>NZ_CP130434.1:0-5720000 GCF_050920615.1 Pseudomonas corrugata
ATGTCCCGACTCAACCCCCGGCAGCAAGAAGCCGTGAACTATGTCGGCGGCCCTCTTTTGGTGCTCGCCGGTGCTGGCTCCGGCAAGACCAGTGTGATCACCCGCAAGATCGCGCACCTGATCCAGAACTGTGGCATCCGCGCCCAGTACATCGTCGCCATGACCTTTACCAACAAAGCCGCCCGGGAAATGAAAGAACGGGTCGGCGGTCTGCTGCGCGCCGGCGAAGGCCGTGGTCTGACGGTCTGCACCTTCCACAACCTGGGCCTGAACATCATCCGCAAGGAACACGTGCGACTGGGCTACAAGCCGGGCTTCTCGATTTTTGACGAGACCGACGTCAAGGCCCTGATGACCGACATCATGCAGAAGGAGTACGCGGGCGACGACGGCGTCGACGAGATCAAGAACATGATCGGTGCCTGGAAAAACGACCTGGTGCTGCCCGCCGAAGCCCTGGAAAACGCCCGCAATCCCAAGGAACAGACCGCCGCCATCGTCTACACCCATTACCAGCGCACGCTCAAAGCGTTCAATGCGGTGGACTTCGACGACCTGATCCTGCTGCCGGTCAAGCTGTTCCAGGAACACGCCGACATCCTCGAGAAATGGCAGAACAAGGTTCGCTACCTGCTGGTGGACGAATACCAGGACACCAACGCCAGCCAGTACCTGCTGGTGAAACTGCTCATCGGCAAGCGCAACCAGTTCACCGTGGTCGGCGACGACGACCAGTCGATCTACGCCTGGCGTGGCGCGCGACCGGAAAACCTGATGCTGCTCAAGGAAGACTACCCGTCGCTCAAAGTGGTGATGCTGGAGCAGAACTACCGCTCTACCAGCCGCATCCTGCGCTGTGCCAACGTGCTGATTTCCAACAACCCCCACGAGTTCGAAAAGCAGCTCTGGAGCGAGATGGGCCACGGCGACGAGATCCGCGTGATCCGCTGCCGCAACGAAGACGCCGAAGCGGAGCGCGTGGCCATGGAAATCCTCAGCCTGCACCTGCGCACCGACCGGCCATACAGCGATTTTGCGATCCTGTACCGCGGCAACTACCAGGCCAAGCTGATCGAGTTGAAACTGCAGCATCACCAGGTCCCCTATCGTCTGTCAGGGGGTAACAGCTTCTTCGGCCGTCAGGAAGTGAAGGACCTGATGGCCTATTTCCGCCTGATCGTGAACCCGGACGACGACAACGCGTTCCTGCGGGTGATCAACGTTCCACGCCGGGAAATCGGCTCGACCACGCTGGAAAAACTCGGCAACTACGCCACCGAGCGCAAGATCTCGATGTACGCTGCCACCGACGAAATCGGCCTGGGCGAACACCTGGACAGCCGTTTCACCGACCGCCTGGCGCGCTTCAAGCGCTTCATGGACCGCGTCCGCGAGCAGTGCGCCGGGGAAGATCCGATCGCGGCCCTGCGCAGCATGGTCATGGACATCGACTACGAGAACTGGCTGCGCACCAACAGCTCCAGCGACAAGGCCGCCGACTACCGCATGGGCAACGTCTGGTTCCTGATCGAAGCCTTGAAGAACACCCTGGAAAAAGACGAAGACGGTGAAATGACCGTCGAGGACGCTATCGGCAAACTCGTACTGCGGGACATGCTCGAGCGTCAGCAAGAAGAGGAAGACGGTGCCGAAGGCGTGCAGATGATGACGCTGCACGCGTCCAAGGGTCTGGAATTCCCTTACGTGTTCATCATGGGCATGGAAGAGGAAATCCTGCCGCACCGTTCCAGCATCGAGGCCGACACCATCGAAGAAGAACGGCGCCTGGCCTATGTAGGTATTACCCGGGCCCGCCAGACGCTGGCCTTCACCTTCGCCGCAAAGCGCAAGCAATACGGTGAAGTGATCGACTGCGCGCCGAGTCGCTTTCTCGATGAGCTGCCGCCGGACGACTTGGCCTGGGAAGGCAACGACGACACCCCGACTGAAGTAAAAGCCGTTCGCGGCAACAGCGCTTTGGCCGATATACGAGCGATGCTAAAGCGCTAGAATCGACTACTTTTTCCCGCCTTCAGAGCCCTTGAGGCGTTATCAGAGGAGGCTTCATGGAAGCCCTGCATCAGAAAATCCGCGAGCAAGGCATCGTCCTTTCCGACCAGGTCCTGAAAGTCGACGCGTTCCTGAACCACCAGATCGATCCGCAGTTGATGAAACAGATCGGCGACGAGTTCGCCGCGCTGTTCAAGGACTCGGGCATCACCAAGATCGTCACCATCGAAGCCTCAGGCATCGCCCCGGCCATCATGACCGGCCTGAACCTTGGCGTGCCGGTGATTTTCGCCCGTAAGCAGCAATCCCTGACCCTGACGGAAAACCTGCTGTCGGCGACCGTGTATTCGTTCACCAAGAAGACCGAGAGCACCGTAGCCATCAGCCCTCGTCACCTGACCAGCAGTGATCGGGTACTGATCATCGATGACTTCCTGGCCAACGGCAAAGCCTCCCAGGCGCTGATTTCCATCATCAAACAGGCCGGCGCCACCGTGGCCGGGCTGGGGATCGTGATCGAGAAGTCGTTCCAGGGTGGCCGCTCGGAACTCGATGCCCAGGGCTATCGTGTCGAGTCCCTGGCGCGGGTGAAATCCCTGGCCGGTGGGGTAGTGACCTTCATCGACTGACCGCACAGACCCCCTTGTGGGTTAGGTTGATTGTTGTTGCGCCGTGGCCTTGAGACCCGCCAGCAACAAGCGCTGGAACAGATCTTCCTTCAGCCCCTCCGTGTTCGCCAGTTGCATCCGCTCCAGATGCTCGGGATACAGGGAGGGCTCCGGGGCATCCAGCGCAGCCTTGCCCAACTCGAGCATTTCGGTGAGCTTGAACTTGCTCTTGAGCCAGTTCAGCGCCCGCAACAGGTCCCGCTCCACCCCATCGAAGTCCGCGCCCAGCGGATACTCCGGAAACAGATGCGGATGCCGTGCCTGGATCGCCCGCAAGCGCTCCGAGGTGTTATCGGCGAAGCGTGGATCGAGGCGGAAATCCTTCGGTAGCTTCCCGGCATCCTGCGCCTGCTCGATCAGCCCCGGCTGGAAGCGTGAATCGCTGATGTTCAGCAACGCTTCGATCACCGCGGCATCGGTCTTGCCCCGCAGGTCGGCGATGCCGTACTCGGTGACCACAATGTCCCGCAGGTGCCGGGGAATCGTGCAGTGGCCATACTCCCAGACAATATTCGAGCTGATCTCGCCCCCGGATTCGCGCCAACTGCGCAGCAGCAAAATGGAACGGGCGCCTTCCAGCGCATGTCCCTGGGCGACGAAGTTGTACTGCCCGCCCACACCGCTGAGCACCCGCCCGTCTTCCAGCTGATCGGACACCCCGGCGCCCATCAGTGTCATGGTGAACACAGTGTTGATGAAGCGGGCATCGAGACGCTGCAAACGCTTGAGGCGCTCCTGACCATACAATTCGTTGATGTAGCTGATACGGGTCATGTTGAATTCGAGCCGACGGTTCTGCGGCAACTCGTGCAGGCGCTGGTAGAAACTGCGCGGACCGAGAAAGAAGCCGCCATGGACACAGACGCCGTCGGGCTGGGCCGCCTCGTCGAGCGTACCCGCGTTGGCCTGCTCTTGCGTCGGCTCATCGGGGTAGACCTTGCGCCGGATGATCCCGGCCTCCGCGAGCGCCAGCAAACCGTTGACGAACATTTCACTGCAACCGTACAGCCCCTTGGCAAACGGCTCGAGCCCACCCTCGTGCTCGATCAGTTGCGCCCACTGGCTGAGGTTCAGGTCCGCCAGTAGCGCCTGGTACCCGGCATTATCGGCCTGACGCGCCAACAGCGCCGCTGTCAGCGCATCGCCCATGGAACCAATACCAATCTGCAAGGTGCCCCCGTCACGCACCAGGCTGCTGGCGTGCAGGCCGATGAAATGGTCCTGGAACCCCACCGGCATGTTCGGTGTGGAAAACAGAGTGTGACTGTCCTTCTCGTCGATCAACAGATCGAAATCGTCAATGCCGATTTCCGCGTCCCCCGGCATGTAGGGCAGATCACTGTGAACCTGGCCGACTATCAAGATGGTTTCCCCAGCGGCTCGCCGCTTCTCGATCATCGGCAACAGGTCGAGGGTGATGTCGGGGTTGCAACTCAGGCTGAGGCGATCCGGGTATTGAGGGTCGCTCGCCACCAGTTGCGCGATCAGGTTCAGGCCGGCGGCGTTGATGTCCCGGGCAGCATGGCTGTAGTTGCTACTGACGTAGTTCTGCTGGGCCGAAGCACTGTGCAGCAGGCTACCTGGCTGCATGAAGAACTGCTCGACCCGGATGTTGAACGGCAGGCTGTCCCGTTGCAGATCGGCCAGATAATCGAGTTCCGGATAGTCGCCGAAAACCCGTTCGATAAAAGGCTCCAGAAAGCGCTTCTGCAAACCATCACCCATGTTCGGCCGGCCCAGGCTCAGGGCTGTATAGAGGGTCAGTTGTCGTTCGGGCAATTGGGCGATGCGCCGGTACAGCGCGTTGACAAACAGATTGGGCTTGCCCAACCCCAAGGGGATGCCAAGGTGGATATGCGCCGGCAGACGTTCGAGGACGTCATCCACCGCCTGCTCGATTGAACACAATTGCACCATCCTACCCTCCGGGTCGTTCCGAGAATGTGGGTTGGACCGAGCATGCCGGGTCTTGGTTGCGATGAACAGCCCTGAGTGGTCGTTTCCAAGGCGCAAAAAAGCCGCTCGTAAGCGGCTCTTTCGAAGGATGCTGGCTTTACTTCAGGCCAGACATCTTTTGGATGGCGCCCTTGAGCTCTTCATCCGAGCAATCTGCGCAAGTACCTTTAGGCGGCATGGAATTAATACCGGTAATGGCTTTCGCAAGAATGCCATCCAAACCGCCTTGATGGTCAGCGCGATCTTTCCAGGCTGCTGTGTCGCCTATTTTTGGAGCCCCCAGCAGACCGGTGCCATGGCAAGCGTTACAGTGTTTTGCAATTATCTCATCGGGCGTTTTCTTACCACCACCGCCCGCAGCAACGGCGACTTCCATGCCCTTGCATTCCTGCCCCTGAACGCAAACCTGGCCGACCGGCTCAAGGCGCTTGGCGATTTCGTCGTTGGTTGCCGCTTGGGCACTGACTGCCCAAAGGGCCAATACGGTTGCTGGTGCAGCCAGCATTTTCATAATTAGGTTCACGCGTACACCCTCATGGTGGCTAGTCACGCCTGCGGCCACGGTTGCAGGCGGGCGCAAGTATAGCGGTAAGCCTGTCACACTGAAACAACCCTAAAGTCACAAGGGTCTTGTTCATGGTCACAGCTTCCCCCCTGGCCGCCGTTGCCCGTGCGGGCTTGGCGCCTCTTCCTTAGAAATTGGCCGGTGTGGCTGCGCTGATCAGTCGCGCCGGCACATCGAACGGATTACGGAAACGGTGTGGCTTGGTGCTTTCGAAATAGTAGCTGTCACCGGCTTCGAGCACGAACGTTTCGGCGCCGACGACCAGTTCCAGTCGCCCTTCCACCAGAATCCCGGTTTCCTCGCCTTCATGGGTGAGCATCTCGTCACCGGTATCGGCACCAGGCGGGTAGATTTCATTCAGGAAGGCAATCGCCCGGCTCGGGTGTGCCCTGCCCACCAGCTTCATGGTCACGGCGCCGTCGGAGATATCGATCAGTTCGTTGGCTTTGTAGACGATCTGGGTCGGTTTCTCCTGGAGGATTTCTTCGGAGAAAAACTCGACCATGGACATGGGGATGCCGCCAAGGACCTTGCGCAGCGAGCTGATCGAGGGGCTGACGCTGTTTTTCTCGATCATCGAAATGGTGCTGTTGGTGACGCCCGCACGCTTGGCGAGTTCACGCTGGGAAAGGCCTTTGAGTTTACGAATGGCTTGCAGTCGTTCACCGACGTCCAATGCTGGAACCTCCAGGGGATCAGGTTGTGTGGAAAATGAGCGTTATCATGGCGACAGCGTTCAGTATTTACAACACTTTGACCCGAATCCTGTGCGGTGAAGCGACCTTCGGTCGATCCTATTGTGCGTCAGCCCGCGGAATAGAGCCGTGGCACCCGACGCAGGTTGCAGAAAATCTGATAGGGAATGGTGCCGGCAGCTTTCGCCACATCGCTGGCAAGCACATGTCTGCCCCACAATTCAACGGTGGAACCGAGGCCGGCATGGGGGATATTCGTCAGGTCGACGCACAGCATGTCCATCGACACGCGCCCGACCAATTGGCTGCGTTGGCCGTCCACCAGCACTGGCGTACCGCTCGGTGCCTGGCGCGGGTAGCCGTCGGCGTAGCCCATGGCAACCACCCCGACCCGGGTCGTCTGCGTGGTGACGAAATGGGCGCCATACCCCACCGGCTCGCCGGCGGGCAGTTCGCGCACACAGATGATCTTCGATTCCAGGGTCATCACCGGCTGCAGGCGCGAGGCGGTGGCGTTGGCTTCATCGAAAGGCGTCGCGCCATACAGCATGATGCCCGGACGAACCCAGTCGCTCGGCATCTGTGGCCAGCCCAATACCGCCGGGGAGTTACGCAGGCTGGTCTCGGCCGTCAATCCCTGGCAGGCGGCTTCAAACACTTCCAACTGCCGGGTGCTGGAAGGGTCGTGCAACTCATCGGCACGGGCAAAGTGGCTCATCAGCACGATTTTCGCGACTTTGCCGCTGGCCAGCAGACGACGATAGGCGGCCTGATAGTCCTGCGGATGCAGACCAACCCGGTGCATCCCCGAGTCCAGCTTGAGCCAGACCGTGATCGGCTTGCTCAACGTCACTCTTTCAATGGCTTCGAGCTGCCACAACGAATGCACGACGCACCAGAAATCGTGCTCGACGATCAACGACAGCTCATCCGCTTCGAAAAACCCTTCCAGCAACAACACTGGCGCACGGATACCGCCGGCCCGCAGTTCCAGGGCCTCTTCGATACACGCCACGGCAAATCCGTCCGCGGTGTCCTGCAAAGCCTCGGCGCAACGTACAGCGCCATGCCCGTAGGCATCGGCCTTGATCACCGCAAGGGCCCTGGCCCCCGTGACTTCGCGAGCCAGTTGGTAATTGTGACGCAGGGCTTGAAGATCGATCAGGGCACGGGCAGGACGCATGACGGCACGCTTCTAGGCAGACATGAAAAAACCGACGCCGGCTGATGGCGTGAACCACCAACAGCGCCGGGAGAGGGATCGTTTCGACAGCTTTTAAGGCAGCGCGGCCACGACTGACAGCTCCACCAGGATTTCCGGCTCGCACAGCTTGGCTTCTACCGTTGCGCGGGCCGGGGCTACCCCATTGGGCAACCACTTGTCCCAGATTGCGTTCATGCCCGCAAAATCGGCCTCGATGTCTTTCAGATAGATCGTGACCGACAGCAACCGGCTCTTGTCGGTCCCGGCCTGGTCCAGTAAACGCTCGATATTGGCCAGGGTTTCGCGGGTCTGTTGCTCGATACCGGCACTCATGTCGTCGCCGACTTGCCCGGCCAGGTAGACGGTGCCGTTGTGCACGACCACCTGGCTCATGCGGTCATTGGTGAGCTGGCGCTGGATTGACATGTTTTGCAGACTCCTGGTGTTTGCTGCCATAACGGGAAATATCGAGACCTTCGGCGCTGATCTGCGGCTTTTTCTTCGCCATCAGGTCCGCCAGCAAGCGGCCGGAACCACAGGCCATGGTCCAGCCGAGGGTGCCATGGCCGGTATTCAGGAACAGATTCTTGAACGGGGTGGCGCCGACGATCGGCGTGCCATCCGGCGTGGTAGGCCGCAAGCCGGTCCAGAAACTCGCCTGAGTCAGATCGCCGCCCTGAGGATAAAGGTCGTTGACGATCATCTCCAGGGTTTCACGGCGACGCGGATTGAGCGACAGGTCAAAACCGGCGATTTCCGCCATGCCGCCCACACGGATGCGGTTATCGAAACGGGTGATCGCGACCTTGTAGGTTTCGTCGAGAATGGTCGAGGTTGGCGCCATCGCCGGGTTAGTGATCGGCACGGTCAGGGAATAGCCCTTGAGTGGATACACCGGGGCACGGATACCAAGGGGCTTGAGCAGTTGCGGCGAATAGCTGCCCAGGGCCAGGACGTAGCGGTCGGCGGTTTCCAGCTTGCCATCGATCCAGACGCCGTTGATGCGGTCACCGGCCTGGTCCAGGCGCTGGATGTCCTGGCCGAAGCGGAACTCCACACCCAGTTTCACGGCCATTTCCGCCAAACGCGTGGTAAACATCTGGCAGTCGCCGGTCTGGTCGTTGGGCAGACGCAATGCGCCGGCCAGGATGTCGGTGACATTCGCCAGAGCCGGCTCGACCCGTGCGATGCCTTCGCGGTCGAGCACTTCGAACGGCACACCGGACTCCTTCAGCACGGCGATATCCTTGGCCGCGCCGTCGAGCTGTGCCTGGGTACGGAACAGTTGTGTAGTGCCCAGGCTCCGGCCTTCGTAGGCAATACCGGTTTCGGCGCGCAGTTCATCGAGGCAGTCACGACTGTACTCGGACAAACGAACCATGCGCTCCTTGTTGATGGCGTAGCGACTGGCGGTGCAGTTGCGCAGCATCTGCGCCATCCACAGGTACTGGTCGATGTCGGCGGTTGCCTTTATGGCCAGCGGTGCGTGACGCTGCAACAGCCATTTGATGGCCTTGAGCGGCACTCCCGGCGCGGCCCACGGCGAGGCATAACCCGGCGATACCTGGCCGGCGTTGGCGAAACTGGTTTCCATGGCAGGCGCTGGCTGACGGTCGACCACCACCACTTCGAACCCGGCACGGGCCAGATAGTAAGCACTGACGGTACCGATGACGCCGCTACCCAAGACCAGAACACGCATGTTGTCGCCCTCATCGCGGAGAACCGCTGACGTTTGTGTTGTACAAAACTGTAATGAGCGAAGTGTAAGAAAGAATAGGCAGTGCTTTTCACTATATAAATGCCTATATTTGGCGAGAATTCTCGGCAAAAACCCTTTTCACGGAGGCGCATCCCCTGTGCGTACCAATACCCAGACCAAGCGCGAGCTGGACAAGATCGACCGCAACATCCTGCGCATCCTCCAGGCGGACGGGCGGATCTCCTTCACCGAATTGGGGGAAAAGGTCGGTCTCTCCACAACGCCTTGCACCGAGCGGGTACGACGCCTGGAGCGCGAAGGAATCATCATGGGCTATAACGCCCGGCTCAACCCGCAACATCTGAAGGGCAGCCTGTTGGTGTTTGTCGAGATCAGCCTCGATTACAAATCCGGCGACACCTTCGAAGAATTCCGGCGAGCCGTGTTGAAACTGCCTCACGTGCTGGAATGCCATCTGGTGTCGGGAGATTTCGACTACCTGGTCAAAGCACGGATTTCCGAGATGGCCTCATACCGCAAGCTGTTGGGCGACATCCTGCTCAAACTGCCCCACGTGCGGGAGTCCAAGAGCTACATCGTGATGGAAGAGGTGAAAGAGAGCCTGAACCTGCCGGTTCCGGATTGAACCGCCTTCGCGAGCAAGCCCGCTCCCACATTAGATCGTTCCCACGCTCTGCGTGGGAATACAGCCAGGGACGCTCCGCGCTCCGGAAAAGCCGAACGCGCAGCGTCCGATGAGGCATTCCCACGCGGAGCGTGGGAACGATCTCGCTAGACCAACACCTGCCGATTAGCAGCCATGTACTCATGAATCTGCTTCTCGACCCGGGGATGGATCAACTCCACCGGTCGCCGCCCATTGGGGCACGGCAATGTCGCGGTGGTGCCGAACAACCGGCAGATCAGGGGCCGCTCGTCATACACGGTGCAACCGTTCGGCCCCAGGTGGACGCAATCGAGTGTTTCCAGGGCAGCGTCCTGCTCGGCGCGGGTCTTGCGCGGCAGGCGGGCCATCTCCTCGGGTGACGTGGTCACCGGTCCGCAGCAGTCATGGCACCCTGGTACACACTCGAACGAGGGAATCTGCTGGCGCAGCGTGCGGATTTTCTGACTGTTGCAGCTCATCGAGGCGGTTACCTGGGGAATTGATCCGGATTCTGCCCTAAAAGCCCTGCACCAGACAGCGCCAGCCGACCACTGTTGCTCACCGAGGAATCCGCGGCTTATGCTCCGTAAAATTTCTCAAACACAATAATCAGGATTACGCACATGAACGCCCGTGTTCAGCAACCTGGCCCGAGCCACGCGCACGCCGCCTCCTACTACGCCGCCAGCAGCCTGCCGCAACCGGACCATCCGCTGCTGCAAGGCGAGCTGCTGGCGGATGTCTGCGTGGTGGGTGGTGGGTTCTCGGGGCTGAACACGGCCATCGAACTGGCCGAACGCGGCATGAGCGTCGTGTTGTTGGAGGCACACAAGATAGGCTGGGGTGCCAGCGGGCGTAACGGCGGCCAGTTGATCCGCGGTGTCGGTCACGGCCTGGATCAGTTCGCCCCGGTCATCGGCACCGAGGGCGTCCGCCAGATGAAGCTCATGGGCCTTGAGGCAGTGGAAATCGTCCGACAGCGCGTCGAGCGTTTCCAGATCGCCTGCGACCTCACTTGGGGTTATTGCGACCTCGCCAACAAACCCGCCGACCTGCAAGGCTTCGCCGAGGACGCCGAAGAACTGCGCAGTCTGGGCTATCGTCACCCGACCCGGCTGCTGCAAGCCCATGAGATGCACAGCGTAGTGGGCTCGGACCGTTATGTCGGCGGCCTGATCGACATGGGCTCCGGGCATCTTCACCCACTGAACCTGGCCCTGGGCGAGGCCGATGCCGCGCAGCGACTGGGGGTCAGGCTGTTCGAGCAATCGGCGGTCACCCGGATCGATTACGGCCCTGAAGTGAAGGTGCACACCCAACACGGCTCGGTTCGCGCCAAGACCCTGGTGCTCGGTTGCAATGCCTATCTCAACGGACTCAACAAGGAACTCAGCGGCAAGGTACTGCCGGCCGGCAGCTACATCATCGCCACCGAGCCTTTGAGCCAGATTCAGGCCCAGTCATTGTTGCCACAGAACATGGCGGTCTGCGACCAGAGAGTGGCGCTGGATTATTACCGGCTTTCGGCGGATCGACGCTTGCTGTTCGGCGGGGCTTGTCATTATTCGGGCCGCGATCCACAGGACATCGCCGCTTATATGCGTCCGAAGATGCTCAAGGTCTTCCCGCAGTTGGCACAGGTGAAGATCGACTATCAATGGGGTGGAATGATCGGCATCGGCGCCAACCGCCTGCCGCAGATCGGCCGGCTCAAGGACCAGCCCAACGTGTACTTCGCCCAGGCCTATTCCGGCCACGGTGTGAACGCCACCCACCTGGCCGGCAAGCTGTTGGCCGAAGCCATCACCGGGCAGCAAGGCGGCGGGTTCGATCTGTTCGCCCAGGTCCCGCACATCACCTTCCCCGGCGGCCAGCACTTGCGCTCGCCGCTGCTGGCGCTGGGGATGTTGTGGCACAGATTGAAAGAGCTGGTCTGATCCGAATGACACTGTAGGTAAGCCTGGTGCTGTTTTTGTGGCGAGGGGATGAATCCCCTCGCCACGGATCAACTGCGCCAGAACGGCTTGAGGGCCTCCTCCCGCGCCTGCTGCGGATCCATCCCGATATCACGCAACTGTTCGGGTGTCAGCTCCAGCAAGACTCGACGTGTATGCAGACGATGCCAGAACAGGCCCCAGCGGCCCAGACAGGCAGGGGCATTTCCAAAGCTTGCGCCTCGAAGTTCCTTTTCCTGCCCTGCCTCCAGTTCCTGACTGTGTAGCGTCAGCCGCACATCGCTCAAGCCGTTCATTTCGTCGCTCCTGTTTACTTGGGTAGCCAGAGGTTTCATGATGCGCGGACGGCAAGAATCGATACAGATTCAACACCTGTATTTTATTTGCATACAGTTAAGGTATTTTTGCCACTGAATGCTGCTTTTATCGGCCAACTGTATTGGTTAACTGCTGTCCAACCTATCGAGAGCACGCCATGACCCTCTACGTGAACCTCGCCGAATTGCTCGGCACTCGCATCGAGCAGGGTTTCTATCGCCCCGGCGACCGGCTGCCGTCGGTGCGGGCATTGAGCACGGAACACGGCGTCAGCCTGAGTACGGTACAGCAGGCCTATCGCGTGCTGGAGGACAACGGGTTGGCAATGCCGAAGCCCAAATCCGGCTACTTCGTCCCGGTCAGCCGCGAACTTCCAGACCTGCCGGCGATAGGCCGTCCGGCCCAGCGCCCAGTGGATATTTCACAATGGGACCAGGTGCTGGAGCTGATACGCGCCGTGCCACGCAAAGATGTGGTGCAACTGGGGCGCGGCATGCCGGACATCCACTCGCCCACCATGAAACCGCTGCTGCGCAGCCTGGCGCAGATCAGTCGTCGGCAGGACATGCCCGGCCTGTATTACGACAACATCTACGGCAACCTCGCGTTGCGCGAACAGATTGCCCGCCTGTTGCTGGATTCAGGCTGCCAGCTGGGAGCCAACGACCTGATTGTCACTACCGGCTGCCACGAAGCGTTATCAGTCAGCATTCGCGCCACCTGTGAACAAGGCGACATCGTCGCGGTGGACTCGCCCAGCTTCCATGGCGCCATGCAAACCCTCAAGGGGCTGGGCATGAAGGCCATGGAAATCCCCACCGACCCACTCACCGGCATCAGCCTGGAGGCATTGGAACTGGCGTTGGAGCAATGGCCGATCAAGGCCATACAGTTGACGCCCAGCTGTAACAACCCGCTGGGCTACATCATGCCGGAAGCGAACAAACGAGCGCTGTTGACCCTGGCACAGCGCTTTGACGTGGCAATCATCGAAGACGATGTGTATGGGGATTTGGCCTACACCTACCCACGACCACGCACAATCAAATCCTTCGATGAAGATGGCCGCGTCCTGCTTTGCAGTTCTTTCTCCAAGACCCTGGCGCCGGGCCTGCGAGTGGGCTGGGTTGCGCCGGGCCGGTACTTGGAGCGGGCGCTGCACATGAAGTACATCAGCACCGGCTCCACCGCGCCGCAGCCGCAGATTGCTATCGCGGAGTTTCTCAAGAATGGGCATTTCGAACCCCATTTGCGGCGGATGCGCGCACATTACCAGCGCAATCGCGACATGATGATCGACTGGGTCAGCCGATACTTTCCGTCGGGCACCCGCGCCAGCCGCCCCCGGGGCAGCTTCATGCTGTGGGTCGAACTGCCCGAAGGTTTCGATACGCTGAAGCTCAACCGGGTCTTGCATGATCAAGGTGTACAGGTCGCGGTCGGCAGCATTTTTTCGGCATCGGGAAAGTACCGTAACTGCCTGCGGATGAACTACGCTGCCAAGCCAACGGCACAGATCGAGGACGCCGTGCGTAAGGTCGGAGCCGCCGCTATCGCGCTGTTGAACGAAACCTGGGACGACGGCGTCTGAATGCTAGGCTCGGTACGAAAAGCCTAAGCGGGAAGCAGCACCCGACAGCCAATCAACGCCAACAAGCGGAACGATCCTACGTGAGATCCAAACCGATCCTGCCTGCGCTACTGCTTGTCGCCTCACTGTTGGGAGGCTGTGCCAGCGTTGATATTACCCGCGAGCCGTCCCAGGCACTGCCGGCTTCCGAATCTTCATTCGGACGCTCGGTCCAGGCCCAGGCCGCACCGCACGAAGGGCGCTCGGGATTCCGCCTGCTCTCCGACAGCACCGATGCCTTCACCGCCCGGGCCGAGCTGATTCGCAACGCGCAAAGCAGCCTGGACTTGCAGTACTACATCGTTCACGACGGCATCAGCACCCGGATGCTGGTGGATGAATTGCTCAAGGCCGCCGACCGGGGCGTGCGCGTGCGGATTCTGCTGGACGACACCACCAGCGATGGCCAGGACCAGATCATTTCGACCCTCGGCGCCCACCCGCAAATCCAGATCCGCCTGTTCAATCCGTTGCACCTGGGACGCGCCACCGGGGTGACCCGCGGCCTCGGCCGACTGTTCAACCTTTCGCTGCAACACCGGCGAATGCACAACAAGCTATGGCTGGCGGACAACAGCATGGCCATTGTCGGTGGGCGCAACCTGGGAGATGAGTACTTCGATGCCGAACCTCACCTGAACTTCACGGATATCGACGTGCTCGGCGTCGGCCCGGTGGCCGAACAGTTGGGACACAGTTTCGACCAGTATTGGAACAGCGCCCTGAGCAAGCCCATCGAACAGTTCCTGTCCCATCGGCCCAGCGCCAAGGACTTGGCCAACAGCCGCCTGCGCCTGCAAGAATCCCTGGAGCAGACACAAAAGGAAAATCACGCCTTGTACCGGCAGTTGACCACCTACCGGACCCAGCCGCGCCTGGATATCTGGCGCAACGAGTTGGTCTGGGCCTGGAACCAGGCGCTCTGGGATGCACCGAGCAAAGTACTGGCCGAGGACGAGCCGGATCCACAGCTGTTGCTGACCACGCAACTGGGCCCTGAACTGGCGGGCGTCAGCAAGGAACTGATCATGATTTCGGCTTACTTCGTGCCGGGCCAGCCCGGACTGGTGTATCTGACCAGCCGCGCCGATGCCGGCGTGTCGGTGAGCCTGCTGACCAACTCCCTGGAGGCTACAGACGTGCCGGCGGTACACGGCGGCTACGCGCCCTATCGCAAAGCACTGCTGCAACACGGTGTACGGCTGTTCGAGTTGCGGCGCCAGCCCGGGGATACGGGAGGCAGCGGCCCTCACCTGTTCTACAGCAAGTCCTATGGTGAATCGGACTCGAGCCTGCACAGCAAGGCGATCATTTTTGATCGACAGAAATCGTTCATCGGCTCATTCAATTTCGATCCACGCTCAGTGCTGTGGAACACTGAGGTTGGCGTCTTGGTGGACAGTCCCGAACTCGCTGGACAGGTCCGTGACCTGGCCCTGCAGGGCATGGCACCGGCCCTGAGCTACCAGGCACGACTGGAGGATGGAAAGCTCGTCTGGAGAACCGAAGACAACGGCAAACTCCATGACCTGGATCGCGAGCCAGGTAGCTGGTGGCGCCGGTTCAATGCCTGGTTTGCGACGACTGTCGGGTTGGAAAAAATGTTGTAGGGCTGCCCCTCGCCACAAAAGCTCCTCGCCATAGGTGTTTCAGGGTTTTCAGGCAGACTGCGTAGCACCGAACGCACCTTGGCGCAGCAACAGAATCACCAGCCCGAACGCCCCCGCAGCCATGAACAACGGCAACGCATGCCCACTGATCCATTGGCTGCCCGCTCCCGCCACCAAGGGACCGATCAGGCAACCGATTCCCCACAGCTGTGCAATATGGGCGTTGGCCCGCACCAGCGCATCGTCGCGGTAACGCTCACCGATCAGGATCAGCGACAAGGTGAACAAACCACCCGCGCTTGCGCCAAACAGCACCCACAGCGGCCAGATCAGTACAGTATCGATCAGCAGCGGGACTGCCAGGCTCGACAAGGTCAGCACCACCGCGCAGCCCGTGAGCAAGGCCCTTCGAGACCAGTGATCGGCCAGGGCACCGATGGGCAGCTGCAGCAAGGCATCACCGACCACCACGGTACTGACCATCGCCAGCGCAATGTCGGCACTGAAGCCCTGGCGCAGGCAATACACCGGCAGCAATGTCAGGATCATCGCCTCGAAAGCCGCGAACAACGACACCGCCCAGGCGATTGCCGGCAAACCTCGGCAAAATGCCCACAAATCGCCAAAAGTGACGCTACTGGCTTCACTGCTAGGTGCACCGCTACGCCCGAGCAACAGCAACGGCGCGACCACCAGCAGACCGACCCCCACCCAGAACCCATAGTCATGAACGGTACCCAGCGCACCGAGCAACAACGGGCCGGACAACTGGCTCAGCGCATAACTGGCGCCATACAGCGCCACCAGCCGCCCGCGCCATTGTTCGACCACCAGTTGATTGATCCAGCTCTCACCGAGGATGAACACCAGGGTCAGGACCACCCCGATCACCAGCCGCAGCACCAGCCAGACCGGATAACTGGGCAGCAGCGCCAGCAACCCGATGGACACTGCCCCGCCCCAAAGGCACAGGCGCATCAAGTTCGCCGTCCCAAACCGCGCCGCCAGGCGGCTCGACACCTTGGCCCCGAGCAACACCCCAACGGCGGGCATGGCCGCCATCACGCCAATGGCGAACGAGCCATAACCCCAGCCCTCCAGGCGCAGCGACACCAGCGGCATGCTTACCCCCAGGGCAAGACCGACGCTCAGGACAGAGGCCAACACGGCGAAATAAGTCGCCCAACGCATTTCCACGCTCCTGTGGGTCGTCATCGATTATGGGCATCCCTCAAACAATGTGGGAGCGAGCCCGCTCGCGAAGCGGCGCAACATTCAACAAAGCTGTCGACTGTCATACCGTTATCGCGAGCAGGCTCGCTCCCACAGGGATCAGCGCTGTGCTGTTACAGCTTGATCCAGGTCGACTTCAGCTCGGTGTATTTGTCGAAGGCATGCAGCGACTTGTCGCGGCCATTACCCGACTGCTTGAAGCCGCCGAACGGCGCGGTCATGTCGCCGCCATCGTACTGGTTCACCCACACGCTGCCGGCGCGCAAGGCCTTGGCGGTCAGGTGGGCCTTGGAGATGTCCCGGGTCCATACCGCTGCCGCCAGGCCATATGGCGTGTCGTTGGCAATCTGGATGGCTTCTTCGGCGGTATCGAAGGCAATCACCGACAACACCGGACCGAAAATCTCTTCCTGGGCAATTTTCATGGCATTGCTCACACCGTCGAAAATCGTCGGCTCGACATACGTACCACCGGTTTCCTCGAGGATCCGCTTGCCACCGGCCACCAGCTTGGCGCCGTCGCTGTGACCGGCTTCGATGTAGGACAGCACGGTATTCATCTGCTGGGTGTCCACCAGGGCACCAACATTCGTCGCCGGATCCAGCGGGTTGCCTGGCTTCCAGCCCTTGAGGGCTTCGATCACCAGCGGCAGGAAGGTGTCCTTGATGGAGCGCTCCACCAGCAGTCGCGAGCCGGCAGTGCAGACTTCGCCCTGGTTGAACGCAATGGCGCTGGCCGCGGCTTCGGCGGCTGCTTGCAGGTCCGGGGCGTCGGCGAAGACGATGTTCGGGCTCTTGCCGCCGGCTTCCAGCCAGATGCGTTTCATGTTGGATTCGCCGGAGTAGATCATCAGTTGCTTGGCGATCTTGGTGGAGCCGGTGAATACCAGCGTGTCGACATCCATGTGCAGCGCCAGGGCCTTGCCGACGGTGTGGCCGTAGCCTGGCAGCACGTTGAGCACGCCTTTCGGAATTCCGGCTTCGACGGCCAGTGCGGCGATGCGGATGGCAGTCAGCGGGGATTTTTCCGACGGCTTGAGTATCACCGAGTTACCGGTGGACAGTGCCGGACCGAGCTTCCAGCAGGCCATCAACAGCGGAAAGTTCCATGGCACGATAGCGCCCACCACACCTACGGGCTCGCGGGTGACCAAGCCCAACTGGTCGTGCGGGGTCGACGCCACTTCGTCGTAGAGCTTGTCGATGGCTTCACCACTCCAGCTCAACGCCTGTGCCGCGCCGGGCACATCGATGTTCAGGGAGTCACTGATCGGCTTGCCCATGTCCAGGGTTTCGAGCAGGGCCAGCTCTTCGACGTGCTGCTTGAGCAGGCCGGCGAAACGAATCATGGTCGCTTTGCGTTTGCTCGGCGCCAGGCGCGACCAGGCACCCGAGTTGAAGACCGCACGCGCGTTTTCGACGGCACGCTGGGCGTCGGCAGCATCGCAACTGGCGACCTTGCCCAACAGGCGGCCATCGACCGGGCTGAGGCAATCGAAGGTTTCGCCGGACACCGCATCGGTGTATTCGCCGTTGATGAAGGCGCGGCCTTCGATAGTCAGATCGCGGGCGCGTTGTTCCCAGTCGGCACGAGTCAGGGTGGTCATGCGAGTGTCCTCCTCTTATTGGGGTATGAGCGTCGCAGGGATGCGCCCACTCAGGAATTCTGCCCGGCCAGCCGGTTTTCGCGCATGTTTTCGGCACAGGGCACCCGCCACCCTAAACCAGCCGCCCCTCAAGTTTCAATATATTTGACACAAGGCCAACAAACAGCCTTGCGATGTTCGTTTTAATAAACATAGACTCGAGCCTTCCAAGCAATTACCGGGGGGATTACGGACATGAGCATCCAGGACATCGTCGACTTCGGCCAAGCCAGCACCGTCGCCGATCGCTATCGCCCGGACCCGGCCAAGGTTCTCAAAGGCGATCCCGAACAAGCCGTGTACAACCACTACAACAGTCCCTGCGGGCAGATGAATGCCGGCGTCTGGGAGGGCGCGGTCGGCCAGTGGACGGTCAACTACACCGAGCATGAATATTGCGAGATCGTCCAGGGGGTTTCCGTGTTGCGGGACAACGAGGGTAATGCCAAGACATTGCGCGCAGGCGACCGCTTCGTGATTCCAGCGGGCTTCAAGGGCACCTGGGAAGTGCTGGAGCCGTGCCGCAAGATCTATGTGGTGTTTGAGCACAAGGCTTGAGTTTTCATTGGCCGGGCTGGCCCCATCGCGAGCAGGCTCGCACACAGGGATTGGACCAGGGCTGGAAGCCAGCCACAAAAAAGGCCCGTATCTCGCGATACGGGCCTTTTTCGTAAAGAGGGAAAAATCAATTACTTGATTTTGCCTTCCTTGTAGATCACGTGCTTGCGAACAACCGGATCATATTTCTTGATCTCGATTTTGTCCGGGGTAGTACGCTTGTTCTTGTCGGTAGTGTAGAAGTGACCAGTACCGGCGCTCGAGATCAAACGAATCAATTCACGCATGATTAGCTCCCTTAAACCTTGCCATCGCGACGAAGTTCGGCCAGCACGACACTGATGCCACGCTTGTCGATGATACGCATGCCCTTGGCAGATACGCGCAGACGCACAAAACGTTTCTCTTCTTCAACCCAGAAGCGGTGATGCTGCAGGTTCGGCAGGAAACGACGACGGGTTTTGTTGTTTGCGTGGGAAATGTTATTCCCAGTCACCGGACCCTTACCGGTAACTTGACAGACTCTAGACATGCCTCAGCCCTCTAAAACCACATGCCCAACCCGGCATGGGTTGGCCGCTTAATCTCTCAGTCATTTGGCGCCAGGCGCCGCGTTTCTTTAAGGGTCTTACCGGCTACACCTACAGTGAAGGAACCGGGCCCCTAGAAAAGAGCGCTGCTTTATACCAGAAAGACCTCAGTGCAACAACAGCCCGTGTGATTTGTCTTTACCTGGAATCCTCGGACAACCGCGCCGAACGGCTGCGGCAAAGGCTGGCGATGGCTATGACCGCTCGTCGCGGCACGCCGGCTTTTTTCGACGCTGACAGGTTTTAACGCTCGATACGCTGGAGCAGCGTGCCGGAAAAAGCAAAAAGGGGATAGTCATTTGGCAACGAGCCCACTAGGGTAGGCCTTTTCCAGACTGCACTCGCAGATGGGCCTTCGACCTGACAAGGAAACCGATCATGCGCCTCGCTGCCCTCTCACTGTTGCTCGCACCTCTGCTGATCAGCCCTTTGGCCCAGGCCGCCGCCCTGAGCGTCTGCACCGAGGCCAGCCCGGAGGGGTTCGATGTCGTCCAATACAATTCGCTGACAACCACCAACGCCTCCGCCGACGTGTTGATGAACCGACTGGTGGATTTCGACACCGCCAGCGGCAAGGTAGTCCCGAGCCTGGCCGAGCGCTGGGACGTCTCGCCTGATGGACTGACCTACGTGTTCCAGCTGCGTCCAAAGGTCAAGTTTCACCAGACCGAATATTTCACGCCGCACCGTGACCTGACGGCCGAAGACGTGAAGTTCAGCTTCGAGCGCATGCTGGACCCTGCCAACCCCTGGCATAAAGTCGCCCAGAGCGGCTTCCCTCACGCCCAATCCATGCAACTGCCGGCGCTGATCAAGAAAATAGACGCCCTGGACCCGCTGACCGTGCGCTTTACCCTCGATCACGCGGACTCCACTTTCCTGGCCACCCTGAGCATGGGATTCGCCTCGATCTATTCGGCCGAATACGCCGATCAGTTGATGAAGGCCGGCACGCCGGAAAAACTCAACAACCAGCCCATCGGCACCGGCCCCTTCATCTTCAACCGGTTCCAGAAGGACGCCTCGATTCGCTACAAGGCCAACAACGACTATTTTGCCGGCAAACCCCAGGTCGATCAGTTGATCTTCGCCATCACACCGGATGCGAACGTGCGCCTGCAGAAACTGCGGCGCAACGAATGCCAGATCGCCCTGTCGCCCAAGCCGCTGGATGTGCAGGCCGCCCGGCAGGAACCGACCCTGAAGGTTGAGCAGACCGACGCCTTCATGACTGCTTTCGTGGCAATCAACAGCCAGCATCCGCCTCTGGACAAACCCGAGGTACGCCAGGCCATCAACCTCGCCTTCGACAAGGCCAGCTACCTCAAGACCGTCTTCGAAGGCACCGCCGAAGCGGCCAACGGCCCCTACCCGCCAAACACCTGGAGCTACGCCAAGAACCTGCCCGGCTATGCCCATGACCCGGCCAAGGCCCGCGAGCTGCTGGCCAAGGCCGGCTTGAAAGAGGGTTTCCAGACCACAATCTGGACCCGCCCTTCCGGCAGCCTGCTGAACCCCAACCCCAGCCTCGGCGCGCAACTGTTGCAATCCGACCTGGCGGAAGTGGGCATCCAGGCGGAAATCCGGGTGATCGAATGGGGGGAGCTGATCCGTCGCGCCAAGGCCGGCGAGCATGACCTGCTATTCATGGGCTGGGCTGGCGACAACGGCGATCCGGACAACTTCCTCACGCCACAGTTTTCCTGCGCGGCGGTCAAGTCCGGCACCAACTTCGCGCGTTATTGTAATCAAGACCTGGACAAGCTGATCAGCGCCGGCAAGACCACCGGCGAACAGGGTGTGCGCACCAAGCTTTACGAACAGGCACAAGCACAGATCCGGCAACAGGCCCTGTGGCTGCCGCTGGCGCACCCGACCGCGTTCGCCCTGGTTCGCAAGGACCTGCAGGGTTATGCGGTCAGCCCGTTTGGGCGCCAGGATTATTCGAAGGTCAGCCTCAAGTAATGCGGTGAACCTTGTGGGAGCGAGCCTGCTCGCGATTGCGGCGTGTCAGAACAGACAATGTCACTGACGAACCGCTATCGCGAGCAGGCTCGCTCCCACAAAGGATTTCTCTGGGCACCAGATTTCGCTCACATCCACCCATACTCCGCCATCGACAGCGGCTCCCCATCACCAACGATGAAGTGATCGAGCACCCGCACATCAATCAGCTCCAGCGCCTCTTGCAGTCGCTCGGTGAGCAACCGGTCGGCCTGGCTGGGCTCGGTGTTGCCGGAAGGATGGTTGTGGCACAGGATCAGCGCGGCGGCGTTGTGGGCCAGGGCGCGCTTGACCACTTGCCGGGGATGAACGCTGGCATTGTCGATGGAGCCGCGAAACAGCGTTTCGAAACCCAGCACCTGATGCCTGGAATTGAGAAACAGACAGCCAAACACTTCATGGGGCTCGTGGCGCAGCATCGACTTCAGGTACTCACGGACGACCCCCGGGCTTTCCAGCGTCGTTCTTTGCCGCGCCCGCTCGGCCAGATGCCGCCGGCTCATTTCTTGGGCCGCCTGCAACTGCGCAAATTTCGCCGGGCCCAACCCCATATGGCTGCTGAACGTGATCTGGTCGGCTTCAAGCAGCGCGCGCAGGCTGCCAAATTGAGTCAGCAGTTGTCGCGCCAGATCGACCGCGCTTTTGCCCGACACGCCGGTTCGCAAGAAAATCGCCAGTAATTCTGCGTCCGAAAGACTTCCCGCCCCCGATGCCAGCAACCTCTCCCGTGGACGCTCGGCCACGGGCCAATCCCGAATACTCATAGGCTCTCCCTGATAGTGGGCACCGCTGTTCCATAGCGGTCGCTGTGATATCGTAGCCCATCTTTTTTTGCAGGCGATTTGCACCCCGGCAGGCTGCTGTCGAGAGGTTCGTCCTGCATTGACCACTGAAATCCAAAGGCAGGCTTATGCAGCGGCTGTATCGGAAACGCATCGTTCTGGGCGTCGGCGGCGGCATTGCCGCCTACAAGAGCGCCGAGCTGGTTCGCCGACTCATCGACCAGGGCGCGGAAGTGCGGGTCGTCATGACCCGTGGCGGCAGTGAATTCATTACCCCGCTGACCATGCAGGCCCTGTCCGGGCACCCGGTCCACCTGGATCTGCTCGACCCGGCGGCCGAAGCCGCCATGGGCCATATCGAACTGGCCAAGTGGGCCGACCTGGTGCTGATCGCCCCGGCCACGGCCGACCTGATTGCCCGCCTGGCCCAGGGCATCGCCAATGACCTGCTGACCACCCTGGTGCTCGCCACCGACGCCGTGGTTGCTGTCGCACCGGCCATGAATCAGGCCATGTGGCGCGATCCGGCCACCCAGGCCAATCTGCAGCTGCTTGAAAGCCGCGACCTGAAAGTCTTTGGCCCGGCCTCCGGCAGCCAGGCCTGCGGCGATGTCGGCATGGGCCGCATGCTCGAAGCCACCGACCTGGCCCAATGTGCCGCCGACTGCTTCCAGCGCCACGCCCTGACCGGCAAACACGTGCTGATCACCGCCGGACCGACCCAGGAAAACATCGACCCGGTGCGCTACATCACCAACCACAGCTCCGGGAAAATGGGCTTCGCCCTGGCCGAGGCCGCGGTGGAAGCTGGCGCGCGGGTAACATTGATCACCGGCCCGGTGCACCTGCCGACGCCGGATCGGGTGACCCGCATTGACGTGGTCAGCGCCCGGGACATGCTCGCGGCCTGCGAAGCAGCCATCCCCTGCGACCTGTTCATCGCCTCGGCGGCGGTAGCGGACTACCGCCCTGAAGTCATCGCCCCGCAAAAACTGAAGAAAGACCCTACGAGCGGCGACGGCCTGTTATTACAAATGGTCCGTAACCCGGATATCCTTGCCACCATCGCCACCCGTTCCGACCGTCCCTTCAGTGTCGGCTTCGCCGCCGAAACCGAGAACCTGCTCGATTACGCCGCGCGCAAACTCAAGGACAAGAATCTGGACTTGATCGTTGCCAACGACGTCGCCAACCCGAGCATCGGCTTCAACAGCGAAGAAAACGCCTGCAGCGTGATCGACCGCCAGTTGCACGCCACCCTTTTCGCCCAGACCAGCAAGGGCAAGATCGCCCGCCAACTGATCACTTTCATCGCCGAACGGCTGAACCAGGTTTAATTTTCCATGCACGCTCTACAAGCCAAGATCCTCGACCCCCGCATCGGCAATGAATTCCCGCTGCCGCAATACGCCACACCGGGCTCCGCCGGTCTCGACCTGCGGGCCATGCTCAAGCAGGACACCGTTCTGGAGCCGGGCCAGACACTGCTGATCCCCACCGGCCTGTCGGTGTACATCGGCGACCCGGGCCTGGCCGCGCTGATCCTGCCGCGTTCGGGCCTGGGTCATAAGCACGGTATCGTGCTGGGCAACCTGGTGGGCTTGATCGACTCCGACTACCAGGGCGAGCTGATGGTGTCGTGCTGGAACCGTGGTCATACGACATTCAACATCGCGGTGGGCGAACGCATCGCCCAGCTGGTGCTGGTACCGGTGGTCCAGGCCCACTTCGAACTGGTCGAGGAGTTCGACGAGAGCCAGCGCGGCGCAGGCGGTTTCGGGCATTCCGGCAGCCATTGACAGGCGGGAACAGGCCGGGTGTGCTGCCCGGCCGGTTTATTAAGCTTCTGTTTCAGGGCAAAAAATGCGCAATGGCTTTCTGCTAGGTTTCCCATCCGGAATCAAGGTATTAGGCGACCCAGGGCGGGATAACGCTGTCTCATGGCACTTTCCCACCACGAACTCTCTGTCAAAAACGCCGTCATACCCTTCAGCTTGAGCCTGCCGACGCTGACAGTCGGCCTGTCCAGTCACTTTCTGAATAGAGCGTCCCGCCATGAACACCCCAGCCGCAATCGCACCGATCTTTCCTGACAGCATCTTCCGCGCCTACGACATCCGTGGCGTGGTACCGGAAACCCTGACCGGCGAAACCGCCTACTGGATCGGCCGCGCCATTGGCTCCCAGAGCCTGGCCCAGGGCGAACCGAACGTGTGCGTCGGCCGCGATGGCCGCTTGTCCGGCCCCGAGCTGGTAGAACAGCTGATCAAGGGCGTTGCCGACAGCGGCTGCCACGTCAGCGACGTCGGCCTGGTCCCGACCCCGGCGTTGTATTACGCCGCCAACGTATTGGCCGGCAAATCCGGCGTGATGCTTACCGGTAGCCACAACCCGTCGAACTACAACGGCTTCAAGATCGTCATCGCCGGCGACACCCTCGCCAACGAGCAGATCCAGGCCCTGCACACCCGTCTCAAGACCAACGACCTGAGCAGCGGCAAGGGCACCGTCACCAAGGTCGATATCCTCGAGCGCTACAGCGACGAAATCGTCAAGGACGTGAAGCTGGCCCGTCGCCTGAAAGTGGTGGTCGACTGCGGCAACGGCGCGGCCGGCGTGATCGCCCCGCAACTGATCGAAGCCCTGAACTGCGAGGTCATCCCGCTGTTCTGCGAGGTGGACGGCAACTTCCCCAACCATCACCCGGACCCGGGCAAGCTGGAAAACCTTGAAGACCTGATCGCCAAGGTCAAGGAAACCAACGCCGACCTGGGCCTGGCCTTCGACGGCGACGGCGACCGCGTGGGCGTGGTGACCAATACCGGCAGCGTCGTGTTCCCTGACCGCCTGCTGATGCTGTTCGCCAAGGACGTCGTGGCCCGTAACCCCGATGCGGAGATCATTTTCGACGTTAAGTGCACCCGTCGCCTGGTGCCGCTGATCAAGGAATACGGTGGTCGTCCGCTGATGTGGAAGACCGGCCATTCGTTGATCAAGAAGAAAATGAAGCAAAGCGGCGCCCTGCTGGCCGGCGAGATGAGCGGCCACATCTTCTTCAAGGAGCGCTGGTTCGGTTTCGACGACGGCATCTACAGCGCCGCACGCCTGCTGGAGATCCTCAGCAAGGAACAATCCAGCGCCGAAGACCTGTTCGCGACCTTCCCGAACGATATTTCTACGCCGGAAATCAATATCCATGTGACCGAAGAGAGCAAATTCAGCATCATTGATGCACTGCACGACGCTCAATGGGGCGAAGGGGCCGAACTGACCACCATCGACGGTGTGCGGGTCGACTATCCCCATGGCTGGGGCCTGGTTCGCGCATCCAACACCACACCGGTGCTGGTCTTGCGTTTCGAGGCCGATGACGAAGCCGAGCTGCAGCGCATCAAAGATGTGTTCCACACCCAACTCAAACGTGTTGCACCCGATCTTCAACTACCGTTTTGATTTTTTGAAGCGCCACTGGAGCCCTGAATGACCCTCGAACGCGAAGCCGCCACCAACACCGCCAAGGTCCTGTCCGAAGCGTTGCCTTATATCCGACGCTACGTCGGCAAGACCCTGGTGATCAAATATGGCGGCAACGCGATGGAAAGCGAGGAGCTGAAGACCGGCTTCGCCCGCGACATCGTGCTGATGAAGGCCGTGGGCATCAACCCGGTGGTGGTGCATGGCGGCGGCCCGCAGATCGGTGACCTGCTCAAGCGGCTGTCGATCGAGAGCCACTTCATCGACGGCATGCGCGTCACCGACGCGCAGACCATGGACGTGGTGGAAATGGTCCTCGGCGGCCAGGTCAACAAGGACATCGTCAACCTGATCAACCGCCATGGCGGCAGCGCCATCGGCCTGACGGGCAAGGATGCCGAGCTGATCCGGGCGAAGAAACTCACCGTCACCCGCCAGACCCCGGAAATGACCCAGCCGGAAATCATCGACATCGGCCATGTGGGCGAAGTGGTCGGTATCAACACCGACCTGCTGAACCTGCTGGTCAAGGGCGATTTCATCCCGGTGATCGCGCCTATCGGCGTGGGTGCCAACGGCGAGTCGTACAACATCAATGCCGACCTGGTGGCCGGCAAGGTCGCCGAAGCACTGAAAGCTGAAAAGCTGATGTTGCTGACCAACATCGCCGGCCTGATGGACAAGTCGGGCAAGGTCCTGACCGGGCTGTCGACCCAACAAGTCGACGATCTGATCGCGGATGGCACCATCTATGGCGGCATGCTGCCGAAGATCCGTTGTGCACTGGAAGCGGTGCAAGGCGGCGTCGGCAGCTCGTTGATCATCGACGGCCGGGTGCCGAATGCGATCCTGCTGGAGATCTTCACCGACACTGGCGTGGGTACGTTGATCAGCAATCGCAAGCGTCCATAAGCCACATCCCAAAAAAAGACCCCGCTCAGCCTGGCTGAGCGGGGTCTTTTTTTGCACCGGCCACCTGCGAGATACCCCCTGTGGGAGCGAGCCTGCTCGCGATGGCGGAATGACTGATCCACCGCTATCGCGAGCAGGCTCGCTCACACAGGGGAATGTGCAAGCCGATCAGACGCCGAACTGCGCCCGATAAGCCTCGACCGCCGGCAAATGCTGCTTGAGCTGCGGATCGTCGGCCAGGAACTCCAGGACCTGGGTCAGCGAAACGATGCTGATGACCGGAATGCCGAAGTCGCGCTCCACTTCCTGGATCGCCGACAATTCGCCGTTGCCACGCTCCTGACGGTTCAGGGCGATCAGCACGCCGGCGGCCTTGGCGCCTTCCTGGGAAGCGATGATCTGCATCACTTCGCGGATGGCGGTACCGGCGGTGATCACGTCGTCGATGATCAGTACTTCACCGGTCAGCGGCGCGCCCACCAGGCTGCCGCCTTCACCGTGAGCCTTGGCTTCCTTGCGGTTGAAGCACCAGGGCACGTCGCGGTCGTGGTGTTCAGCCAGAGCCACGGCGGTGGTGGCAGCCAGCGGGATGCCTTTATAGGCCGGGCCGAACAGCACGTCGAACGGGATGCCGCTCTCGACAATGGCCGCCGCATAGAAACGCCCCAGCTGGGCCAGGGCGGAACCGCTGTTGAACAGGCCGGCATTGAAGAAGTACGGGCTCGTGCGCCCGGACTTGAGGGTGAACTCACCGAAGCGCAAAACCCCGCGATCGATGGCAAAGCGAATGAAATCGCGCTGATACGCCTGCATGAAAAAAAGCCTCAAATACCGCGGATTTAGCTAAATAGGTACACGGCGTGTATCATACACGCACGTGATTTTTGGGGCCATTTATGCGGATCATCAGTGTGAACGTCAATGGTATTCAGGCTGCAGTGGAGCGAGGTTTGCTCAGTTGGCTGCAAGCACAGAATGCCGACGTCATCTGCCTGCAGGACACCCGCGCCTCCGCCTTTGAACTGGACGATGCAGCCTTCCAACTGGATGGTTACTTCCTTTATGCCTGCGATGCCGAAGTCCCCGCCCAGGGTGGCGTGGCTCTGTACTCGCGGCTGCAACCGAAGGCTGTCATCAACGGTCTCGGTTTCGAGACGGCGGACCGCTACGGGCGCTACCTGCAAGCCGATTTCGACAAGGTCAGCATCGCGACCTTACTGCTCCCGTCGGGGCAGAACGGCGATGAAGATTTGAATCAGAAATTCAAGTTGATGGACGACTTCGCCCGTTACCTGGATAAGCAGCGGCGCAAACGTCGCGAGTACATCTATTGTGGCTCGCTGTACGTGGCGCAACAGAAGCTGGACATCAAGAACTGGCGCGACAGCCAGCAATCTCCAGGTTTCCTGGCGCCTGAACGGGCCTGGATGGACGAGATCATCGGCAACATGGGCTATGTCGACGCCCTGCGCGAAGTCAGCCGCGAAGGCGACCAGTACAGCTGGTGGCCGGACAACGAGCAGGCCGAGATGCTCAACCTCGGCTGGCGTTTCGACTACCAGTTGCTGACGCCCGGGCTGCGCCGCTTCGTACGCAGCGCCCGCTTGCCGCGCCAGCCACGATTCTCGCAGCATGCGCCGCTGATCGTGGACTACGATTGGACGCTGACGATCTAAACGCCGTTAAGCAAACACAAAAAAACCGACAGCAATGTCGGTTTTTTGTGGGCAATCCATTTTCCCTGTGGGAGCGAGCCTGCTCGCGATGGCGGAATGGGCTTCAACACTGATGTGACTGATCCACCGCTATCGCGAGCAGGCTCGCTCCCACACGGGACATGCGTTGATCGTTATTTGATCAACCGCCAGGTGAACGGATACCGGTACGGCTGCCCTTCGTTGGCCTTGATCCCGCCGATGATGGTCAGCACCAGCGCGCCGATGGCAATCAGCCCGAACAGGAAGAAGCCAATCACCACGATCATCAACAGGAAGCTGATGAGCGAGGCAATCGCCACGGTGATCTGGAAGTTCAGCGCTTCCTTGCCCTGGGCATCGATGAACGGATCGGATTCGCGCTTGATCTGCCAGAGCACCAGCGGCCCGATCAAGGTACCGAACGGAATCACCAGCCCCGACAAGGCGGACAAGTGACAAAACATCGCCCATTGACGCGCCTCCCTGTCCGGCTGAGGCAGTAGCACTTGCTCATCACTCATGACGCTCTCCTTGTCTGAAGCGCTTTAGATCAATCGGCCAGGGCGGCCTTCTGCAGTTCGAAAATCTCGCTCATGCCTTTCTTCGCCAGCTCCAGCATAGCGTTCAGCTCTTCAGGCTGGAATGGCGCGCCTTCGGCGGTGCCCTGGACTTCGATGAAGCCGCCGGCGCTGGTCATGACAACGTTCAGGTCGGTCTCGGCGGCGGAGTCTTCCAGGTAATCCAGGTCCAGCACCGGCTCGCCCTGGTACATGCCCACGGACACCGCGCCGATCATCTGCTTGAGCGGGTCGCCACCCTTGAGGCCGCCGCGCTTCTTGATCACCTTCAGGGCATCGACCAGCGCGACCATGGCACCGGTAATGGAGGCGGTGCGAGTGCCGCCGTCGGCCTGAATCACATCGCAATCGACATACAGCGTCACGTCGCCCAGCTTGGACATGTCCAGGGCAGCGCGCAGCGAACGGCCGATCAGGCGCTGGATTTCCAGGGTGCGCCCGCCTTGCTTGCCACGGCTGGCTTCGCGCTGGTTCCGCTCACCGGTGGCGCGTGGCAGCATGCCGTACTCGGCCGTCAACCAGCCTTGGCCCTGGCCCTTGAGGAACCGGGGCACACCGTTTTCGACGCTGACAGTGCAGATGACCTTGGTATCACCGAACTCGACCAGTACGGATCCCTCGGCGTGTTTGGTGTAGTTGCGGGTAATGCGGATCGAGCGGAGCTGATCGGCAGCGCGACCACTTGGACGTTTCATAGGGAACACCTGTACAGAGGACGGAAAACTGCCGGCATTATAAAGCCGCGAATCATCCTAGGGCAGTTTAAAACGTCGCGCAGTTTTAAAAACCGCCGCGCAACAAGCCACTCAAAGGCCCGCCCGACGGGCTGCAGCGCTTTGTCACCGGCACGGTTTGGGGGCATGCGCCTCACTGCGCTACAATCCTGCGCCTTTGCTGCCCGTCGGCTTTTTATCCACAGACTTCAGGCGCCACGACCCCCGGTCGTGCACGGCCTGCATTGCGAGGAACCTCCATGGTGCACAGCATGACCGCCTTCGCCCGCGTCGAAAAGGCCGGTGCCCAAGGCACGCTGAGCTGGGAACTGCGCTCGGTCAACAGCCGTTACCTGGAACCACACCTGCGCCTGCCCGAGTCCTTCCGCGACCTGGAAGGCAGCGTGCGCGAAGCCCTGCGCCAGGGGTTGTCCCGGGGCAAGCTGGAATGCACCCTGCGCTTCACCGAGGAAAGCACCGGCAAGACATTGCAGGTGGACCGCGAGCGCGCCGCCCAACTGGTGGCCGCTGCCGAAACCGTCGCCAGCCTGATCAAGAACCCAGCCGCCCTGAACCCGCTGGAAGTCCTGGCCTGGCCCGGCGTGCTGGTGGGTGATGCCAGCGATCCCCAGGCCCTGAACGCCGAGGCGCTGGCGCTGTTCAACCAGGGGCTCAAGGAGCTCAAGGCCGGCCGTGAGCGCGAAGGTGCGGAACTGGCCCGGCTGATCAACGAGCGCCTGACCTCCATCGAAGAAGACGTGACGACCCTGCGCGAACTGGTCCCGCAGATGCTCGCCACCCAACGCCAGAAAGTCCTGGATCGCTTCGCCGACATGAAGGCCGAGCTGGATCCGCAGCGCCTGGAACAGGAAATGGTCATGCTCGCCCAGAAAAGCGACGTGGCCGAAGAACTGGATCGCCTGAGCACCCACATCATCGAAGTCCGCCGGGTGCTCAAGTCCGGTGGTGCGGCCGGTCGCCGCCTGGACTTTTTGATGCAGGAACTCAACCGCGAAGCCAATACACTGGGCTCCAAGGCCTTCGACCCGCGCAGCACCCAGGCTGCGGTCAACCTCAAGGTGTTGATCGAGCAGATGCGCGAACAAGTGCAGAACATTGAGTAAGGCTAACCCGACATGACCCACAGCACCGGCACTCTCTACATCATTTCCGCGCCCTCGGGCGCCGGCAAGACCAGCCTGGTCAAGGCCCTGATCGACGCCGAGCCGCAGATCCGCGTCTCGGTCTCCCACACCACCCGCGCCATGCGCCCTGGTGAAGTGAACGGCGTGAACTACCACTTCGTCGACCGCGAAGAGTTCGTGAAGATGGCCGAGCACGGCGACTTCCTGGAGCGCGCCGAAGTCTTCGGCAACCTCTACGGCACCTCGCAGAGCTACTTGCAGCAGACCCTGGACGAAGGCCACGACCTGATTCTGGAAATCGACTGGCAAGGCGCCGAACAAGTGCGCAAGCTGATGCCCCAGGCCCGTTCGATCTTCATCCTGCCACCGAGCCAGCAAGCCTTGCGCCAGCGCCTGACCAACCGTGGCCAGGACAGCGACGAGATCATCGAAGGCCGGATGCGTGAAGCGGTCAGCGAAATGAGCCACTACGTGGACTACGATTACCTGATCATCAACGATGATTTCGCCCAGGCGCTGGACGACCTGAAAGCGGTTTTCCGCGCCAACCAGCTGCAACAGAAACGCCAGCAGCAACGTTTCGGTAAATTACTGGCCGAACTGCTGGGCTGACCGCCCCTTCCCAAAACCGCTGCAACGGCTTTACATTGGTACTTGCAGCGCGCCGAGGGGTTTGTTCAAAAAAACAGCGCTTCCCTAAACGCTGGTGTTTTTTTAAACTGTCGAGTCCGCTCGCCCAACCGGGCAGCGCGCATATCGCATTCGCTCCGAGGAATACCATGGCCCGCGTAACCGTTGAAGACTGCCTAGAACACGTGGAAAACCGCTTTGAGCTGGTCATGCTCTCTACCAAGCGTGCCCGTCAACTGGCCACCGGCGGCAAAGAGCCATTGGTCCAGTGGGAAAACGACAAGCCTACCGTGGTAGCGCTGCGTGAAATCGCCGAAGGCCTGATGAGCTACGAGTTCATCGCCAACGCTGAAATCGTTGAAGACGAACCGCTGTTCGCAGCGTTCGAGGACGAGTCCAACGAGGCGGTCTAAATCTATGCCTGGTCGACGTAGCACGGCGCGGGGTCACAGCAAACGGCAGGAGTCATCATCATGCCGAGCATAGACGCCCTCGCCGATCGCTTATCGGCCTACCTCGGCACGGACCAGGTCAATCTGGTCCGCCGAGCCTACTTCTACGCTGAACAAGCCCACGACGGCCAACGCCGCCGCAGCGGCGAGGCGTATGTCACGCACCCGCTCGCGGTGGCGGGCATCCTTGCCGACATGCACATGGACCATCAGAGCCTGATGGCGGCCATGCTCCATGACGTGATCGAAGACACCGGCATTGCCAAGGAAGCGCTGCAAGCGCAGTTCGGCGAAACCGTGGCCGAACTGGTCGACGGGGTCAGCAAACTGACCCAGATGAACTTCGAGACCAAGGCCGAGGCCCAGGCCGAAAACTTCCAGAAAATGGCCATGGCCATGGCCCGCGACATTCGCGTGATCCTGGTCAAACTCGCCGACCGCCTGCACAACATGCGCACCCTGGAAGTGCTGTCCGGCGAAAAACGCCGACGCATCGCCAAGGAAACCCTGGAAATCTACGCGCCCATCGCCAACCGCCTGGGCATGCATGCAATCCGTATCGAATTCGAAGACCTCGGCTTCAAGGCCATGCACCCGATGCGTTCGGCGCGCATCAACCAGGCCGTCAAGCGCGCCCGGGGCAACCGCAAGGAAATCGTCAACAAGATCGAAGAGTCCCTGAGCCATTGCCTGGCCATCGACGGCATCGAAGGCGAAGTCAGCGGGCGGCAGAAACACCTCTACGGCATCTACAAGAAAATGCGCGGCAAGCGCCGGGCCTTCAACGAGATCATGGACGTCTACGCGTTCCGGATCATCGTCGACAAGGTCGATACCTGCTACCGCGTGCTGGGTGCTGTGCATAATTTGTACAAACCGCTGCCGGGACGCTTCAAGGACTACATCGCGATTCCCAAGGCCAACGGCTACCAGTCGCTGCACACCACGCTGTTCGGCATGCACGGTGTACCAATCGAGATCCAGATCCGTACCCGTGAAATGGAAGAAATGGCCAACAACGGCATCGCCGCCCATTGGCTGTATAAATCCAGCGGTGACGAACAACCCAAGAGCACCCATGCCCGGGCCCGACAGTGGGTCAAGGGCGTGCTGGAAATGCAGCAGCGGGCCGGCAACTCCCTGGAGTTCATCGAGAGCGTCAAGATCGACCTGTTCCCGGACGAGGTCTACGTCTTCACGCCCAAGGGCCGGATCATGGAGCTGCCCAAAGGCTCCACGGCGGTGGACTTCGCCTACGCGGTGCACACCGACGTCGGCAACAGCTGCATCGCCTGCCGGATCAACCGTCGCCTGGCGCCGCTGTCCGAACCGCTGCAAAGCGGCTCCACGGTGGAAATCGTCAGCGCCCCCGGTGCGCGGCCGAACCCGGCGTGGCTCAACTTCGTGGTCACCGGCAAGGCCCGTACCCACATCCGCCACGCCCTGAAACTGCAACGCCGCTCCGAATCCATCAGCCTCGGCGAACGCCTGCTGAACAAGGTGCTGAACGGTTTCGACAGCTCGCTGGAAAAAGTCCCGGCCGAGCGCGTGCAAGCGATGCTCCAGGAATACCGCCTCGAACTGGTGGAAGACCTGCTCGAAGACATCGGCCTGGGCAATCGCATGGCCTATGTCGTCGCCCGCCGCCTGCTGGGCGAAGGCGAACAACTGCCAAGCCCTGAAGGCCCACTGGCGATCCGCGGCACCGAAGGCCTGGTGCTCAGCTACGCCAAGTGCTGCACGCCGATCCCGGGCGACCCGATTGTCGGCCACCTGTCCGCCGGCAAAGGGATGGTGGTGCACCTGGACAACTGCCGCAACATCAGCGAAATCCGCCACAACCCGGAAAAATGCATCCAGCTCTCCTGGGCCAAGGATGTCACCGGCGAATTCAACGTCGAGCTGCGGGTCGAGCTGGAACACCAGCGTGGCCTGATCGCCCTGCTGGCCAGCAGCGTCAACGCCGCCGACGGCAACATCGAGAAAATCAGCATGGACGAGCGCGACGGCCGCATCAGCGTCGTCCAACTGGTGGTCAGCGTGCACGACCGCGTACACCTGGCCCGCGTGATCAAGAAACTGCGAGCCCTGACCGGCGTTATCCGCATCACCCGCATGCGCGCATAACCCCCAATAGCCCAGCCATTACAAGGAGTCATACATGACCAAAACCGTCATCACCAGCGACAAGGCCCCGGCCGCCATCGGTACTTATTCCCAGGCGATCAAGGCGGGCAACACCGTGTACATGTCGGGCCAGATCCCCCTGGACCCGAAAACCATGGAGCTGGTGGAAGGCTTCGAAGCCCAGACCGTACAGGTCTTCGAAAACCTCAAGGCCGTGGCCGAAGCCGCCGGCGGGTCGTTCAAGGACATCGTCAAGCTCAACATCTTCCTCACCGACCTGAGCCACTTCGCCAAGGTCAACGAGATCATGGGCAAGTACTTCGAGCAGCCCTACCCTGCCCGCGCCGCCATTGGCGTAGCGGCCCTGCCAAAGGGCGCGCAGGTCGAGATGGATGCCATCCTGGTCATCGAGTAACAAGGCCGGCGCAGCGTCCCCCGCTGCGCCGTTTTCGTTTTGAAAGGATTCCACCATGCGCAAAGCGCTTGCTCTCCCGCTGCTCGCCCTCCTCCTGGCCGGCTGCGCCAGCGACCCTGCCGACCGTGACATCAGCGGCACCTGGATCAACCAGGCCGCCATCGACGCTGCCGCCAAGGGTGGCCCCCTGCGCGAAGCGCTGCAGGCCTATGGCCCCAACCTGGAATGGGACATCAACACCCGGGCCGGCCAGGCACGCTACACCAACGGTTTTGAAAACGTCGAAGGCAAGTTGCTGGCCGAAGAAGACGGCCTGTGGAAAGTCGACATCTACGGCAGCGCCGCCAGCGAACTCAAGCGCGACGGCAACCAACTGAGCCAGGCCGCCACCGAGAACGAGCCGCAGCAAGTGTTCGACCGCGCGCAACTCCAGGTCCCGGAAGGCGCCCCCATCGGCGCGAGCTTCGAGCGTGCGCTATACGCCGCCTACCTGAGCGGCACCTGGAACATCGTCAACGGCCCCGGCCAAGGCGCCACCGTACAGTTCCAACCCGACGGCCAAGTCAGCGGCCTGCCGGGCGTCGACCGCTACGCCCTGTGCCTGGCAGGCGACTGCGCCACCATGAGCAACGGCAACGACACCATCTGGCTGCAACAGAAAGGCCATGGGAATACCTGGATCTTTGCTCGGGATGGGAAGCAACTGGAAATCTTCCAGACGGTGAATGCGTCGTTGGCGGATGAGATACCGTCTTATACGGCGGGGCCTCGGCAGTGGGTGCTGGAAAAGCAGTAAGCTCGCTCTCTGTACCAGTCCGCCCGTCTCAACGACGGGCCGTCACGCTATCACCGGGAGCATGCTCAGCGCCCGCAAGGCTGCCCTCTCAACCACAAGCCTCGGGAAACTAAAAATCTAATTCGCGAGGGTGCTACAGCCGCTTTCGGGCGAACGGCTACAGACCTGAACCCATTTTCCTCACCCCACTTATGTCCCTTCAACTGTTCTGTAATTTTCCGTGAACACGAGCAGCACCAATAGGCTGAGGTATCCTCGGCCTTTTTAATACCTTACTATGTCAGGATTGATGCGTATTCGACACCCAGAGTGATTCATGCCCAAGGCAATCGTTATTGAAGATGAACAACTTGAACATGCTGTAGAGGTCGCCAAAGTAAGCAGTCCCGAGAACGGCGGTCGTGATGCGGCGTTGTTGCTGACGTGCTTTGGCACTGGCATGACCGTGACGGAGATTTGCCGTCTACGCGTGAGCGATTACCTGACTGAGTCCGGCGCTGTACTGATCGACTCCCAGGTACGAGCAGAGATTGCTTATAACCATCGTTCAAGACCGCTGTGCTGGACCAGTAAGAAACTGACCAATGCGATAGATGCGCACCTCGCAGAACGGCTGGTGCGTGGTCACGGAGTTTCAACCAGAGTGATGGCTTTCCGTGGCCTCGATCCTGAGTCGCCGCTGTTTGTCTCCGGGAGAACCGGCGAAGGCTTGAAGATCAGCAGCCAGCGCCGTGACGGAAAGACGTACTACAGCGCGAACCAGCTCAGTCGTTTGTACACTAGGCTATTCGCTCAAGCAGGTATTGAGGGAGCCAGCGCACAGTCGGGGCGGCGAACCCTTGCCGTCAAGCTTAAGCGCCAGGGTATCGATCCACGGCATATCAGCAAAATACTGGGCGTCGAAAGCCTTGAAGCAGTCAAGAAGCTCTGCGCCGGAGACCCTGTGCGCTTGGGCGACATTGTACGGAGAATTATTTAATGACGCTTATACGAGCATCAGAAGTATGTTGATTTCGATTGAGCTGAAAAACTTCAAGAGTTACGAGAGGGCGAGCCTGCCTTTGTCGGCCATGACCTTTTTGATCGGCGCCAATGCCTCAGGCAAGAGCAACGTGCTTGAGGCTATCCGCCTGCTTAACTGGCTGGCCAAGGGCAGTCGTCTTGATGACATTACGCGCTCCATTCAGAGTGGAGATGCGGTAGTCCGTGGACAGGCAAATGATTTGTTACGCGACCCTCTTGTCAGCTTTAGCCTAGGAGGTCGATTCGAGAGTATGCCTCAGGGCTGGGGCAAATTTGAGATATCGATCGGCCTGGTGGCCGATCAATTGGTAGTCACGGCGGAAAGTGTTGCAAAGCCAGGCGAAGCAGTTCCTTTGTATCAAGTGGACGGTTTGCCGAACACCCACACTGATGAGATCAGTGTGGCTTATAACAATTTTAAGCGAGGGAGAAATAAACCCCATATTCCTTGCTCGAACCGGCAAGCAATTTTTTATCAGCTTGAAACACCCGGTCGATTTGAATCGGGTCACCAAGACTCACAGCGCGTGATCCCAGCAGTGACAAAGGCCATACGCGAGACCTTGCGTAATGTCGTGTTTCTTGATCCGCGTCCTGCGCTGATGCGTGACTATGCATATGTGAAAGACGACCTCATCAAGGAGGACGGCAGCAACCTTTCCGCTGTGCTGTATCAAATCTCTCAAACGTCGGCACAGAAGACCAAGCTGCTTGCGTTCATCAAGTCTTTACCCGAACAAGACATCACTGACATCGATTTCATCAAGACTGACCGCAACGACGTTATGGTTCGACTGGTCGAATCCTTTGGCCAGAAAAGCAGGACGGTGGATGCACCGTTACTTTCTGACGGTACGCTTCGTGTTCTGGCTATCGGAGCCGCTCTGTTGACTGCTCCGGTGGGGGCTTTGGTGATTATCGAAGAAATCGACAATGGTGTTCACCCCAGCAGAGCGGAAACCTTGGTAAGGCAACTCCAGGCCATTGCCTCCGAGAGAGGGCTGCGGGTTCTGCTCACTTCACACAACCCTGCCCTGTTGGACGCATTGCCTGATAGTGCTTTGGCTGATGTCGTTGCTTGTTATCGCGATCCTGAAGAAGGTGACAGCCGTCTGGTGCGCCTGGGTGACCTTGACCGCTACCCCGAACTGGCAGCTCAGGGGCCATTAGGTCAGTTAATGACGCGGCGCGTTCTTGATCGCTTTTTAAAGGACAGCACAACCCCAGAAGATCGTAAGTCAGAGGCGCTGGATTGGTTAAATGAGCTTCGCCAGAGCACGCAAGGAGGTGGTGAGTGACTGCAGTTTGCTTGGTAGATACGTCAATCTTCGTCGAAATCCTTAACGTGCCCATTAAGGCCCAACAACACAATGAGACACTTCAACAGTTAGAACAACGCATACGTGATGGAGAATCTCTGTTCTTACCGATGGCAACAATACTCGAAACGGGCAATCACATAGGACAGAACGGCGACGGTGGTGCTCGGCGCGGTTGTGCAGAACAGTTTACTCGGCAGGTTGGCGCAGCATTAGAAGGTCGTTCACCGTTCAAAGCGATCAGCTTCTTGCAGGAAGATGAGATGCGCGCTTGGTTGTTGGAATTTCCGGCGCACGCAATGCGTGGCAGTGGGCTCGGTGACCTATCCATTATTCATGACTGGCAACGACTTTGCTCTCTGAATCCGGCAAGACGAGTCTATATCTGGTCCTCGGATATACATCTCAGTGCTTTTGATCAGCCACCTCGACTGTAATTCCATCAATAACGAATGTCCTGCTTCGCCAATACGTTCCTTTTTTTGACGAGTGGCTGTTGTCGTCAGGCAAGGCGCCGCGACGAGTCATAGCCCGCTACGGCAAGGAATGGCAACGCAGTCTGGCAAATCCTGGCGCCGAAGTTGAGTGCACGAATTAGCCACACAGGCCGTTAGATAACACGGGCTACTAAACCCGACCACTGATGGGCAGTGGCAGGAAAACGATAGAGCCCTGGGACAAGCCGCGCAGGCGGGCGGATTCTGGCGTAGTTGTAGGCAACGACGCAAGGATGTGTGGCTTGGCGGAAGCACGACGGTCAGTAGTTGAGCCGCGACCCGGGATTGCCTGGGTTTTGTGGGAACGGGCCGGATCGGAATGCACCTGAACTCAACGGCTGCTGGGATCCTTGTGGGAGCGGGCTTGCTCGCGCAGGCGTCAGCACATCCAGCATCATTGCAAGCTGGACCAACGCTTCCGCGAGCAAGCCCACTCCCACAAAGGAAGTGGTGTTCGGAGAATTGAGCTTCGAGGACAGCAGCCCAATCAACCCATTACCTGCTGAAGAATGCCCTCACCTTTATAAGCAAGTGAATGCAACACTCTGCCTGTAAGAAATTGTAACCCCTCAAAAATCCATCCAATAGTTAACGGAAAGTTATCTCACATTTAAAAGTTCCTTTTGACGAACTCTTTTACAGAATAATCCTACATCGCCCATTTTTTATTTTTGGCATTCTTGGCACCGAGCACAGCCCCCGCATTTGAATAGACTGCGGCTCAAGGCATTCGGTTATGCGATGCGAAAACTCCTACGTGTAATTCTGAAAATACGCATTGAAGTTCGTAGCCATTTGCTGACTGCCGAAAGTTCCAATAACCGTACCACCCCAAAAGGCCATGGATTGTCCTACGCAAACAAACTGTCCGCCCATTACCTTGATCTCGCCAGAACACCTGTTTCCAAGGACAGCTTCGCGGGTGTGGACGTACGTTTTTCAAATGAATTCGAAGCGTTGGAATGCGAACTGGGGAAAGCTCAATCAATCCATGTGTGCGGTCAGGTCGATTGGCTGAAGATCCTTGAACAAAGTGAAGCCATGTTGCACACCCAGTCGAAGGACTTGCGGGTGGCGGCTTGGCTGACATGGGCGTTGTACCAGCTTGAGTCTTTCCAGGGTTTGTTGGCCGGTCTTTGCCTCCTGCACTACTTGTGTAAACACCATTGGCCCGAGATCCATCCGGCCAAGGCAAGAACCCGTGCAGCCAGTATCAGTTGGTTGTTGCCGCGCCTGGAGCAGGCGTTAGGTGAAGATGTTGCGATCAAAGAGCAATTGCCGCTATTCCAAGATCTGCTGGAACAGCTGAAAGGCCTTGAGGCTGTGTGCACTGCTCACCTCGGGAATGAAGCCCCGCTGATACTGCCGATGAGCCGTCGGCTCGACAATATGATCCGGCGCGTGACTGAACACGCATCACAACCCGCCGTCATCGAAACGGTGGTGGCTCAGGTCAAGCAAGCCGCCACCCAACTGCTCAACCCCGGCGCTCATATCGAAACCGAAAAAGAAGCCCACAAGGCGCTGCGTGCCCAACAGGAAAGTGCGCGCGCGCTGTGCGCCTGGTGGCTCAAGCAAAAAGCTACCGACGTTCGTGCCCTGCGGCTGAATCGCGTCCTGCCTTGGCTGGCCATCGACGCAATACCCGAGCGCAACGCCGAACAGATCACCCTGTTGCGCGGGCTGCCCCCGGACAAGCTCAGGGGTTATCAAGACAGCCTCCAACGAGGCAACTATGCGGATCTGCTGGTAGAGATCGAGGCCAGTCTGGCGAAAGCACCGTTCTGGCTCGACGGCCAAAGGCTCGCCTGGGAATGCCTGCAAGGCCTGGGCGCAGAGCTGGCCATGCGTGAGCTGGAGATCCATTTCGCACTGTTCATCCAGCGTTTGCCGGGCATAGTCGAGTTGCGCTGGCATGACGGCGTGCCGTTCGCCGATCCAGCCACCCGGACGTGGATCGCCGCTCAGGTCATGCCCCGTCTGCAATACCCCACCGACTCGCCCGCCGTCGATATCGCCGACAGTCATGCGCCTTGGGAGCAGGCTCTGGAAGAGGCTCAGGCGGCCTTGCTCAGGGAGGGGCTCAAACCTGCCGTGCAATCGCTCCGTCAGGGAATGCAGGCCGCCAAGGGTGCTCGCGAGCGGTTTCTCTGGCGGTTCGCAATGGCTCGGCTGTGCTTTTCGGCCAAAAAATACGAACTCGCCAAGATCCAGCTCGAAGCACTCGATCAGCGACTGCAAAGCCCGGAGTTGAATGCGTGGGAGCCCGAGCTGGCGTTGCAGGTATTGCACCTGCTGCACCACTGCTGCGAGTTGCTGCCGCAGAACCACCCCGTACGTGAACGCAAGGAAGAGACATTCCGCAGGTTGTGTCACCTCGACCTGGAACGAGTCATTGAATAGGCCTCCGGGTCCCCATCGTAAGGAGAAAATCATGGCCAAAGAAGGCTCGGTCGCACCCAAGGAACGCATCAACGTCACCTTCAAGGCTGCCACTGGCGGCGCTCAGGAAGAAATCGAACTGCCGCTCAAGCTACTGGCGATCGGTGACTACACCCACCGCAAGGACGATCGCAAGATCGAAGATCGCAAGCCGATCAGCGTCGACAAGATGACTTTCGACGAAGTCCTGGCCAAGCAAGAGCTGAGCCTGACCCTGAGCGTACCGAACCGTCTTCAGGAGGACAGCGATGCTGACGAATTGGCCGTGCAACTGCGCTTGAATTCGATGAAGGACTTCACCCCCGCCAACGTGGTGGAGCAACTGCCAGAGCTCAAGAAACTGATGGCACTGCGTGATGCCCTGGTGGCGCTCAAAGGACCACTGGGCAATACGCCGGCATTTCGCAAGGCCATCGAAGATGTACTGACCGACGATGAATCCCGTGGACGCGTACTGGACGAGCTGGGCCTGAACGCCCCGGCTACGGACGCTTGACGCAGACAGACAAGGAAGCCGAGACATGAGTACCCAAGCAGCCCTCCAACCGCGCCAGGACACTGGCGAATACAGCATTCTTGAAAGCATCATCGCCCAGACCCGCCTGACTCCGGACGATGAAGCCTATGACATTGCCAGACGCGGCGTGTCGGCCTTCATCGAGGAGTTGCTCAAACCACAGAACAACGGCGAGTCCGTCAAGAAGGCCATGGTCGACCGCATGATTGCCGAAATCGATGCCAAGCTCAGCCGCCAGATGGACGAAATCCTCCATCATCCGGAGTTCCAGGCACTGGAGTCCGCGTGGCGCGGTCTGCAGCTATTGGTTGATCGCACCAATTTCCGCGAAAACATCAAGATCGAAATGCTCAATGTCTCCAAGGGTGATTTGCTGGATGACTTCGAAGACTCACCGGAGGTCATGCAATCGGGCCTTTACAAACATATCTACACCGCCGAATACGGTCAGTTCGGCGGACAGCCCGTAGGAGCGATCATTGCCAATTACTTCATGTCCCCAAGCTCGCCGGACGTGAAATTGATGCAGTACGTCGCCAGCGTGGCCTGCATGGCCCATGCGCCGTTCATCGCCGCGGCCGGCCCGAAGTTCTTCGGCCTCGAAAGCTTCACTGGCCTGCCGGATCTCAAGGACCTGAAAGACCACTTCGAAGGCCCGCAATTCGCCAAGTGGCAGAGCTTCCGTCAGTCGCAGGACGCTCGCTACGTCGGCCTGACAGTACCGCGCTTCCTGCTACGCACCCCGTACGATCCCGAAGAGAACCCGGTGAAGTCGTTCGTGTACAAGGAAACCGTTGCCAACAGCCACGAGCATTACCTCTGGGGCAACACGGCGTTTGCATTCGGCACACGGTTGACCGACAGCTTCGCCAAATTCCGCTGGTGCCCGAACATCGTCGGCCCGCAAAGCGGAGGCGCGGTTGAAGACCTGCCGTTGCATCACTTCGAAAGCATGGGCGAAATCGAAACCAAGATACCGACCGAGGTGCTGGTTTCCGATCGTCGCGAATACGAGCTGGCCGAAGAGGGGTTCATTTCCCTGACCATGCGCAAGGGCAGCGACAATGCTGCGTTCTTCTCCGCCAGCTCTGTGCAGAAGCCGAAGTTTTTCGGCATCAGCGCCGAAGACAAAGAGGCCGAGCTCAACTACAAACTGGGCACCCAGCTGCCGTACATGATGATCGTCAATCGCCTGGCTCATTACTTGAAGGTCTTGCAGCGCGAGCAGTTGGGATCATGGAAGGAGCGTACGGACCTGGAGCGTGAGCTCAATAACTGGATCCGCCAATACGTTGCCGACCAGGAGAATCCCAGCGCCGAAGTCCGTGGCCGTCGTCCACTGCGCGCGGCCAGGATCATCGTCAGCGATGTCGAAGGCGAGCCCGGCTGGTACCGGGTCAGCCTCAATGTTCGTCCTCACTTCAAGTACATGGGAGCCGATTTCACCTTGTCGCTGGTCGGCAAACTGGACAAGGCGTAAGCGCAGCCCATGACTTACGGCAGTCTTTTCGAACGCCTGAACGGCGATACCGAGGACCGGGCGGGCTTGAGCCGCGAGGCCTGCGTCATAGCCTCCGTGGCGGCTCATCTGGCCAGGATGCTGGGTACGCGCGCAGGTAGTGCGCAGACATCACCCGATTATGGCTTACCGGACCTCAACGACATGCGCCGGAGCTTGCATGACGCACGGAGCCAAGCCATTACCGCGATCAGGACGCTCATCGAGACTCATGAGCCACGGCTCCACAACGTCCGTGTCACCTCGATACCGAATGACGCCAATCCGCTTTGCCTGTTCTTCAGCATCGATGCCTTGCTTGATACGCAGGGCCTGAAGCGACGGATGAACTTGTCCGTTTGCCTGGACGGCAACGGTCAAGTCAAGGTCAGCCAAGGATAGCCAACCATGTCATTCAACCACTACTACCAGAGCGAACTGACCGCGCTTCGTCAGTTGGGCAGGCGTTTTGCCGAGCGCAACCCGGCCCTGGCACCGTTCCTGGGCCAGGCCGGACGGGATCCGGATGTGGAGCGTTTACTCGAAGGGTTCGCGTTCCTGACCGGACGCTTACGCCAGAAGCTCGATGACGAACTGCCAGAGCTGAGTCATTCGCTGATGCAACTGTTGTGGCCAAACTACATGCGGCCGCTGCCGGCTTTCAGCATTCTGCAATTCGATCCGCTTGGGCGATCCGGCCCCCCGTTGCGGGTGGAACGCGATACGCCGGTCGAGAGCAAGCCTGTCCTGGGGGTGCGATGCCGTTTCCGTACATGCTATCCGACTGAGGTATTGCCACTGGATCTGACCGACGTGGGTTATTCGGTAAAGGGCGATGGCTCACTGCTGAACCTGCGCCTGGAGATGCAGGGCGACGGCCACCTGGGTGAGGTGCAGTTGAGCCGCTTGCGCTTGCACTTTACTGGTGAGCGCTACATCAGCCAGATGCTCTATCTCAGCATCCTGCGCAACCTTGAGGGGATCGAGCTGATCCCGCTGGACGGTGCCGGCAAGCCTGTCAACGCGGCCAACGGCACGCCAGTGACGTTCAGCATCCCTGCCAACCATGTCCAACCGGTGGGGTTCGCCGAAGAGGAAGCACTGGTACCGTATCCATTGAATACCTTCCGTGGCTATCGCTACCTTCAGGAGTACTTCGCCTTTCAGGACAAGTTCCTGTTTGTCGACGTCACAGGCTTGAACGTGCTCGACACCTTGCCGGTATCCATCCTGGAACAGATGCGCGGCCTGGATCTGCGCTTCGATATCGGCAAGAACGCAATCCAGCGGCTGCGTCCGACACTGGACAACGTGAAGCTTTATTGCACCCCTATCGTCAACCTGTTCAAGCATGACGCAGAGCCGATCAGGCTGGATGGAAAGCAGGACGAGTACCTGCTGTTGCCGGCCGGTTACGATCGAGAGCACTGCGGCGTGTATTCAGTGCACAGCGTGACCGGCTGGAACCCCGGCGGCTTGGGGTATCGAACCTATGTACCGTTCGAGTCCTTCGAGCACGACTCAAGCTTTGATGTTCAGAGCAGTCCTTATTACAGCGTTAAGCAACGGTCTTCGCTGCTGTATGACGGCTTGGACACCTGCCTGGGCTTTGGTATCCGGGACGTTGAGCGCCATGAAACCCTGTCGATCGAACTGACGTGCACCAACCAGAACCTGCCGCGTCAACTCAAACTGGGTGACATCGACCAACCCGGTGAAAGAAGCCCTCAGTCGCTTGGCTTTCGCAATATCAGCCCGGTCACCTCCAGCTTCGCACCGCCGCTCAATCAGGATTTCCTCTGGAAGCTGATCAGCAACATGTCACTCAACTACCTGTCGCTGGCAGACGTGAACGCGCTCAAGGTGATTCTCGAAACCTACGACTTTCCCCGCTATTACGACGAGCAGGCAGAAAGAACCAGCAAATGCCTGTTGGACGGGCTCAAGTCGATCAGGCATCGACATGTCGACCGATTGCACCGAGGCCTGCCGGTTCGCGGCTTGCGCACTGAATTGACCATCGACCCGCAGGGCTATCTCGGTGAAGGGGACCTGTTCGTTTTCGCGTCGGTTCTCAATGAGTTCTTCGCGCTTTATGCCAGCCTCAATTCGTATCACGAACTGCGGGTGAACAGCACACAGGGAGAGGTGTACCAATGGACACCCCGCATGGGCCAGCAACCACTTCTATAAGCGCACTGACGCGGGGAATACGCGAGTACTCGCTGTTCCAGGCCGTGTTGCTGGTCATCGGCCGGCTCCGCGAGGCCCATCCGCTTATGAGCGACGAGCATTTGTACGAGCGACTGGAATTCCAGGCCAACCCAAGCCTCGGGTTTGCGGCCAGTGATATCGATCGCGTGGAGTTTTTCGAAGAGCATGGACAACTGCGAGCGCGCCTGCGCCTGAATCTGCTCGGTCTTGTGGGTGCAGGCTCACCGTTGCCCGCGTTCTATGGCGAACAGGCCCTGGGAGATGACGGGGACGGTAATCCGACTCGTCACTTTCTCGACCTGTTTCACCATCGTCTTCAACGGTTGATGCTGCCGATCTGGCGTAAATACCGCTATAGCGCAAGCTTCCAGAGCGGTGCCCGGGACCCGTTTTCCGAGCAGCTATTTGCCCTGGTTGGCCTGGGTGGCGATGCCATCCGCCAGGCCACTCAACTGAACTGGAGACGACTGCTGCCCTACCTGGGCCTCCTGAGCCTTCGCGCTCACTCGGCGGCGCTGTTCGAAGCGGTGTTGCGCTATTACTTCAAACACGCCGAGCTGAATCTCGAGCAGTGCATCGAGCGCCGCGTGCACATCATCGATGAACAACGCAATCGCCTGGGGCTCACCAACAGTCTGTTGCATGAGGACCTGGTACTGGGCGAACAGGTGCGAGACCGCAGCGGCAAGTTCCGCATCCATATCCGCAACCTGGATTGGCAACGTTTCCACGAGTTCCTGCCGATCGGTGTCGGTTACCAGCCGCTGTGCGCGCTGGTGCGATTCATCCTGCGCGATCCACTCGAATATGACATCCGCCTGGTCCTGCACCAGCAGGAAATACGCGCACTCCGCATTGGCGAACACAACACCTGCCACCTGGGGTGGACCAGTTGGCTGGGCCACGAACGCGCCGATGGCGCGGTGATCCTGGGCAGTAAAACTCAATGGGAATGGATGACATGATCAACGTAGACCTGCAGCAACTCATCCAGGCACTGGATGCCGACACCAGGAACGACCTGGAGTGCTCGGCCGGGCAATGCGTGGCCCGTGGCGCTGACAAGGTCCTGGTGGAAGACCTGCTGCTGGGCCTTCTGGAGCGCCCGGACAGCCTGCTCACCCGCGCCCTGCAGGATGCCCGCATCAATCCGGACGAATTGATCGCTACCCTGCAACCACGCCCCGGGCACAGCGTCTCGTGCAATCCGTCATTTGCCCCGGAGCTGGTGCGATGGCTGCAAGACGCCTTGCGAGTGGCCAGTCTGGAGTTGGGTGAGAGCCGGGTCGGACAAGCCGCACTGATCCTGGCGTTGCTGCGCCACCCGGCTCACCATACCGACACGCCCTATCAAGCGGTGCTTGCCGAACTCAACATCGGCCGGTTGAAAGATTATGTCTTGGCGCAACTGGCCAGACCGATCGCCAGTTCATCCACCACCAAGGACGAAACCCTACTGGAGCGCTTTACCCAAGACCTGACCCAACAGGCCCGCGAAGGTCGGTTAGACCCGGTGCTTTGTCGGGATGCTGAAATCAGGCAACTGATCGACATCCTGACACGCCGTCGCAAGAACAATCCGATTGCGGTAGGTGAAGCAGGAGTAGGCAAGACGGCCATCGTGGAAGGACTGGCCTTGCGCATCGTTGCGAAGGAAGTACCGGCGGTACTTGAAGACGTCGAACTGCGTTCGCTGGATATGGGACTGCTGCAGGCCGGAGCCAGTATCAAAGGTGAATTCGAGCGCCGTCTCAAGGGCGTTATCGATGAGGTCAAGGCTTCGCCCAAGTCCATCATCCTGTTCATTGACGAAGCCCACACATTGATCGGCGCGGGCGGCAACGCCGGTGGTTCCGACGCAGCCAATCTGCTCAAGCCGGCCTTGGCCAGGGGTGAGCTGCGTACCATCGCCGCCACCACGTGGAGCGAGTACAAAAAATACTTTGAAAAAGATCCAGCCCTTTCTCGCCGATTCCAGCCGGTTCAGTTGCACGAGCCGACCGTCGATGAGGCGGTCACCATCCTGCGCGGCCTCGCCCCGGTCTACGAGAGTAGCCATGGCATCTATCTGCGCGATGACGCGGTAGTCGCGGCCGCGCAATTATCGGCCCGTTACCTGACCGGCCGTCAACTGCCGGACAAGGCCGTTGATGTGCTCGACACCGCCTGCGCTCGCGTTCGTATCAGCCTGGCCGCTGCGCCGCAAAGCCTCGAGCGGCTGCGCAGCGAGTTGGCTGAAGGTGAGCGCCAGCGCCAGGCAATGCGTCGCGACGCCCAGGCCGATTTGCCGATTGATCTCCAAGCGCTGGAAGCGCTGGAAACGCGTCTGGACACCATCGAAAAAGAGCGCCAGACACTGGAAGCAGACTGGAGCGAGCAGCGCATCCTCGCTGAACGCTTGCTGTCGCTACGTCAGCAACTGACTGCAGCGCAGGAAACACTGGCGGATCAAGGGGAGGACATCGAGATCCTGAAGTCGGTGCTGCGCGAAACCCATGATGCACTAATGGCCTCGCAAGCTCGGGAGCGCCTGGTCAGTTTCGAAGTCTGCCCAAGATTGGTGGCCGAAGTCATCAATGCCTGGACCGGCGTACCGCTGGCCCAACTGGCGCGGGAACACAGCACGAGCGTTGCCGGTTTCGCCGCAGATTTGCGTGCCCGTATTCGCGGCCAGGAACAAGCCGTACAGGCCCTTGACCGCGCGATGCGCGCGGCCGCCGCAGGTCTGAACAGACCCGGCGCCCCGGTGGGCGTGTTCCTGCTGGTGGGGCCGAGCGGGGTCGGCAAGACCGAAACGGCGCTGGCGCTGGCTGACCTGTTGTATGGCGGCGAGCGTTTCATCACCGTAATCAACATGGCTGAGTTCCAGGACAAACACACCATTTCCCGACTGATCGGCGCACCGCCGGGCTATGTAGGCTTTGGCGAGGGCGGCATGCTCACCGAAGCCGTGCGGCATAAACCCTATTCAGTGATCCTGCTCGATGAGGTCGAAAAAGCTGATCCGGACGTACTGAACCTGTTCTACCAGATCTTCGACAAAGGTCTTGCCAATGATGGCGAAGGACGGGAAATCGATTTTCGCAACACGCTGATTCTGATGACGTCGAACCTGGGCAGTAAGCGCATCAGCGAGCAGTGCGGAGGCGGCGCACGACCGAGTGCCGAACGCCTCGAGGAAAGCATTCGTCCGATACTCAGCCGGCATTTCCAACCGGCACTCCTGGCGCGCATGTGTGTGGTGCCCTACTACCCGATCAGCGGCCCGGTGCTGCACGAGCTGGTGGAAATCAAACTGAACCGCCTGGGCAAGCGTCTGCAGGCTCGTCGGCTGGGTTTCAGCTACTGCAAACACCTTTTGGAACACCTGGTTGAACATTGCATTCGCGACGACAGTGGCGCGCGTGCAATTGACCGCCTGCTCGACCTGTATCTGATGCCTCAGGTAACCGATCGCCTGCTCGCAGCCATGGCCAGCGGCGAATCGTTGCGACAGGTGCACGTCACCCTGGATGGCAACAGCGACATCGTCTGTGAGTTCACCTGAAATGGGCGCGATGTTTGAGCAGGTACCGCGACCGCTGGCCTATGCCGAGGCTCTGCTGACTCAATTCTCCAGCCTGTCGGGCGCAACGGATGTCGCCATGTTGCTCGCAGACTTTATCCACGCCGCAGCCCGCCTCAGCGGTTGCGAGCTGACGCAGTTGTATTTGCTCGATGCCACCCATGCCCATCTGCAAATGCACACCGAATGCCTGGAAGGCCAGTTGTGGTTCCGTGACCGGACGTTGCTTCCCTCCGACTACAGCGGCGAGCAACTGCTGCAATTCGCCCTCTGCCAGAACCGTGTAATCAGCCTCGACGCGTTGAACTCAAGTCTTTATGAAACCGGCTTCCTGCCGAGCCGGTCGACACCCTGGCAGTCGCTGCTCTGCGTGCCACTTCTCAATCCACACAAAACCGTTGAGGGCCTGTTGTTATGCGCCACCGGCAAGCACCTCAAGCTGCATGGGTTTTCCAGGTCCCTGAGTCAACTTGGGGCTTTCGCGCTTGGCCAGAAGCACCTGTTGCAGCGCGTGCAGCGTCCCGCCAGCGCCCCCGACTCCGTCACCACGACCATGCCTGGTATCAATGGCTACGGCCTGATCGGCAAGAGCCCGGCGATGCGCCAGACCTGCCTGTTGATCAGCAAAGTCCTGCACAGCCCCTACACCGTTCTGCTACGTGGCGAGACGGGCACCGGTAAGGAAGTGGTGGCCAAGGCCATTCACGATTGTGGTCCGCGTCGAACCAAGGCGTTCATTGTGCAGAACTGCGCAGCGGTCCCCGAAAACCTGCTGGAAAGCGAGCTGTTCGGCTATCGCAGAGGCGCGTTCACTGGGGCTGACCGGGATCGTCTCGGGTTGTTCGATGCGGCAGAAGGAGGCACGCTGCTGCTCGATGAAATCGGCGACATGCCATTGTCCCTCCAGGCCAAGCTGCTGCGGGTGTTGCAGGAAGGCGAGATCCGTCCATTGGGATCTAACAAAACCCACAGGATCGACGTTCGCATCATCGCCGCGACTCACCGCGACCTGAGACAACGGGTAGAGGAAGGTCAGTTTCGCGAAGACTTGTACTACCGACTCGCCCAGTTCCCGATCCAGTTACCGGCGTTGCGTCAGCGTGAAGGCGACATCATCGAACTGGCGCGGCACTTCGCCGACAAGGCCTGCACTTTCTTGCGGCGCGACCCTGTGTATTGGTCCAACGCAGCCCTCGACCATCTGGCTGCCTACGGTTTCCCTGGAAACGTGCGCGAACTCAAAGCCATCGTGGAAAGGGCCGTATTGCTGTGCGAAGGCGATGAGCTGCAGGTCGAGCATTTTGCGCTGCACACCGACACGCCGCCCGCCCGGGCTCCCATGAGCCTGCGTGAGCGGCTGGCGCAGATCGAACGAGGCCTGCTGATCGATTGCTTGCGCAAGAACGCTGGCAACCAGACGCTGGCCGCCCGCGAACTCGGCTTGCCACGCCGCACCCTGCTCTATCGCCTCGGCCGCCTGAGGATTCAGCCGAGGGACTTCGATGACTGCCCCCCAGCGCCTGTTCCTGGTACCCGACCTTTTCAATCCTGGAGACCTTCCAATGCCTGATTTTTCCTGGCAAGTCGTCCTGCTGGCCATCGTCGTGTCATTCGGCCTCGGCGGCTGCAACGGCAATTACAAATTCAGTGACAGCAGTTATCGCCCCTTGGGGGATCCCCAAGCCGTCAATCGCGGCAAGTGACCGCAAGGAGTATCGATGGAGCTCGTTCTTGAAATGCTGAACGCCAGACAGTTCATTCCGGCGCCGTTGTGCCGCAAGACGTTCGGGGCGGCTGGCGGCGTGATTGGCCGGGGCGAAAGCTGTGATTGGAGCATTCCCGACCGCCAGCGCCTTTTATCCAAACGTCACGCGCAGATCAGCTCGCGCGAAGGTGCATTTTTCCTGACCGACACCAGTGGCAACGGCGTGAGCCATCAAGCAAGTGGTGAACGCTTGCCCAAAAGCGAGCCGGTACGCATCCAGGACGGCGATGTCTTCCTCATGGGGGATTTCGAAATCCTGGCGCGGCTGGCTTCCGGTGCAACGAGCAGCACCGCAACGGCAGACCCATTGTCGATCGATAGTCTGATTCCGGACGATGCCTTTCTGGATCTCGACCCACTGAAGGCGCTGGAGCAACCACCCGGTGTGTTTTCGGAAACAGATGAACTGATCAGCCCCTCTGGCATACCCGAGGACGCTTTCAAATGCTCAGATTACGCGCCCATCGACATGGAGAACCTGCTGCTGCCGGAGCTGGTCGAAGCGTCGCCCGAAGCCAACCTGGAGCCGGTCTCGCCGGCCACCGCAACCCATCATCCACATGAAGACTTCTGGGAACGTTTCGGCACAGCGCTAGGCATGGACCTTGGAAACCTGAACAACGAGGCCCGTGAGACCCTGGCATTGAATGCCGTGAAGTTGCTCAGGCAAAGCATCCAGGGATTGCAGCAAAGTCTGCATACCCGGTCGGAGTTGAAGAATGAACTGCGTCTGGCCCGGACGCTCATCCAGGTTGATCCGAAGAACCCGTTGAAGGTCGCCGACGACGCCCGGCACGCCTTGCAGATGCTATTGCAACCGAACACACCGGCCCAGTCGGCCGCCGACCAGTCCATTGCCCGCGCCTTCCGCGATCTGCAGGCCCATCAAGTGGCTCTGCTCACCGCAAGCCGCGCCACGTTGCGCGCGACGCTGGAACATTTTTCACCCCAACGACTGATGTTCCGACTGGAACGCGACCACAAGCCGCTGATCAGGACGAGTGGGCGCTATTGGAAGGCCTACATCCGTTATCACCAGGCCTTGTGCCAGGACGACGACTGGGCAGGACGATTGCTTGCCCGAGATTTCGCCCAGGCCTACGACGAACAGGTTCGCCTGGTCTCCACCCTGCACACCGATCACCATGGATGATGCACATGTCTCGTTGCACGATGCTTTTCCTCACGGCATTGATGGCCGTTGTCACCACGCATCTGTTGGCCGGTTGCGCCACGTTGTCGCCCTTTTCGGCGATGACCAAGCTCAACCTCACGCTGACGGCCAGCGATCAACTCAACCCGGACCTCAACGGACGAGCATCGCCAGTGGTGGTGCGGCTGTTCGAGCTCAGGCGCCCGGTGGCCTTCGAAAATGCGGACTTCTTCAGCCTTTATGAACGCCCCAGGGAGACGTTGGCGCCAGATCTGCTTTCCAGCGAAGAGCTGGAGCTGCGTCCGGGTGAAACCCTGGAACTGAAGCTCGACATCGCTGGGGGTGGTCGTTACGTCGGTGTCGTCGCAGCGTACCGTGACCTGCCACAAGCTCGCTGGCGTTATACCTTGCCAGTCACTGTGGCGCAGATCACCGAGGCAAGCCTGACCCTCGATCAGGTTGGGATTGCCAACGGTGTTAAACCATCTGCCTGGGCCGACGCCCGATGAATCACGATAAAGTCATCTGGCAGGAAGGCATGCTGCTGCGCCCGCAACATTTGCAGCACAACGATCGCTACTTCGACCACCAGTTGAAATTCCGCACGCGCTTCCTGACCCAGTACACCTGGGGATTCCTGGCGCTGGAAATCGATTCCCAGTTTCTCAACATGGGTCAGTTGGTGATCAGCCAGGCCTCTGGGGTCCTGCCGGATGGCAGCCTGTTCGAGCTGAACAGCAGCGCCGCCCCCCTGGTCCTGGAAATCCCTCCCAATACCAGCAACACGCCGATCTATCTTGCTTTGCCGCTGGTAACCGGCAATCGCGTCGAGTCCCGCCGCCCGGAGCAATCTGATGTACTGGCGCGCTACATCACCTACGAAATGCAGGTGGCCGACTGCAACGCCGCAGACGCGCTCAGCAGCCAGATCAGTTGTGGCCGCCCGGATCTGCGCTTGCTGCTCGGCGAACAGCAGACCGATCAGGCGTTCGTAAAGCTCAAGCTCTGCGAGGTACTCGATGCCACATCCGATGGCGTGATCAGGCTCGACCCGGACTTTGTCCCGTCTTTCATCCAGGTCAGTTCGTCCAGTTATCTACGCTCGTGCCTCAAGGAGGTCATCGGCATGCTGGGCCACCGGGGGGACAGTCTCGCTGAACGGATTCGCTCCAACGGCAAGGCAGGAGGTACGCAAGTCGGCGACTTCATGATGCTGCAGTTGATCAACCGTAACGAACTGCTGTTGCGCCATGACCTGAACCTGGAGCAGATACATCCCGAACGGCTGTACCGCACCTTGCTGACCCTGCTGGGTGAGTTATCGACGTTTTCCGGGGAGAGCAAACGCCCACCGTTCAACAACCATTATCGTCACAGTGATCAAGGTGGTTGCTTCCGAAGCTTGATGCAGGGCATTCGCCAAATGCTTTCCATGGTGCTTGAACAGCATGCGATTGAACTGCCGTTGCAGGCGCGCCAATACGGAATCATCGTCTCACCGGTCCACGATCTTTCACTGCTGGGCTCGGCTTCGTTCGTCCTGGCGGCGAGCGCCCATTGCGATGGCGAAGAGCTGCGTCAGCGCTTGCCTTCGCAGCTCAAGGTCGGTCCGGTGGAACGCATCCGCCAACTGGTCAATCTGCACTTGCCAGGCATCCGGATCAGACCCCTGCCCGTGGTACCGCGGCAGATTGCGTTCCATGCCAACAAGACCTACTTCATCCTCGAGCCCAACCCCGAAGACCTGTCCCAACTGAAGCGCTCCGCAGGCTTTGCCTTCCATGTTTCCGGAGACTTCACCGAGCTTGAACTGAACTTCTGGGCTATCAGGAACTGACCGAAATGGACAAGGAAAATCCTCAGGACGAAACCACAGTCCTGCTCGACCACTACGGACAACGCCCGGCTTCGCAGCCATTGACCGACGCCGCCACGCCGCCGCGTATCGAGCAGTTGCAGGAGCGCATGATCTACGCCGCGCACCAACCATCCACACGAACATCAACAGCGGGCCTCAATCCGCTGGTGGCGGCGGCATCCGGGTTGCTGTCGCGGCTGGCAAGGCTTAAACACGGTCGCGACCGTGAGGAGTTGCAGACCCTCAAGCGCGAGCTGACCCGGGATCTGGAGCAGTTCGAGGCCCGAGCGGTGCAAAGCGGTATCGAAAGCAGCCAATTGGTCGCTGCCCGTTACGTGCTTTGCACAGTGATCGATGAAGCGGTGGTCACTACATCGTGGGGCAATGGAAGCGGTTGGTCGCAAATGAGCCTGCTCAGTACCTTCCATAACGAAACCTTCGGCGGCGAAAAGGTTTTCCAGTTGCTGGATCGCTTGTCGAAAAATCCCACCAGGCACTTGCCGATGCTCGAGTTGCTGTACCTGTGCCTGTCTCTCGGTTTCGAGGGTAAATACCGGGTCCAGGCGCGCGGATCACTGGAGCTCGAAGGCGTCCGTGACAGCCTCTACCGGCTGATCCGCCAAGTACGTGGCGAGGTTCCCAGCGAACTATCACCCCATTGCGAAAGCCTCGATGGGGTACGCCGCGACCCGGTTCGCATCGTTCCGGCCTGGACCGTAGCGCTCTCGACCCTGGTGTGCCTGGGGATGATGTACTCGAGCTTTACCTGGGTTCTGGCCGAGCAACGCAAGATTGTCCTGCACCCTTATCGATCACCAGAACCGGTCACCGCTCAGTCGTTGCCATAACAGGGATGTGTCATGAAATTTCTTTTCAGAAAAGTGGGCGCCTGGGTGCGTCCAGCCTGGGTCTGGACGTTGCTGCTGGTCCTCTGCGCGACACTGCTGGTCTGGTTCCTCGGGCCGCTGCTGGCAGTCGATGACTATAAGTTCTGGGCAAGCCCGACGGCACGTTTGCTGACCATCAGTGCACTGCTGCTGGGTTGGGGGCTGGCAATGGTATTCATCAGCGGGCGTACTGCCGCTGGCACGGAGCCCCAGGCAATCGACATCGACCGGCATCACCGCCTTCGCCAGGCCAGCATGGATGATGAACGACGCGAACTGCACTCGCGCTTCAAGGAAGCGTTGCGCACACCCAGGGCTTCACCTGTGCACTCCGGCCACAACCTGAACCTGCACAACAGGCTGCCCTGGTACTTGCTGATAGGCCCGCCAGCCTGCGGCAAGACCAGCCTGCTCGACCGCTCAGGCATTGAGTTCTTCATCAACAAGCCAGAACGCAAGCCTACGGACGACGCGCCGGCCACCCGGTATTGCGACTGGTACTTTTCCGAGCAGGCGGTGTTGGTCGATACCGCAGGGCGCTATCTGACCCAGGAGGACGCCGAAGTCGATGGCAGTGCATGGAACACCTTGCTCGGACGGCTACGCAAGCGTCGCCGCAATCGGCCCCTGAGTGGCGTGCTGGTCACTGTACCAATCGAGCTCCTGCGTAGCGGGAGCGAGGATGAGGTCATCACCCTGGCCAGTCACATCCGTGGTCGTTTGCAGGATATGCAACGGCAACTGCACGTGGATGCACCGATTTACCTGGTACTGAGCAAGGCAGACTGTGTGCCGGGCTTCAACGAGTTCTTCGATTCGCTGACTCGTGAGGACAGTGATCAGGTGCTGGGGGCGACGTTCGGTCGGAACCAGCGAGGCACTGACGTGACTGTGCTGCGGGATGAACTCGAGACACTGCTGCACCGGCTTAACAGCCAGGTAATCATGCGAATGCATGAGGAGCGCGACCTCCAGCGTCGCAGTCATATTCTCGACTTTCCTCATCAGTTGGGACAGATCAGCGCCAACCTGTGCCTGCTGGTCGAAAAAGCTTTCACCGGTAGCGTCTGCCCGCTGCGTGGGTTCTACCTGACCAGCGCCTCGCCGTCCGGCCGCCCACGGTTCATCCAATCACTCCTCAATCGGGTCATTTTCCCCGAAGCCGATCTGGCTGGCCTAGATAAGCGCGAGCGCAGCCGTATCCACTGGGGCCAGCGAGCCCTGTACCTGGGGGCACTGTCAGCACTCGGCCTGTTCGGGCTGTTGTGGGCGAACGGTTTTTCGACCAACCATGAACGCCTGGAACACTTGCGTACATTGGCACAACGCTGGGAGCAACAGCACTCCGCCCTGCAACCGAATGATGATTGGCTCGCTCCGAGGGAATCACTCGATACACGTTTCGCAGCCACGCGGATTTTCCCTCCCGCCGCAGAGATGCCACTGCATGAGCGCACCGGCTTGTATCAGGGCGAACTGAGCGAACCGGCCGTGACTGATGCCTACAGGCGTGAATTGCAAGAGCAATTGCTGCCACGGGTCACGCGGATGCTTGAAGGACATATCCGAGACAATCTGGATAACCGCGAGCATCTGTTCAACAGTCTGCGCGCGTATCTGATGCTGAACCTGCCTGAACGACGCGATGGCCCGTGGCTCAAGGATCGGGTTGCTCGCGATTGGTCCTTGCGTTACCCCGGCAACACGGCACTCCAGGATGGTTTGAGTGGTCACCTCGAGCGCTTGTTGCAACAACCGTTTACCCAACTGCTCAATGAATCGCTAGTGACTGAGGCCCGGGAAGTTCTGCGCAGCGAGTCCATGGCCGCCGTGGCTTATCGCATGCTGCGCGAGCAGGCCAGACACCTGCCGCAATACCGGCTCAGCCAGCACCTGGGCCCACAAGGGCCGCTGTTGGTCGGCATCGACCATCCGATTCCCGGCTTCTATACACGCCGAGGGTATGAGCACTACTTCTCGGTTCAGGGCATGACACTGATCACCGAACTGCTGCGGGACAACTGGGTATTGGGCGAAGGAACAACCCTCAGCGGCGGGGACTTGCGACGCCTGATAACCGAACTCGAACAGCTGTATTTTCACGACTACGCCGACCATTGGAGCGAAGCCATCGGACAGGCAGCCTTGCAATCGCTCGGCGGCACTGGCGAAGGGGCCGAACAACTGGCGGGGCTGACATCCGCCCATTCGCCGATTCTGCAGATGCTGGTGCAGGTACGCGATAACACGCGGCTCCAGACCGCTGCCGAACGTATCGACGAGGCGATGCCTGGAGTCGGAGATGGCGCTGGCGTGCAACTGGTTGCCACCACTCAAAAAATCTCCGGGAGCCTCGTCGAGAAATTACCGAACACCGCACACAAATCCCTGCAGCGGCGCTTCGAACCCTTGCACCGTCTGCTGGCCCCCGACAACGGCCCTTCTGCCGACCTGACCCAAGCCCTGCGTGCCCTCGACGAAGTCCAGCTGCAATTGGCGAGCGTGGCCCGTGCCAGCGTACCAGAGCAGGCCGCATTCGAACTGGCCAGGAGCCGTATGAGCGGCAAGCGTGACGCCCTGAGCAACCTGCGTGATGCCTCCACTCGTCTGCCCCGGCCGATCAGCGCGTGGTTCAACAGGCTGGCCGACGACAGCTGGCGTCTGGTGCTCAACGACTCATACCGTTTTGTGAACCAGCGCTATCAGAGCGAGCTGTACGGTTTCTACGGCAAAGCAATCAACAAGCGGTATCCGTTCAGCGCCCACAGCGCCAGTGACGTTGCGATCAATGACTTCCGGGAGTTCTTCAAGGACGAAGGTATTGTCGATCGCTTCTTCGAGCGTTACCTGCAACCTTTCGTCAGCGGCGCTGCTGGGCACTACCGACTTCGCGGCGTCGACGGCCAGAGTTTGCCGATGTCCCGAGCCTTCCTGGATCAACTGACCGCGGCGCACACCATCCGCCGGAGTTTTTTCGCCGAGAACCCGGCCGAGCCGCAGGTACAGTTCAAACTTGAGCCGTACACGCTCGACCCGGCAGTGAGCCGCTCCGAATTCCGCTTCGGTGACAAGGCGCTTGAGTACCGTCACGGCCCGATCCTGCCCATAGCGTTCACCTGGCCGAGTGACGCGCAAGACGGTCGGGCCGCCCTGGTACTGGAAAAATGGGTCGGGCGCGGCGTGGGCATCGAGAAAAACACCGGACCGTGGTCGCTGTTTCGTCTCTTTGACCTGATGGAAACCGAATACCTGACCGGACGCGACGTACGGGTGCTCAAGGCAGACCTGGGGGGCCTGCGGGCCAACTTCCTGTTGATGAGCCAACGCACGCCAAACCCTTTCGACATGAGCGCACTGCGTACATTCCGAATGCCGGTACAGCTCTGATGCATGGCGCAGATACCTGGCGCAGCGCGGCGCGCACGGACCCTGGCAAACTCCGGTCACGCAACGAGGATGCCTTTCTCGACTACCCGCAGCAGGGGTTGTGGGCGGTAGCCGACGGGATGGGTGGGTATGGCGGCGGTGATATCGCCAGTCAGTTGATTGTCGCCAACCTGGCGGCGCTGCCGCTGCACCAAGACCTGAGGGAGCGTTCCAAGGCCGTGCGCCAATGCCTGCGCTGGACCAATCGACGACTCAGCCAGGAACTGACCATCACCGCCGAACAGCATCCCGCCATCATGGGCAGCACCGTAGTGGTATTGCTCCTGGAAGGTGATCGGGGTGCGTGCATCTGGGCAGGCGACAGTCGTTGTTACCTATGGCGTGGTCGACGGTTGTACCAACTATCCAAGGACCACTCGTTGCAACAACAACTGATCAGCAAGCAACACCTGAGCGTCGACGAGGCCAGCGCCCATCCCGCGGCCAAAGCGTTGACCCGTGCGGTGGGCGCCGCGCCAGAGCTGACACTGGAAGTGCTGGAACTGGACGTTCAGCCCGGCGACACGTTTTTGCTGTGCAGTGACGGCTTGCATCAGGACCTCACCGGCCAAACCCTGGGAGATGGGCTAAGCCTGGCCTCACCACAGATGGCGCTGGATTATCTGTTTGAACAGGTACTGCACGGCTCGGCACGGGATAACCTGACGGCTGTGGTGATTACACAGTGACACTTCCTGAAGCCCCCCCGCCCCCTCAGTCCACGTATGTCGCGTTCGCTGGTCGTCCATCTGCCAAGCCGCCAGGACAACGGTGCATCGGCGAAATGCCGGACGTCCTCGCGGGACGCTATCGCCTTGAACACCTGCTCGGTGCTGGTGGCATGGGTGTTGTGTACCGCGCACGAGACCTGCTGCAAGAGCAATACAGCGACCCTGATCCGTACATTGCACTGAAAATGCTCAATGAGGACGTTGATCAGTCCCCCGACGCCAGTGCCCTGCTCTACAGCGAATTCACCCTGACCCGACGATTGCATCATCCGAACCTGCTGCGTCCCTACACCTTCGAAGTGGATGCGAACCGGCAACGGGCTTTCATCACCATGGACCTGATGCGCGGCCTGACCCTGGACAAACTGCTCTGCGAGCGCCCTCTCGGATTGCCTTGGCATGAATGGTGCGCGATTGCCGTGCCCCTGCTTGATGCTTTGGCCTACATCCATCGCCGAGGTGTTCTGCACGGCGATGTGAAACCAAGCAATGTAATGCTGAGCGAAGACGGCGTGCGCCTGTTCGATTTCGGCTTGGGCCTGGCAACAGAAGGCCCCTTGAAAGACCTGCCCCACCTGAATCGCAATCGCCTCAACGCCTGGACCCCAGGCTATGCCGCGCCTGAACTGTTGGACGGCTCGCCGCTGTCGACGGGTGCCGATGTCTATGGCGTGGCTTGCGTGTTGTATGAACTGGTGGGCGGCAGGCATCCATTCCGCCGCTTACCTTCGACCCAGGCCCGCGATGACGGACTGGAACGTGAGCTCAAGGCCCCGCCCAACCTGCCCAGGCGCTGCTGGCCAGCACTCCGAACGGCCCTGGCGCTCGACCCGGGGCGACGCAATATCGGCGCGGCTCAGTTGCGTGATGCCCTGGGGAGTGTTTCGTCCTGGTGGTGAGGGGGGTGGGACGAGATGCAGTACCTGCCAACCGACCTCAAAAACCGCCCGCGCAAGCGATCTGTCAGTCGACATCAGTGTTGACTGCTACGGCCTCATCGCGAGCAGGCTCGCTCCCACAGGGGGTCTGCGTTTGGCTCACTGGCCTTTCAGCAACGCCCTTCCAGAATCGCCGCATAGCCTTCGCGAAAGCTCGGGTAGCGCGGGGTCCAGCCCAGGGCTTTGGCCCGGGCGTTGCTGCAGCGCTTGCTGCCGGCGCGGCGCACGCTGGCGTCTTCAGCCCATTCGGTGACACCCATGTATTCGCGCAGCCAGCCCACCACATCGGCGAGTGCGGCGGGGGCATCGTCGACGCCGATGTAGCAGTCGTCGAGGGGTTTGCCCTGGCGATCCGCTTCCAGCAGAAACGCCAGCAGGCCTGCCGCGTCGTCGGCGTGGATGCGGTTGGCGTACAGCGGCGGGTCGACCACCACGCGGTAGCCCTGGCGCACCTGGCTCAACAGCCATTCGCGGCCCGGGCCGTAGATGCCGGTCAGGCGCACGCGGCTGGCCGGGATGCCGCTGTCGAGGGCCAGTTGCTCGGCTTCGAGCATTAACCGGCCGGAATAACCGCCGGCCTCGGTGGGCGAGGTTTCATCGACCCACTCCCCCGCTTTCTGTCCGTATACGCTGCTGCTGGACACGAACAGCAACCGTTTGGGCTGCTGGCCATGCTGCTTCAACCAGCCCAACACATGTTGTAACCCTTCAATGTAGGCGGCCCGATAGCCCGCTTCGTCATGCTCGGTGGCGGCGGCGCTGTACACCAGGTAATCCAGCGGCCCGGTCGGCCAAGCGGCTGGGCATTGCGCGCTGAACAAATCCCCCGCCACCCCGATAACCCCCGCCAGCAGGCTCGAAACCGAGCGTCGCAAGCCATAGACCTGCCAATGTTCGGCCAGCAACTGGCTGGCGAGGCGGCCGCCAATATCACCGCAACCGGCGATCAAAACAGAAGACGCGGACATCAGGATCTCCTCTGGATAAAGCCGCAGACTAGCGCGCGCAAGAGGCGGGCGGCTAGGAATGCAGGAAAAAAAGATACTCTATTACTTTTGCTAACAAGAATTACTTGCAATAATGCACCCCACTTTTGTTCTCGGCCTCACGAGGCCTGGAAGAACATCGACTTCTTTTCCTCTCAGGTCCGGCCAGCATGAAACGCTCTCTATCCTCCGCTTCGCCAACCAACCGACCTCGCGCCTGGGGCGCCGTGGCAGCGCTGTTTTTCAGCCTGTTGCTGCCGCCTGCTGCCGCGTTCGCCGACGCCGCCATCCCTGCAGCCGCCAACGAACCCGCCGCGAACACCCAGGCAGACGTACCGAGAAACCCTGACGGCAGCGTCGATACCTCGGCCCTCTCGCCCGAAACACAAAAGGCGCTGGCTGAATTCGGTGAAGCCATGAAGCATCTGGGAGAAGAGCAGAAGGACGACAACTCCCTGGGCATGGCCCACGACCTGTCCCCATGGGGCATGTACCAGAACGCCGACATCATCGTGAAACTGGTGATGATTGGCCTGGCGATCGCTTCGATCATCACCTGGACCATCTGGATCGCCAAGGGCTTCGAGCTGATGGGCGCCAAGCGTCGCTTGCGCGGTGAAATCGCGGCCCTGAAGAAAGCCACCACCCTCAAGGAAGCCAGCGCCACGGCGGCGAAAGAAGGCACCCTGGCCAACCTGCTGGTGCACGACGCGCTCGAAGAAATGCGCCTGTCGACCAACAGCCGCGAGAAGGAAGGCATCAAGGAACGCGTGAGCTTCCGCCTCGAGCGCCTGGTGGCTGCCTGCGGTCGCAACATGAGCAGCGGCACCGGCGTACTCGCCACCATCGGTTCCACGGCGCCGTTCGTGGGCCTGTTCGGCACCGTGTGGGGCATCATGAACAGCTTCATCGGCATCGCCAAGACCCAGACTACCAACCTTGCCGTCGTCGCCCCCGGCATTGCCGAAGCGTTGCTGGCAACCGCCCTCGGGCTGGTGGCGGCCATTCCTGCCGTGGTCATCTACAACGTGTTCGCTCGCTCCATCGCCGGCTACAAGGCCCAGGTGTCCGACGCTTCGGCCGAAGTGCTGCTGCTGGTCAGCCGCGACCTCGACCACCAGCCCCCCGAGCGCAGCTCGCAACCGCACATGGTGAAAGTGGGGTAAACAGCCATGGGCCTGCATTTGAAGGAAGGCGCAGACGACGATCTGGCCGAGAACCACGAAATCAATGTCACGCCGTTCATCGACGTGATGCTGGTGCTGCTGATCATCTTCATGGTGGCCGCTCCGCTGGCGACCGTGGACATCAAGGTTGATCTCCCGGCGTCGACGGCCAAGCCATCGCCGCGTCCGGAAAAACCAGTGTTCCTCAGCGTCAAGGCCGACCAGCGCCTGTTTCTGGGCGAAGACGAGGTCAAGGCCGAAACCCTCGGTGCCACCCTCGATGCCAAGACCCAGGGCAAGAAGGACACGACGATCTTCTTCCAGGCCGATAAGGGTGTGGACTACGGCGACCTGATGAGTGTGATGGACGCCCTGCGCGGTGCCGGCTACTTGAAGGTCGGCCTGGTCGGACTCGAGACGGCGCCGAAAAAATGATCAATACGCGCCAAAAGCTGACGCGTTACGGGGCTAGTCTGGCGGTGGTGTTGGGCGTGCATGCGCTCGCCATCGCGCTGGCGCTGAACTGGACATCGCGCCCGCCCATCGAATTGCCGCCCCAAGCCATGATGGTCGAGCTGGCACCGCTGCCGGCTCCACCACCGCCGGCACCGCCGAAAGTCGTCACGCCGCCGCGGCCACCGGAGCCGGTTGAAGAACTGCCATTGCCGAAAGTCGCCGAAGCGCCGAAGCCGGAGATCTCCGTGCCCAAGCCGGTCAAGCCCAAGCCCAAACCTCAACCACCCAAGCCCAAGCCCAAGCCCGTGGAGGAGAAAAAGCCGGAGCCGCCCAAGGAAGAGCCGTCGGAGAAGAAGCCGAGCGACACCCAGCCGACCCAGGCCCCGACCGAGAAGTCCGCGCAACCGGCCCCTGGTCCGTCGCCTGCGCAAATGGCAGCCAAGGCCAGTTGGCAAGGCAAGCTACTGACGCACCTGGCCAAGTACAAGAAGTACCCGCTCAGGGCCCGGCAGATGAACAAGGAAGGCACCAACCGCCTGCGCTTCGTGGTGGACGCTCAAGGTAACGTGCTGTCGTTCAAACTGGTGGACAGCGCCGGCACGGAGTCCCTGGACAAGGCCACCCTGGACATGATCCGTGACGCCCAGCCGCTGCCCAAGCCGCCGGCCGAAATGCTGACCAATGGCTCCGTCGAAATCGTCGCGCCGTTTGTGTATTCCATCGAGAAGCGTCGGCGCTGAGCCCCCCTGAAAGCCCCTGCGACAGAAAGGGGCTGCTTCATTGTGGCGAGGGGATTTATCCCCGCTGGGCTGCGCAGCGGCCCCAAAGCGGTGTGTCTGGCACAGAGAGGTAGGTTGAGGGGCGCTGCGCGCCCCAGCGGGGATAAATCCCCTCGCCACAGATAAATCCCCTCGCCACAGGATAAATCCCTCACCACAAGCCAAATCCCCTCGCCATAGACACATTGGACAGTGTCACACCGCGCCCTCTGTCTGATAACGTGCGTCTATCGATTGCAGCCGGTATGCTTGGTTTGCAACTTCACGGACGCTCGCCATGACCCTCACAGAATTACGCTACATCGTGACCCTCGCCCAAGAGCAGCACTTTGGCCATGCGGCCGAGCGTTGCCATGTCAGCCAGCCGACGCTGTCGGTCGGTGTGAAAAAGCTCGAAGATGAACTCGGCGTGCTGATTTTCGAGCGCAGCAAGAGCGCCGTGCGCCTGACGCCGGTGGGCGAGGGCATCGTCGCCCAGGCGCAGAAAGTGCTTGAGCAGGCCCAGGGCATCCGCGAGCTGGCCCAGGCCGGCAAGAACCAGCTGACCGCTCCGTTGAAAGTCGGCGCCATCTACACCGTCGGCCCGTACCTGTTCCCGCACCTGATTCCGCAACTGCACCGGGTTGCCCCGCAGATGCCGTTGTACATCGAAGAAAACTTCACCCACGTGCTGCGGGACAAGCTGCGTAACGGCGAGCTGGACGCGATCATCATCGCCCTGCCCTTCAACGAAGCCGACGTGTTGACCCTGCCGCTCTATGACGAACCGTTTTACGTGCTGATGCCAGCCCAGCATCCCTGGACCCAGAAAAAGTCCATCGACGCCGGCCTGCTCAATGACAAGAGCCTGCTGTTGCTCGGCGAGGGCCACTGTTTCCGCGACCAGGTGCTTGAGGCTTGCCCGACCCTGACCAAGGGCAGCGAAGGCGCCAAGCACACCACGGTGGAATCCAGTTCCCTGGAAACCATCCGCCACATGGTCGCCTCGGGCCTGGGCATTTCGATCCTGCCGTTGTCGGCGGTGGACAGCCACCACTACGCCCCTGGGGTGATCGAAGTCCGCCCGATGACGGCGCCCGTGCCGTTCCGTACCGTTGCCATTGCCTGGCGCGCCAGCTTCCCGCGGCCCAAGGCCATCGAGATCCTCGCTGACTCGATCCGCCTGTGCTCCGTGGCCAAGCCGCCTTCGGTCAAGTAAGCCTCGGCCATGACTGAGTTGTCCAAAGTCCCGGTCACGACACTCAAGGGTGTCGGTGAAGCCATGGCCGAGAAACTGGCCAAGGTCGGTCTGGAAAACCTCCAGGACGTGCTGTTCCACCTGCCCCTGCGTTACCAGGACCGCACCCGCGTGGTGCCCATTGGCCATTTGCGGCCGGGGCAGGATGCGGTGATCGAAGGCACCGTGAGCGGCGCCGACGTGGTCATGGGCCGCCGCCGTAGCCTGGTGGTGCGCCTGCAGGACGGCACCGGCGGGCTCAGCTTGCGCTTCTATCACTTCAGCAATGCACAGAAGGAAGGCCTCAAGCGGGGCACCCGCGTGCGTTGCTACGGCGAGGCGCGGCCCGGTGCGTCGGGGCTGGAGATCTATCACCCGGAATACCGCGCCATCACCGGCGACGAACCGCCGCCGGTGGACGAAACCCTGACCCCGGTCTATCCGCTCACCGAGGGCCTGACTCAGCAACGCTTGCGCCAGCTCTGCCAGCAGACCCTGACCCTGCTGGGCCCCAGCAGCCTGCCCGACTGGCTGCCCAAGGAACTGGCCCGAGACTATCAACTGGCACCGCTGGCCGATGCGATTCGTTACCTGCACCACCCGCCAGCCGATGCCGATGTCGAGGAACTGGCCCTCGGTCATCACTGGGCCCAGCACCGGCTGGCCTTCGAAGAGCTGCTGACCCACCAACTATCGCAACAACGCCTGCGCGAAAGCCTGCGTTCGCTGCGCGCCCCGGCCATGCCCAAGGCCCGGGACCTGCCGGCGCGCTACCTGGCCAACCTGGGCTTCACGCCAACCGGAGCCCAGCAACGGGTCGGCAATGAAATCGCCTATGACCTGAGCCAGCCCGAGCCAATGCTGCGGCTGATCCAGGGCGACGTGGGTGCCGGCAAGACGGTGGTCGCCGCACTCGCCGCGCTCCAGGCCCTGGAGGCCGGTTACCAGGTGGCGCTGATGGCGCCCACCGAGATTCTCGCCGAGCAGCATTTCATCACCTTCCAGCGCTGGCTTGAACCCTTGGGCATCGAAGTCGCCTGGCTGGCGGGCAAGCTCAAGGGCAAGAACCGCATCGCCGCCCTGGCGCAGATCGCCGAAGGCGCACCGATGGTGGTGGGCACCCATGCGCTGTTCCAGGACGAGGTGCAGTTCAAGAACCTGGCCCTGGTGATCATCGACGAACAGCACCGCTTCGGCGTGCAACAACGCCTGGCCCTGCGGCAGAAAGGCGTGGGCGGGCGGATGTGCCCGCATCAGTTGATCATGACCGCCACGCCGATTCCGCGCACCCTGGCCATGAGCGCCTACGCTGACCTCGACACCTCGATCCTCGACGAACTGCCCCCCGGACGCACCCCGGTCAATACCGTGCTGGTCACCGATACCCGGCGGGTCGAAGTGATCGAACGGGTGCGCAGCGCCTGCGCCGAGGGGCGGCAGGCCTACTGGGTCTGCACGTTGATCGAGGAATCCGAAGAGCTGACCTGTCAGGCCGCCGAAACCACTTACGAAGACCTCACCGCCGCCCTCGGTGAGTTGAAGGTCGGGCTGATCCACGGCCGCATGAAACCCGCCGAAAAAGCCGCCGTCATGGCCGAATTCAAGGCCGGAGCCCTGCAATTGCTGGTCGCCACCACGGTGATCGAAGTCGGTGTGGACGTACCCAACGCCAGCCTGATGATTATCGAAAACCCCGAGCGCCTGGGCCTCGCGCAGCTGCACCAGCTACGCGGTCGGGTCGGCCGGGGCAGCGCCGCCAGCCATTGCGTGTTGCTGTATCACCCGCCGCTGTCGCAGATCGGCCGCCAGCGCCTGGGTATCATGCGTGAAACCAATGATGGTTTCGTCATCGCCGAAAAAGACCTCGAGTTGCGCGGCCCAGGTGAAATGCTCGGCACGCGCCAGACCGGTCTGCTTCAATTCAAGGTAGCCGACCTGATGCGCGACGCCGATCTGCTCCCTGCGGTACGCAACGCCGCCCAGGCTCTGCTGGAACGCTGGCCCGACCACGTCAGCCCGCTGCTGGACCGCTGGCTGCGCCACGGGCAGCAATACGGCCAAGTGTGAGCATGCTCGCAGTTTCCGGGCGCACCTGCCTCGGCAAGCTGGTTATACTGCTCGACTTGTAGGAAAACGGATACAGACCATGACTGAAGCTGCCCTCGCCCCCGAAATTCCTCACGCTCCGTCAGTGATTCGGCAGCTGCTCGAGAAATTAGGCATCGGCTTTGACGAAGTGACCGAACGACCGAGCCTGAATCCTGCCCGCAAAGTACAGGCGGTTCTGCTGCACGACGCCGTAGGCGCGCTCATGGTGCTGTTTCCACAAAGCCAGCTCCTGGACCTCAACCGCCTGGCCGAACTCACCGGTCGCAAACTCACGGCGGTACCGACCGAACGCCTGGAGCGCATGCTAGGCAAACACAACCTGAGCCTGCTGCCCGGCCTGCCGGCGCTGACCAGCTCGCCGTGTCTGTACGAAGAAAGCCTGCTGCGCGAGCCCAAGCTGCTGATCCATTCGGGTGAGCCGGGGGTGCTGCTGGAAATCACCAGCGAGGCCTTCAAGAGCATGCTCACCAAGGCCAGCGCCGCGACGTTCGGCGAGCCCGTGAGCAATGTCACCCCAAACCTGGACCGCCCGCACGACGACCGCGCGGAAATCACCCAGGCTGTACAGGCTTTCACCGCGCGCCGGATCCAGCAACGACTGGAAGAAACCATCGAAATCCCGCCGCTGGCGGAAACCGCGCAAAAAATCATCAAGCTGCGGGTCGACCCTGACGCCACCATCGACGACATCACCGGTGTCGTCGAAACCGACCCGGCCCTGGCCGCGCAGGTGGTGAGCTGGGCGGCATCGCCCTACTACGCCTCGCCGGGCAAGATCCGTTCGGTGGAAGACGCCATCGTCCGGGTGCTGGGCTTCGACCTGGTGATCAACCTGGCGCTGGGCCTCGCCCTGGGCAAGACCCTGAGCCTGCCCAAGGACCACCCGCAGCACGCCACGCCGTACTGGCAGCAGTCGATCTACACCGCCGCCGTCATCGAAGGCCTGACCCGCGCCATGCCCCGTGCCCAGCGCCCGGAAGGCGGCCTGACGTACCTGTCCGGCCTGCTGCACAATTTCGGCTACTTGCTGCTGGCCCACGTGTTCCCGCCGCACTTCTCGTTGATCTGCCGCCACCTGGAGGTCAACCCGCACCTGTGCCACAGCTACGTGGAACAACACCTGCTGGGCATCAGCCGGGAACAGATCGGCGCCTGGCTGATGCGTTACTGGGACATGCCCGACGAACTGGCCACCGCCCTGCGCTTCCAGCACGACCCGCACTACGACGGCGACTATGCCGCCTACCCGAACCTGGTCTGCCTGGCCGTGCGCCTGCTGCGGGCCCGTAGCGTCGGCTCAGGCCCGGACGAAGAGATTCCCGATGCACTGCTCGAGCGTGTGGGCTTGACGCGGGAGAAGGCTAACGATGTGGTCAGCAAAGTGCTGGAAGCTGAAGTGTTGCTGCGGGAGTTGGCTTCGCAGTTCCATGGCTGAAGGCCACACCGGGTCACTGCGTCACCGAGCCTTTGTGACGAGGGGATTTATCCCCGCTGGGCTGCGTAGCAGCCCTAAAATCTGTATGCCGGGTGTGTCAGGCTGATTGCATCCAACCTTGTTGGGGCTGCTTTGCAGCCCAACGGGGATAAATCCCCTCGCCACAAAGGCAGTCGCTAGGCTTTCGCCTTCTTCGGCTTCAGATACCGCATCAACCCCTGGAACCAGATCACCAGCGCCGGGTTGCCCTTGATCTGGATCGACTTCTCCTGAATCCCGTTCATGAACGCCAGTTGCTTGTTCTTGGCCTGCATCGTGGCGAAGCCGTAGGCGGCGTCCTTGAAGGCGATGGCGAAGGCCGGGGTTGGGTAAGTGCCGGAGTGGCTGGTGATGCGCTGATTCTTCACGGTGAAATGCCGGGCGACCTTGCCGTCCAGGGTTTGCAGCTGGAACACGAGTTCCTTGTCGCCCAATTGTTGCTGAAACGCTGGATTGGTCCGACTGGCCTTGCCCATCAGCAAGCCCAGCATCCACAGCAGGAAACGAAATTTCATGGGCAACGTCTCGAAGAAAGATGAATGGCTGGCGCAGTTTAGCGGTTCTTCGGCTAAACGCCATCATCTGATCGATTTAACCGGAGATGAATAGCTTTTCTTGCAAGATGACTGCTAAGTCACGTCTTACAGATAAATGCCTCGGCTTTCATTTTCGTCAGCCGCTTCGGATATTTCCTGCAAAACGCCGGGCTGTTCATGAACTAGGCAGTGTGCCGAGGCACCGATAACCTTTGTTCGTCATCGCAAAAAACGGTGACACGGACGTGCAAGTCCGAGTAAAACAGCCACCTCAAAATGCCTCCGTCGATTCAAGGCGCGTTCGTGCCTGTGTTCTATGGCGGCTGTGTTCGGGAGACTCTTGAAGTCTGCCGGGGTTTGGTTGGCTTTACCCGGTCTTGCACACTCGCTCACAGCTGCCACCTTCAATCGCGTGCAAGCGGTTCAAAGTGGTTCTCCATTGGAAAACCAACCATGTTCAAAGTCACTCCGAATCCGCCGAACCCGGCAAAGTCCCGCGTCGAAGCCTCCGAAGCCAAAAAACACGAAGACGCCGCCACCCGCGCCCTCGATTACTACCTCAACCCCCAACCCTCCCCGCCTGAAGCCGACAAGCACCAGCTCTTCATTGTCGCCCCCCACATCGACACCGAAACCCTGCTGGCCGATGATGTCGACGACTCGCGCCGTTGCATTGCCCTGGCGATCAGTCGCATGGCCGATGGGGTTCAGTTGTTGGTGGAGCGGGCGCTGGATCGTCTGGAAGCGCAGGAGACGGCGGCGGGGTAATCTCGGCAGGTCTGGCGCCATCGCGAGCAAGCTTTGCTCCCACAGGTTCAACTCCACAGCCGAAAGTGACAGGTCGGCTATAAGGCCGCCTTGCTTTTGCTTTGCTTTTGATCTTCGGGCCCCGTTAACCACGACGGCCGAACGCAGGCATTGCGCAGTGGGCATCCCGGCATGGATGCCGGGATAGCCGCGCTGGGCCATGGATGGCCCTTCGCGGCGGGCCCACGGAGCAATGCCGGAGTGAGGGCACACCGAGCCTAGGCGAGGTGCCGAGTGGTGGGGCCAAGCCTTTTTTGCTTACTTTTTTTGGCGTCTGAAAAAAGTAAGCCGCCGTAAGGGCGGAACCCTAAGTGGCCGTTACCGCAGCAATGGATATGTACTCGACGCAGGACCGCCATCGCGAGCAGGCTCGCTCCCACAAGGGAATCGGGGATAACGCGGATACTGCGGCCAACACAAAACAACTGTGGGAGCGAGCCTGCTCGCGATGGCGGGGTGTCAGTCGGCAGCGATACCAACTGAACCGACGCTATCGCGAGCAAGCTTTGCTCCCACAGGTTCAACTCCACAGCCGAAAGTGACAGGTCGGCTATAAGGCCGCCTTGCTTTTGCTTTGCTTTTGATCTTCGGGCCCCGTTAACCACGACGGCCGAACGCAGGCATTGCGCAGTGGGCATCCCGGCATGGATGCCGGGATAGCCGCGCTGGGCCATGGATGGCCCTTCGCGGCGGGCCCACGGAGCAATGCCAGAGTGAGGGCATGCCGAGCCTAGGCGAGGCACCGAGTGGTGGGGCCAAGCCTTTTTTGCTTACTTTTTTTGGCGTCTGAAAAAAAGTGAGCCGCCGTAAGGGCGGAACCCTAAGTGGCCGTTACCGCAGCAATGGATATGTACTCGACGCAAGACCGCCATCGCGAGCAGGCTCGCTCCCACAAGGGAATCGGGGATAACGCGGATACTGCGGCCAACACAAAACAACTGTGGGAGCGAGCCTGCTCGCGATGGCGGGGTGTCAGTCGGCAGCGATACCAACTGAACCGACGCTATCGCGAGCAAGCTTTGCTCCCACAGGTTCAACTCCACAGCCGAAAGTGACAGGTCGGCTATAAGGCCGCCTTGCTTTTGCTTTGCTTTTGATCTTCAGGCCCCATTAACCACGACGGCCGAACGCAGGCATTGCGCAGTGGGCATCCCGGCATGGATGCCGGGATAGCCGCGCTGGGCCATGGATGGCCCTTCGCGGCGGGCCCACGGAGCAATGCCGGAGTGAGGGCACACCGAGCCTAGGCGAGGTGCCGAGTGGTGGGGCCAAGCCTTTTTTGCTTACTTTTTTTGGCGTCTGAAAAAAAGTGAGCCGCCGTAAGGGCGGAACCCTAAGTGGCCGTTACCGCAGCAATGGATATGTACTCGACGCAAGACCGCCATCGCGAGCAGGCTCGCTCCCACAAGGGAATCGGGGATAACGCGGATACTGCGGCCAACACAAAACAACTGTGGGAGCGAGCCTGCTCGCGATGGCGGAGGACCAGTCGACATTGAAGCCAACTGAACCGACGCCATCGCGAGCAGGCTCGCTCCCACAGGGTTTATGCAGTGATCAAATGATCAGCAGCAATCACTCAATCAAACATTCGGGCAAGGAACCGGTGCCCAGTCGCCCAGGTCCGGGTTTTTGCACATGCTGTTGACCTGAGTGGTGCCGGCGCTGGCGACCTGCTTGCTTTCATCCTGCTTGGCCTTGGCGGTCTGCAGGGTTTTCTCGGTGGTGACCGCTTCTTTCGGCACGGTTGGCAAAACACGTTTTTTCGCCGGTTTCACGGCTTTCTTGGTCTTGGTGGTTACGACTGGGGTGGTTTCGGCGGTTGCCACGGTGACCACGTCAGTGCGCTGCACGCCCACTTGCTGCAGGTCTTTCTCGTAGGCCTGGGTGTAGTTGTTCAGGTCTTCGGAGGCTTTGCCGTTGACCGCGACGATCAGGTCGTTGGACTCTTTCAGGCCAGCGACGATTTCCGCCAGGCGCTTGCGGCCTTCGGTATCGTTGACGGTCTTGGCTTTGCGGTCGGCGACCAGTTTGGTAAAGGCGCTCTGGTAGCACTGCTGCGAAGACTTGGCATAGGCGGTGCTACGGTCGATGTCGCTCACGCTCTTGTTGACGTCGGCGGCGTAGGAGGCGATGCGCTGGTTGTCATCGGCGATCTGCTTCTGGCGCTCGTTGTAGTAACCCACTGCGCCGCCCGCCAGGGCACCGCCTGCTGCGCCGATGGCAGCATTGCGTCCACGCTTATCGGAATCGCCAGAGAGGGCACCCAGCAGCGCTCCGCCCACCGCGCCCACGGCTGCGCCGGTGATCACCGACTTGGTCATGTCGCCCTCGGTAGCGCGCAGGTGCTGCACCGGCTCGTAGCAGTTCGGGTAGTACTCGACCTTGGTGCTCGATGCGACCTTGGACGTCGGCGACGTCGCGCAACCTGTCAGTACGGTGCTGAAGCCGACAGCGACCATCAGCAAGTGACGCTTGGAAACCGAAGTAGAAGGTTTACGGGAGAAAAGCATAGTTGTGTTCTCTTTTAAGTTTTGACCAACTCATCACGGCCCGACGCCGCCTGAGTTCCCTCCAAGCTTGCCAACATTGAACGCTCAAGACCTCAGGGCGCTCGTTGCCAGCAATTGCTTCAATATCGCCGCCGGGTCGGCTCGTTTTTGTTGACGATATTCCCCGACATGACGAACGAATAAAGTCGCGCGCGCCACCAGGCTCTTGCCCAACACCGGCTTGCGCTCCATCTCCTCCTTGATGCGTTGAAACTGCGCCTGGATCACGGCATCGGTGTAACGCGTGCCGGTCGCCAGGTTGTCGATATAAATCGCCACCGCGCCATCGAGCGCGCTGCGGCCGTTGTCGATGGCCGTGGCGAACAGTTGCGCGCTGGCATCGTCCTTGGCGTCCACCGCTGCCTGGTGACTGCGCTGCAGATTGGTCAGGCGGATGTTGTAGTTGTTGACGGTCTCGGCCACCAGGGCCGCCGACTGGATCAGGTTGCCGGCCGCTTCCTCGCGCTGCTGGGCGATGAGCGAGACGTTGCGCTTGAGCTCTTCGTTGACCAGCCCCAGCTCGGCTTGCAAGCGCGGGTCGACGCTGGCGGCGATGATGCTGTCCAGGCGCTTGGTCGGATCCTGGGCGTCGTCGATGGCATCGGTCAGGGACGCGAGGCGACCTTCTTTCTGCCATTGGGCGAACAGTTCCTTGTAGCGCGAACGCGGTGCCGACAACGCACCGATCGCCACCCGGAAGCCGGTGGTCTCGTTGCTCTGCTCGGTGCCGTCGGCAGCGAACAAGGGGTATTCGCGGCGCATGCCGGTAAACAGCGTACCCTCGCCTTCCAGGTAGTTACCGCCCTTGACCACAAAACCGCCGTAGGCGCCCTGGCGCCGTCCGGAATGCACCAGTTGGAAGGACTCCTGGACCATCTCGGCAGCGTTGCCGATCACGTCGAACAGGCCGATGGGGTTCGGCAACTTGGTGCCGATGGGCAGCAGTCGCGCCGCCTGGCCAGTGCCGCCGGCCACTTGGTTGAACACCGCCCAATCGGCCAGTGGCCCGTCGCTTTCACTGCCTTCCAGACGTCGTGGGAACAGGCGGCCTTCCAGATCCTGGCGGCTGACGGCCTGCCCGCCACGGGCGGCGAATTCCCACTCGACTTCGGTGGGCAGGCGCACGAAACCCAGCCCGCCGTCTTCGGCGGAGGTGCCGCGACCGCTCACCGGCAGCAGGTCCTTGTGGTATTTCATCAGCCAGGCACTGTACACCGCCGAGAAACGTTCTGCCTCGAACTTCGACAGCTTTACCTTGGGCAAGCGCCCAGCCATGCCCTGGGGAAGCTCGGTTTGCAGGGCTTCGCAGGCCGGTGCGGGTTCGCCGCTGGCCAGGGACTGCGCCTGGGCCATGACCTGGGCGTACTGGCGCGCGGTGACTTCGTATTTGCCGATGAAATACAGCATCGGCTTGAGCGGGGTCTGGGCGTCGGTCTTGGGCATCAACGGCGTGATGGTTTTGTTCCAGTCCTTGGGCAGGTCCTTGAGGGTGAACTGGCCGTTGATGAAATCGCGCCGGTAGCCGGAAATGAACGACTGCTTGTAGCCCGCCTCACCTTCGCTGAACGGGTAGCCCAGGTTGATCTCGCGATCGTCCAGGGTGCCCTGGGCGAGAATGTAGACGTAACGGAACACCATCTGCCCGTCACACGGCAGCGGCAGGCTGACGTCATCGGGCAACGGTTTGGGGTTGTCCAGTTTGTCGCTGCCTTCATCGGCGCTTGCGATGTTGCTCAGAGCGGCCAGACTGGCCAGGCTCAGCGCCACGGCGGCGCCCAGTAACTTATACATCACGAATTCCTTCAGAGGCCTGGATGCGCGCCACCCGCCAGCCGCCACAGGCTGCCGCCACGGCACTGACGCCAAGCACGGCCACCAGGGCCAGGGTGTAGTGACGCAACAGCAGATGGCTGGCGTACTCGCCCGGCATCTGTGCAAATAAATGATTCAGGCCCGACTGCGCCAAGCCGTACAACCCGGCACTCAGCAGAGCCGCGAGGGTTGCGCTGTACAGCGCTTGCAGTACCACGAACAGCAGCAGTGCGGCGGTGGACACTCCCAGCAGGCGCAACACCGACAGCTCGCGCCGCTTGCGCTCGACCGCCGCCAGCGCCCCGGCAAAAATTGCCGCGAACGCCCCCGCCAATGCCAACCCGGCGATGATCCAGAACACGATCGACAGGTTGCGGCTCAACGATTGCACTTGTGCGATGGTCTGGGCCTGGGTCGACACCAAAAGACTCTGCGCCGCGAAATACTGCCGCAGCGGTTCCACATCAGCGAGACTGCGGGCGTACAAGCGAAACGCCGGATAGACGCGCTGCCCGGCCACACCCACCGCATCGCCCGGCCAGCCGAACGCGGGCACGGCACGCCCGTCGCGGTAGTCCTCAGCCGCTTCCAGCAAGGCCAGCGGCGCGAACAGCCCATCACGGGCAAAGGCTTGCAGCGGCAATACGTGCAGCACCCGGACCCGGGTCCGCTGCGCCTCACTGCGACCGGCCACCTGCCGACCGAAACTGGCCTGCAACCAATCGCCGGCCTTGGCGCCGAGCTTTTCGGCAGCGGTCTGGCTGAGCACCACTTCATCCAGCCCTTGGGGCAACGGCAGGTGCTCGAGCAAGGGGTCGTTGGCGGCGGTGGGAATCATTTCGACGGTGACCGCCGCCGTCGCGTTGTTCAGGTCCGCCGTTGCAGCGATCTGCCGGGTGCGCGGCAAGGCGAACGATACATCGTTGCGCTGGCCCAACTGCTCGATGAACTCGGCGCTGAAGCGGCCGCCGCCCAGGGGAATGATTTCCCGAGTGGCCGGATCGCTCTGCAGGCGCTCGGTCAGGCTGCTGATCAGGCCGAACTTCAGCCCGAACAGCACCAACAGCGGCGCCACCACCGCCACCAACGCCAGCACCGAGCAGGCCGACAGCCAGGCGTCGTTGCGATAGTCCTGCCAGGCCAGGGAAGCCACCAGCGCGCCGCGCATCAGCAAGCCTCCCCAAGGGTAGCGGTGACGCCGCCGTCGATGTCGCGACGGCAACTGATATGCCGCACCTGCAAGCCGCTGGCGCGGGCCAGGGCTTCATCATGGGTGGCAACTACGCAGCACACGCCGCTGTCGCGGGCCTGGGTCACCAGCAATTGCATGACCCGCTCGGCGTTCAGCGGGTCGAGGGCCGCCGTCGGCTCATCCGCCAGCAGCAACCGTGGGCCGTGGGCCAGGGCCCGGGCACAACTGACCCGCTGGCGCTGGCCGACGGACAGGTCCGCCGGTTTCTTGTCCAGTTGATCGGCAATATCCAGTTGTCCGGCCAGGCGCGCCACGCTGCCGTCATCCTTCAAGCCGAGCAGTTTGCGCGACAACTCGATGTTGCCGCGCACATCCAGGAATCCGAGCAACCCGCCGGTTTGCAGTACATAACCCAAGTGCCGGCTGCGCAGCTCCGCCAATGTACTTTGCTCGGTGCCCCGCCACAGCCGGGCGATGTCCAGCGTCGTATCGGCAGGGGCAAAGTCGAACTGCCCGGACTGATCCGGCGCCAGCACCAGCGCCAGCATGTCCAGCAAAGTGCTCTTGCCGCAGCCGCTGGGACCGACCAGCGCCAATTGCTCACCGGCACGCAGCTGCAGCCGTGGGATCACCAGGCTATAGCGTTGGCTGCCGGTGCCCCGGCTTTTATGCACTGCGCTCAGGCTCAGCATCATGGCAAGGTCGACAATGGAACGCGGTACAGGGCATCGCCCGGCTCGGCATCGCCGAAGCGTACCCAGTTGGCGAGGTCGTTGTGGAAGGTTTCATAGAGGCGGATTTTCGAATCCAGCTCGTCGATGAAGTCTTCCTGCTCGGCCACGCTCAAGGACAGCCACAGATCCTGGGTCATGCTCAGCGACTTGCTGCGGTACGGCAGCCCTTCGAGGTATTCGCCCAGGACCCCGCCGTCGGCGAGGTTGCCACCCTTGCGCAGAGCCGAGGGATCGCGGCTCATGTAAGCACTGGCACTGGCGATTTCCTGGAAGAAATCCTTGGGCGAACTCTGGGTCTTGCGGGCCGCGTCGACGATCAGTTTCAGCGACTGCTGCAGGTCGTTGAGTTGCAGCTTGGTCAGCATCACGCAGACCTGGAACGCCGGCAGCGCCGGGTTGGTCAGGTCGCGGTCGGCGGTCCAGGCGCTGACCAGTTGCGGTGCCTGGCTGGCGGCCTTGCGTCCGAGGAAATCCATATGCATCGCATAGCCGACCGCAGCCGATTTATCGGCCAGGCTCGGTGCGGCGCCCAACTGCGGAACCGCCTGCTCCTTGTTGCTGCGCACCTGGTGCACCAGGTCGGCGAATACCGAGCCGATCTCGTCCACCCGCTCGCCCAGCTTGTGCACATCCGCACCTGCAACGGGGATGTACAGGTCACCGATCTGCGGGTTGGCGTCGGCCGTCAGGGTGCGGTATTGGCTCTGGGCACCGGCGTGGGTTTTCTTGCCGGCGTCGCTGAGCAGGTGCAGGGCGTAGATCTTGATTTGCTTGCCCAGAGCCGCCTGACGCACTTCGGCTTCGTTCATCTGCGTGGTGGAAAAGGGATCGTTCTTGCGCAAGGCACCGGCGTCGGTAACGAGCAGGATCAGGCGCCCGCCATAACCGGACCAGTCCATGCCCTCCACCGCTTCCATGACCCCGGCAAACGCATCCTCGTTGAACGAATGGCTCGACACCGTTGACGCCTTGACCTGCCGCGCAAGGTCCAGGAAGCGTTGCGGGTCACGGCCCTGCTCCAGGGTGATCAGGGTCTTGGCGACGTATTCCAGGCCCGGGGTTTTCTTGGTGCTGTTGCGGAACCCCACCAAGCCGAAGCTGACGCTGTCCAGCTCGCCGCGTTCGGCGATGCGGGTCTGCAACTCATGGACCACGTCGCGCACCTGATCGATGTAGGGCTGCATGGACACGGTGGTGTCCACCACCAGGACCACAGCAGTGCGGAACGCATCGGCATTGGCGGTCAGGATCGGCGTGTTGTTGGACGCTGCCCGAGGGGTGTTGCCAGGGTCGATGGAGGCCACGTTGAGCAACTGCACCGGCTGGCCATTCTCGTCAAAGCTCTCGCGAGAGTCGAAAATCGGCAACAGGTAGAACTGGTTCTGCGGCACGGCGCTGGCGGCCGGTTCCAGGGCCAGCACCTGCTGGTTATCCTCGTGGTTCTGCTGGGCCTTGAGCAGCACGTTCTTGGCGTTCGAAGGGTTGGCCAGCAGCTTTTCCACTTCACCAGGCTGACGCAAGAACATCACCGGCGCCCGACCGGAACGTTCGGTGAACTTGAGCACCAGGCTCTGTTTCCAGTCGCTGACCTGGGCAGCCGGCAACCAGCCGTCGCTGCGCCCGTCTGTGGCAGCGCCGACCCGCACCCAGGCGCCGCCATCGACGTCTTTGCGCTGATACACATACAGCACCGAGAACGCCGGCAGCTCCTTGCCGGGCGCGGCACCCGGTTCGGCGGCAAGTTTCGCCCCCGGTTTGCTGAGCACTCGCTGGAACAGGGTTTTCTTGCCGGCCATCAACAGTGGACGCTGACCGCCATCGGCTTCCGCCGCCGCGGGCGGCTTGACCGGTGGCGCTTCGGGGTTCTTCACCGGAGGCGCTTCAGGTGCTTTCACCGGTGGTTTACTGGACGAGGTCGTGGATGCCACCGACTGCTGGGTGGTTTTGCCGCTATCACCGGATAACCACCAATACCCCGCGCCACCCAACGCCACGGCCACCGCGACGGCGGCAAGTGCGAACACCGGGGTCTTGCGCGGTTGCCCAGCGGCAGGCCGCTGGGGCGGGCTGACCGGTGGCGCGGTTGGTTTCGGTTGTGGCTCAGGTCGTGATTGCGATTGCGCGGGGCCGCTCGGGATGTCGATGGACATCGGCGTCAATCCCGCCAAGTCATCGCGGTTCGATTGCGGCGGCACGGGCAGCGGCAATGGCCGGATAAGGGTCGCCTCGGCCGCGTCTGCAGGCAGATTGTCCAGGGCCCGCAGCAGCGCCGCCGCATCCGGGAAACGTTCCGCCGGGTCCTTCGCCAGCAGCTTGCGCAGCACGTCCTGGTAACGGCCATGGTGCACCGGCAGCTCCGGCAGCGGTTCGGTCAGGTGCGCCAGCGCCGTGGACAGCGCATCGTTGCCGGTATACGGCAGCTTGCCGACGAGGATTTCGTAGAGCACCACTCCCAGGGCATACAGGTCGGCGCGGCCATCAATGTCCTGACCCCGGGCCTGTTCCGGGCTCATGTAGCTTGGCGTGCCCACCGCGAAACCGGCCTGGGTGAATTGGGTGCGGTCGTCCAGGGACTTGGCGATGCCGAAGTCCGAGAGCACCGCCGTGCCGTCGGCGCGGAACAGGATGTTCGCCGGCTTGACGTCGCGGTGCACCAGGCCCAGCCCATGGGCGTAGCCCAGGGCCGAGGCGATCTGGCGAATGTAGATCAGGCCCTGCTCCGGCGACAGCCCGGCGGCGATGCGCTCCTTGAGCGTACCGTTGGGCAGGTATTCCATCGCCATGTAATACAGCTCACCGACATTGCCGATGTCATGGATGGTGACGGTGTGCGGGTGCGACAGACGTGCCAGGGTCTTGCCTTCGCGCAGGAAACGCTCGCAGAACGTCGGGTCGGCGGCCAGTGCGGCAGCCATGACCTTGAGCGCCACCTTGCGCTCCAGGGAGCGCTGGGTCGCCAGGTAAACGCTGGCCATCGCGCCTTCGCCAATCTCGCCGTCGATATCGTAGCCGGGGATCTGGATGTTCAAAACGGGGTTCATGACGGCACCTTCACAACCACCACGGTGATGTTGTCCGGGGCGCCGCGCATCAGGCCCAGGGAGACCAGGCTGCTGGCGATTTCGCCCGGTTCGTCGTGGCTCAGCACTTCGCGGATTTCTTCATCTTCGACAGTCTTGGTCAGCCCGTCGCTGCACAGCAGGTAGCTGTCGCCCGGCACCAGCAGCAGCTCGGTCATCGCCACGTTCAACTGCGCCTCGACGCCGATGGCGCGGGTGACGATGTTGGCCCGCGGATGCACCCGGGCCTCGGCTTCGCTGAGCAGGCCGCTGTCCTGCAGGTCCTGGACGTAGCTGTGATCCCGGGAGATGCCTTCCAGCACGCCATCGCGCAGGCGATACAAGCGGCTGTCGCCGGCCCACAGGCACATGCCGCGCAGGTCACGGACGGCAAGTACCACCACGGTGCTGCCCATCATGGTCACGCCACGGTTGGCGGTCTCTTCACGCACAGCGGCGTTGACCCGCTGCAGGTCGCTTTGCAGAGCCGCGACGTATTCGTCCAGCGAACGACCCACGGCAATGTTGCGCAGGCTGTCGACGATCAGGCTGCTGACGTAGTCGCCCGCCGCGTGCCCGCCCATGCCATCGGCGACCACCCAGAGGCCGTTCTCCGGCAGGTCCAGACATGCGTCTTCGTTAACCTGCCGGACCATGCCGACATGGCTCTTGCTTGCAGACTTGCAGGCTTTCCCAGCACTTGGACGCATCTACACAACACCTTCTTGGCCGAGCAAAAATTGCGCAAAGTCAGCAGCGGCCGGCAGGCCCTGGCAGCGCATCAAACCGGGCGCGATGCGCTCCGAACCCTGACCCCACCACAAGCTGGCACCTTCGCAGGCCGACTCGGCCAGAGCGCTCATGCGCCGCTGCGGCTCGGTGGCATCGAAGCGATGCAGGCTGGCAAACCGGCTGCTGGGCACTCGTGGCAAATACATTGGGCTGCCGAGGTTTTCCAGTTCCGCGCCGAAGGCCTCGAACGTGGCTTCTACGTTCAATGTGCTCAGCAGCAGGTTCTCCACCCGCTCGAACCATTCGTCCGCACCGCCAACCACCGACGCAGGGTCCGCGTCGGGCTCCAGCAGCACCGCGACGGTCAGCGGAAAATAACGCCCGACCCGGTCGATGCTCGGCATCACCACTCCAACCGCTGCGTCCGGCCCGCACACTCCAGGGGCGACCATGAAGCGCCACAGCGGGCTGACCAGATAGGCGTCCAGCCAACGCTCGCCGAGGCTGGTCTGGCTGGCGAGCAAGCCGGCCGCCAGCCACGAGTCCCACGGACCGATAAAACTCTGGGGCAAGCCACGGCTGACAAAATCCCCACGGCTGGCCAACTTTCCATAGAAACCCGGTGTACTCATAGCCGCTCCGGCAGGCTGAAGCCGCTGAGCACGCGGCTCTTGAACGGGTTGAAGGCGCTGTTGGCCCGCAACTCGTAGGAAACGCTGGCGTTATCGACCCGCAGCCGCAGGTTGAAGCGGTCCGGCGAGTTGCCAGCGGTCAGGTCCGACTGCTCCAGCAGCCGGAACCAGGCCCACGGGCCGTCCAGGGTGATGCCGGAACGACCGCTGGACGACGGCGGCATGATCGAGATCCGCACCACGCCGATGCTGCCCGGATTCGGCCATTGCATGGCGGTCGGCCGGCTCGGGCCGTGGTCGTAGCTCAACTGCTGGCCATCGAGATCGAGCAGGAACTGGGTGATGGTCGAATCCATCGCCACCGGCTTGAGCTCGAAGCGCACCATCGGCTGGGTGCCGCCGGAACGGAAGAACGCATCGCGGATGCTCGCCGCGCGCTGGAAGGTCTGCAACACGCCAGGGGCAATGCCGAGCTTCTGCGCCGCGCCCGGCTGCCAGCGCCAGGTTGGTGTGGAGGTGTCGACGTAGGGTTGCAGGTACTTGCGGAAGTAGTTGTCCATCACCCCGCCGACGCCGAAGAACTGGCCGAAGTCATCGAGGGTTGCGTCCCGCGCACTGCCCGGCGACATCGGATAACGCCCGGCCAGGGACTGACGGTAGATGTTCACCACTTCGCTGGTCCAGGCGGCGTTCAGTTGATTGCGCACCCCGCCCATCATGCTGTTGGTGGTGGAGTTGACCACTGACTTGACCAGTCCCTGCACCAACGGCGGTTGCCGCTCGGCGTTGAGGCTGACCCGGGTGGCAGCCGCCGCGGCCTGGTTCTTGGCCTCGCCGAGCAAGGCATCGCCGCTGGCCCCGACCATGGCGCTGACCTGAACATACAGCGCGTTCATGTCGGCCAGCAGACCATCGATGGCGGCCGGTTCACCGTCGTTCTTGCTGACAATGCTGTTGAGCTCGGCAAAGTGTGCCGTGACTGGATCATCGCTGGCCTGCGGTGCGTTTTGCGTGGACTGCTCCTGGCCGAGCAAGCTGCCCAGGCGCTCCTTGAGCTTGTCCACGCCGCCCTCCACCGGCGCGCCTTGGGCGGCCAGCAGGCGTTCGTCCTGTTGCAGGTCGGTTTCCTTCGCCACCGCCACCAACAGCTTCTTCAACGGCGAGGTCGGCCCGGAAATCACCCGAAGCACATCGGCGGCCTGGGCGACGCTGGTGATCGGCACGAAATCGATGTCGGCGAGCAAGGCGTCCCATTGACGCTGATAGTCCTGGAAATACAACCGGCGCACATCGGCGGCCAGGCTGGCAACGTTCTGCTGATCGGCCCCTTCGTGACCCAGCACCCATTGCTCTTCGGCCAGGGTGCCGGCCTGGCTCAGGCTGGTGAGCAAAAAGCCCTGGCGGTAACCCTTGACGGTGAAGAACCCGCTCAACGGCTCGCCCAACGGCTTGCCGCTCTTGCGGCTGAACACCAGCGCGGCGTCACGCCCGGCGGCTTCGTTGATGCGAAAGTCCGGGACGCCCTCGGGCAGTTTCTGCCGTTTGATCCGATCGTAGACACGCTGGGCCACGGGCAGCTGTTGCAGTTGGCGGCGCAGGTCTTCGATCAGCCGTGGGTCCAGTCGTGCGGTAGGCGGATGACGTTCAAACAGCGCTTGCAAATGCTCGCTCAGGGCCAGCCGCTGTTCGGCCGGCAAATCGCGAGGCAGGCTGCGATCCCAGTCCAGGGCGATCCAGGCCTTGATGAAGTCGGCGTCGTAATGCTCGTTGTCGGCGAGCATCAGATAGGCCTTCAAACCTTCGTAGATGAAGTCCGAATTGCCGCCGCTATGCAGTTGTTCTTCAATGCGCGTCAGCAGGCGCGGCGCGAACACTGCGATCAGCAACTTGCGATAGACACTGCCGGACTCGGCTTCCAGCATGTCGCCCTGGTACAAGCCCAAGCCTTCGGCCCAATCCGGCGCATCGCCCGCCAGGTGTTTCACGGCGTTGAGCAACGGCAGTACCGCGAGCACATCACGCTGGGCCGGGCTGAGGTTCTGCACGGTCTGGCCCAGTGGCGCAACCTTCTGGTCGACCTGGGCGATGTAGGCCTGGTTGGCGCGATAACTGACCCACCACAACGTGCTGACCACCAACACCAGCACCACGGTGGAGGCCAACACGCCCCGGGCGATCCATTTGCGCCGACGCTCGACTTTCGGATCGACGCCCACCAGCCCGCGCTCGGCGAAAGCCACGGCGGTGAACAGTTTCTCGATGAAGTAGCTGCGCCCGGTGCCGGTCTGGCGCGCCAGGTGCTGGCGGTCCAGATTCATGCTCTGGGCCATGGAACCGATCAGCCGGTCGATCGGGCTGCCTTCCTGGGTACCGCTGGTGAAATACACACCGCGCAGCAGCACGCGTTCTTCAAAGGCGTTGGGCTTGAAGACGCCGTCGAGGAAACTTTGCAGACAATCCTTCAACGCGCCGAACTGCTGCGGGAAGCCGTAGATCAGATCACGCCGCGCCGGGTCGCGCTCCTGCTGCAAGCGCTCCACCAGACGGTCGTTGAGGCGCTGCTCCAGGCCGGCGAATTCGCTTTGCAGGTGCGCCAGTGGACTGTCGTTGCTCTTGCCATCGTCAAGGGCGAAGGTCATGCCCCAGACCTGGGCGCGCTCTTCTTTGCTCAGGGTGTCGAAATACTCCATGAACCCCGGCACCAGATCGAGCTTGGTCAGCATCAGGTAGACCGGGAAACGCACGCCCAGCTGGGTGTACAGCTCCTGGATGCGCAGGCGGATCGCCGCTGCATGGGCGGCGCGCTCGGCGTCGCTGCCCAGCAACAGGTCGGACAGGCTGATGGCGATGAACGCACCGTCAATCGGACGCCGGGCCCGCTGTTTTTTCAACAGGCCCAGGAAGCCCAGCCAGGCGGCCTTGTCGATAGCCGCGTCGCTGTCCTGGGTGGTATAGCGTCCAGCGGTGTCGAGCAGGACGGCCTGATCGGTGAACCACCAATCGCAATTGCGCGTACCACCGACGCCGCGCACCGCACCGGCGCCCAACTGGGCCGCCAACGGAAAATGCAACCCGGAGTTGACCAACGCGGTGGTCTTGCCTGAACCCGGCGGACCGATGATCACGTACCACGGCAGCTCATAGAGGTTACGGCGCTCGTCACCGCCCAGCTTGGCTTTCTTCAAGAGCGTCAGGGCTTCGTCCATGCGCTGGCGCAGGGTTTCGAGTTCTTCGGCCGTGGCGATGCTGGTGGGGTCGGGTGGCGTCTGCTCGGCCAGACTGCGCATGACTTCAGCGGCCTGACGACGGGCCTGGATGATGCGGAACACGCGGTAGGCGATCCACACCGCGAACACCAGGACGATCAACGTCCAGCGCCGGCCTTCGGGCACCAGCCAGTCCAGCAGCGGGCCGACGAACCAGATGATCAGGCTCAGGGCAATCAGCCCCAGCAACGGGATGACCCAGCGGATCATGAAACTGAAAAACGCCTTCACTCGACTCCCTCCGCCAATACGGTGATTTCAACCCGACGGTTGCGTGCACGTCCTTCCGTGGTGGCGTTGGACGCCAGTGGTTCGGTGTCGCTGCGGCCCTCTGCGCTGAAGCGCTCGGGCTGGCCGGTCTTGGCCGACAGGATCTGCAGCACCGACTGGGCCCGCGCTTCGGACAACGCCCAGTTGGACGGGAAGCGCAACGTGGCAATCGGGCGATTGTCGCTGTGGCCGGTCACCAGGACCTGGCCCTTGACCTTGCGCACCGCATCGGCGATGCGCAGCATCAACGGCTCGAAATCGTCCTTGATGCTGGCGCTGCCCGAAGCGAACAATTCATCGCCACGAATGGTCACCACCGAACGGTCGACGGCATCTTCCACTGCGATCCGGCCGGCCCTGATTTCATCGGCCAGGAAGCCGGCCAGGCGTGGTCGCTCGATCACTTTCGGCTGCACCACGGGGCGGTCGATGGTCTGCACCGGGATCTCGCCCAGGAAATGAATGTTCTTGAACACCGGCTCGGCATCGGAGGCGAGTTTCATGCGCAAGCCGAACAACAGCGCCAGCAGCAAAGCCGCGCCGATGGCCACCGCGATCCACGGCGGCATGAACTGCGCCAGGCGGTCGCGGGCCACGGTGACGCCGCGCCAGTGTGGCGACAACTCGCGCTCGTAGTCGCCGCGGGCACTGCGGATCACCGCACTGGTACGTTCGCGTAACGCTTCGAGTTGGCTGCGACCGTCGTTCATCACCCGGTAACGCCCCTCGAAGCCGAGGCACATGCACAGGTACAGCAGCTCCAGCAGGTACAAGCGCTCCCGTGGACTTTGCAGGCAATGCTCCAGCAACTGGAACACTTTCTCGCCGCCCCAGGCTTCGTTGTGCACGGTGATCAACAGGCTCTGCTTGCCCCAGTCACTGGTGCCGCCCCACGGCGTGCTCAACACCGCTTCATCCAACGCGGTGCACAAGGCATAGCGGGCCAGCAGCACGTCGTTGCGTACCACGCCGGCAGCCTCGGCGCGCTCCTCGAACTGGCGCAGGTAGGCCAGCAGTTGTGCGCGCAGGCTGGCGGGTGCCGGATGCGCAATGGTATTGCGCAGGCGCGTCAGCAGGGCCAGCAGCGGGCCGGCGGCGCTTTCCAGCGGATTGAGGCCCTGGGCCTTGCCCGTCAGCACCGGCGCGGCCGGCATCGACAGCGGCGCGGGGGCGGGTTGAGGGCGACCGGCATCCGGGCGGAACGGGTCGGCGCCACGACCACCGGGCGTCGGCATGAACTGGGTACGATCGTCGTTGCTCATCGCGAATTATCCTCGGATCGCCCAGAACGCCAGGTTCAGCCCTGGGAATTGGCCGGCGATGTGGAACGCAAAGCCGCCGGAGTTGCTCAGTTGCTGCCAGTGGTCGCTGCCCCGGTCCAGTTCGTAGTAAGTGGAACCGGCGTGGTACGGAAGCTGACGTGGCGCCACCGGCAACGGCAACAGGCCGATGCCCGGCAATTGCAGGTTGACCAGGTCGCGGATGTGCTCCACCGAGCCGACCTTGCTCTGCTGGCCAAAGCGGCTGCGCAGGGTTTCGGCGGGGACGTCGGCGCGCACCACCAGGATGAAGCTGGCGCTGTCGAGCAGGGTCTTGTCGGCCAGCATCGCGACGTGGATGCCATAGGCTTTTTCCACAATCGGAATCGGTGTGGCCTTGCTGTCGATCAACATCGACAAGGCCTCACGCAGCGCCTGCATCACCGGAGTGAAACTGAGCGCCAGGTCATCGTGCTGATAGGGCGGGAATTCCTGCGGTCGTCGCCCGGCCGCGGTGAACGTCGAGAACTCTCCGGCCAGCGTCACCAGCTCGCTGTAGAAGCGCTCGGGGTGCAGCGGGCTCAATTGGCCCAAGTGCTGGATCAACGGCTGGGCACGGTTGACCAGTTGCAGCAGCATGAAATCGGCGATCTCCGAAGCGCCACCGGCACCGGACGCCACGACCCGCCCGGCGAGGGCTTCGCCACGTTGATGGAGCAGGCCCAGCAGTTCGCTGCGAAACGCCGCCAGCGGCTTGGAGGCGACCACATCCAGCAGCGGCGGGATGTAGGTGTCGTCGAGCACCAGGGCGCGGTCGGCGCGCTTCTCCTTGATGCGCACCACGCCAACGGCGGCGTAGTCGTCGATGCCGTCCTGGATGGTCAACAGACGCAACGCCCGGGAGCCGAGGGCCACCGGCGCACGGTTTTCAAACGGTGCGTTGTCGTCGCGCACTTCACTGACCTGGCTGACGTAGCGCGCAGCGCCCAGTGCTTCACCTTCATCCACGGTGTCACGGGCACCGGCGCGCTTGAGCGGCAGGGCCAGGTAGACCAGGCCGTCGCGCAGGTTGTCGTCGATGTTCAGCGGGGTCGGCGCCACGTCATCCTGGGGAATGTTGAAAGGCGTGCCATCCGGCAACAGACCCCGCGCCGAAATGATCGCCAGCTTGCCCTGGGCCAGCAGGCCCTGGTCGATGAGCAGTTCGGAAAAGCCCCAGGCGCCGGCCGACAAGGGCCGGCTGCGTGCGTCGATGAGGTTTTCCAGGTAACGGTCGTGCTGTTGGAAGTGCTGCGTTCCGATGAACATGCCTTCCGACCAGACCACGCGATTGTTCCAGGACATGGGGGCTCCGATTGCTTATTGGGCAGGGCTGGATGGGGGAACGACGACGTCGCTGCGCACGGCGCGCACATCGAGGCTGATCTGGTATTCGGTGTACGCGCGGGGCGGGACATTCAATACCGTGCGCCACAACGATTGATCCAGTTCGCGGTAGCCCACCAGGATGCCGATGTGGCGGGTCGATGGGTCGAGGTCGCGTTGCAGGCTCAACTGCTGGCCGGGTTGGATCAGCACTTCATCCTGATCGATCAGATCGGCGCCCAGCGTCGCCTGGGCCCGTTCGGCCAGGGCGAAATAATCGGAACGGCCGAAGGTCGCCGCATTCTTCAGTTCGAAAATCCGCACCCGCACCGGGGCCGGATGGCCGGTGGCACCGGGATTGAGACCGTTGATGGCATGGAAGTGCAACTCGACGGCGGCGGTATCAGCCTCTTCAGACTGGGGATTGGCCCCATCCTTGGCGCACGCCGTCAACAGAAGCGCGCTGGCAACTGCGAGTAAAAACCTGGGAATCATCCTGCGTCCTCAATGACGTTTGAGCTATCCGTTGTTTGTCTTATGAAGGGACAGCGACGCTTAACGGCGTCGCTGCCGGGTACTGTGTTCTTCGTAGGCACGGCTGAATTCACGACCGAACAAGTCTTGGAAATCCTCCTGGGCTTCCCGGGAAATATTGCTGTAGAGCTCGGTAAATTGTTGCCAATACTGGGCCTGCCGCGAGCCGCTGAAAATCCCGGTCAGCCCACCAGGCTTGCCCATGCGCTCTTCCAGTTGCGCCGGTTCGAAGCGCGCCAGCAAATGTTTGATCGCCGCCTCTACACCGGCCATTACCGCCAGTTGGTGTGCCCGCAGATCGTCGAAGCTGTCCCGTACGGCCGCGTCCGGCGCCATGAACGCCTGGTTGCCATGGCGCAGCAGCAACAACAGGGCTTCGTCGACGTTGGGGGCGAATTTCAGCGGGTTGTTTTCCACCGGCTGGATCATCGTCTGCTGGATGCGGAACTCGCCCTTGAGACTGCTGCGGGCACGCAAGACGTCGATCAGACCTTCGACCATCAACCGATAGCTGCGCCCGATGCTTTCCATCTGCGCCTCGGCCTGGGCCTTGTCCAGGCGCAACTGATCCAGGCCGGCGCCGCGCAGGAAGGCTTGCAACAGGTCGGGTTGGGCTGTGTCGACCGGAACGGCCGGCGTAGCAGGCGCGACTGGCGGTTCGACACGGGCCACTGGCGGCTCGGGCAGCGGCGCAGGTTCGGTCGGTATGCGGATATCCGCCAGGTTGAACTCGGCGACACTCGTCTCAGGGGCGAAAATGTCTGGCACCGGGATCCCAGGTTCGGGTATCTGAGGCACGGCTACCGCGACCGGCTCAACCACCGGCCGTTGTGCAACCGGCGGCGGGGCGACGTTCATCGGGGCAACGGGCGCGGGTGCCGGTTTGTCGCTGAACAGGTCCCAATCCTCAGGGATCACCGAGGCAGAACTCATCGCCACCGGCTCGGCCGCAGGCGGCGGGCTGGGACGGGGAATCGGCGTCGGCGGACGGAAATCATGCTGCTGGGCCGGCACATGATCAGACTGGGTGGCCGGCGGCACGCTGGGCGGCGCGAGGAAATCGAACAGGTCCGGCATCGTGTCCATGGCTGACACGCCCTGGAACTGCGCCGGCGGGACCATGGGGATCGGCGCGGGGGTATTCACTGCGGCGCCCTGGCGGCCCATCAGGGCTTCGAAGCTGCTGGGCGACTCGGCGAAAGGGTTGCTGTCGGTGACCGGCAGACTGAAGTCGACACGCGCCTGGATTTCGTAATCACCGATGCGGATGATTTCGCCATCCTGCAGGGGTTCACTGTTACCTTTGCGCAGGCGAACACCGGCCTTGACCAATTCCACACCATTGGTGCTGTTATCGGTTAAATAATACCGGCCGTCTTTGTATTGAATAACGCAATGTTTACCGGACACCAAACGTTCAGGGTCCGGCAATACCCAGTCATTATCGGAACTACGGCCAATTGCCATCACTCCCTGGTCCATGGACTTTTCAGAACACTGACCGGGGGTAATCTTGTGATAACTAGTGATAGTCAAACACAGCGGCATCTCGCCTCCTTGCCAAATACTTTCAAACATCTGTGCGCGCGGTAAGCCCCAGGCGGATATTCATCCTCGTGCCTCACCGGAGAACCCTGCCAACCACCGTGAAACGGCTTTTTGCCAGCATGATGGCTGATATTAACCGGCCTGCATGACAAAAAACCGCTCTCAGGACCTTCCTCGACCAGCCAGTCGCGCGGGTTGTTAAGCGCCTCACAACTGTAACAGAGTGGAAATAGCTTACCTTGACAAGCGATAAGTACTACACCAAAAATGCACAACTCCTTGAATATAAATGATGGCACTTTAAGATCATCAGGCATCTAAGGGGCCATTACCGTCAAGGGAGATGCGAAGTTCCACCCGGAACTTGCATGTGAACTGCCCGACTTCATTGTTCCTCGGGCGATAGGGAGATCGATCCAAGTGGATGTGCCTTTGTTGCTCGCCGCCGTTTCCGCGAACTCGCCGTGTGGCGAAGACCTGGAATATGACGCGGATTTCCTGCGCCTGGAGCGTGATTCCCGAGGCCAGCCCGAGCGCAGCATGGGCGACTCGATATTGCCTGCCGAGCCCCCCGAGTGGCGCAGCATCCAGCAACAGAGCCTGGACCTGCTGCAACGCAGCAAAGACCTGCGCATCACTCATTTCCTGTTGCAGAGCTCCCTGGCCCTCGAAGGCCTTCCAGGCCTGGCCCGCGTCTTGACGCTGATCAGCGAATTGCTCAAGCAATACTGGGCCGACCTGCACCCGCGCCTGGATGCCGATGACGACAACGATCCCACCGTTCGCATCAACGCCCTTGCCGGCCTGACGTCCGATGTCACCATCCGCCTGCTGCGCGAGAGCATCCTGGCCCGCTCGCGCGCATTCGGCGCCGTCAGCCTGCGCGCCGCCGCCAACGCCAGCGGCCTGCAAATTTTTGCCGACGAAAGCCTTGGTGCCGAACAACTTGCCGGCGCGCTGCTCGACTGTGACCCCGAACAACTGGAAATCACCCGTGCGGCGCTGCTGGAAGCTCGCGCCGCCGCCGAGGCCATCGAACAACAGGTCAGCGATCAGGTCGGCTCAGCCCAGGGTGTGGACCTCGGCCCGCTGAAGCAGCCACTGAAGATGGCCTTGCAGATTCTCGGTCAGTTCGCGCCGCAGAGCGTCGACAGTCCCCTCCCGGACACGGTCGCCGATGACAACGGCGCATCGGCCGAGTACACCAGCGCGCCGAGCGCACCGCGCAACACCGGCGCGAACACGGTCAGCGGTGAAATCAACAACCGCGACGACGTGCTGCGCAGCCTGGACCGGATTCTCGCTTACTACACCCGTCACGAGCCCTCCAGCCCCCTGCCGGTGCTGTTGAATCGGGCCAAGAATCTGGTGCATGCCGACTTCGCGGCTATCGTGCGCAACCTGATTCCCGACGGCATGAGCCAATTTGAAAACCTGCGCGGCCCGGACAGCGAATAACAGCGAGCGGATCACGCAGTCACGTCACCGGCCCCACCGGATGACGCCAACACCGTCGCTCAAGCGACCAGGAGCAGCAACGTGGCGAAGCAAAGTTCTCAGAAATTCATCGCGCGCAACCGCGCGCCTCGAGTGCAGATCGAGTACGACGTCGAGCTCTACGGCGCCGAGAAAAAGGTCCAGTTGCCCTTCGTCATGGGGGTAATGGCTGACCTCGCCGGCAAGCCCGCCGAGCCTCTGGCACCCGTGGCCGACCGCAAATTCCTTGAAATCGATGTCGACAATTTCGACTCGCGCCTCAAGGCCATGCAACCGCGCGTAGCGTTCCATGTACCCAACGAACTGACCGGCGAAGGCAACCTGAGCCTGGACCTGACCTTCGAGAGCATGGACGACTTCAGCCCGGCAGCCGTGGCTCGCAAGGTCGACTCGCTGAACAAGTTGCTCGAAGCACGCACTCAACTGGCCAACCTGCTGACCTACATGGACGGCAAGACCGGCGCCGAAGAAATCATCATGAAGGCGATCAAGGACCCAGCGCTGTTGCAGGCCCTGGCGAGCGCGCCGAAGCCAGCACAGGATCAATGATCATGACCGACAATACCGTCCGCGAAGGCGCACAGAACCTGGGTGCGACTGAAGAAACCAGCGAGTTCGCGTCCCTGCTGCTGCAAGAGTTCAAGCCCAAGACCGAGCGTGCTCGCGAAGCGGTCGAGACCGCCGTGCGTACCTTGGCCGAACAGGCCCTGGCGCAGACTGACCTGGTGTCCAACGACGCCATCAAGTCGATCGAGTCGATCATCGCCGCCATCGATGCCAAGCTCACCGCCCAGGTCAACCAGGTCATCCATCACCCGGATTTCCAACAGCTGGAAAGCGCCTGGCGTGGCCTGCACTACCTGGTCAACAACACCGAGACCGATGAGCAACTGAAGATCCGTGTGCTCAACATCTCCAAGACCGACCTGCACAAGACCCTGAAGAAATTCAAGGGCACCGCGTGGGACCAGAGCCCACTCTTCAAGAAGATGTACGAAGAAGAATACGGCCAGTTCGGCGGCGAGCCTTACGGCTGCCTGGTAGGCGACTACTACTTCGACCAGTCGCCACCGGACGTGGAACTGTTGGGCGAACTGTCGAAAGTCTGCGCAGCGATGCACGCCCCGTTCATTTCCGCCGCCTCGCCAACCGTGATGGGCATGGGCTCCTGGCAGGAACTGTCGAACCCGCGCGACCTGACCAAGATCTTCACCACACCGGAATACGCCGGCTGGCGCTCCCTGCGTGAATCGGAAGACTCGCGCTACATCGGCCTGACCATGCCGCGTTTCCTGGCGCGCCTGCCGTACGGCGCCAAGACCGATCCGGTGGAAGCCTTCGCCTTCGAAGAAAACACCGACGGCGCCGACAGCTCGAAATACACCTGGGCCAACGCCGCCTACGCGATGGCCGTGAACATCAACCGTTCGTTCAAACACTTCGGCTGGTGCTCGCGCATCCGCGGCGTGGAGTCCGGCGGTGAAGTGGAAAACCTGCCGGCCCACACGTTCCCGACCGATGACGGTGGCGTGGACATGAAGTGCCCGACCGAGATCGCCATTTCGGACCGCCGTGAAGCGGAACTGGCGAAGAACGGTTTCATGCCGCTGCTGCACAAGAAAAACACCGACTTCGCCGCGTTCATCGGCGCCCAGTCGCTGCAGAAACCGGCCGAATACGACGATCCGGACGCCACCGCCAACGCCAACCTGGCCGCACGCCTGCCGTACCTGTTCGCCACTTGCCGTTTCGCCCACTACCTGAAGTGCATCGTGCGCGACAAGATCGGTTCCTTCAAAGAGAAGGACGAGATGCAGCGCTGGTTGCAGGACTGGATCCTCAACTACGTCGACGGCGACCCGGCGCACTCCACCGAAACCACCAAGGCCCAGCACCCACTGGCTGCAGCCGAAGTGATCGTGGAAGAAGTCGAAGGCAACCCGGGGTATTACAACTCCAAATTCTACCTGCGCCCGCACTACCAGCTCGAAGGGCTGACCGTGTCGCTGCGCCTGGTATCGAAGCTGCCTTCGGCCAAGGGCGCGTAATCCGACCCCTTGATGTGATCGTTCCCACGCTCGGCGTGGGAATGCCGCCCGGGACGCTCCGCGTCCCAGGAACGCAGAGCGTCCCAAGATGCGTTGCCACGCAGAGCGTGGGAACGATCAACACAACACAACGTGGTAGAAACCACACAGGGAGAAAACATGGCTGTTGATATTTTCATCAAGATCGGCGACATCAAGGGCGAGTCCATGGACAAGGCCCACAAGGACGAAATCGACGTCCTGAACTGGAGCTGGGGCATGTCCCAGTCCGGCAACATGCACATGGGCAGTGGCGGTGGCGCCGGCAAGGTGAACATCCAGGACTTGTCGCTGACCAAGTACGTCGACAAGGCTTCGCCGAACCTGATGATGCACTGCGCCAGCGGCAAGCACATCGACAAGGTCAAGCTGACCGTGCGCAAGGCCGGCGGTGAAAGCCAGGTCGAGTACATGATCATCAACCTGGAAGAAGTTCTGATCACCTCCTTGAGCACCGGTGGCTCGGGCAACGATGATCGCCTGACCGAAAACGTCACCCTGAACTTCGCCAAGGTGCTGGTGGACTACCAGCCTCAGAAAGCCGACGGCAGCAAGGAAGGCGGTCCGGTCAAGTTCGGCTGGAACGTGCGTCAGAACGTCAAGGTGTAATCGAACACGCCCCCGGTGCCACGCGCCGGGGGTGTTTGGTGCTAGCTCTAATCCAATCCTTTGCAGCGCGGTGTCTGAGTCATGGCCAAGCCTTCGTTTATCAATTTGTGGAAAGCCTACTCCGACCTGTTGGTTGCCCATCCTGACGCAAAACCCTGTGACGGTCCCTGGGCAAACCAATGCGCCATACGCATGAGCCTGACGCTCAATGCGGAGAAAACCATCAAGGTCAACAAATCCACCTACACCAAAGACCCCCTGTGCAAGCATGAACACGCCAGGGGCGCCGAGTCATTGGCCAATTGGTTGTGGAAACATCATCTGGGCCATCCAACTATTCTCAGTAACAGCCCCGAAGACCGAAAGACATTGATGGGCAAGACCGGCCTGATTTTCTTCAAGGACTGCTTCCAGCAATCAGGAGAGACCGCCGAAGGTCGTAGCGGCGACCATATCGATCTATGGAATCGTGGCCTGACCCAAACCAGCGACCTTTTCTATCGATCCAAGAAAGTCTGGTTCTGGGAGCTCACTTAATGAACAAGGCCCTGTTCGCCCTATGCCTGACGACTAGCCTGACCAGCCTGAGCGCATGCGCCGAGCATGCCGGGACGCCGACGACCCAGGCGGTTTTCGAGGGCCAGCCACTCAGCCTGGTGGACGATCAGGGTCAATGCACGCTGGTCAAACCCGACCAGAGTCGCATGAAGCTGGACATGGAATGGCCGTGCGGCTTCAGCTTGGATAAACAGCAGAAATTGCGCGTGGAAATGTTCAACAACATCCCGATTTTTGCGGTCTGGCGCAGCGAACACATGCCCGCCCCCAGCCGCGATTGTCTGAGCAAAATGCAGGCTATTCGTCAGCTGCCGGAAGGTTTCGAGGCGGGAACGGTCAGCCTGTATGCAGCTTGCGGCGCCGGCGGAGACCAGAAAATGTACGTGGCACCCTTTACGTGGTAACCGAAATCGCCACCCGCGATCGCCTGCAACCCTCCCTGCTGGACCGGTTGACCGACGACGATCCGACCAATCCCAAGGAAAGCGCCGACAAACGCGTGCTGTCCCTGACCCAATTGAAAGCCTCGGTGCTGCGTGACCTGGCGTGGCTGCTCAACACCACCTCATTGCTCGACGCCGATGCCACGCTGCACACCCCGGCGGGTACCTCAGTGGTGAACTTCGGACTGCCGGCGCTGGCCGGCAACAGCGCATCGAACGTCGATCTTTCGGCGCTGGAAGCCCTGATCCACCAGGCCATCGCCACTTTCGAGCCACGCATCCTGCGCCACACCCTGCGTGTGCGGGCCCGAGCGACGGCCGAGATGAACCACAACGCCTTGAGTTTCGAGATCGAAGGCGACCTCTGGGCGCAGCCGGTGCCGTTGCGCCTGATGCTGCAAACCGACCTGGACCTGGAAACCGGCCATGTGCGAGTGGTCAACGCCGATCAGCGGAGACGCTCATGAACCCACGCTTGCTGGAGCTGTACAACCAGGAACTGCACCACGTGCGCGAAAGCGCAGCGGAGTTCGCCAAGGAATACCCCAAGATCGCCAGTCGGCTGACGTTGTCCGGCATGGACTGCGCCGACCCGTATGTCGAGCGGCTGCTGGAAGGTTTCGCCTACCTCACGGCACGGGTACAACTCAAACTCGACGCCGAGTACCCGACCTTCACCCACAACCTGCTGGAAATCGCCTACCCCCACTATCTGGCGCCAACACCGTCCATAACCGTGGTGCAGATGCAGGCCGACCCTGACGAAGGTTCGTTGAGCAGCGGTTTCGAGCTGCCCCGAGACAGCGTCCTGCGCGCCGCCCTGGGGCGTGAAACCCAGACCTGCTGTGAATACCGCACAGCCCACTCGGTGACCCTGTGGCCCTTGCAGGTCAGCCAGGCCGAGTACTTCGGCAACCCGTCCACGGTGCTCGGGCGACTGGCCGCCAGTGAGCCGAAAGCCAAGGCCGGCCTGCGCCTGACCTTGCGCACCGGTGCCGAATTGCCGTTCAACAGCCTGGCCCTGGATAATCTGCCGCTGTACCTCAGCGGTGCCGACGAACAACCGTTCCGCCTGTACGAACAGCTACTGGGCAGCGCCTGCGCGGTGTTCGCCCGCCAGCCCGGCGGCAATTGGGTCGAGCGGCTGCCCCAGGATGCGCTGCGCTCCCGTGGCTTCGATGACGTCGATGCTGCGCTGCCGGTGGTGCCGCGAGCGTTCCAGGGCTATCGCCTGTTGCAGGAGTACTTCGCCCTGCCCCAGCGCTTCCTGTTCGTCGACTTCACCCAACTGAGCCGGGCGGTCAAGCGTTGCGATGGCCAGGAGCTGGAGTTGATCGTGCTGTTCGACCGCCACGACCCGAGCCTGGAAGGCAGCGTCGGTGCCGCACAGTTCTTGCCGTTCTGCACCCCGGCCATCAATCTGTTCCCCAAACGCCTGGACCGCATCCACCTGTCGGACCGGGTCAACGAGCACCACGTGATCGCCGACCGCACCCGGCCGATGGATTTCGAAGTGCATTCGCTGACCGGCCTCACCGGCCATGGCACCGGGCCGGAGCAGCCGTTCCTGCCGTTCTATGCCGTGCGCGACCCGTCCCGTTATGGCCGCGACCAGGCCTATTACACGGTGCGCCGTGAGCCGCGGGTGTTGTCCAGCGATCAGCGACGCAACGGCCCGCGCTCGAGCTACATCGGCAGCGAAACCTTTGTCAGCCTGGTGGACAGTCACCAGGCGCCCTACCGCCATGACCTGCGCCAACTGGGCGTGACCGCGCTGTGCACCAACCGCGACCTGCCGTTGTTCATGAGCGTGGGCAGCGGCAAGACCGACTTCACCCTGGCCGACAGCGCACCGGTCGGCGCCGTGCGCTGCGTCGCCGGGCCGAGTCGCCCACGGGCCAGCCATGCCCACGACGCCAAGGCCTGGCGGCTGATCAGCCAGTTGTCGCTGAACTACCTGTCTCTGAGTGAGCAAGGCCAGGGCGCCGCCGCCCTGCGCGAACTGCTGCGCCTGTACGGCGACAGCAACGACGCAGCGCTGCAATTGCAGATCGAAGGCCTGCGGGACGTCAGCAGCAAGGCCTGCACCCGGCGCCTGCCGATGCCCGGCCCGATCGTGTTCGGTCGGGGCCTGGAGATCACCCTGGAATTCGACGAAAACGCGTTCCGCGGCACCGGGGTGTTTCTCCTCGGCGCGGTGTTCGAACGCTTCCTGGCACGCTACGTGTCGATCAACAGTTTTACCGAGACGGTGATCCGTACCACCGAACGCGGCGAGATCATGCGATGGAAAGCCAAGCCCGGACGTCGTCCGACCCTGTGAGTACCCTGGACGCGATGCACCAGGAGCCCTGGGAATACGACTTCTTCCAGGCGTTGCGGCGCATCGAGTGCGAAACCCCCGAGCTGCCGCGCCTGGGCCATTCGTTGCGCCTGGCCGATGACCCGCTGCGCCTCGGGCAACAGGCCGACTGCACCTTTGCCCCGGCCACCCTCGCCTCGGTGCAACCGGGTGTCGACGGTGCGCCGGCGCGGCTGGAGCAGTTCTTCTTCGGCCTCGGCGGCCCCAACGGCCCGATGCCGTTGCACATGACCGAGTACGTGCGCGAGCGCCAGCGCAACAACGCCGACAGCACCAGCAAGCGCTTTCTCGATGTGTTTCACCATCGCCTGCTCAGCCTGTTCTATCGGGCCTGGGCCGAAGCCCGGCCAACGGTCAGCCATGACCGCCCGGACGACGACTACTGGTCGGCGCGCCTGGCGGCGCTCAGCGGCCGGGGCATGCCAAGCCTGCTCAAGCAGGGGCTGATCCCCGACACGGCGAAACTGCATTACAGCGGTCACCTGGCGGCGCAAACCCGCTACCCGGACGGCTTGAAAGCCATCCTCAGCGAGTACTTCGGCCTGCCGGTAGAAATCGAAGAGTACGTCGGCCAATGGCTGGAGTTGCCCGAACGCAGCCGCGTCGGCGTCAGCGCCCATCAACTGGGCGTGGACTTCTGCCTGGGCCGCTACGTGTGGGACCGCCAGCACAAATTCCGCATCCGCCTCGGGCCGCTCAAGCTCGTCGACTACATGGGCATGCTGCCCGGTGGTGAACCGTTCAATGAGCTGGTGGCCTGGGTCGCCGAGTACCTGGGCCATGAATTGGACTGGGACCTGAACCTGGTCCTGGAGCAGTCCGAGGTGCCGGCGCTACAACTCAACGGCCGCTTCCGCCTGGGGTTCAACACCTGGCTGGGGCAGCCCGAAACCGATCCCAACGATCTAATACTGGCCCGGCATTACGCCGAACAGGCCAACACCTCACAGACCTCAAGGAGCCATGAGCATGGGTGAAATCAGTCGCGCCGCGTTGTTCGGCAAACTCAACAGCGTGGCCTACAAAGCCATCGAAGCCGCCACCGTGTTCTGCAAGCTGCGCGGTAACCCCTATGTGGAACTGGCCCACTGGTTCCACCAACTGCTGCAACTGCAGGACTCGGACCTGCACCGCATCATCCGCCAGTTCAACGTCGAGCCGGCGCGCCTGGCCCGCGATCTGACCGACGCGTTGGACCGCCTGCCACGGGGCTCGACTTCGATCACCGACCTGTCCTCCCACGTCGAAGAGGCCGTGGAACGCGGCTGGGTCTACGGCAGCCTGATGTTCGGCGAAAGCCAGGTGCGTACCGGTTATCTGGTGCTGGGCATCCTCAAGACCCCAAGCCTGCGCCACGCGTTGCTGGGGCTGTCGTCGGAGTTCGACAAGGTCAAGGCCGAAGCCCTGAGCGAGCGCTTTGACGAGTACGTCGGCGACTCCCCGGAGAACGCCCTGACCGCCAGCGACGGCTTTAACGCGGGCAGTGTGCCGGGCGAAGCCAGCGGTGCCATGGCTCCCAGTGCCATGGGCAAGCAGGAAGCCCTCAAGCGCTTTACCGTCGACCTCACTGAACAGGCCCGCAGCGGCAAGCTCGACCCGATCGTCGGCCGTGATGAAGAGATCCGCCAACTGGTGGACATCCTCATGCGCCGCCGGCAGAACAACCCGATCCTCACCGGTGAAGCCGGCGTGGGCAAGACCGCCGTGGTCGAAGGCTTCGCCTTGCGCATCGTTGCCGGTGATGTGCCGCCGTCCCTCAAGGACGTGGAACTGCGCAGCCTCGACGTCGGCCTGTTGCAGGCCGGCGCGAGCATGAAAGGTGAATTCGAACAGCGCCTGCGCCAGGTCATCGAAGACGTCCAGGCCTCGCCGAAACCGATCATCCTGTTCATCGACGAAGCCCACACCCTGGTGGGTGCCGGTGGCGCCGCCGGTACCGGTGACGCGGCCAACCTGCTCAAGCCAGCCCTGGCCCGCGGTACCCTGCGCACCGTAGCCGCCACGACCTGGGCCGAATACAAGAAGCACATCGAGAAGGACCCGGCCCTGACCCGGCGTTTCCAGGTGGTACAAGTGGCCGAGCCGTCGGAAGACAAGGCCCTGCTGATGATGCGCGGCGTGGCCTCGACCATGGAACAGCACCATCAGGTGCAGATCCTCGACGAAGCCCTGGAAGCCTCGGTCAAGCTGTCCCACCGCTACATCCCCGCGCGCCAGTTGCCGGACAAATCCGTGAGCCTGCTGGACACCGCCTGCGCGCGCGTCGCCATCAGCCTGCACGCCGTGCCGGCCGAGGTGGACGACAGCCGTCGGCGCATCGAAGCGCTGGAAACCGAACTGCAAATCATCGCTCGTGAGCACGCGATTGGCGTGGTCATCGGCACACGCCAGACTCAGACCGAAAGCCTGCTGAGCGCCGAACGCGAGCGCCTCGCCGAGCTGGAAAGCCGCTGGGCCGAAGAGAAAACCCTGGTGGACGAACTGCTCGCCACCCGCGCCACCCTGCGCGAGCGCGTCGGCGTGGTAGACAGCGAAGACGCCAGCGAAGCTTCCGACAACGAAAGTCACGCCCTGCGCGAAAAGCTGGTGGACCTGCAACAACGCCTGACCGCCCTGCAAGGCGAAACCCCGCTGATCCTGCCGACCGTGGATTACCAGGCCGTGGCCTCGGTGGTCGCCGATTGGACCGGTATCCCCGTGGGCCGCATGGCCCGCAACGAACTGGAGACCGTGCTCAACCTCGATCAGCACTTGAAAAAGCGCATCATCGGCCAGGACCATGCCCTGCAGATGATCGCCAAGCGCATCCAGACCTCCCGCGCCGGCCTCGACAACCCGAGCAAGCCGATTGGCGTGTTCATGCTTGCCGGTACCTCCGGCGTGGGCAAGACCGAAACCGCCCTGGCCCTGGCCGAAGCCATGTACGGTGGCGAGCAGAACGTCATCACCATCAACATGAGCGAGTTCCAGGAAGCCCATACCGTGTCCACCCTCAAGGGCGCGCCACCGGGCTACATCGGCTACGGCGAAGGCGGCGTGCTGACCGAGGCCGTGCGGCGCAAACCCTACAGCGTTGTGTTGCTGGACGAGGTGGAGAAAGCCCACCCGGACGTGCACGAGATCTTCTTCCAGGTGTTCGACAAAGGCGTGATGGAGGACGGTGAAGGCCGTGTGATCGACTTCAAGAACACCCTGATCCTGCTGACCACCAACGCCGGCACCGAACTGATCGCCGAGGTGTGCAAGAATCCGCGGGACGTGCCCGAACCCGAGGAAATCGCCAAGGCCCTGCGCCAGCCGCTGCTGGAAATCTTCCCGCCGGCCCTGCTCGGTCGCCTGGTGACGATCCCGTACTACCCGCTCAGCGACGAAATGCTCAAGGCCATCACCCGCCTGCAACTCAACCGCATCAAGAAGCGCGTGGAGAGCACCCACAAAGTCGCTTTCGACTACGACGACGCGGTGATCGACCTGATCGTCTCGCGCTGCACCGAAACCGAAAGCGGCGGCCGCATGATCGACACCATCCTGACCAACAGCCTGCTGCCGGACATGAGCCGCGAGTTCCTGACCCGCATGCTCGAAGGCAAGGCCATGGCCGGCGTGCGGATCAGCGCCGTGGATAATGAATTGCAGTACGATTTCAGCGACGCGGCCTGACCTGACAGGAACACAGAAAACCCTGTGGGAGCGAGCCTGCTCGCGATAGCGGAATTACATTCAACCTCGCGTTGACTGACCCACCGCCATCGCGAGCAGGCTCGCTCCCACAGTGGGTTGCGCTCCTTCAGCCAACACAACTTGCACGGGACACTCGATGTTATTCAACCAAGCCTCACGCCTGGCCAAGATCACCAGCCCCCTGGGACCCGAGGTGCTGCTGCTCAAGGACATGGGCGGCGGCGAAGAGCTGGGAAGGCTGTTCAACTATGAGTTGCAGCTGCACTCGCTGGACAACGCCATCGATCTCAATCAGGTGCTCGGCAAACCCATGTGCGTGAGCATGCAGCTGGACGGCGGTGGCGAGCGGCATTTCCACGGCATCGTGGCCCGCTTCAGCCAGAACGTCGACCAAGGCCAATTCGCCAGTTACCAGGCCACGCTGCGGCCCTGGCTGTGGCTGCTGACGCGCACCTCCGATTGCCGGATTTTCCAGAACCTGACCATCCCGCAGATCATCAAGCAGGTGTTCCGCGACCTGGGGTTCTCCGATTTCGAAGACGCCTTGAGCCGCCCCTACCGCGAGTGGGAATACTGCGTGCAGTATCGCGAGACCAGCTTCGATTTCGTCAGCCGCCTGATGGAACAGGAAGGGATCTACTATTTCTTCCGCCATGAACAGGGCCGCCACGTGCTGGTGCTGGCCGATGCCTACGGGGCGCACACCAGCGCCCCCGGCTACGCGTCGGTGCCCTACTACCCGAAGAACGAGCAGCAACGCGAGCGCGACCACATTCACGACTGGCATCTGGCCCAGGAAGTGCAGCCGGGCTCGCTGGAGCTCAACGACTATGACTTCCAGCGCCCCAGTGCGCGCATCGACGTGCGTTCGGCGATGCCCCGCCCCCATGCCGCCGGTGACTATCCGCTGTACGACTACCCCGGCACCTACGTGCAGAGCGAAGACGGCGAACACTACGCCCGCACCCGCATCGAAGCCTTGCAGACCCTACATGAACAGGTCGAGCTGGCCGGTAACGCGCGGGGCCTGGGCTCGGGTCATCTGTTCAGCCTGACTGGCTTCACTCGCCAGGATCAGAACCGCGAGTATCTGATCGTCGGCGCCCGCTACTACCTGTCCCAGGAAAGCGGCGAAACCAGCGGCGGCGCACCGTCGGCACAGTTCGAAAGCAGCCTGACCTGCATCGACGCCCAGCAGAGCTACCGCCCGCTGCCCCACACCCACCGGCCCATCGTCAAAGGCCCGCAGACCGCTCTGGTGGTCGGCCCCAAGGGCGAGGAAATCTGGACTGATCAGTTCGGCCGGGTGAAGGTGCACTTCTACTGGGACCGTCACGACCAGTCCAACGAAAACAGCTCGTGCTGGATCCGCGTGTCGCAGTCCTGGGCCGGCAAAAACTGGGGCTCGATGCAGATTCCGCGCATCGGCCAGGAAGTGATCGTCAGCTTCCTCGAAGGCGACCCGGACCGGCCGATCATCACCGGCCGCGTCTACAACGCCGAGCAGACGGTGCCTTACGACTTGCCCGACAACGCCACCCAGAGCGGCATGAAGAGCCGTTCGAGCAAGGGCGGCACGCCGGCGAACTTCAACGAAATTCGCATGGAGGACAAGAAAGGCGCCGAGCAGTTGTACATCCACGCCGAGCGCAACCAGGACATCGTGGTCGAGGTGGATGAAAGCCATTCGGTGGGTCACGACCGTAACAAGAGCATCGGCCATGACGAGACAGTGACCATCGGCAACAACCGCCTGCGCATCGTCAAACAGGAGGACATCCTGTCGGTGGGCCTGCGCAAGACCGACAGCATCAGCCAGAGCTACGTCATTGAAGTAGGCGAAAACCTGCGACTGGTGTGCGGCGAAAGCATTTTGGAGCTCAACGCCAGCGGCCAGATCAATCTGACCGGCGTGCAGATCAGCTTCTATGCCAAGGGCGATGCAGAGTTCAACACCGGCGGCGTCCTGCACCTGAACAATGGCGGCGGCCCTGGTGCCACCCCCGACGGCCAGGGCGTCAAGGCCAGCATCGACGCCAATGTCAAAGCCGCGTTCCCCAAGGGTTAATCCAGAGATTCAGGCGCCATGACTTACCGCATCAACGAATTCCAGCTCCAATTGCCGCCCAGCGAGTTGCTGGACGCGACGATCAATATCCTCAAGTTCCCCGAACTGGGCACGTCCTTGATCGTCAGTCGCAGCTTGCTGGCCGACGGCGAAACCCTGCAAAGCAACCTCGACGATCAGCTCAAGCGCCTGGAAAAACAGGTACAGGAACTGCGCTGCCAACCGGGCGCCACGGTACGCCTGGGCGCCAACCAGGAAGTCGAAGGCATCGAACTGCGCAGCCAGTTCAGCAAGGGCAACGAGAAAGTCTTCCAGTACCAGTTGGCCCTGGTGCTGCCCGGTACTCGCAAGATGTTTGCCCTGAGTTACGTCAAGGCCGAAAAACTCGGCGATGCCGAAGCCGCGCATTGGGCAACGATCAAGGGTTCGCTAGTGTTCGACGGGCCGGTCTGATGAGCGACTTGCATGTCTGACGCGCTCTGGGCTGCACGGCTGGGCGACGCGCTGGATCACACCTCGATGATGGCCGACATCCTCGGCGGGGTGCTGGAGGTGGCGGCCAACATCGCGATCACGGCCGTCGCCACCGCTGCCGTGGTCGCGGCCACCGGTATCACTGTCGCGACCGGCGGCCTGGGCTGCTTCCTGCTCGGCGCCGTGGTCGGTGCGGTCGTCGGCCTCGCCATGAGCAAGACCGGCGCCGACAAGGGCCTGAGCAATCTCTGCGAGGGCATCGGCAACGCCCTCTTTCCGCCCACGGTGCAGGCGAACATCCTCACCGGTTCCACCGACACCCTGACCAACAACATTCCCGCCGCCCGCGCCGCCGGGGCCATCGAGTCCCATGTCGCGCCGGCCGGCACCGAGCTGGAAGCGCCCGAACCCAGCTACCTGGACATGGCCGAAAGTTTCTTCTCGCAGATGTGGCGCCCCACCGTCGCCACGCCCGCCCCAGGCGCCGTGCCCAAGCCGCTGGACATGATCACCTGCCTGAAGCATCCGCCGATGCCGCCGCAGTTCCTGGCTGAAGGCTCGGATAAGGTCACCATCAACGGCCAGCCCGCCGTGCGCAGCGGCGACCGCAGTACCTGCGAAGCCAAGGTAGTGTCGTCCGGACTGATTTCCCCGGACGTGACCATTGGCGGCGGCACTGTGGTGGTGCGCGAGATCCGCAGTGGCAAGACGCCGGGCGTGGGTTTGGCGGTGACCGCGTTGCTGATGCTCAAGGGCGGCAAGGGCAAGTTCCTGAGCAACCTGCCGTGCATGTTGATAGGCGGCGCGGCCTCGATGGCGGTCAGCAGCGCGATGGGCGCGGCGGCCAACGCGGCCATGGGCTCATCGAACCCGGTGCATGCGGCGACCGGCGCCAAAGTGTTGGGGGATGTCGAGGAACTGGACTTCGTCTTGCCCGGCATCCTGCCCATCGACTGGCAGCGTTTCTACAACAGCCGCGACGAACGCCGTGACGGCCTGTTCGGTGCCGGCTGGAGCGTCGCCTACGAAATACGCGTAGAGATCCTGCCCCATCCCGAGGGCGGCGAAACCCTGGTCTATACCGACGAACAGGGCCGGCGCATCGACATGGGCTCGATCCCCCTGGGCGGCGCGGTGTTCAGTGCCGGCGAAGGCCTCTCCGTGCGGCGCCATGCCAACGGGCAATTGCTGATCGAAAGCGCGGACGGCCTGTATCGTCTGTTCGAACCGGCACCGGGGAACGCGGCGTTGCTGCGCCTCAGCCAACTGGGCGACCGCAACGACAACCGTATCTACCTCGACTACGACGAAGCCGGACGCCTGGTGCGGCTGCGCGACACCTTCGATCAGGTTCAGGTCGAATTGGCCTACGACGAGCACCAGCCAAAACGGGTCAGCCGGATCGACCGCCTCTACCCTGACCAGCGCAACGAAGTGCTGATGCACTACGACTACGATGCCCAGGGAGAGCTGGCGCAGGTGCGCCAGTCCAACAGCCAGGTCAAACGTCGTTATGCCTACGACTTCGGGCAGCGGATGGTGGAGCATCAGTTGCCCACGGGGCTGCGGTGCTTCTACGAATGGGCGTTGGTCGAAGGCCTGGAATGGCGTGTGGTCCGCCATTGGACCGACGCCGGCGATACCTACACATTCGACTATGACCTGGCCGGCGGCATCACCCGCATCACCGACGGCTTGAATCGCGTCAGCACCCGGCGCTGGGATGCGCGCTACCAGATCACCGAAGCCATCGATGCACTGAATCGCACCTGGGCATTCGAGTGGAACGACGAAAGCCAGTTGCTGGGGGCGACTGACCCCAACGGTGGGCAGCATCAGTTCAGCTATGACGAAGCCGGCAATCTTTGCCAAACCCTCGACCCGCTCGGCCGCAGCGAGTCGACGCTGTGGCTCGAACACTGGGCCCTGCCTCTGGCCGAAACCGATGCCGCGGGCAATACCTGGCAGTACCGCTATGACGCGCGTGGCAATCGCATTCGCGAAACCGACCCGCTGGGCCACGTCACCCGCTATCGCCACGACGCCCACGGCCAAGTGGTGGAAGTCATCGATGCCAGCGGCAAAAGCAAGACCATGCGCTGGACGGCCCTGGGTCAACTCAGCGAACACACCGACTGCTCCGGCTACACCACCCGGTTGAGCTACGACGAGCGCGGTCTGTTACTCAGCAGTAGCGATGCGCTGGGGGAACGCACGCGCTTCAGTTACGACGACCAGGGCCGCTTGCTGAACAAGCAGCTGCCGGACGGTCGCATCGAACACTATCAACGCGATGCCAGCGGCCAGTTGATCGGCTACAGCGATCCCGCCGGCCACACCACGTCTTTCCAACACACGCCGAGCGGTCAACTGCGCCTGCGCACCGATGCCCATGGCCGGCGGGTGGAGTTGAGCTACGACAGTTATGGGCGGCTTCTGGCCCTGACCAACGAGAACGGCGAAAGCTATCGGTTTGCCTGGGATGCGGGCGACCGCTTGAGCGCCCAGCACAGTCTGGATGGCAGCCTCAAGCGCTACGCCTACGATGCACTGGACAACGTCACTCGCGTGCAGGCCTTCGCCGTTCCCGGCAGCACCGACCTGGACCTCTCGCCGCAAGCGCCCGTCATCCATGAGCTGGAACGCGATGCCATGGGTCGGTTGGTCGCCAAGGTCACCGCCGATGGTCGAACCGAATACCGCTATGATGCCCTCGACCAGGTCAAGGCCATCACCTTCACCGGCCTGGCCGGCGAACAGCAAAGCATTGGCTTCAGCTACGATGCGCTTGGGCAACTGATCACCGAACAGAGCTGGGCCGGTCGCCTCACGCATCGCTATGACGAACTGGGCAACCTCACCCAGACTCAGCTCCCCGATGGCCGCTGGCTGAACCGCCTGCACTACGGCAGCGGTCATTTGCACCAGATCAACCTCGACGGCCAGGTCATCAGTGACTTCGAGCGCGACCGCCTGCACCGCGAAGTGCTGCGCACCCAGGGCAGTCTCAGCACCCGTAGCGAATACGACCGCAGCGGCCGCCTGCGGGCCCGCCAGCGACGGCAACGGGAGCAGTCGACCTTGTTGCCGCCAGCGGCGCAGTCGTTGTTTGCCTACGACGGTAGCGATCAGTTGGTGGAGCGCTTCGACAACCAGCCCGAAGCGCCCCATCGTCAACTGCTGCACTACGACGCCACCGGCCGCATCCTCGCCAGCCAGGACAATCTCAAGGGGCAGCGTGAAGGTTTCGCCTACGACCCGGCCGCCAACCTGCTCGACGGACTGGTGGGCTCCGGCCACGTCACCCATAACCGCGTGCTGACCTATCAGGACAAGCGCTACCGCTACGACGGCTTCGGCCGCATGGTGGAAAAACGCAGCAGCCGACGCGGTGTCCAGCGCTTCAAGTACGACGCCGAACAGCGGTTGGTGGAGGTGCACAACGACAACGGCTCGGTCGTGAAGATGACCTACGACCCGCTGGGCCGACGCATCGAAAAAACCGAGTACGATCGCCATGCTACCCCGCTTGGTCGTACTCGCTTTACCTGGGATGCGCTGCAACTGTTGCAGGAACACCGCGACAGCCAGACCAGCCTCTACATCTATGCCGACGACGGCCACGAGCCTTTGGCGCGGGTCGATGGCCTTGGTGAGCAGCAGAAGGTCCGTTACTACCACAACGACTTCAACGGCCAGCCCGAACAACTTTCGGAAAGCGACGGCCATACGCTCTGGCGCGCCCATTACCAAGTGTGGGGCAACACCGCCGAAGAGCTGCGCGAACCGTATTACATCGAAGAGCAGAACCTGCGGTTCCAGGGCCAGTACCTGGACCGCGAAACCGGGCTGCACTACAACACCCTGCGCTTCTACGACCCGGACATAGGCCGTTTCACCACGCCGGACCCCATCGGCCTTGCCGGGGGGCTGAACCTCTACCAGTACGCACCGAACCCGGTGAGCTGGATCGACCCCCTGGGGCTGATGAAATGCACCACCCCGCCGAAGGGGCGCAAGGTCAATCGGACGGTCTATCGGTTCGAAGAGCCCGGACGGATCAGCACCACCTGGACCGCCCACAAGTGGAACGTTGCCGCCCGGCATCGTTATACCGCGCCGGGGCTTGGTGGCGTTTATGGCGCCAACTCGCGCAAGACCGCCATGGGCGAGGTCAATCACTGGGGCGTGGACCTGTCCACGCGGGTACTGGTGAGCAAGAAGGTGCAGCTCAACAACGTCCTCGATCTGACACGGGCCGATGTGCGCAAACAACTGGGCGTATCCCTTAAAAGCATCACCGGCAACAAATACACCCAGACCCACCAGATTGGCGCCTGGGCCAAAGCCAACGGTTATGATGGGATCCTGGCGCCGTCGGCGCGAAACCCGACCGGCAGCAACTTGATCTCCTTTGCAGGTTTTTGAAATGGGACTGGAAGACGAATACGTCGGCGACGCCGACTGGCAAACTTTCGTGCGCCTGTACGAAGAGGACTACCTCGACGACAACGCCCGCACGCTCGCCAAGGCCATGGACGACAACCTCGACATGGCCGTGGTGCTCTACGGAAAACGAGGGCTAAAGGAGGGCCTTTGGTGGCTGGAACAGGTCGTGCCGGCCTTGGGTAACAAACGCCCGGGCGATTGCCTCAAGAACCCAAAGCTGATCAGACGCCTGAGAATGGCCTTGATGAGCATGCCGTAATCCACAGCAATGCACCGTGAAGTGCTGTGCACCCAACCGCAGCGAATAAGAGCGCAGTCCCTGTGCCTTGCGTACCGCATCAGTCGAAACTCAGCACCTCGCCGCCCTTGGCCTCGAGCATTTCGCTGAACACCGGCAACCTGGCAACGAAGTCCGCTTCGAACGCCAGGTAGCGGTCCTGTGCCGGCAGGTAACGCACCTGCGGCTTGATACGCCGGATATCCTGGCTGGACAGTTTGAGCACCTGGTTGTCGAGCTGATTCCAGAACCAGGCCAGGGTGTACGAGCCGAACGTGTGGGTGGCGTAGTTCCAGACCCACCAGTCACCGTGTCCTCGGCTGACATGAACATGCCCGTGGAACGTGCGCAGTGTAATGAGATTCTTTGGCTCTGTGACGAGCAGGCGGGTGTCCTGGCGCACCTCACTGCCAAAGCCATCCAGCAGCGCCTTCGTTGCGGCGCCCGAGACCACGTTGAAGCGCCACGCCAGCAGCACGGTCTCGTGGTAGCGCGGGTCTTCGAGGTTCTTGCGCTTGTCTTCGCTGAACAACAGGATCTCATCACCCCCCAGGTAGGCGGTCGAGGCCCTGAGGTGGTAGCCGTCCACCGCTGGCATCGGCTTGGCGGCGATGGCCTGGTGCGGCGGGTACTGGTTCCAGATCCAGCACTGTGGGCCGTTGTGTTGCATGAACAGCAGACGACGGTGGCCGAAGGGCAATATCGTCAGATCATCCGGGTGCTCGAAAATGACTTCGCTGGCCTGCGCCGTGATCCGCCAGATGCGTGTCATCGGCACCGGCTCGTAAAGGCGCTGGCGCTCGAATACCTCGGCATCCACCACGACGCTGGGTTGTTCAAATCCTGGCCACTCTACCTCGGCAGGGCCAAAAGCCTGGATGTCGTCGCCTTGGCGAACTTCGTACTTATAGCGGTCGTCCGAACTGTAGTCGCCGCGCTTGACCCGACGACGCCACAGGCTGCGCTGGGCATTGGCGTCGATGAGCTGCAGATCGGCGCCGTCGAGCCCATCGGTGCGGTGTTCGAGCATGTCCTGCTCGGCGGGCGGCCACGGGTTGTAGTCAATCAGGAAGCACAGCCACTGCTCATCGTCCTGCTCGGTAATAGCGGCCCAACCGTTGTGGTAGTTGCCGTCATGGACGTAGGTGGGGCCGGGATAGTCGTGTACTTCCTGCAGCCAGTTCACCTTGCTGCGCCTGGCCGGTTTGCGCGCGGTTTTCCGCTCAGCGACGCTAGCCTTTTCCGGCTCGATCAAGCTTGCTGTGAAGTCCTCCTGGCCTTGCCAGTGCCTGGCAAATGCCTCGCGCTGCTCGGTCGGGACCACGACCGGGCGGTAATCATCGCCGCCGGCGTCCAGGTTCCACAGGTCATAGCCGCGTTCGGCCAAGGCGTTCGCCAGCGCCTGGAAGCAGATCTCGGGCATTTCGTTGGAGAGTTCATCCAGCAGCGCCTCGAATGGCTGGCCGACGAACACGTCGATATCGGGGTAGTAATGCTGGAGCAACCCAAGGAGTTCGCCACCCGGTGTTTTCCAGTCGATATGCACCCGCGGATCAAAACGAGATTGCATCACGCCTGCCTTCCTTGAAGTACCAGTCAGTGAGTCCCGTGGGAGCAAAGCTTGCTCGCGATAGCAGTAAGTCAGTCACCCATAATGTTGACCGGCCTGCCGCTATCGCGAGCAAGCTTTGCTCCCACAGGTTTCTGCACCACCCTGTCAGATGTTGGCCGGCACGAAATCCGGACCGCCCAGTTGGTCACGCACCGTCACCGCCGAACGCATCAACGGTGTCCACATGCCGTCCGGGCTGTTCCACGTAGCGCCCGCCCAGCGGGTATCGGCCACCAGTTCGGCCTTGTGTCGTTCCAGCAGACGCTTGAGGGCGACGGCGACACTGCCCATGTCAACGTCAAACAGATCGCCATAAGGGCCTTGCGGCTGCTTGCGCTGTTTGTCCTGGCAGAAGCGGTAGTACCAGACCCAGTCGTGAGCGATGTAGATCGCCCGCGTGCGGTCCGGGTACGTCGCCAGCAGGGTCAGCAGCGCCGAGACGAAGCGCATGGGGAAACTGGCGTCGTGGGTCTGGTGCCAGTACGGCATGATCAGCTGGTCGAACGCGGCCACCACATTCTGCGGCTCGTCGTTTTCGTTCTTGGCTTCGAGAAAGTAGAACGGCTCGCCCACCAGGAACTTGTCCAGATCGTTATTGGCCAACGCCAGCAACAGCACGTTGTCTTGTGGATTACTCATTGGATTCTCACTACGTCTCGGGTGGTCATCAACGTGTTGATGTCGTTGCCGTGGGCGATGGGCACGTTGTCCAGCACCGCTTCGCGCATGCCGCCGGGGTGGGTCAAGCCGCCCGGTCGCCACAGCGAGTTCACCCCGCCCTCGTTACCGGTGGGCATCAGTACCTTGGGGTTGTCCAGGTTCATCATGTAGATGTCCTTGCCCACCAGCGAACCCGGATCGTAACCCAGGGCCGACTCCAGTACCGAAACGTCGCCGGTTTTCTTGTACTCGGCGACTACGGCGTTCAGGTCGGATTTTGCCATGACGAACTTGTTCGGGTTGAACGAACCATATTTGGGGTTGGCGATATCGTCCGAGGTGAACAGGAAACTGCCGCCCTCCTCCTCGAAGGTCTTGAGATGCTTGTCGACATACGGGCCTTCCAGATAATCCCGCGGCGGCGGTCGGCTGCCCTTGGGAATCGCCAGGATATCGGCTTCGGTCACCCCCGCCTTGTAGGCCGCCGCGCGGGGTGTCGGGGCCGCGCCGATGCGCGCCATTTTCGGCCCCAGGCCCAACAACGCCATGCCGGCGATGCCCTGGAGCAAATCGCGATAACCGGGGCCGAGACGGTCGCCCAACTGACCCAACAGGACCATGCCTCCCATCATCGCGCCACCGATCACCACAAACCCGGCGAAGGCCGCGGCACCGGCCATCGCCGCCAGTACCGCGGCGGCCCCCATGGCGACCATGCCCAGGGCTTCCAGCCCGGTGTGCAACCACCCTTCGATGTCGAGGACAAATGCGACCGCAACCGTTGGCCCGCCAATGAACGTATTGGGACTGCCGCTCTTGATATGTGCGCCGCAGACCATCTTGCTCTGCAACCGCGCCGCCGGCTTGCCGTTGATGAAAACCGTTGCACTGCCTTCGGCGATCAGTACCGGGAATGGCCAGATCGGGTGATTCATCGGCAAGCCCGAACACGAAGACGACACGTCTGCGCCCGCACGCATCGCGTTGCGGTTATTGATCTGGACGTTGAGGCTGCCCATGACCAACACCCCCGTGGTCGGCTCGGGCAGGTTGAAGATGGTGTTCAGGCCCTTGATGATCTGGAACATCGACAGGCCGCCCGCCGCAATCGAACCGGCCATGATCGCCAACGCCACGCCGCCGGTCGCCACGGTGGCCGCGACCACCGCCGCACCGATCAATGCACCGGCAACGGCTCCCGCCACCATCGCGGCGACACCAAAACCGTGGGCAATTTCATCGCCAAGGCGCGCAGCCGCCAGCATATCCATTGGTTCTATCGTCTTCGCGCAGGGTGATCAGGCAGTCTGTGGACGCAGCTTGAGTGAGTGCATGGCCATCTTCCACGCCGGCTCGTGGTGCATGAGATCGTTCGGGGTGGTGGTCAGGGTCGTGATCAACCCCACGGGCTGGCGGTCGATGAACACCTGGCGCAGCATCAGCTCCCGCCCTTCGCGTTGCCAGCTGTAATCGAGCAACACCGCCCCATGGCCATGGAGCGCGAAATCCCAGCGCTTGATCAGGTTGAATCCGGGCAACTGCTGCTCGGCGCTTGCCAGTTGCGCGGCAACGTAGTCGCTGAACGGCGTATCGCCCCGGCTCGGGTCGCGGCTGATGACGAAACTGGCTTCCCTGGCCGTTCCAACGGCAGGTAATTTGAAGATGTTGATGCTCTGGTCCTGCCAACTGTCGGGAATGTCGAGGTCGGCTTCTTGGAGGCGATAGAGCGGCATGATTCGGGTTGTTTCCAGGCAAGGAGGTGGCGGAGTCAGCGGCAGATCTTCAAGCAATAGATGGTAACAATCAAGGCATGGGGAGGGGCCGTTCACGGGGCCATGACACCCGTCTCATTTCTCCCTCCCGCAGCCTCCCTGGTCACCCGTTTCCTGGATCTTCAAGCCGTCTTGCACGTCAACCAGGCGCTCCAGAAAAGGCTGCTGAAGAAGCGGGTGGCATCGCCGAACCCAGACTCATGCAACAGCGTCATGACGGCTGCCTCGGAATGCGGAGGGTCGGCACCTTCAAGGATCTTACCGAGCTTGACCTTCACTTCATCCGGACTTGCGCCGTGCTGCCGCCAGCGTTGTCCCCAGGCTGCCAGCAGCAACGGTTGGCTGGCATAAGCGTATTGGTTCCCCGCGACGATCAGCGGAGCGCCCGGTTTCAAATGGGCCCGAATGGACCGAAAGATCTGCCGCTTGGCCTCATCGCCTTCGAGGTGATGGAACACACCGATCAGGGTGGCGGCATCGTAAGACTCGCCCGCTGCCAGGTCCTCGACCTGACCAAGATGCAGGTGTGTTCTTTCAAGCAAGCCGTTCGCCTCCAACTGTTGCTTGGCGGCCTCCAGCATCGGCTCAGAAGGGTCGACGGCAGTGAAGCGCCAACCTGGCTCCAACGCTGCCATTGCAATGATCTCCTGAGCCGTGCCGCCAGCGCCCACGACCAGTATGTTCGCCGAGCGTGTCTGATCGAGGCTTGCCGCCAGCATGCAGGCGGCCAAGTCTTGGCAGGCGTCATACCCGGCCAGCGCGATACGGCTTTGTCGACCGTATTCATTGGCTCGGGCGGCGTCGAATTTTGCAGTTGAGTGTGAGGATGATTTCAAGGCGGTTCTCCATGTCCTTCAATCAAGCTACGCCACCGGTTGCGATAATAAAAATTCATTAATTTCATGCGCTACATTCCCATCAGGAATGGCGCTTTCCATTCGAACTGAGCTCGGCGCCAGGGTAAGCTTCCTTCCTGCCTTCCCATCCCGAGCTGCGCAACCATGAACAATCAGGCAATGTGCCGCGCCTTGTTGGCTTTGATCCTCCCGATCATGTGCGCGCCCGTACACGCGACATCGTGGCAAATCTGCCGTATGGATCTGCGCATCGTCGAGGTGTTGAAACAACCGTATCCGCAACTACAGGCCCAGGTCTTGAAAGTCAGTCGCAAGTTGCCCGCGACCGAATGTCCGGAAGAAGGCACGAGCCTCACGTTCACGCCGGAAACGCCCGACTACCAAGCCACACTGCCCCGCAAGCAATGGCCGGGGAAAGGGCAGTCGGTGCGTGTCGACTACCGGTACCTGGATGGCGTTTGCAAGGGCGATGGCAATAACTATGCGTGCCGCATCAGGCATTACCCGGTGGTGGGTCGGTAGACCGCTATCGCGAGCGGGCTCGCTCCCACAGGGGGATCTGCGAACGACCCCAATCCACAAGCGAGCCTGCTCGCGATAACAGCTTGACGGGCATTGGACCACTTAAAAAAAGCCATAAAAAAGGGCATCCGACTCCCTCGTCATGCCCTTTTTCGTTGCCACTTTCATCCCCTCTGCCCGAGGGGCCCACAGCAATTATGGGTTAACGCTGTCCTTCAACATCTTGCCCGGCTTGAATGCAACAGTGTTGCTGGCCTTGATTTTCACCGGCTCACCGGTTTGTGGGTTCTTGCCGGTGCGGGCGCCGCGGTGGCGTTGCAGGAAGGTGCCGAAGCCAACCAGGGTGACGCTGTCCTTGCGATGCAGGGCGCCGGTGATTTCTTCCAGGACGGCGTTGAGGACGCGGTTGGCTTGTTCTTTGGTGAGGTCCGCTTTTTCCGCGATGGCGGCAGCGAGTTCTGGTTTACGCATGAATGAAGCCCCTTTGACGGTTTTTTTGTTGTTATGTCTGGACTGCTCTCTTGGGGAACAGCCTCTAAGGCACCGCAGGCTCTACTCTGCGGCAGACGGGAGTGAGGATGGCACGGGGCCGGACCCGACGCCAGTGTCAGGGCGACCTTTGTGGCATCAAAAGCATGGCTTTTGCGACAGACCCCCCGGTATTTACGCCAGCAGGGGCGGAAGTTCCTTGTTCAGGGCCAGTTTCTCCATCACCGCCGCGCCTGTCAGGGCATAGCCCAACAAGTTGCCTTCGGCGTCGCGGCACAGCGCCTTGATATCGGAGCCCTGCCCTTCGACGCTCCAGGCACCTTCGCGGCCCCGTGGTGGCGGTGAGACCACCAATGGGCATACCGGTGTTTTCACGGTAATCGGCATCGGGCCATAACCAACGGCGGTCGGATTGCCGGCCAAGGTCTGAGCCAGGGCGCGGGCGCAGCTCATCAGCGGCATCACGTACAGCAGGTTCAAGCCATCGACCTCGGCGCAGTCGCCCAGGGCGTAGATGTTGGCGTGGGATGTCTGCAGGTGGCGGTCGACCACGACACCCCGATTGACCATCAGGCCGGCGGCAGCGGCCAGGTCGATCCGCGGACGCAGACCGATGGCCGAGACCACCAGGTCGCAGGCGATTACCTGACCGTCGGACAAGTGCGCCTCCAACCCATCGGCCACCCGTTGCAAGCGGTTGAGTACCGGGCCCAGGTGGAAGCGTGCACCCAGGCTTTCCAGTCCAGCCTGCACCGCAGCGGCGGCAGCAGGGTGCAGCAGCGTCGGCATGACCTGCTCGCAGGGCGCCACCAGTTGCACTTCGTAGCCGCCGAGAATCAGGTCGTTGGCGAACTCACAGCCGATCAGGCCAGCGCCTAGCAACAGCACCCGGCGCTTGCCGGCGGCCGCGACGCGAAAGCGTGCGTAGTCTTCCAGGTCATTGATGGGAAAGATCAGGTCCGCCGCGTCACCTTGCACCGGCACACGCACGGTTTCGGCACCCCAGGCCAGGACCAGGTCGCGGTAGTTCAGTGCCTCCTCCTCACCGATCCACAAACGCTTGTGGCCCGGATCGATGCCGCTGATACGGGTGTGGGTGCGCACTTCGGCCTTCAGTTGCTCAGCCATGGCGCCCGGTTCGGCCATGCTCAGGCCGTCGGCATCCTTGTTCTTGCCAAAGCCGGTGGAAAGCATCGGCTTGGAGTAGGAACGACCGTCGTCCGCCGTAATCAGCAGCAGCGGGGTCTCGCTATCCAGCTTGCGAAACTCCCGGGCCAGGTTGTAACCGGCCAGGCCGGTACCGACGATGACGACAGGTGCGCTCATGTTGCTCTCCATGTAATGGTAGAAACGGCGGGAAATGATCAGTCCTCTGCCATTGCATACATTTCAAAATCCATTTTGCCAACGCCGCAGTCCGGGCACAGCCAGTCTTCAGGGACATCTTCCCAGCGGGTACCGGCGGGAATGCCCTCTTCCGGTAAACCTTTGGCTTCGTCATAGATAAAGCCGCAGACGATACATTGCCATGTCTTCATTCAAATACTTCCTCAGGTGTCAGGCGTTGGCCGGCATACTCGGGTCGATGGGAGATTGCCCTTGCGGCTCAGGGCGTTTTGTACTGATCGATGGTCAAGGATGCAAGCGTGATCGACGCGGCGGTGGCCCACGACCGGCAAAGTCACCGATCTACATGGTAAGCTCGCGGCCTCATTTGCTGCCAATCAAGACACCTGTGCCGCATACAAATTCGATATTTCCTACACTTCAATGGCGGCCCCGGCACCTGCTGTCGCCTCGCCCCGATGCCTGTGTACTCGACTGGCTGTTTGACGAAGGATCCCTGACCCGGCGCCTCACGCGCCTGTCGGACGAGCATTTCAGCGTGACGCCGTTGTTCGAGGGCTGGCAGTCGTTGCGCGAGGATGAATGTGCCGCACTGGATCTGGCCCCAGGCAGCGAGGGTTGGGTACGCGAGGTGTATTTGCGCGGCCACGGCGAGCCTTGGGTGTTCGCCCGCAGTGTGGCGGCCCGCAGTGCATTGCAGGGCGACGGGTTGCAGATGGACGAACTGGGCAGCCGGTCCCTGGGTGAGCTGCTGTTCTGCGACCAGGCTTTCCAGCGCGGGGCCATCGAGGTATGTCATTACCCCGAGCCGTGGTTGCCGCGCGAGGTGCGCGCCGCTGAATTGTGGGGCCGGCGCTCGCGCTTCGATCGAGAGGCGTTGAGTGTGCTGGTCGCGGAAATCTTCCTGCCGCGCCTGTGGAGCGTCGCCCGCGCCTATTCGGAGATTTGCTGATGTACCTGCAACTGCTCAAATCCTTGAATCGCCTGAACCCGCGGGCGTGGGACTTCGTGCAGTTGACCCGCATGGACAAGCCCATCGGCATCTATCTGCTGCTGTGGCCGACCCTGTGGGCACTGTGGATTGCCGGTGACGGTTCGCCGTCGTTGGCCAACATCGTGATTTTCGTCCTGGGCGTGACGCTGACCCGCGCCGGTGGCTGCGTGATCAACGATTGGGCCGACCGCAAGGTGGACGGCCACGTCAAGCGCACCGCACAGCGACCGCTGGCCAGTGGCAAGATCAGTTCGAAAGAAGCCCTGGTGTTCTTCGCCGTGCTGATGGCCGTGAGTTTCCTGCTGGTGCTGTGCACCAACACGCCGACGATTTTGCTGTCCTTTGGCGGGCTGGCGCTGGCCCTCACCTACCCGTTCATGAAACGCTATACCTACTACCCGCAGGTGGTGCTGGGCGCGGCGTTCTCCTGGGGTATGCCGATGGCGTTCACCGCCGAAACCGGCCATTTGCCGGCGGCCGCGTGGCTGCTGTACATCGCCAACCTGCTGTGGACAGTGGCCTACGACACCTACTACGCGATGACCGACCGGGACGATGATTTGCGGATCGGCGTGAAATCCACGGCGATTCTGTTTGGCGATGCCGACCGGGTGATCAATCTGACGCTACAGGGCCTGGCCCTGGGCTGCCTGCTGCTGGCCGGTGCGCAGTTCAAGCTGGGCGGCTGGTTCCACCTGGGGCTGGTGGTCGCCGCCGGATGTTTTGCCTGGGAGTTCTGGTACACCCGCGGCCGGGACCGGATGCGCTGCTTCGAGGCATTCCTGCACAACCACTGGGCCGGGCTGGCGATTTTCGTGGGGATTGTGCTGGATTATGCGTTGCGCTAAATCCCATCACCACAATTGTTTTTTTCACCAGCCCAAGCGGTTGGTCCTTCAGTTGGCCTTCGCAGCCTTCCAGGCGCCATCCATCAGGCCATCACCGGTCTTGTCCCCGGGCGCCTGGTCCTTGATGAAGGTGTACAACGGCTTGCCGTCGTAGGCCCACTGCATCGAGCCATCGTCTCGCTTGATCACGGTCCATTCGCCCATGGACTTGTCGGTGTCCGTCGCCATGAGCGGCGGCCAGTTGGTTGCGCATTGGCCATTGCACATCGACTTGGCCCCTGCATCCTTGGCAAACGTGTACAGCGTCATGCCCTTGTGATCCGTCAGCATGCCATCCTTCTCCATTGCCGGCTCAGCCGCGAAGGCCAACGCCGGCAACGCCAGGGCAGCCGTTACTGCCAACGCTTTAAGGGATTGCGTGAAATAAGTCATGGAAACCTTCTTTGGTGGTTGTCAGGATTCGGACTGAAAAGCGTAGTCCAGAATCCTCCTTGCCGTCGGATGCCGAAATAACTGTCACACGACTGCAATAATTCCGTTATCTAATGCGGCGCAAGACAGTTAAATGACAAGAGGATTACCCCATGGTTGGCAGGAGCATTCTGATCGTCGACGACGAGGCGCCCATCCGCGAGATGATTGCCGTTGCGTTGGAGATGGCCGGCTATGACTGCATGGAAGCAGAGAACTCCCAACAGGCCCACGCCATCATCGTCGACCGCAAGCCCGACCTGATCCTGCTGGATTGGATGCTGCCCGGCACGTCCGGCATCGAGCTGGCGCGGCGCCTCAAGCGCGATGAGCTGACCGGGGACATCCCGATCATCATGCTCACCGCCAAAGGTGAAGAGGACAACAAGATCCAGGGCCTGGAGGTCGGCGCCGACGACTACATCACCAAGCCGTTTTCCCCACGGGAGCTGGTGGCGCGCTTGAAAGCCGTGTTGCGCCGCGCCGGGCCAACCGATGGCGAAGCGCCAATTGAAGTCGGCGGCCTGCTGCTGGACCCCATCAGCCACCGCGTGACCATCGACGGCAAACCCGCCGAGATGGGCCCGACCGAATATCGCCTGCTGCAATTCTTCATGACCCACCAGGAGCGCGCCTACACCCGCGGGCAATTGCTGGACCAGGTCTGGGGCGGTAACGTCTATGTCGAGGAGCGCACCGTGGATGTGCACATCCGTCGCCTGCGCAAAGCCCTCGGTGACGCCTACGAGAATCTGGTACAAACCGTACGTGGCACCGGTTATCGTTTTTCTACCAAGGCCTGACCCGAGCTCTGACCGCCCGACAAGCTGACAAGGACGCGCGCTCAATTGAATCAAAACTGGCATGGCACCCTGATTCGCCACATGTTGTTGCTGGTGACCGGCTGTTTGCTGATCGGCCTGATCAGTGGCTATTACGGCTGGAGCCTCGCCGCGGGCCTGGGGCTTTACCTGGCCTGGACCCTCAAGCAGTTGCTGCGCCTGCATGAATGGCTGCGCCTGCACAAACCCGACGAAGCACCACCCGACGGCTACGGCCTGTGGGGCGAGGTGTTCGACAGCATCTATCACCTGCAACGGCGCGACCAGCGCGTGCGCGGCCGCCTGCAAGCGGTGATCGACCGGGTCCAGGAGTCCACCGCCGCGCTGAAAGACGCGGTGGTCATGCTCGACAGCGACGGCAACCTGGAATGGTGGAACCGCGCCGCCGAGACCATGCTGGGCCTCAAGACGCCCCAGGACAGTGGTCAACCGGTGACCAACCTGGTGCGTCATCCGCGTTTCAAGGAATATTTCGAGCAGGACAACTATGCCGAGCCGCTGGAGATTCCCTCGCCCACCAACGACCGGTTGCGCATCCAGTTGTACATCACTCGCTATGGCAACAACGAGCACTTGATGCTGGTGCGCGACGTCACGCGCATCCATCAGTTGGAACAGATGCGCAAGGATTTCATCGCCAACGTGTCCCACGAACTGCGCACACCGTTGACGGTGATCTGCGGTTACCTGGAAACCCTGCTCGACAACGTCGACGAGGTGAACCCCCGCTGGATTCGGGCCTTGCAGCAGATGCAGCAACAGGGCGGGCGCATGCAGACCCTGCTCAACGACTTGCTGTTGCTGGCAAAGCTGGAAGCCACTGACTACCCGTCGGACAACCAGCCAGTGCCCGTCGACGACCTGCTGCAGATCATCAGCGAGGATGCCCAGGAGCTGTCCGGTCCCAAGCAGCAGACCATCACCCTGGAAGTCGACCCTGCGGTGCAACTCAAGGGCAGCGAGGCGGAACTGCGCAGCGCGTTTTCCAACCTGGTGTTCAACGCGGTCAAATACACGCCGGAGCAAGGCCGGATCCACATCCGCTGGTGGGGCGATGTGCAAGGGGCTCATCTGAGTGTGCAGGATTCGGGTATCGGCATCGACAGCAAGCACTTGCCACGCCTGACCGAGCGCTTCTACCGCGTTGACTCCAGTCGCAACTCCAACACGGGAGGCACCGGGTTGGGCCTGGCAATCGTCAAACACGTACTGCTGCGCCATCGCGGGCGCATGGAAATCAGTAGCGTACCTGGCCACGGCAGCACGTTTACCTGCCATTTCGCCCCGGCCCAGATGGTCCGCGCGCGCCTTGCCAGCCCTGCCGATTGATACCGGCCGGCACACCCCCCTAGGCAATCGCCGAGTCAGCCGCTACATTGGCTGACTTGTGCCTGCTTTTTCAGGCCCTCATTCCCAACTTCTACAGCTATTACGGAACCTGCAAAACTCCATCATGGACCCTTCCCCTGGCTTGTCCCTCGTTACACTCTTCGCCGAATTCGGCATGATTCTTTTTGCTCTGATCCTGGTTCTGCTCAACGGTTTTTTCGTTGCGGCCGAATTCGCCATGGTCAAGCTGCGCTCGACCCGAGTCGAAGCCATTGCCGACCAGAATGGCTGGCGCGGGCACATCCTGCGCACCGTCCACAGTCAGCTCGATGCCTACCTGTCTGCTTGCCAGCTGGGTATCACCCTCGCCTCCCTGGGCCTGGGCTGGGTTGGCGAGCCGGCGTTCGCCCATATCCTCGAACCGTTGCTGGACCTGGTCGGCGTTCAGTCGCCAGAGCTGATCAAGGGCATTTCGTTCTTCACCGCGTTCTTCATCATTTCGTACCTGCACATCGTCGTCGGTGAGCTGGCGCCCAAATCCTGGGCGATCCGCAAACCCGAGCTGCTGTCGCTGTGGACCGCCGTGCCGCTGTACCTGTTCTACTGGGCCATGTACCCGGCGATCTACCTGCTCAATGCCAGCGCCAACGCCATCCTGCGCATCGCTGGCCAGGGCGAACCCGGCCCCCATCACGAGCACCATTACAGCCGTGAAGAACTGAAGCTGATCCTGCACTCCAGCCGTGGCCAGGACCCGAGCGACCAGGGCATGCGCGTCCTGGCGTCGGCCGTGGAGATGGGCGAGCTGGAAGTTGTGGACTGGGCCAACTCCCGGGAAGACCTGGTGACGCTGGAATTCAACGCGCCGCTCAAGGAAATCCTGGCGCTGTTCCGTCGTCACAAGTTCAGCCGTTATCCGGTGTATGACAGCGAGCGCCAGGAGTTCGTCGGCCTGCTGCACATCAAGGACCTGCTGCTGGAACTGGCGGCCCTGGACCACATTCCCGAGTCGTTCAACCTGGCCGAACTGACCCGCCCCCTGGAGCGCGTGTCGCGACACATGCCGTTGTCGCAACTGTTGGAGCAATTCCGCAAGGGCGGCTCGCACTTCGCCCTGGTCGAGGAAGCCGACGGCAACATCATCGGCTACCTGACTATGGAAGACGTGCTGGAAGTGCTGGTGGGTGATATCCAGGACGAACACCGCAAGACCGAGCGCGGCATCCTGGCCTACCAGCCGGGCAAGTTGCTGGTACGCGGCGACACGCCACTGTTCAAGGTCGAGCGCCTGCTGGGGATCGACCTGGACCATATCGAAGCCGAGACCCTGGCCGGGCTGGTCTACGAGACCCTCAAGCGGGTGCCGGAAGAGGAAGAAGTGCTGGAAGTAGAAGGTCTGCGGATCATCATCAAGAAGATGAAAGGACCGAAGATCATTCTGGCGAAGGTGTTGATGCTCGATTGAGCAAACCCTGTGGCGAGGGGATTTATCCCCGCTGGGTTGCGAAGCAGCCCTGAACACCAGCAACGCGGTGTTTCAGGCAGATTGAGTAGGCTGTATGGGGCTGCTGCGCAGCCCAACGGGAGGGTGTCAGAAATTTTGTGTTCGGGCATAACATGAGTAAGAGGTGCATGTATGCCAACCAAAAAGAAACCGCTTCGAGAATTACCGAAAGTCCCGAAAGAGCTTCTTGAGCAGTTTTCCGCCGCCCCGCTGATGACCGCGGAGGCCATCGAAGAGGCCTCTGCGGCGTTCAAGAAGGCGCTGATCGAGCGTGCCCTGAGCGCTGAGCTGGGCCATCACCTGGGCTATCCTCGGGGCGCGCAGCGTCCAGAGGATGAAACCAACCAGCGCAATGGCAAGAGCGGTAAGACGGTGCTGACCGGTGATGGCCCGCTCCGGCTGGATATCCCGCGTGATCGAGAGGGCAGTTTTTCGCCCATTCTTATTCCCAAGCATGAGCGCCGTTACACCGGTTTCGACGACAAGATCATCGCCATGTATGCCCGTGGGATGACGGTCAGAGAGATCCGGGCGTTTCTTTCCGAGCAGTACGGGACGGATGTTTCGCCTGACTTCATCAGCTCCGTGACCGACGAGGTGATGGAAGAGATTGGCGCTTGGCAACAGCGTCCCCTAGAGCCGATGTATCCGGTCATTTTCTTTGATGCTCTGCGGGTCAAAATTCGCGAAGAAGGTCTGGTTCGCAACAAGGCGATTTACTTGGCGCTGGGCGTTTTACCCGACGGGACACGCGACATCCTGGGTATCTGGATCGAGAACACCGAAGGGGCAAAGTTCTGGATGAAGGTATTCAACGACCTCAAGACACGCGGCGTCGAGGACGTGCTGATTGCCGTAACCGATGGCCTAAAAGGCATGCCAGAGGCCCTCAGTGCGGTGTTTCCGGAAACAACATTGCAGACCTGCATCGTGCATCTGATCCGCAACAGCCTTGATTATGCGGCCTGGGACAAGCGTCGAGAACTGGCCAAGGCCCTTAAACCGATCTATCAGGCCATCAATGCACAAGCGGCGGAACAGGCTCTGGATGAATTTGAGCGCGGGCCCTGGGGCAAGCAATATCCAACGGTTGTGGCGGCCTGGCGACGGTCGTGGGATCGAGTGATTCCATTTTTTGTTTTCCCGCCCGCGATCCGCAAGGTTATTTACACCACCAATGCCATCGAGAGCATCAACGCTCAGTTACGCAAGATCATCAAGACCCGTGGCCACTTTCCGAGCGACGACGCCGCGACCAAACTGATCTGGCTGGGGCTGCGCAATATCACAGCCAATTGGGGCTCGGCGGCGCATGATTGGAAAAGCGCGATGAATCAATTTGCGATTCTGTACGGAGATCGGTTCATCAGGCCGACCTGGTGAAATCAAGGCCTGCCTGGCGGCAGGCCGCTACCGGCCCGAACACAAAAAATCTGACAGTCCCCCCAACGGGGATAAATCCCCTCGCCACAGATAAATCCCCTAGCCACAGATAGATCCTCTCGCCGCAAAAACTCCCTCGGCACACCTCCAATCTATTGCTTGCCCACCGCAAAGTTGGGCAACTCCCCCACCGGCTGATCGAACTGGTAGGGAATCGACACCAGCCCCAACCCGGTATTGCGCTGCACCACGAAGTGCAGGTGCGGCCCGGAGCTATTGCCGGTGTTGCCCGACAGCGCCAGTGGCGTGCCCACCGCTACCCTTTGCCCTTCCCGAACGCTCACCGAACCTTTCTGCAGGTGCAAGTAAACGCCCATGGTGCCGTCATCGTGCAGTACTCGCACGAAGTTGCCCGAAGGGTCATCGCCCCGGCCGGTCTGCGCATTTTCGGTCTTGATCACCACGCCGCCCCGCGCCGCAATGATCGGCGTGCCTACGGGCATGGCGATGTCCATGGCGTAGCGGTTCTTCGGACCGTAGTGGCTGTACTGGCCGTTGGCGCCCTGGCTCAGCCGGAACGGCCCACCACGCCATGGCAACGGGTAGCGATAGGCCTGAGCCGCATCTGCCGGGTCGCCCAGGGAATATTCGAACCTGGGGGTGTACAGCAACGGTTTTCCGGGCTGGAGGGCCGTGAGCAGCGCCAGGCGCAGGTTGCTGCGCGCCGGCAGGACCCGGCGGATCGGCCGGCTCGGTGCCCCGCTCACATTGTCCAGACCGGCGAAACTCAATTCGATCTCTACCGGTGCGTACAAGTCATTGCGCACGAACACTGCGTCCGCGCCCTTCTGCTTCTTGATATCGAGAAACACCTGGCGCTCAAGGCGTTCGACCATGCGGTCGCGAAACACGAACACCTGGGCGCCCCTGCTCGGGCGGTCGCTGTAGGACACCACGCCGTTGGCGTTGGTGGATTTGTAGATCGTCATGGCCATGGTCGAAGTGGAGGCCAGGACAAGACAGCAGGCGAACAGCAAGGGCGCGAGCATGGGCAAGGGTTCTGTCGAAAAATTGAGGCCTGTTCAGCAGCCTAGCAGCTGAAATGGACCAGCGTAATCGACGGATGTTTCAGAGTCGGATCAGTGAAGTGATCGTTCCCACGCTCCGCGTGGGAATGCAGCCTGGGACGCCCCGTGTCCCTCAAAACCGAACGCAGAGCGTCCGTGGAGGCATTCCCACGCGGAGCGTGGGAACGATCTCTGAAAGGCACTGCCGGATCAGGCGCCCGGTACGAAGTGCTTCTGCGCGGTGCCGCGAGCGATCAAGCGGGAGATGTAATCGAGTTTCTGCGGGTCTTTGTCGACGAAGCGGAAGGTCAGTTGCAGCCACTCGCTGTCCGGCGTCTGTTCGTGGGCGACGATGGCGTGCAGGTAGCCGTTCAGACGCGCTGTTTCGGCGTTGTCGCCCTGCTCCATGTCCAGCACCGAGCTCTCGAGCACCTGTGGCAGGGTGTCAGAGCGTTTGACCAGCAGCAGCGCTTCCTTGAGGCTCAAGGCCTTGATCACGCATTGCTGGATGCCGCTGGCCAGGCGCAACTGGCCCTGGCCGCGGTTGGCACCGGCGGAGGCGGACGCCACAGGTGCCTTGACCGGCGGGCTATTGAGCAGGCCGCGGGCCGGTGCAGCGGCAGGAGCGGCAGGCGCCGCAGCGGCTGGCCTGGCAGGTGCCGGTGCAGCAGCCGCAACAACCGGGGCCGCCTTGCCGCCCGTCAGGGCGCTGAGGGAATCATTGCCGAACGCCGAGTTCATCTTGGTCGGGGCGCTGTTCATCAGGGTGTCGAGCTTGCCGACCTTGTGCAGGGCCTGTTTGACCTTGGTCAGCAACTGTTCGTTGGTGAATGGCTTGCTGACATAGCCGGAAACACCGGCCTGGATGGCCTGGACAACGTTTTCCTTGTCGCCACGGCTGGTGACCATGACGAACGGCATGCCCTTGAGGTTGTCCTGCTGGCGGCACCAGGTCAACAACTCCAGGCCGGACATTTCCGGCATTTCCCAATCGCACAGCACCAGGTCGAATGCCTCGCGGGCCAGCAGGGCCTGGGCTTTTCGGCCATTCACTGCATCTTCGATACGGATGCCCGGGAAGTAATTGCGCAGGCACTTCTTCACCAGGTCACGAATGAACGACGCATCGTCCACGACCAACACACTGACCTTACTCATCCAGATACACCTCTAAAAAATCCCGGCAAGCATACCGCTTTTACTGATGGCACATAGCCAAAAACCTTCAGTCACGCCGGGACCTTTCGTTCACGGGGTGCTGCTGTCGATAAAAAAAATGGCCCAAAAAAAAGCCCGACCAGAAGGCCGGGCGCTTTTCTTGGCAATCCTACTTATCGTCAGTTTCACCCGGAACATTAGGGGATTCGGACGGGGTGCCCTCAACTTCTTCCTTCATTCGCTTGAGCCCCATGTGCCGTACATCTGTACCTCGCACCAGGTAGATCACAAGTTCGGAGATGTTGCGCGCATGATCGCCGATACGCTCCAGGGAACGCAGCACCCAGATGATGCTAAGCACCCGGGAGATCGAGCGCGGGTCTTCCATCATGTAGGTCGCCAGCTCACGCAGGGCGGTCTTGTATTCGCGGTCGATGGTCTTGTCGTACTGGGCCACCGACAGCGCCAGGTCGGCGTCGAAGCGGGCGAAAGCGTCCAGGGCATCGCGAACCATGTTGCGCACCTGATCGCCGATATGACGAACTTCGACATAGCCGCGTGGCGCCTCGCCCTCTTCGCACAGTTGAATGGCGCGACGAGCGATCTTGGTGGCTTCGTCGCCGATCCGCTCAAGATCGATTACAGACTTGGAGATGCTGATGATCAGCCGCAGGTCAGAAGCGGCGGGCTGGCGACGAGCCAGGATGCGCAGACACTCTTCGTCGATGTTGCGCTCCATCTGGTTGATCTGGTCATCGATCTCGCGCACTTGCTGGGCCAGGCCGGAGTCGGCCTCGATCAGCGCGGTCACCGCATCGTTGACCTGCTTTTCCACCAAACCGCCCATGGCCAGCAGGTGACTGCGCACCTCCTCCAGCTCGGCGTTGAACTGGGCGGAAATGTGGTGAGTAAGGCCTTCCTTCGAAATCATGGTTTTGCTCCGCAAAAGCTGTGAGCTGCAAGCTTCAAGCTGCAAGCTGATTTGTGTCGTTACGCTGAACTGCTCTCACTTGCCGCTTGAAGCTTGCGGCTCGCAGCTGCCGCTAGCCGTAGCGGCCGGTGATGTAATCTTCGGTCTGTTTCTTGGCCGGATTGGTAAACAAGGTGTCGGTATCGCCGAACTCCACCAGCTTGCCCATGTACATGAAAGCTGTGTAGTCGGAAACCCGCGCCGCCTGCTGCATGTTGTGGGTCACGATGACGATGGTGAACTTGGACTTGAGCTCGTAGATCAACTCTTCGACCTTCAATGTCGAAATCGGGTCCAGGGCCGAGCAGGGTTCGTCGAGCAGCAGCACTTCAGGTTCCACGGCGATGGTGCGGGCGATCACCAGGCGTTGCTGCTGACCACCGGACAAGCCCAGGGCCGAGTCATGCAAGCGGTCCTTGACCTCATCCCACAATGCCGCACCCTTGAGCGCCCACTCCACGGCCTCATCGAGAATACGCTTCTTGTTGATGCCCTGGATCCGCAGGCCATAGACCACGTTTTCATAGATGGTCTTCGGGAACGGGTTGGGCTTCTGGAACACCATGCCTACGCGACGGCGCAACTCCGCAACGTCTTCGCCCTTACGGTAGATGTTATTGCCGTAGAGGTTGATTTCACCTTCGACGCGGCAACCGTCCACCAAGTCGTTCATGCGGTTGAAAGTGCGCAATAAGGTCGACTTGCCGCAACCCGACGGACCGATGAACGCGGTCACACGCTGTTTCGGGATGTTCAGGCTGACGTCGTACAGCGCTTGCTTCTGGCCGTAGAACAGGCTCAGGCCGGGCACTTCGATGGCGACGGTTTCGTCGGCCAGGTTCAGGCTCTGCTTGTCGCGACCCAGGGCTGACATGTTGATGCCGTGTGTATGTGCTTCGTGTTGCATGGGAGGCTCCCTGTGCTAACAAATTCGGTTCGGTTGTGTGGGAGCGAGCCTGCTCGCGATCCAGGCGACTCGGTTTGGCTTGGCACCGAAGTGATGCCATCGCGAGCAGGCTCGCTCCCACAGAAAATCGGTGTGAAATCAGCTATCCAGTGCTTTGTATTTTTCCCGCAGGTGGTTACGGATCCACACGGCCGACAGGTTCAGTGTGGCGATCACCAGCACCAGCAGCAGCGCCGTGGCGTAGACCAGGGGTCGCGCAGCTTCGACGTTCGGACTCTGGAAGCCTACGTCATAGATATGGAAACCCAGGTGCATGATCTTCTGGTCCAGGTGCACGTAGGGGTAGTTGCCGTCCAGGGGCAGCGACGGCGCCAGTTTCACCACACCCACCAGCATCAACGGCGCTACTTCGCCGGCGGCGCGGGCCACCGCGAGGATCATGCCAGTCATCATCGCCGGGCTCGCCATCGGCAGAACGATCTTCCACAAGGTCTCGGCCTTGGTTGCGCCGAGGGCCAGGGAGCCTTCGCGCACGGTACGCGGAATCCGTGCCAGGCCTTCTTCGGTTGCCACGATCACCACCGGCACCGCCAGCAGGGCCAGGGTCAGGGAGGCCCAGAGCAGGCCCGGGGTGCCGAAGGTCGGCGCCGGCAGCGCTTCGGGGAAGAACAGACGGTCAACCGAGCCGCCCAGCACATAGACGAAGAAGCCCAGGCCGAACACGCCGTAAACGATGGCCGGTACGCCCGCCAGGTTGTTCACCGCAATGCGGATCAGGCGGGTCATCGGGCCCTGACGGGCGTACTCACGCAAGTAAACCGCTGCCAGCACGCCGAACGGCGTCACGATCATCGCCATGATCAGGGTCATCATCACCGTGCCGAAAATCGCCGGGAAGATCCCGCCTTCGGTGTTGGCTTCACGGGGATCGTCGCTGAGGAACTCCCAGACCTTGCTGAAATAGAAACCGAGCTTGGCGAAGGTGCCCATGCCGTTCGGCTGGTAAGCGTGCACCACCTTGCCGATGCCGATTTCCACTTCCTTGCCGTTGGCATCGCGGGCGGTCAGGCTGTCGCGGTTGAATTGGGCGTGAAGGTCGGTCAGGCGCGCTTCAATCTCCTTGTAGCGTGCGTCGAGCTCAGCGCGCTCGCTGGCCATGTCAGCTTGCGCGGCGGCGTCGAGCTTGCCTTCCAGTTCCAGCTTGCGACCGTGCAGACGGATACGCTCCAGACCGGCGTTGATCGCACCGATGTCGGATTTTTCCAGGGTCTTGAGCTCGGCGGCGAGTTGATTGACCCGCGCAATGCGAGCCTGCAACTGCGGCCAGGCGGCCTCGCCTTCAGCGACGACCTTGCCTTCTTCCTTGACGTTGACCAGATAGCCGTAGAAGTTGCCCCACTCGCGACGTTCGATAGCCATCAGCTCCGGCGGCGTAGTCTGGTCACTCAGCCAGTCACCGACGATCCAGGTGAAGTCGGTGCCGTTCAGGTCCCGGTTGCCTACCTTGATCAGCTCGCGGGTCATGAACTCGGGGCCTTCGTCCGGTACCGGCAGGCCGGCGCTTTTCAAGCGCTCACGAGGTACTTCTTCCTTTTGCACCACTTCGCCGACCACCAGGTGGGCAGGCATGCCTGGCACGTTGTAGTTGGCGTGGATCAGGTCCGCCGGCCAGAAATGACCCAGGCCACGTACGGCAATTACCGCCAGCAGGCCAATGGTCATGATGACCGCGATGGACACCGCGCCACCGCTGATCCAGACGCCGGGGGCGCCGCTCTTGAACCATCCTTTCAGGGAGTTCTGTTTCACAGACTTCTACCTTTCTTAAAGCGACGAATATTTCTTGCGCAGACGCTGACGAATCAGCTCGGCGAGGGTGTTCATGATGAACGTGAACAACAGCAACACCAGCGCCGACAGGAACAGCACGCGGTAATGGCTGCCGCCGACTTCCGATTCGGGCATTTCCACCGCAACGTTGGCCGCCAGGGTCCGCAGGCCCTCGAACAGGTTCATTTCCATGACCGGCGTGTTGCCGGTGGCCATCAAGACGATCATGGTTTCGCCCACCGCACGGCCCATGCCGATCATCAGCGCCGAGAAGATGCCCGGGCTGGCGGTAAGGATCACCACGCGGGTCATGGTCTGCCAAGGCGTGGCCCCCAGAGCCAGAGAGCCCAGGGTCAGGCCTCGAGGTACGCTGAACACGGCGTCTTCGGCAATGGAGTAGATGTTCGGGATCACCGCGAAGCCCATCGCCAGGCCCACAACCAGGGCGTTGCGCTGGTCGTAGGTGATGCCCAGGTCATGGGAGATCCACATGCGCATGTCGCCGCCGAAGAACCAGGCTTCCATGTACGGGCTCATGTACAACGAGAGCCAGCCCACGAACAGGATCACCGGGATCAGCAGCGCACTTTCCCAGCCGTCCGGCACTTTCAGGCGAACGGACTCCGGCAGGCGGCTGAAGACGAAACCAGCCACCAGGATGCCAATCGGCAACAGCATCAGCAGGCTGAAGATGCCCGGCAGGTGTCCTTCGACGTAGGGCGCCAGGAACAGGCCGGCGAAGAAGCCGAGGATCACCGTTGGCATGGCTTCCATCAGTTCGATCACCGGCTTGACCTTGCGGCGCATCCCGGGGGCCATGAAGTATGCGGTGTAGATGGCGGCGGCCACGGCCAGCGGTGCAGCCAGCAACATGGCGTAGAACGCGGCTTTCAGCGTACCGAAGGTCAGCGGCGACAGGCTCAGCTTGGGTTCGAAATCGGTGTTGGCGGCGGTCGATTGCCAGACGTATTTAGGCTCGTCGTAGTTCTCGTACCAGACCTTGCCCCACAACGCGCTCCAGGAGACTTCCGGGTGCGGGTTGTCCAGCAATAGCGGTTTCAGCTTGCCGCCCTGCTCCACGATCAGCCGGTTGGCCCGGGGCGACATGCCGAACACGCCCTGCCCATCGACCACCTGGTCCACCAGCAATGTGCGATGGGCAGTGCTGTGGAACACACCCAGCTTGCCGGCGGCGTCGAGGGCGACGAAACCCTTGCGACGCTCTTCGGCGGTGATCTCGACGATGGGCGCGGTGCCCATCTGGAAGGTACGGATCTCTTTCAGGCGTTGCTCGCCGTCAGGGTCCCGGGCCATGAACCACTGGGACAGGCCGCCCTTGGAGTCGCCGACGATCAACGAAATCCCGCCCACCAGTTGGGTCGCGGTGGTGACCTGGGTGTCGGCATTTTCCAGCAACTTGTAACGACCGTTGAGGCTCTTGTCCCGCAGGCTGAACACATCGGCCTGGGCCCGGCCGTTGACCACGTACAGCCACTGCTGGCGTGGGTCGACAAAAATGTTCTTCACCGGCTCGGTCATCTGCGGCAGATCGATCCGCGTCTGCTCGCTGGTGACTTCGCCGGTCATCATGTTCTCTTCGCTGGTGATCGACAGCACATGCAACTGGGCGCCGCTGGAACCGGCGATCAGCAGGGTCGAATCGGTGGCGTTGAGGCTGACGTGCTCCAGGGGCGCGCCCTGCTCATTCAAGGCGATAGGTGTTTCGCCATAAGGGTATTCGATAGCCGGACTGATGGTCTTCTTGCCGCCCGGGTAGCTGACCTTATAGGTGTGTCGGAACACCAGGGCCTGGCCATTGGACAGACCGATGGCCACCAGCGGGCTGCCGGGCTGGTCTTCGCCAATGGACGTCACGCTGGCACCGGCTGGCACCGGCAGGTCGACACGGCGCAGCTCGGCACCGCTGTCGATGTCGTAGAACAGCGCCTGGCCTTTGTCGGAAACCCGCATGGCGACCTGGTTCTGTTCTTCGATGGCGATCATCAACGGCTTGCCGGCGTCCTGCATCCAGGCCGGGGTGATCGAGTCCTTGGCGGTCAGATCCGCGCCCTGGAACAGGGGCAGCACCACATAGGCCAGGAAAAAGAAGATCAAGGTAATGGCAGCCAGAACGGCAAGGCCACCGACCAGGACGTACCAACGGGTCAGGCGGTCCTTGAGCGCACGGATACGGCGCTTGCGTTGCAGCTCAGGCGTATTGAAATCAATGCGCTTGGGAGGGGAAGTCGTAGTCATTGTGGAATTGGCCAGATCATTCATGCGCACACCCTAGCGATCCTGTATGACAGAAAGATGACAATGCAGTGACGCAACAAATCCGCCGCCCGTGGAAGCTGGCAGCGGAGAGGAAATTGGTGTCTGTGGGAGCGGGCTTGCTCGCGATGGGCCAGCACATTCGACATCAATGCCGACTGATCCATTGCATTCGCGAGCAAGCCCGCTCCCACAGAGAGCCAGGCATTGGCCCGGGCTCAGGTGTTACTTCTTGGCGACGCTGCCGCCTTCCGACAGACCCAGGTCAGCCAGTGCCTTCGCGGCCACTTTGGCTGGCAGTGGGATGTAGCCGTCCTTGACCACGACTTCCTGACCTTGCTTGGACAGGACCATCTTCACGAATTCGGCTTCCAGCGGGGCCAGAGGCTTGTTCGGTGCCTTGTTGACGTACACGTAGAGGAAACGCGACAGCGGGTATTTGCCGTTCAGTGCGTTTTCTTCGCTGTCTTCGATGAACTCGGTGCTGCCTTTCTTGGCCAGGGCCACGGTTTTAACGCTGGCGGTCTTATAGCCGATGCCCGAGTAACCCACGCCGTTGAGCGAGGAGCTGATCGACTGTACTACCGAAGCCGAGCCAGGTTGTTCGTTGACGTTTGGCTTGTAGTCACCTTTGCACAGGGCTTCTTCCTTGAAGTAGCCGTAGGTGCCGGATACCGAGTTGCGACCGAACAGTTGAACCGGCTTGTTGGCCAGGTCGCCGGTCACACCCAGGTCACCCCAGGTCTTGACGTCAGCCTTGGCGCCGCACAAGCGGGTGGACGAGAAGATCGCGTCGACCTGCTCCATGGTCAGGTGCTGGATCGGGTTGTCCTTGTGTACGAATACAGCCAGGGCGTCCACGGCAACCGGGATAGCGGTTGGCTTGTAGCCATACTTCTGCTCGAAGGCCTGCAGTTCGTTGTCCTTCATCTTGCGGCTCATCGGGCCCAGGTTGGAGGTGCCCTCGGTGAGTGCGGGCGGCGCGGTGGAGGAACCGGCGGCCTGAATCTGGATGTTTACGTTCGGGTATTCCTTCTTGTAGTTTTCTGCCCACAAGGTCATCAGGTTTGCCAGGGTATCGGAGCCGACACTGGACAGGTTGCCCGAAACACCAGTGGTCTTGGTGTAGCTCGGGATCGCAGGGTCAACAGCGGCAACCGCGTTGGCAGTCGCAACGCCAGCAGCGACAAAAGTCATTGCCGCCATCAAACGCTTCAGTTTCATGCCTTACTCCTAGCAGATAGGGTGTGTTAAGTCGGCCAAGTATCGGTAAGCCGTGTGAACACTCTATGGCTGAAATATGACAATTGGATGAAAGGCCAGCATTGAGTTTTACAAGATGTTGTAGCGAGGGGATTTATCCCCTCGCTACAAAAGCTTCCAGTCATCCTTTCGATCAGCGCCCTTTCCTCCAGAGGTAGCCACCCACTACCATCCCGACCCCGCACAACACCGCCACATAATAAGCCGGCCCCATCGGGCTCTCTTTGAGCAGCAGGCTGACGATCATCGGCGTCAGGCCACCAAAAATGGCATAGGCAACGTTGTAGGAGAACGACAGGCCGCTGAAACGCACCACCGGCGGGAAAGCCTTGACCATGACATAGGGAACCGCACCAATGGTGCCCACCAGCAGACCGGTGAGGGCATACATCGGGAACAGCCACTGCGGATGGTCGGCAAGGTTGTGGTAGAAGGCCCAGGCGCTGGCCAGCAATGCGGCACAGCCGAAGACAAAGACCCGCCCCGCACCGAAGCGGTCCGCCAGGGCACCGGCCAGGATGCAGCCAATGCTCAGCATCACGATCGCCACGCTGTTGGATTGCAAGGCGGTGGTCGGCGCGAAATGGTAGACCGTCTGCAGGACCGTCGGGGTCATCAGGATCAGCACCACGATGGCAGCGGACAACAACCAGGTCAGCAGCATTGAAATCACGATGGCTCCGCGGTGGTCGCGCAGTACGGCGCGCAGCGGTACCTCTTCAGCCAGGGCCTTGCGCAGTTGCAGCTCGGCAAACACCGGGGTTTCGTGAAGCCACTGGCGCAGGTAGACCGACAAGAGGCCGAACACACCGCCCAGCAGGAACGGAATGCGCCAGGCGTAATCCACCACTTCCACTGGCGTATAGAGACTGTTGATCGCGGTGGCCACCAGCGAGCCCAGCAGGATCCCCGCCGTCAGGCCGGAGGTGAGGGTACCGCAGGCATAACCGATGTGGCGCCCCGGAACGTGTTCGGAGACAAATACCCAGGCCCCCGGCACTTCGCCGCCAATGGCCGCGCCCTGGATCACCCGCATCAGCAACAGCAGAATCGGCGCCCACATGCCGATCTGCGCATAGGTGGGCAACAGTCCCATGATCAGGGTAGGCACGGCCATCATGAAAATGCTCAAGGTGAACATCTTCTTGCGCCCCAGCAGGTCGCCGAAGTGCGCCATGACGATCCCGCCCAGGGGCCGGGCCAGATAGCCAGCGGCGAAGATGCCGAACGTCTGCATCAGGCGCAGCCACTCGGGCATGTCGACGGGAAAGAACAATTTGCCGACCACGGTGGCGAAGAACACGAAAATGATGAAATCGTAGAACTCCAGGGCACCGCCCAGGGCAGACAGCGACAGGGTCTTGTAATCGTTGCGGGTCAATGGACGGGCGGGTTGCGCAGGGGCTGCCGTGCTCGAAGGCGCAGTGGTCATGGCGAAGGCTTCTCTTATAGTCGGTTCTGCAACCCGCAAATCGGGGTTGGAGCGGTTTGGCACGATAGCAAATTGTTGGAAAAAGCACAGGGATGCGCGTCATTCTCAGTCGAAATCAGAACCCGGTAGTCGTCTCGACGCCTATCGCCCGATATACTCGCTAGCTTGCGACACTCTGTAAGGGGTTGCTGTGCGAAAACGTCGTTGGTGGTGCAGAGTTTGTAGGAGAAAACACCAGTACCAGCCGGTTTCGCAGAGTATCCCTTTAGCACGCCTTTACGAAAAACGTGACGAACGCAATGTGTTCGGGCTGAATCGTTTTTTTCAAAGACGGCTATTCACCTGAAGCACAAGACAGCGTTACGGGTCAGAGGCACCCCCGGCATGATAGAGCTCGAACAAGAAGATCCAATCCCGCAAGGCGACCTGGCCTTGCAAATCACCGCGCTTCCCCGCGACACCAATGGTTTCGGCGATATTTTCGGCGGCTGGCTGGTGTCCCAGATGGACCTGGCCGGCACGGCCATGGCCAGCCGGGTAGCCGGCGGGCGTGTGGCGACCGTGGCAATCGATCGCATGGCGTTCCTGGTGCCGGTGGCCGTAGGTGCACAGCTTTCGTTCTACACCCAGACCCTGGAGATCGGCCGCAGCTCGATCCAGATGATGGTCGAGGTCTGGAGCGACGACCCGCTCTCCAGTGAGTGGCGCAAGGTGACCGAGGCGGTATTCGTGTTCGTCGCCATCGACGGCAGTGGCCGTACCCGTTCGGTTCCGCCGCGCGCTCGTTAAACGCGACGGCCGTTTTGTGGTCCATTGCGGTTCCTGTTCCTGAACGAGGTTTGCAGTATGCCCACGCCCAACGTCGAAGCCGTCAAACTGGATGAACTCAATGGCTGGCGTATCCGCCACGGCCAGGCCGAGTTGCTGGTGGCCCAGCAGGGCGCGCATATTCTCAGCTACCAAGTGGATGGCCAGCCGCCGCTGATCTGGCTCAATGACCAGGCGACCTTCAAGGCTGGCAAGAGCATCCGCGCCGGTGTTCCGGTGTGCTGGCCATGGTTCGGCAACCTGACACGCAACCCCGACAGCGTCCAGGCCATGCGCGTGAGCAACGAGCCGGCCACCGCTCACGGCCTGGTGAGGGCGATGGATTGGGAACTGAAAGGCATCGAGGCCGAGGGCGAAGGCCTGAAAGTCGAATTCGTGTTGCCCTATCCCGAAAACGGCCTGGCGGGCTGGCCTCATCAGGTCGACCTGACGCTGACCATCGTGATGGACGCGCAACTGCATATCAGCCTCACCAGCCATAACCGCGGCAGCGAAACCGTCAGCCTCAGCCAGGCGCTGCACAGCTATTTCGCCGTGAGCGACGTGCGCAACGTGCATGTCGAAGGTGTGGCCGGCTTGAACTACATCGAGACCCTGGATGACTGGAAAACCGCCACCCAGGCCGGCGACCTGCACTTTGCCGGCGAGACCGACCGTATCTATCTCGATACCCCGGCGACACTGAGCATCGTCGACCCACATTGGGAACGGCGGATCGAACTGACCAGCAGCGGCTCACGCTCGGCGGTAATCTGGAACCCCTGGACAGAACGCGCCAAGGCCTTCAGCGACATGGCCGACGATGGCTGGCAGCGCATGCTGTGCATCGAAACGGCGAACGTGATGCACGATGTGGTGACGTTGCTGCCCAAGGCCAGTCATACCCTGGGTGTGAGCATCACTAGCAAACCGCTCTAAAACCCATCACATCCCTCTGTGGGAGCGAGCCTGCTCGCGATAGCGATCTGTCAGCCACCATTACTTTGACTGATCCACCGCTATCGAGAGCAGGCTCGCTCCCACAGGGGATCTGCGTCAGGTTGACCTGAGCTACAAATCCGCTTCCTGCACCGCCCTCACCTTCTCCGCATCCAGCGCATACGCCGCACTCGCCAGGTCGTTGTCGACCTTTTCGATCTTCAGCGTGCCGATCACCCACAGCGGTGTGTAGATGTCGTCGAGCTTCAGGCCCTTGGGGTAGCGCACCAGCACCAGTTGGTTAGGTGGCGGTGGCGGGACGTGGATGCAGGCGCCGGGGTATGGCACCAGGAAGAACAGCGTGCTGCGGCCCTTGGCGTCGGTTTCCAGCGGCACCGGATAGCCGCCGATGCGGATGTGCTTGTCGTTCATCGAGGCCACGGTCTTGGTCGAATACATCACCGCCGGCAAGCCTTTGCTTTGCTTCAGGCCACCCTTCTGGGTAAAGGTGCCGTTGGCTTCGGGGGAGTTGTGGTCGATCTCGGGCATGGCCTCGAGGGCTTTCTGGTCCGACTTGGGCATCAGTTCGAGCCAGTCGGTTTCCGGCAGCTCGGCAGCATGGGCCAGGCCACTGCCCAGCAGAAGAAGGGTCAACACTAGACGGCGCATGAAAAGGCTCGGCAATGAGTGAATGATGGAACGCCGGGCATTCTAGCCCCCCGCGCGCGCCGTGCGCAGAGGGCTTTGTCGCATTGACTCAGTTTCTTTTGATCAGGCCGTAGATCACCAGCAGCACAACCGCGCCGACCAGGGCACCGAGAAAACTGGCGGTTTCACCAGGCTGGTAGATACTCAAGGCTTGGCCGCCATAGGTGGCCGCCAGCGAACCGCCGATACCGAGCAGGATGGTCATGATCCAGCCCATGCTGTCGTCGCCCGGTTTAAGGAAGCGTGCCAGCAGGCCTACGATCAAGCCGATGAAGATGGTTCCGATGATTCCCATGGCATTTCCCTCTTTTTAAGACGCCAAGCCAAAGCCTGGTGAGGCTTTGGCGCTTAGCCATGAGAGAGATTTGCCGATGAATGGTTCAACCGCAATTGCGCACTACTGCTCGGCGATCAGCGTCTCGACCTTGATGATCTGCTGGGCCAGCGTAGCCCGGTCAGCACAACGCAGGTTGGCGTGACCGACCTTGCGCCCGTCCTTGAACGCCTTGCCATAGTGATGCAGATGGCAGTCGGCAATCGCCATGACCTTATCGGTGTCCGGTACCTTGCCGATGAAGTTCAGCATCGCGCTTTCACCGACCTTGGCGGTCGAGCCCAGCGGCAGCCCGGCCACCGCCCGCAGGTGGTTCTCGAACTGGCTGCATTCGGCGCCTTCGGTGGTCCAATGCCCGGAGTTGTGCACCCGAGGAGCGATTTCGTTGGCCTTGAGGCCGCCGTCCACTTCAAAGAACTCGAACGCCATCACACCGACGTAGTCGAGCTGCTTGAGCACCCGGCTGGAGTAGTCCTCGGCCAGGGCCTGCAGCGGATGGTCGGTGCTGGCCACGGAGAGTTTGAGAATGCCGTCCTTGTGGGTGTTGTGCACCAGCGGGTAGAAACGGATTTCACCGTCGCGGGCACGCACGGCGATCAGCGAGACTTCACCGGTGAACGGCACGAAACCTTCCAGCAGGCAGCCCACGCTGCCCAGTTCAGCGAACGTACCAGCTACGTCTTCAGGGTTGCGCAGGACCTTCTGGCCCTTGCCGTCATAACCCAGGGTGCGAGTCTTGAGCACGGCCGGCAGGCCGATGGCAGCGACGGCGGCTTCCAGGTCGGCCTGGGACTGAATGTCAGCGAAGGTCGGAGTGGGAATGCCCAGGTCCTTGAACATACTCTTCTCGAACCAGCGGTCGCGGGCGATGCGCAAGGCTTCGGCGCTTGGGTAGACCGGGACGAACTGGGACAGGAAGGCAACGGTTTCGGCCGGAACGCTCTCGAACTCGAACGTCACCAGATCGACTTCATCGGCCAGTTGGCGCAGGTGATCCTGGTCGCCGTAGTCGGCCCGCAGGTGTTCACCCAGCGCGGCGGCACAGGCGTCCGGCGCCGGGTCCAGGAAAGCGAAGTTCATCCCCAGCGGCGTACCCGCCAGGGCCAACATGCGACCCAACTGGCCGCCACCGATTACACCGATCTTCATTCGTCAACAACCTCAGGCAATGCGTGGGTCTGGATTGTCCAGGACGCTGTCTGTCTGCTCAGCGCGGAATTTTTTCAGCACGGTATGAAACTGTGGATGCTTGGCACCCAGGATGCTCGCCGACAACAGGGCCGCATTGATCGCACCGGCCTTGCCGATGGCCAGGGTCGCGACCGGAATGCCCGCCGGCATTTGCACGATGGACAACAGCGAGTCGACGCCCGAGAGCATCGACGACTGTACCGGCACGCCCAGTACCGGCAGGTGGGTCTTGGCCGCACACATGCCTGGCAGGTGAGCCGCGCCACCGGCACCGGCGATGATCACCTCGATGCCACGGGCCTCGGCTTCTTCGGCGTACTGGAACAGCAGGTCCGGGGTGCGGTGGGCAGAGACCACTTTCACCTCATAAGGAATGCCGAGCTTTTCCAGCATATCGGCGGTGTGGCTAAGGGTGGACCAATCGGACTTGGAGCCCATGATCACGCCAACCAATGCACTCATCAATGTGCCTCTTCTCTCTGGGCGCCCGCAGGCGCGTCAAAAAACAACAAGCCACGCGGGAAACCGGCGTGGCTTGTTGTACGAATAATGGCCGATCTGGACCGGCCGAAGGCCGCGCAGTATACCGCAATGAAGCAGATAAACAGCCCCTGTCGCGACCATCTGTCATTTGTGCCTGGACAGCGGTTTTATTGACTTGGAGGTCAATACAAAAGCACACCGGTTCCCCCTCTGTGGGAGCGAGCCTGCTCGCGATAGCGGTGGGCCAGGCAACAGTGATGTTGAACGTCAGTCCGTCATCGCGAGCAGGCTCGCTCCCACAAGGATCTTGCCTGTTTTCAGGAGCCGGCACCGCCTTCGAGCTTGCGCCACAGCAACCGCACATTGGCCTTGCGCACCAGGGCGCAGCGGTACAGGCGGATCTCCAGTGGGACGTGCCATTGCCCGCCACCGCAGATCACCAGTTCGCCCCGGGCCAGTTCGGCGCGCACGCTCAGTTGTGGCACCCAGGCGATGCCCAGGCCTTCCAGGGCCATGCTTTTCAAGCTGTCGGCCATGGCCGTTTCGTAGACCGTGGTGAAGCGCAGCGCCCGTTGGCGCAGCAGCTGGTTCACCGAGCGACCGAGAAACGCCCCGGCGCTGTAGGCCAACAACGGCACGCTGGCCTCGCCTTCGAGGTCAAACAACGGTTTGCCGTTGGCATCGGCCGCACACACCGGCAGCATTTCGGTCTGGCCCAGGTGCAGCGAAGGGAAGATTTCCGGGTCCATCTGCATCGCCGAATCCGGGTCGTAGAACGCCAGCATCAGGTCGCAGCCGCCCTCACGCAGGGCATGGACGGCATCGCCGACGTTGGTCGCCACCAGGCGCGTGGCGATGTTCATGCCGTCGTTGCGCAGTTGCGCGATCCAGCGCGGAAAGAAGCCCAGGGCCAAGGAGTGCGCGGCCGCCACCTGGATCACTTCGCCCTGCCCGCCTTCCAGATGATGCAAATGCCGCAACACCTCACCCAACTGCTCCACGACAGTGCGCGCCGTCACCAGGAACAACTGCCCGGCCGCCGTCAGCTCGACCGGCGTGCGGGAGCGATTGACCAAGGTCAGCCCCAACGCTGCTTCCAGGCTACGAATCCGTCTGCTGAATGCTGGTTGCGTGACGAAACGCCGTTCGGCCGCCTGGGAGAAACTGCGAGTAGCCGCCAGAGCACTGAAGTCCTCAAGCCATTTGCTTTCAAGATTCATCACGTTCTCCCGAACCACGCACCAAAACAGGTCACACGTCCGCCGTACCGTCGGCGTCACATCAGCATTATGCCGAATATGCATAGGGCAGTGTTTAACAGCATTGGCCCTGACGTTTACGAAAGCCTACGATCCACAGCGTTCCGGCACAGACCGGGTCCTTATCGAGATGATTTCCATCATGTCCTCCGCTGCATCATTCCGCACAGAAAAAGACCTGCTTGGCGTACTCGAAGTACCAGCGCAAGCGTATTACGGCATCCAGACCCTGCGAGCGGTGAACAACTTCCGTCTCTCGGGCGTTCCGATCTCGCATTACCCCAAGCTTGTGATCGGTCTGGCAATGGTCAAACAGGCTGCCGCTGACGCCAACCGCGAGTTGGGCCAACTCAGCGAAGCCAAGCATGCAGCCATCAGCGAAGCCTGTGCGCGTCTGATCCGCGGCGACTTCCACGAAGAATTCGTGGTGGACATGATCCAAGGCGGCGCTGGCACGTCGACCAACATGAATGCCAACGAAGTCATCGCCAACATCGCCCTGGAAGCCATGGGCCACCAGAAAGGCGAATACCAGTACCTGCACCCGAACAACGACGTGAACATGGCGCAGTCTACCAACGACGCCTACCCGACCGCGATCCGCCTGGGTCTGCTGCTCGGTCACGATGCGTTGCTGGCCAGCCTCGACAGCCTGATCCAGTCGTTCGCCGCCAAGGGTGAAGAGTTCGGCCATGTCCTGAAAATGGGTCGCACCCAGCTGCAGGACGCCGTGCCAATGACCCTCGGCCAGGAATTCCGCGCCTTTGCCACCACCCTGAGCGAAGACCTGGCGCGCCTGAAGACCCTGGCCCCCGAACTGCTGACCGAAGTGAACCTGGGCGGCACCGCCATCGGCACCGGCATCAACGCCGACCCGCGCTACCAGGCCCTGGCCGTGCAGCGCCTGGCAACCATCAGCGGCCAGCCGCTGGTACCGGCCGCCGACCTGATCGAAGCCACCTCCGACATGGGTGCCTTCGTCCTGTTCTCCGGCATGCTCAAGCGTACCGCGGTGAAGCTGTCGAAGATCTGCAACGACCTGCGCTTGCTGTCCAGCGGCCCACGTACCGGCATCAACGAGATCAACCTGCCGGCCCGCCAGCCAGGCAGCTCGATCATGCCCGGCAAGGTCAACCCGGTGATCCCGGAAGCGGTCAACCAGGTGGCGTTCCAGATCATCGGCAACGACCTGGCCCTGACCATGGCGGCCGAAGGCGGGCAACTGCAACTGAACGTGATGGAACCGCTGATCGCCTTCAAGATTTTCGACTCGATCCGCCTGCTGCAACGAGCCATGGACATGCTGCGCGAGCACTGCATCGTCGGCATCACCGCCAACGAAGCGCGCTGCCGCGAACTGGTCGAGCATTCGATCGGCCTGGTCACCGCCCTGAACCCGTACATCGGCTATGAAAACGCCACCCGCATCGCCCGTGTTGCTCTGGAAAGCGGCCGTGGCGTGCTGGAATTGGTGCGCGAGGAGGGCTTGCTTGACGACGCCATGCTCGACGACATCCTGCGCCCGGAAAACATGATTGCTCCGCGTCTGGTCCCGCTGAAAGCGTGATCGATGCAACCACCGCTCACCAGGTCGAGGGACTAGACACCTCTCACCTTTTGAGGGCTTGGGGACTCGTTCCCCAAGCCCTTTTTTTACCGTCGCCAGGAGGCCTTATGCCGAAAACGACAACACTGGACAAGATCGCAGCCTTCGCCAGCTCTCAAAAAGGGCTGTCGAAGGCTGCGATTTTTTCCGATTGCGGCACAACGTTTCGTCGCTTGCACCACAACTGTGCAGACGGGCGCGGCTCTGATAGGTATAGTGCCGCCCCTCTTCGCATGAGTGGTCGTCGGTAGCGAGACCTTAAACATGCGAAACCCGAACTAATAAAACCCGCGAATTGGACCGGGACGAAACCTCGCCTCACCTGTCAAGCCGTGCGCCGACGGATGTTTCGGGATGTTTCCAAATGGCCAGCATTTGCTTAAACAAAAAACAGCGAGGAATACTCATGCTTGAAGTCATCAACGACTTCCTCTCAGGGAAAGTGCTGATCGCGCTCATTGTCGGGCTCGGCGGCTACTTCACGATCCGCTCGCGTTTCGTCCAGTTCCGTCATTTCTTCCATATGTTCGCGGTATTCCGTGACAGCCTCAAAAGCAGCACCGATCAGCTCAGCTCCTTCCAGGCCCTGATGCTCAGCCTCGCCGGTCGTGTTGGCGCGGGCAACATTGCCGGTGTCGGCATCGCCGTGACCCTCGGCGGCCCCGGTGCAGTGTTCTGGATGTGGGTAACCGCGCTGGTCGGCATGTCCAGCAGTTTCTTCGAGTGCTCCCTCGGCCAGCTCTACAAGCGCTGCGACTCCGAAGGCCAGTACCGTGGCGGCCCGTCCTACTACATTCAGCACGGCCTGCAGAAACGCTGGTTGGGCATGATCATGGCCTTCCTGCTGCTGGTCACTTTCGGCTTCGCCTTCAACGGCCTGCAAGCCCACGCCGTGACCCACTCGCTGAACAACGCCTTCGGCCTCGACACCACTTACACCGGTCTGGGCCTGGCCGTGCTGCTGGGCCTGGTGTTCATCGGCGGAATCAAGCGTATCGCCCGCGTTGCCGACCTGCTGGTACCGGTCAAGACCCTGGCCTACATCGCCGTGACCATCTATGTGATCGCGCTGCAGTTCGACCACGTACCGGCCATGCTGGCAACCATCGTCAAGAGCGCCTTTGGCCTGGACCAGGCGTTTGGTGGCCTGATCGGCAGCGCCATCGTCATGGGCGTCAAGCGCGGCGTCTTCGCCAACGAAGCAGGCCTGGGCAGTGCGCCTAACGTAGCCGCCGTTGCTTCGGTCGAGCACCCGGTTGCCCAAGGCGTAGTCCAGGCCTTCAGCGTGTTCCTGGATACCTTCGTGATCTGCACCTGCACCGCGCTGCTGATCCTGCTGTCGGGCTTCTACACCCCTGGCTTCGAAGGCGACGGCATTGCCCTGACCCAGAACTCCCTGGCCGCCGTGGTCGGTGACTGGGGCCGGATGTTCATCTCCGTGGCCCTGGCGCTGTTCGTGTTCACCTCGATCCTCTACAACTACTACCTGGGCGAAAATAACCTGCGCTTCATGCTCGGTGAAAACCGCAAAGCGCTGATCGGTTATCGCGCAATGGTTCTGGTCCTGATTTTCTGGGGCGCTATCGAAAACCTCAGCACCGTGTTCGCCTTCGCCGACATCACCATGACCCTGCTGGCGTTCGTGAACCTGATCGCCCTGTTCCTGCTGTTCAAGGTCGGCATGCGCATCCTGCGCGACTACGACGCCCAGCGTTCGGCCGGCATCAAGACTCCGGTCTTTGATTCCAGCAAATTCCCGGACCTGGACCTGGACCGCAAAGCCTGGCCAGCCACCCCAACCGCAGCGGCTGCCCAGCCTGACGCGGTGACCGGTGTGGCCGCAGCGCAACGCTGATCGGCAAACCTGCTGCAAAAAACCGGGCGCATCCCCTGCGCCCGGCGTGACACAGCGTAAGGTCGGCGTCATGCTCGACCTTATGTTGGGGCAGCTCGATCAAGCTGCCGTTTTCGTCCTCGGAGAACGACCATGAATTCCTCGACCTACCCTGCCGCCCAGCACGTCATGGTGCTCTACACCGGCGGAACCATCGGTATGCAAGCCAGCGCCCATGGCCTCGCTCCGGCATCCGGCTTTGAAGCACGCATGCGCGACTACCTGCACAGCCAACCTGAACTGGTTATCCCGCAATGGCGCTTCCGGGAAATGTCGCCGTTGATCGACAGCGCCAACATGACCCCGGCCTACTGGCAGCAACTGCGCGAAGCGGTGGTCGACGCCGTGGATGTGCAGGGGTGCGACAGCGTATTGATCCTGCATGGCACCGATACCCTGGCCTACAGCGCGGCGGCGATGAGCTTCCAGCTGTTGGGCCTGCACGCCCGTGTCTGCTTCACCGGTTCCATGCTGCCCGCCGGCGTGACCGACAGCGACGCCTGGGAAAACCTCAGCGGCGCGCTGGTCGCCCTCGGCCGGGGCCTGGCGCCGGGCGTGCACCTGTACTTCCACGGCGAGCTGCTGGCGCCGACCCGTTGCGCGAAAGTACGCAGTTTCGGTCGCCATCCGTTCAAACGCCTGGAGCGTCAGGGCGGCGGTGCCAAAGCCACGTCGCTGCCGGCGCAGCTGAATTACAACCAGCCGAAGCAACTGGCGAACGTCGCGGTACTACCATTGTTTCCGGGCATCAGCGCCGACATCCTCGATGGCCTGCTGAGCAGCGGCATCCAGGGCCTGGTGCTGGAATGCTACGGCAGCGGAACCGGCCCGAGCGACAACCCGGCCTTCCTCGCCAGCCTGACCCGAGCGCGGGACAGCGGCGTGGCGGTGGTGGCGGTGACGCAATGCCATGAAGGCGGCGTGGAGCTGGACGTGTACGAGGCCGGCAGCCGTTTGCGTGGCGTCGGCGTGCTGTCCGGCGGCGGCATGACCCGCGAGGCTGCGTACGGCAAGTTGCAGGCGCTGATCGGCGCAGGGCTGCCGGTGGATGAGGTTCGGCGGTTGGTTGAGCTGGACCTGTGTGGCGAATTGATCTGACCGCCAGGCACACCTGTGGGAGCAAGGCTTGCCCGCGACGAAGTTGACGCGATCCTCAGAAATCGCGGCGATATATCGCGACCAGGCTCTGCTCCGACAATTTGCCGCCACGAAGCTTGGCAACGTTGTGCTTCACTCCCGGCACACAACTTGCTCCATTTACAGCCTCCCCAGGCTGGAAACGGACATGCTTCATTCCCACCTCACCACCCTCAACGCCGTCTCACTGGTGCTCAACGCCTTCAAGCACGAAGGCCTGCCTAGTGATGCATTGCTGGCCGGCAGCGGCATCAGCGCAGCGGACCTGAGCCGGGCCGACACGCGTATCACCACCAACCAGGAAATGCAGGTCTGCGCCAACGCCGTAGCTCTCAAGCACGACATCGGCCTGGAATTGGGGCGCAGCATGCACGTTTCATCCTACGGCATGCTCGGCTACGCCCTGCTCACCAGTGCCACCTTAGGTGACGCCTTGCAACTGGCGCTGCGCTATCCGGCGCTATTGGGAACACTCTTCGACCTGAACCTGGAAGACGACGGCGAGCATCTCTGGTTCAGCGCCAGCGATTATCGAGAGGCCCCGGCCCTGGCCGCGTTCAATGCCGAATTCTGCATGGTCTCGCTGAAAGTCATCTGCAACGACCTGCTCGGTCACCCGCTGCCCTTGCGCGCGGCGCGCTTCGAACACCCGGCACCGGATTACCAAGCCCGCTACGGGGCCCATTTCGATTGCCCGGTGCGTTTCGGGGCCATCGACAACGCCTTTGCCTTCGACCGCCACTGGCTCGATCACCCGCTGCCGCTGGCCGACCCCATCACCCACCACGCCATGGCCGAACGCTGCCGCAAGCAAAACATCGAATTCACCGGCCGCCAGGCCTGGCTGGGCCGCATCCGCCAACTGCTCGCCGCCCAACTCGACGCCGCCCCCGGCCTGGAAGGCCTGGCCGAACAAATGAACTGCTCCGCCCGCACGTTACGCCGGCACCTCAAGGATTCGGGTTGCAGCTACCAGGAGCTACTGGACGAACTACGCTTCGAACGGGCCAAGCAAATGCTCTGCGAGGACCAACTCCCCATCCACCGCATCGCCGAACTGCTGGGCTTCAGCGAAACCGCCAGCTTCCGCCACGCCTTCGTCCGCTGGAGCGGCGTGGCGCCGAGTCAGTTCAGGCCCTGAGCCCAAACCTGGGGACAGCTTTTATCTCCTGTGGCGAGGGGATTTAGCGAAGCGTCGCACCGCCCCGCCGGGCTGCGCAGCAGCCCCAATTCAGCCGACGCATTCCTACCGAAAACCACACCAGCCAACCCACGACGGCTACGCCGCCGAACGGGAGCAAGCTCCTTCGCCATACATTTTGAGCCATCTTCAGCCCGCATCGCATGCCCTGACCGCCAGACACCACGGGAAGCCCGCGGATTATGAGTATTCATCCAACCTGTTGACAGAGTGATTGTTCCGCAATACACATTACCCCCACGCATGAGAAGTGATTCTCGAGCCTACCTTCCGAAGCCCGCTTGAGAGAAATCTCTGCGGGCTTTCGTGTTTCTATGGCAAGGGATCCGATCAACCATGACGCACCATGTACCACGCCAGCAAACCCGCGACGACTAGGCCGTCGAATAGTGCAAGCTCCCTCGCCACACGTTGCAGCCATCTCCGAGCCCACCGCGCATGGCCTTACCGCCAGCCTTCCACCAGGCTACCCAACCTTGCGCCTTTGCCTACAACTACGCCAAAATCCGCCCGCTTGTGCGCCTTGTATCCAGGCCCTATCGTTTCCCTGCCACTGCCCATCAGTGGTCGGGTTTAGTAGCCCAGGAAGTCACTAACGGTTGCATGAGTCATCAGTCAGGCTGTGCCTGCACGTGATGGTGGCTGTGTGCATGGCGCCTTCGGGCGCGCCGGTTTGGTGACTTCACCGGTCTACTAACTTGCACACAGCTGCCGCCTTATTCGTTTAGTAGCGAGACGGTTGCGGCTCTACTAAAGGAAGTCCCAATGTTCAAAATAACTCCGAACCCTCCAGAAGCAGACCCCACCTCCCCCTACGCCGACGGCATCAACGCCCAAAAACTCGACGCCGCCGCCAAACGTGCCCTGGATTTCTACCTTTTACCGAAACCGGAAAAACCTGAAGCCACCACTCAACCGGGTCAGCTGTTCACCGTCGTAGAAGACGTCGACACCGAATGCCTGCTCGCCAACCTCAGCGAAACCCTGGCTTCGGCTGATGCGATGGTCAGTGATTTGGCATTTGAACTGGATGGCTCTCGCCGCCACGTTGCCCTTGGCATTCAGCAATTGATCGAGCTGAGTTCATTACTGGCGAACCGGGCGTTGGATAACGTTGATCCGCGATAGCCGTAAGCCTTCCCGCAAGCCCGGCGCATTGCGTCGGGTTCACTTCAGAAGTGTTTATCCTGAACGGCCATGACAACGACTTGAGGGCCGATTTCGTCGCACATCCATTGAAGGGTGTAACGTCCCTATGCAGTCGCCAGTACCGCTCCTGCTTCTTGCAAATGCTCGCGGAACCGGACGGCGTAGTCCTCTGCAACGGCCGCCTGAATACTGGGATGTTTAGCCAGGGCACGACGCCACTCAGCCACTCGGCTCAGCCCATCGAACAGAGGGTGGTTGGATGCGAATCCAAGTATGTCGAAATAGCGAAAGACCGGGGCCATGGCGATGTCGACCATACTGAGTCTTTGTCCGGCGAAATAAGGGCCGTCTGACATTTCACCGTCGAATCGCTCCAGCTTTCCTCTCAAAGCTGCGGATTTTCCAAGGGCTGTCTGCTGATCTGAGGCGTTCAGAAATCCCCATGCGTCCCCCAGGGTGGCAGATGCGAATTCGATCCAGGCGCGGTGTTGTGCTCGGGTCAGCGCATTCATCGGATGCAACGCAGGGTCGGGGTGCACGTCCTCCAGGTATTCACAGATGGCGACGCTCTCGAATAGAACGGACCCGCCCTCATTGCCATCTGGCACCTTGAGCAGCGGAACCTTGCCCGTTGGTGACATCGTCAGAAACCAGTCCGGCCTGTCGCGAAGGTCGACATTTAGACGCTGAAAGGAAACTTCTTTTTCGAGCAACACGATGGCCACTCGCTGAACGAATGGACACAAGTGGTGGCTGACGAGCACCAGCGGTGATCGGGACATTGGAATACCCATCAATAAAAGAATCCGCACCCGCCGCCACGCATGGGCGCCGGGCTATATAGAAGCGTCGTTCGTGCGAAGCACTTAGAGCGAGCGGCCGCCGTCGACAATGATTTCCGAACCAACCGTCCATCGTGACTCGTCCGAAGCCAGGTACAGCACAGCCTTGGCGACTTCCTCGGGCGTGCCGAAGCGGCCGAACGGGATGGTCGCAACGATGTCTTTGTTGACCTGCTCGCGATAGGCATCGGGAATCCCGAGCTTGTCGTAAAGCGGCGTATCGACCGGGCCGGGGCTGACGGCATTGAAACGAATGCCACGCTGGAGCAGTTCGCTCGAAAGCGTCTTCGACATGTTGAGGAACGCGGCCTTTGTCGCCCCATACACCGATGAATGCGCAGCGCCGATGTGTGCATTGACCGATGTATTGAGCACGACCGACGCGGGGTTCGCAAAGACGGGTAGCAGCGCCTGAATCAGAAAGTACGGCCCCTTGACGTTGATGTCGAAGGAGCGATCGAACATGTCCTCCGTCCACTCTTCGATTGGCAGCCAAACGGATACGCCCGCATTGAGGAAGGCAACATCGAGTTGGCCACAGTGAGTCTGAACGGCATGCGCCAGTTCCTTCTGAGCAGCGATGCTGGCCGAGTCGGCACGGAGTACCAGAACCTCGCTCCCCAGTTCCGCCTGGGCATTTGCGATGGATGCCGGATTGACTCCAGTGACGATCACCCGTGCGCCTTCAGCAAGGAATTGCTTGGCCGTTTCCAGGCCAATGCCGCTGGTGCCACCGGTAATGAGAGTGCGTTTGCCTTGTAATCGGGACATGTAAAGTTTCCTTCGGTTTTCAAGGTCAGTCGATGCACTGACCTGCTTGAGGGAAACTATGTATTCATGCCCACATATTGATAAGATTGTTTATTTGCATACATTCCATGCCGAAACTGCATGAATAAGGGCCCAAATGGATCGACTGCTGCTGATGACCTGCTTTGTCCGCGCTGTCGAGACAGGAAGTTTCTCGGCTGCGGGGCGCGACTTGGGGCTGGGTCAGCCCAACGTCAGCCGCTATGTGGCGGCGCTGGAAGATCATCTACAGACCAGGTTGCTGCACCGATCCACGCGAAAGCTTGCTCTCACCCCCGAGGGAGAGCGCTATTACGCAGACGCCCTGCGCATTCTCGACGCCGTAGCACAATCGGAGTCGTCCTTCAGGGAGAACGTCGCCCCGTCCGGATTGTTGCGCATCGCCTGTCCGACCGCGCTAGCCCATACCTTCGTCTTGCCGCATGTCTCTGCCTTCCTGGAACGCTATCCAGAGTTGACGCTCGATCTGCAGCTCAATGACCGCTATGTAAATCTGGTCGACGAAGGGGCTGAACTGGCGATTCGCATCGGGCATCTGGAAGACAGCGCAATGCGTGCCCGACCGCTGGCCTGGTTCGAGCGTGTGTGCGTTGCCAGCAAGGGATACCTGGCCAAACGCGGAATCCCCGTTACGCCCAATGATCTGAGAACGCACGATTGCCTGATCTACACTCTGCTGTCGACAGGCACCACATGGCGTTTCCGCAATATCGATGTTCCAGTTTCCGGCAGGCTCCGGGTCAACTCGCCCGAGGCCATACGAGAATGTGTCAATGCAGGGCTGGGGATCGCACAGGGGCCCGAATGGCTTTACGAGGAAGGGCTGAAGAATGGCAATCTGCAGTTGGTGCTAAGGGACTACGTGGCCCCGCCCGTCCCCCTTCAAGTCGTCTACCTGGCGGATAGGCTCCTGCCCAAACGCGCCCTCGTATTCATGGATTTCATCGCCGAAGTATTTGCGAAGAGTCCTGCATTCAGCGAGCGCCACAAGCTGTCTCAGTTGCAATAGTCCAGCGTACGACCGCGCCATCGCCATGCCTTGATCCTAAGGTCCTGATCCCACCAAAGAGCCATTTCCGGTCAAACCTTTTGGCCATTTCAATCCCCTTTTGGCCTCTCCCACCGTTCTCCTGAGTGCCACCCGCCGCAAGACTATCCTCAACCGATCAGTCCCCTTGCGGAGAACAACAATGCTGACGATCTATTCAGACGATCACCACCTGCACCACGGCCGTTGCGAGCTCATGGACGGGCAGCTCATGCCCTGTTTCGAAATGCCCTCCCGCGCCGACCACGTGCTGGAGCGGGTCAAGGCTCGCGCGTTGGGGCCGGTGCAAGCGCCACGGGATTTCGGCCTGGCACCCATCCAGCGCATCCACACCCCCGCCTACCTGGAGTTCTTCAAAGGCGCCTGGGATCGCTGGGCCGAATACAACCGCGACGGCGACTTGCTGCCCTTCACTTGGCCGGCTCGCACCTTGCGCACGGTGATCCCGAAGAGCCTGCACGGCCAACTCGGCTATTACAGTTTCGACGGTGGCGCGCCGATCACCGCCGGGACCTGGCAAGCCGCCTACAGCGCGGCCCAGGTGGCCCTCACCGCCCAGGCCGAGATCCAGCGTGGCGCGCGCTGTGCCTTTGCGCTGTGTCGGCCGCCGGGGCATCACGCAGCCAGTGATCTGATGGGGGGTTATTGCTACCTCAACAACGCGGCCATCGCCGCCCAGGCGTTTCTCGACCAGGGCCATGGGAAGGTCGCAATCCTCGATGTGGATTACCACCACGGCAACGGCACTCAGTCGATCTTCTATGGGCGCAGCGATGTGCTGTTCGCCTCGATTCATGGCCATCCGGAGGCAGAATTTCCGTTCTTCCTCGGTTATGCGGACGAGCGCGGCGAAGGCGCTGGCGAAGGCTTCAACTTCAACTATCCGTTGCCGGCCGGTTCAGGCTGGGACACCTGGAGTGCTGCGCTGGAGCAGGCGTGCAGCGAGGTCCAGGGTTACGACGCCGATGTCATCGTCGTCTCGCTGGGCGTGGACACGTTCAAGGACGACCCGATCTCGCAGTTCAAGCTCGACAGCCCGGATTACCTGGCGATGGGCAAACGCATCGCGGCACTTGGCAAGCCGACGCTGTTCGTGATGGAAGGCGGCTATGCGGTGGCGGAAATCGGCATCAACGCCGTGAATGTTCTCGAAGGTTTTCAAAGCGCCCAATGAGGAAGAAGAGCATGCAAAGACTCAAGCGTTTGATGGTCCCCGCCCTCTGCACCGCGCTGCTGTGTAGCGCCGCCCAGGCCGAAGAGCGGACCTTGCGCGTCTACAACTGGTTCGACTACATCACGCCCAAGGCCCTGGAAGACTTCAAGGCGCAGAACAGTCAGGTCAAGTTGGTCTACGACATTTTCGATACCAATGAAGCCTTGGAGGCCAAGTTGCTAACCGGTAATTCCGGCTATGACGTGGTGGTGCCTTCCAATGTGTTCCTTGCCAAGCAGATCGAGGCTGGTGTGTTCCAGCCGCTGGACCGCAGCAAGTTGCCGAACTGGAATCACCTCGATCCCAAGTTGATGAAGTTGATCGAGGCCAACGATCCAGGCAACAAGTTCGCCGTGCCGTACATGTACGGGACCATTCTGATCGGCTTCAACCCGGACAAGGTCAAGGCGGTCCTGGGTGATAACGCGCCAGTGGACAGTTGGGACCTGATCTTCAAGGAAGAGAACATCAGCAAGCTCAAGCAGTGCGGCGTGGCGCTGCTGGATTCACCTTCGGAAATCCTGCCCCTGGCCTTGCAGCACCTGGGACTGGACCCCAACAGCAAAAAGCCGGCGGATTATGCCAAGGCCGAGGCGTTGATGATGAAGCTCCGGCCGCACATTACGTACTTCCATTCTTCCAAGTACATGGCGGACATCGCCAATGGCGATATTTGCGTGGCGGTTGGGTATTCCGGGAGTTTTTCCCAGGCGGCCAATCGGGCCAAGGATGCCAAGAACGGTGTGACGGTGGACATGCGGCTGCCCAAGGAAGGCGCGCCGATCTGGTTCGACATGCTCGCCATTCCGAAAGGGGCGAAGAACCCGGATGACGCGTACGCCTTTATCAACTACTTGCTGCAGCCGAAGGTGATTGCGCCGATAAGTGATTTTGTGGGTTATCCGAATCCGAACAAGGATGCTACCGAAATGGTGGATCCGGCGATTCGTGGCAATCCCAACCTGTACCCGACAGAGGCGGCCATGGCGACGCTGTATACCTTGCAGCCTTTGCCGCGGGATGCCGAACGGGTGCGCACGCGGGTCTGGACCCGGATCAAGTCTGGGCAATGACCAGGGGGCTTGCTCGCGATGGCGGTGGGTCAGTCACCGGTGATGTTGGATGGGCCGACGTCATCGCGAGCAGGCTCGCTCCCACAGGTTTTGCGTCTTGCATGAAGATCGAGTACACCGCCAATCCCATGGTGGGAGCGAGCCTGCTCGCGATGGCGGTGGGTCGGTTAGCTGCGATGTTGGATGTGCCGATGTCATCGCGAGCAGGCTCGCTCCCACAGGTTCTGTGTCGTGCATGAATGTCGAGTACGCCGCTGCTCCCACAGGGAGCGGCATCACCAGGCCCTTAACGACACGAGCAATACATAGTTACCACCTTCCCTGTTTCTCGCCCCTCTAGCATGGAGATCCCGAAGCGTTCGGCTTCGGGATTCCATTCATCGCGAGACAGGGAGACTCAGATGACAAACACCTCTACCACCACGATCCCCAAGGCCGACGCCAACCCCAGGGACGCTATATTGAATCAGTTGCTCGCCGGCCCCACGTATCCGGAGGTCGCGTCCATACTTCTGCGCGACGGCCTCAAGAAACTCTACCCCACGCTGAACCTTGACCCACACAACACCGTGGTCGGCGAACCGAGCTGGGACATTGTCGACGGCGAAATCGTGCCACGCCCGACCCGCTATGAAACCCTTGCCGAAATGCTGGCCGGCCTGGTGAACGAAAAAAGCGATCCGATGCTGTTGATCGAAGGGTTGCATTACCTGACCCAGCTACCACTGACGTCCCCGAATGTGCATTTGCCAGTGCGCATCGACCAGATCGGGCGCCTGGTCAATGAGCTGGTGCCGGCCATGTTGACGGCCTGTCAGGAGCAACAACTGGCGTACTGGAATGCATCCGTTGGCGAGTCCGGCCCACGCTGGCATGAACTCTCCAGCACCCTGCGCAAGGCGTGGAACGTCGGGCGTATCGAGGGCTGGACGACGACTGAGTGCGACATGGCCAGGCAACTGTTCCATTACCCCGACCGCAAGGACCGCAAGGAGAGCGACCCTTATGACACCCACGCGTATCTGATCGACGTCGACAAGGTGGATGGTCCAGAGGTGAAACGTCTGGGCGACAACTCAATCGTGGTCCTGATCGGCACCATCGAAGGCAAGGAAGTCATCCTCAAGTACTCGATCGTCAACGGCTACGAGAAGTTCGCTTCACAGCAAGCCCTGGGCCAATCCCTCCCGACCCATTTCGGTACGGCCACCTATCGCAAAATCCAGTGGCGGCTGTTTGAGCCCGACGGCAACATTTTCGATCACAAGGCCTGCGGGATGATTGCCGAGCAGGTCAAGGTCATCGGGTCCTCCCCGCAGACCTGGGTGACCTACGAGCCCCCTGTCAACGGCGAAGAAGCCGCTGAGGACGAGCTCGTGGCCTGGTTCCAGAGACAGATGCCCCATTGGTTGCTGGAGGCCTCGCCGTCCGATCAGACGCTGTTTGCCCAGTACATGAAGAACCTGTCGATACTCAATCAATCCCATGCCGGCAAAACCTATCTGGATGGGATTCCTGCCATCAAGGACTACGCGTTAAGCGAGCTGAAGAAACAGATGGTCCTGGACCATCCCGATGCCTCGACGCTCGATCTGAATGAAATCGAGTTCGAGGTACGCAGCCCCGTTATCTGGGGAAGCTTCGTCGTGCCCGGAAAGATCGATACCACCCGCTTCACCTTGGTCGAGCTCGCCTTGCAGAACCTGATCGCCCTTCCCCTGGGCGACAAAGCCGTCCAATCCCTGGGCGAGAACGAGTTACCCGAGTGGATGACCGTGGCGTACATCGAAAACCTCATCGCCCAAGTCGATATCGGTCGCACTTACCTCGAGCTGGTGAAGGGCAAACTGCTCGACGATCCGGCAGAGTCGAGCCGCCGCGAAAAGTTGTACACCTCCCAGTTGCGCATCCAGCTGCCAATGCTGGCGCTGGAATGCAAAATCCGTGGGGAAGGACGCCTGGACGATAGGGGTTACCGCTACGTCGCCGCGCTGATGGAGCTTGATGAAGCCGATCGCAAGGTGGATGGAAAAGCCATTGTCGTGCGCCAACTGGCCTTCGTACCCGAACTGCAACTGGGTGACTCGGAAGACGTCGTGACCAATATGTTCGTCATCGGCCCCGAGGATGCGAGCGCCGGGCCTTGCCTGCTGTATCGGCCCATGCTGGAGCCGCAGCTGAGCCAGTACCCATCGTTCAGCAATCTGTTGTATGCGATCCGGCAGATCCCTTCGTTACGCCAATCGGTGCTGGCCTGGCTGCCTGATGGGGTGCGTAACGATTACGGTCGATTGGTTTTTCCAGACCTGCTGCCCTCCCCTTGGGGCATCGTGTCGTTCGTGACCGACCCTTTGACTTCCTTGGCTTATAGCGGTCCCGTCAGTTTGACCGACAAAACCCTGGGGACGGATTTCCTGCCGCAGTTGTTCAAGGCCAATGCCGATGCCTTGGTCGAACTGGCCGATCGGCAATCGGTGTCCAACCAGGAAAATCGCTGGGAAACCTTCAAACGCGCGGGCTGGCTGATGTTCAACCTGACCTTGCCTTACCTGGGAACCGCCGTTGGCACCGCAGCCTGGCTCTGGCAAATCCTGGACGACGTCGACACATTGATGCAAAACAAACCAGAGGCCGAACGACCGGCCAAGTGGGAGGCGTTCACTGACCTGCTGTTGAACATCGCATTGGCGATCATTACGCACGCCATCGACCGCGCCAGGGCCGCCAGGAGTCCTCACCGGGCAAAAGCCCCGCCGGAGGTGCGCGAACTGGAAAACCTGCCAAAAACACCCCACAAACTGGTGATAGAGCAACTCGGAGCGCTTCCGAATACGTCGCTGCCGACCGAGCACTACGAGACCATCCGTTCCGTTGGCGCCTTGATGGGCAGATCGCGAGAAAGCGCACAGTTTATCGAAACCTTCAGCATCGACGAACCCGCAGATCCGGGAGAGCTCCAAACCGAGGGTGTGCTCAAGGGACTCTACGAACAGACGGGGGACTGGCACGCAAAAATGGCCGGCAAGTGGTTCAAGGTGCGGGTCGAAGGCGAGTTGGTCTCTATCGTCGATGGAAAAAATCCCGCCCGCGAGGGCCCTCCCCTGATGGGTGATGCCCACGGTAAATGGCACATCGACACACGCCTGCGGATACGCGGTGGCGGGTCCAAAGGTGTCAGGCAGAAAGTCATCGCCGACGCGCAGCGGCGTCGGATCGATCTGCTAGCTGCATTGAATCAATTCGAAGCAAAGAAGCCGCAGAACCAGAAAGCGCTGACAATGCAGGCCGAGGCAATGGACGAAGCGTCGGGCGCGGCCAGGGAAATCAAGCGCGATGTGTATGTCGCCACGCTGAAAACCCAGCGGGAAAACTACGAGCAAGCGTTGAGAACGCTGATGGAATGGCCGCTTTTCCAGTCAAGGCCCGACTACCCTCGAACCCGACTTGGCTACCTGAACGCCCAGGTCAACTTCACGTTCGCCGAGTTGGAAGCTCTCCAGGAACGCTTCATTCCGGCCTTGGACAAAGCCAAAGGCTTGATCACGTCCGGGGTCAAGGTGCTGGAACAACAGCACATTGACGCCGCCGAGAGCATGGTCAGCGTCGGTGACGACATGATTGAGCGCCTGGACTATATGGAGACGCGCTTCACCGAACTGAAGAACGTCGGCTATGAAGGTTTCGAATTCATCCGGCGGCACCGTAAGAAGATGCCGATCTATACGGCCGCCGACCTTCGCCTGATCAAGATCGATATGTTTCGTCACCTGTGCCTGACACTGGAAAGTGTCGAGTCGATGCCCGAAGGCTGGGAAGCGCTCAACCAGGTTGTCGATAACGCCACGGTCGCGTACCAAAGCTTGCGCGACGCCATCGATGAGCGCAGCGTGATCCGGCTGGATGAGCGGATCGATGCATTCGGTAGCCTGGCCGAGCAGTTCGCCGCCATCGACGAACACCTCCACTACCTGGGTAACGAGTACAAGAGCAGCGTGCGTCAGCCCCAACTCGCCCGACTGCGCACGGGGATCGCTACGCTTGAACAATGGACGTTGCGTCATCTGGCGGCCGCCCTCGATGAGAGAAGGGATCGGCGAAACGCTGGTTCCCCGTATGAGCAACGCCCCAGGCCGAGGAAAAAGTTCATCCGGGCGCGCTTCTGGGGCCTGGTCAGCGGCGAGCCGCGTTTATCCCGATCGATGGAGGAAACCGATTGGCTCGATGTGAAGAATCCGTTCTCGGGAGACATCATCGTCACGTTCCATCGCAAGGAAACCGGCGAATGGATCCCGCATATGAAACACGACGCCTCGAGCTCCACCGTCCCGGCCTTGAATATCAGCATCACGAAGGGCAACGACCTGATCAACGGACTGGCGGCGTTCAAGACACAGATCGAGGAAACCGTGAACCAGCCCAGCAAGACACCTGCCGGCATCGGGATGATCCTCAATGCCCACGCGGGCAGGATGGAGAAAGTCAGCGCGGCCATCAAGAAGGCCCTCGACCAGGCGCAAGGCGTGGCCTCAAACGAAACGTTCGAACTACCAGAAGAGCAGCGACGCTCGGCCGAAACCTTGCGCGTGCAGCTCGAGAAGGAAGCGAGTGCCCTTTATGTCCTGGGGTTCGAAACCGTTCTGAATGTCATCAAACAACGCCCGCCGACCATGAGCAGCATCATATGGCTTAAAAGTCGGAACCTGATTTCCATCACCAAACAGAAGAGCCGGCAACGCATCAAGTATCCGCCCTATGGCTTCCTCGACCGGTATGAGATCAAGGACATGAAAACCGGTAAGGTGCTCTGGTATGCAGACTTCCGTTACTCGACAAACTGGGTACCCGCCTACACATATCTTTCCGCACGCTTGAAAACCGTTACCCAAGCCAATCACAGGACCACCGTCATCGCCGGCACCGAATCCCTCACCCAACGTCAACTGATCGACCATTACCGCGCTGAAATCGCCGTGGATCAGGCCAAGGACGTGTTCTTTAGAAAAACGCGGTCATAAGCAAGGCCGGGCATCTGCCGATGCCCGGCCTTCACGCCTCAGCGCTTCCAGGCGCTCACCAGGCTCGCCAGCGCGGCAGCGATTGCCGCGGGTGGCACGGCTGCAAAACCCAGCACCAGCCCGCCACGAACCGGCGAGGTGGCGCTGGGCAACCAATAGTTGCTCAAGCCATTGACTTCGACCCCTGCCGCAGTCGCCTGGGCGATCAGTTCACGCTCACGTTCGACACTGTCCACCGGCACCGTGACATGCAGCCCGGCCACGACGGTCGGCATGGCGCCGACACCCGCAATGTTTTGTGGCCAGCCCGCCAGCAGCGCATCACGCCGCGCCAATGCGGCCCGCCGCATACGCCTGATGTGACGCTGGAAATGCCCCGCCGCCATGAACTCGGCCATTACCGCCTGGGTGCTGACTTCGGAGTGGCGCACATCCACCGCACGCCGGCGGGCAAAGGCGTCCACCAGGCCAGGAGGCAGCACCAGGTAGCCCAGGCGCAAGGCCGGGAACGCCACCTTGCCGAACGTCCCGACGTAGAGTACGCGCCCCTGGCGATCCAATGCAGCCAACGGCGCCAGTGGCGCGCCGCTGTAGCGGTACTCACCGTCGTAATCGTCCTCGACGATCCAACCGTCGTTGCGCTCGGCCCAGGCCAGCAACTCCAGCCGCCGCGCGAGGCTCATCACCACCCCGGTGGGGTATTGGTGGGACGGTGTCACGTAGGCCAGTCGACACGGGTTCAACGAGGCGAGCGCGCTGCAATCCAGGCCCTCACCGTCCACCGGCACGCCTCTCACGTCGGCACCGGCCACGGCAAAGGCATGCCCGGCTGCGCGGTAGCCCGGGTTTTCCACTGCCACGACGTCTCCAGGGTCCACCAGCAACTGTGCACAAAGGCTGATGCCCTGCTGCGCGCCACTGGTGATCACAATTTGCTCAGCCGTGCAGTGCAAGCCACGGGAACTGCGCAAATATGCTGCAATCAGCCCACGCAAACGGGCATCGCCCTGGGAGTCGCCGTAGCACAGCTGTTGCAAGTCCGGTTTGCGCCAGAAAGCCGCGTTCAGCTTGGCCCAGACGTCGAAAGGGAACAGATCGAAAGCCGGGACGCCCACCCTAAACGCCCGTGGCGGACCACTGGGAGGCGCGGGTAAATGGTGCTTTTCGACCCGCTCCAACGCACCACTGTGGATAACTTTACTGGATGAAATCACAGGCAAATCCAACCAATCTGTGGATAACCCAGTGGATAAGCCTGTTGAAAACCCTGTGGACACTTTTGTGGATATGTTTTTCTCTCCGGGCCTCTTCGCGCGCAAACTCGCTTCCCCGGCGGTACCCATTCCAATGTGGGAGCGAGCCTGCTCGCGATGAGGCCGGCCCAGCATGAGAGAAGACAGCTCCGCCACGTAAGTGCCGTCCCCTACCCGCCCTTCAATGAAACCCTCGGCATAGAGTTGGTCGTAGGCCCGGACCACGCTGTTGCGGGAAATCGACAGCGCCGCCGCCAGGTCACGACTGGCCGGTAGCCGCGTGCCGCTGCCCAGCCGTCCATCCAGCACCCGCGCCCGCAGCGCCTGGTAAAGCTGACGGCTGAGTCCCTGGCGTCGGTCCAGCTCGATTCCCGCGGGGTTGAACGACAATGGCGGCACGGCGATGCTCATGACAACCCTCGCAAATGGACCTATCGAATTGGTCTTAAGTGGCTCTTACAACAGACCAATAGCCTGCCTAGGATGCTGGCATTCGCCAAGGAAAATCGTCATGTACAACCCCAAAGCCTTTGCCGTCGAAGACCTGTCCCAATTACACCGGATGATGGAAGCGTGTCGCCTGGCCTTGCTGGTCACCCATGGCGAGCATGGCTTGCAGGCCAGCCATCTGCCGCTGTTGCTGGACACCCGACAAGGCCCCAACGGCAGCCTCTACGGGCACATGGCCCGGGCCAATCCACAATGGCGCGACCTGGAATCCGGGGCCGAGGCGCTGGTGATATTTGCCGGGGCCGACGCCTACGTCAGCCCGGGTTTCTATCCCAGCAAGGCCGAACATGGCAAAGTCGTGCCAACCTGGAACTACCAGGCCGTACACGCCTATGGCGGCGCCGAGGTGTTCAATGATGCCCACCGGTTGCGCAACCTGGTGAGTGCCCTCACCGACCGCCACGAAAGCGGCCGGGCCCAGCCGTGGAGCGTCGACGATGCACCGGCTGAGTACATCGACAGCATGCTCAAGGCCATCGTCGGCTTCGCCCTGCCCATCCAGCGCCTTGAAGGCAAACGCAAACTCAGCCAGAACCGCGTCCCCGCCGATGCTGCGGGTGTGCGCCAGGGACTGGCGACCAGCCACGATCCCCAGGACCAAGCCGTCGCGAGCCTGATGTCCGAATTTTCGACCAAGGAATGAACATGAGCCAGATCGAGATCCGCCCTGTTACCACTGACGATCACGCCGCGTGGCTGCCTCTGTGGCAGGCCTACCTGAGGTTCTACAACACCGAACTGCCAGATGCGGTAAGCCAAAGCACCTGGCAACGCTTGCTCGATGAGCGCGAACCGACCCACGGGGCCCTGGCCTGGCGCGGCGACACGGCCATCGGCCTGGTGCACTTCATTTATCACCGGTCCAATTGGAGCATCGAGAATTCCTGTTACCTGCAGGACCTGCTGGTCACGGAGCAGAGCCGTGGCACCGGCGTCGGTCGTCAGCTCATCGAGTACGTCTATGCCACCGCCAAGGCCGATGGTTGCTGCAAAGTGCACTGGCTGACCCATGAAACCAATGCCACGGCGATCCAGCTCTACGAGCGCATCGCCGAACGTCCCGGCTTCATCCAATTTCGCAAAGCCTTGTAAGGAGCGCCGCATGTTGACTTCACTTGCCGATTGGAAAGGGGTTCCGGCACCGTTCACACAGTTGATCGAAGGGCGTTTCATCCGCCTGGAAAAACTCGATCCGGCACGCCATGCCGACGGTCTGTGGCAAGCACTGGAAGGCCCCGGCGCCGATCCGAAACTCTGGGACTATCTGCCCTACGGCCCCTTTTCCGAGCGCAAGGCGTTCGATGCCTGGCTCGGTAATCATGCCGCGAACATCGACCCATACTTCTTCACGGTGATCGACCGCGCCAATGGCGAGGTGCAGGGCATTCTCAGCCTGATGTCCATCGTGCCAGCCCAGGGGCGCATCGAGATCGGCCATGTGACGTTCGGCGCTTCCATGCAACGTTCGCCGAAAAGCACCGAGGCGGTTTACCTGTTGGCGAAAGAGTCCTTCGCTTTGGGTTATCGACGCCTGGAGTGGAAATGCAACAACGCCAACGCCCGCTCGAAATACGCTGCCGAACGATTGGGGTTCACGTTCGAGGGCGTCTTCCGCCAGCACATGGTAGTCAAGGGACAGAACCGCGACACCGCGTGGTATTCGATGCTGGATTCGGAATGGCCGGCGATCGGCGCGGCGTTCGAGCAATGGCTCAGTGAAGAGAATCAAAGCGAGAACGGACAGGTACGTAGCCTGGCGGAATGTCGCTCATCGCAGTGAGTGATGGATGATCGCCACCGCGAATCCCTTCGCGATGGCGATCGATCAAGGCAAGCTATCAGGACTCAGGCGGCTTCCTGGTGGCCAGGAAGGGTTTGAGCACCTCGGGCGTCACCGCACTTCGGGCATAGGGCCAGGCCCATTGCGGTATCGATCCATGAGCGCTCACGTAACTGGCGAAATCCAGCCGACTGTGCCCCGCCGGGCTCTGCGAGAAATCGAAATTATGGAGAAAGTACTGGGCCTGTCTTTCGCTCATGGTGTACGACCCCATGATCAACTGATGCGCCCGGGCCTCTTCATTGACCAGGCTGTCTATCAACGCCTCCGTGAAAGCCGACTCGCTGTTGAGCGAGCCGGGCCGCCCCAGGGCGAATCGAATATTGCTGTCGCTGAATGCCGGGCCCGTCAAATCCTGCCAGATGGCCCTGGCGCTTTCCCGCGAGATCCCGCGCATAGCACGAATGGACATCCACAGGTTCGGCCTGCTGAACAGGATCGCCACCCGGCTGTTGGAAAGCCGCTGCCCTGGCGCAGTGAACAACCTGGCGACAGCCGACAGGTCACTGTCCTTGAAGTACCGGACCTCCTGGAGAAAGTTGAAGAAGTCCAGTAAAGCCTGCCGATGCGTGAACAGACTGTTCAGGTTCCAGTCATCGAACGGTCGCATCCAGTTGATATCGACGCCACCGTATCTCGTCAATTCGTCATAACGACCACTGACATAATCGCCGATGAGCTGAAGTCGCATGTTGGATATGCTCGGGTTGCGTATCCATTGTGAAAGCAGACTCACGGGAAACAGGCCACCCAGGTTGGAAGCGATCACCGGGGACTTGAGAAGAATATTTGCCCGCGCCTGCAACATAGGAAATCGCTCGAGTGCCACGGTGAGCAGGTCGGCCAGGTCCTCGGCGCGGTCGTAATAAATGTGCTGCTCCAACAGTTCCGAGTCGTCATCCATGACATTGCCGGTCTCTTGCTCGTACCGTCTCTTGACCTTTTTCAAATCATCACGATCCACCAGATAGGCACCATTGAGCAGTTCCTCTAGCTGCGTATCGTCGAGATGACCATGCAGAGCGTCATCGTAGAGGACATACGCCAGACTGTTCTTTGGATGGTGATCGGTCAGCTCTCGGGCCCTGACCCCGTATTCGAGCATGATGTGAATCACGTCCTGGGAGAACATGAGGTGTTCATTGTTGAGCAGTTCATCAATTTCCGAATTTTCGATGGGACGTATCAACGTGTCCTCGAAGAAGGTCCGCACGGATCGATCGGTTTGCATGTAGTAAGGAATGCTGCTCAGTATCGGACGACCCGGAGCCCGGGGGGACAAGTAGCTACCGATGTGTTGCAGGATCTCGGGTGGCAAGTCGGCTTTCCGGGCTTGGCTCAAGGTCCTGCGCACCATGTCGTCGGCATACAGGTTCAGGAAATGCACCAACGGTCGAAACAGGTTATGCGGGTTGCGCGTGCCATAGACAATCTGACTCACGTCATACACCGCGGCCTTGCCCAACAAGTTCTCCAGGGAGCGTGCGTTATCCGCCAGCGCCTGCTGCAAACCGGTGGGCGGTGACACCAGGTAATGACTCATCTCCGGGTGCAGGTCGATATAGGCGGCGGTTTCATTGCGCAGCCCCTGCATCGAAAACGTTGGCTGGGGCTGCCCCTCGTTCAGTCCCCGAGCAACGGCATTGAAGAAGCAATTGCCGTCGGCATCGAACGTGACGTCAGTGTTATCAGCCAACCTTAAGGTGTAATGATTTTCACCGGTGCGTATCAGCACCACGTCAGTGTTGGACCTGAGCGGATGCGCGCCCGTCGGATAGCCGCTTTCCTCTTGCCCGGGGGTGAAGCGTATCGACCAGTCCTGGCGTCCACGCCGTTGATCCACGATCAACAAGCTGCGATGTTGCGGCCAGCTTGGAAGGCGGGTGATGAGTGACGGGACCAGATCCATGATCTCGACGTCCCACTCGTTTGACGTGCGGATCAGATCGGCCACGGCGCGAAGCGATGTCGAAGGTTGCTTAGGGGCTGACGGGCCCGGTTGGGGAGGTCCTCCGCTCGGGCGTTTGCCCCCTCCGCCCAGGCCAAAGCCCACGGCATGCCACTGCCCATCGGGCGCGCGGGCCACCGTGCTCCTCATCACGCCACTGGAGCGAATATTCAAGCCCGTCGCCGGGTCGACAATGGTGGCCTCGATGGCCTTGAGCGACGTATGGTCATGCACCCGGAATACCGTGCCATCGGGTTGCTGCACATACACCTGGCGAGCAGAGCGCCCCGTGACGCTGTCCGTGATCGTGGGGCGATAAAAGCCCTGGGCATCCGCTGACACTCCCCGGAGCACCGACCTATCCGCCACGGCATAGCGCCGATAAAGCGTTTCTTCCAAGGGCAATCCAAATGGCGCTTTAGCCTGGCTTTGGCGAGCCGTTATCGCCAGGAAAGAGGAGCGCCCTCGCACGTTGACGCTCACGCCACCGAAGCCGATAGCCTTCCGGGTGTTTGCCACCGCATGGACGAACGCCAGTGTCGTCGTATTCGTTGGCACGGCACCGGTCCTGAGCACCAAAAGGCCGGTCCTGACGGCACGGGTCAGCATCTGGAAACCGGGGATCAACAGCAGGCCGGCCAGGTCCATGACAATTTCAACCGTCATCATCACCAGCCGCGCGACGGTCTGCAGGCCAATGTCCCGGTTGCTGTTGGAACGGTGATCCGCATAGGCGCTGTGGAAGTTGACGTGGGCCCGGTGAAAGCGCTCAAGCCAATCATCGGTAATCAAGACGCCACTGATCAGGGGCCGACCGCGGTGCTGCCCCAAGGCGCGCTTTATCTCCTCTGGATCGAGGGCGCAAATGCGCGAACGGAAATACGCCCGCCACTCTTCCTGTTGCAGCAACCCGGTAATGCCATCGCTCAGGTTGGAAAACTCTTGCAGGTCATTGCCCTGGGGGCTGTCCGGCAAATACACCCCTACGGTGCCCTTGATGTCCGGCCCAAGCTGGTCTGAAAAGATCAGCACACCGTCGATGCCGAGCGCGTTGCGCGGCGTACCACCTTGCGCGCTGACACTGCCGCCCAGGAGAAGACCGTGGACATGGATCCTGCGCCCGCTCACCCTGGCCCGATTCGCCGCCGTGAGTGACTGCAGGACCGCCTCCAGCCAGCTAGCCAGCAGTTTTCGCGGATGGGCTGGCTTGGCAACCGGATCCGTCACTCTGGCCTGGAACACTGCGTCGCCCCTGAGTGCAGCCTCATAGCCCTTGAATTCCAGGTGGGCCCGGTACGACGCCTGCCAGGCCGCCTTGTACCGAGGTTCATTCATTTGCTGGCGCAGCAGGATTTCATAGTTGCCACCGACATCGAGGCTCGTCGCCATCCTGGCCAGTTCGCCCCCGGTCACCGTGATCAGGAAGCCGTTTTCCGGATGTCGGATGCGTTGACCGTGTTGATCCAGAAGGCAGACCGCCAACACTTCGCGCATGGCGTTCGGGTATTGCCGTGGCCGCAGATTGTCGAGCATCAATTGGGTCAAGCTGCTGGTACGGGACTGCCTGGGGCTGGCCCGGTCACCGTAGAACAGCCTGACCAGGGTTTGGTCCGGGTCCACGTCGATGCGCGGGTGGATGGTTTGCTGGAGGTACTGTTTGATCTTCCGGCGAGCGAACTGCACCAGGGTAGGAACACCGCTGCCCAGTGTGTAGACGGCCTCGAATACCTTTGTTTCGAGACGGCGATAATGGGCTCGCTCGGCAAACGTCGCGGTCTTGTAGAAACCGGGGCGACGGTTTTCCACCAAGGTTTCCTGACGGGCCGCCAGTGGCCCGGCCAGTGACAACAGGGGCAAGCCAAGGGCATCTTCGGTTTGCCGGGCAAAGTCAGCCACCGTCACCGTTGCGTTTCCTGGCGCATCCAGGACTTTCTCCAGCGCCGCACGCTGCATCTGCAGCAGGTCCGCCGCCGCCACTTCGAAAACATGCCCGGACAGTTCGACGGAAATGTCCTGAATCCTGCACGCCTGGCCCTCAAAGGTGGGAAATACCTGTCTGATCAGGTCCTGGAAAGCGTTGAAGCGCTGAAGCCCATGCTCCAGGGAATACAGGAACAGCGATGGCCGGTCGGTAAACTTGATCACCATCGCGGCAGGCCATTTTTGCGGCTGCGCGGCGCCGCTATCGAGCCTGACCGCATAGGCATGGGGAACCGGTGCGCGCAACAGGCGGCCTCTGTCCGCCTGGGAAGGATGGGTAGTGATGATGTCCAATAGGCGATCTTCATCGCTTTGCTGGATTCGCTCGCCCTGGCTGAGTCGAGCGGCAGGATCCCGATCGGCTTTGTACAGGTCGAAAAGATGCAGGAAGCGCCGGGACAATAACTGCGCGAGGGCGACTTCGGTCGTGGATGACGCCGCCACGCCTGGCAACACCTCCCAGCCCTTGCGCTGACGAAAGAGCACCAGTTCGTCGCGGAACTGACGCTTCACCCGTTCATTCGTGGCTGGATGGGCCACATAGAACACGGCTTCCATGGCCCGCAACGTGTGCTCGTCCAGCGGGCCGGCAAAGACGCTGTCGGCCTCCTCCAGGGAATCCGAACGGGTAAAGAACCCGACGCCACCCTTCGAAAAGTCGGGCGCCGTGTCGCTGAGCAAACAGTTGCGCATGACGTGGGTAAAGCTGTCCGAGGCGGCCAGGATGCGCCCACCGTCCGGGCCCGTGGTGAAGCGGCTCACATAGCATTGATCCGGTTCGATGTCCGGAAGCAGCGATGCACGAAATTTCTTGGCGGGAATCCTGGTCTTGAGCAGGCCGACCAGCAGCGCGCCCATCACCCTGTCGAAGGTGGGAACGGCTGCGAACAGATGGGTCAGCTGTACCTGGTGGGTGTCCAGCAAGTCCAGTTGCCTGAGCTGTTCCTTCGCCTGGGCATCGATCGTTTCTGATTGCGGTATAGGTGACGCAACACCCGGTTCATCCTTGGAGGAAATCGACATCTCAATGGTCCGGTTCTGATTGAAAGAGTCCGGACCCTATCGCGCTGTTCGTCCCGAGATGACGTACATATGTATAGAGGGCAGTGGAACTGGGAGGGAAACGTAAGCTGATATTTATGGGTAATTGAAGCCCGTTATCGCGAGCAGGCTCGCTCCCACAGGGGAAATGCATTCCAAATGTGGGAGCGAGCCTGCTCGCGATGACAATCGATCAGCCGATGATTCGCTACCGGCTCAAGCCAACTTCTGCGCCAGCACCGCAATATGCTCCGGGCCGATTCCACAGCAACCGCCCAGGTGACTGGCCCCACGTTTCTGCCAGTCCGCCGCCCACTGGAGGTAGCCCGGCGGATCGAGGTCTTCACGCAGCGGGTCCAGCCCGTCGTTGGCGGTCGCTTCTTTGGGTTGCGGCGGGAAGGCGTTGGCGTAGGCGCCGATGTGGATCTTCACCCCCAGGCGCTCGAAGGTTTGCCGGGCAGCATCGATCGCAGCACCGATCACCTCCGGCTGGCTGCAGTTGAACAGCAGCGCCTCGACGCCCAGTTCGGCCGCAACGGCCGCAGCCTCCGCCACCGGCTCGCCGGAACGCAAGCGCGGCACTTCGTCGGTGTCTTCGTCCTTGAGGGTGAACGACAGCCAGAACGGCTTGCCGTCCTTGGGTAGCCCGGCATGAATCGCCTTCGCTTCCACCGTCGAGCTTTGGGTTTCGGCCAGCCACAGGTCGACATGGGGCGCCAGGCCGGTTACCAGAGGCGACAACAGCTCACTGGCGCGGGAGGCATCAAACAGATCAGGCCGATAGGAACCGAACAGCGGCGGCAACGAGCCGGCAACCCGTACGGCTTTGCCGGATGCCTGCACCGCCCGCCGGGCCAGTTCGCCGGCCAGCGCTGCCAGGGCCTGGCCTTCGGCGGCGAAGCGCGCTTCGCCAATATGAAACGGCACGACGGCATAGCTGTTGCTGGTGATGACATTGGCGCCGCTGGCAATGTAGGCCGCGTGCACGGCCTCTACGGCCTGAGGGGCTTCGCTCAGGGCCAGTGCCGACCATTCGGGCTGCCTGAACGGCGCGCCACGGCGTTGCAGTTCGCGGCCCATGCCGCCGTCGAGAATGACTGTCGTTGCTGAGCCCATATGCGATTCACTCATAAGCTTATGAAAATAACTCACTACCGGAGTTGTTCTTATAACTATTTAATACGCACAATTCGGTTAACCACAACCTGTATTTTCAGCCAGGGCCTAACATGAAACTTCAACCATTAATGGCCTTGGGCCTGACTCTTCTGGCCGCCTCTTCGCAGGCGTTTGCCGGCACCACGCTGGACCGTATCGAGCAGAAAAAAGAATTGGTCGGCGTATTGATGGAAAGCTACCCGCCCTTCTCGTTTCTCAACGATCAGAACCAACTCGACGGGTTTGATGTGGACGTGGCCAAAGCCGTGGCGCAGAAGCTGGGTGTGAAGCTGCGCCTGGAAACGCCGTCCTGGGACGTGATCGCCGCCGGGCGCTGGAGCGGGCGCTATGACATCTGCATCTGCTCCATGACGCCGAGCAAGGCCCGCGCCGAAGTGTTCGACTTCCCGGTGCAGTATTACGCCTCGCCGGCAGTGATCGTGGTCAACGCCAAGGACGACCGGATCCATGGTGCCAAGGACCTGAGCGACAAGAAAGTCGGCCTCACCAGTGCCTCCAGTTATGAGAGCTACCTGAACAAGAACCTGGTGATCGAAGGCGCCGAGGATACCCAACTGAGCTATCCGTTCGACAACGTACAGATCGCCCCGTATGACACCGACAACGTGGCCTTCCAGGACTTGGGCCTGGGCGCCGGAGTACGCCTGGACGCGGTGCTGACCAATCTGGTGACCGCGCAACCGCGCCTGACCGAAGACAAACGCTTCAAACTGGCCGGCGAGCCGCTGTACTCCGAACCGAACTCGGTGGCCATCGAAAAGGGTGACGCCCAGTGGGACAGCAAGGTGCGTGAAGTCTTCGCCCAGTTGAAACAAGATGGCACCTTGAGCAAACTCTCGCAGAAATGGATCGGCGCCGACATCACTCAATGACCTCTTTTCCACCACCATCCCAGCCACCGCAACCGGTGGCTGAGTCGCGCCTGAAAAAAATCTTCGGTTTTCGCACACGGTTATACCTGACCTGGGCGGTCATGCTGGCGCTGTTCGCGAGTTTTTTCCTGGGCTTCGACCTGAAGTTCTCGATCATCCTGGACAAGTTGCCGAACCTGATCGGCCTGCATCTGGCACCCAACGGTTTTCTGCAAGGCGCGGTGCTGACGCTGTTCCTGTGCCTGTGCTCGATCGTCGCTTCGTCATTGCTGGGCTTCATCACCGCCCTGGCACGACTGTCCAACAGCGCGGTGGCGTTCGGCATTGCCAGTTTCTATGCCTCCTTCTTCCGTGGCACGCCACTGCTGATCCAGATCCTGCTGATCTACCTGGGCTTGCCGCAACTGGGCGTGGTTCCAGGCGCCGTCACCGCCGGGATCATTGCCCTGTCGCTGAACTACGGCGCTTACCTGAGCGAAATTTTCCGCGCCGGCATCGTCGGCGTCCCCCAAGGCCAACGCGAAGCCTCGCTGGCGCTGGGCCTGAGCGAGACAGTGATCTTCTGGCGCGTCACCCTGCCCCAGGCCATGCGCACCATCATCCCGCCGACCACCAACCAGTTCATCTCCATGCTCAAGGACTCCTCACTGGTCTCGGTGATGGGCGTCTGGGAAGTGATGTTCCTGGCGCAATCCTATGGTCGCTCCAGCTATCGCTACATCGAAATGCTCACCACGGCGGCGATCATCTATTGGCTGATGTCCATCGCACTGGAACTGATCCAGGCGCGCATGGAGCGGCATTATGGGAAGGCGTACCTCAAGCGCAGTTGACAGCCCCGTCGCTGTCAAACGGACCGTTCCGAGAGTGATGCAGGGCAACGTCCCGTACCGTGAACGCAGACGCGACGGGGCTTGTTCAAGACGCGACCGGCCTACAGGCTTCGTCGCGATCTCTCGTCAGAGGCACAGCGTTGACCGGCATCGCGCTCCAGAGGGAATGTTTAAAGTGCGGACTCTCTTCACGAGTCGGTCGCATCAGTGACAACTCCCGAAGTGCATGTGCCTGCCGTAGCCCAGCTCCCCAAACCTACCGAGCCTGCGAAAACTGCCCCTATTGCGCAAGCACCCGCCGCTCCGTCGCCAGTCGCCCCGCAGCAAAACCCGATGCCGCCATCAACGCCCTGCTGGGTAGCAACGTATTCAAGGCCGCCGAAGCTGTCGACCTGCTCACGGCCCATGACACCGCAAACCTCGCCAACGCCACCCTGGGCAGTAGCGCTCCGACCAGCAAGACCCAGGCGCGGCTGGACGGCCGGCGCTTCGACGGCGGACTCGACAGGGTTCGGTGTGGGGTAGAAATTTGCGCACAAAAAAAGGGGAGCACATGCCCCCCCGAGGTTAAAGCGTTGTATCGAGACTGTTAATTCAGCCTTCGATCTCGATCAGGATCAGGATCTCGCCCGGATTGACCCGGTCGCCCTTGGCCACATGAATGGCGGTGACCTTGCCGGCGATGGCCGCCTGCACTTCGGTCTCCATCTTCATGGCTTCGGTGATCAGCACGGCTTGACCGGCCTTCACCACATCGCCTTCCTTGACCAGCACATCGACGATGTTGCCCGGCATGGTGGTGCTGACGTGGCCAGGTTCAGACGCTTGCTTGCGCTTGCTGCCGCCACCGCCGACAAACTCATTGAGCGGTTCGAACACTACTTCTTCCGGCATGCCATCAATGGACAGGTAGAAGTGACGCTTGCCTTCGGCCTTGACGCCGACGCCGGTGATGTCGACGCGGTAGGTTTCGCCGTGAACGTCAATAACGAACTCGGTCGGTACACCCTCGCCGCCCGGCGAACTCACGCTGCCTGCCTCAGGGATCGGCAGCAGCACTTCCGGGGTCAGAGTGCCGGCTTCGCGCTCTTCCAGGAATTTGCGCCCGATATCCGGGAACATGGCATAGGTCAGTACGTCCTCTTCGGATTTGGCCAGAGCACCGATTTCGCCGCGCAGCTTGGTCATTTCCGGCTTGAGCAGATCGGCCGGACGCACGTCGATCACGTCTTCACTGCCGATAGCCTGGCGGCGCAGCTTCTCGTTCACTTCGCCCGGAGCCTTGCCGTAACCACCTTGCAGATACAGCTTCACTTCGTTGGTGATGGTCTTGTAGCGCTCGCCGGCCAATACGTTGAAAAAGGCCTGGGTACCGACGATCTGCGAGGTCGGCGTGACCAATGGCGGGAAGCCGAGGTCTTCGCGCACCCGCGGAATTTCCGCCAGCACTTCGTTCATGCGGTTCAGCGCGCCCTGTTCTTTCAACTGGTTGGCCAGGTTGGAGATCATCCCGCCGGGTACCTGGTTGACCTGGACACGGGTATCCACCGCCGTGAACTGGCTTTCGAACTGGTGATACTTCTTGCGCACCGCATAGAAGTACAGGCCGATTTCCTGCAGCAATTCCAGGTCCAGGCCAGTGTCGAACTCGCTGCCCTTGAGAGCCGCAACCATCGATTCGGTGCCAGGGTGGCTGGTGCCCCAGGCAAAGCTGGAGATGGCGGTGTCGATGTGGTCCGCGCCGTTCTCGACAGCCTTGAGCTGGCACATCGCGGCCAGGCCGGCGGTGTCATGGGAGTGGATGAACACCGGCAACGATTGCTCGGCCTTCAAGGCTTTTACCAGTTCGCCAGTGGCATACGGGGTGAGCAAACCGGCCATGTCCTTGATTGCCACCGAATCGCAACCCATGGCTTCCATCTGTTTGGCCTGGGTCACGAAAGCGTCGATGGTGTGCACCGGACTGGTGGTGTAGGCGATGGTGCCCTGGGCATGCTTGCCGGCAGCCTTCACCGCCTCGATGGCCACGCGAAGGTTACGTACATCGTTCATCGCATCGAAAATGCGGAAAACATCGATGCCGTTGACCGCGGCCTTGGCCACGAACGCCTTGACCACATCATCGCTGTAATGGCGATAGCCCAACAGGTTCTGGCCGCGCAGCAACATTTGCAGACGGGTGTTGGGCAGCGCGGCGCGCAGCTGGCGCAGGCGCTCCCATGGGTCTTCTTTCAGGAAACGCACGCAGGCGTCGAACGTCGCGCCGCCCCAGACTTCCAGCGACCAATAGCCGACTTTGTCGAGCTTGTCGCAGATGGGCAGCATGTCTTCGGTGCGCATGCGGGTGGCGAGCAGCGATTGGTGGGCGTCGCGCAGGATTGTGTCGGTAACAAAGATCTTCTTGGACATGGTCATACTTCCTTACAGGCCTGCGTGGGCGGCGATGGCGGCGGCGATGGCCAGGGCCAGCTCTTCGGGTTTGCGCTTGATCGAGTAGTTGGTCAGTTCAGGGTGGCTTTCGACGAAGCTGGTATTGAACTGGCCGCTCCGGAATTCCGGGTTGCGCAGGATTTCCTGGTAGTACGCAGCAGTGGTCTTGACCCCCTGCAGGCGCATGTCATCCAGGGCGCGCAGGCCTCGGTCCATGGCTTCTTCCCAGGTCAGCGCCCAGACCACCAGTTTCAGGCACATCGAATCGTAGAACGGCGGGATGGTGTAACCGGTGTAGATCGCCGTATCGGTGCGCACGCCGGGGCCGCCAGGGGCGTAGTAGCGGGTGATCTTGCCGAAGCTGGGCAGGAAGTTGTTCTTCGGGTCCTCGGCGTTGATCCGGAACTGCAAGGCAAAGCCACGGTGCTGGATGTCTTCCTGCTTGACCGACAGCGGCAGGCCGGACGCAATGCGGATCTGTTCGCGAACAATATCGATACCGGTGATTTCTTCGGTGATGGTGTGTTCCACCTGCACCCGAGTGTTCATTTCCATGAAGTACACCTCGCCCTCGGCGAGCAGGAACTCCACGGTGCCGGCGTTCTCATAGCCCACGGCTTTGGCGGCGCGCACCGACAGGTCGCCGATATAGGCACGCTGCTCGGGCGTCAGTTGCGGGCTGGGGGCGATTTCGATCAGCTTCTGGTTGCGCCGCTGGATCGAGCAGTCCCGTTCGAACAGATGCACCACGTTGCCGAAACTGTCACCCAGGATCTGCGCTTCGATGTGCTTGGGATTGACGATGCACTTTTCCAGGAACACTTCCGCCGAACCGAACGCCTTGGTGGCCTCGGAAATGACCCGCGGGAACGCCTGTTCCAGTTCTTCACGGCTGTTGCAGCGCCGGATACCTCGGCCGCCGCCGCCGGAGGTGGCCTTGAGCATCACCGGGTAACCGATCCGGTCGCCCTCGGCCAAGGCCTCCTCGATGCCCGACACGTTGCCTTCGGTACCCGGTGTAACCGGCACACCGGCCTTGATCATGCTGCGGCGCGCTTCGGTCTTGTCGCCCATGCGGCGAATGACTTCCGCCGCAGGACCTATGAATTTGATTCCGCGTTCGGCGCAGATGTCCGCCAGTTCGGCGTTTTCTGAGAGAAAGCCATAACCAGGATGCAAGGCATCGCAGCCTGTTTCGACTGCCAGGTTCACCAATTTGCGCGGATTGAGGTAGCCGGCCAGCGGGTCAGCGCCGATGCTGTGGGCCTCGTCCGCGCGCTTGACATGCAGGGCATGGCGATCAGCGTCGGAATAGACCGCGACCGAGCGAATGCCCATCTCGGCGCAGGCGCGCACGATGCGGACGGCAATCTCACCACGGTTGGCGATCAAGATCTTTTTTATCAATTGGAGGTTCCCTTGAGCCGGTGATACCACGGCCTGAGGTTCAGGCCGACGCGTGACCAGATGTAACAATCGGTCGCAGCACCACACTAGTCCCGGTCGTTGATTAACAAAAATGAATATTTATTGGGATAGGCATAAGTGAAGACTTATAGTTGGAGTATCCGTTTCGGAGCAGGGTGACTAAAAAATGCGTAAGTCATTGATGCGTATGACATTGCGTCAGTTACAGATTTTCAATGAGGTGTGCGACTTGAGGTCCTACAGCCGCGCAGCCGACGAAATGTCTCTCACGCAGCCGGCCGTCAGCCTACAGATTCGATCCCTGGAAGAGCTGATTGGGCAACCGCTGTTTGAGTATGTTGGCAAAAAGCTCTACATGACCGAAGCCGCCGAAGCCCTGCAACGCGCCAGCCGGGACATTTTCGGACGCTTGGAAAACCTCGATATGCAACTCTCGGATATGCAGGGCTCGTTGCAAGGTCAACTGAAGCTGGCGGTGGAGTCCAGCGCCAAATACTTCGTGCCGCACCTGTTTGCCGCGTTCAGGCGCCAGCACCCGGAGGTCAATCTGAGCCTCACAGTGGTCAATCGCGGACAGGTGATCCGTCGCCTCTCGGATAACCGGGACGATTTGGTGATCATGTCCATGGTGCCTCAGGACATGGGATTGGAGTTCCTGCCCTTTCTCAACAATCCGATCGTGGCCGTGGCGCCGCCGGATCACCCCTTGTGTCACATGGGCCCACTGCGCTTGCAGGATCTGGAGCCGTACACGTTGTTGCTGCGGGAGCCGGGATCGGGCACGCGGCTGGCCTGCGAGGAATATTTCAAGGAGAAACGGGTGCATTTCACCCAGACATTGGAGGTGGCGTCAGCGGAAGCCCAACGCGAATGCGTGGTAGCGGGCCTGGGCGTGGCGTTGTTGACGCGCCACGCCGCGAGCCGGGAGCTGTCATCCGGCGCACTCATCGAGTTGCCGGTCGAGGAACTGCCGCTGTACCGCAGCTGGTGCCTGGTACAGGCCAGGGCTAAACGATTGTCACCGGTGGCCCACGCCTTCCTGGCGTTTGTGCGCGGCGAGCGCGCTCAGATCATTGGCCTGGTTGAGCGTTTCGACGGGAAGCCGCCGGCGTCGCCTGCCAGTAATTGAATTCTGTGACGTCGGGATACTCGCTGATTTCCGCCAGGAGCTGGCGCTGCTCATAACGGTCTTCGATCGCACGACGAAACGCCATGCGGCGCTGGTCTTCCTGTTGACGACGGGTTTTGACGGCGCTGCGTTCTTCGTAGGACTGGGTCATGTCGAGACTCCCAAGACGTATACGGGAGCTTTACGATGCAGGCACGGGATGACGGTTTGGCAACGCGGGAGTTACAGAACGATGAATGTTGCTACCAGTGGCCTGTGTGGCTTGAGGATCGTAGTTTGCAGCTTCAATCATCCAACGCCTTCACCGACTTGGGCGACAGCCGCAAGCTGCGAAGGCTGCGCTTGACGCTCTTGAGGTGGTTGACCAGGCTGGGCCCGCGAGCCATGGCAACGCCCATCGCCAGCACATCGATCACCACCAGGTGAGCGATGCGCGAGGTCAGCGGGGTGTATATCTCGGTGTCTTCGTGCACGTCGATGGCCAGGTTCACCGTCGAGAGTTCGGCCAATGGTGTCTGGCTCGGACAGAGGGTAATCAGCGAGGCGCCACTTTCACGAACCAGATTGGCGGTGATCAATAGATCCTTGGAACGCCCCGACTGGGAAATGCAGATCGCCACATCGGTGGGCTTGAGGGTCACCGCGGACATGGCCTGCATGTGCGGATCGGAATAGGCGGCCGCCGTGAGCAACAGCCGGAAGAACTTGTGCTGCGCATCCGCCGCCACCGCGCCCGATGCGCCAAAGCCGTAGAACTCGACACGCTGGGCCTGGGACATGGCCGTGACCGCTTTCTGCAGCGCCACCGGGTCGAGCTTCTCGCGAACCTCCATGAGGGTGTGCAGGGTGGTGTCGAAGATCTTCAGGCTGTAGTCGGCGACCGAGTCGTCTTCATGGATCGCAAACTGGCCGAAGCTCGCGCCGGCCGCCAGGCTCTGCGCCAGCTTGAGTTTCAGGTCCTGGAAACCGGAGCAACCGATGGCACGACAGAAGCGCACGATGGTCGGTTCGCTGATGCCGACACTGTGGGCAAGATCGGCCATGGAACTGTGCATCACGGCCGCAGGATCAAGCAGTACGTGATCGGCGACTTTCAGTTCCGATTTGCGCAGCAGGTGGCGTGACTGGGCGATGTGTTGCAACAGGTTCAAGGGGCTGGACTCTTGTTATTGGTGGTGGCCGGGATGTAGCAAGTTTGTAGTTATACTACAGGAAATGCCTTTTTGCCCGTCCATTACGTAACTCGATATCCAGATTTCATGCCGCATGCACGCCATGTAGCAGTCCGGCGCTATAAACAGTCCTCATTAGCCTGTAACAAGGCGGCCAGACCCTCGGCCTCCACGGGGCGGCTGATGAGGTAGCCCTGGACTTCGTCGCAATGCTCGGTTTTCAGGAATTCGAGTTGCCCCTGCCGCTCAACGCCCTCGGCCACCACCTTGAGCGATAGTCCATGGGCCATGGCAATGATCGCCCGGGTGATCGCTGCGTCCTCGCCGCCCTCCTCCAGCCCACGAATGAACGCCTGGTCGATCTTCACGTAATCCACCGGAATACGCTTGAGGTAACTCAGGGACGAATAACCGGTGCCGAAGTCGTCGATCGCCAGCTTGACCCCAAGGTCGCGCAACTGTTGGAAGGTGGCGATGATGTGCTCGACGCTGTCGAGCAACTGGCTCTCGGTAAGCTCCAGTTCCAGGTATTCGGGAGCCAGGCCGGTTTCTTCCAGCACTTGGCGCACGAGGCTGACAAGCTTGCCCTGGCGCAACTGATGGACCGACAGATTCACGGACACCCGGATCGGTGCAAGCCCCTGGCGCTGCCATTCGCACGCCTGCCAACAGGCCTGGCGCAGCACGAACTCGCCAATGGGCCCTATCAGTCCTGTCTCCTCGGCGAGGCCGATGAAATGCCCCGGCGGTACCCGACCCATCGCCGGATGGTCCCAGCGCACCAGCGCTTCCGCCGCGTTCAGACGACCGCTCGCCAGACACAACTTGGGCTGATAGAAGACCTTCAGCTGGTGCTCTTCCAGGGCCTTGCGCAGCTGGTTCTCCATTTGCAGACGCTCCAGCGTACTGGCCTGGAGGCTGTCGGTGTAGAACTGGAAGTTATTGCCCCCCAGGTGCTTGGCATGTTGCATGGCCATGTTCGCCTGGCTGACCAGGGTGGAAACTTCCCGTGCGTTGTCAGGCAGCAGACTGATACCGATGGATGCGCTGACCACCAACTCGTGACCTTCAATGGTCTGCGGCAAACGCAACTTGGCGGACAAACGGGTTGCCATGCGCGCCAGGCTTGAAAGATTGCCATAGGCATCGAACAGCACCGCGAACTCATCGCCGGATAACCGGGCGATGGTGTTGGCTTCCGGCAGAGCATTGATCAGGCGCCGGGCCATCTTCTGCAACAACTGGTCGGCAATGTCATGGCCGAGGCTGTCATTGAGCAGTTTGAAGCGGTCCAGGTCGATGTGCAGCAAGGCCAGGCTGCGGCGCCCGCCCTGGCGCACCCGCTGCTGCGCTTCCTGCAGGCGTTCGCGAAACAGCGAGCGATTCGCCAGTCCGGTCAGCTCATCGTAATGGGTGAGGTAGCGCATCCGCTCTTCGGACTCGCGCCTGGCCGATAGATCGGCGAAAAAGCCTACAATATGACTGACGTTTCCTCGAGAATCCCTCACGATGCTCAATTGCAGCCACTGCGGATACAACTCGCCACTGGCCCGCGCCTCCACCAGCTCACCCTGCCAGGTACCTTGCTGCCTGAGTGCCTGGCGAATAACCGGATAGTGCCGGCGCGCATCGCGGCTGCACGGCAGATCGACGACGTTGCGCCCCAGCATGTCCGCGATGTTGAAACCGGTAATCCGGGTGAATGCCTGGTTGGCGGCGAGCAGCGCATAGTGAGGATCGAAGATCACGATGCCTTCGCTGGCGGCCTCAAATACCGTAGCCGCCAGTTGCCGCTGCTGTTCCAGCTCTTTACTGACACTGATGTTTCTTCGGGTGCCAACCATGCGCAGGACCCGGCCGCTGGCGCTGCGCTCCACGGCCCGACCTCGATCTTCGAGCCAGACCCAGTGGCCATCACCGTGACGGATGCGATATTCGATCTGGTAGTCCTCGCTACGGCCCTTGAGGTGTTCAACCAGGGCGCGCTTGAGCGCCGGCAGATCTTGAGGGTGCAGGCGTGGCGTGAGATGGCTGAGCATTGCCGTGATGTATTCCGGCTCCAGGCCCAGCAGTTCCTTGAGCTGGGTGTGATGGACTTCATCGGTCTGCAGGTTCCAGTCCCATAATCCCAACTCACTGGCCTTGAGGGCCAGGGCCAGACGCGCCTCGCTCTTGCTCAAGGCTTGACTGGCCACCTGCAGTTCAAGGCTGCGCTGTGCGACCCGCGCCTCGAGACTCACTTGGGCCGCACGCAGTTGTTCCTCGGCGAGACGACGCTGCTCAACCTCCCGTCCCAGGGCCCCGTTAAGTTCAGCACTACGGATTTGCGTCTGTTGCAGATGCTCGATCAGCGCCTGATTCTGGAACCGTCGCAGCATGCCGCTTTGCATCAGTCGATTGACCTGCCAGGCCACCACGCTCAGGGACACCAGCACCACCAGGCCGAGCCAACCCCATCCGCGCTGTTGTTCGTCACCGCCCCAGAAGAGGAAGCCGATGGCCGGCAACAGGCAGGGCAAGGTGAAGGACAAAAAGGCCGGGAGGCTCACGGCATAGGCAACACTGGCTGACAGGGTGGCCGCGCCGATCAGACCGAACACCCAGGCCTGTTGCTGGAAGCTGTCGGCCGGGACCAGGGCGATGCCGGCCCCGGCCAGCGTCAAGCCAGTCATCGCCGAACCGAGCAGGAACATGCGCAACCAGATCGGGTGCGCCTGGCGGCTGGGGATCGCCGAATCGAAGGCCGCGACCTGTATCACCCGTAGCGCCACCAGCGACAACAGCCAGACCAGCCATACGCTGACCAGGAAATAGCGTGACGGCTCCCACAACAGGGCTGCGCAGACCAGGCCGTTGACCAGCATGAACAACGTGGGCAGCAGCGAGCCCTGGTACAGCAACCGTGTACGCTCTACAGCCATCTCCGTGGCGTACTGCTTGCAGATGACCCGCGGTTCCACACAGGGGCCCGCCAGATCGGAATTGAGGGTCATAGGCACTGTTCTTGTTCTTGGGGGCACGGAGAACCCGAAACGAGCACCGAGCATACACAAGCCAGAGGCCATCACACACTGCTCCCCCTCACAAAAATGTCTAAAAATGTCGCCATTTCATTGGACGACAGCCCCTTCAAGCGTGTTTTGCCGCCGCTTGCACCCATGACTGACCGGTCATCCCAATCGGTCTTTTATCGGCTGAGATAAAGCTTGGTTTGCCCGGGGTGCCGCCGCACCCTAGAATGCGCCGATGCGCGATGATCTCTCCCTTCTGCTGAACTCCCTCAACGATGCCCAACGCCAGGCCGTAGCCGCCTCCGTGGGTCGACAGTTGGTCCTGGCCGGTGCCGGTTCCGGTAAAACCCGGGTGCTGGTGCACCGTATCGCCTGGTTGATCCAGGTCGAGAACGCCTCGCCCCATTCGATCCTGTCGGTGACCTTCACCAACAAGGCCGCTGCCGAGATGCGCCACCGCATCGAACAGTTGATGGGTATCAACCCGGCCGGTATGTGGGTCGGTACGTTCCACGGCCTGGCGCACCGCCTGTTGCGCGCCCATTGGCAGGAGGCCGGCCTGAGCCAGACCTTCCAGATCCTGGACAGCGACGACCAGCAGCGACTGGTCAAGCGGGTGATCCGCGAGCTGGGGCTGGACGAGCAGCGCTGGCCCGCCCGCCAGGCCCAATGGTTCATCAATGGCCAGAAGGATGAAGGTCTGCGCCCACAACACATCCAGGCCAGCGGTGACCTGTTCCTGGCGACCATGCGCAGCATCTACGAAGCCTACGAGGCCGCGTGCCAGCGCGCCGGGGTCATCGATTTTTCCGAACTGCTGCTGCGGGCACTGGATCTTTGGCGTGATCATCCGGGGCTGCTTGAGCACTACCAGAAGCGCTTCCGGCATGTACTGGTGGACGAGTTCCAGGATACAAACGCCGTTCAATACGCCTGGTTGCGCCTGCTGGCCAAAGGCGGCGACAGCCTGATGGTGGTGGGTGACGACGATCAGTCGATCTATGGCTGGCGCGGCGCCAAAATCGAGAACATTCATCAGTACTCGGCGGATTTTCCTGACGCCGAGGTTATCCGCCTGGAACAGAATTACCGCTCCACCGCGGGTATCCTCAAGGCCGCCAACGCCCTGATCGCCAACAACACCGGGCGTCTGGGCAAGGAGCTGTGGACTGATGGCGGCGAAGGCGAAGCCATCAATCTCTATGCAGCCTTCAACGAACACGATGAAGCCCGCTACGTAGTGGAAACCATCGAGAGCGCGCTGAAAACCGGCCTGGCCCGCAGCGACATCGCCATCCTGTATCGCTCCAACGCCCAGTCGCGAGTATTGGAAGAAGCGCTCTTGCGCGAGCGGATCCCGTATCGCATCTATGGCGGCCAGCGCTTCTTCGAGCGCGCCGAAATCAAGAACGCCATGGCCTACCTGCGCCTGCTCGAAGGTCGCGGCAACGACGCAGCCCTGGAGCGGGTGATCAACGTACCGACCCGGGGCATCGGCGAGAAAACCGTCGAAGCTATCCGCGATCATGCGCGTCACAGCCATGTGTCCATGTGGGAATCCATGCGTCTTCTGGTGACCAATAAGGGCGTGACCGGTCGTGCCGCGGGCGCTCTGAAGGCTTTCATGGACCTCATCGAGGACCTGGCCGCCAAATGCGCAGAAATGCCGCTGCACTTGATGACCCAGACCGTCATCGAGCAGTCCGGCCTGATTGCCTATCACGAAGCGGAGAAAGGCGAGAAAGGCCAGGCCCGGGTAGAAAACCTCGAGGAACTGGTCAGCGCCGCCCGCAACTTCGAGAACACCGAAGAAGACGCGGACCTGTCGCCCCTGGCGGCCTTCCTCGGCCACGCCTCCCTGGAGGCCGGCGATACCCAGGCCGAGGAGCACGAAGACAGCATCCAGTTGATGACCCTTCACAGCGCCAAGGGCCTGGAGTTCCCCTACGTGTTTCTGGTGGGCATGGAAGAAGGCCTGTTCCCCCACAAGATGAGCCTGGAAGAACCGGGGCGCCTGGAAGAGGAGCGCCGCCTGGCCTATGTCGGCATAACCCGTGCAATGCAGAATCTGGTGCTGACCTACGCCGAAACCCGACGTTTGTACGGCAGCGAAACCTACAACAAGGTGTCACGTTTCGTACGTGAAGTACCGAAAGGCCTGATCCAGGAAGTGCGCCTGTCCAACAGTGTCAGTCGTCCGTTCGGTGGCAGCCAGCAAAATGGCACCAGCAGCCTTTTCGGCGGCAGCGACATCCCGGAGACCGGCTTCAGTCTCGGCCAGACCGTTCGGCACTCGGTGTTCGGCGATGGCGTGATCCTCAATTTCGAAGGCGCCGGCGCCCAGGCCCGGGTGCAGGTGAATTTCAGCGAAGGCAGTAAATGGCTGATGCTGGGATACGCCAAGCTCGAGGCGATTTAGGCTCTGTACGAAAAGCCTAGAAGGATTGCTCGAAACGTTGTGTGGGAGCGAGCTTGCTCGCGATGGCGGTGAATCAGACAACATCGATGTTGACTGACACCCTACCATCGCGAGCAGGCTCGCTCCCACAGAGAGTCCCCTTCTCCATTCCGATAGAACTTGTCCACCTTTCCTACAGCCCAAAGCGAACAGGCCCTCTTGCGAAGCTGAAGCTGAACCTAAGCTGTCACGCAAAAGCCCGAAACACTCTGTCGCTAGCCAGCAACAGTTCACCTGTGCAACATGGCGCGCGTGCTACTCACAAATGGGAATGCCTTTATATGAAACGTTTTCTGAGCATCGCCATGGCGCTGTGCATTGGCCTGACGATGGCCATCGACGCCAATGCCGCCAAGCGCTTTGGCGGGGGTAAAAGTGCGGGCGCGGCCCCGACTCACCAGACCAGTCAGATGGCGCCGTCCTCCGCAGCCGGTCCGACTGCCGCCACCGCAGGCGCGGCCGGTGCCGCGGGAGCCGCCACCAGGGCCGGCGGTGCTTCACGCTGGCTCGGCCCCCTGGCCGGTATCGCCGCCGGCGGCCTGCTTGCCTCCATGTTCATGGGTGGCGGCTTCCAGGGCATGCAGATCTTCGACATCCTGATCCTGGGGGTCATTGCCTTCCTGGTTTTCCGCTTCATTGCCGCCCGTCGTCGCAAGCAGCAGGAGCAATACGCTCCGGCCGGTCATGCGCCTATGCAACGTGAAACATTCAACCAGCAACCTGCCGGCGGCTCGATTTTCGGCGGTTCGGCACCCGTGGCCGCCCGTCCGGTGATCAATGCCCCCGCCTGGTTCAATGAAACGAACTTCGTCGAGGCCGCGCGCACCCACTTCCACTCCCTGCAGCAGCATTGGGACGCGAACGAAATGGACAAGATCGCCGAGTTCGTGACCCCGCAACTGCTGGAGTTCCTCAAGCGCGAGCGTGCCGACCTGGGTGATGGCTATCAATCCACCTACATCGACAACCTTCAGGTGCAGTTGGACGGTGTTGATGATCGTACCGACAAGACCATCGCCACCCTGACCTTCAGCGGTGTGTCGAAGGACTCCCGCTTCGACCAGGGCGAAGCGTTCAGCGAAAGCTGGAACATGGAGCGTGCCCATGGCGAAAACCAGCCTTGGCTGGTGGCAGGTATTCGCCAGAACGGTTGAACCTTTACGCGTTTCGCGTGTTGAAATAAGAGAACCCCGGCTCAAGCCGGGGTTTTCTATTTCGCGGTTGCATCTATGGCGCGCTACTGTATAAACCGCCTCATGTAAAACCGCGCCATCGAGAAAGAGGACACCCGGACGTGGAAGAAATCATCGAACAATTGCGTGAAGCCAACGAACCGGTACCGGTTCCACTGGAGTTGCCCGACGAAGACTTGCTGGTAGAGATCGAAGAGCAACTGTTCATCGACATCCCGTTCGTCTTCAGGGAGTTTTTGCTGACCGTCAGCGATGTTGTCTACGGCAGCCTGGAGCCGGTCACCGTTACCGACCCACAATCCCACACCTACCTGCCGGATGTGGCTGCCAACGCCTGGGACGCCGGCGTCGACCGCAGCCTGATTCCGATCTGCCAGGACGGCGACGATTATTATTGCGTCGAAGAGGACGGTACCGTGGTGCTCTGGCAAGCCGAAGAAGAATTGATTGCCGAAGAAACCTGGGAGTCTGTCTGGCACTGGGCACGGGACGTCTGGCTGGAAAGCTGATCAGCAGCTGGGATCAATGCCCGGACGACTCCTTGTGGTTGTCCAGGTTTTCCATCAAGGCCACCTGCATCCTTGTATGCAGGCGGACGAACCATCGCCAGAGCAATGCCGCCACGGCAGTCGCTACCACGGCAATCAACACCAGCAACTTGTTGGTCGGCAAAATACTGGCCGACAGGGCTGCCAGTAGCAGGAAAATCACCAGTAGCGAGAGGATAGGGATCACTTCGGCAATCACCCGACGCACCCGCTGGGTGTGACGACCCGCCATCTCAGCCTTCACTCCCATCTCAGCCAGCAGCATCGATAGCGCCTTGAGCTTGCGATAGGCAGCGATCAGGAAGGGCAGCGACAACAGCAGCGCCCCGCCCCAGATCAATGCTTTCTGCCAGCTCGGGTCGCTGATCCAGCCTTGCAGGTAGATCGACATTCGTTCAGCGAAATACCCGCCCGACACGAAAATCGCGATGACCAGCGCCAGGTTGATGCCCACCTGCAGCAGAATCCGCCTGATCATCGAAGCAACCAGCGCTCCTTCGCCGCTAGGCTGGATGCTGCGCAGCCATTCACCGTACATGCCCAACACCCGCGTCAGCCGTCGCGGCATGACTGCCGCCAACTTGAGGGACAACGGATCAGCTGCACGGATCAGATACGGCGTCAACAACGTGGTCAGCACCGAAACGGCGACCGCCACCGGGTAAAGGAAGTCACTGGTGACCTGCAGCGTCATCCCCAATGAGGCGATGATGAAGGAGAACTCGCCAATCTGCGAAAGCCCCATTCCGACCCGCAGAGAGGTGCGCCCATCGTTGCCAGCGATAAAGGCGCCGAGGCCGCAGGACAACATCTTGCCCAGCACCACGGCCGCCGTGATCACGGCGATCGGCCAGGCGTACTGCAGCAATATCGCCGGGTCGAGCATCAGGCCTATGGCTACAAAGAAAATCGCACTGAACAGATCACGCACCGGCTCTACCAGCCGCTCGATTTTCAGCAGTTGCCGGGACTCGGCCATGATCGCCCCGATCAGGAACGCACCGAGCACCATGCTGTATTCCAGTTTCACCACTAGCAGACAGAAACCGAAACACAGGCCCAGCACGGTGATCAGAAGCATCTCGTTGCTGTCGAACTTCGCCACATAGGCCAGCAGTCTCGGTACCAGCAGGATACCGATGACCAGCGCGACGATCATGAACAAAGACAGCTTGCCGACTGTGGAGAACACCTCGCCGGAGCTCACCGTTCCGCTGACGGCGATGCTCGATAACAAGGCAATGATGCCGATGCCCAGGATGTCTTCGACGATCAGCACGCCGAAAATCAACTGCGCGAAGCGTTCGTTCTTCATCTTCAAGTCGTTGAGCGCCTTGACGATGATCGTGGTCGAGGAAATGGCCAGGATTGCGCCCAGGAACAGCGAGTCCATGGTGTTCCAGTCGAACCAGCGGCCGATTTCATAGCCGATCCAGATCATCAGCACGATTTCGAGGAACGCCGCGATAAACGCCGTGGCGCCGACCTTGAACAGCTTGCGCAGGCTGAATTCCAGACCCAGGCAGAACATGAGGAAGATCACACCCAGCTCGGCCAGGGTCTTGATGGTGTCTTCGTCATGGATGAAACCGAACGGCGGCGTATGGGGACCGATGAGGAAACCGGCAACGATGTAGCCCAGCACCACCGGTTGCTTGAAACGATGGAAGAGCACCGTCACCAACCCTGCTGCCATCATGATGATTGCCAGATCTTGAATGAAATTGATGGCATGCATCGGTCGGGCTCCCTGATCAAAACGTCTCATCGCCAAGCTGAATGAGTCCGCCTCCTTTGTAGGAAATGCCCTTGAGGTGGGCTTTTGCAGGTTAACACCGCGACTTCCGACAAAAAGACGGTGCAATATATGGAAACAGATCCATCGACGCGTGACGGCGGGCACAGGCGCAGCGTCCCGATATCGGTGGTTTTGATAAAACCTGATGGCCTATGAGCCAGCGACCAGCGCCCGCAGAGGTGCACTCCCTGAATTGCTGCCTTGAACCGTGAGTACGTTATGGAACCCGGAAACGCCCAACTGTCGATGACGGTGTTGATGACCCCCGATATGGCCAACTTCTCTGGCAATGTCCATGGCGGCACCCTGCTCAAATACCTCGACGAAGTCGCTTACGCCTGTGCCAGCCGTTATGCGGGACGCTACGTGGTGACCCTGTCGGTGGATCAGGTGATCTTTCGCGAGCCTATTCATGTCGGCGAATTGGTGACCTTCCTGGCGTCGGTGAACTACACCGGCAACACGTCGATGGAAGTGGGCATCAAGGTCGTGACCGAAAACATTCGCGAACGCTCTGTACGCCACACCAACAGCTGCTTCTTCACCATGGTAGCGGTGGATGACCAGCGCAAACCCGCTGCGGTCCCGCCCTTGCAACCGCAGAACAGCGAAGCAAAACGCCGCTACGAGCAAGCGCAGCAACGTCGGCAGATCCGTCAGGAGCTGGAGAAGCGTTACCAGGAGATCAAGGCGGACGGGCCTTAACCATTCAGCCTGTGGGACCGAGTCGCGCCCTTCGCGAGCAGGCTCGCTCCCACAGTATCTGAACCTACTCGGTCAACGGTGGGAGCGAGCCTGCTCGCGAAGGCGCCGGTGTGAATCAAAGACTGATCGGCACCGCCTCGAACCGAACCCGCGGATGTGCGATCCGGTCCTGGGCACGGACCAGTTCCAGCTCATAGCTGGCGCACGCCTGGGTTTCCAACAGCACCTCATGCACCGCCGCAGCGGTGAATTCGCAGGCCGCCACCAGATTGTCTCCCAACAGGACCCGCGCCAGGAACAGCCCGGACGTCAGGTCGCCCACGCCAACAGGCTGGCGAGGAAAAGCCAGCAGGGGACGGCTCAAGTGCCAACTGCCATCGGCGGTCACCAGCAGCATCTCGAAGCGGTCCTCGGGCTTGCCGGGGTAGGCCAGGTGCTTGACCAGAACAGCCTTCGGCCCACGAGCCATGAGCGCGCGAGCCATGGCGAGGCAGTCGAGCAGCGACTGCGCCTTGCGCCCCGAGAAGCTGTCCAGCTCCAGTTGATTCGGGCACATGAGGTCAGCCACGGCCGCAGCCTCCTCCAACAGGAACTCACTGACCTCGGGTGCCACGATACAGCCCTTCTCCGGGTGTCCCATGACCGGATCGCACAGATACAGCGCCTTGGGGTTAGCGGCCTTGATCCGCGCCACACCCGTCAGAATCGCCCGCCCCTGCGCGGCACTGCCCAGATAGCCGGACAGCACTCCATCGCAATTGCCCAGCTCGCCAATCGCTGCGATGCCCTCGACCAATGCCGGTATCTGCTGCGGCGCAAACACTTCGCCGGCCCATTGGCCGTACTGGGTGTGATTGGAGAACTGCACGGTATTGAGCGGCCAGACATTCACGCCGACACGCTGCATGGGAAATACCGCAGCGCTGTTGCCTGCGTGACCGAATACCACATGGGACTGGATGGCAAGCAGATGAGGCGTCCGTTTCATGGGGGAGGGTTTCCGTAAAACGATTGAAATTCAAGCCGCGCAGTATGCGACTAAACACAGCCTGTACGACAGACCGGCGACACAGTTAAGCTGATAGCAACTTGTTGGAGCACTTCGTTCATGCTGACTCTTGGAAACATTTTCGTGCTGATGCTGCTGGCCACCGGTGGCGCGTGGTTATGGCACAACCATGGCTTGCGCGAACGGGCCCTGGCGAGAGTCGTGCAGCATTGCGCCAACCTCAAGATCGAGTTGCTGGACGGCAACGTAGCGTTGAAGAAGATCGGTTTCGTGAAGGATGGCAGTGGACGGCGGAGGCTGGCCCGAGTCTACAATTTCGAGTTCACCGTGACCGGTGAGTCCCGCCATACGGGTACCATCACCCAGTTCGGTGCCCACAGCGCGCAGATCGAACTCACGCCATATCCGATGCCCTTCGAAGAAACACCCGAAGCGCCGATTGAACCGGTCCAGACCAGGCCTCGGGCCGAGGTCATCGAGTTGAGCCAGTGGCGCCAGGAACACAACAAGTGGAAGCCTTGAAACAAAGCTGATTCACGGACGCCCACAGTTCGCCAGGCCGGCTTGGAGCGCTTCAACGTCCTGCGGCTCGCCGAAAATCAGTTCGAGCCGCGAGTCCTGGCGCCACTCGCTGGCTTGCCAGGTCAGCGCTCCCTTATCCAGTGCATTGGCCGACACCCAGCCATCGACGCTGTGGATAGCCAGCTTCGCCCGTCTCCAGTTTCCGTTCTGCAGCCATTCCGTCAAGGCCGTCGGATCGAAGCGCTGGCTCGGGTGCCAACGCCAGCCGATGCTCCAGCCCTCTTCCCGCTGCTGATACAGGCAGATCGGCAACGTCGGATCGCTCCAGATCGCCGGCAGTTGGCCGACATCCCTGGGCACGTTCAAGTTGTCCACAGCACCACTCCCCCGCACACCCAACCCCGGCAGCCTGTCGAGGGGCAATGCAGCCTGTTGCGTCCAGTGCTGCTCAAGAGGTGGTAGCTGGGCGGCGATGCGGGCACGGTCGGTTTCACTGAGGCCTTCGGACTTGTTCAGTACCAGCAGTCCGGCATGGGCCAGCGCTTGATGCTGCGCCTCGGGCAACGTTCTGCCCACGGCCAGCGCCCCGGCGTCCAGGACCATCACACAGGGCTGCACCGCCAGCACGCCGAGCCACGGCGGCTGTTGGAGCTGCTGCAGCAGTTGTGCAGGATGGCCCAGGCCGGACGGCTCGATAAACAGACGGTCCGGTCGCGCCTTGCGCAGCAGACGGCCGAGGCCGATCTGAAACGGAGCCCCGTTGACGCAGCACAAGCAGCCCCCAGCCACCTCCCCCAGTGCGATACCATCGGCCGCCTGAGTCAGCAAGGCCGCATCCAGGCCGATCTGGCCGAACTCGTTGATCAGCACCGCCCAGCGTTCATCGGCCGGGCGCTGGGCCAGCAGTTGTCTGATCAGGCTGGTCTTGCCGGCCCCCAAGGAACCGGCGATGACGTGGGTGGGGATGTTCTGCAACATAATCGGCGACTTTTGATGGAGGTAGATGATGCGGATAATCGGTTGGTGCTTGTTGGCGCTGATTTCGGACCAGGCACTGGCCCAAGCTTGCGTGGTTCACAGTCAAGCGGAGCGGCTCGATGTGAAAGTCTGCCAGCAAAACCGCAACATCCCGCCCAAACTGTTCGCCGACGGCTTCTGCCAACCGAACCTTGCCGGGCAAAAAGTCGACGTGCAATACGTCGATCAGTGCCCCGGCGGTGCCTTTGGCATCTGCAGCAACGCCCAAGTCGCCAATATGCCTTACCGCCAGGATATACACTATTACGGCGTAGCCACCGATACCGCTTATCTCAAGCCGTTTTGTGAAGGGAAAAGCCAGGGTATCTGGCTCAAGCCTTAGGCCAGCCAGTCCAGCGTGAGGATCAAGCGGCGTTCCCCCGGGTCCGGCTCCGGCGAGCGATGAATCAGACCGAAGCCTTCATTGCCCAGCCACTTTTCACCTTTTAGCAACGCCACTTCGCCAGTGCACAGCTGCTGGATCACCTGCCGATCACGGGGCTCGGCATCAGGTTGAGCCAGCCGTCGACGTTCCATGGCGCCCTCCTCAAGCCATTCGCTGCCAGCACCGGCGTACGTCGTGATCAGCCGCACCGGCACATGATCGACGTGAAAGCGTGGGCACATGGCCTTGTCCAGCGTCCGCAGGCGCAACCCGACCCGTTTGACGCCCAGCAGGCAGGCAAATGCGCTGACCAGCCAAGCGACATCGGCTACGAAGCCTTCATAGCCGTGCAGGTCGCTGAAACCGGCGGCAAGCCCCTTCAGTTCAGGTTGCGAGTCCTCCTCGGGCACATCGAGCACCAGTGACTCGGCCAACGGTTGATCCATTGAAAGTACCAACGCCGCAAAATCACTGATGTGCGCCGGAAGCTGACGCTGCCAGACCGCCAGGTTGGTGTCGTCTTCCAGAATCTGTGCCAGGGTCCGTGGGGTATCGCCCTGAACCTGCCGAACCTGGCGCTCCTGTTTCAGTGTGGGCGCCAGCATCAGGCCGCGACCTCGTCATGCCAGGAACCGAACGGGTCCGGCAACAAGCGCCAGCTCTCGATACCGAGGGCCAGTTCCGCATCCGTGAGCAGACATCCGTCCAGCTCTTCAGCGAGCAGGTCGAAGTCGATGTTCTGACCAATGAACACCAGCTCCTGACGGCAATCCCCAGTGCCGGGCAGCCAGTTTTTCATGATGGCAGCGGTGCTTTCCGCATCCTGGGGCCATTGATCCTTGGGCACGAACCGCCACCAGCGACCGGCAAACCCATGTCGCATCAACCCACCTGCCTGAGACCAACTGCCCGCATCTTCAGGTTTGCTCGCTAGCCAGAAGAAGCCTTTGGAGCGCAGCAGCTTGCCATTGATCCAGGGTCGTTCGATCAGGTCGAAGAAGCGCTGGGGATGGAAAGGCCCGCGCGCCCGGTAGACTGTCGAAGCAATGCCATATTCCTCGGTCTCAGGCGCGTGCTCGCCGCGCAATTCCTGCAGCCAGCCAGGCGCTTGAGCCGCACGCTCGAAATCAAAGCGACCGGTGTCGAGGATTTCTCCCAGGGGTACCTGCCCCATGACCATGGGCATAATCTTCGCGTGAGCGTTGAGACGCCTGAGGATAGCCACCAGTTCTTCCCGTTCGTGGCCGCTGATCAGATCGATCTTGCTGATCAGAATCACGTCGGCGAACTCGATCTGTTCAATCAGCAGATCCGTGATTGAACGTTCATCGTCCTCGCCCAGGGTTTCGCCCCGTGATGCCAGACTCTCGGCGGCCTGGTAATCCGGCAGGAAGTTCAGGCCGTCGACTACCGTCACCATAGTGTCGAGCCGTGCGACATCGGCCAGGCTTCGGCCCTCTTCATCGCGGAACGTGAAGGTTTCAGCCACCGGCAAGGGTTCGGAAATGCCGGTGGACTCGATCAACAGGTAATCGAAGCGTCCTTCCCTGGCGAGGTGCCCGACTTCTTCCAGCAGATCCTCACGCAGCGTGCAGCAGATGCAACCGTTGCTCATCTCCACCAGCTTTTCTTCAGCACGGTTCAGGCTGACATTTCGCTGGACTTCGCTGCCATCGATGTTGATTTCGCTCATATCGTTGACGATTACTGCGACACGTAGATTGTCACGATTTCGTAGGACGTAGTTGAGCAGCGTGCTCTTACCGGCACCGAGAAACCCGGAGAGCACAGTTACGGGAAGACGATTGGGCATCAGGTATATCCTCATCGGACGGCCGTGTTGGAAGTGTGTGTTGTGGCGCGTTTTGTCAGGCTGCAGTCTCGGTCAGGGCGGCTTACTTTATGTTATAGTATAACTATAAATGCTCGCTAGCCCGAAATTCCAACTCTTCGAGAGTCACTGATGCGCATTATTTTGAAATTCGTATTCGCGTTCTGGATGCTGTCAGGCGCCCTGGAGGCGTCTGCCCATACCTCGCTATTGGCAAATTGCACGCGCAGCGCGAACTTGCTGGCTTGTTCCGATGGGCAAGGGAATGCCTATAGCGTCATGACGGCTGGGAACACGGTTTATTTGCGCGGTTTTGAGGTGAAGGGCAGCCGGCATTGGGCACAAACGACCAGTCGCTACGGTCAATTGACGTTCTTCACGGGCTTGGCCTCGGACGGTGAAGCCTGGGTTGGTTACAGTCGACGCGTCGGCTGGACCACCCTGAATCGCTTTTCCAGTTCAGGCGGTGCAGCCGGTAAATTTATCTGCGGACGCATAAATGGCTGCCAGGATTCACGCTGATGTTTCACGTGGAACGATCATAAGAACCGCATGAAACTCTGTTCATGAAAAAGATCTAGTCGAATTTATTGTTACACTATAACATTGGCTTGACCCTACGACGGATCTTGATCATGAATGCATTTGCGCTTCCGGACATTGCTGCCCAAGCTTCGCGCCAAGCCTTGCCTCTCGATTGGGTGGGGATGTGTGGCGTCGCCTTGCCTGTGTTGATCGAAGGACAACAACTGAGCGCTATCGCCGACCTTGGCGTCAGCCTCGACGATGTGGACGCTCGCGGTATTCATATGTCCCGCCTGTACCTGGCGTTGGAGATGCTCGAAAACTCGCCGCTTTCTCCTCCACTGCTGCAACGTGTCTTACTGCATTTCCTGAACAGCCATGAAGGCCTTTCCCAAGCCGCCTCCCTGACCCTTCACACCGAATTGTTGCTCAAACGCCCTGCCCTGGTCAGCCCGTTATCAGGCTGGAAGCGCTACCCGGTGAGTATCGAAGCGCACCTCAAACACGCTGTGTTCCACGTGGAACTGAACATCCAGATACCCTACTCATCCACCTGCCCATGCTCGGCGGCACTTGCCAGGCAGCTGATCCAGCAGCAGTTCGTGGATGATTTCGCGAATAAATCTTTGGAATATGCAGAGGTTCTGGCTTGGCTGGGTTCCTCAAAAGGGATCGTTGCTACGCCACACAGCCAACGCAGCATCGCGTCCCTGAACATTCGCTTGAGCGCGGGTACCAGCCAATTGCCGCTGCCGCGGATCATCAACCAGGCCGAAGCCGCCTTGGGCACCGCGGTACAAACCGCAGTCAAACGCGCCGACGAACAAGCATTCGCCCTCGCCAACGGTCAGAACCTGATGTTCTGCGAGGACGCCGCTCGACGATTGAGTCAGGCCTTGAGGCAGTCACCCGACGTCATGGCCCTCAATGTGCGCGTCGTTCACGCGGAAAGCCTGCATGCCCATGACGCCGTGGCGCAAAGCCGCTGGACACGGGAGGCAGCATGATCAGTTGCCAAGCCTTGCGTTGGGGCCCACCGGGGCGTCCGCTCACACCCGAGCTGTATGTTGAGCGCCCCGCAGGCAGCCTGACGGCTATCATCGGCGCCAACGGTTCGGGCAAAAGCAGCCTGTTGAAAGTCCTCGCGGGGTTGCAAAAGCCCCTCTCCGGAAAACTCACCCTGACGGTTCCACGTCGGGGCGGCGTCTCGTTCCTGCCGCAGCAGCAACACCTGGATCGACAATTTCCCATCAGCCTGCAAGAGCTGATAGCCGCAGGAGCTTGGGGTAGCCGACACACACCGGCCCAGCGAAGCCAGCGACTCGGAACGGCGCTGGAGAACTGGGCGTTGACTGGCCTGGAAAATCGCCCACTCATGGCGTTGTCTGGAGGCGAATTACAACGCGCTTTACTCGCTCGCCTGAGTCTGGCTGAAGCGCCGTTACTCTTACTCGATGAACCCCATGCGGCGCTCGATGAAGAGGGTCAGGCGTTGTTGTGGAAACACATTCACACCTGGCACGCCGAGGGCCGCACCCTCGTGGTTGTGTGTCATGACCTTGCCGCTGTACGCCAGCATATTCCCCACACATTGTCGGTCAGCCCCACAGGCTGCACGTTGGGTCGCAGCGTCGAAGTGATTACCCAACAACCTCATATGAAGGTGGCTTGATGCTCGCGGCCACTCATCTCTGGCAACCCTTTCAGGAATTCGTCTTCATGCGTCGGGCTTTGCTTGGCGGCCTGGTACTGGCCTGCAGCACAGCGCCGTTGGGGGTATTTCTGATCCTGCGCCGCATGAGCCTGATCGGCGATGCGGTGGCCCACGGCATTCTGCCCGGTGCCGCACTGGGCTTCTGGTTCGCCGGCTTGAGCCTGCCCGCCTTGACCTTGGGCGGCCTCGGCGCGGGCCTGGGCATGGCTGGACTCGCCGCTTGGGTGACCCGCCGAACCGGCCTGCGAGAAGATGCGAGCCTCGCGGCGATCTATCCCATTTCCCTCGCGGCCGGCGTGCTGATCCTCGGCGTCGCGGGCAAACGCCTGGATCTCCTGCACCTGTTATTCGGCTCGGCCCTGGCGGTGGACGGTCCGACGCTGACCGGCATGCTGTGGGTGTCGGCGGCCAGCTTGATTGCCATGGCGCTGATCTACCGCCCTTTATTACTCGACACGCTGGATCCGCTGTTCCTGCAAACCGTCAGCCGGCTCGGTCCGTTGGCCCACGGTGTGTTCCTGACTTTGGTGGTGCTGAACCTGGTGATTGGGTTCCAGGCCATTGGCGCTCTCATGGTGGTCGGCCTGATGATGTTGCCGGCCACCGCCTCGCGGTTCTGGAGTCGTCGCTTGCCACCCCTGATGGCCATCGCTGCGCTGCTCGGTTGCCTCTCGGTCTGGTTTGGCCTGTTGCTGTCCTTCTATTTCTCATTGCCCAGCGGCCCGGCCATCGTGCTGGTTGCGGGGATGTTTTATCTGCTCTCCGTGATAGTCGGTCCGGTACACGGTCTGCTGCACCGCCCGCCCCTGTTCACATCCCCATGAGGTGTTTCCCGATGCGCGCCCTGCTCGTGCTATTCAGTTTGATGCTGTCGATGTCCTTGTCCGCCGCCGAGAAACTTCAGGTGGTTACCAGTTTCAGCATTCTTGCCGACATGACCCGACAGGTCGGTGGCGAGCATATCCAGATTACCAACATGGTCGGACCAGACGCCGATGCGCACACTTACGAACCGACGCCGGACGATGCCAAGGCGCTGCTCGGTGCAAAATTGATCATCAAGAATGGGTTGGGCTTCGAGCCTTGGCTGGATCGCCTGGTCACCAGCACGGAAACCGGCGCGCCCGTCATCAGCGCCAGTCATGGCGTGATTCCGCGCTCGCTGGATGAAGACGGGGAGACCGTTCCCGACCCACACGCCTGGCACAACCTGGCGAATGCCGAGCTGTATGTGAACAACATTACCAAGGCATTGGAAGCCGCCGACCCCGCCAACAAAGCCGATTATGAGCGCAACAGCCAAGCGTACCTGAAGAAGATCTACGCGCTGCTCGCGGATGCCAAGGCCAAGCTCGGTTCCCTGCCGCCAGGCAACCGCAAGATCGTGACGTCTCATGATGCATTCGGTTATCTGGGTCAGGCCTATGGCATCGACTTCATAGCACCACAGGGACTGTCCACTGAACGCGAGCCGTCAGCCGCCGAAGTCGCAGCGCTGATTACCCAGATTCGTCAGGCGCACGTCAAAGCGGTGTTCATGGAGAACATCAAGGACGCACGCCTGCTCAAGCAGATCGCCGATGAGAGCGGCGCTCAGATCGGCGGCACGCTGTACTCCGATGCCCTCGCTGCCAGCGGACCAGCCAGTTCCTTCACCGGCCTGTTCGAATACAACCTCAACACGCTGTACGACGCGCTGTCCAAACCGTAACCGTCAGTTTCACCTGCACAATGGTCAAGCCCTCGGCTTGACCGTTCCGCAATCCTGCCCCAACCACACGGCCCGGGTATCGAGGCTGCCATTCTGCTGGATGCCAGTGGCATTGAAGGTACCGTTGACCTTGGTAGTAAATTCCCGATCGCTCTGGAATGTCGCGATACCATTGCCCTGGGCTTTCGGGCAACTGAAGCGAAACTTCCACTGATTGCCGGTGCGCTCGGTGATCTGCTGTTTGCATCCCGACTGCGGATCCTGCAACGGGATGTCATTGGTCTGGACCTGGGCCGGCGTCAGGCATACCCGGATCCCCTTCCCGCCCATGGTAATGCCTTGCTTTTCCAGCATCGCCCGTTGCTCCGGGGTGATCTGGTTCTGCAGCTGGCCGAGAATAAGTTGCAGGTCTGGCAGGTTCTGGTTATCGACTTTCATGTTGCTTGTAGTCAGTTCCCACAAACCAGGCTGAAGCATTTGCGCCTGAGCCGCCACAGGAACTGACAAGCCAACCGCCAAGGCCAAACTCAGCAGACGAACATTCATTGCAAGAACTCCAGAGGACAGGTGGCCGTTAGACGCCGCCCACGGGCTTCGGTTCAGGCTCGGCGACAGTGAATTAAATAGCGACATTCGCCATGGAACATGGTTTGTTAGGCATTGAAACTTCAGGAGCAAGGCTGCCCATGGATTATTTTGGACCGCATGTTTTCGGTTACCTGATTGCGTTGTTTCATACCCTGGGTTCCATCGCCGCGGTACACGCGGTGTTGACGGTGCGCACCGCCCAAGGCTCGATCGCCTGGGCCCTGTCATTGGTATTTATTCCGTACCTGACGTTGGTTCCCTATCTGGTGTTCGGTCGCAGCACCTTTGACGGCTACATCCAGGCACGCCGCCAAGCCAACGAAGAAATGCGCAAGGCGATGTCCGAGCTGAACTGGCGTCCATGGGTCGAAGAGGCCCTGACTGCCCGTGCATCCCAGGCCTACGCCTCGCTACGCGCCATGCCCAAGCTGGGCCGAACGCCCTGCCTGGCGAACAATGAAGTACGTCTACTCATCAACGGTCACGTCACGTTCGAAGCCGTTTTCCAGGCCATCGAGAACGCCAGGGAAGCGGTACTGATCCAGTTCTTCATCATTCATGACGACCGGTTGGGCCAGCGCCTGCAGGCGTTACTTTTGAAAAAAGCCGCCGAAGGGGTTGCGGTATATCTGTTGTATGACCGGATCGGCAGCCACGCCTTGCCCCATCACTATGTTCAGGCGTTGCGTGATGGGGGTGTCCATGTCAAAGCATTCGCAACCCGTAGCGGTTGGCTCAATCGTTTCCAGGTCAATTTTCGCAACCACCGCAAGATCGTCGCGGTGGACGGCGCGTTGGGGTTCGTCGGTGGACACAACGTGGGCGACGAATACATGGGGGAGATACCTCCATTGTCGCCGTGGCGCGACACCCACGTCGAGGTGCGCGGCCCCGTGGTGGCGAGCATGCAAGAGTCATTTGCCGAAGACTGGTTCTGGGCTGCCCGTTCGCTGCCGCCCCTGATCCTGCCAGACACCTACCCCGATGATGGCGTGCTCTGCCAATTGCTGGCCAGCGGGCCGGCCGATGCCCAGGAAACCTGTTCGCTTTTTTTCGTCGAAGCCATTCATGCGGCCAGCGAACGGGTCTGGATAACCACGCCCTACTTCATTCCTGACGAGTCGGTATTCGCTGCATTACGCCTGGCGGTGCTGCGCGGGGTAGACGTGCGTATCCTCCTGCCTTCACGACCGGACCATAAAGTCGTCTATGCCGCCTCCAGCCTGTATGCGTTCGAAGCGGTACGGGCCGGTGTACGGGTATTCCGTTTCGAGCCGGGGTTCTTGCATCAGAAGGTGGTATTGATCGACCGGGAAATCAGCGCCATCGGCAGCGCTAACCTGGACAACCGTTCGTTTCGGTTGAATTTCGAAGTGATGCTGCTGACGGTGGATATTCCGTTCGCTACCGAGGTGGAGCAGATGCTTGAAAAAGACTTCGCTCAAGCCCACGAGATCGCCAAGGAAGAAAGCCGGGAAACCCACCGATTGCAAAAAGTCGGCATGCGAATCGCCCGGCTCATTTCGCCAATACTCTAAGGCGTGTAGATATCGTCCCGAGTCCAGGGCAAATCATGGCTGCCATCGGCGTAGGCCTTCACGGCCAGAATTTGATGCAGGTTGATCCAGCCCTTGGCGAACGCATAAGCGCATCCAGCCAGGTACAGGCGCCAGATTCGCAACGCCTGCTCCGGCACTTCTTTCGATGCGGCCTCCAGATTGTCTTCGAGCCGTTCACTCCAGTGATCCAGCGTGCGCGCGTAGTGCAGGCGCAAGCTCTCCACATCGACAATCTCCAGCCCCGCCTCGCTGATCTGGGCCGAAATCATTGAAAGATGCGGCAACTCGCCATTGGGGAAAACGTACTTCTCGATGAAGTCCCCCGCGCCACGTCCTACCGGACGGCCATCGGTATGTTTGGCCGTGATGCCGTGATTCATCACCAGCCCACCCTCGCGGACCGCACCGAACAACGTCTTGCAGTATTGCTCCAGATTGGCGTGGCCGACGTGCTCGAACATGCCGACACTGACCACTTTGTCGAACCGGCCATCCTGCGGGAGGTCCCGGTAATCCAGCAACTGCAACTCCACCTGATCCTCCAGGCCCTCCGCTTGGACTCGCTCCCGGGCCAGGGCCAGCTGCGCTTTGCTCAGGGTGATACCGAACACCCTGACACCGAACTCCCGCGCCGCATAACGTGCCAACCCACCCCATCCGCAGCCGACATCCAGCAGGTATTCACCGGGCTGCAGGCGCAGCTTGCGGCACAGGTGACGGAACTTGGCTTGTTGGGCCTGTTCTAGGGTTTCGCTGCCCGTCTCGAAATAGGCACAGGAATAGGCCATGTCGCTGTCGAGCCACAGCTGATAAAACGCGTTGGAAAGGTCGTAGTGATAGGAAATCGCCTTGGCGTCGGCTTCCTTGTCATGGACTGAACGTACGGGCAGGCTATCACCCTCCTCGTCCACCAGCGCCTGACTCCATTCATCACAGACCCGTATCACTTCGCTGATCGAGCCTTCAAGCTCCAGCTTGCCTTCTACAAACGCCGCCCCAAGTGCGTCCAGGCTGGGATGGGTAAGTTTCGCGACCATTTGTGGGTCCTTGACCACAATCGTGACGCTGGGGTCGGCACCCAGCGTGAATTCATGGCCGTCCCAGAGCCGCAGCCGAAGCGACAGGTGGAGATTCTGTAAGGCCGGTGGAAGTTGCGCGAGCATGAAGTAACCCCCTTGTTTCAGACGTCTGAAATGAGGGTAGACCATCGTAGAAAAATAGCAGGCTATCCAATTTATAGCCTTTTTCTATCGTTGCCCGTATTCACTCCCTGAGCCGGTACTGCCAACTGTTACACCCTCTTCCACCATGGACTGCAAGTGCCGCGCGCAAGTTCTACCCCTGCTCCTGGACTTTCAGCAATGGCTCCTGAAAGCGTAGCAGCCTTCCGGCGTTACCTAACACCAACAAGGTGCTCAGGTTATGCAGCAGTGCGGCAATCATCGCCCCCGCCGCTCCAAGCCAACCGAACGCGGCAAAAGCGACAATCGCCAGCGTCCAGCCCAGGCCAATGATCACGTTGACCTGCAAGGTGTGCCGGCACTGGCGGCTGAGGCGTACGCAGGTGCCGAGTCGCCTCAGGTCGCTGCCGATAAGAACGATATCCGCCGATGCCAGGGCGATATCCGCGCCGCCGGCCCCCATGGCGACACCCACCACCCCGGCCTTGAGCGCCAGAGAGTCGTTGATGCCGTCACCGACGACCATGGGCCGGAAGCCATTGTCGATCTCCGTCATGACCCTCTTGAGTTTGTCCTCCGGTAGCGCCTGGGCCTGTACATCGGCGATGCCAACTTGCCGCGCCAACGTACTTGCCACACTCTGGCGGTCACCGGTCAGCAACAGTTGCCGCCCCAGGCCCAACGTCCGCAACTCGGCCATGGCGACCTGCGCTTCCGGCTTGACGCTATCGGCCAGCAGCAACCAGGCGAGGAACTCTCCATCCAGAGCCAGCCCGGCAATCGGGCCATCATGATCGGGCACCATTGAGGTTTCGATGCCTAGCTGAGCAAACAATTCAGGTCGGCCAAGGGCTGCTTCGCCCTGGCTGGTCATCGCCACAACGCCCAGGCCCTGTCGCTCGTGAATCTGCGCCAACGGCAGATACTCCTCCTGCTCCACCAGCCCTGCCAACGCCCGGCTGACCGGATGGCTGCTGGCGGAGCCGAGACTCGCGGCCAACGGCAACAGGAACGGCTGATCGCTCCCCGTGCTTTCGATGGATTGCAGGCGCAAAGAGCCGTAAGTCAACGTCCCGGTCTTGTCGACAACCAGTGACGTCAGGTCCGCCAGCTCCTCCAGGAAAGCCGAGCTACGGATCAGGATGCCATGGCGCGCCGCCACCGCGATTCCCGCAATGGCGGTCGCCGGCGCAGACAACACCAGAGCACAAGGACAGGCCGCCACCAACACCGCCAACATCGCCTGAGCATCGTTGGTAATGAACCAGGTCACCGCCGCGAGCAGTAACACCAACACCAGATAGCTGCCGGCATAGCGCTCCAGCAATCGTGTAATGGGGGGCTTGGAGCGTTCGGCGTTTTGCATCAGGGCGATGACTTTACCCAATGTCGACTCGTGCCCCGTACGGGTTACTTCCAGGCGCAGCAATCCATCGAGGTTGATCGCACCACCAAACACCTCAGTGCCTACGCCTGCTTCCAGCGGCACGGACTCACCCGTAATAGGTGCAGTGTCGAGACTCGCCTGACCGGACAGTACCCGGCCATCGGCCGGTACGCGATCACCGGCACGCACCTCCACCGTATCGCCGGGTTGCAACGTGGCGTTGTCGACTTCAATGATCGAGCCATCAGCCAACACCTTGCGACCCAGGCTGCGCGTCAGTTGTCCCAAGGCATGGATGGCTTCCTGGGAACCGATGACACTACGCTCCTCCAGCACATGGCCGAAAATCATGATGATCGGCAGCAGCGCAGCGGTCAGCAGATCCCCAGTAGCCCAGGCCCCCAGCATCGCCAAGGCGATCAGTTGATCGGTGATGCCGTGCAGGCTTGGATAACGCAGGCTGTACCATGCCGAACGCATCACCGGTACCGCGACCAATAGTGAAGCGAAACCCAACAGCAACTGGCTGACCCCGGTCTGCTCCGGCGACCAGAGGCGCCATACCAGACCCAGCGCGAGCAGACCGAGGGCAAGCATCGCCAGGGTCAACTGTCGGGCGGCCGTGCGTTGTTCGGCGTAAGACAACATCGGAACGGCGGCGGCTTGAGCGCTCATTGCTCAGCTCCCTGAATGATCAAACGGGAATCGTCTTTAGGGTCGACCGTGGTCACTGACCCGGCCTGGCGCAGAATGCCTGGGATGCGCTCGCGATAAAGGCGTAGCAGCATTTGTGGATCAGCATCTTTGGTCTTCGCCAGGCTGAGCACCGTGGCGGTGTCAGCCGAGGCTTTGGCGAGCCGTTCGCTTGCCTGGGCGTGAGCCACTTGCAGAGCACGGTCGGAATCCTGGCGAGCAGTCTGCGTCAGTTTCTCGGCTTCGGTGCGGGCATTGGCAACGGCTTTATCAGCCTGCTGACTGGCCGTCAACACCGCATTGAATGCGCCCACCGCAGGACCCGGCAGACTCGACTGGACGTCGACCCGTACCACCTCGATCCCGAGCCCCTGCCCCGTTGCCGCCAGATCGGCCAGCCGTCGGTTGATACCTTGCACGAGATCACCGCGCAGGCGTTCGCGGCGTTCGGCGGCCTGGTTGTCACTGCCAATCAGTTCGGGGCGAGCGACCAGAATCGTGTCCAGATCCCGAGCCGCTGTAAGGGTCACAGCGCTACGGGTGACGAGGCGGTCCAGTGCCGGGAGGACATGCTCGCCCTGCAAGACGAACGCATAGGGTTCAGTGACCTTATAGAACACCCGCACATCCAGTTGTACCACCCCGGCGTCACCGGTCAATAAATAGCCAGAGCCAGCCAGGGCATCACTGACCGGCGAGGCAAAACTGGCGACACGATCAGCCTGCAAGGCCGCATCCGAGCGCAGCAGGTTTTCCACTCGCCGCTCCAGGACCCGATCCGCAGCCGGCAGCAGGACTACTTGCTCCACGGGACGCGGCCATGCCAACAGAAGCCCGGCGTTCTGAATACGATCCAGCGCGCCAAAGCGCAAGACCACAGCCCGGTTTTGAGGGTCGATCTGCCGAACGTTGGAAAAGGCCCAGGCCAATGCCGCCAGGACCGTGACTGCGTAAAGCGCCAGAAATGCCACGCGTCCAGCCTGAACCCAGGGGCTGGATAACTCATTTGTTCCACGTGGAACCACACTCATGGTTGTGTTCCACCTTTGAGTTCCACGGACGGTGGTCCATCGACCAACACCCGGAATGGCGCTGCATCGGTGCGCAAGATCAACTTGGTAGCGGGGCTGACAATCGTGCCCAAGGTGTCCAGCGAGCGCAGCAGGTTATACAGCTGAGGCGAACCGGCGTAGGCCTTGCCATAGATTTCAGCGGCCTCGACCCGGGACTGAGCCTCGATATCGGCGGCTTTCACCGTGGCATCCGCCTGCACGATCCGCGCATCCCGTTCAGCGGCGGAACGAATTTGCGCCGCTTCGCGCTTACCAATGGCGGTGCGTTCGGTGGCGATGGTTTCCCGCTCGGCACGCATGCGATCCACCGTCGCGGTCAACGTCACCGAAGGCAAGGTCAGACGCTCGATGCCCACTTGCAGCACTCGCACGCCATAAGTGGCGAGCAACTGCTGTTCGATCTGCTGGCGCAGCTGCGCTTCGAAATCGTCAATGCGCACTTGGCTGGCGTCGGTGTTGACCAGATTCGCCAGGTCAAAACTGGCAGCCGTGGTTTCCAGGGCTGATCCCACGAACGTGCGAATCTGTCGGGCGGCCTCGTCCGGTTGGTTCTGCACCGCACGCATGAAACGCTGGACGTTGGCCGGATCACCCTGCACCTGCCACGCTACGTAGGCCTGAACAATGATGCGCAAGCCGTCACGGGTACCGACATCCTGCAGACCGCTGGAGGTCGTGCGCAGTCGCAAGTCCACCGGAATCGCTGCCTCGAACGGCGTCGGCCAGCGCCAACCCAGGCCAGGCTGCAAAAGTACCCGTGCCGGATTGCCAAAGCGGGTGATGACGGTCGCCTCCCCCGAGCGCACCTGGACCAGGCTCGCGGCCGCGACGGCAAAGGCGACCAGCAGCGCCGCCCAGCCCATTCGCCGCCAGGGAAATGGACCCGCTTCCTGCGGGTCGCCGTGATGATGGTGATGATGCCCATGATGGTGACCGGCATGGCCGTGGTCATGATGGGTATGATCGTGATGATCGTGGGAAGAAGACTGGCTCAATGGGCAGCTCCTGGCTGTACAAGGTTACGCGGCGATGCGGGATCGGCCGGAAGCGTGAAAGTGCGCAGATCGATGGTCGGCGCGTTGCCGCCGCCCAGACGGTGATCGAGAATCAGCAACCTGGAACTGCCAAGGCCCCGGCTCAGTTGGCTGAGGTACTGCTCCAGCACAAAGGCGTGGCCGGCCGTGGCGTATGCCTTGCGTTCGGCGCTGAAGCGCAAGTCGGCGGCCTGGGCAGTCGCGTTGATTTCTCGGGCGGTGGCCTGGGCTTGGTCGTGGGCAACACTGGCTTGCAGCTGTGCCTGATTGGTCTGCTCCGCCGCCGCACCACGTTCCCGGGCAATCAATGCCTGGGCACCGATCTGCGCCGCCTGCACACCGTGGTAGGCATTGGCCGCTCCCGCGGGTGGGTGGATCGCCTCGACGACAGTTGCCAGGATCTCCACGCCGCTGTTGAGCGCCTGCAAATCGTTCTGTACAGCCCGACCGATTTCATCGGCCAGGCTGACACGATCGGCCCCCAACAAACCGTCCAACGTACGCGAGGCAAACTCATGCACCAGGATGCGGCTGGCGGTGCTGCGAATCAGAGTAGGAATGTCGGCACTGTTGTAGGTCGCAGCCAGCGCCGCGGCATCGGTAAGGCCGATGCGATAGACAAAACGCACATCCATGTTGACGATCTGGAAGCTCTGCTGATCGGCACGACGGCTGGCAATCACCTGGGATTTATCGTTCACATGGCTGGCGTCCCACAAACGATTGGCAATCGCCGGTGCCGGTCCCTCCGCCGAGTCGGCCTCCGTGCTCACCCAGCTTTCGCCCACGCTGGTGGCCAGTTCATGGACGATACCGTTTTCGATGTTCAGCACCCGACCCAGCGGCCAGGGCAGACCGAACTGCAGGCCAGGACCGAACACCTCCACCGGCTTTCCAAAACGCTCATAGATGCCGCGCCCTTGCAGCGGCACTTCGTGCACGCCGGTGAGCAGCCAACCCACCAGCGATACCAGCGCCAGCACCGGCAAAAAAGCACGACGCATGTAGCTGAACGCCCAGATCTGGCGCAGGTCGATGCCGAAGCGGTTGTGCAGTTCATGCTGCAGGGCCAGCAAGGGCTGCGGTGGCCAGCGCAGCAGGTCAGCGATGACGCTGCGGCCAAGCAAGGTCGGCTCCAGGGACTCCCGGCGCGGGCTGAACAATGACAGCAGGGCCCGCAGCAATAGTTCCAGCGCCGCCAGCCCCGGCAACACTCCCATCAGCACCGCCAGGCGCACCGGCCAGATGGACGATTCACTAGCGAACAACAGGCACAGCGCGCCGAGCACCAACACGATAATCGCCAGGCGGGCCAGCTGCGCCAATGGCAATGCCTCCGGCCACTCGATAGAGGGTTGCTGGGCCAGTTGGCGTTCAAATACCAACAAGCCGAACGCCAACAACAATGAAAGCACTGCCCCCACACTGGCCGATGCGCCAAGCATGGCCGGCGGCAGCGCCAGATTCCAGGCTTGTTGCAGACTCAGCAGCGCCAACCCCGCCCAACCGGCCAGCCACAGAGTCGGCGCGCCGATCTGATTCAGCAGGCCGATCCAGCGCGCGCTGATGCGCTCCAGCAGTCGCTCATACCAGCCGGACGGCTCAACCGGGTCGTGCTCGACGACTGGGATAACCGCCGTCGGCAGCAATGCTCTGCTGCGCCATTGCGTCACCCACCAAGCGGATTGCAGACCGGCCCCCAGCACCAGCAGCGCGGCACTCTGACTCGCCAACAAAGCCGGCCACATCGATTGCGGCGAAAACAGCCCGACAAAGAAGCCGGACACCAACCCCGCACCCGCCAGGACGGCCAGCGCAAAAGCGATCCGCCGAATGCGTCGCCCTTGGGACTGTGCCTGCTGAAAGCGTGGCCGCTCGGCCACCAGTGCCCCCTCGACATCAAGATCGACTTGCATACCACCCCAGCACTTGTGGCGATCAAAAACCGGGCATGTGGACAGACACCACAGCCTTTTCGTTATATGGCGTTACCTTATAACCATAGCTGTGAAATTTCTGTTTTTAATTCTTCATGTTGGATGGCAAATCCGGTGAGATGAACAGGACCTTTGTGGCGAGGGGATTTATCCCCGCTGGGCTGCGAAGCAGCCCTTAAACCATTCAACACAATCTTTCTGGTAAACCGCGAGGTCAGGATCTAGGGGCTGCTGCGCAGCCCAGCGGGGATAAATCCCCTCGCCACCAGGTTTTCAAATGGGTCGAAGTCAGCCCGTCGACCTTTGCGCCTTGCGGCGACGCCGACTGATCAACCCCAACGCGCCCGCGACCAACAGCACCACGGCCCCGATCTGCAACCAACGCTTGTAGGGACGCAACGCGGAACGAATCGGGTCGAGGGCCTGGGTGACGTAGCGCTTATCAGCCGCACGGAAATCCGGCTCCTGGCACTGATGACCGAAATCCCCAGCCCAAGTCACATAAGGACCTTCTTTCACGTAACGCTGATACAGCGCGCTTTGCTCTTCCAGGCTCGAGTTGTACCCCACGGCCTTGCACAACACCGCCGCAAACGCCTGGCTGGTATGGGGCACATTGTCCGCCGCCTTGCTCGCCAGGGCGGTGGCGACAAAACGGTAATGAAAGCGCTCGTTCGGTTGCGCGGCGCTGGCCTGCTGACGTTGCACCTCCCCTTCGGCCACCAACGGCCCGACCTTCAGTTCAACCGGTTCCAGGCTGTAGTTGCCCCCCAGGGTCGCGTAGTCCGGCGCCATTTCGTAGCCGAGCAGCTCCATGCCCCATTCGCGCGCCATCCAGGATGCGTGGAAATACGCCTCAGCCCGGCGGGTCGGCCACCATTTAGACTCTGCCTCCTGGCGCAGTTGGCCATAGGCCCTGGCCTTGTTCTGCAGATCGGGGTTATCGAAGTAAGCCGGTGCTTCGTCATAGCGCCCTTCCCGCAGCAAGCGGCGGCCCAGCAGGTTACGCAGTTGCGCGGCTACCGGCAGTGGCACGTAGTTGTCGCGATCCTGCTGGCTCAATGGGGGTGGCGCCGGGACCTGGGCGTCGACGTACTGTTTCAACTCCTCGACGGTCAGTACCCGTTCGGCGACTGCAGCGGCGTCGTACCAATAGTTGCCCTGGCCACGGTAAAGCTGATCGAAGGCTTGCAAGTAGTCGCCCCGTTGCAGGGCCAGGATTGCGCTCTCGCCTTCGACCCGGCACTTGGGCTGCACTGTTTCGTAATCCCAATCCGGAGTGCGCCGATTGCCCCAGGATTCATCCTTCGGAAAAGCCTGGGCCGCCTTGGCATAGGCCGCAGCCGCCGCCGTCTTGTCACCGTCACGCACGGCCAGTTTGGCCCGCAGCCACCAGGCTAATCCACTGTCGCCGGCTTTATCCACAAAGGCTTTGGCGCTGGCGTAATCGCCGTGCTGATAGCTCACCGCCGCCAGCCGATCGGCATCATCCAGATTGCCATGACTGCTGGCTTGCAGCAGCTTGACCAGTCTTTTTTCACCGGATGGTTCCTCCCCATCCCACCAGTTGACGCGGCTGAGCAGGTAACTCGTCAATAACCGCTGCACGGCATCGACCTTAAGCAGCTCGCTCAGGCGATCATCCGGCTGGCCACTCAGGTCCGCCGCCAGGTACAGCAACGAGCTGTAACCGACCTCAGAGCCGTACAGTGACTGGGTCGCATACAGCTTGATAGCACTGTCCCAATCGTCAGCCGTATAGGCCACCCTGGCTTCTTCGCCGAGACTGGCGATACCCAGCTCCAGCGGATCGCTGAAACCGGCAACGCTCAGGTCACGGGCCTGACGAAACGCCGCTCGGGCCTGATCCCGCAATGCCGCCGGATCTTCATTGCCCGCCTCGGTACTCACGGCAAACAAGGCCCGCCCCAGGGAATAGGCCGCCCAGGTACTGCGCAACGGGCGCTGGTCCGCCGGCAATGCCAGCAATTCCTGGAACGTCTGGGCAGCCCTCTGGTTTTCACCAGCACCAAAGGCGGCCGCGCCGATGGCGTACAACCGTAGCTCAGCCGGCAGGTTCGCCGCTTGCACAGCGACCTCATCGACGTCAGTCAGCGCCCGCAACCGCTCCACCAACGCTTGCTGCGGCGGAGTCAGGCCAATGCGTTCAGCCTCGCTGCGCTGCGCCACGTAAGCAGACAAATCGTCGTAGTTGTAATCCGGGTTGCGCGTCGCCTCGCTGGCCGGCTTGAGTGCGGCGATGGCGTGGCCAAGACGCTTGATCTCGAAGCGAAAGCTGCCTTCGGGTAATTCGGCCAGGGACTGGGCGCGGTTGTCCAGCAAGCGCATCGGGAACTCCGGACCACAGGCCAAAGCCTGGCCGAACGGCAAACCGAGGCTCATACAGAACACCGGGCAGAGCAAACGACGAGGCCACTCACGGGTAAACATTGAAAGCTCCTTGTTCAATTTTCGTACAACGCGCCCACCCTATCGCCCGTTGGGCACCGGCGGCTAGGCGACCTTCCTGAATGCGGGTGAAGGTAAGCAGTCCGGGAGTTTGTTGCAATGAATACCCAGCCAAGGCATCGAGCCCGTCACATGCGCCGACGGCAAGCGTCACGCGTTGAGGCCAGGGGCTGTCGAGATTGCCTCGATTGACCAGCCGGATATCGTACAAACCGTCTTTTTCCTCCAGCGTCAGGGCCAGGCGGCTGTCCAGCTTGTCTCCCCTGGCCACTGCACCCAGTGTGGTCAGACTCCAGACACGACGGTCACCTGCCAGCGGCAGTCGAAACCAGATCAACCCAGCCAGGTGCTTCGGCGGCTCGGCGCGCAGATCCGCGGCGAGCCCGGCCACTTGCTGCGGGTTTGCCAACAGTTCCAGACGCTCGCCTCCCCTGTCGATCGGCACTTCGCTTTCAACCACCGGCGTGCCGCTCTCCTGGGTCAACAACGCCACACCATAAGCTGGCAGGGCCAGGTAAAACGGCCGCCGGGTGACCTTGCTCCAGCGCTCGGCCCAGTGCCGTGCCTGTTTCGGATCGAACAGCCCTTGCCACGGGTTGCTCACCGCATGGACCTGCAACACGCTGCTGTCTACGGTTTCGAGCAGCCCGGGCAGCGCGGGGCTGTCAAGCCAGGCTGGCAAGGCCGTGATACTCAGCCGCAACGTGGACGGCAAGGTTTGGCGCAACTGGGTCAGGAATGCCCTATAGGCCGGCAACCGTGCGTTACCGGCGTCATGGTCGATCTCCACGCCCACCGGTGTCAGACCCTGGGCTTGCCAGTCGCTCAGCACTTGCTGGATCTGTGCGATGACCTCGTCCCGATCCAGTGTTCCGAGCTGGCCATCCAGGCGGATCACCGCGATCAGCGGCCGGCCATCGGCCTTGAGCAAGGCCGGATTGATCTGCGCACGGCTCCAACCCGCACGGGGAAAAGCCTGCAAGGCCAGCACCCGCAAGCTCGAGAAGTCCTGCTGACTCTGGCGCAGCGCCGCTTCGTGGGCCGAGGTCCACTGGCGTTGCCAGATATAGAGTTGTTGATCGAGAGGTGCAGCAGGCGGTTGCTCGCAACCCTGTAGCAGCAGCGCGACGAGTACCAGCGATGTCCGGAAAAGAAAAGTCATGAACCTTCATCACCCGCTGAAACCCGGCAGATTACCGCGTCTTGCTCCGGACGGGCATAGGCCAGGTCAGTGGGCCGAAGTTTTCATGTATCACCACAAGGTCAGGGCCGCCGCATTGTCGAACGGCCCTTTCCCCGCGCTACAGGCTACTTCTGCAAACCGGCAACCGTACGCGGCATGCCCACGAACCCGGGCAGTGCTTCAATCCGCGCCAACCACTCGCGGACATGGACGTAGTCGTCCAGCGACACGTTGCCCTCCGGCGCATGGGCGATGTAGGAGTAGCCGGCGACATCGGCGATGGTGGGAGCATCACCCGCCAACCAAGTGCTGCTACTCAAATGTTGATCGATGACTTTCAACAGACTGTGGGACCGCGCAATCACATCCTCGGCGTTATATGGCGCGCCGAACACCGTAATCAGACGCGCCGTGGCGGGCCCGGAATGGATTGGCCCGGCAGCCACCGACAACCAGCGTTGCACCCGGGCGGCCCCCTCCGGGTCGCTCGGAAGCCAGCGGCCCCGGCCATACTTCTGCGCCAGATACACCAGAATGGCGTTGGAGTCGGCCAGTACCACACCGTCATCGTCGATCACCGGTACCTGTCCAAATGGGTTGATGGCCAGGAAATCCGCCTGTTTGTGTGCCCCCTTGGCCAGATCGACGAAAACCACCTCGACCGGCAGTTCGAGCAGAGAAAGCATCAGTTGAACGCGGTGGGCATGTCCGGAAAGCGGGAAGTGATAAAGCTTGATGGGGTTCATGGTCAACTCCGCTGGAAATGACGCCGTCAGCAGAACGGCATCGATGGCGTCATCTTCCCCCTCAGTTAAAAACTAGAGAATCACCCGCAAACGCAATCCATTATTTCCTCCAGCGAAACAATACATCAGCCACTCAAGGCCGGGTGCCTACGCAGGGCGCTCACCGTGAAATCGACAAAACTGCGAACCCGAGCTGGCGCATTGCGTCCACCCTGGTACAGCACGTGAATCGGCAGGGGTGGCAGCTCGAAATCGGCCAGGACGATTTCCAGGCCCCCGCTAGCGATCTCACCTGCCACTTGATAAGACAGCACACGCGTCATTCCCAGGCCCTGGCTGGCGGCGGTTATGGCGGCCTGATTGGCGGTGACCATCAGCCGAGGCACCGGCCGGACCGCCAACGTTTGCCCAGCATCGACAAAGGTCCAGCTTCTGACCTGGCCTATGGCCGAAGAAGCCACTACTGGCAGTCGTTCCAGGTCTTGCGGATGCCGGGGCCGGCCATGCCGAGCGAAAAACTCAGGAGAGCCGCAGACGACCAGCCGCACTTCACCGACGCGGACGGCGTGCTGGTTGCTGTCGGGCAACTCGCCGATGCGTACGGCAACGTCCATGCCCTCCTCGACCATGCTGACATTGCGATCCAGCAGCAAAGCATTGATAACGACTTCCGGATACTGTTGCAGGTACTCCACCAATATGGGCGTCACGAACAATTGTCCGAACAACACCGGCGCAGTAATCGTCAACTGCCCCCTGGGCTGGGCATGGCTGCCGGCCGCCGAATCCTCGGCTTCCTGTAGATCGCCCAGGATTCGCCGGCTGTCCTCCAGAAAGCGCTGACCGGCTTCACTCAGGTAAACGTTGCGGGTGGTGCGAACCAGCAAAGGCGTGCCGATGCGTTGCTCCAACGCAGCCACCGCGCGGGTCACGCTGGCCGCCGACAGGCCAAGACGCCGCGACGCCGCCGAAAAACCGGACTCCTGTGCAACAGCAATGAACACCTGCATTTCCTGAAACCTGTCCATCCATCCCCCGATGAAAAATCCTGATACAAGTTTGCCAGACACCGCAAAGCCATGCTGCACGGCCATTGTAGGGCCTGAGCAAACCGACCGCAGCGTGACGAGACGGTTGCAGCTGACCAGGCTTGTTACCATCGCGCCCATCATTACCGTTTGATGACTGATAAACAGCACCGTACAAGGCCTGTTTCGTGAACATTTTTTACCGCGGACTCTCTTCTCCCTTCGCTCCTTTGATCACCTTGGCCGGTCTGGTCCTGGTCGTTCCTCTCGCCCTGCGTCTGGCACTGGGTTGGTCCGATCCGTTAGGCTACCTGTCCGACGTGGGCGTTGGTGGGCTGCTGCTCGCGCTGCTCTACCGTCGCCCCCTCTGGCTGAGCTTGCCTGTGCTGCTGGCCTGGACCGCACTGACGCTGACCAACATCGAACTGGTCAGCGCCGTCGGACGCATGCCCAATCCCTCGGACCTGCACTACCTGACCGATCCGCAATTCGTCGAAAATTCCAGCAGCGGCGGCTTCGCCCATCCCTGGTTGGCCGCGCTGCAACTGACAGCGCTGGCGCTCTGGCTGATGGTCCTGCGGCCCGGCCGCTCACGCCGTGCACCATCCTTGCCACGCCACGCGTGGGCATTGCCTGCGCTGCTCCTGCTGATCCATAGCACCGTACAATCCTGGCACCCCACCGAGGCGGACCAGTGGAATGTGTTCAATCTACCCCATCAACTCGCCACAGCAGCGGTCTCTACCGGGCAAGATCAAATCAACGACTGGCTTGAGAGCGATGCAGGTATCCCACTCCCGCCAATGGAAGGCCTGACCCGGCTGGACCTCGATGGGCAGAAGCTGCTGGCCGCACCAGGCCAGGCGCGCAACGTGCTGGTCATCACCCTGGAAGGCATTCCCGGTGCCTATCTAGGTGCGAACCGTCAGGCTCTGAACAGTCGTTATCAGGAAAACCCCATGCCACGCCTCAGTGCCTGGGCCGAGCGAGGCATGAACACGCCCGATTATGTCCTGCATAGCCACCAGACCATCCGCGGCCTTTACGCAATGCTATGTGGCGACTACGACAAGCTCGACGACGGCACGCCCAAGGGCGTCGAAATGCTCAACCAGACCCGGCGCAACCAGGCCTGCCTGCCGGCCCAGTTGCGCCAGCATGGCTTTGCCACGCATTTCCTGCAGGGTGCGGGCCTGCGGTTCATGGCCAAGGACAGGATCATGCCCCACATCGGCTTCGACACAACCCTGGGCATGGAGTGGTTCACCCGACCCGCTTACCTGGAGTTTCCCTGGGGCAAGGACGACAAGACGTTCTTCGAAGGCGCGCTGGACTATGTCGGGCAACTGCAACAAACCGACAAGCCCTGGATGCTCACCCTGCTGACCGTGGGTACGCACCAGCCCTACTCCGCACCGGATGACTACCTGCAGCGCTATGACACCGCCAAACAGGCCGCCGTGGGTTACCTGGATGATGCGCTGGATAACTTCCTCATCGGCCTGGAACGCCAGGGCATCCTGAAAAATACTTTGGTGGTGATCACCTCGGACGAGTCCCATGGCATCGACGATGTACGCCTGGCGTCATCCTGGGGGTTCAACCTGACGCTGGCGCCGGAACCCTTGCCTCGCATCAAGCCAGGGACCTATGGCCATGTGGACCTGACCGCCTCGATCCTCGACTACTTCGGTTTCCCGGTGCCCGCGTCATTGTCCGGCCGCTCGATGTTCAGGGACTACGCAACGGGTCGGGAAATCATGTCGTTCACCAATGGCATGCTGCGCTACCACGACGGCAAGGGCACGTTCACCGAATGCGATTTCCTGCAGCGTTGCCGCTATTACGCCAGCGAAGGTTTCATCGCGGACCGGGCGACCTATGGCGGGCACTACAGCGGCCATCGGGCCAGGTTGATCAGCGCCCGGGCAACGGCCCTTGACCAGACCCTGCTGCGCACCCCCCTGAACCAGCATTATCAGTTCGGCAGCACCGAGAAAATTCCACTCCCAGCCCAGGTGTCCAACGACTGGACCGACAACCTGATCGGCGCCCAATACCTGGAAATGCCCAAGGGTTCACAGACCCGCGTCAGCCTGAGCATCCGTGCCATCGGCGCGGACCATACGGCCTACATTTCCCTCAAGGCCAAGGAGTTCGAACGTGATGTGTCCATGGAACTGCCAACGGATGTGGCGGTGACGCCTGAACAACCCCTGCTGATGAACATCCGTTTCGACAACCCACAGGCACGCAAGGCGTTTTCCTTCCATTTACTGGGCCATGGGACGGGTGCGATCGAGATCAGCGACTTCAGCGTCGTGACCGAGCTGCCGGACCAGGCGGACCAGGCGGACCAACCCGAATACCTGGACGATATGCAGGACAACAGCCAACTCCAGCCCAGTTGACCAAAAACGCCCAGCCATTGCAGACGGCTGCGCGTTTCACTATCCGGGGCCAGGCCTGGTCACTCGCGGCGCTAACCGCTGCGTTTCAATACTTATCCACAGAACATCGCTTCGCCGGCCGCAGCCACCAGCCAACTGGTACTGAGAATGATGCGCGTGGCGTTTCGCTGAATTGGCACCAGATGATGCAGCGTGGTACCGGACTTGAGGAAATACACATCACCCCTGAGGTGGTGACAGGCCTTGCCGGGGTTGCCCAGGCTGTATTCCCAGACGTGCAAGTCATCCTTGTTCCCATTACTGTAGGGCACGCATTGCAATACATCGCCGCCCTCCGGGCCTTCAGGAGCCTCAATGATCCAGACCAGGGTGTAAGGGTAATCACCCCAATGCCAATCATGGGTATCATCTGGATGATTCAGCCTGCTGATCAGGTACTGTCCGCTGTCCGGGCAAGACGCCAGTTCTTCGTCTGCGATGCAGCTGAGGAAGTGGCGTAGCGACTCTGAGTGATAGAGCGCCGGAACCACGGCTGCGCCCTCGGCGATCTGCGCTTGAGGGATCATATGAACCTTGCGGTGGGGATCATGGATAAACAGGACCGTCGCCTCGTGTCCTGCCGAATACTCATCGAGCAACCCATGCACTTCGGTATGAAGCTCTTCCCACATCTCGCCAGGTAGAAATGAAAAGTCCTTGAAGTGAAAATAGCCATCTTGATGAAACGCGTTACGGACCTGTTTCATCCGGATTTCATTGTCCAGGAAATCCCGGAAGTGCTTGGAAAGTTGCTGTTCCACATCCGCCAAGTCCAGACCTGCTATTCGATTACTCATTCACTGCTCCATCTCATGGTCCGATTGTAGGACGAGAGAACTGTTCGCTACAGTGCAGCAGACGACAACAAACGGTAGTTTTTCGCCAAATGCATAACCATCCAGGAACAGTGGCAATTCTCGTCTACGAGGGCCTTTGCGTATTCGAATTCGGAATTGCGCTGGAGATATTCGGCCTGCCTCGTCCGGAGCTGGACATTGCCTGGTACGCCCATCGCCTCGTTGCTGTCGATCCGGTCCCCATGCGGGCACTGGGAGGCATTCAGATCTCGGTCGACGTCGGGCTGGAGGAGCTGGAAAACGCCGACACCATCGTCATTCCAGGATGGCGCAGTTATCGCGAACCGCCCCCGCAAGCGCTGCTGAACGCCCTCAAAAGTGCCCATGCCCGGGGCGCTCGCTTGCTGTCGATATGCTCCGGTGTATTCGTGCTCGCTGCCACGGGACTGCTCGACGGTGAAACGGTGACCACCCACTGGCAGTTTTCCGATGAGCTTGCCGAACGCTTCCCTCTGATCAACGTGGATCCGAATGTGCTTTATGTCGATTCGGGACAGATCATTACCTCAGCCGGCAGTGCAGCCGGCATCGACGCCTGCCTGCACCTGATCGCCCGGGATTTCGGTACTCATGTCGCCAACTCGGTAGCCCGTCGCCTGGTCATGGCGCCACAGAGAACCGGTGGCCAGTCGCAATTCATTGTCGCACCCGTGTGCACGTCGCCGCGCAACGAACTGAGCCAGGTCTTGCAGTGGAGCCGCGAACATCTGCACCAATCCCTGAGCGTGTCCGACATGGCAGCTCGCGTGGCCATGAGCGAGCGCACCTTCCTGCGTCGTTTCATCGAAACCACTGGCCTATCACCAAAGGCCTGGCTGCAACAGGAACGACTGAATCGGGCCAGGGAGTTGCTGGAAACCACCAATCAGAGCGCGACCAGCATTGCGCAGGCCTGTGGTTATCGCTCGGTGGAAAGTTTCCGGGCGGCGTTCAGGAACGCCGTCGGCTTGCCGCCCTCGGCCTATCGTGAAAGGTTTGGCAGCCCCAAGGTCGGCCGGCAAGCATCCCGGGTTACCGTTGCTGAAACTAATCCAGTAACCAATGCAATTTGGCGTACTGCAACAGCATGATGATCTTGCCGTCGCAGATGTCCCCGCTCTCGATCATGCCCAGGGCCTGGTCGAACGGCAGCTCCAACACCTCGATTTCCTCGCCCTCATCTTCCAGCCCGCCGCCGGCGTGTCGTTTGTCTTAGTCGAAATATTCGCCGACGAAAGCCCGGCGCGGTCACTCCAGTACAGTGGCGAAGACCTTGCCGGGGTTCATTAACCCGGCGGGGTCCAGCGTGCGTTTGATGGCCCGCATCAATTCGATCTCCAAGGGGTCCTTGAAGCGAACTGCCGCCTCAGGCTTGGCTTGCCCCAAGCCATGCTCGGCGCTGATGCTGCCGTTGAAGGCGCTCGTCATCCGGTAGATGACTTGCATGATCGCGTGTTCATGAGTCCTGAACGAGGCGTCCGTGTCTGCGAGCGGTTTGCTGATGTTGTAGTGCAGGTTGCCATCGCCCACGTGGCCGTAGGAAACGATGCGCACGCCGGGGAAGTCCTGTTGCAGGGCCTTGTCGGTGCACTCGATGAATTCCGGTATCCGGCTCACGGGCACGCTGATGTCATGCTTGAGGCTGGGGCCTTCATGATTCTGAGCCTCGGAAATGCCTTCGCGCAGCGCCCAGAGCGCCGCAGCTTGTGCCTGATTGCCGGCCAGTACCGCATCGATGACCCAACCGCATTCCAAGGCGCTGGCAAGGCCGTTTTCAAGCAGCAGCGCCAATGGCGCATCGGGCACGGTGTCTCGCAATTCAATCAAGGCGTACCAGGGGTGCTTCGTTGCCAGCGGGTCGCTGCAGCCAGCCACGTGGTCCAGGACAAAATCCAGGCTTTGGCGCGACATCATCTCGAAGCCCGTCAGGCGGTCGGCACACAAGCCGCGAATATGGCCGATCAAGTCCACCGCCGCCTGCGGCGAAGGTAGCGCGACCCAGGCGGTCGCCGTGCTATGGGTCGCCGGAAACAGTTTGAGCACCGCCGCCGTGATGATACCGAGCGTGCCCTCCGAGCCGATGAACAAGTGCTTGAGATCGTAACCGGTGTTGTCTTTGCGCAATCCCCGCAACCCGTTCCAGACGCGGCCGTCAGGCAGGACCACTTCCAGTCCGAGAGTCAACTCACGCATGTTGCCGTAACGCAGCACCGCCGTGCCGCCGGCATTCGTCGCCAGGTTGCCGCCCACCGTGCAACTGCCCTCCGCTCCCAGCGAAAGCGGAAACAGGCGACCGGCCTGGCTCGCGGCATCCTGCAATTGTTGCAGTATCACGCCGGCCTCGACCGTGATGGTTTCGTTAGCCAGATCGATTTCACGGATACGTTTCATCCGGGTCAAGGACAACACCAATTGGCTGCCAGAGGCGTCAGGGATCGAGCCGCCACACAAGCCAGTGTTGCCGCCTTGCGGCACCAAGGCAACCTGGGCGTCATGACAGATTCGTACAACCTCGGCCACTTCTTCGGTCGACGCCGGACGTATCACCAAGGCTGCCTGGCCTTGATAGGCGTTACGCCAATCCGTCAGATAGCCCTGCATCAGCTCAGGGTCGCACACCAATCCTGCTTGCCCGACCACTCGCTCGATGCGTTGCAGCACCTCATCACTCAACGCTGGCATCTTCCGTCCTCGACCGGTTTACGGACGCTGCCCAAACGTGGCCTGATTCGCCGTCCAGCCAGCCACACGCTCGCTCAAGGACAATCCAAGGCCAGGTCGGGTAGGCACCAGCATGCGTCCATCGCGGGTTTGCATGCGTTCGTTGAACAGTGGCTCCAGCCATTCGAAATGCTCAACCCATGGCTCGCGGCTGTACGTGGCGGCCAGATGAATGTGCAGTTCCATGGCAAAGTGCGGCGCGATCATCAGTCCCGCTTGCTCGGCCAACGCCTGGACCCTGAGGTAAGGAGTAATGCCACCAACACGGGGCGCATCGGGCATCAGGTAATCGGCTGCGCGCAGCTTGATGAATTCCCAATGCTCGGCAACGCTGGTGAGCATTTCACCGGTCGCGATCGGCGTATCGAACTGCAGGGCCAATGCGGCATGACCTTCAGCGTCGTAGCAATCCAACGGCTCCTCGATCCAGACCAGGTTGAACTGCTCGAGACGTCGACACATTCGCTGCGCGGTGGGTCGGTCCCATTGTTGGTTCGCGTCGACCATCAATGGGAAGTCATCCCCCAGATGTTTGCGGATGGTGCTGACACGGCGCAGATCCAGCGCCTGGTCAGGCTGGCCGACCTTGAGCTTGATTCCACCGATACCCTTTTCCCGGGAGAGGTCGGTATTGATCATCAATTGGTCAAGCGGGGTGTGAAGGAAACCTCCCGAGGTGTTGTAGCACTGAACAGAATCGCGCTGGGCGCCCAGCAAGCGGGCCAACGAAAGATTTGCCCGCTTGGCTTTCAGGTCCCACAAAGCGACATCAAACGCACCAATCGCCTGGGTGGCCAGACCACTGCGCCCCACCGAAGCACCGGCCCAGCAGAGCTTGTCCCACAGCTTGGAAATGTCGCTGGGGTTCTCGCCGATGAGGCTGGGGGCGACTTCCTGGGCATGGGCAAATTGTCCGGGACCACCGGCGCGCTTGGAATAGCTGAATCCCAGGCCGCGATGGCCGTCCCTGGTTTCGATTTCCACAAACAGAATGGCGATTTCCGTCATCGGCTTTTGCCGGCCGGTGAGCACCTTGGCATCGCTGATGGGGTTGGCCAGCGGCAGGAAAACCGAGGCCACGCGCACCCAGGCAATACGGTCGTCGTCGGCGGAAGGCATTTGAGGCGCATCTTGCATGGCATGCTCCGAACGTTTGGGGTCAGCCGCTGCCGCACGGGTTCGTGTGACAGCGGTGTATAAGCAGGAATGAAAACGGGCTAGTGGCCTGTGTGGCTAATTCGTGCACTCGAAGTTGAGTACTCGAATTAACCGTACAGGCCACTAGCTGCGCATCAATTCGATAGCAGCGCTTTTCTTGTGGCGAATGACCGTCACCAAGTGCCAGGAGATAGACGCGGCAGCCAGGACGAGAAAGCCCGCTGAGATGGGGTTGGACAGGAAGCCGCCGAAATTGCCATCGGACAGCATCAGGCCACGACGCAAGTTGGTCTCCGCCATGGGGCCCAGGATGAAACCGATGATGAACGGCGCAATCGGCAACCCGCTCTTGACGAACCCGTAGCCCAGCAAGCCAAACAGCAGCACCGCCCAGACGTCGAAGATCCGGCTGTTCAGGCCAAATGCGCCGACCACGCAGAGCACCAGGATGATCGGCAACAGAATGTGCTTGGGCACCGCCAGCAATTTGATGAACATGCGCAGTCCGTAGAACTCGAGCACCAGCATCATGACTGAAGCGAGGATCAGCGCGGCGAAGATCGTGTAGACCAGCGGCGCCTGGCTGATAAACAGCAGAGGACCAGGCTGGATCCCGTGGATCATGAAACCGCCGAGCATCACAGCCGTGGTGGTATCGCCGGGAATGCCCAGGGTCAGAAGCGGAATCATCGCGCCACCAATGCCGGCGTTGTTTGCCGTCTCGCTGGCGACCACGCCGTCGATCTTGCCTTTGCCGAATTCCTCCGGGGTTTTGGAACGTTTCTTCGCCACAATGTAAGAAACGATATTCGAGGTACCGGCACCAATGCCGGGCAGGATACCAATCCCCAGGCCGATTACGGATGAACGGGCGGCATTAGGCAGTTGACCGACGAACTCCTTCATCGAAAAACCAAAACCTTTCACGCCTTTCATGCTGACGTGCTGTGGTTTGGCCCGATGGCTCAGGCGTGCGCTTTCAGCAAACTTCAGCACTTCGGCCACCGCAAACATACCGATCATGACCGTGAGCATGGCAAAGCCGCCATTGAGGCTCGGCACATCAAACGTAAAGCGGCGGATAGCCTCGACCGGAGCAATCCCCACGGTGGAAAAGGCAAAGCCCAGGGCACCGGCGAACAAGCCTTTGACCAACGAGCCGGTGGACAGCGTGGCGATCAACGTCAGCGAGAAAATCGCGATGGAAAAGTATTCGTGCGGGCCGAAACTCAAGGCCAGATCCGCCAGGATCGGAGCGATGAACATCAGCGCGACGATACTGAAAATGGTGCCCAGGAACGAGAACACCACGCCGATCCCCAACGCCTTGACGCCCATGCCCTTCTTCATCAACGGCCAACCATCGAACGTCGTGGCGATCGATGCCGGCGTTCCCGGTATGTTGAGCAATATCGCCGATATCAGCCCTCCCGAGGTGGCACCGACAAACAGCGCAACCAGCAGCGCCAGGCCCGGACCTGGCCCCATCGAGTAAGTCAGTGGCAGGCACAGCGCGATAGCCATGGTGGCCGAAAGCCCGGGCACCGCACCAAATACAATCCCCACCGCAACGCCGAGGGTCATGAGGAAAAACACGTAGGGAGTCAGTACGGCACCGAAGCCTTGCTGCATGAGTTCAATCATGACCGTCTCCTAGAAATCCAATAGACCGACAGGCAGGAGCAAGTCGAAGCCATGACGAAAAATGTAAAAGATCAACACCGAAGAAACGACCGCTATGAACGCGTATAGGAGGTGCTTGACCTTCTGTTCCGCAGGGGTCAACACGATGAATTGGGCGTATAGATAAAGGACGGTCATGACGATGAATCCCACGGGCTCAAGCAGCGCGGTGTAAAGCAACACCAACGCGAGGGACTTGAAGACCGTCGGGTAATCAATCTGCTCGGTTTTTTCAGCGGGTTCGGCAGATTGGTCCGGCAGCTTTCGCCAAGCCCATAATTGCAACGCGCCCAACAGGCACAACGCAATGGCGAGCAGCCAGGGCACAAACGCGGCATCGACGAAACTGCGGCGCGGCAGATTCAGGGTCAATACCAGATACGCTACGCCGGCACCGAGCATTGCCAATCCGGCAATCAGCTCGTTTCGTTTATAGGAATCCATACAGGCTCCTCTTGCTGGGAAGGACTGGGCTATCGGGTGCCAGTACGCACCCGAGCCCGTCGTGCGTTGTTATTTGGCCTTACGCATCTCGTCCTTGAACTGCATGAAGCTGTCGCGGGTTTTGTTCAGGGTGGCAATGGCTTCCTCGGTGCCCTGGAAGCTGACCGGTTGCTTGAACGACTTCTTCAACTCCTCGACGTATTCCGGCTCTTCGGTGATTTTCTTCATCGTATCGGCCATCTTCTTGACGATGGCCGGATCTGTACCCTTCGGGAAGGCCACGACGTAAGGCTTGTCCAGAATCAGGTCCACGCCTTGTTCCTTGAAGGTCTTGACGTCACCCAGCAGCACGTTGCGCTCGGCGTTGGGTTGACCCAGGGCACTCATTTTGCCGCTGGCGATGTAATCCTGGACCGAGCCATAGCTGATGGCGCCGAGGTCGATACGCTTGCCCAGCAAGGCGACGATTTTTTCGGACACTGTGCCGCTGTCGACCATTTTCAATTTCACGCCGGCCAGCTTCTCGAACATCAGCCCTTGAATATGGGAGAAGCTACCCATCTCGGTACCGTAGGTGATGGTGCCGGGCTTGGCCTTGGCTTTTTCAATCAGTTGATCAAGGGTGTCGATGCCCGAGCTTTTCGCCGAGACAAACACCGCACCTTTGTCGACGCCAGCGATGCAGGAGACATCAAATGCATCAAAACGGTCCTCCGAGAGGCCTGCCACCTCATTCACGATCAACTGGCCGGTATGAGTGAACAGAATGGTATTGCCATCCGGCGCCGCGCTCTTGACCGCATCGGCGGCAATTGTCCCGCCCCCGCCGGCCATGTTGGTCACCACCATGGATTTGCCAGTGAGCTTGGTGAAGTACTTGGCCATCATTCGGGCATTGAAATCGGTATCACCACCGGCGTTGGCAATGACCACCACCTGCACGGGTCGGCTTGGCCAGTCGCTGGCGTCGGCGGCCATTGCCGTGCCGGCGGTCAGGCTCAGAAAAGAGGCGATCAAAGAGGCGCAGAATGTTTTTCTCATTATTGTTCTCCAGGTACTGCCATTCATTGTGGGATGGAAACTAAGGAGGAAACGGACACGTCCGGAGCTACCGCCGGGCTGGACAGGCGATGCTGCTTGAACGTCGAGAGGGGAAAATTCGATTGCGCTGGCAAGCCTGCATAAGGCTTTCCAGACAGTGACGAAGGCCGTTGGCGCGCTGTGTAAAGGAGCAAGGCCGAGGTATTACCGACTTGCAGGGCTGCAAATGTAGAAGACATGTCTGCGCCTTTCGTTTTTATTATTTTCTGATGTCATACGTTGTCGTATGACTGAATCTCATCACCTATGCCTCAGGTTGTCAACGCAGTTGTTCAGCGGCTCGGTGTGAATACGACGAACAGGCTGTCAACAAGAGCGGGTTGGGCCTGCGTTCCGGCGCACAGAGGGTGGGGTATCGAGCAGACAAAAAATCTTCTGGGTTCAAGCTTGTAACGCTTCATCGAATGCGAAGCTGTGGAAGACCCCGATCAGCTCATGTTCCGACGCCGCCACGCTCGAGACTTGACCGGGGAAGAGCGTCCTGGCTGGACGCATGAGGTGAACCTAATCCAGCAAGCGATGCAACTTCGCGTACTGCAACAGCATGATGGTCTTGCCGTCGCAGATGGCGCCGCTCTCGATCATGCCCAGGGCCTGGTCGAGCGGCAGCTCCAGCACCTCGATTTCCTCGCCCTCCTCCTCCAGCCCGCCGCCTGCGTGTCGTTTGTCTTCGTCGAAATACTCGCCGACGAAAAAATGTAGCCGCTCGGTCACCGAACCAGGGCTCATGAAGGCTTCGAAGACCTTGCGCACGTCCTGGATGACGTAACCGGTTTCTTCCTGGGTTTCCTTGCGGATGCAAGTGTACGGATCGTCGTTGTCCAACAGGCCGGCACAGGTTTCGATCAAAAAGTCATCGTGTCCGTTGACGAAGGCCGGAAAGCGGAATTGCCGGGTCAGCACCACGGTCTGCTTGGCCTTGCTGTACAGCAGGATTGTGGCGCCGTTGCCGCGGTCATAGGTCTCGCGGGTCAACTCCTGCCATTGGCCGTTGCGACCGAGGTAGTCATAGGTGGTCTTGCGCAGTACGTACCAGTTGTCCGAGAGCACTTCGACGTTCTTGATGCGCACGCGATCGTTGATACCGGTTGCCTGGGTCATTCATCCACTCCATTCGGGACCAGGGTTGCATTTGAAAGCCTGCTTACGCTGGCTTGATGTCGTTCATGACACCGCCGGAACACGCGGCAATGCTCGTTTGTGAGCCGTCTTGCCGTAGGCGCGTTCGATGATGTGTCGCGCCTGAGGCGACACCTCTTCACCCATCAGATACGCATCGATCTCCATGTAACTGCAACCATACGCCACCTCATCCAACCGACCGGGTGCCAGGTCTTCGAGATCGGCGGTCGGCGCCTTGTGCACCAGCGACGCAGGAGCGCCCATGGCATCGGCCAACCACCGCACCTGAGTCTTCGTCAGCCCGGACAACGGCGCCAAGTCGCATGCCCCGTCGCCGAATTTAGTGAAGAACCCCATCACCGCCTCCGCGCCATGGTCGGTACCGACCACCAGCCCATTGCTCATATTGGCAATGGCGTATTGTGCCAACATCCGTGCCCGGGCCTTGGCGTTGCCTTTGACAAAGTCGGTGTGCTCGGCCGAAGGCTGCAAGCCGTCGATCGCGATACTGGCCATCAGGCCATCCACACACGCGGCAATGTTGCTCGTGGTGATCAAGTCCGGCCGGATGAAGTCCAGGGATGCTTGGGCGTCTGGCTCATCGGCCTGGGTCTTGTAAGGCAGTCGCACGGCGATAAAACGCGCCTCGTAATCCTCGTCTCGCAATTGTTCCACCGCCAACTGGCATAGACGCCCGGCTGTGAGCGAGTCGACGCCGCCGCTGATACCGAGTACCAGGGACGTGCAACCCGACTCACGTAAAACCTGCTTGATAAACCCAACGCGACGGGCAATCTCGACGTGCTCACCGCCCTGTTTGAGTTGGCGATCGATGCCCAGTTCCCGGGCAATACGCTCTTGCTGAAGTGAAGTCATATCAGGCTCCCATCTGTGGATTGATCAGGGCGACGTTGAACACTTGGGCGGCATAGCGAAGGAACGAAACATCTTCACAGACGTTCTTGATCGGATCATCGGAGAACTTCACCACCGGCTCGCCGTGGACGCGCACCAGTTTCATGACAATGCTCAGAGGTTCGACCCCCTCGACATCGCAGGCCAGGCTGGTACCCATGCCAAAACCGAACTTGGCCTTGCCGCGAACATGACGCAGGATCGGCAAGCATTTTTCGAAATTGAGACCATCGGAAAACATCAGGTCCTTGGTGCGTGGATCGACACCCAATTCCCGGTAACGCCCCAGCACCTTGTCAGCCCAGACAATAGGGTCGCCTGAATCCTGGCGCAGCCCGTCATAGAGCTTGGCGAAGTACAGGTCGAAATCCTTGAGGAAGAAGTCGGTGCTGATGCAGTCCGTCAGTGCAATACCGAGCCGGCCACGATACTCGCGCACCCAGTTCTCCAAGGCCGCATTCTGACTCTCGCGCAGGCGCCCGAGTTGCTGATGGACCATCAGCCATTGGTGAGCCATCGTGCCGATCAGTGGGAGATCGAACTCATACGCCAGGTGAGCGTTACTGGTGCCGACAAACACGCCGGGAAAATCACTGCGCATGATATTCACCACTTCACGTTGCGCCCTGAAGGACAGCCGGCGACGGGTGGAAAAGTCGGAAACACGGAACTCGGCAAGCTCTTCACGACTGGCGTTTTTCTCCAGCCACTCGAACTTCTGGTACAGCTTGCGGGTAACGTCGGCCAGTTCGACTTCGGGGTACTTCTCGCGGTTGCGCAGCTCGCTGACCATCGCCAGTACCGGCTGCTCGAACATGATGCAGTGCAACATCGGACCACGAACGCGGATGTGCAGTTGGCCGTCAACCTCCGATACGTGGATGTAGCGCAGATTGAAGCGAAACAGACCCAGGAACTGTTCGAAGTCCGGTGTCAGGTACTCGCGGAAACGCTTGTTGAACAGAAACCTTTGCTCCCCCTCGCGCAACTGCAATCCGGCAAGCTTTTCCAGCTCCACACGAATGTCCGGGATCAGGTGGCCGAGCCGCTCTTTGGAACGCACGATAAACTGATACTCCACCTCCACGTTCGGATGCTGGTGCAAAACCGCCTGCATCATGGTGAAGGTGTAGTAGTCGGTATCCAGAAGACTCTGGATGACACCGTTGCTTGGATCGAATGCGCTGTCCATGTTTGCTCCTTACTCGCCTGCCAGGCGAACGGTTTCTTCGCGGGTCCTGGCAATCCGGACCCCCGCTTGCCGCAGGTCCTGAATGGCTTGCGTGGCGCCCTCCTCACTGATGGCCCGGCAGGCCGGCAGGTGAACGATCACGTTGAAGCCGGCGGCCGCCAGTTGCAGGGCCGTGGTCTTGACGCAGAAATCCAGCGCCAGCCCGCCGACAAGAACCTGCTCCACACCCAGGCCTTTCAGATACTCGATCACCCCGGTGGACAGCTTGCCGTGCAGGTCGTGGTAACAGGCGCCGTACGGGTGAAAATCCGGCTCGACGCCCTTCCAGACGAAGTAGTCGTAATCGTAGGGAGTCGGCAATTCGTCCAGCAGGGTGAAACCTTCAGTACCGGGAACACAGTGGCTGACCCAAGTGATATCGGCGTGCTCGAGCCCGGTCGGGGTGAGCATCTGTGAATGCTCGGCGACCACCCATGGCGCCTGAGGCGAATGGGCATCCTTGCTGCCGACACGCAGGCTGGCCAGGGAAGCGATGAAATTCAGCTCGTCGCCAATTTGCTCTCCACCAGGCACTGGCAGCTCATCAGGACAAAGCGGTGTAAAGCTCTTTTGCGCATCGACATCGAAGGAAGCCGTCTTACGGTTCAGGCTGTTCATACTGGTTTCTCCTGTTCACGGCAACGAGAGTACATGACGTGTACTTTACTGACAAGCCACCGTGAAAAGAATTTTTCTTGCCTATCGATTCATACATATCTGAAATAGACATGGCTCAGATAAATTTCACCGAACACGCTTTTGATGATACGGTACATGTCGTGTACCTAAAGAGAATAAGCCATGTTCGAACTGGCCCTTTATGGCGGCGCCTTCAATCCCCCTCATGCCGGTCACGCCCAGGTGATGATCCAGGCGTCATTCCAGGCCAGGCGCGTGCTGGTCGCCCCAAGCTTCAGGCATCCCTACGGCAAGCGAATGGTTGGCTATGAAATTCGCCTGAAATGGCTGGAGTCGATCGTCGAGCACATTCAGCCGCTGTGCTGCGCGCAAGTGCATGCAAGCCGGGTCGAGCAGGTCGTCGCGCGTGGCGTCGAAGGCGCCATCTACAGCTACACCCTGCTTGCTCACCTGGCCGACAGCCTGGCCTTGGATGGCAAGCGGATAGCGTTAGTGATAGGCCAGGACGTCGCGGATCTGCTACCGACCTTCTACCGCGGCCAGGAATTACTGGAGCGCTTTTCCATCCTTTGTGTGGAAGAGAAGATCCATGTGCGCAGCACACTGGTTCGCGAACGACTGGCTTTAGGCGAACTGCTCCCCAACCACTGGATGGCACCCGGCATGGACCCGGTAAACTATGACCTTTACGCTACCCACGGAAACTGACATGCCGAACCGCACAGCCGCTGCGCGCGATTATCTGCACACCATCGACCTGTGTGTGCTGCGCTTCAACCGGGAAGCCCAGGCCCTTGAAATCCTCCTGAACCGCCGGGAAGCCGAGCCGTTCGCCGGCCATTGGGCGCTGCCAGGGATCGTGGTGAATGGAGGGGTCGAAGATCTCACGCTGAACGACGCCGTGGAGCGCCTGCGCAATTCGAACAAAGTGGGCATGCCGCTGGCCTGGATCGAACAGGTCGGCACCGTCGGCGACGCGTTCCGCGATCCACGCTGCTGGTCATCATCGACGTTCTATCTGGCCATTGTCAGCGATACGCCCCCGCTCGCCGAACACCAGGGATTCTTTGCGCTAAAGGACATCGCTGACGCCACGATAAAACTCCCTTTCGACCACAACAGCCTGGTGGCTGCCGTGCAGGAACGGCTGTTTTCCAAAGCGCTCTACAGCAGCCTGCCGCTGATGTTCCTTGGTTCAGAATTCAGCGCGCCGGAAGCCGTGGGCATTTTTTCCCTGGTACTCGACCGTCCGGTGCTCAAGACCAGCATGCGCCAGCGTCTGCTGAAGATGACCGAAGCAGGCTACCTGCAGGAAACCGGCCGCAAGAAAAGCGGCGACGGCGGCCGCCCGCAACGCACCGTGGAAAACCTCAAACCGGGCAGCGTCTACCTTTTTGACCGGTGTTTTCTGGAGTGATGCTCAGCCCGGAATCCGGGCGCTCGGCAAGCGCGCATCCGCGTCACTTGATGCCATAAAAATTCCTACGATTGCCCATCATCTTTTCTAGTTCGACAAAACCTGTCCACTCGTCAAATCTTCGCCCAACCCTGGCGGGGACTCACAAAAACAAGACCTGACGAGCGTGCTCATGGGCATCAGTATGAAATTCGGCCACAAGATCCTTCTCGGTGCCTGCGTCATCTCGGTGGCGGTATTCCTGTCGTTCTCACTGCTCAATGACCGTCGACAACAAGCAAGTACCCGCGACGCGCTGCACAGCAGCTTGCAAACCACGGGCAAGTTGCTCGGCGCCAACCTCGACAATTGGCTGGCCGGACGGCTCCTGCTGCTCGGGGGCGCTGCCGAAACCATCGCCGCCGACCCCACACCGGCTACCGTCAGCAGAATGCTCTCTCAAGACATCATCACCAAGACCTTTATCGCCAGCTATGTCGGGCTCCAGGACAGTCGTTTCTTTATTTATCCCGAGCGGGTGATGCCCGATGGCTACGATGTTCGCCAGCGCCAGTGGTACAAGGACGCGGCCGCCTCCCTCAATCCTGTGCTGACCGAACCCTACATTGGAGCAGGCATCGATTATCTGATCATGACCGAGGCCGTGCCGATCAAGATCAACGGCAAGGCAGCCGGAGTATTCGGGGCGAGCCTGAGCCTGGAAAAGCTTGCCAGCATCGTCAACTCTGTCGATCTCAACGGCATCGGCTATGCCTTTCTGGTCAGTGACGACGGCAAGATCCTGGTGCATCCGGACAGCGCCTTGGTCACCAAGACTCTGGCCCAAGCGTTCCCTGAAGGCGCTCCGGGTATCAACGACAATCTGAATGAAGTACAGGAAAACGGCAGCACCCGCATTGTCACATTTACGCCGATCCACGGTCTGCCCTCGTTGCACTGGTCCATCGGCCTGTCTGTGGACAAGGACAAAGCCTATGCCGCGCTCCATGAGTTCCGCACCTCGGCCCTGATCGCAACGCTGATTGCGGTGCTGATTACCATTGCCTTGCTCGGTCTACTGATCAATGTTCTGATGCGGCCTCTACGCAGTATGGGCTTGGCCATGCAATCCATTGCCGATGGCGAGGGCGATCTGACCCAACGCCTGCAGAGCCTGTCCCAGGACGAATTCGGCGTAATGGCCGGCGGATTCAACCGCTTCGTCGAACGCATCCAGCACTCGATACGCGAAGTGCTGACGTCCAGTAGCCAACTTACTCAATTGGCCGCGCAGGTCAGCCAGGCATCGCACTCGTCGCTGAAAAGCTCCGACACCCAAGCGGCGTTGACCCACAACATCGCCACAGCCATCAACGAGCTGGGCGCCGCCGCCCAGGAGATCGCCCGTAGCGCCGCACATGCTTCAAGTCGCGCCTCGGATACCAAGAACCAGACCCAAGAAGGCCAGCAGGTGGTGGAGCGCAGCATCAGCGCCATGACGCAGCTCTCATCACAAGTGATCAATACCCGCCAGGACATCGAAAGCCTGAATGAAAAAACCTTGAAAATCGGCCGCATCCTCGACGTGATCAAGGGCATTTCCGACCAGACCAACCTGCTGGCCCTCAACGCCGCCATCGAGGCCGCCCGTGCCGGGGACGCCGGACGTGGCTTTGCGGTGGTCTCGGACGAAGTGCGCACCCTCGCCCACCGAACTCAACAATCGGCGCAGGAAATTCACAATATGATCGAGGAGTTGCAAGCCGGTGCCGGCAATGCCGTCAACGCCATGCTGGAAAGCCAGCGCCACAGCGACACCAACGTCAGCACCGCCAGGCTTGCCGGTGAACGGCTGAATCAGGTGCTGCAGGGCATTGGCGAGATCGACGAAATCAACCTATCCATGGCCACCGCCACCGAAGAACAAACCTCGGTGGTGGACAATCTGGATCGGGACATCAGCCACATCAATGACCTGAACCAGAAGACTGTCGGCAATCTGCAATCCACTTTGCAGGCGTGCAATGAGCTGGAAAAACAGTCGATCCGCCTGCAGCAGATGGTCAACACCTTCAAGATCTGAAGGTGATCCAGGACCCGTTCGGCAGACGCCCCTCACTCCACCGTCACAGACTTCGCCAGGTTCCGCGGCTGATCGACATCCGTACCCTTGAGCACAGCCACGTAGTACGACAGTAACTGCAGCGGAATGGTGTAGAGGATCGGCGCCAGGCTGTCGTGGATGTGCGGCATGTGCACCACGTGAGTCCCTTCGCCATTGGTCATGCCGGCCTTTTCGTCAGCGAAGACGATCAGTTGGCCGCCGCGGGCGCGCACTTCCTGGAGGTTGGACTTGAGCTTTTCCAATAACTCGTTGTTCGGCGCCACGGTGACCACCGGCATGTCGTTGTCCACCAGGGCCAGCGGGCCGTGCTTGAGTTCACCGGCCGGGTAGGCTTCGGCGTGGATGTAGGAAATCTCCTTGAGCTTCAGGGCTCCTTCCATCGCTACCGGGAATTGCGCACCACGGCCCAGGAACAGGGTGTGGTTCTTCTCGGCGAACAGTTCGGCGATTTTTTCCACGGTGCTGTCCATCGCCAGGGCTTCACCCAGACGGGCCGGCAGGCGACGCAGTTCTTCCACCAGTTTCGCTTCCACACCCTCGGCCAAGGTCCCGCGCACCTGACCCAACGCCAGGGTCAACAACAACAGACCGACCAACTGGGTGGTGAAGGCCTTGGTCGACGCCACGCCGATTTCGCGGCCGGCCTGGGTCAGCAGGGTCAGGTCGGACTCGCGCACCAGCGAACTGATGCCGACGTTGCAGATCGCCAGGCTGGCAAGGAACCCCAAGGCCTTGGCATTGCGCAGGGCCGCCAGGGTATCGGCGGTTTCACCGGACTGGGAGATGGTAACGAACAGCGTGTCCGGTTGCACCACCACCTTGCGGTAACGGAACTCACTGGCGACTTCCACCTGGCACGGGATACCGGCCAGTTCCTCCAACCAGTAACGGGCGACCATGCCGGCGTGATAGCTGGTGCCGCAGGCGACGATCTGCACGTTGCGAACTTTGGCGAACAATTCGGCTGCCTGTGGGCCGAAGGCCTGGACCAATACCTGGTTCTGGCTCATGCGCCCTTCCAGGGTCCTTTGCACTACAGTGGGTTGCTCGTGGATTTCCTTGAGCATGAAGTGGCGGAACTCGCCCTTGTCGGCGGCTTCGGCACCGTCGCGGTACTGCACGGTCTCGCGCTCTACCGCTTGGCCATCGAGATCCCAGATCTGCACGCTGTCACGACGGATTTCAGCAATATCGCCTTCTTCCAGATACATGAAACGGTCGGTGACCTGACGTAGCGCCAACTGGTCCGACGCCAGGAAGTTTTCCCCCAGGCCCAGGCCTATCACCAGCGGGCTGCCACTGCGGGCCGCCACCAGACGATCCGGCTGTCTGGCACTGATCACTGCCAGGCCATAGGCGCCGTGGAGTTCCTTGACGGTTGCCTTGAGGGCGACGGTCAGGTCCATCAGTTCCTTGAGCTTATGATCGAGCAGATGGGCGATGACTTCAGTATCGGTTTCCGAAGTGAAGACGTAACCCAGGGCCTTGAGCTTTTCGCGCAGGGCTTCGTGGTTCTCGATGATGCCGTTGTGCACCACTGCCAGGTCGCCGGAGAAATGCGGGTGGGCATTACGCTCGCAGGGCGCACCGTGGGTGGCCCAACGGGTGTGGGCAATGCCCAGGCGGCCGATCAGCGGCTCGGCTTCCAGCGCCTGCTCCAGCTCACTGACCTTGCCCGGCCGACGCATGCGCTCGAGTTGACCGTCGTTGGTGAGCACCGCCACACCCGCGCTGTCATAGCCACGGTATTCCAGGCGCTTGAGGCCTTCGAGCAGGATGGCTGTGATGTTGCGTTCAGCAACGGCGCCGACAATTCCACACATGTTATTTCTCCTGGCTGACAGATGCGCAGATCACCTGGATGCCACGCGCCTGAATCTGATCGCGGGCCTCCACGGGCAAGCGATCATCGGTAATGAGGGTATGGACGCTGCTCCACGGCAGCTCCAGGTTGGGGATCTTGCGGCCGATCTTGTCGGCCTCCACCATCACGATGACTTCACGGGCCACCTCAGCCATGACACGGCTCAGCCCCAGCAACTCGTTGAAGGTGGTGGTACCACGAACCAGGTCGATGCCGTCGGCACCGATGAACAGCTGGTCGAAATCGTAGGAACGCAGGACTTGTTCGGCCACCTGGCCCTGGAAGGATTCGGAATGAGGATCCCAGGTACCGCCGGTCATCAGCAGCACCGGTTCATGTTCCAGTTCGTTCAGGGCGCTGGCGACGTGCAGCGAGTTGGTCATGACCACCAACCCCGGCTGCAGGCCGAGTTCAGGGATCATGGCGGCGGTGGTACTGCCGCTGTCGATGATGATTCGTGCGTGTTCGCGAATCCGCTTCACGGCGGCCCTGGCAATGGCTTGCTTGTACTTGGAGACGGTCTGCGCATTATCAGCCACCAACTCTTGCGGCATCGGGACCGCACCGCCGTAACGACGTAACAGCAGGCCATTGGTCTCCAGGGCGGCAAGGTCCTTGCGAATCGTAACCTCCGAGGTTTCGAAGCGCTTGGCCAGTTCGTCCACACTGACTTCACCCTGCTCTTGGAGCAAGGCGAGAATGTTATGGCGGCGTTGGGGTGTATTGCGCTTGGACATGGCGGTTTAAGTTTCGATTCGAAAGATAACGTAAGTAATCAAAACCTATTGCGTTGCGATCGTCAAGGCAGAGGGAGAAAAATTCAGAAATGTGGAAGTCCCTGTGGAAGTCCCTGCTCGCGATAGCGGTATATCAGCCAAGTAGTCATCGACTGACACAACGCTATCGCGAGCAGGGCTCGCTCCCACAGGGTGAACTGTGGATAACTTAAGGTTTCTTGATTTTTTCCGGACGCTTCCACCCGTCGATATTCTTCTGGCGCGCACGACCCACAGCCAGCTGGCGGTTATCCACATTTTGGGTAATGGTCGAACCGGCCGCCGTGGTCGCACCGCTGGAGATATCCACAGGCGCTACCAGGGAGTTGTTGGAGCCGATGAACACGTCCTCACCCAGCACCGTCTTCCATTTGTTCGCGCCGTCGTAGTTACAGGTGATGGTACCGGCGCCAATGTTGGTGCGAGCGCCAATTTCAGCGTCCCCCAGATAGGTCAGGTGACCGGCCTTGGCGCCTTCCCCCAGATGGGCGTTCTTCAGCTCGACAAAGTTACCCACATGGGCGCGGGCCTCCAGCACGGATCCTGGACGCAAACGGGCAAACGGACCGGCATCGCTGCCCTCCCCCATCACCGCACCGTCAAGGTGACTGTTGGCCTTGATCACCACGCCTTTGCGCAAGGTGCTGTCCTTGATCACACAGTTCGGACCGATAACCACGTCGTCTTCGATGACCACCTTGCCCTCGAGGATGACATTGATATCGATGACCACGTCGCGGCCCACCTGGACGTCACCTCGAACATCAAAACGGGCCGGATCACGCAGGGTCACGCCCTGGGCCATCAGACGGCGAGCAGCGCGCAGTTGATAGTGGCGTTCCAGCTCGGCCAGTTGCCGTCGATCATTGGCGCCCTGCACTTCCATGGCATCCAGTGGCTGCTCGGTGGCAACCACCAGACCGTCAGCCACCGCCATGGCAATCACATCGGTCAGGTAGTATTCGCCTTGGGCATTGTTGTTCGACAGGCGACTCATCCAATCCCCCAGGCGCCCGGCCGGCAGCGCCAGGATTCCGGTGTTGCCCTCGGTAATGGCGCGTTGGGCTTCGTTGGCGTCCTTCTGCTCGACGATAGCGGTGACCTGACCGTCGGCGTTACGCACGATGCGACCGTAGCCGGTGGGATCATCCAGCTCGACGGTCAACAGGCCCAGTTGTTGCGGACCAACATGCTTGAGCAGGCGCTGCAAGGTGTCGACTTCAATCAGCGGCACATCACCGTACAGAACCAGCACCGTGTCAGCGGTAATGAACGGTACAGCCTGGGCCACCGCGTGACCGGTGCCGAGTTGTTTATCCTGGAGGACAAAATTCAGGTCATCGGCCGCCAGACGTTCCCGCACGGCATCGGCGCCATGACCGATCACCACGTGAATGCGCTGTGGATCAAGTTGACGGGCGCTGTGGATAACATGACCGAGCATGGAGTTTCCAGCGATCGGATGCAGTACCTTGGGCAGCGCTGAACGCATGCGGGTGCCTTGGCCGGCCGCGAGGATAACGATTTCGAGAGACATGACTGGTACCAATCCTGGGTGGTCAATGACTGCGACCAGATAATGAGAGTCGCGAAAAGAAAAAAGGGTAGCCGAGGCTACCCTTTTTAATCAATCGCACAGAAAGCAGACGGCTTAGCCGCCGAACTTCTTGCGGATCTGCTGGACGGTGCGCAGCTGGGCTGCGGCCTCGGCCAGACGTGCAGCAGCAGAACCGTAGTCGAAGTCTGCGCCTTTTTCGTGCAGGGCCTTCTCGGCAGCCTTGACGGCTTCCTGAGCGGAGGCTTCGTCCAGGTCGGCAGCACGTTGCACGGTGTCGGCAAGGACCTTGACCATGTTCGGCTGAACCTCGAGGAAACCACCAGAGATGTAGAACACCTCTTTTTCCCCGCCCTGCTTGGTCAGACTAATCGGACCTGGCTTCAAGCTGGTGATCAGCGGTGCGTGCCCCAGGGCGATACCAAGATCCCCCAGCTCACCATGCGCAACCACAAACTCGACCAGACCGGAGAAAATTTCCCCTTCCGCACTGACGATATCGCAATGGACTGTCATAGCCATCTGATTGCCTCAACCTAAATTAGCGCCCGTTTCCGGGCGCCGGGATTACAGTTTCTTGGCTTTCTCGATCGCTTCTTCGATGCCGCCGACCATGTAGAACGCTTGTTCTGGCAGGTGGTCGTAGTCACCGTTGAGGATGCCTTTGAAGCCAGCAATGGTGTCTTTCAGGGAAACGTATTTACCCGAGGCACCGGTGAAGACTTCAGCCACGAAGAACGGCTGCGACAAGAAACGCTGGATCTTACGAGCACGGTTTACCAACTGCTTGTCGGCTTCCGACAGCTCGTCCATACCCAGGATCGCGATGATGTCCTTCAGTTCTTTGTAACGCTGCAGCACGTACTGAACGCCGCGAGCGGTTTCGTAGTGGTCGTTGCCGATCACGTTCGGGTCCAGCTGGCGAGAAGTCGAGTCCAGTGGGTCTACCGCTGGGTAGATACCCAGGGAAGCGATGTCACGGGACAGAACGACGGTGGCGTCCAAGTGGGCGAAGGTGGTCGCTGGCGACGGGTCGGTCAAGTCGTCCGCTGGTACGTATACCGCCTGGATCGAGGTGATCGAGCCTTGCTTGGTCGAAGTGATGCGCTCTTGCAGCACGCCCATCTCTTCAGCCAGGGTCGGCTGGTAACCTACTGCCGAAGGCATACGGCCCAGCAGTGCGGATACTTCGGTACCGGCCAGGGTGTAACGGTAGATGTTGTCGACGAACAGCAGAACGTCGTTACCTTCGTCACGGAACTTCTCGGCCATGGTCAGGCCGGTCAGGGCTACGCGCAGACGGTTTCCCGGCGGCTCGTTCATCTGGCCGTAGACCAGTGCCACTTTGTCCAGAACGTTGGAATCCTTCATCTCGTGGTAGAAGTCGTTACCCTCACGAGTACGCTCACCCACACCGGCGAACACGGAATAACCGCTGTGCTCGATGGCGATGTTACGGATCAGTTCCATCATGTTTACGGTCTTGCCTACACCGGCACCACCGAACAGACCGACTTTACCGCCCTTGGCGAACGGGCAAACCAGGTCGATAACCTTGATGCCGGTTTCCAGCAGCTCGTTGCCACCCGCTTGTTCAGCGAAGGTTGGCGCAGGACGGTGAATGCCCCAGCGCTCTTCGGTGTCAATCGGACCGGCTTCGTCGATCGGGTTGCCCAGTACGTCCATGATCCGGCCCAGGGTCGCTTTACCGACCGGTACGGAAATGGCTGCGCCAGTGTTGTTGACGTCCAGACCGCGCTTCAAGCCTTCGGTGGAGCCCATCGCAATGGTACGAACCACGCCGTCGCCCAGCTGCTGCTGAACTTCGAGAGTGGTTTCGGCGCCTTGAACCTTCAAGGCGTCGTAGATGCTCGGTACGTTGTCGCGTGGGAATTCCACGTCGATAACGGCGCCGATGATTTGAACGATACGTCCGCTACTCATAGCTGGATCCTCTGAATATTTGAACCGTTAAACCGCGGCAGCGCCGCCGACGATTTCCGAGATCTCTTGGGTGATCGCAGCCTGACGCGCCTTGTTGTAGATCAGCTGCAAATCGCTGATCAAATCACCGGCGTTGTCGGTAGCGTTCTTCATCGCGATCATCCGCGCGGCTTGTTCAGCTGCGTTGTTCTCGACCACCGCCTGGTACACCTGCGACTCCACGTAGCGGACCATCAAGCCGTCAAGCAGCTCCTTGGCATCCGGTTCGTAGAGGTAGTCCCAGTGGTGCTTGAGTTCCTGTTCCGGGGTCGCAACCAGTGGAATCAACTGCTCCACGGTCGGCTGTTGCGTCATGGTGTTGATGAACTTGTTGGATACCACGGACAGGCGGTCGATACGGCCTTCCAGATAAGCATCCAGCATCACCTTGACGCTGCCGATCAGGTCATTGATCGACGGCTCTTCACCCAGGTGGCTGATAGCGGCGACGACGTTACCGCCGAAGTTGCGGAAGAAAGCCGCACCCTTGCTACCTACCACGCACAGATCGATCTCGACGCCTTGTTCGCGGTTTACCGCCATGTCCTTGACCAGGGCCTTGAACAGGTTGGTGTTCAAGCCACCGCACAGACCACGGTCACTGCTCACCACAACGTAACCGACGCGCTTGATGGCGCGGTCGATCATGAACGGGTGGCGATATTCCGGGTTGGCGTTGGCCAGATGACCAATCACCTGGCGGATGCGCTCCGCATAAGGACGGCTAGCAGCCATGCGCATTTGTGCCTTGCGCATTTTGCTGACCGCCACTTTTTCCATGGCGCTGGTAATCTTTTGCGTGCTTTTGATGCTCGCAATCTTACTGCGAATCTCTTTTGCGCCTGCCATGTAACACCTATCAGGTTAGCAAGCGGGAGCCTTGCGGCTCCCGCTGCGGCTTACCAGGTTTGGGTGGCCTTGAACTTCTCGATACCGGCTTTGAGGCCAGCGTCGATTTCGTCATTGAAGTCACCCTTCACGTTGATCTTGGCCATCAAATCGGCGTGATCGCGGTTGAAGAAAGCAATCAGCGCTTGTTCGAAGCTGCCGATCTTGGCGATTTCAATGTCAGTCAGGAACCCACGCTCAGCGGCATACAGCGACAGCGCCATGTCAGCGATCGACATCGGTGCGTATTGCTTCTGCTTCATCAGCTCGGTAACGCGCTGACCATGCTCAAGTTGCTTACGGGTCGCTTCGTCCAGGTCAGATGCGAACTGGGCGAATGCCGCCAATTCACGGTACTGAGCCAGAGCGGTACGGATACCACCGGACAGCTTCTTGATGATCTTGGTCTGAGCGGCACCACCTACACGGGATACCGAAACACCGGCGTTCACAGCAGGACGGATGCCCGAGTTGAACATGGCCGATTCCAGGAAGATCTGACCGTCGGTGATGGAAATCACGTTGGTCGGAACGAACGCGGAAACGTCGCCAGCCTGGGTTTCGATGATCGGCAGAGCGGTCAGGGAACCGGTCTTGCCAGTCACGGCGCCATTGGTGAACTTCTCTACGTACTCTTCCGAAACGCGGGATGCGCGCTCCAGCAGACGGGAGTGGAGATAGAACACGTCGCCCGGGTAGGCTTCACGTCCTGGCGGACGGCGCAGCAGCAGGGAAATCTGGCGGTAAGCCACTGCTTGCTTGGACAGATCGTCATAAACGATCAGCGCGTCTTCACCGCGGTCGCGGAAGTATTCGCCCATGGTGCAACCGGAGTACGGTGCCAGGAACTGCAGTGCAGCCGATTCGGAAGCACTGGCAGCAACGATGATGGTGTTAGCCAGTGCACCGTTCTCTTCCAGCTTGCGAACCACGTTGGCGATGGTCGATTGCTTCTGACCGATTGCCACGTATACGCAGAAGATGCCGCTGTTTTTCTGGTTGATGATCGCGTCGATCGCCAGAGCGGTCTTACCGATCTGACGGTCGCCGATGATCAGCTCACGCTGGCCACGGCCGACAGGGATCATGGCATCGACAGCCTTGTAGCCAGTCTGTACAGGCTGGTCTACCGACTTACGCCAGATCACGCCTGGAGCAACTTTCTCGACCGCGTCGGTCTCGGTGTTGTTCAGCGGACCTTTGCCGTCAACAGGGTTACCCAGTGCGTCGACTACGCGACCCAGCAGTTCCTTACCAACCGGAACTTCGAGGATGCGGCCGGTGCACTTGGCGCTCATGCCTTCAGCCAGAGTCGTGTAGGCGCCCAGTACAACGGCACCTACGGAGTCTTGCTCCAGGTTGAGGGCCATACCGTAGACGCCGCCCGGAAACTCGATCATCTCGCCGTACATGACGTCGGCCAGACCGTGAATCCGCACGATACCGTCAGATACGCTGACGACAGTGCCTTCGTTACGGGCTTGGGAGGTCACATCGAGCTTTTCGATGCGGCCCTTGATAATTTCACTTATTTCGGAAGGATTGAGTTGCTGCATTGCTCTGCTGCCCCTTCAAACTCAAGATTTCAATGCTTCGGCAAGTTTCGCGATTTTGCCGCGAATCGAGCCATCGATAACCAGGTCGCCGGCGCGGATTACAACGCCCCCTATAAGGGACTTGTCTTCCTCGACTTGCAGGCGCACTTCCCGGTTGAGTCGTGCACTGAGAACCTTGGCGAGTTTGTCTTGCTGTTCTTGGTTCAATGCAAAAGCACTGGTGACTTCCACGTCTACCGATTTCTCCTGCTCGGCCTTGTACAGGTCAAACAGGGCGGCGATCTCCGGCAGAAGCGGGAGACGGTCGTTTTCAGCAACGACATGGATGAAATTCTGTGCCTTGGCATCGAACTTGTCGCCGCACACGTCAATAAACGTTGCGGCCTTTTCTGCGCTCGTCAGTCGCGGGGCCTTGAGCACGCGCTGCATGGTGTCGTCTTGCGACACCGCTGCTGCCAGGCCGAGCATGGCTGACCAATTGGCCAGTTGCTGGTGGGCCTGAGCGTGCTCGAAGGCCGCCTTAGCGTAAGGTCGGGCCAACGTGGTCAGTTCTGCCATGATCGCCCTCGCTTAGATTTCAGCAGCCAGTTGGTTAACCAGCTCTGCGTGCGCGTTTTGATCGATTGTGGCACCCAGGATCTTCGAAGCACCGCCAACGGCCAGGCTACCCACTTGGGCACGCAGCGCGTCTTTGACACTGTTCAGTTCCTGTTCGATCTCGGCTTGAGCCTGAGCCTTCACACGGTCAGCTTCGACACGGGCCTGTTCACGGGCTTCGTCGACAATCTGGGTACCGCGTTTCTTGGCTTGCTCGATGATTTCAGCTGCCTGAGCTTTCGCTTCGCGCAGTTGCTGACCCACTTTTTCTTGGGCCAACTCCAGGTCGCGAGCTGCTCGGCTGGCAGCGTCCAGACCATCAGCGATCTTCTTTTGACGTTCGTGCAGTGCCGAAATGACCGGAGGCCATACGAACTTCATGCAGAACAGTACAAAAATCAGGAACGCAACGGACTGGCCAATCAGGGTCGCATTAATGTTCACGCCAACACCTCGCAGTTACGTTGTCCATCACACCAAACTACTCGAAACATCCGAGTAATTAGCCAGCGATCTGACCAACGAACGGGTTCGCAAAGGTGAAGAACAGAGCGATACCAACACCGATCATGGTTACGGCGTCGAGCAGACCGGCAACGATGAACATTTTGACTTGCAGCATTGGAACCATTTCTGGCTGACGCGCTGCGCCTTCCAGGAACTTGCCGCCCAACAGGCCGAAACCAATTGCGGTACCCAGTGCGCCCAGGCCGATCAACAGTGCAACAGCGATAGCGGTTAGACCAACTACAGTTTCCATCTTTCCTCCCGACTTTTACGTCGTATGGTTTAGGTTTTTTTAATTTAAAGCGGTAAAACAAATCGTTTCATCATGGCCTGTTCGGGCCCCTTCCCGTTTGACCGGGAAGGACATCAGACTAGTCGAGACTGGCCTTAATGGTTTTCTTCGTGCGCCATCGACAGGTAGACGATGGTCAGCATCATGAAGATGAACGCCTGCAGGGTGATGATCAGGATGTGGAATACAGCCCACGCCCACTGCAGTACGACGCCCAGGCCACTGAGCCAGAGCAGGCCGCTGCCGAACATCACAGCGATCAGGATGAATACCAGCTCGCCGGCATACATGTTACCGAACAGACGCAGAGCCAGAGAGATAGGCTTGGCGATCAGGGTCACGAATTCCAGCAGGAAGTTCACCGGGATCAACAGGGCTTGAACGAGGATGTTCTTGCTGCCGAACGGGTGCAGGGTCAGTTCGCCGATGAAACCGCCGATGCCCTTGACCTTGATGCTATAGAAAATGATCAGTGCGAAAACCGAGAACGCCATGCCCAGGGTCGCGTTCGGGTCGGTGGTCGACACGGCGCGGAACGGGATGTGGTGGTCACCGGAGATCAGGATGGCCAATTGAGGAATCCAGTCGACCGGTACCAGGTCGACGGCGTTCATCAGGAACACCCAGACGAAAATGGTCAGTGCCAGCGGCGCGATCACCGGGCTACGACCATGGAAGCTGTCCTTCACGCTGCCGTCGACGAACTCGACCAGAACTTCAACGAAGTTCTGCAAGGCACCTGGCTGGCCCGAAGTCGCCTTCTTGGCTGCCATGCGGAAAAGGAAAACGAAGATCAGACCCAGCGCGACCGACCAGCCGAGGGTATCGACGTGGAAAGCCCAGAAACCCATTTCCTTGGCTTCTGCTGCGGAGTGGGCAAAGCCCCAGCCGCCGTTGGGTAGCTGACCGAAGGTCAGGTTCTGCAAGTGGTGCTGGATATAGCCCGAAGCGGTTGTCTCTGCCATGGTTGCCTCAAACGCCCTAAGGTCTCGAAAGTCTTGTTCTCATTAGCAGGGGAGCGAACCAGTTGACCATTTGGGCCAACAGGAAGACACCGAATACAGCCAGTGGTGCCAACGGCTTCACACCTGCGAACGTCAGTGCAAACAGCACTGCCGTCAAAATCAGTTTCCCCGCCTCGCCGGCATAAAAAGACCGGACGATAGCTTGGGCTGCTCGGGCGCCGGAAAACCGAAATGCCCTGTGAGCGAAGTAAATATTGGGGAGCGAGGCTATCAGACCTCCGCAAAGGCCCGAGTATCCGGCGACGACTCCTTTCCATTGCCAGAGCGCCAATGAGGCGATCAGTACAACGACCAACTGGGTCATCAACACCGGGAAAACAGCCAGACGATGGAATGGCAGGCGGTTTGGCGTGCGGGTTTCCATCGCTTTTGCTCTCCAATGGTCGGCTGCCTGAAATCAATAACTTGGCATAATTTGTGCCGACAAAATGCGCGCAGAGTATAGGGGCGGTTCTGCCCCTATTCAACTGCCGGGTAGTGATTTCCGACTGCACGCTACAAGAGCAATTGTTTCAGCGAATGTGCGCAAGGACGCCCTGTAGCTCATCAAGGGAGTTGTAGCCAATCACCAACTGCCCCTTGCCCTTCTTGCCATGGCGAATCTGCACCGTAGAGCCCAGCCGCTCGGCCAGGCGCTGTTCCAGGCGGGCGATATCCGGGTCCGGTTTCGGTGCTTCGACAGGGGTTGGTTTACCGCTCAGCCATTGACGAACCAGTGCCTCGGTTTGGCGCACGGTCAGGCCTCGTGCGACAACATGTCGCGCCCCTTCAACCTGTTGATTTTCCGGCAAACCGAGCAAGGCCCGGGCATGACCCATCTCCAGGTCGCCGTGGGACAGCATGGTCTTGATGACTTCTGGCAACGCGATCAGGCGCAACAGGTTGGCCACGGTCACCCGGGACTTGCCCACCGCTTCGGCGACCTGTTGTTGAGTCAGCTGGAATTCCTGTTGCAAACGCTGCAGGGCGACCGCTTCCTCGATCGGGTTGAGGTCTTCACGCTGGATGTTCTCGATCAGCGCCATGGCGATGGCGGTTTCATCCGATACGTCGCGCACCATCGCCGGAATGGTTTCCTGGCCGGCCTGCTGACTGGCGCGCCAGCGGCGTTCACCGGCAATGATCTCGAAGCGCCCATTGCCGATCGAACGAACCACAATCGGTTGCATCACGCCCTGGGCCTTGATCGACTGGGCCAGTTCTTCCAGCGCCTGCGGATCCATGTCCCGGCGTGGCTGGTATTTGCCGCGCTGGATCAGGTCCAGAGGCAAGTGTTGCAGCTCACGCTGGTCGGCCTGTACGGCCTGTTCTTCCAGTGCGCTGACCGTGGGACCGCTGAGCAGCGCATCCAGTCCACGTCCGAGACCACGTTTCTTGACGGCCATGGGGTTTCCTTAAGTTGGCTGGGCAGCAGCGGTGCGTGGGTTGCGGCGCTGACGGCGAACCATCTCGCCCGCCAGGGCCAGGTAAGCCAGTGCACCACGGGATTGTTTGTCGTAGGCCAGGGCAGGCATGCCGTAACTCGGTGCTTCGGCCAACCGGATGTTACGCGGAATGACCGTGTCATAGAGCTGCTCGCCAAAGTGCTCCTTGAGCTGGACCGATACGTCGTTCATCAGGCTCAGGCGCGGGTCGTACATGGTCCGCAACAGGCCTTCGACTTTCAGGTCCGGATTCAGCAGTTCGGAGATGCGTTTGATGTTATCCACAAGGTCGCTCAACCCTTCCAGGGCAAAGTACTCGCACTGCATGGGGATAATGACCCCATCGGCGGCCACCAGGGCGTTGAGGGTCAGCATCGACAGCGACGGCGGACAGTCGATCAGGATGTAATCGTAGTTCTCCCGGATCGGCGCCAGTGCGCTGCGCAGACGGCTTTCCTTCATCTGCATTTCCAGCAGCACCACTTCGGCTGCCGTCAGGTCACGGTTGGCCGGCAGCAGTTGATAACCGCCGTGTTCGGAGAAATGCATGGCCTGGCCCAGATCGCATTCACCGATCAGGACGTCGTAGATGGAGTTTTCCAGGCCATGTTTATCCACACCGCTACCCATGGTGGCGTTGCCCTGTGGATCAAGGTCGATCAACAGCACCCGGCGCTTGGTCGCGACCAGGGATGCTGCGAGGTTGATGCAGGTGGTGGTCTTGCCCACACCACCCTTCTGGTTCGCTATCGCGAATACCTTAGCCATTCTTGCTTGTGTTCCCAATCATGCCGTGCGGCGCAGTATCAGCAGATGGCGTTGGCCTTGGCAACCGGGTACGGCCAGGGCGTGTTCGCTATCGAGGTGGAAATCCGATGGCAATGCTACCAGCTCATCGGCCGGATGGACGCCCTTCATTGCCAGCCAGCGTGTTTCGACGTCGCCCAGGTGGCGAGTCCAGTTGCTGAAATTCTCCATGCTGCTGAAGGCCCGGGAGATGATCCCGTTGAACGGCTGTGCAGGTTGGAACGCTTCGACCCGGCTGTGGATAACTTGCAGGTTATCCAGCTTGAGCTCAAGTTTGACTTGGGTCAGAAAGCGAGTTTTCTTGCCGTTGCTGTCCAGGCAAGTCACTTGCGAGTCCGGAAACAGGATCGCCAGCGGGATGCCGGGCATGCCGCCGCCGCTGCCGACATCGAGCCAGCGACCGTTTTCGATGAAAGACATCACGCTGAGGCTGTCGAGCAAGTGCCTCGACACCATTTCGTCCGGATCGCGTACGGCAGTCAGGTTGTAGGCCTTGTTCCATTTGATCAACAACGCCAGATAACCCAGCAGTTGCGCGTGCTGGCTTTCGCTCAGGCTGACCCCGAGCTGCTTGGCACCTGTGGATAATTCTTCGGCGTGTTGCGAGGTGACCATCGAACTCAAGCGCTTTGCTCCAACTGACGGCCCGCGCCGCGTTTTTTCAAATGAATCATCAACAGGGAAATCGCCGCAGGAGTTACGCCAGGGATACGCGACGCCTGTCCCAGGGTTTCCGGCCGGGTCGTACCCAGTTTGCTCTGGATTTCCTTCGACAAGCCGGAAATGACTGTGTAATCGATATCCACAGGCAGTTTCGTGTCCTCGCTGGCGCGAAGACGGGCAATTTCGTCTTGCTGGCGGTCGATGTAGCCGGCGTACTTGGTCTTGATCTCAACCTGCTCGGCAACCTGTGGATCTTCCGCACCCTGGCCGGTCACTTCCACCAGCCCGGCGTAATCGATTTCCGGCCGGCTCAAGAGGTTGAGCAGGTTGTATTCATGCGTCAGCGGAGTGCCGAATTTCGTCGCGATGGCATCTCCCTGTTCGGTACCGGGACGAACCCAGGTGCTTTTCAGCCGCTGCTCTTCCAGTTCGATCCCTTCGCGCTTCTTGCAGAACGCGGCCCAACGCACGTCATCCACCAGTCCCAGCTCGCGGCCTTTCTCGGTCAGGCGCAGATCGGCATTGTCTTCACGCAGGATCAGGCGATATTCCGCACGGGAGGTAAACATCCGATACGGTTCCTGAGTGCCCAGTGTGATCAGATCATCAACCAGAACACCGATGTACGCTTCATCACGACGCGGGCACCAGCTGTCTTTGCCTTGGGCGCGCAATGCAGCGTTGGTCCCGGCCAGCAAACCCTGGGCTCCTGCTTCTTCGTAGCCGGTAGTGCCGTTGATCTGCCCGGCAAAGAACAGGCCGCCGATGACTTTCGTTTCCAGGCTGTACTTCAGGTCACGCGGATCGAAGTAATCGTATTCGATGGCGTAGCCCGGACGAACGATATGGGCGTTTTCCATGCCACGTATCGACTGAACGATCTGCAATTGCACATCGAACGGCAGGGACGTGGAAATTCCGTTCGGGTACAGCTCATGCGTGGTCAGCCCTTCCGGCTCGATGAAGACCTGGTGGCTTTCCTTGTCGGCAAAGCGATGGATCTTGTCTTCGATCGACGGGCAGTAACGCGGGCCGACACCTTCGATGACGCCGGAATACATCGGCGAGCGATCCAGATTGGCGGCAATGATTTCGTGGGTGCGGGCATTGGTGTGGGTAATCCAGCAACTCACCTGTTGCGGGTGCTGCTCTTTCGACCCCATGAAGGACATCACCGGGATCGGCGTATCCCCCGGTTGTTCGGTCATGACCGAGAAATCCACAGACCGCCCGTCAATCCGTGGTGGCGTACCGGTTTTCAGGCGGCCAACGCGCAGTGGCAACTCACGCAGACGCTGAGCCAAGGCAATCGACGGCGGATCACCCGCGCGACCGCCGGAATAGTTCTGCATTCCTATGTGGATAAGTCCACCGAGAAAGGTCCCGGTGGTCAACACCACGGCATCAGCGAAGAAACGCAGGCCCATCTGGGTGACGACACCACGGACCTGTTCCTGTTCGACGATCAGGTCATCGGCCGCTTGTTGAAATATCCACAGGTTCGGCTGGTTCTCCAGGATTTCGCGGACAGCCGCCTTGTACAGGACCCGGTCGGCCTGGGCACGAGTGGCCCGTACCGCTGGGCCTTTGCGGCTGTTCAATACGCGAAACTGGATACCACCTTTATCGGTAGCCATGGCCATCGCACCGCCGAGGGCGTCGATTTCCTTGACCAGATGACTTTTGCCGATGCCACCGATGGCCGGGTTGCAGCTCATGGCACCGAGGGTTTCCACGTTATGCGTCAACAGCAGGGTCTTTACACCCATGCGTGCTGATGCAAGTGCTGCCTCGGTACCGGCATGACCGCCGCCGATGACGATCACTTCAAAACGGGAAGGGAAATCCACCACGCACCTCGTGCCTGCTTAATTCAGGTAATTCGGAAATAGGTTATGAGTCTGGCCCGAACGTTTTCTGGACCAGGTCGGCAAGTATAGGGACTTCCCCTTTCCTAAAGAACCCTTTGCACAAAATTTAACCAGCTGTGGAGAACTAGCGGTTAAAAAAATAAAAAAGAAAGAAATTTATAAAACCTTTGTTTTTATGTTTATTCTTACTGCCCTCCCTTTCTGTGGATAAACAGCTACAGGCCTTTATTTTCAATGTGTACAGAGATTCTGAACCCTGTGGTCATCTGGCACTGAGGGGCTTGGATAACCGGTGTAAGCCTGTGGATTAAGTGGGTGCTTATCCACAGAGCGGATTATGTCCAGTTTCCAAGGGGGTTTATCAACTGAGCTCAGCGACAGTTACCCACAGGGCTTAACCCCAAGCAGAATTGCAGATACACCCGCGGGCGAGCCGCCATAAAGGGCAATCGAGGGAAGGGAGGGAGGGAAGTCGGGCCACAAGGAACGCAATGTGCAGCCCGCTTGAAGGAAAACTTACTTACCGATGCAAAAGCTGGAGAAAATCCGTCCCAACAGGTCATCGGAACTGAAGGCACCGGTAATTTCTCCCAGGAACTGCTGGGCGTGGCGCAAATCTTCGGCCAGCAATTCTCCGGCACCCGCCAGCGTAAGCTGTTCGCGACCGTGTTCCAGCGCGGCGCTCGCATGGCGCAAGGCTTCGAGGTGACGACGCCGGGCGCTGAAGCTGCTTTCCGAGGTTTGCTCATAGCCCATGCAAGCCTTGAGGTGTTCACGCAGCAGTTCCAGGCCCAGCCCAGCGTCTTTTGCACTCAGACTGATGGTCACGTGGCCGTCAGCGCTGACCTCAAGGGCTATCGCCTCGCCTGTCAGGTCGGCTTTGTTACGGATCAACGTGACTTTCGCCGGGTCCGGCCGTACTTCGAGGAACTCAGGCCACAAAGCGAAAGGATCATCCGCTTCCGGTGCAGTCGCATCAACCATCAGCAACACGCGATCGGCCTCGCCAATGGCCTTCAGCGCCCGTTCAACGCCGATCTTTTCCACCTGGTCATCGGTATCGCGCAACCCGGCGGTATCCACAACATGCAAGGGCATGCCATCGATGTGGATATGTTCACGCAGGATGTCCCGGGTAGTGCCGGCGATCTCCGTAACGATCGCAGCTTCACGGCCTGCGAGTGCATTGAGGAGGCTGGATTTGCCGGCATTCGGTCGCCCGGCGATCACCACCGTCATACCGTCGCGCAACAAGGCACCTTGTCCCGCTTCCCGCAGTACTGTGGATAACTCCTCACGCACTTTGTCGAGCTGGCTTAGCACGTGGCCATCGGCAAGGAAGTCAATTTCTTCTTCGGGAAAGTCGATGGCGGCCTCGACGTAGATTCGCAGGCCGATCAGTTGTTCGGTCAGGCCATGCACGCGCTGGGAGAACGCACCCTGCAAGGAACGCAGGGCATTGCGTGCAGCCTGTGCCGAACTGGCTTCGATCAGATCGGCGATCGCTTCGGCCTGGGCCAGGTCGAGTTTGTCGTTGAGGAAGGCCCTTTCACTGAATTCGCCCGGCCGGGCCAGGCGACAACCCAGTTCAAGGCAACGCTTGAGCAGCATGTCCAGAACGATAGGGCCGCCATGGCCCTGCAGTTCCAGCACGTCTTCCCCGGTGAATGAGTTCGGCCCCGGGAAATACAGAGCGAGGCCTTCGTCGAGCACCTGCTGGTCGTCACTGAAGAATGGCCCGTAATGAGCAAACCGTGGCTTGAGCTCACGACCACTGATGGCCTTGGCCGCGACACTGGCCAGCGGTCCCGAAATGCGGACGATGCCAACACCGCCTCGACCTTGGGCGGTGGCAACGGCGGCGATGGTTTCACGAGGTGTGCTCATAAACCGGTATCCAGACAAAAATGACAGATAGCAAAACGCCCCACTAGGGGGCGTTTTGTGTGGTTATCCACAGTGCAAGTTACGCCTCGGCTTTCTTCGTAGCCGACTCGATCTTACGCGTGATGTACCACTGTTGAGTAATGGACAACACGTTGTTCACAACCCAGTACAGCACCAGACCAGCCGGGAACCACAGGAAGAAGAAGGTGAAGATGATCGGCATCATTTTCATGACCTTCGCCTGCATTGGGTCCGGAGGCGTCGGGTTCAGCTGCTGCTGGATGAACATGGTGGCGCCCATGATGATCGGCAGGATGAAGAACGGATCCTTGATCGACAGGTCGGTAATCCACAGCATGAACGGCGCCTGGCGCATCTCCACGCTTTCCAGCAGAACCCAGTACAGCGACAGGAACACAGGCATCTGTACGAGAATCGGCAAGCAACCACCTAGCGGGTTGATCTTCTCTTTCTTGTACAGCTCCATCATGGCCTGGGACATTTTCTGCCGGTCGTCGCCATGTTGCTCTTTCAGAGCGGCCAGTTTTGGCGCCACGGCGCGCATGCGAGCCATGGACTTGTAGCTGGCGGCCGACAATGGGAAGAACAAGCCCTTGATCAGCATGGTCAAGAAGATGATCGACCAGCCCCAGTTGCCGACGATGCTGTGGATATGTTGCAGCAGCCAGAAGATCGGCTGGGCAATGAACCACAGGAAACCGTAGTCCACGGTCAGTTCCAGACCTGGGGACAACTGTTTCAGCACGGCCTGGCTTTTTGGACCGGCATACAATGTAGCGCTGGTTTCAGCCTTGGCACCCGGAGCAGCGGTCAATGCAGGACCGGTATAGCCGATGATGTAGTTGCCTTTACTGTCCTTGCGGGTCTGGACGATGTTGTTTTCGCCCTTCTGCGGGATCCAGGCGGTTACAAAATAATGCTGCAACCAGGCAACCCAGCCACCTTGAACAGTTTCCTTGAGCTGCGCCTTGTCCATGTCTTTCATGGACACTTTCTTGTACGGCTCGGAACTTGTCCACAGAGCGGCACCCAGGTAAGTCGCAGTGCCGGTGGCGGTGCTGGAGGAAGGATCGGCGCTGGCATCACGTTTCAGCTGCGCGAACATCGCACCGGACCAAGGCTGTGCGCTCTGGTTGTCGATCAGGTAGGACACGACTACGTCATACAAGCCACGTTTCAGCGTGAAACGCTTGATGTAGTTGACGCCATCCTTGCTGAACTTCAGGTCCACGACCAATTGGTCCTGACCGTCAGCCAGTTGATAACTTTTCTTCTCCGAAGAGTAGACCGGACGACCGGCCGGATTGGCATCCGGGCCATTGGCACCGATCAGGCCGCTCTGGGCCAGATAAGTCCGCTCGTTACCGTTATCGAACAGCTGGAACGGAATTTCCGGATGATCCTGGCGACGTGGATAAAGCGGCAGCGTCAGCTGGGCGACGTCACCACCCTGTGGATCGATTGCCAGTTGGAGCACGTCGGTCTTGATCTGGATCAGATCCTTGCTTGCAGCCACAGGGGCTTCGGCAGGAGCACTGCTATTGCTTGCCGCGCGCGGAATGTCATCACTGCTGGCAGCGTTGTTGCCGGAAGCAGTGTCCGGCAGGCTCGGTGCGGTATTGCTGGCTGCAACATTCTGAGTCGGCAAGGCAGCCTGGCCATAGTCCTGGTTCCATTTAAGAACCATGACATAAGACACGATTGCCAGGGCGACGATCAGGATCGTGCGTTTGATATCCATGATTACTCGGCCATCGAAGAAGAACGGGAGGTAGGGATAGGCGGAACCGGGTCATAACCACCGGGATTCCACGGATGACAGCGACCTAAACGACGAAAGGTCAGCCAGCCACCGCGCAGAAGGCCATGATTTTCTATGGCTTCATACGCGTAGCAGGAGCAGCTGGGGTAGAAACGACAGTGACTGGCCATCAGGGGACTAATGGCGTAGCGGTAAAACTGGATCGGAACGAGTGCCAGTTTACGCATCGGGACTGTCCACCCCTGCAGTTTCGGTGTTGACTGGTGATGCTGGCTTGTTGCGGGCCAGACGTTTCCAGAGCTTGCCGAAATGCTGAATCAGTTCAGGGTTTTCTACGTCCCCCAAACCTTTGCGCGCGACGATAACGATGTCCCATCCAGCCAGTGAATCCTGGTTCAGTCGGAACGATTCGCGCATCAGACGTTTGAGGCGGTTGCGCTGCACGGAGAGCTTGACGCTCTTTTTCCCGATAACCAGCCCTAGGCGGGGGTGATCGAGGTCGTTGCTGCGCGCAAGGAGCAGGAGATTTTTCCCCGGAACCTTGCCGGTAGGGGAGTCAAAGACTGCCTTGAAATGCCGGGGTGTAAGCAGACGCTTTTCCCGACTGAAGTCCTGACTCACCTCCAGTGCCGGATTATCAAACTGCCAGACGCGCACGACCTTTGGCGCGACGACGCGACAGGACGGCACGACCGTTCTTGGTAGCCATGCGAGCACGGAAACCGTGGGTACGAGCGCGTTTGATAGTGCTTGGTTGGAAAGTACGTTTCATGTCGTGTTACCTGGTTCGTCCACAACGGGCCGGAATGGCCCCCGTTTTAAGAGACCGGGGATTCTAGAGAAAGCAAGTCCATAGGTCAATTTCCAACCAACGTTTCCTTTAAATAGATATTCAGGCGTCCGGTTGTTGATCACGCAGCGCCAGATATAGAAATAGAGAAGGGAATTATTTAAAGCTTTTCTGTGAATCTTATAAAAGCTATGCGGCCTCCTGCCTGTGGATAACCAGCACAAGCCCTTGTAGAGCGGCCTGTACAGAGAATGACAACTACAGGGGAAAGCAGTGTCCAGCCTGTGCTGCGGCCTCGGATAAGCTGTGTGTGGAAAGGTTGGTTATCCACAGGAGGCTTATCCACCGAGTTTCCCCCCGACTTGTACAACGGCCTCAGGCGGGGTTATCCACAGAGCTTATCCACTGACCGCCTGTCGTCTTTTTGTGGGTTAACGCATTGATAAATCGTGGCGGAGGATGAACCTGCGTGTGGATAAGTGAACGTCTGCTCGCTACAATGGCCGCTTGTTTTTGCCTCACCGGCTTTCAACTTAGGGGATGTCCGTGTCAGTGGAACTTTGGCAGCAGTGCGTGGAGCTTTTGCGCGATGAGCTGCCTGCCCAACAATTCAACACTTGGATCCGTCCGCTACAGGTCGAAGCCGAAGGCGACGAGTTGCGCGTCTACGCACCGAACCGTTTCGTTCTCGACTGGGTCAACGAAAAGTACCTGGGTCGGGTCATGGAGCTGCTCGACGAGCATGGCAATGGCATGGGGCCTGCGTTATCCCTATTGATAGGCAGCAAGCGCAGCTCGGCCCCACGCGCGGCCCCGAATGCGCCGCTGGCTGCCGCGGCCTCTCAGGCCCAGGCCGCTGTAGCGCCGGCAAACCCGGTCGCCCCGGCCTCGTCTCCAGCGCCGAGCAAAAGAAACCCACAGAAGGTGTCCGAGGCCAGTGAAGAGCCCTCTCGGGACAGCTTCGACCCGATGGCGGGCGCCAGCACTCAACAGGCACCGGTACGCGCCGAACAACGCACCGTGCAGGTCGAAGGTGCGCTCAAGCACACTAGCTATCTGAACCGCACCTTTACCTTTGAAAACTTTGTCGAAGGCAAGTCCAACCAACTGGCCCGGGCAGCAGCCTGGCAGGTGGCGGACAACCCCAAGCATGGCTACAACCCGCTGTTTCTGTATGGCGGTGTGGGTCTGGGTAAGACCCACTTGATGCATGCTGTGGGCAATCACCTATTAAAGAAGAACCCGAACGCCAAGGTTGTGTACCTGCATTCCGAGCGTTTCGTGGCCGATATGGTCAAGGCGCTGCAACTGAACGCCATCAATGAATTCAAGCGCTTCTATCGTTCGGTGGACGCGCTGCTGATCGATGACATTCAGTTCTTTGCCCGCAAGGAACGTTCCCAGGAAGAGTTTTTCCACACCTTCAACGCGTTGCTTGAAGGCGGGCAGCAGGTCATTCTCACCAGTGACCGTTATCCGAAGGAAATCGAAGGCCTGGAGGAACGTCTGAAGTCGCGTTTCGGCTGGGGCCTGACGGTAGCCGTCGAGCCGCCGGAGCTGGAAACCCGGGTAGCGATCCTGATGAAAAAGGCCGATCAGGCCAAGGTCGAGCTGCCTCACGATGCCGCGTTCTTTATCGCTCAGCGGATTCGCTCGAACGTGCGCGAGCTTGAAGGTGCCCTCAAGAGGGTGATCGCGCATTCCCACTTCATGGGCCGCGATATCACCATCGAGCTCATTCGTGAGTCTTTGAAAGACCTCCTGGCGCTTCAGGACAAGCTTGTTTCTGTGGATAACATTCAGCGAACCGTTGCTGAATACTACAAAATCAAAATATCCGATCTGCTCTCCAAGCGCCGTTCGCGTTCGGTGGCTCGGCCGCGCCAGGTGGCCATGGCCTTGTCCAAGGAGCTGACCAACCACAGCCTGCCGGAAATCGGCGATGTGTTCGGTGGACGCGACCACACCACCGTGTTGCACGCCTGCCGCAAGATCAACGAACTTAAGGAATCCGACGCGGACATCCGCGAGGACTACAAGAACCTGCTGCGTACACTGACCACTTGATGACCACCAGCGCAGCTTATTAAGGCAAGGGACTAGACCATGCATTTCACCATTCAACGCGAAGCCCTGTTGAAACCCCTGCAACTGGTCGCAGGCGTCGTCGAACGCCGCCAGACCTTGCCGGTACTTTCCAACGTGCTGCTGGTTGTCGACGGCCAGCAACTCTCGCTGACCGGTACCGACCTGGAAGTCGAGCTGGTTGGTCGTGTGCAACTTGAAGAGCCGGCCGATCCGGGTTCCATCACGGTACCGGCGCGCAAGCTGATGGACATCTGCAAGAGCCTGCCCAACGATGCGCTGATCGACATCAAGGTCGATGATCAGAAGCTCGTGGTCAAGGCCGGGCGCAGCCGTTTCACCCTGTCGACACTGCCCGCCAACGACTTCCCGACCGTGGAAGAAGGCCCGGGCTCGCTGACCTGCAGCCTTGAGCAGAGCAGGCTGCGCCGCTTGATCGAACGCACCAGCTTCGCCATGGCCCAGCAAGACGTGCGTTACTACCTCAATGGCATGCTGCTGGAAGTGTCCGCCGGTGTAATCCGCGCCGTTGCTACCGACGGTCATCGCCTGGCGATGTGCTCGATGCAGGCCGATATCGGGCAGCCGGATCGCCATCAGGTGATCGTGCCTCGTAAAGGTATCCTGGAATTGGCTCGCCTTCTGACCGAGCCGGACGGCAATGTCAGCATCGTATTGGGTCAGCATCACATCCGCGCCACCACCGGGGAATTCACCTTCACCTCGAAGCTGGTAGACGGCAAGTTCCCCGATTACGAACGTGTGCTGCCTAAAGGTGGTGACAAACTGGTAGTGGGCGACCGCCAGGCGCTGCGCGAGGCCTTCAGCCGTACCGCGATTCTGTCCAACGAGAAGTACCGCGGTATCCGTCTGCAACTGGCCAGCGGGCAGTTGAAGATTCAGGCGAACAACCCTGAACAGGAAGAAGCGGAAGAAGAAGTGGGTGTTGATTACAACGGCGGCTCCCTGGAGATCGGCTTCAACGTCAGCTACCTGCTCGACGTGCTGGGCGTGATGACCACCGAGCAAGTACGCTTGATCCTGTCGGACTCCAACAGCAGTGCCTTGGTGCAGGAATCCGATAACGACGATTCGGCTTACGTTGTCATGCCGATGCGTCTGTAATAATCAGCCTAGATGTCCTTAAGTCGCGTCTCGGTCACCGCGGTGCGCAATCTGCACCCGGTGACCTTCTCCCCTTCCCCCCGAATCAATATTCTTTACGGCGCCAACGGCAGCGGCAAAACCAGCGTCCTGGAAGCCGTACACCTGCTGGGGCTTGCCCGCTCGTTTCGCAGTACCCGGCTGTTGCCGGTCATCCAGTACGATCAATTGGCCTGTACGGTGTTCGGGCAGGTAGAGCTGGCGGAAGGGGGGCATAGCGCGTTGGGCATTTCCCGGGACCGGCAAGGCGAGTTCCAGATTCGCATCGACGGCCAGAACGCCCGGAGCGCCGCGCAACTGGCGCAGATCCTGCCGTTGCAATTGATCAACCCGGACAGTTTCCGTCTGCTGGAAGGCGCACCGAAGATTCGCCGGCAATTCCTGGACTGGGGCGTATTTCACGTGGAGCCGCGTTTCATGGCGACCTGGCAGCGCTTGCAGAAGGCGCTGCGCCAGAGAAACTCTTGGCTGCGGCATGGTACACTTGACGCCGTTTCGCAAGCGGTTTGGGACAGGGAACTGTGCCAGGCCAGCGCTGAAATCGATGAATACCGCCGCGCTTACATCAAAGCCTTGAAACCGGTTTTCGAGCAGACCTTGAGCGAGCTGGTTGAGCTCGAGGGCCTGACGCTCAGCTATTACCGAGGCTGGGACAAGGACCGGGAACTGAGCACCGTACTGGCTGGCTCGCTGCAACGGGACCAGCAGATGGGCCATACCCAGGCTGGACCTCAACGCGCTGACTTGCGCCTCAGATTGGGCGCCCATAACGCCGCGGACATTTTGTCCCGGGGGCAGCAGAAGTTGGTGGTGTGTGCCTTGCGTATCGCCCAGGGGCACCTGGTCAGCCAGGCCCGTCGCGGTCAGTGTATTTATCTGGTGGATGACCTGCCGTCCGAGCTGGACGAGGCCCACCGTCGGGCGCTGTGCCGTTTGCTGGAAGACTTACGCTGCCAGGTTTTTATCACCTGTGTAGATCACGAATTATTGAGGGAAGGCTGGCAGACGGAAACGCCAGTCGCTCTGTTCCACGTGGAACAGGGCCGTATCACCCAGACCCACGACCATCGGGAGTGAAGGCATTGAGCGAAGAAAATACGTACGACTCAACGAGCATTAAAGTGCTGAAAGGCCTGGATGCCGTACGCAAACGTCCCGGTATGTACATTGGTGACACCGACGATGGCAGCGGTCTGCACCACATGGTGTTCGAGGTGGTCGACAATTCCATCGACGAAGCCCTCGCCGGCCATTGCGACGACATCAGCATCATCATTCACCCGGATGAATCCATCACCGTTCGTGACAACGGTCGAGGCATCCCGGTCGACGTGCATAAGGAAGAAGGCGTTTCCGCGGCCGAGGTCATCATGACCGTGCTGCACGCCGGCGGTAAGTTCGATGACAACTCCTACAAGGTTTCCGGCGGGCTGCACGGCGTAGGTGTTTCTGTTGTGAACGCGCTGTCCGAGGAGCTGGTGCTCACCGTGCGCCGCAGTGGCAAGATCTGGGAACAGACCTACGTCCATGGTGTGCCTCAGGCGCCAATGGCTATTGTTGGCGACAGCGAAACCACTGGTACCCAGATCCACTTCAAGGCTTCCAGCGAAACCTTCAAGAACATCCACTTCAGCTGGGACATCCTGGCCAAGCGGATCCGTGAGCTGTCCTTCCTCAACTCCGGTGTCGGCATCGTCCTCAAGGACGAGCGCAGCGGCAAGGAAGAGCTGTTCAAGTACGAAGGTGGCCTGCGTGCATTCGTTGAATACCTGAACACCAACAAGACCGCGGTCAACCAGGTGTTCCACTTCAACATCCAGCGTGAAGACGGCATCGGCGTGGAAATCGCCCTGCAGTGGAATGACAGCTTCAACGAGAACCTGTTGTGCTTTACCAACAACATCCCTCAGCGCGACGGCGGCACCCACCTGGTAGGTTTCCGTTCGGCGTTGACGCGTAACCTGAACAACTACATCGAACAGGAAGGCCTGGCGAAGAAGCACAAAGTCGCCACCACCGGTGACGATGCCCGCGAAGGCCTGACGGCGATCATTTCGGTGAAAGTGCCGGATCCGAAGTTCAGCTCCCAGACCAAGGACAAGCTGGTGTCTTCCGAAGTGAAGACCGCGGTCGAGCAGGAAATGGGCAAGTATTTCTCCGACTTCCTGTTGGAGAACCCGAACGAAGCCAAGCTGGTGGTCGGCAAGATGATCGACGCCGCGCGTGCCCGTGAAGCGGCGCGCAAGGCCCGTGAGATGACCCGCCGCAAAGGTGCGTTGGACATCGCCGGCCTGCCGGGCAAACTGGCTGACTGCCAGGAAAAGGACCCTGCCCTGTCCGAACTGTACCTCGTGGAAGGTGACTCTGCTGGCGGTTCCGCCAAGCAGGGACGCAACCGCCGGACCCAGGCCATCCTGCCCCTCAAGGGCAAGATCCTGAACGTCGAGAAGGCGCGCTTCGACAAGATGATCTCTTCCCAGGAAGTCGGTACGCTCATCACCGCGCTGGGCTGTGGCATCGGCCGCGAAGAGTACAACATCGACAAACTGCGCTATCACAACATCATCATCATGACCGACGCCGACGTCGACGGTTCGCACATCCGTACCCTGCTGCTGACGTTCTTCTTCCGTCAGTTGCCGGAGCTGATCGAGCGCGGCTACATCTATATCGCCCAGCCGCCGCTGTACAAGGTCAAGAAAGGCAAGCAGGAGCAATACATCAAGGACGACGACGCCATGGAAGAGTACATGACGCAGTCGGCCCTGGAGGATGCGAGCCTGCACCTGAACGAAGACGCCCCGGGCATTTCCGGTGAGGCTCTCGAGCGCCTGGTCAACGACTTCCGCCTGGTGATGAAAACCCTCAAGCGCCTGTCCCGCCTGTACCCACAGGAACTGACTGAGCACTTCATCTACCTGCCGGCCGTCAGCATGGAGCAACTGTCCGATCACGCAGCGATGCAGGATTGGCTGGCCCAGTACGAAGTCCGCCTGCGCACCGTCGAGAAGTCCGGCCTGGTCTACAAAGCCAGCCTGCGTGAAGACCGCGAGCGTAACGTCTGGCTGCCGGAGGTCGAACTGATCTCCCACGGTCTGTCGAACTACGTCACCTTCAACCGCGACTTCTTCAGCAGCAACGACTACAAGACTGTTGTATCCCTCGGCGCGCAACTGAGCACGCTGCTGGACGAAGGCGCCTACATCCAGCGTGGCGAGCGCAAGAAAGCCGTCACCGAGTTCAAGGAAGCCCTTGAATGGCTGATGGCTGAAAGCACCAAGCGCCACACTATCCAGCGATACAAAGGGTTGGGTGAGATGAACCCGGATCAGTTGTGGGAAACCACCATGGACCCGGGCTCGCGCCGGATGCTGAAAGTGACCATCGAAGACGCCATTGGCGCGGACCAGATCTTCAACACCCTGATGGGTGATGCGGTCGAGCCTCGTCGTGACTTCATCGAGAGCAATGCGCTGGCGGTGTCTAATCTGGATTTCTGATCCTTCGGCAACGCCTGCTCCAAAAAAGCCAACGCTCATGCGTTGGTTTTTTTTTACGCTTGAAGAAGATGTTCCCTGTCAGCACTGGGTGCTCGATGATCGGGTAACGCAGTAACACTCAGGAACAAACCTTTCATTCTCAATCCCTTGCATATCGGCCCAGACCCCCGACACCACGGGACCTCAGCTTTTCTGGCGTAAAACTTGCGTGTTAAATAAACAACACCTCGTTTCTTTAAATTTACAAAAGACACGGTGGTACGAGGCGGTACGAATAAATTCAAGACCAAGGGTAGTCTCAATGAGTGGTACGCAAACTTCCAACAATCTGGAGCAAGGGCTCAAACCCCGGCATGTGACGATGCTCTCCATCGCCGGCGTGATTGGTGCCGGGCTTTTCGTAGGCTCCGGTCATGCTATCGCTGCGGCCGGTCCGGCTGTGCTGTTGGCTTACGCCGCCGCCGGTGCATTGGTGGTGTTGGTGATGCGGATGCTGGGTGAAATGGCGGTGGCTTCGCCGGACACCGGTTCGTTCTCGACTTACGCTGATCGTGCTATTGGTCATTGGGCCGGTTTCACTATCGGTTGGCTCTACTGGTGGTTCTGGGTGCTGGTAATTCCACTGGAGGCCAACGCCGCCGCGACCATCCTGCATGCTTGGTTTCCGAACGTGGCGATCTGGGCTTTCACGCTGGTCATCACATTACTGCTGACGATCACCAACCTGTTCAGCGTGAAGAACTACGGGGAATTCGAATTCTGGTTCGCCTTGGTCAAGGTCATAGCAATCATTGGCTTTATTGGCCTCGGCACGTTGGCGATCTTCGGTCTTTTGCCCACCAGCCAAGTCAGCGGTGTTTCGCACTTGTTCGACACCCAAGGCTTCCTGCCAAACGGCATGGGTGCGGTGTTGGGGGCGATCCTGACCACCATGTTTTCGTTCATGGGCACCGAGATCGTGACCATCGCGGCGGCTGAATCGAAGAACCCGGGTCAGCAGATTTCCAAGGCCACCAACTCGGTGATCTGGCGGATCGGCTTGTTCTACCTCGTGTCGATTTTCATGGTCGTATCCCTGGTGCCATGGAATGACCCGCTGCTCGCCAGCGTGGGTTCCTACCAGACTGTGCTGGAACGCATGGGCATCCCCAATGCCAAGTTGATCGTCGATATCGTGGTGTTGGTTGCGGTGACCAGCTGCCTGAACTCGGCACTCTACACGGCGTCGCGCATGATGTTTTCGTTGGGCAAGCGTGGAGATGCGCCGGCCGTTTCCCAGCGCACTAACAAGAGCGGCACGCCTTACTGGGCGGTGATGCTTTCGACCGCTGCGGCGTTCCTGGCGGTGTTTGCCAACTACGTGGCCCCGGCGGCGGTGTTCGAGTTCCTGCTGGCCAGCTCCGGCGCCATCGCACTGCTGGTGTATCTGGTGATCGCGTTCTCGCAACTGCGCATGCGCAAGCAGCGCATGGCCCGTGGGGAAAAAATCGCCTTCAGCATGTGGTTGTTCCCAGGCTTGACCTACGCGGTGATCATTTTCATCGTCGCGGCCCTGACCATCATGCTGTTCCAGGAGGCCCACCGCGTGGAGATCCTGGCGACCGGGCTGTTGAGCCTGCTGGTAGTGGTCTCCGGATTGCTGGTGCAGCGCCGCCGGATTGCAAAAACAGGAAGCCTGGTACAAACGCACGGCTGATTGATCGTTCCCACGCTCAGCGTGGGAACGATCAACCTAGCTCGCCACCGATGTTTCGCTTCCCGCCGTCACACTCTCCAACCGATACCCATACCCATAAATCGTCAACAACTGCCAACCTCGGTCCGCCGTCAGGCCCAGCTTGTTGCGCAGGCGATAGATATGGGTGTCGAGTGGACGGGATGAAGTCATTTCTTCGTGGGTCCAGAATCGTTCGTAGAAATATTCCCGGGACAATGGACGACCCAGGTTGGCGAACAGGCAACGGGCCAGGCGGTATTCCCGCTCGGTCAGGCTGATGGGGATACCGGCGCGGGTGACGGTCAGCTCGGCGTCGTCGAAGGCCAGGTCGTTGAACACCAGCATCTCGCTGGCCGGAGCACGTTGCAGGTTATGGCGACGCAACACCGCAGTGACCCTGGCCTTTAGCTCGTTGGGCCTGAAGGGTTTGCTCACGTAATCGTCAGCCCCGGTGTTGAGAGCCTGAACGATGTCGTGTTCACCGTCCCGGCTGGTGAGCATGATGGCGGCCGGTGGCGAGTCCATGTGCTCTCGAGTCCAGCGCAACAGTGACAGGCCGCTGATATCGGGCACTTGCCAATCGAGGATCAGCAGGTCGAAGGTCTCCCGACGCAGTTGACGCAACAAGTCCTCGCCGCGTTCGAAACTGTGCAGGGTCCAGGTCTGCTCTCCCCTGCCGGGGATCTGTTGCAGTGTCTGTTCCACCCGGCGCAATTCTGCCGGTTCGTCATCCAGTATGGCGACACGCATGGGCGCGATTCCTTGATCTCTAGGGTAACGGACATCATCAGGGGAGCGCGCAATCTGTCAGATCCGGTGCCGATCCCCTGTCGCAGGCTGCGACAATACCGGCTCACGGCGTAGAGGGAAAGGCAGCAGCACGCCAGCCATCGAGTCCGCTATAGTCTTGGGCTTCGCATCAACCATGAAGCCAATCCTCTCTCGTGTTCGGTCAGGGTATCTATGAGTCATCCGCGTCGCAGTGAAAGCCGTGAACCTACCCAGGCCCAGCGATTGTTTCGACAACTGGTGCGTGAGTGGTTGTGGATAAGTCTGCTGCTGTTACCGGTGACGGCGCTGTTGTCGCTCAGTGTCCAATCGGCTCGCCATGGATCGAGCGTCGTATTATCAGTGTGCCTGGTAGCCTGCGTGCTGGGACTTTTACTGCTGCGCCCTCACTTGGCCCTGTGGACAATGGTGGGTGGCATGACGGCGGCATTGTCGATCAGTGCTGTGCTGGCGTTAGAGGGTTGGTGGTGGTCACCGCTGGCGAGTGTATTGGGAATGCTGTTTGGTTACCTGATCTGGAATTGGCGACGCCTGAGCGTGGTGCTGGCCTATTTCGGCTGGGAGCTGGCGCGCCTGGACGCGGAGCCGAAAGTGTTTCCGGAGCGCCGACGTACCCCTTACACCGGCAGTGACCGCCTGCAGGGCCAGATCATGGCCCTCGAACAAGCGATGGGTAGAACCCGCGACACCCGCCGATTCATTGCTGATGGACTGGAATACTTGCCTGTCGCGACCATGATCAGCGATCCGCAAGGCAGGATACTGCTCGGGAACCGCAAGGCCCGGGATCTTTTCGGCCATGTCCTGGCGGGCTGCGATGTGCTGGAACAGCTTGTGCAGCTGGGGTATCCAGCGCTGGAGCGCGAACCCCATCACCGGTTATCCACATTGCCCTTGGTGGAGTTTCGCGACACTCGCGAACGCAGCCTGCGCCTGGAGCGGGCGCCGCTCATGACGGTTGACGGCGATACGCCCATTGGCTGGTTGCTCAGCCTTATCGACCTGAGCGCGGAGCGAGAAGCCGAAGAGCAGCGCAGCGTGATGCTGCGTTTTCTCTCCCACGACTTGCGTGCGCCTCACTCGGCGATTCTGGCATTGCTCGATGTGCAGCGGCATCAGGCCGGTGGGAATGATCTGCTGTTTGACCAGATCGAGCGCCAGGTCCGTCGAGCCTTGGGCCTGACGGAAGGTTTCGTGCAACTGGCCAAGGCGGAATCCGAGGCGTACCAGTTCCAGCCGACCCTGTTCGCCATGTTGATCCTGGATGTGATGGACCAGGCTTTGCCCATCGCCCAGGCCAAGCGTATCCGGTTGACTCATGCCGTGGATGATGACGAAGCGATGGTGACGGCGGATCAGTCTCTGCTGACCCGTGCGCTGTTCAATCTGCTGGAAAACGCCGTCAAGTACAGCTTGCCTGACAGCTGCATTTCACTGACGGTTCGTTGCGCGGAGGGCTGGTTGGTCTGCGAGGTCAGCGATCAGGGTAAAGGCATTGATGCCGAGGATCTGCCGGCCCTGTTCAGCCAGTACCGGCGGTTCTCGTCAGCCCATGGTGTGGACGGGATTGGTTTGGGATTGTCGATGGTCAAAGCCGTGGTCGACCGTCATGGCGGCCACATTAAATGTCACAGCGTGATCGGTGAAGGCACGACATTCAGTTTGCGGTTCCCCTTGCTGGGGGAGGAATCGAAAGATCACGGCGTTCTATGAAAATGGTTCCTGGCAGCGAACCGTATAAGTGCTAAGAAAAACTTATGCACCTGTTGGTCGGTTTTATGTTTTTAAGAAATATGCATTAAAAACAAACGGTTAGAAGATAAAATCTGCAGTTTAAGAACAAACGGTACACAGCTTATCCACAGATATCAGACAGCGAGCTGATCTGTAGCTGCTGGCGATGTGGGGGCCGGGGGAAGCGAGCCCATGTCACGTTGGGTCTGTTCGTTCCAGGCCTGGACCCGGTCGTTGAGCTCGGCAATGGCGCGAGGCCCGCTGCCTTGGGCATACATCGGCTCACCGATCACCACGGTGATGACGCCAGGTTTCCTGATCCAGCCGGCCTTGGGCCAGAATTTTCCGGCATTGTGTGCAATCGGCAATACAGGCAGATCAGCATTCACAGCCAATGCAGAACCGCTGCGGGAAAACTTGCCGACCGTGCCATAGGGAACACGGGTGCCCTCAGGGAAGATCAACACCCAGACGTTGTCCTTGAGCAGTTCGTCGCCCTTCTGCGCCACTTGCTTGAGTGCAGCTTTGGGGTTGTCGCGATCGATGGCGATCGGCCGCAGCATCGCCATGGCCCAGCCGAAGAACGGCACAAACAACAGTTCACGCTTGAGCACCTGGCTCAACGGCTCGAAATAGGCCGACAGGAAAAAGGTTTCCCAGGTGCTTTGATGGTTGGACTGGATCACACAGGGGCGGTCGGGCACGTTCTCGGCGCCCTTCACTTCATAGCGAATGCCCAGGAACACTTTGCTCAACCACAGTGCGCAACGGCACCAGTACACGTTGATGAAGCGGTAACGCGCCTTGAACGGCATGAACGGCGCGACAAAAAAACTCAGGGAGCACCACAGCAAGGAGCTGGTGCCCAACAGCAGGTAAAAGAGAAAAGATCTGATGGCCTGCAATATCGACATAGCGGCATTTACCGTTGCGGGCAATGCCCGCCTGTTCAAGCGCTTCCCGAACAATCCTTGATCAGGATGTCTTGGGAGCTCTAATTGTGGATAAGTTCAGCGGCAATCGCCGCCAGGTCGTCAAAAATCAAGGTGCCTACCGGTAGGGTTTTGCCCTGAGTCTTTTCGCCTTTCCCGGTCTTTACCAAAACTGGCTGACAATCGACGGCCTTGGCCGCCTCCAGGTCACCGAGGCTGTCACCGACGAACCATACGCCCGCCAGCGGTACAGCATAATGCTCGGCAATGGCCCTCAACATGCCCGGCTTGGGTTTGCGACAATCGCAACCTTCATCCGGCCCATGGGGGCAATAGACGATCAGCCCGACTTCGCCACCCTGCTCGGCCACCAGGGCGCGCAAGCGCTCATGCATGGCGTCGAGGACCGCGAGGTCATAGTAACCGCGAGCAATGCCCGACTGGTTGGTGGCAACTGCCACCGTCCAGCCGGCCTTGCTCAACTGCGCAATGGCTTCGATCGAGCCGGGGAGCGGCAACCACTCTTCCACCGATTTGATGTAAGCGTCGGAGTCATGGTTGATCACCCCGTCCCGATCGAGAATCAGCAGTTTCAAGGTTTACCCCAGCAGCGATATGTCGGCGACGCCGAGGAACAGGCCACGCAGGCGTGCCAGCAGCGCGTAGCGGTTGGCTCGCACGTTGGTGTCTTCGGCATTGACCATCACCGCTTCGAAAAACGCATCCACCGGTTCACGCAGTGCCGCCAGGCGTGCCAGGGTTTCGCTGTACTGGCGTGCCGCGGCCATCGGCTGTACTGCCTGGTCTGCCTGCTGGATCGCCGAATACAGGGAGAACTCGTTGGCGTTGTCGAAGTACTTGGCTTCGACGGTGGCCGCGATATTGCCTTCGGCCTTGCTCAACAGGTTCGACACACGCTTGTTCACTGCGGCCAATGCTGCCGCTTCCGGCAGTTTGCGGAAGGCCTGGACGGCTTGCACGCGCTGGTCGAAGTCCAGGGCCGAACCCGGCTTCAGGGCACGTACCGACAGGTAGGTGGCGACGTCGACGCCTTCATCTTCATAACGCGCACGCAGGCGGTCGAAAATGAACTCCAGCACCGCATCGGCCAGGCCGGCGGCCTTGACCTTGCTGCCGAACGCGTTGACGGTGAAGGCCACCGCATCGTTCAGGTCCAGGTCCAACTGCTTGTCGATCAGGATCCGCAACACACCCAGCGCCGCGCGACGCAGGGCATAGGGGTCCTTGCTGCCGGTGGGCAGCATGCCGATGCCGAAGATGCCGACCAGGGTGTCGAGCTTGTCGGCGATGGCCACGGCCGCACCGGTCAGGGTGGTCGGCAGTTCGGCGCCCGCCCCACGGGGCATGTACTGCTCGTTCAGCGCCAAGGCCACGTCCTGCGGCTCACCGTCGTTGAGGGCGTAGTAGTAACCGGCGATGCCTTGCATCTCCGGGAACTCACCGACCATCTCGGTGGACAGGTCGCACTTGGACAGGATGCCGGCACGAGCCGCGCGCTGGGCGTCGCCGCCGATGCGTGGGGCAATGAAGGCCGCCAATTTCGAAACGCGCTCGGCCTTGTCGTAGACGCTGCCGAGTTTTTCCTGGAACACCACGTTTTTCAGGCGCTCGTTGAAGCTTTCCAGCGGTTGCTTCTTGTCTTGCTTGAAGAAGAACTCGGCATCGGTCAGGCGCGGGCGAACGACTTTCTCGTTACCGGCGATGATCTGCTGCGGGTCCTTGCTTTCGATGTTGGCGACCGTGATGAAGCGCGGCAGCAACTTGCCGTCGGCGTCCAGCAGGCAGAAATACTTCTGGTTGTCCTGCATGGTGGTGATCAACGCTTCTTGCGGCACTTCAAGGAAACGTTCCTCGAACGAGCACACCAGCGGCACCGGCCATTCCACCAGCGCGGTCACTTCGTCCAGCAGGCTTGGCGGCACGATGGCGGTGCCTTCCTGGCGGGTCGCCAGTTCTTCGGTGCGCTTGCTGATCAGTTCGCGGCGCTCGTTGGCGTCGGCGAGCACGTAGGCGGCACGCAGGTCGGCCAGATAGTTGGCCGGCGAGGTGATGCGCACGCTTTCCGGGTGATGGAAGCGATGACCGCGAGAATCGCGGCCGGCCTTCTGGGCCAGGATCGTGCAATCGATGACCTGGTCACCCAGCAGCATCACCAGCCATTGGGTCGGACGCACGAACTCTTCCTTGCGCGCGGCCCAGCGCATGCGCTTGGGAATCGGCAAGTCATTGAGGGAGTCTTCGACGATAGTCGGCAGCAGGCTGGCGGTCGGCTTGCCCTTGATGCTCTGGCTATAGCGCAGCTTCGGACCGCTCTGGTCGATTTCGCTCAGGTCCACGCCACACTTCTTGGCGAAGCCCAGGGCAGCCTGGGTCGGATTGCCATCGGCGTCGAACGCGGCCTGGCGTGGCGGGCCGTCGAGGTTGATGCTGCGGTCCGGCTGCTGGGTCGCCAGGCCGGTGATCAACACGGCCAGGCGGCGCGGCGCGGCGTAGACGTGCTTGGTTTCGAAGTTCAGGCCGGCCGTCTGCAGGCCTTTTTCGATACCGGCCAGGAACGCATCGGCCAGGGTATTCAGGGCTTTGGGTGGCAGTTCTTCGGTGCCCAGTTCAACCAGAAAATCTTGAGCACTCATTGTGCAGCCTCCAGCTTAGCCAACACTTCATCACGCAGGTCCGGGGTCGCCATCGGGAAGCCCAGCTTGGCACGGGCCATCAGGTAGGCTTGCGCGACGGAACGCGCCAGGGTGCGTACACGCAGGATGTATTGCTGGCGCGCCGTCACGGAAATCGCCCGACGTGCGTCCAGCAGGTTGAAGGTATGGGACGCCTTCAACACCATTTCATAGCTCGGCAACGGCAGCGGCTGGTCCAGTTCGATCAGGCGCTTGGCTTCGCTTTCATAGAAATCGAACAGTTCGAACAGCTTGTCGACGTTGGCGTGTTCGAAGTTGTAGGTCGACTGTTCCACTTCGTTCTGGTGGAACACGTCGCCATAAGTCACTTTGCCGAACGGGCCGTCGGCCCATACCAGGTCGTAGACCGAATCCACGCCTTGCAGGTACATGGCCAGGCGTTCCAGGCCGTAGGTGATCTCGCCGGTGACCGGGTAGCACTCGATGCCGCCGGCCTGCTGGAAGTAAGTGAACTGAGTCACTTCCATGCCGTTGAGCCAGACTTCCCAGCCCAGGCCCCAGGCGCCCAGGGTCGGCGATTCCCAGTTGTCTTCGACGAAACGGATGTCATGCACCAGCGGGTCGAGGCCCACGCGCTTGAGGGAGCCCAGGTACAGTTCCTGGAAGTTTTCCGGGTTCGGCTTCAGGACCACCTGGAACTGGTAGTAGTGCTGCAGACGGTTCGGGTTTTCGCCGTAGCGGCCGTCAGTCGGGCGGCGGCTGGGCTGCACGTAGGCGGCGTTCCAGGTTTCCGGGCCGATGGCACGCAGAAACGTGGCAGTGTGGAAAGTGCCGGCGCCTACTTCCATATCGTAGGGCTGAAGTACCACGCAACCTTGCTCGGCCCAGTATTGCTGGAGGGCGAGGATCAAGTCTTGGAAGGTACGCACGGCTGGCGTAGGCTGGCTCACGAAATTCACCTGTTTCTTGGGCTGCGATTTAAAGAGCGGGAGTATACCCGATTCGTTCGTGCGCACGCCCCCTGGAGCCTTATGCCACGCTGCTTTTGGTGTTCCGAAGATCCGCTGTACATGGCCTATCACGATCAGGAGTGGGGGACGCCGCTGCGCGATGCGCAGGGTTTGTTCGAGTTGCTTTTGCTCGAAGGGTTCCAGGCCGGGCTGTCCTGGATCACCGTGCTGCGCAAACGCGCCCATTACCGCGAGGTGTTGTACAACTTCGACGTACAGCGGGTGGCGCAGATGAGCGATGCCGAAATCGAGGACTTGATGCAAGACCCTGGCATCATCCGCAACCGCCTCAAGCTCAAGGCCGCGCGCCGCAACGCCCAGGCCTGGCTGGCCCTGGAAGACCCGGTGGCGTTCCTCTGGTCGTTCGTCGGCGACAGGCCCCTTATCAACCATTTCAAGGACCGCACCGAAGTGCCGGCCATCACTCCCGAAGCCGTGCAGATGAGCAAGGGCCTGAAAAAGGCCGGCTTCACCTTCGTCGGGCCGACCATTTGCTACGCCTTCATGCAGGCCTCGGGGATGGTCATGGACCACACCCAGGACTGCGACCGCTACGCCGAGCTGGCAAACGGCGGTTAGAATAGCCGGCTCGCAATACGCCCATGAATTCAGGAGTGACCTGTGGATAAGTTGAAAGGCGCCTTGCTGGTCGGCGCTCTGCGGTTATTTGCGCTGCTGCCTTGGCGGGCGGTGCAAGCGGTGGGGTCGGCCATCGGCTGGCTCATGTGGAAACTGCCCAACCGCTCCCGCGACGTGGTGCGGATCAACCTCGCCAAGTGCTTTCCCGAGATGGACCCGGCCGAGCGCGAACGCCTGGTGGGCCAGAGCCTGAAGGACATCGGCAAATCCCTGACCGAAAGCGCCTGCGCCTGGATCTGGCCGGCCCAGCGCTCTATCGAACTGGTGCGCGAAGTCGAGGGCCTGGAGGTATTGAAAGAAGCTTTGGCGTCCGGCAAAGGCGTGGTGGGCATCACCAGCCACCTGGGTAACTGGGAAGTGCTCAACCACTTCTATTGCAGCCAGTGCAAACCGATCATTTTCTACCGCCCGCCCAAGCTCAAGGCGGTGGATGAACTGCTGCAAAAGCAGCGAGTGCAACTGGGCAACAAAGTCGCGGCATCCACCAAGGAAGGCATCCTCAGCGTCATCAAGGAAGTGCGCAAGGGCGGCCAGGTGGGAATTCCCGCCGACCCGGAACCGGCCGAATCCGCTGGCATCTTCGTACCCTTCTTCGCCACCCAGGCCCTGACCAGCAAGTTCGTCCCCAACATGCTCGCCGGCGGCAAGGCCGTCGGCGTCTTCCTCCACGCCCTTCGGCTGCCGGATGGTTCCGGCTACAAAGTCATCCTCGAAGCCGCCCCCGAGGCCATGTACAGCACCGATACCGCAACCGCCTGCGCCGCCATGAGCCAAGTCGTGGAGCGCTACGTGCGGGCGTACCCGAGCCAATACATGTGGAGCATGAAACGCTTCAAGAAACGCCCGCCGGGAGAAGCCCGCTGGTACTGAAGGCCCGCCACTCCATAAGATCGGCCCCACCGGGATTTATGGTGGATGCAGAGTCTACGAACACCCAAGAACCCCTGTGGGAGCCGAGCTTGCTCGCGATGACGGCGACACAGTCAACATCGGTGCAAGCAGACCCACCGCCATCGCGAGCAAGCTCAGCTCCCACAGGATTGGGATGGATGCAATGTCTGTGAACCACCCGGGAAAACTGTGGGAGCGAGCCTGCTCGCGATAGCGCCCTCACAGCCGCCGCTGAATTAGCTGACTCCACCCTCCTGTGGCGAGGGAGCTTCGCAATAGCAGCCTGCAGGTGGCACCGTTCACCTGAACTGCACTTCCCTTGTGGCGAGGGGATTTATCCCCGCTGGGCTGCGAAGCAGCCCTAACTTCCTACAGACGACCCGCACCGGCCCTGCTTTCCAACCAAGCAGAGGCAGCCCCTAGCTCGCGAATTCCAGGCCTTCCCGTCGTCTGTTTATTCTCCCAAGGCCACCCTTCCCCCAACCCACGCATCCTTGCGCCTTTGCCTACAACTACGCCAGAATCCGCCCGCTTGTGCGCTTTGCCCCCGGGTTCTATCGTCTTCCTGCCACTGCTCATCAGTGGTCGGGTTTAGTAGCCCGTGGTTTTCCGCAAGATGCATGAGCTCCATTCAGGCAGGTATTTTCCATCCCTGTTCTTGATGGTGGCTGTGCGCAGGGCGCTTCGGCGCGCCGGCAATGCTGGAATCCCCGGTCTACTAACCTGCGTACAGCCGCCACCCTTCTTTTAGTAGGGAAGAGGTCGCGGCCTCACTGAGGATTCCAGCTTATGTTCAAAGTAACTCCAAACCCTCCGGAAACGGAGCAAGCCTCCCCGCGCACAAAATCCAGGACCAAAAAGCTCGATGAAGCCGCGGAGCGCGCCCTGGATTTCTATCTCTCACCCAAAGAGACGAAACCCGACGATCCCCAGCCGGGCCAGATATTCACAATCGTAAAAGACATCGACAACGAATCCCTGCTCGCCAACCTCACCGAAACCCTGGCCTCGGCTGACGCCATGGTCAACGACCTCGCCTTCGAACTGGAAGGTTCACGCCGTCATGTGGCACTCGGTATTCAGCAACTGATCGAGCTGGGTTCGTTGCTGGCAAATCGGGTGCTGGATAACGTTGAGTCGCGATAGCAGGTAGACATTCGCTCAATCAATGAAGCAAACCCGACACCGTGTGTCGGGTTTGCTTCGTTTTACTGGATTGTCGCTATCTTCAATCGTTGTACGAAGAACTCGTAAATACCGTCTCGCCAAACATCGCACAGCCCTCTGGTCCATTACTCAAGGAGTCCCTCCCATGAAAATCGACTTCACTGGCCGTTACGTTTTAGTCACTGGCTCCACCAGCGGCATCGGCTTTGCCACCGCCAAAGGCTTCCTCGAAGCCGGCGCCCACGTGGTCATCAACGGTCGCAGCGAGAGCAGCGTGCAGGACGCATTGCAGCGCTTGGGTGATCTTGCTTCCAAGGCCGAAGGTTTTGTGGGGGATCTCAGCAACGCGTCAGGCTGCCAGGCATTGGTCGCCAAGTACCCGCGCTTCGATGTGGTCATCAACAACCTGGGCATCTTCAAGCTGGAAGATTTCTTCGATACGCCAGACAGCGAATGGCAGCGCTTCTTTGAAACCAACGTGATGTCCGGCGTGCGTGTGTCCAGGGCTTATGCGCAGGGCATGGTCGAGCGTGGTTGGGGGCGGATTGTGTTTGTCTCGTCGGAATCTGGCGTGAATATTCCTGCCGACATGATCCACTACGGTTTCACCAAGACCGCCCAACTCTCCATTGCCCGCGGCCTGGCCAAGCGCCTTGCCGGCACCGGCGTTACGGTGAACTCGGTGCTGCCCGGGCCGACGCTGTCCGAAGGTGTTGCCCAAATGCTCCAGGCCGATGTCGAGCGCACCGGGGAAAGCCTGGAAAAGGTGGCAGCGGATTTCGTCAACGAGCACCGCAGCACCTCGATCATCCAGCGCGCGGCGCGGGTCGAGGAAGTCGCCAACATGATCATCTATGCCAGCTCGGAACAGGCCTCGGCGACCACGGGGGCGGCGCTGCGTGTCGATGGAGGTGTGGTGGACAGCATCGTTTAGCAGGGGCGCCTAGTGAGCGCATAGATGAGTGTCCTCACCAAGGTCAATCGACATTCCGAGCATACAAAAACGGGGCTGCATTCATGTGCGGCCCCGTTTGGTTTGATTCATGTGGCGAAGGTACCTGCTTCCACTGAATATGACGCTGCCTTGAAAGTTGCTGCACTCATCCGGTTTACCACGGCTGTACCACCGAGCGGGAGCAAGCTCCCTCGCCACGGATCATTTGCGTCTTCAAGACTTTGGCTTAACTTCTGATCATGCCCACACATTCTGGCGCCTTTACCTCCAGCTACGCCAGAACCCGACTGACTGTGCAGCTTGTCCCTGGAACCTATCGTTTTCCACAATCCGGGTAAATCCACCCCTACTGCGCCACCGCCACCTGATTACGCCCCAACGCCTTCGCCCGATACAGCGCCTTATCCGCATTGTTCATCAAGCTATTGAGGTCTTTATGTCCAGCCTCCGTCGACGCGACGCCCAGGCTGGCCGTTATCCCGTGGACAGGCTCGATTACCAACCCACCAATAGTCTGGACCAGTTCTTCTGCAATCCTGGTGGCGACCTCAATGGAAGTATCCGGAAGCAAGATCGCGAACTCCTCTCCCCCTAGCCGACCGTGAATATCCGTCGAACGGAAGGACGAGCTAATCACCATGCCCATCTGGCGCAACACCTGATCCCCAACCTGATGACCATAGGTATCGTTGATCTGCTTGAAATGATCCATGTCCAGCATCACGGCGCATAACTCCAGCCGGTTGGCTTTGCAGTGGTCATAGAGCCGTTGGGCATGCTCGAAAAAAGCCCGTCGACTCTTCAGGCCGGTCAGTTCATCGGTTTGGGCGGCGCGGGTTGAAATGCTGTTCGCCTGTTCCATTTCACGAGTCAGTCGAAAAGCGGTTTCCAGTGCCTGGGACATTTTGTGTGTGGCGCGGGCTGCAAATGCTGCGAACACTACAATTGAAAGCGCCATGCCAACCTGGATCGGGGACGGTTGGAACAGCAGCCAGGCTGTGCATGGCAACAGAACCAGGCCAATGGAGGCGAGCGTCATGTCGCGGTAGGCCGAGTAGCAGGACACCGCGCTGACGGACATGCCGACCGTAAAGAGCATGACCAGGGCCTGCGACAGAAGATCGTCCGCCGGCATGAGCGCCAATGCGCCGCCTCCCCAGATGCTGGCGGACAGCACGAGGGTGGTCCAGTATTTGCGCTCCCAGTGCAGAGGCGTGCGTTTGCTTTCGTCGCTGCGAACATAGGCAATGAACAAGGAGACGCGCAACAACGTCGACCCGGTCAGGATGGCCAGCCACCAGAAGATGACGCTGTGTTCAAAGCGATCCCAGCACAACCAACACAACATGATGGCCGCGAGGTAGCTGCCAAAAACTGCTGAAACCGATTGGCGAAAGAGTTGCTGTAGCCGGTCGGTTTGCACCTGCGCGGCGATGAACAAATTCTGGTCATCCCGAGATCCTAGGCAACTCATATGATCCACCTGATCGTGACGCAACTAAAAAGAACGATTGTGGCACCTCGCCAGCAACGCAAACAATCGAATTACACCTTCGCAAGACCCTGGAGCATTACCCAGCCCTCGAACGTATTTCAGGCATTTCAGAAATCGGGCGTTATCGGTCTCAATAAGTAGCTTGCACCAAGCATGAAAAAAGGAGCAGAGGACGAGATGAGTTCTGTGTTGGTGAATTGGGTGTCGGATAACGTCGAACCGCGATGGCAGGCAAAGAAAAACCCGACGCTTTACGTCGGGTTTTTCGTGGGGTGCGACTGCAAGCTCGACGTACTCAGTGTTACGGGTTACTCGACTTGCGACAGCTTGGCGTCGTCGCAACCGGCAGCACGGCACTCGCGCTCGACAGCTTTGAGTATGACGATACGCGCCTCGGTCTTCTCGTTGGCACAGTCCAGGTAGAGCAGGCCATCGTTGGAACAGGCGTTGTCACGAATTTTGATCCACTGGATCTGAGCGGCTTTTACTTTTTTCTTTTGATCCGGGTTCAGCGCGCTCATCGTCTTCTTGTATTGATCATTGATGTCCTGATCCGACTGAACCATTTTCAGCGACGCGCAATAGGTTCTGTCATAAGCGTTTCTAGGGTTATCGCAACTCATCGCAGAGGCCGATGCTGATGCCATTGCCAACAATGCCCCAACCAACAAAGACTTGATCACTACTTCTCTCCCTGAATGCCCTCTATTCATTAGAGGTCGTGGCGTGGAATTTATCATGAGTGCAAAAAAAACGGGCCTGCATTCCCACGCAGCCCCGTTTTTTTCATCACCGATCAGATCAGAACGCCGGCAAAACCGCGCCTTTGTACTTCTCCAGAATGAAAGCCTTCACTTCCGGGCTATGCAATGCAGCGGCCAGCTTCTTCATTGCGTCGCTGTCCTTGTCGTCCTCACGGGCCACCAGGATGTTCACGTAAGGCGAATCGCTGCCTTCGATCACCAGGGCATCCTTGGACGGATCCAGCTTGGCTTCCAGCGCATAGTTGGTGTTGATCAGCGCCAGGTCGACCTGGGTCAGCACGCGCGGAATGGTCGCGGCTTCCAGTTCACGGAATTTCAGGTCCTTTGGATTCTCGGTAATGTCCTTGGTGGTCGACAGGATGTTGGTCGCATCCTTGAGCTTGATCACCCCGGCCTTCGCCAGCAGCAACAGCGCACGGCCGCCGTTGGTGGCGTCGTTCGGGATCACTACGTTGGCGCCGCCTGGCAGTTCTTCGAGCTTCTTGTACTTGCTCGAGTAGGCACCCAGGGGTTCCAGGTGCACACCCGTCACGCTTACCAAGTGCGTGCCCTTGGCCTTGTTGAACTCATCCAGGTACGGCTGGTGCTGGAAGAAGTTGGCGTCCAGGCGCTTTTCGGCGACCTGGACGTTCGGCTGGATGTAGTCGGTGAAGACCTTGACCTTGAGGTCCACGCCTTCTTTGGCCAGTGCCGGCTTGACGAACTCGAGAATCTGCGCGTGTGGCACCGGCGTTGCTGCAACGGTCAGGGTGTCGGCGTGGGCGGAAAACGCTGCGGCGGCAGCGAAGGCAACCAATAACTTCTTCATTCAGCTAACTCCTTGTGGGGCGCCCGCTCTTGGCGCCTGCCAGCGAATGGCTGGCTCATGGTTTATGGGCACGAGGCCTTATTTTCTAGAGAAATGCACAACCAGCTTGTCGCCTACCGTTTGCAGGACCTGGACCAGCACCAGCAGCAAGACCACCGTGACCACCATGACATCGGTCTGGAAACGCTGGTAACCGAACCGGATCGCCAGGTCGCCCAAGCCACCGGCCCCGACCACACCGGCCATGGCCGTGTAGGACACCAGCGTAATTGCTGTCACCGTAATCGCGGCAAAGATGCCCGGACGGGCTTCCGGCAGCAAGGCGTTGACGATGATCTGCCGGGTGGTTGCGCCCATGGCCTGGGTCGCTTCGATGATGCCGCGATCGACTTCGCGCAGGGCGGTTTCCACCAGGCGGGCGAAGAACGGTGTCGCGCCGACCACCAGAGGTGGAATTGCGCCGGCCACGCCCAACGAGGTACCGGTAATCAATACCGTGAACGGAATCATCACGATCAATAGGATGATGAACGGCAGCGAGCGCAGGATGTTGACGATCAGCGACAACAGCGCATAAACGCCGCGGGCCTCAAGCAACTGGCGTGGGCTGCACAGAAACAGCAGCACCCCCAGCGGCAGGCCGAGCAGCACGGTGAACAACAGCGAACCGAACAGCATCAGGAAGGTATCACCGGTCGCCAGCCAGATTTCCAGCCAGTCGATATTTGAGAAGAACGAACTCAACAGGTCCATCAGCGCAGCACCTCCATGTGGACATCGGCCGCGGTGAAGTGGGCGAACGCCGCCTCCATGTCACCGCCGGTGATGGCGAGGGTCAGTTGCCCGTAGGGGGTGTCTTTGATGCGGTCGATTCGACCGGCCAGGATGCTGTAGTCCACGCCGGTTTCCCGGGCGACAGTGCCGAGTAATGGTGCGTAGGTCGCGTCGCCCTGGAATGTCAGACGCACGATGCGTCCCGGTACATGGGCAAAATCGTCGCGTTGTTCGCTCTCGTCGATTTGCTCGTCTTCCTGGACGAAACGCTTGGTGGTCGGGTGCTTGGGGTGCAGGAACACGTCGGCCACCGGCCCTTGCTCGACGATGACGCCGGCGTCCATCACCGCCACTTCATCGCAGACCCGGCGGATCACGTCCATTTCGTGGGTGATCAACACAATGGTCAGCTTCAGCTCGCGGTTGATTTCGGCCAGCAGTTGCAGCACCGACGCGGTGGTCTGCGGGTCCAGCGCACTGGTGGCCTCGTCGCACAGCAGAATCTTGGGCTTGGTCGCCAGGGCGCGGGCGATGCCGACGCGCTGCTTCTGGCCGCCGGACAACTGCGCCGGGTATTTCCTGGCGTGATCGGACAAGCCTACACGGGCCAGCAATTCAGCCACTCGCCGGTCGATTTCGCTACGGGACAACTCACCCGCCAAGGTCAGTGGCAGGGCCACGTTGTCGGCCACGGTCTTGGAGGCCAACAGGTTGAAGTGTTGGAAAATCATCCCGACCTGTTGACGGAAGCGGCGAAGGCCTGTGGCGTCCAGGGCGGTGACTTCTTCACCGTCGACGATGATCTTGCCGCCGCTGGCGTCTTCCAGGCGATTGATCAGACGCAGCAGGGTACTTTTTCCTGCACCAGAATGGCCGATCAGGCCGAAGACCTGACCGTTCTCGATCGTCAGACTGGTCGGGTGCAGCGCGGGGATATCCTTACCGGCGACGCGGTAGGTTTTATGGACGTTTTGAAACTCGATCACGTAGCGAACCTTGTGGGGCGCGTTGGAAAAGGGGGCAGCGGTTAGCCGGGGCGCATTTTAGCCTGTCTGTATAGAGGTCATTAGCATTTATTTCGCAATCTGGCTGCCATTTGGCAATAACACGATCGAAGGCCAGCAGGCCTGGGTGTCAGTTGTTGGGGGCTCACCCTGGTCGCTATCGGGGACCAAGCAGCCGCATCGTCGGCTTGGCGCCGGCCGGGAAAATCCAGGCACGTTCCGAGGGAACGGCTAGAACCCTCATCAGTCACTACATAAGCCACTCCCGAATGCCTGGGCGCCACTGCCCGGCGCTTGTCCGCAAGCCCTGTGTGGAAAGGGATCGAAACGAGGAGTTTATGTCTGATGAATACCAAGCAGCCTGCAACCGGCAAGAGCCAACTGGCCGGGACCGACACCCTGGATCGCGGCAACAGCAACGCCAAGCTTGAGAGCCTGGAGCCGTTTCGCTCCGATGCCACCGAACAGGCCTTGCGCACCAATCAGGGTGTGAAGATCGCCGACAACCAGAACACCCTCCGCGCTGGTGCCCGTGGGCCTTCGCTGCTGGAAGACTTCATCATGCGTGAAAAGATCACGCATTTTGACCATGAGCGCATTCCTGAGCGCATCGTTCATGCCCGCGGCACCGGCGCCCATGGTTATTTTCAAAGTTATGAAGCGCATTCGGCACTGACCAAGGCTGGCTTCCTGCAGGACCCGAGCAAGAAGACCCCGGTATTCGTGCGCTTTTCCACCGTGCAAGGCCCGCGGGGTTCCGGTGACACGGTGCGTGATGTGCGGGGCTTTGCGGTGAAGTTCTTCACCGACGAAGGTAACTTCGACCTGGTTGGCAACAACATGCCGGTATTTTTCATACAGGATGCGGTGAAGTTTCCAGACTTCGTCCACGCGGTAAAACCCGAACCCCACAACGAGACTCCTACCGGCGGCTCGGCCCACGACACCTTTTGGGATTTTGTCTCGCTGGTGCCGGAATCGGCTCATATGGTGATCTGGGCGATGTCCGACCGGGCCATTCCAAAAAGCCTGCGGAGCATGCAAGGTTTCGGCGTGCATACCTTCCGCATGATCAACGCCGAGGGCCGCAGCAGTTTCGTCAAGTTCCATTGGCGACCCAAGGTCGGTACGTGTTCGTTGGTGTGGGACGAAGCCCAGAAGCTGGCCGGTAAAGATACGGACTACCACCGTCGCGATCTGTGGGAGGCGATCGAGATGGGGGATTACCCGGAATGGGAATTCGGCGTGCAGATCGTCGCCGAGGAAGATGAGCACACATTCGATTTCGACCTGCTCGACCCGACCAAGATCATTCCTGAAGAACTCGTACCCATTACGCCGCTGGGCAAGATGGTGCTGAACCGTAATCCGGACAACTTCTTCGCTGAAGTCGAGCAGGTCGCCTTCTGCCCCGGGCATATCGTGCCGGGAATCGACTTTTCCAACGATCCTTTGCTGCAAGGCCGGCTCTTTTCCTACACCGATACGCAAATCAGCCGGCTCGGTGGACCGAACTTTCATGAGCTGCCGATCAACCGTGCGATCACTCCGGTGCACAACGGCCAGCGTGACGCCATGCACCGCACCACCATCGACAAGGGCCGGACCTCCTACGAGCCCAACTCCATCGACGGTGGTTGGCCGAAGGAAACCCCGCCCGGCCCGCAAGACGGTGGCTTTGAAAGCTATCCAGAGCGCATCGACGCCTACAAGATCCGCCAGCGCAGTGACTCGTTCGGTGACCATTTTTCCCAGGCGCGACTGTTCTACAAGAGCATGAGTGCTCACGAGCGGGAGCACATCATCGCGGCCTACAGTTTCGAATTGGGCAAGGTCGAGCGGGAGTACATCAGGGCGCGGCAGGTTAACGAGATCCTTGCCAACATCGATCTGGAACTGGCGGCGCGGGTGGCGAAAAACCTCGGATTGCCGGCACCCGCCGCATGCACCGTGGATGTGCCGACCCCTTCGCTGGAGACATCCCCGGCCTTGAGCCAGGCGAACCTGCTGTCTGGAGATATCAAGACGCGCAAAGTCGCGGTGCTGGTGGCGAACGGTGTCGATGGGGCGATCATCGATGCGCTCAAACAGGCACTGAAGGCCGAGGGCGCCCATGCAAAAGTTCTCGGGCCGACCTCCGCGCCGGTCATGACCGCCGATGGGCAGACGCTGCCGGTGGATGCGTCCATGGAGGGGTTGCCGTCCATTGCGTTTGACGCCGTGTTCGTACCGGGCGGCGCGCAATCGATTCAGGCCTTGAGTGCCGATGGCGTTGCGTTGCATTACTTGCTGGAAGCCTACAAACACCTGAAGGCCATCGCCCTCAACGGCGAAGCCAGGCAGTTGCTGGCGTTGCTGAAACTGGAGGCGGATGCAGGGCTGATTCCGGAGGCGGATGCCGGTAAGTTCGCGGATTTCTTTGCGGCGATTGCCCAGCATCGGGTTTGGGCGCGGGAGCCCAAGGCCAAGGGGATTCCGGCTTGATGAGCGTCTGAAAAGGGCTTTTTGCCTGTCAGGCCGCTATCGCGAGCAGGCTCGCTCCCACATTGGATGTGTTGTGAATACAAATGTTGTATTCGACACAAACCCCTGTGGGAGCGAGCCTGCTCGCGATGCTTTTAAGATTTACGCGGAGTCAGCACCAGCTGTGCCTGCACGCTGCGCAGAATCTGTTTGCGAAGCCTCAGATCAAACCCGGGATCGAGCTTTTTAACCCGCTTGGTCAGCAAGTTCGCCAGCCACGGATAATCGTCGGTGCGCGGCGCCTGGACAGTCACATCACACTGAAAATTCACCACATCAGCGGCAATGGCATCCAGTTGCCGACGCATTTGCTGGATATCGCTGATGTTTAGCTGAATCGTGGTGCTCTCGGCGCTCGGATCGATCAGCTTGGCAACCGGTTTGGTTTCGGCAGCCTGGAGAGCCGCTTCGGCTTTATCCAACTCGATCTTGCGGGCTTCGGCGATCGCGCCGTTGACTTCACCGGTCAGTGCCGGGGCCTTGGGCATCAGAGCGCGGGCACGGCTCAGGGCGGTGGCGGCGGCGTTTACATCGCCTTTTTGCAGATCGATCTGGCTGCGGCGCAGATACGCCTCGGCCAGTTGCCGCTGATAGGGCTCCAACGCCGGGTCATTCGGCGCCTGGGCCTGCAGTGCGGCCAATTGATCTTCAGCGGTGGCCAGCTCATTGCCGGCCAGGCTTTGTTCCAGCTGCGCAATGGCCGGGCCCCGGGTGTCGGGCGCTTCGGTCACTGGCGGCGAACTCGTGCAAGCCCCCAGCAGCAAGAAAAATGCGACAAGGAGCAGATAACGGGAGGCGAACGGCTTCATTCCTGCGACTCTCTATTTGCGCAAAAAGCGAGCAAGTCTACACCCCTCGGCGGGGCAGGACAAAACTCAGCAGAAACAATGCCGCGGCGCTGACCACGATCGACGGGCCGGCCGGGGTGTCCTTGAACCACGACAAGGCCAGCCCGCCACACACCGCAAGCATGCCCAGCAGGCTCGCGCCCAGGGCCATCTGCTCCGGCGAGCGGGCGTGACGTTGTGCCGCGGCCGCCGGGATGATCAGCAATGAAGTAATCAGCAACACCCCGACGATTTTCATCGCCACGGCAATCACCACAGCAATCAGCAGCATCAGCGCCAGCCGCAGCCCGGTCACGGGCAGGCCTTCTACCCGGGCCAGTTCTTCGTGGACGGTGACGGCCAGCAAGGGTCGCCAGAGCGCTACCAGCAACAGCAGGACGGCTGCACTGCCACCCAGGATCCAGGCCAGGTCCGTCGGACTGATGGCCAGCAGGTCACCGAACAGATAGGCCATCAAGTCGATCCGTACTTCACGCATGAAGCTCAGCACCACCAGCCCGAGGGACAGGGTGCTGGGTGCAAGGATACCCAGCAGTGTGTCGGACGCCAGGGGCTGGCGCTGTTGCAGGGTCACCAGCACCACTGCCAGCAACAGGCAACCGACGGTCACCGCCACCGTTGGGCTGACATCCAGCAGGAACCCCAGCGCTACACCCAGCAATGCCGCATGGGACAAGGTATCGCCGAAATAGGCCATGCGTCGCCAGACCACGAACGAGCCCAGGGGACCGGCCACCAGCGCGAGGGCCAGGCCTGCGAGCAGGGCATACACCAGAAAATCAGCCATGCTTGCAGCCATCTCCATGAATGTGGGGGGTAACAGGTGCACCGATGACCACCGAGCCGTGCAGGTCATGGGCGTGGTCATGGTGGTGGTGATAGATCGCCAGGCTGGGTGCGTTCTTGCCGAACAGTTCGACGAACGCCGGGTCGCCGCTGACCTGCTCGGGATGCCCGGAACAACAGACATGACGATTGAGGCAGACCACCTGGTCGGTGGTGCTCATGACCAGGTGAAGATCATGGGAGACCATCAGCACACCGCAGCCGTGACGGTCGCGCAGGCGGGTGATCAGGCTGTACAGCTCGGCCTGTCCCGCGACGTCGACCCCTTGTACCGGCTCGTCGAGCACCAGTAGTTCAGGCTCGCGCAGCAAGGCTCGGGCCAGCAGTACCCGCTGCATTTCACCACCGGAGATGCTTTGCACCGGGTTGTCGATCACGTGCTCGGCGCCGACTTCGTTGAGTGCCACCAGGGCCCGCCCGCGATCCACGCCAGGTACCAGGCGCAGGAAACGCAGGACCGACAGGGGCAGCGTCGGGTCCACATGGAGTTTTTGTGGCATGTAGCCGACCCGCAGCTTCGGCTTGCGCCAGACACTGCCGCTGTCCGGCTTGAGCAAACCCAGCACGGCACGCACCAGGGTGGTCTTGCCGGCGCCGTTGGGGCCGATCAGGGTGACGATCTGCCCCGGCTCGACGCTCAGGTGGATGTTGTCCAGCACGTTCTGCCCGGCGAACGTCACGGCCACCTGCTCGAGGCGGATCAAGGCATTGCTCATCAGGCCCCCTGGCAACCGGAGCAGAGACCGACCACTTCGACGGTCTGGCTGTCGACCACGAAGCCGACCTCCTTGGCACTGGCGACGATGGCATCGCTGATGGACTTCTGCTCCAGCTCGATGGCGGCGTGGCATTCGCGGCAGATCAGGAACTGGCCTTGATGGGCATGTTCGGGATGATTGCAACCGACAAAAGCGTTCAGGGAGGAAATTCGATGCACCAGGCCGTTTTCCAGCAGGAAATCCAATGCCCGATAAACTGTTGGCGGCGCGGCGCGGCGGCCGTCCTGTTCGCTGAGCACCGCCAGGATGTCGTAGGCGCCCAACGGCTTGTGGCTTTGCCAGACCAGTTCCAGCACGCGGCGTCGCAAGGCGGTCAGGCGCAGCCCCTGCCGTGCGCAGATGGCATCAGCCTCGGACAGCGCGCTATGCACGCAGTGGGAGTGATCGTGGGGACGACTGGCGAGTGGCGTAATAGGCATGGGCAGCGACGAGTTCAGTGAGAGACGTTATTATGTTACCCGTTCTCGCCTCTTCGAGTAGTTATCGTGTCCCGATTTTTTTCGCTCTTTGTCGCTTTTGTCGCAAGTTTTCTACTGATCGGTTCGGCCCAGGCCGAGGTCAAGGTCCTCACCAGCATCAAGCCGTTGCAGTTGATTGCCGCTGCGGTGCAGGACGGCGTGGCGGTTCCCGAGGTGCTGCTGCCTCCTGGAGCTTCGCCTCACCACTACGCCTTGCGCCCATCCGACGTACGCAAGGTGCAGTCGGTGGATCTGTTGTACTGGATTGGTCCAGACATGGAAGGTTTCCTGCCGAGGGTGTTGAACGGTCGTACGCTGCCTTCCGTCGCGGTACAGGATCTGCCGGGGCTCAAATTGCGGCACTTTACCGAGGACAGCCAATCCCATACCGACGATGATGGCGACGACCATGATCATGACCATCGTCCTGGCACGATCGATGCCCATTTGTGGCTTTCACCGATCAATGCACGGGTGATCGCCGCCAGAATGGCCGCTGACCTGAGCGCTGCCGACCCGGCCAACGCCGAGCGTTATCAAAGCAACCTCAAGGGCTTCAACCAGCGGCTCGATGCCTTGGATACGCGTCTCAAGTCTCGTCTGGCCGGGATTGCGGACAAGCCCTACTTCGTGTTCCACGAAGCGTTCGATTATTTCGAGGACACCTACGGGCTCAAGCACACCGGGGTGTTCGCCGTGGCCGCCGAGGTCCAGCCCGGCGCCCAGCATGTGGCGGCGATGCGTACGCGTTTACAGGCCGTGGGCAAGACGTGCGTGTTCAGCGAACCGCCCCTGCGCCCGCGCCTGGCCGAAACCCTGGTGGCGGGGTTGCCGGTGAAGCTTGCGGAGCTGGATGCGCTGGGCGGCTATACCCCGGCGACGGCACAGGGGTATGAGCAGTTGTTGGAAAAGCTGGGGAATGATTTGGCGGGGTGCCTGGAGTCGTTGTAACGCTTGATTGGCGACGATCCCGATCGCGGGCAAGCCTTGCTCCCACAGGGTAAAACACAGGCAGGCCTTGCTCCCACAGGGTAAAACACAGGCAGGTCTTGCTCCCACAGGGTAAAACACAGGCAAGTCTTGCTCCCACAGAGTAAAACACAGGCAGGTCTTGCTCCCACAGGGTAAAACACAGGCAGGCCTTGCTCCACAGGGTAAAACACAGGCAAGCCTTGCTCCCACAGGGTAAAACACAGGCAATCCTTGCTCCCACAGGGTAAAACACAGGCAGGCCTTGCTCCACAGGGTAAAACACAGGCAAGCCTTGCTCCCACAGGGTAAAACACAGGCAGGCCTTGCTCCCACAGAGTAAACACAGACCTGTGGGAGCAAGGCTTGCCCGCGATGCTTTTACAGGGCAAAAGGCAGCGGTGTATGAACGTCCTGTCGCTGCGCCAACCGCTGCTGAAACTCCATCGGATCGTGGATCAACACGTCCTGTCCGGCAAAGGATTCGGCTGCGATCAGACGCGACAGCCAGAACCGCACGCACGCCACACGCAGCATGGTCGGCCAAAGCTCGGCTTCGGCGGCGGTGAAGGGGCGCAGCGCCGCGTAAGCGCCCAGCAACGCCCGTGCTCTCGGGCCATCGAGCACACCGTCGTCATCCGAGCACCAGTCGTTCAGGGCAATGGCGACGTCATACAGCATCGGCCCGGAGCAGGCGTTGTAGAAGTCGATCAAGCCGGTCAGGTGCGTGCCTTCGAACATGGCGTTATCACGGAACAGGTCCGCATGGATGTTGGCGCGGGGCAGCGCAAGGATGGCTGTCTTCTGAGCCGATATTTCGTCCAGCGCCGCTTGCAGCAGCCGACGAGGCTCGGTAGCCAGGTGTGACAGCAGCTTTGCGCCCTCCTCCTGCATCCAGTCGAGGCCGCGATCGGTCTTGCGCTTGATCATGTGGTCCCGGGTTGCCAGGTGCAGACGCGCCAGCAACTCGCCGACCTGGGCGCAATGCTGCGCATTGGCCTGTTTGACATGCTTGCCAGCCAGGCGCGGTTGCAGCAGCGCCGGTTTGCCGGCCAGCTCCCTGAGCGCAACACCGTCGGTGGTGCGCAGCGCATAAGGCACCGGCAGATCGGCCTCATGCAGTACGTCCAGCAGTTCGATGAAGAACGGCATTTCCTGCACCGGGCCGCGTTCGACCAGGGTCAGGACGAATTCACCCTGCTCCAGACTGATAAAGAAATTGGTGTTTTCGCTGCCGGCGGCGATCCCCTGGAAATCAAGCAGGCGGCCGAGCCCGTAAGGGGCAAGAAAGGTTTCCAGCTCGGGCCGAGCCAGGGGGGTGAACACAGACATGGTTAAACTGCCAGTACGGGCGCCCTTTAGCGGGCGCCGGTTGAAATTAGGAAACTATTTCCACTCAAAGATCTTCCATGACGGGATCAGCATATCCGGTTGGTCCGAACGGATGAAGTTTGCATCAGTGCCGTCGGCGCGTACCAGAAAATAAGGTTTGCCGTGCTTGGGCGTGACCTTGATCGCATACAGGAAACCGTTTTGCCGGTACTCCTGGATGGTTTTATCGCCTTCCGTGCGAATGGTGACGGAAGGGTCTGCCGAAGGCGCGTCGTCCGCCGCCATGACGGTAAGCGGGGTGATCGCAAACAAGCCAGCCAGTAACAGGCGATTTAGTGTACGCATGATAACCTTGTCCCTTTGTCGTCAACGGTCCCGCTATTCTAGCTCCGGACCCGCCGAAAAGGTTGATCTTGCTCATGAGCCAAGCCCCCCTCGTCCTGGTGGACGGTTCTTCTTATCTGTACCGCGCTTTTCATGCGCTGCCACCGCTGACCACATCCAAAGGCCTGCCGACCGGGGCGGTCAAGGGCGTGCTGAATATGCTCAAGAGCCTGCGCAAGCAGTATCCGGACAGCCCGTTCGCCGTGGTGTTCGACGCCAAGGGCGGGACGTTTCGCGATGCGCTGTACGCCGAGTACAAGGCCAACCGCCCGAGCATGCCCGACGACATGCGCGTGCAGATCGAACCGCTGCATGCCAGCGTCAAGGCCCTGGGCTTCCCGCTGCTGTGCGTGGACAACGTCGAAGCCGACGATGTCATCGGTACCCTGGCCCGCAGCAGCGCCGCAGCCGCCCGCCCGGTGGTGATCTCCACCGGTGACAAGGACATGGCTCAGTTGGTCGACGGGCACATTACCTTGGTCAATACCATGACCGGTAGTTCGCTGGACGTGGCTGGCGTAAAGGAGAAATTTGGTGTCGCTCCGGAGCAGATCATCGATTATCTGGCATTGATGGGCGATTCTTCCGATAACATCCCGGGCGTTCCGGGGATCGGGCCCAAGACCGCCTCCGGCTTGCTGGTAGGGGTCAACGGCGGCCTGACCGAGTTGTATGCGCAACTGGACGTCGTTCCCACGCTGCCGATTCGCGGCGCCAAGACCCTGCCCGCCAAGCTCGAAGAACACAAGGAAATGGCGTTTCTTTCCTACGAGCTGGCGACGATCAAGACTGACGTGCCGCTGGATGTCGGCCTCGACGACCTGCAAATGGGCCCACCGGACCACGAGAAGCTCGCCGAGCTGTACACCTTGCTGGAGTTCAAGAGCTGGTTCGAAGAAAACCAGCGGGACGCCAAGCGTCTCGGCCAGGAAATCGTCGAAGTGGCCGACGAACAACCCAGTGGCACCGAGGCGAAGTACGAAGTCATTCTCGATCAGGCGCGCTTCGACGCCTGGCTGGCCAAGCTCGAGCAAGCGCCGCTGTTTGCGTTCGTCACGGAAACCAGCGGTGATGATCCGCAGCATGCGCAACTGGTCGGGTTGTCGTTCGCCGTTGCGGCCCACGAAGCGGCTTACATTCCGCTGACCCATTCCTACATGGGCGTGCCGGAGCAGCTGGACCGTGACACGGTGCTTAAAGCTCTCAAGCCGTTGCTGGAAAACCCCGACAAGCTCAAGGTCGGCCAGCACGCCAAGTTCGAGACCAACATCCTGGCCAACTGCGCCATTGGTGGCGATCAGGACAACGGCATCGTGGTCCAAGGCGTTGCCTTCGACACTATGCTGGAGTCCTACGTGCTGGACTCCACCGCGACCCGTCACGACATGGACAGCCTGGCACTCAAGTACCTGGGGCAAAGCAAGACCGATTTCCAGGACATCGCCGGCAAAGGGGTCAAACAGCTGACCTTCGACCAGATCTCCCTGGAACTGGCCGGCCCTTACGCTGCCGAAGATGCCGACGTAACCTTCCGGTTGCACCAGGCCTTGCAGGAAAAGCTGGCGGCAATCCCGAGCCTGAACAAAGTACTCAATGAGATCGAGATGCCGCTGATGCCGGTCCTGGCTCGCATCGAGCGTCAGGGCGCGTTGGTGGATGCCAATCTGCTGGGCGCGCAGAGCGTCGAGCTGGGCGAGAAACTGGTGGCGTTGGAGCGTGAGGCGTTTGCCATCGCCGGAGAGGAATTCAACCTCGGCTCGCCGAAGCAATTGGGCGTGATCCTGTACGAAAAGCTTGGTTTGCCGGTGCTCAGCAAAACCGCCAAGGGCCAGGCATCCACAGCCGAAGCGGTGCTCGCCGAATTGGCCGAGCAGGACTATCCGCTGCCCAAGGTGCTGATGCAATACCGCTCGCTGAGCAAGCTCAAGAGCACGTATACCGATCGCCTGCCGGAGCAGATCAACAGCCGTACCGGCCGCGTCCATACCAACTATCAACAAGCCGTTGCCGCGACCGGACGGCTGTCGTCCATCGATCCGAACCTGCAGAACATTCCGATCCGCACCGCCGAAGGTCGACGGATCCGGCAGGCGTTCGTTGCACCGAAAGGCTACAAGCTGCTCGCGGCGGACTATTCGCAGATCGAGTTGAGGATCATGGCGCACCTGGCCAAGGATGAAGGTCTGCTTCACGCGTTCCGCAACGATCTGGACGTTCACCGGGCCACTGCCGCCGAGGTGTTCGGCGTCGAGCTGGAGGCCGTCAGCCATGACCAGCGTCGCAGCGCCAAGGCGATCAACTTTGGCTTGATCTACGGCATGAGCGCCTTTGGTCTCGCCAAACAGATCGGTGTCGATCGCAAACAGTCCCAGGCCTACATCGACCGCTACTTTGCCCGCTACCCGGGCGTACTGGAGTACATGGAACGCACCCGCGCGCAGGCCGCCGAACAGGGTTTTGTCGAAACCATTTTCGGCCGTAGGCTCTACCTGCCGGATATCAATGCAAAGAACCCGGCGCTGCGCAAGGGGGCTGAGCGCACGGCGATCAACGCTCCGATGCAAGGCACCGCTGCCGACATCATCAAGAAAGCGATGGTGGCCGTGGATCGCTGGTTGTCGACCTCAAGGCTGGATGCGAGGGTCATCCTGCAGGTACACGACGAACTGGTGCTGGAAGTACGGGAAGATCTGGTCGAGCAGGTCAGCAAGGAAATCCGCCAGCACATGAGCGCCGCCGCCACGCTGGACGTGCCGCTGCTGGTGGAAGTGGGCGTGGGCAACAACTGGGATGAGGCGCACTGAGGCGTGACGAACTTCTGGGGGCTGCTTTGCAGCCCGGCGGGGATAAATCCCCCCGCCACAATGGAATGTCATTGCCTGCGAGGGGTGAGTAAGAAATTTCCTAAGGTCATTTCAAAAATAATCTGAACTAAACCCATGAAATGCTACTCAGAGATTCTGAATGGCTGGTGAAGCCCTTCAATGCTCCTATGTTGTGTTAAGTGTTGGCAGATATCTGGACCCCGCCCTAGCGGTCCGGAACTTGGACCCCGAACTTCCCCCTCCCCATACGAAGTCCGGGGTTTTTTTTGCCTGCGATTCGGCTTATTCGGCCTCTTCGCTGCCCTTGTCCGCGAGCTCCATCCAGTCGGCCAGCACGGTATAGGCTTCTTCGAGGCCCATGCGCTTGGGTGCCGAGAACAGCTGGATGGTGATCGCATCGCCCCAGCCCTTGCGGATTTCCGACTGCACTTTGAGAAGCGTGTTCTTGGCCGCACCGTAGGTGAGCTTGTCCGCTTTGGTCAGCAGGATGTGCATGGGCATGCCGCTGGCGACCGCCCAGTCCAGCATCAGCGTATCGAAGTCGGTCATCGGATGGCGGATGTCCATCATCAGGATCAGACCCTTCAAACTTTCGCGACTGCCCAGATAGGCTTCCAGGTGGCGCTGCCAGTGTTGCTTGAGCGGAATCGGCACCTTGGCGTAGCCGTAGCCGGGCAGGTCGACCAAACGGCGTTCATCGTCTAGTTTGAAGAAGTTCAGCAGCTGCGTGCGACCTGGGGTTTTCGAGGTGCGTGCCAGGCTTGCATGGGTCAAGGTGTTCAGCGCGCTGGATTTGCCGGCGTTTGAACGCCCGGCAAACGCTACTTCGAAGCCTTCGTCGTCGGGGCATTGATCGACTTTGGCGGCGCTGAGCATGAAGGTGGACTGTTGGCACAGGCCAAGGATGGGGTTCTTCAGTTGCATGGGATTTCCGATGTGGGTGGCGTCGGGAATGGACGCGGCAAGCTGTGTCGTTTCCGTTTCAGTGACGCCAGTATATAATGCCGCAGATTTTGTGTGCGCTTTGTCCCAGCGAAGGATGAGGCTCACGAGAGCGACCGACCTGAATGCGCACAAGAACGCAGCTTGCTCTCAACCCTGAAAAGGTCGTTTTATGACGAAATGGCTGCTAGCTGCCGGTGTCCTGATGCCGCTTTACAGCGCTCAGGCTACACAGGATCCGGAAGCTGTGTACAACCGTGTTTGTGGTGCCTGTCATTCCGGCCAACTCCCAACGGCGCCCCGCAAGGGCGATCAGGAAGCTTGGACGCCGAGGTTGGCGAAAGGTATGGGGACGCTGGTGCAACACGTGACCCAGGGTTTCAAGGCGATGCCGCCGCGTGGTTTGTGCATGGACTGCAGTGCCGAGGATTACCAAGCCATCATCCAGTGGATGAGCGAGTGAACCCGGCCCATAACTCTTTAACCCTTAGCCGTAGTTGGATTAGCTGATGAACAAACTGATCGTGAGTCTGCTGTTGACCTTGGGGATATCCGGCGTAGCCCACGCCGCTGGCGATGCCGCCGCCGGTCAGGCGAAAGCCGCCGTTTGCGGGGCCTGCCATGGGCCGGATGGCAACAGCGCAGCACCAAACTTTCCGAAACTGGCGGGCCAGGGCGAACGCTACCTGACCAAGCAATTGCACGACATCAAGTCGGGCAAGCGTACCGTTCTGGAAATGACTGGCCTGCTGACCAACCTGAGCGATCAGGACCTGTCGGACATCGCCGCCTATTTCTCCAGCCAGAAAGGCAGCGTCGGCGCCGCCGACCAGAAACTCGTGGCCCGCGGTGAGAAGCTGTTCCGTGGCGGTGACCTGGAAAAAGGCCTGCCGGCCTGCACCGGTTGCCATTCGCCGAACGGTGCCGGCAACGCCGCTGCCGGCTTCCCGCACCTGGGCGGTCAGCATGCCCAGTACGTGGCCAAGCAATTGACCGATTTCCGCAAGGAAGAAGGCGGTCGTGCCAACGACGGCGACGCGATGCCCATGCGCACCATCGCTCGCAAGCTGAGCGACGAAGATATTGCAGCTGTCGCCAGCTACATCCAGGGCCTGCACTAAGGTCTTTGAGCGGCGTTGCGAGGGGTGTATACCGCTTGTAACGTTAACGCTCGATTAATCTGTCGATGCAAGCATCAAAAGGGTGGCTTTGGCCGCCCTTTTTTGTGGCCGCTGCCGTTACACTAAGAACTTGAACCCGCCATGGTCTGTCTGAGAACACACCTCGCGAGGCCACCTATTTGTCCAGGAGTAAAGCATGCGTAATCTGATCATCAGCGCCGCGCTCGTCGCCGCCAGCCTGTTCGGCATCGGCGCTCAAGCCAACGCCGAGGAATCGAAAGCCCCTTACGTCGAATTGAGCAACTCGGTTCCGGTGGCCGTGCCCGGCAAGATCGAAGTGGTGGAGCTGTTCTGGTATGGCTGCCCGCACTGCTACGCTTTCGAGCCGGTGATCAATCCATGGGTCGATAAGCTGCCTTCGGACGTGAACTTCGTTCGCATCCCTGCCATGTTCGGCGGCCCGTGGGATGCCCATGGCCAGATGTTCCTGACCCTCGAGGCCATGGGTGTCGAGCACAAGGTTCACGCTGCGGTGTTCAACGCGATCCAGAAAGAACATAAAAAGCTGACTGACAAAAATGACATGGCAGACTTCCTGGCAACCCAGGGCGTAGACAAGGAAAAATTCCTGGCGACCTTTGACTCTTTCGCCGTGAAGGGCCAAATCGTCAAAGCCAAGGAGCTGGCGAAGAAGTACGAGATCACCGGCGTACCAACCATGATCGTCAACGGCAAATACCGCTTTGATATCGGCTCTGCCGGCGGCGCGGACGAAGCGCTGCAACTGGCCGACAAGCTGATCGCCAAAGAGCGAGCGGCAACCAAGGCTGTTGCCAACTAAGCGCGGGCCACGTCATGGCTCGCTGGAGCACCGAACGCATCGTTGGCCTGCATGAGCCGCGGGTCAACGAGCATCATGTCGCGTCCACGGGCCTGCCCACCGACAGTCGTTTGCGATTGCTCAGCTTCAACATCCAGGTTGGTATCAGCACCGAACGCTACCGACATTACTTGACCCGGGGTTGGCAACATCTGCTGCCACACACCGGGCGTGCCGGTAACCTGCAGAAAATCGGCGATCTGCTGAAGGATTTCGACCTGGTGGCCTTGCAAGAGGCCGATGGCGGCAGTCTGAGGTCGGGCTACGTCAACCAGGTGGAGCATCTGGCCCAACTGGGTGCGTTTCCCTACTGGTATCAACAACTCAATCGCAACCTCGGCCGTCTCGCCCAGCACAGCAATGGTGTGCTGAGTCGCCTGCGGCCCTGGGCGATCGAAGACCATCCACTACCGGGTCCCAAGGGGCGTGGAGCGATCCTTGCGCGCTTCGGCGAAGGTCCGGAGGCATTGGTCGTGGTCATGATGCACCTGGCCCTCGGGGCGCGTACCCGGACGATGCAACTGGCCTATATCCGTGAATTGATCGGTGGGTATAAACATCAGGTACTGATGGGAGACATGAATACCCATGCCAGCGATCTGCTGCAGACGTCGCCACTGCGTGACCTCGGCCTGCTCGCGCCCCAACTCGAAGCGACATTCCCCAGCTGGCGCCCCCAGCGCTGCCTGGACCATATACTGCTGAGCCCGACCCTGACCCTTGAGCGTGTCGAAGTTCTGGCCCAGCCCATTTCCGATCACCTGCCGGTTGCAGTCGAAATTCGTTTACCGGGTTCGCTCACGGCTGACGCATTGCCTGCGCTGAGTTCTGCCCCTTGCGGACCCGATGAATGAGCGACGACGCCGAACGCTGGAGAGAGAAGTACCTCAAGAGCATTGAGCAGCAGGAAAAGCTGGAGCGCCGCTGGGGCGCTCGGCTCGATTTGCTGCGCCGTGGCCTGGTACGCAGTACCCTGGCCGCCGAAGGCACGGACCGGGCCGTTGATCAATGCATGAAAGAGATGCGCGAAGTGGTGCGCACCGATGACATGGACGCCGCCCTCGCCGCCCTGTTGCCACGCCTGGAAAAAGCCGTGCTGGATTCCGAGCAGCGCCGCGAGACCCGGGTCGAACAGATGAGCACCGCGTTGACTGCGTTGGTCGCTCAGTTGCAGACCCTGCCGCTGCCGAAGGACGTTCGCCGGCCGCTGAAAAAGTTTGCCAAGCATCTGGAGACGCGAGTCGACCAGGCCCGGGAAATTCCCCTGCTGCTCAGCGAGTTGAGCGACTTGCAGGGCAAGGCGCTGAGTGTATTGGAGGCGCCTGCCGAAGCGAGTCGTCCCGGCCTGCTGCAACGGTTGTTTGGTGGCCATGGTCATGAGGAGGTGGCACCTCAGCCCCACGAACCCGTTCCGGACAGCGTTGCGCCTGTGCCCTTGGCGACACCGATCGAAGCGCCACCGCCAGCGCCGACGCAGCCGATGACCGTTACTGCACCGGTCATGTCGACGGTGGAACAGGCCAGGCCCGTTGATGAAGCCCCCGAACCGGTGGCCTTCATTCCGCCGATGCTCGACCCAGCTCCGAAGTCGATCACCGACAATGCCCCGCCGGTTCTCGAGCCGGAGGAAGCCACTGGGCCTGTGCCGACTGCCACGCAGCCTACTGTCACAGAGCCTACGGTTGCCGCCGCTGCGCTGGAGAATCCCGACGAGCTGGTGTCCGAAGCGCTATCAACCGATGAAGCACAGCCCCCCGATACAGAACCTGATGAGCCGTCGACAACCGTTGCGCCAGTGGCTGCTGATTCGGATGAGGCCCATTACGCCCTGCCCGACTCCCCGGAACCCTCCTACAGTTCGGTGGCAAGGCACATCGAAGACACCCTGCTGGGCCTGCTGGGCGACCTGACCCTGCCTGAGCGTCATCGTCCTCAAGCCGAGGCCATGGGTGAACGCCTTCGAAATGGTCTGAACTGGTATGAATTGCTACCGATTCTCGACGATTTCGCAACGCTGATGTTGGCCGTCACGGACAGCGGTCAGCATGAATTCGAAGCGTATCTGCAACGTCTCAATGATCGCCTGGAGTCCTTCCAGAGCAGCCTGCGTGCTGCCAGTGAAGGCCATGCCGACAATCGTTCGGCCTCCAGGGAAATGGACACCCAGATTCGCGAGCAGGTCGATGGCCTGCAAAGCAGCATGCAGGAAGCCGACGATCTGGAAGGTCTCAAGCAGGTGCTGGAGAACCATCTGGAAGGCCTGCTCGGTACGATGGATCAGCACCAGAAGCAGCGTGATCAGCGCGAGCAGGAGGTTTCCAGTCGCCTCAAGAGCCTGGCCGAGCGCGTCGCGGTGATGGAACAAGAAGCCCAGGTCGTGCGTGAGAATCTGGAAGAGCAGCGCCAAAAGGCGCTGATAGACCCGCTCACCGGGCTGCCCAACCGTGCCGCCTGGGCCGAGCGGCTGGAACACGAAGTCGCTCAGTGGCAGCGGCACGGCAACAGCTTGTTGCTGGCGATGCTCGACCTCGATCACTTCAAGCGCATCAATGACAATTACGGGCACCTGGCTGGTGACCGGGTATTGAAGATCATTGCCACCGTGCTGCGTAAACGTCTGCGGGGCAGCGACTTCATCGCTCGCTTTGGTGGCGAGGAGTTTGTCCTGCTGGTGCCCGACACGCCGTTGGCATCGGGCGCCAAACTGGCTGAGGTCCTGCGCGCGGCAATCGAAGCCTGCCCGTTTCACTTCAAGGGCGAGCCGGTAACGATCACCGTGTCCATGGGCATGACCGCGTTCAAGCCGGGTGAACACAGCGATCTGGTACTTAAAAGGGCCGATCAGGCGCTATATCGGGCAAAATCTGCCGGGCGTAACCGAGTGGAACTGGGCTGAGATCAATTGTTCCATTTTGTTTAATCCTGGAAGGCAATCCAGATCCTTGCACAGTGATACGTTACACTGTTGCATTATTCGCCATCCGTAAACGCATTCGCGCCATGAAAACTGTCTCAATCATTGTATTTTTGCTGGCCCTGGCCGGTTGTGCCAGCGGCCCCCGGATTGATACCAGCCACCCGTCGGCCAACCAGGACAGCCGTATCCAGTTCGTCGTGGTGCATTACACCTCGGCCTCCCTGGAGCGGTCCCTGGCGCTGCTGACCCACGGTGAGGTCAGCGCCCACTACCTGATCAGCGACGACAAGGATGCGACCATCTACAAGCTGGTGGATGAAAGCCGGCGCGCCTGGCACGCCGGGGACAGCGAATGGCAGGGTCGGACCTGGCTCAACTCCAGTTCCATCGGTATCGAGATCGTCAATCCGGGGTACCTCGACACCCCCACCGGGCGTCTCTGGTATCCGTATAGTGAAGCCCAGGTCCAATCCTTGATCGCATTGCTCAAGGACATCACCCGGCGCAACGCGATCAACCCAATCAACATCATCGGACACAGCGACATCGCCCCCCTGCGCAAGCTTGATCCGGGGCCGTTGTTCCCCTGGAAGCGCCTGGCGGAAGCAGGCCTGGGCGTCTGGCCGGACGAACAGGCAGTGGCACGCCAGCAGGCTTCCTTCGTAGCGCAACTGCCGAGCGCCACGTGGTTCCAGACCGAGTTGGCCCGCCTCGGCTATCCAACTCCCCGGACCGGCGACTGGGACGTGGCTACCCGCCATGTGCTGGCCGCCTTCCAGATGCGTTATCGACCGACCCGGTTCGACGGTATGCCTGACGCGCAAAGCGCGGCGATCCTGCAGGTGCTCAACGGGACAAAATAATGACGCCTGTCCGATGATAAAGGCCGATTCCCAATCAGGGGCTATAACTCATTGGTAACTTTCGGATTACCAATCGATGAAGGCTGCCCGCGAAACGCTGCACAGCTGGCTCCATCGCCCTCTCTTCCTGGCGACGGTTGCGGCTGCCCTTAGTACGCTGCTGTTGCTGGCGGGGAGCCTGTTTGTGGTCGTGCAACAGACCCAGCAGCGCGAAAGCGACCAGATGAATGCCCAAGGCGAACGCTTCCTGCAAAGGCTGGAGCAGCTTTTCGGACAACTGCGCGAAAGCCTTGATGACCTGCAAGCCCAACCGCTGCGTGGGTGCGACGAGGAAATGATTGCGACCTTGCAACAGGCCAGCTTCAACTATCGCTTCGTCTACGAGGCGGTGTATGTCGACAGTCGCGGTGCCTGCTCCAGTCGTCCACGCCAGAGCGGATTGTCCCTCGCCCGTGCCCCTGACTTACGGGGGCCGACCTATAGTTATTGGCTAAACACCACCACTGAGCCCGACGAAAACCGCGCCGTGTTGATGTTGGGACGCGGTAATTTTCGGGTCGCCACTTCCAGAGGGCATCTGACCGACGTGGTGGACCTACCGCCAGGCAGCAGTCTGCTGGTGGTTCTGGACCATGGTGAGCGTGCCGTTCCCGTGCTGGGTACCGATCAATACTGGCCGCCCACCGAGCCTTGGCCTCCGAAAAACCGCAATGCACTGCAGGTGACAGCGACCCGGTTGATCTATCGCATGCAGACCGACAGCCCGGAATATCAGTTGGTGCTGATTGCCCAGCGCAACGGCTTTCATATTCCGGCCAACGCCTGGTGGATGCTGCCCACCAGCCTGATATTGGGCCTGGGGATCGGTTTTCTGGTGTTCCTCCTGGCGCGTCAGCATCAATCCATGGATGCCGAGCTGCATGGGGCCATCCGTCGGGGCGAGTTCCAGGTGCTTTATCAGCCGATCTTCGACTTGCACAGCCGCAACTGTGTCGGTGCTGAAGCCTTGTTGCGCTGGCGACGACCGGACGGCACCTTGACCAGTCCCGATCTGTTCATTCCCATGGCGGAAGATACCGGGCAGATCCGCCAGATCACCGACTTCGTCTTGCAGCGGCTGTTTGATCAGTTGGGCCAGCTATTGCGAGCCAATCCGCAGCTCTATATTTCCGTGAACCTGGCGGCGTGCGACGTGATGGTACCGCGCATCGGTGAGGTGATTGCACGCTTGCTGGCGCGGCATCGGGTGTCGGCGCGGCAGATTGCCTTTGAAGTAACGGAGCGCGGGCTGATCGATGTGCTGGTTGCCAGGGATAACCTGCAGTCGTTGCGGGATGTGGGCCATCAAGTACTGATTGACGATTTTGGCACCGGTTATTGCAGTCTGGCTTACCTGCAGACGCTGCCGGTGGACTGTCTGAAAATCGACAAGGCCTTTATCGATGCCCTCGGCCACGACGCCGCCAGCAGTGGCGTGGCGCCGCACATCATTCGTATGGCTCACGCGCTGGAACTCAAGGTGATCGCCGAAGGTATCGAGCACGAGGCCCAAGCGTCATACCTGCGTAGCGAAGGCGTCACGTTCGGCCAGGGTTGGCTGTTTGCCCATGCCCTCAGCGCCGTGCAGCTTATTGAGCTGATTACCCGCGGGCGACGACTGGTCGGAAGGCGCCTGGATGATGAGGCCTAGACACTTACGGCTTCAAACCGTCAGCGCCATGTAGAACTGCGTACCCTGCCCTGGCCTTGAATAAACACCCATGCGCCCGCCATGGAGCTGCACGATCTCCTTGCACAGGGCCAGTCCGAGGCCTGCGCCCCCTTTTTTGCGTCCGACCTGGACGAAAGGTTCGAAGATTCGCCCTTGTTGGCCATAGGCAATGCCTTCGCCATTATCTTCGACGCTGATGATGACCCGCTCACCATGGCGCCGGGCCTGCAAGCGGATCTGGCCGTTGTCGCCGGTGTGACGCATGGCATTGTCGATCAGGTTATCCAGCACCCGTTCCAGCTGCGCCGCATCGGCGTGCAGGCGTGGCAGCGGACCTTGGATCGCCACGAGCAACTCGATGCCCTTGGCTTGGGCCTGGGCGGCAAATCGCAGGCGGGTCGCCTCCAGCAGGTCTTCGATGGAGCAAGGTGCCAGGGTCAGCTTTTGCAGGCCGTTCTGGTAGCGCGAGAAATTCAGCAGGTCATTGATGAGCTGCATCAAGCGCTGCATCTCTTCATTGACGGTGTCGAGCAGGTCTGCTTCGCGGGAGTCTTCAGGGAAATGAACGCGCTCGCGCAACAGGCCGAACGCCATGTGCATACCGGTTACCGGTGTGCGCAGCTCGTGGGAAGCCCGCAGCACGAACTCACTGCGTACCCGTTCGAAGGCACGTTGTTCGGTGACGTCGTGCAGCACCATCACTGCCCCGAGAATATGTCCCTGGGTATGGCTGACAGGCGTAAGGCTGTAGGTCAGCAGTCGGGATTCGCCATCCACTTCGATGCCCAGATCGTCCGGTGCCCGTTCCAGCGTTCCGCCGCGCAGCACCAGGTGCAATTCCTCATCCAGATCAGGGCGGCCAAGCGCCTCGCCCAATCCCTGGCCCAGGCGCTCCTCATCCCAGCCCAGTTGTCGTTGAGCTACCGGGTTCAGGTGCTCCAGCCGGCCCTGGCGGTCGATCATCAGCAAGCCATCGTCAATGCTGTCCAGCACCGCTTGCAAGCGTTGCTGGCCGGCCAGCAGCTCATCGACGTTGGTGGCCTGGTGCTCTCGCAGGGCCTGGGCCATGATTCCGAAACGACGCGTCAGCAGGTTCAGTTCAGGGGTAGAGGAAACCGGCAACGTTACTTCGAAATTGCCTTGGCCGATGTCGTCCGCAGCCGAAACCAGCGCCTCGATCGGTGTCCCGAAACGCCGGGCGATGCCATGGGCCGTAATGAAACCGATGACCAGCACCGCCGCTCCTACCAGGCCCAGCAGGCCGGAAATCAGAAACGCCCGGTCACGGCCGCGGGTCTGAGTGTCGCTGATGTTGGTCAAGGCATGCCGGTACCCTGCGATCAGCCCTTTACGCAATACATTGAATTTCTCGGTGAGGTCCTGGATGCCCGTGAGCTGGGACGGCTGCTGGCGAGAGGCTGCAAAGGCCTCGAGGAACCCGAGATAGTCGGCCTTGGCCTGGGTGAAGCTGGTCGTCGGCTCGTCCAGGCTCTGTTCGTGGGCAATGCCCTCCTCCAGCAGACCGAAATATTGCCGCTTGGAATCTTCGAGCGCGGCGAGGTCGGGTTTGTCATCGAGCATGATCATCAGCTGGTCGCCCAGGGTCTGGCGTAGCTTGAGACCCAGGTCCAGGAGGACGAAGTTGTCGCGCACCGATTTTTCCTGGGTATTGGCCATTTGCATCACGCCGACCAAGCCAAGCAGCAATCCCAGCAACGCCACCGTTATCAGCGCCGAGATACTGAGAAACAGTCGAGTGCGCAGCTTCATCGCCAGTTTCATAAGGTACCGCTCATAGGTTGTATTGCTTGCGTTTGCGATACAGCGTGGAGGCGTCGATGCCCAGGGTCTTGGCAGCCTGGTCCAGCGTATCAGCCGTGGCCAGCACGGCACCGATGTGGGCTTTCTCCAATTCGTCGAGGCTCAGCGCGGCGCCGATTCGCGGTGCGTTGTTGACCGTTTGCTCGGCCATGCCCAAATGACTGATCTCAACTTTTTCCTGGGGGCATATGATGCTGGCGCGCTCCACTACGTTACGCAGTTCCCGGATGTTACCCGGCCAGCGATAGCCTAGCAGCGCTTCACGGGCCTCATCGCTGAATCCCCGGGCTGGACGGGCATATTCCTTGACGAAGCGGGCCAGGAAACGGTCCGCCAGGGTCAGGATGTCTTCGGCGCGCTCGCGTAGCGGCGGCAAGTGCAGCGTAATGACATTCAACCGGTAGAGCAGATCCTCCCGAAAACGTCCGTCGCGGACCATGTCTTCAAGGTTCAGGTTAGTCGCTGCGAGGATCCGTACATCGGCCCGGCGGGTGACCGGGTCGCCGACCCGTTCGTATTCCTTGTCCTGGATGAAACGCAACAACTTTGGTTGCAACGTCAGCGGAAAATCGCCGATCTCATCGAGAAACAGTGTTCCGCCATCCGCCTGGTTAACCCGCCCCAGCGTACTCTCGCTGGCACCGGTGAACGCGCCACGGCTGTGACCGAACAACTCGCTTTCCATCAGCTCGGTCGTCAGCGACGGACAATTGATGGTGACACAGGATTTTTTCGCGCGTTTGCTCCAGCCATGGATCGCTCGGGCCAGTTCTCCCTTGCCGGTACCTGATTCGCCAAGGATCAGGATATTGGCGTCGGTGCTGGCCACTTGGCGGGCGGTCTCCAGCACCACCTTCATAGCCGGGCTGTGGGAGTCGAGGCCGTCCTTGGGTTTGCGCATCTCCCCTTCCAGTGCCTCCAGCCTTGCCGACAACTGGCGGACTTCCAGTTGTTTGGCGGTCGCCAGACGCAATTGGTCCGGGCTGCATGGCTTGACCAGATAGTCGGCGGCACCGGCCTGGATCGCGTCTACCGCAGTGTCGACAGCCGAGTGGGCGGTGACAATCACCACGCGCATCCACGGTGCCTGGATGCGCATCTGGGCCAACACATCCAGGCCGTTGTCTTCCCCCAGGCGAAGGTCGAGAAAGCACAGATCGAATACCTGGCGCTGCAACAAGGTATCGGCCTGGGCGGCGCTGTTGGCGGTGGCAACGGTATAGCCTTCGTCTTCCAGGCAATAGCGGAACGTACGCAGGATGGCGGACTCATCGTCTACCAGCAGAATGCGGCCTTGATGCTCAGTGGCTGATTCCATTTTTCCTACGCTCCTTTAATGAATGATGTTGGTTAGTGTCAGAAAAATCGGGCAAGTTGCATGGTCGATTCTGAGCGAATATTACCTATAGAAAGCGCCACGGTGAGCTGTAGAAGTCTAAAGACCTGATTTACGTATAGTTTCTGGGGTTCGTTCGCCATGAGTGGTCAGACCTGCTCATTCCGACCGCCGTTCTCGAACAGCAATTCAAAAAGAATCTGCCCGTCTCCCTCTCCCTCGTTCGTGCAATACGCACGACTGCGCTTCGGGCCATCGTGCAGGATGCGATTTCCCTGTTTTTATAAGCACGTCTAACTCACTGATTAATAAAGTATATTTCTAGGTAAATTTCTGGCATGACGTCTGCAATGGTCTGGTCATCGTGGCGTTAAAGCGCCTAACCAGATCACCACCCGGGGTGGGGAGGAATTCCAGGATGAATTTGCAACGTGCCGCCCGATTACCTGTCACCCCCCTGCAGATTCAGCAGGGGCTGTGGGCTGTTCTGGCATTGCTGGTAACCCTCGTGGTTAGCCAGCAACTGCTCCTCTGGCACTACAGCCAACAGCCCGAGCCAGTACAGGTGTCGATGCATCGAGCGCCTCAAACCCACTTCAGTGCGGTAAGCAGTGTTGCCGAAGCGTCTGCCTCAATGCGGATGATGGATGTCGATCAGGCTCAGCCGGTGACCGACGTGCCCCGTCAGGAACGCTGGGTGTTTTGACTCGACCGTGCGTCCGACATGTCCGGAACCATTCCAACCAGTCTTTCACTAAATAGAAAAGCGTAAGGAGAATCACCATGTTGAGTTGGGCAATTACCTTCCTGATCATTGCCATCATCGCTGCAGTGCTGGGCTTCGGTGGTATCGCAGGCACTGCCACGGGCATCGCCAAGATTCTCTTTGTCGTGTTCCTGGTGATGTTCATCGTCTCCTTCTTCTTTGGCCGTCGTGGCCGAGGTTGACCATGAATGCTGTATTGAAAGGACTGGCCGCCGCCCTGCTTCTGGGCGGCAGTGCCACGGCAATGGCTGCCAATGACGGACAGATGCGGGTCAATCAATTGCTTCAGGCTGACGCGCAATACCGTGAAACCTGGCAGCACGTCGTCAAGAAAGAAGAGCGTCTGCCGGAATGGGTGATGAATCTGTCGGGCGATTCGGAACAGATGAACGCTGTTGAGGAAGACGGTGACAAGTATCTGGTGGGCCCGTTGTGTGAAACCCACGCCACATGCCGTAATGAGCGCCTGTTCGTCGCTTTCAGTTTCGACAAGGATGAGGCTTACGCTTTGCTGGTCGAGGTGCCCGCCGGGCTGCCCGCCGACAAGTCGCCGACCCGTCATGCCAACTACCGCTTCCTCGGCAATCCCGATGACGGTATGCAAGAACTGTTAATGGAACAACTCAAGAAAGATCCAGACTGGTACTGATTCTGGAATACGGGAAAAGCAGCCTTGCTTTTCTCCCTGCACAGCCCGAGGAGGGCCGATGCATGACCAGGGGGCCGGGACGTTCTGACTGTTCAGGGTCGGAGTGACCTACGGGCACAAGGGGTGCCTGCGAAAGGGCCGGGTCAGGAAAAAGCTGCGACGCAGGTTCGCGAAACCGCAATGGCTTGGCGAACCTGCGTAGAGCTTGGCAAGCAGGAAGCCCGTTCCAGAGCGGCTTGTTCTCAGCACCTAATGATCACAGATCCGATGCGGCATTTTGTCCCGTCACTTCCATCTCTTTCCTGACGTCTGACCGTACATCGGAGAGCTTTCCGGCCATTGCGGTCGCCTTCGGCTGCCCGGTTCGTCGGTTTTACCGGCGGATGAAACAGAGCCCGGCTACGCTGAAACCGCCGGTTCACGGCATTTATGCCTGCTGAAATGTCGCATTCGAACCGTTTGGGACGCAGGTTTTGTTTTGAAAATCCTATGCCGATTCGGCATAGGGTAGGCGTTTACGGCATTAGACGATCCCCCCTCGCATCGCAATAGTTGCGCCTTTTTTCGCCCGCCAGTAAGCCGCCAGCGCGCGCTCGGGTGACCTTATACGGGGGCGGGAGCACGACTTGTATCGCCATTGGCGGTTCGATTTGCGCTTCTGTCCGAGTCCAATCGAAGTAAGGGTAATGATATGAAGAAGGCAAGATTAAGCCTCGCCTGGCAGATCCTCATCGGTCTCGTGCTCGGGATTGCGCTGGGCGCGCTGCTCAACCATTTCAGTGCCGAGAAGGCCTGGTGGATCAGCAACGTGCTGCAACCGGCGGGCGATATCTTTATCCGTCTGATCAAGATGATCGTGATCCCGATCGTGATCTCCTCGCTGATCGTCGGCATTGCCGGGGTCGGTGATGCGAAGAAGCTCGGGCGAATCGGCCTCAAGACGATCCTCTACTTTGAAATCGTCACCACCATCGCCATTGTCGTCGGTCTGTTGCTGGCCAACTTCTTCCATCCAGGCAGTGGCATCGACATGAGCACTCTGGGCACGGTGGATATTTCCAAGTATCAGGCCACGGCCGCCGAAGTGCAGCATGAGCATGCCTTCGTCCAGACCATTCTCAATCTGATCCCGTCGAACATCTTCGCGGCGCTGACCCGCGGCGAGATGCTGCCGATCATTTTCTTCTCCGTACTGTTCGGCCTGGGTCTTTCCAGCCTGCAATCGGACCTGCGCGAGCCGCTGGTGAAAATGTTCCAGGGCGTGTCGGAAAGCATGTTCAAAGTCACCCACATGATCATGCAGTACGCCCCGATCGGCGTTTTCGCGCTCATTGCGGTGACGGTGGCCAACTTCGGTTTCGCGTCTCTGCTGCCGCTGGCGAAACTGGTGATCCTGGTTTATGTCGCCATTGCCTTCTTCGCTTTCGTGGTGCTGGGGCTGATCGCCCGCCTGTTCGGCTTCTCGGTGCTCAAGCTGATGCGTATCTTCAAGGATGAACTGGTACTGGCCTACTCCACCGCCAGCTCCGAAACCGTGTTGCCGCGTGTCATCGAGAAGATGGAAGCCTACGGGGCTCCGAAAGCCATCTGCAGCTTCGTGGTGCCGACCGGTTACTCGTTCAACCTCGACGGTTCGACGCTGTACCAGAGCATCGCGGCGATTTTCATTGCCCAGTTGTATGGCATCGATCTGTCCATCAGCCAGCAATTGCTGCTGGTGCTGACGTTGATGGTCACCTCCAAAGGTATCGCCGGCGTGCCGGGCGTGTCCTTCGTGGTATTGCTGGCAACCCTGGGCAGCGTCGGTATCCCGCTGGAGGGCCTGGCCTTCATCGCCGGTGTCGACCGCATCATGGACATGGCCCGTACCGCATTGAACGTGATCGGCAACGCCCTGGCCGTGCTGGTCATCTCTCGCTGGGAAGGCATGTACGATGATGCCAAGGGCCAGCGCTACTGGAATTCCTTGCCCCACTGGCGCAGCAAGGAGCCGCTGCCGGCCGGCGAGCCTTCCAGTCGCTGATCCGAGATGTTGGTGAGAGCAAAAATACCTGTGGGAGCAAAGCTTGCTCGCGATAGAAATCTGTCAGCCACATTGAGCCAGCAGACCTTTCGCTGATCGCGAGCAAGCTTTGCTCCCACAACGAATGCTCTGTGTACCCTGTCTGAACCCCGGAGAAATCCGGGGTTTGTCGTTTCTGCTGGCCCCGCTATCATTCGCGGCATCTTCCGGGGGATTTAACCGATGCTCAATGGCCTGTGGCTTGGCTTCTTTATCGTGGCGGCCGTCTCGGCGCTGATGCAGTGGCTGGTGGGTGGCAACGCCGGCATCTTCGCGGCGATGGTGGAAAGCATCTTTGCCATGGCCAAGCTGTCGGTGGAGGTGATGGTCGTGCTGTTCGGTACCTTGACCCTGTGGCTGGGATTCCTGCGAATAGCCGAAAAGGCCGGCATCGTCGACTGGCTGGCCAAGGCCCTCGGCCCGCTGTTCCTGCGGCTGATGCCGGAAGTGCCGCCGGGCCATCCGACCATTGGCCTGATTACGCTCAATTTCGCCGCCAACGGCCTGGGCCTGGACAACGCCGCTACCCCCATCGGCCTGAAGGCTATGCGCGCCTTGCAGGACCTGAATCCCAACCCGACCATCGCCAGCAACGCACAGATCCTGTTCCTGGTGCTCAATGCCTCGTCGCTGACGTTGCTGCCGGTGACGATCTTCATGTACCGCGCCCAGCAAGGCGCGCCGGACCCGACCCTGGTGTTCCTGCCGATCCTGCTCGCCACCAGTTGTTCCACCCTGGTGGGGCTGTTGTCGGTGGCATTCATGCAACGCCTGCGTCTATGGGATCCGGTGGTGCTGGCTTATCTGATCCCTGGTGCGCTGGCGCTGGGCGGTTTCATGGCGTTGCTGGCGACGCTCTCGGCGACGGCCCTGGCGAGCCTGTCCTCGATCCTCGGCAACTTGACGCTGTTCGGCCTGATCATCCTGTTCCTGGTGGTGGGAGCCCTGCGCAAGGTCAAGGTGTACGAAGCGTTTATCGAGGGTGCCAAGGAGGGGTTCGACGTTGCCAAGAGCTTGCTGCCTTACCTGGTGGCGATGCTGTGCGCGGTCGGTGTATTGCGGGCTTCGGGGGCACTGGATTTTGGTCTGGATGGTATTCGGCACCTGGTGCAGTGGGCCGGCTGGGATACACGCTTTGTCGACGCCTTGCCGACTGCCATGGTCAAGCCGTTCTCCGGCAGCGCCGCACGGGCGATGCTGATTGAAACCATGAAGACTTCCGGCGTGGACAGTTTCCCGGCCCTGTTGGCGGCGACCGTCCAGGGCAGCACCGAGACCACGTTCTATGTCCTGGCGGTGTACTTCGGTGCCGTGGGCATCCAGCGGGCGCGGCATGCGGTGGGCTGTGCGCTGCTGGCGGAGTTGGCCGGTGTGCTGGGGGCCATCGGGGTCTGCTACTGGTTCTTCGGCTGACAACGAGTTTCTGTGGGAGTGGGCTTGCCCTAATGCAAGTCTGTCAAGCCACAAACCTAATGTAGGAGCAAAGCTTGCTCGCGATAGCGACAGACCAGTCACATTGTTGCTGACTGACTTACCGCAATCGCGAGCAAGCTTTGCTCCCACGGGTTTTGCGTCGTTTGATCCTTAACTGACTGGTATCAGGGCTTATCCTGCTCATTCGGTTACGTTGAAGCGCAGCACCCCGATCATCTGTCCGTTTTCTGTCAGTACCCGTACCTGCCATTTGCCCGTCGGGTTGTCCGGGAAGTTCTGCTTGTGGGTCCAGGCGCGATAACCTTCCTTGCGCCCGCCATGAATGTCCAGGGCGATGCGGTCCACTTCTTTGCCGTTGAACTGCCACACGTGATAGATCCGTTCGTCCAGCCCCCGCGGTGCATTGATGGCGGTATAGGCATACAGGCCGTTGCCGCGGATCTGGGCGGCGCTGACTTCCTTGAGGCTGTCGCCGGGTGTGCGGTCCTCCAACTGTGTGCTGATCGCCACTTCGGTCATCCACAGGGTGGCCGGTGGTACCCAGGAACGCAGCATCCATCCGACAGCGCCAATCCCCAGGGTGATGCACAGAATCGCCAGCGCGTTGCGCACCGTGCGGATCGGAAAGATCGAAGCCAGGCTCGGGAACGACAACAGCATGGAGATGCCCAGCGCCAGCTTGAAGCTCTGGTCGGTGGTCAGGTGCATGATGATCGGCAGCGCGGTGAGCAGGGCGGCGAACAGCGTCAGCGTGTGCAATGCCAGGAACGCCCAGCGTCGGGGCGCCAGCCATTTGTAATACAGCGGATCGGTGATCGAAATCAGCCCTGACGCCCCCAGCAACCCGGTGAAAATCAGCTGGCTGCTGTTCCAGGTGGTGGTGATCAGGAAAAACGGCAGGACAAAAAACAGGCTTTCCTGATGAATCATCTGTGTGGCGTAACGCAGCAACGGCTGCGGTATTTCCCGCTTGAAAATGCGTGTGAACAGCCGGGTCAGGCTGTTTTCCAGCATCAGCCAGAGCCAGCTCACCAGCATCAGGATGGCGATCCAGGTTGCCAGGCCCTGCTGGCGGTCCACCAGTATGAAACTGCCGGCACCGGAGATGAAACCGCCGAGCGCAATGACCCCTGGGTAGCGCTTCATCAGTTCAAGGATGCGCTGGATGTAATGAGTCAGGGTCTGCATTAGGCGGTTTCACAGTAAGTCGTAGGAAATATCCCCGACAGAGTATCGTCCAGGCACCTGCATGGCGAGGCTCTCATCCGCTTCTGTGGTCAGGGACTGTGGGAGCAAAGCCTGCTCGCGACGCAGGCGATGCTATTCAGAAAGACTTCATCAACTTCATCGCGGGCAAGCCTTGCTCCCACCGGCTTTGCGTCTTCACGTCTTGTTGCCTCAAATCCGGCGACGCAGCCGCCATACCACCAGCCCCAGCAGCAACAACCCCAGCAGGCCGCTCACCCCCCACACCAGCTCATCATCACTGAGCAGCGGCTTCTCGATGCGCAGGTAGCCCGGGTCCTTGAGTAGTTCGCGCAGGGCCTGGTTGGCTTGTTCCAGGCTCACCCTCTGCAAGCGCACGGCCGGGTTGGCGAAGCGGCCGTCTTCATAGTCGCCCAGGGCGCCCCAGTAATAATCGGCCAGCGCACTGTTACCTTGAACCGCCCAGGTCTGGTGGGCGATGGCTGCGCGCTTGATGCGCATGAAGCTGTCAGGGTCCAGCCCGTCCTTGAGTAACGCCCTGCGCAATTCTTCGAGCGCCTGCTCGGCTTGCGGCAGGTCCTCACGAGCCAGGTCCGCGTTCAGGCTGAGGAAACCGACGCCGCCGAACACCTCCCGCTCCACCCATGGCCCATAGGACAGGCCCCGGGCCAGGCGCAGTTGGCGATAGAGCGCCCAGTCCAGATAGTTCTTGAGCAGGTCGAAGGTTTCGTCGTGTTGCTGTTCCAGTACCGGCTCGGGGAACAACCAGTGCAGCTTGGCGCCATCACCCACCAGGCTGCGGATCAGGTTGCGCTTGGTCACGGCGCTGTAGCGGATCTGTGGCAATGCCTCATGGACGCTGGGTTCGACTGGTTTGAGTGTGCCGTAGGTGCGCTCCAGGTAGGCCGGCAGCAAGCGATCGAGGTCGCCGACCACGATCAATGTCATGTTGTTCGGTGCATACCAGGCCTTGCGAACCTGTTCGAGCCGGGCGAGAGTGTGGTGCTCGACCTCGGCCCGTTCCGCGCAACGCAGGCCCAGTTCCACTGCCAACTGGTTGCTGGCCTTGTGTCCCAGGTCCTGGCGGTCGAGCCAGCGTTGCAGGTGGGTGTAGTGGCCGCCGTCCTCGCGTTCAACTACCTGTTTCGCCGCCTCCAGGGCCTTCTCGTCGATGCGGGTGCGCGTCAGCACCGCCAGCAGAAGATCGAGGATCTTGCGCTGGTTGCTCGCCGGCGCCTCGATGACAAAGGTGGTGTCGGCATTGCTGGTGAAGGCATTCCATTCGCCGCCCAGTGCCTGCATCCGTTCTTCCAAGGCGCCTTCGCCGCCCTCGTCGATCCCGCTGAACAGCGCATGTTCGAGCAGGTGCGGCAGTTCCTTGTCGGCGCAGCTGAAGTCATCCAGGCCCACGCCGACCACCAGCCGGATGGCGACGTGACCGCGTTCGCTACCGGGCTTGAGCAGCAACTGCATACCGTTGGGCAGCGTGTAGCCCTCGACCTGGAACCGGTCGAGGGCTACCGCAGGCAGCGAACCGAACAAGAAAAGAGCGAATAACAGACCACGCATAAACGGCTTCCTGGCGACTGACAGTCCAACCCTACTGACTGAACAATACGTCAGATGTTCAAGGCGAGTGGGTGATGTCGGATATTTCATCCGCCGCCAAGGCACCGATTTCGGCAGTTTCCAGCACCACATAGGCGCTGCCGCAGAACAGCGAGTTGAGACGTCGCATATCAGCAATCAGCTCCAGGTGCAGGGCACTGGTCTCCAGGCTTTGTACGATCTTGCGCTGCAAGCGACTGACATGGGCATGGGCCATCCGCCTTTCCTGGGCGCGAAAGCGCCGTTTCTCGCGCAGCAACTGACGGGCGCTTTCCCGATCGCCACTGAGGAACACCGACAAGCCCAGTCGCAGGTTGGCGATCAAATGGCTGTGCAGCCCTGCCAATTCTTCCAGGCCCACCTCGGAAAAGGACAGGCGTTGCGAGGTCTTCTGCTGCTGGACCTTGCGCAGCATACGTTCGATGAGGTCGCTGCCGAGCTTCAGGTTGATCGCCAGCTCAATGATCTCTGCCCATCGCCGGCTGTCCTGCTCACTGAGGTCTTCGCGGGGCATTTGGGCCATGTACAACTTGATGGCACTGCACAGTACCTCGACATCATCGCCCACGCCCCGAACTTCCTGAGTGAGCGCCGTCTGCTGGCCGCGCAACACGTCGAGCATGGCTTCGAGCATGTTTTCAATCAGGTCGCCGATGCGCAATGTCTCCCGGGCTGCGTTCGCCAGGGCCAGGCTCGGCGTGACGAGGGCCGTGGGATCCAGGTGCCGGGGCTTGGCCGTGCCATTGGTTTCGGCGCGCTCCGGCAGGAGCCAGGCGCACAGCTTGGCCATCGGCGCGACGCTGGGCAGCAGCACCAGGCAACGCACGGAGTTGTAGAACAGGTGAAAGCCGATGACGGTTTCCTGGGGGCTGAAATCCAGGCTGTCCAGCCACCCCACCAGCGGGTCGAGCGCTGGAATGATCAGCAACAATCCGATCAGCTTGTACAGCAGGCTGCCCAGCGCCACCTGACGTCCGGCGGCGTTCTGCATGCTGGTGCTGAGAAATGCCAGCACGCCGCTGCCGATGTTGGCGCCGATCACCAGGCCGATGGCCACCGGCAGGCTGATCACGGCCGCGCCGGCCAGGGTTGCGGTGAGCAACACGGCGGCCAGGCTCGAATAGGAAATCATGGCGAACAGCGCACCCACCAACGCATCGAGCAGGATGTCGCCGGTCAGTGAGGCAAATATCACCTTCACGCCTTGGGCCTGGGTGATGGGCGCGGCGGCTTCGACGATCAATTGCAGCGCGAGGATGATCAGGCCCAGGCCGATGGAGACGCGGCCCATTTGCCCGACGCGGGTCTGTTTACGCGACAGGAAAAAAATCACTCCGAGGAAAATCAGCAGCGGCGATAACCACGACAAGTCGAGGGTCAGCACCCGGGCCATCAACGCCGTGCCGACGTCGGCGCCGAGCATGGTCGCCAGGGCAGGGGTCAGCGCCATCAACCCCTGGCCGACAAACGAGGTGACCAGCATGGCCGTGGCGTTGCTGCTCTGGACCATGGCGGTGACCATGATACCGGCGACAAATGCCAGCCAGCGTCGAGACATGTTCTGGCCGATGACGTGGCGCAGGTTGGAGCCATAGACACGCAGGATGCCGGTACGGACGATATGCGTACCCCAGATCAGCATGGCCACGGCAGAGAGTAGATTCAGCAGGGTCAGCATGAGAGGCCCCCTGTTAGTGTCTCAAAGAGACAAGTTGACGATGCCACATCGTTCTTCGTTGTACTTAAGCTGTAGTTGGCGAACGGTTCGGACGCCAGCATTGCACAGCTAAAGAGTCGTTTGAAACAAATCTGTCATGAAAAGCACCGCAAACCCTGTGGGAGCGAGCCTGCTCGCGATAGCGGTGTGTCAATCGATACTGTTGTGACTGAAAGGACGCTATCGCGAGCAGGCTCGCTCCCACAGGTCCGGGGTCCAGGGCAACTTTCCTGCGGGCATGAAAAAGGGGCTCCAAGAGCCCCTTCGTTCATTGCTCCGTCCAGTTATTGACCCGGAACATCCTTGCGCAGTTTCACCGGATCCTGCTGCTTGCGCTTGCGCGCAATCGCGGTGCGCATCTTGATGTTGATCGCCTCCACGGCCAGGGAGAACGCCATGGCGAAGTAGACGTAGCCTTTGGGCACGTGGACGTCGAACGACTCGGCGATCAGCACGGTACCGACCACCAGCAGGAACGACAGCGCCAGCATCTTCAGCGATGGATGCTTGTCGATGAACTCACTGATGGTGCCCGAGGCCAGCATCATCACCAGTACGGCCACGATGATCGCCGCCACCATCACCGGCACATGGGAGACCATACCGACGGCGGTGATGACCGAGTCCAGGGAAAACACGATGTCGATGATCGCGATCTGGATGATGGTGTAGAGGAAGTTGCCACCCTTGCCCGAAGGCTGATCGTCGCTTTCGTCGTCGCCTTCCAGCGCGTGGTACATCTCCTGGGAGCTTTTCCACAGCAGGAACAGGCCACCGAAGAACAGGATCAGGTCGCGACCGGAGATGCCCTGGCCGAACACTTCGAACAAATCGGCGGTCAGGCGCATAACCCAGGTGATGGACAGCAGCAACAGGATCCGCGTGATCATGGCCAGGGCCAGACCGAAGATCCGGGTGCGCGCCTGCATGTGCTTGGGCATGCGGCTGACCAGGATCGAGATCATGATGATGTTATCGATGCCCAGGACGATTTCCAGGGCGGTCAGGGTAAAGAAGGCAACCCAGATTTCCGGGTTGGTCAGCCATTCCATGTGAGTTCCTTTGAACGAGTGTTAGGCCGCGCCGCGCTTCGGGTTGACCAAAGCGGCGACGCTGCGGGCATTGCTTTTATAGAGTGCTGAACAGCGGAAAGATCCCCATCAGCAAGGCGGCGACCATTATGCACAGGCAAACCAGCACTGCCCACTTCAGGGTGAAACGCTGGTGATCACCGAACTCGATCCCGGCCAGGGCCACCAGCAGGTAGGTGGACGGAACCAGCGGGCTCAACAGGTGGACGGGCTGGCCGACGATCGAGGCACGGGCCATTTCCACCGCAGTGATGCCATAGTGGCTGGCGGCTTCGGCGAGAACCGGTAACACCCCGTAATAAAATGCATCGTTAGACATGAAGAACGTGAACGGCATGCTCGCCAGTGCGGTAATCACCGCCAGGTACGGACCGAGGAAGTCCGGGATCACCGCCAGCAGGCTCTTGGACATGGCGTCGACCATGCCGGTACCGGACAGGATACCGGTGAAGATACCTGCCGCGAAAATCAGCCCGACCACCGCCAGTACGCTGCCGGCGTGCGCCGCAACGCGGTCTTTCTGCTGTTGCAGGCACGGGTAGTTGACGATCATCGCGATACTGAAGGCCACCATGAACAGCACCGGCAGCGGTAACAGGCCGGCGATCAGGGCGCACATCAGGACGAGGGTCAAGGCACCGTTGAACCAGATCAGCTTTGGACGGCGGGCGTCAGGGAACTGGGAAACGCTGATTTCGCTATGGTCGATTTCATCATGGGCCAGGTGCAATTCACCCAGGCGCGCACGTTCGCGTTTGCCATACATGTAGGCAATCGCCAGGATCGCCACCACACCGAACGCCATTGCAGGAATCATCGGCACGAAGATGTCGGATGGATCCACGTGCAACGCACTGGCCGCGCGGGCCGTCGGGCCGCCCCAGGGGGTCATGTTCATGACGCCGCCAGCGAGGATGATCAGGCCGGCCATGATTCTAGGGCTCATGCCGATGCGGCTGTAGAGTGGCAGCATCGCGGCCACGCAGATCATGTAAGTGGTCGCGCCGTCACCATCGAGGGAAACGACGAGCGCCAGAACGGCGGTACCGACCGAAACTTTCAGCGGGTCACCCTTGACCAGCTTGAGGATTTTGCGCACGGCCGGGTCGAACAGGCCGGAGTCGATCATCAGGGCAAAATAGAGAATCGCGAACATCAGCATGACCCCGGTCGGGGCGAGCTTGGTGATGCCTTCGAGCATCATCGGGCCGATCTTCGGCGCAAAGCCACCGAACAGAGCGAACAGGATCGGAATAATGATCAGGGCGATCAGCGCGGACAGGCGCTTGGTCATGATCAGGAACATGAACGTGATGACCATGGCGAAGCCAAGGAAAGTCAGCATGGGAAATACTCCAGGCGTGGCGCGGCGAGGTTAAGGCGAACCGGACAGGTCAGCGCAGAACGTGAGACACGAGGCGGACGAATGGAGTGAGTGCAACTGGACGGGTAGCAGCGGACATCAGAATCACCATTGTTGTTGTTAAAACGGCCAAGCGGTTCGTGGAGACCCGTTTCTGGCCACCGGTCTTTTGCCGGTAGTGAGGCGATCCTAATCGCGCAAGCTTTCAGCCAGCTTTCGCCGCAGGCAATGGTTTTTTTCCGCTGGTCGGGGTCTGCGGGAGCAAGGCTGTGGGAGCAAGGCAGTGGAGCAAGGCAGTGGGAGCAAGGCTTGCCCGCGATGAAGCTGACGCGCTCGTCCTGCATATCGAGTGCCCCTTGTCGCGAGCAAGCTTTGCTCCCACAGGTCGTCCTGTCTCAGTACATTTCAGAACACCGAAAGATCCAACGGCCGCATCGCCCCCATCCAGATCGCATGGTCGGTGTGGTCTGCCAGCTCATCGCCGGTGTTCGGGTGAAGAAAGATCACCAGCCCTTTGCGATAGAGCGCCAGCCACGGCAGTACCACGCCGATGTACTGCGGATCGAACGACAACTGACAGCTCCAGTCTGGATGGGGGCCGACGGGGCGCTCGTGGACGCGGCCCATTTTCAGCGGAAACAGACGCGACGCTTCCTCACACAGTACCCGTGCCTGGTCGATGGTGCTGGCATCGAAGTAAACGTGGGCGTGGTAGCCCTTGATCCGTTGCATTGTCACTCCTTGCGAACCCTCGCCGTTTCCCGCAGGTCAGAGGCTTACACGCGGTAAAAAAAAGGGAAAAACAGCCATGAAAAACGCCGAAACCCCGGTGATCAAAATGGTGCTCTATGGTGCCATGAGCAGCCTCGGAAGTGCGTTGATGGCTGAAATGCTGCGACGCCAGCATGAAGTCATTGCCGTTCTCGATGATCTCACGGCCTTGGCGCCGCGTCCGGGCCTGCGGACCAAGACGGGGGACCTCTACGACCCCGAGCGGGTCAAGCAAAGCGTTGCCGGCGCCGATGCGGTGGTCTGTCTGCTTAATGCGCCGGGGCTGCCGATGAACAGCGAGCACGTGGAGCGCACGCTGGTTCCGGGCCCGGTGGAGCAGGTATTGGCGGTGGATGCGCTGATCGCCGGGATGCAGGCGGTGAACATTTCCCGGCTGTTTCTGGTGGGCGATTTCGCCGTGCTCGACGAGGAGGAGGGCGAAGATGATTTGCAGCGTCATGCCGCCGAGGAAATCCTCGATGCCCTGCGAAACAGCAGATTGCAATGGACCCTCATCAACTCGCCTTATGCTGCCGCCGGGTTGGGCATCGAGCATTTCACCCAGGTCAGCACCAGTCTGGAGCCGGGTATGGCCGAGTCCCTGGAGCGGCTCAACCGGGTGGCCGTCGGCATTGCCGATGAGCTGCGCTTGAATCTGCACGTGGGCCAGCATGTCAGCTTTGTAGCCGCCACCTGACGACCGTGCAAAACCTGTGGTGAGGATTGCTGTTTGTGGCGAGGGGATTTATCCCCGCTGGGCTGCGAAGCAGCCCCAAAAAAAAAACAGGGCCGCTTCGCGCCCCAGCGGGGATAAATCCCCTCGCCACAGTAGTTTTCTTTGGCTATGGAAGTGCCTTCACCCGCACATCTCAAACAGCAATGGACGGCAACGGCAACCCCGTGAGCGACTCGCCGCTGTTGGCCTGTTCTTCCATCAGCCAGTCCACAAACTGTCGGATCAGTGCCCCACGCCGTTTACGCTGGGGCAGGACCACGTAATACCCCAGGCGCGACAGCACCGTCTCGGCGATGGGACGACACAACAGGCCTTGGGCCAATAAGTTATCCACAAGGTGGCGCCAACCGATGGCAACACCTTGTCCGCCAATCGCCGCCTGGATCAGCAAGGTGTAGTTGTCGAAACGCAGTTGCCCAGGCGCCGGTGGTGAGGTGATGCCCAACTCGCGGAAGACGCCATTCCAGTCGAACCAGTGACTGCTGTTGCCGCTGCGCAGGTGCAACAGGGGGAACTCCGACAAGGCCTGGGCGGGCAAGGGCAGGGGGCGTTCCTTGAGCAGCAACGGGCTGCACACCGGAAAGACTTCTTCGCTGAACAACCAGCGACTTTCACCCTGTTTGAAGCGACCATCGCCGAACAGCACGGCAACATCGATATCGGTGCGCAACATGTTGTGGTTGCGCTCGCTGGTCACCAGGCTAACGTCCACCTGCGGGTTGGCGGCGTGAAAACGATGCAGGCGCGGCATCAGCCAGTAGGCGGCGAAGGCGAAATCGGTGGCGACCTGCAACACCTCATGCTGATGTTGAGCGGTGATTGCGCTCAATCCCGCGTCGATATTCTGCAAACCTGCCTGAACTTGTTCGAACAGCGTCGTCCCGGCCTCGGTCAGTTCAATGCCACGGTAAATGCGATCGAACAACCGCGTGCCGAGCTGTTCCTCCAGGCGTTTGATTTGCTGGCTGATGGCCGGTTGTGTAGTACCCAACTCAATGGCGGCCGCCGTAAAGCTTCGTTGCCGGGCCGCGGCTTCGAAGGCCCGAAATAGATCCAGGGACAGGTCACCCAAGGCGTCATACATAAGCTGTGCTTATCCTAGTCATTATCCTGCATGGGCTTTACCCCAATAGGTTGGGGGGACATGCTCAATCGCAGCAATTTCGCATAACCGCTCACTATGGAATGCCGCGATTACATGAAGCGCAAGAATATTCTTTTCATCATGGCCGATCAGATGGCCGCGCCAATGTTGCCGATCTACGGTCCTTCGCCGATCAAGCTGCCGAATCTGTCGCGCCTGGCCGACCAGGGCGTGGTGTTCGATGCTGCGTACTGCAACAGTCCGCTGTGTGCGCCGTCGCGCTTTACCCTGGTGAGCGGCCAGTTGCCGAGCAAGATCGGCGCCTATGACAACGCGGCGGATTTTCCGGCCGACGTCCCGACATATGCCCATTACCTGCGGCGCCTGGGCTACCGCACGGCGCTTTCCGGCAAGATGCACTTCTGCGGGCCGGACCAGCTGCACGGCTACGAAGAGCGCCTGACCAGCGACATTTACCCGGCCGACTACGGCTGGGCCGTGAACTGGGATGAGCCGGACGTGCGGCCGAGCTGGTACCACAACATGTCGTCGGTGTTGCAGGCCGGGCCGTGCGTGCGCACCAACCAGCTGGATTTCGACGAAGAAGTGGTGTTCAAGGCGCAGCAGTACCTGTTCGACCACATTCGTGAGGACGGCGACCAACCGTTCTGCCTGACCGTATCGATGACTCATCCACACGACCCGTACACGATTCCCAAGGCGTTCTGGGATCTGTATGACGACAACGACATCCCACTGCCGCAAACACCGGCGCAGACCGAGCTCGACCCACACTCCCAGCGATTGCTGAAGGTCTATGACCTGTGGGACAAACCGCTACCTGTGGATAAGATTCGCGATGCCCGCCGGGCCTACTTCGGCGCTTGCAGCTACATCGACAGCAACATTGGCAAGCTGCTGCAGACCCTTGAGGACACCGGCCTGATGGAGGATACGATCATCGTATTCTCCGGCGATCATGGAGATATGCTCGGCGAAAAAGGCCTTTGGTACAAAATGCACTGGTTTGAGATGTCGGCGCGGGTGCCGCTGCTGGTCAGCGCGCCGGGTCAATTTGCCAGCGGCCGGGTCAGCGCGGCGGTTTCCACCGCCGACTTGTTGCCTACCCTGGTGGAGCTGGCTGGTGGCACGCTGGAGCCCGGCTTGCCGCTGGACGGCCGGTCGCTGGTGCCGCACCTGCAAGGGCAGGGCGGGCACGATGAAGTCTTTGGTGAATACATGGCCGAGGGCACCATCAGCCCGTTGATGATGATCCGCCGCGGCCAGTGGAAATTCATCTACAGCGAAGATGATCCGTGCCTGTTGTTCGATGTCCGTAACGACCCCAGGGAACTGGAAGATCTCAGCCAATCACCGGAGCACCAAACCCTGTTCGCCGCGTTTCTCGCTGAAGCCAGGGCCAAGTGGGACATTCCGACCATTCATCGCCAAGTGCTCGCCAGCCAGCGGCGCCGTCGTTTCGTCGCCCAGGCGCTGACCCTGGGCAAACTCAAGAGCTGGGATCACCAGCCGCTGGTGGATGCCAGTCAGCAATACATGCGTAACCACATCGACCTCGACGATCTGGAGCGCAAGGCCCGTTATCCACAACCCTGCCAAAACCAATAACGTAAGGGGAAGCACATGCAAAAGTTATCCACAGTACTGGCCGCTGGGCTGTTGGCGTTGAGCAGCGCTTCGGCGTGGGCCGAGCAGAGCTGCGAGACGGTAAAGATGGCTGACCCGGGTTGGAGCGATATCGCGGCGACCAATGCCATCACCGGTTTCCTGTTGGAGGGCATGGGCTACAAGCCCAAGGTTGACACTCTGGCGGTGCCGATCACTTTCGGCGGCCTCAAGGATGGCCAGGTCGATGTGTTCCTGGGCAACTGGATGCCGGCGCAGCAGGGGTTCTATGACAAATTCGTAGCTAACGGGGATGTCACGCAGCTGGCCAAGAACCTGGACGGCACCGAATTCACCCTGGCCGTTCCGGACTACGTCTGGGACGCTGGTGTGCATAACTTTGCCGACCTGAACAAGTTCGCCGACAAGTTCGAGAAGAAAATCTACGGCATCGGTTCCGGCGCGCCGGCAAACCTCTCCCTGAAGGAGATCATCAAGACCAACGATTTCGGCATGGGCGAGTGGAAACTGGTGGAGTCCAGCGAGCAGGCGATGCTGGCCGAAGTGGCCCGGGCCGTGAAGAAACAGAAATTCGTGACCTTTCTCGGCTGGACGCCACACCCGATGAACGTGCAACTGAAAATGCATTACCTCAAGGGCGGCGAGAAGTACTTCGGTGATACGGGCAGCGTCTATACCCTGACCCGCAAAGGTTATGCACAGGCCTGCCCGAACGTGGGCAAGCTGTTGACCAACCTGAGCTTCACTCAGGAAATGGAAAACAGCATCATGGCTGACGTGGCGAACAAGAAGCTCAGCAATGCCGAGGCGGCCAAGGCCTGGATCAAGGCCAACCCGGCGGTGTTGGACAAATGGCTGGATGGCGTGAAGACGATGGATGGCCAGGAGGCGTTGGCGGCGGTGAAGGCCAAGCTCTGATGACCCGTGTGCTCCGGATAAGCCCTCAGAAGGTGATCCGGAGCACTTTTGTGGCGAGGGGATAAATCCCCTCGCCACAGGGAGAACGGTGCCTGGTCCTGATACTCTTGTTCTCAACCCCCATCCTTGAGGCCCCATGGCAATCCCCACCCGCCATTCACTGTTCCCTTTCCTGAGCTGGCTGCCCCGGCAGACCCGGGCCAGCGTTAGCCGTGACCTGATCGTGGGTTTGAGCGGTGCGATCCTGGCGTTGCCGCAGTCCATTGCCTACGCCCTGATTGCCGGTCTGCCCCCTGAGTACGGCTTGTACGCCGCGATCGTGCCGGTGCTGATTGCCTGCCTGTGGGGGTCGTCATGGCATCTGATCTGCGGTCCTACGGCGGCGATCTCCATTGTCCTGTACGCCAGTGTCAGCCCTCTGGCCATGCCTGCGACCCAGGACTACATCACTCTGATCCTGCTGCTGACGGTACTGGCGGGCATTTTCCAATGGTTGTTAGGCCTGTTGCGTTTCGGCGCCTTGGTGAACTTCGTCTCGCACTCGGTGGTGCTCGGTTTCACCCTGGGCGCTGCGGTGGTGATTGCACTGGGGCAGTTGCCGAACCTGATGGGGCTCGATCTGCCGAACGAGGCCACGGCCTTGAAGAGCGTGCTGATGTTGCTCAGTCACCTCGGGGCTGTGGACAAGCCTTCGTTGTTGTTGGGCTTGGTGACGCTGGCCCTGGGTGTGCTGCTCAAGCGGCTGCTGCCACGCTGGCCGAGTCTGTTGATAACCCTGGTCATCAGCAGCCTGGTGGTCTGGTTGTGGCCGGCCATGTTTGGGCATGTGGCGCTGGTCAGCGCCTTTGCCGGGCGCCTGCCGCCATTCACTGCGCTGACCCTGGACCTGGACCTGATGCTGCGCCTGCTCCCCGGTGCCGTCGCGGTGGGGATGCTCGGGCTGGTCACCAGCCTGTCCATTGCCCGTTCGTTGTCGGTGCGCTCCGGGCAATTGCTCGACGCCAACCAGGAGGTCAGGGCGCAGGGGCTTTCCAACATCGTTGGCGGATTCTTCTCCGGCTCCCTGTCGGCCGGTTCCTTTACCCGTTCCGGCCTCAGTTACGACGCAGGGGCCTGTTCGCCCCTGGCCGGAGTGTTCTCGGCACTGTGGGTCGCCTTGTTTGCCGTCGCGGGTGCGAAACTGATTTCGCACATCCCGATTCCGGCGATGGCCGGCAGCATTCTGCTGATCGCCTGGGGGCTGGTAGACCATCGCGGCATCCGGGCGTTGTACCGCGTGAGCCCGGCCGAATTCGTGGTGATGAGCCTGACTTGCCTGGCCACGTTGCTGCTGGAGTTGCAAACCGCTATTTACGCCGGTGTGCTGGTGTCGCTGTTTTTCTACCTCAAGCGCACGTCACAACCGCGGGTGCACCATGCCCACGAAGGCGAGGCGGATGTCCTGCGGGTCGGCGGTTCGATCTTCTTCGGGGCCAGTCATTATCTGCAGGTGCGCCTGCAACGCTTGCAAGGGCAACGGGTGGTGATCGATGCCCAGCAAATCAACTTCATCGATTACTCAGGGGTGGAAATGCTGCACCAGGAAGCCCGCCGTCTGGGTGCTCAAGGGCGCAGCCTGACCTTGCGCAAGGCCAAGCCCCACGTGGTGGAGGAATTGAAGAAGCTGGAAGGGCCGGAGAGGTGCCCGATTCACTTTGAGGATTGATACGGTCAGCGCTGTGGGAGCAAAGCTTGCTCGCGATGAAAGCGCCCCGGTCTGTTGGAAACCGAGGCGTCTGTCTCGCGAGCAAGCTTTGCTCCCACAGGGGTTTACAGCGCCAGCTGTCGGCGTAATTCGGCCAGCACCGGCGCGGTGTCCGGGCGCACGCCGCGCCACAGGTAGAACGCTTCACCCGCCTGTTCCGCCAACATGCCCAGGCCGTCCATCGCCACCGCGGCGCCCTGTTCGTGGGCCCAGCGGCAGAATGAAGTAGGCTCCTTGCCATACATCATGTCGTAGCAAACAGTCTTGCCGGGTTCGATCAGGCTTCCTGCAATCGGCGGAACATCCCCTGACAGGCTCGCGGACGTGGCGTTGATGATCAAGTCCACCGGCTCCTGCAGCCAATCGAAACCACTGGCCGAAACCGGGCCCAGGTCTGCGAACAATTCGGCCAGCAGTTCAGCTTTTTCCACCGTACGGTTGGCGATGATCACCGACGCCGGCGCCTCGGCCAGCAGCGGCTCCAGGGCGCCGCGTACCGCGCCTCCGGCCCCCAGCACCAGGATGCGTTTGCCCTTGAGGCTGAAACCGGCATTGACGGTCAGGTCCCGCACCAGCCCGGCCCCGTCGGTGTTGTCGCCCAACAGACGACCATCGGCCAACTTGCTCAGGGTATTGACTGCCCCGGCCCGCTGCGCCCGCTCGGTCAGGCTGTCGGCCAGTCGGAAAGCGTCTTCCTTGAACGGTACGGTGACATTCGCTCCACGTCCCTCGCGGAAAAATTCCCGCGCGCAGCCGGCAAAATCATCCAGGGGGGCCAGAAGGGTGCTGTAGTCCAGTGTTTGCCCGGTCTGTTCGGCAAACAGGCGATGGATCAACGGCGACTTGCTGTGGCCGATGGGATTACCCATTACAACGTAGCGGTCCATGGTCATCGGGTCAGTCTCCGTTCAGGCCTGCGCCAGCCAATCGCGATCCTGCAGGAAGTACTCGGTCAGGCGTGCTTCTTCGCTGCCCGGCTCGGCTTTCCAGTCGTAACCCCAGCGTACCTGCGGCGGCAAGGACATCAGGATCGACTCGGTCCGTCCGCCTGATTGCAGCCCGAACAGGGTGCCGCGGTCGTAGACCAGGTTGAACTCCACGTAGCGACCGCGGCGGAACTCCTGGAACTCTCGTTGCTTGGCGGTGAACGGCTCGTGTTTGCGACGGCGCACGATGGGCAGGTAGGCCTCGATGTAGGCATCGCCGATCGCACGGATGAAGGCGAAGCAGGTATCGAACCCCCACTCGTTCAGGTCATCGAAAAACAGGCCGCCGATACCCCGGGGTTCGTTCCGATGCTTGAGGTGGAAATAGCTGTCGCACCAGGCCTTGTAGCGCGGATACACCTCCGGGCCAAACGGCGCACAGGCCTGTTCGGCCACGCGGTGCCAGTGAACGCAGTCTTCGGCGACGCCGTAGTACGGCGTCAGGTCGAAGCCACCGCCGAACCACCAGACCGGTTCTTCGCCTTCCTTTTCCGCGCTGAAAAAGCGTACGTTGGCGTGGGAGGTTGGCACGTGGGGATTGTGCGGGTGGATGACCAGCGACACGCCCAGGGCTTCGAAACCGCGTCCGGCCAGTTCCGGCCGATGGGCACTGGCCGAGGGTGGGAGACCGCTGCCGAAGACGTGGGAAAAGTTGACCCCGCCCTTTTCAATGACCGTACCGTTCTCCAGCACCCGGGTGCGACCGCCACCGCCGGCAGGCCGGGTCCAGGCGTCTTCGACGAAGCGAGTGCCGCCGTCTTCGGCTTCCAGTGCAGCGCAGATGCGGTCTTGCAGGTCGAGCAGATAGGCTTTCACGGCCTCGGTGCGAGTGGTCATGACACCCCCTTTGATCAGGACTGGGCTACGCGGCGTACAGCGGGCCGGTGGCCAATGGGCGCACAGGATACCACCGCACTTGTCCACGCCACAGTTGACGAAGGTCAAGCTTAGGAGTCCGATGTCAGGCTTGGTAAAAAGTCCTGCGACAAGGAGAAAGTGAAGATGGCCAAACGTATCCAGTTCAGTTCCCACGGCGGCCCCGAAGTGCTTGAGTACGTGGATTACCAACCTGCCGAACCAGGCCCGCAGCAGGTGCGCGTGAGCAACCGGGCCATCGGCCTGAATTTCATCGACACCTATTACCGCAGTGGTCTTTATCCTCCGCCGGCCCTGCCTTCGGGCCTGGGCGCCGAGGGTGCGGGTGTGGTCGAGGCGGTCGGCTCAGACGTCACCCGGTTCAAGGTGGGCGATCGGGTGGCCTATGGCAGCGGTCCGCTGGGCGCCTATAGCGATGTGCATGTGTTGCCCGAGGCCAACCTGGTGCATCTGCCTGAATCCATCAGCTTCGAACAGGCTGCCGGCGTCATGCTCAAGGGGCTGACGGTGCAGTATCTGTTGCGCCAGACCTATGAGCTCAAAGGCGGCGAAACCATCCTGTTCCATGCCGCTGCCGGCGGCGTCGGCTCCCTGGCCTGCCAATGGGCCAAGGCCCTGGGCGTGAAGCTGATCGGTACGGTGAGCTCGGCGGAAAAAGCGGCCGTTGCCAAAGCCCATGGCGCCTGGGAAACCATCGATTACAGCAAGGAAAACGTCGCACAGCGTGTGCTGGAATTGACTGACGGCAAGAAAGTGCCCGTGGTGTACGACGGGGTTGGCAAGGACACCTGGCTGACCTCGCTCGATTGCGTCGCGCCCCGTGGCCTGCTGGTGAGCTTCGGCAATGCCTCGGGGGCGGTGGACGGCGTGAACCTGGGGATTCTGTCAGCAAAGGGCTCGCTGTACGTAACCCGCCCGACCCTGGCGACTTACGCCAACAACGCCGAAAACCTGCAGCGCATGGCCGATGAACTGTTCGGGATGATCAGCAGCGGCAAGCTTACGGTGGATATCAATCAGCGTTATCCATTGGCGGAAGCGGCCAAGGCCCAGGCCGAATTGTCGGCGCGGCGCACGACGGGGTCGACGATCCTGCTGCCTTGAAATGGTGGTGTGCATAAGTGCTGTGGCAACACAAAACCTCTGTGGTGTGCATAGGGTCTGTGGTAACACAAACCCTGTGGGAGCGAGCCTGCTCGCGATGGCGGTGTATCAGACAACACTCATTCGTCTGACCCGGCGCCGTCGCGAGCAGGCTCGCTCACACATTGGATAGGTATTGAATCCGGAGGGTGCGACCGGGCTCAGTCCGGCCGAACCACTTTTCCGGTGGCCAGGTCGCGAATCACGCTGGGGTTCTTGCGCCCGCCGAGGTTGCCGCCGAGTACCAGGTCGATCTGCCCGCGGAAATACTGCTCGACGCGAATCCGCGTGCGCGCCGCCGGGCGGCCTTGGGGGTTGGCCGAGGTGGATACCAGCGGCCCGACCAGCGAACACAAGTCCCGCACGGTGGGGTGATCGCTGACCCGCAACGCAACCGTATCGTGCACCCCGGTGATCCATTCCGGCAGCAGGTTCTGGTGCGGTACCAGCCAGGTGTTGGGTCCCGGCCAGGTGCTGGCCATGCGGTCCATCCAGGTGTCGGGGAAGTCTTCGAACAGGAAGTCGAACTGGTGAATGTTATCCGCCACCAGGATCAGCCCCTTATCGGGCAGCCGCGATTTGATCGCCAGCAGGCGCTCCACCGCCTCCTCGTTCCATGGATCGCAACCCAGGCCCCATACCGCTTCGGTTGGATAGGCAATCACCGCCCCGGCGCGAATTTCTCGCGCGGCTTGTTGCACACGCCAACTGTTGACCATGAAAGATTCTCCGCAACACAAGATAAGGCTGTGCGCAGTTTACCGATCTTCCCTATAAAACCTAGCGCGTGCGCGCAAACCAGCGGCCATTGTCAGACGTGGCACGTCCCTCCATTTCCAGATCGGTCAGCGCCGCCAGCACTTTGGGCAATCCCCAGCCGCTGGCCTCGGCCAACGCTTCGCTGGTGAGCGGCGCGGCGTGGAGCAGACGCAACAGCGGATGAGTAACAGGCTCCGGTTCCAGGGTCAGCGGCAGCCGTTGCCAACCACGCAAGGCTTCGAGGATGTGCTCGACAGTTTCCACCAGCGCCGCACCGTCACGGATCAATTGATGACAACCCCGGGCCCCCGGGTGATGGATCGAGCCTGGAATGGCGTACACCTCGCGCCCCTGTTCCGCCGCCAGGCGCGCCGTGATCAGCGAACCGCTGGCGACACTGGCTTCGACCACCAGGACGCCAAGGGACAAACCGCTGATGATCCGGTTGCGGCGCGGAAAGTGGCTGGCGTGGGGCGGCGCGTCCAACGCAAACTCCGAGAGCACCGCGCTGCCTTGGGCAATCATCGCGTCCGCCAAGCGACGATTGCGCTGTGGATAAAAATTTTCCAGCCCGGTGCCCAGCACCCCGACGGTGTGCCCGCCAACGTCCAGTGCCGCCTGATGAGCCGCCGCATCGATGCCCAGGGCCAGGCCGCTGGTGATGACAAAACCGGCGCTGGCCAGGCTGCGGGAAAACGCTGCTGCCGTGTCCATTCCCGGACGCGAGGCCCGGCGACTGCCCACCATCGCCAGCTGCGGTTTTTCCAGGATGGCAGGGTCGCCAGCGGCGAACAGCAGCGGTGGCGCATCGCTGATCTGTGCCAGCAGAGCCGGGTAGTCAGGCTGGTCCCACATCAGCAAATGCTGGCCCGAACCCTCCAGCCAGGCCAATGCGTGGGCGGCGCCGTCGCGCACCTCCGGGTTGCGCCGGGCTTCGGCGCTCGCCACGGGCAACCCCAGCGCCCGCCATGCGCTGGCCGGCGCGCTGAGGGCTTTGGAAGCCGAGCCGAAGGCCTCCATCAGGGTCATGAAACGTTTGGGTCCCAGCTCCGGCAAGCGGTGCAGGCGCAGGCGAGCCTCCAGTTCCGCAGGGGAAACCGGGGGGCATTCAGGCAATGTCATGTGATCAATCCTTGATCGTCATAGGTTCCGTTCGAACCGGAACAAGCTGTGGATAACTCTGTTGGTAAGTTGTGAGACCCGTTATGGATTGCGCACCTTGTCGAGCACCGCCAGCGAGCGCGAGGCATGGAGCACCAGGCCGTAGCTGAGCTTGTCGTAGGTGCGGAACACCATCAGCAGGCCGGCCCGTTCGTCGGGGATCTTCACCGGTTCGCCGGTGACGCGGTCGCGCACGGTTTCACCGGTCTTCATCACCGCCAGGACATTGCCTTCGGCCAGCCCGTCGCGCCGGCCCTTGTTCAGGGTGACCACATCCAATGCGCCGATCTGGGTCACGCCCCGTGGCACGTCGAGGATCAGCCCGTTGATGTCCGTTTTCGGCGCGCTGGGCATGAACGTCGAATTGATCGAGCGTTCTTCGCCGCTGAACAGCCGATCGCCGAGGCGTACTTCCTGGGTGGTGCGCTGCAGGGTGAGGGTGGTGACGTCGCCCTCGGCGGCCACGACTTCGGCGCTGCCGATGTCGTCGGCATTGATGCCCAGTAACTCCTTGGTCTTCGGATCGGTGTAGACCTTGCCCTGGCGGAAGATGCCGTAGGCTGACTGGTCTGTGTCGAATGCCCCGCGGGCGAAGATCTGGTCCCCGGCGCCGCTGAGCACCCGTTCGGCATTGCCGGCGACGACATAGGGCGCCTTGTTGAAATCCGCCGCCGTGTCGACGATGCGGTTGCTCAACAGGAAACTGTTGATGGCTTGCAGCGGGATACTCGGGATGGCATCGGCCACCGGCGAGCTGCGGATACGCGGCGACAGCTTGATGGTGCCCCGGGAGGCGCCGCGGTTGAGGGTCAGCCGTGGCTGGCCATTGACGTAGACCAGTGACAGGGTATCGCCGGGGTAAATCAGGTTCGGGTTGTCGATCTGCGGGTTGGCCTGCCAGAGTTCGGGCCATTTCCACGGTTCGCGCAGGTATTTACCGGAAATGTCCCACAGTGTGTCGCCAGCGACCACGGTGTATTGCTGCGGGAAACCTTCCCGAAGTTGCACTTGCCCGTGCGCGATACCGGCCGAGGCCAGGAGCAGCAGGGCGAGTAGTGATTTCCTCATGCGGTGAATCCCTTTATCATGTGCGTTCGCGTAAAACGCCAGAGCCCCCGTGGCTCGCTCCGTAGCAAGAGCAACGTTTTACAACGGTAGCCTGCATCCCAAGACACGCCAGGCCAGCCACCCGACTTTACCTCACACGTGCATTTATCAAGCTTATGGCCATTTTGAACATTCTCGAATTTCCGGACCCGCGCCTGCGCACGATTGCCAAACCGGTGACCGTAGTGGACGACGAAGTGCGTCAGTTGGTCGATGACATGTTTGAAACAATGTATGAAGCGCCAGGCATCGGCCTCGCCGCGACCCAGGTCAACGTGCACAAGCGTATTGTCGTCATGGACCTCTCCGAAGACCGCAGCGAGCCACGGGTGTTCATCAACCCCGAGTTCGAAACCCTCACCGACGAGATGGACCAATACCAGGAAGGTTGCCTCTCGGTACCGGGCTTCTACGAGAACGTCGACCGTCCACAGAAAGTCAGAATCAAGGCGTTGGACCGTGACGGCCAGCCATACGAACTGGTCGCCGAAGGGTTGCTGGCGGTGTGCATCCAGCATGAGTGTGACCACCTCAACGGCAAGTTGTTCGTGGATTACCTGTCGACCCTCAAGCGTGACCGGATCAAGAAGAAACTGGAAAAGATCCATCGCCAGAATGCTTGATGCCCCCTTCAAAGGCTTGCCGCGGCAAGCCTTTTTTCTTTATGCGACTGCTGTTAATTGAGAGCTTCCATGACTGAGCCACTGCGCATCGTCTTTGCCGGCACTCCCGAGTTTGCCGCCGAACACCTCAAGGCCCTGCTGGCCAGCCCCCATGAAATCATCGCGGTCTACACCCAGCCGGATCGGCCGGCCGGCCGCGGGCAGAAACTGATGCCCAGCCCGGTCAAGCAACTGGCCCTGGAACACGGTTTGCAAGTGTTGCAGCCGCCGACCCTGCGTGATGGGCAAGCCCAGGCCGAACTGGCCGCGCTGAAGCCGGACCTGATGGTGGTGGTTGCCTATGGCCTGATCCTGCCCCAAGTGGTGCTGGACATCCCGCGCCTGGGCTGCATCAACAGTCACGCCTCGCTGCTGCCGCGCTGGCGCGGTGCGGCGCCGATCCAGCGCGCCGTGGAAGCGGGCGATGCCGAGAGCGGCGTGACCGTGATGCGCATGGAGGCGGGCCTGGACACCGGGCCGATGCTGCTCAAGGTCGCCACCCCCATCAGCGCCGAAGACACCGGTGGCAGCCTGCACGACCGCCTCGCACTGATCGGCCCGCCGGCCGTGGTCGAGGCCATTGCCGGCCTGGCCGCCGGTACCCTGGAAGGCGAAGTGCAGGATGACAGCCTCGCCACCTACGCGCACAAATTGAACAAGGACGAGGCCCGCATCGACTGGAGCCGTCCGGCGGTCGAGCTGGAGCGACTGGTGCGCGCCTTCAACCCGTGGCCGATCTGCCACAGCACCTTGAACGGCGAAGCGGTGAAGGTACTGGCCGCCCACTGTGCCGAAGGGAAGGGCGCTGCGGGGCAGATCCTCGGTGCCAGCAAGGACGGTCTCGTCGTGGCCTGTGGCGAACAGGCGCTGTGCCTGACCCGTCTGCAACTGCCCGGCGGCAAGGCACTGAACTTCAGTGATCTGTACAACAGTCGACGTGAGAAATTCGCCGTCGGCAGCGTCCTCGGCCAAGCGGTGGAGGCTTCATGAACCCGCGTCTGGCCGCCGCCAAGGCGCTTGCCGCCGTGCTCAGCGGCAAAGCGTCGCTCAACAGCTCCTTGCCGACCCAATTGGACAAGGTCGAAGACCGTGATCGCGGTTTCACCCAGGACCTGGCGTTCGGTACCGCTCGCTGGCAGCCACGGCTCTCGGCCCTGGCGGCCAAGCTGTTGCAGAAACCGTTCAAAGCCGCCGACGCCGACGTCGAAGCGCTGCTGCTGGTGGGGCTTTACCAATTGCTCTACACCCGCGTGCCTGCCCACGCCGCCATCGGCGAAACCGTGGGCTGCGCCGACAAACTGAAGAAGCCCTGGGCCAAGGCCTTGCTCAATGCTGTGTTGCGCCGTGCCCAACGGGAAAGCGAAAGCCTGCTGGCCGAGCTCGAGCATGACCCGGTGGTGCGCACCGCCCACCCGCGCTGGTTGCAGAAAGCCTTGAAAGCGTTCTGGCCCGAGCAATGGGAAGCCATCTGCGCGGCCAACAATGCCCATCCGCCAATGATCCTGCGGGTCAACCGTCGCCACCATACCCGCGACGCGTATCTGGCGTTGCTGGGCGAGGCCGGCATCCCGGCCCGGCCATGCGTGTACAGTCGCGATGGCATCCTGCTGGAAACCCCGGGCGATGTGCGCGCCCTGCCGGGCTTCGCTGACGGCTGGATCAGCGTCCAGGACGAAGCCGCCCAATTGGCCGCCGACCTGCTGGAACTGGCGCCCGGACAACGGGTGCTGGACGCCTGCTGCGCGCCGGGGGGCAAGACCTGCCACATCCTCGAAGCCGAGCCGAAACTGGCCGGCGTCGTGGCGGTGGACCTGGAAGCCAAACGCCTGGTGCGCGTGAAGGAAAACCTCGAGCGCCTGGGCCTGGACGCCGAGCTGATTGCCGCCGACGGTCGCGATACCGCGACCTGGTGGGACGGCAAGCCATTCCAGCGGATCCTGCTGGACGCGCCGTGTTCGGCCACCGGTGTGATCCGTCGTCATCCGGACATCAAGCTTACCCGCCAACCGGACGACATTGCCGCGTTGGCACTGCTGCAGGGCGAGCTGCTCGACGCCCTGTGGCAGACCCTCGAAGTCGGTGGCATCTTGCTCTATGCCACCTGCTCGACCTTGCCGACCGAGAACACCGAAGTGATCGAAGCTTTCCTCGCCCGCACCCCCGGCGCCCGGGAACTGGACATCGCCACTCAGGCCGGCCTGAAACAGCCCCATGGCCGCCAGTTGCTGGCCCAAGAGGGCGGGCACGACGGGTTCTACTACGCCAAGCTGATCAAGATCGCCGCCACACGCGGTTAAGACCGATTCGATAGGAGTGAACGGATGAAAATCATCATCCTGGGTGCAGGGCAGGTCGGCGGTTCGCTGGCGGAGCATCTGGCCAGCGAGGCCAACGACATCACTGTGGTCGACACCGACGGCGAACGCCTGCGCGACCTCGGTGACCGTCTCGACATCCGTACCGTGCAAGGGCGCGGTTCCCTGCCGACCGTGCTGCGCCAGGCCGGCGCCGACGATGCCGACATGCTGGTGGCCGTCACCAACAGCGACGAAACCAACATGGTTGCCTGCCAGGTGGCCCACACCCTGTTTCACACCCCGACCAAGATCGCCCGGGTAAGGGAAGCGGCCTACCTGACCCGCGCCGACCTGTTCGACAACGAAGCGATTCCTGTGGATGTGCTGATCAGCCCCGAGCAGGTGGTGACCAACTACATCAAGCGCCTGATCGAACATCCGGGTGCCCTGCAGGTGATCGACTTTGCCGAGGGCAAGGCGCAACTGGTGGCGGTCAAGGCCTACTACGGCGGGCCGTTGGTGGGGCAGCAACTGCGTCAGTTGCGCGAGCACATGCCGAACGTGGAGACCCGGGTTGCGGCCATCTTCCGCCGCGACCGGCCGATCCTCCCCCAGGGCGATACGGTGATCGAGGCGGACGACGAGGTGTTTTTCATCGCCGCCAAGGCGAATATTCGTGCGGTAATGAGCGAAATGCGCCGTCTCGACGAGAACTACAAACGCATCGTCATCGCCGGCGGCGGGCAGATCGGCGAGCGCCTGGCCGAAGCCATCGAGAGCCGCTACCAGGTGAAGATCATCGAGATGAGCCCGGCCCGCTGCCGCTACCTCTCGGACACCCTCGACAGCACCGTGGTGCTGCAGGGCAGTGCTTCGGACCGCGACCTGCTGCTGGAAGAAAACATCGCCGACGCCGACATCTTCCTGGCCCTGACCAACGACGACGAAGCCAACATCATGTCGTCGTTGCTGGCCAAGCGCCTGGGAGCGCGGAAAGTGATGACCATCATCAACAACCCGGCCTACGTCGACCTGATCCAGGGCGGCGACATCGACATCGCCATCAGCCCGCAACTGGCAACCATCGGCACCTTGCTGGCCCACGTGCGCCGCGGCGACATCGTCAGCGTGCACTCCCTGCGTCGTGGCGCGGCCGAAGCCATCGAGGCCATTGCCCATGGCGACGCCAAGTCCAGCAAAGTGATCGGCCGGGCCATCCGCGACATCGGCCTGCCGCCGGGCACCACCATCGGCGCGATCATCCGCGACGAAGAAGTGCTGATCGCCCATGACGACACCATGATCCAGACCGGCGACCATGTGATCCTGTTCCTGGTGGACAAGAAGCACATTCGCGATGTCGAGAAGCTGTTCCATGTGGGCTTGAGCTTCTTCTGACCCTGGATGTGCAGTGATAGATGGGGCCTCATCGCGGGCAAGCCTTGCTCCCACAGTGGAGGACGTCCCATGCAACATGACTACAGTGGGATCAGACTGTGGAAGCAGGCCTGTGGGAGCAAGGCTTGCCCGCGATAGCCATCTAACATTCAACCGATCAGTCACTGGAACAGCCAAAAAGGACAGGCCCCTATGCTCGAATCCCTGGAAAAAATGCTCGCCAAAGGTGTGGATAACCCACTGCTGCGCTTCGGCCTGGGCAAGGGCTATCTCGACCTCAACGAATTCCCCCGCGCCGCCGAACACCTGCAACGCTGCGTCGAACTCGACCCCAAGTATTCGGCCGCCTGGAAACTGTTGGGCAAGGCTCACCAGGGCCAGGGCGACTTACCGGCAGCGCGCCGTGCCTGGGAACAAGGCCTGGAAGCCGCCCGCGCCCATGGCGATAAACAGGCCGAAAAGGAAATGACGGTGTTTCTCAAGAAACTGGACCGCCATTCCTGAACGCCACGCACCTGTGGCGAGGGAGCTTGCTCCCGATTGAGTGCGCAGCGCTCATAAAAAAGGCTGGCGTGACCGAGTGCCGTCGGTCATTCGAGTAGATCTCATGCACTATGCGAACACGCTGCGTCATGACCTGCCGAATCTGATGTTGACCACTCCCAAAATCGTGAACGCTTGGGCCAGTAGCGTAGTGAACGGAGAGAGTCGAACGACGTAGCGAGCATCTGTGCCTCGTCGTTATGCTCCGGGCAGGATCAGCGGTCGCGTCAAAGCAGACGCCTTCATGATCAGCGTGAGGCCGAGCACACGTCTTTGAATAAAAAACCTATGAAGGTTAGCCATGGACAGAAATACCAAGTCTCTTCCACCGGTGGGCCCGTTGGTGTTCTTCGAGGCAGTCGCTCGGACAGGAAGCTTCACACAGGCGGCGCAAGAGCTTTTCATCACCCAGAGCGCCGTTAGCAAACAAGTCAAGAAACTCGAAGAGAACCTCGGATTTCCATTGTTTACTCGCAAGCATCGCGGCGTTGTGCTGACAGATCCGGGCCGAGCGCTCTATGAGGGGGTTCAGCCAGCCTTGGAGTCATTTCGCGAGACGGTGCAGCGTGTGCGCAAGTGGTACGACCAAAACACCATCAGCGTGGTCTGCACGCACGCAGTTGCTCATTACTACCTGTTCCCCAGGCTCGCTCATTTTCAGCAGCAGTTTCCGGACGTCATTGTGAACGTGGTGGCTACCAACCAGTTGTCCGCCTCACTGTGCCTGGAGCATGACTTCGGGATTTTGTACGGGGCAGGTAAATGGCCCGGCCTTTCGGCCGTGAAGCTCTTCGACGAGATTGTTTACCCCATCTGCAGCCCGGGTTTCGCGGTCGACCAGATTGAAACGTTCGATGAATTGCAGAAGCAGTCGCTCATTCAGATCGACAATGATGGGTGGGACGTCATGAACTGGAATGATTGGCTCAGCCGTTTCGGCCAGCAGTTCAAGCCCACTGGCAAGGTGATTACCTACAACCAGGTGACCCTTGCGCTGAACGCGGCTGAGCGCGGGTTGGGTATAGCGCTGGGGTGGGAATTCATGGCACGGGAAATGATTGAGAAAGGGGCCGTGAAGCCGTTGTCGCAGTTTGAGCTGAGGACTGGCTTTTCGGATTTCCTGGTGCACTCCAACAAGGCGAAGCTTTCGAACGCATGCAAGACGTTTGAAGCATGGTTGCTGCAATCAACCGCTGACGACCAGTAATCTGGCCGTACCTCCAGTACCGCAGTATCAGCACGGGACCTGGGTCATCAGGTGGTTTTAAGAAGGCGTTATCGGTGAGCGGCTGGTGGCTAAATCCAGCCCGCTGGCTTGGTGCTGTGCGGGCTGTAATTCTGGTGCCCGAATCGTTAGCGTGTTCGAGTTTGGGCCGGGGTGTCAGATATCGCCGCCTGCGTTGCTGGATTCGTGCTTGAGGCGAATACCGGCGCCGAGGGCTTTCAATGGGTCTGGCGGTACCCACGATGGCTTGCTGTTGTCGAAGATGAAGTCCAGCTCATGGCTTTTGATGCCACTGATGTACTCCGCCATGTAGTACCCAAGGTATGTACCCTTGGCCACGCCGACGCCGTTGCAGCCGACAATGGTGTAGACGCCTTCCGCGGATTTCTTGAAGACCGACTGGTGATTCAACGTCATGCAAAGCATGCCGCCCCACGTGTATTCAAAGACCTTATGTGCCAGGAACGGGAACCGCGCATCGAACGATTTGCGATGCTGCTTCCAGGCTCTTTCCAAGCCCTCGGCATTGCTGTTCAGACTGCGCTCGTAGTTGAGCGAGTTGCGCACGAAGATGCGGTTGTCTGGGGTAAAGCGCACGGTTGTGCCCGCTGGGTGCGCAGATGTGGTCCCCCATGGTTTCACACCGTCGAAATACTTTTTCAACTCCTCGGGCGTCAGCGGCTCGGTTAAGCTCGCGTAGGTGAAAATCGGTGCCAGCCTGTTCTGCAGATGACCGAACTCCTCGTTGAACGAGCTGGTGGTCTGGATCACGGTATGCGCTTGGATCGAGCCACCCAGAAAGTTGAGCAGATGTGGTGAACCGTATTCACAGCTCAGCACAGGACTGTTCTCGAACAGCGTGACCGACTCTGGCAGCGCGGCGGCCAGGCCCCGGATCAGAGACGAGGGGTTGATGAGCACATTGCCAGGTGTGTACACAGCCATCCGGTAGTAGTCGGTACCCAGGCGCTTTTTCAAGGCTGCGCCTTCAAACACTTTATATTCAAAGCCGCCTGCCTGCAGGGTCTCGACGAAATGATCCAGGCCCGCCACGTTGCTTTGCTCATGGGCCGACATGTACTTGCCACAGTCCTGCCAGGCGCAGTCGATGGCGTGTTTGTCCTTGAAGCTGCGCAGCCGATTGATGGCGAAGGTATTGAGCTTGTAGAGCTTGTGGTCGTGCTCGATATTCGATTCACCGGCATCCAGGTTATGAGGCACATCGATCACAAAGCCTGCGTTGCGACCGGATGTCCCTTGCCCGACACACAGTGCATCGACGATCGCGATGCTGGCATGGGGATGCAGTTCGGCCAGACGCTGTGCAACCGCAACACCGGTATAACCCGCACCGATTACCGCGAAGTCGAATTTCTTCCTGCCCTTTAGCCGGTCACCCAATTTTCTCCCATGAGATGGCGAGGTTTCATACCAGCCCAGATTTCCGTCGACGATGGGGAATTTACTAATCTTTTGCATGGTGACCTCCAACGATGTGGCTGGAAGCATCCGACGATTGCAGAGCGCGAGCTAACGAAAAAACGGCATTCTGGTATTCCTAATGCTCATAGTTAAGCTGAAATAACGGCGTGGTGAGCTGCGAAGCAGACCCGGAAAGACCAACACGATTTAACTGACTGGCACTTACCAATCCTGGGGACGTCCTGGTCAGCGTCGAGGCGCAGGTCAAAGGCGGTTTCATGAAGCGGGCCGATTTACCCCCCGTAACGAGGGAGTTTGCTCCCGCTTGGCGGCGCAGCCGTCGTAAAACCGATTGATGCGATCTACCAGCGAGACTGCATCAACGTTTCATGGGGCGACGTTATCCAGCATGCTGAAATGGATTGAATCCAATGCGTTCGTTGTAGAGAATCGCCACCTTCTGCCTCGAAAAGGATGCGAGCGATGAAGTTCGAAGGGACTTTCCAATACATGGCCATCACGGGATCGTCTTCAACGTCTCGCAGATCACCCTCACCGACAGCGAACGCGGACGCCTGCGCGAGCTGCATTTTGGCGAGGCGAAACGCGCCCACTATGAGGTCAACAGCAAGGTCGTCGAGGTGTACGACAAGATGCAGGCCAAGAACCTGCCTTGTGTGATGATGATCGGCATCTCCAAGCCGCTGACCCGGCAACAGGGCGATGTCCTCAATGCCCAACGCACCGCGATCGCCAATCTTGCTGCCAGTGCCTTTGCTGCCGCCACCAAAGTCGTGGCCCCCTCTTACGTGTATGTACCCGTAGGGGCCGGTGTGCGCACGTATGTTAATGAAACCCTACCCACCTACCATGCGGGCGACGTACTGGTCAGCATCGAGGCACAGGTCAACGGCGGTATCGGCCCGCAACGCACCCTCTCGACATTGATCATCAAGACCTGACTGGAGACCTATATGTCCGACATTACCCAGATGGTTATTGCCGTGGTGTTGTCCTTTCTGCTCGATCGGTTTCTCAAGCCGTATCTGCTGCGCAAGTGGCTGGGAGTGGTGTTGGTGGCGGCGGGTGCGGTTGGCTGCGTTGTGGCAGGCCAGACACGCTTGTTGGGGTTTGATCTGGGGTTGTGGTCGGTTTTTGCTGTGCCTATAGGGATGGGGTTATTTATGAAGCGGCGGCGGTTTGAAGAGGATTGCTGAAGGAAAGAAGATGGCAAAACATCAGTAAAAATCATAATAAAACGCCCACTCCCCAGTTTCGTTGTGCTTCCAGAACATCAGGCTCCCACTGTCGACCACGTTCAGATTGATCTTCGCGTCCGATGAGATCTGGAACACAAACTCGAAGCCTTCACCCGGATCGACCCCCGATTGGCAGAACGAGGGGTAACCGCCGAACTTGTGTTCGTAGGTGTGGGTGACCAAGTCGTAATAGCTCTGCATCTCGCCCGCGCGTTCCAGCGCGAGGATTGCTTGCTCAAGGTCCTCCGGTACACCACCGCCATCCCACAGCGGAAAGTCCTCCGGCACCACTTGTGCTTTCAGCGGGAAGGGTTTGAGGAATGCACCTGCCACCGGCAGAGACTTGCGTACCAACACATCATCCGGTCCATATTCACGGATCACCCAATTATTACCCATTGGCTCAAAGTGCTCGGGGAATGGATTTGAAATGAACACCGTCAGCACACGAACCCTCGCCAGCAGCGGGCTGTTGATGGGCAGGGCGGGTAGGTAGAACTGTGCATAGGGGAGCAATGGTTGCCCCGCCTGATTGGTGGGTACACCTTCATCAGGGCGGAACAGGAAGACGTTGCCCAGCCAGCTTTCTTCATCGGTACCGGCAGGACGAAAGCCGCCGGCAATCAGCTTTACGGCGGGACGGGTTAGGCGTTGCTTGATTTCCTGGATGTCCATGGATGTAACCCTTCCTTTTGCTACAGGTGTAAAGGCCGCAGATTGGCGGTGTGCGGGCTCGGGTGGCAGCGCTTTTCTCCTGAGCCAGGGTGCATCGGTGGCTTCCAGGAGTGGGATTTCGCACACAGCACGGGCCACGACCTTCCTGAAAGTCTTACCTGTGTCTGAGCGTCATCGATACCGGCTCGGCCAGTGGTGAGGAGACGATAGAGCCCAATGGCAAGGCGGACAAGCCGGCGGATTCGAGTTTAGTTAGCTGAGTAGCGCTTCGAGCAGGCAGACTGAAACAAAGCGGGCAGATTCGCCCCGTGGCGAGGGAGCTTGCTCCCGCTTGAGTGCGAAGCACTCACAAAAATCTATCAAGCGCCGCCTCCCTTGTGGTGAGGGGATTCATCCCCTGGCGCCCGGAATTTGCCGCCGCCAACCCGACTCTGCCGAGGTGGTTTCTCGACGACCGTACCGAGCTCTCGTTGCGGCTGGCCGAGCTGCGCATGCCGGTCCTGCTGCTGTGGGGCAATGCGGATCCGATCAGCCCCGTTCGAGTTGGTCAGCGTCTTGCTCAACGGTTGCCCACGCGCAGTTGCATGTTTCCCTGGCGCCGATCACAGCCTGGGCTTTACCCATGCAGATGCAGTCGCGAGCTTGATCGACAGCCATCTGGTCCGTGGCTGAGCGGTAATAGATCCGCCGCTTCCTAACGGTATATTCTGGATACCGGCGACGAATAGAAAGCCCAAGATCGCCTTGGCATCCAGAGGAAACCGCAATGCTCGAAATCGAACCCCAATGCTTTTCATCGGCATGCCCCAGCCGTGCCCTCTTCGAGCAGATATCTGACAAGTGGTCGATGATGGTGTTAGTCGTGCTGGACGAGGGCCCGCAGCGTTTCAATGCAATCAGGCGCAGGCTGGAGGGCGTTACCCAGAAGGCGCTGACGCAGTGCTTGCGCCGTCTCGAGCGCAATGGCCTGGTGTCGCGCCAGGTGATATCGCTCTCGCCAGTGGCGGTGCAATACCAGATCACAGCGCTTGGTCGCACGTTGCAACGGCCCCTGAGCCAACTCCATGAATGGACACTTGTAAAACTGTCCGAAGTTGAAGCCGCCAGGGAAATATTCGACCAGGCCAAAGACGTGTCAGGGCTTGCGATCGCGTCGTTTTCCCAACCTGGTTGATCGGATCGGACGCGAGTAACCCAGCCATATTTTGATCCGCTGAACGACAGGCATTGCGCCTGTCGTTTGAGATATCCGCATGGAAACCAGGTTTCCTCAGACCTACTAACGCGACTCAAGGTGCCTGATTGACGCCAGATTTATTCGGTATACCGTGATCGCGTCAGCACCTCGGTGCGCCCATCAATATTCCCGAAAACTATTTACGGATTCACGTAACGGGTCGCCATGTGCGTCGCGAACGCTGCTGGGTGGACCTTCGATTGAAGATCATCGTTAGCCAAAGAGAATCTCATGAGCCATTCAAAACTATTAACGCCCGTCGGCAATGCACAGCTGACCTTCAAAAACCGTGTGTTCATGGCACCTATGACCCGAGGGCGTTCGAAAGACCGAATCGCCAATGAACTCACCGCAACTTATTACGCACAGCGCGCATCCGCAGGTCTGATCTTCTCGGAAGGAGCCCAGATCAGCTCCCAGGCCATTGGTTGGACTAACACGCCCGGTATCCATACATCGGAGCAAATTGCTGGATGGAAGAAGGTCACCCAAGCCGTCCATGAAGCGGGGGGGCTGATCTTCGCCCAGCTATGGCACACAGGCCGTGCCTCCCACCCTGATTTCCACAATGGCGAATTACCTGTTGCGCCATCGGCGGTACCTTTCAACAGCCAAGCCTTCACTGACGAGGGGATCAAGCCGTCCGTTGTGCCACGGGCACTAACCCTCGACGAAATCCAAGCCACCCTGAACGATTACGAAACCGCCGCCCGCGCAGCCAAAGCGGCGGGGTTTGACGGCGTCGAAGTTCACGGTGCCAACGGCTACTTGCCGGCTCAGTTCCTGGAAGACGGATCCAACAAACGAACCGACGCTTATGGCGGCACCATTGAAAAGCGCGCCCGTTTCCTGCTGGAAGCCACGGACGCTGCTATCAAAGTATTCGGACCAGAGCGGGTCTCTGTAAGGCTCTCACCGCGTATTCCTTACAACGACATGGGCGATTCCACGCTTGAGCAAACCTACATGTTTGTCGTCGAAGCGTTGGAAAAGAAGAAAGTGGGCATCCTGCACTTCATGGAGCCGCCCGCATTGCCCGAGGGCCTGAAACTGTTGGCACCTGAAGCAAGAAAACGCTTCACGGGCCTGTTTGTGGTGAATGTCGGTTACGACCAGAAAACAGCCGAACAGGCTTTGGAGAGTGGCTTAGCGGATGCGGTGACCTTCGGTAGCCTTTTCATCAGCAACCCTGATCTGCCGGAGCGGTTCAAGGTTGGTGCACCGCTGGCGCCTGCCGACCAGAGTACCTATTACAGTGGCAACGAGCAGGGATATACCGATTACCCAGCGTTTTCTGTTGCATAGGTAGAAAGGGGGGGCGGGTTTATTTCTGAAAATATATCCGTCCCCTCGTCTAATGCCGATCAGTTAAGCAGTGGCTGGGAATGGTGTTGGCGGCGACGGGTGCGGTTGGCTGCGTTGTGGCAGGTCAGAACCACTTGTTCGGGTTTGATCTGGGATGCCGTCAGTCTTTGCCGTGGCTACGGGATGAGGTTGTTCATGAAACGGCGGCGGTTTGAGCAGGTTGACCAAGGAGAAGAAGGGTAAATGGAATATCAGAAAATATCCCATTTTGTACTCAATGAGTTGAAGTCATCACCCGAAAACCGCTTGTGATCGCTTGATGTAGTCGAGGAAGTTGATCCAAGGGGTTTGCACACTTTCCATATTGCTAACAGCAGGAATCTTCCAATTGCGTTTGAGCTTGTTCGCAGAAGGCTGAAACGCCTCATCCGTGACTAACTCGCAGCCATGTAGCTTCGCGGTGGCAATGATGTATAGATCATTTTCATCGACCCCAGCACCGTATTTGTCTTCTTCGATCTCGAGCAATCCTTTGATACGAAAGGCTTCCAACAGGATCGCCTCGGTCACGGGCATCTTTTGCAGACCTGCATCCTTCAGCCAAGTCACGCACTCCGGTGCTTTGTGCCCAACCTCTTCGGCGGCAACCTCGGACATCCGAATCACCCCTTGCATCACTCGATCCGCCATCCATGCCCAAAGACCCGGAAACTGCGCGATAGGGTAGTTATCCCATGCGTAAAGCATGGATGAGGCATCAAACACCTGCATAGAAGCGTTCCAGCTTGTGCAGGTCCGAGATCTTAAGGTTGTCGAGATAGCTGCTTGCCTTGGCAAGAGTGATACGACGAGCGTTCATGGCTTCCAGCACTGTGCGCACGTAACCATCGCCAAAAATGTGCCGGGGTTCGCGATTGCGGTGCTCTCGGCTGCCACCCTCTTTTTCAGGCATTACTCGTTGCGTGCTCCACCGCCGGTATGCCGCATAGGCTTCGCTTGGCAAACGTCCGGCATCCATCAGACGCCGTAGGATCATCTCGCCGCTCACACCCCACGCCCTGCGTTGTGGTTCCAGCCAGCCATCAAATTCGGCCGCCTCAGCAGGGCGCTCATTGTCATGAATGCTTAGCAGAAACCGATCGGGGACCAATAGATGGCCGGCAAAGGCATTCGCCTCTTGCTCTTTATCGTCCGCCGAATACAAATCCTCTTCATCATCAATCGAGCTTGCACGATGAATAAGTAGGTGCCCCAACTCATGCATCAACGTGAAGCTTTGGCGGGTATCTGCATCCTGCTTTTTGACGACGATTACCGGGCATTCAGAATCGTAGAGCGAAAAACCGAGAATCGGGTTTTCTTTGGCAATCTGCCATTTACCGTTGTAGCCATTGCTGCGGAAGACCAGCAGACCGCGCGCTTCGATGGCCTTACGATAACTGTCAAAATTGTTGCGGCTCGCCAGGCCTAGCCACTCACGCACACGGCTGGCCGCATCGGGGATGCTCAGGCCTGCCAGGTCGGGCGGCGAGAAACGCACGACCTCCGTCGGATCAAGCTCCTCACGTAGTGCAAGGTACACGGTGCGATGGTGCTCCACTCGCTCAACCAGCAACTTCAGGCGGTGCGAAAGCTCCGGTTTCTGATTGCTCAAGGTGCGGAACTGGGGCGAGTGCACCTTTGCCTCGTTGACCGGCCCTGGCTCCATGAAAAACAAGGTGCCTCGCCCGAAAAAGGCCGCCAGCTTACGCAACTGGTTGAAGGTCAGTCCCGTCTCGCCGGCCATCACTTTTTCAAAGCTGGCAGGTGCTATATCGATCTCACGGGCGAGCTCGTCCCGCGTCATACCGTGATCGGTACAACACCAGTCTATCCGCGCGAGATTGATTGATTGGATACGTTCCATGATTTGAGTATATAGACGGTGTGTACCGGTGAACATGAGCCACCAAAGCTAGCTGCCGAAAGCTTGATGCGGTCGGGCCTATGACTTTCCCGGGGAGCTAGCATGCCGGAGTGTCATCGATACCGGCTCGGCCAGTGGTGAGGAAACGATAGAGCTCGAGGGCAGGGCTGAAAAGCCGGCGGATTCTGGTGCGGTTGTAGGCAAAGGCGCAAGGATATGTGGCTTGGGGTGCGGTGGTCAGATCCTGGCTTGGCTCATAGAAGGTGGAGAAGCAGGAGCAAGCATGCGAATGCTATTAAAAGGCCGTCTCTGCTTTCTAGCTCAGCTGCCATTTCCCGCCAGGCAGGCAAGCTTACGTGCCCTGTGACGATGAGATTGAGGCGGCCCCGATTCTCGGCGCAATGAGCCAAGAGTTGGGTCAGTTCCAAATCCAGAGGAAAGCCCTCTTCCAACCATCGGAGCGCCAGTCCTGCCCAGTACTCCGAATGTGAAGCCAGTGCTGTGACCACCAATGGTTGCAACGCTATCTCGGTGGGTAGAGTGTATTTTTCCTAAGGTTTTTATTGCGTCGGGCAAATCGAGCGCCGCCATTTCGAAAGGCTTTTCAAGCAGTGGCAATAGCCAGACGTAGCTAAACTCGTCGCTCATCTTTTCTCTCGACTGCAATGTCTGTTCTTATCGGCAATGAAACAAATCATACGGCCTAGCTGTTCGGATGTCCGCCATGGGGCTGCGAGTGGTTCTCCTGCCGATGGATCATTGACTCTTTCAATCTCACCTTCAAGGACCGAATCCGTGCCCGCATCCCCCAACAAACTCCTATTCCTCCCCGGCGCCTCTGGTAACACCCAATTTTGGCATCTGGTTGCCGAACGCCTGACCCATCCGGCGCAGCAGGTTCATATCGGCTGGCCCGGCTTTGGAAACACGCCGCCCGTGCCTGGCATAACCGGTATGGAAGATCTGGCGACTCGCGTCCTGGCTGAGATCGACCGGCCCACAGCGTTGGTGGCGCAATCCATGGGAGGTATCGTCGCTGTGCTTGCGGCGCTTGAACGCCCCGAGCTGGTCACTCATCTGATACTGACCGTCACCTCTGGCGGGGTGGATATGTCTGATCTGGACGCGCACGACTGGCGCCCGGACTTTGCTGCCGCCAACCCGACGCTGCCGAGGTGGTTTCTCGACGACAGCACTGACCTTACGCTACGGTTGGCTGAGTTGCGTATGCCAGTGTTGCTCCTCTGGGGTGATGCGGATCTGATCAGCCCTGTTCGCGTCGGGCAGCGTCTTGCTCAGTTGTTACCGCAGGCGGAACTGCATGTTTTTCCTGGCGCCGATCACAGTCTGGGTTCTACGCATGCAGATGAGGTGGCGAGGTTGATCGAGAGGCATCTGGTCTGTGGGTGAGCGGGATACTTGTTGCTGTTGCCGTGAAAAAGCAAAGGGGACAGATGTACTCTAAAAATAAATCCGTCCCCTTATCCACCTTATCCAATAGGCATCTGGTCTGTGGGTAGTGGGATACTTGTTGCCATTGCGTGAAAAAGCAGAGCGGCCGATGTACTTTAAAAATAAATCCGTCCTTATTTTTCGAATGCCGTCAGAGTTTGGGGCATCATGACAACCCTAGAAAACTGAGACTCGAAGATGAATCACGAACTTTGGCAGGAACCTGATGGTTGTCAGACCTTTTGCCTAGCTGGTGCTCACGGTGATAGTGCGCGTGCGCTTATGCATTCAGAAGCAAAGCTTGTTTGGGAGGTCGAGGCTGAAAGTCATTTCGAGGCGATGACTAAATATTATGCGCACATGCAGTGGGGTGAATACCTGACTCACTTTCCTGAACAAGACATGACCCCCTACAGAAAACTAGGTTGGGAATGACCAGCCATGGTCAGATCTCTGCCCGCGCGAACATAGCTCAAACACAGCACAGCGCGTCGGAAAAATTAGTGCTTCCCGCCGACGCGGAAGACAATCTGCACATCGGCCAGCGGGAGGATTCGCAGCATGATGGGACAGTTATCGAGTGGGCAGGAGCGGCTGTTTTACTCGTTCAACCTTGAAGACCACATCCCAACAAATCATCTGCTGCGCAGCATTGATCGATGTCTCGATCTGAGTGACCTGCGCCACTACCTCGCCGATTTCTATAGCCCGATCGGGCGTCCTTCGATTGATCCTGAGCTGATGATCCGCATGCTAGTCGTGGGCTATTGCTATGGCATTCGCTCCGAACGGCGCTTGTGTGAAGAGGCCCATTTGAACCTGGCGTATCGCTGGTTCTGCCGGTTGAGCCTTGAGGATGAAGTACCTAATCACTCGACGTTTTCCAAGAATCGACACGGCCGTTTCCGGGACAGCGATCTGTTTCGCTGGCTGTTTAATGAAGTGCTGCGTCGCTGCATGGACGCAGGTCTGGTCAAGGGGGAAGGCTTTGTGCCGTGGACGCCAGCATCATCAAGGCAGATGCGAGTCGGCAGCGCGGCGTACCTGGTGATGAGGAGGTCAATTGGAGCGACCCATCGCTCAGTACGCGTGCCGTACGTGAGTACCTTGAAGCACTCGATGAAGAGGCGCTGGCTGGAGCACTTCCCAAGCGCTTATCGCTGACTGATCCTCTATCCCGTTGGACGGCCGCTCCGGGCGGCCCAGCGTTTTTCGCCTACTCCACGAACTACCTGATTGATGTCGAGCATGGCGTGATCATGGACGTAGAACCGACACCGGCTCATCGAACCGCCGAGGTCGAGAGCACCAAAACCATGATTGATCGAGTCGAAGAGTTGTTCGACATCAAACCGGATCGCTTAATCGGCGACACCGCTTACGACACAGCACCGATGTTGGCCTGGATGGTGGAAGAGAAAGATATCGAGCCGCATGTGCCGGTGTGGGATAAAACCGAGCGCAAGAACGACAGTTTCTCCAGCAACGATTTTCACTGGAATGAAGAGGCGCAAGAGTATCGCTGCCCGTCCGGCAACGTACTGCGCAGCGAATGGCGAGCCTTCAAGAACGAACGCTCGCACCTCACTAAAGCCAACACCATCATCTTCCGATCCAGACAAACAGACTGCGCGACCTGTCCGGTGAAGGCTAAGTGCTGCCCGAACACCTCTGTTCGTAAGATCGCCCGTAGCGTCCATGAAGCGGCTCGTGATGTGGCTCGGCGAATCGCGAATACGCCGGAATATGTGCGCTCTCGTCACGAACGCAAGAAGGTCGAAATGTTGTTCGCCCACCTCAAGCGCATCTTGAAACTGGATCACTTGCGACTACGAGGGATGAGTGGCGCGACCGATGAGTTTACGTTAGCGGCTGTGGTACAGAACCTGCGCCGACTGGCCAAACTTACATCTCAAGGGCCACCCGCCACAGGATCGGTACGCCTGCTTCAAGCAAAAACCCTCAAATCAACCCACTGACAAAGCAGCGACGGTCAACGAAGTACCGAAAAGCCACTTAACAGTGGTGAATAGGTTCTTTGATGAGGTCAAGCTCAACGTCACGTTTCCTGAAAAATCGACTTTTTCAACAGAATCGGCCAGAAGCAGACGATCGATCTCGTCTGCAAACGAGCCGACGCAGTCGTTGGAAAGTGTCTACTAGTCAGGGTCGATTCAGTTTTCTGCCTATCACGATTGACCGAAATCGACCAAAAACGGCGGTCGACGGACACAATCGGCCCGCTTTAGCAATGCAGGTTGAATTACCTTCTAAAACGCAGCCGCATTGTTGATAGCCGCCTCATAGGCATGCTTCTCAAATGTGAAGGGGCCGACTCCTTCAATGATACGAGGCTCTTCATAGCCGTTCTCGTAAGCAAAGGAATCCCAGGTGAAACAGTCATCGTCTTGGCGAACAGATACTGTGTAGGCGCCACACCCGATGTCGCCGCACTCGGGGCAGATGTAAAGGAGTATCCGACCGCTTTCTGTTTCAGCGGGCTCGCGTAATAGCAGACGAGAGTTAGATTGTTTATTTTGCTCTAGGAAGCCCTTAACGAAACAACCCATAAAGTCGGAATGTCCACCAGCAGCCATAACGATAGCATTGAGCAACGAGCGTTCGTTTATCAGAAAATCGGAGGAGCATCGTTCGGCCACGGTGCAGCCATTTGAGGTGCTTCCCGGACGAAACAACTCTTGAAATGTGAGGGTACTGGCTTCCATACCTGCGAACCACTTTATGCACTGAATTGGCGTGGAATTACATACAACATCGTAAGTTGGTACAAGCCAAATTTCATCCGCCGACTGACCGCTCCTGGCCGGCTGCTGCCGTTCACCAGAGGCAGCTTGGGGTCGGAAGTGGTTGTTCGCATACGCCAGCTTTCGACCCTAATCCCAGTCCATTCTGATGTTCTCTTGTTTTCGGAACGCGTCCAGCACACTGTGGAAATGGGAGTGTTCGAAAGTCAGCCTCGGTACTGAGTCGTACCAATCAACAGCGGGGGATTGCAGAGTGATTAAATCCCTGAGCAAGCCAAATCGACGCCACTGGACGTGGCGCTCATCGGCGTGCTGCTCAGCGACAATGACCGTACATGTCAGGTCCAAGTCATCAGAGCAAACAAGCAGGGGAACCAAGGTCTCCCAGCCCGGCGCTGTTGAATAGATCCGATCCCATACCAAACAGGTGTCGTCATCGCTGTACAAGCCTGAGTGAGCTGCTACGAGGTGCAGCTCAGCTTCTCGATTGTGCAGAGGTAGCCAAACCTCCAGAGGTACTCCGTCAACGGCAAAGGTCGGATAGAAGCTGAGGCTGTACTTGGATTTATGGCTTGCAATGGATAGCAGGTTACTCATTCCATCTCTCGAATCCCTGAAGTCTGTAGAGGTTACTTTTTCCAGGTGCGGATGTCTGCTTCTGGCCGTTGTCTGCCACTTGAGGAGGACGGAGTCAAAATGGAAACCCGGCGCATAACGCCGGGTTTTTTGTTGGGAAACGCTTACTTACTGCCTCGGCTCCACATTATCCAGCACCCGATTCGCCAGCAACGAACTCAGCTCAATCAACTGCTGAATCCCCAGCGCCACATGACGCCGTGACCCTTCCAGCTCGAAGGCGAGGTCACTGACCATGGCGTCAGCCGAAGCCAGCGTCTCTGTGAGGTTGGCAAGCAAGCATTCATCATCAAGGTCTTTTACAACAGTAAATATCTGTCCCGGTTTGGGTTCCTCTTCCGCCTTCGTCGGTTTCGGTTTCAGATAAAAATCCAGCGCCCGCGTGGCCGCCTCGTCGAGCTTCTTGGCGTTGATGCCGTCGACGTAGGGGGAGGTGGAATCTGCTTCTGGTGGGTTCGGCGTTACTTTGAACATTGACGTAATCCCTTAGTAGGCCGCAACCATCTCGCTACTAAACGGAGGGAGGCAGCTGTGCGCAAGTTAGTAGACCGGTGATTACGTCAAACCCGGCGCGCCCGAGGGCGCCATGCGCACAGCCACCATCAAGAACAGGCAGCGCCTGACTGATGAGACTTGTGCAACCGAGACGTAAACCGGGCTACTAAACCCGACCACTGATGAGCAGTGGCAAGGAAACGATAGAGCCCCGGAACAAGGCGCACAAGCGGGCGGATTCTGGCGTAGTTGTAGGCAAAGGCGCAAGGATGCGTGGCTTGGTGGTGGGGTGTAGGTGGGGGCTGTAGGAGGAGGGATTTTGGGGGATGCAGGGGGGGGGCGTTTGGAACCGCGTTGAGTTCATCGCGAGCAGGCTCGCTCCCACAGGGGTATGCGGTTCGCTTAAAGGCTTGTCGATTCAGTTGTGGCGGGGGGAGCGCAGTTCTTCTCAGCCTGTCTGACGCGTCCCGTGCTCGGGTTTTGGGGGCGCTTTGCGCCCCAGCGGGGATGAATCCCCTCGCCACAGGTTTATCTACTTTCTCTGGTGAACAGCATTGGTCCCCCAGAGGTGTGGGTGGGTGCTATTTGCGCTTGAGCATCTCCGGCAACTGCGCCACCAGCTTCTGATTATTCAGCGGCGCGCGGATGAAGCCGCGTTGGTGGCCGTCCGGGCCGATGACGGCGAGGTTGCCGCTGTGGTCGACGGTGTAGTTGGGTTTGCTGGTGTCCGCCGGGATGAACGGGATGCTCACGGCGTTGGCGAGTTTTTGCAGGTCTTCGATGGATGAAGCGGTGAGGCCTATGAACTGTGGGTCGAAGTAGCCCAGGTACTGCTTGAGCTGTTTGGGCGTGTCGCGGTTCGGGTCGACGCTGACCAGTACGATCTGCAACTTATCCACAGCCTCTTTCGGCAACTCGCTCTTGATCTGGCGCAGTTGGGCGAGGGTGGTAGGGCAGATGTCCGGGCAGAAAGTGTAGCCGAAGAACAGCAGGCTCCATTTGCCTTTCAAGCTGTCCACGGCCACGGGCTGGCCGTCCTGGTCGGTCATTTTCACGTCCGGCAGGGGGCGCGCCTGGGGCAGCAGGATGATGCCGGCGTCGATCAGCCCCGTCGGGTCGCCCTCGCCCTTGCCGGACAGCACTTTGTTGACAGTGAGGCCGAGAATCAGCGCGATCACGGCCACGAGGATGAAGACGGTTTTCTGGGTTCGGGTCATAGGCTCAACAGTAAGTAATGATCTACAAGCAGGGCGATGAACAGCAGGAACAAGTAGTAGATAGAGTACTTGAACGTGTTGATCGCCGCGTGCGGCCGGCTGCCACGGTACAACACTACGGCCCATTGCAGAAAGCGCGCACCCAACACCAGCGCGCACACCAGGTAGAGCAGCCCGCTCATCTGGATCACGAACGGCATCAGGCTCACCGCCAGCAGCACCAGGGTGTAGAGCAGGATATGGATTTTGGTGTAGTGCTCACCGTGGGTCACCGGCAGCATCGGGATGTCGGCCTTGGCGTATTCCTCCTTGCGATGGATCGCCAGGGCCCAGAAGTGCGGCGGGGTCCAGGCGAAGATGATCAGCACCAGCAACAGCGGTTCGGCGCTGACGTGGCCGGTGGCGGCGACCCAACCCAGCAGCGGCGGTGCGGCACCGGCCAGGCCGCCGATGACGATGTTCTGCGGCGTCGCGCGCTTGAGGAAACCGGTGTAGATGACTGCATAGCCCAGCAAGGAGGCCAAGGTCAGCCAGGCCGTCAGCGGGTTGGTGAAGGCCAGCAGCAGGGCTTGGCCGATCACCGCCAGGGCCAGGGCGAAGGTCAGTGCGGCGGCCGGTGAGACCCGGCCTTCGGCCAAGGGGCGTTTGTGGGTGCGGGCCATTACTGCGTCGATGCGTCGGTCCACCACGTGGTTGACCGCCGCCGCGCCGCCGGCACACAGGGCGATCCCCAGGTTGCCGAACACCAGCACCGTCCACGGCACGCCGGCGCGGGTGGCGAGGAACATGCCGACCAGTGAGGTGATCAGCATCAGCACCACCACTTTCGGCTTGGTCAGCTCCAGATAGTCGCGCCAGATCGCCTGGCTGCGGCGTGCACCGGTCAGGGTTGCCATGGCATCTCTCCTTTTATTGTGATGGGGCTGGTGCCGTGTTTATGCGGGTTGAACCGCCAGCGCAGCGGGACTTGATGCTTGACCCGGACCAGGCTGGTACGGGCGTGATAATTGACCAGCACCAGGGTCAGCAGCAGCGCCGCGCCCCCGGCGTTGTGGGCGACGGCTACCGGCAGTGGCAGGTGGAACACCACGTTGCTGATGCCCAGGGTGATCTGCGCTGCCAATGCCGCCAGCACCAGGCCCGCGAGGCGGGTCATGCCCACGGTTTTCAGTTGCCAGGCCAGGCCCAGCAGCACCACTGTCACCAGCAACGCGCCGATCCGGTGGGTCAGGTGGATGGCGGTGCGGGCGTCGCTGTCGAGTTGGCCGCCCAGGTAGTTCGGGCCGATGTGTTGGGTCAGGTGGAAGCCATTGGCGAAGTCCGCCGCTGGCAGCCATTGGCCGTGACAGGTGGGGAAGTCGATGCAGGCCACTGCGGCGTAATTGGAGCTGACCCAGCCACCGAGGGCGATCTGCCCGATCACCAACAGCAGCCCGGCCGTGGCCCAGTGCTGCAGGCGCTTGGGCACGGTCAGTGCCGGCAGTACGCCGGACAATCGCAAGGTGAGCAGGAACAGCAGGCTCAACGTCGCGAAGCCGCCCAGCAAATGTCCGGTTACCACCTGCGGCCATAACTTCAGGGTTACGGTCCACATGCCGAATGCCGCTTGCGCGAAGACCACCGCCAGCAGGAACAGCGGCAACTTCAAGGGCTGGCCCGGGCGGTGGCGGTTTATCCAGGACCGTGCCGCCAACGCTACGATCATCAAGCCCAGGGTCCCGGCGAAGTAGCGATGGACCATCTCGTTCCAGCCCTTGTGGGCTTCCACCGGGGTATCGGGAAAATGCAGTTCGGCATGGGCCAGTTGGGCTTCGCTCTTGGGCACGCTGATGAACCCGTAGCAACCGGGCCAGTCCGGGCAACCGAGGCCGGCGTGGGTCAGGCGGGTGTAGGCGCCCAGCAATACGACGATCAGTGCCAGCAGGGTAGCAAACAGCGCAAGGCGAAATCCTGGTTTGGCCATGTCGATGCCCTCATCCGATGTTCGACAGTTTCAGCAGGTGCCGCAGGTCGTTGAGCAGGTCCTTGCCCTTGACCCGCGCGTCGTAGCGCAGCACCAGGTTGCTGTGGGGATCGATGATCCACAGCTGGGCGCCGTCGGTGTTCTGGACGTCTTTCTGATAGACCGGCAGGTCCAGCGGGTAACGTTGCAGTTGTGGGTATTCGCGCTGCAGCTGGGCGTCGTATTCGGCATCCAGCGGTTGGGCGATGGCCAGGGCATGGCTGGCACGGGACGCGTCGCGACCGAGGCCGATTTGCACTTGCCGGGCCAGGTACACCAGTTGCCGGCAGTCCACCGAGCACTCCTTCGGCGCTGTGACGAGGATCTGCCAGCGCTGCTCATCGGCTTGTACGCCGATTTCGGCGCGGGTCTGGCCGGTGCCGATCAGTTCGCCGTGATAGCTGCGGCTGTCCGGCACCCAGAACTGGAATTTGTACATGCCGGTGGCCAGGATCATCGGGCCGATCACCCCGAATACGATCAGCAGCAGTTGCAGGCGGCCCTTGCGACGGTCGCGTGCGGAGGGTGCCTCAGACGTGTTGGTTGGATTCATGGCGGTTCCCATGGTGTCTCCCTGCGTTATGCCATCCGAGATAAAGGAAAAGGCCGAACAGTGCCGCCGCCATGGCGAACCACTGCACGGCATAACCGAGGTGTTTTTCCGGCCCCATGCTCACCACCGGCCAATCGGTCCGGTAGGCGCCGGGGCCGCTTTGTTGGCGCAATTCATAGGCGAAACCGTGGCGGCCCAGCTCGGCCCAGAGCTTGTCCGGCTCGATGGCGGTGACCAGGCGTGGCCACGGTGCGCCGGTGGGGTCGGCGTGGAGCTGGAACGTGGTGCCGGGCGCGACGTAGACCCAGGCCTCCAGGCTCAAAGGCTGTTCGGGGGTGTCGAAGACCGGCGGGGTGCGGCGGTCAGGCCAGGGCAGCCAGCCGCGGTTGACCAGCAGCCACAGTCCGCTCCGGTGGTCGAGAAAGGGTTGCAGCAATTCGACGCCGACCTTGCCGTCGTGCTGGCGGTTATCCAGCAGGATGCTGTGTTCGGCGTCGAACTGACCGCTCAGTTGCACCGGCCGAAAGGCCGGATCCGCCGTCTGTTGCAGTTCGGCGCTGTCCATCGGCGGCGCCACGCGACGCTCGGCGTAATTCGCCATGAGCACGCGCTTCTGTTCGCCGCGGCTCAATTGCCAGAAGCCCAGGCACACCATGACCGGGACCAGGATAGCCACCACCAGTGACGGCACGAGGCCCGGCCGGAAGCCTTTCATGGCGCCGCCCGAAAGTCGTCGAACGGGAAAGCTATACTCACGTGCATCGCGTCCCCCCGGAGTGTCCCTGATGCTAAAAGCAGCCATCGTCCTGATGCTGATCGCCACCGTTGTCAGCCTGTTCAGCGGCCTGTTTTTTCTGGTCAAGGACGAAAGCGATTCCAATCGCCTGATGATCGCCCTGGCGATTCGGGTCAGCCTGGCCGCTGTCACCGTCGGCTTGATTGCCTGGGGCTTCTTCAGTGGCCAATTGGTGTCCCACGCACCTTGGTAAACAGCGCCCTAGAGCACGTAGACGAAGATGAACAACCCGATCCACACCACATCGACGAAGTGCCAGTACCAGCTCGCCGCCTCAAAGCCGAACTGATGCTCGTTGTCGAAGTGCCCGCGCATGATGCGCATCAGCATGACGAACAGGATGATCGTGCCGATGGTGACGTGGGCGCCGTGGAAACCGGTGAGCATGAAGAACGTCGCGCCGTAGACCCCGGAGCCCAGGGTCAGCCCCAGTTCCTTGTAGGCGTGGATGTATTCTTCAGCCTGGAAGCTCAGGAATGCGCAACCCAGTAGCACAGTGATCGCCAGCCAGAGCTTCAGCGCGCCACGGTGGCCTTTTTTCAAGGCATGGTGGGCGATGGTGACCGTGACGCTGGAGCTGACCAGCAACACGGTGTTGAGCAGCGGCAGGCCCCAGGGGCTGATGACTTCCTTGGGCGCCGGGAAGAGTTTCGGGTCGGGGTTGTTCAGCAAGGGCCAGGTGAACTGGAAGTTCGGCCAGAGCATATGGGCCAGGCCCTTGGTGCCTTCGCCGCCCAGGGCCGGTCCCGACACATGGCGCACGTAGAACAGCGCCCCGAAGAAGGCGATGAAGAACATCACCTCGGAAAAGATGAACCAGCTCATGCCCCAGCGAAACGAGCGATCGAGCTGCGGGCTGTACAGCCCGGCGCGGCTTTCCTTGACCACCGCGCCGAACCAGCCGAACAGCATGTAGGCCACCAGCAGGCCGCCGACGAAGAAGATCAGCGGGCCGTGGGATTCCGGTCGGGCAGCCTTCAGGTCGTTGAACCAGGTCGCCAGGCCATACACTGTGACGAACATCCCGACCGTGGCGATGATCGGCCACTTGCTCTGGGCCGGAACGTAATAGTGTTCGTGAGTTGCCATTTATTGTTCTCCTTATCGGGCACGCTATCGTTCAGTGTTTTGAGCCACCGGTGGATGACGAGCGGTGATATCGAACAGCGTGTAGGACAGCGTCAGGTGCTTCACATCCTTGGGCATGTCCCGGTCGACGATGAAGCGCATGGGCATTTCGATCCGTTCACCGGGTTGCAGCACTTGCTGGGTAAAACAAAAACATTCGGTCTTGTGGAAATACGCCGCCGCGTTACTCGGCGCGATGCTCGGAACGGCCTGGGCACTCATCGGCCGGTCGGTGGGGTTGTGGGCCACGAACACCATCTCGTTCACCGCGCCCGGCTGGACCACCAACTGATCGCCCTTGGGGTAGAAGTCCCAGGGCATGTCCACCGCATTGGTCGACAGGAACTGCACGCGAACCTGCCGCGACACATCGGCCACCTGCTCGCCTTCGTACTGCCCGGCGGTCTTGCCATTGATGCCGAACGCCTTGCACATCACGTTGTAGATCGGCACCAGGGCAAAGCCGAAGACGAACATTGCCACCACCACGATCATCAGGCGGGTGATCAGTTTCTTCAGTGAAATCGAGTCAGCCATGGTTCCCAACCTCCCCACGAACCCCTGTGGAAGCGAGCCTGCTCGCGATAGCGGTGCATCTGGCACACCGAGTCGCGTCTATCGCGAGCAGGCTCGCTCCCACAAGGGCAACCGTGTTCATTTCACTTCCGGCGGCGTGGTAAAGGTGTGATACGGCGCCGGTGAAGGCACGCTCCACTCCAGCCCTTCGGCGCCATCCCACGGCTTGGCCGGTGCTGGCGGGCCGCCACGGATGGTCTTGATCACAATGAACAGGAAGAAGATCTGCGTGGTGCCGAACATGAACGCGCCGATGGACGACACCATGTTGAAGTCGGCGAATTGCAGGTTGTAGTCCGGAATCCGCCGGGGCATGCCCGCCAGGCCGACGAAGTGCATGGGGAAGAACGCCATGTTCATCCCGATGAACGACAGCCAGAAGTGCAGCTTGCCGAGGGTTTCGTCGTACATGTGGCCGGTCCATTTCGGCAGCCAGTAGTAGGCCGAGGCGAAGATCCCGAAGATCGCGCCGGGCACCAGCACATAGTGGAAGTGCGCGACCACGAAGTAGGTGTCCTGGTACTGGAAGTCCGCCGGGGCGATGGCCAGCATCAGCCCGGAGAAGCCACCGATGGAGAACAGGATCACGAACGCCACGGCAAACAGCATCGGCGTTTCGAAGGTCAGCGAGCCCTGCCACATGGTGCTGGCCCAGTTGAACACCTTCACCCCGGTGGGTACGGCGATCAGCAGGGTGGCGTACATGAAGAACAGCTCGCCCACCAGCGGTATGCCCACCACGAACATGTGGTGCGCCCAGACGATGAACGACAGGAACGCAATGGCCGCCGTGGCGTAGACCATCGAGGTGTAGCCGAACAGCGGTTTGCGCGAGAACGCCGGGATGATCGAGCTGACGGCACCGAAGGCCGGCAGGATCATGATGTACACCTCGGGGTGCCCGAAGAACCAGAACACGTGCTGGAACAGCACCGGGTCACCGCCGCCGGCGGCACTGAAGAAGCTGGTGCCGAAGTGGATGTCCATCAGCATCATCGTCACGCAACCGGCCAGCACCGGCATCACCGCGATCAGCAGGAACGCGGTGATCAGCCAGGTCCAGACGAACAGCGGCATTTTCATCAGCGTCATGCCGGGGGCGCGCAGGTTGAGGATGGTGGCGATCACGTTGATCGCGCCCATGATCGAACTGATCCCCATCAGGTGGATGGCGAAGATGAAGAACGTCACGCTTTCCGGCGCATAGGTGGTGGACAGCGGGGCGTAGAAGGTCCAGCCGAAGTTCGGCCCGCCCCCCGCCGTGAACAGCGTGGACACCAGCAGCAGGAAGGCGGCGGGCAGCAGCCAGAAGCTGAAGTTGTTCATGCGCGGCAGGGCCATGTCCGGCGCGCCGATCATTAACGGGATCATCCAGTTGGCGAGGCCGACGAAGGCCGGCATCACCGCGCCGAAAACCATCACCAGGCCATGCATGGTGGTCATCTGGTTGAAGAATGCCGGTTCCACGATCTGCAGGCCGGGCTGGAACAGTTCGGCGCGGATCACCATGGCGAACGAGCCGCCCAGCAGGAACATGGAGAAGGCGAACCACAGGTACAGCGTGCCGATATCCTTGTGGTTGGTGGTCAGTACCCAGCGCATCAGGCCCTTGGCGGGGCCGTGGGCGTGGTCGGCGCCGGCATGACCGTGGTCATCGATCACAGCACTCATGTCCTGTCTCCTTCGAACGAATGGGCTGGACGGCGCGGGGCGATGAGCCCCGACCGGTTGCGGGAACACACGTCAGGCCGGCTCATTTGCTTTCCGCCTGTTTGAGTTCCAGCACTTCTTTCGGCGTAACCATGTCGCCCTTGTTGTTACCCCAGGCGTTACGTTCATAGGTCACGACGGCGGCGATATCGACTTCCGACAGTTGCTTGCCGAACGCGGCCATGGCGGTCCCCGGTTTGCCGTGGAAAACCAGGCTCAGGTGATCGGCCTTCGGCCCGGTGGCAATCTTCGAGCCCTTGAGTGCCGGGAACATCGGCGGCAGGCCCTGGCCTTCGGCCTGGTGACAGGCCACGCAGGTGGTGTGGTAGATCTTGTCGCCACGTTCCTTGAGCTCTTCCAGGGTCCATTCCTTGCTGGTCAGCTCTTTGAGCTGCGCGGCTTCGGCCTTGCGTTCGGCCAGCCATTTTTCGTAGTCGGGCTTGCTCTTGACCTCGACCACGATGGGCATGAAACCGTGGTCCTTGCCGCACAGCTCGGCACACTGGCCGCGATACACGCCGGGCTTGTCGACCCGGGTCCAGGCTTCGTTGACGAACCCGGGAATGGCGTCGCGCTTGACCGCGAAGGCCGGTACCCACCAGGAATGGATCACGTCGGCGGAGGTCACCAAAAAGCGCACCTTGGCGTCGACCGGCAGCACCAGCGGCTTGTCGACTTCCAGCAGGTAATGTTCGCCCTTGGTGCTTTGGTTATGGATCTGTTCGGCGGGTGTGGTCAGGTTGCTGAAGAACTCGACGTCCTGGCCCAGGTATTTGTAGTGCCACTTCCATTGGTAGCCGGTGATCTGGATATCGATGTCCGACTCGCTGGAGTCGTACATCTTGATCAGGGTCGCGGTGGCGGGAATCGCCATGGCCACCAGGATCAGGAAGGGCACGATGGTCCAGAGGATCTCGACGCGGGTGTTTTCGTGGAAGTGGGCCGCGTTCTGGCCGGTCGAGCGGCGGTGCATCATCATCGACCAGAACATGGCGCCGAAGACGATGAGGCCGATCACTACACAGATCCAGAAGATGGTCATGTGCAGGTCGAATACTGCATTGCTGATCTGTGTCGCTCCAGGCGCCATATTCACAGTCCAGGCGGCTTGCGCCTGGCTGAAAATCGAACACAACAGGAGGCCCATCCAAACATGTGGATGTCGCGTCATTGCGGGTTCCCCTTATCGTTCTTGTTATCCCGTAGGCGTAACGCCTGCGGCAAGGAGAGCGGCTACATCAGACTACGAACTCGAACCGCCGTGCCTTGCTGCCGTACATCGGGTTCATCAGCTAACTCCATTCAGATCCGAGTATAGACAGCGACTGCAACCTCGCAACGCGACGGCGTAAATCGTTTGAAACAGACGGGACTTGCGCTGGAGGCCACGAATGGAGAAGGATGCGAAACCAGATGATGGCAAACCGATATAACAGCGTTGCATCAAGGAAGAGGCATTTATGACAAATAGGTCTTAGGCGTGTTTATTCGCCAGCTAAGTTATGTCTTCCCTATTTCATTGCCTTTGTTTTCCTGGAGTTGTCATGAACACCGCCGCATTGCGCGAGCAGATCCAAAAAGCCCAACAACACGAAGCCGAGACGGGGCAGTTGGCCCTTCAGTTGGAAGGCCAGTTACCGCACCTGCACCGGGCTATCCAGTTGCCAGAGACGAACGCTAACGACGTCCTGGCGCGGTTTGTTGCTGCCTATATCGATGAAGTCCCCGACTTGCTGGATGCCGCCAACGAGGTTGCCAAGGAGGCGGGCATCGAGCCGCAAATCAAACCGGTGCTGACAATCGCCGAGCAGTACTTCCTCCAGCCGCCGTCGATCATGGCCGGCCATGTCGGGCTCGACAGCCTGTTGGATGAGGCCTACCTGGCGCATCGATTTGTCGAAGAGGTCAATGACCTGTACATCAAGCATTTCGGCCAGCCATTGATCCCCCTGGACATGACGGTCGCCAATCTGATTGCCCACCAGTTGATCGGCGAAACCTTTGCCAACCAGCTCGACGAAGTGGTGCATCACGCCTTTGATGAGATGCTCAACGAAGAGACGTTTGCCTTGGAGTCGGTAGAAACCTACCGCGAGAAACTCAGCAGCCCAGACACCGGCGCCGCCTGGAAGCGCTGGCCGTGCATGTCGCGGCGCTTGGGTGTGGGACTGGAGCTGGATCAGCCGGCGGCTTGATCCAGAGCTGAATTCACCAAACTCTTGTGGGAGCGAGCCTGCTCGCGATAGCGGTCTGTCAGCCGACTAAAATGTTGCCTGATGCACCGCCATCGCGAGCAGGCTCGCTCCCACATTCGTTCATCAGGGTGTCAGGACGCCGCAGCGCCAATCCCCGTCGTCGTTCGCAACCGTCCCTCCAACCGGCGCTTGAGCCCGCGGGACTCGATCAGCAGCTTCGATCCCTTACTGGCGTTCGCCCGGCCCCATTCTTCCAACAACTCCAGGCACGAATGGTCGATGTAGCTCAGGTTGTTGAGCGGCACATGCACCGTCACGCCCTCGGGGATGGTCCCCAACACCTGGGTCAACGCCGGCACCTTGAGGAAGGTCGCGGCACCGATCAGGCGCAGCTCCATCTCTCCTTCCCTGGGAAGATCGACCAGGCTGATTTTCAGTCGCGAGGCTTTCCAGGCCAATTTCGCCAGGGTCAGGCCGAAACCGATCAGCACACCGGTCAGCAAGTCGGTGAAGATGATCGCCAACGCCGTTGCGGCATAAGTGAACATCGGCATCCGGCCATAACGGCCAAGGCCACGAAACGCCTTGAGATCCACCAGTTTGAAGCCGGTGTAGACCAGCACGCCCGCCAGGCTTGCCACCGGAATGCTTTGCAGCACACTGGACAGCAACAGGACGAAGAGCAGCAACCACAGGCCATGGAAAATCGTCGACATCCGCGTGGTGGCCCCGGCCTGGACGTTGGCCGAGCTGCGCACGATCACCCCGGTCATTGGCAAGGCGCCGAGCAAGCCGCAGAGCATGTTGCCGATACCTTGGGCGGACAGTTCCCGGTCGAAGTCCGCACGCTCGCCGCTGTGCATGCGATCCACCGCGGCCGCCGACAGCAGGGTTTCAGCGCTGGCGATAAAGGCCACCGCGAATGCCGCGATCAGTAGCGTGGGATCGGCCAGGTTCAGCAGGTCCGCCGGGCGCAGCCAGTCGATGGCTTCGGCGAGGTTGTCCGGCACTTCGACACGCTTGATCTGCAAGGCCAGCAGGAGGCTGGCAGCGGTGGCCAAGCCTACGCCGAGCAAGGCGCCGGGTATGAAGCGCAGGCGATGAGGGCGAAACTTTTCCCACAGCCACATCACCGCAATCGTCGACAGCCCCAGCAGGCCGGCCTGCCAGCCGAACGACGGCAACGCCTGGGCGACTGCGCCGGGGAACGCCGCCAGGTTATCCAGCCCTGACGGCTTGGGCGCCGCATCGAGCATCACATGGACTTGGGACAGCACGATCAGCACACCAATACCCGCCAGCATGCCGTAGACCACGGCCGGCGCGGTTACCCGGAACCAGCAGCCCAGGCGAAAACGCCCGGCCAGTAATTGCAGGAGCCCCGCCAGCAACAGGATCGGTCCGAGCATGCCTACGCCATGTTGGCGCACCAGTTCGAAAACCAGTACCGCCAACCCGGCGGCCGGCCCGCTGACTTGCAACTTCGAACCGGCGAAAAAGCCCACGATCAGACCACCGACGATACCGGTGATCAGGCCCTTGGCGGGCGGTAGGCCGGATGCAATGGCGATGCCCATGCACAAGGGCAGCGCCACCAGAAACACAACCACCGAAGCCAGCAGCTCCCGTGGCAGAACAGCTTTCAATTGAGCGGCACGCATGGTGACTCTCCCGAAGATTCTTCAGGCATGGCAAGGCCCGGCCGCTCGAAGAGCAGACAGGGCTTTACCACGCAAAAATTTATTTAGGAGCGATTAGAAGCGCGCTTTGGGCGTCGCGACCGGGATCGGTTGGCTGCCATCGAGCGGCAGGAAACGACCCTGGTCCGCGTCGAAAGCTTTGATCTCGCTGGTCTCGATGTTGTACACCCAGCCATGGATGAACAACTGGCCGCTGGCCATGCGCGAGGCCACCGAAGGGTGCGTTCGCAAATGATGCAACTGCGCGATCACGTTTTCTTCGGTGAGGATGGGCATGGTCTGTTTTTCGTCGCCACACGGGCAGTTGTCGTGGACCATGGTCTTGGCCACCTCGGCGTGGCGCAACCAGGCTTTGACCGTGGGCATTTTTTCCAGGGTTTGGGGATTGAGCACCGCGCGCATGGCACCGCAGTCGGAGTGGCCGCACACAATGATGTGCTGCACCCCAAGGGCCAGCACGGCGTATTCGATGGCGGTGGAGACGCCGCCATTCATTTGTCCATAAGGCGGAACGACGTTGCCGACGTTGCGGGTCACGAACAAGTCGCCTGGAGAGCTGTGGGTGATCAGCTCGGGCACGATGCGCGAATCGGCGCAGGTGATGAACATTGCCCTGGGCGATTGGGCGGTGGCGAGTTTCTTGAAGAGTTCTTCCTGCTGCGGGAAGACTTCGTGATGGAAATGCAAAAAGCCGTCAACAATATGCTGCAGCGCTGCATCGGCGGTTTCCGCCTCGGGTTGGGCTGAAGCCGACGCAGCCAACGGCTGTTTATCCTTGTCACTCATGATTCATCCTCATAACGCCAGTGGCTGGTTAAAAAACATCCAGGTCGAAGGGGTCGACCCGTCAGTCACTCGATGAGCAAGGTAGCGGTCGAAACTTAACTCAAACTGAATCGAAGGCTCTAGGACAACGATTACGGACATGACCTAAAGTGCAGGTGCCATCCTGTCCGGCTTGTGCTGCCGGGGTCTGCTTCGATCAAATCAACGACATCTGTCGGCCTGGCGGACAAAAGGCTTCGCAGTCGAGATGGTAGCCATCGCGCCGGTCGAGCCCCAAGCGCTTGATCGCCTTGGTGAAGCGCTGGGCCAGCAAGTCGGCAAAGGGACCTTCGCCGCGCATGCGTTTGCCGAACTGGCTGTCGTACAACTCCCCACCACGGCTCTGGCGGACCAGGCTCAGCACGTGGGCGGCGCGCTGGGGGTAGTGGGCCTGCAACCACTCCTCGAACAGCGGCGCGACTTCCAGCGGCAGGCGCAACATGATGTAGGAGGCACTTTGGGCTCCGGCGGCATGGGCTTCGCTCAGCAGGCTTTCGATTTCGCTGTCGTTGATCATCGGAATCATCGGCGCGCACAACACACCCACGGGAATGCCTGCCTCCCGCATCACCCTGATCGCTCGCAGCCGTGCCTTGGGTGCCGCAGCGCGGGGTTCGAGAATACGCTTGAGCTCGTCGTCCAGGGTGGTGAGGCTGATCATCACCGCCACCAGTCGTTGTCGGGCCAGCTCGGTGAGCAGGTCCAGGTCCCGCAGAATCAGCGAGCCTTTGGTCACGATGGTCACCGGATGGCGATATCGCAGCAGCACCTCCAGGATCCGGCGGGTGATGCGCTGTTCGCGTTCGATGGGTTGGTAAGGGTCGGTATTGGAGCCCAGGTTGATCGGCGCGCATTGATAGCCGCGCTTGGACAACTGCTCCTCCAGCACATCGGCGGCGTTGCTTTTGGCGATCAGCCTGGTCTCGAAATCCAGCCCTGGCGACATGTCCCAGTACGCATGGCTGGGCCGGGCATAGCAGTAGATACAGCCGTGTTCACAGCCCCGATAAGGATTGATCGAGCGATCAAAAGGGATATCCGGCGAGGTATTGCGGGTGATGATGGTCTTCGCCGTTTCGAAGCGTACTTCGGTGCTTTGGGTCAGTGGTACTTCCTGGTACCAGCCGTCATCTTCGACCACCGAGCGATTTGGGGCGAAGCGGTTGTGCGGGTTGGCAGCGGTGCCACGGCCGCGAGGCGGAAGGGAGGCCGACATGAGGAATGCTCCATAGCTGTATGCGTATACAGTATCTCCGGTATTCGGATTGAACCAGTGCCATTCAGCGCCTGAGCGGAGGTGGCACATGTGCCGGTGATAATTCACAACACTTTGACGTCCTTGTTACGGCTTTTTTACCGGTACGAGTCGAAACTGCTCCACCTCCAACCCTTCTGTTTCCGGTCATCCGTGCATGCTCAAGCTCCGCTCCCGTTCACTGTGTTGTCTGGCCTTGCTGATAGGGCTGGCCGGATCCTGCGCCCAGGCCGCTGATGTCGTACAGACGAGGCCCGCTGAGTGGGCCCAGCCGGTGGAAATGGATTACAACCTCTATCGGATGTCCCCCACCCTTTACCGCAGCTCCTTACCGGATGGTGGAGCCCTGCCCCTGCTGACGAAACTCAAGATCGGCACGGTCATTACCTTCCTGCCGGAATCGGATGCGCGCTGGCTTTCCACCCCCGGCGTCGAGCAGGTACGGTTGCCTTATCGCACCAATCATGTCGACGACAGCGACATTCTCCGGGCCTTGCGTGCCGTCCAGGCCGCCGAAGCCAAGGGCCCCGTGTTGATGCACTGCAAGCACGGCTCGGACCGCACCGGACTGGTGGCGGCGATGTACAGGGTGGTGGTGCAGGGCTGGAGTAAAGAGGACGCGTTGAACGAAATGACCGAAGGCGGTTTCGGTGACAGCCATCACTTCAAGGACGGGATCCGTTACATGATGCAGGCCGATGTGGAAAAGCTCCGTCTTGCGTTGGCGAATGGTGAATGCAGCACCAGTGTGTTTGCCCTTTGCTCCTTGAAGAGCTGGGTCAATTCGACCACTACAGCCCATCACCTTGAGCCGCAGCTCACCCTGCCGGGGAGCTGATCGGTGGCGTGCCTGAGAAGGCGGCGATGGAGACCGACAGCGGTCGCGAGTCACCCGGCGCAAAAACAGTTTCACGCAACGCGCGACCGGTTGCCGGGTTGAACACCCCGTCGCGTTTGAATCGCTGGAACACAGTCACAGCCAACTCCTTTGACCAGACGTAGGCGTAGATAGTCGCCCCATAACCGGTCACCAGGTAGTCCAGGCCATTGGGCCAGCGCTCGTTCGCGAATACAGGCAGATGCCCGACCTGTGCGCTGGCCTGGTCAAATACCTGCTGGACGGTTCGCCCATCACCGTGGGTGCGATGTAACTCCATGTCGAATAACGCGTTGCGCAACAACGCCGCGGTTTCCCAACTGGTCTGGGTCCCGGCAAAGGTCAACAGTTGAGTGGCGACCTCGTCAGGCATCTTTCTTCCGGTCTGGTAGTGCTTCGAGATCCGCACCAGGCATTGTCGGGAAAAGCACCATTGTTCGAGCAGGATTCCGGCAAACTCGGCGGCATCGTGAGACAGGCTATTGATGCCTGACAGGTCGCGATATTCGGCGCGGGTCAGGACATGCTGCAGGCAATGGCCGAACTCATGGAAAAGGACTCGCAGCTGCCGGTGATCGAGCAGGACCGGGTCTGCACCTTCACTGCGCGGCAACCACGCATGCAACGTTGCGATGGGATGCCAAGGGCGTCCCTCGGCGGTGATATGGCGGCTTCGCAGGGTGGTGGTACTGGGAAAACCGTCTCGGTTTTGATCCGAAAACGGATCGAAATAAATGTAGCCAATGACCGCGCCCCACTCGCTGACTTCGAACAGTCGCACGTCCGGGTGCCAGGTCACCACATCCTGGCGTTCGACGAAGTCGACGCCGAACAACTCCGTCGCCATCCGCAATAGTTGGGCAAACGTCGGTTCCAATGCAAACCAGACACTCAGCGCTTCCTTGGAGACCCCTGCCGCTTGCTGGCGAAGTTGATTCACCAGGTAGGGGTAGTCCCAGGGCTGGAGGTCGCTGAGACCTTGCTGCGTGGCAAAGGCCTTGAGTTGGTCGGCGTCCCGCTTGAAGTGGCGCTGCTGTCGTTCTAGCTGTGCCCGCAGGAACGTCATGACTTCCTCAGTGGAGGCGGCTTGCTCAGGCTCGATCGCCAGTTGGGCAAAGTTCGGATAGCCCAGGGAGGTGGCGTACTGATGACGGTCTTCGAGCAATTGCCTGAGTACGTCGGCATTGTCGAACCGGCCTGCTTGTGGGCCTTGATCTGACGCGCGCGTGCTGTAGGCCTCGTACACCTGTTGGCGCAGAAGACGGTCGTCAGCGTTGTGGGTGACGATGCCAAACGATTCATCGCTGAGCGTCAGCAACCAACCCGTGCGCCCGGCTTCCCGCGCCTGGCGGGCCATCTGTTGCTTGAACCGCGACGGCAACCCGCTCAGCCGGGCTTCATCGTCGAACGTTTTGTGCCAGGCCTGGTTGGCCATTTGCAGGTTTTCCAGGAATAACCCCTGGACCTCCTTGATGCGCAGCTTCAGCAGGCTCAGGCCTGCCGGCATGTTCTGGTGAAACTGGCGCAGGATTTTCTTCAGGACCCGGGTGCGAGTCGGTGCGAAATGCCTGGCGATCTGGCTGTCCGCCAAGCGCTGATAGAGCTCGAACAGCGTGGGGTGTTGTTTCAGCGAGGCCTGGAAATCATGCAATCGTTCACTGCAATCCAGGGAGGCCCGCGCCCAGGCGTCCTCTGTTCTGGTCGTGGTCAGAAGGTGCAGCAGGTAACCGAAGCCTTCCAGTCGTGTGTGGATTTCATCCATGGCCAACACGAGGTCATCCCAGGTAGGGAAGGGCGTCTGGGTCTGGATGATGTGGGCCACCTGATTGCGACTTTCGGCAAGCAGTCGGTCGAGGGCGGGTAAGAAATGTTCGGCTTGAATCTGCGAAAAAGGCGGCAGGTCATACACCTGCAGCAGCGGATTATCGTCGTGGGGCATGAGGAGCCTTCCTGTCTGTCTGGGCGACCAGTCTGGGGAGGAAGGCGTGAAGCCTGGCGGTATATATGTATCGCTTCCGGGCCGGGTGGCCCGGAAGGTGATGCCGGACATGTCAGTCGGTTTTTTTCTTCAACTTGGGGTTGGGAAAGAACTGCACTGCCTGGACCTTGGCGTCCGGCACTTTAAGCGCCGACGTATTGACCCGGGTGCCCAGTTCCTTGGGCACTGACAGGCCTTGTTCGTTGAGCGTGTCGGAATACCCGCAGGCGACGCACTCGCGGTGCGGCACGCCGTCTTCGTTCCACATCATCAACTTGTCCGGCTCGCTGCACGCCGGGCAGACCGCCCCGGCGATAAAGCGTTTTTTCGTGATCACAGGCCCCTCGCTCATGCTGCCGCGTCCTCGCTCAGGCCGCTATGGCGCAAGAGTGCGTCAATCGACGGCTCACGGCCACGGAAGTCGACGAACAGCACCATCGGTTCCTGGGAACCGCCACGGGCCAGGATCGCCTCGCGGAAAGCGCGACCGGTATCGGCGTTGAGCACGCCGTCTTCCTCGAACTTCGAGAACGCGTCGGCCGACAGCACTTCCGCCCACTTATAACTGTAGTAGCCCGCCGCGTAGCCGCCGGCGAAAATGTGGGCAAAGCTGTTGGGGAAGCGGTTGTAGGCCGGTGGACGCATGACCGACACCTCGTCGCGCACACCTTCGAGCACTTGCAGCACGCTGCGGCCGTCGCCATGGGTGGCGTGCAGTTCGAAGTCGAACAGCGAGAATTCCAGCTGGCGGACCATCATCAGGCCGGACTGGAAGTTTTTCGCCGCGAGCATCTTCTCCAGCAGGTCCTGGGGCAGCGGTTCGCCGGTCTCGTAGTGACCGGAGATCAGCGCCAGGCCTTCAGGCTCCCAGCACCAGTTCTCCATGAACTGGCTTGGCAGCTCCACGGCATCCCAGGCCACGCCGTTGATGCCGGATACGCCGGCGTGCTCGACGCGGGTCAACAGGTGGTGCAGGCCATGGCCGAACTCGTGGAACAGCGTGGTGACTTCGTCGTGGGTCAGCAGGGCCGGTTTGCCACTGTCGGCCGGGGTGAAGTTGCACACCAGGTTGGCGACCGGGCTTTGCAGCACGCCATCGATCGTGCGACGACGGTCCCGGGCGCCGTCCATCCAGGCGCCACCACGCTTGTTGGCGCGGGCATAGAGATCGAAGAAGAAGCGTCCGACGTGCTGGCCGTTCTCCTTGATCTCGAACAGGCGCACGTCCGGGTGCCAGGCGTCGAAGCCTTTCAGCTCGGTGATCTCGATGCCGTAGAGGCGTTGCACGATGGCGAACAGACCGCTCAGTACCTTGTCGATCGGGAAGTACGCGCGCAGGGCTTCCTGGGCGACGCTGTAGCGTTGCTGGCGCAGTTTTTCACCGTAGAAACCGCTGTCCCAGCTTTGCAGGTCGGGGCAGCCTTGCTCGGCGGCGAAGGCTTTCAGTTGTTCCAGATCCTGGGCGGCAAACGGTTTGCTGCGCTTGGCCAGGTCACGCAGGAAGCTGAGGACCTGGTCGCTGGACTCGGCCATCTTGGTCGCCAGGCTCAACTCGGCGAAATTGGCGAAGCCCAGCAATTGGGCCAGCTCCTGGCGCAGGTCGAGGATCTGTTCCATCACCGGGCCGTTATCGTTCTGACCGGCATTCGGGCCTTGGTCCGACGCGCGGGTGCAGTAGGCCGCGTAGACTTCTTCACGCAGGGCGCGGTCTTCGGCGTAGGTCATCACCGCGTAGTAGCTAGGGAATTCCAGGTTGATCAGCCAGCCGTCCAGCTCTTTGGCCTGGGCGGCCGCGGCCATTTGTGCCTTGGCCGAATCGGTCAGGCCGGCGAGAGCCGCTTCGTCGGTGACGTGCTTGGTCCAGGCCTGGGTGGCGTCCAGCAGTTGGTTGGAGAACCGGCTGCCCAGCTCGGACAACTTGCTTTGCACCTCGGCGTAGCGTTTCTGCTGCTCCGGCGGCAGGTCGATACCCGACAGACGGAAGTCCCGCAGGGAGTGTTCCAGGATGGTTTTTTGCGCCACGTCGAAACCGGCGGCCTCGGGGCTGTTCGCCAAGGCTTCGAAGGCCTGGAACAACTCACGGTTCTGGCCCAACTCGGTAGAGTAGGCGCTCAGAGCTGGCAGGCAGGCTTCATAGGCTTCACGCAGTTCAGGGCTGTTGCGCACCGCGTTCAAGTGGCTCACCGGGCTCCAGGCGGCGCCCAGGCGATCGTTGAGCTCGTCCATCGCCAGCACCAGGCCCGCCCAGCTTGGCTGTTGGCCTTGGGTCTTGAGGATCTGCGCGATGGCGGCACGGTTGTCAGCCAGGATCTGCTCGATGGCCGGTTGCACGTGCTCGGCACGGATCGCCGAGAATGGCGGCAGGTCATAGGGCTGTAAAAGAGGGTTGTTCACGCTCACGGTTGGCACCTTGGCTGGAAGAAACATCGGCCCATCTTAATTACAATCGACCTTCACCGCAGCTAGCAGCGACTATCAGTAGAAAAGAGAGAGCCTATCGTGACCCTTCGCACGTATCAGAACCACACCCCACGGCTTGCCCGAGGCGCTTTTGTCGACAGCACTGCGGTGGTGATCGGCGACGTTGAAATCGGCGAAGACAGCTCCGTCTGGCCATTGACGGTCATTCGCGGTGACATGCACCGCATCCGCATCGGCGCCCGTACCAGCGTCCAGGACGGCTGTGTGCTGCACATTACCCACGCCGGCCCTTTCAATCCCGATGGCTTTCCATTGCTGATCGGCGATGACGTGACCATCGCCCACAAGGTCATGCTCCATGGCTGCTCCGTAGGCAGCCGGGTGCTGATCGGCATGGGCAGCATCGTCATGGACGGCGCCGTGGTCGAGGATGATGTGATCATTGGTGCCGGCAGCCTCGTACCGCCGGGCAAACGCCTGGAGAGTGGCTTCCTGTATGTGGGCAGCCCGGTGAAACAGGCCCGGCCGCTGACTGACAAGGAGCGCGCCTTCTTCACCTACAGCGCGGCGAACTATGTGAAGCTCAAGGACCTGCATCTGGCCGAAGGTTACGACCAGCCCTGAAACATCTGTTGAATCACTGTGGCGAGGGGATTTATCCCCGCTGGGCTGCGCAGCAGCCCCAATGAAGCAGATTGCAATCCTTCCTGACATACCGCGACTTTTGGTTTGGGGCTGCTACGCAACCCCGCGGGGATAAATCCCCTCGCCACAGATGACCCCCTTGCTACTGATTCATTCACCTCGGGAGCTTGCATGCACTACCAAACCGTACTGTTCGACCTCGACGGTACCCTCACCGACCCGCGTGAAGGCATCACCCGTTCGATCCAGTTCGCCTTGAGCCAACTGGGCATCGACGAGCCCGACCTGACCCGCCTCGAACCTTTCATCGGCCCGCCGCTGCTGCAGGCCTTCATGCAGTTCTATGGCTTCGACGAAGCGAAGGCCTGGGAGGCGGTGAATTTCTACCGCGAGCGCTTCAAAGTCACCGGCCTGTACGAAAACCGCGTTTTCGAGGGGGTGATGCCGCTGCTGGATACCCTGGTGGGGCAGGGGCGGCAGTTGTACATCGCCACTTCCAAGCCTTGGGTCTTTGCCCGGGAAATCGCCCGGCATTTTGATTTTGCGCGGCACTTCAAGGTGATCTACGGCAGCGAGCTGGACGGCACCCGCACCGACAAGGTCGAATTGATCGCCCACCTGCTGGCTGAAGAAGGCCTCGACCCGGCGAAGACCCTGATGATCGGCGACCGTAAACATGACCTGATCGGCGCGCGCAGCAATAGCCTGGATGCGGCGGCGGTGGGGTATGGGTTTGGCAGTCGTGAGGAGCTCATCGCCGAGAATCCGGCGCATCACTTTCAGACGGTGGATGAGCTGCATCAGGCGTTTTTGCGGGGTTAGTTCAATAGTCGTCGCGGGCAAGCCTTGCTCCCACAGATTCCATCCGGCATGAGGGAATTGTCGGTTCTGTGGGAGCAAGGCTTGCCCGCGATGAGGCCACCCAGACACATCCTGCTCCAACTTTTCAGATCAGATCCGCTTCTGCTGTCTAGCCTTAGGACAAAGACAGATCAAGGAGGATCCCCCATTGAAAACCCAGGCACATTCCAATCGATTGCGTTTCGGGCGTTATTCGCAATCCGGACAAATATATCTATTGACGGTAGTAGCGCTCCGTCGCGATCCGGTTTTCAATCGCTTCGAGACAGGACGTTTGGTAGTGGACGCCTTTCGAAAAGCTCAGCAAGAACAATTCGCCCGTTCCCTGGCCTGGGTTGTCATGCCGGACCATTTTCATTGGCTGATTGAATTGCAGGATATAGGGCTTTCGAAATTGATTGCGCGCACGAAGTCCCGGACCACCGTAGCCTTCAATCGACAGATGCAGCGTCAAGGACCGCTTTGGCAAGAAGGTTTCCACGACCGGGCCATTCGCAAGGAAGAAGATTTGCAAACCGTGGCGCGTTATATCGTGGCAAACCCTCTGCGAGCAGGGTTGGTTAAGCGGATAGGGGATTATCCGTTGTGGGATGCAGCATGGATCTGAGTCGGCTTATGCGGTGTTCATAACGGCCTCATCGCGGGCAAGCCTTGCTCCCACAGAATCCATCCGGCATGAGGGAATTGTCGGTTCTGTGGGAGCAAGGCTTGCCCGCGATGAGGCCGGTCCAATTACCCGAAATCTATGACCCTGCCAACGCCTTCAACGCCGCCTTACGCTCATCCATTGACAGCTTGCCCAGTTTTTCCACCGCGGCATAAAACGCCACCCAGTCACCCGATTCCTGTCGGAACAAGGCCGCAAACGCCGGCACCCATTGGTCATACAAGCCAAACGGTAGTAATCGCGCATTGTTCAGTGGCGCATAGACCCAGGCGTCATAACGTTTGTCGCCGGCCCACTGGCTGTCACGTAGCTGCGCATATTCGGCGCGCAGGCGTTCGAATGCCTGGGCCTTTTGCTGACGCATCTGTTCGATCGGCAAGGGCTGTGCGTAGAGCTTTTCCAGTCGTTGACGGGTGTCGAGGATCAGCTGGATGAACTGGTCGCGCTGAAGTATCTGCTTGCCATCATCCGGTGCCAGCCCGCGGCTGGCGCGCCATTGCCGGGTGCCTTCCTGTTCGACGAAGGTGGCGAAGGACTCGTTGAACTCGGTGTCGTCCTGTACATAGAACCGCTGGTGCGCCAGTTCATGAAAAATCAGCGTGGCCAGGCGTTCGTCGCCCCAGTGCATCATTGAGCTCAGGATCGGGTCGTTGAACCAGCCCAGCGTCGAATAAGCCTCTACCCCGCCAATCGACACATCCATGCCACGCAAACGTTGCAAGGCGGCTTCGCCACGGGCGGCACTCTGGCTGTAGAAGCCGCGATACGCCACGCAACCGGCGATGGGAAAGCAGTGGTTTTGCGGGGCCAGGGAAAATTCCGGCGTGGCGAAGACATTCCAGACTACGTAAGGCCGGCCAATGTCCGCATACAGGCGGTAACTTTTGTTATCCGGCAGATGCAGGTGAGCGCTGGCGAATGTTCGCGCCTCACGCGCCTTGGCCAAATGCTCCCGCAACCGGGCGTCGCGAGTGGGGTCGGCAATCACCTGGTCGACCGGCTCCCGAGCCTGCAACAGCCGCAGCTGTCCGCTGACGAGCTGGCCGTAATAACCGACGTTGGAACAACCGTTGAGTAACAAAAGCAGGAGGCCCGGAAACAAAAGCCTGAAAACACGGTCGAGTAACCGATGGCTGGAACGCGGCCTGATCAATTGGAATCACCTTGGGAAAAGTCTGCCCACAAGACTATCCCGCCTGCCCGGAGCTTCGCTATGCGCATGTTGCTGCTGACGAGTGGCCTGTTGCTGTTGACCGGTTGTGCCAGCTTGCCCGACCCTGATCCTGCGCAAGCGTGGATCGATCTTGGCAACCATCAGGACACGGCGTTGCAAGCGCTGGAAGTCGATGACAAGACGTCCGTGGACAAACGTTATTTCGAAGTACAGCCCGGTGCCCATGAGCTGACCGTGCGTTATCAATTTGCCGTTGAGCCTGGAAACATTGGCCCGGATGCCGAGCCGCTGTGGCGCGATTGTCGGTTGAATGTGAAATTCAAGGACTTCAACGCAGGCCAGCGTTACCAGTTGCAGGCCGGCAGCATCGGTTTCCGACCATGGGCGAAGCTCTATGACCAGCGGCGCAAAGTCGTGGGCCAAGGTACACCGGCGGGCTGCCAGCAGAGTTGATTGGCGCTATGCTCAAACCCTGACTTCAGGAAATCCACCATGCGTCTTCATATCCTGTTACTGGCTTTTGTCTCGGTGAGCGGTTGTGCATCAAGTCCGCTGCCCCCGGTCGATCCGAATATGGCCTGGGTCGATTTTGCGACCCCCATGCCGGGTGGCAAGATGCTCATGGCCGAGGGCCTGGATGGGCAACGTCTGCGAGATGGGCGGTTCTTCCAGGTTTCGCCGGGCAGCCATGAGCTGAAAGTGCGCTTCGACTTCGAGGTCATGAGCGGTGGTGGACTGGGTATGCAAGCCGAACCGCAGGAGCGGTTGTGCTACATGATCGTGCGCTACGATCATTTCGAGGCCGGCCAGCGTTATCGTCTGGAAGCCCGCAACCTGGCATTTACTCCAAGCGCCCGGCTCTACAATGCCAAGCGTGAAATTGTCGCCGAGGAACGGCAGGTCAACTGCATTCCTTAGCTGTCATTCCTCTGGTAGATGATTTTCTTCGTACCGTTTTCGCAGGTGCCGACCACCATGTTCTGATCGTGGACGTCTTCGTTCGTGACGATTTCCAACGTGTAGGACGACACCTTATTCGCCTGGATCTTCGCCTCGATTTCCGCTTTCAGTTCTTCGCAGGATTTTGGCGCCGCCAGGGCCGACGTGGTCAAGGCGCAACCGATGATGACCAGAGCAAACCGTTTCATGCTCGAACTCCTCGCTGCAGCACGTACCGCATATACGTTGAAACTGCCTACTGCATTCGATCACACATTGCTTGCCGGGTAACAGAGGAAAGATCGCAGCCTTCGGCGACTGCGATCCTGATGCGGGGCGTCAATTCAGCAGCGTGGCATCCAGGGTGATCCTGGCGTTCAGCACCTTGGAAACGGGGCATCCTTCCTTGGCCTTGTTACTCAGTTCTTCAAACTGCTGCTGACTGGCGCCGGGAATCTTCGCCTTGAGGATCAGGTTCACCGCAGTGATGGCAAAGCCGCCGTCGACTTGGTCGAGGGTCACTTCGGCATGGGTATCGATACTGTCGGCCTTGAGCCCGGCATCCCCCAGGATCATCGAAAACGCCATGGAGAAGCACCCGGCATGGGCCGCTCCGATCAGTTCTTCGGGGTTGGTGCCGCGGCCGCCTTCGAAACGGGCCTTGAAACCATAAGGTGCTTCGCGCAGCACGCCGGTTTCGGTGGAGATGGAGCCGATACCGGTTTTCAGGTCGCCTTCCCAGTGAGCCGATGCTTTCTTAATGATAGCCATATGTATGCCTCCTCAAGATCCGGCGCGAGGGTATGCGCCGGGTGTTTTTTAACTGTCAGGCTTGTGAGGATAGACCGCTCGATAAAGTTCACCTCATCGATTAGTCGACTAATTTAGTAGGAAAATTTGTTGTAGCTATTGAAACTCGGGTATATGCCCACATTGCAGGGAACACACCTACTGAAAACGGCAGGCTTTTGCCCGCAGGAAAGCCCCGTTGGAGACGCCGGCCCATGAAACAGCTGTCCGAAGTGAAATTCTCAACCCTCGACCTCGTGCCTGTACGCGCGGATGGCAACGCCGCCCGCTCCTTGCGTAACTCGCTGGATCTGGCGCAGCACGTGGAAAAATTCGGCTACACCCGTTTCTGGGTGGCTGAGCACCACAACATGGATGGCATTGCCAGCTCCGCGACGGCGGTGTTGCTGAGTTATCTGGCCGGTGGTACTTCGACCATTCGTGTCGGCTCCGGCGGGGTGATGTTGCCCAACCATGCGCCGTTGATCATCGCCGAGCAGTTCGGCACCCTGGAAAGCCTCTTCCCGGGTCGGATCGATCTGGGACTGGGTCGTGCACCCGGTTCCGATCAACTGACCGCCCGGGCCTTGCGTCGTGAGCGCTCCGGTAGCGCCGACGACTTCCCTGACGACGTGGCCGAGCTGATGCGCTATCTCGGCCCGCGCACGCCTGATCAGCGCATCATCGCCATGCCCGGCACTGGGACCAACGTACCGGTGTGGTTGCTGGGCTCCAGCCTGTTCAGTGCGCAACTGGCCGGTGAACGCGGTTTGCCCTACGCCTTTGCCTCCCATTTCGCGCCGCGCTATATGCATGAGGCGATTCGCATCTATCGCAACCATTTCAAACCGTCGGCGGTACTCGACAAACCCTACGTGATGCTCGGCGTGCCGTTGGTGGCAGCGGATACCGATGAGCAGGCTGATTATCTGGCGACCTCGGTGTATCAGCGGATCCTTGCGCTGATGCGCGGCCAGAGTCTGGTGCAGCGTCCGCCCGTCGAAACCATGAACGGTCTCTGGTTGCCTCATGAGAAAGAAGCGGTGGGCGATTTCCTTGGCCTGGCGATGGTCGGTGGTCCGCAGAAGATCCGCGCCCGCCTCGAGGTGCTGATCGAGCAGACTCAGGCCGATGAGCTGATTTTCACCAGCGATCTGTATGAGCATGCCGACCGTTTGCGTTCATATGAATTGTTGGCGCAGGTCATGAAGGGCTGAATCGTGCCCATGAAAAGCCGACGCATGCGTCGGCTTTGACATTCGAGCAGCATCAGCGCTTGTAGACGATTTCCTTCGTACCACCCTCACATGTACCGACGACCTTCCCATCACTCGCCGTACCTTTATCGACTATTTCCAGCGAATAACCTGACACCTGCTTGGCATCAAGCTTCGCTGCAATTTCGTTTTTCAACTCCTCGCAGGGCTTGCCGGCGGCAAATACAGAACCGGCAAGGCTCAGCAAACCTACAGCAACCATCAACTTTTTCATCGCTCGCACTCCTTGGTCGGATCAATCAGGCTGGTATCAAACAGGAGGGATGCGCTTACCGGATAGCGCATCGCCATTCCTATGGCACTCCGCCAGCCTGCAAGTTCCAGGCACCTCAGCTATTTGCGATCCGGAACCCGACCTTTAGGGTCACCTGAAAGTGCGCGGCCCGGCCGTTTTCAATATGCCCGCGGGTTTCGGTGACTTCGAACCATTCCAGGTGCTTGAGGCTTTTGCTGGCTTCGGCCAGGGCGTTATTGATGGCGTCTTCTATGCTGGTGGAGGACGAGCCGACCAGCTCGACCTTTTTGTATGTGTGATGATCTGTCATGACGTTCTCCAGGGTTATCTCTGGCCGCTTGGTTATCAAAAAGCCTAGCAGTGATTTTTCGCCTTACATGTGGTGCCGTTCATGCGCTGAAGTTCAGATTTACTGCACTTTCAGAAACGGTGGCAGTCCCAACTTTCACACGCACTCAACCACTGCAGGAGAGAACCATCATGGCCAGCAATTCATTACGCAAAGCCTCGTTGCAAAGCATGGAAGCGGAAATCGAGAATCTGCTCAAGTCGCTGGAAAGCCTGAAGGACGACGCTTCGGACGAGTCGCGTAAGACCCTCAAATCGCTCAAGGCAAACGCCGAAAATGCATTGAAGCATTCCCGTCATCTGCTCAGCGATGCGTATGAAGAGGTCAAGGTGAAAACCCGCGAAACCGGGCTCGCCACACGCGATTACGCTCAAGAGCACCCTTGGACGACCGCCGGTGTCGCGGTCGGGGCTCTTGGTCTGTTGGCCGCTTATCTGCTGTGCAAGCGCGGTGATTAAGCCGGTTGGCTCAGCTCATGCCTGAGCCACTGGGCCAGTTGCCGGGCGCGGCCGTCCGCGGCGCGCTTGGGTAGCCACAACGCCAGTCGCGCCGGGGTTTCGCCGAAGCCCCATGGCGCGACGAGGCGTCCGGCACGCACATCCTCGGCCACCAATGGCTCGGGAGCGATGGCCACACCCAGCCCAGCTACCGCGGCCTCCAACAAATAATACAAATGCTCGAAACCCTGGCCGAATTTCAACGCCTGGGGATCGAGGTTGTTCTGCCGTGCCCAGGTCGGCCAAGCTTGAGGACGCGACGTGGTATGCAGCAACGACTCGCCCAGCAGCGCATCGACCGGGGCGCCGTTCAGGTCGACGAAACCGGCGTAACGCGGGCTCATGACCGGGCCGATCCGCTCGCTGACCAACTCGTACACCTGCATGTCTGCCGGCCAGGGCGGCTCGGCAAATACCAGCAAAGCGTCCAGCCCTGGGCGCCTGGGGTCCAGATCGCCTTCGCCGGCGGACAGATGCAAGCGCAAGTCCGGCAGATCGGCATTGAGCCGGCCCAGGCGAGGAATAAACCAGCGTGCCAACAGGCTACCCGAACAGCCCAGTACAAACGGAGCATCCGCCGTGCGTTGGGTCAGCTCGGCGCAGACAGTGCGTAGCCGCTCGAAAGCCTCGGCGCTGGCATCGCGTAGGCGCAGGCCCGCATCTGTGAGTTTCAGGCCGCGTCCATCCTTGACGAACAGGCTGACACCCAAATGCTCCTCCAGCAACTTCAACTGTCGGCTGACCGCGCCATGGGTGACGTGAAGCTGTTCGGCCGCCTGGCTTACGCTGTTCAGGCGAGCAGTGGCTTCGAAGGCACGCAAGGCGTTGAGCGGGGGAAGATCATGGCTCATGGTATCTGTGAGTTTTCCTGACAGGTTGCGGCGATCTTATCGGTTTTCAGGGCGAGATGTCAGGGGTAGAGTGAGCCTCATTGTCTTCTCATGCATTTGCCTGGAGCGTTCCATGACCCAGTCTACGACCCCTTTCAACCTGCGCAGCGGTCCCGACGCCAACGGCCTGTTCGGTGCGTTCGGCGGCCGCTATGTGGCCGAAACCCTCATGCCGTTGATCCTCGATCTGGCCCGTGAATACGAAGTCGCGAAGGAAGATCCGGCGTTCCTCGAGGAATTGGCCTACTTCCAGCGGGACTACGTCGGTCGTCCGAGCCCGCTCTACTTCGCTGAACGTCTGACTGAATACTGTGGTGGCGCGAAGATCTATCTCAAGCGTGAAGAGCTGAACCACACTGGCGCGCACAAGATCAACAATTGCATTGGTCAGATTCTGCTGGCGCGGCGCATGGGCAAAAAACGCATCATCGCCGAGACCGGCGCCGGCATGCATGGCGTGGCCACTGCCACCGTGGCCGCACGTTTCGGCCTGGATTGTGTAATCTACATGGGCACCACCGACATCGAGCGCCAACAGGCCAACGTGTTCCGCATGAAATTGCTTGGCGCCGAGGTCATTCCGGTGGTCGCCGGTACCGGGACCCTGAAGGATGCCATGAACGAGGCGCTGCGCGACTGGGTCACTAACGTCGACAGCACGTTCTACCTGATCGGCACCGTGGCTGGCCCGCACCCGTATCCGGCCATGGTTCGTGACTTCCAGGCAGTGATCGGCAAGGAAACCCGCGATCAACTGCAAGCACAAGAAGGTCGCCTGCCGGACAGCCTGGTGGCGTGCATTGGCGGCGGCTCCAATGCGATGGGCCTGTTCCACCCGTTCCTGGATGATAAGAGCGTCGACATCATCGGCGTCGAAGCGGCTGGTTATGGCATTGAAACCGGCAAGCACGCGGCGAGCCTGAACGGCGGTATCCCCGGTGTATTGCACGGCAATCGCACCTTCCTGTTGCAGGACGATGATGGCCAGATCATCGACGCTCATTCGATTTCCGCCGGCCTCGACTACCCGGGGATCGGTCCGGAACACGCCTGGTTGCACGACATCGGCCGTGTCCAGTACACCTCGATCACCGATACCGAGGCTCTGGACGCCTTCCACAAATGCTGCCGCCTGGAGGGCATCATTCCTGCGCTGGAAAGCTCCCATGCCCTGGCTGAAGTGTTCAAGCGTGCGCCGAACCTGCCCAAGGATCACCTGATGGTGGTCAACCTGTCCGGCCGTGGCGACAAAGACATGCAAACCGTGATGCACCACATGGAACAGTCCCAGCAGGAGAAACACTGATGAGCCGCCTGCAAACCCGCTTTGCCGAACTCAAGCAACAGAATCGCGCCGCCTTGGTGACTTTCGTGACCGCTGGCGACCCGAACTACGACACTTCGCTGGCGATCCTCAAGGGACTGCCTGCGGCCGGTGCCGATGTGATCGAACTGGGCATGCCGTTCACCGATCCGATGGCCGATGGCCCGGCGATCCAGTTGGCGAACATCCGTGCGTTGGGAGCCCAACAGAACCTGGCGAAAACCCTGCAGATGGTTCGCGAGTTCCGTAAAGGCAACACCGAAACACCGCTGGTGCTGATGGGCTACTTCAACCCGATCCATCGTTATGGGGTGCAGCGCTTCATTGGCGAGGCGCTGGATTCCGGCGTTGATGGTCTGATCGTGGTGGACATGCCGCCCGAGCACAACGGCGAACTGTGCGATCCGGCCCAGGCTGCGGGCCTGGACTTCATCCGCCTGACCACACCGACCACTGATGATGTGCGGTTGCCGACCGTGCTCAATGGCAGCTCGGGCTTTGTGTACTACGTGTCTGTGGCGGGTGTGACCGGCGCCGGTGCCGCGACGCTCGAGCATGTGGAAGAAGCCGTGGCGCGTCTGCGTCGCCATACCGATCTGCCGATCAGCATCGGTTTTGGTATCCGCACGCCGGAGCAGGCCGCCGCCATTGCTCGGTTGGCCGATGGCGTGGTGGTAGGCTCGGCGTTGATCGACCATATCGCCAGCGCCGAGACCTCGGAGCAGGCTGTCGATGGTGTGCTGAGCTTGTGCGCCGCCTTGGCTGACGGTGTGCGTAAGGCGCGCGTGAGCTGATTTATTGCTGAAAAAAAGGGTTCAGAACCAAGTTCTGAACCCTTTCTTATGCCTGGGACACTAGGGCAATTCCAACCCACCGCTCGCCTTGTGCAGCTTGCGCAAATGCTCACCAAGCTCCTTGACGTTGGCCTCGCTCGCGGCGATTTCAGCAGCGCGGCTAGGCTCGAGCAGCGCCCGGACTTCCTTGTCCAGATCTCCCGTCAGTGTTTGAAGCTGTTTCTGGCGCAGGCTGCTTTCCGATTCCAGTCGCTGCCACTCGCTGGGTTGTGGCAACCCGTAGCCGCTACTGCCCAGCAACTCCGCGGGGCGGCTCAGGAAACCGCTGTTGGCGAGGATCTGTTGCAGCGTCGCGTTGGCCCGTTCCATGCCTCCGTTCTGCAATTCCCGGGCACCGAGGTAACGTTGTTTGACTTCATCCTGGGCCAGCAGCAGTTGCCGGCGATAACTGGCCTGTTCCAGCAGCAGCAACGCTGCGCTGGTGCGCAGGTCGGCCTGTTCGAACCAGACACGACGCTCGGCGGCATCCAGGGCCAGCCAGTCCTCCACCGATTGTTGTTTGATCGGCAGGTACTTTTTCAGCACATTGAACATCGCCTGATATCGATCGCGAAATGAGTCGAAGCGGTAGCCCAGGCGCAGGGCTTCCTTGGGATCGTCCAACACGCTGGTATCCGCCAGGCCCCGCCCCTTGAGCACTTCCAACAATCCGTTGGGCATGATGCTGTCGAGGCCCTTGAGTTGCTCGTTATTGCTGCCGCTGCGCAGCAGCTTCAAGCTCTCTACCGCGCAGTTATTGGACAGGAAGTAATAGTTGCCGTCGTAGCTCCAATGCATTTCGGCGGCATGTTCGACCGTCTCCTCAATCTCGGTCCGTGACAGGTTCAGCGGCACGGACGCCAGGCTGCGCAGTTCAGTCTTGGTGTATTCGTCGATCACCTGGGCCAGCGGCAATACAAACAGGCGCGACGGGTACTTGCCCACCAGGCCATCCCAACTGGACAACTGCACATCACCCACGAAGGCGCGGTACGAGAGAACCAGGTGTTGGTCCAGATCCAATCGGCAATCCGGCCCACGTGGTCGGCCGGGTGCGCAGATCACCAACCGGAGCATGCTGTGCCCCCAGCGGCTGACCCAATTCTGGTTGGCTTCGGCCAATAGGTAATCGATGGCGTAGACCCGTTCCGGGTCGACCTTGCCCAGTGGGGTCCTGGCGAAGTCGTTGCCGGCATTGAGGAAGGCGAACGACTTGGCGCAGGTGTCCTTGGCGGGTGGAGCCCACCCAAAGTGTTCCTGGTAATAGCGGTACAGCGCGGGCCTTCGGCAGGCATAGCTCGGGTCGAGGAGAAAGTACTCCATATTGACCGCAACGAATTCCTTGGGGCTGCTGGTCTCGTAGAGATCCGGACTGCGGGCGACCTGGCGGTTGTGCTGCTCCCGTTCGCCGCGACGACCGACGTACTGCGGCCAGCCGGCCAGGTCCAGCAGGCGGGGATCGTCACTGAGGGTGAAGCGGCGGTCGTTCTGGCCCCGACACTCATCTGGAAGGCCGATCAGCCCGGCGCTGCTGTGGCGTCGCGTGCAGCGCTGGATCAACGCGCGCTCGGCATCCGGCCATAAACGCGCGCGGTCGTAGATGTGGGTCAGTTCATGCAGGACGGTGGCGAGCATTTCCCGCCGCACGGTGCCGTGGGGACGATGAGTCTTCTGGGTAGCGGCGCTGCCGTCCGTGAGGCTGTCGAGCAGATTGCTATTGAGATCGAGCTGCGACACCAGCGAGGCTTGGCCATAGGCGTTGGCGGGCATCTGGTCGGTCCAGCCGACATCGATACGACGGTTCAGTTGCTCGATGAAGCGTGGCGGCAAGGCTGCCATGGCTTCATCGAGCAGTGCCTGGCTGGCTTGCTGCTGCGCGGGGCTCAGGCCTTCGCCGTTGAGGTGCAGTCGCAGGCCGGCCTGGACAGTGCCGCCCATGAGCAGCAGGACTCCGGCCGCCAGCCAGGCGGCGAGCCGCCTCACAGTGCGAGGATGGCTTCGGCGAGGACCTGGTCACTGGCATCGCGGGCTTCCGGCACGCGGGTACGCAAGGTATCAAAGGCGGCTTCGAGGTGAGCTCCGCGGATTTCACCGTTGCTGGCGACGAAGCTGGCGGCATCGTCATGGGCTTCGCGGACGATTTTCGAATCACGGATGGAAGTGGTGGTGTCGGAGGTGAAATCGATCGTGCGCTGCGAGGCGCGAACGATGATGTTACTGGTGGCTACCAGGGTATGTGCCTGGGCCACATCGGCCAATACCAGCAGGCCTAGGGCGGCAGCAATCAGCGGGCTACGCATGGAACGACTCCGGAAAGTAGGGATAACTATTGGACGAGAATTGCCTGTGCCAGTTCAAGGTCGCTGACATGAAGTTTTGGCTGGGTCTGGCGTAGATAAGCCAAGGCCGACTCCAGTCGTGCGCCTCGCAACTGTCCGTCACTGGCAACGAACGCCGCTGCGTCATCGCGAGCGGCGACGATCAGTTTATGGTCGAAGGGCGCGGAGGTCACCATGCTCGTGGCATAACCGCTCACAACCACCTGTTGGGTGGATACATCGAAGGCATGAGCCGAAACGGACCAGCAGGAAGCGACCAGGAACAAAGCGATAGGCAGATCTGAAATAAAACGCATGGCACTCGACGGTTGATGGCGAACCTGAAGGCTAGCGCAAACCGTCGGGCCAGAGCCAGCGCTGAAACATCGGGATTACCTTCGGCAGCCCGATGTTTCATGTTGGATCAGATCACCAGGATCGCCTGGGCCAACTGTGCATCGGTGGCGTTCAATTGCGGTGCCTGCTGGCGGATCAGATCGAGGGCACTTTCCAGCTTTACGCCACGGATAGCGCCTTCGCTGGCGACGAAACTGGCGGCATCGTCACGGGCTGCCTGGACAATTTTGTTGTCCCGCAGCGACGAAGTCGCATCAGATGACGCGTCAGACGTGGCCTTGAGCGCCCCCACGATGGAGTCGGTGGTGACGATGAAGCTACTGGCATTGGCCTGGGCGGCTACGGCCAGCAAGGCTGCAACGCTGAGCAGACGAAGACGGATCATGATGAGGCTCCTTGGATGATGGGAATGCCGATTCTTGTTGCGGGAAAGGAGGCGCCTGTCCGACTCGCTTCGCCACGCTCGACTGGATAGTAAGTCAGATCGCGAAGCAGGACAGCTTCGATATGGACGTCCTTTCTTGCGCTTTTTGGATGCAGGTTGAACTGTACCTGCAATAATTCATCTTATGGAAACTGTACCTATTCTGGAGCCAGCACCGAAATCCAGGCTCCGAAACGACAAGACCCGTCGCGGTTTCCCGCGACGGGTCTTGTTTGTTCAATTCGGTGCTGGCGGTGGACCCGATGGGTCAGGGCCAGCGACGCTGAGTTAGCGCCAGAACGGCTTGCTCAGCTCTTCGTAGCGTTGTGCTTCGCTGATACCAGCGTCAGCCAGCAGGCGGGCATCCAGACGAGCCAGTTGATGGCGGCTGGCGATGCGGCGCTGCCACAACATCAGGTTGGCAATAACGCGAAGAGGCAGGGAAGCTTGGTTTTTTGCAGCGTTGTCTTCGAAAAACAGCTCGGAACTGAGTGTACGTTCCATGGTTGACATCCTTCCGCTTATGGCGGGATTAGGTAGTGGTTTAACTTTAACTGGTGCCCATGATCCTCTCGTTTGGCCAGACACTGTAGATACAGTTCTCTAGTATTGTGCGCGACCAGTTAACTGTTAAAGGGTGGTGTACTGGTCTATATCGAGGCAACTGTACCTATCTGCACTGTTGTGGTGCAATTTGTGAAGGGGTGGAGGGTTGAACAGTAAAAATGGCCAGGAAAACACCGGTACAGCAGTACAGTTTTTGTAGGATCTGGCTGCGAGTCTTTGACCGATCCAAACTGTACGTGCTGTAGCGTTGTTCCAGCTGTATCAAACGGCCAACATACGCCCGGTCTCTTCCAGGTTCAGGTGCCAACTCAATGCTTCGCGCAGGATGTGCGGCGTATGCCCACCCAAGGCGCACGCCGCGTCAAAATACTCCTTCAAGGCCTGACGATAGGTCGGGTGCACGCAATGGTCGATGATCACCCGTGCCCGTTCACGCGGTGCCAGACCTCGCAGGTCGGCCAAGCCGACCTCGGTGACCAGGATATCGACATCATGCTCGGTGTGGTCCACGTGGCTGACCATGGGGACGACGCTGGAGATGGCGCCTCCCTTCGCGATCGACTTGGTCACGAAGATCGCCAGGTGCGCATTGCGGGCAAAGTCTCCTGAGCCGCCGATGCCATTCATCATCCGTGTACCGCAGACATGGGTAGAGTTGACGTTGCCGTACAGGTCGAACTCCAGGGCGGTATTGATGGCGATGATGCCCAGGCGGCGGACGATTTCAGGATGATTGGAAATCTCTTGTGGTCGCAGGACCAGTTTGTCCTTGTACTTCTCCAGGTTGGCGAACACATCGGCATTGCGCCGGCTCGACAGCGTGATGGAGCTGCCTGAGGCGAAGCTCAGTTTGCCGGCGTCGATCAGGTCGAAAGTGGAGTCCTGCAGTACCTCGGAGTACATGGTCAGTTCTTCGAAGGGCGAATCGATCAAACCGCACATCACGGCATTGGCAATGTTGCCGATACCGGCCTGCAGGGGGCCAAGCTTGTTGGTCATGCGCCCGGCTGCGACTTCCCGCTTGAAGAATTCGATCAGGTGATCGGCAATGGCCTGGGTGTCGTTGTCCGGTGGTGTGACGGTCGACGGTGAGTCGCCTTGGTCGGTAATGACTATGGCAGCGATTTTTTCCGGAGGGATCGGGATGGCGGTACTGCCGATACGGTCGTCGACTTTTACCAGTGGAATCGGCGTGCGGGTCGGGCGATAGGTTGGGATATAGATGTCGTGCAATCCTTCCAGGTCCGGGTTGTGGGCCAGGTTGATTTCAACGATCACTTGTCGGGCGAAGATGGCAAAACTGGCGGAGTTACCTACTGATGTGGTCGGGACGATGTGGCCTTGCTCGGTGATGGCGACTGCTTCGATCACGGCAATGTCAGGTAGCTTGAGTTGGGCATTGCGCAACTGCTCGACGGTTTCCGAAAGATGCTGATCGATGAACATCACCTCGCCTGCATTGATCGCCTTGCGCAAGGTGCTGTCGACCTGGAACGGCATGCGTCGAGCCAGCACACCGGCTTGAGTGAGCTCCTTGTCGAGGTCGTTACCCAGGCTGGCGCCGGTCATCAGGCTGATTTTCAGCGGGCTGACCTTGGCGCGCTCGGCCAGGGCGTGGGGGACTGCTTTCGCTTCACCGGCGCGGGTGAAGCCGCTCATGCCGACGGTCATGCCGTCCTCGATCAACAACGCTGCGTCGGCAGCGCTCATCACTTTATCCAACAAGGAAGGCAGGCGAATGCGGTCACGGTACATGAAGTGTTTTCTCGGGCTGGGAGCATGGATGCGCAGTCTAGTGAATTCGCGCCGTACCCGACCCGCGACAAAAGTCGCATTTTAGGCGTCTATTACGAGGGTTTCAGGCAAAACATCATTACCGGATCGGTAACATCGGGCCTTGATACAAATCAAAACGCCCCGACAAGTCGGGGCGTTTCAGTGAAGCAGAGAGCGTTATTCCACCGCTTTGACCATGTCTTCGATGACTTTCTTGGCGTCACCGAACACCATCATGGTCTTGTCCAGATAGAACAGCTCGTTGTCCAGGCCGGCATAGCCGCTGGCCATGGAGCGCTTGTTGACGATGATGGTCTTGGCCTTGAAGGCTTCGAGGATCGGCATACCGGCAATCGGCGATTTCGGATCGTTCTTCGCTGCCGGGTTGACCACGTCGTTGGCGCCAAGCACCAGGACCACGTCGGCCTGGCCGAACTCGGAGTTGATGTCCTCCATCTCGAACACCTGGTCGTATGGCACCTCGGCCTCGGCCAGCAACACGTTCATGTGTCCGGGCATGCGACCGGCCACCGGGTGGATCGCGTACTTCACGGTCACGCCATGGTGAGTCAACTTCTCGGTCAGCTCTTTCAAGGCATGCTGCGCCCGGGCCACCGCCAAGCCATAGCCCGGCACGATGATCACGGTATCGGCGTTGGTCAGCAGGAACGTTGCGTCATCCGCGGAGCCCGACTTCACCGGACGCGCTTCTTTCGAACCAGCCGGGCCCGCCGCATCGGCGCTATTGCCGAAGCCGCCCAGCAGTACGTTGAAGAACGAACGGTTCATGGCCTTGCACATGATGTAGGAGAGGATCGCACCGCTGGAGCCCACCAGGGAGCCGGCGATGATCAGCATCGAGTTGTTCAGCGAGAAACCGATACCGGCCGCGGCCCAGCCCGAATAGCTGTTGAGCATCGACACCACCACCGGCATGTCCGCACCGCCGATGGGGATGATGATCAGCACGCCCAGCACGAATGCCAAGGCCAGCATCAGGGCGAACGCGCCGAGGTTGCCCGTGACCATGAACGTCACGCCCAGTCCCAGCGTGGCCAGGCCCAGGATCAGGTTGAGCTTGTGCTGGCCGCCGAACTGCACCGGCGCCCCCTGGAACAGGCGGAACTTGTATTTGCCGGACAGCTTGCCGAAGGCGATCACGGAACCTGAGAAGGTGATTGCGCCGATCGCCGCGCCGAGGAACAGCTCCAGGCGGTTACCGGCCGGAATCGAGTCGCCCAGTTGCTTGACGATGCCCAGGGATTGCGGCTCGACGACAGCAGCGATGGCAATGAACACGGCCGCCAGGCCGATCATGCTGTGCATGAACGCCACCAGCTCCGGCATCTTGGTCATCTCGACGCGTTTGGCCATGATCGAACCGGCGGTGCCGCCGATCAGCAGGCCGACGATGACATAACCGATGCCTGCGGTGGCAAGCTCGGCCCCCAGCTTATAGATGAGGCCCACGGTCGTGGCGATCGCCAGCGCCATGCCGAGCATGCCGAACAGGTTTCCGCGACGGGATGTGGTCGGGTGCGACAGGCCCTTGAGGGCCTGGATGAAACAGATCGACGCGATCAGGTACAGCGTCGTTACCAGGTTCATGCTCATTACTTGGGCGCCTCTTCTTTTGCTTTCGGGGCTTTTTTCTTGAACATCTCAAGCATGCGGCGCGTCACCAGGAAGCCACCGAATACGTTTACGGCAGCCAGGGCCACAGCCAGGGTGCCCATGGTCTTGCCCAGCGGCGTCACGGTCAGCGCGGCGGCGAGCATCGCGCCGACGATCACGATCGCCGAAATGGCGTTGGTCACCGCCATCAAGGGGGTGTGCAGTGCAGGCGTTACGTTCCAGACCACGTGATAACCGACATAAATCGCCAGCACGAAGATGATCAGGTTGTAGATACCGGGGGAGATAAGCTCTTCCATTGTCTGAATCCCTGCTTAGGCGTTTTTGCGGATGACTTGGCCGTCGCGGCACATCAGGCACGCGGCGACGATGTCGTCTTCCAGGTTCACGTCGAACTGACCTTCCTTGGTGAAGACCAGCTTCAGGAAGTCCAGCAGGTTACGGGCGTACAGCGCCGAAGCATCGGCTGCGACTTCGCCGGCCAGGTTGGTCGGGCCGACGATGGTCACGCCGTTCTCGACAACCACCTGATCGGCCACGGTCAGCGGGCAGTTGCCGCCCTGGGCTGCCGCGAGGTCAATCACCACCGAGCCGGGTTTCATCTGTGCCACGGTTTCGGCGCTCAGCAAGGTCGGTGCCTTGCGGCCGGGGATCAGCGCGGTGGTGATGACGATGTCAGCCTGCTTGGCGCGCTCGTGCACAGCCTGGGCCTGGCGTTGCATCCAGCTTGCGGGCATGGGGCGAGCATAACCGCCGACACCGACGGCGCATTCGCGTTCTTCGTCGGTTTCATAAGGCACGTCGACGAACTTGGCGCCGAGGGATTCGATTTGTTCCTTCACTGCCGGACGCACGTCCGAAGCCTCGATCACCGCACCCAGGCGTTTAGCCGTGGCAATCGCCTGCAACCCGGCCACGCCTGCGCCGAGAATCAGCACGCGCGCCGCTTTCACGGTGCCCGCCGCCGTCATCAGCATCGGCATAAAGCGTGGGTAGTAGTGCGCGGCCAGCAACACGGCCTTGTAGCCGGCGATGTTGGCTTGGGACGACAGCACATCCAGGCTCTGGGCGCGGGAGGTACGGGGCGCCGCCTCGAGGGCGAACGCGGTAATGCCGCATTCCGCCAGCTTGGCGATGGTTTCGTTGTTGAACGGATTGAGCATGCCCACCAGAACGGTGCCGCTCTTGATCAGCGCCAATTCGCTATCGCTGGGAGCAACCACCTTGAGAATCAGTTCGGCCCCGAACGCGTCGCTGGCGTTGCCAATGGTCGCGCCGGCGGCTTCATAGGCACTGTCGATAACGCTGGCTTTGAGGCCCGCGCCGCTTTGAACAGTCACTTTATGACCTTGGCCGATCAGCTTCTTGATGGTTTCCGGGGTAGCAGCAACCCGTGTTTCACCCGTCTGGGTTTCGAGAGGAACACCAATGTGCACGTCAAATCTCCTGCGTGATCTTATTGAGTAAACCCATGCACTTCGGATGGTGCGGCTGGGGCGGCGGATCAGCACGATCCCGCCGAATCAGGCGGGGCGCGGCATTTTGCAGGCGAAAATACAGCCCTTCAAGGGATTATGACGGGTGACGAAAAATTAACTACAAGTCACCCTGTGACCGAATGTCGCAATCATCGGCCCTCAACCCTTGCAGGCCTTGCCTTTCCCGGATTCAGGCTCAAATTGATAAATTTCCCCATCGGTCAGATGAATGAGCCGTAATGAGCGGGGCGATGTGGCTCAAAGCCACGTATTTGAACGCTTCTGAGACTACTGTACTGATTTATGAACAGATTGACTGATTGCGACAAAAACTTATATCTGTAGCGCTTTTTATTAGCTTACTACCAGACAGCGTTGTGAATGATTTCCTTATTAATCAAGTAGATACCCTCTAGCTTGGCTCACCAGCCAATCACGAAAAGCCCGCAGAGACGCGGATTCGACCTTTCGTTCCGGGATCATCAGGTAATAGGCCTTGATGCTCGATAACGCATTGCTGTTGGCAACGACCAAGCGTTTTTCTGCCAATTCCCGCTGTATCAGGAAGGGCGGAATCAAGGCTATTCCCATGTCGTGCATGGCGGCTTGGGCAAGCATGGAGAATAGTTCATAACGCGGACCTGTCAGGTCGCGCGCAATGTTGAGGTCTTGCGCGTTGAACCACTGCCGCCAGGCATATGGACGGGTGGTCTGCTGGAGCAGAGGCAACTCGGCAATGGCTTGCGGTGTCAGGTTATTGCGGTCGCCCAGCAGTGCGGGGCTGCACACTGGCATGGGGTTTTCGCCCATGAGTTTGTGGGATTCGGTACCGGACCAGTCGGCGTCGCCAAAGTAGATGGCGGCGTCAAAGTCCGTGTCCGCAAACAGAAAGGGGCGCGTGCGGTTGGTCAGGTTGACGGTGACCTCTGGATGTTGCTGCTGGAAATCCTTCAGGCGAGGTAACAGCCATTGGGTTCCAAACGTGGGAACCACGGCCAGCTCGATCACGTTCGCGCCGGTGTGCCCCATCACCGAAAGCGTATCTCGCTCGACAGCGTCCAGTTGGGTGGCAACACGGCGGCTATAGGAAAGTCCTGCTTCAGTCAGCTTGACGCCGCGCCGCGAGCGTCGGAACAACTCCACGCTGAGAAAGTCCTCCAGACTGGCGATCTGTCGGCAGATCGCCCCTTGCGTGAGAGAAAGCTCCTGCGCGGCCTTGGTGAAGCTCTCATGGCGAGCGGCGGCTTCAAAGCTAACCAGTGCGGCAGTGCTGGGGATCTTGCGGCGCATGTACGGTGACCTCACTGATCGTTGGCATAAACAGCGATTCTGACGTTTACGGAGTGAGAAATTAGCACAAGCACATGCGTAATCGTCGTTTGCCCTCGTAGGAAACCGCGCCTAGGATCAATCCACGATTTTTCATTTGATTGGCGAGGATTTTTTCATGGCCGGTAAAGCGAGCTTCAACTGGATCGATCCACTGTTGCTGGACCAGCAACTCACCGAAGAAGAACGCATGATCCGCGACACTGCCGAGCAGTTTGCCCAGCAGAAGCTTGCGCCGCGGGTGCTGGAAGCGTTCCGTCATGAAAAGACCGATCCAGCGATTTTTCGTGAGATGGGGGAGGTCGGGCTTCTGGGCGCCACCATCCCCGAACAGTACGGCGGCAGTGGCTTGAACTATGTCAGCTATGGCTTGATCGCCCGTGAAGTGGAACGTGTTGACTCCGGGTACCGCTCGATGATGAGCGTGCAGTCCTCGCTGGTCATGGTGCCTATCAACGAGTTTGGTACTGAGGCCCAGAAACAGAAGTACCTGCCAAAGCTAGCCTCCGGTGAGTGGATCGGATGTTTCGGTCTGACCGAGCCGAACCATGGTTCTGACCCGGGCGCGATGCTTACTCGTGCGCGCAAAGTCGAAGGTGGCTACAGCCTGACGGGCAGTAAGATGTGGATCACCAACAGTCCGATAGCCGATGTGTTTGTCGTATGGGGCAAGGACGACGCCGGTGATATCCGGGGCTTTGTATTGGAGAAGGGCTGGAAGGGCCTGAGCGCGCCGGCCATTCATGGCAAGGTCGGGCTGCGGGCTTCCATCACCGGCGAGATCGTCATGGACAACGTGTTTGTTCCAGAAGAGAACATCTTCCCGGATGTGCGTGGTCTGAAAGGTCCGTTTACTTGCCTGAACTCGGCACGTTACGGCATTTCCTGGGGCGCCCTGGGGGCTGCCGAATTCTGCTGGCACACCGCCCGCCAATACACCCTGGATCGCCAGCAGTTTGGTCGTCCACTGGCGGCCACTCAGTTGATCCAGAAGAAGCTGGCCGACATGCAGACTGAAATCACCCTTGCTCTGCAAGGATGCCTGCGTCTGGGGCGCATGAAGGATGAAGGCACGGCGGCGGTGGAGATCACTTCGATCATGAAGCGCAACTCTTGCGGCAAATCCCTGGATATCGCGCGTATGGCGCGGGACATGCTGGGTGGCAATGGTATCTCCGATGAGTTCGGCGTTGCCCGTCATCTGGTGAATCTGGAAGTGGTGAACACTTATGAAGGGACTCACGATGTGCATGCGCTGATCCTCGGTCGTGCGCAAACCGGTATCCAGGCGTTCTATTAATAGGAGGACGGCCATGGGCGCGCTTTCGCACCTGCGGGTACTGGATTTATCGAGAGTCCTGGCCGGGCCGTGGGCCGGCCAGATACTGGCGGACCTGGGGGCGGAGGTCATCAAGGTCGAGCGCCCGGGCAATGGTGATGACACGCGCGCCTGGGGGCCTCCCTTCCTGAAGGATGGTCGTGGAGAAAATACGACCGAGGCGGCTTATTACCTGTCAGCCAACCGCAACAAGCAATCGGTCACCATCGACTTCACCCGGCCCGAGGGACAGAACCTGGTGCGGGAGCTGGCGGCCAAGTCCGACATCCTGATCGAGAACTTCAAGGTCGGTGGGCTCGCGGCATATGGCCTGGACTACGACTCACTGAAGACGATCAACCCGCGTTTGATCTATTGCTCGATCACCGGGTTTGGCCAAACCGGTCCTTATGCAAAGCGCGCCGGTTATGACTTCATGATCCAGGGGTTGGGGGGCTTGATGAGTCTCACCGGGAGGCCTGAAGGAGAGGAGGGGGCTGGGCCGGTGAAGGTCGGGGTTGCGCTGACTGACATCCTTACGGGGCTTTATTCAACTGCGGCCATCCTGGCGGCGCTGGCTCACCGCGACCAGGCAGGTGATGGTCAGCACATCGACATGGCATTGCTGGACGTTCAAGTGGCTTGCCTGGCCAACCAGGCGATGAACTACCTGACGACAGGCAATGCGCCGAAACGATTGGGCAACGCTCACCCCAATATCGTGCCTTATCAGGATTTTCCTACGGCTGATGGCGACTTCATTCTTACCGTGGGTAACGACGGCCAGTTCCGCAAGTTTGCTGAAGTCGCTGGTCAACCGCAGTGGGCTGATGATCCTCGTTTTGTAACGAACAAGCAGCGGGTGGCGAACCGAGCGGTGCTGATCCCATTGATTCGCCAGGCGACGGTGTTCAAGACCACTGCCGAATGGGTGGCCCAGTTGGAGCAGGCCGGCGTGCCATGCGGGCCGATCAACGATCTGGAGCAGGTGTTTGCCGATCCACAGGTGCGGGCTCGTGGGTTGTCGATAGAACTGCCCCATGCGTTGGCCGGTAAGGTGCCACAGGTCGCCAGCCCGATTCGCTTGTCCAGGACGCCTGTGGAATACCATCGTGCGCCGCCTTTGTTGGGGGAGCACACGCTGGAGGTGCTGCAACGTGTGCTTGGCTTGGATGAAGCGGCTGTAACTGCCTTTAAGGAGGGGGGAGTCATTTGAAACTTTCTTCTATATAGATGGGAAGCTTTTGGCGGGTGCAGACGGCGTTTTATCGGGTGTGTCGCAACGTATTGATAGAAAAGCGAAATTAAGGGTTGACGGCAGATTCTGAGTCTCTATAATTCGCCCCACTTCCGGCGCAGTCGAAACGGAAAACTCCTTGAGTTTCAATGAGTTAGAAGGTTTCAGGCGAGGCAGGGCTTCAGTTCATCGAAGTCGCGGAAGGAGTTGACAGGGCAGGTTGTCTGGCTCGGTTGACGGTTCGATCTTCTCGGTCGAAAGCGGTGAAAAAGAGGTGTTGACAGCAGCGGCTAACGCTGTAGAATTCGCCTCCCGCTAACGAGAGATCGAAAGCGCAAGTGGTTGAAGTTGTTGAGGTTTTGAAAAGCAAAACTTTGAAAACTTCCAAAATAACCGCTTGACAGATACACGGGGCGCTGTAGAATGCGCGCCTCGGTTGAGACGAAAGGCTCAACCCACCGCTCTTTAACAACTGAATCAAGCAATTCGTGTGGGTGCTTGTGGAGTCAGACTGCTAGTCAACAGATTATCAGCATCACAAGTTACTCCGCGAGAAATCAAAGATGTAACCAACGATTGCTGAGCCAAGTTTAGGGTTTTCTCAAAACCCAAAGATGTTTGAACTGAAGAGTTTGATCATGGCTCAGATTGAACGCTGGCGGCAGGCCTAACACATGCAAGTCGAGCGGTAGAGAGGTGCTTGCACCTCTTGAGAGCGGCGGACGGGTGAGTAATGCCTAGGAATCTGCCTGGTAGTGGGGGATAACGCTCGGAAACGGACGCTAATACCGCATACGTCCTACGGGAGAAAGCAGGGGACCTTCGGGCCTTGCGCTATCAGATGAGCCTAGGTCGGATTAGCTAGTTGGTGAGGTAATGGCTCACCAAGGCGACGATCCGTAACTGGTCTGAGAGGATGATCAGTCACACTGGAACTGAGACACGGTCCAGACTCCTACGGGAGGCAGCAGTGGGGAATATTGGACAATGGGCGAAAGCCTGATCCAGCCATGCCGCGTGTGTGAAGAAGGTCTTCGGATTGTAAAGCACTTTAAGTTGGGAGGAAGGGCATTAACCTAATACGTTAGTGTTTTGACGTTACCGACAGAATAAGCACCGGCTAACTCTGTGCCAGCAGCCGCGGTAATACAGAGGGTGCAAGCGTTAATCGGAATTACTGGGCGTAAAGCGCGCGTAGGTGGTTTGTTAAGTTGGATGTGAAAGCCCCGGGCTCAACCTGGGAACTGCATTCAAAACTGACAAGCTAGAGTATGGTAGAGGGTGGTGGAATTTCCTGTGTAGCGGTGAAATGCGTAGATATAGGAAGGAACACCAGTGGCGAAGGCGACCACCTGGACTGATACTGACACTGAGGTGCGAAAGCGTGGGGAGCAAACAGGATTAGATACCCTGGTAGTCCACGCCGTAAACGATGTCAACTAGCCGTTGGGAGCCTTGAGCTCTTAGTGGCGCAGCTAACGCATTAAGTTGACCGCCTGGGGAGTACGGCCGCAAGGTTAAAACTCAAATGAATTGACGGGGGCCCGCACAAGCGGTGGAGCATGTGGTTTAATTCGAAGCAACGCGAAGAACCTTACCAGGCCTTGACATCCAATGAACTTTCCAGAGATGGATTGGTGCCTTCGGGAACATTGAGACAGGTGCTGCATGGCTGTCGTCAGCTCGTGTCGTGAGATGTTGGGTTAAGTCCCGTAACGAGCGCAACCCTTGTCCTTAGTTACCAGCACGTTATGGTGGGCACTCTAAGGAGACTGCCGGTGACAAACCGGAGGAAGGTGGGGATGACGTCAAGTCATCATGGCCCTTACGGCCTGGGCTACACACGTGCTACAATGGTCGGTACAGAGGGTTGCCAAGCCGCGAGGTGGAGCTAATCCCATAAAACCGATCGTAGTCCGGATCGCAGTCTGCAACTCGACTGCGTGAAGTCGGAATCGCTAGTAATCGCGAATCAGAATGTCGCGGTGAATACGTTCCCGGGCCTTGTACACACCGCCCGTCACACCATGGGAGTGGGTTGCACCAGAAGTAGCTAGTCTAACCTTCGGGGGGACGGTTACCACGGTGTGATTCATGACTGGGGTGAAGTCGTAACAAGGTAGCCGTAGGGGAACCTGCGGCTGGATCACCTCCTTAATCGACGACAGCAGCTGCTCCATGAGCTCCCACACGAATTGCTTGATTCATTGAAGAAGACGATTGGGTCTGTAGCTCAGTTGGTTAGAGCGCACCCCTGATAAGGGTGAGGTCGGCAGTTCGAATCTGCCCAGACCCACCAATTACTGGTGCACCCTGTAGCGATACGGGGCCATAGCTCAGCTGGGAGAGCGCCTGCCTTGCACGCAGGAGGTCAGCGGTTCGATCCCGCTTGGCTCCACCATTACCGATTGGTGACCCTCGTTTAAAGCTTAGAAATGAGCATTCCATCGACGCGATGATGAATGTTGATTTCTAGTCTTTTGATTAGATCGTTCTTTAAAAATTTGGGTATGTGATAGAAAGATAGACTGAACGTTACTTTCACTGGTAACGGATCAGGCTAAGGTAAAATTTGTGAGTTGCTCTCATGAGCAAGATCGAATTTTCGGCGAATGTCGTCTTCACAGTATAACCAGATTGCTTGGGGTTATATGGTCAAGTGAAGAAGCGCATACGGTGGATGCCTTGGCAGTCAGAGGCGATGAAAGACGTGGTAGCCTGCGAAAAGCTTCGGGGAGTCGGCAAACAGACTGTGATCCGGAGATGTCTGAATGGGGGAACCCAGCCATCACAAGATGGTTATCTTGCACTGAATACATAGGTGCAAGAGGCGAACCAGGGGAACTGAAACATCTAAGTACCCTGAGGAAAAGAAATCAACCGAGATTCCCTTAGTAGTGGCGAGCGAACGGGGACTAGCCCTTAAGCTTCTTTGATTTTAGCGGAACGCTCTGGAAAGTGCGGCCATAGTGGGTGATAGCCCTGTACGCGAAAGGATCTTAGAAGTGAAATCGAGTAGGACGGAGCACGAGAAACTTTGTCTGAATATGGGGGGACCATCCTCCAAGGCTAAATACTACTGACTGACCGATAGTGAACTAGTACCGTGAGGGAAAGGCGAAAAGAACCCCGGAGAGGGGAGTGAAATAGATCCTGAAACCGTATGCGTACAAGCAGTGGGAGCAGACTTTGTTCTGTGACTGCGTACCTTTTGTATAATGGGTCAGCGACTTATTTTCAGTGGCGAGCTTAACCGAATAGGGGAGGCGTAGCGAAAGCGAGTCTTAATAGGGCGTCTAGTCGCTGGGAATAGACCCGAAACCGGGCGATCTATCCATGGGCAGGTTGAAGGTTAGGTAACACTGACTGGAGGACCGAACCGACTACCGTTGAAAAGTTAGCGGATGACCTGTGGATCGGAGTGAAAGGCTAATCAAGCTCGGAGATAGCTGGTTCTCCTCGAAAGCTATTTAGGTAGCGCCTCATGTATCACTGTAGGGGGTAGAGCACTGTTTCGGCTAGGGGGTCATCCCGACTTACCAAACCGATGCAAACTCCGAATACCTACAAGTGCCGAGCATGGGAGACACACGGCGGGTGCTAACGTCCGTCGTGAAAAGGGAAACAACCCAGACCGTCAGCTAAGGTCCCAAAGTTATGGTTAAGTGGGAAACGATGTGGGAAGGCTTAGACAGCTAGGAGGTTGGCTTAGAAGCAGCCACCCTTTAAAGAAAGCGTAATAGCTCACTAGTCGAGTCGGCCTGCGCGGAAGATGTAACGGGGCTCAAACCATACACCGAAGCTACGGGTATCACGTAAGTGATGCGGTAGAGGAGCGTTCTGTAAGCCTGTGAAGGTGAGTTGAGAAGCTTGCTGGAGGTATCAGAAGTGCGAATGCTGACATGAGTAACGACAATGGGTGTGAAAAACACCCACGCCGAAAGACCAAGGTTTCCTGCGCAACGTTAATCGACGCAGGGTTAGTCGGTCCCTAAGGCGAGGCTGAAAAGCGTAGTCGATGGAAAACAGGTTAATATTCCTGTACTTCTGGTTATTGCGATGGAGGGACGGAGAAGGCTAGGCCAGCTTGGCGTTGGTTGTCCAAGTTTAAGGTGGTAGGCTGAGATCTTAGGTAAATCCGGGATCTTAAGGCCGAGAGCTGATGACGAGTTACCCTTTGGGTGACGAAGTGGTTGATGCCATGCTTCCAAGAAAAGCTTCTAAGCTTCAGATAACCAGGAACCGTACCCCAAACCGACACAGGTGGTTGGGTAGAGAATACCAAGGCGCTTGAGAGAACTCGGGTGAAGGAACTAGGCAAAATGGCACCGTAACTTCGGGAGAAGGTGCGCCGGTGAGGGTGAAGCACTTGCTGCGTAAGCCCACGCCGGTCGAAGATACCAGGCCGCTGCGACTGTTTATTAAAAACACAGCACTCTGCAAACACGAAAGTGGACGTATAGGGTGTGACGCCTGCCCGGTGCCGGAAGGTTAATTGATGGGGTTAGCTAACGCGAAGCTCTTGATCGAAGCCCCGGTAAACGGCGGCCGTAACTATAACGGTCCTAAGGTAGCGAAATTCCTTGTCGGGTAAGTTCCGACCTGCACGAATGGCGTAACGATGGCGGCGCTGTCTCCACCCGAGACTCAGTGAAATTGAAATCGCTGTGAAGATGCAGTGTATCCGCGGCTAGACGGAAAGACCCCGTGAACCTTTACTATAGCTTTGCACTGGACTTTGAATTTGCTTGTGTAGGATAGGTGGGAGGCTTTGAAGCGTGGACGCCAGTCTGCGTGGAGCCATCCTTGAAATACCACCCTGGCAACTTTGAGGTTCTAACTCAGGTCCGTTATCCGGATCGAGGACAGTGTATGGTGGGTAGTTTGACTGGGGCGGTCTCCTCCTAAAGAGTAACGGAGGAGTACGAAGGTGCGCTCAGACCGGTCGGAAATCGGTCGTAGAGTATAAAGGCAAAAGCGCGCTTGACTGCGAGACAGACACGTCGAGCAGGTACGAAAGTAGGTCTTAGTGATCCGGTGGTTCTGTATGGAAGGGCCATCGCTCAACGGATAAAAGGTACTCCGGGGATAACAGGCTGATACCGCCCAAGAGTTCATATCGACGGCGGTGTTTGGCACCTCGATGTCGGCTCATCACATCCTGGGGCTGAAGCCGGTCCCAAGGGTATGGCTGTTCGCCATTTAAAGTGGTACGCGAGCTGGGTTTAGAACGTCGTGAGACAGTTCGGTCCCTATCTGCCGTGGACGTTTGAGATTTGAGAGGGGCTGCTCCTAGTACGAGAGGACCGGAGTGGACGAACCTCTGGTGTTCCGGTTGTCACGCCAGTGGCATTGCCGGGTAGCTATGTTCGGAAAAGATAACCGCTGAAAGCATCTAAGCGGGAAACTTGCCTCAAGATGAGATCTCACTGGAGCCTTGAGCTCCCTGAAGGGCCGTCGAAGACTACGACGTTGATAGGCAGGGTGTGTAAGCGCTGTGAGGCGTTGAGCTAACCTGTACTAATTGCCCGTGAGGCTTGACCATATAACACCCAAGCAATTTGCTTGCTCCGAGCTGAAAAGCACAGGGCGCCAGATTGCGGTGTGTGAAGACGAAACGAACCGAAAGTTCGAACTGACTCAGCAGCAACACACAAACTATCGCATACCCATTCGCTGGAACGTTGCCCATGCAACGCGCTGGCTACAGAATTTCTTGACGACCATAGAGCGTTGGAACCACCTGATCCCATCCCGAACTCAGAAGTGAAACGATGCATCGCCGATGGTAGTGTGGGGTTTCCCCATGTGAGAGTAGGTCATCGTCAAGATTAAATTCCGAAACCCCTATCTGCTGACGCAGGTAGGGGTTTTGTTTTAGTAGAAGTTCTCGATTTTTGCCGGCACGTTGCTGTTGAACGGGCTGGCTGCCGAATTTCTTGACGACCATAGAGCGTTGGAACCACCTGATCCCATCCCGAACTCAGAAGTGAAACGATGCATCGCCGATGGTAGTGTGGGGTTTCCCCATGTGAGAGTAGGTCATCGTCAAGATCGAATTCCCAAAACCCCTGTCTGCTGACGCAGACAGGGGTTTTGTCGTTTTGGGCCGGTAATCGGATCGCACCCTGTTTTGCTGTCGTCACCCCAGCAAACCCCGGGGCCGTTGCTATGCTGTGAGTGTCGGGGACTGACGAAAAAAACGGAGCCCGCGACGTCAATGCGTCACTGGTCATGGGGATTCCAATAATGAAAAACCCTTATGCTCCCGGTTTCTGGTGTGCCATCGCGGCCTTGGTGCTGCTCTCGGCCACTTATTTCTATGGCGTCATGCTGACTCACCAGATCGAAAAAGCGCTGATATTTCTGGACAGTGCGTCTGCGCTGATCGGCGTGATATCCATCGCCATCGTGGCCTGGGCATCGCTGCAAGGGCAACGCATCAAGAAGAAACATTTAGGGCAAGGTAAAACCCTGGTGCTGATCTGGGATACCAAGGTCGCGTTGAGACGGGTCGAGACGGTGTTTGACCGTTATTTCTGGGGCAGCTACTGGCAACCTGGGCGCACCTTCCAGGAGGTCATGGGCGAACTCACAGGCACTCCGCTGGAAAAAAGCCTCGAAGCCCTGAAGATCCAATGCGCCGCTTTGGACAAACAGGTTGCCCAGGACGGCTGGCATTGGCTCAACAATGCCCGTGAGCTGTGCGATGTTGCCAATGCCATGGCCCGTGAACGTTATCAACTGGACTTCTGCGACCCCCGTGCTGAATCATCGGGCGCAGCGGTCATCAACCGCGATTTCGAGGTGTTGGTATACACTTGGACGGCGCGGCTCAGGACTTTCGACCATCAACTGGACGAAATTGAAGTCCAATATTCGTAGACCGTCTCTCAAGAGTTTTCTTTCCCCCCTTTAAACATTGGGCCTCCAAGGGTGCCTGATGGTAATCTCCCTCCACCTTTTTACGGCGTCAAGCCACACCCTTCGCGGTGTCAGGGAAGACGACGGCTTTTTCAACCATGGATATCGATCGGGTCACTCATGAATAAATCAGCAAGCGTACTCTTGGGAATCGTTGTAGCAGTCGGAGCTGTCAGTGCGGGCGGCGCCTGGTACACCGGGACCAAACTCGAGGGCGTGCTGCAAACTGCCATTGCCGAAAGTAACAAGCAGATGGTGACTGCCTTGGCCGGCTCCAACAGCTCGTCCTCTATCGAACTGGTTTCGCTGGATCGTGGGATCTTCAGCAGCACCGCTCATTATCGCCTCAAGGGTGAAGGCGATATGTTCGGTGGCGAAGCGGTGGAGCTGCTGGTCGTGGACAATATCGAACACGGTCCGCTGCCTTTTTCGCGTCTGATGACCCTCAAGTGGCTGCCGGTCATGGCCACCAGTCATGCCGAAATCGAACGGACCCCACTGACCGAAAAATGGTTCGCTGCCGCCAAGGACAAATCGCCTGTCAAAGGTGTGTTCAACCTGGGTTACGACCAATCGGTCAACGGCACGCTGGAATTGCTGCCGCTGGACGCCAAGCTGGATGAGCAGTCCCAGGTCGTCTTCTCCGGTCTGAAACTCGACCTGGCCGCCAATGCCCAGGCACAGAAGATCAAGGCGGACGGCTACATGGACAGCCTCAAGCTGACCAGCGTCGCGGAAGATCAGAGCCCGGTGCTGGTTGAGCTGAATGGCCTGACCCTTGCCAGCAACCTGAACAAGAGCACCTACGGCTATTACATGGGCGATAACGCCCTGATTCTGAACAGCCTCAAGGCCAGCTTCGGTGAGCAGAAGTCGGTGGTGGGTCTGAAGAATATCGAGATGAAGAACAGCAGTACCGAAAGCGGCACCAGCGCTTCGGGGCGTGCCGATTACAAGATCGGTGAGTTGTCGTTCAACGATAAGACCATTGGCGCCGCGCAGATGGCAATCAGCGCTAAGAACCTCGACATCCCCGCCACCATGTCGCTGATGCAGGTTTATCAGGCCAAGCTGCAGCCCTATGAAAAAGCCGCTGCCGAAGCCGCCGAAGCTGGCGAACCTGCTCCAGAGCTGAACCTGACCGAGGCCGAAGAGGCTCAGGTCAAGGCCGACCTGGAGAAACTCCTGGCTGCTGGCCCGCAGATCGCGTTGGAGAATCTGTCGTTCAGTACCGCCAGCGGTGAAAGCCGTGCGAGCCTGGTCGTCAATCTGGCCAAGCCGCAATCGATGGACCTGCCGCCTGATGAGCTGGGCCGTCAGTTGCTCGCCTTGCTGGACTTCAACGTGAAAGTCTCCAAGCCGATGCTGGTGGACCTGGCGACTGTGCAAGCCCAGATGGAAGGTCAGACTGACGCCAAACTGATCGCGGATCAGGCCCTTGCCACCAGCGACATGTTCAGCGCCATGGCAGTGGGTACGCAGCTGGCGACCCTGGAAGGCAACGATGTAGTCACCAAGCTGCGCTACGCCAACAATCAGGTTGATTTCAACGGTAAGAAAATGACCGTCGAAGAATTCATGACGTTTGTGATGAACAAGGTGGGTGGTGGCGTCGCCGTTCAGTAACCGCTTTGGCAACATCCAGAACCGGTCCGTGCATTACGCACGGGCCGGTTTTTTTTGCCCTTGGAGCAGGGCTGAATCTGTACCGATTCTGAAGAATTGTGGCGTTCTCGAAGATGCCCCGCCGCGCAATGCAAGACTAGGCCCATTAGAGCTTGGCTGGATTCCTTTGATCCGGCTTCCTGTTTGATGGGCAAGGGGGCACTGCGACCCGGCTGGCCATGTAAGGATGCTGACGAATGCCGCGTACTGTGGGTCCTCTTATTCAATGCGGTTTGCGCCCGTTGTTTGGCGTCATGTTGTGCAGCCAGTTGTGCTGGCCGGCCTTCGCATTTGCCGATACCGCCTATGATCAGATGGTGTTCGACGCCCGTGCGGGCCATTACACGCCTGCGTTGACCCTGTTGCGTCAGCTACCGGCTGGACAGGCCAGTGTCACCCAGACCAGTGACTATCTGCAGATTGCCAGTTGGGCCGGCCTTGATACCGAAGTGGTGAAGGTCTATGAAACCCAGAGTCGCTATCGCGATCTGCCGGTGCAAGCGCTGAGCGCTACGGCTCGCGCCTACCGCAACCTCAAGCGTTGGGATTCTGCTGCCGAGCTGTACCGGCAGGCGCTGCTGATCGATCCCGAGAATCCCGACCTGCAACTCGGCCTGGCCTTGACCCAGGCCGATGCCGGCAAGCCTGATGAAGCCGTCAATCGTGCAAGGGCCATGGTCGCTGCGAAGCCTGAAGACCCGACGCGTCGGATGGCTTTGGGCTATGCCTTGACCCGTGCCGGGAGCCCTCACGAAGCGCTGTTCGAATATGACCAGGCGTTCTCCCGCGCTGGCAGCAGGCCCGAAATCGCCGCGGAATACATCAATGCCCTGCAGCGCGCCCGCCTGCCAGAGCCAGCATTGCGCCTGGCTCGTCTTCAGCCGGGTCTGATTGACCGTGGTGTGCAACGGCGATTGGAGGGCGACGTGGCGGCCGAGCGGGTTCGCCTGGCGGACATGGCCAGTCGCAGCGAAAAGGAACGCTTTGTCATCGCTGATCGTGCCCTGGCCGATTACGATAAATTGCTCGCCACCTGGACCCCAGTAGCCGAGGCTTATGATGACGTACTCCGCTGGCGAATCGACCGCATGGGCGCGCTCAACGCCCGGGCGCGTCGGACGGAAGTGATTGCCGAGTACCAGAAGTTGATCGCCGAAGGCGTGAGTATTCCCACCTATGCCTTGCGTTGGGTGGCGTCCTCCTACCTGGAGCAGCGTGAGCCGGAGATCGCCGTCGACTTGTACCGACGGGTACTGAGCGCACCGGACGCCGATGTCGCGGATCGCTTCGAGGACAGTACCGCGCTCTATTATGCGTTGCTGGAAAGCGAAAGATCCGAAGAGGCCCGTGCCTTGGCCGAGGACCTGGCGAAGTCCCAGCATCCACGGGTCGAGCTCAAGGGCTTGCCAATCGGCAACCCCAACGACGAATGGATGGATGCTCAACTGCTCGCCGCCCAGTCCGGGACCTATGGTGCCGATCTGCCTACCGCGGAGGCGCGCCTGGAAACGCTGGTCAATCAAGGGCCCGGCAATATCGGCCTGCGGCTGGCCCAGGCAGATCTGTATCAGGCCCGGGATTGGCCGCGCCGTTCGGAAAACCTGCTCAAGGAAGTCGAGGCGACCACCCCGCGCAACCGGGACCTGGAAATCGCCCAGGCCCGCGCCGCCCTGGATTTGCAGGAATGGCGGCAGTTGGATGTCCTGACCGACGATGTCGTTGCTCGTTACCCGGAAAACGCCCACGTCAAACGCTTGCAGCGCCTGCGCGATGTGCACGACATGGCTGAACTGCGCATCGAGGCCTATACCGGCAAAAGTTATGGCGGCAGCAACGGCGATGCCGGTGCGGTGACCGGCAGTCGGGACTTCGGTATCGAAACGTTGCTCTATAGCCCACCCGTCGACGAAGACTGGCGGCTGTTCGGCGGCGTCGGTTACGCCACGGGCGACTTCGAGGAAGGCACCGGCCATCATCGCTGGCAGCGCCTGGGTGTGGAGCGTCGCAGCCGTGACATGACCCTGGAAGCGGAAGTTTCCAACCATGCCTATGGTTCCGGTGACAAACAGGGCGCGCGCGTGGCGTTGGCCCTGGATATCGATGATCACTGGCAGTACGGCGGCAGCCTGGATTACCTCTCGGCCAACACGCCGCTGCGTGCCCTCAACAGCGGCATTCGCGCCAATGGCGGCAGCGGTTTCATCCGCTGGCGAGCCCATGAAAGTCGCGAGTGGCGATTGACGGTCAGTCCGTCCCATTTCAGTGATGGCAACAACCGTCTCGAAACCCTGCTGACCGGCCGCGAAGGTCTCTACAGCACCCCGCGCCTGCAGGTGGAAATGGGTCTGGAGGTAGCGGTCAGCCGCAACAGTGGCTCCAACGAAGTGCCCTATTTCAACCCCAAGTCGGACCTCGGCGTCATGCCGATCGTCACGGCCAACCATGTGTTGTATCGCCGGTACGAAACCGCATGGAGCCAGCAATTCCAGGTCGGTGCCGGCAGCTACAGCCAGCGCGACCACGGCACCGGCGCCATGGGGCTGCTCGGTTACGGCCAGCGTTTCCTCTGGAACGACGTGCTCGAGGCCGGCGCCACGCTGAGCTGGCTCAACCGCCCTTACGACGGCGATCGTGAAAGCGATCTGCGCCTGCTTGTCGACCTCACCTACCGCTTCTAGAAGAGTTTGAAGATGCCTGTCATTTCGCGATTCATCCTTCTGCTGGGGGTCTTGCTGATCAGCGCGTGTGCCCAGCAGGCCCCGGCGTTCACGCCGCCCTCGCAACGGCCCCTGGCGGCCAATGACGAGCCGTGGCCGAAGAACCATGTGCTCGGCATCGCCTATCACGACGTCGAGGACCTTGATCCGGACCAGGCACTGGTGGCCGTGCGCACCGAGCGACTGATCGAGCAACTGGCGTGGCTGCGGGAAAACAACTACCAACCGGTCACCGTGGACCAGATCATCAACGCCCGTAATGGCGGCCCCGAGCTGCCGTCGCGTGCGGTGTTGCTGAGCTTCGACGACGGTTATGCGAGTTTCTACACCCGTGTAATGCCGATCCTGCGTGCCTATAACTGGCCGGCGATCCTGGCGCCAGTGGGCAGTTGGATCGATACGCCGCTGAACCAACCGGTGGATTTTGCCGGGGTAGCGCGCAAGCGCTCCGATTTCCTGACCTGGGAGCAGATTCGCGAGGTGTCGAAGTCGGGTCTGGTGGAGATCGCTGCACACACCGACGCCAATCACAAAGGCATACTCGCCAACCCGCAGGGCAACCAGCAACCCGCGGCCACCACCCGGCGCTACGATCCCGCCACCGGCCGCTATGAAACCGAGGCCGATTTCCAGGCGCGCTTGCGCAAGGACGTGGCGTCGATCTCCGAGAAAATCCGCAACGTCACCGGCTACCGTCCGCGAATTTGGGTCTGGCCATACGGGGAAGCCGATGGCACCGCGCTGCAGGTGATCGGCAGCGAGGGTTATCAGATGGCCCTGACCCTGGAGGACGGTCTCGACAGCCTCGATAACCTGATGAGCGGGCCGCGGTTTTTGGTTGCCTCCGATCCGGACGGCGCACATTTCGCCGAAAGCATCGTTTCCGTACAGGCGAGCGACCCGATGCGCGTGGTCCATGTCGACCTGGATTATGTCTACGATCCGGACCCTGTGCAGCAGGAAGCCAACGTCGGCAAGTTGATCCAGCGCATCTATGACCTGGGCGCCAACACGGTATTCCTGCAGGCGTTCGCCGATCCAAAAGGCGATGGCTTGGTGCGTTCGCTGTACTTCCCCAACCGTCACCTGCCGGTACGGGCCGACCTGTTCGATCGGGTTGCGTGGCAATTGCGTACGCGGACCAATGCCAAGGTCTATGCCTGGATGCCGGTGCTCAGCTTTGCCCTGGATGCGAAGCTGCCGCGAGTGCAGCGCTGGGATCCGGAAACCGGCAAGACCGGCGTCGCCCCGGACCAGTACGTGCGCTTGTCGCCGTTCGATCCGAACGTGCGCAAAGTCATCGGTGAAATCTACGAAGACCTGGCGCGGATGAGCTCGTTGGACGGGGTTCTATACCACGACGACGCCGTGTTCTCCGACTTCGAGGATGCCGGTCCCGCGGCCCTGAAAGTCTATGCGGCCAACGGCCTGCCGACGTCCATCGCCGCCTTGCGCGAGGACCCGGCAGCGATGCAACGCTGGACCCGCTTCAAGAGCCGCTACCTGATCGACTTCACCCGTGAGCTCACCGCCAAGGTCCGGGCGATTCGTGGCCCGCAGGTGCTGACGGCGCGCAATATCTTTGCCGAACCGATGCTCAATCCCGAAAGCGAAGCCTGGTTCGCCCAGAACCTCGATGACTTCCTCGGAGCTTATGACTGGACGGCACCGATGGCCATGCCGTTGATGGAGAAACAGACCCCTGCGCAATCCGGCCCGTGGCTGGAGCGCCTGGTCCAGACCGTCAAGGCCCGCCCCGGTGCTCTCAAGCGCACGGTGTTCGAATTGCAGGCCCGTGACTGGGACAGCAAGCCGGCCAGTGATATCGAGGGTGAGCAATTGGCCGACTGGATGGGACGCCTCAAGCGCCAGGGTGTGACCAGTTTCGGCTATTACCCGGACAATTTCATCGAAGACCAGCCGGCGGTGAAAACCGTGCGGCCGGCGCTCTCCAACAAGTGGAATCCTTGACATGCTCGACAGACTGCTCGCTCTGCTGGTGCTGGCGATCGTCCTTGGAGTGCCCCTGGGCCTGATCTTCCTGGTCACCGGGCAATTCCTGATGGACTTCGTGTTCTTCTACCCGCTGTTCATGTCCGGCCTGTGGATTGCCGGTGGCCTGTATTTCTGGCTGCACTGGGAGCGCCACTGGCCGTGGAAGGACGACACGTTGCCGCCGCCCCTGGCCGGCGAGCCGCTGATCAGCATCCTGGTGCCCTGTTTCAACGAAGGCGATAACGTCGCCGATACCATTCACGCGGCGCTGGGACAGCACTACCCCAACATCGAAGTCATCGCCATCAACGATGGCTCCAAGGACAACACCGGGCAGGTCCTCGATCTGTTGGCGCTGGAAGATCCGCGCCTGCGGGTGCTACACCTGGCGGAGAACCAGGGCAAGGCCGTGGCCCTGCGCATGGGCGCCATCGCGGCCCGTAGCGAATATCTGGTGTGCATCGATGGCGATGCACTGCTGGCGCCCAATACCTGTGCCTATCTGGTCGCGCCGATGCTGGAGAATGCCCGTCTTGGTGCGGTGACCGGCAACCCGCGTATCCGCACCCGCTCGACATTGGTGGGTCGGGTCCAGGTCGGCGAGTTCTCTTCCATCATTGGCCTGATCAAGCGCACCCAGCGGGTCTTCGGGCGGATCTTTACCGTCTCCGGGGTGATCGTCGCCTTCCGTCGCACGGCCCTGCACCGGGTCGGCTATTGGAGCCCGGACATGATCACCGAAGACATCGATATCAGCTGGAAGCTGCAACTGGACCACTGGAGCATCTTCTACGAGCCCCGTGCGCTGTGCTGGATCCTCATGCCCGAAACCCTGCGCGGCCTGTGGCGTCAGCGGCTGCGCTGGGCCCAGGGCGGTGCCGAGGTGCTGTTCAAGAATATCCGTGGCATCTGGCAGTACCGCCATCGCTACCTGTGGCCGCTGCTGTTCGAATATTGCCTGTCCACAGGCTGGGCGTTCACGTTCCTGCTGTCGGTGGTGTTCTGGGGCGCGGGGAAATTCGTCGAGATGCCGGCGGCCATTGCGGTCGAGCATCTCATGCCGCCGGCTTTTACCGGACTGTTGCTGGCGGTGGTGTGCCTGTTCCAGTTCGCGGTGAGCATCCTGATTGATCGCCGTTACGAAAAAGGCCTGTGGCACATCATGTTCTGGGTGGTCTGGTACCCGTTGGTGTTCTGGCTGATCAGCCTGTTCACCACCCTGGTGAGTTTTCCGAAGGTCTTGTTCGGGCAGCATCAGCAGCGTGCGCGCTGGGTCAGCCCGGATCGGGGTATCAAACCGTTTGGTGATGAAGAAGAGGAAGTGATCCGATGAAAATTATCAGGACCCGGCAAAGGCCTTTTCTGGTGTTCATCGATGTGTTCTTCACGGTGCTGGCTTGGGTTGGGCTGCTGTACCTGTTGATCAATGGGCTCTGGCCGCTGTTTGGCAGTCACGCCGGGCCGCGCTTCGGCGGCACATGGCTGGATACGCTCGGGACGTTGCAGATCTACGGTTGGGTGGCATTGGTCAACGCGGTCATCCTGATTGCCTGGGCGCGTTATCAGCAGCGCAAGAGTCGAAGCTTCTCCCAGCGTCGATTGCCAGCGCCGGTCGTCGACGATCAGGGTTTGAGCGATAGTTTCAAACTGACTGACGAGCGCCTGGACACCCTGCGCCGGCCGGGCTCAAAGATCATCCACAACAACCAGGAGGGTGACATCAGCCATGTCGTGCCGCACTTTCATGTGCTGAGCAAGGAACTGCAACCGCCGCCCCTGGCGCCGTTGGAGCCGGCGCGGGTTATCCAGCTGCCGGCCGATCATTCGATGTAGAGGCCGCCGACGCCTTCGCGAGCAGGCTCGCTCCCACAGGGATTGGTGTGAGCCCAAGTTTGTAGGCAACGCAGCGTGTGCGAGCCTGCGCGCGAAGGCGATAGGTCAGGCGCTTGAAAAATCCCGGATCAACCGCCACGCCTCATCCACCGGCAGCGGTTGCTTCATGCGTTGGGCCAGCGCCGCCATGGCCCGGCCTTCATCGCAGGCCACAGCCGCGGCAACCAGGCCATCCTTGCCCAACAGGCCAATGAAGGGCGGATGCTCGGGAGTGCCCTTGAATTGCACCTCGTCCCATTGCTCGGCATGGCCGAGGTAGTCGTAGCGTTTGCCGAAGTGATAGGTCCAGAAAAACGGCACATCCAAGTAATGTTCCTCACCGCCGAGCATATTCGCTGCTGCGATTCGGGCCTGTTGTTGGGCCAGGCGCCAGTGTTCGATTCGCCGGGGCTGGCCGCTGAGGGGAAATGTCGCGATATCACCGACGGCCCATACCCCGTCGGCCACGCGCATGCCGGCGTCGACGGTTATTGACTGGTCCTCTTCCCGCGGCAAATCGGCAAATGGTTCGGTGGCTGGACGAACGCCGATCCCGACAATCACAAGGTCCGCCGCAAAGCGCTGGCCATTATCCAGCACCACGGCCTCCACCTTACCGGCACCTTCGATGCGCGCCGCTTCGCCATCGGTGTGATAAACCACGCCGTTGGCTCGATGCCGGGCCAGGATGGCCTGGCCGACACTGTCGCCCAACTGAGCCGCGAACGGCACGGGGTGACGGGCCAGGACAGTGACGCTCAGCTCCCGTTTGCGCAGCGACGAGGCCACTTCCATGGCAATGAAACTGTCACCGATAATCACCGCTCGTTGCCCGGGCCGGGCGCAGTCGAGGATGTGCCTTGTGTGTTCCATCGAGCGCAGCACGAAGACCTGCGGCAGATCGATGCCCGGCAGGTCCGGAGTCCTGGGCGTTGCGCCAGTGGCGATCAGCGCTGCGTCGTAGTCCAGTGTCCGCCCGTCGGCCAGGCGAATCTGCCGCGAGGTGCTATCCAGGCCCACAACTTCGCCGTGAATCCGATCGATACGTTGCTGGGTGAAGTAAGTTTCATCCCGCAACGCGGGTGTCTCATCGACTGTCATGTCGCCGGCCAGGACGTATTTGCTCAGCACCGTGCGGTCATATCCTGCGTCGGTTTCGCGATCGATCAGCTGAATCCGGCCGCCGAAGCCTTTATCGCGCAATGCCGCAGCGCATGCGGTGCCGGCTGCCCCGGCACCGATGATGACAAAGGTGCGTGGGTCGTCGGCCGGCGGGATCTTCTCGGCGGGCAACGGTTGGTCATCGACCCAGATGTCGCCGTCGCGCACCTCGACGTGATAGCGCTCCAGGCTATCGAGGGCCGGAGGTTCGCACAGGGCGCCGTCTTCGGCCCGAAATGCAGCCTTGTGCCAGGGACAGATCAGCCTTCCGTGACACACCGCACCCTTGGCCAACGGCGCGCCGGCGTGCGGGCATTTACCTTGGAAGGCGCGTATCTGGTCGCCCGCGCGAAGCAGCAGGAGGGTCGTTTCGTTGATCTTGACTTCGAGGCCGCGGTCTTCACGTACATCCGTGAAGCGGGCGACTTTATGCAGGGGCATGGTCAGTCTCCGGCAGGCGTTTCTCCTTAGAGTCGGCTGACTGGAGCGAGGTTCAGCATAATTGTCACTGCAACCCGGGCGGAGCTGGGGCTATAGTGCGCAGGCCGTCCATGGCTTGACCCGCATAAGGTGCCCGGTATGACCCGATTGACCTCCCTCACCCCCTGGCTGGCAGCCTTCACCCTGGTGCTGTGCGCCCAAGGGGCTGTTCAGGCCGAGGAGCGTTTCACCCTCAACATCCCCGGCGTGTCGGATAACCGCCTTTTCACCGCTGCGGCTGCCAGTGATGCCAACAAATGCGGTGGCAAGAACATTTCCCCGGCCTTGAGCTGGAACGCCGGCCCGCCGGGTACCCTCAGCTACGCCATCGTCATGCTGGACCCGGATGGCCAAAGGGGCCAGGGCGTCGACCACTGGGTCCATTACGGTATCAAGGCCACCACGCGGCAGATACCAATGGGGGCGGGCAGCAAGACCACGCTGGAAGGCGTGAGCGGTATCAACAGCAAGAACACCCACGGTTATATCGGTCCCTGCCCACCCATCGGCGATAGCGCTCATCACTATCTGATCCAGCTCTTCGCCCTGGACCTGCCGCCGAATGCGTTGCCCGCAGGGCTGACCCGTGCCCAACTGATGGAAAAGATCAACGGCCACGTGTTGCGCAACAGCAGCGTCGTGCGGCGTTACCATCGCTGACTCAGCATATGAACCCTGCTGGACTTTGTAGGAGCTGGCGAAGCCTGCGATCTTTCGCTTTCGACCTTTCGCTCTCGACTCAGTCGGCAGTGGAAAGATCGCAGCCTCGTTGCACTCGGCAGCTCCTGCAAGGTGCGGCCCCCGCCACTCAATAACCTGATATTCAAATTTGCCCATGACAGCCATCACCCATCCGCCAGGCGACCGGTTCAGCCGGTCCGACTACAAGACCCTGGGGCTTGCCGCCTTGGGCGGGGCGCTGGAGATCTACGATTTCATCATCTTCGTCTTCTTCGCCCTGACCCTCAGCCAGTTGTTCTTCCCACCGGAAATGCCCGACTGGCTGCGCTTGCTGCAAAGCTTCGGGATTTTCGCCACTGGTTACCTGGCACGGCCGCTGGGCGGCATCCTCATGGCGCACTTCGCTGATCGGCTGGGGCGCAAACGGGTATTCAGCCTGAGCATCCTGATGATGGCCTTGCCCTGCCTGCTCATCGGCGTGATGCCGACCTATGCGCAAATCGGCTATTTCGCACCGTTGTTGCTGTTGGCGCTGCGTATCCTGCAGGGCGCGGCGGTGGGTGGTGAGGTGCCGAGTGCCTGGGTATTCGTGGCCGAGCATGCCCCGCTCCACCATCGCGGCTATGCCCTGGGCTTCCTTCAGGCCGGCCTGACCTTCGGCTACTTGCTCGGCGCGCTGACCGCCACGGCGCTGGCCCGTATCTACACCCCAACGGAAATTCTCGATTACGCCTGGCGCATGCCCTTCCTGCTGGGTGGCGTCTTCGGTGTCATCGGCGTCTGGCTGCGTCGCTGGCTGAGCGAAACACCGATCTTCATGGCCTTGCAAGCCAACCGCGAAGACGCTGCGGAACTGCCGCTGCGCACGGTGCTGCGGGACCATCGCCATGCCTTGCTGCCCGCCGCCATTCTGACCTGCGTGCTGACCTCCGCCGTGGTGGTGTTCGTGGTCATTACCCCGACCGTGATGCAGAAAAGCTTCGGCATGACGCCCGGCCAGACCTTCGCCTTGAGCAGCCTGGGCATCGTCTTCCTGAACATCGGCTGTGTCCTGGCCGGCCTCATCGTCGACCGCATCGGTGCCTGGCGTACCGTGATGCTCTACAGCGTGTTGCTGCCCCTGGGCATCTCCGTGCTCTACGCCAGCCTGATCAATGGCGGTACCTGGCTGGGCCTGGCCTACGCCGTGGCCGGCCTGGGTTGCGGGGTGGTCGGCGCGGTGCCTTCGGTGATGGTCAACCTGTTCCCGCCAAAGATTCGCGTCTCCGGCATCTCGTTCACCTACAACATTGCCTACGCGTTGTGGGCCAGTGTCACGCCGCTGGTGCTGATCGCGCTGGTGCCGTGGAGTCCTTGGGTGTGCGTGGGGTATAGCGTGGTGATGGGGGCGGTGGGAGTCGCGGCGGCGATGTTTTTTTCGCGACGCCCCGTGAAGTCGGCGCAGCCTTCGTTGGCGTGTGACGCCTAGTTCCGCTCAGGCGCCTCTGCGGGGTCGGTGGCCGGTCTTCAAAGGCGTTCGCGCAAGAAGTCCACAAAAGCCCGGGTGCGTGCCGAGCGGCGTCGGTCCTGGCTGAATACCGCGTGAAGGGGTAATGCTGTCGGCTGGTATGGAGCGAGCACGCTGGTCACGGTTCCCTGGCGAACATCGGCGGCGAACAGCCACTGTGGCGAAAGCGAAATACCTAACCCGCAAAGCACCATTTCCCGGATCGCTTCGCTGCTGTTGCTGGTGACGTTGCCTTTGATCGTCACGTGATGTTTGTCGCCATGGCAGTCGAACTGCCAAACGTCATAGTGCTCCAGCAGGGTAAACCCCAGGCAGTTGTGACGGGACAGGTCAGACGGTTCGAGTGGTGTGCCGTGTCGTTGCAAGTACGTGGGGGAGGCATATACCTGGCGCGTGCTCTCGCCGAGCTTCAAAGCTACCAGTCCTTCGTTCTGGACCCCGCCGATACGAATGGCCACGTCGATATTTTCCTTCAGCACATCCTCATGTTGATCGCTTAGTCTCAGGTCTATCCGAACCTGTGGATGACGTGCCAGGAAGTCACCTACCAGAGGCGCAATACACAACCGCCCGAAACTTACCGGAGCCGCTACGCGCAGAGGACCGGCGACCTGTTCCTGGCCGCTGGCGAAACTGAGTCGGGCAGTGTCCAGGCTGGCGAGAATTTCCTTGCTCTGGGCATAGAAGCGCTGGCCTTGGTCGGTCAACGCCAGATGGCGGGTGCTGCGGGCAAACAGCGCTCCGCCCAGATGTTTCTCCAACCCGCGGATCTGCTTGCTCACCGCCGGTTGGCCCAGGTTCAGTTCCCTGGCGACGGCCGAGAACGAACCGCGTTCCACCACCCGTACGAACACCTGCATTGCATCGAACAGATCCATAGGGATTTGGCCTGTGTGGGGAATAAATCCTATCCATTGTTGCTTACTTATCGGAATACGTCGTTGCTCGCAATATGAACCTGCCCACTCATTGGAGGTTTACCGTCATGACCATCACCATGTCCGCTGCTATCGCTGAAGCTGCTCAGGCTCCACTGGTTGTCCGCCCCATTCCCCGGCCGGTTCCCGGTAAGGGACAAGTTTTGATCAAGGTCCACGCTGTAGGAGTCAACCCGCTGGATACCAAGATTGCGGCAGGTGGCGGTGCCCATGCTCGTCAGCCCCTGCCCGCCGTATTGGGAATTGACCTGGCGGGGACCGTCGTTGCGTTGGGTGAGGGTGTGAATGATTTTGCCCCCGGCGAGGAGGTATTCGGCATGGCGGGCGGTATCGGCGGCGCCCAGGGTGCACTTGCCGAGTACATTGCCGTCGATGCTCGTCTGATCGCCCCCAAGCCCGCTTCACTGAGCATGCGGGAAGCGGCGGCGTTGCCGCTGGTCTTCATCACGGCCTGGGAAGGGCTGGTGGATCGTGCCAATGTCCGGGCCGGCCAGCAAGTGCTGATCCATGGTGGTGCGGGCGGTGTCGGTCAAATGGCCGTGCAGATCGCCAGGGCTCGAGGCGCCGAGGTCTATGCCACCGGCTCGATCGGCAGCTTGGATTTCATTCGCGAACTGGGCGCGACGGCCATTGACTACCGATCCGAAGACACCGACAGCTACGTACGCCTGCACACCGATGGCGAGGGCTTCGACATCGTTTATGACACGGTCGGCGGCCCGACCCTGGACGCGTCGTTCAACGCCGTGAAGACCTACACCGGACATGTCCTCAGTTGCTTGGGCTGGGGACAGCACAGTCTGGCGCCATTGTCGTTTCGTGGCGCGAGTTATTCCGGCGTATTTACCTTGATGCCCTTGCTGACCGGCAAGGGGCGAGAGCGCCATGGCCAGATCCTGCGGGAGGCGGCAGGGCTGGTTGAGGCCGGGAAACTGCGGATCAAGGTCGATCCACGGCGGTTTGGCCTGGGCGAGGTCAATGACGCGTTTGGCCAAGTGGCAGATGGGCGCGGGCAAGGGAAAACGGTGGTGGAAATCGGGATCGAATGATTGGATTTCCCCGTTGCGAGTCATGTGTCGTCTCGCTGGCCGCCTTTTGCGCCTGGACATCCACGGTGACCAGGCGCTGCTGTTTCAGCGCCTCCAAAAAATTTTTGCTGTCGTTAACCCGAACCGCAGATCCTCCTCGTCTGAGCTTGTGAACGGATCATCCACTCACGAGGTCAGCCCATGTCCCGCCCGCTCCCATTCCTACGCCCTGCTGCCCAGGGCTTCGCCGTGACCCTACTGGTGGCGCTGGCCGGTTGTAGCCAGCCATACGGGGAAACCGCCAAGCCGGGCGAGCCGGTAGCTGCGGCGCCCAGCTCCGAACTCAAGGGCGAAGTGGCCTATGTGGCCCAGCCTGCGGTACAGCCCATGAGTGCGCCGGCACCGATGGCCTCGTCGAAGGTGATGAACGACTCGATCGTTGGGGACTACCGCTCCGAGCCGCGGGAACAATATGAAAAACTGCCGGACAATCCCATCCACAGCGTTGCCGAAACACCGGTGTCGACTTTCAGCGTGGATGTCGACACCGGCAGCTACGCCAATGTGCGACGTTTCCTCAACCAGGGTAGCCTGCCGCCCGAAGGGGCTGTGCGGCTGGAGGAAATGGTCAACTACTTTCCCTACACCTACGCACTGCCCACCGATGGTTCGCCTTTTGGCGTGACCACCGAAGTGGCGCCGTCACCGTGGAACCCTCACACCCGGTTGCTGCGTATCGGCATCAAGGCTTCCGACCGCGCCGTGGCGGACCTGGCGCCGGCCAACCTGGTGTTCCTGGTGGACGTTTCCGGTTCGATGGACCGTCGCGAAGGCCTGCCGCTGGTCAAGGGCACGTTGAAATTGCTGGTTGACCAATTGCGCGATCAGGACCGGGTGTCCCTGGTGGCCTACGCCGGTGAGTCGCGGGTGGTGCTCAAGCCGACCTCGGGTCGCGACAAGGTGAAAATCCGCAATGCCATCGATCAGCTCGATGCCGGAGGTTCCACCGCAGGTGCCTCGGGTATCGAACTGGCCTACCAGATGGCCCGGGAAAGCTTCATCGACAAAGGCATCAACCGCATCCTGCTGGCCACCGACGGCGACTTCAACGTCGGCGTCAGTGACTTCGACAGCCTCAAGCAGATGGCGGTGGACCAGCGTAAAAGTGGCGTCTCCCTGACGACCCTGGGTTTCGGTGTGGATAACTACAACGAACACCTGATGGAACAACTGGCCGATGCCGGCGACGGCAACTACGCCTATATCGACAACCTGCTCGAAGCACGCAAGGTGTTGGTGGACCAGCTCAGCTCGACCCTGGCGGTGGTGGCGCGGGATGTGAAGTTGCAAGTGGAGTTCAACCCCGCCCAGGTCAGCGAGTATCGCCTGTTGGGTTATGAGAACCGCGGGCTGAAACGTGAGGATTTCAGCAACGACAAGATCGACGCCGGCGAAATCGGTGCCGGGCACACGGTGACGGCGTTGTATGAAATCGTGCCGAAAGGGGAGCAGGGTTGGCTGGAGCCGCTGCGCTATGCCAGCCCGCAGCCCAAGCAAGAGGGCAAGGCCGGTGAGCTGGCAATGGTGCGGGTACGCTACAAACCCGCTGAAGGTGGCAGCAGCCGACTGATCGAACATCCGATAGCCAGTGCGCAGGGCGAAGGCAAGGCCAGCGATGACCTGCGTTTCTCGGCGGCGGTGGCGGCCTTTGCGCAGCAGCTCAAGGGCGAGGGGCGCTACACTGGGTCGATGAGTTTGAAGGACACCGCTCAGTTGGCCCGTTCTGCGCGGGGCGATGACCCGTTCGGGCTGCGTGCCGAGTTCGTGCAGATGGTCGAGCTGGCACAGAGCCTCAAGCCCGAGGCCAAACACGGTTCCTGAAGATTAATGGGATCAAAATGTGGGAGCCGGGCTTGTGGGAGCAAGGCTTGCCCGCGATGGCGGTAAGTCAGTCAGCAACAATGTTGACCGGTCCATCGCTATCGCGAGCAAGCTTTGCTCCCGCAGGTGTTGCGCCGTTTGATCCTTAACTGACCGGCATCAGAACAAGCCCGGCTCCCACAGTGGATCGATGTTGTTTGCAGAATCGCATTTCTCTTGGAAGGAGTCCGCCGCCCAAATGCCCACCCCGATTGACTCCGTCAGCGACGAAACGCTGCTGGCCCGCTACCGCGACGGTGATGGCGCCAGTTTTGAAATCCTCTATGCGCGGCATCGGCAGGGGCTTTATCGTTTCCTCGTGTCTTTGAGCAACAAGGCTGAGCTGGCCGAGGAAATCTTCCAGGACACTTGGCTCAGCCTGATCCGCAGCAGCACCCAGCCACAAGGACGGGCGAGTTTTCGCACCTGGCTGTTCCAGATTGCCCGCAACCGTTTGATTGATCACTGGCGCCGGCACGGTGTTCACAATCCATTGCATGACAGCTACGACGAACAACTTCATGTCCAGTCCGACGATTCCAGTAGCCCGGAGCAACAGTTGAGCCTGAGCCGCGATCAGGGCCGGCTGGACGTCGCCTTGCAAGCCTTGCCCGAAGACCAGCGCGAAGTCTTCCTGCTGCGCCTGCACGGCGACCTGGAGCTGCCACAGATCGCCGCCCTGACCGGCGTCCCGCTGGAAGCAGTAAAAAGCCGTTTGCGTTACGCCCAGCAGAAGTTGCACCGGCTGCTGGCCGAGGAGGTACCCGCATGATTGACTCCCGACAGACCCCGGATCCCGCTGACGAAGCGCTGATCGAGCATTTCCGCCAACACGCCAGCGGCGAGCCCCCCGCCTCCCTGGACGCCTTCATCCTGGCCACCGCCCGCCGCGAAGCGCCGGCGCCCAAACCGAGCCTGTGGAGCCGCTGGTTGCAGGCCTGCCAACGGCCGCGCTGGCAAATGGCATTCGCCACGGTGGCGGGCGTGGCGCTGATGATCGGCCTGGTGCTGCGTTCGCCGGCCCCAAAGGACGAACTGGCTGCACCGGCAGCGCTGGATTATTCCGCGGCCCGGCAGGAGCTTGCCGTTGCCCCCGCGCCGGCAGCCCCTGCTGCCCCGGCGCCGATGGCGCGCATGGCGCCCCTGGGCGAACTGAGCCGGGAACCGGAGCAGCCTGTGCAAGTCCAGGCGGATGAGCCCATGGCGAAAAAGAGCAAGGCCGTGTCCGCCGCCCCCTCTTCGCTGGAGCAGGGGTTGCTGGAAATCCTGCGGTTGCGCCAGGCGGGGGAGACCAAGGCGGCGGATGAGAAGTTGCTTGGTCTGCACAAGCGGTTTCCCAAGGAAGACTTGCCGGCGCGGCTGGAGGCGTTGCGCAAGCGTTGAGTGAATCAATGGCCCACAAAAAAGCCCCAAGTCTCGCGACTTGGGGCTTTTGATCATCTGTATGGCGCACCAGGCGGGATTCGAACCCACGACCCCTGCCTTCGGAGGGCAGTACTCTATCCAGCTGAGCTACTGGTGCAACGCGGCGCCATGATACTCATATGCATCGCGGGCGTCCATGCTGCTGATTTGCCGTTGTTTTCCGGCCTTGGGGCAGGTGCTGGCTACGCTGATCAGAAAAAACGGTCAATTTCGTCTTTTTCGTTCTTTTTTTCGAACAGCCTATTGTCCTTCACCCCCATCGGCCCTAGGATTCGTTTGAGATTTCAAACGCTCTTGTCTGGGTGCTGAACCGCACGTCTATGCTTGTTGTGCGTTATTTCTGTGCTTCAGCCCAGTGAATGATTTCCCTGACGGCAGCCCATAAGGCGCCTTTCTACAACTCTAATTCGCTCCGCGTGCGCGCGGTGCTGTTAAGGAAAGCCGACATGCAGCTTAAAGACACCCAGTTGTTCCGCCAGCAAGCCTTCATCGATGGCGCTTGGGTCGATGCGGACAATGGTCAGACGATCAAGGTCACCAACCCGGCCACGGGCGAAGTGTTGGGTACCGTGCCGAAAATGGGCGCTGCCGAAACCCGCCGTGCGATCGAAGCCGCCGACAAGGCGCTGCCGGCCTGGCGTGCGTTGACCGCCAAGGAGCGCGCCAACAAGCTGCGCCGCTGGTATGAATTGCTGATCGAAAACCAGGACGACCTCGGTCGCCTGATGACCCTGGAGCAGGGCAAGCCACTGGCCGAAGCCAAGGGCGAGATCGTCTATGCTGCGTCGTTCATTGAGTGGTTCGCCGAAGAAGCCAAGCGCATCTACGGTGACGTGATTCCCGGCCACCAGCCCGACAAGCGCCTGATCGTGATCAAACAGCCGATCGGCGTGACCGCCGCCATTACCCCGTGGAACTTCCCGGCCGCGATGATCACCCGCAAGGCCGGTCCAGCCCTGGCCGCCGGTTGCACCATGGTCATCAAGCCGGCCTCGCAAACCCCGTTCTCGGCCCTGGCCCTGGTGGAACTGGCGCACCGTGCCGGCATCCCGCAAGGCGTGCTGAGCGTGGTCACCGGCAGCGCCGGCGACATCGGCGGCGAGCTGACCAGCAACCCGATCGTGCGCAAGCTGTCCTTCACCGGTTCGACCGAGATCGGTCGTCAACTGATGGCCGAATGTGCCAAGGACATCAAGAAAGTCTCCCTGGAACTGGGCGGCAACGCGCCGTTCATCGTGTTCGACGACGCGGACCTGGATAAGGCCGTCGAAGGCGCGATCATTTCCAAGTACCGCAACAACGGCCAGACCTGCGTCTGTGCCAACCGTCTGTACATCCAGGATTCGGTGTACGACGCGTTCGCGGAGAAACTCAAGGCTGCGGTCGCCAAGCTCAAGATTGGCAACGGTCTGGAGGACGGCACCACCACCGGTCCGCTGATCGACGAGAAAGCCGTCGCCAAGGTCCAGGAACACATCGCCGATGCCGTCGGCAAAGGCGCGACCGTGCTGGCCGGTGGCAAACCGATGCAAGGCAACTTCTTCGAGCCGACCATCCTGACCAACGTCCCGAAAACCGCTGCTGTAGCCAAGGAAGAGACCTTCGGCCCGCTGGCGCCGCTGTTCCGCTTCAAAGACGAAGCCGAAGTGATCGCGATGTCCAACGACACCGAGTTCGGCCTGGCCTCGTACTTCTATGCCCGTGACCTGGGCCGTGTGTTCCGCGTGGCTGAAGCCCTGGAATACGGCATGGTCGGCGTCAACACCGGTTTGATTTCCAACGAAGTCGCGCCGTTCGGCGGCATCAAGGCCTCGGGCCTGGGCCGTGAAGGCTCCAAGTACGGCATCGAGGACTACCTGGAAATCAAATACCTCTGCCTGGGTATCTGATCCTGTTGCAAGCGCAAAGGGCACGAGAGCGCTGTCCCTTTGCGCCGTTTCAAAACTGCACTTTTTCCTGCGGCCGGTAACGCCGTGGCAGTCGATCATCGCATGCTGCCGCCGTTGAATGCCCGCCGTGCAAATCCTTGAGCCACGCCGACCGATGAGCGGCGAATGAGGACTGTAATGAGCAAGACTAACGCTGATCTGATGGCCCGCCGTACCGCTGCCGTTCCACGTGGCGTCGGCCAGATTCACCCGATCTTCGCTGAATCGGCGAAGAACGCAACGGTAACCGACGTTGAAGGCCGTGAATTCATCGACTTCGCCGGCGGCATCGCCGTACTGAACACCGGCCACGTGCACCCGAAAATCATCGCCGCCGTGACCGAGCAACTGAACAAGCTGACCCACACCTGCTTCCAGGTCCTGGCCTACGAGCCGTACGTGGAACTGTGCGAAAAAATCAACGCCAAGGTCCCTGGCGATTTCGCCAAGAAAACCCTGCTGGTCACCACCGGCTCCGAAGCGGTGGAAAACGCCGTGAAGATCGCCCGTGCCGCCACTGGTCGTGCGGGAGTGATTGCTTTCACCGGCGCTTACCACGGTCGCACCATGATGACCCTGGGCCTGACTGGCAAGGTCGTGCCGTACTCGGCCGGCATGGGCCTGATGCCGGGTGGTATCTTCCGCGCGCTGTACCCGAACGAACTGCACGGCGTGAGCATCGACGATTCCATCGCCAGCATCGAGCGCATCTTCAAGAACGACGCCGAGCCGCGTGACATCGCTGCAATCATCATCGAGCCGGTGCAGGGCGAGGGTGGTTTCTATGTGGCGCCGAAGGAGTTCATGAAGCGCTTGCGTGCCCTGTGCGACCAGCACGGTATTTTGCTGATCGCCGACGAAGTGCAGACCGGCGCAGGCCGTACCGGTACCTTCTTTGCCATGGAGCAGATGGGCGTTGCCGCCGACCTGACTACCTTCGCCAAATCCATCGCTGGCGGCTTCCCGCTGGCCGGTGTCTGCGGCAAGGCCGAGTACATGGACGCCATCGCCCCGGGTGGCCTGGGTGGCACCTATGCGGGTAGCCCGATCGCTTGCGCGGCGGCGCTGGCAGTGATGGAAGTGTTCGAAGAAGAGCACCTGCTGGATCGCTGCAAGGCCGTGGGCGAGCGCCTGGTCAACGGCCTCAAGGCCATCCAGAAGAAATACCCGGTAATCGGTGAAGTCCGCGGCCTGGGCGCGATGATTGCCGTGGAGTTGTTCGAAAACGGTGATTCCCATAAGCCGAACGCCGCTGCCGTGGCCCAGATCGTGGCCAAGGCGCGCGACAAGGGTTTGATCCTGTTGTCCTGCGGCACTTATGGCAACGTCCTGCGTGTGCTGGTGCCGTTGACCTCGCCAGACGAACAGTTGGACAAGGGCCTGGCAATCATCGAAGAATGCTTCTCCGAGCTCTGACGTTGCGAGCTGTGTGTTGATCCATGAAAAACCCGCTTTTTAGCGGGTTTTTTCATGTTCGGGCACCTATTCTGAGAGTTTGAGCTGTTTGCAACGGCGGCCATTGTCTAAGGTGCAGCTATTGCAAGGGAGCGATGCCGCATGACTGCTGTGGATTTGCCCGCTGTACCCCGTGTGTTGATCGCCGAGGCCGACCCGGCGTCCCGTGAGTTGCTGGAACAGGTGTTATCGGGCTTGCGCTGCGATGCGCGGGTGGACACGTGCAGTGAAGGCAAACAGGCGCTGGAGTTGCTGGCGCATCATCCTTACGACCTGGTGATCGCCGATTGGGAGCTGCCGGGTGTCGATGGCTTGAGTATCCTGCGGGGCCTTCGCCATCAACAGCGCACCCCGCCATTGCCATTCATCCTGATGAGCCGGCGCAATGACAGCGCCAGTGTACGAGAGGTATTGCCACTGGCGCCGGCCGCTTATCTGACCAAACCCTTGAACCGGGAAAGCCTGACCCAGCGTCTGCAAGGCTTGCTGTTGAGTGGCTCTGAAGACGTCGCCAGCGATGCGCCGACGCCTGGCCCCGCCCAGACCCTGGCGACGTATCTTGAGCGTCGGCGCGAACTGTCCGAAGGCGCGCCGCTGATGACCGATGTGCAACTGGCCGTCAAGCGCAGCCTCAACCCCGGCGGCCTGGACCTGAAGTTACTGGAAGAGGACATCCGCACCGACCCGCAAATCACCGCCGTGCTGATCGCCGCGGCCAACAGTGCAGCCCAGCATCAGGGCGGCGGTTCGGTGCAGACCGTGGCCCAGGCGCTGCACCAGCTCGGTACCGGGCAGAGCATGAACCTGATCCTCGGGTTGACCCTCAAGCGCTGTGCCCGGCTCAGCAATCCCTGCCTGGCAGACTATGCCGAGCGTTATTGGCTGTTGTCGCTGCATACCGCCGAATACGCCCGGACGATAGCTCGTTTGCTGGATCTGGAACCGGAGCGCTGTTATTGCGCCGGGCTGCTGCATCGCTTGGGTGAACTGGCGGTGTTGCGCTGTCTGGAAGAATGGAAGCAGGCCGGTGGCGAACTGGATGAGCTTGAGGAAGTGGGAAACTTCCTGGAGCAGCAGGGCGCCGGTTTTGGTTCGGCGTTGCGTACGCGCTGGCGCTTGCCGCTGGAACTGCGGGAGTTGATTGCGGCGGTCTACGGCCTTGGCGGCGGGGTTTACTCCCGCGAGGCCCTGGTGATGAACATGGCAGGGCAAATGGCCCACCTGACCGAGCGTGAGGGCCTTGAGGAGCTGGCCCGGGGGCGCACGGCGCGGTTGCTGAAGATTGGCTTGCCGGAGTTGATGCGTTTGCGCAGGAAGTAAGAACGTCGATTCAACCCTGTGGGAGCGAGCCTGCTCGCGAAAGCGGTCTTGCATTCAACGATGCAGTGACTGTCAGACCGCTTCGCGAGCAAGCCCGCTCCCACAGGTACTTGTATAGGACGTCGATCAGGCGACGATGATCCGATTCTTGCCCTGGCGCTTGGCTTCGTACATGGCGGCGTCAGCACGCGAGAACAGGCTGTCGAGGGTCTGATCCTCGTCGGTAATACTGGTCAGCCCCTGGCTGACGGTGATACCGAAACCCTGATCCCCGCTGCGGAAGGTCAGGCGCTGGATTTCCCGTTGCAGGCGCTCGGCCACCTGCATGGCCATGTCCGGGGCACAGCCGGGGAATACGGCGGCGAATTCTTCGCCGCCGATCCGCCCGAACAGGTCGCCTCGCCGGAGCACGGTCCGCCCGCTTTCGGCGATTTTCTGCAGCACGCTATCGCCTTCCTGGTGACCGTAGGTGTCGTTGATCACCTTGAAATCATCGATGTCCAGCAGCAGGAAGGCCATGGGCGTACCTTGCATTCGTGCCTGTTCGAATTCGCGGTGGGCGCATTCGAAAAAGTGGCGGCGATTGCTGCTCTGGGTCAGCACGTCGGTGGTTGCCAGTCGCTGCAGTTCGCTTTCCAGCAGCTTCTTTTCGGTGATGTCTTCGGCGATGCCCACCACGATTACCGGCTGTCCCGATTCGGCCTGGCGGTTGATGAAACACTTGTCGCTCAGCCAGCGGATCTGGCCATCGGCGGCGATGATGCGGTATTCGCGATCTTCCACGGCACCCTTGACCAGCACTTCGGCCAGACTGCGCTCGGCATAGTCCAGGTCGTCGGGGTAAATCGCGTCGCGCCATTCGTTGAAGTCGGCCAGTACCAGGCCGACGGGCCGGCCGAAGATACGTTCGTAGGCGGGGCTGACGTAGAGCAGTTGCCGGGTTTCCCAATTGAACGCCCAGAGCACCGCGTTGACGCTGACCAGCAATGAGCTGAAGAGCTGTTCACGTTCGCTCAGGCGCGCCACTTCGCCTTGGGCGTGCATCAGCGCCATGAGTGTCTGGGCCGCCTCGGGCCAATGAGGTTGGGTTGAATCCTGCAGGTTCTTGTCGACCATTGGTACAAATCTCAAAGAGCGTGCACTGTTGAAGGTTCGCACGCGCTTGCTCCAAAGCCCGCCTGGATGGCGAAGTGCTCTTGAGATAAGGGATTCGGGGTGAAGTTCCTTTTCAGGCGACGAAGGGGCGGGGTTTCGGCAGCCAAATCTGTGGGAGCGTGCAGGAAAGAAAAACCCCGCCGGGTGGCGGGGCTTGGTTATCAAGCCGTAGCAGGCCGCAACGAGTAGGTCTTGAGTTGGTCGGCAAAGTCCCGCAAGGACTGGATTCCGCTGATCTCCGCGTCGTGGACCCATTCCTTGATGGCCGCCAGCATGTCGTGGCCGTTGCTGCTGGTCTTTGCCCAGATCTGCTGCAGGGCCAGGCGTTTTTCGTAGATCACCTTCAACGCCTGGCTGTGTTCCAGCATGTTCTGGATGCGCAGGTGATGACGGTCGTCCAGCAGGCTGGTTTCTCGCGACAGCAGGCGTTTGGCCCGGTGGAACTGGTGGCGTACCGAATGATCGACCTTTTCCAGCTCCTGCTTGACCAGCGGGGCGATTACCAGCCTGCGGTACTGGGCCATGATCTGGAACCGGTTGTTCAGGATCGCGATGGCGGTGTCCATGTCCAGATGACCCTTGCCTTCGATTCGGTGGGCAATCGGCGCGACTCGCTGGACCTTGGCCAGGCGCAGGAAGCGGAACACCTGGATCCAGGCCCAGCCCAGGTCGAACTCCCATTTGCGTACCGACAGTTTGGCGGAGTTGGGATAGGTGTGATGGTTGTTGTGCAGCTCTTCGCCACCGATGAGGATGCCCCACGGTACCAGGTTGGTCGCCGCATCGCGGCACTCGAAGTTGCGGTAGCCCACGGCATGGCCCAGGCCATTGACCACGCCGGCCGCCCAGACCGGGATCCACATCATCTGGATGGCCCAGATGGTGATGCCGATGGTGCCGAACAGCAGCAGGTCGATTACGCCCATGATCGCCACGCCCAGGAGTGGGAAGCGGCTGTAGAGATTGCGTTCGATCCAGTCTTCAGGGCAGTTCTTGCCGTAGATGCGCAGGGTTTCCGGATTTTCCGCTTCGGCTCGGTATAGCTCTGCACCTTTGCGCAATACCGTGGAAAGGCCTTTGACAACCGGGCTGTGGGGGTCGTCCACGGTTTCGCATTTGGCGTGGTGCTTGCGGTGGATGGCCGTCCACTCGCGAGTGTTCTGCCCTGTGGTCAGCCACAGCCAGAAGCGGAAGAAATGTTTGAGACCGGCGTTGAGCTCCAGGGAGCGGTGAGCCGAGTAACGGTGCAGGTAGACCGTGACGCTGATGATCGTGACATGGGTCAGCAGCAGGGTGACTGCCACCAGTGACCAAGGTGACAAGCCAAGAAAACCTTCGTACCACATAGGCTGTAGGGCCCTCGATAAAGATAGAAACAGCCGTTGCATTATCACCAGCCCTACAGATAAAACCAGTCGGCCTTTCAGATAAGAGTGGCAGGATGTTTCTTCCTCTATAATCCCGGCCTATTTATAAGGACATGGACGACCGAATGACTGCCCATCACCGCATTGCCATGCGAGAAGCGCTGTTTTATCTCGTGCTGTCAGTCGCCTGGCTGCAGCTGGTTGGTTATTTAATAAGCAATTTCTTCGATCAATCCGCCGTCAGGCAGAACTGGCAACTGATCAACGGTTATGTCTGGATGTTGATCAGCGCCGGGTTGATCTTCTTCGCGCGGGCGCGCATGTGCCAGTCGCTCGGCGAAGGCGGGCACACGGCCGATCGCGAACGTCTGCGCCAGGCCGCCGCTGTCTTCGATTGCACCCGCGAGGGGGTACTGGTGACGGATCGCAGCGGCCTGATCGTGCACGTGAACCGTGCCTTCATGGCGATCACCGGTTATGACCGGGACGAGGTGCTGGGCCAGCGTCCCAACCTGTTCAAATCCGGCCGCCACGGACCGGAATTCTACCGTGACATGTTTGCCTCACTGAGCGGGCGGGGTGAATGGAGCGGTGAAATCTGGAATCGACGAAAAAGCGGTGAAATTTTCCCGCAGTGGCAGACGATCCGGGTGCTCGCCGACGACAGTGGCCAGGTCAGCCAGTACGTTGCGGTGTTCTCCGACATCAGTGCGATCAAGGATTCGCAGCACGAACTGGCGTATCTGGCCCATCACGATCCGCTTACCGGCCTGCCCAACCGCATGCTGTTTTCCGACCGCGCGGAACAGGCCCTGGCCTCGGCGCAGCTGCACAAGCGCGGTTGCGCTTTGCTGCTGGTGGACCTGGACCACTTCAAGAACATCAATGACAGCCTCGGACATGCGGTGGGCGACGAGTTGCTCAAAAGCGTGGCCGAGCGGTTCCAGGCACTCTTCGTGCCGGGGGTGACCCTGGCTCGCCTGGGCGGCGATGAGTTTGCCGTGCTGGTGGAAAACTGCTCGCAGCCGGGGCAGGCAGCGGTCCTGGCCCAACGTATTCTCGACACGTTGAAAGAGCCGTTGCGGCTTGATGGTCATGCCCTGTTCATCAACGCCAGCATCGGCATCAGCCTGTTTCCGGGCGACGCCCTCAGCGCTGGGCAATTGCTACGTAACGCCGACTCGGCCCTGTTCAAGGCCAAGAGCGCCGGACGTGACGGCTACGCCTTGTACACCGAAGAACTGACCGCCCACGCTCAACAACGGGTCGAGATAGCCTCCGAATTGCGTCGTGCTCTCGCCCAGCAGGAGCTACGGGTGCACTACCAGCCGGTGCACGACCTGACGTCCAGTCGCCTGATCGGGGTCGAAGCGCTGGTGCGCTGGGAACATCCTGTACGTGGTTTGATCTCGCCGGCCGAATTTATCCCCGTCGCCGAGCGCACCGGGCTGATCGCCCAGATCGATGGTTGGGTCCTGGCCCAGGCCTGCCGACAGATGTGCCAGTGGCAGCAGGCCGGGGTTGCGCTGGCGTTTGTTGCGGTGAACGTTTCCAGCCGACTGTTCGCCCATCGCGAGTTGTATGAGCAGGTCGCCCGGGTGCTGCATGAAACCGGGCTGGATCCAGCGTTCCTGGAGTTGGAGGTGACCGAAAGCGCAGTGATGGAGGATCCGGAAGTGGCGTTGGAGCAGATGCATCGTATGCGGGAGCTGGGTGTGCGGCTGGCGATTGACGACTTCGGTACCGGCTATTCATCGCTGCTGCGGCTCAAACGCCTGCCGGTGCAGAAGCTCAAGATCGACCAGGGTTTTGTCGCTGGGTTGCCGTGGGACGAGGACGATGCAGCAATCGTCCGGGTGATCATCGCCCTGGCCCATAGCATGGGTATGCAGGTGCATGCCGAAGGCATCGAACAACGCGAGCAGGCGGGATTCCTGCTGGAGCAGGGCTGTGGGATGGGACAGGGCTACTGGTTCGGGCGGCCGGTGCCGGCGCAGCAGCTGGATTGGGAGCGGGCCCCGGCAATCACCTGACAGCCAAAAAAACCTGTGGGAGCGAGCCTGCTCGCGATGCGGTCTGCCAGAGACAAAAATGTTGACTGTCCCACCGCTATCGCGAGCAGGCTCGCTCCCACAGGGTTTGCTGGCGATATTTTTGGTTATATAAAAATTCTTAAATAGTCTTTTTAAGAATATGCCGGCTTATCTAGTATTGCTCCACGCCCCGGGCAGTACCGCCCACTGCCGGGCACTCATCCAAGGAGCAGCAGCATGAGCGTATCCCTACGTAGCGTTGACGGCCAGGACGAAGCAGGCATCTTGCGCGAAATTCAGAGCGCGTTGCGTGATCTGCGCTTTGGCGCTGTGGAAATCACTGTGCACAACGCGCAGGTGGTCCAGATCGAACGCAAGGAAAAATTCCGCCTGCAGCAGCCGAGCCATAAGCCGGGCTGAAACAGTTTGGCCGTGGGGAGTTTTCAAGACCATCCGATCTGCCGGAAACCATAAGAAGCCAGAGTTCCAGGAGCTTTCATCATGTCGTCGATTCGCCGTTATGCCCTGGCCGTCCTGGCCAGCGCTGTTTTCGCAGGTTCCGCCGTCGCGAAGGATTACGAACTGCTTAACGTGTCCTACGACCCGACCCGCGAGCTGTACCAGGATTACAACGCCGAATTCGTCAGTTTCTGGAAGCAGGCGCACCCGGATGACAACGTGAAGATCCAGCAATCCCACGGTGGTTCGGGCAAGCAAGGTCGAGCGGTGATCGACGGGTTGCGGGCCGACGTCGTAACCCTGGCCCTGGCCGGTGACATCGATGAAATCGCCAAGCTGGGCAAAACCCTGCCGGTGGACTGGCAGCAGCGCCTGCCGGAAGCCAGCACCCCTTATACCTCTACCATCGTGTTCCTGGTGCGCAAGGACAATCCCAAGGGTATCAAGGATTGGGGCGATTTGATCAAGAGTGACGTCTCGGTCATCACCCCGAACCCGAAGACCTCCGGTGGAGCGCGCTGGAACTTCCTCGCGGCCTGGGCCTATGGCCTCAAGGCCAATGGGGGGGATGAGGCCAAGGCCAAGGAGTACGTGCAGGCACTGTTCAAGCACGTGCCGATCCTCGACACCGGGGCCCGTGGTTCGACCATTACTTTCGTCAACAACGGTCAGGGCGACGTACTGCTGGCCTGGGAAAACGAAGCCTTCCTGGCGCTGAAAGAGGAAGGTGGGGCCGACAGATTCGACATCGTCGTGCCGTCGTTGTCGATCCTCGCCGAACCACCAGTGGCGGTGGTGGACAAGAACGCCGAGAAGAAAGGCAACCTTGGGATCGCCGAAGCTTATCTCAAGCATCTGTACAGCCCGGCCGGACAGGAAATCGCCGCGAAGAACTTCTATCGCCCGCGCGACAAGGACGTGGCCGCCAAGTACGCCCGGCAATTCCCGAAACTGGAGCTGGTGACCATCGACCAGGATTTTGGCGGCTGGAGAACCGCCCAGCCGAAATTTTTCAATGATGGAGGGGTGTTCGACCAGATCTATCAGGCGCAGTAGGCTGGGCTGATCTGAAAAACCGAACATTGAATCTGTGGCAAGGGGATTTTGTGGGAGCAAGGCTTGCCCGCGATGAAGGCGATGCGGTCCTTTAGAAACCGAGTCGCCCCCTTCGCGTGCAAGCCTTGCTCCTACCCAGTTCTGCTCCCACAGTGTGTTTTCAACCAAGGACTTTTATGTCGCGTCGCATCTCTCCTGTCATACCCGGCTTCGGGCTGACGCTGGGCTACACCCTGGTGTACCTGAGCCTGATTGTGCTCATACCGCTGGCGGCGATGTTCGTGCATGCCGCCCAACTCACCTGGGACCAGTTCTGGACGATCATTTCGGCGCCGCGTGTGCTGGCTGCCTTGAGGCTCAGCTTCGGCACCGCACTGTGCGCCGCGATCATCAACGGTGTGATCGGCACGCTGCTGGCCTGGGTGCTGGTGCGGTACACCTTTCCTGGCCGCAAGATCATCGACGCGATGATCGACCTGCCGTTCGCCCTGCCAACCGCCGTGGCCGGTATCGCCTTGACGGCGCTGTATGCTCCGACCGGCCTGGTGGGCCAGTTCGCCACCGACCTGGGTTTCAAGATCGCCTATACCCCGCTGGGTATTACCCTGGCGCTGACCTTCGTGACGCTGCCGTTCGTGGTGCGTACGGTGCAGCCGGTGCTGGCGGATATCCCCCGTGAGGTCGAAGAGGCTGCCGCCTGCCTCGGTGCCAAACCTTGGCAAGTGTTCCGCCATATCCTGATGCCAGCGTTGTTGCCGGCCTGGCTGACCGGTTTCGCCCTGGCGTTTGCCCGGGGCGTGGGCGAGTACGGTTCGGTGATTTTCATCGCCGGCAACATGCCGATGAAAACCGAGATCCTGCCGCTGCTGATCATGGTCAAGCTCGACCAATACGACTACACCGGCGCCACCTCCATCGGCGTGCTGATGCTGGTGGTCTCCTTCGTCCTGTTGCTGCTGATCAACTTGCTGCAGCGGCGTATCGAAACCCCATAAGGAGGCGCGAACATGTCCCAATCGTCTATTTCCGCAGGCTCCACCAACGCTGCCCGCCGCGGCAGCGCGACGTCGCGCCGAATCCTGATCGGCTTTGGCTGGTTGTGCTTTGCGCTGTTCCTGCTGTTGCCGCTGTTCATCGTGGTGTCCCAGGGCCTGAAGCTCGGTCTGGGCGCGTTCTTTAGCGCGATCTTCGAACCCGACGCGCTGTCGGCGCTGAAACTCACGGTGATCGCGGTGCTGATTTCGGTGCCGCTGAACCTGGTGTTCGGGGTCAGCGCCGCGTGGTGCGTGAGCAAGTATTCGTTCCGTGGCAAGAGCATGCTGGTGACCCTGATCGACCTGCCGTTCTCGGTCTCGCCGGTGATCGCGGGCCTGGTCTACGTGCTGATGTTCGGTGCCCAGGGCCTGTTCGGTCCTTGGCTGGCGGACCACGATATCCAGATCGTGTTTGCGCTGCCGGGCATCGTGCTGGCGACGATTTTCGTCACGGTGCCGTTCGTGGCCCGTGAGCTGATCCCGCTGATGCAGGAACAGGGCACCCAGGAAGAGGAAGCCGCGCGCCTGCTGGGCGCCAACGGTTGGCAGATGTTCTGGCATGTCACCGTGCCGAACATCAAGTGGGGGCTGATCTATGGCGTGGTGCTGTGTACCGCCCGGGCCATGGGCGAGTTCGGCGCAGTGTCGGTGGTTTCCGGACACATTCGCGGGGTGACCAACACTCTGCCGCTGCACGTCGAGATTCTCTACAACGAATACAACCACGTGGCCGCGTTCGCCGTGGCGAGCCTGTTGCTGATCCTGGCGCTCTTCATCCTGCTGCTCAAGCAGTGGAGCGAGAACCGAATCAACCGCCTGCGCGACAGCAGCTCGGAGGAATAAGTCATGTCGATCGAAGTCCGTAACGTCAGCAAGAATTTCAACGCGTTCAAGGCGCTGGACAACATCAGCCTGGACATCCAGAGCGGCGAGCTGGTGGCACTGCTGGGCCCGTCGGGTTGCGGCAAGACCACGCTCTTGCGGATCATCGCCGGCCTGGAAAACCCGGATCAGGGCAGCATCGTGTTCCACGGCGAGGACGTGTCCGGCCATGACGTGCGCGATCGCAACGTCGGGTTCGTGTTCCAGCACTACGCCTTGTTTCGCCACATGACGGTGTTCGACAACGTCGCCTTCGGCCTGCGCATGAAGCCCAAGGGCCAACGGCCAAGCGAGAGCCAGATCGCGACCAAGGTTCACGAGCTGCTGAACATGGTGCAACTGGACTGGCTCGCCGACCGCTACCCCGAGCAACTCTCCGGCGGCCAGCGCCAGCGTATCGCCCTGGCTCGCGCACTGGCAGTGGAACCCAAGGTGTTGCTGCTGGACGAACCGTTCGGCGCCCTCGATGCCAAGGTCCGCAAGGAACTGCGCCGCTGGCTGGCGCGGCTGCACGAGGACATCAACTTGACCTCGGTGTTCGTGACACACGACCAGGAAGAAGCGATGGAAGTCGCCGACCGCATCGTGGTGATGAACAAGGGCGTTATCGAGCAGATCGGCTCGCCCGGCGACGTGTACGAGAGTCCGGCCAGCGACTTCGTGTACCACTTCCTGGGCGACTCGAACCGCCTGCACCTGGGCGAAGACCGGCATGTGCTGTTCCGTCCCCATGAGGTCTCGCTGTCGCGTTCGGAGCTCGAAGACCATCACGCCGCCGAGGTGCGGGACATCCGTCCGCTGGGCGCAACGACCCGGGTGACGTTGAAGGTGGAAGGTCAGAGTGAGCTGATCGAGGCTGAAGTAGTGAAGGATCACGACAGCCTGGTGGGATTGGCGAAGGGTGAGACGCTGTTCTTCAAGCCGAAGGTCTGGCAGAAGGTCGCCAACCTCTAGGATCAAAAGCATCGCGAGCAGGCTCGCTCCCACAGTGGGCAGCGTCGATCAGCTGATTTGTGAACGACGCTGAACCCTTGTGGGAGCGAGCCTGCTCGCGATGGCGTCCTCCGTCACACCGTCTGTATCCGAATAACACCGTCACGCTTTGCTTCGATTGGTTCTACTTCCACCCCTCTTCTTGATTCAAACCCTACCTAGACTCTGACGTGCCAGGAGGCAGTGAGAGTCCATGACGGACCGGTGTGATCTCCTGGCCCTGATTGCCAAGGAGATCAAGCATGAGAATGGAAGTCAGTCGGCATGGCCCGCTGGGCTGTGCCTTGTTGAGCGTTTTGCTGTGCCCGTTCGCCAGCGCCGACCCCTCGTTGTCGCCGCAAATACCCTTCGATGTCACGGCCACCCAGCCTGTCTCCCTGTCCAGCCTGCAAGGTAATTTCGATGACCTGTCGTGGCAGACCTTCATCGCCCTGAACTGGCCGGCGCTGGACAACGGCAATCCCAATACCGGCACCACCATCGGCCAGCAGGACGGGGCCACGGTCTGGGAAAGCTGGAAAGAGAGTTACCAGATTTTCCGAGCCAAGGGCCAGGCGCCCTTGCCTTGGGATGCGCCAGCGACGCTTCCCGAGGTGTGCAAGCAGCTCAAGCCCGGGCGGTTGCTGCAGCAGATGGGCAAGGTCCCCGACATGTTGGATGAGTTTATCCAGCCCTTTGATAGTGGTCCGCTGGTGGATCAGAACGGCGCTTATACGCGCAATGAAATCGTGGTCAACCAGTCCATGTTCAACGGGATCGTCGACAACGGCCTGTACAGCATCGAAGGTCAGCGGAAATTCTTTGCCGCGAACAAGACCAACACCGTTGCGTTCAGCTGCGGCTCCAACGACACGAGCCAGGTCGGTTCGGTCATGGTGAAGGCATCCTGGAAGGTGCTGGGCGCAAACGACCGTCCCCAGGATTTCCACACGGTCGACGCGCTGGTCTATACGCCGGGCAACAGCGACCCGAGTCATGGGCCGATAGTCGAGGAGTCGTGCGCATCGCAATCGGTCGGGCTGGTGGGCTTGCACATCGTCCACAAGACCGCCAGCGCGCCGCAGTGGGTCTGGTCGACCTTCGAGCATGTGAACAACGTGCCGGAACAATCCACACCGGTGGCGCAGCGCAAAGGCCCGTACCTGTTCTACAACGCCGCCAGCGACAGCGCGGTCAATCGGCCACCGCCACGGCCATGGAACCCGGCCGTCAAGGCGACGCCCTCGCAGATCGTGCGCGAAGTGCCGCTGACCGGACCTACCAATGCCTTGAACGCCAAATATCAGGGCCTGTTGCGCACGGTCAACCCGCAGAGCGTCTGGGCCAACTACCAGTTGGTCAGTACTCAGTGGCCGAGCGCCGCGCCGCCGCCGAACTGCCAGATTTCGGCCGCCAATCCGCTGGGTAATCCCGCGCCACCGTTCCTGGCCAACGCCACCCTGGAAACCTACATCCAAGGCACCACGCCCCAGGCGTCTTCCAGTTGCATGGCTTGTCATGGCAACGCCGCCACCCATGTCACCGAATCCCCGCGTACCAGCTTTGCGGACTTCACCTATTTGCTCGAACGCGCGCAGTCCACTTCCGGACAAGGAGCCAAACAATGAGCACTGACCTGGACAACTTCGTCGGCCTGTCATCGGCCCTGACCGGCATTCCCATCGCGCGCCTGGCGCCGCAGCTCGACCCGGTAGGTCTGCCGCCGCTGTTTCTCGATTACGTCACCCCACGAATCACCACCGATGTGCTCAACCCGTTGTTGACGCTGTACGCCACACTCGCGGCTGACAACGTGCCCCCGGACAAGATCGCCCAGCAGGTGCTGACGACTGTGCAACCGACTCCCAACTCCGTGCTGGCGGCGCGTTCGATCATGAAACTGTGGTTTCTGGGTGTCTGGTACCAACCCTATGACGCAGGGAATTACAAAAAGGATGACTCGGCGGTGGTGTCCGACCAGGCCTACATCTACAGCTGGGCCTGGAAAGTGGCCCAGGCTCACCCCATGGGCTACAGCGAATCGTTCTTCGGCTACTGGAACGAACAGCCGCCGAGCCTCGAGGACTTGACCGGCGTCCCCGCTACCGCGTCCTCTGATGCACAACAAGGAGACCGGTCATGAGTACTGAACAAGCCGAAGTGGTGATCGTGGGTGCCGGGCTGGCGGGTAGCATCGTGGCCTATCAACTGGCCATGGCTGGGGTGGAGGTGTTGGTGCTCGAGTCGGGGCCAGAGATCCCGGTCAACCGGGCTCAATATCTGGAACGGTTCTACACCACCACACTGAAAACCCCGGAATCGCCCTATCCACCGGTCACCAGCCTGGACCCGCCCCGCGACCCGGCCGGGCAGAACGCCCCGCGTGCGACCATCGCCGACCTGATTCTGGGATGGGACAATCCAGCCGTCAGTTACCTGGTGCAGAAGGGCCCGATGCCCTTCACCAGTACCTATGAACGAGTGGGTGGCGGGACCACCTGGCACTGGGTCGGAACGAGCCTGCGTATGGTGCCGAACGATTTTCGCCTGAAATCCTTGTACAACGTCGGGGTGGACTGGCCCATTGGCTACGACGATCTGCAAAGCGCCTACTGCCGGGCCGAGGCGGAAATCGGCGTCTCGGCCAACGTCGCCGACCAGGCGTACCTGGGCATAACCTTTCCCGAAGGCTATGCCTTCCCGATGCACAGCATTCCGCTGTCACTGGTCGATGGCAGTTTTGTCACGGCGGTGACGGGGCAGAGCTTCGACGGCTTGCCGCTGGTGGTCAGTCCGACACCGGCCGGGCGCAATTCCGAGCCCTACGCGGGGCGCCGGGTGTGTGCCGGTAATACCAATTGCACCCCGATCTGTCCGATCCAGGCCAAGTACGACGCCACCGTGACGATGACCAAGGCTCTGGCCACCGGCAAGGTCAAGGTGCTGTACCGAACCGTGGCGAGCAAAGTGACCGTGGGCGCGGACAACAATGTCAGCGGTGTGGAGTTCATGCAGTATCAATTGGGTGACGGACCGGTCACTGGCACTGGCGTGGCCCTTGGCCAACGTTATGTGATCGCCGCCCATGCCATCGAAACCCCCAAGCTGTTGCTCAACTCCGCAACGCCCGCCTGGCCCAAGGGGGTGGCCAACAGCAGCGGTCAGGTGGGACGTAGCCTGGCCGACCACCCGATCTACCTGGCGTGGGGCCTGATGCCTGAGGGCAAGGCGATTTTTCCGTACCGTGGCCCCTTGTCCACTGCGGGTATCGAGAGTCTGCGAGACGGTGCCTTTCGCAGCCAACGAGCGGCGTGGCGCATTGAAATCGGCAACGAGGGCTGGAACTGGCCGGCCAACGATCCCTACGACACGGTGGCCGACTTCATCGACGGCACGAACAACAACCGCGTCAACCCGCTGTCGTCGAATCAGGACCCCAAAGCCCCCACCGAAGCGCTTTATGGGACGGCGCTGGTGCAAAAACTCAACGACATCTTCGTCCGTCAGTTCCGCATCGCGTTCCTGGTGGAGCAGGTAGAAGACGATCCCGATAACGCCAAGTGCTACATCGTGCCGTCCGCCGACTTCAAGGACCGGCTCGGTATTCCCCGGCCGGAAATCCACTATGAGTTGTCCGAGTACACCAAGAAGGGTTTCCTGGAGGCAAAACGACTGGCCACCCACATTATCAAGGACCTGCTCGGCGCAGAGGAGTTGACCAAGCCTCTTAAACCGGGGAAGTTCATTTACGATAAAGAACCTCTCAGCTTCCAAGGGGCCGGGCACTTGATGGGTACCTATCGCATGGGCAGTGACCCGGCCACATCGGTGGTCGACAAGGACCAGCGCAGTTGGGATCACAAGAATCTGTTCCTGGTGGGCGATGGGGTTTTCCCCAGCAGCGGGACCTCGAATCCTAGCCTGACGATTGCAGCGTTGTCGTTCCAGGCCGGCGATACGCTGGCCAATGACTTGAAGGCCGCGGCGGCAGTAGTTGTGGCCGACAAGGGCTGGCAGGGAACTGGCGTGCAGATCGACGGTGTCGTGCCGCGTCGTGCCCGTTGGATTCTGGGCTTCTGGAACGCCAGCCCGGACAGTGGATGGGTGGACGGAAAAGGTAATCCGAACTACACCGCCAAGTCCGGTTATACCTTGCCGGGTGCCGCCGAAGGTGCCTTGATCGGCCGTGTCGGCGACAGCGGTACCCCATTCCTGATCGGTGATCTGGCGCAGATTCCGGCTGGGCAGAGTGGGGAACTGCAGCTGTGTATCAACGATGACCTAATGGGTCGGTATGGCGCGGGCTTGAGTGACAACCAGGGTGCGCTGACGGTGGGGGTCGAGTTCGGTACGGTGTGACCCCAGGTTTTATTCGGGTCAATGTGTCGAGGGAACAAGCTCCCTCGACACAAATCCCGGCACAACCCTTCAGGCGGCCGAGCGCTGGTTGCGCAAGGCCATCGGCCCGGCGCGCTCTTCGATGGCCCGCTTCAGTTCGCCGCGAAGCCCGAGCAGGAAGCCTGCCTCGACCACTACGAACAAGGGCCCGACGATCAACCCGGTCAGGTCATCGACGAATGCCGGTTTGCGACCTTCGTAATAGTGACCGACGAACTGGATCGCCCAGCCCACCACAAACATCCCCAGCCCACTGCCCAGCCACGCCAATGTACTTTGCGCCGCCAATACCTGCCCCAGCCACACGGCCAGGCCCAGTAGAACCGTCATCAGCACGCCCAGGCGTATCTCCAGGCGCAGGTAGAACCAGGCACTGGCCGCCGCGACGAGTAACGCTGGCGAAAGCAGTAGCGCACCCACTGGCCAGCCCGGTCGTGACAGCAGCACGGCGACAGCGACGAAAATCAGCGGGATGCCAATGAAATGGCTGGCGATGTTGCGCGGGTCGCGGTGATAGGCGGCGTATTGACTGAGATGATCGACGAGGCTTTTCATTGTTGTTCCTCCTGAGGTGATGCCTGCATGATGCCCAGGTCCCATAAGGTGTTCTGTCAGTTAGCCGACACTTCCCGGAGTTTCCATGAATTCGCACCCCTGGCATTCGCACCTGATGGCCGGACACTGGTACAGCCATCTGCCTGTTGAATTGCAGAATAGCCTGCTGGGCATGTCACGGGTGCGGCGCCTGTCGACAGGACATCGGCTGTTCCAGCGCGGCGATCCACCGTGCGGTCTGTATGCTGTTCTCGAAGGTTCGGTGCGGGTCGGTTCGGTGAGCGAGCAAGGCAAGGAGGCGCTGTTGAGCGTGGTAGAGGCACCTCACTGGTTCGGTGAAATCTGCCTGTTCGATGGCCAGCCGCGTACCCACGACGCAGTTATCGTGGGGCAGTGCACGCTACTGCACGCACCCCAGGCGACGTTGCTGGCCTTCCTGGAACAACACCCGGTCTACTGGCGGTACCTCGCGCTACTGATGAGCCACAAGCTGCGCCTGGCCTTCATCAACCTCGAACAGCTGAGCCTGATGCCTGCTCCGGCACGCGTGGCCCATCGCCTGCTGCTGATCGCCGAGGGCTACGGCGAGATCGAATCGGCGCGACAGGTCCTGCAACTGTCCCAGGAACAACTGGCCCTGATGCTCTCGCTGTCACGCCAGACCACCAACCAGATCCTCAAGGATCTGCAGACCCAAGGCATTCTTCACCTCGGTTATGGCGAGATCGAGATCCTTGATATGGGGCGGTTGCGGGAGATGACACTGGTCTGAGTGCGGTATCGACTGATCCATCGCTTTCGCGAGCAGGCTCGCTCCCACATTGAGTCTGTATTGGCCGTGCATCTCTGTGGGAGCGAGCCTGCTCGCGATGAGGCCAGCCCTGCTAGCGCAACCCCTCCCGAAACTGCCCGGGCGTCATTCCAGTCCAGCGCTTGAACGCGCGGCTGAAGCTGCTGGCATCGGCAAACCCCAGCAGGTAGCCGACTTCGCTCAACGAGCATTGGGGATCGCGCAGGTGCAGCAGTGCCAGGTTTTCCCGGCACTCGTTGAGCAGCGCGTCGAAGCGGCAGCCTTCATCAGCCAGGTGTCGTTGCAGGCTGCGCAGGCTCAGGTGCATGGCTTGGGCGATGCGTTCGGCGCTGGGTTCGCCTTCGGGTAATTGGGCCTCGATGGCTGCGCGCACCTTGCGCTCCCAGGTCAGTGGCTGGAGGTGGGCGAGGGTGCGCTTGAGCACCGCTTCGTTGTGTTCGGCCAGCTCCGGGTTGGCATCGTCCAGGTGGCTGTCGAAATCGGCAAGGCTGAACTCCAGATAATCGTGTTCGGCGGCGAAATGCACCGGCGAGCGGAACACCTTATGCCACGGTGCAGGGTCTGCCGGTTCAGGGCGCCGCAGGTAAACCGCCAATGGTGCGTAGTCGCGACCCAGGCGATTGCGACAGGTGCGCACGTAAATCGCAGCGAACGCGTCGATGGCTTCGAAAGCCGGCATAGGGCGGCCCTGGGGCACATCAAGGGTGAAACGGTAGCGGTCCTCGCAACGGGTCAGTTGCAGCGTCAGCGCGTCGCTGACCACCGGGTGATAGCGCACGATGCGCTCGAATACTTCGCGCAGACTGCCGCTGGCCACCAGGGCGTAACCCAATGCGTGAAATGTCGTGGGACTTACGAAGCGTGACACCCGCAGGCCGATTGCCGGATCGCCGCTGGCTTGCACCGCCAATGCCCATAGACGGGTGGTGGCTGAAAGCGGGTAGCGGGCGTTCGGATCGTCCATCAACTGTGGGTCGAGCCCGGCCTCAAGGCACAAGGCGTGGCCATCCAGGCCCAGCGCATCGAGCTGTTTGCGCAGGGCGCGGGTCCAGCTGGCGAGGGTGGTAGGTTCAGTCATGGCGATTGGCGCTTGCGGTCAACAGGTTGGCGTCTGCGGCTACCACCCTGCGCAGCAACGCTGGTCAGGATGAGCACATCTCTAACAGAGGATTTAAGCCATGCATGGCCGTAGCGCAAGTCCCGAGCGATTGAATGCACAACAACGATCCGCCCATATTCGCCAAGTGGTATTGGCCCATGGCGAAGAATTGCGCAGACGCTACCCGATTCTGCTCCATCAGGATGCCTTGGGTGCGGGCATTCTGACGTTCGCCCTGGCGGGGATGATCGGATCGGCGCTGCTCTACATCAATGGCCACCTGGTCGGCTGGGCGTGCCTGCTGCTCAACGCCTTTTTTGCCTCGCTGACCCACGAATTGGAGCATGACCTGATCCACAGCATGTATTTTCGCAAGCAGCGCCTGCCCCACAACGTGATGATGGGGCTGGTGTGGCTGGCGCGGCCGAGCACCATCAACCCGTGGATCCGCCGTCATCTGCACCTCAATCATCACAAGATGTCCGGCACCGAGGCCGACCTGGAAGAACGGGCCATCACCAACGGCGAACCCTGGGGGCTGGCACGGTTGCTGATGGTTGGCGATAACGTGATGTCGGCCTTCATCCGCTTGTTGCGCGCCAGGACCTGGGCGCACAGGCGCAGCATCCTCAAACGCACGCTGAAAGTGTATTTCCCGCTGGCGTTGCTGCACTGGGGGGCCTGGTACGTGTTTCTCGGGTTCCACGGGGCCAATGGCGTCGCCGGCCTGTTTGGCACGTCGATTGACTGGTCGGCGAACACCTTGGCGATGATGCACGTGATCGACATCGCGGCAGTGGTGATTATCGGCCCAAACGTGTTGCGCACCTTCTGCCTGCACTTCATCAGTTCCAACATGCATTACTACGGCGACGTCGAACCGGGCAATGTCATCCAGCAAACCCAGGTGCTCAACCCGTGGTGGCTGTGGCCGTTGCAGGCATTCTGCTTCAACTTCGGCAGCAGTCACGGGATTCATCATTTTGCGGTGAAGGAGCCGTTCTACATCCGTCAACTGACGGTGCCGGTGGCTCACAAGGTGATGCGCAAGATGGGTGTGCGGTTCAATGACTTCGGCACCTTTGGCCGGGCGAACCGGTTTGTAGGCGAGGATAAACCGAGGCAGGAAGCGGTGAGTGCTGTTCAGGGTTGAGGTGGCTTTTTTCACACGTCGTCGATAGACCCATAGTCCGTGGCGAGGGAGCAATTCCCTTTGCCACTGAGGTCGCGCCTGTTGGCCATGCAGCAGCCCTGGCGGGCGGGTGCATAACGACTACGCTCATCCTCTCGTCGGGCCACGCCAAAAAAGCCTAATTTTTTCCCGGGGCTTGCCGACAGACTGATATGCGTGCACCAAAGTGGAGCAGACCACAAGTCCTGCCCGCGCTGTCATGTGAACGTTGCAACCGGAATGCACCCCCACTCCCTGCATAAGAAGCCTCTTCGATGAATTTGAAATTCAGCCATAAAATCCTTCTAGCCGCCTCTGGTGTGGTAGTTCTGGCTTTTGCCCTGTTCACCCTCTACAACGACTATCTGCAGCGAAACACCATCGGCCGCAGCCTTGAGTCCTCCATCGAACAATCCGGTGACCTGACGGCCAGCAGCGTCCAGAACTGGATGAGCGGTCGCATCCTGGTGCTGGAAAACCTGGCGCAGAACATCGCACACCAGGGGGCTACCGCCGATCTGGCGGGGCTGGTCGACCAGCCGGCGCTGACATCGAATTTCCAGTTCACCTACGTGGGCCAGGCCAACGGTGTCTTCACCCAGCGCCCCGACGCAAAAATGCCCGACGGCTACGACCCGCGTCAGCGCCCTTGGTACAAACAGGCGGTGACCGCCGATAAAACCATGCTGACCCCGCCCTATTCGGCTGCCGTTGGCGGGCTGGTGGTGACTATTGCCCTGCCGGTGAAAAAAAGCGGTGAGTTGCTGGGTGTGGTGGGCGGTGACCTGAGCCTGGATACCTTGGTGAAAATCATCAATTCGGTGGACTTCGGTGGCATCGGCCATGCTTTCCTGGTCAGCGGTGACGGTCAGGTGATCGTCAGCCCGGACAAGGACCAGGTGATGAAGAACCTCAAGGATATTTATCCCGATACGCCTGTGCGCATTGGCAAAGGTATCCAGGACGTCGAGCTGAACGGGCAGGATCGTATTCTCTCGTTCACACCGGTTACCGGCCTGCCGGGCGCCGAGTGGTACATCGGTTTGTCGATCGACAAGAACAAGGCCTATGCGCCGCTGAGCCAGTTCCGCACTTCGGCGCTGATTGCGATGTTTGTCGCGGTCGCGGCCATCGCGTTGCTGCTGAGCCTGTTGATTCAGGTGTTGATGCGTCCGCTGACCACCATGGGGCGTGCCATGCAGGACATTGCCCAGGGCGAAGGCGACCTGACCCGACGTCTGGCCGTGCAGGGCAAAGATGAGTTCGCGGTGTTGGGCGGCTCGTTCAACCAGTTCGTGGAGCGGATCCACGCCTCGATCTCCGAAGTGTCTTCCGCCACCCGACATGTGCATGACTTGTCGCAGCGCGTGATGACGTCGTCAAACGCTTCACTCGTCGGCTCGGATGAACAGAGCGCCCGCACCAACAGCGTGGCGGCGGCCATCAACCAGTTGGGCGCCGCGACCCAGGAAATCGCCCGCAATGCCGCGGACGCATCGCAACAGGCCAGTGGTGCCAGCGAGCAGGCCGATGACGGTCGTCAGGTGGTGGAAAAAACCATTCAGGCCATGACCGAGCTGTCGCAGAAAATCAGCCTTTCTTGCACCCAGATCGAAACCCTGAACGCCAGCACCGATAACATCGGGCACATTCTGGATGTGATCAAAGGTATTTCCCAGCAAACCAACCTGCTGGCCCTGAACGCCGCCATCGAAGCCGCTCGTGCCGGTGAAGCCGGACGTGGTTTTGCGGTGGTGGCCGATGAAGTGCGCAACCTGGCGCACCGCACCCAGGAGTCGGCGGAAGAAATCCATAAGATGATCACTTCGCTTCAGGTCGGCTCCCGTGAAGCGGTAACCACGATGAACGCCAGTCAGGCGTCCAGCGAAGAAAGCGTGGAAGTTGCCAACCAGGCCGGTCTGCGGCTGGTCAGCGTGACGCAGCGTATCGGCGAAATCGACGGCATGAACCAGTCGGTGGCCGCCGCGACCGAAGAACAGAGCGCCGTGGTGGAAACCCTCAACATGGACGTCAGCCATATCAACCTGCTGAACCAGCAAAGCGTGGCCAACCTCAATGAAACCCTGAAGGATTGCGACGCCTTGTCCCAACAGGCCAACCGGCTGAAGCAACTGGTGGACAGCTTCAAGATCTGACAGGCGCGGGGGCTGTACTGCCGCCATCGCGAGCAGGCTCGCTCCCACAGGGGATTTGGGGTGAGTCTGGATTTTGCAGCCGCTCGGAACCCAGTGTGGGAGCGAGCCTGCTCGCGAAGACGGCGGCACAGCCAACCTCATCGCCAACTGACCCGGCGCTATCGCGAGCAGGCTCGCTCCCACAAGGGGACTACCTAGGCGAACATCTTCTGCACATTCCCCATCGCCTCATCGGCAAAGCCTTGCAGGAAGTCCCTGAACCCCGATGGTGAATGGGCGTCGGTGTGGTCGGCGATGATGGTCCAGGTGGCGCGGCAACGGTTGTCTGCCAGGGGCTCGACGCGCATGGCAGCCCACAGGTTGTCGATGCCCAAGGTGTTGTAAATCAGTGTCCAGGTCATGTGCATGGCCTGGTCGTCACGGCTGTTGAGCTGCTCCACCACCAGGTTCTGCCCGTCGACAAAGAACTTCTTGCGCAGGGACCTCACGCCCTCGCCGGTCATTTCGATACGCTCGAGCGCCGGGATGAAACGGTTGAAACCTCCAAAGTCGCCCACCAGTGCCCAGACCTGTGCCGCGTCGGCCGCTACCTCCACCGAGGTTTCGACTTGGCAGGCTTGAGGATTTCTGATCAGGGTGTCGGGTTGAAATGCATTCATGGTCTTGCTCCTTGCTTCGGGTTGGATTGCTTCAGATGAAGTCGATGGCTTTGAGGTAGTCGGCACCGCGCCGCAGCAGGGCCGGGGATTTTTCCGGGTAGCAGGCGCCCATCTGCCGCACCCCGGTCCGGGCGTTGTCATGGCGGATCATCGAGATGTCGCCGATGTCTTCTTCAAACCCGTTGAGATAAAACCCCAGCACGCCGAACAACGCGTTGTTGGCATCGACTCGACCCAGTTGCCGTTGCCAGTCCGCGACGCTTACCAGGGAAAACTCCCGGCCGCTGTCGCGGAACGACGCCACATAGGCGTCCCAGCTCAACGGCTCGGGGTTGTGCAGGTTGAACACCGCTTGCGTCGGCTGGTAGCGGCTGGCGTGGAAGGCGATGAAACGGGCCAGGAAGTCCACCGGCATCAGGTCGAAATTGAGCGACAGATCCGGCACCTGGCCCAGCTGGATCGAGCCCTTGAGCATCAGCATCAAGCGATTCTTGTGGGGCTGGCAGACTCCGGTCAGGCTGTTGAAACTGATGTTGCCCGGGCGGAACAGGTTGACCCACACCCCGCGATCCCGTGCCCGTTGCAGGATCCGTTCGCCGACCCATTTGGACAGGTTGTAGCCGTTCTTGATGTAGATCGGTGGCGTCGGTGCGGCGGGTTGTTCCAGTACCTGGCCGTCGATGCCCAAGGCACTGGAGGCTGAAAGCGTGGAGACGAAGTTGAAGATCTTCTTGCTGCGGCCTTCACACAGACGCAGGCATTCGAAGATCGGCTCCACGTTGTCCCGCGCCAGGGACTCGTAGTCGAGCACGTGATTGACGTGGGCGGCGTTGTGCACCAGGGCGCCGAAGGTACGGTCGATACGGGCATAGACGTCGTCCGGCAAACCCAATTGTGGCTGGGTGATGTCGGCGGCATAGACGCTGACCCGGCTCAGGTCCAGATGAGTCAGGCGATTGTCCTGCAGTGCCTGGGAAAAGCGTTCCGCCGCGCTTTGTCCGGCGGACGCGCGCACCAGGCAGGCGACTTCGGTGGCGCCCCAGGCCAGCAGTGCCTCGACAATGTGCACTCCGAGAAAGCTGTTGGCTCCGGTCACCACCACTTTATGCACGTCACCGCATTGGCTGATGGGCAGTGGATCGATGTGGAGTTCGGTTTCGGCATCGATGAGAGCCTGGGGACTGAGTGCCGATGTGTCGCTGTGTTCATTGCTGTCGAGCAGCTTCGCCAAGGTCATCAGTGTCGGTGCTTCGATGAAGCGATTGATCGACAGGCTGCGACCGAAGGTCTGGCGAATGCTCAGCAACAGTTGCGACAGCAGGATCGAGTGCCCGCCCAGGTTGAAGAAACTCTCGTCGGTGGCAATGTCTTCGGCCGGCAGTTCCAGCAGCTCGGCCCACACTTGCTGCAACTGGGTTTCCAGCGGATTCTGCGGCTGGCGTCGTTGGCCACCGACCTGGACCTGCACCGACAGAGCGAGCAAGGCGCGGCGATCGACCTTGCCGTTGCTGGTGTAGGGCAGGCTGGGCAGCTCGATGTAGGCGCCAGGGTGCATGTAGCTGGGCAACGTGTCCTGCACATGCTCGCGCAGCGCCTGGAGCGCGGCACCGGGCCGATCTTCCCGGGGATGAACCAGGAACGCCAGGATCCGTCGGCGCTCGTCCACACCCACGGCCACCTGGCGGAACAGCTGGCTCTCCCGCAGGCAATGTTCGATTTCCTCTGGCTCGACCCGAAAGCCACGGACCTTCACCTGATTGTCGCGCCGGCCGCACAGTTCGATGCCGTTGTCGCTCCACTGGCCGATATCGCCGGTGCGATAGACCCTCAGCCTCTGACCGCCGGGCAGGGACAGGTCAAGATACCGCGTGGCGGTCAGCGTCGGGTCGTGCAGATACCCCAGGCCGACGCCCGGCCCCGCGATATAGAGCTCGCCGGGTACGCCTTGGGGCACCGGTTGCAGCCGTTCGTCGAGGATCAGTACCCGACCGTTGGCGATGGGCACGCCGAGGTTGCGGTTGTTATCACCCACGCCAAACTGCCGTGTGGTGGCAAGCACGGTGGTTTCAGTCGGGCCATAGATGTTGTGGAACCGGCATTGGGGCGCAAGCCGCTCGATCACGAACGGCTCGCAGACGTCCCCACCGGTGATCAGGTGTGTCAGGCCCAGCGGTGCCTCCAGCGGCATCACGCTCAGCAATGCAGGCGGTAGAAAGGCGTGGGTGACATGCTGCTGGTGAATCAACGCCACCAGTTGCTGCGGGTCGCGGCGCTGGTCTTCGCTGGGCACTACCAGCAATGCACCCTGGATGAAGGTTGGGAGGATATCCAGCAGCGATGCATCGAAGTTGATGGTGGAGAACTGCAACGCCCGACTGTCTCGCTGTAACCCGACGTAGTCGCTGTACCAGGCACAGAAGTGGCTGAGGTTGCGATGGCTGAGCAGCACACCTTTGGGTTGACCGGTGGTGCCGGAGGTGTAGATCGCCACCGCCGGTTCGTCGATGTCCACTGAGCGACGGATCAGCGAGACGGGGATGCCCGGCTTGAGCACTGGCAGCCGATGCACGTTCAGCGCGGGCACGGGCAGATCGACCAAGTCGCTGTCGCCATCGTGCAGCAGCAGGTCGGCCTTGGCGTTTTCCAGGATGAAGCGTCGACGCTGCACGGGGTGTTGCGGGTCCAGCGGCAGGTACACGGCGCCACAGCCCAGCACGGCCAGGATCGCCGCATATAACGGCGCGGATTTAGGCAGACACACCGCAATCACCATTTGAGAGCTAGGCTTGTGAGTGCAAGTCCTGTGGGAGCAAGGCTTGCCCGCGATGAACGATGACTCGGTCTGGTTGGGTACCGCTGTGTCCGTATCGCGGGCAAGCTTTGCTCCCGCAGGTTTTGCTTCCACAGACTCTGCATATCCCAGCCGTTCCAGTATTGCCTGCTGCAAACCCAGCGCCTGGGTGCGCAAGGTCTTGTAGTCCGTGAGCTGGCCTTCGACCAACAGTGCCGGACATACCGCATCATCGAGCAAGCGCTGTTCGATGCCGTGCATCACCGGCACTTCGGCGGCGGCCAGCAGCCAGGGCACTGGCGGCCGGTTGAGGCCATGCTCGAAAGCCAGCGCGTCCAGTGCGTCGAGCCCCTGTAAAGGGTGTTCGGCAGCGTCGGCCTGCACCGTCGGCCAGTGATCGAGGCCGGTGTCATCCCGGGATAACTGGCTGACCAGCCTTGCACCGACCTCAACCAGCACGGCCTGGGCCTGCAGTCGCAAGGACTGACCATTGCCGCTTTGCGGGTCAATTGTCTCCTGGCTTAACAGCCGCTGCGCGCCGTCGCGAAACACAATGACCGGTTGCGGCAAGGCTTCGCCGGGCACCGTCCGTAACGCGACGCGGACCTCAAGGCGTGAGCGGGCTTCAATGGCGCATGGCGCCGTACCGTCGTCGATCAACAGGTCGATCGCCGGTGCTTGAGTCGTCACGACACCGTGGCCGTGCAGTTCAAGTTCCTGGGCCAGTTCGGCCATGGCCTGGCTGGTGCCAGGCACTGCAATTTCTAGGCGTCTCATTGGCAGCTCCTCATGCGGTCAGGTAGTCGGCCAGGGCATCGCGCACGCAGGGGGAAGCGAGCATCGAACTGCTACGGAAAAAACGGGTGATGTTGCCCACCAATGGATGGAAGCGATTGATGGGGTAGGCCAGCGCACTGGCTTCTTCGCGCAGGGACTGGCGCACCGATTCATCGACGGGCAGATGGGCGATCAGCTCGAAATCGAAGGCCTGCTGCAGATCGCTGGCCAGATACTGGACGATAAAGCCGGGCATCAACCGGGCAATCGCTTCATGGTCTTCTTCGGGTGCTGCACGCCAGTACATCTGTACCAGCCGCGTCCAGAAACCCGAATGTCGGCCCTCATCCATCAGATGATCGGCCATCAGTCCCTTGATCGATGCCTTGACCGAGTCGTCCCGGGCAAATGCGGCGACTTCGTTGGTCACGGTGTTTTCGGCGATCGCGATGCAGATCAGCTCCACGGCGCTTTGCAGGTGTGCCGGCGCCTGGGCCAGCGTCGCCGGTATCGCACGGCTGAGTTCGATCTGCGTCGGTAACGGAATCGGCTCGATGCCGGTCATGTCGATGGTCTGCTGCATGAAATCCATCGCCACCAGCGCGTGATAATCCTCGTCTACCACCACCGTCATTGCGTCGTAGCGACAGGCGAACGGGAATTCGATGCCGAAGCGATTCTTGGCGATGCGCCGGGCGGTGTGGTCCACCAGTTCGGTCTCGAAGATCACCACATCGTTGATGAACTTGTAGAGGCTCTGCACCAGCGCGTAATCACGCAGTTGTGGGCAGTGGCTGAGAAAGGTCTGGCTGTGCACCAGAGGCTGCCGGCTCATGGGAAAGATCATTCTGTCGTCATTTTCGATCCGCCGCCGTGGCCGGGTTCGGATCGTCGCGCGGCTTTCCCAGGTGTCGGCGAAGGACTGGTATTGGATGGCGTTCATGGCGTCACCTGCGCGATCGGTTGGGTCATGCTCTGGCGCAGGCCATCCCACAGGGCCGCCCGACTGTGGACGGCGGCGAGCGCGGCGGACAGCACCTCGGTTTCGCGTTGCGGGTCGCCGTCGATCAATCGGGCCAGCAGTTTCTCCGCAGCAGGGCCGTGGTCTTCGGAGTCGACTTCGATGTGCCGTTGCAGGTAGTACCGAAACGTCGGCGCTTGATCCAGGCCGATGCCCCAGGCATCCAGCATGCGTTGGAACATTTGCGGGATGACGCTCTCGCGACCATGCACGAACGCGGCGGCCACGCTGTGGGCTGGGGCATGCAGGGCGGTGTGCAGGGTCTGACGAACGAAGCGGGCCGCCGCGGGTTCTACTTCGACGCTGTCCAAGGCGGTTTCGGGGCTGACACCTTCCTGTTGCAGGGTGATGAATTGTTCAATCGCCCGAGTATCCGCGCCGACTTCCCGCATGGCGTCCAGGTACAGTTCGAAATGGCTGCAATACCCTGCGCCGGGGCGATCGTCGGACTCCTCTCCTAGCACGATTTCATTGATCAGGCGTGCCGCGTGCGGGTCGGCTGGTGGTAACCAGGGCAGATGAACGCAGGTCAGCTCCCTTTGCAGCCGCTTGGTCAACGACATGAAGTCCCACACGGCAAAAACGTGGCTTTCCATAAAGCGGCGTAACAGGTCAATTGATGTTATTTCGGAAAAAACAGGATGTTGGCCAAGTTCGCGTTTTTTCAAAAAAAGTTGTTCTTTGGTTGGCTGCATTTGAACGTCCTCATCAATGATGTTTGTCCGGTAGGGTGCTCGTTATTTTTAATAAGGCGAGCGGGTGCCTGAACCGGAATCCATGAATTACCCAAGTCATGCAAGTGTGTGCTGCTATTTCACTTCTAAGGCATGACTGCCTTGTTTTATAAGTGTTTATTGAAATTTGAGATCGTCGATAACAACTCGACGTAGAAAAAATTAATACACGGAACAACTCGGCGGCAAGCAATTTTTTAATTATTTGAAGTTCAAGTTTTATTGGGCGTGAAGAGGCTTGATAAGACTTATTGGATAAGTTTTATTGAGGCGAAGTTGCTCCTTCCGATTTATAGCGATCAGAATAGATAGTTCGAGTGAATGCCTCACCCGGAGCACTTCAGGGAACGGGAAATAATGAAGTTCGTGTTTTATGGGCGGGACGTCGGTCGGACATTCGATTCTCCCGCCGGTGGGCGACGCTCCTTGCGTGATGGCTTCGATCCGCCTGGTTTGTAGCCAGGCGCTGACTTCTTCAGGTCTTTTTTTGAATCGACAAGCGCAAGAGTGAGCCCAAATCGACGGCAGTGCCATGGAACTGAACTGGCGGCGCGTCGCAGACACGGCCAAGCCGCTTCAGGTGGGCGGGAAGACGGGTAGGAAGGATATGTAAGAAAGTGATACGCCGGCCGGGTCGCCGGCGGACGATCAGTTGGATGATTGTTCCAGGTACCGTCGAATAGTGACGCAGGCTTTCTCCAGATGACCCTCCAGCAGGGTCACCGCGCTATCGATGTCTTTGGCACTCACGGCCTGAAGCAATGCGCGATGATCATCCTGGGTCAGCTTGCCCAGCCCCATGGACGACAGATGAAAGCGCAGGAAGCGCTCCTCTTCATTGAGCTCGCGCTCGATCAGGTCCAACAACTTGCTGTTGGGTGCCTTGTGATAAAGCGACATGTGGAACAGCCGATTGAGCTTGCCGATCTCGGCGTGATCAGTCTGTGCTTCCAACTGCTCGATGTAGTGGGCGGCCAGCGCCAGGTCATCGGCATCGAGCAAAGGGACCGACAAACGCAAGGCGAACGATTCCAGTACCGCGCGTAGCGCGTAGGTTTCGATGGCGTTGTTGGTGATCAGCGGGGCGACCACGGCACCTTTGTGTTGAACCACATTGAGCAGCGATTGCGCTTCGAGCTGGCGCAACGCCTCGCGTACCGGCATGCGACTCACGCCGAACAGGTCGGCCAGTTCCTGCTGGCGCAGTGCCGTGCCGCAGGGCAGGCGTCCATCGAGGATAGCCTCGCGCAGGGCGCCCTCGATGATCGAACGGGCCTGGGCAGCGGGGATGGGCCCATTGACCTGGATAGTGCTTAACGGCTTGGGCTTCTTAGTCACGACCACGCACCCTGAATAGCGAATTGGATCCATGCCAACATTAGTGACAGATTACCAGCCAGTCAAAGCCTCATGACTGGCGTCCCTGAACTAAAGTGTTCCTGAACGAAAGTGTTCCTGAACGAAAGTTTAGCGTGCCTTGGGTGATTGCACCTTGCCATTGTCTTTTGCCGGGCCAGGCTTCACCATCCCACGAACCCTCAACGGTCTTTTCTGGACGCATTCCCTTGGCTGCACCTTTCCCTGCCTTCAGGTTCCTGCGCTGGCTGTGTTCGGCATTATTGCTGGCCGGCCTCATGCTGGGTGGCCTGCACGCCGATTGGGACTTCGCGCAGATCAGCCGAAGGGCGCAGGCACTGTATGGGTCGCTGGGCGAAGGGCAGCAACGGATCGATGCCTGGCAGCATCTGCTGGCTACCGAGAAGCAGACGCCTGAGCTGGAGCAGCTCAAGGTGGTGAATCTGTTCTTCAACAAACAGGTGCGCTACGTGGAAGACATCGATCTGTGGCATGAGGTCGATTACTGGGAAACCCCGATCCAGGCTTTATGGAAGGGTGCCGGCGATTGTGAGGACTACGCCATCGCCAAGTACTTCAGCCTGCGGCATCTCGGGGTGTCCAGTGACAAGCTGCGCATCACCTACGTCAAGGCATTGCGACAGAACCGGGCGCACATGGTGCTCACCTATTACGCCACGCCCGAGGCCATGCCCTTGGTGCTCGACAGCCTGATCGACGCTATCCAGCCGGCCAGCCAGCGAACCGACCTGTTGCCGGTCTACTCTTTCAATGCCGAAGGGCTGTGGCTACCGGGCGCCAAGGGCAACAAGAAAGTCAGCGACACCAAGCGCCTGTCCCGGTGGCAGGATGTGTTGAAGAAAATGCAGGCCGAAGGTTTTCCGGTCGAGACGACTAACTAGGAGCACGCGCTCAGATGTCTTTGTTCAAACAACTGTTGATCGCTATCTGTCTGTTCCTGGTGGTTGCCTTCAGCGGCAGCTTCATGGTCAGCCTGGAGAGCTCGCGGGCCCAGTACGTCAATCAGCTGCGATCCCACGCCCAGGACGCGGCCACAGCGCTGGCGTTATCCCTGACGCCGAACATCGATGATCCGGCGATGGTGGAGCTGATGGTCAGTTCCATTTTCGACAGCGGCTACTACGCCAGCATCCGTGTGGTCGATGTGGCTACCGACAAGACTCTGGTCGAGCGCACCGGTACTCCAGACGCTGGTAGCGTGCCGCAGTGGTTCGTCAAACTCATCGGCCTGGAGCCGGCCGGTGGCGATGCGATCGTCAGCCGTGGCTGGGAACAGGCGGCACGTGTCGAAGTGGTCAGCCACCCCATGTTCGCGCTTGCCAAGCTGTGGCAGAGCGCACTGGGCAGTTTGGGGTGGTTGCTGCTGTGCGGTGCCGTGAGCGCGGTGCTGGGGGCCTTGCTGCTACGTCGCCAGCTCAAGCCATTGGATTACATGGTGCTCCAATCCCAAGCCATCGCCCGGCGCGAATTCCTGAGCCTGCCGGAGCTGCCGCGTACCCCTGAACTGCGTCGCGTGGTGCAGGCGATGAACCAGATGGTCGAGAAGCTCAAGGCGTTGTTTCAGGAGCAGGCCGAGCGCAGTGAAAAGCTTCGGGTCGAGTCCTACCAGGACAATCTCACGGGGCTGGCCAATCGGCGTTATTTCGAAATGCAGCTCAATGCCCGGGTGAGCAACCCTGAGCAGGCCAGCTCCGGCTATCTGTTGTTGTTGCGGGTCCAGGACCTGGCCGGTTTGAACCAGCGCTTGGGTGGGCAGCGCACCGACCAATTGCTCAAGGCCGTGGGCGAGCAGTTGTTGCGCGAGTGTGCCCGATACCCGGAAACCCAGAATCTGGTGACACGTATCCGTGGCGGGGAATTCGCTGTGCTGGCGCCGGGACTGGTGCGCGAGGAGGCGCTGCAACTGGCGCAGCATCTCGAAACCGCACTGGCGAGCCTGCATGCCACAGGTGCGACCGACGTGGCGTCGGTGGCTGCTATCGGGCTGGCGCCATTCGTCCATGGTGACTCGCCGCAAGCGGTGCTGCAGCTTGGCGACCAGGCCCTGGCCCAGGCTGAAAGCCAGGGCGAGCCGGGCTGGGCCTGCCTGGAGCACAGCGCGTCGGCCAGTGTCGGTGACGATCATCATGCCTGGCATACGCTGCTCGACCGGGCGTTGGAAAAACAGCGGTTCGAGCTGTACTTCCAACCGGTTGTGGCCGCTCAGGACACTCAACTGGTGCTGCATTACAAAGTGCTTTCCCGGTTACTCGACGATCAGGGCCAGACCATTCCCGCTGGGCGTTTCCTGCCTTGGCTGGAGCGCTTCGGCTGGACGGCGCGCCTGGACCGCCTGATGCTCGAGCAGGTGCTGCGGCAAATGGCCGGGCACGAGGAGGCCCTGGCGCTGAATCTGTCCTCTGCCACCCTGGCCGACCCGCAGGCGCTGAACAAAATCTTTGAGATCCTGCGGGCCCATTCCAACCTCGGGTCGCGCCTGACCCTGGAAATCGGTGAAGAACAGTTGCCTGAACAAGCGGTGCTGGAGCAGCTGACTCGACGTTTGCGTGAGCTTGGTTTTTCCTTGAGCCTGCAGCGTTTTGGTGGGCGTTTCAGCATGATCGGCAACCTGGCGCGGTTGGGGTTGGCCTATCTGAAAATTGATGGCAGTTATATCCGGGCGATCGATCAGGAAAGCGACAAGCGTTTGTTCATTGAGGCGATTCAGCGGGCAGCCCATAGCATTGACCTGCCGTTGATTGCCGAGCGGGTGGAGACGGAGGGGGAGCTGGCGGTGATTCGGGAGATGGGGGTGTTTGGGGTGCAGGGGCAGTTGGTGGGGGGGCCGCGGCGTTGGGATTGAGTACATATCCGTTGCTGCGGTAATGGCTGCTGGCGGTTCCGCTCTTACAGCGGGTTACTTTTGGCAGACGCCCGGAATGTCGGCCCAGCCAAAAGTAACCAAAAGGTCTTCGCCCCACCACTCGGCACCTCGCCAAGGCGAGGTGTTCCCTCACTCCGGCATTGCTCCGTGGGCCCGCCGCGAAGGGCCATCCATGGCCCAGCGCGGCTAACCCGGCATCCATGCCGGGTTGCCCACTACGCAATGCCTGCGTTCGGCCAGCGTGGTTAATGGGGCCTTCAGATCAAAAGCAGAGCAAAAGCAGAGCAAAAGCAAGGCGAGGCGGCCTTATGGCCGGTCTGTTCTTGCGGCTGATCTCGATCCCCTTGTGGGAGCGGGCCTGTGGGAGCCGAGCTTGCTCGCGATGACGCCAGCCCAGACAACCTAGCCCTTGATGTCATGCAGAGAGCAGCCAGGTCCTAGGAGATTTCCTTCAAGTTGTAGCGAAGTTGGTGAACTTGTCCGGCGCCGGGCTCGCGGCTAGTCTGGGTTTGTCACTGAAAAAACGGTGATATGGGCGTGCAAGCCCGAAATATCTGTTTAGGGCGAAACGGCCCATGCGATTCAGCGATCTCATTTGGACTCGCTGTGTAGCAAAGGCTCCTTACTAGTCGTTTAGGAGTTCTCAATGACAACAGCGGAAACGAAACACACTTCACACAGTTCCAACGCACTTGACGAAGCCGCCCAACGCGCCCTCGACTACTACCTCAAACCCAAACCCGTCGACGAGTCTCCATCCGGTCAGCTCTTCGTCGTCGCTCCGGACATCGATACCGAAACCCTGCTGGCCAACGCTTCCGAAGACTTGCTGTCCATCAGCGCCATTGCCGCTGACCTGGCCGACGATGTCGACGGTTCACGGCGCAGCGTGATTCTGGCGATCAGTCGGATGGCCGATGGGGTGCATCTGTTGGTGGAGCGAGCGATGGACCGGCTGGAAGCCCGGGCGTCGGACTGAGAGGTTTTCGGTGGACTGAAGATCGCTATCGCGAGCAGGCTCGCTCCCACAAGGGATTGATGTTGCCCCGATTATTGCGGTGAGCACCGATCAACTGTGGGAGCGAGCCTGCTCGCGATGGCGTCAGTCCAGGCGCCTAGATCAAGCCCTTTTCATCATCATCGATCAATCGGCTCAGCCCGCCCAGAGCTTCCCGGGCCTGGTTGCGGTCCATCAGCTTGGCCTGGGCGGCAGGCGGCAGGTCGGTGACGCGGATGACGCCTTTGCTGGTCAGCACCTGGATCAGGTCGTCGAGTACCCGGATCATTTCCAGGTCGCTTTGCTTGAGTTGCTTGAGGCTGTTTTCCACGGCTTGGTTGGCGAACCAGTCCTGGATCTCGTGGCTGTCGGCCGGCAGGGTTTCGGTGGCTTCGGCATAGGCGATGGCTTCTACGCGCACCAGCAGGCCTTGTGCATCGCGTTGCACATAAAACATCGGGCATCCCTCATGGATTAAGCGGCGTCATGCCGAGCAGCATAGGCCAACTGAGCGCGAGTATGAACACAAAAACGGTGGCGAGGGAGCAAGCTCCCTCGCAACCGTTTTTGTATCAGGTTCAGCTGTTGTTGTGATCGACCTTGATGGTCGGGTCACTGCCGGCGATCAACGTGTTCAGGTTGACGTTCGACCAGTTGTTGCCTTCCAGCTTGATCGTCACGTCCGGCGCGGCCGATGCACCGTTGGCCCCGTTGAACTGGCCGGTGGTGCTGACCTGCAACGACGACACGCCATCGACCGTGCTGATCTGCAGGAAGTGGTCGATGGTGCTGCCGGATTCACCTTGCAACAGATCCCGCAGGTCGATCCGGTCGCCATCGGCAGCCTTGAAGTCCTTGATCACGTCGTTGCCGGTGTCGCCCGCCTGCCAGACAAAGGTATCGCCTCCCAGGCCACCGATCAGCGTGTCATGACCCTGACCGCCGATCAGTGTGTCGTTGCCAGTGCCGCCGAGCAGGATGTCATTGCCCTTGCCGCCATTGAGCGAGTCGTTGCCGCCCTGGCCGAAGAGAATGTCGTTGCCGCCACCACCCAACAGCGTGTCGTTGCCGTCATGGGCGCCGGACACGTCGAACGCGGTGTAATGCTCGGTGATGTACTGGTGCACATTGCTGGTGGTGACCTTGCTGACGTCCACGCCGCTCTGTTGGGCCACGAATGCCTGAAGAGCCTGGTAGCCCTCGCCGGTGACGCCGTTGAAACTCACCAGGTCGCCGAAGAGGATGTCGTTGCCTTCGCCACCGTTGACCGTATCCGCGCCCGGCAGGGTCGCTTCGGTGTGGCCGATGATCGAGTTGGCCAGGTTGTTCGGGTCGATGTTGGTCTGCGGCGTGCTATCCGAGTCGTACGGCTTGAGGTCGTTCAGGGTGACGTCATTGTTCAGGCCAATGGCCTCGACGTTGCTCAAGCCTTTGAGCAGCGTGAAGCTGGCGCTCGAACCCGCCGCTGCCCAAGAGTCGGCGTATCCACTACCGTCCACGTAGGAGAACTCGAAGGTGCCGTTGCCCTCGGCGTGCACTGTGCCGACATAATTGTCATCCCAATGCTTGCCGCTTTTGGTCGACAGGTACATGTCGCCGTTTTCGTAGATGGTGTATTTGTGCGTGCTGTCGATCGTCTGGGTGTAGTACTTGCCAATGGAGTAGTTGGCCGCACTCAAGACGTCATCGAGCTTGACGGTGCCGTACAGCGTCGGGTTGGTCTGTTCGCCGGACTGGTAGAGCGTCGGCTGGCCATCGGTGATGAAGTACGTCAGGTTCTTCGCGCCGGTATTGCTCAGGGCCTGGGTGCTGTTGAAGAAGTTCGCGGTGGTCTTGAACACGTCTTCGTAGTTGGTCCCGCCGCCGGAGACCATCGAATCGAGGACGCCCTTGAGCAGCGTGAGCGCGTTCGGGTCATTGAGGTTCACCGCAACGTTCTTGTTCACCTGGTTGTCGAAGTCCGCCAGGAAGATGTTCACGGTCCCGGAGTTGCTGCCCAGGCTCTGCTTGAGGGTATTGAATACCTGGGTCAACGAGTTCTTGGCTGCGGAAATGGACGACGAACTCATGCTGCCGGAGCTGTCGACCATGAACGCGATGTTGTAGTTGACGCCCGGCACGACGGTCAGTCCGCCGATGTCGGCAACCATGATGTCGTTGCCATCGGTGCCGGTGACGTTGTCATTGCCTGAAGTCCCGGTCACGGCGTTGTAGACCGTCGGGTACACGGTGACCGGGATGTGTGCGGTGGTCACCGCCGACCCGCCGAGGGTTTCCGTGGACGTGGAGGTTACGGTCAGGTCCAGGTGACCGTTGTAGTAAGCCGGCGGCGTCAGGGTCAGGCTGCCCAGGTTCCAGCCGCTGACCGTGGCTTCGCCATTGCTGCCCACGGTCGCGGTGTGGCCCGCGCCATCGGTCAGCACGCTGCCCTCGGGCATGCCACCGATCTTCACGCTCAGTTTCTCGGAACCGTCGGTGTCGGTCAGGGCGGTGGTGATCTTCGACAGATGCACGCTGGTGCCTTCGGCGCCTTCGTTGAGCTTGTAGCCGTCGTAGTAGCCTTCGCCGTTGGTGCCGTGCAGGTCCGAGACGGTTACGCCGGCGTTCGCCAGATCGGTCACGCTGGTGTACAGCGGCACACCCGCGCCGCTCAGGTCGATAGGCGTGCCGCCATTGACCGACAGGTTCACGTCATAGCTGCCCGGGCCGCTCTGGTTGTGATGATAGATATCGAGGGTGTAGTAACCGCTGGCGGTCGGTGTGAACGAACCGTTCAGCTGGCCGCCTGCGCCCCAGGTGATGGCTGCCACGTCCTTGCCGCCGACGGTAACCAGCAAACTGTCGTCGCCGGTGCCGCTGAAGGTGTAGGTCTTGCCCGCTTCGAGATAGATCAGGCCCGATGTCTTCGAGGCCGTGCCGGCGTTCACGTTGCTGTCGGACTGCACGTTGGTCACGGTGCTGGTGCTGTTCGGTGTGCCGGCGGCATCGATCACCGATTTGAGCGTGCCGGACGCCGCGCCGCTGCCGTCGGTGCCCAGGCCCGACAGGCCGGTCCAGACTTCCTTGATCAGACCGGTGGAGGTCACGTTGTTGTCGGCCACACTCAGGCTCGGTGCATCCGCCACCGGGGTGATGTCGATCTTCACGGTGCCGGTGTTGCCCAGTGTCTGGCCGTCGGTGGGCTGGAACTGGATCTGTGCGTAATCGGACTTCTGATCGCCCACACCGGTCGGATTGCCGTTGGCGCCGGATTCGTTGGTGTCCGGTGTGAAGCGCAGCTTGCCGCCGTCGATGTCAGCCTTGGTAAAGGTTTGGTTGCTGGTTACATCCTTCCAGGTCGCACCGTCCAGATACTGCAGCTTGCCATCGCCTGGCAGGCCGGTGATCTTCACGCCCTGGCTGGCGGCGGCGCTGTCCACATCGCTGACACCAAAGGTCGACCAGCCGAGGACCAGCGAGGTGTCTTCGGTACCGGTCACCGCGCCTCCCGTGGCAACCGGCGCATCGTTGACCCCGACCACGTTCACAGTGGTGGTGGCGGTGTTGGAGACGTTGCTGCCATCGGTCACTGTCACGGTGATGATGCGCGGCACACTGCTCGGGTCGTCGCTGTTGTTGGTGAAGGTGATGTTCTTGATTTGCTGCATGTAGTCGGCCAGCGACGCGTTGCCCGACAACGTCAACGTGACGGTGCCGTTGGTGCTGTTGGCGTTGATGCTGATGCCGTTGACGCTGTTGCCCAGGTTCAGCGCATCGCCCGGCTGACGGTTGGTCAGCACAACGGTAGCGCCGGTCAGCATGGTGCTGTCCGGGTCGGTGATGTTCAGATCGGTATCGCCAATCGACACTCCCGGACCGGTGATGCCTTCGGTGAAGGTGACTTGGTAGTCGGCTCCGGTCTTGCCGCTGGAGTTGTTGGCGTCCAGGTCGAGTACCGGTGGCGCATCGTTGTCGATGATCGAGGTGCTGACACTGCCATTAGTGGCGCTGATCGCCAGGTGCTCGAAGTTGCCACCGGTCGCTGAATCGATCTTGACCACGAAGTTTTCAGTGCCTTCGGTGATCTTGTCATCCAGCGTCGCCACGTTGAAGGTCGCGCTGGTGGCATTGGCCGGGATCTTGACGGTGTAGACGCCAGTGAAGTCCGTGCCGTCGGCAGCGGTGCCGCTGTAGACGAGCTTGAGGGTCACCTCGGTCTGCGCCGGGTTGGTCAGGCTGACGGTGTATGTGGCGGCCTGGCCTTCGGTGACCGACGAGCTGCCACTGATGCTGACGGTGGTGTCATCGACCGTGTCGGTGACGGCGGTTACCGCAGGCGCGGTGCTCGGTACCAAGTGCTCGAAATTGCCACCGGTAGCGGACTGGATCGTCGCCTGGACATTACCGGCATCCTGATAGACATCGTCCTTCGGTGCGTTGACGGTGACGGTACCGGTGGTCTTGCCGGCATCGATGTTAATGACCGCGCCATTACTCAGGGTCACGGTGACCGGTGTACCGGCGGCATTGGTCAGGGTTGCGGTGTAGGTGATCTGGCCACCCTCGGCAACCGTGCCAGTGGCGCTCAGGCTCAGGCCGGTGTCCTCTTGGACATCGGTGACCGTGGTGTTGGCTGGCTTGTCGTTGATATCGAGTTTTTCGTAGTTGCCGCCCTTGGCGTCATCGATCTTGACGCTGAGGTTGTCGCCGCCGGCGAGGGCGTCGTTTGGCGTGACGAAATTCACGCTGGCGCTGCTCGCGCCGACCGGGATGGTGATGCTCTGGCCGTTCGACAGTGTGACAACCAGCGGAGCATCGGTCACGGGTGCGTTGACCGAAGCGGTATAGACGACGGTGCCGCCTTCAGCAATGGTCGACGTGGCGCTGAGCGAAACGGTGCTGGTGTCGATGGAGTCGGTGATCGTGGTGACCGCAGGTGTGGTATCCGGCACCAGGTTTTCGAAGTTGCCGCCGGTGGCACCGGTGATGGTGGTGCTGACAGTGCTGCCGTTGTTGTAGACGTCATTGGCAGGCGTATTGACCGCAACGGTACCGGTGGTTTCACCGGCGGCGATGTTGATCACCGAGCCATTGCTCAGCGTCACGGTCACTGGCGTTTGAGCGGCGTTGGTCAGGGTCGCGGTGTAGGTGATCTGGCCTCCTTCGGTGATGGTCTCGCTGGCGCTCAGGGTCAGGCCAGTGTCGTCCACCGAATCAGTGATCGTGGTAACCGCAGGCGTCGTGTCCGGTACCAGGTTTTCGAAGTTGCCACCGGTTGCGCCGGTAATGGTGGTGCTGACGGTGCTGCCGTTGTTGTAAACGTCGTTGGCAGACGTATTAACCGCGACGGTGCCGGTGGTTTCGCCCGCAGCAATGTTAATGACCGAACCGTTGCTCAAGGTCACGGTGACTGGCGTCTGCGCTGCGTTGGTCAGGGTTGCGGTGTAGGTGATCTGGCCGCCTTCGGTGATGGTCTCGCTGGCGCTCAGGGTCAGGCCAGTGCTGTCCACCGAGTCCGTGATCGTGGTGACGGCAGGCGTAGTGTCCGGGACCAGGTTCTCGAAGTTACCGCCGGTTGCGCCGGTGATGGTGGTGCTGACGGTGCTGCCATTGTTGTAGACGTCATTGGCAGGCGTATTGACTGCGACGGTGCCAGTGGTTTCGCCTGCGGCGATGGTGATCACCGAGCCGTTGTTCAGGGTCACGGTCACTGGCGTCTGCGCCGCGTTGGTCAGCGTCGCGGTATAAGTGATCTGACCGCCTTCGGTGATGGTTTCGCTGGCGCTCAAGGTCAAGCCAGTGGTGTCCACCGAATCGGTGATCGTGGTAACCGCAGGCGTGGTGCTTGGCACCAGGTTCTCGAAGTTACCGCCGGTTGCGCCGGTAATGGTGGTGCTGACGGTGCTGCCATTGTTGTAGACATCGTTGGCAGGCGTATTGACTGCAACAGTGCCGGTGGTTTCGCCCGCAGCAATGTTAATGACCGAACCGTTGCTCAAGGTGACGGTCACTGGCGTCTGCGCCGCGTTGGTCAGCGTCGCGGTATAAGTGATCTGACCGCCTTCGGTGATGGTTTCGCTGGCGCTCAAGGTCAAGCCAGTGGTGTCCACCGAATCGGTGATCGTGGTGACGGCTGGTGTGGTGTCTGGCACCAGGTTTTCGAAGTTGCCGCCAGTGGCGCCAGTGATGGTAGTGCTGACCGTGCTGCCATTGTTGTAGACGTCGTTGGGCGATGTCTCCAGAGCAATGGTGCCGGTGGTTTCGCCGGCGGCGATGGTGATGACCGAGCCGTTGCTCAACGTCACGGTGACCGGGGTTTGGGCTGGGTTGCTGAGGATGGCGGTGTAAACAATCGAACCACCTTCAGTGATGTTCTCGCTGGCGCTCAAGGTCAAGCCAGTGGTGTCCACCGAATCGATGATCGTGGTGACAGCTGGTGTGGTGTCTGGCACCAGGTTTTCGAAGTTGCCGCCAGTGGCGCCAGTGATGGTAGTGCTGACGGTGCTGCCATTGTTGTAGACGTCGTTCGCAGGCGTATTCACCGCAACGGTGCCGGTAGTTTCGCCGGCCGCGATGGTGATTGCCGAGCCGTTGCTCAAGGTCACGGTGACTGGCGTCTGCGCGGCGTTGGTCAGCGTTGCGGTATAGGTGATCTGACCACCTTCGGTGATGGTTTCGCTGGCGCTCAAGGTCAAGCCAGTGGTGTCCACCGAATCGATGATCGTGGTGACGGCTGGTGTGGTGTCTGGCACCAGGTTTTCGAAGTTGCCGCCAGTGGCGCCAGTGATGGTAGTGCTGACCGTGCTGCCATTGTTGTAGACGTCGTTGGGCGATGTCTCCAGAGCAATGGTGCCGGTGGTTTCGCCGGCGGCGATGGTGATGACCGAGCCGTTGCTCAACGTCACGGTGACCGGGGTTTGGGCTGGGTTGCTGAGGGTGGCGGTGTAAACAATCGAACCACCTTCAGTGATGTTCTCGCTGGCGCTCAAGGTCAGGCCAGTGGTGTCCACCGAGTCGGTGATCGTGGTAACCGCAGGCGTAGTGCTTGGCACCAGGTTTTCGAAGTTGCCACCGGTCGCACCGGTAATGGTGGTGCTGACGGTGCTGCCGTTGTTGTAAACGTCGTTGGTCGGAGTGTCGACGGCAACGGTGCCGGTGGTCTGGCCCGCAGCAATGGTAATGACCGAGCCATTGCTCAAGGTGACGGTCACTGGCGTTTGCGCCGCGTTGGTCAGCGTCGCGGTGTAGGTGATCTGGCCGCCTTCGGTGATGGTTTCGCTGGCGCTCAGGGTCAGGCCAGTGCTGTCCACCGAGTCCGTGATCGTGGTGACGGCAGGCGTAGTGTCCGGAACCAGGTTCTCGAAGTTACCGCCCGTTGCACCGGTGATGGTGGTGCTGACGGTGCTGCCATTGTTGTAGACGTCATTGGCAGGCGTATTCACCGCAACGGTGCCGGTAGTTTCGCCGGCGGCGATGGTAATCACCGAGCCGTTGCTCAAAGTCACGGTCACCGGGGTCTGCGCGGCGTTGGTCAGGGTTGCGGTATAGGTGATCTGACCACCTTCGGTGATGGTTTCGCTGGCGCTCAGGGTCAGGCCAGTGCTGTCTACCGAGTCGGTGATCGTGGTGACGGCAGGGGTAGTGTCCGGGACCAGGTTCTCGAAGTTACCGCCGGTTGCGCCGGTAATGGTGGTGCTGACGGTGCTGCCGTTGTTGTAAACGTCGTTGGCAGGCGTATTCACCGCGACGGTGCCGGTGGTTTCGCCCGCAGCAATGTTAATGACCGAACCGTTGCTCAAGGTGACGGTCACTGGCGTCTGCGCCGCGTTGGTCAGCGTCGCGGTGTAGGTGATCTGGCCGCCTTCGGTGATGGTTTCGCTGGCGCTCAGGGTCAGGCCAGTGCTGTCCACCGAGTCCGTGATCGTGGTGACGGCAGGCGTAGTGTCCGGGACCAGGTTCTCGAAGTTACCGCCCGTTGCGCCGGTGATGGTAGTGCTGACGGTGCTGCCGTTGTTGTAAACGTCGTTGGCAGGTGTATTGACTGCAACGGTACCGGTGGTTTCGCCGGCCGCGATGGTGATTGTCGAGCCGTTGCTCAACGTCACGGTGACTGGCGTCTGCGCTGCGTTGGTCAGGGTTGCGGTGTAGGTGATCTGGCCGCCTTCGGTGATGGTCTCGCTGGCGCTCAAGGTCAAGCCAGTGGTGTCCACCGAATCAGTGATCGTGGTAACCGCAGGCGTCGTGTCCGGTACCAGGTTTTCGAAGTTGCCACCGGTTGCGCCGGTGATGGTGGTGCTGACGGTGCTGCCATTGTTGTAGACGTCATTGGCAGGCGTATTCACCGCAACGGTGCCGGTAGTTTCGCCGGCTGCGATGTTGATCACCGAGCCATTGCTCAGCGTCACGGTCACTGGCGTTTGAGCGGCGTTGGTCAGCGTTGCGGTGTAAACAATCGAACCGCCTTCAGTGATGGTCTCGCTGGCGCTCAAGGTCAGGCCAGTGGTGTCCACCGAGTCGGTGATCGTGGTAACCGCAGGCGTAGTGCTTGGCACCAGGTTTTCAAAATTGCCGCCAGTTGCGCCAGTGATAGTGGTGCTAACGGTGCTGCCATTGTTGTAGACGTCATTGGCAGGCGTATTCACCGCAACGGTGCCGGTGGTTTCGCCGGCGGCGATGGTGATGACCGAGCCGTTGCTCAACGTCACGGTGACTGGCGTCTGCGCTGCGTTGGTCAGGGTTGCGGTGTAGGTGATCTGGCCGCCTTCGGTGATGGTCTCGCTGGCGCTCAAGGTCAGGCCAGTGTCGTCCACCGAATCGGTGATCGTGGTAACCGCAGGCGTCGTGTCCGGAACCAGGTTTTCGAAATTGCCGCCCGTTGCGCCGGTGATGGTAGTGCTGACGGTGCTGCCGTTGTTGTAGACGTCATTCGCAGGCGTATTAACCGCGACGGTGCCGGTGGTTTCGCCTGCGGCGATGGTGATCACCGAGCCGTTGTTCAGGGTCACGGTCACTGGCGTCTGCGCCGCGTTGGTCAGCGTCGCGGTATAAGTGATCTGACCGCCTTCGGTGATGGTTTCGCTGGCGCTCAAGGTCAAGCCAGTGGTGTCCACCGAATCGGTGATCGTGGTGACGGCTGGTGTGGTGTCTGGCACCAGGTTTTCGAAGTTGCCGCCAGTGGCGCCAGTGATGGTGGTGCTGACGGTGCTGCCATTGTTGTAGACATCGTTCGCAGGTGTATTGACTGCGACGGTGCCAGTGGTTTCGCCTGCGGCGATGGTGATCACCGAGCCGTTGCTCAGGGTCACGGTCACTGGCGTCTGCGCCGCGTTGGTCAGCGTCGCGGTATAAGTGATCTGACCGCCTTCGGTGATGGTTTCGCTGGCGCTCAAGGTCAAGCCAGTGGTGTCCACCGAATCGGTGATCGTGGTAACCGCAGGCGTGGTGCTTGGCACCAGGTTTTCGAAGTTGCCACCGGTCGCACCGGTAATGGTGGTGCTGACGGTGCTGCCGTTGTTGTAAACGTCGTTGGTCGGAGTGTCGACGGCAACGGTGCCGGTGGTCTGGCCCGCAGCAATGGTAATGACCGAGCCATTGCTCAAGGTGACGGTCACTGGCGTTTGCGCCGCGTTGGTCAGCGTCGCGGTGTAGGTGATCTGGCCGCCTTCGGTGATGGTTTCGCTGGCGCTCAGGGTCAGGCCAGTGCTGTCCACCGAGTCCGTGATCGTGGTGACGGCAGGCGTAGTGTCCGGAACCAGGTTCTCGAAGTTACCGCCCGTTGCACCGGTGATGGTGGTGCTGACGGTGCTGCCATTGTTGTAGACGTCATTGGCAGGCGTATTCACCGCAACGGTGCCGGTAGTTTCGCCGGCGGCGATGGTAATCACCGAGCCGTTGCTCAAAGTCACGGTCACCGGGGTCTGCGCGGCGTTGGTCAGGGTTGCGGTATAGGTGATCTGACCACCTTCGGTGATGGTTTCGCTGGCGCTCAGGGTCAGGCCAGTGCTGTCTACCGAGTCGGTGATCGTGGTGACGGCAGGGGTAGTGTCCGGGACCAGGTTCTCGAAGTTACCGCCGGTTGCGCCGGTAATGGTGGTGCTGACGGTGCTGCCATTGTTGTAGACGTCATTGGTAGGCGTATTCACCGCAACGGTGCCGGTAGTTTCGCCGGCGGCGATGTTGATCACCGAACCGTTGCTCAAGGTGACGGTCACTGGCGTTTGCGCCGCGTTGGTCAGCGTCGCGGTGTAGGTGATCTGGCCGCCTTCAGTAATGGTCTCGCTGGCGCTCAGGGTCAGGCCAGTGTTATCCACCGAATCAGTGATCGTGGTGACGGCAGGTGTGGTGTCTGGCACCAGGTTTTCGAAGTTGCCGCCAGTGGCGCCAGTGATAGTGGTGCTGACGGTGCTGCCATTGTTGTAGACGTCATTCGCAGGCGTATTGACCGCGACGGTGCCGGTGGTTTCGCCAGCGGCGATGGTGATGACCGAGCCGTTGCTCAACGTCACGGTGACCGGGGTTTGGGCTGGGTTACTCAGGGTGGCGGTGTAAACAATCGAACCGCCTTCAGTGATGGTCTCGCTGGCGCTCAAGGTCAGGCCAGTGTCGTCCACCGAATCAGTGATCGTGGTGACCGCAGGCGTAGTGTCCGGAACCAGGTTTTCGAAGTTGCCGCCAGTTGCGCCGGTGATGGTGGTGCTGACGGTGCTGCCGTTGTTATAGACGTCGTTGGCTAGCGTCTCGACATTCACGCTGCCGGTGGTTTCGCCCGCAGCGATGGTGATGACCGAGCCGTTGCTCAAGGTGACGGTGACTGGCGTCTGCGCTGCATTGGTCAGGGTCGCGGTGTAAACAATCGAACCACCTTCGGTGATGCCTTCGCTGGCGCTCAGGGTCAAACCAGTGGTGTCCACCGAATCGGTAATGGTGGTAACCGCAGGCGTGGTGCTCGGCACCAGGTTCTCGAAGTTGCCACCGGTTGCGCCGGTGATGGTGGTGCTGACGGTGCTGCCATTGTTGTAGACGTCGTTGGCTAGTGTCTCGACATTCACGCTGCCGGTGGTTTCGCCCGCAGCGATGGTGATGACCGAACCGTTGCTCAAGGTCACGGTGACTGGCGTCTGCGCTGCGTTGGTCAGGGTCGCGGTGTAAACAATCGAACCACCTTCAGTGATGCTCTCGCTGGCGCTCAAGGTCAGGCCAGTGCTGTCCACCGAGTCGGTAATGGTAGTGACGGCAGGCGTGGTGCTCGGCACCAGGTTCTCGAAGTTGCCACCGGTTGCGCCTGTGATCGTGGTGCTGACGGTGCCGCCATTGTTGTAGACGTCGTTGGCTGGCGTCTCGACATTGACGGTACCCGTAGTTTGACCGGCAGCGATGGTGATAACCGAGCCATTGCTCAAGGTTACAGTGACTGGGGTCTGGGCCGGATTGGTCAGCGTGGCGGTATAGGTGATCTGGCCGCCTTCAGTGATGTTGTTGGTGGCGCTCAGGGTCAGGCCAGTGGTGTCTACCGAATCAGTGATCGTGGTGACCGCAGGCGCGTTGCTCGGCACCAGGTTTTCGAAGTTGCCACCGGTCGCACCGGTAATGGTGGTGCTGACGGTGCTGCCGTTGTTGTAAACGTCGTTGGTCGGAGTGTCGACGGCAACGGTGCCGGTGGTCTGGCCCGCAGCAATGGTAATGACCGAGCCATTGCTCAAGGTCACGGTCACTGGGGTCTGTGCCGGGTTGGTCAATGTTGCGGTGTAGGTGATCTGCCCCCCTTCGGTCACCGTCTCGCCTGCGCTCAGGGTGACATTGGTGGTGTCGATGGTGTCGGTGATTTGGGTCACGGCTGGCGTGGTGGGCAGAGTCACGGCGATGCCGCTGCCACCGGTGGTGCCGGTCACGGTCACGCTGATCTGGCTTGGGTCGTTGTAGACGGTGTCGTTCGGTGCCAGTGGGACGTTGACGCTGCCGGTGGTTTGTCCGGCGGAAATCACGATCACCGAGCCATTGGACAGTGTCACCGTCAGGTCGGTCAGGGGCGCCTGGGTCACGGTCGCGGTATAGACCAGCACGCCGCCGGCCTCGGTCAGGGTCGGGGTGGCGCTCAGGGTCAACGTCGAATTGAGCAGGGTGTTGGCCGTGGTATTGGCGTTGGTATTGGTGGCCAGGCCAGTGATGTTGTTGTCAGTAGCTGTGGTCGCGCCCAAGCCTTCAGTCGGGAAGCCGACAGTCGGGTCGACGCTGCCGGCCGTGGCATCCAACACTACAACGCTGTGGCCGCCACCGGCGGCACCACCAGTAGTCGCTTCGCCGGCTCCGGCGGCGGTGGCCTCCAGGGCGGTAGTCGGGTCGACACCGGCGGCGATGGCCTGCTGCAGTTCTTCTACCGATGGCGCGGCTTGGGCAGTGGCCTGCGCGAGGTCAGTGGAAGAGTCCGGGGCGTTGGCGCTCCACTGGGTGTCCCGGCCCAGGTCGAGGGTGCGGCCATCGGCCAGCTCCAAGGTGACGGCTCCGGCAGGGCCGGTGTCCAACTGATCGCCCGTAAACAGACGATCGCCTTCAATGAGTACACGCCGGATACCCTCCGGGGATACGGCGAAAACCTGACCGACAATGCTTTTGACGACGGCAATAACGCTGCTCATTGAAGACTCTCCGGATGCCACGTTCAGTTAACTTCCATGGGCCCGCAAGCTACGGATAGCGGCGGTCTGGACGTTTTGGCTTTACTTAGTAGGGTTGTTTTGACGCTGTAAAATGTCAATATTTTGGCTATAATTTCCATAATTTTTGTTTTCGCCAAACTATTGACCTTATCCCGGGCATCCTAAACAATTGTATCGGTCATGTCACATTGATATTTAAGCGGCGACCTGTTCTTCCGGTGCAAGTTTCAGTACCTGTTTCGAACTTTCCGACATACGGTCATTCCGGTTGCCATCATCCGATGCAGCGCCTCGTTTCGCTGTGATCCAAGACACGCGTTTCAGGAAGAAAAAACACCATGCGTTCGCAATTGTTCATGGCTTTACCCTTTGCTCTTGCCGCCAGCTTCGTACAAGCACAAACCTTGCCGCAGGCTATGCAACAGGCGCTGGACGTACACCCTGAAATCCAGGCCGGAGTGAACAGTCGCCTGGCGGCGGACTATCAACTCAAGGCGGCGAAGGGCGGTTATCTGCCTCGGGTCGACCTCGCAGCCGGGTACGGTCGCGAAGGCACCGACAGCGTCACCACCCGCTCGGGCAACAACAATCATTGGGAAACCCTGAATCGAAGCGAGTCGAGCCTGCGTGTGACGCAAATGGTTTTTGACGGTTTTGCGACGTCCAGTGAAGTGGGGCGTCAACAAGCCACCGTTAATGCCCGGGCCTATTCGCTGCTCGATACCTCCGAGCGCACCGGCCTGACCGTGGCCCAGGTTTATCTGGATGTGCTGACCCGGCGCGAGTTCGTGCGCCTGGCCGAGGAGAACCTCAAGAGCCACGAGCGCATCTTCGATCAGATCAAGTTGCGCACCGAGCGCGGCGTGGGCAACCGTGCCGACCATGACCAGGCCGAAGCACGCGTGGCACAGGCCCGCAACAACCTGATCACCGAGCAGACCAATCTGGCCGACGCCGAAACCAACTACCTCAGTGCCGTGGGCCAGTTGCCCGACCAGTTGGAGCGCCCCGCCGATTTTATGGCGCTGCTGCCGGCCAACCTGACGGAAGCTCGCGCGCAGATGCTGGAAAACAGCCCCGTACTGCGTTCGGCTGAAGCGGACATCGTTGCCACCGAGAAACAGTACGAAGCTGCCAAGTCGAGCTTCTATCCTCGCTTTGACGCCGAACTGGGTCGCACCGCCGATAACGACCTGGATGGCCAGAACGGTCACAACAATGAATGGCAGGCCATGCTGCGCATGCGTTTCAACCTGTATGCCGGCGGCAGCAACAAGGCGGATCTGGAATCCAAGTCCTACCTGTCCAATCAGGCCCTGGACATCCGTAACAACGCCTTGCGCCAATTGACTGAAGAACTGGGCCTGGCCTGGAACGCCCTCAACAACGCCAATGCCCAGGTGCCGATTGCCCAGCAATATGTGGACCGCAGCGCCAGCGTGCGCAATGCTTACCAGAAGCAGTTCAGTCTTGGCGAGCGGACCCTGCTCGACTTGCTCGACAGCGAAAACGAGCTGTTCAGCGCCTCCCGGCGGTTGGCGGAAATCAAGAATGTGCAGTTGTTCACCCAGTACCGGATCAAGGCAACCATGGGCGAATTGCTCAAAAGTCAGGGGGTCGTCGCGCCGTTGGCATCCGTTGTGCAGAACGACGTGAAGCCCAGGGTCCAGTTACCTGGGATGAATTGAATCATCCATCCAGTTTGTTCAGTAAAGAGTGCAGAGCGTGGAATCAGAAGTCAGTCGAGTCGAACTAGTCCATGACCCGCGTACGCTGCACGATGACCCCTTGCTGGACGGGTTGCTGGCGCTCTGCATGCTGCATCAGAAACCGGCCAGCGCGGCGATGCTCACCACCGGTCTGCCGCTGCCCAAGCAGCGGTTGAGCGTCGAATTATTGTCGCGCGCGGCGGCCCGGGCCGGTCTACAGGGCCGGGTGCTGCAACGTCGGCTCGAGCAGATCCCGACCATTGCCATGCCGGCCCTGTTGTTGCTCAAGGAAGGTCGCAGTGCGGTGTTGCTGGGCTGGGTCGGCGACGACCAGGCGCGGCTGCTGCTCAGTGAGAGCGACGGCGGAGAAGTGACGGTCAGCCGCGAGCTACTGGCTGACGACTACAGTGGCAAGGTCTTCTTTGCCCAGCCCCAGCACAAATTCGATGTGAACCACGGCACGCTCATTCCCCGGGCGCGCTCGTGGTTTCGCGACACTCTCAAGCGTTCTCGTTGGCTGTACGCCGATGCGATCGCTGCCAGCCTGCTGATCAACATCATCGCCATGGCGGCACCGCTGTTCGTGATGAACGTCTACGACCGAGTTGTGCCGAACCAGGCCGAGTCGACTCTGTGGGTATTGGCCATCGGCATCACCGGCGCCTATCTGTTCGACCTGATCCTGAAGATGCTGCGCAGCCTGTGCCTGGACCTGGCAGGCAAGAAGACCGACCTGATCATTTCCGCCACGCTGTTCGAGCGTATCGTCGGCATGGCGATGAAGTACCGTCCTGCGCGGGTCGGCAGCTTTGCCCAGAACATCCATGAGTTCCAGAGCCTGCGAGACTTCCTCGCCTCGCTGACCCTTACCAGCCTGATCGACCTGCCGTTCACGCTATTGATCTTCATGGTCATCGCGATCATTGGCGGACATCTGGTGTGGATTCCGGTGCTGGCGTTCCCGATTGCCCTGTTGATCGGCTATGCATTGCAAAAGCCTCTGGTGGCGACCATGGAGCGGACCATGGCCTTGGGCGCTGAGCGCCAGTCCAGCCTTATCGAGACTCTCGCCGGCCTGGATGCGGTAAAGGTCAACAACGCCGAGAGCGAGCGCCAATACCAGTGGGAGCAGACTATCGGCACCCTCAGCCGTCTCGAGCTGCGGGTAAAAATGCTGTCCGGGCTGGCGATGAACATCACGTTGCTGATCCAGCAGCTGGCTGGCGTGATCATGATCGTCTTCGGTGTCTACCTGATCATCGCCGGTAACCTGAGCATGGGTGGGCTGGTTGCCTGCTACATGCTCAGTGGCCGCGCCCTCAGCCCGCTGGCATCGCTGTCGGGCCTGCTGACCCGCTACCAGCAGGCGCGGGTGACCATGACCTCCGTCGACCAGATGATGGAGCTACCTCAGGAGCGCAATTTCGAAGAGCGTCCGCTGAGTCGCAAGGTCCTGCAGGGTGCCATTGAATGCCGGCAGTTGAATTTCACTTATCCGAACCAGCAGAACGCCGCGCTGAAGAACATCAACCTGGTCATCAAGCCCGGTGAAAAAATCGGCATCATCGGCCGCAGCGGCTCGGGCAAGAGCTCCCTGGCGAAGCTGCTGGTGGGTCTCTACCAGCCGGACGATGGCGCCTTGCTGGTGGACGGCGTGGACATTCGTCAGATCGATGTCAGCGAGTTGCGCTACAACATCGGCTACGTCCCCCAGGATATCCAGTTGCTGGCCGGCACCCTGCGGGACAACCTGACCTCAGGTGCCCGCTATGTCGAAGACGAGTTGGTACTCCAGGCCGCCGAACTGGCGGGCGTGCATGAGTTTGCGCGCCTGCATCCCCAGGGCTATGAGTTGCAGGTCGGCGAGCGCGGACAGAACCTGTCCGGTGGTCAGCGCCAGAACGTTGCCCTGGCCCGCGCGCTGTTGCTCAACCCACCGATCCTGCTGCTCGACGAACCCACCAGCGCTATGGATAACACCGGTGAGGAACGCCTCAAGCAACGTCTGGCCGCCGTGGTGGAGAACAAGACGGTGCTGCTGGTGACGCACCGGGCATCTCTGCTGTCGCTGGTGGATCGCCTGCTGGTGATCGATCGTGGGCAGATCCTCGCCGACGGCCCGAAAGCTGCCGTGATGGAAGCGTTGAAGAAGGGGCAGATCAGTGTTGCTTAAGTCGGGTTTCAAGGATTCCGTGGGCCGCTATTTCAAAGGCTCTGCTTCGCTTGGTGGGCAACCCCTGCCGGAGGTCAACAAGGCTCTGATCGAAGATGCTCCACGAGTGGTGCGCCTGACGATCTGGAGCATTATCGCGTTCTTCGTGTTTCTGGTGCTGTGGGCCAACTTCGCCGTGGTCGACGAGGTGACCAAGGGCGATGGCAAGGCGATTCCGTCGTCCAAGATCCAGAAGATCCAGAACCTGGAAGGCGGCATCGTCGCCGAACTGTTCGTCAAGGAAGGGCAGATAGTCGAGGCCGGTGCGCCTTTGATTCGTCTGGACGACACGCGGTTTGCCTCGAATGTGGGTGAAACCGAGGCGGATCGTCTGTCCATGCTGTTGCGCGTCGAACGATTGAGTGCCGAGGTCGACGACCGGCCGCTGAACTTCCCGGCGGACGTACTCAAGGCGGTGCCGCGTCAGGCCGCCAGCGAAGAGTCGCTGTATATCAGCCGTCGCCAGCAGCTGCACGATGAAATTGGCGGGTTGCAGGAGCAGTTGGTGCAGCGTCAGCAGGAGCTGCGTGAATTCATTTCCAAGCAGGCGCAGTACCGCTCCGGCCTGGCGCTGCAACGTCAGGAAATCAACATGTCCGAGCCGCTGGTGGCCCAGGGTGCGGTATCACCGGTGGAAGTGCTACGGCTCAAGCGCGCTGAAGTCGAGACCCGCGGGCAACTGGATGCCACGACCCTGGCGATTCCTCGTGCGGAGTCGGCGATCAAGGAAGTGCAACGCAAGATCGATGAGACCCGCGGCAAATTCCGCAGCGAAGCGCTGACCCAGCTCAACGAGGCACGCACCGACCTGAACAAGGCCCAGGCGACCGGCAAGGCCCTGGAAGACCGTGTAAGCCGCACCCTGGTAACGTCGCCAGTGCGGGGTATCGTCAACAAAATGCTGGTGAACACCATCGGCGGAGTGATTCAGCCTGGCAGCGACCTGGCGGAGATCGTGCCGTTGGACGACACCATTCTGGTAGAAGCGAAAATCCGTCCCCAGGACATCGCCTTCCTGCATCCTGGTCAGGACGCCACGGTGAAATTCACCGCGTACGACTACACCATCTACGGTGGGCTGAAAGCCAAGCTGGAGCAGATCGGTGCCGACACCGTTACCGACGAAGACAAGAAAACCACCTACTACATCATCAAGCTGCGCACCGAGCGCAGCCACCTGGGCACCGATGACAAACCGCTGCTGATCATCCCGGGCATGGTGGCTTCGGTGGACATCATCACCGGCAAGAAAACCGTGCTCAGCTACCTGCTCAAGCCCATCATCAAGGCCCGGGCCGAGGCGTTGCACGAGCGGTAGAGACGAGCAATTGAGGCCGCCCCGAGCTCTGTGGCGAGGGGGGCTGTGGCGAGGGGATTTATCCCCGCTGGGCCGCGAAGCGGCCCTCAAACCTGCCACCTCGGTGTGTCAGGTAGCTTGAGTCGCCCGGTTTGGGCTGCTTCGCACCCCAGCGGGGCGGTGCGACGGTTCGCTGAATTCCCTCGCCACAGGGATGCGATGAAAACTCCAAGCCATATCGTTATTCATTGACGGTATTTAAATTCTTATACCGATAAAGTCATACCCCTGCGTACCTGCCGACCAATCGGCGCGCCGCACGACACGAACCCATACGGCCCTGCCGTGAGTTTTTGATCGAGGCGCGCCCATGAAGCCGCGCTGTGCTTGCTGGTGGAGAACCTGGTGTTCGACAACCTGGAGCGGGTGACGGTGAAGCGTCGGGGGATGCAGCGTTGATGGAAGGGCTGTCATGATGTTCAGGTCAGCGGTTGTCTGGGTGGACGCCATCGCGAGCAGGCTCGCACACAGGGTCTGTTCTGGTTGTGACATTCGCGCCTGCGCCCATTTCCTGTGGGAGCGAGCCTGCTCGCGATGGCGGACCTCAACTCACCCCAATTAGCCAGGTAAAGCCACTTTCTTTTCCTTTGGACTTGCGGCTCCCAAGCAAGCCTTCAGGACACGGAATGTCAGCCCCTCCCAGTTCCCTTCGCAAAGCCCTGGTCGCTTGGCTGTACGCCGCTGCCCTCATGCATCTATTGGTCAGTCTCATGCTGACCTGGGCAGGGCATTCGGGACTGCTCGACGGCTATCTGCAAACGCTCGAACACGCTTTCTGGTCCGACGCTGCGGTGCCTTCGGCTGCCCGGGCGCAGCAGGTCTGGTGGCTGGCGCTGTTCGGCGCCACGTTGCAAAGTTATTCGCTGTACATGCTGGCCCTTGTCCATATCGGCAATCGGCTGAGACGCGCGATGCCTTGGGGATGGTTGATCGCCGGCATCGTGCTCTGGGCGCCCCAGGACATGTTGGTTTCCACCCAGGCGCAGGTCTGGTCGCATCTTATAAGACGTGCCGGCGAGCAATCCATAGAAAACGCTATAGCCGTCAACGAAAAAAGCGGTACGCACAAACTCAATCCCCAGAAACGAAAAAACCGGCCGAAGCCGGTGTTTTCACCCCAACTGCCAGAGAACCTAATCTCTGCGTACGAGGTTGAGCAGTGGGCATTGAAACAAGAGATTTCCCAAACCTGACCGCATCTCCCTTGACGCTCCCTGCCGCTGTCGTAGACTCCGACCATCCGTCAGGGAGTAGCGGTCATGCAACGTTTTGGCAGTTGGGTTTTGGGATTGGCCTTTGTAACGTGCGCGGTCCAGGCGCAGACGCCTGTCGCGGACGATCCCTTGTTCGAGAACAATGTGGCGACCGGAGCGCCGGGTGGCAATGAGGCTCGGGGAGTGCTTCGGGCGCGGGATCAGGCGGTGCTGGCCAGCGAGTTGGCCGGACGCATCGTCGAATTACCGTTCAGTGAGGGCGAGTCGTTCAAGAAGGGCGATACCCTTGCGCGTTTCGATTGCTCGGCTTATCAGGCCCAGCTCAATGCCGCCCAGGCGGCAAGTCGGGGTGCCAGTGAAGAGTTGGCGCATAACCGGCAACTGGCGGCATTGAAGTCCGTCGGGCGTTTCGAAGTCTCGCGGGCTGAGGCTCGGCTCAGCGAGGCCCAGGCGCAATCCCAGGTTTATCAGGTTCAGGTCAAGCGCTGCAGTGTAATCGCACCGTTCGATGGACAGGTGGTGGCGCGCAAGGTCCAGCGTTACGAGAGCGTGGCAGCCGGCGCGCCATTGCTGGATGTGGTCGACAACCGCACCCTGGAGATCCACCTGCTGGTGCCGTCGCGCTGGATGGGCAGGCTCAAGCCCGGCCAATCCTTCACGTTCGTTCCCGACGAAACCGGGCGGCCGCTGCAAGCGACGGTCAAGCGCCTCGGCGCGCGTATCGATGAAGGCAGCCAGACGTTGCTGCTGGTCGCGAGCCTGCCCGACGCCAGTGGTTTACTGTCCGGCATGAGCGGCACGGCGCGTTTCGCGGAGTCCAAATGAACGCGCCGGTCATGGGCAGCGCCGAGCAGGTATTTGCCCGCTTCCTTGATCTGGAGCGTCAGACGCGGGCCGCGCGTAACCCGGCGCAACTGAGCTACAGCCTGGTCAACGATGGTCAGGCCCTGTTCGGGTTTCGCCACGCCGCGCTGTTGATCGCCGGCAAGGTCCAGGCGGTGACCGGCGTCAGTGCCGTGGAGCCGAACGCGCCCTTCGTGGCGTTTGTCGAGCAGGCGGTGGCGCAGTTGTTCAAGCAAGGCGTGCTGAATCAGGCCCGTGTGATTGCCGCCGATGGTGTGAGCGAAGCCGTTCAGGCGGACTGGGGAAGCCTGTCGGCCGCGCAGGTATTCTGGCTGCCGTTGATCGATCACAAGGGGCTGGTCTTCGGTGGTCTGTGGCTGGCCCGTGACCTGCCCTGGACGCCGGCTGAGCAAGTGTTGCTATCGCAACTGGGCGACACCTACAGCCACGCGTGGCTGGCGTTGCAACCGCGCAAGCCATGGCGCTTGCGCTGGACGCGCAAGCGCCAGGTCGCGCTGGTGGCGGTGCTGTTGCTGGGTTTGCTGGTGCCGGTGCGTCAGTCGGTGCTGGCCCCGGCCGAAGTGGTGCCGCTGGGCGGTCAGGTAGTGGCGGCGCCGTTGGATGGTGTGATCGCCGAATTCATGGTCAAGCCCAACCAGGCCGTCAAGAACGGCGATCTGTTGCTGCGCTTCGAAAGCACCAGCCTCAAGGCCCAGGCCGATGTGGCCGAGCGCGCGTTGGACGTGGCCGAGGCGGAGCTCAAGGCCAACTCCCAGCGCTCGTTTGCCGACGCCGAGTCGAGCTCCAAGATCGACCTGCTGGCCGCTCGCGTCGAGCAAAAACGTGCCGAGCGCAACTATGCCCTCGAGCTGCTCAAGCGCAGTGAAGTGCGCGCGGAACGAGATGGCATCGCGGTGTTTGCCGATGTCGAGCGCTGGCTCGGCAAGCCGGTGCAGACCGGCGAGCGCTTGATGGAGATTGCCGATCCAAGCCAGGCTGAGCTACGTATCGAACTGGCGGTCGGCGATGCGATAACCCTGGCCCCCGGCGCGCAAGTCGCGTTGTTTCTCGACAGCGATCCGTTGCAGCGGCATTTGGCCCGGCTCGAGCGTTCGGCCTATGAGGCGCAACCCACCGCCGCCGGACAGCTTGCTTATCGGCTGGATGCGCGTTTCGACGCCGCCGCGCCGCGCATCGGCCTGCGTGGCACGGCGAAAATATTCGGTGATCGTGCGCCGCTGGCGCTGTACCTGTTGCGTCGTCCACTGGCTGGCCTGCGCCAGAGCGTAGGTCTGTAGCATGGAGCTGCCGAGCCTGCGGCCGGACCTTCAGCTGTCCCCAGCGGCACCGGACCCTGATGGTTCGCCTCAGTGGACCTTGGCCGATCCGGTGCGGGGGCGTTACTTCAAGCTTGGTGCGGCGGCGATGCGCATGCTGCGACATTGGTCCCTGGGCGATCCGGAAAAGGTGCTGCGAGCCGCGAACCGTGAGCCGGGCCTGCCCCTCAATGGCGAGTCGCTGGAGCAACTGCTGGGCTTTCTGCGCGGTCACGATCTGATCAGCGCAATGGATCCGCAACAGCGTGACAGCTACCAACTCAAGACGGCCGCCCGGCGCCAGAGCCTCTGGCAGATCCTGTTGCATCAATACCTGTTTTTCCGGATTCCGCTGTGGCGCCCGGACGCCTTTCTCAACCGCATCTGGCCTTGGCTGGCACGATTCGGGCCCAAGATCCTGCGCTATGGACTGCCGCTGACCCTGGGTGTCGGGATTTTTCTGGTGTCACGGGATTGGCAGCGGTTCCTGGCGACTTTTCCCCACCTGTTCAGCCTGGGCGGTGCGCTTGCGTTCGGGGTGGCATTGTTTTTTGCCAAACTGTGCCATGAGTTCGGCCATGCCTTCATGGCCAAGCGCGCCGGTTGCCGGGTGCAAAGCATGGGTGTGGCGTTCATGGTGCTGTTGCCGATGTTTTATACCGATGTCAGCGACGCCTGGCGGATCAATGACCGGCGGGCCCGGCTGCTGATTGGCGCCGGCGGCGTGCTGGCGGAACTGCTACTGGCATGCATCGCCTTGCTGGCCTGGTCGCTGCTGCCCGACGGGCCGGCCCGCACTGCCGCGTTCATGTTGGCCAGCGCTACCTGGATCACCACGCTGATCATCAATTTGAATCCCTTCATGCGCTTCGACGGGTATTTCCTGCTCAGCGATTTCTGGGCGGTGGATAACCTTCAAGGCCGGGCGTTCGCCTTGTGTCGCTGGCGCTTGCGCGAAGCCTTGTTCGGTTATGGCGTGGCGGCGCCGGAACCCTGGTCGCCGAAAATGCGCCGCCGCTTGCTCGTATGGGGATATGGGTCGTGGTTGTGGCGAGCGGCGTTGTTTTTCGGCATTGCCCTGGCGGTCTATCACCTGTTTTTCAAGGTGCTGGGCATTTTCTTGATGATGGTGGAATTGGTCTGGTTCATTTTCATGCCTATCGTGAATGAGTGGCGACAATGGTGGCAGCGTCGCGAGCAGGCCCATGGGCCGCGGGTGCTGCTGACTGGATTGGTCTTGCTGGCGCTGATCCTGGCGTTGCTCCTGCCCTGGCGCAGCGCCGTGGAAGTGCCGGCGATGCTGGAGGCCGGACGGGCCAGCGCCTTGTATGCACCAGTGGCGGCACGGGTCAAGCAAGTGAACGTGCACGATGGGCAGGTGGTGGCCCAGGGCGACGTGTTGATTGAATTGGAGTCGCCGGACATGGCGTCACGCCTGAGCATCGTGCGCCGGGAGATCGAGATCCAGCAATTACAGATGCGTCGTCGGGCCGGCCGCAGCGAAACCGCGGCCGACGCAGGCATTGTCGAGCAGCAACTGGCCGAAGCCGTCGCCGAGTACCGCGGCCTGGTCGCCCAGCGTGAGCGCCTGTTGCTGCGTGCGCCCCATGCCGGCCAGGTACGCGACTTGCTGCCGCAATTGGCGGTGGGCCGCTGGTTATCACCCACGCAACCGCTGGTGCGGGTGGTGCAGGCCGACTCCCGCTTGCGCGGTTACCTCACCGAGGCCGAGCTTTGGCGGGTCGGGCCGGGAGCCACGGGGCGATTCATCGCCGATGATCCGATGCACCCTTCGATTGCCGTGCAACTGAATGAAGTCGACACCAATGGCGTCGCCTGGGTCGAGCAGCAGGCATTGACGTCCGATCACCATGGGCCGATTGCCGTGCGCCGCGACTCGCAACAGCGCGCCGAGCCCGTGCAGGCGCAATATGGCGTGCGCCTGAGCGCCATCGATGACGAAGTTGCGCCGCCGCAACCGCTGCGGGGCGTCGTGGTGCTACAGGGGCAGGGCGAATCGATACTGGGAGCGGCCTGGCGTCGGTTGGCGGCGTTGGGTGTGAGGGAAAGCGGATTTTAAGGAGTGTACATGGAGTCAGTAGCGGCAGAGGGACTGGTGGTGCGGCCGTCGCGGGTCAGCGATGGTCCGTTCTTGCAGCGTCTTTATCAGGCGGCGCGGCCGGATCTGCAATGGATCGATGGCGAGCACGAACAAGTGCAGCAGGTGATCGCCCAGCAGTTCCAGGTGCAGGAACAGGGATTGGGGGACAATTTTCCCAATGCCATGCATTACGTCGTGGAAAAACTCGGCACCGCTATCGGCGCCTTGAGCACCGATTTCGGCCCCAATGAAATTCGCGTGTTGTACCTAGCCTTCATTCCCCAGGCGCGTGGACAGGGTTATGGCCGGACGGTGTTGCAAGGTGTGCAGAAAGCCGCGCAGCAGATCCGCTGTCCGGTGGCGACCGTAGTCTGGACCAGCAATCCTCACGCACGTCGGCATTACCTGGCGCTGGGCTTCGAAGTCCAGGAGCGCAACCCGGCGGCAGAGCGGTTGGTCTGGTATCCGAAAGGCGACTGACAGCTCAATATTCCTTAGTGTGCGGGGGAGTTTCTGTGGGAGCAAAGCTTGCTTGCGATAGCGGCAGACCAGTCGATATTGTTGCTGCCTGACTTGTCGCAGTCGCGAGCAAACTTTGCTCCCACAGGGCCGCAGCCCTGCGATTGAAAAATCAGTTACGGGATGGGAACAGACCGTTCAGGGCGATGCTGAAGTTGATGACCAGGAACGGGTTCATGATTGCCATCGGCAGCCCGTTGCCCGTGGGGGCCACCGTGCCGCTGACCGTCGTGGTCACGCCCTTGAGCGGTACCGGCGAAGCGCCTATCTGGTCGGAATAGATATTCGCCGCACCGGGCCCGGTCCCCGAGGTGCCGATGAACGAGTTGGTGGCTGTTGGTGTATTCGCCGGATTGCTGGCCGGGTTCGCCAGTTGCAGGGTGGTTGAGGCAGTGATGCCCGTAAGGGTGTGGGTGTGGTTGGGCAGGTTGTTCAGTGTCGCCGTGACGTTTTCGGTGCCGGAAATCTCACCGATGACACGCGGAGTCAGGCCCAGGCCGTTGCCCTGGCCCAAGGGCTGTCGGCCTTGCAGGTTGGGGAGCATGAAGTTGGTCTGGCCATTGCCTCCGTAGTAGGTGCCGATCAGTGAGAACAGCGCCTGATATTGCGCGATGCCGAGTGTCTGCCCGCTACACAGCGCCCAGCCGCTGGGTGCGAAATTAAAGGCAAACGACTGGATAGTGCCCATGAATACTTCCATAGATTCCTCGTTCCTCAGGTTATCGTTCTGGTGTTGCCAAGGGAGAAGATTGCGTTCAGTTTGACTCCGTCCCAGGCCTGGTCACGCACGGCTGAGCGTAGACGCGGTTGCCGTGCTCTGCCGGATGGAACTCCATTACAGATTCAATGTGGGGGCGAGCCTGTTCGCGAAAACGGAGGGGCAGTCGCTAATGCCAGTCAGTTAAGCCACAAACCTGTGGGAGCAAAGCTTGCTCGCGATTGCGGTAAGTCAGTCAGCAGCAATGTTGACGGGGCTGTCGTCATCGCGAGCAAGCTTTGCTCCCACAGGTTTTGCGCCGTTTGATCCTTAACTGACTGGCATCAGGGGCAGTCGCTCCTTGTTGGATGGACAGCCATCCATCGCGAACAGGCTCGCTGCCACAGGGTTCTCGGATGGCTGCATGATCTGTGACCCCCGTTGGCTAGTTGAACGCGATATAGAAATACCCCACCGCCGGATCCCGACCCATGGGAGGGACCCGCGACACGAACACCCCTTCGAGCCTGCCCAGTTCAGGGACTTCCAGTGAGCACAAGCCATCCACGAAATCAGTAGCCTGCAAGCTATTGAATTCGACGCTGAAGGGCATGCGTTCGGTATTGGGCATTTTCGCTCGAGGCGCTTGCTCAAGTGTTTCGATCCGCACGGGCAAGCAACTGCCGTCGGGCAGGGTCAGGTGGCTCGTCTGGCCCAGCAGTGGTTGGAAGTGGTGGCTATGAACCGCTTGCAACATGTCGATACTCCAACAGGCCGGAGGGCCGTAGTCCTCCGGTAAATCATCAGTTACGGGACGGGAAGTAGCCTTGCAGGGCAATGCTGAAGTTGATCGCCAAGAATGGGTTCATGATCGCCATCGGTGTGCTGCCGCCCGTGGGGGCGACCGTGCCGCTGACCGTCGTGGTTACACCCTGCAGCGGTACCGGCGAGGCGCCTAGCTGGTCGGAATAGATATTCGCCGCACCCGGACCGGTGCCTGAGGTGCCGATGAAGGAGTTGGTGGCCGTTGGCGTATTCGCCGGGTTGCTGGCCGGGTTCGCCAGCTGCAGCGTCGTTGCGGCGGTTATACCGGTAAGAGCGTGGGTGTGATTAGGCAGGTTGTTCAGTGTCGCCGTGACGTTTTCAGTGCCGGAGACGGTGCCGATCACCCTCGGGGTCAGTCCGAGGCCGTTGCCCTGACCAATGGGCATCCGCCCCTGCAGATTGGGGAGCAGGAAGGTGGTCTGGCCGTCGCCCCCGTAGGTCACGCCGATCAGGGCAAACAGTGTCTGGTATTGGGCAAGACTGAGCGTCTGCCCGTTGCACAAGGCCCAATCCCTGGGTGCAAAGTTGAAAGCGAAAGGCTGGATGGTCCCGATAAATACTTCCATAGAATCCTCATCCTTCAGGTTGTTGGTCTGCGATGTCTAGGCGGATACAACGGGCAAAGATGCGTTCTCCTTGGCCTGGTCAAGCACGGCTGAGCGTAGACGGGGTTATTTCATTCTGCCCATGAGCTGAAAATGGCTGCTGCCTGGCTTAATCGATTCAGGTCGAGGGAGGATCCATACCGTCCATCTTTTTTACAGATTCAGCTGCATTTGATATCAAAGTAGTACTAGTCGATGTTTGTTTCCTCGTCTACTCTTCGGACACAAAGGAACTACAAACGGTGAAAGGGATTGTCAAAGTTTCACTTCATTTCAGGTCTTCCGCGCTCAGGTTCAACCCTGCTTTCTGCGATTCTGTTGCAGAATCCACGCTTCCACGCCGGGATGACCAGCCCCGTCGGTACGCTGTTCAGCAGCGTGTTGCAGCAATGCAGCGCCGGCAGCGAATTCGGTTCGGTGATCGACACCGACTTGCGTCGTCGACTGCTGCGCGGGTTGTTCGACTCGTACTATGCCGACAAGGCCGAAAAACCCGTCATCTTCGACACCAACCGCCAGTGGTGCGCACGTTTGCCCGCGCTGCAGGATCTGTTTCCCCAAGCCAAGACCATCGCCTGCGTGCGCAATGTCGCTTGGGTGCTCGACAGCCTGGAGCGGCTCTACCGCGCCAACCCGTTCGAGAACACCAAGCTGTTCAACGATGATGACGAGCGCAACACCGTTTACAGCCGCTGCGAAACCCTCGCCCAGCGCAACCGCCTGGTGGGGTATGCCTGGACGGCACTCAAGGAAGCCTATTACGGCGAAAACGCCGAGTCGTTGCTGATCGTCGATTACGACCTGCTGAGCCAGGCGCCCGAGCGGGTGATGCGGCTGATCTATGAGTTCATCGATGAGCCCTGGTTCGAACACGATTTCAATCACTTGACCTACGACGCTCCAGCCTTCGATCTGGCCCTGGGCGTTGCCGGCCTGCACAAGGTCAAGCCCAGGGTTGCGCCGCAAGCGCGACGGACCGTGCTGCCGCCGGATCTGTTCGAGAAGTATGCCGAATTGTCCTTCTGGCGCGATGGCTCTGCCAGCGCCGCCAATGTCATTCGTATGAAAACCGACGCCGCGCTCAGCTGATCGCGGTTTTTATCATTAGCGTGTTCAAGCAGTTCGAGTCCGGGTGAACGTCATGTGGTGGAGCAAAGGTAAATCGCGGGTAATCGAGGGCGCACAGGCCCTGGCATCGCCAATGATCATGTCCCTGGAACCGCGGATGCTGTTCGACGGTGCCGTCGCCGCGACCGTCGCCGATGCCGCGCAGCCGGACGCCCACCCCACTGCCGATGCGGCCAAGACGCCTACGGCCGATCAGGCCACCGATACCCACGCGGCCCAGGGCCAGGCTGATGCCACCGAGGCCGCCGCGGTTCCGGGCAAGTCCGTGGTATTCGTCGACTCCCGGGTCAAGGACTCCGCCAGCCTGCTTGAAGGGGTGGCGCCCGGTACCCAGGTCGTGCAGCTGGATGCCACCAAGGACGGCTTGCAACAGATTGCCGATTACCTGGACACTCACCAGGGCGTCAGTTCGGTGCAGATCATCGCCCACGGCAATGCCGGTGATCTGTGGTTGGGCAACGCCTATCTGTCGGCGGACAACGTCCAGGCCCGCGCCGAGGTGCTGGCGCAGATCGGCCAGGACATGAACGCCGGTGGCGATATCCTGATCTACGGCTGCTATACCGCCCAAGGCGAGCGTGGTCTGGAACTGGTCGATTCACTGGCGCAACTGACCGGCCGCGATGTGGCCGCGTCCAACGACCGTACCGGTCTGGGTGGCGACTGGGATCTGGAAATTGCCACCGGTAACATCGAAAGCGCCAACGTGTTGTCTGCCACTGCAATGAGCGACTACCAATGGGGCCTCGCTACCTGGACCGCCACCAATAACGCCAACACCGGCGTCGGCTCGTTGCGCGCGGCCCTGGCCTCTGCGCAGAACGGCGACATCGTGACTTTCAACAGTGGCATGACCGTCGCGTTGACCCAGGTGCTGGTGGTCAACAAGAACGTGACCATCGATGGCGACCTCAATAACGACAACGTCGCCGATGTCACCCTCGATGGGCAATTCCGCACCCAGGTCCTCAACGTGACGTCCGGTACGACGGCGACCCTCGATGGCCTGGTGATTACCCGTGGCATGGTGGCGGGTGATGGTGGCAATGGTGGCGTCGATGCTGCGGTTGCCAAGGCCGGTGGTATCTACAACGCCGGGACCCTGACCCTGAAGAATGTCACGATCACCGCGAACGCCGCCTCGGGCGGCGGTGGCGGTGGCGGCGTGACGCCGCAATATGCTGGTGGCGGCGGCGGTGGCGGCGGCGCGGTTGGCAGCGGTACCGGCGGCAAGGGCGGCGATACAATCAATGCCACGGGTTCCGTTGGTTCGACCGGACAAGGCGGCGCCGGCGGCGGTTTCTTCAACATGGGCGGACGGGGCGGCAACTCCACCGGCGGCATTGGTGGTGCCGCGTACCCGGGCTACAGCACCGGATCGGCCGGCGGCACGGCGGCCAGCGCTGGCTTGTCCATCGGCGGTGGTGGTGGCGGTGACGGCTACAACGCGGTCGGTGGTGCCGGTGGCGGCGCGGTCGGCGGTATCTACAACGACACTGGGGCGACCCTGCGCATCATCGGCAACTCGGTGATTTCCAACAACATCGGCGCCGGTGGTGGCGGTGGCGGCGGCGGTGCTGGCGGTGGCTACACCCACACCGGCGGTGCGGGCGGCGTCGGCGTTGGCGCCATCTGGAACAAGGGGGCGATCCTGATCACCGCCGCCAACTTCGCGGCCCTGTCAGGTAACGTCGGCGGCAGCGGCACCGGGGGCGGCAGTGCCGGCACCGCGGGCACGTCGCCGGCCTCTGTCGCCAACGTCTACGGTGACGGCGGGACCATCAACACCAATTATGTACCGGACGAGACCCCCCCTACCGCAACCGTCGTGGTGACCAATACCTCCCTGAATTCCGGCGGCACGTCGCCAGTGACCATCACTTTTTCCGAGGCGGTGACAGGGCTTACTGCGGCGGATTTGACGGTGCAGAACGGCTCGGTAGGTACCTTGACCAGCGGCGACGGCGGCATCACCTGGACCGGCACGTTGACGGCGGCCAGCAACATCGCCGATACCACCAACGTCATTACCCTGGACAACACCGGCGTTGTCGACCTGGCGGGCAATGCTGGCGTGGGCACCACCGACTCGAACAACTACGTGGTCAACGACACAGTGGCGCCGACGGCGACTATTGTGGTGGCCGATACCGCACTCAAAAGCGGTGAAACCTCGGCCGTCACCATCACGTTCTCCGAAGCGGTGACCGGCTTCACCACCGCCGACCTGACGGTGGCCAACGGTACCCTCACCGGGTTGAGCAGCGCCGATGGCGGCATCACCTGGACCGCGACCCTGACCCCGGATGCCGATGTGACCGACACCACCAACCTGGTGGTCCTGGACAAGACTGGCGTCGCAGACCTGTCCGGCAACGCTGGGGTGGGCACCACCAACTCGAACAACTACGCCATCGATACCCTGCGCCCGACCGCTACCATCGTGGTGGCCGACACCGCGCTGAGCGTTGGCGAAACTTCCCTGGTGACCATCACCTTCAACGAGGCGGTGACCGGCTTCACCACCGCCGACCTGACGGTCGCCAACGGTACCGTCACCGGGCTGAGCAGCAGCGACGGCGGCATCACCTGGACCGGGACACTCACCCCGACCGCCAGCATCAGCGACACCACGAACCTGATCACACTGGCCAACAGCGGCGTTGCCGACCTGTCTGGCAACGCCGGCACGGGCACCACCGACTCGAATAACTATGCCATCGACACGCTGCGCCCCACCGCGACGATCGTAGTGGCCGACACCGCGCTGAGCGCGGGTGAAACCTCACTGGTGACCATCACGTTCAGCGAGGCCGTCAGCGGGTTCACCCTGGCCGACCTGACGGTCGCCAACGGCTCCTTGAGCGGGTTGAGCAGTGCGGATGGCGGTATCACCTGGACCGCGACGCTCACTCCTAGCGCCAGCATCACCGACGCCTCCAACCTGATCGTCCTGGCCAACACGGGAGTGCAGGATGCGGCCGGCAACGCCGGCACCGGCACCACCAACTCCAATAACTACGCCATCGACACGCAACGTCCGACCGCCAGCATTGTCGTTGCCGATACCACGTTGAGTGTCGGCGAAACCTCGTTGGTGACCATCACCTTCAGTGAGGCGGTCACCGGTTTCACCACCGCTGACCTGACGGTCGCCAACGGTACCGTTACCGGGTTGAGCAGCGGCGACGGCGGTATTACCTGGACCGGGACATTCACCCCGAGTGCGAGCACCAGCGACGCGACAAACCTCATTACCCTGGACAACACCGGGGTGAGCGATGCGGCGGGTAACGCCGGCAGCGGCACCACAGATTCCAACAACTACGCCATCGACAACGTGCGTCCCACCGCCACCGTGGTGATTGCCGATACGGCGCTCGCCGCTGGCGAGACCTCGTTGGTAACCATTACATTCAGCGAGGCGGTGACCGGTTTCACCCTGGCCGATCTGACCGCTGCCAACGGCAGCCTGAGCGGGCTGAGCACCAGCGACAACATCACTTACACCGCAACCTTTACCCCGAGCGTCGGGATCAACGACACCAGTAACCTGATCACCCTCGATAATACCGGCGTCGTGGACGGCGCAGGCAATGCCGGTACCGGCACCACCGATTCCAACAATTACACGATCGATACCCAACGTCCGACCGCCACCATCGTCGTGGCCGATAACGCTCTGAGCGTCGGCGAAACCTCGCTGGTGACCATCACCTTCAGCGAGGCGGTCAGCGGCTTCGACAACTCGGACCTGAGCGTGGCCAACGGTACGCTGAGCGCCGTCAGCAGCAGCGACGGCGGCATCACCTGGACCGCTACCCTCACGCCGAATCTGGGGATCGTCGACACCACAAACGTCATCACGCTGACCAACACCGGTTTCAGTGACGCGGCGGGCAACACCGGTACCGGCACAACCAGTTCGAACAACTACCAGGTCGACACCAACGTGCCGACGGCCACCATTGTGGTCGCGGACTCGTCGTTGAGTATCGGTGAAACTTCGACGGTGACCATCACCTTCAACGAAGCGGTGAACGGGTTCGACAACAGTGACCTGACCGTCAGCAATGGCACCCTGAGCAGTGTCAGCAGCATGGATGGTGGCGTGACCTGGACGGCCACCTTTACCCCGAGCGTCGGTATTTCCGATACCAGCAACGTGATCACCCTGGACAATACTGGCGTGCGCAACGGTGCGAGCAACGCCGGGGTCGGCACCACCGACTCCAACAACTATGCCGTCGATACCGTGCGCCCCTCGGCGACCATCGTCGTGGCCGACACCGCCATCGGTGCTGGCCAGACCTCGCTGGTGACCATCACCTTCAGCGAGGCGGTGACCGCTTTCACCACGGCCGACCTGACGGTCGCCAACGGTACGGTCACCGGGTTGAGCAGCAGTGACGGCGGTATCACCTGGACCGCGACGTTCACGCCGAGTGCCGGCATCAACGACACCAGCAACGTCATCACCCTCACCAACGGCGGTATCGCCGATCTGGCGGGCAACATCGGCACCGGCACCACCGATTCCAACAACTATGCCATCGACACCCAGCGTCCGACCGCCACCATTGTGCTGAACGATTCAACGCTGCGGCCGGGCGAGACCGCCCAGGTGACCATTACCTTCTCCGAGGCCGTGACCGGTTTCACCAACGCTGACCTGAGTGTTGCCAATGGCAGCCTGACCGCGGTCAGCAGCAGCGATGGTGGCCTGACCTGGACCGCCACGTTCACGCCGACCGTAGGCGTGAGCGATGCCACCAACCTCATCGTTCTGGACAACACCGGCGTAAGCGATGCGGCCGGCAACGCCGGAACAGGGACCACCAACTCGGCCAACTATGCGGTCGAAACGCAGGTGCCGACCGCCACCGTCGTGGTTGCGGACAGTTCACTCACGGTGGGGGAAACTTCGCAGGTGACCATCACCTTCTCGGAGGCGGTCAGCGGCTTCGATAATTCGGACCTGAGCGTGAATAACGGCACGTTGAGCAATGTGTCGTCCTCGGACGGTGGCGTGACCTGGACGGCGACGTTCACCCCGAGCGCCGGCATTTCCGATACCAGCAACCTGATCAGCCTGGACACCAGCGGCGTGGTCAACGTTTCCGGCAACAGCGGTGTCGACGTGGTGAACTCCAACAACTACGCTGTCGACACGGTGCGCCCGGGTGCCACCATCGTGGTGGGCGATACCAACCTGGGCATCGGCGAGACTACCACCGTGACCATCAGCTTCACCGAGGCGGTGACCGGTTTCGACCTGTCGGACCTCAGCGTCGCCAATGGGGTGCTGTCCAATCTCGCCAGCAGCGATGGCGGCCTGACCTGGACGGCGACCCTGACGCCTACGGCGGGAGTCAACGACACCACCAACCTGATCCTGCTCGACGCCAGCACTGTGCAGGACATTGCCGGCAACGCCGGCGCGGGTATCGCGATCTCCAGCAACTACGTACTCGATGCTACCCGGCCGACCGCGACCATCGTGGTCGCCGATTCAAACCTGACTGTGGGTGAGACGAGCCAGGTGACCATCACCTTCAGCGAAGCCGTGGCCGGTTTCGATCTGTCGGACCTGAGCGTCACCAACGGTGAACTGACCAATCTGACCAGCAGCGACGGTGGCAAGACCTGGACAGCGACCTTCACTCCCACGGTGAATCTCACCGACCCGAGCAACTTCATCGCCCTGGACACCAGTAACGTCAGCGACTTGGCCGGCAACGCCGGGGCAAGCGTGGCGGTGTCCAACAATTACGCAATCGATACGGTTGTGCCCAACGACGTGAAGCCACCTCCGGAGTTCCTGACGTCGGATCCCGTCACGGTCATACCGCCGTCCGATGTGCCGTTGCAACCGATCATCTTCACGCCGCCGACGGGCGACCTGGGTTCGCCGTTGGGCTTCCCACCGCTGTTCGAGCAGCGTGATGTGGGCGGCGGTCTGCGGCCTATAGGCGATATTTTCATCAACCGTGGCGAACTGGCGCCAAGCTATATCGCCCAGGTATTCAGTACTGATGCCGCCGGCGATGGCTCGGGTCAAGGGTTCCTCGGTTTTGGGGGCGGTGATGGCGGGGTGTTCGGCAGCAGCACCATTTCGACCTTGTTCAACCATGATTCCGGCACCGAAAACGAGTCGATGAATGCCTTCGGCAACTCGTCGATGCAGGGGGGCGATGTTTCCCAAGGTATGCGCGGGATGTTCGGCGCACCGACCTTGGGCCAGCAATTGCAACACCTCAAGGACACTGAGCAGCGTCAGGTCGACAGCCTGGCAATGGCTCTGCAACAGGTGGGTGTAAGCCAGGTACAGGCCTGAAGCATTCAATAAGAAAATTGTGCGGCAACCAGGGGCATTCCAAGGAATGAATAGAAGTCAGAAGTTATTCGGTATGAGTCTGCTGGCCGTGATGGTCAGTGGGTGTGCAGTCACCAGTGAGCCGATCGATCGTAGCGTCAGCGAACAGCGCGCCCAAACCGATCTGCAGAACATGTTCAAGGGCCAGGAACCTCTCAGCGGCCCGCTGACCCTGCACCAGGCCATGGCTCGGGCAGTGAAGTACAATCTGGAGGGGCGTCTTAAAATCATGGAAGAGGCCCTGGCCAAGCGGCAACTGGACCTGGCCAGTTTCGACATGCTGCCACGCATGGCGTTGGATGCCGGTTACGTGGGCCGCAACAACGTCAACGCCTCCAGCAGCCAGAGCGTGGAGACCGGCACCCAGTCCCTCGAACCGTCGACGTCCCAGGACCGTGATCGTGAAGTGGCCGACCTCACCATGGTCTGGAACGTGCTCGATTTCGGCGTGAGCTACATCAGCGCCAAGCAGGCCGGTGACCAGCGGTTGATCGTCCAGGAACGCCGGCGCAAGGTGATCAACACCATCGTCCAGGATGTGCGTTCGGCCTACTGGCGAGCCATGGCTGCCGAACGCCTGCTCAAGCAGATCGACAGCCTGATGGCCCGGGTCGAGGCGGCGCGCAACAACAGCCAGAGCATGAGCGAACAACGCATCGGTGACCCGGTGCAGGCTCTGGGTTACCAGCGCTCGTTGATCCAGGCCACCCGCCAGCTCGAAGAGCAGCGGCGCGCGTTGTCCCTGGCCAAGACCGAACTGGCCACCCTGATCAACCTGCCTCTGGGCACTGAGTTGACCCTTGCGACCCCGGATGAGTACGAGATCCCGGAACTCAAGGTCGACATGGCCCGTCTCGAGCACGAAGCCCTGACCAGCCGTCCGGAACTGCGCGAGCAGGATTACCAGACGCGCATCACGGCCGCCGAAACCCGCAAGGCCATGCTGCGGCTGTTGCCGGGCCTGGAGTTTTCCGCCGGCGGGCACTACGACAGTAACTCGTTCCTGGTCGAGCAGGGCTGGGCCGACTATGGCGTGAAAGTCACCTGGAACCTGTTCAACGTGATCTCTGCCCCGGCGGCCATCGATGTGGCCAAGGCCGGTGAAGAAGTGGCGGCGGCGCGGCGTCAGGCGATGTCGATTGCCGTGCTGGCGCAGTTGTATGTGGCCAACGCCAACTACCGCGATGCGCTGCGCCAGTTCAAGACCAACCAGCAACTGTCGGACATCGACGGGCAAATCGTCGGCCAGTTGCGCAACCGTCATCAAGCCGCCGGCATCGGTGAGCTGGATCTGATCCAGGGCGAACTCAATACCTTGCAGGCCGATCTGCGACGGGATCTGTCCTATGCCGACCTGCGCAATGCCTACGGCCAGATCTTCGCCAGCGCCGGTCTCGACCCGCTGCCCGATGAAGTGCAATCGACCAAGGTGCAGTCGATTGCCACGGCATTGGCCAATCGCGAAGCGGCCTGGGCCCAGGGCGACATCACGGTACCCAAGGCGGCGGTGAAGCCATAACCGGGCGCAAGCATGACGCGTCCGGCGTTTTCCCGGCTGCCGGTGACGGTGGACCTGCCCCTGCTGTTGCAAGCGCTGGCGGCCATTGAGGACGATCGCTGGCAGGGGCATTTCAACAGCGCCTATTACCACGGCGATTGGAGCGGCGTGGCGCTGATTTCGGCGGCCGACGCGCTGACCGAATTGTCGCCCGGCCAAGGGCAGCCGTTGCGCCGGCCGCCCTGGTCAAACGATGATCGCTGGCACCAGGCGTTGCGCGACTGGTCCGTGGAGATCGTTTCGGCCCGGCTGCTGCGGCTCGGCCCCGGCGGCCGGATCCACGAACACCGTGACTATGACCTGGGCGGACCGGACGCCGACCTGCGCCTGCACGTGCCACTGCTCAGCCCGCCCGAAGTGGATTTCTGGCTGGAGGGGCAGCGCATCCCGATGAAGGCTGGTGAGTGCTGGTTTCTCGACTTGTCACGGCCCCATCGTGTCGACAATCGGGACCGGTTGCCACGGGTTCATCTGGTGCTCGACTGTCGCCCCGGCCCCTGGCTGGAGCAACAGATTGTCGATGGGCTGCCCACCACCCCAGCTGTCCGCGACGAACTCGGCGACTTCCTGCGCTTTCAAGAGCAGGTGGCAAGCGATCCGCAACTCGCCAGGACCCTGCAGAGCCTGGCAGACCCGGACGCCTTCATCGAATGCGCCCTGGCGTTGGCTGCCCGGCAAGGGCTGCAGGTGCGCCGGGAAGAATTGCGGGCGGCCATGCGCAATGGTCGTCGGCAGTGGAGCGACCAATGGAAGGCCTGAACCTGCAAGACTGGCTGCCGATTCGCGTGTGGCAAGAGGCGGGACAGTGGCGGGTCGATTGGTGCTGGTTCGGCGATAAGCCCTTGTCGCAGCCCTTCTTCGGTGATGCCGTGGAAGACGCCTTGCGCCTGCCCTTCAACCAGGCGTTCCGGCGCCAGACACCCCTGGACGCGCTCGCCCAGTGGCAGCAGCAGAGCCCTGGACTTGTGCCCAGTGCGTTCATCTTTCATGCCTCGCGCTGTGGTTCGACACTGATCAGCCAGATGCTGGCGCAACTGGACGACCATATCGTCGTCTCCGAACCGCCGCCGCTGGATCGGCTGCTGCGCAGTGATCTGCCTGCCGTCGAACGCTGCGCGGCGCTCAAGGGGTTGCTGTCGGCCTATGGGCAGCCTCGTCGAGGTGTGGAGCGGCGATTGGTGATCAAGCTCGATGCCTGGAACATCGGTGAACTGTCGCGGCTGCGTGAGTGTTTTCCCGATACGCCTTGGCTGTTCGTGTACCGCGACCCGCTGGAAATTGCCGTGTCTCATCTGCGCCGCCCCGGCATGCACATGGTGCCGGGGATGATTGGTCCGAGCATCCTGGACGATGGATTGTCTTTCAGCGGCCCGGAAGACTTCATCGCGCGACGGCTGGGCCGGTTGTTGCAGGTGGGATTGGAGCATTGCCACGGCGCTGGTGGGTTGGCGGTCAACTACAACGAGCTGCCCGAGGCGATGACTGGAGGGCTGGCGAGGTTTTTCCAACTCGATGATGCACAACTCAAGCAAGCTTTCACGACGGTGGGACGGCACGCCAAACAGCCGTCGCAGGTATTTGTCGATGACAGCGCAGAAAAACACCGGGAGGTTTCGCCATTGCTGCGCGAGCGGGTGGGGAGTTGGGCGCAGGGGCCCTATGACGCATTGGAGAACCTACGCAGTGACCTTTGTGGCGAGGGGGATTTAGCGAAACGTCGCACCGCCCCGCTGGGTTGCGCAGCAACCCTGACAGCCCAGGACCGCTCCGCGGCCCAACGGGGATGAATCCCCTCGCCACAGGGGCTCATACAAACCTTGAGAAAGCAGCAGATAGTCAACTCGGGGCAGTGCTTCTCTCTCCGGCGGTCCATCAGGGCTTGTTTGGAGACAACTCCGCCATCCCCTTGAGCAACTCGATCGGCAGGGGAAAGACGATGGTGGAGGACTTGTCCCCGGCAATCGACCCCAACGTCTGCATGTAGCGCAGTTGCATGGCGCCTGGCTGGCGCCCGAGCATCTCGGCGGCTTGCATGAGTTTTTCCGACGCCTGCAGCTCGCCTTCGGCGTGGATCACCTTGGCCCGCCGCTCCCGTTCGGCCTCGGCTTGACGAGCGATGGCGCGAATCATCGATTCGTTGAGGTCCACATGTTTGATCTCGACGTTCGCCACCTTGATGCCCCAGACGTCGGTCTGGGCGTCCAGCACCTGCTGGATATCGCCATTCAATTGTTCGCGCTCTGCCAGCAACTGGTCCAGGTCATGTTTGCCGAGCACGGCGCGCAAGGTGGTCTGGGCCAACTGGCTGGTCGCCATGAGGAAGTTCTCGACCTGGATGATTGCCTTCTGCGGGTCGAGTACGCGGAAATACAGCACCGCATTGACCTTCACCGATACATTGTCCCGGGTGATCACGTCCTGCGGCGGTACGTCGAGTACGATGGTGCGCAGATCTACGCGAATCATTTGCTGCACCACTGGAATCAGCAGGATCAATCCGGGCCCCTTGACCTGCCAGAACCGGCCGAGCTGGAACACCACCGCACGCTCGTATTCGCGCAGGATCCGGAAGGTCGAAGCTGCCAGCGCTATCAGCAGTAACAGCAGCATTACAAAACCGATTTGCATACCCATCTCATGCTCCTTGTGAATCAGCGGGGGCCACTTCCAGCAGCAGGCCCTTGCGTGCGGTGACACGCACCGCTTGTCCAAGTCGTAGCGACGTCGCGCATGCCACTTGCCAGCGTTCGCCTTCCAACTGTACCCAGCCATGGTGATGATTACCGGCCTGCAGGGAAGTGACCAAGGTGATGCTTCCTATTAACACGGCGTCGCCGCTGACGGGGCGGCGCGGCCGCGTTTTCAACGCGCGGATCAGCAGGAAGATCAGCAGCAAGGCACTGACCAGGCCCAGCCCGACCATCAAGGGAGCAGGCACATCGGTATTGGTCAGGATAATCGCGCCGATGACACACAAAATGATGCCACCCAGCCCGGCTACGCCATAGTTGGGCAAGGCTGCCTCGGCGATCAGTAATGCCACGCCCAAGGCGATCAACCAGAAACCCAGGGAGTTTGCGACCATCAGTACAGGGCCATCGGCTGCCAGCACCGGCCCGCTCATGGCCAACAGCGCAAGCATCAAGCAGCGAATATTCACCGGACCCTCCGCAACGCCCATGCGTGATGTTTATCCACAGTCGTTACTCACAGTCTAGTCGAAGCCTGGGTTGATCGAATTTTGACCCGTCCGGCGATGCCTCAGAGGCTAGACTGCTAGGAGAGAAGCCGCATCCAGCCATGTCAGGAGCTCCCATGGAAACCCCAATCCACAGCCTTCCCGCCCTGTTCAAGCAACTGGGCCTGTCCGACGATGCCGTCAGTATCGATCAGTTCATTGCCAGCCATTCACCCCTCAAGCCTGAACTGCACCTGGCTGACGCGTTTTTCTGGAACGAGGGCCAGCGGCAATTGCTGCGCGACGAAATCCTTGAAGATGCCGATTGGGCGATGGCGGTGGATCAATTGGATGTGTTGTTGAGAAAGGGCCGCTGTGACTGATCCAGAGGCAAACCCTGTGAGCGAGCCTGCTCGCGATAGCGGTTTCACATTCCAGCGCAGAGGTGACGGGTGTATCGCTTTCGCGAGCAGGCTCGCTCCCACAAAAGCTCTAATATGCAATTTAATTATTAATAAATATCTTCTTATTCCTTAAAGAATATATCTCTCCTCCCTATACTCGTTCCTCAACAGACACGCAGGAGAGCCCCCATGCGCAACGAATCGACTCGCTACCTGATTGTGCCGGGCTGGCAAGGTTCGCCGGACAATCATTGGCAGACCTATTGGCAAAGCAGTTTGCCCAACAGTGCCCGGGTCGAGCAGGACGACTGGCTGACGCCCCGACGTGATGACTGGGTGGCCGCACTGGCCGAGGCCATCGCCGCCGACACCACGCCGGTGATCCTCATTGCCCACAGCCTGGGTTGCATCACGGTTGCCCATTGGGCCGTCACCGCACCGCAGCAACGGTTACGGCAGGTTCGCGGGGCGTTGCTGGTCGCACCGGCGGATGTCGAACGGCCGGCCTGTGCGCCTGCGTTGCGCAATTTCGCACCGATCCCCTCCGCTCAGTTGCCCTTTCCCAGCCTGGTGGTCAGCTCCGACAACGACGCTGCAGTGAGTGCCCCACGTGCGCTGAAGCTGGCGCATGACTGGGGGGCCGAAGCCGGGATCCTGGCCGGGGCGGGGCACATCAACGTGCAGTCCGGCCATCAGCGCTGGGAGCAGGGTTTCGCCTATCTCTATCGGCTGCAAAACCGCACGGAGCATCACGCCCTGCGTCGCGCCTGATTAATTTACGCCTCCCCGTTACCCGGCGGTGTGGGGCGGGAGTCTGCCATGAGCCTGCATGAAACTTTCGGTCAGCCGTTGCTGACCTTTCCCGATGCGGAAAAAAGCCCCCTGAGCATCCGCGCCAAGGCGCTGGTGTTCGTTGACCCTCGTTCGCGCCGGTTGCGTCACGCACTGGAGCAACTGGCGCCCCGTTCAATACCGGTGCTGATTCGTGGCGAAACCGGCACGGGCAAGGAACTGCTCGCCCGGCACATTCACCGTGAAAGCGATCGTGGCGGGTTGTTCGTCTCGGTCAATTGCGGCGCCATCAGCCCGACTTACGCCGACGCCGAATTGTTCGGCTATGCGGTCGGCAGTTACAGCAGTTCGGCCAGCAGCCGGGCCGGCTGGTTCGGCTCGGCCAATGGCGGCACGCTGTACCTGGATGAAATCGGTGATCTGCCGTTGCCGATCCAGGTCAAATTGCTGGCGGCCCTGGAAAATCACGAAGTCACCCGCGTCGGCGCTCACCAGCCGAGCCCCGTGGACGTGCGGCTGGTGGCGGCCACCAGTATTGATCTGGCACAAGCAGTAGACGCCGGGAAATTTCATGAACGGCTTTTCCACTACCTCAGCGAAGGGCGTCTCGAACTGCCGGCCCTGCGTGATCGGGTGGGCGATATCCTGCCTCTGGCCGAGTACTTCCTGGGTATCTATACCCAGCGCCTCGGCCTGACCATGCCGCTGATCAGCGAGGCGGCTCACCAGGCGCTTGAGCGGCATAGCTGGCCTGGCAATACCCGCGAGCTCGAGAACGTCATTCATTTCGCGTTACTGGTGAGCGTGGGAGGAGAGATTTTGCCGGAGCATTTGAACCTGCCGTTCCCGCCGTTGGTGCTCGACGCCATCGAGCAGGCAGCAAATCTCCTTGCAAACGGGACGCCTGCTGAGCGCTTGGCACTCAAGGCATTGCTTACCCGTCTGGACCGGCTCTTTTAGAGTCTGTGGCATGAGCGCCCGGTCTATATGAGTAAAATGAATATGAACTTGAACAAAAGATATTGTTCAGGAATAAAAAGTATCGGTATCGTCCGCTTCACGCGAGCGATAGCAATTCGCTGGCACCTCACCCTTTGAGCGTCGTCCATGACGACCGTGATTTTTCGATAAGGACACTGCATGAAAAAGGTTCTGTTGTTCACCGCATTGGCGGCAGCGCTGGCTTCGGGTCTGGCCCAGGCTGCGGAGAAACTGGTGGTGGCGGCTACTCCGGTGCCCCACGCTGAAATCCTTGAGCTGATCAAGCCAGCCCTGGCCAAGGAAGGCGTGGACCTGCAAATCAAGGTGTTCACCGACTACGTCCAACCCAACGTACAGGTCGATCAGAAGCGTCTGGACGCCAACTACTTCCAGACCCTGCCGTACCTCAAGAGCTTCAATGAGGGCAAGGGCACGAACCTGGTCACTGTGATTGGTGTGCACGTCGAGCCATTTGGCGGCTACTCGAAGAAAGTCAAAAGCCTGGCCGAGTTGAAAGACGGCGCGACCATCGCCATTCCCAACGAAGGCAGCAACAGCGGTCGCGCCCTGATCCTGCTGCAGAAGGCTGGCCTGATCGAGCTCAAGGACCCGAAGAACGCCCTGGCAACACCCAAGGACATCGCCAAGAACCCGCATAACTTCAAGTTCAAGGAACTGGAGTCGGCCATGCTGCCGCGGGTGCTGGATCAGGTCGACCTGGACATGATCAACACCAACTATGCTTTGGAAGCGGGTCTCAATCCGGCCAAGGATGCGCTGGTGATCGAGGGTTCGGATTCGCCTTACGTCAACTTCCTGGTGGCTCGTCCAGACAACAAGGACAGCGTCGCCATGCAGAAACTGGCCAAGGCCCTGACCAGTCCGGAAGTGAAGGCATTCATCGAGAAGAAATACAGCGGCGCGGTATTGCCGGCGTTCTGATCGAATCCACCATTTAAAAAACTATGTGGCGAGGGAGCAAGCTCCCTCGCCACAATGGATTGCGGGTCTATGCCGCCCTGTTCTTCAGCGCCCGGCGCAGGGCCACGAGCAGTTTGACCATGTCTTGCGGGTCGAGTTGTTGCGGGGCTTTCACGTCGGCCATGTCAATCCTCCTTGTGCGTGTCGCCAGAGGTCCTGGCTTTGAGCTGCGGTTCCTTGGCGGTGTCCCGTCCTGCAGCGATAGAAAAATAGACCTACCGCAAGGCTTCTGCAAATACCACGGATCAATCCGGCCAGTTCCACGCCGGCGCATCCAGCATCCCCTGGCCGACGATTCCTGTCTGGCCCAAATCCTTTTCCAGCACGATGCAGTTGCAATCGCCATCCTGCTGCAGGGTAGTGATCAAGCGCCGGGCGTGAGAAACCACCCAGACCTGACAGTGCTCTGAAGCCCGAATGATCAAACGCGCCAGGGCCGGCAACAGGTCTGGGTGCAGACTGGTTTCCGGTTCGTTGAGCACCATGAGCGAAGGTGGTCGCGGGGTGAGCAGTGCGGCGATCAGCAGCAGGTAACGCAGGGTCCCGTCTGACAGTTCGGCGGCGGACAATGGGCGCAGCAGGCCATGCTGGTGAAACTCGATGCCGAAGCGTCCGCCTTGCAGTTTATCGATATGCAGCCTGGCGCCTGGGAACGCATCGCTGATGGACGCCTGCAGGGCCTGATCGTCTCCGATCTCAAGAATGGTTTGCAGAGCGGCTGCCAAGTCACGTCCGTCGTGGTGCAGCACTGGTGTACGAGTGCCCAGTTGCGGTTGACGCGCCGGGGCGTCGGCGTCGCTGCGAAAATGGTCATAGAAGCGCCAGCGACGAATGAACTCGCGCATCTGCAGCACCTCCGGCGAGGCGCGCAGGCTGCCAACCTGGTCGAACAGGCTGTCGAAGGTCGGTACAGGTTGGACTTGCCACTGCCATTGGGGCCGGTGATCAGGTTCAGCCGCCCCAGGGGGACCACCAATTTATTGATGGATCGGTAATTGGCCACCGCGAGGGTTTTGAGCATGAGCGATTTCCTGCTGCCTGGTTAGCGTCTGTGCATCCGTGGAACCCTGTTCTAAGCTCACAGTCGTATCGTCACTGGCACATTCGTGCAATGCAAGGAGTCTGCATGGCTGGTCCCCGAAACAAACTGTTTGTTTGCCTGGGCTTGTGTGCGTTGTTGGTGGGATGCGGTGACGAAAAAATCGGTGAAAAAGCCCTGCCACGGGTTTTCGTTCAGCAAGCCGTGCCAACCGAGTACGCAGCCTCGGTAACCTTGACCGGGGATATCCAGGCTCGGGTTCAGACTGATCTGTCGTTTCGTGTAGGCGGCAAAATCATCGAACGCAAAGTCGATGTCGGTGACCGTGTCTCGGCCCGGCAAGTGCTGGCCCGGCTCGACCCTCGGGATTTGCAGACCAACGCTGATTCCGCCGAGGCCCAGGTGGCCGCCGAACAGGCGCGGGTCAAGCAAAGCGCGGCAGCCTTCGTGCGCCAGCAAAAACTTTTGCCCAAGGGCTACACCAGCCAGAGTGAATACGACGCGGCCCAGGCGCAATTGCGCAGTAGCCAGAGCGCACTGACGGCCGCCCAGGCCCAGTTGGCCAATGCGCGGGAACAACTGAGCTACACCGCGCTGATTGCCGAGGCGCCAGGCATAGTCACGGCGCGCCAGGCCGAGGTTGGCCAGGTAGTACAGGCCACGGAGCCGATCTTCAGCCTGGCCCGGGACGGCGAGCGTGACGCGGTGTTCAACATCTACGAATCCCTGCTGAGGGAATCTCCCCCGGATCCGGCCATTGTCATCAGCCTGCTGGATAACCCGGCCATCCAGACTACCGGCAAGGTGCGCGAGATCACCCCGGCGGTGTCCGCCGAGACCGGCACCGTAAGGGTCAAGGTTAGCCTCAACGAATTGCCCGAAGGCATGCACCTGGGGTCGGTGGTCAGCGCCACCGCCAAGTCCGCCGGCAAGACAGCTGTGGAGTTGCCCTGGTCGGCACTGACCAAGGACCTCCGCGAGCCCGCCGTATGGGTGTTAGATGGCGAAGGTCGGGCGCAGTTGCGCACCGTCACCGTCGGCCGGTATCTGACCGGAAAAGTCATCATCAGCGATGGGCTCAAGGGTGGCGAGACAGTTGTCACCGCCGGTGGGCAATTGCTGCATCCCGGCGTGCGCGTCGAGATCGCTGAAAACACCCATGATGAATCTCCGGCAGGAGCTCAGCCATGAAGCGCTTGGGGATGGTCCTGGTGAGCCTGGTCCTGGTTGCCTGCTCGAAGGAAGATGCGCCGCCTGAGCCGGTACGTCCGGTGTTGTCCATCGAAGTCCAGGCGCTCGACCAGCAGCCGCTCGGACGCTTCGCCGGAAATATCCAGGCGCGTTACGAGACCAGTGTGGGTTTCCGGGTACCTGGGCGAATTGCCAGCCGTCATGTCGATGTCGGTGCCGAAGTGAAAAAAGGTGACTTGCTGGCGACCCTCGACCCCACCGATCAACAGAACCGCTTGCGTTCTGCTCAGGGCGACCTTGCGCGGATCGAGGCGCAGTACATCAATGCCCAGGCCAATGCCCGTCGCCAGCAGCAGTTGTTCGATCGGGGTGTCGGTGCCCAGGCGCAGCTGGATGTCGCTCAGACCGACCTGAAAACCACTGGTGCCGCCCTCGAACAGGCCCGGGCTGCGGTGGAACAGGCCCGTGACCAGCTCAACTACAGCGAGCTGCGTACCGACCACGATGCCGTTGTCACCGCGTGGACTGCAGAAGCCGGGCAGGTGGTAACCGCCGGCCAACAAGTGGTGACCCTGGCCCGTCCGGACATCAAGGAGGCGGTGATCGACCTGCCGGCCGGGCTGGTCGAGCGCTTGCCCGAAGACGTGGTGTTCGAAGTCGCGGCGCAACTGGACCCGAGTATCCGCACCACTGCCATCGTGCGCGAGATCGAGCCCCAGGCCGAGAGCGCCACCCGCACCCGTCGTGCGCGCCTGACCTTGACCGACGCCCCTCCCGGCCTGCGTCTGGGGACGGCCATCAGCGTGACAGTGAGCTCGGCCATCGAGCCGCGCATCGAGTTGCCGCTCAGTGTGTTGCAGGAGGTCGATGGCAAGGCGCGGATCTGGCTCGTCGACCCGCAGAGCCAGACCGTTTTCCCCCGTGAGGTGAACATTCTCGAACGCTCGGCCGACACGGTGCTGGTGGCCAACGGCATCAAGCCCGGCGACCGCGTGGTCAGCGCCGGCGTCAACAGCCTCCAGCCAGGACAGAAAGTGAAACTCGACGAGGACGCACGATGAAAGGGCCTTTCAACCTGTCCGAATGGGCTCTGCGGCATCAGTCGTTTGTCTGGTACCTGATGTTCGTTGCGTTGTTGATGGGCGTGTTTTCCTACGTGAACCTGGGCCGCGAAGAAGATCCGTCGTTCACCATCAAGACCATGATCATCCAGACCCGCTGGCCGGGTGCGACCCAGGAGGAAACTCTCAAGCAGGTCACCGATCGCATCGAGAAAAAACTCGAAGAGCTCGACTCCCTCGACTACGTCAAAAGCTACACCCGGCCTGGCGAGTCGACGGTATTCGTTTACTTGCTCGACACCACCAGCGCCAAGGATATTCCCCAGATCTGGTATCAGGTGCGCAAGAAGATCAACGACATCCGCGGCGACTTCCCCGAAGGGTTGCAGGGGCCAGGTTTCAACGATGAGTTCGGAGACGTGTACGGTTCTGTGTATGCCTTTACCGGCGACGGCCTGTCGATGCGCCAGTTGCGCGACTACGTGGAGCAAGTGCGGGCCGAAATCCGTGACGTGCCTGGTCTGGGCAAGGTGGAAATGCTCGGCGAGCAGAATGAAGTGCTGTACCTGAACTTCTCCACCCGCAAGCTCGCTGCTTTGGGTATCGACCAGCGCCAGGTGGTACAGAGCCTGCAATCGCAGAACGCGGTGACGCCTGCCGGGGTGATTGACGCCGGGCCGGAGCGGATTTCCGTGCGCACGTCCGGGCAGTTCCAGTCGGAAAAGGACCTGGCGAACGTCAACCTGCGACTCAATGATCGGTTCTATCGATTGGCTGACATTGCTGACATCAGTCGTGGTTACGTCGATCCGGCTACGCCGCTGTTCCGTTTCAATGGAACGCCGGCCATCGGCCTGGCCATTGCCATGAAAAAGGGCGGCAACATTCAGGAGTTCGGCAGGGCGCTGCACGCCCGCATGAACGAACTGACTGCCGACCTGCCGGTAGGCATCGGCGTGCATACGGTTTCGGACCAGGCCGAGGTGGTTCAGGAGGCGGTCGGCGGCTTTACCAGCGCCTTGTTCGAGGCGGTGGTGATCGTGCTCGTGGTCAGCTTCATCAGTCTCGGCATACGTGCGGGGCTGGTGGTGGCCTGCTCGATTCCCCTGGTGCTGGCGATGGTCTTTGTGTTCATGGAATACAGCGGCATCACCATGCAGCGGATCTCCCTCGGCGCGTTGATCATCGCCCTCGGCCTGCTGGTGGATGACGCGATGATCACCGTGGAAATGATGGTCACGCGCCTGGAAAAAGGTGAGACCAAGGAGCAGGCCGCGACCTTCGCCTACACCTCGACTGCATTTCCTATGCTCACCGGCACCCTGGTCACCGTCGCCGGTTTCGTGCCCATCGGCCTGAACGCCAGTTCCGCCGGCGAATATACCTTTACCCTGTTCGCGGTGATTGCCGTGGCGATGCTGGTGTCCTGGATCGTCGCGGTGCTGTTCGCCCCGGTGATCGGCGTGCATATCCTCAGCACCAACGTGAAACCCCACGACACCGAGCCGGGGAGGATCGGTCGGGCGTTCAATGGCGGCCTGCTGTGGGCGATGCGCAATCGTTGGTGGGCTATCGGCATCACCGTGCTGCTGTTTGTGCTGGCGGTGTTCTGCATGCGCTTCGTGCAGAACCAGTTCTTCCCGTCTTCGGACCGGCCCGAGATCCTGGTGGACCTAAACCTGCCGCAGAACGCCTCGATGGATGAGACCCGCAAGGCCGTCGACCGTCTGGAAGCGACACTCAAAGGCGACCCGGACATCGAGCGTTGGAGCACCTACATTGGCGAAGGCGCAATTCGTTTCTATCTGCCGCTGGACCAGCAACTGCAGAACCCCTATTACGCGCAATTGGTGATCGTCAGCAAGGGCCTGGAATCGCGCGCGGCCCTCACCGAGCGCCTGCAAAAACGTCTGCGCGAGGACTTCGTCGGTATTGGCAGCTACGTGCAGCCGCTGGAAATGGGGCCGCCGGTAGGGCGGCCGATCCAGTACCGGGTCAGCGGCAAGGATATCGACCAAGTGCGCAAGCATGCTATCGAACTGGCCACTGAGCTGGACAAGAACGAGCACATCGGCGAAATCATTTATGACTGGAACGAGCCGGGCAAGGTCCTGCGCATCGACATCGCCCAGGACAAGGCGCGGCAACTGGGGTTGTCTTCCGATGATGTGGCCAAGCTGATGAACAGCATCGTCAGCGGATCGCCGGTCACCCAGGTCGACGATGATATCTACCTGATCAACGTGGTCGGGCGTGCCGTGGACAGCGAACGTGGCTCGCCGGAAACCTTGCAGAACCTGCAGATTGTCACGCCGGGCGGCACGTCGATTCCGTTGCTGGCGTTCGCCACGGTGCGCTATGAACTGGAGCAGCCGCTGGTGTGGCGGCGTGACCGCAAGCCCACGATCACCATCAAGGCTGCCGTGCGCGATCAAATTCAACCCACCGATCTGGTGAAGCAGCTGCAACCGGACATCGACAAGTTCGCCGCTGGCCTGCCCGTGGGGTACAAGGTCGCTACCGGGGGCACGGTAGAGGAGAGCGGCAAGGCCCAGGGACCGATTGCCAGTGTGGTGCCGCTGATGCTGTTCCTGATGGCGACGTTCCTGATGATCCAGTTGCACAGCGTGCAGAAGCTGTTCCTGGTAGCCAGCGTCGCGCCCCTCGGATTGATTGGCGTGGTTCTGGCGCTGGTCCCGACCGGCACGCCCATGGGCTTCGTGGCGATCTTGGGGATTCTTGCGCTGATTGGCATCATCATCCGCAACTCGGTGATTCTGGTCACCCAGATCGATGAGTATGAACGTGACGGGTATGAACCTTGGGATGCGGTGGTGCAAGCCACCCAACACCGGCGACGACCGATCCTGCTCACGGCGGCTGCGGCGAGCCTGGGGATGATCCCGATTGCCCGGGAAGTGTTCTGGGGACCGATGGCCTACGCGATGATCGGCGGGATCATCATCGCCACGCTGCTGACCCTGCTGTTTCTGCCGGCGTTGTATGTGGCCTGGTACAAGATTCGCGAGCCGCAACGCGATTGATGGTTTCTGTGGCGAGGCGCCAAAACCTGTGGGAGCAGCGCTTGCTCGCGATTACGGTAAGCCAGTCGACATGAATCCTGGCTGGTCTGCCGCTATCGCGAGCAAGCGTTGCTCCCACAGGTTTTTGGTCTCGCCACAATGGTTGTGTGTTGCGCGCAGCTACACCTTCATTTACGCAACAACCGCAACCCATTGAACACCACCAGCAAACTTACCCCCATGTCGGCAAACACTGCCATCCACATGGTGGCGAACCCGGCGAAGGTCACGCCGAGGAAGATCGCCTTGATCACCAGCGCCAGGGCGATGTTCTGTTTCAGGATGCTCGAGGTTTGCCGCGAGAGGCGGATGAAGGCCGGAATCTTGCGCAGATCATCGTCCATCAAGGCCACATCGGCCGTCTCGATGGCCGTATCGGTACCAGCCGCCGCCATGGCGAAGCCGATTTCCGCTCGGGCCAGGGCGGGGGCGTCGTTGATGCCATCGCCGACCATGCCAACCCGGTGACCTTGGGCGTACAGCGCTTCGATGGCCTGCAGCTTGTCCTCCGGCAGCAGGTCACCTCGCGCCTGATCCATGCCGACCTGGCCGGCAATCGCTTCGGCGGTATGGGCGTTGTCGCCGGTGAGCATCAAGGTCTTGATGCCCAGTTCATGCAGTTGCCGGATGGCTTCGCGGCTGGAGTCCTTCACGGTGTCAGCCACGGCGAACAGCGCCAGGGGACCTGAGCCGTCGAGCAGCAGCACGACGGACTTGCCTTGTTTTTCCAGGGCGAAAAGTTTCTCTTCCAGTTCCGGGGAACACTGGCCCAGGTCCTCCACCAGGCGATGATTACCCAGATGGTAGGTCTGGCCATTGATATCACCTCGAACCCCACGACCGGGGAGGGCTTCGAAGTTATCCACAGGCTGCGGCGCCGATTGTTTATCCACCGCGGCAATGGCCCGGGACACGGGGTGGTCGGAGCGGGCTGCGAGACTGGCGGCCAAGGTCGGGGCGATGGTCTCCATGGTCGTGTCCAGCACCACGTAGTCGGTCTGTGCCGGTTTGCCGTGGGTGATCGTGCCGGTCTTGTCCAAGGTCAGGTAGTCGAGCTTGTAGCCACCCTCCAGGTATACGCCGCCCTTGACCAGGATGCCTTTGCGCGCTGCCGCGGCAAGACCGCTGACGATGGTCACCGGCGTGGAAATCACCAGCGCACAGGGGCAGGCCACCACCAGGAGCACCAGGGCCCGGTAGATCCAGTCGAACCACTCCGCGCCCATGAACAATGGCGCAATGACAGCCACCGCCAGCGCCAGGGCAAACACCGCCGGGGTATAGACTCTCGAGAATCGGTCGACGAAGCGCTGGGTCGGCGCACGGGAGCCCTGGGCCTGCTCCACGGCGTGGATGATCCGTGCCAGGGTGGAGTGGTCGGCCGCCGCGGTCACGCTGTACTCCAACTCGCCGGCCTGGTTGATGGTGCCGGCGAACACTTTATCGCCCACGGTTTTTTCCACCGGCAGGCTTTCACCGGTGATCGGCGCCTGGTCGATGGTCGAACGACCGGCCACTACCTCACCGTCCAGTCCGACGCGCTCGCCGGGGCGAACCCGAACCCGCGCGCCGAGGGCGATGGCCTTGACTTCCTGTACCTGCCAGGTGCCATCGGGCTGTTGCACCGTGGCCTGTTCCGGGGCCATCTGCATCAGACCGCTGATGGCATTGCGCGCCCGGTCGAGGGATTTGGCTTCGATCAGCTCGGCCACGGTGAACAGAAACATTACCATGGCCGCTTCCGGCCACTGCCCGATCAAAACCGCGCCGGTCACGGCGATGCTCATCAACGCATTGATGTTCAGGTTGAGGTTCTTCAGGGCGATCCAACCCTTCTTGTAGGTGCCCAGGCCGCCACTGAGGATCGACACCAGTGCTACCACGGCGACCACCCAGCCAGGCGCGGCATTGGTGAAATGGATCAGTTCGGCGCCCAAGGCAGTGACGCCGGACAACGCCAGCGGCCACCACGGTTTGGCCGGGGCCGGCAGGTCGCTGGTTTGTTGCTCCTGACCCGGGGTCAGCGGCTCGGCCTGCATGCCGAGGGACTGGATCGCATGGATGATCGGCCCATCGTCGGGCAGGTCGTGGGTCACGCCCAATACGCGATTGATCAAGTTGAATTCCAGCTGCTGCACGCCTTCGAGCTTGCCGAGCTTGTTCTGGATCAGCGTCTGCTCGGTGGGGCAGTCCATCGCTTCGATGCGAAAACTGCTCAGCCGAGCACCGTCCGTCGGCGCTTTACCGAGATTGACCACAGAAGGCGCGGCTTTCGAAGCGCAGCAGGAATGCCCGTGGCCATGGTCGTGGGCGGGCTTATGGATGTGGAGAGAGTCGCTCATCGGGTTACGTCCATGAGAAGTGCTTGTTGCACAGTAAAGACCCTGTAGCCACTATAGGGTCAAGCACCTGTTCTGGAGGCAATGCCATGAAGATCGGCGAACTGGCGAAAATCACCGACTGCCAGGTCGAAACCATCCGTTACTACGAACGCGAAGGCCTGCTGCCGGAGCCGGCTCGCAGCGATGGCAACTACCGCGTCTACACCCAGGCCCACGCCGAGCGGCTGACGTTCATTCGCAACTGCCGCACTCTGGACATGACCCTGGAAGAAATCCGCAGCTTGCTGGCACTGCGTGACAGTCCCCAGGATCAGTGCGAGAGCGTCAACGCGCTGGTCGACGAACATATTCTCCACGTCAAGACTCGCATTGATGGCCTGCTGGCCTTGCAGGCACAACTGATCGACCTGCGCCATCGCTGCGACAAAGGGCCGGATCCGGACCAGTGCGGGATCTTGCAGCGCCTGGAAGTGAGCGGAGCGGTGGCGCCGGAGGTAGAGCATTCACATGTGGGGCGCAGTCACGGGCATTGAGCCCTTGCCGCCAATCCGAATACACAGAGGCCTATGGGCTGGGCCTGTGGGAGCAAAGCTTGCTCGCGATGAAAACACCTCGATCCGTCAGTAGATCGCGCATCGTTCGTCGCGAGCAAGCTTTGCTCCCACAGACTCGCACACAGGGATAGTGGTGTGCTTTAGACCGCCATCGGTGCGGTCATCGGCGCATGGTGCTGGTAGCCTTCAAGGGAGAAGTCGCTCGGCTCCACCTGTTCCAGCCACTCGGGCTGGTACACGCCCGTCTTGGCAAACTCCGGTACCCGCTCGCAAATCACCAGCCTCGGCATCGGGAACGGCTCGCGGGTGAGTTGTTCCTTGAGCATGTCCAGGTGGTTTTCGTAGACGTGGGCGTCACCGATGAAATAGGTGAACCAGCGCGGCGTGTAGCCGGTCAGGCGGCCGATCAGGCTCAGCAGGGCGGCGCCTTCGGTGAGATTGAACGGCGTGCCCAGTCCCAGGTCGTTGGAGCGGATGTAGAGGGTCAGGGAAATTTCCTTCGTCTCGACATTCGGGTGGAACTGATAGAGCAGATGGCACGGCGGCAGGGCCATTTCATCGAGCTGGGCGCAGTTCCAGCCGTGGAACAGGATGCGGCGGCTGCCCGGGTCCTTGATGATGGTGTCGACGCACTGGCGAACCTGGTCGATGGCCTTGTACAGCACCACATAGGCCTGGCCGTTTTCTTCGCCTTCGGCAATCTGCCGGTAGCCCTGGGCCAGGGTCTGCTCGATGGCCGCCGGATTGCTTACGGGGATCTGCTTGTAGGCCGGCCACTTGCGCCACTGCACGCCGTAGATCTCGCCCAGGTCGTCCTCTCCCTGGCGGAACGGGTTGGCCAGCCACTGGGTGTTTTCGTTGGCGTTCTGGTCCCAGACCTTGCAGCCCAAGGCGCGGAATTCGGCGGCGTTGTTGACCCCGCGGAGGAATCCGCACATCTCGCCGATAGCCGATTTGAACGCCATCTTGCGGGTGGTGATGGCCGGGAAACCATCCTTCAGGTCATAGCGCAGCATGGCACCAGGAAAACTGATGGTGTTGACGCCCGTGCGGTTGGCTTGCTTGGTGCCGTTCTCGATGACATGGGCCACCAGATCGAGATATTGCTTCATGGATTACCTGTGTCCTTGAGCCCGAGGCCAGCGCCTCGGGTTTCGAATTTTAAGCCTTGGCCGCCGCAGCCGGCGCACGATGATAAGCCAGCCAGATCAGCACCAGACCACCGACGATCATCGGCAGGCACAGCAGTTGACCCATGGTCAGCCAGTTCCATGCCAGATAGCCCAGCTGGGCGTCCGGTACGCGGACGAACTCAACGATGAAGCGGAAGATGCCGTAAAAAAGCGCGAACATCCCGGACACTGCCATCGTGGGCCGCGGCTTGCGTGAGAACAGCCAGAGAATTAAGAATAGTGCCACGCCTTCGAGGGCAAACTGATAGAGCTGCGACGGATGGCGCGGCAACTGCGCCGGATCGCTGAACGGCGGGAAGATCATCGCCCACGGCACGTCGGTCGGCTTGCCCCACAATTCGGCGTTGATGAAGTTGCCGATGCGTCCGGCGCCCAGGCCGATCGGGACCATCGGCGCGATGAAGTCCATCAGCTCGAAGAACGACTTGTTGTTGCGCTTGCCAAACCACACCGCCGCCAGCATTACACCGATGAAGCCTCCGTGGAACGACATGCCGCCCTTCCAGACCTCGAAGATCAGCGTCGGGTTCGCCAGGTAGGCGCTCAGGTCATAGAACAGCACATAGCCCAGGCGTCCGCCGACGATCACCCCCATGGATAGCCAGAACACCAGGTCGGAGAGTTTTTCCTTGTTCCAGGTCGGATCGAAACGGTTGAGCCGTCGCGACGCCAGCAGCCAGGCACCGCCGATGCCGACCAGGTACATCAGGCCGTACCAGTGGATTTTCAGCGGACCGATGGCCAGGGCCACCGGATCGATCTGCGGGTAAGGCAGCATTGATATTCCTCGTAAACGTCAAAAATATGCGGGTGACCCTGTCACCTCGGGATTAAGCCAGGATTGCGTCAGAGCAGAAAACTCAGCCCCACGCAGAACAGCAAAGCCGCGAACAGCCGCTTGAGCAAGCGTGGCGACAGGCGATGGGCCAGTCTTGCGCCGACACGGGCGAATACCATGCTCGTCAGGGCGATGCCCAGCAGCGCCGGCAAATACACAAAACCGAGACTATGGGCCGGTAACAGCGGATCGTGCCAGCCCAGAATCATGAAACTTAATGCACTGACCAGTGCTATCGGCAAGCCGCAGGCCGACGAGGTGGCCACCGCCTGCTGCATGGGCACGCTGCGCCAGGTCAGGAATGGCACGGTCAGCGAACCGCCGCCGATGCCGAAAATCGCCGAGGCCCAGCCGACGATTGTACCGGCCAGGGTCAACCCGGCCTTGCCAGGTACGGTGCGGCTGGCCTTGGGTCTGAAATCCAGGGCCAGTTGCGCGGCGACGATCATGGCGAACACACCGATGATCTTTTGCAGGTGGGGCCCGGAAATCGCTTCGGCGGTGACAGCGCCGAAACCGGCACCGATCAGGATCCCGACGGTCATCCAGGCGAAAATTGGCCAGCGTACCGCGCCTTTGCGCTGGTGCTCGCGCACGGCATTGACCGAGGTGAAGATGATTGATGCCAGGGACGTACCAACGGCCAGGTGCGTCAATACCTGCGGGTCGAATCCCTGCAGGGTGAAGCTGAACACCAGCACCGGGACAATGATCATCCCGCCACCCACGCCGAACAACCCGGCCAGCACCCCGGCGCAGGCACCGAGCAGCAGATAGATCACGAATTCCACCAGCGTCCCCCGCCCATCCCCGAAACAAGAGCGGCATGGTAACGGATCGATGGCCTTGTGCTCCACTGAAGGCGATGGATGCGCGGGCGATGTGTCGGTTAGAGTGGAACGTCAATCCGATGCAAAACCCTGTGGCGAGGGGATTTATCCCCGCTGGGGCGCGAAGCGGCCCTAAAAATTGGACACCTCGGTGTGCCAGATAAATTGCTTTGGGGCTGCTTCGCAGCCAGCGGGGCGGTGCGACGTTTCGCTGAATCCCCTCGCCACAGGAACTGTGCTGGGTCTTGTTAATGGGGACTACCTGATGTGCCTGATCGTATTTGCCTGGCGACCTGGTCACGCCCAACCGCTGATCGTGGCGGCCAATCGTGACGAGTTCTACGCGCGCCCGACCCTGCCCCTGGCCCAATGGCCTGACGCTCCCCATGTCTACGCTGGTCGCGACCTGGAGGCCGGTGGCACCTGGCTCGGGATCGGCGCCGACAGTCGCTTTGCGGCCCTGACGAATATCCGTGATCCAGACCAGTTGCCGGCGTTCAAGTCTCGTGGCGAGCTGGTGGCTCGGTTCCTGACCGGGAATCTGTCGATCGCCGACTACCTGAGCGAAATCGTGCCCCGTGCCGGCGAGTATGGCGGGTTCAACCTGCTGCTCGGCGACGGCAGCGAGCTGTGGCACTACAACGCCCGCGATGCCCGGCCACAGCGCTTGGCCGAAGGCGTCTACGGGTTGTCGAACGCCGGGCTGAACACGCCTTGGCCCAAGTTGCTCAAGGCCCGGGCGGCATTGGTTGAGGTGCTCGCCACTGCGCAGCCTCCGAGTCTGCTGGCGCTACTGAATGATCCGCTACCGGCGCCCTTGGCGGAACTGCCGGACACCGGAGTGGGGGTGGCGACCGAGACGCTGCTGTCGAGTGTGTTCATTGCCAGCCCGGCGTATGGGACGCGGGCGAGTACGGCGTTGATTGTCCAGGCCGATGGGGCGCGGCACATGGTCGAACGCAGCTTCGGGCCCCATGGGGGGCATTTGGGGGAGGTCGAGGTCAGGGTTTAGTGTTGTGGTGACTGCGCTGGCCTCATCGAGAGCAGGCTCGCTCCCACACTGAGTCTCCAGCGAACACGGAGTTTGTGTCCGACCGAGAACCACTGTGGGAGCGAGCCTGCTCGCGATGGCGGTCCAACGGTTAGAGTGTCTTGTTCGACGCAGGATTGATCATCCGCGCCAATCCAAGGTTCTTCAGCGCCAGTTGCAACGAGCTATGGATGACCTGCGGATTATCAATGGTCATTACCTCCGCCAGCAGTTCCTGGGCTTTGCTGAGGTTGATCTGGCGCAGCATCCACTTCACTTTGGGCAGGTTGGTGGCGTTCATCGACAAGCTGTCGAAACCCATCGCCATCAACAGTACCGCCGCGGCCGGATCGCCGGCCATTTCACCGCAGATACTCACCGGCTTGCCTTCGGCATGGGCGTCACGCACCACGGTCTGCAAGGCCTGTAGCACGGCAGGGTGCAGGTAGTCGTACAGGTCGGCCACCCGTGGGTTGTTGCGGTCCACGGCCAGCAGGTACTGCGTCAGGTCGTTGGAGCCGACCGAGAGGAAGTCCACCTGCCGCGCCAGTTCCTTGGTCTGGTACACCGCTGCCGGGATCTCGATCATGACGCCAACCGGCGGCATCGGCACGTCGGTGCCTTCGTCGCGCACTTCGCCCCAGGCCCGGTGGATCAGGTGCAGGGCTTCTTCCAGCTCATGGGTGCCGGAGATCATCGGCAACAGGATGCGCAGGTTATTCAGCCCTTCGCTGGCCTTGAGCATGGCACGGGCCTGGACCAGGAAGATTTCCGGATGGTCGAGCGTCACGCGAATCCCGCGCCAGCCGAGGAAGGGGTTTTCTTCCTTGATCGGGAAGTAGGACAAGGCCTTGTCGCCGCCAATGTCCAGGCTGCGCATGGTCACCGGCTGCGGATGGAACGCGGCCAGTTGCTCGCGGTAGATCGCCAGTTGTTCCTTTTCGCTGGGGAAGCGCTGGTTGATCATGAATGGCACTTCGGTGCGGTACAGCCCCACACCCTCGGCGCCGCGCTTCTGCGCCCGGGCCACGTCGGCCAGCAGGCCGGTGTTGACCCACAGCGGCATGCGATGGCCGTCGGGCGTCACACAGGGCAGATCCCTCAGCGCATCCAGGCCCAGGGACAGTTGTTTTTCTTCCTCCACCACATCGGCAAACTGCTTGCGAAGCACCTCGCTGGGGTTGGTGTAGACCTCGCCATGGTAGCCGTCGACGATCATCTGGATGCCGTCGACCTTGGAGTACGGCAGGTCCACCAGGCCCATCACCGTGGGAATGCCCATGGCCCGGGCGAGGATCGCGACATGGGAGTTGCCCGAACCCAATACCGAGACCAGCCCCGCCAGCTTGCCCTCGGGCACCTCGCCGAGCATGGCCGGGGTCAGCTCCTCGCTGACCAGGATGGTGTTGTCGGGGTAGACCAGGGTCTGCTGGCGCTCCTGCTGCAAGTAAGCCAGCAGGCGGCGGCCAAGGTCCTTGACGTCCGAGGCACGCTCGCGCAGGTAAGCGTCGTCCATCAGTTCGAAACGGTTGACGTGGTCGGTCACCACCTGGCGCAACGCGCCCTGGGCCCATTGGCCAGTCTTGATGACCGTGGTCACTTCGCTGCCCAGGGAGGCGTCGTCGAGCATCATCAGGTAGACGTCGAACAGCGCGCGTTCTTCGGGGCGCAGCTGCGTCGCCAGTTTGGCCGACAGGGCTCGCATGTCGGCGCGCACCCCTTCGATGGCGGTCTTGAACAGCTTCAGCTCGGCATCGATGTCGCTGATGGCCTTGTCCGGCACCACATCCAGGTCGGCGGGCGGCAACATGACCACCGCCGTGCCCACGGCCGCGCCCGGAGACCCCGGCACGCCGACGAACTTGGCTTCCTGGATGCCCTTGCCCTGGCGGCCCAAGCCGCTGATCGAGCCGGTGGCCTCGGCGTGGGCGATCACCCCGGCCAGTTGCGCGCTCATGGTCACGAGGAAGGCTTCTTCACCCTCGTCGAACTGGCGGCGCTCCTTTTGCTGTATGACCAACACGCCGACGACGCGGCGGTGGTGGATGATCGGTGCGCCGAGGAACGAGGCATAGCGCTCCTCGCCGGTTTCGGCGAAGTAGCGGTAGCGCGGGTGGTCCGCGGCGTTTTCGAGGTTCAGGGGCTCTTCGCGCGTGCCGACCAGGCCGACCAGACCTTCATTGGGTGCCATGCTGACCTTGCCGATCGAGCGCTTGTTCAAGCCCTCGGTGGCCATCAGCACGAAACGGTTGGTCTCGGGGTCCAGCAGGTAGACCGAGCAGACCTGGCTGCCCATGGCCTCTTTGACGCGCAACACAATAATCCCCAACGCCGCTTTGAGATCCTTGGCGGCGTTAACTTCCTGGACGATCTTGCGCAGCGTATTGAGCATGGCTCGGGGTCGAACTCCGTCGTCAGTCGCGCGTCAGCAGGCGCGGGGCAAGCTCTTTGAGAGCGCGTCGATACACCTCGCGCTTGAATGTCACCACCTGGCCCAGCGGATACCAATAGCTGACCCAGCGCCAGCCATCGAACTCCGGTTTACCGGTCAAATCCATCCGCACCCGCTGCTCGTTGGAGATCAGGCGCAGGAGAAACCATTTCTGCTTCTGGCCAATGCACAGCGGTTGGCTGTGCGTTCTGACCAAGCGTTGCGGCAAACGATAGCGCAACCAGCCTCGGGTGCAGGCGAGTATTTCAACATCTTCACGCTCCAGCCCCACTTCTTCGTTCAACTCGCGGTACAAAGCCTCTTCCGGCGTCTCCTGGGGGTTGATCCCGCCTTGAGGAAACTGCCAGGCGTCTTGATTGATACGGCGAGCCCATAGTACCTGCCCGGCATCATTCGTAAGAATGATCCCCACATTGGGTCGGAAACCATCGGGATCGATCACGGCAACAACCTCGCAAGCGCATGTCGCCGCATTGTTCCACAAAGGTTGTGAAAGCAGCAACGAGCCCGCCCAGGTTATGTGCACTCTTGTGAAAAGTCCGTATTCTGAACGCCTTTCTTCAGAAATTTCAGCGAGTAACTGCAATGCGGCTGGCCTTATTCGACCTGGACAACACACTGTTGGGCGGCGACAGCGATCACGCCTGGGGCGATTACCTGTGTGAGCGCGGCTTCCTGGACGCCGTCGCGTACAAGGCGCGCAACGATCAGTTCTACCAGGATTACCTGGCCGGCAAGCTCGATAATGCCGAATACCTGAACTTTTGCCTGGAAATCCTCGGTCGCACCGAAATGGAGGTGCTGGCCCAATGGCACCTGGACTACATGCGCGATTGCATCGAGCCTATCGTGTTGCCCCAAGCCATCGAACTGTTGGATAAGCACCGTGAAGCTGGCGACAAACTGGTGATCATTACCGCCACCAACCGCTTCGTCACCGCTCCGATTGCCGAGCGCCTAGGGGTCGAAACCCTGATCGCCACCGAGTGCGAGATGATCGATGGGCGCTACAGTGGACGCAGCACCGATATTCCCTGCTTCCGCGAAGGCAAGGTGGCTCGCCTGAAGCGCTGGCTGGAAGAAACCGGGTATTCCCTCGACGGCAGCTACTTCTACAGTGATTCGATGAACGACTTGCCGTTGCTGGAGGTGGTTTCGCGTCCGGTCGCCGTGGATCCGGACCCGAACCTGCGGGCTGAGGCCGAGAAACGCGGTTGGCCGGTGATCAGTCTGCGCGACTGATATCGCCATCGCGAGCAGGCTCGCTCCCACATTGGAATGCGTTTCCCCTGTGGGAGCGAGCCTGCTCGCGATGAAGCCGACTCGGTTCCAGATCCTAGACCGGCTTGGCGCCCATCAACCCGGCAATGGCGATCAAGCAGACAAAACTGAACAGCGCCAAGGCCAAGGTAAAGGTGCCATTGCCCGCCGTCGGCAGCCTGCGCCGCTTGTTCAGTCGCACCAAAAGCCAGAACCCTGCAAGCGCCGCCAAGGTATAGAGAATGCTGGAGGCCAGCAGCCAGGTCTGTCCCAACGGCCAGCCGATCTGATGAACCATCCACCAGCCCGTGAAGGGCAGGCTCGCCAGGGAAAGCCCCATCACCAGCCAGACGAACACCCGCGGGCGTTGCAATACGCGGGCAGATGCCGTGGCGTCACCGTTGCGGCGTGTTCGCCAAACCCAGATAGCCAGCCCCGCGGCGCCCACCAGCAGCAGGGCAGTAGCCAGGACGTGAGCGATCTTCAGCGCGGTCAACGTTTCCATTGTTCGATTTCCTTGAGCCGTGCCCAACAGCCTAGCTCTTTATCAACCCAGGAATAACTGGTACGCCGGGTTATCGCTTTCATCCCAGTACGGATAGCCGATCTCCTCGAGGGCGGCTGGTACCAGATGGCGCTCATCGTGGGGCACTTGCAAGCCAGCAACCACACGGCCGTCCGCCGCGCCATGGTTGCGATAATGGAACATCGAAATGTTCCAGCGTCCGCCCAGCTTGTTGAGGAAGTTGAACAGCGCGCCCGGACGTTCAGGGAATTCGAAGCGAAGCACCACCTCGTCGATGACGTGGGCCGCATGTCCGCCGACCATGTGGCGGATATGCAGCTTGGCCAATTCGTTGTCGGTCAGGTCCAGTACCGGGAAACCTTGCTCGGTCAGGCTGGCGATCAGTGCGCTGCGTGGGTCGCTCTCCGGATGCGTCTGCACGCCTACGAAGATGTGCGCCTCGCTGCCGGTGTTGTAGCGGTAGTTGAATTCGGTGATCTGGCGCTTGCCCACGGCTTCGCAGAACGCCTTGAAGCTGCCTGGTTGCTCGGGAATGGTCACCGCGATGATTGCTTCGCGACCCTCGCCTAGTTCAGCGCGCTCGGCCACGTGGCGCAGGCGGTCGAAGTTGACGTTGGCACCGGAGTCGATGGCGACCAGGGTCTGGCCACTGATGCCGCGTGACTCGACGTATTTCTTGATCCCGGCTACGCCCAGCGCGCCTGCAGGTTCGGTGATCGAGCGGGTATCGTCGTAGATATCCTTGATTGCCGCGCAGATCTCGTCGGTGCTGACGGTGATGACTTCATCGACGTGATGCTTGCAGATATCAAAGGTGTGTTGGCCGATCTGTGCCACGGCGACGCCGTCGGCAAACAGTCCGACGGTCGGCAACACCACCCGCTCGCCAGCGGCCATGGCGGCCTGCAGGCAGTTGGAGTCGTCGGGTTCGACACCGATGACCTTGATTTCGGGGCGCAGGTATTTCACGTAGGCCGCGATCCCGGCAATCAGCCCGCCACCGCCCACCGGAACGAAAATCGCGTCCAGGCGCCCCGGATGTTGACGCAGGATTTCCATCGCCACCGTGCCCTGCCCGGCAATGGTGTGGGGATCGTCGTAGGGATGGATATAGACGTAACCCTTTTCGTCGACCAGTTTCAGCGAATAGGCCAGGGCCTCGGGGAACGAGTCGCCGTGCAACACCACTTTGCCGCCACGGGAGCGCACGCCTTCAACCTTGATTTCCGGGGTGGTCTTGGGCATCACGATGGTGGCTTTCACACCCAGGACCTTGGCGGCCAGGGCCAGGCCCTGGGCATGGTTGCCCGCCGACGCTGTGACCACGCCGCGTGAACGCTCTTCATCGCTGAGCTGGGTCAGCTTGTTGTAGGCCCCGCGAATCTTGAACGAGAACACCGGCTGCAAGTCTTCGCGCTTGAGCCAGATGCTGTTGCCCAGTCGCTCGGAAAGCTGGCGAGCGTTCTGCAGCGGGGTTTCTACGGCGACGTCGTAGACGCGCGAGGTGAGGATCTTTTTGACGTACTGTTCAAGCATCGGAAAGCATCACTGGGCGGGTTGGGCAGGGTCAAGGAGTCTAACCCGGCTTTTGGCCGGGCGACCACACGAATCCCGAGGTTTTGTTGGGTTATACTCGCGTCCCTCTTCACTCCCTGCCCGTTTTCGGAGCCCGCATGACCCAGGATCAACTCAAACAGGCCGTGGCCCAGGCTGCCGTCGACCTCATCCTCCCGAAACTGGATGACAAGAGCATCGTCGGGGTCGGCACCGGCTCCACCGCCAATTGCTTCATCGACGCGCTGGCACAGCACAAGGGAGCCTTCGACGGGGCGGTTGCCAGCTCCGAAGCCACCGCCGCGCGGCTCAAGGGCCACGGGATCCCGGTGTATGAGCTCAACACCGTGAGCGACCTGGAGTTCTACATCGACGGCGCCGACGAAAGCGACGCGCACCTGAACCTGATCAAGGGCGGCGGCGCGGCCCTGACCCGCGAGAAGATCGTCGCGGCGGTGGCCAAGACCTTCATCTGCATCGCCGACGCCAGCAAACTGGTGCCGGTACTCGGCGCGTTCCCGCTGCCGGTCGAAGTCATTCCGATGGCTCGCAGCCACGTGGCCCGCCAACTGGTGAAGCTGGGCGGCGATCCGGTGTATCGCGAGGGTGTGCTGACCGATAACGGCAATATCATCCTGGATGTGCATAACCTGCAGATCACCAACCCGGCGGAGCTGGAAAGCCAGATCAACGCCATCGTCGGTGTGGTCACCAATGGTTTGTTCGCTGCCCGTCCGGCGGATGTCCTGTTGCTGGGCACTGCGGAAGGGGTGAAGACTCTGCGGGCCGAGTAAACAGGGAAAAAGCCCGGTCTTCTGCTCGAAGTCGGGCCCCTGTGGGAGCGAGCCTGCTCGCGATAGCGATTCACCCGTCACATCAGCGTTGAATGTGAAACCGCTATCGCGAGCAGGCTCGCTCCCACATGGATTTATGGCAGGCCTGGTTCAAGGCTGTTTCTTGAACACATAGAACAGGTTCGGCTCGCTCACCAGGTACAGAGTGCCGTCATCGTCCATGGCGATGCCTTCGGCCTGGGGGACATTTTTTTGCAATCCCTGGCGACCTTTGCTCAACGACAGGGTGCTCAGGGGTTTCCCGTCGATATCCAGCTCGATGATCAACCGCGACTCATCGGACAATGCCAGCAAATGGCCGCTGCGCTCATCGTATTGCAGGCTCGACAGGTCGCGCACGAACAGTCCGGCATCGCGCTTGGGGTTGTTGATGACGTGGACTGCGTAAGATTTTTCTGAGTTGTGATGGGGAAAACCCTGCACTTCATAAATCAGCATCGGGTCGCGCTCCTTCGCGACGAACAGCCGCTTGCCCACTGAATCGTAAGCCAGTCCTTCGAATCCTTTGTTCTTGCTCATGTGCACGCCGAGGGTCATCTGTTCGGCGTCGGCCGCGTCGAGAAACCGGGTGCCTTCATCCAGGTGTATCTTGATCAGCCGCTGTTGGCGCTCGTCACTGATGACGTAAATGTCTTCGCTGATGAACTCCACCGCTTCCGGGTCACCGAAGCCGATCAGCGCCACCCGGCGCAGGATTTTGCCGTCCAGTGACAGTTCGATCAGTTCGGCATTCTTGTTGGTGACGGTGAACAGGCTCTTGCGTACCGGATCGAAGGTCAGTGCCGACACGTCATCGAGACCTTCGATCACCAGGGCCTCTTTCGTAATCCGGTACTGATCCAGGGCGATGGCCTGCTCATTTGCGGGTTGCCAGAGGGTATTGAGGTTGAACCAGGCCCGTTCGAACAGGCGCAGGTACTGACCCGCCGTGATCAGGGCGATCAGGGCGATTGCCAGCAACATCAGGATCAAGGGCTTGGGACGGGCAAGTCGACGCATGGGGTGGGCTCGGTAAGAACAGGTGGCTGGAAATATCACAGCGGCCTGAACTGAAGCTTAATGGCTGTGTGCCACACCCTACGGCGAAGGAGAAATTACCTTACAGAGTTGCGCTGTCAGCGTTGTTTTTCGAAACGATAGAACAGGTTCGGCTCGCTGACCATGTACATGTTACCGGCTTCGTCCACGGTGACGCCTTCGGCGCGGGGGATGGTGTTCTTCAGCCCGTTGAAGCCGCCCAGCAACGTCATGAAACTGACTTGCTGGCCTTTTTTATCAAGCTCCAGCAGCAGATGTGAATCGGCCGAAAGCACCAGCATATGACCGGTTCGAGGATCTATCGCCAGGGCCGAGAGGTTGCGCATATCCAGTTCATTGCTGGTATGGATCTGCTTGTCACCCTTGAGCAGCAGGCTGCCATCGCTTTTCCAGGTGAACAACGCTGGCGGGCGTTCCTCGCCCAGCACCAGTTGCTGGTTGCGTGGATCCCAGACGACCGCTTCGAACCCCTTGTTCTGGTTCTTTGAAGGGCCAAGGTCGTAGTCAGGGAAATCGCTCTTGTTCAACTCCCGCGTATCGGTGTCGACGTGAACGATCGACAGTGTGTGGCTTCGCTCATCGGTAATGGCCAGTAGTCCGTTCTCCATGAAAGAGACCCCTTCAGGATTACTCCAGCCCACCAAAGGCATCTTGCGCAGCACGTCGCCCTGCAAGGTCAGCTCCACCAGGAACGGATTCTTGCCCATCACGGCAAACAGGGTCTTGGTCTGTGGGTTGTAGGTCACATCGGACGCTTCATCCTTCTCCATGCCAGGGAGCGGCTTGGCGTCGATCACGGCTGTGTAATCCGGCAGCCAGACGCTTTCCTGGCGTAGAGCCGGGCTTTGAAAGTGCTCCTTCACCCATAGCAGGCCCCGGTCATCCCAATGCATCGCAAACGCCAATCCATAAGCGGCAGCCAGCGCCAGCAGCGACCAGGCATACCGGGGCAGGGCAAAGCGGGAGCGGCGGGCAGGTTTGGCGTGGGGCAGTACTTGGGTCTTGGCCATCGGTGATTGCGTTCCAGGAATTCGGGCTGGGGAATGGCTGGCTCAGATGCCGCATTCTTCGGAATTATCCGGATAGCATGTGAAAAAAACGGTAAATCGTGGGGTGGATGCCTTAAAACCCTTGTGGGAGCGAGCCTGCTCGCGATAGTGGTGTGTCAGGCAACATCAATGTTGCAGGCAGACCGCGATCGCGAGCAGGCTCGCTCCCACAGAAAGGAGATGACGCAGCTGTCAGCAAACGCTGCTTTCGAAACGGCTCGCGCCCGGCAGTTCCAGCACCAGCTCATCACCCACATTCAACGGGCCGACGCCCGCCGGGGTGCCAGTGAGGATCACGTCGCCGGCCTGCAGCGAGAAGCAGCCGGCCATGTATTGGATCATCGGCACGATGGGGTTGAGCATCAGACTGCTGTTGCCATCCTGGCGCACTTCACCGTTGATGGTGAGGCGCACGGGAATGTCTGTCAGGTCGGCAAAGGTGGCGTTCGATACGAATGGCCCAATCACCGCGGCGCCGTCGAATGACTTGGCAACTTCCCACGGCAGGCCCTTGGCCTTGAGTTCGGCCTGTTTGTCCCGAAGAGTCAGGTCCAGGGCCGGAGCAAAGCCGGAGATGGCGTCGAGGACTTCTTCGACGCTTGGCCGGGTCGACAGCGGCTTGCCGATCAGCACGGCAATTTCCGCTTCGTAATGCACCGAACCCCGGTCCACTGGAATGCTGAAGCTGCCTTCCAGCGGCACCACGCAACTGCCGGGTTTGATGAACAGCAAGGGTTCGGTGGGCACCGGGTTATCCAGTTCCTTTGCATGTTCGGCGTAATTACGGCCAATGCACACCACCTTCCCGACCGGAAAGTGGATGCGGGTACCGTCGACATACTGGTGCTGATAGCTCATTACCGACTCCTGTTTTCTGAAACTTATCAGGTGCTTTTCATCACACCGCGAAAATCTTGCCCGGATTCATGATGCCGTTCGGGTCGAATGCGGCCTTGATGGCTTTCATATATTCGATTTCCACCGGCGAGCGACTATAGGTCAGGTAGTCCCGCTTGGTCATGCCTACGCCGTGTTCGGCCGAGATCGAGCCATGGTATTTCTCGACGATCTCGAACACCCATTTGTTCACTGTCGCACACTTGGCGAAAAATTCATCCTTGCCCAGGTTCTCCGGCTTGAGAATATTCAGGTGCAGGTTGCCATCGCCAATGTGGCCGTACCAGACGACTTCGAAGTCCGGGTAGTGTCTGCCGACGATTGCGTCTATTTCCTTGAGAAAATCCGGGACGTTCGAGACAGTCACCGAAATGTCGTTCTTGTACGGCATCCAGTGGGAGATGGTTTCCGAGATGTATTCACGCAGCTTCCACAGATTCTGTAGCTGGGTTTCGCTCTGACTCATCACGCCATCGAGCACCCAGCCCTGTTCCACGCAGTGCTCGAAGGTAGCCAGGGCGTGATTGGCAACGTCTTCGGTAGTGGCTTCGAACTCCAGCAGAGCGTAGAACGGGCAGTCGGTTTCGAACGGTGCCGGCACGTCGCCCCGACCCATGATCTTGGCCAAGGCCTTATCCGAAAAAAACTCGAAGGCGGTCAGGTCGAGTTTGCCCTGGAAGGCGTGGAGCACGGGCATGATCGAATCGAAGTCCGGCGTGCCGAGCACCATTGCCGTGAGGTTCTTCGGCGCCCGATCCAGGCGCATGGTGGCCTCGACCACGAAACCGAGGGTGCCTTCGGCGCCGATGAACAACTGCCGCAGGTCATAGCCAGTGGCGTTCTTGATCAGATCCTTGTTCAGCTCCAGCAGGTCGCCCTTACCGGTGACAACTTTCATCCCGGCTACCCAATTACGGGTCATGCCATAGCGAATCACCTTGATCCCGCCGGCATTGGTGCCGATATTGCCGCCAATCTGGCTGGAACCAGCCGAAGCGAAGTCCACCGGGTAGTACAGCCCATGCTCTTGAGCCTTGTTCTGCAGTTGTTCGGTGATGACGCCCGGCTGGCAAACGGCGGTGCGGTCGGTGAGGTTCACCCCGAGAATCTGGTTCATGTAGTCGAATGAGACGACCACTTCGCCGTTGGCCGCCACGGCTGCGGCGGAAAGCCCGGTGCGTCCGCCCGAAGGCACCAGGGCGATCCGGTGTGCATTCGCCCAGCGTACGATGGCCTGGACCTGTTCGATGGTCTTGGGGAAAACGATGGCACTCGGCGCCGGGGCGAAGTGTCGGGTCCAATCCTTTCCATAGGCTTGCAGGGAGTCGGCATCGGTCAGCACCTTGCCAGGCTCGACCAGGGACTTGAGCTCTTCTATCGGGGCAGGATTGGTCATCGGCAAAACTCTCGAACAATTCATGGTCACCCTGAGAACGCTTCATGTCGCAGAATGAGTGTTTGCAGGTCGCATATGCTAGCATACCGCCCCCGTAGAACAGTGCCGAAGGCCGTTCTGCGGCGACGGCCATCAAGCCGGTCGGGCCAGCGTCGCGCGGTCCGATTCCCTGCCATTTTTTCCGGGACACAGGTTTACGCAGATGAGCAAGACTTCTCTCGATAAGAGCAAGATCAGGTTCCTTCTCCTCGAAGGCGTCCACCAATCGGCTGTCGACGTCCTCAAGTCGGCGGGCTATACCAGTATCGAGTACATCACCAGTTCTCTGCCGGAAGCCCAGCTCAAGGAAAAGATCGCCGATGCTCATTTCATCGGCATTCGCTCCCGCACCCAATTGACCGAAGAGGTCTTTGACCACGCCAAGAAACTGGTGGCGGTCGGCTGCTTCTGCATCGGCACCAACCAGGTTGACCTCGACGCGGCTCGCGAACGCGGTATCGCGGTGTTCAACGCACCGTACTCCAACACCCGTTCCGTTGCCGAGCTGGTGCTGGCCGAAGCCATCCTGCTGCTGCGCGGCATCCCCGAGAAAAACGCTTCCTGCCACCGTGGCGGCTGGATCAAGAGTGCGGCCAACTCCTTCGAAATCCGTGGCAAGAAGCTGGGGATCGTCGGTTATGGCTCGATCGGCACCCAGTTGTCGGTCCTGGCCGAAGGCTTGGGCATGCAGGTGTTCTTCTACGACACCGTGACCAAGCTGCCACTGGGCAACGCCACCCAGGTCAACGATCTGCATGAGTTGCTGGGCATGTCCGACATCGTGACCCTGCATGTGCCGGAAACCGCGGCGACCCAATGGATGATCGGCGAGAAGGAAATCCGCGCCATCAAGAAGGGCGGGATCCTGATCAACGCCGCCCGCGGCACTGTGGTCAAGCTCGATGCGCTGGCCGACGCGATCAAGGACAAGCACTTGATCGGTGCTGCCATCGACGTGTTCCCGGTGGAGCCGCGCTCCAACGACGATATCTTCGAAAGCCCGCTGCGTGGCCTGGATAACGTGATCCTGACCCCGCACATCGGTGGCTCTACCGCTGAAGCCCAGGCCAACATCGGTCTGGAAGTGGCGGAAAAACTGGTCAAGTACAGCGACAACGGTACTTCGGTATCGTCCGTGAACTTCCCGGAAGTGGCCCTGCCGGCGCACCCTGGCAAACACCGCCTGCTGCACATCCACGAAAACATCCCGGGTGTGATGAGCGAGATCAACAAGGTCTTCGCGGAAAACGGTATCAACATTTCCGGTCAGTTCCTGCAGACCAACGAGAAGGTCGGTTACGTCGTGATCGACGTCGATGCCGAATACTCGGACCTGGCGCAAGAGAAGCTGCAACACATCAAGGGCACCATTCGGTCCCGCGTGTTGTTCTAAAGAGCAGTGGCGAGCTGTTAGCTTCAAGTGGCATGTAATGAAAAAACGGGAGTCCATAAGGACTCCCGTTTTTTATGGCCTGATATAAACCTGTGGGAGCGAGCAGGCTCGCACACAGAGGTATTTACTGTCAGTCAATCACGTTTATTTCACGTTTACGGTGATCTTTTCGGAGACAATCGGCGGATCGAACGGTACATGGCTGAAGTCGCCCAGCTCCAGCTGCAGTGTGTGCTTGCCTGGTGCCAGTTTGATGGTGGCCTCGGTTTGCGCCTTGCCGAAGTGCATGTGGTTGGCGTCGGCCGGAATCGCCGCGCCGGCGGCAGGCAGTTTGTCGACGTCGATCAGCAGGTGATGATGTCCGGTGTTCTTTGTCGTATCACCCGCCGGTGCCAGCGCAACGCCCTCGACGCCGAACTTGACCTTGAATTCCTGGGGGACGGTGGCGCCATCCTCTGGGGATACGAAAAATACCTTTGCGTCTTTAGGCGCGGGCGTTGCTGTCGCCAGCATCGAGGTTCCCAGCAACAGGCCTGCTAAAACTGCACGTGACATAAAGCTTTTCATTTTTTTCTCCAGTTTTTCCGTGAAATCCTGTTGGTCGTGACAACTTCATGACCAATCGTTGTCGAAGCCTGCAACAACCATAGCAAAGCGAGCCTGAAACGAGCGTCGCTTGTACCCATACAAAGGAGTGACCATGCGTTTCCTGCCTGGCCTGATCTGCCTGCTACCCCTTCTGAGTCCCCTGGCCCATGCCGAGCTGATTGATGACGTCAATGATCGTGGCGAATTGCGCATCGCCCTCGAAGCCAATGCCGCTCCCTTCAACTTCAAGGAGGACGGCAAGCTCAGCGGCTTCGAAGTGGAACTGGGCCAGATGCTGGCCAATGAACTCGATGTGCGCGCCGACTTTGTGGTCACCGATGCCGCGGATCTGCTGAGCGGCGTGGAAAGTGGCAAGTACGATGTCGCCATCAACCACATAGCAATGACCCCGGAACTGGCGGAACGTTTCGACACCAGTGCTGCTTACAGCCACCCGGATGCGCAGCTGTTGGCGAAGAAGGAGGAAGCACCGCGCCCGCTCATGATGGCGCAGTCTTTCCAACCGGAAGAAAAGCGCGGTCCGGCACCGAGTCTGGTGATCCCGTTCCAGAAGGGCAACCCGGCGTTCAAGGCCAGCGTGGACAACGCCCTGGCGCGTATCAAGGATGATGGGAGGTTGGAGCAGTTGACGCAGAAGTGGTTGGGTAAGCAGCAACCGGTTGGACAGTAGTGCCGTCATCGCGAGCGGGCTCGCTCCCACCGGGGAATGCCATCACCTGTGGGGACGAACCTGTTCGCGATGAGGTCTTCAAGGGTTAAAGCGTCTTGCGCCACACACTCGCCAGCCATGGCTGTTGCTCCCGGGGCAACCCCGTCGGCCGGTAGTAGTGTTCCAGTTCGACAAAACCGGCTGCGATGAGCAGCGTGCGCCAAGCCTCGAGGTCGTGATAGGCGCCGAAGCGCTGGCCGTTCCAGCCCTCCTGGTTCTCGCCCCGGGGGTTGGAACTGAACAGCACACCGCCGGGCTTGAGGGTGGCATGCAGCTGCCTGAGCACTCTAGGCAGTTCCTGGACGGGAATATGAAACAGTACGGCGTTGGCGAAGATCCCGTCGAAGCGTTCGGTTGGCAGGTCAAGTTGCAGGAAATCCTGTTGCCAGACCTCGCACCCGCTGTCGTGATGGGCCATCCGGGCGAATTCGGCTGAGCCGTCCAGGCCCACCGCCACATGGCCCATGGCGGTGAATTTCTGTAAGTCCCGCCCGGGACCGCAACCGAAATCCAGAATGTGCAGCGGTGTCTGGCCCTGGATATGGCGCAGTAGTGCATCGATATTCTGGCTGACATCGTGATCGCGGGTGCCTTCGCGAAACTCCTCGGCGACGGCGTTGTAATGACCCAGGGTCGTGGTGGTGATGGCGTGCAGGTCTTCGGGAGTAAGTTTCATGGTCGTTGGCTTGGATGGGGAGCGTGGGCGGACTATAGCGCAACAGCATGGCGTCACGACCCGACAGAAACACACTCCCCTTCTCGTACAAGCGTTGGCGTCTCCGGGGGGCTTCGCTTCAAGGCTTCATGCGTCTCGGTTCGGCGGCCATGAGGGGGGCTTTCGGTGGCGTTCTCGAATAGGACCTGGCGCAACCGATCGTCAGCGTTCTGGGTGGCGCCCAGTGGGAGTTGTTGCCCACTCGATCGAGGATGCAATAGGTGACCTCCAGGCGCAGGTCTTCTCCCGCTTCCAGAATGATCTCCGGGGGCACCCATACATTGACCGGTTGGCCCACTTCGCTTGATTTGATCCGGGGCAAGTCCATGCGCACATCGCCCCAGCGCAAGGTGATTGCATCGTCGACGGCCATGTTCAGGTAGGGCTCAATGGTCAACGGGACTCCGCGTTTGATCTGGCTCGGGTTCACCCCGTGACGACGGATGGCGTCTGGAATACGCACCGGTGCCAACCCTTGGTTTTCATCGCCACTCAGGGTTGATGTCCGGCCGCCTGGGCAATCGAGCTTGACCTGCACCCGATGCGTTGCCGACAACGCTGGTCCGCGCCCGATTCGCATCACACGATAATGGATGCGCGAGCTGCCGTTGACGATGAAGCTCTCCGGCACACGCAGCGTGACGCTGGCTTGTACATCCGCCTCGGTCAGCAGGCGGGAGCCGACGTAGCAGTTGTCCCAGAACAGTTCGATCAGGTCGCCGGTATCCATGCCGGGATAAGGGGCGATGAGCACTTCCAGGCGAGCGGCACCGGTGATGTTGATACCGGTACGGCAGGCATTGGCGAGGGAGGGAGCGGCCAGCTCCGGGATGGTTGACGTACATGTCATGGTGTTCTCCTTGAGGCTTGAAAAACAAAGTCCGTTTCGGAAAGATCAAAGGCGTTGAAATACGCGCCCTACTTCATTGTGAAGTCTTGGATGCGTTCCTGCGGCGATTCGCTGCGTACAATTGAAATAATGCGCGTCGCCTGTTGGTCAACTAGATACGGGGTCGATAGTTTCAGTGTCAATAGAGGTGCTTGCTTATTAGTGGGCTATGTATCTCTTCAGAAATTTCCCACGTGATGAAGTTAAAAGTACACAGCGAGAATAGCCTTTTACCTCGGCTTGAGAGCCTGGTCGAAGGTCGGCGGAGCACGAACTGGCAGGGAGTTTGGCGAAAGGGAAGTGTTGCGAGGGGTATGTCTGCACCGCGCGTCAAATAATTCAAGATGCTAGGCGGTTTTAAGGCTTTGAGTTTGTTTTAAAAACGACAGCTCCTTCCATCCCTGGAAGTAAGCCTCTATCGATGAATTACTGCGCACCGTGACCGGCGGAGAGAAACTTGCTGAGGAACTGTCGGGTGCGTTCTTCCTTGGGCGCTGCGAACATTGCCTTGGCTTCACCTTGTTCGACGATCACGCCCTTGTCGAAAAACACCACGCGGTTCGCCACATCACGAGCAAAGCTCATTTCGTGGGTCACGATGACCATGGTGCGTTTTTCTTCGGCCAGGCCGCGAATGGTCGCCAGGACTTCTCCGACCAGTTCCGGGTCCAGCGCCGAGGTCGGTTCGTCGAACAAGATCACCTGTGGTTCCATCGCCAAAGCCCGGGCAATCGCCACCCGTTGTTGCTGACCGCCGGAGAGGCGCCGTGGATAGGCGTCCTCCTTGCCAGCCAGGCCAACCTTGGCCAACAGCTTGCGGCCCAGGGTTTCAGCGTCGGCGCGTGGGGTCTTCTTCACCACCAGCGGCCCCTCAATGACATTTTCCAGGGCCGTGCGATGGGGAAACAGATTGAAGTTCTGGAACACAAAACCCACCTGCTGGCGCAGACGACGCACCAGTCCCTGCTGCTGGTTCAACGGGCGGCTGCCATCGATTTCGATGTCACCGACCTTGATCCGGCCGCTGCTGGGTTCTTCGAGGAAGTTCAAGCAGCGCAGGAAGGTGGTCTTGCCCGAGCCGCTGGGGCCGATGATGGCAATGACTTCGCCTTCCTCGACCTGCAGGTCGATGCCGTTGAGTACCGTCTGACCCTTGAATTGTTTGGTCAGCTTTTCAACCACGATCATGCTTCAAGACTCCTGCTCATGCCGGTTGACCCGCGCTTCCAAACGGTTTTGCACATGGGCCAGGGCGCTCACAAGGATCCAGTAGATCAATGCGGCAGACAGGTACATGGCGAAAATTTCAAAGGTCCGTGCAGAAACCAACTGCGCCTGGCGGAGCAATTCAGGTACCTGGATGGTGGCGGCCAGCGAGGTGTCCTTGACCAGCGACGTGAAGCTGTTTCCCAAGGGTGGCAGGGCCGTGCGCATGGCTTGTGGCAGGATGGCCCGGCGCAGCGTCTGCACGCGGGTCATGCCGATACTGGCCGCCGCCTCCCACTGGCCGCGTTCGATGGAACTGATGGCGGCCCGCAGGGTTTCACAGATGTAGGCGGCCATGTTCAACGAGAGGCCGATCAGCGCAGCAGGTATCGGGTCCAGCTCGATGCCCACCTGGGGCAGGCCGTAATACATCATGAACAATTGGACCAGCAATGGCGTGCCACGGAAGAACGAGACGTAGATCCGGGCGAACCAGTTCACCAGTTTGAAGCGTGACAAGCGCATCAAGGCCAGGACAAACCCGAGCAGGAAGCCGAAGAACATTCCGCCCAGGCTCAGGATGACCGTGAAGTACACGCCCTGAAGCAAGAAGGGCGTGGAACTGAGGACGAGTTGGAGCTTTGCTTCCATTATTGAGTGACGTCAGCGTTGAAGTATTTCTCGGACAGCTTCTTCAAGGTGCCGTCGGCGCGCAGCTTATCAATGGCTTGGTTCACCGCCGCCAGCAGCTCGGGTTCGCCTTTGCGCAAGGTCACACCGGCTTCCTGGCGGGAGAAGGCGTCGCCGGCAACCGCGGTGTCCGGGGCTTTCTTCGCCAGTTCAAAGGCGGCCAGGCGGTCCACCAGAATTGCGTCGATACGGCCGATACGCAGGTCCTGGTACTTGGTCGGATCATCCTCGTAGGTACGGATGTCGGCCTTGGGCACGTTGTCCTTGAGCCATTGTTCGTAGTTGGTGCCCAGGCCTACACCGACTTTCTTGCCAGCCAGGTCGGCGGCGGCCTTGATATTGAGTTTTTCTTCGTTCTTTTTCAGAACCAGCGCCTGGATACCGGAGACGGTGTAAGGCTGGGAGAAGTCGTACTTCTTCTTGCGCTCTTCGGAAATGGTGACCTGGTTGATCACGGCGTCCAGACGCTTGGACTCCAGCGCAGCCAGGATGCCATCCCATTTAGTGGCTTGCAGCTTCACCTTTACACCCAGTTCTTTGGCCAGGGCTTCGGAAAACTCTACTTCGAAACCGGCCAGTTTGCCGTCGGCATCGACGAAGCTGAACGGTGGATAGGTGCCTTCCAGGCCGACGTTGATCACGCCTGCGTCCTTGATTTTTTGCAGCTGCTCACCGGCGACTGCTTGCCCCAGCAGGCCGGCGCTCAATGCCAGGCCCAGCGAACCGATCAACAGGTTGCGACGTAATGCAGAAAAATTCATGACAAGCCCCTGTGTTTTCTTATGAAGACGTATTGGATTAGAAGGTGTAGCCGTGATCTGGAAGACTGCCACATCCTGCCTTAAAGCGGTGCGTGCGTCTCGTGGCAAATAGGCCAGTGGGCGTGACTATAGGGCGGCTTCCATAGATTGGAAAATAATATTAAATCATCCACATATTCCAAATGGAGTTGTTAATTGTGGGAGCGAGCCTGCTCGCGATGGCGGCGTGTCAGTCAGCGGCTATTCGACTGATACACCGCCATCGCGAGCAGGCTCGCTCCCACATCAAGACCTCCGAACTTCAGAACGCGGCGTTGTAGGCAAACAGCGCCGGAGCCCCGCCGGTGTGCAGGAAGATGATCGGACCCTCGTCAAAACGGTCGCGGCCGATGCCGTCGAGCAGGCCGGCCATGGCCTTGCCGGTGTAGACCGGATCCAGCAGCAGACCTTCGAGGCTTGCCAGCAGCTTGACCGCTGCCAGCGTACCGGCGTTCGGCTCACCGTAGCGAGGGGCGAAATATTCGTCCCACAGGTTCACCTTGAAGGCCTCTGGAAGGGCTACCTCAAGCAACTGGGCGACGCGCTCGGCAAGCCCCTGGACCTTCGGCAATTGGTCTTCTTCACTGCGCGATACCGTGACGCCAATCACTGGAAGCTGCGGCAGTGTTTCACTCAAGGCCAGGGCCAGGCCGCTGTGGGTGCCGGCACTGCCCGAGGCCAGCACCACGGCGGCGAAGTCCAGGCCGGTGTCCTTGATCTGCTCGGCCAACTCCAGGCCGGCGCGCACGTACCCCAAAGCGCCCAGGGCGTTTGAGCCACCAATCGGCACCAGATACGGCTTCTTGCCGTTGTTGCGCAGCCGCGCGGCCAGGGCCTGCAGCTGCTCATCGGCGTTATCCAGGTTTTCCACCAGTTCGACCTTGGCATCGAACAGCTCCAACAGCAATCGGTTGCCATTGCCCAGGTAATTGGCGTCTTCGGTGCCGATGGGGTTTTCCAGCAGCGCCACGCAACCGAGGCCCAGTCTGGCGGCCAGTGCGGCAGTCTGGCGCACATGGTTGGACTGGATCGCGCCGGCGGTAATCAGCGTGTCGGCACCCTGGGCCAAGGCGTCGGCGCCGAGGTATTCGAGCTTGCGCAGTTTATTGCCACCCAGGGCCAGGGGCGTTAGGTCGTCGCGCTTGATGTAAAGGTCGCGACCGAGCCATGAGGAGAGGCGTTCGAGTTTTTCCAGTGGTGTCGGATGGCCGAGCAGGTCGAGGCGGTTAAAGCGGGACAGCTGTTGTTTGATCATGAGTCCGTACTGGTTGTAGGCAATGTCTGGACTATAGGCACGCTGATATTCACGGGCAACCGTCAATCGTATCTGGGGGCTCTCTGGTCTTGTTCGCAAGATGAACTGTTGGCTGTGGGAGCAAAGCTTGCTCGCGATAGCGATAGACCAGCCAACATCTTTGCTGACTGGCTTACCGCTATCGCGAGCAAGCTTTGCTCCCACAGGTTTGTGACTCAACTGACTGGCACTAGGGCCAGTCTTGCTCCCACAGGAAGCGTAGGTGGTTACCGCGAATGAAACAAAAACGCTGAGCAACGTCATACCTTCCCTTGGGCTAGCGTGAAGCACGTACCGCCGAGCCCGACGATTAGTCCTTAGCTGCCTATTCATGTTTAAATTGAACGTTCATTCAAGTTAAACCATTGGTTTGCTGCCCGCTCACAACAGGAGGCTTGCCTTTGCTGAGTCTGTTATCCACTGTCACGGTTTCCCACTTCGGGGTGCTTCGTTCATGAGTGCCTCGTCCCTTCCACCCAGCGGCCTGGTCCGCATGAACCCGCCGGTGTTCTACTTCGCGGCGACGGTTATCCTGCTGTTCGGCCTGGTGGTGATTGCCATGCCCGAGCAAGCCGGTGCCTGGCTACTGGCGGCGCAGAACTGGGCGGCCAATACGGTCGGCTGGTATTACCTGCTGGCGATGGCCCTGTATCTGGTCTTCGTGGTGGTCACCGCCTTGTCCGGCTACGGCAAGATCAAGCTTGGTGTCGACCACGACGAGCCCGAATTCAGTTACCTGTCCTGGGCCGGAATGTTGTTCGCCGCCGGGATCAGCATCACGCTGTTCTTCTTTTGCGTCTCCGAACCGCTGACCCATCTGGCGCAGCCGCCTCAAGGCGAGGCCGGCACTGCCGACGCAGCGCGCCAGGCCATGCAAATACTGTTTCTGCATTGGGGCCTGCACGGCTGGGGCGTGTTTGCGTTCGTCGGCATGGCCCTGGCGTACTTTGCCTATCGACATAACCTGCCACTGGCCCTGCGTTCGGCGTTGTATCCCCTGATCGGCAAACGCATAAACGGCCCCATCGGCTATGCCGTCGACGGCTTCGGCATCATCGCGACCGTATTCGGCCTCGGCGCCGACATGGGGTTTGGGGTCCTGCACCTCAACTCCGGTCTCGACTACCTGCTGGGCATTCCTCATACCCAATGGATTCAGGTCGGCCTGATCGTGCTGATGATGGGAGCGGCGATCATCGTGGCGGTGGCCGGCGTCGATAAGGGCGTGCGGGTCATGTCCGACATCAACATGTTGCTGGCCTGCGCGCTGCTGCTGTTCGTGCTGTTCGCCGGGCCCACCCAGCATTTGCTCAATACCCTGATCCAGAACGTGGGTGATTACCTCGGCGCCCTGCCGATGAAGAGTTTCGATCTGTATGCCTACGACAAGCCCAGTGACTGGCTGGGAGGCTGGACGGTCTTCTATTGGGCCTGGTGGATCGCCTGGTCGCCCTTCGTGGGGCTGTTCATCGCACGGATATCCCGTGGTCGTACCATCCGTGAGTTCGTGTTTGGCGTGCTGCTGATTCCCTTGGGTTTCACGCTCGCGTGGATGTCGATTTTCGGCAATAGCGCCATCGACCAGGTGCTGAACCACGGCATGAGCGCCCTGGGCATGTCGGCGCTGGACAATCCGTCGATGAGTCTTTACCTGCTCTTGGAAACCTACCCGTGGAGCAAGACGGTCATCGCAGTCACGGTGTTCATCAGTTTCGTGTTCTTTGTGACCTCGGCCGACTCTGGCACCGTGGTGCTTTCAACGCTCTCGGCCAAGGGCGGCAATCCCGATGAAGACGGTCCGAAATGGCTGCGGGTGTTCTGGGGAGCGATGACCGCCCTGGTGACCAGCGCGCTGCTGTTTTCCGGAAGCATTGATGCGTTGAAGTCGGCGGTTGTGCTGACTTCACTCCCGTTCTCGTTGATTCTGTTGATGATGATGTGGGGCCTGCACAAGGCGTTTCACCTCGAGTCCCAGAAGCAGATCGCGCAGTTGCACTCCCTGGCTCCGGTGTCGGCCTCGCGGCGAGGCAAGGGTGGCTGGCGCCAACGCTTGAGCCAGGCGGTGCATTTCCCGTCTCGGGACGAGGTCTATCGCTTCCTCGACACCACGGTACGTCCGGCCGTCGAGGAAGTGAAAGCGGTGTTCGCCGAGAAGGGGCTGACGGTGGTGACCCAGCCAGATCCGGCCAACGACAGCGTCAGCCTGGAGATCGGCCATGGCGAGCAACACCCGTTCATCTACCAGGTGCAGATGCGCGGCTACTTCACGCCATCCTTCGCCCGGGGCGGCATGGGCTCCAAGCAGATCAACAACCGTCGTTACTATCGTGCCGAGGTGCATTTGAGCGAGGGTAGCCAGGACTACGACCTGGTGGGTTATACCCGGGAGCAGGTCATCAACGACGTCCTCGATCAGTACGAACGGCACATGCAGTTCCTGCATCTGGTGCGCTGATCGGGCGGTGACTCAGACAAGCCCGCCGTTGGCCCGCAGGATCTGGCCATTCACCCAGCCGGCAGCAGGGCTCACCAGGAAGGAAAGGATGCTGGCGATGTCCTCCGGCTGGCCGAGGCGCTCCAGAGGGGGCATCTTGGCGTGTTGCTGGATCTGCTCTTCGCTTTTGCCGTGCATGAACAGTTCGGTCGCCACCGGGCCGGGAGCGATGGCATTGACGGTGATCTGACGGCCGCGCAGCTCCTTGGCGAATACCTGTGTCAGCGATTCCACCGCTGCCTTGCTGGCGATGTACACCGAATAGCCGGGCAGGTTCAGGCCAACGGTACTGCTGGAGAAGTTTACGATGCGGCCGCCATCGTTCAGACGGGTCGCGGCTTCGCGCATGGTATTGAAAGTGCCCCGGGTGTTGATCGCGAAAGTCTGATCGAACAATTCGTCGCTGTGTTGCACCAGGGGCGCTACCTGCAGGATGCCGGCGTTGTTGATCAAAACATCGACCTTGCCCAACTGCGCTTCTGTTTCATCGAACATCCGGCGAACGTCGACGGCAGAAGACACATCGGCCTTGATCGCTATGGCCCGGTGACCGGCCTGGCGCAACTGCACCACCAGCTTCGAGGCTTCGGTGGCACTGCTGGCGTAGTTGACGGCGACAGAAAAGCCGTCGTGAGCCAGTTGCTTGGCGAGTTCTGCGCCGATGCCGCGGGAGGCACCGGTGATGATGGCTACTTTGGAGATTTGAGTCGACATGGCTGGAAGTCCTTCGTTGAGTGGAGTGAATCCAGATTCACATGTTTACTCACGTCGATAAATGCACGAGAGTTGCCTTGACTGTTCAATAATCACCAACAATCAGGGCGTGGGCATTCAATGGATCAGGTCAAGGCGATGAGGGTGTTTGTACGCATCTACGAGCGCAGCAGTTTTACCCTGGCCGCCGAAGACCTGCACCTGCCCCGGGCCACGCTGACTCATACTCTCAATCAGTTTGAAGCCTGGTTGGGCGTGCGCCTGCTGGAGCGCAGCACCCGCAAGGTACGACCGACACTGGATGGCGAGGCCTATTACCCGCGCTGTGTGCAACTGCTGGCGGAACTTGAAGAGGCCGAGCTGGCGTTTCGCAGCGTGGCGCCCAAGGGACGGCTGCGGGTCGACTTGCACGGAACCCTGGCCCGGCATTTCGTGATCCCGGCGCTGCCGCAATTCATGGCCCGATACCCGGACATTGAATTGTCCATCAGCGAGGCCGATCGTTTAGTCGACCTGATCAGCGAAGGGGTCGATTGCGTGCTGCGGGCCGGCACGCTGGGGGATTCGTCATTGATCGGCCGGCGCGTCGCCAACCTGCGGCAGATCACCTGCGCCAGCCCCGCCTATCTGCGCCAGTACGGCGAACCGAAAAACCTCGACGACCTGAGCCGGCATCGGGCGGTGAACTACGTTTCTCGCACCAGCGCCAAACAGTATCCGTTCCAGTTCATGGTCGAAGGCGAACTCAAGGAAGTGACTATCGACGGTGCGCTCTCGGTGTTCGGTGCCGAAATCTACGCCGCTTCGGCTATTGCCGGCCTGGGCCTGATCCAATGCCCGCACTATCGAATGGAAACGCAGATCCAGCAGGGCCTGCTCCAGGAAGTCCTCACGGCCACCCCTCCGCCGTCCATGCCGATATCGGTGCTCTACCCCCACAACCGTCACCTTTCGCCGCGGGTGCGGGTGTTTGTCGATTGGATGACAGAGGTGTTTGCCGGGGCGCGTTAGCGCTTATTTCGGGCTTGTGATCGCTGCACCATCTGTGGGAGCGAGCCTGCTCGCGATGAGGCCTTTTCTGCCTACGTATCATTGCCTGTTCCGCCGCTATCGCGAGCAGGCTCGCTCCCACATTTGATCTCGCTGCAATGCTCTTTCCGGGCGACTACGCGAACTTTCGACCTGACTGATGCGTCTGTGAAATGTTAGCTTCTGCCATCCGCGCCGTCCCCGAACAGAGAGCCTTCGATGACCTACATCGCTGCTGAAAACCGCTACGAGTCCATTCCCTATCGCCGCGTTGGTCGTAGCGGGCTGGTGTTGCCGGCGTTGTCGCTGGGGTTGTGGCACAACTTCGGCGACAGCACTCCAATAGACACCCAGCGTGCCTTGCTGCGCACGGCGTTTGACCTGGGCATCAACCACTTCGACCTGGCGAACAACTACGGGCCACCCTATGGCAGTGCCGAGATCAATTTCGGTCGGTTGTTGCATGAGGATTTCAAGCACTACCGCGACGAGCTGATCATCTCCAGCAAGGCCGGTTGGGACATGTGGCCCGGACCGTATGGCCAGGGCGGCGGGTCGCGCAAGTATGTGCTGGCCAGCCTCGACCAAAGCTTGCAACGGCTCGGACTCGACTATGTGGATATCTTCTATTCCCACCGTTTCGATCCGGATACCCCGCTGGAAGAAACCGCCAGCGCCTTGGCCACGGCAGTGCAACAGGGCAAGGCGTTGTACGTCGGTATTTCTTCCTATTCCGGGGTGAAGACCCGGGAAATGGCCGCGTTGCTCAACGAGTGGAAAATCCCCTTGCTGATCCACCAACCAGCCTACAACCTGCTCAACCGCTGGGTGGAAAAAGACCTGCTGGAGGCCACCGACGAATTGGGTACCGGTGTGATCGCTTTTACCCCGCTAGCCCAGGGCCTGCTCACGGACAAATACCTCAAGGGCATCCCGTCCGATGCGCGAGTCAATCGTCCGGGTGGCGGCTCGCTGCAGGCTTCGCACTTGTCGGAGGAGAACATCGCCCACGTGCGCGCCCTCAACGAGATCGCCCAGCGACGCGGTCAAAGCCTGGCACAGATGGCCCTGGCCTGGACCTTGCGCGATCCTCGGGTCACGTCTGCCCTGATCGGCGCGAGCCGCCCGGAGCAGATCATTGAGAACGTCGGAGCGCTGAAGAACCTGGAATTCAGTGCCGAGGAACTGGCGGAGATCGATCGATTTGCCCAAGAGGGCGGTATCAATCTCTGGGAGAAGCCTTCTTCGGCGGAGTAACACCAAAGCTGAACGCAAACGCTGTGGCGAGGGAGTCTGATGTTTACTCCTTCCCGCTATGCCCGTAGGAGCTGCCTCGCGAAGCGAGGTTGCGATCTTTTCCCAGGCAATTGAGTCGCGAGCGAAAGATCAAGATCAAAAGCCAAAGGATCGCAGCCTTTGGCAGCTCCTACAAAGAGCCGAGCGGGAGCAAGCTCCCTTCAGTTACTGATCGCCAGAATGCTCGCCTGGTAAGAACCAACGAACACGTCGAAATCCCCCACTTCGTTCTGCTCCAGCTCAGTTTGCTGGGCCAGGGATTCGCGAGCGGAGGCTTCGAACGCGGCCTGTTCCTGGGCCGGCAATGGTTCGGCACGGAAGAACTCGGCGTGGGCCTTGCTCTGACGCAAGGAGAACTGGGCGAAGCTTTCCTGATGTTCCGCCATGGCCGCCAACACCCGTGCGGAGGGCGTCAAGGATGGGTCCCGCACCTTCGCCAGTTGCGCATCCAGGGCCTGGCGGTGAGCATCGCCATCGTGGCTCTGGTCGAGCAACGATGCCAACGGTGCGATCTGCTCCAGCAGTTCGATGGCCCAGGCTTGCATGTCCACCGATTGCCCCTGGCGTAGCAACTGCAGGCCCGGCTTGCGGCCTTCCTTGACCACGGTCAGGAAGTTGTCCGTGGCATTTCCGCATTCGCTGTTTTCGAACAACGGACTTTCGTTGAGGCCGCAATACAACAGGAACGCATCGAGGAAACGGGACTCGGTGACGTCAATGCCCAATGGCATGAACGGGTTGATATCCAGGCAGCGTACTTCGACGTACTGGATGCCCCGGGCCATCAAGGCCTGGATCGGACGTTCGCCGGTGTAGGTCACGCGTTTGGGGCGGATGTTGGAGTAGTACTCGTTTTCGATCTGCAGGATATTGGTGTTGAGCTGTACCCACTCGCCGTTCTGGTGCGTGCCGACTTCGACATACGGCGCATAGGGCGTCGCCACCGCTTTGCGCAGGCTGTCGGTGTAGCTGGCCAGATCGTTGTAGCACGGCGTCAGGCCGGCCTGGGCGTTGCTCTGGTAACCCAGGTCGCTCATGCGCAGGCTGGTGGCATAGGGCAGGTACAGGGTGTCCGGGTCCAGTTGTTCCAACTGGTGCGGGCGACCCCGCAGGAAACCGGCGTCCAGGGCCGGCGAGGCACCGAACAGGTACATCAGCAGCCAGCTGTAGCGACGGAAATTACGGATCAGCGCGATGTAGGCCTGCGACTGGAAATCACGGTCGCTGACATCTGGCGCCTCGGCCTGGCGGAGCAATGGCCAGAGTTTTTCCGGCAAAGAGAAGTTGTAATGGATCCCGGCAATGCATTGCATGGTCTTGCCGTAGCGCAGGGCCAGACCCTGGCGATAGACGTACTTGAGCCGACCGATGTTCGAGGTGCCGTAATACGCGATCGGGATCTCTTCTTCCGCCGGCAGCGGGCATGGCATCGACGGGCTCCACAGGTATTCGTCACCGAGTTTGCTGTAGACAAACCGGTGGATCCTGTCGAGGCTGCTCAGGGTGTCGGCCGGGTCCGCCAGGGCGGGGGTGATGAACTCCAGCAGCGACTCGGAATAGTCGGTGGTGATCTGCTCGTTGGTCAGCGCCGAGCCCAGGGCTTCGGGATGCGGGGTCAAGGCCAGGCGCCCGCTGCTCGTGACACGCAGGCATTCACGTTCGATACCGTGCAGGCACTGCTCGAGCAGGGAGAGGTTGGCGCGCTCGCCGAGCAGGGCCAGGCGGCGGTTTAAGAGGTCGCTCAAGTTGAATTCCTTCACGCGTCAGTCGCCCCAATATGGGGGTGGGCAAGTCGCTCTACAAGGGTGAAGTTGAAACTGGCGTTATCGCCTGGTTTTGTACGGCCAAGAACGGATTACCGCAGTCCTTTGTGGGAGTTGCGACGCTGTTTCTGTTGCGCCGAAATTAACTCAAATCGATGACAGGGAGCTATAGGACAGCGAAGGTGCCTTGTGCTTTTGCGACCAGCTTGTCGCCCTGGGTCACCTCAGCCTCGACCACCAGCGTGCGCCGGCCCGGGTGGAGGACCCGGGCGGTGCACAGTACCTCGCCCTCGGACACGGCGCGAATGTAGTTGATCTTGCATTCGATGGTCGCGCTCTGTTGGTCAAAACCATGGACACTGGAGCAAGCCAGGCCCATGGCGATGTCCACCAGGCTGAATAGCGCGCCGCCGTGCAGCTTGCCGCCACGATTGCGCAACGGCGGCTCCAGGGCCAGGGCGACTTGCGCCACCCCATCCCCCAGGTTGTGCAGTCGGCAGCCGAGCAGCTTGAAGAAGGCGCTTTCCACCAGCCCGGTCGGCGCGTCCATCAGCGTTTCTTCAACTGTTTGGCGTTGGCGAACAGCGAGGCCATGGCATTGTTGGCCGGGGCCGCCGTGGCGGTTTCCTTGCGCGGTGCAGTGTTCTGCGACTGGCGCGGCGCCGAGCCTGGACGAGGGCCACGGGCGCCGTCGACTTTCTCGCCGGGGGTGTCGCTCATGCGCATCGACAGGCCGACGCGTTTGCGCGGAATGTCGACTTCCATGACCTTCACTTTCACCACGTCACCGGCCTTCACGGCTTCGCGCGGGTCCTTGATGAACTTCTCCGACAGTGCCGAAATGTGCACCAGGCCGTCCTGATGCACGCCGATGTCAACGAACGCGCCGAAATTGGTGACGTTGGTCACCACGCCCTCGAGGATCATGCCGGGCTGCAGATCCTTGAGGTCTTCGACGCCTTCCTGGAACTCGGCGGTCTTGAACTCGGGACGCGGGTCGCGGCCCGGTTTCTCCAGTTCTTGCAGGATGTCGGTGACGGTAGGCAGACCGAAGGTTTCGTCGGTGAACTTCTTCGGATCCAGGCGCTTGAGGAACGAGGCGTCACCGATCAACGAACGGATATCGCGATCGGTCTGGGCGGCGATGCGTTGCACCAGCGGATAGGCTTCAGGGTGGACGGCCGACGAATCCAGGGGGTTGTCGCCGTTCATGACGCGCAGGAAGCCGGCGGCCTGTTCGAAGGTTTTTTCCCCCAGGCGCGGGACTTTCTTCAACGCGGCGCGGGTTTTGAACGCGCCGTGCTCATCGCGGTGGGTCACGATGTTTTGCGCCAGCGTAGCGTTGAGGCCCGAGATCCGTGCCAACAGCGCCACCGAAGCGGTGTTCACGTCCACGCCCACGGCGTTTACGCAGTCCTCTACCACGGCGTCCAGGCCGCGTGCCAGTTTCAACTGGGACACGTCGTGCTGGTATTGGCCGACACCAATGGATTTCGGGTCGATCTTCACCAGTTCCGCCAGCGGATCCTGCAGGCGGCGGGCAATCGATACCGCGCCACGGATCGACACGTCCAGGTCGGGAAACTCCTTGGACGCCAGCTCCGACGCCGAATACACAGAGGCGCCGGCCTCGGACACCATGACCTTGGTCATTTTCATGGCCGGGTATTTCTTGATCAGCTCGGCGGCCAGTTTGTCCGTTTCGCGGCTGGCGGTGCCGTTGCCGATGGCGATCAGGTCCACCGAATGTTTGGCACACAGGGCCGCGAGTACCGCGAGGGTCTGATCCCATTTGTTGTGCGGGACATGCGGATAGACCGTCGCGTGGTCCAGCAGCTTGCCGGTGGAGTCCACCACCGCCACCTTGCAGCCGGTCCGCAGGCCCGGGTCCAGGCCCAAAGTGGCGCGGGGGCCGGCCGGTGCTGCCAGCAGAAGGTCGTGCAGGTTGTGGGCGAAGACGTTGATTGCCTCGGTCTCGGCATTGTCGCGCAATTCGCCCAGCAGGTCGGTTTCCAGGTGGGTATAGAGCTTGACCTTCCAGGTCCAGCGCACCACCTCTGCCAACCATTTGTCGGCGGCGCGGTTCTGGTTCTGTATGCCGAACTGCTGGCCGATCATGCCTTCGCAGGGGTGCATGGTGCCAGGCAACTCATCACCAACCTTCAGTGCGGAGCTGAGGATCCCTTCGTTGCGTCCACGGAAAATAGCCAGGGCGCGATGGGACGGCATGCTCTTGAGCGGTTCGTCATGTTCGAAGTAATCACGAAACTTCGCCCCTTCCTCTTCCTTGCCTGCAATAACCCGGGCGCTGAGGATGGCTTCCTGTTTGAGGAAGTTACGCAGTTTTTCCAGCAGGTTGGCGTCTTCGGCGAAGCGCTCCATGAGGACGTACTTGGCGCCTTCCAGCGCTGCTTTCACGTCTGCCACGCCTTTTTCGGCATCGACGAAACGCGCGGCTTCGGTTTCAGGCGCCAGGGTCGGGTCGTTGAACAGTCCATCGGCCAGTTCGCCAAGCCCGGCTTCCAGGGCGATCTGGCCCTTGGTGCGGCGCTTCTGTTTGTAGGGCAGGTACAAATCTTCGAGGCGGGTCTTGGTGTCCGCCAACTTGATGTCGCGTTCGAGCGCAGGGGTCAGTTTGCCCTGTTCCTGGATGCTGGCCAGGATGCTGATACGCCGTTCGTCGAGTTCACGCAGGTAGCGCAGGCGCTCTTCCAGATGACGTAATTGAGTGTCATCGAGGCTGCCGGTCACTTCTTTCCGGTAACGGGCGATAAAAGGCACCGTAGAGCCTTCATCGAGTAGCGCGACGGCCGCTTCGACCTGTTGCGGGCGTACGCCGAGTTCCTCGGCGATGCGGCTGTTGATGCTGTCCATAAAACCACCTGACAAATTATGAAATCAGGCCCGCCGGCGCAGGAACAAGGCTCGGCGAGACTGGTTGAGCGGCCTGGCGTGGGCCGCTGCCTGGGTCAAGAGAGGCTGCCTGTTGACCCGCGAAATTCAAAAAGTGCTGCCTGGCCAAAGGAAAAAAGCTCGTCGGGAGTAACGATCCGACATTCCCGGGCACAAAAGGCCGCGCATTATAACCAGCGTTCCGTTCTTCGGGGATGTCATGGTCTGTAGGTCCGATGCCCGTATGGGTGGAGATGGAGGAAAAATCTGCTAACAATGCACACGGTGCGTATAACGGCAGCTAGGCCATAATGCGCGCCGAGATCAAAGGAGCTTCCTATGAGCAGCACCGCACAAACTGCTGAAGGCGAAAAAATTCTTATCGTTGACGACGACCCGGGGCTGAGCAGCCTGCTGGAGCGCTTTTTCGTCAGCAAGGGCTACCGGGCCCGCTCCGTATCCAATACCGAACAGATGGATCGGCTGCTGGCTCGTGAAGTCTTCAACCTGGTGGTACTCGATCTGATGCTGCCTGGCGAGGACGGCTTGACGGCCTGCCGCCGCCTGCGCGGCGCGAACAACCAGATCCCGATCATCATGCTCACCGCCAAAGGCGACGAGTTGAGCCGTATCAAGGGCCTGGAACTGGGCGCCGACGATTACCTGGCCAAGCCGTTCAATCCCGACGAACTCATGGCCAGGGTCAAGGCAGTCCTGCGTCGTCAGTCGGCCCCGGTGCCTGGCGCCCCGGGCAGCGAAGATGAAAGCGTGACCTTCGGCGACTACGAGCTGTCCCTGGCAACCCGTGAGCTCAAGCGTGGCGACGAAGTCCACATGCTGACCACCGGTGAGTTCGCCGTGCTCAAGGCCCTGGTGATGAACGCCCGCCAGCCGCTGACCCGGGACAAACTGATGAACCTGGCCCGTGGTCGCGAGTGGGACGCGTTGGAGCGCTCCATCGACGTACAGATTTCGCGCCTGCGCCGGATGATCGAACCCGATCCTTCCAAGCCGCGCTATATCCAGACCGTCTGGGGCGTGGGCTATGTATTCGTGCCGGATGGCGCCGCCAGCAAGTGATCGGCGATTTGTAGGAGCGGGTGGCCTGGCAGAATTGAGTTCTTTTTTCCAGGCGATTCGCGGTCCGTCAGTGTGCGAGCATCGCTCGCTCCTGCAAGTGTGTAGCGGCTATCCATGAAAACCCCGGTTTGGTTTCCCCAGAGTTTCTTTTCCCGCACCCTCTGGCTGGTGCTGATCGTCGTGCTCTTTTCCAAGGCACTGACGTTGGTCTACCTGCTGATGAACGAAGACGTTCTGGTGGACCGCCAATACAGTCATGGCGTTGCCTTGACCTTGCGGGCCTATTGGGCTGCCGATGAAACCAATCGGGCGAAGATTGCTGAGGCGGCGACGCTGATCCGGGTGGTCGGTGCCGGTGTGCCCGAGGGCGAACAGCACTGGCCCTACAGCGAAATCTACCAACGGCAGATGCAGGCCGAACTGGGCGCCGATACCGAGGTGCGCCTGCGTATGCACTCACCGCCGGCGCTGTGGGTGCGAGCCCCAAGCCTGGGAGATGGCTGGCTGAAGGTGCCGCTGTATCCGCACCCCCTGCGTGGCCAGAAAATCTGGAACGTGCTGGGCTGGTTCCTGGCTATCGGTCTATTGTCGACAGCGTCGGCGTGGATCTTCGTCAGCCAGCTCAACCAACCGTTGAAACGCCTGGTCTACGCAGCCCGACAGTTGGGCCAGGGGCGCAGCGTGCGGCTGCCCATCAGTGACACCCCCAGTGAAATGACCGAGGTGTACCGAGCCTTCAATCAGATGGCCGAGGACGTCGAACAGGCCGGGCGCGAGCGTGAACTGATGCTCGCCGGGGTCTCCCACGACCTGCGCACACCGCTGACCCGGTTGCGGCTGTCGCTGGAATTGATGGGCGAGCGCACTGACCTGACCCGTGAAATGGTCCGTGACATTGAAGACATGGATGCGATTCTTGACCAGTTCCTGGCGTTCATTCGCGACGGACGTGATGAGTCGGTGGAGGAAGTGGACCTCAGCGAACTGGTACGGGAAGTGGTCGCGCCCTATAACCAGGGTGAGGAAAAAGTGCACCTGCAGCTGGAGCCGATCCAGCCGTTCCCGTTGCGCCGGGTGTCGATGAAGCGGTTGCTGAACAACCTGATCGGCAATGCCCTGAACCACGCCGGGACTGGCGTCGAGGTAGCGGCCTATGTCTCTGGCGACACCAACGCGCCCTATGTGGTACTGAGCGTCATGGACCGCGGCGCTGGCATTGATCCGTCGGAGCTGGAAGCCATTTTCAATCCCTTCACCCGTGGCGACCGTGCCCGGGGCGGAAAGGGCACGGGATTGGGCCTGGCAATCGTCAAGCGTATTGCCTCGATGCACGGTGGCAACGTCGAGCTGCGCAACCGCGTCGGTGGCGGACTCGAAGCGCGGGTGCGGTTGCCGCTGGGGTTGATGTTGCCCAGGGATGCGGTATAGCAAACTTTTGCAAGCGAGCCCTGTGGGAGTGAGCTTGCTCGCGATGAAGGCGCCGCGGTTTACCTGAAAACCGCGTTATCGTTTATCGCGAGCAAGCTCAGCTCCCACAAAGGCTCGCTCCTACAAGAGGGCTGCCTTAACCCTTGCCCTTGGTGCGGGTCATGTTCGGCCCGCCGTTCTTTTCCAGATGCTCGATGATGATTCCCGCCACGTTCTTGCTCGTGGTGGTCTCGATGCCTTCCAGGCCAGGCGAAGAATTGACCTCCATCACCAGCGGGCCGTGATTGGAGCGCAGGATGTCGACACCTGCCACGGCCAGGCCCATGACTTTTGCGGCGCGCAGGGCGGTCATGCGTTCTTCGGGGGTGATCTTGATAAGGCTGGCGCTGCCACCGCGATGCAGGTTGGAGCGAAACTCCCCAGGCCGGGCCTGACGCTTCATCGAAGCGATGACCTTGTCGCCGACCACAAAGCAGCGGATGTCGGCGCCGCCAGCTTCCTTGATGTATTCCTGGACCATGATGTTCTGCTTGAGGCCCATGAATGCTTCAATCACTGATTCTGCCGCCGTCGCGGTTTCGCAAAGAACCACGCCGATACCCTGGGTGCCTTCCAGAACCTTGATAACCAGCGGAGCACCATTGACCATCGCGATCAGGTCGGGAATGTCGTCGGGCGAATGGGCAAAGCCGGTGACCGGCAGGCCGATACCGCGCCGCGACAGCAGTTGCAGCGAGCGCAGCTTGTCCCGGGCGCGGGCGATGGCCACGGATTCGTTGAGAGGAAACACCCCCATCATTTCGAACTGGCGCAACACGGCGCAGCCATAGAAGGTCACGGATGCGCCAATGCGCGGTATCACCGCGTCGAACCCTTCCAGCGGCTGGCCCCTGTAGTGGATCTGCGGCTTGTGGCTGGCGATGTTCATATAGGCGCGCAGGGTGTCGACCACCACCATTTCATGGCCACGCTCTGTCCCGGCTTCAACCAGACGACGAGTGGAATACAGACGCGGATTACGCGACAGCACAGCGATCTTCATGCAACACCTGTGGCAGAGGTAGTGGACACCGGGAATGCCGGCTTGTCTTGAACGTATTTGATGCCTGGATTGACCACCAACTGCCCGTCGATCAAGGCCTTGGAGCCCAACAGCAGGCGATAGCGCATGGACTTGCGGCAAGCCAGGGTGAACTCGACCCGCCAGATTCGATCCCCGAGGGCTAGCGTGGTGCTGATCACGTAGCGGACCTGGGCATGACCGTTGGAACTCTTGATTGTCTTGCGCGCCACCAGCGGGGCTTCGCAGCGACGATGACGCAATTGCACCACCGTACCCAGGTGCGCGGTGAAGCGTACCCACTGTTCACCGTCACGCTCGAATAGCTCGATGTCGGTGGCGTGCAGGCTGGAGGTACTGGCACCGGTGTCTATTTTTGCCCGTAGGCCCGCGACTCCCAGATCCGGGAGCGCCACCCACTCGCGCAGACCGACAACGGTCAAATGGTCAAATGTCTTCAATAAAAACAACCTGTGATCGGTACTTCGGATCAGAGAGCCCGCGAGTTGCGGCATGTGCACAGAATAATCACAAAATGACGACAGTTATCCAGTGGCCTGCGTGGCTAATTCGTGCACTCGACTCCAATGCCAGGATTTGCCGGTGAGGCCGGTTCGGTCGGCATTCTATCTGTCGGCGTGGATTCGTGCGCCCGACAAAAACGGTAGTACAGTTCTGGTTATTGGCAGAAAGAGGAATTGCAGTGGCACAAAAACAGGAAGAGGACGACAAGGTCCGTCTCGATAAATGGTTGTGGGCGGCACGATTCTATAAAACACGTGCGCTCGCCAAGGCTGCCATTGAAAGCGGCAAGGTCCACCATCGGGGCGAGCGTTGCAAGCCAGGCAAGGAACCCCGCATTGGGGACGAGTATGTCATTCGCGCCGGGTTCGATGAAAAGACCGTGGTGGTCGAGGCGTTGTCGATCGTGCGGCGTGGAGCGCCTGAAGCGCAGACCCTGTATCGCGAAACCGAGGCCAGCATCGCCAGGCGCGAAGCCGCCGCTGCCCAACGCAAGGCCGGTGCCCTGGGGGTCAGTACCGATGGCAAGCCGAGCAAGAAACAGCGCCGGGATCTGTTCAAGTTTCGTGGTAGCAACAGCGAATAAAAATGCTCCCGGCGTAATCGGCGATGGCTGGGGGGATCCATCTGTGGCGAGGGGATTTATCCCCGCTGGGCTGCGTAGCGGCCCCAAAAAGACAGGGCCGCTGCGTGCCCAAGCGGGGATAAATCCCCTCGCCACAGGTTGGTGTTGGATGCAACGAAATGGTGTGGCTGTCCAGCCCCATTCCCTCCCTTGCTTGGAACCACCTCTGAATGCCCATAAAATGTCCGGCATCCTTTGCCATCACCTCAGATACCCATCCTTATGACTGATTTACCGGATAACGACTGCACCCAACGTTTCATCTTTGATGACATCGACGCCCGTGGCGAGTTGGTGGCGTTGGAGCGCAGCTACGCCGAGGTCCTTGCCAAACATCCCTATCCGGAGCCGGTCGCGCAACTGCTCGGTGAGTTGATGGCGGCGGCGTCGCTGTTGATCGGTACGTTGAAATTCGATGGCTTGCTGATCCTCCAGGCTCGCTCCGAAGGCCCGGTGCCGATGCTGATGATCGAATGTTCCAGTGAGCGCGAGATTCGAGGCCTGGCCCGCTATCATGCCGATCAGATCGCACCTGGCGCGACGCTGGCCGACCTGATGCCCGATGGTGTGCTGGCCCTGACGGTCGATCCGACCCATGGCAAGCGCTACCAGGGCATTGTCGATCTTGACGGCGCGTCCCTGGCTGAATGTTTTACCAATTACTTCGTAATGTCCCAGCAAACCAATACCAGATTCTGGCTCTATGCCGACGGGCGGCGCGCCCGTGGCCTGTTGCTGCAACAGTTGCCTGTGGACCGCATCCGCGATCCAGAAGAACGTGAGGCCAGCTGGCAGCATATTACCGCTCTGGCGAGCACCTTGAGCGCCGACGAGTTGCTGAGTCTGGACAATGAAACGGTACTGCATCGTCTCTACCACGAAGAAGTCGTGCGCTTGTTCGACGAACTGCCGCTGCGCTTCCAGTGCAGTTGCTCTCGTGAACGATCCGGTAATGCGCTGGTCAGTCTGGGTCTGGAAGATGCGCAGCAACTGGTCATCGAGCATGGTGGTGCCATCGAAATCGATTGTCAGTTTTGCAATGAGCGCTATCTGTTCGATGGAGCAGACGTTGCTCAATTGTTCGCTGGAGCGGGGGTCGAGGCACCGTCAGATACTCGTCACTGAATCGGTTCAGTGCAGGTAAATCTCCTGACAAACGCCGGATTTACGCCGTACTGACGGGAGGGCCCTACTTTTTTTGGGCTTTTCTGGCATAATCCGGCCCACTTTTTTCGGGTAGTAGTGCGCGACTTCCTACTACAAAACGTTTGGAGCACTCGGCCAAGGGCCGATGGGGAACCACATGACGCAAGCCAATAACGCCGTGTACACCGATCTGAGTGTCAATGATCTGGTCAAAGAAGCCCTGAATCGCGGTGAAGGCGAGCTTGCCGATACTGGCGCGCTGGTGGTTCGTACCGGTCATCGTACCGGTCGCTCGCCTGCCGACCGTTTCATCGTAGAAGAACCGACCACCCAGAACGCCATTGCCTGGGGCCCGATCAACCGCAAGTTCCCGGCCGACAAGTTCGATGCCCTGTGGGACCGCGTTGAAGCCTACCTGGCCGAGCGCGAGCGTTTTGTGTCCCACGTGCATGTAGGTTCCGATCCTGCGCACTACCTCCCGGTCAAGATGACCACCGAGACAGCCTGGCACAACCTGTTCGGTCGTTGCCTGTTCATCAACCCCGAGCAGTACAATGCCGGTGGCAAGGATGAATGGCAGATCCTCAACGCGCCGGACTTCGTCTGCGAGCCTGAGCGTGACGGTACCAACTCCGACGGTACCGTGATCATCAACTTCGCGGCCAAGAAAGTCCTCATCGCCGGCATGCGCTACGCCGGTGAGATGAAGAAGGCCTTGTTCTCCGTCCAGAACTTCCTGCTGCCGGCTGTTGACGTACTGCCGATGCACTGCGCCGCGAACATGGGCGAAGAGGGCGATGTGACCCTGTTCTTCGGTTTGTCTGGCACCGGCAAGACTACCCTGTCTGCCGACGAAAGCCGCTACCTGATCGGTGACGACGAGCACGGCTGGGGCGTGGGTGTGGTTTTCAACATCGAAGGCGGTTGCTATGCCAAGTGCATCGACCTGTCCGAGAAGAACGAGCCGGTGATCTGGAAAGCCATCCAGCACGGCGCCGTACTGGAAAACGTCGTCCTGGACCCGGTCACCAAGAAAGCGGATTACGCCGACGACAGCCTGACCCAGAACAGCCGCGCCGCCTACCCGCGTGAACTGATCGAGAAACGCGCACCGAAGAACCTCGGTGGTGAGCCTAACGCCGTGATCTTCCTGACCTGTGACCTGACCGGTGTGTTGCCACCAGTGTCGATCCTCAGCGAAGAACAAGCCGCCTACCATTTCCTGTCGGGTTACACCGCATTGGTGGGCTCGACCGAAATGGGTTCGGGCAGCGGTATCAAGTCGACCTTCTCCACCTGCTTCGGCGCTCCGTTCTTCCCGCGCCCGGCCGGTGAATACGCGGAACTGCTGATCAAGCGTATCCGTGGCTTCGGCTCCAAGGTCTACCTGGTCAACACCGGCTGGACCGGCGGTGGCTACGGTGTCGGCAAACGCTTCAATATCCCGACCACCCGTGCGGTGATCGCGGCGATCCAGAGCGGTGCGCTGATTGGTGCTGAAACCGAACACCTGGATATCATCAATCTGGACGTGCCGCTGGCCGTTCCAGGTGTCGAGACCGGCCTGTTGAACCCACGCAACACCTGGGCCGACAAGGCTGCCTACGATGAAGCCGCCAAGGCTTTGGCTGGCCTGTTCACCGAAAACTTCAAGAAGTTCGAAGTGAGCGACGCGATCAAGGCTGCGGGTCCGCAGTTGTAAGGTTTGGTCCGCGAATAGAAAACCGTCCTTCGGGGCGGTTTTTTTTGATCGGTTATTCGTGTCCATCCCTCACGCACGTCCGCTTTGGCTGAGGACTGGAATCATTCCACCTGAACAGCCAGAAGATTGCTACTTAGTCCTCTAACGATCCCGCAGGCCCTGATGCCTAGCGCAATCGCTGCCGTACCACCTCCAGCAGTTCGCTGCCGTCCTGAACCAATAGATAAAGCGCATGGACGATGCTGGGGATGTCCTTTACATCGGCATGCTCGAAACAAAGGCAATGCAGGGTTTCGAGCAGGTTGCTGGAGGCTTGGATTCGTTGGGCGGCGGCGTCGCAGAGGTGCTGGAGATCTGCCTCGGTGTCGATGACCAGGACAGGTGTGCTGTTGAGCCGTTGGTATTGCTCGACAGGCGGGTTGGATATTTGCATTTGAGCCTCTTCAGTACGACTTTTGAATCGCGCCGTGGACTATAGAGAGCTCTATTCGGCGTCCGCAATATGGCCTGGGGGGACAGGTTGCGTAGGATTTTTGCCGGCGTCTGACGCTCGATGAGCGCTTCATTCTTGATGGTTGCCGGCTGCCCCCTTTTCCGCGTACCTCTCAGTTAGTTCCTACACAAGCACCGTAGGACTTGCCCAAGAGGCGGTAGGTTGCTTCTGATAGGGCCGTAATAGATCACGCCCCTATCAGACACTTGCTGAGCGAAACGTGTCGTTGTCCAGGGTCAGCCAGGCAATGAAGTCGCAGGCGTTTTGGTCGGGGCTTTGCAGTGGGCAAGCAATGGAGGTATTTCTGGGAGTTTCATGCATCCGCCCAACAGCAGGGATGTGGTGATGACGAAGAGGAGGGTCAGTTTGTGCGACATGGATTTTCCCTTTGAAAGTTGATCAATCAACCATTGAGGCAGGAGTGCGTCGAGAAGCTGCTTCAAGGTCCATCAACCCTCGGCCGTAGGCGTCGCTGTTGGCATAGATGCCCGTGCGGTTGCTGGTCGCCAGCAGGTGTTCGCGTATCTGCTGCGGCTTGAGTTGTGGATAGCGGCTTTGCAGCGCAGCCAATGCGCCGGTGACCAAGGCCGCAGCCGGAGAGGTGCCGGCGGTGTGTACGTAACGTCCATCCTTGGCGACAGTGAGCAGGCCCGCCTGAGCGCCTGCGTCCCCACCGGGAACGGCGATGCACCAAGCTGCGGCGACCCCGCAATAATTGGATTTACCATTGATGGCGCTGCCGTCGTTCTTCAGTGCAACGACCGCGATCCAGCCCTTTTCCAGCTCCGGCAATGCCACTGGCAACCCCGGTTCGGCCAAGGGTTCGCGCCTGAGTTCATTGCCGGTCGGAAAGACAAACACGGCGCCTTCCGATACCAGCTTTCGGGCGACGGCCAATGAGTCAGGCATTACCTGGTTGTAACGTGATTCGTTGATTTCGGTTGCGGGGATGGCGTTGGCCCAGGAGTTGTTGAACAGGCGGGCGCCCTTGTCGAAGCCACTTTGCCAGGATTGGGCGATTTCGCTGTCGAAGAAAAACGGCTCGTTGTCGTCGCCAAAGCGAAAGGGGATCAGCCGGGCGTTGAAGGCGATCCCATGCATGCCCTGATTATCCTTGTTGGCGGCGAGGATACCCGCCATCTGGGTGCCGTGGCCGACTCGGTCAACCGTGCCAGGACGACCCTCGACATAGTCGTATCCCGGATCATTCAGTCTGCCTTCGAACTCCTGCAGGTGGGCGTTGAGCCCGGAGTCGACCAGCGCCACGGTTACTTCCTGGCCGGTGCCGCCACGTGCATACAAGGCCGATGCTTTTACGACGGACAGGCCTTGTTGCGCGAGATACTCCGGGGTTTCGAACACGGCGGGTTCCACGCCGGATCGTTCAGCAAGGGTCAGGCAGCCGGCCAGCAATGACGCTGACGTGATGGCCAGGGCGCGTAGTGCGGAAAACAGGTGTGGCATGGTTCAGTCCTTGAACAGGGCTCTTGATCACCGGGCCTCCTGGCCCGATGTAGCGCGTGAATTGACGGTGCACCTTAACCCGCAAGCAACGCCGGAACGAGGCATCAAAGTGCCCGGTTTTGTATCACCTCGTGGCAAGAAGGAAGGCAGCCGTGGCTGCATCCATTCGCTGAATGCCGCTCATCACACGAATAAATTTCAAAAACAGCCAGTGGCTGACTAAGGTGAAGGCTGTCTTTGGATCGCCGACGAGAGAACAGACATGAGCCAGATTATTGAGCACGCCGCTGTGATCGGTGCAGGGACCATGGGGCGAGGCATCGTGATGTGCCTGGCCAATGCCGGAGTGATGGTGCGGTGGGTCGACAACAATCCGCAGATGCTCGAGCAGGCGCTCGCAGCCGTGGCTGAGACCTATGCCCATGGCGTGCGCCAGGGTCGTATCGACCAAAGTGAAGCCGATGCCCGGATCGCCAGGGTGAGCAGGGCAGGCGACTATGCGGCGATCCGTGATGTGGATCTGGTGATCGAAGCTGTTTATGAGAACCTCGAACTCAAACAACAGATCTTCGGCGAGCTGGATGGCCTGCTCAAGCCCGAGGCCATTCTGGCGAGCAACACATCGGCCCTGGACATCGACGCCATCGCCGCCGTCACGCGCCGGCCAGGCCAGGTTCTGGGCCTGCATTTCTTCAGCCCGGCGCACATCATGAAACTGCTGGAAATCGTTCGCGGCGCGCAGACCTCCAAAGCGGTGCTGGATGCAGCGCTGGAGCTGGGCAGCCGCATGGGCAAGGTCAGTGTGATCTCGGGCAATTGTCACGGCTTCATCGGCAACCGGATGCTTCACCCTTATGTGCTGGAAGCTCGCAAGATGTTGCTGGAGGGCGCGTTTCCCCATCAGATCGATGCGGCGTTGCAGGGCTTCGGCTTTGCCATGGGGCCGTTCCGGATGTACGACGTGGTCGGGATCGATCTGGAGTGGCGTGCACGGGAACTGGCGGGCAAAGGCCAGGATGCGCCCGAGGTGCAGGTGGATAACCGCCTGTGCGAGCTCGGGCGGTTCGGTCAGAAAAGCGGCAACGGGTATTACCACTACGAGGCCGGCAGCCGACAGGCCGAGCACGACGTAGAAGTCGATGCACTGGTTCAGCGGGTCAGTGAAGAACTGGGTTTTCAACGTCGGGAAGTCGGCAGCGGGGAAATTCTCGAGCGCTGCCTGCTGGCATTGGTCAACGAGGGGGCAAAGATCCTGCAAGAAGGCATTGCCGGGTCGGCCCACGACATCGACCTGGTGTACCTCAACGGTTACGGGTTTCCGGCGGACAAAGGTGGTCCGATGGCCTGGGCTGACCAGCAGGGGCTGGAGAATATCCACGCGCGACTGTTGGAGCTCGAAACGAAGCAGGGGGACCAGTGGAGGCCTGCGCGTCTGATTGGGGAGCTTGCGGCACAGGGCAAGGGGTTCGCCCAGCTGTAACCATTTTGCGCAACGACCACTGACGACCGAAAAGGACAACTGATGCCCCAACGTGCCGAATATCCTTACATGCAAGCCATCACCACGCGCTGGCATGACAATGACGTGTACGGTCACGTCAACAACGTCACCTACTACAGCTTCTTCGATACGGCGGTGAACACCTATCTGATCGAGGTCGGCGGCCTGGATATCCAGGATGGGGAGGTCGTGGCGTTTGTGGTGAGTTCGGCTTGCGACTACTTTGCGTCCATCGCATTCCCCGAGCGAATTGAAATGGGCTTGCGGGTCGGGAAGTTGGGCAGTAGTTCGGTGCAATACGAACTGGCTGTGTTCAAGGCCGGTGAGGAGGAGGCCTGCGCGGCGGGGCGCTTCGTGCATGTGTTCGTGGATCGGGCGTCGAATCGGCCGGTGGCGATTCCGGATCGACTGCGTACGGCCCTGGAGCAGTTGGTCGTTTGAAACGAAAAATCGCAGCCTCCGGCAAGCGGTAGGCTGCGATATTCAGCGGCCGCTGTCAGTCAGCAATCAGTCGCGGTAGTAGCGGTGATGCTTGCGATGCCCGTAGGCGTGGCCACGACCCGGATGGCGGTCACGGTAGTAGCGGCGGTCACCGCGGCGACCGTCATAATAACGACGATCGTTATCATCATCCTTGCCCATGTAGTTACCCAGTGCACCGCCGGCGCCACCGCCTGCCGCTGCACCGATCAAGCTGCCGGTGCTGCCACCGACGCTACGCCCGACCACGTTACCGCCGGCTGCGCCCAGTGCGCCGCCGATCGCCGCTTCGCCGCGGCTGTGTTTATCTGCACCGACGGCACTACCGCCCGCGCCGCCAAGGGCCGCGCCGATGGTAGAACCGGTATTGCCGCCCAGGGACTGGCCGACGACCGAACCCAAAACCCCGCCCAATGCGCCGCCCACACCTGCTTCGGCGGTGCCGCCGGCAGACGCGACGCCACTGATCAGGCCAAGGGACAACAAGAGAATGGAGGAGAACTTCATAGAGGAGCCTCAAAGGGATGACGGCGCGATCCTGAGGCTGGCTTCGCTTGGTGACAATCGAAATCCGACGAGTAGCACGACTTGTGCACAATTCTCTAAGTTATTGTTTTTCCGGCGGAACTTAATGCTTTTGTGCCGGTCTTTAGCTACTTCGGACAGGCCGTTTTCCATGGGAAACGGCCTTTTTTGTGGGCGGGCGAAAAGAGCCGGTCAGGCAGACTGGGCCAGGATCAACCCATTCTCGCTCGCCGCCTCCAGGCGAATCGCCACGAACTTGGAGGTTGGCGTGTCGCTCTCCTCGCCAGTGCTTTCCAGCGGAACCAATGGATTCACCTCTGGGTAGTAGGCGGCAGCCTGCCCTGCAGGGATGTCGAAAGCCAGCAGGGTAAACCCCTTGACCCGCCGCTCGCGCCCGTCATCCCAGAGCGAGACGATATCGGCCTTCTGTCCTGGCTTGAAGCCCAGGCGAATGATGTCGGCTTCATTGACGAACAGCACGTCACGCTGACCTTTCACGCCACGATAACGGTCATTGAGGCCGTAGATAGTGGTGTTGTACTGGTCGTGGGAGCGCATGGACTGCAGGATCAGGTCTGGCAACCGACCGGTGGCCCGGGTGCGCTCATGCACCAGATCAGCGGGCAATCGATTGGCCTTGAAGTTGGCGCGGCCCGACGGGGTACTCCAACGACGTGTGCTGGCGCTGTTGCCCAGGTAGAAGCCGCCAGGGTTGTGCAGTTTCTCGTTGAAGTCCTTGAAACCGGGAATGGTATCGGCGATCAGGTCGCGGATGCGACCGTAGTCGGCCACCAGCCAGCTCCAATCCACCGGACGATCACCCAGGGTGGCAGCAGCCATGCCGGCAATGATCCAGGGCTCGGAACGCATCTGGTCCGACAAGGGTTCCAATTGTCCATTGGAAGCATGGACCATGCTGAAAGAGTCTTCGACAGTGACCGCTTGCGAGCCGGCGGCTTGCCGGTCGATGTCGGTGCGACCCAGGCATGGCAGGATCAACGCTTCCTTCCCGTGGGCCAGGTGGCTGCGGTTGAGCTTGGTGCTGATCTGTACAGTCAGGTCGCAATTGCTCAGGGCCTGGAAAGTCCGGTGACTGTCCGGGGTGGCCTGGGCGAAGTTGCCACCCAGACCGATAAACACTTTCGCCTGGCCGGCTGCCATGGCGTGGATCGCCTCGACGACGTTGTGGCCGTTCTCCCGCGGTACCTTGAATTGGAAGCGCCGCTCCAATGTGTCGAGGAACGCTGCAGGTGGGCGCTCGTTGATCCCCATGGTCCGGTCGCCCTGCACGTTGCTGTGGCCACGAACCGGACACAGGCCTGCACCTGGCCGGCCGATGTTGCCGCGCAGCATCATCAGGTTGGCGATTTCCTGGATGGTCGCCACCGAGTGACGATGTTGGGTGATGCCCATCGCCCAGCACATGATCACGTTCTTGCTGTTGGCATACATGCGCGCAGCCTGTTCGATCTCCACCAGGGCCAGGCCCGATTGCTCGACAATCTGCTCCCACGAGGTGTCGTCGACCACGGCCAGGTATTCCAGAACGTTGGCACTGTGCTCGTTGAGAAATGCGTGGTCGAACACGGCGGGGGCGCCGCTTAGTTGCGCCTCACGTTCCCATTGCAGCAGGAACTTCGCCATCCCGCGCAAGATGGCCATGTCGCCGCCCAGGGCCGGGCGGAAAAAAGCGGTGTTGGTGGGTTTGTTGCCGTTGGTGAGCATCTCGAACGGGTTCTGGGGGTGCTGGAAGCGCTCCAGGCCACGTTCCTTGAGTGGATTGATGCACACCACATGTGCGCCGCGCTTCACTGCTTCGCGCAGCGGCTCGAGCATCCTTGGGTGGTTGGTTCCCGGGTTCTGGCCCCAGACGAAAATTGAGTCGGAGTGCTCGAAATCGTCGAATGTCACCGTGCCCTTACCCACACCGACACTCTGGGACAGCGCCACACCGCTGGCTTCGTGGCACATGTTCGAGCAGTCGGGGAAGTTGTTGGTGCCGAAAGCGCGCACGAACAATTGGTACAGATACGCCGCTTCATTGCTGGCACGGCCGGAAGTATAGAACTCGGCCTGGTTCGGGCTGGACAGCCCTTTCAGGTGTTTTCCGATCAGAGCAAACGCCGCTTCCCAACTGATGGGCTTGTAGCGATCGGTTTCGGCGTCATAACTCATCGGCTCGGTCAGGCGACCCTGGTATTCGAGCCAGTAATCGCTTTGCTCCAGCAATGAACTGACACTGTGCCTGGCGAAAAATGCTCCATCGACACGGCGTTTGGTCGCTTCCCAGTTCACCGCCTTGGCGCCGTTTTCGCAGAACTTCACCATGCCGCTTTCCGGCGAATCCCCCCAGGCACAGCCCGGGCAGTCGAAGCCGCCGTTCTGGTTGGTCTTGAGCATCATGCGCAGATTCTTCAGCGCGTTATCACTGGTCAACCAGGCCTGGGTGACACTGATCAGCGCACCCCAACCACCGGCCGGGCCCTTGTAGGGCTTATAGCGGGGTACGGGCTTGCGGTCGGCTTGTTGAGGCTTGCTCACGCGTGTTTCTCCATCGCAGGGCTGTAGACCCGCGGCTCACTTTTTTGCGGCAGGTGGATAAGATTGAGGTTGTGTTTACGGGCCCACTGCACGGCCAGGCCGGTGGGAGATGACAGGCTGACCAACGTCTGGATGCCGGCCCGCAACACCTTCTGGATCAGTTCGAGGCTGCAGCGACTGGTCACGATCGCCACGCCATTGGCCACTGGAATCTGTTGCCGGACCAATGCGCCGATCAGCTTGTCGAGGGCGTTGTGTCGACCGATGTCTTCGCGGCCCAGCAACAGTTCACCCTGGCCATTCATGAACAGCGCCGCGTGTACCGCGCCACAGTGCTGGCCCAGGGGTTGGAACTGGCTGATGCGCTGGCGCAGGCCATCGAGCCATTGTGCGGGTGGCAGCGGTGCGCCGGGCAGCACTTTCAGGTCTGGCAGTGCCTGTTCCACGGCTTCCACGCCGCAGAGCCCGCAGCCACTGGTGCCGGCCAGTTGCCGGCGCTGTTGCTTGAGGTTCCAGAAGGCGCGGTTGGCGATGGTCACCTGGGCATACTGTGCAGAGCCGGTGCCGCTCAGTTGCAGGTCATAGATGTCCGACGGGTCTTCGATGATGCCGCTGCCCAGGCTGAAACCGACGATGAAATCCTCGAGATCGGTTGGGGTGACCAGCATGACGGCCTGGCTGATGCCGTTATAGGCGATCGCCAACGCCACTTCCTCGGCGAGCTCCGTGCTCTCCATTTGGGCGTGGTCCAGGTTGCTGTAGTAGTAGCTCTGGCTGGCGCTGGGCGCAGGTGTTTGCGCGGTGGGCGCCGGACAGGCCGGAGGCTTGGCTTTCATGGCATCACCGACGGTTCGAATAGTGACAAGACTAAATGCGGCAATCTGCCGCGTCTAATCGCTATTACCGATCTGTCGATAGATGACGTCGATCAAGATGTTACTGTTGATTTCTGATATAGGGCAAAACAGGCCTCCGCCAACGCCGAGCGCGGGGCACCGCGGCGCATGATGAGCCCCAGGGGGACCAATGTTTGAGCGTCGACGATGGGCTGCATGCGCAGGTCTTCGGTCAAGACATCCAGGCCGCTGTTCAACGGCATCACCGCGCAACACAGTCCACCATGGACGGCTTGCAGGAGCTGATGCACCGCGTCGGTCTGCAACAGTGGGCGAGGCGCGAGGCTGCGGCTGTGGAAGTTGTGATCAATGGACTGTCGGAAGTGCATGCCGCTGGTGAGCATGCCCAGGGGGAGCTCGATCAGCGCTTGCCAGGTCAGTGGTTGTTCTCCGAAGAAAAAAAAGCGCTGGTCGTACAGCAGGCCCATGCGAGTGGGGCTGAACGGCAGCGATTCGAAGCGCTCGTTGTCCAGGCGCTCAAGGTAGGACACCCCCAGGTCGATGCGGTTGCTTGCCAGTTGTTCGAGGATCTGCTCGGAACTCAGGGACGACAGCTCGAAGTGCAGATCAGGGTGCTCGGCGTGCAGCCTTTGCATCATCGACAACGGGTCGAAGTCGGACAGGGGCACCACACCCAGGCGCAGGGTACCGGCCAGATTGCCACGGCAGGCTGCCGCTTCGGCCTGCAGACCGTCATAAGCCGCCAGCACCGTGCGTGCCCAGGCCAGCACCCGCTCTCCCGGCGCGGTGAAGCCTTCGAATCGCTGGCCGCGATTGACCAGTGGCAGATCAAGCTCCTCTTCAAGGCTGCGCAGGCGCATCGACAAGGTCGGTTGGGTGATGTGACAGCGTGCGGCGGCCTGGCCGAAGTGGCGGGTTTCGTCCAGCGCGATGAGAAATTTCAGCTGCTTGATGTCCATCTTCGCTCCAGGGCGCGGGGAGATTCGAATTCTAGCGCCTGCGTGTGGCGCGGTCATTGGTCGCTCGGGAACGAGGCTCGTCTCGTTCGGGTCTAGGCTGTTACGTCTGGACATTCAAACCCAGGGAGAAAATACGATGAGCCTTTTCAGTTTCTTGAAAGATGCCGGTGAGAAAATTCTTGATGCGTTGACACCCGACAAGGCGCAGGCCAATGGCGAAGCGCTGACCCGGCACGTGCAGAGCGCGCTGACAGGCATTGATACTTCGAAAATCCAGGTGAAAGTCGAGGGCGAAAAAGTCGTAGCCACGGGTGAAGCCGCGAGTCAGGAAGAGAAGGAGAAAATCCTGTTGGCGTTGGGTAATGTGGCAGGTATCAGCAGTGTCGATGATCAGATCACTGTGACTGGTCCGGTCGCGAAGGAGGCCAGATTCGTCACGGTCGAAAAAGGTGACACCTTGAGTGCGATTGCCAAGCGTGTCTATGGCGATGCGAACAAATACCAGAAAATCTTCGAGGCTAACAAACCGATGCTCAAAAATCCGGACAGGATCTACCCGGGGCAGTCCTTGCGCATCCCTGAGTAGGCTCGGGACCGCATAGCCCCTATCGCGAGCAGGCTCGCTCCCACAGGGATCGCTGGAAACCGAAGATCCCTCGTGGGAGCGAGCCTGCTCGCGGTGGCGGCATGGGATTCAAAGCCCTGCAATCAGGTCCCGATAGTCCCTCAGCGCCTCGAACTCCCCCGTGTCCTTCGGCCCCTTGCGGCTATCCGGTTCGCTGACGGCCAGCAGATGGGCTACGCCGAAATCCCGAGCACTGCGCAATACCGGCAAGGTGTCGTCGATGAACAGGCTACGAGCCGGGTCGAAGTTCAGGTCGGCTTTCAATGCATCCCAGAATTGCGGGTTCTCCTTGGGGAAGCCGTAGTCATGGGAGCTGATCAAGCGCTCGAAATAAGGGGCAAGCTCAATGCGCTCCAGCTTCAGGGACAACGAGTCACGGTGGGCATTGGTGATCATCACCACGCGTTTGCCGGCTCGCTGGATCGCCGCCAGGAATGTGTCGGCATCCGGGCGCAGGGCGATCAGGTGCGCGGTTTCCAGTTTCAGCTCGCGCACTGGCAGATTCAGCTCAGTGCTCCAGAAATCCAGGCAGTACCATTGCAACTGGCCGGCTTTGCGTTCGAACAGTGGTTGCAGTTCCAGTTCGGCCATGGCCCGGCTCACGCCATGCAGTTCGGCGTAGCGCTGAGGCAGGTGTTCCATCCAGAAATGGTTGTCGTAATGCAGGTCCAGCAAGGTGCCGTCCATGTCCAGCAGCACCGTGTCGATCTTGTGCCAGGGCAGCAAGGCCATAAAACTTCTCCAGCGGTAATCGGATATCCGCCACAAACATTCAGAATAGGCCGGGTATAGTAGCCTGCTATCGCCCAGGGAGCCGTTTATGCGCCAGAAACCCACCATACTCGATCGACGGATCGTCGCCACCAGCCGATTGTTCTGCGTGGAGGAACTGAAGCTGCGTTTTTCCAATGGCGTGGAGCGCACCTACGAGCGTTTGGCGAGCAAGGGCACGGGTTACGGCGCGGTGATGATCGTGGCGATGATCGATGCCGACCACGCAGTGTTGGTGGAAGAGTATTGCGGCGGCACCGACGCTTACGAGCTGTCGCTGCCCAAGGGCCTGATTGAGCCGGGTGAGGACGTGCTGGCGGCGGCCGAGCGCGAGCTCAAGGAAGAGGCCGGTTTTGGCGCGCGTCAGTTGGAACACCTGACTGAGCTATCGTTGTCTCCCGGCTATATGAGCCAGAAAATCCAGGTGGTGCTGGCGACGGATCTGTACGAAGAGCGCCTGGAAGGTGACGAGCCTGAACCGATGCGCGTGGACAGGATCAACCTGCGGGAATTGTCGTCCCTGGCGCAAAACCCACAATTCACCGAGGGCCGCGCCTTGGCGGCGTTGTACCTGGCCCGCGACCTGCTGACTTTGCGTGGAGCGTTCCTGGCATGAAATACCCTCATCCCATGATGGCCCCGGTGGTCGAACTGGCGCTCAAGGCAGGCGAGGCGATCCTGCCTTTCTGGCGAGCCAACGTGCAGGTTGTCCACAAGGCCGACGAGTCTCCGGTTACTGCTGCGGATATGGCCGCTCACGATGTCATCGTGGCCGGGTTGACGGCCTTGGCCCCGGATATCCCGATCCTCTCCGAAGAGGACGCCAATATTGCCCAGGATGTACGCGCCGGCTGGCAGCGCTGGTGGTTGGTGGATCCGCTGGATGGGACCAAGGAGTTCATTTCCGGTAGCGAGGAGTTTACCGTCAACATTGCGCTGATCGAGCGGGGGTGCGTGGTATTTGGCGTGGTATCGATGCCCACCAACGACCGCTTCTACGTCGGCGGCGCGGGGCTGGGCGCCTGGCGTGGCGACAAGGGCGCCGAGCCTGAGTCGGTAGGGGTGCGTAACGTGCTGGCGCCTGGCGAGGCGTTCACCGTGGTTGCGAGTCGCCGTCATACCAGTCCGGAGCAGGAGCGTCTCTTGAGCGGATTGAGCCAGAGCCTGGGGGAGTTGCAGCTCACCAGCATCGGCAGTTCATTGAAGTTCTGCCTGGTGGCCGAAGGCGCGGCGGATTGCTATCCACGGCTGGCGCCGACTTCCCAGTGGGACACCGCCGCGGCCCAGGGTGTACTGGAAGGCGCGGGCGGCGAGGTATTGGACTTGAGCGGCGAGCGGTTCTGTTATCCGCCACGGGAGTCGTTGCTGAATACGTCTTTCCTGGCATTGCCGGCGAAAGCGGCGTGGCGTGAGCAATTGCTGGCGCTCGCCCGTTCCTGAGTCTATGGGAGCAAAGCTTGCTCGCGAAACGAACGCCCCGATGTCCGAAAGAGCACATCGTTCCTATCGCGGGCAAGCCTTGCTCCCACAGAGATCCCCTCGCCACAGAGGGTTGTGACAGCCCTGTCAGCGGTGCAACACGTACTGCCCCTCAAACCGCACCGCCGCTTCTTCACTGCCGTCATTCACCACTCGCGTCTGCAGGGACAACCGCGCCCGTCCGTAACGCTGGTAGGTGGCCAGGAAACGCTTCCATACCTTCTCCTCGGGCGCGTCGCAGATGACTGCCGCGTCTCGGGTCACCGGTAACGGATAGCTGATCTGCCCTTCCTGGATCACGATATGCCCGTCCTCAATGCCTTCCTCGCGCAGGGCCAGGTGCAGCCAGCCCCAGCCGCCGAGCACGGCGCCGCAATACAGGCTGCCGCCGAACATGGTGCTCTTGTGATTGACGTTGGCCTCCAACGGCAGGAACAGGCGCAGTTGCCGTGCCTTCCAATCGAGCACCTTGAGGCCCATGTCGCGGGTCAACGGGATGTCGTGGTGCAGGATCGATTCCAGGTAACGGCTGTCGCGGTTCATCGCCGGGCCTCTTGCTTGTAAGGGAAGACACGATAACTCAATCGGACTCATCGGCTGCGCCAGAGCTGCTGTCGCCGAAGGTCAGCCCATGCTTGCGCAACTTGTCGTGCAGGGTCTTGCGCGGAATGCCCAAGGCCTCGGCGAGGCTGCGTACCGAACTGTGGGGACGGGCCAACTCGGCGGCGATAAGGGTTCTCTCGAAATTCTCGACCTGTTCGCTCAACCCGCCGCTGATCATTTCCGCCGGTGTGCCGGGCGTGCCATCCGGCACGCTGTTGTCCAGGGCCAGTTCAAGGCCCAAGGCAAAGCGCTCGGCGGCGTTCTGCAATTCCCGAACGTTGCCCGGCCAACTGTGGCGCAGCAGCAGCGCCCGTTGCGCCGGCTGCAGTTCATGGGGGGGCAGGCCATGGCGCATACTGGCTTCGTCAGCGAAGTGCTGGAACAGCATCAATGCATCCTCACCCCGCTCGCGCAACGGCGGTATACGCAACGGTGCCACGTTCAGGCGGTAGTACAGGTCGGCGCGAAAGCGTCCCTGGTCGGCGGCCTGGCGCAGGTCTTCCTTGGTCGCGGCGATGACGCGGATGTCCAGCGGGATCTGCTGATTGCCCCCCAGGCGCTCCACCACGCGCTCTTGCAACAGTCGCAGCAGCTTGACCTGGACATCCAGACTCATGCTTTCGATTTCATCGAGGAACAGCGTGCCGCCATTGGCGAACTCGAACTTGCCGATGCGACGTTTCTGCGCGCCGGTGAAGGCCCCCGGTTCGTGGCCGAACAGTTCGCTTTCCACCACCGATTCGGCCAGGGCCCCGGCGTTGATCGCGACGAACGGGCCGTTGCGCCGCCCGGAAAGATCATGCAGTGCACGGGCTACCACTTCCTTGCCGGCGCCGGTTTCACCGAGGATCAGCACGTCGGCACGGGTCGCCGCCAATGCGCCGATCTGCTCGCGCAAACGCAGCATAGGTGCGGACTGGCCGACCAGGCGGGCGCTGAGTTCATGACGGTCGCTGAGGGCCAGGCGCAGGCTGCGGTTGTCCAGCACCAGGCGGCGCAGGGCCAGGGCCCGGCGTACGCTGTCGAGCAGGTGATCGCTGGGGAAGGGTTTTTCCAGAAAGTCATAGGCTCCGGCGCGCATGGCCTGGACCGCCAGCGGCACATCGCCGTGACCGGTGATCAGCAGCACCGGCAGCTCCGGGTCCTGGGCGTGGAGTTGATTCAGCAGTTCGATGCCGTCAATGCCAGGCATGCGGATGTCGCTGACCACCACGCCCGGCCAGTCACGGGGCAATTGCCCGGCAAGGCCTTTGGCCTCGGCCAGGGACAGGATGTTCAGGCCGGCCAGGTCGAGGGTCTGGCTCAGGGCCTGGCGCAGGTGGGGATCGTCATCGATCAGCACCACCTCAATGCGGTTATCGATGGTCATACGCTACGGTCCTCGGACGGTTGCAAGCTTACCCCAGGCGCGCCGGCGCGCAGTTTGAGGGTGATCAGGGCGCCGCCCTCCTTGTGGTTGGCGAACGACAGTTCGCCACCGAAGGCGCGCATCAGGGTGTCGCAGATCGCCAGCCCCAAGCCCAAGCCCTGGGTACGGGTCTTGGTGGTATAGAAGGGTTCGCCGGCACGACCCAGGGCTTCCATGCAAAAGCCCGGGCCGTTATCGCGGATGTACAGGTTGACGCCGGTTTCGGTGGCCTGGGCACTGAGCCAGAGTTTGCGCGGAGGACCTTTTTCGGTCAGGGCGTCGAGGGCATTGGCCAGCAGATTGCCGAGCACCTGGCGCAAGCGAGTTTCTCCAGCTTCGACCCACAGCGTGGCAGCCGGCAGGTCGCGGATCAGCTCCACTTCCATGCTGCGCCGGCGTTTGGCGAGCAGCGCCAGGGCATCGTCCAGGGCCGGTTGCAGGGCAACGCTTTCCGGCGCATGGCGGTCGCGGCGGGCAAAGGCCCGCAGGTGAGCAATGATCGACGCCATGCGCCCGGTCAGTTCATTGATCAGCTTGAGGTTGCCCCTGGCGTCCTCGGTACGCTGATGGTCGAGCAATATCTCGGCGTTTTCCGCATAGCTGCGAATCGCTGCCAGCGGCTGGTTGAGTTCATGGCTGATACTGGCCGACATGGTGCCCAATGCCGACAGCTTGCCGGCCTGCACCAAGTCATCCTGGGCGCGGACAAGCTCCTGCTGCGCCTGCTCGCGCTCCAGGACTTCCTGCTTCAGCCGCCGGTTCAGTCCTTCCAGATCGCTGGTGCGCTCGGCCACCCGGCCCTCCAGTTCTTGACGCGCCTTGCCTTCGAAGGCGATCCGGTCCAGGTAATGTCGCCTGCGTTGCATCATCAAGCCGAGCAACAACATCAAGACCAGCAGGGCGGCACCGCCGATGGCGACGACGGTGCGCACGGGACGGTCGATCAGGGTTCGTGGAGCGAGGATGCTCACGCTCCATCCCGTTTCTTCGATGGTCTGGGTCTGGGTCAGCCAGGCCTGTGGATCCAGTTTCAGCGGTTTCGGATCGCGGGTCGGGTAGGGTTGCACGGCGCTGATTGCGCTATGTTCTTCGTCGCTTAGCGGGCGGGTCGAGCGGAATCGCCATTCCTGCCGTGAAGTCAGGATGACCACCCCGTTGTGATCGGTCACCAGCAGCTGCTCCGGGGTTTTGCCCCAAAGGCTTTCGGTGTGGTCCAGGTCGACCTTGACCACCAGCACACCGATGACACGGTCACGCTCACGCACGGCGGCGGCGAAGAAATAGCCACGCTTGGCCGACGTAGTGCCCAGGCCGAAGAAACGCCCCAGGCGCCCGGCCATGGCTTCGATGTAATAGGGCCGGAAGGCGAAGTTGCGTCCGACGAAACTGTCGTGCTTATCCCAGTTCGAGGCCGCCAGGGTCTTACCGGTGGCGTCCATCAGGTACATCACCTCGGCGCCGGTCTGGGTGCTGATGTTCTTCAGTAGCTGGTTGGCGTTGCCTTGGGTGAACTCATCGTCCGGGGCAGACAACACCGCACGCAGGGCTGGCAGATCGCCGAGAATCTGCGGCATGACCTCATAGCGGTGCAGGGTGCCCAGCAGGTTGGCGACGTAAAGGTCGAGGGTCTGACGATTCTGCCCGGCCAGTTCGCTGCGGTAATAGCGTTCGGCCAGATGCTCCAGCGGCCATAGCAACGGAGCCAGGCACAGTGCAAGCAAGGCCAGGCTGCGCCAACGGGGTCTGCGAGGAAGGGTGGAGTTCATGAACGTGCGCCTGTAGGAACAAGCGCATTATGCCTAGTGTCCTGTCTCGGAAATACGTTCTTTTTTGGCGAGTGGCTTGGGTGTTCGGCCAAGGCGCCGCGACGAGTCATAGCAGGGCTATGGCGAGGAGTGGCAACGCCGGCCGGGCACCCAAGACGCCGCCAAAAATGAACAGCTTATTTCCGAGACCGGACACTAGTGTCGCTCGGCAAGACACTGCTGTAACGCGCTTCGCCAGTCTGGCTGGCTCACTCCCCATTCCAGCAGCAGACGTGTGCAATCCAGGCGCGAGTTCAGCGGCCGCGGGGCCGGCGTCGGGTAAGCGCTGGAGGGGATGGCTTCGAGCACCGAACAAGGCTTGTGCTGTTCGATCAACCGTTCACCGATGGCCTGGGCAAAACCGAACCAGGATGTCTCGCCCTGAGCCGTCAGGTGATAGGTGCCCCAGGTGCCGCAACGACCGGCCTGCCAATGCTCGATGAGCCTGGCGGTACTGTCGGCGATGGTTCCAGCCCAGGTCGGTGCTCCGATCTGGTCGGCTACCACTCGCAGGTGTGGTTTTTCCTGGAGCAGACGCTGCATGGTCAGGAGAAAGTTGCGGCCTTCGGTCGAGTACACCCAACTGGTGCGCAATATCAGGTGCTGGCCACCCGCCTGGCGAATGGCATCCTCGCCAGCCAGTTTGCTGCGTCCATAGACGCTTAGCGGGTTGGGTATGTCGTCCTCGGTGTAGGGCGCCGGTTTGCGGCCATCGAAGACATAATCGGTGGAGTAGTGGATCAGTGGGGCGCCCAACTCGTTTGCTGCGAGGGCCAGGATCCCCGGTGCGGTGGCGTTGATGGCAAAGGCCAGTTCCGGCTCGCTCTCGGCCTGGTCGACGGCGGTGTGGGCGGCGGCGTTGATGATCAGGTCGGGCTGCAGGGCGACAATGCGAGGGCGTAGTTGATCCGGACATGCCAGGTCCAACTGATCGCTGCCGCGCACAATCAGCTCGCCGGTGTCGGCCAGTCGCGATTGGAGTGCCCGGGACACCTGGCCGTTCTTGCCGATGATCAGGATTCGCAAGGACTCACTCATGGGAACAGATCGGCCTCACACAAAAACTTGCCGTTCTGGTCCTTGGGCGACAGGGTGGGTGCACCCTCCAGCTCCCAGTCGATAGCCAGGTCCGGATCGTCCCAGCGGATGCAGCGTTCGGCCGAAGGCGCATAGTAGTCCGTGGTTTTGTAGAGAAAATCCGCTGACTCGCTCAGTACCATAAAACCGTGGGCGAAGCCTGGCGGAATCCACAGCTGCCGCTGGTTTTGCGCCGACAGATGCGCGCTCGTCCACTGACCGAAAGTGGGCGAGCTGCGGCGAATGTCCACAGCAACGTCCAGGACTTCGCCAGCGATGACACGCACGAGCTTTCCCTGGGCCTGCTCGATCTGATAATGCAGGCCGCGCAGCACACCCTTGGTCGAGCGTGAATGGTTGTCCTGGACGAACTGCAGGTCGCAGCCAGTGGCCTCGGCGAACGCCCGGGCATTGAAACTTTCGTAGAAAAAGCCGCGGTCGTCACCGAAGACTTTCGGCTCGATGACAAGGACGTCCGGCAATCGGGTAGCGATGACGTTCAACGTGATTCTCCGGCGACCTTGAACAGATACTGTCCGTAGCCGGTCTTGCCGAAGTACTCGGCGCGCTCAAGAATGTGCTCGCGGCTGACCCAGCCCTGTTGGTACGCAATTTCTTCCAGGCATGCCACTTTCAGGCCTTGGCGATGTTCGATGGTCTGCACATATTGCGAAGCTTCCAGCAGGCTGTCGTGAGTGCCGGTGTCCAGCCAGGCAAAGCCACGACCGAATCGCTCGACATGCAGGTCGCCGCGTCGCAGATAGGCGTTGTTGACGTCGGTGATTTCCAGTTCGCCGCGTTTGGAGGGCTTTATCGCCTTGGCGATCTGGATGACGTCGTTATCGTAGAAATACAAGCCAGTGACCGCATAGCTGGATTTGGGCTCGGCGGGTTTTTCTTCAATGGAAAGGGCGTGGCCTTCAGCGTCGAAGTCGATCACGCCAAAACGCTCCGGATCCTTGACCCAGTAGCCGAATACGGTCGCACCTTGCTGCCGATTGACAGCGGTCTGCAATTGTTCGCCGAAGTGCTGTCCATGGAAGATGTTGTCACCCAGGATCAGGCACACCGGATCGCTGCCAATGAACTGTTCGCCGATCAGGAATGCCTGGGCCAGGCCATCGGGTGAGGGCTGTTCGGCGTAACTGATCTGAACTCCGAATTGGCTGCCACTGCCCAGCAGGTTGCGATATTGCGGTAGATCCTGTGGGGTGGAGATCACCAGGATATCCTTGATGCCCGCAAGCATCAGTACCGAGATCGGGTAGTAGATCATCGGTTTGTCGTAAATCGGCAGCAGTTGCTTGGAAACCCCGAGGGTAATCGGGTGCAGCCGCGTGCCGGAGCCACCGGCCAGAACAATGCCTTTGATCATGCAATCGATTCCTTTTCGTCGAGCGAGCCGAGGCGTTCGCCCTGATAGCTGCCGTCCTGGACACGCCGGCACCATGGGAGGTTCTCAAGGTACCATTGCACGGTTTTGCGCAGGCCCGTGTCGAAGGTTTCCCTGGGCGTCCAGCCAAGCTCCCGTTCGATCTTGCCGGCATCGATGGCGTAGCGCAGGTCATGGCCGGGGCGGTCCCTGACGAAGGTGATCAGGTCGACATAGCGCACGATCCCTTCGGGCTTGCCGGGTGCCAGTTCTTCGAGCAGCGCGCAGATACTGCGTACGACGTCGATGTTCTTCTGCTCATTGTGGCCGCCAATATTGTAGGTCTCGCCGACCACGCCTTCGGTGACGACTTTCAGCAGCGCCCGGGCATGGTCTTCGACATACAGCCAGTCCCGCACTTGTTGCCCGTCGCCGTAGACCGGCAATGGCTTCCCGCCCAAGGCGTTGAGGATCACCAGCGGAATCAGCTTTTCAGGGAAGTGGAACGGTCCATAGTTGTTTGAGCAGTTGGTCAGCAGCACGGGTAAGCCGTAAGTGCGCTGCCAGGCACGGACCAGATGGTCTGACGCAGCCTTGCTGGCGGAATAAGGGGAGCTGGGTGCATACGGGGTGGTTTCAGTGAACAGGTCATCTGCGCCGTGCAGGTCACCGTATACTTCGTCGGTGGAGATATGGTGGAAACGAAACGCCTGTTTCTGGGTTTCAGGCAGGGCCTGCCAATAGGCGCGGGTAGCTTCCAGAAGGCTGTAGGTGCCCACGATATTGGTCTGGATAAAGTCAGCCGGGCCATCAATGGAACGGTCCACATGGGACTCCGCTGCCAGATGCATGATCGCATCGGGCTTGAACCGCGCCAGCACCGCGCTGACCGTGGGTTGATCGACGATATCGGCCTGTACGAACTCATAACGACTGTTGTGATCGACGCTGCTCAGCGATTCGAGATTGCCAGCGTATGTCAGCTTATCGAGGTTCAGGATCTGGTGTTCGGTATCAAGGATCAAATGCCGTACGAGGGCCGAGCCGATGAAGCCGGCGCCGCCAGTGATGAGAATGCGCATCCGGTTAAGCCTTTTTCCATGAGACGACAAAGCATGGAGCATAGATTGTCGACATGCGGATGGTGGTGCAAGTGGGATATTTTGGGCGGTGTCCCCGAATCTGGAGGTCAAAAGCATCCGTCAGTCTGCAAGAAGACGTGCGGGGCCCCCTCTTCCAACAAAGAGGGGTTGCTTATTCTCCGACTCAGTGGCGTGATAGGTGTTCAATAAAAACCACATCAGGGGTCGTTGTATGCCGCTCGCTACGTTGGTTCACCGTGCCAGTTTGCCAAGCCCACAGATCAGCGCCGAGCAGGCGTTGGTGCTGCTGCGCTTGAACTACGGACTCAGCGGTGATCTGCGACCCCTTGGCAGCCAGCAGGATCTCAACTACCGCGTCGACAGTGAGCGCGGGCGATTTGTGTTGAAAATTTGCCATGGTGACTACGCTGTCCAAGAGCTCCAGGCCCAACATGCTGCCCTCAGGCAACTGGCCCTTCACGCCACGGTAAAAGTGCCGCGGGTGATCGTGGCCGATAACGGCCAAGACCTGTTGACGCTCGACGTCGGCGGACAGGTGGTTCACGTCCGGCTGTTGGAGTACATCGACGGCCAGCCCCTGACCCAACTCAAGCATCTGGGGCTGGAGCTGGTGAGCGGTCTGGGACGCTTGTGTGCCGAAGTCGATCTGGCCTTGGCCGGGTTCGACCATCCGGGTCTGGAGCGCACCCTGCAATGGGATGCCCGCCATGCCAATGCGCTGATCGACCATTTGCTGCCGGTTATTCAGGACGATCAACGGCGCGACCTGATTGCCGAGGTTGCGCAACAGGCCGAGCGACGCCTGCATCCGCTCAAGGCCAACCTGCCGGTGCAAGCGATCCACATGGACCTGACGGACGACAATGTTGTCTGGCAGCGTGATGCCCAGCGCCAATGGCAGTTGCAAGGCGTCATCGACTTTGGTGACCTGGTTCGCACCTGGCGCATCACCGAGCTGTCGGTGACTTGCGCGGCGTTGTTGCATCACGCCAATGGCGATCCGCTCTTCATCCTGCCGGCGGTCCAGGCTTATCACGCGACAAACCCGTTGCAACGTGAAGAACTGCTGGCGCTCTGGCCGCTGATTGTGACGCGTGCCGCCGTGCTGGTGCTCAGTGGCGAACAACAGGCTTCAATCGACCCGGACAACGCTTACAGCCGCGCCAATCTGGAGCATGAATGGGAAATTTTCCGGGTTGCCCACTCGGTGCCGTTCGAACTGATGGAGGCGGCAATCCTGAGCGCCGTTGGCCAGAGTCTGCCACCGATTGTCAGTGAAGGTTTTGTACCCCTGTTGCCGACCCTGGTGGGCCGTGAGTTCGCACTGATTGACCTGGGTGTCCTGAGTCCGCATTTCGAGGCTGGCAATTGGGAGCAGCCGGGTATTGATCAGCGGCTGTTGAGCGAAGCCGCCACCGTTCACGGTTTGGCCGCCAGCCGTTACGGCCAGTACCGGTTGTCGCGCACCCGACCGGACAGTGCCGTGGAGCCTGATACCTGCCCGTTGCACGTGGAGCTGCATGTACCTCATGGCACGCCGCTCGAGTCGCCGTTCGCCGGGGTGTTGCACACGACCGCCGACGGCGTGCTGCAACTGGACAGTTCGCAGTTGAGCATACGCCTGTGGGGGGTGTCGTCGCCGCTGCATGCCGGGGCCGCGCTGGTCAAGGGACAGGTATTGGGCGAAGTGGCTGGCCCATTGCGGGTTCAGTTATGTCGGGGCGCGCATTTGAACCCACCGTTGTTCTGCACACCGTCCGCAGCTCCGGCCTGGCAGGCGTTGTGCCCTTCACCGGCGGTATTGCTCGGGCTGGCTTGCGATGCAGAGGAGGAAGTGGACGCCAAGGCATTGCTGGCCCGCCGCGATGCTAGCTTCGCCCGCACCCAGAAACACTACTACGTTGACCCGCCGCGCATCGAGCGTGGCTGGCGCAACCACCTGATCGACATGCAGGGGCGTTCCTACCTCGACATGCTCAATAATGTCGCGGTGTTAGGGCATGGTCATCCACGCATGGCGGCTGTGGCCGCCCGGCAGTGGTCGCTGCTCAATACCAACTCCCGTTTCCACTACGCGGCGATTGCCGAATTTTCCGAACGGTTGTTGTCACTGGCACCGTCAAACATGGATCGGGTGTTTCTGGTCAACAGCGGCACCGAGGCCAACGACCTGGCGATCCGCCTGGCCTGGGCCTACAGCGGCGGACGGGACATGCTCAGCGTGCTGGAGGCCTACCATGGCTGGTCGGTGGCGGCGGATGCGGTCTCGACGTCCATCGCCGACAACCCCAAGGCCCTGAGCAGTCGTCCGGACTGGGTGCACCCGGTAACCGCTCCCAATACCTATCGTGGTGAGTTCCGTGGCCCCGACAGTGCGCCGGACTACGTGCGCAGTGTCGAACACAACCTGGCAAAAATTGCCGAGCAAAAACGCCAACTCGCCGGTTTCATCTGCGAACCGGTGTACGGCAATGCCGGCGGTATCGCGCTGCCACCTGGCTATTTGAAACAGGTCTATGGGCTGGTGCGCGAACGGGGCGGCGTGTGCATCGCCGATGAAGTGCAGGTCGGCTATGGACGCATGGGCGAGTTTTTCTGGGGGTTCGAAGAGCAGGGCGTGGTGCCGGATATCATTACCATGGCCAAGGGCATGGGAAATGGCCAGCCGCTGGGCGCGGTCATCACTCGCCGGGAAATCGCCGAGGCGTTGGAAGCCGAGGGTTATTTCTTTTCGTCGTCCGGCGGCAGCCCTGTCAGTTGCCAGATCGGCATAGCCGTCCTTGATGTCATGGAGGAAGAAGGGCTTTGGGAGAACGCCAGGGTGGTGGGCGGTCACTTCAAGGCTCGTCTGCAAGCCCTGACAGACCGGTACCCATTGGTTGGCGCAGTGCATGGTTCGGGGTTCTATCTGGGCCTGGAACTGATCCGCAACCGCGAAACCCTGGAGCCCGCGACCGAAGAAACCGCGACGCTGTGCAATCGCCTTCGGGAGCTGGGTATCTTCATGCAACCCACCGGTGACTACCTGAACATCCTCAAGATCAAGCCACCGATGGTCACGACCCGTCAGAGTGTGGATTTCTTCGTCGATATGTTGGAGAAGGTCCTGGACGAAGGACTCTGAACCGAGGCTGATGCTCCAAAGCAGGAGCCTGCTCGCGATGCCGGATGGAAAGTCGCATCGCAAGCAGGCTAGCTCCTCCAGACTGATCGCGAGTATTTTCCGATTTTTATCGGCGATAATCGCGATTTTTTTTCGTCTTTATATTTTCTAAGCTTTTAAGTTCGATTTTTATCGGCTATAAAGTCTTCGTGCCGAAGCCATGGTCGCTTCCTGTCCGCCGTTATCCTCTTTGTCATCCGCTGCACATCGCCCGGAGATGATTCATGAGCCGTATCGTTACCGTCGCCGCCACCCAGATGGCCTGTTCCTGGGACCTTGAAGCCAACATCGAGACCGCTGAAAATCGGGTTCGCGAAGCAGCAGCCAAGGGCGCCCAGATCATCCTGATCCAGGAACTGTTCGAGACCCCGTATTTTTGCCAGAAGACGAACCCGGACTATCTGCTGCTGGCGACCCCGGTTGAAGAAAACGTAGCCATCAAGCATTTCCAGAAGCTGGCGAAAGAGCTGCAGGTTGTGCTGCCGATCAGCTTCTTCGAACTGGCCGGACGTGCGCGTTTCAACAGCATTGCAATCATCGACGCCGATGGACGGAACCTGGGTGTGTACCGCAAGAGTCACATTCCGGACGGTCCCGGCTACCATGAGAAGTATTACTTCAACCCGGGGGATACCGGCTTCAAGGTCTGGAATACCCGTTATGCGAAGATTGGCGTGGGCATCTGCTGGGACCAGTGGTTTCCCGAATGTGCCCGCAGCATGGCGTTGCAGGGTGCGGAAATACTGTTCTATCCGACCGCCATCGGCAGCGAGCCCCACGACAAGAGCATTGCGTCCCGTGACCACTGGCAACGTGTGCAACAAGGCCATGCCGGCGCCAACCTGATGCCGCTGGTGGCCAGCAACCGCATTGGCAACGAGGAGCAGGACGGTTACGACATCACCTTTTACGGCTCATCGTTCATCGCCAATCAGTTTGGCGAAAAAGTCCAGGAGCTGAACGAAACCGAAGAAGGTGTATTGGTACACAGCTTCGATCTCGACGAGTTGGAGCGCATTCGCAGTGCCTGGGGCATTTTTCGGGATCGCCGTCCGAACCTTTACGGACCGATCAAAACCCTTGATGGCTCACTGGAGTCCTGATTCATGACAACGTTGCACAGCACTCCCCGCGCGGATGGCTTTTACATGCCTGCCGAGTGGGCAACCCAGACCCAGGTCTGGATGATCTGGCCCGAGCGCCCGGATAACTGGCGCCTGGGTGGCAAGCCCGCGCAGGCTGCCCACGCAGCGGTCGCCAAGGCCATAGCTCGTTTCGAACCAGTGACCGTGGCGGTTTCAGCTGCTCAATATGAGAACGCCCGGGCGCGCCTCGACGTACCGAATATCCGCCTGGTGGAAATGTCCAGCGACGACGCCTGGGTCCGGGACACCGGCCCGACGTTCGTCATCAATGACAATGGCGAAGTACGTGGGGTCGACTGGGACTTCAACGCCTGGGGCGGTTTTGATGGCGGCCTGTACTCCCCATGGAACCGGGATTCGCAAGTGGCCAGCAAGATCCTTGAGATCGAACGCAGTTCGCGTTATCGCACTGACGGCTTCGTGCTTGAGGGCGGTTCCATCCACGTCGATGGCGAAGGCACCGTGATCACTACCGAAGAATGCCTGCTCAATCGCAACCGTAACCCGCACTTGGGTCGCGAGGACATCGAGGCCGTGCTCAGCGCCCAATTGGCGGTGGACAAGATCATCTGGCTGCCGGACGGTTTGTTCAACGATGAAACCGACGGCCATGTGGATAACTTCTGCTGCTACGTGCGTCCTGGCGAAGTTCTGCTTGCCTGGACCGACGATCCACAGGACCCGAACTACGCACGCTGCCACGCCGCGATGGATGTGTTGCAAAACAGCACCGACGCCAAGGGGCGCGCGTTCATGGTGCACAAAATGCCGATTCCGGGGCCGCTGTATGCCACCGAGGCGGAATGCGCGGGCGTGGATGCCGTGGAGGGTTCTCAGGAGCGCAGTCCGGGCGTGCGACTGGCCGGGTCCTACGTCAACTTCCTGATCGTCAACGGCGGCATCATTGCGCCAAGCTTCGACGATCCGCTGGATGCCACAGCCAGGGAAGTTCTGCAGAACCTGTTCCCACAGCACGAAGTGGTCATGGTTCCGGGTCGCGAACTGTTACTGGGGGGCGGGAATATCCATTGTCTTACTCAACAGCAACCGGCGCCGTACACAAAATGAGTGGTGACGTAACAGCCCAGTGATATCGACTACGCCAGTTCCGCATGGGCGTTTTTGGATCCATTCAAGCGAGCCCGCAGCCCGATTGGGATGCGGGCATTTTTACGCCTGTTTATTGGCGGTGCCGGATACATTGGCATAGCTCTTGTATCTGCATCCCGGCAGTTCCAAAGAGACGGGCTGAGTTGTTTTGTAATAAACCTTGGATAAATTGGCCGCTCATCAACCAGGAGAAGGCGCTGGAATGAATATGATAAGCGAGCGCACATCCCATCCCTTGGCCGTTAATGGTGAGTCGCTTCAAGCCCTGGCGCAGTGGTTGAAGTCCAACGGAACGCGTCAGATCAGAGAGCCTGATCCGCGTCGGCTGATCATGGAGCGCTACCCCGCTGGGCTGTTCAGCGAGGCGGAGCTGGAAGCGTTGTGGGATGTCATGCAAGGATAAGAATTCGACGGATTGATAAAAGCGCTGGCCGGGATGGCAGCGCTTTTTTGTGTGCGAAGGCTATAAGCTGAAGCAGGCCTCTGTGGGAGCGAGCAGGCTCACTCCCACAGGTGGCTCGGCACTTGACCGATTCACGAAACAAACTGAAAGCCATTCCGATGTTTTTCCGCGAGGTTCTCGGGGCTACGCTGCCGTTATCCGGTTCTGACGGCTAGCGGAGTTTCCATGACCACTCTTCATTACATCTATGATCCGCTCTGCGGTTGGTGCTACGGCGCCAAACCACTGGTGCAGGCCGCCCGTGCGGTGCTGCCGGTGATCGCCCATGGCGGCGGCATGATGACCGGTGCCAATCGCCAACCGGTCTCACCCCAGTTGCGTAATTACGTGATGCCCCATGACCGGCGGATCGCCGAACATACCGGCCAGCCGTTTGGTGAGGCCTATTTCGAGGGCCTGCTGCGGGACGAGCACGCGGTGTTCGACTCGGCGCCACCCATTGCGGCGATTCTCGTTGCCGAACAGTTGGGTGGCCAAGGGCTGGACCTGTTGGGGCGCTTGCAAACCGCACACTACGTTGAAGGCCGGAGAATTGCCGATGAAACGGTGCTGTTGGAACTGGCCGGCACCATCGGGCTTGAAGCCGAGGCATTCCAATTGGCGTTCACCGGTGTTGATGTAGAAACCCATATCAAGGCCAGTCGTGCCTTGCTGGCCAAAATCGGTGGCCAAGGCTTTCCAACCCTGGCGCTGGAGCACGAGGGTCTGTTCTCGCGGGTCGATATTGGCCCCTGGCTGGGTAAGCCCGAGGCATTCGCCGAATGGTTGAATCTGTCTTTACCGGTACAGGTCTCTTCCCCTACACCGGTCTGTAGTCTGGATGGATGTTCGGGTTCTTAGACGTTTTTTGCCTAATCAAAGACGATTCACGAAATTGACACATTCTTGAAGGCACGGCTAGGATTCGGCCTACGCCTGTGGCTAACAGCCATGACTCTTAAATAATAAAAGGGCCCGACACGATCACTCGTGGGCGGGCCTTTTCATTATTTCAGGAGCAAGAGTCCGAAAAAGAGCGCAGAAAAAGCGCCATTTCGGCTGCCGGTCGCAGTGCGTATCAATCCATATAAGGAAAACAATCATGTTGAACACGCGCATCGGTTTGATCGCACTGGGGATTTTGAGCACGACACACGCCATGGCCAGCGACCAATCCGAGTCCAAGGGCTTCGTTGAAGACAGCAGTCTGAAAGTGCTGTTGCGCAACGCTTATATCAACCGTGACTACAAGGATGGCAACCAGGACAAGGCCGAATGGGGCCAGGCGGCCATCGGTACATTCTCGTCCGGCTTCACCCAAGGCACCGTCGGTGTGGGAGTGGACGCCTTCGGCCTGTACGCATTGCGTCTGGACGGTGGCAAAGGCCGCAGCGGTGCGGGCGGCATCGACTTCTTCAAGCAAGGCGATAGCGGTAATGCGGCGGATGACCTGTCCAGGTTCGGCGCAGCGGTGAAATTCCGCGTCTCCAATACAGTGCTGGCCTACGGTGACCAGATGCCGGCCTTGCCAGTGTTGAGTTACGACAACTCGCGTTTGTTGCCGGAAAGCTATACCGGCACCCTGATCACCTCCAAAGAGATCAAGGGCCTGGAACTGAACGCCGGCCGTTTCACCGCCGAATCGCGCAAGAGCGCCGAAGGTCGCGATAGCGGTGGACTGAAGTCGATCAACGTATTGGGCGGCAGCTATCAGTTCACCGAACAGTTCAAGGCTTCGCTCTACGCCTCGGATGTCGAGGATGTGCTGAAGAAACAGTATGTCAACGCCAACTATGTGTTCCCGTTGGCCAAGGATCAGTCCTTGACGCTGGACTTCAACGGCTACCGCACCAAACTGGACAACGACTACGTTCGGGAGAACAGCGTCACGGGCGACGACAACAAAATCTGGAGCCTGGCCGCCACCTTCGCCACCGGGCCGCACAGTTTCACGCTCGCTCATCAGCGCAGCACCGGCGACAGCAACCTGGGCTATGCCTACGGTGGCTATCAGCGTGAACAGAGTCGGGTGGGGGACGGCGGTAACACAATCTACCTGGCCAACTCCTACTGGTCCGACTTCAACGCGGAAGACGAACGCAGCTGGCAACTGGGCTACGGCCTGGACTTCACCGCGTTCGGCGTTCCTGGTTTGACCTATAACGTCGCTTACGTGCGTGGCGATAACATCACTACCTCCACCAGCGAAGGTGGCACCGAGCGCGAGATCTTCAACCAGCTCAAGTACGTGGTCCAGAACGGTCCGGCCAAGGATCTCAGCGTGAGGCTGCGCAGTTCGGTCCTGCGTGTTTCGCAGAAATCCAGCGAGTACAACGTCAGCGGCAACGAGCTGCGAGTATTCGTGGATTACCCGATCAATGTCTTCTGATGTCTGATCGCGTTATCTGAGCCAGAAACCCTCGAATTCGAATTCGGGGGTTTCTGGCTTTTAGCGGCATAAATATTGCCGTAATCGACTGTTTTCCCGATAAAAAGTCGTACTAATGGCCTTTCTGCTTCGTTTCAAGCGTGCCTTGAAATGACTCAAATTCTTTTTCATGGACGGAAATTCTGCACCTACTAGATTAGGCCGCTCAATGCAGTGGAGACCTAATAAAAATGATCGTTCTGAACAGGGAAGTGGGCGAAGCGCTACGACGTGACAAATACGTTAACGTCCGTGGTGGAGACTTCAATCTCTACGGTCATTTCGGCGACTTTGTCCGGCTGACCAAGAGCTGGGATAACATGGAGCCCGACAGTTATTACGGCCAGGCCGAGTCAGGCATGCGGTTTCGCCGCTACAGCGACTTCGAATACAACCCCCAGACCCGCGAGCTCAAGCAGCTCGAACATCGGGCCTATATCCAGTCCAAGGCCAACAACAGCTACGTCGGCGGACTGGAACGGCACTTCCAGGATTTCTCCAACGAAGTGATCAATTCCCCGGTGGTGCGCAGCCTGATCGACACGGACTTCGAGGTATACAAGAACGTCCTGCCGCAGGAACTGCATGATGAAATCTGGCAATGTCAGATCCATCAGATCCGCATCGAGATCAAGCCGGGCAAACAACTGGAAATCACGCCTGAAGGAATTCACTGCGACGGGTATCCGTTCAGCGGTGTGCACTTCTGGGGCCGTCACAATGTGGCGGGTGCGGAGAGCCGGTTGTATACCGCCCAGGAAGAACAGCTGGCGGCGGTTACCTACGAGGACATCCTCGATACGACGTTCTTCCTCGATCGCGACATGCGTCATTACGTGACCCCGGCCCGCAACGTCCACAGCCATGAAATGGCGTTCAGGCAGATCCTGGCGATTTCCTTCTCGCGGCCCGGGACCGCTTTTGACATTGTTCGCTGAACAGCTGGTACCCATGGACGATCCGGAGCCTCAGGTGCTGCTGCGCCGGGCGATGGTCAGGGATGCCGAGCGAATGGAGCAGTTCTTTCGCGGTTTCGACGAAGTGTCGTTCTGCGAATGGCAGGATGCCCGGTTCTTGCGGGGCGTGTTGTTGCAGGAAACCACCACGGCATACCTGGCCATCGATGCCAGTGGCTGCGTGGTGGGTGCGGTGATTGGCGGCATGCTCGGTACCCGTGGCACCATCAACCACCTGGCGGTCAGCCCAAGGCATCGCACCCGCGGCCTGGGCCAGCGTCTGGTGGAAGCGGCTTCCGCCGACATGAAGCGTGTGGGCGTGCTGCGCATGTTCCTCTTCGTCGATGATGCTAACCTGGCCGGCAAGCGTTTCTGGGCAGCCCAGGGGTTCTGCGAACCTCGGGGTGAAATCACTTTCGAGAGAGATCTATGAGCAAGACTTCCAGCCAGCCGCTGGTGGTCGAACCACAAGCCTCGCGTACCTTCGCCGAAGCCAGTCCGGTGGTAGCGGGTTATTTTACGGTTTCGTTTGTGTTCGGTCTGATGGCGGTCAACGCCGGGCTCCCCTTGTGGTTGCCGGTAGCGATGTGCCTGTTCGTCTACGCGGGCGCTTCGCAGTTCGCGGCGCTGGCGTTGATTTCCAGCGGGGCGTCGCTGACCACCATCGTGCTCACTACATTCCTGATCAATGCGCGACATATGCTGATGTCGGTCTACATGGCCAAGGCCTTGCGTGCGTTGGGGCTCAGTCGTTTCGAGCGTTGGTGCTATGCGTCAGGTCTTACGGACGAGTCGTTCGCTTTCCACAGCGTCAAGCTGGGTAGCGGGGCGCCGGTGAGTGTGCGCTATCTCATCGGCTTCAACTTGTTCTGCCATACCTCCTGGGTGCTCGGCGGCTTGTTGGGCGCCGTGTGCGCGCAATACGCGGCGCATTTGATCAAGTATCAGCTCGACTATGCCTTGACCGCGATGATGCTCTACGTGCTGGTTTCGCTGTGCAATACCCGTAACAAGCTGATTGCTGCCCTGGCGGCCGTCGTGTGCATGGGCGTGTTGAGCCTGTTGGGCACGTCGCCATTCAACGTTTTTATCGCCACGTTCGTTGGCTGCGGGGTGGGCGTATGCCTGACCAAACGTTCCTGATCATGGTGGTGGTCCTGATGATGGCCGTGACTTTCCTGCCCCGTGCCTTGCCGTTGCAGATCAACACGGAACACTGGCCACCTTTCGTTGCCCGTGCCCTGGAATACCTGCCGGTGGCGATCGTCGCTGCCATCAGCCTCACCCCGTTGTTGATCAAGGATCAGCAGATACAACTCGACCGCCCGGAGTTCTACGCCGCGATTCCCACGCTGCTATGTGCGTATTTCAGCCGTAACCTGTTTCTCAGTGTGGCGCTGGGCACGGCGGCGTATATCGCGCTCGGTTCGTTCCTGTAGCGCCAGGTCCACGACATCGTGCAGTGCCTGACCTGACAATTCAGGATTGTTCACCACCAGACGTACCTCGAGAGAGTCCTCGAAGTCCGGGAAAATCGTCAGGCCGTTGCGCAGTGCCGCATCCCGGGATACCAGCCCCAGGCCATCGAGTTGGGTGATCAACGACAGCGTCAGCGTTTCACTGCAGGAGTACACCATCCGCTGACTTGAGTCGTATTCGCTCAGCCCTGCATCGAGAAAACGGAGGAAACTTTGGGAGTACGGGCACTCTTCCGCGGGACGTACCTGAAACCTGTCTCCGAGCAAACCGAGGGAATCGCCCTCATTGCCACAATGAGCGCCCACCACCCGCACCTGCACATCAGGCATCGTAATGCTGGAAAAACCGCTCAGTTGCGCGCCGATCAGGATGGCCAGGTCAAAATCTTCATTCTTGAGTTTGCTCAAGTTCTCCATTGATTCGGCGTAACTGAATTCCAGCTGGTACTGGGGGAAAACGGCGATCAACCGATCAATCATCCGGCGGTTGAACTCCGCCGGCAGGGTGGTATTGAGCGCCATTTTCAGTGTGCGTTGCCGGGGCCTCTTGAGCGCCGTGACTTTTTCTTCGAGCTGCCGTGTGGCCACCAGCACCTGATCCATGAAAGGGGTCAGTTCCGAACCTTGGCTCGTCAACGTCAGGCCCTTGTTCGAACGTCTGAACAACCGGAAGCCGAATTGCTCCTCGACCTTGTTCAACTGCGCCGCCAATGCCTGCACCGTGAGACACGAATGTTCCGCCGCCGCCGACAACGAGCCGGTCTGCACAATGCGCATGAGGTTGCGTAGGGTTCTGCTATCCATGAGGTAATGCCCTCTGCTTAAGTGGGCTCGCTATTGTTGTGCACCTGGCCCGGGTAAGGCAGTGCATGCGCCTATCATCGTGCAGCTTGCCACGGTTGTCGCGGTTTTGTGGTGAAAAGCTCCGGGAAATAATGGTTGGAGCTTATGTGGGACTTTGGCTTTTCGCTGGTTTGACGCTTGTTGGCTTGTAATTCTTCTTGTCTGGGCCAGTGCCAGACAACCGATTGGCAAACCAGTGGAGCCAGGCTTGATTTCAGCTGAAGGACATTCGCAGGATTTCGGTTTTGTTTAATTCATTTGCGGATTAAATATCAATTTATATCCGTATGTGTACTATCCTGTAGGCATCATCCGGTAACAAAGGGGCCCAAATCCCATGGCTACTTCCTCCATCAACCTCACCGCACAGCAACAACTGGATTCCCCGGACGCGGGTCGAATCGCGTTGAAGTTTTTCTTCAACCTCATGGAATTGTGGGGCTGCAGCGTCGAGCAACAGCGCATCTTGCTGGGCAAGGTTGGGAACACGACCTTCTACAAATACAAACAACTACCCGCCAACGTCAGGTTGCCCCGCGACACCTTGGAGCGTATTTCCTATCTCATGGGTATACACAAGGCGCTGAGCATCATCTTCAGCAACAGCCGGGACCGGGCCTATCAATGGGTCAGCAGTCCCAACGCCGCTGCGCCGTTCAACGGCCAGTCGGCGCTGTCCTACATGCTGGCCGGGCGGGTGGTGGATATCGCTGATGTGCGGCGCTACCTCGACGGAGTACGCGGTTGATGACGCCACTTCTGACGGACCCGCAATGGAAGGGTGCCTATCGGATCGTCAATAGCAGCTTCCCGCCGATCACTCTATTCGAGGACGTACTCGACCCCGAGGATTTGCCCACGGCCTATGCTCTGGAAGCGCTGACCAACGATCGATTGATGGAAGAGGCCGGCATGCTGTCGCGGGTCCGTCCCGAGGACCGGGTTTCCGGGCCCGGTTCCTCGCCAGTGATGGCGGCGTTCACTCATATTGGCAAAAGCAGCCGCTTCAGCGATGGCACCTTCGGCGTCTACTATGCCGCCAGCAGCCAGGAAGCCGCTATTGCCGAGACCTGCTATCACCAGGCGCGCTTTCTCGGGGCAACCAATGAGCCGGACCTTGAGTTGACCATGCGCACCTACGTCAACCAGGTCATCAAGCCCTTGCACGACATCCGCCACGATTACCCCCACCTCCACGACCCGGACCCCACCGCCTACGGCCCGTCCCAGGTATTCGCCCGGCAACTGCGTGAAACATTATCCTGGGGCCTGCTCTATAACAGTGTCCGTCTGCCCGGCCACGAATGCGTCGCCGCATTTCGCCCACCAGCGGTTTCGATTCCGGTGCAGGGCAAGCATATCCGGTATGTCTGGAGCGCCCAGAAGCGGGAAATTTCGTTTGTGTTTGAGGTGAGTCAGGTGTGATTCGAAAATAATAAAAGCTCTAACAGAATCAGCTTTGTGGCGAGGGAGCGCACTCCGTCGCCAAAAAATAGATTGAGCGATCAGATCTTGAACTGCTGCACCGAAGACTGCATCGACCCCGCCGCAGTGTTCAGTTGATTGGCGGTTTGCTGCAGGTGATGAATAGAGAGTGTGTTTTCCCGTGACTGGGCGGCAATCGATTCCACCCGCTGAGCCATCTCATCACTGGCCTTCGATTGCTCGGCAATCGTCTGGGAAATTTCCTCGACCACTTCGGCGGCATGACGGGCGCCGGTTCGGATTTCGCTGATGGACACCCCGGCCTGCTGGGCCAGGTTCACTCCTTCGTCCACGCGACTGACGCAGGCCTGCATGTTTGACACGGCATCCCGGGCACTGGTCTGGATGCGCTCGATCATCGCAGTGATTTCCTGGGTGGACTGGGTGGTACGCGCCGCCAGGTTGCGCACTTCATCGGCGACCACGGCAAAACCCCGACCTGCCTCCCCGGCACGGGCGGCCTCGATGGCGGCGTTGAGCGCCAGCAGGTTGGTTTGCTCGGCGATGCTCTTGATCACCTGGATGATGGAATGAATGTCTTCGGACGAAGCGTCCAGCGCCGTAATCTTGGAGGAGGACTGATTGACCACCTCGGCGATGCGGCTCATACCTTCCACCACTCCAAGAATCACTTGGCCGCCGCTGCTCGCCAATTGTTCCGACTGCGCTGAGATCGTCCGCGCGCTATCGGCATGCTGATGGATCTGGCTGATGTTCGCCATCATCTGCTCCATGCTCGCCGCCATGCTGGTTGCGCTCTGGGCCTGTTGATCGGCGCTGGAGACGATTTGCCTGGCAGTGTCGCCCAAGGTGCGGGACGTGCCGTGCAGCTCATCACTCTGGCTGCGGATCGTGGCGATCATCTGCCGCAGGTTGGCTTGCATCTGTTCAATGACGCTCTGCAATTGGCCCAGTTCATCCTTGCCGTGCGCCCCCATGGACCGCTGCAAATCGCCTTGGGAAATCGCCTGGGTATTGAGGATGATTTTATTCAACGGTGTGAGCACAGCGTTGACCAAGCTCCAGGACGACAGTATCAGTGCCACACAGGTGGCCAATAACGTCCCGATCAGCCAGCGCCCCGAAGATTGGATGCTCTCATCCTGATGCTCGCGAGAAGCCTGGGCCTGATTCTCGATCAGCTCGCTCACGGCTTCATTACGCTCTTCCAATGCCGAAAACGCTGCGTTGAATTCCGTCCGCAGCGCTTGTGTATCCTTGGCGCCACCCAGCACTTTGCCGATTACCTGCTTGGCTTTATCAATGTAGGTATCGGCCTGTGGTTTCAATTCGACGATGGCCTTGGCGACTTCCGCCGGCAACTTAGCCTCGGCGTTCTCGGCAATCACCTTGCGCATCCGTTGCGAATGCTCGTCAAAAGCCTCCTGCACTTCCTTGGCCTCCTGAACATCACCGGGCGTTGCCACCAGCGCAGCCAAGACATCGGCACGAATGGCATCGTGCATCATGTCCGCCTCCATGTGCTTGCGCATGGCTGAAATACTGGTCTCGTTCTCCGCTAGGGACGCGGTCATGGAGGTATGCCCCCACAACCCGATACCGCCGAGTAGAAGAGCAAAGAAAAGACTGACCAACCCCGAAGCGATGATCTTGGTGCGGATCTTCATTGTCGATTGCTCCTGGAGCGGCGATTTCTGGGCAAGTGTAGTCGAGCGCCTGTGAGGGCTTGGGGCAGTGATGCGTCTATTGGGGTATCGGCAAGGGAGAAGTTAAATGAGTGCCGCATAGCGCCTTGCGGCGAGGGGGTGGGCATTCACTGCCCTGAATTCCGATGTGCGGATCGCTTACCTCTATTTGAATAGTCTTGAGAGCGCTAAAGGGAGTAGCCATGCCCCCGCCGTTTGTCGGAACTGTCATTCCTGACAGTGCCAGCGGACCGAGGAATCCTTCACGCTGACGCTGAAAGACATTCGGTTTTTTCAGGCCCGTTACTAATGCTTGATCCGCCTGTTTAGTCTCGGGAATCAAGGTTCGGCGTGATGCTCCGGGTCGTCCGGCTTAAGTAAGGTGTCAGAATGAATCGGCTTATTCATCCAGGCGTAATATCCGCCTCGTCAGATGGAGCAAATATTGTCGTTGACTGTGCGACATTCAGAAGTGAGTACGCGAACGTAAACGGCATTCGCATGCACTATTTGGTGAGCGGTGATGGTGAGCAGCCGGTCTTGTTGATTCACGGGTTTCCAGGAAGCTGGAGAAATTGGAAATCCCTGATGGGAAGGCTCCTGCGCGCGGGCTATACCCCTATCGTTCCAGATTATCGTGGCGCTGGAGAAACGGATATCTCGAAGGATGGATACGATAAAAGGAACATGGCACTCGACCTCCATGAATTGGTCGCCGTCCTGAAACTGGGGCGACTGGATATTGTCGGTCACGACATGGGGCTGATTATCGCCTACGCCTATGGCGCACTCTATCCGCAGGAAACCAAGCACATCATTTTGATGGATGGATTCGTCCCGGGACTCCCAGGCTGGGAAATCCCTTATAACGGCAATCCGGCGAATGGCACTGCCAGCAAATGGCATTTTCGTTTCTTCGGCGAAACAGCGTTGAAAATGATTCGAGGGCAGGAAAAAACTTATCTGGACATGTTTTTTGATGAGTTCGTATATCCAGGCAATCCTAAAGTTGATGATGAGGTGCGCAACGCATTGGTAATGGATTACTCCCGGCCTGGGCGAATGGAAGCGGCATTCAAACTCTATTCAGCTTGGGTGGAAAGTGATGCAGATGACAATCAGGCGTTTGCTCAGAACAAATTGGCCGTACCAGTACTCACCATCGGCGGAGATCACTCAAGAGGCAAGACGTTGGCCGAGCAGGTAAGCCATATCAGTTACCGACCGCATTCACTGATTTTACAGAACACGGGTCATTGGGTACTGGAAGAAAAGGCGCAGGCTACCGCCCAGGCAATTCTGGATTTTCTGCAAGATCGTCAATGACGAGTATCGATGACGCCACAGTGCAGCGACGTGGGCGAAAGGAAAGGGAAGCTCAGAACGTAGGCTGACGCTTGTTACGTCATTTATTTACGTAAGGGAAAAACAAAGCCCCCGCATTTCTGCGAGGGCTTCGTCTTGTATGGTGCCGGCACCAGACGGACGGTATCTTTCGACTGAGCCAGGTTTTCCGGGCGCCTGGATTTCGCTGGAAAACTCGGCGTACCCCAACTAGTAACTATAAATAAATCAGCTAGGTATGGCGTTCGGTGGAATCAAGCTCGGGATATTTGAGATGTAAGTACGCTGTCTGTCTGTAAGTAATTTAGAGCCGCATTCAGAGACAGAGCACTCGACCCCAGTCACGGAGTTGCCAGTTCGTGAAATGCTGAAGGTGATCCACCAACGCAGCGTTTCGATACTGTCGCCATATTGGCGCGCGCCAGTCCAATATGACGAAGTACCCGGCCAAGCTACCCGGAACAATTAAGTTATTATTCGCCCGCGTGGTCGGTGCGACCGTGCGCGGCGATGAACATGGCGACGGCCGACCGGCAATAGGATTCGATTTCGTCGTCGTCCTCTGCTTTCGCCTCATCGAAGCGCGCGATAATCAGGAGATCGGATCCTTTGAAAAGCGCGGCAAACAAGCGGGCGGACTGGAGAGGATCGGGCACGTTCAGAACCGCCTTCGCGTGCAACTGACGCAACAGGGCCTCGATTTGGGCGATGACATAGGCGGGGCCGGCTTCGTATTGGCGCTTGCTTAACGATTTTTGATTCGTCTTGTCGGCCATGATCATGGCTTCGACACTCCGCACGTCCGGGCTCAACAGCGTGCGAAGCAGGGTTGATCCCACCGCCATTAGCTGATCTTCGGCCGAACCGCCGACGCCTTCAAAAAGAGCTTGGGGTGCAAACTGCTGGCAGTGGGCCGCAATGGCTGCGCTGAACAGCGCCTCCTTATTCTCGAAGTGCCGATAGATGCTTAGCTTGGATATCTTCGCCCGCTTGGCGACCTTATCCATGGTCGTCGCTTGAAAACCCAACTCCACAAAAAGTTCGCACGCGGCGTCGGCTATCGTTTGGCCAAGCGCCTCGTTGGCCGGCCGGCCGCGCCGGCTCTGGCTGTTTTCGCTCATAAAAAATTCCAGTACTTGACAGTATTCTAATTCTTAAATTAGGGTACTCTGAAGTATCTTAAGTATGCAAGCCGATCCCCCTTAATCCACAGCGCGGAGCCCATCACCATGAATGACGTCATCATCATCGGCGGCAGTTTTGCAGGTCTTGCCGCCGCCTTGCAGCTCGGCCGTGCCCGGCGCAAGGTCATCGTTCTCGACACCGGCCTGCCGCGCAATCGCTTCGCCGACCACTCGCATGGCCTGCTCGGCCACGACCACAAGCCACCGCTGGAGATCCTGGTCGAGGCACGGCAGCAGCTGGCGCGTTATCCCACGGTCAGGCTGGTCACTGCCTGTGCCGAGAGCGTCTGCGGCGCTATCGACGATTTCTCTGTCCTTACTGGCGATGGCGAAAGCCTCAGGGCGCGCCGCCTGATCCTGAGCTATGGCGTCGCCGACCAGATGCCTGAAGTTCCCGGCTTTGCCGAAGGCTGGGGCAGCTCCATCGTGCCTTGTCCCTATTGCGACGGCTTTGAGGTTGCTGGTCGGCATTGGGGCCTCGTCTGGTCCGGCCCGCCGTCGCACAACTACGTCAGGCTGTACCACGACTGGACCGAAACGCTGACGGTCTTCGCGGATGGTCACGACATTCCAGCCAATATCCGGGCCGATCTGGCACTCCGCCATACCCCTGTCGTCGATGGCAGAATCACTGAAATCGACCATGACGAGAGCCATAGCGCCATCGTCAGGCTCGACGCCGGCCCCTCTGTCGCGGTCGACATTCTGTTCGCGCATCCGCGCAACAAGCCATCCGCGCGCCTGCATGAATCGCTGGGCCTCGCCACGGTCAATACGCCCCAGGGCATCGCCCTCAAAGTCGACGAGCGCCGCGAAACCAGCATGCCCGGCGTTTACGCCGCGGGCGACCTCGCCAATCCCCTCATGTCTTCGGTCACCACGGCATCATGGCAAGGTGCGATGGCGGGAGTCTTCGCCCAGCAGTCGATGCTGGTTTGAGAGCACAGATACCCTTCTTCGGTTGTCGCAGGCTACTAAAAGGCTGCTTCCAAGCAGCATCGATCATGCCATTTTCAATTTCGCAGTAGACGGGAGCATCACCATGGCCGACCTGAAGCCGCAAGACCGTAAATTCAAACCGCTGGACGATAAATTCCCGCTTGAGCGCCAACTCGGCATCGCGGCCGCGCCAGTCGTGCTAATCAACCTCTTCACGCTCGATTACGCCGACGAAGCGGGCTTCCTGGACGCTTTCAAGGCGGCCGCCGAGATCATAACCAAGCAACCGGGCTTCATTTCCATGCAACTGCATCGAGCGATCGGCGATAGCCCGACTTATCTGAACTATGTGGTGTGGGAATCCACCGAGACGGTCCGCGCCGGCCTCACCCATCCCGAGTTCGTCGCGAAGCTTTCGGCCTATCCGTCATCCGTCGTAGGCAGCCCGCACCTGTTCCAGAAGGTCGCCGTTCCCGGCTTTTGCACGGCCTAGTTAAGGCGAATCAAAACGAGGAGATGTCATGACAGAGCAAAATGCCTATCAGGTAGCCGACTGGAATGGCCAAAGTGGAGAGTACTGGGCCGCCAACCAGGCCCGGCTCGACGCCATGTTCGCGGTGTTCGGCCAGGCCGCGATAGAAGCCGCCGCGCCTGCGACGGGCGAACGCGTGCTGGACGTCGGCTGCGGCGCGGGTGCCTCGAGTCTGGCTCTGGCCGCTCGGGTCGGCGCGGGCGGCCATGTGCTAGGCGTGGACATATCCGAACCGTTGATCGGCCGAGCGCGTGCGTTTGCACCAAAGGATACGCCGGTCCTGTTCCGGGTGGCCGACGCCAGCAGCACCGAGTTGCCCGAGGGAGCGTTCGACATCCTGTTCTCGCGTTTCGGGGTGATGTTCTTCGACGATCCGACTGGGGCGTTTGCCCATATGCGGCGTGCGCTGCGGCCGGGCGGGCGGGTCGCTTTCGTCTGCTGGCGCGGCGTGGCCGAGAACGATTGGCTGCGCCTGCCGATGGGCGCGATCAAGGACATCGTCCCGCTACCCGCGCCGCCCGGTCCAGAAGCGCCCGGCCCGTTCTCGTTCGGCGACCGGGGACGAGTGACGCGCATCCTGACGGCGGCCGGATTTACCGATATCGCTATCGCGCCCTTCGATGCTTCCATCCCGTTCGGCGAGGGCGGGACGCGGGACGCGGCGATCGACGATGCGGTGAAGATGGCCTTCGAGGGCGGCCCGCTGTCGCTTGTGCTCGCGGATCAGCCCGGCGACATCCGCGCCCACGCCTGGGCCGCGGTTCGTGCCGCCTTTGCGGGCCTCCCCGGCGAGCGGTCGGTGATGATCGACGGCGCGGCGTGGATCGTCATGGCACGCAATCCGGCAGCTAGCAGCGACTAACAGGGGAGACGCCCCCGCACGGTGGATCGAGGGGGATTTTCCTAAGCGATGAGTGAGTAATTGCATGGTCAGCAAATAGTAATAGCGCGTCGATTCAGTGTGCTGGTTTAGCTGGTGATTCAAAAACCACTCAAGGTGTTTCCGGCCCTTTTTGATGCGGTCGATATCTCGTCTGAGTTTGTTGCGTTCCTTATTCAATTGCTCCCGCAACGGACGCAACAGATCGGGGTGTGAGTATGAAGAGGAGAAGACTGACGCGTCAGCTATCCAGTCAGGCCCGTACTTGGGGCACATATGATTGCTGATAGTCGCTCGTATGGCGACTTCGACACGTTCGATGGCATCCATGGTGATGCGCCGTAACGAACCATCGAAGCGGTAGATATCGACGATTGCCTTCAGTTTGCTGCCGGGCTTGAAAGTATGTTCAGGATCTGACTCCTGAAAGGGGCGCATATAGGGACTCAGGCGAAACAGCGTGACCACTTCGAGAAAACGCATGGCCCGATCATCGTTGGCGATGTGCAAACCTCGTTGCTTTAGCAGTTCCAATTGTTGTTCTACGCTGAGAGCCGGTTTGTCGAAGGGCCTCATGTAGTTTTCTCCGGGCAAAAAAAACCCGCACGATTTGAGCTTGCTGACTGGGTCAACCTAGGCTTGGCGGGTGTGTTGGGGTGCATTATAGGTCGGTGTAAGAGACCGTCAACATTGTCCTGACGTGAAATTGTAACGGGTAGGAGCGCAGGCAAGGTTCGGTCTGTGGATGCCGATAAGGCGATATCGGTCTTATCTAGCTCCTAGGAAGGTTCAACCTCCAGAAACAACAAAGCCCTCGCATTTCTGCGAGGGCTTCGTCTTGTATGGTGCCGGCACCAGGAATCGAACCCGGGACCTACTGATTACAAGTCAGTTGCTCTACCATCTGAGCTATACCGGCGTGTGGGCGACGATTATAGCGATTGAGTGATTTCTGTAAACCCCTGAATTCTGACTATTTTTGCCGGGGGCGTAGGTCGGGTGGGAACCGGAAGCTTTCGTGGTTTGTACAGGGCCTGGCAGGTGCGGTTGCTCGGGATGTCCTGTAGCGGGCTTCGACCTGTTTGGCGCTGGTAGGGATGTAGATGCTGGTGCATTTCCAGCCCTGATTTCGACCGTTATGCCGATTTGCTTGAGCGCTTATGCACAACGGACCCGACTGGACGGGTGGCGTCTTGCGATTTTGTGACAGCCTTCTCATTCGCATGCAAATGACTGTTTTAATGGTTTTTTATTCTGATGAACAAAAAATGACCAGTCATGATTTGCTCAACAAAACGCGGATTTATTGGATCCCGGCATATTCCATCAACAGAGTTATCCACAGGCTGTCTCACCTTGGCAACGCTCTGCCAGCAACATCAGGTTTCGTGGCGTAATGGGTGTGTCGCAGAAAGTGCCAAGGTGAACGTCGTAGCCTTTTTCAGTAAGGAAAAGTGCTCGATCCAACGCCAGCCAAAGCTCCAGTGGCCGTCGGAAAAGTCCGCGCACCAGTTCCAGGTTACGCACCTCGACCAAGCGTTGATGACCCGCTGCTTCTACGGCGGCCCAATCTGGCGTGCCGATGATGGAGAGGTTTTTCAGGGCTGCCAGATCGATGCAGTACTGGGCGAAGGATTTATCCAGCCACGCGGTGGGGAGCGAGGGGGTGGGGAGGTAGTCGTTGCGGCCTCGGATTTGTCGTTGCAGCAGGTCGAAACCCAGGCGCCAGGCCATGGACTGATCCCGTTGTCTGCGCACACGGGCTCCGGCGGTAACGGTTTCGGTCAGTGGCAAGCCGAGATCGTCGACGGACAGCTGTAGGGCAGAGCCTCGGGCGGCGTCGGACAGTGCCTGATAACAGTCAGCGCTGATGCGGTTATAACAGCAGGGTGCAATCGCCAGCTGGGCGCAACCGACGGCGCTGGCCAGTTGCATCAGCCGGACGTGCAGGTCGCCACAGGCGTGCAGGGCTACTGGCGTGTGCTCGGCCTGGATCGCCTGGGCGGCCTCCGGTGCCAATACGTCTTGTTGCAGATGCGTGGCGGCCAGGTGGTGACGCTGGCTCAGTTGCTGGCCGTTGACGACCAATGCGGGATCGTATTCCAGGCACGTCAGCTGTTGATCGCCGTGCAGCAAGCGTCTGCCGAGGTGGCCTTTGCCGGCGCACCAGTCGAGCCAATGGGTCGGTTCGGTGGAGAATTGCAGGCGGCTGGCGAAGGCTTCAATCTGCTGCCACTTGCGACCGGGCACGTCGACGTTGAGGCGCTGGGTCGGTGTTTCGAGCTGTTTGCCGGGTAATGCTGCGACGGTGCTCAATGCGTGGGAAAGCATCGCCAGCTCCGGAAACGGCGCTGGCGCCTGTTCAATCAGCCAGGGCTGGTGATGGTCGTTCTCTGCGTCTTCCAGCGAGCGCCTGCGTAGCCACTGGGCGAGTTCCGGATGGGACGCTTCCCAAGGCAGTTGCAAGTGGGTAAACGGGCGTGGTTTCCACAGCCTCTGGTGTGCCGTGAGAAATCCGTCCAGCTCGATGAAACGGGCGAGCAGCGCTGCGCCCGTCAACACCTCGGTTTCAGCGCCCCTGGCAGGCATCGACGCGTAACCACCGTTCCAGCTGTTTGAAGCCTTGCACCAGCAGGAACGCTATCACCAGGTAGAACAAGCCGGCTGCGAAAAAAATCTCCACGGGCAGGTAGGTCCGGGCAATGATGGTACGGGCCATGCCGGTGAGTTCCAGCAGGGTCACGGTGCTCGCCAGGGCGCTGGCCTTGAGCATCAGGATCACTTCGTTGCTATAGGCCGGTAGTCCGATGCGCGCGGCCCGCGGCAGCATGATGTAGAACAGCGCCTTGGGCCGCGACATGCCCAGGGCTCGCGCGGCTTCGATCTCGCCTTTGGGGATGGCCTGGATCGCGCCGCGCAGGATCTCGGCGATGTAGGCGGCGGTGTGCAAGGTCATGGTGGCGGTGGCGCACCAGAACGGATCCCGCAGGTATGGCCATAACGCACTGCTGCGTACGGCATCGAATTGCGCCAGGCCGTAATAGACCAGAAACAGTTGGACCAGCAGCGGCGTGCCACGGAAAAAGAAAATTTAGGCGTACGGCAATGCCCTTACGTACCACAGGCGCGAGGAACGGGCGATGCCCAGCGGAATCGCCAGCAGCAGGCCGGCGATCACGGCTATGGCGACCAACTCCAGGGTCAGGGTCGCTCCCTGGGCCAGCCTCGGCATCCACTTGATGATGACTTCCCAGTTCATTGGGTACTCCTGGCAAAGCCGCGGGCGGCGCGTCGTTCCAGCAGATGCATGCCGGTCATGGCGAGGACGGTCAGACCCAGGTACATGAACGCGGCCACCATGTAGAAGGTGAAGGGTTGCTTGGACACGGTCACGCCGATCTGTGCGTGGCGCATGATCTCTTCCAGGCCGATCACCGAGACCAACGCGGTGTCCTTCATCAGGATCATGAACAGGTTGCCCAGGCCGGGCAGAGCAATGCGCCACATCTGCGGCATGATCAATTTGGTGAAGATCCGCCATTTCGACAGACCCAGGGCCACGCCGGCTTCGCGGTGACCTTTGGGGATTGCCAGGATCGCGCCACGAAACACTTCCGTGGCGTAGGCGCCAAAGCACAGGCCCAAGGCGATGACGCCAGCGGAGAAGGGGTCGAGGGCCAGGTCCGGATTGCCGAAGTACTTACCCAACGCCCCCAGCAGATTGATGGTGCCGAAGTAGATCAGCAGAACCCAGAGCAATTCCGGGACGCCGCGGACCAGTGTCGAATAGGTGCCGCCCAGCCATTGCAGCGGCTTGTGGGCAGATGTCTTGGCCAGGGCGCCCAGCAGGCCGAGCACAAGGCCCAGGCACAGGGCCGAGAGCGCCAGTTTGACGGTCATCAGTGCACCGGCGGCAAGCGCCGGGCCGAATCCGTAGAGGTCGATCATCATGGGTATGTGTTCATATCACGGCAGGCTTTGCTAAGTGCCGGCGCTGCGCTGCTGCAGCGCCGGCCAGGCACGTTCGCATCAGTAGATGTTGAACGGGAAGTACTTGTCGTTGATCTTTTTATAGGTACCGTCGGCAACGATTTCTTTCAGCGCGGCGTTCAGCTTGTTGCGCAGGTCGTCGTCACCCTTGCGTACGGCGATGCCGATCTTGTCACTTTCCACCACCGGGTCGCCCTTGAATTCGTAAGCGCGGCCGGCGTCGGTTTTCAGCCAGTCGTAGTTCACGTATTTGTCCGCCAGGATCGCGTCGACGCGGCCGGAGGTCAGGTCCAGGTAGGCGTTTTCCTGGGTGTCGTAGAGCTTGGCGGTGATGTCGCTGCCCAGTTCGTCTTCCAGCCAGGTACCGGCGAGGGTCGCGCGTTGAGCACCGATGACCTTGCCTTTGAGCGAATCTTTATCGGTCTTGAACTCGACATTCTTCGGCGCGATGAATTGCAGTTTGTTGGAGTAGTACGGGTCGGTGAAGTCCACGGCCTGCTTACGCTCTTCAGTGATCGACAAAGAGGAGATCAGGAAGTCGAATTTCTTGGCGTTCAAGGCAGGGATGATGCCGTCCCAGTCGGAGGTGACCACTTCGCATTCGACTTTCATCTTGGCGCACAGGGCGTCGCCGATGTCCTTGTCGAAGCCCACGACCTGGCCGCTGGCGTCCTTGTTGTTGAACGGCGGATAGGCCGCTTCGATGCCCATCTTCAGCTTTTCGGCTGCCATGGCATTGGCCGAAAACACCAGGGTGGCGGCTGCGGCCAAAAGGAACTTCTTGTAATTCTGCATATGCACTGCTCCGTTAGCGGTTGCTGGACATGAATTGTTTACAGCGTGCCGAAAGCGGGTTTTCGAAGACCTGCTGTGGCGATCCTTGTTCTTCGACCAGGCCCTGATGCAGGAACACCACTTCGCTGGAGACCTGACGGGCGAACCCCATTTCGTGGGTCACCAACAGCATGGTGCGACCTTCTTCGGCCAGAGCGCGGATCACATTAAGTACTTCCTGGACCATTTCCGGGTCAAGGGCGGAGGTGGGCTCGTCGAACAGGATCACTTTGGGTTGCATCGCCAGGGTGCGAGCGATGGCGGCGCGTTGCTGCTGGCCGCCTGACAGCTCGGCGGGATAGGCATGGCGCTTGTCGGCGATGCCGACCTTGGCCAGCAAGGCTTCGGCTACTTCAACCGCTTCGGCCTTACTCTGGCCGAGCACCCGGCGTGGGGCTTCGGTGATGTTGTCGAGCACGCTCATGTGTGGCCAGAGGTTAAAGTTTTGAAACACAAAGCCAATCTCACTGCGCATGCGATTGATCTGTTTGCCGTCGGCGGCCACCAGTTCACCGTTTTTCGCAGCCTTGAGCTTGAGCGCTTCACCGGCCACCAGGATCTCGCCCTGATTGGGATTCTCCAGCAGGTTGATGCAACGCAGGAACGTGGACTTGCCAGAGCCGGAGGAGCCCAGGATCGAGATCACATCGCCGTCGCGGGCGGTCAGCGAGACGCCTTTGAGCACCTCCAGCTGTCCGTAGCGTTTGTGCAGGTTGCGGATTTCAAGCGCGGGCGTGGCCTGGGCCATGTGCGGTCCTCATGGTGTGTGCTCCCTTGCTGTTGGTGGCCTTCCTTGGCGAGGCGGCCAAGCTAGCATGCGTCCGAATGGCCGCCAACAGCGCTACGGATGGTAAACCGGTGATGTGCGGCAGTTTGTCGCATCGGTACAGCAGACTGTCGCGCCATCAACAACCGAACGGCTGTTTGAACCGTGTTTGCCGGTGAAAATCCCCGGGAGTCGCGTAAAAAAAGGCGCGATGGTGCCAGCTTTGGGCGGGGGTTGGAAGGGTTAACCGGATGAGCGTTACTCTGGCCCTTTCGCAACGGTCCAATCTTCGGTGCGCAGTCCCGGAACTCTTTCAAACTCCTTCAGATTGTTGGTTATCACGATCAGCCCGAGAGAACGGGCATGGCCGGCAATCATTTGGTCGTAAGGGCCGATTGGCTTGCCTGCCTTCGCCAGTTCGGCTCGAATCATTCCGGTATGTGCGGCAGCTTCATAACCAAATGGTAGAACCTCAAGGCGAGCACAGAAGCCTTCGATGACGGCGAGATTTCTTTCTGGGGCGCAAGACTTTTCTGCGCCGTAGATCAGCTCCATCAGCGTAACGGCACTAATGCAAAGCTGGCCGTGATGCAGATTGAAAGCTTCTCTGACCATCTGGGGTTTGTTCTTGATGGTGAAAATACAGATGTTGGTATCCAGCATGAATTTGATCATTTAGAAGGGTTCACGCTCCTGATCGGCGGGCTGATCGCGGTCTGTCATAAAGTCAGCTGTCACGGTATCTCCATCGAACCAGCTGTCCCATGCTTCTCCGGCCGGGGTAATGATTCGGGCTCTGCCGACGGCGATTACATCTACGCGCTTCACGTCGCTTGGCATCGCCACTGCTTTGGGAAGCCGGACCGCTTGGCTGCGGTTGCTCATGAAAAGGGTGGTTTGTTCCATCAGGAGTCCTCCACGAATCCAAAAATCCAAGCGTAGGCTACCACTGGGATATGGCGATGGGATATACGATTCTGACGGCTGCCGGTGGCGCGGATGCTTCCAATCGATCTAAACCTACGACTGCGACCCGAATCAAAAGGGAACCTGTATGGGCGAACCGTGGGAGTTATCGCCATGAAGCTTTTTCGTTGCTTTTTGTTGCCCTTCACGAGCTTAGGGGTATTACTTTTTTCCATCATGCTCAACGCCACCAACCTCGCTCCAATAGACAGCGCCGGCGTGCAGGTTCAGCCGCTGCAGCAAAACGGCATCACCTACCTGTCCGGTGGTATCGGCGAAGACGAAGCCCGGGCCATCGGGCAGGCGCACGGGTACAACCTGCATATGACTTTTGCGGTCGGGCCTGAAAACAAATACATCCCGGATGTGCACGTCACGATTCACAACGCGTCGGGGCAAACACTGCTGACGCTGGATGACGCGGGACCGCTGGTTTATGTGCAGCTGCCGCCGGGCAAATACACCGTGATGGCGACACGCAATGGCGAGGAGCGTCGCGACACCGCCGACATAGGCAGCGGGGCCGCACGCAATCTGGTGTTCCATTGGAACGGTGACGAATAGCCAATCGGCTTACTCGCCGGCGGGCTCTTCCATCGATTGGCGATAACGGTCCAGCGCTTCGCCGAAGTCCTTGATGAATTCAGGGGTGCTGAGCCAGCGTTGTGCCGTTTCGCGGTCCATGTCGTCGGCCCACATGCGGTAATCCACCAGCATGTCGGCGGCCAGATTGGTTGCTGCCATGCTTTCGTTCTCGGCGTTCTTCAGGTCCAGCAGGCCTGGACGTTCGCTGATCATCACGCTCAGGGAAGACAGCAGCGTGTCGAGCAATTCGCTTCGGCTGACAGCTTCGGCTTCACGCAGCTTGGCGAACAGCTCCAGCACATAGACGGGCGGCTGCGCGGTGGCATGGGCTGGGTCGCCGTACATTGGAATGGACTTACGCCCGGTCATGCGGATCTGCTTCGCTTTGTCTTTGGCACGCTTGGCGCGTTTCTGCTGCTTGTTCAATGAGGCCATTGGGCTTCGGTTTCCAATTCGTCAGGTGGCAGTGCCCGGCTCAAGCCATTTCGGCACGGTCGGTGGTCTGTTAGGCGGGTAGTTTACCGCTTCGGACTCGGATAATGCCCCCTTGGAACGCATCTGCGGATCGGCGCAAGGGTGTCAGTGGCCTTCTGCAGGTGTACCCGATGGTCGCTCTTCAAGCCGGGCTCGCTCACGATCCAACTCATTGCGCAGTTCTTCTTCTGTCGGGAGTACAAGTTGGTACTGACTGGCGAAGAGCTGTTCGTTGCCTTGCAGCACTGAGTAGCGCACCACCGACTCGTCCTTCTGCGCACAGAGAATGATGCCGACGGTGGGTTTGTCATCCGGGCCGCGTCTCAGGTCGTCGTAGAGGCGGACGTACATGTCCATCTGGCCGATGTCCTGGTGGCTGAGTTCGCCGCGCTTGAGGTCGACGATCACAAAGCATTTGAGCAGATAGTTGTAGAACACGAGGTCGACGTAGAAGTCCTTGCTCTCGGTGCTGATGCGCTGCTGACGGGCAACGAAGGCAAAGCCCTTGCCCAGTTCGAGGAGGAATCCCTGCAGTTGGTCGATCAGGGCCTGTTCCAGGTCGGTTTCCAGCAGGAGGCCGGCATTGGGCAGTCCGAGAAACTCCAGGACGACCGGGTCCCTGACGATATCCCTTGGGCCGAGATCGAAAGCTTTCAGGTTGTCCGAGGCCTCTTGCTTCACCTTTGGCCGGTCGCGGCTTGCCAGCAGGCGCTCGTAGTAGAAGGTTCCGATTTGCCGTTCCAGGGCGCGGGTGGACCAGTTCTGTGTGGCGGTTTCGTTCATGTACCAATGCCGGGCGTTGTCGTTCTCCACCCGGAGAAGCGTGCGGTAGTGGGTCCAGCTCAATTCGTGACGCAGTGCGTCACACTTTGGAAATGCCTGATAAAAAAGCCGCATATAACGCAGATTCGAGGCATCGAACCCTTTTCCAAACTTCGCCGTAAGTGTTCTTGCCAGAATTGGCAGCAGTTGTTTCCCATAAGCCGCCCGCTCAGCTCCTCGCTGCTCGAATTCAACGATATGCCGGCCGATCTGCCAGCAGGTCTGTACTTGAAGGGTATCAACGGCGCGCAGCACTTTACGACGTGCCTGCTGGATCAGTTCACCGAGTTCGTTGATCAGTGGCGCAAGCTTTGGATCGTCTTGGGATAAAAGTGGACTCATCGAATATCAGCCGAAGTGGTGGGCGGTCCAGAAAAGGATGCTTCAATCGGTATTTCGATGATGCCGGACGAGGCTGATTGACCTGGATGAAAAGCGACAGATACATGCAGGATCGGTTTGAGGCAGCGTTATGTCTGTTGCGTCAGAACCTGTAGGCGCTGTCCGAAGAAAGTGTCGGTGTGCGGAAAGTTCTGACGCAGGCTACCCAGTTTGACCGGGCAGCCTCGTAGTCACCGAAGTTAATCAGACGCTTGCGTCAGTTGCCGGGATGCTGCGACGTAATCGGCCTGGAACTGGGGGCTTTCGACCCAGTCCAGTGCAGTTTGCTCGTCAACTCCCGTGGTCAGGCGACGGTATTCGATCAAGGCGGTAAAGATGAAGTCCGTGGCTTCTTCCTCACCTTCCTGTTCCAGCACCAGCGCCAGCAGTGGATGCCCTAGGAAGGCGGCGCACATGGCCTGCTGACTGACTTTTTCAGCCGTGCGCATCTGGTTGAACAGATCGGACAGGTCCACCGTTTCCAGATCGATGCGCTCATCGTTCGGGTCCAGGAAGTCGTTCGGCGCAGCGGCACGTTGAACGCGGTTCTGCTTGGCTTTCGCTTTGGCGCGCTGGTTACGTTTCTGCTGTTTGTTCGCCGATGCCATGGGCCGGATTCCTGACGTGAATTGAAGCTGTATATCCTACAGCCTCAAGGCCAATGCTTCGAACCTCAATCCACCACGAACAAGGTGGCACCCTGGGAAGTCGAAGAACGATGGGGCTCGGCCTGGTCGGCCACCTGGTAGCTCATGCCAGCCTTGAGCACGAAGTGCCGTCCATCCTCCAGCTCGGTGTTCAGCTCACCTTTCAGGCAAAACAGGATGTGCCCTTTGATGCACCAGTGGTCGGCGAGGTATCCCGCCGTGTATTCCACCATCCGCACCCGGATATTCCCGAACTGCCGGGTCCGCCAATATGCCGTTCCGGTGACGCCTTTGTGTTCGGTCGGTTCGATGGTTGACCAGTCGGTGGTGCCGAAGGGGATGCCGGTGATGTCCATGACGACTCGTTTGTTAGGGAAGGGAGAGCAACGAGGGGCGAATGTAACTGAGTCGGCGAGACGGTGGAATAAACCCAGGCAATAAAAAACCCCGATCAATTGCTTGATCGGGGTTTTCGGTATTTGGTGCCCAGAGACGGAATCGAACCGCCGACACGGGGATTTTCAATCCCCTGCTCTACCGACTGAGCTATCTGGGCAACGGGGCGCATTAAACGGGTTTTTCAGGGGGGCGTCAAGCAAGTTTTCAAAAAATATTTAATTATTACCGTCGCTTACGATTCGCCCCCGGTCCGGACAGCTTATTCGGACGGCGGCACGTAGCCTTCGGCCTTGGCGTATTCTTCGCCGGAAAAGAACTTCGCCATCTCGCCCTGGAGGTATTTGCGGTCGTCGGCGTTCATCATGTTCAGGCGTTTTTCGTTGATCAGCAGGGTCTGGTGTTTCTGCCAGTCGCCCCAGGCCTTGGCCGAGACGTTGTCGTAGATATCCTGGCCTATGGAGCCCGGGAAGGGGGCTCGTTCCAGGGCGGGCAGTTCTTCTTTGTACTTACGGCACATGATGGTGCGGGTCATGACGGCTCTCCTGCGTTCAATACGGCGGCCGCGCGCTCGAGCAAGGTCTTGACCGGGGCGGCGAGGCCCAGGCGCGGCGGGGTGGCGAGGTTATACCAGAGCCAGTCGGCCTCGGCCACGTGATGGCCGCTTTCCCGAACCTGGACCAGCCAGGGTTCGATTGCCAACTGGAAGTGACTGAAGGTGTGTACCAGGCCGGGCATTTCCTGGTGCTTGCCCAGCTCCAGGGCGTGCTGCAGGGCCAGGTGTTGCAGGTCGTCGAGGTCGTCGAGTTCCGGCAGGCTCCACAATCCGCCCCACAGGCCGGTGGAAGGGCGACGGTAAAGCAGGATGGCGCCTTCACGGTTGGCCAGCATTGGCATCAGCGTGCGTTTCCTGGGGACTTCCTTGCGTGGCTTGGGGATCGGGTAGCGGGTTTCCAGGCCCAGCATGTGGGCTTCGCAACCTGACTTCAGGGGGCACAGCAGGCAGCTGGGCTTGCTGCGGGTGCAGAGCGTGGCTCCCAGGTCCATCATCGCCTGGGTGTAGGCGTTGACCCGGTCCTGGGGGGTGAAGCGCTCGGCGGTGGCCCACAGCTGTTTGGCAACCCTGGGTTCGCCGGGGTAGCCTTCCTGGGCCGTGAAGCGGGCCAGCACCCGCTTGACGTTGCCATCGAGGATTGGCGCCCGCAGGCCCATGCTGATGCTGGCGATGGCGCCGGCGGTAGACAGGCCGATCCCCGGCAGTTCGGTGAGTTTTTCCACGTCCCGGGGGAATTCGCCGCCGTACTGGTCGACGACGATCTTCGCGCTCTTTTGCAGGTTGCGCGCACGGGTGTAATAGCCCAGACCGGTCCACAGGTGCAGTACTTCGTCTTCCGGTGCGGCGGCCAGGGCCTGGACGGTGGGCAGCGAGGCCATGAACCGGTCGAAGTAGTTGAGCACGGTGCTGACCTGGGTCTGCTGCAACATGATCTCGGAGACCCACACCCGGTACGGAGTGATGTCTTGTTGCCAAGGCAAGTCGTGACGCCCGTGGCGGTCGAACCAGTCCAGGACGGCGCTGGAAAACTGCTCGGCTCTCATCGCTTGAACAATCCCTTGAGCGCGTCTTTCAACTCGGGGCTGACCTTGTCGCCCAGCTTCTCGTCGATCTTGTCGCTGAGACGGTCGCCAGCCAGTTTTGCCGCGACCTTGCCCAGTCCATCCTTGTCCAGGCGGCATGCCTTGGCGCCAAGTTCCAGCGGGCCACGACAGCGCAGCGGCCATTCGACATCGACGTAGCGTTCGTTGACCTGGCAGGCAGGATCGGGCATGTCGCTCTTGTCGCCTTCAACGATGACGCCGACGCGGTAATCCATGCCAAGCACGCGCAGGTCGATGTCGCCGTTGCCGTTGACGGTCATGCCGGGGATGCGGACTTTCAGGTCCGGGTTGCTGGCTACGCCATTGTGGAAGGTCAGGTTGCCGTCGAGTTGCCGGAACGGCGTGTCCTTGCCCCGAGGTTCGCCGCTGAGGCTCTTGCGGTTCAGCAGGGCGATGCCCTTGCACAGCTGCTGTTCTAGGTTGGCGTTGAGCAGGACACCATCGTTGATGACGAATCCGGCGTTGCCGTTGAGGCTTTCGATCAAGGCTTTCTGGCTGTTGCCGCTGGCGGTCACGGCGCTGTTGAGTGTCACCAGTCCTTTGACCGGCGGATTCTTGCCCTGGCTCTCGATGATTTTCTCGACCGGCACCCGGTTGATCCGGGTTTGCAGGCTCAACTGTGGCGTGGTCTGGCGAACATCCAGCGTGCCTTTGGCTTCGAAGTTGCCGTTGAACAGATCGCCCCGCAGGTTCTGCAGGGTCAGCAGGCCGCCCTGGCCGGTGGCCTTGAGGGCCGCGTCCTGGATCGGCAGTTTGTCGAGGATCAGTTGGCCGAAAGTCAGGTCGGCATCAAGGTCCAGTTTGCTCAGGCGTTCCACCGGAAAGAGCCGGTCGTTGCTCCAGGCGCCCTGAGTCGGAGCGTTCGGCAACGGTGTGGTGCCGGCGCCAGCCATGGCACTGGCCTCGGTGTTGCTGACTTCCTCCTCGCGGGCGGCCTTGGCGCTGTTGGTCTCTGCAGACTTTGGCGGCAGATAGCGATCAACATTGAACATGTCGGCCTTGAGTTGCGCGCGCAGTGACTGCTTGGCGAAGTCTTCCACGGCGATACGACCGCTGAAGCTGCTGTCGTCGAGCTTCAGATTGATGTTGTTGAGTTCGACGCTGGTGGGGGTGCCGGCGATGCGGCTGGCCAGTTCGACCTTGGTCAGGCTGCCTTCGCCCATGGCTGGCAGTTTCTGGCCGATGCTGTCGACGAAGTTCGCCAGGTCGAACTGGGCGATTGATATGCCGCCACTCAACTGTGGCGTTTTGTCGAGGTCGTTGACCTTCAGTTCGCCCAGAGCGCGCAACTGGTTCAGGGACAGCTTGATGCCGGTCCATTCGGCAACGTTCGCGGCCCTGTCCAGGGATAGCTGACCCTGGGCGTTGAAATTCAGGATCTTGCCCTGTAGAGGGTCTCCGGTGACCTCGCCGGACAGTTTCAGGTCTTCGAACTTGTAGCGTTGCACGGCCCGCTCGAAGCGCAGTTCGCCAGTGACCTCGGTCCGTACGCGCACGGCCGGCTGATTGCTGGACAGGAAGGCGGTCAGTGTGACCGGGATGTTGGTGGAGTCGTGGACCGGGCCGGTGCTCAGTTGGATGCTTTCGGCGCTGAACTGCTTGCCGGTCTGCTCGTCGGTGTATTCGATCCGGGCGTTGTTCACGGTCAGGCTGTCGATGTCCAGGCGGGTTGGCTGGGCCGGTTTTTCCGCCGGGGTGCTGGCGGGCGGAGCAGGTTGATCGGCCGGTGCCGGAGCGCCCGCAGTTGTTGGGGACGCAGGGGCCTTGCCGATGTCTTCCCAGTTACCGTGACCGTTCTTGTCACGGTTGAGGCGCAGGTTCAGGCCTTCGACCCGAACGTCGCTCATCTGAACTTCCCGGCGCAGCAGCGGCATGACCCGCACCGAAAGACCGAGCATCTGCAGGTCAGCGAAAGGTTGTGTCGGGTTGGCCAGCGTCGCAACGCTGGCTTCGTGCAGTTCCAGGCCCAACCATGGGAACAGACTCCAGCCGATGTCTCCATTGAGGGTCAACTCAATGTGGGCCTTGTCGCGGGCTATCTGGCGGATCTCTTCCTTATAGTCGTTGGGATCGAAGAGGTGGGTCAGGGCAAAGCCCAAGGCCACAATGATCAGCAACAGCCCGAGAAGTACCAGACCCAGGATTTTGCCGAACGCTTTCATGGGCGAGTCCTTGTAGGTTGAGTTCAGAATTTAGCCTGCGAGTATAACGCTGTGGATTGCTGGTGCGTTGGGGTGATCGTTTTCGTGGCGCTCAACTTTCGTCCAGCGCCAACTTCAATTTGGCTGCCAGGGCCTGGGCCATCAAGTGTCCGGCAGGGGCCAGCAGCCGCAGTTCGGCGCCCTCTCGCCGAGCCATCCGCTGTGCTTCGCTGACCAATCGCTCCGCTACGCCACGGCGACGGGTCACGCTTCGTACGCACATCTGAGACAAATGCCAGACGTTCCGGTGCCGTTGCAGGCGTGCGGCGCCGAGCAGTCGATCATTGAAGCGAGCCGCAATGAATGAGCTATCGTGCAAGTAATCCTGGACCAGCTGAGTGGCATCGCTGAACGGCTCGAGCAGCCAGGGCGGGGCGTCCAGGTAGATTTTATGCAGGTCCTGCCGATCCTGGCCGGTAGCTTCAATCAGGTGCTCAACAACAATGGGCATGGAAGTTCCTGAAAAATAAATGACTTTTGCCCTACAGAATGCAACCAGGGGCGCGATAAGACAGATGACGTGAAAAAGGTGATATCACTTTGGTTTTTCTGTCACGAGCAAATGGTAACCTTTACCCGTTCGCCCGTCCTTCTGCGACTTGATGTCACACCAACAGGGAGCTTCACCAGAAAATACAGCCGCGCCTGCGTGCAAATAAGGCTGAGGGTGATGCGTGGCTGGCGAACCATTCTAACAATTGGGGGATACACAATGAGCACGAGTATCACGGCGGGCGGCGTTGCCGACCAGCCTGCGTTCCTCTCCAAGGAGCGTATCATCGCCAAATCCGGTTTCAACCGGTGGCTGGTTCCACCGGCCGCCCTGGCCATTCACCTCTGCATCGGCATGGCCTACGGCTTCTCGGTATTCTGGTTGCCTCTGTCCAAGGCCTTGGGTATTACCAAGCCGGTGGCTTGTGCACCGGACATGAGCTTCATCTCGCAAGTCTTTTCGTCCCAGTGCGACTGGCCGATCTCGATGCTCGGCTGGATCTACACTCTGTTCTTCATCTTCCTCGGTTGCTCGGCAGCCATTTGGGGTGGCTGGCTGGAACACGCCGGGCCACGCAAGGCTGGTGTCGTGTCGGCCTTGTGCTGGTGCGGTGGTCTGGTGATTTCCGCGCTGGGTATCTATACCCACCAGATCTGGTTGATGTGGCTCGGGTCGGGCGTGATCGGCGGCATCGGCCTGGGTCTGGGCTATATCTCCCCGGTTTCCACCCTCATCAAATGGTTCCCGGATAAGCGCGGCATGGCGACCGGCATGGCGATCATGGGCTTTGGTGGCGGGGCGATGGTCGGTGCTCCGCTGGCCGCGGCGCTGATGAGCCATTTCGCCTCGCCGACCAGCGTAGGCGTCTGGCAGAGCTTCCTGGTCATGGCCGCGATCTATTTCGTGTTCATGATCGGTGGTGCGTTGTCGTACCGCGTACCTCCGACCGGTTGGAAGCCTGAGGGCTGGACTCCTGCGCCGAAGAAAACCGCTAACTCGATGATCACCCATCGCCACGTTCACGTGAACGTAGCCTGGAAAACACCGCAGTTCGTTTTGGTGTGGCTGGTACTGTGTCTGAATGTGTCCGCTGGCATCGGCATTATCGGTATGGCCTCGCCGCTGTTGCAGGAAGTGTTCGGCGGCAAGCTGCTCGGCAACGACCTGCCTTTCGGCCAACTGGACGCTACCCAACTGGGCCAGATCGCGGCCATTGCGGCCGGCTTCACTGGCCTGCTGAGCCTGTTCAACATCGGTGGGCGGTTTTTCTGGGCATCCTTCTCGGATTACCTGGGTCGCAAGAACACCTACTTTGTGTTCTTTGCCTTGGGGGTTGCGCTGTACTCGCTGATCCCGAACCTCGGTCACCTGGGCAGCATCGCCCTGTTCGTGGCGGCGTTCTGCATCATCCTGTCGATGTACGGCGGCGGTTTCGCCACTGTTCCGGCCTACCTGGCGGACTTGTTCGGTACGCAAATGGTCGGCGCGATCCACGGTCGTCTGTTGACCGCCTGGGCTGCCGCCGGCGTGCTGGGTCCGGTACTGGTGAACTACCTGCGTGAATATCAGTTGAGCATCGGCGTTGAACGCGCCGCGGCCTATGACATCACCCTGTACATCCTCGCCGGCCTGCTGGTGCTGGGCTTCCTCTGCAACCTGATGGTTCGCCCGGTCGCCGACAAATACTTCATGACCGACGCCGAACTGGCCGCCGAACAGGCGCTGGGCCATGACAAAGGCGCCGACAGCACCACTTCGCTGGAATGGAAGGCCGCACCGGGCACCAAGCCCCTGGCGGTCGCTGCCTGGCTGGTGGTGGGCATTCCGCTGGCGTGGGGCGTGTGGGTGACCCTGCAGAAGACGGCGGTGTTGTTCCACTAAGCAATATCGAGGTGATCCTGGAGCCATCGGTTCCGGGTGAACCCTGTGGGAGCGAGCCTGCTCGCGATGAGGTGTGTCAATCGAGTCATTGTTGACTGATCCACCGCCATCGCGAGCAGGCTCGCTCCCACAATTGTTTCTGGTTGATGGCCAAAAACTGCATCCCTCACTTGTATGGACATGTCTATCGCCGGCTGCGCGGGATTCAGCCCGTCAGTGATATCGTCTCCCGTGTTTCTGTTTGTCGCTCGCGCCCCTATAATGGCTGCCTTTTTCGCCCAATGATTTTGCGGAGCTGGTGATGGCCGAACGTAAGGCGTCTGTCGAGCGCGACACTCTGGAAACCCAGATCAAAGCCTCGATCAACCTGGATGGCACCGGAAAGGCCCGGTTTGATATCGGCGTGCCTTTTCTTGAGCACATGCTGGACCAGATCGCCCGTCACGGGCTGATCGACCTGGACATCGTCAGCAAGGGCGACCTGCATATCGACGACCACCACACAGTGGAAGACGTCGGTATCACCCTGGGGCAGGCCTTCACCCAGGCCATCGGCGACAAGAAGGGCATCCGTCGCTACGGCCACGCCTATGTGCCGCTCGATGAAGCACTGTCGCGGGTGGTCATCGACTTCTCCGGTCGTCCTGGCTTGCAGATGCATGTGCCATACACCCGCGCTACCGTCGGCGGCTTCGACGTCGATCTGTTCCAGGAATTCTTCCAGGGCTTCGTCAATCACGCCAATGTGACCCTGCACATCGACAACCTGCGCGGGCACAACACCCATCACCAGATCGAAACCGTGTTCAAGGCTTTCGGCCGTGCCCTGCGCATGGCCGTCGAACTCGATGACCGCATGGCCGGGCAGATGCCCTCCACCAAGGGCGTCCTGTAATGCAGACGGTTGCAGTCATCGACTACGGTATGGGCAACCTGCACTCGGTGGCCAAGGCCCTCGAGCATGTGGGGGCCGGCAAGGTGCTGATCACCAGCGATGCCGACGTGATTCGCGAAGCCGACCGAGTGGTATTCCCCGGTGTCGGTGCGATTCGCGATTGCATGGCCGAGATCCGTCGCCTGGGCTTCGATTCGCTGGTCCAGGAAGTCAGCCAGGACCGTCCGTTCCTTGGCATCTGCGTGGGCATGCAGGCTTTGCTCGAGCGCAGCGAAGAGAACGCCGGTGTCGATTGCATCGGCATGTTCCCGGGTCAGGTGAAGTTCTTTGGCAGGGACCTGCATGAAGACGCCGAACACCTGAAAGTCCCGCACATGGGTTGGAACGAAGTGAAGCAGGTGGTGGATCACCCGCTGTGGCACAACATTCCGGACCTGGCGCGCTTCTACTTCGTACACAGTTACTACATCGCCGCCGGCAATGCACGGCAGGTGGTGGGCAGTGGTCACTATGGCGTCGATTTCGCAGCGGCCCTGGCCGATGGGTCACGATTTGCCGTGCAGTTCCACCCGGAGAAGAGCCACACCCATGGCCTGCAGCTGTTGCAGAATTTCGCCGCGTGGGACGGCCGCTGGTAATGGCACGCAAGAAACCGCCAATCCTCACCCTCACCCCGGAACAGGAAAGTGAGGCGAACCGCAAGATTCAGCGGTTCATGGAGGATCGTTTCGAACTGGACCTGGGGTCGTTCGAGGCGGCGGAAATTCTTGACCTGTTTACCCGCGAAATTGCTCCGCACTATTACAACAGGGCGATTTTCGACGTGCAGGCGCACCTTAAGGAAAGGTTCGAAAGCATCGAAAGCGACCTGTGGGCGCTCGAGAAAAACTGATTCCCGAGCCAAGCTGAACATTCGTATTTGAAGGTTTGCCAGATGCTGATTATCCCCGCTATCGATCTCAAGGACGGCGCTTGCGTACGTCTGCGTCAGGGCCGGATGGAAGACTCCACGGTATTTTCCGATGATCCGGTGAGCATGGCCGCCAAGTGGGTGGAAGGTGGTTGCCGTCGCCTGCATCTGGTCGACCTGAACGGCGCCTTCGAAGGGCAGCCGGTGAACGGTGAGGTGGTCACCGCCATCGCCAGGCGCTACCCGAACCTGCCGATCCAGATTGGTGGTGGTATCCGTTCGCTGGAAACCATCGAGCACTACGTCAAGGCCGGCGTCAGCTATGTGATCATCGGCACCAAGGCGGTCAAGGAGCCTGAGTTCGTTGCCGAAGCCTGCCGCGCCTTCCCGGGCAAGGTCATCGTTGGCCTGGACGCCAAGGACGGTTTCGTCGCCACTGACGGCTGGGCCGAAGTCAGCACCGTGCAGGTGATCGACCTGGCCAAGCGCTTCGAGGCTGACGGCGTGTCTGCCATCGTCTACACCGACATCGCCAAAGACGGCATGATGCAAGGCTGCAATGTCCCGTTCACCGCCGCCCTGGCCACCGCTACGAAGATTCCGGTCATCGCCTCCGGCGGTATCCACAACCTGGGCGATATCAAGACGCTGCTCGACGCCAAGGCGCCGGGCATCATCGGTGCGATCACCGGTCGCGCGATTTATGAAGGCACCCTAGACGTCGCCGAGGCCCAGGCCTTCTGCGATGCCTACACAGGCTGAGGACTCATCATGGCGCTGGCCAAACGCATCATCCCTTGCCTGGACGTGGATAACGGCCGGGTGGTCAAGGGCGTCAAGTTCGAGAACATCCGTGACGCCGGCGACCCGGTGGAGATCGCCCGTCGCTACGACGAGCAGGGCGCGGACGAAATCACCTTCCTGGACATCACGGCCAGCGTCGATGGTCGCGATACCACGTTGCATACCGTCGAGCGCATGGCCAGCCAGGTATTCATTCCGCTGACCGTGGGCGGTGGCGTGCGCACCGTGCAGGACATCCGCAACCTGCTCAACGCCGGTGCGGACAAGGTGTCGATCAACACCGCCGCCGTCTTCAATCCTGAGTTCGTCGGCGAGGCCGCCGAGCGTTTCGGCTCGCAGTGCATTGTCGTGGCGATCGATGCGAAGAAGGTGTCCGGCCCGGGCGAACCCCCGCGCTGGGAAATCTTCACCCACGGCGGCCGCAAGCCAACCGGCCTCGACGCCGTCGAGTGGGCGAAGAAGATGGAGGGCCTGGGCGCCGGTGAGATCCTGCTGACCAGCATGGATCAGGACGGCATGAAGAACGGTTTCGACCTGGGCGTCACCCGCGCCATCAGCGATGCACTGGGGATCCCGGTGATTGCCTCCGGCGGTGTCGGCAACCTGCAACACCTGGCCGATGGCATTCTCGAAGGCCACGCCAGTGCAGTGCTGGCGGCGAGCATCTTCCATTTTGGCGAATACACCGTGCCGGAAGCCAAGGCCTACATGGCACAGCGCGGTATCTGCGTTCGTTGATTGCTGGACACCATGGCAAGCCCAAGGCACTCTTGGGCACACCATGGATTGCGGTAGCCCGACATGCTCAAACGCCTCGTTCTTGCCTTTGCTGGCGCCACGTTGCTGCTCGCAGGGTCCGCCCGCGCTGCCGAGACATCACTGGTGCTGCTGACGGAAAACTTCCCTCCGTACAACATGGCCAAGAACGGCAAGAACTTCGCCCAGGACGAGAACATCCATGGCATTGCCGTGGACATCGTCCGCGAGATCTTCAAGCGCGCCGATATCACCTACAACCTGACACTGCGTTTTCCCTGGGAACGCATCTACAAACTCGCCCTGGAAAATCCCGGCTACGGTGTGTTTGTCATGGCGCGGTTGCCGGAGCGTGAAGCGCTGTTCAAATGGGTTGGTCCTATTGGTCCGGACGACTGGATCATGCTTGCCAGGGCGGACAGCAAGATTGTCCTCGACTCGTTGGAGCAGGCGCGCCAATACAGGATCGGCGCCTACAAGGGTGATGCGATTGCCGAAACACTGGGCAAGCAAGGGCTGAATCCAATTGTCGTGCTGCGCGATCAGGACAACGCCAGGAAACTGGTCAACGGTCAAATCGATCTGTGGGCCACTGGCGACCCGGCCGGCCGCTACCTGGCTCGTCAGGAGGGTGTGAGCGATCTCAAGACCGTGTTGCGATTCAACAGTGCCGAGTTGTACCTGGCGCTGAACAGGGACGTGCCCGACGATGTGGTCGCACGGCTTCAAAAAGCCCTGGATGAACTGCGCAGGGAAGGTGCGGTGGACGCAATCATGGCGCGGTATCTCTGAAGAAATTTACCGGTCGGTCAGGCGCTTCGCGAGCAAGCCCCCACAGGATGAAGCTCAGTCGCCAATCAATGTGTGCGAGCCTGCTCGCGATAGCAGCGACGCGGTTATCGATAAACCCCATTTTTCCCATGCCCCGCCATCGCCCGATTGCTGCGCAGGCTGATCATCGACTGGATGTCGACCCATTCGATACCCTGGGCCTTTAGCCTGGGCAGTTCGCGTTCGAGTACCGCCAGCGTTTGCGGGTAGGGATGACCGATCATCACGGCCGAGCCCTGGCGGCGGGCCAGGTCGATGGCGCTCTGGAGCTGGTGGCCGATGGCGGCTTCGGTGCGCTCGTCGTCGAGGAATACATCCCGCGACACACTGGCGAGGCCAATCTTCTGGGCTTCGGCGGCTGCGACGGTCTGGGCGCTGGTGCGGCTGTCAACGAAGAACTTGTGCCGCTGTTGCAAGTCCGCCATCAGCCATGCCATGGCCTGGGGCTGGGCGGTCATGCGGCTGCCCATGTGGTTGTTGACCCCGCTGGTATAGGGCACGGCGGCGAACGCGGCGTCGAGACGCTTTCCCAGCTCCTCAATCGGTAGTTCGGGATGCCAGGCGAACGGTCCGGTCGCCGGATCCATGGGCATGTGCAGCATGACGATTTTGCCAGCGCGGTGAGCCTCGCGAGCGAATTCGGCGGCGTGGGGCGTGTCGGGCATGATCGCGGTGGCGACCGGACCGGGGAGTGCGAGCACCCGGCGATCCCGGGGCAGATTCTGTCCCAGGTCGTCGATGATCAGGCTCAGGTAAGCCTTGTGCGGTGAAGGCGCAGGCGTGTCGGGCGCCGCAAAAGCAGCGCTCGCCAGGCAGCACAACAGACCGAGGATGAAACGCCGGTCCATCTCAGCGGCCGGAGGTGATGTTCAGTCCTTTGAGCAGGCTCAGGGCCTGGGCCAACTGGTAATCGTCATCCTGCGGCATCGGCTTGGCCTTGGCGCCAGAACCGCTCGGCTTGTCGGCGCCGCCGTTGCCATTGCCCAGGTGACCTTGCAGGTCGGCTTCCTTGAAGTATTCGCTGTCCTGCTCGCTGGTGATCTTGGCCTTGCGCACCTCGATGTCCGGGACGATGCCCTGGGCCTGGATGGAGCGGCCGTTGGGCGTGAAGTACAGCGCGGTAGTTATCTTCAGGGCGCGATCATTGTTCAGTGGCAGCACGGTCTGCACCGAGCCTTTGCCGAAACTGGTGGTGCCCATGACGACGCCGCGCTTCTGGTCCTGCAGGGCACCGGCGACGATTTCCGAGGCCGAGGCGCTGCCACCGTTGATCAACACCACCAGTGGCACAGCTTCGCTCAGGTCGTTGCCGGTGGCCGAGAAGCGCAGCTCGGAGTTGGCGATACGCCCCTTGGTGTAGACGATAAGGCCCTTGGTGATGAAGTGATCGACCACTTCCACCGCCGACTGCAGCACGCCGCCAGGGTTGTTGCGCAGGTCCAGGACCAGACCGTTGAGTTTCTTGCCATTGTCCTTGCGCAGCTTGGCCAGGGCCTTGGCAACTTCTTCGCCGGTCTTGACCTGGAACTGGGTGATGCGGATGTAGCCGTAGCCCGACTCCAGCAGTTGGCTCTTCACGCTCTTGACCTGGATGACCGCCCGCGTGAGGGTCACGTCGAACGGCGTGCCGCCATCGCGCACCAGGGTCAGGGTGATCTTCTGGCCGATCTTGCCGCGCATCTTGTCCACGGCTTCGGTCATGCTCTGGCCGCGTGTCGGCTGGCCGTTGATCTTGACGATGAAGTCACCGGCCTGGATTCCGGCCTTGGAGGCCGGCGTGTCGTCGATCGGCGAGACCACCTTGATAAAGCCGTCTTCGCTGCCGACTTCGATGCCCAGGCCGCCGAACTCGCCGCTGGTGCTTTCCTGCAATTCGGCAAAGTCTTCCGGTCCCAGGTAGGCCGAGTGCGGGTCGAGGTTGCTGAGCATGCCCTTGATGGCGTTCTCCAGCAGCATCTTGTCATCCACCGGTTCGACGTAGGCGGCTTTGATCCGGTCCATGACTTCGGCAAAGGTGCGCAGTTCATCCAGCGGCAACGGGGCCTTCGTGGTCGCGGCGGCGGCAGGCGCCGACGGGGCCGGTCCGGCGGCGAAAGCCAGGGGCGCACCGATCACGAGGGCGATCGTCAGGGCCAGCGAGGTAAGGCGGGACAAATGCAGCATGTCGAACGAACTCCTTAATTGGATGGGCGCGCTTATCCTTGCGCACGACACCATTGGGCCGGGTCACTGGGGCGACCCTGCTGACGAATAGCGAAATACAGTGCAGGCGTATCCTGCCCGCCACTGTTGCCGACCGTGGAGATGGACTCACCGGCCTTGACCACATCCCCCGCCGACTTGAGCAGCGTCTGGTTGTGGCCATACAGACTCAGGTAACCGTTGCCGTGATCGAGGATCACCAGCAGGCCGGCGCCACGCAGCCAGTCGGCGAACACCACGCGCCCGCCATGAACGGCGTGCACCTGGCTGCCGGCGGATGCGCTGATCATCACGCCGTCCCACTTGGTACGGGTGTCGTCGCCGCGGGTTTCACCAAAGCGCGCAAGCAATCGACCATTGACTGGCCATGGAAGTTTGCCCCGGGCGGAAGCAAAGGCGCCGCCGAAAGTTTCGCCATCGCTGGAAACCAGCGCGCCGGGGCTGGATTTTGTCGTTTTGCGGGGCGCATCGTCCGAGTCCGCATCGGCCTGGGCTTCACGCAAACGCTTTTTTTCGGCTTCCTGCTGGGCGATCAGCGCTTTCTGCCGCGCTTCCTCTGCCTCTCGCGCCTGGCGGGCCAGGGTTTCCTCGATGGTTTTCAAGACTTTCGCCAATTCGGCCTGGTCCTGCTCGCGAGCCTTGAGCTTGCTGTCCCGCGCCTTCATATCATCATTGAGCTTGGCCAGGGCTTCTGCGCGTTCCTTGCGCACTTTCTCGAGTTCTTCGCGCTGGGTATCGAGGCTGCTTTTCTGCACCAGCAACTGGGCTTGCTGCAGTTCGATGTCTTTTTCGACGTTGGCCAGCTGCCGCAGGGTTTCGTTGAATTTCTTGAGTTGTTCCAGGCGTGCCTGGCTCAGATAGTCATAGTAGGTGAGGGTGCGGGCGAACTTCTCGGGGTTCTGCTGGTTGAGCAACAGCTTGAGATACTCCTGACGGCCGCTCTGATAGGCCGCGCGGGCCTGGATGGCGATCAGATGCTGCTGTTCAGCGCGCGCGCTCTGGAGTTTTTTTTTCTCTCCATCGAGCCGCTGCAGCTCGGATTCGCTTTTCTTCAGCTCTTTTTGCAGGGCGTCGACCTGTTTCTCCAGGTTGCCCATCTCGGTCTCGGTGCCGCGCAAGTCTTTCTGCACGCCGGCTTTCTCTTCCTGCAGCTTGCCCAGCAGCTTCTTCAGCTCGGCAATGTCCTGGCGCGTGGCTTCCAACTGCTGTTGGGTTTGCGCGCGCTCGTCAGCGAAGGCCGGTTGGAGCAGGCAGGTCAGAGCGAGGGCTATCAGGACGCGAAGCATAGAGGCGGGCGATACCAGGGAAAGGGACGGCCTAGTATGCCCGCCCCACGCCGCAAAAAAAACGCCCATTTGGGGCTGTGTGACAACTGGGCTGGTGTCAGGCGCCAAATCACCGCCAAACCTCTGTGGGAGCAAAGCTTACTCGCGATGATGTCAGCACATTCAACAAAAGTGCTGACCGTTCGATCGCTATCGCGAGCAAGCTTTGCTCCCACATGGGGGGGTTGATCAGACCAGAATCGAAGTCCCGGTCATTTCCGCAGGCTTTTCCATGCCCAGCAGCATCAGCATGGTCGGCGCCACGTCGGCCAGCACACCGCCGTCGCGGACCTTGAAGTCGCGCTTGCCAACGTAGATAAATGGCACCGGCTCGGTGGTATGGGCAGTGTGGGCCTGGCCGGTGGATTCGTCGGACATCTGCTCGACATTGCCATGGTCGGCTGTGATCAGCGCTTCGCCTCCGACCTTTTCCAGCGCCTCGACGATGCGGCCAACGCAGGTGTCCAGGCACTCCACGGCCTTGACCGCTGCCTCGAATACACCGCTGTGACCGACCATGTCGCCGTTGGCATAGTTGACCACGATGACGTCGTAACGCTGGTTTTCAATGGCGTCGACGATCCGGTCTGTGACTTCCGGGGCGCTCATCTCCGGTTGCAGGTCGTAGGTGGCGACTTTCGGCGATGGGATCAGGATGCGTTCTTCGCCCGGGAACGGTTCTTCGCGGCCGCCGGAGAAAAAGAACGTCACGTGGGCATATTTTTCTGTTTCGGCGATGCGCAACTGAGTCTTGCCATTCTTCGCCAGGTAATCGCCCAGCACGTTTTCCAGGCTGCCGGCGGCGAAAGCCGAAGGTGCCGGGATGCTGGCGGCGTACTGGGTCAGCATTACGAAACCGGCCAGCTTTGGCTGGCGAGGGCGTTCGAACTCCTTGAAATCGTCTTCGACGAAGACCCGGGTCAGTTCGCGGGCCCGGTCGGCGCGGAAGTTCATGAACACCACGGCGTCGCCATCCTCGACTTTGACCGGCTCGCCGATGGTGGTGGCCTTGACGAATTCGTCGCTTTCGCCGCGCTCGTAGGCGGCTTGCAGGCCTTCCTGGGCGGTGGCGGCGCTGAATTCGGCGTTGCCATCGACGATCAGATTGTAGGCCTGGGCTACGCGGTCCCAACGGTTGTCGCGATCCATGGCGTAGTAACGGCCGACGATGCTGGCGATGCGGCCCTTGCCCAGCGCCTGGAATGTGGTGTCCAGCAGCTCGATGGAAGAGGCGGCACTCTTCGGCGGGGTGTCGCGGCCATCGAGGAAGGCGTGCAGGTAGATTTTCTCGGCGCCGCGTTTGAAGGCCAGTTCGGCCATGGCAATCAGGTGGTCCTGGTGGCTGTGCACGCCGCCGTCGGACAGCAGACCCATGAAATGCACGGCCTTGCCGGCAGCCACGGCTTTATCCACGGCGGCGCAGATGGTCGGGTTCTCGAAGAACTCGCCGTCGCGGATCGCTTTGGTGACGCGGGTGAAGTCCTGGTAAACCACGCGGCCGGCGCCGAGGTTCATGTGGCCGACTTCGGAGTTGCCCATCTGCCCGTCCGGCAGGCCGACGTCCATGCCGCTGCCGGAGATCAGGCCGTTCGGCACGGTGGCCCACAGGCGGTCCAGTACAGGCTTGTTGGCCGAATACACAGCGTTGGATTCGTGGCTGTCACTGTGACCGAAGCCGTCGAGAATCATCAGGACCAAAGGTTTAGGCGTGGTAGTCATGGAATCCACTCGTGGCTGGTTAAAGGAAGACGATGGAAAAGGGACGGGCAGTTTAAAGGTAAGTTCCGGTGCCGTCACCGCCGGGCGGGGTTTGGCCGACCTTGAGTGCTGTGTATACTGGCCGACATTTTAACGCCCTGGAACCTCCTTCGATGGTTGCTCACCTGATTGAATTTGCCACTAACCACTACATTCTCGTCGGTATCTTCGTCGTACTGCTGGCATTGCTGCTCGTCCACACGATGCAGGGCGGCGGTCGCAGCCTGAGCACCGCCGAACTGACCGCGCTGGTCAACAAGGACGCCGGCGTGGTGGTGGACATTCGTCCCGGCAAGGAATTCGCCGCCGGTCACATTGTCGGCGCGTTGAACATCCCCCAGGACAAATTGGCCGCACGTATCGGCGAGCTGGAAAAGCACAAGGCCAAGACCATTATCCTGGTCGATGCCATGGGCCAGACGGCCGGTACCCACGCCCGCGAACTGATGAAGTCCGGTTTCACTGCCGCCAAGCTGTCCGGTGGCGTGGCGACCTGGAAAGCCGACAACCTGCCCCTGGTGAAGTGAGATGACCCACGTCGTTGTCTATTCCAGCGATTACTGCCCCTATTGTTCCAGAGCCAAGTTCCTGCTCCAGAACAAGGGCGTGGCTTTCGAAGAGATCAAGGTCGATGGCAAGCCGCAACTGCGCGCCGAGATGACCCAGAAGGCCGGACGTACATCCGTGCCTCAGATCTGGATCGGCAACACCCACGTGGGCGGTTGCGACGACCTGTTTGCCCTGGAGCGCGCCGGCAAGCTCGACGCGATGCTCAAGGCCTGAATCCCCTGAAGAACCTGAAAGTGAGAAGGATCTGCGATGACTGACCAACAGAACACAGCTGCCAGCGAAGAAGAAGCCGCACCGCAATTCTCCTTGCAGCGCATTTATGTGCGAGACCTGTCGTTCGAAGCCCCGAAAAGCCCGGCGATCTTTCGCCAGCAGTGGGAGCCGAGCGTAGGCCTGGACCTCAACACCCGCCAGAAAGCCCTGGAAGAAGACTTCCACGAAGTGGTGCTGACCCTGTCGGTCACCGTGAAGAACGGTGACGAAGTGGCGTTCATCGCTGAAGTCCAGCAGGCCGGGATCTTCCTGATCAAGAACCTCGATGCCGCTTCGATGAGCCATACACTGGGCGCGTTCTGCCCGAACATCCTGTTCCCGTACGCCCGTGAAGCGCTGGACAGCCTGGTGACTCGCGGCTCGTTCCCGGCCCTGATGCTGGCCCCGGTGAATTTCGATGCGCTGTACGCCCAGGAGCTGCAACGCATGCAGGAAGAAGGCAGCGCGACGGTTCAATAAGCGTCCGACAGCCGGCTATAAAACCTGTGGGAGCGAGCCCTGTGGGAGCCGAGTCTGTGGGAGCCGAGCTTGCTCGCGATGAACGATGACGCGGTTTAAAGTTGAACCGTGTCGACTCCATCGCGAGCAAGCTCTGCTCCCACAGGCTCGGCTCCCGGAGGCTCTGCTCCCACAGGAGTTTCTGGCGTTATGGGTTCAGGCGAAACCGTTCTGCCGCCACGCCTCGTAAACAGCCACCGCCACCGTGTTGGACAGGTTCAGGCTGCGGCAGCCTTCACGCATCGGCAGGCGCAAGCGCTGCTCTGCCGGTAGCGCGTCCAGCACGTCGGCCGGCAGGCCTCGGCTTTCAGGCCCGAACAGGAACGCATCGCCGGCAACGAAACTGGCATCATGGAAGGGCCGCGAACCCTTTGTGGTGAAAGCGAACAGGCGCGGGTGGCCGAGGCTTTCCAGACAACTGGCGAGGTCTGCATGACGCTGCAAGGTGGCATACTCATGGTAGTCGAGGCCCGCGCGACGCAGGCGCTTGTCGTCCATCTCGAAGCCCAGCGGTTCGATCAAATGCAGATGGCAGCCGCTGTTGGCGCAGAGCCTGATGACATTGCCGGTGTTCGGCGGAATTTCCGGTTGAAAAAGGATGACGTGAAACATGCACGGCTCCGATAACAAAGATGACGCGCATTCTACGCTGCAAACCGATGAGCGTTCGAAGCTATTCCCGCGGGTCATGGGCTCCCTGGCAATCTTCGGGTTGATGATTGGACTGATGATCGGCCGCCTGACCAATCCCGAACCGAGCGTGTTGCAACAGATCGAGGTGAGCGATGGGGTGCTGGTGGCCTGGTTCAATGACGAACCCAAGCTGCACGGAGAAATCATCGATGGCTCCGTGGCGCTGTTGTTCGAAGCCGAAGGTCCGGCACAGAAGGGGCAACTGAAGCTCAATGGCAAGGACGTGAACTGGCGCGTGCGCTTGAGTGACAAGGGCTTGTTGCTGACTCTGGTGGCGGCGCGTCCGTTGCGGGGCGAGTGGACCGGCAGCGAGGTGGATGATCGCTGGCGGCTCGAGGTCCGTCTCCAGGAGCAATAAAAGAGGGGAATCCCCGGCCTGCCTGTACCAAGGTCCCCAAAACGGGAGGGCGATCGCAAAGATCCAGCCCTGGTGTAAAGAAGGGAAACCTTGACCTGCCTGTATCAAGGCCCCCAAAACGATGAGCTCGATGAGCCCGAATAAAATGGGGAATCCCCGGCCTGCCTGTACCAAGGTCCCCGAAACTGGGTAGTGATTGGGTTATTGCAGGGGGCGTGCCAGTTTTAAATGGCTTGTCACAGAAAACCTTACGATGTTGCGCAAAGCCCCGTATTCCGGGGCTTTGGCTTTTGTTGAGGCAGGTTTCCCCGAGGTGACTCGATCAGTCAGGGCTCGTATGAAGCGCGCAGTTGCGGTTCGTGGTGCATTGGTGTGGTGCACGAAGCTTTCAAAAGCATCGCGAGCAGGCTCGCACACAGGGGGAGCGGCGCCACGACGCGCGCGCACACCGACAACCCGATGTGGGAGCGAGCCTGCTCGCGATTGGCCTTCAGATTCAGCGAAAAGCCGACGGAGGCTCAGCCCTCTTCGCTTTCATCATCATCCCCGCCATCGACCTTCATCCCCAATTCCTTGATCTTGCGGGTCAAGGTATTGCGACCCCAGCCCAGCAATACGGCGGCGTCGCGGCGGCGGCCGGCGGTGTGCTTGAGGGCGGTTTCGATCATGATTCGTTCGAAACTCGGCACGGCACTGTCCAGCAGGCTCGACTGGCCTCGGGCCAAGGCCTGATCGGCCCACTGGCGCAGGGCCTGTTCCCAGTTGGTCACCGGGGCCGAGTCCTGTGGCAGGCTCAGCAGTTCCGGTGGCAGGTCGCCGATATGCACCTCACGTCCCGAGGCCATGACGGTGATCCAGCGACAGGTGTTCTCCAGCTGGCGCACGTTGCCGGGCCACGGCAGGTTCTTGAGGTATTCCTCGGTCTCGCTCTTGAGCAGCTTGGGCTCTACCGCCAGCTCCTGGGCGGCGCGGCTGAGGAAATGCCTGGCCAGGGTCGGGATGTCCTCGCGACGATCCGCCAGGCGCGGGATATGAATGCGGATCACGTTCAGGCGATGGAACAGGTCTTCACGGAATTTGCCGGCGTGAACCAGGGTTTCCAGGTTCTGGTGGGTCGCGGCGATGATGCGTACATCGACCTTGACCGGTGTATGGCCGCCTACCCGATAGAACTCGCCGTCCGCCAGCACGCGCAACAGACGGGTCTGGGTGTCGGCCGGCATGTCGCCGATCTCGTCGAGGAACAACGTGCCGCCGTCGGCCTGTTCGAAGCGCCCGCGTCGCAGGTTGGCCGCGCCGGTGAATGCGCCTTTTTCGTGACCGAACAGCTCGGACTCCATCAGGTCCTTGGGAATCGCAGCCATGTTCAGCGCGATGAACGGCGATGCCGCCCGTGGGCTGTGGCGGTGCAGGGCATGGGCCACCAGTTCTTTACCGGTACCGGATTCGCCATTGATCAGCACGGTGATGTTGGAGTGGCTCAGGCGTCCGATCGCGCGAAACACTTCCTGCATCGCCGGCGCTTCGCCGATGATTTCCGGTGTGCGGGCCAGGGCCGGCACTTCTTCCAGGCCTTGCTGTTCCTGGGCGTGCTGGTTGGCGCGCTTGACCAGCGACACTGCTTCATCGACATCGAACGGCTTGGGCAGGTATTCGAAGGCTCCGCCCTGGTAGGACGCTACGGCGCTGTCCAGGTCGGAGTGGGCGGTCATGATGATCACCGGCAGCCGTGGATGCTCCTCGCGAATTCGCGCCAGCAAGTCCAGGCCGCTGGCGCCGGGCATGCGAATGTCGGAGATGATGACGTCCGGTTGCTGACGGGCCAGGCGACTCATCACGCCATCGGCGCTGTCAAAGCTCTGGGTGGTCATGCCTTCCTGTTGCAAGGCTTTTTCCAGGACCCAGCGGATAGAACGGTCGTCATCGACGATCCACACGGTTTCACTACGGCTCATGTCGATGTGGCTCCTTGTTCCAGTGGCAGGAAGATCGAGAAGGTGGTGTGGCCCGGGTGGCTCTCACACTCGATCAGGCCCTGATGCTGACTGATGATGTTCTGGGTAATGGCCAGGCCCAGCCCGGTACCGTCCGGACGGCCGCTGACCATGGGAAAGAAGATGGTTTCCTGCAACTCCGTGGGGATGCCCGGGCCGTTGTCGATGATTTCGATCTTGGTCACCAGGCGATGGCGCACATGACCGATGGTGAACTGGCGCAGGGCGCGGGTGCGCAAGCTGATGCGGCCAAGGCGCAGCTCGTTCTGGCTGCCGATGGCCTGCATCGCGTTGCGCACGATATTCAACACGGCCTGGATCATCTGTTCACGATCGATCAAGACATCGGGAATGCTTGGGTCGTAGTCGCGCACCAATGTGATGCAACCCTGGCTTTCGGCTTCCACGAGGCTGCCGACGCGCTCCAGCACTTCGTGGACATTGCACAGGGCCAGGGACGGCAGCTTGTTGGAGCCGAGCATGCGGTCCACAAGGTTTCGCAGGCGGTCGGCTTCCTCGATGATGACGTTGGTGTAGTCCTTGAGGCTTTCTTCAGGCAGTTCCCGGGCGAGCAATTGCGCAGCGCCACGAATGCCACCGAGGGGGTTCTTGATTTCATGAGCCAAGCCACGCACCAGCATCTTGCTGGTTTCCTGCTTGGACAACTGTGCCTCTTCCTTGGTGATGCGCAGCAAGCGATCACGGGGGTGGACTTCCAGCAGCAACAGGGTGGCACCGTTACTCAGGATCGGCGTTACCGCATAGTCGACCGTCAGCGTCTGACCGGTCAGGGCGGTGAGCATCGCTTCACGCTTGGTGAACGGGTGAGCCTGCTCCACGGCCTGGCGCAACGAGTTGAGCGCCTCGGCGGATTCGGTGAACAGCTCGCTGATGAACTGGCCATGGCTGCGCTGGCCGCTGACAGCCAGGAGCATCTCCGCCGCCGGGTTCATGTACTCGAGGCGCAGTTCAGCGTCGAGCAGAATGGTCGCGGTGGTGAGGTTATCGAGTAGCAAGCGGTGTAGGGCATCGCTAATGGTCATCGGGACCTCTTTTGAAGCGTGGCAATTCAGGGCCGGTCCTAAATTGCGCGCGCGATAAACGCGCTGATGGAAGGAAAATGCAAAAACCAAACCAAGGCTCCGAAAAGAAGCGTTTAGAGCCTGAAAAGGGTATTTTTCGCCCGATTGCGTGGCGTTCTGCCAGTTTTTCCGGGTACTTTCGAACCAAAATGGGTTGAAGCCTGGGTAGTGGCGCAACGATTCGCACCAATATAGTGCGCTGACATGGAGGGTGTTAGAAGAACGGCAGGATGCTGCTCTCTTCTTCCGGCTTATCGGCGAGGGGGCATTCGGGGCGCTGACCATAATCGGCGGTGGTGCAAGGCTTGATGCGGCGTTTCTGCGCCAGCGACGTGCGTTGCATGTGGAAGGGTTGGTTGGCGGTGCGTTCGACGATGCGGTCTTGCTCATCGAGGATTTCCACCGCCAGCTGGTGAGTGCCTCGATCAATGTTACTCAAGGCAAACACTGGGCTTGGTCCTGGTTCCCCAGTGGGCCGGCCGTCGAGCAGCAGGCGGTAGTGATGGCCCTTTTTCAGCCCTGGTTCACTGGTGGCGGTGACGATCAGTTCCCCCGCTGTGCTGCGTATCGTGGCGTCGGGCTCCGGGATCAGCAACCGGAGCATCTCGTAATGAAACAAGGGTTCTGACTGGACTTTGGTTGACGCCGAGGTTGCAGCAGGAGGCTGCGCGGGCATCCGGTTGCCGGGTGGCAGTCGGACTTTCTTCGCATTGCCGGGACGCGGTTGATCGGTGAAGACACGATTACCCTGAGCGTCGACATAGGTGTAGACCTGCGCCATCCCTGGCAAGGCAGTCAGGGACAGGTACAGGGCTAGCGCCAAGCGAATCATGGCTGATGCACCCGCTGCACGGTAAAAGTGACGGTTTCGCTCTGCTGCACAAGGTTTTCCCCATCGATGACCTGGACCGCCAACCGGTGCTCGCCCCGGTCGATGTTCACCAGTTGCAGACGCGGCACGTTGGAGGGCAGGCCGTAGGGTTGGTCATCCAGCAACAGTCGGAACTGATGAGGACTTTGCAGGCGTGGTTGCGCCCGGACGCCGACGGTGAAAGTGCCGTTGTTGGCGCGCAGGGCTTGCTCGGTGGGGATGTCCGTCAGCTCGAGTGTTTCGTAGGCCTTGCGCGGCGATTCTCTACTGGCCGGAACTGGCGGCGTGTCCGGGCCGGTTGACGGCTGATGTTCGATGCTGTTGAGCGGAGGCAACTCCACCGTCTGGGTAGGAACGCCTTGGGGTGGTTGGTTGCTATAGGCCGTGTTGCCATTGGCGTCGGTGTATTTGTAGATCTGGGCTGCTGCGGGCAGTGCCAGTAGCAGCGATAGCATTCCTGGAAAAACGCGACCCATAAAATCAACCGGAAACTGAAAGTGTTGCATGCAGCATAGGACAAGGAGCCGGTCGGCCCAACCCAAAGAGTTCAACACTGAAACCCCTTTGTGGGAGCCTGCTCGTGATGGCGATGTGTCAGGCAACAGCAATGTTGCTGATCGATCGCCATCGCGAGCAGGCTCGCTCCCACAGGGGGATGTGTGTTGCTTCAGCTTTTGGCTAGGCACAGTTCAGCAGTCGCCCGTATCAGGGCAAGTCGGTGCACCGGGTGCTGTTTGTCGTGGTGGGTGGCCCGGGCCAGCCATTGCGGGCACTGCGGATCGGTACGGTAGGGGGCGAAATCGGCCAGTTGTTGCAGCAGGCGTTTTTGCAGTCGATCGAGTTGCGGGCGGATTTGCCCCACCAGGTCCGGACGCGGGAGGTCCGGCGCCTTGCCTTCCAGGGTCCAGTCGGACAGGTCGATGTACTGCACCAGTTTGTTGGCTTCTATCTGGGCGGTGAAAAACGCTTCCACGGTTTCCCCGGACAGCTTGTAGGTCGGCGCCTGGGCGACCGCGGCGGCAATGACTTCACGCTCGCGCTGGCGGTCTTCTACCGGTTTATGACTGTCCCATTTGCTCAGCGCCACTTGATCGGCGATGGCTATGCGTTCGCCGATGGCGTTCAGCAAAGGGGTCAGGGCGTCGGGAGCGGGCTTGGCTTCGGCTGTGCTTGCCAGCAGCGCGGTGGAAAGGGCGAGGCCAAGTGTGAAGCGCAAGTTCATGGGCAATCTCTTCCAAGGGGAGGGGCGACGGTCATCATGCACGTAACCTGCGCCCATGAAAAAGGCCTCCCGAAGGAGGCCTCTCTTGTTTCACGCCGCGTATGCGAGCGCTACCGGATCAGCAGCTGTAGTACAGCTCATATTCCAGTGGGTGTACGAAGGTGCGAACCTTGATTTCTTCTTCGCTTTTCAGTGCGATGTAAGCGTCGATGAAGTCATCGCTGAATACGCCGCCCTTGGTCAGGAACGCACGGCCCTTGTCCAGCTCTTCCAGGGCTTCTTTCAGGCTGCCGCAAACCTGTGGGATTTCCTTGGCCTCTTCAGGCGGCAGGTCATACAGGTTCTTGTCGGCGGCATCGCCAGGGTGGATCTTGTTCTGGATACCGTCCAGACCGGCCATCATCAGTGCGGCGAAGGCCAGGTATGGGTTGGCAGCCGGATCCGGGAAGCGGGCTTCGATACGGCGGGCTTTAGGGCTGTTCACGTACGGAATACGGATCGAAGCGGAGCGGTTGCGAGCCGAGTAGGCCAGCATTACCGGCGCTTCGAAGCCTGGTACCAGACGCTTGTAGGAGTTGGTCGACGGGTTGGTGAAGCCGTTCAGGGCCTTACCGTGCTTGATGATACCGCCGATGAAGTACAGGGCGGTGTCCGACAGACCGGCATAGCCTTCGCCTGCGAAAGTGTTCTTGCCGTCCTTGGAGATCGACACGTGAACGTGCATGCCCGAACCGTTGTCGCCATACAGTGGCTTCGGCATGAAGGTCGCGGTGCGGCCATAGGCGTCGGCAACGTTGTGCACGACATATTTCAGGGTCTGGACTTCGTCAGCCTTCTTGACCAGCGTGTTGAACTTCACGCCGATTTCGTTCTGGCCGGCAGTCGCCACTTCGTGGTGGTGAACTTCGACGGTCTGGCCCATTTCTTCCAGTGCGTTGCACATGGAGGTACGGATTTCGTGGTCGAAATCGAACGGTGGTACTGGGAAGTAGCCGCCTTTCACGCCTGGACGGTGGCCTTTGTTGCCGCCTTCCACGTCCTGGTCGGACATCCACGAACCTTGTTCGGAGAAGATCTTGAACATGGAGCCGGAGATGTCGGACTTGAACTTGACCGAGTCGAAGATGAAGAACTCAGGCTCGGGACCGAAGAAAGCGGTGTCGCCGATACCGGTGGACTTCAGGTATTCCTCGGCACGGTGGGCAATGGCGCGTGGGTCGCGGTCATAGCCTTGCATGGTCGAAGGTTCGATGATGTCGCAGACCAGGATCAGGGTCGGCTCTTCGGTGAACGGATCCAGAACGGCGGTTTCGTCGTCCGGCATCAGGATCATGTCGGACGCTTCGATGCCCTTCCAGCCAGAGATGGAGGAACCGTCGAACATCTTGCCGATTTCGAAGAAATCGTCATCCAGGGCATCACGGGCCGGCATGGTCACGTGATGTTGAGTGCCTTTGGTGTCAGTGAAGCGCAGATCAATCCACTTGACGTCATGATCTTTGATGAGTTGAACCGACTTCGACATATGTCCTCCGGGTGGCTTCGGGCGGGTAATGGTATGCCCGTAGATATGAGTGATGCCGGCGCGAATACTCTGCCAAGGCAACCTGCCTCACAAGGGAGCAAATTGCATGCCAGTGCCCCAGCTTGGGTTTTTTGCACCAAACCCACGCCTTTCCAGGGCTTGAACGGCAGATTGTCAGACAATTGCGCACTGTAATGTAGCGCAATGGAAGGCGGGTGACCTGTTTTGGTGCGCTCAAAACGGGGCACACATTAATTGGTCAAACCTTGAGCAATTTCCGCTATAATCCGCGCCCCCCTTTTTCGGCTGGCCGTTCGCGCGCTGTTTTCATGAAACTAATCGTAAAAGTCTTTCCCGAAATCACCATCAAGAGCCGCCCGGTCCGGACGCGTTTCATCCGGCAGTTGGCGAAGAACATCCGTGCCGTGCTCCGTGATCTGGACCCGGTCGTGGTGGTGAATGGCGTGTGGGACAATCTCGAACTGGAAACCCGCGTCAGCGATCCCAGGATCCTGAAGGAAATGACCGAGCGGCTGACCTGCATGCCGGGCATCGCGCACTTTCTGCAGGTGGATGAATATCCGCTGGGGGATTTCGACGACATCGTCGCCAAGTGCAAGCTGCATTATGGCAATGCGTTGGCCGGCAAGATTTTCTCGGTACGTTGCAAGCGCGCGGGCAAGCACCCGTTCAGCTCGATGGACGTGGACCGGTACGTCGGCAGCCAACTGCGCCAGCAATGCGGCGCCGCTGGTATCTCGTTGAAAAACCCGCAGGTTGAAGTACGCATCGAAATTCGCGACCAACGGTTGTTCGTCATCCACAGCCAGCACAACAGCATCGGCGGGTATCCGCTGGGTGCCCTGGAGCAGACGCTGGTGCTGATGTCGGGCGGCTTCGACTCCACGGTTGCGGCCTATCAGATCATGCGACGCGGACTGATGAGCCATTTCTGCTTCTTCAACCTCGGCGGGCGTGCCCATGAGCTGGGTGTGATGGAAGTGGCGCACTTCATCTGGAAGAAGTACGGCAGCTCCCAGCGCGTGTTATTTGTGAGTGTGCCGTTCGAAGAAGTTCTGGGGGAAATCCTCGGCAAAGTCGACGACAGTCATATGGGCGTCATTTTGAAGCGTATGATGTTGCGTGCCGCGTCCAGCATCGCCGATCGCCTGCACATCGATGCGCTGGTCACCGGCGAGGCGATTTCCCAGGTATCGAGCCAGACGCTGCCGAACCTGTCGGTTATCGACTGCGTGACCGAAAAGCTTGTACTGCGCCCGCTGATCGCCAGCCACAAGCAGGACATCATCGACACGGCCAACGCGATTGGCACCGCTGAATTTGCCCGGCACATGCCGGAGTACTGCGGGGTCATCTCGGTCAATCCGAAGACGGCCGCCAAGCGCGGACGCGTGGAGCATGAAGAGAAAGAATTCGATATGGCGGTGCTCGAGCGTGCGCTCGAAAACGCCAGGCTGGTGCCAATCGATCGAGTGATCGACGAATTGGGCCAGGACATCAAGATTGAAGAAGTCGGCGAAGCGCTGGCTGGTCAGATCATCATCGACATCCGTCATCCGGACGACGCTGAAGACGACCCGTTGAGCGTCGCCGGTATCGAGGTACAAACGATGCCGTTCTATGCAGTGAACGCGCGTTTCAAGGAACTGGACCCTACTCGCCAGTACCTGCTGTATTGCGACAAAGGCGTGATGAGTCGCCTGCATGCCCACCATTTGCTCAGTGAGGGGCATGCCAATGTGCGCGTTTATCGACCGAGCTAAGTGCCCGGGGCTGTTTGCCTGTGGCCTGCGTCACCGGCCCCCCGACGCCGCCGACAAGCTGTAGCGGCTTTGTCGGACTCAACGTAAATCGCTGCCACGACCTGTCAGCACACCGAATCCTCTGATCGAGATACACAAGTGATCGAAAATCTACGCAACATCGCCATCATTGCCCACGTTGACCATGGTAAGACCACCCTGGTAGACAAACTCTTGCGTCAATCCGGCACCCTGGAACGCAACGAGCTCAACGACGAGCGCGTGATGGACTCCAACGACCAGGAAAAAGAGCGTGGTATCACCATCCTGGCGAAAAACACCGCCATCAACTGGAACGGCTACCACATCAACATCGTGGACACCCCGGGCCACGCCGACTTCGGTGGTGAAGTAGAGCGCGTGATGTCGATGGTCGACTCCGTGCTGCTGCTGGTCGACGCCCAGGACGGCCCTATGCCGCAAACCCGCTTCGTGACCAAGAAAGCGTTCGAAGCCGGCCTCAAGCCGATCGTGGTGATCAACAAGGTCGACCGTCCGGGCGCGCGTCCTGACTGGGTTCTGGACCAGATCTTCGACCTGTTCGACAACCTCGGTGCCACCGACGAACAACTGGACTTCCAGGTCGTCTACGCCTCGGCCCTGAACGGCATTGCCGGTCTGGACCACACCGCCATGGCTGAAGACATGACCCCGCTGTACCAGTCGATCGTCGACAACGTACCAGCGCCAGCCGTTGACCGTGACGGTCCGTTCCAGATGCAGATCTCGGCCCTGGACTACAACAGCTTCCTGGGTGTGATCGGCGTTGGCCGTATCGCCCGTGGTCGCGTCAAGCCGAACACCCCGGTTGTCGCCATCGACGTCGACGGCAAGAAACGCAACGGCCGTATCCTGAAGCTGATGGGTCACCACGGACTGCACCGTGTGGACGTCGAAGAAGCGGCTGCCGGCGACATCGTCTGCATCAGCGGCTTCGAAGAGCTGTTCATCTCCGACACCCTGTGCGACCCGACCGTTGTCGAGGCGATGAAGCCGCTGACCGTCGACGAGCCGACTGTTTCCATGACCTTCCAGGTCAACGACTCGCCATTCTGCGGTAAGGAAGGCAAGTTCGTGACTTCCCGTAACATCAAGGAACGTCTGGACAAGGAGCTGCTGTACAACGTTGCACTGCGCGTTGAAGAAGGCGACTCGGCCGACAAGTTCAAGGTTTCCGGCCGTGGTGAGCTGCACCTCTCGGTACTGATCGAAACCATGCGTCGCGAAGGCTTCGAAATGGCCGTAGGCCGTCCTGAAGTGATCATCCGCGTCGTCGATGGCAATAAGCAGGAACCGTTCGAGAACGTCACCATCGACATCCCTGAGGAATCCCAGGGCAAGGTCATGGAAGAAATGGGCCTGCGTAAAGGCGACCTGACCAACATGTCCCCGGATGGCAAAGGGCGTGTGCGCCTGGAGTACAACATCCCGGCTCGTGGCCTGATCGGTTTCCGTAACCAGTTCCTGACCCTGACCAACGGTGCTGGCATCCTGACCTCGATCTTCGATCGCTACGACACCATGAAGTCCGGTCACATGTCCGGCCGTCAGAACGGCGTCCTGGTATCGGTGGAAACCGGCAAGGCGCTGACCTACTCCCTGGAAACCCTCCAGGCGCGTGGCAAGCTGTTCGTCGAGCACGGCCAGGAAATCTACAACGGCCAGATCGTAGGTCTGAACAGCCGTGACAACGACCTGGGCGTCAACCCTACCAAGGGCAAGAAGCTCGACAACATGCGTGCTTCGGGTAAAGACGAAACCATCGCCCTGGTTCCACCTGTTCGCTTCACCCTGGAACAGGCACTGGAATTCATCCAGGATGACGAGCTGTGTGAAGTGACGCCTAAGTCCATCCGTCTTCGCAAGAAGATCCTGGATGAAGGCGAGCGTACCCGCGCTGCCAAGAAAGCCAAGGCTTGATCGTTTAGCTTCGGCTGAATGAAAAACGCCCCCGGTCGTGAGACCGGGGGCGTTTTTTTTATGCCTGGGATTTTTGTAGTGACTATTCGGGCCTCATCGCGAGCGGGCTCGCTCCCACAGGTTCAGCACCGTCCATGTGGGAGCGAGCCTGCTCGCGATAGCGCCGGACCAGGCGCCGCTGAAACATCAGTGGATCAAAACCGATCCAGCGTCCGCGGATTGCGCTCGCGCTCCACTTCCTTGGGCTTGTACGCGCAATACCCCGGCCGTGGGCCGACCCGCGGATGATTGCGGCAGGTGTCCGGGCGTTTCTCGTAAATGGTGCACAGGCGGCTCTTGCGGTCCAGATAAAGGCAATCGTTGTTGCTCATGCGCTGGAGCGTGAAGATCTCCGACTTCTGGTTGTAACGCTCGACGATCCCTTCCTTTTGCAGGCGCTTGGCAATGTTTTTCGGTGGGTCGCCCAGTTCGAATTCGTCGACGATGCCGATCCTGATCAGGTCCTTGATCTTGACCTCGACCGGGAGCGTGCAGCAGCTCGACACGCAGGAACCGCACATCGGGGCGGAATACTTGGCCCAGGTATCGAGTCGGTCGATCTCCGCGGCGGCGATCAGGTTGGGCTTCATCATCTAGGTATACCAGCATGCATCAGGGCGCGCGATCATACCGGGACTGATGAAATTTTGAACGACCATCCGCCGGTTTTTTTTCTTGCCCGGCAGAATCCTCCCTTGGCGGCATGGCCCCTGCATTCATTCGTCCATCGGCAATTTCCTGGCGGCAATTCTCCGGCATTCGGGGAAAAAGCCACCGAACCAAGAGCCTGTGCCGTCTGTCAGACCGTCTAGGCTCAGACAATTCCATGCTCGTTCGAGGTCTTATTCATGACTCAAGAACCACTTGTTCGCGAAGCAGAAGTGGCCGCATTTCGCGACGCTGTGTTGACCAAACTCACTTATGCCGTCGGCAAGGACCCGGATCATGCCTTTGATCACGATTGGTTCGAAGCCATTGCCCTTGCCGCCCGCGACCACATGGTCGAACACTGGATGGATCACACGCGACAGATCTATCGCAAGGGCCAGAAGCGGGTCTACTACCTTTCTCTGGAGTTCCTCATCGGACGCCTGCTCTACGACAGCCTGAGCAACCTCGGCCTGCTGGACACTGCCCGCGAAGCTCTGACCGAGCTGGGGGTGGACCTGGAGCGCATCCGCTTGCTCGAGCCCGATGCGGCGTTGGGCAACGGCGGCCTCGGCCGGTTGGCGGCGTGCTTCATGGAAAGCATGTCGACCCTGGGCATCGCCGGCCATGGCTACGGTATTCGTTACGAGCACGGCCTGTTTCGCCAGGCGATCGTCGATGGTTGGCAGCAGGAGCAGACCGAGCATTGGCTGGATTTCGGCAACCCCTGGGAGTTCGAACGGCCGGAAGTGGTCTACCCGATCGGGTTCGGCGGTAGCGTCGAGACCGTCACCGACGAGACCGGCAAGACCCGGCAGGTCTGGTCTCCAGGTGAAACCGTACGGGCCATTGCCTATGACACCCCGGTGGTGGGCTGGCGGGGGGCGAGCGTGAACACCCTGCGCCTGTGGCGCGCCCGGGCCGTGGAAGACCTGCACCTGGAGCGCTTCAATGCCGGCGACCACCTTGGTGCCGTGGCTGAGGTCGCCCGGGCCGAAAGTATCTCCCGCGTGCTCTACCCGGCCGACAGCACCGAGGCCGGCCAGGAACTGCGGCTGCGCCAGGAGTATTTCTTCGTTGCCGCCTCGTTACAGGACCTGCTGCGCCGTCACCGCAACATGCACACCTCGGTACTGACCCTGGGAGATCACGCGGCGATCCAGCTCAACGACACCCACCCGTCCATCGCCGTGGCCGAGCTGATGCGCCAGTTGGTGGACGTCTACGACGTGGCCTGGGACGCGGCCTGGCAGATCACCCAGGACACGCTGTCGTACACCAACCACACGCTGCTGCCCGAAGCCCTGGAAACCTGGCCGGTCGGGTTGATGGAGCGCATGCTGCCGCGACATATGCAGATCATCTACCTGATCAACGCCCAGCATATCGATTCGCTGCGGGCCAAGGGGGTGCACGATTTCGACGTGCTGCGCTCAGTGTCGCTGATCGAAGAAGACAACGGCCGCCGGGTACGCATGGGCAATCTCGCGTTTCTCGGCTCCCACAGCGTCAACGGCGTGTCCGGGTTGCACACGCAATTGATGCGCAGCACAGTATTTTCGGAGCTGCACAAGCTCTACCCGGAGCGGATCAATAACAAGACCAACGGAGTCACGTTCCGCCGCTGGTTGTTCCAGGCCAACGCCGAACTGACCTCGATGATGGTCGATGCCCTCGGCCCGAGCGTGCTCGATAACCCTGAGGAGCGCCTGATCGAGCTGGAGCCGTTCGCCGACAAGCAGGCCTTCCGCAAACTGTTCGCCGAACAGCGCCTGCACAGCAAGAAGGCCCTGGCGTACCTGATCCACGAACGCTTGGGCATTGCCGTGAACCCGGCGGCGATGTTCGACGTGCAGGTCAAGCGGATTCACGAATACAAGCGCCAACTGCTCAACCTGATGCACACCGTGGCGCTGTACCAGGCGATTCGCGCCGAGCCGGAGGTGGATTGGGTACCACGGGTGAAAATCTTCGCCGGCAAGGCCGCCGCCAGCTACCACCAGGCCAAGCTGATCATCAAGTTGACCAACGACATCGCCCGGGTGGTGAACAACGACCCGACTGTGCGCGGCCTGCTCAAAGTGGTGTTCTTGCCCAACTACAACGTCAGCCTGGCCGAAAGCATCATCCCGGCTGCAGACCTGTCGGAGCAGATCTCCACGGCCGGTTTCGAAGCGTCGGGCACCAGTAACATGAAGTTCGGCCTCAACGGCGCACTGACCATCGGCACCATGGATGGCGCCAACGTGGAAATGCATGAGCGGGTGGGGGGTGAGCACATGTTCATTTTCGGCCTGACGGCCGAGCAGGTGGAAGCGCGCAAGCGCAACGGTGAATTCAGCGCTGCGCCGGACATTGCCGCGTCCCATCGCCTCAGCGATGTGTTGCAGGCGATTCGTGGCGGGGTGTTCTCGCCCGACGACCCGATGCGCTACACCGGCCTGGTGGATTCGCTGGTGGACCATGACCGCTTCCTGGTCTGCGCTGATTTCGACGCCTACTGGAACGCCCAGGCCAAGGTCGAAGAGCGTTGGCACGATTCCAAGCAGTGGTGGCGCTCGGCGGTGCTCAACACGGCGCGCATGGGCTGGTTCTCCTCCGATCGGACCATCCGCGAATACGCCACCGACATCTGGAAGGCCCTGGAATAGCATCTGTAAGAAATGTGAGCGAAGCCCAACGGCAAGTGGGCTTCGTCGATATACTGAGCGCCAGTTTCGCCGGGCTGTGTGGCCGGATTCAGGACAGGAAGCCCTCATGACCCCTGTGGGAGCGAGCCCTGTGGGAGCCCAGCTTGCTCGCGATGAACGATGACGCGGTTTGCAGTTAAACCGTGTCGACTCCATCGCGAGCAAGCTCGGTCCCACAGGGCTCGCTCCCACAGGTTGTGTGTGGTTTCCACTAGACTGAGCCAGGCACCGCATCACCCGGTCATGCCCGCAAGGGGCCGCTCAGGGATATCAACCATGCAATGGATTTTGACGCTGTTGGGCCTGGCAATCGGCTGGGTGGTGGATGAGTCGTTCGCCGATGCGCTGATAGGTGCATTGTCGGGGCTCGGCATCGCTCTGGTCTTGCGGCTGCGACGCCTCGGGGCCCAGACCGATAAACAACAGCGTCTGCTGGAAGCGACCCAACAAAACCTGCTGACGCTGGAAGCACGTCTTGCCGTGCTTGAGCGCGGCACTGTATCTGCGCCAAGCGCACCTGCACCTGAGATCGTCGTGGCCCAGGCTCCGAAACCTGAAGCTCGGCACGAGGCAGAAGCAGAGACGGAACTGGTCTGGGAGCTTCCGCCTGACCTGGCGCCGGCCCCCGCGATGGTGACACAAGCCAGCCAACCGCTGCCCGACGACATTTGGACCCCAGCACCGGTCACTGCTCAGCATGAAGTTCACGGCGCCGAGCCTATGGACCCGATCGTCACGCCGCCTGTCCCTCGCGGCCCCGGTTTCATCGAGCGTGCCGTGGCCGGTGCGCGCAACTGGCTGTTCGGTGGCAATACCGTACTGCGGGTTGGCGTGCTGCTGTTGTTCCTCGGCCTGGCGTTTCTATTGCGCTATGCCACTGAAGGCATGGTGGTGCCGATCGAACTGCGCTATGCCGGTGTCGCGGCCAGTGCGTTGGGCTTGCTGGGTCTGGGCTGGTGGCTGCGCCAGCGCAACAACAGTTATGCGCTGATGCTCCAGGGTACCGGCATCGCTGTGTTGTACCTGACGGTGTTCGCCGCCATGCGCCTGCATCCACTGCTCGATTCCAAGGCCGCGTTGGGGCTGCTGGTGGCGGTCACGGTGTTCTCGGCGATCCTGGCAGTGACCCAGAACGCTCTGGGGCTGGCCGCTGCCGCCGCGCTGGGCGGCTTTGCCGCGCCAATCCTGACCTCCACCGGCAGCGGTAACCATGTCGCGCTGTTCAGCTACTTCATCCTGCTCAATGCCGGCATTCTCGCGATTGCCTGGTTCAAGGCCTGGCGCCTGCTCAACCTGATCGGTTTTGTCGGGACCTTCGGCATCGGTATCGCCTGGGGCTTGCGTTCGTATACGCCGGCACTGTTCTTCAGCACCGAACCGTTCCTGATCATTTTTTTCCTCATGTACCTGGCGATTGGCTTGCTGTTCACCCGGCGCAAACTGCTGGAGATGAGCGACGGTCCCGAGGATGACAGCCGTGAAGCGCTGCTGCGCTGGTCGGCGCGCAAAGGCGATTATGTAGACGGCACGATGCTGTTCGGTCCGCCGTTGGTGGGCTTTGGCTTGCAGCTCACGCTGGTGATGTTCCTGGATCTGGCCGCAGCGTTCAGTGCCCTCGTCCTGGGCATGATTTACATGGGCCTGGCCCGGGTGTTGATGAGGGGACGCGCCCTGTTGCTGGCCGAAACCTGCCTGGCACTCGGGGTGATTTTTACCAGCCTGGCGATTCCCCTGGGCCTCGATGCCCGTTGGACCACGGCAGCGTGGGCGGTGGAAGGCGCGGGGATTTTCTGGTTGGGGCTGCGTCAGCAGCGACCACTGGCGCGTGCGTTTGCCTTGCTGCTGCAGTTGGGCGCGGCGCGGGCTTTCTTCGGTGAATTGCAGATCGGCCAGGGCAGTCTGCTCCAAGGCGCTCCATTGGGAGCGTTGATGCTGGGCGCCGCGTTGCTGTTCAGCTTCTATCAATTGCGCAAGGCGGCGCCGGGGCACACCGCGAGTTGGGAGCGCCAGGTGCAGCCGGTGCTGGCTGTGTTGGGGCTGGGCTCGCTCTATCTGCTGGCGCCGCTGTTTTTCTTCACCCACGGCACCGCCATCACCTGGGCGCTGGCCGGTCTGGCGACGCTGTTTGTCGGTCTGCGCCTGCAATCGCGGGCCTTCCTGTTCACCGCGTTTGGGGTGCAACTGCTGGGAGGAGCGCTGTTCCTGATGCGTCTGCGCGGCGCCGAAGGGGATTCGGCAGCGGTGTTCGCCGCCGGCTGGAGCGGTTTGCTCAGTGCTTCGTTGATCGGCCTGGCATTGATCGGCGGCATGTTGCTGGCGGCTCGCGACGAGATGGTGCGCAACGACGTTCGGTTGCTGCGTGGCTTGTCGGTGGTGTTGCTGGCGGGGCTGGCCTTGATCAACCTCGCTGTGCTGTTCGTCCTGCCCTGGCAAACGGCGAGCGGCGTGTGGGCCGCCAGTGGCCTGTTGATCATCTGGCTGAGCTTGTACCTGAAACAACGCGTGAGCTTCGTGTTCGGCCTGCTCCTGCAAGTGTTGGGCGGTGCGGCGTTCCTGCTGGCGGGGCCGGCTTTGCTCGGCCCGCTCGACAGCGAGGGGCTACGGCCCCTGGCCCACAGTGGCTTCTGGACGCCGATGGTGCTGGGGCTGGCGGCGCTGGTGGGGGCCTGGCGTCTGCAGCGGGGTCATCCGGCCGCGGTATTCAATGCCTTGAGTTTGCAGCGGTTGTCCGAGTTGCTGTTGATCTGGGGCGCCGGTTGGTGGTCGCTGACGTGGATCAGCGAAGTGCTGCGCTTTGCCCCGGTCCATTTGCAAGGCAGCTTGCTGCTGATTGTCGCGGCGCTCAGTGTCGCGGTGTGGGCGATTCTGGCGCTGCGCTTGCAGTGGCCGGCGCTGGGGTTGCTGTGCACCTTGCTGATTCCTGCGGCGGGCTGTGTGTTGGTCGCGACCTGGCACAGCCGTTACCACCCGGCGGCGGATTTCGGCTGGCTGGCCTGGTTGATCCTGTTCGGTGTGCATTTGCTGTCGCTCAAGCGCCTGGCCTCGATGCTCCCGGACGCGGTTCGCAGCACCGCCCATGTACTCGGTTGCTGGTTGCTGATCGGCGTGTTGGCCCTGGAGCTGCGTTATGGCCTGTTGCTGTTGTCCGAGCAATACAACGCCTGGCGTTGGCTGGGTTGGGCGATCCTGCCGAGCCTGTACCTGGTGCTGATGGCCGCGCCGCGGGCCTGGCCATGGCCGATATCGGCTCAACCGCGGGAGTATCGCGTCTACGCGGCGGCGCCTCTGGCCCTGTTGATGCTGGGGTGGTTCTGGCTGGCCAACACCTTCAGCGATGGCATCGCCGAGCCGTTGCCGTATGTGCCGCTGCTCAACCCATTGGAGCTGGGCCTGTTGTTCGCCCTGTTCGGTGTCTACGTATGGGCCCGTAGCGCGCTGGCGCAGTTGGCGATCCGTTGGGCCCATGCCGAACACGTCGCCCAGTTGATCGCCGGGGTCTCACTGTTCGCGTTCTTCACCGCCCTGGTGATGCGCAGCGCCCACCATTGGCTGGATGTGCCGTTCGAACTGGACGCATTGCTCGAATCCATGTTCGTGCAGGCCGGGTTGTCTCTGGTCTGGACCCTGATCGCCCTGGGCCTGATGATCGGCGGGCATCTGAGGCATCGCCGCGAGGTGTGGCTGATCGGTGCGGCGCTGATTGCCGTGGTGGTGGCCAAGTTGTTCTTTGTCGAATTGAGTAACCGTGGTGGTCTGGCGCGGATTGTGTCGTTTATCGGCGTGGGTGTATTGCTGCTGGTGGTGGGTTACTTCGCACCGCTGCCGCCCAAACGGCCGGAAACGGTTCCAGAGGCCGAGCCGCCAATGCCTGTCAGTGAGGGAGTGTCATCTTGAGTCGCAAGTTGAGTCGGATCGGCCTGGGTGTGGTCGGGTTGTGGGTGGCATTGTCGGCTACGGCCCAGGAAAAACCGGCGGACTTCGCCCATCAGGTGCCGTTGACCTTGAGTGGCGAAGGGCCGTGGTATCGCTTGCCGTTGCCGTTGGAGGTCCAGTTGCAGGCCCGGCAGACCGACCTGAGCGACGTACGGGTCTTCAATGCGGCCGGGCAGGCCCAGGCGTATGCGCTGGTCCGCGAGACCGCGCAGAGCCGGGAAGAGCGTACCGTCACCGACGTGAAGTGGTTCCCGCTGTACAACGCTGCCGATGACAACGAGCGTGCCCCCAGTGTACGGGTGCAGTCGAACGCCAACGGCACGCTGGTGGAAGTCCAGCCGGCGAGTCGGCTCGAGGCGGGGGAGGAGGAGTTGCGCGGCTGGTTGCTGGATGCCAGTGCGATCAAGGCACCCTTGCAGCAGTTGATTCTCGACTGGACCAGCGAACGCGACGGCTTTCAGCGGTTTACCATCGAGGCCAGCGACGACTTGCAGAACTGGCAGGCATGGGGTGAAGGCCAGGTGGCGCGCCTGGCCTTCGCCGATGAGCGGGTCGAGCAGCATGAAGTTAACCTGCCGGGGCAGTCGGCGCGTTACCTGCGGCTGTTGTGGGATTCGCCGTCTTCCGCGCCGGTGCTGACGTCGGCGCAGTTGCAGAGCGCCAGTCGCGAGAACCTGCCGTTGCCACTGGCCTGGTCGCAGCCGTTGGCCGGCAGCACCGTGAAAGCCGGTGAATACACCTGGCAATTGCCCATGGGGCTGAATATCGAGGAGGTGCAGGTCGAGCTGAGCCAGGCCAACAGCCTGGCGCCGGTGACCCTGGCCGGGCGCCGTGAGAGCAGTCATCCGTGGCAGCCGATGGGCGGTGGTTTGCTGTACCGGCTGACCCAGAACGGCCAGGACGTGGTGCAGAACCAACTGCAGTTGTCCGGCCAGACCGTCCAGCAATTGAAGCTGACGGTGGACGAGCGCGGCGGTGGCCTCGGTACCGAAGCGCCGGCCCTGCGCTTTGCCGTGCGCCCGACCCAGGTGGTGTTTCTCGCCCGTGGCGAAGGCCCCTACAGCCTGGCGCTGGGCAGCGCGACGGTGAAGGCGGCCAGCCTGCCACTGACGACACTGGTGCCCGATTACCGTCCTTCGCGCCTGGCGACCCTGGGTGCGGCGACGGTGAATGGGCCCACGACCTCTGCACCGGCGGCTGAAACGGCGCCGGCCGTCGTCGGGACCAACTGGAAGAAAATCGGCCTGTGGGCGGTGCTGGTGCTGAGCGTGCTGTTCCTCGGCTCGATGGCCTTCAGCCTGCTGCGCAAGCCGCCGGTCAAATCCTGAAAGCGGGTGCTTCGCACCCATCGCGAGCAGGCTCGCTCCCACACTTGATCGGATTCTGTCAGGGGAAACACAATCCAATGTGGGAGCGAGCCTGCTCGCGATGACGCCACTCTGTGAACTCAATCCTCCATTCCCCGTCTCATAGGAGGAATTAAGTCCCGACACGCGCTAAACTGCGCTGGTTTTTCCGCCCCCTATTCTTCGGAGCCGTCCATGTCTCGCGTTACCTTGAGTCGCTATTTGATTGAGCAGACCCGCAGCAACAATACTCCTGCCGATCTGCGCTTTTTGATCGAAGTGGTGGCGCGTGCCTGCAAGGAGATCAGCCACGCCGTATCCAAAGGCGCGCTGGGTGGGGTCCTGGGCAGCATGGGCACCGAAAACGTGCAAGGCGAAGTGCAGAAGAAACTCGACGTGATTTCCAACGAGATCCTGCTCGAAGCCAACGAATGGGGCGGTCACCTGGCCGGCATGGCGTCCGAGGAAATGGACAATGCCTACCAGATCCCGGGCAAATACCCCAAGGGTGCCTACCTGTTGGTATTCGACCCGCTGGACGGTTCGTCGAACATCGACATCAACGCGCCGGTCGGCACCATCTTCTCGGTATTGCGTTGCCCGAACGAATACCTGAGCCAGAACGAAGCCTTGAACGAAAAGGCCTTCCTGCAGCCAGGCACCCAGCAAGTGGCCGCCGGTTATGCCATCTACGGTCCGCAGACCATGCTGGTGCTGACCCTGGGCGATGGCGTCAAGGGCTTCACCCTGGACCGGGAAATGGGCAGCTTCGTGTTGACCCACGAGAACATCACCATTCCCGAAACCACCCAGGAATTCGCTATCAACATGTCCAACCAGCGCCACTGGGAAGCCCCGGTACAGCGCTACGTCGGCGAATTGCTGGCCGGTGAAGAAGGTCCGTTGAAAAAGAACTACAACATGCGCTGGGTGGCCGCGATGGTTGCCGACGTACACCGCATCCTGAACCGCGGTGGCCTGTTCATGTACCCCCGCGACAGTCGTGAGCCGACCAAGCCAGGCAAACTGCGCTTGATGTACGAAGCCAATCCGATGTCGTTCCTGGTGGAACAGGCCGGCGGCGCTTCCACCGATGGTCACCAGCGCATCCTCGACATCAAGCCTGAAGGCCTGCACCAGCGCGTGGCGGTGTTCCTCGGTTCGAAGGAAGAAGTGGCCCGCGCCACGGCCTACCACAAGGAATAAATCATGGCCGAGCCTTGGCAGCCGTTACTCGATTGGTGGTTTGGTTCAGCCGACACACCGGACGAAATAGCGGTTGAAAAGAACAAGCTGTGGTTCGGTAAACACCATGATCGCCAGGCGCGCGAGCGTTTTGGCGATCAGGTCGATCAGGCACTGGCCGGCGGATTGACCGACTGGGCGCAACGCCCGGAAGGTTGGCTGGCCCTGGTGCTGCTGCTCGACCAATTCCCGCGGATGATCTTTCGCGAAACCCCCAAGGCCTTCTCCGGCGATCTTCGTGCCCAGGCGTTGGTGGCCCAGGGGCTGGCAGCAGGTTTCGACCGGCAACTCAAACCCATCCAGCGCGTATTCATCTACCTGGTGCTCGAGCACTGCGAAAACCTCGCCGTGCAGAATGAGGCTGTGTCGCGGTTTATCGAGTTGGTTCGAGAGCAGCCGGAAGCGGATCGGGCGGTGTTCGAAAGCAATCTGGACTATGCCGAACGGCATCAGAAAATCATTGCCCGGTTTGGACGGTTTCCCCATCGCAACGCAGTGTTGGGGCGGGCGTCTACGGCTGAGGAAGTGGAGTTCTTGAAGGGGCCGGGGTCTAAATTCTGATTTCGCGGTGAGGCGGGTGCCGTCTTCGCGGGCAAGCCCGCGAAGGGGCCCGAAAGAGCGTTAGATCCGGAAGCTGCCCACCAACTGCTTCAACCGCGCCGCCTGCTGTTCAAGGTCGGTACAAGCCCGCAACGTGGCTTGCAGGTTTTCCACACCTTCCTGGTTCAGTGTGTTGATCTCGGTAATGTCGACGTTAATCGACTCCACCACGGCGGTCTGCTCTTCGGTGGCGGTGGCCACGGACTGGTTCATGCCGTCGATTTCGCCGATGCGCTGGGTCACGCTGCCGAGGCGCTCGCCGGCCTGGTTGGCGATGCCGACGCTGCTTTCGCTCTGGCGCTGGCTGTCGGTCATGGTCAGCACCGCTTCCCTTGCGCCGACTTGCAACTCTTCGATCATCTTCTGTACTTGCTGCGCCGAATCCTGGGTGCGGTGGGCCAGGTTGCGCACCTCATCGGCCACCACGGCGAAACCGCGTCCGGCTTCACCCGCGCGGGCCGCTTCAATGGCCGCGTTGAGTGCGAGCAGGTTGGTCTGCTGGGAAATGCTGGTGATGACTTCGAGGATCTGGCCGATGTTCACCGTGCTGCTGTTCAGGGTTTCGATGTTGCCGCACGAATCGCTGATCTTTGCCGACAGCTGCTGCATGGCGGCGATGGTTTTATCTACCACCTGCTGACCGTCTTCTGCCAGGTTGCGGGCGTCGCTGGAATGTTGCGAGGCGAGGGCAGCGTTCTGGGCGATCTCCTGGGCCGCGGCACCGAGCTGGTTGATGGCCGCCGCCACGCTGCTGGTGCGTGAGGCTTGCTGGTCGGAATTGAACATCGACGAGTTGGAGGCGCTGACCACACGCAGCGCCACTTCGTTGACTTGGCCGGTGGCCGACGCCACTTCACGGATCGAGGTGTGGATACGCTCGACGAAACGGTTGAAGGAGGTCCCCAGGGCACCGAATTCATCCTGGCCATGAATGGTCAGGCGTCGGGTCAGGTCACCTTCACCTTCGGCAATGTCATGCATCGCACGGCCCATGGTCAGCAGCGGTTGCATCAGCACGCGGATCAGCATGCCGAGCAGCGCGATGATGAACACCACGGCGATGGCCATGGCGATCAGCGCCGAGGTGCGGAACTCGCTGAGCATGGCCAGCGCCGTGTCCTTGTCGAGCACCAGTGCCACGTACCAGTCGGCTCCCGGCACGCCGTTGACGCGGGTGAAAGAGATGAACTGGGTCTTGCCGTCGAGTTCGACTTCCTTCATGCCTGGGCTGACCTGCGGCGCACCGTTGGGGTAAGCCTCGGCCAGGGTCTTGAGGATGCGTTTGCTGTCAGGGTGGATCAGGATCTTGCCATCGGCGCTGACGATGAACGCATAGCCGTGACCGCCGAAGTTCAGCGAGTTGATGATGGCGCTGACGCTCGACAAGTCGATGTCCGCACCCGCCACGCCGATCATCTGGTTCTGATGCTGTACCGGGGCAGCGACGGTAATCACCAGTTTGCCCGACGAGGCGGCAATGTAGGGTTCGGTGACGACGGTCTGCTGTGCGCTGTTGGCGGCCTTGTACCAGCCTCGCGCGCGAGGATCGTAGTCGGCGGCGCGATTGCCGGCCGGCACCGAGAACATCACGCCGTCGACGCCACCGAAGTAGCTGAGCTGGAAGTTGCCGGTATAGGCGGGCAGATCGACAGCACGCTTGAGACTGGTGGCGCTGCTGCCGTCCACGGCAATCTGTTGGGCCATCGATTGCAGCAGTTGGGTGCGACCTTCGACCCACGTCTGGATGTTGCGGCTGGTCAGGCTGCCGAGCTCCTGCATGGACGTTTCGGTGCTGTTATGCAGGCTCTGGCGCTGACGGTAGTCGTTGAACAAGATGAAACAGGCGAATGCAACGGCTACCACAAGGGCTGCCGCCAGCAGGATTTTGTGGCTGAATTTCATGTTTCTGGTCATTAAGAACGCTACCGCACAGGAGCTGGTCAGGAAGGGGCGTCAATTTGCCATAAGGCAAGGCATCGCGCTGTTCTTTTTATCGGTGCGCAAGCGCCAGGATTCAGGCGTCAGAGGCACAAACCCGACGAAATGCATGACGCCATCAAAAAACGGTTGATTTACCGACGAACTACCTGTTTTTACCCCAATAAATACTGGGGTCTCCGGGGAACCAGATAGGGGTTTTCTCTTCTAAGCTTCAGGTTGGCACCCTGCCACCTTCCTTCCGCTCCAGGAGTTTCACGATGTCCCTGCGATCCATCGCGTTGTTGTCTTTGTGCGTCTTGTTGACCGCATGCAGCAAGGTCAACCAGGAAAACTATTCGAAGCTGTCGGCCGGCATGTCCAAGGCCGAAGTCGAGACGTTACTGGGAAAACCAACCGACTGTTCGGGCGCGCTCGGCATGTCCAGTTGCACCTGGGGCGACCAGAAAAGCTTTATCAGCGTGCAGTATGCCGGTGAGAAAGTGTTGATGTTTTCCGGCCAAGGCCTGAAGTAGACCGGGGCCACGTGCCCACGGGAGAAAAATAATGATGCGGTTATTGTTAGTGCTTTTAGCCGGCCTGGTATTGGCCGGCTGTGCCACTTCTGGCGAAGACCCGTTGGCGCCCAAGACCGCCAACAGCGTCAATCTCAAGCGTTACCAAGGGACCTGGTACGAGTTGGCCCGCCTGCCAATGTATTTCCAGCGCAACTGCGCGCAATCGGAAGCCCATTACACCCTCAAGCCTGACGGCAACATGGGTGTGTTCAATCGCTGCCTGACCTCTGACTGGAAGTGGGAAGAAGCCAAGGGCACCGCCACGCCCCAGGTACCGGGCAAGACTGACAAACTCTGGGTCGAATTCGACACCTGGTTCTCTCGGATCCTGCCGGGTGTGTCGAAGGGACAGTATTGGGTGTTGTACGTCAGCGATGACTACAAGACTGCCATCGTTGGCGACCCGAGTCGGCGCTACATGTGGCTGTTGTCCCGTACGCCGACCGTCAATGGTGTGGTACGCGAAGAATTGCTGAGCAAGGCGCGCCAGCAGGGCTATGACACGACACGGCTGATCTGGCGTGCGTCGGATCGGCAGATGGCCAAGACGTCGGATTGACGGCCAGGGAATGACCCTGTGGAGCGAGCCTGCTCGCGATGACGGACTTTCATCAACATCTATGTTGAATGTAAAGGCTTCATCGCGAGCAGGCTCGCTCCCACAAGGGGAGTTGCGGTCAGCCTAGAAGATCGCGCAATACCTGGGTGAACGCCCGGGCGCTTTGCTCTTCTGCGGCGTGATGCCCGTTACGCACCACCCACTTGCCGCCCACCATGACATCCCGCACCTGGCGATCACCGCCGGCAAACAGCCAGCGATTGAGGATGCCGTCGCCCTGGGCCGTGGCCAGGTAAGGGTCGTTACCGTCGAGTACCAGCCAGTCGGCACGCTTGCCGATTTCTAGGGCGCCGATGGGTTGCCCCAATGCCTGGGCGCCACCTTCCAGCGCCGCATCGAACAGCGTGCGCCCGACCATCGGCTGATCTGCCCGATACAGACGGTTACGCCGTTGATCCCGCAGACGCTGGCCGTATTCCAGCCAACGCAGTTCTTCCACCACGCTCAATGACACATGGCTGTCGGAACCGATACCCAGGCGCCCGCCTTGGGCGAGGTAATCCACTGCCGGGAAAATACCGTCACCCAGGTTGGCTTCGGTGGTCAGGCACAGGCCGGCAATCGCCTGGCTCCTGGCCATGAGGCTGACTTCATGGGCATTGGCGTGGGTGGCGTGGACCAGGCACCAGCGCTGATCCACCTCGGTGTTTTCATACAACCATTGCAGCGGACGGGCACCGCTCCAGCTCAGGCAATCGTCGACTTCCTTCTGCTGCTCGGCGATGTGGATATGCACCGGGCAGTGAGCGTCGCTGGCGGCCAGTACCTCCTGGATCTGTCCGGGTGTCACGGCGCGCAGGGAGTGGAAGCATAACCCCAGCGCCTGCAGCGGCTGACCGGCCAGGATCGGTTGCAGCCGTGACTGAAGCTTCAAGTAGTTCTCGGTGCTATTGATGAACCGACGCTGCCCGTCATTGGGCGCCTGGCCGCCAAAACCTGAATGGCTGTAGAGCACCGGCAGCAGTGTCAGCCCGATGCCGGCAGTGGTGGCGGCGTGGCTGACGCACAAGGCCAGCTCCGCCGGGTTGGCGTAAGGTGTACCGTCGGTGTCGTGGTGTACGTAATGGAATTCGGCGACCGAGGTGTAACCGGCCTTGAGCATTTCGATGTACAGCTGTCGGGCAATGATGCCGAGTTGGTCGGGGCTGATTTTTCCGACCAGGCGGTACATCAGGTCGCGCCAGGTCCAGAAACTGTCGTTGGGATTGCCCGCCACTTCCGCCAGGCCGGCCATGGCCCGCTGGAACGCGTGGGAATGCAGGTTCGGCATACCCGGCAACAGCGGACCGTCCAGCCGCTCGGCGCCGTCTGCGTGGGAGCCGGCCTGGATATGGGTCAGGACACCTTGGGCGTCGACTTCAAGACGTACATCATTGGCCCATCCACTAGGCAACAGCGCGCGTTCGGCAAAGAAGGCGGACATGGTTCAACCTCATCGTGCGTAATTTGTATATACATATACAGACGTTTGCCTGGCCGGTAAACTCCGGCAAGCTAGCAACCTTATCCGCAGAACAGGGAACCGCCGTGCCGACTCCGCCTGCCAAACCGCCGCTGGCCTCAAACCTGGGTGACAGTCCGGCACCCTTGTATGCCCGCGTCAAACAGATGATCACCCAGCAGATCGACAGTGGAAACTGGCCGCCGCATTACCGCGTGCCGTCGGAAAGCGAGCTGGTCAATCAGTTGGGCTTCAGCCGCATGACCATCAACCGTGCCCTGCGGGAAATGACCGCCGACGGCCTGTTGGTGCGCATGCAGGGCGTCGGCACGTTCGTCGCCGAACCCAAGAGCCAGTCCGCGCTGTTCGAAGTACACAACATCGCCGACGAGATCGCCTCTCGCGGCCATCGCCACACCTGCAAGGTCATCACCCTGGAAGAAGAGGCCGCCGGCTCCGAGCGCGCCCTGGCCCTGGACATGCGTGAAGGCCAGAAGGTGTTCCACTCGCTGATCGTGCATTTCGAAAACGACATTCCGGTGCAGATCGAGGACCGCTTCGTCAACGCCTTGGTGGCGCCCGACTATCTCAAGCAGGACTTCACCCTGCAGACGCCCTACGCCTATCTGAACCAGGTCGCGCCGCTGACCGAAGGCGAGCATGTGGTGGAAGCGATCCTCGCCGAGCCGAATGAATGCAAGTTGTTGCAGATCGAAAAGGGCGAACCGTGCCTGCTGATCCGCCGTCGTACCTGGTCCGGGCGTCAGCCTGTCACCGCCGCGCGGCTGATTCATCCGGGTTCCCGTCATAGTCTGGAAGGGCGATTTCATAAGTGAGTGACTTGAAAGTTCTACGTGCGGTGGATTACCCGCGCATGCCATGGAAAAACGGCGGTGGCAGCACCGAGGAAATCACCCGCGACGCCGGCACCGGCCTGGAAGGTTTCGGCTGGCGGCTGTCGATTGCCGATATCGGTGAGTCAGGCGGTTTTTCCACCTTTGCCGGTTACGAGCGCGTCATTAGCGTCTTGCAGGGCGATGGCATGAGCCTGACCGTCGATGGTCAGGTCACGCGGCCGTTGCATCCCCTGGACCCTTTCGCGTTCAGTGGTGAGAGCCACGTTCATTGCACGTTGCTGGGCGGACCGATTCGTGACTTCAACCTGATCTATTCGCCCCAGCGTTACCGGGCACGGTTACAGTGGCTGGCGGGCGAGCAGCGGTTTTTCAGTGAGGCGGGGACGGTGCTGGTGTTCAGTGCCGACCCGGAATTGAGTGTCAGGGTTGGCGACTTTACTGCCACGCTGGGCCTCTATGACTGCCTGCAACTGGGCGGTAACACTCAACTGCTGGAAGTTGCCAGCCACGGCCAATGTTGCGTGATCGAGCTGACTGCTCACTAGTTTCAGCTGTAGCACTTCCTTGTGACGAGGGGATTTATCCCCGCTGGGCCGCGAAGCGGCCCTAAATCAATTGCACCCGAGTTATGGGAAGGCCCCCAATAGGGCTGCTTCGCAGCCAGCGGGGATAAATCCCCTCGCCACAAAAAGCCTGTAGGTTGTTCCCGTTTCGCGCACCAACTTGTTACCGAATGCCCCAGTGTGGCGCAACGCCACGCTTTCTGTCCTTCTCTTGTCTGCATCTGAAAATCCCCCTCCGAAAAATTAATCCTCCTCGAAAACCCTTCAATTCCGCACGTTACAGCCATTTCCAGAAAGATTCCTGCGCACGCCTTCAACAAGTTGGCCGCTTGATTGCATATGCTTGTACATACAAGTAAAGACGTATGCGTATGAGTTGCCTATGTTCAACGCAACGTTCGTTAAATCGCTGCCCACTGCCCGGGCTGGTCTGGATTGATCGCTGAGGAGTTTTTGCTGTGACCGACGCAACCCGCAAACCCGAAAAATACCGTGACGTTGAAATTCGCGCCCCTCGCGGTAATACGCTGACCGCCAAGAGCTGGCTGACTGAAGCACCGCTGCGCATGCTGATGAACAATCTCGACCCACAAGTGGCCGAGAATCCCAAGGAGCTGGTGGTCTACGGTGGCATCGGTCGCGCGGCGCGCAACTGGGAGTGCTATGACAAGATCGTCGAAAGCCTCACGAACCTGAACGACGACGAAACCCTGCTGGTGCAATCCGGCAAGCCGGTGGGCGTGTTCAAGACCCACACAAATGCCCCACGCGTACTGATCGCCAACTCCAACCTGGTACCTCACTGGGCCAGTTGGGAGCACTTCAACGAGCTCGATGCCAAGGGCCTGGCGATGTATGGCCAGATGACCGCCGGCAGCTGGATCTACATCGGCAGCCAGGGCATCGTGCAGGGTACCTATGAAACCTTCGTCGAAGCCGGTCGCCAGCATTACGACTCCAACCTCAAGGGCCGCTGGGTCCTGACCGCTGGCCTGGGCGGCATGGGTGGCGCACAACCGTTGGCTGCCACACTGGCCGGCGCCTGCTCGCTGAACATCGAATGCCAGCAGGTCAGTATCGATTTCCGTCTCAAGACCCGTTACGTCGACGAGCAGGCCACCGACCTGGATGACGCCCTGGCCCGTATCGAGAAATACACCGCCGAAGGCAAGGCAATCTCCATTGCACTGTGCGGGAACGCCGCTGAAATCCTGCCGGAAATGGTCCGTCGCGGTGTGCGTCCGGACATGGTCACCGACCAGACCAGCGCCCACGACCCGCTCAACGGTTACCTGCCGGCTGGCTGGACCTGGGACGAGTACCGTGCCCGCGCCAAGACCGAACCCGCCGCCGTGGTGAAAGCCGCCAAGCAATCGATGGCGGTGCACGTGAAAGCCATGCTGGCCTTCCAGAAAATGGGCGTGCCGACCTTCGACTACGGCAACAACATCCGTCAGATGGCCCAGGAAGAAGGCGTCGAGAATGCCTTCGACTTCCCAGGCTTCGTGCCGGCGTATATCCGTCCGCTGTTTTGCCGCGGCATCGGTCCGTTCCGCTGGGCCGCGCTGTCGGGTGACCCGCAGGACATCTACAAGACCGACGCCAAGGTCAAGGAACTGATCCCAGACGACGCCCACCTGCACAACTGGCTGGACATGGCTCGCGAGCGCATCAGCTTCCAGGGTCTGCCGGCACGCATCTGCTGGGTCGGCCTGGGCCAACGTGCCAAGCTGGGCCTGGCGTTCAACGAAATGGTGCGCAGCGGAGAGCTGTCGGCACCGATCGTGATTGGCCGCGATCACCTGGACTCCGGTTCCGTGTCCAGCCCCAACCGTGAAACCGAATCCATGCAGGACGGTTCCGACGCGGTCTCCGACTGGCCGTTGCTCAACGCCTTGCTCAACACCGCCAGCGGCGCGACCTGGGTGTCTCTGCACCACGGTGGCGGCGTCGGCATGGGCTTCTCCCAGCACTCGGGCATGGTCATTGTCTGCGATGGTACCGATGAGGCGGCCGAGCGAATCGCTCGCGTACTGCACAACGACCCGGGCACCGGGGTGATGCGTCATGCCGATGCCGGTTACCAGATTGCGATCGACTGCGCCAAGGAACAGGGCCTGAACTTGCCGATGATTACCGGCAAGTAACGCAGGACCCCTTGTGGGAGCGAGCCTGCTCGCGATGGCGTCGGCACATTCGACACATGCATCGACTGGCAGACCACTATCGCGAGCGGGCTCGCTCCCACAGAAAAGCAACACCAGAGTCACCACCAGAACAATCCACAGAGGTTGAACCATGGCCGTCAGTAGCACACGTGCAAGCAGTAAGCCGTTGATCGAGAGACGCTCGATCGACTACATCCCGGAAGCTGAGAGACACGGTCGATTGTTGAGCCAGTTCACCCTCTGGATGGGGGCCAACCTGCAAATCACTGCCATTGTCACCGGTGCATTGGCGGTGGTGCTGGGCGGTGATGTGTTCTGGTCGTTGATCGGTCTGCTGATCGGCCAACTGCTCGGCGGTGGTGTCATGGCGTTGCATGCCGCGCAAGGACCCAAGCTTGGCCTGCCGCAGATGATTTCCAGCCGGGTGCAGTTCGGTGTTTATGGCGCGGCCATCCCGATCGTGCTGGTGTGCCTGATGTACCTGGGTTTCACCGCGACGGGCACCGTGCTTTCCGGTCAGGCGCTGGGCCAGTTGTTTGGCGTCAGCGACAGTGTCGGCATCCTCATTTTCGCCAGTGTCATCGTGCTGGTCACGGTGCTCGGGTATCGGGTGATTCACTTCATTGGCCGCGTCGCCAGCATTATTGGTGTGATTGCCTTTGTTTACCTGTTCGCTCGCCTGATCAGCCAGACGGACGTTGGCGCACTCCTGCAAATCCGCCACTTCAGCTGGAGCAGCTTCCTGCTTGCGGTGTCGCTCGCGGCATCCTGGCAGATCGCCTTCGGCCCCTACGTGGCTGACTATTCGCGCTACCTGCCGAGCAAGACGTCCTCGGTGAAAACCTTCTTTGCCGCAGGTGCCGGTTCGGTCATTGGCGCCCAGGTGGCGATGATCCTTGGCGTGTTTGCCGCCGCCTCGGCCAACGGGCAGTTCGCGGGTCACGAAGTGGCCTACATCGTTGGCCTGGGGGGCACTGGCGCCACCGCTGCGCTGCTGTATTTCAGCATCGCGTTCGGCAAGGTCACCATTTCCACGCTGAACTCCTACGGCAGCTTCATGTGCATTGCCACCATCATCAGCGGTTTCCGTGGCCAGTTGAACGTAACGCGCTTGCAGCGTCTGCTCTTCGTGCTGGTCATTGTTGGCGCCGCGACGCTGATCGCGCTGCTCGGCCAGCACTCGTTCCTCGGTGCGTTCAAGTCTTTCATCCTGTTCCTGCTGGCGTTCTTTACGCCTTGGAGCGCGATCAACCTGGTGGACTACTACTGCATCACTCGCGAGCGCTACGACGTGCCGGCACTGGCTGATCCGAACGGTCGCTACGGTCGTTGGAACGCCCTGGGTATCAGCATCTATACGCTGGGTGTACTGGTTCAATTGCCGTTCATTTCCACCAAGTTCTATACCGGGCCGCTGGTGGCAGCGATGGGGGATGTGGATATCTCGTGGATCATCGGCCTGGTGGTACCGGCGGCGTTGTATTACGTCGCGGCGAAGAAGTGGCACAGCGCTGTACCCGATCAATTGATCCTGCCAGTCGAGCAGGACGCGGTTGACGCACAACCGAGCAGGGCGGGCCGCATCCAAGCGGTCTGATAGGACGTTGACAGGGCTGGATGCCTCTTGACTGCCGTAAGCCAATTCACTGATTAGGAGCGTCACACAATGAAATCGAACAAGACCCTGCTGACCACGTTGCTTTCCATGGGCCTGCTGGCCAGCGCCGGCGCCACCCAGGCGGCGGGTTGGTGCGAGTCGGGCAAACCGGTGAAATTCGCCGGCCTGAACTGGGAAAGCGCCATGCTGCTGACCGACGTCCTGCAAGTGGTGCTGGAAAAAGGCTACGACTGCAAGACCGATAGCCTGCCGGGCAACTCCATCACCATGGAAAACGCCCTGAGCAGCAACGACATCCAGGTGTTTGCCGAAGAGTGGGTCGGCCGCAGCGAGGTCTGGAACAAGGCCGAGAAGGCCGGAAAAGTGGTCGGCGTCGGTGCTCCGGTGGTCGGGGCCATCGAAGGCTGGTACGTGCCGCGCTACGTGATCGAAGGTGACGCCAAGCGCAAGCTGGAAGCCAAGGCCCCAGGCTTGAAGAACATCGCCGACCTGGGTCAGTACGCCGCCGTCTTCAAGGATCCGGAGGAGCCGTCCAAGGGTCGTTTCTACAACTGCCCGGCCGGTTGGACCTGTGAGTTGGACAACAGCGAGATGCTGAAAAGCTATGGCCTGGAAAAGACCTACACCAACTTCCGCCCAGGTACCGGCCCGGCGCTGGATGCAGCAGTGTTGTCGAGCTACAAGCGTGGCGAGCCGATCCTGTTCTACTACTGGTCGCCAACCCCGTTGATGGGCCAGGTGGACCTGGTAAAACTGGAAGAAAAACCGGGCGTGGATAAAAGCGTGAGCATCAAGGTCGGCCTGTCCAAGACCTTCCACGACGAGGCCCCGGAGCTGGTGGCGGTGCTGGAAAAGGTCAACCTGCCTATCGATATCCTGAACCAGAACCTCGGGCGCATGGCCAAAGAGCGGATCGAGTCGCCGAAACTGGCGAAGATCTTCCTGAAGGAACATCCTGAAGTCTGGCACGCCTGGGTAAGCGCAGACGCTGCCAAGAAAATCGACGCGGCTCTGTAGGTCGAATACTTCCCGGTCAGCCGTAGGGCTGGCCGGGACATTCACCGCATCCCCCTGATCGAGAGTCCCTTATGTTTCCCGAAAGCTTTACCTTTTCCATCGCCGACTGGGTCAACGGTTGGGTCGACTCCCTGGTGACCAACTATGGCGATGTGTTCCGGCACATCTCCGATACGTTGCTGTGGGCCATCGTCAACCTCGAAAGCCTGCTGCGCATGGCGCCCTGGTGGCTGATGCTGGCCATCGTCGGCGGCGTCGCCTGGCACGCCACCCGCAAGGTCATGGCCACGGCGGTGATCGTCGGTCTGCTGTTTCTGGTGGGCGCGGTGGGCCTGTGGGACAAACTGATGCAGACCCTCGCACTCATGCTGGTAGCAACGCTGATATCGGTATTGATCGGCATCCCGCTGGGTATTCTCTCGGCACGCAGCAATCGCCTGCGTTCGGTGCTGATGCCGTTGCTGGACATCATGCAGACCATGCCGAGCTTCGTGTACCTGATTCCGGTGTTGATGCTGTTCGGCCTGGGCAAGGTCCCGGCGATCTTCGCCACTGTGATCTATGCCGCGCCGCCGCTGATTCGCCTGACCGATCTGGGCATCCGCCAGGTAGACGGCGAAGTGATGGAAGCCATCAATGCCTTTGGTGCCAACCGCTGGCAGCAGCTGTTCGGCGTGCAACTGCCCCTGGCCCTGCCAAGCATCATGGCCGGGATCAACCAGACCACCATGATGGCCCTGTCGATGGTAGTCATCGCCTCGATGATCGGCGCCCGTGGCTTGGGTGAGGACGTGCTGGTGGGTATCCAGACCCTCAACGTCGGACGCGGCCTGGAAGCCGGGCTGGCGATCGTGATTCTCGCCGTGGTCATCGACCGCATTACCCAGGCCTATGGTCGTCCTCGGCATGAGGTGAGCAAATGAGCAACGCAGCTATCAGCAAAATCGAAGTCAAGAACGTCTTCAAGATTTTCGGCAATCGGTCCAAGGATGCCCTGGACCTGATCCGCCAGAACAAGACCAAGGACCAGGTGCTGGCCGAAACCGGTTGCGTGGTCGGTGTGAATGACCTGTCGCTGAGCATCGGTACCGGCGAGATATTCGTGATCATGGGGCTGTCCGGTTCCGGCAAATCCACCCTGGTGCGGCATTTCAACCGCCTGATCGACCCCACCAGCGGCGCGATCCTGGTGGACGGCGAAGACATCCTGCAACTGGACATGGACGCCCTGCGTGAATTCCGCCGGCACAAGATCAGCATGGTGTTCCAGAGCTTCGGCCTGCTGCCCCACAAGAGCGTGCTGGACAACGTCGCCTACGGCTTGAAGGTCCGCGGCGAGAGCAAGCAAGTGTGCACCGAGCGCGCGTTGCACTGGATCAACACCGTGGGCCTGAAGGGCTACGAAAACAAATACCCGCACCAGCTTTCCGGCGGCATGCGCCAGCGTGTGGGCCTGGCCCGTGCCTTGGCGGCGGATACCGACATCATCCTGATGGACGAGGCCTTCAGTGCCCTCGACCCGCTGATCCGTGCAGAAATGCAGGACCAGTTGCTGGAACTGCAGAAGACCCTGCACAAGACCATCGTCTTCATCACCCACGACCTCGACGAGGCCGTGCGCATCGGCAACCGCATCGCGATTCTCAAGGACGGCAAGCTGATCCAGGTCGGCACGCCCCGGGAGATCCTGCATTCGCCGGCCGATGAGTATGTCGATCGGTTCGTGCAGCGGCGGGCGGCGGTGGTGTAGGGCGGGCCGGTCACAAAATCTGTGGGAGCAAAGCTTGCTCGCGATACAGGCACCTCGGTTCCAGAGAGAGCGCATTGGATTCATCGCGGGCAAGCCTTGCTCCCACGGATAATCCCGCTGCGGCTCAAGGGTATTGGCAACTTAATATGTGTATGAGGCTTTAGATGTCCCAGGCTGAAAAAATCATCATCGCCGACGCCCCCCTGCGTTGGCAGGACGTGGTCGCCGTCGCCCGCTTCGGTGCCGAGCTCGAGCTTTCGGCCCAGGCCTGGGCGCGGATCGACAATGCCCAGGCCATCGTGCAGCGCATCGTCGAAAGCGGCGAGCGCGCCTATGGCGTCAACACTGGCCTGGGGGCCTTGTGCAATGTGTCGCTCAAGGATGAACAACTCAGTCAGTTGTCGCGCAACACCCTGCTCAGCCACGCCTGTGGCGTGGGGGCGCCGCTGGCGGATGAACAGACCCGGGCGATTCTCTGCGCCGCCATCCTCAACTACAGCCAGGGCAAGTCCGGCATTCATCGTCGGGTGGTCGAAGCCTTGCTGGCGCTGCTCAATCGCGGCATCACCCCACAAGTGCCGTCTCAGGGATCGGTGGGTTACCTGACCCACATGGCTCACATCAGCATTGCGCTGCTGGGTGTCGGCCAGGTCAGCTATCGCGGCCAGATCGTTGCGGCGCAACAGGCCCTGGCCGCAGAAAGCCTGCAACCGGTTCAATTGGGGGCAAAGGACGGCCTATGCCTGGTCAACGGCACGCCATGCATGACCGGCCTCAGTTGCCTGGCCCTGGCGGATGCGACGCGGCTGGTGCAATGGGCGGACGTGATCGGTGCCATGAGCTTCGAGGGCCAGCGTGGACAGATCGCCGCGTTCGACGCCGAGATCATCGCCCTCAAACCGCACCCGGGCATGCAACAGGTCGGGGCCAACCTGCGCGCCTTGCTCGATGGCAGCGAAGTCATTGCCTCGAGTCTGGGCATTCGCACTCAGGATGCCTTGAGCATCCGTTCTATTCCTCAGGTCCATGGCGCCGCTCGTGATCAGTTGGCGCACGCGCGTCAGCAGATCGAAACCGAGCTCAATGCCGCCACCGACAACCCGCTGTTGCTGGGGACGCCGGATAGCTTCCGGGTCATGTCCCAGGCCAACCCCCACGGCCAGTCGGTGGCTTTGGCGGCGGATCTGCTGGCGATTGCCATGGCGGAGATCGGCTCCATCGCCGAGCGCCGTCTCGACCGATTGATCAACCCGCATGTCAGCGGGCTGCCGGCCTTTCTGGTGGCCAACCCCGGCGTGAACTCGGGGATGATGATCGTGCAATACGTCGCCGCCTCCTTGTGCGCGGAGAATCGCCAGTTGGCGCAACCGGCGGTGCTGGATAATTACGTGACCTCGGGCTTGCAGGAAGATCACTTGAGCCTGGGCACCAACGCGGCCCTGAAGCTGCACAGGGTGTTGGAAAACTGCACGCAGATTCTCGCCATCGAATACCTGCTGGCGGCCCAGGCCTTTGAATTCCTCAAGTCGCAGCGCTTTGGCGCCGGTACCGGGCATGCCTGGAAACTGCTGCGCGAACACGTGGCTGCCTATGACCAGGACCGCTGGCTGGCGCCGGACATAGCCAGCACCGCCGGGCTCCTTAAAGACCCGAACCTGTTGCACAGCGTGTTACCGAATTTGAATTGATCGAAAAAAAGCGCCAGCGTGCCAAGGCACCCCTTGCCCAAAAAGCATCGCTCAAAAGGCGAGGGTGACGGATAACGGAACATTCCGGAGCGACTGGCGGGTAAAAAACAAAACTCTCAAAAGGAGCAATAAATGACTGCCTTAAACCTGATTCCCGGTCAATTGAGCCTGGCTCAATTGCGCGACATCTATCAGCAACCGGTGACCCTGAGCCTCGACGCCAGCGCTTCGGCACAAATCGAAGCCAGCGTGGCGTGCGTGGAGCAGATCCTCGCCGAGAACCGCACCGCCTACGGCATCAACACCGGTTTCGGTCTGCTGGCCTCGACCCGTATCGCCAGCGAAGACCTGGAAAACCTGCAGCGCTCCCTGGTGCTGTCCCATGCCGCTGGCGTGGGCGAGCCGATCAGCGATGCGCTGGTGCGCTTGATCATGGTGCTCAAGGTCAACAGCCTGAGCCGGGGTTTTTCCGGCATTCGCCGGCAAGTGATCGATGCGCTGATCGCGCTGGTCAATGCCGAGGTCTATCCGCACATCCCGCTCAAGGGCTCGGTCGGTGCTTCCGGCGACCTGGCACCGTTGGCCCATATGTCCCTGGTGCTGCTGGGCGAAGGCAAGGCACGCTACAAAGGTGAATGGCTGCCGGCGGTCGACGCGTTGAAAGTCGCCGGCCTCGTGCCGCTGACCCTGGCCGCCAAAGAGGGCTTGGCGCTGCTCAATGGCACCCAGGTGTCTACTGCATTTGCTCTGCGCGGCCTGTTCGAGGGTGAAGACCTGTTTGCCGGTGCCCTGGCCCTGGGCAGCCTCACGGTGGAAGCCGTACTCGGCTCCCGTTCGCCATTCGACGCGCGTATCCATGCCGCCCGTGGCCAGAGAGGCCAGATCGATGCCGCCGCCGCGTACCGCGACCTGCTGGGCGAGCGCAGTGAAGTGTCCGCATCGCACCAGAACTGCGACAAGGTCCAGGATCCATATTCCCTGCGTTGCCAGCCGCAAGTGATGGGCGCCTGCCTGACCCAGTTCCGCCAGGCGGCCGAAGTGCTGGTGATCGAGGCCAACGCCGTCTCGGATAACCCATTGGTGTTCGCCGCCGAAGGTGATGTGATCTCCGGGGGCAACTTCCACGCCGAACCCGTGGCGATGGCTGCTGACAACATGGCCCTGGCGATTGCCGAAATCGGCTCCCTGAGCGAGCGGCGCATTTCCCTGATGATGGACAAGCACATGTCGCAGTTGCCACCGTTCCTGGTGGGCAATGGCGGGGTGAACTCCGGCTTCATGATCGCCCAGGTCACCGCCGCTGCCCTGGCGAGTGAGAACAAGGCGCTGTCCCATCCTCACTCGGTGGACAGCCTGCCGACCTCCGCCAACCAGGAAGACCACGTGTCCATGGCTCCGGCCGCCGGCAAGCGCCTGTGGGAAATGGCCGAGAACACCCGTGGCATCCTGGCGGTGGAATGGCTGGCGGCTTGCCAGGGCCTGGACTTGCGCGGCGGTTTGAAGACTTCCTCGAAGCTGGAACAGGCTCGTAGCTTCCTGCGCGCCGAAGTGCCGTTCTATGAGAAGGACCGCTTCTTTGCGCCGGACATCAATGCCGCCAGTGAGCTGTTGGCCAGCCGCTGCCTGAACGAGCTGGTCATGGCGAACCTGTTGCCGAGTTTGCAGGGCTGACCCGATCGTTCCCACGCTCTGCGTGGGAACGCTTCATGGGACGCTTTGCGTCCCGCTCGACAAGGGACGCGGAGCGTCCCGGACTGCATTCCCACGCAGAGCGTGGGAACGATCCTGACGGAGGACGTCTATGAAAACCCTCTGGCAAAACTGCCACGCCGCCACCATGGCCCAGGGCGTCTACTCGATCATCGAAGACGCCGCCATCGTTACCCAGGACGAACACATCCACTGGATCGGCCCGCGCTCAGAACTGCCGGCCGGTGAGTATCCGGTGGTCAACGACCTCAAGGGCACCTGGGTCACCCCGGGCCTGATCGACTGCCACACCCACGCGGTGTTCGGCGGTAACCGCAGCGGTGAGTTCGAACAGCGCCTGCAAGGCGTCAGCTACGCCGAGATTGCCGCGGCGGGTGGCGGCATCGCCAGCACCGTGCGCGCCACCCGTGCCGCCAGTGAGGAGGAACTGTTCAGCAGCGCTGCCAAGCGCCTGAAAAGCCTGATGCGCGACGGTGTGACCACAGTGGAAATCAAGTCCGGCTACGGCCTGGATCTGGCCAACGAACGCAAGATGCTGCGAGTCGCCCGCCGTCTCGCTGCGGAACTGCCGGTCAGCGTGCGCAGCACTTGCCTGGCCGCCCACGCCTTGCCGCCGGAATACGCCGACCGCGCCGACGACTACATCGAGCACATCTGCGCCGAAATGCTCCCGGCCCTGGCTGCCGAGGAGCTGGTAGACGCGGTGGACGCCTTCTGCGAGTACCTGGCGTTTTCCCCGGCGCAGGTCGAGCGGGTATTCGTCACCGCGCAGCAGTTGGGCCTGCCGGTGAAGCTGCATGCCGAACAATTGTCGTCGTTGCACGGTTCGAGCCTGGCGGCCCGTTACCAGGCGCTGTCGGCGGATCACCTGGAGTTCATGACCGAGGACGATGCCATCGCCATGGCTGAATCCGGCACTGTGGCAGTGTTGTTGCCAGGGGCGTTTTACTTCCTCCGGGAAACCCAGCTGCCGCCGATGGACGCCCTGCGCAAGCATGGTGTGAAGATTGCCGTGGCCAGCGACCTCAATCCCGGCACCTCGCCGGCGCTGTCGGTGCGCCTGATGTTGAACATGGCCTGCACCTGCTTCCGGATGACTCCGGAGGAAGCCTTGGCCGGCGCAACGATTCATGCCGCCCAAGCCTTGGGCATGGCCCGCTCCCATGGTTCGTTGGAAGTCGGCAAGGTGGCGGATTTTGTCGCCTGGCACATCGACCGTCCGGCCGACCTTTCGTACTGGCTGGGCGGTGAACTGGAAAAACGCGTCGTGCGTCACGGCGTTGAAATCGCTTGAGGAGAATGCTTGTGGAGAAAGTCCTGAATTTCACCCAGGGGCGCGTGCCGTTGTTGATCAGCATGCCCCACGCCGGTCTGCGCCTGACCCCGGCAGTGAAGACCGGGTTGATCGACGAAGCCCAGAGCCTGCCGGACACCGACTGGCACATCCCCAAGCTCTACGATTTTGCCGCTGAGCTGGGCGCCAGTACCCTGTCCGCCGAGTACTCACGGTTCGTCGTCGACCTGAACCGGCCCTCCGACGACACGCCGATGTATGTTGGCGCCACCACCGGCCTGTACCCGGCGACGTTGTTCGATGGCGTGCCGCTGTTTCGTGAAGGGCTGACACCCTCTGCCGAGGAACGGGCCACGTACCTGCAGCAGATCTGGATGCCGTATCACCAGGCCCTGCAACAGGAGCTGGCGCGGCTCAAGGCCGAGTTCGGCTACGCCTTGCTGTTCGACGCCCATTCGATCCGTTCGGTGATCCCGCACCTGTTCGACGGCAAGCTGCCGGACTTCAACCTCGGCACCTTCAACGGCGCCAGCTGCGACCCGGTGCTGGCGAGCCAGCTCGAAGCCATCTGTGCCCGTCACGGCGCGTTCACCCATGTGCTCAACGGGCGTTTCAAGGGCGGACACATCACCCGGCAGTACGGCAACCCGGCCGAACACATCCATGCGGTGCAACTGGAACTGTGCCAGAGCACCTACATGGAAGAGTTCGAACCGTTCAACTATCGAGAGGACCGGGCGGCGCCGACCCGGGTTGTTCTCCGGGAGCTGCTTGAAGGCCTGGTGGCCTGGGGGCAGACAAAGTACGGTAGGTAGAAGTCATTGCAAAACCCTTGTGGCGAGAGGGTTCATCCCCGCTGGACTGCGTAGCAGTCCCAGATGGTCGGCGCGGCTCGCTCGCTGTTGGGGCCGCTGCGCGACCCAGCGGGGATGAATCCCCTCGCCACAGGGTTCTGTATTGTTTGGGCGGGGGCATGCTCATTAAGGTAATTCGGGTTTATGATGCCGGACGGCAGATTAAATAGAGTCCCTACAGGGATGACTCGACCCTTACGGAGCGCCCAATGCAGACTTTGTACCCGCAGATCAAACCCTATGCCCGGCACGATCTGGCTGTCGATGACACCCACACGCTCTATGTCGATGAAAGCGGCTCTCCGGAAGGCCTGCCGGTGGTGTTCATTCATGGCGGTCCGGGGGCGGGTTGCGATGCGCAAAGCCGTCGCTACTTCGATCCGAACCTGTACCGCATTGTCACTTTCGATCAGCGCGGCTGTGGTCGTTCCACGCCCCATGCCAGCCTGGAAAACAACACCACCTGGGATCTGGTCGAAGACCTGGAGCGCATCCGCAAGCACCTGGGCATCGAGAAATGGGTGCTGTTCGGCGGCTCCTGGGGCTCTACCCTGGCCCTGGCCTACGCACAGACCCATCCGGAGCGGGTCCATGGCCTGATCCTGCGCGGCATCTTTCTCTGCCGCCCCCAGGAGATCGAGTGGTTCTATCAGGCCGGCGCCAGTCGCCTGTTTCCCGACTACTGGCAGGATTACATTGCGCCCATTCCCCTGGACGAGCGCGACGACCTGCTCGGCGCCTTCCACAAACGCCTGACCGGCAATGACCAGATCGCCCAGATGCACGCGGCCAAGGCCTGGTCCATCTGGGAGGGGCGTACGGCGACCTTGCGTCCGAACCCCCTGGTGGTCGACCGCTTCTCCGAGCCGCAGCGTGCGCTGTCGATCGCCCGGATCGAATGCCATTACTTCACCAACAACGCCTTCCTCGAACCCAACCAGCTGATTCGCGACATGGGCAAGATCGCCCATTTGCCGGGCGTCATCGTGCATGGTCGCTATGACGTGATCTGCCCGCTGGACAATGCCTGGGAGCTGCATCAGAACTGGCCCAACAGCGAACTGCAGGTGATCCGAGATGCGGGGCACGCGGCTTCCGAGCCGGGTATTACCGACGCGTTGTTGCGCGCTGCCGGGCAAATGGCCCGGCGCTTGCTCGACCTGCCGCCCGAAGAAGCATGAAAGGGCTGTTGCAACGGGTCCGTGGCGCTCGGGTCGAGGTCGCGGGCGACATCGTGGGGGCCGTGGACCAGGGGTTGCTGGTTCTGGTAGCGGTCGAACCCGAGGATACCCGGGCCAGCGCCGACAAACTCTTGCACAAGCTGCTTAACTACAGGGTGTTCAGTGATGTCGACGGCAAGATGAACCTGTCCCTGGCAGACGTCGGGGGCGGTCTGTTGCTGGTGTCACAATTCACCCTGGCGGCGGACACCAGAAGCGGGCTGCGCCCTGGTTTTTCGACGGCCGCGCCTCCGGGGTTGGGTGAGGAGCTGTTCACCTATCTGGTCAGTCGGGCGAAGGAGGTGCATGGCACTGTGGCATCAGGTAGATTCGGCGCCGACATGCAGGTGCATTTGGTCAATGATGGCCCGGTAACCTTCCTGTTACAGGTCTGAAAGCGTTTGAAACACCTTTTCGGCCCTGTTTCGAGGTTAAACAGGGCGTTTTCTCGATAAATACTTCGTTGCCCCTGATGCGTTGTCACGCGGCCTGCTAGATAATCGCGCGCTACGGGGGATCAGTGTTCGCTGGTCCATTTGACTTAGGTAGAGATTTGTCCTGAGCCGTTTGGGGAATCATTTTGCCCCATCGGAGTCGGAACAATGCTCGCCAACTTGGCAAGGGTGCTCCGCACGGTCGGTTTTTCAATGCCGTTACCAAGTGGATACTTTATCTGGCCGTTGGTTTTTTGATCTGTTTTCGGCGAGGGTTGCTCGTGATTGTTAGTCCCTGTAATGCACCAAAGATGTCTGCCAAACGGTTTAGAAGCGCTCTGGTAGCGGGCTCGGCGCTGTTGTGCCTGCTCGGTGCGGGTCAGCTGTGGGCATTCAGCCTGGATGATGTATCGGCGAAGGCTCAAGAACTGGCCGGGCAAAAATTCGAAGCCCCGCGCAGCAACCTGCCGAACGAATTTCGTGACATGAAATTCGGCGACTATCAAAAAATCCGTTTCCGTACCGAAAAAGCCGAATGGGCCGACCAGAAGACGCCGTTCAGGCTGTCGTTCTATCACCAGGGCATGCACTTCGATACGCCGGTGAAAATCAACGAAATCACCGCCACCACTGTCGAAGAAATCAAATACGACCCGACGCGCTTCGATTTCGGCGACGTCCAGTTCGATCCAAAGTCCACCGAGCAATTGGGCTATGCGGGTTTCCGCGTGTTGTACCCGATCAACAAGGCAGACAAGCAGGACGAAATCATGACCATGCTGGGCGCGAGCTATTTCCGCGTCATCGGCAAGGGCCAGACCTACGGCTTGTCCGCCCGCGGCATGGCAATCGATACCGCGCTGCCGTCCGGTGAAGAGTTCCCGCGTTTTCGCGAGTTCTGGATCCAGCGCCCGAGACCTACCGACAAGCACTTGGTGATCTTCGCCCTGCTGGATTCGCCTCGGGCTACCGGCGCCTACCGCCTGATCCTGCGCCCGGGTACCGACACCGTGGTTGACGTGAAGGCACGCATGTTCCTGCGCGACCGCGTCAACAAGCTGGGCGTCGCCCCGCTGACCAGCATGTTCCTGTTCGGCGCCAACCAGCCGTCCAAGGTGCTGAACTACCGCCGCGAGTTGCACGATTCCAGCGGCCTGTCGATCCATGCCGGCAACGGCGAGTGGATCTGGCGTCCGCTGAACAACCCGAAACACCTGGCCGTGAGCAACTTCTCGGTGGAAAACCCGCGTGGTTTCGGCCTGTTGCAACGTGGTCGTGACTTCAGCCACTACGAAGACCTGGACGACCGTTACGACAAGCGTCCAAGTGCCTGGATCGAACCGAAAGGCGACTGGGGCAAGGGTTCTGTCGATCTGGTGGAAATCCCGACCGCCGATGAAACCAACGACAACATCGTTGCTTTCTGGAGCCCGGAAAAACTGCCTGAGCCAGGCCAGCCGCTGGACTTCAGCTACCGCCTGCACTGGACCCTCGACGAAGCCAGCCTGCACTCGCCGGACAGCGCCTGGGTCAAGCAGACCCTGCGTTCCACCGGCGATGTGAAGCAATCCAACCTGATTCGCCAGCCGGACGGCAGCGTGGCCTATCTGGTGGATTTCGAAGGTCCTTCCCTGCAGGCACTGCCGGAAGACGCCGAGGTGCGTAGCCAAGTCAGCGTTGGCAATAACGCCGAAGTCGTCGAGAACAGTGTGCGCTACAACCCTGAAACCAAGGGCTGGCGCCTGACTTTGCGCTTGAAGATCAAGGATGTGAAGCAGGCCACTGAAATGCGCGCGGCACTGGTCCGTCCATTGACGCCTGTCGAAGCGCCAGCCGCTTCGCATTCCGTGACCGCCACCCTTGCCAAGGCCGACAAGATCGCCAAGCAACAAGGCGAGAAAGAAGCGGAAAAAGCCAAAGAACAAGCCAAAGAAGAAGCCAAGGCCGTCAAGGCATCCGACGCCGCCGAGGCCACCCCAACCCCGCAGGAACCGGAACCGACTGAACAAGTCCTGACCGAGACCTGGAGCTATCAGTTGCCTGCCGATGAGTAATACGCCAGTACCGCCAGAGACGCTCAGCGAATATCTGGCTCATTTGCCAATGACTGACCAGCAGCGCGCCGAGTTGGCGGGCTGCAAGTCTTTCAGCGAATTGCATGAACGTCTTTCGTCTTCGACCTTCGACGCACCCATCGAGGCGGCGCAAGCGTCGGTGGGGCGTCGCCTGGTCCTGAGCACTGCCGAAGAGCTCGAGGATGCAGAGATGCTGGGGCTCGACGCCAGCGGTCGCGTGTGCCTGAAAGCCACGCCGCCGATTCGTCGGACCAAAGTCGTGCCGGAACCCTGGCGCACCAACATCCTGGTGCGCGGCTGGCGCCGGATGACCGGTCGCACCAACCCGCCGAAGCCGCCCAAGGATGAGCGGGTGCTGCCCCATGCCCGTTGGCGAACCGTGGGCTCGATCCGCCGTTACATTCTGCTGATTCTCATGCTCGGCCAGACCATCGTTGCCGGCTGGTACATGAAAGGCATCATGCCGTATCAAGGCTGGTCGTTCGTGGACCTGGACGAAGTCCTGCACCAGCCACTGCTGCAGACGGCCACGCAAGTGCTGCCATATGCCCTGCAAACCAGCATCCTGATCATGTTCGGGATTCTGTTCTGCTGGGTATCGGCCGGTTTCTGGACGGCGCTGATGGGCTTCCTGGAGTTGCTCACCGGTCACGACAAGTACCGCATTTCCGGCGCCAGTGCCGGCAACGAGCCGATTCCCAAGGACGCCCGCACCGCACTGGTGATGCCGATCTGCAACGAAGACGTACCCCGTGTGTTTGCCGGCTTGCGCGCGACCTTCGAGTCGGTGAAGGCCACGGGTGATCTGGATCGTTTCGACTTCTTCGTGCTCAGCGACAGTAACGAGACCGATATCTGCGTCGCCGAACAGCAGGCCTGGCTGGATGTCTGTCGCGAAGCCGGCGGTCTGGGCAAGATTTTCTATCGCCGCCGCCGTCGTCGCGTGAAGCGCAAGAGCGGCAACCTCGATGACTTCTGCCGTCGTTGGGGCAGCGACTACAAGTACATGGTCGTGCTCGACGCCGACAGCGTCATGAGTGGCGAGTGCCTGACCAGCCTGGTGCGCTTGATGGAAGCCACGCCGGATGCGGGCATCATCCAGACCGCGCCCAAAGCCTCGGGCATGGACACGCTGTATGCGCGCATGCAGCAGTTCGCTACGCGGGTTTACGGTCCGCTGTTCACCGCCGGGCTGCACTTCTGGCAGTTGGGGGAATCCCACTACTGGGGCCACAACGCGATCATCCGCATGAAGCCGTTCATCGAGCACTGCGCCCTGGCGCCGCTGCCGGGCAAAGGCGCGTTCGCCGGTGCGATCCTGTCCCACGACTTCGTCGAAGCCGCGCTGATGCGCCGTGCCGGCTGGGGCGTGTGGATTGCCTATGATCTGCCAGGCAGCTACGAAGAGTTGCCGCCGAACCTGCTGGACGAGCTCAAGCGTGACCGTCGCTGGTGCCACGGCAACCTGATGAACTTCCGGCTGTTCCTGGTCAAGGGCATGCACCCGGTGCACCGTGCGGTGTTCCTGACCGGGGTGATGTCCTACCTGTCGGCGCCTTTGTGGTTCTTCTTCCTGGTGCTGTCCACTGCGCTGCTGGCGGTGAACACACTGATGGAGCCGCAATACTTCCTCGAGCCACGCCAGCTGTATCCGCTCTGGCCGCAATGGCATCCAGAGAAGGCCATCGCCCTGTTCTCCACCACGATCGTGCTGCTGTTCCTGCCCAAGCTGTTGAGCATCGTTCTGATCTGGGCCAAGGGTGCGAAGGAGTTCGGTGGCAAGTTCAAGGTGACGGTGTCGATGCTGCTGGAGATGTTGTTCTCCATGTTGCTGGCGCCGGTGCGGATGATCTTCCACACCCGTTTCGTGCTCGCCGCGTTCCTGGGCTGGGCCGCCACCTGGAACTCGCCGCAACGTGACGATGACTCGACGCCCTGGAGCGAAGCGGTCAAGCGCCACGGTCCGCAGACCCTGCTGGGCTTCTTCTGGGCGCTGCTGGTGATCTGGTTGAACCCGAGCTTCCTGTGGTGGTTGGTGCCTATCGTCGGTTCGTTGATGCTGTCGATCCCGGTGTCGGTGATCTCCAGCCGTGTAGGCCTGGGCTTGAAGTCCCGTGATGAAAGCCTGTTCCTGATCCCTGAGGAATACGCGCCCCCACAGGAGCTGCTGTCGACAGACCAGTACACTCACGAGAACCGTTGGCATGCATTGAACGACGGCTTCATTCGTGCGGTGGTCGACCCACAGCAAAACGCCCTGGCGTATGCGTTGGCGACGTCCCGGCACGGCCAGGCCGAGCCGATCGAATGGCTGCGGGTCGAACGCGTTCGTCATGCCTTGAAGGTCGGCCCGGCCGGGCTCAATAACGGCGAGCGCCTGGCGCTGCTGAGCGATCCGGTGGTCCTGTCCCGACTGCATGAGCAGATCTGGAGTGAAGGCCACTCCGAATGGCTGGCGGCATGGCGGGCATCGGTCAAGGCCGATCCCCATGCACCGCTGCTACCGCTTCGGCCGGTGAGCGCACAGACTCAAGTGGCCTGATGCGCAAAAGCCCCGCTTCCCAAAAGGAAGCGGGGCTTTTTGTTGGGTGTCTTGTGAGCACCACCCCTGTGGCGAGGGGATTTATCCCCGCTGGGCTGCGTAGCAGCCCCCTCAACCTGTCTGACACACCGCATACCCAGGTTTCAGGGGCGCTTCGCACCCCAGCGGGGATAAATCCCCTCTCCACAACATCACTCGGCTTCAGCTCGTGGATCGACCCGATCCAGTGCCCGATTCGCCAGCAGATTGCTCAACTCAATCAACTGCTGAAGACCCAAGGCAAAATGCCGTCGCGAGCCATCCAGCTCGAACGCCAGGTCGCTGGCCATGACATTGGCCGAAGCCAGGGTCTCGCTGAGGTTGGCCAGCAGACACTCGGTGTCGATATCGTCCACAACGGTAAAGAGCTGGCCAGGGGGCGGCGCTTTCTCGGGTTCCGCGTGTTTCGGTTTCAGGTAGAAATCCAATGCCCGCTCGGTGGCTTCCTGGAGTCTTTCGGGGTCGAGGCCGGTATAGGAAGAGGCTGGGTCCGTTTCCGGAGGATTGGGTGTGATCTTGAACATGGTGATGCTCCTAGGGTAATGGAGCCGCCAGAATTCGCTGCTAAACAAAAAAGGTGGCGACTGTACGCGGGTTAGCAGACCGGCCCCTAGAACCCGGCAGACCCTGAGGTCTCCCACGCACAACCGCCATGACATAGACGTGTAGACACTGAAGTCTGAACACGAATGTGGAGAACTGTACGTCTAGGATTGTCCGAGCTGCTAAACCCGATCGCTGAACCGACAGCGACCCGCAAACAATAGGACCCAGACCCCAAGCGCACAAGCCGGCGGATTCTGGCGCAGTTGTAGGCAATGGCGCAAGACGATGTAGCCCTGCTCAACTCCCGACAACAGCACCCAATCCTGTGGGAGCAAGGCTTGCCCGCGATGAACGATAACGCGGTCTGACAGAAGAACCGCGGCGCTTTCATCGCGAGCAGGCTCGCTCCCACAGGCGACGGTGTCGTCAGTGGGAGCAAGGCTTGCCCGCGATGAACGATAACGCGATCTTGCAGAAGAACCGCGGCGCTTTCATCGCGAGCAAGCTCTGCTCCCACCGGGGAGGGGGTATTGTCTAGACCTTGAACCGCCCCACCAACGTCTGCAAATGAACGCCGAGGCGTGCCAGTTCGGCGCTGGAGGCGGCGGTTTCTTCGCTGGCGGCGGAGGTTTGTTCGGAGACGTCGCGCACGTTCAGCACGCTGCGGTTGATCTCTTCGGCCGTGGCGCTCTGCTGTTCGGCCGCAGCGGCGATCTGCTGGTTCATCGACTGGATGGCCGAGACCGTGCGGGTGATGTTTTCCAGGGAGCCACCGGCTCGGCGGGTGAGTTCGACGCTGCTGTCGGTCAGGCCGCGGCTGTTGTCCATGATGCTCGCAACCTTTTCGGTTCCGCTTTGCAGCCCGAGGATGAGTTCTTCGATCTCTTCGGTGGATTTCTGAGTGCGTTGGGCCAGGCTGCGGACTTCGTCGGCGACCACTGCGAAACCACGCCCCGCCTCACCGGCGCGAGCGGCTTCGATGGCGGCATTGAGCGCCAGCAGGTTGGTTTGCTGGGCTACGGACTTGATGACGTCCAGCACGCTGCCGATCTTGTCGCTCTCGTGTTTGAGATGGCTCATCGCTTCGGTGGAGTTGCCGACCTCGTTGGCCAAGCGCTCGATCTGGGCGATGGCTTCGCCGACCACCCGCTCGCCCTCGCGGGCTTGCTGGTCGGCGGCGACGGCGGCTTCGGAGGCTTCCTCGGCGTTGCGCGCCACGTCCTGCACCGTGGCGGTCATTTCGTGCATGGCGGTGGCGACCTGATCGGTCTCGACCTTCTGGCTGTTGACTCCGGCGCTGGTTTGTTCTGTCACGGCCGAGAGCTGTTCGGCGGCGCTGGCGATCTGCGTCACTCCGTCTCTGATACCGCCGATCAATTCCCGCAGACTGACGACCATCCGTTGCAAGCTGCCTTGCAGCTGGCCCATCTCGTCGCGACGGCTGACCTCAAGGTTTTGACTCAGGTCGCCCGAGGCGACACGTTCGACTGCAACAAGTGTCTGTTGCAGCGGAACCACGATCTGCCGGGTGATGAGCCATGCGGCAAGCACGCCGAACGCCAGTGCCAGGAGGGCGACGATGATCAGGGTATTCTTCGCCTGTGTCGTCTCCTGCTCGCGTTTTTCAATTTGCGAAACAGTCAGTTCATTATTCAGTTCGTTCAAGCGGGCGTCTTGATCCACCATTCTCTTGAGCGCGGCGGCGCTGGCAACCTGCGAGTCACGAAACAGGCTGACGGCGGCGCGATAACCCTTGAGTGACTCGGTGGCCTGTTGCAGGTTGGCAATGTGCTGTTCCGGCAGTTTGCCCGGCAGGCTTTCGAGATTTTTCAGCGCGTCGTCGATGGCATCCAGTGCCGGTTGTTCGGCTTCGGCCTTGCCACTGTAGGTGTAGCCTCGAACCTGGAAGCGGGCCTGCTGGATCAATTTGCTCAGCTCGATCACGCTGTTGAATTGCGCGATGCTGTCGCCTTGCAGCAGTGACTTTTCAACTTCCGCGACCTTGGCCACGGCGTTGTCGGCGGTGGCACCGAGCTTGGACCGGGCCGATTCGCGGTTATCTGTCGCTTGGGTCAGGTCGTTAAAGGCGCGTTTGTACTCATCGAGGATCGCCAGCTGCTGGTTGAACATCTGCTGGTCAACGGCTCGTACAAACTGTTTGAGAGCGGCTTGTACGCCCTCCTGGAGCTTGCCCAGAAGATCGTTGACGGCGGCGGGGCCTTGCTCACCGCGGCGCATTTCGTATTCGAGGCGAGCGACTCGCAAGTCCTTGGCCGTCTCGTTGAGATGGGCGATGGCGGCCTGTTTGTCCGCCCGACTGATCACGCTGCTCAGGCTGTCCCAGCCTGCAAAAGTACTAAGGACCGTCATGAGCAAGACCAGGCCGAAACCGACGCCCAACTTGCGATTGACACTTACGTTTCCCAGCTTTTCGGTTAGCCAACTGAACATGCCGATACTCCTTCGGACCTTTTTGTAGGCCTTATGAGGAGAGTATCGACCATGCAATGCAGATCTGTAGGAAATAGGTGGGGGATTGGATGGGAGGGGGCGTGCTCTTGTTCGGTTAAGAATCAGTCGCAAATCCGTCCACCGTGGGGCAGCTTGCTCAGGCTCAACTCCCGACAACAGCACCCAATCCTGTGGGAGCGAGCCTGCTCGCGATGAACGATAACGCGATCTTGCAGAAGGACCGCGTCGCCTTCATCGCGAGCAAGCTCAGCTCCCACAGGGGAAGGATTGTGTATCTCTAGACCTTGAACCGCCCCACCAGCGTCTGTAAATGAATGCCGAGTCGCGCCAGCTCGGCACTGGAGCTGGCGGTCTCTTCGCTGGCGGCGGAGGTTTGTTCGGAGACGTCGCGCACGTTCAATACACTGCGGTTGATCTCCTCGGCCGTGGCGCTCTGTTGTTCGGCCGCGGCGGCGATCTGCTGGTTCATCGACTGGATGGCCGAGACCGTGCGGGTGATGTTTTCCAGCGAACCGCCGGCCCGGCGGGTCAGCTCGACGCTGCTGTCGGTCAAGCTGCGGCTGTTGTCCATGATGGTGGCGACCTGTTCGGTGCCGTTTTGCAGGCCGACGATCAGTTCCTCGATTTCTTCGGTGGATTTCTGGGTGCGCTGGGCCAGGCTGCGGACTTCGTCGGCGACCACGGCGAACCCACGCCCGGCTTCACCGGCACGGGCGGCCTCGATGGCGGCGTTGAGGGCCAGCAGGTTGGTCTGTTGGGCGACAGATTTGATCACGTCCAGGACGCTGCCGATTTTGTCGCTCTCGCGCTTCAGATCGCTCATGGCGTTGGTGGAGTGGCCCACTTCCTCGGCCAGGCGCTCGATCTGGGCGATGGCTTCGCCGACCACTTTTTCGCCCTCGCGAGCCTGCTGATCCGCGGCGACGGCAGCTTCGGAGGCTTCTTCGGCGTTGCGTGCGACTTCCTGCACCGTGGCGGTCATTTCGTGCATGGCGGTGGCGACCTGATCGGTCTCGACCTTCTGGCTGTTGACCCCGGCGCTGGTCTGCTCGGTCACGGCGGAAAGCTGTTCGGCGGCGCTGGCGATCTGGGTGACGCCTTCGCTGATGCCTCCGATCAACTGCCGCAGGCTCACGGTCATGCTTTGCATGGCGCGTTGCAGTTGGCCCATTTCGTCGCGACGCTCGGAGATCAGGTTGTGGCTCAGATCGCCCGCGGCTACCCGTTCGGCGACCTGCAGGGTCTGGCCGAGCGGGACGACGATCTGCCGGGTGATGAGCAGGGCGGCAATGACACCGAACAGCAGGGCCAGCGCGGCAGCGGCGATCAGGACGGTCTTGGCCTGGGCGACGTCGTGGTCACGCTTGGCTGTCTGGGTCACGGTCAGCTTCTGGCTGGAGTCGATCAGCACTTGGCCTTGCTCGGCCATGCGCTGAAGGGCGGCACCGTTCTCGATCTGCGAGTCACGGAACTGCGCGACCGCCGTGCGGTACAGATTGAACGAATCGTTGGCCTGTTGCAGGTTGGCGGCGTGCTCCTGGGGCAGTTGGTCCGGCAGGCGCGCCAGCAGCTTGAGCACGGCACTGATGGCTTCGAGGGCCGGCTGCTGGGCTTCGCTCTTGCCGCTGTAGGTGTAGCCGCGAACCTGGTAACGCGCTTGCTGGACCGCTTTGCTCAAGATCACCACGCTGTTGAACTGGGTGATGTCGCCGCCTTGCAACAGCGATTTTTCCACTTCGGCGATGCGGGCCACAGCGTTGTCGGCACTGGCGCCGAGTTTGCTGCGGGCATCTTCGCGGTCGACGGTGGCGCGGGTCATTTCGGCAAAGGCGTTTTTGTACTCGGCCACGGCGGCCAGTTGTTTATCGATCATGGCCACATCGGCCGGCTGTTCGAGCAACTGGCGAGCGGTCTTCAGCCCGGCCTCTAGTTTGTCCAGCAGGTCGTTGACATGCTGCGGCCCTTTCTCGCCCCGCGTGGTGTTGTAATCAATGCTGGCCAGGCTCAAGTCCTTGCTCAAGTCGTTCAGGCTGGCAATGAATCCCAGTTTGTCGCCCCGGCTGGTGACGTTGCCCAAGCCGGACCAACCGGTGAAGGCGATCATCAAGGTGAGAAACAGTACCAGGCCGAAGCCGAAGCCGAGTTTGCGATTGACGCTTACGTTTCCCAGACTCTGAGCAAACCACCGGAACATGCTGATACTCCCTTGAGCGACCAATTGGTTTTATGGGGAGGTATATCGGCGGCTTGAGCGGGATCTGTAGAAATTTGCCGGGATTTTGCGCTGAGGAGATCAGAACAGCCGTGCGAGCAATGCCGTAACGGCGGTCTCGACCCGCAGGATTCGCTCGCCAAGCTGCACCGGTCGAAGGCCGGCCCTGCCCAGCAGGTCGATCTCGTAAGGAATCCAGCCGCCTTCGGGGCCAATCGCCAGCGTGACCGGTTCCGTCAATGCCCGGGGGCAGGGCGGGTGGTCGCCAGGATGACCCACCAGGCCCAGGGTGCCATTGGCGATGGCAGGCAGGCGATCTTCGACGAAGGGCTTGAAGCGTTTTTCGATGATGATGTCCGGCAGCACACTGTCCCGGGCCTGTTCCAGGCCGAGGATCAGTTGTTCGCGAATGGCCGCGGGTTCGAGGAAGGGCGTCTGCCAGAAGCTTTTCTCGACGCGATAGCTGTTGATCAGCACGACGCGCGGCACGCCCATGGTGGCAATGGTCTGGAACACCCGCCGGAGCATCTTCGGACGCGGCAGAGCCAGTACCAGAGTCAGTGGTAGCTTGGCCGGCGGCGGTTGATCGAGGGTGACTTGCAACTCTGCCTCGCAGGCTTCAAGGCGCAACACCTGAGCCTTGCCCATCAACCCGCCGACCCGCCCAACCCGCAGGCTGTCGCCGACGGCGCTGCGGTGGACTTCCTGCATGTGGGTCAACCGACGATCGTTCAGGACGACCCGGTCAGGACCGACGAAATCGGCCTCCTCGAGCAGCAGCAGGTTCACGCTTGGGTCGCTGGCGGCTGGTCGTTGTGGTCGTCGACGGGTTGCTCATCCGCCTGCTCGCTGCGCTTGCGCACGAGGCCGCCGAACAGCACGCCGATCTCGAACAGCAACCACATCGGTACCGCGAGCAAAGTCTGGGAGAAAATGTCCGGTGGGGTCAGGATCATGCCGACCACGAAGCAACCGATGATCACATATGGACGGATCTTCTTCAGGTACCTGACGTCGACTACGCCAATCCACACCAGCAACACCACCGCGACGGGAATTTCGAACGCCACGCCGAAGGCGAAGAACAGCGTCATGACGAAATCCAGGTAACTGGTGATGTCGGTCATCATCTCTACGCCGGCCGGGGTGGCCGCGGCGAAGAACTTGAAGATCAGCGGGAACACCAGGAAATAGGCGAAGGCCATGCCGGTATAGAACAGCAGGATGCTGGAAACCAGCAACGGCACGGCAACGCGTTTTTCATGCTTGTACAGGCCCGGTGCAATGAAGCCCCAGATCTGATGCAGGATCACCGGGATCGCCAGGAACAGCGAGACCATCATCGTCAGCTTCAGCGGTGTCAGGAACGGCGACGACACGTCGGTGGCGATCATGGTCGCGCCTGCCGGCAAATACTGGCGCAGCGGCGTGGAGACGAAGGTGTAGATCTGCTGGGTGAAGGCGAACAGCCCGGCGAAGATGATGAAAATCGCCGCCACGCAACGCAGCAGGCGGGTGCGCAACTCGGTGAGGTGCGATACCAGCGGCATCGGCTGATCGTTCTCTGGGATATTGCTCATGATGCTCGCGGCGGCTGTGTGGGGTCGTTGGGAGCCGGTCTCGGCGCCGTTGGGGCTGTTTCTACTGACGCGACTGGCTCAGTTGGCACCGCTGCGGGTTCAGCCACCGGCACCTGGGTCGCCGTTGCCTGTTCGGCCGCGGGCGGGACCGGCGTCGGCTCCTGCTGGGTCGGCGCGAGGATCTTGCGCGCCTCCTGCTCCAGGGACAGGATGTGCTCGTTGTGAAGTTGCCGACGGATCTCGTCGGCACCGATTTCACGCTCAACTTCCTGTTTGATCGCATTGAAGCTGCGCTTCAGGCGCCCGATCCAGAGACCGGCGGTGCGCGCAGCACCCGGCAGGCGCTCGGGGCCCAGCACCAGCAGGGCGACGAGGCCGACGAGCAGCAGTTCAGTGAAGCTGATCCCAAACATTAGTCAGTGCTCACGAGTCTTTGCGGGTCGGCTCTTCGACTTTCTGTGCCTGCACATCGATGGTGTGCGGCGCATTCACAGGCTGTGCTGCTTGAGGCGGCACCGGTTGGGCCGGTTGCACGGGCTGGGCAGGGGTTGCCGCCGGATCGGCCGGTTTCTCGTCGTCGTTCATGGCTTTGCGAAAGCCCTTGATCGATTCGCCGACATCGGTACCCAGGTTCTTCAGCTTCTTGGTCCCGAACACCAGTACCACGACAACCAGGATGACGATCCAGTGTTTCCAGTCAAAAATACCCATGTGGCTATTCCTCTCGATAATTGATCAGGCGGACGGGCGCGAGGCTTTTTCGACGTGCCCGGACAGACCGAAGCGACGGTCCAGTTCATCCAGTACAGCCTGCGGATGCTGCCCCAATTGAGCCAGCATGACCAGGCTGTGGAACCACAGATCGGCGGTCTCGTAGATCACGTCGCTGCAGTCGCCGCTGATAGCGGCGTCTTTGGCGGCGATGATGGTCTCGACCGATTCCTCGCCGACTTTCTCCAGAATCTTGTTCAGGCCCTTGTGGTACAGACTCGCGACATAGGAACTGTCGGCCGCTGCGCCTTTGCGCTCTTCCAGCACCTGGGCCAGGCGGGTCAGGGTATCACTCATGGGTATGTCCTGAATAAATGGCATGCGGGTCCTTGAGCACCGGATCGACGGTTTTCCAGTCGCCGTTCTCGAAGACGCGATAGAAGCAGCTTTGTCGGCCGGTGTGACAGGCAATTTCACCGACCTGTTCGACCATCAGGATGATGACGTCGCCGTCGCAGTCCAGGCGCATCTCATGCAGATGCTGCACGTGGCCGGACTCTTCGCCCTTGCGCCACAGCTTGCCACGGGAACGTGACCAGTAGATGGCGCGGTTTTCGCTGGCGGTCAGGGCCAGGGCTTCGCGGTTCATCCAGGCCATCATCAGCACGCGTCCGGTCTTGTGATCCTGGGCGATGGCCGGCACCAGGCCGTCAGCGTCCCATTTGATTTCGTCCTGCCAGTTTTTCATCGGTAGTCCTGACGGCAGCTGCAAGGTTCAAGCTGCAGGTGAAAGCGGATCTGTGGTTGTACCTTGGGTTGACGGGCCAACCTGTGAGCTTGTGGCTTGCAGCTTAAAGCTTGCCGCTGATTCGTGCTATCGCCGAACGACCAGATACAAACCAACGATTACCATCACGGCGGCAGGCCAATGCCCCACCTGGGTCAACGGTCCACCAGCCGCCAGTACCGCGCCGCCACCCAGGTGTGCAGCGCCGAGCAGGCGCAGCAACCAGTCGTCCTTGCGGCGTTTCCATGGCGGAGCGGGGTCCTGGGCGTGTGGCTGGGACATGCGTTCGAGCAGGTCGCGGGTCATGTTGGCAAGGTGCGGAATCTGCTCAAGCTGGCTCTGCACGTTGCCCAGCAGGGCCTTGGGGCTGACGCGCTCGCGCATCCAGCGTTCGAGGAAGGGCTGTGCGGTGTTCCACAGATCCAGGTCCGGGTACAGCTGGCGACCGAGGCCCTCGATGTTCAGCAGGGTCTTTTGCAACAACACCAGTTGCGGCTGGACCTCCATGTTGAAGCGTCGTGCGGTCTGGAACAGACGCATCAGCACCTGGCCGAAGGAAATATCTTTTAACGGTTTTTCGAAGATCGGCTCACACACGGTGCGGATCGCCGCTTCGAATTCGTTGAGCTTGGTCTCGGCCGGTACCCAGCCTGAATCGATGTGCAGCTGCGCGACGCGACGGTAGTCGCGCTTGAAGAACGCGAACAGGTTGCGGGCCAGGTAATCCTGGTCCTCGGGCGTCAGGCTGCCGACGATGCCGCAGTCGATGGCTATGTATTGCGGGCTCCAAGGCTGCACGGTGCTGACAAAGATGTTGCCGGGGTGCATGTCGGCGTGGAAGAAGCTGTCGCGGAACACCTGGGTGAAGAAGATTTCCACGCCACGTTCGGCGAGCATTTTCATGTCGGTGCGCTGGTCGGCCAGGGTTGCCAGGTCGGTAACCTGAATACCGTAGATACGCTCCATCACCAGGACTTTGGGGCGGCACCAGTCCCAATAGACCTGCGGTACATACAGCAGCGGCGAGCCTTCGAAGTTGCGGCGCAACTGACTGGCGTTGGCGGCCTCGCGCAGCAGGTCGAGTTCGTCGTAGATGGTTTTCTCGTAATCCAGCACTACATCAACCGGGTGCAGCAGGCGCGCATCGGCGGACAGTCGCTCGGCGGCGCGGGCAAGGATGAACAGCCACGCGAGGTCTTGGGCGATGACCGGCTTGAGGCCCGGGCGGATGACCTTGACCACCACTTCTTCGCCGCTCTTGAGCTGCGCGGCGTGAACCTGGGCCACGGAAGCCGAAGCCAGGGGTTCGACATCGAAACGGCTGAAGACTTCGCTGATCTTCTTGCCCAGTTGCTCCTCGATCAGTGTCACCGACAGTTTGGAGTCAAACGGTGGCACGCGGTCTTGCAGCAGCATCAGCTCATCGGCGATGTCTTCGGGCAACAGGTCGCGGCGGGTCGAGAGGATCTGCCCGAACTTGATGAAGATCGGTCCCAGGTCCTGCAAGGCCAGGCGCAGGCGGGCACCGCGACTCAGGTCCAGCGTTCGGCGGGGGAACCAGCGCCACGGCAGTGCGAATCGCAGTGCCAGCAGAAACCAGGGCAGAGGCAGGGCGAACAGCAGGTCATCGAGGCGGTAACGGATCACGACGCGCTGGATGCGCAACAAACGGCGGACGGCAAGCAGCTTCATGCGTTATCGCTTGGTTTCAAGGGATCGGGAAAGGCGCTCGAAACGCGCCTCGAGACGTTCCAGATCAAGTTTGATCCGGTCCAGTTCACTAAAACGGGCTTCGGCCTCGCGTTTTCCTACGAGCGTACGCGATTCTTCGGCCAGGTATTCACTCAGATTCTGCCCCAGGCTGGCGAACCCCTGTCGATACCAGCGCGTGCGGCTGCGCAAATGGCCGCTGATCAACTGGGTGGCAACCGGGCCGAGCCAGCGGGACATCTCGTATTCCCAGTCCAGCTCCAGGTCCTGCAGGATGGCCGCCAGGTCCAGCAGCGCGCCGCTGTCGCCTTCAAGTTCGACGTCGGGGCTGTGCAACACCGCAGTCTTGTCCTTGCTCAGGGCCAGGTTCAGCAGGCTCGAGGCCGGGGCGCGCAGGGTGCAATCCGCCTCGGCCTCCCAGTGGGTGGCGAGCATCAGGCCTTCGTCGCTGGGCAGGATAAACAACTGCAACGCCGGGCTGCGGCAGTCGACGGCAATCACCTTGCCGCCCAGATTCGCCAGGCGCGCCAGCGCCGTGCTGTCCAGGCGCAATATCCGGTTGATGCCGAGTTCGACGCTGGCGAGCAGGCCGGCGAGCAGCATCAGGGCTTGATACCGCGGTGCAGGGCCACGATACCCGAGGTCATGTTGTGGTAGGTCACGCGGTCGAAGCCCGCCTCGACCATCATCGACTTCAGGGTTTCCTGATCCGGGTGCATGCGGATCGATTCGGCCAGGTAGCGATAGCTTTCCGCATCGTTGGTGATCAGTTTGCCCATCAGTGGCATGAAGGCAAACGAGTAGGCGTCGTAGGCCTTGGACATCAGCGCGTTGGTGGGCTTGGAGAATTCCAGCACCAGCAGGCGGCCACCGGGTTTGAGCACCCGCAGCATCGAGCGCAGGGCGTCTTCCTTGTGGGTGACGTTGCGCAGGCCGAAGGCGATGGTCACGCAATCGAAGTGGTTGTCCGGGAAGGGCAGTTTCTCGGCGTCGGCCTGGACGAACTCGACATTTCCAGCCACCCCCAGGTCCAGCAGACGGTCGCGACCGACCTTGAGCATGGATTCGTTGATGTCGGCGAGCACCACGTGGCCGGTCGGCCCAACGATGTGGGAGAATTTTTTCGTGAGGTCTCCCGTACCGCCGGCGATATCCAGCACGCGATTGCCGCTACGCACGCCCGACAGCTCGATCGCGAAGCGCTTCCACAGGCGGTGCATGCCGCCCGAGAGCAGATCGTTCATCAAGTCATATTTGGCGGCTACCGAGTGGAAAACCTCAGCGACTTTTTCCGCCTTCTGGCTTTCCGGCACGTTCTTGAAGCCGAAGTGAGTGGTGGGTTCGGCATCGCTGCCTTTGCGCTGATCAGTCATATCGCTGTCACCAAAAAAGAATGCGGGACATTCTAATCCCGGTGGAGGGCTTTGTCTTGGCAAGGCTGAAGGTAAGATGAACCACCGCCGGGACGTTTTGACGCAGTCCGGGCAATTGCCGATATAACAGGAGTCAGCAAATGGCCAAAATCAGTGTTGAGCGTACCCATGACCTGGGCAAGGAAGCGGCCCGCGCGAAGGCCGACCAGTTGGCGCAGAAATTATCCGACAGCTATGGCCTGAAGCCGCAGTGGGTTGGCGACACGCTGGAGTTCAAGGGTTCCGGAGTCGAGGGCGCGGTGGAGGTCGGCGAGGACCTGATCCGCGTCGACGTGAAGCTGGGCCTGTTGATGTCGGCCATGAGCGGGATGATCAAGACGGAGATTGAAAAGGCGCTGGATAAGGCGTTGGCCTGACACCGTACGCATGCCTGGCACTTCCTCCTGTGGGAGCGAGCCTGCTCGCGATGGCGGTGGGTCATTCAATGATGATGTTGTGACTGTGAAACCGCCTTCGCGAGCAGGCTCTCTCCCACAGAGAAAGTCAGTGCTTTCAATTTGTGTGAGTTGTTAGGGTGCCGTTTCTAATTATTCTCCCTACTTTGTGCCTGAGCCCGTCCGCATGCGGGCAGTTCCTCCAACCTGTTTTCCAGTGAGGTGCACCATGGCCAAAGTTATTCTGAAGAAAAAAACCGACGTTGAATCTTCCACGCTCAGCGACGTGAAAACGTATGCGCGCAAGATCTGGCTGGCTGGCCTGGGCGCCTACACCAAGGTCGGCCAGGAAGGCAGCGAGTACTTCCAGGAGTTGGTCAAGGCTGGCGAAGTTGTTGAAACCAAAGGTAAAAAGAACATTGCCGGAAAACTTGAAGCGGCCAACAGCGAACTGATTGAAGCCAAGGCCGACGTCAATACTTTCAAGGCCCGGGTTGAAGTACAACTCGATAAAGTCGAGAAGGTATTCGATGCCCGTGTTGCAAGTGCCTTGAATCGTATCGGCATTCCGTCTAAACATGACGTTGAGGCACTCTCTGCCAAGCTCGATGAGCTGACGGCACTGCTCGAACGTGTGACGCGTAAACATTAAGGAGAACGGGATGGCTGGCAAAAAAACAACCGAAAAAGAAAGCAGCTCGTGGGCCGGGAAGATTGAAAAATACTCCCGCAAAATCTGGCTTGCTGGTTTAGGCGTGTACTCGAAGATCGACACTGACGGCAGCAAACTCTTCGAGTCCCTGGTTAAGGACGGTGAAAAGGCCGAAAAACTCACCAAGACGGCGGTCGGCAAACAAGTCGATGCCGCCAAGGGCTCTGCCGAGTCCGCCAAGTCGCGAATGAGCGGCGTGAAGGATCGTGCGCTGGGCAAATGGGACGAACTGGAAGGTGCTTTCGACAAGCGCCTGAACAGCGCGATCTCTCGCCTGGGCGTGCCAAGCCGCAATGAAGTCAAGGCATTGCACAGTAAGGTCGACACGCTGACCAAGCAGATCGAAAAACTCACCGGGGCGAAAGTCGCGCCGGTGGCAGCCAAGACTGCAGCGGCCAAGCCGGCCACCAAAACAGCAGCCAAACCATTGGTTAAAGCAGCGGCAAAAACCGTTGCCAAACCTGCAGTAAAAGCTGCGGCCAAGCCAGCTGCAAAAACCGCTGCGGCCAAGCCTGCTGTCAAAGCAGCAGCCAAACCGGTAGCGGCCAAAGCGGCAGCCAAGCCTGCAGCGGCCAAACCAGCGGCGAAGCCTGCGGCAAAAACCGCGGCGGCGAAACCTGCTGCGAAACCGGCGGCCAAGCCCGCGGTAAAAGCAGCAGCCAAACCTGCCGCCGCGAAAAAGCCTGCCGTGAAGAAAGCGACCGCGCCAAAAGCAGCGGCACCCAAGGCACCGGCAGCCGTCGCAAAACCGGCGACCCCGACGAGCACGGCAAATTCCGTCTCGGCTCCGACTCCGGTTGCCACCCCGACTCCAGCGCCGGCTCCATCGACGCCTACCAGTCAGTCCTGATTTTCAGGGCACACACAAAACGCCCGGCCTGCGAAGGTCGGGCGTTTTTTGATGGGTAGCAAAAGACCCTTGTGGGAGCGGGCTTGCTCGCGAAGGCGGTGTTCCAGTCACTATGATGTCGGCTGAGATACCGCCTTCGCGAGCAAGCCCGCTCCCACAGTTTGTTATTCGTGGTCTTCCAGATACCTCAACGCCAACCGCTCGGTCGTCGCCTTGGCCGCGGGCAGCAGGTGCGGGGCCACCAGCATCATGATCTGATAGACCACCAGTCGGACCTCCCCTTCGCGATCAAGAATCCGCTGGTAGTCCAGCGAGAACAGCAACGTCAGGGTGATCTGCTCCACCAGTTGCCCCAGGGCCTGGGTGCCGCTGACCAGGAGTCCTTGGGCCTTGAGTTGTGCCAGCAGGGATGCGAGGGTCCGTTTCAGGGCATTGAGCAACTGACGGATACCCTTGGCCAGTTTCGGCAGGCGTCCAGCCAGGTTCGATAAGTCCTGGAACAGGAACCGGTACTGAGCCAGGCGTTCGACGATCAGGTGCAGGAACAGCCAGTAATCTTCCGGCGCCAGTTGTGCATCGGCGGGGGGGTTCAGCAGCGGTGACAGTTCTACCTGGAAATGCTCGAACAGCCCCAGGATAAGGGGCTCCTTGCCATGGAAGTGGTAATAGAGATTGCCGGGGCTGATGCCCATTTCGTTGGCGATCTCCAGTGTGGATACGTTCGGTTCGCCCTTTTCGTTGAACAGATGCAGGGCGCACTCAAGAATACGGTCGCGGGTTTTCATCCGGTTTTCTTAGTGGTGGAGTCGTGCCACGGCCGATAGCTCGACCGTGGAGTGAGGCATTCAGCGCACGCGTACATAGGTTCCGGGTGCCGCCTCCAGTGGTGGGTATTTTGCATTGCCCAAGGTCATCCGGGTTTCACGGCGGGCACCGGAGCGCGCCTGAATCCAGTCCAGCCATTGAGGCCACCAGCTGCCATCGACGTGTTTGCCATCGTAGTACCATGCCCGTGGATCGCCACTCAACTGCGGGTTCTCGACGTAATTGGCCTTGGGATTGCCCGGCGGATTGATGATGCTCTGGATGTGACCGCTGTTGGAGAGCACGAAGCGTCGCTCGCCTCCCAACAGCAGGGTCGAACGATATACCGCGTCCCATGGGGTGATGTGGTCGTTTATACCGGCCACGCTGAAACTGTCCACCGTCACCTTTTGCAGGTCGATCGGCATGCCGCACACTTCCAGCGCCCCGGGACGGGTCAGTGGGTTGTGCTTGAAGAGGTCCAGCAGATCGCCGTGATAGGCCGCCGGCAGGCGGGTGGAGTCGTTGTTCCAGTAGAGGATGTCGAAGGCCGGCGGCTCCTTGCCCAGCAGGTAATTATTGATGAAGTAATTCCATACCAGGTCGTTGGGCCGCATCCAGGCGAATACCCGGGCCATGTCACGGCCATCGAGGATGCCTTTCTGGTAGGAGCGGCGTTTGGCGGCTTCGAGGGCCTGCTCGTCGAGGAACAGGGTGGCCGCGCTGTCGATCTCGCAGTCCAGCAGGCTTACCAGGTACGTCGCGCTGGCGACCCGGCGCAGTTGGCGCTTGGCTTGCAGATGGCCCTGCAGGGCGGCGATGGTCGTGCCGCCGGCGCAGGCCCCCATCAGGTTGACCTCACGGGCACCGGTGATCGCCCGGCAGACGTTCATGGCTTCTTCGGTCGCCTCCACATAACTGGAAAGACCCCACTCGCGGTGGCGCACGTCCGGGTTGCGCCAACTGATAATGAACACCTGCAGGCCATTCTTCAGAGCGTACTGGACGACGCTGTTGGAAGGGGTCAGGTCGAAAATGTAGAACTTGTTGATCTGCGGCGGCACGATCAGCAACGGCTTGGCGTATTGCTTTTCGCTCATGGGCCGGTATTGGATCAGCTCCAGCATTTCATTGCGAAACACCACCGCACCGGTCGTGATTGCCAGGGTCTTGCCGACCTCGAAGGCATGGGGCGTGACCTGCCGTGGCATCCCATCGTTGTGCAGCAGGTCGTCGACCAGGTGGCTGATGCCGCGGATCAGGCTGGTGCCGCCGGAATTGAAAAACTCCTTGACCGCCAGCGGGTTGAGCAAGGTGTTCGAGGGCGCTACGGCGTCGTTGAGCAAGGAAAAGGCGAAGTGCGCGCGTGCATGATCATCAGGCGTCATGTCGCAATCGTCGATCCAGCTCCTGACCTGTTTCTGCCAGCTCAGGTAGGCCTGCAGGCTGCGACGGTAAAAAGGGTTGAGCTCCCAGGTGGGATCGGCGAAGCGCTTGTCCTTGGGATTGGTGGGGTGCAGGGTTTCCCCCAGCAACACACGGCCCAACTGACCGCCCAGCTTCAACGCGTGCCGGGCGCTGTGCATCGGGTTGCGCAAGCCGTAGGCGGCGACGTCGCGCAGGGTGGACAACAGGTCCTTGCCGCGTAGGCCGGTGACCGCACTTTGCGCATTGATGAAGCTGGCAGGGGCGGGGGTGGAATTCTTCGCCGGTTTGTCGCGCATGAGTCAACTCCTTCATCATCAGGCTAAAAACAAACACACCGAACCAGACAACATAGTCGCTGTTTCGGAAGTTGCGCGTTCCGGCTTCCTGCCAGGCGCGATGGGGTCGTCAGCCACCACCCTGTGGTGTGGGATGCGGATGCATGACCGCACGCTGACGTTCTTCTTCCAGGAATTTCATGATGATGGGCGCCACGGCCTCGGCCCGGGTGATCAGGAAGAGGTGGCCGTCATCGATGATGTGCAACTGTGAGTTGGGGATGCGCCAGGCCAGTATGCGCATGTTGATCAATGGAATCAGCGGATCGTCGTCCCCGGCCAGGATCAGGGTCGGCTGATGGATCTTGTGCAGCCAGTGGATACTGGTCCAGCCCAGGCCGGCGAACAGTTGCCAGTAATAACCGAGCTTGCCCGCCGAGCGGACCCTGGCCGCGTGGCTGGTTGCCAGGTTCGGGTCGCGGCGGAACGAGCCGCCGTAGATCAGCGGCGCGATGCGCAGCACATGGGAGGGCTGAACGTAGCGCCTGGGGCTGGCCATCATCCACAGTACCTTCGGCTTGCCCGGCACCATCACCGCTCCGGCGGCCGTGGCCGCCAGGATCAGTTTCTTGCAGCGCTCCGGGTAGTCGTGTGCGAACTGCTGGGCCAGGGCACCGCCCCAAGACACACCGACCACGCTGACCTGACCGTAATCGAGGTAATCGAGCATACGCGCGGCCAGCTTTGCCAGGCCGGGAAAGCGATAGGGCCGGCTGGGTGTCGATGAACCGCCGACACCGGGCACATCGAAGGCAATGACTTCCAGGTCCGGGTCCAGGGCCTCGATGAACGGGAACACCAGCTCCAGGTTGGCGCCGATGCCGTTGAAAATCAGCAGGGGCGTCAAGTGAGGCTTGCCGGGGCGTACCGCGGTGCGCAAGGTCTGGCCATCCAGATCGACGGTACGGAAGATGTACGGTTGCGGCATGCTTCAAGCCCTGTGGGTTATGTCGCTATCTTTCATTTTTCCCCCGAGTCCTTGTGGGAGCGAGCCTGCTCGCGATGGCGTCGGGTCAGTCGGTATGGATTTGACTGATCTGGCGCTATCGCGAGCAGGCTCGCTCCCACAGGGGATTTGCTGCGGGTATGGGATTGGGTTCGCAGCGAGCGAGCCCTGCCTCACATCAGGATATCGGCAGGCCAGTCGCATCCGTTACCGCTCATGCACGTACGTGCCAGGCGCCGCTTCACCCGCCACGTAGGTCTTGTTGCCCAGGACGGTGGGTGCCTTTTTCAGTTTGCCCGAGCGCTCGGCCTGCCAGGCCTGCCAGTGCAGCCACCATGAATCGGTATGCTTGGTGGAGTTTTCCTGCCAGTCCTCGGCCTTGGCGGGCATGTCTTCACTGGTCATGTAGCGCGACTTGGGGTTGCCCGGCGGGTTGAGGATGCTCTGGATATGACCGCTGCTCGACAGCACGAAATCCACTTTGCCGCCGAACAGTTGCGCCGACTTGTAGCAGGACTTCCACGGCGTGATGTGGTCGTTGGTGCCCGCAAGGGCAAAGATGTCGGCGGTGACCTGCTTGAGATCGATCGGCGTGCCGCACACTTCCAGTGCATTGGGCCGGGTCAACGGGTTGGTCTTGAACATTTCGATCAGGTCGCCGTGGAATGCCGCCGGAAGCCTCGTGGTGTCGTTGTTCCAGAAGAGGATGTCGAATACCGGCGGCTCGTTGCCCAGCAGGTAGTTGTTGACCCAGTAGTTCCAGATCAGGTCGTTGGGGCGCATCCAGGCGAAGACCTTCGCCATGTCGCGGCCTTCGAGCACACCCGCCTGGTAGGAGTGGCGCTTGGCGGTTTCGAGGGTCTGCTCGTCGACGAACAGCGCCACATCGGTGTCCAGGGTGGTGTCGAGCACGCTCACCAGCAGGGTCAGGGCGTTGACTTTCTTCTCGCCGAGAGCGGCGTAATGGCCCAGCAGCGCGGTGCAGGTGATGCCACCCGAACAGGCTCCCAGCATGTTCACGTCCTTGCTGCCGGTGATGGCCGTGACGACATCCACCGCTTCCTTCAGCGCCTCGATGTAGGTCGACAGGCCCCATTCGCGCTGTTCCTTGGTGGGGTTGCGCCAGCTGACGATGAAGGTCTGTACATTGCTGCGCAGGCAGAAGCGCGCCAGGCTCTTATCCGGGCTCAGGTCGAAAACATAGAATTTGTTGATCTGCGGCGGGACCACCAGCAGCGGTCGTTCGTGGACCTGCTCGGTGATGGGGCGGTACTGGATCAGCTCCAGCACGTCATTGCGAAACACCACCGCGCCTTCGGTCACTCCCAGGCTCTTGCCGACTTCGAATGCGCCCATGTCCACCTGGCTCGGCATCCCGCCATTGTTCACCAGGTCCTTGGCCAGGTGTGACAAGCCGTCCAGCAGGCTCTTGCCGCCGGTTTCGAAGAAACGCTTGACCGCTGCCGGGTTGGCCGCCGAGTTGGTCGGCGACATGGCTTCGGTCATCAGGTTGATCACGAAATGCCCGCGGCTGATGTCCTGGGGCGTCAGGTTGCTGTCATCGATCCAGGCGTGCAGCTCCTTGCGCCATGCCAGGTAGGTCTGCATGTAGCGTTTGTAGAGCGGGTTCTGGCTCCATGCCGGGTCGTTGAAGCGGCGGTCATCGGCGGCAGGCTGCAGCTCTGACTTGCCAAACAGGACATTCTTGAGCTCGGCACCGAAATGGGCGACATGCCTGGCGCTGTGCAGCGGTTGCTTGAGAGTCTGGGCCAGCACCATGCGAGCAGAGGCCAGCAGGTCTTTTCTGCGCAAGCCGACGACAGGATTCAACCCCAGGGTATTTTCCGAGGCCTGGTACTTCAGGTCATCGTTGTTCTTGTTGCTCATCTACGACGCTCCATTGTCAGACGAGTACCGGGACCGTGCCGCAAAGCCACACAGCCAATACCAGGTACGCTGCTCGGGTGACCGTTAATTCCGCATCGTGGCCAATGAGGAAACATGTGCAAGGGAACTCGCAGGTTCCTTTGCAGGGAACTTGCCAGCTCCATTGGTTACCCGAGTTTAATTTTTTTCGCAAGCAGGCCAGTCATTGACCTTGCCGGGTAGACATTCAAGCAGATGACTCTAGAAAATTCGCCCTAAAGCGCCAGCCCTTGAGCTAGAGCATCAGCTTGACGACGGACTCGCTGGGGTCGCGGGTTTTTCCGGCGGCCTTGAGCTCGGCAAGATAATCGCTCCACAAGTCGTCCTGGCGCACTGCCAACTGGTACAGGTACTCCCAGGTGAACAGTCCGCTGTCATGACCGTCGTCGAAGGTCAATTTCAGTGCGTACTGGCCGGCGGGTTCGATCTTGGACAAGCCAACGTTGAGCTTGCCATATTGCAGAATGGGTTTGCCGTGGCCCTGGACCTCGGCGGAAGGCGAATGCACCCGCAGGAATTCGGCGGGCAGATGGTACTCCTCGTCCGGCGCGTATTTCAGCGTCAGGGTCTTCGAAGCTTTGTGCAGATTGATGGCGGTGGGGAGTTTGGTCATGGCCTGTGGTCCGTAGCTGAAAGAACCCTGATCTACGCAGCGACACCGTCAGATGTGGGAGCGAGCCTGCTCGCGAAGGCGCAGTGTCAGCCAACAATGATGTGACTGATACCCCGCTTTCGCGAGCAGGCTCGCTCCCACACGGAACTGCGCATGCCTGTAGTGATGGGTTACAGGATATACCGCGACAGGTCTTCGTTCTGCGCCAATTCACCCAGGTGGCTGTTGACGTACTCGGCGTCGATGAGGATAGGCGCTTCGTCATGTTTGCTCGCCAGGTCACCGGCGCTGAACGACACTTCCTCGAGCAGGCGCTCAAGCAGCGTGTGCAGGCGGCGAGCACCGATGTTTTCGGTCTTCTCGTTGACCTGCCAGGCGATCTGCGCCAGGCGCTTGATGCCTTCCGGCGTGAACTCGATGTTCAGGCCTTCGGTCTTGAGCAGCGCGCAGTACTGTTCGGTCAGGGAGGCATGGGGTTCGCTCAGGATGCGTTCGAAGTCTTCCGGCGACAGCGCCTTGAGCTCCACACGGATCGGCAGGCGGCCCTGCAGTTCCGGCACCAGGTCACTTGGCTTGCTCAGGTGGAAAGCGCCGGAGGCGATGAACAGGATATGGTCGGTCTTGACCATGCCCAGCTTGGTGTTGACCGTACAACCTTCGATCAGCGGCAGCAGGTCGCGTTGCACGCCCTCACGGGAGACATCGGCACCGCCGACATTACCGCGCTTGGCAACCTTGTCGATTTCGTCGATGAACACGATGCCGTGTTGTTCGACGGCTTCCAACGCCTTGGCCTTCAGTTCTTCTTCGTTGACCAGACGGCTGGCTTCTTCATCGCGCACCAGTTTCAGCGCTTCCTTGACCTTGAGCTTGCGGCTTTTCTTCTTGCCCTTGCCCATGTTGGCGAACAGGCTTTGCAACTGGTTGGTCATCTCTTCCATGCCTGGCGGCGCGGAAATGTCGACGCCGGCCATTTCGGCCACTTCGATCTCGATTTCCTTGTCGTCCAGCTGGCCTTCACGCAGGCGCTTGCGGAACAGCTGGCGGGTGTTGGAGTCCTGGGTCGCAGCGGAGTCGGCATTGAAACCCATGCGCGCCGGCGGCAGCAGGGCATCGAGGATGCGTTCTTCGGCCGCGTCTTCGGCGCGGTGGCGGACCTTGGTGATTTCCTGTTCGCGCAGCAGCTTGATGGCGGCGTCGGCCAGGTCGCGGATGATCGACTCGACGTCACGGCCGACATAGCCGACTTCGGTGAACTTGGTAGCTTCCACCTTGATGAACGGCGCATTGGCGAGTTTCGCCAGGCGACGGGCGATCTCGGTTTTACCGACACCGGTCGGGCCGATCATCAGGATGTTCTTGGGGGTCACTTCGACGCGCAGCTCTTCGGGCAGCTGCATCCGCCGCCAGCGATTACGCAGGGCGATGGCGACGGCGCGCTTGGCATCGTCCTGGCCGATGATGTGGCGGTTGAGTTCGTGGACGATTTCGCGGGGAGTCATGGACATAGTAGTTGACGGTCCTCAAGCAAGAATGAGCCGGGGTACGGGCTTCATTCCGCGAGATCCTGCTCCTCAATGGTTTGGGTGTGGTTGGTGAAGACACAGATGTCGCCGGCAATGCCCAGGGCGGTCTCGACGATTTCACGGGCCGACAGGTCGGTCTTTTTCAGCAGCGCACTGGCGGCGGCCTGGGCGTAGGCGCCCCCGGAACCCATGGCGATCAGGCCGTCTTCGGGCTCAACCACATCGCCGTTGCCGGTGATGATCAGCGAGGCGTCCTTGTTGGCGACCGCCAGCATGGCTTCGAGGCGGCTGAGGGAACGGTCGGTGCGCCACTCCTTGGCCAGCTCAACGGCGGCCCTGACCAGATGGCCCTGGTGTTTTTCCAGCTGGCCTTCGAAGCGCTCGAACAAGGTAAAAGCGTCGGCAGTGGCCCCGGCGAAGCCGGCAATGACCTGGCCGTGATACAGGCGGCGGACTTTCTTCGCATTGCCTTTCATCACGGTGTTGCCCAGTGAAACCTGGCCGTCGCCGCCCATGACGACTTTGCCATGACGGCGGACTGAAACGATGGTGGTCAAGGGAAGAGTCTCCACGCAGCGGGGCGAAAATGCCCGGATGAAAACTCATATGGGGGTGACGTGGGGTTTTTCAACTGCGGCGTGGGAGTGGTGACAAGCGGTTCGCCCTACCTGTGGGAGCAAGGCTTGCCCGCGATAAAGTCAACGCAGCTTGCCCTGAGGTCGGAGGCGGCGCATCGCGGGCAAGCCTTGCTCCCACAGAGATAGGTTGCCTGTATGTTCAGCGGCTCTGGCGTTGTTGTAACAACAAGTTGCTGAAGCCGCTGCTGGCCAATTGTTTCTGCGCCTTGGTCAGTTCCTCACGGTTGCTGAACGGGCCGACCATGACCCGGTACCAGGTTTCGTCCTTCACGGTCCCGGACTCCACCGACACGGATTGGCCCTGCAGGATGATCTGCGCCCGGACCTTGTCGGCATCGGCTTCCTTGCGGAACGAACCGGCTTGCAGGAAGAACTTCGTCACCGGCGCGGCTTTCTGCACGGGTGGCGCCGGTGGCGGCGTGATGCCAGCCAGGGCCGCCTGGGCGCGGGCGGTGTCGATCTTCGCGGCTTCGGCCGGGGTGACCGGCGTGGCGGGCACTTGTGGGGTCGGCAGGGTCTTTTCCGGTACCGCTTCGGGCGGCACGATGACTTCCGATTCCGGCAGCAGGGTGTAGAAGTCGTATTTCGGCTTCACCGGTTGCGTCGGGCTCGGCGGGGTCTTGTTGGCCTCGGTGATGCGCGTGGCTTTCTGCTGCTCCTGGCGGACGCGCTTGACGTCATCGCCCTGGCCCGGCTCCAGTTTCATCAGGAACACAATGAAGGCGCCGACGCTCAGGCCTATCGCCATCCACAACCAGCCCGGAATCGGCTTCTTGGCCGGGGCCTGGTAACGACTGGCGCCGCGTTTGGGTGCAGGTTTTTTCTTGGCAGCCAACTTACATGCGCTCCAGCGTTTCCAGGCCCAGCAGTTCCAGGCCTTGCTTGAGGGTGCGTCCGGTCAGCGCGGCGAGGCGCAGGCGGCTCTGCATTTGCTCCGGGGTGTCGGCGCTGAGGATCGGGCAGTTCTCGTAGAAGCTGGAGAACAGACCGGCCACGTCATACAGGTACGCGCACAGGGTGTGAGGCGTGCCCTTGTCAGCGACGTTGTTCAGCACTTCGCCGAACTGCGCCAGCCTCGCTGCCAGCTCCTGTTCGTGAGCGGCCTCCAGCACAATCCGGCCCTCCACTTCATCGAAGCTTTTGCCGAGCTTGCGGAATACGCCGGCCACGCGGGTGTAGGCATACAGCAGGTACGGCGCGGTGTTGCCTTCGAAATTGAGCATCAGGTCGAAGTTGAAGCTGTAGTCGCTGGTGCGGTGCTTGGACAGGTCGGCGTACTTCACCGCGTCGATACCAACGACTTTGGCGATCTGGCGCAGTTCGTCCTCGGCCAGGTCCGGGTTCTTGCCCTTGACCAGGGAGTAGGCGCGCTCCTGGGCTTCGGTCAGCAGGTCGATCAGCTTCACCGTGCCACCGTCCCGGGTCTTGAACGGGCGGCCATCGGCGCCGTTCATGGTGCCGAAGCCCATGTGTTCCATGTCCATCGGATGGGTCACGAAGCCGGCCAGGCGGGCCACTTCGAACACTTGCTGGAAGTGCAAAGCCTGACGCTGGTCGACGAAGTACAGGACCCGGTCAGCCTTCAGCACGCTGTTGCGATAGCGCACGGCCGCCAGGTCAGTGGTGGCGTAGAGGTAGCCGCCGTCGGCCTTGACGATGATCACCGGCAGAGGCTCGCCGTCGGCGGTCTTGAACTGGTCGAGGAACACGCACTGGGCGCCGTTGCTCTCTACCAGCAAGCCCTTGGCCCGAAGGTCGTTGACCACATTGATCAGGTCGTCGTTGTAGGCGCTTTCGCCCATCACGTCGGCCATGGTCAATTTGACGTTCAGCAGTTCGTAGATTTTCTGGCAGTGGGACAGGGAGATGTCCTTGAACTTGCTCCACAGGGCCAGGCACTCGGCATCGCCGGCCTGCAACTTGACCACCAGGCCACGGGCACGGTCGGCGAACTCCGGCGACTCGTCGAAGCGTTGCTTGGCGGCGCGGTAGAAGTTCTCCAGGTCCGACAGTTCGTCGCTCGTGATTGGGTTTTCCTGCAGATAGGCCATCAGCATGCCGAACTGGGTGCCCCAGTCGCCGACGTGGTTCTGCCGGATCACGGTGTCGCCCAGGAACTCCAGGACCCGGGCCACGCCATCGCCGATGATGGTCGAGCGCAGGTGGCCGACGTGCATTTCCTTGGCGAGGTTCGGCGCGGACAGGTCGACCACGGTGCGCTGCAACGGGCCGGCCTTGCGCACGCCGAGGCGTTCGTCGGACAGGGCGGCGTCCAGGCGCGAGGCCAGGGCCTGGGTGTTCTGGAAAAAGTTGATGAACCCGGGGCCGGCGATGTCTGCCTTGGTGACGTTTTCGTCAGCCGGCAGGGCGGCGATGATTTTCTCGGCCAGGTCCCGTGGTTTCATGCCGGCCGGCTTGGCCAACATCATCGCGATGTTGCTGGCGAAGTCGCCGTGGGTCTTGTCGCGGGTGTTTTCGACCTGAATCGCCGGCGACAGGCCTTCTGGCAACACACCTTCAGTGACGAGTTGGGTGATGGCTTGCTGGATGAGCTGGCGAATGGTTTCTTTCATGGTCTTCTCTTTCAACCGCAGGCGCGGCGGCGCTTCGATGCGCTGGTGGAAAAACTGGGCATTATCCGTGGGGAAGACGGGCTTGCCAACTGTAGCGGGTCGGTTGGGTAGCGTGTGCTTGTTTTCCAGGAGATCTGACCCTTGTGGCCATACCCAGTTTCCATTGTGGGGGATCAGTACAAATCCACCGGGTCCACATCCAGCGACCAGCGTACCGCTCGTCCGCTGGGCATCTGTTCCAGTACCAGCAGCCAAGCGCTGAGCAGCCGATGCAACGGTGCCCGGGCATTGGCTTGTAACAAAAGTTGCGCCCGATACCGCCCCGCGCGCCGCTCCATCGGAGCCGGCACCGGCCCCAGCAATTCGATTCCGCTCAGATTCTGCTCGATCAGCAGGCGTTCGGCCTCGCTGCAGGCGTCGTCCAGGAAGCCTTCGGCCTGTCCCGGCTTGTGGGCCTCGGCACGCAGCAGCGCCAGATGAGCGAACGGCGGCAGGCCGGCGCTGCGGCGTTCGCTCAAGGCCTGCTCGGCGAAGGCGAAGTAGCCTTGCTCGGTCAGTTGTATCAGCAGTGGATGGTCCGCCAGGTGGGTCTGGATAATCACCTTGCCCGGCTCTTCGGCCCGCCCGGCACGGCCGGCGACCTGGACGATCAGTTGCGCCATGCGCTCGCTGGCGCGGAAGTCCCCGGAGAACAGCCCGCCGTCGGCGTCCAGGATCGACACCAGCGTGACCCGCGGGAAGTGGTGTCCTTTGGCGAGCATCTGCGTGCCCACCAGGATGCAGGGCTGGCCTTTCTGGATCGTGGCGAACAGCTGGTTCATCGCGTCCTTGCGCGAGGTACTGTCGCGATCCACCCGCAGCACCGGGTAATCGGGAAAAAGAATGCCCAGCCGTTCTTCGGCGCGCTCGGTGCCGGCGCCCACCGGGCGCAAGTCCACTTTGCCGCACTGCGGGCAATGCCTCGGTACCCGCTCGGTGTGGCCGCAGTGGTGGCAACGCAGCTCGCCATAGCGTTGATGGACGGTCATTCGCGCGTCGCAGCGTTCGCAGCCGGACATCCAGCCGCAGTCATGGCACAGCAGGGTCGGGGCGAACCCGCGACGGTTGAGAAACACCAGGACCTGCTGGCCGGCGGCCAATGTCTGGCCGATGGCTTGCTGCATCGGTCCGGAAATGCCGCTGTCCAGTGGACGGCTTTTCACGTCCAGGCGCAGGAACCGCGGCTGCTTGGCGCCGCCGGCCCGTTCGTTCAGGCGCAGGAGTCCGTAGCGACCGGTGTAGGCGTTGTGCAGGCTCTCCAGCGATGGCGTCGCCGAGCCGAGTACGATGGGGATGTCTTCCTGGCGGGCCCGCACCAGGGCCAGGTCGCGGGCGTGGTAGCGCAGGCCTTCCTGCTGCTTATACGAGCCATCATGTTCTTCGTCGATGATGATCAGGCCGGGATTCTTCATTGGTGTGAACAAGGCCGAGCGGGTGCCGATGATGATGTCGGCCTCGCCGTCCCGGGCGGCGAGCCACGCTTCCAGTCGCTCGCGGTCATTGACCGCCGAGTGCACCAGGGCGATCCGGGCGTTGAAACGCTGTTCGAAGCGCGCAAGGGTCTGCGGGCCAAGGTTGATTTCCGGAATCAGCACCAGGGCTTGCTTGCCCGCTTCCAGGGTCTGGCGGATGAGCTGAAGGTAGACTTCGGTCTTGCCGCTGCCGGTGACGCCCGCCAGCAGAAAGGCGTGATAACTGTCGAAGCCTGCGCGGATCGCTTCGCAAGCCGCTCGTTGTTCGGCATTGAGCGGCAGTTCCGGCTGGGCCAGCCAATGCTCGTGACGCGCGCCCGGAGCATGCCGGCGGATCTCCATCTGGACCAGGTCCTTGGCCAGCAGCAGGTCGAGACTGTCCTTGCTGAGCATCAGCTTGCTCAGCAACTGATGCGCCACGCCGTGGGGATGCTGGGCAAGCGTCGCCAGGGCTTCGCGTTGGCGCGGGGCGCGGGCGATGCGCGGGTCATCCAGCGAAGCCCCTGGCGCTACCGACCAGAACCGCTCCTGGCGTGCTTCGGCTGGTTCGCCCTGGCGCAACATCACCGGCAACGCCCAGCTCAGGGTATCGCCGAGGCTGTGCTGGTAGTACTGGGCCGTCCACAGGCACAGCTTGAACAGCGAGGCTGGCAGCGGCGGCGTGGCATCGAGCAACGCCAGGGCCGGCTTGAGCTTGTCGGCCGGGACCTCGCTGTGGTCGGTGACTTCCACCAGGATGCCGATCATCTCCCGCCGACCGAACGGCACCCGCAAGCGCACGCCCGGTTGCAACCGGGCACGCGGGACTCCGGCCGGGGCGCGATAGTCGAACAGGCGGCGCAGGGGCGAAGGCAGGGCGAGGCGCAGGATGGCGTCGGGCACGCGGGGATCTCTGTAACAGAAGGGCTGGATACAGCCTGTGGGAGCGAGCCTGCTCGCGATAGCGGTGGATCAGCAACCTGTACAGTACTGACAAGTCGCCATCGTCGGATCTCCGCCCGGAGCAGGCTCGCTCCCACAGTTGAGGCCGGGAGCCTAGCAGACGGTTGGTACAAGGCATAGCTTGCGTCATCGTCGATGTCTGGTAGAATCCGCGCCCTAATTACGTGCGGTATTCAACAATAGTGTTGGGTGGCGGCACGCTAGCCTGAGGAAAACACCATGAAAGCCGATATCCATCCGGAATACCCAGCCATTGCTGTAACCTGCAGCTGCGGCAACAAGTTCGAAACCCGTTCGACCTACGGCAAAGCCCTGGCGATCGACGTTTGCAACGAATGCCACCCGTTCTACACCGGTAAGCAAAAGACTCTGGATACCGGTGGTCGCGTTCAGAAGTTCGCCGACCGTTTCGGTGCTTTCGGCGCCAAAAAGGCCTGAGACTGATCATTTTGGCGGGTCGTTTCGACGGCTGCGAAGTGATGAAAAAGGCGTCCCTTGTGGGCGCCTTTTTTGTGTCCGCGATTTGGCTGGCCAGCGCCCAGGCCTTCTGTCCTGCGCCCACGGGCGCAACCGAGGTGGTAGTCCGGCGGGTGGTGGATGGCGATACTCTGCGCCTGGCAGATGGCCGCAGCGTGCGCTTGATTGGGCTCAATACACCTGAGCTGGGCCGGCAGGGTCGTTCCGACGAGCCCTTTGCCGTTGCGGCCCGACGTCGCCTGGAAGCCTTGGTGGGTGCCAATGACGGGCGTGTAGCGCTGGTTCCCGGCAGGGACAGCAAGGATCGCTACGGCCGGTCGCTCGCTCATGCCTACGGTGTCGGTGGCCGCAATCTCGAGGCGCAAATGCTTGCCGAAGGCCTGGGTTTCCAGGTGGCTGTGGCACCGAATGTCGCCTTGGCGGACTGCCATCGGGCGGCCGAACGTCAAGCGCGTGAGGCGCGTCTCGGACTATGGGGGCGTTCACCCGTGCTCAAGACCGGGCAGATCAAGGCATCAGGTTTTGCTGTACTGAGTGGGCGTGTCAATGCAGTCAGGCGCAATCGCGGCGGCGTTTGGCTGCAATTGGAGGATTCGGTTGTATTGCGCATTGCGCCCAATCTGCTGGACCGCTTCGACTTGGCTTCGCTAGAGCGTCTTGTCGGCAGGCAGGTCGAGGCTCGTGGCTGGGTGGTGGACCGGTCGCGACGCAGGAGCGCTGAGCCGGGGCAAGGGCGATGGCTGCTGCCGTTGACCGATCCGGCGATGCTGAGTCGGATGCCTGGATGAAAAATTGTAGACATTTTTATTGTTGATTGTATTCATTGAGCCCTTGTGTTTCGCGGCTCTTGGCCCAAAGTCGTAGGGCAGGGCGCTTGACAGCGGTGACCGGTCAGTCTTGTAGGGACTTTGCGAGGCGCGTATCCTCGGCGGTCCGTCTGTCCAACACAGTAAAAAGCGGAATGCCCACATGTCTGATCTGAAAACTGCCGCTCTCGAATATCACGCTAATCCTCGTCCAGGGAAGCTGAGTGTCGAGCTCACCAAGGCCACCGCTACTGCCCGCGATCTGTCGCTGGCCTACAGCCCCGGCGTGGCCGAACCAGTTCGCGAAATCGCTCGCGACCCTGAACTGGCCTACAGATACACCGGCAAGGGCAACCTGGTTGCAGTCATTTCTGATGGCACCGCGATTCTCGGCCTGGGTGACCTGGGTCCATTGGCCTCCAAGCCGGTCATGGAAGGCAAGGGTGTGCTGTTCAAGCGTTTCGCCGGTATCGACGTGTTCGATATCGAAGTCGACTCCGAAAGTCCGCAAGCCTTCATCGACACCGTCAAGCGCATCTCCATCACCTTCGGCGGCATCAACCTGGAAGACATCAAGGCGCCTGAGTGCTTTGAGATCGAACGCGCCCTGATCGAACAGTGCGACATTCCGGTATTCCACGATGACCAGCACGGTACCGCTATCGTGACTGCGGCCGGCATGATCAACGCCCTGGAAATCGCTGGCAAGACCTTGCCTGAAGCCAAGATCGTTTGCCTGGGCGCCGGCGCTGCGGCCATCTCCTGCATGAAGTTGCTGGTGAGCATGGGCGCCAAGATCGAAAACATCTTCATGGTTGACCGTACCGGCGTGATCCATTCCGGTCGCAGTGATCTGAACCAGTACAAGGCCGTCTTTGCCCACGCAACTGACAAGCGCACCCTGGCGGACGCATTGGACGGCGCCGACGTATTCGTCGGCCTGTCGGGTCCGAACCTGTTGAGCCCGGAAAACCTGCTGCGCATGGCGCCGAACCCGATCGTGTTCGCCTGCTCGAACCCGGACCCGGAAATTGCCCCGGAACTGGCTCACGCCACTCGCAACGACGTGATCATGGCGACCGGCCGTTCGGACTATCCGAACCAGGTCAACAACGTACTGGGCTTCCCATTCATCTTCCGCGGTGCCCTGGACGTTCGCGCCAAGCGCATCAACGAAGAGATGAAAGTCGCGGCCGCCAATGCCTTGCGCGAACTGGCCAAGCTGCCGGTGCCTCAGGAAGTCTGCGACGCGTACGGCGGCATCAAACTGGAATTCGGCCGTGAGTACATCATTCCGAAGCCAATGGACGCCCGCTTGATCACCCTCATCTCCGACGCCGTGGCCAAGGCTGCGATCGAGACTGGCGTGGCAACCCTGCCGTACCCGAAAAACTACCCGCTCAAGAGCGTGGATGATGTGTTCAACGGCTAAGCCGTTGTAACGTCTCAATAAAAAACCCCGGCTCCTGTGAGCCGGGTTTTTTTATTGATCGTTCCCACGCTCTGCGTGGGAATGTAGCCTGGGACGCTCCGCGTTCCATCAAGAGCCGAACGCGGAGCGTCCGTAGAGGCGTTCCCACGCAGGAGCGTGGGAACGATCACACCTTGAGGGCGCCATCGCGAGCAGGCTCGCTCCCACATTTGGAATACATACCCCTGTGGGAGCGAGCCTGCTCGCGATGCAATATCAGAACAGATCGATCGGTGCCGCTTCATCCGCCGGCAGCGGGCTGCCTGGCGCAACGCCATTGCCCAGCTCGTTGACCGACGGCGGGGTGTCCTCGCTCTTGAACAGTTCGAAGTAGGCGCCCGGAGTGCTTGGTGTGGCCGCGCGGCCGCTGACCGGGTCGACCCTCAGGCTGAGGATGCCTTCCGGTTCTGGCTGGGTGTGAGGCGGTTTGTCCTTGAGGGCGGCGCCCATGTAGCTCATCCAGATAGGCAGCGCCACGGTGCCGCCGAACTCGCGGCGACCCAGGCTTTCGGGTTGGTCGAAGCCGGTCCAGACGGTGGTCACGTAGTCGCCGTTGTAGCCGGAGAACCAGGCGTCCTTGGATTCGTTGGTGGTACCGGTCTTGCCCGCCAGATCGGTACGGCCCAGGGCCAGTGCGCGACGGCCGGTGCCGAGCTTGATCACGTCTTCCAGCATGCTGTTGAGAATGTAGGTGGTGCGTCCGTCAACGATGCGTTCGGCGACAGCGGGCGCCTGGGTCGCTGGAGTGGCGGAGGTGGCTTCGCCCGGAGTCGGGTTCACCGTGAACGTTTCGGCGGACGGTGCGGCGATGCCATCGCTGGCCTGCTCACCGCCCGGTACCCGTGGCGGGTTGGCCTTGAACAGTGTCTCGCCGTTGCGGCTTTCGATCGTGTCGATGATGTAAGGGCTGATCTTGTACCCGCCATTGGCGAATGTGCTCCAACCCGTGGCGATTTCCATCGGGGTCAGGGTCGCGGTGCCCAGGGCCAGTGACAGGTTGCGTGGCAGATCCTGTTTGTTGAAACCGAACCGGGTGATGTAATCGATGGTGCGATCCACTCCCAGCGCCTGCAACAGGCGGATCGACACCAGGTTGCGCGACTTGTACAGCGCCTCGCGCAGACGGATCGGACCGAGGAAGGTGTTGGTGTCGTTCTTCGGTCGCCAGACCTTGTCCAGGTACTCGTCGACGAACACGATCGGTGCGTCGTTCACCAGGCTGGCGGGGGTATAGCCGTTATCCAGTGCGGCACTGTAGACGAACGGCTTGAAGCTCGAGCCCGGCTGGCGCTTGGCCTGCAATGCGCGGTTGTAGTTGCTCTGTTCGAAGGCGAAGCCGCCCACCAGGGAGCGGATTGCGCCGTTCTGCGGATCGAGGGACACCAGTGCACCCTGGACGGCCGGGATCTGGCTGAACTTGAGGGCATTGTCGGGCTGGCGCTGAACCCGGATCAGATCGCCGACCTGGGCCACGTCCGACGGCTGGCGGGGAACGGCCCCCATGCTGTTGGTATTGAGAAACGGACGGGCCCACTTCATGGTGTCCCATGCCACATGTTCTTCCAGCTCGCCGTTGCGCGTCAGGACCTTGATACCGTCCTTGTCCACCTGCGTGACAATCGCCGGTTCCAAGCCACTGATGGTGCGCTGCTTGGTCAGCTCCAGCGCCCAGGCCTCCTTGGTCTTGCCCGGCAGGCGCGATTCGGGGCCGCGGTAGCCGTGGCGCTGATCGTAGGTCATCAGGCCTTCGTGCAGCGCGGTGTTGGCCATTTCCTGCAGGTTGCTCGGCACCGTGGTGGTGACGCGGAACCCTTCGGTGTAGGCATCGCTGCCGTAGCGTCCAACCATCTCGGCCCGCGCCATCTCGGCAATGTAAGGAGCGTTCACTTCCGGCGTTGGCACGTGATAGCTGGCGTTCAATGGCTCGTTGATCGCGGCGGTGTAGTCGGCCTCGCTGATCTTGCCGAGCTTGTACATGCGCCCCAGGATCCAGTCGCGACGTTCCTTGCTGCGCGCCGGGTTGGCCAGCGGGTTGAAGCGCGACGGCGCCTTGGGCAGGCCGGCGATCATTGCCATCTGTGCCAGGCTCACGTCACGGATCGACTTGCCGTAGTACACCTGTGCGGCCGCCTCGATGCCATAGGCGCGGTTGCCCAGGTAGATCTTGTTCACGTACAGCTCGAGGATCTCATCCTTGGTCAACTGCCGTTCGATCTGCAAGGCCAGGAGGATTTCGGTGGTCTTGCGCGAGAAGCTGCGTTCGCTGCTCAGGAAGAAGTTCTTGGCTACCTGCATGGTAATGGTGCTGCCGCCGGACTGGATGTGCCCGCTCTTGACCAGCTGGCTGGCGGCACGCATCAGGCTGCCCGGATCGACGCCATAGTGGTTGGCGAAGTTGTCATCTTCGGCACTGAGTAACGCATTGATGAAATTGGGAGGAATGTCGGCGAAACGGATCGGCGTGCGGCGCATTTCGCCAAACTCGGCGATCAGCTTGTTGTCGCTGCTGTACACCCGCAAAGGAATCTGCAACTGAATACTTCTCAGTGCCTCCACGGATGGCAATCCCGGACTAAGGTAAAGAAACGCGCCACTCAGACCCAAGAGCAGTCCGCAGAAAACGGCGATGATGGACCATCCGAAAAATTTCAGCAGACGAATCAAGGCTTTTGGATATCCAGGCAAAGAATGAAAAGGCGTCAGGTGCAGGGAAGAACCCGTGCTTGCAGCAAAGCGAAAAAAACGCTGCGCATTATAAGCATTTTTTTCCGTCGAAAACGCCATTCGGACGTCCGTCGGGCTGGGGGGATTGAACGCAATGCGTATTAGAGAGTCCGTAACTCACGGATAGTCATAGGGAATTGGTAGTGCTACGACTCTTCAATAAAAAAGCCCATACGCTTCTGGGTATCGACATCAGCTCCACATCGGTGAAGCTGCTCGAGTTGAGCCGCCAGGGTGACCGTTACCGTGTCGAGTCCTACGCGGTCGAACCGTTGCCGGCCAACGCCGTGATCGAGAAGAACATCGCCGAGCTCGAGGGGGTCGGGCAGGCGTTATCCCGGGTTATGGTCAAGGCCAGGACGTCCTCGCGCAGCGTGGCGGTGGCCGTGGCGGGTTCGGCGGTGATCACCAAGACCATCGAGATGGATGCCGGGCTTTCCGACGACGAGATGGAGAACCAGCTCAAGATCGAGGCGGACCAGTACATTCCTTATCCACTGGATGAAGTCGCCATCGATTTCGAGGTTCTGGGGGCGTCGCCGCGCAACAGCGAGCGGGTGGAGGTGCTGCTGGCGGCCTGTCGCAAGGAAAACGTCGAGGTTCGCGAGGCTGCGCTGGCGCTGGCGGGGCTGACGGCCCGGGTAGTCGACGTGGAAGCCTACGCGTTGGAGCGCGCCTTCGGCCTGCTTGCCACGCAACTGGCCGCGTCCCAGGAGCGTTTGACCGTTGCGGTGATCGATATCGGCGCCACCATGACCACCCTGAGCGTGCTGCACAACGGACGCATCATCTATACCCGCGAGCAATTGTTCGGCGGCCGCCAGCTCACCGAGGAAATCCAGCGGCGCTACGGCCTGACCCTCGAACAGGCCGGCCTGGCAAAGAAGCAGGGAGGCTTGCCGGACGATTATCTCAGCGAGGTGCTGCAGCCCTTTCGCGAGGCATTGGTGCAGCAGGTTTCGCGGTCCCTGCAGTTTTTCTTCGCTTCGGGCCAGTACAGCGCGGTGGACCATATCCTGCTGGCCGGTGGTACGGCGTCAGTCGCCGGGCTTGACCGGCTGATCGAGCAACGCCTGGGCACGCCGACCCAGGTGGCCAACCCGTTCTCCAACATGGCCCTGGGCAGCAAGGTCAACGCCGGTGCCCTGGCCAGCGATGCGCCGGCGTTGATGATCGCCTGCGGGCTGGCCCTCAGGAGTTTCGACTGATGGCGCGGATCAACCTTCTTCCCTGGCGCGAAGAGCTGCGCGAAGAACGCCGCAAGCGTTTTCTGCTGGCATTGGTGGGGGCGCTGGTCGGTGCGGTGGGGGTTACCTTGATCGGGGTTCAGTCCCTGAACAGTGCCATCAATCACCAACAGGCGCGTAACGGGCACATTTCCGAGCAGATAGCGGTGCTCGACGAGCGCATCAAGCAAATCAGTGAGCTGAAGTCCCGTCGCCAACAACTGCTGGAGCGCATGCGCATCATTCAGGACCTGCAGGGAAATCGCCCGGTCAGCGGACGCATCTTCGACCAATTGGTGCGAACGTTGCCGGACGGGGTGTATTTCACCGAAGTGAAAATGGAAGACAGAACGCTCTCCATCAAGGGTGTAGCGGAGTCCAACAACCGGGTCTCGGACCTGATGCGCAACCTGGACGCGTCGGATCTGTTCGATGCGCCCAGCCTGACGGAAGTCAAGGCCGCGACGGCTGGGCAAGTCGACCAGGCGAACGTGTTCCAGCTGACGGTCCGCCAGACCCGGCCGGTCGACGCGGAGGACGCCCAATGAAGCCGGGAGAGTGGTTCGACGCGCTACGCAAGATCGACTTCAGCGACCTGGACACCAACAACGTCGGCTCCTGGCCGATGCCGGTCAAATGGTTGGCCTGTATCCTGCTGGTGGTCCTGGTCCTGGGGTTGGGCTACAACTTTGCCGTGAGCGACCTTGAGAATCAGTTGCAGCAGGTGCGCGAGGAAGAAAATACCCTCAAGGCGCAATTCGCGGGCAAGGCACACATGGCCGCGAACCTGGAACGCTACACCGAGCAGATGAAGCAGATGGAAACTTCCTTTGGCGTGCTGTTGCGGCAATTGCCCAGCGACACTGAAGTGCCTGGCCTGCTGGAAGACATTACCCGCACCGGCCTGGGCAGCGGCCTGGAGTTCGAAGAGATCAAGCTGCTGCCTGAAGTGACTCAGCCGTTCTACATCGAACTGCCGATCCAGATCACCGTGACGGGTGGCTACCATGACCTGGCGACATTCGTCAGCGGTGTCGCCGGGCTGCCTCGCATTGTCACGCTGCACGATTTTGAAATCGCTCCCGCGGACCCCGAAGGGGGATCGAAGCTGCGCATGAGTATTCAGGCCAAGACCTACCGCTACAATGAGCAGGAGGCGCAGCCATGAAGCCTCTCCGCTGCATTGGCCTGCTGGCGGGGCTGGCGGTGCTGGCCGGTTGTAACAACGACAGTGGCTTCGCTGATCTGGACGCCTACATGAATGAAGTGCGGTTGCGTCCGCCCGGCAAGATCGAGCCGACACCAACCTTCAAGCCAAACGAAACCTTCACCTACAGCGCGGCTGACCTGCGCAGCCCGTTTTCACGGCAGGTCCGGGTGGACCAGGCCGAGCGGCAAAAAGGTTCGCGCAATGTCCGGCCCGATCCGAACCGGGTCAAGCAGTATCTCGAAGGCTTCAACATCGAACAGTTTGAAATGGTCGGCACGATCGCCAATGCCAGTGGCTCCTATGCGCTGCTGCGCGGTGCGGGCGGGGTGCATCGACTCAAGGTCGGTGACTACCTGGGGCGCAACGACGGGCGAATCGTCGCCATCAGTGCCACCCAGGTCGATGTGGTCGAAATTGTTCCCGACGGCGAAGGTGGCTGGCTGGAGCGACCCCGGACCATTCCTTTGAAAGAGCACTCATAGTGGAACTCGAACAATGAACAGGATTTTTACTGCCCTCGGTGTTTCGCTATGGATAGCGCTGATGTCACCGATGGTTCTTGGGGCAAGCCTGAAGACGCTGGATGTCGCGGCTTTGCCAGGGGATCGTGTCGAGTTGAAGCTGACTTTCGACGGGCCACCACCCGCCCCCCATGGCTACACCACCGAACAACCGGCGCGCATTGCCCTGGACCTGCCTGGGGTGACCAACCAGCTGCCGCGCAAGACCCAGGACCTTGGCAGCGGCAATGCGCGCAGCGCCACGGTGGTCGAGGCGGGGGAGCGCACCCGGCTGATCATCGGTCTCACTCAGTTGGTGCCGTATAACACTCGGATCGAGGGTAATAATCTGTTCGTGGTAGTCGGCAAGGGCGCGGAGCCCGGGACTGCCGCGCAAGTCCCGCGTCCGGCGGCTGCCGGCGTGATGCCTGCCAGAAGCAAGGCGCCGGCGGGCCGGGCCATTCGTGGCGTGGATTTCCAGCGCGGGACCCAGGGCGAAGGCAATGTAGTGATCGACCTGTCGGACCCTTCCATCGCGCCGGACATCCAGGAGCGGGAAGGCAAGATCATCCTCAACTTCGCCAGGACCCAATTGCCTGAACCACTGCGGGTACGCCTGGACGTCAAGGACTTCGCCACCCCGGTGCAGTTCGTCAATGCCAGTGCCGGCTCCGACCGGGCCACTATCAGCATCGAGCCTGGCGGTACCTTCGATTACTCCACCTACCAGACCGACAACAAACTGACCGTCAGTGTCCGTCCGATGACAGTCGAGGACTTGCGCAAGCGCGACACCGACCGTGCCGCCTACAGCGGTGAAAAGCTGTCCCTGAACTTCCAGGACATCGAAGTGCGCTCGGTCCTGCAACTGATTGCCGATTTCACCAACCTGAACCTGGTGGCAAGCGACACGGTGCAAGGGGGGATCACCTTGCGATTGCAGAATGTTCCCTGGGACCAGGCGTTGGATCTGGTCCTGAAGACCAAGGGGCTGGACAAGCGCAAGGTCGGCAACGTGTTGCTGGTAGCCCCTGCCGATGAGATTGCGGCTCGCGAGCGCCAGGAGTTGGAGTCCCAGAAACAGATTGCCGACCTGGCGCCGCTGCGGCGAGAGCTGTTGCAGGTCAACTATGCGAAGGCGGCGGACATCGCCAAGCTGTTCCAATCGGTGACCAGCGCCGAAGCGAAAGCCGATGAACGTGGCACGATCACGGTGGATGAGCGAACCAATAACATCATTGCCTACCAGACCCAGGATCGGCTCGACGAGTTGCGTCGGATCGTGGCCCAGCTGGATATTCCGGTGCGCCAGGTGATGATCGAGGCCCGGATTGTCGAGGCCAACGTCGATTACGACAAAAGCCTGGGGGTGCGTTGGGGCGGCTCGGTGCAGAACCAGGGCAACTGGAACTCTTCGGGTGTGACCAACGGCAGCTCCACCACTATCGGCACGCCGGGCAGCACCAGCACCAACCAGCCGTTCGTCGACATGGGCGCGGCAGGCAATACCTCGGGTATCGGCATTGCGTTCATCACTGACAACGTACTGCTGGATCTGGAGCTGACGGCCATGGAGAAAACCGGCAACGGGGAAATCGTCTCCCAGCCCAAGGTGGTGACTTCGGACAAGGAGACCGCGAAAATCCTCAAGGGCACGGAAATTCCCTACCAGGAAGCCAGTTCCAGTGGCGCGACCTCGGTGTCGTTCAAGGAAGCCTCGCTGTCGCTGGAGGTAACCCCGCAGATCACGCCGGACAACCGCATCATCATGGAGGTCAAGGTCACCAAGGATGAACCGGACTACCTGAACAAGGTGCAGGAAGTACCACCGATCAAGAAGAACGAAGTCAACGCGAAGGTGCTGGTCAATGACGGCGAGACCATTGTGATTGGCGGGGTTTTCTCAAATACTCAGAGCAAGGTTGTAGATAAGGTGCCATTTCTTGGCGATGTGCCGTATCTTGGCCGCCTTTTCCGGCGTGATCTGGTTTCGGAGAAAAAATCCGAGCTGCTGGTATTCCTCACTCCGCGTATCATGAATAACCAGGCGATTGCTGTGAGTCGTTGATTCTGTGCGAAATTTGATTCTTGTTGGGCCGATGGGCGCTGGAAAAAGCACCATCGGCCGTTTGCTGGCCAAAGAGCTGCGCCTGCCGTTCAAAGATTCCGACAAGGAAATTGAATTGCGCACGGGCGCCAATATCCCGTGGATCTTCGACAAGGAAGGCGAGCCAGGCTTCCGTGATCGCGAGCAGGCGATGATTGCCGAACTGTGCGCATTCGACGGTGTGGTGCTGGCCACCGGTGGCGGTGCGGTGATGCGCGAAGCCAATCGTCGGGCGCTGCATGCCGGCGGACGGGTGGTCTATCTACACGCTTCCGTCGAACAGCAGGTCGGCCGTACCGCACGGGACCGCAACCGTCCGCTGTTGCGTACCGCCGATCCGGCCAAGACCCTGCGGGACTTGCTGGAGCTGCGTGATCCGCTGTACCGGGAGATCGCTGATCTGGTCGTGGAAACCGACGAACGGCCTCCGCGGATGGTGGTGCTGGACATTCTCGAACGTTTGCAGCAACTGCCTCCCCGTTAATGCACCGCGGGAAATGCGCTATCCTCGGCGTCTCGCCGTGATCCGTCGGGGCATGGCAGATGGCTGTCGAGTGGCGTCACAACAGACACCGTGGACTTTCCGTTAAATGCAGGCAGGACGCCTGATTCCATCTTTACCGTGGGGACACATGCAGACACTAAAGGTCGACCTGGGCGAGCGCAGCTACCCGATTCACATTGGCGAAGGCTTGCTGGACCAGCCGCAGCTGTTGGTACCGCATATCGCCGGGCGGCAAGTGGCGATCATCTCCAACGAAACCGTCGCCCCTTTGTATCTGGAACGCCTGACCCGCAGTCTGTCAGCCTTTTCGGTCATTTCCGTGGTGTTGCCCGATGGCGAGGCGTTCAAGACCTGGGAAACCCTGCAGCTGATCTTCGACGGCCTGCTGACCGCGCGGCATGACCGTCGCACCACGGTGGTGGCACTGGGCGGTGGGGTGATTGGCGACATGGCCGGTTTTGCCGCGGCCTGCTACCAGCGCGGCGTCGATTTCATCCAGATCCCGACCACGTTGCTGTCCCAGGTCGACTCGTCAGTAGGCGGCAAGACTGGAATCAACCATCCGCTGGGAAAGAACATGGTCGGCGCTTTCTATCAGCCCAACGTGGTGCTGATCGATACCGCTACCCTCAACACCTTGCCGGCTCGTGAGCTGTCCGCAGGGCTGGCGGAAGTTATCAAGTACGGGCTGATCTGCGACGAGCCGTTCCTGGGCTGGCTTGAAGAGAACGTCGATCGCCTGCGGGCGCTGGACCAGGCTGCCCTGACCTACGCCATCGAGCGCTCCTGCGCGGCCAAGGCCGCAGTGGTCGGCGCCGATGAGCGTGAGTCAGGTGTGCGGGCCACGCTCAACCTGGGCCACACCTTCGGACACGCCATCGAGACCCACATGGGGTATGGTGTCTGGCTGCATGGCGAGGCGGTGGCAGCCGGTACGGTCATGGCTCTGGAGATGTCCGCGCGCCTGGGCTGGATCAGTGAGCAGGAGCGTGATCGCGGCATTCGTCTCTTCCAGCGCGCCGGGCTACAGGTGGTGCCTCCCGAGGAAATGACCGAGGCCGATTTTCTCGAACACATGGCAATCGACAAGAAAGTGATCGATGGTCGTCTGCGTCTGGTGCTGCTGCGCCACATGGGCGAAGCGGTGGTGACCGACGATTATCCGAAAGAGGTTCTACAGGCCACGCTGGGCGCGGATTACCACGCCCTGGCTCAGCTTAAAGGTTAATAAGATTCCGATGACTAGTTTGCATGCCGACGAGGCTTTCCTCGGCCATTTCCAGTTGAGTCATGACCCCTTTGCTCCACGGGTCCCCGGCTTCAAGTTCTTCCCGGCCCAGCGCAAACCGGTGCTGGGGCAGTTGCATCACCTGGCGCGCTACAGCCAATTGCTGCTGGTAGTCACCGGCCCCCAGGGCAGTGGCAAGACCTTGCTGCGCCAGGCCCTGGTGGCCAGCACCAACAAGCAGTCGGTGCAAAGCGTGGTGGTTTCGGCCCGTGGCGCCGGTGATGCCGCCGGTGTGTTGCGCCAGGTCGCCCAGGCGCTGAACCTGGCCCAGGCTGAAGTGGGCGCGATTCTCGACCAGATCGTCCAATTGGCGTTGACCGGGCAGGAAGTCTATCTGCTGGTGGATGATGCCGAGCAGCTCGACGAGTCCGCCCTGGAAGCGTTGCTGGCGCTGGCGGCCGGTGCGCCAGAGGGACGCCCCCATGTATTCCTGTTTGGTGAGTCGTCGTTGATCGCTGATCTGGACCAGTTGGAACTCGACGAAGAGCGTTTTCATATCATCGAGCTGGCACCCTACACCGAAGAAGAAACGCGTGAATATCTGGATCAGCGTCTTGAAGGCGCGGGCCGGGGCGTCGAACTTTTTACCGCCGATCAGATCTCTGAGATTCACGAAGGCTCCGGCGGTTGGCCTGGGAACATCAACCAGGTCGCCCGTGATGCCTTGATCGAAGTCATGATTGCCAGCCGCTCAGCGGTTAAGCGTCCAACTATGGGGTTCAACATGCCGAAGAAACACGTATTGGCGATTTCCGCCGTCGTCGTGGTCGCGGTCGTCGCTGCCTGGCTGATGCCGGGTCGCAACAAGGCGCCGACGACAGGCGCGCCTGCCAACGAACAGGCACAACTGCCCCTCGGCCAGGGGGCGCCGAAATCCAATGGCGGCGCACCGGCGGTGGAATTTGCCGGCAGCACCCAGCCGATGCCGTTGCCGCTGGTCGGCCAGTCGCAACCGGTCATGCGCGAGCCACTGGCCGAAGCTGCCGGCGGAATCACCGAAGGCGATGATGGCGCGGCGCCGCCGATCGACGACAGCGACACGCCGCCGACTGTGACCACCACGGCACCGCCTGTGGGCGTACCTGCTGGTCCGGCACCTACACCAGCCCCGGCCGCCAAGCCGACCCCGGCCCCGGCCCAGGTGGCGACGGCCAAGCCTGCTCCGGCTCCGGCTGCCAAGCCGACGCCTTCCCCGGCGTCCAAGCCTGCTGCACCGGCCAAGGCCGCGGGCGGCAACTGGTACGCCGGTCAGGCACCGGGCAACTACGTCGTACAGATTCTCGGCACCAGCTCCGAGGCCTCCGCGCAGAACTTCATCAAGGAGCAGGGCGGCGAGTATCGTTATTTCAAGAAAGTCCTCAACGGCAAGCCGCTGTATGTCATCACTTACGGCAGCTTTGCCAACCGTGATGCAGCCGTTTCCGCCATCAAGGCCTTGCCAGCGAAGGTCCAGGCTGGTAAACCTTGGCCTCGCACTGTCGCCAGCGTCCAACAGGAACTGGCTGCAACTCGCTGAAGATTCGGCGGCCTTACCCAGGCCGCCTCTCCCGGCAACCTCAACATTTCTGCAAGAGCGAGCGACCTTCCAGGCCGCGCGCCTTGTGGTGTCTGCGTCACAGTAGCGTTTGAGTCGTAGCGGTCGAACCCAAAAAAGTTTTGACTAGCACAGCGTATAGCTTTAAACCTTTCACAAATGCGACATGAATTTGCGGCGTTTCGTCGTCAAATTTGTGGGTGTCTGTGTCGGCATGTACAATGACCTCCCTTTTGCCCCCGCAAAGCCGGCGTACGTTCGGCGCGACATGCAACTGGCTGAATTGAAAAGAAATTTGTCTCGATAAGAGGCAGCCTGGTGAGAAAGTGTCTATGAAAGCAGGTCTGTACCAACCAGATGAATTCAAGGATAACTGTGGTTTTGGCCTGATAGCCCATATGCAGGGCGAGCCCAGTCATACCCTTTTGCAAACGGCCATTGAGGCCCTGACCTGCATGACCCACCGTGGTGGGATCAACGCCGACGGCAAGACCGGTGACGGTTGTGGCTTGCTGATTCAAAAGCCGGATGAGTTCCTGCGTGCCATTGCCCAGGAAACGTTTGGCGTCACCCTGCCCAAGCAGTACGCCGTGGGCATGGTGTTCTTCAACCAGGACCCGGTGAAGGCTCAGGCAGCTCGTGAGAACATGAACCGCGAGATCCTGGCCGCCGGCCTGCAACTGGTCGGCTGGCGCAAAGTGCCGATCGACACCAGTGTCCTCGGTAGCCTGGCCCTGGCGCGCCTGCCGCAGATAGAACAGGTGTTCATCGCCGGCGAAGGCCTGAGCGACCAGGAAATGGCGATCAAGCTGTTCAGCTCCCGTCGTCGCTCGTCCGTGGCCAACGCCGCGGACACCGACCACTACATCTGCAGTTTTTCCAACAAGACCATCATCTATAAAGGCCTGATGATGCCGGCGGACCTGACCGCCTTCTATCCGGACCTGAGCGACGAGCGCCTGAAAACCGCGATCTGCGTGTTCCACCAGCGCTTCTCCACCAACACCCTGCCGAAGTGGCCGCTGGCCCAGCCATTCCGCTTCCTTGCCCACAACGGCGAGATCAATACCATCACCGGCAACCGCAACTGGGCCTTGGCCCGTCGCACCAAGTTCGCCAATGACCTGATGCCGGACCTCGAAGAGCTCGGCCCGCTGGTCAACCGCGTGGGCTCGGACTCCTCGAGCATGGACAACATGCTCGAACTGATGGTGACCGGCGGCATTGACCTGTTCCGTGGCGTGCGCATGCTGGTTCCACCGGCGTGGCAGAACGTCGAGACCATGGACCCGGACCTGCGAGCCTTCTACGAATACAACTCCATGCACATGGAACCGTGGGACGGCCCGGCCGGTATCGTCATGACCGACGGCCGCTATGCCGTGTGCCTGTTGGACCGTAACGGTCTGCGCCCGGCGCGCTGGGTCACCACCACCAACGGTTTCATCACCCTGGCTTCGGAAATCGGCGTCTGGAACTACCAGCCCGAAGACGTCATCGCCAAGGGTCGCGTAGGTCCGGGCCAGATCTTTGCCGTGGATACTGAAACCGGCCAGATCCTTGACACCGACGCCATCGACAACCGTCTCAAGTCCCGTCATCCATACAAGCAATGGCTGCGCAAGAACGCCCTGCGCATTCAGGCAACCATGGAAGACAACGACCACGGCTCGGCTTTCTACGATGTCGATCAACTCAAGCAGTACATGAAGATGTACCAGGTCACGTTCGAAGAGCGTGACCAAGTGCTGCGTCCTCTGGGCGAGCAGGGTTACGAAGCGGTCGGCTCCATGGGCGATGACACGCCGATGGCCGTGCTGTCGCAGCGTGTGCGCACCCCTTACGACTATTTCCGCCAGCAGTTCGCCCAGGTGACCAACCCGCCGATCGACCCGCTGCGCGAAGCGATCGTGATGTCGTTGGAAATCTGCCTGGGGGCCGAGCGCAACATTTTCCAGGAGTCGCCGGAGCACGCCTCGCGGGTGATCCTCAGCTCGCCGGTCATTTCCCCTGCCAAGTGGCGCTCGCTGACCAACCTCGACCGTCCGGGCTTCGCCCGTCAGGTCATCGACCTGAACTACGACGAAAGCGTCGGCCTCGAAGCGGCCATCCGCAATGTGGCCGATCAGGCCGAAGAAGCCGCTCGCGCCGGTCGTACCCAGATCGTGCTCAGCGACCGTCACATCGCGCCGGGCAAGTTGCCGATTCACGCATCCCTGGCCACCGGTGCGGTGCACCATCGCCTGACCGAAAAGGGTCTGCGCTGCGATTCCAACATCCTTGTCGAAACCGCCACCGCCCGCGATCCGCATCATTTCGCGGTGCTGATCGGTTTCGGTGCCTCGGCGGTCTATCCGTTCCTGGCCTACGAAGTGCTTGGCGACCTGATCCGTACCGGTGAAGTGCTGGGCGATCTCTACGAGGTGTTCAAGAACTACCGCCGGGGTATCACCAAGGGGCTGCTCAAGATCCTCTCGAAGATGGGCATCTCGACCATCGCCTCGTACCGTGGTGCGCAACTGTTCGAGGCCATCGGGCTGTCCGAAGAAGTCTGCGAGCTGAGCTTCCGTGGCGTGCCGAGCCGCATCAAGGGCGCGCGTTTCGTCGACATCGAAGCCGAGCAGAAAGCCCTGGCCGCGGAAGCCTGGAGTCCGCGCAAGCCGATCCAGCAAGGTGGCTTGCTGAAGTTCGTCCATGGCGGCGAATACCACGCCTACAACCCGGATGTGGTGAACACCCTGCAAGCCGCCGTGCAGCAGGGTGACTACGGCAAGTTCAAGGAATATACGGCGCTGGTGGACAACCGCCCGGTGTCGATGATCCGTGACCTGCTCAAGGTCAAGACCCTGGACACGCCGCTGGACATCAGCGAAGTGGAACCCCTGGAATCGGTGCTCAAGCGCTTCGACTCCGCCGGCATTTCCCTTGGCGCCCTGTCCCCGGAAGCCCACGAAGCCCTGGCCGAAGCCATGAACCGCCTCGGTGCGCGTTCCAACTCCGGTGAAGGCGGTGAAGATCCGGCACGCTACGGCACCATCAAGAGTTCGAAAATCAAGCAGGTTGCCACCGGCCGCTTCGGTGTGACGCCGGAGTACCTGGTCAACGCCGAGGTGTTGCAGATCAAGGTTGCCCAAGGCGCCAAGCCCGGTGAAGGCGGCCAGTTGCCCGGTGGCAAGGTCAATGGCCTGATCGCCAAGCTGCGTTACGCGGTGCCCGGTGTGACCCTGATTTCGCCGCCGCCCCATCACGACATCTACTCGATCGAAGACTTGTCGCAACTGATCTTCGACCTCAAGCAGGTGAACCCGCAGGCACTGGTTTCGGTGAAGCTGGTGGCGGAAGCGGGCGTCGGCACCATCGCCGCCGGTGTGGCCAAGGCCTATGCCGACCTGATAACTATCTCAGGCTACGACGGCGGTACCGGTGCATCGCCGCTGACTTCGATCAAGTACGCCGGTGCGCCATGGGAACTGGGCCTGGCTGAAACCCACCAGACCCTGCGCGGCAACGACTTGCGCGGCAAGGTCCGGGTACAGACCGACGGTGGCCTGAAAACCGGCCTCGATGTGATCAAGGCGGCCATTCTCGGCGCCGAGAGCTTCGGCTTCGGCACCGCACCGATGATCGCCCTGGGTTGCAAATACCTGCGCATCTGCCACCTGAACAACTGCGCCACCGGCGTGGCCACCCAGAACGAGAAGCTGCGCAAGGACCATTACATCGGCACCGTCGACATGGTGGTGAATTTCTTCACCTACGTGGCCGAAGAAACCCGCGAGTGGCTGGCCAAGCTGGGCGTGCGCTCGCTCGAAGAGCTGATCGGCCGCACCGATCTGCTGGATGTGATCGAAGGGCAGACCGCCAAGCAGCATCACCTGGACCTGACCCCGTTGCTGGGCAGCGATCTGATCCCGGCGGACAAGCCGCAATTCTGCCAGGTCGACCGCAACCCGCCGTTCGACAAGGGCGAGCTGGCCGAGAAGATGGTCGACATGGCCGCTTCGGCGATCAACGACCTGAGCGGGGCCGATTTCAGCCTGGATATCTGCAACTGCGACCGTTCCATCGGTGCGCGGGTCTCCGGCGAAATCGCCCGCAAGCACGGCAACCAGGGCATGGCCCAGGCGCCGATCACGTTCCGCTTCAAGGGGACTGCCGGCCAGAGCTTCGGCGTCTGGAACGCTGGCGGCCTGAACATGTACCTGGAGGGCGATGCCAACGACTACGTGGGCAAAGGCATGACCGGCGGCAAACTGGTCATCGTTCCGCCCAAGGGCAGCGTCTACAGGACCCAGGACAGTGCCATCATCGGCAATACCTGCCTGTACGGTGCCACCGGCGGCAAGCTGTTCGCCGCTGGCACCGCGGGCGAGCGCTTCGCTGTGCGTAACTCCGGGGCCCATACCGTAGTGGAAGGCACCGGGGATCACTGCTGCGAGTACATGACCGGTGGTTTCGTCTGTGTTCTGGGCAAGACCGGTTACAACTTCGGCTCTGGCATGACCGGTGGTTTCGCCTACGTGCTCGACCAGGACAACAGCTTCGTTGACCGGGTCAACCACGAACTGGTGGAAATCCAGCGGATCAGCGGCGAGGCGATGGAAGCCTACCGCAGCCACCTGCAGCGCGTGCTGAATGAGTACGTCGAGGAAACCGACAGCGAGTGGGGTCGTGAACTCGCGGAAAATCTCGATGACTACGTGCGTCGTTTCTGGCTGGTCAAGCCGAAGGCTGCCAACCTGAAGTCGTTGCTTTCCAGCACCCGTGCCAACCCGCAGTGATATGCGCCTGAAGAGTTTGATGAGGTTTTAACAATGGCTGAACGTCTGAATAACGACTTCCAGTTCATCGATGTCGGGCGCAAGGATCCGAAGAAGAAACTGTTGCGTCAACGCAAGAAAGAGTTCGTCGAGATCTACGAACCGTTCAAGCCCCAGCAGTCGGCCGACCAGGCCCACCGTTGTCTGGGCTGCGGTAACCCGTACTGCGAATGGAAGTGCCCGGTGCACAACTTCATTCCCAACTGGCTGAAGCTGGTGGCCGAGGGCAACATCCTCCAGGCCGCCGAGCTGTCCCACCAGACCAATACCCTGCCGGAAGTCTGTGGCCGGGTCTGCCCGCAGGATCGCCTGTGCGAAGGCGCCTGCACCTTGAACGACGGCTTTGGCGCGGTGACCATCGGTTCGGTGGAGAAGTACATCACCGACACCGCGTTCGCCATGGGCTGGCGCCCGGACATGTCCAAGGTCAAGCCGACCGGCAAGCGGGTTGCCATCATCGGTGCCGGCCCTGCGGGCCTGGGCTGCGCCGACGTTCTGGTGCGCGGCGGCGTGACCCCGGTGGTGTTCGACAAGAACCCGGAGATCGGTGGCCTGCTGACCTTCGGCATCCCCGAGTTCAAGTTGGAAAAGACCGTGCTGAGCAATCGTCGCGAAGTCTTCACCGGCATGGGTATCGAGTTCCGCCTGAACACCGAGGTGGGCAGGGACGTGACCATGGAGCAACTGCTCGAAGAATACGATGCAGTATTCATGGGCATGGGCACCTACACCTACATGAAGGGCGGTTTTGCCGGCGAGGATCTGCCGGGTGTATACGACGCCCTGGACTTCCTGATTGCCAACGTCAATCGCAACCTGGGCTTTGAAAAATCGCCGGAAGATTTCGTCGACATGAAAGGCAAGAAGGTGGTGGTGCTCGGCGGTGGTGACACGGCGATGGACTGCAACCGCACCTCGATCCGCCAGGGTGCCAAGTCGGTGACCTGTGCCTACCGTCGTGACGAAGCCAACATGCCTGGTTCGCGTAAAGAGGTGAAGAACGCCAAGGAAGAAGGTGTGAAGTTCCTCTACAACCGCCAGCCGATAGCCATCGTGGGCGAAGACAAGGTCGAAGGCGTGAAAGTGGTCGAGACGCGTCTCGGCGAGCCGGACGCCCGTGGCCGCCGCAGCCCCGAGCCGATTCCAGGCTCCGAAGAGATCATCCCGGCCGACGCCGTGGTCATCGCCTTCGGCTTCCGTCCAAGCCCGGCGCCCTGGTTCGAGCAGTTCAGCATCCAGACCGACAGCCAGGGCCGCGTCGTGGCCCCGGAACAAGGCCAGTACAAGCACCAGACCAGCAACCCGAAGATCTTCGCCGGTGGCGACATGGTCCGTGGTTCCGACCTGGTGGTGACAGCGATCTTCGAAGGCCGCAATGCGGCTGAGGGGATTCTGGATTACCTGCAAGTCTGACCAGGCGACACACAACCCTGTGGGAGCAAGCTTTTGTGGGAGCAAAGCTTGCTCGCGATCCAGACGCCGCGTACTCAAGAGACCGCGGTGTTCTCATCGCGGGCAAGCCTTGCTCCCACAAAAGCCGCTTCCACAGTTGTTTTGTCGCGTTGCTGGATTTATGCGGCACCGCGACAAATTGCCCCGATAGATAAAAGGCACGGCTCTTGCCGTGCCTTTTGCGTCGCGCTCTGAGAAAATGCCCGCACTTTTTTTCCGGATGCCGACATGACTGCCCTGAAGAACGACCGTTTCCTCCGCGCCCTGCTCAAGCAACCCGTAGACGTCACCCCGGTGTGGATGATGCGCCAGGCCGGCCGCTATCTGCCGGAGTACCGCGCCAGTCGCGCCAAGGCCGGCGACTTCATGAGCCTGTGCATGAACCCCCAGTTTGCCTGCGAAGTGACGATGCAGCCGCTGGATCGCTACCCGCAGCTGGACGCGGCCATCCTGTTCTCCGACATCCTCACCATTCCCGATGCCATGGGTCAGGGTCTGTACTTCGAGACTGGCGAAGGCCCGCGCTTCAAGAAAGTCGTCAGTTCCCTGGCCGATATCGAAGCGCTGCCGATTCCCGATCCGCAGAAAGACCTGGGCTACGTCATGGACGCGGTCAGCACCATCCGTCGCGAACTCAACGGCCGTGTGCCGCTGATCGGCTTCTCCGGCAGCCCGTGGACCCTGGCCACCTACATGGTCGAAGGTGGTTCGTCGAAAGACTTCCGCAAGACCAAGGCCATGCTCTACGACAACCCCCAAGCCATGCACCTGTTGCTGGACAAGCTGGCGCAGTCGGTGACGGCCTACCTCAACGGCCAGATCATGGCCGGTGCGCAAGCGGTGCAGATCTTCGATACCTGGGGCGGCAACCTGTCGGCGGCGGCGTACCAGGAGTTTTCCCTGGCCTACATGCGCAAGATTGTCAGCGGCCTGATCCGTGAACATGACGGGCGCCAGGTCCCGGTGATTCTGTTCACCAAGAACGGCGGCCTGTGGCTGGAAAGCATCGCCGATGCCGGTGCCGACGCCCTGGGCCTGGACTGGACCTGCGACATTGGCAACGCCCGCGAACGGGTCGGTCATAAGGTCGCGCTGCAAGGCAACATGGACCCGACCGTGCTCTACGCCAAACCCGAAGCCATCCGTACTGAAGTCGGGCGTATCCTCGCCAGCTATGGCAAGGGCAGCGGCCATGTGTTCAACCTCGGCCATGGCATTACCCCGGAAGTTGATCCGGAACATGCCGGTGCATTCCTGCGGGCTGTGCATGAGCTGTCGGCGCAATATCACGCCTAGTGGCGGCTAATTCGTACACTCGAATTAACCGCATAGCCTCACCCCACTAAAGCAGCCTGTCCGACCCCGTGTCGGACAGGTTTTTTTATGGGCGTCTTTTACCTGTTCAACGCTAACTAGTCAGTTGTTTGGTTCGGCGTGTTTGTTGTTTATGTCAGCTAGCGTCTTATGTGTAAGAAATTTCTTTCGTCATGTAAGAGAAAGTGATTCAAAGATACTTCCTTCTATCTAGAGAGATTTACCCTACATAGCAAATATTGAGTTTTCTATAAGGTTCGGCGCTTGAGAGGTGCGGCGCTGAGCACTCCTGCGTGCCTTTCAAGATGACGGTGATACGTCTTCCCGATCTCGAATGATTAGCCTGGAACTTATATGAAAAACAACTTCAACAAGAGCTCGGTATTGATGGGATCTGCTTGCTCCTTGGTTCTCTTGTCGACCTTGGTGGTATCGCAGGGGGCGCTTGCCCATGGTTTTCTGGAAGTACCGCCTTCACGTGCTCTGTTGTGTCAGAAAGGTGAAAACAAGAACTGCGGTGGCGCGCAATACGAGCCCCAGAGCACGGGTGAAACCTTCAAGGGTTTTCCGAATGGGGCAGGTGGTGCGCCCCTGCAAGGACCCATTGACGGAAAGATAGCCAGTGGTGGCCACCCGCTGTTTTCCGCCCTTGATGCGCAGTCGGCCACGCGCTGGCACCAGACCGAGATCCGCGACCGCAACATCGCCTTCCAGTGGCAATACACCGCTGTGCATCCGGCGACCCGGCATGAGTACTTCATTACCCGCGATGGCTGGAACCCGAACGAGGCACTCAAGCGTGCCTCGTTCGACACTACGCCGTTCTGCAGCGTGGATGGCGGCAACCAGACTCCGAAACCGGGGGCCAGGCACAACTGCGTCATACCCGACAGCAAGTCGGGACATCATGTGATCCTGGCGGTCTGGACGGTGGGTGACACCGACAATGCGTTCTACGATCCGGCAGACGTGAACATCCTCGCTGAAGCCGCGCTACCGGGGGGCTGGTCGCCGGTGGGCAGCATTGCATCGTCCACTCCGTTGCTGGTGGGTGACAAGGTCAAGGCACGAGCGTTCTCCGCCACTGGCGAAAATCCCCCCTACAGCGTGGCTATCGGCATTGACGCCGCTGAGGAAGGCCGGCCTGAGAACTGGTCGTTCAAGCTGGCCGAAGCCATCAACCTGGCCCACCCCCTGATTCGTGCAGGTATTCGCGACGATGAAGGCAATATCACGCCGGTTCGAGGTACCAACAACCTGTATGCCCAGAAAGAAAGCGGCGTGATCCGGTATGAAGTGCAACTGGAGATGCTGGAAGACGCTGGCGCCAGCATGACGATTGCTTCCCTGCAGCCGGAATATGTACTCGACAAGGGCCGCGTCAACATGACGTTCGCGGCGCAGACCAACCGCCGGATGAACCTTGAAGCCACGTTGCTCGATGAGAAGAACAAGCCGGTCGGTGTCGTGAGCCAATCCGCAGGTGAAGGCAATATCGGGCTGAGCATGGACGTGCGCAGTGCCCCGGGCGCCCACACCCTGACGCTGGTAGGCACCACAGAGGACGGGCGCACCACTCGCCAGGACACTCGCGGTGTCACCCTGACCGGTGAGGGCGCAGACGTGGAATACGATTTCGTGTTCCCTGAAAACCTCGGTGAATACACCGCCGGTACGAAGGTGTTGCAGCCCAAGACCAACGAGGTCTTCGAGTGCAAGCCGTTCCCCGCGTCCGGTTATTGCAAGCAATACAGCCCGACGGCGAATGGCTTCGAGCCCGGTGTCGGTGCTTCCTGGCAAAGCGCCTGGGACAAGTTGTAAGTCCTGAGAGGACGGCGCCAGGCAATCCGTAGGGGTTGCCCGGCGTCTTCAAGCGAGAGCGCGGTGATGCATTCAAACTATTCCTTCGCACGGCACGTGGTGTGGCTCGTGCCGCTGCTGCATGGCGTATTTCTGGCCGGGCAGGAGTGGCGTTTTCGCCAGGCATTGGGCCGTGAAGTGCCGGTGGTTGCCGAGTCGCCGACTGTTCCGGTTGACCGCTCACCCAACGTCCAAGCCGTGGCGACCGTGCTCGGCCTCACACCCGCTGGCGCCCAGGCGTTAAGCGCCGAGCCGATGACCTTGCAAGCCAGTTTTGTCGTCGCCCAGGGCCTGTCGCGGGCGTTGCTGGCTGACGCTGCGGGTGCGCGCCTCTACCGGGTGGGCGAGCGCTTGCCCAGTGGCAGCCTGCTGCGCCGGGTGGAAGCCGATCATGTGACGTTGTGGCGCAACGGGCGTGAAGAACGCCTGGCCCTGAAGCAAGAGGCAAAGCCTTGGCTGCGCCGGGTGGGGCGCGAAGATGAGCGCCCTGCAACAGCCCATTCCTCGCAATACATACGCCCGGCGGCCGGGCATTCAGAGTGATCGAATTCATGAACAGCGTTATCCGCAGCCGTGTCTCCCACGCCTTGCTCTGTCTTGCCGTGTCCTGCCCACTGATATTTACCGACGTGGCACGGGCCGAGGAGGCGCGTTGGCAACTGGCGATGAACAATGCCGAATTGCGTGACGTGGTCGAAGAGATATCCGCGATCCTGGGCAAGACCGTGGTGCTCGATCCCAGGGTGTCGGGGCGCATTTCCGTCATGTCCCGCGAGGCGTTGGATCGTGAAGGCGTGCGTCGGTTGTTCTATTCGGTACTCGATGCCCACAACTTCACCGTAATCGATGAAGGCGAGCGGATCCTGATCACCCCGGTCGCCGATGCCAGGACCCGGGCCGGCGCCGGCGAGACCAAGGACCCAGCGCCATCGCAGTTCGTCACCCGGGTCATCGACTTGCAGTCGAGCATTGCTGCTGACGTTGCCGGACTGATTCGCCCCCTGGTATCGAGTGGTGGCTACATCGGGCCTTCGGTTTCCTCCAACGCGCTGGTGTTGACTGACACGGCCGCCAATGTGCAGCGCATCACTCGAGTCGCGCAACAGCTGGACTCGGGACACAACCGCAATCATGGGGTGGTGCAGTTGCGTCATGCCAGGGCCGGGGATATCGCGTCGATCCTGGAAGCATCCGGCAGCAAGCGCGAGGGCGACACCGCAGGCTCGGTGATCGCCGACACGCGGGGCAATCGCCTGGTGATCATCGGCGCACCGCGGGTGCGTCAACGCTTGGCCGAACTGGCTCGGACCCTGGACGTTCCAGCTTCCGCGGCCGAGGACAATGCGCGGGTCATCCGCTTGCGCCATAGCGATGCCAAGCAACTGGCCGAAGTGCTGGAAGGCGTCGGGCAAGACAAGAAGTCCGCACCGGCCCAGGCCGGCCTGCGGGAAAGCGTTTCCGCCAACGCGTTCATGATCAAGGCCGACGAAAGCCAGAATGCCCTGGTGTTGATCGCCGAACCGGCCCAGGTCCGCACCATTGAGAATATCGTCCGGGAGCTGGACCAACCTCGGGCCCAGGTGCTCATCCACGCCGCCATCGTGGAAATTTCCGGAGACATTGCCGAAGCGCTGGGGGTGCAGTGGGGGATCAAGAGTGGCAGCGCGGCGGGGGTCATCAGTTTTTCGGGAACCAACACGCCGATCATCGGCGAGCTGAACCCCAAGGACGTCGATGGCGTGCTCCTGCGGTTGGGCGGCGATCGCTTCAGTGCACTGATATCGGCCCTGGCGAGCAATACCCGCAGCAACCTGCTCTCCACTCCCAGCCTGCTGACTCTGGATAACCAGGAAGCGGAGATCATTGTCGGCAAGAACGTGCCGTTCAAGACCGGCTCCTACGCCACCAACAGCAGCGGCGCGGACAATCCCTTTACCACGGTGGAGCGCAAGGACGTCGGCATCAGCCTCAAGATCAAGCCCTACATCAACCAGGGTTCCTCCTTGCGCCTTGAGGTCCAGCAGGAAGTCTCGGACATTGCCCCGTCTGTTGCCGGCGTGGATTCCTCGGACCTGATCACCAACAAGCGTGCCCTGAAGAGCACGATCCTGGCGGACGACGGCGAGATCATCGTGATCGGTGGCCTGATCCGCGACGATGTCCGTTCCCAGGAAAGCGGCGTGCCGCTGTTGCGCAGCATTCCGTACCTGGGCGCACTGTTTCGCTGGACCCGCGACACCCAGACCAAGAGCAACCTGATGGTGTTCCTGCGGCCCACCATCGTGCGCGGCAAGGAAGACCTGGCGGATGTCAGTCGCCAGCGCTACGACGCGCTCCGGGAGCTGAGCAAGCCGGGCTCGCGGCAGAATAATTCGCTGTTGCTGCCCAGAGACGCTCGCCAGTTGTTCGAGCCTTCCCTGGAGGCGTCTTCGGCAGATCCGTTGCCGCAGAATCGAGGTGACCTGTGAGCGAGTCCCTGGCCCCGTTGCCCTTCGGTTTTGCCCGACGCCACGGCGTGCTGCTGGACGGCGAAGGGGCTGCCGTGAGCCTGGTGATGCGTTGCGATGCGCCGCTGACTGCGCTGGCGGAGGTTCGTCGCCGATGTGGTCGGGAACTGCCGATCCAGGTGCTGGAGCCGGCGCAATTCGCGACGCGTCTGGCCTGTGTCTATCGCCAGGGCCAGAGCGCGGCCGAACAGGTGGCTCAGGGGTTGGACGAGGAGCTGGACTTGCTCAGCCTGGCCGATCAACTGCCACAGACCGCCGACTTGCTGGAGCAGCAGGGCGATGCGCCGATTATCCGCTTGATCAACGCGCTGCTCAGCGAAGCGGTCCGCGAACAAGCGTCGGACGTGCACCTGGAAACGTACGAGCAATACCTGTCGGTCCGCATGCGAATCGACGGCCAGCTGCGGGAAATGCTGCGTCCACGCCGTGAGCTGGCCAGCCTGCTGGTATCGCGGATCAAGGTCATGGCACACCTGGATATCGCTGAAAAACGAATCCCCCAAGACGGTCGGATGGCGTTGCGGCTGGCCGGGCATGAGGTCGATGTACGGGTCTCGACCCTGCCGTCGGCCCATGGCGAGCGAGTGGTGTTGCGCTTGCTCGACAAGCAGGCCGGGCGCCTGGAACTGCCGCGCCTTGGCTTGCCGGATGACACCCTGGCGAGCCTGCGTCGGTTGCTCGCCAAACCCCACGGTATCGTGTTGGTAACCGGCCCCACGGGCTCGGGGAAAACCACCAGCCTGTACGCGGCGCTCAGCAGCCTCAACGACCAGAGCCGCAACATCCTCACCGTCGAAGACCCGATCGAATATCACTTGCCGGGCATCGGCCAGATGCCGGTCAACCCGAAGGTCGACATGACCTTCGCCCGTGGCTTGCGAGCCATTTTGCGCCAGGACCCGGACGTGGTGATGGTGGGCGAGATCCGTGATCGCGAGACGGCTGAAATCGCAGTCCAGGCCTCCCTGACCGGTCACCTGGTGTTGTCGACCCTGCATACCAACAGCGCCGTCGGCGCGATCACGCGGCTGGTGGACATGGGCGTGGATGCCTATCTGCTGGCCTCGTCCCTGGCCGGCATCGTCGCGCAAAGGTTGTTGCGGGCCCTGTGTCCCTACTGCAAGACGTCCTATGTAGCCGACGCCGCCACCTGTCGGCGGCTCGGGCTCGAGGCCGATGTCGGGCCCCGGCTGTTCAGGGCCCGGGGGTGCGATGAATGCCAGGCAGGTTACCGCGGGCGCTTCGGCATTTATGAGCTGGTCAGTGTCAGCAGCCCGCTGTCGCAACTGATTCATCAGGGGGCTACTGAACAGGCGCTGGCGTTCGAGGCGCGCAAGACCTCCCGCAGTCTGTTCCAGGACGGGCGTCAGCGGGTCCTGGAAGGCCTGACCAGTGTCGATGAATTGCTGCACATCACCCAGGAAGATTAGTGCGATGCCGACTTTCGACTATCGGGCCGAAGACGCCCAAGGGCGGCGCTGCAAGGGGCGCGTGGAGGCCGACAGCGCCCGTCATGCCCGGCAGTTATTGCGCGAACGCGGATTGCTGCCTTGGGAGCTGCGCGAGGGCGAGGCGCAAGCCACCCTGGGTGCCCGCTTCGTCGGGGGGCGCCTGAGTCCGGCCGACCTGGCGTTGTTGACGTTGCAGCTCTCCACGCTGATCCAGGCTGGGCTCCCCCTCGAAGAATCCCTGCGGGCCGTGGCGCAACAGAGCCAGAAGCGTCGCGTCGTCCACCTGCTGTCGGCGGTGCGCACTCGGGTAATGGAAGGTCACGCACTGGCCACGGCCCTGAAAGCGTTTCCCCAGGCATTCCCCGAACTGTTCTGCGCCACCGTCGCGGCGGGCGAACAGTCCGGTCACCTTGGCCAGGTGCTGGAGCAACTGGCGACTTACACCCAGGCGCGTCAGGCGTCTCGCCAACGCATTCAATTGGCGCTGGTGTACCCGCTGATCCTGCTGCTGGCCTGCGTTGCGATTGTCGCTTTCCTGCTGGGCTATGTGGTGCCGGATGTGGTGAAGATTTTCATCGACAGTGGCCAGCGGTTGCCCTGGCTCACCCAGGCGCTGATCGCGGTGAGCGATGGGGTGCGCCGCTATGGGGCGCTGATGCTCGTGGTCCTGGCCGGCGGGCTCGGGCTGTGGCGCTGGAGCCTGCGCCAGCCGCTGTGGCGCCTGCGCTGGCATCGCCTGCTGCTCAGGCTGCCGCTATTGGGCGACATTTTGCGGGCGATGGAAGCCGCCCGATTCGCCAGCACCCTGGCGATTCTGAGCCAAAGCGCCGTGCCCCTGGTCGAGGCCCTGCACATCGCCGCGCAGGTCATCGGCAACCTGACCATCCGTGCCCGCATGGCCGATGTTGCCCGTTCGGTGCGCGAGGGCGGAACCCTGACTCGAGGCCTGGAACTCGGCGGCGATATTCCGCCGCTGATGTTGCACATGATCGCCAGCGGTGAACGCGTCGGCGAACTGGATCGCATGTTGGCCCGTGCCGCCGAACAGCAGGAGGCCAGCCTCGCGGCGCGGATTGCGCTGGTGGTGAGCCTTTTCGAACCGGCCATGTTGGTGGTGATGGGCGGCGTTGTGCTGCTGATCGTCATGGCCATTCTCCTGCCTATCTTGAGCCTCAACCAATTGGTGAATTGATCGATGAAACTTCAAAACAACCGGCCCGCACGCCTGCAACGCGGCTTTACGCTGATCGAAATCATGGTGGTGGTAGTCATCATCGGCGTGCTGGGCGCCATGGTGGTGCCGCAGTTCATGAGCCGCCCCGATCAAGCCAAGATCACGGCCGCCCGCACCGATATCCAGGCGATTTCCACGGCGCTGGAAATGTACCGGCTCGACAATTTCCATTACCCCTCGACCCGGCAAGGCCTCGATGCACTGAGTAAACGTCCGTCCGGCACGCCTGCGGCAAGAAACTGGAACCCACAGGGCTATCTGAAAAGCCTGCCGATCGATCCCTGGGGCACGCCCTACCGATATCTCAACCCTGGTCTCAAGACCGCCGATGGCAGCTACGACCTGTACTCGCTGGGTGCCGATGGCGAGCCGGGCGGTGACGGCGCGGCGGCCGACATCGGCAATTGGGGCGAATGAGCATGGGCCGTCGCTGCAGGGGGTTCACGTTGCTTGAGCTGATGGTCGTGATTATCTTGATTGGGGTCTTGGTGGGTATGGTCAGCCTCGCCATCGGGCCGAGCCCGGCGCGTGAGGCCCGACAGCAAGCCCAGGACTTCGTCCGTGTGGTGCAGCAGTTGCGCGAGCGAGCGGTGCTGGATGGGTTGGAATACGGTGTGCGGGTACAGCCTCGCGGCTATCAGGCCGTGCGACTCGACGTTCGCGATTGGACCGCGGTGGCGCCCATGCAGCGGTTACCTGAAGGCATGACGCTGGGGCTGGAGCAGGACGGTCATGTCTGGGTCCTTGACGAGACGCCAGGCGCACCGCAATTGCTGATGCTCAGCAGCGATGAGATCAGCCCGTTCAGGTTGCTGGTGAAAGTCGCCGGCCAGCGTATCGCGCGGGTGTCGAGCGATGGTCTGGCGGAGCTGTCTATTGATGAGTGAGTTTCGCGGACCGGCCGCTTGCAAGGGATTTACCTTGCTGGAGGTCATGATCGCCCTGACGATTTTTGCGACGGTGGCAGCGGCGGCGCTGTCGGCCAGCCAGTTTGTGCTCAGGCAAAGTGTCGTGCTCGAGGAACGCCTGTTCGGCGCCTGGCTGGCCGACAACCAGTTGAGCGAGCTGCGCCTGCAAGCCGCCGCTGCGCCGGGCCGCCAGCACCTGACCCGATCCATGGATCGTCGCGACTGGACCTTGCAACAGCGTATCGCCGCGGCCCGCGACCCGCGTCTGCTTCAAGTCGAGATCCAGGTCAGCCGCGCCGACGGCTCGTCCGCCCTACACCAAGTGACCGGGTGGATCCGCAACCGTCATGAATAGACAGTCAGGGTTCACCTTGTTGGAACTGGTCATCGTCATCGCCCTTTTTGCGTTGCTCGGCCTCGCCGGTTGGCGTTTGTTCGACGCCGTCGTGCGTACTCAGCAAGGGGCCGGTCAGCATGAGCGCGAAATCAGGGCCTTGCAGCGCGCCGTGGGCGTGATCGAGCGCGATGCATGGCAGGCCGTGGCCGGGTCTGTCGTGCTCGCGCCGGGGCACCTGCAATTGCAGCGCAGCCACTGGCGCAATCCACTGGACCAGCCCCGCAGCGAACGACAGACGGTGAGTTATCGGCTCGAAGGTGCAGCGTTGTGGCGCGACAGCTTTGGCGAGGGAACGGCCACCCTGCAGCGGCAGAAACTGCTCGATGATGTCCGCAGCCTGAGTTGGCGCCTGTTTGATTCGCAACGGGGTTGGCACGGCGAAGCCGCGGGCGACGGCTGGCCGCTGGCATTGGAACTGAACGTGTCGACGGGGCGCTTCGAACAGATCCGTCGGGTCCTGCTGTTGCCGGGAGCGTTGCCATGACGCATCAACGCGGGGTGGCATTGATCAGTATGCTGCTGGTGTTGAGCCTGGCGTTGTTGCTGGTCGGTGGAATGTTGCGCAGCCATCGCCTGTTGTTGCACAGCAGCGCGCAGCAGCTGCAACAGGTCCAATTGCGCCAATTGGGCCTGGCCGCCGAGGCCTGGGCGCGCGCCGTGCTGGAAGACAGCGTGGACACCCAGGCCGGGCCCGTCGACCTGAGCCAGGACTGGGCCCGGCTGGCGCTTTCCCTGGCGCTGGATGACACCGGAATCGACGTTGATATCGAAGACCTGTCCGGGCGTCTGAACCTCAATCCATTGTTGGCCCGCGGGCAGATCGATCAAGTGACCTTGGGACGGTGGGCCCGGTTGCTCACCCTGCTGGATTTACCGGCGCTGTCGTTGCCCCAGGTCGGAGCCGTCCAGGAGTTGAGTCAGCTGCGTTTGTTACCCGGTATCGACGGTCAGACCCTGCAACGCCTGGAACCGTGGGTGGCAGTGCTGCCCATGGACGCGCAACTGAATATCAATACCGCACCGCAGCGTGTCCTGATGGCCTTGGACGGCATGGACGTCGGCGCTGCAAACGCCGTGATCGCGCGGCGTGCCGACACCCCCTACGCCAGTGTCCAGGCGTTCACTGGCGACCCATTGTTGTCCGGCCTGGGCCTGAGCAGCCATGGCTTGGGCGTGAGCAGCCGCTGGTTCCGGATCACCGTGAACGTGACTCAAGCGAACCGCCACCTGCGCCTGGCCTCGGACATCGAGCGTGATCCGGTGACTGGCCTCTGGAGTGTTCGCCAGCGCCGTTTCTTACCCATCAGCCCCAGTGAGCTTCCTTGATGAAAACCTGGCTTTACCTGACCGCCGAAGGCATGGGTGCCCCGTGCGCCAATTGGCGTTGCTGTGTGTGGTCGCCCTCGGGTGAACGCCGCTGCCTGCCTTTGCACGAAGCCGCTCGCGAGTTGAGCGGGCGGGTCGTCGATGTGCTGTTGCCGATGGAAATGTGCAGCTGGATGCGTAGCGATCCCTGGCCCTCTCGACGCCAACCCCGACCCCAGGCCCTGGCATTCGCCATCGAAGAGCAACTGAGCGAGAACCTAGAGGCGCTGCACATTGGCGTTGGTCTACGGGACCGTCAGCAGCGCTATCCGCTGCTGGTGATCCAGCGGGCCCGGTTCCAGGCACTGCTGGCGTTGCTCGACGCCCATGGCATTGATGCCCGGGCGATCCATGTCGATGCTGAGCTGATCGCTGAGGACAAGGCTTTCGGGGTGCGCTGGTTCGGTCGCTGGCTGCTGGGTGGAGCGCTACCGGCGCGGATGGCGCTGTCGGTCCAAGCCTTGGCAACGCTCAAGCCGAGTCTGTCCGGGGACATCCACTGGCTGGACGAGGCGACTGACCGCCCCGGCATCGACGAGTGGTTGCTGAGCACCGAGGGACATCCCATCAACCTGTTGCAGGGTGAATTCCGGCGGCGGCGTCAGCGTCTACCCTGGCGCAGTTCGGCGATGGCCGTGCTGGGCATGTTTGCGCTGACCTGGGCGTTCGATGAAGCCCGCATCGGTTTTCTGCACAATGAAACCCGACGCCTGTATGCGCAAGGCGAGCAGCAATTCAGGTCGCTCTATCCCGGGCAGGATCCCAGCGTTGACCTGGCGGCGCAGTTCCAGGCATTGCAGCAGCGTCGCGGTCAAAACCAGGTCACCCAGGTCAGTCGGCTGGCCCGCCTGACTGAACAGGTGCTTGGCGCCAGTCATGTCGAGGTGCAGCAGATCGAGTACCGAGAGCACGAAGGCTGGAAAATCCAGCTGACCGCCAACAGCTTCATCGAGCTTGAGCAACTGCGTGAACGCGGGCAGCAAAACGGTCTGTCCATTACCTTGGGCAGCGCCAGCAAGCAGAACAACCGGGTACAGGCGACCCTCACCCTGGAGGACAGTTGATGAGTCTCAGTGGATGGACGCGCCTGAAGCAGGCCTGGGCAAGCATGTCTGGCCGCGAGCAACGGTTGTTGCTGGGCCTCGCCGGGGTGGTCCTGATGGGGGTGGGTTATACGTCGATCTGGCAACCCACCCGCCAACGCCTGGAGATTGCCGAGCGCCAGTATCGCCAACAGGCGAAACTGACTGCACGGATCCAGCGCGCCGAGCCCGACCGGGGCGCGAGCGCCGCTCTGCGTCCGTTATCGGTACGAGTCAACGACGGTGCGACAGCGGCGGGATTGGACATAGCCGAAATGGAGATCGAGGGCGATTCGTTACGGCTCACCGTCACTGGCGATGCCAATCCGCTGCTGCATTGGTTGGATCGTCACGAACGGGACGGTGCGGCCGTGCGGTCGTTGGCCTTGGAAGCACGCAATGGCATGTTGGAGGCGCGGGTGGTGTTGCGTCAGTGATTGGCTGGACATGTGCCTGATGCCAGTCAGTTAGAAATCAAACGGCGCAAACCCTGTGGGAGCGAAGCTTGCTCGCGATGGGGCAGACCAGCCGACTTTGTTGCTGGCTGACTTACCGCAATCGCGAGCAAACTTTACTCCCACAGGTGGTGTTCAGACCGGCATGTTTCCTGGCAGCACCGGCAATTTCGCCAGTTTTACCGCCACCGACAACGCCACCAGCAGCAACGCACCGATGAACAGACCGACTCCGTTCCATCCACCCAGGTGCCAGGCCACGCCGCCGGCGGTGCCGGCCACGCTCGAACCGGCGTAATAGCTGAACAGATAAAGCGACGATGCCTGGCCCTTGGCGGTGAGGGCACGGCGGCCGATCCAACTGCTGGCGACCGAGTGGGCGCCAAAGAAGCCGAACGTGAAGACCAGCATGCCTGGGATCACCAGCGCCAGGGGCGTCGTCATGGTCAGGGCGAGACCGGCGAGCATCAGTGCGATGGTGGCCCAGAGCATTTTGCGTCGGCCGAGCCGGTCAGCCAGTGCGCCGACTTTGGCCGAGCTGTAGATGCCCGACAGGTACACCAGCGACAGTAGACCAACGAAGGCCTGGTCCAGATGATAGGGCTCGGCCAGCAGGCGGTAGCCGATGTAGTTGAACAGCGTTACGAAGGCGCCCATCAGCACGAAGGCTTCGAGAAACAGCAACGGCAGGCCGGCATCACGAAAGTGCCGGGTGAAGCCGTCCAGCAAGCTGCGTGGATGCAGCGAGCGTGGCCGGAAGTTGCGCGACTCGGGCAGGATTCTCCAGAACACCGCCGCGGCGATCAGGGCGAGGCTGCCGATCACCAGCATCGCGGTGTGCCAGCTCACAAAGTCGATCAGCACGCCCGTGATCAGGCGTCCGCACATGCCACCGATGGCGTTGCCGGCGATGTACAGCCCCATCGCCAGGCCGATGTGCTTGGGATGGATCTCTTCACTCAGGTACGTCATCGCAACGGCGGCCAATCCGCTCAACGACAGCCCCACCAAGGCCCGCAGCAGCAGTACGCCATGCCAGGTCGGCATCATGGCGCTGGCCACGGTACACAGTGCGGCGGCGAACAATGCGGTGACCATCACCGACTTGCGGCCGATGCGGTCGGAAATCGGCCCGGTGATCAACAGGCCGACGGCGAGCAGGCCGGTCGCCACCGACAGGATCAGGCTGCTTTGCGCCGCATTGACGGAAAACTCCCTGGACAGCAACGGCATCATCGGCTGCACGCAATACAACAGGGCAAAGGTTGCGAAGCCACCGCAGAACAGCGCCAGTACCGTGCGCATGAACATCGGCGTGCCTTTTTCTATGTAGATGTCCTTCAATTCGGTAACGACGGCGTCCTGCACGCGGGAGGGGATTTCAGGGGCCAGTGGCGCGACAGCAGTTTTCACGATGGACCTCGCAAGAGCACGATCAGGCAGGCAATGAAAAAAGCATATAGCTGACTAACGTTTCTATCCAATATATTGTTCGACCTGTTTAAGACGTTTAGCGACCTATTGGATGGCCCATGGAACTGCGTCACTTGCGTTACTTCATCGCCGTGGCCGAGGAGCTGCATTTCGGCCGCGCCGCGCTGGCTTTGGGTATTTCCCAGCCGCCCCTGAGCCAGCAGATCCAGGCGCTGGAGCAGGAGATCGGCGCGCGCTTGTTCGAACGCACCAATCGTCGGGTCGAGTTGAGCGAAGCCGGGCGGCTGTTCCTCGAAGAAGCACGGCGGGTGCTGGCCCAGGTTGACAAGGCCGCCGACGTGGCTCGGCGTGCCCAGCTGGGAGAACTGGGTGAGTTGAAGATCGGTTTCACCTCTTCGGCGCCATTCAACTCCACCATTCCCCAGGCGATTTTTTCGTTTCGCCAGCGGTTCCCTGCCGTGCACTTGAATCTGCGGGAAATGAGCAGTACCCAGGTGGCCGATGCGTTGCTGGATGAAACGATCGAGATCGGCATCATGCGGCCCCTGCCGCTGCCCGATGCCTTGAGCGAAATCGAACTCAGCCGCGAACCGCTGGTGGCGGTGCTCAGTGCCAAGCATCCGCTGGCCCAGAGCAGTGACGAGGGACTGTTTCTTTCGGCACTGGCCCAGGAGCCGTTCGTGTTCTTCCCCCGCAGTTACGGCAGCGGCCTCTATGCACAACTGCTGAGCCTGGCCCGTGACGCCGGCTTCAGCCCCCACTTTGCCCAGGAAGCCGGCGAAGCCATGACCATCATTGGCCTGGTGGCGGCAGGGCTGGGGGTTTCGGTATTGCCGGCGTCTTACCAACGGATACGGGTCGATGGCGTGGTCTACCGGCCATTGCTCGATCCGGCGGCGGTGTCGGCGGTGTGGTTGGTGCAGCGTAAGGACCAGCGTTCGCCGATGGCGAAGGCGTTTGTGGAGTTATTGGCTAAAAATACCGGTATTTCCGGTTCTGAAAGGACGGCTTGAAAAAGGCCGCCTTTGGGCTAATGCCGATCAGTTAAGCCACAAACCTGTGGGAGCAAAGCTGCTCCCACAGGTTTTGTGCCGTTTGATCCTTAACTGACTGGCATTACGCGTCTCGGCGCCCTTTTTCTTAGCCTTCCCAAACCGTCGCAGGGCCATTGGCGTGGTAGTCGTAGAACCCTCGGAGTATCCAGCTATCGCCCTCGCGTTCAAACGCGGCGCGCCATGCGCCTTTGCCACCGCCCGGGGTCAGTTGGGCCATGGTGTACCAGTAATATCGGTTGCTCTTCTTGGTGGTTACCCTTCCCGCGCGAATATCTTCGGTGATGACTCGGACCCTGGTTTTCGCCGCCTCTGAGAAGCTGGCGTAGGACATCTGGGCTTCGGCCAATGGGCTGGTGGTGACGGTGAACCTGTCCGGTGCCGGCGATGGAGTGGGTAGAACCGCAGGGGTGACGGTGGACGGTGTACCTTCCACTTTGTGGGTTCGAGCCTGGGTCACGATCTCGATATCGAACGGTTCGTAGTTGGCCAGTGTACGGCTGAAGTCCGTGATGTCTTCCCCAGTGAGCAGCATGACGTTGCGTTGTGTCCGCCCTTTGTTGGCAATGATATAGGGCACTCGATTGTTTCTGATTTCCGTCAGCAGTCCGGGTTTGTGCCTGCGCAGCTTCTCTTCCCGCAGGGCTGTAATCAACTCGTTATAGTATTCCTCCGAGGCCGTGTATTTTTCCCGGGCTGCCTTTGTTTCCGGATCATTTCCGGGGAATCGCGCCTGCGTCTTGGCATCCAGTCTGGCTTCCACGGCATCCAACATGTCCCGGGTGTCCTTGGCTATTTTGTTCATGGCCGCCTTCTTCCTCCCGCCTGGGAAGGTGAAGGCCATGAATACCGCGCCGGTAATGTTGTCCGTTATAACCGTTGTGTTGACCTTGATCCGGTCTTCGGTAAAGAACACGTTTCTGTGCGCGAGTATCGTGTCGTATATTTTTATTTTCTGGGTCTCGCTCAGGTCAATGTTGGACACGTTTGCTTCGATGTCTCGACTACTGAGGAGGACGATGCTCCATGTATTCATCTTGTCCAATAGTTGCATCTGAATGGCTTTGCGCCTGGACAGGTCGCCCCGCCCCCAGGTCAAGTCATCTATTCGTGCGCGGTAAGCGTTGATGTCGGCCGCACCGACATCCACCATGCTCTCGCGCAGTATGCGTTCGGACAGCGCTTCAGGCATGGAGTCGAAGATGGCTTTTGCGGTGCTGATCGCCTCATGGGAGGGGTAGCGGTTCATCACCAGAACGCCCTCCACCAAGGCCTCGCAGGTGCGTTGTCGTGGGGTTTCCGGGGGGCGACTGAACAGGCTCTGGAGCGCGCCACCTCCGTGCAACCGATGTCGCTCCTCAATGCGCCAACGGTCATTTTCCCACGTGACCGTTCGCTGGTTCGAGCGGTTGTCCGGCGCGTAGATGATCCGTTCGCCGGCCTGGATCGCCGTTTTGTAATAGCCGTTCCCAAGCTTCAGGTAACCCTGCCCGTCGGCGCCCCTGTACCGGTGGCGTCCCTCGGCGATCAACCCATGCCCGTTGAAGCCTTTGAGCCGATAGTGTTCCAGCTCTGGATCCGGCATGCGGGGGAGGGAGGACAGGGCCGGGCGTGCCTGTTTCCGACGGCGTCCCGCGCGGGCCATGATCAGGTCCTGCCCGGCTTCGGCGATGACCTCTCCCAACCCGCCGATGAAATCAGTGGCCCATTGACGGACGCTGCAGCCCTCATCATCGATCGCTGATACCGCGGCACCGCCGGCCATGGTCGGCAGGATCGCGCGGCCCAATATGCCGCCCAACCGGCCCACCGGGAACATGGACATGGCGCCCGTTAGCAGCATGACGGCGTTTCGGCGCCCTTCCTGTGCGGACGCGCTGTCGCGCTCGGCATTGGACACCGTGAGCATTTCCGCGGTTTTCATCCCGTGGGTGATCTGCGTTTCGTGCAGCACCTTGAACAGGTCCGCTTCCACCACCGGCGAGGCGATTTTCTTTGCGAAGTCATTTTGTGCCCGGTCCTTGGTCCAGGCGAAGACGGAACGCGTGACCTTCCTGATCTTCTCCTCGAACGTCAGGTCCTCCGACATCGGCACCAGGCTGGCTAACTGCTCGGCCTGTTCCAGCAGCGGCAGGTGCGAGATCAGCCAGCGAGCCATCTGCGGTGTGGCGGTGAGGGTCTGCACCAGGGCGGCTTCCAAGGTTCGGCTGCTGGCCGCATCCACGTCCCGGAACGTCTTGCCGTCCGGTGCCCCTGGCGTGTACAGCGTCAGCGATGGACGGCTCGCGAGAGTCTTGACCCCGAACGCCAGTATTTCTTTAAGCACGCTATCGCCCCAATGCAGCTGACGGACCACCACCTCGTGCCCGCTGACCTTGCCGCGACCTGTCGCCGTGGGGCTGTCCAACGCCGCGGTCACCAGCTTCAGCCCGGTATTGTCGCGGTCATGCCGCAGGTCGCCGGAGATGTGGGCCGCCCACACCTGGGCTCGCATCTGTTGTGCTTTAAAGGCCATCCATTGCGCCTGGGTTTGCCGGGCTACAACTTGCAGCTCGGTCGGCAACCGGGCGCCGACATTGGCCCTTTCGATGACCTCGACAATCTGCGCGAAACTCAGCGGCCCTTCTATGGCGGGCCGAGGGGCATTGCGTTCATCCAGGGTCAGGTTGGACATCGCCCACTCTGTCAGGGAGCGGCGGTCGTCGATGATCCCTCTGACGCTGCCTTGGGATATCCCGGACCCAAACGGTGACCCGCCCGTGGGGGCATGTGGATCGACCAATTGCTTCCTGATGCTCAGTGACACGTCTTCAGGATCGACCGGCGGGTATTTCTCGCGGATGACACCGGCCAACAAGGTGCGGGCCCGGGCATGCAGGGCATCCGGGGTGGCCAGCGTCACGGGGTCTGGTGCCGGGACCGTTTCCACCAGGGTTGTCTGCACCGCCTGGGTCGCCTCCCACCACGCCAGACGGTCGCCACCGGTGACGTGGGGGTTGGCGTGCAACCAGTCATCGAGTTTTTTCAGGCTCAGCCGCAGTTCACGTTCATCCAGGGCGGCAGCCAGATCCAGTCGATTGCCCAATTCCGCCATTGCATCCAGCCTGCTCATCCAGGCGTCGATCTCCTCCGCTGCTGCGGGGCCATTGAGAAAAACGTTGCCGACGGCGTTCCTTTGCGCCGTCCGCAGTTCGCTGACCAGGCGGACGAGAAAGTGCTCGGCAATCGGTGCCGTTTCGATCTCGCCTCCGGGTTCGCCGTCTTCCAGCAGGCTGGCCTTGAGTGCTGCAAGGTCCTCGTGAATGTGCAGCGGTTCGCCCGGGCGATACAACACCGCGCCACCCGACTCGCTGGCATTGTCGTGTTGGGTCAGCACCACGGCCATGGGGACCGGCACGCTGACAGCCCACCCTGGCGGGATCAGGCTCAGGCTATGGACGCCGGGCCGCTGGTATTCCGGGAATTGCCCACGAGACGCCGCGTCTGGCGCCAACAAGGCGCGCTCCACCAAGGCCTTGTGCATCGCCGGGCGCAGCGTGCCGTCCAGCTTGTGGAGGTCCGCCTGGGCCTTGAGCTGTACGGCCCATTCATCGGCCAGCCAAGTGCTGACGCTACGGCTCTGACTGAAATCGGTGGGTTCGGCCCAGAAGTCGTCCAATGCCTGGGTCAACAATTGTGTGCCCGAGTCGGGCGTGATGCTCAGCAGCTGCTTGAGTTCTTGCTTGGCGTCACTGCTGTTCAGGGCCGTGGGCATATCCTTGGCGTAATTCTGATGGATGACGAGGTCAATGTTGCCTGGTTCGTCGAGGAACTCGCGGACATTCAACCTACCCGCAATCGCTTGCCAGAAAAGCGTGTTGAGGCGGGTCGTGGTCTCTTCCTTTCGCCTGCACACGAATATTTCCTTGGCGGTGACGTTGCCAGGCAGGGCGGGGAAGGTTCTGTTGAACCAGTTATCCAGATACTCCTCCAGCACCTTCGAGGCACGTGGGACGGCGTCGTTCAGGCGGATCATCCGTTGCTGCGAGGTTTCCAGCAGGTTTATCCGCGCGGAACCCGGGTTTGTCGGGCTATCAGTCCGTGAGGGGGTGTTTTCCAACATGTGCTCTTCCTGAGAGAGTTTTCGGAAGAACAACCTATTGAAGATGGACGATGACTGGGTGGTAGATAGATACCGCACGTGGCGGTGTCGGGCGGGGTAGGAGGGACAGTGGCCCTTCAAGAAACCTGTACCGGATACATATCCCTTGTGGGAGCCGAGCTTGCTCGCGATAGCGGTGGATCCGTTGGCATCGCTGTCGACTGACCTGCTGCCATCGCGAGCAGGCTCGCTCCCACAAGGGGGCTGTACCAGGCGCAGGCGTTTGGCTCACTGAGAATCCACTGTGGGAGCGAGCCCGCTCGCGATGGCAGCAGGTCAGTCGACATCAATGCCCGAGGGCTTATTGCACCTTCGACAGATCCCCTTTCAATGCAACGCCTGCCATGATCGCGCCGGCATGGCATTCATAGGTTGCAGGGTCTTTGCGCTCGTTGCTCTTGTAGAAGCTGACGATGTTGGTCACGGCGTTGGCGCCTGCATTCTTGGCTGCCTGGTGCAGGCTGATCAGCGCCGATTGCAGCACCCATTCGCAGGCTACTTCGTCGGATTTGTTGAAGGCGTTGGTTTTCTTGTTGGTCACCGCACCGGGGCTGACCACGGTGACGTTACCGGCCGGTTTGTTGCCCGCCAGGTAGAATTTCACGCTGCCGTCGATCTTGCCGGTGCGGATGGCTTCGGCGACGACCTTGTCGAAAGGCAGGTACAGCGCGGTATCACGGGCCTGGCTGAGAGTCGGCAGGGTGCTGAGCAACAGGGCGGCGGTAACGGCGATTTTCTTCAGCGACATCATGGTCTCCTTGACCAGAGGGAACGGGAGTCAGTGCCAGCGACGAAAGATCAACGAAGTGTTGACCCCGCCAAAGGCGAAGTTGTTGTTCATCACATACTCGTTGCTCATTGACCGGAACTCGTTGCGCAGGTAATCGAGCTGGCCGCATTGAGGGTCGACCTCGTCGAGATTGCAGGTATGCACATATCGGTCACGGTTCATCATCTCGATGCTGAACCAGGATTCCAATGCCCCGCAGGCGCCCAAGGTATGGCCCAGGAAGCTTTTCTGCGAACTGATGGGCATGCGTTCACCGAACAGGCTGCTGGTGGCCAGGGTCTCGGCAATGTCGCCCTGTTCGGTGGCGGTGCCGTGCCCGTTGACGTAGCCGATGGCGGAGGGTTCGAGACCCGCATCTTCCAGGGCCAGCTCCATGGCCCGGCGCATGGTGACCAGCTCGGGACGGGTGGCGTGCTGGCCGTCGGCGTTGCTGCCGAAGCCGACGATTTCGGCGTGGATTCGCGCACCGCGGGCCAGGGCATGTTCCAGTTCTTCAAGGACCAGCATGCCTGCGCCTTCGCCGATCACCAGGCCATCGCGGCCCTTGTCGTAAGGGCGCGGGCTGGTCTGCGGCGCATCGTTTTTCAGGCTGGTGGCGTAGAGCGCATCGAAGACCATCGCTTCGGTCGGACACAGTTCCTCCGCGCCACCGGCAATCATCAAAGGCAGGCGCCCGAATTTGATCGCCTCGTACGCGTAGCCGATGCCATGGCTGCCACTGGTGCAAGCGCTGGAGGTGGGGATCATCCGCCCGGTAAGCCCGAAGAAAATGCTGATATTGGCCGCCGTGGTATGGGGCATCATCCGCACATAGGAGTTGGCGTTCAGGCCTTCGGCCACACTGTTGAGCAGCATGTTGCCGAACGCCTTGACCTCGTCGGTGCTGCCGGTCGACGAGCCGCAGGATACGCCCATGCGTCCGTCCTTGATCGACTCGTCGCCCAACAGGCCGGCGTCGGCCAGGGCTTGTTCCGCCGCGGCGACCGCCAGCCGCGAGACCCGGCCCATGCTGCGCAGTTGCTTGCGTGTCCAGTGGGCCGGGACCTTGAAATCATCGATGGGGCCGGCCAGGCGGGTGTTCAGTTCCGTGAAACGGTCCCACTCGTCCATGCGCCGGATGCCGCTGCGGTTGGCGGCGAAGTTGGCGGCGATGGTTTCCCAATCGCTGCCCACGGAGGTGATGCCGGCCATGCCGGTGACGACGACACGCTTCATCAGCACAAGCCTCCGTTGACGGCCAGGACCTGGCGGGTGATGTAGCCGGCTTCGGCGGACATCAGGAAGTTCACCGCGCCGGCCACTTCTTCCGGAGTGCCCATGCGTTGGGCGGGAATCATTTTCATCAATTCTTCCACGGGTACGTTTTCATCGAGCATGGCGGTGTCGATCAGCCCTGGAGCGACGCAGTTGACGGTGATCTTGCGCTTGCCGAGTTCGATTGCCAACGCCTTGGCCGCACCGATCAGTCCGGCCTTCGACGCGCTGTAGTTGACTTGGCCACGGTTGCCGATCAACCCCGAAACCGAGGTGATGCAGACGATCCGTCCGGCGGCGCGACGACGGATCATCGGCATCATCACCGGATGCAGCACGTTGTAGAAACCGTCGAGATTGGTGCGCATCACCGCGTCCCAGTCTTCTTCACTCAGGGCTGGAAATGCACCGTCACGGGTCAGGCCTGCATTGAGCACCACGCCATAGTAAGCGCCGTGGCTTTCGACGTCGGCCTCGAGAATGGCTTTGCAGGCGGCACGCTCGGACACGTCGAATTGCAGGACGCGGGCCTGGCGGCCGAGGGCCTGGATCTCGGCCTGGACAGCTTCGGCCTCGGCACGGCCGCTGCGGCAGTGCAGCACGATGTCATGCCCGGCCTGGGCCAGGCGCAGGGCGATGGCACGGCCGATGCCACGGCTGGAGCCGGTGACCAATACGGATTCAGTCATGGCTGGTTTCCTGTTGCGGACGGTTCATGGAGGTAATGGGCAGACTTGGGCGGACGGAACACGTTCAACCGGGCGGTGGCATGGATGCCGGGTGCTTCGATATGGCACTCGAACACACCCATGCCATTGTCGTCTTCCAGCGAGCGCACACCGCGGATGTCCAGCTTGGCACCGACCGGAAAACAGTCGACGTTGCATTCGAACTTGCGGGTGCCGAGCAGGAAGCCCAGCTCGACGGCGTCGCCACGTTGGCGCGCGTGGCAACCGGCAAAAGCGGCGACGCTCTGGGCCATCAGTTCGATGCCGACCCAGGCCGGCAAGCCACCGTCGGCGTGGTTGAACAGGCCTCCGGGTTTGACGACAGCGTGGGTATGGATCTGCTCGTCATCGAATGCCACGACGCGGTCGATGAGGATCATGTCGCCTGCGTGGGGCAGCAGTTCGGCGAGTGGCCAGTCAATCATGGGGCATCTCCGATAATCAGGCTGACGTTGTTGCCGCCGAAGGCAAACGAATTGCTCATCAAGCGACGGGGGGCAGTCGGGTTCAGGCGGCTGTCGACGCGGGTCCAGGCCAGGGCCGGCAGTTCAGGATCGGCCTGACCGTCCCAGATATGAGGCGGCAGGGCCCCGGTGGGGTTTTCGACGCTCAGGCTCAACCAGCAGAAGGCCGCTTCCAACGCTCCGGCCGCGCCCAGGGTGTGGCCGGTCATGGGTTTGGTAGAGGAACAAGGCACGCCCTGTGGGAACAGCCCGGCCACCGCTTGGCTTTCCATGGCGTCGTTGTGTTGCGTGGCGGTGCCATGCAGGTTCAGGTAGTCGATCTGGCTGGCCTCAAGGCCAGCGCTGAGCAAGGCTTTTTCCATGGCCTGGCGAGCGCCGCGGCCGCTGGGCTCCGGGGCGGAAATATGGTGGGCATCGGAGCTGGCGCCGTCGCCGAGCAAAGCAATCGGCGTTCCAGTTCCCGGCGCCTTGCTCATCAGAAACAGCACGGCCGCCTCGCCGATGTTGATGCCGTTGCGGTTTACCGAAAACGGATTGCAGCGTTCGTTCGACACCGCTTCCAGCGCCGAGAACCCGTTGAGGGTGAGCTTGCACAGGCTGTCCACCCCGCCACAGAGGACCGCATCGCACAGTCCCAGGTCGAGCAGGCGCCGGGCGCTCATCAAGGCGCGGGCGCTGGAGGTGCAGGCGGTGGAAATCACATAGGACGGGCCGCTCAGGCCGAGCCAGTCGGAGAGAAAGTTGGCCGGCGCGCTGAGTTCCTGCTGCTGGTAGTCGTAACCGTCCGGGAAGCGCTGCTCGCGCAGGTAATGGGCAATGCCCTGGCTGGCCTCGTCGATACCCGAGGTGCTGGTGCCCAGGACAATGCCGATGCGCGTACGACCGTAGGTCTGGATGGCCCGGTCGATCTCGGGACGGATCTGCAACCCGGCTTCCAGCAGCAACTGATTGTTGCGGGTGCAATGGGCGGCCAGCGTATCGGGGATGGGGGCCAGAGCACCTGTCACCGAGGCAACCGGCAAGGCGCGCTCGGCCACCCATCCGGATTCGACACGCAGGCCCGAGCAGTCGCCGGCGAACAGGTTGCCCGCCACTTCATGTTTATCGCGGCCCAGGGCGCAGATCACGCCGAGGGCATTCAAGTAGGCGGTCATGGAGCGCTCTCGGTCAACGGTGTGATGCGGTAATGGGGGCCTCGGGGCAGGCTCAGTTGAAAATCCAGCGGCTGCTTGTAGCGCACCTGCCAGCGGGAATCCAGGGTTCGTTGCGCAGCCTGTTGCCGGGCGGTCGGATAATTGCCGGACAGCTCGGTTTCAGGTGTCAGTGCGAACAGCAGCGCGGCGAACAGCTCCCGGGCTTCGGCGTTGGGCGGCAGCAGGCCGTCGGCTTGCCACTGGCTGTCGACCAAGCGCTGACGGGCCAGGGGAATACCCAGTGGGTCCATCATCGACCAGCGAATGCCGGAGTCTTCGCGCTGGATCACCAGCAACCAGTCCTGGCGCTGCCCGGCCAACTGTCGCTCGATGTGCAATTGCAGAGGCAGCGCCAGGGTCGGCGTGCGCTCGGGCAGTGGCGCGTGACTGGCGCAGGCACTGAGCAGCAACAGACAGCCGATCAGCAGGCCGCTGAGGCAGGTGCGGATCATTTCTCAACCCCTTCGACGGGCTTGCGGGCCACGACGTTGACCAGGGTTTCTTCCCGCTCGCCGAACAACCGGGGGCGGCGCAGGCCAAAACGCTCCAGCAGGCCGAAATCCCTGGCGCGGCTCCACCACAGGTAGGGATAGGACACGTTACCGGCTTCGAAGCGAAACCCTTGCTGGTGGATCATCTCCAGGTACTGCGCGGCACTTTTCTGTACATGCATGGGATGACGGAACAGCCAGCGGATGACCCAGGTATCAATATAGGCTTCGGTGGATTCGGCGAACATCAGGTAACCGCCGGGCTTGAGCACGCGATAGAACTCGGCCAGGGCCTTTTCCTGTTCCACCAGATGATGGAAGGTCTGGTGACAGAACAACAGGTCGACGCTGGCATCCGGTACCGCCAAGGTTGCGCAGTCGCTGCCGATCAGTTCCACAGCCATGCCCTGGCGGGCGGCTTCTTCGGCGCTCAGCGCCAGGCTGTGGGGATCGGCATCGACCCCGATCAGTCGTTGTGGCGCGAACACCTGGCGCAGGTACTGGAACGACTTGCCCTGGCCGCAACCGGCGTCCAGCAGCACCGGGGCGGCCGGCAATGGTGTGCTGAACAGGCTGCGCAGGTCATTGATCGCCACGCGCAGCACATGGTGCTGCCAGGTGTGGCTGCGCAGGAACCAGAAGCCGAAGCGGGTTTCTTCGACGTAGTTGTCACTCAGGTAGTTCATCTCACTCATGGGCCGGGCTCGCACAGATTTCCGAGAGCATGCGCAGACGACGCTTGGGTTCGCTGACGAACGGGTTGCGTTGATCCCAGGCATAACCGGCCAGAATCGAGCTGATCATGCGGCGGATGTCGGAAGAACCTTCGGTATAAAAGATCACATCCTGGAAAGTGCCGGCGTACCAGCCCTCGACGTAGCAGCGGAAGGTATCGACGCCGCGCTTGAGGGGGACGGCAAACTCGTCTTGCCAGTCCACGCTTTCACCTTGCAACTGACGATGCAACACGTCGGCCGCCATGCTCGCCGAGCGCATGGCGATGGTCACGCCGGAGGAAAACACCGGATCGAGGAACTCTGCGGCATTTCCCAGGAGAGCGAAGCCTTGGCCATGCAGGGTTTTGACATTGGCCGAGTAGCCGCCGATGGTCCGTGCCGGGGTGTCCCACACTGCATTGTCCAGCACTCGGGCGAGGCTTGGAGTCTCGTCGATGAAACCCCGCAGGCAGGCGTCGAGGTCTTCGGTGCGGCCGGCAAAATGCTCCGCCGCCGCGACCACGCCAACCGAGCAGCGCCCGCCACTGAACGGAATGGTCCAGAACCAGATATCACGTTGGGTCGGGTGGGTGGTGATGAGGATTTTCTCCCGGTCGAAGGCCGGCGTATCGATGCGGTCCTCGACATGGGTGAATACCGCTCGGCGCACCGGGAAGTTCGACGGTGCCTCAAGGTCCAGCAGGCGCGGCAGCACTCGACCATAGCCGCTGGCATCGAGGACGAAATCGCTCTCGATCCGGTACTCGCTGCCGTCTTCGCGCTGCACGCCCAGTTGTGGTTTGGCGAGATTGAAGTCGACGCTGGCGATGGCTTCGCCATAGCGGATCTCAACCCCCTGCAATGCGGCTTGGTCGGCCAGCAGCTTGTCGAAGTCGGCGCGCTGTACCTGGAAGGTGGTGGGTTTGCCTTCGCTGAAGGTGTCGCCGAAATCGAAGGCGCTGTAGCGCTCGCCCCAGGCGAAAGCTGCGCCGTTCTTGCGCTGGAAACCTGCGCTATTTACCGCGTCGAGCATGCCGGCCTCTTCGACGAAGTCCAGGCAATGGGACAGCAGGCTTTCGCCGATGGAGAACCGGGGGAAATGCTGGCGTTCGATGATCAGCACATCGTGGCCCTTGCGCTTGAGCAACGCGGCTGCGATGGCGCCGGACGGTCCCGCGCCGATGATAACGACCTGGCGACGTTCCATTTCAGTTGCAGGCATTTGGACTCCTTGCCGAGGTTGCGATGTTCGAGTGAGAGTGGTGCGTAATCGTCACTGGGCGGGCTCCAGCACTGGCTCTGCATGCGCCTGGCGTCCGGCCCACGGCGCCAGCAGGAAGCTGAACGCCAGCCCCAGGCTCACCGCCAGGCCGAAGTTGCTCACCGCCGGCGTACTGGACAGCGCCAGCAGGCCGAACGACAGCCAAGTGGTGATCGCCGCGAGCAGGGTGCCCAGCAGGCTCACGGCGGCGCCGCCGATCTGCTCGCGCATCAGGATCGCGTAATCGACGCCGATGGCCGTCACCAGCAACAGACCGAACAGACTGAACAGTGTCAGCGGCTGCCCAAGCCAACCCAGGCTTGCCAGGCTGCACAGCGCGGCCAGTAGCGGCAGGGCGACGATGCGCAGGGCTGCGCCGATGCCGAACGGCCAGATCAACACCAGCACGATCAGCACGCAGGACGCCAACTTCAGCTCGGCAGCGCTGATCTGGGTGGCGGCGAACACCCGGTTCAGATCGCCCAGGCGATCCACCAATTGCACGCCAGGCAGATCCACCGCCTGCAAGCGCAGCAGCGCGGCGTCGTTCAAACCTTGCAAGCTGACCATCGCGGCCACGCCTTGCGCTGTCGGGCCGAGCCAGAGGGGGCGGTACGGCTCGGCCAGCGGACCGGAAAGCGCGGCATCGATGTCTTCCACCGGCAAGGCCTGCAATTGGGCCAGCTCTGCCTGTAAGGCCGCGACCGGTACGCCCAGCTCCAGCAGCGGTTGCCAGAACGCCGGGAGTCGGGCCAGGGCTTCGCGTACTTTCTGCTGTTCAGTTGGCGGGCTGACCAGTTGGTTCAGCGACAGGTAGCCCTGGAGTTTTTCCAGACCGATCAATTGTTCCAATCGCTCGTTGAGAGCGGTCTGGCGCTCCAGCAACTGGGGTTGACTATCGGCACGAATCAGGAAGAACTGGCTGGTGGGCTGGAAACCGGTGATGCGGGCGACCTCACGGGCCTCGTCGGTCAGGTGTTGGGGCGTGCCGATCCACTGGCGGATGTCATTTTTCGTGCTCAGATGCCAAAGCCCACCGGCGCAGAAGATCAGCAGCAGCGCCAGCAGGATCGGCGTGGGAACCCGAGCCAGCAGCGCTTCACGGATCTTGAGCAGCTGTTCGCAGACCCGCAGCGGCCACTGGGCGGGACGCAGGTCCGTGCTCTTGAGTAGCGCTGGCAGCAAGCAAACCGCCGTCAGGTAGGCGCCAACCAGCCCGGCGGCGGAAAATACCGCGATCTGGGTCAGGGCCGGAAAGGGGGTCCAGGCCAGGGCCAAATAGCCGATGCAGGTGGTCGCCAGGCTCAGGCTCAGCCCCGGCAGGGTCAGGCGCAGGGCCGGCCAACTGCGCCACGGCTTGAGACTCCAGCTCTTGGACAGATAGTGCAGCGGATAGTCCACCGCCACGCCGATCAGGCTCGAGCCCAGCACCAGGGTCATGACATGCATGCGTCCGAACAGCGTCACGCAGGCCACTGCGCCGAACAGCATGCCGATCAGTACCGGCATGAACGCCAGCCATACCCGCAGGCGTCGGAAAGCCAGCAACAGCAGCAACAGAATGCCGACGGTCGCGCCACCGCCGACCCAGGTGATCTCCTTTGAGGCCTGTTGCTGACCGCTGGCGGCGTACAGCAAGCCGCTGGCCGCCAGTAGTTGCCCCTGGGCCCGGCTTGCCTGGTCGCGGCTGCGTTGCAGCAGATCGGCCACTTGCAGCGGCAGGTTCATGTCGAAGGCGTTGCCTTGGGTGCGGGCCCGTAGCATCACCCAGCTTTTGCCGTCGGCATCGGCGATCAATGCCCCGCTGCCCACGTCCAGTTGTATTGCGCCGCGTTGGGGCTGGCTGTTCTGGATGCGGCCGGTCAGGCCCAGCCAGTCATCCTGGGTTGGCACCAGGCTGAAGCCGCTGAATGGGTCGAACAGGGCCTGCACCCGCTGCTGGATGAACGCCTGGGGTTGTTCGATCAATTGCTGACGGTCCGCGGCCGAGAGCATCGCCAGTCGTCCGTTCAGTAGTTGTGTGCGCAGCGCCGGCAAATCGGCTTGCAGCGTCCACTGGACCTTATCGAACAGGCCGCTGGCCTGCCATTGCTCGCCGAGGGTCTGCGCCAGGGCGATGGCGTGCTGGCGGTCGGCGTGACCGACCAGCACCAACACCTCGCGATTCAGCGGCTCCTGCATGCGCTGCTCAGCGACAAGCTCCAGGGCATCGGGGGACGTGCCCGGCACCAACTCCATGAGGTTGACCGTCAGTGGCGCGCCGTTGCGCCATTGCCAACCGGCCAGCGCCAGCACCGCCAGCAGCAGTGCCAGGAATAGCCGCGGCAGCCTGCGTTCACTCGGCAAAGTCATGTTGCTCCGCTTCGCTCAAGGGTTGTGTGGCGACGCTGTCCTGCATGCGCAGCACTGTGCTGTCGCCCTGGGTTTCCAGCAGCTCGATGCGCTGCACCAGTTCGCCGCCGTCAATGTTGATCTGGTTGAACACTTGTTTGAGCAGCACCGAGCGCGGGGTAAGGGTCAACTTCCACTGCTGCGGTTCGCCCGAAAGGCTGAGCTCGAAATCCCGTAGCAGGCCAGTGCTGTCGCCCTGCAAGACGGCCAGGAACAGCCGGTTCTGCTCGGCACCGGCGCTCTTGTTCGGCAGCATTTGCCAAACGCTGCCGTCCCGTCGGGCGATGCCTTGGGCGGTTATGCGGTAGTCCTGTTGCAGCGGCGTCTGCAGCAGCCACAGCAGACCTTGTTTCTTCGCCAAGACGAAATGGCCCTTGCTGACGAGCGGTTGGGGCAGGGCACGCAGGTGCTTTTCCTGGATGAATTGACCGTGAATGACATCCGGGCGGCCCAGCTGTTCGCTCAGTTGCTGCAAGTCGAAGGCCTGGGCCAGGGGCGACAGGCACAACAGTAACAACCAGAGGAGCAGGCGTTTCATGACAGTTTCCTTTCGACGGCGTCGACAAACACTCGGGGCGAGGCCAGCAGCATCTCCCTGGTCGAGATGTCCACGGCCACCTGCACCGAGCAGGCGCGGGTCAGGCGTTCGCCGGTGAGCGCGTCGCTGATCAGGTAATTGATCTTCAACCGGTTCTCCCATTCGACCAGGCTGGCACGCACGGTCAGGGCCTGGCCGAACACCGCGCTGCGCACGTAACGCAGTTGCAGGTCGATCACGGGCCACGCGTACCCGGCGGCGAGCATGTCGTTGTAGTTGTGGCCGATCTGATCGAGCAAGGCGCAGCGGGCCATTTCCAGGTATTTGACGTAATGGCCGTGCCAGACCACGTGCATCGAATCGACATCGAAAAACGGCACGACAATCTGCGTCTCGACATGCAGCACGCCCTGGCTACGCATGCAGCCTCCAGTGTTGCTCGGCGATGCGTTGCAGGCACAGGCGCAGTTCGGCTTCCAGGGCGCGGTCTTCGATGACTGGCGGGAAATCCCCGGCCAGTTGTTCGTGCATGGCAGCCAGGGCCGGCGGTAGCGCTCGAGCGTCCTCGGCACGGCTGCGCAGCCACACGCCCTGGTTGGCCGCCAGCAGTGTCGCGGCGGCGACTTGTTCGGTCAGCTCCAGTACGCGGATCGCATCCCGGGCGGCGATGGTGCCCATGCTGACCTTGTCCTGGTTGTGGCACTCGGTGGAGCGCGAGAACACGCTGGCTGGCATCGTGTTTTTCAGGGCTTCGGCGGTCCAGGCGCTGGCGCCGATCTGCACGGCCTTGAAACCATGGTTGAGCATCGCCCGGTCAGCGCTGGCGCCGGACAGGTTGCTCGGCAGGCCATGGTTGTAGCGCTCGTCCACCAGCAGGGCGAGTTGGCGGTCGAGCAGATCGGCGACGTTGGCCACCAGGTTCTTCAGGCTGTCCATGGCGAAGGCGATATGTCCGCCATAGAAATGCCCACCGTGCAGCACCCGCTCGGCTTCGGCATCGATGATCGGGTTGTCGTTGGCGCTGTTGAGTTCGGTTTCGATGAACGCGCGCAACCAGTTCAGACTGTCGGCCAGCACGCCGAGCACATGAGGCGCGCAGCGCAGGGAATAGCGGTCCTGCAGGCGATGCAGCGGCGCGGTCGGTGCGTCGATCGCCAGGTCCTTGCGCAGCCACGCGGCGACCTGCATCTGCCCCGGATGTGGCTTGGCGGCGAACAGGCGCTCGTCGAAGTGCTCGGGGTTGCCTTGCAGGGCGACGACGTTCAGCGCGGTGATGCGGGTTGCCAGTTGCAGCAGGTAGTCGGCCCGGGCAAAGGCCAGGCAGGCGAGGCCGGTCATCACGGCGGTGCCGTTCATCAGGGCCAGGGCTTCCTTGGGGCGCAGCACCAGCGGGGTCCAGCCCAGTTCGTGGTGTACGTCGGCGGCCAGCCGACGTTCGCCACGGAACATCACCTCGCGCTCGCCGGAGAGCGTCGCGGCCACATAGGACAACGGCGTCAGGTCGCCGCTGGCGCCCACCGAACCTTCTTCCGGAATCAGCGGCAGGATGTCGTGTTCGAGAAAGGCCTGGAGGCGTTCCAGCAATTCAACCCTTACCCCGGAGACGCCGTGGCACAACGACTGCAAGCGCGCTGCCAGCACCGAGCGGGTGGCCTGGGCATCCAGCAGCTTGCCCAGGCCGCAGCCGTGGAACGTATACAAGTGGCGCGGCAGGGCCTCGACGTGGTGCAGCGGCACGGCCACCACGCAGGAATCGCCGTAACCGGTGGTCACGCCGTAGATCACCCCTTCCTTGTCCAGCAGGGAGTCGAGAAATTGCGCACCCTTGGCAATGCGCTGGCGGAACGCCGGATCATCCTGCAGTTGCGTCGGCGCCTGACGGTTGGCCAGGGCCAGCACGTCCTCGATGCGCAGGGGGCGTTCGCCGAAGGTTACCGGCTCAAGAGTGGGCATCGTCATCGATCTTCCAGAAAGGGTAAAAGTTGAACCACTGTTGGGGCCCCTGGAGGCAGTACTGCGCCAGGCGCTCGGCATAGCGACCGGCCCAGTGGGCGATCACTTGCTCGCGTTCGGTGCGCTTCCACACCACCGCGTCGGCGAAGGGCTCGAGGGTGACGCGATAGCGCCCCTCGTGCTTGAGGCACATCAGCAGGTTGACCGGGCATTTCAACAGGCCGGCCATCAGCCAGGGTCCCTGGGGAAACGCGGCCGGGTGGCCCATGAAGTCCACGGTCACGCTGCGTCCGCCGTGCAGCGGCACGCGGTCGCCGGCAATCGCCAGCCACTCGCCGCGCTCCAGGCGCTCGCTCAGTTGCAGCATCACCGCCGGATCCAGCTCGCTGACCTGGATCAGCCGCAGATGCGTGGCACCGGCTTCGCCCAGCAGGCGATTGAATTGTTCGGCATGCTTGGTATGCACCAGCACATTCATGGTGACCTTTTCGCCCAGTTCGGCCAGGGCCCGGCACATTTCCAGGTTGCCCAGGTGCGCCCCCACCAGCATCTGCCCGCGAGCGCCACGCAAGTGATTGCGCAGCAGTGCCGTATCGACGATTTCGATCTGGTCGATGCTCAGCTTGCCGTTCCACACGTCGAGTTTGTCCAGCAGCGAGTCGGCAAACGCCATGAACTGCCCGAAGACTTTCCGGTGGGTAGGGCGCAGCTCGGAGCGGCTGCTCCAGTCGGCCAGGCGCTGCTGATATTGCCAGGCCGCCCGGCGAGCGCTGCGACCGAAAATGAAGAAGTACAGGACGATGCCGTACAGCACCGGGCTCAGCAGGCGACGGCCCAGCACCTTGGCGGCGAACGCCGTGAGTTTCATCAGCCAGAAACTGCCGCGCTCCTGGCGATCGGCCCAATGCTGTTTGTCAGCCTGAAGACTCATGTCCGCCACCGTCGCCAGAGAATCAGGGGAGCACGTACCAGCATGCCGAAGAACAAACGGGTGTGCATACTGGAAATCAGTACGTTGTCGTGGAACAGACGGAAGTGCGAAACCCCGTCCTGGGGATAGTGGACCCGGGTGCGCAGCCAGCACATCGGCTGGTTGCGCCAGGCCAGCCGCACCAGGATGTCCGAATCGAAATCCATGCGCTTGCCAATGTTCGCCGAGTTGATCAGCGCCAGGGTCGCTGGCAGGGGGTAGACCCGAAAACCGCACATGGAGTCGCGGATCTGCAAGGACAGGCTGTTGATCCAGACCATGACGTGGGTCAGGTAGCGAGCGTACAGGCGACCTTTCGGCACGCTGGCGTCGTATTGCGGGTAGCCGCAGATCACCGCGTCCGGGTGGGCGCGGGACTGCTCGATGAAGGTTTTCACGTCGTCGAGGTCGTGCTGTCCATCGGCGTCCACCTGCAAGGCATGGCTGAAGCCCAGGCGCGCGGCTTCCCGCAGGCCGGTCATGACGGCGCCACCCTTGCCCTGGTTGACCGCCAGCCTGACCAGGTGAACCCGCTCATCGACGGCCAGCCGCTCCAGCACCGCCGCGCAGGCCGGGCTGCTGGCGTCGTCGACCAATACACAGGGCAAGCCATTGGCGAGCAATGTCTGGACCACTGCCGAAATGGCGGTTTCGTGGTTGTAGACGGGGATGACGGCGCAGGGGTTATGCATGTCTTTTGCCTTCCACCGAGCCCTTGTGGCGAGGGGATTTAGCGAAGCGTCGCACCGCCCCGCTGGGTTGCGCAGCGACCCCAAGTCCTGTGCAGCACCACAATTCGTTGGCGAGTGCTTCGCACTCGAGCGGGGATAAATCCCCTCGCCACAGGACGGTGTGAACATCAGTCATGGGCCGCTCCCAGCACAATCCGCCCACTGGAGCACGCTGCCGTATCGTTGCGGTAGGCGAAGTACAGCTTGCCGCGCTCGCGGTCGAAGCGCAGGTGCAGCTGGACTTCATCGCCGGGGCGTACCAGTTGCTGGAATTTCAGCACTTCCATCCCGACGAAGCGCGGCGGCAGGTCCAGCAGTTGCCGGCCCAGGCTCAAGGCCCAGTCGACCTGCACCACGCCGGGCAAGACCGGGGCGGTGGGAAAGTGGCCGCTGAAATACGCCAGGTCCGGCGGCACGACCAGTTGCAGGCTCCACTCGCCGTCGGTCTCGACCTGCTCCAGCACGTCGGGCGTCTTAGGACGCGGAGCTATCAGCAGGGCTTCGACCTCGGCCTGGGGCAACTTGCCCTGGGCGTTGAGGGGCAACTGGCGCAGCCAGCGCCAGCGCCGTGGCAGGGCCAGTGTTTCGCAATGCCCACTCAGGTGGCGACGCAACGCTTCGGTCACGGCACGCCGACCCTGGTTGCGCAATGCAAGGAGGCCGGTTTCGCTCAGGACCAGCAGGGCGCCAAGGGAGGCACGATTTTCCCGTACCACGCCCAGCCGCGCTTCGCTCACCCAGTCGTGGGCCATCAGTGCCTGTTCCAGCATTGGCAGGGAGATGCGCTTTTCTTCGAGCTTGACGATGCGGTCCAGGCGTCCGAGCAGTTCGAAGCGCCCATCGGCGTCAATTCGCGCCGCGTCGGCGGTATGTTCCACATGGGCGGGAGGCAGATAAGACGAAGCGACCAGCAAGGCGCCGTCGCTGTCCTGGCTCAGTTCGACACCGGCAAAGGGCTGCCACCGTTCATCACTCTGGCGCCAGGCGATGCCGCCGGTTTCCGAACTGCCGAATATTTCCGTCGGCCATTGGCCCAGGCGCTGCTGCAGGCTTCGGGCGGCCTCGGCCGGCAAGGCGCCGCCGGAGGAAAATACCCGGCGCACGCAGCTCAAGGCCGTCCAGTCGAGGTTGTCGCCCATGCGCTTGAGTAGTGCCGGGCTGGCGACCCAGGCGAAGACCGGGTGCTCGCGGCTGGCGCGTTGCAGGTCTTCCGGAAACGCCAATTGCCGGCGCACGAAGGGTCGCCCGGCGCACAGCGGCCACAGCACCCGGAACAGCAGGCCGTAGATGTGCTGGGCGGCGACGCTGCCAATCATGCAGGCCGGACCCAGCTCGGCGCCCCACAATTGCTCCAGGGCCTGGACTTCATTGTTCAACTGGCGCAGGTTTTTCTCGATGCGCTTGGGCTCGCCGCTGGAGCCTGAGGTGCACAGGCTCAGCCAGCATTGGTCGAGGTCCAGTTCGACAGGCTCCAATGGAGCCTGTCGCAGGTCGCCAGGATGGGTGTCGCCAGGTTGGTCGGTCAACCACAGGTCGACCTCGGCCGACCAGCGCTGGCGGGTCTGGGCCTGCAGGTCGGCAGGGAGCAGGACGCGCACTCCGGCACGCCAGGCTCCGAGCAGGGCGACGGCCAGTTCGGCGGCGTCTTCCAGGTGCACCGCCATACGCTGTACACCGCGGGCACGCAGGCCTGCGGCCAGGCACAGCGCCTCGTCCCGCAGCTGCGAATGACTGAGCGCCGGATCGACAGCAACTGCGCGCTCCGGCTGAGCCTTGAGCAACATCTGCTCAAGTGTTATCCAATTCATGGGCGGCCTCTTACCCTTTGTCGTATGAGCCATTCAATGGCAAACAGCAGCCCCATCAATCCGTAGGAAATCAGGCCGGTGTACAACATCCACCAACTCAGCGGTGCCCAGAGGGTCAGGGCAGCGGCGAGCAAACCGTTACACAGGAAAAACACACTCCAGGCCACCGTGACCTGGCGCGTATAAACCACCGCTTTTGCCGGGAGCTGCGGTTCACGCAGGCGGGCTATGCGTTCGATCATCGGCGGGCCGTATTTCAGGCTCAGGGCGAACATCCCGAGCATGAAGGCACTGATCAGTACCGGATACCAACGCAGCAGGAGCGGGTTATCGAACAGCGCGAGCAACCCGCAGAATACGATCGCCGTGACTGCCATCCAGAGGTTGCCGGCCCCGCCTTTGCCGAGCCCTCGGTTGACGAGCAATGCCCGGGCCAGCCAAAGGCTACCCAGCAGCAGGCCGAACTGCCAGGGGGCGAAGTGCTCCATGCCGAAATACACCGCAAAGGGGTACAGCAGGCCCGCCAATAGCAGGCCAAGGCCAATCAGCCGGCTCATGCGGCCGGTTGGACCAGTCGATAGACCGCCTCGACCACGTCGTTGACGGTGCGTACTGTCTTGAATTCTTCAGCAGCGATTTTCTTGCCGGTCTGGCGCTTGATGTGGTCGATCAGATCGACTGCATCGATGCTGTCGATTTCCAGGTCCTGATACAGGTTTGATTCCAGCGTCACGCGCTCAGGGTCCAGTTCGAAAAGCTCCACCAGGGCATCGCGCAGGGTGTTGAAAATGTCGTCACGAGTTTGCATGGTCCGGTCTCAAGCGCGTTTTGCAGTGACGAAGGCCGCAAGGCTTGCCACGTTGCTGAAATGGTTGCGGGTGTCCTTGGCGTCGGCATCTATCTTGATGCCGTACTGTTTCTGGATCGCCAGGCCAAGCTCCAGGGCATCCACAGAGTCCAGGCCCAGGCCTTCACCGAACAGGGTCTGGTGATCACCGATATCGTCGACCTCGATGTCCTCCAGGCCGAGGGCGTCGATGATCAGCTGTTTGATGTCACGGTGCAGATCGCTCATCTTCGGCGAGCTCCTTGATGAAATAGTGATGCAAAAAATCGTTGAGCCTGCGTGAAGCAAGGGGCGGGGGGCCGAGCGTGGCGAACGCTTGTGGATCTATATCGGCCCCCACGTGAAAACTGAAGTGCACGCGGCGTTGGGGAATGCGATACCAGGGTTCGGCCTTGGTCAGGGTGGTCGGGTTGACCTTGATGGTCACGGGTGTGAGGATTTTCGCACCTCGCAGGGCGATAGCCGCGGCGCCCCGATGAAAGGCTGGCGCCTGGCCGGGCTGGCTGCGCGTGCCCTCGGGGAACACGATCAGGGTCTGGCCGTCCTTCAGGGCGTCGCTGGCGGCGTCAAGCATGTCCATGCTGCCGTCGTTGCTGATGTATTGGGTCGAACGCAATGGTCCACGGGTGAAAGGGTTCTCCCAGAGGCTTTGCTTGACCACGCAGTTGGCATCGCGCACCAGCCCGATCAGAAACACCACGTCGATCAGTGACGGATGATTGGCGATGATCATCTGCCCGGGCCGGCCGAGCTTTTCTGCGCCGTCGATCTGATAAGTGAGCACGCCGGTGCGGGCCATGAACCGGATGAAGAACCAGAACAGCCGTCCAACCGTGCGTCGGGCCCGTTGCCGATGGACCTGGGCATCGCCGGGCCACCAGGCCAGCAGCGGAAACACCAGCAGTCGCAGGCACAGCCCGCCCAGCCCGAACAGGGCGAAGCTTGCAGCGGTCGCGAGCAGCCGCCAGTAATAGGCGTCGCGATGCTTGCCCGTCACTGGTTGCGTTGCCAGGTCCATACACGATTCTTCCAGGTATGTTGGCAGGTGGTTTCGTTGTTCAACAGCGTACGCAGCAGATTCAGGGCATGGGGCCAGTCGCTGCCGGACGGTTGGACCGGCTGGGTGGACAAGGCCAGTTGCCAGTCATCGCCCCGGGTCAGCAGCAGCCCCATCGCATAGGGAAACGGCACGTCGTCAACCCAAGGTGCATAGACCTGGGGTGGTTGCTCTTCGGTGATGACCAGTAGCACAGCCGGCGCACCTTCATTCAGCAGCGCGGCGGCTTCCAGCATGCCATGTTCCAGCCCGTCACCCGTGGCGGCCAGGGCCGTCATCTCGCTGGTTTCGTTGCGCATGATCGACCACAGGCCGATCACTGCGTTATGCACCGACAGGCTGAACTGGGTGGGTGACAATGGCTGGTCGGCTGCCAGATCCTTGAGAATCTCGAATGTGCGCGGGGTTTCACCGTGACGGGAAATAAAGACCAATGGCAGATTTGGCCGGTCTTCGGCCAGGGGCCAGGCGACACTGAAGGCCATCCGCGCCAGGCGGCTGAGACGGCGGCGCTGCATGGCTGGCAGGAACGAGACATCAGGGGCGGCATCGTTGGCGGGCAATATCACCGGCTGTTGGCTCCACGCCTGCCAGTCGTCCACGCTTTCGAGCCCAGGGGCCCACGCGCGCCATTGGGCGATATTGAAATTGATCAAAAAATTCATCCCACCCCTGCGGGCTTTTTATTGTCACGGTTCAGTGGTTTGACCCGCGTCCAACCCAGCATGGTCTTGCGACCCAAATGGCGCGCATTATCCCGGTGCCGTTGGCTTGTAGCAAATAATGGTTACATATAAGCGGGAAAACCTGACGGTGGGTTCGTCCCGGCCCGGACATATCATTTCCCGACTATGACAGAACCTGTCTGTCGGCCGCTTCCGTCATCCTCCGCGCGAATTGACGCTTCCTTGCCGGAAAAAGCCACTAACGCTGTAGTCCATCCATGCTGAAGGTAGCGAAGCGGTGTCATCGCCTACTACACTCGGGAATCTTTGGTACACGGAGGTTTTGACATGCGGCGCGTGGTATTCAATCAGAAAGGTGGCGTGGGCAAGTCCAGCATCGCCTGCAACCTGGCGGCGGTCAGCGCCAGCGAAGGGTATCGCACGTTGTTGGTGGACCTGGACGCACAGGCCAATTCCACTCAATACCTGACCGGTCTCATCGGCGACGACATCCCTATGGGCATTGCCGACTTCTTCAAGCAGACCCTGTCGTCCGGGCCCTTTTCGAAGAAGAACAAGGTCGATATCTACGAAACGCCGTTCGATAACCTGCATGTCATCACCGCCACTGCCGAGCTGACGGATCTGCAGCCCAAGCTTGAGGCCAAGCACAAGATCAACAAGCTGCGCAAATTGCTCGAAGAATTGGACGAGGATTACGACCGGATCTACCTGGATACGCCACCAGCCCTGAATTTCTATGCGGTTTCAGCGCTGATTGCGGCTGATCGGGTATTGATCCCCTTCGATTGCGACAGTTTTTCCCGCCAGGCGTTGTATGGCCTGCTGGCGGAAATAGAAGAGCTCAAGGAAGACCACAATGAGGGCCTGGAGATCGAAGGCATCGTGGTCAACCAGTTCCAGGCCCGGGCCAGCCTGCCGCAGCAGATGCTCGACGAACTGATCGCCGAGGGCTTGCCGGTACTGCCGGTGTACCTGAGCAGCTCGGTGCGCATGCGTGAATCCCACCAGGCCAGCCTGCCGCTGATTCATCTGGATGCACGGCACAAGCTGACCCAGCAGTTCGTGGAGTTGCATGGGTTGTTGGAAAACGCCTGATCCACCTCTGCCGCCATGTGGGAGTGAGCCTGCTCGCGATAGCGGACTGACAGGCACATCGATGTTGAACGTGTCTGCGCATCGCGAGCAGGCTCGCTCCCACAATGGAGTAGCGTCAGATTCCCTGGCTGCGCAACCAGCTCATCAGCTGCGGCAAGGGTAACGCTCCGCTTTGCCGCGCGATTTCCTTGCCATTCTTGAACAGGATCAGGCTGGGGATCGAACGAATTCCCAATTGCGCCGACAGTTGCGGATTGGCTTCGCTGTCGAGTTTGGCCAGTCGGCATTTGCCGGTCAGTTGTGAGGCGGCCTGTTCGAACACCGGCGCAAAGGATTTGCAGGGGCCGCACCAGTCCGCCCACACATCCACCAGCAACGGCAGGTCGCCCTTGACCTGGCTGGAATAGTCGGCCTGTTTGAGTTCGAACGGCTTGCCCAATAACACCGGAGCTTTGCAGCGCCCACACTTGGGCTGGTCGGCCAGACGTTCGGCAGGTATGCGATTGAGCCCGTTGCAATGAGGGCAGGGGATCAGCATCGGGTCAGACATGGTGAGCTCCATAAGTCGGTCATGATGTTGATCTGGTGTCGCCGAGGCGGTTTATCAAGGTTGCCATTCATCAGATGCGCCGCACTGACGCCCTTCGATGGCCTCAAAAAGACCACAACGCATCTGTTCGCAACCCAAGGAGGTCCCATGAGCCATCCTCGAGAACCTGTCACGCACGCACCGCAGGACAACCCCAATGACGACGGCTGGGTGCTCGGCACCGCCGGTCGCGACGAAGACCCGAACGCCGCTCCCGCCTATGCCATTGATCGCCGTCACGAACGAGACGAACTGACCCCCGAAGACGCCCGCGGCCTGCCCGGCTATCCCGAGAAAAAAACGCCGGCCAAGCCAACTGACAAGGATGCCACCGAGGCAGAGCCGGGAATCGAGACGCCTGAGCAGGGGAACGATAAGGTCGGGTAAGCGGGTTTTTTCATATCTGCTCAAATCTTTAAGTGAAGCCTCAACTTTCAGATAGCTAGGCTGAGTAGGACGGCGGCCTAGCCGTTTGTCTCTTCGGTTTAATCGCAATTTGCGATACTCCGATTCTGTGTTCAACTCCTCCATAGCAAAATGCGATAAGGACGTTGCATGCATGTGATCACTTAGAAGCGCATTTGGGAAGCAAAGGAGAGGTGCCCACGCGCAGCCGGTGCATTGGACCAATGGTATCGACTGATCAAGCGCAACAATCCGTCGGACTTCGCAGCGATGAAAGCCATTTTTCCCGCCACCGATAAAGTCGGCCCGCTGCATGTTTTTGATATTGGTGGAAACAAGTTGCGCCTGGTCGCTGTGGTTCGATACCGGTCTCAGCGCTCGTACATCAAATGTGTGCTGGATCATCAAGAATACGACAGAGGCAAGTGGAAGGAGGAAAGGGAATGAGTGCGCTAATAGAACAAGTGGCCGTCCACTGGGAGTTTGTGTCGCCTCTGCTGCGCAAACCCAAGGACGAAGAGGATTACGATCGGCTGGCCGGTGCTCTTGATGAATTGCTGGAGCGGGTGGGTGAAGATGAGGCACATCCGTTGATGAGCCTGGTGGACATCATTGGAGAATGGATCGAGGCCTGGGACCATCAGCACCGGCCCATGCCCAAGGCTAGCGGTGTCGAGGCGCTTCGTTATCTGATGCGCGAGCACGGCATGAGCCAGAGTGATTTGCCGGGCGTAGGTACCCAGTCGGTGGTTTCGGAAATATTGAGTGGCAAGCGTCAGCTCAACTTGCGGCAGATCGCTGGTTGGCCGAGCGCTTTGGCGTATCGGTCGAGACCTTCATCTGATGATCTCGCCGCAGGCATTCAGGACGAGCAACTGATCTCCAGATGCTTGCCCCACTCCGGCGGCCGTTGCGCATAGCTGTCCATGCCCGGTTGCTCCTCGAACGGACGGCTCAGCACCCTGTGCAGGCGGCGGACCTCTTCGTAGTCGCCTGATTCGGCGGCATCGATGGCGTTCTGTGCCAGATAGTTGCGCAGTACGTACAAGGGGTTCACCGCGTGCATACGGATCCGGCGCTGCTCTTGATCGACGCTGCCTTCACTGCCGACGCGAGCGATATAGAGCGCGCCCCAGGCGTCGAAACCCTTGAGGTCGACAAAGTCGTCCCGCAGCCTGGCGACGGCTTGTTCAGGCGACTGATCACCCAACCGGCGGAAGAACAGACTGTAGTCGACGCCGCTGTTCTGCATCAGTTGCAGCAGGCGCTCCACCAGTTTCTGGTCATCGTCCTCCGCTGTGGTCAGGCCGAGGCGACGGCGCATCAGGTCCAGGTAATGGGCCTGGTAAAGCGGCAGGTACAAGCCCAATGTCTCGCGCAGGGCTTCTACGCTGATGAACGGCGTCAGGGCCTGGGCCAGGGCACTGAGGTTCCACTGCCCGATGGGCACCTGGTTGCTGAAGGAATAGCGACCCTGGTCATCGGAGTGGTTGCAGATGAAGTTGGCGTCGAAGTCATCGAGGAAGGCAAACGGCCCGAAATCGAAGGTGATGCCCAGAATCGACATGTTGTCGGTGTTCATCACGCCATGGCAGAAGCCATAGGCCTGCCATTTAGCAATGAGTTCGGCGTTGCGCTCGACGATTTCGCGGAACATCGCCAGATACGGTTCCGGCTGTTCACGGCATTCGGCGAAATGCAGGTTCAGTACGTGCTCGGCGAGCGCGGCATGCAGCTCGGGTTTCTTGGTGTAATAGAAATACTCGAAATGACCGAAACGCACATGGCTCGGTGCCATGCGGAGCACCATGGCGGCGCGCTCCTGCTTTTCGCGCCACACCGGGGTGTCCGAACCGATCACGCACAAGGCACGGGTGGTGGGGATCCCCAAGGCGTGAAGCGCTTCGGATGCCAGGAACTCGCGGATCGAGGAGCGCAACACGGCCCGTCCGTCGCCCATGCGTGAGAACGGCGTCTGGCCCGCGCCCTTGAGGTGAAGGTCCCAGTGTTCGCCGGCTTCGTTGTACACCTCGCCCAGCAGCAAGCCTCGGCCATCACCGAGTTGCGGGTTGTAGTGGCCGAATTGATGTCCGGAATACACCATCGCCCGAGGCTCGGTTTCGGCCCATAACTTATGTCCGCCGAACAGCTCGGCGAACAGCGGTGCCTGGGCTTCGGCCGGTTCCAGGTCCAACAGCGCCATCGCGGCCGGGCTGGCGACCACCAGCCGTGGGTTGTCGATGGGTTCGGGCAACACATGGGCCGAAAAACCGTCACCCAGGCGGGCGAAGCGGTTATCGAATGACAAGGTTTCCAACGTTTTCATGGCCGTCTCCGGCGCGATGCCCGGGGCACCGCGCATCAGTCGAGTGTGTCTTGCGGCGGCTCTGGCACCGGCTTGATGCTGGCTGCGGTCGAGGGCACGGGCGCGATGTTTTTCTTGTCGGGTTCGGCGGGCACCAGCTTGTATTCCTGGTCGTTGACGTTCTTCAGGTGGACTTCCAACTGCCGGAAGGCGATGTTGATGTGCTCCTTCTTGAACTCACGGTTGATGAAGCGGTTGATCTCGTCCAGCACCGGGTTGCGGTCGCCGAGATCGCGCACATGCATGCGCAACTCGTGATCCAGGGTGCTTTCCCCGAAGTTCAGGAAATACACGATCGGTTCCGGTTCCTTCAGCACCCGTGGGTTGTCGCGGGCGGCCTTGAGCAGCAGCTCCCGCACCCGATCCAGGTCCGAGCCGTAGTCCACGCCGAGTTTCAGGGTTACCCGGGTGACGGTGTCGGTCAACGACCAGTTGATCAACTGCCCGGTGATGAAGGTTTTGTTCGGGACGATGATGTCCTTGCGGTCGAAGTCGGTGATGGTGGTCGCGCGGATGCGGATCTTGCTGACGGTGCCCGACAGGTTGCCGATGGTAATGGTGTCGCCGATCCGTACCGGGCGCTCGAACAGGATCATGATCCCGGAAATGAAGTTGGCGAAGATTTCCTGCATGCCGAAGCCCAGGCCCACCGATAGCGCGGCCACCAACCACTGCAACTTGTCCCAACTCACGCCCAGGGTGGATAGGGTGGTGACGAAGCCGACGCCGGCGATCACGTAGGACAGCAGCGTGGTGGTGGCATAGGCGCTGCCCTGGGCCAGGTTCAGTTTCGACAGGACGAACACTTCCAGGAGGCCTGGCAGGTTGCGCGCCAGGGCGAAGGTGATGCCGATGATGATCAGCGCACCGAGCAAGTCGCCGATGCTGATGGGCACCATGCTCATGTTGACGCCGGTGCCGCTGGTGTATTCGTAGAGGGTGATGTTGTCCAGGTACGAGAATACGCTGATCAGGTCCGACCAGACCCAGTAAAGCGCGGCGATGAAGCCGCCCAGCAGGGCCAGGCGGATCAGGCGCAGGGACTGCTCGTTGACCTTCTCGATATCCAGGGTCGGCTCCTCGACCACGGCTTCACCATCGCCGGCTTCCTTGGCCGCCTGGCGCTTGGCCAGGGCGCGCTGGTAGGCCAGGCGCCGGGCCGCGACCGACAGGCCGCGAACGAAGGTGGCCTCGATCACCAGCCAGAACATCAGCAGGTACAGGGTATTGATCAGCCGGTCGCTGAGCTTCAGCGCGGTGTAGTAGTAGCCGAAGCACACCGCCACGAACAGCGCGATGGGCAGTGCGGTGAAAATAACCCCGACGGCCTTGCGGAACAGGGAGGCATTGCGGTGGGTCGGGCTGCTGAGCAACAGGCGGCTGAGCAGCCAGGCCATCAAGGCATAACAGGTCAGTACCACTGGCATGCCCAACACGTCGTCGGCCAGTGTCGAAGGCTGCAACTCGGCCACCGCCACCACGGCTACCAGCGCCAGTACCACCAGCCCGAGCCGACGGATCCAGCCCTGAAGGAACTCGACTTGCGGTTTCTCCCAGCGGAAATGCAACTCAGCCACGCCGCCGGGAGCCAGAATGCGATAGGCGGTATAGAACACCAGCCAGGCTTGGCCGATCTGCAACAGCGCCGCGCCGAGGTTGGCGTTCTGGCCGCGGGCATCGATTTGCAAGGCAAAACCACACAGGGCCAGTGCCAGGGCGACCGGCATCGCCAACAGGATGTTGATCAGGATCGCCTGGGGTGTGTGCCACTGGCTGTCGCGCTTGAAGTGGCCCACGTCCTGGTGAACTTTGCTCAACCGTGCATAGAGATGCTTGCGCCGCCACAGCAATGCACCGATCAGCAGAGCCAGGGGCAGGAACAGCAGCGGCCGCTGTGTCAGGCCGTCGGCCAGTTCACTGAGGCTCGAGGTCCAGGGCAACGAGTCGACCTGTTTTTCCAGGCGAGCCGGCACACCTCGCATCCATTCGAAATCCAGCGGTTTGTTGCTGGGGATCCAGAACATTTGCTCTTCGAGTGTCGCCCGCAGGTTTTGCGCAGTGCTGAGCAATTGTTTCTGATTGAGTTGCAGGGTGATGGATTCGTTGAGCACCGCGCTCAACTCGCGGCTCAGGCGTTCCAGCAGGTCGACGCGGGTCAGGGCCAGGTCCAGCAAGGTCTTGCGCAGCTGCGGCGTGACCTGCTCCGACGGCTGGGACGCCAACAGGCTGTCCACATAGGCGCTCGGATTGTTCAGCAGCTCCCGTTGCTGGCTGACTTCGAACTGGTACAGGCGGATGTCCGCGATCTGGTCTGCGAGGTTCTGGTCCAGCTTCAGGCGCGGCAGGGTCTGGCGCTGCTTATAGAGGATCTTGGAGAGCAACAGGCTGCCTTTGAGCACACTGATCTGTTCATCCAGGGCTGCGTCGGTCTGGGTGACGCTGTCCAGCAGCTGCTTGGTCTGCAGGTTCTGCTGGGTCACCTCGTTGAGGCGGTCGGTACTTTTGAGCAGGTAGTCGGAGAGCTTCAGGTTGGTCGCGCTTTCGGTTGCCAGCAGGCTGCTGCCGCCGGCCTTCTGGACTTCGATGGACTGCTGGGTCACCGTCTCCTGGGATTGGGCCAGGCGTTTCTGGTTGATCAGGTTCTGCAGGTCCTGGATTTCCTGCTCCATGCGGGAAATTTTTTCCATCAACAAGTCGTGCTGGCCGTTGCCCAGGTCCTGCAGTTGACTGTTGCCGGCCAGTTCCTGGCGGCGCAACGGGATCAACGCGTTCAGGGCTGCCAGTTCGGCGTTGAGCTGGTCGCGCTGTTCGGCGCTCAGGGGTTTGCCGGCGTCCCTGCCTGCCTTGAGGATGGAGTTGATCTGTTGGATGCGGGTCTGGCTGCTGGCGATTTCGGCCTGGGCGCGCTCGGGGCGGGTCTGGGCGGTGATGATCAGGCTATTGGCGTCGGCGAGGGCTTTTTGCAGGTCGCTCTGTTGGGTAGAGCGTTCCGTCAGCATTTGCTCGAGCTGGGAAATCGGCAGGTTGGCATAGCGCTGCGCCACGGGTACCACGGCGGTGTTCTTGAGCTTTGCCAGCTCCCGCTGGTTTTCGATGTTCTGTTTCGGCGCGCTGGCCAACTGTTGCTTGAGGGCGAGGAGCTTGCGTTCGTAGTCGGCCTTGCTGGCGAGCTGGGCCAAGGTATCCTGCAACACGGCTTGCAAGGCTTTCTGGTCGGCTTCCGGCAGTTTGCGGTCGGCAATCTTGTCCAGGCTGGCCTGCACCGAGTCGCTGGTGGGCGGTTCAGCAGCCTGCAGCGTGCAGACGGAAAGACTCAGGCCCAGCAGGGCGATGGCGAAGAGGGAGCGCAGGGTAGGCATAGAGACCGGACGAGCAAATTAAAGAATGGGAGCAGTTTAGAGGAACAAGCCGGGACCCGGGCGACTTCCTTCGGGGAATCTGACGCCCACTTTGCCGATCTTGTTCCCGTCCATGACCGCGACGGTCCACAAGGTGTTGTTCCAGTCCACCTGGTCGCCGACCACCGGTGCGCCACCGACTTTCTGGGCAATGAAGCGGCCCAGGGACATGTCCGGATCGATGCCGTCCAGTTGCAGGCCGTACAGGGCGGCAACCGCGGCCAGTTGGGCGTCTCCTTCGAGTACGAAGTCACCGAAGAAGCGCAGATCCAGGCCCCGTTGCGGCGCCTGGCTGAAGAGTTTTCCAAGGGCCGGCAGGTCATGTTCATGGCCGATCACGCAGAGCAGATCATCGGTTTCCAGCACCGTACTACCCGACGGATGGAGCAGTTGCTGGCCACGAAACAGCGCCGCGATACGGGTGCCATCGGGCATTTTCAGGTCTCGCAGGGGCGAACCGATGCACCATTTTTCCGCTCCGAGGCGATAAATGAACAGCTCCCACTCGCTGGTGACATGAACCTCCAGCGCAGCCCGGGAAATCGGCAAGGGCTCCGGCGGGACGGTGACGTGCAGCAGCTTGGCAACCCAGGGCAGGCTCGTGCCCTGGACCAGCAACGACACCAGCACGATGAAGAACGCGAGGTTGAAATAGAGCTGGGCGTGGGGCAGGCCGGCCATCAGCGGGAACACCGCCAGGATGATCGGCACCGCGCCACGCAGGCCGACCCAGGAGATGAAGGCCTTCTCGCGACCATGGAAGGCCTTGAAGGGCAGCAGGCCGACGATGACCGACAGCGGCCGTGCGAACAGGATCATCCATAACGCGAGGCCCAGGGCGGGCAGGGCGATCGGCAACAGGTCATGGGGCGTCACCAGCAGGCCCAGCACCAGGAACATGCCGATCTGCGCCAGCCAGGCCATGCCATCGAGCATGTGCAGGATGCCGTGGCGACTGCGCACCGGGCGATTGCCGATGACCAGGCCGCACAGATACACCGCCAGGAAACCGCTGCCGTGCAATGCATTAGTGAGAGCGAACACGGCCAGGCCGCCGCTGATGACGAGAATGGGGTAGAGGCCGTTGGCCAGGTTGATCCGGTTGACCAGTTGCAACATCAGCCAGCCACCGCCCAGGCCGAGCACGGCACCGCTGCCGAACTCACGCACCAGATGCCCCACCAGGTTCCATTCCAGGTCGGTCTGGCCGCTGGCGAGCATGCCGATCAAGGTCACGGTCAGGAACACCGCCATGGGGTCGTTGCTGCCGGACTCGATCTCGAGGCTGGCGCTGACCCGCTCGTTCAGGCCTTTGCCGCCTAGCAGCGAGAACACTGCCGCGGCATCGGTCGAGCCGACAATGGCGCCGATCAACAGACCCTGGATCAGGTTCAGATTGAACAGCCACGCCGCCGCCAGGCCGGTCAACCCGGTGGTGATCAGCACCCCGACCGTTGCCAGCGACAGCGCCGGCCACAGGGCCACCCGGAAACTCGAAACCCGGGTACGCAAGCCACCGTCCAACAGAATGACGGCCAGCGCGAGGTTACCGACCAGATAGGCCGTGGCGTAGTTGTCGAAAAGAATACCGGCACCATCGACACCGGCGGCCATGCCCACGGCCAGGATGATCACCAGGATCGGGATGCCCAGGCGGGACGAAAGAGAACTGACCAGGATGCTCGCACCCACCAGCAACGCGCCGATCAAGAACAGGCTGTTGATGGTCGTCGCAGTCAAAGGCAGTACTCCGGAAAAACTGAAAGACGGGCACGGACTGACCATGCAGTCTGCGTGCCAGCGATTCTAACCTGTTGAAATGTGATGCTGTCAAAAAAGGTTTGGCTTGCCTTCAGGGGGCGGAGATTTTTCGCTGCGGTGGGAGCAAGGCTTGCCCGCGATGAGGCCGAAGCAGGGCCCAGGAAGCGTGGTGCCTTCATCGCGGGCAAGCCTTGCTCCCACAGAGGAGAGCAAAGCCCGCAACGCGAACAGGTCAGAGGCTGAAGCGCCCCACCATGCTGTTCAAGTCCACCGCCAGGCGCGACAGTTCGGCACTGGCGGCGCTGGTCTGGTTGGCGCCGGTGGCCGATTGCACCGACAGGTCGCGGATGTTCACCAGGTTGCGGTCCACTTCACGAGCCACCTGGGCCTGTTCTTCGGCGGCGCTGGCGATCACCAGGTTGCGTTCGTTGATTTCGACGACGGCGGTGTTGATGGTGTCCAGGGACATGCCGGCGCCGCGGGCGATGTTCAGCGTCGACTCGGCACGTTCGGTGCTGTGGCGCATCGAGTCCACGGCCTGTTCGGTGCCGCTCTGGATGCTGCCGATCATGCGCTCGATCTCGCTGGTCGACTGCTGAGTGCGATGTGCCAGGGCGCGCACTTCATCCGCTACCACCGCAAAGCCGCGACCGGCTTCACCGGCACGGGCGGCTTCGATGGCGGCGTTCAGGGCCAGCAGGTTGGTCTGGTCCGCCAGGCCGCGGATCACGTCCAGCACTTTGCCGATGTCGCGGGACTCGTCGGCCAGGTTGCCGATCAGCGTGGCGGTGCCTTGCACATCAGCGCTCATGCGCTCGATGGCACTGACGGTTTCCTGCACCAGGTCCCGTCCATCGCCCACGGACGTGGTGGCGTGTTTCGACGCTTCGGACGTGCTGACCGCATTGCGCGCCACTTCTTCCACGGCACTGGTCATTTCGTTGACCGCGGTGGCGGCCTGTTCGATTTCGTTGTTCTGCTGGGTCAGGCCACGAGCGCTTTCGTCGGTGACGCTGTTGAGTTCTTCGGCGGCGGAAGCCAATTGGGTGGCTGAGCCGGAAATCCGCTGCAAGGTGTCGCGCAGTTTTTCCTGCATGGTCGCCATCGCCCGCAGCAGGCGACCGGCTTCGTCGTTGCCATCCACGGTGATCGGTCGGGTCAGGTTGCCCTTGGCAATTTCCTCGGCGGCGTTCAGGGCGCTGCCAATGGGTTGGGTGATGCTGTTGGTCAGCAGCCAGGCGAAGAGCAGGGTCAGGCCGGTAGCGATGACCAGCAGGGCGACGACCCAGTTGAAAGCGGTCGAGTACTGTTGCGTCGCACCTTGGTTGAGCGCTTCGGCTTGCTGATTGTTGATCTCCATCAGCCGGTTGATGACTACGTTGATGGCGTCGGAATTACTCAGTAGCTCAGTGTTGAGCAGTGTGCGCAATTCATCGACTTGATTGTTGCGTGACAGCGTCTTCATCCGCTCTTCGAGCTGACGGTACTGCCCCAGCAGCTGCACATATTGGTCATAAGCGGCCCGCTCTTCAGGGGCGCTGATGAGTTTTTCGTAGGCGGCCTGGGCCGCGCGGATCTGCTGGTTGCGTTGTTCGAACAGCTCGAAGGTTTTCTGTTGGATATCCGGCTCGCGATTAACCAGCAAGCGATAAGACAATACGCGCAGGCGCAGGGTGAGCTGGGTGAATTCATCCAGGGCCTGGATGCTGGGCACGCTGTTCTCGACGATGTTTTCGCCGGAGCTGCGGATTTTGCTCATCTGGGTCAGGGCGAACACCCCAAGCGCCAGCATCAGGGCGCCGATCAGGGCAAACCCCAGGAACGCCCGCGGCGCGATATTCATATTACGTAGGGACATGGAAGGTTCCGGGAAGAGGCGCGTCCGTGCGGGCTTTGACTGATGACCAATGACTTATCGGTCATGGGACTGAAGTCTTGAGGCGGCTGCATGCTTTTGACGCAAAGCGACATTACCGGGCGACGAAGGGCAGGAACCAGATTGCCCATCCGCAGTCTCTACAGCTCGCCAGCGAAGCATCGTCGCCCTGCTAGCCATGGCATCGGCGGTGACTTTTCTTTATCGTACGCGCCCCTTGAAAAAGCCTGGAAATCAATATGTTGGAAACATCCCTCAGCCAGCTGGAGCAACTGGTCAATGACCTGGTGCAACAGAATCGCCACCTCACCGGCCTGAACGAAACCCTGAGCGCGGAACTTGCCAGGGCCAAGGATGAAAATGAAAGCCTGCAACTGAGCCTGATGGAACAGGAAGAACTCCATGGTGCTACCGCCGCTCGTATCCAGGCATTGATCGAGCGGGCCAGCACCGGCCCTGTCAGCGCATGAAGCACGGCGCTGACGGGGTGACGGTCGTTTCGATCCTGGGTGAGGACTATTCGATCAAAGCGCCGGCCGGGCAGGAACAGGCCCTGCTGGACGCCGCTGCAATGCTCAAGGCTGCCTTGGCCGATACCAAGAGAAAATACCCGACGCTGATCGGCGATCGTCTGCTGGTGTTGGCGGCAATGAACCTGTGCTCCCAGCAGATGGAAATGCAGAAGCAGCACCAGGCAGAACTCGACCGATATCAGGAGCAGGTCAGCGCCACGGTCGACGTCATTTCCAGGACTATCCAGCAAGCCTGAAAAATAATGTGAGTACACCCAGGAAATAGATTGTCGATAGGGTTGTATACAATCGGCACGGCTGTTGCAGCGTTTTCAGCATCTTAATTCCCTGGGGGTGCTTCATGTGGTTCTGGCGACGCAGTATTCAGTGGCAGTTGATTCTGGGCATGGGCACCGCCCTGCTGGTGAGTATTCTCATCGTGGTTGGCGTTTATACCCTCGTGGTCAATCGCCTTGCCCAGCAGTACCTCGTGGAGCAGGCATTGCCGTCGAGCATCGAAGCGACGCGCAATGACATCGAGCGAATTCTGGTCCAGCCGCTGACGGCCGCCAAGGACATCGCCAGCAACAGCATGGTGAAGGAGTGGCTGGCTGGGGGCGAAGACAGCGCGGCCACTGCCGGCTTCGTGCGTTACCTGGAGGGCATCCGCGCGGGGCATAACGCCTTTACTGCGTTGATTGCAGGTGCCGATTCCGGTCGCTATTACACGGAAAAAGGCCTGGATCGGACCCTCACCCGCAGCAACCCTTCCGATGCGTGGTTCTATTCCTTCCTGGATGGCAATCAAGCGCGAACCCTCAATATCGACAATGACACCGCCACGGGCGAGTTGACGTTGTTTATCGACCTCAAGGTCGAACAGGCCGGCAAGGTCGTCGGCATTGCCGGGCTTGGTCTGCGGCTCAAGGAGCTGTCGCAGTTGATCCACGATTTCAGCTTTGGCGAGCGCGGAAAAGTCTATCTGGTGCGATCCGACGGCCTGATCCAGGTACATCCCGAAGCACGGTTCAGTGGCAAGCGTCAGTTGGCCGAACAGATCGGTGCCCCCGCTGCCCAAGCCGTCATGGGGCAGAAGGGTCTTTCCAGCAGCGCATTCGTGCGCGACGGCGAAGAGTTTCTCGCCCTGAGTCTGCCGCTGCGTGACCTGGGCTGGACCCTGGTGGCCGAAGTGCCCCAGTCGCAGATCTATGCCGAGGCCCGTCGTGCCATGTGGATGAGCTGTTTTATCGGTCTGGGCGTGGCTTTTATATGCCTGCTCCTGGTGGTGCTGCTGGCTCGCGGATTGATCCGCCCGATTCGCCAGGTAACAGCGGCGCTGGTTGCTATCGGTAGCGGTGGTGGAGATTTGACTCACCGGTTAGATTCCAGTCGCGTCGATGAGCTGGGTGACCTGGCGCGAGGCTTCAATCGCTTCCTGGAACGCCAGCGAGACATGATCGGCGAAGTGCTCACCACCAGCGAGCGCCTGCGTACCGCTGTCGGCCAGGTAGCCCTTGTGGTGGACAACACTGCCCAGCGCTCCGGTCGGCAGCAGGAGATGACGGACATGGTTGCTACTGCCGTCCACGAAATGGGCCTGACAGTGCAGGAAATCGCCCAGAATGCGGGCAACGCCGCTGTTGCGTCTCAAACCGCCCGGGATGAAGCACTGCAGGCCCGGGAGGTGGTAGGTGGTTCGATTCGGCATATTGAGAGCATGTCCGATGAAATAGGCGTTGCGGCAGCGGCCGTGGGCGAGCTGGCGGATCAGGTGGCGTCCATTGATCAGGTGCTGGCGGTGATTCGCGGTATTTCTGAGCAGACCAACCTGCTGGCACTGAACGCCGCCATCGAAGCCGCCCGCGCCGGTGACATGGGACGAGGCTTTGCCGTAGTGGCCGATGAAGTCCGTACCCTGGCGCGACGGACCCAGACTTCCACTGACGAAATCCAGCAGATCATCGGTAGCCTCAAGCAAGGGGCGGAAAATGCGGTGTCGTCCATGCACATCGGGCAAGCGGCTACGGGGACCGGGGTGGAGTCGAGCCAGCGCACCGGTGTTTCGCTGACGGCGATCACTGGGCAGGTCGAGCGCATCAGCGACATGAATCATCAGGTGGCGACGGCTACTGAGGAGCAGTCGGCGGTGACTGAGGAGATCAACCGCAATGTACAGGGGATTTCTGATCTGGCTCGGGCTACGGCTGGGGAAGTCAGGGCTTGTCGCGAGGATTGCCAGACCTTGCAGCGCCTGGCGGATGATTTGGCTCGGCAGATGGGAGGCTTCAAGTTGAGCTGAGAGGAGGCACGCAGATGCCTATGTGGGAGCGGGCCTGCTCGCGAAGGCGTCCTGACAACCGCCCCTGCCTTTCATGTAAGCCGATCCAATTACAACGACGGAAAAAGATTAGCGAGAACCCTTCCCTCCCGACAACCGCCTAGGGTCGTCGGAATATTCGGCAGGGTTGTCCGACCATTCCCACAGATGTAGGTCGGCTGTAAGGCTGCCATCGCGAGCAGGCTCGCTCCCACAGAGGGGCTGGGTATAGCCGCAAGAGATAGACCGATCCGGCTCAGAACCACTCGTCCCGCATCTCCAGGCACGTGTCATCCCGTGCCTCCAGCAGCGCGAGCTCATGATGACAACCGGGCACTTCCCACGTCAGAAAATACCGCGCCGCCTGCAACTTGCCGTTATAGAAGTCGCTATCGGCTGCATTGCCCCTGGCGAGGCCTTCCTCGGCACGGATGGCCTGCTCCAGCCAGCGCCAGCCGATCACCATATGACCGAACACCTTGAGGTACAGCGCCGAATTGGCGAGGCTGCTGTTGACTTTGCCTTGGGCCAGGTCCGTCAGCAGGCCGAGGGTGACCGATTGCAGGCGCGCCACCAGGGCTTCCAGTGGCTGACGCAAGGGCGTCAATGATGCATGCGCCTGGGCGCGTTCGGTGGTGTCGGCTACCAGGCGGATCAGTTGCTTGAGCCCGGCGCCGCCGTTCTGCGCCAGTTTGCGTCCCAACAGGTCCAGGGACTGGATGCCGTGGGTGCCTTCGTGGATCGGGTTCAGGCGATTGTCGCGGTAATACTGCTCGACCGGGTACTCGCGGGTGTAACCATGGCCGCCGAGAATCTGGATCGCCAGTTCGTTGGCCTTCAGGCAGAACTCCGAGGGCCAGGATTTGACGATCGGGGTCAGCAAGTCCAGCAGTTCATGGGCCCGTCGACGCTCGGCTTCGCTTTCAAGGGTGGTGGTGTCGTCGAACAGCCGCGCCGCATACAGGCCCAGGTCGAACGAGCCTTCAACGTAGGCTTTCTGGGTCAGCAGCATGCGGCGCACGTCGGCGTGCTGGATGATCGCCACGGGAGTTGTGGTCGGGTCCTTGCTGTCGGGAACCCGCCCCTGTGGGCGTTCACGGGCATAGTCGAGGGAATACAGATAGCCGGCGTAACCCAGCATCACCGCGCCCATGCCGACGCCGATCCGAGCCTCGTTCATCATCTGGAACATATAGCTCAACCCGTGGTGCGGTTTTCCTACGAGGTAACCGACACACTCACCATTGTCACCAAAGTTCAGCGCCGTGGAGGTGGTTCCGCGCCAGCCCATCTTGTGGAACAGCCCGGCCAGGAGCACGTCGTTACGTTGGCCGATGCTGCCGTCATCGTTGACCAGGAACTTGGGCACGATAAACAGTGAGATGCCCTTAACGCCGGGCGGTGCGTCCGGCAGTTTCGCCAGGACCATGTGCACGATGTTTTCCGACAGCGGATGATCGCCTCCGGAAATGAAGATTTTGTTGCCCTTGAGTCGATAAGTACCGTCGGACGCCGGCTCTGCGCGTGTACGAATATCCGATAGCGAAGAGCCCGCATGGGGTTCGGTCAGAGCCATGGTGCCGAAGAAGCGACCCTCGATCATCGGCTGCAGGAAGCGGCGTTTCTGCTCTTCATCGCCGAAGCTCTCGATCAGGTTCGCGGCGCCCATGGTCAGGAATGGGTAGGAAGTCGAAGCGGCGTTGGCGGATTGAAAATGTGCGAAGCAGGCCTGGGACAGCAACGTGGGCAGTTGCATGCCTCCCGCCTCGAAACTGCGCGCGGCGTTGAGAAAGCCAGCCTCGAGGAAGGCGTCCACGGCCGGTTTCACTTCTGGAATGAGGATGGCCTGGCCGTCTTCGTAGCGTGGTTCGTTTTCATCATTCTTGCGGTTGTGCGGCGCGAAGTATCTCTCGGCGATGCTGCGGGCCGTGCCGATGGCCGCATCGAAGGTTTCGCGATTGTGCTCGGCGAACCGCTCGCGCTGGGTCAGGCCCTCGGCATCGAGGACTTCATACAGCTCGAAAGCCAGATTACGGGAACTGAGCAACGTCTCGGACATGGCGGCCTACCTTTCTTTGGAATGGGGCCGAGTCTAGAACCGGGAATAGAGGCTGAACAGGATGATTGATGGCAGTGATGGAGAGGTGAGGCCGACGCTAATCAATGTGGGAGCCTGCTCGCGATGACGGTTTGTCAGTCACAGCTGTTTTTGATGTGACTACGCTATCGCGAGCAGGCTCCCACACAAGGCTGTGCAGGCTGGGCAACCATTGCGGCTGCCCAGCCTAAGGCGTTAACCGATGGTCATCAGGCTGGCGTTACCACCCGCCGCAGCGGTGTTGACGCTCAATGCCCGCTCGATCACCAGGCGTTCCAGCGCAATGCCGGTTTCGCCCTGGGACAAGCCATGGACCCCGACGATGGCGCCGGCACGCTTGGCCACTTGCTGGCAAACGCTGCGCAGTTGATCCGAGTCGCCGTGATGCAGGACCGCGTCGTACACCACATCGTCCTTGGTCCAGTCGGAAACCCGCTGGATGCGTGACTGAATATCCTTCGGCAAACGGACGAACAAGGCCTTGCTCGTGTCGGTTTCCGGCCATACGGCCGAGCCACCCACGGCCAGTACGGCGGCCAGTTGCGTCAACAGATCGCCTTCCACGTCGGCCAGGCACAGTACATGTTCGCGTGGCAGGATGGCGTAGCTGTTACGTTCGCCGGTCGGGCCGGTCAACTGGCGGGTGATACCACTCTGGGACTGGGCCGCGAACTGCACGCACAGGGTGCTCAGTTCGGCGAGCTTCTGGCTGTCGGCCCAGGCTTGCAGGGCGGTCAGCGGTTTGCTCATGGCTTCGCGCAAGCGCACGTCCGGGGCGCTGGCGGCGTCGCTACGGACGAAGGATTGCTGGATCGCATCGGTAGGACGTGTCGACAGTAAACGGTACAGGTACAGCGGACCACCGGCCTTCGGACCGGTGCCCGACAGGCCTTCGCCACCGAATGGCTGTACACCGACCACGGCACCGACAATGTTGCGGTTCACGTAGACGTTGCCGGCATGGACGTTGTCGATCACCTTGGCGATAGTCTCGTCGATGCGGGTATGCACACCCAGAGTCAAGCCATAGCCGGAGGCGTTGATCTGGTTGATCAACTGGTCGAGCTCTTTGCGCTTGTAGCGCACCACGTGCAGCACCGGACCAAAGATTTCGCGTTGCAACTCATCGAAGCTTTCCAGTTCGATGAGGGTCGGCATCACGAACGTGCCGCGCTTGCACTCGTCGCTGTCGGCGATTGCCATCTGGTACACGGTGCGACCTTTGTCGCGCATGGCCTGGATGTGCTTCTCGATGCCGGCCTTGGCTTCGGCATCGATTACTGGGCCGATGTCGACGGACAGGCGCTCAGGATTGCCCAGGCGCGATTCGGCCATGGCGCCCTTGAGCATTTCGATGACACGGTCCGCGGAATCTTCCTGCAAGCACAGGACCCGCAAGGCCGAGCAACGCTGACCGGCGCTGTCGAAGGCCGACGACACTACGTCGATCACCACTTGTTCGGTCAGGGCCGAGGAGTCAACGATCATGGCGTTCTGGCCGCCGGTTTCCGCGATCAGCGGGATCGGGCGACCCTGGTTGTCCAGGCGACCGGCGATGTTGCGTTGCAGCAGTCGGGCGACTTCGGTGGAACCGGTGAACATCACGCCTTTGACCCGCTCGTCGCCCACCAATCGGGCACCGACGGTTTCGCCACGGCCCGGCAGCAGCTGCAGCACACCTTCCGGAATGCCGGCCTCGATCATCAGGCGTACGGCTTGGGCGGCAACCAGCGGCGTTTGTTCAGCCGGCTTGGCCAGTACCGGGTTGCCGGCGGCCAACGCGGCGGCGACCTGGCCGCTGAAGATTGCCAAGGGGAAGTTCCACGGGCTGATGCAGACCACAGGGCCCAGCGGGCGGTGGGCATCGTTGGTGAAGTCGTTGCGCGCCTGCACCGCGTAGTAGCGCAGGAAGTCCACCGCCTCACGGACCTCGGCGATGGCATTGGCGAAGGTTTTGCCGGCTTCACGGGCCAGCAGGCCCATCAGTGGCTGGATCTCGCCTTCCATCAGATCGGCGGCACGCTCGAGAATCGCAGCGCGCTCTGCCGGTGGTGTGGCTTGCCAGATCGGTGCGGCGTTGAGGGCGCACTGGATGGCGTTGTCGACGTCTGCAACCGTGGCTTCCTGCACGTGGCCGACCACGTCGCGGTGGTCGGATGGATTCAGCACCGGTGCCGGGGTTTCTTCGCTGGCGGCGCAACCGAGGATCGGTGCGGCTTTCCATTCGTTATGGGCTGTCGCCAGCAGGGCGCAGGACAGCGAGGCCAGGCGATGTTCGTTGGCCATGTCGATGCCGCTGGAGTTGGCGCGTTCGCTGCCGTACAGATCGCGCGGCAGTGGAATGCGTGGGTGCGGCAGGCCGAAACCGCCTTCCAGGGTCGCCATCTGTTCGATGCTGGCAACCGGGTCGGCCACCAGTTCCTGAATGGAAATCGACTGGTCGGCGATGCGGTTGACGAACGAGGTGTTGGCGCCGTTTTCCAGCAAGCGACGAACCAGGTAGGCCAGCAGCGTTTCGTGGGTACCGACCGGGGCGTACACGCGGCACGGACGGTTCAGCTTGCCTTCGGAGACCTTTCCTACAACCTGTTCGTACAGCGGTTCACCCATGCCGTGCAGGCACTGGAACTCATACTGACCCGGGTAGTAGTTCTGACCGGCGATGTGATAGATGGCCGACAGCGTATGGGCGTTGTGTGTGGCGAACTGCGGGTAGATGACTTCTGGCACCGACAGCAGTTTGCGTGCGCAAGCGATGTAGGAAACGTCGGTGTACACCTTGCGGGTATACACCGGATAGCCTTCCAGGCCCTCGACCTGGGCGCGCTTGATCTCGCTGTCCCAGTAGGCGCCTTTTACCAGGCGAATCATCAGGCGATGACGGCTGCGGCGAGCCAGGTCGATGACATAGTCGATCACATACGGGCAGCGCTTCTGGTACGCCTGGATCACGAAGCCAATGCCGTTCCAGCCGGTCAGCTTCGGCTCGAAGCACAGGCGCTCCAACAGATCCAGGGACAGTTCGAGACGGTCGGCTTCTTCGGCGTCGATGTTCAGGCCGATGTCGTATTGCTTGGCCAGCAGGGTCAGCGACAGCAGGCGCGGGTACAACTCGTCCATGACGCGTTCGTACTGGGCGCGGCTGTAACGCGGATGCAGGGCCGAAAGCTTGATGGAAATGCCTGGACCTTCATAGATCCCACGGCCATGGGAGGCTTTGCCGATGGAATGGATGGCTTGTTCGTACGAGGCCAGGTATTTCTGAGCGTCATGCTCGGTGAGTGCGGCTTCACCCAGCATGTCGTAGGAATAACGGAAACCCTTGGACTCGAATTTGCTGGCGTTGGCCAGGGCTTCGGCGATGGTCTCGCCGGTGACGAACTGTTCGCCCATCAAGCGCATGGCCATGTCGACACCCTTGCGGATCATCGGCTCGCCGCTTTTGCCAATGATACGGCTCAGGGAGGAAGTCAGGCCGGCTTCGTTGTGGGTGGCGACCAGCTTGCCGGTCAGCAGCAGGCCCCAGGTCGCGGCATTGACGAACAGCGACGGGCTATTGCCCAGGTGCGGTTGCCAGTTGCCGGTGCTGATCTTGTCGCGGATCAGCGCGTCACGTGTGCCTTTGTCCGGGATACGCAGCAGTGCTTCGGCCAGGCACATCAGCGCCACGCCTTCCTGGGATGACAGGGAGAACTCCTGCAACAGGCCCTGAACAATACCGGCACGGCCGCCGGCACTCTTCTGGTTGCGCAGTTTCTCTGCAATCGACGCCGCCAGCTTGTTGGTGGCTTCAGCCATTTCGGCCGGCAGGCGAGCCTGTTCGATCAGCATCGGCACCACTTCCGGCTCGGGGCGGCGGTAGGCGGCGGTGATGGAGGCGCGCAGCACCGATTGCGGCAGGATGCTTTCGGCAAATTCCAGGAAGCACTGGTGGGCGTGGTCGACCTGGACATCGCCAGCGTCGTCGCCGTCTGCGCGGACCGAGCCGTTCAGCTCGGTCAGGGTTGCACCACCCTCGAGTTTCTCCAGGTAATTGAAGATTGCCTGCTTGATCAGCCAGTGAGGCGTGCGATCAATCGAGGTAGCGGCCGCCTTGAGGCGTTCGCGGGTCGGGTCATCGAGTTTGACCCCAAGGGTGGTGGTAGCCATATTTTTATCCTCATGTTTACCACGTACGGCGTGGCATCAGCTGGCGCAAGATTAGCTGCGAGCTGATTGAGGTGCAACCGGGTGCAACCCTTTTTTTGACGAAATATCAGGCAGTCCGTCAGGAATAAAAACGTGGCAGGTCTATCTCGCACTGCCTTAGTGCTTTGGCTTCTAGCCGGACCTGATCGACTGCACTAAAAGGGAGCAAAAAAGCCGGTTTTTTCAAGAAAACCGATCAGGTGCAACTGATTTGAACGAAACTGGTTGCACCTTATTTCGTTTGTTGAATAGCATTCACAGCCAAGGTGCAACCGGTTCCAAGCCGAGGGGCATCGGCTGATGGCTTTCCTGGGGAAACATCAGTCATATATTCGCGGGTCTGCAAATCGTCGCCACGCGTCTGCGTTGTCGACGCTTTCTCTGCCACCGCTACATAAAAACAAAGCCAGGGCGTAACTCATGAGTGTTAGTAATCCCACCCTGATCACCTTCGTGATCTATATCGCAGCCATGGTCCTGATCGGTCTGATGGCTTATCGCTCCACCAACAACCTTTCCGATTACATCCTGGGCGGCCGCAGCCTGGGCAGCGTCGTGACGGCATTATCCGCCGGTGCCTCGGATATGAGTGGCTGGTTGTTGATGGGCTTGCCCGGTGCCATCTATATGTCCGGCCTGTCGGAAGGCTGGATCGCCATCGGCCTGATCATCGGTGCCTACCTGAACTGGCTGTTCGTGGCTGGTCGCCTGCGGGTGCAGACCGAGCATAACGGCGACGCTCTGACGCTGCCGGACTACTTTGCCAGCCGTTTCGAAGACAAGAGCGGTGTGCTTCGTATCATCTCTGCGGTGGTCATTCTGGTGTTCTTCACCATCTACTGTGCTTCCGGCATCGTGGCCGGTGCCCGCCTGTTCGAAAGCACCTTCGGCATGTCCTACGAGACCGCGCTGTGGGCCGGTGCAGCGGCGACCATCGCCTATACCTTCGTGGGTGGGTTCCTGGCCGTGAGCTGGACTGACACGGTACAAGCCACCCTGATGATCTTCGCGCTGATTCTGACGCCGATCATCGTGTTGCTGGCCACCGGCGGCGTGGACACCACGTTCCTGGCCATCGAGGCGAAAGACCCGACGTCGTTCGACATGCTGAAGAACACCACCTTCATCGGCATCATCTCGCTGATGGGCTGGGGCCTGGGGTATTTTGGCCAGCCGCACATCCTGGCGCGCTTCATGGCGGCTGACTCGGTCAAGTCCATCACCAAGGCCCGTCGCATCTCCATGACCTGGATGATCCTGTGCCTGGGCGGTACCGTGGCCGTTGGCTTCTTCGGTATCGCGTACTTCTCGGCACACCCTGAAGTTGCCGGTGCCGTGACCGAAAACCCTGAGCGCGTGTTCATCGAGTTGGCGAAGATTCTCTTCAACCCATGGGTTGCCGGTGTCCTGCTGTCGGCCATCCTGGCGGCGGTGATGAGCACTCTTAGCTGCCAACTGCTGGTGTGTTCCAGCGCCCTGACCGAAGACTTCTACAAGACCTTCCTGCGCAAGAGCGCATCCCAGGTGGAACTGGTCTGGGTCGGCCGTGCCATGGTGCTGCTGGTGGCGCTGGTCGCCATTGCCCTGGCGGCCAATCCGAGCAACCGTGTACTGGGTCTGGTGAGCTACGCCTGGGCCGGTTTCGGTGCCGCATTCGGTCCTGTGGTCCTGATCTCCGTGATCTGGAAAAACATGACCCGTAACGGCGCACTGGCCGGCATCCTGGTGGGTGCGATTACCGTTATCGTCTGGAAGCACTTCGAGCTGCTGGGCCTGTACGAAATCATTCCGGGCTTTATCTTCGCCAGCCTGGCCATCTATTTCGTCAGCAAGATGGGTACGCCTACCTCCGGCATGCTGCAGCGCTTCGAAGCGGCCGAAAAAGATTTCCGCCTGAACCAGTAAGCCTGTTTGGCGAGGCCTCGATGGCTCGCTGAAAGCTGTATCGAGAAACGGCCCGTCGCCAATGGAGACGGGCCGTTTCTTATTGGGTCTCAGTCTGGACTGGCATCGGGTTGATTGAGAAAGATCAAAACACCCAGTATCGCCATGTAGAACCTGAACGCGGCATCCTGGCCATTCCAGATTTCCGATTGCCACATCAGAAACCATTCGCCGCCGACGACCATGAAGCCAAAAAACCAGACGAAGAAGCCCATTGTCAGGCCGGCGATGACCCAGCGTTTGGCCTGCGTGAAAACCTTGCTATCAGCTCTGCGTGCCAGCCACAACTCCAGCGCGCCATAGCTCAACAACCCTGCCGTGATCGCTTCGCCGAGAATGATCAGCCAGTAGGCTCCATGCCACATCCATGGCTGGGCGATGGCGCGGTAACGGGCGGCGTTGTCCGGGAAGGTGGTGTCCATGCTCAGCACGTGCTGGACGAAGTTGAAATTGGAGCGGTAGTCCGTGACGTTGTTGAACACGGTCAGGAAGGCGAATGCGGCGAGTGCCAGGGTCATTGCGATTTTTGCGTAACGAGCCGTCATGGGGGCGTCCTTTGCTTTTTGCGACAAAGGCACGTTATCACGCCCGCGTGCAGTACCGAGGGCCGTCATGGTGTAAGAAATTGCTGAGCCATTCGTATGAAGGCCGGCCACGACGCAGAACGTGTCTATCGGAAAATACGCCGCGCTTTTGCGACTGTAATCTCCCTGTTTGTAAGGCAAATCTGTTTTTCATGACGTCCCGTCAACTCTCCGTGCGACTCATGCAGAATCCCCCATCTTTCATTCTGCTGAGATACATCGGATGTTCGCGCCTGCCAACCAACCGCGTTTCACCCTGACGCTCGACAGTGGGCCGAATGAACTCAAGGTACTTGAGTTCACGGGCCGGGAAACCATCAGCCAGCCCTATCGCTTTGACCTGGAACTGGTAAGTGAGCGACCGGACCTGGAACTGGAAGCGCTGCTGCATCGCCAGGCCTACCTGACCTTCGATCATCAGGGGCGTGGCATTCACGGTCAGGTCTACAGCGTGGCCCAGGGCGATTCGGGCAAGCGCCTGACCCGTTACCAGGTCAGTCTGGTGCCGCGCCTGGCGTACCTGCGTCACCGTATCAACCGGCGGATTTTCCAGCATTTGAGCGTGCCGTCGATCATTGCGCGGGTCTTGAAGGACCATGGCATCCATGGCGATGCGTTTCAGTTCAGCCTCAGCGGGCAATACCCCGAGCGGGAATACTGTGTGCAATTCGCTGAAAGTGATCTGGCATTCATCGAGCGCATCGGTGCCGAGGCTGGTATTCATTACCACTTCCGTCACAGTCCTGAAGGCCATCTGCTGGTTTTCGGTGACGACCAGACAGTGTTCCCCCGTTTGCCCGAATCGACGCTGTATCTGCCGGGCAGTGGCATGGCCGCCGGGGCGCCGTCGATCAAGCGGCTGGCTGTTCGACTCCAGACCCGGACCAGTGCGGTGACGCTGTGCGACTACGATTTCCGCAACCCCGGCCTGTCCTTGCAAACCAGCCTGGACAGCCGGCAGCAACCCGTGCTGGAGGACTATCGCTACCCCGGTCATTTTTCAGACCGCGAACATGGCCGGCACCTGACCCGGCGTGCGTTGGAGCGTCATGGCGCGGATTTGCGCCTGGCCGAAGGGCGCAGCGACCAAAGTGCTCTCGTCAGTGGGCATTTCATGCCAATCGATGGACACCCGCGCGGGCAGTGGAACGACCTGTGGCTGCTGACGCAGATCACCCACCGCGGTCGCCAGCCGCAAGTGTTGGAGGATACGGTTACGGAAGGCGCGGATGAATTCCAGGGCTACAGCAATACCTTTCTTGCGACGCCGTGGGACGTGTTCTTTCGTCCGCCGCTGCATCATGAGAAACCTCCAGCCCACGGTTATCAGCCAGCGGTGGTGAGCGGGCCTGTCGATAGCGAAATTCATTGCGACGAGTTCGGACGGGTCAAGGTGCAAATGATCTGGGACCGTGACGGCAAGCGTGACGAACATTCCAGTTGCTGGCTGCGGGTGGCCACCGGCTGGGCCCATGATCGATATGGCAGTGTGATGATTCCCCGGGTCGGCATGGAAGTCCTGGTGGGTTTCATGGATGGTGATGTGGACAGGCCGCTGGTGGTGGGTTGCTTGCCCAACGGTGCCAACCCGTTACCGCTGGATCTGCCGGCGGATAAGACCCGCAGCATATTGCGCAGCCAGAGCAGCCCTGGCGGCGGTGGTTACAACGAGCTGCGCATCGAGGATCGCAAGGGTGCCGAGGAGATCTACCTGCGGGCCCAGCGAAACTGGACCCAGCATGTGCTCCATGACCAGCGCGTGCAGGTCGATCATGAGCGCAGCGTTGTCGTCTCCGGCACGGCGCGGCATGAACTCAAGGCCGAAGAGTTGCGTGTCACCCATGGGCGGCGCCAGGTCGAAGTCCGGCAGGACGATCACTTGGTGGTGACTGGCGAACGGCACGTTCGAGTGACCAGCCAGGCGTTCACTGCCAGTCAGCATTTCCATGTCAGTGCTGGCCAGCAGATCGTGCTGGACGGCGGTGCCAGTGCGACCATTCAGGCCGGTGGCCACTGGATCAACATCGGTGCGGGAGGGATTACCAGCAGCGTGCCCATCGGGGTCGGGGGTGGGCCGATGGCGGCTACAAGAGCGGCGCCGGGTGCGCCGGGACATCCCGAGAGGCTTGTCGCGGCCGTGGCCGCTCCACTGTCGTGGGCGCAAATCCTCAGCCTGCAAGGCCAGGCGCCGTTTTGCGCAGAGTGTGAGCGGTGCAAGGACGGCGTCTGCGCACCGTTGCCCGCGTTTTCCAGGCCCGCTGATATTCAGGAGCGTCCATGAGTACGGGTCAGTCGCCCCACGCTTGGCTTCGACAGCGGCCGTTGCAAGCATCCGAGCAGCTCTTCGCCATCTTTAGCAACGCCAGCAGTGCCAAGCCATTGGCGGCCTGGGCACGCTCGATGGCATTGGTGCCCAGTCCGATCTGGGCGGGTACGGCTTACGCTGACTGGGAGCCCGTCATGCCCTATGTAGGCGCAGTCGCCGCAGACAGTGAATTTCTTCAATGGATCGAGACGACCGACTCGCTCGATTGGGGTTGGTTGGCAGTGTCTTCGGTGGGGCAGGAGGGCCTCGCTGAACATTTGCGTGGGCTCACCCAGGTTCTGTTGCCTGGCCGCCAATCGACTTTTTTCCGTTTTTGGGATGGGCGTTTCGTGCAACCTATCCTGCAGTCCGACAAAGTCGATGCCGGACAGCTACTGTCGGCGATCAGTCGTTGTCTGATCAATGGTCGGGCCTTGGAGATAGTGGGAAATGCTCAGCGGCCGCCCCGAACGTTCCCCTGGTGGGAGGTGCCGGCCGAGCTGTTGAAAGAATTGGCCGGCGGCCCGATGGACTGCCTGCTGGATAACCTGCTCAGGTGGTTGGACGAGGAGCATCCCTCCCTGTCCGAGCGGGTCGATGAGCGCATACTGCGGCGCAAGATCGCGCATTTTCTGGAGGTGCATGGGCCGGCCCCTGGGTCAAAAGCGCAATTGCATGGGTACTTGATGCAAGAGGTCGGCTGAGCGGATACCTGTGCCCGCTCAGCTGTGAAACCCTGACGTTCGACCTGCTTCGAGGTAAACTCGTCGCCCTTCGCAGGAGCCGCCATGAACTATCGCCACGCCTTCCACGCCGGCAATCACGCCGATGTGTTCAAACACCTGACCTTGACCCGCCTTATCGCACTGATGGCGCGCAAGGAGCAGCCCTTCGCCTACCTCGATACCCATGCGGGCATCGGGTTGTATGACCTGCTGGGCGACCAGGCCAATCGTACCGGTGAATACCTGGAAGGCATCGCGCGCTTATGGGGACAGGACGATTTACCGCCGCTGACCGCCGACTACATGAAAGTGCTGCACGAGATGAACCCGGACGGACAGTTGCGCTATTACCCGGGCTCACCGGAGCTGGCGCGGCGTCTGACGCGCTCGCAGGATAGGGTCTTGCTCAATGAAAAGCACCCTGAAGACGGTGTGCTGCTCAAGGACAACATGAAGGGTGATCGTCGCGTGGCGGTGCATCTGGGTGAGGGCTGGCACGTCACCCGTGCCTTGCTGCCGGTGGCAGAAAAACGCGGCTTGATGCTGATCGATCCGCCCTTCGAGAAGCTTGATGAAATGCAGCGCTGTGCCGCCTCCCTCAAGGAGGCCATCGGCCGGATGCGTCAGACGGTGGCGGCGATCTGGTACCCGGTGAAGGATCAGCGGATGCTGCGTCGCTTCTATCAGGATCTGGCCGGCACGGGCGCGCCAAAGCTGTTGCGAGTGGAATTGCTGGTGCATCCGCTCGCCACTCCCGACAGCCTGAACGGCTCCGGCCTGGCGATTGCCAACCCGCCGTGGGGGCTGGAAGAGGAATTGCGTGAATTGCTGCCTTGGCTGTCGAAAAAGCTCGGGCAGACCCAGGGTGGATGGCAGATGGATTGGTTGATTGCCGAGCGCTGATCCGCGAGTTTGATGCTGTCTGGCAGGACGCTATCGCGAGCAGGCTCGCTCCCACAGGGGGTTGGTGGTGAACATGGATGTTGTGTCCACCCCGGACCAGGGTGGGAGCGAGCCTGCTCGCGAAGGCGGCGGTACATTCAACATCCATGCAAGCTGACCCACCGCTTTCGCGAGCAAGCCCGCTCCCACAGGGGGTTGGTGGTGAACATGGATGTTGTGTTCACCCCGGACCAGGGTGGGAGCGGGCTTGCTCGCGAAGCTTTTCGAGGCTCGAAAGTCAGATGGGGCAGGTCACGCCTGTCCCGCCAATCCCGCAATAGCCCTCGGGGTTCTTCGCCAGGTACTGTTGATGGTAAGCCTCGGCATAGTAGAACGTCGGCGCTTCATCGATCTCGGTGGTGATTTCCCCGAGGCCGGCCTTGGTCAGTTCAGCCTGGAACACCGCCTTGCTCTTCTTCGCCGCTTCCAGTTGTTCAGGCTTGGTGCAATAGATCACCGAGCGATACTGAGTGCCGATATCGTTACCCTGGCGCATGCCCTGGGTCGGGTTGTGCAATTCCCAGAACATTGCCAGCAGTTCTTCGTAGCTGACCTTTTCCGGTTCGTAGACCACCAGCACCACTTCGCTGTGGCCGGTCAGGCCCGAGCAGACCTCTTCGTAGGTCGGGTTGGGGGTGAAGCCGCCGGCGTAGCCCACCGAGGTGCTGTAGACCCCCTCACGTTGCCAGAAACGACGTTCCGCGCCCCAGAAACAGCCCAGGCCGAAAATCGCGAACTCTACATTGCCCGGAAACGGGCCGAGCAGTGGATTGCCGTTGACGAAGTGTTGATCCGGAACCTTGATCGGGGTTTCACGGCCAGGCAGAGCTTGTTCTTGAGTAGGGAGCACGTTTTTGTTCACCAGAATTTCCGAGCGCAAGACCATCATCAGTCCTCTCAGTCAGATTGAGTTGAGCGAGTTCAAGCAATAAGACTGTCAGTGTGCCCGAGTGTTACAGCGCTGTCAGTCAATTGGGCCGCGCGGGTAGCGCTTGAGCTTCTCGATCAGCTCCGCACCGGGGATTGGCCGGTCGAACAGGTAGCCCTGGCCGACATCGCAGCGATGGCGACGCAGGAAGGCCAGTTGCTGGGCGGTTTCGATTCCCTCGGCCACCACCTTGAGTTTCAGGTTGTGGGCCATGGCGATCACCGCGGAAGTGATTTCCATGTCGTCCTGGTTGTCCGGGATCTCATGGATGAAGCTGCGATCGATCTTGATGATGTCGATCGGGAATTTCTTCAGGTAGCTCAGGGACGAATAGCCGGTACCGAAGTCGTCCATGGCCAGGGTCAGGCCCAGGCGCTTGAGTTGGTCAAGTTGCAAGTGGGTGTCTTCGGTGGCTTCCAGCAGCAGGCCTTCGGTCAGCTCCAGTTCCAGCAGTCGTGAGGGCAGTTGTTCTTCCTTCAGGATACTGGCAATCGAGGCAACCAGGTCCGGGTCGGAAAACTGCTTGGGCGACAGGTTGATCGCCACCTGCAGGTTGCCCAGGCCGGCGGCGGTCAACTGCTTGCTCATGCGGCAGGCCTGGCGGGCGATCCATTTGCCGATGGGGATGATCAGGCCGGTTTCTTCGGCCACGCTGATGAACTGGTCCGGTCGGATCATGCCTTTTTCCGGATGGTTCCAACGCAGCAGCGCTTCCATGCCCAGCAGGCGGCCGCTGCGCAGGCACAGCTTGGGCTGGTAGAACACGTCGAGCTCGTTCTGGGTCAGGGCGCGGCGCAGGTTGTTTTCCACGAACAGCTTGTAGCTGGCCTCGGCGTTCAGTGCTTCGGTGAAGACCTGGACCTGATGCTTGCCGTTGGCCTTGGCCTTGTGCAGGGCGAGTCCGGCGTTGCGCATCAGGGTCTGGGGGTCACGGCCATGCAGCGGGGCACAGGCCAGGCCCACGGAGCCGGTCACGCTGATCAACTGATTATCGACGAACATCGGCTTGTCGAGCGTCATCAGCAACTGGCTGGCGACCTGTTGGCCAACCTCCAGGTCGGTGTCATCCAGCAGCACGGCGAATTCGTTGCTGGCGAAGCGTGCCAGGCTGCCGCTGGGGCTCAGGCTGTTGCGCAAGCGCCGGGCCAGGCTGATCAGCAGTTTGTCACCGGTCTGGTGGCCGAGGCTGTCATTGATTCGCTTGAAGTTGTCGATGTCCACCAGCAGCAGGCTGATGGGCGAGTCACTGTCCCGGGCGAAGCGTTCATCGAGATTGCGAATGAACGCCGGTCGATTGCCCAGGTTGGTCAGGTTGTCTGTGTAGGCCAGGCGCTCGATGCGCTGCTGCGCCAGCTTGGTCTGGGTAACGTCTTCGTAGATGCCGATATAGTGGGTCAGCTCGCGGTTGTCGCCGTAGACCTTGGAAATCGACAGTTGGCCCCAGTAGGGTTCCAGATTCTTGCGTCGACTCTTGAACTCGCCTTGCCAGCTATTGCTCTGGGCCAGGGCCGAGGGAGCGTCGAACAGCAGCTCGCTGAGGTTTTCCAGGGCCGGCAGTTCGGACAGGCGTTGGCCGTGGACTTCCTCGGTGGTGTATTGAGTGATGGCGGTGAAGCTCGGGTTGACGTACTCCACCACGCCATCGCAGTTGACCAGCAGGAACGCGTTGGCGCTTTGTTCCACTGCTCGCTGGAACAAGTGCAGGGCACTGGTGGCGATGCGTCGGTTGTGGTTGTTGATGACCTGGGCGAACTGGTCCGCCAGTTCACCGGCAAAGGCGATCTCGTCCGACTGCCAGGCACGGGTGGCGCCCACCTGTTCCAGGCACAGCACGCCCACCACCTGACCATCGATCCGCACGCTGGCATCGAGCATGGCGTTGACGTTGCGGGCGCGCAGGTTTTCAGCCATTTCCCGGGTGCGTGGGTCGCGTGTCGCGTTATGGGCATCAATGGCGCGGCAGGTCTGCAGCGCTTCCATGTAGTCAGGGTACTCATTGGCGTCGATCACGTCCGGCCGAAAGTATTCCTGGGAAGCACGGTTGTAGGCGGAGATCGGCACCAGCTTGTCGTCCTCCAGGTTCCAGATGCTGGCGCAATCGATCTGGTAGATGTCGCAGGCGCTGCGGGTGATGAGTTCGGCTGCTTCGAGCAAGGAATTATTGGCGCTGTAGCGCTGGCGGGTCAGCAGCAGGATGAGGTCCTGCTGGGCGCGCACGCGGTCCAGATGCTGAAGTTGCTCTTGCTGGGCGCGCTGGTTCAGCTCCAGGGCTATCTGCAGGCGCGAGTTCTGGGTTTCCAGATCCAGGGCCGGCATCGATGGCTCGTTTTGCAGCAGGTTGTCCACCGCCATCAGGTAGCCGCGCAGCAGGTGGCGATTGTGCTGTTTGTACGCTTCACCCATTTCCAGCAGGTTCATGGGGCCCTTGGAGGTGTGAAGCGTATAGCGGATCAGGTAATGCGGGGCCTGGGCCAGTTGTTCTTGAATGGCATCATGCAGCTGGTAGCGCGCTTCAGGCTCCATCAGGCTGGCATAGGGCGAGCTGACCAGTGAGCAAAGCTCTACCGCCGGCAGGCCGAAGTAACGTTCGCAATTGGGGTCGAGGAACAGCAGTGCCCAGCTCGCTTCATTCAGCCGCTCGAAACGCAGCATACCGAGCCGCGAGGGCACCGGTAACTGCGTCACTACCTCGGCCGCCATACGGCTGGCGGCATCGGGTTGGCTTTTCATGGGGAAACTCGCTTCGAGAATGCTGATCGCGCCGGGCTGACGCCCCTCGTTATCAAGGATTGCCGCAAGGTTGCATCATTGCGACACTGGCTGACAAGAGAGATGAAGGCTAAGTGCTATAAACCTTATCGGCCAATAAGCGGATTTCTCCAGTCGTCAGCCGATCAGAGGGCCTGCAAGGGAATACCGTTCGTCAGCGCAACGGGATATCGACTCGCTGCAAAGGGTAGCCGTCACGGTCGTGAAAGGTCACGTGAAGGCTCTGGGTCGAGACATGCAGGTGCGCGAAGTTGTCCTGGCTGACCACTGTGCTGGTCAGCTCATACTGATAGTTACCGTTTTCGGTCCGGGTCATGGGTGGCTTGAAAATAAAATCCGAAGTGGCGGCGTAAGGCAGCAGCTCACTGTTGCAAAACGGCGAGGCAACGATGGTGTGCAGCTCGAAATCGGCATCCTCGCTGTGACACAGGCGGCTGGTCATGGAGCCGTGGACGTCACCGGACACGATGATTACGTTTCTTATCCCATGGCGACGAATGCACTCCAGCAATCGAAGACGCTGTTGCGGGAACGCCTGCCAGGCGTCGCCATCATTGAGTATGCGGTCGGGGTAGAACATGACGCTGGTGACGATGAATTTGACCCGGGCGGTGCTGTTCATGAGCCAGTCGAGCAACGACCGCTCCTGCTCGATATCCAGTATGCGTCGGTCGGCCATCGACAAGTTGCGTCGTGTCCGGCTGTCGGTGACGAACCATTCGATATCGCCGTGAGCGAACTGATACCAGTAGTGCGGCAGCGACCTGTTCAATTTGCCGTCGCTTGATAGTGCGTGGGCCGGGCTATGGCTGGCTTGATAGAGGCCATAGGCGCTCATGGCGTTGGCGTAGAGAATGTCGTCATCGACTTGTCTGTTGGCGGGCCAGTTGTCTTCGATTTCATGGTCGTCGAGGATCATGTAAGTCGGTACGGCGGACATCAACTTGCTGATGTTGGGTTGAGAAAAGACAGTGCGGTATTTGAACAGGATGTCTTTGTAGGTCCGGTCCGGGGCCACAATGTTCAAATCGTCGAGATAAACCTGGTCCCCCGCCATCAATACGCCGCTGATTGGTGGATTGGCCTGGTCCACGATACGCTGGATGCCGGCGAACGTGCGGTCCCCGAGTTCGGGGGCTGAGGGAGCGCCGGCGGTGATGCGCAGATAACGGCAAGAACCGACGATATAAGCGTGTGGAATGCCGGTATCCGCCGTCGGCGTGCGTAACCGATGGATGTCCTCGGGCCATTGTCGAGACGCTTGCGTGGCGTCTTTGTGAGGCGCGGTAAACCACCCGGCCTGGTATTCATAGACGGTGCCGTCTTGCAGGTTCCTCAAAACGATCACATCGGTCATATCGCGATAGGCGTGCAATTGAATGAAATGTTCATTCGTCCATCTCGTATCGCCCTGGCGTCTGTAACGAAGTCCTGCGAATACCGGAAGCTTGGGGGCTTTGTCGCCGCGCAGGAATATTCGTGCGTGGTCGGTCGTGGTGTGGCCGACAATCGGTCCGACGGTGGGTCTGAACATGTTCGAGTCCATTCGAAAGGCAGCATTTTAAAAGTACTTGTGCGAGCAAAAAGTTGTCGCTGCGTGCCGATGCTAAAGCTCGACGCTGAATAAATACTGATAGGGAAGGGGACGCAAGTTGTGGGTAATGACTGATAGATGACATAGGAAAGGTCGCCGGCAAACGGCCTGATGCTTGTCAGTCAAGGCAGGTAACCCTGTGGGAGCAAAGCTTGCTCGCGATCAGGGCGAGCTCAGTCGAGAACGATATTGGCTGATCCACCGATATCGCGAGCAAGCTTTGCTCCCACAGGTTCTGGTGCGTTTATAGCAGGCAAAAAAAGCCCCGCCGTCGGCGGGGTTGAGGTACGAGCGTGGCGCTCGGAAAACAGCGTTCGGATGGCCCCCCCGTGGGGAGGGCCATTCGGGTTACAGCAGGATGGTGCGGATGTCGCCCAGCAGGTCGCTCAGACGTTTGGTGAAGCGTGCAGCGGCGGCGCCGTTGATCACACGGTGATCGTAGGACAGCGACAGCGGCAGCATCAGCTTCGGCTGGAAGGCTTTACCGTCCCAGACAGGCTGGATGGTGGCCTTGGATACACCCAGGATCGCCACTTCCGGCGCGTTGACGATCGGCGTGAAGCCGGTGCCGCCAATGTGCCCGAGGCTGGAGATCGTGAAGCAGGCGCCCTGCATGTCGTCGGCGGTGAGCTTCTTGTTCCGGGCCTTTTCGGCCAGGGCAGCCGCTTCGCCAGCCAGTTGTAGCAGGCTCTTCTGGTCGACGTTGCGGATGACCGGTACCAGCAGGCCTTCCGGGGTATCGACGGCAAAGCCGATGTGTACGTATTTCTTGCGGATCACAGCCTTGCCGCTTGGCGCCAGGGAGCTGTTGAAGTCCGGCAGCTCCTTGAGCAGGTGTGCGCAGGCCTTGAGTAGCAGCGGCAGTACGGTCAGCTTCACGCCGGCCTTTTCAGCCACGGCTTTCTGCGCGACGCGGAAGGCTTCCAGTTCGGTGATGTCAGCCTGGTCGAACTGAGTCACGTGGGGGATATTCAGCCAGCTGCGGTGCAGGCTCGACGCGCCGATCTGCATCAGGCGGGTCATTGCAACTTCTTCGGTTTCGCCGAAGCGGCTGAAGTCCACTGCCGGGATCGGCGGGATGCCTGCGCCGCCTGTGGCGCCTTCGGCCGGTGCATTCTTGGCTTTCTGCATCATGGCCTTGACGTAGGCCTGCACGTCTTCCTTCAGCACGCGGCCGTGTGGGCCGCTCGGGCCGACGGCGGACAGCTCGACACCGAACTCGCGGGCCAACTGACGTACTGCGGGGCCGGCGTGCACCTTGGCACCGCTTGGCGCAGGCGCTGCGGCAAGGGCTGGCGCGGCCTCGGCCTTGGCGGCAGGCGCGGCAGCCGGCGCCGGCGCGGTTTCAGCCTTGGCCGGTGCAGCAGGTGCAGGCGCTGGAGCGGCAGGCGCGGCGGCGCCAGCCACTTTCAGTTTAAGGATCAGGTCACCGGTGCCGACTTCGTCTTCCAGCTTGATCTCGACGCTCTCCACCACGCCGGCGGCCGGCGAGGGGATTTCCATGCTGGCCTTGTCGGACTCCAGGGTGATCAGCGACTGGTCGGCTTCGACGGTGTCGCCGGCCTTGACCAGTACTTCGATGATCTTGGCCTTGCCCGACGAACCGATGTCCGGGACATGGATGTCCTGGACAGTGGCGGCGGCAGGCGCAGCGGCTGGAGCCGGCGCGGCTTCGGCAGCCGGGGCGGCAGCAGGCTTTTCAGCCGGCGCCGGGGCAGGTGCAGGGGCCGCTGCTTCAGGCGCCGCAGCGGCGCCTTCGACTTCCAGCTCCAGCAGTTCGTCGCCTTCTTTCAGGCGATCGCCCAGCTTCACTTTCAGACTCTTGATGACCCCGGCCTTCGGCGCAGGCACTTCCATGCTGGCCTTGTCCGATTCAAGTGTCAGGATGCTCTGGTCGGCTTCGATGCGGTCGCCGACCTTCACAAACAGTTCAATTACTTCACCTTCACCGCTGCCGATGTCAGGTACGCGAATGAGTTCGCTCACGGAAATTCTCCTCAGCAGTCCAGTGGGTTGCGTTTTTCCGGATCGATGCCGAACTTGGCGATGGCTTCGGCCACCACTTTTGGTTCGATATCGCCACGGTCAGCCAGGGCTTCCAGGGCTGCCAACACAACGAACTTACGGTCGACTTCGAAGAAGTGACGCAGCTTCTTGCGGCTGTCGCTACGGCCGAAACCGTCGGTGCCCAGCACCTTGAATTCCTTGGATGGAACCCACTGGCGGATTTGCTCGGCGAATAGCTTCATGTAGTCGGTGGATGCGATGACCGGACCTTTGCGGCCGTTCAGGCACTCTTCGACATAGCTCAGTTTCGGCTTCTGGCCAGGATGCAGGCGATTGCTGCGCTCCACGGCCAGGCCGTCGCGACGCAGTTCGTTGAAGCTGGTAACGCTCCAGACGTCGGCGCCGATGTTGAACTCTTCACGCAGAATCTTCGCCGCTTCACGCACTTCGCGCAGGATGGTGCCGGAGCCCATCAATTGGACGTGGTGGGCCGCTTCGCGGGTGTCTTCCTCGAGCAGGTACATGCCCTTGACGATGCCCGCTTCCACGCCGGCCGGCATGGCTGGCTGCTGGTAGGACTCGTTCATCACGGTGATGTAGTAGAAGACGTCCTGTTGCTCTTCGGTCATCTTCTTCATGCCGTCCTGAATGATCACCGCCAGCTCGTAGCCGTAGGTCGGATCATAGGTGCGGCAGTTCGGGATGGTCCCGGCCAGCATGTGGCTATGGCCGTCTTCGTGCTGCAGGCCTTCACCGTTAAGGGTGGTCCGGCCGGCGGTACCGCCGATCAGGAAGCCACGGGTGCGGCTGTCGCCAGCGGCCCAGGCCAGGTCGCCGATACGCTGGAAGCCGAACATCGAGTAGAAGATGTAGAACGGCAGCATCGGCTGGTTGTGGCTGGAGTACGAAGTACCGGCGGCAATGAAGGAGCTCATGGCGCCCGCTTCGTTGATGCCTTCCTCGAGGATCTGGCCTTTCTTGTCTTCGCGGTAGAACATCACCTGGTCTTTATCGACGGGCTCGTAGAGCTGGCCGACGGACGAGTAGATGCCCAGTTGGCGGAACATGCCTTCCATACCGAAGGTACGGGCTTCGTCCGGAATGATCGGAACGATACGCGAGCCGATTTCCTTGTCCTTGACCAATTGCGCGAGGATCCGCACGAAAGCCATGGTGGTGGAGATTTCGCGGTCGCCCGAGCCGTCCAGGATCGCCTTGAGGGTTTCCAGTGGCGGGGTCGGGACGCTGAAGCTCTTGGCGCGACGCTGCGGTACGAAACCGCCCAGTGCGGCGCGGCGCTCGGCCAGGTAACGGGCCTCGGCACTGCCTTCCTCGGGTTTGAAGAACGGCAGGTTTTCCAGGTCGCTGTCCTTGACCGGAATGTCGAAGCGATCGCGGAACAGCTTCAAGCTGTCGACATCGACTTTCTTGGTGTTGTGCGCGGTGTTCTTCGCTTCGCCGGCACCGGTGCCATAACCCTTGATGGTCTTGGCCAGGATGACGGTTGGCTGTTCCTTGTGGTTGACCGCCTGGTGGTACGCTGCGTAGACCTTGTACGGGTCGTGGCCGCCACGGTTGAGCTTCCAGATCTCGTCGTCGGACAGGTCGGCAACCATGGCCTTGAGTTCAGGCGTGTTGAAGAAGTGCTCGCGGACGAACGCGCCGTCCTTGGCCTTGTAGTTCTGGTACTCGCCGTCGATGACTTCGTCCATGCGACGTTGCAGGATGCCGTCGACGTCCTTTGCCAGCAGTGGGTCCCAGAAACGGCCCCAGATGACCTTGTTGACGTTCCACTGGGCGCCACGGAATACGCCTTCGAGTTCCTGGATGATCTTGCCATTGCCGCGAACCGGGCCGTCGAGGCGCTGCAGGTTGCAGTTGATGACGAAGATCAGGTTGTCCAGCTTCTCGCGGCCGGCCAGGGAGATCGCCCCCAGGGATTCCGGCTCGTCGCACTCGCCGTCACCCATGAAGCACCAGACTTTCTGCTTGCCCGGCTGGATGAAGCCGCGGGCTTCCAGGTACTTCATGAAGCGCGCCTGGTAGATCGCCTGGATCGGGCCCAGCCCCATCGAAACGGTCGGGAACTGCCAGAAGTCAGGCATCAGCCAAGGGTGCGGGTACGAGGACAGGCCGTTGCCGTCCACTTCCTGGCGGAAGTTGTTCATCTGGTCTTCGGAGATACGACCTTCCATGAACGCACGGGCATAGACGCCTGGCGATGCGTGACCCTGGAAGTAGATCAGGTCGCCGCCGTGTTCGTCGGTCGGGGCCTGGAAGAAGTAGTTGAAGCCGATGTCATACAGCGTCGCGCTGGAAGCGAAGCTGGAGATGTGACCGCCCAGGTCAGAATCTTTCAGGTTGGTGCGCATGACCATGGCCAACGCGTTCCAGCGCACCAGCGAGCGAATGCGGCGTTCCATGAACAGGTCGCCAGGCATGCGTGCTTCGTGGGTAACGGGGATCGTGTTGCGGTATGGCGTGGTGATGGCGTAGGGCAGTTGCGAACCGCTGCGGGTTGCGAGTTCGCCCATACGGGTCATCAGATAATGAGCACGGTCTTCGCCTTCTTTGTCGAGAACCGATTCCAGGGCGTCCAGCCATTCCTGGGTTTCGACGGGATCGAGGTCTTGCATGGCTTGCTCCAGGGCGGAAAGGCTACCAGAATCGGTTGCCTGAGTTTGCGACTGGCCTTGTGGGCAGACGGTATAAAATTCTTGGATTGCCGAAGGTTGTTTCGGCGGCGTGTAGTTTTACTACAAATCGCCGGCTGTTTCAGCCTCTCGAATGTATAGACGAGTAGTAAAACTACACATGAAAGGCTTTTGGCCCCTCGTTCCGTTGTGAGAATAATCGTTACTGTTGGTCTTTTGCTAACTCGAACAGGTAAAAACTTGATGTCGGCTGCCAATAAAATCAGATTTTTAGCTATTTATCATCTTTGTTCGACAGTCAATCAGGTAGTGGCTTTGGAAAAAACACTACATCCAGCCTTTCCCGCGCCGATCAAGGATAGACCATGAGCCTGCCCCTGCTTGCCGAAATACCGGCAATTCTCCAGTCATTGGTCAGCCGTGCCGAGCAGTCGTTCCGTGCGGCGGTTGCCCTGCTGGACAATGACCCCGAGCTGTCTACCTGGACGCCGGAGCGCTGGAAGGAGTTCCATCGCGTCGCGGCCGCCAGTGATTTTGTCATCGAGCAGAGTGTCCGCGAACCTTTGATGCTACTGGAACTGGTGCGCAGTGGCGAACTGGACCGCAGCCTGGCCGCCGGCGAAATGTGCGCGCAGATAGGCGCGGCGGTGCAGGCCGCCGAGAGCGAAGATGAACTGGGGCGTGTCCTGCGCCGCCAGCGTACGCGCCAGCAGGTGCGGATCATCTGGCGCGACCTGAACCGCAAGGCCGACCTCGTCCAGACCTGCCGCGATCTGTCGGACATGGCCGATACCTGCATCGACCAGGCCTACCAGTGGTTGTACCAGCGACTCTGCCAGCAATTCGGCACGCCCACCGGTCGACGCAGTGGTGCTGCACAGCACATGGTGATCCTGGGCATGGGCAAGCTGGGCGCGGTGGAGTTGAACCTGTCGTCGGACATCGACCTGATCTTCGCCTACCCCGAGGGCGGCGAAACCGTTGGTGTGAAGCGGCCGCTGGATAACCAGGAATTCTTCATCCGCGTTGGCCAGCGCCTGATCAAGGCCCTGGACCTGATAACCGTCGACGGTTTCGTGTTCCGCGTCGACATGCGTTTGCGCCCCTACGGCTCGGCCGGTGCGCTGGTGCTGAGCTTCAACGCCCTGGAGCAGTATTACCAGGATCAGGGGCGCGACTGGGAACGCTACGCGATGATCAAGGCGCGGGTGGTGGCGGGCGACCAGGTGGCGGGTGCGCAGTTGCTCGACATGCTGCGCCCGTTCGTTTATCGCCGTTACCTGGATTTTTCCGCCATCGAAGCGCTGCGCACCATGAAGCAACTGATCCAGCAGGAAGTGCGGCGCAAAGGCATGGCCGACAATATCAAGCTGGGGTCGGGCGGTATCCGTGAAGTGGAGTTCATCGCCCAGGCGTTCCAGTTGATCCACGGCGGGCGCGACCTGAGCCTGCAACAGCGCCCGTTGCTGAAAGTGCTGGGCACCCTGGAAGGCCAAGGTTATCTGCCTGCCGAAGTGATCGACGAGCTGCGTCAGGGCTATGAATTCCTGCGATACACCGAGCATGCGATCCAGGCCATCGCCGACCGCCAGACCCAGATGCTGCCGGACAGCCCCCAGGATCAGGCACGCATCGCATTCATGCTGGGCTTTGCCGACTGGACGGCGTTCCACGAGCAATTAATGTATTGGCGTGGGCGCGTGGCCTGGCATTTTGGTCAGGTCATCGCTGATCCGGATGAAGAAGAGGGCAGCGAAAGCGAGGTGGTGGTGGGCGGTGAGTGGTTGCCGTTATGGGAAGACAGCCAGGACGAAGAGGCCGCGTGCCGGCAGTTGGAGGAGGGTGGTTTCGTCAATGCACCCAAGGCGCTGAAGGCCCTGGCCGTCCTGCGCACCAGTCCGCAATTGCGCGCCATGCAGCGCCTGGGGCGTGAACGTCTGGATGCATTCATTCCTCGCCTGCTGGCCCAGGCGGTGGAACATGCCGATCCAGACCTGGTGCTTGAACGGGTATTGCCATTGGTGGAGGCAGTGGCCCGTCGTTCGGCCTATCTGGTGCTGCTGACGGAAAACCCCGGCGCCCTGCGGCGCTTGCTGACGCTGTGCGCGGCGAGCCCGTGGATCGCCGAGCAGATCACCCGTTTCCCCTTGCTGTTGGATGAGTTGCTCAATGAAGGTCGTCTGTTCAAGCCGCCCTTGGCACCGGAGCTGGCGGCGGAGTTGCGCGAACGCCTGACGCGGATTCCCGAGGATGACCTGGAGCAGCAGATGGAAGCCCTGCGGCATTTCAAACTGGCACACCGGCTGCGGGTGGCCGCGTCGGAAATCGCCGGCAGCCTGCCGCTTATGAAGGTCAGCGATTACCTGACCTGGCTGGCCGAGGCAATTCTCGAGCAAGTCCTGGCCCTGGCCTGGCGCCAGACGGCGGCCAAGCATGGCGTACCGTTGCGCACGGACGGCAGTTTGTGCGATCCGGGCTTCATTATTGTCGGTTACGGGAAAGTCGGCGGCCTGGAATTGGGGCATGGTTCCGATCTGGACTTGGTGTTTATCCACGACGGCGATCCCCAGGCGGAAACCGACGGGCCTAAACCCATCGACGGAGCACAGTTCTTCACCCGGCTTGGCCAACGGATCATCCATTTGCTGACGGCTCAGACCAACTCCGGACAGTTATATGAAGTGGATATGCGCCTGCGGCCGTCCGGGGCGTCGGGGTTGCTGGTCAGTTCCCTTGGGGCATTTGCCCGTTATCAGGAGAATGAAGCCTGGACCTGGGAGCACCAGGCACTGGTGCGGGCCCGGGTGTTGGTGGGCAGCCAGGATGTGGGCCAGGCCTTCGAGAAAGTCCGGGCTCAGGTGCTTGGGCGCAAACGCGATCTGCCTACGTTGCGCCAGGAGGTCAGCGAGATGCGCGCCAAGATGCGCGATAACCTGGGTAGCAAGGCCACTGCCGCCGGCACCGCGCCAAATGCTTTCGAGGCGACAGCGCCCTTCGATATCAAGCAGGACGCCGGAGGTATCGTCGATATTGAATTTATGGTGCAATACGCGGCCCTGGCGTGGTCCGAGGAACACCCATCGCTGGCGCGCTACACCGATAACATCCGCATCCTGGAAGGGTTGCAAGAGGTCGGCCTGATGCCGCCCGAAGATGCCGCCCTGCTGCGCGAGGCCTATAAAGCCTACCGCTCCGCCGCCCACCGCCAGGCCTTGCAGAAAGAGGCCGGGGTGATCACCGGCGACCAGTTTGTGGATGAGCGCAGACAGGTGCTGCGGATCTGGCGCGAGCTGGGACTGAGCTGAGTATTGAATGTGGGAGCGAGCCTGCTCGCGAAAGCGGAGTGTCAGGCGGCATTGATTGACTGTGCCGGCCTCATCGCGAGCAGGCTCGCTCCCACACTGGATTTGTGGTGTTTGATGTATTTGGGGTCGATGAAGATCCCCTGTGGGAGCGAGCCTGCTCGCGAAGGCGGTGTATCGGGCGATGTTGATGTTGGCTGTGCCGACCTCATCGCGAGCGAGCCCGCTCCCACAATGGAAGTGTGATGTGTTGTAGATTGAAGGCAGAAGGCAACGACCTGGGCCACAGTGATTCTCGAGGCGGGGAGGCGTAGGCCTCCCCGTATCGTTTTTGGAACGCACATGAATATTTTGATCGTTGGGCCCAGTTGGGTCGGTGACATGGTGATGGCGCAGACACTGTTCCAGTGCCTGAAACAGCTCCACCCGCAATGCGAGATCGACGTCCTGGCCCCCGAGTGGAGCCGACCGATCCTGGAACGCATGCCGCAAGTACGCAAGGCCTTGAGCTTTCCGCTCGGTCACGGTGTGCTGGAGCTGGCGACCCGCAGACGCATCGGCAAGTCCCTGGCCAGTCAATATGACCAGGCAATCCTGTTACCCAACTCGTTGAAGTCGGCATTGGTGCCGTTCTTCGCCGGGATCCCCAAGCGTACCGGCTGGCGCGGCGAGTTCCGCTATGGCCTGCTCAACGATGTGCGCACGCTGGACAAAGATCGCTATCCGCTGATGATCGAGCGTTTCATGGCCCTGGCCTATGCGCCGGGTGCCGAGTTGCCCAAGCCCTACCCGCGTCCTGATCTGCAGATCGATCCAGTGACCCGCGAAGCGGCGCTGGCCAAGTTCGGCCTGAGCCTGGACCGCCCGGTGTTGGCATTGTGCCCCGGTGCCGAGTTCGGCGAATCCAAGCGTTGGCCGGCGGATCATTACGCCCAGGTGGCCGAAGCGAAGATCCGCGAAGGTTGGCAAGTCTGGCTCTTCGGTTCGAAAAACGATCACTCGGTGGGCGAGGACATCCGTTCGCGGCTGATTCCGGGCCTGCGGGAAGAGTCGGTAAACCTCAGTGGTGACACGTCCCTGGCGGAAGCCATTGACCTGTTGTCCTGCGCCGATTCGGTGGTGTCCAACGATTCCGGGCTGATGCACGTGGCCGCCGCCCTGAACCGCCCATTGGTGGCCGTTTACGGCTCTACCTCGCCGGGTTTTACGCCACCACTGGCCGACAAGGTCGAAGTGGTGCGCCTGGGCATTGAATGCAGCCCGTGCTTCGACCGTACCTGCCGCTTCGGTCATTACAATTGTCTGCGTCAGCTCATGCCTCCGTCGGTGAATGATGCTCTGGCACGTTTGCAGGGCATCCCCGTGGAGGTCCAGTAACTTGCGGGTACTGTTGATCAAGACCTCTTCGCTGGGTGATGTGGTCCACACGCTGCCGGCGTTGACCGACGCGGCGCGGGCGATTCCCGGCATCCGGTTCGATTGGGTGGTGGAAGAGGGTTTCGCCGAGATTCCGACCTGGCACCCGGCCGTGGGTAAGGTCATTCCGGTGGCGATCCGCCGCTGGCGCAAGAACCTCTGGCAAACCATCAAGAGCGGCGAGTGGCGACGCTTCAAGCAGAGCATGCGCGCTGAACGGTATGACCTGGTGATCGATGCCCAGGGCCTGCTCAAAAGTGCCTGGCTGACTCGCTACGTCAAGGCTCCTGTGGCCGGCCTGGATAAGGATTCGGCCCGTGAACCCCTGGCTGCGCGTTTCTATTCCCGTCGCCTGGCGGTGGCACGCGGTCAGCACGCGGTAGAGCGTGTGCGGCAGTTGTTCGCCGTGGCGCTGGGCTATGACCTGCCCCAGAGCCTGGGCAACTACGGCCTGAGCGTCGATCGTTTGGTGGAACTTCCGCGCGCGTACCCTTATGTGGTGTTCCTGCACGGCACGACATGGGAATCCAAGCACTGGCCGGAGCTGTATTGGCGCCAGCTCACCGAGCGCATGGGCCAGTTCGGCGTGGTGGTGAAGTTGCCGTGGGGCAATCCGCTGGAAAAAGCCCGGGCCGAACGTATCGCCAATGGGCTGCGTAACGCCCTGGTGCTGCCGAAACTGAACCTGGGTGGGATGGGCAAGGTACTGGCCGGCGCCCAGGCTTGTGTGGCGGTAGACACTGGCCTGGGTCACCTGGCCGCCGCCCTGGACGTGCCGACCATCTCACTGCTCGGCCCCACCAACCCGGTGCTGACTGGCGCCTATGGCAAGGGCCAGATCCATCTTGCCAGCGATTTCCCCTGTGCCCCTTGCATGCAGAAACAATGCACTTATCCGCCGACCGCCGAAGATGCCCGTCGGTTTGACCTGAAGCGCGAGCAGCCCTTGTGCTTTACGCGACTGAACCCCGAGCGTGTTGCCAGCCACCTGAGCACGTTATTGGCTGAGGAGCCGCGCTGATGCAATTGGCTTTTGTCCTTTATAAATACTTTCCCTTCGGCGGCCTGCAGCGTGACTTCATGCGCATCGCCCTGGAATGCCAGCGGCGTGGTCATCAGATCCGTGTCTACACGCTGATCTGGGAAGGTGACGTCCCGCCGGGTTTCGAAGTGTTGGTGGCACCAGTCAAGGCACTGTTCAACCATCGTCGCAACGAGAAGCTCAGTGCGTGGATGGAAGCCGACCTGGCCAGGCGCCCGGTAGACCGTTTGATCGGCTTCAACAAGATGCCTGGCCTGGACGTGTATTACGCCGCCGACGGCTGTTTTGAAGACAAGGCGCAGACCCTGCGCAATTCCTTGTATCGACGCTGGGGTCGCTACCGGCATTTTGCCGAGTACGAGCGAGCGGTGTTCGCCAGGGACGCCAAGACAGACGTGCTGATGATTTCCGAAGTCCAGCAGCCGCTGTTCATCAAGCATTACGGCACGCCACTGGAGCGCTTCCACTTATTGCCGCCGGGCATCGCCCAGGACCGCCGCCGACCCGCCGATGCTGACGCGATTCGTGCCGCGTTCCGTGCTGAGTTCGAACTGGCCGATGACGATCTGCTATTGGTGCAAATCGGGTCCGGGTTCAAGACCAAGGGCGTGGATCGCAGTCTCAAGGCGCTCGCCGCTCTGCCTGCCGAACTGAAAAAACGTACCCGGCTGTTTGTAATCGGCCAGGACGACCCCAAAGTATTCCAATTGCAGAGCGCCACGTTGGGGCTCGGTGACAATGTGCGATTCCTCAAGGGGCGCAGCGATATCCCGCGTTTCCTCCTGGGCGCCGACCTGTTGATTCATCCGGCGTACAACGAAAACACTGGCACTGTGCTGCTCGAAGCGCTGGTGGCCGGGTTGCCGGTGCTGGTCAGTGCGGTGTGCGGGTACGCCCATTACATCGCCGAGGCCGACAGTGGGCTGGTGCTGGACGAGCCGTTCGAACAGGCGCAGCTCACCGAATACCTGGAACGGATGCTGGGTGATGCCGATGCGCGGGCGGCCTGGAGCCGCAATGGTCTGGCCTTCGCGGAAACGGCCGACCTCTACAGCATGCCGCAGCACGCGGCCGATGTGATATTGGCGGAGCACCCGTAATGAAATTGATGCTGGCCGAACCGTTCAAGAGCCTTTGGGCCGGGCGCGATGCGTTCGTCGAAGTCGAGGCGCTCAAGGGCGAGGTCTATCGTGAACTGGAAGCCCGGCGCACCTTGCGCACCGAGGTGGACGGTCGCGGCTTTTTCGTGAAGATCCACCGTGGCATCGGTTGGGGCGAGATCGTCAAGAACCTGGTCACCGCCAAGCTGCCGGTCCTCGGTGCGGGGCAGGAGTGGAAAGCCATCCAGCGCCTGCAGGAAGTCGGCGTGCCGACCATGACCGCCGTTGCGTATGGCGAAAAGGGCCAGAACCCGGCGGACCAGCACTCCTTCATCGTCACCGAAGAGCTGGCGCCGACCATCAGTCTCGAAGACTTCAGCATCGACTGGGTCAAGCATCCGCCGCAACCGGCGCTCAAGCGGGCCCTGATCGCCGAAGTGGCGCGCATGACCGGCATGATGCACCGTGCCGGGGTCAACCATCGCGACTGCTACATCTGCCATTTTCTGCTGCACACCGACAAGCCGGTGACCCCGCGGGATTTCAAGCTCTCGGTGATTGACCTGCATCGCGCCCAGACCCGGCCGGCCATTACCACTCGTTGGCGCAACAAGGACTTGGCTGCGCTGTATTTCTCGGCGCTGGACATCGGACTGACCCGTCGTGACAAGCTGCGCTTTTTGAAGGGCTACTTTCAGCAGCCGTTGCGCCGGATCCTGGCGCAAGAGGCCGCACTGTTGAGCAGGCTCGAAGCCAAGGCCAACAAACTCTATGCCCGCAAACAGCGGTACGGGGATGCGCTCTGATGTCGGGTTGGAAACTGGAGCCGGCGTACGCCGAGCTGGCGCAGGATTTCGGCAGCCTCGATGCGGTATTCGCCCTGCAAGGGGAGCGCTTGACCCGCGACCCGCTGTCGGAGGTGATCCGCGTACAGCGCGATGGCGTGAACTATTACGTCAAGCGCTACGTCGGGGCAGGCAAGGGTTTGCGCCGTTACCTGGGCAAGCCGCGGGTCAAGTCCGAATGGCAGAACCTCAAGCGCTTCGCCAAGTGGGGCATTCCTACGGCCGAGATCGTGGCATGGGGCCTGGAGCGCAACGGCGCCGCCTATGCCCGGGGGGCGATGATCACCCGCGAACTGCCCTGCACCGAAGACCTCTCGGCTCTGGCCGAGCGACACGACCTGCGGCTGGCTGATCGTGCCTGGGTTGATGGAGTGAGCCGGCAACTGGCCGGTTATACCCGGACCATGCACGAGCATCGTTTCACCCATAACGACCTGAAGTGGCGCAATCTGTTGATCGACGACCGGTCACGGCTGTTTTTGATCGACTGCCCGAACGGTGATTTCTGGCGGGGATTCTGGCTCAAGTACCGCATCACCAAGGACCTGGCGTGCCTGGACAAAGTCGCCAAGTATCACTTGTCGGCCACCCAGCGCCTGCGTTTCTACCTGCAATACCGCCAACGCGATCGACTCGATACGTGCGACAAGAAGCGCATCCGTCACGTGGTGAGATTTTTCGAGGGGCGTGAATGACTGATTTCCTGGCCGCTGAAGACCGGCCATTGCTGGAACGCCATGGTCTGGACAGTTTCGACGCCTTATGGGCACGGCAACTGGAGGCGGTGGACGAGCCCAATACGTCGGGCGATGGTTGGAGCAGTGTGTTTCGGCTGGAGCTGGAAGGGCGGGGCTATTACCTCAAGCGCCAGAGCAATTACTTGACGCGGACCTTGTCCCACCCCTTCGGTGAGCCGAGCTTTTCCCGGGAATTTCGCAACATCAGCCGTTATCGCCAGTTGGGTATCCCGGCCTTGCAAGCTGTGTTCTACGGCCAGCGCAAGATCGACGGCGAGGTGCGAGCGATCCTGCTGACGCGGGCCCTGGATGGCTGGGATGATCTGGATTCGCTGTTGCAGGACTGGCCGGCGCTGACGGCGGCGCAACGTTCGACCGTCCTGAAAGCCTGCGGTCACCTGGCGCGGCGGCTGCATGGCATGCATCAGGTTCATGGTTGCTTTTACCCCAAGCACATCTTTCTGCAAGCGACTGCCGATGGCTATCAGGCGCAATTGATCGACCTGGAGAAGACCCGCCCGCTACTGTTCGGTCAGCGCGACAGGGTCAAGGATCTTGAGCCTTTGCTGCGTCGTGCGTCAGTCTGGAATGAAGGCGAGGTTCGTCAGTTGTTGGCTGCCTATCTGGATCAGCCAGCGGACGCCGCTCTGGTCGATCGCTGGTTGACCCGCCTGACCGCCCGGCGCAGCCACAAGGAAGCCCGTTGATGCATTTGTCCGAATTGAAAAGCGCCGGTCGCAGTCCCGGCCTGCCCCTGAGCGTGGAGCTGGCCGATGCCGCCGGCCCGGCGCAATTGCAGTTGCTGTCGCTGTTGCGGGTGCTGCCGGGGCAGCGTTATGTCGGTGGCGGCGTCTGGCGCGGCCGGCCGGTGCTGGCCAAATTGCTGGTCGGCAGCAAGGCGGCCCGGCATTTCCAGCGCGAACTGCAAGGCGTGCGCCTGCTGGCGGAACAGGGTTTGACGACGCCGGTGTTGCTGGCCGACGGCCTGAAAGACGGCGAGGGCGGTTGGTTGTTGTTCGAGTTCCTCGAAGGCGCTGAAAGCCTGGGGGACGCCTGGAAGCAGGTCGAACAGTTGCCCTTGCTGGCCGACGAGCAAGCGGCGGTATTGGCCGAAGCCCTTGGCGCGATTGCGCAACTGCACGGCAAAGGACTCTGGCAGGAAGACCTGCATCTGGACAATCTGCTACGCCACGACGGCAAGCTCTACCTGATCGATGGCGCTGGCATTCGTGCTGAAACACCGGGAAAAGCGTTGTCTCGGCAAAAAGTGCTGGAGAACCTGGGGGTGTTTTTCGCTCAGTTGCCTAAATCCCTCGAACCGTTCAATGAAGAGCTGTTGGTGCACTACCTGCTGGGCAACGCCGAGCACGCGTTACCCATGGAGGCGCTGCAAAAGCAGATCGACAAGGTTCAGGCCTGGCGACTGAAGGACTTCCTGGAAAAGGTCGGGCGCGAATGCAGCCTGTTCAGCGTGCAGCGTGGAGCATTCGGCCTGCGGGCGATCCGGCGTGATGAAGAAGCGGCCATGATACCGGTGCTGGAGCGAGCAGATGCCTTGCTGGACCAGGGCCACTTGTACAAGACCGGGGGCGCGGCGAGTGTCGGCAAAGTCGAGGTGGACGGCCGCACCCTGGTTATCAAACGCTACAACATCAAGAGCTTCGTCCATTGGCTCAAGCGCTTCTGGCGTCCCAGTCGTGCCTGGCACTCCTGGCGCGAAGGGCATCGGCTGACGTTTCTCGGCATCGCCACCCCCAAACCACTGGCCTTGCTGGAAAAGCGTTTCCTGTGGCTGCGTCGTGGTGCCTACCTGGTGACCGAGCATCTGTCGGGGCCCGATATCATCGAGCGTTTTGCCCCTTGCGTGGAAAGCGGGGAGGCGCCCGAGTCCGAGTTGCTGGCGCTGGATCGATTGTTCGCCGACCTGATCCGCGAGCGCATCAGCCACGGCGACCTCAAGGGCCACAACCTGTTCTGGCAGCACGACCGCTGGGCGCTGATCGATCTGGACTCCATGTGTCAGCACCGCACCCACGCCAGCTTCGCCCCAGCCTATGCCCGGGATCGGGCGCGATTCATGCGCAATTGGCCTGAGGACAGCGCGTTGTATCGGGTGATCGATCAGCGGGTGCCCAAGGACATTACCGGCGAGTCATGACTCGGGCCTGCGGCCCTATCGCGAGCAGGCTCGCTCCCACAATTGGTCGGCAGCGTACTTGATCCAATGTGGGAGCGAGCCTGCTCGCGAAGACGGAGTGCCAGGCACCTGAGCATTCAGGGCCGCCCAGGTTTTACGGGCACCAAGCGCTCGCCACTCACCGCTAGCGGCTTATCGCCGCTTTTACGCTATAATCCCGCCCTTTAGCTGCCCAACGCCCCGGCGCGCGGCACATCAATTTTTTGCGGCGCTTGTCGCCCGTATGCAGACAAAAGAGGCTAGACCCCTGTGGCATTGACGATTCTTGGCCTGTCCGGCGCCCTTAGCCATGATCCTTCCGCAGCGCTGTACATAGACGGCAAGCTGATCGCGGCGGCCGAGGAAGAGCGCTTCGTACGCGATAAACATGCAAAGAACCGCATGCCCTATGAGTCGGCGAAGTTCTGTCTGGAGCAGGCCGGCATCAAACCGTCCGACGTCGACGTGGTAGCAATTCCGTTCGCGCCGATCAGCCTGTTCGGCGAGGCGCGCTGGCACTACGCCAAGCGCTACTGGTACGCCCCGGACCGTGCTCTCGACGCGATCCTGATGGGTAACCGTCGCTACAAGCGCTATCGTCGCAAGATCGTCTGGTGCCTGGAACAACTGGGCTTTGATCCGAAAAAGATCAAGATCGAGCCGGTCGAGCATCACCTGGCCCACGCTTCCAGCGCGTATCACTGCTCGGGTTTCCAGGAAAAAACCGCAATCCTGGGTATCGACGGCAAGGGCGAGTACGCCACGACCTTCTTTGGCTATGGCGAAAACGGCAAGATCCACAAGATCAAGGAGTTTTTCGACCCGGACTCCCTGGGCGGCTTGTACGGTGCGATCACCGAGTTCCTCGGCTTTGAAATGCTCGACGGCGAATTCAAGGTCATGGGCATGGCGCCCTATGGCGATGCCAGCAAGTACGATTTCTCGCGCCTGGCCTCGTTCGAGAACGGCCAGTTGGTGATCAACACCGACTACGCCAACGTGATCGGCCTGCGCCGCTATAAAGAGAAGGGCAAGGGCTTCTACTTCTCGCCGAAGCTGATCGAATGGCTCGGTCCCAAGCGCGAAGGCGACATCGCCGACGAGCCATACATCCATTACGCGGCCAGCATGCAGGCGCTGTTCGAGAAACTTGCGCTGCAGATGATCGACCACTACCTGGGCGACGTGCTCAAGGAAACCGGCAAGCTGGCTTTCGCCGGCGGTTGCGCGTTGAACGTCAAGCTGAACCAGAAGATCATCGCCCGTGACGACGTCAAGGAGCTGTTCGTGCAACCGGCTTCCGGCGACGCCGGTACCGCGGTGGGCGCGGCGGCTTATGTATCCCATGCCCGTGGCGTGCCGGTGGAGAAGATGGAACACGTCTACCTCGGCCCGGCCTACAGCAACGAAGACGTGATCGCCGCATGCGCCCGTCATCCGAGCAAGCCGGCGTGGCGCAAGATCGACAACACCCCTGAACGCATTGCCAAAATCATGGTCGATGGCAACCCCGTGGCCTGGTTCCAGGGGCGTATGGAGTTTGGTCCGCGTGCCCTGGGTGGTCGCTCGATCATCGGTTGCCCGAGCGCCAGCGGCGTGGCGGATCGCATCAACGAACAGATCAAGTTCCGCGAGCGCTGGAGGCCTTTCTGCCCGTCGATGCTCGATACCGTCGCGCCGCAGATGATCAAGGTCGATCATCCCGCCCCCTTCATGACTTTCACGTTCGAAGTGGCCGAGGAGTGGAAAAGCCGCGTGCCGGAAGTCGTCCATGAAGACGGTACTTCCCGGGCCCAGGTGCTCAAGCGCGAATACAACCCGCGCTACTACGACATGATGAAGGCCCTGGAAGTCCTGACGGGCAACGGCGTGTCCCTGAACACCTCGCTCAACCGCCGCGGCGAACCGATGATCTGCTCGCCGACCGACGCGCTGAACATGTTCTATGGCTCGGACCTGCAATACCTGATCATGGAAGACATTCTGGTGGTCAAAGACGGCGTGGACGCTTATGACACGCTCGGCTGAGCGACATGTGCTGCAGTTCTGTCACGGTTATGACGGGCCGTTTCTCGACTGCGCCCGTCAGTACGCCAGTCTGTTCGCGGGCACTGGCTATCGCGTGACCACGGTTTTTCTCACCGGGGTCGCCGATGCCGAGGTCGCTGCTGGTTGCGCCTCGGACGAGGTGCTGTTCATGGAGTACAGCTCCAGTGCCGTGAGAGGCCTGAAGCTGGGCGCCATTGGCGATCTGCGCAAGATCGCCGCTTCGCGCAATTTCAGTTTCTGCATTGCCCACCGTTTCAAGCCTATCTACATCGCCCTGCTCGGTACCGGGTTGCCGGTGATTGGCGTGCACCATGCCTTTGGCGACTACCAGCGGCGTACTCGCCGGCTGTTCGCGCATGTTTTTCGCAAGCGCCTGAGCTTGCTCGGGGTTTCCGATGCGGTGCGTGACGACATGCGCCGCTGCCTGCCGAATTGGCCGGCGGGTCGAATCCAGACCCTCTACAACCGCATCGACCTGGAGGCTGCGCGGGCTGGCTTGGTGTCCCGGGACGAGGCGCGGCATACCTTGGGGCTGGAAGCAAACGCCTGGGTCGTCGGCAACGTCGGCCGCCTGCATCCGGACAAGGATCAGGCCACGTTGTTGCGAGGTTTTGCCGCGGCACTTGCGTATCTGCCCGGCCATAGTCAGCTGGCCATTCTCGGCAAGGGGCGCCTGGAGCAGAATCTTCGGGACCTGGCGCTTGAACTGGGAATCGCCGACCGCGTGCTGTTTCTCGGCCAGGTGCCTGAGGCGCGCCGTTACTTCCGGGCTTTCGACGTGTTTGCCCTGAGTTCCGATCACGAACCGTTCGGCATGGTGTTGCTCGAAGCCATGGCCGCTGGCGTGCCATTGTTGGCCACGGCCTGTGGCGGGGCGAAGGAAGTGGTCGAAGGCGTGGGTATTCTGTTTCCCCTGGGCGACGCCGAGCACCTGGCCCAGGGGCTGCAACACCTGGCGGTCATGGACGATCTGCAGCGTCGTCAATGCGCCGAGCTGATGCTTGATCGCCTACGTGAACGTTTCTCGGATCGTGCGGTACGCGAGGCATTCTGGCGTTTGCCTCAAGTCACCGAACTGGCGCCGAGGGTCTGATGCTGAACCGATTCCAAGGCTGGCGTGAGCGCGGCTGGACAGCCGTAGATGCACCGGTTTATACCCAGGTCTGGCAGCGTTTCGGTGGCAGTGTGGCGACCCATCCCCTGGTGGTCGAACGCCTGGCAGCCCTGGCCGGCATTCCTGTGCGTTACCTGGCATACGAACACCAGGGTGAGTTGAAGGCGGCAATTGCGACCTGGGGCCGGGATTTGGCGCTGTCCAAGGAGGTGCTCAAGCGTAGCGGCAAGAAGGGCCTGTTCGATCTGGGCAATGCCGAGCTTATCCTACCGGCGGCGCCCGAAACCCAGGCGCCGTTGCGTCATCGCGGACGTTATCTCTCGGCCCTCAACGAGGGACGTTTCAGTGGCCTGAAGGTACAGCAGGAGCAGTTGGCCATGGCGCGTACGCCGGAAGAGCTGTCCAAGAAGTTTCGCTACAACCAGCGCCGCGAGCTGCGTTTGCTGGAAGAGGCTGGTGGGGTGGTGCGTTCGGTCAATGAGTTCTCCAGCGCGGAACTGGCGTCGATCTACTGCGACCTGTTCCAGCGTCGTTGGGGGTTTGCGGCGACCGGCGCCGAGCGCATGGGTGAGGTGATCGAGCTGTTGCGCGAACTGCTGATCGGCTCGGTGATTTTTCTCAACGATGCGCCGATTGCCATTCAACTGGTGTATCGGGTGGAAGCGCCGGAGTGGATCAGCGTCGAGTACATCAACGGCGGCGTGGACCCGCAGACGCGCGAATTCAGCCCCGGTAGCGTGCTGAGCTTCCTCAACACCCAAAACGCCTGGGAACATGCCCGCGCCGCCGGCAAGCCGTTGCGTTTTTCGTTCGGCCGGGCGGACCGGGAGTACAAGGACCGCTGGTGCAACCCTGTGCCGGTGTTTACCGTATGAATCCACCCGTCAGCCGCAAACAGCAATTGCTCAAACGCCATCGTCGCAACAAGCGCGTGGGTTTGTTGCTGGCGCTCATGATGCTGGTCTTGCTGGGTATACTGGTCGCCTGGTGGCTGCCGTTGGTGCTGGCGGTATTGGCGTGGATCGCTCATGAAGCGTGGTTCGCCGATCACCTGTTTTATTCGCCCAGGGACGATTACCAGTACAGCTTTGCGCCATTCACCCAGCAGCCGAAGGTGCATCTTGACGCCGGTCGGCTGCGGTTGGATGAGGGCGTGATGCTGGACGACGGCGCCACGCTGATCCTGGCGCTGCGGGTCAGAAGCACCTGGCTGGGGCGTTTCATCGACCCGCTGGTCGAATTGTCGGGCGGTGAGCATCTGGATCGACAGGTCTTCGAGCGAGGAGCCAATGGCCTGCGCTACCTCAATCTCAGCGAGCAGGGAAGTACTCTGTCCCGAGGCGAGCTGCGTCTGCACGGTCGTTTTTGCCGTTTGCTGGGTGAGCCGACCCTGTGGTCTTTCCCGGCAGAGGATGTGCTGCGTCAGCGGGTGATGGTCATCGCGCCACACGCCGACGATGCGGAGTTGGCGGCGTTCGGGTTGTACAGCCAGGCCGGCGAAGCCTGGATCGTGACGCTGACCGCCGGCGAAATCGAAGCCGAACATTATCAACAGATGGGCCTGGACGGCGTTGAGGCGGCACGGCTCAAGGGTCGCTTACGCGCCTGGGACAGTATTGCCGTGCCGCGCTGGGCCGGGGTACCTGAAAGTCATTGTGTGCAACTGGGATACTTCTGCTTGCAACTGGCGGCCATGCAGGCCGCGCCCGGCCAGCCCCAAAGTTCACGCGAAGCGGACCTGAGCGATACCCGACTGTTCCGTCAGATGAATCCGCTTACCTTGCCCGGCGACGCCGACGGTGCAGCGACCTGGAACAATCTGCTGGCAGACTTGCGCGAGCTGATCTTGATGGCGCGCCCGGAAATTATTGTGTTGCCGCACCCGGTCCTTGATCCGCACCCCGATCATCTTTGTGCACACAACGCCGTCATGCAGGCACTCGAGGGCTTGGAATGGCAGCCCACGACGCTGTTGGGCTATGCCAATCACCTCCACGACAATGATCGCTGGCCGATGGGCGACACGGGTGCGGGCGTTGCCTTGCCGCCCTATTTCGACCCGGCTCGAGCGATGTGTCCCATCAGTCTGCCGTTGGGGCTGGCCGTGCAGCATGACAAGGCCATGGCGCTGGCCATGATGCATGATCTGCAACCGCCTGCGCCGTTCAAGCGTCGCCTGCGTCGTGGTATTCAGCGGCTGCTGGCCGGGCGTAGGAGCTCTTCGTATGGCGAGAATGAGTTTTTTCGCAAGGCTGTGCGCCGCCATGAACTGTTTTGGCGGCTGTAGGGGTTCATGGTGGGACATCAACAAGACCCTAGCTACTACTTATCATTCATCCAGGCGATGGTGCTGCAAGGAAAACAATGAGAGTTCTATTTCTGGTGCAGAAAGAACAGCGGGCCATCCTGGACCGACTCTATGAAGGTGTGGCTGCCCATTGCGAGTGCGACCTGCGTTGGCTCGACAGCGAGGAACAACGCAATCTGCGTGGCTATTTCCAACGTCACGTGGACATATCGCGTTACGACCGGATCGTGTTTTTCCTGCGTTTCAAGCAGGAGATCCGGCAGGCCGGGTTCATCCGTACGATCCCGAACCTGGTGATCCTTGAACACGATGCCTATCAGAATTACATTCCGTGCAAATACACCGGGAAGTTCAGTGCGCACTACCGCCGCCTGCCATGGGTACGCGTCATCAGTTCCGGTTTCATGGTCAGTGAACGTCTGCGCGCCGAAGGTTTCGATGCGGTGTTCGTGCCCAAGGGTTACGATCAGTCCTTGCTGGCGGATCAGGGCCGCGAACGGGATATCGAACTGGCCTTTGTCGGCAGCACCAACAGTGTCGCCTATAGTGGTCGCAAAGCCCTGTTGGATGAGTTGGGGCGCGTTGAACCGCTGGTCGTCACCCGTACCAAGTCAGGCGAGGAATATTGCCAGACCCTCAATCGCATCCGCTTTTTCGTCAGTGCCGATGTGGGTATGGGCGAGTTCATGATCAAGAATTTTGAGGCCATGGCCTGCGGTTGTGTGTTGCTGGCATTCGATCAGGGGGCCGACGAGGCTCGCGCCCTGGGTTTGCAGGACATGCAGAACGTGGTGCTGTATCGCGACATTGCACAGCTCCAGGAAAAACTCGGTCGCCTGCGTGCCGAGCCCGAATTGGCACACAGTATTGCGCGCAACGGACAGAAGCTGGCCCTGGAGCAATTCAGCTTCGCACGCATAGGACAGAAGATCGTTGAAGCGCTGGAGCCCCCGCTACGGCCCCGCGCACCGCTTGCCTTGCTGGAAAGATTGCGCCTGACGCTGGGCGTTTGACAGGAACCGTTCGTTCATCGGATGTTTCGATGACGTTTAAACTAAATGGTATTTCAGGTGCAGTTTTCCGACGAGAGTGACATTACCCTGGTGGTAACCAGTTGCGGCCGGCTCGATCTGCTCAGGCGGACCTTGGAGAGCTTTGACCGTTTCAATACTGCGCCGATCCGAGAAGTCTTCATAACCGAAGATGCGGGTGATGAGGGTGTGCATGCGGTGATCCCTGCTCACTGGAAAGATCACTGTACAGTGTTCGTCAATCAGCCGAAGCTGGGACAGTTGGCCTCGATCGACCTGGCCTACGGGCACGTCAAGACGCCTTATATCTTTCACTGCGAAGATGACTGGGAGTTCTATCGTCCGGCTTTCGTGGAAGACTCCCGGGCAATTCTGGAGAAACGGCCCGATATCCTCCAGGTGTGGCTGCGCAACTATGTTTACGACTTGTGTGTGCACAGCCCTTACATCCACTTGGGCGAGCGTGAAGTCATCAGTGGCGTGGCCTGTTACCCCCTGATTTCCAACAAGCCCGAATGGCAGAGTTTCTCTCTTAATCCTGGACTACGGCGGCTCAAGGAATATCAACTATGTGCCCCGTTTGCCGGCTTTGGTGGCGAGAAGGCCCTGTCGCTTCGCTATGCGCAACTGAACTTGACGGCGGTAACGCTGGAAGGGGATGCTGTTCTGCACACTGGGTTCGGGGTTCACGTGGAAGTACCCGTGGAGCGTCAGCGCAAGGCGCGCCGCAGGCGTCGCGAGCAGGTCAAGTTATCCCTGGTACTTTTGCTCGGAGTCTGCATTGGCTGGCTTATCAGTTTCTGAATGCCTCGAAGCACGAACCCTGGCACGCGATGAAAGGTTTGCTGCTCAATGAGCATTATTAATGTCATGTGGGCGGGTGGTTCGCCCTTCGCTTCGGTACACAAGGTTCATCACCAGATACTGTCGCGGATGGAACCCTCGATGCCGGTCAAGACGTGGCTATTACAGGGCTCGGGGGCTAGCTGCCAGGTCAATGTAGGGCAGGCGCAGGAGTGGCGTCTTTCTTCCGCCCGGCTCAAGGGCCGACACGTCTGGCGGCTGTTCAAACCCTTGATGCGTAAACGCTTCCGCCAGGCGTTGCTCGACAGCAATGCCCGTGTCGTGCTGCTCGATGGCCTCGGTGTCGCCCGCACCCTGTTGCCTGTCCTTGAGACCCTGTCGCAGATTCGCGTGGTAGTGATATTCCATGGCTCGACGCGACTCAATGCCGAAAGCTGTGAACTGCTGCGCAGATTCCCGGCTTCACGGCTGGCGCTGGCGGCGGTTTCCCGGACCCTGGCAGCCTCTCTTCAAGACGATCTGGAACTTCCGGTCACTGCATTGCGCAGTGCACTCGATCCGGTTGCCTTCCGGTCCGCACTCGTGCCTTGTACGCAAGCCCGCGCCCGGCTGGGCCTGGCAGCCGAGCTGCGGGTGTTTGGTGCCATAGGGCGATTGGTGGATGACAAGGGGTTCGCCTGCTTGCTGGAGGCATTTGCCCTGGCCGCAAAAAACCAGCCCGACTGGCGGCTGGTCATCGTTGGTGAAGGGCCGCGGCGAGAGGCGTTGCAGGAACGGATTGCCCAGTCGGACCTGCTGGGCAAGGTATTGTTGACGGGCCATCTCTACGATATAGCGGTGCTTTATAGGGCCTTCGACTGGGTGCTGATCCCATCCATCAGCGAGGGGCTGGGACTGATTCTGCAAGAGGCAGTCATGGCTGGCGTGCCGGTGTTGGCCAGTGAACTGGCGGTATTCCGCGAGCAGTTGGGCGACACGGGGTGGTATGCCCAGGTCAATGACGTTCAGGCCTGGAGCGAAGCACTCGTACGGATTTCACGGACGTCGGCCGAAGAGGTTGCAGCAGCCCAGCATCAGGCACTGGCGCCCGACGAGGCCTGGCTAAGCTTCAGCCAGACCGCTCGGCAACTGATTTCAGGCGGATAATAGGGCATTTTCCAATGCCTGCATTGGAAAGCTCCCGTTCAGGTTTTCCCGGGCAATATAACGAGCAAAATGCTGCAGATTGCGGCGCGCCAGGTGGCGCGGGAGTGGAGAGCGCAGGAAGCGCATGTCGGCCACATCGATCAGCCCGAGTCTGTTTTCGGGGGTGATGACGATGTTGCCCAGGTGCAACGAGCGGAAGTAGATGCCACTGGCATGCAGGCTGCGGATCAACTCGACCAGCGCTGGAAGCATCTGCGACCAGCTGAAGTTCTCTTGATTCGATATTTGACGCAGGGTTTTTCCAGGAAGCGGCCGATACAGTACGGCGGTCATGCCGGGCGTCTGCAATTTATAGAACGCCAGTACCTCGAGGGTCGGTACACCCAGTTCGTGCAAGCGGGCTGCATTATGGATAAATCGCGCCGAATAAGGCCTTAGAAGAGCCGAAGAAATAAGCCGCTTGCGGCGAAACAGTTTGAGGATATTGCCATCCTGCAACAGATACACTTTTGGGCCGTAGCTGTCGGCCTCCAGAATACTGGCGCCTTCAATCAATTGATTCAAAGCGGCTTGGGGAAGCCGTGAGGATTGCATCGTAGAGAAACCTTGTTGAAAGAACCGGTGCCGAGGCGGGCCATGATGCCCAAAAGTTTTTGTTTTAACCATGCCGGTTTGGCAGGTGAATCGTTTAGGAGCAAAGATGCACGCAGCACGATGGGCGAAGGGATGGATGGTTTTTGGCTTGTTATGGTTTCTGCTGGCGATAGCCCTGGCACCGAGCAACAAGATTTATCAGCAGGGACTGGTTCTGTTCGTCTGGCTGCCGGCGCTCGTATTCGCCTGGTCGTCGCGTCCTCGGCTAGTAGAGCTGTGGCGTGCCCAACGCCTGATATGTACGGCATTGCTGGCGCTGGCGGTCTGGGCGCTGATCACTCTGGTCTGGGCCGAGGCACCAAAGCCCGCACATGAAGCCAAGCGACTGCTCTACATCCTGGTGTTTCTGTTGTTTTTTCCGATCCTTGCCGACGGCCAGCCTGAGCGAGTGATTCGGATCATGCAATGGGGCGGCGTGGGGCTTTCCCTGACGGCCCTGATGGCGATCATTCATTTCTATGGCATTGAGCACAAACCCCTGGTTGCGCGCCTGGAAGGCCTGGGTGAGTTATCCCACCCGATTCTTGGTGGTTATGTGATCGGGTTGGCGGCGGTCTGGATGCTGCATTGGATGCCGCGTTCCATTGGGCTGCAAGTCCTTTGGGCGGTGGCCCTGGCACTGTTGGGAATATTTGTCGTGATGAGCCAGAGTCGTGGCGCAGCACTGGCTTTGTTGCTCAGCGTCCTGGCCATGCCGATCTACTGTCGGGACCCGCGTTCCCGCGTCATTGCCGCCACGGCGCTGGTGTTGGCGATGTTGACTTTCTGGCTGCTCGAGCCGCTGGTAATGGCGCGTGGATCCTCTTACCGACCCGAGATCTTCATGTCGAGCCTGCACATGATCGCCGAACGTCCGTGGGGTGGTCTCGGATTGGCGAGTGACTACAAGGTAATGGCTCTCGGCCGCCCTTTCGACCACGCGCACAATCTGTTCAGCCATGTCGCCATTCTGCTCGGGTTGCCGGGACTGGCGTTGTGGTGCATTGTCTGGTTCGCTGTGCTGCGTGAAGCCTGGCGAGCCCGTGACAGCCTGCTGGGGCGGGGCGTACTCGGCATGTGGATATTTTCGTTCCTGGCGATGCAGTTCGACGCTGCGAGCCTGACCGGCACCCCGCGCGCCGAATGGTTCATCAGTTGGTTGCCGATTGGCCTGGCCAGCGTTTTGACCTGGGCGCAGGTCAAGTCTGAAGGCTGTGATAAAATTCCGCGTTCTTCCTAACCAGTGAGCCCTACGATGAGTGACGCACCGCCTAACGCGGAACAGGATTCCAGCCTGAAGATCTATTTTCGGCTGCTGGGATACGTCAAACCCTACGTGGGCATCTTCCTGCTGAGTATCGTGGGCTTCGTGATATTTGCTTCCACCCAGCCCATGCTGGCCGGGATCCTCAAATATTTCGTCGATGGCTTGAGCAATCCCGACGCGGTGCTCTTTCCCAACGTGCCATACCTCAAGGACCTGAAGCTGCTGATGGCGGTCCCGCTGCTGATCATCCTGATCGCCGCCTGGCAGGGTCTGGGTTCGTTCCTGGGTAACTACTACCTGGCCAAGGTCTCATTGGGGCTGGTACACGACCTGCGGATTGAGCTGTTCAACAAGTTGCTGGTGCTGCCCAACCGCTACTTCGATACGCACAATTCCGGGCATCTGATTTCCCGCATCACGTTTAACGTGACCATGGTCACCGGGGCGGCCACCGATGCTATCAAGGTGGTCATCCGTGAAGGGCTCACCGTGGTGTTCCTCTTCGCTTACCTGATATGGATGAACTGGCAGTTGACTCTGGTAATGCTGGCGATCCTGCCGTTGATCGCAATGATGGTCAGCAATACCAGCAAGAAATTCCGCAAGCAGAGCAAGAAGATCCAGGTCGCCATGGGCGACGTGACCCACGTAGCGTCCGAGACCATCCAGGGCTACCGGGTAGTGCGAAGCTTTGGCGGCGAGTCCTACGAAGAGGAGCGCTTTGCCCGCGCCAGCCAGGGTAATACCGATAAACAGTTGCGCATGACCCGCACAGGCGCTGTCTATACGCCGATGTTACAACTAGTGATCTACACCGCCATGGCTGCCCTTATGTTCCTGGTGCTGTTCCTGCGCGGTGACGCGACGGCCGGTGACCTGGTGGCCTACATCACGGCCGCCGGCCTGTTGCCCAAGCCGATTCGCCAGCTCTCGGAAGTCAGCTCGACCATCCAGAAAGGCGTGGCCGGTGCCGAAAGTATTTTTGAGCAATTGGACGTCGAGCCGGAGGTCGACAACGGCACGGTCGAGCAGGAGCGCATCAGCGGTCGTCTCGACGTGCGAAACCTTAGTTTCACCTACCCCGGCGCCGGTCGGGAGGTGCTCAAGGACATCAGTTTCACGGCCACACCCGGGCAGATGGTTGCACTGGTAGGACGTTCAGGCAGCGGAAAATCGACCCTGGCGAGCCTCATTCCACGTTTCTACCACCATGATATTGGCGAGATCCTGCTCGATGACGTTGAAATCGAGGACTATCGACTGCGTAACCTGCGCCGTCATGTCGCCCAAGTGACCCAGCACGTCACGCTGTTCAACGATACGGTGGCCAACAACATCGCCTACGGCGACCTGGCCGGTGCGCCACGGGCAGACATTGAAAAGGCCGCCCGGGACGCCTACGCCATGGACTTCATCGAACAACTGCCCCAGGGCCTGGACACCGAGGTTGGAGAGAACGGGGTGTTGTTGTCCGGCGGCCAGCGCCAGCGCCTGGCCATTGCCAGGGCATTGTTGAAGAACGCTCCGCTATTGATTCTTGACGAAGCCACTTCGGCGCTGGACACCGAGTCCGAGCGGCATATCCAGGCAGCGCTGGATCAAGTGATGAAAGGTCGCACGACCCTGGTCATTGCCCACCGGCTGTCGACTATCGAGAAGGCTGATCTGATTCTGGTGATGGATCAAGGCCGTATCGTCGAGCGCGGCACTCATGGCGAACTGCTGGCGCAGAACGGTTACTACGCACGTCTCCACGCCATGGGGCTGGATGCTCCCGCCGAGAATATTGCCTGAGTTCTGTATAGATCCCCTGTGAGGGCAAGTCGACGCTCACAGGGGTTTGTATGGAAGTTGTTACCAGTAACAACCAATTCGAAATAAACCCGCGTGCCGTGCTTGGTAAGGTTCTGGCTACAGGACTTTCCCTGAACGAGCTTCATTGATCGTAAGGGCCATCCATTTCGCGCGGGTACTCGAATGCTGCAACGTTATCTATGGAAGCTGCTGCCCAAGTCGCAGCGCTCATTCCTGTTGAGTCGCTTGTCGATTGTCGATAGACAGGTGGTCAACAAGTCGATGTCGGCCAATTGCCGTTTCCCCGAAGCCTTCACCCAACGTGGCTGTCTGTTTGTCCATGTGCCCAAGTGTGCCGGTAGTAGTGTCTGCATCGGCATGTTCAATGGCTACAGCCCCGGACATCTGCCGCTGTATTGGTACGAAGAGCAATTTCCTGCGCAGTATGCCGCCAGCTTCAAGTTCGCTTTTGTTCGTGATCCGCTGGAGCGTACGTATTCGGCCTATGCTTTCCTGCGAGGTAATAAATTGGGGCAACGTGATCATGCCGCGCAGAGGCTGGTCAGCCAGTATCGTGACTTCGATGATTTCGTTGCCCGTTGGCTGCATCCGGAGAACATCACGCGGCAGTTGCATTTCGCCGCCCAGACGGATTTTCTCACCGATTCCCTCGGCCACCTGGCGATGGATTTCATCGGTTATCAGGAGTATCTGGATCGTGATTATCGGTGGGTGTGCGAGCATCTGGGACTGCCCATGACGTTGCCCCATGTGAACCGCACCCAGCAACGTGCATCGCTGCCGGTCCGGGAAATATGTTCGGTACGTACCCGACGGCTGGTACGACGGGTGTACCAGCGTGATTACGAGATGCTCGGTTATGAATGAGAGGTCAAAGCTTGTGACGCAACAGACGCAGATCCGTCCCTACACGCTGGCCGTTACGCCTGCTGAGCGGGCTGCGCTGAAATCCCAGCGGCCGCGTTGTATCTGGCTGACCGGACTGTCGGGAGCCGGCAAATCGACGCTGGCCAATGCTCTCGAGACGCAGCTTCATGAGCAGGGTTTCCACACCTGCCTGCTTGACGGCGACAATCTGCGCCAGGGGCTGTGCCGTGGCCTGGGGATGGATGACGAGGCTCGCAAGGAAAATGTCCGACGGATTGCCGAGGTGGCGCGCTTGATGGTCGAGGCCGGCCTGATTGTCATCGTCGCGGCGATTTCTCCGTTTCGCGCTGATCGTGATGCGGCCCGCCGGCTGTTCTGCGAAGGCACCTTCGTGGAGGTGTATGTGAGCACGCCTTTCGAGATTTGTGCCGAGCGCGATCCAAAGGGGCTGTACCGTGAAGCATGCGCCGGGCGGATCAGGAATTTCACCGGGCTCGACAGCCCCTACGAAGCGCCCCTGGCGGCCGAATGCGAAATCAATACCAGCGAGGTTGAGCTGTCCCAGGCTTGTGACCGGCTTCTGGCATTGCTGCAAAAGGAATAAAGGCGCAGCACCTGGTTGCCATGGACGAGCCTTGGCCCACCCTGTGCTAATATCGCGCCCCTGTTCATTTTGTATGTGGGATGCTCCATGAAGTTGTCCATGCCGCGATTCGATCAAGCCCCTGTTCTGGTGGTCGGCGATGTCATGCTCGACCGCTATTGGCATGGCGGTACCTCACGGATTTCCCCTGAGGCGCCGGTTCCGGTGGTCAAGGTCGAGCACATCGAGGATCGCCCTGGCGGCGCCGCCAACGTCGCCCTGAACATTGCTGCCCTCGGTGCACCGGCCTCCCTGGTGGGCGTGACCGGCGACGATGAGGCCGCAGAAACCCTGAGCAACAGCCTCAAGGGTGCTGGGGTGCGGGCGATTTTTCAGCGTATTGCGCATCAGCCGACTATCGTCAAGCTGCGTGTCATGAGTCGTCACCAGCAACTGCTGCGGATCGACTTCGAAGAGCCTTTTGCCACTGATCCTCTGGCCCTCGGTGCCGAGGTCGATCAATTGCTTGAGGGCGTCAAGGTGCTGGTGCTGTCGGACTACGGCAAAGGCGCGTTGAAAAACAACCAGTCGCTGATCCAGGCCGCCCGTGCCCGTGGCATTCCGGTGGTGGCCGACCCCAAGGGCAAGGATTTTTCCATTTACCGGGGCGCGAGCCTGATCACGCCGAACCTCAGCGAGTTCGAAACCATCGTCGGCGGTTGCGCCGACGAGCATGAGCTGGTGAGCAAAGGCGCACAGTTGATGCGCGACCTCGACCTCGGTGCCTTGCTGGTGACCCGTGGCGAACATGGCATGACTCTGCTGCGTCCCGATCACCCGGCGTTGCACTTGCCTGCGCGTGCCCGTGAAGTGTTCGATGTGACGGGTGCCGGCGATACCGTGATTTCCACACTGGCCGCGGCGATTGCGGCTGGCGAGGACTTGCCCCATGCCGTGGCCCTGGCGAACCTGGCGGCGGGTATTGTCGTCGGCAAGCTCGGTACGGCGGCCATCAGTGCGCCGGAACTGCGTCGCGCCATCCAGCGCGAAGAAGGCTCCGAGCGCGGCGTGCTGGGTCTGGAACAACTGCTGCTTGCCGTCGACGATGCCCGTGCCCACAACGAAAGAATCGTCTTCACCAATGGCTGTTTCGACATTCTGCACGCGGGTCATGTGACGTACCTGGAACAGGCTCGTGCCCAGGGCGATCGGCTGATCGTCGCGGTCAATGACGATGCGTCGGTAAGTCGTCTCAAAGGCCCAGGCCGCCCGATCAACAGCGTTGATCGGCGCATGGCGGTCCTGGCCGGTCTGGGCGCGGTGGATTGGGTGATCAGCTTCAGCGAAGGCACGCCGGAGAACCTGTTGCGTCAGGTCAGGCCGGATGTGCTGGTCAAGGGCGGCGACTACGGGATCGACCAGGTTGTAGGCGCGGACATCGTCACTGCATACGGCGGTACCGTGAAGGTCTTGGGCCTGGTGGAAAACAGCTCGACGACTGCGATTGTGGAAAAGATCCGCAGTAACTGAAGTACTCCGCAGCTAGCTTTGTGGCGAGAGGACTATCCTTGTTGGGGGGCGAAGTACCCCCTCATTCACCGGTACATCGCTATGCCTGTTCTAGCGAGCCACCTTGCGGGGTACGATTTTCTTCAGCAATTGCCTGGCCTTGCCCCTCAAGCGGGTGAGGCCTGACTCCTTGCCCGGTGGTGTCATCCCTTGCTGGCGCAGCCAGTCTTTCCAGCGAATCCGTTCGTCTCGCACCAGCCAGCCATCCTGCCTGGCGAAACTCTCGGCCAGATACAGCCCGCGGGTGCTGGCGGGGTACAGCTGATCCTTTTTCAGGGTATACAGCTCTGGCAAGGGTTGGCCGTCGTGCAGCGGCATCAGGTAGAGATCGGGACGCTTGCGGTCCAGGCGTGCCACTAGCTGGTCGCCCTCCAGGCGTTCATCGACGTGAAACAGGCTCAGGGACTTGGCTTCCTTGGGCACTTCCAGGCGCAAATCGTAGATCAGCTGCAGCGACGCTGTCGGCAGGTGCACATAAGCCCGTGGCCGCTCGATCAATTGCAGGTTGGCGCTACGCACCGGACGGGCCGAGCCCGACAGCGGCGTCAGGCGAAACGGCAAGGCTTCGCGATAATGCAGCGCTGCAGCGTAGGGGGCCGGCAGCCAGGTTTCGTTGAAACGCCCACCCAGCCAGCCTTCGGGAGTTTCCAGCAGGCATTCTTCGGCAATTTCCTGGGTGGCGGTGTGCAGAGGCAGGTTCAGTTCGTGGGCGGGGACATAGCCGGAAATCAGCTTGAGTACCACATCTCCGCGATCCTGCCGACGCTGGCGCACCAACACCCAATAGTCGCGGTTCTGCCACTGCAGGGTCAGGCGCACCGAGACCCCCAGGTTTGCCAGCTCCAGGGAAAAACGTTCTGCATCGGCCACCGTCACGGGGCGACGGCGTTGCAAGGTCTGGGCGAAGTTCAGCGGCATCCCGACGCTTTGGTAGGTCAGGCCTTCCGGCGTCGCTTCGACGAACAGCGGCAGTGTCTTGAAGTTGCTCGGGTTCTTCCTGATGAGCGTGCGCGGCATATCGGCTCCTGCTAAAAACCGCGTGAAGCGGCGTCAGTTTTTACGTAGGACCTTGGCTACGGTCGCGACGTTATGGGCGAGGTGCAGCGGATTGATGGTGCCGACAATAGCACTGGCGATCCCTGGATGCTCAAACAACAGTTCGAAGCTGGCCTGGACCGGATCAACCCCGGGGCTCAGGCAGACGTGACCGCTGGCGAGGGCCTTCTTCACCAGGATGGCTTTGCCGTGCTCGGTAGCGTAGTCAATGACAGCGGTTTCGCTTCGTTCGTTCAGATTGTAGGTAACCATGGCGCAATCGCCCTGTTCGAGGGCTTTGAGGCCACCCTCGACGGTCTTGCCGGAGAAGCCGAAGCCACCGATCTTGCCCTCGCGCTTGAGCGTCGCCAGGGTCGGGTAGACCTCGCTGTCGTTGAGTATTGCCAGGTCATTACCGTCGGAGTGCACCAGTACCAGGTCGATATAGTCGGTCTCCAGGCGCTTGAGGCTGCGCTCCACGGAGAGTCGGGTATGGGCGGCACTGAAGTCGTGGCGCGACTGCCCATCGCTGAATTCTTCGCCAACCTTGCTGACAATCACCCAGTCCTGGCGTTGACCGCGCAACAGCGGGCCGAGGCGTTCTTCACTGCGGCCATACGCCGGTGCGGTGTCAATAAGATTGATGCCCAGGTCGCGCGCCAACTTGAGCAGCATGCGCGCTTCGTCGTCATCGGGAATCCGGAAACCGCTGGGGTACTTGACTCCCTGGTCGCGCCCGAGTTTGACGGTGCCCAGGCCCAGGGGGGAAACCTTCGGGCCGTGGGTGCCCAGGAGGCGATAGAACTCATGCAGGGTCGGTTGGCTCATGGCAGCAGCTGCTCCCAGGCCGGCACGCCCATGGGCGGCTTCGGCAGCTCCGGCAGTGGGGCCGGGTGGCAGGGAGTGATGCCGCCCTGTTGCAGCGCGGCAATCACCCGGTCGGAAAAGTCCGGGGCCAGGGCCAGCTTGGTCGGCCAGCCCACCAGCAGGCGGTCCTGCTCGGCGAGGAAAGCGTTGTCCGGACGGGTCAGGCCCGATTGCAGCGGTTCGGCGCGATCGACCCGCAGGGTGGCCCATTGCGCGGTGGTGAGGTCGACCCAGGGCAGCAATTGTCCGAGTTCCTTTTGCGCGGTGGCGATTTGCGCGGCGGGCTCGCGGGCTACGCCCTCGGCTTCGGCGATGTCACCGCCCAGGTACCAGACCCATTGGCCATCTGCGGCCGGGTGAGTGGTGACGGTGATGCGCGGCTTCGGCCCGCCTCCCAGGCAATGGGCATACAGCGGCTTGAGGCTGGGGCCCTTGACCAGCACCATGTGCAGCGGACGGCGCTGCATGGCTGGCTGGTCCAGGCCCAAGGCCGCGAGCAGGTCGGCGGTACCGGCTCCGGCACTGAGGACAATGCGCTGGGCACGGATCTCGCGATCGTCAACCTTCAGGCCCACCAGTTCGCCGGCTTCGCGCAGCGGCTCGATGTGCTGGCCAGCGAGCAGGCTGTCACCAGCCAGTTCCGCCAGGCGTGCGATCAGGCTGGGAACATCCACCACCAGTTCAGCCAGGCGATAGACCTTGCCTTTGAAACGCTTGTCCTGCAGGGCCGGTGGCAGTTGCTCGCCCTTGACCTGGTCGACCCGCCCGCGCACGGCCTTGCTGGCGAAAAAACTGGTGAGATTGCCGGCCAGGGTGCCGGGAGACCATAGGTAATGGGCTTCGGACAGCAGGCGCACGCCGGACAGGTCCAGCTCGCCGTCGCCACCGAGCGCTTCGCGCCAACGGCGCGGCATGTCAGCGATGGCTTCCGAGGCGCCCGTCAGGGCACCATGCAGCGCATATTTGGCGCCGCCATGGATGATGCCCTGGGATTTGACGCTCTGCCCACCGCCGAGGCTGGCACTTTCCACCAGCACGGTCGAATAGCCCAGGCGACGCAGGCGTGCATTGAGCCAGAGGCCGGCGACTCCGGCGCCGACAATCAGCACGTCGGTGGAAATAACGGATGGCATGCAGCGACCTCAGTGTTCAAGACGAAGGCGCAGTATACAGACTCGATGAACTGAGTTTGGCCACCCATTCAGGGGCAGCCGCCAAAACTGTGGCGAGGAAGATCTCCTGTGGCGAGGGGATTTAGCGAAACGTCGCATCGCCCGCTGGGGTGCGAAGCGCCCCTGTTCATGCGATTTTACAACCCGGCGCTGTCAGGTTGGGGCTGCTGCGCAGCCCAGCGGGGATGAATCCCCTCGCCACAACGTATTCCATGCAGAGGTGTTTCGTGTTCCTTAATGTCCGGCGGTCTTGGAGAACAGTTGAATCACTACAACCCCCAGCACAATCAGCGCCATTCCCAGCATCGCCGGCACGTCCAGCTTCTGCCCGTAGATGAACAGCGCCGCGACGCTGACCATGACGATGCCCATCCCGGCCCAGACCGCATACGCAACGCCCACCGGGACGCTGCGCACCACCAGGGTCAACATCCAGAAAGCGATGCCGTAGCCCGCGATCACCAGCACCAGAGGCAGGGGCGTGCTCAGGCCTTTCACCGCTTTCATCGAAACGGTGGCGATCACTTCGGCGCAGATGGCGATAGCGAGGTAGTAGTAGGCATTCATGGGCGAGACCTCTTTGACTGTTGCGTCTTTCGATGTCGCCATTCTAGTGCGTGGCTAGATGCGGTAAAGTCATTACCTATCTGTTAATGAGATAGGTTGGGTCATGAACGTTGAGTGGAATCTTGAGCAATTGCGACTGTTCGTGGGCGTCGCCGAACAGCGTTCGTTCTCTGCCGTGGCCCGGGATCAACGCAAGGCCCAATCGGCTGTCAGCAGCGCGATTGCCTTTCTGGAAGCCGATTTAGGTGTCAGCCTGTTCGAGCGCAGCAGCGGCCGCCAACCGAAGCTCACCGATGCTGGAGAGGCATTGCTGGAAGAAGCGCGGGAAGTGTTGCGCCAGTGCGAACGGCTCAATGGCCGGGCCTTGGCCTTGATGCGCGGGCAGGAAGCGTCGCTGCGCCTGGCCCAGGACGAGGCCATGCCCTATCAACCGGTCATCGACAGTCTGGCGGCGTTGGCCGAGCAATTCCCCACCCTTGAGGTGCAACTGGCCAGTGCCGCCCAGGGCGATGTGGCGCGCAAACTGGTGGAGCGTCGCGCTGACCTGGGCTTGTTGTTCTACCACGACCAGATCCCCGAAGCGCTGGAGCGCCGAGTGTTGGGCAGCGTCGAGATGGTCACGGTGTGTAGCAAAGGGCATCCGCTGGCCAACCACGACTACGTGTCCTGCCGGGAAATGGCCCGGCACCGGCAGTTGCTGATGGCGACCCAGTCCAGCGTCTACCCCGGCAGCGAGCAGGCCAGCCCGCAGGTCTGGCGCGCCGACAGTTTCTACGTCCTGGCCGAATGGCTGAGAAGTGGCCTGGGCTGGGCCTGGCTGCCGCGGCACGTGGTGCAGTATCCGGCGTACCTGGGCGACATGGTCGAACTCAACAGTGAATGGACCCCGCCAGCGCTGGTGGTTGAGCTGGTCTGGCGCCGCGACGAGCCCCTGGGCCCGGCTGCGCGCTGGCTGGCGGAACGTTTTGCCGTGCAGTTGCAGGCGATCGGCTGAAAAACCGATAAACTCCGCCGCCATGAACAGAATTCTCTATAGCGCATTGTTTTACCTGGGGCTGCCACTGGTAGCGATTCGGCTGTGGCTACGGGCGCGCAAGGCGCCGGCGTATGCCCGGCGCATCGGCGAGCGGTTCTCCTGGGGCTTGCCGGTCATGACACAGGGAGGCATCTGGGTCCATGCAGTGTCGGTGGGCGAAAGCATCGCCGCCGCGCCGATGATTCGCGCCCTGTTGCAACGTTATCCACAGTTGCCGATCACGGTGACCTGCATGACGCCCACGGGCTCGGAGCGGATCCAGGCGTTATTCGCCAATGAGCCGCGCATTCAGCATTGTTATTTGCCTTACGACTTGCCTTGTGCTGCCAGGCGTTTTCTCAATCGGGTGCGGCCGACGCTGGCGGTGATCATGGAAACCGAGCTGTGGCCCAACCACATCCATCAATGCGCCAAGCGCGGTATTCCCGTGGCCTTGGCGAATGCGCGTTTGTCGGAGCGTTCGGCCCGGGGCTATGCCCGCTTCCCCAAACTCACCCGGCCGATGCTTGCCGAGATGAGCCTGTTTGCCGTCCAGACCGAAGCAGAGGCCGAACGTTTCCGCCAGTTGGGCGCCCGTGCGGACACTGTCGAGGTCACCGGCTCGATCAAGTTCGACCTGACCATCGACCCGCAACTGCTCGAAAACGCCAGTGCCCTGCGCAACCAATGGCAGGCGTCGGATCGCCCGGTCTGGATCGCCGCGAGCACCCATGAGGGCGAGGATGAGGTGGTGTTGGCCGCGCACCGTCGGCTGCTCGACAGTTACCCCGATGCATTGCTGATCCTGGTGCCGCGTCATCCCGAGCGCTTCGACGCCGTGCACCAGTTGTGTGAAAGCGAAGGTCTTGCCACGGTCCGGCGTTCCAGCGCACAACCCGTTACCGCACAAGTCTCGGTGCTGCTGGGCGACACCATGGGCGAGTTGCTGTTTCTCTATGCATTGGCCGATAGCGCGTTCGTAGGCGGCAGCCTGGTGCCCAACGGCGGCCACAACCTGCTGGAACCGGCTGCGCTGTCGAAACCGGTGCTCAGCGGGCCGCACCTGTTCAACTTCCTCGAAATCGCCGCGCAACTGCGCAGCGCCGGGGCCTTGCAGGAGGTCGAAGATGCCGAAAGCCTGGCCTTGGCGATACAACGGCTGTTCGAACTGCCCCGGGATGCACAGCGCATGGCCGAGGCGGGATTGAAGGTGATGCGCACCAATCAGGGCGCGTTGCAGCGGTTGCTGGAGGGGTTGGGGCGATTGATTTCCGGCCGGTGATCATTGCTCTTGTGGCGAGGGGATTTATCCCCGCTGGGGTGCGAAGCGCCCCCCTTCAAACTACCTGACACACCGCACTATCAGGTTTTGGGGCTGCTGCGCAGCCCAGCGGGGATAAATCCCCTCGCCACAGACGTGCCGCTGGATTACTGCCCCGGCCTTGAGCGCAACTGCTGCTCTGCTGCTTGTGCCAGGTCTGGCGGCAGGAAGTCCTTGTCCGGGTTGTAGTCCGGCTTGAGGTAGCGTGACAGGTCCTGCAGGTCGGCCGGACTCAGGGTGCCGGCAGCCTGCTTGAGGCGCAGGTTGTCGAGGATGTAGTCGTAGCGGGCGTTGTTGTAGTTGCGCACCGAAGTGTACAGCTGGCGCTGGGCATCGAGTACGTCAACGATGTTGCGAGTCCCCACCTGATAACCGATCTCCGTGGCCTCCACCGCGCTCTGGTTGGAGATGATCGACTGGCGCCGCGCCTGGACCTGTTCCACGTCGGTGTTCACCGCGCGATGCAGGTTGCGGGTGTTTTCCACCACCTGCCGGCGCAAGCCTTCGCGTTGCTGTTCGGTCTGGGTGAGTTGCGAGTAGGACTCCCGAACCTGGGAACTGGTCAGCCCGCCGCTGTAGATCGGGATACTCAACTGCAGGCCAATGGTGCGCTGCTCGGCATCGCCACCGTAACGCTGGCCGGTCGGGCTCGGGTTGGTAAAGCCGAGGCCGTCGTTGTCGCCTTTCTTGTACTGGGCTATCGCGTCGAGCGTGGGCGCATGACCGGCCTTGCGTTGACGCAGGGTGTCTTCAGCGGCGTCGACGGCGTAGTTGCTGGCCAGCAGGTTGAGGTTCTGCCTGGCCGCGGTGTCGACCCAGGCCTTGGCATCATTCGGGACCGGCGGCAGTATCGGCAGCGTGTGGACAATCCCCTGGATCGAGTTATACCGGCGGTTGGTCAGGGTGATCAGTGCTTCAAATGCATCCTCGACCTGACGCTGGGCAATGATCCGGTTGGCTCGGGCCGTGTCATAGCTGGCCTGGGACTGCAGCACGTCGGTCTTGTCCGAAAGGCCCACGTCGAAGCGTTCGTTGGACTGGTCGAGTTGACGCTTGAAAGCTGCTTCCTCGGCTTTGGTCGAGGCCAGATTGTCCTGGCTGCGCAGCACGTTGAAATAGCTCTCGGCGCTTTGCAGGATCATGTTCTGCTCGGTGGCCGACAATTGCAGCGACGCTTGTTCGTTGACGGATTTTGCCGCCTGCAACTGGAACCAGCGGTCGGCCCGGAAAAGGGGCTGGGACAGCGTGGCCTGGTAAACCGTGGCGCTGCGGGTGGCAGTCAGCGCCGGCTGGTCGAGCTCGGTACGGGTGTTGTTGAGGTCGGCACCGGCCGACAGGTTGGGCAACAACCCGGCGCGGGCCTGGGGCACCACTTCTTTCTGGGCACCGTACTGGGCGCGGGCAGCGGCCAGGTCGGCGTTGTTATCCACCGCTTCCTGGTACACGCTCACCAGATCGGTCCGGGTGGATAAGGGCGCTTCGGCAGCCCAGGCCATTCCATTGGACGCACAAGACACGGCAAGGGCCAGTGAGAGTTTGCGCAGCATGAGGCGATCCCTACTTCTCAAATGATTGCGCACAAGAGGCGCGGCGTAGCGAGTGTAGTTGCGCACGGGCACGGCAACAATCCTGTATATGCGCCATTCATCACGCCTTTTGCTGCGGTGATGGCGTTCTGCGGTGGTTGTGTCTAGACTGGCCAGGTTCTTGTCGGGGTGCCTTGCTATGAGGCTGAGATCGAATAATTTCGGATCCCGTTGAACCTGATCAGGTTAGCGCCTGCGTAGGGAACAAGATTTCTCGTCACCCGGCGAGTCCTCTTGTGCTTCGTCCGGGATGTTGTTCGACCGTCGAACACACTCGTGCATCAAGCACAGCATCCGCACCGTCGTGCAGGATTGCGTCCATTCGCTACAGGTTCGCTCCGACAAAAATCCACTGCCTGGATGTGTGTCTGGAGAACCCGTGATGACGACAAAATCAAAAAACGCGATCAACCTCAGTGATTCGGCCCAGGTCGATCAGCAATCGGTTCAGCCCTTTACCCGCTCGCAAAAAATCTATGTCCAGGGCAGCCGCCCGGATATCCGCGTGCCAATGCGCGAGATCAGTCTCGACGTTACACCGACCGACTTCGGTGGCGAGATCAATGCGCCGGTGACGGTGTATGACACCTCGGGCCCGTACACTGACCCGAACGTGATCATCGACGTGCGCAAAGGCCTGGCCGACGTGCGTTCGCCGTGGATCGAAGCCCGTGGCGACACCGAGCGCCTGGCTGGCCTGAGTTCCAACTTCGGCCAGGAGCGCCTGGCCGACCCCGAGCTGACCAAGCTGCGCTTCGCCCACGTGAACAATCCGCGTCGCGCCAAGCCTGGTGCCAACGTCAGCCAGATGCACTACGCACGCAAAGGCATCATCACTGCCGAGATGGAATACGTCGCCATCCGCGAAAACATGAAGCTGGAAGTGGCCCGCGCCGCCGGTCTGCTGGATCAGCAACACGCTGGTCACAGCTTCGGCGCCAGCGTACCGAAAATCATCACGCCGGAATTCGTCCGTGACGAAATCGCTCGGGGCCGCGCGATCATCCCGGCCAACATCAACCACACCGAACTGGAACCGATGATCATCGGCCGTAACTTCCTGGTGAAGATCAACGGCAACATCGGCAACAGCGCACTGGGTTCGTCCATCGAAGAAGAAGTGGCGAAGCTGACCTGGGGCATTCGCTGGGGTTCGGACACGGTGATGGACCTGTCTACCGGCAAGCACATCCACGAAACCCGCGAGTGGATCATCCGCAACTCGCCAGTGCCGATTGGTACCGTGCCGATCTACCAGGCCCTGGAAAAAGTCGGCGGCGTGGCCGAAGACCTCACCTGGGAGTTGTTCCGCGACACGCTGATCGAACAGGCCGAGCAGGGCGTCGACTACTTCACCATCCACGCTGGCGTGCTGTTGCGCTATGTGCCCATGACCGCCAAGCGCGTTACCGGCATCGTCAGTCGTGGCGGTTCGATCATGGCCAAGTGGTGCCTGGCGCACCATAAGGAAAACTTCCTCTACACCCACTTCGAAGACATTTGCGAAATCATGAAGGCCTACGACGTCAGCTTCTCGCTGGGCGATGGCTTGCGTCCGGGCTCGATTGCCGACGCCAACGACGAAGCGCAGTTCGGTGAGCTGGAAACCCTCGGCGAGCTGACCAAGATCGCCTGGAAGCACGACGTGCAGTGCATGATCGAAGGCCCTGGCCACGTGCCGATGCAGTTGATCAAGGAGAACATGGACAAGCAGCTGGAGTGCTGCGACGAGGCGCCGTTCTACACCCTCGGCCCACTGACCACCGACATCGCGCCGGGCTACGACCACATCACCTCCGGCATCGGTGCGGCGATGATCGGCTGGTTCGGTTGCGCCATGCTCTGCTACGTGACCCCGAAAGAACACCTGGGGTTGCCGAACAAGGATGACGTGAAGACCGGGATCATCACCTACAAGATCGCCGCCCACGCGGCCGATCTTGCCAAAGGCCACCCGGGGGCGCAGATCCGCGACAATGCCTTGAGCAAGGCGCGCTTCGAGTTCCGCTGGGAAGACCAGTTCAACCTCGGCCTGGACCCGGACACCGCTCGCTCGTACCACGATGAAACCCTGCCGAAGGACTCGGCCAAGGTCGCGCATTTCTGCTCGATGTGCGGGCCGAAGTTCTGCTCGATGAAGATTACCCAGGAAGTCCGCGAGTATGCGGCCAACCAGCGCATCGAAGCGGTGGATGTGGACGTCGCCCAGGGGATGGCGGAGCAGGCTGAGCGGTTCAAGCAGGAAGGTAGTCAGCTTTACAAGAAAGTGTGATCCGAGCTGATGGTGGCGGTGTCTTCACCGCCACCATCGCGAGCAGGCTCGCTCCCACAATGGATCGCGGTGTGCACGAACCCTGTGTCTGCCACCGGCCCCTTGTGGGAGCGAGCCTGCTCGCGATAGCGGTCGCTAAAACAACAGATATCCTCTGAGACAACACCCTTGAACATCCAACCCAGCACCTACTCCCCCGACATCGCCGTCCCCACGGACAAACGCGTCTTCGGCGCACGGGATCTCTTCTCCCTGTGGTTCTCCCTCGGCATCGGCCTGATGGTCTTGCAGGTCGGTGCCTTGCTGGCACCTGGCCTGGGCCTGAGCGGCTCATTGCTGGCGATTTTCCTCGGCACACTGGCGGGCGTCCTGCTGCTGGCGGCAGTCGGGGTCATCGGCAGCGACACCGGGCTGTCGGCCATGGCTGCCCTCAAGCTCAGCCTGGGCAGCAAGGGCGCGAGCGTGCCGGCGATATTGAACCTGCTGCAGTTGATCGGCTGGGGCTCGTTCGAAATCATCGTCATGCGCGATGCCGCCAGCCTACTGGGCGCCCGGGCCTTCAGCGAAGGCAGCCTCGGGGCAAATCCGCTGTTGTGGACCTTGTTCTTCGGTGCTCTGGCCACCTTGCTCGCGGTGAGCGGGCCGCTGACCTTCGTGCGCAAAGTGTTGCGCAAGTGGGGTATCTGGCTGCTGCTGGCGGCGTGCACCTGGCTGACCTGGAACCTGTTCGCCAAGGCCGATCTGGCAGTACTGTGGGCCCAGGCCGGTGACGGTTCGATGCCCTTGGCCGTGGGCTTTGATATTGCGATTGCCATGCCGTTGTCCTGGCTCCCGCTGATCGCCGATTACTCGCGCTTCGGCAAGCGCGCCAGCAGTGTCTTTGGCGGCACGGCGTTGGGGTTCTTCATCGGTAACTTCTGGCTGATGAGCCTGGGCGTGGCCTACACCCTGGCGTTCGCACCGAGCGGTGAAGTCAATGCGCTGTTGCTGGCCCTGGCGGGCGCGGGATTGGGCATCCCGCTGCTGTTGATTCTGTTGGACGAGTCGGAGAATGCTTTCGCCGATATCCATTCGGCGGCAGTATCCAGCGGCATGTTATCGGGATTGAAGGTCGAGCACCTGGCGTTGGCGATTGGCGTCATCTGCACCCTGATCGCCTGCTTTGCGCCGTTGGCGCAGTACCAGAACTTTCTTTTGCTGATCGGCTCGGTGTTCGCGCCGCTGTTCGGCGTGGTGCTGGTGGATCACTTCATCCTGCGCAAACGCAGCAGCCAGGTGGTCTCAGCTTCGTTGCGCTGGCCGGCACTGTTGGCCTGGTTGGGCGGGGTGAGCACTTATCACTTGCTGGCCAATTTCTACCCGGATATCGGCGCAACCCTGCCGTCACTGGTTCTGGCAGGGCTGCTGCAACTGTTGCTGGGCCGGGCTTTCAGCTACGGCCGGGAAACAGCTCGGGCTTGAGAATGCCATTGAGGCGCGGGTAAGCGATCTTCAGTTCGATGTGGCCCAGGGCGTAAGGCGCAATGGTGCTGGTTTCGTACTTGAGGATCACCCCGCCGTAGGTCAGCGCCACGTTTTGGGTTTTCTGAAAGTGCCACTGCTTCAGGAACTCCGGCTCCTGATCCAGCTTGGTGCTGATCAGCCAGCTGTTATGAGCCACTTGGACGGCTTTCCAGAAGGCTTCTTCCTGGCCCGGCAGCAGCATGTCCGACAACGCCAGTACCTTGTGCTGCTGGCGCGAATAATTGATGAAACCGCGCCCCGGAGTGCCATGGGCGCCACCGGTGTCCAGGTAACTGGACAACTCGATGATCACCAGGCCGTCATGTTGCTCACGTACCTTGGCCTGCAAGTAGCTGCTGGTGCGCGGCGCGGCGCTGCGCAAGAACTGCTCGCGATAGGCTGCCAGCGTTGGCGCCACCGGGGTATCGGGTGTGGTGCGGGTCATTTGCAGCAGACGTTTTTCGACGATACCGTCCAGGGCCGGCTCGGCAGGAAAGTGCACAGTGTCGATGTTCACCAACGGGCAGTCGGCGCTGGCGCAACCTTGCTGCAATTGCTCCGAGGCATCGCGGGTGGTTTCCAGCGGAGTGCGGTAGTTGGGTTGGAACAGGCTTTGGCAAGCACCCAGTGTCAGGGCAATGGCAGCCAGCGAAGCAACTCTGAAAAGCGACATGGGCGTCCTTCATGAAACAGGGAAAAGCAAAAAGTTACCCGCTTCGACTGTCAGCAAGGCAATCAGTTCGCCACTAGACTCATTAGAATTCTTTCACCTTCAGCCGTCCATCCCGATGAGAGGAAAGGGGCTGCATCAAAGGGGACGGGCGCGTTAGGATGGCGCGAAGCCGAGGTAGGAACCTCGCATCGATTGCTCCAGACGAGGACTGCCATGACTGATTTCGCCAACGCCACGCCGACTACCGTGGACATTGTCACACGCGACAGCTGCTATCAGGGTTTCTACAAGCTCGAGCGCGTCCAACTGCGCCATGAATTGTTCGCCGGCGGCATGAGCCGTGAAATCAGCCGTGAGTTGTTCGTGCGCCATGATGCGGTGTGCGTCTTGCCCTACGACCCGCAACGTGATGAGGTGGTGTTGATCGAGCAGTTTCGTGTCGGCGCCATGGGCAAGACCCCCAACCCTTGGCTGGTCGAGCTGGTAGCGGGCCTGATCGATAAGGACGAGCAACCGGAAGAAGTTGCTCATCGTGAAGCGCAGGAGGAAGCTGGGCTGGACTTCGCTGCGCTTTGGCCGATGACCAAATATTTTCCATCGCCGGGCGGCAGCAATGAATTTGTGCATCTTTACCTGGGGCGTTGCGACAGCACGGGGGCGGGCGGCCTGCACGGGCTACTAGAGGAAGCCGAAGACATTCGCGTGAAGACCTGGGCTTTCGAGGATGCCTTGCAGGCTGTGCGCGACGGGCGGATCTGCAACGCGGCCAGCATCATTGCCTTGCAATGGCTGGCCTTGAATCGCGATGAAGTGAGGGGGCTATGGTCTTAAGCAAGCTGCGCGATCGCTATCGCGTCGATCTGGTTGGGCTACAGGCAGCCTGCGAGGCCAACTATGCCCGTCTGATGCGCTTGTTGCCGGACATGCGCAACGACCCGGCGCCGCGCCGCATCGCCGTGACCCACGGCGACCAGATGCTCGGGGTGCTGGCGCTCGAAGTGCTGCAGACCTGTCCGTATACCACCACCTTGCAAGTGCGTCAGGAGCACAGCCTTCCCTGGTTGCCAGTGCCGCAGTTGGAGGTTCAGGTCTATCACGATGCACGCATGGCCGAAGTGGTGAGCGCCGAACATGCTAGACGCTTTCGTGGCATCTATCCTTACCCCAATGCCTCGATGCACCAGCCGGACGAAAAGGCCCAGTTGAATCTGTTCCTGGGCGAGTGGCTGAGTCATTGCCTGGCGCTGGGTCACGAGTTCGAAGTGGTTCGCTAGTATGGTGCGCTGTCTGTGAACCGGTTCCGGTTCACGGGTTTCCCCTTTCGATCATCCCCAGCATAATTGCGACTTCATCCAATGGCGTGATCGCGCCTGGGAGAGAGCGATTTGCCGAGCGTATCCACCCTGACCACCGCCGATCCGGTGTTGCTGGTCCAACTGTCCGACAGCCACCTGTTCGCCGGGGCCGACGCCTCGTTGCTGGGCATGAACACCCGCGACAGCCTGCGGGCGGTCATTGACCTGGTCCTGAAGCAGCAGCCGAACGTTGACCTGATGCTTGCCACCGGGGACCTGTCCCAGGACGGGACGCTGGAGTCCTATGAAGCGTTCCGGCACATGAGCGAGCGGATCCAGGCGCCGGCGCGTTGGATTCCGGGTAATCATGATGAGCCGCAAGTCATGCTCCAGGCGGCGGTCCAGAGCCCATTGCTCGACCCGGTGGTGGACATTGGAAACTGGCGCATCACTTTGCTGGATTCTGCGGTGCCGGGTTCGGTGCCCGGGTTTCTGTCGGAGGAGCAGTTGATCCTGTTGGCCAATGCCTTGAGCGAGGCGCCGGAGCGGCATCATCTGGTGTGTCTGCATCATCACCCGGTGTCGATCGGCTGTGAGTGGATGGCGCCCATCGGGTTGCGCAATCCAGATGCGCTGTTTGCGGTGCTGGATCGGTTTGCGCAGGTGCGTGCGGTGCTTTGGGGTCATGTGCACCAGGAGATCGATCAGGTGCGTGAGGGGGTGCGTCTGTTGGCTTCGCCTTCGACCTGTATTCAGTTTGTGCCTGGTTCTGTGGATTTTGCGGTGGGTGAGCAGGCGCCGGGGTATCGGTGGTTGCGGCTCCTGCCGGATGGGCGGTTGGAGACGGGGGTTGAGCGGGTGGTGGGGTTTGAATTTGTAGTTGATTATGGGGCTGAGGGGTACTGAAGGCTGAGGCAGTACGCTGATCCAATTGTGGGAGCGAGCCTGCTCGCGATGACGGCCTTACTGGGCTGGGTACATATCCGTTGCTGGGACTGTCAGATTTTTTGTGTTCGGGCCGGTAGCGGCCTGCCGCCAGGCAGGCCTTGATTTCACCAGGTCGGCCTGATGAACCGATCTCCGTACAGAATCGCAAATTGATTCATCGCGCTTTTCCAATCATGCGCCGCCGAGCCCCAATTGGCTGTGATATTGCGCAGCCCAGCCAGATCAGTTTGGTCGCGGCGTCGTCGCTCGGAAAGTGGCCACGGGTCTTGATGATCTTGCGTAACTGAGCGTTGATGCTCTCGATGGCATTGGTGGTGTAAATAACCTTGCGGATCGCGGGTGGGAAAACAAAAAATGGAATCACTCGATCCCACGACCGTCGCCAGGCCGCCACAACCGTTGGATATTGCTTGCCCCAGGGCCCGCGCTCAAATTCATCCAGAGCCTGTTCCGCCGCTTGTGCATTGATGGCCTGATAGATCGGTTTGAGGGCCTTGGCCAGTTCTCGACGCTTGTCCCAGGCCGCATAATCAAGGCTGTTGCGGATCAGATGCACGATGCAGGTCTGCAATGTTGTTTCCGGAAACACCGCGCTGAGGGCCTCTGGCATGCCTTTTAGGCCATCGGTTACGGCAATCAGCACGTCCTCGACGCCGCGTGTCTTAAGGTCGTTGAATACCTTCATCCAGAACTTTGCCCCTTCGGTGTTCTCGATCCAGATACCCAGGATGTCGCGTGTCCCGTCGGGTAAAACGCCCAGCGCCAAGTAAATCGCCTTGTTGCGAACCAGACCTTCTTCGCGAATTTTGACCCGCAGAGCATCAAAGAAAATGACCGGATACATCGGCTCTAGGGGACGCTGTTGCCAAGCGCCAATCTCTTCCATCACCTCGTCGGTCACGGAGCTGATGAAGTCAGGCGAAACATCCGTCCCGTACTGCTCGGAAAGAAACGCCCGGATCTCTCTGACCGTCATCCCACGGGCATACATGGCGATGATCTTGTCGTCGAAACCGGTGTAACGGCGCTCATGCTTGGGAATAAGAATGGGCGAAAAACTGCCCTCTCGATCACGCGGGATATCCAGCCGGAGCGGGCCATCACCGGTCAGCACCGTCTTACCGCTCTTGCCATTGCGCTGGTTGGTTTCATCCTCTGGACGCTGCGCGCCCGGAGGATAGCCCAGGTGATGGCCCAGCTCAGCGCTCAGGGCACGCTCGATCAGCGCCTTCTTGAACGCCGCAGAGGCCTCTTCGATGGCCTCCGCGGTCATCAGCGGGGCGGCGGAAAACTGCTCAAGAAGCTCTTTCGGGACTTTCGGTAATTCTCGAAGCGGTTTCTTTTTGGTTGGCATACATGCACCTCTTACTCATGTTATGCCCGAACACAAAATTTCTGACACCCTCCCGTTGCTGCGGTAACGGCTACTTAGGGTTCCGCCCTTACGGCGGGTTACTTTTGGCAAACGCCCCAAAAGTAACCAAAAGGTCTTGGCCCCACCACTCGGCACCTCGCCAAGGCGAGGTGTTCCCTCACTCCGGCATTGCTCCGTGGGCCCGCCGCGAAGGGCCATCCATGGCCCAGCGCGGCTAACCCGGCATCCATGCCGGGTTGCCCACTACGCAATGCCTGCGTTCGGCCGTCGTGGTTAACGGGGCCCAAAGATCAAAAGCAAAGCAAAGCAAAGCAAAGCAAAGCAAAGCAAAGCAAAGCAAAGCAAAGCAAAGCAAAAGCAACGGCGAGGCGGCCTTGTGGCCGGCCTGTTCTTGCGGCTGACCTTGGTCCCCTGTGGGAGCGGGCTTGCCCGCGAAGGCGTTCTGAAGGCCGACCTGTCTCTTAGGCTACACCTCGTCCCCCTGTGGGAGCGAGCCTGCTCGCGATGGCGGCTTTATTACCGACCTAAATCTGTGGGAATGGTCGGACGTCCAGGCAGATTTTTCCGACGAGCTCTGGCGGTTGCCGGGTGGGAAGGGGACTCGCTAACCTTTTTCGGTCGCTGCAATTCAGCGACCGGGCCTGGAAACCCGATAAGTGAGGATGCAACAGCGCGCCACATGAGATACTGCATCGCTTTTTTGCGTGTGCAGTTCTGCTTCATGGCGGCTGTGCGCGGGAGACTTTCGAGTCTGCCGGGTTTGCTCCGCACTCCGGTTTTCCAGCCCGCGCATAGCTGCCACCCTCTCGCCTGGAAACGGGAAATGGCGGTTCCACTACATAAGGGAGCCTCATCATGTTCAAAGTAACCCCTAATCCCCCCGAAACCGATTCCACCTCGGCTCACACCGGCCTCGACGCCAAGAAACTCGACGAAGCCGCCGAACGCGCCCTCAACTTCTACCTCGCCCCAGAACCCCAGGCCAAAAAGAGACCATTTCCCGGCCAGCTATTCACCGTCGTCGAAGACCTGGACAGCGAAACCCTCCTGGCCAACCTCAGCGAAACCCTGGCCTCGGCAAATGCGATGCTCAACGACCTGGCCTTCAACCTGGAAGGCTCCAACCGGCATATAGCCTTCGGCGTCCAGCAGATGGTCGAACTCAGTGAGTTGCTGGCAAACCGAGCGCTGGACGTCGTCGATCCCCCGATAAGTCAGCGGCCCCTGTGACGAGAATTTAGCGAAACGTCGCTTTTTGCTTTTGCTTTTGCTTTTGCTTTTGCTTTTGCTTTTGATTTTGATCTTGAACGCCCCATTAACCACGCTGGCCGAACGCAGGTATTGCGTAGTGGGTAACCCGGCATGGATGCCGGGTTAGCCGCGCTGGGCCATGGATGGCCCTTCGCGGCGGCCCACGGAGCAATGCCGGAGTGAGGGCACACCGAGCGTAGGCGAGGTGCCGAGTGGTGGGGCACAGACCTTTGGTTACTTTGGGGCGTTTGCCAAAGTAACCCGCTGTAAGAGCGGAACCATAGGTAGCCGTTACCGCAGCAATGGATATGTACCCAACGGCGTTTTTCAAGGTAGTTGTCGCGTCACCGTCTAACTATGCTGCTCTTTTCTCGGCCTGCTGCTCTCGATCCGGATTCAGCAGCACCGTGCCTATCGGCTCCCAGTTCCGTGTTCGTCCAGACCAGCGTTCCGGGCTTTTCTTTCGGGCTTGCTCGTACAGTTCATGACGCTGAGCCAGGATCTGTTGATCCTGCCCTTGATGCCGCTCCGCCGGGGTCACGAAGCGGATCCGGCTATGCCGGTGTTCGTGGTTGTACCAACGCATGAAATCCCTGACCCAGATGCGTGCGGCGTCCAGGCTGGCAAAGCCATCTGCCGGCCATTGCGGGCAGTATTTCAACGTTCTAAACAGCGATTCCGAGTATGGATTGTCATTGCTCACACGCGGTCGGCCACGTGACGGTGTGATGCCCAGGTCATGCATCTTGCTCAACAGCGTCAGTGATTTCATCGGGGCACCATTGTCCGAGTGCAGTACCAGCGGTTCATGCAAACATTGCTCGCCGATCACGCTACGCTGCAGCAACGCAGCCGCCTTCTCACCGCTTTCCTCTTCGTAAACCTCCCAGCCCACGGCCTTGCGGCTGTAAATGTCCTCGATCAGGTACAAGTAGTAATACTTGCCACGCACCGGCGACGGCAGGTAGGTGATGTCCCACGACCACACCTGATTCGCCCCCTTGGCCGTGTGGGTCGTCGGTGCCGCATGCCGTCGCGGGCGCTGGCTACGACCTCGATGCTGTTGTTGACCCGCAGCCCGCAGCACCCGATAAAACGTGGCTTCCGATGCCAGATAGCGCTGTTGATCGGCCAGTCTCGGCACGATCTGACTCGGCGGCGTACGCCGGTGTGGTCGTTCGGGCGTCAGCCTGAATAGCCTCGGTTTCAGTCCAGCGCTGCAAGGTTCTGAGCGAGAGGCCGACTTCCTGGCAGGCCCTGATTTTCCGGGCTCCGGCCATTTGCGCTTCATTCAACCAGGTTACGAGTAACTGCCGCTCTGGCAAAGCCGTTAGCTGTCCTCGTTGTCGATCCCCCAGTAATCGTTGAGCTTTTTTCGCAGCACCAACAACGCGGCGGTTTCAGCCAGCGCCTTGTCTTTGCGGCGCAGTTCACGCTCAAGTTCCTGGATGCGTTTCTTGTCCTTACGGGCTTGTTCGCGATCGTCTTTTTGCTGGGCTTTTTCCGTCTTCTGGCCACTAATGAAGGCTTGCCTCCAGGCGCTGATTTGCTCGGGATACAGGCCTTTACGGCGGCAGTACTCACCCAGTTCAATCTCGGACAGGCCGGCGGCTTCAAGGACGACAGCAAACTTGATTTCGGCTGTCCAGTTCTGGGTCGATGAGGTGTTATCGGGCACTGCGTTTCCTTCAGAACCGACCTGCTTGCGCCAGTTCGACAAAGACATTTCGCTGGCCCCTTCGCGCCGGGAAACCTCGGCCATCGACAGGTTGAGCGGAGGAAGCAGCATCTTGAGCAATGCGGCTTTGCGTTCAGGTGAATAGTACGGCACGAACAGTCTCTTTCCGCCCCCGATCTGCTTTTTCAGGAAAATTCGGAGAGGCGACAACTATCCTGACACCGGGGGCCAATAAGGCCGCTATCGCGAGCAGGCTCGCTCCCACAAAAAGCAGGGATAAATCCCTTGTACGGAAAGCATGTCCCCCAAACACCCCCAATCTCCCTGTAAACTCCGGCCTTTGCCCCCAAACCCAGGGAGTTGGAATGTCGGCTTCGATCCTCTACATCCACGGCTTCAACAGCGCCCCAGCCTCAACCAAGGCCCGTCAACTCATCGACGTAATGACCCGCCTGGGCCTGGGCGATCAGCTGCAAGTGCCAGCCCTGCACCACCACCCCCGCGAAGCCATGGCCCAATTGGAACAGGCAATTGCACAACTGGGGCGGCCGCTGCTGGTCGGCAGCTCGCTCGGCGGCTACTATGCGACTCACTTGGCCGAGCGCCACGGCCTCAAGGCGCTGTTGATCAACCCTGCGGTCAGCCCCCATCGGATGTTCGACGGTTACCTGGGCACGCAAAAGAATTTATACACCGATGAAACCTGGGAATTGACCCACGACCACGTCACGGCCCTGGCTGCGCTGGAAGTGCCGGCGCCCCAGGATCCTCAGCGGTATCAGGTATGGTTGCAAACCGGTGACGAAACGCTGGATTATCGCCACGCCCAACAGTACTACCGCGCCTGTGCCTTGCGCATCCAGGCGGGCGGCGACCACAGTTTCCAGGGGTTTGCCCAACAGTTGCCAGCGTTGTTGAGTTTTGCCGGCATCGGCGCCGATTTGTACCAGGCGATCGACTTCACATCGCTGTGAGCCATCGCCCCTTTTTCATTCGAACACAGACGACGAGACCCCATGGCCACTCCCAGCGCTAGCTCTTATAACGCAGACGCCATCGAAGTCCTCTCGGGCCTCGACCCGGTGCGCAAGCGCCCCGGCATGTACACCGACACCAGTCGGCCGAACCACCTCGCCCAGGAAGTCATCGACAACAGTGTCGACGAAGCCTTGGCCGGGCACGCCAAATCGGTGCAGGTCATCCTGCACGCCGACCATTCGCTGGAAGTCAGCGATGACGGCCGTGGCATGCCGGTGGACATTCACCCCGAAGAGGGCGTGTCGGGTGTCGAGCTGATCCTCACCAAGCTCCATGCGGGCGGTAAGTTTTCCAACAAGAACTACCAGTTCTCCGGCGGTCTGCACGGGGTGGGTATTTCCGTGGTCAACGCCTTGTCGACCCAGGTCCGGGTGCGGGTCAAGCGGGATGGCAACGAATACCAGATGACGTTCGCCGACGGCTACAAGGCCACCGAGCTGGAAGTGGTCGGCAGTGTCGGCAAGCGCAACACCGGCACCAGCGTGTATTTCGCGCCGGATCCGAAGTATTTCGATTCGCCGAAGTTTTCCGTCAGCCGCCTCAAGCATGTGCTCAAGGCCAAGGCGGTGTTGTGCCCGGGGTTATTGGTCAGTTTCGAGGACAAAACCACCGGCGAGAAAGTCGAATGGCATTACGAGGATGGCCTGCGTTCCTATCTGGTGGACGCGGTCAGTGGTTTTGAACGCCTGCCCGACGAACCGTTCTGCGGCAGTCTGGCCGGCAATAAAGAGGCGGTCGACTGGGCGCTGTTATGGTTGCCCGAGGGCGGCGAGAGCGTCCAGGAAAGCTACGTCAACCTGATTCCCACGGCCCAGGGCGGCACCCACGTCAACGGCTTGCGTCAGGGCTTGCTCGATGCAATGCGTGAGTTCTGCGAGTTCCGCAACCTGCTTCCGCGTGGGGTGAAGCTGGCGCCGGAGGACGTGTGGGAGCGCATTGCCTTCGTGCTGTCGATGAAGATGCAGGAGCCGCAGTTCTCCGGGCAGACCAAGGAGCGCTTGTCGTCCCGTGAAGCGGCGGCGTTTGTCTCCGGTGTGGTCAAGGATGCGTTCAGCCTGTGGCTCAATGCCAACCCGGAAACCGGCCTGGCTTTGGCGGAGCTGGCGATCAGCAACGCCGGCCGTCGTCTCAAGGCCAGCAAGAAGGTCGAGCGCAAGCGCATCACTCAGGGGCCGGCGTTGCCGGGCAAGCTCGCCGATTGCGCGGGACAGGACCCGATGCGTTCCGAGCTGTTCCTGGTGGAAGGTGACTCCGCCGGCGGCTCGGCCAAGCAGGCACGGGACAAGGAGTTCCAGGCGATCCTGCCGTTGCGGGGCAAGATCCTCAACACTTGGGAAGTGGACGGCAGCGAAGTGCTGGCCAGCCAGGAAGTGCACAACATCGCCGTGGCCATCGGGGTCGATCCGGGCGCGGAGGACATGAGCCAGCTGCGTTACGGCAAAATCTGCATCCTTGCCGACGCCGACTCCGACGGCCTGCACATCGCAACCTTGCTGTGCGCCTTGTTCGTCCAGCATTTCCGTCCGCTGGTGGACGCCGGTCACGTCTACGTCGCGATGCCGCCGCTGTATCGCATCGACTTGGGCAAGGAAATCTACTACGCCCTGGACGAAGCCGAGCGTGACGGTATTCTCGACCGCCTGGTGGCCGAGAAGAAACGCGGCAAACCGCAGGTCACCCGATTCAAGGGCCTGGGCGAGATGAACCCGCCGCAGCTGCGCGAAACCACCATGGACCCGAACACCCGTCGTCTGGTGCAACTGACCTTGGACGATTTCGCCGCGACCTCGGAAATGATGGACATGCTGCTGGCGAAGAAACGCGCGGGTGATCGCAAGTCCTGGCTTGAGTCCAAGGGCGACCTGGCCGAGGTCCTGGCCTGATGCGCAACGGTTTCGCCCTGGCGCTGTTGCTATGGGCGGGGGCCATCTTCGCGGGGCCGGTACCGGAATTGAAGTTGCTGTCCGAGCACGCTGTCGACGGCATGCGCGGCGGCAATCTGTCCGGGCTGGCTTTCTGTGGCGATGAGATGTGGACGGTGTCGGATCGCGACGATGACCGCATTTATCGCCTCGACACCTCCCGTGATGGGGCCTGGCCTGCCCAGGCGTTGATCATCGACGTGCCGCAGGCGCCGGACAGCGGTTTGCCCTGGGGGCTGAGGTCGCGCACCTGGGCGGCGTCGTTCCTGCGCGGTGGCGAGCTGGATTTCGAAGGCATCAGCTGCGACAGCGCCGGCAATCGATATGTGGTCAGCGAATCTCACGCCGCCGTATTGCAGGTGCCGCCGTTGGGCGATGTCTCCTGGCTGAAGATTGCCCCGACAATGATCCGCGAGGCCCGTGCCAGCGGCATGTTGCTGCATTTCAATGCATTGTTCGAAGGTCTGGCGGTGAACTCGGCCGGCGACCGGCTATGGCTGGCGGCGGAGCGGGAGCGACGTGGCTTGCTCTTGATCAAGCGTCAGCAGACGGTGTGGGACTGTGACGGTCATTGTGTGCTGTTGAGCGAAGCAGGGCAGGAAATGCAGCCGGCGCAGTTTCCCAATGCCAAGGCGGTATCCCGGGATTTTGCCGACTTGTCCCTGTTCGACGGCAAGCTGTTCACCCTGGAGCGCAACGCCTATCAGATTTGTCGCCGCGATCTCCAGACCGCCGAAGTCGAGCGCTGCTGGTCGTTTGCCGCCGAGGCCTTGCAGGATAATCGTCGCTATTCCCAGGCCTATGGGCTGGCCGAGGCCCTGGTGGTGGACGCCAAGGGCGCCTGGGTTGGCCTGGACAACAATGACGGGGCCCGGGCCGACGGCGAAGAACGGCCGATCATCTGGCGCTTTGCCGCACCTGATGGCGGTTGGAGCGCATCGCCATGAGCCGGCCGCCCCTGAACATACTTGAATCTACCCAGCGCGATGGCAGCATGCCGTTGCGCCAGACAATGAACTGATGAGGCCCGCATGAGCGACATTCTTGCAGACAGCTTGGACGGCGTAGAGCGCCGATCGCTGGCTGACTTCACCGAAAATGCCTACCTCAATTACTCCATGTACGTGATCATGGACCGTGCCTTGCCGCACATCGGCGACGGTCTGAAGCCGGTTCAGCGGCGGATCGTCTATGCCATGAGCGAGTTGGGGCTGGATGCCGATTCCAAGCACAAGAAGTCGGCGCGGACCGTCGGTGACGTGCTCGGCAAGTTCCACCCCCACGGTGACTCGGCCTGCTACGAAGCCATGGTGCTGATGGCCCAGCCGTTCAGCTACCGCTACACCTTGGTGGATGGCCAGGGTAACTGGGGTGCACCGGACGATCCCAAGTCGTTCGCGGCCATGCGTTACACCGAGGCGCGGCTGTCGCGTTATTCCGAGGTGCTGCTCAGCGAGCTGGGCCAGGGCACGGCGGACTGGGGGCCGAACTTCGACGGCACTCTCGACGAGCCTCTGGTTTTGCCGGCACGTTTGCCGAATATCCTGCTCAATGGCACCACCGGCATCGCCGTCGGCATGGCCACTGACGTACCGCCCCATAACCTGCGGGAAGTCGCCACGGCGTGCGTGCGTCTGTTGGACGAACCGAAAGCCACGGTGGAGCAACTCTGCGAGCATATCCAGGGGCCGGACTACCCAACCGAAGCGGAAATCATCACCCCGCGCGCTGACTTGCTGAAGATCTACGAGAGCGGCCGCGGTTCGGTACGCATGCGCGCCGTGTATCACATCGAAGACGGCGACATCATCGTCACCGCGCTGCCACACCAGGTTTCCGGGGCCAAGGTGTTGGAGCAGATTGCCGCGATGATGCAGGCAAAGCCGTCGAAAGCGCCGCAAGTGGCGGATCTGCGTGACGAATCGGACCACGAGAACCCGTGCCGCATCGTGATCATCCCGGTCAACAGCCGGGTCGACCACGATGCCTTGATGCAGCACCTGTTTGCCAGCACCGATCTGGAGTCCAGCTACCGGGTCAACATCAACATCATCGGCCTGGACGGCAAGCCACAGTTGAAAAACCTGCGGGCGCTGTTGGTGGAATGGCTGGAGTTTCGCGTCAAAACGGTGCGTCGACGCCTGCAATTCCGCCTGGACAAGGTCGAGCGCCGCTTGCACTTGTTGGACGGTTTGCTGATTGCCTACCTCAACCTGGACGAAGTGATCCACATCATCCGCACCGAGGAGCACCCGAAGGCGAAGCTGATCGAGCGTTTTGCCCTGAGCGAAATTCAGGCCGATTACATCCTCGACACCCGCCTGCGGCAATTGGCGCGGCTGGAAGAGATGAAGTTACGGACCGAGCAAGACGAATTGCTCAAGGAGCAGGCCAAACTGCTCGCCTTGCTGGGCAGCGAGGCCAAGCTCAAGAAGCTGGTGCGCACCGAGTTGCTCAAGGACGCCGAAACCTATGGTGACGACCGTCGTTCGCCCATCGTCGAGCGGGCCGAAGCCAAGGCTCTGAGCGAACACGATCTGCTGCCTAACGAGAAAGTGACCGTCGTGCTGTCGGAAAAAGGCTGGGTGCGCTCTGCAAAGGGGCACGACATCGACGCGGTGGGACTTTCCTACAAGGCCGGGGACGGATTCAAGGCCCTGGCACCTGGGCGCTCGAACCAATTTGCGGTGTTTATCGACTCCACGGGTCGCAGTTATTCGGTGCCCGCCCATACCCTGCCATCGGCTCGCGGCCAGGGCGAACCGCTTACCGGTCGTCTGACGCCACCACCGGGTGCAACTTTTGAGTGCGTGCTGATGCCTGATGATGACGGGCTGTACGTTATTGCGTCGGACGCCGGCTACGGGTTCGTCGTCAAGGGTGAAGACCTGCAAGCCAAGAACAAGGCGGGCAAGGCGTTGTTGAGCCTGCCAAACAACGCCAAGGTCATCGCCCCGCGCCCGGTTTTCGACCGGGATAACAACTGGTTGGCTTCGGTGACGACCGAGGGGCGGCTGCTGGTCTTCAAAATCAGCGACCTGCCACAATTAGGTAAAGGTAAAGGTAATAAGATCATTGGAATTTCCGGCGAACGGGTCGCTAGTCGCGAGGAATATGTCACGGATATTGCAGTGCTGCCGGAGGGGGCCACGCTTGTGCTACAGGCTGGAAAGCGTACGCTCTCACTCAAAGCAGACGATCTTGAGCATTACAAAGGTGAACGTGGTCGGCGGGGCAACAAGCTTCCAAGAGGTTTTCAGCGGGTCGATGCACTGCTCGTCGAAAACCTCAATTAAGCGTGCTAGACGGCTCGGTCTGCGATTAAAAGCCGCAGATCGTTGCTTTTGCGCTGGAGTCGGAACGCATATTCACGGATGATAGGCCCTTTCAAGCGCCGGCGTGGCCGAGCGTTCTTCATAATGACCGAGTATTTTTTCACTGTGGTAAGCCTTGTGGCCGCCACCTGGATGGAACGATGACTGCTCTGCGCCTTCCTATTTTGTGGCTCGCCGGCCTGCTTGGCCTGGCGGGTTGCAGCCTCCATCAGCCGGTGTCGCTGTATCAACTCGACAGTGGCAACCCGGCCCAGCCTGCGCAAAGCACAGGTATGGCTGTATTGCTGGGCCCGGTGTCGATCGCCGACTACCTGCAACGCGAAACCCTGTTGCAACGCCAACCCGACGGTAGCTTGCAGGCTGCCACTGACGGCCGTTGGGCCGGCAGCCTCTCCTCGGACATCGACCAGTTGCTGCTGCGCCAGGTGGCCGGCCACCTGGACAGTCAGCGCGTGGTATTGGCGCCGGCCACCCAGGGTTTCACCCCGGATGTCCAAGTGCTGCTGTCGATCACTCGCCTGGATTCGGGCGAAGCGCAACCAGCGGTGCTCGATGCCCAGTGGCGGTTGATCGACCGTCGCGGCAAAGTTCGTGAGAACCGCATCGTTCATCTGCAAGAGCAACATACCGGCGGTACCGCTGCGCAGGTTCAGGCCCAGGGCGTCCTTCTGCAGCGTTTGGCGGAGCAACTGTCCGCGGCGCTCAAGCCATTGGCCAACCAGCCGCCGCTGGTCGAGGCGGCACCGCGCAAGGCCGCTCCTTCCCAGGCCAAGCCTGCTGAGCCGGAAAAGTCGCCAAATATTCCGATGGCCTTGCCAATTCGTACCGACATGGAAGTGTTCAGGTTCTGATGGCCGGACTGGAGGCAAGACAAAGCCCGCGTTGATGCGGGCTTGTTGTTTCTGGGGGATAGATCTTCGGCGGCTGTGCTGGCCTCATCGCGAGCAGGGCTCGCTCCCACAGGTTTAGCGCTGTCCTTGTGGGAGCGAGCCCTGCTCGCGATGAGGCCCGCGAAGGCCACAAAAAAGCCCGCGGACAATCACTCATCTGCGGGCTTCGTCATTCCAGCGACCTGAATTCAGGCCTGGCGCTCATGCATTCGCGCCAGTTGCCGCTCCAGCATCGACGGATACGGTTCCATCAAGCGTTCCACACAACACGCGCCTTCGGGGCTGGCGATGGGGCGGATGCGGGTGCGCTGGCGGATCAGGGCATCGTCGTTGATCTTGCGTTCCACCAGCAGCAGGTTGCGGCTGTGTTGCGATAGCGCCAGGGCGTCCTGGGCGGTCTCGGTCAGCAACAGGTCGATCTGACTCAGGCCGAACAGCCCGTCGCCCAGGGTCAGGCCCAGTTGCAGCTGCAAAGTGATGCCGCTGTCAGCGACTTCGATCTGTAATTGATGACCCAGGGCCCGCAGCAATTCACCGCAGCAAATGGCATTGGTCAGGTAATCGTCACCGCTGTCTTCGGTATGGAACAGCATCAAGGTGCTGCCGTCGTTCAGGGTGTGCAGTTCACCCTGGTAGAGCGAGGCGGCTTGGTCGAGGCAATCGCGGTAGCGTTCGAGCAGTTCCTTCAGGCGAGCCTGGGGCAAGCGACGCAGTTGGTCCTGGGCGCCCAGTTGCACGGCCAGCACGGCGCTGTTTTGTGGTTGATGCGAGGCGGCGGGCCTGGCGACTGCTTGCGGTTGCCCGGCCACCGATTCGTCCCGCAGGTCGGCGAAGGCGTCGTCGTCTTCATCGTCCTCGATCGTCCGTACCACGTGACGAGGCGCGGGCCTGGACGTTGGCATGGGCTGGCTTTCATCGAAGCCGGGATCACGCAGGTTGCGCACCTCGAACTCCGGTTCGGCCTCATCGTCAGCGTAATCGATGTCCTCGGGCTCCGGCACGGGTTCGGGTTCCGGTGCGAAGCTGGCGTGCAGCTGCCGCGCCAGATCACCGATTTCGTCCTGGCGCTGGGTGGCCGGGGTGTGTTCGTCGATGTCCCGCAGCCAGACGCGCAACTGCAGCAGTGGCGTGGAAAGATGTCGCCCCAGACGCAGGCTCAACGCCAGCGCCAGAGCCAGCAGTATCGCGCTGAGGATGCCCATGCTTTGCAGGCTGATGGTCATCGGTTGCTGGAACTGGTCCATGTCCAGACTGATGCGCAGTTGTCCGGCGGTCACGTCCTGGAAGGTGATCTTGCTCTGGTACATGCCGCCGGGCTCGCCCAACAGACCTGGCTTGGGACGCTGGCCGGCCTCGGCGAGAATGCGGTTGTCCACGCTGTAGATGGCGGCGTGGGCGACCAGTTTGTTCTTGGTCAGATTGTTGAGTAGCACGTTGAGGCTGAGGATGTCGTTGGACACCAGCAACTCGGTGGCGGACGTAGCGGTCTGGGTGGTCAGGCTTTCACCCAGGGCATCGGCCTGCTCGTGCATCGCCTGCTTGAACTGCAGGCCCATCACGCAGGCATAGATGACCAGGGCCAGGGCGACCAGGATCACGTTATGGCTGGCAATGCGCAATGCAATCGGCACGCGACGATGGCGCAGTGCACGGAAGATCAGCAGGAAGAAGTTGTCGGTTTTGACTGGCGTGGGCCGGTTCACTGAGCTCGGCTCTTTGTCCGTGAAATTGACGCGCAGTATAGCGACAGCCCCATGACCGGCAAAGCACTGGCGGTGCCCGATGGTCACTGAAAGTGGGTAGAATGCGGTTTTTTTCCACCTGCGGGGGTGCGCCTTGCGCGAAATCGTCCTGATAAACATCACTGGCAGCGACCGTCCGGGTCTGACTGCGGCCATTACCGGCGTTCTGGCCCAGGGTGGTGTGAACATTCTAGACATCGGTCAGGCGGTGATCCACGACACGCTGTCCTTTGGCATCCTGGTTGAAATTCCGGATGCAGAGCGGAGCAAGTCGGTGCTCAAAGACATCCTGTTCACCGCTTACAAGCTTGATCAACAGGTCCGTTTCACGCCGGTGTCCGAAGCGGACTACCAGCACTGGGTGGCCGGGCAGGGCAAGAAGCGGCACATTGTTACCCTGTTGACCCGCAAGGTCACCGCCGAACAGCTGCAGCGCGTCAGTTCGATCACCGCCCAGTACGGCCTGAACATCGACCACATCGATCGTTTGTCTGGACGCATGCCACTGGACACCCCGGCGGACAAGGGCAAAGGGTGCATCGAATTTTCCGTGCGCGGCGAGCCGGCCGATCCCCATGCGTTGCGTGCCGAGTTCCTGAGCGTATCCCAGGAGCTGAACGTCGACATTGCGTTCCAGGAAGACTCGCTGTTCCGTCGCAACCGTCGCTTGGCGGTGTTCGACATGGATTCGACACTGATCGAAGCCGAAGTCATTGATGAACTGGCCAAGGCTGCCGGCGTGGGCGACAAGGTGTCGGCCATCACCGAGCGGGCCATGGCCGGCGAGCTGGATTTTCGCGCCAGCTTCAAGGAACGCCTGGCGTTATTGCAAGGCCTGGACGTCAGTGTACTGGACGCCATCGGCGCCTCCCTGCGCTTGACCGAGGGCGCCGAAACCCTGTTTGCCGAACTCAAGCGCCTGGGCTACAAGACGGCGATCCTGTCCGGTGGCTTTACCTACTTTGCCAAGCAGTTGCAGGCCAGGCTCGGCATCGACTATGTGTTTGCCAACGAGTTGGAAGTGGTGGACGGCAAGGTGACCGGCGTGGCCGTCGAACCTATCGTCGATGCCCAGCGCAAAGCTGACCTGCTGCGCGAGCTGGCCGAAAAAGAAGGCCTGCGCCTGGAGCAGACCATCGCCGTGGGTGACGGTGCCAACGACCTGCCGATGCTGGCGATAGCGGGCCTGGGTGTGGCATTCCGGGCCAAGCCGCTGGTCAAGCAATCGGCCAGGCAGGCGATCTCCACCCTGGGGCTGGATGGGGTGTTGTACCTGCTCGGTTTCAGGGATCGCGACGGACAACTCTGAACCAGGGTCTGTGACTTTTTTCTTTTGTGGCGAGGGGATAAATCCCCTCGCCACAGGGTTGCTTGGTTGTCTGTTAAAGCGACTTCCACAACGAATCGAAATCCCCTTCCTGGTCTCCGCCGCCCCCGGCGGGGCCGGCATCCTCCTGGTGATAGGCAAACTGGTTGAAGCTGTGGGTGCTGGTCACCCGCCGGTCCAGGCCCGCCCGGAGTTCCTGGCCGTTTGTGTTGATCAGGACCTTTTGCCCCTCCTGGAATGGCAGGCGGGGGGCGATCATGGTTGCGGGAAGTTCGATGGCACTGATTTCCGGCAATAACAACCCTCGCAGGTAATGGCCGGTTTCGTTCTTCTCCCGGACCAATTGCACGCCGCAAGGCTGGGCATAGGGGGCAACCAGCTCAATGCCCATTTGCATGGCGCCGCCGCGAACCTGGCGGATCCAGCGCACCACCGCGACGCTCCAGGCCTGATCGTTGGTATCTCGAATGCCGATCATTTCCCCGGCCTGCAATTGCTCCGGCACTTCTTTCGGCCAACCAAGGCAGTATCCCCCGGGGCTGTGGTTGACGATTGGCAGTTCATAAGTGGGAAAGTGATGCTGGTTGTCCGACCCGCTGGCCTCTTCATCGGCCGGGTTGACCGGGTATTCGATCTCTTCGTAGGGCAGCATGTCGCTGTCCCCCGTGGGGGCGGCGTCGAAGGCTTGCTTCCAGGTATCGCTGGCCTTGCTGGGCGAGGCTTCGAAGCGGGCCTTGCGGGTGACAGGAGTCTTCAGGATTTCGCTGAAGGAGCGTTCGCCACCGAGGTAATAGTGCAGCGCACTCATACCCACGCAAATGGTAAGCGTGCCATTACCTTCGGTGCGCTGGAAGCTGCGTTCGACGGCTTCACCCCAGGCGGCTTGCAAATGCTGCAAGGTATCGGTGCTCATGCCGCCAGGTACCGGCAGGGTGTGCTCGGCAGGCCGCTCCAGATGAGTGGTGATCGCGCGCACCAGCGGTTCGAGGTCAACACCCAGCAGGCCCGGTTGTTGCTCGGCCCTGAACTTGGAACGGTAGCGCGGCCCGACATCCAGCTCCGGCGCAACGGCGAACAGGCTGGCGGCGATGCTGGTCGGGTCCAGCTTGATCCGCTGGCTCCAGGCTTCCAGCACTTCGGCCAGTCGTGCGATCTGGCCCTGGCGCAGCTGATTGCTGCGTGATGCGCCCAGCAGCAGGGCCACGACGTAGGTTTGCTCGGCGCTCAGTTGCTGGACCTGGCTGACCAAGTCGTCGCCGATACTCAGGTGTTGCAACCGGTGCTGGCAGGCGATCCGGTACAACTGGTGCAGATCGAGCCATAGCCCTTCAGGCACTGGGCTATACAGCTCGGTGGCGCGCAGCAATGGACCGTTGAGGGCGTGCATCGCCCTTTGCAGTGCGGTGCTCAGCAGGCGCGCCCGGTCCTTGGTGAACTTCGGTGCGATGCGCGCCACGATCTGTTTGTAGCCCATCGCCAGATGAGTTTGCAGGGCCTGGCACAGGTTGACGATCTTGCGCGAGCGATCATCGAGCACGATGGCCTGTTGCAGAAAATGTCGCTCCAGGTGCTTGCAGACGTAATACACCTCGGGTCGCAACAGTTCGAGCAATTGCAGGCGATTCTCGCTGGGGGTGAGCAGCAGGTTGAGTTCGCCGATGGCCTGGTACAGCAGGCGAGCCGTTTCGCCGATGTTGGCCTTGGGCAGATTGGCAATCCACCGCTTGAGATCCCTTGGCGTAGCCTCGCAGAACGACAGGCGTGATTGCGTCGGGGTGGAGACGCGCAATAGCGGGAGAGGGCTGGTCTCATTCATGCCGTGGACGGCTCCGGCTGGAAATGAAGGGATGTCTCCAACTCTAGCAGGTGTAGCCGAAAGGGCAGAGTCTTCAAAAAGAACGCAGGCTTCGCCAGCTCCTACAGGTCATGCGCGCACCTGTAGGAGCCTGCGATCTTTTTGAATCAACTGTTTGGCAGTGCCAAACCCTGGCCCATCCGCACTGGCGAACCGGCCACCAGATCTTCGGCCCACTTCACTTGGCCCGGCCCGAACAGCACGATGGCGGTCGAGCCCAGTTTGAAGCGGCCCAGCTCGGCGCCTTTTTCCAGGTGGATCGGCGCGCGGGCGGCTTCGTCGTAGCGGAACGTCTTGAGTTCGCGCTTGGGCGGCGTGACCAGCCCGGCCCAGACGGTTTCGATGGAGGCTACGATCATTGCACCCACCAGCACCACGGCCATCGGCCCGCGCTCGGTGTCGAAGATGCATGCCACGCGTTCGTTGCGGGCGAACAGCTCCGGGACGTTTTCGGCGGTGGTCTGGTTGACCGAGAAGATGCGGCCCGGAATGTAGACCATCTCCCGCAAGGTGCCGGCCAGCGGCATGTGCACGCGGTGATAATCCTTGGGCGACAGGTAGATGGTCGCGAAATCGCCGCCCATGAACGGCGCTGCGTTGGCCGAGTCGCCACCCAGCAGTTCCAACACGCTGAAGCTGTGGCCCTTGGCCTGGAATACCCGGCCGTGCTCGATAGGGCCGAGCTGGCTGACGGCGCCGTCGGCAGGGCTGAGGATCGCGCCGGGTGTTTCATCCAGCGGCCGTGCGCCTTCTTTCAAGGCGCGGGTGAAGAACGCATTGAAGTGCTCGTAGGCGGTCAGGTCCTCCACGAGGGCCTGGGACATGTCCACTTGGTAACGCTTGGCGAACCACTGGGTGAACGCGTTCTTGAACCACCGCACGCGGCATTCGGCGATGCAGCCGGCCAGTCGTGACAGCAGGTGGTGGGGCAGCAGGTACTGGGTGATGATGAACAAACGGTTTTTCATTAAATATCCTTAGGAACCTTCAAAGCTCGATCGGGGTGTCGGGGTGGTTGCCCCATTCGCCCCAGGAGCCGGCGTAGCCCTTGACCCGTGGGTAACCGAGCGCCTTGGCCACCAGATAGGTGAAGCCGGAGCGGTGGTGAGTCTGGCAGTGGGTGATGATCTCTTTGTCGGGCGTGATGCCCAGTTGTTCGAGGATCTGCGGCATGTCCCGGCGGATGCGCAGGCTGCGAGTCTTGTCCATGCCTGCGGTCCATTCGAAATTGACGGCGCCGGGAATGTGACCGCCCCTGGCCGCGACGATTTTCTCGCCGGAATATTCCAGCGGGCCCCGTGCGTCCCAGATCGCCAGGTCGGCGGCGCCGAGACGGCTTTGCAGATACTCGCGGGTGGCAGTAGGTTCGTCGCGCAGCGTCAGTTGCACCGGGCCGCCGGCGCAGACCGGTACATCGGTGCTGACCGGCAGGCTTTCGTCCAGCCATGCCAGCAGGCCGCCATCGAGGTAGTGGTATTTCGAATGGCCGATCACGTCCAGCAGCCAGATAAAGCGGCCGGCCCAGCCGCCACCTTCGTCGTCATAGACCACGTAGACCGCATCCGGGTTGTGCCCGAGTTCGCCAAACAAGGCCTCGAGATCGGCTTTGGCCGGCAACAGTCCCGGCGCTGGTGGCTGGCCCAATTGCGTGCGCTTGGGATCGACGAAGCGTGCGCCAGGGATGTGGCCGGTGCTGTAGCGGGCGGCGCTGGTCAGGTCCACCAGAATCAGCTCGCGGGCGTCGAGACGCGGGAGCAGATCGCTGGGCTCGATCACCAGCGGCAAGCCAGAGAAGTCAGGCATGTCACGCCTCCAGGGACGCAAAAGGAAGGGATTGTACCAAGTTCAGCGGCCACGGTTGGTAAAGGTATGAAGCGCCCGTTCGATGCACTGCACGGTCCTGCCGAAGGCTTGCACCGTCACATCCACGAAGGGGCCGCCGCCCTGGTCCACGGCCACCAGCATGATCACCCGGCCATTGCAGGTCAGGGAGCGCAACAGCATGTGCTCGCCCTTGAACAGTGCGCGCAGTCCCGGTGGCAGCAGTGCCGAGAACTGTGCATTGTTTTCCGGGTTCAGGCGAACCTGTGCCTGCTGCGCCAGCAACCGCTGCAACACCTTGCTCTGGCTGATGGAGAAACTCATGGCCGCGGCCTCAGGGGGCAGGCCGGCGATCTGGTGCACGCGCACGCTGGTCTGGCTGCGGTCGGCCATCAGGATCATCACCCGGCGCATGCCGCACGCCACCAGCGCATCCCGTGCCGAAGTGGTCAAGTGCATGGCGTTGCTGAAGGGGCTTGGCTCCACCAGCAGCGCGGCGCATCGTTTGCGCCACAGGGCCAGGTCTTCGGTGCTGGGTTCGGCGACGGAGGACCTTGCGGCCTGGACGCGACGGCTGCCCGGTGGCCAGATCAGCGCCACGGCCGGATGCCAGAGGTCCGGCATGGCGTGGTGACGGGCACTGCTGGCGGCCTGTTGGTGCAACTGTTGCTGAAGCTCATCCATGGGCATCTGCAGGTACAGGCTGGTAAGGTATTGCCAGCGGATGCTGTGGGGGCAATCCCACGCCTGATGCGCCGACAGTGCCAGGCCATTAGCCAGCAGCACGGTATTGGCCGGCTGGTTGAGCCAGCGTCGCAGGGTCGGGTCATCGTCCAGGCGGTTTTGCTGGCGCAGCGGGTGTTCGCTGTCCCGGGCGATGCGCAACACCTTCACCAGCTCACGGCGCTCATTGAGCAGCAGGCGATAGCCTTGCGCCACCCAATTCGGCAAGCGCCAGGCTTCCACCACCGCGAGACAGATCTCCAGCAGGCCGACACCGAACAGTTCGCGCTCCACCTTGCTGGCCGACTGACCTCTATGGATCACCCGCATCTCCCATTCCCCCAGCAATCGCGGGTGAGTCAGGGCCAGGGGCCAGAGCGGTGACAGGAACAACAGGCTGCCCCAGTGGATGTCCTGCCACAGCCGTGCCAGGCGGCTGGCAAAAAAGCCATTGGCCTGTTGCGTGGCGTGCTGGCTGATCAACTGCAACTGGCGCAGGGTGACGGGGATCTCCTGCTCCGGCAGCGAGGGCAGACGGGCGAGCAGCTCCTCGGTACGCGTGAGGCCGAGGCGGTTGATGGCCACTTCGAGGTTTTCCGCCGGTTCAGTGAGGCTGCCATGGGTATGATGGTTGGCTTCGCGGATAACGCTCAGGGCCAGGGCAGGGCTGTCCTGCATGAGCTCGGCGATGTCGCGCAACGAGCGGCGACTGTCGGCAATGGCCCTGCAGACCCGGTCATGACTGGCCTGGGGCACCGGCAAATGCACGCCCTCGAGCAGTTTCACCCAGCCTTCGAGCGTGGTCGGTCGTGGGGTTGGAACCTTCGTTTCGTTAGCCATGGCTGGACGTGATCATCGCATGCTGCAACGTGGCAAATTGGCTTTTCGCCTGAACTGGCTATAGTCTGGCGCAGTTTTGCCGATAAGTAGAAGAAGAGATTTTCCAGCTTCCGAATATGACCTTGAACCCGACTTAAATAAGTACTTTCAATCTATGGCTAAAATTATCGGCATCATTGTCGTGTTCGCGAGCGTACTCGGCGGATACGTGCTCTCCCATGGCAAGATTGCCGCCCTGATCCAACCCTTCGAGGTGATGATCATCGGTGGCGCGGCCCTTGGCGCATTCCTGCAGGCCAACCCCGGCTACATGACGATGCATGTGCTCAAGAAGTCCTTGGGCATGTTCAGTTCGCGCTTCAGTCACACTTTCTATCTCGAGGTGCTGGGGCTGATCTACGAGATCCTCAACAAGAGCCGCCGCGAAGGCATGATGGCGATCGAGGGCGATATCGAAGACGCCGCCGCCAGCCCGATCTTCGCCAAGTATCCAGCAGTGCTCAAGGACGCCCGCATGACGGCGTTCATCTGTGATTACCTGCGCATCATGTCGTCCGGCAACATGGCCCCCCATGAACTCGAAGGCCTGTTCGACATGGAGTTGTACAGCCTCAAGGAGGACCTGGAGCATCCGTCCCACGCCGTGACCGGCATCGCCGACGCCATGCCCGGCTTCGGTATTGTCGCGGCGGTACTGGGTATCGTGGTGACCATGGCTTCCCTGGGCGATGGCGACCAGAAGTCCATCGGCCTGCACGTGGGGGCGGCCCTGGTCGGTACCTTCTTCGGTATTCTGGCCGCGTATGGTTTCTTCGGTCCGCTGGCCCACTCCCTGGCCCATGATGCCAAGGAAGAGCTCAATACCTACGAGGCCATCAAGGCCTCCCTGGTGGCCTCGGCCTCGGGCATGCCGCCTTCGCTGGCGGTGGAGTTCGGCCGCAAGGTTCTGTACCCGGCGCATCGTCCGAGCTTTGCCGAGCTGGAACAAGCGGTTCGCGGTCGCTAAGCCATGGAGAACAACCAGCCGATCATCATCAAGCGCGTCAAGCGCATCGCCGGCGGGCATCATGGGGGCGCCTGGAAAATCGCCTTCGCCGACTTTGCGACGGCGATGATGGCGTTCTTCCTGGTGCTGTGGCTGCTGTCCACCGCGACCCCGGAACAGAAGATCGCCATCGCCGGTTACTTCAAGGACCCGGTCGGCTTCTCCGAAAGCGGTACGCCCTACATCATCGACCTGGGCGGCTCGCCGACCCTGGCACCCGAGACTACCCTCAATCCCGAGGTCAAATCCCAGCCGCAGCCCGACAAGGTAACGGTGGATTCCGAGCAGGTCGAAGGCATGGCCGAGCAGGTCGAGCGCGAACGCCTGGAGTTGCTCCTGCAGGAGTTGCAGAACAAGGTCGACGAGAACCCGCAACTGCAGAAATTCAAGGATCAGATCCTGTTCGAGATCACGCCGAACGGCTTGCGCATCCAGATCACGGATGCCGAGAACCGGCCGATGTTCGATTCCGGCAGCGCCCGGTTGAAGCCTTATTTCGAAGACATCCTGCTGGCCATGGCCGACACCATCAAGGCGGTGCCGAACAAGATCAGTATCAGCGGTCATACCGACGCCAAGCCGTACATCGGCAAGGGTGACTTCGGTAACTGGGAGCTCTCCGCCAACCGTGCCAACGCGGCACGTCGTGCCCTGGTGGCCGGCAGCTATCCGGATGAGCAGGTGGCACGGGTGGTCGGGTATGCCTCTTCGGCATTGTTCGACCGCAAGGACCCGTTCAATCCGGTCAACCGGCGTATCGATATCGTGGTGTTGACCAAGAAGGCGCAGAAGGCCATCGAAGGCTCGCAGACTGACGATCCGGCACCGGACCCGGCCCAGGGCCAGGGTTCCCCGGGCGAAGCACCAGCGGCGACGCCTGGTGCTGCGGCTGATCCGAACGCCTTGCCGGCCGATCAGCAACCGGTGCCGGCCCACGAGTTGCGCGAGCGCCTGAACCTGTTCGACGACGCCGCACCGAAACCGGCGGGAACACCTGCGCAGTGATTGGGCTCGTGGGAGCAAAGCTTGCTCGCGATGCAGGTGACACGATTCAACTGCAAGACCGAGTCAACGTTCATCGCGGGCAAGCCTTGCTCCCACAGACGGGAGCAAGCTCCCTCGCCACAACTGCGCCCGGCTCACCTTCAGATCAATAACCGCTTTCCGGCAAGCTGGCGATGATCGAACGATAGCTGTTCATCCGTTGTTGCTGCACGCGGCCGTCTTCCAGTGCCTTGAGCAAGGCGCAGCCGGGTTCGCGATCATGCTTGCAGTCGCGGAAGCGGCAAGTGCCGATCAGGTCGTTGAACTCGATGAACCCGGCCTCCACATCGGCCCGGCTGACATGGCCCAGGCCGAACTCACGGATGCCTGGCGAGTCGATCAACTCACCGCCGCCCGGAAAGTGGAACAACCGCGCGGTAGTGGTGGTATGGGTGCCCTGGCCGGACAGCTCGGACAGCGGCCCGACGCGGGTTTCGACCTCCGGCAGCAGGCTGTTGACCAGCGAAGACTTGCCGACACCGGACTGGCCGACGAACACGCTGATGCGCCCGTCCAACTGCCGTTGCAGTTGTTCCATGCCATTGCCGTGGTGGGCCGAGACTTCCAGCACCGGGTAGCCCAGTTGCCGATAGACCGCCAGCAAGGCATTCAGCGCGGGGGCATTCTGCTCATCGATCAGGTCGAACTTGTTGAGCAGTAATAACGGGCGGATACCGGCATGCTCGGCCGCCACCAGATAACGGTCGATCAGGTTGGCGTGGGGCTCTGGCAGCGGGGCGAACACGATAACGATCATGTCGACGTTGGCTGCCACCGGCTTGAGCTGGCCCCGGCTGTCCGGACGACACAGCTCGGTGTGGCGCGGCAACTGTGCCACGATCACGCCAATACCCTGATTGCCGGCACGCCAGACCACCTGGTCACCGGTGACCAGCGCCGGCAGGTTCGCGCGCAGGTGGCAACGGAAGACCTGGCCGGCCAATTCGCCTTCACGGGCCTCGACCTCGACCTGCACACCGAAGTGCGCGATCACCAGGCCGGTCTGTTCGGGGCCAAGGTCGCCGCCTTCCAGGGCTTGCACCGCACTGGACTCGCGTTTTGCGGCACGGGCTGCGCGCTCGCCCTGGATCTTTTCGATGCGCCAGTTCTGACGACGATTGAGTTGGCGTTTGGCCATGGGTGTTCCGTATGAAGAAAATGCAGCGATTAGGTAAAACGGCGGCGAGTTTAGCACGCCCGCAGGCCTGCCTAGGCTAAACTGCGCAGCTACTCCGAGGAGCCCTTCTTATGCAAAATCCGCAGAACCTGATCTGGATCGACCTGGAAATGACCGGTCTGAACCCCGACACCGACGTCATTATCGAAATGGCCACCATCGTCACTGACAGTGACCTCAACACCCTGGCCGAAGGGCCGGTGATTGCGATCCATCATAGCGACGAGATTCTGGCCGGCATGGACGAGTGGAATACCCGTCAGCACGGCGGCTCGGGCCTGACCCAGCGGGTGCGCGAGAGCAAGATCAGCATGGCCGAGGCCGAGGCGCAGACCATCGCCTTCCTCGAGCAGTGGGTGCCGAAGGGCAAATCACCGATCTGTGGCAACAGCATCTGCCAGGACCGGCGCTTCCTCTATACCCACATGAAATCCCTGGAGAGCTATTTCCACTACCGCAACCTGGACGTCTCCACCCTCAAGGAACTGGCCGCACGCTGGGCGCCTGAAGTGCGTGACAGCTTCCAGAAGGGCGGTAGCCACCTGGCCCTGGACGACATTCGCGAGTCCATTGCCGAGCTGCAGCATTACCGCAAGCATTTCATCAAGTTCTGATTGTGCTGTGGCGCGGGATCCGTGGGAGCACGGCTTGCCCGCGATGAACGATGACACGGTCCTGCAGTGAATGGTGTTGCCTGCATCGCGAGCAAGCTTTGCTCCCACGGATCCCCTCGCCACAAGTTTGTGTGTGGCAGGGCAAACGGTTGCCCTCTTTTGGTGCTGCTCCGAACTGGCTAGACTGCGCGTCTTCCTGCAAGGACCGCCATCATGTTGTTGATGCTTTATCTGATCGCCATCACCGCCGAAGCCATGACCGGCGCCCTGTCTGCCGGGCGGCGGGGTATGGACTGGTTCGGCGTGGTGCTGATCGCCTGTGTCACGGCGCTGGGTGGTGGTTCGGTGCGGGACGTATTGCTCGGGCATTACCCGCTCACCTGGGTCAAGCACCCGGAGTACCTGGTGCTGACCACGGCTGCGGCGATGCTGACGGTGTTCCTGGCGCGCTGGATGCGCCATCTGCGCTCGATGTTCCTGGTGCTCGACGCCGTGGGTCTGGTTGCATTCACGCTCATCGGCTGCATGACGGCCCTGGAAATGGGACAGGGCATGTTGGTGGCATCGGTCAGTGGGGTGATTACCGGTGTGTTCGGTGGGATCCTGCGGGATATCTTCTGTAACGATATCCCTCTGATTTTCCGTCGCGAGCTGTATGCCAGTGTCTCGTTTGCCGCCGCGTGGTGTTACCTGCTGTGCGTCTACCTGGCATTGCCAAATGAACAGGCTGTGCTTATCACCTTGTTTGGCGGTTTCCTGCTGCGGTTGCTGGCGATCCGCTTCCACTGGGAAATGCCGAAGTTCGTCTATAACGACGAGGTCTGACGTTGCGCGTGTTGGCGTAGCGCCCACTCGACATGCTCGCGCACCAGTTCCGACGGGTAATCGCGCCGTGCCTCCAGTGCCTGAATCACTGGAATCGTTGACGGTGCGTTGCCCAAGCCTACCGCCAGGTTGCGCAGCCAGCGCTCGTAGCCGGCACGACGCAACGGCGAGCCTTCAGTGCTCTTGAGGAAGGTTTCCTCGTCCCACAGGAACAGTTCGGCCAGCCCGGCATTGTCCAGATTATGGCGTGGCTTGAAATCATTTTCTCCGGACGGCCGGGCGAAACGGTTCCACGGACAAACGATCTGACAGTCATCACAGCCAAACACCCGATTGCCGATCAAGGGACGCAGTTCTTCAGGAATGGCGCTTTTCAGCTCAATGGTCAGGTAGGAGATGCAGCGGCGGGCATCCAGTACATAGGGGCCGATGAAGGCATTGGTCGGACAGATGTCCAGGCACGCCGTACATTTCCCGCAGTGTTCGCTGGTGTGGGGCGGATCTACCGGCAGCGGCAAGTCGACAAACAGTTCACTCAGGAAGAAATAACTGCCGGCCTTGCGGTTCAGCACCAGGGTGTTTTTGCCGATCCAGCCAAGACCGGCCTGTTCGGCGATGGCTTTTTCCAGGACCGGTGCGCTGTCGACGAAGGCGCGGTAGCCGAAGGGGCCAATGACCGCCTGGATTTTTTCTGCCAGTTGCTGCACGCGTTTACGGATCAATTTGTGATAGTCGCGGCCCAACGCATAACGCGAGATGTAGGCTTTTTCCGGTTGGCCGAGCATCTGCGCCATGTGCGTGTCGCCCGGCAGGTAATCCATGCGCAGGGATACCACCCGCAGCGTGCCCGGCACCAGTTCTTCAGGGTGCGAGCGCTTGCTGCCGTGGGCGCCCATGTACTCCATTTCGCCATGGTAGCCTGCATCGAGCCAGCGCTGCAGGTGTTGCTCATGCTCGCCAAGGTCCAGTCCGCTGATGCCGACTTGCTGGAAACCCAGCTCGCGGGCCCAGTCCTTGATGGATTGGGCGAGGGCGGGGAGATCTGTGGGAATGGCAGGCATGAGGCGAGAGAAACCAGAGCTGAGATGCGTATAATTCTGCCAGACATCGGAGCCTGAAGACGCATGCCGCACACTAAAGATGATTTTCCCGACGCACTGTACAGTGCCGCACAGGTCCGGGCCCTTGACGCACAGCTGATTGGGGCCGGCACCACCGGCTTCGAATTGATGCAGCGAGCAGCGCGTGCCACCTGGCGGGCGATCGTTCGGCGTTGGCCTGATGCCAGCGAGCTGACCGTGCTCGCCGGCCACGGCAACAACGCCGGCGACGGCTACCTGGTGGCAACCCTGGCCCGGCGTGGGGGATGGTCGGTGCGGGTACTGACGGTAGGCGAGCCCCGACGCCTGCAGGGCGACGCCGCCAACGCCCATGCCGAAGCCGTCGCGGTCGGTGTGCCGGTGGAACCGTGGTCGGATGAATCCGAGTTGCGAGGTGTGTTGCTGGATGCGTTGCTCGGTACGGGCTTGAGCGGCGAGGTTCGCGAGCCTTACATCCGGGCTATCGACACGATCAACGTCAGTGGTCTTCCGGTCGCTGCGGTGGACATCCCCTCGGGGCTGTGTGCCGATACCGGTCGGGTGTTGGGCACAGCGGTGACCGCCGATCTGACCGTGACCTTCATTGGTCTGAAGCTGGGCCTGTTCACTGGCGATGCAGCGGACCGGGTCGGTGAACTGGTCTTCAACGACCTCCACGCCGATCCTGACATCGTTGAGGCGGCGCCGGTCAGTGCCCGATTGCTCTCACCCCATAATCTGCCGCGCCTGGCGCCGCGCGCGCCAACTTCCCACAAAGGCTCGTTCGGGCATGTGCTGTTGATCGGCGGCGACCGTGGATTCGGCGGCGCTATCCAGATGAGCGCCGAAAGCGCCCTGCGTTGTGGCGCGGGCATGGTTTCCATGGCGACCCGCAGCGAGCATGTCAGCGCTGCGCTGACTCGTTTGCCGGAAGTCATGGTGCAGGGCACTCATTCGGCGAACCAGCTGATGGGGTTGCTCGAGCAGGCCGCAGTGTTGGTGGTCGGGCCCGGGCTGGGCAAGGCTGCCTGGGGCCGCAGTCTGTTGTCGGCGGCGGCGAATGCGCCGTTGCCACAGGTGTGGGACGCCGATGCACTGAATCTGCTGAGTATCGGTGTGGTCAGTTTGCCCGAAGGCTGCGTGATTACCCCGCATCCGGGCGAGGCTGCCCGGCTTCTGGAGATATCCACGGCCCAGGTTCAGGCCGATCGCCCGGCCGCCGCCCAGGCGTTGAGCAAAAAATACACGGCCACGGTGATTCTCAAGGGTGCCGGCAGTCTGATTGCCAGCCCGGACGGTCGCCTGGCCATTTGCAGCCAGGGCCACCCCGGCATGGCTACCGCTGGTCTGGGGGATGTGCTGGCCGGGGTGGTCGGCGCCTTGCTGGCCCAGGGGCTGGCGGGCTTCGAGGCGGCGTGCCTGGCCGTGTGGTTGCACGCCAACGCCGGTGCGCAAGCCGGTCGGTCGGGGCGGGGACTGGCGGCAACGGATCTGATTCCGGTCATTCGTCAGTTGTTGGAGGAGCAATCACCTTGTCTGAAGTAACCCTGTACATGGCTGACGAGCAAGCCATGACGGCATTCGGTGCCTGCATCGCGCGCATCACGGCTGGCCACGGCCTGGTTTTCCTCGTCGGCGACCTCGGCGCGGGGAAGACCACCTTGTCCCGGGGCATCATTCGCGGTCTCGGACACGTTGGCGCGGTAAAAAGCCCTACGTTCACATTGGTCGAACCCTATGAGATCGGCGACATCCGCGCGTTCCATTTTGACCTGTATCGATTGGTGGACCCCGAAGAACTGGAATTCCTCGGCATCCGCGATTATTTCGAGGATGACGCCTTATGCCTGATCGAATGGCCCGACAAGGGTGCAGGCTTTTTGCCAAAGCCTGACCTGACCATTACCATTGGCGCGCAGAACGGCGGGCGTTCGCTGAAACTGACGCCGCAAGGCTCGCGAGGCGAGTCGTGGTGTGCCGCGTTGGCACTGGAAAACTAATTGATGATGGGGTTTGGTATGCGCTTTCGCGCGGTGGTTGCTGTCGTAGGACTGTTGCTTACGGCACTGGCCGTCGATGCTGTGGCCGAGACAAAGGTCAGCAGTGTTCGCCTCTGGCGGGCGCCGGATAACACTCGACTGGTGTTCGACCTGACGGGCCCGGTGCAGCACAGTGTGTTCACCCTGACGGCCCCGGATCGCCTGGTGATCGACATCAATGGCGCATCCCTTGGCGCGCCGTTGAACGTGGCTACCGCCAATACGCCGATTACTGCGATACGTTCGGCCCAGCGTACGCCTACCGATCTCCGGGTGGTCGTCGACCTGAAAAAAGCCGTGACCCCGAAAAGCTTCACCCTTTCCCCGAATGCCCAGTACGGCAACCGGTTGGTGGTGGACCTGTTCGACAACCCGGCCGACGCCGCACCGCCGCCACCGGCGCCAACCAATGTCGCCACGATCCCGGCGGTTCCGGTCACGCCGGCCGAGCCTGCGATCAAGCTGCCCCCGGCTCCTTCCGGCAAACGCGACATCATTGTGGTGATTGATGCCGGTCACGGCGGTGAAGACCCGGGTGCCTCCGGCTCGCGCGGCCAGCATGAAAAAGACGTGGTGCTGTCCATCGCCCGCGAGTTGCAGCGCCAGGTCAATGGCATGAAAGGCTTCCGTGCCGAACTGACCCGTACCGGCGACTACTTCATTCCATTGCGTGGCCGTACCGAAATCGCCCGCAAGAAGGGCGCCGACCTGTTCGTTTCCATCCACGCCGACGCAGCCCCTTCGGCGGCGGCCTTCGGTGCCTCGGTGTTTGCCCTGTCCGACCGTGGTGCTACCTCCGAGACCGCCCGTTGGCTGGCCGACAGCGAAAACCGTTCCGACCTGATCGGCGGCGCCGGCAATGTCAGCCTCGACGACAAGGACCGCATGCTTGCCGGTGTGTTGCTCGATTTGTCGATGACGGCCTCGTTGACCTCCAGCCTGAACGTCGGGCAGAAAGTCTTGAGCAACATTGGCCGCGTCACGCCGCTGCACAAGCAGCGCGTCGAACAGGCCGGGTTCATGGTGCTCAAGTCGCCGGATATTCCGTCGATCCTGGTGGAAACCGGCTTCATCTCCAATTCCAAGGAGGCCTCCAAGCTGTCGTCCTCCAGCCATCAACAAGCATTGGCCCGGTCCATCAGCAGCGGCGTGCGCCAGTTCTTCCAGCAGAACCCGCCGCCGGGCACCTACATTGCCTGGCTGCGCGATTCCGGCAAGATCGTCCAGGGGCCGCGGGACCACAGGGTCAGCGCTGGCGAAACCCTGGCGATGATCGCCGTGCGCTACCAGGTGTCGCCCGCGACCCTGCGCAGCGTCAACAACCTCAAGAGTGATGACTTGAAGATCGGCCAGACCCTGACCATTCCCGGCAACGAAGTGGCGTCCAAGCAATGAGCGATGAAGTGATCGGCAGCAACGCGCGCATTGAACTGCTCAGCCCGCGGCTGGCGAACCAGATTGCCGCTGGTGAGGTGGTGGAGCGCCCCGCGTCGGTCATCAAGGAATTGCTGGAGAACAGCCTCGACTCCGGGGCCAAGCGAATCGATGTGGATGTCGAGCAGGGTGGCGTCAAGTTGCTGCGGGTGCGCGATGACGGTGGCGGTATTTCTTCCGACGACCTGCCGCTGGCCCTTGCGCGTCACGCCACCAGCAAGATCCGCGACCTGGAAGACCTCGAACGGGTCATGAGCCTGGGGTTTCGTGGCGAAGCGCTGGCCTCTATCAGTTCGGTGTCGCGCCTGACACTCACCTCCCGCACCCGTGATGCCGAGCAGGCCTGGCAGGTCGAGACCGAAGGACGGGACATGGCGTCTCGCGTCCAGCCTGCGGCCCATCCGGTGGGCACCTCGGTGGAAGTGCGCGACTTGTTCTTCAATACTCCGGCCCGCCGCAAGTTTCTCAAGGCCGAAAAGACCGAATTCGATCATCTGCAGGAAGTCATCAAGCGCCTGGCCCTGGCGCGTTTTGACGTAGCATTCCACTTGCGCCATAACGGCAAGACCATTCTCAGCTTGCACGAGGCCCGTGACGACGCGGCCCGTGCTCGCCGTGTGGGCGCGGTGTGCGGCGCGGGCTTCCTGGAGCAGGCGTTGCCCATCGAGGTGGAGCGCAACGGCCTGCACCTGTGGGGTTGGGTCGGGTTGCCGACCTTTTCCCGCAGCCAGGCGGATTTGCAATATTTCTACGTGAATGGCCGGGCCGTGCGCGACAAGTTGGTGGCCCATGCGGTGCGCCAAGCCTATCGTGACGTCTTGTTCAACGGCCGGCATCCGACCTTCGTGCTGTTTTTCGAGGTCGACCCGGCGGTGGTGGACGTCAACGTGCATCCGACCAAGCATGAAGTGCGCTTCCGGGACGGACGCATGGTGCACGACTTCCTCTACGGCACCTTGCACCGCGCCCTCGGTGACGTGCGTCCGGAAGACCAACTCGCGGCACCCGCTGCGGTGGCGGGGATGGTTCGTCCAACAGGGCTGGACGCCGGCGAGTTCGGGCCCCAGGGTGAAATGAGCCTGGCGGCCAACGCCTTGCTCGAACAGCCTCAGGCCCAACCGACCTACAGCGGTGCCAACAGCGGCGCCGGCGGTGGCTATCAGTACCAGTACACGCCGCGCCCGCAATCGAACGTGCCGGCGGCCGAAGCCCAGGCGGCCTATCGAGAGTTCTTCAAACCTTTGCCGGAAACCGGGGCGACGGCATTGCCCGACGGCCAGGGTGATATCCCGCCGCTGGGTTATGCCCTGGCGCAGCTCAAGGGCATCTATATCCTTTCGGAGAACGCCCAGGGTCTGGTCCTGGTGGACATGCACGCGGCCCACGAGCGGATCATGTACGAGCGGCTGAAGATTGCCATGGCCAGCGAAGGCCTGAGCGGCCAGCCGTTGCTGGTGCCCGAATCCCTGGCTGTCAGCCAGCGCGAAGCCGATTGCGCCGAAGAACATGTGGGCTGGTTCCAGCGCCTGGGCTTCGAGTTGCAACGCCTGGGCCCGGAAACCCTGGCAATCCGGCAGATCCCGGCCTTGCTCAAGCAGGCCGAGGCCAATCGACTGGTCAGTGATGTGCTGGCGGACCTGATGGAGTACGGCACCAGCGACCGCATCCAGGCGCACCTGAACGAATTGCTCGGCACCATGGCCTGCCACGGCGCGATCCGCGCGAACCGGCGTCTGGCCTTGCCGGAAATGAACGGCTTGCTGCGGGACATGGAAAACACCGAACGCAGTGGCCAATGCAACCATGGTCGGCCGACCTGGACCCAGCTGGGTCTGGACGACCTGGACAAACTGTTCCTGCGTGGTCGTTGATGAGCCAACTGCCCCCCGCGATTTTCCTGATGGGCCCGACCGCCGCCGGCAAGACCGACCTGGCCATCGAGTTGACCAAGGTCCTGCCTTGTGAGCTGATCAGCGTCGATTCGGCACTGGTCTACCGTGGGATGGACATCGGCACGGCCAAGCCCTCGAAGGAGCTGCTGGCGGAGTTTCCCCACCGGTTGATCGATATCCTGGATCCGGCCGAAGCCTACTCGGCAGCGGATTTCCGCCGTGATGCCCTCCAGGCCATGGCCGACATCACCGCGCGGGGCAGGATTCCCCTGCTGGTGGGCGGGACGATGCTGTATTACAAGGCCTTGATCGATGGACTGGCTGACATGCCGGCGGCCGATCCCGAAGTGCGCGCACAAATCGAAGAAGAGGCGGCGCGCCTCGGCTGGCAGGCTCTGCACGAGCAATTGGCGGTCATCGACCCTGAGTCGGCGGCACGTATTCACCCCAATGATCCGCAGCGCCTGAGCCGGGCCCTGGAGGTTTATCGGGTCAGTGGCCAGAGCATGACCGCCCTGCGCCAGCGACAATCTGCGCAAAGTACTGAAGCAGCCGCTTCGGGACTGCAACAATTACCCTATACTGTCGCGAATCTGGCCATCGCCCCGGCGAACCGGCAAGTGCTGCACCGTCGAATTGAACAAAGATTCACATTGATGTTGGAACAGGGATTCATAGACGAGGTCGTAGCCCTGCGTGAGCGAAGTGACCTGCATGCCGGGTTGCCGTCTATACGTGCGGTGGGTTATCGACAAGTCTGGGATTACCTGGACGGCAAGCTGACGTCAGCCGAGATGAAGGAGCGTGGGATCATTGCCACGCGCCAGTTGGCGAAGCGCCAGTTCACCTGGTTGCGCAGCTGGAGTGACCTGCATTGGCTCGACAGCCTTGATTGCGACAATCTGCCACGCGCCTTGAAATACCTGGGGACCGTCTCCATATTGAGCTGAGTCCTTGCAATTGCCGTCTATCCTTGGGGGTGTGACGGCCAAAGCCATCTGATTCCGATTTTTATTATTGATCCTTAAAGGAGTGCGGCACATGTCAAAAGGGCATTCGCTACAAGACCCTTACTTGAACACTTTACGTAAAGAGAAAGTTGGGGTGTCCATCTATCTGGTCAACGGGATCAAACTGCAAGGCACGATCGAGTCTTTCGACCAGTTCGTCATCCTTCTGAAAAACACCGTCAGCCAGATGGTCTACAAACACGCTATCTCGACAGTCGTGCCGGTTCGTCCAATTCGTCTGCCAAGCGCAACCGAATCCGAAGGCGGTGACGCTGAACCGGGTAACGCCTGATAGGAGTCTCCTTTGTTCTTTGAGCGCCACGGTGGTGGTGAGCGGGCCATTCTCGTTCACTTGGATGGACAGGACCCTGAGGCGCGCGAAGACCCGCAGGAGTTTCAGGAGTTGGCACTTTCGGCCGGCGCCGAGACCGTCGCGTTTTTCAACGTGCCGCGTCATCGGCCAACCGCCAAGTTCCTGATCGGCAGCGGCAAGGTCGAGGAGCTGCGCGATCTGGTCAAGGCCGAAGAAGCCGATCTGGTGATCTTCAATCACATCCTCACGCCCAGTCAGGAGCGTAACCTCGAACGCGTATTCGAGTGTCGCGTGATCGACCGTACGGGCCTGATTCTCGATATCTTCGCCCAGCGCGCCCGTACTCATGAAGGCAAGCTCCAGGTCGAGCTGGCCCAACTCGAGCACATGAGCACGCGGCTGGTGCGTGGCTGGACGCACCTTGAGCGGCAGAAGGGCGGTATCGGTTTGCGCGGTCCGGGTGAAACCCAGCTGGAAACCGACCGGCGCCTGCTGCGGATTCGCCTGCGCCAGATCAAGGGGCGCCTGGAAAAGGTCCGCAGCCAGCGCGAGCAGTCGCGGCGCGGCCGCAAGCGCGCGGACATCCCGACGGTTTCCCTGGTGGGCTATACCAATGCCGGTAAATCGACACTGTTCAATAACGTGACCCAGTCGGATGTCTACGCTGCCGATCAGTTGTTCGCCACCCTTGACCCGACCCTGCGCCGGCTCGAACTGGACGACCTCGGGCCGATCGTGCTGGCCGACACCGTGGGTTTCATCCGCCACCTGCCGCATAAACTGGTCGAGGCTTTCCGGGCTACGCTCGAAGAGTCGAGCAACTCCGACCTGCTGTTGCATGTGATCGATGCCGCCGAGCCGGACCGGATGCTGCAGATCGAGCAGGTCATGGTGGTGCTCGGCGAGATCGGAGCCCAGGACTTGCCGATCCTGGAGGTATACAACAAACTCGATTTGCTTGAAGGCGTGGAACCACAGATCCAGCGCGATGCCGATGGCAAGCCGCAGCGGGTCTGGTTGTCGGCGCGGGACGGTACCGGCCTCGAGTTGCTCGAACAAGCCGTGGCGGAACTGCTGGGTAGCGACCTGTTTGTCGGGACCCTGAAGCTGCCACAGCGGTTTGCCCGCCTGCGAGCCCAGTTCTTCGAGCTGGGCGCGGTGCAAAAAGAAGAGCATGACGAGGAAGGCGCTTGCCTGCTGGCGGTTCGCCTGCCGCGGTCGGAGCTGAATCGGCTGGTCAGTCGTGAAGGGCTGCAACCGATGGAGTTCATCGAGCAACACACTTTGCAATAAAAGCCTGAGAAAGCTGTGTCAGGCATTCTGTAGCATTGGCCGGCGCGCCGTGGGTGCGTCTTTGCTTTATCAGATGGAGAGCGCTATGGCTTGGAATGAGCCGGGTGGCAACTCGAATAACCAGGATCCCTGGGGCGGCAAGCGTCGTAACAACGGCGACCGCAAGGGACCGCCGGATCTCGACGAGGCCTTCCGCAAGCTGCAGGAAAGCCTGAACGGTTTGTTCGGTGGTGGTAAGAAACGCGGTGACGACGGCAGTGGACGTCCAGGCAAGGGCGGCGGTTTAGGCCTGCTCGGCATCGGTCTGGTCGTGCTCGCGGCTGTCTGGCTGTACAGCGCGGTCTATGTCGTGGACGAGCAGGAGCAGGCCGTGGTGCTGCGCTTCGGCAAGTACTACGAAACCGTCGGCCCGGGCTTGAACATCTATTTCCCGCCGATCGATCAGAAGTACCAGGAAAACGTCACGCGTGAGCGTGCCTACACCAAGCAGGGCCAGATGCTCACCGAAGACGAGAACATCGTCGAAGTACCGCTGACCGTGCAGTACAAGATCACCAACCTTCAGGACTTCGTGCTGAACGTCGACCAGCCGGAAGTCAGCCTGCAGCATGCAACCGAGAGTGCGTTGCGCCATGTGGTGGGCTCCACTGCCATGGACCAGGTGCTGACCGAGGGGCGTGAGCTGATGGCCAGCGAAATCAAGGAGCGCCTGCAGCGGTTCCTCGACACCTATCGCACCGGTATCACCGTCACCCAGGTCAACGTGCAAAGCGCTGCGGCACCGCGTGAAGTCCAGGAAGCCTTCGACGACGTGATCCGCGCCCGCGAAGACGAGCAGCGTTCGCGCAACCAGGCCGAAACCTATGCCAACGGCGTCGTGCCTGAAGCTCGTGGTCAGGCCCAGCGCATCATCGAAGATGCCAACGGTTACCGTGACGAAGTGGTCTCCCGTGCCAAGGGTGAGGCCGATCGCTTCACCAAGCTGGTGGTCGAGTATCGCAAGGCCCCTGAGGTGACCCGTGAGCGTCTGTACCTGGACACCATGCAGGAAGTTTTCAGCAACACCAGCAAGGTCCTCGTGACCGGCAACAAGAATGGGCAGAGCAATCTGCTGTACCTGCCGTTGGACAAGATGGTCGAGAGCGGTCGCAACACCAGCACGCCGCCGGCCAGCACGTCGTCTTCCAGCAATGAAGCGAATGCTCGCGCTGCGGTGGAACAGCAACAGCAAGCACGTACCAGGGAGAGTCGCTGATGAGCAATAAATCGCTGATCGCCCTTATTGTTGGCGTCGTTGTGGCGATCGCTGCCTGGAACTGCTTCTACATCGTGTCCCAGACCGAGCGAGCGGTGTTGCTGCAGTTCGGTCGCGTGGTCGAGGCGGATGTCCAGCCAGGGCTGCATATGAAGGTGCCGTACGTCAACAAGGTGCGCAAGTTCGACGCTCGCCTGATGACCCTGGATGCACCGACGCAACGCTTCCTGACACTGGAAAAGAAAGCGGTCATGGTTGATGCCTATGCCAAGTGGCGCGTGAAGGATGCCGAGCGCTTCTACACGGCCACCTCGGGTCTCAAGCAGATCGCTGACGAGCGACTGTCCCGCCGCCTGGAATCGGGTTTGCGCGACCAGTTCGGCAAGCGCACCCTCCATGAAGTGGTTTCCGGTGAGCGTGATGCGCTCATGGCAGACATTACCCGTTCGTTGAACGCCATGGCGGAAAAGGAACTGGGTATTGAAGTGGTCGATGTCCGAGTCAAAGCCATCGATCTGCCGAAGGAAGTGAATCGCAGCGTATTCGAGCGGATGAGCACCGAGCGCGAGCGTGAAGCCCGCGAGCATCGCGCGAAGGGTAACGAGCTGGCCGAAGGCATCCGTGCCGACGCCGATCGTCAACGTCGCGTATTGCTGGCCGAAGCCTATCGTGAATCGGAAGAAGTTCGTGGCGACGGTGATGCCCAGGCTGCGGCGATCTATGCCAAGGCCTACGGCCAGGATCAGGAGTTCTACGCGTTCTACCGTAGCCTGCATGCCTACCGTGAAAGCTTTGCGCATAAATCCGACGTGTTGGTCCTGGACCCGAGCAGCGACTTTTTCCGCTACCTGGAAAAGAGCAAGCCTTGATGCAACGTTGACCCGAGACACTCCGCCCGGCGGCTAAAACGTCTGGCGGGGTGATCCTTTGAGAAAACGGGTGTATGATGCGGCAGCCGGGAAATTCCCGGCTTTTTTGCGTCTGCACGTTCGATTGCGGTTTTGGTTGCAGGCGTCGGGTCGAACGACCCGACAGGTTTTTCGAGGGAAGTGCTGGACGAGGCCGATTCCAGGTCATTCGTCACGTCGCTCTTGCGCGTTTTTTGCCTGTGTAGCGCGCAGGACCAAGGCATTTTCTGCTTCACTCAAGGCCGGCCCGAAGGTTGGCCGCCCGGACCATAGGGGAATGGCGTAATGGCAACGGTAGACCGCTGGCTGCTGCCAGATGGCATCGAAGAAGTACTGCCACCGGAAGCTGCGCGTATCGAAATAGCGCGTCGGCAGGTGTTGGATCTGTTCCAGAGCTGGGGTTACGAGTTTGTTGTCACCCCACATATCGAGTACCTGGAATCCCTGCTGACCGGCGCGGGTCAGGACCTGGATCTGCGCACCTTCAAGGTCATCGACCCGCAGTCGGGCCGGCAGATGGGTTTTCGTGCCGACATCACGCCCCAGGTAGCGCGTATCGACGCCCACACCTTGCGCCGTGAAGGCCCAAGTCGCCTGTGCTATGCCGGCAGTGTGCTGCACGCCCAGCCGCGCGCCCTGTCGTCCTCGCGCAGCCCGATCCAGCTGGGTGCCGAGTTGTATGGCGATGCCAGTCCGAGCAGCGATGTGGAAGTCATCAGCCTGATGTTGGCCATGCTGCAACTGGCCGACGTGCCGGATGTCCACATGGACCTGGGCCATGTTGGCATCTATCGCGGCCTGGCACGTGCAGCCGGTCTGTCCGGTGAAGTGGAGCAACAGTTGTTCGATGCCTTGCAGCGCAAGGCCATCGATGAAGTCATCAGCCTGACCGAAGGATTGCCGGCCGATCTGTCCGACATGCTGCGTGCGCTGGTGGACCTGTGCGGTGGTCGTGAGGTGCTGGCAGCGGCGCGTGATCGCCTGGCCCATGCGCCGGCGCCTGTATTGGCGGCGCTGGACGACCTGCTGGCAATCGCCGAGCGTCTGTCGGTGCGTTTCCCTGAGCTGCCGTTGTATTTCGATCTGGGCGAGTTGCGCGGATACCACTACCACACCGGCGTGGTGTTCGCAGTGTTCGTGCCGGGCGTGGGCCAGTCCATTGCCCAGGGCGGTCGTTACGACGATATCGGCGCCGATTTCGGTCGCGCCCGTCCGGCGACCGGTTTCTCTACCGATCTGAAAACCCTGGTGACCCTGGGGCGTGCTGAAGTCGAGCTACCGTCTGGCGGTATCTGGATGCCTGACAGTACGGATGCGGCACTCTGGCAGGCTGTCTGCCAGTTGCGCAGTGAAGGTCAGCGTGTCGTCCAGGCATTGCCTGGGCAGCCTTTGGCCGCCGCCCGTGAAGCGGACTGCGACCGGCAATTGATTCAGCAGGACGGGCTTTGGCAGGTATTGCCGCTGGCTTCTTGAGTTTTCCTGCCGGCCGCGGCCGGCACCAAGTTTGCGCGAATGAGGACAAGTGTTATGGGTAAGAATGTCGTAGTCCTGGGCACCCAATGGGGTGATGAGGGCAAAGGCAAGATCGTTGATCTGCTGACCGAACATGCTGCCGCCGTAGTGCGCTACCAGGGTGGCCACAACGCCGGTCACACGTTGGTGATCGACGGTGAAAAAACCGTTCTGCACCTGATTCCGTCGGGCGTGCTGCGCGAAGGTGTGCAGTGCCTGATTGGTAACGGTGTCGTGGTTGCCCCCGATGCTCTGCTGCGGGAAATCGTCAAGCTGGAAGAGAAAGGCGTACCGGTGCGCGAGCGCCTGCGTATCAGCCCTTCCTGCCCGCTGATCCTGTCCTACCACGTTGCGCTGGACCAGGCCCGTGAAAAGGCTCGTGGCGAGATGAAGATCGGCACCACTGGTCGCGGCATCGGCCCGGCCTACGAAGATAAAGTGGCCCGTCGTGGCCTGCGTATCGGTGATCTGTTCCACCGCGAGCGTTTTGCGGCCAAGCTGGGCGAGTTGCTGGACTACCACAACTTCGTCCTGGTCAATTACTACAAAGAGCCGGCCATCGACTTCCAGAAGACCCTGGATGAGTGCATGGAATACGCCGAGCTGCTCAAGCCGATGATGCTCGACGTCACTGCCCAGTTGCACGAGCTGCGTCGCGCGGGCAAGGACATCATGTTCGAAGGCGCCCAGGGTTCGCTGCTGGACATCGACCACGGCACCTATCCGTACGTCACCAGCTCCAACACCACTGCCGGCGGCATCGCCACTGGGTCGGGTTTTGGTCCGATGTACGTGGACTACATTCTGGGTATCACCAAGGCCTACACCACTCGCGTAGGTTCGGGGCCGTTCCCGACCGAGCTGTTCGATGACGTCGGTGCCTTCCTGGCCAAGCGCGGCCACGAGTTCGGTGCCACTACCGGTCGTGCCCGTCGTTGCGGCTGGTTCGATGCTGTCATCCTGCGTCGCGCCATCGACGTCAACAGCATCTCGGGTCTGTGCCTGACCAAGCTGGACGTGCTGGACGGCCTGGAAACCATCAACATCTGCGTGGGCTACAAGAACCAGGACGGCGCGGTCATCGATGCACCGACCGACGCCGACAGCTACATTGGCCTGGAGCCAGTGTACGAGCAGATGCCGGGCTGGACCGAATCGACCGTGGGTGCCAAGACCCTGGAAGAGCTGCCTGCGGCGGCCCGCAACTACATCAAGCGCCTCGAAGAGCTGGTCGGTGCGCCGATCGACATTATTTCGACGGGTCCGGACCGCAACGAAACCATCGTTCTGCGTCACCCGTTCGGCTGATAAGTCACTGATGTAACAGGCAAAGGACCCTTATGCGGGTCCTTTGTCGTTTCTGCCTGCCGACGGCACAACACTTGCTAAGCAACTCCATTACTGGCACATCTTGACGAGTGCCATCAAATTAATGGCGTTCGTAGAGGGATTTCCTGTGTCGGCCGTTCTCTCACTGTTACAAAGCCGTTTACTACGGCCTGTGTTCGTTACCCTCGGTATCGCCCTTTTGGTGCAGGTGTTGGTGGCGGTTGCGCTGACCCGCAGCACGGTCACGGCGCTTGAAACCGACCTGGGTACACGCCTTGGCGCTGACAGCCAGAAACTCTCCGGTGAGCTGGAGCAGGCTGGCCGGGAGGTCACTTCGAGCCTGGACAGTCTGTCTGCCAGTACCCGTCAGCGTTTGACTGCGGGTTTATCCGCACGCCTGAAGGACGAGCAGTCGCAGCTGCGGGCAACGCTGGAAAAGGGGCTCAAGGACTCCGCCAATGATATGGCGCAGCTGCTGGCTTCCGTCGCTCCCCGCGCCATGTGGGACAGTGACATACCGACGCTTTCCGAGTTCGCCCGCCGGGCCCAGCGCAACCCCAACGTGTTGTTCGTCATCTATAACGATGCCAACGGTGAACATCTGACCCGTTACCTGAACCGGGATAACGCGATCAACAAGGCTTTGCTGGAAAAGGGCAAGGGCGACCGGGCGCTGGACAAGGTGCTGGACGCTGCGAAGACCGATCCGTCGGTGTACTACCTCGAGGCGTCGATCAATCCCAATGGGGTGGAAATCGGTAAAGTGCTGATGGGGGTCTCCACCGCTTCGGTGGAGTCCGACCTGAAGGCGCTGGATCAACGCTTCTCGGCCTTGATCGCCAGCAGCGATCAACTGGTCGGTGACAGCCTCAAGGGAGCCGCCGCCGACAGTGCCACCGCCATGCGCGGTCGCCTGCAGTCGGCACAGGCCACGGCCACGCAGATGCAGACCAACACTTCCAGCACCGTGCAGGAAGCGGCAGGCACCCTGCGTTGGCGCATCGGCCTGGGCCTGGCGCTGGTGGGCTTCGGTGTGCTGCTGCTGTTGGCTGTGGTACTGGGGCGTCGGGTGGTGAATCGCTTGAAGTTGCTGATCGCGGCAATGAATGATCTGGCGGCGGGCGAGGGGGACCTGACCAAGCGCGTGCAGATCAACAGCAAGGATGAAATTGGCGATATGGCCTCAGCGGTCAATCGCTTTGTGGATAAGTTGCAGCCCATCGTGCGGGAGGCGGGTGATGTCGCCCAGCGCACCGGTGTGGAAATCGGTGCAATGACCTTGCGCAACTCCGGCGCCGATGCGGCGGCCGGGATGCAGCGTGATGAGGTGGCCGAGAGCTTGCGTGCGCTGTCGCAAATGGCCGACGAAGCTCAGTCGGAAAGCCAGGCGATGCAGGCGGCCTTGCAGCAGGTGGTGGAGATCCGCCAGGCCACTGATGAAAACACGCGTACTTCGGCCAAGGTCAGCGGTCTGATCGAGGCGCTGGCCGGGCAGGTTGACACTGGGGCGAAGGTAATCGAGCGGCTGGCGCAGCAGAGCGAGCAGATCGAGGTAGTGTTGACGGTCATTCATGGTATCGCCGAGCAGACCAACCTGCTGGCCCTGAACGCGGCCATCGAAGCGGCGCGGGCCGGGGAGACCGGGCGTGGTTTTGCGGTGGTGGCGGACGAAGTGCGGGCGTTGGCCAGTAAGACCCAGAGTTCGACCGGTGACATTCAGGCCCATATCGTGGCGTTGCAGCAGGGTGCCCGCGAGGCAGTGGCCGCGATCGGCCAGGCCGGTCGGCAGGCCAGTGAGGGGTTGCTGGTGTTGCGTGACAGTGCCCGATTGCAGCAGTCGGTGCAGGCTTCCGTGGAGCAGGTGCACGCGGCCATTGGTCTGGCGACTCAGGCGGCGGCTCATCAGGCTCAGGGGGCGCAGGCGGTGCGTGGGCGGGTCGAGACTATTCACGTCCAGGCCGAGAAAGCGGCCCAGGCTGTGGTTGAGACGACGGCAAGCGGCAAGGTGCTGGATAATCTGGCGGCACAGTTGAAGGCGAGTCTGGGGCAGTTCAGGGCCTGACAGCCGACCAGCCGTTTGAGCGTACGCGTTTCCTGTGGGAGCGAGCCTGCTCGCGATGGCGGTCTGACAGCCGCCTTATCCCCTGCGGCCTGCCGCTTCAGGAATTCCCCAATCAAAAACGCAAAAAACCCGCTTTCGCGGGTTTCTGTGAGGTTCAAGACCTGGTCTTGAAGCTTGAATTGGTGCCCAGAAGAAGACTCGAACTTCCACGACCTTGCGGTCACCAGCACCTGAAGCTGGCGTGTCTACCAATTTCACCATCTGGGCAGCATCTTCAGCGTTGCCGCTGTTGATGTGGCGCACTATACGGAGCGCGTTTTGATCTGTAAACCCCTGTTTTTGTTTTAGTAATTGCGAAAGCGGATTTCAGGAGGGTAGAAATGCAAAAACCCGCTTTCGCGGGTTCTTGGGGAGCTTGCAGATCGTTGATCTGTTGCTCGAAATTGGTGCCCAGAAGAAGACTCGAACTTCCACGACCTTGCGGTCACCAGCACCTGAAGCTGGCGTGTCTACCAATTTCACCATCTGGGCAGTATCGGCTACGTGTGTGCGTCGTCGATGGCGCGCACTATACGGAGCGTGTTTTTAACTGTAAACCCCTCTTGATAAAAAAACCGGTAAATTTCACCAGCGGTGCCTTTCCCGGCTTGAAGAACGGGATAAAAGACCTTTAGAAAGGGCTTCGGATGCCTGAAATTTCCCGTTTCATTACGCCTATGCCAAACTAACCCGCATATAGACAAGGTGAAAACTCTCTAATGGCCGATTGGCAGTCCCTCGATCCCGAGGCCGCTCGTGAAGCGGAAAAATATGAAAACCCTATTCCCAGCCGCGAACTGATCCTGGCGCATCTCGCCGACCGGGGTTCGCCCGCCAGCCGTGAAGAACTGGTCGAAGAGTTCGGGCTGACGACCGAAGACCAACTCGAAGCCCTGCGCCGCCGCCTGCGTGCGATGGAGCGCGATGCTCAACTGATCTATACCCGGCGCGGAACCTATGCGCCGGTGGACAAGCTCGACCTGATCCTGGGCCGTATCGCCGGTCACCGTGATGGCTTCGGGTTCCTGATTCCCGATGATGGCAGCGACGACCTGTTCATGAGCCCGGCGCAGATGCGCCTGGTGTTCGACGGTGACCGGGCGCTGGCCCGTGTGTCTGGCCTGGACCGCCGCGGTCGCCGTGAAGGTGTGATCGTTGAGGTGGTGTCCCGTGCCCACGAAAGCATCGTCGGTCGTTACTTTGAAGAGGGCGGTATCGGTTTTGTGGTCGCGGACAACCCGAAGATCCAGCAGGAAGTGCTGGTTACCCCGGGCCGCAACGCCAACGCCAGGGTCGGTCAATTCGTCGAGGTGAAGATCACGCACTGGCCAACCCCGCGCTTCCAGCCGCAAGGCGATGTGGTGGAAGTGGTCGGCAACTACATGGCGCCGGGCATGGAGATCGACGTTGCCCTGCGTACTTATGACATTCCCCACGTCTGGCCTGAAGCAGTCCTGAAAGAAGCGGCCAAGCTCAAGCCGGAAGTCGAAGAAAAGGACAAAGAAAAGCGCATCGACCTGCGCCACCTGCCGTTCGTCACCATCGACGGTGAGGATGCGCGGGACTTCGACGACGCGGTCTACTGCGAAGCCCGACCGGGCAAGCTGCGCCTGTTCTCCGGCGGTTGGAAGTTGTACGTCGCGATTGCCGACGTTTCCAGCTACGTGAAGCTCGGTTCGGCACTGGATGCCGAAGCCCAGGTGCGCGGCAACTCGGTGTACTTCCCCGAACGCGTCGTGCCGATGCTGCCCGAGCAGTTGTCCAACGGCCTGTGCTCGCTCAATCCCCATGTCGACCGCCTGGCCATGGTCTGCGAGATGACCATCTCCAAGACCGGCGAGATGACTGACTACTGCTTCTACGAAGCGGTGATCCATTCCCACGCCCGCCTGACCTACAACAAGGTCAGTGCGATGCTGGAAACGCCTAAGCTCGCCGAGTCGCGCAAGCTGCGCGGGGAGTACAACGAGGTTCTGCCGGATCTCAAGCAGCTCTATGCGTTGTACAAGGTGTTGCTGGGCGCGCGTCATGTGCGTGGCGCAATCGATTTCGAAACCCAGGAAACCCGGATCGTCTTCGGTTCCGAGCGCAAGATCGCCGAAATCCGTCCGACCGTGCGCAACGATGCGCACAAATTGATCGAGGAATGCATGCTGGCCGCCAACGTGGCCACTGCCGAATTCCTGAAGAAGCATGAAATCCCTGCGTTATATCGGGTCCACGACGGTCCGCCGCCGGAACGCCTGGAAAAACTGCGCGCCTTCCTCGGGGAGCTCGGCCTGTCCCTGCACAAAGGCAAGGAAGGTCCATCGCCCAAGGATTACCAGGCGTTGCTGGCCAATATCAAGGATCGTCCTGATTTCCACCTGATTCAGACCGTGATGCTGCGCTCCTTGAGCCAGGCGGTGTACAGCGCTGACAACCAGGGCCACTTCGGTCTGAATTACGAGGCCTATACCCACTTCACCTCGCCGATCCGTCGCTACCCCGACCTGCTCACGCACCGGGCCATCCGCAGCGTCATCCATTCGAAGATGAACACTCCGCACGTCAAGCGTGCCGGTGCGATGACCATTCCCAAGGCACGCATTTATCCGTACGACGAGGCAGCCCTGGAGCAGTTGGGCGAGCAGTGCTCGATGAGCGAGCGTCGCGCCGACGAAGCGACTCGCGACGTGGTGAACTGGCTCAAGTGCGAGTACATGAAGGATCGCGTGGGTGAGTCGTTCCCAGGGGTGATCACCGCCGTGACCGGTTTCGGCCTGTTCGTCGAGCTGACCGATATCTACGTCGAAGGCCTGGTGCATGTCACCGCGCTGCCGGGCGATTACTACCACTTCGACCCTGTGCATCACCGTCTGGCGGGCGAGCGCACCGGGCGCAGTTTCCGTCTGGGCGATACCGTCGAAGTGCGGGTGATGCGCGTCGATCTCGACGAGCGCAAGATCGACTTCGAGATGTCGGAAAAAACCATCGATGCGCCGGTCGGGCGCAAGAAGCGTGGTACCGAGACATCTGCACCTGCGACCAAGACCGCTGCCGAGCCGGCCTCGACCAAATCCGGCCGTCGTGGCCCGGCCAAGGAAAAAGCCAGCGATGCCTATCGTCCGAGCGATGCCGCGGCGAAAAACGCCGAAGTGCGCAAGAGTCGCGAAATGAAGCAGGCGTTGCTGGCCGAAGCCAAGAAAGGTGGTAAAGCCGCGTCGGGAGGAAAGACCGGACGGTCGGCTCCCGAAAGCGCAAGCAGTAAACCGAGCAAACACCGTAAAGGCCCGTCGAAAGCGGGCTCGGCCCCGGCTAAAAGTGGCGGCGCCCGTAAACCCAAGGCCAAGTCATGAGTCAGTTGGAAAAAATCTACGGCGTGCATGCCGTGGAAGCGCTGTTGCGTCATCACCCCAAGCGGGTCAAGCAGATCTGGCTGGCGGAAAGCCGCAGTGAACCCCGGGTCCAGGCCCTGGTCGAGCTGGCCAACGAAAATCGCGTGGCAATCGGTCAGGCCGAGCGGCGCGAGATGGATGCCTGGGTTGAAGGCGTGCATCAAGGCGTCGTAGCCGAGGTCAGCCCGAGCCAGGTCTGGGGCGAGGCAATGCTCGAGGAATTGCTCGACCGCACCGAAGGCGCGCCTTTGCTGCTGGTGCTGGACGGTGTGACCGATCCTCACAACCTCGGCGCCTGCCTGCGTTCGGCGGATGCGGCCGGGGCATTGGCGGTGATCGTTCCCAAGGACAAGTCGGCAACCTTGACGCCATCCGTACGAAAAGTCGCCTGCGGCGCCGCGGAAGTGATTCCGCTGGTGGCCGTGACCAACCTGGCGCGCACCCTGGAAAAACTCCAGCAGCGTGGCTTGTGGGTGGTCGGCACGGCGGGCGAGGCCGAACAGGACCTGTATCAACAGGACCTCACCGGTCCGACGATCCTGATCATGGGGGCCGAAGGCAAGGGCATGCGTCGCTTGACCCGTGAACATTGCGATTATCTGGTCAAACTGCCGATGGTTGGCAGTGTCAGCAGCCTCAACGTCTCGGTCGCGACCGGCGTGTGCCTGTTCGAGGCGCTGCGTCAGCGTGGCGTCAAGGCTGCCGCCAAAAAGTAAGGCATAGGCAAGTCCCTGTGGGAGCGAGCCTGCTCGCGATAGCGGTGGGTCAGTCGGCCATTCGTGCTGGATGACCCACCGCTATCGCGAACAGGCTCGCTCCCACATTGTCATGTGTTGTAGTGGTTGTTCAAATAATCACCAATTGCCTTGCACCTGCCTCGACCCTTCTCTACAATTGCGCCCCTTGCTGTGATGGCAGGCACTTATGTGTCTAGCGTCCACAAGTCCATAAGTGTCATTCACTCCTTGTCTGACCGTTTTTAAGCGGCAGGCTACAACCCGTAAGGAGCATTCATGCGTCATTACGAAATCATCTTTTTGGTCCACCCGGATCAAAGCGAGCAAGTCGGCGGCATGGTTGAGCGTTACACCAAGCTGATCGAAGAAGACGGCGGCAAAATCCACCGCCTGGAAGACTGGGGCCGTCGTCAACTGGCCTATGCAATCAACAATGTTCACAAGGCTCACTACGTGATGCTGAACGTTGAGTGCACCGGCAAGGCCCTGGCCGAGCTGGAAGACAACTTCCGCTACAACGATGCAGTGATCCGTAACCTGGTCATCCGTCGCGAAGAAGCCGTCACCGGCCAATCCGAGATGCTCAAGGCTGAAGAAAACCGCAGTGAGCGCCGTGAGCGTCGCGACCGTCCTGAGCACTCTGACAGCGCCGATGGCGATGACAGCGATAGCGACAGCGACAACAGCGATAACGCTGACGAGTAATCCACGGACCTTTTAAGGAGCCAATCACATGGCACGTTTCTTCCGTCGTCGTAAATTCTGCCGCTTCACCGCTGAAGACGTGAAAGAGATCGATTACAAAGATCTCAACACTCTGAAAGCCTACGTATCCGAGACCGGCAAAATCGTTCCAAGCCGCATCACCGGTACCAAAGCTCGTTATCAGCGTCAGCTGGCCACCGCTATCAAGCGCGCCCGCTTCCTGGCCCTGCTGGCCTACACCGACAGCCACGGCCGCTGAGACCGGGCAGTCGACAAGTAGCAAAGGATTGAATGCATGCGCGCCTTAGCTGAGTTCATCATGCGCGGCCGTATGCAGGCCACTCTGGTAGTGGCTGGATGTGCGGCATTGCCGTTGTTGTATTGGTTGGGTGCTGCCGCCGGGAGCCTTGTGCTCTTGCGGCGCGGATTGAGGGACGCTTCGGGCGTTCTTGCTCTGGGACTGCTGCCGGCCTTGCTCTGGTGGCTGTACTCCGCGGACCCGCGGGCACTGATGGTGCTTCTGGGGTCTTCGGCGCTGGCGTTGGTGTTGCGCGCCAGCGAATCCTGGAACCGCGTGCTGCTGGTCAGCATAGCGATAGGTGTGGTGTTTTCAGTGGTACTCGGGGTGGCTTTTGCCCCCCAGATCGAGATGCTGTCGCAGGCTTTGGTAAAAATCCTGCCCGAGGCCCTCGGTGATCTCTACCGGCAGATGTCGGCAGAGGAGCAGGCGCGTTTCGCGTCCCTGATTGCACCGGTCCTGACCGGCCTGATTGCGGCCTTGTTGCAGATCGTCAGTGTGCTGAGCCTGATTATCGGGCGCTACTGGCAGGCGTTGTTGTACAACCCGGGTGGTTTTGGTCGCGAGTTTCGCGCCATCCGTTTCCCGCTTGGGCTGGCGATGTTGCTGCTGGCGGGCATGCTTCTGGGGCCGAACTTCGGTCCGCAGATGGCCATGCTCACGCCGTTGTGCAGTGTACCGCTGGTCTTCGCCGCCCTGGCCCTGATTCATTGGCTGGTGGCGCACAAGCGACTGGCCAGGTTCTGGCTGGTGGGGTTGTACGTCACGTTGTTGCTGTTCATGCAGCTGATCTATCCGTTGCTGGTGGTCCTGGCCATCGTCGACAGCCTGATTGATTTTCGCGGTCGTATGGCGTCGAAAGACGCCGACAGCGCGAACGGTGAAGGTTAAAAGTTAGAGGATTTTCACATGCAACTGATCCTTCTGGAAAAAATCGCCAACCTGGGCAACCTGGGCGACAAAGTAAACGTTAAGGCCGGTTACGGCCGTAACTACCTGCTGCCTTTCGGCAAGGCTACCGCTGCGACCGCTGCCAACCTGGCTGCGTTCGAAGAGCGTCGCGCCGAGCTGGAAAAAGCCGCCGCAGACCGTAAGGCATCGGCTGAAAGCCGTGCTGCCCAACTGGCCGAGCTGGAAGTGACCATCACTGCCACCGCTGGCGACGAAGGCAAGCTGTTCGGTTCGATCGGTACCCACGACATCGCTGACGCACTGACCGCCTCCGGCGTTGAAGTTGCGAAGAGCGAAGTTCGTCTGCCGAATGGCACCATCCGCAACGTAGGCGAATTCGACGTAGCCGTGCACCTGCACGCCGAAGTTGAAGCCACCGTACGCGTTGTCGTGGTAGCAGCCTAAGCAGTACTTGTCGGCTGGCACCCTTGGGGGCTAGCCGGTAACATCGGGCACGATCCTGTTTACAGGTCGTGCCCTTTGTCTTTCTGCAATTCCTGATTTTCATAACCCTCTGGGTTTCCCAAAGAATCAAGTGGCCATGAACGAAATCACCGCTCCCGAGCAATACGATCTGCAAACCGCTGCCCTGAAGGTGCCCCCGCATTCCATCGAGGCCGAACAGGCTGTGCTCGGTGGCCTGATGCTGGACAACAACGCCTGGGAACGCGTGCTCGATCAAGTCTCCGACGGCGATTTCTACCGACATGACCACCGTCTGATTTTCCGTGCGATCGCCAAGCTGGCCGATCAGAACATGCCGATCGACGTGGTCACCCTGTCCGAGCAACTGGACAAGGAAGGCCAGACCTCTCAGGTCGGCGGCCTCGGTTACCTGGGCGAGCTGGCAAAAAACACGCCGTCCGTCGCCAACATCAAGGCCTATGCGCAAATTGTCCGCCAGCGGGCGACGTTGCGTCAGTTGATCGGTATCAGCAACGAAATCGCCGACAGCGCCTTCAACCCTGAAGGCCGCACCGCCGAAGAGATCCTCGACGAAGCCGAACGGCAAATCTTCCAGATTGCCGAAGCCCGGCCGAAGACCGGCGGGCCGGTGGGGGTCAACGAACTGCTGACCAAGGCCATCGACCGTATCGACACCCTGTTCAACACCGACAATGCCATCACTGGCTTGTCGACCGGCTACACCGATCTCGACGAGAAGACCAGCGGCCTGCAGCCAGCCGACCTGATCATTGTCGCTGGCCGTCCTTCCATGGGTAAGACCACCTTTGCGATGAACCTGGTAGAAAACGCGGTGTTGCGCAGCGACAAGGCGGTTCTGGTGTATTCCCTCGAGATGCCAGGCGAATCGCTGATCATGCGTATGTTGTCGTCCCTGGGGCGTATCGACCAGACCAAGGTCCGTTCCGGCCAACTGGAAGACGACGACTGGCCACGCCTGACCTCGGCGGTCAACCTGCTCAACGACCGCAAGCTGTTCATCGATGACACCGCCGGCATCAGCCCGTCGGAAATGCGCGCCCGGACCCGCCGCCTGGTGCGCGAGCACGGCGATATTGCGCTGATCATGATCGACTACCTGCAATTGATGCAGATCCCGGGCTCCAGTGGTGACAACCGAACCAACGAGATTTCCGAAATCTCCCGTTCCCTCAAGGCCCTGGCCAAGGAGTTCAACTGCCCGGTGGTGGCCTTGTCCCAGTTGAACCGCTCCCTGGAACAACGTCCCAACAAGCGTCCGGTGAACTCCGACTTGCGGGAATCCGGAGCGATCGAGCAGGACGCCGACGTCATCATGTTCGTGTACCGCGACGAGGTGTATCACCCCGAGACGGAACACAAGGGCATTGCCGAAATCATCATCGGCAAGCAGCGGAACGGGCCGATCGGCTTTATCCGCCTGGCGTTCATCGGTAAGTACACGCGGTTCGAGAACCTGGCGCCGGGCAGCTACAACTTCGATGATGACGAATGATTTGTAGCGTTTGACAGGCCCCATCGTCGGATCGCCGCCGCCGATTTCCGACCATAGCCGTCGGAATTGGCTATTTTTTGTGCTATATTCCGCCCCCGCGATTTTTCATCTTTTATACCGGTCATCGACATGCAAGCAGCCAAGCCGTTATTTGACTATCCCAAGTACTGGGCCGAATGTTTCGGCCCGGCGCCGTTCCTGCCCATGAGCAGGGAGGAGATGGATCAGCTCGGCTGGGATTCGTGCGACATCATCATCGTGACCGGTGATGCCTATGTCGATCACCCGTCGTTCGGCATGGCCATTATCGGCCGGCTGCTGGAGGCCCAGGGCTTTCGCGTCGGGATCATTGCCCAGCCGAACTGGCAGTCCAAAGACGACTTCATGAAACTCGGCGAGCCGAACCTGTTCTTCGGCGTCGCGGCCGGCAACATGGACTCGATGATCAACCGCTACACCGCCGACAAGAAAATCCGTTCCGATGACGCTTACACGCCGGGCGGTCTGGCGGGCAAGCGGCCGGACCGTGCGAGCCTGGTCTACAGCCAGCGCTGCAAGGAAGCCTACAAGCATGTACCCATCGTGCTGGGCGGCATCGAGGCGTCCCTGCGCCGCATCGCCCATTACGATTACTGGCAGGACCGGGTGCGCAACTCGATCCTGATCGACGCCAGCGCCGACATCCTGCTCTATGGCAACGCCGAGCGGGCGATTGTCGAGGTTGCCCAGCGCCTGTCCTACGGCCACAAGATCGAAGATATCACCGATGTGCGCGGCACCGCGTTCATCCGTCGCGACACGCCGCAAGGCTGGTATGAGGTGGACTCCACCCGTATCGACCGTCCGGGCAAGATCGACAAGATCATCAATCCGTATGTGAACACCCAGGACACTCAAGCCTGCGCCATCGAGCAGGAAAAAGGGGCGACTGTTTCAAGTGCAGCCGAAGACCCGAGCGAAGCCAAGGTCGTGCAGATCCTGGCGAGCCCGAAAATGACCCGTGACAAGACCGTGATCCGCCTGCCATCGGTGGAAAAGGTCCGTAACGACGCGGTGCTCTACGCCCACGCCAACCGCGTGCTTCACCTGGAGACCAACCCAGGCAACGCCCGGGCCCTGGTGCAGAAGCACGGTGAGGTCGATGTCTGGTTCAACCCGCCGCCCATTCCGATGACCACCGAGGAAATGGACTACGTGTTTGGCATGCCTTACGCACGTGTTCCGCACCCGGCGTACGGCAAGGAAAAGATTCCGGCCTACGAGATGATCCGTTTCTCGGTGAACATCATGCGCGGCTGCTTCGGCGGCTGCACCTTCTGCTCGATCACCGAGCACGAAGGCCGGATCATCCAGAACCGCTCCGAAGAGTCGATCATTCGCGAGATCGAGGAGATCCGCGACAAGGTCCCGGGGTTCACCGGCGTGATTTCCGACCTCGGCGGCCCGACCGCGAACATGTACCGCATCGCCTGCAAGAGCCCGGAGATCGAATCCGCGTGCCGCAAGCCGTCCTGCGTGTTCCCCGGTATCTGCCCGAACCTGAACACCGACCATTCCTCGCTGATCCAGCTGTACCGCAGCGCCCGGGCGTTGCCTGGGGTGAAGAAGATCCTGATCGCCTCCGGCCTGCGTTACGACCTTGCCGTCGAGTCGCCGGAGTACGTCAAGGAGCTGGTGACCCACCACGTCGGCGGTTACCTGAAGATTGCCCCGGAGCACACCGAGGAAGGTCCGCTCAACCAGATGATGAAACCGGGTATCGGCACCTATGACCGGTTCAAGCGGATGTTCGAGAAGTACACCAAGGAAGCCGGGAAAGAGCAGTACCTGATTCCGTACTTCATCGCCGCCCACCCGGGCACCACCGACGAAGACATGATGAACCTGGCGCTGTGGCTCAAGGGCAACGGTTTCCGGGCCGATCAGGTGCAGGCGTTCTATCCGTCGCCGATGGCCACCGCCACGGCCATGTACCACTCGGGCAAGAACCCGCTGCGCAAGGTCACCTACAAGAGCGACGGGGTGACTATCGTCAAGAGTGAAGAGCAGCGCCGCCTGCACAAGGCCTTCCTGCGCTATCACGACCCCAAGGGCTGGCCGATGCTGCGCGAAGCGCTGACCCGCATGGGCCGTGCCGACCTGATCGGGCCGGGCAAGCACCAGTTGATCCCGCTGCACCAGCCGGCGACCGACAGCTATCAGAGTGCCCGTCGCAAGAACTCGACACCGGCCGGCAGCCACAAGGTGGGCAAGGACACCACCCGGATCCTGACCCAGCACACCGGCCTGCCACCCCGTGCCAGCGACGGCGGCAACTCGTGGGACAAGCGCGAGCAGGCCAAGGCCGCTGCGTTCGCCCGCAACCAGCAGGCGGCCAAGGAGCGCAAGGACGCCGCCAAGGGCAAAGGGCCGAAGCCGGCGCGCAAGCCGGTCGTGCCGCGCTGATCGCCCAAACCCTGTCGCAAACGCCAGCCTAAGTGCTGGCGTTTTGCTTTCTAGCGGCAGTGCTACTCCTTTGCTATCGTGGCGCCCGCCCTGCTCCGGGCAATGAAGTCGGCGATCCCCTCGCCACAGGTTCAGTGCTGCCAACAACTTGACTTTTAGACCCAAGGACGACCCATGAGCACCCCATTAACCGGCATCGGCATGGACAACAGTCTCTCCCAGTTCATGGCCCGCCAACGCATCGAAAGCCAGATCAACTTGCCACGGCTGTTTGCCGCCATTGACGCCGACCCCGGCATCGTCGGCGCTGGTGTGGTGTATATCGATGCGGAGTTCAACGTGGTGACCCTGCGAGAATTCAAGCCGATCTGCAGCATCAAGCCCAAGCGGGTTATTTTACGCGAGGCGCAGAAGTACATTGCGCCGGCTCAGTTTGCCCAACAGGTGCAAGACAACCCTCGGGAGTCGCGATTGGTCGCAGAGGCGATCAATACCAGCTTGTCCTGCGCGGGAGCCGTTATCGGTTGGGTCGTGGTGCTTAGCGGTTCCGTTGCAATACCCTTTTCAGCTGGAACCAGTAGCGTGATCGCTGCCTTGGGCTATACCGCTGCCGTCGCCAGCACCGTCCAGTGTGTTGCGAGCGGCTATCGCGCTCGCAATGAAATCAGTAATCCTGTCCTAAATGATCAACTCGACAGCGAAGAGTGGTACCAGTACACGATGATTGCCCTGGACGCCGCGTCTTTGGTAGGAGTAGGTGCGTCTTCGCTGACGACCCTCAAACTGGTCAGACTGAATAAGGCTGCAACAGGTAAAAGTGTGCGAGAGGTGCTTAGGGGGTTAAATCGACAAGAGCGGGCCAAACTGACCAAGGAGTTGTTGAGTATCAATGACCCTCGCTTGACCTCAAAACTCCTGAAGTTGAAGCAGTTGTCTGGTGAGCTACCCAAACGCTTCACATCAACTCAGCTCAAGCATGCAACGGTCACGCAGATACGGGACGCCTTGGGGGCCGCGATCGGCTTCACCGGAAGCGCAGTTTCTGGAAATGTCCGGACGATTGCCGTAGGCCTGTATGAGGAAATAGACCAGTGAAGGATCAACCCAGTATTAGCGGCTTTTTATTCAGGTATTTCCCCGTCTTCATAGGGGCGATACTGGCGTCGATCTTTGCCTTGGTGTTCGCTGTTCCGCTGTTCTTTGAGAGCTATTTCCAGGACCTTTCCTTGGCCGATGAAGCGAAATGGTCATTTCTGAGTGGCGTTGCCCTTACCCTGGTCATTGTGCATTGCAATTTTATGATCGCGCGCGGACGTCCGCGCTGGGTGTTGCTGCTGGCCATAGTGTTGGGGCTCTGTTTTATATGCGTACTGCCCACGATTGGATACCGCCCCAACAGGCTGATTTACAGTTTGAGTCTGCTTTTCCCACTGCTCGCCCTCTTGCTGCTCAACAGCAAGCGCCACCGTGAAATGCGCCGCGAACTGGTGAGAATTCGCCGCCAGCGTGAACTCATTATCAAAGCTATCAAGATCCCACGGTCCCGCCGATGAGTCGTTATACAGGCAACGGACATGTGAAGACCGTCGCCGGCGGATCGCTGAAGGGCTTCCTTGCCCGTTATTTTCCGGTGTTCATGGGCACCATCCTGCTGGCCTGCTTTTCAGGGTCAACGTTGCTGGTGCTGGTTGGAATGACTTACTGGCGTACCTTGGAACCCTCCGTCAGGACCGACTATGTCGGGCTCGGGACCTTGGCCCTGGTACTGGTCCTGGTGGTGGGCAACTTCTTGATGGCTCGCGGACGTGTCTGGGCTGTGTGTAGCGGGTTACTTTCTGGCCTGTCTGGGTACGGTAATTTCAATGTTTGCCTACCGGCCGCATCAAGGCGTTTATTTGTTCGCGATGCTGCTGCCGCTGTTGGGATTGCTGTTACTCAACAGCAAACGCCACCGTGAAATGCGCAGCAAGCTGGTCGATATCCGCCGCCAACGCCAACTCATCATCCACGCCGCCAAAGTGTCACGCGCCCGCCGCTGAGCTGATTCGCTACCCTATCGCCGTCTTGGGAGACGTAATGCACGACCTGACTTTGCCGCGTTTTCTAGCGTGCTATTTCCCAACCTTCATTGGCGGCATTTTCGCGGTGCTATTTTCCGTGGGCTGTGCTGTCCCCTTATTGGTCACGTTCTATTTGTCTGGGGCATCAGTCGGCGAGCAAGCGACCTGGTCGGTATTAGGAGGTTCGGCAGTCACCCTGGTTGCAGTGCATTGCAATTTCATGGTGATGCGCGGGAGGCCTCGGTGGGTATGGGGACTGGTCGGTGTGCTGGTTTTATGTTTGTTGAGCGTATTACCGACCATTGAAGGTCGCCCCCATAAAGTTATCTACGTGATGGCTGTATTGTTTCCACTACTGGGCTTGCTCCTGCTCAACAGCAAGCGCCACCGCGAAATGCGCGGCAAACTGGTCGACATTCGCCATCAGCGTGAACGCCTCTCCCAAGCGATAAAGGCCTCACGCCCGCGCCGCTGAGTCGATTCGCTACGATCCCCGCCACATTTATGTGCAGCTCTGTGCACGGGAAGTCGGGCATCGTTCGGTTTTAGTGCTCTACTGCCTGGAGTAGACGAAGAAAGTGTCCGGCCCGCCTGCATGGCATAAGTCTTGCGCCGCTTTCTATTCCGCCCAGGTTTGCAGGAGGCACGCCGTGTCGATCCATGTCGCATTGCATCACGTCACGCATTACCGCTACGACCGTGCCGTCGAGCTCGGCCCGCAGATCGTTCGCCTGCGCCCCGCGCCCCACAGCCGTACGCGGATTCTTTCCTATGCATTGAAAGTTTCGCCTGAGCAGCACTTCATCAACTGGCAGCAGGATCCCCAAGGCAATTACCTGGCGCGCCTGGTGTTCCCCGAAAAAACCAAACAGCTGCGGATCGAGGTCGATCTGCTGGCGGAAATGGCGGTGTTCAATCCGTTCGACTTTTTCCTCGAACCTTACGCCGAAAAGATTCCATTCATCTACGGGGCCGATGAGAAACACGAGCTGATGCCGTACCTGGAGACGTTGCCGCTGACGCCGAAATTCAAGGCGTACCTTGATGGCATCGACCGCACGCCGCTGCCGGCGGTGGATTTTTTGGTGGCGCTCAACCAGCGCCTGCACGACGACATCAGCTATTTGATCCGCATGGAGCCCGGTGTCCAGACCCCGGAACACACCCTGGAACAGGCGTCCGGTTCCTGCCGCGACTCGGCCTGGCTGTTGGTGCAACTGTTGCGTCACCTGGGCCTGGCCGCGCGGTTCGTCTCCGGTTACCTGATCCAATTGACCGCCGATGTGAAGAGCCTCGACGGCCCGTCCGGTACCGAAGTGGACTTCACCGACCTGCATGCCTGGTGCGAGGTCTACCTGCCCGGCGCCGGCTGGATCGGCCTGGATGCGACGTCCGGCCTGTTTGCCGGCGAAGGGCACATTCCGCTGGCTTGCAGCCCCGATCCTTCATCGGCGGCACCGATCACGGGCCTGGTGGAACCTTGCGAGTGCGAATTCAGCCATGAAATGTCCGTGGAGCGGGTCTGGGAAGCACCGCGGGTGACCAAGCCCTACACCGAAGAGCAATGGCTGGCGATCCAGGCTTTGGGCCGGCAGATCGACGCCGACCTGCTGGAAGGCGATGTGCGGCTGACCATGGGCGGCGAGCCGACCTTCGTTTCCATCGATGACCCGGACGGCGCCGAGTGGAACACCGCGGCCCTTGGCCCGGACAAGCGCCGGCTCTCCTCCGAACTGTTCCAGCGCATGCGCGAGCACTACGCGCCCCAGGGGCTGGTGCATTTCGGCCAGGGCAAGTGGTACCCCGGCGAACAGTTACCACGCTGGTCCCTAAACTGTTACTGGCGGCGTGACGGCGTGCCGATCTGGCACAACGACGCCTTGATCGCCGACGAGCAGCAGGACTATGGCGCCGATGGCGAAATGGCCGGGCGTTTTCTGACGAGTGTCGCCGAGCGTTTGAACATTCCTGCGCGCTTCGTGTTTCCGGCCTACGAAGACAACTTCTATTACCTCTGGCGCGAAGGCGCGTTGCCTTCGAATGTCAGCGCCCAGGATCCACGCCTGGACGATGCCCTGGAGCGGGCACGGTTGCGCAAGGTCTTCAGCCAGGGCCTGGATAAAGTGATCGGCCAGGTCCTGCCACTGGCCCGCACCGCCAAGGGCGATCAATGGCAGAGCGGTCGCTGGTACCTGCGGGACAACCACTGCCGACTGGTGCCGGGGGATTCCCCCCTGGGCTATCGCTTGCCGCTGGCGTCCCAGCCATGGGTGACGGCGGCCGAATATCCGTTCATCCATCCCACCGACCCGAATCAGGATTTGCCTGGGCTGCCCGACGCCGCACAACTGGCGCGCCACGTTGAGGCGTTGATCGAAGAGGAACGCGTACCGGAAATCGACGTGTCCGCCGACTGGCTGACCCGCACCGCCTTCTGCGCCGAGGCCCGCGAAGGGCGGTTGTATCTGTTCATGCCGCCCCTGGAGCGGGTCGAGGATTACCTTGAGCTGGTCAGCGCCATCGAGGCCACCGCCGAGGAACTGCAGTGCCCGGTGCTGTTGGAAGGCTATGAGCCACCGTTCGATCAACGCCTGGGCAACTTTCGCATCACGCCGGATCCTGGGGTGATTGAAGTGAACGTGCAACCCTCGGCGTCCTGGGATGAATTGGTCGAGCGCACCGAATTCCTCTACGAGCAGGCCCGGCAGACCCGCCTGACCACCGAAAAATTCATGATCGATGGTCGGCACACTGGTACGGGCGGCGGTAACCATTTCGTCCTCGGCGGTGCGACACCGGCCGACTCACCGTTTCTGCGACGCCCCGATCTGCTGCGCAGCCTGATCAGCTACTGGCATAACCATCCCTCCTTGTCCTACCTGTTTTCCGGATTGTTCATCGGCCCGACGTCCCAGGCGCCCCGGGTGGACGAAGCCCGTAACGACGCGCTATACGAATTGGAAATCGCCTTTGCGCAGATGCCGGAGCCAGGCGAGGAATGTCCGCCCTGGCTGGTCGACCGGTTGTTGCGCAACCTGTTGATCGACGTGACCGGCAACACTCACCGTGCCGAATTCTGCATCGATAAGCTGTACTCACCGGACGGCGCCACCGGGCGTCTCGGCCTGCTGGAACTGCGTGCCTTTGAAATGCCGCCCCACGCCCGCATGAGCCTGGCCCAGCAATTACTGTTGCGGGCGCTGGTGGCGCGGTTCTGGCGCGAACCTTATGCACCGGCCAAACTGGCGCGCTGGGGCACTGAGCTGCATGACCGGTTTCTGCTGCCCCACTTCATCGAACAGGACTTCGCCGATGTCATCGAAGAACTGAACACCGCCGGCTACCCGCTGCGGGCCGAGTGGTTCGCCGCACATCTGGAGTTCCGCTTCCCGAAGGTGGGCGACTACGCGGCAGGCGGTATCGAGTTGCAACTGCGCCAGGCCCTGGAGCCTTGGCATGTATTGGGCGAGGAGGGCGCAGTCGGTGGCACCGTGCGCTATGTCGACTCATCCCTGGAGCGCTTGCAGATCAAGCTCAGTGGCCTGGCCCCGCAACGGTATCTGCTGATGTGCAACGGTATACCGGTGCCGCTGCAACCCACCGGACGGGTCGGAGAGTTTGTCGCCGGGGTGCGTTTCCGTGCCTGGCAGCCGGCCAGTTGCCTGCAGCCGACCATCCCGGTCCACGCGCCGCTGGTCTTCGATCTGCTCGACACCTGGATGCAGCGTTCCGTGGGCGGTTGCCAGTACCATGTGGCGCACCCGGGCGGGCGCAACTACGACAGCCTGCCGGTGAACGCCAACGAGGCCGAGAGCCGGCGGATGGCGCGTTTTTTCCGTCTGGGGCACACACCTGGGAAGCTGCCGATCCCCCATCTGGAGGTGGATGACGAGTTTCCTCTGACGCTTGATCTGCGACGTTTTCAAGGGGCCCTGAGCACACAAGGAAACTGAAGAGGTATACCTTTGGCGGGGGGATTTTCTGTGGCGAGGGGATTTATTGCGGCGAGGGGATTTATCCCCGTTGGGGCGAAGCCCCCCCATAATGAATGCCTGCTACACCGCGGTGCCTGGATTGGGGCTGCTGCGCAGCCCAGCGGGGATAAATCCCCTCGCCACAGCCCCCCCCCACCCACAGAGGAATTGCGCCGGTCAAGCCGTTCACATGCCAAGCCGTGGCATCTATCCGGGCATCACACCCTTGCGCTAGTCTCACCTTTCACTGCCGTCTGCCGAGTTCTCCATGCCTGACCTGCTTGACCGCTACCCGCTGACACCGGGCACCTATCACGAACTGCTGGACAACAGCGGCACGGTGCGCCCGCACTGGCGACGGCTGTTCGATCAGTTGCAACGCAGCACGCCGGCTCAGTTGATGCAGCGTCAGGCCTTGTTGGCGCGACAGATCCAGGAAAATGGCGTCACCTATAACGTCTACGCCGATCCGAAGGGCGCCGACCGGCCATGGGAGCTGGACCTGTTGCCCCACGTCATCGATGCGCAGGAATGGAAGCAACTGTCGACCGGTATTGCCCAGCGCGCACGGTTGCTCAACGCGGTGCTGGCCGACCTCTACGGGCCACAACGGCTGATAAGCGAAGGCCTGCTGCCGGCAGAGCTGGTGTTCGGGCACAACAACTTCCTCTGGCCTTGCCAGGGCATCAGCCCGCCGGACGGGATTTTCCTGCATTTGTATGCGGTGGACCTGGCGCGCACGCCCGATGGGCGCTGGTGGGTCACGGCGGATCGGACCCAGGCTCCCTCCGGGGCCGGTTATGCGCTGGAAAACCGCATGATCGTCTCCCGCGCCTTTCCCGATCTGTATCGCGACCTGAAGGTCCAGCACCTGTCCGGTTTCTTCCGCACCTTGCAGGAAACCCTCGCCCGACAGGCCCCCAGCGATGGCGAACCGCCCTTAGTGGTGTTGTTGACGCCCGGGCGTTTCAACGAAAGCTATTTCGAACACCTCTACCTGGCGCGCCAGCTTGGCTACCCGTTGGTGGAGGGGGGCGACCTGACCGTTCGCGACGCCACGGTCTACCTCAAGACCCTCAGCGGGCTGCGCCGGGTCCACGCGATTATGCGCCGGCTCGACGATGACTTCTGCGATCCGCTGGAGCTGCGCACCGATTCGGCCCTGGGTGTACCGGGGCTGCTGGAGGCGGTGCGCCAGGGCCGGGTGCTGGTGGCCAACGCCTTGGGCAGCGGCGTGCTGGAGTCGCCGGGCCTGTTGGGGTTCCTGCCGAAGATCTGCCAGTTCCTGTTCGGCGAGGATCTGCTGCTGCCCTCAATCGCCACCTGGTGGTGCGGCGAGCCGCCGGTGCTGGACCAGGCCCTGGAAAAGCTGTCTCAGCTATTGATCAAACCGGCGTTCCCTTCCCAGAGCTTCAAGCCGGTGTTCGGCCGTGACCTGAGCGAGGAGCAGCGCGGCCGTCTGGCGGCGCGGATCCAGGCGCGGCCATACGCGTATGTGGCCCAGGAGCTGGCGCAGCTGTCCCAAGCCCCGGTCTGGCAGGCCGAAGACGGCCTGTTGCAGCCTCGGGCCATTGGCATGCGCGTGTACGCGGTGGCCGGTGAAGACGATTATCGGGTGCTGCCGGGCGGCTTGACCCGCGTGGCGGCCGAGGCCGATGCCGAAGTGGTGTCGATGCAGCGTGGCGGCGCTAGCAAGGACACCTGGGTGCTGGGAGAACAGGCACCTGGCAGTGAGCAATGGAAGGCCCAGCGTACCGTGGGCGTCCACGACCTGGTCCGGCGCGATCCTTACCTGCCATCCCGAGTCGTGGAGAACCTGTTTTGGTTCGGCCGTTATTGCGAACGCTGCGATGACAGCGCGCGCCTGTTGCGGATCATGCTGGCGCGCTATGTCGATGGCGATGATCCGCAGGCCCTGCAATCGGCGGTCTCCCTGGGTGAAAGCCTGATGCTGCTGCCCGAAGAGGGCGAACTGCCCGAGCGTCTGCTGGCGGCGTTGCTGGGCGACGATTGGTCGTTCAGCCTGCGCTCCAACCTGCAGCGCTTGCAGTGGGCTGCCTCGCAAGTGCGTGGGAAATTGTCCCGGGAGAACTGGCAGGCGCTGGTGGAGTTGCAGCGCGAGGCCCTGGAGCTGGAAACCGGCGAAGCGGACTTCGGCGAACTGCTGGATTTCCTCAACCGTCTGGTGATGTCCCTGGCGGCGCTTTCCGGCTTCGCCCTGGACGACATGACCCGCGACGAGGGTTGGCGCTTCTTGATGATCGGCCGGCGCCTGGAGCGCCTGCAATTTCTCAGCAGCAGCCTGGCTGCGTTCCTGCGGGGCGAGGCGGTGTTCGATCAGGCTGGACTGGAATGGCTGCTGGAGCTGGGCAACAGCAGCATCACCTACCGCTCGCGTTACCTGGCGGTCGCTCAGTTGATCCCGGTGCTCGACCTGTTGCTGCTGGACGAACAGAACCCCCATGCGGTGCTCTTCCAGTTGAAGCTGGTGACCCGTACCCTCAAGCGCCTGAACGATGACTTTGGCGCACCCAGGGACACCGCATTGCCGGAGCTGGTGACGCGCCTGTCGCGCTTCGACCTGAGGTGCCTGGAGAACCCGCTGTTCGGCGAAGCCAGCCTGCGTGCGGCGCTCGATGGCCTGGCCGACCTGTTGCAAGAAGTGGCCGATGCCAGTGGTCAGGTGTCGGATCGCCTGGCCTTGCGTCATTTTGCCCACGTCGATGACGTCAGCCAACGCACGGTGTCCGTATGATGAGCGCCCGCTACCAGATTCTTCACGACACCCATTACCACTACGACAGCCCGGTGTCCCTGGCGCAACAGCTTGCCCACCTGTGGCCGCGGTCCTGTGATTGGCAGCGTTGCACCGATCAGCAGTTACTGATCAGCCCCGAGCCGACGACCCGGCGGGATGAGCTGGATGTATTCGGTAATCCACTGACCCGCCTGGCTTTTGAACGGCCCCATGACGAATTGCTGGTCAATGCCCGCCTGAGCATCGAGGTGCTGGCCCGTCCCGAGCTGGACTTCAACCTGTCGCCGGCCTGGGAGTCGACCTGTCAGGCGCTGAGCTACAGCAGCCGGCCGCTTTCCGAGGCGTTGCTGGACGCGTGTCGCTACCGTTTCGAGTCACCCTACGTGCACCTCAAGCGCAGCTTCGTCGAGTTTTCCGAAAGCTGCTTTGCGCCCGGACGCCCGTTGATGCTGTGTATTCGGGCACTGATGGAGAAGATTTTCGACGAGTTCACGTTCGATGCCGAGGCAACCCAGGTGGCGACACCGCTGGTGGAGGTGCTGGAACGACGGCGGGGCGTCTGCCAGGACTTTGCCCACCTGATGCTGGCCTGCGTGCGCTCCCGTGGGCTGGCGGCACGTTACGTCAGCGGCTATCTGCTGACCCAGCCACCGCCGGGCCAGCCTCGGCTGATTGGTGCCGACGCATCCCACGCCTGGATCTCGGTGTTTTGTCCGGAGCTGGGCTGGGTAGACTTCGACCCCACCAACAACGTACAGCCAGCCCTGGAGCACATCACGCTGGCCTGGGGCCGGGACTTCTCCGATGTGTCGCCATTGCGCGGCGTGATCCTGGGGGGCGGTAATCACGATCCCGAGGTGCGCGTGACTGTGATGCCGTTGTAGGGGCTGCCGAAGGCTCGGGACGCATTCGGGCGATCTTTTGGTCTTGCGCTTCGGGACTCAAGCGTCTGGCGAAAAGATCGCAGCCTCGCTTCACTCTGCAGCTGCTACACGACCCATTTCGGCTGTACCGAGGGCTGCCATTCATCCAGCGCATCGAGCAGGTTCTGCGCTGACTCGCTCATTTGCAGCATGTCGCGATGGGCTGCGCGGACGAAACCTTCGTCGACGATATGGTCCAGAAAGCCGGTGAGTTTGCTGTAGAAACCATTCACTTCCAGCAGACCCAGCGGCTTGCCGTGGTAGCCGAGCTGACCCCAGGTCCAGACCTCGAACAATTCCTCCAGGGTGCCGAGGCCACCGGGCAGGGCGATGAAGGCGTCGCTGAGTTCGGCCATGCGCGCTTTGCGGGCATGCATGCCGTCTACCACTTCCAGACGGGTCAGGCCTGCGTGGCCGATTTCCTTGTCCTTCAGGCTTTGCGGGATGATGCCGATGACCTCGCCTCCGGCCGCCAGGGCCGCGTCGGCGACGATACCCATCAGGCCGACGGCGCCGCCGCCATAGACCAGGGTGAGCTTACGTTCGGCCAATGCTCTTCCCAGGGCCTGTGCCGCTTCACGGTGGGCGGGATCGGTGCCGGTGCTGGCGCCGCAGAATACACAAACAGAAGCGATGGACATGCTTTACTCCAGAGTCGGTAACCGATGCAGGGTAAAGCCTCGCCGCCGTTGTGTGCAAAGGGCGTAACGACGTCAAACCTCGCGCGCAGGTTTTTCGTAGGTGCCACTGGCGCCGCAGGCGTAAGCGGCGAGCAAGCTGCACAACAGGCTGTTTAAGTTCATGACAGGCGCTCCATTGAGGTGATGAGGCCGATCATAGGCGGACCTCATGCATCTGGCCGGTTGATTGTGTCCATCAGGCTGATAGTCTTAAGTTGTATACAATTTTTGATTCAGGTCATAGGAACTTGTCTGAAATTAAGGCAGTCTTCCCCTTTGAAGGAAATTTCTAACCATGCCTTGGAGATTCATGATGTTTGCCAAACTTGTAGCAGTATCCCTGTTGACACTGGCCAGCAGCCAGCTGATGGCAGCGGAGTGCAAGACCACCATCGACTCGACCGACCAGATGTCCTACAACACCAAGGCCATCGAGATCGACAAGAGCTGTAAAACCTTCACTGTCGAGCTGACCCATTCGGGCAGCTTGCCGAAAAATGTCATGGGCCATAACTGGGTGTTGAGCAAAGAAGCCGACATGCAGCCGATCGCGACCGATGGCCTGGGCGCCGGTATCGACAAGAACTACCTCAAGGACGGTGATGCGCGCATCATCGCCCACACCAAGATCATTGGTGCCGGTGAGACGGACTCGGTGACCTTTGACGTATCGAAGCTTGATGCCGCTGAAAAGTACGGCTTCTTCTGCTCGTTCCCGGGCCACATCTCGATGATGAAAGGCACCGTGACCCTGAAGTAATCCTTCAGCGCATAAAAAAGCGCCCCTTGCAGGGTAATCTCAGTCAGTTAAGGATCAAACGGCACGACACTGTGGGAGCAAAGCTTGCTCCCACAGGCTTTTCGTGTCGGCTATGGGGCGTACGGCATCACCCGCTTGTGCTCGGTCTTGCGATAGGTCTCGCAGATGATCCGGGCCGCTTCTTCGCGAATGGTCTGGCCGTGCAAGAAGGCGTCGATCTCCCCATAGGTGACGCCATGAGCGGCCTCGTCGGGTTTGCCCGGGGACAAGTCTTCGAGGTCGGCGGTGGGGACTTTTTCCACCAGCGATTCCGGCGCTCCGAAGTCACGGGCGATGGCCCGGACCTGATTCTTCACCAGGCCGCTCAAGGGGGCCAGGTCACAGGCGCCATCACCGAACTTGGTAAAGAAACCCATCACGGCTTCCGCCGCATGATCGGTACCGATCACCAGGCCTTGCTCGGCCCCGGCGATGGCGTACTGCGCCACCATGCGCATCCGCGCTTTGGAGTTACCCAGCACGAAATCCCGCGAGCCCGGTGTCTTGCCTTCGAATGCCAGAACTTCCTTGGCCAGGGCCTTGACCGCCGGACCGATGTTGACGGTGTGGCGTTCGTCCGGCTCGATGAAGTCCACGCAGGCTTGCGCTTCGTGCTCATCGAATTGAGTTTCGTACGGCAGGCGCACCGCGATGAACTTGTAGGCCGGGTTACCGGTTTGTTCTCGTAACTCACGCATTGCGCGCTGGGCCAGCAGGCCGGCAGTCAACGAATCGACCCCGCCACTGATCCCGAGTACCAGGCTCTTGAGCCCGGAATTGACGAGACAGTCCTGAATGAAGCTTACCCGGCGAGCGATTTCGGCCTTGACGGCGGCGTCATCGGCGAACGGTGGCTGGACCTTGAGCTGTTCAGCAATCTCACGCTGTACGGCTTGCATGAATTCACTCCTTGCTTGATATGCCAGAAAGGGCGGCAGGTACTTGGAAAACATGTCGCATGTAGGCGACGAAATTCGGATCCTTGCAGTGGGTCTTGCCGGGCTCGTCTGAAATCTTGGCCACGGGTTGCCCGTCACAGCTGATCATTTTAAGCACGATACTCATGGGCTCGACGCCCGGGATGTCGCAGGTCAGGTTGGTGCCAATACCGAAGCTGACATTGATGCGACCACGCAACGCACGGAAAATCTCCAGGCATTTGGGCAAGGTCAGACTGTCGGAGAACACCAGGGTCTTGCTCATCGGGTCAATACCCAGCTTGTGATAGTGGGCGATGGCTTTCTCGGCCCAGACCACCGGGTCACCCGAATCATGGCGCAGGCCGTCGAACAACTTGGCGAAGAACAGATCGAAGTCCGCCAAGAAGGCGTCCATGGTGATGCAGTCGGTCAGCGCGATACCCAGCAGGCCCCGGTATTCACGCACCCAGCAATCAAGGGCGGCGATCTGGCTGTCGATCAGCCGCGGGCCCAGTTGCTGATGAGCCATGATCCACTCATGGGCCATGGTGCCCAAGGGTTTCATGTCCAGTTCCCGGGACAGGTGCACGTTGCTGGTGCCGACGAAGCGCCCGGGGAAGTCGTGCTTGAGCACGTTCACCACTTCTTCCTGGGTGCGGTAGGAAAACCGGCGGCGGGTGCCGAAGTCCGCCACTTGCAGGTCGGACAATTCCTCGCTGCTGGCGTTGGCGGCCAGCCAGTCGAACTTGCGATACAACTGCTCCCGTGCCTGCTCGAGGATGACGTCACGGTAGCGATAGCGATTGCGCACTTCGCTGACGATGGCCAGCAGCGGCACCTCGAACAGAATCACATGCAACCACGGCCCGCGCAGGCGGATGAACAGCTCGCCATTTTCAATGCCGGTGTATACGTAGCGCAGGTTGAAACGAAACAGGCCGAGAAAGCGCAGGAAGTCCGGCTTCAGGAAGCTGATGCGCTCCAGGAAGCCCAATTGATCGGCGCTCAGGCTGAGTTCGGCCAGGCGCTCGATCTGGAAGCGAATCTCCGCCAGATAGGGGCGCAGGTCTTCGCTGTTGCGGCAACGAAACTCCCATTCGACTTCGACGTTGGGGTAGTTGTGCAGGACCGCCTGCATCATCGTCAACTTGTAGAAGTCGGTGTCGAGCAGGTTCTGCACGATGCGATCGGCAAACACACTCTCGCTCATGACGGGTATCTCCAGACAGTTCGCTGCAGCGGGCAGCGTCGGACAGCGGTTTGTTGTGAAAGGGCTAGTGGCGCATAACCCTTGGGGTGATTGCCAGTGTTTTTTGGTCACAGCGTTCCTGATGGCAGGAGATTTACCTGTGGTAAGAAGATTCTTCTGTGGCGAGAGGATTTATCTGTGACGAGGGGATTTATCCCCGCTGGGCTGCAAAGCAGCCCCAATACTGACAACTCAATCTGCCTAATACACCGAGTTGCCCGGTTTCAGGGCTGCCTTGCAGCCCAGCGGGCGGGGATAAATCCCCTCGCCACAGGGTGTGTAGGTGGTTATTTTTTCGCGTCAGCCATCTGCTCCAACATCCACTCCACAAAGTACCTGACCTTGGGCACCTCCGCCGAATGCTCGGGATAAGCCATGTAATAGGCGTTGGTGCTGGGCATTGCGTGCTGCCACGGAATGATCAGTTTGCCGTCCGCCAGTTCTTCCTCCACCAGAAAGCGCGGCAGCAGGGCGACGCCGCAACCGACCTGGGCGGCGCGGATGCACATGTAGAACGTTTCGAAGCGCGGCCCGTGGTAGCTGTGTTCGGTGTGAAAACCTTGGTCGGCGAACCAGTCATGCCAGGCCTGGGGGCGTGATGCGTTCTGCAACAGCACCAGATCGGCCAGTTGTGTCGGGTCGGTAAAGGGGGTATCCGGCAGGCAGCCCGGCGCGCAGACCGGCACGAGTTCTTCGCCGAACAGCTCCAGGGATTCGGTGCCAGGTCGAGAGCCCTGGCCGAAGTAGAAAGCCATGTCGCTGCGCCCTTGCAGCAAGTCGTCGGGCTCTTGCTCGCTACACAGGTCCAGGTGAATCTTCGGATGCCGCAGGCGCCAGCCTTTGAGGCGTGGCACCAGCCAGCGTGCCCCGAAGGTCGGGGGCGTGGACACGCGCAGGACTTCGGTGTCGCCACCGTAGGAGCGCAGGTAGTGGGTGGACATTTCGACCTGGGTGAGAATTTTCCGCACTTCCCCCAGATACAAATCGCCGGCCGGCGTAAGTTGCAAACGCCGGCGCACGCGGCGGAACAGCAGGTGCTGCAAGAGCTCCTCGAGCTGCGCGACCTGCTTGCTGACGGCGCTTTGGGTCAGGTGCAATTCTTCGGCGGCACGGGTGAAGCTCAGGTGACGGGTCACCGCTTCGAAACATTGCAGTGCCGTAATCGAGGGTAAATAGCGTTTATTGAGCATCGGTGAGGCCTATTTGCGGTGGCTCGATGTATCCGTTCATGGGGCAGCATGAATAAACGGAATGATATCTCGCTTAAAGGTCGTTTGTTGGCAAGACTCGGGCCAGCTACAACTACAGTCCTGATCAGCCGTGTTCGCCCGGCTGCCGATTTTCGTCTTTCGCTTTGAGGAAATTGACCATGGTTGCTGCATTGCTTGATCGTCTGGGTGTCGACCCGGCCCTGTACCAGAACGGCGCACAGCCGGTGCACTCGCCCATCGACGGCAGTCGTATCGGCGCGGTGAACTGGGAAGGCGCGGCCGAAGTCGAGCAGCAGGTCAGCCGCGCCCAGCATGCCTTCGATCTGTGGCGCCAGGTCCCGGCCCCGCGTCGCGGTGAATTGGTGCGCCAGTTTGGTGACCTGCTGCGTGAATACAAGGCCGATCTCGGCGAACTGGTGTCGTGGGAAGCCGGCAAGATTACCCAGGAAGGCCTTGGTGAAGTGCAGGAGATGATCGACATCTGCGATTTCGCCGTCGGCCTGTCCCGTCAACTGTACGGCCTGACCATTGCCTCCGAGCGTCCGGGCCACCACATGCGTGAAACCTGGCATCCGCTGGGCGTGGTCGGGGTGATCAGTGCTTTCAACTTCCCCGTCGCGGTCTGGGCCTGGAACACCACGCTGGCCCTGGTGTGCGGTGATTCGGTGATCTGGAAGCCTTCGGAAAAGACCCCGCTCACCGCCCTGGCGTGCCAGGCGCTGTTCGAGCGGGCACTGAAGAATTTCGGCGATGCGCCCGAGTATCTGTGCCAAGTGATCATCGGCGGTCGCGATGCCGGTGAAGCATTGGTGGATGACCCGCGCGTGGCATTGATCAGTGCCACCGGCAGCACGCGCATGGGCCGGGAGGTGGCGCCGAAGGTCGCCGCACGCTTTGCCCGCAGCATCCTCGAATTGGGTGGCAACAACGCGATGATCCTGGCGCCGAGTGCCGACCTGGACATGGCCGTGCGCGCCATCCTGTTCAGCGCCGTCGGTACCGCCGGTCAGCGTTGCACCACCCTGCGTCGTCTGATCGCCCATGAGTCGGTGAAAGACGAAATCGTCACCCGCCTCAAGGCCGCCTATTCGAAAGTGCGCATCGGCCATCCGTTGGAAGGCAACCTGGTCGGGCCGCTGATCGACAAGCACAGCTTCGACAACATGCAGGACGCCCTCGAGCAAGCCTTGAGCGAAGGTGGTCGCGTATTCGGCGGCAAGCGTCAGCTCGAAGACCAGTTCCCGAATGCCTATTACGTGTCACCGGCCATCGTCGAGATGCCGGAGCAGAGCGACGTGGTCCGCCACGAAACCTTCGCCCCGATCCTGTATGTGGTCGGCTACAAGGACTTCGCCGAAGCTCTGCACCTGAACAACGCCGTGCCCCAAGGCCTGTCGTCCTGCATCTTCACCACGGACGTGCGTGAGGCCGAGCAGTTCATGTCCGCGGTGGGCAGCGATTGTGGCATTGCCAACGTCAACATCGGCCCGAGCGGTGCGGAAATCGGCGGCGCTTTCGGCGGTGAAAAAGAAACCGGCGGCGGTCGCGAATCCGGCTCCGACTCGTGGCGCGCCTACATGCGTCGCCAGACCAATACCGTCAACTACTCGCTGGAGCTGCCGTTGGCCCAGGGGATTACGTTCGACTGAGGTTGAGTGAAGCGGATCTTCCTCTCATGAAGATCCCTGTGGGAGCGAGCCTGCTCGCGATGGCGGTCGATCAATCGACATCCGTGTTGAATGAGCGTCGCCATCGCGAGCAGGCTCGCTCCCACCCTTGAAAGGTGTGATGGTTGGGTTTCATTTCCGGAGTCTGGCAATGCCGTTACGCGAAGAATGTCTGTGGGAAAAACTGACGCCGCAAAGGCCTGAAAACACTGCGCTCACGGGTGAGGTCACGGTAGACGTCTGCGTGATTGGCGCAGGTTTCACCGGGTTGTCGGCGGCGGTGCATTTGCTGGAGCAGGGCAAGCGCGTCGCGGTGCTGGAGGCCCATCGGACCGGGCATGGCGGTTCTGGGCGCAATGTCGGGCTGGTGAACGCGGGCCTGTGGATTCCGCCGGACGATATCGAGGCCGGCTTCGGCGAAGCTGTTGGCAGCCAGCTCAACCGCATGCTGGGCGCGGCACCGGCGCTGGTGTTCAGCCTGGTCGACAAATACAACATCGATTGCCAGTTGCGCCGCGAAGGCACGCTGCACATGGCCCATAACGCCCGGGGCGAGGCGGACCTGCGCAGTCGCGAAGCACAATGGAAGCGCCGTGGCGCCCCGGTGGAGTTGCTCAGCGGCCAGGCCTGTGTCGAAGCCACGGGCACGTCGAAAATCGCCGCGGCATTGTTGGATCGACGCGCCGGTACGCTCAATCCGATGGCCTATGTCAGCGGATTGGCCAAGGCTGCGTCGGACCTGGGCGGACAGCTGTTTGACCACTCCCCCGTGACACGCCTGGAACGCCAGGGGCCGCGCTGGTCGGTACAGACGGGCCAAGGTTCGGTGGTGGCCGAGCAGGTGGTGATCGCCTCCAATGCCTACACCGAAGGCGAATGGACTGAGCTGCGGCGCAATTTCTTCCCCGGCCACTACTACCAGGTGGCGTCCGTCCCGTTGACGGACGAGGCTGCGCAACGCATCTTGCCGGGTGGCCAGGGGTCGTGGGATACCCGTCAGGTCTTGAGCAGCATTCGCCGCGACAAGGACGGTCGTCTGTTGCTGGGCAGCCTGGGCAATGGCAACCGCAAGCCCACCTGGTTCCTCAAGGCCTGGGCGGACCGGGTGCAGCAGCACTACTTCCCGTACCTCAAGGGGGTGGAGTGGGAGTCCACCTGGACCGGCTGTATCGCCTTCACCCCCGACCATCTGATGCGTCTGTTCGAGCCAGCGCCCGGACTGGTGGCGGTCACCGGCTACAACGGGCGGGGTGTGACCACCGGTACGGTGGTGGGCAAGGCCTTTGCCGATTACCTGTGCCATGGCGATGGGAAAGCGTTACCGATTCCCTTTGCGCCGATGCAGCCCGTGACCGGGGCGGGCGTGCGCAGTTGCCTGTATGAGGCGGGGTTTTCGCTGTATCACGCGGGCCAGTGCCTGCGGATCGTTATTTGAGTGTTGAAAAGTGTTGCCGGAACCAACGTTTTCCGGTGTAGCGTCTAGCCTGTAATGGTGCGGGTTGTAGCAGTTGTGCACCGACAGTGTGCAGTTAGGTGACGCAGGTTGTTACAGGCTGGTTGCACGTACTTTCGTGCGAAGGTTGCAATGATGGCTCGCGGAGGGTTGTACTCATTCAAGCAAAAGGTTGCACCTCGTGCGATTTAGACGGTTGCACGCCCTGTGAAAAAGGGCCCGAAACAGTCGAAATAACAATAAAGCAGCGACTTTTTTCAGAATAAAAAACCGATGGCACGGCCCTTGCTCTGAGCTTTTCAGTGAAGTCGCAGTGCCAACTAAAAAAAACCTTGGAGCACCACCTCATGTCCCAGACGTTTTACAAGAAAGGCTTTCTGGCCCTCGCCGTTACAGCGGCAATGGGGGTTTCCGCGTTTGCCCATGCAGACTTCAAGATCGGTGTAGCGGGTCCCATGACTGGCGCCAACGCAGCATTTGGCGAGCAGTACATGAAAGGGGCGCAGGCGGCAGCGGACGAAATCAACGCCAAGGGCGGCGTGAACGGCGAGAAGATCGTACTGGTGAAGGGTGACGATGCGTGCGAGCCGAAGCAGGCCGTGGCCGTAGCCAACCGCTTTGTCGATCAGGACAAGGTGAACGCAGTAGTCGGTCACTTCTGCTCCTCGTCGACCATCCCGGCCTCCGAGGTCTACGGTGACGCCGATATCATGGCCATCACCCCAGGTTCCACCAATCCGACGGTTACCGAGCGTGGCCTGAACGCGATGTTCCGTATGTGCGGTCGTGACGACCAGCAGGGCATCGTCGCCGGCGACTACATTGTCGACGTGCTCAAGGGCAAGAAAGTCGTAGTGCTGCATGACAAGGACACCTACGGCCAGGGCCTGGCGGATGCCACCAAGGCCCAGTTGATCAAGCGCGGCGTGACCCCTGTGCTGTACGAAGGGCTGACCCGTGGTGAAAAGGACTTCAGCGCCGTAGTTACCAAGATCCGTGCGGCCGGTGCCGACGTGGTCTACTTCGGTGGCCTGCACCCGGAAGCCGGCCCGCTGGTTCGCCAACTGCGTGAGCAAGGCCTCAAGGACGTGAAGTTCATGTCCGACGACGGCATCGTGACCGACGAACTGGTAACCACCGCCGGCGGCGCGCAATACGTCGATGGCGTGTACATGACCTTCGGTGCCGACCCGCGCCTGCTGCCGGACAGCAAGTCCGTGGTAGACGCATTCCGTGCCAAGGGTACCGAGCCGGAAGGCTACACCTTGTATGCCTACGCTTCCGTCCAGACCCTGGCTGCCGCTTTCAACGGTGCCAAGTCGAACAAGACCGACGCCGCGGCCGAGTGGCTCAAGTCCAACCCGGTCCAGACCGTGATGGGCAAGAAGGAATGGGACAAGAAGGGCGACCTGAAGGTCTCCGACTACGTGGTCTACCAGTGGGACAAGGACGGCAAATACCATCAGTTGGAAAAACAGAAGTGACATGAGCGTTTGATCAGCCTGGCGCCATGGGCGCCGGGCGGTTCATCACGTCCATGCAGTACCTGCCTTTTTCTCCCGAAAGCTGTGCGCCCACCGTGTAGCCTCGGCGGCTGAACCCCGGTCCGTCGCTGCGGTGTGCGTGCAGTCTTTCAAATGCGTGAGATTGCGTTATGGATGGTATTTTCCTGCAGCAACTGATCAATGGCCTGACCCTCGGGTCGGTCTATGGTCTGATCGCCATCGGCTACACAATGGTCTACGGCATCATCGGCATGATCAACTTCGCCCACGGCGAGGTTTACATGATTTCCGCGTACCTCGCGGCAATCAGTCTGGCTCTGCTGGCTTACTTCGGTATTGAATCCTTTCCGCTTATGATCCTCGGCACCCTCGTGTTCACGGTCGTGGTCACCGGGGTATACGGTTGGGTCATCGAACGCGTCGCCTACAAACCGCTGCGCAACTCCACCCGCCTGGCACCGCTGATCAGTGCCATCGGCATTTCGCTGATCCTGCAGAACTATGCACAGATCAGCCAGGGCGCCCGCCAACAGGGTGTGCCGACACTGCTTGAAGGCGCCATGCGCGTCGACATCGGCACCGGCTTCGTCCAGCTCACCTACACCAAGATCTTCATCCTGGTCGCCGCATTCGCCGGGATGGCTTTGCTGACCTACATCATCAAGTACACCAAGCTGGGGCGCATGTGTCGTGCCACCCAGCAGGATCGCAAGATGGCCTCGATCCTGGGGATCAACACCGACCGTGTGATCTCCTATGTGTTCATCATCGGCGCGGCCATGGCGGCCCTGGCCGGTGTGTTGATCACCATGAACTACGGCACGTTCGACTTCTATGCCGGCTTCATCATCGGCATCAAGGCGTTCACCGCGGCGGTCCTCGGTGGTATCGGTTCCCTGCCTGGGGCGATGCTCGGCGGGATCATCCTCGGGATCTCCGAGTCGCTGTTCTCCGGTCTGATCAACTCCGACTACAAAGACGTGTTCAGTTTCTCCCTGCTGGTGATGATCCTGATTTTCCGTCCCCAAGGCCTGTTGGGTCGCCCACTCGTGGCGAAGGTATAAGTATGTCTGCTGCCAATAAACCGATTGATATCAAACAGAGTGTCATCGACGCGATCCTGGCGGGCCTGATCTCGCTGATCGTGTTCGGGCCGATTGTCGGCGTGGTGCTCGACGGCTACAGCTTCAACCTGCAACCGGCCCGTGTCGGCTGGCTGGTGGGGATCGTGATGATCGGGCGTTTCGCCTTGAGCCTGTTCCTGCAAACGTCCAAGGGGCTGAAGGTGCTCCAGGGCTTCGAAACCCCCGGCTCCGGCGTACACGTGCTGCCCCCGGACTACAAGTCGCGCCTGCGCTGGATCATCCCGGCGCTGATCGTGATTGCCATCGTGTTTCCGTTCTTTGCCAACAAATACGTGCTCACGGTGGTCATCCTCGGGCTGATCTACGTACTGCTTGGCCTGGGCCTGAACATCGTGGTCGGCCTGGCGGGCCTGCTCGACCTGGGTTACGTGGCGTTCTACGCCATCGGCGCCTATGGTCTGGCTCTGGGTTATCAATACCTGGGGCTGGGTTTCTGGACTGTACTGCCACTGGCGGCGATTGCGGCGGCGATGGCCGGATGCATATTGGGTTTCCCCGTGCTGCGAATGCACGGTGACTACCTGGCGATCGTGACCCTTGGCTTCGGTGAAATCATCCGGCTGATCCTCAATAACTGGCTGTCGTTCACCGGCGGGCCGAACGGCATGCCGGTTCCGTCACCCACCTTTTTCGGCCTGGAGTTCGGACGCAGGGCCAAGGATGGAGGGGTGCCCTTCCATGAGTTCTTTGGCATCGACTACAACCCGAACCTGAAATTCCTGTTCATCTATATCGTGTTGTTCATCGTTGTGCTGCTGGTGCTCTACATCAAGCATCGCCTGACCCGCATGCCCGTCGGGCGCGCCTGGGAAGCCCTGCGCGAAGACGAGATCGCTTGTCGCTCCATGGGCCTGAACCATGTGCTGGTCAAGCTCTCGGCGTTCACCATCGGCGCCTCCACGGCCGGCCTGGCCGGGGTGTTCTTCGCCAGCTATCAGGGGTTCGTCAACCCGTCGTCGTTCACGTTCTTTGAGTCGGCCCTGATCCTGGCGATTGTGGTGCTGGGGGGCATGGGGTCGACGGTGGGCGTGGTGATCGCGGCATTCGTGCTCACCGTTGCACCGGAACTGCTGCGCAGCTTCTCCGAATACCGCGTGCTGCTGTTCGGGGTACTGATGGTGTTGATGATGATCTGGCGACCCCGCGGCCTGATCCGTATCAGCCGTACCGGAGTGATGCCGCGTAAAGGAGTAGCGCCATGAGCGAAGTCGTACTCTCAGTCGAAAACCTGATGATGCAATTCGGTGGCATCAAGGCTCTCAGCGACGTCAGCCTGCAGGTCAAGCGCAACTCGATCTTTGCCCTGATCGGCCCCAATGGCGCGGGCAAGACCACGGTGTTCAACTGCCTGACAGGTTTCTACAAGGCCTCGGGCGGCAAGATCGAGCTCAACGTGCGCGGCGAGCGGACCAACGTCATCAAGCTGTTGGGCGAAGCGTTCCGCCCCACCGACTTCGTATCGCCGAAGACCTTCGCCAGCCGGCTGTACTACAAGATGTTCGGCGGTACCCACCTGGTGAACCGCGCCGGCCTGGCCCGTACCTTCCAGAACATCCGCCTGTTCCGGGAAATGTCGGTGCTGGAGAACCTGCTGGTGGCCCAGCACATGTGGGTCAACCGCAGTCTGGTGGCCGGTGTCTTCAACACCAAGGGTTACCGCAAGGCCGAAAGCGACGCGCTGGACCATGCCTTCTACTGGCTTGAAGTCGTGGACCTGGTGGACTGTGCCAACCGTCTGGCGGGTGAGCTTTCCTATGGTCAGCAGCGACGCCTGGAAATTGCCCGGGCCATGTGCACCCGTCCGCAGGTCATCTGCCTCGACGAACCGGCCGCCGGCCTCAATCCTCAGGAAACCGAAGCGCTGAGCGCGATGATCCGACTGCTGCGTGACGAGCACGATCTGACCGTGGTGCTGATCGAACACGACATGGGCATGGTAATGAGCATTTCCGACCACATCGTGGTGCTGGACCACGGCAACGTGATCGCCGAGGGCGGTCCGGAGGCGATTCGCAGCGATCCGAAAGTGATCGCGGCCTACCTGGGTGCCGATGAAGAGGAACTGGTATGAGTGGACCGATCCTCGAACTCAAGGAACTGGACGTATTCTATGGGCCGATCCAGGCCCTGAAGAAAGTCTCGATGCACATTGACGAAGGTGAGACAGTGAGCCTGATCGGCTCCAACGGTGCCGGCAAATCCACGCTGCTGATGTCGATCTTCGGCCAGCCGCGCGCGGCCAGTGGGCAGATCATTTACCAAGGCGTGGACATCACCCACAAGTCGTCTCACTACATCGCGTCCAACGGCATTGCGCAGTCGCCGGAAGGGCGGCGGGTATTCCCCGACATGTCTGTCGAGGAAAACCTGCTGATGGGCACTATCCCCATTGGTGACAAGTACGCCAGCGAGGACATGCAGCGCATGTTCGAACTGTTCCCACGGCTCAAGGAGCGACGCAACCAGCGGGCCATGACCATGTCCGGTGGCGAGCAGCAAATGCTCGCCATCGCCCGGGCACTGATGAGCCGACCGAAGTTGTTGCTGCTCGATGAGCCTAGCCTGGGTCTGGCGCCGATCGTGGTGAAACAGATCTTCGCCACCCTGCGGGAACTGGCGTCCACCGGGATGACCATCTTTCTGGTGGAACAGAACGCCAACCATGCCCTCAGGTTGTCGGACCGGGCCTATGTGATGGTCAACGGCGAAATCCGCCTGACCGGCACCGGCAAGGAACTGCTCGCCAACGAAGAGGTGCGCAACGCATACCTGGGCGGGCACTGACGTCGATATGGCAATAAAAAACCGGCGAGTGATCGCCGGTTTTTTTATGTCTCCAGAACACCACCCAACCGCTCCCACAAGGGGTTCTTGTGTGGAGCAGTGAATTGTGGACAACAATCCACAACCCTTACTAAACCGCAACATAAAGTCGCCGCAAACAGTTGTTTTGTCACAGTTTTGACTTGTCCCCGTTTGCTGTGGAACCGGCTGTGGGTAACGTGGGAGTAGCTGGCTGGAGGCCTTTAAAAACGTGGCTTGTAGAGTGATGATCGTTTTTTGAACAGGTATTTTCAGGCGAGCATGAGTGCAGGTTGTCAACCCTTTTCTGAGCGCTGGAACAGGCTTGGCAATCTGTGGGAAAGCCTGTGGATAAGTCTGTGATTAAACTCTGGAAAGACCGCTCTGAGGGCCGTGTTTGCTGGCTTCGAGCCATCGTGTCGATGGGGCCTGGTTTATAGCAGAGAATCCGATCTGCACAACCCTGCATGCAGGGTCAAGGGAAAAAAGTTTCCATATGCCCCGCAACGCCTTACGCACAGCGGCTTGCAGCGTTTTCACTTGCCCCCGATTACTGTGGACGTGCCTGTGGATAAGGTGCGGGCAACAGGCTACATCCCTCATTCTGCAAGGGCTGGCTCCGTTTGATCGTTTTATGATCAGCCTGGTCTGGTTCAACATCCGCGGTGGGCAGTTGCCGCTCGCTGTCGGGCCGGGCATGCTGTGGGCCGATCCATTCAATGGCTGCCTCAAGCCCAATCAAGGAGAACATGATGTCCAATACCCTGTTTATCACCGGGGCGACGTCCGGATTTGGCGAAGCCTGTGCCCGTCGTTTTGCCGAGGCCGGCTGGAAACTGGTGCTGACCGGGCGCCGTGAAGAGCGCCTCAATGCCCTGTGCGCCGAGCTGTCGAAACAGACCGAGGTCCATGGCCTGGTATTGGATGTGCGTGACCGCAAGGCCATGGAGGAAGCAATCGCCAATCTGCCGCCGTCCTTCGCCACATTGCGTGGCTTGATCAACAACGCCGGATTGGCACTGGGGGTCGATCCGGCACCCAAGTGCGACCTTGATGACTGGGACACGATGGTCGACACCAACGTCAAGGGATTGCTCTACAGCACGCGCCTGTTGCTGCCGCGCCTGATTGCCCATGGTCGCGGCGCGGGGATCATCAACCTGGGTTCCATCGCCGGCAACTACCCGTACCCGGGTAGCCACGTGTATGGCGCGAGCAAGGCGTTCGTCAAACAGTTCTCGCTGAACCTGCGCTGCGACCTGCAGGGTACCGGTGTGCGGGTCAGCAACATCGAGCCGGGCTTGTGTGAGAGCGAGTTCTCACTGGTACGCTTCGGCGGTGACCAGGAGCGCTACAACGCGACTTATGCCGGGGCCGAGCCGATCCAGCCGCAGGACATTGCCGAAACGATCTATTGGGTGCTCAACACGCCAGCGCACATCAACATCAACAGCCTGGAGTTGATGCCGGTGAGCCAGACCTGGGCTGGATTTGCCATTGAGAGAAATAACAAGGGATAGGACCGCGTTATCGTTCATCGCGGGCAAGCCTTGCTCCCACGGAAAGCTCAGTACCGTGGGAACATACTTTGCTCCGGGAATGACTCGAACCTGTGGGAGCAAGGCTTGCCCGCGATAGCAATCGACCGGTCAGCCCAGGTAATCGGCCAATCCGCGATAGCAGGTCATCAGGTGATAGGGGGTGGTGGAGGGCATGTCCCGACGGCTGACGAGGCCGTCGGTATCAAGGCATTCGTTCCACCCCTTGGCATGCAGGAAATGCTGTTGCAGAGCCTGAAGCTGACGCAGCAACACGTCCTGGCTTCCCGGGCGCAGGGTGAGGGCGCGCAGGTATTCGGCCTGGGCCCAGATGCGTTGGGTGACGTCGCGCGCGACAGTGCCCGGCTTCGGGCTCAGCATGGCACATACCGCGCCGGACTGCGGGTTCACGCCTTCTTGCTCGGTATAGCCAAAGCTCCGCTGCAGGGCGACGCGCAACTGGCCGTCCTGCAGCTGGGGCGACGAAGCCAGCAGGAAATACCATTCGAACTGATGTCCCGGCTCAAACCAGTTATCCACAGCCTTGAGCGGTTTCTCCATTATCACGCCCAGCTTCGGCTCAATGAAGTGCTTGGACATCCCGTCACACAGACTCAGCAATGCCTGGCGAACGTTGGCATCGTCGCGGACCGAGAGGGTGGCGAGGAAGGCTTCTGCCAAGTGCATCAGGGGGTTCTGCAACGGGCCGGTTCCGAGCGTTGACCAATCGCGCTTGAGGCTGGCCTCGTAGAGACCGTCGCCGGTGGCAAAGCGCCGGGCAATGACTTCCAGCGCAGCGTTGAGCACCGATTCCACCAGAGGCTCGCGAACCTTGTCCCAGTAATGGGCGCAGGCGAACAGGATGAAGGCGTGGGTGTAGAGGTCTTTGCCGGTGTCCAGCGGGGCGCCTTGCGGGTCGATGCTGTAGAACCAGCCGCCGTGTTCGCCATCGTGAAAGTGGCGCTGTAGCGAACGGAACAGCGCCGCGGCCCGTTCTTCGGCCCCTGTTACTTCGCCGATCAGGCTGGCGAACACATACAGTTGTCTTGCGCAGGCCATCGCCCGGTAGCGTTGGGGTGGCAACGGCGTGTGGGCCGCATCCAGGGATTCGTAGGGCAGTGCCAGTTCGGCATTCCAGCCCGGGCCTTGCCACATGGGCACGATCACCTCGTGAAAATGCTGGCGCACTGTTGCGAACAGGGCGATCAATTCAGGTGAAGGAACGGGGCGGGAAGCATCGGGCATGGGCGGACGTCGTCACGGCAAGGGGCGATTGCGCGACATGGTAGCAGAGTGGCAGGGGCGAGAGATGCAGTGCCTTCAAGAGCCCCTTCGCGGGCAAGTCCGCTCCCACAGGTCCGGTTTACGCCGATCAAATTGTGGGAGCGGGCTTGCTCGCGAAGGCGGTCTTGAAAGCGCCGAAAATCAACCTGCCAACAACCAGATCCCAACCCCCGCCGAAGCCGCCCCCGCCAGCCGTACCAAGGGCGCAGCTGCCCGTGGCAGCGCGCGAACCAGGACGAAACCTGCGCCATGCAGCGCCGCCGTCGCAGCGACGAACCCGGCTGCATAAGCCCACGGGCTCGACATGTCCGGTAGTTCCAGCCCATGGGCCACACCATGGAACAGCGCAAACAGTGCAGTCGCAGCAACCGCCAGACTCAATGGCGGACGGACTGCCAGCGCCACCGCCAGGCCCAGGGCCAGCACCGAGGCGGCAATCCCGCTCTCCAGCGCCGGCAACTGCAGACCTTCGAAACCGAGCAGACCGCCGATCAGCATCGTACCGATGAACGTGCAGGGCAGCGCCCAGCGCGCAGTGCCTTGTTGCTGTGCCGCCCACAAGCCGACCGCGAGCATGGCGAGCAGGTGGTCCAGGCCGCCGATGGGATGCCCGAGGCCGGCGATCAGGCCGTTATCGCCGTGGCCGGGGTGGGCGAAGGCCAGGGTTGGGGCCAGCAGCAGGGCGAGGGTGCCGAGGATGCGTTTGAGTGTCATGAGAGGCTTCCTTGTTGAGAGTTCGAAAAATCAGGCAGCAGTCAGCAGACCCTGGCGCTCGATGAAAGCGATGATCTCCTCCAGGCCCTGGCCGGTTTTCTGGTTGCTGAAGACGAACGGCTTGCCGTTGCGCATCCGCCGGGTGTCGCTGTCCATCATCTCCAGGGAAGCACCTACCAGCGGTGCCAGGTCGATCTTGTTGATGACCAGCAAGTCGGACTTGCAGATGCCCGGCCCACCCTTTCGCGGCAACTTGTCCCCGGCCGAGACATCGATCACGTAGAGGGTCAGGTCCGACAGCTCCGGGCTGAAGGTCGCCGAAAGGTTGTCGCCCCCGGACTCCACCAGGATCAGGTCCAGCCCCGGGAAGCGCCGGTTCAACTGGTCTACCGCTTCGAGGTTGATCGAGGCGTCTTCGCGAATGGCTGTGTGCGGGCAACCACCGGTTTCGACACCAATGATCCGCTCCGGCGCCAGGGCTTCGTTGCGGACCAGGAAGTCGGCGTCTTCGCGGGTGTAGATATCGTTGGTGACCACCGCGAGGTTGTAGCGCTCGCGCAGGGCCAGGCACAGGGCCAGGGTCAGGGCGGTCTTGCCGGAGCCCACCGGACCGCCGATGCCGACGCGCAGGGGTTGTGTGTTCATGTTTGTCTCCTAGGAACGGAACAGACGGCTGTACTGGCGCTCATGGGCCATACACGCCAGGGACAGGCCAAACGCGGCGCTGCCGTAATGCTTGGGGTCGATGTTCGAGGCGTTGTGCTGGGCCTGTTGCAACAGCGGCAGCAGCTCGCTGGTCAGGCGCTGGGCGGCTTGCTGGCCGAGGGGAAGGGTTTTCATCAGCACCGCCAGCTGGTTCTCCAGCCAGCTCCACAACCAGGCTGCGAGGGCGTCCTGGGGGCTGATGTTCCATGCGCGGGCGGCCAGGGCCCAGCCCAGGGCCAGATGTGGTTCGCTGCGTTGTTCGAGAAAATGCCGTGCGGCGCCGTCGAGTTCCGGCAGGCCGCCAAGCAGTTGTTGCAACGAATAGCCCATTTGCCGGCTCTCCTGGTACAACTCGCGGGTTTCCCGGCTGGCGCGGTGTGCTTCGCAGTGTTGCCCCAGGGCGCTCCAATCGTCGGCCGCAGCGGCGCTGCAATGAGCGAGCAGCAGGGGAGCTTCGAAGCGCGCCAGGTTCAGCAGCAATTGATCGCTGATCCATCGACGGGCGTCGTCGGATGTCTTGATCTGGCCGTTATCCACCGCCATCTCCAGTCCTTGGGAATAGCTGTAGCCGCCGATTGGCAACTGCGGGCTGGCCAGACGCAACAGCGCCCAGGCCGGGTTCATGTACGCAAGCCGAACTGATGCAGGCGCGGTGCATAGTTGAAGTCTTCGTCGCCGTGCCGAGAATGATGATGGCCGCCGCCATAGGCGCCATGTTCGGGTTGAAATGGGGCTTCGATGGGGGCGACGGTCGCGCCCAGTTGTTCGAGCATCGCCTTGAGCACGTAATCGTCCAGCAGGCGCAGCCAGCCATCGCCCACTTGCAGCGCAACATGGCGATTGCCCAGGTGATAGGCTGCACGCGTCAGCTCGAACCCATTGGCGCAGGTGACATGCAGCAGTTGCTCGGGGCGGGCACAGACACGCACGATACGTCCGTCTTCGGCCTGGAGGTATTCGCCGTCATGAAGCGGCGGCTGGCCCCGCTCCAGAAACAATCCCACGTCTTCATCCTCGGCACTGAAACAGCGCAGGCGACTTTTGCTGCGGGCATCGAAAGTCAGATGGAGTTCGGCGTCCCAGCGGGGTTGAGTGTCGATTCTGCGATGAATCACCAGCATCGGAGTGCTTCCAGCAATGAGCGATGCTGTGTTTAGAGCAAGGGGCTTGCCAATCGAAGATGGCGTAGGAAATAGGCGTGGGATGCTTGGCGCAGCCTTTTAGGTCGCTCCGAACCAGTGCGCGCAACGAGAGGGGCGCACTGTTTTGTGGCGTTCGGCGAACCTGTGGGAGCCTGCTCGCGATGGCGGTGCATCAGACACATAGAGGTTGACTGAGCCACCGCCATCGCGAGCAGGCTCGCTCCCACAGGGGGATTACTCGGTGCTGCCCAAGCCTTGCCAATGTTTGAGGCCGATAAAGATAAACCGCAGTTGCTGGGTGATCTTCGCCTGGGGCGTGAGGTGATCGGGGGGCGCTTCGGCGGGAGGGTCGATGATGTCGGGCAGGGTGGCGAACACGCTCTTGACGATGAGGTCGGCCATCACGCTCAGCCCGGCAAGGTCCAGATGCTGCAGTTTCGGCATCAATGCCAGGTCGGCGGCCAGGTCCGAACTGATGGCTTCGCGCAGTTGTGCGATGGCTTGGCGTACCGGCAGGGAGCCGCCGTATTGTTCGCGGGCAAGGAACAGGAACTGCGACCGGTTGACTTGCACTACATCAAGAAAGATCCGCACCGATGCATCAATGATGCCGCCCATGACGAATTCATTGTGACGCACCAACCGGATGGTTTCGCGGAAGGTCTGGCCTACTTCGCTGACCAGCGCCAGGCCCAGTTGATCCATGTCGTCGAAATGCCGGTAGAAGCCGGTGGGTACGATGCCCGCCGTCTTGGCAACTTCGCGCAGGCTCAGGCTGCCGAATCCCCGTCCGCACTCCATCAAATGACGGGCCGCGTCCATCAGGGCATTTCGGGTCTGTTGTTTCTGTTCGGCGCGGGGCAACATCGCAGGACTGACTTCCGAGTCATGGGAGCGACGCACTTTAGCAAATCGGCTTTGTCGACGTCGAACGGTAGCAGGGGATCAAATGGGAAAACGCAATGCCTGAAAAGTCAAAAGCCCGATTGTGATAATCGGGCTTTTTTTCCAGGACCATGGGCTCAGCTCACAGCGCTGTTGCGTTGGATCACCCGGTCACTACCATCGGCTGCCAGGGTCTGGCCTTGTGTGGTGCGATCGTAGCCGTTCTCAACCAGGCCTTTATCTTCCAGGCGATCACGGCCGCCTTCAGCGACTTCGCGGCCTTGGAAAGTGCGTTCCGAACCGCCTTCAGCGACTTCGCGGCCCTGGAAAGTGCGTTCCGAACCGCCTTCAGCGACTTCGCGGCCCTGGAAAGTGCGTTCCGAACCGTCCTCAGCGACTTCGCGACCCTGGAGAGTGCGTGCCGAACCGTTTTCGGTGACTTCGCGACCTTGAAGGGTACGTTTGGTACCGTCTTCAGCAACAGTCTGGCTGTAGACCGAGTGGCTGTCCTTGACCTGTGGTGTAGCCTGTTCGGAAGCTGGCAGGGCGAAAGCAGTGGAGGCCAGCAGTGAAAGGGAAAGGCTCATCAGTAATTGGCGTTTCATGATCGTTGCTCCTCGGGAGGGCTAAAAAGTGGGTACGAGGGCAATGCTACTCTCGATAAGTCGATATAAAAGTTCATAAACGCAATGGTAATAATCAACGGAATTGATTGTTCGCTGGGAAGGCTCTAGAACGGGCGTTTCCGAGGTGCGGTTTCGCACCATGGTGGGTATTTTGTACCCACTCACGCCACGCAAATGTGCGCGGGCGGTAACAGCTTGCTGGCGGATTGGTCAGGTTTTTCACCCTGGAGGGTAAACCTGTTGGTCGTTTCACCAGTCTCATTCATACAACGAGCCGGCTACAGGTTCGGTTTTTCAGGTGTTGCGGTACGGACGCCGATTTGTCATCAGGAGCCTTGCGCATGACTCGCACTTCAAAAATCCTTGCCTGGAGCTTGGCCAGCCTTGCTGTTCTGTTGGCCGTGTTGGTGTTGGTCATCGTGTTCTTCGATTGGAACCGGATCAAGCCGACGCTCAACGCCAAGGTGTCCGAGGAACTGCATCGCCCGTTCGCCATCAACGGCAACCTGGCCGTGGTCTGGCAACGTGAGTCCGAAGAGGGCGGCTGGCGGGCCTGGGTGCCCTGGCCCCACGTGATGGCCGAGGATCTGAGCCTGGGCAACCCCGAGTGGTCGAAAAAACCGCAGATGGCCACGCTCAAGCGTGTCGAGTTGCGCATCTCCCCCCTTGCCTTGCTGGCTCGGCGTGTGACGATTCCCAGAATCGACCTGACCGAACCCGACGCCAACCTGCAGCGCCTGGCTGATGGACGCGCCAACTGGACCTTCCAGGTCGATCCGAAGGACCCGGACGCCAAACCGTCGAGCTGGGTCGTGGACATCGGGGCCATCGGCTTCGACAAGGGGCACGTCACGCTTGACGACCAGACCTTGAAGACTCGACTCGACCTGCTGATCGACCCGCTGGGGAAGTCCATTCCGTTCAAGGATATCGTCGGCGAAAAGGCCGCGAAAAAGGTCCAGGATCAAGGCGCAACGGCTCAGGACTATGGGTTCGCCTTCACGGTCGACGGGCAGTATCACGGACAGAATCTCAATGGTTCCGGCAAGGTCGGCGGCCTGCTGGCCTTGCAGAATGCATCGCAACCCTTTCCGTTGCAGGCTCAGGTAAAGACCGCCGATACCCGTGTCGAACTGGCTGGTACGCTCACCGACCCGATGAATCTCGGCGCCCTTGATCTGCGCCTGAAACTGGCCGGCACCAGCCTCGCTCATCTGTATCCACTGACCGGGGTGACCTTGCCGGATTCGCCGCCCTATGAAACCGACGGTCATCTGATTGCCAAACTCCATGAGCCGGATGGGGCGCTGTTTCGCTATGAGGCGTTCAACGGAAAGATCGGCGACAGCGACATCCATGGTGACCTGGCCTATGTCGCCAGCCAGCCACGGCCAAAACTCAGCGGCACGCTGGTGTCCGACCAACTGTTGTTCAGCGATCTGGCACCGCTGATCGGCGCCGATTCCAACACCGAGCAGCAGGCCCGTGGCAGCGCCAGCAAGCAGCCGTCAGACAAGGTGCTGCCCGTGGAAGAGTTCCGCACCGAGCGCTGGAGCGCGATGGACGCCGACGTGGAGTTCACCGGCAAACGCATCGTCCACAATGCGCAATTGCCGTTCACCGACCTCTACACGCACCTGGTGCTCAACGACGGACAACTGAGCCTCGAGCCCCTGCGTTTCGGCGTCGCCGGTGGCCGACTCGATGCGCAGATCCGTCTCAACGGGCAGGCCCATCCCCTGGAGGGCCAAGCGAAGTTGACGGCGCGAGGATTCAAGCTCAAGCAGCTGTTCCCCGGCTTCGAACCGATGAAAACCAGTTTCGGCGAGCTCAACGGCGACGCCGACATCAGCGGTCGTGGCAATTCAGTCGCAGCGTTGCTGGGCACCTCCAACGGCACCTTGAAAATGCTCATCAACGACGGCGCCATCAGTCGCGAGTTGATGGAGTTGGCGGGGTTGAACGTGGGTAACTACGTGATGGGGAAAATCTTTGGCGACAAGGAAGTGAAGATCAACTGTGCAGCGGCGGACTTCGACATCAAGACCGGCCTGGCAACCACTCGCCTGTTCGTATTCGATACTGAAAACGCAATCATCTACATCGACGGCACGGCAAACATGGCTACCGAACAACTGGACCTGACCATTTCGCCGGAATCCAAGGGCTGGCGGCTGATTTCCCTGCGCTCGCCCTTGTACGTACGGGGCAAGTTCGCCAAGCCCTCCGCCGGGGTCAAGGCCGTGCCACTGATGTTGCGCGGTGCCGGGATGGTGGCGCTGGGTGTGATCGCCGCGCCGGCGGCAGGCTTGCTGGCCCTGGTGGCGCCCAGCGGTGGCGAGCCGAACCAGTGTGCGCCGCTGCTGGAGCAGATGAAGGCGGGCAAGGCGCCGGTGACGGTCAAGCCGACACGGTAATTCGGGGATTTGCGGTGAGGCGGCTGGCCTCATCGCGAGCAGGCTCGCTCCCACATTGAGGGTGTACACCTATCGAATGTGGGAGCGAGCCTGCTCGCGATGGGGTCTTACAAATCGGCCAGGATATCGGCCATGTCATCGGCGTGCTCTTCTTCCTGGGCCAGGATGTCCTCGAAGATGCGTCGGGTGGTCGGGTCTTTATCGCCAATGTACTGGATGATTTCCCGGTAGCTGTCGATGGCTATCCGCTCGGCCACCAGGTCTTCGTAGACCATTTCCTTGAGGGTGGCGCCTGCCACGTATTGGGCGTGGGAGTTGCGGCTCAACAGGTCGGGGTTGAACTCCGGCTCACCGCCCAGTTGCACGATGCGCTCGGCCAGTCTGTCGGCATGTTCGGCTTCCTGGTTGGCATGTTCGAGGAACTCACTGGCCGCCACGCTGGCTTTGAGGCCGGTGGCCATGAAGTAATGGCGCTTGTAGCGCAGCACGCATACCAGCTCGGTGGCCAGTGCTTCGTTGAGCAGGCGCACGATTTCCTGTCGATCCGCATTGTAGCCCTCGGTCACTGCGCCGTTTTGTACGTTCTGCCGCGCACGTTCGCGCAGGGTCGTCACATCGGATAAGTGCATGTCGCTCATCTCGTTCTCCTGGAGGCTGATCCGGTTGGGGGCGTCACGCTCTCGAGGCGCGATCGCTTACAAGGTTGGGAGTGATGAGCGAGGCAAAAGTTTTATGGGATGTGCAGCCCCTACAATGACGACCAGGCGTCATGAAGCGCGCCTAGACTGCTCTTCAACCCCATCATCGATCACAAGGACGTCCATATATGTCGCAACGCTGCGCCACTCGCTACCCGCTGGTGCTGGTCCCTGGCATGCTCGGGTTCATCCGCCTGGTGTTGTATCCGTACTGGTATGGGATCGTTTCGGCGTTGCGCCGCGGTGGTGCGGTGGTGGTGGCGGTGAAGGTTTCGCCGCTGCATTCGTCCGAGGTGCGCGGCGAACAATTGCTGGCGCGGATCGAGGAGGTCCTGCGGCAAACCGGCGCGGCCAAGGTCAACCTGATCGGCCACAGCCAGGGCGCCCTCAGTGCCCGCTATGCGGCGGCCCGGCGCCCGGACCTGGTGGCCTCCGTCACGTCGGTGGCCGGTCCCAACCACGGTTCCGAACTGGCCGACTACCTGCTGGCCCACTATCCGTCGAACAGTGCCAAGGGGCGCATGCTCAGCGCGGTGCTGCGGTTGATCAACGCGGTGATGAACCTGCTCGAAACCGGCTATCGCGGGCCGAAGCTGCCGGTGGACCTCCATGCTTCCCATGAATCCCTCACCACTGCCGGGGTGGCGCGCTTCAATGAGCGTTATCCACAGGGGCTGCCTGAAACCTGGGGCGGGCAGGGGGCTGAAGAAGTCGACGGCGTGCGTTATTACTCCTGGTCCGGGATCCTGCAACCCGGCAAGACGGACAAGGGGCGCAACCTCTTCGATGGCACGAATCGCAGTTGCCGCCTGTTCGCCCGGACATTCGTGCGTGAGGCGGGGCAGTGCGACGGCATGGTCGGACGCTTCAGCTCGCACCTGGGTACGGTCATCGGCGATGACTATCCACTCGACCACTTCGACATCGTCAACCAGTCCCTGGGGTTGGTGGGCAAGGGGGCCGAGCCGATCCGGTTGTTTGTCGAGCATGCAGAGCGCTTGAAAGCGGCGGGTGTATAGGGCTGCGTTGTCTACACTGGATTCATCGCCGTCACGCTCGTGCGGCATTCAGGAGAAGACGTCATGATGATGCTGCGTGTCCCTTTGTTGATGATCGGTTTGCTGCTGTGTTCCCAAGGCTTCGCTGCGACGGCCCAACAGACCAGGATGACCACCTGCAACGCCGATGCCACCGCCAAGGCGCTCAAGGGCGATGAGCGCAAGGCCTTCATGAGCACCTGCCTGAAGACCAAGCCGCCTGAAGTACGGGGAGGAACGCCGCAGGAGCGCATGAAAACCTGCAACGCCGACGCGACCACCAAGGCGCTCAAGGGCGACGAGCGTAAAGCGTTCATGAGCAATTGCCTGAAGAACAAGTAACGCAGTGCCTGTCGCGAGTTTCTGTGGGAGCATGGCTTGCCCGCGATGCAGGCGCCTCGGTTTACGTTGAGACCGAGGTGACCCTGTCGCGGGCAAGCCATGCTCCCACAGGGCCCTCACAGGCACTGCAAAACTCTCTTGAACCCCGACCAACGTCGGCCGATACAATCCCTAGTGCTGCCAGCGGAAGGCTGGCAGACTGCCGATCCTTTCACGCCGTTTTTGTTCTGAGGCTGTATGCCAACGTTTTCTCAGCGTCATGTGTTGTTGGTGATCAGTTGGGTGATCATTTTTGGTGGGTTGTTGCTGGTGTTGCCGCTGCGCCTGTTGCCAAGCCTTATGGCCGGGCTGCTGGTGTTCGAGCTGGTCAACATGCTCACCCCGCAATTGCAGCGGTTGATCGAAGGCCGGCGTGCCCGCTGGCTCGCGGTGGCGTTGCTGGGCACCCTGGTGGTGACTGCCCTGTCGTTGATCTTCGCCGGCGCAATCAGTTTCCTGCTGCATGAAGTGGAAAACCCCGGTGCATCCCTGGACAAGTTCATGGCCGTGGTCGACCGCGCCCGTGGACAGTTGCCACCCTTCATCGACGCCTACCTGCCGGCCAGCGCCGCCGAGTTCCGGGTGGCAATCAGCGACTGGATGGGCAAGCACCTGAGTGACCTGCAATTGGTGGGCAAGGACGCGGCCCACATGTTCGTGACATTGCTGATCGGCATGGTGCTGGGAGCGATCATTGCCTTGCAGCGCGTCCCCGACCTGACCAAGCGCAAGCCCCTGGCCGCGGCACTGTTCGATCGCCTGAACCTGTTGGTCAAGGCGTTCCGCAACATTGTCTTTGCCCAGATCAAGATTTCCCTGCTCAACACTTTTTTCACCGGGATTTTCCTGGCAGTGGTGCTGCCGTTGTTCGGCATCAAGCTGCCGCTGACCAAAACCCTGATCGTGATGACCTTCCTGCTGGGGTTGCTGCCGGTCATCGGCAATCTGATGTCCAACACCTTGATCACCATCGTCGGCCTGTCACTGTCGGTCTGGGTTGCCGTGGCGGCGCTGGGTTACCTGATCGTGATCCACAAGCTCGAATACTTCCTCAACGCCCGCATCGTGGGTGGACAGATCAGTGCCAAATCCTGGGAGCTGCTCATGGCGATGCTGGTGTTCGAAGCGGCGTTCGGCCTGCCGGGGGTGGTGGCGGGGCCGATTTACTATGCATATCTCAAGAGCGAGTTGAAGCAGTTGGGGATGGTTTGATTCTGGCGGATTTGTAGCCTGATCCGGCGCCTTCGCGAGCAAGCCCGCTCCCACATTTGATCGCATTGCTCCTGAGAGACCCGGTCAACTGTGGGAGCGGGCTTGCTCGCGAAGGGCGCGCCGCTGTGCTGCTCAGCCTTGGGTCCCGTAGCGCTTCATCGCCTCGATCGCCAACCCGCTGCCGATGCTCCCGAAGATGTTCCCTTCCACGTGCCGCGCCTTGGGCAGCATGGCCGAGACGCTGTTGCGCAGGGCCGGGATGCCACTGGAGCCGCCGGTGAAGAACACCGTGTCCACCTGATCGACGCCGACATTGGCGTCATTGAGCAGTTGCGTGACGCTGGCGCGAACCCGTTCCAACAGGCCGTCGATAGCCGATTCGAACAGCGCCCGGCTCAGGTCCACGCTCAAGCCCGGCTCGATCCGGTCCAGGGCCACATGGCGCTGGTCGGCGTGGGTCAGCTGGATCTTGGTTTCTTCCACTTCCATCGCCAGCCAATGCCCGGCGCGCTGTTCGATCAACTTGAACAGCCGGTCGATGCCGCCGGTGTCTTCGATGTCGTAGCGCATGCTGTTCAGGGCCAGAGTGGATTTCTGCGCATACACTGCGTTGATGGTGTGCCAGGTCGCCAGGTTCATGTGGTGGCTGGTGGGCATGTAGGCGCCGCTTTTCATTCGGCTGCCATAGCCGAACAGCGGCATCAGGCCCTGCAAGCTCAGTTGCTTGTCGAAGTCGGTCCCGCCGATGTGCACGCCGCCGGTGGCGAGGATATCGGCGTGGCGGTTGTCGTGGGTACGGCGTTCAGGGGACAGGCGCACCAGGGAGAAGTCCGACGTACCGCCGCCGATGTCGACGATCAGCACCAGCTCTTCTTTTTCGATGGTCGATTCATAATCGAATGCCGCCGCGATGGGTTCGTACTGGAACGAGACTTCCTTGAAGCCGATGGCGCGGGCCACATCCACCAAGGTATTTTCGGCCTCCTGGTCCGCCAGCTCATCGTCATCGACGAAAAACACCGGGCGACCCAGCACCACTTCCTCGAACTCCCGACCGGCGGTGGCCTCGGCGCGTTTTTTCAACTGGCCGATGAACAGGCCGAGCAAGTCCTTGAACGGCATCGCTGTGCCCAGCACGCTGGTGTCGTGTTTGATCAGCTTGGAACCCAGCAGGCTCTTGAGCGAGCGCATCAGCCGGCCTTCGTAGCCTTCCAGGTACTCATGCAGCGCCAGCCGGCCGTAGACCGGACGGCGTTCCTCCAGATTGAAAAACACCACCGAGGGCAGGGTGATCTTGTCGTCCTCCAGCGCGATCAGCGTTTCCATGCCGGGGCGCAGCCAGCCGACGGTGGAGTTGGACGTGCCGAAGTCGATGCCGCAGGCACGGGCCGGGGATGCGTTTTTCATGTCTTTCAGGTTCCGGTTGAAAAAACGGCCGCGCAGTGTATGCCAGTGCGGCGCGGATTCGAAGGCCGGTTATCCGCTAATTCGCACTCTCAGCCTTGAAAGACAGCGTTGGACCCCCAAACTTGTCGGCATGAGACTGGCAGCCACAGGGCGGACACAAGAACCGCCACCGGTTGCCGATAAACTTCTGAAGCGCCGCCAGGTCCCAATCTTGAGATGGATCAACCCGGTGCCCGCTGATCCGGGCATGCTGTGGACGGTGGTGCGACATCGATAACGGGTGGTGATGCTTAGATGGACTTCAAAGACTATTACAAGATCCTGGGTGTGGAACCAACGGCTGACGACAGCACGATCAAGGCTGCCTATCGCAAACTCGCGCGCAAATACCACCCGGATGTCAGCAAGGAAAAAGACGCCGAGACCAAATTCAAGGATGTCTCCGAAGCCTATGAAGCGCTGAAAAGCGCCGACAAACGCGCCGAATACGACGATCTGCGTCGATATGGCCAGCATGGCCAGCCGTTCCAGGGCCCCCCGGGCTGGCAGAGCCGCGGTGGTTTCGGGGGGCAGGATACCGGGGATTTTTCAGACTTCTTCAGTTCGATCTTCGGCAATCGCGGGCCAGGATTCGGGGGCGCACAGTCAGGTCGCAGCGCCGGCCGTCGGGGGCAGGACGTGGAAATGGAATTACCGATTTTCCTGGAAGAAGCCCTGTCGAATGAGTCGAAAAAGGTCAGCTTCCAGGTGCCGCAGTACAACGCGGCGGGCCAGCACGTCAGCAACACCAGCAAAAGCCTGAACGTGAAGATCCCGTCAGGCGTGACCGACGGCGAGCGGATCCGCCTCAAGGGCCAAGGCGCGCCGGGTATTGGTGGCGGGGCCAATGGCGACTTGTACCTGACCATTCGCTTTGCCCCGCACCCCAAATTCGATGTCGAAGGCCAGGACCTGATCATCACCCTGCCGCTGGCGCCCTGGGAGTTGGCGCTGGGCACCGAGGTGGCCGTCCCGACCCTCACCGGCAAGATCAACCTCAAGGTCCCGGCCGGCAGCCAGAACGGCCAGCGCATGCGTGCCAAGGGTCATGGCCTGCGCAACAAGGCCGGTGAGCGCGGCTACTTGTTCATCCAGCTCAAGGCCGTGATGCCCAAGTCCAACGACGAAACGGTCAAGGCTTTGTGGGCAGAGCTGGCGAAGAAAGCCGCGTTTGATCCACGGGAGAATTTCTGACGGCGGGGCCTTTGCCAGCCCTGCCCTGTCAAGGTATTGGGAGAAGCACACCATGAGCAACCCGATCATTGAACTGAGCCTGACGGAGTTCTGCGAGGCCGCCGCGTTGCAGGATGTCCATGTGATAGAAATCGTCGCCCATGGCATCCTCGAACCCCACGGGTCGGCCCCGACGGACTGGCGTTTCACCGACTACGAGCTGGTCCTGGCCCGTCGTGCCGCCAAGCTGCGCCGCGAGTTGGAGCTGGAATGGGAAGGCGTCGCCCTGGCGTTGGATCTGTTGGAGGAGGTGCAGCAACTGCGCACCGAGAACCGCATGCTCAAGCAGCGGTTGGGGCGGTTGGTGGAGTGATGCAGTTCATTGGGCGAAGGGAGCAGGCTTTGTGTGGGAGCAAGGCCTGGTGTTGGAGCAAGGCTTGGTGTGGGAGCAAGGCTTGCCCGCGATAAATACAACGCGGTTTCCCTGATGTTGAGCTGCTTGTATCGCGAGCAAGCTATGCTCCCACGGAGTTTCTTCGCCACTCAATCAAAACAGAAAATACCGCTGCGCCATCGGCAGCGACTCGGCCGGCTCGCACCACAGCAACACGCCGTCGGCCTTGACCTGATAGGTCTGTGGATCGACGTCGATGTCCGGCAGGTAGTCGTTGTGGATCAGGTCGGTTTTCTGCACATTCCGGCAACCCTTGACCACGGCGATTCTTTTCTTCAGGCCCAACTGTTCCGGCAGACCGGCATCGGCGGCCGCCTGGCTGATGAAGGTCAGGCTGGTGGCATGTCGCGAGCCGCCGAAGCTTGCGAACATCGGTCGGTAGTGCACCGGTTGCGGTGTCGGGATCGAGGCGTTGGCGTCGCCCATCAGGCTCGCGGCAATCGCTCCGCCTTTGAGAATCAGCGTCGGCTTGACGCCGAAGAACGCCGGGCGCCACAGCACCAGGTCAGCCCACTTGCCCACCTCGATTGAGCCCACTTCATGGCTGATGCCATGGGTGATCGCCGGGTTGATGGTGTATTTGGCGATGTAGCGCTTGATACGGAAGTTGTCGTTGCCTTCGCCGTCGCCGGGCAGGGCGCCACGCTGTTTCTTCATTTTGTCCGCCGTCTGCCAGGTGCGGAGGATGACTTCGCCGACGCGGCCCATGGCCTGGCTGTCGGAGCTGATCATCGAGAACGCTCCGAGGTCATGGAGGATGTCTTCGGCGGCGATGGTTTCGCGGCGGATACGGCTTTCGGCGAACGCCACGTCTTCGGCGATGCTCGGGTCCAGGTGGTGACAGACCATCAGCATGTCCAGGTGTTCGTCGATGGTGTTGCGGGTGAACGGTCGTGTCGGATTGGTGGAGCTGGGCAACACGTTAGGGAAACCACAGGCCTTGATGATGTCCGGCGCATGACCGCCGCCGGCGCCTTCGGTGTGGTAGGTGTGGATGGTGCGCCCCTTGAAGGCGCCCAGGGTGGTTTCCACGAAGCCGGACTCGTTGAGGGTGTCGGTGTGGATCGCCACCTGCACGTCGTACTGGTCGGCCACGTTCAGGCAGTTGTCGATGGCTGCCGGGGTGGTGCCCCAGTCTTCGTGCAGCTTCAGGCCGATTGCACCGGCCTTGACCTGCTCGATCAATGGCTCCGGCAGGCTTGCGTTACCCTTGCCGGTGAGGCCGATGTTCATCGGGAAAGCGTCGGCGGCCTGGAGCATGCGCGCCAGGTGCCATGGGCCGGAGGTGCAGGTGGTGGCGTTGGTCCCGGTCGCCGGGCCAGTGCCGCCGCCGATCATGGTGGTGACGCCGCTCATCAAGGCCTCTTCGATCTGCTGCGGACAGATGAAGTGGATGTGGGTGTCGACGCCGCCGGCCGTGAGGATCATGCCTTCGCCGGCAATCACTTCGGTGCTGGCGCCGATGGCGATGGTCACATCGGGCTGGATGTCCGGGTTGCCGGCCTTGCCGATGGCCGCGATGCGCCCGTCCTTGAGGCCGACGTCGGCCTTGACGATGCCCCAGTGGTCGATGATCAGCGCGTTGGTGATCAACGTGTCCACCACCTCCGCGGCCAGCAGCTGGCCCTGGCCCATGCCGTCGCGAATCACCTTGCCGCCGCCAAACTTCACTTCTTCACCGTAGGTGGTGAAATCCTTTTCCACTTCGATCCACAGCTCGGTATCGGCCAGGCGGACCTTGTCACCGACGGTGGGGCCGAACATGTCGGCGTAGGCTTGTCTCGAGATCTTCATGTGCTTGCCTTGGAATTCAATGTCGGAATATGAAGCTAAACCTGTGGGAGCACCGCTTGCTGGCGATGAACGATGCCGCGGCCTGACAGGACACTGCGGCGCCTATATCGCGGGCAAGCCTTGCTCCCACAGGTTACAGATCACCCATGACCCGCCCGGCAAACCCGAACACCCGGCGATGCCCGGCCAGGTCCACCAGTTCCACCTCGCGGCTCTGCCCCGGCTCGAAGCGCACGGCAGTGCCGGCCGGGATGTTCAGGCGCATGCCGCGGCTGGCGGCGCGGTCGAAGGTCAGGGCGTCGTTGGTTTCGAAGAAGTGATAGTGCGAGCCGACCTGGATCGGCCGGTCACCGCTGTTGGCGACGGTCAGTTTCAGGGTGCGGCGACCGACGTTGAGTTCGATGTCGCCGGGCTGGACCTGGTATTGGCCTGGAATCATTGCGGTTGTCCCAAAAGCTTGTAGTAGATGGCGGTCGGGGTGTACGTCCCGTCCGGGCTCTGGCAGTAGTCGGGCAGTTCACCGACACGGGTGTAGCCCATGGCGCGGTAGAACGCCTCGGCCTCGGAGCCGGCCTCGGTGTCGAGGTACAACAGACCACGCTTGTGCTGGCGGGCGCCGAGCTCCAGGGCACTCATCAACTGCTGGCCCAGGCCCCGCCGGCGGGCCTCGCCCCGGACCAGCAGTTTCTGCACTTCGGCGCGGTTCAGGCCGTTGGGCTTCTGGCAGAGGGCGAGCTGGACGCTGGCCTGCACCTGTTCGTCCTTGACCACGACCCACAGCAACAGGCTGCCCTGGTTGAGACTGGCCTGGACTTCATCGAAGTAGGCGCGGGCCTGGACCCCATCGAGGTCGGCCATGAATCCGACACTGGCGCCGTACCCCACGGCGTCGAGCAACAGATCGATCAGGCCCTGGCGGTAATGCGCAAAGCTTTCGGCGTGGACTCGACGCAACTGGGCGGCGTTCATCTGATGTCACTCCTTGTTGGAAACAGGTGCAGGCGCCCCTGGATTGAGGATCAACTGCATGAAAGTCAGGTCCAGCCAGCGACCGAACTTGGTCCCCACCTGGGGCATCTGCCCGGTGATGACGAAACCGGCCCGCTCGTGCAAGCGAATCGAAGCCGCATTGCCGCTTTCGATGGCGGCGACCATGACGTGTTTGCCACACGCCTTTGCGCGCTCGATCAACGCCGTCATCAACCGTGGACCGAGGCCATTGCCACGCTGGTCGCTGCGCACGTACACCGAATGCTCCACGGTGTGCCGGAAGCCGTCGAAGGGGCGCCAGTCGCCGAAGGCAGCATAGCCGAGTACATGTTCTTCGCCGTCGACGATCACCAGCACCGGGTAGCCCTGGACCTGCCGCGCATCGAACCAGGCCTGGCGGTTGCCCAGGTCCACGGCCTGTTCGTTCCAGATCGCCGTGGTGTTGAGCACGGCGTCGTTGTAGATGTCGCGGATGGCGGGCAGGTCCGCCGGGTGCGCGTCACGAATCCGATACGTCATGGCACGTTCCTCAGGCGATCGGCTGGTGGACGGTGACCAGCTTGGTGCCGTCGGGAAAGGTTGCCTCGACCTGGATCTCCGGGATCATTTCCGGGATGCCTTCCATCACCTGTTCGCGGCTCAGCAGGGTGGTGCCGTAATGCATCAGCTCGGCCACGGTCTGGCCGTCGCGGGCGCCTTCGAGCAGGGCCGCGGAAATGTAGGCCATGGCCTCCGGGTAATTGAGTTTCAAACCACGGGCCAGCCGTCGCTCGGCGACGAGGCCGGCGGTGAAGATCAGCAGCTTGTCTTTTTCGCGTGGGGTCAGGTCCATGTGCAGTCCATAAAAGGCAGATAAATAATTCGCGCTGAGCTCAACCCTTGGATGGGAACCCGTGGGAGCAAAGCTTGCTCGCGATAAACGATAACGCGGTCTTCTTCTGTGTCGAGGCGCCTGCATCGCGAGCAAGCTTTGCTCCCACAGAACTCACTACTCCCACAGAAAAGCAATTCATGTGCTCCAGATTCTCGGTGGCACGGCTTCTCGACCCAGCAACGTCGGGCGCAGCAGTCGCCACAACTCAACCAGCCATCCCCGCGCCAGCAAGGCCTCGCTCGCCAGGCACCGCGCCACCACCAGCCCAGGCAATTGTGTCAGGTCGCCACGCACGGCGTGGGCCAGGGATCGGCACCGGTCCAGCAGTTCGCCGTCGATCTCTCCGGTCACCAGCAGCGTCGCAAACACCGGGTCGCCGCCCAGCCCGATAGGTGAGTCCAGCAAACCGTCGCCACCGACGATGCGCTGGCGCTCATGCCACAACAACTGCCCGTCGCGGCGAATGTCCAGCCGCGATTGAAAGTGTCCCAGGTCGAAGCGCTCGCCGCTGGCGGGGCGGCCGAGGGCAACCATGTCCCAATAAAACAGGCGCCCGTCGCCCTGCAGATCAATGGAGGTGTCGAGTTCGGCCTGGGCGGCGCTGAATACAATGGTTTCCTGGGGCAGCCACTCCAGTGTTGCCCCGGCTGCGACGCTCAGCCTCAGTTGCTGATAGGCAGGCGCCGTGGCGCGGTACCACTTGGCGGCGCCGGGGCTGGTCAACTGTGCCCAGGCGCCGGAACCGACGCGAGCCGAGATATCCAATCGGTCACCGCCAGCAATGCCCCCGGGCGGGTGGACGATGATGTGTTGGCACACCTCGGGCCCTTCGGCATACAAATGTTTTTGCACCCGCAGCGGACCTGTATGGCGGCGCTGGACCGGGCGCGTGCTGTCGCCGAAGCGGGCATAAGCCAACTCCAGCTCGGCGTGCCAGCAGGGCGTGAACAGGGCAGGTGCAGAGAGAGGTAGATTCATGATTTCTGATTATTGTCCGGACGCTACAGACTAGATGGTAACCAGCCCGCGCACACCTTCGGCTTCCATGTTTTCTCCGCGCCCCTGCTGCACGATCTCGCCCCGGGACATCACCAGGTACTGATCGGCCAGCTCGGCGGCGAAGTCGTAGAACTGCTCCACCAGCAAAATCGCCATGTCGCCCCGGGCCGCGAGTTTCTTGATGACCGCGCCAATTTCCTTGATGACCGACGGCTGGATGCCTTCGGTGGGCTCGTCGAGGATCAGCAGTCGTGGACGGCTGGCCAACGCCCGGCCAATGGCGAGCTGCTGTTGCTGGCCGCCGGACAGGTCACCGCCACGGCGCTGTTTCATCTGCTGCAATACCGGGAACAATTCGTAGATGAACGCCGGCACCTCCCGCGCCTCGGAAGCGGGAAAACGCGACAGGCCCATCAGCAGGTTTTCCTCCACGGTCAGCCGCCCGAAAATCTCCCGCCCCTGGGGCACATAGGCGATGCCTGCGTGGACCCGCTGGTGCGGCTTGAAGGTGGTGATCGGCTGGCCCTCCCAATTCACCGCTCCCTCCCTGGCCGGCAGCAGCCCCATCAGGCATTTGAGCAGGGTGGTCTTGCCCACGCCGTTACGGCCCAGCAGGCACGTCACTTCGCCGACCTTAACGTCAAACGACAGGCCCCGCAGGATGTGGCTACCGCCGTAGTATTGGTGGAGCTTGTCGACTTGCAGCATGGTTTGAATTCCCCTCAGATCCTCTGTGGAGCAATGGCTTTCTGTGGGAGCAAAGCTTGCTCGCGATAGCAGCACCTCGGTCTAGCAGAAGACCGCGTTATCGTTCGTCGCGAGCAAACTTTGCTCCCACAGGCCCTCTTCCATAGAGGTAATGTGTTCACAGCTCTACCGACCGAGGTACACCTCGATCACCCGCTCATTGTCCTGGACCTGTTCCAGCGACCCTTCGGCCAACACGCTGCCCTGATGCAGGACGGTGACGTGGTCGGCGATGGTGCCGACGAAACCCATGTCATGTTCCACCACCATCAGCGAATGCTTGCCCGCCAGGGATTTGAACAGCTCGGCGGTGAAGTCGGTTTCGGCGTCGGTCATGCCCGCCACGGGTTCGTCGAGCAACAGCAATTGCGGGTCCTGGACCAGCAGCATGCCGATCTCCAGGAACTGCTTCTGTCCGTGGGACAGCAGCCCGGCCGGGCGATTGACCGATGGCACGAGGCGGATGGTCTCCAGTACTTCACCGATGCGGTCATGCTGCTCGCCGGTCAGTTTCGCCCGCAGGCTGGCCCACACCGACTTGTCGGTTTTCAATGCCAGTTCCAGGTTCTCGAACACGCTCAGGGCTTCGAACACCGTGGGCTTCTGGAACTTGCGGCCGATGCCGGCCTGGGCGATCTGCACTTCGCTCATGCCGGTCAGGTCGAGGGTCTCGCCGAACCAGGCCTTGCCGTGGCTGGGGCGGGTCTTGCCGGTGATCACGTCCATCAGCGTGGTCTTGCCCGCGCCGTTGGGGCCGATGATGCAACGCAGCTCGCCGACACCGATGTACAGGTTCAGATCGTTCAGGGCCTTGAAGCCGTCGAAGCTGACGCTGATGTCTTCCAGGGTCAGAATCGTGCCATGACGGGTATTCAGGCCAGCGCCGGCAGCCCGGCCGAGGCCTATGGCGTCGCGGCTGCTGCCGGCGTCCTTGTTGGGTTCGGTGGGGAAAAAAGCCGGCTCGAGCATGAATTCGGCACTCGCTGTGATTCTCATTGTTCGCCTCGTTTCTTCAGCAGACCCACCACGCCCTTGGGCAGGTACAAGGTCACCACGATGAACAGCGCGCCCAGGAAAAACAGCCAGTATTCCGGGAAAGCCACGGTGAACCAGCTCTTCATGCCGTTGACCACGCCGGCGCCCAGCAGGGGGCCGATCAGGGTGCCGCGTCCGCCGAGCGCTACCCAGACGGCAGCCTCGATGGAGTTGGTCGGCGACATCTCGCTGGGGTTGATGATGCCCACCTGAGGCACATACAACGCCCCGGCCAGCCCGCACAGGACCGCGCTCAATACCCAGACGAACAGCTTGAAGCCCCGTGGATCGTAGCCGCAGAACATCAGACGGTTCTCCGCGTCCCGCAGAGCGGTCAGCACCCGGCCGAACTTGCTGCGCGCCAGCCGCCAGCCGATGAACAGGCTCGTCACCAGCAACAGCACGGTGAGCAGGAACAGCACGGCGCGGGTGCCGGGTTCAGTGATGCCGAAGCCCAGGATCGAGCGGAAGTTGGTGAAACCGTTGTTGCCGCCGAAACCGGTTTCGTTGCGGAAAAACAGCAGCATTGCGGCGAATGTCAGGGCCTGGGTCATGATCGAGAAATACACACCCTTGATCCGCGAGCGAAAGGCGAAGAAACCGAACATCAATGCCAACAGCCCTGGCGCCAGGACCACCAGGCACAAGGCCCAGAGGAAACTGTCGGTGCCGCTCCAGTACCAGGGCAATTCGGTCCACGACAGGAATGTCATGAACGCCGGCAAACCATCACCGGCCGCCTGGCGCATCAGGTACATGCCCATGGCGTAGCCGCCCAGGGCGAAGAACAGGCCGTGGCCCAGGGACAGCAAACCGGCGTAACCCCAGACCAGGTCCAGCGCAAGGGCAACGATGGCATAGCAGAGAATCTTGCCCACCAAGGTCAAGGTATAGGCCGAGACGTGCAGTGGATGGTCCGCCGCCAGCAACGACAGCACTGGCAGGCTCAGCAGTACGGCCAGGATCAGCACGCCGACGGCGAGGGTGACTTTAGGCCCGGCCTTTTGCGTGGCCGTGAGCATCAGGGGCTGGTTCATCAGTCGATTACCCGTCCTTTGAGCGCGAAGAGGCCTTGCGGACGCTTCTGGATGAACAGAATGATCAGCGCGAGGATGAGGATCTTGCCGAGCACGGCGCCTATCTGCGGTTCGAGAATCTTGTTGGCAATGCCCAGGCCGAACGCGGCGGATACGCTACCGGCCAACTGACCGACGCCGCCAAGCACTACCACCAGAAACGAATCGATGATGTAGCTCTGGCCCAGGTCCGGGCCGACGTTGCCGATCTGGCTCAGGGCCACGCCGCCCAGCCCGGCGATGCCTGAGCCGAGGCCGAATGCGAGCATGTCCACGCGCCCGGTGGGCACCCCGCAGCAGGCCGCCATGTTGCGGTTCTGGGTCACGGCGCGCACGTTCAGGCCCAGACGGGTCTTGTTCAGCAACAACCAGGTCAGCAGCACCACGAACAGTGCGAAGGCGATGATGACGATGCGGTTGTACGGCAGCACCAGATTCGGCAGCACCTGGATCCCACCCGACAGCCAGGCCGGGTTGGCCACTTCGACGTTCTGCGCGCCGAACACCAGGCGCACCAGTTGGATCAGCATCAGGCTGATACCCCAGGTGGCGAGCAGGGTTTCCAGCGGGCGCCCATAGAGATGACGGATCACCGTGCGCTCCAGGGCCATGCCGATGGCGGCGGTAATGAAGAATGCCACCGGCAGGGCGATCAGCGGGTAGAACTCGATGGCATTCGGCGCGAAGCGCTGGAACAGCATCTGCACGACGTAGGTGGAATAGGCGCCGAGCATCAGCATCTCGCCGTGGGCCATGTTGATCACCCCCAGCAGGCCGAAGGTGATGGCCAGGCCAAGGGCCGCGAGCAGCAGGATCGAGCCCAGGGACATGCCACTGAACGCCTGGCCCAACAACTCGCCCACCAGCAATTTGCGTTTGACTTGGGCGAGACTGGTTTCGGCGGCGGTGCGTACGCCCGTATCGGGTTCGGCGCCTGGTTCGAGCATGCCTTCGAGACGGGTACGAGCCAGCGGGTCGCCGGTTTCCCCCAGCAACCGGACGGCCGCCAGGCGCACGCTTGGATTGGCGTCCACCAGTTGCAGGTTTGCCAGGGCCAGGCTCAGGGCAGCGTGGACATCTTCGTCTTGCTCGCCAGCCAGTTGCCGGTCGAGAAAAGCCAGTTGCGCCGGACGCGCGCTTCTTTGCAACTGCTGCGCTGCACCCAGGCGCATGCCGGGATCGCTGGCAAGCAGTTGATGACTGGCGAGCGCAGTTTCGATCAGCCCACGCAAGCGGTTGTTCAAGCGCAGGGTCTTGGGCTGGCCGTCGACGGTCAACTGGCCTTGCTGCAAGGCGTTGAGCAGTTCGACACGCGCGGGCTCGGGCTGCGCGGCCCAGGTTTGCAGCAGTTTGGCCTGCAGGGTCGGGTTGGCGGCGACGAAGTCTTCGGCGTCGCCCGCGTGGGCGCCCAGTGGCAGTAACAACACTAGGGCGAGAATCAGACGGTAAAGGGCGGTGGGCATATGCTCGGCCTTGCGCAGTGCTTTTTGTGGGAGCGAGCCTGCTCGCGATAGCGGCCTACCCGTCACGTTTGCGCTGACTGATCCAGCGCTATCGCGAGCAGGCTCGCTCCCACAGGAGTCGTGTGTCGGTCCCGGAATCCGGGGCCGACACCCATGGGCTCAGTTACCCTTCACCGCATAGTCGGGCTTCTTGTCGTTGCCGGCGATGAACGGACTCCACGGCTGGGCACGGACCGGCCCCTCGGTCTGCCAGACCACGTTGAACTGGCCATCGGCCTGGATCTCGCCGATCATCACCGGCTTGTGCAGGTGGTGGTTGGTCTTGTCCATGGTCAGGGTGTAGCCCGACGGCGCGGCGAAGGTCTGGCCGGCGAGGGCTTCGCGGACCTTGTCGACGTCGGTGGACTTGGCCTTTTCTGCCGCTTGGGCCCACATGTGGATACCGACGTAGGTGGCTTCCATCGGGTCGTTGGTAACGGCCTTGTCGGCGCCCGGCAGGTTCTTGGCCTTGGCGTAGGCTTTCCAGGCATCGACGAATTTCTTGTTCGCCGGGTTATCCACCGATTCGAAGTAGTTCCATGCCGCCAGGTTGCCCACCAGCGGTTTGGTGTCGATGCCGCGCAGTTCTTCTTCGCCTACCGAGAATGCCACCACCGGTACGTCGGTGGCTTTCAGGCCCTGGTTGGCCAGTTCCTTGTAGAACGGCACGTTGGAGTCGCCGTTGACCGTGGAGATGACCGCAGTCTTGCCGCCGGCCGAGAACTTCTTGATGCTCGCCACGATGGTCTGGTAGTCGCTATGGCCGAACGGGGTATAGACCTCTTCGATGTCCTTGTCCGCCACACCTTTGGAATGCAGGAACGCCCGCAGGATCTTGTTGGTGGTGCGCGGGTAGACGTAGTCGGTGCCCAGCAGGAAATAGCGCTTGGCGCTGCCGCCTTCTTCGCTCATCAGGTATTCCACCGCCGGAATCGCCTGCTGGTTCGGTGCGGCGCCGGTGTAGAACACGTTCGGCGACATCTCTTCGCCTTCGTATTGCACCGGATAGAACAGCAGGCCGTTGAGTTCTTCGAACACCGGCAGCACCGATTTGCGCGACACCGACGTCCAGCAGCCGAACACCACGGCGACCTTGTCCTGGGTCAGCAACTGCCGGCCTTTTTCCGCAAACAGTGGCCAGTTCGAGGCCGGGTCCACGACCACCGCTTCGAGCTGCTTGCCGTTCACTCCGCCCTTGGCATTGATTTCGTCGATGGTCATCAGCGCCATGTCCTTGAGGGACGTCTCGGAAATCGCCATGGTCCCGGACAGCGAATGCAGGATGCCGACCTTAATGGTTTCGGCAGCCTGGACAGTCCAGGCCATGCCCATCGCGGCAATGCTGGCCGAGAGTGTAAAAGCCTTGATCAAGCTACGACGTTTCATGGTGCGATCTCCGTGAATTGGTGTTTTTTTCGAGGGCAGATGCAGACGCTGAAAAGAGCTTTTGCAAGGGGTGTGCCCGGTCGTGGAAAGGCCGGGAAATGTGGGGGGCGGCGCGCTGGGGACGACGGGGTGACGCACCACGAGCGACCGTCGCTTGTGCGCTGGTGCGATCAGATGCGCCACATCGGTGCGCAGAAATCGCAGGCCTCGAATGCCTTGATGTGGGAGCGAGCCTGCTCGCGATAGCGGTGGGTCAGCCAGAGACGATGGGACTGATCCACCGCTATCGCGAGCAGGCTCGCTCCCACAAGGAGGCTACTGTGGACAGAGGATTCGGGGGCTCAGCGCCGGCGCATCAGGCCGATGAAAAACAGCCCGCCAATGGCTGCCGTCGCCACGCCAATCGGCAGGTCCTCCGGTGCGATCAGGGTTCGGGCGGCCACGTCCACCCACACCAGGAACAGGCTGCCCAGCAGTACGCATGCCGGCAGCAAGCGACGATGCTCGGCGCCCACCAGGCGCCGGGCGATGTGCGGCACCATCAGCCCGACGAAACCGATCGAACCGCTGATGGACACCAGCACGCCGGTCATCAGCGACGCGATCAGGAAGATCCACAGCCGCACCTTCGCCGCGTTCAGGCCCAGGGTCACGGCGGTCTGTTCGCCCGCCATCAGGGCGTTCAGCGGTCGAGCCATGCCCAGCAGCAGGACCAGTCCCAGCAGGACACTGGCGGCGGGTACTGCCAGCAGTTCCCAGCGCGCCAGGCCCAGGCCGCCGAGCATCCAGAACATCACTGCGGAGCTGGCGCGATGGTCACCCAGGAACAGCAGCAGGTTGGCCGCCGCCATCATCACGAATGACACCGCCACGCCGCACAGCAACAGACGATCACTTTCCAGGCGACCCTGGCGGCTGGCAATCGCCAGCACCAGCAGCATGCTCAGCAACGCGCCGATGAACGCGGCGAGGGGCAGGGTCAGCAGGCCGATGATCTCACCGACATGCAGCACCACGATGACCGCCCCGAGGGTCGCGCCCGAGGTGACTCCGAGCAGGTGCGGATCGGCCAGCGGATTGCGGGTGACCGCTTGCAGCACTGCGCCGATCAGCGCCAGCCCCGCGCCTACCAGCGCCCCGAGCAGCAGGCGCGGCACGCGGATCAGCCAGACGATGTGTTCCTGGCCGGGCGTCCAATAGACCTCCCCCATGCCGAAGGCCTTGTTCAGCAGAATGTCCCAGACCACGGCCACTGGCACCCGCGCCGGCCCGAAGCCCAGGGACACCACGCACGAGATCAGCATCAGCGCACCGAGGAAGGCCAGCAGTCCGGCATAGCGACGAGGGTTCATCGGTCGTGAAAACCCTTCGCCAGGGTCTGTACCGCCACCACATTATCGATACCTGGCGTGGCCTGGACGTAGGGAATCACGATGAAGCGCCGGTCTCTGATCGCATCCACCGATTGCAAGGCCGGGTTGTCCAGCAGGAACTGCTGTTTCTGCTCGGCGCTGACTTCGCCGTAATCGACGATCACGATGACCTCCGGGTTGCGCTCAACCACGTTTTCCCAGTTCACCCGGGTCCAGCTGGTCTCCACGTCATCCAGGATGTTGCGCCCGCCCGCCGCGTCGATCAGGGCTTGGGGCATGCCCAGCCGACCGGAAGTCATGGCCCGGTCTTCACCGCTGTCATAGAGGAACACCCGGGGTCGATCGGCCGGCAGGTGTTTGCGGACTTCGGTCACCTGGGCCTGCATCGTGGCGATCAGTGCATTGGCGCGGTCCTGGACGTCGAAAATCTTCCCGAGATTGCGCAGGTCGTTGTAGGTGTCCTCCAGCGAAGCCGCTGGGCGTTTCATCACGAACGCGCAGGATTCAGTCAGTTCGTAAACAGGGATACCCAGCGGTTGCAGGGTCTGTGGCGTCAGGTCACCGCCCACCCGCATGCCGTAGTCCCAGCCGGCGAAGAAGAAGTCCACGTTGGCGTTGAGCAGGGTTTCCACCGAAGGGTATTTGGCCGCCAGTTCCGGCAGTCCATCGAGAATCTTCGCCATCTCCGGCGTCACCGATTTCCAGCCGCTGATGCCGCTGTAGCCGACCATGCGCGATTTGAGCCCGAGGGCGAGCATCATCTGGGTCATGTTGATGTCGTGACTGACGGCATGCCGGGGTGCTTCGTTGAACACCACCTGGCGGTTGCAGCTCTGGATCGTCAATGGATAGCGGGTGGCTTCGGCCAGGGCGTGGGCGCTGCACAGCAGCAGCGGCAGGAGCGGCAAGGAACGCAGGGTCATGGTTGGGTTATCCAGGTGATTCGTGGGTAGCCGGCGAGGGGATGTTCATCCACCAGGGCTTCGACGCCGAAGACTTCATGCAGCAGCGCGGCCGTCAGCACATCCTTGGGGGTGCCACTGGCGACGATGCGGCCGTGTTCGATGACGTAGAGCCGGTCACAGAAGGCGGCCGCCAGGTTCAGGTCGTGGATGCTGGCGAGGGTACCGATCCCCAGGCGCTTGATCAGTTGCAGCAATTCGAGTTGATAGCGCGGGTCGAGGTGATTGGTCGGCTCGTCGAGGATCAGCAGTTGCGGTTGCTGGGCCAGGGCGCGGGCCAGGATCACCCGCTGTTTTTCACCGCCCGAGAGGGTAGCGAAGGCATGTTCGCCAAAACCTTGCAGCCCTGCCGCTTCCAGGGCCTGGATGACCAGGCGCCGGTCCTCGTGGTTATCGCCATCGAACAGGCCCTTGTGGGGCGTGCGGCCCATGGCGACCACTTCCTCGACCGTCAGGCCAAAGGCGTCGGGAAACTCCTGCAGTACCACGGCGATACGTTGTGCGCACCAGCGCGATGACTGACGCCAGACGTTGTGGTGGTCGAGTTTCACCTCACCGCTCTCCGGCGGGTTGAACCGATAGGCGCAACGCAGCAGGCTGGTCTTGCCACTGCCGTTGGGCCCGATCAACCCGACGAACTCCCTGGCCGCCACCTGCAACGAGGCGTCACGCAGTTGGAACTGGTGATGGCAGTGACCGTGGCCCAGGGGTGTCCAGGCGAGGTGGGAGAGGGTCAGCGAGGTCATGCGTGTACTCAAATGATCGGGTTAAGACACAATCCCTGTGGGTTATGTCTACAGTTCGGCAGCGGGCGCGATTGTAGAGGTTTCGCGCCGCCTTCCGTTAACGCACTGTCTTCAGCATGAAAATGAAACCTCCTCAGGCCGGTGTGTCCAACAACTCCCCAGGCAAGCCAACCGAATGGACGCAGACCTGTCAGACCTGACAGTAGCCCCAGGGGGCGACGCAGGTTAGCCTGCTTGTTCCCACTAAAGGGAAGAAACTCAATGACCACGACCCAGCTTGTGACTTCTATTGGCGCACTGGTCTTTGGGTGTATTGCCATTCGCTTGGCCGGCGCTTCCGGGCCTGCCTGTGAGCAGGCATGGAGGGATAACCCGATCAGCTCCAGTTGCAAGGCAACGGTGAGTGCGATGGACGCCGGACGCCCGCCCCGGGCGATGAGCGAGCCTCAGGGCAACGGGCGGTGCCGGATCACGGTGACCTGCAGGAATGCCTACGGCGGAGGCACGCCCAACGAGATCGAAGACGCCAGTGTTGACGACGTGAAACATTTTCACGTCTGCAATGGCGTCCTCCAGTCGCAGTCCTGTGGCGATCTGTTCCGACCTTGACCGTCGAAGCCTCGCGACCCAGTCGCCCCATTACTCAGGACATTGCATCGCCGCGAATGCCTTGGGCCCTGCGCGAAATCAACAGGCGGTCGATCATCCATACCACCGCCAGCGACGCCCCCACCAACGGAAACACCACCGCCAGGATCAGCATGATGAAGACCCCGGTCTTCCACGTCGGCAGGTCGTGACGCATGGGCGGTACACCGAGCCTGCCTTGTGGCCGGCGCTTCCACCAGATCACCACGCCGCTCACAGCGCTGAGAAGGATCATCAGGCAGATCAGCAGCACGATGATCTGATTCGCCGGGCCGAACATCTTGCCTTCGTGCAACATGACGCCGGTTTCGGTAGCGCGGGCGACGACGCTGTAATCGGCCCAGCGCACATCGGCCAGGACCTTGCCGGTGTACTGGTCCACGTGGAGGGTGGCGTCATTGCGTGGATCGTCGGCGAACACGGCGATGGTGAAAACCCCCGTGGCGGTGGTCGGCAGGGTGATGCTGTAGCCCGGCGTGACCTTGTGTCCGGCGGCGATGTCCTGCACCGCTTGCAGGCTGATGGTCGGCGCTGCCGGGCCCTCATGCATGCCACCGTGGGCCATGTGCTCGGCGTGATCGCCGGACATCGGCATCGGCGTATTCTCCATGGCCCAGGGCACGGTCTGGCGGTGGGCACTGTTGAGGCTGCCGGCGTCGACGTCGGACTTGGGCACGTCGTTCCACATTGCGGCCGGGAAGCGATTCCAGAGCTCGGCGTATTGTTTGCCCCAGAAGCCGGTCCAGGTCATGCCGCTGAGCAGCATCACCAGCAGCAACGCCGCGCCCCAGAAGCCGATGACCACATGCAAATCGCGCCAGAACAGCCGACCGCGAACGCTCCAGCGCGGCCACAGGACCCCGGCCGAGGATTGCCCGCGAGGCCACCACAGGTACAGCCCCGACACCACCAGTACCACGCCCCAGCCGGCGGCCATTTCCACCAGCCGATCACCGACGGTGCCGATCAGCAGTTCGCCGTGGATCGCCCTGGCCATGGCTTGCAAGTTGTTCTTGGCGTCCTGTTCGCCGAGGACGTCACCGTGATAGGGATCGATGAAGACGTTCAGCTCCCGACCCTTGTCGATCACCACGAACTGCGCGCTGCGCTCGGCGTCTGCCGGTGGCAGGTACTGTTTGACCCGCGCTTCGGGGTAGGCCTGGCGAACCTTCTGGAGCAAGTCGTCCGCGGCCATCGTGTGATGACCGGCCGGTACGTTCAGCAGGCTGCCGTACATCAGTGGATCGAGTTGCGGTTTGAACAGGTAAATGATGCCGGTCAAGGCCAGCATCACCATGAACGGCGCGACGAACAGCCCGGCATAGAAATGCCAGCGCCAGGCCAGGTTGTAGAAATTCGGTTTCGGTTGGCTCATCGAAAAGCGCTCCGCTTGGCAAATGTGTTTGTTATGTAGTCGCTGTGCGACCGAGCGCGGGCAAGCCTTGCTCCCACTGGGTTGGGTAGTGCCTGTGGGAGCGAGGCTTGCCCGCGATGTTGTCAGAAACTAATGTCCACCTTGGTCCAGAGCGTGCGCCCCGGTTCGTTGATGGCTTGTGGGTCACTGGCCGGGTAGCCGAACCCGGCGTTGCCGGCCAGGTTCAGGTGTTCGGCGTAGGCTTTGCCGAACAGGTTGTCGACGCCGCTGCTGACCTTCCAGTGCGTGTTGATGCGGTAAGCGCCATTGACGGAGAAGACCCCGAAACCCGAGCTCTTGCCGTAGTCCTTGCCCACCACGTTGCCCCTGTTCTCATCGACCCGGTGTTGCGCCGCCACCACGCGCCACAAGGCTCCGGCGCTCCAGCGGTCGGCGCTGTAGGTCAGGCCCAGGCGCGCATCCAGCGGCGGCATCTGTGCCAGGGCACTGCCGTCGCTGCTGTTCTTGCCCCAGGCATAGGCCAGGGTGGCGTCGGCCTTCCAGCGTTCAGTCAGTTGGTAGGCCGCCCCCAATTCGCCGCCCATGATCCGTGCGTCGATGTTTTCGGCCCGGGAGGTACTGCCCATCATGCCGGGCGTGTAGTCGAACAGGATGTAGTCGCGCACCTGCCCGACATAACCCGAGGCCCAGGCTTCGAGGGTTTCGGTCTCGTACTGCAGGCCGAAGTCGAGCTGGGTGGTTTTTTCCGGCTTGATCGAATCGAAGGCATTCAGCGAGCCGGTGGGTCCGTCATCCGGCGAGAACAGCTCCCAGTAGTCAGGGAAGCGTTGCGCGTGGCCCAGGCCGGCATAAACCGTCGTGGGGCTGTCGGCCAGGTCGTGTTCGTAGCGGACGAAACCGCTGGGCAGGGTATCGGCGCGGGTCTCGTCGGCAGTGGGGTTGGGCTGAACCATCATGCCGGAGCCTATGCTCTGCCGGTAATCCTGGGCCGAAGCCCGGTCGAGACGGGCGCCGGTGACCAGCCTGTCGCGGTCGGCGGCGTACCAGGTCAGTTCACCGAAAACACCGTAGTTGTGAAAGTCGGCATCCTTGGTGCGCGGCAGTTCCTTGTAGGTGTCGACGCCCATGCTGCTGCGTTGGCGATGTTCGTTGGTCTGGGCATCCAGGCCGCTGATCAACTGCACATCGGCCCAGCGCCAGGTGGCCTTGATACGCGCGCCGAGTGTGCGTCGGTCGACGTTGGACGCCATGGGCCCGGCCATCATCCCGGTGCCCGAGGGGGTGCGCAGCGTGTAGTTGTCCATCACATGGTCGGCGTAGTTGTAGTAGACCTGTGCCTCGATCTTATCCAGCACCTCGCCGAGGTTCGACCGTTCGAAACGCAGCCCTAGGCTTTCACGCTTGAACTGTGCGCCGTCCATGCCTCGCCCGGCATAGCGCGCCTCGCCGTCGCCCTTGCCGGCGGTCAGCTCCAGCAGCGTATCGGTATCCGGCGTCCAGCCAAGGGTGACGTCACCGTTCCACTTGTCGTAGCGCGACGGCACCGTGTCGTTGTTGCCATCGCGGTAATCGTCCGAATGAGCGGTGTTGCCGATCACTCGTACGTAGCCCAACGACCCGCCCGCAGCAGCGTCCAGCACTTTGTCGAAACGACCGTTGGAGCCGGCCAGCACACTGGCGTTGACCCTTGTGCCCAACTCGCCGAACTGTTCCGGCTTGCGGTCGAACAGGATGGTTCCGGCCGACGCTCCCGGGCCCCACAGCACGGTTTGCGGGCCCTTGATCACCGTGAGCTGATCGTAGGTTTCCGGTGAGATGTAGGAGGTGGGCGCATCCATCCGGCCGGGGCAGGCGCCCAGCAGCGTGCTGCCGTTGGTGAGGATATTCAGTCGCGAGCCGAACATGCCTCGCAGCACCGGATCGCCATTGGTGCCGCCGTTGCGCACCAGGGCGAAGCCGGGAATGGTCTTGAGGTAGTCACCGCCGTCACTGGCCGGGACCGGTTGGCGCGGGTCCTTGGGGTTGCTGACCACGGTCAGAGGGGAGCTGGGCGCGATGGCGGTGATGACCGTCGGGCTCAGTTCCTCGACTTGGCTTTCATGATGGTCGTGCTCATCGGCCAGCGCATGAGACGTGAGCAACAGGCCGCAGACGGCGGCGACGGCAGGGTGAAAACGCACCCGAGCCTCATTTGGAGGGCAACTGGCCTGGGCAGTACCCAAAGCGATGCCGGCAGGAAACCTGGACATGATAATTCCATCGAACAGACGTAGACGACACGGTCGGGCAGCCTGGGCTGTCTTGTGCGACCGGGTTGGTAAGTGTCGGGCTTACGCGTCGAGGGGCGGTGCGCGGGTACGGGCACCAGGGAAGAAGGACGGCCGGGCATGACCCAGGCGCGGGGACGGAGTGGTGTAGGTGTTGGCCGTTGGGGTGTCGAAAAAGGCGAGGGACTGCTCTCCGGGCAAAGCCGGACAGTTGAACAGCAGGCTGCAATAGCCACACTTCTCCCACAGCGCGTGATGCCCGTTCTGGGGCGGGCAGTGTTCGGCTGTCGTTGCCTCATGTCCGGCAAGAGCTCCTGCGGACATGTCCATGCTCATCGTCATGGACGCAGGCATGTGCTGATCCATCGGCATCGACTGAGAAATCAGTGGACCGACAAAGATCATCAGCATGGCGAACAGGCTGATCCAACTGCCGCGTGCCAGGCTCATCGGCTGGCGGCGGGGCATGTCAGGCCTGGCGCGGGGAAGACCCATGGGCAGCTATCAGTGCATGTGGGCTTCGGTCATGGTGCCTTCGGGGGCTTTTTTCTGCACCGCAACGTCGACCGTGACATCCCCGGCTTTCTCGAAATGCAGAGTCATGGCGAAGCGCTTGCCGTCGCTCAGCAGGCTGCGGTCCTTCAGGTCCAGCAGCATGACGTGGTAAGCCATGGGGGCAAAAGTGACGGTAGCGCCAGGAGCAATCGCAACCACAGGCACGGGTTGCATCTTCATCAGGTCGTCCTGCTTCACGTGTTCGTGGAGCTCGGCCTTGCCGGCAATCGGCGTGTCGACGCTGAGCAGTTTGTCCGTCTTTGAGCCCGTATTGTGGATCACGAAATAAGCAGCCACGGTAGGGGCGTTGGGCGGCAGTTCCTGGGACCAGGGATGGGCAATCTCAAGGTCGCCGACCTTGTACTGATGAGCGTGAGCGAAGCCGACGGGAAGCAGCAGGGCAGCCAGCAGGATAAGTCTGTTCAACATGGGTGATTCTCCGGAACGATTCAGGACGCAATTGTTTTTATGCGGTGGGAATCAGACCAGAGGCGAGGCGCGGGGGTTGAGGCTCGGCCATTGCTGGCGTGGCGTGGGGCTGTCGAACGCCAAGTGGACAAGGCCGTGATGGGCAGGCTGTGGAGTCAGATACAGCCGCGGAGCCTGTCCAGTGAGCGCCACCAACGACGCCGAGCCTGCGCAGCACCAGCAATGCTGCATGGTCGAATGGTCGTCGTTGCGGGGCGTGCCCTGTTCGAGCTTGCCCAGGGAAATCGCCACCAGCTTCGTGCCACTGGAGGAACAGAAACTGCCCCACAACAGCTGCTCGACCGGCGCGTTCTTCTGCACTGCCCCGCTGCCGGAAAGCGGCATGGCAAGCATGTTGAACAGCACTGCGAAGCAGGCGATCCAGGCAAATGCAAGCCGTTGTCGGGACATGGGCGAATCCGCTCGGTTGGGCGATCAGGTGGCGGTATTTAGCCTGATCGCAGGCTGGAAGTAAAAAAGCCATGTGCGGTGTAGGGTCGCAGGGCTGGGGTTAACAATAGCAACAGATCGCCAGATGAGCGCTGTCGTGGCGAGATATCAGTCGACGTTCAATTGGTCACCATCCGCATCGAGGGCAATTGGCGTCATGTCTTTTGCTCGAGCGATATCGTCGAGAGCCGCTCGTACCAGTACGGCGTCGCCATCGTCCTCGTCGAAACAGGCATCCAGATACGCGGTCATTTCCTCAGGCGTTTTGAGATAAATAGCAGCATCGAAGCGTGTGAATGTTCCGGTCATTGAGGGCGCCTCCTCCAACAGTAGCTGAGCAAACTCAGGGTCACGCCTGGCGCGTTCGACAATCGTGTGTTTGTAGTTTCGTGTGAGGGCCATGGGACTACCTTCAAAGACTCCAATAGCTAGTGAATATTTGTGGCGAGAAGATTTATTCCCCATTGGGTTGAGTCGACACTGTGGGAGCAAGGCTTGCCCGCGATGAAGCCGACGCGGTTTATCTTGGAACCGAGTCGCGTTCATCGCGGGCAAGCCTTGCTCCCACAAAGCGCAGTGGTGTGACGTTTCGCTAAACCCTCCTCGCCACCGCAACGGCTTCGCGACTAAACGAAGGGAGGCGGCTGTACGCAGGTTAGTCGACCGGGGAGTTCAGCATTACCGGCGCGCCCGAGGGCGCCCTGCGCACAACCACCATCAAGTGCAGGTTGAATACCTGACTGGACGGAGCTTATGAACCAGCTGAAAGCCACGGGCGACTAAACCCGATCACTGAGGGGCAGTGACGGAGTCCAAGCTACCGATGCGCTCCCAGGTCCACAAGCCGGCGGATTCTGGCGCAGTTGTAGGCAGCGGCGCAAGGCGATGTAGTCTGGGTTCGTAGTCTCAGTGCGGCCGGATCGTGAAGGTCGGTAGAGTTACATCGACAGCGCCGACAACATCTCATCCAGCGTCCAGAATTCCCGATCCACCCCCGCCAACACCGGCCGCCTCAACACCAACACCGGCACCCCACGCTCCCGCGCCACCTCCAGCTTCGGCTCGGTTGCGGTGCTGCCACTGTTCTTGCTGACCAGCACATCGATCTGCCGCCGCTCGAACAGCGCTCGTTCGTCGTCGAGGTGGAACGGCCCGCGGGCGCCGATGACTTCGCAGCGTTCGTTGCCGGGGTACACGTCCAGGGCGCGCAGGGTCCAGAATTGCTCCGGGGGAATTTCATGCAGATGTTGCAGTGGTTCGCGGCCGAGGGTGAAGAGGGGGCGGTGGAAGGGTTTCAGGGCCTGGATCAGTTCGGCCCAGTCGGCCACTTCGCGCCAGTCATCGCCATGGCGGGGCTGCCAGGCCGGGCGGCGCAGGGCCCAGCAGGGGATGTCACAGGCGCGGGCTGCGTGGGCGGCGTTGTGGCTGATCCGGGCGGCGTAGGGATGGGTGGCGTCCAGCAGCAGGCTGATGCCCTGGTCGCGGATGAATTGCGCCAGGCCCTCAGCGCCGCCGTAGCCGCCGACCCGTACCTGGCAGGTCAGGTCAGCGGGGACACGGCCTACGCCCGCCAGGCTGTAGATGTGTTCAGGGCCGAGGGTGCGCGCGATGGCCAAGGCTTCGGTGACGCCGCCCAGCAGCAGAATGCGTTTCATGTAAAGGCTCCGGCGTGGCCGACGATCCCGCCTTGGCGGTCGATGGCGAAGACTTCGACTTGAACCTGGGACGGCACGACGCTACGGGCGAAGGCCAGGGCGTGCTCGCACACCGTGTCGCCGAGGGCGATGCCGGCGGCGCTGGCCATCGCCAGGGCCTGTTGGCTGGTGTTGGCCTCGCGGATGCCTTTCTGCAAGACCTCGTCGGCGCCGATTGCGGCCGCCCAGTCGGCCAGTTGTGGCAGGTCGATGCTCGAATGACGGCTGTGCAGGTCCATGTGACCGGCGGCGAGTTTGCTGATCTTGCCGAAGCCACCGCAGAGGCTGAGTTTGTCGACTGGGACCTTGCGCACATGCTTGAGCACGGCCCCGACGAAGTCGCCCATTTCGATCAAGGCGATTTCCGGCAAGTTGTAGACCCGGCGCATGGTGTCTTCGCTGGCATTGCCGGTACAGGCCGCGATGTGCAGGTAACCGTTGGTTTTCGCCACGTCGATGCCCTGATGGATCGAGGCAATGTAGGCCGCGCAGGAGAAGGGCCGGACAATGCCGCTGGTGCCGAGGATCGACAGGCCGCCGAGGATGCCCAGCCGTGGGTTCATGGTTTTCAAGGCCAGGGCTTCACCGCCCTCGACGTTGACTGTGACTTCGAAACCGCCGGTATAGCCGGTTTCTTCGGCCAACCGGTCCAGGTGATCGCCGATCATCTTGCGCGGCACCGGGTTGATCGCCGGCTCACCGACCGCCAGTACCAGACCCGGTCGCGTCACCGTGCCGACGCCGCGCCCGGCAACGAAACGCACCCCCGGTTCGGCGGTCAGACGCACCTGGGAAAACAACAGCGCACCGTGGGTCACGTCGGGGTCGTCGCCGGCGTCCTTGATCGTCCCGGCCTCGGCGCCCTGGCCGGTCAACCGGCAGAACTCCAGGCGCATCTGCACCTGTTTGCCCTTGGGCAACACGATCTCCACGGCATCGGCGCAATGGCCTTGCAGCAACAGGCGCGCCGCCGCGAGGCTGGTGGCCGTGGCGCAACTGCCAGTGGTCAGGCCGCTGCGCAGGGGGGCGGGTTGTTCGGCGGTTTCGTCACGCATCGAGGGGCTTTACCAGGTCCAGCAGGGTAATCGGCAACGCCTGGCGCCAAGTGTCGAACTCGCCCAATGGTTGGGCCTGGGCGATGTGGATGCGGGTCAGTTCGCCGCCATGGAGTTCGCGCCAGTTCATGAGCGTCATCTCGCTTTGCAGGGTCACGGCATTGGCGACCAGCCGGCCGCCGGGCTTGAGTTGGGCCCAGCAGGTGTCGAGCACGCCTTCACGGGTGACGCCGCCGCCAATGAATACGGCATCCGGTCGCTCCAGGTCCTCGAGTGCCTGGGGCGCTCGTCCGCGAATCAGTTGCAGACCGGGTACGCCGAGGGTATCGCGGTTACGTTCGATCAAGCCTTGGCGGCCGTCGTCGGCCTCGATGGCCAGGGCTCGGCAGGCCGGGTGCGCGCGCATCCATTCGATGCCGATGGAGCCGCTGCCGGCGCCGACGTCCCAGAGCAATTCGCCGGGCATCGGGGCGAGACGGGCCAGGGTGATGGCGCGTACGTCGCGCTTGGTCAATTGGCCGTCATGTTCGAACGCGGTGTCCGGCAAACCGGCCAGGCGTGACAGGCGCAGCGCCGAGGGATCGGCCCGGCACTCGACGGCGATCAGGTTCAGGTCGGTGATGTCCGGCTCGGACCAGTGCGCCGCGCAGCTCTCGATCCGCCGTTCTGCCGGGCCGCCAAGGTGTTCCAGCACCGTCATGGGGCTGGGGCCGAACCCGCGCTCGCGCAGCAATGACGCCACTGCAGCGGGACTGTGGCGGTCATTGCTCAGCAACAACAGCCGGACGCCTGTGGATAAATGGGCATTGAGCGCTGCCAGAGGACGCGCCACCAGCGACAGCGTGACCACCTCCTGCAGCGGCCAGCCCATGCGCGCTGCCGCCAGCGAGCATGACGATGGCGCCGGAATGACCAGCATCTGCTCGCTTGGCACATGTTTGGCGAGGCTGGCGCCAACGCCATAGAACATCGGATCGCCGCTGGCCAGCACACACACCGGCTCGTCCCGTCGCGCCAGCAGTGGCTCCAGGGAAAACGGGCTTGGCCACAGCTCCCGTTCGCCGCGAATGCACACCGGCAATAACGCCAGTTGGCGAGCGCTGCCGAGAATCCGCGTCGCCCGCAACAGGGCATGGCGAGCCGTTCGGCCCAGGCCCTTGAAGCCGTCTTCGCCGATGCCCACTACGGTCAGCCAGGGGGTCATCTCTGTTCCTCGAATGGGTAGGGTTGCTCGACGGGCACATCAGTCCCGCGAACCGGGCCGCCATCATACCGCGCCGGTGGGAGCAAGGCTTGCCCGCGATGGCAGTGTTCCGTTCAACATCACCGTCACAGACAGACCGCTATCGCGAGCAGGCTCGCTCCCACATTTGAATGAGGTTGCCCCCTTAATTTGTGCCAGCCACAGATCCCCTGTGGGAGCAAGGCTTGCCCGCGATGGCAGTGCTTCATTCAACATCACCGTCACAGACAGACCGCTATCGCGAGCAGGCTCGCTCCCACATTTGAATGAGGTTGCCCACTTGATTTGTGCCAGCCACAGATCCCCTGTGGGAGCAAGGCTTGCCCGCGATGGCAGTGCTTCATTCAACATCACCGTCACAGACAGACCGCTTCGCGAGCAAGCCCGCTCCCACATTGGAGTGAGGTTGCCCACTTGATTTGTGCCAGCCACAGATCCCCTGTGGGAGCAAGGCTTGCCCGCGATGGCAGTGCTTCATTCAACATCACCGTCACAGACAGACCGCTTCGCGAGCAGGCTCGCTCCCACATTTGAATGAGGTTGCCCACTTGATTTGTGCCAGCCGCGGATCCCCTGTGGGAGCAAGGCTTGCCCGCGATGGCAGTGCTTCATTCAACATCACCGTCACAGACAGACCGCTTCGCGAGCAGGCTCGCTCCCACATTGGAGTGAGGTTGCCCACTTGATTTGTGCCAGCCACAGATCCCCTGTGGGAGCGAGCCTGCTCGCGATGGCGTCGGTCCATTCAGCCCCACCTTGCCAGCCAGACCGCTATCGCCAGCCAGCTCGCGCCTCACATTCCTGGCGGCGCTGCACATAATCCGACGGGCAAGCTTTTCATGCCCCCTGGCAAAGCAGGCATAATGGCGGTCCTTCGCCGATGCGGTGTGTCCCATTGACCGGTTTTCCCTTGAACGAACGTCGATCCTCCAACGTCATACGCCCCTCGGGTTGCCCGGGGTTGCTGCGTGTCGTCCAGGCGCTGGACGGTGGCATCTGCCGGATCAAGCTCGATGGCGGCGCTATCCAGGCGGATCAGGCCGAAGCCGTAGCGTCGGCGGCCGAGCAGTTCGCTGGTGGCGTGATCGAGGCGACCAACCGGGCCAATCTGCAGATTCGCGGAATCGGCACTGAACACGCCGCCCTGATCGAGTCATTGCTGGTCGCGGGTCTCGGTCCTCACACGCCGGCCGGCGACGATGTGCGCAACCTGATGCTCAGCCCCACGGCCGGCATTGACCGGCAGATGCTGCTGGACACCCGCCCGTTGGCCGCGCAGATTCTGCTCAGCCTGCAGACCCACGATCGATTCCACGAGCTGTCGGCCAAGTTCGCCGTGCAATTGGACGGCGGCGAGGCGCTGGCGATGCTCGATCATCACCATGACCTGTGGTTGTCGGCGTTCATGCGTCACGGCGAGTCCTGGCTGGCGTTCGGGTTGGCGGGCTCGCCCCTGGATGAGCCGGCAGGCGCGGTCCCCCTGGCCGAAGGACATGGGTTGGTGCTGGCGGTGCTGGAGCTGTTTCTCGACCTGGCTCGCCCGGACCAGATTCGCCTGCGCCACCTGCTGGCCGAACTTCCCGACACTGAATTCATCCAGCAACTGGCCCGCCGGATCCCACTGCAGCCGTGTACTGGTTGGCAGCGCGTCGGGTCCATAGATGGACTGCACCTCGGCATCCAGTCCCAACATGACGAACGTGTCTACGTGGGCGCCGCGGCGCCCCTTGGCCGACTCGACGCCGTCATGCTGCGAGGCCTGGCGCAACTGGCCCGGGAGAAGGGTGACAGCAGCCTTCGTTTCACCCCATGGCAAAGCCTGTTGTTGCCCAACGTACACCGCGAGGACGCGGATGAAGTGCTGGCGCGGCTCGAAGGGTTGGGCCTGCTGTGTTCGGCGGAACAACCGTTGGCACACCTCATCGCCTGCACCGGCTCCAGTGGCTGCGGCAAGGCCCTGGCCGACACCAAGGCCGATGCCCGGCGATTGGCCGACGTGCTGCAATCCCAAGGTCATGGGATGAAGATCCATTTGTCCGGCTGCCCGCGCTCCTGCGCGGCGGCCCATATCGCGCCCGCCACCTTGCTGGCGGTCGCTCCCGGTCGTTACGACCTCTATTTTCGCGATGCCACGCAGCCGGGTTTCGGCGCGTTGCAGGCGCACAATCTGACTATTGAAGCGGTCGGCCAATGGCTCGACGCTCGCCCCCGGAGCCCCCTTTGATGCTTGATTACATCCGCGACGGTCAGGAGATCTATCGCAACTCCTTCGCGATCATTCGCGCCGAGGCCAACCTGGCGCGCATTCCTGCCGATCTGGAAAAACTCGCGGTACGGGTGATCCATGCCTGCGGCATGGTCGAGGCGGTCGATGGGCTGCAGTTTTCCGAAGGCGCGGGCACGGCCGGGCGTCAGGCCCTGGCTGCCGGTGCGCCGATCCTGTGCGATGCGCGGATGGTCAGCGAGGGCGTGACCCGCGCTCGCCTGCCGGCCAACAACCCGGTGATCTGCACTTTGCGCGACGAGAGCGTGCCGCAGTTGGCCCGTGAATTGGGCAACACCCGTTCGGCGGCGGCCCTGGAACTATGGCGTCCACATCTGGAAGGCAGCGTCGTGGTGATCGGCAATGCGCCCACCGCGCTGTTCTACCTGCTGGAGATGCTCGACGCCGGCGCACCGAAACCCGCGTTGATCCTGGGCTTTCCGGTGGGGTTCGTCGGCGCCGCCGAGTCCAAGGCGATGTTGGCGGCCAACAGCCGTGGCGTGCCGTTCGTGATCATGCAAGGTCGACTCGGCGGTAGCGCCATGGCTGCGGCCGCCGTCAATGCCCTCGCCACGGAGATTGAATGATGCAGCAGCGTGGACGTCTGATCGGCCTCGGCGTGGGCCCCGGTGATCCGGAACTGATTACCCTCAAGGCCCTGCGCCTGCTGCGCGAATCCCCCGTGGTGGCGTACTTCGTCGCCAAGGGCAAGAAGGGCAACGCCTTCGGGATCATCGAGATGCACCTGCAGGAGGCGCAGACGCTGATGCCGCTGGTGTACCCGGTCACTACTGAGGCGTTGCCGGCGCCGCTGTCCTATGAGCAGGTGATTGCCGACTTCTACGACACCGCCGCCGAACAGGTGGCCGTGCATCTGGATGCCGGTCGCGACGTGGCCGTGATCTGCGAGGGTGATCCGTTCTTCTACGGTTCGTATATGTACCTGCACGATCGCCTGGCCGAGCACTACGACGCCGAAGTCATTCCCGGCGTCTGCTCGATGCTGGGCGGAGCCTCGGTGCTCGGCGCGCCGCTGGTGTACCGCAACCAGAGCCTGTCGGTGCTCTCGGGTGTGCTGCCCCATGACGAACTCAAGCGCCGGTTGGCCGATGCCGATGCCGCGGTGATCATGAAGCTGGGGCGCAATTTCCCCAAGGTCCGCCAGGTGCTCGGGGAACTGGGCCTGGATGGCCGGGCGTTGTACGTCGAACGGGCGACCATGGCCAACCAGAAAATCGTGCCGCTGGATGAAGTCGAGCCAATGTCCTCGCCGTATTTCTCGTTGATCATCGTGCCGGGCGAACGGTGGCAGGGATGACGTTCAAGGCACCGGCAATCGTTATCCTCGGTCCGGGCAGCCTCGCAACGGCCCGGCGGGTCCAGCAGTGCTATCCCGATGCCTTGATCCACGGCCTGGCCGGGCGGGTCGAGGGCGTGGACCGTCACTACCTGGAGTTCGGCGCTACGCTGCGCGAGCTCTATCAGCAGGACACCCCCATCATCGCCCTGTGCGCGGCGGGCATCGTTATCCGCACCCTGGCGCCGCTGCTGCTGGAAAAAGGCGCCGAGCCCGCCGTGCTGGCCGTGGCCGAAGACGGCAGTGCCGTGGTGCCCTTGCTCGGTGGCCTGGGCGGGGTCAACGTCATGGCCCGGGACATCGCGACCGCCCTGCAAGTCGCCCCGGCGATCACCACCAGCGGCGAATTGCGTTTCGGCACTTGCCTGCTCAATCCTCCGAGCGGCTACCGTCTCGACGATCTGGAGCAGGGCAAGCGCTTCGTGTCCGATCTGCTGGCCGGCGAGCCGGTGCGCATCGAAGGGGCCGCGCCGTGGCTGGATCAGGCGCACTTGCCCCAGGATCAACAGGCACGTCTGGCCATCCGCGTCGACTGTGCTGCCGGAGTGCCCGCGACTGATGAGCTGCGTATCTATCCGCGTAACGTAGCGGTGGCACTGGGCGCTGGGGCGACGGACGTAGCGGTCGCCATTGGCGATGCCCTGGGTCACGCCGGCCTTGCGCTGCAATCGCTGGCCTGCCTGTTGGCAGCGGATAGCGACATGACCCGTGCAGAGCTGCACGAAGCCGCTTCGACCCTGGGCGTGCCACTGCGCTTTGTCTCCGCCAGCGACGACATCGAGGGAGGGTTGAGCGAGGCCCTCGGCCAGCCGGCAGCGATTCGGGTCATGGGCAGCCTCGCCATCGCAGTGGCCGAACAGCCCCTGGATTCGCAACGGATCGGCCGTCCACGGGGGCGCCTGGCGGTGATCGGTCTGGGCCCGGGGGCGGCCGAGTTGATGGTGCCAGCGGTGCGCGCCGAACTCGACCGCGCCAACGACGTGCTGGGCTACGAAACCTACGTGCGCATGGCCGGGCCGTTCCGGGCCGATCAGGTGCAACACTGCACCGACAACCGCGAAGAGCTGCAACGCGCCCGCCATGCTTTCGAACTGGCGGCCCAGGGACGCTCCGTGGTGGTGGTGTCATCCGGCGATCCAGGGGTGTTCGCCATGGCCGCCGCGGTGCTGGAAGCGCTGCATGAGTCGACGAATACCCATTGGCACGCTGTCGATCTGCAGATCCTGCCGGGTGTCTCGGCTTCCCTGGCCACGGCCGCCCAGGCCGGTGCGCCGCTGGGTCATGACTTCTGCGTGCTGTCGCTGTCGGACAACCTCAAGCCCTGGTCGATCATCGAGAAACGCCTGGACCTGGCGGCACAAGCGGATCTCGCGCTGGCGTTCTACAACCCCATCTCACGTTCCCGGCCCTGGCAACTGGGGCGGGCGCTGGAGATTGTCGCCCAGCATCGAACCGCGCAGACGCCAGTGGTCCTGGGGCGTGATATCGGCCGTCCGGGCCAGACCCTGCGCGTCACGACGCTGGGGCAGTTGACCCCGGACCAGGTCGACATGCGTACCATGGTCCTGGTCGGGTCTTCGACCACCTGCGTATTTCCCCGTGCCGACGGCGGCGAGTGGGTATACACGCCGCGCTGGTATGGCAGCAAGCCGCTCTGACGCAACCCGGCAGCCCGCTCGGGCTGCCGTCGTTTCTCGAATCTGTTATCTACTGACTGTCTTTGGTTATATATAACCGCTCTATGACATCAAGTTACGGGCATGCTGTGCCTGTAACATGAAGTTGTTTCTTATTTGGAAATTTATTGGTTTTCTTATTGGTTGAGTCGTGGCTGGGCGCTAGGTTACTTTTATCCGCGCTTATCGAGAGTGTCACTCTTTAAAGTTTAATGCCCGGATGCCTGAGTGCATGTGTGGGCTGCCGTTGCCTGGAAGTGGCTTCGGCTATTCATATACGATAAATGGAAGTGTTGTTATGAGTGAGAGCAGATTTTCATCGGCTGCGGGTTATGTCGATTTCAAGGGTGTACTAAAACTCAAGGATCTTGAACAGGCGTTAGTGCCCTACAAGGGTGATGATCAATATGATGCGGTGCTCCGATATTACTCCGGCTGCATTGCCGTGCAGGATGCGTCAGACCTGTTGGAACCGCTGGGACTGCTCAAGCAGGCGTTGACGGCATTGCGGGGCAGCCGTCGGCGCCGCGCGGCTGAGCTGACGCCAACTGGCGGCTCCGCTCCTGTGGATCTGGTGCACATTCAAAACCAGGTAGAGGATTTTGAAGCGCGCCTACAAAACAGTCTCGATCAATTGAAAGTAGCGGCCACGGAAGTGCCGAAAAAACTGCACTTTGCCTGGCTCGGCGGAGGCGTTGGCGACATTCAGCGCGACTACATCAATATCTGGAAACACGTGATGGGCGCCGAGGGGCATCAACTTTATCTCTGGTATGACAGTGATGCACTGCTGGCCTATGAAACCAACCGGATTATTGTCGAAGCCGCCAAGGCGGATGCCATGTCCAGCGGTGGGAAGGATAGTACCGATGCATCTGAACTGGGTGACCTTTATGAAGAACGTGCCATCGTCCTCAAGCAACAGATGTATGCCCATATCAAGAAGGCCGTGGAAAACGGCGGCAGTGCCGATGATGCGCGAGTGGACCTGCTGGTTCGGGCCTACGGCCAGGACAAGGCGCGGCTCCATACCCTGAAGGCCGATAACCGGCGCAGCCTGCAGGTATTGGCCGAAGGGAACTTGGCGCTACGTGATCTGGCCCGGGGTGAAGGGCTCCAACTGAAAGACATCTACGAACGCGAGATCAGCCTGCGTGGCAATTTTGCCTCAGCCTCCGATGTCGTGCGCGCCGAGGCGCTGTTCAGGGAGGGCGGCCGATATGCCGACGTCGACTGTCTGCCACCCTTGCTGGAAAAATTGGGGTCAGTCGACATTCGCGGGTTCAAGACCGACGCGCTCCTGGGCACGCTGCAGTTGTTGCTTGATCGAAATCCCGACTGGATGCCGGGTCGCCAGACCTTGCGCAACAAGTACATGGATTATCTGGAGCAGATCCCATCGCAAAGTCGTGAGGCACTCAAGGGCTTCGCGGACAGCAAACCCGAGTTGAACCGCGTTTTTCGCATGCCGGTGGAGCGTTTGGCTCGCCCATACGAGCTGCGCGCCGTTGTGGTACGGAACTCGTTGAGCAACGCGTTTCTGATGGCCCACCCAGGTTCGGCAATGCTCGAGGCCGTGCTCGATCGTTTCAGGCTCAACTATGAAATCGTCGATGCCACCGCTCGCCTGGCCGATGAACAGAACGTTGCCTTTACCGATGTCGACGCCATGGCCCGTGTTGCAAAGCAGGCGGCGACCCAGGTGTTTGGCGTTTTGCATGAGTTGCCACCGGAGGTGGAAATGACCACGTCTTTGTTGGTGCAGGCCGCCGCTACCTACTACAGCGATGGAATCCGCCCCCAGAGCGAAGTGACGATCTACCTGACCGGACCTGGCGCCATGCTCGAGGGCATGGCGGCTCACCTGAGGGCGCATTTCACGCCTCGAACGGCTGAACGGTGGCGAGCGGAAGCCGCCATCCCGGCGGTCACCAGCGTTAACCTGGCCACCGAGGAAGAGCAGGACCACTCCTGGAAGGAGAACGAAAGCGATACCGCGCAATGGCTCGCCAACGAGCAAAAGCGCTGGAAGGAAGGCCGCTTCAAGGCCCGTTATGCCGGTGACATGGCAGAGCTGCTCAAGTACCGCTCGCTCCAGTTCGACGAAGGCTGGCCGGTACTGGAGGGCCGCCATGTGCTATCCACCGAGTTGCTGCAGCGTCTGGCCGATGAGTTGGGTGACACCTTCATGAGCACGATGAATCGCAGTCATACCGGCGTGGTGTCTTTCGATAAGGCCATCGTGTTGAGTTTTGCGGAGCGCCAGTCGATCCGCGACCAGGCCGCGAAGTTGCTGCCCCCCGCCTCCTTGAGCGATGCGCAGACCCAGCGTTTGTCTATCGTTGAACTGTTGGGCCGTCTGGCCAAGGGCAGTTTCGAAGTGGCTCAACTGAGCCCGTTGCAACGCCTGCTGGTGGGGGCGTTGATCGGCGCGCAGGCGCTGGATAACCGCAGCTTCGAGGCGGCTCGCCCCCAATTGGATAACCTGGCCAACAACCTCGACGAGCGCGGCATCGCGGGTAACTACGCGACGATTGAGCGTGTCTTGTTCAAGCTTCAAGCGTCGGCTTTCCAGGCCGGGTTGGCCGACCCGAGCGGTGGGCCGCCCGGGCATTCCGACACCGCCCTGGGCTTGAAGAAGCAGGCGCTGGAGCAGCCCCTGACACTGCGCCAGTGGGGGCGGCATGTTGCCCGGATCCAGCAGGTGGCGAAGCTTGAGTACCGTGACCGGATCACCGAGCGCCTGGCGACTGTCCTGGACGGCTTCGAGGCTGACACGATCAAGCTTGTTCCCCAGGATTTGCTGCTTCAGGGCGAAGGCGACACGGTGGGCGGACGCTGTTATCCACTGGCCCTGGTCATGGCGGCAGCCATGGCGACGGGGAAGGCGGCGCTCACCACCCTGCGCGAGCGCTTCTACCTGGGTGCCATCGAGCCTGAGGCAAGCGATTGCGTGACGTTCCTGCAAGGTGTGGAAGCGTTGCGTGAAGTGCAGCTCAGTGATGTCGGCAATGCCTTGGGGCGCTCGGATCTGAAGCGGGTCGTGGAGACGCTGCAAGCCAGGACAAACACCGGCACGTTGATGCTCAATTCCGACAACCACGCCATGCTGGTGGCCAGGACCTTCGACGGCGAGCGCAGCACCTATCACTTCTACGATCCGAATTTCGGCGTCTTCGAATTCGAGCATGCCACTCGATTCAGGCAGGCACTGGAGCGGTTCTTTATCCAGCAGGAAATGGCCATTCACTATGCGGCGTACGGTGATGCGGCTCGTCCGGCGTTCGAGCTGATCGAGCTGGACGGTGAACGCGTGTCGAAAGCCCTGCTACCCGGTTCGATCCGGGTCTCGGAACTGCTGCAACCGGGTGCCTTGCCTGGGCATACGCAACCCCCTGTCAGGCAGCGCTTGGCCAGTGCCCGCGGGCAATCGCTCATGAACAATCCTCGACTCGGCAGCAGTCTGTTGGCGCTGGATGGTCACTGGTGGGGACAGCGCATTGCAGAGGTCACGGCCCAACTCCGGCAGCAGAACCAACTGGCACCGCAACTTGTGCCGTTGTTCGAAACCCTGGAGATCACCTCGGACGGGTCGTATCGGATCAACCTGATCGATCCGAAAGACCCCGGGCAACTGGTGCGGGTCATCTCCGACGACCATCGACTCCTGCGCATCAAGAACTACCTCTCGGAGCGTTTCCTGGCCCTGGCCAACAAACCCTTGGTCCCGAGCGAGCCTGCCGAAGTGGGCAGCGTTCACACCCTCAACGCCGGCTTCAGCATACAGGCGCTGATGTCCGCGTTGACTGATCGGGAAGGTCCGGATCGTCCTTTGTCCCTGGCGGTCCGGTTGCATGGCTATATCAATTACGCACAACTGGTCCATGGCAACGTGGCCGATGTAGCGGGCTTGGTAGGTTTGGTCCGACAGGCGTTGGCGGAAGAAAAGCTGATTGCCCGTACTGTTGCGCCTGTGGTCAGGGCGGCGGTGGGTTCCAGCGTGAGCGAGGCGACCGGAGGCGTGCTGCAACTGGCGAATGTCGGGTTCGATATATATCAGTTGGCGACCGCGTCCAGCGAGATCGAGCGCGCCCGGTTCGGTACTCAACTGGCTTTCGATTCGGCCGGGCTGATGTTGTCGGCGGGAGCGCTCACGGTCGGCGCCACCACTGCCGGTGCGTTTCTTGGCGGGGCCGCCGTGATCCTGGGCGGCTTGGCGGTAGGGGTGACGGCAGTGGCCCAGGGATTTGCCGCCATCGCCGAAGAGGCCAAGCAGGTCGGGCTGTTCTTCGATGAACTGAGCAAGGCCCATCTCCAGGCCTACCGGTTTGACGCCCACAGCGAAGCCTGGTTGCCACGTCCGTCACTGATTGTCGGCACGTTGGATCTGGTCCGCGGCGAACTGGTCCTGGACAGCCCGAGGCTGTATCCGTTGCGAGATCATTTCGGCGTGCCGACGTTCGATGACGATTATGACCGGGCGATCGATATCCGTCGGGAGCTGCGCCTGACCGAGCGAGTCAGGTTCACCCCGTCCGCCGGCCAGGCCATCGTACTGCCTTGCATGCCGAGAACCTGTTATCGCTATGAATACAAGGCGCTGCCATTCGCGGGATTGCGCCATGACACCGGGTTCGACACGGCACGGCGGCTGGAAAAAAAGAAGGCGGATGGTGGATGGCTGTTCCTGTTTTCGTTCTATTCGTTTCCGAGCGACTACATCCTGTACCGCATGCTCCCGGATTACCGGCCAACCGTGATCGACGTGTTGCTCGATGAGACCGAGCGTTCACTGGTGGTGCCGGTGCTGCCTGCGGTATGGCACGGAAAAATCAGCTATCGGATCAAAGGCGCAGGCAAGCGCTGCGCAGTGGGCCTCAATCCCGGCGTGAGCCTCACATGCGAGTCGTTGAACCGACAGCGCTCGGGTTGGGTGTTGGATGCCCCTTGGGCCAGTGAGGGCGATATCCGGATCGAGCGCTACGCGAAACTGTTCGTGGGCGCCGTCCAGGTGAGCTTCACGGGAACGGGCTTTCATGACGTGCTGCTGCGGATCGCTGGCAACCAGGTGTTCCAAGTCGAGCTGGGCGAACGCAAACTCACGCTTATCGAGCAGGACGTGCCTGCGGGCATGGATCGACAGGCGTTGCAGCCACACCTCAAGCGCCTGGCGCAAGGTCACCGCCTGGCGATGCCCTACACGCCGGTCCACCGCTACCTGATTCCCTTCGAGAAGCCCGACGAGCCCCGTTACGTCACGGCCTGGTATGAGGCGAAGGAGGACCGTTTCCTGTACATCCGTAACGAGATCCCCGGTACCGATGACGCACTGCTGGGGGCGGTGGCAGGCGACAGTGCCTACTTCCATGAACCGGAGGGCCTGATCATCTGGCAGGTCGATGCGAACACCGGACTGTTGAGTCATCGCTATTGGCTACGGGGCGCAAAGAATGCGGCGACCAGCATCCGCAGCGTCGAGGCCGACGCCCAGGGGGTGATTCATATCGAACAGCAAATCACCCGTGCGGACCAGACCCGCGATGTGCTGGTCTATGTCATCCATGATGGGCAATTGCTGCTCAGTTCGGTGACTCGGGAGGAAGGGCCGGCGCTGGAATCGGTCTTCAGTGCCAGCGAAACATTGGCCGACTGGACTCAGGTTCTGGGCAGCGGCTACCCCTTCACACCGTATGTCGATAATGATGCGACTTACGTCACCGCCAATTGGCGGCCGGCCCCCTTTGTGTCGGTCTGCTGGAAAATCGACGCGCAGTGGCGGGACATGGCCTGGGTTCGTCGCAGCGACCGACTGATCATCCGCCCCGCGCCGAAACACAACCATCTGCGTGGTTGGCCGGACTCGATCAAGAACATGACGGATCTGACTTTGCTCACGCCGAAGGACGGCAGCGATGTGTTCATCGTGTACGACAGGCCCGCGAAGGAACTCTGCCGCCGGCGACGCACCCTGGTGGCGGACAAGTGGCAGTGGTCAAGCAAGTGGAAGCAGCACGAGAAGCTGGAAAATATCATCGCCATCGACAATGGGTATCTGGTGCTGACTGCTGACGGTCTGTTCTACACCCTCACGGACCAGGGTGACCTGAGCCTGGAGGGGATGAACGAGCCATGGTTCCGGAATCGGACACATTGGTGGTCTGCACTGCAACCGCTGGCCCGACGACACGCCGCCGAGTGTCTGACCCTTGTCGGCCTGACCAGCTTCAGCGGTGACGCGACGTTGTGTGCCTGGTACATCGGCAGCAGGCTGCTGCTGGCTGAACCGGGGCATGGGAAGGAAATGCGCCTGCTGAGCGTCACTCCGGATGGCGAGGCGGCCTGGTTATTCGATGTATCCAAGGGGCAAGTCCATCGCCAGGCGTTCATCGATCCGCAGCAGCTTGAGTCGGTCTTTGGACTGGGCACGCAAGTGTTGCAGGCTGACGCGTTACCCAAGGCGCAGCGTGAATGGGCACCCTGGCGATTTGTCGAGGTGACGGTCGACGGTACCGGACTGCGTGGCGTGACGCCCGAAGGTGTCGTGGTTTCGTTGCGGAGTCGGGAGCCAGCGTTGATCACGGGCGTGACTCGTGAGTGGGTCACTGCCCAGGATGGCCGGAAGCAGGAGATGCTCGAGCGATTGGCGGACCAGCCGTTTCGCAGTGCTCTACTGACCGTGGAAGATCCCGACGACCTGAAATGGTTCGTCACTGAGCACAAGCGCTTGATTCGAGTGCCCAGGGCCGAATTCACAGGGACCTTCGATGTACTGGGAACCCGGCGACCGGACAACCTGCTGTTCCATGAACACAGTAATGGCAGGCTGCTGAGCTATCCGGCCATGCAAGAGACAGGACCCCTTGGCTACGTCCAGCGTGACGGCGAGGTGCTGGTCGTCGGCGGTGAGAAGATGAAGATCGGTGATCTGCTGCCGGACGATGTCACGACCTTGATCCTGCGCATGGGGCAGGGGAGTGTGAGTTACCGGCTGACGAAGGTGGCCTGGCTGAGGCTCGAATCGGTCGTTCTCGACTGCCGACCTTCCCTGGACGGAGCACCTGTCGAACCTGGCAAGTTGATCTGGGAACTGTCTGACCCGGCCAGACTGTTGTTGAGCATTGTCGATGAGCACTTGGTGATCATTGATCCTGACAATGGACACAGTGTGATTATTCGTGAAGTTTACGCCAGCGATATCAACCTGCGCGGGGAGGTGTTGCTCAGTTTCGAGGATCATCGACGCTATGCCGTTTCAAAGTTGATACAGCGCCTGGACGCCCAGCCGGATCCGCGCAATAGCATCACGCTTAAGGCGTTGCTGAGCGTCTCGAAGGCGCTGGAAAACAATGCGGTGAATTAATCAGACCCATCTATAGATGGGTCAGATGAATGGATGCTCATGGGGCGGCTCTTCTCAGGTTGAATCGCCTCATGAGGTGTTCATTCAACTTCTTTTTGATCAGGGCTCTTTTGTTGTTCAAATGATTCCTGTCCAGTTTGAAGAATGCCTGTTGCTGGATGATTTCTGCCGAGCGCTTTTCCCAGTCCCAGAACAGAAATCTGTGCTTTTTTATATCCATATTGAGTTCGAGCTTATAGACGGCAATATGGACGTTGTTCCGTGAGTCGTAGCGGGCCGGGATGATCTGAAACGTTTCGCCATGCCGGGTTTCCCTGTCGAAGGACAGCATTGCCGGTTGATTGGCTTTCAGGGCGTCGAGGGTATCGATCATTGCATTCGCCTGTCGGGAGTCCGTCATGGTCTGGGCGCCCTGAACCAGGAAATCTGCCACCGAGCCCGAGACGAAGTGCCGAGTGCGGGTGAGGATGGTGTCGTCATAGAGCGCCCAGCCGAGGAAATTCAATGTGCGGACATACTCTTCGAACCAGCTTTTAGAGTCTGTATAGCGGTTATGGCCAAGGTCGGCTGATCGGGTGGCAATGCTATTGCAGTCCGCGATGTCGTTGTGATCCTGCGGGGAAAGCATCTCGATATAGGAGAGCAGGTTAGGGCCCGTGACCAGGCCGGTCAGTAATGGGTTGTTCATGGGAATCTCCGTCAAAGTTGTCTTTTATAAATACAACGGTGGCCGGTGAATTCAAGTGAGTGGATGGGTTGATTTAAATCCGGATGTTTGTCGGGGGGGGAGAAGAGCTAAATATGTTGCAATAAGCTGAAAGTTGCAGTTTGCCTGAAGGGTAAATTAGATTGCTGTTTGATCGCAGGAGTGGTCATTACATAACCAGGGAAGTTATATATGGAACAGTTTGAAAGTGAAGTAAGTGTCGAGCAGAGTATTGAACTGATCGGTGCACGCATCAACAGGCGCAAGGCGCTGGTCTCTGCCGGCCGGCGTGTGCGTCGGTCCGCTGCACTGCAGGACAGCCCGACCCAGGACCTGGACGCGCTGATGTTGGGAAACGCGCTGGTAGGCTACGGCGCCAACATGTCGCTCACCAACATGGCGATCATGGAGAACCTGATGACCATGGCCATCATGGAGGCCAACTTTGAAGTACCTGGCGGCAAGAACACCTTGGCGTGGTATGACGCGTTTATCCGGTGTCTGCATGACCTCGGATGTTTCGTTGCCGATGACGGCTACACCCGCTACTCCGAGCGTTCCCAGCGCGTAGACATGGACTTCGTGATCAGCGACATCGTCAAGGGAATCATCGATGGGGTGAAAGCCAGTGTCCCGGCAGCGTCGGTGCTCGGTGCGGTGGTGAACACCACGATTGACGGGCTGAAGCAGGATAAGCAAACCCTCAATCTGTACAACAGCCAGGTCAAGACGCCCGAGGGCGCCCGTCTCTCCGTCATTCCCTGCGAGCAGTTGGCCAACGGTATCCTGATTGCCTCGTCTGCCTCCATAAGGCAGACCGGAACCTCGAATAACGGCGGGGTTCTTTTCGTGAACTGGCAATCGTCGGCGCGGGAAATCTTTCGCGGTAAATCCTTTGTGACGTTCAACCCGGCTCGTTACGAAGAGTTCAGGTCGGACATCGAGCAATACCTGGGCGAACATCGCAAGGAGGTGCTGCGAAAGCGCTTCAATCGCCGCAAGCAAGGGTGACCGGTCAGCGGTGCTACGGCATCAGGTAGCCCTTCACCCCGGTGAAGATGATCTGTGCCGCCAACGCACAGACAAATAACCCCATCAGGCGGCTGACGATCTGCAAGCCCTGGTCACCCAGAATCCGTTCGATGCGGCTGGACAGATAGAGCACGACCCCGACGGTGAAGCTGGCCAGGGCAATGCTGATAATGGCCATGAGTTTGTCGTCCCAGTGCGGCTGGCTCACGCCCATCACCAGCAGCGCGCCGATGGTACCGGGGCCGACGGTCAATGGAATGGTCAGCGGGACGATGGTCACGTCCTGCTGGACATTGTCGGTCTGTACGGCCGACTTGCCCTGGGCCATGCCCAGCGCCGAGATGAACAGTACGCTGCCGGCACCGATACGGAACGCATCCACGGTAATGCCGAATACGCTGAAAATCACCCGACCGAACAAATACAGCAATACGCTGGAGACCAGTGTCGCGATCGCGACCTTCCAGGCCAGGCGTCGCTGCTCCTTGCGCGAGTAGCCACGGGTCAGGCCGATAAAGCACGACAACACGAAGAAGGGGCTGTAGAGCACCAGCATCTTCAGATAAACGCTGAACAGCACATGGAGCATGGTTGGGGCTCAAGGCGGAGGAAGACGACGGGAGTCTATCAGGCGGTGTGACGTCTGTCGGCTCAGGACGTTTGCACCGTGCGGTTCTGTTGCTCGCGTTGGGCGACCCAGTGCTCGATCAGCTCGCGCAGTTGCGACAACTCCACCGGCTTGGCCATGTGGCCGTCCATCCCGGCTTGGCGGGCCCGTTCCTTATGCTCGGCCAGGATGTGGGCCGTGAGCGCTACGATGGGCGTACGGGTTCGCTGGTTGCTCATTTCCCAGGCCCGCAGCTGCTGGGTGGCGGAGAACCCGTCAAGGATCGGCATCTCACAATCCATCAGGACCAGGTCGTAGTGCCGTTCCTTCATGGCCTTGAGGGCTTCCTCGCCGTTGCTGGCGGTGTCGGGTTGCAGGTTGAGCTTGCCGAGCATACCGCGGATGACCTTGGTGGAAATGCTGTTGTCTTCGGCCACCAGGATGCGGAAGTCACTCGGGACTTTCACCGGCGCGGCGGGACCGGCATTCAATGGGGCATTGGGGGCATGGCCTTTGTTGCGCTGGTTCAGTTCGTCCGCGAGGGTGGTCTTGAGGGTATAACCGGCCACCGGTTTGGCGAGGATGCGCTTGACTCCGCTGTTGCGCGCCACGATCTTGCTCGGTGCGTTGCTGATGCCGGTGAGCATGATCAACAGGATGTCGTGGTTCAGGCTCGGGTCTTCCTTGATCTTGGCCGCCAGTTGCATGCCGGTCATGCCGGGCATGTTCTGGTCCAGCAGCACCACGTCGAAATAGTCCCGCAGGTGAGCCTTGGTGCGCAGCAGCGCCAGGGCTTCCTTGCCCGATGGCACCGCGCTGACATTCAAGCCCCAGGCGCTGCATTGCTGCACCAGCACCTTGCGGCAGGTCTCATTGTCGTCGACGACCAGTACCCGCGCGCCTTGCAGCGGGCTGTCGAGATCGGAGGTCGGATGCTCCAGGCGATCCGGGTCCAGCGGCAGCGTCAGCCACAAGGTGTTGCCCTGGTTGCTTCCGCTCTTGATGCCGAACTCCCCGTGCATCAGCATGATCAACTGCCGGGCGATGACCAGGCCCAGGTTGCCGCCCAGGCGCGTGGCCGACAGGAAGTTCTTGCTATGCAGTTCCGCATGCATGAGCGTGTCGCGCTCTTCGGCGTCCATGGGCAAACCGCTGTCCTGCACGGCGATGCGCAGGCGTGGCTCGCTGCTGCGCTCGTCGAGGGCCACGACGATCAGCACCTCGCCTTCGTCGGTCTTCTTCAAGGCGTTTTCCAACAGGCTCAGAAGCGCCTGGCGCAGCCGTGTCGGATCACCGCTGATCACCCGTGGTACCTGGGGCTGGATGAAACTGATCAGCTCGACATTCTGCTGCTCGGCCTTGGCGCGGAAGATACTCAGGCAATCCTCGATCAACGCATTGAGATCGAACTGCACATCGTCCAGTTCGATCTGACCGGATTCGAGCCGGGAAATGTCGAGGATCTCATTGATCAGCGTCAGCAGTTCGTTGCCGGCACTGTGGATGGTCTGCACGTAGTCGCGCTGCTTGACCGACAGCGGCGTACCCAGCAGCAGCTCGGTCATGCCCAGCACGCCGTTCATCGGGGTACGGATCTCGTGGCTGATCTTGGCCAGGAATTCCGCCTTGGCATTGATCTCGGCATTGCTCGCGGCGAGGTCGCGACTGATGCTGAAACGGCTCTCGTTGATGGATCGCTGGCGTTCACCCAAGGCGACGCTCATCAGCAGGCCGCTGATGCAGATGAATACCAGCAACGTGACGATCAGACCTTGGGGAGCGACCTCCGTGAGGCCTTGCAGGGCGGGCAGAATGATCAGTGTGCCAAGGTTGAAAACCACCATGGCCGCGACAAACAGGCGTGCCGGGCGGTAGCCCTTCTGCCAGTGCCAGGCGCTGACGAACAGCATGCTCAAGCCCGCCAGGGCCACCAGTGCATAGGTCATGATATTGAGCGGCAGGGTGTTGACGAACAACAGCAACAGGCAGCACAGCATGACGAATACGATGTCCCCCAGCAGCAGCCGGTTCAGCGGATGCGGTCCCAGGGGTGCAAAGAATCGGTAGGCGAACATCAGGCCGCAAGGTGCGGTCAGCAACAGAGCCAGATAGGCGCCCGGCGTCTGCACCGCCGGCCAGTCGGGCAGCCAGCCCCCCGCCAGGTTCAGCAACAAGGCCAGGCTCAGCATCAGCAGCCCCTCACAAGCCGCCAGCCACAGGCAACTGCGTGAGCGGGTGTAGGCGTAGCGGGTGAGGTTGTGCAGGATCAGCATGGTAATGCAGCCGAACAGCAAGCCATAGATCAGGGTCTGGTTCTGATCCGCTGCCGCTGTGATTGCCGGTTGCAGGGTGATGTACGGGCGCAGCTCGTGTCGGGATGCCAGTCGCAGGTAGACGTCCAGCGGTTTATCGCTGCGGGGCAGGGCCAGCATGAAATCGCTGCTCGGCACCGAGTGTTCACTGCGTGGCAGGGCATTGCCGGTGATCTGCTGGTCGACCAGGGCATCGCCGTCCAGCACATAGAGATTCAGGCGCGACAAGTCGGGCGCGAAGATCCGCAGGATCTGTTCATGCTTGTCGGGAGCAAGTCGGAAGCGCAGCCACAGTGCGCCGTCGGGCTCGGCGGCCTGGAGACGGTCGAGGTCAATGGGGCTGAATTGGTTGGTGTAGCGGGCCGAGCGGATGTCGCTCAGCGTCAGGTCGCCCTGTTCGTCGAGCAATACCGCCCAGCCACTGCCTGGCGCGGCCTGGGCCGGGAGCATGCAGAGCAGCGTCAGCAAGGTGACGGTAAAGCCTATGGCGATCCTGAGCCAGCGCACGGCGAAATCCCTTCGTAGGTTGATGCCATATTATAACTATGCGCGGCGCCCTGACAGACAGGCAAGGGCCACGGAGCCCTGCCTGGCTGAAAGGCCGGGTTATTCCAGATTTTCGCCACGCTCGCGGGCAATGGCACGATAACCAATGTCCTTACGGTAGAAGCAACCTTCCCAGTCGATCTCGGCGGCAAGCTTGTAGGCCTGCTGCTGAGCGGCGTCGACACTGGTACCCATGGCGGTGGCGCACAGCACGCGACCGCCGGCGGTGACGACCTGGCCGTCCTTCAGCGCGGTACCAGCGTGGAAAACCTTGCCTTCCTGCTGGGCCGCAGCCTCCAGACCACGGATCACGCTGCCCTTGGCATAGTCTCCCGGGTAGCCGCCGGCCGCCAAAACGACGCCAACGCTCGGGCGTGGATCCCACTGCGCTTCGACCTTGTCCAGCGCCTGGGCCAGTGCGGCTTCGACCAGCAGTACCAGGCTCGATTGCAGGCGCAACATCACCGGCTGGGTCTCAGGATCGCCGAAACGGCAGTTGAATTCGATGACTTTTGGGTTACCAGCCTTGTCGATCATCAGGCCAGCATAGAGGAAGCCCGTATAGACGTTGCCTTCCTCAGCCATGCCGCGCACGGTTGGCCAGATCACCTGGTCCATGACGCGCTGGTGTACCTGGGCAGTGACTACCGGGGCCGGGGAGTAGGCGCCCATGCCGCCAGTGTTCGGCCCGCTGTCGCCGTCGCCGACACGCTTGTGGTCCTGGCTGGTGGCCATGGGCAAGACGTTCTTGCCGTCCACCATGACGATGAAACTGGCTTCTTCACCATCGAGAAACTCTTCGATCACCACCCGGGAGCCTGCATCACCGAAGGCATTGCCGGCCAGCATGTCGCGTACGGCGTCTTCGGCTTCGGCCAGGGTCATGGCCACGATCACGCCTTTACCGGCGGCCAGACCATCGGCCTTGATCACGATCGGAGCGCCTTTCTCCCGCAGGTAGGCCAGGGCCGGCTCGATTTCGGTGAAATTCTGGTAGTCGGCGGTCGGGATCTTGTGCCGGGCGAGGAAATCCTTGGTAAAGGCTTTCGAGCCTTCCAGCTGTGCCGCACCGGCAGTCGGGCCGAAGCAGTCCAGACCCCGGGAGCGGAACAGGTCGACGACGCCGGCGACCAGCGGCACTTCCGGACCGACGATGGTCAGCGAGACGTTCTTCTCGGCAAAATCGGCCAGTTGTTCCAGGGCCAGCACGTCGATCGCGACGTTCTCGCACTTGGCTTCGATGGCGGTACCGGCATTGCCCGGCGCCACGAAAACCTTCTGCACGCGCGGGTCCTGGGCTACTTTCCAGGCCAGGGCATGTTCACGGCCACCGCTGCCAATGATCAAAACATTCATTTCAAAAACCTCGGATGACGCTGATTCTGTATGCAGCGCTGAAGCTGCTCTTCTGTGGAAGCGAGCTTGTGTGGGAGCAAGGCTTGCCCGCGATGCAGGCAACTCGGTTTATCAGGCGCACCGAGGTGATGCTATCGCGGGCAAGCCGTGCTCCCACACAAACTCAGCGCCCACATCGATCGATATTAGTGACGGAAATGGCGCATGCCCGTAAAGACCATCGCGATGCCTGCCTCGTCGGCGGCGGCAATCACTTCACTGTCACGCATCGAACCACCCGGCTGGATCACGGCGGTGATACCAACCTTGGCCGCGTTGTCGATACCGTCGCGGAACGGGAAGAACGCATCGGACGCCATGACCGCGCCCTGAACCTGCAGACCGGCGTGTTCAGCCTTGATCGCGGCGATACGGGCCGAGTTCACTCGGCTCATCTGGCCGGCGCCGACACCGATGGTCTGGCGGTTCTTGGCGTAGACGATGGCGTTGGACTTGACGTACTTGGCGACTTTCCAGGCGAAGATCAGATCGTTGATTTCCTGCTCGCTCGGGGCGCGCTGGGTCACGACTTTCAGGTCGGCGCTGCCGATCATGCCGATGTCGCGGCTCTGTACGAGCAGGCCGCCATTGACGCGCTTGTAGTCCCACGCCGGAGCACGGTCCGCCGACCATTGGCCGCAGGCCAGCAGGCGCACGTTGGCCTTGGCGGCCACGATGGCGCGAGCTTCTTCGCTGACCGAAGGCGCGATGATCACCTCGACGAACTGGCGCTCGACGATGGCTTTGGCCGTCTCGGCATCCAGTTCACGGTTGAAGGCGATGATGCCGCCGAAGGCCGATTCGGTGTCGGTGGCGTAGGCCAGTTCGTAGGCCTGGCGGATACCGCCCTCGGCGTCCGGGCTCACGGCCACGCCGCACGGGTTGGCATGCTTGACGATTACGCAGGCCGGCTTGACGAAGCTCTTCACGCATTCCAGCGCGGCGTCGGTATCGGCCACGTTGTTGAACGACAGCTCCTTGCCTTGCAACTGGGTGGCGGTAGCAATGCCGACTTCGGCAGGCTTGGCCTCAACGTAGAAGGCCGCGCTCTGGTGCGGGTTCTCGCCATAGCGCATTTCCTGGGCCTTGATGAACTGTGTGTTGAAGGTGCGCGGGAATTCGCTGCGGCCTTCGGTCGACAGGGTTTCAGCGGCCTGGTTCACGGTGCCCATGTAGTTGGCGATCATGCCGTCGTAGGCGGCGGTGTGTTCGAAGGCCTTGAGCATCAGGTCGAAACGCTGGGCGTAGGTCAGGCCGCCGGCCTTGAGGTTTTCCAGCACATTGGCGTAGTCGCTGGCGTTGACCACGATGGCCACGTCTTTGTGGTTCTTGGCCGCCGAGCGGACCATGGTCGGGCCGCCGATGTCGATGTTCTCGATGGCGGTCGGCAGGTCGCAGCCCGGCTTGTTGATGGTGGCTTCGAACGGGTAGAGGTTGACCGCCACCAGGTCGATCGGCTTGATGCCGTGTTCGTTCATGATGGCGTCGTCGATGCCGCGACGGCCCAGGATCCCACCGTGGATTTTCGGGTGCAGGGTCTTGACCCGACCGTCCATCATTTCCGCAAAACCGGTGTAGTCCGCGACTTCCACTGCGGCGACGCCATTGTCCTGCAGCAGCTTGAAGGTCCCGCCGGTGGAGAGGATCTCGACGCCCAGCTGTTGCAGCTCGCGGGCGAATTCGAGGATCCCGGTCTTGTCGGAGACGCTGATCAAGGCGCGGCGGATCGGCAGGCGGGTGGTCTGGTCGGTCATTTCAGTTTCCATCAAAAGCAAGGGAAGTCAGCAAAAAAGGCGACCGTTTTTTACGCGGGCGCCTTTCTGGTTTGATTGAATGCTTACAGCAGATCGTACTGCTTGAGTTTCTTGCGCAGGGTACCGCGGTTCAGGCCCAACATCTCACTGGCCTTTGTCTGGTTGCCCTTGACGTAGTTCATCACGCTTTCGAGCAGTGGCGCCTCGACTTCGGAAAGCACCAGGTTGTACACATCCGTGACGGCAGCGCCCTCAAGGTGGGCGAAATAATTGTGCAGCGCCTTCTCGACACTCCCGCGAAGGGTCTGACCCTCTTCGCTAGGCGTATTGAGGTGCTGTTTCAAATTCACGTTGTCGCTCACGGGTGTTATTCCACTCACTAAAGTCTCGGTCATCATCGTCATGCGGCCACCCCTTCGTCCCCTGTCAGGCTCTTGTAACGTTCAGCGAAGAAGGCCTGAACGTCGGCGCATTGTGCTTGCGTACCATCCAAACGATTGAAGCGGGCGCGAAACTCCCTGGCGCCCGGCAGGGTTGCGAGATACCAGCCCACATGCTTGCGCGCGATGCGCACGCCCATGACTTCTCCGTAGAAGGCATGCAGTGCGGCCAGATGCTCCAGCAGAATTCGTTCCACCTCGGACATTTGCGGCGCGGCCAGCTTTTCGCCGGTGCGCAGGAAGTGTTCGATCTCACGGAAAATCCAGGGCCGCCCCTGGGCGGCCCGGCCGATCAACAGGCCGTCGGCACCGGTTGCGTCCAGCACGTACCGGGCCTTCTCTGGCGAGTCGACATCGCCATTGGCAAACACCGGTATCGACACCGCCTGCTTGATAGCGGCGATGGTGTCGTACTCGGCCTCACCGGTGTACAGGTCGGCACGGGTGCGGCCATGGACCGCCAACGCCGTGATTCCAGCCTGTTCGGCGATCTTCGCCACCGTCAGGCCATTCCTGTTCTCCCGGTCCCACCCGGTGCGGATCTTCAAGGTCACCGGCACATCGACCGCGGCGACGACAGCCTGCAGGATCTCGGTAACCAGGGCTTCATCCTTCAACAGTGCCGAGCCGGCAGCCTTATTGCAGACTTTCTTTGCCGGGCAGCCCATGTTGATGTCGATGATCTGGGCCCCCAGCGCCACGTTGGCCCGGGCCGCCTCCGCCAGCATCTGTGCGTCGCCACCGGCGATCTGTACCGAGCGGGGCTCGGGATCGCCTTCGTGGATCATGCGCAGACGTGACTTGCGGGTGTTCCACAGGGTCATGTCACTGGTGACCATTTCCGAAACGACAAGACCGGCGCCCAGCCGTTTGCACAACTGACGAAAGGGCTGATCGGTGACACCCGCCATGGGGGCGAGAACCAGACCGTTCTGCAGTGTGTATGGGCCGATGCGTACCGCCGACATAGGACTTCCCTGAAGTGGGGCCGGATCATGAGACTTCGAAAAAGGGTTGGCATGATACCCGCTCTCGATGACTGGATAAAGATCGAATTGGATAAAATCTGAACAGCTATTTTGTTATCGCCAGCGGTTTGGTCCGGCTGGGGTGGGTCAGAAAGCTGCCGTCAATCGACTGGCCTGCGGTGGATCACTCAGGCGAGTGGAAGCTCAGGCTGTAGTTCACCGCTTTGGGACCCGGGTCCAGGATGTCCAGGGCGATGTGAATGGGGGTCTGCGGCGGCATTTCCCCCAGCCCCTCGAGATCGCCGCCCAGGTACTCTCCGGGCTTGAAGCGACGACTGGCGATCAAGTGTCCGTTAAGGTCGGCGAAGCGCAATTCCAGCAGCGGAAAAGGCTGGGAGAAGGGCGCACGATTGTAGATGATCGCGTCCACCACCAGGGCACCGCTGAACTCCGGATGACTGCGCACCACCAGGTTGCTGCTTTTGATCTTGGCAATGTCGACTTTGGACGGAACGTCGCAGCCGATGCTCGGACATATCTGCAGGAACCACGGGCGGTACTGGTCCTGGCGGGCCAATTCCTCGAAGTGATAAGCGATGTACTGGCCGGCCAGCGCCGCGGCGGCCAGCAGAATCAACAGGCTCCACAGCAGGCGTCGCCCCCAGGGCGAGCGACGCTTGCGCCAGTCCAGTTGCAACGGATCGTCGTCAAGGTCCTGAAGGACTTCGGCACGTATTCCGGGTTCCTGGCGTTCGCGTTTCTTGCGGGGCAGGACTGGCTCTTCGTCGATATCGTCAATGTCGTCGGTGGCGGACAGGCGTTCGAGGTGTTCGTCAGGTTCATCGTCCGGTGCCAGGTGCAGCGGCGCGCCAGGCACATCGTCCGGCTCCAGTGGTTCAAGCGTCAGGGGCAGGGACAGGGATGGCTCGGTGCGTGGTGGCCGGACGGGCTCATGGGGGGCGAACGGCTCGATGGGGGCCTGGGTTACTGCTTCCGCGCGCTCGGCGGGAGAGTCGCTGTACAGGCTGTCGGACCAGGGTTCCTGTTCGCCGGAGAGGTGATCCCGCTGTGCGCTCAGGTTATCTTCACGGCGTCGGCCGAAGGAGTCCGGTGCCCGTTTGTCGCGCCGTTCCAGGCGAGCCAGCTCCTTGTCCAGGTCGTCAAGGTCCAGCTCGGCGGCAGTCCACTCTTTCTGGCTGATTGCCCGGGGCGGTGTTTCGACGGCAGCAGGCCGGATGGGCGCGGCGACGGGTGGGGCGGGCTCCTTGGCTGTCCGTTGTTCCAGCAATTGCCGCGCGGCATTGAAGACTTGCAGGCATGAGCCGCAGCGAACCACCCCGCGGGCCACGCTCAATTGAGCATGGCTGACGCGAAAACTGGTGTGGCAATGCGGGCACTGGGTGACGAAACTGTCAGTCATGCGGCAATCCGGTGGGTACAGGCGGCCATTCTAGCGCCGACGTCCGGTGATGCGCACCCAGCCATCACGATTGGCAATCGGGTCCAGGTCAAAGTCGGCGGCATAAGCGGCGGCAACTTCTTCACCCTGCTCGGCCAGGATGCCCGACAGCGCCAGTCGCCCACCCGGCTTGACCAGGCCCGACAGTTGCGGCGCCAGGGAAACCAACGGTCCGGCAAGGATATTGGCCACCAGTACGTCGGCCTGGACCTGGGGCAGGTCCTGCGGCAGATAGAGTGGGAACAGTGCTTCGGCAATGTTGTTGCGCCCGGCGTTGTCGCGGGACGCTTCCAGGGCCTGGACGTCGATGTCGGTGCCAACCGCTTCTTTAGCGCCCAGCAGCAGCGCGGCAATGGCCAGGATGCCCGACCCGCAGCCGAAGTCGAGCACATTGCAGCCCTTGAGGTCCTGGCCGTCGAGCCATTCCAGGCACAACGCGGTGGTCGGGTGGGTGCCGGTGCCGAACGCCAGGCCCGGGTCCAGCAGCAGGTTGACGGCGTCCGGCTCCGGCGCCGCGTGCCAGCTCGGTACGATCCACAGCCGCTGGCCAAAGCGCATCGGCTGGAAATTGTCCATCCAGCTGCGTTCCCAATCCTGGTCTTCGATCACTTCGCTGTGATGTTCGGGCAGCGGGCTGCCGGTCAGCAGTTCCAGATGGGCCAGCACGCTGGCCGCTTCGGCGCCACCTTCGAACAGGGCCAGCAGGTGGGTGTGTGACCACAGCGGGGTGGTGTTGAGTTCCGGCTCGAAGATCGGCTGGTCTTCGGCGTCCATGAAGGTGACCGATACGGCGCCTACTTCAAGAAACGCATCTTCGTAGGTTTCGGCTTGTTCCGGGCTGATGGCCAGACGTACTTGCAGCCAAGGCATGGCGGGCACCTTTGGAAATAAATCTACAGGAAGCAGTCTTGGTGGCGTGTGTGGCTAATTTGAGTACCCGAATCAGCCACGCAGGTCACCAGGCTGCGAAAGCTGCGCAGTGTACGCCAGGTCGCCGTCAAAGTGGATAAGCCCGGTGGCCTGTGGCAGGCCGCGGCTGCCGTCCGGCGTGGTGTTTCGATATATATATGTATGACATGGAGGTGCTGCACGGCGGATAAGGTGGGGGTCCACGCAACAGGGAGGAACGTGATGGACAACACTGCCGAGGGGCAAAGCAAGGTGAATGGCGCGGGAGCGGAATCTATCCCGCAAGCGCAAACCGCATCAGCCGTTCTGGAAAGACTGGCACGCTGGAAGGCCGTCATCGACACGCGCCTGCCGACCCAGATGACCTTGCTGGAGGTGCTGGAAGAGTATCTGCTGGTCGAACTGCGTACCCGTTATCAGGAAGGCAACATCGATCCACATTTCATCGGCACCCTGCTGGACACGGTGCTGCAACGGATGATCGACGACAAACCGATTGCGCCTGACGAGGAATACGACGTGGCGTTCCGTTGGCCTGGCGGGCCCGACTTGGGTTTTACGGCCGAGCGTCGGGAGGTCATTGTCCAGGTGGTGGAGTCCGCCGTCTGGGGGGGCATTCAGCACTACAAGGACTACCTGAGTCGTTATTGGCGAATGACTAGCGGCGACGCCTCGCTCGAGGGCGTGGTCCAGCAGAAGCTCGGTGAGCACATGGCGGCCATCGACAGGATTTTTCAGTCCGATCAGTTGGAGGGGCTGGACGTCGATGATCTGCGCGAGCGCATCGAAACGCTCCAGGACGCCTGGCGTCGCATGAATGAAGTGACTGGGCTGGCCACTGAGCAGGAGCGCCGGGATCTCGATGCGTTGGCACGCTTGCAACTGCCTCATTGGCTGCGGGTGTTGGATGAACCCGGGCGAGCATCGCTACGGCTGCTTCAGGAGCGGACTCAGCAGGCGCAGGCGCTGGTCGATGAGTTGCTCGATGGCGTGGGCTCGTTGCGTGCCTTCGCCCGGCAACAGGCCAAGGCGTATATCAGGCATGAGCTGGACATGGACGTCGAGCCGGACAATGTTCGGGTGACGTTGCAATGGAGAGCGGTCGTTGATCAGCCCATACAACGTTACAGCCTGAGTGACCTGCTGGTGGCGGGGCCGGTAAGGTCGGATGCCGTGTCGGTACTGCTGGTGGAAAATGGCGCGATGCTGCGCAATCAGCCCCTTTCATCGGCGTTCGTCAGCCGTTTGTTGGCGGATGTGGATGCGCCTGCCGGGTACTTGCAGGCGTTGACCGATCGATATGGTCGGGCTGATCTGAAACCCGCCATGTTCGATTGGCTGACGGCCCGACTGCAGCAAAGCGCATTCATTGCGCGTTGCGCGGGTCATCTGAAGGCGGTCAATCATGACGCGGTCAAAGCCCTCTGGGGCGGCGAGGCGTCGGTGCTGTCCGCCAGCCTGCTGCATGTCACCGGCCTGGCACTGCCAAACGGATTGCAATGCGCTGATCTGCTGCTGTTTTTCCGCGAGGACATGCAGGGTGACCTGTTGCTGTATGCCCCCGCCAAGCCCGATGGCCAGGAGTGGATCGAGTTGCCGTCGCTGTGGGCCGTGAGTGTGGAAATAGGCGCATGGACCCGAAATGAGGCAGGGCGCGAATACCTGATGCAGCAATTGTCCCCGAATGGTCGCGATGTGGCTCGGGAATACTTTGCCCGTGTGGTGGACAAGCCGGTTTCATGGGACATGGGCAAGGATCTAAGGGCCGGAGCGACGGGATTCAGGGCGTGCCTGGAAGACGCCGTGGCCATGGGGTTGGCCCATAACCTGGCGCAGGTGCGGTTGGACGACTCGCCTCGCTGGTATTCCGCACTGCCGCTTGATTCCCGTCGAAACATCAGCAGTTTGAGTCAGGAGCTCCTGCTGCACCAGCGGGCATTCAGCGAGCAGCTTGCGGACTTCGAAGTCTTCGTGGACTTCGCCAAGCGCACCGTCGCCCAGGCGATCGCGCCTTACCTGCGCAGCAGGGGCGTACTTGAGTCGGTGGATCCCGCGACGATCCTCATCGACTACAGCCCGGGGCTCGCGGGCCGTGACACGAAGACCGCGAGCCTGCTGGATCTGGTCATCCATGGGTACGACGACAACTCGGGTATCGATGACCCCCGCAAAGGTGTGCGTTCCTCTGTCGGGCAGGACCTGAGGCAGGTCCGCAGTGCCGAGTTGGCGCTCTATATCCGACGGGCTTATGTGGGCGAGCGTTATGGGAAAGAGACCCGCGCCAGGTTCCTCGACGTCGATTCGCCTGCCTACATCAAGCGCCGCAATACCTACCGCCACATGCTGCTGATCCGAATGGATCGTGACCTGCGCGTCGCGAAGGGCAAGGGCCTGTTGAACGATTCGGAATTCTGGTGGCTCACCCGGCAAGTCACCCTGCTGGGGGAGTTGGTGGCAGTGTCGGGCCCTGAATATCCGGGGACTGTGGTGAGGCGCGAGGGCGTGGTCAGGTTTACTGTCGATGGGCATGTCGTATTGGGCGTTTACGTTTTTATCTACTTCGATCCGAAACGTTCATCCTGGCTGTACACGCCAGACGCGCCGGACGGCGTTACCTTTCGCCGGTACCGGGATTTTTCCGGAGGGGTCGCTGCACGACTGCGTGATTATGTCGTGGGGCGGGTGGCGCTCACCGCCAGGGAAAAGGTAAGGCGTTCGCTGGTGGCCCTGGCGACGACGAGTGCTCGCGTCGATGCGCTGCGCGAACTCAATCGGGTGATCGACATCCGGGCCGAGTTCGATGCCTATATCGAGCGCAGCATCACTGATGTGGAGGATGTCACCACCAGCCGTATCGAAGTGATCGAGGGCCAGGTCATCAAGGGCCTGCTCTTTGCGTCAGCGCCGGTATGCATGGTGTATCCCCCTTTTGTCCTGCTGCTGGATATCGCCCTCATTACCGTCAGTTCCGGGCAGGCCATCGAGGCGCATGTCCAGGGCGACACGGAAAGCGCGCTGTGGCATTGGATGTTCGCGACCTGGGGAGCGTTGTTCGCCGCGTTTGGGCTACAGATCGTGGGCGCTGTCAGGCGTCTGGGGCAGGTGGTGAAGCCTGCATCGTTGTCGGCCCGGCGCTTGAGGCATGCAGCCCCCGCCGCCAAAGAGACTGATCCAACGCTACGACCCATACGCTTCAAGGCGCATCAGTCCATCAGGAAAGTGCCTGCAAATCTGGTGGAGGTGACTGAGGAGGGCATTTTCAAGGGCACCTGGCGTAGCCCGTCCAGTGCTTCACAGCCGCGGGACACCTACTTTATCAAGCATAAAGGCAGGTACTACCAGGTGAAGAAACATCCCTCTCTTGACGGTCTGCGCCTGGTGGATGCCAGGAATCCCGGGGCGCTTTATCAAGAGCCCCTGCGCAGGATGTCGAATGGCAAGTGGGTCTACGATAAGCCGGGCTTGCTGGGTGGAAACGGCGAGGTGGCTTATCTTGGGCGAGTGGATGACTTGCGGGCGGCGTTTCCTGGGCATGTCTTCCCGGATGTATCAAGGGGCGCATTGCAGGGCGAGGCGGTAGTGGCGAGGTTCAGCGAGGCCGTCGCAGACAATTATCTGTTCTCCCTGAACGCGCAGACCTGCGTGATCGCTTCGCTGCACAACCCGACCACCGGAATGGGCGCTGTCATTCACTTTGATCACAATATCCGCGCGCTGATCGAACGCTGCTTGCGGGACATAACGCAGCGTCTGGGCGGAGTGGCGCAGGATATCCGCGCCACCCTGGTGGGTGGGGATTGGCTGACGGGCACTGACATCGGCGGGCGGGTCAGGGCGGCGATGCGGCGCCAGGGCCTGCAACCCACGTGGGATTACTGGTCGTACTCTTCCTGTTTTGGCAATACCTATGGTGTCGCGCTGGACCTGCGCAGTGGCGTGACGTCGGTGTTCAAGACAGGGCGCGGCCAAGTCGAGCGTTACTACATACCAGTGCTGGCGCGAGCGAAAAAGAGCGCCGATCCGGTGTCGGTACGGGCACGGGGGTTCATGAGACGCGTGCGTAACGAGCCCCTGGTCGCGAACTCCAGTGGTGCCATCAGCACTGGGCAGGGGAGGCCGGTGACTTCGGCGCAGATCGAAGCGCAAGCTTTCTCGACGGTGCTGCTGAGCTGATCGGTCGGCAGGCAAAAAAAAGACCCCGGCCAACGGACCGGGGTCTTTTTTACATCACTTGGGACATCAAGCCTCGTGGGCCAGCTTGTGTTCCAGGTAATGGATGTTGACGCCGCCTTCGCAGAAGCCTTTGTCACGTACCAGATCGCGGTGCAGCGGGATGTTGGTCTTGATCCCGTCAACCACGATTTCTTCCAGCGCATTGCGCATGCGCGCCATGGCTTCGTCGCGGGTCGCCCCGTAGGTGATCAGCTTGCCGATCAACGAATCGTAGTTCGGCGGAACGGCATAACCGCTGTACAGGTGCGAGTCGACGCGAACGCCATTGCCGCCCGGTGCATGGAAGTGCTTGACCGTGCCTGGGCTTGGCATGAAGGTTTTCGGGTCTTCGGCGTTGATCCGGCATTCCAGTGCGTGACCGCGAATGACTACGTCATCCTGGGTGAACGACAGCTTGTTGCCGGCGGCGATGCTGAGCATCTCCTTGACGATGTCGATACCTGTGACCATTTCCGAAACCGGGTGCTCCACCTGAACACGGGTGTTCATTTCGATGAAGTAGAAGCGACCGTTCTCGTACAGGAACTCGAAGGTACCGGCACCGCGGTAGCCGATGTCGATGCAGGCCTTGACGCAACGAGCCAGGACTTCCTGGCGGGCCTTCTCGTCGATGCCCGGTGCCGGCGCTTCTTCGAGGACCTTCTGGTGGCGACGTTGCAGTGAGCAATCGCGGTCGCCCAGATGGATGGCCTGGCCCTGGCCGTCGGACAGCACCTGGACTTCGACGTGGCGTGGGTTGGTCAGGAATTTTTCCAGGTAGACCATCGGGTTGCCGAACGCCGCGCCTGCTTCGGAGCGGGTCAGTTTCGCCGAGGAAATCAGGTCTTCTTCCTTGTGTACCACGCGCATGCCGCGACCACCGCCGCCGCCGGCGGCCTTGATGATCACCGGGTAACCGACTTCGCGACCGATGCGCAGGGCGGTTTCTTCGTCTTCAGGCAGCGGGCCGTCGGAACCCGGAACGGTCGGCACGCCGGCAGCGATCATGGCGTGCTTGGCCGAAACCTTGTCGCCCATCAGGCGGATGGTTTCAGCTTTCGGGCCGATGAAGGCAAAGCCGGAATTCTCGACCTGTTCGGCGAAGTCGGCGTTTTCCGCCAGGAACCCGTAGCCTGGGTGAATGGCGGTGGCGCCGGTCACTTCGGCAGCGGCAATGATCGCCGGGATGTGCAGGTAGGAGTGCGCGGCAGAGGCCGGGCCGATGCAGACGGATTCGTCCGCCAGGCCCAGGTGCATCAGCTCTTTGTCGGCCTTGGAGTAAACGGCGACGGTCTTGATGCCCATCTCTTTGCAGGCACGCAGGATCCGCAGGGCGATCTCACCGCGGTTCGCGATCAGGACTTTTTCCAGCTTCGCAGTCATCAAAGGCTCTCCGCGGTTCAAACGATGGTGAACAGCGGTTGGTCGTACTCAACCGGCTGGCCGTCTTCAACGAGGATGGACTCGATCACACCGCTGGTTTCAGCTTCGATGTGGTTCATCATCTTCATGGCTTCGACGATGCACAGGGTGTCGCCTTTCTTCACGGTCTGGCCCACTTCAACGAAGGACGGCGAGGTTGGCGAAGACTTGCGATAGAAGGTGCCTACCATTGGCGAACGGGCCACAGTGCCGTTGAGCGCTGGAGCGGCAGCCGTTGCTGCTGCGGCCGGAGCAGCTGCGGCAGGTGCGGCAGGTGCCGGTGCGGCGGCCGGAGCCTGCATCGGTGCCGGGGCGTAGAATTGCTGGGCTGGAGTCTTGCTGTGACGGCTGATGCGTACGGACTCTTCGCCTTCCTTGATCTCGAGCTCGTCGATGCCGGACTCTTCCAGCAATTCGATCAGTTTCTTAACTTTACGGATATCCATGAATCATCAACTCCCAAGGGTCGGTCAGGGGCGTTTAACGCTTGTTGTTCAAGCTGTTGCCTGTTTTTCAAGCTGCTCTAGGGCGGCCTCCAGGGCCAGTCGGTAACCGCTGGCGCCAAGGCCGCAGATCACTCCCACCGCTACATCGGAGAAGTAGGAGTGATGGCGGAAAGGTTCGCGTTTGTGCACGTTGGACAAATGCACTTCGATGAATGGGATGCTCACCGCCAGCAGCGCGTCACGTAATGCGACACTTGTATGCGTAAAAGCTGCTGGATTGATCAAAATGAAGTCCACGCCTTCGCCACGGGCGGCATGGATGCGGTCGATCAATTCATATTCGGCATTGCTTTGCAGGTAGAGCAGATGGTGGCCGGCGGCGCGGGCCCGCTGCTCCAGGTCCTGGTTGATCTGGGCCAGTGTCACCGCGCCATAGACGCCCGGTTCACGGGTGCCCAGCAGGTTCAGGTTGGGTCCGTGCAGGACCAAAAGAGTTGCCATCTGCTGTTCCTTGTTATCTGTGAGCAGGTATCAGAACCCGGCGACTATGCCGCAAAGCCTTAATGACTGTCCAGTTCTCGGCAATAGCCAGCACGTTGACCGATGTTTGCGAAAAATTTGTGACCATGCCCAGGCATCCGGTCACCCATGCCGGCATAGGCCACCTTGAGCCCTGTGGGGACATGGATGTTGTGTCCACCCCAGATCAGGGTGAGAGCGGGCTTGCTCGCGAAGAGGGCGGCACATTCGGCATCCAAGCAAGCTGACCCACCGCCATCGCGAGCAGGCCCGCTCCCACACGGGATTGTCGCTGGCAGTCAAACACGAAACGCTTGTACCGCCGTATGCAGACGCCCACCCAGCACCAGCAGGTTTTCGCCTTGTTCCCGTCCCTGGCCGATACGCAGCAGGTTTTCCCCGCCCAATAGGTGAATACGCTCGCTGTGATCGCGGATTTCACTGACGGCGCCGCTCTGTTGGGCGGTGACTTCGGCGATGCGCACGGCGGTGTCGGCGATGGTCTGGATAGCATCGACGATTCTATCCAGTGCACCGTCGGCCGCTTGTGCCTGGTTGGCGGTGGCTTCGGCGTGTTCGACTTGGGCGCGCATGCCATCGACTGACTGACGCGCCGCCAGTTGCAGGCGGGCGATCAAGGCCTGGATTTCGGCTGTGGCCCCCGCCGTACGTTGGGCCAGGGAACGGACCTCCTCGGCCACTACGGCAAAGCCACGGCCCATCTCCCCGGCGCGGGCGGCTTCGATGGCGGCATTGAGCGCCAGCAGGTTGGTCTGGTCGGCAATCGAGCGAATCACCGTCAACACACCGCCAATGGTGGCCGACTCTTCGGCCAGTTGTTCGATCATCTGTGCGTTGCCCTGTACTTCGCCCACCAGTGCATGCAGGCCGGTGAGACTCAGGCCGATGACTTTCTGCCCTTGCGCCACGGCTTGCCCGGCGCTGCGGCTGGCGTCGGCGGCCTGGCTGGCATCACCGGCCACCTGTTGAATGGTCGCTTCAAGTTCGCTGAGGGAATCGCGGATCAGCGCCGTATCATCAGCCTGATACTCCGCGCCGCTGTGCATCTCGGCGCTGAGATCGGCCAGGGCCCGGCTGCTGCCAGCGACCTGCTCTGCGTTCAGGTGGATAGTGCCCACGAGGTCCGCCAGATAAGCCCGCAGCCGATTGAGTGACGCTTGGATGTCTTGCAACTCACGGTTGCTGGCGCCCACATGGATGTCGCGGCTGAAGTCGCCTTCGGCCCAGGTCGACAGGGCTGGCGCCAGGTGCGTCAAAGTCCGGGCCAGGCGTCGTTGCAAGGTGTCGATAAGCAGTGCGATCAACAGGATCAAGCCGATCATCACCCCCTGCATCAACCGGACCTCGCCCTGGATCTGCCCGTGCTGGGCCCGAACCACTGGTTCCAGGGCATCGATCGCCTGTTGCACGTCGGCGGTTTTCACGTGGGTGGCGTTGCTCAGTTCAGTGCGCTTATGGATCAGTTCTCGGGTGCGCGCCAGTTCCGCGGGGTAGCGACCGAGCAGGCTGTTGAGTTCGCGCTTGAGGGCGATGCCGGCGTCTTCAGTGACAGCTTTTTCCTGGTTTTCCAGGCCCATCAGCGCGGCGAAATCATCGCCGGCGGAATCGCTGCTGGTTGTCACGCCCAGCAACGGCAGACTGTCCAGTTGCCCGGCCTGCGCACGGATACTTTCCACTTCCCGCTCGACATCAGTGGCCAACTCACTACGCCCGCTGCTGACCAGCTTGTCTCGCGCAAGGGACAATCGCCCCAGGTGCTGTGATGCGCTGAACAACAGAGGCAAGTAACTCGGGGCGCCGTTGGCGTACTGGGCGAGCTGGTCCAGGTTGGCGCCCAATTCACGTTCGGCCTGCAGCAGCAGGGCCTGGGGATCGCCGGCCAGTTTGCCGGCAGCCAGCAGGTCGGTCTTGCAGAAACCGTCCAGGCTCGACAGGCTCGGCCTGAGGGTGCGGGCCAGTTCCGGGGGAAAGTGATCCAGTTCTTTTTGCAGGGTGTCGAGAGCCTGGCTCGCGGCGCTGAGTCGCAAGGCATCGCCACTGGCCAGGTAATCTTCGATGTTGCGCGTAACCTCGCCCTGGAATTGCCGTGACAGACCCACGTAGCGCTCCATCAACAGGTAGGGACGCTCCAGGGCGGCCTGGGACCACCAGAGCGTGGTGCCGAGGCCCAGGCAAACGGCCAATAAAAGCAGGGTATTGAGGTTGGTCAGCAATTTCAGGCGCATTGAAGGTCTACCGGGGGCAGAATCGTAAGTGCCTGAATTTATTGCGCTTGAGTTACAGGTTCATGACCGAGTCGGTGGATTCCGATGAAAAAGTGGCACTTTGCCTTGCGCTCTGTACCCGGTTGCGACCGGCGTGCTTGGCGCGATACAGCGCTTCATCCGCCTCACTGGCCATCATCAGGCTGTCGGACTCCTCGCTCATCTCCACCACGCCGGCACTGAACGTGCACCACAGGTCCTGGGGTTGGGCCGGATAGTGGATTTCGGCAAAGCGCTGGCGGATTTCGTCCAGGACCGCGCAGGCGTCGTTGATGTTGGTGTCCGGCATGACAATGGCGAACTCTTCTCCGCCGTAACGCCCGATGAAGTCGGTCTTGCGCAGGCGCTGCTTGAGAAACAACGCCAGGCTTTTGATTACCCGGTCGCCCATCGGATGGCCGTGGCTGTCGTTGACCCGTTTGAAATGGTCGATGTCCAGCATGGCAAAGCTCAAGGGCTTGCCTTCGCGACGGGCGCGGAAGCAGCAGTCTTCGAGCAGCTGCAGGATATGGGTGTGGTTGTACAGGCCGGTCAGGCTGTCACGTACCATCCGCGCCTTGAGGTTGCGGGCCCGGGCCGCACGGTTGCGCACAGTGGTGATCAGGTGGCGGGGCTTGATCGGTTTGGTCAGGAAGTCATCGCCGCCCTCGCTCATGGCATCGAGCTGCTTGTCCAGATCATCTTCGGCAGACAGGTAGATAATCGGCACGCTGACGTAGCGGTCATTGTGACGGATCACCTTCGCCAGTTCCGTACCGGTGCAGGCAGGCATGTACATGTCGAGAATGATCAGGTCAGGCTGGAAATCTGCCAGCTCGGCCATGGCCTGGATCGGTTCGATCAGCGTGCGGGTCACGATGCCTGCACTATTTAGCAGGCGTTCGGTGTGCAGGGCCTGGGCGCGAGAGTCATCAATGATCAGCACTTTGTAGGGTTCGTACTGGGCGACGCAGGTCAGCACCTCGATTTTTTCCAGCAGGCTCGAGGCCTCGAGGGTGCCGGTGAGGAACTCCTGTCCGCCGGCGCGCACGGCCGCCAGACGTGTCGGGGTATCGGTTTCCAGCAGGCTGAAGAACAACAGTGGTAATGGCTGCTCAAGGCCTTGTTGGGCTTCGGCCGCCAACTTCAGGCCGATGCCGGGACCGCTGAAATCCACATCCATGACAATCGCCGCCGGCAGGCGCTCGACCATCGAGGCGCGAAATGCCGCGACACTTTCCAACGCCTGGGCGCTGAGGCCGAAGAACTCCAGTTGCTTGGCCAGACGCTCGGCGCGGTCATTGTCTTGCAGCAGCACATAAATCGGTTTGCGCAACGGCGGTAGAAATGTTTGGTCGAGCTGGTCCCCATGGCGCAGGCCCGTACGAGACAGGCGCTGCATCAAACGATTGATCTCGGTGATCAGGTGACTGCTCAGCCGCCCACGATTGGCATCCACCGCTTGCAGTGACTGGCTGATGCCCTGGGCCAATTGGGAATGCTCGGGCTGTTCGAAGCGCTCGGCAAAACGCTGCAGGCGCAGATTGGCTTCACTGAGCTCCGACAGATCGGTGCTGGACCATTCACTTCGTTGCAGGCGCTGCCATATCTCCAGGATCTGACGAGCCTGATGAATTACCCGCTGGGCAAAGTGGTGCTTGAGGCGCTCACGGCTGGGGTCTTCTGGCTCGGTCATTATCCTGACTACTTAGTTAGATACATGCTGAGGTCGACTGGTGGCTCTATGCTAGCATCTCTTTTCATGCGCATGAGTGTCGCACGTCAATAATCTACCCAGCAGCGACATTCAGTTTGTGACCGGTCGGTTTCGTAGGCCGATGGCCGCGCTTCCTTTATAGTTGCCATCCGACTGCTCCGCCTGGTCCCGCATGATTTACGCAGGATTTATCGCGTTTCAAATCAGGCACGATGGCGTAGGGTTGTGGTCGAACCGTGAACTCAAGTGATTGAAGGGACATCGCCATGCTGGACTGGAAAAACCGCGCGGGCAGCGCACCTGAACGTGCCGCCGAGACGAAATCGGCTACCCGCAGCTACCTGGGTGGGCTGTTTTTCAGCCGCGCGCTGGCCACGCTGATCGGCCTGTACCTGCTGGTGACCATTGCCATCGGCTGGTACTGGAGTCAGGAGCCCGCCCTGTTTCCAGTGCAGCAGAATGCCCAGGCGGCGGCCGAGAAGGATGGCCGGCAAATGGTGGTCGGCTACACCACTGTCGAAACCCTCAAGACCGTGGCCGGAACCCTGCTGACCAAGCCGGGCGGCTACATTTCCAACGATCGTTTTCCGCCGGGCCTGTGGATGGACAACATGCCGAGCTGGGAATATGGCGTACTGGTGCAGGTCCGCGACCTGAGTCGCGCCTTGCGCAAGGACTTCGCCCGTTCCCAATCCCAGTCCGCCGAGGACGCTGACCTGGCCAAGGCCGAGCCGCGCTTCAACTTCGATAACCGCAGTTGGGTGCTGCCCTCCAGCGAGTCGGAATACCAGGAAGGCATCAACTCCCTGAGCCGCTACCAGGCGCGCCTGTCCGATCCTACCCAGAAAAGCGCGTTGTTCTATGCCCGCGCCGACAACCTGAACAACTGGCTGGGCGATGTCGGTACTCGCCTGGGTTCGCTGTCCCAGCGGCTGTCGGCCAGTGTTGGCCGGGTCAAGCTCAATACTTCGCTGAAAACCGAAGTCCCTGTCCCTGGGCAGGTACCGCAGGTGGATGAGGAAGTGGTCGAGACTCCATGGTTGCAGATTGATAACGTGTTCTATGAGGCGCGGGGCCAGGCCTGGGCCTTGTCCCACCTGCTGCGCGCCATTGAAGTGGACTTCGCCGATGTGCTGGCGAAGAAGAACGCCACGGTCAGCGTGCGGCAGATCATTCGTGAACTGGAGGCTTCCCAGGAGCCGGTCTGGAGCCCGATGATCCTCAATGGCAGCGGCTTCGGTGTATTGGCGAACCATTCCCTGGTCATGGCCAACTACATTTCCCGGGCCAACGCGGCAGTGATCGACTTGCGGCAACTGCTGAACCAGGGCTGATTCATGAGCGAGAGCCCCCGGGAGGCCGCTCACCGAGTGGCCTCGGATGCCGAGCTGATCGCTTGGGTCGATGAACACGACAACCTGCTCGGCAGCCTGGTGCGTTCGGACCTGCGCGAGCGTGGCCTGATCGGGCGTGGCACCTACATCATGCTGTTCAACTCGGCGGGTGAGCTGTGCGTCCACCGGCGGACCCTGAGCAAGGCGATCTACCCGGGCTTCTGGGACGTGGCGGCGGGCGGAATGGTGCAGGCCCATGAAACCTACGCCGAGTCGGCAGCCCGTGAACTGGAAGAGGAACTTGGTGTAAGCGGGGTGCAACTCACCGCCCATGACCATTTTTACTTCGAAGACCCCGGCAGTCGCCTCTGGTGCTCGGCGTTTTCGGCAGTGTGGGACGGTCCACTGGTATTGCAACCTGAAGAAGTGCTCGAAGCGCGCTTCATGCCGATCGAACAGGTACTGGATGAAATCCGGCACAAGCCTTATTGCCCGGACTCGTTGGCGGCGCTCGAGCGATATCTGCGTGGTGTCGCAAAGAAGCTGTAAATTGGCGCGGATTGGCCCTTAGCAAGTCAGCTTTTTGCCGTTACACTGCGCGACTTTTCAAGCTGAACCGACGTCTGCGGTCCAGTAGCGCTGCCCCTGCCTGAGTGGGGCTTCGCGGTCGAGGCACTTTCTCTCCCCGACCAGTCTTTGTCCTCCCGAGAGGATTGCCGGTGGCCAAAAAAGCCGCATCCTTCGCCGCCCTGGGTGGCCTGGTATTTTCTACTGACGCCGGTCGTCATTGCCCTGATTGCCGTCAGCCGGTGGATGCCTGCATCTGCAAACAGACCGTCATCCCTGCCGGTGACGGTATTGCCCGTGTGCGCCGTGAAAGCAAGGGGCGCGGCGGCAAGACGGTGACCACGATCACCGGCGTGCCGTTGGCCGAAGACGCGCTCAAGGAACTGGCCACCACGTTGAAGAAACGCTGTGGTACCGGTGGCGCGTTGAAAGACGGCGTCATCGAGATCCAGGGTGATCACGTCGAGCTGTTGCTGGCGGAACTGGTCAAGCACGGTTTCAAGGCAAAAAAATCCGGCGGCTAGCAGCCTCTGTGAAAACCACTCCGGCTCGATCCGAATCTGCTGTTCGAGGTCGCCCATATGGTTTTCACAGAGCCTGTTCTGAACGGGTTTCTAAACTCAGCGCTGCCAGCAGGGTCTACCCTGCTTGCAGGCAAATCGTCATTTCCATTCTCTAGACTGCGCCAGCCTCCGACCGGATGGTGCATTTTGACTTCTTTATAGGGGACTTCGATGTCCGTACGACGCACACGCAAAGACGATGGCAGCCAATGGACAGTTGCGGACAGCCGCAGTGTTTACGGGATTCGCCATTGGGGGGCCGGGTATTTCGCGATCAATGACGCCGGTCGCGTCGAAGTTCGTCCGAACGGTCCCGACAGTTCGCCCATCGATCTGTTCGAACAGGTAGATCAGCTGCGCCAGAGCGGTCTGTCGTTGCCCTTGCTGGTACGCTTTCCCGACATCCTGCAAGACCGTGTACGCCAGCTCACCGGTGCGTTCGACAGCAACATCGCGCGTCTGGAGTACCAGAGTCAGTACACCGCGCTCTACCCGATCAAGGTCAACCAGCAGGAAGCGGTGATCGAGAACATCATCGCCACCCAGAACGTCTCCATCGGCCTGGAAGCCGGCTCCAAGCCCGAGCTGCTGGCGGTGCTGGCCCTGGCGCCGAAGGGCGGGACCATCGTCTGCAACGGCTACAAGGACCGTGAGTTCATCCGTCTGGCGCTGATGGGTCAGAAGCTGGGTCACAACGTGTTCATTGTGATCGAGAAAGAGTCCGAGGTCGGCCTGGTGATCGAAGAGGCTGCTTCGCTCAAGGTCAAGCCACAGGTGGGCCTGCGGGTACGCCTGTCGTCCCTGGCGTCGAGCAAATGGGCCGACACCGGTGGTGAGAAGTCCAAGTTCGGTTTGTCAGCCGCACAGTTGCTGTCGGTGGTCGAACGTTTCCGCGCTGCCGGCCTGGACCAGGGCATTCGTCTGCTGCACTTCCACATGGGTTCGCAGATCGCCAACCTGGCGGACTACCAGCACGGCTTCAAGGAAGCGATCCGTTACTACGGTGAACTGCGCAACCTCGGCCTGCCGGTGGATCACATCGACGTCGGCGGCGGCCTGGGCGTGGACTACGACGGTACGCATTCGCGTAATGCCAGTTCGATCAACTACGACATGGACGATTACGCCGGTGTCGTGGTCGGCATGCTCAAGGAGTTCTGCGATGCCCAGAGCCTGCCGCATCCGCACATTTTTTCGGAAAGCGGTCGTTCCCTGACCGCGCACCACGCGATGCTGGTGGTGCAGGTGACCGACGTGGAGAAACACGTCGATGACATGCCGGTGATCGACAACAAGCAGGAGCTGCCGGAAACCGTGCAGTGGCTAGTTGACCTGCTGGGCCCGACCGATATCGAGATGGTCACCGAAACCTACTGGCGCGCCACCCACTACATGAGCGACGTGGCCACCCAGTACGCCGACGGCAAGCTGACCCTGGCGGAAAAAGCCCTGGCCGAACAGTGCTACTTCGCTGTGTGTCGTCGCCTGTACAACTCGTTGAAGGCACGCCAGCGTTCCCATCGCCAAGTGCTGGATGAACTCAACGACAAGCTTGCCGACAAGTACATCTGCAACTTCTCGGTGTTCCAGAGCCTGCCGGACACCTGGGCCATCGGCCAGGTGCTGCCGATTCTGCCGCTGCATCGTCTCGACGAGGAGCCGATGCGCCGCGCCGTGCTGCAAGACCTGACCTGCGACTCCGACGGCAAGATCAAGCAGTACGTCGACGAGCAGAGCATTGAAACCAGCCTGCCGGTCCACGCCCTCAATCCCGGCGAGGATTACCTGCTGGGGATCTTCCTGGTGGGTGCCTACCAGGAAATCCTTGGTGACATGCACAACCTGTTCGGTGACACCGACTCGGTGAACATCTACCAGAACGCCGATGGCAGCGTGTACCACGCCGGTATCGAAACCCACGACACCATCGAAGACATGCTGCGCTACGTGCACCTGTCGCCGGAGGAGTTGATGACCCACTACCGCGACAAATGTGCCAGCGCCCGTATCAGCGCCGCCGAGCGTACCCAGTTCCTCGATGCCCTGCGCCTGGGATTGACGCGTTCGTCGTATTTGTCGTCCTGAGGCGCAGATCAAAGCCGGTTGGACACGAGGCTCTGTGGCTAATGCCAGTCAGTTAAGGATCAAACGGCACAAACCCTGTGGGAGCAAAGCTTGCTCGCGATAGCGACAGATCAGTCAACATTATTGCTGACTGACTTGGCGCAATCGCGAGCAAGCTTTGCTCCCACAGGTTTGTGGTTTAACTGATCGGCATCAGGGCTCTGTGGCAGCTCTTTGATCGATCGGCATCGCCCTTCGGGTCTGTCAGAAAACTCAGCGCACATCGCGGGTTTTTTCGGATAGTCCCGAAGGGCATTTTTATTTGCGCCGCCGTTATTTCCGCACGTCGGGTCATTTAACCGATGCTGTCCTCATTTCATGTAGTCCCTTTCCTAACTTGTACTTGGGCTCTCTACTCCGCCATGGCTCTCAGCGAGAATCCCCGGCCGCCCCTCCTGTAGAGATACGCCGATGTCCGATCCAGCCAACGAGCCATCATTTCGTCTGGAGATAGCCGGTCTGCCCGAACCCTTTGTCGTTGCGGCCTTCATGGGTAGCGAAGCCATCAGCGAACCTTTCTCCCATGAGGTGGAGTTGTTGCCCGGCAGCACGCCGCCGGACCTGGCGGGCCTGTTATATCGCAGTGTCTGGTTGAGTTTCGGGGAGTCGGGCGAGGGCATCCACGGGCAGCTCCACGAACTGGTTCAGCACCGTCCCGACGCCGGTTGCCGCCTGCGTATCGGGCCGAAGCTGGCCTGCCTGGCGCAGCGCTTCAGCCAGCGGGTACTGAGTGACTGCACGGTGCCGCAGATCATCCGCCAGGTGCTCAAGGCCCACGGTATCGCCGGTCGCCAGTTGTGCCTGGATTTGAAGGGGGATTATCCACCGCAGGATTTTTGCACCCAGTACCGCGAGTCGGATCTGCAATTTCTCCAGCGGGTGTGCGCCCAGGCGGGCATCCACTTCCATTTCGAACACGCTCGGGACGGGCACTGCCTGGTGTTCTCCGACAATGCGGGCGGTTTCGCTCCAGTCGCCGAGGCGGCCTACGGCACGGCCTCGGGGATTCAGGCTTTCAACGTGCAAACCAACGCTTCAGGGGAGCAGGTCGCCCAAGGCCGCAGTGACCTGATGGGGCTGTACAGCGGGCAGGTACTGTTGCTCACGGCGCATCCTTTCAGCGACTGGAACCGGCGCTGGCTGCTGACGAGAGTGGCGCACCGCGCTGAGGCCTGGGGGTACGAAAACCATTTCCAGGCCGTGCCTTGGGGGCTGCCGTTCGTGGCGACCGGGCTCCCTGCCAAGCCGCGCATGGTGGGCCGGCAGCGTGGCTGGGTCGTGGAAGTGGACGAGCCGGCGTTGCAGATGGCCGGGCGGGTGGCGGTGCAGTTCGATTGGGTTTATCAGGGCGAGGGGGCCAGCCCCAGTCATTGTTGGCTGCCGTTGGCGCCCGAGCTGGCCGCCTGTGCGATGGGTACCTTCCGGGCGGGCACCGAGGTGTTGGTGAGTTTCTGCGAGGGCGACCCGGATCGCCCCATGATCAGTGCGCTCCTTGATGTGCCGGCAATTGCGGACGTAGCCGACGGGGCCCCCTCGGACTCGACAGCCCACGGAGCACCCTGGCCGTCCGGAGCCGATCCGGCGTTGTTAGCCGCGATCCAGGCGGCCGAGCCGCTGGTGTTGCTCTGCCTGTTGCCCGGAGGCGGCAGCTTCAGTGCCTGTGACCAACCGATATGCACCTGTCGGCTGGTGACGCGGCGCGACACGGGTGCCGCGCCATGAGCGCTGCAAGCCTGACCGGGACAACGCCTCAATGGCTGCTGCTCGACATACCTGGCGTCCCCGGGGCGGTGCAGCGTCTGCAAGAACAGTTCTCGCAAGCGCGGTGCTTTGCCTTGTTCGAGGACACCGAATGGCATGGGCTCAAGGAGCACGGTCCGCTGTTGGTGGACTTGCAGCAATCGCCGGCGCTGGCCAGCCTGTGCCATGTCGACGCCGGTGCCTGGCCAGGGCTGTTGTTGGTGAGCGAATCGTCGGCTACGCAATTGCTGGCGCATCTTCGACGCATGCTGACGGTGACCTTGGGGCCTCACTACAAGGCGTTGCTGAGCTATTACAACCCCCACACCGCCAGCTATTTCTTCGACGGCTGCGACCCAGCAGAGCTCAGTTGCTGGCTGGGGCCCATCCGCCTGCTGCGCTGGTTCGGCGGTACCTGGGCCGACCGGGCAATCGGCAGCCAGGGCTGGCAGCAACTGTCCAACCCGGGACTGCCCGTGTCGCCACTGGAGAACGAGCACAGCCTCAGCGACCGACAACAGCGCAAATTGCAGCAATGCCTGCTGGAGCGTCACGCCTGGCATTGGTCTCGTGCCACCGGGCGTGAGTATCGCGCGCTCTGGGATTGCCTGGAGCAAGGCTTGACGCTGGGGTTTACCGAACGGGAGGTACTCGACGGCTGGCTGTGGCTGCGCTTGCAGTACCCCGACGCGCGGCCAACACCAGCGCTGACTGGCGGCTCCCAGCGCGAGCGGCTCGAGCATCTGCGACGGTTGTGGCAAGGCGATGAGGGGTGAAGTGCTATTCGGCGTGGGCCACGAGCCAACGATCCTGGCGGTGCAAGCGCCAGGCGAAACCACCGAGGGTCAGGCTGCGCAACGCCATGAACAACAGGAAGGTGAGCCACAAGCCATGGTTGCCCAGCGCTTGCAGCGCCCAGGCAAATGGCAGCACCAGCAACAGGGTCAATAACATGCCATTGCGCATTTCCCGGGCGCGGGTGGCGCCGATGAACAAGCCATCGAGCACATAGCTCCAGACCGCGATCAGCGGCAGGCTGGCGAGGTAAGGCAGGTAGCGGTATGCGGTGTCTCGCACGTCGGGGATGTCAGTCTGCATATCGATGAACAGGTGTCCGGCAAGCAGGAACAGCAGCGCAAAGCCGATGCTCGCAATCAGTGACCAACCGCTGGCCACCACCAGTGAGCGGCGTAGCGCCAGGCGATCGCGGGCGCCAATGGCGTGGCCGCATAGCGCTTCGACGGCATGGGCGAGGCCGTCCAGGGCATGGGCCGTCAACAACAGCCCGTTGAGCAACAGCGCGTTGGCCGCAACGGTCGCATCCCCCAGGCGCGCGCCTTGTACGGTGATCAGGAAAAACACCGATTGCAGGGCCAGGCTGCGAATGAAAATGTCCCGGTTCACCGCCAGCAGGGGTCGCCAGTTCTGCCACAACCCGAGGGGCGCCCAGACAATCTGTCCGGGCCAGGCCCGCAGTGTTTTGTGCGCCAGGGCCAGGCCGACCAGCGCCCCGGTCCATTCGGCGATCACCGAGGCCCGGGCCGAGCCGGCCACGCCCCAGTCCAGGCCGAGCACGAACCACAGGTTGAGGGCGATGTTCACCAGATTGGTGGTCAGCAGGATCGCCAGCGGTGCCCGGGCATTCTGGGCACCGAGAAACCAACCTACGAGCGCATAACTGGCCAGCGCCGCCGGAAGGCCGAAGAGCCGTGTGTAGAAGAAGTCCCGGGTCAACTGATTGAGTTCGGCGGACGGCTGCATGAAGTGCAACGCCACGTTACTCAACGGCACTCCGATGATTCCGAGCGCCACAGCCAACCCCATCGCCAGCAGCAAGCCTTGCAACAACACTTGCCGCAACGTTGCGCCATCGCCACGCCCGGCCGCCTGGGCTGCGAACCCGGTGGTGCCCATGCGCAGGAAACCCACGGCCCAGGCCAGCACCGTATACAAACTCGCACCGACCGCCACTGCGCCCAACTGATGGGCATGGGGCAAATGGCCGATGACGGTGCTGTCCACCAACGCCACCAGCGGCACGGAAATATTCGAAAGAATCATCGGCGCGGCCAACGCCCAGACCCGACGATGGGTGAGACGGTCGCGCCAGTCGGCGAGCAGGTTGGACATGGGGGCTCCTTGATGGAGCGCCATTGTAGCGGGTTTGTGGCGAGAGAATTTATCCCCGCTGGGCGCCTACACGAGGGGGGATGAATCCCCTTGCCACAGGTGATGTGTTGTTTCGGCTAGCGTGGGTCGACGTTGTCCAGCGCTCGGTTGGCCAATAAGCCGCCCAGTTCGATCAACTGCTGGATCCCCAGGGCCACGTGGCGGCGCGAGCCGTCCAGGTCGAAGGCCAGGTCACCGGCCATGGCGTTGGCCGAGGCCAGGGTTTCGCTGAGGTTGGCGAGCAGGCATTCGGTGTCGATGCCGTTCGCAACGGTGAACAGTTGGTCTGGTTGGGCTTCAGGCGGTTCGGGCTTGAGGTAGAAGTCGAGGGCGCGTTTGGCGGCTTTGTCAAAGGCTGTCGAGTCGGCGGGATCGTTGGAGGATGCGGGATCGGTGGCCGGTGGGTTGGGGGTTACCTTGAACATGGTGAATCTCCTTGATGAGTGGAGCCGTCATCCTTCGCTGCTAAACGAGTTGGGTGGCGGCTGTACGCGGGTTAGCAGACCAGGCATCAAGGAACCCGGCGCACCGAAGTGCCCCACGCATAGCCGCCATAGTGCTGACAATCCGATGCGGATTGGCTGTTCCGAGGGCGACACTGGCGTGCCTTGATGTTATCCGAGCTGCTAAACCCGATCGCTGATTTGTCAGCGACGGGGAAACAATAAAACCCGGCCCCAAGGCGCACAAGCCGGCGGATTCTGGCGTAGTTGTAGGCAGCGGCGCAAGGCGGTGTAGCCAGGACCTACACCTGAAGGAATGGAATAAACAGAAGGCTTTTGTGGTGAGGGGACTTATCCCCGCGGGGCTCTGTAGGAGCTGTCGAGCGGGGATGAATCCCCTCGCCACAGAGACGCGCGATTCTAGTGAATGATCCAACTCAACAACCACAGCCCCAGCACCAGCCAGATAATCCCCAGCACAATCGACGCGCGCATGAAGGCGCGGATCGCCGAGTACAGCAGCATCAGCCCGAGGATCAGCGCGATGATGCTGATGATCGAGGTGTCCATGCCCAGCGCCCGTGACAGGCCGTCGACAAAGTTGCCGCCGGCGTTGGCCAGGGTGTTGAACAGGCCGCTCAGCAGGTCGACGATGAAACGGATTATCGAGCCGAGTGCCTGGCCGAGCCATTCGAAAAAGCTTTCTACCTGCATGTTTGCATCCTGATGGAAGAGAATCGAGTCGAGCCTTGGGTTCCTGATTGTAGGAGCCATTGGCGCCGCGATCGTTCGATTATGGGGCAAACTGCCGCTTCGTATCGAGACGCTTGCCTTCCCCTGTCATCCCCCGGAAGCTATGGGCATCCAGGAGAGCCCGATGAACCTTGTTGAACTGACTGAACGCCTGCACGCCATTCGTGATCGCAACGATTGGCGGCCATTCCACAGCCCGAAGAACCTCGCGATGGCCGCCAGTGTGGAGATGGCCGAGCTGGTGGAGATTTTCCAGTGGCTGACCGAGGATCAGTCGCGCCAGTTGCCGGCTGACAAACTGGCCCATGCGGGGCAGGAGGTCGGTGACATCGTGTTGTACCTGTTGCTGCTGTGCAGCGAATTGGGATTGGACATGGAGGCGGTGGTGCGCAGCAAATTGGCCGACAGCGAGCGGCGGTTCGGCCAATGAGCGACCGTCATTTCGATCAGCTCGCCACGCGCTTTGCCGAAAAAATCTATGGCGGGGCCAAGGGCGCGATCCGCCTGGCGGTGCTCCAGGCCGATCTGCTTGAAGTATTGCCGGAACGCCCGTTGCGTGTGCTCGACATCGGCGCCGGCCTGGGCCATATGTCGTTGTGGCTGGCCGAGCGCGGTCATCAGGTCACCCTGGCGGAACCGGCCGCGCCGATGCTCGAAGGCGCCCGCCAGCGGTTTGCCGACGCCGGCCAGGAGGCAACCTTCATCCAGGCGCCGTGGCAGGCACTGCCGGGCCAGCTCACCGAGTCGTACGACCTGGTGCTGTGTCATGCGGTGTTGGAGTGGCTGGCGGAGCCTCACACGATCCTGCCGGTGTTGCATCAGCTCACGGTGCCCGGCGGCTGGCTGTCGCTGGCGTTCTACAACCGTGACGCGCTGGTTTATCGCAACTTGCTCAAGGGGCATTTCCGCAAGCTGCGCAAAAACGACATGGCCGGTGAAAAACAGAGCCTGACGCCGCAACAACCTCTTGATCCGCGAGAGTTGGCGGCGCAACTTGAGGGTCTGTGGCAGGTCGAAAGCCAGAGTGGTGTGCGGGTTTTTCATGACTACATGCCGATGGAGTTCCAGGGCCGGGTCGAGCTGGCTCAATTGCTGGACATGGAGCTGGCCCACCGTCGCCATCCCGCGTTTGCCGGGCTGGGACGTTATCTGCACTGGATCTGCCGTCCCCTCTGATCGGAGAGCGAAATGCAAGGCCGTACCGGGTTACTGATGTTATGTCTGGGGCTGGCGGCCTGCCAGGGCACCAACCCCTATGTCGCCACCTCCAGGCCGCTGCCGCCGGCCCCGCCCGAGGCCGCCACGGTGTTCGACCGCAGTGCATATCCGGCGGCACCCCGTGACTATGGGCGTTATCGCAGTTGGGCCTGGCTCAATGGACGCCTGCCGGCAGGTACCGCGTGGGCGGACTCGGCCCAGGTGGCCGAGGCGGTGAGCAATGCCCTGGACCAGCGTGGCCTGCGCCCGCTGCATGACAACCGGCCGGCCGACCTGTTCGTCAGTGCCGACCTGCGGCTGGAGACCCGTCTGCGCCAGGTTCGAGAAGATTATGATTCGGGCTACTACGGTGGTTACAACCGCTATGGTCCTGGCTACGGCATGTACAACACCGTACCGGTCGTGCGCACGTACCAGGAGCAGGTCGTGGTGGTTCGCGTCGACCTGTTCGACGCCCGCAATGGTCAACCGGTGTGGAGTGCCAGTGCCGAAACCCCTCAGGGTGGCCGTCCGGGCGATAACACCGATGCCATTCGCGAGGCGGTGGAAAAAGCCATGTCGGCCTATCCGCCAAGTTGATTACGCAACAGGAGAAGCGTGATGTTCCGTCGTCTTGCTCTACTGGGCCTTGCCCTGCTGCTCGGCGCCTGTGCGACCAATCAGGTCAACCATGATTTCGATCCCAGCCGCGACTTTGCGGCCTATCGAAGCTGGAGCTGGAAAGAACCGGCGTTGCAGTACCGTCCCGATGATCCGCGGATCAAGAGTGACCTGACCGAACAGCGCATCCGCCAGGCCTTAGCCGATCAACTCGACCAGCGCGGCCTACGCCCTGCCGCCGGTGGGCACGGCGATGTCCTGGTCCAGGCCTACCTGATCGTCGAGGATCGCCAGCAACAGGTGACGACCAACTATGGTGGTGGTTGGGGAGGGCCCTGGAATGGCTACTGGGGCGGGCCGATGTACAACGAAACCCGCAACGTCAGCTACAAGGTCGCCACGGTGCAGATCGACTTGCTCGATGGCAAGGATGGCAAGCTGGTCTGGCGGGGCAGTGATGAACGATTGCTCAGCAGCTCGCCCAACCCGGCTGATCGCGACAGCGCGGTGCGCGAGACGGTCGGGCGTATCCTGTCCAACTACCCGCCGCGTTGACCACCGCTATCGCGAGCAGGCTCGCTCCCACAGGAGATTTGTGTTGAACGCCGATGTTTGTTCGCTGCAGATCCAATGTGGGAGCGAGCCTGCTCGCGATGACGGCGGTCCAGTCAACATGGATGCAGGCTGACCCACCGCCTGGCTCAGGCAATCGGTCGCCAGCTTCCTATCATGTGCTCCAACTCCCCCGACCCCACCAACCGCAAATCCCCACTGGACCCCGCCGCGCTCGCCAGCAGCGTCACTTCGCTGGGCAGGCGTACCGGCTTCTTGAAGGTCACCTCGATTTCGAGGTTGGCTTCGGGCAGGTGGTCATCCAGTGCCGCCAGGGTCCGGGCTTTGTTCCACAGGCCATGGGCGATGGCTGTGGGGAAGCCGAACATTCGCGCACTGATGGCACTCAGGTGGATCGGGTTGTAGTCGCCGGACACCTTGGCGTATCGCCGGCCGATGTCAGCCGGGGCTGTCCAGCGCGCCACTTCGGTCAGCACCGGCGTCATCCGGGGTGGCGGCTCGACCCGCGCACCCTCGAGCTGAACACCCTTGCAGAGCATCTCGCTCTCGGCTTCCCACAACGGCCCCAACTGATCCTCAATGCGGGTCACAAGGTTGAACACCGCGCCCTTGGGGTGAGGCTGCAGATGCTCGACATTGACGCTGGCCCGTACCTGACTGACGCCACCCATGGGACGCAGCACGCGGATGTGGTTGCTCAGGTGGATCAACCCCAGCAGCGGGAACGGGAAGTCCCGGGCGGTGAGCAGTTGCATCTGCAGGGCGAAGGCCAGCACATGGGGATAGGTCGGAGGCAACAGACCATTGTCGACAAAACCGCAGACCTTGCGATAAGCCGCCAGGCGCTGCTGATCCACCTGGAGCATCTGGCGCAGCCCGGTCTCCGGCAAGGTCTTGCCGGTGATCTTGCGACGTGTCGCGGCTTTCGCGTAGAGCCCCGACATACTCGGCGCGCTGCTGACCTCATGCCATTGGATCGTCATGCTCAGGCTCCCAGGAGGCTTTGTCCGCAGACCCGCAACGCTTGCCCGGTGACGGCGCCCGTACCCGGCTGCGCGAGCCAGGCCACCGCTTCGGCGACGTCCTGGGGCAAGCCACCCTGGCCCAGGGAGCTCATGCGTCGTCCGGCTTCGCGCAGGGCAAAGGGAATTTCAGCGGTCATGCGCGTTTCAATGAAGCCTGGCGCCACGGCGTTGATGCTGATGCCTCGCGTCTGCAACAGTGGCGCCCAGGCCTGGGCCAGGCCGATCAACCCGGCCTTGCTGGCGGCATAGTTGGTCTGGCCGCGATTGCCGGCGATGCCGCTGATGGAAGCCAGCAGAACGACCCGGCCATTGTCCCGCAGGGTGCCGCTGTCGAGCAGGGCCTTGGTCAGCACCTGCGGTGCGTTGAGGTTGACCGCCAACACCGCGTCCCAGAATTCCGGCGTCATGTTGGCGAGAGTCTTGTCCCGGGTGATGCCGGCGTTATGCACCACGATGTCGACGCCATCAGGCAGGTGTTCGATCAACTGACTCGCGGCGTCTTCGGCGCAGATGTCCAGGGTCACGGCGCGCCCGCCCAGGCGTGCGGCGAGGGCGTCGAGGTCTGCCTTGGCCTGGGGAACGTCCAGCAGGATCACGTCGGCACCGTCACGGGCCAGGGTTTCGGCGATGGAGGCGCCAATCCCGCGGGCCGCGCCGGTGACCAGTGCCTTGAGGCCGGTGAGCGGTCGCGTCCAGTCCTGGACCTGGGTCTGGCATGGATTGAGGCGAATGACTTGCCCGGAAACGAAGGCGCTCTTGGGCGACAGGAAGAACCGTAGTGCGCCCTCCAGCTGGGTTTCGGCGCCGTCACCGACGTACAACAGTTGCAACGTCCCGCCATGGCGCAGTTCCTTGGCCAGGGAGCGACTGAACCCCTCCAGTGCTCGCTGGGTACTGGCGGCGAAAGGATCCGTGAGACTTTCCGGAGCACGACCGAGGATGACGACATGGGCACTGCGGTCGAGATTCTTCATCAGCGGCTGGAAAAATTCCCGCAGCTGCTTGAGCTGATCGGCCTGGGCCAGATGGCTGGCGTCATACACAACGGCCTTGATCTTCGGGCCATGCCCGGGAATCCACTCAGCGGCCAGGGTCGGTTCGGCCCCGTAGACGAAAATCGCATCGGTGAGGCGCTTGGCAAACGTGCCGATCGGTTCGATCAGCGGACCGCCGCCCAGCACCAGCGCACCTTCGATGGGTCGTAGGCGCCCGGCTTGCCAGCGTTCCAGGCGTGCCGGCGATGGCAGGCCAAGGGCTCCGACCAGGCGCAGGCCAATGGGCGAATTGGCGAAGTCGATATAACGGTCAGACATGGAACGTACTCCGGCGGATGAGCTCCCAAGTGTGGACCACGATCGGCAATCAGTCGTTCGATTGGCGAGATAAAGCCTAAGCTTGTGCGCAGGTAGTATTTTTTTCGGGATCGCCAGCGCATTGCAATCTACTCGGGGAGTTTTTCATGACACAGCTACGCCGCGTCGCGATCATCGGTGGTAACCGCATTCCTTTCGCCCGTTCCAATGGGGCTTATGCCAGCGCCAGCAACCAGGCACTGCTGACGGCCGCCCTCGAGGGGCTGATCGAGCGCTATAACCTGCATGGTCTGCACATCGGCGAAGTGGCCGCTGGCGCGGTGCTCAAGCATTCCCGGGAGATGAACCTGAGCCGTGAATGCGTGCTCGGTTCGCGGCTGTCACCCACCACTCCCGCCTATGACGTGCAGCAGGCCTGCGGCACGGGGCTGGAGACCGTGCTGCTGGTGGCCAACAAGATTGCCCTGGGCCAGATCGACAGCGCGATTGCCGGCGGCGTGGACACCACCTCGGATGCGCCGATCGCCGTCAATGAAGGACTGCGGCGGATCCTGCTGAAAGCCAATCGCGCCAAGACGACCGCCGAGAAAATCAAGGTATTCCTGCAACTGCGCCCTCAGCACCTCGTCCCCGAACTGCCACGCATCAACGAGCCGCGCACCGGCCTGAACATGGGGCAGCACTGCGAGTTGATGGCCCAGACCTGGCAGATTCCCCGGGAGGAACAGGACCAACTGGCCCTGGAAAGCCACCAGAAAATGGCGGCGTCCTATGCCGAAGGCTGGCAGAACGATCTGATGACGCCGTTTCTCGGCCTGACTCGGGACAACAATCTGCGCCCGGACCTGACGCTGGAAAAGCTCGCCTCACTCAAACCGGCCTTCGAAAAAAGCGCCAAGGGCACGATGACCGCCGGTAACTCCACGCCACTGACTGACGGCGCTTCGTTGGTGCTGCTGGGCAGCGAGGAGTGGGCCAAGGCGCGGGGGCTGCCGATCCTGGCGTACCTGCGTGACGGCCAGACCGCGGCGGTGGATTTCGTCAACGGCGCCGAAGGATTGCTGATGGCGCCGGCCTATGCCGTGCCCCGGCTGCTGGCGCGCAACGGGCTGACGCTGCAGGACTTCGATTACTACGAAATCCACGAAGCATTCGCCGCCCAGGTGTTATGCACGCTCAAGGCCTGGGAAGATGCGGACTACTGCAAGACCCGCCTGGGCCTCGACGCGCCATTGGGTGCCATAGATCGCAGTCGATTGAACGTGAAGGGCAGTTCCCTGGCCGCCGGTCATCCGTTTGCCGCCACGGGTGGGCGCATTGTTGCCAACCTGGCCAAGTTGCTTGATGCGGCAGGGCGGGGCCGGGGGCTGATTTCCATCTGCGCGGCCGCCGGCCAGGGCGTGACGGCTATTATCGAGCGTTGAGCAGCGTTTCGTTCCGCCGGGTGGCCAACGCTCGCTGACGGCTGGCGTAACGCTCGGCCAGGATCGAGCAGACGATCAACTGCATCGGGTGGTAGATCATGATCGGCAGCAGGATCAGACCCAGGCCAGGGTTGGTGCCGAAAATCAGCGCCGCCATCGGCACCCCGGCGGCGAGGGATTTCTTGCTGGCACAAAACACCGCGGCGATTTCATCGGCGTTGTTGAACCGCAGGGTACGGGCGGTGCGGGTGGTCATCCACAGGATGATTGCCAGCAACACGGCGCTGCCGAGCACGGCACTGAGCAGCACGCCGTTGCCTTGCTGTTGCCAGATCCCGGACACCATGGAATTGCAGAACGCCGCGTAAACCAGCAACAGGATCACCAGCTTGTCGATGATGCTGGTGTAGCGTTTGTAGCGGCCGAAGAAGCCGGCCAGCCAGCGCCGCAGAAACTGTCCGAGCACCAGCGGCAGCAACAACATCATGCACAGATCAAGCAGGGTGGAACCCAGGTCGATCCCGCCATCGCCGCGGCCAACCACCAGACTGACCAGCAGCGGTGTCAGGAAAACCCCCAGCACGCTGGACAGGCTCGCGTTGAGAATCGCCGCCGGCACGTTACCCCCCGCGCTGCCGGTGAGGGCTACCGAGGAGGAAATGGTCGAGGGCAGGGCGCACAGGTAAAAGAATCCCAGCATCAGCAGTGACGGCACATGACTGCCCAGCAGCCTGTTGCTGGCGAGCCAGATCAAGGGAAACACGCCGAAGGTAAAAACCTGGACCATCAAGTGCAGCCGGGTGTTCTTCAGACCGTGCCGGATCTGCTCGCCGGACAGATTGACTCCGTGCAGGAAAAACACCACGAAGATCCCGATATTGACGACCCACTCGGCATGCATCGCGCCGCCGGTGGCGCCAAAGCCTGGGAAGAAATATGCCAGCAGTGTGGCGAGCAACATGCCGCACAGGAACCAGTCGGTCACCATGCGCTTGAGGTGTCTGAAAATATGCATAGGGCACCGCAGGTTGTCAGAAGAGATGACTTAGCCTAACGTCGGTCCTGACCGTCGTCTTGCGACATAAGGCCAATCAATGCCGACTAACGGACACCACCAGCTCGAACGTCGTATTCCCGACCTGACGCAATTGCCCAGGCCACTGTATGCCCGTGTCGAAAGCCTGAGCGCCGGTTCGTGGACCCAAGCCCATCGGCATGACTGGGTGCAGTTTTCCTACGCAATCAGTGGCGTTCTCGGCGTGCACACCGCCGCCGGCAGTTTCTTCGCGCCGCCGCAGTGGGGGATCTGGATCCCGGCCGACCTGGAGCATCAGGTCGTGACGTCGATGCGAGCGGAAATGCGCAGCCTGTATATCCATCGCGATAGCTGCCCCTGGGCTGACGATCGTTGTCGAGTGTTGGAAGTCACGCCGCTGGCCCGGGAGTTGATCAAGGTTTTTTGTCTGTGGCCGGCCGATTATCCGCAGGGCGATACGCAGGAGGCGCGACTGGTGCAGGTGTTGCTGGATCAGTTGGCGGTGCTGCCGGAAGTGGGCTTCTCCCTGCCGTTGCCACGCCATGGCCGACTGCTGGGGTTGTGTAACGAGTTGATCGAGCAACCTGAGCGCAACGTGACCCTGCAAGTGTGGGCCGAGCATCTGGGTACCTCGGAAAAAACCCTGATGCGCCTGTTCCAGCGTGAAACCGGCCTGAGCTTTCGTGCCTGGCGTCAGCGCATGCGATTGCTGTCGTCGCTGAAGTCGCTGGAGGAGGGCGAGAGCGTGACCGGTGCGGCGTTGTCGTGTGGGTACGATTCCACGTCGGCTTTTATCGCGGCGTTCAAGGGGATGTTCGGGGTTACGCCGGGGGAGTTGTTCAAGCCCTGAATCCGCTCACCGGGTTTCAGCCCGGCGTAAATTTTGTCGCAAATACAGACGCATCCAAATGCCAACGGCGTCGCGGCTGTCAGCTATGATTCGGCTTGGTTGATTATCGGCACAGTGTGTGCATCGAAGGTTCATAGGTCGGCAACCCCTCCCCGTGGAGGAAGGATTGCCGTATAACGGCTGTCATTCGCGTGTTTGGTCATAAAGGACCCAGAATAAAAGCTGATGAAGACTCCAAAACGCATTGAACCCCTGATCGAAGACGGTCTGGTCGACGAAGTGCTGCGCCCACTCATGAGTGGTAAAGAAGCAGCTGTTTATGTGGTGCGCAGCGGCAATGAGCTGCGTTGCGCCAAGGTCTACAAGGAGGCGAACAAGCGAAGTTTTCGTCAGGCGGCCGAGTATCAGGAAGGCCGCAAGGTCCGCAACAGTCGCCAGGCCCGCGCCATGGCGAAAGGCTCGAAGTTCGGGCGCAAGGAGACCGAGGATGCCTGGCAGAACGCCGAAGTGGCGGCGCTGTTCCGCCTGGCCAACGCGGGTGTGCGAGTGCCCAAGCCGTACGACTTCCTCGAGGGTGTGCTGCTGATGGAACTGGTGGCCGACGAGTACGGTGATGCGGCACCACGGCTGAACGATGTGGTACTGGAGCCGGATCAGGCCCGTGAATACCACGCGTTCCTGATCTCCCAGATCGTGCTGATGCTCTGTACCGGTCTGGTGCACGGAGACCTGTCGGAGTTCAATGTGCTGCTCACGCCAACAGGTCCGGTGATCATCGATCTACCACAGGCCGTGGATGCTGCCGGTAACAACCATGCCTTCAGCATGCTGGAGCGGGACGTGGGCAACATGGCGTCCTACTTCGGCCGGTTTGCACCGGAGCTCAAGCGCACCCGATATGCGAAAGAGATGTGGGCATTGTACGAGGCTGGCACCTTGCACCCGGCCAGCATGCTGACTGGTGAGTTCGACGAGCCGGAAGAGTTGGCGGACGTCGGCGGGATCATGCGCGAGATCGAGGCCGCTCGCCTCGACGAGGAACGCCGTCAGGCCGTACGCGCGGCGGACGATGCTCCCCCCGGCAAAACCGAAGAACCGCCTCCGCCCTGGATGCAATAATCGGTTGACCCGAAACCCGGCCAAGGCCGGGTTTTTTGTGAGCTGATCTCAGTGAACACACCCTCCGCGCCCACCGCCCATCTCTTGTGGGAGCGAGCCTGCTCGCGATAGCGGTGGGTCAGCTGGCATAGGTGTTGACTGTACCGCCGCCATCGCGAGCAGGCTCGCTCCCACCCTGATCTGAGGCGAGTACACCATCGATGCTCACCACCAATCCCTTGTGGGAGCGAGCCTGCTCGCGATAGCGGTGGGTCAGCTGGCATAGGTGTTGACTGTACCGCCGTCTTCGCGAGCAAGCCCGCTCCCACCCTGATCTGAGGCGAGCACACCATCGATGCTCACCACCAATCCCTTGTGGGAGCGAGCCTGCTCGCGATAGCGGTGGGTCAGCTGGCATGGATGTTGACTGTGCCACCGTCTTCGCGAGCAGGCTCGCTCCCACCCCGGATCTTGGGTGGATAGAACATCCGTGTTCACCGCCAATTCCTGTGGGAGCTGGGTGTCAGGCGTTGGCCGTTTCCTTGCAACACCCCGACGCCAGCTCTTTGAGGATCGGGCAGTCCGGGCGGTGGTCGCCGTGGCAGTGATCCACCAGGTCCTGGAGGGTATCGCGCAGTTCGGCCAGTTCGCGTATTTTCTGGTTCAGTTCATCAATGTGCTGTCGAGCCAGGGCCTTGACGTCGGCGCTGGCCCGTTGCCGGTCCTGCCAGAGGGTCAGCAGCTTGCCGACCTCTTCCAGGGAAAAGCCCAGGTCCCGGGAACGCTTGATGAAGGCCAGGGTGTGCAGGTCATCGGCACCGTAGATCCGGTAGCCGCTGTCGGTGCGATGGGCCGCCCTGAGCAGGCCGATGGATTCGTAATACCTGATCATCTTCGCGCTCAGGCCGCTCTGGCGCGCCGCTTGACCGATGTTCATCGTTTGTCCTCCAGGTGCTTGGGGGTCCAGAACTTCAACAGTAACGCATTGCTCACCACGCTGACGCTCGACAGCGCCATGGCGCCGCCGGCCAGCACCGGGTTGAGCAGGCCGAAGGCCGCCAACGGGATGCCGATCAGGTTATAAACGAACGCCCAGAACAGATTCTGGCGGATCTTGGCGTAGGTCTTGCGGCTGATGTCCAATGCTGCCGGCACCAGTCGCGGGTCACCGCGCATGAGGGTGATGCCGGCGGCGTGCATCGCCACGTCGGTGCCGCCGCCCATGGCGATGCCGATGTCCGCGGCGGCCAGTGCCGGAGCGTCGTTGATGCCATCCCCGACCATCGCCACCACGGCGTTTTTCTTCAGTTCAAGGACTATGGCGGATTTGTCTCCCGGCAACACTTCGGCATGCACGTTGACGATTCCCAGTGCCCGGGACACCACCTGGGCGCTGCCCCGGTTGTCGCCAGTGAGCAAATGGCTGGCGATGCGGCGCTCATCCAAGGCCCGCACCGTCGCGAGAGCGCCAGGCTTGAGGGTGTCACCGAAGGCGAACAGCCCCAGCACCCGCGGTGTCGCGCCTTGTTCGAGCAGCCAGGACAACGTCCGGCCTTCAGCTTCCCAGGCCTGCGCCGATTCGGCCAGCGAACCGGCGTCCAGGCCCGACTCATCCAGCAGGCGCCGATTGCCGAGGGCCAGGCGGCGTCCATCGAGGCTGCCGGCAATACCGCGTCCGGGCAGGGCCTGGCTGTCACTGACGGCCGGCACGTTCAGGCCGTGCTCGGCGCAGGCGTCCAGCACGGCTTTGGCGAGGGGGTGTTCGCTGCCGCGTTGCAGGGCACCGGCCATTTGCAATAGCTTGGCCTCGTCACCGTCCAGGGCACTTGAATGCGCAATGCGCGGCGTGCCGGAGGTCAGGGTTCCAGTCTTGTCGAACACCACCGTATCGACCTCATGGGCACGTTCCAGCGCCTCGGCGTCCTTGATCAGGATCCCATGGCGCGCTGCCACGCCCGTGCCGGCCATGATCGCCGTGGGTGTCGCCAGGCCCAGGGCGCAGGGACAGGCGATCACCAGCACTGCGACGGCGTTGATCAGCGCGGTTTCCAGCGGCGCACCGTAAAGCCACCAGCCGACCAGCGTCGCCAGGGCCAGCACCAGGACCACCGGAACGAAGACCTGGCTGACTTTATCCACCAATTTCTGAATCGGAGCCTTGGCCGCCTGGGCGTCTTCCACCAGGCGGATGATGCGCGCCAACACCGTTTCGGCGCCGAGGGCCTGGGTGCGTACCAGCAGACGACCTTCGCCGTTGATAGCGCCACCGGTGATTTTGTCGCCGGGTTGTTTGGGCACCGGCAGGCTCTCGCCGCTGATCAGCGCTTCGTCGGCGTGGCTCTGGCCCTCCAGCACTTCGCCGTCCACCGGAAAGCGCTCGCCGGGCCTGACCAGCACCAGGTCATTTACACGCAGGGCACTGATAGCGACGTCCCGTTCCTCGCCATCGATCACCTGGACCGCTCGCTCCGGTCGCAATGCTTCGAGGGCGCGAATGGCGCTGGCGGTCTGGCGCTTGGCGCGGCTTTCCAGGTATTTGCCCAGCAAGACCAGGGCAATCACCACGGCCGATGCTTCGAAATACAGGTGCGGCATGCTGCCGGGGCGGGCGATGACCCATTCATAGAGGCTCAGGCCGTAGCCGGCGCTGGTGCCCAGGGCTACCAGCAGGTCCATGTTACCGGCCCCGGCCCGTACGGCTTTGAAGGCCGCGACGTAGAAGCGCGCACCGAAGATGAATTGTACCGGCGTCGCGAGGGCGAGCTGCGCCCAGGCCGGGAGCATCCAGTGCACTCCCAGCGGCTGCAGTAGCATCGGCAGCACCAATGGCATGGACAACAGGATTGCCAGCACCAGGATCAGGCGGTCACGATTCAGGTGCTGGGTCTGAGTGTCATGGGGCTGCTCGGCCTGCCAGACGCTGGCCTCGTAACCGGCGCGTTTCACCGCATCGATCAGGGTTTGTGGATCGACCTGTCCGAGCAGTTCGAGGTGGGCCCGTTCGTTGGCGAGGTTGACGCTGACGCGGTTAACGCCGGGGACTTTGCCCAGGGCGCGTTCGACTCGACCCACGCACGAGGCGCAGGTCATCCCCTCGATGGTCAACTCCAGGGTCTGAGCAGGCACATGATAGCCAGCCTGTTCCACGGCTTCTATCAAGGCCGGCAGGCTCTGCACGGGAGCCTGGACTCGTGCCTGCTCGGTCGCCAGATTCACACTGACGGTCTGGGTTCCGGCGACTTTTCGCAGGGCCCGCTCGACCCGCCCGGCGCAACTGGCGCAGGTCATGCCGGCAATCGGCAGGTCGAAAGTGGTGGATTCGGACATGGGTTGGCTCCCTGTAGTGAGTGACTACAGAATCAACCTTGCCATGTTGGTAAGGTCAAGCGCCAATCCAAAAGACCTTCGCTGACCCTTGTGGGAGCGAGCCTGCTCGCGATAGCGGTTATCAGGTAGCACTTCTTTCACTGATATAACGCTATCGCGAGCAGGCTCGCTCCCACAGGGGATCCGGGTGAGATCAGTAACCGAGCCCGGCCTGCTTGAGGTACATGCCTTGTTCATTCATGGCGATACGGTACTTCAGGATGTCACCGGCCCTGATTGTGATCTCCTGGGAACCCGGTGCGAGCATGCCCGGATTGCAACCCGGTGCCTGGCCAGGCAGCAACTTCAGGCGCAAGGAGAACCGGCCCGGAGGCAGGTTGAAAGAGGTGCTGTCTTCCTGGAAGAGCCGGGCGGTGAGCTGATCCTGGATGTAAATGCCGATCTCGCAAGAGGTCGACACTTCCAGTCGTTCCCGGGAAATGATCAGCACACCGTAATCTTCGCCGGCGGCCGATGCCTGGGGGGCCATCGCTGAAAAACCTAACATGCAAAACAGGCTGAACGCTGACCAGCGCATGGCCGAACCTCCGGTGTGGAATCCTTGATAGTGGCAGCTTGGCCGAGCGTGACGCCAATTGCCAGCCCGGCAGCTTTTATCAGAACTTGACCTTGCCACGATGGCAACCTTGAAACTGCCGACAATTTCCCTTGCCAAGGAGTCATCCGATGCAAACTTTCAATGTCCAGGGCATGTCCTGTGGCCACTGCGTCAAGGCCATCACCCAGGCCGTACAGGCCAGGGATCCGGCGGCCGATGTGCAAATCGACCTGGGCGCCAAGACCGTCAGGGTCCAGAGTTCATTGCCGGCCGACGCCCTGAGCGAGGTTATTCGGGAAGAGGGTTACGAGGTCATCCCCGCTTGAATATTTTTTAATCGTTAGCGACCTATCGGAATGTTCAAGAGCGCCCGGCACGGCTAGACTGTCGGGCTGCTGACTGATGCCTGACGGACGCCCGATGAACCTTCGTACGATTCTGATTCTTGGCGCCTTGAGCGCTTTCGGTCCTTTAGCGATCGACTTCTACCTGCCTGCCTTCCCGGCCATGGCAACCGCCTTCGGCACGGACGAAAAACACATCCAACTGACCCTGGCGGCCTACTTCCTCGGGCTGTCCATCGGGCAGTTGGCCTACGGGCCGGTGGCGGATCGCTTCGGGCGACGGATTCCACTGCTGGTCGGGGTCGGCTTGTTCACCCTGTCCTCCCTGGCCTGCGCCTACGCGCCGAGCCTTGAATGGCTGATCGGCGCACGCTTCGTACAGGCCCTGGGTGGATGTGCCGGGATGGTGATTTCCCGCGCCGTGGTCAGCGACAAATGCGATGCGGTAGGGTCGGCCAAGGTGTTCTCGCAGTTGATGCTGGTGATGGGCCTGGCGCCGATTCTCGCGCCGATGCTTGGCGGGTTGCTGGTGAACCTGTATGGCTGGCAATCGATTTTCATCGCCCTGACCCTGTTCAGCGCCATGGCGGCAACGGCCGTGGCCCTGTGGCTGCCTGAGAGCCTGCCGGCCCACGTACCTCGACCACCGCTGTCGGGGGCGTTGCGCCAGTACGGCAGGCTGCTGACCGACTCGGTTTTCCTGGGGCATGCCCTGACGGGCGGGATTGCCATCGCCGGGATGTTCGCTTACATCGCCGGCTCGCCTTTCGTGTTCATCAAGCTATATGGCGTACCGGCCGAACACTTCGGCTGGCTGTTCGGTACCAACGCGGCTGGCTTCATCCTGGTGGCGCAGGTCAACGCGCGGTTGTTGTCCAAGCGTGGCCCGGCTTTCCTGCTGAGCCGTGCAGTGTGGGTCTATTTCACGGCGGGGTTGTGCCTCCTGGCCGTCAGCGCCTTGCACCCCGAACGTCTATGGCCATTGCTGATTCCATTGTTCATCTGCATCGCCAGCCTGGGCTGCATTCTTCCCAACGCGTCCGCCTGCGCCATGAACGGGCAGGGGGCCCGGGCCGGCAGTGCCTCGGCGATGCTGGGAAGCCTGCAGTTTTCCGTGGCCGCCGGGGCCGCCACGCTGGTGGCGGCATTGCATGACGGCACCGCGGTGCCCATGGCGATGGTCATCAGCCTGTGCGGACTGTTGGTGGTGAGCGCAGCCATGCTGACCCGCCGCCTGCAAAATGCCCGGGCGCTGGCACAAGCCAGCCGTCAGGGCTGATTCAGCAGGCCGCGCGTTGTTGCTGTTCGGGGAAGTGGTGCGGCGCATGGATGCGCGCTTGCAGCGTGGTAGCGAAGGCTTTGGCTTCGGCCTCGGTACGGAAGGTGACGGCGTGCTGGTCAAGACGCACTTGCCATTGGGATTTTGCCACTTCTTTTATCAGGATCTTCATTGCTGACCTCCTCACGTAAAAGACTGCGTTGCAAAGGCCTCGAGTGTAGACCCGAATGCGATCGCAATTGTGACAATGGTCAGTTCTCGGACTGACGGTTCAATCTTTTTCAAGTAACCATTGTGGCGAGGGGATAAGTCCCCTCGCCACAGGTCATCTGCCTTGAGCCTGAGTGTCAGGCGGTCAGAAACCTTCAAGCACGATCTTGCCCTTGGCTTTCCCACTTTCCAGCAGCGCGTGAGCCCGGCGCAGATTCTCGGCGTTGATGGTGCCGAAATGCTCGCCGACAGTGGTCTTCAAGGTGCCGGCGTCGATCAGTCCGGCAACACGGTTGAGCAGGTGGTGTTGTTCGATCATGTCGGCCGTCTCGAACAGCGAGCGGGTGTACATGAACTCCCAATGCAGGGACAGGCTCTTGCGCTTGAGCTTGCTCACGTCCAAGGACTTGGGATCATCGATCAATGCCAGTTTGCCCTGGGGCGCCAGTGCTTCGACCAACTGGTCCAGATGCTGGTCGGTCTGGGTCAGGCTGGCGACGTGGGTGACCTGGGGCTGGCCTGCTTCTTTCATGACCACGCTCAGTGGTTGGCTGTGGTCGATCACCAAGTCGGCGCCCAGATCCCGTACCCAATCCTGCGTCTGCGGACGGGAAGCGGTGCCGATGACTTTCAGCGCGGTGAGCTGGCTGGCCAATTGGGTCAAGATCGAGCCCACGCCGCCGGCGGCGCCGACGATCAACAGGCTCTGGTCCGAAGCGTCCTGGCTTTCCTGGATCTGCAGCCGCTCGAACAACAGCTCCCAGGCGGTAATGGCGGTCAGTGGCAATGCGGCCGCTTCGGCGAAGCCGAGGGTCTTGGGCATCTGGCCGACAATACGCTCATCCACGACATGCAGTTCGCTGTTGCCACCCGCGCGCGCAATGGAGCCGGCATAGAACACCTTGTCACCGGCCTTGAACAGGGAGACTTCGCTGCCCACGGCCTTGACCACGCCGGCCACATCCCAACCCAACACCTTGGCGGCGCCGCCTTCGGGCTGGACGTTCTGACGGACTTTGGTGTCCACCGGATTGACCGAAATGGCTTTGACTTCAACCAGCAGGTCCCGGGGGCCGGCGACGGGCTCCGGCAACTCGATATCCTGGAGCGATTGCGGGTCGGTGATCGGCAACGAATGGTAGTAGGCAATGGCTTTCATGAAGCGGCTCCGTGAGCTGGGTTCGATGGCGCCCATGGTTAGCTATTTATCAACGCGATAAAACCGGCTAAAAGAACAGGCTCTTTCAATATTTTTTTGATAATGGAATCGCCATGCTTCGATTCGATGACCTGCAGCTGTTTGTCCGGGCGGCGGATCTGGGCAGTCTTTCTGCCGCTGCCAGGGGGATGGATCTGTCGGCGGCAGTGGCCAGTGCCGCGTTGAAACGGATCGAGCAGCACCTCGGGGCTCGACTGCTGGCGCGCTCCACCCGCAGCCTGCGCCTCACTGCCGAGGGTGAAAGCTTTCTCGAATATGCCCGGGCGGCGCTGGGCAGCCTGGATGAGGGGCGACGGCTGTTGACCCGTGGCCAGGACCAGGTCAGCGGTGTCTTGCAGTTATCGGCGCCGTCGGACCTGGGGCGCAACCTGCTGCTGCCCTGGCTGGATGAGTTCCAGCGTGAGCACCCCAGGCTTACGGTTCGACTGTTGTTGGGCGACCGCATTGCCGACCTGTTCAAGCAGCCGGTGGATATCGCGCTGCGTTACGGCGATCCGGAGGATTCGAGCCTGGTGGCCTTGCCTGTCGCGGCGCACAACCGCCGGGTGTTGTGTGCCTCGCCGGACTATCTGGCCCGTCATGGCGAACCCCTTCAGCTCGAGCAACTGGCCCAACACAATTGCCTCTTGTACATGCTCGGCACCCGGATTCATGACCGCTGGTACTTTCATGACGGCAAGCGGGAAGTGAGCCTCACCGTCAGCGGTGACCGCTTCAGTGACGATGCCGATGTGGTGCGGCGCTGGGCAGTGGCCGGTGCGGGAATTGCCTACAAGTCGTGGATGGACGTGTCGACCGATGTGCTGGCCGGACGTTTGAAGATCCTTTTGCCGCACCTGCACTGCGAGCGAGCGCCGCTCAATCTGTTGTGCGCTCATCGGGCGCAGTTGAGCAAGCCCGTCAAGCTGTTGCGGGAGATGCTCCAGGCCCGTTGTAACGAATTGACGGCGCAATTTCCTCTTTCGACGACAGTCGGCCAATAGTCGCGGGTAAATAGAGAATTTTCCCTCACGAACAATCGCCTCCAAAGGTTTCCGGAGGACAGGAAAGCTTGACCTGCCCGCTTATACTAGCGACCGCCTGAATCGGCGCGGCATCGCTCACGGCTGCAAGACCGGCTTGAAGCCCACTGGCCCGTCGATGCATCGATGCTGCCCGTTCCGGTGGTCGAGCCGCTTTTGGGCGGCGCCTCATGACGGGTGACTATGCCCAAGGGCAGTAGACGAATGATTCAACAGGGAGTGAATACATGGAACATGCACCTTGCATCAGCCAGATCGCCACGCTGCTGGCCGACCCCAAGCGCAGCGCAATGATGTGGGCCTTGATGGACGGCACGGCCCGGCAGGCCGAAGAGCTGGCCTTGCTGGCCGGGTTATCGCCGTCCTCGGCCAGCGCCCATCTGGGACGCTTGTCCGCCGGTGGCCTGTTGAAAGTGGAAGCCAGGGGACGCAAACGGTTTTTCCGCCTGGCCGCGCCGGAGATCGGTGCGGCTGTCGAAGCGCTGGCCAGCGCGACCCTGGCCAGTGCGCCACGGCAGATCCCGGATGTCTTCAAACGCGGCGTCATATCGAACAAAGTGCCGTCGGCTCCCGCCTCGTTGTTGCGGGCCCGGCTTTGCGATGATCATCTTGGCGGCACCCTGGCGGCCGATCTGTACCAGCGCCTGCTGGACGCTGGGTGGATCGAGCAATGCGAGCAACGGGTGATCGTCACCCACAAAGGCGCGAGCCAGTTGGCCGGGCATGGGCTGTTCATCCAGGCCCTGGCCCATCGCAATGCCCGCATCGCCTGCGCCTGCCCGGACTGGAGCGAACGTCGACCGCACCTGGGGGGCGCGCTGGGGGCTGCGTTGCTGCAACTGTTCATGCAATCCGGCTGGCTGAGCCTGCCCAATGACTCGCGAGCCTTGCAGGTGACGGTGCTCGGCCAGCAGGAAATCCATCGGTTCGCCAGGCAGGATACGTTGGAAATGGCGCTCTAGGCCTGTCGACAGGTCGCATTCAGCAATAGCCACCTGAAAGGTTCGCGCACACTCGCCCGGGAATCTATCGGACTGGGGGATGCACCATGGACAATCACGGGTACAGCGCGGCAGAACGTCTGGAGCGACTGCCCATCAGCGGCTATCACCGAATCATCTTCATCATTATTGCCTTGGCGTTCTTCTTCGACTCCATGGACTTGGCGATGATGACGTTCCTGCTCGGCTCGATCAAAACCGAGTTTGGCCTGAGCACGGCCCAGGCAGGTCTGCTGGCCAGCTCCAGCTTTTTCGGCATGGTGGTGGGCGCTTCGCTGTCGGGCATGCTGGCGGATCGGTTCGGACGTAAACCGGTGTTCCAATGGAGCATCGTGCTGTGGGGGATCGCCAGTTATCTGTGTTCGACGGCCCAGGACGTCGAGACACTGACGCTGTTTCGCGTCCTGCTGGGTATCGGCATGGGCATGGAGTTCCCGATTGCCCAGTCGATGCTCTCGGAACTGATCCCGGCCAAGCACCGGGGCCGTTACATCGCCCTGATGGACGGCTTCTGGCCGCTGGGCTTCGTCGCGGCGGGCGTGCTGTCGTACTTCCTGCTGCCGGTAGTCGGCTGGCGGGACATCTTCCTGGTCCTGGCTGTGCCGGCGGTTTTTGTCCTGGCGATTCGTTTCTTCATCCCCGAGTCGCCGCGTTGGCTGGAGCAGGCCGGGCGGGATGACGAGGCGGATGCCGTGTTGTGCCGGATCGAAGACAAGGTCCGGGCTTCGCTGGGTAGCCGGGATTTGCCGGAGCCGGTTCGCCTGCCGAGGTTGGCGAGTACGCCGGGCACTTTCTTTTCGGCGCTGGCGCAGATCTGGTCACCGCTGTATCGCCAACGCACGATGATGATCTGGAGCGTCTGGTTCTTTGCCTTGCTCGGGTTCTACGGGCTGACATCCTGGCTCAGCGCGTTGTTGCAACAGTCGGGATTTGCCGTGACCCAGTCGGTGTATTACACCGTGTTGATTTCGCTGGGCGGGATTCCCGGTTTCCTGATGGCTGCCTGGCTGGTGGAACGCTGGGGGCGTAAGCCGGTGTGTGTCATCACCTTGTTGGGCGGTGGGGCGATGGCCTTTCTTTATGGGCAGAGTGCGGTGTTCGGCGGCAATGTCGGACTGTTGATCGGTAGTGGATTGCTGATGCAGTTCTTCCTGTTCGGCATGTGGGCTGTGCTCTACACCTACACCCCGGAACTGTACCCGACCTCGGCACGGGCAACGGGCTCGGGTTTCGCCTCGGCGATTGGTCGCATTGGTTCGTTGCTGGGGCCATTGGTGACCGGGCTGGTATTTCCCATTACCGGGCAAGGTGGGGTGTTCGGCCTGGGCGCGCTGTGCTTCGCGGTGGCGGCGGGTGTGGTCTGGTTGTTTGGGATGGAGACGCGGGGCAAGACGCTGGAGGAGTTGAGCGAAGGCGTGGGCGGTTAAACACCATCCCCTTGTGGGAGCGAGCCTGCTCGCGATAGTGGTGGGTCGGTGGACACTTGTCTCACTGACATACCGAAATCGCGAGCAGGCTCGCTCCCACAGGGATAGTTGATGAAAGCTAAGGCTTCACCAACCGCGCATCCAAGCTGTTCTGGGCCAGGCGCCTGGCCTGGTCCTGGGTCATGCCCAAGTGGGTGTGCAGGGCGTGGAAGTTTTCGGTGACGTAGCCGCCGAAATACGCCGGATCATCGGAGTTCACCGTCACCTTCACGCCGCGTTCGAGCATGTCGAGGATGTTGTGCTGCGACATGTCGTCGAACACGCACAGTTTGGTGTTGGACAACGGGCATACCGTCAACGGAATCTGCTCGTCGATGATCCGCTGCATCAGCCGTTCGTCTTCGATGGCCCGGACGCCGTGGTCGATGCGCTGGATCTTCAGCAGGTCCAGGGCTTCCCAGATGTATTCGGGTGGACCTTCTTCGCCGGCGTGGGCGACGGTCAGGAAGCCTTCGTTGCGGGCCCGGTCGAACACCCGCTGGAACTTGCTGGGCGGATGGCCCATTTCCGAACTGTCCAGGCCGACGGCGACAAAGGCATCGCGGAACGGCAGCGCCTGGTCGAGGGTCTTCTCGGCCTGTTCTTCGCTCAGGTGGCGCAGGAAACTCAGGATCAGACCGCTAGTGATGCCCAGTTGCTGTTCACCGTCCTTGAGGGCGGAGGCGATGCCGTTGAGGACCACTTCGAACGCAATGCCACGGTCGGTATGGGTCTGGGGATCGAAGAACGGTTCGGTGTGGATCACGTTCTGCGCCTTGCAACGCAACAGGTAGGCCCAGGTCAGGTCGTAGAAATCCTGGGAGGTGCGCAACACGTCGGCACCCTGGTAATACAGGTCGAGGAATTCCTGCAGATTGTTGAAGGCGTAGGCCTTGCGCAAGGTGTCGACGTCGTTCCACGGCAGGGCGATCTTGTTGCGCTCGGCCAGGGCGAACAGCAGTTCGGGCTCCAGCGAACCCTCCAGGTGCAGGTGCAGTTCTGCCTTGGGCAGGGCGTTCAGCCAGTCGTACATGTGCTTTTCTCATCAGTGAATCGATGGCAGGCATTCTACAGAGGCTGGCCGCAATGTCTGGAAAAACCTGACCGGCCGATCCACTGTGCAAGCAGGGCTTGTCTGCGATGAGCCCTGCGCCGATCCATAAGGGCGTGTCACACCTGACGAAACGTTCACGGCCCCCTACAGTCTAGTAGGTCATACCCTGTGCACGATGATAGGCCTGTGATGCTCACGTTGATCAAGCAAGAAAAACTGCTGGTGCTGGCCCTGCTCGCCACAGGTGTCGCCTACCCGCTGGAGCACTGGCTGTTGGGCAGTGGGCGGGCGGTGGCACTGGTCGGCGGTCTGATACTGATCGGCTTCATCGTCGCGGCCTCGATGCGTGTGGCCCATCACGCCGAACTGCTGGCGGAAAAGGTCGGCGATCCTTACGGCACCATGATCCTGACCCTGTCGGCAGTGTTGGTCGAGGTGGTGATCCTGGCGATCATGATGAGCAACGAAGCGTCGCCGACCCTGGTGCGCGATACGATCTATTCGGCGGTGATGCTCGACATCAACGGCATTCTCGGACTTGCGGCGTTGATGGGCGGGCTCAAGCATGGCGAGCAGGCCTACAACGATGATTCGGCGCGCAGCTACAGCGTGATGATCCTCACCGCCATGGGCGTGTCGATGGTGGTGCCGGAGTTCATTCCTCGGGAGAACTGGAAGCTGTATTCGGCGTTCACCATTGGCGCGATGCTTGTTCTGTATACCCTGTTCCTGCGTATGCAGGTGGGGCCACACAGTTACTTTTTCAGCTACAGCTACCCGGAAAAGCGACGCCGCAAAGAGCCGGAGGAAACCGAGCCGAAGCCTATCAGGCTGGCGTTTTCCATTGGTGCGCTGGTGTTTGGGGTGGTGGTGATCGGTGCGCTGGCCGAAGTCATGTCCAAGGCCATCGACCTGGGGCTGGAGGGCTCGGGAGCGCCGCCGGTGGTCACGGCCATTCTGGTGGCGGCCATCTCCGCGGCACCGGAGATTCTCACCGCCCTGCGCGCCGCCCTGGCCAACCGCATGCAGTCGGTGGTGAACATCGCATTGGGGGCCTCGCTATCGACGGTGATCCTGACGGTACCGGTGATGGAGGCCATGGCGCTTTACACCGGCCAGCCTTTCCAGATGGCCATGACTCCGGTGCAAACGGTGATGATCTTCATCACCCTGATCGTCAGCGCGATCAATCTCAACGACGGCGAGACCAATGCCATTGAAGGCATGACCCACTTCGTGCTGTTTGCGACGTTCATCATGTTGTCGCTGCTCGGCCTATAGAAGCGCATCGCGGGCAAGCCTTGCTCCCACAGATGTGTCCTGATACCTGTGGGAGCAAGGCTTGCCCGCGATAGCATCCGATCAGACGCCCGCGATTAATTCCCGCGCCGCCTGGCTGTGATCGGCGATCAAGCCTTTCAAATCCAAGCCTTCGACCTGACCGTCGATGACCCGCCATTGCCCCCCGACCATCACCCGATCCGCTCGATCCGCGCCGCACAACAACAGTGCTGAAACCGGATCGTGGCTGCCGGAGAAGCGCAGTTCATCGAGCTTGAACAGCGCCAGATCGGCCTGTTTGCCGACTGCCAACTCGCCGATGTCGTTGCGCCCAAGCAATGTTGCCGAGCCCTGGGTTGCCCAGCCCAGCACCCGCTCCGGTGTGATTGCTTGCGCACCATAGCGCAGACGCTGGATGTACAGCGCCTGGCGGGTTTCGAGGATCATGTTCGAGGCATCGTTGGAGGCCGAACCGTCCACGCCGAGGCCCAGCGGTGCGCCGGCGGCGGTCAGTTCGAGGGTGGGGCAAATGCCCGAGGCCAGGCGCATGTTGGAGCTTGGGCAGTGGCAGATACCGGTGCCGGCGGTACCGAGTCGGGTGATCTCCTCGGGATTGAAGTGAATACCGTGGGCCAGCCAGGTACGCGGACCGAGCCAGCCGACGCTGTCCAGGTAATCCACGGTGCGCAGGCCGAAGCGTTGCAGGCAGAAGTCCTCCTCGTCGAGGGTTTCGGCCAGGTGGGTGTGCAGGCGGACATCCAGTTGATCTGCCAGGACGGCGCTGGCCTGCATGATTTCGGGGGTGACCGAGAACGGTGAGCAAGGCGCCAGGGCAATCTGGATCTGCGCACCGTCGCCGCGTTCATGGTAGCGGTCGATCAACCGCTGGCTGTCGTCAAGAATCACCTGGCCTTGCTGCACGGTCTGCTGCGGAGGCAGGCCACCGTCGGCTTCGCCCAGGCTCATGGAACCGCGGGTCAGCATCGCTCGCATGCCCAGTTCACGCACGCTTTGCACCTGTACATCGATGGCATCTTCCAGGCCTTCGGGAAACAGGTAATGGTGATCGGCCGCCGTGGTGCAGCCCGACAGGAGCAGTTCGGCCAAGGCCACTTTGGTCGCCAGGGCGAGTTTCTCCGGCGTCAGCCGCGCCCACACCGGATAGAGGGTTTTCAGCCACGGGAACAGCGGTTGGTTCACCACTGGTGCCCAGGCTCGGGTCAGGGTCTGATAGAAGTGGTGATGGGTATTGATCAGCCCGGGAAGAATTACATGCTCACGGGCGTCGAAGACATGATCACAGGGTTGGGCGGGGCGCTGGCCGACACCCAGCAGTTCGACGATCACGTCGTCCTGCAGGACCAGGCCGCCACGGGCGTCGAGGCTATTGGCGGTGAATACGGCAAGGGGATTTTTTAACCAGGTACGGGTCGCAGGCATGGTGGCCGGCTCCTCTGAAAGTGGGTTCAGGTTAGCCAGCTCAGTGATGCCCTGTCTGCTGATCCAGGGTCGCCGTGGGGGGCGAGGTGCAGAGTTTACTCAGGTTGCGGCGCACATATCCAGTGCTCCAACCGAGTTCAAATGTGGGAGCGAGCCTGCTCGCGAAGGCGGTGCGTCAGCCAACATCGGTGTTGAATGACACTCCGCTTTCGCGAGCAGGCTCGCTCCCACCGGTTATGCGGGAAATTACCAGGGAATCATCTCACCCTTGTAGTTGACGAAGTGATGCCCACCCCTGCCGGCAAAGGCATTGACCTGGTCGATCAAGCCACGGGTACTGGTCTCGACATCGATGTCCGCCCCTTCACCGCCCATGTCTGTCTTCACCCAGCCCGGATGCAGCGACAGGACGGTCAATGTCTGGTCGCCCAGTTGGGTGACGAAGCTGTTGGTCATGGAATTGAGGGCTGCCTTGCTTGCCTTGTACAGCGCCAGTTCCGGAGCGTCGGGCATGGTCACGCTGCCCAGCACCGAACTCATGAACGCCAGGACGCCGCTGCCGTCGCGGATCTGCCCGACGAAACGCTGGGCCAGATTGATCGGCGCCACTGCGTTGGTGAAGAACAACTGGCCGACCTCGGCCAGGGTTGCGCCGTCGGGGCCCTGGTTATCGGGGCCTTTGACGCCGGCGTTGACGAACAACAGGTCGAAGGTTTCGCCCTTGAGTTGTTGGCTCAAGGCAATGACGGCTTGCTGGTCGTCCATGTCGAGTTTCTCGACCCGCACCGGGCCCAGCGCTTTCAATGCCTCTGCGTTCTGCAGATTGCGCACGGTGGCGATCACGTTCCAGCCATCGCTCAGCAACGTCTTCACCAGGCCAAGGCCCAGGCCCCGGGAGGCGCCGATGATCAATGCGTTTTTTGCCGAATTCATGGAAGGTATCCTTGAAAGAAGGGTCACGGATTTAATGGACAGCGTTGCCCGAGCCGTTGTTTCAGCTCATGACGCAACCCGTCGAGTTCGGTCATGCGGGTTTCGATCAGATTCAGTTTGTTCTGCAGCAGTTCAGCCACGGCGCGATCCGGATCAGGTGCCTGCCGCACGGAGACGACGCTGCTGCCGATCTCGCCGAGGGTAAAGCCCAGGCGTTGGGCTGTCTTGATATAGAGCACCAGTTGCACCATGTCTTCGGGATAGTCTCGATACCCATTGGCGCTGCGTCCCGCCGCAATCAGCCCGAGCTGCTCGTAGAAGCGCAGCGTGTCGCGGCTGACGGCACAGGCCCGGGCCAGTTCACCGATTCGCATGGCAATCTCCAGGAGGCTTGACCTTGGAGCATACCCCAGGCTTTAGTCTTTTCGCTCCTTGATTATCTGGAGCAATGTCTATGTGGACTTCACCGCAATATCGTCGCGTGGTGCTCGGTAGCGCCTGGTACGACCTGATCGTAACCGCAGCATTTGCCACGCCATGGAGTTTCGCCGCCCTGCACGGCTGGTTGCTGGGCGTGACCCAGATGCTCGACCTGCCTGGCGAGCTGCCAGCGTTTGCGCCTATGCACCTGTTGATGGCCAATCTTTTGGGTTCGATCGTTTGCGTATGGTCGGTGCTGCGAATTCGGGATCCGCGACCCCTATACGGACGGTATGACGCGGCGGGGCGGTTCCTGTTTGCGTCCTGGATGTTCTACGCGCTGCTGCACGGCGCCAGCGCGCTGGTGTGGATATTTCTGTTTCTCGAGCTGGTGTGGGGTGTTGTCCAACTATTACCTGTGCGTGGCGAGAACACGGGTTCAAGCTGGAGGCGTGATCACTCATTAACGAATGGTTAAAAAATGAACAAGCGCCTGGGAGCCATGCTCTTCTTGGGGTGGCGTGAGCCATGAACGGGTTATCCACAGCTTGCTCCACAGTTATTGTGTGCAAGCCGGAAACTCGGGCATAAGCACTGGGCAGCTTTCTTCCAAAGGTGATAACCCATTGCAAGCGTCTGTTTTGCTGGCTTATTTAGCGTCGAGGCGCAGGTCTGGTTGAAAAATGACCAACTCCAGCAAACCCGCATGACAGAAGGGTTACAGGCGGATGTGCTCAGGTTATCCACAGTCGGATGCACAGCAGGTGTGGGCAAGTGAGCTTAACGCTCCAGCAGAATCCGTCCACGACTCAAATCGGCCAGCTGTTTTTGCAGCATATCGATCTGGCCTTCCCCCACCGCCAGCTGCAATTCCACACCGTTAGCGGTAAACCCTTCCGTGTTGATCAGGCCACCGCACTCGGCAACCCTCAGTTTCACCAGGGCCAGCTCCGCGAACCCGCAAGCGCAGCGCAGGGGCACACGGCTGATCAGTTCAAGCTTTTCGGCATTTTGCAGGCACTTGTTCGCGCCACCACCATAAGCCCGGGCCAGTCCGCCGGTACCCAACTGAATCCCGCCATACCATCGGATCACCAGCACTACGACCTGGTCACAGGCCTGGGCTTCGATAGCCGCCAGGATCGGGCGTCCGGCGGTCCCCCCCGGTTCACCATCGTCGTTGCTGCGGTATTGGTCGCCCAGCTTCCAGGCCCAGCAATTGTGCGTAGCGTTCAGGTCGCTGTGTTGTTCGATAAAGGCCTGGGCATCGGCGGGGCTGGTAATGGGGGATGCGAAGGTGATGAAGCGGCTTTTGCGAATTTCTTCGCGGTATTCGCAAAAGCCAGCGAGAGTAAAGGGCATGAGTGTCTTAGAGGGTGGGTGTCAGGCCGCAGCCTTTGAGAATGATGCGGATCAGGTTGTCGCCGGCATCGATCATGTCTTGCTTGCTCAGCTTGCTGCGGCCGGTCACGCGGCAGATCTGGGTGGCGAAGTCGGCGTAGTGCTGGGTGCTGCCCCATAACAGGAAGATCAAATGCACCGGGTCGATCGGGTCCATCTTGCCGGCATCGATCCACGCCTGGAACACCGCTGCGCGGCCCTTGAACCAGGCGCGGTAGTCCTGGTTGAAGTATTCGGTCAGGCACTCGCCGCCGCTGATCACTTCCATGGCAAAGATCCGCGATGCCTGGGGGTGGCGGCGGGAAAACTCCATCTTGGCACGAATGTAGCGGGTCAAGGCCTCGGCCGGGTCATCCTCGGCGGTGAGGGTATTGAAGGTGCTGTCCCACAACTCGATGATATTGCTCAGCACCGCCACGTACAGCCCGAGCTTGTTGGTGAAGTAGTAGTGCAGGTTAGCCTTGGGCAATCCGGCGTTCAGCGCGATGGTATTCATGCTGGTGCCTTTGAATCCGTGACGGGCGAATTCATCTTCAGCAGCCTTGAGGATGGTCTCTTCGTTCTTCTGACGAATGCGGCCGGTGGGCTTGCCACCGTGGGCTGGGACTTCAAAGGTCATGGACATTTCCGGGCTGGGTCTGTGGGCAAGCAAATGCGTTGATAGCGCACCGTAACCGATCCGACAAGTACTGCTGCCACAAAAGACGAACGCACTAGCGGGTTGCCGCCAGGCTCTCGAGAAAACTCTCCAGCACCAGATGAGGGCGGCGCCCCTTGCGCGTCACCGAGGCCAGGCTCAGGTCATAGAACCGCGTCGTGGGTTTCAGGGCGCGTAACCGGCCTTGCTGGACCCAGAGGTTGGCGTAGTGATCCGGCAGGTAGCCGATGTAGCGACCGGTGAGAATCAGGAACGCCATGCCTTCGCGATCCGATGCACTGGCGGTGCAGTTGAGTGCTTGGTAATGCGCCTGGATGTCGACCGGCAGGCGAAAGGTGGGGGCGATGGCGTCCTGGTTGTTGAGGCGGGTTTCGTCGAGCTGCAAGTCGTCCACATAAAACAGTGGATGGCCGACCGCGCAATACAGCAATGAGCGTTCGCTGTAGAGCGGTTGGTACTCCAGCCCGGAAAGAGCGCTGGCTTGAGGGACCACGCCGACATGCAGTCGCCCGTCGAGAACACCTTGCTCGACTTCGTTGGGGGCGATCATGCGAATCTGGATTTGCACGTCGGGCCCACGCTCCTTCAGTTGAGCCAGGGCATGGGTGATGCGCATGTGGGGGAGGGTGACGAGGTTGTCGGTCAGGCCGATGTTCAGTTCACCGCGCAGGTGTTGATGCAGGCCATTGACCTCGGTACGGAAGCTTTCCAGGGCACTTAACAGTTGCAGGGCCGACTGATAGACCTCGCGACCCTCCTCTGTCAGTGAGAATCCCGCGCGCCCGCGTTGACACAGCCGCAGGCCCAGGCGCTGCTCAAGATCGCTCATCTGCTGGCTGATGGCCGAGCGGCCGATACCCAACACCGTTTCCGCCGCGGAGAATCCCCCACATTCCACTACGCTACGGAAGATGCGCAGCAGACGAATATCAAAATCGCTGACCTGGGCCAGCGGATCGGGGCGGCGGACGCTCATAGTTTAGTAATCCACTGACTGAAGGTTAGAAAAGTTGGATTTCACCGACTTTATCGCCGTGGCAAGTTAGCTGCAACCAGGGGGTTGCCCCGATACCGTTCATATTTTGCGAGGTTTTGTCGATGAACATGCCCGAACATGCGGCCAGTTCCCTGGCCAGTCAGCTCAAGCTTGATGCTCACTGGATGCCTTACACCGCTAACCGCAACTTCCAGCGCGACCCGCGTCTGATCATCGGCGCCGAAGGCAGTTGGCTGATTGATGAACATGGGCGCAAGGTGTATGACTCATTGTCGGGTCTGTGGACCTGCGGTGCCGGGCACACCCGCAAGGAAATCCAGGACGCGGTCGCCAAGCAGCTGGGCACCCTCGATTACTCTCCGGGGTTCCAATACGGTCATCCGCTGTCGTTCCAACTCGCGGAAAGAATCACCAGCCTGACGCCAGGCAATCTCAATCATGTGTTCTTCACCGACTCCGGTTCCGAGTGCGCCGATACGGCGGTAAAGATGGTTCGCGCCTACTGGCGTCTCAAGGGCCAGGCCACCAAGACCAAAATGATCGGGCGTGCCCGTGGCTACCACGGCGTGAACATCGCAGGTACCAGCCTGGGCGGCGTAAGCGGTAACCGCAAACTGTTTGGCCAGGCAATGGCGGACGTCGATCACCTGCCCCATACCTTGTTGGCGAGCAATGCCTATTCCCGTGGCATGCCGAAAGAGGGAGGCATTGCCCTGGCCGACGAACTGCTGAAGCTGATCGAGTTGCACGACGCCTCCAACATTGCGGCCGTCTTCGTCGAGCCCATGGCCGGGTCCGCCGGTGTGCTGGTTCCGCCTGAGGGCTACCTCAAGCGCCTGCGGCAGATTTGCGACCAGCACAATATCCTGCTGGTATTCGACGAAGTGATTACCGGTTTCGGCCGCACGGGTTCGATGTTCGGTGCTGACAGTTTCGGCGTGACGCCTGACCTGATGTGCATCGCCAAGCAAGTCACCAACGGTGCGATTCCGATGGGGGCGGTCATTGCCAGCAGCGAGATCTACCAGACTTTCATGAACCAGCCGACGCCTGAGTACGCGGTGGAATTTCCTCACGGCTATACCTATTCGGCGCACCCGGTGGCGTGCGCGGCGGGGCTGGCGGCGCTGGATCTGCTGCAGAAGGAAAACCTGGTGCAGAGCGTGGCCGAAGTCGCGCCACATTTCGAGAAGGTTTTGCATGGAATTAAAGGCGCGAAGAACGTGATCGACATCCGCAACTTTGGCCTGGCCGGCGCGATCCAGATCGCTCCACGAGACGGCGATGCGATTGTGCGTCCGTTCGAGGCCGGCATGGCGTTGTGGAAGGCCGGATTCTACGTGCGCTTCGGTGGCGACACGCTGCAGTTCGGGCCAACGTTCAACAGCAAGCCACAGGATCTGGATCGTCTGTTCGACGCGGTCGGTGAAGTGTTGAACAAGCTCGACTGACTGCCTCTCTATCACCTTCAACGACAGGCGTCCGGCCGCGGGCGCCTGTGGATAAAAATTCTGGAGTCCCCATGAGTCTCATCCCGCATCTGATCAATGGCGAACTGATAAGCGACAACACGCGTACAGCGGACGTCTTCAATCCATCCACTGGCCAGGCCATCCACAAGGTGTCGCTGGCCGATCGCGCTACCGTGCAACAGGCCATCGATGCCGCTACCGCAGCGTTCCCGGCCTGGCGCAAGACACCAGCGGCCAAGCGTGCCCAGGTGATGTTTCGCTTCAAACAGTTGCTGGAACAGAACGAGTCGCGTATCGCGCAAATGATCAGTGAGGAGCACGGCAAGACCCTGGAAGATGCTGCCGGTGAGCTTAAGCGAGGTATCGAGAACGTCGAATTCGCCTGTGCGGCTCCGGAAGTTCTGAAGGGTGAATACAGCCGCAACGTAGGGCCGAACATCGATGCCTGGTCGGATTTCCAGCCGTTGGGCGTCGTGGCGGGTATTACCCCGTTCAACTTCCCGGCGATGGTTCCACTGTGGATGTATCCGCTGGCGATCGTTTGCGGCAACTGCTTCATTCTCAAGCCATCCGAGCGTGACCCGAGCTCGACACTGCTGATTGCACAATTGCTGCTGGAAGCCGGATTGCCCGAGGGCGTGTTGAGTGTCGTGCATGGTGACAAGGTTGCCGTGGATGCGCTGATCGAGGCGCCGGAAGTGAAGGCGCTGAGTTTTGTCGGCTCGACACCGATTGCCGAATACATCTACGCCGAGGGGACCCGTCGCGGTAAACGCGTCCAGGCATTGGGCGGGGCGAAGAACCATGCGGTGCTGATGCCGGATGCCGATCTGGACAACGCAGTCAACGCGTTGATGGGGGCGGCCTATGGTTCATGCGGCGAACGTTGCATGGCGATTTCGGTGGCTGTCTGTGTGGGCGATCAGGTAGCGGATGCGCTGGTAGCCAAGCTGGTGCCGCAGATCCAGGCGTTGAAAATCGGTGCCGGTACTTCTTGCGGTCTGGACATGGGGCCGTTAGTGACCGGTCAGCATCGCGACAAGGTCAGCGGCTATATAGAAGACGGTGTTTCGGCGGGTGCTTCGCTGGTAGTCGATGGCCGTGGCTTGAGCGTGGCGGGTCACGAAGACGGTTTCTTCCTGGGGGGTTGCCTGTTCGATCGTGTGACGCCGCAGATGCGCATCTATAAAGAAGAGATCTTTGGCCCAGTACTGTGCATTGTCCGGGTCAACAGCCTGGAGGAGGCCATGCAACTGATCAACGATCACGAGTATGGCAACGGCACCTGCATCTTCACCCGCGATGGCGAAGCGGCGCGCTTGTTCTGCGACGAGATTGAAGTGGGCATGGTGGGCGTCAACGTACCGCTGCCTGTACCTGTGGCTTATCACAGCTTTGGCGGTTGGAAGCGTTCGTTGTTTGGCGACCTGCACGCCTACGGCCCGGATGGCGTGCGCTTCTATACCCGTCGCAAGGCCATTACCCAGCGCTGGCCACAACGCGCCAGTCATGAAGCTTCGCAGTTCGCGTTTCCCAGTTTGTAATGGATAAACAAAGAGGCCGGCGCTTAAGCGTCGGCCTCTTTGTTTATGGAGGTTTTTGACCGATATGACAGAAACATGAAAATAGGTGTTGACGGCAGATTCTGAGTCTCTATAATTCGCCCCACTTCCGGCGCAGTCGAAACGGAAAACTCCTTGAGTTTCAATGAGTTAGACGATTTAAGATGGCGCAGGGCTTCAGTTCATCGAAGTCGCGGAAGGAGTTGGCAGGGCAGGTTGTCTGGCTCAGTTAACGGTTCGATCTTCTCGGTCGAAAGCGGTGAAAAAGAGGTGTTGACAGCAGCGACTAACGCTGTAGAATTCGCCTCCCGCTAACGAGAGATCGAAAGCGCAAGTGGTTGAAGTTGTTGAGGTTTTGAAAAGCAAAACTTTGAAAACTTCAAAAATAATCGCTTGACAGATACACGGGGCGCTGTAGAATGCGCGCCTCGGTTGAGACGAAAGGCTCAACCCACCGCTCTTTAACAACTGAATCAAGCAATTCGTGTGGGTGCTTGTGGAGTCAGACTGCTAGTCAACAGATTATCAGCATCACAAGTTACTCCGCGAGAAATCAAAGATGTAACCAACGATTGCTGAGCCAAGTTTAGGGTTTTCTCAAAACCCAAAGATGTTTGAACTGAAGAGTTTGATCATGGCTCAGATTGAACGCTGGCGGCAGGCCTAACACATGCAAGTCGAGCGGTAGAGAGGTGCTTGCACCTCTTGAGAGCGGCGGACGGGTGAGTAATGCCTAGGAATCTGCCTGGTAGTGGGGGATAACGCTCGGAAACGGACGCTAATACCGCATACGTCCTACGGGAGAAAGCAGGGGACCTTCGGGCCTTGCGCTATCAGATGAGCCTAGGTCGGATTAGCTAGTTGGTGAGGTAATGGCTCACCAAGGCGACGATCCGTAACTGGTCTGAGAGGATGATCAGTCACACTGGAACTGAGACACGGTCCAGACTCCTACGGGAGGCAGCAGTGGGGAATATTGGACAATGGGCGAAAGCCTGATCCAGCCATGCCGCGTGTGTGAAGAAGGTCTTCGGATTGTAAAGCACTTTAAGTTGGGAGGAAGGGCATTAACCTAATACGTTAGTGTTTTGACGTTACCGACAGAATAAGCACCGGCTAACTCTGTGCCAGCAGCCGCGGTAATACAGAGGGTGCAAGCGTTAATCGGAATTACTGGGCGTAAAGCGCGCGTAGGTGGTTTGTTAAGTTGGATGTGAAAGCCCCGGGCTCAACCTGGGAACTGCATTCAAAACTGACAAGCTAGAGTATGGTAGAGGGTGGTGGAATTTCCTGTGTAGCGGTGAAATGCGTAGATATAGGAAGGAACACCAGTGGCGAAGGCGACCACCTGGACTGATACTGACACTGAGGTGCGAAAGCGTGGGGAGCAAACAGGATTAGATACCCTGGTAGTCCACGCCGTAAACGATGTCAACTAGCCGTTGGGAGCCTTGAGCTCTTAGTGGCGCAGCTAACGCATTAAGTTGACCGCCTGGGGAGTACGGCCGCAAGGTTAAAACTCAAATGAATTGACGGGGGCCCGCACAAGCGGTGGAGCATGTGGTTTAATTCGAAGCAACGCGAAGAACCTTACCAGGCCTTGACATCCAATGAACTTTCCAGAGATGGATTGGTGCCTTCGGGAACATTGAGACAGGTGCTGCATGGCTGTCGTCAGCTCGTGTCGTGAGATGTTGGGTTAAGTCCCGTAACGAGCGCAACCCTTGTCCTTAGTTACCAGCACGTTATGGTGGGCACTCTAAGGAGACTGCCGGTGACAAACCGGAGGAAGGTGGGGATGACGTCAAGTCATCATGGCCCTTACGGCCTGGGCTACACACGTGCTACAATGGTCGGTACAGAGGGTTGCCAAGCCGCGAGGTGGAGCTAATCCCATAAAACCGATCGTAGTCCGGATCGCAGTCTGCAACTCGACTGCGTGAAGTCGGAATCGCTAGTAATCGCGAATCAGAATGTCGCGGTGAATACGTTCCCGGGCCTTGTACACACCGCCCGTCACACCATGGGAGTGGGTTGCACCAGAAGTAGCTAGTCTAACCTTCGGGGGGACGGTTACCACGGTGTGATTCATGACTGGGGTGAAGTCGTAACAAGGTAGCCGTAGGGGAACCTGCGGCTGGATCACCTCCTTAATCGACGACAGCAGCTGCTCCATGAGCTCCCACACGAATTGCTTGATTCATTGAAGAAGACGATTGGGTCTGTAGCTCAGTTGGTTAGAGCGCACCCCTGATAAGGGTGAGGTCGGCAGTTCGAATCTGCCCAGACCCACCAATTACTGGTGCACCCTGTAGCGATACGGGGCCATAGCTCAGCTGGGAGAGCGCCTGCCTTGCACGCAGGAGGTCAGCGGTTCGATCCCGCTTGGCTCCACCATTACCGATTGGTGACCCTCGTTTAAAGCTTAGAAATGAGCATTCCATCGACGCGATGATGAATGTTGATTTCTAGTCTTTTGATTAGATCGTTCTTTAAAAATTTGGGTATGTGATAGAAAGATAGACTGAACGTTACTTTCACTGGTAACGGATCAGGCTAAGGTAAAATTTGTGAGTTGCTCTCATGAGCAAGATCGAATTTTCGGCGAATGTCGTCTTCACAGTATAACCAGATTGCTTGGGGTTATATGGTCAAGTGAAGAAGCGCATACGGTGGATGCCTTGGCAGTCAGAGGCGATGAAAGACGTGGTAGCCTGCGAAAAGCTTCGGGGAGTCGGCAAACAGACTGTGATCCGGAGATGTCTGAATGGGGGAACCCAGCCATCACAAGATGGTTATCTTGCACTGAATACATAGGTGCAAGAGGCGAACCAGGGGAACTGAAACATCTAAGTACCCTGAGGAAAAGAAATCAACCGAGATTCCCTTAGTAGTGGCGAGCGAACGGGGACTAGCCCTTAAGCTTCTTTGATTTTAGCGGAACGCTCTGGAAAGTGCGGCCATAGTGGGTGATAGCCCTGTACGCGAAAGGATCTTAGAAGTGAAATCGAGTAGGACGGAGCACGAGAAACTTTGTCTGAATATGGGGGGACCATCCTCCAAGGCTAAATACTACTGACTGACCGATAGTGAACTAGTACCGTGAGGGAAAGGCGAAAAGAACCCCGGAGAGGGGAGTGAAATAGATCCTGAAACCGTATGCGTACAAGCAGTGGGAGCAGACTTTGTTCTGTGACTGCGTACCTTTTGTATAATGGGTCAGCGACTTATTTTCAGTGGCGAGCTTAACCGAATAGGGGAGGCGTAGCGAAAGCGAGTCTTAATAGGGCGTCTAGTCGCTGGGAATAGACCCGAAACCGGGCGATCTATCCATGGGCAGGTTGAAGGTTAGGTAACACTGACTGGAGGACCGAACCGACTACCGTTGAAAAGTTAGCGGATGACCTGTGGATCGGAGTGAAAGGCTAATCAAGCTCGGAGATAGCTGGTTCTCCTCGAAAGCTATTTAGGTAGCGCCTCATGTATCACTGTAGGGGGTAGAGCACTGTTTCGGCTAGGGGGTCATCCCGACTTACCAAACCGATGCAAACTCCGAATACCTACAAGTGCCGAGCATGGGAGACACACGGCGGGTGCTAACGTCCGTCGTGAAAAGGGAAACAACCCAGACCGTCAGCTAAGGTCCCAAAGTTATGGTTAAGTGGGAAACGATGTGGGAAGGCTTAGACAGCTAGGAGGTTGGCTTAGAAGCAGCCACCCTTTAAAGAAAGCGTAATAGCTCACTAGTCGAGTCGGCCTGCGCGGAAGATGTAACGGGGCTCAAACCATACACCGAAGCTACGGGTATCACGTAAGTGATGCGGTAGAGGAGCGTTCTGTAAGCCTGTGAAGGTGAGTTGAGAAGCTTGCTGGAGGTATCAGAAGTGCGAATGCTGACATGAGTAACGACAATGGGTGTGAAAAACACCCACGCCGAAAGACCAAGGTTTCCTGCGCAACGTTAATCGACGCAGGGTTAGTCGGTCCCTAAGGCGAGGCTGAAAAGCGTAGTCGATGGAAAACAGGTTAATATTCCTGTACTTCTGGTTATTGCGATGGAGGGACGGAGAAGGCTAGGCCAGCTTGGCGTTGGTTGTCCAAGTTTAAGGTGGTAGGCTGAGATCTTAGGTAAATCCGGGATCTTAAGGCCGAGAGCTGATGACGAGTTACCCTTTGGGTGACGAAGTGGTTGATGCCATGCTTCCAAGAAAAGCTTCTAAGCTTCAGATAACCAGGAACCGTACCCCAAACCGACACAGGTGGTTGGGTAGAGAATACCAAGGCGCTTGAGAGAACTCGGGTGAAGGAACTAGGCAAAATGGCACCGTAACTTCGGGAGAAGGTGCGCCGGTGAGGGTGAAGCACTTGCTGCGTAAGCCCACGCCGGTCGAAGATACCAGGCCGCTGCGACTGTTTATTAAAAACACAGCACTCTGCAAACACGAAAGTGGACGTATAGGGTGTGACGCCTGCCCGGTGCCGGAAGGTTAATTGATGGGGTTAGCTAACGCGAAGCTCTTGATCGAAGCCCCGGTAAACGGCGGCCGTAACTATAACGGTCCTAAGGTAGCGAAATTCCTTGTCGGGTAAGTTCCGACCTGCACGAATGGCGTAACGATGGCGGCGCTGTCTCCACCCGAGACTCAGTGAAATTGAAATCGCTGTGAAGATGCAGTGTATCCGCGGCTAGACGGAAAGACCCCGTGAACCTTTACTATAGCTTTGCACTGGACTTTGAATTTGCTTGTGTAGGATAGGTGGGAGGCTTTGAAGCGTGGACGCCAGTCTGCGTGGAGCCATCCTTGAAATACCACCCTGGCAACTTTGAGGTTCTAACTCAGGTCCGTTATCCGGATCGAGGACAGTGTATGGTGGGTAGTTTGACTGGGGCGGTCTCCTCCTAAAGAGTAACGGAGGAGTACGAAGGTGCGCTCAGACCGGTCGGAAATCGGTCGTAGAGTATAAAGGCAAAAGCGCGCTTGACTGCGAGACAGACACGTCGAGCAGGTACGAAAGTAGGTCTTAGTGATCCGGTGGTTCTGTATGGAAGGGCCATCGCTCAACGGATAAAAGGTACTCCGGGGATAACAGGCTGATACCGCCCAAGAGTTCATATCGACGGCGGTGTTTGGCACCTCGATGTCGGCTCATCACATCCTGGGGCTGAAGCCGGTCCCAAGGGTATGGCTGTTCGCCATTTAAAGTGGTACGCGAGCTGGGTTTAGAACGTCGTGAGACAGTTCGGTCCCTATCTGCCGTGGACGTTTGAGATTTGAGAGGGGCTGCTCCTAGTACGAGAGGACCGGAGTGGACGAACCTCTGGTGTTCCGGTTGTCACGCCAGTGGCATTGCCGGGTAGCTATGTTCGGAAAAGATAACCGCTGAAAGCATCTAAGCGGGAAACTTGCCTCAAGATGAGATCTCACTGGAGCCTTGAGCTCCCTGAAGGGCCGTCGAAGACTACGACGTTGATAGGCAGGGTGTGTAAGCGCTGTGAGGCGTTGAGCTAACCTGTACTAATTGCCCGTGAGGCTTGACCATATAACACCCAAGCAATTTGCTTGCTCCGAGCTGAAAAGCACAGGGCACCAGATTGCGGTGTGTGAAGACGAAACGAACCGAAAGTTCGAACTGACTCAGCAGCAACACACAAACTATCGCATACCCATTCGCTGGAACGTTGCCCACGCAACGCGCTGGCTACCGAATTTCTTGACGACCATAGAGCGTTGGAACCACCTGATCCCATCCCGAACTCAGAAGTGAAACGATGCATCGCCGATGGTAGTGTGGGGTTTCCCCATGTGAGAGTAGGTCATCGTCAAGATTAAATTCCGAAACCCCTATCTGCTGATGCAGGTAGGGGTTTTGTTTTGCCCGCAGGAAAGTTCTTACGACAAGCGTGGACCGTTCCCGGCTGCCACAACCCCCCGACAGTGCTAAGGTTCGGCCCTAGCTTTTTGCATTTTCAAGGATGCCTTTATGCCGGACGCGACGTCCCTCAGCCCAGCTTTCATGGTGATTCATGGCAATCGCCTCGATGAGCTGCGCAGCCTGGTTATCAGCTTGATGCGACGTTATCCGCTGGCCCCGCTTGAGAATGAAATTGCGCTCGTACAGAGCAACGGTATTGCCCAATGGCTCAAGCTGGCACTGGCTGAGGATCCGGAGGATGACGATACCGGTGGTTGCGGTATAGCGGCAGCCATTGATGTACAACTGCCAGGCAGTTTCATGTGGCAACTCTATCGAACGGTTCTGGGGCGCGACGAGATTCCGGTCAAGTCGCTGCTGGATAAGGCTCCACTCACCTGGCGACTGATGCGCCTCCTGCCGCAGTTGATCGATCAGCCTCATTTCGAGCCTCTGCGTCGGTTCCTCACCCACGACACTGATCTACGCAAGCGCTACCAGTTATCCGAGCGCCTAGCTGATCTGTTCGACCAATATCAGGTGTACCGGGCCGATTGGCTGGAGGACTGGGCAGATGGCCGGCACCAGACAAGAAATGTCCGAGGCGAAATCAAGGCGCTTGCGCCTGCTAATTGCTGGCAAGCCGAGCTGTGGCGAGCCTTGTTGGTGGATGTGGGGGAAGAAGGCATGGCTCAAAGCCGTGCAGGCGTTCATCAACGGTACATCGAGCGTATCAACAGCCTGGAGACCGCTCCGAAAGGTCTTCCTGCACGGGTGATAGTGTTTGGTATTTCCTCGCTACCGGCCCAGGCCCTGGAGGCGCTGGCCGGTCTGTCGCGGTTCAGCCAGGTTCTACTGTGTGTCCATAACCCTTGTCGTCATCATTGGGCGGATATCGTTGCCGACAAGGACCTGTTGCGCCACCAGTACAAACGTCAGGCACGCAAGACCGGCATGCCCGTTATCCTCGACCCGCAATCCTTGCATCAACATGCTCATCCGTTACTCGCGGCATGGGGCAAGCAGGGGCGCGACTATATCAACCTGCTCGACAGCTACGATGATCCCAATCGCTATCGTTCGGTGTTTCGCGATGGCCGAATCGACCTGTTCAGTGATGGCGATCCCACGACCCTTCTCGGTCAGTTACAGGATGACATTCTTGAGCTGCGCCCCCTGGGTGAAACCCGACAACGCTGGCCTGCCGTCGATACGAAGCAAGACGGGTCGATCCGTTTCCATATCGCCCACAGCGCCCAGCGCGAAGTCGAAATTCTCCATGACCAGTTATTGGCCCATTTCAGCGCGGATCCGACGCTGCGTCCTCGGGACATCATCGTCATGGTTCCGGACATCGACAGTTATGCCCCGCATATCCGTGCCGTGTTCGGCCAGCTTGACAGAACGGATCCCCGCTTCATTCCCTTCACCCTGACCGACCAGGGGCAGCGTGGACGCGATCCTTTGCTGATTGCCGTCGAGCATTTGCTGAAGCTGCCTGATAGCCGTTTTCCCGTCAGTGAAATCCTCGATCTGTTGGATGTCCCGGCCCTGCGTAAGCGATTCGGACTTGTTGAGGCCGACTTGCCGACACTGCACCGTTGGATCGAAGGTGCCGGTATTCGTTGGGGAATGAATGCCGAACATCGCGCCGGGCTCGGGCTGCCCGCCGAGCTTGAACAGAACAGCTGGCGGTTTGGTCTACGGCGCATGCTGTTGGGATACGCCGTTGGCAGTTCGGACGCCTATGAGGGCATTGAGCCCTATGACGAAATCGGTGGCCTTGACGCGGCGTTGATCGGCCCCCTGGCCGCATTACTGGATGCGCTGGACGTCGCCCATCAGTCGCTCACCGAGTCCGCATCTCCACAGGTGTGGGGATCGCGTCTGCGTGACTTGATGCAATTGTTTTTCCAGGCGAGCAGTGAGCATGACGACTATCTGCTGGCCCAGCTCGAAGACCTGCGCGAAACCTGGCTGGAAACCTGCGAGTCGGTGGGGCTGCAGGATGAGTTGCCGCTGACGGTGGTACGCGAGGCCTGGCTGGCAGGGCTGGATCAAGGTCGACTGTCCCAACGCTTTCTCGCTGGCGCGGTCAACTTCTGCACCTTGATGCCGATGCGTGCAATTCCCTTCAATCTGGTGTGCTTGCTGGGAATGAACGACGGCGATTATCCCAGAGCCCAGCCGCCGTTGGACTTCGATCTCATGGGTAGTGACTATCGGCCCGGTGATCGCTCCCGGCGTGAGGATGATCGTTACCTGCTATTGGAGGCGCTGCTGTCGGCTCGGGAAAAACTCTATATCAGTTGGGTAGGGCGTAGTATCCGCGACAACAGCGACCGACCCGCATCGGTGTTGATCGGTCAGTTGCGGGATCATCTGGCCAGTGGCTGGCGACTGGTGGACGAAAGCAAGGACCTTCTCGAGGTGCTGACCCAGGAGCATCCCCTGCAACCGTTCAGTGCCCGTTATTTCCTCCAGGGGAATGAACTGTTCAGCTATGCCAGCGAATGGCGGATGCTTCACGACAACCAGGACCCTGGGAGCGGTGTCCAGGTGCTGGATCCCTATGTTCAGGAAGAGCCTCTGAGCCTCGGGCAATTGCAGGACTTCCTGCGAAACCCCGTCCGCCACTTTTTCAGCCAGCGACTCAAGGTGTTCTTCGAAGCCATCGAAGCTCCATTGGCTGATGACGAGCCCTTCGTGCTCGATGCCCTCCAGCGCTATAGCCTGAGCGACAGCTTGCTGGAAGCCGCCCTGGTGCGCCTGGATCAGCCGGATCTCGCCCTGGCGGCCCATGCCAAGCGACTGCAAAACAGCGGCCTGTTACCCATGGCGGGTTTCGGTGAGTACATGCAACGCGAACTGATCGAGCCCCTGCCGGATCTGCTCCAGCGTTATCAGCAACTTCTGGCGTTATGGCCCAATCCGTTGACCAGCGCAGTGCCTGTCAGTCTCCAATTGCATGATGTCAGTGTCGAAGGATGGCTCGGTGGCCTGCACCAGCGCTCCGACGGCGCAGTCCTTGCCATCACCGCCATACCCAACAGCATCGGCTCCGTCAGGACCCGTAAATGGCACCGCCTGATCCGCCCCTGGGTCAATCATCTCGTAGCGTGTGCGAGCGGCTTGGCGATGACTACTGCGTTGGTGGCCAGTGATGACAGCTTGCTGTTGGCGCCTTTTGAAGAACCTGTGGCGCGAGGACTGCTCAGTGACCTGTTGCAGGCCTGGCAGTCAGGCATGCGCCAACCGCTGCCGGTCGCGGTCAAAACGGCCTTCGCCTGGCTCGGCCAGATGGATCCGGATAAAGCCGAGGCGGCGGCCCGGAAAACCTACGAAGGCGATGGGCTGACCTCTGAAGGCGAACGGCGGGAGAGTCCGGCCCTGGCCCGGCAGTTTGCCGACTTCGATGCCCTGGCGGCGGATGAGACATTTCCTGACTGGTGCAACGCGCTTTATCGGCCGCTGTTCGAGGCCCCATGGCGTTCCGCGATTGGCGAGGGGACGCAATCATGACTCGGCAGACACCTCTGGCCCTGGCTTTTCCCCTGCGAGGGAGCCAATTGATCGAGGCCAGTGCGGGGACTGGCAAGACCTTTACCATTTCAGCGTTATACCTGCGACTGGTGCTGGGCCATGGCGGCTCGGCGACCGGGTTCGGTCGCGAGCTGCTTCCTCCACAGATCCTGGTCGTGACCTTTACGGACGCTGCCACCAAGGAGCTGCGCGAACGTATCCGCACGCGCCTGGCCGAAGCGGCGCGCTTCTTCCGTAATGAGATTCCGGCTCCCGATTCACTGATTGCCCAGTTGCGTGATGAGTTCGACGAAGCGCAATGGCCCGGTTGTGCCAACCGGCTGGACATCGCCGCGCAATGGATGGATGAAGCAGCGGTTTCGACCATCCATAGCTGGTGTCAGCGGATGTTGCGTGAGCACGCGTTCGACAGCGGCAGCCTGTTTACCCAAACCCTGGAAACCGATCACAGCGAATTGCTTGGCGAAGTGTTGCGCGACTACTGGCGGCTGTTCTGCTACTCGATGCAGGGAGAGGCGTTGAACTGGGTGCGTAGCCATTGGGGAGGTCCTGCTTCCCTGTTGCCGCGGGTTAGGGGGCTGTTTTCCAGCGAGCGTGAAAGCAATGAGGGGCTTGAGCCTGCCGAGCTCATCCTGGCATCGCTTCAGGAACGCAGTGCCGCCTTGCTCGACCTCAAGGCTCCATGGCGGCAATGGGCGGTTGAGCTGCTGGAGATCTGCCAGCAAGGCGTCGCCAGCAAGAGCGTCGACGGGCGCAAGATGCAGGCTCGCTACTTCGAGCCGTGGTTTCAGAAAATCTCCGCCTGGGTGGATGACGAGAGCCTCGAGCTCCTGGATATCGGTACCGGATTTACGCGGTTGACCCCCGAAGGCATGGCCGAGGCCTGGAAAGGCGATGTACCCAACCATCCAGGGCTGGAGGCCATGTCCAGCCTCAAGGCGAGTCTGGAGGCCTTGCCTACTCCAGATGCAGCGGTGTTGCAGCATGCGGCCCAATGGGTAGGGGCGCGCTTCGAGGCAGAGAAACGTCGACGCGCGGAGATGGGCTTCGACGACATGCTGCTGAGGCTGGACGCGGCCCTGCTGGCCGAGGGTGGAGAGCGCCTGGCGAACCTGATACGCGAGCAGTTTCCGGTCGCGCTGATTGATGAGTTCCAGGACACAGACCCGGTTCAATACCGGATCTTCGAAAGCATCTACCGCATCGAAGACAACAACCCTGAAACAGGGCTGTTCCTGATCGGTGACCCGAAACAGGCCATCTATGCCTTTCGTGGCGCCGATATCCATACTTACCTGCGTGCCCGTGAAGCTACCGCCGGCAGGCTGCATACCCTGGGAACGAACTTCCGCTCCAGCCACGCCATGGTGGGCGCGGTAAACCATATTTTCCGGAACGCCGAATCCCGTCCGAGCGGGCGCGGGGCATTCCTGTTTCGTGAAGCACCGGACAAGAACCCGGTGCCATTCCTGCCCGTTGATGCCCAGGGCCGCAAGGAGTTTTTGCAGGTCGCGGGCCAGCCCCTTGCAGCGTTGAATATCTGGCACTTGCCGTCGGACAAGCCGCTCTCCGGTGCGGTCTATCGGCAGCAAATGGCGGCCGCCTGCGCCAGTGAGATCACGGCGCTGCTCAACGGCGGCCAGTCGGGGCGCGACGGCTTCATCGAGGATGGAAAGGCGCTGCGTGGGCTGTTGCCCGCAGATATCGCGATCCTGGTGCGAGACGGTAAAGAGGCGCAGGCGGTGCGGGACGAGTTGTCCGTGCGAGGCGTACGCAGTGTCTATCTGTCCGATAAGGATTCGGTGTTTGCCTCGCAGGAAGCGCGCGACTTGCTGATCTGGCTCAGGGCCTGTGCCGAGCCGGATGTCGAGCGACCATTGCGGGCTGCGCTGGCGAGCATCACCCTGAACCTGCCGCTCACGGAGCTGGAGCGACTCAACCAGGATGAGTTGGCCTGGGAAGCGCGGGTCATGCAGTTCCGTGGCTACCGTACGGTCTGGCGCACCCAGGGGGTGCTGCCCATGTTGCGGCGCCTGCTGCATGATTTCGAACTGCCCCAGGCCTTGATGATGCGCAATGATGGTGAGCGGGTGTTGACCAACCTGCTGCACCTCAGCGAACTCCTGCAACAGGCGGCCGGAGAGCTGGATGGTGAACAGGCCCTGATCCGGCATCTGTCGGAGCACCTGGCCTTGTCCGGTCAGGCCGGAGAAGAGCAGATCCTGCGCCTGGAAAGTGATGAGCAGTTGGTCAAGGTGGTGACGATCCACAAGTCCAAGGGACTGGAATATCCGTTGGTATTCCTGCCGTTCATCTGTTCGACGAAGCCGGTGGATGGCAGCCGGTTGCCCTTGCATTACCACGATGAAACCGGCAAGGCGCAAATCAGTCTGAAGCCTTGCGCCGAACTGATCGCCAAGGCTGATGACGAACGTCTGGCCGAGGACCTTCGCCTGCTCTACGTGGCGCTTACCCGCGCACAACATGCCTGTTGGCTGGGGGTTGCCGATCTCAAGCGGGGTAACAACAGCAGCTCGATCCTGCATGTATCTGCGTTGGGGTATCTGTTGGGCGGCGGTATACCTCTGGCCGAATCGACGCAATTGCGGCGCTGGCTGGAAGACCTGCAACAAGGCAGCGCTGCGGTGAGTTGCCAGGAGATGCCTCAGGCCACCGACGAACGTTATCGGCCTCCGCGCAACGAAGCCGTGCTGCTCGACCCCTTGAGGCCGGTACGCAAAGCCAGTGAAAACTGGTGGATCGCCTCCTATAGCGCCTTGCGCATCGGCGAGACCCTGAGTGCTGGCAGCGACACTGCTCCGGAAGATCCCCAGGCCCAGAAACTGTTCGACGATGAGCGACTTGATCCTGATGCGCCCAGGGAAGTGGTCGCTATCGGGGGGGACATTCACCGTTTCCCCCGCGGGCCCAATCCCGGCACTTTCCTTCATGGCCTCCTGGAGTGGGTCGCCGGTGAAGGGTTTACCGTCGCGCCAACGGCCATCGAGGACGCCATTGCCCGGCGCTGCAATCGTCGAGGCTGGCAAGGCTGGATCACGACGCTCAGCGATTGGTTGCGGCACTTGTTGGCAACGCCTATGCGCATCGGCAACGATCAACCGCCGGTGGTGCTTGAGCACCTGAGCCGTTTCCAGGTCGAGATGGAGTTCTGGTTCGCCAGCCATAAGGTCGATGTGCTCAAGCTCGATGAGCTGGTTTGCCGATTCACCCATGGCGGTGTGGCCCGCGTCGCTGCGGAGCCGGTGCTGCTCAACGGCATGTTCAAGGGGTTCATCGACCTGACGTTCGAGCATGAAGGGCGATACTACGTGGCGGATTACAAATCCAATTGGCTGGGGAGCGATGACGCGGCTTACACCCCTCAGGCCATGGAGCAATCGATCCTCGAAAATCGCTACGATCTGCAATATGTGTTGTACCTGTTGGCGTTGCATCGTCAGCTCAAGGCGCGCTTGCCCGACTATGACTACGACCGACATGTCGGCGGTGCGTTGTACCTGTTTCTTCGCGGCACCCGTGCGGCCAGCCAAGGGGTCTATTTCACCAAGCCTGCGCGTGCACTGATCGAACAGCTGGATCGCCTTTTCCAAGGGGCGCCCGAGCCCAAGGCTGAGCCGGCATGGGTACAGGGAGAATTGCTATGAGTCGGACGTTTGTCGATCTGCTGCCCAAATCGTCGGATGACGAAAGCCTGATCGAACTGGCGCCTCTGGACCGTGCGGATGATCTGCTGCTGTTGCTGACGCGTTGGGTCGAGCGCGGTTGGTTGCGCGCCCTGGACAAAGCCTTCGTTGCGTTCCTTCATGAGCTGGCGCCAGACGACGATCCATTGGTGCTACTCGCTGCGGCGCTGGCCAGTCATCAGTTGGGCCATGGACATGTCTGCCTGGACCTGTTCGAAACGCTCAAGGAACCGGATTTCGCCTTATCGCTTCCCCCCGAGGGGGATGCGCAAACCGGCGTGATGCTGTTGCCGTCACAGATACTGCGGGCGCTGGAGGGGGCTCACTGGTGCAAGACCCTGGCCTCCAGCCGGCTGGTGGCCTTGGCTGCGGATGAGCGTGAGGAGGCGCGGCAACGCCCGTTGGTGCTGGCCGATAAACGCCTTTATCTGCGGCGCTATTGGACCTATGAGCGGCGGATCGATGAGTCGTTGCGTCAACGGTTGGCCGAACAGGAGGCTTCCCCCGTCGATTTGAGTGAACGCCTGAACGGGCTGTTCGGGCCGGCCGCGGCCGCAGGTCCGATCGACTGGCAGAAACTGGCCTGTGCCCTGGCGACCCGGGGTGCCTTCAGCATCGTGACCGGCGGTCCGGGTACTGGCAAGACCACCACCGTCGTGCGTTTGCTGGCGCTGCTTCAGGCTCCCGCCGTCGAGGTCGGGAAGCCGCTGCGGATTCGCCTGGCAGCACCTACCGGTAAGGCGGCGGCGCGCCTGACCGAATCCATCAGCCAGCAGGTCCGGACGCTGGATGTGTCCGAGGCCGTGCGCGAGCGGATTCCTTGCGACGTGACCACTGTCCATCGTTTGTTGGGCAGCAGGCCTGGAACCCGACATTTTCGGCATCATGGGGGGAATCGGTTGCCACTGGACGTCCTGGTGATCGATGAGGCGTCCATGATCGATCTGGAGATGATGGCCAATCTCCTGGATGCGTTGCCGCCCCATGCGCGGTTGGTACTGCTCGGGGACAAGGATCAGTTGGCCTCGGTGGAGGCCGGTGCGGTGCTGGCGGATTTGTGCCGGGATGCCGAGGAGGGCTGGTACAACGCCCGAACCCTAGCCTGGCTTGAGTTGGTCAGCGGCGAAGACCTGGCGGCCGGTGATTTGCAGCAAGACCTTGATGATACTCATCCCTTGGCACAGCAAGTCGTCATGCTCCGGCACTCCCGCCGCTTCGGCGAGGGCAGTGGTATCGGCCAGTTGGCTCGATGGGTCAACCAACAGCAGCCCGAAAAGGCTCGCCAGTTGCTGGTGGGCAAGCAACATGCCGACCTGTTTTCCCTGGCGTTGAAGGGCGAGCCTGATGACGCGCTGGAGCACTTGCTGCTCGAAGGCCTGGCAGAGGGTCCCCAGGGTTACCGGCATTACCTGAGCCTGATGCAGCGGCAACGTCCGGCGGCGTCCCGTCCACTGGAAGACACCTGCTGGGTCGATTGGGCCCGGGAGGTCCTCTCAGCGTTCGATGCTTTCCAGCTGCTCTGCGCTGTGCGTAAAGGCCCGTGGGGCGTCGAAGGCTTGAACCAGAGAGTGACAGCTGCGCTGCTCAAGGCCCGTCTTATCGACAGCGATCAGCAGTGGTACGAGGGCCGTCCGGTCTTGATGACCCGCAACGACTATGGTCTGGGATTGATGAATGGCGACATCGGGATTGCCCTGAAACTCCCCGAGCGCGATGGGCCGGATGCCGGCAGGCAGGTCCTGCGCGTGGCATTCCCGCGCAACGACGGGCAGGGCGGTGTGCGCTTCGTCCTGCCCAGTCGCTTGAATGATGTGGAAACCGTGTATGCCATGACCGTGCATAAATCCCAGGGCTCGGAGTTCACCCATACGGCCCTGATTCTCCCGGATGCGCTGAACCCCGTGTTGACCAAGGAGCTGGTATACACAGCCATTACCCGGGCCAAGCAGTGGTTCAGCCTGATCGAGCCACGGCCAGGGATATTCGAGGAGGCGGTTCGACGCAAGGTCAAGCGCCTGAGCGGCCTGATGCTGGATCTGGAGCCGCGTAGCTGAATCAACGGACCTTCCAGGCAATGGATTAGCTGACGTCGATTTTTTGTCGGAAACCACCGTAAGGCGTTATCTCGCTGGCTTTTTGGCACTGTGCTATCGTTCCGACATTTACTGGATCGATCAAGAGAGTTTCCATGGGCGGGGCTGTTCGGCAAGCACTGTGCGCCAAGGACTGGAGGCATTATCTGCTCGCCAGCTTTTTGTGTTTGCTGTCGCCTGTCCTGGTAGCCGAAAATCAGGAGCCCGTGAGTCACGCGCAGGTGCGGGCCGAGGCGGTGACCCAGGTCGTACTGGGTATTCTCAGCTACGCCCGCTGGCCCATAGAGCCTACCCAATTGCAGCTTTGCATTGTCGGGCCGACCCAATACACCGACGATCTGGTCAAAGGCACCACCCAAGCCACTGGCCGCACAGTGATCGTGCAGCGCTTGCTGGCGGATAACCCAGCTATTGCTGATGAATGCAACGCGGTCTATGTCGGCAGACTGACCGCCGATGAGCGCACCCAATTATTCGCTTCCTTGACCGGCAAACCGGTATTGAGCATCAGCGAAGGTGGTGACCAGTGCACCGTGGGCAGCCTGTTCTGTTTGCGGGTGGGCGATGAACAGGTAGCGTTCGAGGTCAACCTCGACTCGGTCGCGCGCAGTGGCGTACGTATCCATCCGAGTGTCTTGCAACTGTCACGTCGCAGGTCTGCGGCGCCATGAGCCTGCCAGTTTCGCGTATCCGTCCCACTCTGGGCTCGGTCATCGGTCGCGGCCATCTGATCGTTGCGCTGGTGGCGGTGACCATGGCCAGTGTCTCCCTGACTTTGCTCGGAGTACTTGCGTTACGGGTTTACGCCGACCATAACCTGCACCTGATTGCACGGTCGATCAACTACACCGTGGAGGCGGCCGTGGTGTTCGATGACTCGGTGGCAGCCACCGAGGCGCTGGCATTGATTGCCAGCACCGAGGAGGTCGCCGATGCCCGGGTATTCAATGAGCATGGCCGTCTGTTGGCGCATTGGCAGCGACCGGAAACCGGTCTGTTGTCGGAGCTGGAGATGCATATCGCCAAGGCCTTCCTGGAGAAACCCATCAGCGTGCCGATTCTTCATCAAGGGCATGCCATTGGCAGTGTCCACTTGGCGGGGCATGGCGGCAGCCTGTTGCGCTTTCTGCTCAGCGGGCTGGCAGGGATCATCGTGTGCACGGCGGTGAGTGCCTGGGTGGCGTTGTATCTGGCCCGGCGCCAACTGCAGGCGATCACCGGCCCCCTGCGTAGCCTGGCGGACGTGGCCCACGCGGCACGCAGCGAGCGAGCCCTGGATCGGCGGGTGCCGCCGGCTGCCATTGCCGAACTGGATAACCTGGGCAACGACTTCAACGCGCTGCTCGCCGAACTCGAATCCTGGCAGACCCACCTGCAGAGCGAGAACGAAACCCTGGCGCATCAGGCCAGCCACGACAGCCTGACCGGATTGCCGAACCGGGCATTTTTCGAAGGCCGGCTGATTCGTGCCTTGCGCAATGCAAGCAAACTCGACGAGCAGGTAGCGGTGTTGTACCTGGACAGTGATCGGTTCAAGGGCATCAATGACAATTTCGGTCACGCTGCCGGCGATGCCGTGCTGACAGCCGTGGCGACCCGGGTCCGTGCCCAGCTTCGTGAGGATGATCTGGTGGCGCGCCTTGGCGGCGACGAGTTCGCGGTGCTGCTTGCGCCGTTGTACCAGATCGAGGATGCCGAGCGGATCGCTGAGAAGATCATCGCCAGTATGGAGGTCCCGATTCAATTGCCCGGTAATGCTTCGGTGCTGACCTCACTGAGTGTCGGCATTGCGGTTTACCCCGATCATGGCGCCACTCCCGGCGCTTTGCTGCATGCCGCCGACGCAGCGATGTACCAGGCCAAGCGCCTTGCCCGAGGCGGTCAACATTCGACGGGGACGGAGCGCCCCGTTGCTTAACTTCAAATCAGGAGCTGACGCGTGCGTTCATACCCTCAATCTGTCCTGCAAATATTCATTTCATTTCTGTTCATGGCCGTCCTGGCCCTGAGCGGTTGCCAGACTGCCCCGCCAAAAGGCCTTACGCCTGCGCAGATTGCCGTGCTCAAGCAGCAAGGGTTCAAACTGACCGAAGAGGGTTGGGCGTTCGGCCTTTCGGGTAAAGTACTGTTTGGCAGCGACGTGGAAAGTCTGAATGAAGCCAGCACCGAGATCGTCGAGCGAATCGGCAAGGCGCTGCTCAGCGCCGGTATTGAACGGGTGCGTGTCGATGGCCATGCCGACGCATCGGGTTCCCAGGCCTATAACGATCAACTGTCGATACGTCGGGCCAATAGCGTGAGCAAGGTGCTGATTGGCGTTGGCATGCGCGAAGAAAACGTTCAGTCCCGCGGCTTGGGCAGCAGCAGACCGGTCGCATCCAACGACACGGTCGAAGGCCGGACGGAGAACCGTCGCGTGGCCATCGTGGTGATTGCCGACTAATCGGCAAACACCATCTCCCGGCTGTCACCCATCAGTAGTGGCTGATTCTGTTCGGTCACCTCTCTGATGTAATCCCACAACAGCGTAATCCGCTTGAGCTTGCGCAGATCCTCGCGGCAGTACATCCAGAACTGCCGGGTGATGGTGATGTCCTCCGGCAGCACCGGCAGCAACCGTGGATCCTGGGCGGCGAGAAAGCACGGCAGAATCGCCAGCGAGCGCCCTTGCTGCGCCGCCACGAATTGCGCGATCACGCTGGTGCTGCGCAGATGGGCGCTGGCGTCGGGCAGCACGTTTGCCAGGTAGAGCAACTCCGAACTGAACGCCAGGTCATCCACATAGCTGATGAATGAATGCTTTCGCAGGTCGGCCGGACGGTGAATGGGCGGATGGCTGTCCAGGTAGGGCTGGGTGGCGTAAAGCTGCAACCGGTAGTCACACAGTTTGCAGCATACGTAAGGACCATGTTCGGGGCGTTCCAGGGCAATAACGATGTCGGCCTCGCGCTTGGAGAGGCTGATGAAGTGCGGCAGCGGCAGGATGTCCACCGAGATGGCTGGATAGGCATCGACGAAGTGACTCAGTTGCGGCGTGATGAAGTAGCTGCCGAAGCCCTCCGTACAGCCCATGCGCACATGACCGGACAGCGCGACGCCCGATCCTGACACCTGTTCGCAGGCCATATGCAGGGTGCTTTCGATCGATTCGGCATAGCTCAACAGGCGTTGGCCTTCGGCGGTCAGCACAAAGCCGTTGGTCCGGGATTTCTCGAACAATAGTGTTCCCAATGAAGCTTCCAGCGAGCCGATGCGTCGCGACACCGTGGTGTAGTCGACGCCGAGGCGCTTGGCCGCCGTGCTGGCCTTGCGGGTGCGGGCCACTTCCAGGAAGAACTTGAGGTCGTCCCAGTTCAGCGAACCGAGGGAGGTGATGTTTTTTTGCATGATGGACCGGTTTATATGTGCGTTCTTATTAGAAGTTTGCACATCTATACTCCAAAAATCGTCTCATCACCAAGGTGTCTTTGCGCCTTGGTTTCTGCTGAATCAACGCACTCTATAAGAACAATCCCGGAGGCCAGCATGAACGTTTCCCTCACGTCCAGTGATACCACCCTGCAGACCGTCAAGCTGTTGATCGACGGCGAATGGGTCGAATCCCGTTCCAGCGAATGGCACGACATCGTCAACCCGGCCACCCAGCAAGTGCTGGCGAAAGTCCCGTTTGCCACCGCATCGGAAGTCGATGCCGCCATTGCTGCTGCCCAGCGTGCCTTCCAGACCTGGAAGCTGACGCCCATCGGTGCGCGGATGCGCATCATGCTCAAGCTCCAGGCGTTGATCCGCGAACATTCCAAACGCATTGCCGCCGTCCTCAGCGCCGAGCAGGGCAAGACCCTCGCGGACGCCGAAGGCGATATTTTCCGTGGCCTGGAAGTGGTCGAGCACGCCTGCTCCATCGGCACCTTGCAGATGGGCGAGTTTGCCGAGAACGTCGCCGGTGGCGTTGACACCTATACGCTGCGCCAGCCGATCGGTGTCTGTGCGGGCATCACCCCGTTCAACTTTCCGGCGATGATTCCGCTGTGGATGTTTCCGATGGCCATCGTCTGCGGCAACACCTTCGTCCTGAAACCATCGGAACAGGATCCGCTGTCGACCATGTTGCTGGTTGAGCTGGCGGTTGAAGCCGGTGTGCCGGCAGGCGTGCTCAACGTGGTGCATGGCGGCAAGGACGTGGTGGATGCACTCTGCACTCACAAGGACATCAAGGCGGTTTCGTTTGTCGGTTCGACGGCGGTCGGCACCCACGTGTATGACCTGGCGGGGCGTCACGGCAAGCGCGTGCAGTCGATGATGGGCGCCAAGAACCACGCGGTGGTGCTGCCTGATGCCAACCGCGAGCAAACCCTCAATGCCCTGGTGGGGGCCGGCTTCGGCGCGGCGGGCCAGCGTTGCATGGCGACCTCCGTGGTGGTGATGGTGGGCGCGGCCAGGCAATGGCTGCCGGAGCTGAAAGCGCTGGCGCAGAAGCTCAAGGTCAACGCCGGGAGTGAGCCGGGCACGGACATCGGTCCGGTGATTTCCAAGCGGGCCAAGGCACGGATCCTCGAACTGATCGAGAGCGGCGTGCAGCAGGGGGCGAAGCTGGAACTCGATGGCCGTGGTGTCAGCGTGCCAGGTTTCGAACAGGGTAACTTTGTCGGGCCGACCCTGTTTTCCGGCGTGACCACCGACATGCGTATCTATACCGAAGAGATTTTCGGGCCGGTGCTGGTGGTGCTGGAAGTCGACACCCTCGACGAGGCGATTGCCCTGGTCAATACCAATCCGTTCGGCAACGGCACAGGCCTGTTCACCCAGAGCGGCGCGGCGGCACGCAAGTTCCAGAGTGAAATCGACGTCGGTCAGGTGGGGATCAACATCCCGATTCCAGTGCCGGTTCCGTTTTTCAGCTTCACCGGCTCCCGTGGTTCGAAACTCGGTGACCTTGGCCCATACGGCAAACAGGTGGTGCAGTTCTACACTCAGACCAAGACCGTTACCGCACGCTGGTTCGATGATGACAGCGTCAACGACGGTGTGAACACCACCATCAACCTGCGCTAAGGAGTCGGACATGAACATCGCATTTATCGGTCTGGGCAACATGGGCGCGCCCATGGCGCGCAACCTGCTCAAGGCCGGCCACTCGCTGAACCTGTTCGACCTGAACCAGACCGTGCTGGCCGAACTCGCGGCATTGGGCGGCACTGTCAGCGCCTCGCCTCGCGATGCCGCCCAAGGCTCGGCGCTGGTGATCACCATGCTGCCGGCCGCCGCCCATGTGCGCAGTGTCTGGCTGGGTGACGACGGTGTGCTGGCCGGCATTGCCGCCGGTACACCAGCGGTCGATTGCAGCACCATCGACCCGCAGACCGCCCGCGACGTGGCCGCCGCTGCCGCCAGACAAGGCGTGGCGATGGCCGATGCGCCGGTCTCGGGTGGCACTGGCGGCGCGGCGGCCGGCACGTTGACCTTCATGGTCGGTGCCTCCGCCGAGCTGTTCGCCACCTTGCAACCGGTGTTGGCGCAGATGGGACGTAACATCGTCCATTGCGGCGAAGTCGGCACCGGCCAGATCGCCAAGATTTGTAACAACCTGCTACTGGGAATATCGATGGTGGGCGTCAGCGAGGCCATGGCCCTGGGTGATGCCTTGGGGATCGACACCCAGGTGCTGGCCGGCATCATTAACAGTTCCACGGGGCGTTGCTGGAGTTCGGATACGTACAACCCATGGCCGGGTGTGATCGAAACGGCGCCGGCCTCCCGTGGCTACACCGGAGGTTTCGGTGCCGACCTGATGCTCAAGGACCTGGGTCTGGCCACCGAAGCTGCAAGACAGGTTCATCAGCCGGTGGTGCTGGGCGCGGTGGCGCAGCAGTTGTACCAGGCGATGAGCCAGAGGGGCGAGGGTGGCAAGGATTTCTCGGCCATCGTCAACAGCTATCGCAAACCACAGTAAGCGCGTGAGTGCAGCATTTGTGGCGAGGAAATGAGTTCCCTCGCCACAAATGCTGTGCGGGTTTATTGAAGCTGTAATAAACCCTGTTTAATGTGCAAGTGTCCTGGTTATTCCTGTGTTTCATACCCATGGAACTCTAGCGAATTAAGCCGGTTTATTGTGTTTATGGAGTGTTGACAGAAATAAAGCATTGCACAATACTCGGCGCTCAGGACGAGCGACACATATCAAGGAGCGATACCCATGCCTTCGCAGGAAACATGCGTACTAATCTCTGCCGGCCTTAAAAAGTTGGCGTTGAATCAAGAGTGCCGAGACGCTTTCAATAAAGACGCGTTGTTCTTCAGGTTATTCGAGCGAGCTGCTCAGCGTTATATAGTCTCGTCGAGCCTGGAAGGCCTTCCCCGCAAGCTGCAACTGCTCTGCGACAAGGGTTACCGACTCGGTGTCGAATATGTCGGCGAAGAAAACCATGACCCGCGCGTCGTACAGTCTTTTGTCGATGAATACCTGACGTCCATTCAGGCTTTCGCTAAGGCCGGATTAACTCCCCAGTTAGGTTTCGATTTAAGTGCAGTAGGGATGCTGATATCCCAGGAAACTGCTTATCGCAACGCCACCGCCATCTTGTCCGCCGCAGCGGAGCATAATATTCCCGTGATGATCAGCATGGAGCACTCTTCGGCGGTCGATAAGATCCTCGAAGTGTATTCCAAGTTGGCCCCCGATCATTCCAATATCGGTCTCACCGTGCAGGCACACTTGCATAGAACCGTGAATGATTTACCCGCCCTCATCCGTTATGGCCGCAAGATCAGGCTGGTTAAGGGCGTTTATAACGAAGCACCCGAAGTTGCGCTTCCCCGGGGCGCTGAACTTGATGAGCGTTATTTGAACCTGCTGGCCGATATCCTCGACGCCGGGGTTCCGGTCAGTTGCGCAACGCAAGATCCCAACCTGATCAAGCGCCTCTTCGAGGAGGGCTTCCACACCCGCATCGAGGAGCTGGAAATGCTCCACGGCGTGCAACCCGAGGTGTTGCGCAAAGCCAGGGATGCAGGACTGGCCTGTCGTATCGCGGCGGTCTACGGCGATAGCTGGTATCTGCATTTCCTGCATCGCCTGGCGGAGTCGCCTGTCAATGTCCTCGAGGCCCTGGCCGACTTCTACGATCCTTCTCGCATTGTCTTTGGCGCAGGTTATTAACGGAGCATTTATGTTTATCGATCTCAGAAGCGATACGGTAACCAAGCCAACGGAAGGCATGCGCAAGGCCATTTATCAGGCTGAAGTGGGTGATGACTGCTTCGGTGAAGACCCGACTGTGCGTGCATTGGAAGAATACTGTGCGCAATATTTCCAGAAGGAAGCGGCGCTGTTTACTTCTGGCGGCACGTTGAGTAACCAGTTGGCTATCAAGGCCATGACGAACCCGGGCGACGAAATATTCCTGGACGCTTCCTACCATATCAATTTCTATGAGTCCGCCTCGACCTCGGCTTTTTCCGGGGTCAATTTTTCGCTTTCAACCCATGACAGCGGGTTGTTCACGGTCAGTGACCTGGAAAAACTTCACGCCTCCAAATGCCGTTGGAGCCAGAATTACGCGCTGCCTCGGGTGGTGGTGATCGAGAACACGCTCGGGTGCAAAGGCGGCGCCATCTTTCCTTTGCAGCAAATGAACGATGTCTTTGCCTATGCCCAGGATATCGGTGCCTACCGTTACCTGGATGGCGCGCGCATTCTCCATGCGTCCATCGCGTCCGGCATTGACGTGACGTCGTATACCGACAACGCCGATCTCCTGTCGATGTGCCTGTCCAAGGGATTGGGCGCGCCGATCGGTTCGATCATGGTGGGGACCGGGGAACTGATACAGCGAGCCAAGAAGTACCGGAAATGGTTCGGCGGCGACTTGCATCAGGCCGGCATGATGGCGGCCGCCGGGCTTTACGCGATGCACAATCATGTCGAGCGCCTGGCCGAAGACCATGAGCATGCGGCGCTGCTGCACCAACTGCTCAACGACATCGACGAAGCGCCCGCTCGCTATAAGGGCACCAACATGGTCACCCTGGATATTGCCTCGCTGGAAATCCCGCCGGTGCAGTTCGCGGGCTACCTGCGCAAGCAAGGCGTAGGTGGGCTGCCTTATAACGCCAGGGAAATGCGCTTCATGCCGCATATCAACATTACCCGCGACGATATCCACAAAGCCGCCGGTATCATCAAGGACGCCGTCCGTGCGCTCAGCCAGGCCGGGGAGACGATCAAGTGATCTACAAGAAAAATGTCGTCCTGATCGTCGATGCCTATTCGATCGGCAGCCTGATCGCGCCAGCATTCATCTCCCGTGGATTGGACTGCGTGCATCTGCGTTCGACCGCCAACGTCAACGAGTTCTACAAGCCCTGGTTTCGTCCCGCCGATTTTATCGAAGACATTCTCTACAGCTCGGATGCCGAGTTGCGCCAGGCCTTGTCCGACTATTCGGTCCAGTTCGTGCTGGCCGGCTGCGAGTTCGGGGTTGAGCTGGCCGCTCACCTGGCCGAGTTGTTCGACGTCACGCGCCGCAATGATCCACGCCATGCCATTCGCTGGCGCGACAAGTTCGAAATGCATGAAGCGTTGCAGCAGGCCGGTGTACGGTCGATCAGGCATTTCAAATCGGGGTCCCTGGCGGCCATTCAGGAGTGGGTAAAAGAACACGCAATCCTGCCCGTGGTGTTGAAGCCGATCAAGAGCGCCGGCTCCGACAATATCCATATCTGCACCCGTGAGAGCGAGGTCGAGGGGGCATTCGAGGCGATCAAGTCGAGCCGGAACCTTTTTCTCGAAAGCAACGACGAAGTGCTGGTTCAGCAGTACCTGGATAACTCGGACTTCAGGACGGAACTGTCGGCGAGCAAGTCCAGCGATGTGGATATCGAATATTGCGTCAACACCGTGAGTGTCGACGGCCAGCACTATGTCAGCGAGATCATCCGTGTCTATCGCACGCGGATTGGCGATTCGCCGGTGCATGACTACAACCAGTTGATGTGCCCGGTGGACAATGCCGATGTCTATGCTCGTCTGTCGCATTACATTTTTTCCGTACTTGACGCGCTCGGTATTCGGCAAGGGGTTGGTCACAGCGAGCTGATGATTGTCGATGATGAGCCGGTACTGCTTGAAACCGCGGCACGCATGCCGGGTGGTATCGATCTGTCGGCTTATACCCGGGCCCTGGGGCATAACCAGTTGAGCCTGTGGATCGACTCTCTGATCAATCCCCAGGCATTTCTCGACTACCGCCAGCGGCCGAGAACCCGACTCTACTTCCATTCAAGCTGCGTGTTTCTGATCGCCCGGCAGGGCGGCCAGATCAAGCGGGCGCCTGAGCTGGCGCGATGGAAAGCGATCCCCGGGGTGCACAGCATCAAGATTCAGGATGAGGGCATGCTCAAGGAAACCGTTTCCCTGGAGAACTGCCCGGGCCACGTGTTCATCCTCGGTCATGATCGCGCCGCCATCCAGAAAAGCATCGAGTTGCTGCGTGAGGATGAGCCCGGCGTCTACAGGGCCATGCTGGCATGAACGACGTCTCGGGGGAGCTGGCCGTGCAGGATGGGGCCAAGGTCTATACAAGGCCTGTGATTCTGCTGCTGTCAGCGACATTTATCCTGACCGTCGCCCGGGCGCTGGCGCTGCCTTATCTGGTTGTCTACTGCTCCCAGGTGTTCGGCCTGGGTGTCACGGATATCGGCCTTGTGGTCGGCGGCGCGCTGATCGTCAGCTCCCTGTTGGGCGTCTATGGCGGCTTTCTGGTGGACAGGTTTTCCAACTATCGGATCCTGCTCGGTGCGGCCACCCTGTTTGCCCTGGCATTTGCCGTGGCCTACCAGGTTGCCAGCCTGGTGCCGTTCATCATCGCCATCGTAGTAGTGAACCTGTCCTATGCAGTGATCGATATCGCCGTGAAGTCAGGCATAGGTTTCCTGGTGATCGTCGATAAACGGGGAAGCGTGTTTTCCATGAAATACACGCTGACCAATGTCGGTTACGCCATCGGTCCGTTCTTGGGCGTGTTGTTCGCCAAGATAAGTCCCGGCCTGCCCTTTGCGGTTTCGGCGATGATCGGCGTGGTGTTCGTGGGGCTGTACAGCGTGTTGGGCGAGCGGCTCCCCCAGGGAGCAAGCACGGAGCGTCCGAACAATGACTTCGCTCGTGTACTGGTTCATCTGGGGCGCAATTACCGGCTGGTCTGCTTTACGATCGGCGGCGTTCTCAGTGCGATCGTGTTCGGACAGTTCACCGCCTATCTCTCGCAATATCTGATCGTGACCAGCGACCCGGAAAACACCTACCGGATCATCAATTATCTGGTCACCACCAACGCTTGCGTGGTCATCGGCCTGCAATACCTGATCGGCTCCAGGATTCATCAGAACAACCTGTTCCGCATGTTGCTGCTGGGCATGTTGTTCTTCATCACCGGCCTCCTGGGTTTCGCTTATGCACAGGGCTGGGTGGTCTGGGTGGTGGCCATGATCATTTTCACCGTGGGGGAGATCATCATTATCCCGGCGGAGTACCTGTTCATTGACTACATCGCGCCGGAAGACATGCGGGGCGTGTATTACGGCGCACAGAACCTGTCGAACCTGGGGGCGGCGCTGGGGCCTGTACTGTGTGGGGCGGTGTTGTCGTTGTATGCGCCCCAGACCATGTTCTACGTCCTGTCGCTGTGTGTGGTCGCGGCCAGCCTGTTCTATTTCCTGGGCTCCAGGCGCGGGGGACATTCATGATTCATTTCAACACTGCCGGTTCGGGGCTCATGTCCAGCGAGACGCTGAGTCAGATGCAGCATTATCTGCAGGCAGAGTTCGAGTTGGGCGCCTATGAGACCGAACTGAATCATTCGACCGTACTGGACGTCGAGGTCTATGAGAACATCGCCCGGTTGCTGGGCGCCGATGCGCGCAACATTGCACTGTTCGATGGGGCGACAAAGGCCTGGGTGACGGCGCTGGAATCACTGACCTGGACCGAGGGCGCACGGGTCCTGGTTACGCCTTACGAATACGCCGGCAACTTGATTGCTCTGTCCACATTGCAGCGCCTGCACGGGCTGGTGGTCGAAGTGATACCGCTGCTGGCCGATGGCAACCTGGACCTGCAATGGTTGGCCCGGCACATGAGCGTTGAGGTCAAGCTGGTCTCGCTCGTCCATGTGCCTTCCTGCTGCGGCATCGTCAATGACATCGTCGCGGTGGGTAACATTTTGCGCGATTACCCTTGCCTGTACTTTGTCGATGCCTGTCAGTCGGCAGGCATGCTCGCGCTGGATGTGCAGGCCATTGGCTGCGATGTACTGACGGCTGCCGGCAGGAAGTTCCTCTGTGGACCGAGAGGTACCGGATTCGCCTATCTTTCCGAGCGCTTCCTGGCCTCTGCGCAACCGCGTTTTACCGATCTGGGCCGGGCCAGCGTCGATCAATCCGGCGTGGTCCATCGGCGTGTCGATGATGCCCGTGGTTTCGAGTTTGCCGAACGCAACAACGCGGCAGTGGTGGGCTTGAACCAGGCGATCAAGGAACGCTTGTCGAGTGCCTACGGTGAAGAGTCCGAGCTCTACCGGACTCTTTTCCAGCGTATGGCCCGGATGCCCGACGTCCACTTGATTGCGCCGGGTACGCATCATCAAGGAATCATCGCGTTTACTCATGCCCGCTATGCGGCGACGGAAGTTGTCGGCTATCTGCGCGCCCGAGGAATCAACAGTTGGCCGGGGTATGCCTCCCATACGCCGTACTTCATGTTGAAGCAGGGGCATGAGCGCTTCGTGCGAATCTCCATCAATGCGCGGAACAGCGTTCGTGAGGCTGATGAATTCATCTCTTTGCTGGGGCAGATATAACCCGGCGCAGGGTACGAAACTTCACGCAAGAACCGTGGATGTCTGCAGTGATCACGTTGAATCAAGAAAGGGAATTCTGATGAACGATATGACCAGGTTTAATCCTTCAACTGAACTCAGGCAACGCTTGCGCCCCCTGTATCACAAGGATAACTGGCACTGGCTGGTTGCCCTTGGCGCGGACTTGATCGTCATTGCCGCGGCTGTGTACCTGAGCCATCGCTATAACTTTCTGTATCCGCTGGCGCTGCTGTTCATTGGCTCTCGACAGCGGGCTCTCGCGTCGCTTTTGCACGAAGCGGCGCACATGACCCTGGCCAGGAGCAAAATGCTCAACAAGTGGGTCGGCGAATATTTGCTGGCTTATCCCATCTTCCAGAACTTCGAAGCGTACCGTCGTTCCCATGTGCAGATGCATCACCACCATCTGGGTGATCAGGACAAGGATCCCGACCATCGCTTCTACATCGAGTCAGGTCTGTATGAGGCGCAGGATCGACTGGATTTCCTGTCCCGGCATCTGTTCAGGAGCGTGACGCTGGTCAACACCTACAAGTATTTTCTCTACCTGGTAAAGAATCGTGCCGGTGACATCCTCGCCAACCCGCTACAGGGCGTGAAGCTTCTGGCAGTGCATGGGGTCATCCTGCTGCTGTTGAGCTATTTCGTCGGTCCATGGGGCTATGTCCTGTTCTGGCTGATTCCATACTTCACAGCCTTCCAGGTGATCGGTTGGTTCTCCGAGATTTCCGAGCACTTTGGCATGTTCGGGGTCTACAAGGAGGAGGTGAATCTGACGCGCAATCGCTTCCCGACCCTGCCCGAAAGATTGTTCATTGGCATGCATGGCGATAACTATCATCTGACGCACCATTTGTTTGCCGGGGTTCCGTTCTGGAACCTGAAGCAGGCACACCGGATCTTGATGGACGATGAGAGTTACGCTGCGGCGAACCACGGCTGTGGCGGGATTTTTACGGCGAGGGAGGGGGCCCGGTCCAGCATCCATCAGATACTCGAGGCGTATCGAAGCGGCAAAATCAGCGCCATCAACGTCACGGTATAGCGCGTTGCGGCACTGCGCTGTGTTCGCACCGGGCGAGCACAGCGCATCGGCCGCGGATGTATCGGACCGCGTCAGGCGAAGACGAAGTATTTGCGCACGGTTTCAACCACTTCCCAGGTGCCTTTCATCCCAGGCTCGATGACAAAGATGTCACCGGCCCGCAGATGGATGGGTTCCATGCCTTCCGGCGTGATGATGCAGTAGCCTTCCTGGAAGTGGCAGTATTCCCACTTCACGTATTCCACGTACCATTTGCCCGGCGTGCAGATCCAGGTGCCCATGATCTTGCTGCCATCTTCGCTGGTGTAAGCGTTGAGGTTGACGGTATGCGGGTCGCCTTCGAGCTTCTCCCATTTGCAGGCATCGAGTACGGGCAGCGGATGGGTATCGCGCAGAACGGTGATAGGTGCGGTCATGTGGACTCCGGGCATTGGACGTAATCTGAAGAGGCACCCTATAGACGTCTGCGGTCCTCCAGTTGTCTGTGCTCGACATCGGGCTACCCAGAAACGCAAATCAATGCTCGGACAGATGCACGGCGAGAGCCTTGGCATAGGCCGGCAACGCCTCGAAATTGCACGCCGCCAACAACAGGGCCCGTTGTGCCCAAGCCTCGTGCAGCGGCACGCATCGATACGATGGCTCGGCAGGGCGGCGTTCAATAGTGGCCTTTGGCACGATGGCGATACCTGCGCCATGGGCCACCATGCGAATCACTCCATCGAAACCGTCAGCGCGAATGCGGATCCGCATGCGCAGCCCGGTGTGCAGGGCCTGCTCCTCGAGATACACCGCCAGGGCGTTGGTGGCGTTCAGCCCGACATAATCATGAACGAGGGTCTCGCTGAAACTGACTGCTCGGCCGTCGGCCAATGGATGCCCGGACGGTAGGATCAATACCAGCGGATCGTTGCGAAAGGGCCGGGTCTGAAGGTCATCGGTGTCGACTGCGTCGGACACGACACCCAGGTCTGCCGCACCCTGGCGCAAGGCATGGGTGATGCGTGAGCTGGGGAGCTCTTGCAGGTCGATGTCGAGATTGGGGTGGTCCTTGAGGAAGGTGGCCAGCAACTCGGGCAAGTGTTCGCTCATGGCGCTGGTGTTGCACAGCAACCGTACCCGGCCTTTGACGCCCTTGGCATACTCGGCCAGATCCTGTTGCAGGTGCTCCGCGTGTTGCAGCAATACCCGGGCATGCTGCGCCATGGCCTTGCCGGCCGGTGTGGGCGTTACGCCACGCCGCCCGCGTGCGAGCAATTCGGTGCCCAAAGACGCTTCCATGGCACGGACCCGCGCACTCGCCGCCGCCAGGGACAAATGGCTGCGGGCTGCTCCGGCGGTGATGTTGCCGGTGTCGAGGATGTTCACATAGAGGCGCAGGTCGGTGAGGTCGAAGTGCATGGGGGGATCCTGTGCCGGGTTTTGTGGTGTCTGATGGATTGCCATCGCGAGCAGGCTCGCTCCCACAGTGATCGGTGTGAGCACAAGATTTGTGTTCACCCTGTGGGAGCGAGCCTGCTCGCGAAGGGGCCAGTAGCACCACTAAAGTCTTCAGCCTCTTGTTGAGCAAGAGGCTGCCTCAGTATATGGCAGATTTCCAAACAACCCGCCTGGGCCCAGGATAGCCCCATGGACACCTTCATCGCTTTCTATCAGAACCTGGGCCCGGCGCTATCGCTGTTGATCGTCATCACCTTCCTGCTGGCCGGCACGATCAAAGGGGTGATCGGCCTCGGCCTGCCGACCATTTCCATGGGGGTGCTCGGTCTGGCTATGGCACCGATGCAGGCTGCCGCATTGCTCATCATCCCGGCCACTTTGACCAATCTTTGGCAGCTGGCTTTCGGCGGTCACTTGCGTACCTTGATCCGGCGCTTGTGGCTGCTGTTGTTGGCGATTTCCATCGGCACCGGTCTCGGGACCTTGTGGATCGGCATGGCGGGCGGCCCCTGGGTGGTGCGGGCCTTGGGAGGGGCATTATTAGTGTATGCCCTGAGTGGGCTGGCGCTGCCGGCGCTACGGGTAGGTGGAAGCGTTGAGTTGTGGCTGGCGCCGTTCTGCGGGCTGCTGACCGGCGTCATCACGTCTGCCACGGGTGTGTTTGTCATTCCGGCGGTGCCTTATCTGCAAGCACTGGGCTTGAGCAAGGACGAGCTGGTGCAGGCCCTGGGTCTGTCCTTCACGGTGTCGACGTTGGCCCTGGCGGCCGGCCTGTGGTGGCGCGGTGCCCTGGGTGGGGGAGAGCTGAGCGCGTCGCTGCTGGCGCTGGTACCGGCGCTGCTGGGGATGTGGCTGGGGCAGTGGTTGCGCCGGCGGATCAGCGCCGAGCTGTTTCGGCGGGTGTTCTTCATTGCCCTTGGCGGGCTCGGCGCTCACATGCTGATCAGTGGCTAGACGATGGACTCAGCATCTCGACACGACGGATCTCGAAATCGCGCTCCAGGTAATCCATGCGGTGCTCAAAGAACTGCTTCATGTGCGGCAGATTCGAATGCACGTCCAGGTGGGCCTGGGATTGCCAGATTTCATAGAAGATAAACAGTGTCGGATCCTGTTGGTCCCGCAGCATGTGGTATTCGATGCAGCCCGGTTCGGCGCGACTCGGTTCGACGTAGGCACGAAACAGTGCTTCGAAGGCTTCGGCTTTTTCCGGGCGGGTTTTGGCGTGGAGGATGAAACCGTGCAGTTCGCTCATCGCGTGTCTCCTGAATGGACGTGAACTGAATTCTACGGCAACAATCGGGTGCTGATTCGTGCGTATGAATCAAATCAGTTTTGCCGCTGCAGCGCTTACTCCGCGCGAGGCTCATCGGTAGTCTGCGCCCCATCATTTCCAACCTTTCCATTCGGCAGCCCTTCGACGGTGCTCGCTGTGGAACCTGATGAGGCTCCCATGAAAAAAGTCCTGTTGCTCAACGGTGGTAAACAGTTTGCTCATTCCGATGGCCGCTATAACGCGACCCTCCACGACACGGCCCTCAGTGTGCTGGACCGTGGTGGCCTGGACGTCAAAAGCACCTTCATCGACGGCGGCTACGATATCAAGGAAGAGGTCGCCAAATTTCTCTGGGCCGATGTCGTCATCTATCAGATGCCAGGCTGGTGGATGGGCGCGCCATGGACCGTGAAGAAGTACGTCGACGAAGTGTTTACCGAAGGTCATGGCAGTCTCTACGCCAGTGACGGCCGCACCCGCTCCGATGCCTCGCAGAAGTACGGTAGCGGTGGCCTGATTCAGGGCAAGCAATACATGTTGTCGCTGACCTGGAACGCCCCACAGCAGGCCTTCGATGATCCGACCGACTTCTTCGAAGGCAAGGGCGTGGACGCGGTGTACTTCCCGTTCCACAAGGCCAACCAGTTCCTGGGCATGACCGGCTTGCCGACCTTCCTGTGCGTGGACGTGATGAAACGCCCGAACGTCGAAGCCGATGTGGCGCGCTATGAACAGCATTTGATCGAGGTGTTCGGCCTTTCGCGGTAATCCGGCTACTCTCGCCACATTGACTGTGCATTCCATGAGAGGACGTTTGTGAAAGCCAGATCCGACGAGTTGCAGATCTTCGTCTGTGTGATCGAGTGTGGGTCGATCTCCGCCGCCGCCGAGCAGGTCGGGCAGACACCCTCGGCGGTCAGCCGCACGTTGTCCCGGCTGGAAGCCAAGCTCGACACCACACTGATCAATCGCACCACCCGGCGCATGGACCTGACCGAGGAGGGCCGGTATTTCTTCGAGCAGGCCAAAAGCATTCTCGACCAGTTGGAAGCGTTGGAGGAACGCTTGTCTTCCCGCCAGCAGAAGCCTTCAGGACGGTTGCGGATCAACGCTGCGTCGCCGTTCATGCTGCATGCCATCGTGCCGCACATCGATGAGTTCCGCAGGCTCTACCCGGATATCCAGCTCGAGCTCAACACCAATGACCTGATCATTGATTTGCTCGAGCAGAGCACCGACGTCGCCATCCGCATCGGCGCCCTCACCGATTCGACGTTGCATGCCCGTCCCCTGGGCTGCAGTCCGTTGCACATCCTGGCCAGCCCCGCTTATCTGACACAGCACGGTACGCCTTCAACCGTCGCCGAACTGGCGGAGCATGCATTGCTGGGGTTTGCCCAGAACGATGGCCTCAACCAGTGGCCCTTGCGCCATCTCCACGGCGACCGCTGGCCCATTCAGGCGGCCATCAGCGCGTCCAGTGGCGAAACGGTGCGCCACCTGGCGCTGCAAGGGCAGGGCATCGCCTGCCTGTCGGACTTCATGACCCGCGACGACATCCGTGCCGGCCGACTGAAGGTGCTGCTGGCCGAGGCCAATAGCGGATACCGCCAGCCGATCAACGCGGTCTACTACCGCAACTCTCAACTGGCGTTGCGCATCCAGTGCTTCCTGGACTTCATTCAGGACAAGCTCGCCGAATACGCCTCGCGGGATCTCTAGTGGCCTAGGTGGCTAATTCGTGACTTCAAGGCAAGAGTGAATTGGGCAATGTGGACTGTTTCGCCAAGTAGCAGTCCTCGATACTCGCTCCATCACTGATCCTGCCAAGGAGTTTTTCATGAACGTATTTGTCACCGGCGCTGCCGGTTTTATCGGCGGTTCCATTGCTACCGGTCTGGTTCGGGCCGGACATCGAGTCATCGGTCTGGTACGCAATGCCGAGCAGGCGAAGGAGCTCGTTGCCCTGGGTATCAAACCGCTTATCGGCACTCTCGAAGACAGCGCGCTGCTGACCGGACAGGCCCGTGCCGCCGATGCGGTAATCAATGCCGCCAGCAGCGACCATCGTGGCGCGGTCGAAGCGCTGCTCGAGGGGCTCAGGGGCTCGAACAAGGTCCTGCTGCACACCAGCGGTTCGAGCATTGTCGGCGATGCTTCGGGTGGTCTTGCCAGCGCTGACGTCTACCAGGAGAACAACCTGCCGGAGCCTACCGTCGACAAGGCTGCCCGCGTCGCGATCGATAACCTCGTCCTTGGCGCGGCGAAGGACGGCGTGAACTCGGCGGTGATTTGCAATACCTTGATCTACGGCCACAGCCTGGGTGTCAGGCGCGACAGCGTGCAACTGCCGCGCTTGCTCAAGCAGGCGCGCAAAAGCGGAGTGGTGCGGCATGTCGGACCGGGGCGGAATATCTGGTCCAACGTGCACATCGAGGATGTGGTGGAGTTGTACCTGCTTGCCCTGACCCGCAACCTGCCAGGCACGTTCTACTTCGTCGAAAGCGGCGAGGCCTCGTTCCTCGATATGACCACGGCCATGGCCCGGGCACTGAACCTTGGCGAACCGCAGGACTGGCCGCTGGCCGAAGCCGAGGCCGAGTGGGGCTATGAAATGGCCAACTACGGCCTGGGCTCCAACAGCCGCGTGCGAGGCCGGCATGCCCGCGAACTGCTGGGCTGGGCGCCGAAGCGGACGTCGGTGGTGGAGTGGATTCTCAACGAGATGGTGTAAGGCTGATACACCGCTATCGCGAGCAAGCCCGCCGTTGCTTGGTCACGACCGCAAGATCCCGATCCAACACAATTCCCCTGTGGGAACGGGCTTGCTCGCGAAGGCGCCGGGCCAGGCAATCCTGTGCTGGCTGATGCACCGCCTTCGCGAGCAAAGGGGGATGTTCAGTCGTGATGCACGCCGGCACGCTTGAGCATTTGCTTGCAGCGCTCCGAGAGGTGGAACACCCGCAGGTGCTTGCCGGCCTTGCTGTAGCGTTCGCGCAGGGTCTTCAGCGCGGCGATGGCGGAGTAGTCGACGAAGCTCAGGTGACGGCAGTCCAGGGTCACCTGGACCGGATCATTCGCCGGGTCGAACTGGTTGAGAAACGGCGTGGTCGAGGCGAAGAACAGTGTGCCGTGCAAGCGATAGAGTTTGCTGCCGTCGGCCTCCAGATGGGTGTCGGCGTAGAGCTCCCGGGCCTGTTGCCAGGCGAAGTTGAGCGCCGCGACGATGATGCCGCACAGCACTGCCACGGCCAGGTCGGTAAACACGGTGATGACGGTCACGGCAATGATGACCAGCACATCATTCGCCGGTACCTTGTTGATCACCCGCAGCGAGGCCCAGGCAAAGGTCTGCTGCGCCACCACGAACATCACGCCCACCAGCGCAGCGAGCGGGATGCGCTCGATCAGCGGCGAGAGGAACAAGACGAACAGCAACACCATCACCCCGGCCACCGCGCCGGACAACCGGCCGCGACCGCCAGAGCTGAGGTTGATCACCGTCTGGCCGATCATGGCGCAACCGCCCATGCCGCCGAACAGGCCGGAGGCGATATTGGCCGCGCCGAGCGCCACGCACTCGCGGTCCGGATAACCGCGGCTTTCAGTGATTTCATCAGTCAGGTTCAGGGTCAGCAGGGTTTCCAGCAAACCGACCATCGCCATGATCACCGCATAGGGTGCCACGATCCGCAGGGTTTCCAGGTTCCAGGGAATATCCGGCAGGGCAAAATCGGGCAAGCCGCCGGCGATGTGTGCCATGTCCCCCAGCGTACGGGTCGGCAGGCCGAGCAGGTAGACCACCAGGCCGATGCCAAGAATCGCCACCAGGGCCGGCGGCACGCTACGGGTCAGGCGTGGCAGCAGGTAGACAATCGCCATGGTCAACGCGACCAGGCCCGCCATCCAGTACAACGGTGCGCCGCTGAGCCACGCTCCTCCGCTCTTGAAATGCTCCAGTTGGGCCAGTGCAATGACGATCGCCAGGCCGTTGACGAAGCCGAGCATCACCGGGTGCGGCACCATGCGCACCAGCTTGCCCAGCCGCAACAGCCCGAAAGCCACCATGATCAGCCCACCCAGCACCACCGTGGCCAGCAGGTACTGCACGCCGTGCTGTACCACCAGCGCGACGATCACCACCGCCATCGACCCCGCCGCGCCCGACACCATGCCAGGCCGGCCGCCAAACAGTGCGGTCAGGGTGCAGATGATGAAAGCGCCATACAGCCCCATCAGCGGGTTGAGGTGGGCCACCAGGGCGAAGGCGATGCATTCGGGGAGCAAAGCAAAAGAAGTAGTGAGGCCGGCGAGGACGTCGGCGCGAAGGCGTGCTGGTTTCATGGTTTACCTGACTGGGCGCCGGTTGGGAGTCGGCTGCCGGGGGACGTGGTGCAAAAAGCAGAAGGATGGTACGCAATTGTCGGGCGTAGGAACAGTGGGCCTGTGGGAGCAAAGCTTGCTCGCGATCCAGACAAGTCAGTCAGCAACGGCATTGGCGGGTCTGCCGCTGTCGCGAGCAAGCTTTGCTCCCACAGGCATGAAAGTTTTGCAGTGGATTTTCATGGCGGCTGCTTCGCAATGTCCGTCAGCGACACTTCTTGTCCAGGCACGAAAGTTATTTTCAAAGCATTTGAAGATTGCTCCTTGAAATGATTTATGAGTTTCACAACTCATAGACGTGACCCTGTTCAAGGAGTACCGCATGGCACCTGCTTTCGGTTATTGGCTGTTGGTCTACGCGGCCATCGCTATCATTGCGCTGATCGTCCTGATCGCCCGCTACCGACTCAATCCGTTCATTGTGATCACCTTGGTCTCCATCGGTCTCGCGCTGTTGGCAGGGATGCCGCCGTCGGGCGTGGTGGGGGCGTATGAGGCCGGTGTGGGCAAGACGCTGGGCCACATTGCACTGGTGGTGGCCTTGGGCACGATGCTCGGCAAGATGATGGCCGAGTCCGGCGGGGCGGAACGGATGGCGCGGACGCTGATCGAACGCTTCGGAGAGCGAAACGCCCACTGGGCGATGGTGTGCATCGCCTTCCTGGTCGGGCTGCCGTTGTTCTTCGAAGTCGGCTTTGTGCTGCTGGTGCCCATCGCATTTACCGTCGCCCGACGGGTGGGCGTGTCGATCCTGATGGTAGGGCTGCCGATGGTCGCCGGGCTCTCGGTGGTCCATGCCCTGGTGCCGCCGCATCCGGCGGCGATGCTGGCGGTACAGGCATTCCAGGCCTCGGTGGGACAGACCTTGCTGTACGCGATCCTGATCGGCATTCCCACCGCGATCATCGCAGGTCCGCTGTACGCAAAGCTCATCGTCCCACGCATCCAGTTGCCGGCAGAGAACCCGCTGGAGCGACAGTTTCTCGACCGCGAACCCCGCGCCAGGCTGCCGGGTTTCGGCATCACCCTGGGGACCATCCTGCTGCCGGTGATCCTGATGCTGATCGGTGGCTGGGCCAACCTGATTTCTACGCCGGGCAGTGGTTTCAACCAGTTCCTGCTGTTCATCGGCAACTCGGTGATTGCACTGTTGCTGGCGACCGTCCTCAGCTTCTGGACCCTCGGCCTCGCCCAGGGCTTCAACCGTGAGTCGATCCTCAAGTTCACCAACGAGTGCCTGGCACCCACGGCCAGCATCACCTTGCTGGTGGGCGCTGGTGGCGGTTTGAACCGGATCCTGGTAGACGCCGGGGTCACGCAACAGATCGTCGGGCTGGCCCAGGAATTCCAACTGTCGCCACTGGTCATGGGCTGGCTGTTCGCCGCATTGATGCGCGTCGCCACCGGCTCCGCCACGGTGGCGATGACGACCGCCTCGGGCATCGTCGCCCCCGTGGCGATCGGCCTGGGCTATCCCCATCCCGAGTTGCTGGTGCTGGCAACCGGGGCCGGGTCGGTTATCTTTTCCCACGTCAACGACGGCGGCTTCTGGTTGATCAAGGAATATTTCAACATGACCGTTGCCCAAACCTTCAAGACCTGGACCGTGCTGGAAACGCTGATCTCCCTGGTCGCCTTTGGCCTGACCCTTGGGCTCGCGCGTTTGCTCTGAGCACAACGCAATCACACAGGAGCCGTCATGGATATCCTTTACCAGATCCGTGCTCGTCAGGATTCCTTCAGCGCCGGCGAAGGACGAATCGCCAGGCTGATGCTCGACGACGTAGGATTTGCCGCCGCCGCCAGCCTGGACGACCTGGCCCGGCGCGCCGAAGTCAGCAGTGCCACGCTATCGCGCTTCGCCCGCACCGTTGGTTGTCGCGACTTGCGGGATCTGCGCCTGCAACTGGCCCAGGCCAGCGGAGTCGGCAGCCGCTTTCTCGACCCGACAGGCGCGCCCGAGCAGTCGGCGTTTTATGGGCAGATTGTTGGCGATATCGAGTCCACATTGCGTCAGCATCTGTCGGCATTCGAGGAGACGCGGTTCGCCGATGCCGTGCGGATGCTTGGCAAGGCGCGCATGATTCATGCGTTCGGGCTCGGTGGCTGGTCGGCGTTGTGCAGTGAAGAGTTGCAGGTGCGGCTGGTGCGTTTCGGCTATCCGATTGCCGTGTGCCGCGACCCGGTGATGATGCGCATCGCCGCCACCTCGCTGAGCGAGGCAAATGTGGTCATTGCTTGTTCGCTCACCGGCATCACCCCGGAACTGCTCGGTGCCGTTGAACTGGCTCGGAGTTACGGCGCGGCGATTCTGGCGATCACCCGGGCCGACTCCCCGCTGGCCCGACTGGCCGATGTCGTGCTGCCCCTGCAAGGCGCCGAAACCTCATTTATCTATAAGCCCACGGCGGCGCGCTACGGCATGCTGCTGGCTATCGACGTGCTCGCTACCGAACTCGCCTTGGCCAATCCTGAAGACAATCAAGAGCGTTTGCGGCGAGTCAAGCTCGCCCTGGATGACTACCGCGGCGGCGACGATGACTTGCCGCTGGGAGACTGACATGCTGTACGACACCCTTATCCGTAATGCGCTGGTCATCGATGGCTGCGACACGCCCGGCTACACCGCCGATCTGGCGATTCGTGCCGGGCGTATCGAGCGCATCGGCGACCTTGGCGCCGCCCGGGCGATTGCAGACATTGACGCTGCTGGGCGAGTGCTGGCGCCGGGTTTTATCGACGTGCACACCCACGACGACACAATGGTCATCCGCCAACCGCAAATGCTGCCCAAACTCAGCCAGGGTGTCACCACGGTGATCGTCGGCAACTGCGGCATCAGTGCTTCACCGGTGCGCCTGCGGGGCGATCCGCCGGACCCGATGAACCTGCTCGGCACCGCCCAGGCGTTCGTTTACCCGCGCTTCAGCGATTATCGTGGCGCGGTTGAAGCAGCGGCCCCTGCGGTCAACGTCGCCGCGTTGGTGGGCCACACGGCATTGCGCAGTAACCACATGGACGATTTGTTGCGCACAGCCAGCGTAGGGGAAATCGCCGCCATGCGTCAGCAACTGCGTGAAAGCCTGGAGGACGGTGCGTTGGGTTTGTCTACCGGCCTGGCTTACGCCAACGCTTTTTCAGCGTCTACTGATGAAGTCATGCAACTGACCGAAGAGTTGAGCGCGTACGGCGGGGTCTACACCACCCACCTGCGCAGCGAATTCGAACCGGTACTCGAGGCCATGGCCGAGGCCTTCCATATCGGACGCCATGCACAGAGCCCGGTGATTATTTCTCACCTCAAATGTGCCGGCGTCGGTAATTGGGGACGCAGTCCGCAGGTGCTCGCCGCGCTGGAAAGCGCTGCCAGAAACCATCCGGTCGGCTGTGACTGCTACCCTTATGCGGCAAGCTCTTCGACGCTGGATCTCAAGCAGGTGACCGATGCCCATCCCATCACCATCACCTGGTCGACGCCTCATCCGGCGATGAGCGGTCGCGACCTTATCGACATTGCCTGCGAATGGGGTGTGCCGTTGCTGGAAGCCGCGCGACGCTTGCAACCAGCTGGCGCGGTGTACTACGGCATGGACGAAGCTGATGTAAGACGAATCCTCGCACATCCGCTGTCCATGATCGGTTCCGACGGCTTGCCCGAAGACCCGTTTCCTCATCCACGCTTGTGGGGCGCTTTCCCACGGGTGTTGGGACATTTCAGTCGTGACGTCGGACTTTTTCCGTTACATACCGCCGTGCACAAAATGACCGGTCTTTCCGCCGCACGGTTCGGCTTGAAAGAGCGCGGCGAAATTCGCGAAGGACATTGGGCGGATCTGGTGCTGTTCAATCCGCATACCATTCGTGATGCTGCAGATTTCGTAGAGCCGCAACGTGCTGCCGAAGGCATTGATGGGGTGTGGGTCAACGGCGTTCTGAGCTACAGCGACGGGCAGGCGAACGGACGCAGGGAGGGGCGGTTCCTGGCGAGAGCAGGACAGGCTGGTTCATGAATCAGGCGCAATTGCTCGTCACGCCATCGCGTTCGTCGCCTACGGATCCACGCCATGCCCTAGGTAGCCAGGACATGGCGACGGTCGATCCGTTTGGGAATCGCTTGGTGTTTACCAATGCGAGTGCCGGGAGTGCTGATCAGCCCACGGGCTAAGGTCGAGTAATAGCAAGGATATGCGCGTTGTACGCCTGATAATTCCTGGGGTGGCGCCCCGTCTCGATATTGACGCTCTCGGGAATGATGCCGCTGCAATTGAAACAGGCAATGAAAGCTTCCGGCTCGGTCACACCGGTCAATTTTTCGGTAAACAGGTACGTATCCGAAAGCATCCTTTCAGCTTGGCCCGGGTAGAGCGCGACGACGGTGTTCAACACCCGGACTTCGCCATGAGCCCCCGGTCCCCCGGCGCGCACAGGAATGATTGCGTTGGATTCCTCGATATGCGTCGCAATGAGATGCTGGGTGTGTTGCTGAAGCTCGGACATGGTATCGATGGTTCGACTCAGCGTTGGCTCGCGCTTGAGCATCTCAGGATCCAGTTCGAGTTTATGAACCGGGTCGTTTTTCGTCGCGCTGTATCGTTCGGCCAGGTCTGCCAGGTATTCGCTGCTATTGCCGATCCTGTAGCTGCCGAAGTTCAGGTAGAAACTTTCGCTTTTCGCGCTGCCTTCGTAGCTGCTGTCTACTCCACGGTATCCCGTCGGACCGGATTTGGGGCCGGTGAGGTTGTAGGACTCGTAGAGGCTCTTGTATTTACCTTTCGTGCGATCCTTGACCACACCATACGAGTGGACAACCAAGTCCTTGCGCTTCGTCTTGCTGAAGCTAGGGGTGGGGCTGAGGGCGAGTCCCGGAGCGGAGTCATCTCGGTCAACCCTGGCAGCTCTCCTTGACAGTGGATCCTGCATCATTGTCACGGAACGGGCATGACCATCGCGTTTCACCGATTCGACCACGTCATCCTTCAGCCAACCCTGATGATCGACAAACCTGAGCGGATTGTTCCCCACCATGCAATACAGGTTCAACCCATCCACCGCCCCCGCCGGGTCGGGGCTGATCCAGCGTTGCAACCACGGCGCGTAGTACCGGTGGCCGTAGTAGTACAGCCCGCTGGCATCACGCTCCTTGCCGGAGTAGCGGAGGGTCCGGTAGTCGGCTTCCACGGCCGAACGGGATGCCAGCCAAGCGGTACCACCATAGGGCAGGTAGCTTTCCTGGCTGATCAGGTCGCCCCGGTCGTCGAGCTCCAGTGAATTGGAGCCCAGGTGGTCGCCAAGGTTGTAGCGCATCTGGTTGGCGGCGATACCGGACGGTCGGCCTTCGGTCCAGTGCAGATAACGCACGTTGAAGCGACCGGCTTGCAGGGTGATGACTTCCAGGCGTTCGTTATGGCGGCTGTGGATTTCCAGCCCTGGCAGATAGCGGACTTCACGGGTGTGGGTGATTGCCGCGGTGTGGGTTGTCCGGACCTTGCGCACCCGTTGGCCGGTGTTGTCGTAGTGATAGCGTTCAACGTCATTGGGCGCGTTATCGCGCTGGACCAGCACCACGCTGTCGAGTTGGTTGCGGGTGTTCCAGGCCAGTGCCTGACCCGGTGACAGCGCCTGCTGGTTGCCATGGGCATCGACGTCCACCCTGACATCGGCCGCCGAGTGGCCCGTGTTCCACGACAGAAGGCGATTGCTCGTGGCGCTGACGTTCAATGTCCGGGTGTAGTTGTTGCGGTCGCGAACATGGCGCAGTTCGGTCAGGTTGCCGCCGGCATCGTATTCGTAGTGCTCGGTGTAGTTGAACAACTGATTGGCGTCGACCGGTAGATTAAGGGTCGTAGGCGCCAGGCCTGCCGTTTCACGCCCGGTCGCGCTTGTCAGTTGATAGAGACTGTCGTAGGCGAATGCGCTGATGGCTTCGACCCGCTGGTTACTGCCGAACCGCGCCGGTTGGGCCTTGTCTTCGACATGCGTCACGTTACCCACCGGGTCGTAGCTGTAGCGCAGGTCCTGCAAGATCCTGGCGGACAGCGACACGCGAAGGGCGGTCAGGCGCCCATTGGCAGGGTCGAATACGGCGCGACTCATGACGCCGTTGCCGGCTGTCTGGGTTTCGAACTGGCCGAACGCGTTGTAGGTGAGGTGGCTGACGATGGTTTGTTCGATGGCGGCGTCTCTGGTCTTCAGGCTCACGGAGCGGAGTTGGCCTGCGAGGTCGAACGCGTACCGCCGTTGGTGCTGGGCAGCATCGGACTGCTGGATGATCTGCGCGAGTGCGTCGTAGCGCCAGCTCGTGGTATGGCCGTCGCCTTTTTCCAGCAGCAGGTCACGGTCTTTTTCCTCCGTTGGCCAGTCGGCTGGTCCAGCGTCGGCCCGCATATGCCTTGTCTGGCGCAGAGGTGTGGCGCAGAGCGCATAGCCATGGGTCAGCAGGGTCCCCGCGCTGTCATCGTGACGAACCAGGGCACCGCACAGGTTGTGCGCGGCGGACGTCGGCGAACTGTCCCCGTAGCGCAGGCACTCGACCGTGCGCGGATTCTGTCCTGGCGTTTGCTCGCGCAGGACGGTCGGCCGCAATTGGCTGTCGAAGGTCGTCCGCCAATGATTTCCCCGTTGATCCCAACTGTGCAGTAACTGCCCGGCATCGCCCGGCAGGCTCAAGCGCCACCCGGCGTCGACGCTGTCCACCAGCAAGGTCTTGCCGGACAGGCTGTGGACGGTTCGCAAGTTGGGCGCGGGGGCGTTGATGAACAGCCGGGCGTCCCATTGCTCCACCCGTCGTCCGGCCTCGTCGTTGCGGTATCGGGTAATGCGCGCCTGGCTTTGCTCGTCCGTGTTGCGTCGGTAATAAGCCACCTGTCGCACGGGCAGGCCACGGTTGTCGATGACGCGGATCGTGGGGGTCCTGTGGTGAAGACGGGCGCTCATGCTTCACCCCTGGTGGTCGACATGACCTCCTGTAGCGTGTCGTTCTCGTCTTCATCCACGGTGTACCAGGGATGGAGCGTGTGACGACGCATGTAGCAGAGGCCATTTTGCCTGGCGAGTAGCGTGTGGGCGGGGCGTCCGAGAGGGTCGTAGAACTGCTGGTCGAAATGCCCGGACTGGCGCAGGGACACATCGTTGATGTGGCAGTGCCGATCGGCAAAATAGGGACGATAGATGCGGATTGCCAGTCCCTTGCTGTTGTATTCCACCCGCTCGCTGACACGCCAGCGGACCGTGGCGATCTGCTCTTTTGGTCTTCCATCCGTCAGTACCAGGTCGCCCTCGGCATCGACGACATAGGCCATGCCCGACTCGACGCGATGCTTGCTTTGCAGCGCTCGACCAAAGCCATCGAAGCTGGTGATGGCGATGCGGATTTGTTGCTGCTCATCGTCGGGATAACGATCGGCGACCAGGGTCGCGACATGCACAGGTTCACGTGTCGAGGCCTTGAGTTCGTCTTTCAGCTTCAGCTCATCGACCGAAAGCGCTGGAAGAGCCGACAGCCTGGTGCGGGCCGACGCGCAGATATGCCCGCTGGGAAGCAGATCACCCTTGGCCACGCAACGGGTCCGCCAGTCGGTGTCCGCCAATGCTGCCTCCGATACGTTACCCATCCAACTGAAGGGCGCGTAATAGCTGGCCGCCGCTGCACCCTGCACAGCGTTCTTTGCCTGGCTGACCACTTCTGCCAGACGCTTGAACGAAGGCTGTTTGAACTGCGCGAGCGGTTTGAAGCCCACGCGGGTGTTGTGTTCGTCACCATAAAAGGACGTGGCCAGTACCTGGCCGAAAGCATCGAACAGGCCTTCCTGTACGTTACCGTTGGGATCGACGATGCGCAGGGGCTGGAGCGAGCGATAGTCGTAAGTGGCCTGGGTGGTACAGCCATCGGGAAGTTTGAAGGTGGTGACGAAACAGGCGTACTTGTCGTAGCCGATTTCGGAGACTCCGTGGCTTTGGCTCGGCTGTACGGCGTTGACTTTGTAGAAGCCTTCCAGCGGAGCGTAGGTCGCGAAGCCGCTTTTGACTGACCAGAGCTTTCTCGCCGGTTGCGGCGCGGGAAGAAAATCGGTCATTGGGTGATAACCCATTTGTTCCAGCTCTTTTTCTTTGGGGCGGTTGTCCTCTGGCAGTAACCGAAAGACGTCCAACGCTGTTTCATCCAGCTCGGCGCGTTCCAGGTGATCGGCCAGGGCCTGCAGATCCGCGACGCCATCGGGCAGGGTTGCCCCGCTCGACGCGTCTTTGTAGCGCTGCACGGAGAGGCCGGTCAGCACGGCTTGGGTTTTCCAGGCGGTCTGCTTTAGCCGTTCGTTGAGTGTTTCAAAAGACAGGTCCTGTGGCGCCAGCCCCCCGTCTTCAGGGGGCTTGGGGCATTGCCATGCCTGGGTGCGCTGGCGATAAGGCAGGCCCAATCGCCATTGTTGAGGGGCTTGCAGATGGATGAACTCGGCGTGGGTTTCGCTTAGGTGGTAAAGCTGCTGCGCCGGATCATGAGCATCGCGCCACCACTGCTGCTGGTCGGCGTCGCTGAACGGCGGTGTATCGCTGGCGGTTTTTCGGCGGGCGTAATGGATGTCCACGCTGTGGGTCAGCGCACCGCACAGATCGTGTTGCAGGTTCAAGGTGTGCTGGCATTGCGGGTCATCGGTAATGCCTTCGTACTGGTAGGTGATGGTCTCCAGCAGCAGCGGCAGCATTTGGGCATGGCGCCGAGCGCTGTCGGGTGCTTGCAGTAGACGGAGCCCATAGCGGTTTTCCTGGACCGAGTACAAACAAGTGGTTTTCAGGTGCCTATCGACGCCGAAGACCTCGCTTCGCAGCAAGCGACCCGACAAGGCGCGGGCCATTTCCAGATCGGTCGCTGCGTCTGGCGAGGCGATGATCCGGTCGTTCTGCGACTCAGGCAGGGATTGGCAAAGCAGTGTCTTGCCCAGCGCCACGGCTTCTTTGTCTGCGCGGCTATAGCCGTTGCGTGGCGGATCCGTTTTTCGCCCGGTGTGAAACCAGTTTTTTTTCAGGCACGTTGCCGTGAAACTCTTTGCGTCGGTATCGCCTGGGCTTGTTTCAGTGTCGGTTTGCAACAGCAGACCGAAACCCCGAAATTCCCGCTCGATGCCGTCGTAATAACCCAGGCGATAGGAGAGCTCCTGGGTCAGTTGATTGCCGGTCGTTTCATCCCGTTGGGTTTGACGGCATACCAGGTGCAGGGCCAAGGGCAGGCGACAGGTGAGGGGCTTGCCGGCTGCTGCTCTCTCCAGTTTTTCATCCAGCCATTCCTGCGCCGAGCTGCGGTAGTCGATGCGATGGTCGGCTCCCATGTTGTTGTTGGTGCCGGTGAGCAGATACGGTTTGGCGCTGACGAAGTCATAGTGCCAATGTTGCGACCTCATGTACGGCGAGCTCAGGATCAGGCTGGAACAGCCGAGCCCGTGCAGGTCAGCGACGCTCACTTGGCACAACGGATCGTAGCGCAGCTCTCCCGGCCAGGGCAGCGCAACGGCGGGAGCGAAACTCTGGCCGCAGCGGTTCATGAAGATCAGTGCCTGATCCGCTTGCAGGTAGATCAGGTCGACGGCGCCGGAACCATCCAGGTCCGCCAGGCGAATATGCGAGGCGTCGAAGCTTTCGTAGGCAACCCCGGGGAAGTCCAGCGTCCTGCCCTGGCCGAAACGCCCGCGTCCGAGATTTGGCCAGCACTTCACTTCGTCATGACGAATGCGCACCAGATGCTGCTGGCCGCTGCCCAGTACATCGCTGAAAGCCACCAGCTCGCCGGGAGAGCCGGTAAATACGGGCAGGGCGTCTTCATGCTCCTCTCGGGGGACCTCGAATGGCGGCGAAAAACCGTACGTTCGTTGATTGGCGTACAGGCGAACGCTGCGCGGGCCGATCAATGCCAGATCACCGAGCCCGTCGCCCATCAGATCGGCCAACTGTCCTTGAGGACTGAAAAACTCTGGAGCAAATGCATCGAACGTGGCGAAGTCCGACCAGCTTCGATCGGCGTCGAGAGAGAAGAAACCGCTCACTTGCGGTCGGGCGACGAGCCAGTCCAGACGACCGTCCCCCGTGAGATCGCTCAATGCCTGCTGCACCGATGTTGCCGTGTCGGCTACCGGGATGTTGGGGAGCGTTCGCCACGGCGCGTAGGCCACTTCGTTGCCTTTGGCCCTGGCGCGCACGGGTTCGCGGTAATGCCAGCCTTTTTCGTTTCGATGGAGCACGCCCGGCAGGCCTTCACCGTACAAATCCACCAGTTGATAGGTGTGACCGTCGTTGAGCCCCGGCATGTCCGGGAAACGCCGCCAGGCGAGGGGCTCAGGCGCGAGCGTGAAGGCGCTGTAGCTGAACTCGACGGGAGGGCGGCGTTCGACCGCTTCACCTTCGCCGAACGCCTGGTCGTGGGCGGCGCTCAAGTGCTGGTAGCCCAACGGCGTCTGACGATAATCAAGCAGCAGGCGCCGCACCAGGACGGGGCCCGCGTCCAGTTCATCGGGGAAACGGTGAAACATCAGGACCTGGCGGCACAGTCGTTCGGTGCGTAATTCAAAACCGTAGGCGAAGCTGGAAAATGGATCGCTACGGACGTGCCACTGCCGGCCTTCATACAGCGGTTTTTCGGTGTAGGCAGTCGTCAGCTCGCCGTAGTCGAACACCAGCTCGAAGTGCCATTGCACAGCCGCCAGCCGATCCGCAGTCCATGAGTAGAGATGCGCGTCGGCCTTGAAGTTGCCATAGCTGACCTGGCTCAAATAGCGCTGAGCGGTGGCGTCTGACTGGTATCGGTAAAGAATGTGTTCGCCGTGGGCGTTCAGGCTCTCCTCCAGCAGCCATTCGCCGACACGGCTCGTATCCTGGGGATCGGCCCGACGCGATGCCGGGTCTTTTCCAAACAGGTGAAGGCTGCCGTCGGCACCGTGCACCAGCCAGAAGCCTGCTTCATCACCTTGCGAGGACCAATGTTCAATGCGGTCGAAGCGGCTTTCGGTTCTGGGAAAGTACCGGGTGACGGTGTAGGCCGTGCCCAGGTCCAGATCGTTGTAATGGTCGACGCGTGTCGAGACGGTGACGTCTTGCGAATCACGCTCGGGTAGCCATATCACTCCGGTGGGGCCGACGATTTCGTCATCTTCGGTAAAGGCCGGTACACCTTTGCTGGTACGTCGCGCCACGCTGGGTAATGACAGCCCCCAGCCGATGCCGAACACACCGTTGCCGAGCGAGCTGACATAGTTCAGGGACAAGGGCGGCGCAAAGCCGCGCCCCGGTGAAATGGGCAAGGCAATTTCATAGGAGGCCGTACCGTGGGCGCCGACGGGGTTCCATCCTTTGCCGATGCTTTGAATGGCGCCACCGCCCTTGGGCAGTGACGGCGCGGTGACCGGCAACGGGGATTGTTCACTCATTGCACACCTCCGCCGACCCGGGCCGTATAGCTCACGTGCACGATGATGTCGGTCAGCGATTCAAGCAGGTCTTTCTGCGCCTCGGGGTTCGGGAAGGTCAGCTGCCATTTGGAAATGGCGCCGGTGTATTCGAAGGGCAGGTAGCGTTCATCGTTGAAGCTCAGGGTAAACAATCCGTTGTCGTCGATCCCTGTCGAAAGGGCGATCTGCTGGTTGGCGCGGCGGCTTTCCATGGCCTTGCCTCGATCACCTGGCGACAGGAACACCGTGCTGGCGGTCTGGGTCAGCGTGGCCCGAATGTTTTCATAAGGGCCGACGACGGCCGGCAAGGTCACGCTGATGGTCTTGATGCGCCGCAGGTAGTGTTGCTGGCCCTTGTAATCGTCTTCGAATAACTGATGGGTCAGCTCGAACTCACATCCTCCTTTCTTCAGTTCGGTATGCATCTGCGACCATTCTTTATTGAGGCTGGAGGTGGTTTTACCCTTCAACTGTCGCAGCGATATCGTCTTGTGGATCTCCAGCTCCCGCTCGTGACGTTGCAGGTATCCGGCGTGCATGTTCAGCAGGTTCAGCTTCAGCAACTCGCCCGCGCCGAGCCCTCGATAGGTGGTATGCCATGCCCCCGGTTGAATGAAGCGGCTGTTGAAGTCGGCGGTCTCATATTGCCAACCGGCTTCAGCGGCCAGGCACAGGCTCAGTGTCGCGTCGTAGGCCTGGCGATAGACTGTGGCCAACTGGCTGTTGAGCCATTGGTACAGTTGCGTTTTGGTGAAGCGCTTGCCGAGGAAGTCGTAGTTGGCCTTGGTCTGGCCCAGGGTCGCTTCGGCCAGGCGCAATTGCTGGCGGGTGGCGGTCTCCTGCTCGGCGAAATGCGCCAGTTGTGCGTCGATCTGGGCCAGTTCGAGTTGTGATTGATCGTAGGCGTGATGCCATTCATCCCGACGGCGATCGAATATGGCCTGACGGTCGAGTTGGGCCGCTACCGTACGGCTGATGATCGCGGCGCTATGGGCGGCGGCGGAGGCTGCGAGCGCCGGGCCTTCCCAACGGCTGCCGCCAATGCAGAGCCCCGCCATGTTCGGTGCCATCATCAGCCCCGCCGCCGCGATTTGGCAGGCCATTGCGCCGGCTTCCAAGGTGCCGCTGGCCACGTAGAAGTAACTGGCCTTTGTTTCGGTGTCACTCAGGTTATCGTCCAGCAGTTTTTTGTAATGGGTGCTGCGGTTTTGAACAATGGCCTGGCTGGCCAGCAGCGCCTGGCGGTTCTGACGGTCGATGTTCAAGGCCTGGCGCTGCAAGTCCAGAGAGATTTTTGCCAGATCCCAGGCTTGCTGTTGTTGCAACTCCTGCAACTGGGTCTGTTCCTTGCGCTCGATCAGCGACAGCAGCAGGGTGCCGAACTGGCTGAGGCTTTCCACGGCGTTCTGGGCGTGGTTGTGCATGACGGTGAAGCGATAGTGGGGAATGGCGACGCTCGGCAGGCCTGTCGAGGAGCTGCTCGAGAGGCTCAGGGCATTGGTGCCGAGGAGGGCGCGAGGGTCCAGCGGCGCCGCGATGACCGGCAGATGCAGCGGCTTGCCGGCGATGTCGAGGTTATGCCGCAGGTTATGCAGGCGACTTTCGGCCATGTCCCAGCACTTGAGCAACTGCGGATTGAATGGCAGATGCAGGTACGGGCTATCGATAGCCGGCAGGGTCGAGCGCGAGCTGCCTTCGTGAAGGACCAGTGCGCGGTCGTCGGTCAAGCGGGTCACCGAGTATTCAAAGGTGCGCAGGCCGTCATCGGGGGTGTCGACCAACGTCTGCAGGCTGACCGCCGTCCAAGGGGCCGCCAGTCGAACGACCGGGCGTGGGCCCAGCAGATCGAGCACCCGCACGTACCAGAGCTTTGCCTCGCTGAGACCGTCAGGCGTCATTGCACGGTACGCGGCATCCCCTCGGTTGATCAGGATGTCCAGGTACAGGAAGTACAGCGCCTTGCAGAAGTGCACGGGATGACTGAGGGCAATCTGGTACGGATCATGGGGCGCCTGATTGGCGTACGACGGCACACTGTTATCGACCAGGGGCACGCTCCTCCAGCACTCCTCCCTGTTGCGACCCGGATCGAAGGTGTAGCGCAGCCAGCGTTCGGCTTCCTCGTACTGATGCTCGACATTCAAGCGATGGGCGACCAGCCATGGCACATGGAGGAACAGTTCGGTGAAGTAACGGCCACAGGCACCGTGAAAATCCATCGCGTTGGCCGAGTCGCCGGGGATCGAGGGTTCCGGCAGGTGCTGGGTCGTCCAGTCGAACAGTTCATCCAGGCTGTTCTCGGTGCGACGGATCAGCTCGGCGGCGAATACGGTGTTCAATCTGATTGGCGAGCGAGGTTGGTTGGAGGCGTCGCTGTTTTTGATCGCGGACTGGGTGAAATCGATGAATTGGGTGGTTCCCAAGCCGGGTGTCGTGACCTGAGTAATCTCTGGCGGTAGCTGGTTTTTCACCAGATATTTCAGCGTAATGGCCCTGAGGACGGAGTAGAGCTTTCTTGTCGGCTCGAAGGGGTGGACGAACGCCACCCCGAGAATAAGGAGGGTGCCGTCGTCACCGGGGTCGGTGTCGGGCCATTGGAAATCAAAGGACGGCGCCAGATGCTCGGCGGGAATGGACTCGGCCACGACGGTCAGGTCTTCGTAGGTCAGCGGCCGGTCTAATGAGGCAGATGGTGGCCGGAAGACGACATACTGCTTATCCAACGGTTCATCGCAGAGAACGATGACGTGTTCCACGTCAAAAGGATCGGCGTGCTCTGCCTTCAGGGTAATGGTTTCCGATTCGGTGGCGGCGGCGCTTCTATTGCCGAGCCGGCTGGCCTTGATCAGGTGTCTGACGGCCTGCGTGGAAATGAATTTTCCTTCAAGGCTGGTCTGGCTGGATAGCGTGATATTGGGCGCACGTTCATTGTTTCTCAGTGCGTCAGTCGTGTGTGTGAAGGACAACGTGAAGCTTCGGTCGAGGGAGACCGGGGATTTGGAGAGCTTAAAACTCGACCCCTTATGAAGCCTCATGTAAGGAGTCTGCGGCAGGCTTTGGGCAGGAAACACCAGATCCATCTGGAGGTGAGGTTCACGACTGAAGGCGGTCTCAATCCTCAAGCGCATGATGTTGCGCGGCAGGTATCTCATGTCCCCTGCGCTGGTAATGCCAATGTTTGCCTCCAGGTGCAAGGTGAGCGTGGAGTCGTGCCTGGTGTAGCGGAGATTGATGCGATCACGGTAGGCGCTTTCGAAATCCGACAGGGTGGGGGCCATGTTGCCGGGCAGGGACGCTTCTGCCAGTTCGAGGTCTACGAAGGTTGTGGCTTGGATGCGCTGGACGGCGGCACTCAGCAGTTCCTTCTCGGCGGCAGCGTCCGTTGAGCGACCCGGTTCAGGGTTGAGGTGCTTGTCGATACACATCGTCTTGCTGAAGGTGGGGCTGTTACCGGTGGCGATGCCCGACGCTGCCTGGGATTGATAACCATATAAGGCTAGGAACAGTGAGTCGCGCGAACCCTGGCGCAGATGCACGGCCACTGTTCTGATCAATGTATTGATCACCACGAGGTTCTTGCTGCCCAGCGTTTTGTCCTCGCAATAGCCTTGCAGGGCAACCCGCGGTGTACTCCAACTGCCATCCTGTTTCCTGAAGCAATAGCTCAGGCGCAACAGCGGGTGATGCTTGCCCGGTAGTGTTGTGTTGTCCTGCGAAGGGGCACTGCTTGAGGCCGAGGGATCCTGATGGATGCATTCGGCCCAGATGACGAACAGGCGATTGTTGAACCAGACCGGCCGCACCGAGTGTTCGGCCGCATGCTCGGGGATGGGCACGTCGGCTTTTTTCCAGTCCGACCAGGCGTACGGATCCGGCTGGTCCTGTTTGGACGCAGTGGCCAGCGGTTGTGGCGGCGCGCCGTCGAGCGGGCGCTGGGCCATGTCCAGCGAACGCCAGAAGTAACTGTTTTCGGTGCGGGACTTGGCAATGAAATAGTACGTGCTGTTGGCGAAGTCTTCGCCGTCGATGTAGCCATTGAGGATATTCAGGTTGGCGACTTCTTCGAAGCGCGCCAGGTAAGCCATGATCGCTGATTGAACGGCGTCGGGTTGAATCTGGTTCTGGCCGAGGGTGTTTTCCAGTTGCCGGAAGTTGTCGCTTTTTTGGGTTCGCAGGGCCGGATCGAGATACGTCGCAGGGAAATAGAGCAGCTTCTGATGGGCTGCCCAGGTAGGGTATTGATGCATCTCGTCGCGCCACGCCTGTCGAAGCTCGGCGGTGATATTGGCGGGGTCGTAACCGGGCTCCAGGTGCATCAGGATGCGGTTGATGTACTGCTGCAGGCTGGCAATGGCGCAGGCCACGGGCGTGGTAGGCACGTCCTGGCTGACCAGTACGTCGAGCAGCCAATATTCGTAGAGGTCCCGGGCGGTCTTGATCTTGTAGGGTTTCATCCTGTCCCGGTCAGGCGCGACCTTGTTCAGGTAAAGCGCCAGCAGCGCGTCGCGCAGGCTTTCATCGAGCTGCTTCTTAATGGCAACGGTCATGTTCAATCCTTGAATGTTGAAGCGGGGCGCCGGTCAATGGCAGGCCGCGATCAGTGCTGCGCCAACGGTTTTCCAGTCCGATACGGGACTTTGGGTTTTCAGTGAGGTTGCCTGGAGCAGCAGGTCTGCCGACAGTCCTGTGCTGACGCAGCACGCCTGGCAGCGCATGATCCAATCCACCGCTTCCATTGAGTTCGCCTGTGCTGGCTCCAACTGCGCCGTCAGACGACTCACGTCCTCGGTGCTCCAGTTCAGGAGGTTGGCCAGCAGGTTATTGATCTCTTTTTCCGAGTGCCGCCCATCCTGATTGGCCACTTGCAGGTAGTGCAGCAGGTTCTCTTCCGACTGCGCCTGATGACGGGCGCAATGACTGAAGCGCTCGAGCAGATACAGCGTATGGGGTGTGAGGGTTTTGGAGGTGTTCGAGGCCAGCCATGTCGGGTTCTCCATCAAGGCTTTCAGCGTGCTGCTGCCCAAGTGCAGACGCTGGCAAGCCTCGGCGGCGCGAAGTACTGTTGCCAGCACAGGGGGCATGATGCCCGGGGCAGCCTTGATGGCGGCGACGACCGCCAGCGCATCGGTGCCAGCCAGCTGCATGACGCAAGGGACGTATTCGGTGCCAAGGTCTGCAACGTCATGCAGCAGGGTTTCAATCAGATGCTGTGGGTCGTGGTTGGCGTCCGCTTGCAGTTTCGCCAGGCGTGTTTCCAGATTCTGATTGAGCGACAAGCTCGTTTCCGGTTCATCGAACAGGCGACACCACTGCAGTACATCAAGCTCGTTTTGCCTGAGCCAGCCGACGGCCCAATCCAGTGCCATCAACACGTCGAGAATGTCCGCCCCTGCGGATTCCGAGGTTTGCAATCGTCCGGTTACCAGTGCCTTGCAGAAGTCGTCCCCTCCCAATAACCGGGCCAGCTCGGTGCATTCGAGAGGGGACAGGCCCAGCATCCGGGCGATACGGGCCTGGCGGTAGAGAGAAGAGACTGTGGGCAAGTCGTGTTTCGGCGAGCCCAGGTATTTCTCGCTCTGTCGCACAAGCAACAGCAGCGAATCCTGGGTTATGGGAAGTCCGAGACCAGCGCTCAGGTAGCTGAGGGTCTGCCGGTCCGTGGCGGTCATTGGGCTCAGGGGGAGCTGCCACACAGGGTTTTCAACCAGTCGGGTGCGATTGAACACTTGATCGAACAAGGGTATGCGGTCGCCGCAAGCATCAACCGGCATGTCGTGCAGCAAAGAGGCAAACTCTTCAGGAGCAATGCCATGGCGTTGATTCAGGTAGCGATAGACGCCAAGTGTGCGCAACGTGTTGGCGTTGAGCGCGTCAGTCCCTTCGGAACGCTGGGCATTGACGATCAGCGTATCCAGTTCGGCAACGGGGATAGCGGTCCAGCGATGCAGGCGGATCATTCGCTGGATACGGTCGAAACGCTCATGGGAGTGGTGGGTGAAGACCCGCATTTCCCCTTGGGTTGCAATACTCAGGACGGAAGTCTGTTCCGGCCCGTTGATGTAGCTGGCGCCATAGCCGGTCTGCCTGGCGTCTGGGCTATTGATTGAGGACCGAGGGCTGTAGCTGCCTTGCGCCAGCAGTTGTTCCACCTGCTGCGTCGTCAGCCCGGTGCGCTCCTTGAAAAACTCCAGCTGGCCCAGGTTCGTTATGTTTCGGGTACCGTAGTTCTTCTTCAGTGGATCTGACTTGGAGATCGACGCAATTGGCGCGAGCAGCAGGTTCTGTTGTTCCGGACTGAGGCCGGACAGCAGTATTTGCGCGTCGAGGTGGGACGTCGTTAGGCTGCCGTAGGTTGAGTGGCCCCGTGAAAACGGCAGTTGCAGGCTGATCCGATAGTTCAGCTCGCCCAGTGCGGGCTTGCCTGCCCCCAGCCCGAGCAGACATTGGTGATGGTGCAGGTTGTAGGGCAGCGAAAAGGGATAGCGCTCGCTGGCCAGCGCCTGCTGGACTGTCCTGCCCTTGCCTTCATCTGTCAGGTACGTCTCGATGTTGCTGCGCAGGGTGTCATTGATGAGGTCAAGCATCGGACGCGTAGCGAAGGCACTCTGTTGATCGAGGGTCAGCTTCTTGAGGTCTGGGCGCCGCTCCTCCAGGGTGATCCTGGCAGGGAGTGCGGGCGCCGGTAGCTGCTCCAGTTGCCTGGCAAACAGATACAGGGCCCGCAGATACGCCACGGGCGAATCGATTGCGCCGATATCGCCTTCGTTGCAGAACTGATCCCAGTTTTCTTCAAAGAGTGCCTGATAACCGGCGGACGCTGACGTCGAGTCCGAACCTAGGCTGCGTCGGACACGTCGCTGGGCATTCTTCCCGGACGAGACGCGATGTTCCTGGTACAGGCGGCTGATTTGCCTGGCATAGCTGGCAGCGTTGTCATAGACCTGTCCGGCATCCACGTCGCAATACTTGGCGAGTTCAACGGCGAACGGCGCCTTGCCCCTGCGCACGATGTCGAAGACCGACTTCAACCCCATGCGCTCCATGGCGGTTCTGAAGCTGGCTTTTACGGTGTCCTCGCCGTTGGGGAAGGCGACGAGCCTGTGCAACAGCGAGTCGTTGCTTGCGTCCATGTGTGGTCCATCTCCTGTTCGCACTGAAGGTGCTTATCCAGGGGAAAACCGTACAGGAGCGTGCAGAAAAAGAGGGTAGGACTGAAAGGGAAGATATGTACGAAATGTCGATGCGTTGTGCGGGTTGGTTGACCGCAGGGACGGTCGAGAGGGGGGCGCTGGTTGCAACTCGAAATACCAGAGATTTCGAATTCTCAGGAATTGAAATTTTCAACCCCTGGAACGCTTGAGTCATGCCTCACAAGAACGCCCGTCTCCCACCGGAAACGGGCGTTTTTCATGATCAAACCCGGAAGTGGCTGACCATCATCTGCAACTGATTGCCCAGTCGCGCCAGTTCAACGCTGGAGGCAGCGGTTTCTTCGCTGGCGGCGGCGGTCTGTTCGGACACGTCGCGCACGTTGATGATACTGCGGCTGATTTCCTCGGCCACGGCGCTTTGCTGTTCCGCGGCTGCGGCGATCTGCTGGTTCATCGACTGGATATTTGACACCGTGCGGGTGATGTTCTCCAGCGACACCCCAGCCTTGCGGGTCAAGGCCACGCTGCTGTCGGTGAGGCTGCGGCTGTTGTTCATCACGGCCGCCACCTGCTGGGTGCCATTTTGCAGGCCGGCCACCAGGCCTTCGATTTCCTCGGTGGATTTCTGCGTGCGTTGGGCCAGGCCCCGGACTTCGTCGGCGACGACCGCAAAACCGCGACCGGCTTCACCCGCGCGCGCCGCTTCGATCGCTGCGTTGAGGGCCAGCAGGTTGGTCTGTTCGGCCACCGCCTTGATCACATCCATGACGCTGCCGATCTTGTCACTTTCCTGTTGCAACACGGTCATGGCGTCGGTGGAACGTACCACTTCGCTGGCGAGGCGTTCGATCTGAGCGATGGCTTCGCTGACCACCTGGTCGCCGGCGCGGGCTTCGCCATCCGCTGCGGCCGCTGCATGGGAGGCTTCTTCGGCGTTGCGGGCCACTTCCTGCACGGTGGCAGTCATTTCGTGCATGGCGGTCGCGACCTGATCGGTCTCGACTTTCTGGCTGTTGACCCCGGCGCTGGTCTGCTCGGTGACGGCGGACAGTTCTTCAGCGGCGCTGGCGATCTGGGTCACGCCATCGCGGATGCCGCTGATGAGATCGCGCAACGTCACACCCATGCGAGCGATGCCCTGCTGCAGCACGCCCAGTTCATCGCGGCGGGTGACGATGATGTTATGGGACAGATCGCCGTTGGCAATGCGTTCGACCACGGTCAGGGTTTCGCTCAGCGGCCGGGTAATCTGTCGCGTGATGACCACGGCGGCAATGGTGCCCACCAGCAAGGCGAGCAACGTACTGATCAGTTGCAGCGTGCGGGCCTGGGCGCTTTCGGCGTCGCGGCGGTCGAGCTGGATCTGATACAGCTGTTCGCTCAAGTTGACGATGGTCGCGCCCTGCTCGGTCATTTCCTTGCGCGCCTGCACGGCGTCGGCAGTGGCCGACTTGAAGGCCTGCAAGGCACTGCGATATTGGGTCAGGGCGTTTTCCAGCTGGCGCAGCTCATCTTGACGAGTGCTGGCGAAGTGCAGATTCAGCGGTTTGAGCGAAGCGATGGCGGCGTCCAGTTGGCCGACGGCTTTCCGCTCCGTATCGGCATTGCTGTTGGCTGTATAGCCACGGACTTCATAACGGGCCAGCATGAACGCCTGCTTCGCCTGGGTGATTGCCTGGAACTGTTCGAAGCGTTCATCGCTCGGGGCCATTTGCGCCACATCGGCGCCGATCACTTCGATCAGTTTATAGGCAGTTTCAGCGTTGGCGCCCATGGCTTCGCGGGCCGTGTTGCCGGTGCGGTAGGCGTTGCGCATTTTGTTCAGGGACGCCTGATAGGCGCTGATGGTTGCGCTCTGTTCCTTGAGTCGCTTGACGTTTTCCGGGCTCTTGAAGCTGCTCAGCAGCGCGTTCTGTTGCGCCACGAAACCATCGAGGGTGGTCTGCACATTCTGTGCGGCCGTCTCGTCGCCGTTGGTCAGCATGTATTGCAAGCGAGTGACCCGAAGTTTGGTCAGCCCGGCGTTGAGCTGGGTGATGTCACTCATCCAGTTGCTGCGGTCGATCAGCCCGCCAAGGCTGCTCCAGCCGGTCACGGCCAGGATGCAGGTCAGGAGCAGCACCAGGCCGAAGCCCAGGCCCAATTTCATATTGACACTAATGTTGCCAAACCAGCTATTCATCAAATTCCTCCAGGAACGTAGTGCTGCTTGATCGTCGGTTGGCTGGAAGATTGTTGTTGTTAAGCCAGCGAAATAGATAACAGGCCTGTATCGGCCGCTGGTTCGATATCTGAAAGATTTTTCCCCGGCTCCCATCTGTTCAGTGATCTTCAGGCGCGTGTGCCAAGCTTTTTTTCACATCCATTTCACTGCTTGCCTACGCCGCCGTCTCTACTGTCACGCCATTGAATGACAGGGGTGGATGCCGTCGGGGCGGCTTGATGTGGAACTGAGACTGAGTTTTTTCGGCTTGAGGCGCTCGATCGAGACAAGCCGGTTTGCCCGCTACCGAAACGCCATAGTCGTACTGGCTTCCGCGCTGCTGGTGATTCCATTGACCTTCTGGTTGCTGAGCCCGTCGGCGTTGCCGGACCTGGCCCATGGCAATGTCGCCGGTGCCCGGACGTTGGCCGAAGGCTGGGCCAAGGGGGAAATGATCGTGCTGGTGCGCCATGTCGAGCGCTGCGATCACTCCAAGGCTGCGTGCCTGAATGATCCTGCGGGCATCACTGACCGGGCCCGTGCCGTCGCGGTAGGTCTTGGCGCCCGGTTCGAGCAATTGGGCCTGGAGAACACCGACATCTACAACAGTCCGTCCATCCGCACAGCCCAGACGGCGGGGTACATGTTCAACAAGGTGAGCGCTGGCGACGATTGGTTGATCAATTGCCGACGTGATTTGTTGCGCAATGCCCTGGCCCACAAGGTGGCCGGGCACAACCTGATCCTGGTGACCCATAGTGAATGCATGCAGGCATTGGAAACCTCGCTCAAGCGACCGTCTTCGACGTTTGGCTACGGTGCGTCGCTGTTTGTTTCCACCGCCGAGCCACAAGCGCCTCGGTTGCTCGGTTTTATCGAAGCGTCTGACTGGCGCTCGGTGACGTTTAAGTAAATTTTCCCACGATTAGGACAGCCCATGCTGACGTCTGCTCGCGCCCGTTTCTACGCGGCCAATTTCGGAATTCCCGTGCTCTGTGCCGCAGTAGTGTTTCTACTGTTCGACATGACCCGTATCGACATCGCCATCAGCGATTTCTTCTACGACCCGGTGCACCAGGTGTTTCCGTTGGAGCATGTGTACTGGTTCGAGAAAATCACCCACAAGTGGGCCAGGATCATTCCGAACTGGACCGGTGAGGCGGCCATTATCGGTACGCTGTTGTCGTTTTTCTGGCCCCTGTTCAAGCCGGAAAAACGTCCTGGGCTCCTTCGCCTGTTGGACAAGCTCAGGCTGAGCAAGCCGCTGCGTTTTGCCCACAAGCACCGTCGTGATTTCCTCTATATCGTCTTCGCATTCTCTCTCAGTACCGGGGTCATTCATTACCTCAAGGGCCACACCAGCGTGTATTGCCCGGTGGAAACCACTCAGTACGCCGGCAAGATCGAACACAAAGAGTGGTATCAGAACTTCAAACTGCTGAAAGTCGCCGGCGACGGCCGTTGCTGGCCCGGCGGTCATGCGTCCGGTGGCTTTACCATGCTGGCGCTGTACTTCGTCGCACGCCGCTACCGCTGGCGTCACTCGAAAGCGCTGATGTACGGAGCGCTGGCCTTGGGCTTTGTCTATGGCACAACGCGAGTCCTACAGGGATGGCACTACATGTCCCACACCTTTTGGGCCGGAATCTTCGTATGGTTGACTTGTTGGCTGATGGCGTTGGCCTTCTATGGCCGAGCGGCCCTGGAGCAGCCTGTATTGACCAAGGCTTCGTTGCAGAGTACGAAAGGCCTGCCTGAGTTGGGTGACGCTCAGTCCTGCGCCTGAATCCCGGACAAAAAAAGCCCGCGGGAGAGCGGGCTAAAACCTTAGTTTCTTGAATGAGCGAGGGGACTTTACCGAAGAACGGCCGTGGGCAGGGTGAAGAAAAGTTCATGCGATTTCTCGTCATGACCTTTCCCTGGTACAGACCAGCCGAAATTCCCTGTGCGAGCCTGCTCGCGATGACGGTGTGTCGGTCAACATCTCTATTGAATGTACCGGCGCCATCGCGAGCAAGCTCAGCTCCCACAGCGATCTGTTGTGAACGAAAATCCATGTGTCGCCCTGGATCCCTTGTTGGAGCGAGCCTGCTCGCGATAACGGTGTGTCAGTCACATCTCTGTTGAATGTACCGGCGCCATCGCGAGCAAGCTCAGCTCCCACAGCGATCTGTTGTGAACGAAAATCCGTGTGTCGCCCTGGATCCCTTGTGGGAGCCGAGCTTGCTCGCGATGACGGTGTGTCAGTCAACATCTCTATTGAATGTACCGGTGCCATCGCGAACAAGCTCAGCTCCCACAGCGATCTGTTGTGAACGAAAATCCGTGTGTCGCCCTGGATCCCTTGTGGGAGCGAGCTTGCTCGCGATGACGGTGTGTCAGTCACATCTCTGTTGAATGTACCGGTGCCATCGCGAGCAAGCTCAGCTCCCACAGCGATCTGTTGTGAACGAAAATCCGTGTGTCGCCCTGGATCCCTTGTGGGAGCGAGCCTGCTCGCGATGACGGGGTGTCAGTCACATCTCTGTTGAATGTACCGGTGCCATATCGCGAGCAAGCTCAGCTCCCACAGCGATCTGTTGTGAACGAAAATCCGTGTGTCGCCCTGGATCCCTTGTGGGAGCGAGCCTGCTCGCGATGACGGGGTGTCAGTCACATCTCTGTTGAATGTACCGGTGCCATCGCGAGCAAGCTCAGCTCCCACAGCGATCTGTTGTGAACGAAAATCCGTGTGTCGCCCTGGATCCCTTGTGGGAGCGAGCCTGCTCGCGATGACGGTGTGTCAGTGTCAACATCTCTATTGAATGTACCGGTGCCATCGCGAGCAAGCTCAGCTCCCACAGCGATCTGTTGTGAACGAAAATCCGTGTGTCGCCCTGGATCCCTTGTGGGGGCCGAGCTTGCTCGCGATGACGGTGTGTCAGTCACATCTCTGTTGAATGTACCGGCGCCATCGCGAGCAAGCTCAGCTCCCACAGCGATCTGTTGTGAACGAAAATCCGTGTGTCGCCCTGGATCCCTTGTGGGAGCGAGCCTGCTCGCGATGACGGTGTGTCAGTGTCAACATCTCTATTGAATGTACCGGTGCCATCGCGAGCAAGCTCAGCTCCCACAGCGATCTGTTGTGAACGAAAATCCGTGTGTCGCCCTGGATCCCTTGTGAGAGCGAGCCTGCTCGCGATAACGGTCTGTCAGTCACATCTCTGTTGAATGTACCGGCGCCATCGCGAGCAAGCTCAGTTCCCACAGCGATCTGTTGTGAACGAAAATCCGTGTGTCGCCCCTGGATCCCTTGTGGGAGCCGAGCTTGCTCGCGATGACGGTGTGTCGGTCAACATCTCTATTGAATGTACCGGTGCCATCGCGAGCAAGCTTAGCTCCCACAGGTTCGGTGATGCCTGATCGCTCTCTCTCTGGGACAGGCAGACAACTCCGTGGCGAGGGAGCTTGCTCCCGCTGGACTGCCCGGCAGCCCTTCTTTGGGCTCCTCTACTGTCTAGGTTTTCGACGCGTCTTGTGAGACACGTCTCTTTTTTTAACAGAAAAATCCCTCCCCCTTGAACCGAAAGCGATATGCACAGTCTGGTATGCGCGTGGTTTTGCGTATCAGCAGCGTGAGCGGTTTTCGAGACGGCCTGGATCGACTGGTACCTTCGAAAACAGCACTGGAGACTCGTCTTCGGTCAGTTCGCGAGCGTGCTGTCATTTCCGTATCGAGGGATCGAACATGTTCTCACCCGCCCTTTGGGCGAGGTTGTGCCTGGCTTTGCTGTGCCTGTCTCCGCTTACCCTGGCTCACGCCGCCCCCACCCCCGGTGAAACCGACCTGATCCGCGAGCGCCAGAACCGTTTGCTCGAAGAGCAGCGCCGGCGTCTGGAAGAGCTCAAGGACCTGCCCGGCCAGGAGGCGAAACCGACCCAGCCGACCGCGCCGGCCGATACCCGTTGCTTCTCCATCAAGACCATTGAACTCAAGGGCGCCGACAGCCTCTCAGCCCGTGAACGCGAGCGGCTGCTCAAGCCCTACATCGGCCAATGCCTGGGCGTGCCCCAGCTCAATGAACTGCTCAAGGTCATCACCGACCACTACATCGAGAAAGGCCTGGTCACCAGCCGTGCCTACTTGCCGCAGCAGGACCTGTCCGCTGGTCACCTGCAGGTGCTGGTGGTCGAGGGCCGGCTCGAAGGCTTGAAAGGTGCCGAGAACAGCCAACTGTCGGAGCGTGAACTGGCCATGGCGTTTCCCGGTAAGACCGGCGAGCTGGTCAACTTGCGGGAAATCGAGCAGATGGTGGACCAGCTCAATCGCCTGCCGTCGAACCAGGCGCAGATGGAACTGACCCCCGGCCAGAACGTCGGCGGCAGCGAAGTGCTGGTCAAAAATACCCCGCAAAAGCCTTGGCGCGCCGGGCTGTCCCGGAGCAACGACGGCCAGCGCAGCACCGGCGAGCAGCAGTGGGGCACCCGCTTCGAGTGGGACAGTCCACTGGGCCTGGCCGATCAATTGATGTTGCGCGGCGGTCATGACGCGATGAGCGATCACCAGCACACCTCCCGCAACGCCATGCTCTATTACAACCTGCCGTTTGGTTGGTGGAACGTCAGCTACACCTACAGCCAGAGCGAGTACCGCTCGCAGATCGCGGCCAACGGTTTCAACTTCAAGCAGAGCGGCGACAGCCAGAACCATCAGTTGCGGGTCGAGCGCGTCATCCATCGCGATGCCATGAGCAAGACCTCCCTCAACACCGGCCTGGCCTACCTGCGCAGCAACAACTTCATCGAAGACAGCAAACTCAGCGACAGCAGCAATCGCATCAGCGAGGCGCAATTTGGCATCAACCATGGTCGCCGGATCGGCAGTGCCTTCGTCAACCTCGACCTGGGCATGCAGCAAGGCATCGGCGCCTTCGATGCCCAGGGCGACCATGACCCGGGCCGCGGACTGCCGAATGCGCGCTACCGCAAATACACCGCCACCGTCAGCTATCTGCAACCCTTCCAGCTATGGGGCGAGTCGTTCAGCTTCAGCAGCCTGATGACCGGCCAGCGCAGCGAGGATGCGCTGTTCGCGCCGCAGCGCATCAGCCTGGGCGGGGAGTCCTCGATTCGGGGTTACAAGGATCAATCCTTGGCCGGCGACAGCGGTGGCTACTGGCGCAACGACCTGCGCTGGAGCCGCCCGGTGACCCTGCAATGGCTGCGTCCGGTATTCGCCGAGTACGGCACCAGCCTCGGCTATGACCAGGGCGTGATACGCGGTAATCACTACAACAAGGAACCGAGCGGGCGCATGTCGAGCAATTCGGTGGAGCTGTTCGCCCGCGGCGAGCACCTGAGTGCCAGCGTCACCTTTGCCCACTCCCTGGAACGCCCGGCTGCCCTGACCGAGCGCGAAGCGCCGATCTATTTCCGCGTGGACGCCTTTTTCTGATTCCGGCTTCTTTAAATTCTGCTGTAACCGAGACTTGAACATGGACGATCGTCAATACGCCCTGCTGGCCCGCCAACCTTCTGCCGCCCTGAAAACCCGAGAACTGTTCTGGGGCATGCCCAAGCGCGGCCTGGCGTTCCTGTTGGCCAACGTCATGTTCTGGCAGCCGATGTGGGCCCAGGCGGGCGGCATCGTTGTCAGTGGTTCGGGCACCAGCCTGGGCCAGGCGGGCAACGGCGTGCCCATCGTCAACATCGCCAAGCCCAACGGCAGTGGCCTGTCCCACAACCAGTTCAAGGACTACAACGTCGGCAGCAACGGCGTCATCCTCAACAACGCCACCAACCCGGCTCAATCCACGCAGTTGGGTGGGATTATCCTCGGCAACCCGAACCTCAAGGGCACGGCGGCCCGGGTCATTCTCAACGAAGTCAACGGTGGCAGCCCCAGCCAGTTGCGCGGCTACACCGAAGTGGCGGGGCAGTCGGCCCACGTCATCGTCGCCAACCCCTACGGCATCACCTGCAACGGCTGCGGTTTCATCAACACCCCGAAGGCGACCCTGACCACCGGTAAACCAGTCATTGAAAACGGCCAACTCCGGAGCTACCAGGTCGATCAGGGTAGCGTTACCGTCGAAGGCGCGGGCCTCAACGCCACCAACGTCGACCGCTTCGAAATCATCACCCGCAGCGCCAGGATCAATGCCGAGATCCAGGCCAAGAACCTGACCATCGTCGCCGGCCGCAACGACGTCGACGCCGCGACCCTCAACGCCACCGCCCGTGCCGACGACGGCAGCGCCAAGCCGCAACTGGCGATCGACTCCTCGGCCCTGGGCGGCATGTACGCAGGCGCCATCAAGCTGGTGGGCACCGAGGCCGGTGTCGGGGTGAAGCTGGACGGCAAGATGATCGCCAGTGGCGGTGATATCCAGCTCGATGCCAATGGGCATTTGAGCCTGGCGCAGACCGCTGCAGCCGGCGCCGTCAACGTCAACGCCGCCAGCCTTGACGCCCAGGGACCGGTCTACGCCGGCACCGCGTTGACCGTGAAAACCCAGGGTGATCTGACGAGCCAGAACAACCTGGTGGCCCGCGACAGTATTCGCCTGGACAGCGGCGGCACCCTGCGTAACAACGGGATCATCGAAGCCGGGGTCAACGCAGACAACACGCGCAATACCCGCGGCGACGTCACCCTCATCGCCAAACAACTGAATAACGACGGCAAAACGGTCGCTGCCAGTCAAAACCTGACGGTCACCACGACCGGTACGTTGAGCAACCAGGGCGGTACGCTCAGCGGCCAGGGCAAGACCACCGTCACGGCCAAGGTTGTGGATAACCGCGCCAAAGGCCGCATCCTGGGCAATGCCGAGGTGAATGTTAAGGCCGATCAAGTGCTCAATGGCAGCGGCGGCCTGATCAACAGCCAAGGCGCCTTGCAAGTGACGGCGGGCCATCTGGATAACAACGCCGGTGAACTGTCGAGCCTGAACACCGCGACGCTGGTACTCGGCAGCCTGGACAACCTCACCGGCCTGGTGATGACCGGCAAGCAGCTGGATATCACCGCGACCGGCGCCGTCAATAACCAGGGCGGCGAACTGTCGACCCAAGGCCTGATGACCCTCAAGGCGGGAAGCCTGAACAACCGCGACAAGGGCACCGTCGCCGCCAATGGCAACCTGGTCGTGACCGCCACGAAAGGCGCGATCAACAACGGCAACAATGGCTTGATTGCCAGCCGCAACGCCGAACTGAAGGTGACCGCCGCCAGCCTCGACAACGCCAAGGGCACCCTGCAGGGCAAGGGATTGGTGAGGGTCGACATTGCGGGCGACACCGATAACCAGGCCGGCTCGATCATCGCTCAGGACGCGAACCTGAATGTCTTCGCCACCAATCTGGACAACCGCGGCGGTGTGCTGTCCAGCGTCAAGGCCGCACTGGAGGCGCAGGTCAGCGGCGTGCTGAAGAACGGCCATGACCTGAATGGCAAGGGCGGTACGATCCAGGCGAAAGGCCTGACCCTCGAAGCCCTCGCCGGGCTGTTCAACGACGGCGGACGCATCGCGGCGCAGGCTGGGGATGCGCTGCTCGATACCGGCAGCGCCCGTTTCGACAACAGCAACGGCGGCCTCTATGCCAGCGGCAAGGTGAAGGTCGACGCACTGAACCTGGACAACACCAGCGGCCAGATCAGTGCCGGGCAGATCGATCTCAACCTCAACGGCGCCTTGGACAACACCAAGGGCATCATCGAAGGCAACAGCAGCCTTGATGTCCTCGCCGCCAGCCTCGTCAATCACAACGGCCAACTGCGCACTTTCGGCCGCAACAGCACTACCGTGTTCTCCATCGGCGGCCTGTTCGACAACAGCAACGGCACCCTGGAAACCGTCAGCAACGACGTCGGCTTCACCCTCGGCAGCCTGAACAACCAGAGCGGCAAGCTGCGCCACATCGGTGCCGGCGCATTCGGCCTGAACCTCACACAATTGGGCGCCGCCGGCGGCAGCCTGATGACCTACGGCACCCTGGTGCTTGAAGCCGACAGCTGGACCAACAGCACCTCGATCCAGGCCGAACACCTCACCGTCAAGGTCAACCACCTGACCCAGACCGCCACCGGCCAGTTACTCAGCGCCAACAGTTTCACCGGCACCGGGATCGACTGGCGCAACGACGGCCTGATCGGCAGCGATGGCCTGATCGATGTCCAGCTCACCGGCCAATACGCGGGCAACGGCCGCTTGAGCAGCCTGGGCACCTTGGGCCTCAAGGCTGCACTGATCGATCTTGAGAAAAACGCCAGTGTCGCCGGCGGCGGGGAAACCACCGTGCATGCCGATGGCTTGTTCAATAACCGTGGCCGCGTGACTTCGGCGGCGGGCATAAATGTCACGGCGCAGGGCATCAATAACCAGGGCACCCTGGGCGGCGCCGGGTTGCTGGGCGTTGGCACCGGTGCATTGCGCAACGAAAACGGCCTGATCTTCAGCGGTGCCGACATGGCCCTGAAGGTCGACAGCCTGACCAACCTCAACGCCGACATCTACAGCCTGGGCAACCTGAGCATCGATCGCGACGGCCTGGGCACGAAGGCCTCCAGCATCATCAACAGCTCGGGTTCGCTGCAAAGCGACGGCAACATGAACCTGGCCGCCAGCACGATTGAAAACGTGCGGACCGTGTTGAACACCAACGACGCCGGTATCTACACCGCGTCGATCAGGGAAGTCGCCTGCCGGGAAGGCGTCAATGCCGGGGACTGTGAAGGCGGTAAGCAAAACCACGTCTGGCAGATCATCCAGCGTGACAAGTTCGAAGTGAGCGACGCCTCGGCCGGGTCGAGCATCACCACCGGCGGCAACCTGAATATCCAGGCCAACAGCCTGACCAACCGCAGCAGCACCATCGGCGCGGGCGGCTCCCTCACCGCCAGGCTCGATAGCCTGGACAACATCGGCATCGAAACCCACGACACCGAAACCTCGCGCACCTTCATGTCCGAGCGCACGCGCAGCCCTGGCGGCTGGCGTACCCTTGCCAATAATTTCACCAACAAGTACTGGTTCCAGAGCCCCGGCTACAACCCTGCCAACCTCGGCGGCCTGGAAGCTGACATGAGCCGCTTCATCGGCACGACCGAGCGCGAACTACTGCAATTCGGCAGCAGCCGGGCCCTGTCCCACGATACCCAGACCTACGCCGCCATCATGCAGTCCGGCGGCCCCGTCGACGTCCGCGTCCAGGGCGTTGCCGACAACCGAGTCATCCGTGGTGGCTACAACTACGTCGGCGCCGGCCCGCGTACCGACACGGGTGCCGATGGAAAAATCTCTACCCGCATCACCGTCAACCAACAGCTCTCGCCCGACCTCGCCCAACAACAGGTCAACCCGGTCACCCTGCCCGGTTTCGACCTGCCCACCGGCCAGAACGGCCTGTTCCGCCTGAATGAAGGCACCGGCACCCCGACCCAAGGCAGCGGCCTGATCCAAGTGCGCGGCCTGCCGGACCGCTCGTTCCAGGCCAACCCGCAAAAATACCTGATCGAAACCAACCCGGCGCTGACCGACATGCGCCGGTTCATGAGCTCGGATTACCTGCTGTCCAACCTCGGCTACGACCCCGACGATGCGGCCAAGCGCCTGGGCGACGGCTTCTACGAACAACGCCTGATCCAGCAAGCCGTCATCGCCCGCACCGGCCAGCGTTTCCTCGACGGCCAGACCTCCGATGAAGGCATGTTCAAGTACCTGATGAACAACGCCATCGCCAGCAAGGACGCCCTCAACCTGTCCTTGGGCGTAAGCCTGACCGGCGAACAGGTCGCGGCACTGACCCACGACATCGTCTGGATGGAAAGCCAGACCGTGAACGGCCAGCAGGTGCTGGTGCCGGTGCTTTACCTGGCGAACGCCAACCATCGGCTGGCGGCGAATGGAGCGCTGATCCAGGGCAGCGACGTCACGTTGATTGCCGGTAAGAACCTGAACAACGCCGGGACGTTGCGGGCGTCCAATAATCTGGTTGCCAGGGCTAACGACAGCCTGGTGAACAGTGGGTTGCTGGAGGCGGGGAATCGGCTGGATGCGTTGGCGAGTAATGATCTGACTAACCGGGCGGGTGGGGTTATTTCTGGCCGGGATGTCAGCGTTGTTGCGCTCGCGGGGGATGTGACCAACGAGCGGACTGTCACCCGTCATGCCAGCGGCACCGGCTACAAGACAGAGCAGCGGGATTTTGCCGACAGCGCGGCGCGGATCGAGGCGAGTCATGACCTGAGCGTGGGCACCGGGCGCGATCTCAACAACGTGGGCGGCGCGCTGAAGAGCGGTAACGACACCACCTTGCGCGCGGCCAGGGATTTGAAGATTACGGCTGCCGAGCAATCGGACAGCCATACGCGCGGCGCCAATCATCGCGATTCGACCATCACCCAACATGGCTCCAGCGTCACTGTCGGTCGCGATCTTCAAGCCACTGCGGGTGCCGACCTCGAGGCGGCCGCCAGCCAGATCGATGTCACTCGAAACGTGGCCATGGCGGCCACGAACAACTTGACCTTGGCCTCGGCGGCGAATGAGCAACATTCGTACGGCAAGAGCAAAAAGGTCAAGAGCATCGAGGATCATGTCCAGCAGGTGTCCACCACGCTCAAGGCGGGCGGGGATGTGACATTGAGCGCGGGGCAGGATTTGGCATTGGTGGCGAGTACGGTCAACGCGGGAAATGAGGCTTATCTGGTGGCGGGTAAAAACCTTGCCCTCAAGACTGCTGAAGATCAGGACTACAGCTTTTTCAGCAAGACCAAGAAGACCTCGACGAGCAAGAAGTTCCGCCTCGATGAAACGCAGAGCACCACCAATGTAGGCAGTCTGGTCAGCTCCGGTGGCAACAATACATTGGTAGCGGGCGAGAACCTGTTACTGGCGGGCAGCGCCGTAACGGCCGAAAAAGGCGCGGCGAAGCTGGTCGCGGGCAACGATGTTCAGGTACTTGCCGCGACGGACTCCGACAGCGCTCGTCATGAGCGCAAGCAAAGCAAAAGCAGTTGGGGTGGGTTCAAGTCGAGCAAGATTGAAGACAAGGTCAACGAGAAACGCACCACGGCGGTGGGCAGCATGGTCTCGGGCGAGACGGTCACCGTCGCGGGCGGACAGGATGTGAAAGTCACAGGCTCGTCCCTGGTCAGTACCGGTGACCTGAGCGTGCAGGCCGGGCGCGACCTGACCATCGACGCGGCGCGGAACACCTTCTCGCGTACCGATATGCACAAGGAAAAGAATCGTGACCTGACTGGAGTGCTGACGGGGAACAAGCTGGGCCTGGATGACATGACGGGCAATCAGCATTTGTTTATCAACAGTCAGAAGCACAATGGGACGGCTGATGAAACGACCCTGACGGGGAGTACGGTGGGCTCCAGTGCTGGAAATGTGACGTTGACGGCTGGGCGTGAGTTGAGTGTGGTGGCGAGTGATTTGGTCAGCACCAAGGACATGGCGCTTACTGGTTCCAATGTGACCATCAAGGCAGGTGCCGAAACAGCGCGGCAAACCACTGAGGACAGTTCTAAAAGCTTGGCGGTGGGACGTGTGATCGGTGGTGCGGTGATTGATACCGCAAGAAGCATTCGGGACTCGTACAACGCCGCCAAGAATGCAGATGACCCTCGCCTCAAGGCGGTAAAAATCGCCCAGGCCGCACTTGCCTTCTACAACCTGGGTGGTCAGGCCTCGGATGCAAACGGGCAGAGCACCGGGTTTAAGAACAAGCAAGGTGGCAGCCCCAGCAACGGTTCGCTGATCAAGATCGGTACCGAGCTGGCCAATACGCGTAGCAAAAGCAGTAGCGAATACAGCAGCCTGACGGCGAAGCAAAGCACGCTTAACGCGGGTCAAGAGCTATCGATTGTCGCCACCGGCGAAGCGGTGGGCACCCAGGGTGATGTTCAGATAACGGGTAGTAGCCTGAAGGCTGTCAACACTTTGTTGCTGGCAAAAAATGATGTGCTGCTGCAAAGCGCCCAGGACACCGTCGACCGTAAAAACGACGGTTCCAGCAACAAAACGGCCATTGGTGCCAGCTTCAACATTGGTGAGCAAAACGGCTTTACCTTGGACTTGGGCGCCCAAGGCGCCAAAAACATGGGTAACGGCAAGTCGGTCACTCAAGTAAACACCACGTTGGATACCGGATCGCTGTTGCTACAAAGCGGCCGCGACACTACTCTCGCCGGAGCGCAGGTCCGGGCGGATACCATCAAAGCGTCGATTGGCGGCAACCTGAATATCCTTTCTCGTCAGGACACAGAGTCGTCGAAGAGCAAGCAAAGCAGCGGAGGGATCGGCGCGAGCATCTGCGTTCCGCCATTCTGCTATGGCGCCATGGTGGCGGGCTCGGCGAATATTGCTGCCGCCAACATGAACAGCGATTACAAAGCGGTGACCGACCAGAGCGGGTTGTTTGCCGGCGCAGGCGGCTACGACATCAATGTGGGCAAAACCACGACCTTGCAGGGCGCTGTGATTGCCAGTGAAGCGTCAGCGGACAAAAACCGGCTCAGCACGGATCGTTTGATCGTCAGCGACATCAAGAACACCAGCGAGATCGAAAGTCAGTCGGCGGCAATAGCCATCTCGGGCAGTAACGGTGGTGGTTCCTCGATGGGCGGCAGCATCCCGGTAGCTCTTAAGGATAAAGACCACAGTTACACCCGTAGCGCCGTCAGCGAAGGCACAATCGTTGTTCGTAATCCCGAGGGCGCGAACGACCTGGTGGGGCTCAATCGTGATACGGCCAACGCGAATCAGAAGCTGGACAAGCCTGATGAAGAGGCCATGCAAGAGCGTATCGACCTGATTCAAAGCTCGGCGCAACTGGCCAGTGGAATTATCAGTACGGTGGCGAAGGCAAAAGCCGACGAGGCTAAAAAGCTCGGGCAGGAGGCAAAAGCACAAGCAGACGCTGGTTCGCCGGGTGCCGAGTCAGCAGCCCGGGCGGCTGAGGCTGCCAGTGTAGAAGCGGCGCGTTGGCAGGTTGGCGGTGATAAAAAACTGATGGCCGATATAGCTTCTGGATTGATTGCCGCAGGTCTTGGCGGTGCTACGGGTGGTACAGCAGTTGGTATCGTTGCTAACACGACATCCAGCGACATTTTCAGCAAAATTGGTGATTACGCTCAAGCAAGATCAGTCGATCCAAAATCTGACGCAGCCACTCGAGCAGCATGGGCGGAAGGCGGGGCTGCACGAGTAATGCTGCATGCATTAGCTGGAGCGGCTATCGGACTTTCCAGCGGTAGTGCGCAAAGCGGGGCCTTAGGCGCTGGCGCGTCCGCAGCTCTGATGCCCGCAATTGCAGACGCACTGGAAAAAAATGGAATTAAGGGTGCTGATCAGGACGCGTTGGCTGCGTTGATTGCGACAGGAGTAGGAGGTATAGCTGGATCTGGGAGCGGCACAACAGGTGTGGTTGTAGCGGGCGGCAATGCGATGTCGGTGGACGTGTACAACCGGGCCGCCCATGAGGCCGAAAAGGCCGCTATTAAAGCTGAGGCCGAGAAAGGTGATTTCACCGAAGAGAATTTGGAGAAAGCCTTGTGTTACTCCATTAAATGCTGGGCTCAGCTGGATCGGGGCTCCAAGGAGTATCACGATGCTTATCTGACCGAGGCTGATATGGTGGGGTTGAGCAATGAGCTTGAATGGGCGGATGCTCAACGAGACAAAGGCTTATTCAACTATTCATTTACTGACTCTGTTATGGATGCTACGACACGTGATGTTATTCCAGTTGTTACTGATACCGCTACTGCAGTTGGAGGAGGCGTGAGCGCTTATGCGGGTTTTACATTGTGCGGAACGGTGGCGGGGTGCGTTTTTGGTGGGCCAATGTTCGCCTTCGGAGTGGGTAACGTCGAGGAAGGAACAACAGGGTTCTATAATCATTTCACAAATGATGAGGGTGGTTTCAATCATGTTAAACAGGTGTTTGATCAAATTCCCGGCGGTTACGGGCCGTTGATTTATAGTGGTGCGGATTTGGCGCTATCTTTTGGGTCTGGTTTTGTCAAGGTTCCGCTTAAGATGGGGTTGGCTGATGGCCTGAACAAAAGCGATTCACTGTTCGGGGTTACAGTTAGAGGGTTTGATAATAATAAAATAATTCTTGGGCGGCCGACGCCGTACGGCACGGCAATGGGGCTGTATTTTCAGTCAGTAGGTTTGAAGAGTTACGTTTTTTATAATGAGGCCGTCAGTGAGAAAAAATAACTTGATCAGTGCGGTGGTTCTGGCTTTTTCGTTGCTAGCAATCGTCTGGGGTGTAAGTACATTTCTAGCGATGATGGTGGTGGTTTTGATTTCGCTGTTGATCGGTACTGATTCAAGCTGGATTTTTGTTTGGGTTGGGTTTCCCTTGTCATGGGTTTTTGCAACGTATTGGATTGTTACACGCTGGAATTACGTGAAGTCCTTTATCTCCGGGCGCGGGGGGTGGTGATTATGGCGAGTGAGAGGTTGGGTGTCCGTAAGTCTTGGGTGATTTGTTAAGGATGCTAGTCTCGTCGCTTTTTTAAAGCATTGGTAGAGATTGTGTTTTTGATGTATTTGGCAAGATGTTTAATTTTTGGTTTTGGAGATAACTCTAAAATATTACCGTCCAAAAACTTGAGTGGGGCTCTTCCATGATTCGTGCACCTTTGGGGGATAAACACTACTGGAATGGTCGTGAAGCAAAGGATCGGCAGTGGATTGAGCGTGCAAGTACAATTTTGTCGGAACCTTCGGCCAATCCCATTTATAGGCCTCAATTCGCTTTCGATTTTGCTAAGGATAACTTGATATCAGGCATAAGAGTCTATTCACAGGGTGGGAACCCTTTGGAGATCGCTTCCCATTTCCCACGTCTTCTGAACGCATGGGAGCTCTCTAATCGCGCCTCCGACGAAGTTTGCGCAGAGAACAATCTCCAGACTTGCCGAGACTGGACTTTTGAGTTGGCGGATTTAAACCACTACATCTGGTGTTTCTGGTTGGTGGCCTTGGCGCTTGCTCTTGAAATTCCTGATGACCAGTGGCTCCGTTTGGTTGCGTTGATAGGCGAGGGCGGCCAGGACGTTCTGCTGGATCGAGTGATTGCGTCTCGTCAACCGGAACGGGTGATCGGAGATAGATTGTTACACGCCAAGCCTTACGCAAGGCTGCTCAAGGCAGTTGACGCACCACAACCGCAACAAGCTGCTCTTCTGCATGCTTTCGTGGAGCACTGGTATTCGGAGTTGAACCGACGCGGTAAACAGCAACCATGGTGGTACATCTATGGTGATCCGGTAAAACACCCGCTTGAGATGGGAAGCTACTTCGGTCGTTGGTGCTTTGAGGCGGTCGCCGCAGTGAAAGTGTTTGGGCTGGATGATAGCGACTGCATCGGGCACGAACACTACCCGGGTGATTTGCTCCATCCCAGTGAGGACGCTATCCCAACAGCAGGCCCAACTGCCAAGTCTGGGTGGTGGGCCCGGTTGCTGGGCAGGTCAGGCTAGGCTCTGCCTCTATTAATAACCAAATTTTGAAAGCCTCCACTTTAGTCCAGTATCGCTGAACACATTTTACGGTCCGTTGGTTTTCACGTTTTGCAGGGAAGTGATCATGAGAAAAAACATATTTATAGTTCTAGCCGTGGCCCTGGCAGGCTGTCATTCAAACGTCAGGGACTCTTCACCAAGCCTGTTCAAGAATGGTGTCCAGTTGCAGCAAACCAAGGTCGTGGCTGACGCAGAGCATGCCAAGGTCATCATGAAGTCGACAGGGTTCCCTCACCCGGTGCAGTTCTCCGTGCGGCGCAGTTCCGATACAGATCAACGTGCCGAGGTCTTGGGAACGGTAGTTGACTCCGGCCGCGGCAAGGTATTCGGCTGGATTGCCAAAATGAACGAGGTGACCAACAGCGCAGCCGTCAAGCGCTTTCCCCAGTTGGAAATGCAGGTTGATCCTGGGCAGACAGTTGAAGTGATCGGTGAATCGCGGGTTTACGACTCGAACTACTATCGCTATGCCGAGCGGGTTGTTTATGAGTGTGGCCCGATGAACTCTACCTTCAAACCAGAGAAGCAAAAGGTTTATCTGGTGGAGTTCGTGATCATCGAGGCAGGTTGTGAGCAGCACGTCTACGATGTCACTCAGCCGCAGGAGCGTATTCCCGTCGCGAGCGCATCAGGCCTCTGATTCGATTTGTGAACGCGAAGCGGGCGACCCACAAGTCGCCCGTTTTCATTACTCCGCTGCCTGTGCTCGCAAGCGCCTGCCAATAACATCCATCACATCACACCCATCGCGCAACGATACCGTCAGCATCTTGCAGAAATCAGAAAGCACAACGGTGTCGGAGTTGATATCCGAACGAAACGCGATGTTCTCCGTAAGCGTCCGAGCTACACCATCTTGCAACTCAAACCTTGATCCTCTTAAACCACTGATTCACCCGCTCGCAGTCAAACGCCGCCGGCTCAAATATTTCGCCATACCAGTCCACCATGTCGTCGTGTTCTGGATGCCTGGGGTCTGCCATGGCCTCTCGAAAATCCTCGTAACCCGGTGCCCCGCCTACGTCTTCCGGTGGACAAGCATTGGCGCCTTCAATGCAATACGGCAGTTGAGGGGCTGTGATCGCGGGTAGTCTTTTCTCGACTTTGATTCGGTGAACCCAGCTGTCACCAAAGTCGTAGAGGTAGTCAAACGTCTTTTTACCGAACAGCGCTTTGACCAATGTCTTGCGAGCTTCTGGATTCACCGGCGCCCCCCAGCCATCAGGATCGGGAATCCCGTATTTCTCACCTGCTATTTCAAACTCATGCAGGTGGCTGTCACTCCAGCCCATCACGACCTGAATCACGTGATGCAGCTTGCCCAAGGTAATGTTTTCAGGGACTACGAAACGACGCCAGATCATCGGAGTAATCCACTTCAGCTCAATGTGCAGTAGCAACAGGTCGGGGGCGGGTTTGGGTAACCGGACAGTTTTAACCATGGATCAGGCGGCCTCGCAGTGTTCAGTCGGGTTCAACGAAATGTTCCAGGGCAGCAACTCGCTCACCCGATTAATCGGGTGCTCGGCGATATGCTCAAGCACGTAGGTCAGATAGGCCTGCGGATTTAACCCGTTTAGCTTGGCAGTACCCACCAGGCTGTAAATCGCCGCCGCTCGTTCTCCGCCGGCATCGGAACCGGCAAACAGGTAATTTTTGCGACCCAATGCGATGGCGCGTAGCGCCCGTTCGGCGGCGTTGTTGTCGATTTCGATTCGGCCGTCATCGCAGTAGCGCGTCAGCGCCCGCCACCGATTGAGGGCATAGAGGATCGCACCGCCCAATGCCGATTTCTTCGACAGTTGCGTCAGCGTCTGGCTGAGCCATGCGTGCAGTTGTTCCAGCAGCGGACTGGCCCGGCTTTGCCGAATCGCTTTTCGCAGGTTAGGCGGTTGTCCTCGAATCTCGCTTTCGACGGCATACAGGGCCGCAATCCATTGCAGCGCCTCGGCGGCAAGCGGTGAAGCCTGATCCTTGTAGACATCGTAAAACTTGCGGCGGGCGTGAGCCCAGCACGCGGCTTCCTCAATAGTGCCCGTGGCATACAACTGAGTAAAACCGGCATAGCCATCAGCCTGCAAGATCCCGCTGAAACTCTTGAGATGAGCGCGGGGATGTTGCCCCTTGCGATCCGGCGAGTAGGCAAACCATACCGCGGCCGGTGTCGAGTCACCCGCCGGTCGGTCATCGCGCACGTATGTTCACAGGCGAGCCGTTTTGGTCTTGCCGTTGCCTGGCGCGAGGACGCCAATTGGCGTGTCGTCGACATGGACTTTATGACCACTCATGACATGACGCTCAAGGGCGCTGATCAGTGGTCGCAGCAACTGACTGCTCTGGCCGACCCAGTCGGCCAGGGTTGAGCGCTCCAGCTCCACGCCCTCACGGGCATAAATCTCGAACTGCCGGTACAACGGCAAGTGATCGACGAACTTGGAAACCAGCACATGGGCCAACAATCCCGGGCCGGCAAGGCCTCGGGCTATTGGGCGACTCGCCGCCGGCACCTGGGCAATATGCTCACAGCAGCGGCAGACCCACTTCGGACGGACATGGCGAATGACTTTGAAGCGCGCCGGAACGTACTCCAGCACTTCGGACACATCCTCACCCAAATGGCGAAGCTTCCCACCGCAACCAGAGCATTGCGACTCGGGCTGATGGACATGGGTTTCGCGAGGCAGGTGTGCAGGTAGCGGCTTGCGCCGAGAGACAGGACGAGGTGGCGGTTCGGTTGGGGGCGTCAGTTCAGTCTGGCTGACTTGCAGCTCTTCAAGGCTCAACTGGAGTTGATCAATCATCGCGTCCAGTTGCTCGGAGCTGCGACCGAACTGCGTACGACGCAGCTTGGCGATCATCATCTTCAAGTGCTCAATCTCTGCGCGCTGGGCAGAGACCAAGGCCTTCAAGGCTTGAAGATCATTCGGCAGGGAGTCGGTCACGAGTGTCATGACCGCATGTTACTCAGGTTTTTCAGCGCGGCAAGTCAGACCGCAAGGACGGGTGCTGTACGAATTGGCCTGCGCCAATCAATGCCCTCCAACAGCATCGATAGCTGCGCAGCGGTCAGAGACACGCTGCCGCTGGTTGCTTGTGGCCAGACGAAGCGTCCTTGTTCCAGTCGTTTGCAAAACAGGCACAAGCCATCGCCATCCCACCACAACAATTTGATCCGGTCACCGCGTCGTCCGCGAAAGACGAAGATCTGACCGGAGAAGGGATCGGCTTCCAGCTGTGTCTGCACCAGTGCCGCTAAACCGTCGAAGCCACGACGCATGTCGGTGACGCCTGCGGCGATCCAGATACGGGTTCCAGCGGGAGGGGCAATCATCGCAGCAACTGCTGCAAGATAAGTTGCACGGTTTGCGGGTCGGGCGTACCGGTGATGCGCAGCCTGGCTTTTCCCACCTCAACAAGGATCTCGGAATGACTTTGTGGCTGTGCTTGAATGTGCGGCAGATCCGTGGGCGTCTCGATCACCTGGACAGGTAAAAACGTTGCACATGCACCCTGACTGATCGGGCCGAATAGTCCTTCTTGATATTGCTGCCGCCAGCGAAACACCAGGTTGGCGTTGACGTCATGTTCGCGAGCGATCAACGACACGGAGGCGCCAGGCTGGAGGGTGGCCTCGACGACTTGGCGTTTAAAGTCCAGCGGAAAGTTGGGACGGCGACCGGCTCGACGGGCTGGGGCAATTGTATCCAAGATAGTGTCCACTAAAAAATGGTGTCCACTATCTTGGCCAATTTGGAGGGTTGTCAGGAGAGGGTGTTGGGCGGACGGTTACCTCCCTATGGAACAGCGATGATGATGTATTTCAGGTCCGTAGGGGATAAGGCATTTACTGTGTATGAGGAAGCGTCAAGTGAGAGGAAATAACTATTTTTCCATGCTTTTAATCGCTCTTGGATTGCTCTGTATGATGACAGGGGTTAGTGCGCTACTTTGTTTTGCTGCTGTTGGGCTGACAGCAAGCATTTTAGGAGTTGAGGATGGCTGGCTTCAATTTTTGATGGCTGCGCCGTTAACTATTATGCTAGTGGTTTACTGGATGTTTAAGCGTTGGAATTACTTTAAGGGGTTAATTACGGGGCGCACGGATTAATAATAAGAAGAAAAAGTGGGGTTATTTAATTTTGAGGTGAAAAATAGATATCCCCCGAATGGCGCTTACTTAACCTTCTTCGGATGCCCATTCTTCCTGACCTCAGCCCTTGCTGATCGACGTGTTTTCATCAGCATGGGGTAAGGTTTGGGTCTTCGTTTTATGGCGCGTGGCTCAATTCTGCCTGGACGCTTACCAACACGCTTGCGGGCAATCAGCTCAAGCAGATCCGTCATTTTGTCCTCTTGCTCTTGAGGCCCGTACTGCTTCAACGCAAGGCACAGCTGAAGGCTGTGCTTGAAGCTCAGTTCGCGAGGCAGGCAGTCAGCTAACAGAGCTGATTGCGCCATGAGCACCCGTATCAGGTTGTGTGCCAGCAAATATACCCATAACTCTTTGACGGCCATATTCGGCGTCTTGCAGCTCAGCGCTTCAAGCCCCAGCGTAGTCTTGAGGTTGCGCAGATCCAACTCAACATGCCATCGATCTTTGAACAGCGATTTGAGGGCGGTTTTTGGCACTTGCTGCGGGCAACTCAAAGTGGTGACCAGGATTTTCCCTCCGGCCTTCAACTCACGTACTGTCAGCGTCTCGGGGGCCTCTTCGTAATAGGCTTGGCTCATCCAGGACGGCTTTGTCTGAGGTTTTTTCAGCTCAATCAAATGATCTTCCGACCCCAAGGACTTCCCCAACTGAAAATCCGTGCTGCGCCGTCGAGCGCCGTATTGTTCGAACACCCCGTCCACGCCTCGACGGTGTAGTTCACACAACAAAAAGTAGGTAGCGTAGTAGGCATCGCCTAGAACAATGTCGCCCCGTTCCAAGGTATCGAGCATGGTTCTGAGCAATGTTTGCTCATCACCTCCTTTACCGCGAAAACGTCCCAACGAGGCATCCAGAACAGCACCGCTGGCAAGACAAACGATCCCCACTAAACGACAGATGGGAAAGCCCAGTCCGGCCTTCTGCCCACGAGATTGCAGGTAGGCCTCTTGGTTGGCTGGCGTATCCGGCAGGGTAACGGTAGTGCCATCCACGAGTCGTACTGGTCTCCCCATCCAACGCCACGATGACGGAGCCCGGTTGCTCATTGATGACCCGGTGGAACGCAACAAGGTTGAAACCATCTCCACCGGCAACCGCGCCCTGGCTCTGCAGTAGGCCCCCGTATGGACGCTGTTGGGTTTCAACCCTTCGCAGGAGCGTTTGATAGATAAATCATTCACGGCATTCTGGCAGGACCGATCGGCGCTCATCGCCTGTGACAAAAACATGGAAAGCGTTTCGGTCGGGGGAAATAGCCGCTGGCGATGCTCGGGTATCAACGACTCGACATCCTGCAATAACTCAGGATCGGTGAGTAGCTTGAAGAAAGCATGAGCATTGCTGTTCGTGACGTGCCGGCGCATACGGTGCTGTTGATGTCGGGCGATTTGGCGTCTACGATTCACTCGGGCTGTGTCCTTGCGTGATCGGTGTGTGTTCGCAACTATCACCGTAGACCAAGGCCAGCCTTTTTTCATTTTTTCGCAGTCGTATCAGCTAGTTAGCTGTTAAGTAAGCGCCATTCAGATCTGTCCCCTTTTTTTGAAATAGGCTTGATATGGACGCACGACAGCAAGCACTTTGTAAGGAACTCAGAAAAATGAGCTCTGCTCAGGCTGCCGACTGGTTGACTGGAGCATATCCATTAGATTCCGATGATTGGGGTGAGGCGATGGTACTCTTGCCACACCGGTCTTGGGGGAAAACTGAGCAGCATCAACTGGCAGATCATTTTTTAAGAAGTTACCGTTCTCAGGTTATCGAGGGTATGAAAGTTTTGCCTCTATTATGTCTATAGCTTCACTGATTGGCTGTGTTGAAAGAGCTTTGTCTGACGATGCAGCTAGGCGAGAGTTGCTGCTGTACTATCTAATTCCGGTGTTGAATCGTGCTGCAAAGAGTGATTTGGATCGGATGATGATAAATGAATTAGTTTTAAGGGTGGCGTAGGGAAAAAAGGACGGATCAATTTAATTTTGAGGTGAAAAATCAATCCGTCCCCTCTTTACTCTCTTGTTTATCTCCATGAACAAACCACATTATGCGTATGGAAACGGAAGCCGCATGACCAGAAATATTGCAGCAATCGGCCTGACTGTCCTTCTTGGCGGTTGCCAGAGTCTGGAAGGCCTGGGGGAGAGGACGGTCGGGTACCTTAAGGCGACCCGCACCACGCCGATGGAGCGTTATCTCACCAAAACACACAATCCTGATGTGCCGCTTGGCTCATTCGGTTATCCACAGGAGGACAGCCAAGGCAAGGCCTGCTACGTCACCACGTATTTCAAAACCGTTCGGCCCGCGGATTTGCAATTCGTCATGGTTGCCAGTGATGGTGGCAATGCGATTTGCCAGCATGTGCTAGGGACGTTTTATGAAAGCGGAAACGGCGTTCCTCGCGACCCTATCAAAGCCAAGGCGCTCTACCAGCAAGCGGCACCGACCGATCCATATGCTTATGTGGAGCTCGGGCGCATGGCTCGGGACGGAATTGACGAGCCGGTCGATGCCGTGAAGGCCCGGGACTACTACAGCCGGGCGGGCGTAGCGGGTGTGGTGGAACTGGGGAAGCTGATGGAGCGGGGTGAGGGCGGTGTGCAAGATTTGCCGGGCGCTTTGAAGCTGTACATCGATGCTACCCAAAAATATGGCGACCCTGCCTGGAAGGCGGCTCGACTGCTGCGAGTTCGAGGAATGGAGCTTGATGCCGGGCAGAAGCAAAAATATAACCAACTATGGGCTCGCGGGCTTGCAGACGTCCAGCATTCCGAGTTGCGGTTTTCGCGGGCAGTCAGGGAGCTCCGTCAATCCGGTCAGACGTGGACGGTCAAGGTTCTTTATAGGTTCTCGGCTGGACGCCCCAACCCAGAGGTTTACTTGGCCAAAAGTTGTGGTGATCCAAATGTCGACACCATCGTGGTGTCTGCGTTGAGGGGCGTGGTCATGAAAGATCCCTATCTGACGCCGGCGGATCAGGAAACATTAGACTTCATGGCGCCTATCGTTCTATTCCCGCGTTAATGGTTCGTATGAAATTGCCGACTCCAAGAGAGCGAAACAATTTGTATAAAGACCTTTCCCATTGACTTGCAGGACATTTCCTAGAAAATCCCAACCCCTTGCGCCTGCCGTTTCCGGTGCCTAGTCTTCGTCTACCGCTGCCAATTCAGCGGTCGGGTTTAGTCGCTCGGTATTCCGTTAGGCGCAAGGTCTCCTTGAAGTCAGGCTACAGTGTTGTCCCTGATTTTATGGTGGTTGTGCGCAGGGCACCCTCGGGTGCGCCGGTTTCCTAACGTCCCGGTCGACTAACCTGCGTACAGCCGCCACCCCACCTCGTTTAGTCGCGAGCCGTGGCGGCTCCAACTGACGTTAGGAGTACCCATGGACAAACTCATCCCAGACCCACCCGTCCCACCGCTGCACCTGGACATCGCCGCCGATGCCAACGCCGAACGCGTCATCGATTCCTACCTGAACCCCAAACCCGCCCAACCCGACGAGAAACCATCCCCCAACCAGCTCTTCACCATAGTGGATGGCGTAGATGCCGAAAGCCTGTTGGCCAACCTTAGCGAAACCCTGGCCTCCGCCAATGTCATGGCCGGTGACCTGGCGTTCGAACTGGAAGGTTCTCGACGGCATTTCGCCTTGGGGCTGCAGCAGTTGATCGAACTGGGGCAGATCCTGGCAAACCGGGCATTGGATACGGTTGATCCCAGATAGAAACTGAAAATTCGGGTTTGATCAACGATCAAACCCGTTCTGATGTTTTTTGAATGACTCACTCTGAAATCAAACTTGCTGGCACATGGTCCGTTAACCAAACCCCATTTTCGGCCTGGAAGAACTTGAAACCCTGTTGGTGCATTCGAAGGGCGTCAACTTTCAGTACCACAGGCTTTCCATAACGCTGCCCAACAGCAATAGCCGTTTGCATGTCCTGCGACAGATGCACATGGTGACGGGAGCCTGGAATCAGCCCTTTTTCCCTGATCGACTCCAGAAAGCGCGTGGCAGTGCCGTGGTAAAGAAGCTCCGGTGGTTCTTTCTCTACATGTTGAAGACTGACAGTACCGGTTGAGTGCCCCTGCACGGCGCGAATGCGCAGGCCATCGTCGGAGAGACTGAAGCGCTTTTTATCACTGCTGCTGACGACGGCTTGAATAAGATCCATATTCAACGGACGGCCATCTTCAGCCGCACCGGCTATCAAAGATTCGATATCGGCCCAGCCTTCGCTGTCCAGTTGCAAGCCAATCGCTTGTGGTTCATGCCTGAGGACATAGCTAAGAAATTTGCTGGTCTCGTTGAGTCGCTTGGTATCCATACTGCTTGAAGCCTCAATGTCATTCTTTAATCGGGCAGCAACTGCCCATCCAGGATTTTTCAGAAATGGTCACAAGGGTGAGCGTGTCCGTGGTGAAGCGCCTTGACATGCCGACGTAGCCTATCCCGTTTGTGTCGGGTTGTCCGAGATAGCCATATGAATTGGCAAACTCGAAGAGAACGAAACACTTTGTATAAAGACCTTTCCCATTGACTTGCAGGACATTTCCTAGAAAATCCCAACCTCTTGCGCCTACCGTTTCCGGTGCCTAGTCTCTGTCCACCGCTGCCAATCCAGCGGTCGGGTTTAGCAGCTCGGAAGTTACGTTAGGCGCATGGCAATCACCATGAGTGCGGGCAGTTTTACGTCCGAATCTTCATGGCGGCTGTGCGCAGGGCATCCTCGGGTGCGCCGGTTTCCTAACGTACCGGTCTGCTAACCTGCGCACGGCTGCCACCCACTCGTTTAGCAGCGAACGTGGCGGCTTCCACTTACGTTAGGAGTGCCCATGGACAAACTCATCCCAGATCCACCCGTCCCACCGCTGCACCTGGACATCGCTGCCGATGCCAACGCTGAACGCGTCATCGATTCCTACCTGAACCCCAAACCCGCCCAATCCGACGAGAAACCATCCCCCGACCAGCTCTTCACCATCGTGGATGGCGTCGATGCCGAAAGCCTGTTGGCCAACCTCAGCGAAACCCTGGCCTCCGCCAATGTCATGGCCGGTGACCTGGCGTTCGAGCTGGAAGGTTCTCGGCGACATTTTGCGTTGGGGCTGCAGCAGTTGATCGAACTGGGCCAGCTCTTGGCAAACCGGGCATTGGACACCGTCGATCCTCGATAGAAACTTAAAGTTCGGGTTTGGTCGATGATCAAACCCGTTTTTTGCGGCAGCATACGCAACCTGCTCACTTCGGACGCATAGACCGTGCAGACCCCCAACCGTAGCGCCCTGATCGCCCAACTCGCCACCGCACCCGATGACATTGCCGCGCGTGCCGCGCTTTATCGCGACCTGCTTGATACGGCGGAGGTTTCGCTGGAGGGGTTGCGCGTTGCCGCCGGCCTCTGCGATCCGGCCGCCATGGCCGTGATTGCCCAGTTGAACACCACACCCCACAGGAATCGCCCCGGCCCCTTGTTGTCGCGGCTTCGCGGCCTGCCGGTGGATCATGTGGCGCTGGACGATGCCGAGTCGCATTGGCTTGATGCATTGGCCGGGCTGCCGTTGCGCACGCTGATACTCAACGGCCCGAGGTTCCGTTGCAGTCCGGATATATGGCGGCGTTTACCGGGCGTTGCCCTGGAGCATCTGGAGATCAGCAGCTTTGCTCGCGACGATGACGCGACCAGCCTGCCGTCACTCGAACGCCTGCGCTGCCTCAAGTTGGACACCTATGGCGAAGACTTCGACGACAGTTTCCTCCGGCAACTGGGCGGCAGCAGGCTGCAAGAGTTGTCGTTGAACCGCTGCGATGACCTCACGGACGACGGCCTTCGGGCGCTGTCGTCATTCAGATTGCGCTCACTCACCTTGAAACGCGCTGGAGAGCTGACTTCAGCGGGAATGCGGCACTTGTGCGCGAATCCACTCGAACAGCTGACCATCAGCTCAAGCGGCGCCATCTTGCAGGATCCTTCCTGGCTTGCCGATATGACGGCTTTGCGCTCGCTGAGTCTCGATGACTGTTACGCTTCGAACACCTTGATTGACGCCATCCGTGACCTTCCGCTCGAACGGCTTTCGTTGCATTCCGCGTACCTCTGCGAGGACGACTTCGAGGGGCTCGAAGGCATGCCACTTGCCTATCTGGATCTCAAATGCTCACGCCAGGTGATCGAGCGTCTGGACGTGCTGCACGGGTTTCCACTCAAGCACCTGGGGCTCTCTGATGTGCAAGGCATCGACGCGCAGACGTTGCGTGATCTGGAGGGGCTGGGCTTGGAGTCGCTGGACCTGTCGTTGAACGAGGTGAGCTGGAAGATGCTGAAGCAACTGGCCGGCCTGCCGCTGAAGCGGCTGAATCTCAGTTTCTGTCAGGGTATGGATGGCAAGACATTACGCAAGCTGACCGAGCTGGGCCTGCCATTGGAACAGTTGGAAATCAGCGGCCTGGACCTGCGCGATGCCGACCTGGCCTGCCTGCGCAACTTGCCGCTGAGGCGCCTCGGCTTGTACGAAAGCCCGTGGCTGACCGACGCCGGCGTCGCCCATCTTGCGGGGCTGCCGTTGCGGGACCTGACCCTTGAGGCGGGGCCGGGGGAATCGCAGCTTACGTCAGCCATGGTGCCGGTGCTGGAGCGGTTGCCGCTGGAGAAGTTGTCGTTGCGCAATGGCTCGGAGATCAGCGCAGAGGGGTGGGATCGCTTGGCACGGTTGTCGGCCCACGTGAGCGGGCCTGGTATTTGATGCCTGAGAAGAAAGTCGCACCACTGGTGCGACAGTTGCCTTAGTCGAATAACTTGATCATCTTCAGCCGAGCAAGTGAGTGACTCCGGCATTAACGCGCGCTCTTCAACCTCAGCCTCGATAGAAATAGGCAAGGCTCCCAGGCAAACCGGCATAGGTGCCCCATTTCTCGATAGCTACCATAACCCCGTACCTATCGATTGGAGCTCGCCATGCACAGCAGTAAAACCCTATTCATCACGGGCGTGAGCAGTGGCTTCGGCAACGCCCTGGCCCGGGAGGCACTTGCCGCGGGTCACCGGGTCATCGGAACCGTGCGCAGTGAGGCGGCCTTGCAGGCCTTTGAAGCGCTTTCAGCGGATCGTGCCCACGGCGTCATCCTGGATGTCACGGACTTCGACCGGGTCGACAGCGTTGTCGCAGCGACGGAGGCCGCTCATGGTCCGGTCGATGTGTTGGTCAACAACGCCGGCTACGGGCATGAAGGCATTCTCGAAGAGTCGCCGCTGGAGGAGATGCGGCGTCAGTTCGACGTCAATGTGTTCGGCGCAGTGGCGGTGATCAAGGCCTTCCTGCCTTACTTCCGCACGCGGCGTGCCGGTCACATTCTCAATATCACCTCCATGGGTGGCACCATCACGATGCCGGGCATCGCTTACTACTGCGGAAGCAAGTTCGCCCTAGAGGGCATCTCCGATACGCTGAGCCAGGAACTGCGCCCGTTCAACATCTTCGTCACAGCCGTCGCGCCCGGCTCGTTTCGAACGGATTGGGCGGGTCGTTCGATGCGCCGCACGGCGCGTAGCATTGCCGACTACGACGCCAGTTTCGATCCGGTACGCAGGGCACGCGAGGAGAAAAGCGGTAAGCAGCTCGGCGATCCACAGAAGGCCGCGCAAGCGATGCTGCAAGTGATTGCCAGCCCGACACCACCTGCGCATCTGTTGTTGGGCAGCGATGCGCTGGGCCTGGTGCGGACCAAGTTGAGCCGCGCGGCCAACGAGATTGATCAATGGGAAGCGCTGACCCGTTCGACCGACGGTTGAGCGGTAAGCAGGAGGATGTCGATGACTGAGGCCGACTCACGCACTTCGCGGATGGTGCAGTTGATGGAGAAGCTGGCGCCGGTCGAGGGCTACAATCTCAGCGCGTTGGAGGACATCCGTTTCCTGCGTTCGAACCGCCCGCTGGCGCGCACACCGGTGTTGTATGACCCCGGTATCGTGATCCTGTGCCAGGGGCGCAAGCGCGGTTATCTGGGCGATGACGTCTACGTCTACGACGCTCAGCACTACCTGGTGGTGTCGGTCCCCGTGCCGTTTACCATGGAAACCGACGCCAGCGACGCAGAGCCCATGCTGGCGGTCTACATGCGCCTCGACTTGCAGCTGGCCAGCGAGTTGATGCTGCAGGTCGACGAAGCCCTCGGTCCAAGCGATGCCCCGCCCAAGGGCATGTACGCCTCGCCCATGGACGATCAGTTGTGTGCCTCGACGCTGCGCTTTCTTGAAGCCATGAGCCATCCGGGCGAAGCGCAGATACTCGGGCCGTCGCTGATACGGGAGATCTACTACCGCATCCTCACCGGCGAGCAAGGTGGCTCGATGCGCGCCGCGTTGAGTCGCCAAGGGCACTTCGGCCAGATCACCCGCGCGATCCGGAAAATCCACAGCTGCTACGCGGAACGCCTCAGCGTCGAGGCGCTTGCCCGGGAAGCCAACATGAGCGTGCCCACCTTCTATTTGCACTTTCGCAACGTGACGGACGCCTCACCCATGCAGTACTTGAAGTCGACGCGTCTGCATCAAGCGAGGCTGCTGATGCTGCGCAACGCGATGAGCGCTTCGACGGCGGCGTTCAACGTCGGCTACGAAAGCGCCTCGCAATTCAGTCGTGAATTCAAGCGCCTGTTCGGTCGGGCGCCCCAGGCTGAGATCGAATGGATGAAGGCGACCTATGCCTTGCCGGCGCCGTCCGGGCCGTCCGGTTATGTTTCGTCGCATTAGTGGCCCCAGTCTGGACGAACGCCCTTGAGACGTCAGAGACAGTCGGAGGAACCCTAAAGCTTCGCTTCTACACCACAGCGGCATCGCCAGTTTGCTGCACCAACGCCATTGCGAATTTGCCCAGGCCCACCGACCAGTCCGAATAGTCGTTCTCATGCATGAAGATGAAAATATCCTGCGGGCGAACCTGCGCTTGAGCGCCGAGATGGTCAGCGATTTTTTTGTACAGGTCGCGTTTCATGGCGTCACTGCGCCCCCTGCGCAGCGTGATTTCAATCACCACGAGCTTGTCTGAGCGAGCGATGCCATTGAAGGTGCGGCTGTAGAAGAACTGCTCTGGATCATAGTCAGTGACCAGGTTGAACAGTTCATCCTCGGGCATGCCGATGCTCTCGACCAGCGCTTGATGGATGCCATCGACGATGTGTTGGCGTTGCTGCGGGCTGGTGCCCTTGATGACGGCTGTGCGAACGAATGGCATGTGAGGCTCTCTCAATTGCTTTGTGAAGTGTTCCGGCAGTTCCGGCGTCCGGAGCAGGCAAGCAGATGCGCTGGCGCAAGGGGATTCTGCAAAAACAGGGCAGGGCAGGAAAACGATTTATGGGCCCGAGGTAATTGAGTTAAAGTCACTTAATGAAACGTCGCCTCCCCCCATTGAATGCTCTGCGCTCCTTCGAGGCCGCCGCCCGGCTGGGAAGAATGACGTCTGCCGCCGATGAACTTTCGGTCACGCCCGGGGCGGTGAGTCGCCAAGTACGCCAGTTGGAGTTGAGTCTTGGGGTAGAGCTGTTCGAGGGCACCAAGAACAAACCGCAACTCACCGCCGCCGGCAAAGAACTCCTGCCGGACCTGACGGCTGCGCTGGATCGGATCGAAGCCGCAGTCGGCCGAATCAGGGATACCGCGACGGGCATTCTGGACGTGTCCTGCTTCAGCACCTTCACGGTCAAATGGTTGATACCCCGCCTTTTCGATTTCAATGTGAAGTACCCGGACATCAAGGTTCGCTTGAGCTCTTCAGGCGACACGAGCGATCCGGGGCGTGATCGGTATGACGTGATGATCACGGCTGAGCAGGGTCGGCTCGATGGTCAGGAAAACACCCTCCTGTTATTCCCTGAGCGATTGGGTATCGTCCTGTCACCGGCGTTATCCGCGCGTATCCAGTTGACTGAACTCAGTTCGATTTTCCTGCACCCACTGCTGCACACCAAAACGCGCCCGAATGCCTGGACAAGCTGGGGGGATGCGATTGGATACCAAGCCAGCGCACCGGCCGGCTTGGAGTACGAACATTACTATTTCACCTTGGAAGCCGCGATTGCCGGGCTGGGGATCTGCGTCGCCCCCTGGCACCTGGTGGCTGACGACATTCGCCTTGGCCGCCTGCTGGCACCATTCGGGTTTCATCAGAGCAGCTATTGCTATGTGGCGAAGCGGAGTCCGGAACGTAGTAAGAAATTGGAGTTGTTTTGCGAATGGTTGATGGCCCAGGCGCAGCGGGACGGCTTGCCTGGGGCTGGCCAGGGGCGATCGCCGGAGTAGTCTCAAGTTTAAAAATAACGCTTACCGGCAGCAGCACCCGCCGCCGTTCCCGCCACACCCCGAGATTTTCTTGCTCGCTACGCTTTCCACTGTCGCCAGCTGTGCCGGGTAGCCCGCGTCCTCCAGGGCTGCAAGCAGCGGATGGCTGTCCGAAACGCCGCTGACCTTCACCCGTCCGGCTTGCAGATCCACGGTGACGTCACTGACGCCTTCAAGTGGGCGCAGCGCTTCGGTGACATGTTTGACGCATGAACCACAGCTCATGCCTTGGACTTGCAGTTCTACAGTCTTCATCGGTGACTCCTCACAAAAAGTGATCATGGAAAAACAGACGCATGAGGCTTTTCTGCGACGTTGGCTTATCCTCAACCTTGCCGTCATGGCAAGGTCAAGGGGGCGTTTTCACTCAATCAATAGAGGCCTTGCGCAGACGCAAGGCGTTGAATACCACCGACGCCGAGCTCACGCTCATGGCCAGCGCGGCAATGAGTGGCGACAGAAGGTGGCCGGTAAGCGGGAAGAACAAGCCGGCGGCGAGTGGGATGCCCATGGCGTTGTAAAGGAAGGCGAAGGTCAGGTTCTGGTGCATGTTTCTCACCGTTGCTACTGACAGGCTGCGGGCACGCAGGATACCGAGCAGATCGCCCTTGACCAGGGTGACCTGGGCGCTGTTCATCGCCACATCAGTGCCAGTGCCCATGGCGATACCGACATCCGCGCGCGCCAATGCAGGGGCGTCATTGATGCCGTCGCCGGCCATCGCCACGCGGTGTCCGGCTTGTTGCAGAGCGGCCACCAGACGTTCTTTATCTTGCGGCTTGACCTCGCCATGCACCTCCCCGATGCCCAACTGGCGAGCGACCGAGCGAGCCGTCGTAAGACCGTCGCCAGTGGCCATGATGACCTTGACGCCATCCGCCTGCAAACGCTCGACGGCCAGCCTCGTGGTGGGTTTGATGGGGTCGGCAACCGCCAGCAGACCCGCCAGGGCACCATTGACTGCCAGGTACATGATGCTCGTACCGTCGTCGCGCAGCTTTTCGGCATGCACGTGCAAACTCTCGGTGGAAACGCCCGCCTCCTGCATCAACGCGGTATTGCCCAGCATCAGGCGCCGCCCCTCGACGTGACCGCTTACACCAATACCCGAGGCTGACTCGAAGGTTTCAGGTGTTGTCAGTTGCAGCCCAGCGGCACGAGCCTGTTCGACGATGGCGTGGGCCAATGGATGCTCACTGCCCTGATCCAGGCTGGCGGCCAGGCGCAGCACCTCATCCTGAGTAAAACCGGATACGGCTTCGACGCTATGGAACGCTGGTCGACCCTCAGTGAGGGTGCCGGTCTTGTCGACTATCAGGGTGTCTATCTTGCGCAGGTTTTCGATGGACGCGGCATCGCGAAACAATACGCCGCTGCCAGCGGCCTTCCCGGTGGCGACCATGACGGACATCGGTGTCGCCAGGCCAAGGGCGCACGGACAGGCGATGATCATGACCGCGACCGCATTGATCAACCCGAACACCCAACTCGGCTCGGGCCCCCACAGCCCCCAGCCGAGAAGAGTCAGCGTGGCGATACTAATCACCACCATCACGAAATAGCTGGCAATCACGTCGGCCAACCGTTGCATCGGCGCTTTTGAGCGTTGTGCCTGCACCACCAGCTGCACAATCTGTGCGAGCAGGGTCGCCGACCCTATCTTCTGTGCCTGCATCACCAGACTGCCGTGGATGTTGAGGGTGGCGCCGATCAGCGCGTCGCCGGCCCGCTTCATTATCGGTATGGGTTCGCCGGTGAGCATCGACTCATCCACAGCGCTTTCGCCTTGCAACACCTGGCCATCGACAGGCACTTTTTCGCCAGGGCGCACACGTAATGTGTCGCCGCTGTGTACGTGCGTCAGTGGGATGTCTTCTTCCGTGCCGTCGGCATTGATCCGACGGGCAGTCTTTGGCGCCAGTCCAAGCAGCGACTTGATAGCCGCCGAGGTTTGCGAGCGAGCCTTGAGCTCGAGCATCTGGCCGAGAAGGGTCAGTGAGATGATCACCGCCGCCGCTTCGAAGTACACCCCGATGCGGCCGTCCATCATGAAGTTGCTGGGGAATACCTCGGGGGCCAGGGTGGCCACGACGCTGTAAAGGAAGGCTGCCGCCGTACCGAGTGCGATCAGCGTCCACATGTTCGGACTTCGCTGAATCACCGAGCGCACACCGCGCACATAAAACGGCCAGCCCGCCCAAAGCACCACGGGGGCGGCCAGTCCGAACTCGATCCAGTTTTGCGTGGGGCCGTGAAACAGCACCAAGACATGGCCGCCCATGGCCAAGACGGTGACGATTATTGTCAGTGGCAACGTCCACCAAAAGCGCTGGGTGAAGTCCTTGAGTTCCGGGTTCTCCTCTTCCTCCAGTTCGGGAATCACCGGCTCCAAGGTCATGCCGCACTTGGGGCAGACGCCGGGGCCGATCTGTCGAATTTCCGGATGCATGGGACATGTGTATTCAGCGGCATCCGTTAACGGTTCTGCTGCTGCCTGGTGGACGTGTTCGATATTCACTTGAGCTATTCGATAACGCTCGGGCGCTGCCCGGAAGGTCGCTTGGCATTTCTGGCTGCAGAACCGGTAGTTCTGCCCCTCATATTCCGTGCTGAACGGGCTGTCGTGACTGACGGGCATGCCACATACCGGGTCATGGGCGCTAGTGTTCTGCATTGGGCGGTGCTGTTGGCCAACCTCAGGGGTGTTCATGAGCTACCTCCTGTTCGCATCCTTGATCGAGGCTGAGGCTTCGCCGTGATGACCGTGACCACCTTGGTGGTGCCCGAAAAAATGCATCAACGGGCACAGCAGCAAAATCATGTAAGGCAGTAAACCCAGCACATGGCCGTAGTGTTCTCTTGCCAGATAGAACAGCACGATCACCAGCACCATACCCAGCGCTGTGCCGGGTTTGCTCCTCCAAAATGCTGGAGGGATATTTGCGGAAGGTGGTGAGTCCATCATGGTCTTGTACTCCAGAGGGACGTGCTGTTAGTGACGCGTCGTATTGGTGGACGGGCGACGGTTTACCCTTGGCCTACTGGCAAGGGTAAACCGACGTTGCCTACAGGCTCGTACGCGTCACTTGTTCATCGGCATCTTCATCATGCTCGATTGCTGGTCCATCATTCTCATCATCATGTTCATCATTCCCCTCCCCATGCCGTCCTGATTGCCGGACATGCCCATGCCCATACCCATACCATTACAGTCCTCATGCAGCATGGCCATGCTGTCCCTCATCGTCTTCATGCTCTCCTGCATGGCGGCGCGGCGCTCGGCTGGGGTCTTGGCGGCGGCTGCCTTGTCGTAGGCAGCCTGCATTTTCTGCATATGCTCGGTCATGACATTGTTTCGCGTTGCCTCAGTGGCTTCGCTTGTCTGGGCGGGCGCGGTCGGCGCTTGCTCGACCGCCGAGGCCATGAGTGGACTGCTCACAAGCAGGGTGGCGAGGATGAATTTCAATGAGGCATGCATGGCAATCTCCAAAGGATGAGGACAACTCAGGTAATACCAATCCGCGCCGGGCTGGCGCAGTCAGACAGTGCGCCGAAGATCGGCGCGCAGAAGGTCGGATTAATCGTTCAAACGCACGAAAATCAGACGGACAGGCGGTCTGGCGGGTACAGGACGCCGTAGTGCAAGAAAGGCAAAAGCGGGGAGGGGGACGGGATACAAAATCAGCAGCGCAGGGATCAGGAACAGAAACGTCCAACTGAACAGATCAAATGTTTGAAGAGGGAGCGAAGGACCAATCGCTATCGCCGCATCGGCGCAGTGCTGAAGGCAACCGACGGCATGGGCTTCGTGGCCATCGTCATCTTGCGCGGTGTTCAACGAGGCATGAGTTGTCGCCGGATTATGGCTGGGCTGAACCAGACACCCCTGGGCCGCTGCCAGACCAAACGCCAACACCCACAGCACGATGGCGAGGCGTAGGAACGCTGGTTGACGATGGCGAAACCAGAACATGGAGAATCTCCGGTACTGATTAGCGGGTTCTGGTTTTTAACGTACAGCACATTGGGGGGGCTAGGTTGATCTGCATCAATTTATGCGGAGGGGGCGATGCTTGTGTAATGGTTGAATTGGCGGTTTGCGTTGACGTCTGAGGTAGTTATCCGCGCCGTGGCGTGCGAGCGGGCGATTGATGGTATTGGGGAGTAGGGGGGTGTGTTTGGTTGGCAGGATGCCTGAGGGCGTGGATTTATTCAGATGAATCCACGCCGACATTCAGCAACATTCGATGGCTCAGAGGTAGCGAAGTTCGGGCTGGGCGGGTTTCGCTGGGCCGGGGTGATCTGAACTAACCATGTATCTAGCTGATTTTAAATAATAAATTTGGTAAGAATTTTTTCGATGGAATACCTTATGGAATACCTTTGCCCGAGTATTTTGTGGGGAACACTATTGTATCGGCACAGGTTAAGGTCAGCTTTTTGAGCATCCGGGAGCATCGAGTCGTTCATAGGGGTAGAACAGGGTATCTGTCGTAATGCTTTTGAGGCCCTGTTTTGGCAACTGCAATGTTCGAAACGGGGACTGTCAGATTTTTTGTGTTCGGGCCGGTAGCGGCCTGCCGCCAGGCAGGCCTTGATTTCACCAGGTCGGCCTGATGAACCGATCTCCGTACAGAATCGCAAATTGATTCATCGCGCTTTTCCAATCATGCGCCGCCGAGCCCCAATTGGCTGTGATATTGCGCAGCCCCAGCCAGATCAGTTTGGTCGCGGCGTCGTCGCTCGGAAAGTGGCCACGGGTCTTGATGATCTTGCGTAACTGAGCGTTGATGCTCTCGATGGCATTGGTGGTGTAAATAACCTTGCGGATCGCGGGCGGGAAAACAAAAAATGGAATCACTCGATCCCACGACCGTCGCCAGGCCGCCACAACCGTTGGATATTGCTTGCCCCAGGGCCCGCGCTCAAATTCATCCAGAGCCTGTTCCGCCGCTTGTGCATTGATGGCCTGATAGATCGGTTTAAGGGCCTTGGCCAGTTCTCGACGCTTGTCCCAGGCCGCATAATCAAGGCTGTTGCGGATCAGATGCACGATGCAGGTCTGCAATGTTGTTTCCGGAAACACCGCACTGAGGGCCTCTGGCATGCCTTTTAGGCCATCGGTTACGGCAATCAGCACGTCCTCGACGCCGCGTGTCTTGAGGTCGTTGAATACCTTCATCCAGAACTTTGCCCCTTCGGTGTTCTCGATCCAGATACCCAGGATGTCGCGTGTCCCGTCGGGTAAAACGCCCAGCGCCAAGTAAATCGCCTTGTTGCGAACCAGACCTTCTTCGCGAATTTTGACCCGCAGAGCATCAAAGAAAATGACCGGATACATCGGCTCTAGGGGACGCTGTTGCCAAGCGCCAATCTCTTCCATCACCTCGTCGGTCACGGAGCTGATGAAGTCAGGCGAAACATCCGTCCCGTACTGCTCGGAAAGAAACGCCCGGATCTCTCTGACCGTCATCCCACGGGCATACATGGCGATGATCTTGTCGTCGAAACCGGTGTAACGGCGCTCATGCTTGGGAATAAGAATGGGCGAAAAACTGCCCTCTCGATCACGCGGGATATCCAGCCGGAGCGGGCCATCACCGGTCAGCACCGTCTTGCCGCTCTTGCCATTGCGCTGGTTGGTTTCATCCTCTGGACGCTGCGCGCCCGGAGGATAGCCCAGGTGATGGCCCAACTCAGCGCTCAGGGCACGCTCGATCAGCGCCTTCTTGAACGCCACAGAGGCCTCTTCGATGGCCTCCGCGGTCATCAGCGGGGCGGCGGAAAACTGCTCAAGAAGCTCTTTCGGGACTTTCGGTAATTCTCGAAGCGGTTTCTTTTTGGTTGGCATACATGCACCTCTTACTCATGTTATGCCCGAACACAAAATTTCTGACACCCTCTCGAAACGCAACTCCAGACTTGTCACATCTTTGTAGTTGGAGCAGATACAGCATGTCTTCCGACTCGGCGACCTGGCACCCCTCGTACTGATCAAGATTTGCATAGACCACACGACGCTTAACACATTCCGATGCCTGCTTCAGCGCTGCAGAGCGGCCATCGTTTGAGGGCAACCTCACCAACAAGAACCAAGCAGAAATCAGCAGGCCGGCGATTATGCAGATCGATCCGACGCATACGGCAATCCCACGGTTTTCGATTGCACGCTTGAGAACATGGGCAATCCATTTTGGGAGTGGCTGGAACTCCCCCGGCATTTCTCTAGTTTTTTCTAGTAGAAGTAAGAGAAAAGCGACGATTCCGACTAGGGCCATGCCAAAAGCCAAAGCCCCAATGTAAGATCCAAATCTGGCAGCTCCGTAAGCAAGGATTTCCTGAGCGCCGATGCCCAAGCGTTCGATAGGAACGTCCATCGTCAGGTAATACTTCTCAAGGTAAGCGTACCCGCTGAGCGTGAATGCTCCGATCATGCTAGCGATGAGTAGAGTGGCTTCGATGCGCAGGTATGTCCTGAGTCGTTTTGGGCTTGCGTCTTGCGTGGCCATGTCGGTCAAGCTGGCATTCCTGAAAAGAGGACTAGAGAGAATTGTACCTCAGGCTTTTCGTCAATCGAACGAGTTGCTGCCAACAGGTGTTTTGGATCTGCGCCTGACCGATCGTGAGGGTGCGGGCTCAGGTACCTAATGTCAGCCTTTGGCCGGAAGCGGTCGGCAACACTCGGCCAGAAGCAGACCGCCAATACGTCTAAAAAATCAGCGGGGATTCACTTCCCTGTAAGGCTAGGTCAGAATCTTCTTGTCACGTCGGATATTTCCATTCCTCCAAATGGGCAAGGAACGTTCCAGTTACACATAAAAATCCATTCCTCGGTAGTGCAAACTATGTCAATTATTCTCGATCTTGAATACACACCGCTCCACATCTTTAGTAAGAACCTAGTAAAAATAAAATACATCCAACATATCCAAAAGGACTTAACAGATAGCAACGCTAAAAGGCACGAGCTAAAAATACAATTTCTGAATCAATCATATATATTCCAGCTGATCGCCTTCTGGCAAGTATTTGTTGAAGACCTTGCAAGGCATGCCTTTCGGCAAATCGAAAAGACCGAGGGGAGCGGTATATTAAAAACGATCGCGAAACAGAAATTCGACGAATCGCTAGGCAGGTTCAATACGCCGAATACGAAAAACATAGATATCCTTTTCAAAGACGCGCTAGGCATAAGTAAAATTTCAAATCATTGGCAATCGCAAGAATTAACAAGAGATGAAGCGACCTCAACACTGAGCACGCTCTTAGAGGCAAGACATCAAATCGCTCATGAAGGTAAGACATTATTTCCACTTTCCTACCAAAAAAATTTCGAAAAAATGGAAACGCTAATGAGGATCGCCGAGCTTACCGAGCACGCGGTTTTTGAAGAGCTAAAAAAAGCTCTTGGGCATGAAAACCAACTGTGATCCCATGATTTTAGTCAGCGCATTTGAATGGCGCCTTTGTCCGAAAGCTGCAACTTTGACAGGTAGCTTCCGGCCAATAGCGGCCACTCGTGAAAGACCTGAAGCGTCCGTTAGCTGCCCTTTGTCAGGCAGTAATTGGCCAAAAGCCGACGCGCGCACATGTCTATAGACGGATAGGTGATTCAGAAATTATTCGGGCAACAAGAAACATTTCAATTATGGCAGAGCCATTGGCGATGGTTGGGCATTAAAGTTACTGGTGTTAGAGGAAAAGCGCCTTTGGAAGTAAGCGAAAAAAGCCAGCACTCTGGCTAGCATTTCTCGAATCGGATAGCTCAGCCTTTAACCCACTTAAAAGCTAGGAAGCGAGGAAATTCCCATTTTTTGGGATACAAAGATTGAATTTTTGGATCGGGCATAGGCTCTGCCATATTAAGCAGTTTGAAGCCGTATTTCGAAAAAATCGAAATATATTTCTCTATAGGCCGATGGATATGTGTTGTTTTAAACTTCGAATCAGACAGCGATATTTTGAACGGGGCCTTTATCATGAGTTCTTTTTTATAGGAGAACCACGACTCTTTTTCATATCCCCAGTATCTAGGCCAAAAGCAAGGATGAGGAATCGTTGCAACAAATTCATCCCCTTCCCGCGCCACTTGGGATAATGTCTGGGCGAACTTATCAAGTTGTGGGTCTGCCGACAGCATCATGGCTGCCAAGAAGATAATTTTTTCATCAGAATTGCGTAGTAACTGCCCCCCACAATCTTCAAAGTCTGAATTAATAAAGCAAATATTTGTGAAAATTGCCAGAATAGATTTCGCAATATCTAAACTTCGAGCTGATGGCTCAATACATACGATCCTATTGAAGCGCATGGCAAGGCGCCCGGTAAGCTCTCCCGTGCCTGAGCCGATATCTATTAAAGTCGCATCAAGATTTTGGCCAACCAGCGACTCTACCAAGGGCGCCATCACATGAGTGAAGGTTATATCTAAACCTTCGTATATCTGATGATGTCTCTCAGACGCTAAACAGTCCCACTCACTGGCTAGCTCTTGAGAGGAGATACTCTCAATGTGAGAAAACTTCGATGTCATGTCTGGTTTCCATTCTGTTTCTGGGAGACATTCTTGGCGATTTGCACAAGTTCATAGGCCAAATGGAAGGCCGGATGAGAGCCAGAGTCAAACTCCTCAATTATATGTTTGTCTGCTCTGGCCCTACCAATGGCTACTTTGCTCCCATCTCTGCCATAATAGGCAATGGTAAAGCGTGCGCTTGGATCACTGAGCAATTCCGTACCGTAAACATATATTTTTGCGCCTTCTTTTTCCAGCTGCTCAGAAAAGGACGTATGAGTTGGCAAACAGATAATTAACTCACCATTTTTTGCCTTTTCTAGAAGAAGCTCCTTCGACTGATTATCTTTGGCCCAGCTCATGTCGCGAGTCCAGATTGCTACTCGACCGCCATAGGCTATCCAGTGAAGCATATAATTTCGTATTGAGTCGGAGTCGGATTGCTTAAAGACCCGCTTTCCATCCAGTGTGTAAATTTCAAAGAAGACCAAGAATCCATAGAGGAAGAATAGGATGACTCCTACTATAGATATTATCGAAGCAGTGGTGGGTGTGATCTGTTTTGTATCTATGAGCGGGTAAAGTGAGGCGAGCAATGCAACCATGCTCAGAAAAACAAGAACTAGCTTTACAGTAAGAGCCATTACATCGCGGGAGCGTTTCGGACGAGGCCAGACTGGTTTGCTGGTCGTCCCCCCTTTTCTTTTGATATTTATCCGCTTGAGAAGGTCTTTCATGTTTAACCTAATTTGGTCTTATTTTCTACGAATCCGTCGCAAATCGCTGATAGATCACCGCAAGTAAATTACGAACAGTCTACAGCTTTTGAAGCGGCTTAGGTGGCACGTTGGTGTGGGAAATAGCTGAAATAAGGCCTGCCGTGTTGCTGGCGGGCTTAAGGCAGATAGGGAGCTAAGAACGTGCACGCTCGGGCCATTTCGCATCTGGTCGATCCTGACCACTCACGGCAGGCATGAGTGTACCAGTAGCCGACGCTCACTTGACGAGTGCGCTCGTCTCATGCAAACCCTAGGTCGTAGAAACCTACGCGTTCTAAGGTAGCGAATTTGCGACGGAGAGAGGCAAAGACGGCCAGCTAAAAACTCATATGATTATTTGTTGTTGTTCATGGCTGTATTTCTTAACAAAAGCGTCAACAGTCGATGAAAGATGATCTGAGAAAACTCTATGTCGGGCTGCCCTGACAATCCCGCGATTGAAATTTCTTGTTTCACTTGGAGATTGCCTAAACACTTCCACCGATTTTTTTCCGCGAGGGGTGCACACCAGTGCAAGGTCTTTCCGTAGACTAAGCATCAGCTCTGCCATCGGATGTCCCGGCCCCATACCGGCGCTACCACCAATTACAACAGGATTATCTGATGTCATGAAACTAACATTGTCAGCGGCTACAAAGAACTGCCAATTTTTGCTCAATACACTCTCGCTAATCTTATTTCCAATCTCGAGCATTGGGCGCAACGAAACCCAAGCTTTTGCTTCTGCAGTCAAGCCGTACTTATCGATTAAATCTGAAACCGCATCGTTATCTTTGGCTACTTCATTTAGGGCCATTTGTGCCGCCCAGGAATAGATTTGATTGATGCCATCCCGAAAGTTAGGAACCCTTGTTAAGCTAAGTCCAATAAAGTAGGCAATTTTTCCTTTATGTTCGTCGGAAAGAGAAACTCCACGGTTTGGCGCAGCCTTGAGATTCTGAATTATGAGCGGCAAATCATTGTCTATGGTCTTGGCAAATGCTTTTTCTAAAGAGTCTATATCCTGCTCGCCGGCTTCGGTTTCTTGAGAGTAGTAGTAATTTTCATAGGCAACAGACTTTACAGATTTTCTGCTTGGACGATATCCACTTCTCTTATCATAAACCCAAATGAATGGTGAGTCGGGATCTTCAGCAAATCCTTTTAGAAATGCCTGTGGTACGAAATGCTGCCTGATCGTTGCCAATCGAAACCTCCAAGCCATTATAATTTTCATTAAATGCTAAATTGTCGTACCAGTTGCTCCAATTTTTCTCTGCTAAGCACGACATCAAACGATTTTAGCGCATAGCTATAATCCATACTCGCCGCCTAGCACTAATTGAAAGCTCCTGAGTTGCGCCGCGCTTAACTTGTCTTCAAACGAGCTTTGACCAACAATTCGCACCATTCGCGAGCAAATTGCCGAGTACTTTTCAATCCAGTAACTTTTTTCTAACTCGCCTAACCAAGGACTATCTTTTTTGGCAGAAGGATATTCACCTAAAAGACTAATGTAATATCTTATCGAGTCAGCCATTATTGCTACGTTGTGTAGTAGTGACAATATCGCTTTGTTTACCTCCTCGGTTGACGCAATTTCATTATTTGCTAGAGCATAAATAACGATTCTAAGCGGCCGACCATGATGCTCAGTGCCGAAGCAAAAGTTGTTGAATGGCGCCTCCAGTTTTTTCTCAAACACCAAGTCCAATCTTGAAATTGCCTCGCGCGCCAATAGCAGTTTTTGTTGATGTGCATTTGAAGCGAAGCTTTTATATACTAGATATCCTGCCAGAAGCGACGCCGCAGGAGCTATAACTCCACCAATATACGAACCAAAACCACCCCAGTCTTGATTGTTTGAGCTGATGCTGAAATTTCCTGCTGTATACATCGCCAAGAAATATGGTGCTCCAGCGACAGCCGATACAGTGATAAAGGCTATGAGGGCAAACCTGAACTCTCTCAATGTTAATCCTTAGCTTATGATTACAGTTATACGACATGTACGTCGCGCATAAATGCGAGAGATTGTCGCATAGAACCCCTTGTTGCTAAGTATGTCATGGTTAAGTCCCTTTGCCGGTCAGGCTATGCGATAGGCTACCGTTTCGCTAGTATGGCGTCCACCGAACGCTTTTGGCCGATTCTGTAGAACAAGTCGGGCATGGTTTCCCCGGCAGAAAGGTACGTGCTTGAGATTGAAATCTTAACTTTTAACAGAGGATTCTGGGCTCAGATTTCGCGTAGCAGCGCGCAAAAAAGGTGTTTTCAGCGGTCAGTATGCGAGCAGTCTGGAGGAACCGACTTTTTCAACAGAATCGGCCGACTTCAGCCGGTCGAGAGCTGCTATTGCGAGAGTCATAAGGGCCGCTGGCGGCGACTCTAGCCTTTGCCCTTCCGCGGCCCCAGCGGAGGGGCCAGGCCTGACTTCCTTCCTTTAACCAGGTTAGTCCCTGTTTGATGCTGCCGCCTTTCACCATACGTATCCATATACCGCTGAAAAAGTCGAAAAAACCACCTATCGAATGATAGGTGGTTTTGATGGTTCCAGTAATCGCTGAGGAAAACTATAAGAAGACTTTCATCGCCCCGATCAAGATGCCGATTGTGACTGCGAGCATGGAAGCCATACGAATGGACAACTTGAGATCAGATTTAGCAATCTCCGCAGTCAGCCGATGGATCTCAGATGTGAGACGATGATCAATATGAGTAATCTCAGCAGTCAGTCGCTGCTCCAGATTGGTGAGATCACTTTTCGTCGCGAGTAATGTGAGCATGTCAGATTCCAATGCTTGGATAACGGCTTCAGCTTTGAGCTCAGGCACGTCGATTGCACGCAGCGCCTGATACATCGCCAGTTCCATTTTCATTAAGGCCTCCTAAAACAAAAAAAGGCCTTCCCCACGACGGGAAAGGCCCGTCGTGGGTGGGAAAGTCATGCTTCCATCGACATTCAAGTCGACTGTCCGCGCTGCCGGAAGCTATGCGGTCATATGAAGGATCCTGCGGAGAGCCGCAGCGCCGTCTTGAAGATCCTGGCGGCTGGCGCTGAACGAATCAGCGATATGCATAGCAAAAATGCCGCTGGGGGCATTTGCTGTCAATCTGGAAACCGGTTATCGAGTGTTTCCTAATGTTGTGTGAGGTTTCGTACTGCCTGGCGTCACCACCTTCAGCTTCGGGTTGTTAAGGGACGAATCGCTTACCAAGCCATAGTGCTTTTTCAAGAGATAGCCATGTAAGAGACGTGTTCTGCGCGCACCGCTGAGTTCACATGTCCAGATGCTGCGACCGTTCGCTTGTATACGGTGCAGTTTCATTTTTCCAAAGCGCCTTTGAACTCCTTCCCAGTCAGGCTGCCCTTGGCTTTTCGAGATGGAAGCGAGGTGAGGGAATGCTTTCGCGTAGCGTTGGAAGATTCCAGGGGTGACCAAGAAAAGTGTGTCTTCGACGCAGTGCACCAGCGCTTGATCGTCATTCATGATGATCTCGTGAGTGCGTAAACCTTCGATCAGCCACTCCATGAAGTGTTCGCCGCTTGGCTTTGCACCCTTGTCTGGCTCGGACGGTTGTTCTGGCGAGGGGGCAGAGTCGGAATCTTCAGGCCACTTGGGAGGCTCGCCGATTTGATTCGTTAATGAGTCGAGATCGTCGGTTGATGGTGTATCTGACAGTGATGGATCTGATTGACTGGCGATGGTCGCTGGCTTATAGCTCTCAGCTGCCGTGGTGGTCTGTGCAGGGGCTTTGGCTACTAAAGCTTGTTCGGCTTGAACAATGATCGCCCCGAGTGCGCCGGTATGTTCGCTATGGCCAGACCAGTGGGCTATGAGCGAGGCCCACAGTTCGGGGAAAGCGAAAAGCCAGTCCAGGATTTTGCTGCTTAATAGTTGCTGGATCATCAGGCAGGATGCGGGGCGGTGCAGTCGATAATCGAGGTCTTTTCGGTATCGAAATCGGTAAGGTCGCGCCAGCGGCCCGTACCATGGGTGCCAGGCGCAGCCATCCGAATATTCGACCTGGATATCAATCGCAATCTTGCCAAGGTTTTTGCTCAGGCTGGCGTATGCCAGTGCGGCACTCCATGCTTCCGCTTGGACGAGCTGAATTTCTGGTTGAGCTCCTGGGGGCAGTAATCGTGCTCGGCGAATTTTTAGAGCGTACGTAACTACTTCCAGGCCATGGTCCAGCATCCCACCGAAGTAAGCGTGGTGCTGATTTTCGGATGCAGGGAAAAGTTGAACCAGTTCGGCGTATCGTCTAATTGGGTCGAGATAAAGTTCATCGAATTGAGGGCGGGATACGGCGGTGCACTGCCAGATCTGCTCCAGCAACTTTTGTCTACGGGGAGTGGCCAAGAGTGATTTCGCAGATTGGGGATTGGTCAGACCGGCGGGTGATGTTGGGCTGGCTGCAGCCGTAGGGTCGAGTGCACGCCGAAGCTTGCGATGGAACAGTGAGAACATAATTGCTCCTGTCGAGAGAAAAAGGAGGTATTCACTTGGCGACGGCATGAGGCAGCACTCATATGGATGAGCGCTTAGCTCCAGAGCGCCGACAGACCTGTCAGTGGGCAAAGCACGAGGCGAGTGGGCCGGATTAGTTGGCACTCCCTAGGGGCAGCGGGCGGCTTCATGCAACGCCCTCAGTTATCCACGCTTGCGGGGGGAGGTGACTGAAGCCGGGAATCGCCGAGCAGGCATTCCATGTCTCGTGCCCATAGGACACGCAACCGGCAAGCGCAGAAAGATTAAATGCGTCACCACGCATATCCGTATTAGCTGGAAATACGCGTGGTCAGTCGAGGCGCTAACGAGGTGCGGAGTGGGGCGCACTCTTACGGCTTATTGACGTCGACGCCCTGAGTTATCGTCCGAGATAGGTCGCAGTAATTTGTGTTCTCTCATGCCCGAGTTCACGGCTGATAATTTGTCGAGCAATGATGTCTTGAGAACGCTGCGCTGGGGTCAATTCCCTAGAGGAGATTCCTCCCGCAGCCGGCGTCGTCCACCCTGTCAAAGCTAAGTAACGGCTTTGTGCATAATGATGACGTAGCCCATGCATGTGGCTCAGGCCTGCTGCCTTGCACTGACCATCGTAGGTGTTTCTCTGCTGGATATAGGTTTTCTGAGCCGGGATGAGTGATCCGGCTCCCGCTAGCTGATGTGCCGCGTTCAGCACCTCGCGCTGTAGCGAAGTAGAGATCGGCACAGAGCGATCACGCCCACCCTTCGTCCATGAGCCCTTCAGGAGAATGTGATCTCCTTGATCCGCATACTTGGGCTGAAATTTGATCGCTTCCTCACGGCGTAGCCCAAACGCCGACTGAAGCCGGAGGCTCATGCACACGTGGGCGTCGGTGATCTTGCCAAGGTATGTTCCCAGTTCCTGGGCTTTGCTGACGTTGGTGACGAAGCGCCGGTCGGCCACACCCAGTTGTGTGTTGTCGGCGGGGAGAATGCCAGCCTTGCCGATTTTTTCAGCCCACCATCGAAGGTGCGCAAGCCGATTTTTGATGGTGCCGGGTGACAGGCCTTCGCCTTGCCAGCGATCCAGCAGTGCCAGTACGTGTTTGCCCTTGAGCGAGGGGGCTCTCATCTGTCGGAAACCAGACTCGCGCAGTTGGCGGGCAATCAGCCCCAATGAGCGGATACGGTCGGCCTGAGTGTTGTGACTGCCATCGCGATTGCGTCGGCAAAGTTGCCGCAGGGTGTAGGTCAAATCGTCCATATACCGTTCACGCTCACAGGCTTTAACTGTGTTTTTTTCTGTCCTGAAAATCATTGGTAAGTGTTGGTGCCAACTCGCTAGGCGAGATCCCCGAAGGGCAGAGGCATGGTGTTCAGGAAACACCGGTGTCTCGATTGAGACGTCCGTCTTGCTTCCTGCTGGAAGGTCGGATGGAGATGGAGCGGGTTGAGCTGGTTTTTGGTGTTGATGAGTACTCCAAGGAAATGGATGGGATTGTTAAGTGGAAGCAGTCGGCATTGTGCAAAGGCCCTCTGCCTAGGACGGTGCAGTAGCGGCACATCCGGAATAAATCCGATAGACAAAGGCGGCTCCGCCCCATGGGTGTGGGTCGGTATGCTTCTGGAACCTTGCATACCTGGCTAACTCCATCCTGCTGGATCAGCGCTTGCAGGAGTCTCGCGCTGTTGGGATGACGACTCTCGAACCTGTCGTCTGAGGTTTTTGCTGGGCCAGTGTATGGGGGCATCATCATGTATGCCGCACTCTTTGGGGTTCAGGATTTGTCCGTGATGTTGGGGGGGCGGCTGGGCCGTCACTGCGGTTTGCAGTGACGGCCCAGCCATGACTTACGCCTCCGGGGAGAGACGGGCTTTGCGGCAGGTGCATATTTATCCATTGCCTGTGGTACTGACGCGGCCTTCGGCCTTGTCGGCTCCCTGCGCAGGTGCGGCATGGTCCCCATACCACGCCTGCGCAGGGAGCTCGTAAAGCGGAGGTGGAAACTATGTCGTCCATGTACGCCATGCGAGTGGCATGGTATGTCGCTCGTCATCGAGCCGTATCGACTATGTCGGGCGAGCTGATCCAATGCTCGGTTCACCACACACTCGCGCAGCATGATGACCTGCGCAATGACCAGCAGGGTGTTGCGACTGGAGCCATCCAACTGATCTATCGGGTCTAATGCATGGCATAGCCAATGCCAGCGGCTCGCAGGCATGGGGGAGCAAGTCGGCGGCGTTGCTATCTGGGGCGACCCAGAGTTTTTTGTCGGAGGTCTGAAGTGGTTGATAATTGGCAGTCGCAATGGGTCGGGTACGATCCTTTTGCGTCGGGCGACAATTGATCTGTATCTGACGTTTGCTAAAGGCGGAAAACGGCCAAAACTGGACGTTTCGAATTAGCTTCCCAACATCGACTGATAGCTACGGTCTGCTCCAAGCGAGCGGCGTCTTCTCACCGAAACGGACCAACCGTTGTAGATTTTCTTTCGCATCGATACTTACACCTCTCCGCAAAGTAATTAATATCATCCCCATCCGAAACCAACATGGCGTGAGGCGAACTCATATGGATGATTTATCAACCCAAATAGTTGCAAATGCCTTAGGACGGTTCGCCAATGCTATGAGGCTGTACGGCGAGGCATTCATGAGGTATCGCAGCCTTGTGGAGATCGACAAGGAAGAAGCGATACATAACCTCGACCGCTCGTTTGAGACCGTATTAGAAGGGTTTCACGGTCTGTATGACGTCTCGAAGCCTCTGCTGGATTATCACGCATTTCCTGAGACCAGCTTGCTTATTTCTTTACGTAACGCATTACATCACCGAGACCATCCACTATTTCACAGTCTCCTGCAGACAATATGGCTGGATGGCGACACTGAAAGACTGTACGGAGTCGAATACCTGATTGCCAGGCACCGTACTATTGGTGGGGCCCCTCCACTCATGATGCATCTGATCAAACTAAACGATGTTTACGATCGGCTTGATCCCCGCGAAGATTCTCCATACCTGAATCGCATTGGCAGAAATAACGCTCTCGCCCAGTTCGAGGCCCTTGAAGATGGTTTGGCGTTTGCCAAAATCTGGAGCAATGCACGGACTGAGCGCTATCCGGACAAACAGGTGTACCTGGACGTGTTGCCGGTCTTTAACTCAGCCGTTTCGCGAGTTTTCATTGCTTTAGTTAACTCCGGGGTTCCCTTGAAAAATTTCGACGAGAATGTCTACAAACAGATGTTCATCGAAGAGGTAAGGATCGACCTCAAACACTTTGACTTTTTCAGCCTTCGAATCAATGACGCTCAACTGGCTTTTGGACCGAAGCTTACCGTCCAGATGGCTGCATTGCCACAAGGGTGTACCTATTAGACGGTAGAGGCGCAATAGCTCTTTGGAGGCTTTAAGAAAGATTTGCTTTGCAAGGAAAATCACACGTATAGACAGCGCAGCTGTAGTGGTAAACTAATCCCGGGCGAACTTGAGTTTACTCTCGGGATGAACCGGGACAGTTCAAATAAACTTGTAAGATGTTTAGAGAGTTCGGGGCGATTCAGGAGCTTGGCAAAATCTATAAGATAACTGCCCCAAAGTTTCCCATCGTAGCGAAGATGCGTAGAGAAAGCCCCGGCTCATAGCCGGGGTAGGAGCCGCCTTGATCTGTGCTTAGCTGACCTCTTCGCAGCTTGCGAACAAACGCTTGGCATAAGCAAAGCCACGAACACGAACCCAATCGTGGTTCACCAAGAAGATCCAGCACAGCAAGATGAGCAGCTCAACCCCCATGGCTGCGAGCAGAATTGGATGTTTCGCCAAAGCAGCCAGGCTCAACGCCTGCAAGGGCACCCCCAAGGAGTGATAGAGGCCTACCAAGCACAGCCCAAGACAGGTCAGGGTTAGCGCGATTCCGAAGGGCTTACACGCGGTAAGATTGCGTGCAAATCCGTACTCAACGTTCTCGTTGAAGATCATAGAATACTTGGTCGTGTCCCGCGTTTTCTCGCGAAGGAAATTGGTGGCCGACCGATACATTTCATCTGCGGCTTTCGGGTCAGCCTTTTCCTCCGCTTCAGTGATAATGACAAAGTCTTTGATGAGATCTGCCAAGCGCCGCATGTAGCGCTTTTTCGTGGGCCGCTCCACGGTGTCATCGGAATGCCTGAGAACGATCGTGGTCGGTGCACCCCCCCACGTTTTGAATAGCTTGTCCTGAAGCTTATTTCCTTTGCTGGACATTTGGCTTGCCGCGAACGCGATCACCCCGAACGACACCAGGAAGGTTGATAGCACCCCACCCCAAGATCGAGCCGCCTCGAAGAAGGTCATTACATAAATGACGACTGGCAACACTAACAACAAAGCGGGCTTTACCCTCGCCTTGTACTTATACGGATCAAAACTTTTGCTAAAATCCATACCAACCTCTCAGAGAGTGTATTCCGTTTCTACTTCAAGTGAACCAATGTAGCCTGGGAAGCGACTTTCACCTTCGTTATTCAGCGAATCGTGGGTGTACGATTCCTTGGAAGCATAGAAATGCACATAGCCATCCTTGCAATCCATGGTGATATGACCAGCACTGTTCTGAGTGATTGTGTCGTAGCCCGTGTAGTAATGCATAACACGGCTAGGGGCTTCACCAATGACGATTATTTGAGGGTCGAGCTTCTTCAGCCAAGAATTTGGAATCTTGCCGGATTTGCGACCGTGATGCGACGCGAAAACAATAGTGGTTTTCTCAAGTTCGATATCATCGACGATGCTCTCCATAAACTCAGTTTCAAGATCTCCGAGCCACATGAAACTTGCACCGTCTTTGATAGAATATCGGAGCACACACGAGACGTTATTCGGGCTCTCTCCCGCGTTGCACCTGCGCAGCGCTTCGATGAAGTTGGGGTTTGACACATTCGGCCAGAGGACTTGGATACCGGCGGCTGGACGGCTGTCGTCGCGTTCGTTCAGCCAGCGACGTCGCACGCCTTTTTCTAGATAAAAAGCCTTGTCCCCGTCACGTAGAGATTGATAGTGTAAAAATGAATCTGTCAATTGTTCTTTCTGTGCGTCATTTTTCACACAATAGAAATTGTGAATCGGAAGTGCTTTGTCTAGCAGCTCGATGCCTCGGAAATGATCCTCATCAGGATGGGTGCAGATGAACCGGCTCATCCCTTTTGTTCGGGATACCTGCTTGAGCTCCGCGATAATTTCGTTTGTGTTATCCGCCTTGAGGTTGCAGTCAATCATGGTGAAATTGTCACTAGCATGTACGATATAGAACATGTCTCCCGTGCCAACTGAAAGACTTTTTATAACCGGCATAACCACCCCCCGTATTAAATGAAACAGTAACCTTCTTGCCGGTCAGGCCAAAATAGCCATTTACCGGAAAGGAGAAACATGTATGAAACATCGAGCGCGTCTCGTATAGTGCCGCCTCCTTCTACTCAAAAGAGGGAGGCTTATATTTAAACTATGGCCTAGAGCTTTTTAGGTGACATAGACACCCAAGTCCGTATCCGAAACGATCAACATCACCGCTGGCAGACCTTCCACCCTCATTCTGTTTACCAAGGTGGTAAATAAAATGTGATCGTCGGCACTGGGCATAACTGAGCAACCATTGGGATGCGAATGCCAATCTCCTACGTAGTCGACGATGCCTGCGGTGAGATCATGTACTTTCTTGAGCGCTTCCAGCTGCCCTTCTTTACCCCGGATAAAGTGGGTGGGGCTCGACTCGCTATCCGGTGGCGGTGGCATGGTATCCACGAGGACGATGCTCTTACTTTTCAAATCAGTGATGCCGAGAATCGAGCCTCCGGTTTCGTGGGGGAGAGCTGAAAGCCTCTGTGCTTTGACCTTTGCGATGAGGCCACCGTCGTACTTCACCGACCATTCGCCAACCTTCGCGTAAGTGACAGGATGAACCTGCGCCTCGTGGGATTCGACGCTGCCTGATTCGTCATCCAAGGTTGAAATTAGGATCTTAGCTTCGGTACCGGTGACCACTTTGCGCAACCGCCGGGAAATCAAACCTGCATGAATATGGATGTTCTCATTGGACATGCGGAACGAGACATCTCGACAGCCACCGCCCACCCAGCGATTACCCAGATGATTTACGAGATGGGTCTCTCCCCAAGCGCTGTTCAATATGGCCCGATAGTACTGGCCCTCCAGGGCATCGACACGCTGCAGCCGCGCCGAGTCTTCGAGCAAGATGACGTTGGACATCCCGGACGGGGTAAGGAAAACGCTCGCGATCCGAGGCGACTGATCTCGTAGTGCCAAGTCACGAGGCGCAGCCAGCGTTGTCGTTGCGTCTATCAATAGGTCGGCGTGTTCGATGGCTTCGTGGATGCGCGCATCATCGGCCAGAATGCCTTTGGAGATAGCGCATGGAACCGGCTCCCCTGGATAGATGTGTCGCATCATATCTTGGAGTACATCCGCTTTCCGAAAGCCAACATAGTCGTCGCAAGCGATGTGCCTGACCACGTTATGCGGTAGCAGCAGATCCGGGTCTACAAACGTCCAGTTCCCCCAGGCCAAGCGAGTCCAGATGTCTGCAAGCATGCTACCGAGTGCTCCTGTTCCAGCCAGCACGCCCTTGAATGTCGCAGTCGCGGGGTCGACTGCAGACAGGTCTCTGGCAAACGCCGCGTTCAAGGAGCCCCGCACCTCAACCGGTCGAACGCCAAGGCCTTTCCAGGTCTCTCCCGTGTAACCTCCAAGCTGCAGAGCCGGATAATAAATACCCTGGGCGGTTGGCGGTGCCAGCATCTCGAATGAAGCTGCCAGATCAAACAGATTGATCTCCAGCATGTAGCCTTTGACATCCATTCGATCCACTTCGCCATTGCGAAGCCTGGGTACCCAGGCCAGGATCAAAATCCCTTGTTTATCGCTCTGGTCTGATTTACGGAGCCCACCGGATGCTGCCTCGTGCACAGTGTCAGTGAGATGCTTGAACAGCTCACTGCCCCACTCAACCAACTGGTCATGCAATTTACCCAGGTTGGCCGGGAACATGACTACCGAGGTGGGTTCGACAGGCTTTACCATGATATTGAGCAACTGGTAGCCGGCTTTGTTGGTTGATGCGTCGGAATTGACAACCGCGCGTAGCGTGACTTTCCCGATACTATCGGTCATCTCGACGCGCAGCTTGCACTCACCATTAGCCAACTGCGTTGGATCCAGTGCGGGCAGGATGAGCTGGAAAGGGCTTTCATAAAACATCTGCTCCAGCGGCTGATCGTCGCGGTGCAGACGGAGCTCGGATGACTCGCGCAACCACCAGAACATCCGCTCTAGGAAACGTTCAGCTGTCCAAACTCTCTCGACGCCGCTCCAATCTACGTCGTAAAGGCAAAGAATCTTCGGTATACCCGGCTCTGAGCGGTGGAGGTGCGACAACGCGGGAAAATCCTCGCGCAGTGCATGCACCGTCACCGGGACACGAAGTCGTGGATTGACGGCAATTGCCAACGTCTCTATGCGGTGGACTCCCCCTGGGTTCTCGCCAACGATAGTCCCGTCGCCCGCCTCGATCACGACGTACTCCGTTACACCGCCGGCTTCGTTTTCCTGCCGAAGCTCCAGGAACTCGACGCCCGAGAACGTCTTGCATACCTTTACCAATGCTTGGGTGCAGAAATGAATAGGTTCGGGCTGCTCGCCCATTGGCTCCCCCACCACGTAGAAGCTGGTCATTTGTTAAGGGCACCTGCGCGAGGTGCAGCGGCTGCTGCAGCGGACGTGGCAGCTGCGGCAACCGCTACCGCCGCTTTGATAACTGAACCGTCAGATGCTGACTCCAGTTCAAGCACACCCTTAGAACCGTTCTCTTCCGTGCAGGCAAACCAACCATCGACATCCCGCAATATCGCCTTGTACTCACGCTTGGCGCGGATGCAGGGTGGATCGTTGAAGTCGTCGACGATTTTCTTGCTGCTGGAGATAATCGTTGCTGACTTCTTTGCCTGGCCTAGGGCATTACGCGCAGCCTCTGAAACCTTGGCGTTCTCGCCTTTACCCGACCAGCTATCCCACGACAGGGTGTGCCATGAGCAATGGTGCGGTGCGAGTAGCAAATCATAAGCGAGGGTCTGTGGGTCGTTCTCGAAACGTTTCCACATCCGCTCCCAGATCAGAACCTCGGCATCGCCACCTACCAGGAACCGGGTACGCTTGCTGCTAAAGATAGATGGCGTGATTTCCAAGTTCATGACGATACTGGACTCGTTCTTGGTCAGATCTTTTTCAAGTTCAGCGTCATCCTCATGAGGTGCGGGAGCCAGAAGCTGGGCCCGGAACACCGACGATGTAGCACCATCGATTGTGCTGAACCATTCGCCTGACTTGACCAGGATCGAGCGCAGGTCATCGGTCTTGCCTTCGATGTCCTCGCCCATGATCTTGATGCGATTGCCGCTGGACGCCCAGCGGTGATCACGCCAGTACTGAACGCGCCGACGCGCCTCTTTGTTAAAAGCACTCGCATCATCGCAAAGGGTGTGGTTTTTTGACCGCCGCCTGAAAACCAGAGGCGACGACCAGAGTTCACGGATGATGATCCGCTTTTCCCAGCGATCCAGTTTGTCATCCGGGTATTGGTCAGGCGGGCCTAGCCAAAAATGTTTGCTCAGACCGCCACAGTGATCCTTGTCTGGATGGCTCAACATGAATGCGTCGACGAAAGGACGATTATTAGTGTCGTACATCACCCGCTCGCGTAGTGCGCGAGCCACATCGGGTGTCTCATCATTCGGGTCATCAGCTTTCGCCCGAATATGGCAATCAATTAGGATGGTTGTTACGTTGAAATCTGCCAAGCGTACCAAGGTCATATCCCCGTTATCTACTTGGAAGAAAGAAAATTTAGCTGGCACTCGTACCTCCTTGCGCTATCTGCAAAACAGCACCTCAAAAAAAGCTGGGTACCATTTTCCATGCACTGAAGAAAACTTATGTATAAAAGCGCCGCCCTTAAAATAAAGGCGGAGCACGAATGAAACTTCCTTTGGCGAGCTGTATTTACTCAATATGTGCTTAGTGCGGATTTCGTGAGAGTCGGGTGGTTTTGAGAATTTAGTCACCGACCGGCTGAGCACCGGATCGGCATACTGAACGAACATCCTCAACGCTCATCGCCCCATCGATTAGTTCGCTGGTGCTAGGGGCAGGATCGCCATTTGGCTATCTATCCCCACCTAAAAAATCCGTTTCTAGGTCACCGAAAAACACAACATATAGCGCCTATTCCAAGTGGCCACTACAACATATTCAAAAAGTGCGGTGGCTGCAAGCGGTTGCCATACGAATAGCTCGCGCCCAGATCACATTTGGATCCAATTTCTTAACTGTACGGATGCACAGGCCGCGTACTTCAAGGGGTTACCAGATTTTTACTTGAAACTTATTGTTACAAATTGGCCTGGCTGGCCAGTTTAGGCTTTGCGCTTACTAAAGTCGCAATCAAGCGAGTGCCGGAAAAGCGACATATTTTTCTGTCAAATTTATGGCAAAAAAATTATTGAACTAGTGATTTAAATAACGATTGGGCGCGAGTTATTACTGGGACACAAGAAGAAGCCATCTGCTCTAAAGCAGATGGCTTCTGGCACAAACGGAAAAGCTGGTCTCGTTAACGAATAAACGCGACTGCGGCGAAGAGTATCGCCGCCGCGAGGAAAAGCATCACGCCAACATTGATAGTAAGACTCACCTCAAGCTGGGATAGCGCAGTCCGAAATTGTGCAATGTCAGTATCGGACTTAATTGCAGGGGATGGCTCCAGAGCAGACTCCATGGCTTGGATTACAGATTCGATTTTTGGCTCGGGCACGTTAATCGCTTTCAGTGCTTCATACATTGCCAGTCGATTTTTCATTAAGGCCTCCAAAAACAAAGAAAGGCCTGCCCCAGGACGGGGGAGGCCCGTCGTGGGTGGGATGTGATAGCTGCTTCCATCGACACTCAAGTCGACTGTCCGCGCTGCCGGAAGCGATGCGGTCATTGGGGAGGATCCTGCGGAAAACCGCAGCGCCGTCTTGATGATCCTGACGGCTGATATGCACTCGTGAAAGTGCTCCCATGGACATTTGCTGTCAATCCACAAACCGGCCATCGAGTGTTCCCTGATGTTGGGTAACAGCACCGGACATCTATGGATTTACAGGTGTTGAATACGCGTCCCTAGGCAGGGCACGCCTGCCACCCTTTGCCTTTCATCACCTGTGCGGCCAAGTCTCCAGCGCCCCTGGGACTGGCCAGGATTTCTCGCATGTTGGCAATGTGTGGCCGACCAATTTCGCGCCATGCCGAGCGCGCTGGTGGCTTCTTGAGCACTTCTGTGCGAACGCGGGGTGCGGGTGGCATTGCAACTGGCTCGCCGGCTGGATGCTGTTTTTTGCGGCCGGCCCACAAGCGAAACTCGCCGGCCAACACACGCTTCACCAAGGCGAAGAAGTAGGCGACGACATTGCGAACCGTGCCGCTTTGGCTGCGTGCCTGTAGTTCGTCCAGTACGTCCTGGCGATGGTGTGACGGCAACCGTTTCAAAGCCATCAGCACATCTCTTTGCTGATCTGCTTTGGCGTTGGCCAAGCATAGTGGCAATGCCACGGGGGCTGGTGGTGAATCGCTTTCCTCACGCGTATGCGCGCGGTACGTACGTTCTTTTTTGTATAAATACGTCTTATACGTACGGTGTTGCTCTTGAGGTATCTGGCGGGTCTGTTTGGTCTGTTGTGTAACGGTCGATCTGTTTGCGGAAGCGGTAGGTGTGGATGTTCGATTGACCCTAGGGCGCTTTCGCGATGGCGCGGAGGGCGGTGGTTCATCATCTTTGTTTTGTTGCTTCCGGATGGCAATAAGGGGAGGTTCAGGCGTCTGCTCGGAAGTCGCCAGAATGTGCTCGGCAAGGTGCTTGATCTGTTTGTTCTCATGGTCGATGCAGGTAGCCATAAGCTCCTCCAGGCTGTCGTCGAGAGCACAAGCTTCATGGAAGCTTAGGGCGCGCTCATTGACCCGATACAACACGCTTTGAACATTGCCAGTCAGGAGATCGCAATGTTGCCTTACGAAGCTGATCCATCCTGTAAGTCGCAGTGCCGCTAAAGCGCGCCAAGCCGTTGCAGCGCCCGCTCGCTGCCCACAGGGAGTACACGTGAGGTAGCGGCGCAACTGCCCCATGTTCACTAGCGGACTGAGGCCATCAGCGGTGCGGAGCATGAGCAGGACCTGCCAGCCGTTGCGTTCCAACGGGGTAAGGCGCTGATCGAGCGTGAGCGACATCAAGGTGGTGAGTAGAGCATCTTGGTCTTGCGAGTTCTGGTGAGTGCGTAGGTTTGCCATGAGATGACTCCGAGGTATGGGCCACGACGGCCCGTTCCTCTGCATCTCATCGCGGATCACTCTTCGTGTAAGTCGACAATACGATTTGCATCACCACCGGGTTTATCGTGTCCCGTATCAGCCGATGGTTGTCCTTCATCAGCGTATGGCGACGACTTTCCGATCACCGCTTTCGATGGTTGCTGATACCGAGAGATTGCCCGTAGCTGCTCCCTGGATGTGTTCACTCCACCACTGCATCATCGGCCGTCTGCGCTCAATATAGTCCGCTCGGTTATACGCGCTACGTACCTCGTCCTTATCGACGTGGGCAAGCGCTACTTCGATCAGCTCTGGGTCCCAACCCTTTTCATTGAGGATGGTGCTCGCCATCGAGCGCATACCATGACTGACCAGGCGCCCCTCGAAGCCCATCCGTTTCAACGCCATGTTCGCGGTCTGGCTGTTGCAATGTGTGCGTGGATTACGGTCCGAGGGAAACACGTACTCTCTGTGTCCGCTGTAGGGCTTGATGGCTTCCAGCAGCGCCAAGGCTTGCTCCGTGAGCGGGATGATGTGTGTGCGACGTTTCTTCATTCGCTCCGCAGGGATCGTCCAGATCTTCTTCTCGAAGTTGATGTCAGCCCATCGGGTGGTCGCAGCTTCTGCCGGCCGAGTCATGGTGTGAAGCTGCCATTCGATGAGGCAACGGGTGGTTCTTTTGATGCTGGCGTTGGCAATGGTCACCATCAGCTCGTTGAGCTCATCGGGGGGCAATGCCGCCATGTTTTTCTTCTTCGGCTTTTTGAAGACCGATCGAATTCCGCTCAGGGGGTTGGCATGAATGAGTCCGTAGTTGACCCCGTAAGTCATGATTTCGTTGAGGCGTTGGGTTAGGCGCTTGACCGTTTCCAAGCTGCCTTTGGTCTCAAGCGGCCTGAGCAGCTTGATGACCTGAGGAGCGCTGATTTCAGAAATTGGTGTCGCGTGTAAATCCGGGAAGATGTGCAGCGTGAGCGAGCGCCAAATGTCTTCAGCGTAGGCAGTTGTCACTGAATCTTTCTTCAGCTCAAACCAGGCCGTCGCTACGTTTTGAAAGGTGTGCTCTGTCGCGGCTTTTTTCGCTTGGCGATCGGCATCGCGCTGCTCTTTCGGGTCCAGTCCCTGGGCAACCAGTTCTCTGGCCTCAACGGTGCGTTTTCGTGCTTGGGCCAGGCTGAGCTCAGGGAACGTACCCAGTCCCATGTTGATCCGTTTTTTCGTCACGGGATGGACGTAGTTGAAATTCCATAGCCTTGAACCATTGGTGCGGACTCGCAGCTGGAGGCCGTTGCCGTCGGTCAGTATGTAGTCCTTGGCTTGGGGTTTGGCGGCTCTGATTTTTACGTCTGAAAGGCGTGTGGCTTGGGCTCCCATGGGTACTCCAACGCTGTTTGTGTATTCCAAAATTTACCAGCCGTGGGCTTGGAATACGTCTTGGAATACATTTCAAAATGGATCTGCGTGAAGTGCTATGGAGCCCGATGGCGCTGAAATCCCCGTATTTACTGGGTTTCAGGCACAAAAAAAGACGTCCGTGGACGTCTTTAGATGATGAAGTGGTGGAGCCGGGGGGATTTGAACCCCCGTCTAAGCCTTATATTACAAGGCTTGCAGTCTCAAAGTTGCCATTTCCCTGTCATTCAAGGCTAATGGCCATCTTTCGTCATCTCGGTTTACAGTGGGGGATCGATATTAGTACTGGATGTGCATACAGTAATTTGGTATAATTTGCCGCAGGAACGAGCGATGCTTCGGGTGTCAAGGAAAAATTGACAATCAGCCTTGACTTCGGCAGACTCGCGCCTCATTTTGATGTCTAGCTGGTTCACAAGGAGGGCAAAACGATGAGTAGAGATGCGCGTGCAGTTGCCCAGCGAATCCTTAACGAGTGCCGTGAGGCTGGGGATCCTGCTGTAACGCCTATGCAGCTTTTGAAGCTTGTATATATTGCGCACGGGTACATGCTTGCAAGGCACGGCGTGCCTTTGATCAACGAGCCTGTTGAAGCTTGGCAGTATGGCCCGGTAGTCCGCAGCGTTTACCAAGCCGTGAGGGATTTTCGCTCCGCTCCGGTCACCAACGTTCCTGCACCACCGGTCATGTTCGATCAGAGCGAGCTGGCTGTAATGAAAGACGTTGCTCGTATTTATGGCCGAGCAGATGGCGTTACACTTTCGGCCGCCACGCATCAGCCAGGGACTCCATGGAGTGTGACTTGGAATAACCAAGGCAAAAATGCTGTGATTTCAAACGATATGATTGAAGGTTTCTATCGTTGGTTGTTGTCTCAGCCAACTCATTCCATGCTTTGAGCTAAGTTGGAGTGGCGAGTATTCGCCTGAAGGATAATTGAGCGAGTTCTTGCCACCGACTCCACAGTCTAATTCCCCCCTTTCTGATACGGCGGCAGCGGAAGAAGCGACTGCCTTTGCTAATAACGAAGAACAGTCTAATAGCGAGTTTCTTCCGCCCTTATCATCAGCCCAGTCACCGCTACTTGATCCTAAGCTAGCGGGTGAAATGCAAGCTTTCGCTAACAATGACGACCAAGCTCAAAAGCGGAGGCATGCCAACGATATTCATGGCATGCGTCTATCCCATAGTAATCTGCTTTTGGTGTTAGCTATTTTGTGGATATTCGTAATCTTTTTTGTGATTCTATTGCAAGGTTTCGGGCAATGGTTTACTCCGATTTCGAAAGAATATTCATATTTGCCGTTTAAACTATCCGATACTCTGTTGATCACCTTTATGACCTCGACTACAGGCACGGTACTGGGGTTGTATGGGATCGCAGCATACTGGCTTTATGGCAAACCGAAGCAGGAAGAAAAGACCTCTCCGAAAGAAAAAAAGAAGCCTAGCTGACCGCAGTACCGTTTAAACTTTCTATGACCAGCAGCAAGTTATTACCTGCAAAGGCTTTTTCTGCTTTTCCCCCTGCATCGTCGTCGGCCGACGGCATCCACCGGCCGTAAGTCCGGGCGATCATCGTCCAATCGGTATGTCCCATCTGCTTTGCCACCCACATAGGGTGCTCTCCTGCAGACAGCATCATAGATGCATAGGTGTGGCGAGTCTGGTAAGGGCGGCGATACCGGACGCCCGCTTTCTTCATCGCTGGAACCCACATGGTTTTCCGGATCGGCCCGTCGCCGGCCCAGCGCTCAAGCGTCCGTGGATTCTGAAAGACCTCGGCATCAGCTAGGAACGTATGCATCTTTTGCGCTTTCAATGCTTCCATGGCTGGTCTGAGCAGCTTCACGCTGCGGCGCCCGGCGGCAGTCTTCGTGATCTCTGCCTTCCCCTTGCTCGCCTGGGTCATTGCGCGGCTCACCATCACCTCTTCGCGAAGCCAGTCGATATCGCCCCAATCCAGCGCCACCAGTTCGCTCGTGCGCAGGCCGGTCCAGAGAGCGAACTGCATCATGTTGCGGGCCTGGCCGGATAGCGCGCTCAGCACCGCCTGTTGTTCCTCTGGACTGAACGGGTCGACGTCATCCTCTTTGGGGGGCGCAGCTTTGCGTGAGTACGTCCAGCCAGCAAGCGGGTTCAACTCGATCAACTCTTCATCTGTCGCGTCGTTCAGCGCGGAGCGTAGGCAGCTCTGGATATTGCTGAGCGTCTTGTTGCTCACCTCCAGGGTGTCGAGCCAGTCGCGAACCACCTTCCGCTTCAAATCCACGAGCATCGTGTCGCCCAGGGATGGGATGAGGCGCAGGTTGACCAACTTCCGATATCCATCGAAGGTGCTGCTGGCGACGTGTTTCTGTTTTGCCTCGAGCCACCTGGTCAAAAAGCCTGTCACTGTCTCGCGGGAAGCTTCGGGCTTGAATTTCGCCGCCCTGGCCGATCCGGGAAAGGTCACCGAGTAGTCGAAGGTGCCGATCGATATCGCGTGCTCGATCGCTGCCTTGTGCTGCTCGGCTTTCTTCAGGTTAGTGGCGGTGGGCTTGAGCGTGATCCGCTCGCGGCACCGGACGCCCCGATACATGAACGTGATTTCGATACTCGAATCGGAGACTGCCCGAACTCCCCGCCCGCCTCTACCCATGATTCATATCCCTCTATATCGAGAAGCGTCCGGCCATCCGGCGCTTTGATCCATATCTCACCGAGCCGCCAGATGCCGTCACGGATCTTTGAGCGGATCGCGTCCTCTGTGTAGCCAGACTCGCTGGCAAATTTCCTGACGGTCACATAGCGCATGACTTCACCGAATACCGTGTCGCGACACGATTTCGTTATCCGTGGGTTGGGTCGCGACACGGTCTTCCGAATCGGCCACGGCGCGCATCTGAAGCTTGATCCCACACGCCATTGCCAGGGCCGCCAGTTCGTTAACTGTGGTGCTGGGCTCCTGTAGCGCGTGACCGAGCCGCACCAGGCGAGCCCCCAGACCCGCGAACTCGTTGCTGATCCCGGCTATTTTTTGCGCGCTGGTGCTCATATCTGGAGCCTCTCACCTTGTGGGAGCGAAACCGTCGGAAAGCGATCATATTCGGCTGTGTTGCTGTCCATCGAGGCCCGTGCTGTCTGGGTTTCATCTGTGGGAGCGGACTCCCGAACCTGTAGGAGCGAACTGTCGGGCAGACAGCTGATTCCGGTGTTGTTCAGGATCCAGCAGGTGACGCGGCGCTGACTGTCGTGCTGAACGCTGATGACCTGCTCACTGGCGAAGGCCTGGCCAGCGACCAGCAGCAGGAGGGCGGTGATCATTGCTCGCATGGTGCGCCCTCCATGACTTCGAGACGCATGGCGTCATCGACGATCTTGTCCAGCTCGGCGCCGGTAAAGTAAGAGTCGCCAGCAATCACCAGAATGTCGGTGTTGGGGGCTTCAATGATCTGCCGGTCGCGCAGCCACTCGTAGCGCTTGGCGTTCGCCATCATCCGGACGTGACCGTCGATGCAGAACTCCTGGGCGCCCATGCTCGGCGTCACCACTTCTTGATCGCTTGCGCCGGCGATCACCGCCAGGCCGCGTCCGATGGCCACGGGGGCACCGAGCTGAATGAACGGCGCGATCTGCTCCAGCGTCTGCCCGTCGGCCGGGCGCAGGACGATGCTGATCCGGTCGATCAGCGGGCGGGGAGCTTTGCTATGCATGTGCAGGCTCCTTGGCGCGGTTGGTTTCCACCTGAATGCGCTGGTAGATCTCTTCGCGATGCACTTCGACGTGCGCCGGCGCTGTCACGCCAATGCGCACCTGCTGACCGCTGACGCCCAACACCATGATGCTGATGTCGTCATTGATGCGGATGGTTTCCCCGGGCTTTCTGGTGAGAATCAACATGATGTTGCTCCTTTTTCAGGCCGAACGAATCCCGGCTGCGTTGTTGGCTTTCGCAAAAACGTTGAAGGTGTGGGTCAGGCTTCGCTGATCACCGGACTGCGCCCGCGCACAGGCGCACGCCGCTGATCACGCGATGAATACGCTTTGGTGCTTGTCCTGGTTGTGATCATGTTGTGGGTCGGGTGTAGAGCTCAGCGCCAAGGTGATGAACCCTCTGCTGATCGCTACCGCAACGAGCTGCGCGCGACGAAGCACGCCAAGCTTTGTCGATGCCGAAAGGACGCGCTTTTTGACGGTTTCGGCTTCTATACCGAGGTCACGCGCCAGCTCTTTACTTGTCTGCCCCATGGCGATTCCTATGACGCACTGCAGCTCACGCTCAGCTAGGCCCATGCCAAGGTAGCCAGTCCAGTTACCGATGGTGAGAGTGGTTGCTGCGTTCATATTGGTAGCTCCATGCGGGTTGCGATGGAATGAAGAGTACCAATTGGTAAATTTATGTCAATCACTCACGTGCAAAATTTACCAAAAAAAACCCGCATCAGCGGGTTTGTTTAACGATGGATGTCACGTTCTAGCTCCACTCCAAATATAGACAACGCGTGCTACCACCGAGATTCGATCCATCATGTCGCGAGGAATGCTGACTTCTTTGAACTGCGGATTATCTGACAGGATGCGAATTCCATCCATGTCCACCTGGATACGCTTGATGGTGAGCACGCTGCCAATCCTGACTACATACACCGCATCGTAAAGGGCCTCTGTGATACCTACGTCTACGACGAGCAGGTCCCCATGCTTGATCGTCGGGGCCATGCTGTCCCCGAGACCCGTTGACATGCGCAGGTTCGAAATGTCTGTCATGGACATTGATCTTCGCAACCACGCTAGGTCAAACACGATAGCCCTTACTGGGGTTTCGCTATCGGCACCCTGCGAGTGTTTTCCCCAGCTTTCAGGAATTTCAAGCGTAGGTATGGTGACATGCAGAAATGGATATTCATGGTCATCTGTGGAATCCCATTTTCTGACATCTATCGACTCAACGGCTTCACCAGCACTGGATCCTGATTCGCGCACTGCAGAAAGGGCCAAACCTAAGCCTTTAGATTCATCCAGCCAACCTTTAGGCAAATGGCACATTCCTTCAATCTGCCGCGCCAACGATTCTCCGATATTCCTTGAGTGTGCCGGGTTATCCGAAAACATCCTGGCCACATAGGATGGGGAGCGCCCTATAGCTTCTGCGAATGCAGATTGCTTCCCGCCAAAGCGAGTCGCCACGAGCTCACGCAATCGGAGCCTGCGCACGTTTTTGAGTTGATGCGAGTCATTTATGTCCATACCAAACTGTACCTTTTATTTCCCTGATGGAAAATTACCTTGAAATGGTACATAAATCAGGTAGTCTGCAAATTAAGTGCACCATTGGGTAAATAAAAATGAACCTGTCCGAATACCTTGCGGAGCTTCCCCGCGGCGGCAAGAAAGTGCTTGCGCTCAGGCTGGGCGTGACTGCTTCGTATCTATCCAGGCTCGTTTCAGGTGACAGAGCAATCACCGCCGAAAGGGCTCTCCAGATTGAAAGCGCTACGGACGGGAACGTTAGTCGCCACGCGCTTCGTCCGGATCTTCAGTGGGACCCGTCCTGGAATGTGGATCAATTTTCCAACGCTAAGGCGCTGCCTACCTTGAACGCAAATGTACGCTCAATCTCACCGCCGGGTCAGTCCACTGTAGGTGCTGGTGTTTTGTCCAGTAGTGCGGAGGTGGCGTAATGAGCAACGTCATCCCGTTCGAGTATCAGGGAAAGTCCGTTCGTTTCAGCACGGACGGCTGGCTCCACGCCACCAACTTGGCCAACCGTTTCGGCAAGCGCATTGACCACTGGCTGGATAACGCAGACACGCTGGAGTACATCCAGGCGCTTGATGAGCATCTGACCGGTGGCGAGTCGAAAATTCTAGATACCCGGAATTCCGGGTATGTAAAAACCAGTAAGGCCCGGGCTGATCGGGGCGGCGGCACATGGCTGCACCCGAAGCTCGCAATTCACTTTGCTCGCTGGCTCAGTGCAAAGTTTTCGGTGTGGTGTGACACACGCATCGAGGAGATTTTGCATCGCGTGCCTTCTGCGCTCGAAGACCTCAACCGCACCTGCAAAAAATTCAATGATCGTAAGGCGCTGGCCAGTGCGTGCGGTAGTGGCTTGTGGGAGTGGCAGCGTGACGAACCCAATCTTAGCCTAGAGGTCGAGCGCAAGATCAATTCGATCCAGATGGCGCTCGAACTGAATCGTCCAGACCAACCACGTTTGCGGGCCTTGCTATGAAGGTCTGCCCATCCCAGCTTCAAGGTAAGCCGGTGTCGCAGGCCCAGGAAATCTTACATGGGGCTGAAAGTACTTTTTGTCAGTCGCTTTGCAACAATGTGCAAGCCGGTGCGGTTCGGCCGATTTTGTTTCTGCATGCGAAAACTTTTCCAAGTTGCGCTGGAAATTCTTTAATCGAGTTTAAAAGAAATCAAAGTGCACTTAGTAGACCATTAACTCGGCTGCAGGGGGAAATCTCAGAAATGGGGCAGTACCTGGCCACTATTACAGATAAGGATCACTCGCCCCTCCTGAGGCCCTCGATTAATGAGTACGTTCGAGTGAAAAAGGAAGGCCCTCGCCAGGGCCTGTTCAGCGACTTCCAATGGTTGGCCTTTGCCTGCCCAATGTAAAAAGGAATACGGCATGAGCCAGCACGTTCCATCCCAGTTTTTGTTGTCCGGCTAAATCGCGGGCAACAAAAAGGCCCGCATTCGCGAGCCTTCTTAACCAGTCCACGCCAATGGACTTTTTTGAATCTTCGTTCTGGAGAACGATTTCATGCACCCGAAAAATAGCACTAACCCACTTGCATCGCAAGCATTGTTGACAGGCCACGTTGGCTTTCTCAACACGCCAATCGACAACCGAGGCATCCAAATGCTTCACGTAGCCGCCGGTACGAACGCTGAAGACGCGCTCCAAACAGCCAAGGTCCTGTCCTCGGGCCTGGCCCAGATCTGCGGTCACCTGCACGACAGCACGAACATGGGCGAGTTGGTTTATTGCGACGGTCTCTCTGCGCTGGGCTTCCTGGCTGAAACCGTCAGTGCGCTGGTCTGGTCGGTTCAGAAGGGCGCTGAGTTGGACGCGGAGGACGCCAAATGAAGCCTCCAATGTGGAACCAACTGCTTATCGACGTCGAGCGCGAGTTTCCAGCCTGCTCATCCAAGGGTGCTCGCCTCACGCCTGAACAGGTCGAGCAACTCCAGTGCGTAGAAAACGCCAATGACAACTTCCAGATCAGCACTCTGCACGGGGTCGCAGCTGTTGGCGAACTCATCGCTCATGCAGCTAACCACAACGAGCTAACCAACGAACTCGCAATGAGTGCTGGCTGGCTTATCAACTCGCTTGCCTTGCTGTCCATGTCGATGGCCGAAGCCGGGGCTGCTGCTGCATACAGGCTGCAGAACATCCCTCACCAAGGGGATGCCAGATGAACAAGCCACTACCCACCATGCCTGAGCTCGCTCAAGAGGCGGAGTTTCAACTGCTCGCCGCCAAAGACCAGCTCGAGTGGCTCAGCGCGCTGGCCAGTGCTATCCAGCTTGACCACCTCCACGGCGATGGCCGATCCGCCAGCGCTTTGGCTGAGCTTGCGAAGTACTTGAGCGACACCGGTTTCGCAGGCGTGTATAGCGCCATCGAGCAGTTCAAACAGCTGGGGGAGGAAAAGCCCGCGACACAAAACACGAATAACAAAATCGTGTCGCATTCTGTGGAGGTGCAGCCGTGAAGACCTCCCTTTCAATCACCTCTCTCGTCGCGGTTGAGGGTGAGTTACTTGCCGATGTGAGCGTCAGCGCTGAACAAATGGCACGGATGAACGAGGCCCGCGCAATGTTCGGCGAGTTGCGCTCGATCCTGCTGGCTCAGATCGTTCCAGCGCTCGACGGCGGCTGGGACCATCCGCTTGCCACGGAGATCGAACGCCGCCTGGAATCGATCACTTTCGCCACTCGAAACTTTTTCTGGAAGAGCCGACACGCTGGCGCTTCGCACGACGCCGTGCATCTCAGGAGTTGCCAATGACCATCGCCAAATTCCAAGGCGGCGATGCCGCCACCATGTCCTCGCAAGAGATCGCCGAGTTGGTCGGTAAGCGTCACGACAACGTGAAGCGGACTATTGAAACGCTGATTGAGCGCAAAACCATTCAACTCCCTCAAATTGAGGAAGTTAAAAACCACCTCGGCCAGACGGTCGAGCAGTACCAAGTATGCAAGCGCGACAGCTTCGTAGTGGTCGCTCAACTCAGTCCTGAATTTACCGCCGCGCTGGTAGACCGCTGGCAGGCGCTGGAAGAAAAAGCGGCTCGTCCGATGACCCAGGCCGAGATTACCGCCGCCAACGCCAACCACCTGGTGGCAGTCGAGCGTCAGCAGCGAGAGCAGCAGGTGGCGCTGGATCGGATCGAAACCCGGGTGGCCAAAGTCGAGCAAGTTCGTTACCTCGACTCACGGCCTGCCGGCTTCGAGTCCATGACCACGATCCGCGAGCGCATCAACTTGCGCCACGGCATTCCCCAATGGGTCATCAACGCCGTGATGCGCGACATTCCGGGGGCGCCGCTGCCGTTCGCGATGGTCCGCAGCAAGCACGCTGACGACGGTGCGCAGCCGTATCCGATTTGGCCAACGGCCGACATCACTCGCCGCTTCGACCGGTTCGCCGCCGAGTGCACTTTCGTCACGGCAGAGCGCGCCACCCATCCAGATATTCAGCAAGGCCGCTTCAAGCTGCGCCAGAGGAACCTCGCATGAAAAACGTTCTGAATTTCCCTGCCCAGCAGGAACCGCTCGTGGAGCATATCGACGAGGCTCACTTCGAGAGATTCGCCGATGCAGCCCTGCTGTTGAAGTGTTTCGAGGTCGTCAAGGACACGCTTGAGGTGATCGACGAGCCTGAATACTCCATTGAAAAGGAGGATGACACTTACCTCGATCTCTACCGCGCCTACTACGCGCTTAAGGCGCTGTTCAGACGCAGGACTGGTCACGACGCGAGGCAAGTCGCCCAAGATCATTTGGAGGCTATGAGACGCAACTTGCTGGAGGGGGAACCACGACCAGCGAACCTCATTCCTGTGGTTGTATTCCCGGGCGAGTGCCTTCCCGATGAGGCGTTCGACGGCCTGACGGACCAGCAACTAGCCTGCGCGGCGTTTAATTACAGCGACCGTGCTCGCATCCTGCTGATGGACCACTCACCGACAGGTCTGGCACTCGACGAAGCCCGTACGCTCTCCATCGACGCGACCACTGCGCTGCGCCGGCTGGTGCTGCGTCTGTCTGGTGGATCAGTGGAGGCGATGGCTGCCCAGATCAGCCGCAAGCCAGGGGAGACACTTCAATGATCACCACCACCAAAGCTGATGCTCTTTCCCTGGATGCTCCAGCGTCGCCTGTAATCGTCGGCCCCTGGCCGAGCTATGTCTCATTCGCCGCTCTGCCCGAGCGCGATCGCTGGATGATGTACAGCGGCGCCAAGGCCCATCGCGAGATGCTGGAACAGGCCGGCTTCGCCATGAGTGAGACCTATGACGATTTTGTGCGCCGTGTGACGTGGGAGTTGGACATATGAGTGTTCAAGCTATGTCCTGGGCGCTTACCCAGCAGGTTGTCACCGACTCGCACACACGGCATGTGCTCTTGTGCCTGGCCAACTATGCCGACCAGTCCGGTCGTGCTGCATTCCCTGCCGTTTCTAGTCTCGCGCTTGATACCGGCCTGGCACCCCGCACCGTTCAATATCGGCTTCGTGAGTTGGAGTCGATTGGGTTGATAAAGCGCGGAAATCAGGCAGTTGCTGCGGCCTATATCACCCAGCGTGACCGTGTTCCGGTGTGCTATGACCTTGACCTTTCACGGGGTGCACAGGATGCACCCCGCTCCGAGCGGGGTGCACCTGAAGACGCAACGGGGTGCACGCCAGAACAGAACGGGGTGCACACCACGACCGAACGGGGTGCACCGGGTGCACCCAATCCACCCTTTAACCACCCATTAACCATCCTTAACCAAAAAGAAGGCGCCAAGGCACCGGAGAAGGTTAGAAAGACCAAGGCTCCGAAATTCGATCCACTGACTGCCAAGCCAGCCAACGCATCCGATAACGCCTGGGCAGACTTCTGTGAAATGCGAAAGGCGAAGCGGGCACCGTTGACCCTGAGAGCCTGTGAGCTGATTGCCAAGAAGCTGGCCAACCATCCCGACCCGGATGCCGTCCTGGATAAGTCCACCACCAGCAGTTGGTCGGACATCTACCCGGATTCGGTGCTGCCTGGTGCTGGCGCCAAGAACGGCAAAGCCTCGGCTTTCAACAACCTGCCGGTCCACACCGACGACATGTATCAAGGAGGCGGCAATGGCCCAGCGTTCTAACTTCCGTCGCCAGCCTGAGCAGCGCACGTTCACCGGCGAATGCACGGTCCATGGTTCGATCGCACGTTCAGAGGTGGAGCAGTTTGACGGCTCGACAGCTATTCGCCCGTGCAAGCAATGCCAGTACCACGGCCTGCGCGTTGCGCCTCAGGGCAGCGAAGAGCATTCACAGGCGCTGGCCAACCTGCGAGCCGAAAGCGTCAACAGCGCGCTTGTAGGCTCTGGCATCACGCCTCGGTTTGCCGAATGCACCTTTGCCACCTACCGCGCCACCACCCTTGCGATGAACCAGGCGCTGGAAACGTGCCGGGGCTACGCCGACAACTTCGGTGAGCACTACCAGGCTGGGCGCAACCTGCTGCTGTGCGGCAACGTCGGCAACGGCAAGACGCACCTGGCCAGCGGCATCGTCCAGCACGTGATCCGCGAGCACCGGGCCGTGGCGGTGATCACCACCGCTGCGGAGATCATCCGCGTGTTCAAGCGCTCGATGGACCGCAACGCCGGTTACGCCGAGGGCGACGTGATCAACGAACTGGCGAGCTTCGACCTGCTTGTGATCGACGAGGTCGGCGCCCAGGCGGGCACCCAGTACGAGCTGGGCGTCCTGCATGAGGTCTTTGATCGGCGGTACAACCTGGTGCGCCCGACGGTGGTGGTCTCCAACCTCCCAGCTAGATCGAAGCAAGACGCAGACGGGAAGCATGCGCCCAGCCTTGAGCAGTACATCGGCGCCCGTGCGCTGGATCGGCTTCGGGAAAACGGTGCGCTGCTAGTAGGCTTCACATGGGCTTCGGCAAGGGGACGCGCATGAACCAAGAGGACAAGTATTACCGCCTCGAGTCAGAGCAGGGCGTGCTGGGCGCGATCATGATCGCATCGCTTCAGGGGAACGCCGTGATGCTGGAAGAAATCGTCTCGCAGATGAAGTCTGGAGACTTCTGGCACCAGGACAACGCAGCGCTGTTCGATGTGATTTGCGACTGCCAGTCGCAGCGGATGCCCGTCGACGCGGTGACGCTGGGCTCGATTCAGCGCTATCTGCCCAGCGGGAAAACCACGTTGGAATACACCATAGACCTTTGCCGGAACGTCCCATCGGCCGCTAACTGGAGGACCTACGCCCAGCAGGTCAGGAAATGGGCGCTGGTCCGTCAGTTTCGTGACCTCGGGCGGATAGTAGACACCGGTGTCTACGGTGATTTGCCAGCTGACGAAATCCTTGATCAGTGTGATCTAGCGCTGGCTGACCTGCGTGACCTCAGCGCATCGGACAAGGCCGGCTACAAGCGGATGAGCGACGTACTGCCGGTGGTACTGGGCAACATGGATGACGCGCTCAATGACCGGGCACCGCAGAAGTTATCCACGGGGCTTGAGGATCTCGACAAGTTGATTGGATTCCTGAGACCAAAGTCTATGGTCGTCATCGCTGGGCGGCCGGGAAGCGGCAAGACAATGCTCGGGTTGCAGATCGTCAATCACGTCGCCATCCGCGGCAGGGGCGTCGGATTGATTATCAGCTTGGAAATGGGCGAGGAGGAGTTGACCGTCCGGACGATTGCCGCCCAAGGCGGTATCGATCTGCGCCGGATGGAGGAGGTCAAGTGCCTGGAGAGGGAGGAGTGGGATCGCATTGGTATCGCCGCCAGCAAGATCAAGGACGCGGACCTGTACCTGAATGACACTCCTGGATTGACGATGCCCGCCATCCGAGCCGAAGCCATAAAGCTCCAACGGGAGATTGGCTTGGACATCCTCATGGTCGACTACCTCGGCCTGGTCAGTACCGACGGGAAAACGCAGAACAGGGGCGAGGCGGTAGGGAAGATATCGATTGCGATGAAGAACCTGAGCAAGGAGTTGGGGGTTCCTGTGCTGGTGCTGGCGCAACTGAATCGCAACCCAACTGCCCGTGCCAACAAAAAGCCTCAGGCAAGTGACCTGCGCGACTCGGGACAGATCGAGCAGGACGCCGATGCCGTGATCCTGGTGCATCACGATCCAGATTCCGAGATGGGCGAGCAGGGCGTTACTGAATTGATCTTGGACAAAGGTCGGCAGGCCGAGCCTGGCTCCTGCCTGGTACAGCGACAGGGGCAGTACGCCCGCTTCGTCAATTTTGTCGGCCGCGAGCCGAGCAACGAGGAGGTGGAGATGAACCGCCCCCTTGCCGACCGCTTGAAGGGGAGGTTTTGAAATGAATAACGTAACCGCGGCTTTGCCGCGCAAGAGTATGAGTGACTTGGAGCGCCGCTTTCTAAAGATCGCCGGTGAGGAGCTTGCCAAGGTCAAGGTTGGTGGACCGCTAGCGCTCGCCTACCTGCTGGATATGGTTGCGAGCTGGCATGGCAACCGCGCTCAGATTGGCTTCCACGATTTTGGCCAGCGATGGCTTATTGACGGCAATGCAAAGAACAAACCTGCTGATCGATTGCTCCGTGATCTGTTTGGCTTGAGTAACCCCGATCCGAGGAGAACGGCATGAAGAAGCGAACCTATGTTGGAAAACCTCTGGGTGACACTGAGTGGCTGCTAGAACAGTGGGGGTTCTGGAGGATGGATGGGATGGGCGTCCCGCGGTACGTGTCTCCCCTCTACGCACTGATCCGCGACAACACGCCCTGTGAGGGGGGAGTGAAGGAGTATTCATTGACCGATGACTTAGCGCTGGTCATCGATGGAGCGGTGTCCCGGCTGATTGTTCGTGACGTCCAGATGGGAGACTTCATCTGGCTTTACTTCGGAGCCAAGTGGCCGGCCCTACGCATCGCTCGGGATGCCGGCATAGGAGAGGCGAAGGCGAGGGAGGTGATAAAGGCAGGGGTCGCCTGGATTGATTGCGCTTTGGAGGGAATTCGCGAGGCGGCTTAAAAAAGCCTTTCCACGCGGATAAACACCTGTTTTCATGGCACTGTGTTCAGCTTTTCAAGCGCGACACTCATCGAAAGCCCGGCCATTGCGTCGGGCTTTTTAATGGCCAGTTGAAATCACGCCAGATGTCCCAATATGGGTAAAGAACCCACCCACAACTGCAGGGAACTGGCATGTCGGAATTTCTTGAAGGTCAAGTCGTTCGTTTGAAAAGCGGAGGCCCTGATATGGTCATTTATGATCAAGGGCCCATCGAAGTCGGAGGGTTTACCATCGGAACCAAGGTAAAGCGGGGTACGTTGAGCCACGACTTCGTTCTTTGTGAGTGGATGGATGGTGCAAAGCGCGTTAAGGACAGATTCAAGAAGTCGGTGCTCGAACACGTCAGTGAATAATCAGTTTTTTTGTCCAAGCCCAGCCACCGTGCTGGGCTTTTTCGTTTTCGGCTCTGCCACACCCATCGCTCCGAATTGGGAGTGTTGTCGGAGCAGATTCAATCCTCCCGGGCCCTGTGCGGCCGAGTCCCATACTCCCTGACGGGGAGGAATCGAGATGCCTAACATGCCAGACAAACCAGACACCTGGGCGGTAGCGCTTGCGTGGTTGAGCCAGCATTCGCCTGTCCTGTACGCGGCTGCGCTGTCCTGCGCTATGGCTGTCCTGCGTATCACCTATGGTGGCGGCACGCGTCGCCAGATGCTGGTGGAAGGAGCTATCTGTGGTGGGCTGACCCTGACGATCATCAGTGGCTTGGACTTCTTCGGCCTGCCTCAGAGCATGGCTACCTTCGCCGGTGGATGGGTTGGGTTCCTGGGTGTCGAAAAGATCCGGGCCATTGCTGACCGGGTCACGGACTTCAAGCTACCTCGCCGAGGAGCGGAGTAGTCATGCCCCAAAGACCACAGCGCCCTTGCCTTGCCCAAGGCTGCCGTACCTTGACGCGTAACGCCAAGTACTGCGACGAGCATGCTCACCTGGTTACTGCACAGGCCGAGCGCCTGGCAGCGAAGAAGCGCGAGAGCAGCACACAGCGGCTCTACACCTACAAATGGCAGAAGGCGAGCAAGGGCTTCTTGGCTCGCAATCCGTTGTGTGCTGAGCATGATCGTCACGGCGAGGTGGTCGCGGCCACTGAGGTGGACCACATCATCCCTCACAAGGGTGACGCGGCGATCTTCTGGAATCGAAACAACTGGCAGTCGCTGTGCCATAGCTGCCACAGCCGGAAGACGGCTCGCGAGGATGGTGGATGGGGCAACCCAAGGCGGTGATCGTGCAGAATGCACGGAAATTAGCTTTAATGAGAATAAATCCCATTAGCGGGGAGGGGGAGGGTCAAAAGTTCAGAGCTTTTGTCTTCTAGACCGTCCGCCCAGCCTTTCTTTCACGACCGCGAAATTAAAAAATCAGGAGTTGCGCGATGGGGGGCACCGCCACGGTCGCCGGCCGTGGTCGCAAACCCAAGCCAACGGCCAAAAAAGCACTCGCCGGAAATCCCGGCAAGCGCGCGCTGAACACAGCAGAGCCGCATTTTTCCACGGTGACGGATATCGATCCGCCGGAGTGGCTGAGCGATCGCGCGGCCACGATGTGGCGGATGTTGATCCCGGAATTGCTCCGTGAGCACGTCGTCGCGCTCACCGATCTACACAACGTCGAGGCGTTTTGCACCGCCTATGACAAGTGGCGGATGGCTGAAGAAGCCGTCCAGCAGTTCGGGATTGTTGTCGAGTCTGCCCAGGGCAGCCCCATGAAGAACCCGGCGCTCACTGCCGCGAACGAATCCATGCGCCAATTGGTTACGTTCGGGTCGTTGCTCGGCTTGGATCCTTCCAGCCGTACCCGAATCATTGGCGGAAACAAGCAAACCTCAACCAACGAGTTCGCCAAATTATTGAGTAGCTGATGGCCAAGACCGCCCACCCAAACGTCGACAAGGCGATGGCTTGGGCGAGAACCGTTTTGAAAGGCAAGTTTCCAGCCTGCCGATACATTCATCAGTCCATTCAGAGGCACTTCGACGACGTCGCCGCGAGCCGGCTCAAGTCGTTTGCGTACAAGTTCGACCCGAAGAAAGCCGAGAAAAAGCTAAAGCTGATGCAGCTTTTGCCGCACACCAAAGGCGAATGGGCGTTCAAGCGGCAGCTCATCACCCTTGAGCCGTGGCAGTTGTTCGGCCTGGCGTGCACCTTCGGTTGGGTAAAGAAGAAGGGCGGCTACCGTCGGTTCCGGGAAAGCTATTGGGAAGTCCCTCGGAAGAACGGAAAGAGTGTCATCGCCGCCGGCGTGGGCATCGGCATGTTCGTTGCCGACAACGAGTTCGGCGCTGAAGTCTATTCCGGTGCGACCACCGAGAAGCAAGCCTGGGAAGTGTTCCGTCCGGCGCGCTTGATGGTCATGCGCTCACCGATGTTGATCGAGGCGGCCGGTATCGAGGTCAACGCCTCGAACATGAACATACCGTCGGATTGCAGTCGCTTCGAGCCGTTGATTGGCAACCCGGGCGACGGTGCGTCGCCCTCCTGCGCGATCATCGACGAGTTTCACGAACACGACAGCGCCGCCCAATACGACACCATGTTGACCGGTATGGGGGCACGTCGGCAGCCGCTGATGTTCATCATTACCACCGCCGGCGCGAACATCGAAGGGCCTTGCTACGACAAGCGCCGCCAAGTTCTAGAAATGCTCAACGGCACGGTGCCCGACCCCGAGCTGTTCGGCTACATCTGGACATTGGACGAAGGTGACGACTGGACCGACCCAAAGAACCTGGCCAAGGCCAACCCGTGCATGGGCGTCTCAGTGTTCCAGGAATATCTGGAAAGCCAGTTGGCCCGGGCTATCCGCTCGGCCCGCTTCACCAACACGTTCAAGACAAAGCACCTGAACTTATGGGTGAGTGCGAAGGCTGGATTCTTCAACGTCGAAACCTGGCGGTCCTGCGAAGACAAGACACTGACCCTGGAGATGTTCGAGGGGCAGGAGTGCATGTTGGGGTTCGACCTGGCGCGCAAGCTCGACATGAACTCGATGGCTCGTCTGTTCTGGCGGGTCATCGACGGCAAGACGCATTACTACTCGATCTCGCCGAAGTTCTGGGTCCCTGAGGATACGGCCAACGACACCGACAACCGGCGGATGGCTGAGCGGTTCCAAGCGTGGATCAACACCGGACACCTGCTTACCACTGATGGCGCCGAGGTTGACTACCGCGAAATTTTGGCGGAGGCGAAGGAAGCCAACCACTTGGCGCCTGTACGGGAGTGCCCAATCGACCCCCACGGGGCCACTGGGCTCTCTCACGATCTGGACGATGAGGGTCTGAACCCCGTCACGATCACCCAGAACTACACCAACATGAGCGACCCCATGAAGGAACTGGAGGCGGCGATTACTGCCGGCCGGTTCCATCACGACGGCAATCCGATCATGACCTGGTGTATCGGCAACGTCATCGGCAAGTTTCTGCCAGGCAATGACGATGTCGTCAGACCAATCAAGCAGGGCGATGACAACAAGATCGACGGAGCGGTGGCCTTGATTATGGCTATTGGTCGCGTCCTGGCGAATGCGCATCCCGAGGAAACGCTCTCCGGCCACATCACGAAACACGGAATCAGGAAGCTCTAATGTCGCTATTCAAGACAATCGGCCGATTCTTCGGCATCAAGGGCGACCCCCAGATAATCGACACGCCTGAGAAACTGGCCCAAGCGCTGGGCACCGGTTACGAAACCACGGCCGGGCAGCGGGTGACAACCACGAGTGCACTACAGCAACTGGTGGTTTTCAATTGTGTTCGTGTTCTGGCCGAGTCAATCGGGATGTTGCCGTGTCGCCTTCTTAAGCAAACGGGAAGGGTCAGGCTACCGGCAGATACCCACAGGCTTTACCCACTGCTCACGATGGCCCCGAACGGCTATATGACCGCCCAGGAATTTTGGGAGTTGCTGGTGGCGTGCCTATGTTTACGGGGGAACTTCTTCGCCTACAAGGTCGTTGCGCTGGGCAATGTCGTGGAGTTGTTGCCGATCAACCCTGACCAGGTAAAGCCAAAGCTGAAGGATGACTGGACCGTCGAGTACACCGTCGAATTCAAGTCCGGGCCGAAGGTCCTGACCCAGGACGAAATCTGGCACGTTCGGCTTTTTACGCTGGATGGGCTGACCGGCTTGAACCCAATCGCTTATGCACGGCAGGCCCTTGGCTTGGGACAAGCCATGGATACCCATGCCGCTAAGTTGTTCACCAATGGCGCAGTAACCAGCGGCGTATTGCAGACCAGCCAAGAGCTATCAGACGACGCCTTTAATCGGTTGAAGACGGAGTTCCAAGGCGAACACATGGGCGTAGCAAATGCCTATAAGCCGATGATTCTGGAGATGGGGCTGGAGTGGAAACCCATCAGTCTCAATGCCCAGGACACCCAGTTCATCGAGTCAAAGAAAATGACCGAGGCGCAGATCTGCGGTCTTTTCCGTGTGCCGCCGCACCTGGTGGCGAGCATGGAAAAAATGACGCTCAACAACATCGAGCACATGGGCATGAGCTTTGTGAACTACTCACTGGTTCCGATCATGACGCGCATTGAGCACCGCATTCAGGTTGGGTTGCTCAATGAAAAGGATCGGCTGACCCATTACGCCAAGTTCAATGCTGGCGCACTGATGCGAGGCGACCTTAAAGGGCGCTATGAATCCTACGGCAAGGGTATTCAGTGGGGAATATTGAGCCCCAACGACTGCCGTGAACTCGAGGATGAGAACCCCCGCGAGGGCGGCGACATCTACCTCACCCCCATGAACATGACCACCAATCCAGAGGCGGCCGGCGATGCAAACAAAACAGCGTCTTGATGTGCCGTTGACCATCAAGTCGGTCAGCGACAGCGGCGAGTTCGAAGGCTACGGGTCCGTGTTCGGCGTTGTGGATAGTTACAGCGACGTGGTTGTACGCGGCGCCTTCGCCGCAAGCCTGGCCAAGTGGAAGGAAAAGGGCCGGCTACCGGCGATGCTCTGGCAACACCAGATGAGCGAGCCGATCGGCATCTATACGGAGATGCGCGAAGACGATGTTGGCTTGTACGTGAAAGGCCGGCTGCTGGTCGACTCAGACCCGCTCGCGAAGCGAGCTCATGGGCACATGCAGGCCGGCAGTCTGACCGGATTGTCTATCGGCTACATGCTCGAGGATGACGGTTACGAATACGACAAAGAGAAGGGCATCTGGATTTTGAAAGGGATTGATCTGTGGGAAGTATCCCCAGTGACCTTTCCTGCCAACGATGAAGCCCGGATCACCGACGTGAAATCTCTGCTGGCCCGCGGTGAAACGCCACCGCCCAGCAAAGTGGAGCGAGCCCTTCGAGAGGTTGGGTTTTCTGGCTCCCAAGCCAAGGCCTTCATGGCTAAGGGCTACGGCGCAGTTTCACCGCGAGAGGCGGGTGCCGACGAAGCACTGAAATCCCTCAAATCCCTGATTGAACGAATGTAAGGAGCCTCTCATGGCTGTTGAAAAGAAAGATATCGAAGAAGTCGCCGATGCCCTGGGCAAGAAGTTCGACGAGTTCAAGGAGAAGAACGACAAGCGCATCGAGGGCCTGGAGGCTGAGAAGGGCAAGTTGTCCGGCCAGGTCGACACGCTCAACGAAAAGCTGAGTGAGTTGGACGAGCTGAAAACCGCCTTGGAGAAAGAACTGGCCGGTATCAAGCGGCCTGATGGCACTGGCACCAAGGCTGCCAGCGAGCACAAAACAGCCTTCCTGCAGTTTGTTCGCAAGGGGACCGATACTGGCCTGGGCGAACTGCAGGCGAAAGCGCTGCAAGTTGGCGTTGAGGCAGACGGTGGCTATGCGGTTCCGGAGGAAATGGACCGTACGATCATTGAGCTGCTGCGCGACACCTCCCCGATGCGCCAGGTCTGCAACCAGATTACCGTCGGCTCGCCGGACTATAAGCGCCTCGTCGCGCTGGGTGGTGCCGGTTCCGGCTGGGTCGGCGAAACTGATCCTCGGCCTGAAACCGGAACTCCTACTTTGGGCCAGATCTCGGCGTTCATGGGCGAGATCTACTCGAACCCTCAAGCCACCCAGACCAGCCTGGACGACATGTTCTTCAATGCTGAGCAGTGGCTGAACTCCGAAGTCGCCCGGGAGTTTTCGGAGAAGGAAGGTAACGCTTTCCTCCTGGGCAACGGCACCAACAAACCGAAGGGGTTGCTGGCTTACCCGCTGCTCACCACGGCTGATGATGTCCGCGCTTTCGGCAGCTTGCAGAAAATCATCTCAGGTTCCGCGGGTGCATTCACCGGCGACACGATGATCGATTTGATTCACTCTCTGAAAGCCGGCTATCGAGCCAACGGCAAGTTCATGATGGGCAACCTCACCGTTGCCTACGTGCGCAAGCTCAAGGACAGCGACGGCAACTATCTGTGGCGTCCAGGCCTCGAGGCGGGTCAACCATCGAGCCTGCTCGGCTACGGCATCACCGAAAACGAAGACATGCCGGATATTGCGGCCGACGCGAATGCCATCGCCTTCGGCGATTTCAAGCGGGCTTACACCATCGTTGACCGCATCGGTACCCGAGTTCTGCGCGACCCCTACACCAACAAACCCTACGTGGGTTTCTACACCACCAAGCGCGTCGGCGGCATGCTCGTCGATTCCCAGGCCGTTAAGGTTCTGACCCTCAGCGCAGCGTAATTGTCCGGGTGCCTTCGGGCACCCTGGCTTCTGGAGGTGTGTATGCCAGTAATTTTGGTAACCAAGGCTTTCCCCTTCGCTGTCGACGGTAACGACGTCGTGCAGGTCGAGGTGGGCGAGCAAGAGGTAACCGACCGCTGCGCTCTTGTTGCCGTCGAGCATTTGGGGGTTGCAACCCTTGTTGGCGGTGCTGTCGAACCTGACCCGCTGAAAATGAAGATTGAAGATCTTCGCGTTTGGCTCACTGGGAAAGGGATCGAGTTCGACCAGAACGCCAAGAAGCCAGAGCTTCAAGCGTTGGTGCCAAAAAATGATTGATCTTGATGTTGTGAAGGCCCACCTGAAGGTCGATCACGACGATGAGGATACGCTGATTCAGGCCTACACGGATGCCGCCCTGAGCGCGTTCGAAACCTGGACCAATCGAAAGTTGATTGACCCTGCAGGAGTGCTGCCGGATCCGGTCGATAACGCCTTGTTCATGACTCCGGCGATTATGCAGGGTGCCTTACTGCTGATTGGGCAATGGTACGTTTATCGGGAGCCGGTGGTTTCGAGCAACACCCAAATCTCCGAGCTTCCCATGGCGACCAGTGCCCTGTGGAAGCCTCATCGCTGGGTCAACATGTAGATAGGCGGGGCACCAAGATGGGATATCGCGAACCGACGATTGGTGAGATGAAGCGCCGGGTTGCGGTCCGGCTTCGCACTGACACTCCGGCAGCGGATATGGGGCTTGATTCAAGCTTTTCTGTATTGAAAGGGATCTGGGCCCGTATTGAACCTGTCGGCACCGCCACCTATACCGATGGTGTTCAGACCGACGTCAAGATAACGCACCGGATCTCCATCAGGCTTTTGAATGGCATCACTGATGCTCATGAGATTGTGCATGTGAGGAAGGGTGCTGGTGGGGGCTATGAGGTCGTTCCGGACACGCCTCTTTATCGAGTGAAGCGCTCGGCGGACATGAACGACTCCAGGCGTTTCACCCTGCTGGATGTCGAAGAGATGAGCCCGGCACAATCGGGGACGGGCATCTATGTCTAACTCCGCATCGATTGACGGCTACCTGCATGTCGAGGGTTTCGACAACTTCGAACGTGACGCCTTCGACAAGCGCAAGATCCGCGCCGGGATGCGCAAGGTGGGCCTGCTCATCACTCAGCGCGCCCAGATGAACCTGGTGTTGGGCAAAGGCCAGGATGGCTATCCGCACAATCGGACCGGCGCTACGGTCGAATCGGTTTCCTTCAAGGTTTCCCGCTCTGGCTTCCTGGTGCGGATATCCCCGACGAAAACCGCTGCGATGGAAGAGTTCTACCCGGCCTATCTGCACTACGGCGTGAAGAAGGGCAGGAGGCTAGGGAAGCTCGCTCCAGGTCAAGGAAAAGGCCGGTCTAATCGAAGGGCGAAGGGTATCAGGGCCGCGGCTCTTGCTGATCGCGCCGCGGGCGAATGGCGCATCAAGCCTCGCGACAACTACATGGCTGATGCCCTGCAAGATTCTTCCGCTCAAGTTCAATCGATTCTCTCAGCCGCATTCGCCGCCGCCCTGGGCTGATCACTGACCCAACGGACCCACGCATGAAACTGAACCCAATCGTTGCCCAACTGCGGCAGACGTGCCCGACCTTTGCTGGCCGTGTATCCGGTGGCATCGACTGGGATGCCGTTGTCGACAGCGCCAAGCTCGCTTTGCCGGCCGCCTATGTCATCGCCACCGCCGACGCGGCGGATCCGAGTAAAGCGCAGAACAGGGTCCTGCAGAACATCACCGACCAGTTCAACGTGGTGATCGTGCTGGATGCCTCAGACGAGCGCGGACAGGAGGATAACGACCTGCTACACGATATCCGCGCCGAGCTGTGGCGCGCTCTGATTGGCTGGGAGCCTGGCCCAGAGTACACCCCCATCGAGTACGGCAAGGGCGCGCTGCTGCACATAAGCCGCGCCCGGGTCGTATATCAGTTCACCTTCTTCTCGGAATTCCAGCTCGGCCGAAACCTGCCGACCGATCCGCCAGAGACCTGGCAAGAAGTCACGCTCGACGGCCTGCCGGGCTTCACCGGCGCAAACTTCAATATGGACTGCATCGACCCGGCAGACCCCAACCTGCAACGACCCGGCCCGGACGGGCGCATCGAAGCACATTTCACTGGAGACGTAACACCATGACCAATCGCATCACTGTGGTGCCGGCCTCTGGCCGTTCTGTGCCCGACCCGGAGGCCGCTGACCTGTTGCCATCGGAAGGCCGGGAAGTTCCCGACAACGCCTGGTGGCGACGCCGTCTGGCTGATGGCGACGTAACGCTGAAAGCCGAAAAGGCCACATCCACCAAAGCCGGCGCGCCGGCGAAAGCTGAGGAGGCGCAATAATGGCTATCGGATTCAGCAACATCCCGGCCGATATCCGGGTGCCGCTGTTTTACGCGGAGATGGATAACTCGGCGGCCAACAGCGCCTCGTCGGCCATGCGCCGCCTGATTGTCGCCCAGGTCAACGACGATGCCACCAGCGAAAGCATCGGCCAGCTGGTGCTGGTGTCCAGCGTTGCGCTGGCAAAGAGCCTTGGTGGCCAGGGCTCCATGCTTGCCGCGATGTACGACACCTGGCGCAAGGTCGACCCGATTGGCGAAATCTGGTGCCTTCCGTTGCAGGACGATACCGGCGTGGTGGCAACTTCGACGATCACCATCACCGGTACGGCCACAGAGGCGGGCCTGCTGAACCTGTACGTCGGCGGTGTCCGTGTGCAATCTGTTGTCACCTCTGGCGCTACCCCTACGGTGGCGGCGGCTGCGCTGGCTGTGAAGATCAACGCCACGCCCGACTTGCCCGTCACCGCTGCTGCCGTTGCCGGCGTTGTCACGCTGACCTGCAAATGGACCGGCGAAAGCGGCAACGATATCAGCATCCTCATGAATCGCCTGGGCAAGTCCAATGGCGAAATGACGCCGGCCGGGCTGACCGTGGTCGCCACCGCAATGACCGGCGGCGTCGGCGTGCCGGACCAGATCGATGCCACCGCTGCGTTGGGCGATGAGCCTTTCGAATTCCTGTGCATGCCCTGGTCGGATACCACCAGCCTGGACGCCTGGAAGGATGTAATGGACGACAACACCGGTCGTTGGTCCTGGGCCAAGCAGTTGTTCGGCCATGTCTATAGTGCCAAGCGCGGCACCCTCGGCACCCTGGTGGCCGCCGGCCAAGCGCGCAACGATCAGCACGTCACGATCCAGGCCGTCGAGGCCGGTGTGCCCCAGCCGGTGTGGGTGCAGGCCGCTGCCCTGGCCGCCCGCACGGCGGTATTCATCTCGGCGGATGCGAGCCGGCCTACCCAAAGCGGCAGCCTGCCGGGCCTGGACCCGGCACCGGCCAGCGAGCGGTTCACCCTGACTGAGCGGCAATCGCTGCTGACCTATGGCCTGGCCACGGCCTACTACGAGGGCGGGTATGTGCGCATCCAGCGCTCGGTCACGACCTACCAGAAGAACGCTTACGGCCAGGCGGATAACTCCTACCTGGACAGCGAGACCATGCACCAGTCGGCGTTCATCATCCGCCGGATGCGCAGCGTGATCACCAGCAAGTACGGCCGACACAAGTTGGCCAGCGACGGTACCCGTTTCGGTGATGGTCAGCCGATCGTGACGCCTGCGGTCATCCGTGGCGAGCTGATCGCGCAATACGCCAAGCTCGAGCTGGAAGGTCATGTGGAGAACGGCGAGCTGTTCGCGCAGCACCTGGTGGTGGAGCGTGACACGCAGGACCCGAGCCGGGTCAACGTGCTGTTCCCGCCTGACTACATCAACGGGTTGCGTATCTTTGCGTTGCTCAACCAGTTCCGCCTGCAGTACGACGAGGCGGCGTAATTCCGACCCACGACACCCAGCCCGCCTAGCGCGGGCTTTTTCATTCTGGAGATACAGACCATGGGTCAAAAAGTAGCAGGCACGGTTTACGTCAAGGTGGACGGCGAGCAGCTGACCATCACCGGCGGCGCGGAAGCCCCACTGATGGACAGAAAGCGGGAGACGGTTTACCCGGGCTTCTACAAGGAAGAAAAACTGACGCCTTACCTGAAGATGACGGCGATCCACACGCCGAACTTCCCGATCAAGGCCCTCACCAACGGCCGTGACATGACCATTACCTGTGAGTTCAGCAACGGTTCGGTCTACGTGCTGGCCGGGGCATACCTGGTTGATGAGCCTTCGGCGAAAGGTGACGACGGCACCATTGAACTGCAATTCGACGGCATCAAAGGGAGCTGGCAATGAGTCATGTACAGAAACTTCAGGTTGCGATCGAGGCTCATGGCGAGCCGGTGACCGAGCTCACCTTGCGCAGGCCAACGGTGCAGGAAGTCCGGACGATCAAGGCCCTGCCGTACAAGATCGACAAAAACGAAGAAGTCAGCCTGGATATGGACGTCGCGGCCAAGTACATCGCGGTCTGCGCCGCCATCCCGCCGTCGTCGGTCAACCAGTTGGACCTGGCCGACCTCAACGCACTGAGCTGGGCCGTCGCAAGTTTTTTCATGAGTGCGGCGTCGCAGCCATCGGCGACCTGATTGCAGCCGCTTACGACCTGGCCTGGTTCTGGAAGGTTGACCCCGAACAGATGATGGCCAGGCCATTGGATGTGCTCCGCGAATCCCTGGAGCACGCCCAACGAATTAACGCAGCCCAGCAGGTGCAGTGATGGCGGACAAGTTCCAGCTCAAGGCGTTGATCACCGGCGTCGACAAGCTGTCGCCGACGCTCGCCGGGATCCGCAAAAATGTTGCGGGTTTCCGCAAGCAGATGAACAGCTCCGGCCTCGGCAACATCGGCTTCAAGGATCTGATTCAGGGCGGTGCGTTTGCCGCACCATTCATTGCCGGCGCAAAAGCTGCGATGGAATTCGAAACGGCCATGGCCGACGTGAGGAAAGTTGTCACATTCGATACCCCGCAACAGTTCCAGCAGATGGGGCAGGATGTCCTGGACATGTCTGAGCGCCTGCCGATGGCTGCCAATGGCATCGCCGCAATTGTTGCGGCCGGTGGCCAGGCCGGCTTCGCCGCCGGCGAGCTCAAGCGGTTCGCCGAAGACGCCGTAAAGATGGGCATCGCTTTCGACCAGACCGCCGAACAATCGGGCGACATGATGGCGAAGTGGCGGACGTCCTTCAAACTGACCCAGCCTGAAGTCGTGGCGCTGGCGGACAAGATCAACTACCTCAGCAACGTGGGTCCGTCATCGGCGGCGCAAATTTCTGACATCGTGACCCGCATCGGCCCGCTCGGCGCTATTGCCGGGTTGGCATCGGGGCAGATTGCGGCCATGGGTGCCACCCTGGCCGGTGTTGGGGTGCCCAGCGAAGTGGCCGCCACGGGTATGAAAAACTTCATGCTGGCGCTGACCAAGGGTGGCTCGGCGACGAAGCAGCAGGCCAAGGCCTTCAAATCTCTGCGCCTGGACGTGAAACAGCTGGCCAAGAGCATGCAGAAGGATGCTCAGGGCACCATAGAAGATGTGTTGGGGCGCATTGCGAAGGTCGACCCGGCCAAGCAGGCCGGACTGTTGACTGAGCTGTTCGGAACCGAATCCGTTGCGGCAATCGCGCCGCTGCTCACGAATCTGGATTTGCTGAAGTCGAGCTTCGATGCTGTCGGCACGAAGGGCAAGTTTGCTGGTTCGATGGAGGCTGAATTCTCCGCGCGCTCCAAGACCACAGCGAACGCTATGCAGCTGCTGACCAACAAGGTCACGCGGCTGGGCGTGGAGGTGGGCAGTGCATTGCTACCTCCATTCAACGACGTCATGACCCTGGTAGGTCCGCTGGTTTCCAAGCTGGCATCGCTGGCGGCCGAGCACCCTGGCCTGATCAAGGGCGTGTTGGGCGCCGCCCTTGCCTATGGCGTGTTGAGGGTGGCTGTTACCGCGGGCATGTGGGCCATGAAGCTGTTCGACGGCGTGACGAAAAAGTCTGTCGTTGGGCTCGTTGTGCAGGGCATTGCCCTGGCGGCAGGGTTGCTGATTGCCAACTGGTCCACCGTGGCGCCGTTCTTTCAGAAAATTTGGGAAGTTATCCGGGGGCCCGTGCTCAAGGCCTGGGAGTTGTTCAAGTCCTTCGCAAACTGGGCACCGATATCCTTGATCACGGATAACTGGGGCCCGCTCACGGACCTGTTCGCCGCACTGTGGAACCTGCTGGTGGCGCTATCTACCCCGGCCATGGACTTCCTGAAGACCATGTTCGACTGGTCGCCACTGGGCATGATCGTCAATAACTGGGAACCGATCACGGCCTGGTTCAAGCAGCTGTGGGAAAAGCTCAGGCCGATCATCGAGCCGATCATGCAGTGGTTCGGCGGCGGGGAGGGCGGCGAAGGGATCATCCAAACCGCAACCAACAAAGTGAACGCCTTCACTGAGGCCCAGCAGAAGCGCAACGCCGGCGCCGGCGGTGGCACCGGTGAGCTGCTGCTGTCTGATGCTGCTCAGTCCGCCCAGGCACGCCAGGCGATGAACAACCAGGCCTTCGGCATCAACAACAACCAGCTGTTGCAGCAGACGGCCGCCAACAACGCGCAGAAGCTCAACGGTGAACTCAACATCAACCTGAACGGCGCCCCACCGGGCACCACCATCGAACGTCCGAAAACCAACCAGCCTGGGCTGAACATCAAACCAAACGTCGGTACCCGTACCGTCGGCGTCATGAAGGGGTAGTACATGGATCGCACATGGCGCGATGACCTGCTGCCGGCGTCGTTCCGCGGGATCAGCTTTCTGATCCCTCAAACGTCGGTACCGGTCGGGCTCAAGGGGCAGCTTCACGAATACCCTCAGCGGGATGAGCCGTTCTTTGAGCAGCTCGGCAAACAGGCCCAGGTCCACACGATGACGGCTTGGGTGATTGGCGACGATTGCTTCGAGCGGCGTGACAAGCTGACCGAGGCGCTGCAAAAGCCTGGACCGGGAGAGCTGGTCCATCCTTGGCTTGGGCGCATGCAGGTCAAGGTGGGCGATTGCAAGTTGTCCCACGAGCTGACCTCCGGCGGCATGGTGAGCCTGGAACTGACGTTTTATCCGGACAAGCCACTGACCTTTCCGACCGCCAAGGTCAACAGTCAGCAGCAAGTGGTGAAGGCCTCCGACAGTCTGCTGGACTCGGCCCTGACCCGTTATAAGGCGGCCATGGCGAAAGTCGATCAGGCCCGGCTTGGCCTGCTCCGGTTGCGCAACAGCCTGTCGAACGTCTACGTGGTGATCCAGCAGCAGTTCGCACCATTCGTTGGCGTGTTCACCAACCTGTCGGGCTTCGTGCAGTCGCTGATGAACGCTCCGGACTCGCTGTCGTCGTTGTTTTCCAGTTACTTCAGGGATTTTTCGCTGCAGGACAGTGCTTTCTCAGACACCAGCAACAGCTACCGAAACGCGATAGCCACGGCTACCCAGCAAGCGGAGGCGGTGACCAGCATCAATACCGTCCCGCAGGTGGGCGGTGTCGACTCAGTGGCGGCATCACAGGCCACCGCCAACTTGGTGCAGGACGCGCTGTTGGTCCAGGTCGCGCTGATCATCAGCGAAATGCCGATCGCATCGCAGCCCGTGGCCACAAGCTCGACCCCGGCGGTTGAGCAGCAGGCGGTATTGACTGTGGTGCGCCCTGAGGTTCCAGTCGCTGACGATGTGATCGAGCTGCGCGATGGTTTGGATGAGGCCATCTATCAGGCCTCGCTCAAGGCCGATCCGGCCCATTACGTGGTGCTGAACACGTTGCGTCAGGCCCTGGTTAAGCACCTCACGGCCGTGGCCGAGTCCGGCGTCAGGCTGGTGGACATCACGCCGCCGGAAACCATGTCGGCGCTGGTGCTGGCGTACCGGCGCTTTGGTGATGCCACGCGCTCGACCGAGGTGGTCCAGCGCAACAGGATCCGGCACCCGGGCTTCATCCCGGCGGTGCCGATCAAAATAGCCCAGAGGTAACCCATGGCCGAAGATCAAAACACTGTCAGCCTCACCGTTGACGGTTTGGACTACTCCGGTTGGAAGTCGGTGGAAATCACCGCCGGTTTGGAGGATCAGGCCCGTTCGTTCTCCCTCAGCATTACCTGGAAGTGGCCCGGCCAGGACGTGTCGGTGCCCATTCGCCAGGGCGCCAAGTGCCAGCTTCGTATTGGTGATGACTTGGTGCTCACCGGCTGGGTGGACAAAACGCCGATTGACTATACCCACGACCAGATCACAACCACCATCAGCGGTCGTTCGCTGACGGAGGATCTTGTGGATTGCGCCGCGGTGAACCAGCCGGGCCAGTGGAACAACCAGAGTGTGCTGACGATCGTCAAGGCGCTGGCTGCGCCCTACGGGATCAGCGTGCGTAGCGAGATCCCCGAAGGGGCGAAGCTGTCAGACCATACGATCGAGCCGGGCGAAACGGCGTTCGAGTCCATCGACCGGTTGTTGACTTTGTTTCGTGTGTTCTCTACCGATGATGCCCGGGGCATGGCCGTGCTAGCGCGCCCTGGCAGCGAGGGCCGTGCCTTCGACCATTTGGAAGTTGGCAAGAACATCCTCACCGGCGGCGCGCCGCTGGATTTCTCCGGAGTGTTTTCCGAATACCGGGTGCTCGGGCAAAAGAGTGGAACGGACGATGAGTTCGGCGAGGCGGCTGCCGAAGTGTCGGCGGTGCTCACCGACGATCGGACGACCCGCAAGCGGGTGCTGATCATTCAGGAGTCTGGCCAACTGACCGCTGAGCTTGCCCAGGCCCGGGCCAACTGGGAGCGCGGTACCCGCATGGGCAAGGCGCTGTCGACCACCTACACCGTCCAGGGCTGGCGACAAACCAACGGCGCGTTGTGGAAGCACAACACCCTGGTGCGGGTGATCGATCCGATCATTGGATTTGACCGGGTGATGCTCATTGCCCGCGTCACCTACACCCTGACGGAACAGGGCATGATCACCAAGCTTGAGGTGGGGCCGCCCGACGGCTTCGAGCCGGAGCCACAGGACCCGCACAAGAACCGCAAGTTGAAGAAGGGCGGCAAGGCCGACAACTTCGAATACCTGATTCCTGCCGATTACGAGCCCAAACAATGACCGTGAAAAATATGCTGGCCCGCGGCACCGTGGTGCTCGTGGACGCCCTGAAGAAAATGCAGTCCCTGCAGATGCGATTGACCGCCGGCGAGTTGAAGGACAACGCCGAGCACTTCGAGGCCTATGGCTTCACCAGCAACCCGCTGGCGGGCGCCGAGGTACTGACCGCCTTCATCGGTGGCGACCGGTCCCATGCGGTGGTGCTGGTCGCCGCTGATCGCCGGTACCGCATCCAGGCCATGCAGCCTGGTGAAGTGGCGATCTACACCGACGAGGGCGACCGGATCCACTTCAAGCGCGGCCGAATCATCGACATCGAGACCGGGACGCTGAATATCAAGGCGTCCGTCTCGGTGAACTTCGAAACGCCAACCGTCACCCAGACGGGGCAGATCGTGTCCCAGGGCGACCAGGTGGCGGGCGGCATCAGCCAGATCAATCACGTCCACACCAATACGCAACCGGGCACCGGCCAAAGCGGCGCGCCTGCGGCAGGTGGTTGATGAGTACTCAAAGCGCCGTAGAGTCGGCGCTGATTCGTGCTGTGATCATCAGCCTGTACACCTGGCGCCGGGCGGAAACAGACGATCCGGTAGACGACGATGAACTGTACGGCTGGTGGGGTGACAGCTATCCGGCGATCGCCGATGACCGCATTGGTTCGCGTCTGTGGTTGCTGCGCCGGGTCAAGTTGACCGACGCCACCCAGCGGGATGCCGAGTTCTATGCAGATGAGGCCCTTCGGTGGTTGATCGATGACGGGCAGGTCCTGGACATCGCCATCAGCAGCACCCGGGCAGACACCAATCGGTTGAACCTCAGCGTGGTCCTGACCATCCCGGACGGCAGTCGCCTGGAAATCCCACCCACCCCTTCATGGCAGGTGATCTATGCCGTTTGAAACGCCTTCGCTGCCGGTGCTGGTCGACCGTACCCAGAGCGACCTGGCCAGCGATACGCTGCGCCGTTCTGATGCCCAGGTGCTGGCCAGAACACTGGCCGGCACCGCCTACGGCCTGTACGGCTATCTGGACTGGATTGCCGAGCAGATCCTGCCCGACCGGGCAGATGAAGAAACGCTGGAGCGAATCGCGCTGCTGCGGCTGTCTCAGCCAAGAAACCCGGCACAACCTGCGTCTGGCGCCGTGTCCTTTGTGGCGGTGGCCGGTGCTGTAGTGGATGCCGAAACCGTGCTGCAGGCCAGGGACGGACGAACTTACCGGATGACCGCCAACGTCACCACAGTTGCAGGGCTCAATACCGGGGCGGTGGAGGCGGTGGACGCCGGCACGCTCGGCAACGCTGATGCAGGTTTGCAACTGACCCTGGTGCAGCCAGTCGCTGGTGTGACCAACAACTTTACCGTGCTGGCGCCTGGGCTGACGGGGGGCATCGCTCAGGAGAGTATTGAGTCGCTTCGCGCCCGGGTGATTCGTTCGTACCGTCTAGTGCCACATGGTGGGTCCGCTGCCGATTATGAAACCTGGGCGCTTGAGGTTCCCGGCGTCACGCGGGCCTGGTGCCGCGGTAGCTACCTTGGCCCAGGCACCGTTGGTTTGTTCGTCATGCGCGATGGCGATGCCGAACCGGTGCCGAACCCGGCGCAACTGGCAGAGGTGAAAGCCTACATTGAACCGCTGCGCCCGGTGACCGCCGAGCTGTACGTTCTGGCCCCGGTGGAGGTGCCCGTGAACTACAGCATTCACCCGGTCCCGGACACCACCGCGGTGCGCGCCGCGATCCAGGCTCAATTGATCGATTTGCACGACCGCGAAGCGGGCCTGGGCGAAACCTTGCTGCTCACGCACATTGCCCAGGCCATCAGCGGTTCGGCGGGTGAAACGGACCACGACCTGGTTACACCGACCGCCGATGTGCCGGCCGGCACCAATGAGCTGCTGACCTTTGGGGGTATCACATGGCTGTAGCCCGAACAGCCGATCAGTATCGGCAACAACTGAGCGGCCTGTTGCCGTCCGGTCCCGCCTGGGATCCTGAGCGGGTCCCGGAAGTCGCGTTGATTCTATCCGGCGTGTCGTTGGAGTTTGCTCGGCTCGATGCTCGCGCCGTTGACCTCCTGAACGAGATGGACCCCGCCGGCGTCAGTGAACTGGTACCTGACTGGGAAGCCATCATGGGCTTGCCAGATCCATGCCTTGGCCTTAACCCCGCCTTTGAAGACAGGCGCCTGGCGGTGCGCCGTCGGTTGATCGAGGTCGGCGGCCAGAGCCTGTCCTACTTCATCGACATCGCGGTCGGCCAAGGCTACCCCGATGCGACCATCACAGAACATCGAGCGCCCCGTATGGGGCGTTCTCGTTTTGGCGTGGCGCGGTTCGGTACCTGGAACGCTCAGTTCATGTGGACCCTGAACACGGGAGGTCGCCAGCGGCAGGGTCGGCGCTTTGGCGCGAGCTATTGGGGTGAGCGGTTCGGGGTGAACCCCGGGAATCCGCTCGAGTGCCAGATCCGGCGCGCAGCGCCTGCGCACACGACCGTGCAAATCAATTACAACTGAGGGATGAAGCGTGGACTTTCCGAAAAGCACACCGAGCGTTGGGCTGGTCGATGGGAAATTTGTAGATGAAGACCAGGTCGCAGGGACACCTGGTTCGTTGATTCCTGCTCAATGGGGCAACGCAGTCACTGAAGAACTGTTGAACGTCATTGAGTCCGCGAGCTTGACCCCGGACGAGGACAACAATGCCCAGCTACTGGCGGCCATCAACGCGAAGATTACAGCTGCAATTCCAGTGTCGCCGCCGGACGCTTCTACTACGGTCAAAGGGCTTGTTGAGCTGGCGACTGATGCAGAAACTCAAACCGGGACGGACGCCCAGCGTGCAGTAACGCCAGCGGGGCTCGCATCCCGTACCGCCACTCAGACGCGTGCTGGGATTGTTGAGCTCGCTACGGCCGCTGAAACTCAAACCGGAACAGACGCCCTAAGGGCCGTGACCCCAGCTGGACTAGCGTCTATCGCGACAACTTCAGCGCTTGACTCCACGACTGGAAGACTTGCGCGGATTGGCGACTTTGGTCTCGGTGGAATAGGTCCTGATGCTGCAAACGTAGACACCATCGCCGCATCAGGTGTTTACACCGTGTCGGCAGGGACTGGCGGAACTCTGCCTTCGCCAGGATTGCTCGGAACATTGTTGCATTTGGAGCGCAACAGTTCCCAAGGCCGTACGCAGATCCTTGCTGACTCTTCTGGAGTGCTGTGGAGCAGGACTACAGTGTTTGGCACTGGTGCTTGGCGCGCTTGGGCTACCATCACTCCAGGCCAGGCCACTACCTCTACTCAAGGTATTGTCGAGCTTGCGACAAGCGCAGAGTCGGTTACAGGAACAAGCCCGACATTATGCGTTACTCCTCAGGGTCTTAGTGCAGCAATTTTAGCAAGCGCCCCTGTTGGAACTCTCGGACAAGCATGGCAGGACCTAACTGCTAGTCGGGCAGCAAATACTACGTACACAAATAGCTCAGGAAGGGCAATTGAAGTAGTAGTCATGCGAGGGACGAGTTCAGGCGGCGCTAATTCATCGACTTTTTTGATTGATGGAGTACAGGTACATACAATTAGTTCATCCTCTACGATAAACGTATTTAGTCTGACCTTCACGATACCGTCCGGGTCTACCTATCGCCTTAACCTTACTGGCCTTGGAAGCCTGGTAGGCTGGTCTGAACTTAGAACATAAGGAGAATAAAATGCGCTATTTATTCGAATCAAAAGAAGGAGAGGTGTTTGAATTCTCATATGAACAAGTTGACGAAGGGTTATGCGCCGGCTTGCGAAAAATGACTGATGCCGAAACAAAATCCTATTTGGCGGATAATTCCGCAGAAGAGGAGGCTCAGTGATGGCTTCAGACTCAGAGGTATTTGAAGCAATACGCATACAAATCCTGGGTGATATTCAAGAGCGCGTTACCGCTCTTGAGGAAACGGCTCCCCCAGCGGAAGGCGGATCAGAAATTCCTGTCGATATAGCCGATCAACTTGCGGCAAAGGTCGATAAAGTGCTCGGCATGGGCTTGTCCGCAAACGATTTCACCGAGGATGCTCGGGCCAAGTTGGCGGCGTTGCCCTTGGAAACCATCACCGACCCGGAAACGCAGCCGACTGGAAGCGCATCGGGCGTTACAGCATTGGTGGGAAGCTCTGGCTTCAACTCCAATCCGATCTCGGGCGATCCATACCATTTGCTCGAGGTGAACAACAACAACACCGGCAAGCAATGCGTTCGGATCAACAGCTACGGCGCCTCCAGCTACGGCAACAACGTTCATTTTTGCCGATACTTCGGTACCCAGGCGGCGCCAAGCGCCATCGGTTCCGGTACGTTCTTGATGTCCACTGGCTACCGTGGGCATGATGGGACCGGCCTATCCCAAAGCGCTGCCGCATTCCAGGTGGCGGCCACCGAGAACTGGACAGCGGGCGCCCACGGGATCCGCTTCCAGTGGGAGGTGACGCCTAAGGGCAGCACCACGCGAAAGCACATGATGGAGTTGGATGCCGGGTCACTTTATGTGAATGGTTCGGTTGGCGTGGGCAAGGCGGTTGCGCCCTGGCACTCTAATTACCGAGTTGTTGAGCTGGGTGGAGTGTCGGGCTGCGCGATCCGTGGACACGTTTCAGATGCTGAGCTGACGCTGACCAGCAACGCCTACTACGACACGGCTTACAAGCGCGGCATGACTGGCGGCGCTTCGGCGTATCAAATGACCGACGGCTCGCACGCCTGGCTTGTCGCTGTCTCTGGCTCGGCTGGTGCAGCGATCACGTTCAAGTCGGCCATGACGCTTGCTTCTGACGGAATCCTTCGCATGGGCAAGGACACGACCACCGGTCGCTCCATAAATGCTGCGGGGACTGTGAACGCCAGTGGTGCCGACTATGCGGAATACATGCGCAAGAGCGATGCCTGCGGCGATATCGAAGCCGGACAGGTCGTAGGGATCGACGCTGGCGGCTTGCTCACTGACAAGTGGGCGGAAGCGATTTCGTTCATTGTGAAGTCGACGGCGCCGGCCTATGTTGGCGGGGATGATTTCGACCCGTCCGAGATTGCGCAGTACGACCGCATGGCGTTTGCCGGTCGCGTTCCGGTCAATGTGATTGGCGCTAAGCCAGGCGACTACATTGTTCCGACCGCCGATGGGAACAGGATCATAGGCAGCGCGGTCAGCGCCCCAAGTTTCGAGCAGTATCGCGCCGCCGTCGGTCGGGTAATTTCGATGGCAGAAGATGGTCGAGCAATCGTAATCGTTAAACCCGCCTGATCATCCGAGCATATTCACTTCGCTAGCCTGGTTCTCACAACTCCAAAAACTCTTGAAGCAATTGAGCGACTTAGCTGTTTGTTCTCGGCGTAGCTGGCAATTGCTTTTGCTAAAGCAACTGACATGCAAATTGCGGCCATGCTTGCGAGCAGTGAAAGCGATACAGAGCCATATATCATGGTCTGAACCGCGCCGAGAATAAACAGCATAACAGGGAAGTGGATTACATATAGCGTGTACGAATAGCAGGCGTGACTATGGAATATCGTCGGAAATCTTGCGCCACCTCCCATGATCAGTGCCATAAAGCAAGCGAACCATAATCCCGAAACCAGCCGGAAATGATTCATTCGATCAAGCCATATGCCTTTTCCAAGCGGATCGGCAAACAGAACCAGGACAACGGCTGCCAAAGTTGCTACGGTCAATATCGCAAATAGCACCCCGAATAGGCGGTTATCCATTTCAGGTCTGCGCTGATGAAAAAATGCGAGGCCAAATCCTGCAAACCATATCGGCGCGAGCATAAAGAACAGCTGATTTTTTCGTGTGACAAGAACGGTCGTCACCAGCAGCGCGATGGACACCAGCTTGCGAGAAGGCCACGCGAATAGTGCTGCCGCGACAACGTAGTACCAGGCCTCAAGCGACAAGCTCCAAAGCGGGCCGTTGGCGGACGGTGTGCTGGTTTTGAATTCATTCAGGAACGCCAGCGCGGCGAACAACTGTTTGGCGATAACCGCGAACTCAGTGCGAACGAATGTTGCGCCAGGGATGGATATGAACTGCTGAGTTCCAGAAGGAAATAATAAAGGGGCCAGTGCTGCCAGAAGTACCATCAAAACGATTGCCGCGATCAGCGGTGGATAAAGCCGCAGCGCCCGGTCTCTAGCGTATTGCGCAATGCTGAACTCATTGTTTTTTGTGATGTTGTTGCAGACTGATTTCCCGATCAGGAAACCGCTAAGCACGAAGAAGACCATTACGGATAGCTGAGTGAAGAACCCAACAAATGTTGATCCTGACTTTAGCGTCGGCAAAAGCATTGTCTGGTTTGTGTGTCCCAGGAGCACCACGAATGCTGACAGTGCTCGAATAGAGTCAAGTTGCCGTGATTGATCAGGAGTGATTCGAGACAAAGTTAAGACTTCCATTTCATTAATTGTGTCATTCCCGATACATCATACGTGCAGCACCGACGCCCGCCAACCGCGGGCTTTTTTATGTCTGGAGAAATTGTTCATGACCGTATCCGAAAAAGACCGCGACATCCTGGCCCGCACGCTGTGGGGCGAGGCCCGCGGCGAAGGGCTGGCCGGCCAGATCGCTGTGGCCTGGGCCATCCGCAACCGGGTGGAAGATGGCCGGGCGAAGTCCTGGTGGGGCGAAGGCTACGCCGGTGTTTGCCAAGCGCCGTACCAGTTCAGCTGCTGGAACAAGAACGACCCGAACTATCCCTGCCTGAGCGGCGCGAAGCCGATCCCGCCGAAGCAGTTCGCCCAGGCCCAGCGGGCGGCGGACCTGGTTATCTCCGGCGCAGAGCCGGACCTGACCAAGGGCGCGACCCACTACTACGCCACGACCATGCCCAAGGCTCCGGCTTGGGCTGCCAAGGCAACCCAGACCCTGCGCCTGGGCAATCACCTGTTCTTCAAGGACGTGCCGTGAACCCCGTGGTCGTGAAGGCCTGGGCAATCGGCTTGCTGGTGGCTGTGCTGCTGGCATTCGGTGCAGCGTGGAAGGTCCAGGACTGGCGTTACGGGAAGCAATTAGCGGAGCAGGCCGGTCTGCACAAGGATGACCTCACCGCCATCAGCAACGCAGCCGCCACCCAGGCCCGGGCCGAGCAGGGCAAACGCGTCGCACTCGAGCAGCGGCTTTCAGCCAGCGAACAAACCCACTACAAGGAGCTGAGCGATGCTCAAACTAATCAGGCTCGTCTGCGCGATCGCCTTGCCACTTCTGATTTGCGGCTGTCAGTCCTCCTCGAGGATCCAGCCAGTTGCAGCGCAGTGCCTGCCACCGCCGGCGCCGGCGGCGTGGTTCATGGAGGAGCAAGAGCCCAACTTGACCCAGCGCATGCTCAAAGAATTGTCGCCATCACCGACGACGGCGACCGGGGGCTGATCGCGCTGAAGGCGTGCCAGGCGTATGTCAGGGGATTAAATCAGCAATAGGGCGGATCAGCTCAGGCCCCTCGTTGCGAGTGTTGCCAACTGCCTGGTCTACCTTAAACCACTCGAAGGCCTCGGCCGGCTCGCCCTGGTGGAGGACCATCTGTTCGGCGCGCTCCGTTGGCGTAGCCGGGTCCAGCCATTCTCTAGCAAGCTCCGGATTCAGGACCACGGGCCGCCGGTCGTGGACATCGATCAAGCCGCCCTGGCTGTCGGCGGTGATGATGACGAAGCCATCGTGTTCCTTCGGCTCCCGGCCTGCTGTGGGGAATTGGCCGATGGCTGCGCAGAAGATCGGCGCCCGGTCCCGCCGGCGGATCAGGTAGGGCTGTTTCTTCGGGCCGCCTTCATCGACCCACTCGAACCAGTTGTCTATCGGGGTGATGGCTCGGTTCGGCCAGATCGATCGGTAGAAGGGGCCATGGGCGACTTTCTCAACCCGGGCATTGATCGGGGCGGCACGGTCTTTGGCCCAGTAAGGCCGCCAGCCCCAACGCACCAGGTCAGCGTGTAAGCTGCCGCCCTCCTGATGGAAGAGGGCGAGTTGCTGCGAAGGCGCTGCGTTGTACCGCTCCAGTTGATCGCTCACCGTGTTGACCATGGCGTTGGGCATGCTCAACACGGCCGCGAAATCATGGATGCCGGTATACTGCGAGAGACGTCCGCACATAAGTTCTCCGGGGCTGGTCAGGATCGATTCTTCCCTGTTCGCACATCCGGAAGGCGATCACCTTCAAAGACCTTAAGCCGCTTGTATAATTCAGCTATTAAGGCGTCCTGGCCCAAGAGTTCCGACCGAGTGCTGTTAGAGAGTTCCGTATTTTCCCGGTATTGATCGCTCAGTTTCCGCCTAATTTTTGCCAGCTCAGCCCGAAGCCGGGCGCACTCTTTTACCTCGGCCGCATGCATTTCTATCAAGCCGAAGATGTCCTGGCGGGCCTTGCGAAGCTGGGTGGTCAGCTCCTGCACTTCGTTCTCCAGCATGAGACAGGAGTGCCTGTACATCTCCAGAGGAGTAGGGCAGCCCAACCAATCGCCGGTGTCTTCAATATCTAGCGGATCCACGGGTAACGCCTCAAGCTTTACTGTTTGGATATACAGTAATCGAGGCGCTAGGAAACCGGCGAGGACTCGCCGACGAGCAGCGTACTGTCAGTCTGGAGAGCTTATTACCGCCAAGGCCATTTTGATGAACTCATCATTCTGAACGAGTGTATCTAGGGCGCCGTGCACATTGGCAGCGACCACGGCCGAGCCGTTGAGAGCGACCCAGTTGGACAGCTCCATGATGGCAGCCTCGAGCGCAAGCTGGTTTTCGTTGATCTTGGAAAGCAGTTGGGGGAGCAAATCGAGGTTGTGCATTATTGTCTCCTACTTCGTAGGAATAGCGTCGCCGTTGGGACTGCCGACTACCGGCACCGGTGTTTTGGGGGTGGCTGGAGGAGCCGGTCAAGCTCACGTGAGATATGGGTGGGTGAATTCGATATTCCGATTCTTGGTTGACCAGTAGCGCTGCGCGCCGCTTCGGTGCTGTAGAAATTTAGAATGGGTGTAACGCTGGCCTCAGCCTCTGCGTCAATCAATGCTTGAAGTTTTTCCGCGTGGACTCTCAAAGGTCCGAAGCTACGCACACAGGGTATACGGCCTTCCTTTGCAAGGCGATAGGCGGTGGTGCGGCCGATCCCTAGCAGAATTGCAGCCTGCGTAATCGATATGAGCGTCATTATATTTTGATTCCGGTTCATCCAGCCATCTACGGCCTAGATTTCATATGTGAAATAGCCCGTCAACTCAACGGTAGGCGACTGATGCCTGACGGTGGGTTGCGCTTCCGGCCTGCCTTCGGCAACTTGTTCTCGCCATCCCGGTATGCGCGTAGAAATTCCCGTACATCATCCTTGAGCCAGCAATGTCTGGTGCCCATCTTGAAACCTCTCGGTAGCCAATCGACGCCGCGGCGAATTCCTTCTCTTATCGAGGCCTCGGTTCGGCCGAGCATTTTGCCTAGGCCTGCTACATATACGACCTCACACTCATCGTCCACAGGCAACCTCCCCAGCAACGTATGCTTAGATCCTGATTAGAGCTTCCGTTTTCGTTTGCCCAAGATCGTCTCTATCAATCTTTCAAATTCTTCCTTGGTTGCGTGAGCGTGAGCCGCTTTCCTAGTGGCCGCTCGGGGCTGTGCTCGCGGGATTGGCTGTGCAGCGGACCCCGACTGTTGTGTTGGTGAGCGGATCGACGGATGTTTTTCGATAGCGTTGGCGGCAATGTACGCATCCGCCCAGGCGTCTAGCTCCAGGCGATCGAAGCCGATACCCTGCTTTCCTATCGGGAACTCCTGGACGTTGGGCCGTACGGTCTTGTTGAACACGTCCCGGCACATGCCCAGATAAGTCGGCGCTTGATAAAGCCTAAGTATTCGAGGTTGAACAAGTGGTTTGGTCATGGGCGCACGCTTTCACGCTTAATGGGAAGGTACGGCCCACTCTTGCTGCGCAGCGAGCGTCGGTTCGATTGGATGAACTGGGGCCGTACCTGCGTTTGAGCGTAGCAACCACCAAAGAACTTGTATAACTTAAGCGCTGAGTGGTTAACCACATTGACTACCCTTTCGGACATGCGGAACCCGCCGAATCAGTTCGCCCAGGCCCAGCGGGCGGCGGATCTGGTGATCTCCGGCGCCGAGCCCGGCATCGCCCGCGGCGCGACCCGCTACTACGCGACGACCACGCCGAAGCCTCCGACCTGGGCAATGGGCGCCAAAGCACACGCTCAAACTCGGTCGTCACTGAGTCAATTGCTACAAAGCGTCGAGAACGTCATCAAGTTCGCTACGATCCCACACAGTTTTGGCTAGAAACACACCCATGACAGTTTGCACTTGAGGGATTTCGCGCAAGAGCCCTTGTATAGCACTATATGATGATCCCATTGTGATGACATCATCGAAGACCAACACATGTGGCTTGATGGGGGGGGTGAGTAGGCTACGATCAATCGCGAGCGTCTCTCGTAATTCAGCTGGCGTCAGCCTAGCGCCTAAGTGCTGACTCTCTCGAGTCTCGGTTTGTATTATTAGAGGTCTTATATCTAATGTCGGTTTACGCCTCGCCAAACTTCGCAGAACCCGTAGCATCCGATCATCATAGTCAGCATGAGTGCTTGGTTTCGAACAGGGCATAGGAACTAGAGTGCAGAACTGGTTTACATATTCCAGCTCTAAACAATCGACTAGCACGTTGCCCCAATACTCGACCGCCTTCCCTTTGTAATATAGAGCACCCTTTGCGGCAGTCGGCTTGGTTTTTAAATTCCAAATCTGTTGGTTGGTATCACTTGCGCGAAATCCTCCTTTAGAGGTGTACTCGCCGTAGTGATAACATTCATCTTCGTCTGCCAGCCATCGATATTCGTCATTGTCCAGCTTGGTCAATCTCGTCATCCGTGAGCATTCCAATGATGTCGGTTACGTTCCTTACGCGAACAGCCCCCATCTTTTCAAATCGGGCTGGCCATGTGAGATCTTCTTTTCGAAAGCAGCTATCAAGGATGAACAATTTTCGTTTTTGAGCAAGAGCTGCGCGAGCTTGCACCAGAGTACCGGACGTGTTTCCTGCCTCAACGATTATCGTCGCGCTAGTGAGGGCGGACATTGTGACGTTCCGTGCAGGGAAAAAAAGTCGATTCGTTTTGAAATTCTGGTCTCGGTACCGCAAAAAAGGTACCTGAGAAATGACCAGATGATCGCGAGCAATTCGCTCCTGTAACTCTCTGTTTTCTTTAGGGTAGTACTGGTCTAAAGGGGTGCCGATTACGGCAATGGTATTGCCTCCAGCATGCAGTGCGGCATTGTGAGCCGCCGAATCGATCCCTTTAGCAAGTCCGGATACCACGGTAAATCCGCTTTTTACCAGTTTGTGGGCGATTAGTCCTGCGTTGAATTCCCCTTCCTCAGAGGGGGCTCGGGTACCAACGATCGCAACCGATTTTGTATCGACCAGTTCCCAGTTCCCCTGATAATAGAGAAGCTCGATAGGATGATCAGCATCTCTTAACTTGGTTGGATATTCGCCCGCCCCATGAACCCTAACGCCTACCTTTGACATGAACTCTGGTCCGATTTCGGCCATGAGCCTGCAATGGGCAGTGGACGCATTTCTCTCATCGACCAGGTCGCTAGGGATCGCGCCGGGGTTCACTCGGAACAAATCCGCAAGGTTTGCAAACCAAGCGCCTTGGTTGAGCCATAGCGATTCATACGCGCAGATCTCTTCCAAAGGCACGATCGGCCTGGACTTGAAGAGCTTCATGCCCGCTGCATTAAAATTCATCATTTGAGTTTCTATCGCTGTGTGCATCAGTGCATTGCCTCGCCTATTCCATGAGTAGCCAACGACGTCTTCGACGGGTTGGGGCTGGCGTGTTTTCCGTTACTGATGGCGCACTGTACGCCAAAGGGGAGTCAGTCGTCATCACGATATGACCCTAATCCATTAGGGTAGGAAGGCTCGCAAATGTTTCATCGGATGCAAGGACGCAATCGACCTCGCCTCACGGAAATGTTCCTCATGATTATCGTCGGCTCGTGACATACGACTGCTGTCATAAAGCTGGCATAACCGAGCCAAAACCAACCATTCAGGCACAAAAAAGGCACTTGCGATAAGCGCTAAGTGCCTGATTTGTATAGCTTATATGGTGGAGCCGGGGGGATTTGAACCCCCGTCCGCCAGTACTCCGCTGTCGGTACTACATGCGTAGCCGTGTCTATTAAGTTAACCCTCAGCGACCCGACGGGCAGGGTGCTTTGGGCGAGTTGTGTAAGTTTTAGCCGCTTCGTCCACAACGTACTGCACGGCGATTCTGTTCTATATGACAATCACTTTGGGTTTACAGACATCCCCTGATGATTGCTGGACCCGAAGGTACCAGAAGGGAAGGGCTAAGGCTGCTTACGCAGCGAGAGCGTATTCCCCGTAGGTTTCGTCATTGGCAACTATAGGAAGTTGCAACAGTGGATTTACGAGTTCTGTTACCAACTCGGCATGCACCTAAAGTTTCGCAACCGGCGTCGAATCCTAAACGGCCCCGAACCTGTCACTCGGTGAAGCTGTTGAGTGACAGGCATGTGCAGTGTACGCCAATACTTGGCTGAGGCCAACCCGGGGGCGATGTTACTGAGGATCGCCTTTGGCGTTGTTCTGCAGCTTCTGCAAGGCCTGGGTGGTGATTGCAATGCAATCCTTGGTGCCTTCCTCGGTACCTTTCTGGTGAGCCTCCTCGGCTTTGGCGACGTCCATGTTCAGGTCAGTTTTCAAATCTTCGCTCAGTTGCTTCGTGCTGACCATGTCATTTCGGATCTTGGTCAGATTGGTCTCGCAGAGGTCGGCTGCAAACACCGGAGAGGCCAACAGTGCAGCGGAAATGAACAAGCCAGCAAATGCGGTGTGCTTCATGTGTATCTCCTTGAACGTGTGGTCTCGGTGCTGCCGGTCACGGTCAGGCCGAGTCGTTGTCGTAGGGCCCGACAGAGCCGGGCCTATTCAAGTGACTACAGTGAAGCGCAGGAATTCGATTTTTCGTCGAGCCCTGCAGAAGAGCCTTCACCGCTGGCGGGTTTGGCCCGGGTGACGCGGTCTACCAGGTACACCAGGCCGTGGTAGTCGATTTCACCGTGTTGCGTCAGACCAATCTCACAGGTGCGGCTGGTGGAGATGCCCTCGGTGCAGTATTGAACCGCGTCCTTGAGGGTGCGCAGCGAGTGGGCGTTGAGTTCCGGCGTGGTAAAGCCCTTGTCGCCGGCGAAACCGCAGCAGTGGATGCCCTCAGGGATGACCACGTGTTTGCTGCATTTGCGCGCCAGGTCGATCAGCGCCTGGCTCTCGCCAAGGTGCTGGGTGCTGCACGTGACATGCACGGCAATCGGCTCCTCCTGGGGGCTGAATTCCAGACGCTCCATCAGATGCGTGCGGATGAAGCGCACGGGGTCGTACAGGTCCAGGCGTACATCGCCGAGGTCCTGGACTAGCCGCAATGTGCATGGGCTGGTGTCGCAGTAGATAGGATCGAGGCCGCCGCGGCTGGCGTGCAGCAGGGCGCCGATCAGTTCCTGGCGTTTGTGCTCGGCTTGTTCGGCATAACCTTTTGAGGCGAAGGGCTGGCCGCAGCAAAGGCTGTCCACGTTGTCGGGAAAGACGACCTGGTAACCGGCTTTTTCCAGCAACTGTCGGGTTTTTTCGTACAGCGAAACCTGCTCTTTGTCTCCCGCCGCAGGGCCCATGACCCGCGATACACAGGCCGCTAGGTACACCACTCTCGGGCGTTGGTCCGACACGGCCGGGCTGAAGCGGATGGGGCTTTCCGGCTGTGGCATGGCGGGGGTCCATTGCGGCACCTGGCCTTTCGACAATCGGTTCAGCCCGGTTGACCAGCGCCCCAGCCGTGGTGCCCCCAGCAGCATGCGCGCGCCGTTGGCAACGTGCAGGGTAAAGCGCGCTCCTTGCAGGGCCATGGCGAAGTTGCTCGCGAGCCAGTCGGCGGTTTTCGTACGGGTTGCGGTACGGCCGCGGAGCTTTTTCACCAGGTCGCCGGTATTGATGCCTACCGGGCAGCGTTGCGCGCACAGTCCGGTGGCGGCGCAGGTGTCGATGCCCTGATATTGATAGGCCGTTTCCAGTTCGGAAGTGTCGATGCCCGCGCGCTTTTTCGCCTGGATGTCGCGCCAGATCACAATGCGCTGGCGCGGGCTCAAGGTCAGGTCCTTGGACGGGCACACCGGTTCGCAGAAACCGCACTCGATGCACTTGTCGACGATTTCGTCGGCGGCCGGCAATGGTTTGAGGTGCTTGAGGTGGATCTGTGGGTCTTCGCTGAGCACCACATCCGGGTTGAGGATGCCGTTGGGATCGAGCAGGCGCTTGAGCTGCCACATCAACTGGTAGGCGTCGCTGCCCCATTCCAGCTCGACGAAGGGCGCCATGTTGCGTCCGGTGCCGTGCTCGGCTTTCAGCGAACCGCCGAATTCCACCGCGACCAACTGCGCTACGTCATCCATGAACGCCTGGTAGCGTGCGACTTCTTCAGGGTTGTTGAAGCCTTGGGTGAAGACAAAGTGCAGATTGCCTTCCAGCGCGTGTCCGAAAAGGATTGCTTCGTCGTAGTGGTGTTTGTCGAACAGTTCGATCAGGCGGTTCACACCCGTCGCCAGCTGTTCTAACGGGAAGGTCACGTCTTCGATGATGACCGTGGTCCCGGTTTTGCGCACTGCGCCTACCGCCGGAAAGGTGTCCTTACGGATGGCCCAGAGTTGGGCGTTTTCCTTTGGGTCTTCGGTAAAGTCGACCTGCTTTTCCACCGGGAAGCCGGCCAGGGAGGCCATGATCTGCGCCAGTTGTTCTTGCAGCAAAGACGAAGACGCGGCGCGGGATTCGATCAGCAGGGCGCAGGCGTTCAGCGACAGATGTTGTACGAAATCCGGCATGCCTGGCTTGTCCTGAACGGAGCGCAGGCTGCGACGGTCCAGCAGCTCTACGGCCGATACCGGTTGGCTTTTCAGCACGGTGACGGCGTTGCAGCAGGTTTCCACGTCGGGGAATACGATCAGCGCCGAGGCCTTGTTCGGGTGGTCGATCACGGTGTTGTAGGTCACCGCGCTGATGAAGCCGAGAGTGCCTTCGGACCCCACCAGCAAGTGGCTCAGGATATCCACAGGCTCGTCGAAATCCACCAGGGCGTTGAGTGACAAGCCGGTGGTATTTTTCAGACGGTATTTGTGGCGAATTCGGGCGGCCAGTTCAGTATTGGCGCGGGTCTCGCGTCCGAGAGACGCCAGCCGCTCCAGCAGTGCGCCGTGACTGGCTCTGAACGCTGCGACGCTGGTGTCGTCTTCGGTGTCGAGGCGGGTGCCATCGGCCAGTACCAGGCGGATACCGGCCAAGGTGTGATAGGTATTCTGCGCCGTGCCGCAGCACATGCCACTGGCGTTGTTGGCGACGATGCCGCCGATCTTGCAGGCGTTGATCGATGCAGGATCCGGGCCGATCTTGCGTCCGAACGGTGCCAGCCAGGCATTGGCCTGGGCACCGATCACGCCCGGCTGCAGACGGATCTGCGTGCCCTGTTGGCGAATCTCGCGGCCGTTCCAGTTATCCCCCAACACAATCAGCACCGAGTCGCTGATGGCTTGGCCCGACAGGCTGGTGCCGGCCGCGCGGAAGGTGACGGGAACATGGTCGCGCTGGGCCAGCTTCAATAGGGCGACCACTTCGTCTTCGCTTTCGACTCGTATCACCAGCTTTGGAATCAGCCGGTAGAAACTGGCGTCGGTGCCGAAGGCCAGGGTCGACACGGGATCGTCGAAACGGCGCTTTTGTGGGATCAGTTGCTGTACGTCATGCAGGAAGGGGGCTGGAAGGCTCATTGGTCCTCCAGAATCAATACCACCAGATCCTTGGGACCATGGGCGCCATAGGCCAGGACTTGTTCAATGTCGGCGGTTTTCGATGGGCCTGACACCAGCAGGGCATTGGTGGGCATGCCCTGGGCCCATTCGAATTCCTGCTGCACTTCATAGAAGTTATCGCGGATCTCGCTGGCCTTGAGCAGGGCGAAATGCACCGGTGGCACCAGGCTCATCAGCCGCGGTTCTTCTCGCGTCGGCCACAGAATCAGGCTGCCCGTCGCGGCGATGGCGCCAAGGGTTCCGGTCAGGCTGGCGGGGGTGTCGTTGAACAGTTCGGCTTTCCATTCCTCGACCGGCCGGTCGTAGGCCTTGAGAGGCGGCAGGTCAGGATTATTCGCCCAGAACTGTGTGATTTTTTTCCCATGAGCGGTGGTTGGGGCGATAAGCAGGCTCGGCAACTGCCGGTCGCGCAGCAACTGCGCCAGCAGCGTCGTCCAGCCTTCGCCGGACGTCAGGTGGATTTCGGTGTGCACCGCTTCCATCAGTTTGCGCAACTGCGGGATGCGCTCTTCGGGCGCGTAGCGATAGGTTTGCGTGACCAGATCGACGTCGAAGTGGTCGGCAACCGGGGTGGTGCCGGTCAGGCTTTTTCGCAGCTTGGCGAGGATGTTGTCCCTGGCGCTCATCGGCGGTCTCCCTGGGCTTTCAGGTGTTCGCGGGCCAGGTCGTGCAGCGAGCGGGCGGCGGGTTTGGGGGCGCTGTGGTTTTGGGTCCAGGGGCCGACGTTGCTTGGCGTCAGGGCGCGCAGGCGCGTGGCGAGAAAGCCGAACAGCCGATACAGCCGCGGTGAACTGTTGAGCCGGGCCCAGGCATTCCAGATGAAGCGTTCCTTGGGCGAGTATTTGCTGCCTTGGCCGCGCATCACTTGATTCGGACTGTCCGGGGCCTTGACGTTTTCTTCCCGCAGGCGCCGCAGCAGGGCGGGGATCGGGATCTTCACCGGACACACTTCACCGCAGGCGCCACACAGTGAGGACGCGCTCGGGTGATCTGGCACTTTGGCGAGGCCGACCATGTGCGGCGTGATGATTTTTCCGATAGGGCCCGGGTAGACTTCGCCGTAGGCATGACCGCCGATTCGGGTGTAGACCGGGCAATGATTCATGCAGGCGCCGCAGCGGATGCAGTTCAGGGTCTGGCGCAGTTCGCTGTCGGCAAACGCCTGGCTGCGACCGTTGTCCAGCAGCACCAGGTGCACTTGCTGGGGACCGTCCAGTTCGTCGGCCTTGCGCGGGCCGGAGATCATGTTGACGTAGGTGGTGATCGGTTGACCCAGGGCCGAGCGGGTCAGCAGCGAGAGCAGCGGCACGACATCACGCAGGTTCTCCACCACTTTTTCGATGCCGGTCACGGCGATGTGCACCGGTGGCACGGTGGTGGACATCCGCCCGTTGCCTTCGTTTTCCACCAGCAGCAGGGTGCCGGTTTCGGCGACGGCGAAATTGACGCCCGACACGCCGATGTCGGCTTCGAAGAATTTCTGCCGCAATACCTTGCGACCGATCTGAATGAGTTGGTCAACGTCCTTGGTGTACTCCACGCCGAGTTTGTCGTGGAACAAGGACGCGACCTGACCGGCATTCTTGTGGATCGCCGGCATAATGATGTGTGAAGGCTTCTCGTGGTCGAGCTGGACGATGTATTCCCCCATGTCGGATTCGAGACATTCAATGTCCCGAGCCTCGAGGAAATGGTTCATCTCCATCTCTTCGCTGACCATCGATTTGCCCTTGATCACTTGCCGCGCCTCGTGAGCGCGGATGATCGAGAGGACGATGCCGTTGGCCTCGTCCACCGTTTCCGCCCAGTGCACAGTCACACCGTTGCGGGTCAGGTTGCTTTCAAGCCGCTCGAGCAGGTCGGGCAGCTTCGATAACGCACGGGCGCGGACGGCATTGCCCAGCACCCGCAGGTGTTCTCTTTCGTGGGCATCGCTGAAGGACGTTGCCCGCTTGGTCATCAGTGAATCCATCGCACTGCGAAAGTTGTTTCGCAATTGCGTGTCGCCCAGGGCCTTGTGGGCTCGGGCACGAAAATCTTCCTGCAGCTCAACGGCCGGAATCAGCGTCGGTGTGCTCATGCGGCACCTCCGGTACGCTGCCAGAGGAAACTCGCCAAGTGCTGGCCGCGCAGCGCCTCCTGCTGTTTTTCCAGTGCGCCGTTGATGTTCATCAGGCAGCCACAGTCGGCACTGATGACCTTGTGTGCGCCGGACTCCTTCAACGCCCGGGTCTTGTCGGCCACCATCGCGCCGGAAATGTCCGGCATGCGAACGCTGAATGTCCCACCAAAGCCGCAGCATTCGCTTTCGTGGCCGTGTTCGACCCGTTCCACATTGCGCAGCTGCGCCAACAGTGCGCGGCCGTGCAGGTGGGTATTCATTTCACGCCGTGCCGAGCAGGACGTGTGCAGCGCAATCTTCACCGGTGTGCCGCTGTCCTGGAGCTGCACCTTGCAGACGAACAACAGGAACTCGGCCAGCTCAAAGGTCCGGGCAGCCAGGGCCTGAATCTGCTTGAGCGTGTCGGGCTCGTCCTTGAACAGGTCGGCGTAATGCTCTCGCACCATGCCAGCGCAGGAGCCCGAGGGCACCACCACCGGATAATCTTCGGCAAACAAGGCCAGTTGTGCCCGCGCCACCGTCCGCGCCTGCTCGGTATAGCCCGAGGTGTACGCCGGTTGCCCGCAACAGGTTTGCCCTTGCGGATACTCCACCCGGATTCCTTCGCGCTCCAGAAGATGGATCGCGTCCATCCCGGCTTCCGGGTAGAACAGGTCCACCACGCAGGTGCCGAACAGGTAAACCCGTTGCGGTTTTTCGCTGGGGTACTGCCGAGGCTCGGGCAATGGCGGGGCGACACGGGTCGCGTTCGGCACGGCGTTGTAAAAAAGCTCGCTCATCAGGCGTGTCTCCGGGTGGTCCCGGTTATCCGTCCGCTGAGGCTGCTGAATATAGAGATCAAATCTTTCAGCAACCTTGCAGACCCGGTTGTCGATAGCGGACGCCGGAAGGTGTTCCGGCGTCGGTTTTTTCCAGGCAACTTGCAGGACTCAGTGCACCAGCATGCCGGTGAACCAATAGGCCTGGGCCAAGGTGATCAAGCCGACGATCGTTGCAAAGAATAGGCTGTGTTTCAGGGTAAAACGGAACAGATCCGACTCTTTACCCACCAGCCCGGTGGCTGCGCAGGCCACCGCGATCGATTGCGGCGAAATCATCTTGCCGGTCACGCCGCCACTGGTATTGGCCGCCACCAGCAACGTGTCGTGGACGCCGATCTGGTGTGCGGTGGTCGCTTGCAGCGAACTGAACAGCGCGTTGGACGAAGTATCGGAACCGGTCAGGAACACCCCCAGCCAACCCAGGAAAGGCGAGAAGAATGGAAACGCCGCGCCCGTGCCGGCCAGCACCAGGGCCATGGTCGACGACATGCCCGAGTAGTTGGTGACGAAGGCGAACGCCAGCACCATGCCGATCGACAGGATCGGCCAGCGCAGTTCGAAAAGGGTTTCCTTGAAAGTGGTAAGACCAGTCTTTGGCTTGATCTTCAGTACCAGCATCGAGATCAGCGCGGAGAAGAAAATCGCCGTGCCGGTGGCGGAAATCGGATCAAGCTTGAACACGGCCGGAATGGCGGTGGGGTTGACCACGATAGGAGCGGTCTTGATCACCATCTGATCCAGGTGCGGGATGGCGAAATTGAATACCCAGGCGTACATCGAGCCGCCGGCGGCAAACATTGCCTTGAAGGGTTTCAAGGTCCAGATCGTGACCAGCACGGTGAGGATCAGGAAGGGCGACCAGGCCTTGATGATTTCGCCCAGGCTGTAGGGCGAAGCCACGGTGCTGCGCGGTTGGCCGAAACCACCGGCGCTGGCAGTCACTGTTGTGCCGGAAGTGGCGCCGGCAATCTGCGCGCCTGCGCTGCGTTTGGGCTGCCAGACTTTCAGGAACAGCGTCAGCGAGATCAGGCTGGCCAGGGCCGAGGTGATGTCTGGCAGCTCCGGGCCGATGAAGTTGGAGGTGAAGTACTGGGTGATGGCGAAGCTCAAGCCTGCCACCAGCGCCGCCGGCCAGGTTTCCCGCACGCCGCGCAGGCCATCCATCATGAACACCAGCCAGAACGGCACGAACAACGACAGCAATGGCAACTGGCGTCCGGTCATGGCGCCGATCTTGACGGCGTCGATACCGGTCACTTGGCCGGCCACGATAATCGGAATGCCCAAGGCGCCGAACGCCACGGGCGCGGTGTTGGCGATCAGGCACAGGCCGGCGGCATACAGCGGATTGAAGCCCAGGCCCACGAGCAAGGCGGCAGTAATCGCCACCGGTGCACCGAAGCCGGCGGCGCCTTCCAGAAAGGCGCCGAAGCAGAAACCAATCAACAGCACTTGCAGGCGCTGGTCATCGGTAATCGACAGCACCGAGCTGCGGATGACCTCGAACTGGCCGCTCTTGACCGTCAGTTTGTAGAGGAAAACGGCAGCGACGATGATCCAGGCGATGGGCCACAGACCGTAGGCAAAGCCGTAGCCGGCAGCGGCGAAAGCCATGTCTGCAGGCATGTTGAACGCGAAGATCGCCACGGCAATCGCCAGGGCCAGGGTAATGCTTCCCGCCACATGCCCTTTGAGGCGGAACACCGCCAGGGCCAGGAAGAAAAATACGATGGGAATAACGGCCGCAAGTGCGGACAAGCCGAGACTGCCGAGCGGGCTGTAAAGCTGTTGCCAGGTTTGCATGGTGGGTGAGCCCCTAATTGTTGTTGGTCAGGCACTGGTCAGCGATTTTGGTTAATTGGTAAGACCAATTTACAAGCGCTGTCGGCTAGGGTAAAAGCCTTGGTTGTCGTGTGTCAATTTGCCGCCCTGAAACTTTCGTCGAATAAGTGCCGCAGATCGCCTCTGATCTGTTTGTCTGAATGGCTTCTGGTAGGTGTGGGCCGGGCCCGGATGGGCCAGAATAGAGAGCCCGGCGAGCTGCCGGGATCGTGGAGAATCGAGTTATGGGGTTTGATCAGATTCGTCAGCGCCGTTTGTCTGACGATATTGTCCAGCGACTTGAAGGGATGATCCTTGAGGGCACGCTGAAGTCTGGTGAGCGGCTGCCCGCCGAGCGGACCCTGGCCGAACAGTTCGGCGTTTCACGTCCCTCATTGCGCGAGGCGATCCAGAAACTGACGGCCAAGGGCCTGCTGGTCAGCCGTCAGGGCGGTGGCAACTACGTGGTGGAATCGCTGGGCTCGACGTTCAGCGATCCGCTGTTGCAGCTATTGGAAAGCAACCCCGAGGCGCAGCGAGACTTGTTGGAGTTTCGCCATACGCTGGAGGCATCCTGTGCCTACTACGCCGCGCTGCGGGCCACGGAAGTGGATCGCGAGCGGCTGACGGCGGCGTTCGATGAGTTGCAGGATTGCTATGCCCGCCACGATGAAGTGAGTCGCGCGGAAGAGGGCGCGGCGGATGCCCGGTTCCACCTGGCGATTGCCGAGGCCAGTCACAACGCGGTTTTGCTGCATACCATCCGCGGGCTGTTCGACCTGCTCAAGCGCAATGTGGTGACCAACATCGGCGGCATGTACAAGCAGCGCAGCGAAACCCGAGACATGCTGATCAGCCAGCATCGGGAGCTGTACCAGGCAATCATGGACGGCCACGCCGAGCAGGCGCGGGAAGTGTCCAGCCGACATATTCTGTATGTGCAGGAAGTGTTGGAGGAGGTGCGTCAGGAAGTGCAGCGGGTGGCGCGGGCGGAGCGGCGCAAGGGGAAGTAGCCAGCCGGGTTTCGCTAACCCTGTGGGAGCGAGCCTGCTCGCGATGGCGTACGGTCAGTCGATTTGGATGTTGACTGACCCACCGCTATCGCGAGCAGGCTCGCTCCCACATTGGATTGTGCGCGGGCTTACTCTTCCTTGCCCTTGTTGCGCACAGCACGCTGCAGTTCGCGACCGGCATCGCGCTCGCGCTCGGTATCGCGCTTGTCGTATTCCTTCTTGCCCTTGCCCAGCGCGATCTCGCACTTGATCAGGTGCTTGCTCCAGTACAGCGATGTGCAGACACAGGCGTAGCCCTTCTGCTGCACGGCAGCGAAGAGTTTTTCCAGCTCACGCTTGTTGAGCAGCAGCTTGCGCGAGCGCACCGGGTCGGCAATCACGTGGGTGCTGGCGGTGGTCAGTGGCGTGATGTGGCTGCCCAGCAGCCAGGCTTCGCCATCCTTGAGCAGCACGTAGCTGTCGACCAGTTGCGCCTTGCCTGCGCGCAGGCTCTTTACTTCCCAGCCGGCCAGGACCATGCCAGCCTCGAAACGCTGTTCGATGAAGTAATCGTGTCGCGCCTTTTTATTTTGCGCGATGGTCCCTGTGGGGTGTTTCTTCTGTTTAGCCATAGGGGCGGCATTATAGGCAGTTGCGTGCGTGTCGGCTACGGTGAAGCAGCATGCTTGAGCACGTTGAGTGAATCCCGGACAATGCGGCCTCTTTTTTGAACGCTTGGGCGTGATCACGATGTCGACAGACAAGGTTTCTGTCCACGGCAGTTGGGCTAGCCGCTGGGTCTTCATACTCGCTGCGACCGGCTCGGCCGTGGGACTGGGTAGTATCTGGAAATTTCCCTACATGGTCGGCGTCTACGGTGGCGGTGCCTTCGTATTGATGTTCCTGGCGTGCATCGCACTCATCGGCGCGCCGGTGATGCTGGCCGAGACCCTGATCGGTCGTCGTGCCCGGCAGAGCCCGGCCAATGCCTTGAAGGTGTTGGCGGTGGAAGCGGGACACTCGCCCAAGTGGTCGTGGGGAGCGTTCGCCGGGATGATCACGGCACTGCTGATCCTGTCGTTCTACAGCGTGGTCGGTGGCTGGTCGCTGGACTACATCATCGACATGGGGCGTGGCGACTTTCAGGGCGTGGTACCTGATCAGGTGGGCGCCTACTTCGGTGGTGTGATCGCGGACCCCTTGAGATTGACGCTCTGGCACACGGTCTTCATGTTGCTTTCCGCGGTGGTGATTGCCAAGGGTGTGGTCGCCGGGCTTGAGCGCAGCCTGCGGATCATGATGCCGCTGTTGTTCGTGATGATCCTGGTGCTGCTGGGCTACAGCATGACCACCGGGCATTTCATGGAAGGCCTGCACTTCATGTTCGATTTCAAGCCGGAGAAGGTCATGGACGGTTTGCTGCCGGCCATGGGGCATGCGTTTTTCTCCCTGAGCGTCGGGGTCGGATCGATCATGATCTATGGCGCCTACATGCCCAAGAACGCCTCCCTCACCAGGACCGTCGTCGGTGTCGCGCTGCTGGACACCTTCGTGTCGCTGATGGCGGGTATGGCGTTGTTTCCAATTGTGTTCGCTGCCGGTCTTAACCCCAGTGAGGGCCCAGGCTTGATGTTTGTCAGCCTGCCCTTTGCCTTCGGCAACATGGCGTTCGGCCAGGTGATGGGTGTGATATTTTTCGTCCTGGTCGCCATCGCGGCCTGGAGTTCGGCAATTTCCCTGTTGGAACCCATGGTGGCCTACCTGGTTGAGCGGACGCGGATCCGTCGCGGCTGGGTGACGTTCTGGTTGGCCTTCACTTGCTGGTTTGTGGGCCTGGGGACGGTGTTTTCCTTCAATATATGGAAGCAGGCGAAGTTTTTCGTGAACGAAGACGGTCTGTTCCGCCTCTACCAATGGGGAGCAACCGGAGGACTGGATTTCTTCGGCGTGATTGATTTCTTCACATCACGGATCATGCTGCCACTGGGTGGTTTGTGTTTCGTGGTGTTTGCAGGCTGGATCATGGGGCGTGAAGCCGTACGCGATGAGTTGTCGCTGCGCAGTCCTGTATTGTTTGCCTTGAGCCTGTTCCTGATGCGCTACGTGGCCCCGATTGGCATCCTCGTGGTGTTTGCCGCCCAGCTGTGGAAGTGACGCTTACATGACGACACATATTCAACGCTCGGCCTTGCTGCCTTATCCGGCGCAGGCGCTGTACGACCTGGTCAACGATGTGGCGAGTTATCCGCAGTTCCTGCCCTGGTGCTCGTCCACCGAGGTGCTCGAGAGCTCCGAGACCCATATGCGTGCCAGACTCAATGTCGCCAAGGGCGGGTTGAGCCAGCATTTCGTTACGCGCAATACCCTGGTGCCGGGTCAGTCCATCGAAATGAACCTGGAAGAAGGGCCTTTCAACCAGCTCCACGGTGTCTGGGTGTTCAAGCCGTTAGGTGAGAAGGCCTGCAAGATAAGCCTGGATCTGTCGTTCGACTACGCAGGTCCGCTGGTTCGGGCCACGTTGGGGCCGTTGTTCAATCAGGCGGCCAATACCCTGGTCGACGCGTTCTGCCAACGCGCCAAGCAAAACGCAGAGCTCAAGCGTTGATCGAGATAGAAGTGGTGTGCGCCACGGTCCAGCGTCAGGTCTTGCGGACATTTAGAGTGTCGCAAGGCACGACGGTTCGTGCAGCGCTGGCTGCATCGGGCATCGCTGAGGCGTTCCCGGAGCTCGATCTGGCCACGTGTCCGGTGGGGATTTTCGGCAAGGTGATTGCCGATCCAGAACGCCAGGCGGTGCAGGCGGGTGACCGGCTTGAGATTTACCGGCCGTTGCTGGCGGATCCGAAGGAGATCCGTCGCCTGCGTGCGGCCAAGGCTGCTCAGGCCCGTAAACCGAATCAATAATCGGGCTTGGATTGCAGGCAATAAAAAACCCGGCATGCCGGGTTTTTTCATGTCGCGGTTTATTGCGGCGTAGTGTCCAGCGGTTCTGGCGTCGGGACGGGGACGGTTTCGACGCTGTCCACATCCTTCTGGATCTGGTCCAGCAACGAACCTGGCTTGACCGGTTTTTCCGGTTTCGCCTTCTCGCCGTTCTCGGCCGGTGTGACCGTCGTGCCGCTGTCCTTGCCCAGGATGGCCTCGTCGCGACTCACGCCAGGCATGAAATCGCCTGACAGGCTGACGAGTTGGTCATTGGCGTTGAAGATGACGCTGATGCGTTCCTGCTGGCGCTCACCGCCGCCAAGCTGCAAGCTGTAGAGATAATCCCAGCGATCGGCGTGGAACGTGTCGGTCAGCAGGGGGTTACCCATGATAAACCGTACTTGCCGGCGGGTCATTCCCGGGCGTAACTGGTCTATCATGTCCTGCGTCACGACATTGCCCTGCTGGATGTCGATTTTGTAAACCCCGGGGAATGAACAACCGGCGAGTGCGAGCAGTCCCACGAAGGTGAAACTGGTTAGCAAGAGCTTGGTGTTTTGCATCGGTGGGCGACTTCCACTATCTTGGCTGGGACAACGTAAACGCCGATCATACCCGCATTAAGAGTAGCTGCGAAGCAGCATCGCGAGAAAGCTGACCATGGTTGAAAATAGCGAACTACGCAAAGCCGGCCTCAAGGTGACACTGCCACGGGTCAAGATTCTGCAAATGCTCGACTCCGCCGAGCAGCGGCACATGAGTGCCGAAGACGTCTACAAGGCCCTCATGGAAGCAGGCGAGGACGTCGGTCTGGCCACGGTTTACCGTGTTTTGACCCAATTCGAGGCTGCCGGCCTCGTGGCTCGCCACAATTTTGATGGCGGTCATGCGGTCTTTGAATTGGCGGATGGGGAACACCACGACCATATGGTGGATGTGGAAACCCGTGAGGTTATCGAATTCATCAGTCCTGAAATCGAAAAGCTGCAAAAAGCGATTGCTGAAGAGTATGGCTTCGAGCTGATCGATCACCATCTCGTCTTGCATGTACGCAAGAAAAAGTAAGCGTGGGTAATGAAAGAAGGCGACCTCAGGGTCGCCTTCTTTCATTTGGGGGATTATCCGGGCTTCTTCAGGATTTCGCCGCGACGACCATTTTTTTCGCGTGGGCCAGGGATTCCTTGGTGAGATCGATCCCGCCCAGCATCCTTGCCACTTCCTCAACGCGCTCGCTCTTGCTGAGCTTGGACACCGCGGTACGGGTGGCGTCTTCGCCGCGCACCTTATGGACAAATAGATGTTGATGCCCCTGTGCGGCGACCTGAGGCAGGTGGGTGACCGTCAGCACCTGGCCACGCTCCCCCAGCCTGCGCAGCAACTGGCCGACAATTTCCGCGGTCGGCCCGCCAATCCCCACATCCACTTCGTCGAATACCAGGGTCGGCACGCGTGAGGTTTGCGCGGTGATGACCTGGATGGCCAGGCTGATTCGCGACAACTCGCCGCCGGAGGCGACTTTTGCCAACGCCTTGAGGGGTTGCCCAGGGTTGGCGCTGACCAGCAGTTCCACCTGCTCCAGCCCGTTGGGCTGAAGTTCGTCGCCTGTGTTGGGGCGCAGTTCGATGGTGAAGCGTCCCCCCGGCATGCCCAGGCGCTGGATTTCCTGCTCCACGGCGCTGGCCAGCCCGGTTGCGGCCATGCGGCGCAGCTCGCTGAGTTCCCTGGCCTTCTCCTGGTAATGACGAGCATAGGAGGCCAGTTCGTCTCCCAGGCGCTCGATGGATTCGTCATTGGCATTCAGGGTTTCCAGCTCTTCCAGCAGGCGTTGCTGCAGTTCGATGACGTCGGTGGGCTGGACGCGGTGTTTGCGGGCCAGGGTATAGATAGTGTCCAGGCGCTCTTCCAGATATTGCAGGCGCGCCGGGTCGGCGTCGAAATGATCGAGGAACCGGTTGAGCTCCCCCACGGCCTCTTCGACCTGGATCTGTGCGCTGGTCAGCAGGTTGGTTGCCTCGCTCAGGGCGCCGACGGAATTGTTCACGCTGGAGAGTCGGTTCAGGCTCGCCGTCAGCGCATTGAGTACGTTGCCCGAATCACTTTCGCTGCATTGCTCGACGACTTGCCGGCAGATGCCCAGAAGGGTTTCGGCGTTGGTCAGGTTCTTGTGTTCCTGCTCCAGCTCCTCCAGTTCGTTTTCCCCCAGGGCCAGGTTCTCCAGCTCTTCGAGCTGGTAGCTCAAGAGTTGGTGACGGGCACGCTGTTCGTCGCCGGAGTTGGAGAGCCGGTCCAGCTCCTGCCGGGTCTGGCGCCAGCGCTGAGCCGCCAGTTGGACCTGGCGGGCCAGGTCGGTGGCTCCAGCATATTCATCGAGCAGGCGACGATGGGTATCGGTCTTGAGCAGGGACTGGTGTTCATGCTGGCTGTGGATGTCGATCAGCAGTTCCCCGAGGGCCTTCAGGTCGCCCAGGGGGCAGGGAGTGCCGTTGATGTAGCCTCGGGAGCGGCCTTCGGCGGTGATGACCCGGCGCAGGATGCACAGGCCATCGGTGTCCAGGTCGCGCTCGGCCAGCCAGGCGCTGGCTTCGGGGATGTCGACCAGGTCGAAGGTCGCCAGGATGTCGGCCTTGTCTGCTCCGGGACGTACGACGCCACTGTCGGCGCGATCACCCAGTGTCAGGCCCAGGGCATCGAGCATGATCGACTTGCCGGCACCGGTCTCACCGGTAATCACGCTCATGCCTCGGTCGAGCTCGAGGTCGAGGTGTTCAACGATGGCGTAGTTGTGTACGGACAGGTGCACCAGCATAAAGCCGCTCCCAGGCGTTAGGTCTGGTTATTTATACAGTGTTTTGTTTCGGGCTGACAATGCCCTCGCTTAGGTCGATTTGCTTGGGCAAGTGAGTTTCTTAGCGCGGTCGGTAATAGGTATGCAATTGCTTTCTGTAAGGTCATTTCGTCGAACGCCCCTTGAAGCTGGAAAACCTGGCCCCATATACGGGGCAGAAGCGCGAGTCGAGCTCGCGGACGAAGTTGAGAGGAGAAAACTATGGCTGACGAACAGACGCAGGATACGCAAAACCAAGAGGCCAATCAGACCTCCCAGGATTCGGGTGGTGATCTGGCGGCCCGTGTACAAGTGCTCGAGGAGCAACTGGCCGGTGCGCAGGATCAGGCGTTGCGTGTAGCAGCCGACCTGCAGAACGTCCGCCGTCGCGCCGAGCAGGATGTTGAAAAGGCTCACAAATTCGCTCTGGAGCGCTTCGCCGGCGACCTGCTGCCAATCATCGACAGCCTGGAGCGCGGCCTGGAGCTGTCCAATCCGGACGACGAGAACATTCGTCCGATGCGCGAAGGCATCGAGCTGACGTTGAAAATGTTCCAGGACACCCTCAAGCGCTATCAGCTCGAAGCCCTCGATCCTCACGGTGAACCCTTCAATGCCGAGCACCACCAGGCCATGGCGATGCAGGAAAGTGCCGACGTCGAGCCGAACAGCGTTTTGAAGGTTTTCCAGAAAGGTTACCTGCTCAATGGTCGTCTGTTGCGTCCGGCCATGGTCGTGGTCAGCAAGGCGCCAGCACCGGTTTCACCTTCTATTGACGAGCAGGCTTGAAATCGGGCGCAGCGGCCCCATCTAAGAAGTCAAGCGTTTAAGTGCTACCGCGGTTAACCACCACTGCCGCGGCAACAAAATCCAAGTTCCGGGAGAGTTAACATGGGCAAGATTATCGGTATCGACCTGGGGACCACCAACTCGTGCGTCTCCGTGCTGGAAAACGGCAAGGCCAAAGTTATTGAAAACGCCGAAGGCGCGCGTACCACGCCGTCGATCATCGCGTACGCCAACGATGGCGAAATTCTGGTTGGCCAGTCGGCCAAGCGTCAGGCAGTGACCAACCCGCACAACACTCTGTATGCGGTGAAGCGTCTGATCGGTCGCAAGTTCGACGAAGAAGTCGTTCAGAAAGACATCAAGATGGTGCCTTACAAAATCGCCAAGGCTGACAACGGCGACGCCTGGGTCGAAGTGAACGGCCAGAAGATGGCGCCGCCACAGATCTCGGCTGAAATCCTGAAGAAAATGAAGAAAACCGCCGAAGATTACCTCGGCGAAGCGGTGACTGAAGCCGTTATTACCGTTCCTGCCTATTTCAACGACAGCCAGCGCCAGGCGACCAAAGACGCCGGCCGCATCGCGGGCCTGGACGTAAAACGCATCATCAACGAACCTACCGCGGCTGCCCTGGCCTACGGCATGGACAAGGCCAAGGGCGATCATACCGTGATCGTTTATGACCTGGGCGGCGGTACTTTCGACGTCTCCGTGATCGAAATCGCTGAAGTCGATGGCGAGCACCAGTTCGAAGTATTGGCAACCAACGGTGACACGTTCCTGGGTGGTGAAGACTTCGACATCCGCCTGATCGACTACCTCGTTGATGAGTTCAAGAAAGAAAGCGGCATGAACCTCAAGGGTGACCCGCTGGCGATGCAGCGCCTGAAAGAAGCCGCTGAAAAAGCCAAGATCGAACTGTCCTCGAGCCAGTCGACCGATGTGAACCTGCCGTACATCACTGCAGACGCCACCGGTCCGAAGCACCTGAACGTAAAAATCTCCCGCGCCAAGCTTGAAGCGCTGGTGGAAGACCTGGTTCAGCGCACCATCGAACCTTGCCGCATCGCGATGAAAGACGCCGGTATCGACGTTGGTTCGATCAACGACGTGATCCTGGTGGGCGGTCAGACCCGTATGCCGCTGGTGCAGAAGCTGGTGACCGATTTCTTCGGTAAAGAAGCACGTAAAGACGTGAACCCGGACGAAGCCGTGGCCATGGGTGCTGCCATCCAGGGCGCCGTTCTGGCCGGTGATGTGAAGGACGTTCTGCTGCTCGACGTCAGCCCGCTGACCCTGGGTATCGAAACCATGGGTGGCGTGATGACCGCGCTGATCGAGAAGAACACCACGATTCCTACCAAGAAATCCCAAGTGTTCTCGACGGCCGACGACAACCAGAGCGCCGTGACCATCCATGTGCTGCAAGGTGAGCGCAAGCAGGCTGCCCAGAACAAGTCCCTGGGCAAGTTCGACCTGGCCGAGATTCCGCCAGCGCCACGTGGCGTTCCGCAAATCGAAGTGACCTTCGACATCGACGCCAACGGCATCCTGCACGTCGGCGCGAAAGACAAGGCCACCGGCAAGACCCAGTCGATCGTGATCAAGGCCAACTCCGGTCTGTCCGAGGAAGAAATTCAGCAAATGGTTCGCGATGCTGAAGTCAACGCCGAGGAAGACCGCAAGTTCGAAGAGCTGGCCAGTGCCCGCAACCAGGGTGATGCCCTGGTGCACTCGACTCGCAAGATGATCGCTGATGCTGGCGAAAAAGTGACTGCAGAAGAGAAGACTGCCATCGAAGCGGCCGTGGTTGCCCTGGAAGCCGCCGTCAAAGGCGACGACAAGGCTGCCATCGAAGCGAAGATCGAGGAGCTCTCCAAGGTCTCCGCGCCAGTGGCCCAGAAGATGTATGCCGAACAGGCTCAGCCCGCTGAAGGCGCCGCGCAACCGGGCGAATCAGCCGAAAAAGCCGACGATGTCGTCGACGCAGAGTTCGAAGAAGTGAAAGACCACAAGTAATCGCTTGTTGGTCGGCCGGTTGACTGCGTTTGTGCGGTGGCTGGTAGGATGTCGCCGCGCGGGAGCTTGCTCCCGCGTTGGCGTGTCTGGAACCCATGAATTTTTACAGCATGCGACAGCGTTCGGATGCTGGTGGCGTGTCGGGAAAGCTCCTGCTTTTCGTGTAAGGCCTGAGATCTGGACCACTGAATCGATGTGGTTGGGTCCGTGCCTGTAGGGGCTCAACGAGTTGGGCGAGGCTCAGGAGAGCTTTGCCGGACGTCCTATAAGAGTGCAAAGACTAATGGCAAAGCGTGATTTCTACGAAGTATTGGGTGTCGAGCGGGGAGCCAGCGAGGCGGATCTGAAAAAGGCCTACCGTCGCCTGGCGATGAAGCACCACCCGGACCGTAATCCCGGCGATAAAGCGTCGGAAGAGCTGTTCAAGGAAGCCAACGAGGCTTACGAAGTACTCTCCGATTCCAGCAAACGTGCGGCTTACGATCAATACGGGCATGCCGGTGTCGACCCGAGCATGGGGGGCGGCGGTCCCGGTTTCGGCGGCCAGAACTTCTCCGATATCTTCGGCGACGTGTTCAGCGATTTCTTCGGTGGCGGTCGCGGCGGTGCTCGCGGTGGCGCCCAGCGTGGCAGCGATTTGCGCTACACGCTGGAGTTGAACCTGGAAGAAGCGGTGCGTGGTACCACCGTCAATATCCGCGTGCCGACGCTGGTCAATTGCAAGCCGTGTGATGGTTCGGGTGCCAAGAAGGGCTCCTCGCCTGTCACTTGCCCGACCTGCGGTGGTATCGGTCAGGTTCGCATGCAGCAAGGCTTCTTCTCGGTGCAGCAGACCTGCCCGCGTTGCCATGGCCAGGGCAAGATCATTTCCGACCCCTGCGATTCCTGTCATGGCGAAGGACGTGTCGAAGAGTACAAGACGCTGTCGGTCAAGGTGCCGGCCGGTGTCGACACGGGTGACCGTATTCGTCTGTCCGGCGAAGGCGAGGCGGGTGCCCAGGGTGGCCCGACCGGCGACCTGTATGTGGTGATCAACGTGCGCGAGCACGCGATCTTCCAGCGCGACGGCAAGCATCTGTTCTGCGAAGTGCCTATCAGCTTCGTCGATGCAGCCCTGGGTGGCGAACTGGAGATCCCCACCCTCGACGGTCGCGTCAAGCTGAAAATCCCCGAGGGTACGCAAACCGGCAAGCAGTTCCGGATCCGCGGCAAGGGTGTTGCGCCCGTGCGCGGCGGTGGTGCGGGCGACCTGATGTGTCGTGTGGCTGTGGAAACGCCGGTCAACCTGAGTCGGCGCCAGCGTGAGTTGCTGGAGGAGTTCCGCAGTTCGTTGGAAGGTGACAACAGCCACTCTCCGAAAACCACTGGTTGGTTCGAAGGCGTGAAGCGCTTCTTCGGCGATCTTTAAGGAGGTCGCATGCGACGTATAGCTGTGATGGGCGCCGCTGGGCGCATGGGCAAGGCGTTGGTGGAGGCGGTGCAGCAGCGCTCGCCGCTCTCCGGTCTGACGGCTGCCATCGTACGGCCCGACAGCACGCTGGTCGGCGCTGATGCAGGTGAGCTGGCATCGCTGGGTCGCATTGGTGTCCCGATGTCTGGTGGCCTGGAAAAAGTGCTCGACGAGTTCGATGTCCTGATCGATTTCACATTGCCGGAAGTGATGCTGAAAAACCTCGCCATCTGCCGCAAGAACGGCAAGGCCATGGTCATCGGTACCACCGGGCTGGACGCTGCTCAAAAGCAGTTGCTGGCCGATGCAGGCAAGGACATACCGATCGTGTTCGCGGCGAATTTCAGCGTGGGTGTGAACCTGTCGCTGAAATTGCTGGACCTGACCGCCCGGGTTCTGGGGGATGACGCCGACATCGAGATCATCGAGGCGCATCACCGGCACAAGATCGACGCGCCTTCGGGAACTGCCTTGCGCATGGGTGAAGTGATTGCCGACGCGCTGGGGCGCGACCTGCGGGCCGTGGCCGTGTACGGGCGCGAGGGGCATACCGGCGCCCGTGAGCGGGAGACCATTGGTTTCGCCACGGTGCGCGGCGGTGATGTGGTGGGGGATCATACGGTGCTGTTCGCCACCGAGGGCGAGCGCCTGGAGATCACTCACAAGGCGTCCAGCCGGATGACGTTCGCCAAGGGGGCTGTCCGGGCCGCGCTTTGGCTGGATGGTCGCGAGCCTGGTTTGTACGATATGCAGGACGTACTCGACCTGCGTTGATGTCCATGAGAGCGGGGTTCAGGTTATACTGCGCCCCGTTTTACACCGCTTCGCGACGCCCTGTCGCATTCCCCTGCCTTTAAGGCTCATTAGCGGTGGACCAAAAAAGCCTTTTTCTGTAAGCTACAGCTTTAGTGTGTCCACTAAAAGCGCGCAGAATAATTCAGTGAAAAAAGCGGGGTGACGTGTCCATACGTCACTCCGCTTTTTTACAACCTGCGATTGCCCTTTCAGGCTTTATTTACGGGAGGTCTTCTTGACTAAGCCAGCCATACTCGCCCTTGCTGATGGCAGCATTTTTCGCGGCGAAGCCATTGGAGCCGACGGTCAGACCGTTGGTGAGGTGGTGTTTAACACCGCAATGACCGGCTATCAGGAAATTCTTACCGATCCTTCCTACGCCCAGCAAATCGTTACCCTGACTTACCCGCACATCGGCAACACCGGCACTACGCCGGAAGATGCCGAGTCCGATCGCGTCTGGTCTGCCGGCCTGGTCATCCGTGACCTGCCGCTGGTTGCGAGCAACTGGCGTAACACGATGTCCTTGTCCGATTACCTGAAAACCAACAATGTCGTGGCGATCGCAGGGATCGACACCCGTCGCCTGACCCGTATCCTGCGGGAGAAGGGCGCGCAGAACGGCTGCATCATGGCCGGCGACAATATCTCCGAAGAAGCCGCCATCGCCGCTGCTCAGGGGTTCCCGGGGCTCAAGGGCATGGACCTGGCGAAAGTCGTCAGCACCAAGAAGCAGTACGAGTGGCGTTCCTCGGTCTGGAACCTGAAGACCGACAGCCATCCGACGATCGAAGCGTCCGAGCTGCCGTATCACGTGGTTGCCTACGACTACGGTATCAAGCTGAACATCCTGCGCATGCTGGTCGAACGCGGTTGCCGCGTGACCGTGGTGCCGGCGCAAACCCCGGCGGCTGACGTACTGGCCCTCAACCCCGATGGCGTGTTCCTGTCCAACGGCCCGGGTGACCCTGAGCCTTGCGACTACGCGATCCAGGCGATCAAGGATGTGCTGGAAACCGAGATCCCGGTGTTCGGCATTTGCCTCGGTCACCAGCTACTGGCCCTGGCGTCGGGCGCCAAGACCCTGAAAATGGGTCATGGTCACCACGGTGCCAACCACCCGGTCCAGGACCTGGACACCGGTGTGGTGATGATTACCAGCCAGAACCACGGCTTTGCTGTGGATGAAGCGACCCTGCCGGCCAACGTGCGGGCGACCCACAAGTCGCTGTTCGACGGTACGCTGCAAGGCATCGAGCGCACCGACAAGAGCGCGTTCAGCTTCCAGGGCCACCCTGAGGCGAGCCCGGGCCCGAACGATGTGGCGCCGCTGTTCGATCGCTTCATCAATGAGATGGCCAAGCGACGCTGACCGCGTGAAGCCCGAGGGCGGCCCCGAGTGCGGTGGCCCCCTGGGGCGCTTCAAAGATTGTTCGACGGCCTAGCCGACAGACCTGCGGATTTGAGTGACAAACCCATGCCAAAACGTACAGACATAAAAAGCATCCTGATTCTCGGCGCTGGCCCGATCGTGATCGGCCAGGCCTGCGAATTCGACTACTCCGGCGCCCAGGCCTGCAAGGCCCTGCGCGAAGAGGGCTATCGCGTCATCCTGGTGAACTCCAACCCAGCCACCATCATGACCGACCCGGCCATGGCCGACGCCACCTACATCGAGCCGATCAAGTGGCAGACCGTTGCCAAGATCATCGAGAAAGAGCGTCCTGATGCACTGTTGCCGACCATGGGTGGCCAGACGGCGCTGAACTGCGCCCTGGACCTGGAGCGCGAAGGCGTCCTGGAAAAATTCGGTGTGGAAATGATCGGCGCCAACGCCGACACCATCGACAAGGCCGAAGATCGTTCGCGCTTTGACAAGGCGATGAAGGCCATCGGCCTGGAATGCCCGCGCTCGGGTATCGCCCACAGCATGGAAGAGGCCAACGCGGTCCTCGAGAAGCTGGGCTTCCCGTGCATCATTCGTCCGTCCTTCACCATGGGCGGTACCGGTGGTGGCATCGCCTACAACCGCGAAGAGTTCGAAGAAATCTGCGCCCGTGGCCTGGACCTGTCGCCGACCAAGGAACTGCTGATCGACGAATCCCTGATCGGTTGGAAAGAATACGAAATGGAAGTTGTCCGTGACAAAAAGGACAACTGCATCATCGTCTGCTCCATCGAGAACTTCGACCCGATGGGTGTGCACACCGGCGACTCGATCACCGTCGCACCGGCCCAGACCCTGACCGACAAGGAATACCAGATCCTGCGTAACGCCTCCCTGGCGGTATTGCGTGAGATCGGCGTGGAAACCGGCGGCTCCAACGTCCAGTTCGGCATCTGCCCGGATACTGGTCGCATGGTGGTCATCGAGATGAACCCGCGGGTTTCCCGCTCGTCGGCCCTGGCTTCGAAAGCCACCGGTTTCCCGATTGCCAAGGTCGCTGCCAAGCTGGCCGTGGGTTATACCCTGGACGAGCTGTCGAACGACATCACCGGCGGCAAGACCCCGGCGTCCTTCGAACCGTCAATCGACTACGTCGTCACCAAGCTGCCACGCTTTGCCTTTGAAAAATTCGCCAAGGCCGACGCCCGCCTGACCACCCAGATGAAGTCGGTCGGTGAAGTCATGGCCATCGGCCGGACCTTCCAGGAATCCCTGCAGAAAGCCCTTCGCGGTCTGGAAGTGGGTGTCTGCGGCCTCGATCCGAAGCTGGACCTGAGCAACCCGGAAAGCATGAGCGAGCTCAAGCGCGAGCTGACCGTGCCGGGCGCCGAGCGTATCTGGTACGTGGCCGATGCCTTCCGTGCCGGCATGACCGTGGAGCAGATCTTCGGCATGAACATGATCGACCCTTGGTTCCTGGTACAGATCGAAGATCTGATCAAGGAAGAGGAGAAGGTCAAGACCCTGGGCATGTCCAGCATCGACCGCGACATGATGTTCCGCCTCAAGCGCAAGGGCTTCTCCGACCAGCGTCTGGCCAAGTTGCTGGGTGTGACCGAGAAGAGCCTGCGTGCCCATCGTCACAAGCTGGAAGTGTTCCCGGTCTACAAGCGCGTCGACACCTGTGCGGCCGAGTTCGCCACCGACACTGCCTACCTGTACTCCACGTACGAGGAAGAGTGCGAAGCCGCGCCATCGACGCGCGACAAGATCATGATCCTGGGGGGCGGTCCCAACCGCATCGGTCAGGGTATCGAGTTCGACTACTGCTGCGTACACGCCGCACTGGCCCTGCGCGACGACGGGTACGAGACCATCATGGTCAACTGCAACCCGGAAACCGTGTCCACCGACTACGACACCTCCGATCGTCTGTACTTCGAGCCGGTGACCCTGGAAGACGTGCTGGAAATCGTCCGTGTCGAGAAGCCCAAAGGCGTGATCGTCCAGTACGGCGGCCAGACTCCATTGAAACTGGCTCGCGCCCTGGAAGCCGCTGGCGTACCGATCATTGGTACCAGCCCGGATGCCATCGACCGCGCCGAAGACCGTGAGCGCTTCCAACAAATGGTCGAGCGCCTGAACCTGCGTCAGCCGCCAAACGCCACTGTGCGCAGCGAAGACGAAGCGATTCGTGCCGCCGCCAAGATCGGTTATCCGTTGGTGGTGCGTCCGTCCTATGTACTGGGCGGCCGTGCGATGGAAATCGTTTACCAGGAAGAAGAACTCAAGCGCTACCTGCGTGAAGCGGTCCAGGTGTCCAACGACAGCCCGGTGCTGCTGGATCACTTCCTCAACTGCGCCATCGAGATGGACGTGGATGCGGTCTGCGACGGCAAGGACGTGGTGATCGGCGCGATCATGCAGCACATCGAGCAGGCCGGTGTTCACTCCGGTGACTCCGCGTGCTCGCTGCCGCCTTACTCGCTGCCGGCGCACATCCAGGACGAGATGCGTGAGCAGGTCAAGAAAATGGCCCTGGAGCTGGGTGTGGTCGGCCTGATGAACGTGCAGCTGGCGCTTCAGGGCGAAGACATCTACGTCATCGAAGTGAACCCGCGCGCTTCCCGGACCGTGCCGTTCGTCTCCAAGTGCATCGGTGTTTCCCTGGCAATGATCGCGGCCCGCGTCATGGCCGGCAAGACCCTGGCGGAGCTGAACTTCACCAAGGAGATCATTCCGAACTTCTACAGCGTGAAAGAAGCGGTGTTCCCGTTCGCCAAGTTCCCTGGCGTCGACCCGATTCTCGGCCCGGAAATGAAGTCCACCGGTGAAGTGATGGGTGTTGGCGATACCTTTGGCGAAGCTTTCGCCAAAGCCCAGATGGGCGCCAGCGAAGTCCTGCCGACAGGCGGCACGGCGTTTATCAGCGTACGTGATGACGACAAGCCACTGGTTGCAGGCGTGGCTCGTGATCTGATCAACTTGGGCTTCGAAGTGGTCGCCACTGCCGGTACCGCCAAGCTGATCGAGGCGGCGGGCCTGAAAGTGCGTCGCGTGAACAAGGTGACCGAAGGGCGCCCGCATGTGGTCGACATGATCAAGAATGACGAGGTCACGCTGATCATCAACACCACTGAAGGCCGTCAGTCGATCGCTGACTCCTATTCCATTCGTCGCAATGCGCTGCAGCACAAGATTTATTGCACCACCACCATTGCTGCGGGCGAAGCGATCTGCGAAGCGCTCAAGTTCGGTCCCGAGAAGACCGTCCGTCGCTTGCAGGATCTACATGCAGGATTGAAGGCATGAGCATAACCAAGTACCCGATGACTGTTCAGGGCGCGAAGGCCCTGGAAGAAGAGCACGCTTTCCTGACCAAGGTCGAGCGCCCGCGCTTGAGCCAGGCCATTGGTGAAGCGCGTGAACTGGGCGATCTCAAGGAAAACGCCGAATACCATGCCGCTCGTGAAGAGCAGGGCATGGTCGAGGCGCGGGTGCGTGACATTGAAGGTCGCATGCAGAACGCAGTGATCATTGACGTCACCACCATCCCCCACACCGGCAAGGTGATCTTCGGCACCACCGTGGAAATCGCCAACGTCGAGACGGATGAAAGCGTCACTTACCAGATCGTGGGTGAGGATGAAGCTGACATCAAGCTGGGCAAGATTTCCGTCGGTTCACCGATTGCTCGTGCCTTGATTGCCAAGGAAGAGGGTGATGTGGTGGCAGTGAAAACGCCCGGTGGCGTCATCGAGTATGAGATTGTCGAAGTCCGCCACGTCTGAACGAAGGCGCCCGCTGCGTGCGGGTGCCATGCTCTGGCAACTTGCCCAGATGCTATGGGTCGGTGGCCTTTGGCTGCTGCATATCGGCCTGCTGCCGGTGCTGGGGCGTATCGGCCTGGCACCGCTGCTGATCGATGAAATTGTGGGCATGCTGACGGCGCTGATGGTGGCGTTTTCAGCGGTCTGTGTGATATTCCAGGTTTTGGTGCTGATTCAGGCCGAGGGCCGTGCCAGCCTATGGCGTGACATTCGTGGGCAATTGCTGCTCATGTCGTTGTATGCCTGTGGAATGTTTCTGGCGGTGAGTCTCGGCTGGCCGGACGCGAGTCAGTGGCGGGTGTTCAGCTACGTGGTGCTGGGGCTTTCCGGGTTGGTGCTGGTGTTGCAGCCGGTACCGGGATGGAGTGGCAGGGTGCGCGAAGCGCACCCTTGACCCTTTGGCATTATTTGAAGCGGTGAACGTTCGACAGTTGCTTGTTGACGCTGAAATTCTTGCGATAAAGCAATGCCATCTTACCGATGACCTGTACCAGATCCGCCTTGCCGGTCTTGCACAGTTCTGCAATGGCAGCCAGGCGGGCTTCGCGGTCGAGGATGTTGAGCTTGATCTTGATCAGCTCGTGATCGCTCAATGCGCGCTCCAGCTCGGCCAGTACACCTTCAGTCAAGCCGTTGTCCGCCACAATCAGAACCGGTTTCAGGTGGTGGCCAATGGATTTGTATTGTTTCTTCTGCTCTTGAGTGAGCGGCATAATCTGACCCCTGCGTCTGATCTTGTAAAAAAGCGGCGGCCAGTTTACCCGAGCGAGTCCGGGACCGCCCACTTAATCACGACCCGTTTTATGTAGAGGTGGCCTGTGGCCCGTTCCAAGACTAGCCTGAACTGGCTCAAAGAGCATTTCAACGATCCATACGTCAAGATGGCGCAGAAGGACGGCTATCGTTCTCGTGCCAGCTATAAATTGCTGGAGATCCAGGAAAAGGATCGATTGATCCGTCCCGGCATGACCGTGATCGATCTCGGCGCTGCGCCGGGCGGGTGGTCCCAGGTGACCAGTCGTCTGATCGGTGGTCAAGGTCGTTTGATTGCTTCCGACATCCTGGAAATGGACAGCATCCCTGATGTGACCTTCATCCAGGGCGATTTCACGGAAGACGCCGTCCTGGCAAAAATTCTGGAGGCCGTCGGAAATACGCAGGTTGACCTTGTGATTTCCGATATGGCCCCCAATATGAGTGGATTAGCGGCTGTCGACATGCCTCGTGCAATGTTTCTCAGCGAACTGGCCCTGGATCTTGCCGGGCGGGTTCTGCGTCCAGGCGGTGATTTCCTGATCAAGGTCTTCCAGGGGGAAGGCTTCGACGAATACCACAAGGGCATCCGCAAGCTGTTCGACAAGGTGCAGATGCGCAAGCCTTTGTCGTCCCGTGACCGCTCCCGCGAGCAATATCTGTTGGCGCGCGGCTTTCGCGGAGGGGAAGGATCGAGCAGTGATGAGCGTCTTTGAAAGACGTCGATAGTTTTTTTTGTTTCGCCTTGCAAACGCCGCGTAATGACAATGGCGCGGCCAGGTTTCACAAAGGGTTACAGACGGCGCCTGCCAGAGTCGTAGGTAATGTAGTAAGTTAGGCCGGTGAATATCATGCGAAGCTCGCGCCAATAGCGGAGCCAGCTTCAGAGGGTAGTTAATTGAACGATATGGCAAAGAATCTGATCCTGTGGTTGATCATCGCCGCTGTCCTTGTGACCGTGATGAACAACTTCTCCAGCCCTAACGAGCCGCAGACCCTCAACTATTCCGACTTCATTCAGCAGGTCAAGGATGGCAAGGTCGAACGCGTTGCGGTCGATGGCTATGTCATCACCGGCAAGCGTACCGATGGCGACAACTTCAAGACCATTCGTCCGGCTATCCAGGACAATGGCCTGATCGGCGACCTGGTGGACAACCATGTCGTGGTCGAAGGCAAGCAGCCTGAGCAACAAAGCATCTGGACCCAGCTCCTTGTGGCCAGCTTCCCGATCCTGGTGATCATCGCGGTGTTCATGTTCTTCATGCGCCAGATGCAGGGTGGCGCCGGCGGCAAGGGCGGCCCGATGAGTTTTGGCAAGAGCAAGGCAAGACTGCTTTCCGAAGACCAGGTGAAAACAACCCTGGCAGACGTTGCAGGTTGCGACGAAGCCAAGGAAGAAGTGGGCGAACTGGTCGAATTTCTGCGCGACCCGGGTAAATTCCAGCGCTTGGGCGGTCGTATTCCTCGTGGCGTGCTGATGGTTGGCCCGCCGGGTACCGGTAAGACCTTGCTGGCCAAGGCTATCGCTGGCGAAGCCAAGGTGCCGTTTTTCACGATTTCCGGTTCCGACTTCGTTGAAATGTTCGTTGGCGTGGGTGCCAGCCGTGTTCGTGACATGTTCGAGCAGGCCAAGAAACACGCGCCATGCATTATCTTCATCGACGAAATCGACGCCGTTGGTCGCCACCGTGGCGCCGGCATGGGCGGCGGCCATGATGAGCGTGAGCAGACCCTCAACCAGTTGCTGGTGGAGATGGACGGTTTCGAAATGAATGACGGCATCATCGTCATCGCTGCCACCAACCGTCCTGACGTGCTCGACCCTGCGCTGCTGCGTCCGGGCCGTTTCGACCGGCAGGTCGTGGTGGGTCTGCCGGACATCCGCGGTCGTGAGCAGATTCTCAAGGTCCACATGCGTAAAGTGCCAATGGGCGACGATGTGGCTGCGGCGGTAATCGCCCGTGGTACACCGGGCTTCTCTGGTGCTGACCTGGCCAACCTGGTCAACGAAGCGTCGCTGTTCGCTGCGCGTGCCGGCAAGCGCGTCGTGGAGATGAAAGAGTTCGAATTGGCTAAAGACAAGATCATGATGGGCGCCGAGCGCAAATCCATGGTCATGTCGGAAAAAGAAAAGCAGAACACGGCTTACCACGAGGCGGGGCACGCCATCGTTGGTCGTGTCGTGCCGGAGCATGATCCGGTCTACAAGGTGTCGATCATTCCGCGCGGTCGTGCGCTGGGTGTGACCATGTTCCTGCCGGAAGAAGACCGCTACAGCTTGTCCAAGCGTGCGCTGATCAGTCAGATCTGCTCGCTTTATGGTGGCCGTATCGCTGAAGAGATGACGTTGGGCTTCGACGGTGTAACCACCGGCGCATCGAATGACATCATGCGCGCCAGCCAGATCGCGCGGAACATGGTGACCAAGTGGGGGCTTTCCGAGAAACTCGGGCCGCTGATGTATGCCGAAGAAGAAGGCGAAGTGTTCCTGGGGCGTGGGGGCGGCGGCCAGCATGCAAGCTTCTCCGGTGAGACGGCCAAGCTGATCGACTCCGAAGTGCGCAGTATCATCGACCAGTGCTATGGCACCGCGAAGCAGATCCTCACGGACAATCGTGACAAGCTCGACGCCATGGCGGATGCCTTGATGAAGTATGAAACCATCGACGCCGAACAGATCGATGACATCATGTCGGGCCGTCCGCCTCGTGAGCCGCGGGATTGGACGGGTGGTACGGGCACTCCTGGCACGCCTCCGGCGGTGCAGGGCGAGCGTCCGGAAACACCGATCGGCGGTCCGGCTGCTGATGTCTAAGGCTTGAAATGACTTCTGTTCAGTCCTCGACCCGGTTGCCTTGTGGCAACCGGGTTCTTGATTTGGCCCATGTACATGTCATGGGTATTCTCAATGTCACTCCCGATTCCTTTTCCGACGGCGGCCGGTTTGGTCAGCTCGATGCTGCGCTGCGGCACGCCGAGGCCATGGTCGCGGCTGGCGCAACGTTGATCGATGTCGGCGGCGAGTCGACCCGGCCGGGCGCGCGGGCTGTCTCGCCTGTCGAGGAGCTGGAAAGAGTGGCGCCGGTTGTCGAGCGTATACACCGCGAACTGGATGTCATAATCTCGGTCGATACGTCCACGCCGGCGGTCATGCGTGAGACGGCTCGGTTGGGAGCGGGTTTGATCAACGATGTCCGCTCCCTGCAGCGCGATGGAGCCCTGGATGCCGCAGCGGCTACCGGGTTGCCGGTGTGTCTGATGCATATGCTCGGTGAGCCGGGAACCATGCAGGACAACCCGCACTACGGCGATGTGACCCTGGAGGTCGGCGAGTTCCTGGTCGAGCGCATGAGCCAGTGTGCGCTGGCGGGCATTCCCGCCGAGCGGGTGGTGCTGGATCCCGGTTTCGGCTTTGCCAAGACCCTGGATCATAATCTGAGCCTGTTCAAGCATATGGAAGCCTTGCATTCCCTGGGTCGGCCGCTGTTGGTCGGCGTTTCGCGAAAAAGCATGATAGGCAATGCCTTGGGTCGTCCGGTGGGCGAGCGGCTGTTCGGCGGTCTCGCTCTTGCGGCCCTGGCCATTACAAAAGGTGCGCGCATATTGCGGGTGCACGATGTGGCCGAAACGATGGATGTCGTGCGGATGATCGCTGCTGTGGATTCAGCCGAATAAGAATGACGGAGCACTTATGAGCAAGAAATATTTTGGCACCGACGGTATCCGTGGTCGGGTCGGCGAATACCCTATTACCCCTGATTTCATGCTCAAGCTCGGCTGGGCTGCCGGTATGGCGTTCCGCAAGATGGGTGCCTGCAAGGTGCTGGTCGGCAAGGACACGCGAATTTCCGGCTATATGTTCGAGTCGGCTCTCGAAGCCGGCCTGACCTCGGCGGGTGCCGATGTGATGTTGCTGGGGCCGATGCCGACACCGGCCATTGCCTACCTGACGCGTACGTTCCATGCGCAGGCGGGTATCGTGATCAGTGCTTCCCATAATCCCCACGACGACAATGGCATCAAGTTTTTCTCCGGCAAGGGCACCAAATTGCCGGATGAAGTCGAGCTGATGATCGAAGAACTGCTGGATACGCCGATGACTGTGGTTGAGTCGAGCAAGATCGGCAAAGTGTCGCGGATCAACGATGCCTCGGGTCGTTACATCGAGTTCTGCAAGGGCAGTGTGCCGACCGGCACCAGTTTCGCAGGCCTGAAAGTCGTCGTCGATTGCGCCCATGGTGCGACCTACAAGGTTGCACCGAGTGTATTTCGCGAGTTGGGCGCCGAGGTCGTGGTGCTGTCCGCCCAGCCTAACGGGCTGAACATCAACCACAACTGCGGTTCCACCCATACCGACGCGCTGCAGGCAGCGGTCCTGGCCGAGCAGGCTGATCTCGGGATCGCCTTCGATGGCGACGGTGATCGGGTCCTGATGGTGGATCATACGGGGACTGTCGTCGATGGCGATGAGCTGCTGTTCATCATCGCGCGTGATCTGCATGAGCGCGGCAAGCTGCAGGGTGGGGTGGTCGGCACGCTGATGAGCAACCTCGGTCTCGAGCTGGCGCTTGCGGATCTGGATATTCCCTTCGTGCGAGCCAACGTGGGTGACCGCTATGTCATCTCGGAGCTACTGGAGCGCAGTTGGGTCGTCGGGGGTGAGAACTCCGGTCACATCGTGTGCTTCGATCACACCACCACCGGTGATGCAATCATTGCGGCCTTGCAGGTACTGATGGCGCTCAAGGCGCGCAACGAGAGTCTTGCGTTGTCGCGCCAGGCGTTGCGCAAATGTCCGCAAGTGTTGATCAATGTGCGCTTCGGTGGCGGGGCGAACCCCATCGAGCATGCCACGGTCCAGCAGGCCAGCGAGCGCGTGACACAGGCGATGGCGGGGCGTGGGCGCGTGCTGCTGCGCAAGTCCGGTACTGAGCCCCTGGTGCGCGTCATGGTCGAAGGCGAGGATGAAGCACAGGTTCGCGGTTATGCCGAAGAACTGGCGAAGCTCGTTACTGAAGTTTCTGCCTGAATTCGGCTTGCCAGTCATGAAACGGTTGGGTAACATCTGCGCCCACTTTGACCGACGAGGTACAGCATGCGTCGCCCTATGGTAGCTGGTAACTGGAAGATGCACGGTACCCGCGCCAGCGTCGCTGAGCTGATCAATGGCCTTCGTCATCTGGCCTTGCCAAGCGGTGTTGATGTCGCGGTATTCCCGCCTTGCTTGTATATCAATCAGGTGATTGATGGCTTGAAGGGCAAGTCGATTTCGATCGGCGCGCAGAATTCTGCGGTGGAATCCATGCAAGGTGCGCTGACCGGTGAAATTGCGCCAAGTCAGTTGGTGGATGCGGGTTGTTCCCTGGTTCTTGTCGGGCACTCCGAGCGTCGCATGATCATGGGTGAGCAAGACAGGGCCCTGATTCGCAAGTTTGCGGCAGCTCAGGCCTGCGGTCTGATTCCGGTGTTGTGTGTGGGGGAAACCCTCGAGCAGCGTGAGGCCGGGAAGACCCTTGAAGTTGTCGGGCGTCAGCTGGGCAGCATCATCGAAGACCTGGGTGTCGGTGCTTTTGCAAAGGCGGTCATTGCTTACGAGCCGGTCTGGGCCATTGGTACCGGGCTGACTGCTTCGCCGCAACAAGCGCAGGATGTGCACGCCGCCATCCGCGCCCAGTTGGCGGCAGAAAATTCTGAAGTGGCACGAGGTGTGCGGCTTCTATACGGCGGCAGCGTGAAGGCGGCCAATGCGGTCGAACTGTTCGGCATGCCGGATATCGATGGGGGGCTCATTGGTGGAGCTTCCCTGAATGCAGATGAGTTCGGTGCGATCTGTCGCGCCGCGGGAAACTGAAAAAATGCTGGAAACAGTCGTAGTCGTTTTTCATCTGCTGGGTGCATTGGGCGTAGTTGCTCTGGTATTGCTGCAGCAGGGTAAAGGTGCGGATGCTGGTGCGTCTTTCGGTGCAGGTGCTTCAAATACTGTGTTCGGAAGCCAAGGTTCCTCTACCTTTCTTAGTAAGTTTACTGCTATACTTGCCGCCGGTTTCTTCATGACCAGCTTAGGGTTAGGTTACTTTGCTAAAGAGAAAGCTCATGAGCTGACTCAAGTAGGGTTGCCAAGTCCAGCGGTGTTGGAAGCGCCAAAGCAAAAACCGGCTTCTGATGATGTCCCGGTGCTTCAAGAGCAAAAGTCGGCCAATCCGGCGACTGACGTGCCTCCAGCTCAAGAGCAGAAGTAAGAAGGTTTCAAAAGCTGTATTTGCCGAGGTGGTGGAATTGGTAGACACGCAACCTTGAGGTGGTTGTGCCCATAGGGTGTAGGGGTTCGAGTCCCCTTCTCGGTACCAATTGAATCAGGAGAGCCCGCAATAGCGGGCTTTCTTGTAGGTGGAAGGGTTACATTGACCCTGTAAGGGATCGGTCGTATACTTCCGCCCCAGCTTTGTCGCGGGATGGAGCAGCCTGGTAGCTCGTCGGGCTCATAACCCGAAGGTCGTCGGTTCAAATCCGGCTCCCGCAACCAGTTTCAGGGCCCCTTCCAAGGGGCTTTTTGTTAGCTGGACACTTTATAACGCCGCTGTTCAACGGCGTTTCAGGGATGGGCGATTCGCCCATTTTTTTTTATTTGCACAGCATGCACAAACATGCACGAGGGGGTTCAGGTGTCGAGCAAGCTAGAACAGTTGCAGGCCTTGTTGGCCCCGGTGGTCGTGGCCCTTGGCTATGAATGCTGGGGTATTGAGTTTTCGGCTCAAGGTCGCCACTCACTGTTGCGCGTTTATATCGATAAGGAAGGCGGCGTGTTGGTGGATGATTGCGCCATCGTCAGCCGTCAGATCAGCGGTGTGCTGGATGTTGAAGATCCGATCAGCACCGAATACACCCTTGAGGTTTCCTCGCCCGGCATGGAACGCCCTCTGTTCAGCCTTGAACAGTTCGCTTCGTTTGCCGGTGAACAAGTGAAGATCAAGCTGCGTTCGCCCTTTGAGGGTCGACGCAACTTTCAAGGCCTTCTGCGCGGTGTAGAAGAGCAGGACGTCGTGGTGCAGGTAGATGACCATGAGTTCCTGTTGCCGATCGATATGATCGACAAGGCCAACATTATTCCCAGTTTTGACTGATACGTGCCAGATACTGCGGATCCCGCGGATCCAATGGCTTGCGAAAGGCGAGGCGTACGATGAGCAAAGAAGTACTGCTGGTTGTTGAGTCGGTATCCAATGAAAAGGGCGTACCGGCTAACGTTATTTTTGAAGCGCTGGAGCTGGCTCTGGCCACTGCTACCAAGAAGCGGTTTGAAGACGAAGTTGATTTGCGTGTGGAGATCAATCGCCACACTGGTTCCTATGAAACTTTCCGTCGCTGGACGGTGGTCGAAGAAGCCGACCTGGATGATCCGGCTATCGAAACCTGGCCGAGCAAGGTTGCAGAAACGCATCCTGGCGCCAAGGTAGGTGATGTAGTCGAAGAAAAGATCGAGTCCATCGAATTTGGTCGCATCGCTGCACAGACTGCCAAGCAGGTCATCGTGCAGAAGGTTCGTGAAGCCGAGCGCGCGCAAGTCGTTGACGCTTATCGCGAGAAGCTGGGCGAGATCATCTCCGGCACCGTGAAAAAGGTCACCCGCGACAACGTGATCGTCGATCTGGGCAACAACGCCGAGGCGCTGCTGGCACGTGAAGACATCATTTCTCGCGAAACCTTCCGGGTGGGCGTGCGACTGCGTGCGCTACTCAAGGAAATCCGCACCGAGAACCGCGGCCCTCAGCTGATTCTGTCGCGTACTGCGCCGGAAATGCTGATCGAGTTGTTCCGCATCGAAGTGCCGGAAATCGCCGAAGGCCTGATCGAAGTCATGGCTGCCTCCCGTGATCCGGGATCGCGTGCCAAGATTGCGGTCCGTTCCAAGGACAAGCGCATCGACCCGCAAGGTGCCTGCATCGGCATGCGCGGTTCGCGTGTCCAGGCCGTATCCGGCGAGCTGGGCGGTGAGCGTGTGGACATCGTTCTCTGGGACGATAACCCGGCTCAGTTCGTGATCAACGCGATGTCGCCAGCAGAAGTGGCGGCAATTATCGTTGACGAAGATGCCCATGCCATGGACATCGCCGTTGGCGCAGACAATCTGGCTCAGGCCATCGGTCGTGGTGGTCAGAACGTGCGTCTGGCCAGCCAGCTGACGGGCTGGACCCTGAACGTGATGACCGAATCGGACATCCAGGCCAAACAGCAAGCTGAAACCGGTGACATCCTGCGCAACTTCATCGAAGAGCTCGAAGTCGATGAAGAGCTGGCGCAGGTACTGGTGGATGAGGGCTTTACCAGCCTGGAAGAGATTGCCTACGTGCCGGTGGAGGAAATGCTCAACATCGACGGCTTTGACGAAGACATCGTCAACGAGCTTCGCGCTCGGGCCAAGGATCGTTTGTTGACCAAAGCCATCGCTACTGAGGAAAAGCTGGCAGACGCCCATCCGGCCGAAGACCTGCTCTCGCTTGAGGGTATGGACAAGGATTTGGCGATGGAACTGGCGGTGCGCGGCGTAATTACCCGCGAAGACCTGGCCGAGCAGTCTATTGACGACCTGCTCGACATCGACGGCATTGACGATGATCGTGCCGGCAAGTTGATCATGGCCGCCCGAGCCCACTGGTTCGAGTAATTAGGCGCGGCCTGAGGAGAGAAGTGCATGACGCAAGTCACGGTGAAACAACTGGCCGATGAGGTCAAAACACCGGTAGAGCGCCTGTTGCAGCAGATGCGTGAGGCAGGTCTGCCGCACACCGCCGCCGAGGAACATGTGACCGACAGTGAGAAGCAGTCCCTGCTGACCCACTTGAAGAGCAGTCACAAGGCGAAAGTGGAAGAACCGCGCAAGATCACTCTGCAGCGTAAAACCACCAGCACCCTGCGTGTTGCCGGTAGCAAAAGCATCAGCGTAGAAGTACGCAAGAAGAAAGTTTTCGTCCAGCGCAGCCCGGAAGAAATCGAAGCCGAGCGCAAACGCGAACTGGATGAACGTCGCGCAGTAGAAAATGCCGCGCGCCAGAAGGCTGAAGAAGAAGCCAAGCGCCGCGCCGAAGAAGAAGCGCGTCGTCAGCCTGCCCCGGCCGCTGCGCAACCTGCTCCGGCGGAAGCCGTAGCGGCGCCTGCCCAGGTGGCTGAGCCCGTGCGTGAAAGTGCACCGGTCCTGGAGGCAGCTCCTGCCCCTGCGGCTGACGCTCGCAAGCGTGACGAACCGCGTCGTCCGGACAAACCACGTGCCGACGAAAACCGTCGTGGCGGTGGCGATGGCGAGCGCAAGAACGCTCCGCATCGTGCTTCGGTCAAGGAAAAGGCGCCGGCACCACGGGTTGCACCACGCACCACCGACGAAGAGAGCGATGGCTTCCGTCGTGGCGGTCGCGGCAAGGCCAAGCTGAAGAAACGCAACGCCCACGGTTTCCAGAGCCCGACCGGCCCTGTCGTGCGTGAAGTGAAGATCGGCGAGACCATCACTGTGGGCGATCTGGCCCAGCAGATGTCGGTCAAGGCTGCCGAGATCATCAAGTTCATGTTCAAGCTGGGTACGCCAGCCACCATCAACCAGGTACTGGATCAGGAAACTGCCCAGCTGGTTGCCGAAGAACTGGGCCACAAAGTGACCCTGATCAGCGACACCGCCCTGGAAGATTCCCTGGCCGAGTCCCTGAAATTCGAAGGTGAAGCGGTTCCTCGTGCGCCGGTCGTGACCGTCATGGGCCACGTCGACCACGGTAAGACCTCGCTGCTCGACTACATCCGTCGTGCCAAGGTAGCTGCTGGCGAAGCCGGCGGTATCACCCAGCACATCGGTGCATACCACGTTGAAACCGATCGTGGCATGGTCACCTTCCTCGATACCCCGGGTCACGCCGCGTTTACCGCCATGCGTGCCCGTGGTGCCAAGGCGACCGACATCGTGATCCTGGTGGTCGCGGCGGACGACGGCGTGATGCCACAGACCATCGAAGCCGTTCAGCATGCCCAGGCAGCTGGCGTGCCGCTGGTGGTTGCGGTGAACAAGATCGACAAGCCGGGCGCCGACCTCGATCGCATCCGCAGCGAGCTGTCGGTTCACGGCGTGACTTCGGAAGACTGGGGTGGCGATACTCCATTCGTTCCGGTTTCCGCGAAGATGGGTACCGGCGTCGACGAATTGCTCGAAGCGGTATTGCTGCAGGCCGAAGTACTTGAACTGACCGCCACCCCATCGGCTCCTGGTCGTGGTGTCGTGGTTGAGTCGCGCCTGGACAAGGGTCGCGGTCCGGTGGCCACGGTCCTGGTTCAGGACGGTACGCTGCGTCAGGGCGACATGGTGCTGGTCGGTTCGAACTATGGTCGCGTTCGCGCCATGCTCGACGAGAACGGCAAGCCGATCAAGGAAGCCGGTCCGGCTATCCCGGTCGAGATCCTCGGCCTGGACGGTACGCCGGACGCTGGTGACGAGATGAGCGTTGTGGCTGACGAGAAGAAGGCCCGCGAAGTGGCTCTGTTCCGTCAAGGCAAGTTCCGCGAAGTCAAACTGGCTCGCGCTCACGCCGGCAAGCTGGAAAACATCTTCGAAAACATGGGCCAGGAAGAGAAGAAGACGCTCAACATCGTCCTCAAATCCGACGTCCGTGGTTCGCTGGAAGCCTTGCAGGGCGCTCTGAACGGCCTGGGCAACGACGAAGTGCAAGTGCGTGTGGTCGGTGGCGGTGTCGGTGGTATCACCGAAAGCGACGCCAACCTGGCACTGGCTTCCAATGCGGTACTGTTCGGCTTCAACGTGCGTGCCGATGCCGGTGCTCGCAAGATCGTCGAGCAGGAAGGTCTGGATATGCGTTACTACAACGTGATCTACGACATCATCGAAGACGTCAAGAAAGCCCTGACCGGTATGTTGGGCAGCGACGTGCGGGAGAACATCCTGGGCGTGGCCGAGGTTCGCGACGTGTTCCGCTCGCCGAAATTCGGTGCAATCGCTGGTTGCATGGTGATCGAAGGTGTCGTTCACCGTAACCGTCCGATCCGTGTACTGCGTGAAGACATCGTGATCTTCGAAGGCGAGCTGGAATCCCTGCGTCGCTTCAAGGATGACGCTTCCGAAGTACGTGCCGGCATGGAATGCGGTATTGGCGTCAAGAGCTACAACGACGTCAAGGTCGGCGACAAGATCGAAGTCTTCGAGAAGGTCCAGGTTGCTCGCAGCCTCTGACTCGCGTACTTCAAGAGCCGCATCGGGTAGCTGCATGAACATGCGCTGCTTTGCTGGCGGACTCTAAACGCAACGCCCGGTCTGGCTTTTGCCAGACCGGGCGTTTGCCGCTTTCAGACCTCACGGGTTTCGCCGTGGGGCAGTAACAGGTAGCAAGACATGGCAAAAGAATATAGCCGTACCCAACGAATCGGCGATCAGATGCAGCGCGAGCTGGCCCAACTGATCCGCCGCGAAGTCAAGGACCCGCGTGTCGGCCTGGTCACCATTACTGCAGTGGAAGTCAGCCGTGACGTTGGTCATGCGAAGATTTTCATCACGGTGATGGGGCAGGATGGCGCCGATGACGTCGCCCAGAGCATCAAGGTGCTCAACTCGGCCGCCGGTTTCCTGCGCATGCAGTTGGCCAAGGAAATGAAGCTGCGCAGTGTTCCGCAACTGCATTTCCATTACGACGAAAGCGTCGCCCGGGGTGCGCATCTGTCGGCGTTGATCGAGCGCGCCGTGGCTGAAGACAGTCAGCACGCGGCTGAACCCGAAGACACCAAGGAGTAACCGGTGGCTCAGGTCAAACGTATCCGTCGTAATGTCAGCGGTATCATCCTGCTCGACAAGCCGTTGGGGTTCACCTCCAACGCAGCCTTGCAGAAGGTTCGCTGGCTGCTCAATGCCGAGAAAGCCGGGCATACCGGCAGCCTCGATCCGCTGGCTACCGGCGTGCTGCCGCTGTGTTTCGGCGAGGCGACCAAGTTCTCCCAATACCTGCTCGACTCCGACAAGGGCTATGAAACCCTGGCGCAACTGGGCAAGACCACCACCACGGCGGACGCCGAAGGTGAGGTACTGCGCGAGCGCCCAGTGACCGTTGGTCAGGCTGATATCGAAGCTGTGCTGCCAGGATTTCGTGGGCAAATCAGTCAGATACCGCCGATGTACTCTGCCCTGAAGCGTGATGGGCAACCCTTGTATAAACTGGCGCGTGCAGGCGAAGTAGTGGAGCGTGAACCACGTTCTGTTACTATTGCGCGCTTGGAATTGCTGGCCTTTGACGGTAATACTGCCCGGCTAGCCGTGGATTGCAGCAAAGGCACTTATATCCGGACCCTGGTGGAGGATATCGGTGAGCAGCTCGGCTGTGGTGCGTACGTGGCGGAGTTGCGCCGGACCCAGGCCGGACCTTTCACGCTGGCCCAGACGGTCACGCTGGAAGAGCTCGAAGCGGTACATGCCGAAGGCGGCAACGAAGCGGTCGACCGCTTCCTGATGCCATCGGACAGTGGTCTGCTGGACTGGCCGCTGTTGCAGTTCTCGGAACACAGCGCATTCTACTGGCTCAATGGCCAGCCGGTGCGTGCCCCGGATGCGCCGAAGTTCGGTATGGTCCGGGTACAGGATCACAACGGTCGCTTCATCGGTATCGGTGAAGTGAGCGAAGACGGGCGCATTGCGCCGCGTCGACTGATTCGGTCGGAATGACCGGAACCCGTCTGTGTAATAGCAGGCGGGCGAGTGTGGCTGTTAACAGGCACGGTCACTACTCATTTATAGATACAGGGATCTGTCCCTGGCCTGTTGGTACGGTTTCCCCGGAAACGGTACCTCACAAGAGGAAAGCCACATGGCACTCAGCGTTGAAGAAAAAGCTCAGATCGTGACCGACTACCAGCAAGCTGTTGGTGATACTGGTTCGCCAGAAGTGCAAGTTGCACTGCTGACCGCCAACATCAACAAACTGCAAGGTCACTTCAAGGCCAACGGTAAGGACCACCACTCCCGTCGTGGTCTGATCCGTATGGTAAACCAGCGTCGCAAGCTGCTGGATTACCTCAAGGGTAAGGACGTAAGTCGTTACAGCGCCTTGATCGGCCGCCTGGGTCTGCGTCGCTAATAAGCGATTGCGCTATGAGGTTGGTGGTCTGTCTGTTGCCTGCGCTTTGCGTCGGCAACCGGCAGGCTCCCAGCCTCAAGTTTTATCTGGACAGTCGTTGGGCCGATTCCCCGCACTGCCCAAGAATTTCGCAAGAAGACAAGTTCCCCAAGAGCCACAAAGAAGGTAGGACACCGTGAACCCGGTAATCAAAAAATTCCAGTTCGGTCAGTCGACCGTTACCCTCGAGACTGGCCGTATCGCCCGTCAGGCCTCCGGCGCAGTGCTGGTCACCGTTGACGACGACGTCAGCGTATTGGTGACCGTTGTCGGTGCCAAGCAAGCCGATCCAGGCAAGGGCTTCTTCCCTCTGTCTGTTCACTACCAGGAAAAGACTTACGCCGCCGGTAAGATCCCTGGCGGTTTCTTCAAGCGCGAAGGCCGTCCTTCCGAGAAAGAAACCCTGACTTCCCGACTGATCGACCGTCCGATCCGTCCGCTTTTCCCAGAAGGCTTCATGAACGAAGTGCAGGTTGTCTGCACCGTCGTTTCCACCAGCAAGAAGACCGATCCGGACATCGCTGCGATGATCGGTACCTCGGCTGCGCTGGCCATCTCCGGCATTCCTTTCGATGGCCCGATCGGCGCTGCCCGCGTTGCGTTCCATGAAAGCACCGGCTACCTGCTGAACCCGACCTACGAGCAACTGAAGGCCTCGAGCCTGGACATGGTCGTTGCCGGTACTTCCGAAGCCGTGCTGATGGTTGAATCCGAAGCCAAAGAGCTGACCGAAGACCAGATGCTGGGTGCCGTACTGTTCGCCCATGACGAGTTCCAGGTGGTCATCAACGCCGTCAAGGAACTGGCCGCCGAAGCCGCCAAGCCAACCTGGACCTGGGCTCCGCAAGCCGAAGCCACCGAGCTGCTGGGTGCCATCCGTGCCGAGTTCGGCGAAGCCATCTCCCAGGCCTACACCATCACCGTCAAGGCCGACCGTTACGCGCGCCTGGGCGAGTTGAAGGACCAGGTTGTTGCCAAGCTGTCCGGCGAAGAAGGCCAGCCATCGGCTGCCGACGTCAAGGCTGCTTTCGGTGAAATCGAATACCGCACCGTTCGCGAAAACATCGTCAACGGCAAGCCACGTATCGACGGTCGCGACACCCGTACCGTACGCCCGCTGAACATCGAAGTCGGCGTTCTGCCAAAGACCCACGGCTCGGCCCTGTTCACCCGTGGCGAAACCCAGGCCCTGGTCGTTGCCACACTGGGCACCGCCCGTGACGCGCAACTGCTGGACACTCTGGAAGGCGAAAAGAAAGACCCGTTCATGCTGCACTACAACTTCCCTCCGTTCTCGGTGGGTGAGTGCGGTCGCATGGGTGGCGCCGGTCGCCGCGAAATCGGTCACGGCCGTCTGGCCCGTCGTTCGGTCCAGGCCATGCTGCCGGACGCCGACGTGTTCCCGTACACCATCCGTGTGGTATCGGAAATCACCGAGTCCAACGGTTCGAGCTCCATGGCTTCGGTCTGCGGCGCTTCCCTGGCCTTGATGGACGCCGGTGTGCCGATGAAGGCGCCGGTTGCCGGTATCGCCATGGGCCTGGTGAAGGAAGGCGAGAAATTCGCCGTCCTGACCGATATCCTGGGTGACGAAGACCACCTGGGCGACATGGACTTCAAAGTGGCCGGTACCGCCAAAGGCGTGACCGCACTGCAGATGGACATCAAGATCAAGGGCATCACCGAAGAGATCATGGAGATCGCCCTGGGCCAGGCCCTGGAAGCGCGCCTGAACATCCTCGGCCAGATGAACCAGGTGATCGGTCAGTCCCGCACCGAACTGTCGGAAAACGCTCCGACCATGATCGCGATGAAGATCGACACCGACAAGATCCGTGATGTCATCGGTAAAGGCGGCGCGACCATTCGTGCGATCTGTGAAGAAACCAAGGCTTCGATCGACATCGAAGACGACGGTTCGATCAAGATCTTCGGCGAAACCAAGGAAGCAGCAGAAGCAGCACGCCAGCGCGTCCTGGGCATCACCGCCGAAGCCGAGATCGGCAAGATCTACGTCGGCAAGGTCGAGCGCATCGTCGACTTCGGCGCTTTCGTCAACATCCTGCCGGGCAAGGACGGTCTGGTTCACATCTCCATGCTGAGCGATGCTCGCGTCGAGAAAGTGACCGACATCCTGAAAGAAGGCCAGGAAGTGGAAGTGCTGGTACTGGACGTGGACAACCGCGGCCGTATCAAGCTGTCCATCAAGGACGTGGCGGCGGCCAAGGCATCGGGCGTTTAATCACCCCTTCGCCTGACTGCTGAACAACAAAACGCCCCGACTGGTTCGGGGCGTTTTGTTGTGTGTGGAAAATCCTTGTGGCACAGGTTGCCTGGTCACGGGCTGGATGCTAGGTTAGCTCACCGCCCGTGTAGCTCAGTCGGTAGAGCAGCGCACTCGTAACGCGAAGGTCGCAGGTTCGATTCCTGTCTCGGGCAAGATCTCCTCTCTCCTTATTTCACCTTCCTGCTCAACTCCTCAACCATGCGTTTGAGCTGATCCATCTCGCGATCCTGATCGCTGATCTTTCCTTTCAGCGTCGATATCTCGCTGTTGTTCGAACTCGAGCTGGAGCCGCTATTACGCTTGAGCTCTTCCACTTGCTTGCCAAGGTCGTTCAGGTCGCGCTCCTGTTCCTTGACCGTGCGTTTAAGTTCTTCAATTTCCCGGCTGCTGGAGTTGGAACTGGAACCGCTGTTGCGTTTGAGCTCTTCGATCTGCCGGGCCTGCTCGGCGAGGGTGCGCTTCTGGCTTTCCAGTTCGATAGCGTTGGCTTTGGCGGCTTGCTGCATGTCCTTCAAGTTATCGATGCTGATACCGGTTTTGTAGAAGACGTCGTTGCCAAATGAGCTGCGAAGGGCCGAAATTTCATCGGATGGCTCTGGAAAATTGGACGAGATCTCAACTGCCGCTTGCGCGGCGCCGGTCAATACCAGGCTGGAGAGTAGCAGGGTCGTGGTAGCCCGCCGAATAGACGTTAACTTTGGAAAGCTGCGCATTACAGAATCCTTATGAAGTGCCGATATGGCGCATCGCTATGACTCGGGATTCTGATAGATGTTCCTCGACCTCTTCCGTACGTGGACATAAGGTTTTTGTGCGGCAGATGTAAAGAGCCGTGTAAATCATCGGTAAAACGTCCTATATTCGTTGCCTGCATGAGCATTGCCCAGCAGTTTTCAAATGATCCACGAATGGTTCCAAGGACCAGGAAAACCGCGCTGCCAGCGGTTCTGTGTCAGAGAGATCCTTGATGATCCAGTCCCATCTTCCATTCCTTCGATCAGCGAGAACGACATGACGGCTAAAGAACTGACCCAAGAAGCCAGACACGAAGAAGCGCTGCGCAAATACGCCCTGGATACGCCTCAGTTACTGGAAGAAATCGGGAACCTGAGCGCCGATGAGCAGAAAGACCAGATTCAGTGGGCTTTCGAAGACGAGGCCGAAGCCCAGGGCTTGCAGCCTTGGGAGCTGACGCTCAAGTACACCAGCACGCCTGAAGAGTTCGAGGCGCAGCGTCTTGCCTTGCACAAGGAGGCTGCCGAGGTGCTGGGTGTGGATTGGGATGAGTACTGCGAGATGAATAATCTGGTGGTCTGAAAAAAAACGCCAGCCTCAGGGCTTAATGCCAGTCAGTTAAGGATCAAACGGCGCAACGCCTGTGGGAGCAGAGCTTGCTCGCGATAGCGATGGGCCCGTCAACGTTGTTGCTGACTGACTTACCGCAATCGCGAGCAAGCTTTGCTCCCACGGGCTTTATTAGCCTCAGGGCTGGCGTTTTTTATGCTCAGAGACTCAAGCGCATCGACAGATCCACCGCCTTCACATCCTTGGTCATCGCTCCGATCGAGATGTAGTCCACCCCGGTCTCGGCAATCGGCCGCAACGTGCTTTCATTGATCCCGCCGCTGGCCTCCAGCTTCGCCTTGCCGCCGTTCAGGCGCACGGCTTCACGCATGTCGTCCAGGCTCAATTCGTCGAGCATGATGATGTCGGCGTTGGCCGCCAGTGCTTCCTTCAATTCCGTCAGGCTTTCCACTTCGACTTCCACCGGTTTGCCCGGTGCAATCTTGTGAGCGGCCGCGATCGCCTGGGCGATCCCGCCGCAGGCCGCGATGTGGTTTTCCTTGATCAGGAAGGCATCGTACAGCCCTATGCGGTGGTTATGGCAGCCGCCGCAGGTGACGGCGTATTTCTGTGCCAGGCGCAGCCCGGGCAGGGTCTTGCGGGTATCCAGCAGCTTGACCTGGGTGTCGGCGACGAAGTCGGCCAGGTAGCGGGCGCGGGTGGCGACACCCGAGAGCATCTGCAGGAAGTTCAGCGCGCTGCGCTCGCCGGTCAGCAGTGAGCGGGCCGGGCCTTCGAGGTGGAACAGCGCCTGGTCGGAGTTGACCCGGTCGCCGTCACGCACCTGCCAATGCACCGCAACACGCGGGTCCAATTGCCGGAACACGGCGTCGACCCAGGCTGTGCCGCTGATGATCGCGGCTTCGCGGGTAATGATGGTGGCCTTGGCCAGGCGTTCGGCGGGAATCAACTGCGCGGTGATGTCGCCGCTGCCGATGTCTTCGAGCAAGGCGCGGCGCACGTTGGCTTCGATTTCGGCAGTCAGGTCGGCGAGACGTAGGTTCGGCATAACGGGCTCCACAGGCAAAGTGGCCCGATTATAGGGCCAGTGTCCTGTTGCACAAACATTGTTCACCAGGACCTGCATTTGGTCGGCTCTTCGCAACGTTTTGCCAATTCCCCGGTCATTTATTGCGATGTATTTCAAGCTGGGTCACAGAGTTCTCTGGTGCGACGGGGTTCTTTTGCCAGATAATCCGCCTTTCGATTGACGTCATGGCTTTGACGTTGCCAACCGAAGAACACCGTTTCAGGAGGCCAGGATGCATAACGACGGGAATGTAGTGCCTTTGCATAAGGTTCCTACCGATCAGGCGAATCGCTCGCCGCTCGCCCGTTTGCCTGTGATTCTGCTCCAGGTCCGCGACAAGGCCGCGCAACAGCTGCGGCTGGGTTTGCAGAGGCTGTTCGATAATGCCGACGACACCTTGTTCGAGATGGCCGATCGGGCGCGCAACGACGTCGAGCAGAATCTGTTCTTCGAAGCCATGAGGGACCTGCGCCTGAAGCGCAAAAGTATCGAACGCGAATTCATCGAGCAGTTCTTCGAGGCGTTCGTCAGCCTCGCCCAGTACGACCTGACCCATGCCTCCTTGAGCCCTGCCGCCGCGCCTGGTGCTTCGGTCCGGTCGACCCATGACGATCTGGAGCGCCATCTGGCAGTAGAAGCCATGGTCACCCGGGTGCTCAGTCGCGATGGTCCCTCCCTCGATCAATTGACGGCCCGGCTCAGCGTGTTGCTGGCCCGGCCGATGGCGAATTCACAGAACCCCCTGAGCCCGGCGCTGTTGTGCGAGACCTTTCTGCAGGCCGGACGCAACCTGGGGGTGGAGATCAAGGTCAAGCTGATCCTGCTCAAACTGTTCGAACGTTATGTGCTCAGTGAATGCGACCAGTTCTATGCCGAGGCCAATCAGTTGCTGGCGGCCACGGGGATTTTGCCGGATCTCAAGGTATCGCCGTCCCGGCGTGCCTCGGATCGTGTCGACGATGCACCGCGCCCCGCGTCGGAGCGGACGGCCAAGCCCAGGGCCGCCGAGGTCGATGACAGCGTTCAGGAAGTGTTCTCTGCCCTGCAGAAACTGGTGATGCAGGTACGTGGCAGCGTAGCGCCGACCCTGGAGCCCAGCGCACCGGCGCAGCCGATTTCGACCCGTGATCTGTTGCGTCTGCTCTCCCATTTGCAGCAATACGTGCCGGCGCCCACGCTTCAGGACGAGTTCGATCTGCGCAGCCAGCTCGAACAGTTGCTCACCCGGGTCAGCGTCAAGAGTGGCAAGTCGCGGGTGGTCGAGGGCGCCGATGAGGACGTGATCAACCTCATCGCGATGATGTTCGAGTTCATCCTCGACGACCACAACCTGCCGGACTCCCTCAAGGCGTTGATTGGCCGCCTGCAGATCCCGATGCTCAAGGTCGCAGTACAGGACAAGAGTTTCTTCAGTCGCGGCAATCATCCCGCCCGCCGGCTGCTTAACGAAATTGCCGCCGCAGCCATGGGCTGGGGCGACTGCGACGACCACCAGCGCGACAGCCTTTATCAGCGCATCGAACAGGTGGTGCAGCGGCTGTTGAACGATTTCGTCGATGACCCGGCGATTTTCTCCGAAGTGCTGGCCGAATTTCTCGCCTTTACCAGTGACGAGCGGCGCCGCTGCGAACTGCTCGAGCAGCGTATCCGCGATGCCGAGGAAGGGCGGGCCAAGGCTGAACTGGCACGTCAGCGGGTCGAAGGCGCGTTGAATCAGGTCATGTTCGGCAAGGTGCTGCCCCAGGCCGTGGTGGAATTCGTGCAGCAGGCCTGGAGCCAGGTGCTGCTGCTGACCGGCTTCAAGCATGGCGAGCAGTCCGCCGAATGGCAGGCCGATGTCCTGACCCTGGAGCAACTGATCTGGAGTGTCCAGTATCACGACGAGCCGGATGCCGGCCTGCGCCTGCTGGCCATGGTACCGGAGCTTCTCAAGGCCTTGCGCGAAGGGTTGAGCCGTTCGGCGTTCGATCCGTTCGCCACCAGCGAATTCTTCAGCGAACTGGAAGTCCTGCACGTGCAGGCCTTGCAGCGTATGGGCCAGGCCACGGATAAGGTCCAGTCGGCGGATGCGCCGGTGATGGTTCAGGTGCTGGAGAAAATTGTCCTGCGCCCTGCGTACAAGGCGCCGGCGGATAACGTGACGGTGCGCTTGCCCGCCGATGACGTGGGCCTGCTTCAGGTCGACCAATTGCGCCTGGGTAGCTGGGTCGAGTTCCAGGAGGATGATGACAATAGCCTGCGTTGCAAGCTGGCGGCGATCATCCAGAGCACCGGCAACTATATTTTCGTCAACCGTACCGGCCTCAAGGTCCAAGAGCACAGCCGCACCAGCCTGGCCCTGGAGTTTCGCCGGGGGGCCGCGCGCCTGTTGGACGATACGTTGTTGTTCGACCGGGCGCTGGAATCCGTGCTCGGCAATCTGCGTCAACTCAATCGCGGCAAGTGATCGCACAGTCCGGGTCGATCACGGCATACTGACGGCATCACCGTCGTCTTCGAAGGAACCTGTATGCAGCTGGACCCCGCGAGCGGTTGGTGCGATGGCGTGCGTCATTGCCCATCGCCCAACTTCAATGCGCGCCCCGAGGGCGAAATTTCCCTGCTGGTGATCCACAACATCAGCTTGCCGCCTGCCCAGTTCGCCACCGGTAAGGTGCAGGAATTCTTCCAGAATCGCCTGGATGTCACGGAACATCCCTACTTTGCCGGTATCGCCGACTTGCGTGTCTCCGCGCATTTTCTGATCGAGCGTGACGGCGCCGTTACCCAGTTTGTTTCCTGCCTGGAGCGTGCATGGCATGCGGGTGTGTCGTGCTTCGAGGGGCGGGAAACCTGCAACGATTTTTCCATTGGCATCGAGCTCGAGGGCACCGATGACCTGCCGTTCGCCGACGCGCAGTATGTCGCCCTGGTGGATCTGACGCGGCAGTTGCAGCTGGCCTTCAAGGCGATCACCGTGCAGCGCATCTGCGGGCACAGCGACATCGCTCCAGGGCGCAAGACCGATCCGGGACCGGCATTTGACTGGGTACGCTATCGCGCGGCCCTGACAGAAGGGGAAGGACAATGAGTTTTCTGGTGTTGCTGCTGGCGGTCTGGATCGAGAAGTTCTCGGCCTTGCGCCAGCGAGTCCAGCGTGACGGCGCGTGGCTGGGTGAGCTGAACAGAATCGAGTCGAGCCCCCGTTGGGTCAATCGACCCTGGCTGGTGTTGCTGGCCATGGTCCTGCTGCCCGTGACGCTGCTGGCGCTATTGTTGTGGATGCTGCAACCGCTGGCCTACGGGCTGCTGGTGCTGCCGGTGCACTTGCTGGTGGTGATTTACAGCCTGGGGCGTGGGGATCTGCTGGCCGAGCTGGGGTCGTTTCGCGATGCGTGGCGTCGCGAGGACCTGCAAGCGGCCACCCATGTGGCCAAGCGGGACCTGGGAATTGAAGCCGACAATGGCGAGCAACTGTTGGGGCGGGTCCAGGGCCATCTGTTGTGGCAGGCCTACCAGAGCTTTTTCGCCGTGATCTTCTGGTACTTCCTGCTGGGCCCGGTGGCGGCCCTGAGTTATCGCCTGCTGGCGCTGGCCGCCGAGCATAGCCAGAATCCCGGCGTGGCCGAGCGGGCAGCACAATTGCGCCATGCCTTCGACTGGGTGCCGGTGCGGTTGCTGGCGGCGAGTTTCGCCCTGGTGGGCAACTTTGTGGCGGTCAGCCGGGTGATGCTGCATGAACTGCTGAACTGGAATATCAGCGCCGCTCAGCTGGTCGACAAGGTCGGCCTGGTGGCTGGCGAAATTTCTGGGCCCGTGGCCGGGCCGGACGGCATCAACAGCCTCGATCGGCTGTGGGAGTTGCTGCTGCGTGCGGCGGTGCTCTGGTATGCCGGGTTTGCGTTGTGGACGGTGCTGGCTTAGGCGACGAGTTCATCCTTTATTGTGTGGAACAAACTGTGGGAGCAAAGCTTGCTCGCGATAGGGACAAGCCAGTCAACATTGTTGCTGATTGATTTACCGTAATCGCGGGCGAGCCTTGCTCCCACGGATAAATACCCTCCCAGGAAAGGAACGGACCCCATCCCGGCGCCGTTAACCTTAAGTTACAAATCTCCCCTCCGATTTAGGCTATACAGGGACAGCGCCCAATAGTGGCTTTCTGCTGTCTCTGTGCGCATGCCCCATAAAAATAAAAAACCTACCGGGAGACTTCCTTGTGAAGAGTTTGCTCTGGCCCGCCGTCGCGCTGATGAACCGCCTGAGTTTCGGTATGAAATTCAGCCTGATCAGCGTGTTGTTCCTGCTGCCGATGCTGGTGACCAACTTCTTTCTGGTGCGCGATTCCTACCGCCAGTTCCAGGGGACGCAAGTGGAGCTGCAAAGCCTCGACCTGCTGGGTAACAGCCTGACCCTGCGCCGCGACCTGGAAACCCTGAACAATCTGGTGCAGATCAATGCCAGTCTGGGTCAGTCCGGCAAGGCCGGCGATGTGGACGCGAAAATAAGCACCCTCGAGCGGCAAGCCCTTGCGCGTCTGCAAGGCATGACCGTCGTGGCCGTGGAACCTGAGCAAGCGAGTCTCTTCGACGCCAAGCGCGACGAAATAATCGCCGCGTTAAAGGCCCAGCAGGCCGAAAGCTCCCTGCAGAGCAAAAGTGCGCTGATCGGCAAGCTGCTCAACAGTTCGCAGATATTCAGCCAGATCATCGCCAGCCAGGCGGGACTGAGTCGTGACAGCCAGAGCGATATTCGTCAGCTCGGCGAACTGATGACCAGCGTGACCCCCAATGTCACCCAGATCCTCGGTGAGAGCCGCGCGCTGGGCGCTTCGGCCTTGGGCCTGGGGTTTCTCAGTTCCGCGTCCAGTACCCGATTCGATGAGCTGCTGGCGCAGATCGAAAAAGTCCAGGGTGAATATGGCTTGAAGCTGCAAGATGCGTTGATCTCCAGTCAGGCGGCTGGACAGGCTCTTGCCAGCCCGGCCGACGGCAGCAAGGGCACCTTGAAGAAGGTCGCCGAGCTGATCGAGGAGCAGGTGGTGATGGCCGATACCCTCGATGCGCCCTGGCCGGTCTTTTTCGATCAGGTCAGCAGCCTGATGGAGCAGACCTACCGGCTGAACGACGCAGCGCTGGGTTTTCTCGATGTCCAGTTGCGGCATCGCCTGGAGCAGAACCGCAGCCACATGGTGCTGCAAGCGGTGGCATTGGTGGTGGTATTTCTGCTGATCTTCTATTTGTACGCCGGCTTCTATGCCTCGACCCTCACCACGCTCCAATACCTGGGGCGGATGATGGACAAAGTGGCGGCAGGGGACATGACGGTCAATTTCGTGTCCCGCAGCAAGGACGAGCTGGGCGAGTTGGGTGAGGTGTTCAACGGCACGGTGGCGAAGATCCACGACCTGATCGAGCGGGTGGGTCAGACAGTCGTCGAGGTGGAGCGTCAGGCCGGACAGGTGGAATCGGTCTCGGCCCAAAGCAACCAGGCAGTGGCCGGCCAGCGCAGCCAGATCGAACTGGTTGCCACGGCAATGAACCAGATGTCGGCTACGGCCCAGGAGGTGGCTCGCAGTGCCGCTGCGGCGGTCAGCAGCGCTCACAGTGTGAACGATGAAACACTCAGTGGACGTGGGCTGGTGGAGTCCCAACAGGGCAGCATCGCCCGCCTGGCCAGCGAGATCGATCAATCGGTGCAGGTGATCAATCAGTTGGCGACCGACAGCCAGGCCATCAGCCGCGTGCTGGATGTGATCAAGAGCATAGCCGAGCAGACCAACCTGCTGGCCCTCAACGCTGCGATTGAGGCGGCTCGGGCCGGAGAGCAGGGACGCGGCTTCGCGGTGGTAGCCGATGAAGTGCGGACCCTGGCCAAGCGGACCCAGCAATCGACTGAAGAGATCGAAGCGATGATCAGTCGTCTGCACGGCGGCGTGGGCGCAGCCGTCAAGGCCATGGGGACCAGTCATGAAATGGCCAGCGGCACGGTCGGTCAGTCGGAAAAGGTCCAGCAGGCGTTGGCAAACATCCTCGGCGCGGTTGGCATGATCGTCGACCAGAACCAGCAGATCGCGGCTGCGGTGGAGCAGCAGACGGCGGTGGCCCATGATATCGACCAGAACATTGTCGAGATCAACCGTGCGGGTGAGCGCACCGCCGAAGGGGCGCACCAGACTGAGGATGCCAGTCGTGAACTGTCTGCACAGGTGGGGCAGCTCAAGGTGTTGATCAATGCGTTTCGGGTGTGAAGATCGTTGCGGAATCCCTGTGGGAGCGAGCCTGCTCGCGATTGGCGGCCTTGTGATTGGCCGGGGTTTTGGGTCGAGTACATATCCGTTGCTGCGGTAACGGCGGCTTAGGGTTCCGCCCTTACGGCGGCTTACTTTTTTTCAAACGCCAAAAAAGTAAGCAAAAAAGGCTTGGCCCCACCACTCGGCACCTCGCCTAGGCTCGGTGTGCCCTCACTCCGGCCAGCGTGGTTAATGGGGCCCGAAGATCAAAAGCAAAAGCAAAAAAGCGAGGTGACGTTACGGCCGACCTGTCTCTCCAGACGTACCTCGATCCAACTGTGGGAGCGAGCCTGCTCGCGATGGCGTCGGTACATCCAACCTCTCTTACCCAGGCTGACCGCTTTCGCGAGCGAGTCCGCACAGGAAAGTGCGGTCACCAGTTGAACAATTGTCGGGCGTTCGCGGTGCTGGCCTCGGCCAGTTGCTCCGGGCTGATCGCCATGATTGCGGCCAGGGCCTCGCAAATCGCCGGCAGGTGCGCCGGGCTGTTGCGTTGGCCGGGGAACATCGCGGGGGCCATGTCTGGGGAGTCGGTTTCCAGCACAACCGCTTCCAGCGGCAGTTTCGCCAGTACCCGGTGCATGCGCAGGGCCTGGGGCCAGGTGGCGGCGCCACCGAGGCCGAGTTTGTAGCCGAGCTTGATGTACTCGCGGGCTTCTTCGAAACTGCCGGCGAAGGCGTGGATGATCCCCGCGCGTTTCAGGGGAAGGTGCTTGAGGGTGGCGATCACCGCTGCATGGCTGCGACGCACGTGGATGAGTGCTGGCAGTTCGAACTCGGCTGCCAGTTGCAGTTGCGCTTCGAACAGCGTCTGCTGGCGCTCACGGTCCAGGCTCTCGACGTAGTAATCCAGGCCGATTTCTCCCACCGCGCACAACTGCCGATGCCCGGCCAGTCGCGCCAGCCAGTCGCGCAGGTGCGCCACGTCCTCGGGGCGATGCTGGTCGAGATACACCGGGTGCAGCCCAAGCGCTGCGTGCAGATCCGGGTCGCGTTGTACCAGGTCCCAGACCCGCTGCCAGTTGTCCCGATACACCCCCAGCACCACCATCTGCCGGACACCCAGGGCGCGGCTTGCGGCCAGCAGTGCTGGACGATCCGCGTCGAAGTCGGGAAAGTCCAGGTGGGTATGAGTGTCGATCAGCTCCACGATTCAGTCCCGGTGGATACGCTGCTTGAAGGTCCGCGCAATGGCCTGCACGCCAGGTTGATAGTCATCGTTCTCGATGGCCGCCAGGGCCAGTTCCAGCGCCTTATCGGCAATCAGCTGATGCTGCTGGGACATGGCATTGACCGGCAATGGCAGGAAGTCCAGCAATTGCGTGTCACCAAAGGTGCCCAGGCGCAACGGGCGCGACTTGAGCGGGAAGTCGTGCAGGGCGTCGAACACCCCTTGCAGCAGCACGTAGGAGGTGGTGATCAGCGCATCGGGCAGATGCCCCAGGCGCATAAGCAAGTCGTCCATCAACTGGCGGCCGCATTCGCGGCTGAACGACTCGCCGTGCTCGATCAGCACCTGGCCGTCGAAACCGGTCAATGCTTCGCGAAAGCCTGCGGCCCGCTCCTGGCTGATACTCAGCTCGGGGCGCGCGCCGAGCAGCACGATCTGCCGGGGTTGCGTCTCCAGCAGGCTGCGGGTCAGTTGCAGGCTGGCCTGGCGGTCATCGCTGATCACTGAGCAGAAGTGCTCAGGCTCCATCACCCGGTCGATGGCGATGATCGGAATGCCCTTGGCCTGGAGCTGGCGGTAGCTGTCATCCCCGGCTGGCAGGCAGCTGGCGACGATCAGCGCGTCGCAGCGCCGGGCGCGGAACAGCTGCAACAGCTGCCGCTCACTCTCTGGCGCGTCATCTGAGCTGGCAATCAGCAACTGGTAGCCCTGAGCCCGGGCACCCTGTTCCAGCAGCTTGGCGATGCGGGCGTAACTGGGGTTTTCCAGGTCAGGCAGAATGAAGCCCAGGGTACGGGTATGCCGACTGCGCAATCCGGCGGCCTGGGGATTAGGCGTAAAGCCATGTTCTTCGACCACCGCACGCACCCGTTCGACGGTCGCATTACTGATGCGTTGCTGTTCGGCCTTGCCGTTGATGACATAGCTGGCGGTGGTGACGGACACACCGGCCAGTTGGGCGATATCACTGAGTTTCAACCCGTTTTTCCTTGTTTTTTCGAGTTTGCCCGACACTGAGCGCCCATCCTACCCGATTCGGCGCGACGGTCGTTGTCCAAACACTGGCGACAAGTTGCACTTCAAGGATGAGAGATTATCGAGTAACGTGCCAATCTTTCTAGATTAAACGTTTCAGCAAGCGTATTTTCAAGGTTAGCAGGATTTTCTGGCCGCACTGCCGCGATACCGCCAAAAGCCGTCCTGTAACGCTAAGCTGTCATTCAAAACAATACCTGGCGCCAACCCGACGCCAAAAAGGAGAAAGCATGCTCGAGCTCAATCCAGAGCAGATATCCATGGCCCAGACCGCCGTGGATAAAGCCGCCGCGCTGCAATTGCTCGCTGACAAACTGGTGGCCGATGGCCTGGTGGCCGAAGGTTATCTCGCCGGCTTGCAGGCCCGCGAAGCCCAGGGTTCGACTTTTCTTGGCCAAGGTATCGCCATCCCCCACGGTACGCCGCAAACCCGCGACCTGGTGCACTCGACCGGTGTTCGTTTGCTGCAATTCCCGGACGGCGTGGACTGGGGTGACGGGCAAATCGTCTACTTGGCGATCGGCATCGCGGCCAAGTCCGATGAGCACCTGCGCTTGCTGCAACTGCTGACCCGTGCCCTCGGCGAGACCGATCTGGGCCAGGCACTGCGGCGTGCCAGCTCCGCCGAAGCCTTGCTGAAGTTGCTGCAAGGTGCGCCGCAGGAGTTGGCCCTGGATGCGCAAATGATCGGGCTCGGCGTATCGGCCGACGATTTCGAAGAACTGGTGTGGCGTGGCGCCCGTCTGCTGCGCCAGGCAGATTGCGTGAGTAACGGCTTTGCCGGGGTATTGCAGCAGGTCGATGCGCTGCCTCTGGGCGATGGCCTGTGGTGGCTGCACAGCGAACAGACCGTCAAGCGTCCGGGCCTGGCCTTCGTGACACCGGACAAGCCCATCCGTTATCTGGGCCAACCCTTGAGTGGCCTGTTCTGCCTCGCCAGTCTCGGCGAAGCTCACCAGGCATTGCTCGAGCGACTCTGCGCATTGCTGATCGAAGGTCGCGGCCACGAACTGGGCCGTGCCACCAGCAGCCGCAAGGTGCTGGAGGTGCTCGGTGGCGAGCTGCCCGCCGACTGGCCCAGCGCTCGTATCGGCCTGGCCAACGCCCATGGCTTGCACGCGCGTCCGGCGAAGATCCTTGCGCAACTGGCAAAAAGCTTCGAAGGCGAGATCCGCGTGCGCATTGTCGACGGCCAGGACAGCGCCGTGTCGGCCAAGAGCTTGAGCAAACTGCTGAGCCTGGGCGCCCGCCGCGGTCAGGTTCTGGAGTTCATCGCTGAACCAAGCATCGCCGCCGATGCGCTGCCGGCATTGCTGGCAGCCATCGAAGAGGGCCTGGGCGAAGAAGTCGAGCCGCTGCCGCCGCCGAGTGCGCCGCAGGAAAGCCCGATGGCCGAAGTCGCGACCGTGCTGCTGGCCCCCGAATCCGGCAGCCTGATCCAGGCGGTGCCCGCCGCGCCGGGTATCGCCATTGGTCCGGCCCATATCCAGGTGTTGCAAGCCATCGACTATCCGCTGCGCGGCGAGTCGGCCGCCATTGAACGCGAGCGCCTGCAGAACGCCTTGAATCAGGTACGCCGCGATATCGAAGGCCTGATCGAACGCGCCAAGGCCAAGGCCATCCGCGAGATTTTCGTTACCCACCAGGAAATGCTCGACGACCCGGAGCTGACTGACGAAGTCGATACCCGTTTGAAGCTCGGTGAGAGTGCGCAAGCGGCGTGGATGGGTGTGATTGAAGCTGCCGCAAAGGAGCAGGAAGCCTTGCAGGACGCCTTGCTCGCCGAGCGTGCCGCTGACCTGCGGGACGTCGGCCGGCGTGTGCTGGCGCAGTTGTGTGGCATTGAAACCCCGAGCGAACCCGAGCAACCTTACATCCTGGTGATGGACGAGGTCGGTCCGTCCGACGTGGCGCGCCTGGACCCGAGCCGTGTGGCGGGGATTCTCACCGCTCGCGGCGGCGCCACCGCCCATAGCGCGATTGTCGCCCGGGCCCTGGGCATTCCGGCGCTGGTGGGAGCCGGGGCCTCGGTGTTGCTGTTGGCCCCGGGCACTTCATTGTTGTTGGACGGCCAGCGCGGTCGCCTGCATGTAGAGCCTGATGCCGCCACCCTGCGACGCGCGGTCGAGGAACGTGACACCCGCGAGCAGCGCCTCAAGGCGGCTGCCGAACAGCGCCACCAACCCGCTCTGACCCGCGATGGCCACCCGGTGGAAGTGTTCGCCAACATCGGCGAAAGCGCCGGTGTCACCAGCGCGGTGGAGCAGGGTGCCGAAGGCATCGGCCTGTTGCGCACCGAACTGATTTTCATGGCCCACACCCAGGCACCGGACGAAGCGACCCAGGAAGCCGAATACCGCAAGGTGCTCGATGGCCTGGCCGGCCGGCCCCTGGTAGTGCGCACACTGGATGTCGGCGGTGACAAGCCGCTGCCGTATTGGCCGATCGCGAAAGAAGAAAACCCGTTCCTCGGCGTGCGTGGCATCCGCCTGACCTTGCAGCGCCCGCAAGTCATGGAGGCGCAACTGCGTGCCTTGCTGCGTTCGGCGGACAACCGTCCGTTGCGGATCATGTTCCCAATGGTGGGCAGCGTCGAAGAATGGCGTCAGGCCCGGGACATGACCGAGCGCCTGCGCCTGGAAATCCCGGTGGCGGACCTGCAACTGGGGATCATGATCGAAGTGCCGTCCGCCGCGTTGCTCGCGCCGGTGCTTGCCAGGGAAGTCGATTTCTTCAGCGTGGGCACCAACGACCTGACGCAGTACACCCTGGCCATCGACCGCGGCCACCCGAGTCTTTCGGCCCAGGCCGACGGCTTGCACCCGGCGGTGCTGCAATTGATCGACATCACCGTGCGCGCTGCCCATGCCCATGGCAAATGGGTGGGCGTGTGCGGCGAGCTGGCGGCCGACCCGCTGGCAGTGCCGGTACTGGTGGGCCTGGGCGTGGATGAACTGAGTGTGTCGGCCCGCAGCATTGCGGAGGTCAAGGCACGAGTACGCGAGCTGAGTCTCGAACAGGCACAAGCCCTGGCCGGCGAGGCATTGGCCGTGGGCAGCGCCAATGATGTGCGCGCATTAGTGGAGGCGCTGTAATGGCGAAGATTCTTACCCTGACCCTCAACCCGGCGCTTGACCTCACGGTGGAACTGGCGCGCCTGGAGCCGGGCCAGGTCAACCGCAGCGATGCCATGCACAGCCACGCCGCCGGCAAGGGCGTGAACGTGGCCCAGGTGTTGGCCGACCTGGGACATACGCTGACTGTCAGCGGCTTTCTGGGTGAAGACAACGCTCAGGCATTCGAGACGTTGTTCGCTCAGCGCGGGTTTGTCGACGCCTTTATCCGTGTGCCCGGGGAGACCCGCAGCAACATCAAGCTGGCAGAGCAGGATGGACGCATCACCGACCTCAACGGCCCCGGCCCGAGGGTCGATGCTGCGGCGCAGCAAGCGCTGCTGAATCGTCTGGAGCAGATAGCCCCCGAGCACGATGTCGTGGTGCTGGCGGGCAGTCTGCCCCGGGGCGTCAGTCCGCAATGGTTGCAGGCGTTGATCACTCGCCTGAAAACCCTCGGCTTGAAGGTCGCCCTCGACACCAGCGGCGAAGCCTTGCGTGTCGCGCTGGCGGCCGGGCCTTGGCTGATCAAGCCGAACACCGAGGAGCTGGCCGATGCACTGGGCTGCGATGTGGTGACCGAACAGGCCCAGGCCCAAGCGGCGCAACGCCTGCATGGCCAGGGCGTCGAGCATGTGGTGATTTCCCACGGTGCCGAGGGTGTGAACTGGTTCAACGTCGGCTCGGCGCTGCACGCTTCTCCTCCCAAGGTCACCGTCGCCAGCACCGTGGGTGCCGGTGATTCGCTGCTGGCAGGCATGCTGCACGGCCTGCTCGGTGCGCACACTCCGGAACAGACCCTGCGTACCGCCACGGCCATTGCTGCGATGGCGGTTACTCAGATCGGTTTTGGCATTCATGACACCGCGCTGCTGGCGTCGCTTGAACAGGGCGTGCGCGTGCGCCCCCTGACAGAACAATAAGAGGGTTCGCGAGAATGAAATTAGCCATTGTGACGGCCTGCCCGAACGGCATGGTTACCAGTGTGTTGTGCGCCCGCCTGCTGGACGCGGCGGCCCAGCGCCAGGGATGGAGCACCAGCGTCGAAGTCCATGACGCGGCCCATCCGGAGCGTCAGTTGTCGGCGGCCACCCTTGAAGCCGCCGAGTGGGTATTGCTGGTTGCCAGTGGCCCGGTGGACTTGTCGCGGTTCGTCGGCAAGCGCCTGTTCCGCAGCACCCCGGCCCTGGCCCTGCAGGATGTCGACTCGGTGCTGCGACGTGGCGCCGAAGAGGCTGCGGTCCTGGTCGAGTCGGATGTTCGGCAGGAGGCGGCTGTTCCAGCGCAATCGTCCAGGGCAGTGAGTGAGCGCGCGCCGCGTCTGGTTGCCATCACCGCTTGTCCGACGGGCGTAGCCCATACCTTCATGGCCGCAGAGGCATTGCAGCAGGCCGCGACGCGATTGGGCTATGACCTGCAGGTGGAAACCCAGGGTTCGGTGGGCGCGCGCAACCCATTGAGCCCCCAGGCTATCGCCGATGCGGATGTGGTGCTGCTGGCGACCGACATCGAAGTCGCCACCGAGCGTTTTGCCGGCAAGAAGATCTACCGCTGCGGCACGGGCATCGCCTTGAAACAGGCTGAGGCCACGTTGAAAAAAGCCCTGGCCGAGGGCCAACAGGAAAGTGCGGCCGGCAGCAGTGCAGGGCCGGCCAAGGCAGAGAAAACCGGTGTCTATAAACATTTGCTGACTGGCGTGTCGTTCATGCTGCCGATGGTGGTGGCCGGAGGTTTGCTGATCGCGTTGTCGTTCGTGTTCGGCATCACCGCGTTCAAGGAACCCGGCACATTGGCGGCTGCGCTGATGCAGATCGGCGGTGAAAGTGCGTTCAAACTGATGGTGCCGTTGCTGGCCGGTTACATCGCCTATTCCATCGCGGACCGTCCGGGCCTCGCGCCGGGGATGATCGGCGGGATGCTGGCGAGCACCCTGGGCGCCGGGTTCATCGGCGGGATCATCGCCGGCTTCCTGGCCGGTTATGCGGCCAAGGCGATCAACCGCTACGCACGTCTGCCTCAGAGCCTGGAAGCGCTCAAGCCGATCCTGATCATCCCGCTGCTGGCGAGCCTGTTCACCGGTCTGGTGATGATCTACGTGGTGGGCAAACCGGTGGCGGGCATGCTCGAAGGCCTGACTCATTTCCTCGACAGCATGGGCACCACCAATGCGATTCTGTTGGGTGTGCTGCTGGGGGCGATGATGTGTGTCGACCTCGGTGGCCCGATCAACAAGGCCGCCTACGCGTTTTCGGTGGGGCTGCTGGCATCGCAGAGTTACGCGCCGATGGCCGCGACCATGGCCGCCGGCATGGTGCCGCCGATTGGCCTGGGCATCGCCACCTTCATCGCCCGGCGCAAGTTTGCCCAGACCGAGCGCGAGGCCGGTAAGGCGGCGTTGGTGCTGGGGCTGTGCTTCATTTCCGAGGGCGCGATTCCGTTCGCCGCGAAGGACCCGCTGCGGGTGATCCCGGCCAGCATCGCCGGTGGTGCGCTGGCCGGTGCACTGTCGATGTACTTCGGCTGCAAACTCATGGCACCCCATGGCGGGCTGTTCGTGATGCTGATCCCCAACGCCATCAACCATGCGTTGCTGTACTTGCTGGCGATCGTGGCGGGCAGTTTGCTGACGGCGGTGGCGTATGCGCTGCTCAAGCGTCCGGAGCAAGTCGAGATGGTGCTGGAGCCTGCCAAGGCCTGATCCAACGCAATCCTCCTGTGGGAGCGAGCCTGCTCGCGATAGCGGTGTATCAGCCAACGACTCTGTTGACTGACCCTCCGCTATCGCGAGCAGGCTCGCTCCCACAGTTGTTTGGGGGTGTCCAGGGGATGGTTGTCACACCCGATTAACACGAGCATGTTCTAGTTTTCCCATTTGGGAGGAACACCATGAGCGAGTTCGACCTGAGCCGGCGCCGTGTGATGCAGGCTGTGGGGGCGGGGTTGTTGGTGCCGGGGCTGGCGCCGGCGGTGATTGCCTCGGTCAAGGACCGGCCGGTACTGACCGATGGTGTGCAGTCCGGTGACTTGCAGGGCGACCGGGTGATGATCTGGAGTCGCAGCGACCGTCCGGCACGCATGGTGGTGGACTGGGACACCCGTAGCGGCTTCTCCAACCCTCGGCGCGTTGTCTCGCCACTGGCCGACAGCCGCAGCGATTTCACCGCCCGGGTCGAGCTCACCGGCCTGCCGCCCGACCAGGCGATTTTCTACCGCGTCCATTTCGAAGACGCCCAGAGCGGCGTTGCCAGTGAGCCCTGGTTGGGCCACCTGCGCAGCGCGCCGCAGTTCAAGCGCAATATCCGCTTTGTCTGGAGCGGCGACACCGTCGGCCAGGGTTTCGGGATCAACCCGGACATCGGCGGCATGCGCATTTACGAAGCCATGCGCCTGCGCCTGCCGGACTTCTTCATCCACAGCGGCGACACGATCTACGCTGACGGCCCGGTGCCGGCCCAGATCACCACGGAAAGCGGGCGCATCTGGCGCAACCTCACCACCGAAGCCAAGAGCAAGGTGGCGGAGACGCTGGACGAGTATCGCGGCAACTACCGCTACAACCTGATGGACGAGAACGTGCGGCGTTTCAACGCCGAGGTGCCGCAGATCTGGCAATGGGACGATCACGAAGTGGTCAATAACTGGTCGCCAGGCAAGCAGTTGGACGAGCGCTACCAGACCAAGGATATCGGCACCCTGGTGGGCCGTGCGCGCCAGGCCTGGCTGGAATACGCGCCGATGCGCTTGCAGAAGGCCGATGGCGGCGGGCGGATCTATCGCAAGCTCGCCTATGGGCCGATGCTGGATGTATTCGTGCTCGACATGCGCAGCTACCGCGAAGCCAATGACGCCAACCTCGGCGCGGCCAAACCCTTCCTCGGTCGCGAGCAGTTGGATTGGCTCAAGCGCGAGCTGAAGCAATCCCGTGCCCAATGGAAAGTCATCGCCGCCGACATGCCCATCGGCCTGGGCGTGCCCGACGGCGAAGTCAGCCCCGGTGTGCCGCGCTGGGAAGCGGTTGCCAACGGTGATCCGGGCCAGGCCCAGGGCCGCGAAGTGGAAATTGCCGAACTGCTCGGCTACCTGCGCAAGCATCAGGTACGCAACTACGTCTGGCTCACCGCCGATGTTCACTATTGCGCCGCCCACCACTACCACCCGGAACAGGCCGCGTTCCAGGATTTCGAGCCGTTCTGGGAGTTTGTCGCCGGGCCGCTGAACGCCGGCAGCTTCGGACCCAACGCCCTGGACAAGACCTTCGGTCCAGAGGTGGTGTTCCAGAAGGCACCCCCGGCCCAGAACACCTCGCCGTTTGCCGGCTATCAGTTCTTCGGCGAGGTGAACATCGACGGGCAGAGCGGGGAGATGAGCGTGGTGTTGCGGGATCTGGAAGGGGTGGCGGTGTTCGAGAAGAAACTGCAGCCGCTGTGATCTGCAGATCACAGGGGGGCCTTGTGGGAGCGGGCTTGCTCGCGAAAGCGGTGGATCTGTCACGCAGAGGTTGAATGTACCGCCGCCATCGCGGGCAAGCCCGGCTCCCACAAGGTCAGGTGGCATATGCGAAGACCGCGTACACCCTGAGTCCTCTGTGGGAGCGAGCCTGTTCGCGATAGCGGTGGGTCTGTCACGCAGAGGTTGAATGTACCGCCGTCATCGCGGGCAAGCCTGGCTCCCACAAGATCAGGTGGCGAATGCAAAGATCGCATACACCCTGAATCCTCTGTGGGAGCGAGCCTGCTCGCGATAGCGGTGGGTCTGTCACGCAGAGGTTGAATGTACCGCCGCCATCGCGGGCAAGCCCGGCTCCCACAAGGTCAGGTGGCATATGCGAAGACCGCGTACACCCTGAGTCCTCTGTGGGAGCGAGCCTGCTCGCGATAGCGGTGGGTCTGTCACGCAGAGGTTGAATGCGCCGCCGCCATCGCGGGCAAGCCCGGCTCCCACAAGATCAGGTGGCGAATGCAAAGACCGCATACACCCTGAATCCTCTGTGGGAGCTGGGCTGTCGGTCAGTAAACGTCCCGCCGATACCGCCCCTGCTCGATCAACCGCTCCACTTCCTCTGCTCCCAGCACGTCGTTGAGCACCCGATCCACCCCCGATGCCATGCCCTGCAAGCTACCGCAGACATAGATCACCGCCCCATCGGCCAGCCATTGCTTGAGCAGCGCAGCGGATTCGCGCAGGCGGTCCTGGACGTAGACTTTCTGTTCCTGATCCCGGGAGAACGCCAGGTCCAGGCGTTCCAGGTCGCCGGAGGTTACCCATTCCTGAAGCTCATCACGGCAATGGAAATCATGTTCGCGCTGGCGCTCGCCAAACAGCAGCCAATTGCGCTGCGGGCCTTCGGCAACGCGGGCCTTGAGCAGGCTGCGCAGGCCTGCCAGTCCCGTGCCGTTGCCCAGCAGGATCATCGGCACGCCCTGGGGCGGGAGGTGGAAGCCGCTGTTTCGCCGCACCCGCAGACTAATGGCGCTGCCCAGCGGGGCATGCTCGGTGAGCCAACCGGAGCCGATGCCCAGGCTTCCGTCGGCGTGGCGTTCCTGGCGCACGATCAGTTCCAGCACGCCATCGGCCGCGATCGAGGCGATGGAATATTCACGCAGCGCCAGCGGTGCCAGCGCGTCCAGCAGCGCCTGGGCATGCAAGCCCACCAGATGGGCGCGGTTTGCCGGCAACTGGCGGGTCGCCAAGGCCTGCTCCAGGCTTTGCGGCAAGCCGTCGACCTGTACGCGAGCATTGCCGGCGATACCCAGGCCCTCGAGAAAATGCTCGATGGCCAGTAGGTCGTTGCGCGGCAGTATCTCCACCAGGTCGCCGGCCAGCCAACTGCTTGGCCCTGGAGCGCTGAGGCCTAGCAGGTATACGCCCGAGCCACTGCTGTCGGGGTTGAGCAAGGTGCGCTGGCCGAGCGTCCATTGTTCGAAATCGGGGGCTTTCCAAATGTCTACCGGCGCCTGCCCGGTCAGTTCTGCCAACTGCTGTTGCCAATGACGCAAGGCATAAGGGTCGCCGCTGTCGACTTCCACCGGAGCGAACAAGGTCTTGCCGCCGTGCTCCGCCAGCCAGCTGTGCAGGCGCCGGGCGAAACCGCAGAAGTTGTCGTATTGCCGGTCGCCCAGGCCCAGCACCGCATACTGCAGGCGCTCCAGGCCCAGGGGGCGGCCCAGCACCTTGCGCTCGAAACCCCGGGCGCTGTCCGGTCCTTCGCCATCGCCGAAGGTACTGACCACAAACAAGGCGTGGGTGGAATCGCTCAGGTCCTGCTCGCTGACGCCCGCCAATGGCTGGACGTTCACCGGCAGCCCGGCGGCCTGGAGTTGGCCGGCGGTCTGCCAGGCCAACTGTTCGGCAAAGCCGCTCTGGCTGGCAAAACCGATCAGCCACGCGGGCGCATCGCCTTGGCTGGCAGCCAACCCCTGGCGCGCCTGCCGGACTTGACGTTGCTTGCGGCGACGATCCAGGTACAGCAACCAACCGGTGATAAAGAACAGCGGCATGGTCAGTGCCGCCACCGTCACCAGGACCCTTCCGATCAGGCCGAAATAGCTGCCGACATGCAGGGCGTAGACGCTGGTCAGCAGTTGCGCCTTGAGGCTCTTGTCGCTGTAGCGGCTGTGTTGGCTGACGATGCCGGTGGCCGGGTCGAGGATGATCCGGTTCAGTGCCCGGTCATGGGGCGAATTCTTCAACAAGTAGAACACGGTCGCCGGTTGCCCGGCCACCGGCGGCAGACGCACATTGTAGGAGGCCAGGTCCGGGCCGGCGGCGCTGTAGATGCTGCTCCACATGGCCCGGTAGTCGGCTACCGGCGGCGGGCCGTCAGGCACGGGGCCACGGTCGCGCACCCGTTCGTCCTTCGGTGAGTCGGAGAGCAGGCGGGTCACTCCTTTGTTGTACCAGTCGTAGGACCAGGTCAGCCCGGTCAGGGCCGCCAGCAGGTAGAACGCCAGGCACCAGGTACCGGCCACGGAATGCAGATCCCAGTTGAAACTGCGGCCTTTCTTCTTCCAGTCGAGGGTCAACCAGGCACGCCAGCTCCGCCACTGGCGCGGCCAACGCAGGTACAGCCCGGACAGACAGAAAAACACCAGGATCAACGTGCAGGCCCCGGTGATCTGCCGGCCCGCGTCGTCCAGTGCCAGGATGCGGTGCAGCTTCAGCATCAGGCCGAAGAAGTCCTGGCCCACCACATCGCCCATGAATTGAGCGTTGTAAGGGTTGAAGTAGCGCATGGGCCCGCGCTTTTCCCCAGGTGGCGCAGCGAAGATCGCCCGTGCGGCATTGCCGCTGTCGGTTTCGACCCAGAGCATGGCGACGGTTTTACCGGCGCTAGCCTCGATCTGCTCCACCAGTTCGGCCGGCGGCAGGACACCGGCCGGTTGTTTCTCCACCGTCAGCACCTGCGGGTTCAGCGCCCGCAGGATCTCGTCCTGGAACGACACCGCAGCGCCGGTAATGCCCATAAACGCCAGGACCAGCCCGGCACTGATGCCGAAAAACCAGTGCAGCTGGAACAGGGTTTTCTTCAACACGTCGCCCGCCTTGTTCATTCATTGCTGTTCATCACGGCGTGCATTATGCCGTGTGTTATCGAGAAGCATTCATAAACACGCATAAAAAGCCCGGCTCAGCCAGTGATGTCGAAATCAAGCCCTGTGGGAGCGAGCAGGTGACCACATCACGACCCCAGCCGTTGCCGGTCAGAAATGGACGTTGGTGCTCAGCAACGCCGTACGCCCGGCCGGCTGGTTGGCGAAACGGATCGAGGACGCCTTGTCGTAGCAGGTTTCGTCAGTCAGTTTCTGCGCGTTGGATTGCAGGTCCAGGTGCTTGTCGACCTCGTCATTTTCCACTCATGACTTGGGGGGCCGGATAACACGTTGTTAATGCTTGGTAATGACTGAGTATTCGCCATTGACTCAGCGCGTGTCCGGGCTGTCGGAAGATTGTCTTGTTTTCTAATATTTGAAGAGTAGTGGGCGGGTGCGCAACTGCTTTAGAGTCATTTTGCGCGATCGGTGAGTTATATGAGTGGTGTTTTACTCTGATTACCCTCGGCGAAACTTCAATGTAATTTTAGAAGACAGGAAGTCTGTGATGGAATTTAACTTGGACGATAAGATTGTCGAGGCTGCGGCGCAAGCGCCTAAGATTTTTGTAGAGGCGTCTTTGGGCAGCGGAGGTGAATATAATCGGGAACCCGGCATACAACTGACCAAAGAGCAGATTATCAGTCTGCGCCGGTATGAAGTGCTCGGATTGTCGTTACCTTATCGCTATAACGATGTGGTTGCCTATTTGAATTACGGTGCGGGTGACGGGGGCGGTCTCGGGCTGACGGCCAGGGATTTTCTGCAAACATTCACAATGACCTATGACCACGCCAAGCGTTGGGCGCCGTTGCGTCGAGAGATCATGTTGACTGGCACTCATCTGAAATTGTTTGCCGAAAAGATCATCGAGAATGGCGAAGGAATCGTTGAGGTTTATGACGACAGTGAAATAGCGAAACATCTCAGGGAGCATGCAATCAGCACCGTGGAGGGCTATCTGCAGCTCAAGCTCAAACACCCCGGCCTCCCCGACGTAACGCTGCCTTCGGGGGATATCCCAGAGATCAAGTACTACCTCAATGCCATGCTTTCTGATGTGAAGGATTGTCAGGCGAAGGCAGAAAGTGTCAGGTCGGAGCTGGATCGCTTTGGCACGGACTTGCGGGAAAAGGTGCTGCCGGAAGTCAAGCTGCGATTGAAAGCGGTGAGCGAGAACTCCTATAGACAGGACATTCAAGTACTTCAGGATGATATCGATCAGCGTGCCGCGGAGCTCGATGAGCTCAATAAAAAATACGACCAGATGGTGAAAGAAGCGATTGTTGCAGCAGCCACCCTGAATGTCGGCGGACTGATTCTTGGCATCTACCAGGGGGTCCAGGCCGAGAAAATACGCAATCAGCGCAGGCAATTGAAAGAAGTTCAGGACATTGCCATCCAGAATATGGCCAGCAAAAGCCAGACATTGAGTTCATTGAATCGCGTGCGCGCTGATCTGCAGAATCTGAGTGCCGTTACGATTGAAGCTGAAGTGGCGACTCAGAACCTCATGCTGGTATGGGAAGCGCTCGGCTTATATATCACTTCCTCGGTAAAGGAGGTGGATAAGATAAATAACGCCGTGAGCTTGAGGGGGTTTATCCGAAACGTGAAGAAAGTGTTCAAACCCTGGCGGGATATCCGCACCGGTTCCGATGCACTGTTGACAGTGTTTGCAGAAGCTCAGCGGGAGTATGAAATGGATAACTTGATGTCAAGGAAGATGGGGCGAATGATGTTGAGGGTCGCTGATTATCCAGCTTTTGAGGTGCGGGTGTTACGCAATCATAACTCGGACGTTCAGAGCTACAGTGTTCGGGCACAGATGCTGTTTCAACGGCATGCCTATCTGCCGGGTGTGGTGGAGAGAATGATAGGCCTGGCGCTGATGATCGACAGTACGACGTTTGGTTTGCGCAGCCGTGCACAGACAACGATGTATGTATTGGACCGGGCGCTCGGCAACCTCAAGCAGATTCAGGAGGATTTTGAAAACGCCCATGACAGGAATGAACAACATGAAATGTCCAGGGAAATGGAAGATGAGCTGCAAGAAGTGTTCGTTGCCATCGCCCAACAGACCCGCGAATTGAAAGCACTTCAGGTCGACCTCGGTGCCCGCTATGACAAGAGCGCCTCGGCGCAATGGATCGCCACACTGGAGCAGGACCGGGCGTTTGCACAAGACCAAAAGATCAAGGCTGAGGCCAGGCGAGCTGAATTGGACTCGCAGATGAAATCGGTTGCCGATGCGATTGAGTTGATTGAAAGAAACGGCGTGGAGAACATCGGTCAGCAGGCTCAGTTGACCGTGGATAATCTGATGGCGATGGGCATGGCGCCCCCTCAGGTCCAAATTGCATTGCTGGCCATGGACACGCTGAAGAAAACGCTCTCTGGCATCGCTGAAACCATTTCCTACCTCAACATGGTTGCCGGGTACAACCGCCTTCGGGACCGGGCCAGGCAACTGCGCCTGGAGGCAGAGGCGTATACCAGGGACATCACCCTGATCCTGGGCAAGGTTGAGCTGGTTCAGACGCTTGACGCATTGGACGGGGGACGTGGGCGTTTTCTCAAGGAGTTCCTGAATATCGTTGCGGCTTTTGAACACTTCGCTGGGGTTTTCGAGCCGCAGAAGTCGCAACCTGTCGAGGCGCGCGTGCGCACCGCATGTGATCTGATCCCAGGCATGATCAACCATTTGCGCCCCCTCCGTGGGTAACCAACCCATCGGAGCGGAGTCGTCCTGACCGGAATGGACATTTCCATTGATGACGCGGTGGCGGACCCGTGTCTGCCATCGCCGGGGGCAGAATATGGATCAACTTGGCTATGAATGGACAGGGGCGCAGCGACAGACCCTGGATCGTTACGCTCACTTCCTGGGTTCCCTACGCTCGATCTTGAATAACATATCGGTCGTTTTTGAACGGCGTCGAAGTGCCGGCCATCAGCCTGTCGTGCTGGCGGTGGATTCACGGTGGAATAACGCACTTTTCAACTCGCAGTACCTATCGGCGCTTTGGGGTTACGTCAATGACATAAGAATGTCCCTGGAAAGGGATGTGGAAGCACTGTCGGCGTTTATCCGGGATGCACTCGACATCACCGCGAGGGTTTCCAGACGTGAACCGGTTGAGCGAGTGGATTTCAGACTGTTCAGCTTGTCCCGTTCAGCGCAATGGTTGTTGGCTCCGCCGATAAAGGTAGAGGACCTGACCCATGAGCTTCACTTGCGTTTTATCAACCACAGGAGCGCGATCAGGCAGTGGGTGTTTCGATTCAATGAACTGTATCGAGAGTCACTCGGGTTGAACCCGGTGTTCATCAGCGCCATGGATCATCGCGCTTGTCTTTGCCACACCCAGCCGAGCGTGGCGCAGATGTTATTTCAGGAGCCGGTCACTGCACCCGCCTGGGACATGATTTATTCCTCGCGGGACGCTTCGATCAGGGCGATGGAATACAAGGCCGACATTGCCGCGTTGTTCAAGGCATTCAACAGTCTGAACGGGCAGATGGGCTTGTTGGCGCAGGATTTATATCAGCGCATGGAGGACGTGGTTCTGACGCTCAGGCGCGCAAGCTATGCGGTGCGGCTGGGAGAACTGAATTCGAAATTGAGCGTTGCCATGAAGGCGGTTGGTCGATGCATGGAGCTGCTGGAGGATTTCGAGGCCTGGCTGCGCAAATAAAAAGGTCCATGCAGGGTGCATGGACCTTTTTTATCGACAGGCTGCGTTACACGTAGAACGACTTCAGCGGCGGGAAGCCATTGAATTCCACGGCGCTGTAGCTGGTGGTGTAGGCGCCGGTCGACAGCCAGTAGAGGCGATCACCGATGGCCAGGTTCAATGGCAGGCCGTACTTGTAGTTCTCGTACATGATGTCGGCGCTGTCGCAGGTCGGACCGGCGATGACCACCTCTTCCATCTCGCCTTTCTTCTCGGTCCAGATCGGGAACTTGATGGCTTCGTCCATGGTTTCGATCAGGCCGGAGAACTTGCCCACGTCCGTGTAGACCCAACGCTCGACGGCAGTACGGGATTTACGTGCGACCAGCACCACTTCGCTGACCAGAATACCGGCGTTGGCGATCAGCGAACGGCCCGGCTCCAGGATGATTTCCGGCAGGTCGTCGCCGAAGTCTTCTTTGAGGAAGCGGATGATTTCCTCGGCGTAGGTTTCCAGGCTGTTGGTGCGGGTGATGTAGTTGGCCGGGAAGCCACCGCCCATGTTGATCAGTTTCAGCTCGATGCCGTCTTCTTCCTTGAGACGCTCGAAGATGACCTTGACCTTGGCAATAGCTGCGTCCCAGACGCTGATGTCGCGCTGTTGCGAGCCGACGTGGAACGAGATGCCGTACGGCACCAGGCCCAGGTCGCGGGCCAGGATCAGCAGGTCCATGGCCATGTCGGTCTGGCAGCCGAATTTGCGCGACAGGGGCCAGTCAGCGGTGGTCGAACCTTCGGTCAGGATACGTACATAGACTTTCGAGCCCGGCGCTGCCTTGGCGATGTTGCGCAGGTCGGCTTCGGAGTCGGTGGCGTACAGGCGCACGCCTTTTTCGTAGAAGTAGCGGATGTCCCGGGACTTCTTGATGGTGTTGCCGTAGCTGATCTGGTCGGGGGTAACGCCCCGGCTCAGGACCTTGTCCAGCTCATAGATCGAGGCGATGTCGAAGTTCGAGCCTTTTTCCTTGAGCAGGTCGATGATCTCCACCGCCGGGTTGGCCTTCACGGCGTAGTAGACCTTGGCGAACTCGAAACCTGCGCGCAGGTCGTCGTAGGCCTGGGAGATCATCGCGGTGTCGATCACCACGAACGGGGTTTCCTGCTTGTCGGCGAACGCCTTCATTTTCTGAAAGGTTTCGCGCGCGAAATAATCTTCGACCTGGATCGACATACGTTGGGACTCCTACTGGCAAACATCAGGATCAATGGGTTTGAGGGCAAGCTGCCCCCGTGAACGTCCTCCGTATCCCCACTTTGGTTCGCCTACTTCCCAAGGCATGTCGCCGAAAGCAAAAAGGCCATGGGCTGCGTGGTGCCCTTGGCCTTGCTGTCTCGTCGTCAGTACTTGAGCCGGATGGATCGTTTCCAGCATGGACGTTCGGCGCGAACTTTAGGGCGTGAGGGGCCTGAGATCAACTAAAAATGTCGCGTTTTTGCACACATCCGTCGTGCGGCCGGCGACTGCTCTTGATGTAACCGACCTGTGTGACGGATTGATGTTCCCGCTGGATGAATAATCGGGGGTGTTTCGCAGTGCTTGGAGAGACCCGGTTTGGATCAGCACGCCGGAAAACTTTGGGAGCCGAGCTTGCTCGCGATGGCGATGGGTCAGTTGACGGCAGTGCTGGCTGTGCCGCCGCTATCGCGAGCAAGCTTGGCTCCCACAGGGTTTGTGGGCAATTAAGCCTGCGCGGTTTCGGCCGGCGAGACAATGCTGGTCTTGCCGCCACGAGAGCGTCCAGAGCTCAGGTATTCGGCGATGGATTCCTGGGTCACCTCGCCGAGGAAGACCCGTTCGGCATCCATCACCGGCAACCACGAGCGGTTGAACTCGTACATGCGCGACAGCAGGATCCGCAGATGTTCGTCATAGGCGGCCGTGGCGTTGAACTCCTGCAGGAATTGCGCGCAGGTACCGGTCTGGCGGTGCAGGTCGCGACGGCGCACGTAGCCCAGGGCCTTGTTCTCGGCGCAGGTGACCGCCACGTAGCGCCGGTCATGTTCATCCATCAATTCCAGCGCCTCGACCACCGGGGTTTCCGGGCTGACCGAGGGCGCGTTGTCGGCCGCATCCTCGGCCTTGACCAGCAGCAGACGCTTGAGCGTGCTGTCCTGGCCGACGAAGTTGCTGACGAACTCGTCGGCCGGATGCGCCAGCAGCGTGTCCGGGTGATCGCACTGGACCAGCTTGCCGGCGCGGAAGATCGCAATCCTGTCCCCCAGCTTGATGGCTTCGTCGATGTCGTGGCTGACCATGATCACGGTCTTGTTCAGCGCCCGCTGCATCTCGAAGAACTCGTTCTGGATCATTTCGCGGTTGATCGGGTCCACCGCGCCGAAGGGTTCGTCCATCAGCAGCAGCGGCGCGTCGGCCGCCAGGGCGCGGATCACGCCGATCCGTTGCTGCTGGCCACCCGACAGTTCACGGGGATAGCGATGCAGGTACTGCTTGGGTTCGAGCTTGATCATGCTCATCAACTCGCGGGCGCGGTCGTGGCATTTCTGCTTGTCCCAGCCGAGCAGCTTCGGCACCACCACGATGTTCTCCTCGATGGTCATGTTCGGGAACAGGCCGATCTGCTGGATCACGTAGCCAATGTTACGGCGCAGGGTCACCTCGTCGAGGTCGGTGGTGTCTTCGCCGTTGATCAGCACCTTGCCCGAGGTGGGCTTGATCAGCCGATTGATCATCTTCAGCGTGGTGCTCTTGCCGCAGCCCGAGGGCCCGAGGAACACGCAGATCTCGCCTTCGTTGACGGTCAGGTTCACCGAGTCCACGGCTTTGACATCCTTGCCGTTACTCTTGAAGGTCTTGCTGAGGTTCTGGAGTTCGATCATTTCGTTAATCCTTTTGGAGTCAGCGAGCGTTGCAGCCATTGCAGAAGCAGGTCGGCGAAGATGGCCAGGAGACTGACCAGCACGGCGCCGACGATCAGCATCGACATGTCGCTGCGGCTGATGGAAGCGAGGATGAGCACGCCCAGGCCACCGGCACCGATGGTGGCGGCGATGGTCATGACGCCGATGTTCATGACCACGGCGGTGCGCACGCCGGCGAGGATCACCGGTACGGCGATGGGCAGCTCGACCATGCGCAGGCGCTGGCCGAAGGTCATGCCGATGCCTCGGGCGGCTTCACGGATGCCCGGTTCGACGCCGGTGAGGGCCAGGTAGGTGTTGCGCATGATCGGCAACAGCGAATAGAGAAACACGGCGGTGATTGCTGGCATCGGGCCCAGGCCTTGGCCGAACTTGGAGTAGAACGGCAACAACAGGCCGAACAGGGCAATCGACGGGATCGTCAGCAGCACCGTGGCGCTGGCCTGCAATGGGCCGGCCAGTGCCGGGAAGCGGGTCATGAAAATGCCCAGCGGCACGCCGATGAGAATCGCCAGGCTTACGGCAATGCCCACCAGAGTGATGTGCTGCCAGGTCAGGTGCATGACCTGCTGCCAGTCGAGATGGGAAAAGGCGTTCAATAGTTCCATGGCTTTTTCCTCAGTCGATGGGGTGCTGGCGCAGGAAGTCGGCGGCCACCACAGAAGGGCTCTCATGGTCGACGTCCACGCGGGCATTGAGTTGTCGCATGGTTTCATCGTCGAACAGTTCGGCCAGCGGCTTGAGTTGCGCGGCCAATTGCGGATGTGCGTCCAGGAACGCCTGGCGCACCACCGGCGCGGCGGTGTAGTCGGGGAAGTAGTGCTTGTCATCCTCGAGCAATTTCAACTTGAAGGCGCTCAGCCGGCCATCGGTGGTGTACACCAGACCGGCGAATACCTGGCCGTTGCGCAGAGCGGTGTAGACCAGGCCGGCGTCCATCTGGCGGATATTCCGGCGCGTCAGGTTCATGCCGTACTGCTTGACCATGCCCGCCAGGCCGTCGGGACGGTTGGCAAACTCGGTGTCCAGGGCTACCAAGTGGTTCTGGTCCGCTTCGGCTTGCAGCACACTGTTCAATTGGCTGATGTTGCTGATCTGTGGGTATTGGCGGGCGACTTTCTCCGGCAGGGCCAGCGCGTAGGTGTTGCTGAATTTCGACGGCACCAGCCAGGCCAGGCCTTTTTTCGCATCGAGTGCTTTCACTCGGGCGTAGGACTGGGCGCTGTCGAGTTTCTCCGTGACATGGTTGTAGGCCACCAGTGAGACGCCGGTGTATTCCCAGAGCAGGTCCAACTGCCCGGTTTCCTGGGCACTGCGGGCCAGGTTGCTGCCCAGCCCTCCAGTGATCTGTGCGTCGTAGCCTTTGCTGCGCAGGTATTGTGCGGTGATCTCCGCCAGCAGCGTCTGCTCGGTGAAGACCCGGGCACCGAGGCGGATCACCGGTTTTTCCGCTGCTTGGGCGAACCCTGCAAACAGCAGGACGCAGCCCAGTATCAAGCTCAACTTCTTCATGATGATTCCTTAATCCAGCCGGCTTTATGACGGTCGCAGACCGCGTTCCAGCCAGAGTCGGCTGGCCAGTGTCACCAGGCCATCGAGCAACAATGCCAAGAGGGCGGTGCAGGTGGCGCCGAGCAACAATTGCGGCTGGTTGTTCAAGGCAATGCCGGGGAAGATCAGGCTGCCAAGGCTGTTGGCACCGATCAGGAAAGCCAGTGGCGCGGTACCGACGTTGATCGCCAGGGCGACCCGCACGCCGCCGACAATGATCGGCACGGCGTTGGGCAGTTCGACTTTCCACAGCACTTGGCGCGGGGTCATGCCGATACCGGTGGCGGCTTCCTTGAGAGAGCCCTGGACGTTTTTCAGGCCTTCATAGGTGTTGCGCACAATGGGCAGCAGCGAGGCGAGGAACAGGGCGAAGATGGCCGGCCCGCTACCGATCCCCAAGAAGCCGAGGGCGATGGCCAGTACGGCCAGGGGCGGCACGGTGTTGCCGATATTGAAGACTTGCATGAAGCGCTCGGCGCGTCCGACCATGCCGGGGCGGCTGAGGGCGATACCGGCGGGGATGCCGATGATCAGGGCTGCCAGCATGGAAACCAGTACCAGCATCAGGTGGGCTTGCAAGTAGAACAACAGATCGTCGTGATAACGTCGGATCGTATCGATGCCGATCCAGTGGACCAACAGGGCCAGGAGCGCGACGACGACCACGCCTCCTGTCAGCCCTTTGCCATAGCGGATAGCCACAGGCGGACTCCTTTGTCTTTCAGTCGGCGCACGCTTCCCCAGTCGGCAGACCGTAAAGTCGCCGGGAAAACGTTCGCGAGAAGCAGCTCTTTTCGATGCCGGTAAAACGGCACGTTATCGAGCCATGAGCGCAGCCTCGTCAGGCTAACTTGCTGATTTTTCAGCCCTTGACGAATTGACGCGGCAGGGGGGTGGACGTCTCCACGGGGCAAAAGGTTCCCATATCGGGGAGCATATGGCCACCTTCGATGTGCTCAACGGTTCGGTTCCTGGCACAAGTTGGGCTATAATCGCCGCCCTTTTTTGAATCACCTGCCAGGCGATTTCCCATGACCAAACAGGCCGCCGAAGTCGCGAAACGCCGCACTTTCGCAATTATTTCCCACCCCGACGCCGGTAAGACCACCATCACCGAGAAGCTCCTGTTGATGGGCAAGGCCATCGCGGTTGCCGGTACGGTGAAGTCGCGCAAGTCCGACCGCCATGCCACCTCCGACTGGATGGAGATGGAAAAGCAGCGGGGGATTTCCATTACCACGTCGGTCATGCAGTTCCCGTATCGCGAGCACATGATCAACCTGCTCGACACCCCGGGCCACGAAGACTTCTCCGAAGACACCTACCGCACGCTGACCGCGGTGGACTCGGCGTTGATGGTGCTTGACGGCGGTAAAGGCGTCGAGCCGCGGACCATTGCGCTGATGGAAGTCTGCCGTCTGCGGGACACGCCGATCGTCAGTTTCATCAACAAACTCGACCGGGACATCCGTGATCCGATCGAACTGCTCGACGAAATCGAAGCGGTCCTGAAGATCAAGGCTGCACCGATCACCTGGCCGATCGGCTGCTATCGCGACTTCAAGGGTGTGTACCACCTGGCCGATGACTACATCATCGTCTACACCGCCGGTCACGGTCATGAGCGCACCGAAACCAAGATCATCGAAAGACTGGACTCCGACGAAGCGCGCGCGCATCTGGGCGACGAGTACGAGCGTTTCGTCGAGCAACTGGAATTGGTGCAAGGTGCCTGCCATGAATTCGACCAGCAGGCGTTCCTCGATGGCCAGATGACCCCGGTGTTCTTCGGTACCGCGCTGGGCAACTTCGGTGTGGACCACGTGCTCGACGCCGTGGTCGACTGGGCCCCGCGTCCGCTTCCACGGGTCGCCAACGAGCGCACCGTGGAGCCGGTGGAAGAGAAGTTCTCGGGCTTCATCTTCAAGATCCAGGCGAACATGGACCCCAAGCACCGCGACCGGATTGCGTTCATGCGCATCTGCTCCGGCAAGTACGAGAAAGGCATGAAGATGCGCCACGTGCGTACCGGCAAGGACGTGCGCATCGGCGACGCCCTGACCTTCTTCTCTTCGGAACGCGAGCAGCTGGAAGAAGCCTTCGCCGGTGACATCATCGGCCTGCACAACCACGGCACGATCCAGATCGGCGACACCTTCACCGAAGGCGAAGTGCTGGGCTTCACCGGCATCCCGCACTTCGCCCCGGAACTGTTCCGCCGCGTACGCCTGAGGGATCCGCTCAAGTCCAAGCAACTGCGTCAGGGCTTGCAGCAACTGGCCGAAGAGGGCGCCACCCAGGTGTTCTTCCCGGAGCGCAGCAACGACATCATCCTCGGCGCGGTCGGTGTGCTGCAGTTCGATGTGGTCGCCAGCCGCTTGAAGGAGGAATACAAGGTCGAGTGCTCCTATGAGCCGATCACCGTGTATTCGGCTCGCTGGATCGAATGCAGCGACAAGAAGAAGCTTGAGGAATTCACCAACAAGGCAGTGGAAAACCTGGCGCTGGACGGTGGTGGTCACCTGACCTACCTGGCCCCGACCCGGGTCAACCTGGCGCTGATGGAAGAGCGCTGGCCAGACGTGAAATTCCGCGCGACCCGTGAGCATCACTAAGCACTGCGTGGCAAGACCCAAGCCCCGTTGCGAAAGCTGCGGGGCTTTTTTCTGTCTCCTCGATTTCCGGTGGGAGCGGTGGGGTACCACTAAACTTCGCGAGCAAGCCCGCTCCCACACTGGATCTGCTGCGCAGGTGATATTTGTGTACTGCGCCAAGCCTGTGGGAGCCGAGCTTGCTCGCGATGGCGGCGGTCTATTCAGCATTGAGTCGGCAGACAGGCTCGTATCGCGAGCAAGCCCGGCTCCCACGGCGGGGATGATTATGACAATTTTGAATAAGGTCTATTCGAAAGCAGTCTGTCCCCAAGCGGCATTTCTGCCCCTGATTCTGCGTCCTAGTCTTACGAGCCAGCCTGTTCGGGATTAGATTTCCTGAACGCCGTGGGGTCCCGGCTTTATTCAGGAAAGAGGAATCGGCTATGAACAGGTTTCTACGCGTGATGTTGTTGCTGAAGGTGTTGGTGATGTTGTCCCTGGGGTCCGGCGCTGTGTGGGCCGAGTGCGTGGATCATGAGCAACATGCCTCGAGCGGGCAGGGGGGACAGGGAGCAATGATGTTTGCTGCGGCCGACACCCAATCGGGGGATCAGGACGATGATGACTCGACGATCGACCAGCCCGACACCGACGATGGGGATGAGGGCGACGAAAGTGACGAAGGCGACAGTCAGACGTAATTTCTCGGCCGAGTAGAACACCGTGGCGAGGGAGCAAGCACCCTCTCCACGGTTTCAGCGGGTGTTACGCTGCGCCGTCAAGGAATTGCTCGGCGTAGTGGCATGCCACCAACCGATTATCCAATGGACGCAAGGCCGGCTCTTCGGTCTTGCAACGCTCGGTGGCATACGGACAGCGCTTGTGGAAGGCGCAGCCTGACGGCGGGTTGAGCGGGTTGGGCAGTTCGCCGACGATCTTGATCTTCGGCTTGTTCGGGTCCGGATGGATCGTCGGTGTAGCCGACAGCAGCGCCTGGGTGTACGGATGCAACGGGCGGCTGTAGATCGACTCGTTGGGGCCCATCTCCACTGGACGGCCGAGGTACATCACCATCACGTCGTCAGCGACGTGTTGCACCACCGCCAGGTTGTGGGAAATGAACACGTAGGCGGTATTGAACTCTTGCTGCAGATCCATGAACAGGTTCAGCACCTGGGCCTGGATCGACACGTCCAGCGCCGAGGTCGGTTCGTCCGCCACCAGCACCTTGGGTTGCAGCATCATGGCACGGGCCAGGGCGATGCGCTGGCGCTGGCCGCCGGAGAACATGTGCGGGTAGCGCTGATAATGTTCGGGGCGCAAGCCCACCTGCTTCATCATCGCCTGCACCTTCTCCCGCCGCTCGGTGGCCGACAGGCTGGTGTTGATCAGCAACGGCTCGGCCAGTTGATCGCCGATCTTTTGCCGCGGATTGAGGGACGCGTAAGGGCTCTGGAACACCATCTGCACGTCTTTGCGTAACTGCTTGCGTTCGGCCTTGTTGGCGCCGGCCACTTCCTGTCCGGCGATTTTCAATGAGCCGGAGGACGGCTCTTCGATCAGGGTCAGGGCCCGGGCGAGGGTGGATTTGCCGCAACCGGATTCACCCACCACGGCCAGGGTCTTGCCGGCCTCGAGTTCGAACGACACGCCGTTGAGGGCGCGCACGGTGGCGTGGCCCTTGAACATGCCACGGGACACTTCGTAATGACGGGTCAGGTCACGGGCGGTAAGTACGACGGCCATCACGCCACCTCCTGGTTCAACGGGTAGAAGCAGCGGGCGAGGCTGTTGGTTTTCGGGTCAAGGGTAGGGCGCTGTTGACGGCAGTTGTCCTGCACGTAGGGGCAGCGTGGCGACAGCAGGCAGCCTTGCGGACGGTCATAGCGACCGGGAACGATGCCCGGCAACGTCGCCAGACGGTCGGCGCCCATGCTGTGTTCCGGAATCGCCGCCAGCAATGCCTCGCTGTACGGGTGGGCCGGAATGTCGAACAGCTCCGGCACCTTACCCACTTCCACGGCTTGACCGGCGTACATTACGCAGACGCGCTGGGCGGTTTCCGCGACGACGGCGAGGTCGTGGGTGATCAACACCAGGCCCATGTTCTGCTCTTTCTGCAAGGTCAGCAGCAGGTCCATGATCTGCGCCTGGATGGTCACGTCCAGGGCGGTGGTCGGTTCGTCGGCGATCAACAGCTTCGGCTCGCCGGCAATGGCCATGGCAATCGCCACACGCTGGCTCATGCCGCCGGACAGCTGATGAGGGTAGGCCTCCATGCGGCTGGCAGCGCCGGGGATCTCGACTTTTTCCAGCAATTCGATGGCGCGCTTGCGGGCGGCCTTGCCGGACATTTTCAGGTGCAGGCGCAAAACTTCTTCGATCTGGAACCCCACGGTGTAGCTGGGGTTGAGCGCGGTCATCGGATCCTGGAAGACCATCGCCAGGTCCTTGCCGACGATCTGCCGGCGCTGGCGGGCGCTCAGCTTGAGCATGTTCTTGCCGTCGAAGTTCAGCGCATCGGCGGTGACGATGCCAGGGTGCTCGATCAGGCCCATCAGCGCCATCATGGTCACGGATTTACCCGAGCCAGATTCGCCAACGATGGCCAATACTTCGCCTTTATCCACGCTCAGGTCCAGGCCATCGACCACGGGAACGGCGTTGGCGTCGCCGAAGCGGACGTTGAGATTCTTGATTTCTAGCAGTGACATGGGAATCTCCTCAGGCGGCATTCTTGAGTTTCGGATCCAGCGCGTCGCGCAGGCCGTCGCCCATCAGGTTGATTGCCAGCACGCTGAGCAAAATGGTCAGACCGGGCAGGCTAACGACCCACCAGGCGCGTTCGATGTAGTCCCGGGCCGAGGCCAGCATGGTGCCCCACTCCGGAGTCGGCGGCTGGACGCCCAGGCCGAGGAAGCCCAGGGCGGCGGCGTCGAGGATGGCCGAGGAAAAGCTCAGGGTCGCCTGCACGATCAGTGGTGCCATGCAATTGGGCAGCACGGTGATGAACATCAGGCGCGGCAGGCCGGCACCGGCCAGGCGGGCGGCGGTCACGTAGTCGCGGTTCAGTTCGCCCATGACGGCGGCGCGGGTCAGGCGCACGTAGGACGGCAGCGACACGATGGCAATGGCGATTACGGTGTTGATCAGGCCAGGGCCGAGAATGGCGACGATCGCCACGGCCAGCAGCAGCGAAGGCAGGGCCAGCATGATGTCCATCAGGCGCATGATGGTCGGGCCGAGGATGCGCGGGAAGAACCCGGCGAACAGGCCCAGCAGAATGCCCGGGATCAGCGACATCACCACCGACGACAAGCCGATCAGCAATGACAGGCGTGAACCCTGGATCAGCCGTGACAGCAGGTCGCGGCCCAGTTCGTCGGTGCCGAGCAGGAATTGCAGTTGCCCGCCTTCGAGCCAGACCGGTGGCGTCAGCAGGAAATCGCGATACTGCTCGCTCGGATCATGAGGGGCGACCCATGGGGCGAAGATCGCGCAGAACACCACCAGGATCATGAACATCAGCCCGGCCACGGCACCCTTGTTACGGGAAAATGCCTGCCAGAATTCTTTGTACGGGGACGGATACAGCAGGCTTTGATCGACTGCTACCGAAGGAGTTGGAGTACTCATGGATTTGATCTCAGCGCTGATGACGGATGCGTGGGTTGGCAAAGCCGTAGAGGATGTCCACGACGAAGTTGACCAGAATCACCAGGCAGGCGATTAACAGGATGCCGTTCTGCACCACGGGGTAGTCCCGGGCTCCGATGGCTTCGATCAGCCACTTGCCGATGCCCGGCCAGGAGAAGATCGTTTCGGTCAGGACCGCACCGGCCAGCAGCGTGCCGACCTGCAGGCCGACCACGGTCAGTACCGGGATCAGTGCGTTGCGCAGGCCGTGGACGAACACCACGCGCGCCGGCGACAGGCCCTTGGCCCGGGCGGTGCGGATGTAGTCTTCGCGCAGCACTTCGAGCATCGAGGAGCGGGTCATGCGGGCGATCACCGCCAGCGGAATGGTGCCCAGCACGATGGCCGGCAGGATCAGGTGATGCAGTGCGTCGAGGAACGCGCCCGGCTCATCGGCGAGCAAGGTGTCGATCAGCATGAAGCCGGTTTTCGGCTCTATGTCGTAGAGCAGGTCGATGCGTCCCGATACCGGTGTCCAACCCAGGGACACCGAGAAGAACATGATCAGGATCAGGCCCCACCAGAAGATCGGCATCGAATACCCCGCCAGGGAGATGCCCATCACCCCATGGTCGAACAGGGATCCTCGTTTGAGTGCCGCGATCACCCCGGCCAGCAGGCCCAGGATACCGGCGAACAACAGGGCGGCCATGGACAGTTCCAGGGTCGCGGGAAACAGGGAGCTGAACTCGGTCCAGACGCTTTCGCGGGTGCGTAGCGATTCGCCGAGATCACCGTGGGCCAGTTTGCCGATGTAGTCCAGGTATTGGGCATACAGCGGTTTGTTCAGGCCAAGGCGTTCCATTGCCTGAGCATGCATTTCGGGATCGACCCGACGTTCGCCCATCATCACTTCCACGGGGTCGCCGGGGATCATGCGAATCAACGCGAAGGTCAGCAAGGTGATGCCGAAGAACGTGGGGATCAGTAATCCCAGTCGGCGGGCAATAAAACTAAACATCTTCAGGTGTACCTCATCAGCCGGTTAGGCATGTCCGGCACCCCTTTGATCAGGGGATACCGGACGCTTTCTTATCTACTTCACCTGGGTGGTGGCGAAGTTGTTGGTGGTGAGCGGGCTAATGGAGTAGCCCTCTACGTTCTTGCGCATTGCCGTGAACATCCGGGTGTGGGCCATACTGATCCACGGTTGGTCCTGGTTGAAAATCACCTGGGCCTGTTCATAGAGCTTGATCCGCTCTTCAGGGTTCACGGAGGCGCGGGCCTGGTCGATCAGCGCCTGGAATTTCTCGTTGCACCAGCGGGCGTAGTTTTCGCCGTTCTTCGCAGCCTCGCAACTGAGCATAGGCGTCAGGAAATTATCCGGGTCGCCGTTATCGCCCGCCCATCCGGCGGACACCATGTCGTGCTCGCCGTTCTTCGCGCGCTTGAGCATTTCGCCCCATTCCATGACGCGGATGTCGACCTTGATCCCGATCTTCGCCAGGTCGGCCTGCATCATCTGCGCGCCGAGCATCGGGTTGGGGTTGGTCGGGCCGCCGCCGTTGCGGGTGAACAGGGTGAACACGGTGCCTTCCGGCACGCCGGCTTCCTTGAGCAACTGGCGGGCCTTGTCCAGGTCACGGGGCGGGTTCTTCAACTCGTGATTGAAACCCAGCAGTGTCGGCGGGTAGGGGTTGACCGCCACGCTGGCGTTGCCCTTGCCGAACAGCGCGTTGACGTAGGCTTCCTTGTCGAAGGCGATGTCGATGGCTTTGCGCACCCGTACGTCGCTCATGTACTTGTGTTGGGTGTTCATGGCGACGTAGGACACAGTCATGGCGTCCAGTTCATCGACTTTCAGGTTGGGGTCTTTCTTGATGCTCGGAATGTCGTCGGGCTTGGGGTACAGCGCGACCTGACACTCATTGGCCTTGAGCTTCTGCAGGCGCACATTGTTGTCGGTGGCGATGGCCAGTATCAGTGCATCGGCCGGCGGCTTGCCGCGGAAGTAATCCGGGTTGGCCTTGAAGCGAACCTGGGCGTCCTTGTTGTAGCGCTGGAAGATGAACGGCCCGGTGCCGACCGGCTTGCTGTTGAGGTCGCCGGTCTTGTTGGCCTTGAGCAACTGGTCGGCGTATTCGGCCGGGTAGATCGAGGAGAAGGCCATGGCGATGTCGGCCAGGAATGGCGCTTCACGGCGGGTCAGGGTGAACTTGACCGTATGCTCGTCGACTTTCTCGACGCTTTTCAACAGCTCTTTGAAACCCATGCTTTCAAAGTAGGGGAAGCCCACGCTCGACAGTTTGTGCCACGGATGATTCGGGTCCAGCTGGCGCTGGAAGCTCCAGACCACATCGTCGGCGTTCATGTCACGGGTTGGCTTGAAGTATTCGGTGGTGTGGAACTTGACGCCTTTGCGCAGGTGGAAGGTGTACGTCAGGCCATCGTCGCTGATGTCCCAGGATTCGGCCAGGGCCGGAATCACTTCGGTGGTGCCAGGCTTGAAATCGGCCAGGCGATTGAAAATGGTTTCCGCCACGGCGTCGGCAGTGACTGCAGTCGTGTACTGGACCATGTCGAAGCCTTCCGGGCTGGCTTCTGTACAAACCACCAAGGGTTTGGCCGTGGCGCCAACGGCGACACTCAGCAGCGCAGCGGCGAGGGCTGCGCGTAGGGGGATCATGTTCATCGTCATATCCTCTGCAATCGGTGAAACGGCAAAAGCCGGACGGCCGACCTCGTGAGTCGACCGTCCGGCGCAGGGTTTACAGAATGTTGAACGGGATGGTGGTGACCAGGCGGAACTCATTGATGTTGCCGTCGGCCTGATGTTCGCTGGCGCGGTGGGTCGTGTAGGTGGCACGAATCGCGGTGGCCTTGAGCGGGCCGCTCTGCACGGCATAAGACGCGCCGACGCCGTATTCGTAGTGACTTTCACCGTCCATCAGGCTCAGGTCGCCGCGCTGGGCACCTGGGTCGGTATAGGCCGTGCCCTTGTAATGAGTACCGTCAATACCCCAGCCGCGTGCTTGGTAGATATTGAACTTCAGACCTGGCACGCCGTACTCGGCCATGTTGATGCCATAGGCAATCTGGAACGACTTCTCATTCGGGCTGTTGAAGTCCGACAGCAGGGAGTTGGCCAGGTAGATGCCGTTGGTTTCGTGCAGGTAGTCGAAGTATTCGTCACCGTTCACTTCCTGATAGGAGAACGTCAGGCTGTGGGCTTGGTGCGTAAGACCGAACGACAGGGAGTAGGTATCGTTGTCGATATCCCCCATCAGCTTTTTGCCTTCATCGACGGTCTTGTAGTAGTTCAGGCTTGTGGTCAGGCTCACTACCTGGCTGTCACCCAACTCGTGGGTGGCGCCGAAGTAGTACTGGTTCCAGAAGTCTTCGACATTGGCCCCATACAGGCTGGTTTTGAGGCTCTTGAACGGCTGGTAGTTCACCCCCCCCATGTAGACCTTATCGGTTTCCACGCCGGTGGCGGAATATTCGCTGCGGAATTTCGACAGGCTCTGTTCGGTTCGTGGCGAAACACGGTCGAATCCGGCGACATCGAATGACAGGTTGTTGAGTTCTTCGCTGTGCAGGCTGATGCCTTCAAAGCTGGAAGGCAATGGACGGTTACCGATAACGTCGACAATAGGCGTGCTGAAGTTCTGGCGGCCGGCGGTCAACGTGGTGTTCGATACACGGAACTTGACGTTGGCCAGACCCAGTTTGCTCCACTGGTCTACGGCATCGCCGTTGGAGTCTGCCAGGGTACGGTTCGAACCACCGGCAATGTGCTTGCGATCACGGTCCAGCACGATTGCGTTGTAGGCGGCCACTTCCGTGCTGACACCTACGGTACCTTGGGTAAAGCCGGAGGTGTAGTTGACGATGGTGCCCTGCACCCAGTTGATGCGACGGGAAATCGGGGTCCGGGGCACGGAAGGATCATTTTTGACGCTGTTTGGCTTGTAGCTGAACCGGTCGTCCCGGCGACGCAACTCATTGGCGTACCAGTTGCGGGTCGTACCGCTCAGGCTTTGCCCATCAATGAAACCTTTAGCTTCGCTTTGGGCGCTGCTGCCAGCCAGAGTGGTAGGTACGAACTCCTGACTTACAGATTCAGCGTAGGCGCTGGCCGTAACGCTGCTGATGGCCAGGGCCAGTAACGCGGTGCTGCTCAATTTCATGGGTAACGCTCCTTTTTCTTTCTTAATTAACGCCGGTCTTTTTTGGTGATACGGCTATCGGTTTTGCTGCTGAATACAGTTCGCAAACGTTTGCAGAAGGCCTGATCGGCGAATTACGGCAAGACGTCTGCGTAAGGCCCCCAAGGGGGCCTCGCTGTAGGACTAATCGGTTATGGGTTCAGGCTGACGCCCGAGAACACGTTGCGACCGAAGGGGCTGACCTTGAATCCTTCGACTTTGGCGCTCAGCGGCTGGTTGACCGTCGAGTGGGCAACAGGGGTGATCGGCACTTGCTGCTTGAGCAACTGCTGGGCCTGTTTGTAGAGCACGGTGCGCTGGTCGCGGTCGGTGACGACCTTGGCCTGTTTGATCAGCTTGTCGTAATCCTGGTCGCACCACATGGAGTAGTTGTTGCCGCCAATGGCGTCACAGCTGTACAGCGTGCCCAGCCAGTTGTCCGGGTCACCGTTGTCGCCGGTCCAGCCGATCAGGCTGATGTCGTGCTCACCGTTCTTGGTGCGCTTGATGTACTCGCCCCATTCGTAGCTGACGATCTTCACCTTCAAGCCGATCTTCGCCCAGTCGGCCTGGAGCATCTCGGCCATCAGCTTGGCATTGGGGTTATACGGGCGTTGCACGGGCATGGCCCAGAGGGTGATTTCGGTGCCTTCCTTGACCCCAGCGGCCTTGAGCAACTCCTTGGCTTTTTCCGGGTTGTAGGCGGCGTCCTTGATCGTGTCGTCGTAGGACCACTGGGTCGGAGGCATGGCGTTGACCGCCAATTGCCCTGCGCCCTGGTACACGGCGTTGAGGATGGCCTGCTTATTCACCGCCATGTCCAACGCGCGGCGCACTTCGACCTGGTCGAACGGCTTGTGGCGAGTGTTATAAGCGATGTAGCCAAGGTTGAAACCGGGCTTTTCGATCAACTGCAGCTTGGGATCGTTCTTCAAGGCCGGCACATCGGCCGGACGTGGATGCAGGGTGACCTGGCATTCGTTGGCCTTGAGCTTCTGCACCCGCACCGAGGCGTCGGTGTTGATCGAGAAGATCAGGTTCTTCAGCTTGACCCGTTCCGGCGCCCAATAGTGCGGGTTGGCGACGTAACGGATATTGGAATCTTTCTGGTAGCTCTTGAACTCGAACGGGCCGGTGCCGATGGGCTTCTGGTTGATGTCGCTCGGCTTGCCATTCTTGAGCAACTGCTCGGCGTACTCGGCCGAGAGGATCGCGGCAAAGCTCATGGCGATGTTCTGGATGAAGGCTGCATCGACACTGTTGAGCGTCATGACCACGGTCAGCGGTCCGGCCTTCTCCACCTTGGCGATGTTCTTGTTCAGGCTCATGCCATTGAAGTAGGGGAATTCGGTGGGGTAGGCCTTGCGAAATGGATGCTGCGGGTCAAGCATGCGGTTGAAGGTGAACAGCACGTCGTCGGCGTTGAAGTCCCGGGTCGGCTTGAAGTAGTCGGTGCTATGGAATTTCACGCCTTCGCGCAGGTGGAACGTGTATTTCAGGCCGTCTTCGGAAATATCCCAACTCGTCGCAAGGCCCGGTACGACATTGGTCGCGCCCTTTTCAAACTCGGCCAGGCGGTTGTACAGCGGCTCGGCGGCATCGTTGTCGGTGGCGGTGGTGTATTGCGCCGTGTCGAAACCGGCGGGGCTGCCTTCGGAGCAGAACACCAGGCTACCGCCGGCGGCGGCCTGGGCCACGGATGTCGCGGCCAGCAGGCCGGTACTCAGCAATGTAGATAAAACCAGGGTATGGCGCATGACGCTCCCTCTTTTGTTCGGGGTGTTTGACAGTGAACCGGCGTCCATCCGGGGACAGGTCCGGGGCACTGAGCTCATTCCATTGCATACAGCGATGCCGCAGGGTCGGCAGGTCTGCCGGGTCCCAACGGTAGGAGCCGTGGGTCTGGCAGTAAATGCGTAACGCCTGAAAGACTTGTGAGAAAGGGCGGTACGTCCTCAACCAGCTGCCGCGCTGCGCAGATGTTTTGGACTTAGGCGATTTCCTGGGTCTTGGCAGATAAAACAACGGCGCCGTCAGGAGACGCCGCCGTTGAACACCTTATTTGCTGACGCTGACACCGTAGAAGGAGTTCAAGCCGAATGGGCTGATCTTGAAGTCCTGCACATTGGTGCGCATGGGTTGGAACACCGTCGAGTGAGCGATAGGTGTCATCGGCACGGCATCCTTGAGGATGTGTTGCGCCTGCTTGTACAGCTCGGTGCGCTTGGACTGGTCCGAAGTGCGCTTGGCCTGCTTGACGATGTCGTCGAACTTCTTGTCGCACCACTTGGAGAAGTTGTTGCCCTGCAGCGAGTCGCAACCGAACAGCACGTTGAGCCAGTTGTCCGGGTCACCGTTATCGCCGCTCCAGCCGATCAGCATCGCGCCGTTCTCGCCGCCCTTGGAACGCTTGATGTACTCGCCCCACTCGTAGGTGACGATCTTGGCCTTGATGCCGATCTTGGCCCAGTCGGACTGCAGCATTTCAGCCATCAGCTTGGCGTTGGGGTTGTACGGACGCTGCACCGGCATCGCCCACAGGGTGATTTCGGTACCTTCCTTGATGCCCGCTTCCTTGAGCAACTGCTTGGCTTTCTCAGGATTGTACGGCGCATCCTTGATGGTGGTGTCATAGGACCACTGGGTCGGCGGCATGGCGTTGACCGCCAGTTGGCCGGCGCCCTGGTATACCGAGTCGATGATCTGCTGCTTGTTGACGGCCATGTCCAGTGCCTGACGCACTTTCAACTGGGCCATCGGGTTGGGCTGGTCGCTGCCCTTGATCTTGTCCATCACGTTGTAGGCGATGTAGCCCAGGTTGAAGCCTGGCTGGTCCGGCATCTTCAGGTTCTTGTCTTCACGGATGGCCTGCAAGTCGGCAGGGCGCGGGAAGAGGGTGATCTGGCATTCGTTCTTCTTCAGCTTCTGGATACGCACCGACGGGTCGGTGGTGATGGCGAAGATCAGGTTGTCGATCTTCACGTCTTCCGGAAGCCAGTAGTCCTTGTTGCCGGTGAAGCGGATGTTCGAGTCTTTCTGGTAGCTCTTGAACACGAACGGACCGGTGCCGATCGGCTTCTGGTTGATATCGGAAGGCTTGCCTTCCTTGAGCAACTGGGCGGCGTATTCGGCGGACTGGATGGACGCGAAGTGCATCGCCATGTTCTGGATGAACGCGGCATCGACAGCGTTGAGGGTGAACTTGACGGTCTTGTCGTCGAGCTTCTCGACCTTGGCGATGTTGGTGTCCATGCCCATGTCGGTGAAGTACGGGAATTCGGTCGGGTACGCCTTACGGAACGGATCGTCCTTGTTGATCATGCGGTTGAATGTGAACAGCACGTCGTCGGCGTTGAAGGTACGGGTCGGCTTGAAGTACGGGGTCGTATGGAACTTGACACCATCGCGCAGATGGAAGGTGTAGGTGAGACCGTCTTCGGAAATGTCCCACTTGGTCGCCAGGCCCGGGATCACGGCGGTGCCGCCACGCTCGAACTGGGTCAGACGGTTGAAGATGGTCTCGGCTGAGGCGTCGAAGTCGGTTCCGGTGGTGTATTGACCCGGGTCGAAGCCAGCCGGGCTGCCTTCGGAGCAGAACACCAGGTTAGTCGCAGCGGAGGCGAAGGGTGCGCTGGCTAATAAGCTTGCGCCGACTAAAAACGGAATGACCGCGTGTTTAAGCATGTTGGCCTCATGATTTGTTGTCATTTTTGGATTTGAGGGCGACCTCGTGAGTCGTCCTGCGGATACTTATGCAGGCCCCATACCCAATGCAAGATCCAGAGCGGTTCCAAATCTGAAACAGTGGCACGAACGTACCTTAATGTCGCATCTGTGTAAGTTCTGACGCAGTTGATCGTTTGCGCCGGCTTTTTTGGTGCAAACGATGCTTTGAATCGGTGCGCGTCGGAGGTGTCGCGCACCGGGTTGGGGCGGGTTTTACTGCTGCAAACCCACGCCGTAGAAGGGGGTAAGGCCAAACGGGCTGAGTTTGAAATCCACGACTTTCTTGTTTATTGGCTGGAACACCGTGGAGTTGGCAATCGGCGTAATGGGCACCTGTTGCTTGAGAATCCGTTGCGCCTGCCGGTACAGATCGATTCTCTGCTGGCGGTCGGTCGAGACCTTGGCTTGCTGGATCAGCTTGTCGTAGGCTGGGTCGCACCACTTCGCGTAGTTGCTGCCTTTGACCGCCGCGCAACTGTAGAGCACGCCAAGCCAGTTGTCGGGGTCGCCGTTGTCGCCGGTCCAGCCGTAGATCATCGCGTCGTGCTCGCCATTCTTGGCGCGCTTGATGTACTCCCCCCACTCATAGCTGACGATGTTGGCCTTGATGCCGATTTTCGCCCAGTCCTGCTGGATCATTTGCGCCGACATCCGCGCGTTGGGGTTGGAGGCGCGTTGCACCGTCATTGCCCATAAATTGATGGTGGTACCTGGCGCCACCCCGGCTTCCTTGAGTAGCGCCTTGGCCTTGGTCACGTCGTGGGGCGCATCCTTGATGGCCGGGTCGAATGACCACTGGGCCGGTGGCAGGGCGTTCTGGGCCAGTTGTCCGGCGCTCTGGTACACGGCTTTGATGATCGCCGGTTTATCGATGGCCATGTCCAGCGCCTGGCGGACCTTGAGCTGGTCCAGGGGCGGGTGCGTGACGTTGTAGGCGAGGAAACCCAGGTTGAATCCCGGTTGCTTGAGCACTTGCAGGTTCGGGTCCTGTTCCATCACTTCGATGTCCGCCGGACGCGGGTAGCCGCTGACCTGGCATTCGTTGCGCTTGAGCTTTTGCAGGCGCACGGCGGCGTCGGGGGTGATGGAAAAGATCAGGTTATCGATTCTCACATCCTCGGGTTTCCAGTAGGCCGTGTTGGCGGCGTAGCGGATCTGCGAGTCCTTCTGGTAGCGCTTGAACACGAACGGGCCGGTGCCGACGGGTTTCTGATTGAGGTCGCCGGCCTTGCCTTCCTTCAACAACTGCGCCGCGTATTCGGCGGACTGCACGGAGGCGAAACTCATCGCCAGGTTCTGCACGAACGCGGCGTCGACGTTGTTCAGGTTGAAGCGCACGGTGTGCTCGTCGACTTTTTCGACGTTCTTGATCGTGGTGTTCAGGCCCATGTCGGTGAAGTAGGGCGACTCGGTCGGGTAGGCCTGGCGGAACGGCTGTTGCGGATCGAGCAGGCGCTGGAAGGTGAACACCACGTCGTCGGCGTTGAAGTCGCGGGTGGGGGTGAAATAGTCGGTGGTGTGGAACTTCACACCGCCGCGCAGATGGAAGGTGTAGACCAGGCCATCGGCGGAGACGTCCCAGCTCGTCGCCAACCCCGGTTCGACTTCGGTGCCGCCGCGCTTGAACTGGGTGAGGCGATTGAAGACGGTTTCGGCCGAGGCGTCGAAGTCGGTGCCACTGGTGTACTGGCTGGGGTCGAACCCGGCGGGGCTGGCTTCGGAGCAGTAGACCAGGGTAGTGGCGGCCTGGGCCAGCGGGGCGCAGCCGATCAGGGCGAGGGTGAGCAGCAATGGTTGGAAAGTGGTTCTGTCCATGAAATCCCTTGGGGCGTGGTGACGGTTTTCATGGAGAGTAGCTGTGTAGTGGGGATGGTTGGAAATATCCAAAAGTGAGGGGGACCCCTGGCTTTGGGCATAGCCGCAGGTTGGATGCTGTCCTGTGGCGAGGGAGCTCGCTCCCGCTGGGCTGCGAAGCGGCCCCAAAAGCAGCGACGCTGCCTGTCTGACACGCGGAGGTGTCAGCTTCGGGTCTGCTTCGCAGCCCAGCGGGAGCAAGCTCCCTCGCCACGGTGTTGCGGTAGGGCTGGAGGCAGCGCGAATCATTCAGGTGCATCGGAAGGATCTTCTGGACCGAAGGGAAACATCCCACGGCTTTTTAGGGTTGCCCCTCGGAAGTGGGCTCCCTAACCTTTTGCCTGTCGCTGCGAACCAGTGACCAGGAGTGGAAACCTGAAATTAGTAGGTCGTAAGCCTCACGACCATAACGGCAAGTGATGGCTCCAATTTCATCGGGAGCATGCACATGAATGAAGGAAAGGCCGAACCAAACTTCAATAGAACCCATCCGCTATCAGACTTCGACGCCGTCGAAGATTTACTCAAGGACCGCGCCGCCGAGCGTGCCTTGGGCCACTACCTCAAACCCAAGTCGCCAGAGCCACCCACCGATCCGCGCATCGACAGCCTGTTCTCCGTGACCGCCAAAGCGGACGCCGACACGCTATTGACCAGCACCTGCGAAACCCTGGCCTCGGTAAAGGCCATGGCCGAGGATCTGGCCTTCGAGGTGGATGGCACGCGCCGTAGTGTGGCGCTGGGGATTCATCAGTTGGTGGAGTTGTGTCAGTTGCTGGTGGACAAGGCGCTGGATCAGCTTGAAGTGCCGGCCAGTTCGGTCGAGGTGTAGCACGGACGGCCCTTGTGGCGAGGGAGCTTGCTCCCGCTGGGCTGCGAAGCAGCCCCAAAAGCAGCCACTCAGTTCATCTGACACACCGAGGTGTCAGGTTCGGGGTCTGCTGCGCAGCCCAGCGGGAGCAAGCTCCCTCGCCACAAGGACAGGGTTCAGCCAGTAGAGAAAACTGGCTGAGTACTCCTTACATCACTGCATCAACACCTCAATCGCCCCATCCGCCGTCATGCTCACCTTGCTGGTGCCCGCTTCCACTTCAGGTGTGACGGACTCGGCATCCATGGCCCCGGCCTTCATCATCATCGGTGCGCGCAGGTAGGGCTGCGGATAACCGTTGGTGTTGAGGTTCAGGTTGACGATTTTGTAGCCCTTGCCACCCAGGGCTTCGGTGGCCAGTTGGGCGCGGGCCTTGAAGGCGTTGACGGCGTCCTTGAGCAGGGCGTCTTCGCTGCTCTGGCGGGTGGCGGTGGAGATGGCGAAGTCCATGCCGCCCATTTTCATGTCGGTCAACAGTTCGCCAGTGAGTTTGGACAGGGCGGCGAAGTCGGCGCTTTCCAGGCGTAGTTCGGCGCGTTCGCGCCAGCCGGTGATTTTCTGGCCCTTGCTGTCGTAGATCGGATAGCTGTTGCGGCTGCCCTGGCGCAGGGTGATGTCCTTGACCTGCTTGGCCTGGCCGATGGCTTTGTTCAGCCTGGTGCTGACGGCGGCGGCGAGTTTGGCCGGGTCGGTGTTTTGTTCTTCGGTGTAGAGCGTGACGATCATCAGGTCACGGGCCACTTCCTGGCTGGCTTCGGCGCGCAGGGAAATCTGGTTGTAGTGCAGTTCATCGGCGGCCAGGGCCGGCAGGCTGGCGACGGTGCCGAGGCTGAGGGCGAGGAGGGCGGCGGGGCGACTGAACGTGTGCATGAAAGCTCCTTGGGATGATGTGCAGGGGTAAGGTCCGGGCCTGCGTGAACGATAAGACTCTAGCGTTTGTGGTGTGGTTCGCCCAGTTACAACTTCTATACAGATGCATGAGGCCAATGAAGATCCCCTCGCCACAAGGTGATAGGCAGCGTTCAGAGGCTGTGGCGCTTTGCCGCATAGCTGCCTCTGCAACCCGCGCCTTGGTTATACTCCGTGCGATTCGCCTGGAGCACTCATCAGGAGAGCTCATGCTCGCCCCTTTGCAAATGACTTCCGCCTCACGCCAGAATCTCTGGCGGCTGACGTTCATCCGTATCCTGGTCCTTGCGGCCCAGGCCGGGTCCGTGGGGCTCGCCTATTGGTTCCAGCTGTTGCCGCTGCCCTGGCTGCAACTGGCGATTACCCTGGTGTGCGCCTCGGTGTTGTGTGCGCTGACGGCCATTCGGCTGCGCGCCTCGTGGCCGGTGACGGAGCTGGAGTACGCGGTGCAACTGGCCTGCGACTTGTTTATCCACAGTGCTTTGCTGTATTTCTCTGGCGGTTCGACCAACCCTTTCGTGTCTTATTACCTGGTGCCGCTGACCATTGCCGCAGTGACATTGCCGTGGCGTTATTCGCTGATTCTTTCCGGTATCGCCCTGGCGCTGTACACCCTGTTGCTGGCGCGGTTCTATCCCCTGGAAACTTTCCCGATCGCCCGGGAAAACTTGCAGATCTACGGTATGTGGCTGAGTTTCGCCCTGGCCGCGGCGGTCATCACGTTTTTCGCCGCGCGCATGGCCGAGGAGCTTCGTCGCCAGGAGGAGCTGCGGGCGATCCGTCGTGAAGAAGGCCTGCGGGACGAACAACTGCTGGCCGTGGCTACCCAGGCCGCCGGCGCCGCCCATGAGCTGGGCACACCGCTGGCGACCATGAGCGTGCTGCTCAAGGAGATGCAACAGGATCATCCCGACCCGCTGTTGCAGGACGACCTCAGTGTGCTGCAGGATCAGGTCAAGCTCTGCAAGGAGACCCTGCAATACCTGGTGCGCGCCGCCGAGGCCAACCGCCGGCTGGCGATCGACATGCAGGACGTCACCGACTGGCTCGACGAAGCCCTCAATCGCTGGCACCTGATGCGCCCGGAGGCCAGTTATCGCTTTCGGTGCCTGGGCTACGGCCCCGTGCCGCGCATGGCGCCGCCACCGGACTTGACCCAGGCGTTGCTGAACCTGTTGAACAACGCTGCCGATGCCTGCCCCGAAGGCATGGAGGTGGCGCTGGACTGGAATGCCTACGAATTGATCATCAGCATTCGCGACCACGGTGCCGGTGTGCCGCTGGCCATCGCCGAGCAGATCGGCAAGCCGTTCTATACCACCAAGGGCAAAGGCCTGGGCCTGGGCCTGTTTTTGAGCAAGGCGAGCGTGACACGCGCTGGCGGCTCGGTGAAACTCTACCCCCATGAGAGCGGCGGTACGCTCACCGAGCTGCGCCTGCCCCATGCCGACCGAGGAGACGAACATGAGTGACGAGATCCAAGTCGATGGCGAAGAACTGCCGCACCTGTTGCTGGTGGATGATGACGCCACGTTTACCCGCGTCATGGCCCGGGCGATGTCCCGTCGCGGTTTTCGCGTGAGCACCGCCGGCTCCGCCGAGGAGGGCCTGACCATCGCCCAGGCCGACCTGCCGGACTATGCTGCCCTGGACCTGAAGATGGACGGCGACTCGGGCCTGGTGCTGCTGCCCAAGCTGTTGGAGCTGGACCCGGAGATGCGTGTGGTGATCCTCACCGGTTATTCGAGCATCGCCACGGCGGTCGAAGCCATCAAGCGCGGCGCCTGCAATTACCTGTGCAAACCGGCGGATGCCGATGACGTGCTGGCCGCGCTGCTGTCCGAGCACGCCGACCTCGACACCCTGGTACCGGAAAACCCCATGTCGGTGGATCGACTGCAATGGGAGCACATCCAGCGGGTGCTGACCGAACATGAGGGCAACATTTCCGCCACCGCCCGCGCACTGGGCATGCACCGGCGCACCTTGCAGCGCAAATTGCAGAAGCGGCCCGTGCGTCGCTGAACCTGTGCTGAACGGATGTGGTCCACCCCCTCGCGGCACATCGGGCCGTTGCTCTATGATCGGCCCGAATCTTTCTCTTTATTGAGCTTTAACCATGAATCAGAACGCTGAATATTCCGCGGTCAACGATGCAGTGCGCGGGCAGTTTTTCCGCCGTGTCTGGCACATGACCACGCCTTACTGGCGCAGTGAGGAGAAGGGCAAGGCCTGGACGCTGTTGATCGCCGTCATCGCGCTGTCGCTGTTCAGCGTGGCGATTTCGGTGTGGATCAACAGTTGGTACAAGGATTTCTACAACGCCCTGCAAGAAAAGAACAGCGCGGCGTTCTGGCAGTTGATCCTGTACTTCTGCGGCATCGCCGCGGTGGCAATCCTGGGAGCGGTGTACCGCTTGTACCTCACGCAGATGCTCACCATCCGCTGGCGGGCCTGGTTGACCGAGCAGCATTTTGCCCGTTGGCTCGACAACAAGAATTACTACCAGCTGGAGCAGGGGGGCTACACCGACAACCCGGACCAGCGGATTTCCGAAGACCTCAACAGCTTCACCAGCAATACCTTGGGCCTGGGGCTGGGCTTGCTGCGCAACGTGGTCAGCCTGGTGTCGTTCTCAATCATCCTGTGGGGGGTGTCGGGCAGCATTGAGGTGTTCGGCTATACCATTCCCGGTTATATGTTCTGGTGCGCGTTGGTGTACGCGGCGGTGGGCAGTTGGCTGACGCACCTGATCGGCCGTCGCCTGATCGGCCTGAACAACAACCAGCAGCGCTTCGAAGCCGACCTGCGCTTTTCCATGGTGCGAGTGCGCGAGAATGCCGAGAGCATTGCGCTGTACAACGGCGAACCCAACGAAAACCGGCGCTTGAGCGGTCGTTTCGGACTGGTCTGGCATAACTTCTGGGACATCATGCGGGTATCCAAGCGCCTGACGTTCTTCACCTCCGGCTACAGCCAGATCGCGATCATCTTCCCGTTCATGGTGGCGGCGCCGCGTTACTTCGCCGGCAAGATCCAGCTGGGCGAACTCATGCAGATCAACTCGGCGTTCGGTAACGTGCAGGAGAGTTTCAGCTGGTTCATCAGTGCTTATACCGACCTGGCCGCATGGCGCGCCACCTGCGATCGTCTGCTGAGTTTCCGCCAGGCCATGAGCGACAACGAAGAGCGCGTACCGGCCATCGGCGTGGAGAACCAGGGCAGCCTGTTGAGCGTGCAGCACCTGGGGCTGGATGTGGCCGACGGTCGGCATCTGCTCAGCAACGCCGACATGACCATCGAGCCGGGCGAGCGGGTGATGCTCAGCGGCCGTTCCGGTAGTGGCAAATCCACGTTGTTCCGGGCGATGGGGCACTTGTGGTCCAGAGGCCGCGGACGCATTGTGCTGCCGGCGGCACGTTATCTGTTCCTGCCGCAGAAACCCTATCTGCCGATTGGCAGCCTGCGGGAAGTGCTGAGTTATCCACAGCCTGGCGATATCTACCCCAACGAACGTTATGCACAGGTACTCGAGACCTGCCGTCTGCCGCACCTGATCGCGCGCCTGGATGAAAGCAACCACTGGCAGCGCATGCTCTCCCCCGGGGAGCAACAGCGCCTGGCCTTTGCCCGCGCGTTGCTCTATGCACCGCAATGGTTGTACATGGATGAAGCCACCTCGGCGATGGACGAAGAGGATGAGGGCACGCTGTACCAGGCGCTCATCGATCAGTTGCCGGGGTTGAGCATCGTCAGCGTCGGCCACCGAAGCAGTTTGAAACGGTTCCATCCGCGACATGTACGTATCGAAAATGGCCAACTGCTGGAGCGGGCTGAAGTCACCTGATGGCCAGTTGTGCAGTATTGTGGCGAGGGGGGGAGCGAAACGTCGCACCGCCCCGCTGGGCTGCGCAGCAGACCTTGTCCTGCCAGCAAAAGCCGATGTGGATTGATGGTTGTATTTGATGGGGCGCTCCGCGCCCAACGGGGATAAATTCCCTCGCCACAACCAGCAATCCCTGAGAAGGCCGGCAGGGAACACAGTGATCATACAACCGCGTTACGCTATGATGATGCGTATTCAATCGCTTGCCGAGAAAGAGTCCCATGGAAAAACCGATCGACGTACCGCGCTTTCCCCGTAAGCGCCGCAGCCTGGCGCAGGAGTTGGTGACGGTGTTGACCGAGCAGATCCGTGACGGCCTGCTCAAGCGAGGCGACAAGTTGCCCACCGAGTCGGCGATCATGGAAGCCCATGGCGTCAGCCGCACCGTGGTACGCGAAGCGATTTCCCGCTTGCAGGCGGCCGGCCAGGTGGAAACCCGCCACGGCATCGGCACATTCGTGCTGGACACGCCCAGCCCGAGCGGTTTTCGGATCGACCCGGCCACGGTAGTCACCTTGCGCGATGTGCTGGCGATTCTGGAGTTGCGCATCAGCCTGGAAGTGGAGTCCGCCGGGCTCGCAGCCCAGCGCCGCAGCGACGAGCAACTGGCAGCGATGCGCGCCGCCCTTGACGCACTGAACGAAAGTGCCGCTCACGCCACCGATGCGGTGGCCTCGGACTTCGCTTTCCATCTGGAAATCGCCCTGTCCACGGGCAACCGCTATTTCACCGACATCATGACCCACCTGGGCACCAGCATCATCCCGCGCACCCGGGTGAATTCGGCGCGCCTGGCCCATGACGACCAGCAACACTACATGGACCGCCTGAGCCGCGAGCACGAGGAAATCTACGAGGCCATCGCCCGCCAGGACTCCGACGCCGCCCGTGCGGCCATGCGTCTGCACCTGACCAACAGCCGCGAGCGGCTGCGCCAGGCCCATGAAGAAGCGCAAGCGCACGGCTGATCCCCGAGAACCCCTGTGGCGAGGGGATTTAGCGAAACGTTGCACCGCCCCGTTGGGCTGCGTAGCGGCCCCAAAAGTAGCGATGCCGTCCCTCTGACGCACCGAGGTGTCAGGGTTGGGTCTGCTGCGCAGCCCAGCGGGGATAAATCCCCTCGCCACAGGGTGGTCTACGTCCATGGCGACGTACCAGCAGCATGAGCTGGAGAACCTTACTTGACCTTCAAGCGAACCGGCGCCGAAACCATCTCATCGCCATAGTCATCGGACTCGCTGAAATACCGATAGCGCAGTTCGACTACCTGGCCACGATACTTTTCCAGCCTGGCCTTGGGCACGGTCAGTTCCAGTTCGGTGAGTTTCTGGGCGTTGCCCTCGTCGTCATAGGTGGCCAGGGACTTTCGATCGGACCATTCAACGGGTTCCGAGCCGAGTAGCGGGGCGACTTCCCACTCGTATCCGATCTTGTCCAGGTCCGGGATTGTGAATTTCAACCCGCCCTCCAGTTCCGCCAGATCGATGGTGACTTCGTCTGTGTCCGGGAACCGGACGAGAACAGGCTTTTTATAGGTGCTCATAGTGTCACTCCTTGAGGGATCGACCGTGCGGTCAGGCTTTTTTAGGACAAAGCCTGACGAGGTAAAACTGTCAAAGTCGACAGTGCGGATGAACGGCTCGCCGGACTTTTTCCCCCTCGATGACGAAATGCAGTTGACGTTCGTATTTTAAGTTGTACGATGACCTACAACTTCTGGCCGAAGCTTATCTCTCTCAAACACAATTTTGCGTCCCAGGGTGTTCGAATAATGAATCCACAAGAACTGAAGTCCATCCTCTCGTCTGGCCTGCTGTCGTTCCCGGTCACCGATTTCACTGCTCAAGGCGATTTCAATCGCGACAGCTACATCAAGCGCCTCGAGTGGCTGGCTCCGTACGGTGCCTCGGCCCTGTTCGCAGCCGGTGGTACGGGGGAGTTTTTCTCCCTGGCCGCCAGCGAGTATTCCCAGGTCATCAAGACGGCTGTCGACACCTGTGCCACCAGCGTGCCAATCCTCGCCGGTGTCGGCGGTGCGACGCGCCAGGCTATCGAATACGCCCAAGAGGCCGAGCGCCTGGGTGCCAAAGGCCTCTTGCTGTTGCCGCACTACCTGACCGAAGCCAGCCAGGACGGCGTTGCCGCCCACGTTGAAGCCGTGTGCAAATCGGTGAAGATCGGCGTGGTGGTCTACAACCGCAACGTCTGCCGCCTGAACGCCGTGCTGCTCGAACAACTGGCCGAGCGTTGCCCGAACCTGATCGGCTACAAGGATGGCCTGGGCGATATCGAGTTGATGGTGTCGATCCGTCGTCGCCTCGGCGATCGCTTCAGCTACCTGGGTGGCCTGCCGACCGCTGAAGTCTACGCTGCGGCCTACAAGGCCCTGGGCGTGCCGGTCTATTCCTCGGCGGTGTTCAACTTCATCCCGAAAACCGCGATGGACTTCTACAACGCCATCGCCCGCGACGATCACGCCACTGTTGGCAAGATCATCGATGACTTCTTCCTGCCGTACCTGGATATCCGCAACCGCAAGGCCGGTTATGCCGTGAGCATCGTCAAGGCGGGCGCGAAGATCGTCGGCTACGACGCCGGTCCCGTGCGCACACCGCTGACCGATCTGCTGCCGGACGAATATGAAGCCCTGGCCGCGCTGATCGACAAGCAAGGCAAGCAGTAACAGACCCGACGAGCCGCTGAGCAATCAGCGGCTCGTTCCCATGCTCAGCGTGGGAGCGACCTCGGAACCAGACAGGCTATTTGTAAGGAGAAGCATCCGTGGCAGATGCAAAGCGTTTCGATAACTACATCAATGGTCAGTGGGTGGCCGGTGCTGACTATTGCACCAACATCAACCCGTCTGATCTGTCCGATGTCATCGGCGAGTACGCCAAGGCTGACGCGGCGCAAGTCAATGCCGCCATCGAAGCCGCCCGCGCCGCGTTCCCGGCCTGGTCGACTTCGGGCATCCAGGCTCGTCACGACGCGCTGGACAAGGTCGGCAGCGAAATCCTCGCCCGTCGCGAAGAGCTCGGCCAACTGCTGGCCCGGGAAGAGGGCAAGACCCTGCCCGAAGCCATCGGCGAAGTGACCCGCGCCGGCAACATTTTCAAGTTCTTCGCCGGTGAATGCCTGCGCCTGTCCGGCGACTATGTGCCGTCGGTGCGTCCGGGCGTCAACGTCGAAGTGACCCGTGAAGCCCTGGGTGTGGTTGGCCTGATCACGCCGTGGAACTTTCCCATCGCCATCCCTGCGTGGAAAATTGCCCCGGCCCTGGCCTACGGCAACTGTGTGGTGATCAAGCCTGCCGAGCTGGTACCGGGTTGCGCCTGGGCCTTGGCGGAAATCATTTCCCGCGCCGGTTTCCCGGCCGGTGTGTTCAACCTGGTGATGGGCAGCGGCCGCGTGGTCGGTGACCTCCTGGTCAACAGCCCGAAAGTCGATGGCATCAGCTTCACCGGTTCCGTGGGCGTGGGCCGGCAGATCGCTGTCAGCTGCGTGTCGCGCCAGGCCAAGGTGCAGTTGGAAATGGGCGGCAAGAACCCACAGATCATCCTCGATGACGCCGACCTCAAGCAGGCTGTCGAACTGGCGGTGCAGAGTGCGTTCTACTCCACCGGCCAACGCTGCACGGCCTCGAGCCGCCTGATCGTCACCGCCGGTATCCACGACAAGTTCGTCGCGGCCATGGCCGAGCGCATGCAATCGATCAAGGTCGGTCATGCCCTGAAGGCGGGTACGGACATCGGTCCGGTGGTTTCCGAGGCCCAGCTCAACCAGGACCTGAAGTACATCGACATTGGCCAGAGCGAAGGTGCGCGGCTGGTCAGCGGTGGTGGCCTGGTGACCTGCGACACCGAAGGCTATTTCCTGGCGCCGACCCTGTTCGCCGACAGTGAAGCGGCAATGCGCATCAGCCGTGAAGAAATTTTCGGCCCGGTGGCCAACGTTGTGCGCGTGGCTGACTACGAGGCGGCGCTGGCGATGGCCAATGACACCGAGTTCGGTCTGTCCGCCGGTATCGCCACCACGTCGTTGAAGTATGCCAACCACTTCAAGCGCCATTCCCAGGCGGGCATGGTGATGGTCAACCTGCCAACCGCCGGCGTGGATTACCACGTGCCGTTCGGCGGACGCAAAGGTTCGTCCTATGGTTCGCGCGAGCAAGGTCGCTACGCGCAGGAGTTCTACACCGTGGTGAAGACCTCTTACATCGGTTCGTAACACGCAACACCGGTCGGTGTCGAAACCGGCGCCGACCGCACAAATTGATTTCCCGTATAAAAATAAATAGTGGAAGTAGATTACATGCAAGAAACCAAGCCGACCCGCGTCCGCTATTTGATCCTGCTCATGCTGTTTCTGGTGACGACGATCAACTATGCCGACCGCGCAACTATCGCCATCGCAGGCTCCAGCTTGCAGAAAGACCTCGGCATTGACGCCGTTACCCTTGGTTATATTTTCTCCGCTTTTGGTTGGGCCTACGTAGCCGGGCAGATTCCCGGTGGTTGGCTGCTCGACCGTTTCGGCTCGAAAAAAATCTATGCCCTGAGCATTTTTACCTGGTCGTTTTTCACCGTGCTGCAGGGCTATGTCGGTGAATTCGGCATGTCGACGGCCGTGGTTGCGCTGTTCATGCTGCGCTTTCTGGTCGGGCTGGCCGAAGCGCCATCCTTCCCGGGTAACGCACGTATTGTCGCCGCCTGGTTTCCCACCGCAGAGCGCGGCACCGCCTCGGCAATCTTCAATTCGGCGCAGTATTTCGCCACTGTGTTGTTCGCGCCGCTGATGGGCTGGATCGTCTACCGCTTCGGCTGGCAGCACGTGTTCATCGTGATGGGCGTGGTTGGCATCGTGTTCTCGCTGATCTGGCTCAAAGTGATCCACAGCCCGCGCCAGCATCCGATGATCAACGAAGCCGAGTTCAATCATATCGCCGCCAATGGCGCGATGGTCGACATGGACCAGGACAAGGGGAAGGGCAAGGAGAAGAAGGCCGACGGTCCGAAATGGGATTACATCCGCCAATTGCTCACCAATCGCATGATGCTCGGCGTGTACCTGGGCCAATACTGCATCAACGGTATCACCTACTTCTTCCTGACCTGGTTCCCGGTGTACCTGGTCCAGGAGCGTGGCATGACCATCCTCAAGGCCGGCTTCATCGCGTCCTTGCCGGCGATCTGCGGCTTCATCGGCGGCGTGCTGGGCGGGGTGATCTCCGATTACCTGCTGCGCAAGGGCCACTCGTTGACCTTCGCCCGCAAGGCCCCGATCATCGCCGGCCTGCTGGTGTCCAGCAGCATCGTGGCCTGCAATTATGTCGAAATCGAATGGATGGTGGTCGGCTTCATGGCCCTGGCCTTCTTCGGTAAAGGGGTGGGCGCGCTGGGCTGGGCCGTGGTGTCCGATACCTCGCCAAAACAGATCGCCGGCTTGAGCGGTGGCCTGTTCAACACCTTCGGCAACCTGGCATCGATCACTACACCAATCGTCATCGGCTACATCATCAGTGCCACCGGTTCGTTCAAGTGGGCACTGGTATTCGTCGGTTGCAACGCCTTGGTGGCGGTGTTCAGCTACCTGGTCATCGTTGGGCCGATCAAGCGTGTCGTGCTCAAGGAACCCACGGCCAGGGATGCCGACCTCTCCAGTCTGTCCGAAGCCAAGTCCTGAAGGAGCGGCACCGATGAAACTGATTGAACATGCCGATTCGCCCCGTTACATCCGCCTGCACGAGCGGGACAATGTGGTGATCGTCGTCAATGACCAGGGTGTTCCGGCCGGGACCGAATTCCCGGACGGCCTGGTCACCGTGGACTTCGTGCCCCAGAGCCACAAGGTCACGCTGCAGGACATTCCCGAGGGCGGCGAGGTGATTCGCTATGGCCAGGTGATTGGCTACGCGTTGCAACCGATCCCCCATGGCAGTTGGGTCAAGGAAGACCAGTTGCGCATGCCCACCGCGCCACCGCTGGACAGCCTGCCGCTGTCCACCGACGTGCCGGCGGCCGATGCGCCGCTGGAGGGTTATACCTTCGAAGGCTACCGTAACGCCGACGGTACCGTCGGCACGCGCAATATCCTGGGCATCACCACCACGGTGCAGTGCGTGACCGGGGTGCTGGATCATGCGGTCAAGCGCATCAAGGAAGAATTGCTGCCCAAGTACCCGAACGTTGATGACGTGGTGGCGCTGACCCACAGCTACGGCTGTGGCGTGGCGATCACCGCCACCGATGCGTACATCCCGATTCGTACCGTGCGCAACCTGGCGCGCAACCCGAACCTGGGTGGCGAGGCGCTGGTGATCAGCCTGGGCTGTGAAAAATTGCAGGCCGGACAGGTGATGCACGAAAACGACAGCTCGGTTGACCTCAGCGAGCCATGGTTGTATCGCTTGCAGGACTCCAGCCACGGCTTCACCGAGATGATCGAACAGATCATGGCGTTGGCTGAAACCCGCCTGAAGAAACTCGACCAGCGTCGTCGCGAAACCGTGCCGGCTTCGGAGTTGATCCTGGGTATGCAGTGCGGTGGCAGCGATGCGTTTTCCGGCATCACCGCCAACCCGGCCCTGGGCTATGCCTCGGACCTGTTGTTGCGTGCCGGGGCGACGGTGATGTTCTCCGAGGTCACCGAAGTACGCGACGCCATCTACCTGCTGACGTCCCGGGCGCAAACCCGGGAGGTTGCCCAGGAGCTGGTGCGCGAGATGGACTGGTACGACCGTTACCTGGCCAAGGGCGAGGCGGATCGCAGCGCCAACACCACGCCGGGCAACAAAAAGGGCGGGCTGTCGAACATCGTTGAAAAGTCCCTGGGCTCGATCGTCAAATCCGGCAGCAGTGCGATCAGCGGCGTGCTCGGTCCGGGCGAGCGTTTCAAGCAAAAAGGCCTGATCTTCTGCGCCACGCCGGCCAGCGATTTTGTCTGCGGCACGCTGCAATTGGCGGCGGGGATGAACCTGCACGTGTTCACCACCGGCCGTGGCACGCCTTACGGTTTGGCGATGGCACCAGTGGTGAAGGTCTCGACCCGTACCGAACTGGCCCAGCGCTGGCCCGACCTGATCGACATCGACGCCGGCCGGATTGCCACTGGCCGTGCCTCGATCGAAGAGTTGGGCTGGGAACTGTTCCACTATTACCTTGATGTGGCCAGCGGCAAGAAGCAGACCTGGGCTGAACGGCACAAGCTGTACAACGACATCACCTTGTTCAACCCGGCGCCGATTACCTGATCTGACGTTGTCGTTGATCGTTCCCACGCTCTGCGTGGGAATGCAGCCAGGGACGCTCCGCGTCCCGAGAGCCGAACGCGGAGCGTCCGTTGAGGCATTTCCACGCAGAGCGTGGGAACGATCAGTGGGAAAGTGGCTTATTATTAGCCACCTAACGACACCCCCCTCAAGGTCCCCGGCATGCTGGCAATTTTCCTCGAAACCCTGAACATCACCGCGCCGGTGTTTGCCATGCTGTTTCTGGGGGTGTTGCTCAAGCGCATAGGCTGGATCAACGACAATTTCATCCACATCGCCTCGTCCCTGGTGTTCAACGTCACCATGCCGGCGCTGTTGTTCCTCGGCATCCTCCATGCCGACCTGCATGCGGCGCTGCAGCCGGACCTGCTGATCTATTTCTCCGTCGCCACCCTGGTGAGCTTCGCCATGGCCTGGGGCTGGGCGATCTGGCGTTGCCCGTGGGAAGATCGCGGCATCTATACCCAAGGGGCGTTTCGTGGCAATAACGGGGTCATCGGCCTGGCGCTGGCGGCGAGCATGTATGGCGACTATGGGATTTCCCTGGGGGCGATCCTCGCAGCGCTGGTGATCCTGTTCTACAACACGTTGTCGACCATCGTGCTGGCGGTCTACAGCCCGGTGATCAAGTCCGACCCGTGGAGCATCTGCAAAAGTGTGTTCAGCAACCCGCTGATCATCAGCGTGATCATTGCCGCGCCGTTCGCCTATTGGCAGATCGGCCTGCCGCACTGGTTCGAGACGTCAGGCAAGTACCTCGCGCAGATGACCTTGCCCCTGGCGCTGATCTGCATCGGCGGCACCCTGTCGCTGGCCGCCCTGCGCAAGAGTGGCAGGATGGCCATGAGTTCGAGCCTGGTGAAAATGGTCGGGCTGCCGGTATTGACCACACTGGGCGCCTGGCTCTGGGGCTTTCGCGGGGCGGAACTGGGCATCCTGTTCCTGTACTTCGGCAGCCCCACCGCAGCCGCCAGCTTCGTCATGGCCCGTGCCGCCGATGGCAACCATGAGCTGGCGGCGGCGATCATCGTCATCACCACGTTGATGGCGGCGATCACCACCAACCTGGGGATCTTTGTGTTGCAGTGGGGTGGGTGGATCTAGCTGCTGTGGTGTTCTTCAGATCCAATCGCGAGCAGGCTCGCTCCCACATTCGATCGCATTCCTTCTGAAGAAACCCGATCCACTGTGTGCGAGCAGGCTCGCGATGGCGCCAGTCCATACAGCCCAAATCCCGCGTTTCACTCCGACTTCTGATACGCCTCGATCACTTCCTGCGCCGCCCGAAACGCATCGATCGCCGCCGGCACCCCGGCGTACACCGCGCAATGCAACAACGCTTCGCGAATCTCCTCCACCGTGCAGCCGTTGTTCAGCGCACCACGTACATGGCCTTTGAGTTCCTGCGGGCATTTGAGGGCGGTGAGGGCGGCAAGCGTGATCAGGCTGCGGGTTTTCAGCGGCAGGCCTTCGCGGCTCCAGACGCTGCCCCAGGCATGTTCATTGACGAAATCCTGCAGAGGCTGGGTGAATTCGGTGGCGTTGCCCAGGGCGCGGTCGACGAATGCGTCGCCCATCACCTGGCGACGCATGTCCAGGCCGGTCTTTGGAGTGTCGGTCATGGCAAATCCCTCTTGTGGTGTTGGCGGCGCCAGGCGCGCACGGAGGTGAACAGCAAGAATACGAGCAGGACCGGCAGCACGTAGAACAGCATCAGCCGTTCCAGCTGGCCAGCCAGGGGCATGCCGGTGGTAAACGACATCACGTGCAGCCCATAGGCCAGGTACAAGCCCAGGAGCAACAAGCCTTCGGCGCGGGTGACCCGGTAGCCGGAATAGAACACCGGCAGGCACAGCACCGCCACGCCGAGCATCACCGGCAGGTCGAAGTCCAGCGCGTTCGGCGAAACCGAAAGCGGCGTCGGTGCGAGGAGGGCGGTCACCCCGAGCACCCCCAGCAGGTTGAACAGGTTGCTGCCGATCACGTTGCCCACCGCGATGTCGCGCTGGCCCCGCAGAGCGGCGATCAGTGAGGTCGCAAGCTCCGGTAATGAGGTGCTGACGGCGACGATGGTCAGGCCGATGATACGTTCCGAAAGCCCCAGGTCGGTGGCGACCTCCACCGCCGCGCCCAGCAGCAGATGTCCGGCAAAAATCAGCAGCGCCAGACCCGCTGCGATCATCGACAGGCTCTTGAGCCAGGACGCCGGTGTCACTTTGACCGCTACGGCATGGGGACGCCCGGAGTGCCGTGACTGACGCAGCAACAAGCCCAGGTACACCGCCAGGGCGATCAGGAGCAGCACGCCGTCCAACCGCGTCAGCTCTTCGTTCCAGGCCAGCACGAACACCAACAGGCTGGCGCCGATCATCAGGGGGATGTCCAGGCGCACCAGTTGGCGCGAGACCCGCAACGGAATGATCAGCGCCGACAGGCCGAGGGTCACGAGAATGTTGAAGATACCGCTGCCGATCACGCTGCCCACGGCAATGTCGGCGTTCTGCGTCAGGGTCGCTTGCAGGCTGACGGCCATTTGTGGCGCGCTGCTGCCGAAGGCGACGACGCTCAGGCCGATGATCAGGGGGCGTACTTGCAAGCGCGCTGCCAAGCTGACAGCGGCCCGCACCAGCAATTCGGCGCCGGCAATCAGCAACAGCAGGCCACCGAACAGTTCGATCAGGCTGAAAAGCGGTAAAGCGGCGAGTAGGGAAATGGCTGGGCTCCGTCTATCAATCGTCGAGGGCTTGCACACGTACCCGCGCGGTGCCGCTGCGCAACATGCCCAATTGCTCGGCGGCTTCACGGGATACGTCGATCAGCCGGCCCCGGGTATAGGGGCCGCGGTCGTTGATACGGACCACGACACTGTCATTGTTGCCCAGGTTGGTGATTTTCACCCGTGTGCCGAACGGCAACTGGCGATGGGCGGCAGTCAGGCTGTACTGGTCGAAACGCTCGCCACTGGCGGTGCGCTTGCCGTGGTGCCGGGCGCCGTAATAGGAGGCCACGCCCGTCTGGTCGTAGCCGTGTGGGTCGACCGTCCCGCTCTGGCTGGCGCAACCGGCCAACAGGGACAGCAGGGCGCAGGCGCCGAGGAGACGCTTCATAGAAGGATTGTCCGAGACAAATGTGGGAGCGAGCCAGTGGGAGCAAAGCTTGCTCGCGATGAACGATAACGCAATCTTCTGACGGATCGAGGTGCTTTCATCGCGAGCAAGCTTTGCTCCCACAGATTCGCTCCCACAGGGGAGAGTGGAGCCAGATTGAAAGACTGGCCCCATGGCCGTCAGCCCTCGAGCTTGCTTTTGAGCAGTTCGTTGACCTGTTGCGGGTTGGCCTTGCCCTTGGAGGCTTTCATGGCCTGGCCGACGAAGAAGCCGAACATCTTGCCGCGCTTGGCTTCATCCGCCGCACGGTATTGTTCGACCTGTTCGGCGTTGGCTGCGAGCATTTCATCAAGTACGGCAGAAATGGCACCGGTGTCGGTGACCTGCTTCAAGCCGCGCTTTTCGATGATCTCGTCGGCGCTGCCTTCGCCATTGGCCATGGCTTCGAAGACCATCTTGGCGATCTTGCCGGAGATGGTATTGTCCTTGATCCGCAACAGCATGCCGCCCAACTGCTCGGCCGACACCGGCGACTCGTCGATTTCCAGCCCCTGCTTGTTCAGCAGGCTGCCTAGTTCGACCATCACCCAGTTGGCCGCCAGCTTGGCGTCGCCGCCGATGCCGACGACTTTTTCAAAGTAATCGGCTTGTTCGCGGCTGGTGGCCAGGACGTTGGCGTCGTAGCTCGACAGCCCGAACTGCGCCTGGAAGCGCTCGCGTTTCTGTGGTGGCAGTTCCGGCAGGGTGGCCCGCACGTCATCGAGGAACGAGTCTTCGATCACCACCGGCAGCAGGTCCGGGTCGGGGAAGTAGCGGTAGTCGTTGGCTTCTTCCTTGCTGCGCATCGGACGGGTCTCGTCCTTGTTCGGGTCGTACAGGCGGGTCTGCTGGATGACCTTGCCACCGTCCTCGATCAGTTCGATCTGGCGCTGGATCTCGCTGTTGATCGCCTTCTCGATGAAGCGGAACGAGTTGACGTTCTTGATCTCGCAGCGCGTGCCGAATTCGGCCTGGCCCTTGGGCCGGATCGATACGTTGCAGTCGCAGCGCAGCGAGCCTTCGGCCATGTTGCCGTCGCAGATGCCCAGGTAGCGCACCAGTGCGTGGATTGCCTTGACGTAGGCCACGGCTTCCTTGGCACTGCGCATGTCCGGTTCGGAGACGATTTCCAGCAGCGGCGTGCCGGCACGGTTCAGGTCGATGCCGGTGGCGCCGTTGAACTCTTCGTGCAGGCTCTTGCCGGCGTCTTCTTCCAGGTGCGCCCGGGTGATGCCGACACGCTTGACCGTGCCGTCTTCCAGGGCGATGTCCAGGTGGCCCTTGCCGACAATCGGCAGTTCCATCTGGCTGATCTGGTAGCCCTTGGGCAGGTCCGGGTAGAAGTAGTTCTTGCGGGCGAACACGTTGTGCTGGCCGATCTCGGCGTCAATCGCCAGGCCGAACATCACCGCCATGCGCACCGCTTCGGCGTTGAGCACCGGCAGCACACCAGGCATGCCCAGGTCGACCAGGCTGGCCTGGGTGTTGGGCTCGGAGCCGAACGTGGTGGAACTGCCGGAAAAGATTTTCGACCGGGTGGTGAGCTGGGTGTGAATCTCCAGCCCGATCACGACTTCCCATTGCATGTGTTTCTCCTCAGAAGTCTTATCAGGGGATTTTGAAACGTCGCGAGCGAAGGTGAGGCAAGGCGAAAACTGGTGAGAAAGCGGGGTTGACTGTAGTCAATGAGCATTTCGAACCAGTTTTCAACGCAGCATTACCGAGCGCAGCAGTTTCAAAACCCCTGAGGGGTGCGGGTGTGCCAGTCAGTGTTCAACTGATACTGGTGAGCCACGTTGAGCAGGCGGCCTTCCTGGAAGTACGGCGCGAGCAACTGCACGCCCACCGGCAGGCCATCGACGAAACCGGCCGGCATGGACAGGCCCGGCAAACCGGCGAGGTTGGCGGTGATGGTGTAGACGTCTTCCAGGTAGGCAGCGACCGGGTCGCTGTTCTTGGCGCCGAGTTTCCAGGCCGGGTTCGGCGTGGTCGGGCCGAGGATGATGTCGACCTCGTTGAAGGCGGCCATGAAGTCGTTCTTCACCAGGCGGCGGATTTTCTGCGCCTTGAGGTAGTAGGCGTCGTAATAGCCGGCGGACAGCGCGTAAGTCCCGACCATGATCCGCCGCTGCACTTCGGCGCCGAAGCCTTCGCCACGGGAGCGCTTGTACAGGTCGATCAGGTTTTCCGGGTTTTCGCAGCGATAGCCGAAGCGTACGCCATCGAAACGCGAGAGGTTCGACGAGGCCTCCGCCGGGGCGATCACGTAATAGGCCGGAATCGCGTGCTGCATGTTCGGCAGGCTGATTTCCTTGACCACCGCGCCGAGCTTTTCCAGTTCCTTGACGCTGTTGTGGATCAGGTCGGCAATGCGCGGGTCGAGGCCGGCGCCGAAATATTCCTTCGGCACGCCGATACGCAGGCCTTGCAGCGAGCCGTTGAGGCCGGCGCTGTAGTCTGGCACCGGTTCATCGATGCTGGTGGAGTCGTTCGGGTCGAAGCCGGCCATGCCTTGCAGCAACAGTGCGCAATCTTCGGCGGTGCGCGCCAATGGGCCGCCCTGGTCGAGACTGGAGGCGTAGGCAATCATGCCCCAACGCGACACGCGACCGTAGGTGGGCTTGAGGCCGGTGAGGTTGGTGAAGGCCGCGGGCTGGCGAATCGAGCCGCCGGTGTCGGTAGCGGTAGCGGCCGGCAGCAGGCGCGCAGCCACGGCAGCGGCGGAACCGCCGGACGAACCGCCCGGTACGTGTTCCAGGTTCCAGGGGTTCTTCACCGCGCCGTAGTAGCTCGACTCGTTGGCAGAACCCATGGCGAATTCGTCCATGTTGGTCTTGCCCAGGGTCACAGCGCCGGCAGCGGCCAGCTTGGCGACCACGGTGGCGTCGTAAGGAGCCTTGAAGTTGTCGAGCATCTTCGAGCCGCAGCTGGTGCGGATGCCTTGGGTGCAGAACAGGTCCTTGTGAGCGATCGGCGCGCCGAGCAGGGCGCCGCCTTCACCGTTGGCGCGGCGGGCGTCGGCCGCCTTGGCTTGGCTCAGGGCCAGGTCTTCGGTCACGCTGATGAAACTGTTGAGCTGCGGGTCGAGCTGGGCGATACGCGCCAGCAGGGTTTTGGTCAGCTCTTCGGAGGAAAACTTTTTATCGGCGAGTCCGCGGGCGATCTCGGCCAGTGTCATGTGATGCATGAGAGGCTCTTTCCCTTTAGTCGATGACTTTCGGAACCAGGTACAGGCCGTTTTCGACCGCTGGCGCGATGGACTGGTAGGCCTCGCGGTTATCGGGTTCGGTCACGACGTCGGCGCGCAGGCGCTGGCTGGCTTCCAGTGGGTGGGCCAGCGGTTCGATACCGTCGGTATTGACCGCCTGCATCTCGTCGACCAGCCCCAGAATGCTGTTCAGGGCAGAAGTGATGTGTGGAAGATCGGCTTCATTGAGGCCCAGGCAGGCCAGATGAGCGATTTTTTCCACGTCGGAGCGTTCAAGCGCCATGGGATTCTCCAGTGGAAAACAGAACGGACGCAGTCTGTCCGTGTGTTAGATTGTCGGAACACTACCGCATTTCTACGGTCCAGTGCCCTGTATCACAAGTACTGTTCTTTTTTGACGGCGTCCATTGCCGTCATGCTGCGTTGCCGCTTCTCGCCATAGCGGGCTATGACTCGTCGCGGCGCCTTGCCTGACGACAATAGCCACTCGTCAAAAAAGGAACGTATTTGCGAAACAGGGCACTTGCCGCGATTGTAGGGTTTGGTGCACGGAAAAGCGGCCAATTTAACATATTGGCGCCTTGCCCAAAATCCCTGTCGTTGTTAGAGTTTGCCGCACTTTTTTACCCACGCGTTGCCTAGGGTCCCTTTCCCATGTTCAAGAAACTGCGTGGCATGTTTTCCAGCGATCTCTCCATTGACCTGGGCACTGCCAACACCCTTATTTACGTGCGCGAGCGCGGTATCGTCCTGAATGAACCCTCGGTCGTGGCCATCCGCACCCACGGTAACCAGAAAAGTGTCGTGGCTGTTGGTACCGAAGCCAAGCGAATGCTGGGCCGTACACCGGGCAACATCGCCGCCATTCGTCCGATGAAGGACGGCGTGATCGCTGACTTCAGCGTCTGCGAAAAGATGCTGCAGTACTTCATCAACAAGGTCCACGAAAACAGTTTCCTGCAGCCCAGCCCTCGCGTGCTGATCTGCGTGCCATGCAAGTCCACTCAGGTGGAGCGTCGTGCCATCCGTGAATCGGCCCTGGGTGCCGGTGCCCGTGAGGTGTTCCTGATCGAAGAACCGATGGCCGCTGCCATCGGTGCCGGTCTGCCGGTGGAAGAAGCTCGTGGCTCGATGGTTGTCGACATCGGTGGTGGCACCACCGAGATCGCGCTGATCTCCCTCAACGGTGTGGTCTATGCCGAGTCCGTGCGTGTTGGTGGCGACCGTTTCGACGAAGCGATCATCACCTATGTGCGCCGTAACTACGGTAGCCTGATCGGCGAGTCCACCGCCGAGCGTATCAAGCAGGAAATCGGCACGGCCTACCCGGGCGGTGAAATCCGTGAGGTCGATGTTCGTGGCCGTAACCTGGCCGAAGGCGTTCCACGGGCATTTACCCTGAACTCCAACGAAGTGCTGGAAGCGCTGCAAGAGTCCCTGGCCACCATCGTCCAGGCGGTGAAAAGCGCTCTGGAGCAGTCGCCGCCGGAACTGGCTTCCGACATCGCCGAGCGTGGCCTGGTGCTGACCGGTGGTGGCGCGTTGCTGCGTGACCTCGACAAGTTGCTGGCACAGGAAACCGGCTTGCCGGTGATCGTTGCCGAAGATCCGCTGACCTGTGTTGCCCGTGGCGGTGGTCGTGCCTTGGAAATGATGGACAAGCACACCATGGACCTGCTCTCCAGCGAATAAGTCTCGCCGGGTCCATGTTGTTCGCTTCCGGGCAGCACTTTGCAGTGCTGCCCGTTGCCGTTTATCTTCTGTCATTCGTATCCAGGCCGGTTTGATGCCGTATGAATAAAGAGAACATTTGCCTGGGAGGAGCGGCTTATTAAACCGCTTTTTGCCAAGGGCCCCTCGTTGGGTGTGCGCCTTCTGGTGCTGGCTGTGCTATCGGTTGCGCTGATGGTGGTCGATGCCCGCTTCACACTGCTCAAGCCCGTGCGCAGCCAGATGTCGCTGATCCTGATGGAGTCCTATTGGATCACCGACCTGCCGCAACGGCTGTGGCAAGGTGTGGCCAGTCAGTTCGGCAGCCGGACCGAGTTGGTCGCCGAGAACGAAAAACTCAAGACCGAGAACCTGCTCCTGCAGGGGCGTCTGCAGAAGCTGGCGGCCCTCACCGAGCAGAATGTGCGGCTGCGCGAGTTGCTCAATTCCTCTGCGCTGGTCAACGAAAAGGTCGAAGTGGCCGAACTGATCGGCATGGACCCCAACCCGTTCAGCCACCGGATCGTCATCAACAAGGGCGAGCGCGACGGTGTGGTCCTCGGTCAGCCGGTGCTCGATGCCCGCGGCCTGATGGGCCAAGTGGTGGAGTTGATGCCCTACACGTCTCGCGTGTTGCTGTTGACCGATACCACCCATAGCATCCCCGTGCAGGTCAACCGCAACGGTTTGCGAGCAATTGCCAGCGGGACCGGCAACCCGGAGCGCCTGGAGTTGCGGCACGTAGCCGACACCGCCGATATCAAGGAAGGCGACCTGCTGGTCAGCTCCGGCCTCGGCCAGCGGTTTCCTGCCGGCTATCCAGTGGCGATTGTCAAGGAAGTCATCCATGACTCCGGCCAGCCATTCGCCATTGTCCGTGCGGTACCGACCGCCGCGTTGAACCGCAGCCGTTACCTGCTGCTGGTATTCAGTGACAACCGCACGCCTGAAGAGCGCGCCAACGACGCTGCCGCGGCCCAGGAAGCCCAGGACCGGCAGGGTGGCGAAGCGGCTGCCCCTGGTGCCGGCGCAGCCGTGCCGGCCGCAACGCCAAATCCATCCGTGTCCGCACCGGTTACGCCGGCCTCGGCAACCACACCGGCTGCTGCGCCCGCCACTACGCCTGCCAGGCCTGCGCCTGCAACACCCGCTGCAACACCGGCCAGGCCTGCCACTCATGCAACGGCCACTCATGCACCAGCGGCCCAATCGGCGCGGCCTGCAACCAGAGCGCCCGCCGCTACGCCCGCCAACAGGGGAGCACGAGAAGAATGAGCAGTACCCAATCCGGTAACGGCTGGATGGTCTGGTTGACTTTCGCCATAGGCCTGTTGCTCAGCGTTTCGCCGCTGCCGCAGTTCATGGAAATCCTTCGTCCGTTGTGGCTGGCCTTGCTGCTGGCTTTCTGGGCGCTGGCGCTGCCGCACAAGGTCGGCATGGTCACTGCCTGGTGCCTGGGGCTGGCCGAAGACGTGCTCTATGGGACGCTGTTGGGGCAGAACGCGCTGATCCTGACCTTGATTACTTTTCTGGTGCTGTCGCTGCAGCAGCGCCTGCGGATGTTCCCGATGTGGCAACAGTGCCTGGTGATCCTGGTGATCTTCGGCCTGGCCCAACTGGTGCAGTTATGGCTCAGCGCGCTGACCGGCAATCGCCAGCCGACCCTGGCACTGGTGCTGCCGGCCCTGGTCAGTGCCTTGCTCTGGCCTTGGGTCAGCTTCGGTTTGCGCGGCCTGCGCCTGCGTTTCAAGATCAACTGATTCGCTAGGCTCTGTACGAAAAGTCTTGAGACGAAGGTCAGGCAAGGCGAAAACAGCCGAGCAAGCGCAGTGTACTGGAGTGCATGAGCATTCCGAGGCTGTTTTCAACGCAGCATGAACGAGTATCAAGGCTTTCCGTATAGAGCCTAGGGCTCAAGCGGGAGATGGATTGATGAAACCGCTTTACCTTGCCTCAGGCTCGCCGCGTCGGCGTGAGCTGCTTACGCAGATCGGCGTGTCCTTTACCGCCATCAGCGCGGACATCGACGAAACTCCCCTGAATCACGAGACCCCGTCGGCCTATGTCGAGCGCCTGGCGCGCGGCAAGGCCGAGGCCGGGCGGCGGACCTTGCCGATCGATGACGGTGGCTGCGTGTTGGGCGCCGATACGGCGGTAGTGCTGGACGGGCAGATTCTCGGCAAGCCACTGGACCAGTCTGAAGCGCGCTCGATGCTGCTGAGCTTGTCCGGTTGCGACCATGAGGTACTGACCGCCATCGCTCTTTTGGACGGGGAGCGCTGCGAATCCCGGGTGGTTCGCAGTCGGGTGCGCTTTCGCCCTATCACCGAAGAGGAAGCGGCGGCTTACTGGGCCAGTGGTGAACCCCGGGACAAGGCCGGTGGCTATGGCATCCAGGGATTGGGTGCGGTGTTCGTCGCCGGGCTTGAGGGCAGCTATTCTGCGGTGGTTGGCTTGCCGCTGTGCGAAACCGCACAACTGTTGGAGCATTTCGGCATACCCTGTTGGCAAACCTTGAACGTGCGTTGAGCGCCGTCTGACCAGATGCAGCCATTATCGTGAAAATGCCTGAACGAGACCCTGCCATGAGTGAAGAGATCCTGATCAACATCACGCCGATGGAATCGCGCGTGGCGGTGGTTGAAAACGGTGTGCTGCAAGAGGTTCATGTCGAACGCACGCAGAAGCGTGGCATTGTCGGCAACATCTACAAAGGCAAGGTGGTGCGGGTATTGCCCGGCATGCAGGCGGCGTTCGTCGATATCGGTCTGGACCGTGCTGCGTTCATCCATGCTTCGGAGATTTCCCTGCGCGAAGGGCCTGCCGTGGAGAGCATCGGCGCGCTGGTCCATGAAGGCCAGAGCCTGGTGGTGCAGGTCACCAAGGACCCCATCGGTTCCAAGGGCGCGCGCCTGACCACGCAACTGTCCATTCCGTCCCGCTACCTGGTGTACATGCCACGCACCGCCCATGTCGGCATTTCCCTGAAGATCGAGGACGAAGCCGAGCGCGAGCGGCTCAAGCAAGTGGTCAGCGATTGCGTGGAGAAAGAAGGGATCAAGGAAGCCGGCGGCTTCATCCTGCGCACCGCTGCCGAAGGCGCCGGGGCCGATGAGATTCTCATGGACATCCGTTACCTGCGAAGACTCTGGGACCAGATCGCCGCGCAGATCAAGACCATTGCCACCCCCAGCGTGATCTACGAAGACCTGGGCCTGGCATTGCGCACGCTGCGGGACCTGGTCAGCCCCAAGATCGAGAAAATCCGCATCGATTCCCGGGAAACCTTCCAGAAGACCACTCAGTTCGTGGCCGAGCTGATGCCGGAAATTGCCGACCGTCTCGAGCATTATCCCGGCGAACGGCCGATTTTCGACCTGTACGGCGTCGAGGACGAAATCCAGAAGGCCCTGGAGCGCAAAGTGCCGCTCAAGTCCGGCGGTTACCTGGTGGTCGACCCGGCCGAGGCCATGAGCACCATCGACGTCAACACCGGAGCGTTCGTTGGCCATCGCAATCTTGAGGAAACCATCTTCAAGACCAACCTGGAAGCTGCCACCGCTATCGCTCGCCAATTGCGCCTGCGCAACCTGGGCGGGATCATCATCATCGACTTCATCGACATGGAGGACGAAGAGCACCAGCGCCAGGTGCTGAGGACCCTGGAAAAACAACTCGAGCGCGATCACGCCAAGACCAACATCATCGGCATCACCGAGTTGGGCCTGGTGCAGATGACCCGCAAACGCACCCGCGAAAGTCTCGAGCAGGTGTTGTGCGAGCCGTGCAGCGCCTGCCAGGGCCGGGGCAAGCTCAAGACCCCGGAAACCGTGTGTTACGAAATCTTCAGGGAAATTCTCCGGGAAGCACGCGCTTACCAGGCCACTGGCTATAGAGTGTTGGCGAACCAGAAAGTGGTGGACCGCCTGCTCGATGAGGAGTCGGGTAATGTCGCGGAACTGGAGGCTTTTATCGGGCGCACGATCCGCTTCCAGGTGGAAACCATGTATTCCCAGGAACAATACGACGTTGTGCTGCTCTGAAGTGGCTCCTGAAGCGGTGGTCTCGCCGATTTGAATATCTTTGCCTGGGGAGTCCACTGACATGGAGCGTTTGACCCGCATTCTGGCCGCGCTGACCCGCTGGGGCTTGGGTCTGTGCGCGCTACTGCTGGTGCTGCTGGCGCTATATGTCAGTCTGGGGCGGGAGCTGGCGCCGCTGGTAGCCGAGTACCGCGCCGAGATCGAGGATCGGGCCACCGAAGCGCTGGGCATGCCGTTGCGCGTCGGCAGCGTGGAGGGTAAATGGAGCGGCCTGGCGCCGATTCTGCTGGCTCGCGACGTGATGATCGGCGAAGGGGCCAATGCCATGCACCTGGATGAGGTGCGTGCCGTGCCCGACATATGGGCCAGCCTGCTGGCCCGGCAGGTGCGCATCGCCCACTTGGAACTCGGTGGGCTGAAAATCAGCCTCAAGGAAGGCACCGACGGCAAATGGGCCTTGGAAGGTCTGCCAGTCAAGGAAGATCAGCCGTTCGACCCGCAGCAATTGTTCGATCGCATGCAGGTGGTATCGAGGCTCTCGATCCTGGACAGCCAAGTGACCTTGCAGCCGCTGGATCAGGCGCCGCTGACCCTGACCTATGTAGGCCTGAGCCTCAGGACCGGCGTCAGCCGCCAGCGCCTGGATGTACGCCTGACCTTGCCCGACGGGCAACCGCTGGCAATCAACCTGCGTACCCGCATCCGCGCCGCGGACTGGAAGAACGGCCAGGCCGATGCGTACCTGAGCCTGCCGCAGAGCGACTGGTCGAAATGGCTGCCGAAGCGCCTGACCCGGGAGTGGAATTTCTCCCAGGCCAAGGCCGGCGGCGAGTTCTGGCTGAGTTGGGGGAACGGCACGCTGCAGAGCGCTGCCGTGCGCCTGAATGCGCCGGACATCACCGGCGCCTACGCCGAGCGCAAGCCGGTACAGATCCGCAACCTGGCACTCAACGGATATTTCCAGCGCGGCAGCGACGGGTTCACCGCGACGTTCGATTCCCTGGCGATGAGTCTGGGAGACGTCCGCTGGGAGTCGCGCCTGCAATTGCAGCAGAGCGTCGGCACCGAGCAGACTGAAGAACTCTGGCATGTGCAGGCCGATCGCCTCGACCTGGCCCCGCTTACGCCGCTGCTCAATGCCCTGGCGCCTCTGCCCGCGGGCGTAGCGACGGCCATCGACCGTCTCAGGTTCACCGGTGGTCTGCGCAATGTGTTGGTGGACTACCGGCCGCAGAATGCCGGAGATCGGAAGGTCAGCTTCGCCACGAACCTGGATACGGTAGGCTTCAATGCGTATCACGGTGCTCCGGCGGCGCGTAATGTCTCGGGCAGCCTCAGCGGCGACCTCGGTGGCGGCGAGCTGCGCATGGACAGCAAGGATTTTTCCCTGCACCTGGATCCGATCTTCGCCAAGCCCTGGCAGTACCTGCAGGCCAATGCGCGGCTGACCTGGAAGCTCGACCAGCACGGCTTTACCCTGATCGCGCCCTACCTGAAGGTGCTGGGGGAGGAGGGCAGGATTGCCGGAGACTTCCTGATCCGCCTGCATTTCGACCATAGCCAGGAAGACTACATGGACCTGCGGGTCGGCCTGGTGGATGGCGATGGGCGCTACACCGCCAAGTATCTGCCGGCGGTGCTGAGCCCGGCCCTGGATGAGTGGTTGCGCACGGCCATCGTCAAGGGTGCCGTGGATGAAGGGTTTTTCCAGTATCAGGGTTCGCTGAACCACGGCGCCGAGGACGCGGCCCGCAGCATCAGCCTGTTCTTCAAGGTGCATGACGCCGAGCTGGCCTTCCAGCCGGGCTGGCCTTCGGTCGGCAAGGTCAGTGGCGACGTTTTCGTCGAAGACAGCGGCGTGCGCATTTTCGCCAGCCAGGGACAATTGCTGGGCACCCAGGTCAGAGACGTGGCGGTGAACATTCCCCATGTCCCGAGCGGGCAGCATTCCCATCTGCTATTGGAGGGTGGGTTCAGCGGGGGGTTGGGAGACGGGCTGAAAATCCTGCAGACAGCGCCGATCGGCACGGCCGAGACGTTCGCCGGCTGGGAAGGCGAAGGCGGCCTGCAAGGCAATGTGAAGCTCGATATCCCATTGGCCAAGGGTGATCAACCGAAGATTCTGGTGGACTTCAGCACCGCCGACGCCCGACTCAAACTCAGCGATCCGGTGCTGGAGCTGACCCAGCTCAAGGGCGACTTCCGTTTCGACAGCAACAAGGGGCTGAGCGGCAAGAACATCACGGCCCGGGCGTTCGACCGACCTTTGACCGCGCAGATCTTTGCCGATGGCCGTGCCGGTGCGCTCAATACCCGGGTGGCTGCGTCCGGGCGGCTGGACGTCAAGAAACTCACCGACTGGCTGAACGTTACCCAGCCGTTACCCGTTTCCGGAGTCGTTCCTTACCAGTTGCAGGTGATACTCGACGGGGCCGATAGCCAGTTGTCGGTCAGTTCCAACCTAAAGGGTGTGGCGGTGGACCTGCCGGCGCCCTTCGGCATGACGGCCGATACCGGGCGTGACACGGTGTTCCGCATGACGCTGCAGGGCCCGGAGCGACGTTACTGGGTCAATTATGGCGACCTCGCCAACTTAACGTACGCCGCGCCGGGCGGGAAGCCGGCCGATGGTCGTGGTGAGCTGTTGCTCGGAGGCGGCGATGCAGTCTTGCCTGGAGCCAAAGGGTTGCGGCTGCGTGGGACGCTGTCGGAACTGGATGTCGGGCCCTGGCAGGACCTGATGAACAAGTACGCCGGACAGGACCCCAGCGGCAGCGCCAGGCAATTGCTCAGCGGCGTCGACCTGAAGGTGGGCAAGCTCACGGCCATGGGGACGACCCTGGACCAGGCATCGGTGCAACTGGACCGCAAGCCGGACGCCTGGGCCTTGCGGCTCGACAGCCAGCAGGCCAAGGGCAGCGCCAGCCTGCCGGATGCGAAGAGCGCTCCGATCGGGATCAAGCTGGACTATGTTCGCCTGCCGGCCGCGGACCCGACGGTGCAGGCCGATGAAAACGCGCCGGACCCCTTGGCATCGGTGGACCCCACACGGATCCCGGCCATGGATATCGCGATCGACCAGTTGTTCCAGGGACCGGATCTGATCGGCGCCTGGTCATTGAAGGTGCGTCCGACCAGCAAAGGCATTGCGCTGAACAATCTGGACATGGGGCTCAAGGGCATGACGTTGCAGGGCAGTGGCGGCTGGGAAGGCGTGCCCGGCTCAACCCGCAGCTGGTACAAGGGGCGCATCGGCGGCAAGAACCTGGCGGATGTGCTCAAGGGCTGGGGATTCGCCCCAAGCGTGACCAGCCAGGCCTTTCATCTGGACGTCGATGGCAACTGGCCCGGCTCACCGGCGTGGGTCGCGACCAAGCGCTTTTCCGGCAGTATCGATGCGTCGTTGAGCAAAGGCCAGTTCGTCGAGGTCGAGGGCAGCGCCCAGGCATTGCGGGTGTTCGGCCTGCTGAACTTCAACTCCATTGGTCGGCGGCTGCGCCTGGACTTCTCCGACCTGTTCAGCAAGGGCCTGAGCTACGACCGGGTCAAAGGGCTGTTGGTGGCGAGCAATGGTGTCTACGTGACCCGTGAACCCATTACTCTGACTGGCCCTTCGAGCAACCTGGAACTCAACGGAACATTGGACATGGTGGCAGACCGGGTCGATGCCAAGTTGCAGGTGACATTGCCGGTGAGCAACAACCTGCCGATTGCCGCGCTGATTGTCGGCGCACCGGCGGTGGGCGGAGCACTGTTTCTGATCGACAAGTTGATCGGTGACCGCGTGGCGCGTTTTGCCAGCGTAAGATACGACGTCAAGGGGCCGTGGAAAGAGCCGAAGATCACCTTCGACAAGCCGTTCTAGTGGGTGGCGCAATCCGCCCTGCGGGAGCGAGCCTGTGGGAGCAACCTGTGGGAGCAAAGCTTGCTCGCGATGAACGATGACGCGGGTTTACAGTTGCACCGAGTCGTCCGTATCGCGAGCGAGCTTTGCTCCCACAGCCCTCACGGCAAGGATAAGGACAGGAGGAAAGCACCATGCCAGTCGCAGTGATTCAAATGGTCAGCCAGAGCGATGTGCTCGCCAACCTGGCGCGTGCCCGTGTTTTGCTGGAGCAGGCTGCCGCTGGCGGTGCGCGGCTGGCGGTGTTGCCGGAAAACTTCGCGGCGATGGGGCGGCGGGACGTGGCCGACCTCGGTCGTGCCGAAGCCTTTGGTCAGGGACCGATCCTGCCCTGGTTGAAACAGGTCGCCCGTGACCTCAGGTTATGGGTTGTGGCCGGCACGTTGCCCTTGCCGCCGATGGACCGGCCCGAGGCCAAGGCCCATGCCTGCTCGCTGCTGGTGGACGATCAGGGCCAGATCGTGGCGCGGTACGACAAACTGCACCTGTTCGACGTTGATGTGGCTGATAATCGTGGGCGCTACCGTGAGTCTGATGACTATGCTTATGGCGGTAACGTGGTGGTCGCTGATACGCCGGTGGGCAGGGTGGGCCTGACGGTCTGCTATGACTTGCGTTTTCCGGAGCTGTATAGCGAGCTGCGGGCTGCCGGCGCCGAATTGATTACGGCGCCCTCGGCGTTCACCGCCGTCACCGGTGCAGCTCATTGGGAGGTGCTGATTCGCGCCCGGGCCATTGAAACCCAGTGCTATGTGCTGGCGGCCGCCCAAGGGGGCGTGCATCCGGGGCCTCGGGAAACCTTTGGCCATGCGGCCATTGTCGACCCATGGGGGCGGGTGCTGGCGCAACAGGATCAAGGCGAAGCCGTGCTGCTGGCCGAGCGTGACAGCAGCGAACAGGCGTCCATCCGGGCGCGCATGCCGGTGGTCAGCCATCGGCGCTTTTTCTCGCAGGGCGCTCGACAGCGACCTGTCCAAGACGACGAATTCAAGGCGTAAAACATATGAGCGGGTTGTTGTCCTCAGTCAGTGAACACCTTCTATCCCCCGGCGGCGTAACTCTTGAGAGCCTGCAAAGCGTGCTGGGCGACTTGGCCGGTCCGGGTATCGATGCGGCCGACCTGTATTTCCAGGGACAGATCTCCGAGTCCTGGTCGCTGGAAGACGGCATCGTCAAGGAAGGCAGTTTCAACCTTGACCAGGGCGTGGGCGTGCGTGCCCAGTCCGGCGAGAAAACCGGATTCGCCTACAGCAATGCCATTACCCTCGAAGCCCTGGGGGCTGCGGCCCGTGCGGCGCGTTCGATTTCCCGGGCCGGGCAGAACGGCACGGTACAGGCCTTCAGCAGCCAGGACGTCGCGCAGTTGTATGCGCCGGATAATCCGCTGGAGGTCATGAGTCGGGCCGAGAAGGTCGAACTGCTCAAGCGCATCGATGTCGCGACCCGGGCCCTCGACCCGCGCATCCAGCAGGTGTCGGTGAGCATGGCCGGCGTCTGGGAACGCATCCTGGTGGCCTCCACCGACGGTGGCTTGGCGGCGGATGTACGGCCGCTGGTGCGGTTCAATGTCAGTGTGATTGTCGAGCAGAACGGTCGCCGCGAGCGCGGGGGGCATGGCGGCGGCGGGCGTACCGACTACCGCTATTTCCTCAGTGAAGACCGCGCCATGGGTTACGCCAGGGAGGCCTTGCGCCAGGCGCTGGTCAACCTGGAAGCCATTCCCGCACCGGCTGGCACGTTGCCGGTGGTGCTGGGGTCCGGCTGGTCCGGTGTGCTGCTGCACGAAGCGGTGGGGCATGGCCTGGAGGGCGATTTCAACCGCAAAGGCAGTTCGGCCTACAGCGGACGCATGGGCGAAATGGTCGCTTCGAAACTCTGCACCATTGTCGATGATGGCACCTTGGCCGGGCGGCGCGGTTCGCTGAGCGTCGATGACGAGGGCACCCCGACCGAGTGCACCACGCTGATCGAAAACGGCGTACTCAAAGGCTACATGCAGGACAAGCTCAACGCGCGGTTGATGGGCGTCGCCCGTACCGGCAACGGGCGTCGTGAGTCTTACGCGCACCTGCCCATGCCACGCATGACCAACACTTACATGCTGGGTGGACAAAGTGATCCTGCGGAAATCATCGCTTCGGTGAAAAAAGGCATCTACTGCGCCAACCTCGGCGGCGGCCAGGTGGACATCACCAGCGGCAAGTTCGTGTTCTCCACCAGCGAGGCCTACCTGATCGAGGACGGCAAGATCACCGCGCCGGTCAAGGGAGCGACGCTGATCGGAAACGGACCGGAGGCCATGAGCAAGGTGTCGATGGTCGGTAACGACCTGGCCCTGGACAGTGGGGTAGGAACGTGCGGCAAGGATGGGCAGTCGGTACCGGTGGGTGTCGGTCAGCCGACCCTGAAGATCGATGCGATTACCGTGGGTGGTACGGGCGCGTAGGAGCTGCCGAAGGCTGCGATCTTTTGATCTTTCACCCTGGATCAATGGTATGGGAAAGATCGCAGCCTCGCTGCACTCGGCAGCTCCTGCAGGACGCTACTCAGCGCAAGCCGCGTTGAGTTTCGTCCAGCTCCCGGATGTACTTGAAGATTTTACGGCTCGAAGCCGGTGGCTTGTTCTGCGCCACTTCGTGCTGGGCCTGACGAATCAGGGAGCGCAACTGCTGGCGATCGGCCTCCGGATAGTCGACGACGAATTTTTCCAGGGTAGCGTCGTCGCCAGCGATCAAGCGATCACGCCAGCGCTCCAGGTTATGGAAGCGTTCGTTGTACTGCCGGGTGGAGGCGTCGAGTTGATCGAGCAGGACCAGGATGGCGTCAGTGTCCTGATCGCGCATCAGTTTGCCGATGAACTGCAGGTGCCGTTTCCGCGCGATATTCGCGGTGTGCTTGGGCGCATCGGCCAGGGCCCGGCGCAAGGCGTCGGTCAAGGGCAGTTTGGCCAGCAAGTCCGGCTTGAGTGTTGTCAGGCGCTCGCCGAGGTCAACCAGAGCATGCAGCTCGCGTTTGACCTGGGATTTGCTTTTTTCACCCTCGTAGAGGGAGTCGTCGTAAGAATCAACCATGGGGGCAGTCCGCAAAGAAACGCCGCCATGATAACCAGTCGGGGGCCGCTTGTCCGGCCCGGTCGCTCGAAGGCCTTACCGAAAGCAGAATTTGAGTGGAGAAAGCCATGAGTGCAGTTCAGAGCGTCGGCCCGCAAGCATTGCCGGCACTGCAGGAGCAGGTCGAGCAGATCCTTGCCGAGGCCAAACGACAGGGCGCCAGTGCCTGTGAGGTGGCGGTGTCACTGGAGCAGGGCTTGTCGACGTCGGTACGCCAGCGTGAGGTGGAAACCGTCGAGTTCAACCGCGACCAGGGTTTTGGCATTACCTTGTACGCGGGGCAGCGCAAGGGCTCGGCCAGTACGTCGGCCAGCGGCCCGGACGCCATTCGCGAAACCGTCGCCGCGGCACTGGCGATTGCCCAGCACACCTCCGAAGACGAGGCCTCGGGCCTGGCCGATGCCGCCCTGATGTGCCAGGAGGCGCGGGATTTCGATCTGTTCCACGCTTGGGACATCACCCCCGAACAAGCCATCGAGCAGGCGTTGCGCTGTGAAGCGGCAGCATTCGATACCGACCCGCGGATCAGGAATGCCGACGGCACGACGCTCAATACCCACCAGGGCTGCCGGGTGTACGGCAACAGTCACGGCTTCATCGGCGGCTACGCGTCGACCCGTCACAGCCTCAGCTGCGTGATGATTGCCGAAGCCAATGGCCAGATGCAGCGCGATTACTGGTACGACGTGAACCGCCAGGGCAATCTGCTGATGGACCCGCTGGTGATTGGCCAGAAAGCCGCGCAACGGGCGGCCAGTCGTTTGGGCGCGCGACCTGTGCCGACCTGTGAAGTGCCGGTACTGTTTGCCGCCGAGTTGGCTGGTGGGTTGTTCGGCAGCTTCCTGTCAGCGGTGTCCGGCGGCAATCTGTATCGCAAGTCTTCGTTTCTCGAAGGCTCGCTGGGGCAGAAACTGTTCCCGGAATGGATGACCATCGATGAACGTCCGCACCTGATGCAGGCCATGGGCAGTTCGGCTTTCGACGGTGATGGCCTGGCCACGTATGCCAAGCCGTTCGTGGAGAGGGGGGAACTGGTGTCCTACATTCTCGGCACGTATTCGGGTCGCAAACTCGGCATGCCGAGCACCGCCAATGCGGGTGGCGTGCACAACCTGTTCGTGACCCATGGCGAAGAGGACCAGGCGGCCTTGCTGCGGCGGATGGGCAAAGGGTTGCTGGTGACCGAACTGATGGGCCATGGCCTGAACATGGTAACCGGCGATTACTCCCGGGGTGCGGCCGGGTTCTGGGTCGAAAATGGCGAGATTCAGTTCCCTGTCCAGGAAGTGACCATTGCCGGCAACATGCGCGACATGTTCAAGCAGATCGTGGCGGTGGGGAATGATCTGGAGCTGCGCAGCAACATCCGCACCGGTTCGGTGCTGATCGAGCGAATGATGGTGGCTGGCAGCTGACCTCGTTGCAATAAAAAAGGCGCGGCATCCCTAATGGGTGACGCGCCTTTTTTGTACTCGCGAAACCAAGAGCCTGAGCCTGGAGCTTATTCGCCCTCATCGAAGTAGCGGTTGATCAGGTCCACCAGGGCATCCATCGCCTCATGTTCTTGTTCACCTTGGGTTTGCAGGTGAATCGTGGTGCCCTTGCCCGCTGCAAGCATCATCATGGCCATGATGCTTTTACCGTCGATCATGGTTTCAGGCTCAGGCGTCCGACCGACGCGGATGGTCGTCTCCTTGAACTGACCGGCAACGCCGACAAACTTGGCTGAAGCCCGGGCGTGCAAGCCCAGCTTGTTGATGATTTCAATTTCCCGAGCAGGCATCGCGATATGAATCCTTTAGCTGAGGTCGCGGTGGCGAACCTGGACGTTCTTCAGGGATTGTTGCAGGAGCTGGCCCAGGCGCTCGGTCAGATAGACGGAGCGGTGATGACCACCGGTACAGCCGATGGCAATCGTGACATAGGCACGGTTGCTTGCGGCGAAACGGGGTAGCCATTTAAGCAGGTAGCCGGAGATGTCCTGGAACATTTCCTCGACATCCGGTTGAGCCGCCAGGTAGTCGATCACCGGTTGGTCGAGCCCGGATTGCTCGCGCAGCTCCGGTTTCCAATATGGGTTGGGCAGGCAGCGCACATCGAACACCAGGTCGGCGTCTACCGGCATGCCACGCTTGAAGCCGAACGACTCCACCAGGAACGCCGTGCCGGGCTCCGGCTGGTTCAGCAGGCGCAACTTGATGGTGTCGCGCAACTGATACAGGTTCAGGTTCGTGGTATTGACCTTCAAGTCCGCGAGGTCGGCAATCGGTCCGAGCAACTGGCTTTCGTCTTCAATGGCTTCGGCCAGCGAGCGGTTGGCATTGCTCAGCGGGTGGCGCCGTCGGGTCTCGGAAAAGCGCTTGAGCAGTGTTTCATCATCGGCATCCAGATACAGGACATCGCACTGGATATGCCGGCTGCGCACTTCCTCGAGCAGCTCGGGGAAACGCGACAAGTGGCTTGGCAGGTTGCGCGCATCGACGGAAACCGCCACCAGCGGTTGCGCCAGCTCGGTATGGATCAGCGCCCGCTCGGCCAACTCTGGCAGCAGGCCGGCCGGCAGGTTGTCGATGCAATAGTAGCCGCTGTCCTCAAGCACATTGAGCGCCGTGCTTTTACCGGAGCCGGAGCGGCCGCTAACGATGATCAGGCGCATGATTAATGACCGTTCTGCTCGTCCAGGACGACCTGATACAAGGCTTGGTTACTCGGTGCGCTGCGCAGTTTTTCGCGCACTTCCTTGCGGTCCAGCATGCTGGCGATCTGGCGCAGCAGTTCAAGATGCGCATCGGTCGCTGCTTCCGGAACCAGCAATACGAACAACAGGTCAACCGGTGCGCCGTCGATGGCGTCGAAATCTATGGCGGCTTCAAGGTGCAGCAGCGCGCTGATGGGCGTGATGCATCCCTTGAGGCGACAGTGAGGAATGGCGATGCCGTTGCCAAAACCGGTGGAACCGAGTTTTTCACGGGCAACCAGGGCCTCGAAAACGTCCTGCATTTCCAGATCCGGCACTTCGCGGTGGATCAGGTTGGCAATTTGTTCGAGGGCTTTCTTTTTACTGCCGCCCGGCGCGTTCACCATGGAACGGCCGGGGGTCAGGATGGTTTCTAGTCGGATCATGGATTGGGGGAGTTAACGACCGGTAGCGCCCTGGAGGAGGCTCTGGGTCTTTTCCTTATGCTTTTTGAGTTGGCGATCCAGCTTGTCGGTCAGCAGGTCAATCGCGGCGTACATGTCTGTATGCTCCGCATTGGCAACCACCTCTCCGCCGGGGATATGCAGTGTGGCTTCGATTTTCTGCAGCAGCTTCTCGACGTTCATCGTGACCTGCACGTTGGTGATCTTGTCGAAATGCCGTTCCAATCGGTCGAGTTTTTCGCCGATGTAGGTACGCAGGGGTTCGGTCACTTCCAGTTGGTGTCCACTGATGTTGACTTGCATACAGCTTCTCCTTCGTTGCCAGTGCATAAAGCGGCAGGCAGAAATACCTGCCACTGGAACGCTGTGGCGTGGCCTGTTACATCAACCGCTTGCGTTCGCTCGAAGGCGCGATCCCGAGGGATTCGCGATACTTGGCGACGGTACGGCGGGCCACCTGAATGCCTTGTGCCTCCAGTAAACCAGCGATCTTGCTGTCACTCAACGGCTTTTTCTGATTTTCCGCGGCCACCAGTTTCTTGATGATCGCGCGGATGGCCGTGGAAGAGCATTCGCCGCCTTCGGAGGTGCTGACGTGGCTGGAGAAAAAATATTTCAATTCGTAGATACCCCGTGGGGTATGCATGAATTTCTGCGTGGTCACACGGGAAATTGTCGATTCGTGCATGCCCACTGCCTCGGCAATGTCGTGAAGGACCAGCGGTTTCATCGCTTCGTCGCCGTAGTCCAGGAAGCCGCGTTGGTGCTCGACGATCTGGGTGGCGACCTTCATCAGGGTTTCGTTGCGACTCTGCAGGCTCTTGATGAACCAGCGCGCTTCCTGCAGCTGGTTGCGCATGAAGGTGTTGTCGGCGCTGGTGTCGGCACGCTTTACAAAGCCGGCATACTGGGCGTTGACCCGCAGCTTGGGTACCGACTCCTGGTTCAGCTCCACCAGCCAGCGATCGTTGTGCTTGCGCACGATCACATCGGGAACCACGTACTCGGGCTCGGTGGCCTCGATCTGGGAGCCCGGGCGCGGGTTGAGGCTCTGGACCAGTTCGATCACCTGGCGCAGTTCATCTTCCTTGAGCTTCATGCGTCGCATCAGTTGGCTGTAGTCGCGGCCGCCCAGCAGATCGATATAGTCGGTGACCAGTCGCTTGGCTTCGGCCAGCCATGGCGTCTTGGCGGACAACTGGCGCAGTTGCAGGAGCAGGCACTCACCCAGGTTGCGGGCGCCGATGCCGGCCGGCTCGAACTGCTGGATACGGTGCAGGACGGCCTCGATCTCGTCCAGCTCGATGTCCAGCTCCGGATCGAAGGCTTCGAGAATTTCTTCGAGGGTTTCGTCCAGGTAGCCCTGGTTGTTGATGCAGTCGATCAGGGTCACGGCGATCAGGCGATCGGTGTCGGACATCGGTGCCAGGTTCAGTTGCCACAGCAGGTGGCTTTGCAGGCTTTCACCGGCGGAGGTGCGGGTGGTGAAGTCCCACTCGTCATCATCGCTGCTCGGCAGGCTGCTGGCGCTGGTCTGGTAGACGTCTTCCCAGGCCGTGTCCACGGGCAGGTCGTTGGGGATGCGTTCGTTCCATTCGCCATCCTCGAGGTTGTCCACCGTCGGGGCGGCTTCCTCCTGGTAGGACGGTTCCTGGGTCTCGGTATTGGGTTTCTGCTCGACGTTGTCGGCCAGCGGATCAGTGTTGTCGAAGTCGTCGCCTTCTTCCTGGCGTTCGAGCATCGGATTGGATTCCAGGGCCTCTTGGATTTCCTGTTGCAGGTCCAGGGTCGACAATTGGAGCAGGCGGATGGCCTGTTGCAGCTGCGGTGTCATCGTCAGCTGCTGGCCCATTCTCAAGACTAGCGATGGTTTCATGGCAGGGGCTTAACACCTTATTCGCCGGCGCACATGCGCCATCCACTACAAGGGCGCCGAAGCGCCAAACCTTAAGCAAATTATATGCCTGAAGCAGAAGTGTTTGCCTAGGGGAATTTCTCAATTAGTTCCCCGATGATAGGGGATTCACTGAGAGTATCCCGAAGCGTTGCGTGTTTGAGTCCGCAGCGCAGGGACATTTGCCAGGCACTTCGCTTACAGGCGGAACTCATGGCCCAGATACACTTCCTTGACCAGTTCGTTGGCCAGGATGGTGGTGGAGTCACCTTCGGCGATCAATTGGCCGTCATTGACGATGTAGGCGGTTTCACAGATGTCCAGCGTCTCGCGCACGTTGTGGTCGGTGATCAGCACGCCGATCCCCTTCGCCTTGAGGTGGTGGATGATCTGCTTGATGTCACCTACCGAAATCGGGTCCACGCCGGCGAACGGTTCGTCGAGCAGAATGAATTTCGGTGCGGTGGCCAGGGCGCGGGCAATTTCCACTCGACGCCGTTCGCCACCGGACAGGCTCATGCCCAGGTTGTCGCGGATGTGGCTGATGTGGAATTCCTGCAGCAGGCTTTCCAGCTCCTGACGACGACCGGCCTTGTCGAGTTCCTTGCGGGTTTCGAGAATCGCCATGATGTTGTCGGCTACCGACAGTTTGCGGAAGATCGACGCTTCTTGTGGCAGGTAGCCGATGCCGGCCTTTGCCCGGCCATGCATCGGCTGGTGGCTGACGTCCAGGTCGTCGATCAGGACGCGGCCCTGATCGGCCTGGACCAGGCCGACGATCATGTAGAAACAGGTGGTCTTGCCCGCGCCGTTGGGGCCGAGCAGACCGACGATCTGCCCGCTGTCGATGGACAGGCTGACATCGCGCACGACCTGACGGCTCTTGTAGCTCTTGGCCAGGTGCTGAGCTTTCAGAGTTGCCATTACTGGGGCCTTTGCTCGGTTTTCTTTTTCGGCTGGATGACCATGTCGATCCGTGGGCGCTGCTCGGTCACCTTGCTGCCGGTGGCGCGACCGGCGCTGGCGAGTTTCTTGTTCGTGTCGTAGACGATTTTCTCGCCTTGGGTGACGTTGTTGTCCTTGTCGATGACCTTGGCACGATCGATCAGTACGACGCGGTCCTGGGACGCGTGATACTGGATGGTCACGCCGTAGCCTTGCACGGGCTTGGTGTCGCCGGCCGTTTGCAGTTGCTCGAAATAGGCCAGGTTGCCCACCGAGGTCACTACGTCGATATCGCCGGACTGGGTGCGGGTAATGGTCACGGTGTTGCCGGTGACCTTCATTGAGCCCTGAGTGATGATCACGTCGCCTTTATAAGTGGCGACCCCGTTCTTGTCGTCCAATTGGGCGTCGTCGGCCTGGATGCGGATAGGCTGATCACGGTCGTTGGGAAGAGACCAGGCGCTCGCGCTTCCCAGTGCTGCGCCCAGACTGAGCAAAATAGGGAGGGTTTTAGCGAGCTTCATACTGTCCTCTTACGTTCGATAGCAGGTGTATCCTGCTTTCCTTCAGATACGCTTTCATTCCCGTGCCGGTCGATACACCACCGGCGCCGTCGATTCTAACGGGTTGCTCGGTCTGCGCATATTGTCGCTGCGGGAACACGGTCATGCGAGTGCTGGTGATGATGGTCGTGCGGTTCTTCTCGTCGGTTCGTGCGACGCGTACCGAGTCGATCAGTTCCACTTCGGTGCCGCCGGAGTTGACTTCGGCACGCTTGCTCTGCACGTGCCACGGAAACTCCGTGCCACGGAACATGTTCAGGTCCGGATTGGCGACCAGTGTAATGTCGGTGGCCTTGACGTGATCGACCTTGTCGGACGTCATTTCGTACTGCACCTTGCCGTCAGGCAGGTACTGCAGTGTATGCGTGTTGGTCGCGTACCAGTCGATATCGTTTTCCTCGACCTTGACGGCAGGGCGGTCGAGAAAGCGCTCGGGGCTGATGTTCCAGTAGCCCACCGCCGCGAAAATTGCCGCGATACACGCGAACAGCAGGATGGTGCGAATTTTCTTGCTCAGCATAAATGGCTCACAGGTACGCGGCGTTTGCCGCTTCGAGGCGGCCCTGGGCGCGCAGGATCAGTTCGCAGAATTCACGGGCCGCGCCTTCGCCGCCTCGCGCGGCGGTAACGCCGTGGGCGTGCTCGCGTACGAAGCCGGCTGCGTTGGCCACTGCCATGCCCAGGCCAACCCGACGGATCACCGGCAGGTCAGGCAGATCGTCACCCAGGTACGCAACCTGTTCATAGCTTAGATTGAGTTGGCCCAGGAGCTCGTCCAGGACCACCAGTTTATCCTCGCGGCCCTGATAAAGGTGGGGGATGCCGAGGTTCTTTGCGCGCCGTTCGACCACCGGGGTCTTGCGGCCGCTGATGATGGCCGTCTGCACGCCGGCGGCCATCAGCATCTTGATGCCCTGGCCGTCGAGGGTATTGAACGTCTTGAACTCGCTGCCGTCTTCGAGGAAATACAGGCGTCCGTCGGTCAGCACGCCGTCCACGTCGAACACGGCCAGCTTGATGTCTTTAGCTCGTTGCAGCAGGTCTGCGTTCATTTACATGACTCCTGCACGCAGCAAGTCGTGCATGTTCAGGGCGCCCACCGGGCGGTCTTCGGCATCGACCACCACCAAGGCGCTGATCTTGTGGTCTTCCATGATTTTCAGGGCTTCGGCAGCGAGCATGTCCGCGCGGGCCGTCTTGCCATGGGGCGTCATGACCTGCTCAATGGTGGCACTGTGCACATCGATGGTGCGGTCCAGAGTGCGACGCAGGTCGCCGTCAGTGAAGATCCCGGCGAGCTTGCCGTCGGCCTCCAGGATCACCGTCATGCCCAGGCCCTTGCGCGTCATTTCCATGAGTGCATCCTTGAGCAGCGTGCCGCGTTGCACCTGTGGCAACTCTTCACCGGCGTGCATCACGTTTTCGACCTTCAGCAGCAGGCGGCGGCCCAGGGCTCCCCCAGGGTGGGAAAAGGCAAAGTCCTCCGCCGTGAACCCTCTGGCCTCCAGCAGGGCTACGGCCAGGGCATCGCCCATGACCAGAGCAGCGGTGGTGGAGGAGGTCGGTGCCAGATTCAGCGGGCAGGCCTCGTGCTCGACGTGAACGTTGAGGTTCACTTCGGCGGCCTTGGCCAGCGGCGAGTCCGGGTTGCCGGTGAGGCTGATCAGCCGGATGCCCAGGCGTTTGATCAACGGCAGCAGTGTAATGATTTCATTGGTGGAGCCGGAGTTGGACAGTGCCAGGATGATGTCGTCCCGGGTGATCATGCCCATGTCACCATGGCTGGCTTCGGCCGGGTGGACGAAGAATGCCGTGGTGCCCGTGCTGGCCAGGGTCGCGGCGATCTTGTTGCCGACGTGTCCGGACTTGCCCATGCCGACCACGACGACGCGGCCTTTGCTGGCCAGAATCATCTCGCAGGCGCGTACGAAATCAGCGTCGATGCGGGGCAGCAAGCCTTGCACGGCTTCGAGCTCGAGGCGGATGGTACGTTGTGCCGATTGAATCAGGTCGCTGGTTTGGCTCATGTCAGAAATCGTATAGCCCGATGAAAAGGCGGCGATTATACCGGCAATGAACAATTCCCTCACGCAAGTTCGTCATGCTTCGTGCAAACACCCCGCCCGGTTTGAATAAAATGTGCTCATTTCCCTTAAGTCAGGCTTAACCAGCCAGGGGTGGCCCTTGGGCGTGCGGCCGTTGCGGTGATATAGTTCGCCGCCGGTTCGGGTGCCCGGCGGTAGCGACGTTAACGGCTGGTCAGGGCATTCGGATATGAGGCTGCATCGCAAGGAGTTTAGATGAGTGCCGACAACGCCTACGCGGTCGAGCTGAAGGGGCTGTCCTTCAAGCGAGGGACGCGCAGCATTTTCAATGACATCGATATTCGCATTCCGCGCGGCAAGGTGACCGGCATCATGGGGCCTTCCGGATGCGGAAAGACCACGCTGCTGCGCCTGATGGGCGCACAGTTGCGTCCTGACGCCGGTGAAGTCTGGGTCAATGGCCAGAATCTTCCCAAGCTGTCGCGCAGCGATCTGTTCGATGCGCGCAAGCACATGGGCGTACTGTTCCAGAGCGGCGCGCTGTTCACCGATCTCGACGTGTTCGAGAACGTGGCGTTCCCGCTGCGGGTCCATACCGACCTGCCGGAGGAGATGATCCGCGACATCGTCCTGCTGAAATTGCAGGCGGTCGGGCTGCGTGGCGCCCTCGATTTGATGCCGGACGAACTGTCCGGCGGCATGAAGCGTCGGGTTGCCCTGGCGCGGGCGATTGCCCTCGATCCGAAAATCCTCATGTATGACGAGCCCTTTGTCGGGCAGGACCCTATCGCCATGGGCGTGCTGGTGCGCCTGATCCGGTTGCTCAATGATGCCCTGGGTATCACCAGTATCGTGGTATCCCACGACCTGGCTGAAACCGCCAGCATCGCGGACTACATCTATGTGGTCGGCGATGGACAGGTGTTGGGGCAGGGTACGCCCCAAGAGCTGATGGCGTCGGACAACTCGCGCATTCGCCAATTCATGAAGGGTGATCCGGACGGTCCGGTGGCGTTCCATTTTCCGGCCACGGATTACCGTACCGATCTGCTGGGGAAGCGCTGATGCGCAAGAAATCATTAATAGAAAGAATTCGCCTGTTTGGCCGCTCCGGCATCGACGTACTGGCGGTGCTGGGCCGTTCCACGTTGTTCCTGGCTCATGCCTTGCTGGGGCGCAACTCCACGAGCGGCGGTTTTGGCCTGCTGGTCAAGCAGTTGCACTCAGTGGGGGTGATGTCCCTGGTGATCATCGTGGTGTCCGGGATTTTCATCGGCATGGTGCTGGCGTTGCAGGGTTTCAATATCCTGTCCAGCTACGGTTCGGAGCAGGCGGTCGGGCAGATGGTTGCGCTGACGCTGTTGCGTGAACTCGGTCCGGTGGTGACCGCGTTGCTGTTCGCCGGGCGCGCCGGGTCGGCGCTGACGGCCGAAATCGGCAACATGAAGTCCACTGAGCAACTGTCCAGCCTGGAAATGATCGGCGTCGACCCGCTCAAGTACATCATTGCCCCGCGCCTGTGGGCCGGCTTCATTTCCTTGCCGGTTCTGGCAATCATCTTCAGCGTCGTCGGCATCTGGGGTGGTTCCTGGGTGGCCGTCGACTGGCTGGGCATTTATGACGGGTCCTACTGGTCCAACATGCAGAACAGTGTCGACTTCCTCGATGATGTGCTCAATGGCGTCATCAAGAGTGCTGTATTCGCTTTTGTGGTGACCTGGATCGCCGTGTTTCAAGGCTATGACTGCGAGCCCACGTCCGAGGGGATCAGCCGTGCCACAACCAAGACCGTGGTGTACGCCTCGCTGGCGGTCCTGGGCCTTGACTTTATTCTGACCGCCTTGATGTTTGGAGATTTCTGATGCAAAACCGCACCCTGGAAATCGGTGTCGGCCTTTTCCTGCTGGCCGGCATCCTGGCTTTATTGCTGCTGGCCCTGCGAGTCAGCGGCCTGGCGCCGACTGCGAACACCGATACTTATAAACTTTATGCTTATTTTGACAATATCGCCGGTTTGACGGTCAGAGCCAAGGTGACCATGGCCGGTGTCACTATCGGCAAGGTCACGGCAATCGATCTGGATCGCGACAGTTTCACCGGACGGGTGACGATGGAGGTGGAAAAGCGCGTGGATAACCTGCCGACTGATTCCACTGCATCTATCCTGACGGCGGGTCTGCTGGGTGAGAAATACATCGGTATCAGCGTGGGTGGGGAAGAATCCCTGCTCAAGGACGGTGGGACCATCCATGACACGCAGTCGTCGCTGGTGCTCGAGGACCTGATCGGGAAATTCCTGCTTAATACCGTTAGCAAAGACGCTAAATGAGGAGCCTTTCGATGATCTCTATCTTGCGACGCAGCCTGTTGGTCCTGCTGGCAGCCCTGCCGCTGATGGCCAATGCCCTGGCGGCGCCTTCCGCCCACGATATCATCCAGGACACCACGACCCGCCTGCTGGCAGACCTTGCCGCCAACAAGGAGCAATACAAGCAGGATCCGGGCGCATTCTATGATGCGCTGAACGGCATTGTTGGTCCGGTGGTGGACGCCGATGGCATCTCGCGCAGCATCATGACGGTCAAGTACTCGCGCAAGGCAACCCCTGCGCAGATGACCCGCTTCCAGGAAAACTTCAAGCGCAGCCTGATGCAGTTCTACGGCAACGCCTTGCTCGAATACAACAATCAGGGCATCACCGTTTCACCGGCCAAGGATGAAAACGGTACCCGTACCAGCGTCGACATGCAGGTCAAGGGTAACAACGGTGCTATCTACCCGGTGTCCTACACGCTCGAACAGTTGAACGGCGAGTGGAAGGTGCGCAACGTGATCATCAACGGCATCAACATCGGCAAATTGTTCCGCGACCAGTTTGCCGATGCCATGCAGCGCAATGGCAATGACCTGGACAAGACCATCGATGGCTGGGCCGGCGAAGTCGCCAAGGCCAAGGAAGTGACCGACGAAGCCAAGGAGAAGCAGGGACAATGAATGAGTCGGCGAGTGAGTCGGCCGTTCGTCTGGGCGAAGCCGACGAGTTGTTGCTCAGCGGTGTGCTGGACTATCGCACTGGTCCGGCCTTGCGCACCCAGGGCCAGGCGCTGATCAAGTCCGTTGGTGCCGCCGAGGTGGTCATTGACTGCTCGGCGGTGCAGAAATCCAGCAGTGTAGGCTTGTCGCTACTGCTGTGTTTCATGCGGGATGCCGAGGCGGCCGGCAAAACGTGGAGCATCCGTGGGATGCCCGAAGACATGCGCGAAATAGCCCAGGTCAGCGAGCTGACCGAGCTGTTGGCGCACCACTGAGCCACATCGCTGGAAAAGTCCCCCCGTCAGAGTCCTGCTTCGCGGGGTTCGCAGGCGCGGGGCTTTTTTGTATGATGTGCGACCCGCGCGCACAGGGCGCCGATTGAGGTTGAGCATGCAGGCTGTAGAAGTGAAGAGCTTCCTTGAAGGAAAGCTGCCTGGTACGCAGGTGGAAGTTGAAGGCGAAGGCTGCAACTTCCAGTTGAACGTAATCAGTGATGAACTGGCGGCGTTGAGCCCAGTGAAGCGTCAGCAGAGCATCTATGCCCATTTGAACCCATGGATTGCCGATGGCAGCATCCACGCGGTCACGATGAAATTTTTCAGCAGCGCGGCCTGGGCCGAGCGCACCTGAGCCCAAGGGCCTCGAGATTCTTATGGATAAACTGATTATTACCGGCGGCGTTCGTCTTGATGGCGAAATCCGTATTTCCGGGGCAAAGAACTCCGCCCTCCCGATCCTGGCCGCGACCCTGCTGTGCGATGGCCCGGTGACCGTGGCCAACCTGCCGCACCTGCATGACATCACCACGATGATCGAGCTGTTCGGTCGCATGGGCATCGAACCGGTGATCGACGAGAAACTCGCCGTCGAGATCGACCCGCGCACCATCAAGACCCTGGTCGCTCCGTACGAGCTGGTGAAAACCATGCGCGCGTCGATCCTGGTACTGGGCCCGATGGTTGCCCGTTTCGGTGAAGCCGAGGTTGCGTTGCCTGGCGGTTGCGCCATTGGCTCGCGTCCGGTGGACCTGCACATCCGTGGCCTGGAAGCCATGGGCGCGGTCATCGACGTCGAAGGCGGCTACATCAAGGCCAAGGCGCCTGAAGGCGGCCTGCGCGGCGCCCATTTCTTCTTCGACACCGTCAGCGTGACCGGTACCGAGAACATCATGATGGCCGCTGCACTGGCCAAGGGCCGCAGCGTGTTGCAAAACGCTGCTCGCGAGCCTGAAGTGGTGGACCTGGCGAACTTCCTGATCGCCATGGGCGCCAAGATCAGTGGTGCCGGTACCGACACCATCACCATCGATGGCGTCGAGCGCTTGCACTCGGCCACTTACAAAGTGATGCCGGACCGGATCGAAACCGGTACCTATCTGGTCGCTGCTGCCGTCACCGGCGGTCGCGTCAAGGTCAAGGACACCGATCCGACGATCCTTGAAGCCGTCCTGGAGAAACTCAAGGAAGCCGGCGCCGAAGTCACCTGCGGCGAAGACTGGATCGAAGTGAACATGCACGGCAAGCGGCCCAAGGCCGTCAATGTGCGGACCGCGCCATACCCGGCGTTCCCGACCGACATGCAGGCACAGTTCATCTCCCTCAACGCCATTGCCGAAGGCACCGGCGCGGTGATCGAGACGATCTTCGAAAACCGTTTCATGCACGTCTATGAACTGCACCGCATGGGCGCCAGGATCCAGGTCGAAGGCAACACCGCCATCGTCACCGGCACCGAGAAGCTCAAGGGCGCGCCAGTGATGGCCACCGACCTGCGGGCCTCGGCCAGCCTGGTGATTTCGGCCCTGGTTGCCGAAGGCGATACCCTGATCGACCGCATCTACCACATTGACCGTGGCTACGAGTGCATCGAAGAAAAACTGCAGATGCTCGGTGCCAAGATCCGCCGCGTACCGGGCTAGTTCCGGCTGCATGGGCACAAGGATGTGCCTGGATTTCGTTTCAAATCGAGGGTGGTGCACCCTCGATGTGTGTCCGGCGCCGCTTGCGACCGGGCATGTGTACCTTGATAAGGACTGACGTTCCCATGTTGACCATCGCACTGTCCAAGGGCCGCATCCTTGACGACACCCTGCCGCTTCTGGCTGAAGCGGGCATCGTGCCGACCGAGAATCCGGACAAGAGCCGCAAGCTGATCATCCCCACGACCCAGGCCGATGTGCGCCTGCTGATTGTGCGTGCCACCGATGTGCCGACTTACGTTGAACATGGCGCCGCCGACCTCGGCGTTGCCGGTAAGGACGTGCTGATGGAATACGGTGGCCAGGGTCTGTATGAGCCCCTGGACCTGCAGATCGCCCGGTGCAAGCTGATGACCGCCGGCAAGGTCGGCGCGCCGGAGCCCAAGGGGCGCCTGCGGGTGGCAACCAAGTTCGTCAACATTGCCAAGCGCTACTATGCCGAGCAGGGTCGCCAGGTCGATATCATCAAGTTGTACGGTTCGATGGAGCTGGCGCCGCTGATCGGCCTGGCGGACAAGATCATCGACGTCGTCGACACCGGCAATACCCTGCGGGCCAATGGCCTGGAACCCCAGGATTTCATCGCGGACATCACCTCCCGGCTGATCGTCAACAAGGCATCGATGAAAATGCAGCATGCTCGTATCCAGGCACTGATCGATACCCTGCGCAAGGCAGTGGAATCGCGACACCGCGGCTGATTTACCTGCGCGACCTCGAGTCGCGCCCGTCTATCCGTGTCATAGCCAATTTTCTCAGGTGCCCACGCGAATGGACTGGTAGCTTAGGGCGCCTGAGCATTTGCCATTAATGAGGCCCTCGCTATGACCGCTCCCACCTCGATTCGCCGACTCAACGCTGCCGATCCGGATTTCGCACATCATCTGGATCATCTGCTGAGCTGGGAAAGTGTGTCTGACGACTCGGTCAATCAGCGGGTGCTGGACATCATCAAAGCCGTGCGCGAGCGGGGCGATGCCGCCGTGGTGGAATTCACCCAGAAATTCGATGGCCTGCAGGCGGCGTCCATGGCCGACCTGATCCTGCCGCGCGAGCGCTTGGAGCTGGCCCTGACGCGGATCACCGTGCCCCAGCGCGAGGCCCTGGAAAAAGCCGCCTCCCGGGTGCGCAGCTATCACGAAAGACAGAAGCAGGACTCCTGGAGCTACACCGAAGCGGACGGTACCGTGCTGGGCCAGAAGGTTACGCCACTGGACCGCGCCGGCCTGTACGTGCCGGGCGGCAAGGCGTCCTATCCCTCCTCGGTGCTGATGAATGCCATTCCGGCCAAGGTTGCCGGCGTGACCGAAGTGGTCATGGTCGTGCCGACCCCACGGGGTGAAATCAACGAACTGGTGCTGGCCGCTGCCTGCATTGCTGGCGTGGACCGGGTGTTCACCATCGGTGGCGCCCAAGCCGTAGCTGCATTGGCCTACGGCACCGAAAGCGTACCGAGGGTCGACAAGGTGGTAGGGCCGGGCAACATCTATGTCGCCACCGCCAAGCGTCACGTGTTCGGCCAGGTCGGTATCGACATGATCGCCGGCCCTTCGGAAATCCTCGTGGTGTGCGACGGCCAGACCGACCCGGATTGGATTGCCATGGACTTGTTCTCCCAGGCCGAGCACGACGAAGACGCCCAGGCGATTCTGGTCAGCCCGGATGCCGAATTCCTCGACAAGGTCGCGGCCAGTATCGACAGGCTGCTGCCAACCATGGATCGCGCCGAAATCATCAACACCTCGATCAATGGTCGTGGCGCGCTGATCAAGGTCGATGACATGGAACAGGCGATCGAGGTCGCCAACCGCATCGCGCCGGAGCACCTGGAATTGTCGGTCGCCGATCCGCAGGCCTGGTTGCCGCAGATCCGTCATGCCGGTGCGATCTTCATGGGCCGCCACACCAGCGAGGCCCTGGGCGATTACTGTGCAGGGCCCAACCACGTGTTGCCGACTTCCGGCACCGCGCGTTTCTCGTCGCCGCTGGGGGTGTATGACTTCCAGAAGCGTTCGTCGATCATCTTCTGCTCCGAGCAGGGTGCATCCGAACTGGGCAAGACCGCTTCGGTACTGGCCCGTGGCGAGTCGTTGAGCGCCCACGCCCGCAGCGCCGAGTATCGAATTCTTGATGAGTCCTCCATTGACGGGCAGGGAAACTGAAATGAGTAAATTCTGGAGCCCGTTCGTCAAGAACCTGGTGCCCTACGTGCCCGGCGAACAACCGAAGCTGACCCGCCTGGTCAAGCTCAATACCAACGAGAACCCCTACGGCCCATCGCCCAAGGCCCTTGCGGCGATGCAGACCGAGCTCAATGACAACCTGCGTCTGTATCCGGACCCCAACAGCGATCTGCTGAAGAACGCCGTGGCCCGCTACTATGGTGTGCAGGCCAACCAGGTGTTTCTCGGTAACGGCTCGGATGAAGTGCTGGCGCACATTTTTCACGGCCTGCTGCAGCACGACCAGCCGATCCTGTTTCCGGACATCAGCTACAGCTTCTATCCAGTGTATTGCGGCTTGTATGGCATCCAGTTCGATGCGGTGCCCCTGGATGAGCAGTTCCGGATCGATCCGGCGGACTATGCCAAGCCGAACGGCGGGATCATTTTCCCCAACCCGAACGCCCCGACCGGCTGCCTGCTGGCGCTGGAAGCGGTGGAGCAAATGCTCAAGGCCAGCCCGGATTCGGTGGTGGTAGTCGATGAAGCCTATATCGACTTCGGTGGCGAGACGGCCATCAGCCTGGTGGACCGTTATCCGAATCTGCTGGTCACCCAGACCTTGTCCAAGTCCCGCTCGCTGGCGGGGTTGCGAGTGGGCTTGGCGGTAGGCCATCCGGATCTGATCGAAGCGCTGGAGCGGATCAAGAACAGCTTCAACTCCTACCCTCTGGATCGCTTGGCGAACGTGGGTGGCGCGGCGGCATTCGACGATCGCGAGTATTTCCAGAAGACCTGCCGGTTGGTCATCGAGCATCGCGAGTGGGTGGTGGCACAACTGGAGGCCAAGGGGTTTGAAGTCTTGCCTTCGGCGGCCAACTTCATCTTCGCCCGTCACCCCCGGCATGATGCGGCGGGACTGGCGGCGAAGCTGCGAGAACAGGGGGTGATCGTGCGGCACTTCAAACAGGAGCGGATTGCCCAGTTCCTGCGGATCAGCATTGGCACACCGGAGCAGAACCAGGCGCTGATCGACGCCCTGGGCGAACTCTAAAGCTCTGCGCTGAACTGTAGGAAACCCTCTGTGGGAGCAAGGCTTGCCCGCGATGGCGGTGGGTCAGTGACTCAAATGTCGACTGATTCGGCGCTATCGCGGGCAAGCCTTGCTCCCACAGTGGTTTCCGGCGTTCACGAAATTGGCGTTTCATCGCGGGGCCCCTGTGGGGCTTGCCCGCGAAGGCGGTCTGACATTCAAAATGACTATCGACTGACACTACGCTATCGCGAGCAAGCTCGCTCCCACAGGTGTGTCCTGTGCATTCAGATGCTTTATTCGTGATGCGGCTCGCCAAGGAACGTCAGCGAAGTAAACACACCACGCGTCGCCACGTCCTTGTCATCCTTGAGCGGGATTTCCATCTGCGCGGCGATGACGTTCAAACCTTCATTGCGCACCAGCACCTGGGCCCGACCGTCGGCGTCGGTTTCAGTGGCGACGGTGTTCGGCGCGCTGCGGTAATCGCCCACCAGTTTTACCCCGGCCGCAGGCTTGCCATCCAGCAGGACCCGCACCGGCAATGATTGGCCGGGACCTATGGTCAGCGGATCGACGTCCGGCAGGATCACGAACCTGATCGGCTCCAGCTTCGGCAGCTTCGCTCCGGGCTCGTAGATTGCCAGGCTGTATTTGAAGGTGTGGGTCGACTCGATCGCGCCGGGCACCTTGCTGCGGCCTTCGTTGATCCACTTCTTGTCAGCGGTCTGGGACCACATGCCATTGTCCAGCGCCACCGCGAGCACGGCCGGCGGCTTGAGCGGTTGCAGGCGGGCGTGGTCGGGTAGGCGTTGCACCGTGACCGGGATCATCTTGCCGCCCAGGTCATAGGCCCAGGCCCCGCTGATTTTCTGGGCCTTGAAGGCATTGTCCTCGTCGCCGTGGCCGTAGATCACTTCAATGTTGCCGCGCCGTTGTTCGGTCCACAAACCATGGGCCGAGGCTTGTGTCGCCAGGAACAGGCCGAGAAGGGCGAGTGTCTTGGGGTGTTTCATGCCGATTTTCCTTTTTACAGATCGAGGGTGAGACTGACGGTGAAGTTGCGCGGCTCGCCGGGATTGACCCAGTAGTTGCTGTAGGAGCGCTCGTAGTATTTTTCGTCGAAGACGTTGTTCAGGTTCAGGCCCACGGTGACGTTATCGCTGGCCTTGTAATGAGCCAGCAGATCCACGGTGTGGTAGGCCGGCAGCTCGAAGTCCTTGCCGGCTTCGCCCGAACGATCCCCCACGTAAGTGAACGCCGCGCCGACATCCGAGCCGCGCAGGTGCCCGTCCTGGAATTCATAGACGCCCAGCAGACTGCCGCTACGCTTGGCAACGCCCAGGATCCGGCTGCCGGTGGGGATCTCTTTGTCACCTTCGGTCACTTCTGCATCGATGTAGGCAAAGGCCCCGATCACGCGGATGGCGTCGGTCAACTGACCGCTGACCTGCAGATCGATCCCCTGGCTACGGGCCTTGCCCATGGCGCGGTTGGTGTTGGTATCGGGGGCCAGCGCCAGGACGTTTTCCTTCTCTATATGGAACGCCGCCAGGGTGGTGCTCAGGCGATGGTCGAAGAGCTCGCTCTTGATCCCGGCTTCATAGCCAACGCCTTCCTCTGGATTGAAGGTCTTGCCGTCGGCGTCCAGGCCGTTGTTGGGCTTGAACGAGGTGGACGCGTTAGCGAACAACCCGACTTCAGGCGTCAGTTGGTACAGCAAGCCGGCCCGTTGTGTCAGGGCGTCGTGGCGTTGGTGGCTGATGAGCTGGGTAGTGTGATCATCGATACGCTGCTCGAAATGCTCGTAGCGCACACCGAACATGCCCCGCAGCTTTTCGGTGAAGACGATCTGGTCCTGGAGATTCAATGCACGGCTTTGGACATGCTCGAAGAAATCCGTGCCGGTGCGCAGCCCGTCGGGTTTGGGCTGGCCGTAGATGGGCTGATAGATGTCGATGGGATAGGCGCCGCCGTTGAGGGTGGTGACGCGCTCGTTCTTGCGGTAATCCTCGTACTCGCTGCCGATCAGCAGTTCGTGCTGCCACGGTCCCAGGTCCAGCAGGCCACGCAGTTCCAACTGGGTGATGCTGTCATGCCAATCGTTGTCGCGCTCGCGGTAACGGCGGTTGACGGTGTGACCATCGGCATTCAACGGACGCGCTTCAGAGGCGAAGCCCCAGAGTTCGCCTTGCTTGTAATGACTGGCCAGACGCAGTTGCCAGATGTCGTTGAGCTGATGTTCGAGGGCGGCCTGGAGCATGTGGTTGTGGTTGTCGATGTCACCGTCATTGGGTTCGCCCAGGAAGGTCGAGCGGGACACGCCGCTCCAGCGATTATTTGGCGCGACGATGCCCCGGTCGAACGTCGAGCTGTGGCGTACGATTTCACTCTCGACCAACAGGCGTGTGTCGGGACTCGGTTGCCAACTGATGGAGGGCGCCACGAATACCCGCCGGCTGTCGACGTGATCGCGAAAGCTGTGCTTGTCCTCCACCGCCAGGTTCACCCTCGACAACAGGGTGCCTTCGGCGTCCAGTGGCGTATTGAGGTCCAGGGCGGTGCGGTAGCGGTCCCAACTGCCGGCGCTGGTTTGCAGGGTGGTGAAGGCTTCGGGCTGGGGTTTCTTGGTGACGATGTTGACCGTACCCCCTGGATCGCCGCGTCCATAGAGGCTGGCCGCCGGCCCCTTCAACACCTCGATGCGTTCGATGTTGGCGGCGTCCGGTGTGCTCGGATAGCCGCGGTTGGCGCTGAAGCCGTCCTTGTAGAACTCTGATGTCGTGAAGCCGCGCACACTGTATTCGTAGAGCGTCAGGCCGCCGAAGTTGTTCTGTTTCGATACGCCGCCGGCAAACTCCAGCGCCCGTTCGACGCTGGTGCTGCCCAGGTCCTTGAGGACGTCAGCCGGGATTACGCTGATCGATTGAGGAATGTCCCGCAGGGCTGTGTCGGTTTTGGTCGCGCTGGCGGAGCGGGTGGCGCGATAACCTTTCACCGGTCCAGTGGGGGATTCGTAGTCGGATGTGACGCTGATGGCGTCCAGTTCCAGAGGCTGGGTTTCCTCGGCAAAGGCCGGGTCGCCCAGCAGACCCAAGGCCAGGCTGGCGAGGGAAATCTGTTTTAGAGATGACATGTTATGTTGTTCCAATTTGCGTAATTGAAACAATATAACACTACCGATGAGAATTTATGCTATCTGTGACTTCTCGTTAAATTTTCAGACAGTCAGGCTTTTGTGGCGAGGGGAACTGTGTCGGTTACTGCTCTTCCTTGACCGCTACAGGCGCGGGCGGTGGGCGCAGGCCGATCTCCGCGGTGAGCTTGAGTTCCTTGCCGTTGCGCATCACCTGGATGGTGACTTTGTCGGTGGGCTTGATCCGCGCTACCTGGTTCATCGAGCGCCGGCCATCGCCGGCCGGTTCGCCGTCGATGCTCAGGATCACATCACCCAATTGCAGGCCGGCCTTCTGGGCCGGACCATCGCGGAAAATTCCCGCCACCACGATGCCAGGCCGTCCGGACAAACCGAAGGACTCTGCCAGCTCCTGGGTCAGCGGCTGCACTTCGATGCCCAGCCAGCCACGAATCACTTGGCCATGCTCGATGATGGACTTCATCACTTCCATCGCCAGTTTCACCGGGATGGCGAAACCGATGCCCTGGCTGCCGCCGGACTTGGAGAATATCGCCGTGTTGATCCCGGTGAGGTTGCCGTTCGCATCCACCAGCGCGCCGCCGGAGTTGCCGGGGTTGATCGCGGCATCGGTCTGGATGAAGTCTTCGTAGTTGTTCAAACCCAACTGGTTACGCCCGGTGGCACTGATGATGCCCATGGTCACGGTCTGGCCGACGCCGAAGGGGTTGCCGATGGCGAGGGCGACGTCACCGATGCGGATGCTGTCGGAGCGACCGATGGTAATCGCCGGCAGATTCTTGAGGTCGATCTTCAGTACCGCGAGGTCGGTTTCCGGGTCGCTGCCGATCACTCGGGCAAGGGTTTCGCGGCCATCCTTGAGGGCTACCACGATCTGGTCGGCACCGCTGGTGACGTGGTTGTTGGTCAGCAGATAGCCTTCCGGGCTCATGATCACGCCCGAACCCAGGCTCGATTCCATGCGCTTCTGCTTGGGCGAGTTATCGCCGAAGAAGCGCCGGAACTGCGGGTCCTCGAACAGCGGGTGGCTGGGTTTGTTGATGACTTTGGTGGTGTACAGGTTGACCACGGCCGGTGCGGCGATGGTCACCGCGTCGGCATAGGACACGGGCCCTTGTAGCAGCGCCTTGCTCTGCGGCGCCTGCTGCAGATTGACATCAAGGCTCGGCAGGCCAACCCATTCCGGGTAACGCTGGATAATCAGTAGTGCGACGAGCACGCCGGCCAACAGCGGCCAGCCGGAAAAACGCAGCGCCTTGAGCATCTATCATGTCCTACAAAAGTTGCAGGCGGAATGAGACCGCCCATAATGTCGCGCATTATACGAGGCCGCGCGCGCCTCGGAACCGGATATTTAGGAGTCTTTTCATGGCCGTAGCCCTGAGCACCCTGGTTGAAGAAGCAGACCGTTACCTGGCGAGCAGCCGGATTGCCGATTACTGCCCAAACGGCCTGCAGGTCGAAGGCGCGCCCCAGGTGATGCGCATCGTCAGTGGCGTGACCGCCAGCCAGGCGTTGCTCGACGCCGCCGTGGAAGCCGATGCCGACCTGGTGCTGGTGCATCACGGTTACTTCTGGAAGGGCGAGAACCCTTGCATCACTGGCATGAAGCAGCGTCGCCTGAAAACCCTGCTCAAGCACGATATCAGCCTGCTGGCCTACCATCTGCCGCTGGACCTGCACCCCGAGGTCGGCAACAACGTGCAGTTGGCCCGTCAACTGGACATCACCGTCGAAGGGCCATTGGACCCGGATAACCCCAAAGTCGTCGGCCTGGTCGGCTCCTTGTCCGAACCGATGACGCCTCGGGATTTTGCCCGCAAGGTCCAGGAGGTCATGGGGCGCGAGCCGTTGCTGATCGAGGGGGAGCAGATGATCCGCCGGGTCGGCTGGTGCACCGGCGGCGGCCAGGGCTACATCGATCAGGCGGTGATGGCCGGGGTCGATCTGTACCTCAGCGGCGAAGCATCGGAACAGACTTTCCACAGCGCCCGGGAAAACGGCATCAGCTTCATTGCCGCCGGCCATCATGCGACCGAACGCTATGGCGTGCAGGCGCTGGGTGATTACCTGGCGCGACGCTTTGCCCTGGAACACATCTTCATCGATTGTCCGAATCCGATTTGAGTGGTGCTGAACCTTGTGGGAGCGGGCTTGCTCGCTCCCACAAAGGTCTCGCAAGACCCGAACGCCCAGGCATATCCATATGCTGTTTCGATCTAGTTGGCGCCCTGATTAGAAGAGGACGCTGTGCTAGGATTCTTCGCTCGAACACGGCCCGCTGGCCGTTCATAAGAATGTTTTCGTGAGTAGCCATGGTCGACAAACTGACGCATCTGAAACAGCTGGAGGCGGAAAGCATCCACATCATCCGCGAGGTGGCCGCCGAGTTCGACAACCCGGTGATGCTGTACTCCATCGGTAAAGACTCCGCCGTGATGCTGCACCTTGCACGCAAGGCGTTCTTCCCCGGCAAGCTGCCGTTTCCGGTGATGCACGTCGACACCCGCTGGAAATTCCAGGAAATGTACAAGTTCCGCGATCGCATGGTCGAGGAAATGGGCCTGGACCTGATCACTCACGTGAACCCGGACGGCGTGGCGCAAGGCATCAACCCGTTCACCCACGGCAGCGCCAAGCACACCGACATCATGAAGACCGAGGGCCTGAAGCAGGCCCTGGACAAGCATGGTTTCGACGCAGCGTTCGGCGGCGCCCGTCGCGATGAAGAGAAGTCCCGTGCCAAGGAGCGCGTCTATTCGTTCCGCGACAGCAAGCACCGCTGGGACCCGAAGAACCAGCGCCCGGAGCTGTGGAACGTCTACAACGGCAAGGTCAACAAGGGCGAGTCGATCCGCGTCTTCCCGTTGTCGAACTGGACCGAGCTGGACATCTGGCAGTACATCTACCTCGAAGGCATCCCGATTGTGCCGCTGTACTTCGCCGCCGAGCGCGAAGTGATCGAGAAGAACGGCACGCTGATCATGATCGACGACGAGCGCATCCTCGAACACCTGTCCGAGGAAGAGAAGGCCCGCATCGTCAAGAAGAAAGTGCGTTTCCGTACCCTTGGCTGCTACCCGTTGACGGGCGCGGTGGAGTCCGAGGCCGAGAGCCTGACGGACATCATTCAGGAAATGCTCCTGACGCGAACTTCCGAGCGCCAGGGCCGGGTCATCGACCACGATGGCGCAGGCTCGATGGAAGATAAAAAACGTCAAGGTTATTTCTAAGGGGCTGTCATGTCGCATCAATCTGATTTGATCAGCGAGGACATCCTCGCCTACCTGGGCCAGCACGAGCGCAAGGAGCTGTTGCGCTTTCTGACCTGCGGTAACGTCGACGACGGCAAGAGCACCCTGATCGGGCGCCTGCTGCACGACTCCAAGATGATCTACGAAGATCACCTGGAAGCCATCACCCGTGATTCGAAAAAAGTCGGCACCACCGGTGACGACATCGACCTGGCATTGCTGGTCGACGGCCTGCAGGCCGAGCGCGAGCAGGGCATCACCATTGATGTCGCGTATCGCTATTTCTCCACCGCCAAGCGCAAGTTCATCATCGCCGACACCCCCGGCCATGAGCAGTACACCCGTAACATGGCCACCGGTGCCTCCACCTGTGACCTGGCGATCATCCTGGTGGATGCCCGCTACGGCGTGCAGACCCAGACCCGTCGCCATAGCTTCATTGCTTCGTTGTTGGGCATCAAGCACATCGTCGTGGCCATCAACAAGATGGACCTCAAGGATTTCGACCAGGGTGTGTTCGAGTCGATCAAGGCCGACTACCTGAAGTTCGCCGAAGGCTTGAAGATGAAGCCTTCGAGCATGCACTTCGTGCCAATGTCTGCCCTCAAGGGCGACAACGTGGTGAACAAGTCCGAGCGTTCGCCGTGGTACACCGGCCAGTCGCTGATGGAAATCCTCGAAACCGTGGAAGTGGCGGGCGACCGCAACTTCACCGACCTGCGTTTCCCGGTGCAGTACGTCAACCGTCCGAACCTGAACTTCCGCGGTTTCGCCGGCACACTGGCCAGCGGCATCGTGCACAAGGGCGACGAAGTGGTGGTATTGCCATCGGGCAAGAGCAGCCGCGTCAAATCCATCGTCACCTTCGAAGGTGAGCTGGAGCAAGCCGGCCCGGGCCAGGCCGTGACCCTGACCATGGAAGACGAGATCGACATCTCCCGGGGCGACCTGTTGGTGCATGCCGACAACGTGCCTCCGGTCACCGACAGCTTCGAAGCGATGCTGGTGTGGATGGCCGAGGAGCCGATGCTGCCGGGCAAGAAATACGACATCAAGCGTGCGACCAGCTACGTGCCGGGCTCCATTGCCAGCATCGTCAACCGGGTCGATGTGAACACCCTCGAAGAGGGGCCGGCCAGCGCGTTGCAGCTCAACGAAATCGGCAAGGTGAAGATTGCCCTGGATGCGCCGATCGCCCTCGACGGTTACGAGAGCAACCGCACCACCGGCGCGTTCATCGTCATCGATCGCCTGACCAATGGCACCGTCGGCGCCGGCATGATCGTCGCCCAGCCGCTGGCTCACGGCAGCAGCACCCACCACGGCAAGCTCGCCCATGTGTCGGTGGAAGAGCGCACCCAGCGCTTCGGCCAGCAGCCGGCGACGGTGCTGTTCAGCGGTCTCTCGGGCGCCGGCAAGAGCACACTGGCTTACGCCGTGGAGCGCAAGCTGTTCGACATGGGCCGTGCGGTCTTCGTCCTCGACGGCCAGAACCTGCGCCATGACCTGAACAAGGGCTTGCCGCATGACCGTGCCGGGCGCACCGAGAATTGGCGCCGTGCGGCTCACGTTGCCCGTCAGTTCAACGAAGCCGGCCTGCTGACCCTGGCGGCATTCGTTGCACCGAGCGCCGAAGGGCGTGAGCAGGCCAAGGACCTGATCGGCAGGGAGCGTCTGTTGACGGTCTACGTCCAGGCCTCGCCGACGGTGTGTGCCCAGCGTGATCCGCAAGGGCTGTACGCCGCCGCCGGCGACAACATCCCGGGCGAGTCCTTCCCGTATGACGTGCCGCTGGACGCCGATCTGGTGGTCGACACCCAGTCGCTGACACTGGAAGAGAGTGTCAAGCAGGTGCTGGATCTGCTGCGCAGTCGCGGCGCGATCTAAGCACAAGCGGCAAACGAAAAGCCCGCCGATGAGTGATCATCGGCGGGCTTTTTTGTTGTCTGGAAGGACGCTATCGCGAGCAAGCTCGGCTCCCACAGGGATTGATGCGAACTGTTCACCAACAATCCCTGTGGGAGCCGAGCTTGCTCGCGATGAGGCCATTACAGACACCTCAAGTACCGGGATACTCGCAATGCATCTGCCCCAACAGCGCATCCTTGTCCTGCCACAACTGGTTGATCCAGCCCTGGAACTCCAGGCGATAGGCGCCGTCCTGGTCGTAGTTCTTCCCGATAAACTGCGGCGGGATAGGCAGTTCCTGGAAATGCACCACCACTTCGCCAACGTTACCGCAGAGCAGATCCCAATACCCCGGACGACCGCCGGGGTAGTGGATGGTGACGTTGATGATCGATTCCAACTGTTCACCCATTGCATCGAGCACAAACGCGATGCCGCCGGCCTTTGGCTTGAGCAGATAGCGAAACGGCGATTGCTGCTGGGCATGCTTGCCTTCGGTGAAGCGTGTGCCTTCGGCGAAGTTGAAAATGCCCACCGGGTTGTTGCGAAACTTCGCGCAGGTCTTGCGGGTGGTTTCCAGGTCCTTGCCTTTCTTTTCCGGGTGTTTCTCCAGATAGGCCTTGGAGTAGCGCTTCATGAACGGGAACCCCAGCGCCCACCAGGCCAGGCCGATCACCGGCACCCAGATCAACTCCTGCTTGAGAAAGAACTTCAGCGGGCGGACGCGGCGATTGAGCACGTACTGCAACACCATGATATCGACCCAGCTCTGGTGGTTGCTGGTGATCAGGTAGGAGTGTTGGTAATCCAGGCCCTTAAGGCCGCTGAGGTGCCAGCGGGTGCGGCGCAGCAGGTTCATCCAGGCTTTGTTGTTACTGATCCACGCTTCATGGATGTGGCTCATCAACCAGTCGGTGAAACGTTGAGCGGCGGGGAAGGGCAGCACGAGCTTGAAGATCGCCACGAGGAACAGCGGCGTGCAGCAGGCAATGGTATTGAGCGCCAACAGCAACGAGGCGATGACGCCTCGCACCGGGGCAGGCAGGAAATCCAGCATCTAAATGTCCAGGGGTCGGTTGGCGGCTTGGATCGCAGTGAGGGCGATGGTGTACACGATGTCATCGACCTGGGCGCCACGGGGGAGGTCGTTCACCGGTTTGCGCAGGCCCTGGAGCATCGGCCCGAGGCTGACGCAATCGGCACTGCGCTGGACGGCCTTGTGGGTGGTGTTGCCGGTGTTCAGGTCCGGGAAGATGAACACCGTCGCCCGCCCGGCCACCTGGCTGTTGGGCGCCAGTTGTCGTGCCACGGTTTCGTTGGCGGCGGCGTCGTACTGCAGCGGGCCGTCGATCAGCAAGCCATGCTGCGCCTCGTGGGCCAGCAAGGTGGCTTCGCGGACTTTTTCCACTTCCTCGCCGCTGGCCGATTCGCCGCTGGAATAGCTGAGCATGGCCACTCGTGGGGTGATGCCGAACGCGGCGGCAGAGTCGGCGCTTTGCAGGGCGATCTCCGCCAGCTCCGCAGCGCTGGGATGCGGATTCATCACGCAATCGCCATAGACCAGCACCTCTTCGGGAAACAGCATGAAGAACACCGACGACACCAGGGAGCAGCCCGGCGCCGTCTTGATCAGCTGCAGGGCCGGGCGGATGGTATTGGCGGTGGAGTGGACGACGCCGGACACCAGCCCGTCGACTTCGTCCAGCGCCAGCATCATCGTGCCGATCACCACAGTGTCTTCCAGTTGCTGCTCGGCCATCGGTGCATTCAGACTTTTGCTCTTGCGCAGCCGCACCATCGGCTCGACGTAACGCTCGCGGATCGAGTCCGGGTCGAGAATCTCCAGCCCCGGCGGCAGTTCGATGCCCTGGGCGCGGGCCACCGCCTCGACGTCGGCCGGTTTGGCCAGCAACACGCAGCGGGCGATGCCGCGGGCCTGGCAAATGGCGGCGGCCTGGACCGTCAGCGGTTCGCTGCCTTCCGGCAGGACGATGCGCTTGTTGGCGGCCTGGGCGCGCTGGATCAATTGATAGCGGAACACCGCCGGCGACAGGCGCATTTCCCGCGGCGTGCCGCAGCGCTGGTGCAGCCACTGGGCGTCCAGGTGGCTGGCGACGAAATCGGTGATGATCTCAGCGCGTTCGCGGTCGTCGATCGGGATTTCCTTGTTCAGGCTGTTGAGCAGGTTGGCGGTGTCATAGGAGCCCGTGCTCACTGACAACACCGGCAGGCCCGCCTGCAGCGCGCCGCGGCACAGTTCCATGATGCGTGGGTCGGGCAGGGTGTCGCTGGTCAACAATAGACCGGCCAGCGGTACACCGTTGATGGCGGCCAGGCTCACTGCCAGGATGATGTCGTCGCGATCACCGGGTGTCACCACCAGCACGCCAGGCTTGAGCAGCTCCACGGTGTTGCGCATGGTGCGAGCGCAAATGATGATGTTGCTCATGCGTCGGCTTTCGTAATCGCCGGCATTGAGCACCTGGGCGCCCATCAAATCGGCTACGTCGCGGGTGCGCGGGGCGTTGAGTTCGGGCCGGAAGGGAATGCAGCCCAGCAGGCGGAAGTCGCCGCTGCGCAGCAAGGGCGAATGCTCCTTGAGCCGGGCGGAAAACGCTTCCATGCTTTCGTCGGTACGGACCTTGTTGAGGATCACGCCGAGGACCTTCGGATCTTTCGGCCCACCGAACAATTGCGCCTGCAACTCAACCCGCCCGGACAGCTCGGTCAGCACTTCGTTTTCCGGCGCCGACACCAGGATCACCTCGGCGTCCAGGCTCTTGGCCAGGTGCAGGTTGACCCGGGCGGCATAACTGGCGTTGCGGGTCGGGACCATGCCCTCGACCACCAGTACGTCCTTGCCGATGGCCGCCTGCTGGTAGAGGGTAATGATTTCTTCCAGCAGCTCATCGAGCTGGCCGTCGCCAAGCATGCGCTCGACGTGAGCCAGGCCCAGAGGCTGTGGCGGCTTGAGGCCGTGGGTGCGGGCCACCAGCTCGGTCGAACGTTCCGGGCCGGTGTCGCCGGGGTGGGGCTGGGCGATGGGTTTGAAAAAACCGACCTTCAGCCCGGCCCGCTCAAGGGTGCGCACCAGCCCGAGGCTGATGGAAGTCAGGCCCACACCAAAATCGGTGGGCGCGATAAAAAAAGTTTGCATGCGGATTCTCTAAGGGAGCATGGCAAAGGCGAGGCCTATGTATAGCCGTCTACCATCCATTCAGTCACCAAGATTATCGCTAACCGGCGCCTGAGCACACCAGCCGCAATCAAAGGGCTGGCCTATTTTTTCAATACGTTGCGTTGGATCCAGCACCCACGCCCGGGATTGCCACGGTGGCTGGTGGCGCAGGTGCTGGGTATGCCCACAGGACAGCTCCGCAACCCAGTGACCCTCCTCGTCCTGGTGCAAACCAATGACCGTCGGTCTGGGTGCGCAAGTCCGTTTGTCAGGGTTCCGTTCGCTTTCGGGCAAATCCTTGTTTAGACTTGTCCGTTCTTCATTCTTATGCAAAAGGTCTCGCCCCATGCTGATCGCCGCCAATAAGGCTGTCTCCATCGACTATACCCTGACCAACGACGCTGGTGAGGTCATCGACAGCTCTGCCGGCGGCGCTCCGCTGGTCTACCTGCATGGCGCAGGCAACATCATCCAGGGCCTGGAGAAAGCCCTGGAAGGTAAAACCACCGGTGACGAACTGAACGTGACCGTTGAACCGGAAGACGCCTACGGCGAATACTCCGCCGAACTGGTCAGCACCCTGAGCCGCAGCATGTTCGAAGGCGTGGACGAGCTGGAAGTGGGCATGCAGTTCCATGCGTCGGCGCCGGATGGCCAGATGCAGATCGTCACCATCCGCGACCTGGACGGCGACGACGTCACTGTTGACGGCAACCACCCACTGGCCGGTCAACGCCTGAACTTCAAGGTCAAGGTTGTCGACATCCGCGATGCCAGCCAGGAAGAAGTTGCCCATGGTCACGTCCATGGCGAAGGTGGTCATCACCACTGATTTCTGCGCTACGCTCAAGTGAACCGGAAAGGCGCCATGCGGCGCCTTTTTAGTCGGTTGCTCTCGGCATTACCCATGGCTATTTCGAAAGATCCGCAAACCTGGAGTTCGTCATGAGTGCTTTTCACGACCTTAAACTGAAAGCCCTGGATGGTCAGGAGCTTCCTCTGGCGCCTTTCAAGGGGCAAGTCGTGCTGGTGGTCAACGTCGCCTCCAAATGTGGCCTGACGCCTCAGTACGCTGCGCTGGAAAATCTCTATCAGCAGTACAAGTCCAGGGGCTTCAGCATCCTGGGCCTGCCTTGCAATCAGTTCGCGGGGCAAGAGCCTGGCACCGAGCAGGAAATCCAGGCGTTCTGCAGCAATAATTATGGCGTGACGTTTCCGCTGTCCAGCAAGTTGGAAGTAAACGGTCACGACCGGCATCAACTTTACCGCCTGCTGGCGGGCGAGGGCGCCGAATTCCCCGGAGACATTACCTGGAACTTCGAGAAGTTTCTGCTCGGCAAGGACGGCCGCGTGTTGGCCCGCTTCTCGCCGCGCACAGCGCCGGATGACCCGGCGGTAATCCAGGCAATTGAAAAAGCGCTGGGCTGAACCTTCACCGTTGTGGCGAGGGAGCTTGCTTGCGTACTGTGGGAGCAAGGCTTGCCTGCGATGAAGGTGATGGGACCTTTCAGAAATCGGGGTGCCTGGTTCGCGAGCAAGCGTTGCTCCCACATTCAGGTGCCTTTGCGCACCCTTTTTAACCTTTATCACTCCAATCAATAGTGCTACCCAGCACTCCCCTCGCTGCATATTATCGTCGTCATATCGACCTGCGACCTTGTCCCGTGGAGTGCCCCATGCCTGTAAAAGCCCTGTTCAAACCTTTTCAACTCGGTGCGTTCGAGCTGCCGACCCGGGTCGTGATGGCGCCGATGACCCGTTCCTTTTCACCGGGCGGCGTGCCGAACGCCAAGGTCATCGAATATTACCGTCGCCGCGCAGCGGCCGGGGTTGGCCTGATCATCACCGAAGGCACGACGGTCGGGCACAAGGCTTCCAACGGGTATCCGAACGTGCCGCACTTCTATGGCGATGCAGCGCTCGCCGGTTGGAAGCAAGTGGTCGATGCAGTGCATGCCGAAGGCGGCAAGATCGTTCCACAGTTGTGGCATGTGGGCAGTGTACGCCGCACCGGGACCGAGCCGGATGCCAGCGTGCCGGGTTATGGCCCGACCGAGAAGCTCAAGGACGGCCAGGTGGTGGTCCACGGTATGACCCAGGCAGACATCGACGATGTCATCGCCGCTTTCGCCCAGGCAGCGAAAGACGCCCAGAGTATCGGCATGGATGGCGTGGAGATCCATGGCGCCCATGGTTACCTGGTGGACCAGTTCTTCTGGGAAGGCAGCAACCAACGCACCGACGGTTACGGTGGCAGCCTGGCCAACCGTTCGCGATTTGCCATTGAGTTGATTCGTGCCGTGCGTGCAGCCGTGGGCGACGGGTTCCCGATCATCTTCCGGTTCTCCCAATGGAAACAACAGGATTACACCGCGCGTCTGGTGCAGACCCCGGAAGCCTTGGGCGAATTCCTCAAGCCACTGTCCGATGCTGGCGTGGATATCTTCCACTGCTCGACCCGTCGCTTCTGGGAGCCGGAGTTCGACGGTTCTGAACTGAACCTGGCCGGCTGGACTCGCAAGCTGACCGGTAAACCGACCATCACCGTCGGCAGCGTCGGTCTGGATGGCGAGTTCCTGCAGTTCATGGTCAATACCGACAAGGTCGCGCAGCCGGCGAGCCTGGAGAAACTCCTGGAACGCCTGAACAATGATGAATTCGACCTGGTGGCGGTCGGGCGTGCGCTGCTGGTGGATCCGGACTGGGCGCAGAAAGTGCGTGAAGGTCGGGAGCAGGAGATCCTGCCATTCAGCCGCGAAGCGCTGATGACGCTGGTCTGAGTCGCCTGCACCGACGCCATCGCGGGCAAGCCTTGCTCCCACATTGGATCTTCAGCGGACAGCTCATTTGTGAACTGCTGATAACCCGGTGGGAGCAAGGCTTGCCCGCGATGCTTTCAGCGATGCGGCACTGCCTGCGGCAGTGTCGATAGGGCCTGGCAAGCCCCCCGTAATTGCGCCTCGAACTGCTCGATCACTGACGCCCAACCCTGGCGACTGGCATGCTGGCGGGCATTGAGCCTCACGCAACGTAACGCTTCGGGCTCCTCCAGCAGCCAACGGGCCGCATCGCAGAATGCGTCCTCATCCCCCGGCATTGCCAGCACGCCGTTGTAGCCATGGCGGATGTGTTGTGCTGCGGCGGCCTGGTCGTAGGCCACCACACCCAGCCCGGACGCGAGGGCCTCCAGCACGACGTTGCCGAAGGTTTCGGTCAGGCTTGGAAAGACGAACACATCCCCACTGGCATAGTGGCTGGCCAGCGTCTCGCCTCGCTGGGTACCGCAAAAAATCGCGTCGGGCAGTTCCTGCTCCAGGGCGGACCGTTGCGGGCCGTCGCCGATCACCACCAGCTTCATCCGTCGCTGCGGGAACGCATTGCATATCCTGTCGAAACAACGCTTGAGCAAGCCGAGGTTCTTCTCCGGTGCCAGGCGCCCAACGTGGATCACGGCAATATCGTCATCGCCCAGGCCCCAGCTTTCGCGCAGGGTGGTCGAGCGCTTGACCGGATGGAATAACTGGCTGTCCACGCCGCGGGACAACAGCATGACGCGCTCGAAATGCCGCCGTTCCAATTCCAGTTGCTGGCTTGGGCTGGGCACCAGTGTCAGGTTGGAGCGGTTGTGAAACCAGCGCAGGTAATGGGTGAGTGCGCGACTGAGCAACCCAAGGCCGTACTGCCGTGTGTATTGCTGGAAATTGGTGTGAAAGCCACTGACTACCGAGATACCCAGGCGCCGCGCCGCCCGCAACGCCGATAAACCCAGCGGCCCTTCGGTAGCGATGTACAGCACATCGGGCCGCTGACGCATCCAGCGCCGCAGCAGCTTGTGCATTGAGACCTGCCCCCACTGCAACCCCGGATATCCCGGCAGAGGCCAGCCCCGGCACAGCAACAGCTCGTCGCTGGCCTGGCGTTGATCCGGTGCCTGTCGCGGACGCACCAGCTCAACCCTGTGGCCTCGGGCACGCAGGCCTTCGTGCAAGCGGCCCAGGGTGTTGGCCACGCCATTGATTTCCGGCGGGAAGGTTTCAGTGACAAGGGTGATATGCAGGTGTGTGCTCATGACCCCAGTGTCGACCGGGGCCATTTCGCCAGTGTGACGCCTGAATGATGGATTTGTGACCGGTTCAGCCCTGGCGGGCCAGCGCCGTCTCGGCCCCTTGCTCGCGCACCCAGAACAGGGTCGCCCCGGCCACCGCCGCCGGCATCATCAGGATGTTGACCACCGGGATCAGCAGCACCAGGTAGACGCTGCCGCCAAAGCCGAGGCTCTGCCAGCGTTTCTGACGCAACCAGGCGAGCATTTCGTTCCAGCCCAGCTTGTGGTTGTCCGCCGGGTAGTCGATGTACTGGATCGCCATCATCCATATGCCGAACAGCAGCCACAGCGGTGCGGCCACCAGATTGATCACGGGAATGAACGACAGCACGAACAACCCCAGGGCGCGGGGCAGGAAGTAGCCGAGCTTGCGTGCCTCCCGGGCCAAGGTGCGCGGGATCATGGCGACCAACTCACCCCAACTGAAGGCCGGGAAGTCATCGGTGCCACGGACCACCACCTCGACCTTCTCCGCCAGAAAACCGTTGAACGGCGCAGCGATGACATTGGCGAGCATCGTGAAGGTAAAGAACACCATCAGCACCACCAGCACCACGAACAATGGCCAGAGGATGTAGCTGAGGAAACTCAGCCAGTCCGGCAGCGATGGCATCAACGTGTCGACCCACAGGCTGAACTGATGGCCGGCCAGGTAGATCAGACCGATGAACAATACGAGGTTGATCGCCAGCGGCAATAATACAAATAGACGCAGGCCCGGACTCAGGACCAGCTTGAGGCCTTCTTGCAGGTATTGCGGGCCGGACAGTACGGGGGCGGGCATGGGCAGCTCCGAGAGAAGTTGAACGCGCCGACCTTACCGGCTTTGCCCGGCGCGGGAAAGCGTCTACACGGCGTGTAACAGGTTTGTTGAACAGGCCGCTCTATTGAAAGCTCCACCCGATATAGAACTCACCTATGAGCTGGATTGTTAAACCGTATTTCCTTAATCTTCGCTCCCTCGATACGCTGCACCCATTCTTTTTCAGGGCCGTCGGACCAAAGCCTTCCCCAAGTGCATCAACGGCCCTTTTTTTATTCCCGCCGCTCACCCGGCGCTCCGGCTCGCAAGGGCTGGTCAATTGGAGCAGGTCATGTCTGAAGTTCGTCATTCGCGAGTCATTATTCTCGGTTCCGGCCCTGCCGGTTACAGCGCCGCAGTTTATGCGGCCCGTGCCAACCTCAAGCCACTGCTGATCACCGGCATGCAGGCCGGCGGTCAACTGACCACCACCACCGAAGTCGACAACTGGCCGGGCGATGTCCACGGCCTGACCGGCCCGGCGTTGATGGAGCGCATGAAAGAACACGCCGAGCGCTTCGAGACCGAAATCGTCTTCGACCATATCAATGCCGTGGATTTCGCCGCCAAGCCGTACACCCTGACCGGTGACAGCGCGACCTACACCTGCGACGCCCTGATCATCGCCACCGGTGCCAGCGCCCGTTACCTGGGCCTGCCATCGGAAGAGGCGTTCATGGGCAAGGGCGTTTCCGCCTGCGCCACCTGCGACGGTTTCTTCTACCGTAACAAGCCGGTGGCCGTGGTCGGTGGCGGCAACACCGCTGTCGAGGAGGCCCTGTACCTGGCCAACATCGCCAGCACTGTCACCCTGATCCACCGTCGCGAAACCTTCCGCGCCGAGAAGATCCTGATCGACAAGCTCAATGCTCGAGTGGCCGAAGGCAAGATCATCCTCAAGCTCAATGCCACCCTGGACGAGGTGCTGGGTGACAACATGGGCGTGACTGGTGCCCGCCTGAAAAACAACGACGGCAGCTTTGACGAGATCAAGGTCGACGGCGTTTTCATCGCCATCGGCCACACGCCGAACACCTCTTTGTTCGAAGGCCAACTGGAACTCAAGGACGGTTACCTGGTGGTCAAGGGCGGCCGCGACGGCAACGCCACCGCCACCAGCGTCGAAGGCATCTTCGCTGCCGGTGACGTGGCCGACCACGTCTACCGCCAGGCCATCACCTCGGCCGGCGCCGGTTGCATGGCCGCCCTGGACACCGAGCGTTACCTGGACGGCTTGCAGAACGCTTCGTTCTGATTCATCAGGCATAAAAAAACCGGCTTCGGCCGGTTTTTTTATGTGGGTGGACTCCCTGAAAACCCTGTGGGAGCGGGCTTGCTCGCGAATGCGGTGGGTCAACCAGCACAATTTTTGACTGACATACCGCATTCGCGAGCAAGCCCGCTTCCACAAGTTTGATGCGTGCAGAAGTCTTTTGTCTTCAGCTCAGCTTCGCCAGGCACGTTTCGAGAATATCCAGACCTTCCTCCAACACTGCCGGCTCGGTCGTCAACGGCGCCAGCAAGCGGATGATGTGGCGCGACTTGCCACTGGGCATCAGCAGCAGACCCGCGTCCCGTGCCAGGGCCAGCAATTGGGTCAACTGCGCCGCTGCCGGGGTACCGTCGGCGCGGGCCAGTTCGATGCCGCGCATTGCGCCGACCCCCGTCAGGCGGCCCAGGAATGGCGTCAGCTCACGGCGGCGCCAAGATTCGTAGCGGCTGACAATCGCTTCTTCTTGTTGCGCGCCCCAGGCTTGGAGGTGCGCATCGGTCATTTCTTCCAGGGTCGCCAGTGCGGCGGCGCAGGCGATGGGGTTGCCGGAATAAGTGCCACCCAAGCCACCCTTGGGCAGGTTGTCCAGCAAAACCTTGCGCCCCACCACCGCCCCCAGCGGGACCCCGCCGGCAATGCTCTTGCCCAGCAGGATCAGGTCGGGCTCGATGCCCAGTCGCGAGAAGGCGAAACGTTGGCCGGTGCGGCCGAAGCCGGACTGAATTTCATCGATGATCAGCACGATACCCTTATCGTCGCAGAACTGCCGCAGGGCCTGGGCGAAAGGGATGTCCAGTGCCAGGAAACCCGCCTCGCCCTGTACCGGTTCGACGATGAAGCAGGCCACGTCGTTGACGTCGATCTCCACGCTGAACAACCGCTCCATGGCCTGCAAGGCTTCCGCGCAGGTCACACCGTTGTCCTTGCTGGGGTAGGGCAGATGATAGACCGGCCCCGGCAACACGCCGATTTTCTGTTTGTAGGGCGCGACCTTGCCGTTGAGGTTCAGGGTGGCCAGGGTGCGGCCATGGAAGCCGCCGTCGAAGGCGATGACGGCGGTGCGCCCCGTGGCCCCGCGCACGATCTTCAAAGCGTTTTCCGCAGCCTCCGCGCCGCTGTTGGTGAGCATGCCACTGATGGGGTAGTCCACCGGGACAAACGCTGCAAGACGCCCCATCAATTCGATATAGGGCGCATGAGGGGCGGCGTTGAAGGCGTAGTGAGTCAACCGGGTGGCCTGCTCGCCAATAGCCTCGACGACGCGGGGATGGCAATGGCCGAGGTTCAACACGCCGATGCCTCCCACGAAGTCGATGTAGCGCTTGCCGTCGGTATCCCATACCTCGGCGTTTCTGCCGTGACTGAGGCTGACGGGGTGCACGATGGAAATCGATTGGCTGATGGTTTCGCTGCTCATGGGTGACGGCTCGAAGGAAGAAAGGATTTCCTTTATCTAAGCCGTGAGCAGTGGGAGCCGGCAAACGAAATAAAGTTGCCGGGTCAATCTTAAAAGTCGGGATGTGGGTAAGTACCACACAATCAGGGTTGGACTGTTCTTGTGGCGAGCGGATTCATCCCCGCTGGACTGCGAAGCAGTCCGAAACCAGCCTTGCTGCATTGACACATCGCGAAGCTGTTGGGGTCGCTACGCGACCCAGCGGGGATGAATCCCCTCGCCACAAGCGGGGATCAGCGGCGTTGCAGTGGCTGGGCCGCGAACTTCACGCCCGCCAGTCCATGGACCATCAGCGCGCGGATGTTGCCATGGTCGTTGCCGTCGGGAGTGTTCAGCACCGAGCGGTAATGCTCGCCGAACGCCAGCAGCGCTTCTTCATCGCTCAAGCCTTCGAGCAAGGCCAGGCCGAGGGTCTTGCAGGAGCCTTCGTTTTGTCCGGCAGCGTTTTCCACGTCGCCGTTGGTGAACGGCTGGGGCTGATAGTCGTAGCCATCGTTGATGAAGGCCAGGGTATCGGCGAAAGCGTGTTCGCCGCTCTGGAGGCGGGTGCGCAGGGTTTTCAGATCAGGCATCGGGTTTTCCTTTGGCGAACGCCGCTTGCTGCTCGGCGCTGGCTTCTTGCTGGTATTGGGCTTTCCATTCGGCGTACGGCATGCCGTAGACCCTTTCACGGGCGTCATCGAGGCTGACGTCGATCTGACGTTCATCGGCAGCGGCCTTGTACCACTTGGACAGGCAGTTGCGGCAGAAGCCGGCGAGATTCATCAGGTCGATGTTCTGTACGTCCTTGCGGCTGTCCAGGTGGGCAACGAGCCGACGGAAAGCGGCGGCTTCGAGTTCGAGGCGTTGTTGGTCGTTCATGAGGGTCTCTTCGAGACAGCTGCAAGCTGCAAAATGGGTTGCGGTGATCAAGCTTACAGTGAATGGCTTGCAGCTTGTAGCGGCTACGGAGTCGCCCGGCTTGCCGCCAAGGTAATCGACACCGATTCGGCGAAACGCAAGGCGTGGGGTTTGTCGACTTCGACTTCGGCGTAGTGCACCGATTTGTTGGTCATGACCAGGTCCAGCAGCTCTTGGGTCAGGCGTTCCAACAGAGCGAAGCGATTGCCTTCCACGTGGGCGATGATCGCTTTGGTGATGGTGCGGTAGTTCAGCGCGTGATCGATGTCGTTGTCGCGTACCGCTTCCTGTGCCGGGTAGAGGATGGTCAGGTTGATCAGGACATCCTGTTTGTTGAGGATTTCATCCTCGTTGATCCCGATGAAAGTGCGCAGGCGCAGGTCCTTGACCCGGATACGCGCCATGGCTGGCTGAAGTTGTGGCATTTACTTGCTCCGTCGAATCAATTGCAGGAACTCCTGGCGAGTGGTGCTGGATTCGCGAAAAGCCCCGAGCATCACTGAAGTGTTCATGGTCGAGTTCTGTTTTTCGACACCGCGCATCATCATGCACATGTGCTGGGCCTCGATGACCACCGCGACACCGGCGGCCTGGGTAACCTGTTGCACCGCGGCGGCGATTTGCCGGGTGAGGTTTTCCTGGATCTGCAGACGGCGGGCGAACATGTCCACCAGCCGGGCGATCTTCGACAGTCCCAGGACCTTGCCCGTAGGAATATAAGCTACATGGGCCTTGCCGATGAAGGGCAGCAAATGATGTTCGCACAGGGAATAGAGTTCGATGTCGGCGACGATCACCATCTCGTCGCTGTCCGAATCGAACAGGGCGCCATTGACGATCTGTTCGACGCTTTGCTCGTATCCGTGGCAAAGGTACTGCATGGCCTTGGCGGCGCGAGCCGGTGTGTCCAGCAGGCCTTCGCGCTCCGGATCTTCACCCAGGCCGATGAGGATCTCGCGGTAATTCTGGGGCAGGGATAGCGCCATGATGGATCCTCGAAGCTAGGCTATTTGATGTGCCGTCCGCCGTTGACGGTCAGGGTCGTGCCGGTGACATAGGGGTTGTCCAGCAAATACCGCAGGCTCTGGTAGATGACTTCGCTACCGGGTTCGAAGCCCAGCGCCGACTTGGCCAGGGTCCTGGCGCGATAAGCGGCGTCGTCTTCGGCCTTGAACAGTAGCAGGGCCGGCGCAATACCGTTGACCTTGATCGCCGGAGCGAACTTCGCCGCGAACGACAGGGTCAGGCTGTCGAGCCCAGCCTTGGTGGCGCAATAAGCGATGTGTTTGCTGCTACCCTTGCGGGTTACATCATCGCTGATATGCACGATATCTGCTGGGGCTGAACGCTGTAGCAACTCGGCACAATGCAAGTTGATCAGATACGGCGCAAGCATGTGCACGTTGAACATGGCGCTGAAGGCCGCCGTCTCATCGCCCGGCACTTCGACCAGCCACGCCGAGGCGTTATGTACAATGGCCCGCAACCGGTCTGTGTGCTGCTTGAGCTGTTCGATAAAAGCCAGGATCCCGCCTTCGCTGGAAAAATCGGCAAACAGCGCGGTCGCCCCCAGATCCCGGAGCACCTGTACGCCTGGACGCTCGGTGCGATAAGTGACGATGACCGGATGACCGTCTTCAAGCAATCGGCGGGCACAGTGCAAGCCGACACGCTGGGCTGCGCCGGTGAGCAGAATAGGGGCGTCGGTACTGGGCATGGACTGGCTCGGTTCACGGCAGAGGCGAAACTATATCAGTGACTGCGCAGTGTACCTATTTGAACCAATGGGCTGGATCATTCGTTCAGGAATTTGTCATGCCGGTTTGCCGGCGGGTATTTTTTTGTTACGAAAAACAACAAATTTGAATATCGGAACGGTTTGTTCTTGTCATCTTATGACTAGGAGGGGGTAAACTGGGATCCAATTTACCAACCGGGCCTGTTGGATAAAGATGAGCGTAATCACCGACGATCAGTTCGTTTTCCAAGCAGCAGCGGGCCTGGAGCGTGAAGACCTGTTTCCCATCCGCGAAGTTTCGCGACTCACGGGGGTGAACCCAGTGACCTTGCGTGCATGGGAGCGTCGCTACGGTCTTATCCAGCCGACACGTACCGAAAGCGGTCATCGCCTGTATTCCTTGGGCGATATCGAAAAGGTACGCAGCATCCTTGCCTGGATCGAACGCGGGGTCGCCGTCAGTAAAATCAGCAAGATCCTGAGCAAGACCGAAGCGTTGCAACCTGTTTCCGCGTTGATTCCATCGGATCTGGTGAGGGTCGACTATGCACAATGGCAGCACCAGGTCGCGGTCGCAGTCTCCAACTTTGACGATGTAGAGCTGGATCGCATCTACGGGCAGATTTTTTCCAGCTACGCGGTGCCGATCGTTTTTCAACGCATCCTGATGCCGCTCTGGCAGCAACTGCTGCAACGGCGGCAGGATTTCGGACAGACCAGCGAATGGCTGTTTTTCGATGGATTCCTGCGATCGCGTGTCGCGCAACGGCTCTTGCTCAAGCGCGAGGATCAGTCGCGACGCGTTCTGGTCAGCGCCATTGCCGGCCAGTGCCGTGAGCTGGAACTGCTGGTGACGGCACTGTATGTGTCGAAGGCGAAAGTGGGGATCAGGTTGATGACCGTCGGCCAGCCATTCGACGAACTGACCCTGGTATGCCAGAAGACTCAACCCTTGGCGCTGGTACTGGTGTCCAACCATGCACCGGTCGCCGAATTGCCCAAGCGCCTGAACAGGTTGGCCATGAGCCTGGATTGCCCGTTGATGTTGGCCGGTGATGCATCCGACCTGATGCAGGAAAGCCTGGCAGGATCGTCGATCGGTTGCCTGGGCAATGACGGAACGGTGATTCACCAGCGCTTGCGTCAGTTGCTGGCAGGTAACCTGGATACCTGAGTGGCCCGTGTAGCCAGGCTCTGTAGGAAAAGCCTTGATACTCGTTCATGCAGCGTTGAGAACAGCCTCGCCTGACCTTCGTCTCAAGACTTTCCGTACAGAGCCTAATTCAAGCACTCGAATTAGCCGTACAGGCCCCTAGAGGTGCATGGCCGGATGGGACAGGCGATGCTGCTGGAGAATGTATTGACGCAGGCGCTCGGTCTCGTCCTGGTCGTTCTGGTTCAAATGATAGGCATACAGGCCTTGATCGGTTTCCCGTTCGAAGGTGCCGCGCAACGAAATCCTTTCGTAACCTGAGGGGCTGAACCAGAGAACGAATTGCTTTGGTGGTTTGGTACGGTTGCGGTTTTCCAGCAGCACACCCTTGCAAGACACCTCGTGGACCCACAAAGGCCCTGGTTGACCCTTGGCATTTTCCAGTGCTACCGGCTCCTGGAGGGTCAGTCGCCATGGGCGTACCTTCGGTCCGTCCTCGTAGATACTCGGAACGCCCAGGCGCAAGTGCATCGCGTGGAATTCATCTTCCACAAGGTGCAACGGGAAGGTCATTTGCTGGTTTTCGAAGTTGGCTTGCAGCGTCACCTGCTCGTTGGCCGCAAGACGCGTCAGCAGGTCACGGATCTGCGACCCGCTATTGACCAGCAGGCTGGATGTCACATCCCGCTCATTCAATTGCGGAATGTGTTGCATGGTCCGGATGAAGTCCAGCTCATCCTGGGTCAGGAGGGCGTCACGCTGCATGGTGTGCTCGAAATGATTTTGCGTTTTCACTGGTGATTGTAGTGACTGACCGTTAATTCGTCGTTTTGTTTATGCCGTTCGTCGCATTGAGATGAGCAATCGTTGCCCGGGCTTCGGCCAATTCCTTTTCCAACTGGGCAACGCGTTGTTGCGCCTTGACCTGGGCCGTCACGTCTTTTTGCACGCCCACGAAATAGGTGTGCCCATCCGCCTCGTTTTTTACCGTGGACAGCGACAACTCATTCCAGAACGGCGTGCCGTCCTTGCGATAGTTGCGAAGCACCTCTCGACAGGTACCGCCTTGCTTCAGGGTCTTGCGAATTCGCTCCAGGGACGGTTGATCACGATCCCCCGATTGCAGAAAGCGGCAATCCTGATAAAGGATCTCGTCTCGGCTATAACCGGTCAGCCGTTCGAAGGCCGGGTTCACGTAGATCAGAATGTTGTCTTCGTCGCCTTCCTTTTCGGCGATGACGATTCCGTCATTGGAAGCATTGATCACCAATTGCATCAGTTGCGCATTGATCATGGAGCAGGTCCTTTTTCATAGCCCATGTAGATACGGCATTATTGGAAGAAGCCGGTGCGATGTCTACGGGCCATCAGTGCTTATTGAGGGTGATCGTAGCGGCGCGGGTCAGGCTGTTACTATCGCGTTTCTCTTTTATTCAGGCTCAGGACCAGATTGATGAAAGTCGCCATCCTTTCCGGCTCGGTGTACGGCACCGCTGAAGAAGTCGCTCGACATGCTGCCAGGCTGCTCGGCGAAGCAGGCTTTGAAATCCTGCACAATCCGCGGGTAACCCTGGCCGATATTCAGGCATTCAGCCCGCATGCCTTACTGGCTGTGACATCCACCACCGGCATGGGCGAACTGCCGGACAATCTGATGCCGCTGTATTCGATAGTCCGCGATCAACTGCCAGCGTCCTTTCGCGGCCTGCCCGGTGCGGTTATCGGCCTGGGGGATGCCAGTTATGGCGATACCTTCTGCGGCGGTGGCGAACAGATGCGAGAGCTGTTCGCCGAGTTGGGCGTGCGCGAGGTGCTGCCGATGCTGCGCCTGGATGCCAGCGAAAGCGTCACTCCGGAAACCGATGCTGAACCTTGGTTGGGCGAGTTGGTTGACGCGTTGCGTGGTTGAGGGCAGCGGCGGGTTCCTATGGGTGACCCGCTCGGTCATTAAGCTGGCTGCCAAGGCAACTACCGTCCCGGTAAGGGCTGACTAGACTGGTTCTCCTGTGCAAGTACTATAACGATAAGCCAGAGGTCAGAGCCGTGAGCGTAGCGCCCATCCAATCGACACTCAGCATCAAGGACCAGGTCAGTGCCGCTGAATGGCAAACCCGTATCGATCTTGCCGCCTGCTACCGGCTGGTCGCGCTGTATGGCTGGGATGACCTGATTTTCACCCATATCTCCGCGAAGGTTCCCGGCACCGAGGATTTTCTGATCAACCCTTTCGGGTTGATGTTTCATGAGATCACCGCCTCGAACCTGGTCAAGGTCGATCTGGCCGGCCACAAGCTGATGGATAGCCCCTACGAAATCAATCCGGCCGGCTACACCATCCACAGTGCGGTGCACGAGGCACGAGACGATGTTGCCTGCGTGCTGCACACCCATACCGCTGCCGGCGTGGCGGTATCGGCCCAGAAACAAGGCGTATTGCCGATCAGCCAACAGTCTTTGTTCGTGTTATCGAGCCTTGCCTATCACGCTTATGAAGGCGTCGCCCTGAATCATGAAGAGAAGGCCCGCCTGCAGGTCGACCTGGGGGATCGCAACTTCCTGATGCTGCATAACCATGGGCTGCTGACGTGCGCTGGCACCATCGCCGATACATTCCTGATGATGTTTACCTTCCAGCGTGCCTGCGACATACAAGTTCTGGCGCAGAACGGCGGGGCCGAGCTGATACCCATTGAGCCGAAGATACTGGCCGGTGCCCGGGCGATGATTGCCGGGGTCACCAAAAGCGCCCAGGGCATGGGCGGTGCGCTGGCCTGGCCAGCGTTGCTGCGCAAGCTCGATCAGCAAGACCAGGGCTACAGAAACTGATGCCTATGGTCCAGATTCCGCTGCGTGTCTGGCGTCAACACGGCCAGACCTTCTTGTTCCGGGGCCACACCATTCGTTATTGGGTGGCGGGACATGGTGAGCCGCTGCTACTGATCCACGGTTTCCCCACGGCCAGTTGGGACTGGCATTACCTGTGGCAGCCGCTGGCACAGCGTTATCGCGTGATCGCCTGCGACATGCTCGGTTTTGGCGACTCCGCCAAGCCGACGGACCACGTCTACAGCCTGCTTGAGCAGGCGGATCTGCAGCAGGCATTGCTGGCGCATCTGGATGAGCGGCAAGCGGTACATATTCTGGCCCACGATTATGGTGACAGTGTGGCCCAGGAGCTGATCGCCCGGCATTGCGAGGCACGCATCGAGGTCGCCAGTTGTGTGTTTCTCAATGGTGGTCTGTTTCCGGAAACCCATCGTCCGGTGCTGGTGCAGAAATTGTTGCTCAGCCCGCTGGGCTGGCTGATAGGTCGCGCTTTTTCACGCGAGGGCCTGGCCAGGAATTTTCGGCAGATCTTTGGCCCCTGGCGCGGTCCCAGCGAAAGCGAACTGGATGATTACTGGAGCCTGGTAAAAAAACACGACGGGCCACGGATCATGCACAGACTCATCCGCTACATTCCCGAACGCCGCGTGCAGCGTGATCGCTGGGTACAGGCGATGCAGCGCGGCGAGGTGCCGCTGCGGGTGATCGACGGCGCGTTCGATCCGATTTCCGGTGCACACATGGTGGCACGTTATGAGGCCCTGATCCCGAATGCAGATACGGTGCTGCTGCCCGACATCGGACATTACCCACAGACCGAAGCCCCGGTGCAGGTGCTCAAGCATTACCTGGCGTTCCGTGAAAACCTCGCGGCGCCAATGCAGCTGCGGGCCTCGGTGAAGTGTCTGTGACTGGCAGCTCCCTATCGCGAGCAGGCTCGCTCCCACCCTGTCCGGGTTGAACCCGAGACCAGCGTCCACCGCCAACCCCCTGTGGGAGCGAGCCTGCTCGCGAAAGCGCTGGGCCGGCTTGCATCGATATTGGAAGTGAAGCCGGTATACGCATCATCCCCCTGTCTTATCGCCTACCATTCACTCTAAACCGTGTTGATTGTGACCGTCAGCCCCGTGCCTGACACTCAGGTTTTAAATCCTCGGCCTGCTGGAGTTCTGCCCATGAGTGAGTCTGTGCGCTTCGAAGATAAAGTGGTAATCGTCACGGGAGCCGGCGGTGGGCTGGGGCGGGCCCATGCGCTGCTGTTCGCCAGGCAAGGCGCCAAGGTGCTGGTCAACGACCTCGGCGGCTCGGCCCAGGGGGAAGGGGCCAATGCTTCGGCGGCGGATCGGGTGGTCGCTGAAATCCGCGAGTCCGGGGGGATTGCCGAGGCGAACCACGATTCCGTTACCGATGGCGACAAGCTTGTGCAAAACGCCCTCGATGCGTTTGGCCGGGTCGATGTCGTGGTGAACAACGCCGGTATCCTGCGGGACAAGACCTTCCACAAAATGGACGACGCCGATTGGGACCTGGTCTATCGCGTTCACGTCGAGGGCGCGTACAAAGTCACCCGTGCCGCCTGGCCGCACCTGCGTGAGCAAAATTATGGCCGGGTAATCTTCACCGCTTCCACGTCCGGCATCTACGGCAACTTCGGCCAATCCAACTACGGTATGGCCAAGCTCGGCCTTTATGGCCTGACTCGCACCCTGGCTATCGAGGGGCGCAAGAACAATATCCTGGTCAACGCCATCGCTCCCACCGGCGGCACGCGCATGACCGAAGGCCTGATGCCGCCGCAAGTGTTCGAACAGCTTAAGCCCGAATTCGTCAGCCCGTTGGTGGTGTACCTGGCCAGCGAAGCCTGCCAGGAAACCTCCGGGTTGTTCGAAGTGGGCGGCGGCTGGATGGGCAAGGTACGCTGGGAGCGCAGCCTCGGCGTCGGGTTCGATCCAAGCAAAGGCTTCTCGCCCGAAGATGTTGCTGCCCATTGGCAACAGATCTGCGATTTCGACAACGCGGTGCATCCGAATGACAACCTGGAAGCGTTGAAGGAAATGATGGCGAACATGCAGCGTTACGCCGTGTAACCTTTATTGTCTGGGCCGGTTGTCGTTGCCGACGATAACCGTGCTCAGGGAAAGTACTTCTTTACCAAGGCCGCCAGGTTCGCCGCTGTCTCGATATCCATCACCCCGTCATGTTTCGCCGGCCGAAAGTGCAACTGGAAGGCCCTCACCAAACGCTGGAAACCCATGCCCGTCGTGGCCGCCGTCGTGTCATACCCATACTTCCTGAACAGCCCCAGCAGATGTTCCCGCGCCGGCACACCCACGCATCGGTAGGCCTGCAGGAAAGACTGTTGCGTGCAGTCATCGAACCACGCGCCGATGCCTTTCAGATACAAAGCATGCCAGGGAAACATCGGGCCCGGGTCACTCTTGCGCCCGGCGGCGATGTCCGAATGCGCCACGACATTGACCGGGCTGATATCGGGATAACGCCCGAGTATGTCGAGGGCCAACTGCTCCACTGCTTCGATTTGCTGCGGTGAGTAAGGCGGGAAGGTGAATGTTCCCTGGTGATCAGCGGCCAGATTGACGATTTCGACTCCAATGGACGTGTCGTTCAAATTGTTGCGATTGCCCCAACTGCTCACCCCTGCGTGCCAGGCACGCTTGTTTTCGTCCACCAGATTGAAAATCTGCGGCTCGTTGAAACCTGCTTGCGCATAACTCGGGTCAGTGAAGTCCGGAACCAGGTAATGGGCGCTGACGGAGGCGCCGGTCAGTGCGCTGATGGAAGATGAGAAATTGGCGGCCGTGTAGTGGAAGATCAGAAAGCGAATGCGGTTGTTGTGGCCTTTGTTTGAACGGTAACGGGTGGAATTTATCGGGTACATAAATGTGCTCATTGATAATTGAAGGGGTCGAAGCTGTGCGCTTCGATTAACTTCAGACTAACAATGATCTTCAAATTGGCTTGTAGTGAGGGTCTTGGTCTTTTGTAGGAATTGGCGTTTGGTTTGTGGGGTTCTATAACCTGAAAGGAAGAAGCCGCTGCACAGGCAGCGGCTAATGGTTAGGTGTATCTTTTTTCAAGGAAGAATTTTGGTGCTTTCCAGTTAGGCCCTTTAATGCAGAGCCCTTTTTGGCCGATTGCCAGTATCCCGGCTTCGAAAAGTTTGGTGTAAGTCCTTTCAAGTTCCCCGTGCTGTACAAGCTCAGGATTATGACGTCGGATCATCATGTCTAGATGTGGGAGGGGCTTTAGTAGCGCAAATACTGTAACGATTTCTTCTAGTGGCTCGTTCTTTACTATTTGTTCAATAATGTTCATTGCCCCATCTCCTTCAGCATTTTTTTGTAATCTCTTTCGTCCTGTAGGTCTGCTTTGGCTAGGGCATCCGTTGTATAAAGTAATGATGCTCGATCTTGAATTTTATAATCTTCAAGCGTCGCTGTGTGGGCATTGTTCCAATAGGATGAGTCATCTGTAGGCACAAAATCATCCCTAAGTCCAAGATTTCGAAATCTTTCGAGTTCTCTGATTTCATGAGTGTAGTACCGTAGGTCTGTATCGGTGACATCAATGTCGCCGCTCAGAATATTTTCAAGCCGTTTTATCATGACGCCATTCGCATCTGACGGGCTCAGTCTTGCTATATGCAGCTTAATGGTATCTATCCCCTCCCGGGTAACCGTCGCCGTTCTCCAGTCCAGATCAATAATAGGCCCACCTGCCTTATCTGGATTGAAGTCCCGCCCACTGTGCTCTCCTTTTGTCGTTGCTCCCTCATAGGGATTGCTGAACACGGTATAGAGCGGCGCGATGCCTGACTCAACCGGAAATACCGTGACGAACCCGCCAAAGCTATAACGATCCAGCTCTGGATGTGTATCGAGTCGCCCTGCCTTAATTTCCAGGATGGCGCCGCTGTAATGAATAACATCAGGGATGCTTGCAGGCAGGGAGGTAGAGACATTGTCCGTCGTTACGACAGGCGTCCAGGTTATGCCAATGGATTCGGCGTCCTGGCTATGGGACTTGTAGATATTTTCCTGTGGGTCAAAGGTAGCCAGCCTGACCGGTACTTTGGCGAGCGTTGAGTCGGCCGGGGTGGCAGCAACGATGAACTCCGTTTTGTTGGCGATGGTCCTGGAACCCAGAGCAACCGGGAGATGGGTTTCACCTCTTGATGTGGCGATGGCATGCAGGTCATCGGTGTTGTCCGGCGCGAGTTCCGACAGAGGAACACTCAGTACATAGAGATCGCCGTTACCTAATTCCGAGGTATAAACCAGGGCTGTAATCCCAGCGGCAGCGGGCCCAGCAAGGGTGATAAGGGTATCGATGACTGCCGCGGCTGCGGCGCGTAACGCATTAGTGATTGCCAAGGCGATCACCTGATCGGCGGCGAAGCTTCCTCCGATAACGCTTAATGCGGGAGCAATTGCAGCGGAGGCTAATACTGGACGTGTGGTGGCAGCCAAGACTGGTTTACGTGCTTCAGGGATTTCTGCCTGACGTTGGGCTGCTTTCGCTGCAATCCGTCTTCTTTTGGCATTACGTTTGGCCTCGGCTTTGGCGGCCTTGCGTGCTTTTATAGCGGCTGTACGCTGTCTGTCAGCCTGGGCTTTTGCCTGAGCTGCTGCCGCTGTTCTTGCGCTGGCTTCGGCGACGACTTTGTTTTGTATGACTAAGCGCGCTTCCAATAGCTTTATCTGTTCAGCCAGAAACTTTGCTTCGTAAGCTGCAGCGTAAGAGATATTCCATTTTCCTACTGCTTTGTAATACTCCCCTTGCGAGATGCGGTCCGGGGCATCGAATCCCTTGTAAAAGGGATCGCGACCTTTGTGGGTCAGTGGGTCATGTCCGTAATAACGATTGGCTATTGTTACTTGTTCTTGGTGGTCTGCCCTTGCTTTTGACAAGTGTAGGGTGAGTGTTCTTGCTTCAATGTTGTTAGCATCAACCCCAAGGGGGAGCATCTTACGAGCAGTCTCTCTGGTTTGTGAAAGTTCGGCATCGGTTATATGTTTGAGATTTTTAATGTTTTCCCTGTAAATCTTCTCGGTATCGGTGTTGCTTTCAATCAGCCATTCATTGGCGTAATCGATTGTGTCGGGACCGAGGTCGGAGTAGGCAGTGCCTGACATTCCTCCAAATCCAGAGCCGTTCGGAATTGATCCGCCAGGTCCTAAATTTAAAGATGGTGAGCGCCTGAGAGGTATTCCTCTATTTACAAGGATGTTCTTTTCTTGTGGCATGTCGAGTTCCTTTCGAATGCGGGTACTGAAATAGTGTTTGTCAGTGTTCAGTGATAAACCTGTCCACCGTCATATATGTCAGTGCTGTTGTGAACGAAAAAATACTATAAGTTTGTTCGCAGAGGGTGTGCAGGTGAGAGATTCCGAAGATGTTGTGGGAATCGAGAAGTTTCACCCTGGAAAAAAATAACCCACATAAAAAAGGCCGCTGCAAAAAGCAGCGGCCTGAAGATGACGTTGCAAAGGAGCCACAAACCAACGTCGGTAAGCACGGGGTGATGGATCGATAATCCATCCGAATGACGGTGCGCCAGGCGTGAGGGATGCCATGGCGGGTGCTTGCAGGCCCGTTACCCTGAAAGCCCGGCCAGCATAGGGATCGGGCGCATCGGGAAACAGAGCGGATCCGGACATGCACTGTTACGGCGCGCGCAACAGTCGAAACAAGACGTCGAATATGCGTTGAACTGATGGGCCGCTATCCAGCCCATCCATGGCGTGTGCAAAGCCCCGTCTCGTGCGGGCACTAATCCTTTCGAGCGACAACGTGAATACCTCCTTGGTGCGCTTATCGACCGTGGCGGGCGGCAGTAGGGTGAAGACTCTGTCACTCACCGGGGAAGACGCATGACAACAATAACAATGCGCGCCATCTTCAAGCCGCAGGCGCTGGCCGTCGCGGTGGCCTTGGGCTGCTGCGCCCAGGCGCAGGCCGTCTCATTCAACATTGGCGAGATCGAAGGCCAGTTCGACTCCTCGCTGTCCGTGGGCGCGAGCTGGGGTATGAGCGATGCCAACAAGGACTTTATCGGCACGGTCAACGGCGGTAGGGGTCAGTCTTCCACGGGTGATGATGGACGGCTGAATTTCAAGAAGGGCGAGACCTTCTCGAAGATCTTCAAGGGCCTGCACGACCTTGAGCTCAAGTACGGTGATACCGGCGTGTTCGTGCGTGGCAAGTACTGGTATGACTTCGAGCTGAAGGACGAAAGCCGTCCGTTCAAGGACATCAGCGACAGTAATCGCAAGGAGGGCGCCAAGTCTTCGGGGGCGGAGATTCTCGATGCCTTCGTCTATCACAACTATTCCATCGCCGATCTGCCGGGCACCGTGCGTGCCGGCAAACAGGTGGTCAGTTGGGGGGAGAGTACCTTCATCGGCAACTCCATCAACAGCATCAACCCGGTGGACGTGTCCGCATTCCGTCGCCCGGGTGCCGAGATCAAGGAAGGACTGATTCCGGTGAACATGCTGTTCGCCTCCCAAGGCCTGACCGACAAGCTCACCATCGAGGGCTTCTACCAGTTGGAGTGGGACCAGACGGTGGTCGACAACTGCGGCACGTTCTTCGGCAATGACGTGGTAGCGGATGGCTGCACCAGTGGCTATACCGTGGGCAGCCCGGCTATCGCGCCGTTCGTACCGCTGACCCAGGCGTTCGGTCAGGGGATCGAGGTGTCCAGCGAAGGCGTGGTCATTCCTCGTGGCGGCGACCGTGATGCCCGTGACTCCGGCCAGTGGGGTACGGCGTTGCGCTGGCTTGGTGATGACACCGAGTACGGCTTGTACTTCATGAACTATCACAGTCGCACCCCTACTGTCGGTACCACGACGGCGGGAGCCTCAACCCTGGCGGCTTTGCCGGGAATGGTTGCGATTGCCAACGGCCTGTCGCCGGGCAGTGGTGCCGGCCTGGCCCAAAGCGTGATGCTCGGCCGCGGTCAGTACTACCTCGAATACCCTGAGGACATACGCCTGTACGGTGCCAGCTTCTCCACCACGCTGCCCACCGGCACCGCATGGACCGGTGAGATCAGCTATCGCCCCAACGCACCGGTGCAGCTCAACACCAACGACCTGACCCTGGCCTTGCTAAATCCAATAGCCGGTGGCGCAGCGTCACCTATCGCCACTTCGCCGGGCGCCGACAACACCGGCTACCGCCGCAAGGAAATCACCCAGATCCAAAGCACCCTGACCCACTTCGTCGATCAGGTATGGGGTGCGGATCGCTTGACCCTGGTGGGCGAGGCGGCGGTGGTGCATGTCGGTGGGCTGGAGTCCAAGGACAAACTGCGTTACGGCCGCGACTCGGTCTATGGCCAATACGGGTTCAACGGTGACACCGATGGCTTCGTCACCTCGACCTCATGGGGCTATCGCGCCCGGGCGATCCTCGACTACTCCAACGTCGTCGCCGGCATCAACTTCAAACCCAACGTGTCCTGGTCCCATGACGTGGCCGGCTACGGTCCCAACGGCCTGTTCAACGAGGGCGCCAAGGCCGTCAGCCTCGGCGTCGATGCCGACTATCGCAACACCTACACCGCCAGCCTGAGCTACACCGACTTTTTCGGCGGCGACTACAACGTCCTCAAGGATCGCGACTTCCTCGCGTTGAGCTTCGGCGTGAACTTCTGATCTGGCTGACAAGGAAAACCCTATGCGCAAGATGATCCTGCAATGCGGTGCCCTGGCCTTGAGCCTGCTGGCCGCAAACGTGATGGCGGCGGTCTCGCCGGACGAGGCGAACAAACTGGGCACCAGCCTGACGCCGCTGGGAGCGGAGAAAGCCGGTAATGCCGATGGCTCGATCCCGGCCTGGACCGGTGGTATCCCGAAAAACGCCGGTGCCGTGGACAGCAAGGGCTTTCTGGCGGATCCGTTCGCCAATGAGAAGCCACTGTTCATCATTACTGCCGCGACGGTGGACAAGTACAAGGACAAGCTTTCCGAAGGTCAGGTCGCGATGTTCAAGCGCTACCCGGAAACCTACAAGATCCCGGTTTATCCGACCCATCGCAGCGTAGGGTTGCCGCCGGAAATCTACGAGTCGGCCAAGCGCAGCGCACTCAATGTCACCGCGATCAACGACGGTAACGGACTGGCCAATTTCACCGGCAACCGTTACTACGCGTTTCCGATTCCCAAGAACGGTGTGGAAGTCATCTGGAACCACATCACCCGTTATCACGGTGGCAACCTGCGGCGCATCATCACCCAGGCCACACCGCAGACCAACGGCAGCTTTACGCCGATCCGTTTCGAAGAGGAAGTGGCTGTGCCGGCCCTGATCAAGGACGCCGATCCGGAAAAAGCCAGCAACGTGCTGACCTATTTCAAGCAGGAAGTCACCGCCCCCGCACGTCTGGCCGGCAATGTGCTGCTGGTGCATGAAACCCTCGACCAAGTGAAGGAACCACGCCTGGCCTGGATCTACAACGCCGGCCAGCGCCGTGTGCGCCGCGCCCCACAGGTGGCCTACGATGGCCCGGGCACCGCCGCCGACGGGTTGCGTACTTCCGACAACTTCGACCTGTTCTCCGGTGCGCCGGACCGCTACGACTGGCAGTTGATCGGCAAGAAGGAAATGTACATTCCGTACAACAGCTACAAACTCGATTCACCGAGCCTCAAGTACGACGACGTGATCAAGGCCGGCCACATCAACCAGGACCTGACCCGATACGAGTTGCACCGGGTCTGGGAAGTGATCGGTACGGTCAAGCCCAACGAGCGACACATCTATGCCAAGCGCCACATGTACTTCGACGAGGACAGCTGGCAGGCGGCGCTGGTGGATCACTACGACGGCCGTGGTCAATTGTGGCGCGTGGCCGAAGGGCATGCGCAGTTCTATTACGACCACCAGAACCCCGGCTACACCCTCGAGACGCTCTACGACATCATTGCCGGCCGCTACATTGCGCTGGGCATGAAGAACGAAGAGAAGCACAGCTATGAGTATGGTTTCGAGGCCAGGGCAGCCGACTACACACCGGCGGCGTTGCGCTCGAGCGGGGTTCGGTAAGCCTCGATGGTCTTCTGACTGTGGCGAGGGGATTTATCTGTGGCGAGGGGATTCATCCCCGCTGGGCTGCGCAGCAGCCCCAACACAGACGACTCAATCAGCCTGATACACCGAGTCGTAGGGTTTGGGGCCGCTGCGCGCCGCAGCGGGGATGAATCCCCTCGTCACAGGAACATCTGTCCGGTTGTCTTCTTATGAGGCGCGATCAGCGCGCTGAATACTTCTCCAAAGGTTGGCGACACAGGGCTAGGGTGATGAGAGAACAATAAAAAAGGACCCTCGCACATGACCGCCATGACCCCGTGTCCGGACCGTCCAGGATTGTTGCCTCGCCTGTCCTCGACGCATGTGCCGCGACGGTCCCTGAGCGAGCCTTTGCTCACCTCGCAAGCACGGATAAAACTGCTCTGCGCGCCGCCGGGCAGTGGCAAGAGTGCGTTGTTCGCCGAATGTTTCCTCCAGGCTCCCGCCGGATGTCGACTGCATTGGTTGCCGCTGGGTGGCGCGGCGCTGGACGTGCAGCAAATGTGCGAGCAACTGGCGCAGACCCTCGGGCTGCCGGTGATTGGGGAGGCAGCGCTGCTGTCCCATCTGGCGCGCTTGCAGACGCCGACATGGCTGTTCCTGGATGATTATTGCCGGGTGCCTAATCCCGAACTGGACCAGTTGCTCGACCGTCTGTTGAACGCCAGCAGCCCGGCGCTGCACCTGTGGCTCAATGGCCGTCGCCGTCCACACTGCAACTGGTTGCGCTTGCTGCTCGATGATGAGTTGCACGAATTCGACGCGAAGGCGCTGATGTTCAGCCCTGAGGATATTCAACCGTTGCTCGGTCATTTGCCCGGCCCCCTGGCGACCCGTACGGCCCGCGAGGTGATACAGCGCAGCGGTGGCTGGTGCGCCGGTGTGCGCATTGCCTTGCTCGAGCGTTGCGAGTGGGCGCGCCGCCACGCATCACCGGGGCGCCCCGGCACCTTGCTTGATTACCTCGAGCACGAGCTGTTCAGTGCGTTGCCCCCGGACCAGGCACAGGCCTGGCGCGTGCTGGCCCATCTGCCGCGCTTCAATGCGCGGCTGTGCGAACATCTGTTTGGTGACACCGTAGGTGCGGAATGCCTGCCCTTGTTGAGGGACCTGGGGTGTTTCATCGAACCCTGGGAGCAGTCGTCGGACTGGTTGCAGGTATTCCCGGCCCTGGCCCGGTTGGTGCGCGAGGAACCGTGGCCGCAGGGACGGTCCTGGCATCGACGGGCTTGCCAGTGGTTTGCCGCCGAGCAGGACTGGCCAATGGCGTTCGAGCAGGCGATGCTGGCTGAAGAGTTCGAGGCCGCCGTCAGTTTCTTGCAGCACCTGAGCTTCGAACACGTCTTGCAACGTCGCACCGTGGTGCTGTTGCTGGACTTGCATGATCGACAGGGCGAAGCGCTGACGCTGGGTACGCCGCAATCGGTGGGTCTGGTGACGGCCGCGCTGTTGTTCGCCGGGCGCTTCGATCAGGCATTGGAATGCATTGAGCAACTGGCCAGGTTTGCCCCCCAGCCCAAGGCCTGCCAGCAGCGTCAGTTGGTTGCGCGGTGGCAGGTTCTCAGTGGCTGGTTGTGGCACCTGGCAGGCGAGGGGGATCAGGCGAGCGAACACTTTCTCCTGGCCCAGAGCAGCCTGGATCCGGAGGCTTGGGCTTCGAGGCTGCTGTGCCAGTCTGGGCTGACACAACAGGCCTTGCTCAAGGGCGAGCTGGCGTCGGCACAATGGATCAATCGCCAGGCGCTATGCTTGGCGCGTGCACAGGGCTCGCTGGTGTTCGAGGGGTTGTTGGAGCTCGATCACGCCCAATTGCTGGAGCAACGCGGCGCGCCCCATCGGGCCGACCATCTGTTGGGGGCGGTCCAGGCGTTGCTCGATAAGCCAGGCCAGGACTTTTCTCCGTTGCTGGGTCGCATTGCCCTGCGACGCGGTCGCCTGGCATTGCGCATGGGGTTCGAGGAGCAAGCAGCGGAGCAGTTTCAAACGGGCCTGGAAACGAGCATGCATAGCCAGGACAAACAAGTGCTCTATGGGTTTCTCGGCAAGGCCAGCCTGGCCGCTAATCAGGGCGACTACGGCGAGGCCTTTGTGCAACTGCGTGAAGCCGAGCGGGTCATGCAGCAGCGGCACATTCCCGACACCGTATACCGTGGCGTATTGCTGCAGACCAGTTGTCAGTTCTGGTTGCAACAGGGCCGCCCGGAGCTGGCCTATGAAGCGTTGACCCGGGTCCTGCGGCATTTTCGCGGCCCAAAGGCCAAACACGCGCCACCGGCGACCTTGGAATTGATCCCGCGGCTTGAATACCTGCTGATACTGGCCGAGGTCTACCTGCAGCGGGCGCAAGACCCGCAGGCCCGACTGGAGATCATGATTGCCCAGGCGCAGCGCTGTGGCATGCAGGCGCTGGAAACTGAGCTGCATCTGGCGTTGGCCGAAGTCGTCTGGCTGTGCGGCGATCATGCACAGGCCCGTGTGCTGATGCTGGAAGGCCTCGAGCGGGTCGCCTGTTGGCGCGCGCAGCAGGCCCTGTGCGAGCTGCGCTTGCGTCAGCCGGAACTGCTGCGTTGGGCGCAATCGGTTGAGACCGTCGGACAGCCGGCGACCGGCACCGAAGACACGTTGCTCAGCCAGCGAGAGTTGGAAGTCCTGGGCCTGATTGCCCAAGGTTATTCAAACCAGCAGATTGCCGAACAACTGTTCATATCGTTGCACACGGTTAAAACCCATGCGCGGCGGATACATAGCAAGTTGGGTGTACAGCGACGTACCCAGGCGGTGGCGAAGGCCAAGGTCATGGGGGTCATGGGTTAGTCTGAGCTGATCCTGAGCCGGACTCATACCCCATTCGCCAACTCACGGCCCGGGTCGCCGCCAACAGTCGTTGGGCCGCCGGGCCATTCTCATCGGCATGGAACAGCGAGGTCGGGCCGACGATGGTCATGACGGCCGTGACCTGGCCGACGGCATTGAAGACCGGCGCGGACAAGGCGTCCACCCCCGGCATCAGCAAGCCATGCACATGGTGCAATCCCCGACCGCGGATCTGCTCGCACAGGGTGGCATAGGCACGGTCGTCGGCCAGTGCGTGATTGCCGCTGCTCGCCACTTCCTGTTCTCGCAGCTCGATGGTCTCGCGCTCCGGCAGATAGGCACTGAACACCAGTCCGGTGGACGAACTGAGCAACGGCAACACCGAACCCAGTTGCGTCACCACGGTCACGGCGCGCACGGCGGGTTCGATCCGTACCACGGTCGCGCCGTGATTGCCCCACACCGCCAGGAAACAGGTTTCGTTCAAGTCATCCCGCAGTTCCGCCAGGGGCAGGGCGGCCACTTGCAGCACGTCCATGCCGTTCAGCGCCGCCAGGCCCACCCGCAAGGCTTCGCGCCCCAGGCCGTAGTGGTTGGTGGCGGTGTTCTGTTCGGCGAAACCGCTGGCTATCAAGGCCTGCAGATAGCGATGAACCTTGCTCGCCGGCATCTGCACGTGTTCGGCCAGGCGCGACAGCGACGTGGAGGGGGAAAGTTCGGCCAGGGCTTTGAGGATGTCGGTGCCGACTTCGGCCGAGCGGACTTTCTGCTTGCTGTTATTGAGCGGGGTTTCCATGGAGGCGCTGGATCCGGGAGCGAATGGGCGTCTTTATAGCTTGACGGTCGCTGTCGAGCAAATTACGTTATGCGTAATCGAATTACGATAAAAATAACAGATGTTCAGGAGGCTCCATGAACCTCGATTCCACAGCGTCAGGGCTGGCGTACCAATCAGGCTTCGGCAACGAATTTGCCAGTGAAGCGCTGCCTGGTGCGCTGCCTGCCGGCCAGAACTCTCCGCAGAAGGCGCCATACGGTCTCTACGCCGAGTTGTTTTCCGGTACGGCGTTCACCATGACTCGCAGCGAGGCGCGGCGTACCTGGATGTATCGCATCCGGCCATCGGCCAACCATCCGGCATTCATCAAACTGGAGCGCCAGCTGGCTGGCGGGGCGCTGGGCGAGGTCACACCGAATCGCCTGCGCTGGAATCCCTTGGACATCCCCGCCGAACCCACTGACTTCATCGACGGGCTGGTGCGCATGGCGGCCAATGCCGGCCAGGACAAGCCCGCCGGCATCAGTATCTTTCACTACCGTGCCAACCGCTCCATGGAGCGGGTGTTCTTCAATGCGGACGGCGAGTGGCTGATCGTGCCGCAGTCAGGGCGACTGCGAATCGTCACCGAGCTGGGCCGGCTGGAACTGGTTCCGCTGGAAATCGCCGTGCTGCCTCGCGGCCTGAAGTTTCGCATCGAGCTGCTCGATCCGCAGGCCCGCGGCTACCTCGCCGAGAACCATGGCGCGCCGCTGCGCCTGCCTGATCTCGGCCCCATCGGCAGCAACGGCCTGGCCAACCCGCGGGACTTCCTGACACCAGTCGCGCATTACGAGAACCTTCCACAACCGACCACGCTGGTGCAGAAATTCCTCGGTGAGTTGTGGGCTTGCGAACTGGATCATTCGCCGTTCGACGTCGTGGCCTGGCACGGCAACAACGTGCCGTACAAATACGATCTGCGCCGCTTCAACACCATCGGCACGGTCAGCTTCGATCATCCGGACCCTTCGATCTTCACCGTGTTGACCTCGCCTACCAGCGTCCACGGCCTGGCCAATCTCGACTTCGTGATCTTCCCGCCGCGCTGGATGGTCGCGGAAAAAACCTTCCGTCCACCGTGGTTCCACCGCAACCTGATGAACGAATTCATGGGCCTGATCCAGGGCGCCTACGATGCCAAGGCCGAGGGTTTCGTGCCGGGTGGCGCCTCCTTGCACAGCTGCATGAGCGCCCATGGTCCGGATGGCGAAACCTGCACCAAGGCGATCAACGCCGAGCTGACGCCGGTGAAAATAGATAACACCATGGCCTTCATGTTCGAAACCAGCCAGGTGCTGCGCCCGAGCCGTTTCGCCCTGGATTGCCCGCAACTGCAAACCGACTACGATGCCTGTTGGGCTTCGCTGCCCGTCACGTTCGACCCGACCCGGAGATAATCCATGACCCAAGTTTCCCCTGCCCGTAGCTGGGTTGCCTCCGCCAACGGCCATGCCGATTTCCCACTGCAGAACCTGCCGCTGGGGATCTTCAGCGTGGGCGGTGGTGCTCCGCGAAGCGGTGTTGCCATTGGCGATCATGTTTTCGATCTGCAGGCCGCGTTGCAAGCAGGACTGTTCGATGGCGCGGCGCGCGAAGCCGTCGAAGCCATGAGCGGCGGCCAGTTGAACGCATTCTTCGAACTGGGCCGCAATGCCCGGGTGGCCTTGCGTGAACGGCTGCAGGCCTTGTTGGGCGAAGACAGTGCGCAACGCGAGCTGATTCTGGCCCAAGGGACGAAGATGCTTCCTCTGGCGACGGATTGCCAGATGCACCTGCCGGCGAAAATCAACGACTACACCGACTTCTACGTCGGCATCGAGCATGCGCAGAATGTCGGCAAACTGTTCCGCCCCGACAACCCGCTGTTGCCCAACTACAAATACGTTCCCATCGGTTACCACGGTCGCGCCTCGACCATCCGCCCGTCCGGCACCGATGTACGTCGCCCCAAGGGCCAGACCCTGCCCGCCGGCCAGAGTGAACCGACCTTCGGCCCCTGCTCGCGGCTGGACTACGAGCTGGAGCTGGGGATCTGGATCGGCAAGGGCAATGCACTGGGCGAGCCCATCGCCATCGGTGACGCCGCCGAGCACATCGGTGGGTTCTGCCTGCTCAACGATTGGTCGGCTCGGGATATCCAGGCCTGGGAATACCAGCCGCTGGGGCCTTTTCTGTCAAAGAGCTTTCTGACCAGTATTTCGCCGTGGGTCGTGACGGCTGAAGCCCTGGAGCCGTTCCGCTGCCCTCAACCGGCGCGGCCGGAAGGCGATCCGCAACCCCTGCCCTATCTGCTGGACAAGCGCGACCAGGACGGCGGCGCCTTTGATATCGAGCTGGAGGTCCTGCTGCTGACCGAAACCATGCGTGAGCAGAATCTGCCGGCCCATCGCCTGACGTTGAGCAACACCCGCTACATGTATTGGACCGTGGCGCAGATGGTCGCGCACCATAGCGTCAATGGCTGCCAGTTGCAGGCCGGCGACCTGTTCGGCTCGGGCACCTTGTCGGGTCCGGAGAGCGGTCAGTTCGGCAGCTTGCTGGAGATCACCGAGGGCGGCAAGAAACCGATCGAGCTGGCGTCTGGTGAAGTGCGCAAATTCCTCGAGGATGGCGACGAAATCATCCTGCGAGCCCGTTGCAGCCGTGAGGGCGTCGCTTCCATCGGTTTCGGCGAATGCCGGGGCAAGATCCTGTCGGCGCGTTGAGGGGCAGGGCATGGAACTCTATACCTATTACCGCTCCACCTCGTCTTATCGGGTGCGCATCGCTCTGGCACTCAAAGGCCTGGATTACCGTGCCGTGCCGGTCAACCTGATCGCACCGCCGGGAGGCGAACATCGCCAGCCGGCCTATCTCGCGATCAATCCGCAGGGGCGGGTACCGGCGCTGCGTACCGACGAGGGGGCGCTGCTGGTGCAATCGCCGGCCATCATCGAATACCTGGAGGAGCGTTATCCACAGGTGCCGCTGCTCAACCCGGACCTGGCGGTTCGTGCCCATGAACGCGGCGTCGCTGCCCTGATCGGTTGTGATATCCACCCGCTGCACAACGTCAGCGTGCTCAACAAGCTGCGGCAGTGGGGGCATGATGAAACGCAGGTGGCGGAGTGGATCGGACACTGGATCAGCCAGGGGCTGACGGCGGTGGAGCAGCTGATCGGCGACGAGGGCTACTGTTTCGGCCTCGCGCCAGGATTGGCGGATGTCTACCTGGTCCCGCAGTTGTACGCGGCTGAGCGTTTCAACGTTTCCTTGCAAGGTTATCCACGGATCCGTCGCGTTGCGGCGCTGGCGGCTGCACATGCCGCGTTCCAGAAAGCGCATCCGGCTAATCAGGTGGACACGCCTGCCAGCTGACATCAAGGGTGGCTGATCTGGCGCCATCGCGAGCAGGCTCGCTCCCACATGGTTCGCGTTACGCCGTCCCGTGTGGGAGCGAGCCTGCTCGCGAAGGCGGCCTGACAGTCAGCAAGAATGTCAGCCTGCCCTGCAGATCAATGCACAATCGAATTCGGCGGCAGATGCCCCAGCCGCTCCGTCAGCCGGATCCGCTGGATCGGGTCGTCACTGAGCATCAGCGCGTGTTCCAGGTCGAAGCGTTCGGCGTTGGGACAGTCGAGACGCTGGTACAGGCTGGCGCGGGCTAGGTAATCGGCGGCGCTGGCGTTGCCCAGTTCCAGGACCCGTTCGGCATCGATCAGTGCGTCGATGTACTCGTCGTTCGTCAGATGCAACTGGCGAAGATTGCGTGACAGGCGCTGGAGCATCTGCAGCGGCTCGGCGCTGGCCAAATGCTCAGCCTTGAGCGGCATGTTCGAGCCATATTGACGCTGCAGCAGTTCCCGGCAGTCGTTGGGGTACAGCCGACGGCCACCACATGGGTCGAGCAGGTGATCGGCACCGGGCACTCGAAGCAGGAAGTGACCGGGGAAATTGACCCCGACCATCGGTATCTCCAGGCCTCGGGCCAACTCCAGGGCAATCAGGGCGAGGGCCAATGGTTGGCCGCGCTTTCTGGCCAATACCTTGTCGAGCAATGCGACGCGCGGGCGCAGGGGGGTGAAATCGTCCTGGGCATACCCCAGGTCATTCAGGCAGCGCAACAAGGGCTGGCCCAGCTCCGCGACGGGCAGCAAGGGCAGGTCATGGCTGACCTGCTGCTGCAGATCCCTGAAATCCCTCAGCAAGGCCGGTACGTCGACGTCGTGATCATGCTCGGCAGCGATCCACAGCGCCGCTTCGAACAGCGCCGCAGGCGAACGGTACAGACATTCAAAAAAGGCTTGGCGCGGTTTCATCACACTCTCCGGACATTGCCTCGTTTTAGCTCTGCCACGGGCTTTCGTCCAGTCTCAGAGAGATGCGGTAACGGTTATGCCCGAAAAGATGACAGTTGAGGCAGCTTATTCCGGCGTGCTCCAGCAAATTTCAGCGACACGCCTATACTGGCGAAACAAACAGAAGTGATTCGGGAGCCTGTCGATGTTTGCGCTCATGCAAAGCTCCCGCCTTGAATCGCTGCACTTGAGCGTAGACCCGACAACCGGGTTGAAGGCGGTCATTGCCATTCATAGCAGCCGCCCAGGGCCAGCCTTGGGGGGATGTCGTTATCTGTCCTACCCCGACGATGAAAGTGCCGTGGTCGATGCGGTGCGCCTGGCCCAGGGCATGAGCTACAAGGCTGCGCTGGCCGGTCTGCCGGTAGGCGGTGGGGTGGCGGTGATCATGCGTCCGGCCCATGTCGAAAGCCGGGCCGCGTTGTTCGAAGCCTTTGGTCGCTGCATCGAGCAACTGGATGGCCGGTACATCACCGCCATCGACAGCGGTACCTCGGTGGCCGACATGGATTGCATCGCCCAACAGACCCGTCATGTCACCAGTACCACCGCTTCGGGCGACCCGGCCCCCCACGCTGCGATGGGGGTATTCGCCGGCATTCGTGCCACGGCCATGGCCCGGCTGGGTAGCGACAATCTTGAAAGCCTGCGCGTGGCGATCCAGGGCTTGGGCAATGTCGGGTATGCCCTGGCCGAACAGCTGCACGCGGCCGGTGCAGAACTGCTGGTCAGCGACATCGATCCCGGCAAGGTGCAACTGGCAATGGAGCAACTGGGCGCCCATCCCATTGCCAACGATGCGCTGCTCAGCACCCCTTGTGACATTCTTGCCCCCTGCGGCCTGGGCGGTGTGCTCAACAGCCACAGCGTGGCGCAACTGCGTTGCTCGGCCGTGGCCGGCTCGGCCCATAACCAGTTGAGCAGCCTGCTAGTGGCCGACCAATTGGAAAAGCGCGGGATTCTCTATGCGCCGGACTATGTGATCAACTCCGGTGGGCTGATCTACGTCGCCCTCAAACATCGCGGCGAAGAGCTGTCGACCATCACGGCCCACCTGTCGAAAATCGCTGCTCGGCTCACGGAGGTCTTCGCCCATGCCCAGGCGGAGAAACGTTCGCCGGCCCGGGTGGCGGATGAGCTGGCAGAGCGTTTGCTGTATCGATAAAAGCGGCTCGCAGCGCAATCGCGAGCCGCCATGATCAGTTGCCCGCGGCGATGACGGCGGTTTTGCTTTGCCGGGTATAGGCCAGCACGAAATGCGCCACGAGGCCGAAGATCAGGCCCCAGAATGCGGCGGCCAGCCCCAGGAAACTCATGCCCGACGCGGTCACCAGAAAGGTGATCAGCGCTGCTTCCCGCTGTTTCTCATCCGCCATGGCACCGGTCAACCCGGCGCTGATTGCGCCGAACAGGGCGAGACCGGCGAGGGAGGCGATCAGCTCTTTCGGCAGGGCGGAAAACACTGAGGCCAGCGTCGCGCCGAAGGTGCCCATCAGGATATAGAACACCCCGCAGGCGATGCCGGCGATATAGCGTTTGTCACGGTCCTCATGGGCTTCGCGACCGGTGCAGATCGCCGCAGTAATGGCCGCCAGGTTCAAACCGTGGGAGCCGAAGGGCGCCATCAGGGCCGAGCCAATCGCGGTGACCGAAATGATCGAGCGCGCCGGTGTGTTGTAGCCCGAGGTGCGTAAGACCGCCATGCCCGGTACGTACTGGCCGGTCAACGTCACCAGCGCCAATGGCAGGCCAATGTTGATGATTGCATGCCAGCTCCATTCAGGGGCGATAAAGACCGGATGGGCCACCGCGATGGTGATCGAGCCACTGTTGAGTTCTCCGAACGCGGCGGCCATCGCGCAGCCGACCACCAGCACTGACAGAATCGCGTAGCGCGGCGAAAAGCGCTTGCAGATCAGGTAAGCCGCAATCATCGACAACACCAGCGCCGGCTGCAGCTTGATCGAAGTGAACAACTCTGCGCCGAAGCGGAACAGGATGCCGGCGAGCATGGCGGCGGCGATGGCTTTGGGCAGGCGGCTCATCAGCTTGTCGAACGCGCCGGACAACCCCACTACGGCAATGATCAGCGACGCCACCACATAGGCGCCGATGGCTTGGGGCAGGGTAACGGTCGGCAGCATCGACACCAGTAACGCCGCGCCCGGTGTCGACCACGCCGTGATCACTGGAATACGCAGGCGCCAGCTCAGGACCAGGCCGGTGATTCCGCTGCCGATGGAAATGGCCCAGATCCACGAGGAGACCACGTCGTTGTCCAAGTGTGCCTCCTTGGCTGCCTGGAACACGATGATGAGGGGGCCGGCATAGGAAATGATCACGGCGATAAAGCCCGCGATGATCGCTGACAGGGATAGATCCTTTCTGATTGTGGCCATAGTGTCTCGACTTGGCGCGGCAGGAGCGCGCAGTGATCAGGGAGGGTTGAGTCGATTGATTCGATTTTGAAGAGTGTATTTGAATGAATTGAATTGATTCAATGGTGGGGCGGCAGGTTTTGTAATGGTTAGCTTTAATACTTAGTTAACTGTATGAATTTATTGGCTATTTATTTTTACTTGGTGGATGAAAGGATAGCGGTCAGCGGTTAATTATCGAATCAATCGACTCAATTTGTCGATTGCGCCCGTGATCAATAGCCTCTCCTCGATGTGATATGCTCTCAAATTCATCATTTCTACGATGGGCAGTGAGCGTTCATGTGGGTTCCCCAGTTAAGTGAGTCCAACCAGCCGATGTACCTGTCGATTGCCGATGCCTTGGCGCGCGATATCAGCAACGGTGTGCTGAGCGAGGGCGATCGCTTACCGACCCTGCGGGAATTGGCCAATGCCTTGGATGTCACGCCGGGCACGATCAGCAGGGCCTATGGCGAAGCCCATCGACGTCGGTTGGTGCAGGGTGAGGTGGGGCGTGGCACTTATGTGCTCAGCCAGCAGCAGTTGGACCTGCCGGCAGCCCACAGCGCCGCGCCGTTGAATTTAGGGCAACCCGAATTGCTCGATCTCTCGATCATCAAGCCCTCCAGCGAAACCCTGGAGTACTGGCTGCGCGGCGCGCTGGTGGGCATGGCGAAAAGCACCGATTTTGCCGGCGCCCTGGATTACGCCCCTGACGGCGGTCACCCGGCTCATCGTGAGGCAGGCGCACAGTGGTTGCGCCCTTCATTGCCGGATGCTCAATGGCAGCAAGTGGTAATCACTGCCGGGGCCCAGCATGGCTTGATGGTGGCGATGAGCGCCCTGACCAACGCCGGCGACCTGGTGCTCTGCGAGGCGCTTTGCTACCCCGGCATCATTTCCCTGGCCCATGGTCTTGAGCGTCGCCTGCGCGGTGTACCGATGGATGACGAAGGCATCATCCCCGAAGCGTTGCGTGAGCTGTGTTTACGCGAGAAACCGGCGATGCTGGTTTGCGTGGCGACCTGCCAGAATCCGACGGCGGCGATCATGTCGCAAAAGCGTCGGGCCCAGATTGCCGCACTGGCCGAGGAGTTCGATTTCATCATCCTGGATGATGACATCTATGGTTTCCTCGCCACCGATCCATCGATCAAACCGCTGTCGGCCTTTGCGCCGGATCGGTCGGTGTACCTGACCAGCCTGTCGAAGTCGGTCATGCCGGCGCTTCGGATCGGTTATCTCTACAGCCCGCCGAAACTGTTGTCCCGGCTGACCTCGATGGTGCGCAGCAGTGTCTGGATGCCGTCACCGTTGACCGCGCAACTGGCGAGCAATGTGATCACCGAAGGCCTGGACAAGAAACTGATCCGCATCCAGCGCAACGAAGCCGCCGGGCGGCAAGCGATTGCCCGGGAAATCCTTGCCAGCTTCGAGCTCAAGAGCCAGCCCTATGCGTACCATGTCTGGTTGACGCTTCCCGAACCATGGACCGGCGACGAATTCACCATGCTTGCCCGGGCCAACGGCGTACTGGTGCTGAGTGGCTCGCAGTTCCAGGCTGAACGCTCCGGGACCAGCCGAAGTGTAAGGGTGGTGCTGATGTCCCCTACCAGCCAGGACGAACTGCGTTTCGCCCTGACAAAGTTGGCCAGCCTGATCGATTCCGACCCGCGCCGTTACTATTGAGGCGCCGCAGGCTGGAGTCCATGTTGCGTTGAACAGGTGCCACGCCGCTGAGGCTCACTCGCTGTCTTCGGAACCCAGAAGATCCCCAAGGGCGGCCGCGTTGCTTTTGAATGCGGCTGCAAACGCCGCTCTGTTTTTTGCCATGAAGATGCTCGCATCCTCAGCCTGCTTCTCGTTCAGGCCTTGCACATTCTTCATCAGAACAGTGGTCAGCACCTCCGCCAGTTCAAGCATCTGGTCATGGGCATCAGCGAGCTTACGGTCCAAAAACGTAGTCTCCAAATCACGTGTACTGCGGTACAGAATCTCAACAGCCATGGCTGGCCTCTCGTTTGTTTGCATGTATGCCGCAAGCATGGAAGCCAGGCCGCGGAATCTATAGAAATCCAAGCATCACGGCTTCGGATCGCGACGGTCGGTTCCGTCTCACGCGTCTTCAAACCGGTATCGCGCAACTACTGTATTTATATACAGGATGGAGGATAAGCGAATCCTTTGCCTTTGGGTAGTGGCTTTTTAATGTAGACCGGTTTCGGCGTTTGTCGTGGGATGGACGTGTCGGTTGCCAGCCTTTCGCCATCTCATTCATTGCCGCTGGCCTTTTTTCTGCATGCAGAACAACCGTCACGTCCAACCTGCATCATCGGTCGAGTCGACCTAAGGAAACCGCATCGTGAAAATCAACTGGGCCGAGAACCTGCGCCAGAATGTCCATCGGATGGCCGAATCCCTGGGCAACCTATTCGTCGAGACGTTCCATTATCTGGCGCTGTTTGCCATTGGGGCGGTGACCGCGTGGGCGGCGGTCATGGAGTTTTTGCAGATGATCGAAGCAGGACATATCAAGATCGACGACATCCTCTTGCTGTTCATCTATCTGGAATTGGGCGCGATGGTCGGGATCTACTTCAAGACCAACCACATGCCAGTACGTTTTCTGATCTACGTGGCCATCACCGCATTGACTCGCTTGCTGATCTCCAACGTTTCCCACCACAGCCCGCCGGACCTGGGGATCATCTACTTGTGCGGAGGGATCCTGCTGCTGGCGTTCTCGATCCTGGTGGTTCGCTACGCGTCGTCGCAGTTCCCGTCGGTGAAGATCGAGCACCCGCACCGTAAGGTCGGCGCGGGTTCCAGCGAGCATGCAGAAATAGAAAAAGGCGAAATCTAAAGGCTGGCGGGAGTCGGTCCTTGTGAGCGCGGTGGTGGCAGCTTGACGTTGTCGCCACCGGTCATGGCTTCGAGGATCGCCACGGCGCTGTGGCCCTGCTCGATGGCGATGCCGAACTGAATGCTTTGCACCAGGCGCTTGAGCCGTTCCGGGTCGTTGCGCTGCTGGGCACTGATCATGCGCTTGGCGACGATCCGCCCGGCCCTGGACAGGGTCAGCATGATGCTGCCGTCGAGGCCCTGGATGCTCAGGTTGATTTGATACTGCGGCGCAAAAGCGTCGGTAATGATCTGAAAAGGGTTGTCCATGATGCGTCACCGCCTGATTGAACGTGCAGTTGTTGACCGGCCGTGATCGGGATTAGTTCGCAGTACCGGACCATCGGCCATTCCATGATCGTGTTCCATCGCTGGGTGCATGCAACCATCGGCAGATTGCCGCTTGCGACCGCTGCAACAAGTCGATAGCAAGGGACATGCCGGAAAAACTGTCGGTCAATGTTCGCGGCGAGATAGCCCAAGAGGCTCTGGAACGGGGCTCCAGTGACTACCCTTTTCAGGGCGGGATGATCGTTGACGGTGCGGGGCGGGGCGCAGATTGTGAAAGATGGCGGGGCGAGGTAACTCCCGACATTAACAGCGCTTTTGTCCGTTGTCCGGCTTTATTTGCAAATCAATATTTATCTTTTTCGGGGGCTTGAATTGTTCCTCCGGCAGCCCGACTCTGTACTCAAGGGGCCGTTACGCCAACGTCGACAGGCCCCTGGCGAGCTAGCCGAAATAAGGGATGAACTATGCAAATCCAAGTCAACAGCGATAACCATATTCAAAGCAGCATCCGACTGGAGGAGTGGGTACGTACTACCATCGAAAGCACGCTCGAACGTTATGAGGAAGACCTGACACGGGTCGAGGTCCATCTGGGGGATGAGAACGGCGCCAAGCCTGGTCCCCATGATCTGCGCTGCCAGATCGAAGCCCGCCCAAAGGGCCATCAGCCGATTTCCGTAACGCACAAGGCCGGTTCGCTGGAGGCAGCGATCGAGGGGGCGGCGACGAAGTTGGAGAATGCCCTGGAGCATCTGTTCGGCAAGCTGCGTGACAAGCGCGCCGCTGTGGTGCAGACCGAATCCGTGGCCCTGGCCGATGCGATGCTGGAAGAAGAATTCCTGGAGAACGAGCGGGCCACGCGTCACGGCTGAAGCCTCGTTCATCTTTAATCCCAACTGAAAACGGGCCTGCAATTGCAGGCCCGTTTTCGTTGACAAGTACTGTCAGCGCAAGAAGGCCTGTCGATACTCCCCTGGCGTCGCGCCCAATGCCTGGCGAAAACGGTGGGTGAAGTGACTGGCGCTGGCGAAGCCGCAAGCCAGTGCCACGTCGCCCAAGGGTTGTGAGGTGTTGCGCAGCAGGTGCCGCGCCTGTGCCAGGCGTCTTGCCAGCACATACTGGTGGGGCGGCAGCCCGAAGCTCTCGCGGAACATCCGGGCAAAGTGGTATTCGGACAGCGCGCACAGCGCCGCCAGTTGCCCGAGGCTGATGGCCTCGGCCAGATGAGTGTCGATGTAGTCCACCAGCAATCGGCGCTGGTGCGCGGCCAACCCGCCTTTGAGGCGCAGGTCCTGGCGCTGGCCGACCTGGCTGAGCAGCAGGTGATTGAGCAGCTCGTGGGCCAGGCTGGTGCTCAGCAAGCGTTCGCCGGGTTCGTCCCAGTTAAGGGCGATCAACTGGCGAAAGCGTTGCGCCTGCTGCTCATCGTCGAGAAAGGTCGCCTCGCGCAGTTGCACTTGCCGGGGTTCGCGATCCAGCAGCGTGACGCAACCGAGGGCGAATTGTTCGGCGCTGAAGTACAGGTGGGCGAGGCGAATGTCACCGTTGATGACCCAGGCCGACTCATGTCCTGCCGGCAGGACGCAGAGCTTGTCGGGCGCCCCCAGGGTATCGGGCCGTTCGCGACGAAAGGTGCCAGTGCCACCGGCGATGTAGCAGGACAGCGTGTGGTGGCTCGGCGCCTCGTAGTCCCGGGCGTCATGATGATTGGTCCACAAGGCGGCCGCCATGCCGTCGCCGAGCTCGGCACTGTGCTCCAGGCGGGCATTGGGCGAGCTGTTGAGGGCCTGGAAGACTTGCAGGGTTTGCAGTGTGGGCATGATCGGTTATCTCCAACGCCTTGCATCCTACTCCGTTGGGGGGGCCGTGCCAGCCTGCACGCCGACAAAACCGCAAGTTTACGCAAGTGCCCGGTGGACGGCGGCGTGACACTGAGCGTCACTGTCAGGAGCCGTCACCATGAACCTCTCGCTATACCTGCTCACCGTGCTCATCTGGGGCACCACCTGGATTGCGCTGAAACTGCAACTGGGCGTCGTCGCCATCCCGGTATCGATTGTCTATCGCTTCGGCCTCGCAGCCCTGATCCTGTTTGCGATGCTCCTGCTCAGCCGGCGACTGCAGGTGATGAACCGTCGCGGTCATTTGATTTGTCTGGCCCAGGGGCTGTGCCTTTTCTGCATCAATTTCATGTGTTTCCTCACCGCCAGTCAGTGGATTCCCAGCGGCCTGGTGGCGGTGGTGTTTTCCACGGCCACGTTGTGGAATGCCCTCAATGCCCGGGTGTTCTTCGGTCAGCGGATCGCCCGTAACGTGCTGTTGGGCGGTGCGTTGGGGTTGTTGGGGCTGGGGCTGTTGTTCTGGCCGGAACTGGCCGGCCATCATGCGAGCCCGCAGACGCTGCTCGGGTTGGCGTTGGCGTTGCTGGGGACGTTGTGTTTCTCGGCGGGCAATATGCTTTCGAGTCTGCAACAAAAGGCCGGGCTCAAGCCGCTGACCACCAACGCCTGGGGCATGGCTTATGGCGCGACGATGCTGGCGGGCTGGTGCCTGTTCAACGGAATTGCTTTCGATATGGAATGGAACCTGCGCTACATCGGTTCGCTGCTGTACCTGGTGATCCCGGGCTCGGTGATTGGCTTCACCGCTTACCTGACGCTAGTGGGGCGCATGGGGCCGGAACGGGCGGCGTATTGCACGGTCCTGTTCCCAGTCGTAGCGCTGAATGTCTCGGCGTTTGTCGAAGGCTACCAGTGGACGACACCGGCGCTGGCCGGGCTGGTATTGGTGATGCTGGGGAACGTGCTGGTATTTCGCAAGCCTCGACCAGCGGCGACCAGTGTCGCGCTTTGTGGGAGCAAGGCTTGCCCGCGATGAAAGCGACGCGCTCTGTCAGAAACCGAGGCGCTCGTTTCGCGGGCAAGCCGTGCTCCCACAAAGCGGGGCGATGGGATGTGGCGCCGGCTTCTACTTCCAGACTTGCGGATTGACCAGGTTCTGCGGCCGTTCACCCAGCAGCGCACTGCGCAAGTTTTCCACCGCGAGATTGGCCATGGCTTCACGGGTTTCGTGGGTAGCCGAGCCGATGTGCGGCAGGGTGACGGCGTTCTTCAGCTGGAACAGCGGCGATTCGGCCAGCGGCTCTTTCTCGTAGACGTCCAGCCCGGCGCCGCGGATGCGGTTGCTCTGCAAGGCCTCGATCAGTGCCGGTTCATCCACCACCGGGCCACGGGAAATGTTGATCAGAATGGCGCTTGGTTTCATCAGCGACAGTTCCCGCTGCCCGATCAGATGGCGAGTCTTCTCACTCAGGGGCACAACGAGGCAGACAAAGTCCGCTTCGGCCAACAACTGGTCCAGCTCGCGAAACTGTGCACCCAGCTGGTTTTCCAGTTCGATTTTTCGGCTGTTGCCGCTGTACAGGATCGGCATGTTGAACCCCAACCGGCCACGTCGGGCAATGGCTGCGCCGATGTTGCCCATGCCCACGATGCCCAGGGTCTTGCCGTGCACGTCGCTGCCAAACAATTGCGGCGCCACCGTCGCCTGCCATTGGCCGGCCTTGGTCCAGGCGTCCAGTTCGGCGACGCGACGGGCGCTGCTCATCAGCAGGGCGAAGGCCAGGTCGGCGGTGCTTTCGGTCAGCACGTCGGGGGTGTTGGTGAGCATGATCCCGCGTTCATTGAAGTAGGCCAGGTCGTAGTTGTCGTAACCCACCGACACACTGGCGACCACCTGCAGGTTCGCGGCGCCTTGCAGTTGCTCGCGACCGAGTTTGCGACCAACACCGATCAGGCCGTGGGCATGAGGCAAGGCTTCGTTGAACTGTGCGTTGATATCGCCTTTCGATGGGGTCGGAACGATCACATCGAAGTCCTGTTGCAGGCGCTCGACCATTTGGGGCGTGATACGGCTGAAGGCAAGTACGGTTTTTTTCATCGTGCAAGGCTCGTCTTGGAGGCAATACCAAGCACGCTAACATTCTCGGCGAGGATTAGGCGAGAGGGGAGTGCAGGTTATGAAGTGGAATGGCCTGTGGGAGCGAGCCTGCTCGCGATGGCGGCGGTTCAGCCAGCGTTGATGTTGACTGACATACCGCTATCGCGAGCAGGCTCGCTCCCACAAAGGGACTTGTGTTGCCCCTAGGCCGCCCGCAGCGAAATGAACGCATAATCCGAAGCTGCCTCGGTGACGACCCGTGCCCCACAGGCCATGACCTCGCGGGCGATGTCATCCCCGGACAAATGGAACTGCCATTCTCCGGTTTCCTGCGCCATCGGCTGCAAGCGCACCTGATCGATGGCGGCCGCGAACGCGGTCATGTCCGGCAGATAGGCGGTAAACCCATCGCCTTTCAGCGCGGTGGTGCGGATCCCCAGGGCCGCGCAGATGCGGTCCTTGATCGGGATTTCTTCACGATCGGCCTGGCGCGAGCGTTCGATCAGCCCAGCCAGCGCTTCATCCACCAGTTTCCCGCCGACGATCAGCTGCGGTCCGGTTTCCCAGGATTCCGGCGGGCAGTCCTTGGCGGCAGGATTGAGCGGGATGTGCGGATTGATCTCCATCGGATAGATGCGGCACACCAGCGGCCTGCGTTCATAGATGCGGCACAGGTTTTCTTCGTCGAGATTGTGGCAACGGCCCGCGTTATAAGCGGCGAAGGTGATCGCCACGAAGGCATCGCTGCCGCCGCTCTGAACCCTGACGGAACGGCGTTCGGCATGCTCGCGTTGTGCCATGGGCAGGCCGAGGCCGTTGGGCAGGAAGGCTTCCACCAGGACGATGACCTGACCGCCGTCGCTCGCCCACATCCGGGCTTCGTCGAGGGTCAGGGGAACATGGTGGCCGGAGCAGCATTTGCCGCAGCCTACGCAGGAAAACGTTGTATTCATTGAGCGACCGGTCGAGAGCTGAAAGGCGGCGACAGAAAAACGCCGTGACGAGCCTCACGAAGCAAGTTATGCGCCACTCATTGCTCGGTCGCGGCGGGGCGGATCGAGTCCCACTCGGTCACATGGGCCGTCTTGGTTTTCTTGCGGTAGAGACACAGTTCGGTACCGGTCGCTCCTTTCATGTGTTTCTGCGGGTATTGGCCTTGCAGCAACAGTGCGGTGTAGCCGATCCGGTCGTCGAATTGCGCGGCGGTGCCCACGGGCTCAGCGTTCTTCAGGCCACTGGCCTTGATGCAACTGGCCAGCACGGCTTTGTCGTAGGCGGCCCAGGCCTCTGGGCTGGAGGCTTGGGCCTGGGAGGCCAGGGCAGCGACGCCAAGGAGAATCAATGTGCGGATGTTCATCGGGATGTCTGGTTCCGGAAAGTCAGGGCAAAAGTATGCCTGAGGTTGCCGGACCCTCCCACGCCGGAACGCAGGAGCAAGTCATCGGTACAACTCAGTGGCCTTGTTCGGCCACCGCCTTGGCCGCCGTGATCAGGCACTTGGTCAGTTCTGGCGAGGAAAACTTGGTCAGTACTCCGTTGGCGCCGGCCAATCGGGCCTTTTCGCTGTTCATGGCGCTGTCCAGCGAGGTGTGCAGCAACACGTAGAGGTGGGCGAAGTCCGGTGTTTCCCGCAGGGTGCGGGTAAGGGCGTAACCGTCCATCTCCGACATTTCGATGTCGGAGACGATGAGGTTGATCTGCCCGGCTGTGCCTTGCAGGTCCAACAAGCATTCGATGGCTTCCTTGGCGCTGCGGGCGGTATGGCATTGCAGGCCCAGGTTGCGCAGGGTATGCACCGATTGCTGCAACGCCACCTGGCTGTCATCGACCACCAGGATCCGAGCGTTGCCCAGCACTTCGGCGTCTTCCATGCTCAGTTCGGTAGGCGCGGTTTCGATCTGCGCCGGAGCGATGCCGTGGATGACCTTCTCGATGTCCAGTACCTGCACCAGCGTGCCGTCCACCGACGTCACACCGGTGATAAACGCGCGGTTACCGCCGGAGCCGTAAGGCGGTGGCTTGATGTCGGTGGTCAGGCAGTGGACGATTTTGCTCACCGCCTGCACATGCAGGCCCTGCTTGGAGCGGCTGACATCGGTGACGATCAGGCAGCCGCCATCCGGATCCTCCAATGGCCGCTCGCCAATGGCACGGCTCAGGTCAATCACTGATAACGATGCGCCACGCAGGGTCGCGATGCCTTTCACGTGCGGATGCGACTCCGGCAGTTTGGTCAGTGGCGGGCACGGAATGATCTCACTGACTTTGAGCAGGTTGATTGCCATCAGCTTGCCGCTGCGCAAGGTAAACAGCAGAAGCGAAAGTGAATCTGCGCGGGCTTTGTTAGAAGACATAAAAACCTTCTGTGGAAAAAGGTGGGGCGAACGTGACGATCGCCAAAACAGCTTTTGATATCGGGTTATCGACTTGTTGGGGGCAGGCTTTAGGGTGAAAGCTGTCGACATCCGATTTCCGGGCCAACAACTTATAGATACACAGCCTGTGGCGGTTGAGGGGAGGGCTATTTGAGCCCCAGACGCCGTGCCATCCGCCCCAGGTTCGCCCGATCCAGCCCCAGTTCCCGGGCGGCACTGGCCCAGTTGTGCTGATGTCGTTCCAGGCTGGCGCCGATCAGCCTGCGCTGGAAATCGTCCACGGCTTCGCGCAGGTCGCCCACCACCTGTTCCACCGCCGTTGCAGAGTGGGTAAATGAAGGCTCGGACGTGGCCTCGGCAGCCTGGGGCAAGTCCAGGTCCTGGGCACTGAGGCTGAGGATTTTCGGACGCACCGGGCATCTGCCCAGCGCTTTCAGGGCGCTACGGCCGATCAGGTGTTCCAGTTCACGAACGTTACCCGGCCAGTCGTAGGCCAGCAGAGCGGCCTGGGCGTCGCTGCTCAGACGCAGGCTGTTAAGGCCCATGCGCGAGCGGTTCTGCTCCAGGAAGAAACCGCTGAGCAACAATACATCCCGGCCGCGATCCCGCAGCGCCGGTACCAGCAAGGGGTACACGCTCAAACGGTGATAGAAGTCGGCCCGATAGCGGCCGTTGCGCACTTCTTCGGCCAAGTCGCGATTGGTCGCGGCGATCAGGCGCACGTCGACCTGGTGTTCCTTGTCCGAGCCCAGGCGCTGCAACTGCCCGCTCTGCAACACTCGCAACAGTTTGGCCTGGACGGTCAGCGACAATTCGCCTACTTCATCGAGGAACAACGTGCCGCCATCGGCCAGCTCGAACTTGCCGCGCCGGTCGCTCGTGGCTCCGGTGAACGCGCCGCGTACATGGCCGAAGAGTTCGCTTTCCACCAAAGTGTCCGGCAGGGCTGCGCAGTTGAGGCTGATCAACGGCTGATCGGCGCGTTTGGAGGCCGCGTGGATGGCCTGGGCGACCAACTCCTTGCCGACGCCGGTTTCCCCGGTGATCAACACGGTCAGGTCGCTGCCGCCCACCAGATTGATCTCTTCCACCAGACGTTTATGGGCCTTGCTCTGGCCGACCATATCGCGGGGTTGCTGGCCGCTGGCCTGGCGATAGAGCTCGGCGCGACGGTGTTCGTCTTCGGCTTTCAAGGCCAGGCGCTCAATGCGTTGGGCGGCGCTGACCGTGGCGGCGGCGAGACTGGCGAAGGCTTGCAGAGCACTGAGGTCGATAGGTTCGAAACGCTCCGGGTCCAGGGAGTCAAGGGTCAGCAGGCCCCAGGGGCGCTCGTCGACGAACAGCGGGCAGCCCATGCAATCGTGAACTTCCAGATGGTCGTCGAGACCTTCGACCAGCCCGTCATAGGGATCGGGCAGGTCGCTGTCGGTGGCGAAACGGGTGGGGTGCGGGTTGGCCAGCAGCGTTTCGAAGCGCGGGTGTTCGCTGACCCGGAAACGCCGGCCCAAGGTGTCGGTGCTCAAACCGTCTACCGCCAACGGCACCAGGCAGTCGCCATCCAGCTGCAACAGTGCCGCCGCGTCGCAGGGCAGCAAGGCGCGCAGGGCTCCGAGCAAGCGGCGATAACGCTCACCCTCAGGCAGTTCGCGAGACAGATCGGCTACCAGCGGCAACAGGGCAGTCAGCAGGGAGGTTGCGGTCATAATGACTCCTAGTAGTCAAAAAGACTATAACGCCAGCCGTGTCGTTATGACTACTTTATTTTTAACCTGTTGAAAAACAAGAAAAATATTTGTGGCATGGAAACTGATAAGCATGGATATCCGTTTCCGTAACACACGAGGAGTCACCTAATGCTCACCCGGGAAGAACGCGCCATCATTCGCTCCACCGTTCCATTGCTCGAAAGCGGTGGTGAAGCGCTCATTACTCATTTCTATCGCATGATGCTTTCCGAATATCCCCAGGTTCGTCCTTTGTTCAACCAGGCTCACCAGGCCAGCGGCGATCAACCCCGGGCTCTGGCCAACGGCGTATTGATGTACGCGCGGCATATCGACCAGCTCGACCAGTTGGGTGACCTGGTGGCGAAGATCGTCAACAAGCACGTCGCCTTGCAGATCGAGCCACAGCATTACCCGATTGTCGGTTCCTGCTTGTTGCGGGCGATTGCCGAAGTGCTGGGCAACGAGATTGCCACGCCCGAAGTGATTTGCGCCTGGGGCGCTGCCTACAACCAACTGGCCGATATCCTCATCGGCGCCGAAGCCGGCATGTATGACCAGAAAGCCGCTGCCCCGGGTGGTTGGCGGGGCGAGCGGGAGTTCATCCTGGTGGCCAAGGTCCAGGAAAGCTCGGAGATTACCTCGTTCTATTTCGAGCCGGCGGACAAGGGGGCGATTCTGCAGGCCGAACCGGGTCAGTACATCGGCATGAAGCTGTTCCTGGACGGTGAGGAAGTACGCCGCAACTATTCGCTGTCGGCCCTGGCGGACAACGGCCAGTACCGGATCAGCGTCAAGCGTGAGCCGGGCGGACGGGTATCGAACTACCTGCATCATGATTTCCAGATCGGCAGCAGCATTCAGTTGTTCCCGCCGTCAGGAGATTTCTACCTGACCGCCAGTGACAAACCCCTTGTGCTGATCAGCGGTGGTGTCGGCATCACCCCGACCCTGGCGATGCTGCAGGCGGCGCTGCAAACCGAACGCCCCGTGCATTTCATCCACTGCGCACGCAATGGTCGCGCCCATGCCTTCCGTGAGTGGATCGACGATCTGGCCGGGCGGCACCCGCAGCTCAAGCGCTTCTATTGCTATGACGAAGACGACGGCTTGAGTCCGGCGGCCGACCGGATTGGATTGTTGAGCCAGGAGCAACTGGCCAAATGGCTGCCGGAACAGCGTGACCTGGATGCCTATTTCCTTGGACCTAAGGGCTTCATGGCGGCCGTGAAGCGTCATCTCAAGGCCCTGGGTGTGCCGGATGGGCAGAGCCGCTACGAGTTCTTCGGGCCGGCTGCGGCGCTGGAATAAAGGCAAGCGGCAAGCCCGGCAGAACCGGGTTGCCTTCATCGCGAGCAGGCTCGCTCCCACATTGGATTCGGGGTGCACGCAGCATTTGCATGCACCATCGGACCCTGTGGGAGCGAGCCTGCTCGCGAAGGGGCCGGTAATGCGTTGCACTTACTCAACTGACCCTTCGCCCGCTCAAAGTTAATCCGCATTTAACCTTTCTTCTGTTTATTCCCCCTCAAAGTTGGCGCAGCCGCTCGTTCGCCGTCATGGCCAACGTGTAGACTCCGACCATCCGACGGCGCGCCGAGTGTCGCAAGGCTGCGCGTCGATCCATGCATCCAAAGGAAAACGCAATGAGTGAGGAAATGATGCGGTTGGGCCGCGAGCGTCGCTATCTGGTGCTGCTGGGATTGATCTGCCTGGCGCTGATCGGTGGAGCGCTGTACATGCAGGTGGCCCTCGGTGAAGCACCCTGCCCGCTGTGCATCCTGCAACGTTATGCGCTGTTGCTGATCGCGATCTTCGCCTTCATCGGCGCGGCCATGCGCACCCGTCGCAGCCTGACGATCCTTGAAGGTATTGTGGTGCTCTGCGCCTTGGCCGGTGCTGGAGTGGCGGGGCATCACGTATATACGCAGTTCTTCCCGGCAGTCAGCTGCGGTATCGACGTGCTGCAGCCGATTGTCGACGGTCTGCCTCTGGCGAAGATCTTCCCGCTGGGTTTCCAGGTCGATGGGTTCTGCTCGACCCCGTACCCGCCGATCCTGGGCTTGTCCCTGGCGCAATGGGCGCTGGTGGCCTTCGTACTGATTGTGGTGCTGGTGCCCTTGCTGGTGTCGCGTAACCGCAAGCCCCTTCGCTGAAGCGCCTTGATGGAACGCCCCGGTCTCTCTGTTGGAGAACCGGGGCGTTTTGCGTTTCACTCCTCGAAGGGGTCGACCTTGATCCGAGACAAGAATGACCTGCGACACTGTGCGACACGTTGTCACACATTCCCCTGTTCCAGGGGCGTTCGCGGCGTGGATAGGTACCTCCTCTTGCAATAAAAAACACGTTGCTGCTTGCCATGCCTGTCATCTTTGTGGAGTAGGCAGCAGGCATTTTTAACAACGCAGCGTCACTTGGCGAGCCCCCCGAAAAACGGGCGCTTGCCAAGCATGAAAGCTCAAAGCCTCCCCTTCATGCTGTCTGAATCGGGCGTAGTAGACCTACGTTTTTTGGGGTTCTTGTTGAGAATCAATTTCGATAACATGCCGCACCGTTGCGGTATCGGGAAGAGATTGTTGTCGGTTTGGATAAAAATTATTTCGGGATGAGACATGGTCTCCGGCGCTTCAGCTCACTACAATCGCCCGCACCGAATATCCGACCCGGCTCAAGCTTGAGCACGAGAGGTGGTCGAAGGGCGCCAGCGCCCCATGCGACCCAGGTGTCGGTGCCTTCCAACTACCCGCACCAAATGGAATTGGGCTGTAACCAAGGCCTTTTACCGACGAATTCGAATAAGAACTCACTGCTGGCCCAGGATATGTCGAACAGCGTCTGACGCTCGACGGGCAGCCCTTATTCAAATCCAAGAAAATGCCAACCCTTGGCAGGGTGAAGTGTTGGCGATCAAAACCCAACTGCATTGCGCAAGCTGCTTTAGAGGTCGTGAGATGAGTAAAAACAGGTACCCCCGATTACTAGGCTTGTTGCCGCTGCTCGGCACGTTGCTGCTGGGAGGCTGCAACATGACCTTGCTCGATCCCAAGGGTCAGGTCGGCCTGGATGAACGAAACCTGATCATCACCGCCACGCTGCTGATGTTGCTGGTCGTCGTGCCGGTTATCGTCATGACGTTCCTGTTCGCCTGGAAATACCGCGCATCCAACACCAAGGCCGTGTACACGCCGAAGTGGTCGCACTCCACCAAGATCGAAGCGGCCGTATGGACAATCCCGGTCCTGATCATCATTGCCCTGGGTTATGTCACCTACAAGTCGACCCACGCCCTGGACCCGTACCGTCCGCTGGAATCCGACGTCAAGCCGATCACCATTGAAGTGGTCTCGATGGACTGGAAGTGGCTGTTCATCTATCCGGAACAAGGCATCGCCACCGTCAACAAGATCGTGTTCCCGGCCCACACGCCGATCAACTTCAAGGTCACCTCCGACACCGTGATGAACTCGTTCTTCATTCCGGGCCTGGGCGGCCAGATCTACGCGATGGCGGGCATGCAGACCAAGCTGCACCTGATCGCCAACCAGAACGCCGAACTCGAAGGGATCTCCGCCAACTACAGCGGCGCGGGTTTCACCGGCATGAAGTTCAAAGCAATCGCCACCACTCAGGAAGACTTCGACGCCTGGGTCAACGATGTGAAGAAGGCACCTAAACAGCTTGAAAAAGCTGAATACGAAGCCCTTTCCAAACCGAGCCAGAACAACCCAGTCGAACTCTACTCCGCGGTCACGCCGAACCTGTTCCAGACCATCATCGACAAGTATGAAGGGATGAATCCGGGCAAGCCGATGCACCACGAGAAGAAAGAGCAGGAAGTGGCGCACAACATGGAAGGGATGGACATGAGTTCGCATTCAGCTGCCGGGGCAGAGGAGTAAACGATGTTTGGTAAATTAAGTTGGGAAGCGATCCCGTTCCACGAGCCGATTGTCATGGTGACCCTTGCCATCATCGCGCTCGGTGGTCTGGCGCTGTTCGCCGGGATCACTTACTTCAAGAAGTGGACCTACCTGTGGACCGAGTGGCTGACGTCGGTCGACCACAAGAAAATCGGCGTGATGTACATCATCGTCGCCATGGTCATGCTGCTGCGCGGTTTTGCCGACGCCATCATGATGCGTACCCAGTTGGCCATGGCCACCGAGGGTTCGCCTGGCTACCTGCCACCTGAACACTATGACCAGATCTTCACCGCCCACGGTGTGATCATGATCATCTTCATGGCGATGCCATTCTTCACCGGCCTGATGAACCTTGCAGTGCCGCTGCAGATCGGTGCCCGTGACGTTGCCTTCCCGTTCCTGAACTCCCTGAGTTTCTGGTTGCTGGTATCCGGTGTCGTGCTGATCAACCTTTCCCTGGGTGTTGGTGAATTCGCCAAGACCGGTTGGGTTGCCTATCCGCCGTTGTCGGGGCTGCAATACAGTCCGGGTGTAGGTGTGGATTACTACATCTGGGCGCTACAGCTATCCGGCTTGGGTACGACGCTGACGGGGGTCAACTTCCTGGCCACCGTGCTGAAAATGCGTACCCCGGGCATGAAGTTGATGGACATGCCGATCTTTACCTGGACCTGCACCTGGGCCAACGTACTGATCGTCGCTTCGTTCCCGATCCTGACCGCTACCCTGGCACTGCTGACGCTTGACCGTTACATGGATTTCCACATTTTCACCAATGAACTGGGTGGAAATCCGATGATGTACGTCAACCTGTTCTGGGCCTGGGGTCACCCTGAGGTGTACATCCTCATTCTGCCGGCGTTCGGGATCTTCTCCGAAGTCATCTCGACCTTCTCCGGCAAGAAACTGTTCGGCCATCACTCGATGATCTACGCTTCCGGCGCGATCTCCGTGCTGGGCTTCATGGTCTGGCTGCACCACTTCTTCACCATGGGTTCGGGGGCCAGCGTCAACGCCTTCTTCGGCCTGGCGACGATGCTGATTTCGATCCCGACCGGGGTGAAGCTATTCAACTGGCTGTTCACCATCTATCAGGGGCGCCTGCGTTTCACCAGCCACGTCATGTGGACCCTGGGCTTCATGGTGACCTTCGCCATCGGCGGCATGACCGGCGTACTGCTGGCCATCCCGGGTGCCGACTTCGTTCTGCACAACAGCCTGTTCGTGATCGCGCACTTCCATAACGTGATCATCGGTGGCGCGGTGTTCGGCTACATCGCCGGCTTCGCCTTCTACTTCCCGAAAGCGTTCGGCTTCAAGCTGCACGAAGGCTGGGGCAAGGGCGCGTTCTGGTTCTGGATCACCGGCTTCTTCGTCGCATTCATGCCGCTCTATGTACTGGGCTTCATGGGCATGACGCGTCGCTTGAACACCACCACCAACCCTGAGTGGGTGCCGTACCTGTACGTCGCCATGTTCGGTGCGGTGCTGATCGCCGTCGGTATCGCCTGCCAGCTGATCCAGCTGTACGTCAGCGTGCGTGACCGCAACAAGCCAGAGAACATGTGCGCACACGGCGACCCGTGGGATGCCCATACTCTTGAGTGGTCGACCTCTTCGCCACCGCCGTTCTACAACTTCGCCGTGCTGCCGAAAGCGGACACCATCGACCCGTTCACCGAAGCCAAGGAAAACGGTACTGCGTACCAGCCTGCGGCCAAGTACGCGCCGATCCACATGCCGAACAACACCGCTACCGGTGTGGTCATGGGCGGCCTGTTGACCGTGTTCGGTTTCGCGATGATCTGGCACATCTGGTGGCTCGCCGCTGCCAGCCTGGTCGGCACCGTGGTGTATTTCGCCATCCATGCCGCCCGCGACGATCAGGGCTACATGGTGCCGGTGGATGTCATCGAGCGCATCGAAGCCGAGCAGCACAAACGTCTGGTCGCGGCCGGGAAAGTCCGGGCTACCTCCACCCGTGTTGAAACCTCGTTGGAACAGGCTTAAACCATGTCGAACTTAGTGACCAATGTTGGACACGCCCATGGTCATGACCATGGGCACGATGACCATCACCACGACTCGGGCGAGATGACCGTATTCGGTTTCTGGCTCTACCTGATGACCGACTGCATTCTGTTCGCGTCGATCTTCGCGGCCTATGCGGTGCTGGTAAACAACGTAGCCGGTGGCCCGTCGGGCCACGACATCTTCGAGCTGCCCTACGTACTGGGCGAAACCGCTCTGCTGCTGTTCAGCTCGATCACCTACGGCTTCGCCATGCTGGCGTTGTACAAGGGCAAGAAAACCCAGGTCCTGGGCTGGCTGGCCATGACCTTCCTGTTCGGTGCCGGCTTCATCGGCATGGAGATCAACGAGTTCCACATGTTGATCTCCGAGGGCTTCGGTCCTAACCGCAGTGGCTTCCTGTCCGGGTTCTTCACCCTGGTAGGCACCCACGGTCTGCACGTGACCAGCGGCCTGATCTGGATGGCGATCATGATGTACCAGGTCCAGAAAAATGGCCTGACCGCCACCAACAAGACTCGCCTGAGCTGCCTGAGTCTGTTCTGGCACTTCCTGGACGTGGTGTGGATCTGCGTATTCACCGTTGTTTATCTGATGGGGACCCTGTAAATGGCTAATGCACATTCCCATGATGGTCATGACGCCGGCCACGGCAGCGTCAAGTCCTATGCCATCGGCTTCATCCTGTCGGTGATCCTGACCATCATCCCGTTCGGCCTGGTGATGTACCCATCGCTGCCCAAGAACCTGACCCTGTGGATCGTCCTGATCTTCGCCGTGGTCCAGGTCCTGGTGCACCTGGTGTACTTCCTGCACCTGGATCGCTCCGCCGCCCAGCGTAGCAACGTGATTGCGTTTGTCTTCGCGGCGTTGGTGATTGTCCTGCTGGTCGGCCTGTCGTTGTGGATCATGTTCAGCATCCACACCAACATGATGGCGCACTGAGGAAAGTCCGGATGTCCTTAAAGCACTTTATCCAAATCACCAAGCCGGGGATCATTTTCGGTAACGTGCTTTCTGTGGCAGGCGGGTTCTTCCTGGCCTCGAAAGGGCATGTCGATCTGGCCATCTTCCTGGCGGCGATGATCGGCACTTCCCTGGTGGTGGCGTCCGGTTGTGTGTTCAACAACTGCATCGACCGTGACATCGACATCAAGATGGAACGCACCAAAAACCGTGCGCTGGTACAGGGTCTGATCCCGGTACAGCTGGCCCTGGCGTTCGCCACGGTGCTGGGCGCAGCCGGTGTTGCGCTGTTGTACCGGGTAGCCAACCCGTTGGCGGCGCTGTTCGCGGTGATCGGTTTTGTCATCTACGTCGGCCTCTACAGCCTGTACCTCAAGCGCAAGTCGGTTCACGGCACGCTGGTGGGCAGTCTGTCGGGGGCGATGCCACCGGTGATCGGCTATGTGGCGGTCAGCAACAGCTTCGACATGGCTGCGCTGACGCTGCTGGTGATGTTCAGCCTGTGGCAGATGCCGCATTCCTATGCCATCGCGATCTTCCGCTTCAACGACTACCTGGCGGCCTCGATTCCGGTGTTGCCAGTCAAGCGCGGCATCCGCGTGGCCAAGAAGCACATCCTGCTTTACATCCTGGCCTTCCTGGTGGCGACCTTGATGCTGACCTTCAGCGGTTACGCCGGCATGAGTTACCTCGCCGTCGCTGCCGCCATGGGCATGTACTGGCTGTACATGGCCTGGACCGGCTACAAGGCGGTGGATGACACGGTCTGGGCACGCAAGCTGTTCGTGTTCTCGATCTTCACCATCACCGCCCTGAGCGTCATGATGTCCCTGGACTTCAAAGTGCCAAGTGAGCTGCTGCTGACCTACGCACCTTAAGCGCCAGATGCCCCACAAAAAGCCCCGCCTTCGAGAGAAGCGCGGGGCTTTTTCTTGGGCGCTGCCCGGGATGGTGATGTTCCTGTGGGAGTGGGCTTGCTCGCGAAGACATCGGCACGTTCGATATCCTTGGTGGCTGACCCGCTGCTATCGCGAAGCAGGCTCGCTCCCACAGATATGGGGTGTGGCGCAAACACTGCAGAACCCATGTGGGAGCGAGCCTGCTCGCGATGGCGGCGGCACATCCACCCTCCATTCAACTGATTCACCGCCTTCGCGAGCAAGCCCGCTCCTACAGGCTTACTGCTGGGCGATGCTGTAGCCGTCAAAGGCCTTTTGCTGTTGCAAGGCGGTGATGATGCTTTTGCGGGTAGCCTGTTGTTCGGTGCCGTCGTTGTCCAGGAACAGGTCGTTTTCCAGTTCGGCCTCGTCCCCTTCGCCGACGAAATTGAAGCCCAGGAATTCGAAGGCTTCACGGTCGATATTCGGCTTGGAACTCGGGGTGCGCAGGGGCAGGGTGACGCTGATGCCATCCTTGCTGATGACAAACACTTGCGCTTCCTTCTTGGCCCGCGAGGCCTTGCCCTTGCCGCCGCTCGGGTTGCTGATGGCCTGGTGGGTCTGGTTCAGCACCTTCAGGGCCAGGCCATAGACCAACTCCTGGAAGGCTGGGTCGTCCTTGTAACTGGAAAGAATCCGGCTGATGGGGAAGCGGCTGCTCAGGTCTTCCAGCGCGGCGAAATCGGCGGCTTCGGCGTCCTTGAGCTGCTTGAGCTGGCCCATCAGTTCGTAGGCTTTGTCATCGTCGAACGCATCGTGAGCCTGGCGGATGGCGCTGCGCAGTTCGCGGATCTGGTCGCTCTCGCGGTTCGACTGGAAGGCATCCAACACCATCTCACTGATGTTTTTGGCCTGGGGCAGATGCTGTGAAAGATTGATGGAGTTTTCGTATTCCGCTTTGGACGACAGGGTGACTACGGATTCAGCGGTATTGGAATCGGACATTGAAATTTCACTACTTCTGTTAGCTGGATAAGACGAGAAAGGCATTGAGCTTTTTTTCGGTCGCCTAATCTATTGGACGCGGGCGGTGTTGTCACGGCTGATCCGGTGGCTGGTCGGCATTTGTTGCAGGCCCAGCCGTTCAGGTGCGCATCAGTGCCTCCAATCGCAACGCGTCGGGCATGGCGGCGCCACTGGCGGTGTTGTCGAAGATGCACCAGGTCGGCGTATCGGGCTCGCGTTTCAACTGCCGGGCGAGTTGCTCCAGCCAGGCGTCTTCGTAGCGGGAATGGTAGATCCGCGGTGAGCCGTGCAGCCGGTAGTAACGTACCCCGGGCCAGCCCTCAGGCTGGTCGCCGCCGGGCAAGGGCGATGGATCGGCGGCTACACGGCCGATGTGTTCATCGTGCAGCAGTGCCGTGACGTGCGCGCCCAGCCAGCTTGGATGTCTGGGCTCAAGCACCGCGTGCCCCTGATAACGGTCCCGCAAGGCTTTGAGAAACGATTCGGCCACCGCCGCTTCGAAGGCCAGTGAAGGTGGCAGCTGGATCAACAGGCAGCCCAGCTTTTCCCCCAACTGCGAACACTGGCCGAGAAACTCATCCACAAGCCCGTCGCAATCGCGCAACCGCTGTCCATGGGTGATCTGTTTGGGCACCTTGACCGAGAAGCGAAAATGCGGCGCGACGCTGTCTGCCCATTTGGCATAAGTGGCGGGACGGTGCGGGCGGTAGAACGAACTGTTGATCTCCACGGCCGGGAAGCGGGCGCTGTAGCGTTGCAGGTGGGTGCCGTCCACGGGAAAGGCCGGCCATTGCTCCCGGGGCAACGACCAGCCGGCGCAGCCCAGGTGAAAGTCAGGTGAAGAGTGAGATGGAATCGACAAGGGCAACGACCTGTACCGTCTCTGGTTTCGCTGGGATGTTCTGTAGCCTTCAGAGGCTACTTCTCCAAAAGTAGCCTCTGAAGGCTACTCCTACGTTTAGTCAGCGGATCTCGCCCATTTCTCCAACGCAAATTCCACAAAGCTGCGCAGCTTCGGCAACCGGTAGCGATCCTGGGCGTAGATCAGGTTCATCGGTCGATGGGGCAGTTGATAATCCTGCAACAGTGCCACCAGGTGTCCATCCTTCAGGTCCTGCTCCACCAGCGCATCGGGCAACATCACCACGCCCATGCCGGCCAGGGCCGCGCGGTGCAGGCCCGCAGAACTGTTGATCAGCATCGGTCCGTTCACCGGTACTTTGATTTCGCCGTCCGGGCCGTTGATGGGCCAGTGGTCTTGGGCGAAGCGCCACTCGTCACTGGCGGAATAGGCAAACGACAGGCAGTCGTGCCCTTGCAGGTCGGCGGGCTGTTGCGGGATGCCCCGGCGGGCCAGGTAGGCCTTGGACGCGCAGATCGTCAGGGTGTAGTCAATCAAGGGCCGGGCGATCAGTTTCGGATCGGACAGGCCGAGGCGGATGGCGGCATCGAAGCCGTGGTCGAGCAGGTCCAGGCGCTGGTTGGTCAGTACCACGTCGAGTCTGACTTGCGGATAACGCTGGCTGAATTCGGCCAAGGCCGGCGCGAGGCGTTCGGTGCCGAAGGTCAGCGGCGCGGTGATGCGCAAGGTGCCGGTGGGTTCGCCTTGGGTCTGCTCGGCCAGGCGCTCGGAGTCGGCCACCAGCCCCAGGACTTCCAGGCAACGCTGATAATAGGTCGAGCCGAATTCCGTCAGGCGCTGACGACGGGTCGTGCGGTTGATCAATCGCACTCCCAGGCGTTGCTCCAGTGCCCGAAGGTGATTGCCCACCATGGTGGTGGACATTTCGCACGCCTGGGCCGCCGCAGTCAGGCTCCCGGTTTCTACCACTTTGACGTAAACCGTCATTGCCTGGAACAAATCCATCATCAAACCTGGCTTATAAATGATTGAAGTAAAGCAGCGTTTATCCAGCAAGGGTGGCTAACCATACTGGAAAAAACCACCTGATGGAGATTGATGTCATGACCGCCACCTGCCTGATGACCACTTACCAACCCCTGGCACTGAGTTTCACCCATGGGCTGGGGACGCGCCTGTGGGACCAGGACGGACGTGAGTACCTCGATGCGGTGGCCGGCGTGGCGGTAACCAATGTCGGTCACTCCCATCCCCGGTTGGTCGCCGCCATCAGTGAGCAGGCCGGTCTGCTGCTCCACACCTCGAACCTGTACAGCATCGACTGGCAGCAACGGCTGGCGCAGAAACTCACGCAACTGTCTGGGTTGGAGCGAGTGTTTTTCAATAACTCGGGTGCCGAGGCCAACGAGACTGCCTTGAAGTTGGCGCGTCTCTACGGCTGGCACAAAGGCATTGAGCAGCCTCTGGTGGTGGTCATGGAAAACGCCTTTCATGGACGCACCCTGGGCACCCTGTCCGCCAGCGATGGCCCGGCGGTACGGCTGGGTTTCAACCGGTTGCCGGGGGATTTCATCAAGGTGCCGTTCGGTGATCTCGCCGCGCTGGAAGACATCCGGCAGCTCCACGGCGAACGTATCGTCGCGATACTGGTGGAGCCGATCCAGGGGGAAAGCGGTGTGCAAATGGCGCCACCGGGCTACCTCAAGGCTTTGCGCCAGTTGTGCTCCCGGCGTGCATGGTTGTTGATGCTCGACGAGATCCAGACCGGTATCGGTCGTACCGGCCATTGGTTCGCCTTCCAGCACGAAGGCATCGTGCCGGATGTCATGACCCTGGCCAAAGGGTTGGGCAATGGCGTACCTATCGGCGCGTGCCTGGCACGGGGCAAGGCGGCTGAACTGTTCACACCCGGTAGTCATGGCAGCACCTTCGGTGGTAATCCGCTGGCCTGCCGGGTCGGCTGCACGGTACTGGACATCATCGAAGAGCAGGATTTGGTGGGCAACGCCAGGCATCAAGGAGAGCAACTGCTCGGCCGGTTGCGGGCGGAACTGGCGGGCAATCCGAACGTGCTGGCGATTCGTGGCCAGGGATTGATGATTGGCATCGAGCTCAAGCAACCGGTCCGCGACCTGGCGTTGTGCGCCGCCCGGGACCACGGCTTGTTGATCAATGTCACCCGGGGCAAAACCATTCGTTTGTTGCCGCCGCTGACGATTGATGGCCGGGAAATCGAGATGATTGTCCGGGGGGTAAGCCGCAGCCTCAACCAATGATAAAATAGGCCTGAGCGAAACGCAGCGGGACGGAATTTTTAACGTTTGCTGCGTTCCAACGCCAGCCAGAGTCGATTGCCCATGTCCTGGCACATCAGACTGAAAAACCAGGAGCTTGTCCCATGTTCACCTCGCGTCGCTTGATCATTGTCGCTACCGCTGTGGCCCTGTTGTCCGGCTGCGCGTCGCCTAACCCGTATGACAATCAGGGCCAGGCTTCCACGGATTCTTCAGGGATGAGCAAGACCGCCAAGTACGGCGGCCTCGGAGCCCTGGCCGGGGCACTGGCCGGTGCGGCCATCGATCACAACAATCGTGGCAAGGGCGCGTTGATCGGCGCCGCGGTCGTGGGTGCTTCCGCGGCAGGTTACGGTTACTACGCCGACCAGCAGGAAAAGAAACTGCGGGCCAGCATGGCCAACACCGGTGTTGAAGTGCAGCGCCAGGGCGACCAGATCAAACTGATCATGCCGGGCAATATCACCTTCGCCACCGACTCGGCAAACATCGCATCCAGCTTCTACCAGCCGCTGAACAACCTGGCCAACTCCCTCAAGGAGTTCAACCAGAACCAGATCGAAATCGTCGGCTACACCGACAGCACCGGCAGCCGCCAGCACAACATGGACCTGTCCCAGCGCCGTGCCCAGAGCGTGGCGACCTACCTGACGTCCCAGGGCGTCAGCGGTGCCAACCTGAGTGCCCGTGGTGCCGGTCCGGATAACCCGGTGGCCAGCAACGCCGACGTCAACGGTCGGGCGCAGAACCGTCGTGTCGAAGTCAACCTCAAGGCTATTCCGGGCCAGCAATACCAGGCTCCAGCGCAGCAGGGGCAGACTTACCAGCAGTACCCATGATCGCCTGACGGCACATGAAAACGGGGGGCCATGGAAACATGGCCCCCCGTTTTTTTTGAGGTTATCAGTCCTTCGGCCTGGCACTGCACCTTGTGGCGAGGGGATTTATCCCCGCTGGGCTGCGCAGCAGCCCCAAAGAAGCGGGGATAAATCCCCTCGCCACAAATAATTTTCTCACCACAGGGATGGTCACTTGAGTGATGGGGCTCAGTTAGCCTCCTTCACCGCACTCAGAAACGCACACGTACGTTCCTGCTGCGGGTGCTCGAAGATCTGCGCCGGTGTGCCCTGCTCGTGGATCTGCCCCTTGTAGAAGAAGCACACCCGGTCGGCGAATTCCCGGGCGAAGCCCATCTGGTGGGTCACCATCAGCATCGTCAGGTTGTGCTCGGCCCCCAGCCTGCGGATCACGTTGAGCACCTCGCCGCACAGTTCCGGGTCGAGGGCCGAGGTTACTTCGTCAAACAGCATCACTTTCGGCCGCATCGCCAGGGCTCGGGCAATGGCCACGCGTTGTTGCTGGCCCCCGGAAAGCTGCGAAGGATAGTGCTCGAGCTTGCTGCCCAGCCCCACCATGTCCAACAGATCGGCGGCGCGCTCCCGGGCTTCCTTCGGGTTCATGCCCAGTACCTGCACCGGCGCCTCGATCACGTTCTGCAGCGCGGTCATGTGGGGAAACAGGTTGAAGCTCTGGAACACCATGCCGATCTTGCCCCGCACCCGGCGGATATGCCGGTCGTTGGCCGGCACCAGTACACCGCTGCGGTTGGGCATGTGGGTCAGCGAATCGTCCTCGATGAAGATCTGCCCGTGATTGATCCCTTCCAGCGTCATCAATACCCGCAGCAAGGTGGATTTGCCCGAGCCGCTGGGGCCGATGATCGCGACCTTTTCACCGGGCGCGACATCCAGGTTCAGATGATCCAGCACGGTGAAACTGCCGTAGCTTTTGCTTACATCCTGGAAACTCACGATCGGCCGGGATGGTGTCGGATCCTGCATGGCCGGGGCCTCCTGCTGCGATGCCAGCGTACTGCGCCGGGACAACTCGATGGACGAAGACAGAGGTAAAGTCATTAGCGTAGCTCCATGCGCGTTTCAAGGCGCCTTACCAGCCAGGCCAGGGCGAGGCTCAGTGCGAGGAAGAACAGGCCGACCATGGTGATCGGTTCCAGGTAGCGGAAATTTTCGGAGCCGATGTTCTTGGCCTGTTGCATGATTTCCACCACGGTAATTGCCGACAGCACGGGGGTGTCCTTGAGCATCGCCACCAGGTAGTTGCCCAGCGGCGGCACGATCGGACGAAGAGCCTGGGGCAGGATGATGTTGCGGTAGGCGTCGTAAGGCGCAATGTTCAACGCCGTCACCGCTTCCCACTGTGCTCTTGGCACCGCGTCGAGGCCGCTGCGATAGACCTCCGCGATGTAGCAGGCGTAGTGCAGGCCGATGCCAAGGATGCCGACTTGCATGGCCGTCAGGCTCAAGCCGTAGTTGGGCAATACGTAATAGAGGAAATACACCTGGATGAGCAATGGCGTGCTGCGAATGAACTCGATGACCAATGCGGTCGGCCATGACAGCCAGAGTTTCTGGCTGCGACGACCAATCGCCAGGAACAGCCCCAGCACAATCGCGATCACAAAACCGATCAGCGTGATGCCCACGGTGTTGAGGGATGCGCGCAGCAGGGCCGGCAGGATTTGCCCGGCGTAAGACCAGTCGAACAGCGTCATGACAGACCTCCACGCATCCGTCCCCGGCTCAGCCGGCGCTCGACGTTACGCATGCCGAAGTTGATGGCCTGGGCGAGGATGAAATACAGCACCAGCGCCAGGCTGAAGATTTCCAGGGTCTGGAAGGTTGCCTGATCCAGCTGACGAGCCCGGAAACTCAGGTCCGATAAGGTGATCAGCGACACCAGCGAGGTGTTCTTCAGCAGTTCGATCAGCAGGTTGGTGCCCGGCGGAATGGCGGCCAACAGGGCCTGGGGCAGGATGATCCGCTGGAAGCGCTTGAAGCCGCTGAAGTTCAGCGCCGTACAGGCCTCGTATTGGCCCTTGGCAACCGAGCTGATGGCGCCGCGCATGACTTCGGCGCCGTAGGCACCGATATGCAGGCCCAGGCCGACTATCGCCACGGCGTAGGGGCTCAGCTCGATGTTGAACGGTGGCAGCGGCAGCACGAAGAACAGCCAGAACAACTGCACCAGCAGCGAGGTGCCTCGGAACACTTCGATGTAGCTGATGGAGAACCAGCGCAGCGCCCGCCATGGCGACAGCCGCCCCAAGGCCGCCAGGACCGCCGCGACAATGGCCAGCAGTGAGCCGAAGAACGTCACCTGCAGCGTGACCCAGGTCCCTTGTATCAATAACGGAAGTAGTTCGCCCATGGTTCAACCCGATATCCGATGAAGCAGGGAACAGGCATCACGCTGTATGCGTCATGCCTGTTTCGAAGCGCCGGTTTCTACTGGGCGCAGAGTTCGGCGGCGGTTTTGCTGGTCACGTTGGACTTGTCGAAGCCGAATGGCGCGACAGTCTTGAGGTGTTCCTCGGAACCCAGCCACTTCTTCAGCTCGGCATTGACCGCGTCGCGCAGGTCTTTGTCTTCGGGACGGAAGGCGAGGGCGCCATAGCCGATGTGGGACGGATCGTCCTTGAATTCGGACATGGCCTCGACCTTGTCGCCACCCTTGGCCGCCAGGCCTTTCATGGTCAACTGGGTGCCGACGGCCGCGTCGGCGCGACCGGCGCGAACCGCCTGCAACTGAGCGGTGGTGTCGGGCACCTGGAGGATCTGGTCGTCCTTGACCCCGGAATCACGGGCGTAGGCCAGGTTCACCGTACCGGCCATGATCGCCAGCTTCACATCCGGCTGTTTGGCGATGTCTTCATAACTGTGGAGTTTTTTCGGGTTGCCCTTGGCGACGAGCAAGGCATCGGGCAACTGGTATTGCGGATCGGTGAACAACACCTGCTTGCAGCGCGCCGGAGTGATGTACATGCCGGCGGCGATCACGTCGAAACGACCGGCGCGCAGACCGGGAATCAGCGAGCCCCATTCGGTGAGCACGCCGTTGACCTGCTTGATGCCCATCTTGGCGAAGATGATCTTGGCGATTTCCGGCGATTCACCGGTCACGGTACCGTCGGTTTCGGTGAAGGCGAACGGGGTTTCGTTGGCGTAGCCGATCCGGATACTGCTGTTGCTTTTGACCGTCTCCAGGGTGCTCGCCTGGACGCTGCCGGCGAGGCCGAGTACAGCGCAGGTCAACAAGAGCCGACGCAGGGACGCGCAGGTGCCGGGAAGAAAATTGCTCATCGATAAAATCTCCTGTTTCTTGTGGATCCGTCAGTCGACGGCTCTGTGGTAGGAGGCAGTGTGGCAAGAGCAAAGCGTACAGCGGCTGATCCGCAAACCGTGCCGGTACAGGTCGATCCGGCTTTTTTGTCAGGGTAACAACCCGCCTGGACGACGACCTTGAACTGGAGCATACAAAAGCCTCGGCAATGATTGCATTGCACTAGGACAATTGCTTTGTCCCGATTCCCGCGGGATGCTGTGCACACCAGAGTACACGCGGGTTGCAGCGTCATGGATAAATGGAAATCGGCCCTGGATGTCGCCCGTAGCGGTGAGTCCAAATACAAGATTCTGGTCCAGGCCATTGCCGAGGATATCGAACAGGGGCTCCTGGCCAACGACCAGCGCCTGCCGCCGCAGCGGCAAATGGCCGACGCCATGGGTATCAGCGTGCAGACCGTGACCAATGCCTACAAGGAGCTGGAACGTCAGGGACTGGTGCGTTGCGAGGTGGGGCGCGGCAGTTTCGTTTCTCGGCGCATGAGCGACCGGGTCGCGACCTACATTCTCGACAGCCCCGAGCGGACGCTGGTGGATTTCTCCAATGCGCGAATCCTGCACACCCGCGAGCACGACCAGTGCTGGCGCGATACCTGCGCCGAGTTGAGTACCGAAGAAGACCAGCCGTGGATTCACGCTTTCCGGCCGATTGCCGGCTACGAATCCCACCGTGAAGCGGCTGCCCAATGGATCGGTCGGCAGAAGCTGAAGGTCGAGCGCAACGATATCCTGATCACCAACGGTGCCGCCCACGGAATCTTCCTGGCCCTGGCCTCGCTGGCCGGGCCCGATGATGTGGTGCTCTGCGAAGGGCTGACGGATCACGGGGTGATTGGCAACTCTCAGGTGTTGGGTTTTACCCTCAAGGGCCTCGAGATGGACCGGTATGGCATTGACCCGGAACATTTCGAGGACATGTGCAGCAACGAGCGCATCACCGCCCTGGTATGCACGCCAAACCTCAACAACCCCACCACCAGCCTGATGCCGGATGCCCGTCGCCGGGAAATTGCCGGGATCGCCCGGCGTTTCGGGGTGCACATCATCGAGGACGATGTATATGGCCCGCTGCTGGACGAGCGCCGGGCACCACCCATCAGCCATTACCTGCCGGAACTGTCGTTCTATTGCACCAGCATGACCAAATCGGTGCTCACCGGGTTGCGCACCGGCTACCTGGTGGTGCCCAAGCGCCTGGCGTTGCGCACCGAGAGCATCCTGCGGGTCAACAGCTGGATGGGTACGCCGATGGTGTCCGAAATTGCTGCCCGCTGGATTCGCGACGGCCGTGCGGACGCCCTGGTGCACTTGCAACGCCGGTTGTTGACCGGGCGCCAGGCCATGGTGACCGAGTACATGGGCGAGCACGTGCTCGGGCAGCATCCTCATGCATTGAACACCTGGATCGGCATCCCGGCCCATTGGGAAGTGGACAGTCTGGTGCGGGCGCTACGGCACAAGCACATCGCCGTGACCTCCCCCGATCCGTTCACCGTCCGCGGCACCCCAAGGCCCCGGGCCGTGCGGGTGTGCGTCGGTGCCGAATGCAGCGACGAGGAAATGCGCCATGCATTGATCGGCATGCGGGAGATCTTCAATCAGTACCCGCAGATTCATGATTTCTGAAGAACTCAGAGCCGCCCCTGTGTGCGAGCCTGCTCGCGATAGCGGCGTTACATACAATACTTGTGCAAGCTGACACACCGCTTCGCGAGCAGGCTCGCTCCCACAGAGATCTGTGGTGTGTGGAAAATTAAATTGCCCTAGTACATTCATCGCCACAATCCAGCCCTCTTAGACTGCGCCCAACACCTCAACCCGGGACGCGGTCATGGCAGTGTTGCAGCTTCAGGATATCTACCTCGCTCGCCAGCGCATCGGGGCACTGGTGCGGTGTACGCCGATGGAACATTCCCCCAGCCTGTCGCGGCTGATGGGCGTGGCGGTGTACCTCAAGCTTGAATCCTTGCAGATCACCGGCAGCTTCAAGCTGCGCGGTGCGAGCAATGCCGTGGCGCAGCTCAGCCCCGCGCAAAAGGCCCAAGGTGTGGTGACCGCGTCGACCGGTAATCATGGCCGGGCGCTGGCCCACGCCGCGTCGCAACAGGGGGTCAAGGCGATTGTCTGCCTGTCCAACCTGGTGCCGGCCAACAAGGTCCAGGCGATCCGCGACCTGGGGGCCGAGGTGTGCATCGTCGGCCAGTCCCAGGACGATGCCCAGCGCGAAGCCGAACGCATCTCCAGGGAGCAGGGCGCGACCTTCCTGCCGCCCTTCGATCACCCGGCGATCATTGCCGGCCAGGGCACCCTCGGCCTGGAAATCCTCGAGCAACAGCCGGACGTGGCCCAGGTGCTGGTGCCGTTGTCCGGCGGTGGCCTTTTCGCCGGGGTCGCCCTGGCTCTCAAGAGCGCCAACCCGGCCATCCAGGTCCGCGGCATCAGCATGGCCCGTGGCGCCGCGATGCACACCAGCCTCGCTGCCGGCCATCCGGTGGACGTCGAAGAACTGCCGACACTGGCCGACTCCCTCGGCGGCGGCATTGGTCTGGACAACCGCTTCAGTTTCGCCATGACCCGCCAGTTGAGCGACAGCGTGCACCTGCTCTCGGAAGCGTCCATCGCCAGCGCCCTGCGCCACGCCTATCACCAGGAACGCCTGGTGCTCGAAGGCGCGGCAGTGGTGGGTATCGCGGCGTTGCTCGACGGTCTGATCGAACCGCGCGGCCCCATCGTGCTGGTGGTCAGCGGTCGCAATGTCGACACCGAACAACATGCCCGCGTGCTCGCCGGCGCTCATCAATAACCACTCGCAACGGAGCCTGTCATGAGTCAAGTCACCTTATTGAGCGAAGCCGACCTGCGCAGTTGCGTGGCTCTCGACCTGCCCAGCATCGACGCCGTCGAGCAGGCCTTCGTGCTGCTGGCGACGGCTGCGGTGGCGATGCCGCCGATCCTGCGCCTGGACATTCCCGAACATAACGGCGAAGTGGACGTGAAGACCGCCTACCTGCCGGGCCTGGAACGATTCGCCATCAAGGTCAGTCCCGGCTTTTTCGACAATCCCAAGCTTGGCCTGCCCAGCCTCAACGGCATGATGATGCTGCTGTCGGCGCGCACCGGTCTTCTGGACGCACTGCTGCTGGACAACGGCTACCTCACCGCCGTGCGCACGGCGGCGGCTGGTGCCGTAGCGGCGCGTTGCCTGTCGCGCCAGCAGAGTCGCAGCGTGGCGTTGATCGGCGCGGGTGAGCAGGCGGCGTTGCAGCTTCAGGCGCTGCGGCTGGTGCGGCCTGTCGATGAGGTGCGGGTCTGGGCCCGCGACGGGCAGAAGGCCAAGGCTTTCAGTGTCGAACTGGCCCGCAGTACGGGCCTTTCGGTGACGATGTGCCCTGACATTGACAGCGCAATGGAAGGCGTGGACATCGCCGTTACCTGCACCCCCAGCCGCGAGCCGCTGATCGAAGCCCGGCATTTGCACCCCGGCCTGCACATCACCGCGATGGGCTCTGATGCCGAACACAAGAACGAGATTTCCCCCCAGGCCCTGGCCGCCGTCGACCGCTACGTCGCCGACCGCCTGAGCCAGACCCGGGTGCTTGGCGAGCTGCATCACGCCCTGGCGGCCGGCGCCGTCCGCGACGAGTCCGCACTGGCTGAATTGGGCCAGGTGTTGGCCGGGCAGCGGCCCGGGCGCACCGATGAAGCGCAAGTGACCCTATGCGACCTCACGGGCACCGGCGCCCAAGACACCGCCATCGCCAACCTGGCGTTCGAGCGAGCCAGGGCGGCGGGCAAGGGTTACCCGTTCGGTCGTTAACCATTTTCCATTCGTGCGTCATTGAACAGAGGACAAGTGGATGTCAGAGATAGTCGTCAAGCTTCCGTTCCAACGGGAGGAATACGCCCAGCGCCTGGCGAAGGTTCGCGCGGCGATGCAGGCCCAGGGCCTGGAACTGTTGCTGGTCACCGATCCGTCGAACATGGCCTGGCTCACCGGCTACGACGGTTGGTCGTTCTACGTACACCAGTGCGTTCTGCTGGCGCTGGAAGGCGAGCCGGTGTGGTTCGGGCGCGGCCAGGACGCCAACGGTGCCCGGCGCACGGTGTTCATGCAGGCCGACAACATCGTCGGCTATCCGGACATCTATGTGCAGTCCCGCGAGCGCCATCCCATGGACTATCTGTCCCGGGAAGTGATCATCGCCCGGGGCTGGGGTGCCTTGACCATCGGCGTGGAGATGGACAACTACTACTTCAGCGCCGCCGCCTACCTGTCGCTGCAACGCCATTTGCCCCAGGCGAAACTGGTGGACGCCGTGGGCCTGGTGAACTGGCAACGGGCGGTCAAGTCGCCCCAGGAAATCGCCTACATGCGCATTGCCGCGCGCATCGTCGAGAACATGCACGGGCGCATCCTCGAACGGATCGAGCCGGGCATGCGCAAGAACGAACTGGTGGCCGAGATCTATCAAAGCGGCATCCTTGGCGTCGACGGCCATGGCGGCGATTACCCGGCCATCGTGCCGCTGTTGCCCACCGGCGCCGATGCCAGCGCGCCGCACCTGACCTGGGATGACTCGCCGTTCGAAAAGGGCGCCGGCACCTTCTTCGAGATCGCCGGTTGCTACAAGCGCTATCACTGCCCGTTGTCGCGCACCATTTACCTGGGCAAGCCGCCCCGGCACTTCCTCGACGGTGAAAAGGCGGTGGTCGAAGGGATCGCAGCCGGCCTGGACGCGGCCAAGCCGGGCAACACCACGGGGGACATCGCCGTGGCGTTCTTCAAGGTGCTCGAGAAATTCGGTATCCACAAGGACAGCCGTTGCGGCTACCCCATCGGCATCAGCTATCCGCCGGATTGGGGCGAACGCACCATGAGCCTGCGTCCCGGCGACACCAGCGTGTTGCAACCGGGCATGACCTTCCACTTCATGCCGGGGCTGTGGATGGATGACTGGGGCCTGGAGATCACCGAAAGCATCCTCATCACCGAGACGGGCGTCGAGACGCTGTGCAACGTGCCCCGCCAACTGTTCGTGAAGGATTGAACCATGAGTGATTTGCCCGCCAATCCCATCAACGCCACGGTCGACTTCAGCCGCGAGGGCGTGCAGCACGGTTTCCTCAAGCTGCCGTATTCGCGGGACGACTCGGCCTGGGGCGCGGTGATGATCCCCATCACTGTAATCCAGCGCGGCAGCGGCCCGACGGCCTTGCTCAGCGGCGGCAACCACGGCGACGAGTATGAAGGCCCGGTGGCGCTGAGCAAACTGGCGCAGCGCCTCACGGCCGAGGAGGTGACTGGACGCGTGATCATCGTGCCGTTCATGAACACTCCGGCGTTTCACGCCGGGCGCCGGACGTCGCCCATCGACAAAGGCAACCTCAACCGCAGTTTCCCCGGCCGGCCGGACGGTACCGTCACCGAGAAAATCGCCGACTACTTCACTCGCACATTGCTGCCGTTGGCGGACATTGTCCTGGATATCCACTCCGGCGGTCGGACCCTGGATTTCCTGCCGTTCGCTGCCTGCCATGTGCTGCCGGACAAACAGCAACAAGCCCGCTGCGAAGCCGGGATGCTCGCCTTCAACGCGCCGTACTGCATGCGCATGCTGGAACTGGACGCCGGGGCGATGTACGACACGGCCGCCGAATCCCAGGGCAAGGTGTTCGTCACCACCGAGCTGGGCGGCGGCGGCTCATCGACGGCCCACAGCGTGGCGATTGCCGAGCGTGGGGTACGTAACCTGCTGGTTCACGCCGGCATCCTGCGGGGGGAGATCCAACTGCAGCCATCGCTGATGCTCGACATGCCGGACGCCAGTTGCTTCATCGCCAGCGAGCATGACGGTTTGTTGGAGATGTGCCGTGACCTGGGTGAGCACGTGACCCGGGGCGAGGTGGTGGCGCGCATCCACGACGCCACCCGCAGCGGCGTCGCCCCGGTGGAATACCGCGCCGCCCGCAGCGGATTGCTGGCGGCGCGGCACTTTCCCGGGCTGGTGCAGTGCGGCGATACATTGGCGGTGATTGCGGATGTGTTGGCGTGATTGCCTGGTCAAGCGGGACACCCTGTGGCGGGAGGGCTAGTGGGAGTAAGGCTTGCCCTGGTACGAGTCATTTAAGGATCAAACGGCGCAAAACCTGTGGGAGCAAAGCTTGCTCGCGATAGCGGCAGGCCAGTCAATGTTATTGCTGACCAACTTGGCGCAATCGCGAGCAAGCTTTGCTCCCACACATTCCCTCAGTTTCTGGAGATTCTCCTCGTGCACAAACTCGATCGCTACGACCTCAAGATTCTGCAGATCCTCGCCGAGGACGGGCGGATTACCAAGTCGAGCCTGGCCGAGGCCATCAACCTGTCGGTGACGCCGACCTGGGAGCGGGTGCGCAAGCTGGAGATGGTCGGTCTGATCACCGGCTACCGGGCACAGATCGATTGGGGGGCGGTGTTCAAGCGCCAACAGGTACTGGTTGAGATCACCCTCGCCCGGCACACCGCCCAGGACATGCGCCGTTTCGAGCTGCGCATGGCTACGGCACCGGAAGTCGCGTTTTGCTACGCCACCGGCGGCGGAGTGGATTACCTGGCGATGATCCAGGCGCCGGACGTTGATCACTACCAGCGCTTTGTCGATCAACTGCTGCTCGAAGACCTCGGCATCGAGCGCTATTTCACCTACATCGTCACCAAAACCATCAAGACCACCGGAGCCGTCCCGGCGGAGTTGGTGTAGTCGTCCTGAGCACGGCAGAAACCACTTTTACGGGCTGCTCCTTCAGAAAAAAACCACGGTTTCACCCCCGGCAATCACCCGATTACTCAAGTGCAGCTGCCCTAGCATGGGGTCATGCACACGCTCTGGAGTGAACGTCATGACTTACCAACATCCGCTGCTGTTCAAAGCGCTTTGCTACATCGATGGTCATTGGGTCCACAGCGACAGCGGTGACAGTGTTGCCGTGCACAACCCCGCCACCCGCACGGTGATCGGCCATGTGCCCATGCTCGACCCGCCGCAGATCGTCGCGGCAGTGGACGCAGCCCATCGTGCGTTTCCGGCATGGCGCGAGCTGAGCCTGGACGCCCGCGGCGCTGTCCTGCGCCGCTGGGCAGCGTTGATCCTCGAGCACCGTGAAGACCTGGCGCGCATCCTCAGCCTGGAGCAGGGCAAGCCACTGGCCGAATCCCGCGGTGAAATCGCCTACGCTGCGAGTTTCATCCCCTGGTTTGCCGAAGAGGCCCGACGCTTGTACGGGCAGAACATTCCCAGCCACATTCCCAATGCCCACCTGGGCACGATCAAGGAACCTGTTGGCGTTTGCGCGCTGCTGACTCCGTGGAACTTTCCCTCGGCGATGATCACCCGCAAGGCCGCCGCCGCGCTGGCCTCCGGTTGCACCGTAGTCATCAAGCCGGCCCACGAGACGCCGTATTCGGCCCTGGCCCTGGCGCAACTGGCCGAGGAAGCGGGCTTCCCTGCCGGAGTGTTCAATGTGGTGCTGGGCGAGCCGCAGATGACCATGGAAACCCTGGTCAAGGACCGGCGTGTGCGCTCCGTGAGCTTCACTGGCTCCACCCGGGTCGGCAAACTGGTGCTGCAAGCGGCGGCCCACGATGTGAAGAAAGTCGCGTTGGAACTGGGCGGCAACGCGCCGTTCATCGTCTGCGCCGATGCCGACCTGGCGCTGGCGGTCGAAGTCGCGGTGCAAGCGAAGTTCCAGACCTCGGGCCAGGATTGCTGCGCGGCCAACCGGATCATGGTCCAGCGTCCGCTGTACCAGGCGTTTGTCAGCCGTTTCGCTGCAGCGGTCCGCGCCTTGCGGGTCGGGCCGGCCATGGTCGATCGACAGGAGCAGGACGTTGACGTCGGTCCGTTGATGCACCAGGCCGCGTTCGATGCCACCACCGACCGGGTTGCCGACGCGCTGGCCCTTGGCGCGCAACGCCTGGTGGGTGGCGAGGCTCACGCCCTGGGCGGATTGTTTTATCAGCCAACAGTCCTGGCCGATGTCACGCCGCAGATGCGCATCTACCGTGAAGAAAACTTTGCACCCATCGCCGGGGTGATGCCGTTCGACACCCTGGATGAAGCCATCGAAATGGCCAACGACACCGAGTACGGCCTGGCGGCCTATATTTGCTCCAACCGCCTGGACCTCATCTACCCGCTGATCCGCCGTCTCGATCACGCCATGGTGGCGGTCAACGGCGTCAAGTTCACCGGCCACCCGATCCCTTTCGGTGGCATGAAAGCCTCGGGCCTTGGCCGCGAGGGGGGCAGCGAGGGCTTCGAGCCCTTCGTCGAAACCAAATACTTTTGCCTGCACCATCAAGGCCAGTTCCCAGGAGAATCCGCATGAGCCAAGAACTCAACACGCTATTCGAGCAAGACCGCGCGCATTTCATGCATCCGTCGACCCACGCCCATGACCACGCCAGCGGTGCGCTCAAGGGCCGGATCATCAAGAGCGCCTCGGGCGTGCGCATCCGTGACCATGAGGGCCGCGATTTCATTGATGCCTTTGCCGGCCTCTACTGCGTGAACATCGGCTACGGCCGCACCGAAGTTGCCGACGCCATCTACAAGCAAGCCAAGGAGCTGGCCTACTACCACACCTATGTTGGCCATTCGAGCGAGGCGATCATCGAACTGTCGAGCCGCATCATGGACTGGGCGCCACAGGGGATGAAAAAGGTCTATTACGGCTTGTCCGGCTCCGATGCCAACGAAACCCAGGTCAAGTTGGTGCGCTATTACAACAACGTGCTGGGGCGGCCGCAGAAGAAAAAAATCATCTCCCGTGACCGTGGTTACCATGGCTCGGGCATCATGACCGGCAGCCTGACCGGGCTGGCGACCTTTCACCAGCACTTCGACCTGCCGGTGGAAGGGGTCAAGCACACAGTCTGCCCGCACTGGTATCGCAAAGCGCCGGTGGGCATGGACGAGGCGACCTTCGTGCGTTACTGCGCCGATGAGCTGGAGAAGATGATCCTGGCCGAAGGACCTGACACCGTGGCGGCGTTCATCGGTGAACCGTTGATGGGCACCGGTGGCATTATCGTTCCGCCGGCCGGTTACTGGGCGGCGATCCAGGCGGTGCTGAATAAATACGATGTGTTGCTGATTGCCGATGAAGTGGTCTGCGCATTCGGTCGCCTCGGCTCGAAGATGGGCAGCCAGCGCTACGGCCTCAAGCCGGACCTGATCACCACGGCCAAGGGCCTGACCAGTGCCTATGCACCGTTGTCGGCAGTGATCATCGGCGAGAAGGTGTGGGGCGTAATCGAAAAAGCCTCACAGGCCGAAGGCGCCATGGGGCATGGCTGGACCTATTCCGGGCACCCGATCTGCGCGGCGGCGGCACTGGCCAACCTCGACATCCTCGAGCGGGAAAACCTCACCGCCAATGCCGAGGAGGTCGGTGGCTACCTGAATCGTCGCTTGCGTGAAACCCTCGAAGGCCATCCGCTGGTGGGCGAAGTGCGCGGGGACGGCATGCTGGCGGCGGTGGAATTCATGGCCGACCGCGAACAGCGCACAGCTTTCGACCCCGCTCTGAAAGTCGGTCCCAAGGTTTCGGCTGCCTGCCTGGAACGCGGCATGATCGCCCGCGCCATGCCCCACGGCGACATCCTGGGCTTTGCCCCACCGCTGATCCTCAGCCGCGAAGACGCGGACCTGATCGTTGACATCGCCAAAGACGCCATTGATCAGGTGGCGGGTGAAGTGTTGGGGTGAGGCTGTTGGGAGTGTGATGGCGGTCTATCCGAGCCGGTGGGATCTGCTGCCGTCATCGCGAGCAGGCTCGCTCCCACCAGAGATCTGCGGTGGATGCGGTATTCGGGACGCTACGGATCCTTGTGGGAGCGAGCCTGCTCGCGATAGCGGTCTACCGGAATCGGCGAAGTCGCGCCGTCAACGCGGTCCCAGCATCCGCGTCGGCGGTTTGCCGTTGGCGTTGTGCTGGTAGATCTGCGTGGGCTGGCCTTGCTCATTGAAAAACACCTGCCCGATCCCGGCCGAGTTCCACAAGCGCTCTCCCGTCTCGGCATGTTCCGGGGTGTGGGGGATGATGCGCATGCGTCGGCGCTGGGTGAACCAGTTCAAGGGCGAACGTGGGGCGTAGAGCCAACGGTTCAGGCGGTCGAACCATTCCAGCAGCACCGGTGGGAACTCATTCTTGATGCCACTGCTGGTGATCTGCCAGATGCACGGGCCGCCCTTGCGGTGCGGGATCAAGACCTCGTAGACGAAGGAATAATGCACATCCCCTGAGAGCACTACATAGTTCCCCGGGGTCCGCGAGTGTCGGAAAATGTTCAAGATCACCTGGGCTGCGCCGCGGTGGGCCATCCAGTTTTCCGCGTCCACCAGCAATGGATAACCACACCAACTGAACACCCGCTGCACGGTTTCGATCAGCTTCACCCCGAAGATCGGCGCCGGCGAAACGATGATCGCCGAAGGGTGGTCCAGCAGTTCCTGTTGCAGTTCGCTCAGGGCTTCCCAGTCCAGCAAACCGGAGGGATGCCTGAGGTTGCGTTCGCTGCGCCAGCGGCGGGTGCGGGTGTCGAGCACCACCAGGGCCGGGGTGCTGGGCAGTACGTAGTGCCACTGCTGGAAGCCCAGCAAGGTATCGATCAGGGAGTCCTGGGGGCCGCTGTCGAGGTAGCGGTCCCGTGCCGTGTCGCTCAGGGCCACGGTCTGGCGAACCACATCTTCGAACGCATCGGGGTTGTTGCCCCATCCCTGACAGAGCATGTAGGCGATCAACGCGTTGCCGATGATGCGCTTGGAGAACGGGTGACCATAGGCTGTTTCTTCCCATTGCGCGGACAGATTCCAGTCATCGGTGATGTCGTGATCGTCGAAGATCATCAGGCTCGACAGGTGCGCGAACACCCGCGCCACGCTACCCAGGCCGGCCTTGAAGCCATCGATGCGTTGCTGCTCCAACGCGTAGCGCTGGCGTCGTTCGGGTGTCAGTTCGGGTGGCTGCGGGTCGATCAGCGTCCATGGCACCGGCGACCAGACCAGCAGGTACATCGCCAAGACCTCGGCGAAGGTCACCAGGTGATTGTCGGCGCTGCTGCTGGTGAAAATCGGCTTGCGCGCGCCGCCGAAAAATCGCTCGCGCAGGGTTTCGTTGCTTTCCAGGGCCGGCAACAGATCGGCGCGGTGGTAGTTGCTGGCCGGGTGCCGATAAAGCCGGGCGCTGTCTTCCACCACTGCACCGTCCAGGCATTCCTCGAACAACCCCAACCGCTCGATCAGCGCGTGAATCGCCCGTAGCATCGGCCCGGCCACGTCATCGGCGTAGACTTGGTCGCCACTCATCATCAACAGCGCCGGCCGTTGCCCGGTAGCCTGGGCGAGCAGCCGATCGACACAGAGCAAGCCGTCGTTGGCCGGATGATGAGGCTTGCGACACGAGCCGTGGACCAGTTGCCCGATACGCGAATGCAGCACGAAGGTCGGCCGTTTAGCCTCGCCATACAGCAGGTGCGGCGCCCACTCGGCGATGGGCGCGCCGTCCACCAACAGGTCGTATTCCAGCGCGATGTCCTGAGGCAATGGCTGGTCGAGCCGTACATCGATCAGGTGCACAAACGCGTGCTGCCCCACCGGTACCACCGTGCAGCGTTCGGCCTCCAGCGCCAGATCGCCCACACCTTCCACCTGCAATGTCAACGCCAGCGACCGCGTCCCTACCAGCCACATCACCAACCGCGTGGGCTCCAGCCGCCGCAACAGCGGGCCGACCAGGACAGGGGGCAGGACAGTGGGGATATCAGGGGGGAACGGCATGCGCGGGTAAGGCTCTGGCTCAGGTGGAGCAGGGATCATAACGCAGTGCGCTTTGGCATTGAGGAGGAGGGATGATCAAGAGCAGCAGACACCACGCCTGTGGCGAGGGGATAAATCCCCTCGCCACAGGCAGCTCGATCACTGAACCTGATTGGCCGCCTGCGCCGCCTTGAGCAGGTCCGTCCCGATCTCCTTCTCGAACATCCCCCACACCGGCTTCATCTTGTCACGCCAGGCGTTGCGCTGTTCCGGCGTGAGGGTAATGATCTCGGTGGTCTTGGCGTCCAGGACGTGTTGCTTGTCCTGCTGGTTCAACCGCTCTGCCTCACCGTTGGTATAGGCGGTCACCTCAACTACGATCTTGTCCAGTTCTGCGCGGATGTCCGGCGGCAGGCCATTCCAGAAATCGGACGTGGTGATCCACATGTAGTCGAGTGCACCGTGGTTGGTTTCGGTGACGTACTTCTGCACCTCATGCAGCTTCTGGTTGTAGAAGTTTGAATAAGGGTTTTCCGCGCCATTGACGACACCCGCGCGCAACGCCTGGTATGCCACGGAAAAAATCATCGGCTGCGCCTTGGCGCCCACGGCCTTGAACTGTTCTTCCAATACCGCGGAAGTCTGTATCCGGAACACCAGGCCACGGGCATCATCGGGTACGCGCAGGGGTTTGTTGGCCGACAACTGCTTCATGCCGTTGTGCCAATAGGCCAGGCCGACGATGTTCTTGTTTTCCATGGACTTGAGCAGCTTCTGGCCCTCGGGGCTCTGTTGAAAGCGTTCCACCGCGGCCATGTCGTCAAACAGGAACGGCAAGTCGAACAACTGCACGGTCTTGGTGTACTGCTCGAACTTGGCCAACGACCGCGCAATCATTTGCACATCCCCCAGCAGCAGGGCCTCCATCTCCTTGTCATCGTTATACAGGGTGGAGTTGGGATACACCTCGACCTTCACCTTGCCCGCCAGCCGTTCCTCCACCAGCTTCTTGAACATCAACGCGCCCTGGCCCTTGGGTGTCTGCTCGCCCACGACGTGGGAGAACTTGATCACGATCGGTTCAGCGGCCATCGCGGTGGCCCACGCACTGAGGGCGAAAATGCAGAGGAGTGTCTTCCATATCGGCTTGAGCATTGCAGGCTTCCCTTTTTATTTGTCTTTATCGTATAGGCTCATTCAAAACCGGGCGTACAGCGGACAACGACAAGTCTAGGAGAAAAATCGCCGACCGCAGGATGCCCGTCCAAGAGAGGGCCCTCAGTATCTGCTAGGCTATGCCGTCAGAATCGAGAACCTAAGGAAGGGGCAGGATGTTCACATTCGATAAATTATGGAGCAGCCATCCGCAGATATTCGGCGATGCCGCGCCCTGCAGAACCAAAGGCGCCAAAAACTTCAGCGACCAATGTGCGATCAACCTCGGCGTAGCCCTGCGTCGCGCCGGTGCCGACATAAGCCAGCTCAAAAGCGTGCGCCATTGTTGGCAGCACCCCAAAAGCGAAGGGCACATACTGGCCGCCGAAGAACTCGCCAACGCCTTGAACCACGCCAGGATTCCCGGCTTGCAGCCTATGAAGGCCGTCAAAAGTGAAGACTTCGAAGATGCCCTGAATGGGCAGCAGGGTGTCATTTTTTTCAAGGACTTCTGGCGTCGGGCAAATGAAACCACTGCCGGTCGCAGTGGTGACCACATCGACTTATGGAATGGTCGGCGCCTGACGGATTGGATGAGCTACGTGCGTATACAGATGGGTTTTTCGATCGAAGGTACGTTTTCGGATTTCCATGACTCCAAGGACATCTGGTTCTGGAGAGTCATATGAACGTCATCAAGGGAACGTTGTTTGTCCTCCTGATCATTGTCCTGGCCGTCGGGGCGTTCAATCTGGTTTTCATCGCGGTCGGCAACTACTTTGGGCCGTTCTACGAAAGCGAGGCGGATCAGAGCCGTAACTTTGCGATCTGGTTGTTCGGTAATGCCGGGGTGGTGATCATCGCGGCGGTGGTCGGGGGCTTGTGGAATCGCCGGCGCAACCGCCGAATCTGACCACGCCACAGCATCGCAGGAATGCCGCGGCACCCACAGGTCACAGCGACGCCCTGAAGGGCGCCGCTGCAAGGCTGAGACTCAAACCTTTGCAGGGTTCTGTTTTTGCGGATCAATGCCGCGAGGGCGATGAAGTGCCGATCCCCTGCGCTGAAGTCAACGCGATGGTTCTGGAACCGAGGCGTCTTTATCGCGGGCAAGCCTTGCTCCCACAGTCGATCGGCAGTTCGGTCATTGAGCCTGGTTGGCGATCTGCACCACCTTGAGCAGATCCGCTCCGATCTCCTTTTCGAACTCCGGGAGAAAACCGCCGCCGCCACGATTCCGGCAGGCCGGGGATTAATTCATCCCCAACCAGTTCGGCAACGCCAACGAGATCCACGGCACATAGGTGATCAGCATCAGGAACGTCAGCAGGATCATCAACCACGGCAAGGCCGCTCGGATGGTGGCGGGCAGGGACATGCCGGTCACCGCTGAGGTCACGAACAGGTTCAGGCCCACCGGCGGTGTAATCAAACCGATCTCCAGGTTCACCACCATGATGATGCCCAGGTGGATCGGGTCGATACCCAGTTGCGTGGCGATAGGGAACAGGATCGGTGCCAGGATCAGGATGATTGCCGATGGCTCCATGAATGCGCCGGCAACCAGCAGCACGATGTTCACCACCAGCAGGAACGTCACGGGGGTGAGCCCTGCATCGATCACCCAGGCGGTGATTTGCTGGGGAAGTTGCTCGGTGGTCAGCACATGGGCGAAGAGCATGGCGTTGGCGATGATGAACATCAGCATGATGCTCAGCTTGGCCGACTCCAGCAGTACCTTCGGCGTTTCACGGAACGTGAGGTCCTTGTAGACGAACAAGGCGATGAACGCCGAGTACACCGCAGCCACCGCAGCTGCTTCGGTTGGGGTGAACATCCCCGAATAGATCCCGCCGAGGATGATGATCATCAACAGCAGACCCCACAACGCCTTGCGCGCCGTAGACAGCCATTCACGGAACGTTGCCCGGGGCAGGGCCGGCAGGTTCTTTTTCACTGCGACGATGTAGATCGCTACCATCAACGAAATACCCAGCAGCACCCCGGGAATCACACCGGCCATGAACAACTTGCCCACGGAGGATTCGGTCGCGGCGGCATACACCACCATCACGATCGAGGGCGGAATCAGGATTCCCAGTGTCCCGGCGTTGCACACGATACCGGCGCCGAACGATTGTGGATAACCCGAGCGCACCATGCCGGCAATGGCGATGGAGCCAACCGCCGCCACCGTCGCCGGACTTGAGCCGGACAGCGCCGCAAACAGCATGCACGCCAGCACTGCCGCAATCGCCAGGCCGCCGCGGATGTGACCGACGCAGGCGTTGGCGAAGTCGATCAGCCGTCGCGCCACGCCGCCTGTGGTCATGAACGCGCCGGCCAGCAGGAAGAATGGAATGGCCAACAGCGTGTAGTGTTCAGAGGTTTCGAACAGCTTGATCGCCAGGGAGCGTACCGAGTCCGGGCTGAAGAAAATAATGGTCAGCGAACCGGCCAGCCCCAAAGAAATGGCAATGGGCACGCCGATCAGCATCAGGGCAAACAGTGCCGCAAACAGGAAGGCAATGGTCATGGTTTGTCTTCCTCGTGTTCGGTCAGCTTCATCGCTTCCGCCGCTTCATCGGCCAGGCCCAGGCCTGTCTGACGATTCCTCAGGATGCGCACGAGGATTTCCGCGAAGCGGATAAACACCAGGGCAAAGCCCACCGGTACGATCAACCCGATGTGCCATTGCATGATGCCGAATTGACCCAGGTCCTCGGCGCCGATCTGCGCGATCATCAACGTATTGATCCATTCGTAGCTCGCCACCGCCAGCAGCCCGGCGTAGCTCAGGCAGAACAGGCAGGCGATCACTCCGATAAAGCGCTGTACTGGCTTGCTGGCCAGTTTCACCAGCGCGTCGACGCCGATGTGTCCGGCGGTGCGCACGCCATACGACAAGCCGAAAAAGATCAGCCAGCCGAACAGCGCCTTGGTCAGCGAGCTGCTCCAGGTCATGGCCTGGGCCATATTCATGATGCCGTCGCCAATGGCAAATGCCGACTCGCTGGCGGCAGGCCAGTTGTCGCCAATGCTGTAAAAAACGGTGTAGAGGTTATTGAGCACGACATAAACGAAAGTGACCAACGTCATGGCGGCCAGAAGGAAGGCAATGAAACCTTCCTCGAAGTGTTCCCAGGTGCGCCGAAAAGCGTTCATGGAGGACATCTCCTGCAGGGGGACGACAAGCCGGTGCCGCCGTGGCGGCACCGGCCAACCCATTACTGAGCCTTGTTGGAGGCTTCGGCCGCTTTGATCAGATCAGCACCGATGTCGCCTTCAAACTTCTTCCATACCGGCTTCATCTTGTCGCGCCACTCGCCACGCTGTTCAGGTGTGAGCGTAATGATCTCGGTGGTTTTGGCATCGATGATCTTTTGCTTGGCATCCTGGTTCAGTTGCTCGGCTTCCTTGTTTACCTGGGCGGTGACTTCCTTGATGATCTTGTCCAGTTCGGCACGGACATCGGGTTGCAGGCCGTTCCAGAACGTGGTGTTGGTGATCAGCATGTAGTCGAGTACACCGTGGTTGGATTCGGTGATGTACTTCTGAACTTCATGCATTTTCTGGCTGTAGATGTTCGAGTACGGGTTCTCGGCACCATTGACCACGCCGGTCTGCAGGCCTTGGTACACCTCGGCGAAACTCATCTTGCGCGGGTTGGCGTTTACCGCCTTGAACTGTTCTTCCAGCACGGCTGAGGCCTGTACCCGGAACTTCAGGCCACGGGCATCCTTGGGTTCACGCAGCGGCTTGTTGGCCGACAGCTGCTTCATACCGTTGTGCCAATAAGCCAGCCCGGTGATGTTTTTGCTTTCCATGGACTTGAGCAGCTTCTGCCCATCAGGGCTCAACTGGAATCGGTCCACGGCGGAGATGTCATCGAACAGGAACGGCAGGTCGAACAACTGCACGCTCTTGGTGTATTGCTCGAACTTGGCCAGTGACGGCGCAATCATCTGCACATCACCCAGCAGCAAGGCTTCCATCTCCTTGCCATCACCGAACAGCGAGGAGTTGGGGTAGACCTCCACCTTCACTTTGCCCGGCAGCCGTTCTTCCACCAGCTTCTTGAAGAGCAACGCGCCCTGGCCCTTGGGCGTTTGTTCGGCCACCACATGAGAGAATTTGATGATGACCGGATCAGCCGCCATGGCCGTGCTCAATGCACTGAGGGCGAGGGTACAGACGAGTGCTTTCCAGATTGGTTTGAACATTGTGGGGATACCTCGTTATTTTTGTATTTATCGTGCGGGCTCATTCAACCCTAACGCACGTCGGGACAGTTGCAAGTCTAGGCAGAAAACAGTCTGCCTGGGGATTGTGACGGTCGATAACGGAAGAATCGTCCGTACGGTTAACGCCTCGAAGGGAGGCTTCAGCGTCTCCAAGGCCGAGTCGCAAGCATCGTGACCGGCACTGGGTGAAAGGCTTCAGCCAACAACTGTAACGGCAGCAGGAAACCATAAACGAGCCGTAATGGCTACTGGCTTTCAATGCTGCCGGCGGGACAAAGTCGAGGAACCGTGGCGAGGCTGCATGTTTCCGGCGGACGCTGGAAAGGTCCGTTTCCTGTCCTTGTGATACCTGTTGCGATTGCTTCACAATTTCATCTGCCCAGGAAGCCTGGAACGCTTTTCAACTCGACAAGGACCTACGGATGATCGACTTCAACAACAAAGGCTTCTTCAAGCTCAAGCAGAACGATGAATATGCCGAGCGTGTCACGGCCCTGCTGCTGGACGGCGAGCAGGTCATCGACGCCTATAAATCCATGCGTGACGGCGTGGTTTTCACCAATAAACGCATCATTGCGGTGAACGTACAAGGCATCACCGGCAGCAAGAAAGACTTTACCTCTCTGCCGTACAAGAACATCGTGGCTTACTCGGTCGAAACATCCGGCACTTTCGATCTGGATTCCGAGCTGGAGATCTACTTCTCGTCCCTGGGCAAGGTGAAGTTCGAATTCACCGGCAAGACGGGAATCGTTGAGATCTCCAAGGTGATTTCCAAGCACCTTCTGGCTTGACCTCAGGACTCGCTGGAGGGAGGGGCGCCAGGAGGCGGCGCCTTCTCTCAATCGAAGTCTGTCCTGCCGGGCTTCAAGACCAGTAAACGATACTCGCCGTTCTCCACTTCGATTCCATGGGTGTCATGGGAGAAGCCCGGGAAGGCTCTATCGAAGCCCTCCAGTGCTTTCAGATACGCCAGCAAAGGCCCGTCCGCAGGACCGACGCTTTCCCCCGGCATCAGCAAGGGGATACCCGGTGGGTACGGCACGATGCCGGTGGCGGCGATGCGTCCGGCTGCTTCCTCCAAGGTCACTTGCTCGACATCGTTGCGCACCAGTTTTTCGTAGGCTTGCACCGGGCTGTACACGGCGTTGGGCAACGTGCCGAAAGCCTGGGCCATGGTCGAGGTGGTCTTGTTCCTTTTCATCGCGGCGAAGATCTCATCGGCCAGGTCCTTGAGGCCCATGCCGGCATAGCGCTGTTGGTTGGCCGACAGCAGGTCCGGCAGGCACAGCTCCAGCTCGGTGTTTTCGTCATAGTCGCGCTTGAAGTCGAGCAGGGCGTTGACCAGGGTGCCCCATTTTCCTTTGGTGATGCCGATGGAGAAGAGAAACAGGATGGTGAAGTCGGTGGTTTTCTCGACCACGATGCCCTGGTGCTCCAGGTAGGCCTTCAGCACGCAGGCCGGGATGCCGAAGTCGAGCAGGTTTCCATCGTCACCCATGCCAGGGCTCAATACCGAGACCTTGATGGGGTCGAGCATGCAATAGTCCTCTTCGATATCGCCGAAGCCGTGCCAGACCTCGTTCGGATGCAGCACCCAGCAACTCGGGTCCGTTTTGAGCAACACCGGGTCGACCGCATGGAATGGCATCTGGCTGGCGCCAACGCGCACCGACGACGGCTGCCAGCAGGTGAAGAACCATTGCTGCTTGCTCGACATCTCGTTATGCATGCGCGACAGGACCTGGCGAAATGCAACGGCTTCCTCAATGGATTCGCTGGTCAGGATCTGTCCGCTCGGTGCCTCCATCATGGCCGAACTGACGTCGCAGGAGGCCATGATCGCGTAGTTGGGCGAGGTCGAGGCATGCATCATGAACGACTCGTTGAACCGCCCGTGTTCGATCGGGTTGCGGCCATTGCGAACATGAATCATCGAGGCCTGGGACAAGGCAGCAATCAGCTTGTGTGTCGACTGGGTGGCGAACACGGTCGGCTTCGAATCATCGTGTTCGTCGGGGTTGCCGTGCATGGCGAAGCGGTCGCGGTAGAGCGGGTTGAAGCGCGCATAGCCGTACCAGGCTTCATCGAAATGCAGACGATCGACGCTCTGCCCGAGCAATTCTTCCACACGAGTGACGTTGTAGGTCAGGCCGTCGTAGGTGGAGTTGGTGATGATCGCGTGCACCGGTGTCGGGTCGATACCTTTCTTGACCAGCGGGTTGTTTGCGATGGCTGCTTTCACCCCCTCGGCGCTGAGGGTTTGCGGCAGGATCGGACCGCTGATGCCATAGCGGTTGCGGACGGGTACCAGGTAGGTGGGCAGCGCCCCCGACAGGGTCATCGCATGCTCGGCAGACTTGTGGCAGTTGCGGTCGCAGAGGGCGATCTGGTTACGGGTGACGCTGGCCATCAGGATCACACGATTGGACATCGAGGAGCCGTTGGTGACGTAGTACGTGCGATGGGCGCCGAACACCTTGGCCGCGTAGCGCTCACCCTGGCCGATGGGACCACTGTGATCCAGCAGCGAGCCCAGCTCCCCGACCGAAATGGACAGGTCGGCACGCAGCAGGTTTTCCCCAAAGAACTCGTAGAACGCCCGGCCAGCAGTACTTTTGAGAAACGCCGTGCCACCCGCATGGCCGGGGGTATGCCAGGAGTATTCGTAGGAACTGGCAAACCTGACCAGCGCACCGAACATCGGGGGCAGGGAGGCTTTGCGATACCGCTCGATGGCCGCCAGGACACGCCCGCTGAGGAAGCGGCTGGTGTCCTCCGGCAGCCAGATGAAGTCGTCGGCGTATTGCATGACCACCAGGGGAATACTGGAGGCGCTGCTGCGATCGCTGATCAGGAAAACCGGTACCCGGGTGTTGCGTTCACGCAGATTGGTCAGCAGCTTGATGCATTCATCATGGTCCTCGCTGTCGTCCATTTCCCAACTGAGCAGGACACATTGAATCGCCGGGTCCGAATTCAGGATTGACGTGGCGTCGCTCAGGGATTCGGACACCAGCAGGCTGATGGCCCGTTGCTCCACGTCGTTGATCAGCTGAAGCAGCGCTCGACCAAAGACCGTGCGTTTATCCGGCGGGCTGCTGACCAGCAGTGTGAGCATCCCGAGCGTGTGCTTGTTTTCCGTCATGACAGGCCCCCCGAAGTGGTTTTATTCAAGAGGTTCACCGGTACTGGCCCGCCTCCGGAATGCTGTGCGCTGACGGTTTGCGTCGGCACTGTTCAATTGCACCACCGTCATCTTCCGGGTGACTGACATCCCTGCTTCACTCAATGAGCGGTAAAAGCTTAGCTATAGCTGAAGATAGGGATGTCGCAAGGCATCCAGTGGTGGGCTCTGGAGATCTGTCGGGCGGAAAAACGTTCGCAGTCACCTCGGGTTCAGTGGCCCGGAAACTCAGGCAGATAACACGCAGGCGAACTCATTTGCGCCCGTTTCTCCACCTCATCCTCCAGCCATTCGGCCAGCACCACGGCATTGTTTTCGGTGGTCGAGCGCGCTGCGTAAACCAGGGTGAGATTGCCGTTGAGCGCAATGTCCACCAGCTTCCACCAGTGCTGCGGTTGCGCGCCCAGCTCGTGGCGATAGGCTGTTTTGAACTGATCAAAGGACATCTCATCGCCCTTTAGCGCCTTGCGCAATTCAGGAGACGGCGCAACCTCCTTGAGCCATGCATCGATGTTCAGCTCATCCTTGCGGCAATTGCGCGGCCACAGGCGGTCAACCAGCACACGCTGGCCATCGCCGGCGGTGGGTACGTCGTAGGCGCGTTTGCATTGGATCATGACGGGTGGCCTGTCGAGGGGATTGGGTCAGCATAGGCCTTGGCGGCTGGGTTATCACGCACAGAACTGGCGATGCCCTGTGGGGCGAGCCTGTCCGTGAATGCAACCTGTCCGTCACCTCGATACGGACAGTCGGCGCAAAGGCAATTCCCCCCGCTGGACGACCCGAATTCCCCTGTCTAGAGTGAAATATCCGCGCCGGATGCCTCGGGAGGGATTCCAATGAATCAGCTTAATGACTACACCAACCTAAAGGATCCATTGAATATAAAAATCATGGAGCTGGCTCCCAAGGAAAAGCGCGATGGCAAAAAAACCAATCTGTTCTTCACCCCCGACACCGCATTTGACTCCAAGCCACTGACCCTGACGACCGGCAGCTATCCCTTCACGCCCCTCGGCAGCCTGGGTATCACCCAAGTGGATACCACCGGACAGGAGTGGAGGCATGTACTCAATCAAATCACCAACAGGCATGGCCTCACTTCGGACTACGGCAATCCTGACCGAGCCGATCAGTTGGTGTTGCTGGACACTCTGGATGCCGTGAAGATCAAGGAGGCCGTTGCACGGGACAAGCAATTCACCAAAGGCAGCTACTACCACCCCGACGTCGAGCAGGTATTCGGGACAACCAACCCTGTCACAACCTATGCCGCCCAACAGGTCATCGAACGCCGAGCCGTCTTGTGTCAACCCGTGCCCGATCCGATTGCGCTCAACTACTGGAACCTGCTCAGCTCGGACCCCACCGCGCAGGCGAAGCTATATAACTGGCTGCAAACCCATGGGGGGATTTCCCACAAGTTCTCGGTCAATGACAGAAAATCGGGAAACAGAATCCAGAACCACTTCCAGAACCTGGAGAACTCCAACGCCACACATTTCGCCAGCGAAACCCGTGGTGAATATGCCGCCGCCAAATTGCTGATTACCGTCCTCGGCAACGAATACCAGATGAAGATCGGCAAAGCCTCTTCAGGCCGCACCAATGGAATCGACCAGATATGGGTCAAGCGCAACCTGATCAGTGGCGTGGTAGAGGAATACATCATCGTCGAATGCAAAGGCAGCGTGGATGCCTCCCTCAACGAAGCCAAGTATGGCTGGCAGATGTCACCCTGCTGGGTCTTCTACTGCCTTGTCGGCCTTTTGGGCACCAACGGCAGCCTCGCCAGCACCTCGACCACGGATGTGTTCGCCAAGGCCACCATGGTCAGGAAAATCCTCAACGCCTTGATCAACCCGGGTCCTCCCGTGGTGAAAGGCCTGGTCATCCAGCCCATGACCAAATCCGTTACGGCGCCCAATAACATCGAAATGGTCGACTTGGGGGCCTATGACCTGGTCGAGCAATATACGAATGCGGTGGCTGGGCACTCGAAGTTCCATAACGCCCAAGTGTTCACCGGCACTCTGTTCTAGGACGCCAACGCCATGAAAAAAACAGAACAGGAAAACCTCCTGCACACCCTGGAATCCCGCTTCGAACAAAACCCTCATCGCCACCCGGACCTTCAATGGCCTGACGTCCGGGCCCGGCTTGAAAGCAACCCCGCCGCGCTTGAAACCCTCCAGGCCATGGAAACCACCGGAGGCGAGCCGGACGTGATCGGCCACGACAAGCAAACCGGCCGCGTGACCTTCTGCGATTGCGCCAAGGAAACCCCGACCGGCCGCAGAAGCCTTTGCTACGACCGCGCCGCCCTGGACGCGCGCAAGGAAAACAAACCTCGGGGCAGTGCGCTTGAGCTGGCCGAAGAGATGGGCATCGCCCTGATGACGGAGGATCAGTACCGCGAGTTGCAGGCGTTGGAGGCATTTGACCTGAAGACGTCCAGTTGGCTGGCAACACCCGCTGACGTTCGCTCGCTGGATGGCGCGATATTCGGTGACCGGCGTTATGGCAGGGTGTTCGTGTACCACAACGGCGTGCAGTCGTATTACGCGGCGAGAGGGTTTCGTGGGGTGTTGGGCGTCTGAACTGGACGCGCCTGCGCAAGCCTGAGTGCATCACCTCATCATTCATACGCTTTCTGGACAGAGTGTTTGTCCAACCGACCGATGTTTCCTAGGAGGAGCAGTCCTTAGCATCGTCTCCAACCCATGAGCAAACGGCCCATGGGTGAACCTTTCAATGAGACGGTGAATAGCATGAAACTTTCAAAATGGGCGTTGCTTCTGGTCCTGGGCGGTATCGGTGCACAGGCTTATGCCGATGATTCCTCGGCAATGGCCGACGCCGACAACGGGGCGGTCGAAATCTATAGCTACTCCACCAGTCTGGACATCAAACGAGTGATTTCTATCAGCGACGCAGGTGATACCTGTGGGCCGGTGTCGCAACAGATGACCTATGAAGATTCTCATGGCCAGCGGCATGTCTTGCAGTATCAAGTGATGGGCAGTGCTTGTTCCAACGGTTGAGCACCGTGCGGACGATGGAGGGTCGACACTCCATTCGACGCCACCGATCAATCAAAGGTCCGGCGATTTTCTTGTGCCTGCAATGGCCTCATCCGATGCCAGCAGCTCGGGGATGGCCGTTTTCAGAAACGCCACCCAGGTCCTGATTTTCGCATCGACGAACTTTCGCGACGGGTAGATCGCGAACAGGTTGAGTTCCTCCAGATGGTAGTCGGGCAGCACCCGCGTCAAGGTACCTGCCTTCAGGCCTTTCACCGCCGAAGCAATCGGCTGGATGCCAATCCCCATGCCATTTTCTATGGCGACGGTCATCCCGTCAGCCGTGTTGATATGCAGGGGAGACACGGGCACCGTGACCGTCTCCCTGCCTTCGGGTCCCTCGAATGTCCAATTCTCCACCGGCATGACCGTATTGACGATTCTCAGGCAGTCGTGCTCGCAAAGGGCGCCTGGCGTTGCCGGAAGTCCACGCTTTGCCTCGTAAGCCGGTGAGGCGCAGAGCACGCTGTAGATGGCGCCGAGCCGTTGTGCGACGAAACCGGAATCGGGCAGGTCGCGAGCCAGAACGATGGACATGTCGTAGCCTTCTTCGAGCAGGTCGGGCATCCGGTTGGTCAGGGTCAGGTCGAACATCACCGAGGGATGCATTTCCCGATAGCGCGCAATGGCGTTGATCACGTAATGATTGCCGATGGCCGACATGGTATGGATCTTCAGCCTGCCTGCCGGCAGGGTCTGCGCCGTGCCGGCTTCTTCATCGGCTTCCCGTACCTCATCCAGAATCTTCTCGCAGCGTTGCAAGTAGCGCACGCCGGCTTCGGTCAGGACCAGGCGCCGGGTGGTGCGGTTGATCAGGCGCACGTGCAATCGGGCTTCGAGGCTGGAAACCGCCTTGGACACGTTGGTCGTGGTGGTGTCGAGCAACTCGGCGGCGGCTGTAAAGCTGCCGCCCTGGGCGACGGCAATGAAGCACCGCATGGTCTGGAAGACATCCATCGCTGTCACCTCGGATGATGAGTCGCAAATTATAGGGGCTGGCCCCGTGTTTACCGGACGGAAAAAACGAAGACCACGCAACGAGTCGCCGCTGTATCGGATCTCACTGCTTGCGCGGAATGAAGCCGGGAACACCGGTTTCCACTACCGAATTGAAGCGGATACGGGTGGTGATCTCTTCCTTGATCTCCTGCATGGCCCGCTGCGGCAAGGTCGCGATGTTGAAGTTTTCCTGGATGTGGCTCGGTGTCGACGAGGTGGTCAAGAAGGCCGATCCGCGCTGCACCGCCCAGGCCAGCGCCACTTGTGCTGGAGTCTTGCCTACCCGCTTGGCGATGCCGGTGATCACCGCGTCTTCCAGCACGCTCGGCGTCATGCCGTGACCGAGCGGGGCGAAGGCGAGCACGATGATGCCGTGCTGTCTGCAGAACTCCAACAGTTCCCATTCCGGCAGGTAGGGGTGGGCTTCGATCTGCACCACGGCGGGCTTGATACGCGCCGCCGCGACAATCCCCTGGAGGGCGGGCAGAGTGATGTCCGAGAGTCCGATGGACTTGCAGCGGCCTTCATCCACCAGCGCCTCCAGCGCTCGCCAGGTTTCAATCAGGCTAACGCCACCGTCATAGATGACATGCGCAAATGCATCCCGCGGTTCCTGGTCCTCACCCGGGGCGAAGGCGAACGGGGTGTGGATGAGGTAGCAATCGATGTAGTCGACTTGCAAGCGCCGGCGGCTCGCTTCGAAAGCCGGTCTGACCCGCTCGGGACGGTGGTTGGTGTTCCACAGTTTGGTGGTGATAAACACATCTTCGCGGCGGATCCTGCCGGTGGCGAACACTTCCTGAAACGCCATGCCGATCCTGTCCTCGTTGCGGTAGCGTTCGGCGCAATCGAAGTGACGGAAGCCGACCTCCAGTGCGCACTTCACTGCCTCAGTGGTGCTGTTCAGGTCCCGGAACAGCGTGCCAAAGCCCACCGCCGGCAGGGTGCCCACGCCGTTGTTCAACGCGATTCGTGTCGCGCCCAAGTCATCGTGAAACGCTTCGTAAGTCATGGTTGTTCTCCAAAAGATCTTTGATCTGAGCCGTTATCGGCAAGAGATTTCGCGTGATGCGACGTTTGCTCCAGGACACCGACGCTGTTGCCACCGAGCGCCACGAACAGCCGCACCGTATCCAGATAGCGCGCGGTCGTTACCTGGATCTGGCCGAGCAACGCCTGTTGATAGGCGCGCTCTGCTTCCAGTACTTGCAGGATGCTGTTTTCGCCTTGGGCGTAGGCTTGCCGGTTCAATTGCAAACTGGTTTCACCGGCGCGCAGTGCGTCGTCCTGGGCTCGCTGCTGTTCGCTGCCGTGGTTGATCGCTTGCAGCGTGTCCGCGACCTGGCCGAAGGATTGAATGACCGTCTGTTGATAGCGGGCGAGAGACGCGTTGTAGCCATCAATGGCCGCCTGCCGTTCCGCCTTGAGCGTCCCGCCGTTGAAAATCGGTGCGGTCAGACCGGCGGCGAAGCCCCAAAGCGCAGCACCGCCATTGCCCGAGGCCGCTTGTGTCAGCGAGGCCGACAATTCGATATGCGGGTAGAGATTGGCGGTGGCGACCCCCACTGCGGCGCTGGCGATGTGCAGCTCGGCTTCGGCTTGCAGCACATCCGGCCGGGCGTGGGCCAGCTCCGATGGCAAGCTGACGGGAATGTCGGCGGGCAAGGCGAGCTCATCCAGCGTGAAGTCCGGGGCGATCCAGTCCGCCGGGCCCCTTCCCGCCAGTATCGACAGGGCATGGCGCGCGGCGTCGCGCTGTTGGGCGAGCGGCGGCAGCAGTGTACGGTCCTGGGCGAGGCGGGTTTCGGCCAGGGTCACGTCGATTTGGGTCGTCAGGCCATTGAGGTGGGCGGCGCGCACCAGGTCGAGGTTTTTTCCATCGTTGGCCAGCAGCGTTTCCACCGCCTGCATCTGTGCGTTGGCCGAGGCCAGTAACAACGCCTGGCTGGCGACGTCACCGGTCAAGGTCAGGTACGCCGCTTCGTAGCGATGCCGTTGCAGATCCCTCGCTGCCTGCTGCTGTTCGACCCGTCGGCTGTTGCCACCGAACGCATCGAGGTCAAACGCCACCCGTGGTCCAACCCCATAGACGTTCGCGACGGCTGCCCGGGGCGCGTTGTGGGTCCGCTGGCGGCCGGCGGATGCGGCGAAATCGACTTGCGGATACAACGCACCTTCCGAGGCCGCGACGAAGGCCGACGCCTGACGCAGCGTGGCATCGGCGGCGACCAGTTCCAGGTTGCCGTCGATGGCGCGGCGCATCACCTGGTCGAGCTTCGGCGAACGGAAGCCCGACCACCAATTGCCCGTGAGCGTGTGGTCCATGTCGATATGTTGGGCCGGGGCCGATTCACCGAGTTGCTGTTCGGCCTGGGCGTCGTAGTGCTGCGACAGGCTCGCCGCAGGTCGTTGGAAATCAGGGCCCACAGTACAAGCGGACAACAAGAGCAGCGCTGCCAACAGCGTGAGTCGGGTTGGCAACGGCTGCCGATGGGACATACACATAGACGTTTTCATTGCACGGACTCCACGAATCAGTTGGCTGTAAGGGGCTTGCGCAGGAACAGCACCAGCGGGCTCACCACGAGCATCACCACCAGCAAGATCTTGAATTGCCCCACGACTGCAACGAACGCCGCCTGATGGGTCGCCAGATGGTTGAGCCCCTCGAGCGCGGACAGCGAGGTCACGTTCGACAGGCGGTTGGGCGTCAGCTGGCTGACCAGTGCCGAATGCATCGCCTGGGTGCTGTTGAAGAAAAAGATCTGCACCACGGCCACGCCCAAGGTGCTGCCGTAGACCCGCATCAAATTGAAGAATGCGGTGGCTTCCGGGCGCAGCGTTGCATCGAGGGTGCTGAACGCGACTTTGCCCAGTGCCGGCATCAACAGGCCGAGGCCGACGCCCTGGATGGCGCCGCTAACCGCCACCGGCGTCCAGTCCATCAACGGCGAATAGCCGAGCATCAGCCAATTGGCATACGCCGTCAGCGCAACGCCTGCCGCGATAAAGAACCGAGGGTCGAAGCGCCCGAGCAGACGTCCCGTCAGCAGGAACGCGCCCACCAGCCCCACGCCGCGAGGCAGGGTCAGCAGGCCGGTGGTGTCCGGTGGGTAGCCGAGAATCTCGTCCAGCATCGGCGAGGTCAGGGCCATGGTCGACAGCAAGACGAAACCGAAGGCAAAGAAGATGATCGTCGAGAGCACGTAATTGCGGTCGCTGAACAGGCCTTTACCGAGGAAGTGCGTCGTGGCCGTCAACCGGTGCACCATGAACACATAGAGCCCGAGTGCGCAGGCCAGTGCGTGCATCCAGATTTCCACCGAGTCGAACCACTCCAGGCGTTCGCCACGGTCGAGGAGCATTTGCAGCCCGATCATGCCGAGGGTGAAGGTACCGACGCCGAAGAAATCGACTGCTGGACGCTTGTCGGCTTTCTTCTCCTTGAGCAGCAGCGTGACCGCCAGCAGGATGTAGGCCGTCAGGGGCAAGCTGAGGTAGAACATCGGCCGCCAGTCGAAGTGCTCGCAGATCCAGCCACCGATACTCGGAGCGCTGACAATGCCGAACAGCACCAACGCCGTCCATTGGGGGCCGAAGCTGGCGCGCCGTGCCGGTGGCAAGGTGTCCAGGGCAATCGCCATCGACAGGGGGGCCAATACACCGCTGGCCGCACCCTGCAGGATGCGTGCGCCGATGAATTGCATGGGCGTGGTCGCCAATGTACCAAGCCACAGGCCGAGGGCGAACAGCACCAATGCGGCCTGGTACACCCGCTTGAGGCCGAACCGGGCTGCTAGCCATTGGGCGATGGGTGTGGTGATCGCGGTCGCCGCCAGGTAGGCCGTGAAAATCCATCCAGCCTGATCGTCGCTCATCGACAGGCTGCCCTGGATCAACCGCAGCGCCGCGTTCGGCAGCGGCAGATTGGCGGACTGCAAGTAAGTCGCCAGCAGCGCGACAAAGCGCAGCGAACGGGCATCGGCAGTCGCTGGAGCATCCGCAGGAGAGGCGTTCATCAGAAGGCTCCTGCGGTCCACAGCATCTTGAGCGGATGCCACCATGGCGTGCGATAGCCCGTGTCGACCTTGACCGTGGCGCTGGTGCCGGAAAACAGCGTCAGCTCCGGATCGACCTCATCCAGCTCGAGTCGTACCGGCACCCGCTGCACCACCTTGACCCAGTTGCCGGTGGCGTTTTCCGGTGGCAGCAGCGCGAAGTCAGAGCCAGCGCCGGGGCTCAGGCTGATGACGTGGGCTTTGAAGATCCGGCCTGGATACGTGTCGATCGAAATATCCGCGGCCTGCCCCGGGCGCATGTGGGTGACCTGGGTTTCGCGGAAGTTGGCTTCGACCCAGCGCTCATGGCCGGCAATCAAGGCGAACGCGGGCGTGCCGTTGTTCACGTAGTTGCCGACCTGGAGGTCGTCGACCTTGGCAACGACGCCATCGTCCGGCGCCGTGACCGTGGCGTAGGAGAGGTACAACTGCGCCTCGTCGAGGTGGGCCCTGGCTTCGCGCACGCTGGGATGATCGTCGACGGCGATCTCGGGATTGCCGTTCAGCGCGGCAATCGTTCTGGCGATCTGTTGCTCGACCGAGGCGCTGCGTTGGTGGGCGACTTTGAAGTCGGTTTCCGCGCGCTCATACGCCGCTTGGGAGACGAACTGGGTGGTAACCAGCGCTTTCTTGCGGGCAAAATCCCTTCGGTCGTAATCCTCCGATTCCCTGGCCGACTGCAACTCTGCCTGCTGCTGGCGATAGCTGGCTTTCAATTCATCGATGCGCAGGCGTGCGCTGCTCAGTTGTGCGTCGGCGCGGGCGACGGCGATCTGCAGAGGCTTGGGGTCGATGCGAAACAGCACCTGGCCCTTGCGGACGGGTTGGTTGTCCTCGACCGCGATCTCGACCACTTGCCCGGAAACACGCGTATTGATCGAGGCCTTGGCCACCCGAGTGTAGGCATTGTCGGTGGACACGAATGGCTCGTTTACCCGGTAGTGGGCGTAGCCAATGACGGCGAACAGGGCGGGCACCCCTCTCATCAGCCAGGGGCGCAAGGTGGATTTGAACGGTTTTTTCGGGGCGCTATCCAGGTCAGGGCCCGGGTGCGGCAAGGCTTGTGTCGCTGAGAGGTCGAGTTGCTGGGTCATGATCGGATACACCTTTAGTCGGGGTATCGGGCCGACTGATGCACAATCGCTGCGGCGCCGACGTGTGTATTACGGTGAAAACCACTCCAGTGCGCAGTCGGGAGGATCACTCCGTTGCCGCTTGCTTCGTCGTCGCCACACCCAGTTCGAGCTCCGCCACAACAAACCTGTCCATCAAGGAATTTCTGGTTCCTTAATTTTGTGCGATGGTGTAAGAATATCCCTCGATCCGATCCCCTTACAAGGATTTTGTACGACATGGCACAAAAAAAGATTGCGGAGGCGAAAGGCCGCGGCCGTCCACGCGCCTACGATCCGCAGACCGCCTTGGCCCAAGCCCTCGGCGTGTTCTGGAACACCGGCTACTCCGGCGCATCACTGGACAGCATCGCCACCGCCGCCGGCATGAATCGCCCCAGCTTGTACGCAGCGTTCGGTGACAAACACGCCCTCTACATCAAGGCCCTCGAGCAATACTGGGAGACGGCTTCTGCGGCCATGGAACAAGCGCTGATGGACGACAGCCTGACACTGGAACAGGCGCTGACGCAGTTCTACGAGGGGCAACTGGCGATCTATTTTTCCGGGGACGGCCAACCCCGGGGTTGTTTCGCGATTGGTACCGCGACCACCGAGGCGGTGGAGGATCAGCAGATTCGCGACGTGCTGTCGGATCGCTTGAGCCGGCTCGACGCCCATCTTGAAGCGCGGTTGCAACGGGCGGTCGACGCCGGCGAACTGAAAGCCAAGGCCGATCCGGCCGCGTTGGCAGTGCTGGCTGCCTCCTTGCTGCACAGTGTTTCGATACGGGCGAGGGCGGGTAAATCCCGGGCCGAACTGACCGAGTTGGTGCGCACTGCGGTCAATGTGATTTGCGGTTCATGAGCGACAACGCACTCGAAGACATCCTGAGCCCGGACCTTTCGGTCGTGTTCTGCGGGATCAACCCTGGGCTGACGGCTGCCGCCCAAGGACATCATTTTGCCGGGCGCGGAAACCGCTTCTGGCGAACCTTGCGTCTGGCCGGCTTCACTCATGAAGAAATTTCGCCGCAACGGGATCGGTCGATTCTGGAATATGGCTATGGGCTGACGGCTGTGGTCCGGCGACCGACCGCCCGTGCCGACCAACTGTCGGCGTACGAATTCACCGCCGCCGCCGTGGATTTCGAACAGAAGATCCTCCGGTATGCGCCCCGCTGTGTCGCTTTTCTCGGGAAGGCGGCGTATGCGGCGTTGACCGGGCAGAAACAGGTGATGTGGGGGCCTCAGCCGAGTCCGTTCGGGAATGCGCGGGTCTGGGTATTGCCGAATCCGAGTGGAAGGAATCGTGCGTTCACGCTGGAGCAACTGGTGGAGGCGTATGGTCGGCTGCGTTCGGCGGTGAACTGCGAAGCATCAGCCTGCTGGGAATAATGCCGGTTTACTCATCCGCGACGCGATATCGATTCGGTTGGATACATTGAAGCAGAGACAGTTGTAAGCTGGCGATCAACAGTCCCACCCCGAGCCACGACACGGTGGCAATTGATGGATACCCCACATGCCCCAAGCAACCCTGAACCTGATCCTGAATGCCTTGAACGAAACCGAACTGGGCCCTCTCGCCTCGCGTCCGTATGACTGCGCGTTCAACGTGCTGGCAGCGCCGCCGGAACAGAAAAGGCTGATCGTGATGGGGTTCAACGGCTCTGAGGCCGACAAGGACTTCACCAACGTTTCCGCCATCGAAGGCGACTTCCAACAGCCCGAGGTCTGTAATGTGGGGCTTGGCGTAGAGGGCAAATGGGGAAGCACTCGCCTGGCGAATCAGCTCAGCACGTTGCCCGACAAACTCGGATTCACCAAGGCCGAAACCCTTTACACCAACGCTTTGCTGCTGTGCTCCAGGGACGCCGCCTCAATCGGCAGAGCGGCCAAGGCATCGGCGCTTGGCAGTCATCGGGTGCTTGCCGAGCGATCCATGCGGTTTTTCGCCGAGGCGACCATGAAGCTGAGTCGCCCTGAGTTGATCGTTGCCTACAGCAACTCGCTCCGGGCGCCTTCTGCTGCCAGCATTCTTTATGCGGCATTTGGTCAAGGCGAGGTTATCGACCACATCTGTACCGGCTCGCATACCGCAACATTCGGCTTCACCGCGACCATTGCTGGCGTTCGAGTGCCGGTGGTTGGCATACGCCACATGTCGCGTTTTACCGCCAGGCCGGAGCTCATTCATGAAGCCTGGAAGCGGCAGTTGTCCAGGTGAGTACGCGGCTTTCCAAGCCCTAACCCCCGGACACACTTTCCAGCAACACCTGCTCCAACATCCCGAAAAAACATTTGATGTGCGCCTGCTTCAACGCCTGGGGTCGGCTCACCAGATAGACCTCCAGATCTGGAATAGGCAGCTCTGGAAACACCTCGATCAGATCCTGCGCCAATACCCGAGGCAATACCGCCACCCCCATGCCTTGCCGCACCGCCTCGATTTGTGCAGTGAACGAGTTCACGCTGATCGGCGCACGCTCCAGGCCGCCGGCTTTTGCCGCGCGCAGTTGCGGCAGCATGTCCAGCGGGGGAAGCAAGGCGATATGCGCCGCCGTGGCTGGGGTGAGCGCTGGAGAGCGCTTCAGATAGGCCGCATCGGCGAAGACGCCGTAAGCGACTCGGCCGATGTGCTTGTAAATCAGTGACGGCTCACCCAGATGGGCGGTGCGCACCGCAATGTCTGCCACGCCGCGGACGATCTTGTGGAATTCGGCGGTGACCAGCAATTCCACTGAACAATTGGAGTGCAGGGCGGTGAAGCGGCTCGCGGCCTCCAGCACGGAGGAAGAGAAACCCTCCCCGGCACTGACCAGCACGCTGCCACTGAGCTCAGCTTGGCGCCCGGGCGGGCTCGTAACGGTTTGTCGGCGCAAACCGGTTTCCGCGGCCAGGGCGACTTCCACCAGCGACTGGCCTCGCGAGGTCAGCCAACAGCCTTCGACGCCCCGCTCGACAAGGGGTTCGCCCAAGGCGCTTTCCAACTGCGTCAGGCGACGGGACACCGTAGACGCCGCGATTCCCAACAACTGCCCCGCCTGAAGAAAACTGCCCCGCCGCGAGACGGCCAGCAGCAATCGAAGATCGTCCCAATTCGCTTGCGATGCCATGCGTCCTGTCTTCCCTGATTTGCATATGTGCAAAGCCATTATGCAGTAGTCGCTGTTTTTCAAAAGCGGCGCCAACGGTATATCTACGGCCCTTCGAAACCCACGGAGTGGACTGTATGACCGCCGGCCCCAACGACTACGCGGAACGCGCCTCAAGAGCCTTCAATTGCCGTGATGTGGAGGCGATGCTTGCATTGGTGAGCGAGGACTTCATCTACCTCGATGGCACGGGCATTCAGATTGGTCGCGAGGCCATGCGCAAACGGGAACTCGCGTTGTTCGAAGCGCTGCCCGACGCCGAAATCACCTTCAGCCCCTTCATGGTCGCCGAGGATCGACTGGCACTGGTTGCCGTACTGTCCGGCATCTTCACCGCCCCCCTGGTGCTGCCTGAGCGGGTGATACCGCCCCATGGTCGGCACATCACTGCGCACTTTGCGGCGCACTTCATCTTCAAGGATGGGCTGGCCACCCATGAAGAAGTGTTCTTCGACAGCGCGGTGTTGCTGCCGTCCGCCGAACTGGGCGAGGCTTGAGCCATGCGCAACGTATTTGTGAGCGGCGCCACCGGCCTGCTCGGCAACAACCTGGTACGGGAACTGGTTGCGCGTGGCTATGCCGTCAAAGCCCTGGTCCGCTCCAGAAGCAAAGGCGAACAGCAATTCAGTGACCTGCCCGGTGTGGAGCTGATTGTCGGCGACATGGCCGATGTCGATGCCTTCGCCGCCTCGCTGCAAGGCTGCGATACGGTGTTCCATACGGCGGCATTCTTTCGCGATAACTACAAGGGCGGCAGCCACTGGGCGGCGCTTGAAGCGATCAACGTCGGCGGCACCCGAGACCTGCTTCATCAGGCGTACCGCGGGGGCATACGCCGATTTATCCACACCTCTTCCATCGCTGTGCTCGACGGTGAACCCGGCGCGTCCATCGATGAAACCTGCCTGCGGGCCGAGGCCGATGCGGACGATTACTACCGCAGCAAGATCCTCGCCGACCGTGTCGTGTTGACCTTCCTGGACGCCCATCCCGACATGCACGCCTGCATGGTCCTGCCCGGCTGGATGTGGGGCCCTGGCGACATGGGCCCGACGTCCTCGGGACAACTGGTCAAGGACGTCGTGAACGGCAAATTGCCCGGGCTGATCCCCGGCAGCTTTGCCGTGGTCGATGCCCGCGACGTGGCCTGGGCACTGATTGCCGCAGCCAAGCTGGGACAGCGAGGCGAGCGCTACCTAGCAGCGGGCCGGCACATGACCATGGGGCAGTTGGTGCCGGTGCTGGGCCGTATCGCGGGCGTCAAGACCCCTTCGCGGCAACTGCCGCTGCCCTTGCTATACGCCCTCGCGACGGCGCAGGAGATTTATGCGCGGCTGACCGGCAAGCCGATCCTGTTGAGCTTGGCGACGTTGCGGCTGGTGATACGCGAGGAGCATCGCACCTGTTTCGACCCTCGCAAGAGCGAGCAGGTGCTGGGGCTGCGCTTCCGGGATCTGGAAGAGACCGTTGCGGATACAGTGGCGTGGTATCGGGAGCATGGTGGGTTTGGAAAGCACAATGCTGTAAACACTGAATAACGACCGGGCCGCTCTGTGGCGAGGGGATTCATCCCCGCTGGGCTGCACCGCAGCCCCAACCCCCCCCCCTCAGCCTAATGCCAATCAGTTAAGCCACAAACCTGTGGGAGCAAAGCTTGCTCGCGATTGCGGTAAGTCAGTCAGCAGCGATGTTGACTGGTTTGCCGTCATCGCGAGCAAGCTTTGCTCCCACAGGTTTTCTGTTTCGACCCTCGCAAGAGCGAGCAGGTGCTGGGGCTGCGCTTCCGGGATCTGGAAGAGACCGTTGCGGATACAGTGGCGTGGTATCGGGAGCATGGTGGGTTTGGAAAGCACAATGCTGTAAACACTGAATAACGACCGGGCCGCTCTGTGGCGAGGGGATTCATCCCCGCTGGGCTGCACCGCAGCCCCAACCCCCCCCTCAGCCTAATGCCAATCAGTTAAGCCACAAACCTGTGGGAGCAAAGCTTGCTCGCGATTGCGGTAAGTCAGTCAGCAGCGATGTTGACTGGTTTGCCGTCATCGCGAGCAAGCTTTGCTCCCACAGGTTTTCTGTTTCGACCCTCGCAAGAGCGAGCAGGTGCTGGGGCTGCGCTTCCGGGATCTGGAAGTGACCGTTGCGGATACGGTGGCGTGGTATCGGGAGCATGGTGGGTTTGGCAAGCACAATGCTGTAAACGCTGAATAACGACCGGGCCGCTCTGTGGCGAGGGGATTCATCCCCGCTGGGCTGCACCGCAGCCCCAACCCCCCCCTCAGCCTAATGCCAATCAGTTAAGCCACAAACCTGTGGGAGCAAAGCTTGCTCGCGATTGCGGTAAGTCAGTCAGCAGCAATGTTGACTGGTTTGCCGCAATCGCGAGCAAGCTTTGCTCCTACAGGTTTTGCGTCGTTTGATCCTTAGCCTCGCTGCGAGACCGCTTCAGCGCCGGTATCTGACGGGGAGAAGGCCACGGACGATCCGCCCTCTTCAAGTCTTCGCCGCACCTGCCGCTATCGGTATAACGATTTTTACCGACCCCTCCATTGTCTTTGCGATACCTTTGCCTTTCGGCATTGACGTTGGCAAAAGCACGATAAGAGAACGTAGCGAATGGACGACGGACGAGACGAAAGGCGGACGACTGTGTCCGGGGGCGCGACGGTGTCTTGCGACGCGCTGCCGCATATCCTGCTGATCGACGATGTCCCGGAGGACCTTCGTGCCACGCTCATTCTGCTGAAGGCCCAACCCTGGCGCATTTCCCTGGCCAGCGATGCCCACCAGGGCTATCAGCGGGCCCTGGCCTTGCGCCCGGACTTGATCGTGCTGGATGTACACATGCCGCACATGGACGGTTTCAGCTTGTGCCGGCTGCTGCGCGAGGCACCGTCGACCCGGCAGACGCCCATACTCTTCTTGTCTTCGGCCAACAGCACCTTGGAGCGCCTGGAAGGGCTGACCGTGGGCGCGGTCGATTACATCCCCAAATCCTGCGCCCCCGAAGAAGTGCTGGCGCGAATCAGGATCCACCTGCAACTGACCTGGCGCGCGCCGCCGACCCATCAAGCCAGCCCGGCGGACCCGGAACCGGAGGGCGACGAGATCGTGCTGCGCGCCGCGATGCGATGGATTGAACAGCACCTCGATGACATGCCGTCCCTGATGCAACTGGCGCAAAAAGTCGGCACCCATGAAAAACGCCTTTCCCGGATATTTCGCGAGCATCTGGGGCTGACCGTGTTCGCTTACATTCGCGATGCGCGGCTGCGTCGCGGCCAGGCCTTGTTGAGTGAAAGCGCCATGAGCGTGCAAGACGTTGCCGAATTGATCGGCTTTCGCAATGCCTGCAACTTCACCACGGCTTTCCGCCAACGCATCGGTATGACGCCCAGCCAGTTTCGCCAGCAGACCCTGGGCATCGTCGATACCGAGTCGGCCGGGCGCGCCTGATGCGGGGCCTGCAATTTTTGTTGCTGGCGATGACGTTGTTGTCCGCCGGCCTGCTGCGCGCGGCGCCTGTGGATATCTGCCAGGCTGAACAGCTGGACGTGATGCCCGCGATGCGGATTGTCGAAGACCCCCAGGCCAGGTTGAACCTGGACGAAGTCGCGCAACTGCCCGACGCCCGATTCAACACTGCGACCGCGAATTGGCCGGCGCAAGGCTATAGCCGCTCGGCATTCTGGTTGAAACTGCAACTCATCAATGCAAGCGCCAGGGCCTGCTCGCGCCTGCTGGTGATTGGGGCGCCGCGGCTGGAAGACATCCGCGTCTACCAATCTGAAGACGGACACTGGCGTGGTGCCCAGGCAGGCAGCGCCCATCCCCTCGCCGAATGGCCCCAACCAGCGGCGCGCCAGCCGGCGTTCCCGGTCACGCTGGCGGCTGGGCAGAGCACCACGCTGTTCATCCGGGTGACCAGCAACTTCCAGATGCTGCTGGAGCCACAACTGTGGTCTGAACCGGCGCTGCTGCGCAGCCAGCAACAGGTTTACCTGAGCGACGGTCTGACCCTGGGCATTGTCCTGCTGGTCGTCCCGTTCGGGCTGATCGTCGGCTGGATCCTGCGCTCCCGATTGTTGAGCGTGAATGCGGGCGCGGTACTGAGCTATATCCTGCTGACCTGCATCGTGAACGGCTACCTGATCTACTGGCCCACGGCGCTTGGCTGGACCCGCGAACTGCTGGCGTGCGTCAGCGTGACCTCGTTCGTCCTGTTCCTCGCCTACATGCGCGTGTTGCTACAGGTGGCCCGGCTACCGAGGATCATTGGCTGGAGCTATTGGGTGCCACTGCTGGGCTGTGCCCTTGGCCGGGTCTGGTGGTTGAAGGTCGATCCGGTCCAAGGCGCGCAGATGGTCCAGGTGTCGCTCTTGAGTTTCTACGGCTCGCTCCTGGCTACGTTATTCATGGCGTGGCGCAGGCGGCTCACTTACAACTGGATGGCGTGGCTGGTGCCGGGGCTGCTGCTTTCGCAGTTGTTGATGCGCTATTTCTTCCCACAGGAACAGTTGCCCTGGCAATCGCCGCAAAGCAAGCACAGCCTGTCGTCGACCCTGCCTGGCGTGGCGTTGCTGGTGTGCACGTTGATCATGGAAGTCAGCCGCAGCCGGTATCGGGAAAAGCACGCCTTGTCCACCCTCGAACAACAGCGCCAGGCCGAGCACGAGCGCCTGGAAAGTACCGTGGCACTGCGCACGGCACAGCTGCGCGAATCATTGGCGGCACGCAGTGCGTTGATGGCCCGCATCAGCCACGACCTGCGTTCGCCACTGGTGCGCATCATCGATTATTCGCGCCTGTTGCACGCGGGTCCGAACCGGGAGTACCCGGCCAATATCGAGCGCAACGCCCGCCAGCAACTGGAGCTGATCGACGAGATGCTCGAGTTCTCCCAGGGGGAATTGGAACAGATGCAACTGACCCTCGCGCCGGGTTATTTGTACGGGTTCCTGAAGGAGATCGAAGAGGAGGCGGGCTTCCTCGCCGCGCGACAGGGCAACACCTTCGAAGCCGTTCTGGCGCAGGACCTGCCGGCGCTGGTAGAGGCCGATTTCAAACGGCTGCGGCAGGTCCTCATGAACCTCTTGACCAACGCGGCGAAGTTCACCCGTAACGGCCAGGTCCGTTTTGAAGTGAGCGCTGTTCCAGGGGCGACCGTTGACGCAGTGGAACTGGTCTTCAGCGTCATCGACAGCGGCATTGGCATCGATCCACAAGAATTCGAACAACTGCTGCAACCCTTCCGTCGTGGCCGCAATGCGCAACGCTACGAAGGCAGCGGGCTTGGCTTGTCCATCGTCGCGCAACTGCTGGAGCGCATGGGCAGCCGGCTGGAACCCCAGGCCAGCGAGCAGGGCGGCAGCCGCTTCAGTTTTCGCCTGCAACTGAAGTTCGCCCAGGAACACGAGCTTGAAAATGGCATCGTCGATAGCCATGCCGAACCGTTTGATGGCCAAGGTCTGCATGTCCTGCTGGTGGACGATGTCGAGCAGAACGGCGAATGGCTGTATGACCTGCTGGCCGGCTACGGGTGTGACGTGAGCCTCGCGGCGAACGGCGAAGACGCCTTGGCCTGCCTGGCCCAGCAGCCGGTCGACCTGCTGATCAGCGACCAGATGATGCCCGGCATGGACGGCTGGGCACTGCTGCGACGGGTGCGCGAGCACGGACACGATTGCCCGGTGCTGCTTTATTCGGCGGTTCCGCCCCGCAGGCCGGGGGGCTATCCCCAGGACCTGACGTTCGATGCGGTCCTGCTCAAGCCGGCCGACAGCCGTGAATTGCTGGCATGGGTCAAGGCACTCACTGATGCGGACAGGGTGCGCCCGATGGCTCGGGAGCAATAGCATGCCCGGTCGGTGTTATCGGTTGCTCTTGCTCGGCAGCCTGTCGGCACTGCCCTGGGCGTGGGCTGATGCCGAGCAAGCGCAATCGCCGACCGCGCCTGCGGTGTCGCCCGGCCCCGTAGTCCTTGAGGCAACCACGGTGACTGCGCGCCGCCGCGAGGAAGACCCGCAGCACGTGCCGATCCCGATCAACGTCCTCTACGGCGAGCAACTGGACCAAGCCGGCCTGCACACGTTGCAAGACATCCAGCAGCGCGTGCCCGGGCTGGTGGTGTCCGGGCATGACGCCCGCTATGCCGGCTTCGGCCTGCGCGGCTTCGGCGCCACGACCTACAACGATGGCCTGGAAGGCAGCGTCGGCACCTACGTCGATGGCGTCTACCAGGCGCGCCAGGGCATGGCCTTCACCGAGTTGATGGACGTCGAGCGCATCGAAGTGCTGCGTGGGCCCCAGGGCACCCTGTTCGGCAAGAACACCACCGCGGGTGCGCTGAACATCATCACTCGCCAACCGACGTTCCAACCCGAGGCCAACCTGGAGGCCAGCTACGGGGAACACGGTCTACGTGAATATCGCGGGACGGTTTCCGGAGCGCTGCGCGACGACGTACTGGCCGGGCGGCTGAACGTCTTCGAGCGCTCGATGGACGGGCAAGTGGAAAACCTGGAAGACGGCGCCCGCCTCGGTGATGCTGACAGCCAAGGCCTGCGCGGGCAATTGCTGTGGACGCCGAGCGCGGACTTCAGTGCGCGCCTGATCGCGGACCATGCCCGGCAGAACGAGGCCGGCAACGTGCTGCTGGTCAACCACTACAGCCAGCAGACCCGCCAGCGGGCCCGGTTTGTCGGCTACCCGCTGCCTGCGTCTGACCCAGACCAACGCGAAGTTCGTATCAACGCTCCGGGGCACCCGCAAACCCTGCAGGACGGCGTCTCCCTGGAACTGAACTGGGACCTGGACGAAGCGATGCGCTTGACCAGCATCACCGCCTACCGTGACTGGGACTATCGCGCCAGCCGCGACGGCGACAGCACAGCCTTGTCGGTGGCTCAGTCGGAAACCGAGCTGGGGCACCGGCAGTTCAGCCAGGAATGGCGCCTGTCCGGCACGGCCGGCTCGTCCATCGACTATGTCGCCGGGCTCTATTACCTGCGCCAGCAGCTTGACCGTGATATCGACGTCGAATTCGGCAAGGACGCCGCGCCCTGGTTCGTCGGCGACCAACTGGAGCAATTGCAGAAGCTCTACGGCATCACCATCACCGATCCGCGGCAGGTGCCGCCCCAGTTGTTGGACGGCGCCCGGCAACATTACGACGGCCAGCAGAAGGGCGACAGCCGGGCCGTATTCGCTCAGGTTTCCTGGCGCCCCGTCGACCCCCTCGAACTCACCGGCGGCCTGCGCTACAGCCAGGAGCGCAAGGACGGCTGGGTTTCCCGCGACGTCAGTCACCTGGCCTCCCTGGCCGGCCTGCCACCGACATTCCAGGCGGGCGGCCAACTGCTGAGGGACATCGCCCTAGGGGGGGGTTATTACCGCCAGGACTCGATCAAGGAGGACAACGTCTCCGGCCTCCTCAGCGCCAGCTACCGCTTCAGCGATGCCGTGATGGGCTACGTCAGTTGGTCGCGTGGCTACAAGGCCGGCGGCATCAACTTCGACGTGGTCGGCCCGTTCGCCGCGCCCACCTTCGAGCCGGAGCGCGCCACGTCGCTGGAGTTGGGCATGAAGACGCGGTTCTGGGACGAGCGGGCGCTGCTCGACCTCGCCGTCTACCAGACCGACGTCGACAACTACCAGGCGCTCACCTACAGCCCGTCGACGTCGATGTTTGCGCCACCGCTGCGGGACAACTTGATCAACGTCGGCAAGGTGCGCATGCACGGGATCGAACTGGATTCTGTCTGGCACTTGTCCCCCCGACTCACCGGGCGCCTGGGCCTGGCCTGGAGCGACGCGCGCTATCGCAGCTTCCCCAACGCGCCGTGTCCGCCGGCCTCGGGCCAGTGGACCTGCGACCTCAGCGGCGACCGGCTCTACAATGCGCCCGAGTGGAGCCTCAGCAGCGGCCTGGACCATACCCATCCGCTGCCGTACGGGCTGCAAGCCTACAGCGGCGTCGACTACAGCTTCCGGACCGGTTACTACGGCACCCTTGAAGGCGGCGAGGGCAGCTATCAGCCCAGCTACGGCCTCACCAATTTGCGCCTGGGGTTGCGCCGCCAGGACCGTGGGTGGGAAGTGGAAGGCTGGGTGCGCAACGTCTTCGACCGCCACTACATCACCGCCGTCTACTCACTGCTGGGCGCCGGTGACTACGGCGTACAGCTCGGCAGCGAAAGAACCCTCGGTACCACCCTCAGGCTTCGTTATTGAGGGAGATGAAGCGGGTCGGACAAAACGCCAGACGGTTGCCGCCGGCCTTTTTCGACAGGTACATCGCCTGGTCCGCCTTGCTGATCAGCCCATCAACCTCCTGACCGTGCTCGGGGAAAAATGCCACGCCGATACTGGCGGAAATCTCCACCGTCTGGGCGCCGATCAGGATGGGCGCGTTGGCCGCTTGCAGCATGCGCCTGAGCAACGGCTCGCTGTCTTCCACCTTCTGTAGCCCCACCAAGCCGGCCACAAATTCATCGCCGCCGAGCCGCGCCAGCGTATCGCTCTCACGCAGGGTTGCGTTGATCCGCGCCGCGACGATCTGCAACACCCGATCGCCCCAGTCATGGCCATAACCGTCGTTCAAGGCCTTGAAGCCATCGAGGTCGATAAACGCAATCGCTACCTTCTGCTGAAGGAGACGTGCCTTGCCCAATGCCTGGCGCATCCGCTCGGCCAACAGCAACCGATTCGGCAGTTGCGTGAGCGCGTCATACCGGGCGTCACGCTCCAGCAACTGCAGGCGCTGCTTGATCTGCGTCATGTCGCTGAACAGCGCCACGTAATGCTGAACATTGCCGTGCCAGTCATGCACGGCACTGATGCTGATGCGCGAGGTCATCTCCCGACCGTCCTTGTGGCTGCTCTGGATTTCCCCGGACCAATGCCCGTGGAAATCCAGCGCATTCTTCATCGGCGCATAAAACGCCGCGAGCCGCCGCACCATGCGATGGGAGTTCAAGTCCCGGCCCCTGACCTCGTCTTGCCCATAACCGGTCAGGCGCGTGAACGCCTCGTTCACACCGATGACCCGCCCGAAGGGGTCGACCAGCATCGCCCCTTCCCGCGCATGGCTGAACACGGTTGCGGCCAGCTCCGGGCAAATGGTATTGGCCTGCCTGTTCGCGGCCCCCTCATCACGAGGTACCGGCCACCGCTCGGAATCGACACCCAACCGCGCCAGATACCCGGCCATGAAGGAAAGCGCCCGGTGCAGCCGGATCAGCGCACTCATGGCGAGCCTGGACTTGAGGCAATAACTACGGATGAAGGTGCGTAGGTTCATGGGTTTACACGGTGTTGGCGGGTAAGGGGACTGCAAGCGAAGCGGGCATTATCGAGGGGGAGGGGACGCGGCGACTTTGCTGGAGCGGATGGGAGCTTTGCGGGAGGGGATAAAGCGAAAGATTTTTGCCGGGCGGCTAAAAGAAACAGCAGGATCAAACGCTGCAAAACCTGTGGGAGCAAAGCTTGCTCGCGATGGCGGCAGGCCGTTATTGCCGATTGACTACCGCCATCGCGAGCAAGCTTTGCTCCCACGGTTATTGCGTTTTTTGCAGATCACTCGCAACCAACTCATTAAAACGATCTTACCAGCTGTTACTTCTGACAGTAGTCGATGGGTATATCTGATGCTTATATCCCTTTGCGCTGTCTTATTGGCGCCTTGAGTCACAGCACTGAGGGTTCAAACATGACAACCAACAAGAAAAAAACAGATGCTCGCATGGTCGGCACGATTATCGTCAATACGCCATCTTCGGTAACTTTTACAGAGGTCAATGCGACGTTGTTCAACAGTGATGGCAACAACGCCAGCGGCGGATTTCTGCAAGGAGGGCTGAGAGCGTGGAAGCGAGGAAAAAAAGACGACGCCGCGATTTTTATCGGCTTCCCGGCCGCACAAGCGGGTAGCGACATGAAAACGTTTCAATATCCCGGTGATTTTGATGGTCCCTCTATACGGTGGGTTTTCATCGACGAAGAGGGTAAGCGTCATTCGGTCAGTACAGGGACAATCACTATAGAGTTCGGCAGATTCTTTAGCTTTTTTAAAGGTGTCTATTCTTTTGCTGATACGGAAGGCCAAGTTGTCAGAGGGTCGTTTGATGTGAGGTATGTGGAGTAATGCTGTAAACAGTTGCATCAGGAGGAAGCACTTGGCAGCTTGCTACGACCCGTTATCCAAGAACTCCGTCAATTTGTGGCGAGGGGCTTTAGCGAATCATCTCACCGCCTCGCTGGGGCTGCGCAGCGGCCCCAAATCGTTTAGCCAAAGCAGGGTGGTTTTTACTGGTTACTCTCTCTCTGCGGCTACCAACTATCTCGATAATCGAAGGAAATCTGGTAGACATAGGTGGACCAATCAATTGAATGCTGGAAATAAGGTTGGAGAATTTTTATCCATTCTTGGGAACATTGAAGCCGCCATTATTTATATTGTTTTCGATTGGAATCCCTAGGGCCTCAATGACAGCGCCATCTTCGCCCAAATCTTTCGAGTACTCTTCTCCTTCGTAGCATTCAGTTTGCTTGTCGAACCATTCCAGTCGTAGTTTGAGTCCCATTTAATCCTCACAAATACTTTTTGATATTACGGTTTTTTTGGGCGGCCTTTGTCTGCTCGCCAGTAAGATGATCGAATGCCCCTAGGTGGCTTTCATCGCTTGAGCGATAGGCTTCCAATTCGCCGTGTGAGGAATCCCATTCATAGATTGTTCTGCCCTTAGCATCAAGCCAGCGATGTCGTAGGCCTCCACCTCCCTGTACGGGTGTCTTTTTGATTCCTCTCTTCAAGTCAGGAAAACCAACTATTTCTTGTGTTTTCGGGGCCGGATGATAGTCGTGGCCGGCCTCGGCCAGGCCTTTTCTACGAACACTCAGAACCGCATAAACCGGCCGAACCCCCGAATCCCAGGTCGGCGACGTAGTGATCGGCGCGAGGAACCAGTTGAACGACGTCGACCATTTCCCAATCGCGGTTCTGGCCGGTATAGAACCCATACCCGGCGGCATGTGGCATTGGGGATTCAGCAGGTGATTGAGTTGAGTGAGTTGTTGGCGAATCGGGCGCTGGACATTGTTGAAGTGAGGTAAGGGAGAGTCGCTTGCCTGAGCAACATAAAAAAGGGTCTGGCTTGGCAGACCCTTTTTTTGTGGGCGTGTCGGAAGGGACTTGGTGTCGAAGCAGGAAAGCTTTGTATCACCGACACCGGCGGTCAGACGTGCGCCGCGCGCTCAAATACCTCATCAGCCCATTGGTTCAAGCTTTTTCCAGCGGTTTGAGCGGCAATGGTAGCGGCGGCATGAACTTCAGGACGAATGCGCAGCATCACCTTCCCTGAAGCAGGTTTCTCAGGGCTGACGCCTTGCTCGGCACAGTCCGCCAGATAATCCTCAACAGCACTGGCAAACTCGGCACGCAGATGCGTCACTGAGTCGGCATGAAAGCTGATGATGTCACGCACGCCCAGAACTCGACCGACGAAGATGTCGTCACGCTCGTCAAACTCAACTCGGGCGGTATAGCCCTTATAGGTCATGCTATTCATAGCTCAACTCCTGCTCGCTGGAGAAATTCGCGAGCTTCTTCTACCTGATATTTCTTGGCTTCTTTTCCAGGGTGCGGCCGATGGCAGCGCCACTGGGCCTCTCGTAACACGAGCTTGACCCGCGAGCCTTCGCGTTCCAACACTTGGCCGCCCAGATGAATGACCAATGCCTCGATGTCAGCAAACACTATCGCTGCGCTGGTTGGCGTTCGGTAGATCGCGTCAAGGGTCTTTCGGTGTCTGTTCTTCATTTTGGGCATGCTATCAAAAGAAGATAGCACTATCCAGCCAGTCCAGCGCCATTGAAGCCTGATGAGGGGCTATGCCCAGGTTCGGGAACGGCAGCATAGGCCGACCCCAGCAGGGCGATCAGATCCTATCTCCAAAGCTGACAGCCGACATCGCCTTCGCCTTTGCCTACAACTACGCCAGAATCCGCCGGCTTGTGCGCCTTGGACCTCGCCGGTGGTTTGAGTCCTGTCGCGGCTCATCAGTGAGCGGTCGTGAGCCATTGGCCGGAGGCTTGGGTTGCAATAGTAGCGGCGGTACGCACTTCAGGACGAACCCGCAGCAACATCTTCCGGAGGAGCTGACTGATGATCAGCAAAGCGAAAATAAAAAGCGTGAAACCTGCCCCTGGCAAACATGCCTTGCAGGTGGAGTTCGTCAACGGTAAGCGCTACGACGTGGACCTGCGCGAACACGTTCGCCAATTTCCGGCGCTCAAACCCTTGGAAGACCTGTCGCTGTTCGCCACCGCCCAATTGGGTGAATGGGGTTTCGATGTGAGCTGGGGTGATGAGATTGAACTCGCCGCTGTTACCTTGCACCGGTTGGCGTTGGAACAGGCCGGTGAGGTGATGCCTAGCTAAGCGTCCAAAGGCTGGTCACCTAGTGCCAGCACAACCCGTCCAAACCTGGCGTGCTCATCCCGCGGTGTAATCGCCAATAAGTGATCCAGACGTATCTCCCGACGACCCTCCGCGGTTTCAACCTCAAGAAACTCCTCCCGCGTGCGAGCGGTACGCGTGGTGATCGCGCGGGCTGTCAGGCGTTGGCCGTCAGTCAGTTCGATGTCCAGCGTGTAGCCGTACAGGCAGGCAATCTCCAGGTAGTCATGCAAGTCGCAGTTCAAGGGTTGATAGGGGTTCATCTCATTGCCTCGATGGTCATGGCGGTGCTCACCCATTAGGACAACAGCGACCGAACAGGATGGCCCACCTGTCGGTCGCAAGGGCCCAGCGTGATTCAGCGCAATTGATTCAACATCGTCTGCAGTTGGCTAATGCGCGCCTCGTCGAGTGGGAACACCGGCAAGCGCGGATCGCCCACTTCCAGGCCCAGGCTGCATAGACCGGCCTTGATGGTGGCCGGCAAGCCGCCCTTGAGGATGAAGTCCAGCAGCGGCAGTTGACGATAGAACAGCGCCCGGGCCCGGGTCAGGTCGTTGGCCAGCACGGCGTCATACAGGTCGAGGTTGAGCTGCGGGATAAGGTTCGGCGCTGCAGTGCACCAGCCCTTGGCGCCGGCCGCGAAGGCTTCCAGGGCCAGTGGGTTGCAACCGTTGTAGAACGGCACCTGGCCCTCGCCCAACAGCTGCAGCTTGTGCATGCGCTGGATGTCGCCGGTGCTCTCCTTGACCATGGTGACGTTCGCCACCGCGTTGAAAATCCGCAAGATCAGCTCCACAGACATGTCGATGCCGCTGGTGGCTGGGTTGTTGTACAGCATGATAGGCAGGTCGATGCTGGCGCCGATGGCCTGGTAGTGGGCCAGGATTTCCGCCTCGCTCAGTTTCCAGTAAGAGGCCGGCAACACCATCACGGCATCGGCGCCCTTCGCTTGGGCAAAACGTGCGCGGCGTACCGCCTTGGCGGTGGTCAGGTCCGACACGCTGACCACCGTCGGCACCCGGCCGGCGACGCGGGCAATGCTGAACTCGCTGACCTGATCCCACTCCGCATCGCTCAGGTAAGCGCCCTCGCCGGTGCTGCCCAAAGGCGCGATGGCGTGGACGCCGCTGTCGATCAGGCGGTCGATGGACTGGCCCAGTGCGTCCAGGTCCAAGCCTTGGCCGTCGGCGGAGAAGGGCGTGATGGTGTAACCGATGATGCCGTGGATATTGGGGGTAGACATGGCGTGGCTCCTAATGGGTTCAGTTCAGACAATCGGCGTGTTGGCGCAGGTTCTGCCGGGCGTAGTAGTTGAAGGCGGCGGCGTGACGCTTGGGGCGGGCGATCCAGTCGTGGGCTTCGCGGCCCAGGTGAGGCAGGATCGGTTTCACCTCGCCGGCGGCCATGGCCAGCAGTTGCAGCTTCGCGGCGCGTTCGATCAGTTGGGCGATGTTGCAGGCTTCCTCCACCGTGGCGCCGGTGGACAACTGGCCGTGGTGGGAAAGCAGGATGGCGCGCTTGTCACCCAGAGCACCGGCGATCAATTCGCCTTCCTCATTGCCCACCGGCACACCCGGCCAGCCCTCCAGAAACGCGCAATCTTCGTAGAGCGGGCAGAGGTCCATGTGGGAAATCTGCAGCGGCACCTCCAGCATCGACAGCGCGGCGATGTGGGTCGGGTGGGTGTGGATGATGCAATTCACATCCGGCCGGGCGCGGTAGACCCAGGTGTGAAAACGGTTGGCCGGGTTGGGAATGCCGTGGCCCTCCAGCACCTCCAGGTCTTCGTTGATCAGCAGCAGATTGCCGGCGGTGATTTCATCGAAGCCCAGGCCCAATTGCTGGGTGTAGTAGGTGCCCGGCTGCGGCCCGCGCGCAGTAATCTGCCCGGCCAGGCCCGAGTCGTGACCGTTTTCGAACAGGATGCGGCAGGTCAGGGCCAGCTTTTGTCGTACAGTCCACGTATTATCCGGCAGTGATTTTTGCATCTGGTTAACAGCGTGCTGGACCAACTGGTCCTTGGGTGTCGCCAGTGTCTTGCTCATATCCGTTCTCCTGATTCGTTCTTTGACCGTTCTTGATCCGCGTCATGGAAGCTGTGGAAGGAAGGTGCTAATGACACAAAAAATACTATATGACACAAAGTGTCATTTGCAACCTTTGATTGTCCGTTTCCCAGGAATTGTTGGTTACCTATGTCCATTCGCTTGAAATTGCTCAGGAAAAAACTCGGCATGACACTGGACGTCCTGGCCGAAAAAACCGGGATGACCAAGAGCTACCTGTCCAAGGTGGAGCGCGGGCTGAGCACGCCCTCCATCGCCACCGCGCTCAAGCTCGCCAAGGCGCTGAACGTCAACGTCGAAGAATTGTTCTCCGAAGAAAACGTCTCCCTCGACAGCTACAGCCTGGTGCGCAGCGAAGACCGGCGCTCGCTGGCGTCGAGCAGCGGCAGCTCCGAATACGCGGTCCTGGCCCATCAGGTCTCCGAGCGCAGCCTGCTGCCCTTCATCCTCTACCCCGCGACCGAATTCACCGCGCACCACGCGTTCAAGGAACACACGGGGGAGGAGTTTCTATTCGTGCATGAGGGGCAGGTGGAAGTGGATTTCATGAACGAGCGCGTGCTGCTGAATCGCGGCGATGCCTTGCATTTCAATGCGCAGAAGCCCCATCGGCTGCGTTCGGTGGGGGATGTTCAGGCGCAGTTGTTGGTGGTGGTGCATAGCGATGAGTCGGGAGAGAAGGGCGAGGGCGCCTAGTGGCTCCAATCGCAGGTAACCAACGTGGCGAGGGAGCTTTCTCCCGCTGGGCTGCGTAGCAGTCCCCTCCTATAAGCTAAGCGCCGAACGGCATCGGGCACCTGTTCGGACCAATCGAGTGGCGTCCTGTCAGTAAAGACCGACAGACACCAGCGACGAAAGCTCGCCAAGCCACAGCGCCTTGCGCCTTTGCCTACAACTACGCCAGAATCCGCCGGCTTGTACGCCTGGGGTCGCGTCGGTAGTTTTGGACCTGTCATTGATTGTCAGTGATCGGGTTTAGCAGCTCGTGGTGAAACAGGTTGTGCAAGGCGTCATCCAGTCAGGATTCCCATCCTGCACTTGATGGTGGCTGTGCGCAGGGCGTCCCCGGACGCGCCGGTTTCTTGTTTCCCCGGTCTGCTAACCTGCGTACAGCTGCCTCCCATCGTTTAGCAGCGAGTGGGTGATGGCTCCTACTACAGGAAGCAAGACGATGGTAAAAGTTACACCGAATCCTCCAGCTACTGATGAACCCACCTCCCGCGCCCAGTTCGCCCGCAACAAGAAAATCGACGACGCTGACACGCGAGCGTTAGATTTTTATCTGAAGCCCAAGCCTAAGAACGAAACGTCTGACAAGTCCGATTCCATTTTACGGATTGATCCGGGGGTAGATTCTGAGTGTTTGCTTGCGAATCTGAGTGAGAATCTGGCTTCGGCGAATGCCATGATTAGTGATTTGGCGTTTGATCTGGATGGGTCACGACGGCGGGTTGCGTTGGGGATTTTGCAGGTGATTGAGGTGAGTGAGCTGTTGGCGAATCGGGCTTTGGATATTGTTGAGGTAAGGTAGCCGAGGCGCTTGCTTCCAGGACAAGAAAGGTCTTCCATAACTAGGCCTTTCTTGTCCTCAGAGAAATGGACTCCTGGATAAACCACCGGTTTCCCCTGTTCGGCGAAGCCTAAGGGATAAGGGCGAAAACGCTGGTGAAACCCAAGTTTCTGGATAAACACGCCGATAAGGCTGCGGACGAATCTCACACGAAGGACTGGAGAATGTTTTATCCACGTGAAGCTGAAAAAGATCATCTCTATAACCGAATAGTCCTGCTTACCGTTGCGTGCTGTGTGCTGCTGTTCCTGCCCTCCCTGGCAAAAGACTCAGGGTCCATTTATGGGACGACTCGATGGAGTGCTGTCGAGGTAAAGGCACGGTGACGCAACTGGAAAGCATCCCGATGAATAAGAACGGCGTAATCACTCATTTCCGGTATAGAGACAGTGATCAACAAGTCTATGAGACGAGTACTCGGGCCAACTCTACAATGAAAATTATCAGTACTAGGTAGGTGAAGAGGTTTCGCTGCTTTACTCGCGCTGGTTCCACCAAATCAGCAGTATCACCGCCAAGCTTCACACCTTGCGCGCCAGCTGTAACATCATGGTTAGCGGGGCTTGCTGACATTGGTGTGCTTCGGGATCTTCTTCATGACGTTTGGACGCATCTATGATATGAAGGAGGTACATCACTTTATTGAAGGTCAGCCCGTCCCGGCGCCGTGGGCCCCAGCCCACATGCCTTGCGCCTTTGGGAACGCTACACTAAAAGTAGCCAGCCCGTGCGCTTTGGGTTGCGACGACAGTTTGGGTTTGGTTACTGCTGGCCCTGAGGAGCTTGTTCCTAGCCTTCCAGTCGATCCGACGCAGACGGAGGCATGCGAAACTTTTGGCTTTCAGTTCATCAAGAGTTAAGTCACTATTCTCCCAGTTCTTATAGGTAAAGTGATCCGAGATTGTCTAGTGAAATTGCCCTTATGTTGAGATCGTGCTTATGAGTGATGAAGAGAATTTAGAGGGGATTGACGAGCAGCAAGGTATGGGCTGGGGGGAGTATCCCTTGGACTCAGTTTTCGTCAGAACTGAGCAGCGTACCGTTGGTGAAGTTGTAAAAAGAATTGGTGCTGATAGATTTATTCTAAATCCGGATTTTCAGCGAGACTTTGTGTGGAGTGCTGAGAAACAGTCGCGTCTCATTGAATCGTGTTTGATGAGAATTCCGCTTCCGGTATTTTATGTGGCTGAAGCCAAGGATGGAAGAATTATTGTTGTCGATGGCCTTCAGCGTCTTACAAGTTTTTATCGTTATCTGAATAACCAGTTTGCATTGTCCGGCTTGGACTCTGGCGCTGAGGAAAAAAAACATCCTTTAACCGGCGATAAATATGAAGACTTGCACGTGAGTCTGCAGGAGCGAATCGAGGATACTCAGCTTACTTTGTATATCTTGGATGCTAAGGCGCCGGAAAGAGCGAAGCTTGACATATTCGAGAGGGTAAATAGTGGCGATCCTCTTACTCGTCAACAAATGCGCAACTGTCTTTACAATGGGCCTGCTACTTTGTGGTTAAAGGAAGCTGCCAATAATGAAACTTTTATTACCACGACGGGAGGCTCGTTAGATAGAAAGAAAATGCGTGACAGAGAAGCTATAAATCGTTTTCTAGCGTTCTATCTGTTAGGTGAGGCCTCTTATAGAGGGGGGGATATGGATTATTTTCTGGCCTCCGGTCTGGATATGTTTAATGGGCTGCCACCAAATGAAAGAAACGAAATTTCTGAGGCTTTTATTCACTCGATGAGGGTTAATAAATTTCTATTTAAAGATCATGCATTTCGAAAGTCGTTAGGTGCCTTGCCGCATGCTAACAGATCTGTTTTAAATATTGCGCTGTTCGATGTCCTGTCAGTAGTTTTTGCGGGAGTTGATAAAGATTCAGTTCTCCAAAACCAAGCAGCCCTTAGGGCTGCAGTTAAAGGCCTGATCGCTGATGAGGATTTTGCAAATTCAATTTCTTATTCAACAAACAGCACTAAGCAGGTGAGTAATAGGTTTAGTATAGGGAGAAGTAAAATAATGGAGGCTCTGCTGTGATTGAGAAGATTGGACTGACAGATTTCAAATGTTTTCTGAAACTGTCCTTGGATTTTAGACCTTTGACCTTGCTTACCGGCTTTAATGCCGCTGGCAAGTCGACTGCCACTCAGGCGTTACTGGCTATCACACAAACCTGCAAGGAGAAAGTAGTAAGTCCCGAATTGTTAATTAACGGGTCGATGATAAATCTGGGGTCGCCGGGAGATATCGTAAATGACCAGTCGAAAGGAAATTCAACTGGCATTGAGGTGCATTCGGAGACTGAGTGTATCGCTTTTGATCTTCAAGCAAATAGCGATAGTGATAGCAATTTGTTTGTAAGGAAGATTGTAAAAACTGAGTTGGGTGAAGTCAAAACTTTTTCAACTGGTTCAGAGGTGATGACAGCCTTGCTGTCTATTTCTGGAGTGTCAACGAGAAAAGAAGGAACCTTAAGTGAAACAATTAATGATATTATTTATATCAGTGCTACTAGGAATGGTGCGCTAGATATATATTCTGCGCCTAGAAGGAGCTCTGTAACTCATGCAGATGTGGGGCCTAATGGCGAGTACGCTGCATGGTGGTTTGCCAAATATATTGATGAAGAAGTTCCACAAAGCCGCTGCCATCCATCGGATTCTGCTAGGACGTTCAGGCGACAGTTTAATGCTTGGGCTTCCAGTATTTTTCCTGGTGTTGAAGCGAATGCAAATAAGATTCCAGGAACTGATTTCATAAAGTTGCAGTTTCGATCAGGTCCTACTGATAACTGGCGGAGGCCTGGAAACATTGGATATGGTTTGACTTATGTTTTTCCGATATTGGTTGCATGTTTGCTTGCAAAAAAAGGGCAAGCAATTGTAATCGATAGCCCGGAAGCACATTTGCATCCGCTAGGACAGTCCAGAATCGGCGTGTTTTTAGCAGCTATTGCCGAAAGTGGTGTACAAGTAGTGGTTGAGACTCACAGCGATCATATATTAAATGGAGTGCGCATTGCTGCGAAGCAAGCTGTTATAAGCTCTGAGAATATCCTTATTCATTTCTTTCAGGGCGGCAGGCAATCCGAAAATGAGCCTCCGCCAATTGTCACATCGCTAGTTTCCCCTGAGGGTAGTTTGAGTGATTGGCCTCAAGGGTTTTTTGATCAGGCTGAGAAAGATCTAGCAGAGCTGGCTGGGTGGAATAATGGATAGACTTATAGTTAACGATCTTTCTTTAAAGCGCCAAGCTGATGGTATTCGTTCGTTAAATCAACAATTAATCTCAACGGTAAAGTTGATATCTTCGTTGGCTATAGCTCGTGAGCTGGTTAGGTGCTCAAGAAATTTGATAAATAGTATTGTATGTGATGATAAGCCTCTGATCAGATATGTGGCTGAAAATTTTGAGCGCGATGTTAGGCTGCAGATAATGACTTGGCTCACCAATCATGGGCCGTTTTGGGATGATGCCCGTGCAGAGGTTGATTTTGATAGTTTTAATTATGAGGGCGTAAATATAACGGAGCAGGGGTTGGGCGAGGCAGGAAGGCTGCATTCGTTAGGCGTGAATGCGTGGTCTTATAGCTTTATAGGTGGCGAGTTCAATTTCTGTGGTACGCCGATTTTGATATCGCATAGCTTGGATGATCTTGTAGTTGGTAATTATGAGGTTGAGAATATTTGGGATATAGAACATGTTGGTGAGAAGTTGCGTGCTTTTATTCCTCTGCCTGCGAGCTGGGAGGAAATGCTGCAAGTCGCTGTTGGTTCGTTTCGATTTTTAACCTTTGTGCATGAGCCGCATCTAAATTTAATTGCAACGCCTTTTTCTCAGGGTGCTTGTAAGAGGGTGCTTGTTTTGTTGAGGGTTCTCGATAGGATCGCCGAAAACACCAATGATGACGGCTCTCGTAATGATGTTGCAACGGAGCTATATAATACTTATTTTATAGGTGAGGCACCTTATTTTACTGACGAGTCGGAATCTAATAAAATAGATTTTAGAGCAGAGCTAACGTTTTTAGATCCGGATGGTGTCCATGTGTTCGCTCCTTGGCACGGAAAAATTAATTCACCGAAGATAAGAATTCATTTTGAATGGCCTCGCCCATCGAAGCAAAGAAATATAAAAATTCTTTTTGTAGGACCTAAAATAACGAAAAAATAAATATTTAAGAGTGGTGTGTTTTGTCGAGGAAAGGGGGGCGGATTCATTTCTCAGCTGTCGGCCAGGAATTCCGTACCTTCCCTCTTGATCACTGCATCCCGAGTCGATACTTACTGTCACCACCCACCCGCTGCTAACCAACATCCCTCACTAGCCACAACCCTAATTCACGCTTACCGTCTCGCCACCTCGTATTACCACGGCTGCTGAACCCGGTGCTCGCGAGGAAACGACCATGGAATGAAAAAAGGGGGCGATTCACTTTCTATAGCTGAGCTGGTCCGTCTCCTTTGTTACCTAGATTGGCTTGGCGTAAACGCCCGGCGCTCGGTATGTCTAGCGGTAGAGTATTAGTCTCCCCGTGCTTTTCCTCGTTTAAGCAGCTTAGATACGCGTGTCGCAGCGCCCCATGCAAATTGACCAAAACCGACCAGCAGGCGCTTCAGTGCACGGAGACACTGGCCCAGGCGATGCCGTGCAGCCCTAAGAACACGACGCCTATCAGCCGCAGGCCGTGCATCAATCAAACACAGCTTGGTAGTCGCCAAGGCCACTTTTGCTCCGACCGCTACAGCGACAGCAAGGAAATACAGCCAACGCTCTTGGCTTTGTCATGTTGGCTGACTAGCGCCGACAACTGCTTCAGGGAAGGCTTGGCACCGGCGAGCCAGGGAATGATGCATTCGCTGGCCAAGGCTACGGTGTGGCTGCTGATATTTTTGTCTACAAGTCCCGGCGGACCATCAGGACTGACCGAGCAGTAGCCGCGGGGGACGTACTCGCAGGTGCTGGAGAGTGGCGATGAGCGCGAGATGACGTTAGAGAGGTACTTCACGGGGCACAACCGTTGGTTGTAGTCGTTGATCTTTGTGCGAATGGCGGTCACGTCCTCATCACTCATGGTTCTTCTATTCGCGGCGTAGAACCCTTTGGAGTCGTCCGGTGCGTAACCTATGAAGTAGCCGACTTCACCTTCCTTGATGTGAGTAAAGGTCCACTGTGAATTGCTGCTCCACTGGCACGACTTCAGGCTATCCAAGCCATTGGTCTTACAGTAATCATCGTAGCGCCTGATCTGGCCCAACAGGAACGCGCTGGCGTCCTGGATGCTTGCTGTCGCTTCCTTCAGCAGTGCGGCGTCTTCATTGGCGCCGTTGTCCGCCACGAAAAATACTGCTGCAACCAATGCCAGCGGAAACCAGAAGTGATCATATACTTGGCGGAAGCGTTCGGTGAGGTTGAGGTTGTCATAAATAAGAACCATGACAGCCCATCCAGTGAGGGCGCAAAGCATCAACAGGGGAATCAGCCCGACTTCGCTGCCCAGCTTTCCAACGCCATTAACGGTGTAACGAATGGGCAGATAATTGATGATTGGGAAAAAGCCCAGGCAGTTCAACACGCCTGGTAGGAGCAAGAGCGCGAAGAAGATGAACACGCCTCGCTTCTTGCTCACTGTAAAGGCCGCTGCTGCTAGCAGGGGAATCAGCAGCAGTGACAGCATCATCAGATAGCCCAGCGTGCTCACCATCGCTTCATCGGGTGACCAGTAAGTTCCAGTGATTTGCCCAGCGTCGTTACGCCCGGTGAAGGTCGATGATACGACGCCAAGACCTTCCAGGATCTGGTGCAGGTTGTAGGCAGCGCCGTGGAGAAATTTTACGTAAGGGTAGAAAAAATCCCCTATTGAAATTGACATCAATCTCAGTCCTTCAATTCGTTTGCCAATCCATGGTTACGTAGAAGAGAGCGTGAAAAACGGCCAGATAATTTGCGAGTCTATCCGAGGCGGACCGCTCGCTCGATCTTAAGCTGCAAGTGCTCTTATCATCGCGAGAGAGTAAACGTTTCCCTCACCAGATCCCCATAATAGAGGGGATAGTCGGTCGTCGGCGGTGAATATTAAATGAGTGGATGATAGCTCTATTAGTTTAGAGTCAGTCAATCCAAATTGCGGGAAGTAGGGGTTTTGCAGGTCGTCGTTGAGATTGGAATCTATCTCTTTGAATGTTTCAAAAATGGTTCTGGCAATTTCAAAGGCTTTCTCTTGAGCATAACCCTTTAAATCTAGAAGGTTGGAGACCTCTGCGGCAATGTATTTCGTTGTGCAGCCCTCTCCAAATGGTTGGATGGCTTTAAGCAGCAAATCATAGTCGCCAACGCTAAAGTCTTTCAGTCGCTTCGAGCTGGAGATGAACCTGCCTTCTTCTACGCTGCCAATTATCAGCAATAGCAGAAGGTTGGTATCAATAATTATGTTTCTTTTGTGGCTGGGCACCGATCTTTTTTTGTTTTTGGCCATCTTATTGGCCTTTGTAACGCTTGAATCCCTTGAGTGATCCATCTTTAGATGAGACTAAAAAAGTCTTGTACTCTTTCCGCTTGCCCAAAACAGTGGCCAATTCAAAAAGCGGCGTTCTAGTACGAGTTCCTGAGAGCGGTGAGGGGGTACGGTCGATATCGTAGCTAAAGGTCACCTCATACCGCGAATTGTCATCTGAAATGACAATCTCCTCCAGAACTATGTTACTTGCTCCCTGTACAAAATCATTGAAGCCATTACGGGCGGCCGCTTCAGCCTCTTTAAAGTTGATCATGATTTCCTCCTGACGGGCCAACCGGCGTAAATAAATGTGTCATGTCCTGCTCAAAGAACATCCCGCAGATAATCCCTCAGAATGATAGCTGGAGCATAAAGCCCTTCCATCGTTTGTGCAGCACCAAAATTCTTTGCCAAACGATGCAGCTCACAACCAAGGACCGTATCCACCCCACCTACTGCCGCCAGCGCCAGATCCAAGCACCGACAGATTTCACTCTGAATCCCTGCCACATCCCCTCGCCGCACCAGCAACCCAAAAACCTCCCGATCACACCCGCCCATCAACGGATCATCCCGCAGGATCGGGCTGTGGCCTTCCGTCTCATAAGCCAGCTTCAGCGAGTAAAGAGCGACCGTTTCCAGCAGCAATTCCATGGGGGTGAAGTCCTTAGTGACTGGGTGAGGGGGATGTGGTGAGACTGGGTTGATGGCTCATGTCTTGGGAAGCGGATTGGGGCCGACCTTGGGGATGCTGGGGTCGTGGGTATTTGGGGGCCGCTTCGCGCCCCAGCGGGGATAAATCCCCTCGCCACAAAGGGAGTGATTAGCCATGACCCAAGCAGACCCAAGCCAATCATCGGGATTGGCTTGGGTCATCGCCAACCACTTTCCTGCAGGCGAAAAAAAAGACCTTGAATTTCAAGGTCTTTCTTTAAGATGGTGCCCCGAGGGAGACTCGAACTCCCACTCCTTTCGAAAACGGATTTTGAATCCGCCGCGTCTACCAATTCCGCCATCAGGGCTCAATGGCGGCGAAGTATAGAGAGGTGCCTACCGTTGGTCAATCACGTTTCATGGTGAATTTTTGATATTTCCGCTAGACTTTCCGGCCCTGCTAGACGAACCCCATCATGCGTGTTGCTGACTTTACCTTCGAACTCCCGGATTCGCTGATCGCTCGCCACCCTCTGGCCGAGCGTCGCGCCAGTCGACTGTTGACCCTGGATGGGGTCAGCGGTGCCATGGCTCACCGTCAATTCACTGATTTGCTTGAGCATTTGCGCCCGGGCGATTTGATGGTGTTCAACAATACCCGGGTGATTCCGGCGCGGTTGTTTGGCCAGAAGGCCTCCGGCGGCAAGCTGGAGATTCTGGTGGAACGGGTGCTGGACAGTCACCGTGTGCTGGCCCATGTGCGCTCCAGCAAGTCGCCTAAACCCGGTTCGTCGATCCTGATCGACGGTGGCGGCGAGGCGGTGATGGTGGCGCGGCATGATGCGTTGTTCGAGCTGGCGTTTGCCGAAGAGGTGTTGCCGCTGCTCGACCGTGTCGGGCACATGCCGTTGCCTCCTTATATAGATCGCCCGGACGAAGGTTCGGACCGCGAGCGCTATCAGACCGTGTACGCCGAGCGCCTGGGGGCGGTGGCGGCGCCGACGGCGGGGCTGCATTTCGATCAGCCGTTGCTGGAGGCGATTGCCGCCAAGGGCGTCGAGACCACGTTCGTGACGCTGCACGTCGGCGCTGGTACGTTCCAGCCGGTGCGGGTGGAGCGTATCGAAGACCACCACATGCACAGCGAATGGCTGGAAGTGAGCCAGGACGTGGTCGATGCCGTGGCGGCCTGTCGCGCTCGCGGCGGGCGGGTGGTGGCGGTGGGGACCACCAGCGTGCGGTCCCTGGAAAGCGCTGCCCGCGATGGCGTGCTCAAGCCGTTCAGCGGCGACACCGATATCTTCATCTACCCGGGCCGGCCGTTTCATGTGGTCGATGCCCTGGTCACCAATTTCCATTTGCCCGAATCCACGCTGTTGATGCTGGTTTCGGCGTTCGCCGGTTATCCCGAAGCCATGGCCGCCTACAAGGCCGCCGTCGAGCATGGTTACCGCTTTTTCAGCTACGGTGATGCGATGTTCATCACCCGTAACCCCGCGCCACGCGGGCCCGAGGAAACAGTATGAGTCGCACCTGTCGCATGTCCTTCGAGTTGCTGGCCACCGATGGCAAGGCACGTCGCGGTCGCCTGACCTTCCCCCGCGGTACGGTGGAAACCCCGGCGTTCATGCCGGTGGGCACCTACGGCACGGTCAAGGGCATGCTGCCACGGGACATCGAGGCCATCGGCGCGGAGATCATCCTGGGCAACACCTTCCACCTGTGGCTGCGTCCGGGCATGGAAGTGATCAAGGCCCACGGCGACTTGCACGATTTCATGCAGTGGAAAGGCCCGATCCTGACCGACTCCGGCGGTTTCCAGGTGTTCAGCCTGGGCGCCATGCGCAAGATCAAGGAGGAGGGCGTGACCTTCGCCTCGCCGGTGGATGGCGCCAAGGTGTTCATGGGCCCGGAAGAGTCGATGCAGGTCCAGCGCGACCTGGGCTCGGACATCGTGATGATTTTCGACGAATGCACCCCGTACCCGGCCGATGAGGACGTCGCACGGGTGTCCATGGAGCTGTCGTTGCGCTGGGCCCAGCGCTCCAAGAACGCCCATGGCGACAACACGGCGGCGCTGTTCGGTATCGTCCAGGGCGGCATGCACCAGGACCTGCGCATGCGCTCCCTCGAAGGCCTGGACAAGATCGGCTTCGACGGTCTGGCCATTGGCGGCCTGTCGGTGGGTGAGCCCAAGCACGAGATGATCAAGGTGCTGGATTATCTGCCGGGTCAGATGCCCGCTGACAAACCTCGTTACCTTATGGGCGTTGGCAAACCGGAAGATCTGGTTGAGGGTGTGCGCCGCGGGGTGGACATGTTCGATTGCGTGATGCCAACCCGTAATGCCCGCAATGGGCATCTGTTCATCGACACGGGCGTGCTAAAGATCCGTAACGCGTTCCATCGCCATGATAGTTCGCCGCTGGATCCGACCTGCGACTGCTACACGTGCAAGAACTTCTCCCGCGCTTATCTGCATCATTTGGACAAGTGCGGCGAAATGCTCGGTAGCATGCTGAATACGATCCACAATTTGCGCCATTACCAGGTGCTTATGGCTGGTTTGCGCGAGGCTATTCAACAGGGTACATTGGCCGCCTTCGTCGAGGCCTTCTATGCCAAGCGCGGGTTGCCTGTTCCGCCTTTGGACTGAGTTTTCCGATCCCTAGATTCAATACTTGCAACTGGAGTGCTAAATGAGCTTTTTTATCTCTAACGCCATGGCTGATGCCGCTGCTCCCGCAGCCGCGCCTATGGGTGGCGGTTTCGAGTGGATTTTCCTGGTCGGCTTCCTGGTCATCTTCTACCTGATGATCTGGCGTCCACAGGCCAAGCGCGCCAAAGAGCAGAAGAACCTGCTTGGCAGCCTGCAGAAGGGCGACGAAGTGGTGACCACTGGCGGTATCGCCGGCAAGATCACCAAAGTGGCCGACGATTTCGTGGTGCTGGAAGTGTCCGACACCGTTGAAATGAAGTTCCAGAAGGGCGCTATCGCGGCCACGCTGCCAAAAGGCACGCTGAAAGCGATCTAAGGTTTCAAACATCTCTTCAATCGACGGGGCGCGCAAGGCGCCCCGCGTCATAAGCGGGCGGCGTGATGCTGAACAAATACCCTCTGTGGAAATATGTACTGATCCTGGCGGTGCTGGCGATCGGTCTGATTTATTCCGCTCCCAACCTCTACCCGGATGACCCGGCCATTCAGGTCAGTGGCGCAAGCACTGCCTTGCAGGTCACCCAGGCGGATCTGGACCGTGCGAGCGCAGCGCTCAAGACCTCCGGTATCGAAGTCAAGGCTGCGTCTGTTGCCGATAACGGCAAGGGCGGCCTGTTGCGCCTGGCCAAGGCTGAAGACCAGCTGCCGGCCAAGGACGTGGTGCGCAAGGCGTTGGGTGACGATTACGTCGTAGCCCTGAACCTGGCCCAGACCACCCCGCAATGGCTGCGCAAATTCGGCGCGCATCCGATGAAGCTGGGCCTGGACTTGTCCGGCGGTGTGCACTTCCTGCTGGAAGTGGACATGGACAAAGCCCTCGACGCGCGGATGAAAGTCTACGAAGGCGACGTCAAGAGCCTGTTGCGTAAAGAGCGCGTGCGCTATCGCAGCCTGCCGGCCTTCAACGGTGCCATTCAGCTGGGCTTCAGCGATGAAGATACCCGCGAACAGGCCCGTGCGCTGGTCCGCAAGACCTTCAACGATTTCGACATTGTGCCGGCCGACCTCAATGGCCAACCGGTGCTGCGTCTGGCGATGACCCCGGCCAAGCTGGCGGAAATCCGCGAATACTCCATCAAGCAGAACTTGACCACCGTGCGTAACCGGGTCAACGAGCTGGGTGTGGCCGAACCGATCGTGCAGCGCCAGGGCGCCAACCGCATCGTGGTCGAGCTGCCGGGTGTGCAGGACACCGCCGAAGCCAAGCGTATCCTCGGCAAGACCGCCAACCTGGAGTTCCGCCTCGCGGCCGAGCCGGGTGCGTCCAAGGCCACTTCCGAGAGCTTCGAGTTCCGTGAGGGCAACCGCCCGGCGGCGCAGATCGAGCGCGGCCTGATCATCACCGGTGACCAGGTCACCGACGCCAAGGCGAGCTTCGACGAGCACGGTCGTCCACAGGTGAACATCCACCTCGACGGCCACGGCGGCGAACTGATGAGCCGCGCCACGCGCAGCAACGTCGGTCGCAGCATGGCAGTGATCTTCATCGAGCAGAAGCCGGTCACCACCTACACCAGGCAGGTGGTCAACGGCGTCGAGAAAGACGTTGCGGTGCAGACGTTCAAGGAAGAGAAAAAGATCATCAGCCTGGCGACCATCCAGTCGCCACTGGGCAGCCAGTTCCGCATCACCGGTCTGAACGGCCAGGGTGAATCCTCCGAGCTGGCCCTTCTGCTGCGCGCCGGTGGCCTGGCCGCACCGATGTACTTCGCTGAAGAGCGCACCATCGGCCCGAGCCTGGGTGCGGACAACATCACCAAGGGTATCGATGCGTCGCTGTGGGGCATGCTGTTTGTGTCGCTGTTCATCATCGCCATCTATCGCTTCTTCGGCATCATCGCCACCGTCGCGCTGGCGGTGAACATGGTGATGCTGCTGGCCCTGATGTCGCTGCTGGGTGCCACGCTGACCCTGCCGGGTATCGCCGGTATCGTGTTGACCATGGGTATGGCGGTGGACGCCAACGTGCTGATCTTCTCGCGGATACGTGAAGAGATCGCCGCGGGCATGTCGATCCAGCGTGCAATCAACGAAGGCTTCGGCCGGGCATTCACCGCGATCCTCGACGCCAACCTGACCACGTTGCTGGTAGGCGGGATTCTCTTCGCCATGGGCACCGGCCCGGTCAAGGGCTTCGCAGTGACCATGTCCCTCGGGATCTTTACCTCGATGTTCACAGCCATCATGGTGACCCGCGCGATGGTCAACCTGATCTTTGGCGGTCGTGACTTCAAGAAGTTGTGGATTTAAGGGGCTGCCATGTTACGTACAATCAACTTCATGGGCGTTCGCAACGTTGCGTTCGGCGTCACATTGTTCCTCACTGTGCTGGCATTGTTCAGTTGGGCCACCAAGGGCCTGAACTACGGCCTGGACTTCACCGGCGGTACGCTCATCGAGCTGACCTACGAGCATCCGGCCGACGTGACCAAGGTGCGTGAGCAGTTGGCGAGCTCGGGCTACAGCGAGGCCATCGTGCAGAGCTTCGGTGCAACCACCGACCTGCTGGTGCGCATGCCGGGTGAAGACCCGCAACTGGGCCACCAGGTCGCCGAAGCCTTGCAGAAGGCCGGCGGCGACAACCCGGCGCAGGTCAAGCGCGTCGAGTTCGTGGGCCCGCAAGTGGGTGAAGAACTGCGCGACCAGGGCGGCCTCGGCATGCTGATGGCGCTGGGCGGGATCCTGATCTACCTGGCCTTCCGCTTTCAGTGGAAGTTTGCGGTGGGCGCCATTGTCTCGCTGATCCACGACGTGGTCGTGACTCTGGGTATCCTGTCGTTCTTCCAGGTCACCTTCGACCTGACGGTGCTGGCGGCGGTGCTGGCGATCATCGGTTACTCGCTCAACGACACCATCGTGGTGTTCGACCGGGTGCGTGAGAACTTCCGCGTACTGCGCAAGGCCTCGCTGATCGAGAACATCAACATCTCGACCACTCAGACCCTGCTGCGGACCATGGCGACGTCGATCTCCACCTTGCTGGCGATTGCCGCGTTGCTGTTCTTCGGTGGCGACAACTTGTTCGGTTTCTCCATTGCGCTGTTTATCGGTGTGCTGGCGGGTACCTACTCGTCGATCTACATCGCCAACGTGGTGCTGATCTGGCTGAACCTGAGCACTGAGGACCTGATTCCTCCGGCGGCCACCGACACTGAAGTGGACGACCGTCCGTAAGGCTCGTCGCTCCGCCCGTCACCGCTGAAAAGGCGCGAGTTGAACTCGCGCCTTTTTTTATGCTCCAAGGCTGGGAGAAGAGCGGATTATTCCGCTGGTGATGGCCAGGAGGTTCAAGTGAACAAATCGATGCTGGTTGGTGCGGTATTGGGTGCTGTCGGTGTCACTGCCGGTGGTGCGGTCGCCACCTACAGCTTGGTGAAAAGTGGTCCTGAGTATGCACAAGTACTGGCGGTGGAGCCGGTCAAGACTCAGATCAAAACCCCGCGTGAAGTCTGCAAGGACGTCACCGTGACCCGGCAGCGGCCGGTCCAGGATCAACATCAGATCGCCGGTACTGTGTTGGGCGCCGTGGCGGGTGGCCTGTTGGGTAACCAGATCGGCGGCGGCACCGGCAAGAAAATCGCCACCGTGGCCGGTGCAGCCGGTGGTGGTTATGCCGGTAACAAGATTCAGGAAGGCATGCAGGAACGCGACACGTACACCACCACCCAAACTCGCTGCAACACTGTCAATGACATCAGCGATAAGGTGGTTGGCTACGACGTGCGCTACATGCTCGACGGCAAGGAAGGCAAGGTTCGCATGGACCGCGACCCGGGCAACCAGATCCCGGTGAACAAGGAAGGCCAACTGATCCTGGGCCAGAACCAACCGGCGCAGTGATCCAGCCGCTATGAAAAAAGCACCCTTCGGGGTGCTTTTTTTGCGCCTGAATTCTGGGCTGTAGATCGTTCCCACGCGGCGCGTGGGAACGATCAATTACCGAAAATCAGGCATAAAAAAACACCCCGAAGGGTGCTTTTTCTGTAGCCGAGTTGCTTAACGCTTCAACGAAGTCGGCAGATGCGGCTGGATTGCGGTAAGCACAGCCTTGAAGCACTTGGTGTTGCCGGCAACGATATGACCTTTTTCAAGGAAGTCGTGACCGCCGGTAAAGTCGCTCACCAGGCCGCCCGCTTCCTGGATCAGCAGGGCGCCCGCTGCCATGTCCCATTCGGACAGGCCCGATTCCCAGAATGCATCAAAACGGCCTGCCGCCACATAAGCCAGGTCCAGGCTTGCGGCGCCGGCGCGGCGGATGCCGGCGGTCTGGCCGACCAGGGCGCGGAACATGCCCAGGTAGTTGTCCAGATTGTCCATCTGGTCATCGCGGAACGGGAAGCCGGTACCCAGCAGGGCGCCGTCCAGGCTGGTGCGACCGCTCACCCGCAGGCGGCGACCGTTCAGTTGGGCGCCACGGCCACGGCTGGCAGTGAATTCTTCCTGGCGAACCGGATCCAGCACAACGGCGTGTTCCAGGCGGCCACGGTATTTGCAGGCGATGCTGACGGCGAAGTGAGGAATGCCGCGCAGGAAGTTGGTGGTGCCGTCCAGTGGATCGATGATCCACAGGTACTCTTCGCCCTCGATGCCGGTGCCGGCGTGCATGCCGGTCTCTTCACCCATGATCGAGTGGTTCGGGTAAGCCTTGCGCAGGGCATCGACGATTTTCTGTTCGGCGGCACGATCAACCTCGGACACGTAGTCCTTGGCGTCTTTTTCATCGACCTTGATGGTATCCAGGCGCTCGATGGAGCGGAAGATCAGTTCACTGGCGCTGCGGGCGGCGCGCAGCGCGATATTCAGCATGGGCTGCATGGATGTGTCACCTAAGGTTGTTAAAGAAAGCCGGGCATTCTATCAGAAAGTTTTCCGAGGAGAAGGTTGGCGTTCGCTTTCATAGCTTAACGGTAGGTGCTTAGGTAAGATTTGCTCCCTTTATCGTGTTCGAGAGCGCCTCCCTTGTTGCAGAACATTCGTGTCGTCCTGGTCAATACCAGCCATCCGGGCAATATCGGCGGAGCTGCGCGGGCCATGAAGAACATGGGCCTGTCGCGGCTGGTGCTGGTCGAGCCTCGCTTGTTTCCTCATCACGAAGCCGACGCCCGGGCTTCCGGTGCCGGTGACATCCTGGCCGGTGCCCAGGTCGTCGCCACCCTGGAAGACGCCCTGGTGGGTTGCAATCTGGTGCTCGGCACCAGTGCCCGCGACCGCCGCATCCCCTGGCCATTGCTCGATCCCCGCGAATGCGGGACGAAAGTGGTCGAGGAGGCCGCGCAGGGTATCGAAATCGCACTGGTGTTCGGCCGTGAAGACTCCGGCCTGACCAACGACGAGCTGCATCGATGTCACTTTCACGTGCATATCCCTTCCGACCCCGGATTCAGTTCCCTGAACCTTGGGGCGGCGGTGCAGGTGTTGAGCTATGAGGTGCGTATGGCCTGGCTGGCAGCCGAAGGCAGGCCAAGCAAGGTCGAAAAATATGAGGCGACGTCGCCGCGCAGTGAGACACTGGCGACCATGGACGAACTGGAGCGATTCTATGAACACCTGGAACAGACCCTGGTGGACATCGAATTCCTCGACCCGGACAAGCCTCGGCACTTGATGGCGCGCCTGCGTCGGTTGTACGGACGAAGCTCGGTCAGCCGGGCGGAGATGAATATATTGCGCGGCATCCTCACGGAAACCCAAAAAGCGGCCCGTGGCGAGCTGATTAAGCGGAAGGATTAAAATGTTCGATCGTTTGCGTGAAGATATCCAAAGCGTTTTCCATCGTGACCCGGCGGCGCGCAACGCCTTTGAAGTGCTGACCTGCTACCCGGGAATGCACGCGATCTGGCTCCATCGGCTGTCCGGCGCCTTGTGGAATATGGGCTGGAAGTGGCTGGCACGGCTGGTTTCCAACTTCGGCCGCTGGCTGACCGGGATCGAGATCCATCCGGGCGCCAAGGTCGGTCGCCGGTTCTTCATCGACCACGGCATGGGCATCGTCATCGGCGAAACTGCCGAAATCGGCGATGACGTGACCCTGTATCAGGGGGTGACCCTGGGCGGTACCAGTTGGAACAAGGGCAAGCGCCACCCGACCCTGGGTGACGGTGTGGTGGTCGGCGCGGGCGCCAAGGTACTCGGTCCGTTCACCGTGGGTGCGGGGGCGAAGGTCGGCTCCAACGCCGTGGTTACCAAGGCCGTGCCGCCTGGCGCGACCGTGGTGGGTATTCCGGGGCGGATCATCATCAAGTCCGATGACGAGCAGGACGCCCGGCGTAAGGCCATGGCCGAGAAAATCGGCTTCGATGCCTACGGTGTCGGCGAAGACATGCCCGACCCGGTTGCCCGCGCCATCAACCAACTGCTCGATCACCTGCAGGCCGTCGACGGCCGCCTGGAGGGGATGTGCGGCGCCCTGAAGGACCTGGGCAGTAATTACTGTGCCAAGGACCTGCCTGAACTGCGCGAGGAAGATTTCGCGTGTGTGAAGGACAAGGATCAGAGCCAGGTCGGCTGATCGAGGCGTCTGCATCGCGGGCAAGCCTTGCTCCCACAGAGGTCTCCACTGGGTCTGTGGGAGCAAGGCTTGCCCGCGATGAACGATAACGCGGTATCGCTGGTCCCCGGCAATCAGCCTTTGCTATCATGCGCGCGCTCTTTCGCGGGTAAACCCGAGTGCTACACTAGGTCTTATAGTTGACTTAATTACTCGGGAATTGCATACTCGCCCCATTCCGAACTCCGTGGTAATTGTCCATGCGACTGACTACAAAAGGCCGATACGCCGTGACCGCAATGCTGGATCTGGCATTGCATGCGCAGCACGGGCCGGTGTCCCTGGCCGATATCTCCGAGCGCCAGGGCATTTCCCTGTCTTACCTTGAACAACTGTTCGCCAAGCTGCGTCGCAGCAACCTGGTGTCCAGTGTGCGTGGTCCCGGTGGCGGCTATCAGCTGTCGCGGGACATGCAAGGCATCCAGGTCGCCCAGGTGATCGATGCGGTGAACGAATCGGTCGATGCGACCAAATGTCAGGGGTTGGGCGACTGCCATGGCGGCGATACTTGCCTGACCCATCATCTGTGGTGCGACTTGAGCCTGCAGATCCACGAGTTTCTGAGCGGTATCAGCTTGGCTGACCTTGTCACTCGCCGTGAGGTGCAAGAAGTAGCCCAGCGTCAGGACCAGCGCCGTTGCAATGGCAAGGCGCCGCACCTGGACAAGATTGAAGCGTCCGCCGTCGAATGACTGCCGCAGAGCAAGCGGAACGCCAGCCAGCCTGATTTAGGAGAGAGTCCATGAAATTGCCGATTTACCTTGATTACTCTGCGACCACCCCGGTTGACCCACGTGTCGCGCAGAAGATGAGTGAATGCCTGCTGGTCGACGGAAACTTCGGTAACCCGGCCTCCCGCTCCCACGTGTTCGGCTGGAAAGCCGAGGAGTCGGTCGAGAACGCCCGTCGCCAGGTCGCTGACCTGGTCAACGCGGACCCGCGTGAAATCGTCTGGACCTCCGGTGCCACCGAGTCCGACAACCTGGCAATCAAGGGTGTCGCGCACTTCTATCACACCAAGGGCAAGCACCTGATCACCTCCAAGATCGAGCACAAGGCTGTCCTGGACACCACGCGCCAACTGGAGCGTGAAGGTTTCGAAGTCACCTACATCGAGCCTGGCGAAGACGGCCTGATCACCCCGGCCATGGTTGAAGCCGCACTGCGCGACGACACCATCCTGGTTTCGATCATGCACGTGAACAACGAAATCGGCACCATCAACGATATCGAAGCCATCGGCGAGCTGACCCGTTCCCGGGGCGTCCTGTTCCACGTCGACGCGGCCCAGTCCACCGGCAAGGTCGACATCGATCTGTCGAAGCTCAAAGTCGACCTGATGTCGTTCTCCGCCCACAAGACCTACGGTCCTAAAGGCATCGGCGCGCTGTACGTGAGCCGCAAGCCGCGTGTTCGCCTCGAAGCGACCATGCACGGCGGCGGTCACGAGCGTGGCATGCGTTCCGGCACCCTGGCGACCCACCAGATCGTCGGCATGGGCGAAGCCTTCCGTGTGGCCAAGGAAGACATGGCCGCCGAGAACGTGCGCATCAAGGCCCTGAGCGACCGTTTCTTCAAGCAGGTCGAGCACCTGGAAGAGCTCTACGTCAACGGCAGCATGACCGCCCGCGTACCGCACAATCTGAACCTGAGCTTCAACTACGTTGAAGGCGAGTCGCTGATCATGGCGCTCAAGGATCTGGCCGTGTCGTCCGGTTCGGCGTGCACCTCTGCGTCCCTCGAGCCTTCGTATGTACTGCGCGCCCTGGGCCGCAACGACGAACTGGCCCACAGTTCGATCCGCTTCACCTTCGGCCGCTTCACCACCGAAGAAGAAATCGATTACGCCGCGCAGAAAGTCTGCGAGGCCGTCACCAAGCTGCGCGCACTTTCGCCGCTGTGGGACATGTACAAAGACGGCGTCGACATTTCGAAAATCGAATGGGCGGCGCACTGAGAAGTCGCCACCAGAGCGGCTCCACTGATGAGGATTGAAGCAAATGGCATATAGCGAAAAGGTCATCGACCACTACGAGAACCCGCGCAACGTCGGCAAGATGGACGCGCAGGATCCTGATGTCGGCACCGGCATGGTCGGCGCCCCGGCGTGCGGCGACGTGATGCGTCTGCAGATCAAGGTCAACGAGCAAGGCATCATCGAAGATGCCAAGTTCAAGACCTACGGCTGCGGCTCGGCCATCGCGTCCAGCTCCCTGGCCACAGAGTGGATGAAGGGCAAGACCCTTGATGAAGCCGAAACCATCAAGAACACCCAGCTGGCCGAAGAACTGGCCCTGCCGCCAGTGAAAATCCACTGCTCGGTACTCGCTGAAGACGCCATCAAGGCTGCCGTTCGCGACTACAAGCAGAAGAAAGGCTTGATCTGAACCGCGACAGGTAAGGAGTTTTCATGGCTATCCAGATGACAGAAGCAGCCGCCAGGCACATACAGCGCTCCCTCGCGGGGCGCGGCAAGGGCGAGGGCATCCGCCTGGGTGTTCGCACCACGGGTTGTTCCGGCCTTGCCTATGTACTGGAGTTCGTCGATGAAGTCGGCGAAGACGATCAGGTGTTCGAAAGTCATGGTCAGAAAGTGATCATCGACCCGAAGAGCCTGACGTACCTGGACGGCACCGAGCTGGATTTCGTCAAGGAAGGGTTGAACGAAGGCTTCAAGTTCAACAACCCCAACGTGCGCGGTGAATGTGGCTGCGGCGAAAGCTTCAACATCTGAGGCAGCTCGTGGGTACTCCTTGTCATTTTGCCTTGTTCCAGATGCAGCCGGGTTTCAGCCTGGATCTCGATGAACTGTCGGCGCGTTATCTCGAGCTGGCCCGAGGTGTCCATCCGGACCGCTTCGCGGACGCCTCCGAGGCCGAGCAGCGGCGGGCGCTCGAGCAGTCCGCGAACCTCAACGAGGCCTACCAGACGCTCAAGAGCCCGGCCAAGCGTGCGCGATACCTGCTTGCCATCAGCGGTCATGAACTGCCCCTGGAAGTCACGGTGCACGATCCCGAGTTTCTTCTGCAGCAGATGCAGTGGCGCGAAGAGCTCGAAGACCTGCAGGACAGTGCCGACCTGGCGGGTGTCGCCACGTTCAAGCGCCGCTTGAGGGACGCCCAGCAAACCCTGAATGAAAGCTTCGCAGCCTGCTGGAACGATGCCGCGCAACGCGAACAGGCCGAACGCCTGATGCGGCGCATGCAGTTCCTCGACAAGCTCACCTACGAAGTGCGCCAACTAGAAGAGCGCCTCGACGATTAACCCAGTGCCGCTCCGGTCGCACGCCTGATTACAGATAAGTCCTGATTACGATGGCCCTACTGCAGATCGCCGAACCCGGCCAAAGTCCACAACCGCACCAGCGTCGCCTGGCTGTGGGGATCGACTTGGGTACCACCAATTCCCTGGTCGCTGCGTTGCGCAGCGGCCTTTCCGAGCCGCTGGCCGACGAGCAGGGACGGGTGATTCTGCCGTCCGCCGTCCGCTACCACGCCGATCGCGTCGAAGTGGGCGATTCGGCCAAGCTGGCCGCCGCGACCGATCCGCTGAACACCATCGTGTCGGTCAAGCGCCTGATGGGACGTGGCCTGTCCGACGTCAAGCAATTGGGCGATCAACTGCCGTACCGCTTCGTCGGCGGCGAGTCCCACATGCCGTTCATCGACACCGTGCAGGGCCCGAAAAGCCCGGTGGAAGTGTCGGCCGACATCCTCAAGGTCCTGCGTCAACGCGCCGAAGCCGCGTTGGGCGGTGAACTGGTAGGTGCGGTCATCACCGTCCCGGCCTACTTCGACGACGCCCAGCGCCAAGCCACCAAGGATGCGGCCAAACTGGCCGGCCTGAACGTGCTGCGCCTGCTCAACGAGCCGACCGCCGCTGCGGTGGCGTATGGTCTGGACCAGCATGCCGAAGGCCTGGTCGCCATCTACGACCTGGGCGGCGGTACCTTTGATATCTCGATTCTGCGCCTGACCGGCGGTGTTTTCGAAGTCCTGGCCACCGGCGGCGACAGCGCCCTGGGCGGCGATGACTTCGACCACGCCATCGCCGGCTGGATCATCGAGCAGGCGGGCCTGTCCGCCGACCTTGATCCGGGTGCGCAACGTCACCTGCTGCAAACCGCCTGCGCCGCCAAGGAAGCCCTGACCGACGCGATGAGTGTCGAGGTCGTCTATGGCGACTGGGAAGCCTCCTTGAGCCGCGAAGCCTTCAATGCGCTGATCGAACCGATGGTCGCCCGCAGTCTCAAGGCCTGCCGCCGCGCTGTGCGCGATTCCGGCGTCGAGGTCGAAGACGTCAAGGCTGTGGTCATGGTCGGCGGCTCGACTCGCGTGCCGCGGGTTCGCGAAGCCGTTGCCGAGGCCTTTGGCCGTCAACCGCTGACTGAAATCGACCCGGACCAGGTGGTCGCCATCGGCGCCGCGATCCAGGCCGATACCCTGGCGGGCAACAAGCGCGACGGCGGCGAACTGCTGTTGCTCGACGTGATCCCGCTGTCCCTGGGCCTGGAAACCATGGGCGGCCTGATGGAGAAGGTGATTCCGCGCAACACCACCATCCCCGTCGCTCGCGCCCAGGATTTCACCACCTATAAAGACGGCCAGTCGGCCATGATGATCCACGTGCTGCAAGGCGAGCGTGAACTCATCAGCGACTGCCGTTCCCTGGCGCGCTTCGAATTGCGCGGCATCCCGGCCATGGTCGCCGGCGCGGCGAAGATCCGCGTGACCTTCCAGGTCGACGCCGACGGCTTGCTCAATGTCTCTGCCCGCGAGCTGGGTTCGGGCGTCGAAGCCAGCATTCAGGTCAAGCCCTCCTACGGCCTGACCGACGGCGAAATTGCCCGGATGCTCAAGGATTCCTTCCAGTACGCCGGTGACGACAAGGTGGCCCGCGTGCTGCGCGAGCAGCAGGTAGACGCTCAGCGCCTGATCGAAGCCGTGCAAGGTGCCCTTGAGGCCGACGGTGAGCGTCTGCTGGACGCCGAAGAACGCATGGTCATCGAATTGCAGATGCAGGAATTGTCCGAATTGATCAAAGGCACCGATGGCTATGCCATCGAGCAGCAGACCAAGCGTCTGTCGCACGTCACCGATGCCTTTGCCGCCCGCCGCCTGGATTCGACGGTCAAAGCCGCCCTGGCGGGGCGTAACCTGAATGAAATCGAGGAGTAATAGATGCCGCAGGTGATTTTTTTACCCCACGAGAAGTTCTGCCCCGAGGGCATGGTTGTGGAGGCTGAACCTGGGATTTCCATTCTCGAGCTCGCCCATGAACACCATATCGAGATGGAAAGTGCCTGCGGCGGTGTCTGTGCCTGCACCACTTGTCATTGCATCATCCGTGAAGGGTTCGATTCGCTGGAAGAAGCGGACGAACTGGAAGAAGATTTCCTCGACCGGGCCTGGGGCCTGGAAGCGCAATCGCGCCTGGGTTGCCAAGCCATCGTCGGTACGGAAGACCTGACCGTCGAGATCCCGAAATATTCGCTTAACCATGCGGCTGAAGCCCCGCACTGATGGTGAGACTGTCATGAGCTATGGTTGGAATGATGTACGACGCATCGCTGAAGAGTTGGCCGAAGCCAAGCCGGATGTAGACCCGATGACGGTCAACTTCGTCGATCTGCAGCACTGGATCATGGAGCTTGACGACTTCGACAGTACCTCTGGCCGTTGTGGCGAGAAGGTGTTGGAAGCGGTCCAGGCGCTCTGGATCGAAGAAATCGACTGATCGGCCTGGCAGGTTAGGCAATACCCATGAACCCGCGTATAATTCGCGGGTTTAATTTTTCGCACATTACCGTTTCTGGAGTTACACCCATGGCTGTTCAACGTACTTTCTCCATCATCAAGCCTGACGCCGTTGCTAAAAACGTAATCGGCAAGATCGTGACCCGCTTCGAAGACGCAGGCCTGCGCGTCGTCGCTTCGAAAATGAAGCAACTGTCCAAGGCCGAAGCCGAAGGCTTCTACGCTGAGCACAGCGAGCGCGGTTTCTTCGGTGAACTGGTTGCGTTCATGACTTCCGGCCCGGTTGTCGTTCAGGTTCTGGAAGGCGAAAACGCCATTGCTCGCAACCGTGAGCTGATGGGCGCTACCAACCCTAAAGAAGCCGCCGCCGGTACCATCCGCGCAGACTTCGCCGAGTCCATCGACGCCAACGCCGTCCACGGTTCGGACTCCGAAGCCGCTGCTGCTCGCGAAATTGCCTACTTTTTCGCCGCTACTGAAGTAACCGCTCGCTAAGTAAAGCTTGTGAGTGAGGGTGAGACCATGACTGCATCGATCGGCAAGATTAACCTGTTGGGCTTGACCCAGCCGGAAATGGAGAAATTCTTCGACTCAATCGGGGAGAAGCGTTTCCGTGCCGGTCAGGTAATGAAATGGATTCACCACTTTGGCGTCGACGATTTCGACGCCATGACGAATGTCGGCAAGGCCTTGCGTGAAAAACTCAAGGCCGTTGCCGAGATTCGCGGCCCCGAAGTGGTCAGCGAGGACATTTCCAGCGACGGCACCCGCAAGTGGGTGGTGCGCGTGGCGTCCGGCAGCTGCGTCGAGACCGTCTACATTCCCCAGGGCAAGCGCGGCACCTTGTGCGTTTCGTCCCAGGCAGGCTGTGCCCTGGACTGCAGTTTCTGCTCCACCGGCAAGCAAGGCTTCAACAGCAACCTCACCGCCGCCGAAGTGATCGGCCAGGTGTGGATTGCCAACAAATCCTTTGGCAGCGTCCCGGCGACCGTCGACCGTGCCATCACCAACGTGGTGATGATGGGCATGGGTGAGCCGCTGCTGAACTTCGACAACGTCGTATCCGCCATGCACTTGATGATGGACGACCTGGGCTATGGCATTTCCAAACGCCGCGTGACCCTGTCCACCTCCGGCGTGGTGCCGATGATCGATGAGCTGGCCAAGCACATCGACGTCTCCCTGGCGTTGTCACTGCACGCACCCAATGACGCATTGCGTAACCAATTGGTACCGATCAACAAGAAGTATCCGCTTAAGATGCTGCTGGACTCATGCCAGCGCTACATGTCGGCCCTGGGCGAAAAGCGCGTGCTGACCATCGAGTACACCCTGCTCAAGGATGTGAACGACAAGGTCGAACATGCGGTCGAGATGATCGAGCTGCTCAAGAACATCCCGTGCAAGATCAACCTGATCCCGTTCAACCCGTTCCCGCATTCCGGTTACGAGCGTCCAAGCAACAACGCGATCCGTCGCTTCCAGGATCAGCTTCATCACGCGGGCTTCAACGTCACCGTGCGCACCACCCGCGGCGAAGACATCGATGCGGCGTGTGGTCAACTGGTCGGGCAGGTGCTGGATCGTACCCGTCGCAGCGAACGCTACATTGCCGTGCGCGAGTTGAATGCCGCCGACGATGTACAGAACGCTGCGAACGGTCACTAAGAGAGGAACTCTATGTCACTGCGCTTCGCGCTGCTGTTGCTGTTCACCGGTCTGTGCGCCGGTTGTGTTCTGTCGGGTGACTACAATCCGATGAAAACCAGCAAGGGGCGTGACGAAGCGCGTGCGGCCTATGTGCAACTGGGCATCGGCTATCTGCAGCAGGGCATGACCGAACGGGCCAAAGTGCCGCTCAAGAAGGCCCTGGAGCTGGACAGCTCCGACGCCGATGCCAACGCGGCCCTGGCCCTGGTGTTCCAGGCCGAACTGGAACCGGAGCTGGCCGACGAGCATTTCCGCAAGGCACTGTCCAGCCGGCCGCAGGATGCGCGGATCCTGAACAACTACGGCAGCTTCCTCTACGAGCAACAACGTTACAAGGAGGCCTACGAACGCTTCGAACAGGCCGCCGCCGATACCCTTTATCCTGAGCGTTCGCGGGTTTTCGAAAACCTTGGCATGACCGCCGCGAAACTCGGCCAGCGAGATCTGACCCGCCAGCAGCTGGAAAAGGCGTTGCGGCTCAACCGCCAGCAACCGCGAGCCTTGCTGGAAATGGCTGAGTTGTCTTACGAAGACAGGCAATATGTGCCCGCGCGGGACTATTACGAACGTTTTAGTCTACTGAGCGAGCAAAATGCACGTAGTCTATTGCTCGGCGTTCGGCTGGCGCATGTATTCGAAGATCGTGACAAGGCCGCCAGTTATGGCCTGCAACTAAAAAGACTCTATCCCGGTACGCCGGAATATCAGCAATACCTGTCGGAGCAATGATGAAAGCGGCGCATCCTGAAGTGGTAGCAGCGACTCGCGTGAACCCCGGTGAGACCCTGCGTCAAGCCCGCGAAAGCAATGGCTGGTCGCTCGCCCAAGTGGCCCTCAAGCTCAATCTCACTGTGGCTTCCCTGAGCAACCTGGAAGCGGGCGCGTTCGATAAATTGCCAGGGCATACCTTTGCCCGGGGCTACATCCGCGCCTACGCCAAACTGCTCGACATGGATCAGACCGTGCTGGTCCAGCAATTCGATCAATACACCGGTTCCGACGCCCAGGGCAGCAATGTGCACAGTCTGGGTCGCATCGAGGAACCGGTGCGTGTTTCCCACACTATTTTGCGAATCGTCAGCCTGTTGCTGCTGATCGCGGTGATTGGGGGCGGTTTCGTCTGGTGGCAGGATCAAGCTTCTCTGCGCAGCAAGGAATCGGTCTCCATGGCGCCGGAGCACGTGGAAGTGGAGGGTGCCGACGGCACTACGCGTATCCACCCGCTGGACGAGCCGGAAGACCAGGCCGTGCTTGAAGGCCAGGCGCAAGGTGAATCCAGCCTGGCGCTGCCACAGAGCCAGGAGAGTGCTGACGCCGAAGCCGGTGCCGAACCGGGTACGCCTGTCGCCCCGGCTGTTGCGCCTGCCGTTCCAGGCACGCCTGCGCCAGCCACCAGCGCACCAGTTGCCCCGAGCACACCTGCACCGACCGTGGCGGCTCCGGCTCCGGCTCCAGCTCCAGCTCCAGCTCCAGCTCCGGCTGCGACGCCAGCTGCCCCTGCTGCGCCGGCCGCAGGTGAAGGCCAGCTGCAGATTCAATTCACCGCCGATTGCTGGACCCAGGTTACCGACGGCAACGGCAAGGTGCTGTTCAGTGGCCTCAAGCGCAAGGGCGATACCACGTCCATCAACGGCAAGCCGCCGTTTGCCGTACGCCTGGGCTATGCCCGGGGCGCGCAGGTCAGCTACAACGGCCAGCCGGTCGATGTGGCCCCGTTCACCAGTGGCGAGACTGCTCGCCTGAAGTTGGGTCAATAAGTCATGCACGGCGAATCTCCAATCAAACGTCGCGAATCCCGCAAGATATGGGTCGGTAACGTGCCCGTGGGCGGCGATGCGCCTATCGCTGTGCAGAGCATGACCAACAGCGATACCAACGACGTGGCTGCCACCGTTGCGCAGATCAACCGCCTGGAAGCCGCCGGTGTCGACATCGTTCGCGTATCCGTGCCGGACATGGACGCCGCCGAGGCGTTTGGCAAGATCAAGCAGCTGGTCAAGGTGCCGCTGGTGGCCGACATTCACTTCGACTACCGCATTGCCCTGCGCGTGGCCGAGCTGGGTGTCGACTGCCTGCGTATCAACCCGGGCAACATTGGGCGCGAAGACCGCGTGCGCGCCGTGGTGGACGCTGCCCGCGACCGTGGCATTCCGATCCGCATCGGTGTGAACGCCGGTTCCTTGGAAAAAGACCTGCAAAAGAAATACGGCGAACCTACGCCGGCGGCTCTCGTGGAGTCGGCGCTGCGTCATGTCGAGCACCTCGAGCGCCTGAATTTCCAGGATTTCAAGGTCAGCGTGAAGGCCTCCGACGTGTTCATGGCCGTCGAAGCCTATCGCCTGCTGGCCAAGGAAATCGTCCAGCCGCTGCACCTGGGCATCACTGAAGCCGGTGGGTTGCGTTCGGGCACGGTGAAATCCGCCGTCGGCCTCGGTATGCTGCTCGCCGAGGGGATTGGCGATACCATCCGCATCTCGTTGGCGGCTGATCCGGTCGAGGAAGTGAAAGTCGGCTACGACATTCTCAAATCCCTGCACCTTCGTTCCCGTGGCATCAACTTCATCGCCTGCCCGAGCTGCTCGCGGCAGAACTTCGATGTGGTCAAGACCATGAACGAGCTGGAAGGGCGACTCGAAGATCTGCTGGTGCCGCTGGATGTCGCGGTGATCGGCTGTGTGGTCAACGGGCCGGGCGAAGCCAAGGAGGCCCATATCGGCCTCACCGGCGGTACGCCGAACCTGATTTACATCGACGGCAAGCCGTCGCAGAAGTTGACGAATGACAATCTGGTGGATGAGCTGGAACGGCTGATCCGCGAGAAAGCGGCCGAAAAGGTCGAAGCCGACGCAGCGGTCATCGCACGCGGCTGAGCAACCGAATTTTTAAGGATTTATTGTGAGCAAGTCTCTGCAAGCCATCCGTGGCATGAACGACATCCTGCCCGAACAGACGCCCCTGTGGCGCTATTTCGAGGGTACCGTCGCACGTTTGCTGGATAACTATGGCTATCGGCAGATCCGCATGCCGATCGTCGAGTTCACCGAGCTGTTCAAGCGCTCCATCGGCGAAGTGACCGACATCGTCGAAAAAGAGATGTACACCTTCGAGGATCGCAACGGCGATTCCCTGACCCTGCGCCCGGAAGGCACGGCTGCCTGCGTGCGTGCGGTGCTCGAACATGGCATCACCGGCGGCGGGCAGGTGCAGAAACTCTGGTACATCGGCCCGATGTTCCGTCACGAGCGTCCGCAGAAAGGTCGCTATCGCCAGTTCCACCAGATCGGCCTGGAGGTGTTCAACCTCGACGGCCCGGACATCGACGCCGAGCTGATCGTCATGACCTGGCGTCTGTGGGGCGAGCTGGGCCTTCGTGACGCGGTCAAGCTCGAGCTCAACAGCCTGGGGACCAGCGAGTCCCGTGGCCGCTACCGTGAAGCGTTGGTGGAGTTTCTTTCCGCGCACCTGGACAAGCTCGACGAGGACAGCCAGCGCCGTCTGACCACCAATCCGCTGCGCGTGCTCGATACCAAGAACGCCGATACCCAGGCCATCCTGGCTGACGCGCCGAAGATGGCCGACTACCTCGATGACGAATCCCGTGCGCACTTCGAAGGGTTGAAGGCGCGCCTGGACGCCGTGGGCATTCCTTACGTGATCAACCCCAAGTTGGTCCGCGGCCTGGATTACTACAGCAAGACCGTTTTCGAATGGGTCACCGACAAGCTTGGCGCCCAGGGCACCGTGTGTGCCGGCGGCCGTTACGACGGTCTGGTGGAGCAGATGGGCGGCAAGCCGACGCCAGGCGTGGGCTTTGCCATGGGCATCGAGCGCCTGGTGCTGATGCTCGAGGCATTGGACAAGGTGCCGGAAGAGCTTTCCCGTCAGGTCGACGTCTACCTGTGTGCCTTCGGTGAAGCAGCCGAACTGGCGGCCCTGACCCTGAGCGAACGGGTCCGCGACCAGTTGCCTGGTCTGCGCCTGCAGATCAACGCCGGCGGCGGCAGCTTCAAGAGCCAGTTCAAGAAGGCCGACAAGAGCGGTGCGCTGCATGCACTGATCCTGGGTGACGACGAACTGGCCCAACAAGTGGTAGGTTTCAAACCCCTGCGTGGCCAGGGCGAACAACAAAGCATTGCCTGGGATGCGCTTGCTGCACACCTGGCCACCTGCGTCGTGCAGGGTTGAAGCTGTCAAAACAGCCGATTTAGCGATTAAGGAGTATTGGGGTGTCGAGTACCGAAGATGAACAGCTGGCGGATTTGAAGGACTGGTGGAGCCGCAACGGCAAGCCGCTGGTCACTGGCGGCCTGTTGGCGCTGGTCATCGTATTCGGCTGGCAGGCGTTCCAGAAATACCAGAGCAACCAGGCGCAAGGCGCCTCGATGCTTTATCAGCAATTGCTGGAAACCACCCTGACCCCGGACGGCAAGCCTGATGCTGCCCGCGTGGCGGACCTGGCCGGCAAGCTCAACAGTGAGTACGGCGGCACCGCCTACGCGCAGTACGGCCGCCTGTTCGTAGCCAAGGTTGCCGTAGACAGCGGCAAGCTGGACGACGCGGTCATCGAGCTCAAAGGTATTGTCGACAAGCCCGCCAACTCGACCCTGGGCGAAGTGGCGCGTCAGCGTCTGGCGCAGGTGCTGGCGGCGCAGAACAAGACCGAAGAGGCGTTGAAGCTGCTCGACGGCGATGCCGACAAGGCGTTCCTGGCGACCCGCGAAGAACTCAAGGGCGACCTGCTGGTACAACTGGGTCGTGCTGATGAGGCCCATGCGGCCTACCAAAAAGCCAAGGCTGCGCTGTCGGACGAAGCCGCAGTCGGTGGCCTGCAAATCAAGCTGGACGACCTGGCCAAAGGGGATGCGTGACGTGATCCGTTGGAAACATGCAGCATTGCTGGCTCTGGCCATTCTGGCCGCGGGTTGCAGCAGTAACAGCAAGAAAGAACTGCCGCCGGCCGAACTGACCGACTTCAAAGAAGAAGTCGTGCTGCAGAAGCAATGGAGCCGCTCCATCGGCGACGGCCAGGGCGAAACCTACAACATGCTGGTGCCGGCCATCGATGGCGACACCATCTATGCCGGTGACGTCACGGGCGTGGTGATGGCGATGGATCGCCTGAACGGCGACGTCAAATGGGAAAAAGATCTCGAACTGCCGGTATCCGGCGCCGTTGGCGTGGGTTACGGGCTGGTCATGATCGGTACGCTCAAGGGCGAGGTCGTTGCCCTGGATGCCAGTAACGGTGAGGAGAAGTGGCGCGCCCGCGTGTCCAGCGAAGTACTCGCACCGCCTGCCTCCAACGGTGATGTGGTCGTGGTCCAGACCCAGGATGACCGTCTGATCGGCCTGGATGCTGCAACCGGCAACCAGCGCTGGTTGTACGACAGTACTCCTGCGGTCCTGACCCTGCGTGGCACCAGCGCACCGATCGTCACCAACCGCCTCGCGGTGGCCGGGCTGTCGACCGGTAAAGTGGTTGCCCTGGACATTTCCAACGGCGTGCCGGTGTGGGAGCAACGTGTTGCCGTTCCACAAGGTCGTTCGGAGCTGGAGCGCGTGGTCGACATCGATGGCGGCCTGCTGCTGTCCGGCGGCACGATCTACGTCGCCAGCTACCAGGGTCGCGTTGCGGCGCTGGACCTGGAAAGCGGTCGTCCGTTGTGGCAGCGCGATGCGTCCAGCTACGCCGGTGTCGCCCAGGGTTTCGGCAGCGTCTACGTGAGCCTGTCCTCGGGCACGGTTGAAGGCGTCGACGAGCGCTCCACCACCGCACTGTGGAGCAACGATTCCCTGGCCCGTCGTCAACTGTCGGCCCCGGAAGTGTTCTCCAGCTACGTTGCAGTCGGTGACCTGGAAGGTTACCTGCACCTGCTGAGCCAGGTGGACGGTCGTTTCGTCGGCCGCGAGCGCATCGACAGCGACGGCCTTCGTGCCCGTCCGCTGGTGGCAGGCAACATGATTTATGTGTATGGCAACAGCGGCAAACTGGAAGCCCTGACCATCAAGTAAGACTATGCTTGGGGCTAGATCTCAAGCGGCCTGTCCTTTGTGGGAGCGGGCTTGCGCGCGAATACGGTGTATCACAAGAGAATTTGTTGACTGACGCACCGCATTCGCGAGCAGGCCCGCTCTCACAGGACTGCCTCCGAGCACCAGCCGCTGCCTCGCAGCGGCTTTTGTATTTTCTGAAATAACGAAGTGGAGAGCCGCATGGTTCCCGTAATCGCCCTGGTGGGCCGACCGAACGTCGGCAAGTCCACCTTGTTCAATCGCCTGACCAGGACTCGCGACGCCATCGTCGGCGACTTGTCCGGTCTGACCCGTGATCGCCAATACGGTGAGGCCAAGTGGCAAGGGCGTACCTACATTCTGATCGACACCGGCGGCATCTCCGGCGACGAACATGGCATGGACGAAAAAATGGCCGAGCAGTCGCTGCTCGCCATCGAAGAAGCGGATGTGGTGCTGTTCCTGGTAGACGCCAAGGCCGGTTTCACCGCCGCCGACCAGATGATCGCCGAGCATTTGCGCAAGCGTAACAAGCGCTCCCATGTGGTCGCCAACAAGGTCGACAACATCGATCCGGACATGGCTCGCGCCGAGTTCGCGCCGTTGGGCATGGGCCAGGCGATCCCGATTGCCGGTGCCCACGGTCGCGGCATCAGCCAGTTGCTGGAAGTCGCCCTGGCTGACTTCCCGAAAGATGACGATGAGCCCGAAGAAGGCGAAGAAGAAATCGTCGCCGAAGGCGAGGAGGCCAAGCGCATTCCGGGCCCGAGTGAAAAAGACGGGATCAAGATCGCGATCATCGGCCGTCCGAACGTGGGCAAGTCGACGCTGGTCAACCGCATGCTCGGCGAAGACCGGGTCATCGTGTACGACCAGCCCGGCACCACCCGAGACAGTATCTACATCCCGTTCGAGCGCAACGAAGAGAAGTACACGCTGATTGACACCGCCGGTGTGCGCAAGCGCGGCAAGATCCACGAGGAGGTCGAGAAGTTCTCCGTGGTCAAGACCCTGCAGGCCATCAAGGACGCCAACGTGGTGATCTTTGTGATGGATGCACGGGAAGGCGTAGTCGATCACGACCTGAACCTGCTGGGCTTTGCCCTCGAAGCCGGTCGTGCGCTGGTCATCGCGATCAACAAGTGGGATGGCATGACGCCGAGCGAGCGTGATTACGTGAAGGTCGAATTGCAGCGTCGGCTGTTCTTCGTCGACTTCGCCGACATCCACTTCATCTCGGCGCTGCACGGTACGGGCGTGGGTAACCTCTACGCGTCGGTGCAGAATTCGTTCAAGTCGGCGGTGACCCGCTGGCCAACCAACCGCCTGACCCAGATCCTGGAAGATGCCGTTGGCGAGCACGCGCCACCGATGGTCAACAACCGCCGGATCAAGCTGCGCTACGCTCACCTGGGCGGCGCCAACCCGCCGATCATCGTGATCCACGGCAACCAGATCGAGAAGGTGCCCAAGTCGTACGTCCGTTACCTGGAAAACACCTATCGCCGTGTCCTGAAGCTGGTCGGTACGCCGATCCGCATCGAGTTCAAGGGCGGCGAGAACCCGTACGAAGGCAACAAGAACACGCTCACTGACCGCCAGGTCAACAAGAAGCGCCGCTTGATGTCGCACCACAAGAAGGCCGACAAGAAGCGTCGCGACAAGCGCTGAGCGAAAGTCAGCGCCGATCACCTGTGGGAGCGAGCCTGCTCGCGAAGCGTCGGGACAGCAACCTTGATGCAAGCTGATCCACCGCTATCGCGAGCAGGCTCGCTCCCACAGGGGGAAGTCGTCAGCATGAAAAAGGGTGCCCACCGCGGCACCCTTTTTCATGCCCGGCGATTGGGCTATTCTCGACCTCTCCCGCGCCGTGCCAGAGCCGGGCGCAGACGCAGAGAACCCCTGATGATCACCAGCAAGCTGCCGAATGTCGGCATCACCATTTTCACCCAGATGTCCCAGCTCGCCGCGCAGACCGGCGCGCTCAACCTGTCCCAGGGGTTTCCCGATTTCGATGGTCCGCAGGCCCTGCGCGATGCGGTTGGCCGGCATATCGCCCAAGGTCACAACCAGTATTCACCCATGACCGGGTTGCCGGCCCTGCGTCAGCAGATTGCGGCGAAGATCGCCCGCAGTTATGGCGCCAATGTCGACGCCGATCAGGAAGTCACCGTGACCCCCGGAGCGACCCAGGCGATTTTCTGCGCCATCGCAGCGGTGGTTCAGAGCGGCGATGAAGTGATCGTGTTCGACCCTTGCTATGACAGCTACGAACCCTCTGTCCAATTGGCCGGTGGGCGTTGCGTGCACGTCCAGCTGGGACTGGATGACTTTGCCATCGATTTCCAGAAGCTCGGCGAAGCTCTGAGCCCGCGTACGCGGATGATCATTCTCAACACGCCCCACAACCCCAGCGGCGCCTTGATCAGTCGCGCCGAGCTGGATCAATTGGCGGCGTTGATCCGTGATCGCGATATCTACCTGATCAGCGATGAGGTCTATGAACACCTGGTGTTCGACGATGTGCCCCATGCCAGCGTGCTCGCCCATGAGGAACTGTACCGTCGCGCCTTCGTGGTCAGTTCGTTCGGCAAGACCTACCACGTCACTGGCTGGAAAACCGGCTACGTCGTAGCGCCACCGGCCCTGACGGCGGAGTTGCGCAAGGTCCATCAGTACGTCAGCTTCTGTGGCGTGACGCCGCTGCAATACGCCCTGGCCGACTACATGGCCGAGCATCCCGAACATGTGGAAGAGTTGCCGGATTTCTACCAGGCCAAGCGCGACCTGTTCTGCGATCTGCTGGCCCCGTCGCGGTTCAGCTTCAAGCGCGTGACCGGTACCTATTTCCAGTTGGTGGATTATTCGCATATCCGCCCGGACCTGAACGATGTCGACATGGCGGTCTGGATGACCCGTGAGCACGGCGTGGCGACGATTCCGGTGTCGGTGTTCTACCAGACCCCACCCGAAGGCCAGCGCCTGGTGCGCCTGTGCTTTGCCAAACGCGAGGAGACGCTGCGCGAAGCAGCGGAAAAACTATGCGTGATCTGAGCGCGTTGCCAAACCTCAACATCGCCCTGATCCAGACCACCCTGACCTGGCATGACCGCCAGGCCAACCTGGAACATTTCGAAGGCCTGCTGGAGCAGGCGCGGGGTGCTGATCTGGTCATCCTGCCGGAAATGTTCACCACCGGGTTTTCCATGGAATCGCAAACCCTGGCGGAGCCGGAACACGGGCTTACCAGCGTATGGATGCGGACCCAGGCGGCAAGGCTGGATGCGGTGATCACCGGCAGCGTGATTGTCCAGGCCGCTGACGGCAGCCATCGCAATCGCCTGCTCTGGGTGCGACCGGACGGCGAGGTGCTGCACTACGACAAGCGCCATCTGTTTCGCATGGCCGGCGAACACGATCACTACACGCCGGGCGAACGCCAGGTGCTGTTCGAGCTCAAGGGGTGGCGGGTCCGTCCGTTGATTTGCTACGACCTGCGTTTCCCGGCCTGGAGCCGCGACGCCGACGACACCGATCTGTTGCTGTACACCGCCAACTGGCCGGGGGCCCGGCGCCAGCACTGGAACCGCCTGCTGCCCGCCCGCGCCATCGAGAACCTGTGCTACGTGGCGGCAGTGAACCGCATCGGCACCGACGGCAAGGGCTTTGCCTATACCGGCGACAGTCAGGTGCTGGACTTCCAGGGCGAAACCTTGCTCAGCGCAGGGGAGGCTGATGGTGTGTTCATGGTGAGTTTGAATGCAGCGGACCTGGCGGCGTATCGCACGCGGTTTCCGGCGAACCTGGATGCCGACCGTTTCGAATTCATCTGATTGAAACGATTCAGCCCTTAAGAAGCGCTGTTGCGTGCCGATAACGGGTCAGCCAAGGAGGAGTCCACATGACCACGATCAGCGCAACTACCGTAAATCCTTATCCACTCTCGGCCCCAAAGGTCCGGATCGGCGGGGCGGCCGAAGAAACGACGGCCACTTCGCCGGCATCGACCGATGCGGGTGATGAGAAGGAACAATCACTGAAAGTCGATACCAGCGGCGCCAACATCGCCGGGGCGCCTGCCGCCGGTGGTGTGGATACCGTCGAGCAGTTGAAGAAGCAGATCGAGCAGGCCGAAAAGCTGTTGGCCCAGCAGCAGGCCGAACTGGCCCGTGTGCAAAAGAGCCAGGCCAGCGAAGAGCAGAAGATCCAGCAAGCGATGGCCATCCAGACCCAAATCATGGGCACCCAGGCCGCTTTGCAGAGCCTGCGGGCCTCGTTGTTGCAGGCCATGGCCGGTTCTGTCGACACCCATGCCTGAGTTTTTGGTTGTTTGATCATTCCCACGCTCCGCGTGGGAACGAGGCCCCAGGGTTCACACCCCGGGGCCTTTTTGCATTGCAGCCGCGAATCAGGCCGCCTTGGCCTCAGGCTGGCTCAGCGAGCGGTTCAGTGCGCTGAACAGAGCCTTGAAGCTGGCGGTGGTGATGTTTTCATCGATGCCCACGCCGTGCACCGCACGTTCACCGTTGACCCGCAGTTCGATGTACGCCGCGGCCTTGGCGTTGGTGCCGGCGCCGATGGCGTGTTCGTTGTAGTCCATGATCTCCACGGGGATCGGCAGGCCGGCCACCAGTGCCTCCAGCGCGCCGTTGCCCTTGCCGCGCCAGTGCAGGTTGGTTTCGCCCTGGCCCTTGCTGGCGACTTCCACTTCCACGGCGCTGTTGCCGTTCTCTTCCTGCAGGCGATGGCTGACCAGCGCGTACGGGGTGTTGGCTTGCAGGTATTCGCGCTGCAGCAGGCTGTGGATCTGCTGGGCGGTCATCTCGAGGCCGAGACGGTCGGTCTCGCGCTGAACCACCTGGCTGAATTCGATCTGCATGCGACGCGGCAGGCTGATGCCGTACTCCTGTTCCAGCAGGTAGGCGATGCCGCCCTTGCCCGACTGGCTGTTGACGCGAATCACTGCTTCGTAGCTGCGACCGATGTCGGCCGGGTCGATCGGCAGGTATGGCACTTCCCACAGCGTGTCGGATTTCTGCTGGGCAAAGCCCTTGCGAATGGCATCCTGGTGCGAGCCGGAGAACGCGGTGTGAACCAGGTCGCCGACATAGGGGTGGCGCGGGTGCACCGGAATCTGGTTGCACTCTTCGACCACTTTGCGCACGCCGTCGATGTCGGAGAAATCCAGCTCAGGGTGGATGCCCTGGGTGTAGAGGTTCAGCGCCACGGTCACCAGGTCGACGTTGCCGGTGCGCTCGCCGTTACCGAACAGGCAGCCTTCGACACGGTCGGCGCCGGCCATGAGGCCCAGTTCGGTGGCGGCTACGCCGGTACCACGGTCGTTGTGGGTGTGCAGGCTGATGAGCACGCTGTCACGACGGGTGATGTTGCGATGGAACCACTCGATCTGGTCCGCGTAGACGTTCGGGGTGGCGACTTCCACGGTGGCGGGCAGGTTGAGGATCACCTTGTGCTCGGGTGTCGGGTTCCAGACTTCGATCACCGCGTCACAGACTTCCTTGGCGAACTCCAGCTCAGTGGCGCTGAACGTCTCTGGCGAGTATTCGAACTGCCACTGGGTTTCCGGCTGTTGGGCGGCGTATTTGACGAACAGCTTGGCCGCATTCACTGCGATTTCCTTCACGCCTTCCTTGTCCTGATTGAACACGATGCGGCGGAACGACGGGCAGGTGGCGTTGTACAGGTGGACAATGGCTTTCTTCGCGCCGCGCAGGGATTCGAAGGTGCGGGCGATCAGGTCTTCACGGGCCTGGGTCAGCACCTGGATGGTGGTGTCGTCCGGGATGTGGCCTTCTTCGATGAGGGTGCGCACGAAGTCGAAGTCAGTCTGCGAGGCGGCCGGGAACGACGCTTCGATTTCCTTGACGCCCACGGCGACCAGGGTTTTCCAGAAGCGCAGTTTCTTGACCGCGTCCATCGGCTCGATCAGCGACTGGTTGCCATCGCGCAGGTCGGAGCTGCACCAGATCGGCGCGGCGGTGATGGTCTTCGACGGCCAGGTACGATCCGGCAGGTTGATGGTCGGGAAGGCGCGGTATTTGGAAGACGGGTCTTTGAGCATGCTCATGGGCGGAATCCTTATTGTCTTGGCCGGAAAAAGGCGGCCTGCCGGTGGTTCGAACGGGGGTGGCTCTGCAGCCTGGACGGGGTGCCGCGATTCAGCCCGGCAGTCGTGCGCTGACGAGGCACAGGCTGCGGTGCTGGCGAAGCTGAATGAGGGTGTGAGAGGTTTTCATGCCCTCAACCCTAACCGGGTGGGGGGAGGATCGCAAGCAGTCGGAAAAAATTGAGATAAGTTCTGCTTTGTCGAAGGTTTTCGAGATTTTATTGCGATATTTTGTGGGGATTGTCGGTTTATTGCGTTGAAGTTTGTCGCTTGGCAATCTCTGGAACAGGGGTGCATGTGCCGGCCTCATCGCGAGCAAGCTCGGCTCCCACAGGATATTCGACGCTTTCGAAATGGCGCAGTACCTGTGGGAGCCGAGCTCGCTCGCGATGAGGCCAGTAGGCTCACCACAAAAAACTCAGGGCTCGAACGCCCCGATGAAAATCGCCGGATCCACCCGCGCATCGTTCAGGCTGATGTTCCAATGCATGTGCGGTCCGGTTGCTCGACCTGTAGAGCCAACCTTGCCCACCACCGCGCCCCGGGCCAGTTGCTGGCCGACCTTCACGTCGATCTTCGACATGTGGCAGAACATGCTGATGAAGCCCTGGCCATGGTCGACGAACACGGTGTTGCCGTTGAAGAAGTAATTGCCGGTGAGGATCACCTTGCCGGCCGCCGGCGTCTTGATCGGCGTGCCGGCGGGCACGGCGAAGTCCAGGCCGGCGTGGGGGTTGCGTTCTTCGCCGTTGAAGAATCGACGTACGCCAAACCGGCTCGACAGCGGACCGCTGACCGGTTTGTCCAACAGCAGGTTACTGGGGATGTTCGGGCTGAAGCTGCGGTAGGCCTTCAACTGCACGGCCAGCTCGGCGTTGATGCGCTTGAGGTCCGCGGGGTTCGGGTTGACCTGGCGTTTGTTCTTCAGGGTGATGCGCTGCTCGGGGTACTTTTTATAGCCGACCACGAACGGCTGGGTACCGCCGCCGCTGCTGATCTGCTGGGTGCCCGGCTGGACGGTCAGCGGGATGCCGACAATAGCCAGCCAGTTGTTCTGTTCCTTGACCACGAGCACCGGCTTGCCCTGGTAAGTGGCTTTCGGCGCCTTGGCCGCGCTGCCCAGGTCGACCACGGCCACGCCACCCGGAACCGGTTTGTTCAGCAGGCGGGTGATGTAACTGTCGGCGTGGGCGTTGAGAGTCAGGCACAGCAAAAGCAGGGGAGCTAGAAGTCGCGGCATGGATCAATCCAGTAGAGAAAGGGTGACCGGTGTCAGGTGATTGTCTTCGACCCGTACCAGCAGCTCGCCTTCGCCGAGTCGGGCCGTCAGGCGCTGGCCGGTCCGGGTCTGTTCGGCACTGCGGATCGCATGACCGCGTTCATCCAGCAGAATGCTGTAGCCGCGGCCGAGGGTCGCCAGGGGGCTGACGATGTGCAGCGTTTGCATCTGGTTGTGCAATTGCACGCGTCGCGCTTTCAAGCCTTCGCGCATGGCCCGAGGCAGGCGTTCGGCCAGGCTGTCAAGGCGCTGGCGCAGCAGCGCCAGGTGGCGGCCTGGATGTTGTCCGGCCAGGCGCGTTTCCAGGCGGATCAGACGTTCGCGACGGGTATTGAGGCTGCGTTCGAAGGCCCGGCGCAGGCGCATGTCCAGATCGTCCAGGCGCTGGGCCTGTTGGCGCAGGCGTTCGCCGGGGTGACGCAGTCGTCGGGTCAGGCCTTCGAGGCGCAGTTGGTCGCGCATCAGACGGTCACGCATACGCATCACCAACCGCCGATGCAGGCTTTCGACCCGGCGTACCAGATCGCTCGCGTCCGGCGCCAGCAGTTCTGCTGCGGCGGACGGGGTCGGGGCGCGCACGTCGGCGACGAAATCGCTGATGGAAACGTCGGTTTCATGGCCGACGGCGCTGACGATCGGCGTCACGCAGGCATCCACGGCCCGGGCCACGGCTTCTTCGTTGAAACACCATAAGTCTTCCAGGGAACCGCCGCCTCGGGCCAGGATCAGCGCATCGAAACCCCGGGCGTCCGCCAGCTTCAGGGCGCGGACGATCTGCGCGGTGGCTTCGCGGCCCTGCACGGCGGTAGGGATCAGTGTCAGGGCAACTTGCGGCGCACGGCGACGGAACACGCTGATGATGTCGCGGATCACCGCGCCGGTGGGCGAACTGATGATGCCGATACGTTGCGGGTGCGCGGGCAGAGGCACCTTGCGCTCGGCGCTGAACAGGCCTTCGGCGCTGAGTTTTTCCTTCAGGGCATCGAAGGCCAGGCGCAGGGCGCCATCGCCGGCCGGCTCCACGGTGTCGAGAATCAGTTGATAATCGCCACGGCCCTCGAACAGCGAAACCTTGCCGCGTACCTTGACCGCCAATCCGTCCTTCAAGGCCTGGCGCACCCGCGCGGCGTTCTGCCGGAACAGTGCGCAACGCACCTGGGCGCCGCTGTCCTTGAGGGTGAAATACACGTGGCCGGAGGCGGGGCGGGCGAGGTTGGAGATTTCGCCCTCGACCCAGATGTTGCTGAACACGTCCTCGAGCAACACTCGCGCGCGGCCGTTGAGCTGGCTGACAGTCAGGACCTCGCGGTCCAGGCCCAGGCGGGCAAAGGGATCTTTAATCATGGGCGGCATGATAAGGGCATTTGCCGCTTAATCTCCATGTGTAGAAACAATTGGACCGGGTTGCTTTCATCGCGAGCGGGCTCACAATGACCGCATGGAACCCTGTGGCGAGTGACCTGACTGGTGCCTGCCAGCGGCCTCGCGCTGATCGGGCGCTGCCTGAGTCCTTGACCTTGTTTGGCCAGGGATTAAGCTGCCGGCCTCCATTTTTATCCTGTGGAGCAAAGCTTGCTCTCACAAAGAAACGCCAGGCCTTGCCATGAACTCCCAAAGCATCATCGTCCCGAAAATCTCCACCTTGCCGGTCCATGAGCCTCGGGCCCGGGCGATCGTGCGCTGGCTGGTGCGCAAGAACATTGTCGAGGAACAGTTGACCACCTGTGGGCGCACCGGCAATCGCATGGCCCACGCCATCGCCCCTGGCGCCCGCGCCGTGGTCCTGCGTCCCGATGCCTTGCCGTTCGACGAGCCGGTCAACGGCCTGGAGATCATCACCAAGCGCTGCATCTATACCCCGGCCAAGGACTTTCTCGAGGAAGCGGGTTGCGCCGAATGCCGCCGGGAAATCGGCGAGGCGCTGTTCGAAAGCCTGGAGGACTGGATGCCCAACCGCACCGACAACTTCACCTGCCCCGAATGCGGGCATGAAGATGACATCAACGGCTTCCTGTTCCTGCAGCCCTGCGGCTTCTCCAACCTGGGGTTCATCTTCAACAACTGGCTGGAGGCGGGGTTCAAGCAGGACTTCCTCGACGAATTCGCCGATTGGCTGGATCAGCCAGTGAGTTGGGTGCAGGTGGAGTTGTAGGTAGGCACACTGGAGACTGCTTTTGTGGCGAGGGGATTTATCCCCGCTGGGGCGCGAAGCGGCCCTAAACCCAGGCTGTGCGGTACATCAGGCATATGAGTCGACCACCTTGGGACTGCTGCGCAGTCCAGCGGGGATAAATCCCCTCGCCACAGGGGGGCGGTGTACCGCCGCAGTGGAGCGATCAGCCCCGTCAATCACCCCGCCAATAATAGGCAGAGTTTTACATTGAGCCAGACGGTGTGCATGAGTATAATGGCGCGCTTCCATTTTCCCGCTCGGGAGCCCCCGCGATGCTGCGTATCAGCCAAGAAGCTCTGACCTTCGACGACATTCTCCTAGTGCCTGGTTATTCCGAGGTGCTGCCTAACGAAGTCAGCCTCAAAACCCGTCTTACCCGTGGCATCGAACTGAATATCCCGTTGGTTTCCGCTGCCATGGACACCGTGACCGAAGCCCGTCTGGCCATTGCCATGGCCCAGGAAGGCGGTATCGGTATCATCCACAAGAACATGACCATCGAACAGCAGGCCGCCGAAGTGCGCAAGGTCAAGCGGTTCGAGGCTGGCGTGGTCAAGGACCCGATCACCATCGAGGCCGATGCCACGGTGCGCGATCTGTTCGAACTGACCCGCATGCACAACATCTCCGGCGTTCCGGTGCTGCACGATGGCGACCTGGTCGGCATCGTCACCTCCCGCGACGTGCGTTTCGAGAACCGCCTGGATGCCACCGTCCGTCAAGTGATGACGCCTAAAGAGCGCCTGGTCACCGTCAAGGAAGGCACCAGCAAGGACGAAGTCCGCGAATTGCTGCACAAGCACCGCATCGAGCGCGTGCTGATCGTCGACGACAAATTCGCCCTCAAGGGCATGATGACCGTCAACGACATCGAAAAAGCCAAGGCCTACCCGCTGGCCAGCAAGGACGACCAGGGTCGTCTGCGCGTCGGTGCCGCGGTCGGTACCGGCAAGGACACCGGTGATCGCGTCGCCGCGCTGGTCAATGCCGGCGTCGACGTGGTGGTGGTCGACACCGCCCACGGCCATTCCAAGGGCGTGATCGACCGCGTTCGCTGGGTCAAGCAGAACTTCCCTGAAGTGCAGGTGATTGGCGGCAACATCGCCACCGGCGCTGCCGCCAAGGCCCTGGCCGAAGCTGGCGCCGACGCGGTCAAGGTCGGTATCGGCCCTGGCTCGATCTGCACCACCCGGATCGTCGCCGGTGTCGGCGTGCCGCAGATCAGCGCCATCGCCAACGTCGCCGCCGCCCTTGAAGGCACTGGCGTACCGTTGATCGCCGACGGCGGCATCCGTTTCTCCGGTGACCTGTCCAAGGCCATCGTGGCCGGTGCTTCTGCCGTGATGATGGGCTCGATGTTCGCCGGTACCGAAGAAGCACCGGGCGAGATCGAACTGTTCCAGGGGCGTAGCTACAAGGCTTACCGTGGCATGGGTTCGCTGGGCGCCATGTCCCAGGCCCAGGGCTCTTCCGACCGCTACTTCCAGGACTCCTCCGCGGGTGCCGAGAAGCTGGTACCGGAAGGCATCGAAGGTCGTGTGCCGTACAAAGGCACCCTGACCGCGATCATCCATCAGCTGATGGGTGGCCTGCGTTCCTCGATGGGCTACACCGGCAGCGCCAACATCGAAGAGATGCGCACCAAGCCGGAGTTCGTGCGCATCACCGGCGCTGGCATGGCCGAGTCCCATGTCCACGACGTACAGATCACCAAGGAAGCGCCGAACTACCGCGTAGGTTAAGGCTTCCAGCAAAACGTTAATCACCGGGGCTGTTCATTCAGCCCCGAGTTGTTTCTGATTCACTACATGAGAATGAGTCATGGCCCTCGACATTCACGCTCACCGCATCCTGATCCTCGACTTCGGTTCCCAGTACACCCAGCTGATTGCCCGCCGCGTGCGTGAAATCGGCGTGTACTGCGAATTGCACCCGTTCGACATGGATGACGAAGCGATTCGCGAGTTCGCTCCCAAAGGCGTCATCCTCGCCGGCGGTCCCGAGTCCGTGCACGAAGCCGACAGCCCGCGCTGCCCGCAAGCGGTGTTCGACCTGGGCGTACCGGTCTTCGGCATCTGCTACGGCATGCAGACCATGGCCGAGCAGCTCGGCGGCAAGGTGGAAGGCTCCGACCTGCGTGAGTTCGGTTATGCCCGTGTTGACGTGGTCGGCAAGAGCCGCCTGCTGGATGGCATCGAAGACCATGTCGACGCCGATGGCCTGTTCGGCCTGGACGTGTGGATGAGCCACGGTGACAAGGTCACCAAGATGCCGGAAGACTTCCACATCCTCGCCAGCACCCCGAGCTGCCCGATTGCCGGCATGTTCAGCGACGAGCGTCGTTACTACGGCGTGCAGTTCCACCCGGAAGTGACCCACACCAAGCAGGGCGGCCGCATCCTGTCGCGCTTCATCCTCGACATCTGCGAGTGCGAAGCCCTGTGGACACCGTCGAAAATCGCTGAAGACGCCATCGCCCAGGTGCGCGCCCAGGTCGGTACCGACAACGTGCTGCTGGGCTTGTCCGGCGGCGTCGACTCGTCGGTGGTCGCTGCGCTGCTGCACAAGGCCATTGGTGATCAACTGACCTGCGTCTTCGTCGACAACGGCTTGCTGCGCCTGCACGAAGGCGAGCAAGTGATGGCCATGTTCGCCGAGAACATGGGCGTCAAGGTGATCCGCGCCAACGCCGAAGAGCAGTTCCTGACCAACCTGGCCGGCGAGTCCGACCCGGAGAAGAAGCGCAAGATCATCGGTCGTACCTTCATCGACGTGTTCGATGCCGAATCCTGCAAGCTCGACAACATCAAGTACCTGGCCCAGGGCACCATCTATCCCGACGTGATCGAGTCGGCCGGCGCCAAGAGTGGCAAGGCCCACGTGATCAAGTCTCACCACAATGTCGGTGGCCTGCCGGAAGAAATGAACCTCAAGCTGGTCGAGCCGCTGCGCGAGCTGTTCAAGGACGAGGTCCGTCGCCTCGGCCTGGAACTGGGCCTGCCTTACGATATGGTCTACCGCCACCCATTCCCAGGCCCGGGCCTGGGCGTGCGGATCCTCGGTGAAGTGAAGAAGGAATACGCCGACCTGCTGCGTCGCGCCGACCACATCTTCATCGAAGAACTGCGCAAGGCCGACTGGTACCACAAGGTCAGCCAGGCGTTCGTGGTGTTCCAACCGGTGAAATCCGTCGGCGTGGTCGGCGATGGCCGTCGCTACGCCTGGGTCGTGGCCCTGCGTGCGGTGGAAACCATCGACTTCATGACCGCTCGCTGGGCACACCTGCCGTACGAGTTGCTGGAAACCGTCTCGGGTCGCATCATCAACGAAATCGACGGCATCTCCCGCGTCACTTACGACGTGTCGAGCAAGCCGCCGGCGACGATTGAGTGGGAATGATTGGACGTCCGGTATTGTCCGGCACAATCTAGCAAGAAATACCCTGAAGCCCGCGTAATTGCGGGCTTTTGGCTTTTTGGGTCTGGCAAGTTCAGGTAGCGTTCTGCATCGCCAAGCATGGTTTTTTTATGGCATGGTACGGGGTACCAACTGCATCCGATGCCATGCATGACGCTTGATACCATGTCCCTTGTTTTAAGATCGGCATGGTATCGGGAGAGCCAAGAGGCCCGGTTTTACTGGGGTTAAGCCCCATTCTCCCGCGCTTTTCAGAGCATGGTATTTTTTCATGGAATAAATGGAAGCCATGCTTACTGATACCAAGCTTCGAAACCTCAAGCCGCAAGACAAGCTCTACAAGGTGATTGACCGCGATGGCTTGTACGTGGCGGTCACACCGGCCGGCTCAATCTCCTTCCGCTACAACTACTCCATCAATGGCCGGCAGGAGACCATCACCTTCGGTCGTTATGGCTTGGGCGGGATCACCCTGGCAGAGGCACGTGAGCGGCTAGGGGAGGCGAAGAAGATGATCGCCGCAGGTAAGTCCCCTGCTAAGGAAAAGGCGCGCGCGAAGGCTCGTACCAAGGGCGCAGAGACCTTTGATGATTGGGCTGAAAAATGGCTGCGCGGCTATCAGATGGCGGACTCGACACGCGATATGCGCCGGTCAGTCTATGAGCGCGAATTGAAGCCGAAGTTTGGCAATCAGAAGCTCGCTGAGATCACTCATGAGGATCTGCGGGCGCTGACTGATGCGATAGTGGAGCGGGGGGCGCCTGCAACTGCTGTCCACTCCCGTGAGATCGTGCTACAGGTCTATCGCTGGGCCATTGAGCGTGGCCAGAAGGTTGAAAACCCAGCGGACCTAGTGAGGTCTGCCAGCATCGCCAAATTTGAGCCACGTGATCGGGCGCTGACGCCTGATGAAATTGCGCTGATGTACCAGTACATGGATCGGATCGGAACAGCGACGTCGGTTCGTGCCGCAGCCAAACTCCTGCTGCTGACGATGGTGCGCAAAAGCGAGCTGACCAATGCGACGTGGAGTGAAATTAATTTCAGCGAGGCGCTATGGACGATCCCCAAAGAGCGGATGAAGCGCCGAAACCCTCATTTGGTGTTTCTGTCCCGGCAGGCATTGGATTTCTTCATTGCATTGAAAACTTTGGCCGGAGGTTCTGATTACATCCTGCCGTCACGCTACGACTCCGATTTACCAATGAGTGCCGCCACGATCAACCAGGTACTGACACTCACCTATCGCCTTGCCCAAAAGGAGGGGGTGCCGCTAGGTAAATTCGGCCCCCACGACCTGCGCCGTACGGCTAGCACGCTGTTGCATGAGGCGGGCTACAACTCCGACTGGATCGAGAAGTGCCTCGCGCACGAACAGAAAGGTGTGCGAGCCGTTTACAACAAGGCCGAGTATCGGGATCAGCGCCGTGCGATGTTGCAGGATTGGGCCGACATGATTGATGAATGGACTCTCAAGAAACCTCGGAAAACAAATGAATAGCTTTCCTGCTCACCCCGCATTTCAAGTCGCTTAAGGGAAAATTGCCATGTACTTGATCGGCGGTTTCATCGATGCTGGACGAGTCGCATGCATGATTGAGGGGTAAGGCAGTGATTCGCTACTGGCCGCTAAGGGCCAGAAGCGGTCACTCACGATAGGCGAAGTTGACCGGGCCGGTCGCGGTGTGAGCAAGCTGTGCGATTCACTCACCTAAGGCCGGCAATAGACTATGGGGCGTATGCCTGCCTCTCTCACAGCATGCATAAAGGATGAAAGGATCCAGAATAGTTGCGTAACATTTCCAGCGACACGCTTCTTATCCTGAATTCTTTTAAACTCTTCCTCGATCAGGGTCTTCGAGATGAATGAGCAACAAATGATGCACCGACGGTTAAAGCGATAGTCCTCTCGCAAATCTGTTAAATAGTCGTCAAATATGCCGGGTAATGCCTTCCTGATACGAGGGATTGCACCTCCCCTATAATTGTTTGAAAATTTTTCACCGTATTTTTTTGCAAGAAAGGTCTTGGGGTCAATATCCATATTTCCAATGTTCTTGATGGCTTGGCCGACGACATCATGCAAATTACTGGCGGACTTGCTCACGGCGCCATACTTTGAGTGAATAAAAGAAACTGAGGAATCGGCTTTATTGAAAGTGATATGGTCTGCCCATTCGTCGCCAAGGTCGTCACAGAAAATGTAATCATCCTTTCTATGAATTTTTTCAACTATAGCAAAAAGTGATTTTGTGTCGTACTTGGTTTTTTTTATTGTATATCGCCCTTTCTCGGAAGTGGCAGCATTCAGTTCAGGGAATGCTACAAGGCTTTTTAATAGTGCAGGGATTTCGTTTATTCCAGCTCCATCTTCAAAGCACTGTCCCATGAAATACATATAGCGCGGATCTGCAAATGTGATAGTTGCTAGGTTGTATTTTTTGATATATGCCTGTAGTGTTATATCTTTGCCATTGTCATCAAATTTAATCTGCCGAAGTGAGCGGCCAGTCAGCGAGATTGAGCTCATGTTCTTTTTTAGACGGGCGGGCCTGGGGCTATCTATAAGATCAAGCTCTTCTGTTGCGGCAATTTCATAGACTCTCTCAAGCTGAGAAACGAGATCCTCAATCTGTTTGGAAGTCATCTGGAACGTTCTTCCCCGTCGCGTCGTATAAAAGATAGGAATATCTTTGTTAATTACGTTATCTACAAGAAAGGACGACTCTACGAGAATGGCGGTGGGTTCGCTTTTATCCCACACGACATCCAGCTCTACAAGTTTAGCGAAGGCGTCCAAAAAATCTTTATCAGATGACGGGTTGTTAATCTGATGGATCTGGCCTTTTGCCCACTCCACTATTTTCTCTATTGACTTACGCTCAGAGGCCTCGACGACACGTCCGCTTTGAGCGGAAATGGTTTTGATACGACCGTTTAACCGCAATTTGAAAAAGTAGGGAATAGATCTGCCTGCGGCGTGGGTTGACAGGAGGCCTTTAAGATCTGCTGCTTCGTACGATTTGCCGCGCATCGCTCTTTCGGAAACAGTCATATTACGCATTGCCATCTTCTGAAACTGAGCATCGCTGTCACTGAAAGCTGCGGTCAATTCCGCGCTCCGAATCAGAGTGGCAACCTTATCGATGGTTTCAGAAACTGAGGCGCAGGATTTTTTAAAGACGACCAAGCATTCATCGACGGTCACCAAGAGTATGAACGCATAGATTGTGTCGTTAAGCGGCTCGCTCCAAAAGTGGACATCCCGATTCGTCGCGAAAACTCTCAAGCTGAAGCGGTATTCGCTACCATCCTGAAGGACTTCTTCTTTGTTAAATTGATCAGCGATCAACGTGCTACCGGGCTTCTGGTTTGAGGATGCCGCATCAAGTATCGAGCGCAAAGTTTCCTCACTAAGAGGTTCAATAACTCGGTAGAACTGGGCATTCTGAGTTAGCAATAATCTGCTAGACACGGCGAAACCTTCCTTAGCGGCCTAAATACAGGAAGCGTAATACCATATCGCCACTGTCGCCACTCGATTTTCGATAGGCTGCTATGGGGCGACTGGGGGCCTTCGCGACAGGCAGCGATGGGTCAAACCTTGCCTTCCGCTTAGTGCCGCTTTCGGCCGATAGCTGCCAGTCACGGATAGCCGCTTGCGCCCCTAGCCATGCGAAAGGCTCGTCCAGTCGAATGCAAGCGTTTGATCGCGAGTGTGTAACTACGCAGCTTGGCGCACTCACGCTCTAGGAAGGCGAAAACAATCAGGAATTGAGCATAGAGCTTTGGATACTGCCTGGCGCTCGATCTCCAACCTTCGCGCAATTTCTGACTGGTTAAAACCGAGTTTCTGAAGCACAAGTATTTGCTTCTTACGATCAGAAAACCGTGTGTCGACCATGAGGCGAGCGATATTTCTGAGCTCAGATTCATCGGCCACCTGTACCGTCAGGCTGAGCATGTACTGGAAGAAATATGAGTCGACAAGCTCGTCACCTGATTTCGCCTGAGGCTTCGCTCTTATAGCGCACTGCCTGCTCAATCTCGCCAGTTCAAGGTCAAACTGCGCTACGGACCTTTTTGCTTGCCTGTACGCGGGATTCCAGCTGCCATCATGCGTCTTTGGACGATGAGTTGTGCAGTAAAGGTTGCTCAAACGTAGGTGCTCGTCGGGGTCGCGCTGACCTTCTCCAGTAACGAAGGATGCTAGCTCGGCTTGAGTGCCACAGAACCTACAAAAGCCCTTCAAGCGCTGGTTGTTTAAGCCGCCTACAGCTTCAGATGACGGTTTCTTGCGCTTACACGCCATCACCAACTCAATCAGCGTCTCAAGCGTTGCAATAAAGCTGCGATCTTTCTTCGACTGTTGGTCGTGGCTCAGAACAAACGCGCGTAGCAATTGGCGCTGCAAGCGGATCATGGCGGGAAACCCTACCAGTTTCATGATCGCACTGAACGCCACGCCTGTACCGGCTCCGGGTATATGCCCTTGGTAGCGCGCAGGAATCTCTTTGGCGTACGCCGCTACGGCCGGGTCGATTAGCTCCTCTACTAGCCTTGCGATTGGATAGCGTTTCGAGGCCGTGGAGTAGGCGCTCCATCGGTCACGGAACTGTTCTATCGCCTCTGCAACGGTGGCGTTACACCCTTCCCAAATGGCTATGGTTGATTGTTTTTTCATGTCAACCATTTTAGCCAATCATTCCGTCGAAGCAATAGGCACCCAAAGGCACGATCAGGCACTCATTCGCAGTGACTGGCAGGGCCTAGCAATGCATACATTGAATAGAAAACTCATCGACAAAAAGACGCTCCTGACGATGATTCCGCTGTGTGAGCGCACGATCTATAACTTTGAGATGAAGGGCAAGTTCCCGCGCCGAATTGCGTTGAGTAGCCGCAAGGTCGTTTGGGATTTGGCTGAGGTTGAACAGTGGATAGATACATGCAAGGAGGGAGGCCCAGCGCGTAGGCCGGGAAGGGCGGTCTAAGCGGTGCCGGGTGCTATCCCGCAGCTTGCGCTGTTCAGTCCCGGGGACGAGGCGCAGATGTATCACGATAGTAATAGGAGCGGATTTTTCTCATTGCTTGTGGATTCTCGTGGTGGAAAGCGGCAGTCCTCTCATCGCTTGGCCGACATGCCAAAGGTGCTCAATCTGTTGGACAAAAAGGTTGACACTTGGATTTCGCAGGCTGAGTTCATCCGGCCCAATCGGCGTGTCGTCAATCTGTTGCGGCTGGGGCTGCTGTTCGCTGACCTAGATACCTACCGCGTGCCCGCGCTGGCCAGCCGTAAGCCCGACGAGCTGGCCGCCTCGGTGCTGTTCTTCTGTTCCGACACAGGGTTGCCAGCGCCCTCGATACTGATCTACAGCGGCCGAGGTATACAAGCCAAATGGCTGCTTGAGGGCACGATACCTCGCCAAGCCTTACCCCGCTGGAACGCCTGCCAACGCTACCTTGTGGATCGCCTAGCCCACGTCGGCGCCGACTCCATGGCCAAGGACGCTAGCCGCGTGCTGCGTACCGTAGAGACGGTCAACAGCAAGAGCGGTGAGGTCTGCCGCGTGGTTCACGTCCAGACGGGAACCGATGGCCAGCCAATCCGCTATAACTTCGAGTATCTGGCCGAGACACTGCTACCGGCGGCCCGCTGGACTATCGAGCAGCAACGGCAGGAACAGGTCGAGACCCGAACCAAGAAAAAGCCTTTCCTTTTGGTGCCCGGAAACAAAGCCAACAATCTGCGCGGATTCTCAGGCCGACAGCTTGCTTGGGATCGCCTCGAAGACCTGCGCAAGCTGGCCGAGCTGCGCGGCGGCGTCGGAGAAGGCAGCCGGATGCAGCACCTATTCTGGCGGCTCAACTTCCTGCTGCTGTCCGGGGCGACCAACAGCAAGCAGATGTACCACGAAGCCGCAGCGCTGGCCCGCGAACTCGATCCGCAGTGGAACAGCCGTTCCAAGGAGCTCATGACTCTGTTCAGCAAGGCTAGGGCTTTTGAATCAGGCGAACGTGTCAGCTTCGCGGGCAAGGACTACCCGCCGCTATATACGCCCAAAAATGACACGTTGATAAACCTGTTTGGGATATCCACAGATGAGCAGCGGCAGCTTAAAACCATCATCTGCTCTGAGATAACGCTAGAGCGTGATAGGGCGCGGCAGGAGGCACGTAGGCGTGCCGCTGGTGCCGTCAGCCGCGAAGCCTTCCTGAAAGCAGCAGAGGGCCGCCGTGCTCAAGCCCAAGCGCTAAGAACCAGGGGGTTGAGCGTTAGGGATATAGCTGCCCAGATGGGGGTGAGCAAGTCGGCCGTAGGTCGTTATCTAGGCAGCTGAGCCAAGCGTCCCATGTCCGTCCGTATTACTAACGGCGAAGCCTCCGTGCCTTTGATGGCGCCCATTCACCCTGATTCAGGTTGGCGATGATGGGTGTACTAGGTCCGTGGGGTAGAACCCGTGCGTATTACTAATGGCAAAGCCTCAACGGGTGTCCCACATCCGTCCGTATTACTAATGGCGAAGCCTCTGAGCTTTTGATCTGCGCCGTCAGTACCTGTTCTGCTGGTATGGCGGGCGCTCTGTATCTGTGTGACCCCGATGCCGGTTGATCGAGGTATCGCGCGACATAAGCCCCCGGTGCCGAGGGCAGTTTAATGGCTTGCAGCAGGTGTGATAGGGCGAGCTGAGACAGGTCCGTGCGTATTACTAGGCGGCTGTGAATCGGAGCTCCTTCATATTGGGGGAGTCTGAAAAAGAAAACCCCGCATTCAAGCAGGGTTCTGTGTGGTCAGCGATTGCCGTGATCCTTCCGTCGCTGAGCCTCCTGCGCAACTCGTATAGCTGTCAGAACTTGCTGATTCAACGCGACACTATTTTTACTTCCTAGCAGTGGTAGGCGATTCAAGGCTTGTGCTCCGCAAAACATCCGATAGGAAGCTGACATGGCAAATGGACTTAACCGAAGCTGCAAAGCAGTCCATTGTTGATCCAGCCTATCGAGCAATGGTCCATGGCCTTTGCTCCGTAGCCACTTACCGAGCGCCCACAAGGCGATTGCGGTGGTTGATGCGAACACGGCGAATCCTGCGAACTTCAAAATTGCCATCATGGTTGTTTCTCCGGTTGGTCGTTGCTTGAGGCCATTCCTGGCACATTTAGAGATGTCAGTTGGCCGGGGGTGACATTGCTTTCAGAGGCCGGACGGATAAGGTTGGACTCTGCTTCTGCAGCATCTCCGCTTTGGGGCTGAACGGTCGTATTGGACTCATCAGAAGCTGGTGATGAAGAGCCGGCACCAAGAGAAAAAGAGTGCGCGTTTTCCATGCCCGGCACGGCCATTGAGGCCATCACCCCGAGTGCCATTGCTCCGCCATTGGCTGCTTGGGAAAGTGCGCTGCCGGAACTGACGACGCTCCCTTGCTGTGGCGCTTGTTGGCCTTTGTCATTGCTGCCCTGGGCATTTTTTCCAGCCTGCTCGGTGGCCTGCTTAGCGCTGCTCGCCATTTGTAGTGGGGCCGCGCTGCCGCCTACTCGAGCACCGGACGCCGCTGCTCCTTTGGCTGCTGCTTGTCCGCCCGTGTTCGCACCGATGCCAGCGGTTGCACCGCCACTGGAGGCGCTCGCCGCAGGCGCACCGGCAAAGCTGGAGTTGATCGAGGTGGCCAGACCTCCGCCAGCCCCACTGGCTCCGGCGGCAACGCCAGTCCCAGAAGCACCGAGAGCACCAGCTGCAGGAGCGGCAGCCCCAGCCGTGGCGATAGTGGCCGCAGCAGCTGCCGCCCCGGCAGCACCAGCCACTGCCATCCCACCAATGGCCGAGCCGCCTCCCATTGATGTGCCGCTAATCATGCCGCCGATTAGGTCAGGAATAGTCTTCGTAAGGTAGCAGCATACTAAGGCTAAACCGACCATTGTCATCAATGAGGCTTCGTCGTTGGTGTAGGCAGCTAACCATTCTTTGGCCGACTGTACGATCAGCCCGACGATCAGAGTCAAGACGAACAACTTCGCGCCGATTGCCACGGTGAACCGCATGGGCGCAATCGCGAAATCGCGTGTCCATTGCGAGCCGCCAAAACCGTAGAACAGCACTGACGCGTTGATGATTACGTAGGCCTCTACGAGCGTCACAAACATAAACGCTGCGATAAAGGCGAAGCACGCCAAGACCAGTACTGCGCATACTGCGATCAGAACTCCTTTGCCCGGAGAGAACACTGAAATACCCTTCACCATAGTGCGGCCGAAGTCCAGGGCTACCGCGAGCATATCGCCGGGTTCTAACGCTCGGCCAAGACCGCTCGCCGATGCGGCCGCGTCGCGGAAGCTGTCAACAATGGCTGTCGACCATTCCACGGAGTAGGTCATTACCGCCAGGAAGAAACCGATCACCATGATGAAACGCAGCAGCGCTCCGACTATCTCGCCCAAGTCAGCTTGTTTCATGACCAGAGGCATAAACGTCCAGATGAACTGGATGGTGGCGAGCAGCCAAAATAATCTTATGGCGTAGTCGTACAACTTTCCTGACCACTGGTGAGATTGCTGCAAAACAAGATCTAGCAGGCCCTGAACCGAGGTGTCGGCATGGGCCAGGTCTGTTGCAGCCATCGCATTTCCGGCCAAGAGCATGCTTGCTAGGGCAATAAACAACAGCAGGCGACGTTCCATAATCAGTACCCCTTAACGCCGCCGCGCGAGTTAGGACGTGCCTCAAAATCAGCATCTGCGTCATGCAGCTTTCTCTGTTGCTCAGACGCCACTGCACAGTCGCTATCGCTTTGAATGACCACAGTGACAACTGAGCCCAATATCGCGGCCCCGGCGCAAATGAGGGTCATTAGCCATTTCGAGATAACCATCCTCAGTACCCCTTCACACCGCCGCGTTTGCTTTCGCGCGCTTCAAACTGCTGCTCGGTTGCTTCGCTAGCGGCTTTTCGGTCGCCCTGCTGAGCCATGTAATTACCCTGCATATTGATTTGCGTGGCCACCAGATCGCGAAGCTTTTGCAGCTGTTGCACGTTCTGGGAGGCTATTTCGTTGCCCGCCTGAATAGCTTGCATGCGCCCCACGGCGGTTTGCGAGCGTGCCACCATGCGGTTGAGCAGGGCGTCTTCCGATTGGAAAGTGCTGGTGTTGAGGTTCGCCGCTTCCATTGCCGTTTTGGCGTTGTCGCGGCCTTGCTCCGACCATTTTTTATAACGATCTCGCATCGGAGTTTCTGCCGAGTTTGCCACTTGTTGAAGGTAGGATTCGAAGCCTGGAAACGCAGCATTGAACTGTGCATCCATGTTCTCAATCTGACGGCCCAACGCCTGCGAACGTTGATAAATGTTGACCACGCTTTTAAGGTCGGCAGCGATGCTCCCAAACATCGAGTTGGGTAGCCCAGTGCCTTGTGTGACCATGTTTTGGTACTGCTGTATCTGAGTTTGAAGTTGCTCTGCCGTATTTAGTGCTGTGTTGACCTGTTCGGCATACTCAAACATCTGTTGATAGAACGTCGAGCAGTTTGCGCAATAGATGGCGTAAGTAGGGAAGGGCGCAGTGTATATACCCACTCCGACGAATGTACTTGCCAGCGCGATAGCAAGCCTTACGTTTCGACCTGACTTTCGGGAAGCATAAGTCAAGGGTTTTCCTGGTTCCAGCTCCATATCGAACTCCTCATCTGTGACGCTCGAGTTTTGATTATTCACTGATATGGAGATGTTATAAATATGCGGATGGTTTTCTATCCGCCTTCACTCGCTTGGAAAGTCCCGAAAGTGTACCGAAATCAACAGGGGGAGGCGCCCTTGGTCTGCGTTCTTAATTGCGTGTGACAGTGTTTAATTAAGGCAATTTAGTGCAATTTAGCGAAATTCAACGCAACTCAAGGCAACTCAGGTATAAAAGCTTGAGTTTGAGAAGGTTTTTGGCGGTGTAATGCTGTAAGGAGTCGAAAGTTGTCTTAAATTTATTTGAACTGCGTTTATTCGGACGGCAAGATGTGTGTTGTGGGTCCACAGGCTTCGCCTGCTCCCCCTCAACACCGCCACCTTACTCACCTGCGGTTCGACGGCATCTTGCTCTGCGACGCGCAAAGCCGCTACCGCGTCTTAAGGCGAAAAAGCACAGCAACAACAGTAGAGCTATTACAGGCAGCACCAAAGAAAAAGCACGGGCTCGCCGACGTGGCATTGAGGTCTGGGTTACTGACGTGGTTGAGGGCGAGATCTAGGGGGGCGTCGACGAGCCTGGAATTGCTCCGTCGGCTGCCATTACCCCATGGCCTAAACAGGCGCGTTCGACCGTTGATAGGCCTACTCAGCGTCGGGTCGCGGGCAACGCGCCGGGCGCGCTTATCTTATGCAGACGGACAATTCAACCAGTGGTAACATCGCCGCGTGGATCCATATGATGAGAGCCGAGGGTTATGATGGATAGTGTAAGCATGGAACGTAACCAAGCGGAAATTATGTTGCGTCTACAAGATGCGATAAATAGTAAAATTAATAACGCTTGGCGTGATGAGAATAACCCTTGGTATAGAGCAGTCTGGACTGAATGCGCTGAGTTGATGGATCACGTGGGCTGGAAATGGTGGAAGTCTCAAGAGCCCGATATTCAACAGATGCGATTAGAGCTAGTTGACATTTGGCATTTTGGGTTGAGCGAGATTTTGGTTCAGTCCCAGAGTTTTGCCGATGCGGTTGAAGTTGTGAGTAATGCTTTAGGTGGCATAGCAGCTGTTAATGATGCTCAATCGAAGGCGAAAATTTTGTCGTCGGTTGAGGAGTTTGCGACTGAAACTTTGAAGACTAAATCGTTTGCCTTGTCGTCGTTTGTTGATTTGGCGAAAATTGTAGGCCTAGGTGCCAGTGAGTTGTATACCTCGTATGTTGGTAAAAATGTACTTAATGCTTTTCGACAGGATAATGGCTATAAAAGCGGCAGCTACATAAAAGTCTGGAACGGCAAAGAAGATAATGTCTGGTTAAGTGAAATTGTTAGCCGCTTGACTATTGGTTCTCCTGACTTTGCCTCAAATTTATATGCTGAGCTAGAAAGTACCTATAAGTCTAACTGTTAAGTTGGGGCGCACATGGACGTCGTATTGCCTGTAGATAAATGGCGCTACCTGGTTACAACGGGCCTATGGCCAAAAAAGGGGAATTTTGATCCTGTAGGCTGGTGCTCGAACTTTACACAAGATGAGCTGCCATATGCACTCAGGTTGTTAGAGGGGTTCACTTTTTTTGCCGATGAGCTAGTTAAGCAAATGTTCAGGAGCGCGTTTTTAAGTGTTTCTCAAACAGTTGTGACAGATAAAAACGACTTGTCCAATGCACGTTTGCAGTGGACTAGTTTTGTTGAGTCTTTAGTGGTGGTTCGTGTCACTGGGGAAGTTCCCACGGATGCTGACAGCGGCTTCGCATTCTCTCGGCTAGCTAGAGACGTGCTGCTGTTAGATGAGGGCAGGATAGCCGCTCCGGGAGCAGCAGTTAATTATCTGGCATCAGGTGGCATGGCCAACGTACTGTTTGTTGACGATTTTGTAGGTTCAGGAAATCAGTTTTCTGATACGTGGAAAAGAGCCTATCCAGTGGCAGGCGGGGGAACCTCATCGTTTAAAGAAATATACGCGTCGATTGGGGGCGCGGTACGATTTCTATATTGCCCAGTTATCTGTACCGAATTAGGTAAAGGAAATATTGCTAGGGATTGTGGTGGGGTTGAAATAATACCGGCGCACTTTTATACATCCCGACAAAGTGCAATTAGCAATGATTCTGCGATTTGGCGGGAGGATATGCGAACTGAGGGCCCTGAGTTCGTCCGATCTGCGAGCGCTCGCGCTGGGATTCCCGACAACGATGGCGGGGAGGGGTGCTGGCGAGGCTTTCATAAGCTAGGGCTTGCCCTTGCTTTCTCCCACGGTTTTCCTGATGCCACGCTTCCAATTTTTTATAGTCAGTTGAATGGCTGGAAGCCGTTACTAAAGAAAGGTGCATTGTGATGACTTCAGAGCCGCTTGATACTACTCAACGACTAAGTAAGACATTGGGGTTATATAAGGCTGAATGGTTAAATGAGGCTATTTTCTCACTATTCAATGAACCCTCCTATTTTGATGAGCTGAGAACTCATCGTCCTTGTGTTCTAATTGGCGGCCGAGGCACTGGAAAAACAACCGTTTTGCGAGGTTTGTCGTATCAAGGCCAGAAAGCCTTATCTAGCAACACTATTCCGGTTAAAGATTGGCCATTCTACGGTTTATATTATCGGGTTAATACTAATAGGGTTACTGCTTTTAGAGGCGCGGAGCTGACAGAGGATAAGTGGTCTTCCTACTTTGGGCATTATGTCAACCTTATTTTCTGTCAGCAAATGTTGGATTTTGTTAGTTGGTTTAAGCTGAACGGTGGGGGTGAGATTCAGGTTCGATCTGGTGACCTAAGGAAAGTAGCTGCTACACTTGGGCTTGAGGATATAAACTCTTGTGAAGATTTAGCGGAAGAGATTGAGTATCTTATATTAGATTTCGAATCTCTGATAAATACAGTGGTAGATAACCCCCCTGAACGGATATCGACGTTAGGAGCCCCACTAGATGCGTTGGCCAGAGCGCTGCTTGCATCGCAGGAGCTTGAAGGTAAGCAATTTTACTTTTTGATAGATGAGTTCGAAAACTTCGAAGACTATCAGCAACGGGTTCTTAACACGATAATAAAACATGCCAATACAGACTACACATTTAAGGTTGGCGTCAGGGAGCTCGGATGGCGGCAGCGAGCTACTTTAAATCCGAATGAACAGCTTACATCCCCAGCTGACTATGCACGTATTAGCATTGCTGATCGATTAAATGACACTAGATTTCCAGCTTTTGCGGAGTCGGTAATCCGGCAGAGGATAATCAGTGCCTTTTCGGATGAAACTTCAGTAATCGCCACACCTCAGCAGCTGTTGCCAGCTATGACCGAGCTGGAAGAAGCCGAAATACTGCTTGGGCACGACGGAGTACAAAAGCTAAAAGACAGGCTGTCCAAAATTGCGCCACCTACGCTCGTTAGCGATGCAAATGAAATAGAACCTGGTTATTTATATTTCTTAAGCTACATGGCTAATGACGATGATGCATTATTTTGTCAAAATTTGAAATCTTGGTTAGATAATAAATCTGAATGGAAACATCGCCTGGATAACCATTTCCATGCATCGTTATATTCAATTAGGAAGGGTAAGCGCGGAATTAGCAAGTATTACGCAGGTTGGGATACTTATGTGTCTTTATCCAACGGCAATATACGATATCTCCTTGAGCTTGTTCATGCAGCCTTTATACGGCATGTGGAAAATGATGGTACGCCTCAAAGTCCTATCTCTCCTAAATCTCAAACCGAGGCGGCAGAGGAAATTGCGAGGAAAAATTTATCAGAGTTGGAAGGGCTGAGTGTTGAGGGCGGAAAGCTTACTAAGCTTGTATTAAGCATTGGCCGTGTCTTGCAAGTTATGGCATCTGATGCGCGGGGTCATGCTCCAGAGGTCAATCAATTTCATATTAAGCAGGATTCTGCTCGGCCTGATTGTTCAGATCAAGTCAAAAGAATATTGGACCAAGCTGTGATGCATCTCGCACTTGTCCGGTCCCCTGGAAATAAGTTGATGTCGGAGGGCGATACGGCAGATTATGACTATCGACTTCACCCTATTTTTTCGTCATTGTTTGTTTTTAGTCATAGGAAAAAAAGAAAATTCTTACTGAGTGATCAACAGATCCTTGGTCTGATATCGCGCCCTAAGGAAACGATTAAAGAGGTTTTGTCGCAAAGCAATCGAAGCGACGACTTGAATCTTCCTGATCAACTCAGCTTGTTCGGATCTTATTATGCGTGAGACCAAAGATCTTCCAATATTAACGGATACGTTCGACCGGGCGGAAGATTTTCGGCCTGAAGAAAACAGCATCTACATCTTTGCCTTAACCGGCGAGCGGAGAGCGTCTCATACGAGTGCGTGGGCATCTTCAATTCAAAATGTTAAACTGATAGAGATATGCGACGAGACTCAAATTTCCTTCAGGGTGAAGGGCGAAAGCTCCTCGATATCACTTCGTTCAGAGTTAGATGTAAAGACTTTGTGGGCGCAGTTGACGCCTGGTGCGAAGGTTTACTTAGATATCACAGGATTAACTCATTCTGTTTGGGCAGGAATTTTAAAATCCGCAATTCTTGCCAAGCTTGAAGTGCTTGTGGTGTACGTCGAGCCCGATGCGTATTCACGAAGCGCTGCACCTGTTGAAGGTCAAATATATGATTTGAGTACTAGTATACAGGGTATATCGCCTCTGCCGGGATTTGCTACGTTGTCGTCTAGGAATAGCGATCTCTTTACGTTTGTTCCTTTATTGGGTTTCGAGGGGCCAAGGCTCAGGTATATAGTTGAGCAAATCCAACCTGGATACGAGTACATCACTCCTATCGTCGGATCGCCAGGGTTTAAACCTTGGTATGTCTTTGAAACTTATGTTGGTAACAAGGGTGCTTTAACAGAAACCTCCGCTTGGCAAGCTGTCAGATACGCACCAGCGAATTGCCCTTTCAGTTGCTATTATTTGTTAGAGGAAATTTCTGAAGATAATCAAGGCAGAGCACTCAAGATAGCCTTGATCGGAACCAAGCCCCACGCTCTTGGGGCCGTTCTTTTTACATTGGCTAGCTCTACCGCCGTTGAACTAGTACACGATCATCCTATCAGGAAAGCTGGGCGAACTGGAGGTACCGCAAGGTTATTGGTTTATCACGTGTCAGCTCTGTTCGACGACTCTTCCTCTATCCATGTGTCCCGTACTGTCCCCCGCTCTCGTAGGTCGATTGCTAGATGATTGATATTCATTACACTCCTAATGAATTAGCTACGGCTATGGTTGAGTCCATTCCAGAAGGGTTCAATCCTGATACTATTGCTGATTTCTCGGCTGGGGAGGGCAGCCTGTTATATAAGGCTGCTCGAAGATGGCCATCCGCGATGATATTCGCGAATGATCTGAATAAAAGTAGTTGTAGAATGCTTGCTTGTCGTAATAAGGCATGGTCAGTTTCGTGCTCCGATTTTCTTAAGGCAACCTCGCACAGTCATACTAAATTTGCGTCTAAAAAAGGATCAATTGATCTAATTCTTTTAAATCCCCCTTTTAGTGAGCGTGGCCGTAGACCTGTTGAATGGTTTGATAGGAATAGCTTTAAGTCTGGTTTGGCTACTCGGTTCGTTTATCTGAGTCTTAATTACCTTTCGTCGGATGGTTATATGCTCGCGATTCTTCCAAACGGATCTTTGACAAGTGAGCGTGACTCTCAGGGGTGGGCACACATTCAGAGTAAGTATAGCGTTGAGATTGTCACCAATAATCACATGAGGGCATTTAAAAATGCCGCTGCGCGAACATCCATTGTAGTTATAAGGCGAAAATCCTCAAGTGATGATTTCCAGGCTCCTCGACCTTCGTTCAAAAGTGGTGCTTTGAATGTTGTACGTAGAGGTAGAGTTCAAATGCACTCCGTGAGATCTAACAAAGGTGGGTTCCCTCTGGTCCATACTACGGAGCTTGTCGGTGGAAAAGTTAGGGTTAGTGATCGTGGTGGTTTGGTGTTATCGACAACTGTCATCCGCGGGCCTGCGCTACTTTTTCCTAGAGTCGGTATGGTCACGCCCGAAAAAGTTTGCTTTTTAGACGATGATATTGTAGTTGCTCTTTCGGACTGCGTACTTGCAGTTGAGTTCGAGACTTCGGCTACACTCAAAGCAGCTAAGAATTATATCATAAATGACTGGTCAGGTTTTTCCAGTATTTATGGTGGGACAGGTGCTAAATATACTACAGTCAAAAAAGCTGAGGCATACTTTCAGGAATTGATACCAGCGTTGGAAGTTTCAGATTTTAAGAGTGTTCATAACTATGAGCGTGCTCACTTGAATTCATTGGGGATGCGCGCTCTTACGTAGCGATTGAATGGGCACCATCGCATGCTATCTGTCTCAGTGACTTCATGCGAATCCACTCTGTCTGGCTATCAGCCTGTTGCCTGAAACGAACAGCAGTATTTGGTGATCTCGCCGATCTTAATCGTTACCTATCCAAACATTTTGACATCTTCGGGGGAGATCTGACACCGTTACCCAAGTGACCTCATGCCCTCGGTCCACCGCGGGGCCAAGGTTATCAATAGCCGCATTTTTCGCATCGCCATTGGCGGCTTCTCTAGGCAGGAAGGAACAACGTGTCGACATCAGGATTGATCACTCAGGCCGTTGTATGGACGCTTTGCGCAACAGCGCTTGGCATTTCGTACTGGAACTATTCACTTTACATTGACGCGAAACGTGATCCGGACAGTGCTAAGCGTTATTTGCAAATGGCCCTGTACGCGAGGAACGACGCTGGAATCGGAGAGGACGAGTTCAAGAAGATCGAGAGCTCCCATTACCGGCCATACCAGAAGCGTTTCAGAATTGCACTCTTCGTAGGATTAAGCTCAGGTCTTGCCGGATTGGTTCAACTGCTCGCTTATCCATGACTCGCTCGAGCCCTAGATTGCGGATGTAAACTTGAATCGCACGCTTAGCTGAGTGAGCGGTAACAGATGAAAGATCGATCCCACGACGAGGCAATGGCCGAGCTGCTCGCGTCCTGTCCCGACTATGCGGCAGAGTTACTGACTGAGGTACGCTGTAACGGCGACCCTGCCGAGCTGGCCATCCTACTAAGGCAGATCGCCATGGCGTTCCTCCCGGAAGTGGGCCAGTCGAGCTGATTCAAAAATTCCCGCGCGTATGATGGAATGGTATATTCCATGGTATAAGTAGAACTTTGCTTCTTAACTAGTTGAAAAGTATTGGTTTTTGTTTCATGTTGATAATAGAGTGGGAGTGATTAGGGGGCCGGAATTGTCCGGCGCCACCTAGCAGAAATACCCTGAAGCCCGCGTAATTGCGGGCTTTTGGTTCTTTGGATCTGGGAGTTCCGGCGTTCAGAACGCCTTCCGGGGCCCCCGGCGAGCGGTCGGTGATGATCGACGGCGCGGGATGGATTGTCACGGCACGCAATCCGGCAAGCTGACGGGAATTACAGCGGAGGCGCCTCCGCTCGGTGGAGTGGGGTGACGCTCTTGATGGCTTGGTGTGTCTTCCTTCTTGGTGTGCTACCTTGTGAGCAGAAATTGATCAAGCCGTTGAGGGTCCTCAAGCCATGAACCACAAGCTGAACACCTATGGTGTATCCATAGTAGAGAGGCCTAAAATTAAAGCTACCAAGAAGCTGGATTTGGGTGGCGATTTGGGTAAGCAAATCGTTTATTCAGAAACCAAGCTCGTTCTCAGAACTCACAAGAAGACCTTTCAGAAGCTGGCTGACATGTAATGGAATTGATCTTCTTTCCATTTGAACGGGTCATTGAAATAAACACTCAGATCTTGACTACCGAGCCCGGCATGAAAGGGGCAGTTAATATTCCGGTCTTGTAAGGCGCGCTGGCCCGAATCGACAATGCGATCGCCTATAATGGCCTCGACGATGTATTTGAAATTGCCGCCAAGTACACTGCCAGTATCGCACGAGGCCATGCACTGCCTGATGCTAACAAGCGCACCGGGCTTGCAGTCGGCTTGGAGTACCTTTCGCTCAATGATTATGAAATTACCCTGGACAATGATCTGCTAGCTGATGCCGTTAGGGATTTGGTCACCCGGGATATCAATGAGCATGATTTCGCTGATATTCTTTACTCCTGTTTTAGCGCTTCTCAAAATCAGGCTTAGTACTAGGAAGACCTGTCAGGTTCACTGACTTGATTCGCCGTAGTCATGATGAGGCAAGGGTAGAGATTTTCAGGCTAATCCATCATATGCAGCTGAGCTGCTGGCTGAAGTTGTACATGACGGCCATGCAGACGATTGCCCGACCGTTCCCCAGGCTAACTGGACAGTTGGAAATAGTCATTTTTGTACGCATCTCTTTTTCATAATCCTATTTATCTGACATAAACCATCAATTAACAAGATCAGGCGTCTTGGACCCTTCCGATCTCGGCGGTTATTGGAGAGGATGAGGGCGAGCGTCACGGCTAGGATTGGATGCTGGACCGAAGATCGATGCCTGTGATGTAGGCCGTACGCGAGCAAGTAGACGGCCTTACCGAATGGTGTTGAGTCGTGCTTTGGATGTCAGAGTTTGACCAGCTTTAGATGTTAGAGAAACTGGGATCGGATCAAGCCCGTATCGAACGGCGTTATTCCTTGATCAAGCGCAAATACTGTCTGTGCCTGTTGCGACGAAGCCACCCGTTCGCCTCGTGCTCGTGCATGTAAATCGAACAACGTTTCCAAATCTGGCCGTGGTGTATGCACCAACGCCCGCAGCATCAACGATATTCCACTCAGGTTGTTCTGGACGTTGTTCCACCGAGGCGATGACGTGAGTCCCAGATCGGCCCAAATCACGCGCCGCTCCTGCAAGTCCATCACGAATGGCAGGCAGATCACGGTGTTGGATGCGATATCGATACGGTCGATCACGGATCGCGGTTCGAATACTTCACCCGATGCCGTGTCGACACGGGCCATCCAGCCAGCGAAGCATTCGGGAAGATCGCAGTACGCCTGTCCGGTGAAGCAGTTGATGGACGTAACGACGTAGCGGATCCCCTTCTCGACGAGGGTATCGATGTCGAGGTCGATGAACTCCGAAGCTCCGTCGGGCGCGTCAACAATGTCGCCGCTGTGGTAGCCGCCGAAACCCTTCAAGTTGTAGTACGCGACTGTTTGCATGAACACGAAGTTGGTATCGAAAAAAGCGGCGGACAAGTCGATGTCCGTGCGTTCACGGCCGTTCTTCCACCATAGGAACAGGCGAATGAAGCGCGTGTCAGGCATAGGTAACCGACTGCCTCGCACCAGTGTACGTAATGACTTCGATGCGGCACGCTGAGCCAGCGGGACCTTATATTCGCGAAGCGCGGTGTCGATGAAAGTGCGGCCGAGAGGCGGCAACGAAGCAAAGCGCGTCACGAGAGCGTCCTGGCAGATTCGGCCTGCGCGTGCCAACACCTCGGGTGTAAGAGGTTCACGCCGATCCTCGATACCGTAGACCTTGGCCAATGCCCCTTTCGGCGTAAAGGCCCGCAAGGACAGGGGGCGCGGGGCTCGTACCTGGGCCAGTACCTGCAACAGGATAGGTGTGGCCACTTGTGTTGCGACAGCCTCGAACGCGTCGAGTACCGAGCCTGCTTCGGTCGCGCGGCGCAAGGTTACATCCAGCCGTCGTGCGAATTCACCAGGACGAGTCTGTAGCAAGGGCGTAAGCGCGGTGATCTGACGCTGGGCAAGCAATGTTTCAACACGCGATCCAAACGAGGCCGGCGGGTCGTTGCGACGCGCTGCCGTGATGGCGGCGAGTGCTTGTGGATATTTATTGGGGTACTCGCCCGGATGCAATACTTCGGCCAGGCGTTTCCAGCGTTCGGCATGCCGCATCACGTCTTCCGCAGCGTTGGGTGCGCGATCGAGCAGGCGCAACAGCAGACGGCGCATTGCGCGTTTCATTGCTGTGAAACGTGTCGAAGCTGTTGCCAGGGACACGTCTCCTCCACTCAGTGCGACCGCCAGTCGTAGCACATCTGTTGCAGTTTCGACGTTTCGCTCCAGGAATGCACCCACCCGTGCATCGCGAGCTACATACTGGATCAGTGCGCCGCCAACCAGTGCGCGAACCTCCCGGAATGGTATGGCCTCGGGCAGTAGACGGAACACATCGTTCTTGTATTCCCGGATAAACCAGATGACATCGGCAGTTTCCTCCTCGGAGAGTGAGGTACGCGATGAAACCAGGGGCTCGAGCAGTGACTCGAACTCAGAGACGCTTCCCGGTTCGATAATCCGGGAGATCAAGGTTCCTTCGAGCATCGCAGGTCGAGCTTGTTCTATCGATGGTAAACGTTGAAGCGTGAGGTAATGCATTACGGCGGTCAGGTACAACTCCGCCTCGCAGGCTGTTAGAACTTGTTCGGGGAAGTCAGGATAAAGCGGCATGTGGTGCACATGAGCGCCGGTCTGTTGGCGAAGCACTCCGACAACTTCGTGTAGCCAGTGCGAGAGCTCTGTCGATGACAGCATGCCGATTTGCTCAATCAGCGGCTCCGACAGAGCGCATCGGAATGTCGCGACCTCCTGGACAGCGGACGCGACCTGAGCGCGCGTTGCACCGCCGGCGCCCATGGGGACGTGAACCTTGGTACGGCGACGCAGGAACAGCTCCTGATTCATGCTTGATCAACTCCATTGGTCGCCGCTTCGAATGAAATGCTTCGTTCGTAGTGTCTACAGTCGACGTAAAAACGCCTGCAAGTAGCAGGCGTGAAGTGGAGAGCGGAACCCCTAAGTCATAGGAGGTAAGAAGGAAGGTGTTCCATAGCCACGTCGGCATTCTATGAAAGATCGCCCCGCGTGTCAGGCCGTTACATACCTTGAAACGTACTCCCAGCTGTTCATCTCGGTCAGTACACAAAGAACCGTGTGAACCTACATTCACACGGTTTTTTTCATTTCAGCGCCGCGCCACATCCGAGAAATAGAACTTGTCGAGGGTATGCCGCGATTCGGTGTATTCGAACTGCCGGCCGTCCTGGAGAAAGGTCTGGTTGCTGACCACGATGACATGGCTTTGGCCGTCGAGGTCGAGGTGTTGCTGGTCGTCATTGCTGCACCGGACGGCTTCGATGGTGCGCTGGGCATAGGCGATCTGCAGTTGCAGGGTCTGTTCGATGTAGGCATAGATCGATCGCTCGGCGATCTCGCGGGTCAGGTCGGGGATCACGTCGCTGACGAAATGGTTGATGTCCAGGATCACCCGTTTGCCGTCGATTCTTCGCACGCGCTTGATGCGCGTCACCTGGCTGCCGGCGGGGGCCTTGATGTGTTCGAGCAATGCACCTTCCAGCGGCAGTTGGCTGAACTCGACCACTTCAGTGCGGACGTCATCGCCCAGGCGCGGGTACGTCTCCTGGAAGCTGACAATGCCGCCGAGCTGGAATTCTATAGGGGAGGTTGACAGTACAAAGGTGCCCTTGCCATGGATCTTCTGGGCGAAACCGCGCTCCTGAAGCTGTTCGATCGCCTTGCGCACGGTGCCTCGACTGGCTTGGTAGCTGTCCATCAATTCGGTTTCGGAAGGCAGGCGGGCGCCACGCTCCAAGCGTTCGGTGGTGATGCTGGCGAGCAGGTCGCTGTAGATCCGGTTGTATTTACTCATGGAAATGGCTCTGTAACGCGCGGTACACCGGGGGCGGAACCTTAAGGGGGAAGTGGGGGGCTTGTCCAATCCACTGTGGTTTTTGAAGCAAGGAGCGTAGGGCGTTTCGCGATGATAGTGGAATGCTGCAATAAAAAACTACAACTCGTCTGTACGAGTTGTTGCTTTAACTCGTACAGACGAGTATTTTTCCTTCCGTGTGTTGTCGACTCCCAATAACAAAAACGACGCGGAAGAAAAAAGCATGAGCCACGATTACCCCAGAATCGCCAGCGAGCTGCTGCAAAGCCTCGGCGGCGTCGGCAACATCGAGCAGGCAGCCCATTGCGTGACGCGCCTGCGGCTATCCCTCAAGGATGCATCACAGGTGGACAGTGCAACACTGAACCAGGTCGACCTGGTCAAGGGCTCGTTTTTCACTGGCGGACTGTTCCAGGTGGTCATCGGGCCGGGCGAAGTGGAAAAGGTCTATGCCGCCTTGCGCGAGTTGACCGGCCTGGCGGCCGCGACCATCGCCGACGTCAAGCGCAAGGGCGCACAGAAAGGCAATGGCATGCAGCGTCTGGTGCGGGTCCTTTCCGATGTGTTCATGCCGATCCTGCCCGCGCTGGTAATCGCCGGCCTGTTGATGGGCGTCAACAACCTGCTGGGCGCCAAGGGCATGTTCATTGCCGACCAGACGTTGCTCGACGCATACCCGAACCTGGACGGTGTCTGGAGCCTGATCAACCTGATGGCCAACACCTCTTTCGTTTTTCTTCCGGCGTTGGTGGGCTGGTCGGCGGCCAAGCGTTTTGGCGGCAGTGAGATCCTGGGTATCGTGCTCGGGCTGATGCTGGTCCACCCGGATCTGCTCAATGCCTGGAACTACGGCAAGGCCGTGGCGGGGCTGGATGGCCAGAGCCTGCCGTACTTCGATATCTTCGGTTGGTTCCGAATCGAAAAAGTCGGTTACCAGGGACAGATCCTGCCGATCCTGTTGGCGGCCTATGTCATGAGCGTGATCGAGCAATGGTTGCGTGCCAGGGTGCCCAACGCCATCCAGTTGCTGGTCGTGCCGATCACCACCATCGTCGTCACTGGCGTGCTGGCGCTGGCGATCATTGGCCCGGTCACCCGGCACCTGGGAATCCTGATCACCGAAGGCATGGTGGCGTTGTTCGATCTCGCGCCGGTGATTGGCGGGGCTATCTTCGGCCTGTTGTACGCGCCGCTGGTGGTCACCGGCATGCATCACATGTTCCTGGCGGTGGATCTCCAACTGATCTCGACCCAGGGCGGGACCTTCATCTGGCCGATGATCGTCATGTCCAACCTTGCCCAGGGTAGCGCGGCGCTGGCGGTGTTCTACATGACCCGCAATGCCCGGGACAAGAGCATGGCCTCTACCTCGGCGATTTCCGCCTATTTCGGCATCACGGAACCGGCGATGTTCGGCGTCAACCTACGCTACAAGTTTCCCTTCTACTGCGCCCTGGCGGGCTCGGCCCTGGGCTGCATCTTCCTGTCGCTGAACAAGATCAAGGCTTCGGCCATCGGCGTGGGTGGTCTGCCGGGTTTCATTTCCATCGTTCCCGACTATATACCGATGTTCGTGATCGGCATGGTCATCGCCATGACCGTGCCCTTTGCGCTGACCTGCGGGTTGAGCATGAAGATCGTCCGCCCCGGCTATCGCGTCGCCTGACACCCGGCTTGTCCACGATGGGCCATGGGCCCGCACTGAAGGAATCGCGTCATGCAAGACTGGCAACGCTCGGTGATCTACCAGATTTATCCGAAGAGTTTCTACAGCCACGGCGGTCAGGCGACCGGTGATTTGCTGGGGGTCGTGGACAAGCTCGATTATCTGCACTGGCTCGGGGTGGATTACCTGTGGCTGACGCCGTTCCTGCGTTCGCCACAGCGCGATAACGGCTATGACATCAGCGACTACTACGCCATCGACCCCAGCTACGGCACGATGGCTGACTGTGAGCTGTTGATCGCCGAGGCCGGCAGACGCGGTATCAAGTTGATGCTTGATATCGTGGTCAATCACACGTCCATCGAGCATCCCTGGTTTCAGGCCGCCCGCAGCAGCCTCGACAACCCGTACCGCGATTTCTACATCTGGCGCGACCAGCCGAACAGCTGGGAATCCAAGTTCGGCGGCTCGGCCTGGGAATACGAGGCGCAGACCGGCCAGTATTACCTGCACCTGTTCGATCACACCCAGGCCGACCTGAACTGGGATAACCCTCAGGTGCGTGCCGAAGTGTTCAAGATGATGCGCTTCTGGCGGGACAAGGGCGTGGGGGGCTTTCGCCTCGATGTCATCAACCTGATTTCCAAGCCGACTGATTTTCCTGATGACCACACCGATGGTCGGCGTTTCTATACCGATGGCCCGAACGTACATCGTTACCTGCAGCAAATGCACCGGGAGGTCTTTGAAGGTTTCGACCTGATCAACGTTGGCGAGATGTCGTCCACCAGTCTCGAGCACTGCATTCGCTATTCGTGCCCGGACTCGCGCGAGTTGTCGATGACCTTCAATTTCCATCATCTGAAGGTGGATTATCCGAATCTGCAGAAATGGGTGCGAGCCGACTTCGATTTCTTCCAGCTCAAACGCATCTTGTCCGACTGGCAGACCGGCATGCAGGCCGGTGGCGGTTGGAACGCGCTGTTCTGGTGTAATCACGACCAGCCGCGGGTGGTCTCGCGCTTCGGAAATGACGGCGAGCACCGGGTGGCTTCGGCGAAAATGCTGGCCACCGCGTTGCACTTCCTCCAAGGCACGCCCTTCGTGTATCAGGGCGAAGAGCTGGGGATGACCAATCCGGGCTTTGATCACATCGACCAGTACCGCGACGTCGAGACCTTGAACATCTTTCGTCTCCAGCGTAACGCCGGGGTGTCCGAAGCCGACGCCATGGCGGCGATCATGCAGAAGTCGCGGGACAACGGGCGTACACCGATGCAGTGGACTGCCGGACCGAACGCGGGTTTCAGCCAGGCCGAGCCCTGGATCGGCGTACCGGCCAACGCTGCCGTCATCAACGTCGAACATCAACTGCAAGATCCGACATCAGTGCTGCATTTTTACCGCCAGCTGATAGCCCTGCGCCGTAGCGAAGCCTTGATCCAGGAGGGCGTCTACCGCCTGTTGCTGCCCGAACATCCTCTTGTGTGGGCCTACCTGCGGGAGGGGCAGGGGGAGCGTTTGCTGGTCGTCAATCATTGCCATGGCGGTGACTGCGAGGTTGAGTTGCCCGACGGGATTATCACCCCCGACATGAAGCAACGATGGGTGATCGGTAACTACGACCGGGGGCACCGTGATCGACGGGTGCGCCTGCGGCCCTACGAGTCGTTCGTACTGCACCTGAGCGATTGAATCAAAGCCCGTTCTGACCCAGGCATCGCCTGACAGCGATCACGTTGCGCTCGACGCACCGTGTGGCCCTTTATCGTCCATTCGTTGGCTGGCAAAGGGGGGGCAGCGCATTACAAAAATAAAAAACAAGGAGCGGCATATGAGAACAACAATAAATCGGGGCCTTGCGGTGTCCTGTATCTGCCTGGCATTGCCATTCCCGGCCCAGGCGCTGGAGTTTTCCGGCTACTTGCGCAGTGGCGTCGGCAGTGCAACCAATGGTCGATCGCAATCCTGTTTCCAGTTGCCCGGGGCACAGAGCAAGTACCGATTGGGCAATGAATGTGAGCAATATGGCGAACTGGAACTGCGCCAGGACCTTCTCACCCTCGATGACGGTTCGGTGTTGAGCGTGGACGGCATGGCATCGCTATACAACCGTTACGACCGTACGCCGACTTTCCAGGGTGACAACGGCGCAGCGCGGATGCCGCAGATGTATGCCCAGTGGTCGAACATGCCCAGTCTGAACGGAGGGTCGCTTTGGGCCGGTCGGCGCTACTACAAACGTAACGACATTCATATTTCCGATTTTTACTACTGGAACCAGAGCGCCACCGGAGGCGGGATCGAGGACGTACTCATTGGCGGGCTGAAATACAGCTATGCCTTCTCGCGCAAGGACAACCTGTATCAGAAGGATCCGGTCAATCGACATGATTTCAACGTGGCTGGTTTCAAGACCAACCCCGGCGGCGAGTTGGAACTGGGCTTGAGCTTCATCGACCAGGCGGCCCGTCGTGATGCCCATCGCGGCTGGGCGCTGACCGCCCAGCATGTGCAGCAGGCCTTTGTGGGTGGCAAGAACAAGCTGGCGTTGCAATATGGCGAGGGGCCCGGCACCGGGCTGGGGTATACCGGCGATACGGGCCTGGATGACAGCAACAAGAGCTATCGTCTGGTTGAATTCTTCGATTGGCAGGTCACGCCGCGTTTCGGTGGGCAGGCGCAGGCGGTTTATCAGAAGGATATCCGCCGCGATGGCGGCGGCCAGGACTGGGTATCGCTGGGGGTTCGCCCGGCCTATGCCATCACTGACCAGTTCAAGCTGGTGGCTGAACTGGGCCATGACCAAGTGCAGGCGAGCGACGGCACGCGCAAGCTGAGCAAGTTTACCTTTGCACCCACCTGGTCGCCCAAGGGGCCGGAGTTCTGGGCTCGACCGGAGATACGGCTTTATTACACCTACGCCAGTTGGAACGAAGCGGCCCAGCGTGCGGCCAACCAATTGGCGGCGGGGTCGGCATTGTCCGACACCGGCGCATTTGACCGCGCGCGACATGGCTCCAACGTGGGCGTGCAGATCGAGTACTGGTGGAAATGATCCATGTAGCGCGTGTCGGCGGATCCTTTTATCGCCGTGATGCCCGCAAGAATAGACAGCAGCAGGTGAAGTCATGAACACAACGCAACCTTTGCAATTGCTCGCGCCGTTGTCCGGGGTCCTGATGCCTCTGGACAATGTGCCGGATCCGGTTTTCTCCAGCCGTGTAGTGGGAGACGGGATTTGCATCGACCCGACTTCCCAGACCCTTTGCGCACCGTTGGCCGGTGTCATCGGCACGCTCCAGGGCAGTGGCCATGCGGTGAGTGTCACCGGTGACAACGGCGTTCAGGTACTGATGCACATTGGCCTGGACACGGTGAACCTGGCAGGCAAGGGCTTTACCCCCCGGGTGGAAGCGGGTCAACGTGTCGAGGCCGGGCAGCCGCTGATTGATTTTGATGCCGACTACATTGCCCTGCATGCGCGCAGCCTGTTGACCTTGGTGCTGGTGGTCAGCGGCGAGCCCTTCAGTGTGCTGGCAGACCAGGCTGCTTGCATCGAGAGCGGCGACCCGCTGTTGCGGGTAAGCCTGGGCCAGTCGGGACCTGTCGACGATGCACGGCAGGGCTCGGCGCTGTTTTCCAGGCCATTGATCGTGCCCAACGAATGTGGCTTGCATGCTCGCCCTGCCGCGGTGTTCGCCGAGGCGGCCAAGGGATTCGACGCAGACATCTGCCTGCATCGGCAGCAGGCCGGCGCCAATGCCAAGTCCGTGGTGGCGGTCATGGCGCTGCAAACGGTCAAGGGCGACAGCGTGCAGATCAGCGCCACTGGCCCTCAGGCCGGGCAAGCCATCGACGCATTGGAACAGCTGTTGCTGTCGGGGTGCGGTGAAACGGTTGGCGTGCCGTCGGCGCCGGTGTCGTCCCATGTTGCCGAACCGTCGATGTCGGATCGGCTGCGAGGTGTCTGCGCTTCGCCCGGTTTGGCGTTTGGCGAGGTGGTTCAAGTCGCCTCGCAGGTGTTGGACATCGACGAGTCGGGCCTCGGCATTCAGGCTGAACAAGCGGCCCTGGACCAGGCGCTGGGCCAGGCGGCTGAAGCGTTGAGGACCTTGCAGGGCGAAGCGACGGGCAGTGTCCAGGCGCAGATTTTTCGCGCTCATGAAGCATTGCTGGAGGATCCCACCCTGCTGGAGCACGCCCAAACCCTGGTCCTTGAGGGCAAGAGCGCGGCATTCGCCTGGAACGCCGCTACGCAGGCAACTGCCGAACTGTTCCAGCAGTTGGGTAGCGCTTTGCTGGTCGAACGGGCAATGGACCTGGCCGATGTAGGGCAGCGGGTGCTCAAATTGATCCTGGGGGTGCAGGAAGGCGCCTGGACATTGCCCGAGCGTGCGATTCTGGTGGCCGAGCAACTGACACCCTCCCAGACCGCCAGCCTGGATACCTCGCGAATAGCCGGTTTTGTCACGGTCGATGGGGGAGCTACCAGCCATGTGGCGATCCTCGCCCGAGCGCTGGGCTTGCCGTCGTTGTGTGGCATGCATGGACAGGTGCTGGCCATCGCCAATGGCACCCAAGTGTTGCTGGATGCCGACAGCGGCGAATTGCATTTGAATCCTGATCAGGCCCGGATCGAGCAATTCCGGGTCCTGCGTGACGGGCAGCATCAGCGCCGCCAGCGAGACATCGAACAGGCGGCCCTGCCGGCCCGCACCATTGATGGTCACCGAGTCGAAATCAGCGCTAATGTCGGTTCGCTACGGGACGTGGAGCAGGCCATGACCCTGGGAGGTGAAGGGGTGGGGCTGCTGCGCTCCGAACTGCTTTATCTGGATCGCTTGCAGCCGCCGGGGCATGACGAGCAGGCAGCGCTGTACAGCGCCGTCGCCCAGGCACTGGGCCCGGAGCGCAACCTGGTGGTGCGGACCCTGGATGTGGGTGGAGACAAGCCGTTGGCCTACGTACCCATGGAGCGCGAAGACAATCCGTTCCTGGGAATGCGCGGCATTCGCTTGTGCCTGGAGCGACCACAACTGTTGCGCGAGCAGTTCCGGGCGATACTCGCCTGCTCCGGAATGGCGCGCCTGCACATCATGCTGCCCATGGTCACCCAATTGTCGGAGTTGCGCCTGGCGCGGCGGATACTGGAGGAGGAGGTTGGCGGCCTTGGCCTGAAAGAGCAGCCGAAGCTGGGGATCATGATCGAGGTCCCGGCGGCGGCCCTGATGGCTGATCTGTTTGCTCCCGAAGTGGATTTCTTTTCCATCGGCACCAACGACCTGACCCAGTACACCATGGCTATGGACCGAGACCATCCGCGCCTGGCCAGCCAGGCCGACAGCCTGCATCCCTCGGTATTGCGACTGATCGCTCGTACCGTCGATGCCGCGCATGCCCAGGGCAAATGGGTCGGGGTGTGTGGCGCGCTCGCCTCGGAAACCCTGGCGGTGCCGGTGTTGCTGGGGCTTGGTGTGGACGAACTATCGGTCAGCGTGCCGTTGATTCCAACAATAAAGGCGTGTGTGCGTGAATGGGACCTGGGCGACTGCCGCAGGCTTGCCCAACAAGCCCTTGGTCGGGAAAGCGCCGAACAGGTGCGCGGTATCCTGCGCATGCATTCATCCACGATCGACCCGGCCAGACTGGTCATGGAGCATTGAACATGTTTGACAAACTGCAGCGGACATTCTGGAAAGCCCTGACCCCGGACCTGGTGCCGGATGAGCCCCAGCCGGCGGCATCGGTTGATGGCGTCGCGCCGGCTATCGTCGCCGCGCTGGGTGGCGCGGATAATCTCAAGCGCCATCAGGCCGTGGCATTGACGCGACTGCGGGTGGAGTTGCGGGATGTTGCCCGGATAGACCGGTCGGGGTTGAAGGCCGCAGGAGTGGCAGGGGTGTTGCCGCTGGACAACGGCGTGGTACACCTGATCACCGGTTTGCCATCCTGAGCCGTCAAGACGGCTGGAGGTAGGGTCGGGCACGTAGCCGAGGCGCGCTCTATACTGACGCACGTCCAGTTTCGGCGACGGTCCCGCCGCCATAAGGAGCCCGTCATGAACGACACCCAAAGACTCGCTGCCCTGCGCATGGTTTTGATCGTGGTGGGCCTGATCTCCGTGTTTGCGATCGGGCCGCTGATGTTGCTATGGCCGTCCGGTTGGACATGGCACAGCGGTCATTCCGACTATCCGCTGATGATCGTTGGCCTCTACGCGACCCTTGGCGTGTTCCTGCTGAGAGCTTCACGGGATCCGCTGAAGCACCTGAGCCTGATCTGGTTCACGGTCTGGTCGAGCGTCGTGCATGGCGCGATCATGGCCGTGCAGTCCTTTGGTGTCGGGATGGACGGCATGAGCCATTATGGCCACCTGCTCGGCGATGTGCCTGCGCTGTTCGTGGTCGCGGCGGTGCTGGCGTTCTTCACTCCCCGTGGCGAGAAGGCGCGTTTACTGGCGGGTTGATCCTTGTGTTGAGGTGTACCTGAAAAGCCCTGTGGATAACCTCTCCAGGGCTTTTTAGTGGCCGTACTGTTTTTCCTCAGCGCTCTTCTGCACCTGACAGCGAAAGCCGTCCGGTACCGTCACCTTTCGCTACGATTCGGCCCTCATCGGTGCGCCGAGAATGCCTATCATCCAAGGGAATGATCTGGTTGTCATTTGACAACCAGGCAGGTCATGCGAATACTGGAGAGCACTGATGATTCGTCCCTCGCATCCGAAAAAGGAAGTCGAAGAAGCGCTCAGGCGTGCCGAAGCGTTGGGGTGGCGTATAGAGGTCGGTGGTGGTCACGCATGGGGGCGGGCTTATTGTCCGTATAACGACGAGGAGTGTCGTTGCGGTGAGTTCTGTATCACACCGATATGGAGCACGCCGAGAAACCCTGGCAATCATGCGCGAGCATTACGACGCGTCGTGGATAATTGCACTACCCATCGCAATCGTTGCGAGGCTGATGACGATGCTGAGGAGTAAGACATGGAATATACCTTTACCCTGAAATATCAGCTTGCTGACGATGACCGTACCTCGGATGAACTGGTGGAGCGGCTGGGGGTAGCGGGCTGCGACGATGCCCTGGTAGGCATGGGACAGCCGGGACGGTTGGCTCTCGAATTCACGCGCGATGCTCCTGATGCGATTGAGGCTGTGCTCAGCGCTTTGAGCGACGTGCGCCGTGCGGTGCCATCGGCCAGGTTGATTGAAGTCGCCCCTGATCTGGTTGGGCTAACCGACGTAGCCGAGATCGTCGGCGTGTCTCGGCAGAACATGCGCAAGTTGATGTTGGCCCACCCAAACAGCTTCCCGACGCCCGTACACGAGGGCAGCGCGTCTATCTGGCATTTGGCGGACGTTCTGACCTGGCTGCAGAGCAAGGGCAGCTATTCGCTTACCCGGAATGTGTTGGACGTGGCCCAAGCAGCCTTGCAGGTCAACGTTGCGAAAGAAGGCCGACGCTTACCAGGATTGGTTTTCAAGGACTTGGAGGCTTTGGTTGGCTGACAACCTGGGATGAGGGGCGCCGTGAGGCGCCTTCATCGCATCTGGCGGGGATGACGCGACAATCCTTCACTTAATATTTCTCAATTGCGGGTGTATCGTATTCGCCTTTTGCGGACCTTCCGGTTCGCCGCGGATTCAATAGGTGGTTACCTTCATGTCGTTTACCCGTCGCCAAATACTCGGTGGCCTGGCCGGTCTTGTTGTCGTGGGCGTTGGCGCGGGAGGCGCATCGCGGTATTGGTTGGGCAAGCGGGCGGATGCCGAAGCCGGGCACGACTATGAATTGATTGCGGCGCCTCTGGACGTCGAGCTGGTGGCCGGACACAAGACCCAGGCCTGGGCCTTTGGGCCATCGGCGCCGGGTACCGAATTGCGGGTGCGCCAGGGGGAATGGTTGCGGGTGCGTTTTATCAACCACCTGCCGGTCGCCACCACCATTCACTGGCACGGGATCCGCCTGCCGCTGGAGATGGACGGTGTGCCGTATGTCTCGCAACTGCCGGTGCTGCCGGGGGAATACTTCGATTACAAGTTCCGTGTGCCGGACGCTGGCAGTTATTGGTACCACCCCCACGTCAACAGCAGCGAAGAGCTGGGGCGTGGATTGGTGGGGCCGCTGATCATTGAAGAGCGCGAGCCCACCGGTTTCAAATACGAAAAGACCCTGAGCCTGAAGAGTTGGCACGTGGATGAGCAGGGTGAGTTCGTCGCGTTCAGCATCCCTCGCGAGGCGGCCCGTGGCGGGACGGCCGGGAGACTGGCGACCATCAACGGCGTGGCGGGAGCGGTGATCGACCTGCCGGCCGGGCAGATCACCCGGGTGCGGCTGCTCAACCTCGACAACACCCTGACCTACCGGATCAATATTCCCGGGGTCGAAGCCCAGATCTATGCCCTGGACGGCAATCCTATCGAACCGCGCCCGCTGGGCAAGGAGTACTGGCTCGGTCCGGGCATGCGCATCTGCCTGGCAATCAAGGCACCGGCGGCCGGAGAAGAGTTGTCGCTGCGCAACGGCCCGGTGCGCCTGGGCACCCTGCGTTCGGTACCCAACAACGATGCGCCGACCCAATGGCCACCCGCGTTGCCGGCCAACCCGGTGGCCGAGCCGGACCTGGCCAATGCCGAGAAACTCAACTTCAATTTCGAGTGGGTCGGTTCGGTGTCGGTCAATGTCGACAACGGCAAGCCACCCAGCCTGTGGCAGATCAACGGCAAGGCCTGGGACATCACCGACAAGACTTGCGCCGACCGGCCGATTGCCACGCTGAAAAAGGGCAAGAGCTACATTTTCGAATTGAAAAACATGACCCAATACCAGCATCCGATCCACTTGCACGGCATGAGCTTCAAGGTGATCGCGTCCAACCGCCACAAGGTCATTCCGTATTTCACCGACACCTACCTGCTGGGCAAGAACGAGCGGGCACAGGTCGCGCTGGTGGCGGATAACCCGGGTGTGTGGATGTTCCATTGCCATGTGATCGACCACATGGAGACCGGCCTGATGGCCGCCATCGAGGTCGCGTGATGCGCCAGATTCGTCCTGCCCGGATCATCGACCGCAGTCGCGACCAGGACTTCATGCGCGAAGCCCTGGCGCTGGCCGCGCAAGGGGCGGCCCTGGGCGAGGTGCCGGTGGGCGCGGTGCTGGTGCAGGACGGCGAGATCATCGGGCGCGGCTTCAATTGCCCGATCAGCGGCCACGACCCCAGCGCCCACGCGGAGATGGTCGCCATCCGCGCCGCCGCCCAGGCCGTGAGCAATTATCGCCTGCCTGGCAGCACCCTCTATGTGACGCTCGAACCGTGCAGCATGTGCGCCGGTCTGATCGTCCACTCCCGCATCGCCCGGGTCGTCTACGGTGCGTTGGAACCCAAGGCCGGCATCGTGCAGAGCCAGGGGCAGTTTTTCAGCCAAGCGTTCCTGAACCACCGTGTGATGTTCGAGGGCGGGGTATTGGCGGAGGAATGCAGCACGGTGTTGAGCGAATTCTTCAAGGCGCGCAGGGCCAAATCCCAGGATTGAACCCCCCCCGCCTTTGTGGGAGCGAGCCTGCTCGCGATAGCGGAGTGTCAGTCAACAACACTTTTGACTGATTTACCGCTATCGCGAGCAGGCTCGCTCCCACAGGGATGGGGGTTGTTTGATCTATCTATTTACGCGCCACAATCACCGCCCGCATCGGCGCCGGCAAGCCCTCGATGGTCTTGCTGTGGTCGTCGGGGTCGAGAAAATCGCTCAGCGACTGATATTTCATCCATTCCGTGCTGCGCTGTTCCTCTACGGTGGTCAGGCTCACGTCCACGCAGCGTACATCGCTGAAACCGGCGCGGCGTAGCCAGCGTTCCAGGGCCGGCACCGACGGTAGGAACCAGACGTTGCGCATTTGCGCGTAGCGATCCTCGGGCACCAGCACCTGGTGCTCGTCGCCCTCGATCACCAACGTCTCCAGCACCAGCTCACCACCCTTGACCAGACAGTCCTTGAGGGCCAGCAAGTGCTCGATTGGGGAGCGGCGGTGATAGAACACGCCCATGGAAAAAACCGTGTCAAAGCCCTCCAGGTCTGGCGGCAGGTCTTCGAACGGGAACGGCAGGTGCCAGGCATTGGGCTGCGACAGATAGCGCTGCACTGCCTGGAACTGGCAGAAGAACAGCCAGTTGGGGTCGACGCCGATCACCGTGTCGGCCCCGGCGCCGAGCATCCGCCACATGTAGTAACCGTTGCCGCAGCCTACATCGAGGATGCGCTTGCCCTTGAGATCCAGGTGTGGCGCCACACGCGACCACTTCCAGTCCGAGCGCCATTCGGTGTCCACGTGCACGCCGAACAAGTCGAATGGCCCTTTGCGCCACGGCGACAGGCCCATCAGTGCGGTGCGCATCCGGGCGCGGGTTTCGTCGCTGCAATCGGTGTCGAGGGTCAGCCCGTTCAACAGGTCGATTTTGCTCGGTTGCAGCAGCGGCAAGGCGTCGAGGGCGCTCTGCCAGCGTTCCAGGTCGCCATGGCCCTTTTCCATTTTGGTGTCGAGTTGCGCCTGCAGCGTCGCGGCCCAATCGGCCAGGGGCGTGCCGGCCAGGCGGCGGGCGAGGGGGGACAGATCAATCATGGCAAGGCAATCAACGAGGCGAAGTTAAGACACTGGAACCACGGCACGACTTTCGAGAATCCGGCCGCCAACAGGCGTTCGCGGTGTTCTTCGAGGCTGTCGGGCTTCATGACGTTTTCGATGGCGCTGCGTTTCTGGGCAATCTCCAGTTCGCTGTAGCCGTTGGCGCGTTTGAACGCCACGTGCAGGTCAGTGAGCAGCGCGTGTTCCTGCGCATCGTTGAAGCGCAGCTTTTCCGACAGGATCAGGGCGCCGCCGGGCAGCAGGGATTGGCGAATGCGGCTCAACAAGGCCGTGCGCTGATCCGGTGCGATGAACTGCAGGGTGAAGTTCAGCGCCACTACCGAGGCCGGCTGGAATTCCAGGGCCAGGATGTCGCCCTCGATCACCTCCACCGGCAGCAGCTCCTGGAACATCGAGTCCTGGCCGTTGAGGTATTCGCGACAGCGCTCGACCATGGCCGCTGAGTTATCCACAGCGATCACCCGGCAACCGTCGGTACGCACATGGCGGCGCAGCGCCTGGGTCACCGCGCCGAGGGAGGAGCCCAGGTCATAGAGCACGCTGCCCGGCTGGGCGAATTGCGCGGCGAGCACGCCGAGGTTTTCGACAATGGTCGGGTAGCCCGGCACCGAGCGCTTGATCATGTCCGGGAATACCCGCACTACGTCCTCGTTGAAGGCGAAGTCAGGCACTTGGGCCAGGGGTTGGGCGAATAGGCGATCAGGGTCGTTGCTCACGGCGGTTCCGGCGACAGGGTGAAAAGGCGGGCATTTTAGCCAATTAATGCGCCAAAGCGTGATCTTTGATTGACGCCCGGCCCCGCCCTCATGCTCGTCGGCTCCACGGGTGCTTGCGACAGTCCGATCGAGATGAACAGCACGCAACTTCCAGGCACATTTTGTTTAGCGGTGTTTTCGATTCGTTTCTTGCTGAATAAAGATGCGTTGATATAAAAAGCGCAACTTCAAAGGCGCCTGCTGGTGTGGATATACCCATGCACTGTAAGGAACTGTTGAATTTACGCCAATCCATCAGGGAAGTTATAAATGTTTGTGCAAGGGATAAAAGCTGCTGGGCAAATACGATTTTTTATATTTGCAACAATCGCGACGGTTGCATTTCCGGTCGCTGCGGACAGCGCGGAGCACTTGTACACAGACGAGAAAGTTGCTCTCGCTATCAATGCAGGCGTTCTGAGTGGTCAGACCCACGAGCGGGTCTACGCGCCCGAGGAGGGCGGGAGGAGGATCAGCCAGCTCGACTGGAAGTACAACAATGCTGCGGTCATCAAAGGCTCTCTCGATTGGAACGTGCTGTCTTGGATGTCACTAGGGGCGTCGGGCTGGACGACCATCACCAGCACAGACGGTTATATGAATGACGATGACTGGGTCGATGCCTCTCAGAGCCAATGGACAGACCGTAGCGTTCACCCCGACACGACCCTGAGGTATGCCAACGAATTCGATCTCAATCTCAAGGGGTGGCTATTGAACGAACCTGCTTATCGCCTGGGCCTGATGGCTGGGTACCAGGAACGCCGCTTCAGCTTTACCTCCAAGGGGGGATCCTTTAGTTACAACAGAGGTGCATACACTGGCGAGTTCCCAGCGGACGTAACGATCATTGGCTACAAACAGCACTTTAAAACCCCGTATGTTGGATTGGTCGGCAGCTATCGATACAAGCGTTTCGATATGGAGGGGGTGTTCAAGTACAGTCGCTGGGCTTCTGCCACTGACATTGATGAGCACTACCTGGCCGATAAGACGTTTGTCGGCAAAACAAAGCATCAACAGTATTATTCGTTGGGAGGAAAGTTGGGCTATGACATGACCGCCAACACGAATATTTTCGTGGAGAGCACGTGGAGTCGCACACGGAATAAAAAAGGCAGCCTTACCGTCAAGAATCGTTCCGATAACTACCGCGATAGCTACACCGACTCCGCAGGCATCGAAAGCTCCAGCGTCATGACGACCATCGGGCTGAAATACGTTTTTTGAACAAGACGCGGCGCCGCATCGTGAAGCCGGCCGCCCCCATCAGCGCGAGGGCGGCCGGGCCATTCTCACTTCACCGCAATGGCACAGTCGAAGGTTTCCACGGGCGGTACTTCGGGGGCCCAGGGCTGTTGATAAGTCAGGCGCAACCGGCCGGTGCCGGTGGCGAATGCCTGGAAGCGCCAGGTCGACACGCCAGCGGCACCGACGATGCCGGCGTCTTCCGGATTGCGGTAGACCTCGGGGCCCAGCGCTTTCAACACGCCGCCTGCCGAGTCCTGGATGGCCCAGCGGTACCCGGTGGTGGGGTTGCTGGGCAAGCTGAGGATCATGTTCTGCCCGTTGTTGAGCCGCACCGGGCATTCGCTGAGTTTTTCCACGGTCACGTTGTTTTTCGGTTGCGTGGCGCAAGCGCTCAGCAGGGCAAGGCTGACGGGGACAAGCAGGCGGGTGAGGGACATGGGGACTCCGGCATTCACGACGAATGGGGAGCATAACCGAGATGCTACGGGGTGTGTCAGGTGGGCATGGGTTGTTGCTGGTGACATCATCGCGGGCAAGCCTTACTCCCACAGAACAGGGTGTGGATCACAATTTTTGTGAACAACACCCACCCCCTGTGGGAGCAAGGCTCGCCCGCGATGGGGCCAGGGCAGGCGCTACATAACCTTCAGAACAACACCTTCGCCACATCCGCAAAGCGCTTGGCAAAGTGCACCGTGATGCCTTCCTTCAGATACTCCGGCAGCTCTTCGAAGTTGCCCCGGTTGGCTTCCGGCAGGATCAGTTCGAGGATTTTCTGCCGGCGCGCCGCAATGACCTTCTCACGGACCCCGCCAATCGGTAGCACGTACCCGGTAAGGGTCAGTTCTCCGGTCATGGCGACGCCTTTTTTCGGTGGCTGGTTGCGGGCCAGGGACAGCAGGGCGCTGGCCATGGTCACCCCGGCGCTCGGGCCGTCCTTGGGCGTGGCGCCTTCCGGCACGTGCAGGTGGACAAAGGCCTCGTCGAAGAACTTCGGATCGCCACCGAACTGCTTCAGGTGCGAACTGACATAGCTGTGGGCGATTTCCGCCGACTCCTTCATCACGTCACCCAGTTGCCCGGTGAGCTTGAAACCGCGATTGTGGGTGTGGATGCGCGTCGCTTCGATCGGCAGGGTGGCTCCGCCCATACTGGTCCAGGCCAGGCCGGTAATCACGCCGACCCCGGACAGCACCTGCTCGTTGCGGAACACCGGTTTGCCCAGGGAAGCCTCAAGGTCTTTAGGCCCAAGCTTGATCACTGCCTTTGGATCGTCGATCAGCTTCATCACCGCCTTGCGCACCAGTTTGCCCAGTTGCTTCTCCAGCTGCCGTACCCCGGCTTCGCGGGCGTAGCCGTCGATCAACGCCTTCAAGGCGCTGTCACTGATGCTCAGGCTGCCCTTGGACACCCCGGCCTTGGCCAGTTGCTTGGGCCACAGGTGGCGCTTGGCGATGGCGATCTTTTCTTCGGTGATGTAGCCCGACAGGCGAATCACTTCCATCCGGTCCAGCAGCGGGCCGGGGATCGAGTCCAGGGTGTTGGCGGTGCACACGAAGAGCACTTTGGACAGGTCCAGGCGCATGTCCAGGTAGTGATCGAGAAACTCGACGTTCTGCTCCGGGTCGAGGGTTTCCAGCAAGGCCGAGGCCGGATCGCCCTGGTAGCTCTGACCCATCTTGTCGATCTCGTCGAGCATGATCACCGGGTTCATTACTTCGACATCTTTGAGCGCCTGTACCAGTTTGCCCGACTGGGCACCGATGTAGGTGCGCCGGTGCCCCTTGATCTCGGCTTCGTCGCGCATGCCGCCGACGCTGAAACGGTAGAACGGCCGGCCGAGGGATTCGGCAATGGACTTGCCCACGCTGGTCTTGCCCACGCCCGGCGGGCCCACGAGCAGCACGATGGAGCCGCTGATCTCGCCTTTATAGGCACCCACGGCGAGGAATTCGAGGATGCGGTCCTTGATGTCGTCCAGGCCGGCGTGGTGCTGGTCGAGCACCTTGCGCGCGTGCTTGAGGTCGAGTTTGTCCTGGCCGTACACGCCCCATGGCACCGAGGTGGCCCAATCCAGATAATTACGGGTGACGGCATATTCCGGCGAACCGGTTTCCAGGATGGAGAGCTTGTTCATTTCCTCTTCGATACGCTTCTGCGCCTGGGCCGGCAACACCTTGCCCTCCAGTCGCTGCTCGAACTGTTCGAGGTCGGCGCTGCGATCATCCTTGGTCAACCCCAGCTCCTGCTGAATGACCTTGAGCTGTTCCTTGAGGAAGAACTGGCGCTGATGTTCGCCGATCTTGCTGTTGACCTCCGCCGAGATCTCTTTCTGCAGCCGCGCGACTTCCACTTCCTTGCGCAGCATCGGCAGCACTTTCTCCATGCGCTTGAGCATCGGCACGCAATCGAGCACTTCCTGCAGCTCACTGCCGGTGGCGGAGGTGAGTGCGGCGGCAAAATCCGTCAGTGGCGACGGATCGTTGGGGCTGAAGCGGTTGAGGTAGTTCTTCAGCTCTTCACTGTACAGCGGGTTGAGCGGCAGCAGTTCCTTGATCGCATTGATCAGTGCCATGCCATAGGCCTTGACCTCGTCGGTCGGCTCGCTCGGCTGGTGCGGGTATTCGACTTCCACCAGGTACGGTGGCCGATGGTGCTTGAGCCAGGTGCGGATGCGCACGCGGGTCAGACCTTGGGCAACAAACTGCAATTTACCCGCCTCGCGACTGGCGTGGTGCACCTTGACCAGTGTGCCGTACAGCGGAAGCGCCGACGTATCAAAATGGCGCGGGTCTTCCTGGGGCGTATCCATGAAGAACAGTGCCAGGGAATGATGTTCGGACTTGGCCACCAGTTCCAGGGTTTCGGCCCAGGGTTCTTCATTGACGATAACCGGCAGCACCTGGGCCGGGAAGAACGGGCGATTGTGGATGGGGATGATATAGACCTTGTCCGGCAGGTTCTGGCCGGGCAGGGCCAAGCCGGTGCCGGAGGCGGTGTGCTCGATATGTTCGGGGTCAGCGTATTCGTTCGTGGCTTCTGTAGAGTGCTGGTCGCTCATGGGGCACCTGCGCAATGGAGTATGGAGCTTAGATGGGGCAGGTGGGGGGTGGTTTCAATGGTAGGCGATTGTTAGCGGCTATTTCATGGCGTGTTGTTCAGCGTCGTGACAGGTGCTGCGGCGAGGGCGCAAGCTCCCCCGCCACAGTGGATCGTATGTTCGTTGGCTTCAGGCAACCCGATTCAAATCGTTATGGCGGGTTTCCTTCAGGCACAGCACCGCGATCACGCTGAGTACAGCGGCAGCCGATACGTAGCCGCCGACATAGCTCAAGCCGCCCATGGCCACCAGTTTCTGGGCAAAGAACGGGGCGGCCGAGGCGCCGACGATGCCGCCCAGGTTATAGGCGGCCGACGCGCCTGTATAACGTACGTGGGTTGGAAAGAGCTCCGGCAGCAAGGCACCCATGGGGGCGAAGGTCACGCCCATCAGGAACAATTCGATGCACAGGAACAGCGCCACGCCTGAGCTCGAGCCTTGGGTCAGCAATGGCTCCATGAGAAAGCCCGAGGCAATTGCCAGTACGCCACCGGTGACCAGCACCGGCTTGCGTCCGAAGCGGTCGCTGGCCCAGGCTGACAACGGTGTGGCGGCGGCCATGAACAGCACGGCAAAACACAACAGGGCAAGGAAGGTCTCGCGGCTGTAGCCGAGGGTGGCGACGCCGTAGCTCAGGGAGAACACCGTGGAGATGTAGAACAACGCATAACACACCACCATCGCCGCTGCGCCCAGCAATGTAGGCGCCCAATACTGGCTGAACAGCTCGACCAGCGGCACTTTCACTCGCTCCTGACGGGCCACGGCATTGGCGAAGACCGGGGTTTCATGGAGTTTGAGCCGCACGTAGAGGCCGATGATCACCAGCACGGCGCTGAGCAGGAACGGAATCCGCCACCCCCAGGAGCGGAACTGCTCGTCGTCCAGGCTCATCGCCAGGGTCAGGAACAGCCCGTTGGCCGCCAGGAAGCCAATGGATGGGCCCAGTTGGGGGAACATGCCGAACCAGGCACGCTTGCCCTTGGGGGCGTTCTCGGTGGCGAGCAGCGCGGCGCCACCCCATTCACCGCCCAGCCCCAGCCCCTGACCGAAACGCAGCAGGCACAGCAGGAACGGTGCCCAGGCGCCAATGCTGGCATACCCGGGCAGTACGCCGATGAGGGTGGTGCAGATGCCCATCAGCAGCAGCGAGGCCACCAGCGTGGACTTGCGGCCGATCCGGTCGCCAAAATGGCCGAACAGCGCCGAACCCAGCGGACGGGCGAGAAAGGCAATGCCGAATGTCAGGAAGGACGACAGCATCTGTGCCGTGCCTGACGTCTGTGGAAAGAACACCGGCCCGATCACCAGGGCCGCAGCCGTGGCGTAGACGTAGAAGTCATAGAACTCGATGGCGGTACCGATGAAGCTCGCGGTTGCCACGCGGGTGGTGGAGTTCGTCGGCTGGGCAAGCGCGGCGTCGTTGCAGGTCGTGGAGGTCATGCAGTTATCCCTGACAGTCATGTGCTCCGTTGGAGCGAATTATTATGGTTGAAGACGACTATTTTGCTGCTCCGTGCTGGTGCAAGGGCACTATGGGATCGAACTGTGGGAGCAAGGCTTGCCCGCGATGAACGATAACGCGGTTCTAACTGTTGCACTGCGGCGGGGCCTTCGCGGGCAAGCCTTGCTCCTACAGGGTGTTGCGTACGCTAGGAAGCTGTCGGCACCGAACTGTTATGCCACGCCAGCACCTGGCTGACGCGGTTGTCCACGGTCTCGATGATTTCCAGGCGATAACGGCCGATTTTCAGACAGACCGGGCTTTCGGGAATGGTTTCCAGCGCTTCGGTCACCAATCCGTTGAGGGTCTTGGGCCCGTCGCAGGGCAGGTGCCAGCCAAGGGTCTTGTTCAGTTCACGGATCGACGCCGCGCCATCGATCATCAGGCGCCCGTCAGGCTGCGGATGGACGTGAGGGTTGTCGAGGCTGTGTTCGCTTTCGAATTCGCCGACGATTTCTTCGAGGATGTCTTCCAGGGTGACGATACCCAGCACTTCGCCGTATTCGTCCACCACCATGCCCAGGCGCCGTTGCTGCTTGTGGAAATTCAGCAGTTGCAGTTGCAGCGGTGTACTTTCGGGCACGAAGTAAGGTTCATGGCAGGCGGCCAGCAGCGCCTCCTGGGTCAGGCTCGCGTCCGCCAGCAGATGGCGGATCTGGCGGGTATTGAGCACCGCTTCGACCTGGTTGATATCGCTGTGGAACACTGGCAGCCGGGTCCGGCGATTCAGGAGCAGCTGTTCGATGATATCCCCGATGGGGTCATCGAGGTTGATGCCGTCGACCTCGCTGCGGGGTACCAGGATGTCGTTGACGGTGATGTTGTCGAGGGCGTGGATGCCGGAAACCGGATGTGGCCGCCCGGTGCTCTGTTCATGCTCATGCTCGACGCGCGCGGGTGCGGGCATTTCGTCGTCGCTTTGCTGGACGGCACTGGTCTTGCGGATAAAGGGTCGCAGCAGCAACTCGCTCAGGCCATTCAACAGCCAGGCGAGGGGATAAAGCAGTTTCAGTGGTACGCCAAGCAGGGTATTGCCCAGCGTCAGGATCGCGTCAGGGTAACGGCTGGCCAGGGTGCGCGGCAGGTAGTCGGCGAACACCAGCAGCGCGGCGCTGATGGCGAGCCAGGCGATCCACGGGCCGTTTTCCAGCCAGGTGAAGATCGCCAGCAAGGTGCCGATCACCAGCGCCAGGGCGCGACACAGGGTGTTGCACAGAATCAGGCTGGTCAGGGGGAAGTCCAGCTTCGCCAGCGGCTTGTCGCCGGCGCGTGAAGCCTTGCGCTGGGCCAGCAGGTGGTGCCGGGCGGCTTCGATGGCGGTAAACAGGGCCGCCCAGAGAATCAGCAAGACCAGTACAGCGAGCAGCGGCCCCGCGGGCAACCTATCCATCAGCGCCGTCCGTCAGATATGCAGGATGTATTCACGGACCAGTTTGCTGCCGAAGTACGCCAGCATCAGCAGGCAGAAACCGGCCAGGGTCCAGCGAATGGCTTTATGACCGCGCCAGCCAAGACGGTTGCGGCCCCACAGCAACACGCTGAACACTACCCATGCCAGGCAGGCCAGCAGGGTTTTGTGCACCAGATGCTGGGCGAACAGGTTCTCGACGAACAGCCAGCCGGAGATCAGTGACATCGACAGCAGGGCCCATCCGGCCCAGAGGAAGCCGAACAGCAGGCTTTCCATGGTCTGCAGTGGAGGGAAGTTGCGGATCAGTCCGGACGGGTGCTTGTTCTTGAGTTGGTGGTCTTGCACCAGCAGTAGCAAGGCCTGGAACACCGCGATGGTGAACAGGCCATAGGCGAGCACCGACAGCAGGATGTGGGCGAGGATACCCGGTTCTTCGTCGATGACCTGCACCGTGCCCGATGGCGCGAACTGCGACAGCAGCACCGTTGCCAGCCCCAGGGGGAAGAGCAGCACCAGCAGGTTTTCCACCGGGATACGCGAGCAGGCCAGCAGCGTCAGGGCGATCACTGCGACGGCGATCAGGCTGGCAGCGTTGAAAAAGTCCAGGCCCAGGCCGATCGGTGTCATCAGGTGGGTAAAAAGGCTGGCCGCGTGGCCAAGCACCGCCAGCACGCCGAGCGTGACCAGCAGGCGTTTGTTCGCCTTGGCACCGGTGGCCAGGCGGGTGCCTTGATAGAGGGTCGCAGCGGCATAAAGGCAAGCGGCGGCGAGGGAGGCAAGCAAGCTGGGTGACAAGGGGAGCATAAATCCTGTTAGGCAAGCCCGAAAGACGCTGAGTTTGGCATAGAACCCATCCTGCACGAAAGACCGCCGCGAGGTGTACGCGGCACGCTTCTTCGCTATAATCCGCGACCTGCCCACGCCGCAGGCTCGCCGAGCACATTTTTCACGGTCTGGGCCGCCATTATCCCGGCCTCATACGGGCCTGAAAGGATCGCGCATGTTTGAAAACCTAACCGACCGTCTCTCGCAGACGCTGCGCCATGTCACTGGCAAGGCGAAGCTGACCGAGGACAACATCAAAGACACCCTGCGCGAAGTGCGCATGGCGTTGCTCGAAGCCGACGTCGCCCTGCCGGTGGTCAAGGACTTCGTCAATTCGGTCAAGGAACGCGCCGTCGGCACCGAAGTGTCGCGCAGCCTGACGCCGGGCCAGGCGTTCGTGAAGATCGTCCAGGCCGAACTCGAAAGCCTGATGGGCGCCGCCAACGAAGACCTGAACCTGAGCGCCGTACCGCCAGCCGTGGTGCTGATGGCCGGTCTGCAGGGCGCGGGCAAGACCACCACTGCCGGCAAGCTGGCGCGCCTGCTCAAGGAGCGCAAGAAGAAGTCGGTCATGGTGGTGTCCGCGGACGTCTACCGTCCGGCGGCGATCAAACAGCTGGAAACCCTGGCCAACGACATCGGCGTGACATTCTTCCCGTCCGACCTGAGCCAGAAGCCGGTGGACATCGCCCAGGCGGCCATCAAGGAAGCGAAGCTCAAGTTCATCGACGTGGTCATCGTCGACACCGCCGGTCGCCTGCACATCGATGAAGAGATGATGGGTGAGATCAAGGCGCTGCATGCCGCGGTCAACCCGGTGGAAACCCTGTTCGTGGTCGATGCCATGACCGGTCAGGACGCGGCCAATACCGCCAAGGCGTTCGGCGATGCGCTGCCATTGACCGGCGTGATCCTGACCAAGGTCGACGGTGACGCCCGTGGCGGTGCCGCGCTGTCGGTACGGGCCATCACCGGCAAGCCGATCAAGTTCATCGGTATGGGCGAGAAGAGCGAAGCGCTCGAGCCGTTCCACCCTGAGCGCATCGCGTCGCGCATCCTGGGCATGGGTGACGTGCTCAGCCTGATCGAGCAGGCCGAGCAGACCCTCGACAAGGAAAAAGCCGACAAGCTTGCGAAGAAGCTGAAGAAGGGCAAGGGCTTCGATCTCGAAGACTTCCGCGATCAGTTGCAACAGATGAAAAACATGGGCGGCCTCGGCGGGCTCATGGACAAGCTGCCGAACATCGGCGGCGTGAACCTGGCGCAGATGGGTAACGCCCAAGGCGCGGCTGAAAAGCAGTTCAAGCAGATGGAAGCCATCATCAACTCCATGACCCCGGCCGAACGCCGTGACCCTGACCTGATCAGTGGTTCGCGCAAGCGCCGCATCGCCATGGGTTCCGGCACTCAGGTGCAGGACATTGGTCGCTTGATCAAGCAGCACAAGCAGATGCAGAAGATGATGAAGAAGTTCTCCACCAAGGGTGGGATGGCCAAGATGATGCGCGGCATGGGCGGAATGCTGCCCGGTGGCGGCATGCCCAAGATGTAAGAATCCAGGCACCGGCAGTCATGCCGGTGCAGCCCACGGGGACGTGGGATCTCCAGCCAACCCGTCTTCCGCGGGCGCTGATCGTCGCAGATCTGAATGGCAGGCCGGCACTCGCCGGAAAAAGTCATTTGCAAAAGTCTGGATATTCCTTAGAATGTGCGGCCTTTCGGGCACCCATGCCCGCTGTGCATTTAGATTTGCAGCACCGACTACAGGAACGATGTTCACATGCTAACAATCCGTCTTGCCCTTGGCGGCTCCAAAAAGCGCCCGTTTTACCACCTGACCGTAACCGACAGCCGCAACCCGCGTGACGGTTCCCACAAAGAGCAGGTTGGTTTCTTCAACCCTATCGCCCGTGGTCAGGAAGTTCGTCTGTCCGTGAACCAAGAGCGCGTTGCCTACTGGCTGAGCGTTGGTGCACAACCTTCTGAGCGCGTTGCTCAGTTGTTGAAGGAATCGGCTAAGGCTGCGGCCTGAGCAATATGAACGCGACGCCAAAAGATGCTGATGATCTGATCGTTGTCGGCAAAATCTATTCAGTACATGGCGTTCGCGGCGAAGTGAAGGTTTATTCCTTTACTGATCCGATCAAGAACCTGTTGGACTACAAAGCCTGGACGCTCAAGCGCGAAGGCAGCGTGAAACAGGTTGAGCTGGTCAGCGGACGCGGGAACGACAAGTTCCTGGTCGCAAAGCTCAAGGGTCTCGATGATCGTGAAGAAGCGCGTCTTCTGGCCGGTTATGAGATCTGCGTGCCGCGCAACCTGTTCCCTGAACTGACCGACGGCGAGTACTACTGGTACCAGCTGGTGGGTCTGAAGGTCATCGACCACCTCGGGCAATTGCTCGGGAAAATCGATCACCTGCTCGAGACCGGTTCGAACGATGTCATGGTGGTAAAGCCTTGCGTCGGCAGCCTGGATGATCGCGAACGCCTGTTGCCCTATACCGGGCAGTGCGTGTTGGCCGTTGACCTGGAGGCAGGCGAGATGAAGGTGGAATGGGATGCGGATTTCTGAACGTGGCCAATTTGCGCGTTGAAGTCATCACATTGTTTCCCGAGATGTTTTCCGCCATCAGCGAGTACGGCATAACCAGCCGCGCGGTGAAACAGGAGCTGTTGCAGCTGACCTGTTGGAATCCGCGGGACTACACCACGGATCGGCATCACACTGTGGACGATCGCCCGTTTGGCGGTGGTCCGGGCATGGTGATGAAGATCAAGCCCCTGGAAGATGCACTGGTTCAGGCCAGAGCGGCAGCCGGGGAGGGTGCGAAGGTGATCTACCTGTCGCCCCAAGGCCGTCAGCTGACTCAGTCGGCGGTACGCGAACTGGCGAATTCGGATGCATTGATCCTGATTGCCGGTCGTTATGAAGGCATTGACGAGCGTTTTATTGAAACTCATGTCGATGAAGAGTGGTCGGTTGGCGACTATGTACTGTCTGGCGGCGAGCTGCCGGCGATGGTCCTGATCGATGCGGTTACACGACTGCTGCCTGGAGCTTTAGGGCATGCAGATTCCGCTGAGGAAGATTCCTTTACGGATGGTCTGCTGGATTGCCCGCACTACACCCGACCGGAGGTGTATGCGGATCAGCGTGTTCCCGACGTGTTGCTAAGTGGCAACCACGCGCACATCCGGCGTTGGCGTTTACAGCAGTCCCTTGGTCGGACCTGGGAACGACGCGCCGATCTTCTGGAAAGCCGCTCGCTTTCTGGAGAAGAGAAGAAGCTGCTCGAGGAATACATCCGCGAGCGGGACGATAGTTAACAACGTATCGATGGTAAGTCCGAGACTTGCCTTAGGAGCACAGCATGACTAACAAAATCATCCTTGCACTCGAAGCAGAGCAGATGACCAAAGAAATCCCTACCTTTGCCCCGGGCGACACCATTGTCGTTCAGGTGAAAGTGAAGGAAGGTGACCGTTCTCGTCTGCAAGCGTTCGAAGGCGTCGTTATCGCCAAGCGTAACCGTGGCGTGAACAGTGCTTTCACCGTTCGTAAAATCTCCAACGGTGTTGGCGTAGAGCGTACTTTCCAGACCTACAGCCCGCAAATCGACAGCATGGCTGTGAAGCGTCGCGGTGACGTGCGTAAAGCCAAGCTGTACTACCTGCGTGACCTGTCCGGTAAAGCAGCTCGCATCAAGGAAAAACTGGCCTGAGTCCAGCTTCCGATGCAAAAAAAGCAGCCTGAGGGCTGCTTTTTTGTTGCCTGCGATTTGCTCTTTGAGCACCCTGCATACTTTCTCTATTGCACGGATGCAGCGTTCATACGCATCCACCAAGAGTGTTTATGCCAGCCATCGATCATCCGTTGATAGACCAGTTTCTCGACGCCCTGTGGCTGGAGAAAGGGCTTTCCGACAATACCCGTGACGCCTACCGCAGCGACCTGGCACTGTTCAACGGCTGGTTGCAGGAGAAAAACCTGGAACTGGCCAATGCCGGACGTGAGCTGATCCTCGATCACTTGGCGTGGCGCCTGGAACAGAACTACAAGCCGCGCTCGACCGCGCGATTTCTCTCCGGCGTGCGTGGGTTCTATCGTTACTTGCTGCGGGAAAAACTGATCGCGGTGGATCCGACCTTGCGGGTGGAGATGCCACAGTTGGGGCGCCCGCTGCCCAAATCCCTGTCCGAAGCCGATGTGGAGGCGCTATTGGCGGCACCGGACCTCAGCGAAGCCATCGGCCAGCGCGATCGGGCCATGCTGGAGGTCCTGTACGCCTGCGGCCTGCGCGTCACCGAGTTGATCAGCCTGACACTGGAGCAGGTGAACCTGCGCCAGGGTGTCTTGCGGGTGATGGGCAAGGGCAGCAAGGAGCGTCTGGTGCCAATGGGCGAGGAAGCCATCGTCTGGGTCGAGCGCTACCTGCGGGACGGTCGCCATGAACTGCTGGGAGGACGCCCCAGCGACGTATTGTTCCCGAGTCGTAACGGCGATCAGATGACCCGCCAGACGTTCTGGCACCGTATCAAGCATCAGGCCAAGGTCGCCGGGATCGGCAAATCCCTCTCGCCCCACACCTTACGTCATGCCTTCGCCACGCACCTGCTCAACCATGGAGCCGACCTGCGGGTGGTGCAGATGCTGTTGGGCCACAGCGACCTGTCCACCACCCAGATCTACACCCATGTCGCCCGGGCGCGCTTGCAGGATCTGCATGCCAAGCATCATCCACGCGGCTGAGGGAGAGATGCACCGCCCCACAGCGCTATGGGGTCTCCACCGCTTCGATGGTCCGCCGAGATCCGCTGTGGGAGCAAGGCTTGCCCGCGATGGCCGCGCCGCGATGCATCGGATGAGCAGCGTTATCGTTCATCGCGGGCAAGCCTTGCTCCCACAAGCCCGCTCCCACAAAAAATGCACCGCCAATGTCTTGCGTCAGCGGCATTCGGCCCCGCCAGCCTTATGTGGTAGGCTTGACCGGTTTGCACAGTGGGCGGCCGGAACCGGATCTGCGGGTTGGCGTTTCTCGTCCCATTTGTTTGCCTCAGGAGTTCCCATGCGTTTGATCCAGATGTTCACCGCCGCTGCCATTGCGTTGGCCAGCACCTTTGCCATTGCCGACGACGCGGCGGACAAGGCTATTCGCAAGAGCCTGGAAAACCTTCAGCTCGAAGTACCGATCGAAGCCATTTCTGCCAGCCCGATGGCCGGCCTGTATGAAGTCAAGCTCAAAGGCAGCCGCGTGCTCTACGCCAGCGCCGACGGTCAGTACATCGTCCAGGGCAACCTGTTCGAGCTCAAGGACGGTAAGCCGGTCAACCTCACCGAGCTGACCGAGCGCCAGGGCGTTTCCAAGCTGATCAACGGTATTCCGGTTGCCGAAACCGTGGTCTACCCGGCTGTGGGTGAAACCAAATCCCACATCACGGTGTTCACCGACACTACGTGCCCGTACTGCCACAAGCTGCACGCCGAAGTGCCGGAGCTGAACAAGCGAGGCATCGAAGTGCGCTACGTCGCGTTTCCACGCCAGGGCCTGGGCTCGCCGGGCGACGAGCAGTTGCAGGCCGTGTGGTGCTCCAAGGACAAGAAAGCAGCCATGGACAAGATGGTCGATGGCAAGGAGATCAAGGCCGCCAAGTGCGAGAACCCGGTCTCCAAGCAGTTTGCCCTGGGGCAGTCAATAGGCGTGAACGGTACGCCGGCAATTGTTTTGGCAGATGGTCAGGTAATTCCGGGCTACCAGCCGGCGCCGCAAGTCGCCAAACTGGCCCTCGGCGCGAAATAATCATGGGCAATATGCTGATGAAGAGCATGGCTCGGCGAAAACCTTCGCCGGGCCGTTAAACGCAGAGCCGCGTTGCTGCGCGGCTGTATTTCACGGCCGACCTTGCGTCGGCCGTTTCATGGGGAGTCAAGAGTGAATCCGGTCAAAGTAGGCATCTGTGGGTTAGGTACCGTCGGTGGCGGCACCTTCAACGTACTTCAGCGTAACGCCGAGGAGATTGCCCGCCGTGCCGGGCGTGGAATCGAAGTGGCACAAATTGCCATGCGTACGCCAAAGCCTCAGTTCCAGACGACCGGTATTTCGATTACCAACGATGTATTCGCCGTGGCGGCCAACCCTGAGGTCGATATCGTCATCGAGCTGATGGGCGGCTATACCGTGGCCCGTGAGCTGGTGCTCAAGGCCATCGAGAACGGCAAGCACGTGGTCACCGCCAACAAGGCGCTGATCGCCGTGCACGGTAACGAAATTTTCGCCAAGGCCCGTGAAAAGGGCGTGATCGTGGCGTTCGAAGCCGCCGTGGCTGGTGGTATCCCGGTGATCAAGGCCATCCGTGAAGGCCTGTCGGCCAACCGCATCAATTGGGTCGCCGGTATCATCAACGGCACTGGTAACTTCATCCTCACCGAAATGCGCGAGAAGGGCCGGACCTTCGAGGACGTGCTCTGCGAAGCCCAGGCCCTGGGTTACGCCGAGGCCGATCCGACGTTTGACGTGGAAGGCATCGATGCAGCGCACAAGCTGACGATCCTGGCGTCCATCGCCTTTGGTATCCCGCTGCAGTTCGACAAGGCCTACACCGAAGGCATCACCAAGCTGACCACTGCTGATGTGAACTACGCCGAAGCCTTGGGCTACCGCATCAAACACCTGGGGGTTGCCCGCAGCACCGCCAGCGGCATCGAGCTGCGCGTGCATCCGACCCTGATCCCGGCCGACCGCCTGATAGCCAACGTCAACGGTGTGATGAACGCCGTCATGGTCAACGGTGACGCCTCTGGATCGACCCTGTTCTACGGCGCCGGCGCTGGCATGGAACCGACCGCTTCATCGGTCGTGGCCGACCTGGTGGACGTGGTGCGTGCCATGACGTCGGATCCGGAGAACCGTGTGCCGCACCTGGCGTTTCAGCCGGACTCGCTGTCGGCGCATCCGATTCTTCCGATCGAAGCGTGCGAAAGTGCTTACTACTTGCGCATCCAGGCCAAGGACCATCCGGGCGTACTGGCCCAGGTGGCGAGCATCCTGTCGGAGCGCGGCATCAACATCGAGTCGATCATGCAGAAGGAAGTCGAGGAACACGACGGCCTGGTGCCGATGATTCTGCTGACCCACCGCGTGGTCGAGCAGCGTATCAACGACGCGATTGCAGCGCTGGAAGCGCTCCAGGACGTGGTAGGCCCTGTGGTCCGTATCCGCGTTGAACATCTGAATTAATTCAGCTGCAAGCGGCAAGTCACAAGCTACAGGTTGAAAGCGGATCGGCTTCTACTTGTAGCTTGCAGCTTGACGCTCGAAGCTCAAACCAAAGGTTTGCCCCCATGCGCTATATCAGCACCCGCGGCCAGGCACCGGCCCTGAATTTCGAAGATGTCCTGCTGGCCGGCCTGGCCACGGACGGCGGCCTCTATGTGCCGGAAAACCTGCCGCGTTTCACCCAGGAAGAAATCGCCTCCTGGGCCGGCCTGCCGTATCACGAGCTGGCCTTCCGCGTCATGCGTCCGTTCGTCACCGGCAGTATCCCGGACGCCGACTTCAAAAAGATCCTGGAAGAGACCTATGGCGTCTTTTCCCACAACGCCATTGCCCCGCTGCGTCAGCTCAACGGTAACGAGTGGGTAATGGAGCTGTTCCACGGCCCGACCCTGGCATTCAAGGATTTCGCTCTGCAATTGCTCGGTCGTCTGCTGGACTACGTGCTGCACAAGCGTGGCGAGCGCGTGGTCATTGTCGGTGCTACTTCCGGCGACACCGGTTCGGCCGCCATCGAAGGCTGCAAGCACTGCGAGAACGTCGACATCTTCATCCTGCATCCGCACAACCGTGTCTCGGAAGTGCAGCGCCGGCAGATGACGACGATCTTCGGCGATAACATCCACAACATCGCCATTGAAGGCAACTTCGATGACTGCCAGGAAATGGTCAAGGCCAGTTTCGCCGACCAGGGCTTCCTCAAGGGCACGCGGCTGGTGGCAGTGAACTCGATCAACTGGGCGCGGATCATGGCCCAGATCGTTTATTACTTCCACGCGGCCCTGCAGTTGGGCGGTCCGGCACGTTCGGTGTCGTTCTCGGTGCCTACCGGCAACTTCGGTGACATCTTCGCCGGCTACCTGGCGCGCAACATGGGCCTGCCGATCAATCAACTGATCGTCGCCACCAACCGCAACGACATCCTGCACCGCTTCATGAGCGGCAACCAGTACGTCAAGGAAACCCTGCACGCCACGCTGTCGCCCTCCATGGACATCATGGTGTCGTCGAACTTCGAGCGCCTGCTGTTCGACCTGCATGGTCGCAACGGCGCGGCGATTGCCGGGCTGATGGACAGTTTCCGCCAGGGTGGCGGTTTCAGTGTCGAGGCCGAGCGCTGGACCGAAGCCCGCAAGCTGTTCGACTCCTTGGCGGTGGACGACGCGCAAACCTGCGAAACCATTGCCGAGGTGTTCGAGCAGAGCGGCGAGTTACTTGACCCGCACACTGCCATCGGCGTGAGGGCTGCCCGTGAGTGCCGCCGCAGCCTGGACATCCCCATGGTGATTCTGGGAACCGCTCACCCGGTCAAGTTCCCGGAAGCGGTGGAGAAAGCTGGTGTAGGAAAAGCGCTTGAACTACCTGCACATCTTTCGGATTTGTTTGAGCGAGAAGAGCGCTGCACGGTGCTGCCTAATGACCTCAAAGCCGTACAGGCCTTTGTCAGTCAGCATGGCAACCGTGGCAAGCCTCTCTGATTGCTGAAACCTGTCACATTTTGAAGCCCGTCTCCTGACGGGCTTTCTTGTTTCTGCATGCCAAACTGATCGGGTTTTCGCCCCTTGGAGGGACGGGCGAGTCATCTCGAAGGAAATGCAGATGTTGTTTTTTATCAAATGCAAACCAGCGTTGAGCTGGATGGCAGGGCTGGCCCTGATCTGCTGGATGCAGTGGGGTGGCGCGGCACAGTTGGCAGCCTTTGACGCGCCGCCGTTCCAGTCTGGCGAGCGGCTGGTGCTGGACGCGCAGGAATTGCAGTGGATCGAGGAGCACCCCAGGGTCGTCGTGGCCTCGATGCAGTTTCCGTTGTACCTGTTCAAGAATGAACGTGGGCAGTGGAACGGACTGAACAACGACATTCTCCTGCGCATTGCACGGATGACGGGTCTCGAGTTCGTGCACCGGGAGTCGTTCTCCCCCGACCAGTTGCTGGCGATGCTGGAGCGGGGCGAGGCTGACATGACGACCACCATGGCGATGAACGATGAGCGTCGGGACTTCCTCAACTTCAGTCACGCATTTGGCGGTTCCGGCTGGGTATTCGTCGGTCGCGACGGAGAGCCGGCGCTCCATTCGCTGGAACAACTGAGGGGGAAGGTCCTGGCACTGCCGGCACGGCATGCATTGGAGACGGAGATCCGTCGTGACCACCCCACTGTCGAGCTGCGCACGGTCAAAACCTATGCAGAGGCGAGGGCGCTGGTGGAAAGTGGGGAGGCCCATGCCACCATCGAAAACGAAACCGGAGTGCATCTCTATCCTGCGGGACAGTTGAAGGTAGGAAAAACTCTTGATGGTAAGTGGGAGCCAGACTATCTGGCTGTACGTCAGGATCTACTGCCGCTGCTGAGTATCCTGAACAAGGCACTGGAAGTGTTTCCGGCCGAGGAAATGCGTGCCCTGCGTTCCAAGTGGATGGCGGGTGTCGTCCCCAGCAAGGCGCCGTCGCTTTGGCTGCGGGTGTCCCAATGGGGCTACTGGTGCGTCGTCGTGCTCGGGGTGTCCGGCCTTCTGTCGCTGCTGTGGAGCCGACGCCTGCAGATACAGATCGATCAGCGCCACAAGGCCGAAGCGGTCCTCAACGACCAATTGATGCTCCAGAAGGCCTTGATGGACGCCATTCCCGATCCGATTTTCATCCGTGATCTCGAAGGGCGTCTGCTCATGTGCAACAAGAGCTATGAGGAACAGTTCGCGACCCGTTTCGAAAAGCTGCGAGGGACACGCTTGACCGACTCCCCCGCGTTTCCGCCGACCACCGCCGAGTTGCTGCATGGAGAGATGATGGAGCAGCTGCGAACGGGTCAGTCCCGCTTCAGCGACCGCCAAGTGATGTTCAACAGTGGACTGCGGGATATCTACCATTGGTCGGTGCCGTTCTACGGCGCCGATGGGCGGTTGCGTGGTCTGCTGGGGGGCTGGAGCGATGTCGGGCGGCGATGGCGGCGTTCGCAAAGGATCCTGGCCTGATGCACGCGCACGATGAGAATGGCTTCCCGCAAAAGCTGTTTTTTCCCTGTCATATTGAACGCGCATCCTCAGTTGAACAGGCCGGTTCGGTGCGCTGACGAACTTTCTGCTGCGGCCGACGGTCACTTACTGTGCACATGCAGTTGTTTTCGGACTATTGAAGGGTGATCGAATGGAAAGTATCAGCCTATTGCTGGGTGAGGCTTTGAGCCCGTATCAGGTCACGCTGATTCCCTCCGGCGCCGGTGGCGAATGCCTGGTGACGCTGAAGAGTGCTTCTGGAGCCATCATGGTTGAGCGGGTGTTCAATCAGGCGCAGTTGACCGACAAGCGTCAACTGACGGACGTGGTCGATGGTCTGCATCGGGATGTACTGATCGCCGAGGGGCGTTTGGAGCCTTGTGTGATCGCGGCACTGCGTAATGTGGCTCGCGACAAGGTCATGACCGCAGCGAATTGAATGGCAGGTTGTGGGAACCTTCCTACCGTCCCGTGAGTCAGACTTTTTACCAACAAGATCAAGCATTGTGCTCCGGTGCTTGTCGCTTGTTGCACGGACCTCGAATGGTCACGTTTAACCCCGAGTCGTCTCCCCACTTCTCGGGGTTTCTTTTTGCCTGTCGTTTCGTTCCGTGTGGGAGCGCCTCAGCGAACCTTCCACGTCCAACTGCCAGGACACAAGGCGTTCCTGGCTGAAACGGTGCGGGCGTATTCAGGATTTGACACCTTTAAATCGCCCCCTCGGTGCGCAGGCGAGCGATTTGCTGCGCATCGTAGCCAAGCTCGCCGAGCACCTGGGCGTTGTGTTCCCCAAGCGTTGGCCCGACCCATTCGGCGCTGCCCGGCGTGTCGGAAAGTTTCGGTACGATGCCTGGCATCTTGAACGCCTTACCGTCCGGCAGCTTGGCTTGCAGGAACATTTCACGGGCCAGGAATTGTGGATCGCTGAACATGTCTTCGGCGCTGAAGATTCGGCTGGCCGGCACTTCGGCCCGGTTCAACTGTTCGATGACGGTATCGAGCGGCAATGAGTTGACCCAGCGATCGATGACGCCGTACAGCTCGTCGCGGCGGCTGTCTCGGCCGTCGTTGCTGGCCAGTTGCGGGTCATTGGCCAAATCGTCACGACCGATGACCTGCATGAAACGCTTGAAGATCGCGTCGCCGTTGGCGCCAATCTGCACGTGCTTGCCATCGGCGCTGGTGTGAATCGACGACGGCGTGATGCCGGGCATGATATTGCCGGTGCGCTCGCGGATGAAACCGAACACGTCGAATTCCGGCACCATGCTTTCCATCATGGCGAATATCGCCTCGTACAATGCCACGTCCACCACTTGTCCGCTGCCGCCGTTGACTTCGCGGTGACGCAGGGCCATCAATGCACCGATCACGCCCCACAGGGCGGCGATGGAGTCACCGATGGAAATCCCGGTGCGCACTGGCGGGCGGTCTTCGAATCCGGTGATGTAGCGCAGGCCGCCCATGGATTCGCCCACTGCGCCGAACCCGGGCTGATCCTTCATCGGCCCGGTCTGGCCGAACCCGGAGAGACGCACCATCACCAGCTTCGGGTTCAATGCGTGCAGCACCTCCCAGCCCAGGCCGAGCTTTTCCAGTACGCCGGGGCGAAAGTTTTCGATCAGGATGTCGGCTTCGCCAATCAGCTGTTTCAGGATCGCCAGCCCGTCGGGGTGTTTCAGGTTCAGGGTCAGGGATTTCTTGTTGCGCGCCTGGACGAACCACCACAGGGAGGTGCCTTCATACAACTTGCGCCACTTGCGCAGCGGGTCACCGCCGTCGGGCGATTCGACCTTGACCACTTCGGCACCGAATTCGGCACAGATCCGCGAGGCAAAAGGCCCGGCGATCAAGGTGCCGAGTTCGATGACTTTGACCCCGGCAAGGGGTTTGGCTGTGAGCGACATGAAAGATCCTGTAGGACAAAACGGAACGAATAGAGCGTTTTATCATAGGCCAGCGTCAGTCGCCGCAGGTTGATGGTCGGCAATTCGTGGATTTGCCGTTTCATCGGTTAGACTTGCCGCCTTTCCACGTATCAAGAAGCCCGTTCATGGCCCAGCCGTCCACGACCTACAAGTTTGAACTGAACCTCACCGACCTCGATCGCAATGTCTACGAGAATGTGAAGCAGACCATCGCCCGCCATCCTTCGGAAACCGAGGAGCGCATGACCGTGCGGCTGCTGGCCTACGCTCTCTGGTACAACGAACTGCTGTCGTTTGGTCGTGGTCTGTCAGATGTCGATGAACCTGCACTGTGGGAAAAAAGTCTGGATGACCGCGTGCTGCACTGGATCGAAGTCGGTCAGCCCGACGTTGATCGCCTGACCTGGTGCTCGCGCCGTACCGAGCGCACCAGCCTGCTGGCCTATGGCAGCCTGCGGGTCTGGGAAGGCAAGGTGATCCCGGCGGTGAAAGGCCTGAAGAACGTCAACATCGCCGCTGTGCCCCAGGATGTGCTGGAAACCCTGGCCCAGGACATGCCCCGCGTGATCAAGTGGGACATCATGATCAGCGAAGGGACAATGTTCGTGACCGACGACCGTGGCCAGCATGAAGTTCAACTGCAGTGGTTGCTGGGCGAGCGCGGTTGATTCCTGTGGGAGCGAGCCTGCTCGCGATAGCGGTGGATCATCTCGCAACTCAGAGACTGACACACCGCTATCGCGAGCAGGCTCGCGCCCACATGCAGCTCTTTTGCCGATAGTTTCAATGACCCATAGAAGAATGTCTGTAACCCCATGCGCATAGAACCCCGCCAGCTCCCCGCCACCCTGCCGTTCCTCGGTGACCTGCCGCCCCTGCTGACCCGCCTGTATGCGGCGCGTGGCGTGCAGTCCGAGGCCGAACTGGACAAGAGTCTGGCGCGCCTGATTCCCTACCAGCAGCTCAAGGGCATCGATGCGGCGGTGGATCTTCTGGTGGTGGCCCTGGAGCAGCGCCAACGGATCCTGATCGTTGGCGATTTCGATGCCGACGGGGCAACGGCCAGTACCGTGGGCCTGTTGGGGCTGCGGCTGCTGGGGGCGGCCCATGTCGACTATCTGGTGCCCAATCGCTTCGAATACGGCTACGGGCTGACCCCGGAAATCGTCGAAGTCGCCCTGACCCGCGAGCCGCAACTGTTGATCACGGTGGACAACGGCATTTCCAGCGTGGAAGGTGTGGCGGCGGCGAAAGCGGCGGGGCTCAAGGTACTGGTGACCGACCACCACTTGCCGGGCACCGAGTTGCCGGCGGCCGATGCCATCGTCAATCCGAACCAGCCGGGCTGTGAATTCCCGAGCAAGGCGCTGGCGGGGGTCGGGGTGATTTTCTATGTGCTGATGGCCCTGCGCGCGCGGTTGCGCAGCTTGGGTTGGTATGCCACCAAGCCTCAGCCGAACATCGGTGAACTGCTGGACCTGGTGGCTCTGGGCAGTGTGGCAGACGTGGTGCCCCTGGATGCCAACAACCGGATCCTCGTGCATCAGGGCCTGGAACGCATTCGTGCCGGGCGCGCGCGCCCTGGCATCAAAGCCATTCTGGAAGTGGCCAAGCGTGACCACTCACGCATTACCTCGACCGATCTCGGGTTCATCCTGGGGCCGCGTCTGAATGCGGCAGGACGCCTGGACGACATGAGCCTGGGCATCGAATGCCTGCTCACCGACGACGAGGCGCTGGCCCGGGAAATGGCCGCGCAGCTGGATGGCATGAACCAGGATCGCAAATCCATCGAGCAGGGCATGCAGCGTGAGGCGCTGGCCCAGCTCAAGGAGCTGCCGGTTGAATCGATGCCGTTCGGTCTGTGCCTGTTCGATCCGCAGTGGCACCAGGGTGTCATCGGCATCCTTGCCTCCCGAATGAAAGAACGTTACTTCCGTCCGACCATTGCCTTCGCCGATGCCGGAGACGGCATGCTCAAGGGGTCTGGTCGTTCGGTGCAGGGGTTTCATATTCGCGACGCCCTGAGTGTCGTGGCCGCGCAGCATCCTACCCTGATCACCAAGTACGGCGGTCATGCCATGGCGGCAGGGCTGTCATTGCCGGAGGCGAATTTCCCGTTGTTCGCCGAGGCTTTCGACGCGGAAGTGCGCAGGCAGTTGCGTGAAGAGGACCTGACCGGGCGCCTGTTGTCGGATGGCACCCTGGCGGTGGAAGAATTCCATCTGGAACTGGCCCGGGCCCTGCGCCATGCCGGCCCCTGGGGCCAGCATTTTCCGGAACCGATGTTCCACGGTGTGTTCCAGCTGGTCGAGCAGCGGGTGGTGGGCGAACGGCACCTGAAGGTGGTACTCAGGAGCGAGTGCGGTTCGGTGAAGCTCGATGGCATCGCCTTTGGCATCGACCGCGACGTCTGGCCGAACCCGACCGTGCGCTGGGTCGAGTTGGCCTACAAACTCGATCTCAACGAGTTTCGTGGCCAGGAAACGGTGCAGTTGATGATTGCCCATATCGAGCCGCGGTAGGCCCACAGATTTCCCAAGGCGATGATCCTCCTGTGGCGAGGGGATAAATCCCCTCGCCACAGGAGCTTGTTTTAAACGCGAAACCCTGCCTTATCCCAGGTTGTCGACTAGGCTCTAAACACTGGTTGATAGCCCTTGTGACGTCTTGTCCTTTTTCTTTGCCCGCGGGGGCGGGTGCTGCACCTTTTGTCACTCGTCGACTTTTCAAACAGAACCTGGAGCCTGCCCACTGATTCGAAGAGGTGCCCCATGAGTCTGCTGCTTGAACCCTATACCGTACGCCAATTGACCCTGCCCAACCGCATCGCGGTATCACCGATGTGCCAGTATTCGAGTGTCGATGGCCTGGCCAACGACTGGCATCTGGTGCACCTCGGCAGCCGTGCCGTGGGCGGTGCCGGCCTGGTATTCACCGAAGCCACCGCTGTCACCGCCGACGGCCGCATTACCGCCCAGGACCTGGGGTTGTGGAACGATGAACAGATCGAGCCGCTGCAACGCATCACCCGCTTCATCACCGCCCAGGGCTCTGTGCCGGGCATTCAATTGGCCCACGCCGGGCGCAAGGCCAGTACCTGGCGGCCCTGGTTGGGCAAGCATGGCAGCGTGAAGCCTGCGGATGGCGGCTGGGTGCCGGTCGGTCCCTCGCCGATTGCCTTCGACCCGCAGCACACGCAGCCGTCCCAACTGGACGAAGGACAGATCAATGGTGTCATCCAGGCGTTCGTGGAGGCCGCCAAACGGGCCTTGACGGCCGGTTTCAAGGTGGTCGAGGTCCACGCGGCCCATGGCTATCTGCTGCATCAGTTCCTGTCTCCGCTGAGCAATCAGCGGCGCGATCAATATGGTGGTTCGTTCGAAAACCGTATCCGGCTGGTGCTGCAGGTCACCGAAGCGGTCAGGGCCGTATGGCCTGAGGAGTTGCCGGTGTTCGTGCGTGTCTCGGCCACCGATTGGGTCGAGGATGGCTGGAATCCCGATGAAACCGTCGAGCTGGCGCGGCGATTCAGGGCGTTGGGGGTCGATCTGATCGATGTGTCATCGGGCGGTACCGCGGCGAATGCGGAGATCCCTACCGGTCCGGGTTACCAGACGCGTTTTGCCGAACGGGTGCGCAAGGAGTCGGAAATCGCCACCGGCACCGTCGGCATGATCACCGAGCCAGCCCAGGCCGAGCACATTCTGCGAACCTGCCAGGCCGACATCATTTTCCTGGCCCGCGAGTTGTTGCGCGATCCGTACTGGGCGCTGCATGCCGATGATGACCTGGGTGGGCGCAAGGCAGTCTGGCCGGCGCAGTATCAGCGTGCGACCCATCGGGACCAGCCGATTCATGAGTCGGATCTGCGGGACTGACTGTTTCTGCAAAAAACAAAGCCCCGGTCGTTCAGGCCGGGGCTTTTCTTTGGTTGAAATTTTCTCTGCTTGCACTGGCCTCATCGCGAGCAGGCTCGCTCCCACAAGGAATCCCTATGCAATGAGATCACTGTGTGGGAGCGAGCCTGCTCGCGATGGGGCCAGCCCGGACGACCAATAACTATCAGGGATACTTGCGCTTATCCGGCGTCGGCGGGAAGTACTGGTAAAGCCAGGTCTCGCTCAGGGTCCGGTCCTTGCTGCGAATGAACAGGCGCATCTCCACCGGGTCCACCCGGTCATCGGTCGGGTACCAGTCGAAGGTAATGCGATAGCCCTTGATCGCATCCACCACCAACACGTTGAAGTCCTTCACCTCGCCATGGGAGCAAGTCACCACCGGTTCGATACCGGTCCCAGGGGGCAACTGGTCGATACCGCCGCCACTGAAGTCCACGGCAAAGCGTCGCGCCCAGACGGTGGGGTAATGCTCGCCCGGTGCCCAGCCTTCGATGAACCCACCCATGCCTGAACGGCTCGCATGGACCTGTGCCAGCTCGGTGCTCACCGGTGGCAGGGCGCTCCAGTAGAGTTTGTAGCCGTAGTTCAGTGAATCACCGGCTGCAACCGGTTTTTTTGGCGACCAGAACGCGACGATGTTATCCAGGGTTTCGCCGGTGGTAGGAATTTCCAGCAGATCCACAGAGCCTTCGCCCCAGGCTGTTGTCGGCTCGACCCATAGGCTTGGACGCTTGCTGTACCAGTCCACGGTATCCTGGTAGCTCTCGAAGCTATGGTCGGTCTGCACCAGGCCGAAGCCTTTCGGGTTGTTGTCGGCAAAAGCGTTGAATTGCAGGGTGGCTGGATTGTTCAGCGGACGGCAGACCCATTCGCCATTGCCGCGCCACATGGCCAGTCGGTCGGAGTCGTGGATCTGCGGGTGAATGGTGTCGCACATGCGCCGTTCGACGGTGCCGCAACTGAACATGCTGGTCATCGGCGCAATGCCGAGTTGTTCGATGGCGGTCCGGGCGTTGATGTGGGCGTCGACTTCCATCACGACCCGGGTGGGCTGGCAATCGATGTCAAAACGATAAGCGCCGGTGGCGCTGGGGGAGTCGAGCAGTGCATAGACCACGAAACGGGTGCTGTTCTTGTCCGGGGTTTCGAACCAGAACTGAGTGAAGTCCGGAAACTCCTCGCGGTGTTTGGCATACGTATCGATTGCCAATCCACGGGCCGAGAGGCCGTACTGGCCGCTGGCGTCCACGGCGCGGAAATAACTGGCGCCCAGAAACGAAACGATGTCGTGCCGGTCCAGCTCCGGCGCCTTGAAGGCCCGGAACCCGGAGAACCCCAGGTCACCCGTCAGTTGCGCGGTGTTGACCGTGGTTTTCTCGTAGTTGAACAACTCCGGGCGGAAATGCACTTCACGGGCCAGGCGGGTCTTCGGATTGACACTGTGCATGCGCACCGGCTGCTTGAAACCCATGCCGACGTGGAAAAACTGTACGTCCAGTTGGCCATCCAGCTCATTCCACAGCGAATGGTTGGCGTCATACCGGATAGCGTTGAACTGCAGGGGCGACATCATCGCCAATGTTTCCGGCAAGACTTGCTTGGTATCGACGTAACGTTGCCCGGCCAGCCGCTTGGCCTGGTCTTTCAGGTTCTTGAAGTCGAAGGGGAGGGCTTCGCCGTCTGCCGTCCGATCGGCGGCCCAGGCCCGTGCCGCCATGAGGCCCGAAGCCGAAAGCCCGGTATAGGCGGCGAAAGCCATGGAGGCCTTGAGCAGGTTCCTGCGATGCATAAATACAACCTTTCTCGAAACAATCCCCAGCCGCTCCTGGCAACAGAGACTGATACAACTGATAAAGGAGTTCGGACATGCCTTTGGCCAAACGCGACGGAGGTGGCCTGTGTGGCTAACTCGAATACTCAAATTAACCGCACAAGCCACCAGAACAGATGCCTGAGAGCCGGATCGGTTCACCGAGGCGCAAAATCATAGGGGATACGTCGACGGCTGAGAAAAGGAAAGCGTGGCTTGGTTAAATTTCCTTACAGATATTTCTTTTTTCTCCGGGGTATCTGCATTTTTTTGACTAATTACTCTAAAACTGCCTCCTCGCTGTGTGAATCGCCCCTATTCTTTAGCTTGGCAAAGGGGTTCCGTCCGCGAGCCCGGCAGGCTCCGGGAATCAATTCGACGTACACAAGGACACCGTTCATGACGAAACTACAGGGCATTGCTGAAATGCTGGGGCTCTTCCCATGCCTGCACAACGTGCGCCGGACGCGGCGCCTTAGCCTGGAGGAACTGCGATTGGTGGAGCGCTACCGCGAGCTGTCGGAAAACGACCGGATCGCCATGCGTTACCTGGTGGATGCGATGAGGAGTGTTTCGCGGTTTTGAGCCGGTTGTCGTACTGGATCGGTCTGGGCAGAGTCACTGCTTATTCCATCGACCAGTCCCGGGGACGTTCTGTGCGCTGGCGCAATATGCGCAAGATCTGCAATTGACCTTGCACGACCCGGTAAGGTGCAACGAATGGGTAGCGTGTCAGCACCAGTTCTCGAACATCCGGAACGGCTGAAGGACGGCCGCAGCCGGGGAGACGCCAAACGACAAAACAGGCGAGACCATGGAGAGATACCCTTTGGGTGTATACGTTGTAGACAACCCCAGGGCCTGCCAGGATTTCCGTCAACCAGCGAGGGTGCACCGGTTGACGAAAACCTTAGCAAGACGAAGGCGGGGGGCCGTGCGCATGTGTTTCCAGATACTTATTGCATTTAATGCTTGAACATCACATGCCGCACCACCGTGTAGTCCTCCAGCCCATACATGGACATGTCCTTGCCATACCCGGAATGTTTCTGACCGCCGTGGGGCATTTCGCTGACGAGCATGAAGTGGGTATTCACCCAGGTGCAGCCGTATTGCAGGCGCGCCGACAGGCGATGGGCGCGGCCGACGTCGCGGGTCCATACCGATGAGGCCAGGCCATAGTCAGAATCGTTGGCCCAGTCCAGTACCTGCGCTTCATCGAGGAACGGGGTGACGGACACCACCGGGCCGAAGACCTCCCGGCGCACGATCTCATCGTCCTGCTGGGCATCGGCCAGTACCGTCGGTTCGAAGAAGAACCCGTTGCCGTCCACGGCTTTGCCACCGGTGATCAAACGGATATGTGGCTGGGCGATGGCGCGTTCGACGAGCCCGGCCACGCGGTCTCGATGCTGGGCGGTGATCAGCGGGCCCATCTCGGTGTCCGGTGCGGTCTGCAGGCCGTACTTGATGCTGCCCACCGCAGCGCCGAGTTTTTCGACGAACTGGTCGTAGATGCCTTGCTGGGCATAGATGCGGCAGGCCGCGGTGCAATCCTGGCCGGCATTGTAGAAACCGAAAGTGCGGATGCCTTCCACGGCGGCGTCGATGTCGGCGTCGTCGAAGATGATCACCGGGGCCTTGCCGCCCAGTTCCATATGCGTGCGTTTGACGCTGTCGGCGGTGCTGGAAATGATGTGCGAGCCGGTGGCGATGGAGCCGGTGAGCGACACCATGCGCACTTTCGGGTGAGTGATCAGCGGCTGGCCGACGGTCTGCCCACGACCGAACACCACGTTGAGTACCCCGGCCGGGAAAATGTCCGCTGCCAGTTCCGCCAGGCGCAACGCCGTCAGGGGCGTCTGTTCCGAGGGCTTGAGTACAACGGTATTACCCGCGGCCAGGGCCGGGGCGATTTTCCAGGCAACCATCATCAGCGGATAGTTCCAGGGTGCGATGGAGGCAATAACGCCCACCGGGTCGCGGCGGATCATCGAAGTATGCCCCGGCAGGTATTCGCCCCCCGCCGAGCCGTTCATGCAGCGACTGGCGCCGGCAAAGAAACGGAACACATCGGCAATGGCCGGGATCTCATCGTTCAGGGCGGCGCCCAGGGGTTTGCCACAGTTGTCCGACTCCAGCTTCGCCAGTTCTTCGCCATGGGCTTCAATGGCGTCGGCCAGTTTGAGCAGCAGCAGGGAGCGGTCCTTGGGCGGGATCTGCGACCAACTGTCGAAGGCATCAGCGGCAGCGCGCACGGCGGCATCGACCTGAGCTTCGCTGGCTTCGTTGATTTCCACCAGCACCCGACCCAGTGCCGGATTGAACACGGCCTGTCCGGGACCTTCGCCGTTCACCAGGCGACCGTTGATCAGCAGTTTGGTTTGCATGTCCATGTCCTCTCAAGTTGTTGTTTTTTGTGGGAGCGAGCCTGCTCGCGAAGGTGTTCCACCAGGCAACCCTTGCACTGACTGGAGCACCGCTTTCGCGAGCAGGCTCGCTCCCACAGGGGGGGCATCGCTGTTCATGCCTGAGTTATTTCCCCCCGCTCCCCGCCACGCTCTCACCCCCACGGGTCAGGTAGTAGGCGCCCAATATCGGCAGCATGGTGACGATCATCACCAGCATGGCGACGACGTTGGTCACCGGCACGTCGCGGGGGCGGCTGAGTTGGTTGAGCAGCCAGAGCGGCAGGGTACGTTCGTGGCCGGCAGTGAAGGTGGTGACAATGATTTCGTCGAACGACAGCGCGAACGCCAACATGCCGCCGGCCAGCAGTGCCGAGCCGAGATTGGGCAGGATGATGTAGCGGAAGGTCTGCCAGCCATCCGCCCCCAGGTCCATCGAGGCCTCGATCAGGCTGTGGGAGGTACGGCGCAACCGGGCGATGACGTTGTTGTAGACGATCACTACACAGAAAGTGGCGTGGCCGACGACGATGGTGAACATGCCCGGCTCGATTCCCAGGGTCTTGAACGTGGCCAGAAGTGCAATGCCGGTGATGATCCCCGGCAGGGCAATGGGCAGGATCAGCATCAGGGATATTCCCTGCTTGCCGAAGAAGTCGCGGCGGTACAGCGCCGCTGAGGCCAACGTGCCGAGTACCATGGCGATCAGGGTGGCGATGCTCGCGATCTGCAACGACAGCTTGATCGCCTCCAGTACATCAGGACGGGCGAAAGCCACGCTGAACCATTTCAGGGTCAAGCCCTTGGGCGGGAAGCTGAACGCGGCGTCCTCGGTATTGAAGGCATAGAGGAAGATGATCAGGATCGGGAAGTGCAGGAACACCAGTCCCCCCCAAGCCGCGATGCGCAAACCCCATGACGCCCGGGATGAAGAATCAGAGTGCATCGAAAGCCCCCAGGCGCTTGACGATAGACAGGTAAATGGCGATCAGCACGATGGGCACCAGCGTGAAGGCTGCGGCCATGGGCATGTTGCCGATGGCGCCTTGCTGGGCGTAGACCATGCTGCCGACGAAGTATCCCGGCGGGCCCACCAGCTGGGGCACGATGAAATCCCCCAGGGTCAGCGAGAACGTGAAGATCGAACCGGCGGCGATGCCCGGGACCGACAGCGGCAGGACCACTTGCATGAACGTCTGGCGTGGCTTGGCACCCAGGTCCGCCGAGGCTTGCAGCAGCGAGGGCGGCAGGCGCTCCAGGGACGCCTGGATCGGCAGGATCATGAACGGCAGCCAGATATAGACAAACACCAGGAAGCGTCCCAGGTGCGAAGTGGACAGCGTGCTGCCGCCGACGCCGGGGATTTCCAGCACGAACTGCAACACCGGCCCCAGGCCCAGGTGCTGAATGAACCACTGCGCCACGCCGCCTTTGGCCAGCAACAATGTCCAGGCATAGGCCTTGACGATGTAGCTGGCCCACATGGGTAGCATTACCGCGATGTAGAAAAACGCCTTGGTCTTGCCGCTGGTGTAGCGCGCCATGTAATAGGCGATGGGGAACGCGACGACGGCGCTGGCGATGGACACCGCGATGGCCATGGTCACGGTGCGCAGGATGATGTCGAAGTTCGAGGGTTGGAACAGTGCCGCGAAATTCGCCAGGGTCAGGTCCGGCGTGACCGCCATGGTGAAATCGTCGAAGGTGTAGAAGCCTTGCCACAGCAAGGTCAGCAGCGAGCCCAGGTAGATCGCGCCGAACCAGATCAGCGGCGGTACCAGCAGCATCGACAGGTACAGGTTGGGCCGTCGGTACAGCAGGTTGGAAAACCGTCGCAGCGAACCCGGTGCAGGTGTGCGGGGGAGAGCCAGTGTATTCATCTCAGGCCTCGCCGCCGACAGTGTCGTGCAGGGTAATCATCGCCTCGCGGGCCCAGCGGACCCTGAGCTGCTGGCCGGTCTGGTGCTGAGCGCTGCTGTCGGCCCACTGAGTGTTGGCCTGACTGAGGTTCAGGATCTGGCCGTTTTCCAGCTTCAGCTCGTAGCGAGTGGCGCTGCCCTGGTATTGAATGTCGTGAAGCAGCCCTTGGACTTCGATTTCATGGCCGCTCAACGGGCCCTCGGCGAAACGCACGTGTTCCGGGCGGATCGAAAACGGCTGTGGATAACCGCTCAGCTGTCGCGCCAGTTCGCCGCGAATCACGTTGGAGGTGCCGACAAATTCCGCGACGAAGGTGGTCGCCGGTTTCATGTACAGGTTGCGCGGTGTATCCACTTGTTCAATGCGGCCCATGTTGAATACCGCCACCCGGTCGGACATCGACAAGGCCTCGGTCTGGTCATGGGTAACGAAAATGAACGTGATGCCCAACTGGCGCTGCAGTTTCTTCAATTCGCCTTGCATCTGTTCGCGCAGCTTCAGGTCGAGGGCGCCAAGGGGTTCATCCAGCAGCAACACCCGCGGGCGATTGACCAGCGCACGGGCCAGGGCTACACGCTGACGCTGGCCGCCGGAGAGCTGCGCCGGTTTGCGTTCGCCATAGCCGCCCAGGGCTACCATCTCCAGCGCTTCGTCGGCACGCTTGATTCGCTCGGCCTTGGCGACGCCTTTGACTTTCAGGCCGTAGGCCACGTTGTCGCGTACGTTCATGTGGGGGAAGAGGGCGTAGTCCTGGAATACCGTATTGACGTCCCGTTGATAGGGTGGCAGCCCGGCGGCCTCCTCGCCATGAATGCGGATCGAACCGGCGCTCGGCTGTTCGAAACCGGCAATCAGCCGCAGACAGGTGGTCTTGCCCGACCCGGAGGGGCCCAGCATGGAAAAGAACTCGCCGTCCTCGATGTCGATGGAGACCCGGTCAACGGCCTTCACCTCGCCGAATTGACGGGAAACCTGGGTGAACTGGACTGCGAGTGTCATGGTGCGGTGCTCCATAAGCGCAACTGCTGCTGTTGAATCATTAATGATGACGGGCACCGAACCTGTGGCGCGGGGATAAATCCCCTCGCCACAACGACAGTATTTATCTGTAGTTTTTACACCGCCCGATCAGCCCTACCGCCCGCCCATGATCGCGATGTAATCCTGGGTCCAGCGGCTGTACGGCACGAACTTGCCGCCCTCGGCCTGTGGGGTTTTCCAGAAGGCGATCTTGTCGAACTGGTCGAAGCCGTTGGTCTTGCAACCTTCAGCCCCCAGCAGCTCGCTGCCCTGGCACGCCGCGGGCACTGCCGGCAAGGAGCCGAACCATGCTGCCACGTCACCCTGGACCTTCGGTTGCAGCGACCAGTCCATCCATTTGTAGGCGCAGTTGGGGTGCTTGGCCTCGGCGTGGAGCATGGTGGTGTCGGCCCAGCCGGTGGCGCCTTCTTTCGGAATGGTCGAGGCGATCGGTTGTTTTTCGTTGATCAGGCCATTGACCTGGTATGGCCAGGCACCGGACGCCACCACGCCTTCGTTCTTGAAGTCACTCATCTGCACGGTGGTGTCATGCCAGTAGCGATGGATCAACGGTTGCTGGGCCCGCAGTAGCTCCAGCACGGCCTTGTATTGGGCTTCGTCGAGTTGATACGGATCCTTGATGCCCAGCTCGGGCTTGGCAGTCTTGAGGTACAGCGCCGCATCGGCGATGTAGATCGGTCCGTCGTAGGCCTGCACGCGGCCCTTGTTCGGCTTGCCGTCGGGCAGGGCCTGGGGGCTGAACAACACGCTCCAACTGGTAGGGGCCTGCTTGAATACGTCGGTGTTGTACATCAGCACGTTCGGCCCCCATTGATACGGCGTGCCGTAGGTTTTCTGGTTGACCACGTACCACGGCGCGTCCTTGAGACGCGGATCAAGGTTCTTCCAGTTGGGGATCAATGCGGTGTTGATTGGTTGCACCCGCTTGCCGGCGATCAGTCGTAACGAAGCATCGCCCGAGGCCGTGACCAGGTCGTAGCCACCCTTGCTCATCAGGCTGACCATTTCGTCGGAGGTCGCGGCGGTTTTCACATTGACCTTGCAGCCGGTTTCCTTCTCGAAACCGGTCACCCAATCGTAGGCCTTGTCGCTTTCGCCTCGCTCGATATAACCCGGCCAGGCCACGATATCCAATTGGCCTTCACCCTTGCCAACGGTCTTGAGCGGTTCGGCGGCCTGGACGCTGAGGCTGGTCAGCATCGCCAGGGTGATTGCACTGAGCAATACGGTGTTGTGCGCGTACATGGGAATCCCTCTTGCTTTAATTGTTTTGGATTAGCCGCAAGTCTCAAGCTGGAAGCTGCAAGAAACGGCGGTCACCTACAACTTGTAGCTTGCTGCTTACAACTCCCGCCCGTGACGGGCCATGATGTGGCGCACCACGCTGTAGTCCTGGAGCGAGTCACAGGACAAGTCTTTCCCGTAGCCCGAGCGCTTCAGGCCGCCGTGGGGCATCTCGCTGACCAGCATGAAGTGGCTGTTGATCCAGGTGCAGCCGTATTGCAGGCGCGCCGCCACTTGCATCGCCTTGTCCAGGTTCTGGGTCCATACCGAGGACGCCAGGCCGTATTCGGAATCGTTGGCCCAATCCACCGCCTGGGTGAGTTCGTCGAAGCGGGTCACGGTGACCACCGGGCCGAACACCTCGCGCTGGACGATTTCATCGCTTTGCTTGCAGCCGGCCAGCAAGGTCGGCTGGTAATAGAAGCCGGCACCGGAATGCACCGCCGCGCCGGTGATGCGCTCGATGTGCGGCTGGGCGAGTGCGCGTTCGACGAAACTGGCGACACGGTCGCGCTGGCGGGTGCTGATCAAGGGACCGATTTCGTTGTCGGCGTCGCGCTTGCCGGCAAAGCGCAGGCTGCTGACCGCCGTGCCGAGTTCGGCCACCAGTCGATCGTGAATGGCGCCCTGAGCGTAGATCCGGCAGGCCGCGGTGCAATCCTGGCCTGCGTTGTAATAGCCGTAGGTGCGCACGCCATCGACCACCGCCTGGATGTCGGCGTCGTTGCAGACGATCACCGGTGCCTTGCCTCCCAGCTCCAGGTGCGTGCGCTTGAGGGTTTTCGCCGCGGCCTGGAGGATTTTCTGGCCGGTGACGATATCGCCGGTCAGCGAGACCATGCGCACCTTGGGATGGCTGACCAGATGGCTGCCAACCCCTTCGCCGCCTCCGCAGATGACGTTGATGACGCCCCGGGGCAGGATCCCGGCCAGCAGCGGCGCCAGGGCCAGGATCGACAGCGGTGTATGCTCCGAGGGTTTGAACACCAGGGTGTTGCCGGCGGCCAGGGCCGGGGCGATTTTCCACGCGGCCATCATGATTGGGTAATTCCACGGCGCAATGGACGCGATCACGCCGATGGGGTCGCGGCGCACCATGCTGGTGTAGCCGGGCAGGTACTCACCGCTGAGCTGGCCGGTCTGGCAGCGCACGGCGCCGGCGAAGAAACGGAACACATCCACTGTGGCACTGAGGTCGTCCTGCCGCGCCAGGTGCAATGGCTTGCCGCAGTTCAGCGATTCGAGACGGGCCAGGTGATCGGCATGCTTTTCGATCGCGCTGGCGATCTCCAGCAGCAGGTTCGAGCGTTGTTGCGGGGTGGTGCGCGACCATCCGTCGAAGGCTTGGTGGGCGGCCAGGACCGCTGCCTCGACCTGCTCGATGCTGGCCTCGGCGATAGAGGCCAGTACTCCGCCGGTGGCCGGATTGAGTATCGGCTCGACAAATCCCTCGCCGGAAACGAGCTCCCCATCGATCAGCAATGCGGTGCACAGTGGGGTTGGTGTGCCAGCCATGTTTGATTTTCTCTTATTAAATGGCCCGGAGGATTCAGCAAGACTAGTGCGCAGCCTCCAGGCCGACAAATTCTAAATACTCAAGTATGCATTCGATTAAATAGATGGCTTACGCCCGCCGTGGGGCTGCTCCCTGGCGACGGTCAGGAAAGGATCGACCAATGCCGGTCGTGACGTGCCGCGGCGCCAGGCCAGCCCGACGTCGAGGGTCTGGTTGAGGTCGGCGATCGGACGCGCTTCGATGATGTCGCCCTCCAGTGACCAGGGGCGGTACGTCATGTCCGGTTGGATCGACACGCCCAGTCCCGCCGCTACCAGGCTGCGCACCGCTTCGGTCGAGGCGGTGCGCAGCGTGATCTTCGGTTGCAGGCTGGCACCACGCCACAGGCGCTGGGCGTTGCGTTCCATTTCATCGACGTTCAGCTGGATCAGTGGCTCACTGGCGACGTCCGCCAGGTTGATGCTGTCGTGTTCCAGCAACGGGTGCCGGGGCGGCAGCCACAAGCGGTGAGGAGAATGGGTCAACACTTCGGTCTGCAAGGCATGGCGATCTTCGAGGTTGGACAGAATGAGCACGCCGACATCGATTTCCCCGCTGACTAGCAGATGCTCGATATAGGGCCGTTCGTCCTCCATCACGCGGATCACCACATTCGGGTAGGCGCGCTGGAAGCGGGTCAGCAGATCGGCCAGGTAGTAGCCGGCGACCAGGCTGGTGACGCCGACGGTCAGATGGCCGGCGACCTGGTCGGTGCTTTGCTGCAGGCTGCGCTTGGCGTTGTCTACGGTGGCGAGGATCAGGTGGGCCTGGCGCAGGAACTGATGGCCCTGATGGGTCAGGGTCATGCCCTTGGCATGGCGGTTGAACAGGCTGACGCCGATCTCCTGCTCCAGTTGCTGGATGGCCAGGGTCAAGGTGGACTGGGAAATGAATGCGGCTTGCGCAGCGGCGGAAATCGAGCCGGTCTCGGCCACGGCGATGAAATGGCGGATCTGACGCAAGGTCATCATGGGTGAATACCCGGTAGGCTGTTTTTGTCGATGTTTTGCAGTGTATATCGTTTTTTCTGAAGGGTAGCGGGAGCGGTTGAAAGGGCAAGCAACATCTCGAAGCAATCTCGCCGACGACTTTGAATACTTTCGATTTAGGCTGGTGGCCTTGCTCATTCGGTTACCCGAACACAGGGAGGCAGCGAAATGAATACCCGTGGATTGCTCGATCAGTTACTCAAGTCCGGTCAGGACCTGTTGCAGAACAAGGCGGGCGGCGCGCAGAACAAGCAGACCGGCGGGCTTGGCAGCCTGCTTTCCGGCGCTGGCGGTGGTGCACTGGCGGTAGGCGCCATGGGGTTGCTGCTGGGTAACAAAAGAGTCCGCAAGACGGGCGGCAAGGTTGCGCTCTACGGCGGTCTCGCCGCGCTGGGCGTTATCGCCTACAAAGCCTATGGCAACTGGCAGGCCCAGCAGGGCCGCGCGCCGCAAACGGAACCCCGGACCCTGGACCGGATCCCACCGGCACAGGTCGAGCAGCACAGCCAGGCCATCCTCAAGGCGTTGGTCGCAGCGGCCAAGGCCGATGGTCATGTGGATGAGCGTGAGCGGCAGTTGATCGAAGGCGAATTCACCAAGCTCGACAACGACCAGGAGCTGCGACACTGGCTGCATGCCGAGCTCAACAAGCCTCTGGACCCCACCGACGTCGCCCGCGCCGCCAGCACTCCGGAAATGGCCGCGGAAATGTACATCGCCAGCGTGATGCTGGTGGACGAGGAAAACTTCATGGAAAAGTCCTACCTCGATGAGCTGGCGCGACAGCTCAAGCTGGAGCCGGGGTTGAAGGTCGAGCTGGAGAATCAGGTGCGACGGGCTTCCTTGTAGATAACGCCTGACAAACACCATGCTCCTGTGGGAGCGCAAACCTGTGAGAGCAAAGCTTGCTCGCGATAACGACAGAACAGTCAACATTGCTGCTGACTGACTTACCACAATCGCGAGCAAGCTTTGCTCCCACAGGTTTGTGGCTTGACTGACTGGCATCAGGGCTTGCCCGCTCCTACAGTGGTTGGCATCCAACATCAGTACACCACGCCCCTCGGCTATACTCCCCAACATTTCGAAGTCCCTCCGAGGTTTTACTGTGAAGAACTGGACGTTGCGCCAACGCATCCTGGCGAGTTTTGCGGTGATCATCGCCATCATGCTACTGATGGTGGTCGTCTCGTATTCGCGGTTGTTGAAGATCCAGGACAGTGAAGAGCGGGTACGTACCGATGCGGTGCCAGGGGTCTATTACAGTTCCATGATCCGCGGCGGCTGGGTCGACAGCTACGTCCTCACCCAACAGATCGTCGGCCTTTCGGGAAACCGGGAAATCACCGCCGAGGACAACGCCCACTACAAGGGCTTCGAACAGCATCTGCGTGAAGAAATACAGAACTATCAAAAGCTGATCCAGAACCCGGCCGACCAGGCCTCTCTGGATGAGTTCGAAACCAATCACCAGGCGTTCAACCAGGCGATGGCGAAAGTCCTCGACCTCTATCAGCGCAAGGATTACGAAGGTGCGCGACAGGCGCTGGACAAAGAGCTGGCGCCTGCCTGGATCGGTGGGCGCACGCACCTGAATCATATTATCGAGCGCAATCGGGAACTGGCGGAACAGGCCACCGGCACCATAGACGACGCCGTTACGGCGGCCAAGGTCGCCATGGGCCTGTCGTTTCTCGTCGCGATAGTCGTTGCCGTTCTCTGCGGGCTGTTGCTGATGCGCGCAATCATGGCGCCGATGAATCGCATCGTGGAAATTCTCGAAGTCATGCGCAGCGGCGACTTGAGTGGACGCCTGAACCTGGCGCGCAAAGATGAGTTTGGCGCGGTGGAAACCGGATTCAACGACATGATGACCGAGCTGACCTCCCTGGTGTCCCAGGCTCAGCGCTCGTCGGTGCAAGTCACCACCTCGGTGACCGAGATCGCCGCCACCTCCCGCCAGCAACAGGCCACGGCCACGGAAACCGCCGCCACTACCACGGAGATCGGCGCCACCTCTCGCGAGATCGCGGCGACCTCTCGCGATCTGGTGCGCACCATGACTGAAGTCTCCACCGCCGCCGACCAGGCCTCGGTGGCCGCCGGTTCCGGTCAACAAGGCCTGGCGCGCATGGAAGACACCATGCATTCGGTAATGGGCGCCGCCAACCTGGTGAATGCCAAGCTGGCGATCCTCAACGAGAAGGCTGGCAACATCAACCAGGTGGTGGTCACCATCGTCAAGGTAGCCGACCAGACCAACCTGCTATCCCTCAACGCCGCCATCGAAGCTGAAAAGGCGGGCGAGTACGGTCGTGGTTTCGCCGTGGTCGCCACCGAGGTACGCCGCCTGGCCGACCAGACGGCGGTAGCCACCTATGACATCGAGCAGATGGTGCGCGAAATCCAGTCCGCCGTGTCCGCCGGTGTGATGGGCATGGACAAGTTCTCCGAAGAGGTACGCCGTGGCATGGCCGAGGTGCAGCAGGTCGGTGAGCAACTGTCGCAAATCATCCATCAGGTCCAGGCGCTGGCGCCGCGGGTGCTGATGGTCAACGAGGGCATGCAGGCGCAGGCCACCGGGGCCGAACAGATCAACCACGCTCTGGTGCAACTGGGCGATGCCAGTAGCCAGACCGTGGAGTCCTTGCGTCAGGCCAGTTCTGCCATCGACGAGCTGAGTCAGGTAGCCGTGGGGCTGCGTGGCGGCGTCTCGCGTTTCAAAGTCTGATGGGCGAATTCGAGGCCAGGCGTGGAGCCGCGCCGGCGGCCCGTCAAACCCTGTTCCTGATGTTTTGCATCGGCAACGAGCGCTATGCCCTGCAGGCCACCGACGTGGTTGAAGTGCTGCCGCGCCTGCCTCTCAAACCGATCGCCCGGGCTCCGGCGTGGGTGGCGGGAGTGTTCGCCTGGCGCGGGACAGTGGTGCCGGTGATCGATCTGTGCAGCCTGGCCTTCGGCCAACATGCCGAGGCCCGTACCAGTACGCGTCTGGTGCTGGTGCATTACCGTCCCGACGAGCAATTGCCGGGGCAGGTGCTGGGGTTGATCCTGGAACAGGCCACCGACACGTTGCGTTGCGATCCGCTGGAGTTTCAGCCTTATGGCCTGGATAACCGGCAGGCGCCGTACCTGGGCCCGGTGCGCGAAGATGCCCAGGGACTGCTGCAGTGGGTGCGGGTCAATGACCTGCTTGATGAATCGGTCCGCGCCGTGCTGTTTCCCGCGTCGCCGTTGAACCTTGATGGCTTTGAGGCACTGCCATGAACGGCGACCAGCGTTTTTTCGACTTTCTAAAGGAGCGCATCGGTCTGGATGTCACCTCCGTCGGCACCGCCATCATCGAGCGAGCCGTGCGCCAGCGCATCATCGCTGTACCTGGGCGAACCGCCGATGAGTATTGGCACAGCCTGCAGGCATCGACCCAGGAGCAGCAAGCGCTGATCGAAGCGGTGATTGTCCCGGAGACCTGGTTCTTCCGCTACCCGGAGTCCTTCGCGACCCTCGCCAGGCTTGCCGTCAAGCGCCTGGCCGACATCAGGCACCTGCGCGCCCTGCGTGTCCTCAGTCTGCCGTGCTCCACCGGCGAAGAACCTTACTCCATCGCCATGGCCTTGCTCGATGCAGGCCTGGAGCCCCATCAGTTCAAGGTCGACGGGCTGGACATCAGTCCCTTGTCGATAGAGCGAGCCAGAGGCGCATGTTATGGCAGGAATTCGTTCCGTGGCGCAGACCTCGGTTTTCGCGAGCGACATTTCACCCTCGACGGCGAGGGTTACCGCCTCAGCGAGCGTGTGCGCGAACAGGTACGCCTGCAAGTGGGTAACCTGCTGGATCCGGCTCTGCTGGCGAACGAAGCACCCTACGATTTTGTGTTCTGTCGCAACTTGCTGATCTATTTCGACCAGCCGACCCAGCGACTGGTGTTCGAGGTGCTCAAGCGCCTGACCCACCAGGACGGCGTGTTGTTCATCGGCCCCGCCGAAGGCAGTTTGCTCGGGCGGCTGGGCATGCGCTCGATCGGGGTCGCCCAGTCGTTTGCCTTCAGCCGCCAGGGCGCTCCCGATCCTCAACCATTGCCAGCCCTGATACCCACGCCGTTGCCGATTCGCCAGACACCGCCCCGTGGCGTTCCACCTGCGGTTCGGCCCCGCCCGTTCATGACGAGCGTGACGCCGATTGTCGAGCCGAAAAGCAGTGACGCCGCCACCTTGCTGGCCAACATCGCCGCCCTGGCCAACGGCGGCAACAGCGCCGAGGCCCGTGCGGCCTGCGAGCAATACCTGCGCAGCCACGCGCCCAGCGCCCAGGTGTTCTATTGGCTGGGCTTGCTCAGCGACATGGCCGGCAGTGCGCTCGAGGCCCAGGGTTTCTATCGCAAGGCGCTTTATCTTGAGCCGCAACACGCCGAGGCCCTGGTGCACCTGGCGGCGTTGCTGGCTTCCCAGGGAGACGCGGCCGGGGCCCGTCGATTGCAGGAACGCGCCGCCCGCAGCGGACGCTTGGCTGACAGTGAGCGTAAATGATGAGCGGTTCGGCTTTCCATAACGTCATCCATGACGACGCCCAGGCAATCGACGACTGCTGGAACCGCATCGGCGTGCATGGCGACAAATCCTGCCCGTTGCTGGCCGAGCATATCCACTGTCGCAACTGTTCGGTGTATTCGGCCGCGGCCACCCGCTTGCTGGATCGCTATGCCCTGCAGCAGGACGACCGGGATCTGGCCCATGCCCCGGTGGACATTGATGTAGCGACGCGCTCGCTGCTGGTGTTCCGGTTGGGCGAAGAGTGGCTGGCCTTGACCACCCGCAGTCTGGTGGAAGTGGCGCCGTTGCAACCGATCCATTCATTGCCGCACCAGCGTTCCCGTGCACTGCTGGGGGTGGCGAATGTGCGCGGGGCGCTGGTGGCCTGCCTGTCGCTGGTCGAGCTGCTGGGACTGGAGCCCGGTGCGGCAACGACCGCCGGCGGGCGGGTCATGCCGCGCATGTTGATCGTCGCCGCCCAGGGCGGACCGGTGGTGGTGCCGGTGGACGAAGTGGACGGCATTCATGCCATCGACGAACGCCTCCTGGCGGCTGCTTCGCAGTCCGGCGGCAAATACACCCGTGGCGTATTGCATTACAAAGGGCGCAGCCTGCGCTGGCTGGATGAGCAACAGTTACTGTCCGCCGTGACCCGGAGCCTGTCATGACCCCTGATCAGATGCGCGACGCCTCGTTGCTGGAGCTGTTCAGTCTGGAGGCCGAGGCCCAGACCCAAGTGTTGAGCGCCGGCCTGCTGGCCTTGGAGCGTGATCCGACCCAGGCTGACTCTCTTGAGTCGTGCATGCGCGCGGCCCATTCCCTCAAGGGGGCGGCGCGGATCGTCGGCGTGGACGCCGGGGTCAGCGTGGCTCATGTCATGGAGGATTGCCTGGTGAGTGCCCAGGAGCGTCGCCTGGTCCTGAGCGCCGAACACATCGACGCCTTGTTGCAAGGAACCGACCTGTTGACGCGCATCGCCACGCCGGGCAACAACGTCGGCACGACGGACGTCGACGGCTACGTGGCGCTGATGGGGCGCTTGCTTGATCCCGCCGCGCCACCGGCACCGATCGCGACGCCGCCGATGATCGAGATACCTGCCGAGCCGGTACCCGTCGAACCGCCGGAGCCGGTCGCGCCGGCGCGCCCCAAGGGCAAGCGGGTCACCGAAGGCGGCGAACGGGTGCTGCGGGTCACTGCAGAACGGCTCAACAGCCTGTTGGATCTGTCGAGCAAATCCCTGGTAGAGACCCAGCGCCTCAAGCCTTGGCTGGCAACGATGCAACGGCTCAAGCGCCAACAGAGCAATGGTTTGCGCGCCCTGGAAGAATTGAACGTCCACCTCAAGGACCACGCCTTGAGCCTGCAGGCCCAGGAAGCGCTCGGCGATGCCCGCCGCCTGCTCGCCGAGACCCAGCAGTTGCTGGCGCAGAAAACCGCCGAGCTGGACGAGTTCGCCTGGCAGGCCAGCCAACGGGCGCAGGTGCTGTACGACACGGCGCTGGCCTGTCGCATGCGGCCTTTCGCGGATGTGCTGTCGGGCCAGGCGCGGATGGTGCGTGATTTGGGCCGCAGCCTGGGCAAACAGGTGCGCCTGGAGATCGAGGGCGAGAAAACCCAGGTTGACCGTGATGTGCTGGAAAAACTCGAAGCGCCGCTGACCCATCTGCTGCGCAACGCCGTGGACCACGGCATCGAACCCCCGGAGCAGCGACTGCTGGCCGGCAAGCCCGCCGAGGGCCTGATCCGCCTGCGCGCCTCCCATCAGGCCGGCCTGCTGGTGTTGGAACTGGCGGACGATGGCGCGGGCGTGGACCTCGAGCGCGTGCGGCGCAGCGTCGTCGAGCGCGGGCTGTCTCCCGAACAGACCGCCGCCAGCCTGAGTGAAGAGGAGCTGCTGACGTTCCTGTTCCTGCCTGGCTTCAGCCTGCGGGACACGGTCACCGAAGTGTCCGGGCGCGGTGTCGGCCTGGATGCGGTCCAGCACATGGTCCGGCAATTGCGCGGCGCGGTGACTTTGGAGCAGACGGCGGGCGAAGGCAGTCGCTTCCACCTGGAGGTACCGCTGACGCTTTCGGTGGTCCGCAGTCTGGTGGTAGCCGTCGGCGATGAGGCCTATGCCTTTCCCCTGGCCCATATCGAGCGCATGTGCGACCTGGCGCCGGAGGACATCGTGCAGGTCGAGGGGCGCCAGCACTTCTGGCATGAAGACCGGCATGTCGGGCTGGTTGCGGCCAGCCAGTTGCTCAATCGTCCGGCAACCCAGGACAGTGGCCAGCACCTCAAGGTGGTGGTTATTCGCGAGCGCGAGGCGATCTACGGCGTGGCGGTGGAACGCTTCATCGGCGAAAGGACCCTGGTGGTCCTGCCGCTGGACGAGCGCTTGGGCAAGATCCAGGACATATCCGCCGGGGCCTTGCTGGACGACGGCTCGGTGGTGTTGATCGTCGACGTCGAAGACCTTCTGCGCTCGGTGGACAAACTGCTCGATACCGGACGCCTGGAGCGCATCGCCCGCCAGAGTCAGGCCCAGGCTCCGCGCAAGCGGATCCTGGTGGTGGATGACTCCCTGACCGTGCGTGAGTTGCAGCGCAAGCTGCTGCTCAATCGGGGTTATGACGTCGCGGTGGCGGTAGACGGCATGGATGGTTGGAACGCGTTGCGTTCGGAGGATTTCGACTTGTTGATCACCGACATCGACATGCCGCGCATGGACGGTATCGAACTGGTGTCGCTGTTGCGCCGCGACAGCCGCTTGCAATCGCTGCCGGTGATGGTGGTGTCCTACAAGGACCGTGAGGAAGATCGCTGCCGTGGCCTGGACGCCGGAGCCGACTATTATCTGGCGAAGGCGAGTTTTCATGATGACGCCTTGCTCGATGCCGTGGTCGAACTCATCGGAGGCGCTCGCGCTTGAAAATCGCCATCGTCAATGACATGCCCCTGGCGGTCGAGGCCCTGCGCCGCGCGCTGGCGTTCGAGCCGGCGCATCAGGTGGTCTGGGTCGCCGCCAACGGGGCCGAAGCGGTACAGCGCTGCGCCGAATACACCCCGGACCTGATTCTGATGGACCTGTTCATGCCGATCATGGATGGTGTGGAGGCCACCCGACGCATCATGGCCGAAACGCCCTGCGCCATCGTGATCGTCACCGGTGACAGCCAGCAGAACGTCCATCGGGTGTTCGAAGCCATGGGCCATGGTGCACTGGACGTGGTCGACACGCCGGCCTTGGGCGTGGGCAATCCCGAAGGCGCGGCGGCACCGTTGCTGCGCAAGATCACCAACATCGGCTGGCTGATCGGTGAGCGCGCCAGTCGCGCACGTGCGACGCCGGCTGCGCCGCGTCCCGCCGCTTCCCGTAAGAGCCTGGTGGCCATCGGCTCGTCGGCGGGTGGGCCGGCCGCGCTGGAGGTCTTGCTCAAGGGCCTGCCGCTGCACTTCGCCCCGGCCATCGTGCTGGTCCAGCATGTGGACGAGGTGTTTGCCGCAGGTATGGCCGAATGGCTGAGCAGTGTGTCGGGGCACAAGGTTCGCTTGGCACAACACGGCGAACCGCCACAAAATGGCACGGTGTTGCTCGCCGGCACCAACCACCATTTGCGTCTGTTGAAGGACGGTACCCTGGCCTACACGGCCGAACCGGTGAACGAGATCTATCGGCCCTCCATCGACGTGTTCTTTGAAAGTGTCGCGAGCTTCTGGAATGGCGACGCAGTGGGTATTTTGCTCACCGGCATGGGCCGCGACGGTGCACAGGGGCTCAAGCTCATGAGACAGCAAGGCTATGTGACCATTGCCCAGGACCAGCGGAGCAGTGCTGTATATGGCATGCCAAAAGCGGCGGCGGCCCTCGGCGCGGCTGCGCAAATTCTTGCGCTGGACAATATAGCGCCACGATTGATAGAGATTTTTTCAAGATGACGACCCTCAGCAGTCCTGGTCAAAGCCGCACTCAGGTGAGCCTCCATGAATGACTTACAGCTCGACGATTTCAAGAGCGATGAAAATGCCGCCATGGTCTTGCTCGTCGACGATCAGGCGATGATCGGCGAGGCGGTTCGGCGTGGGCTGTCGAATGAAGAAAACATCGATTTCCACTTCTGCTCCGACCCTCACCAGGCCGTCGCTCATGCGATTCGCATCAAGCCGACGGTGATTCTCCAGGATCTGGTGATGCCCGGGCTCGACGGCCTGAGCCTGGTGCGCGAATACCGCAACCATCCGGCCACCCGCGACATTCCGATCATCGTCCTGTCCACCAAGGAAGACCCGCTGGTCAAGAGCGCGGCGTTTGCCGCCGGGGCGAACGATTACCTGGTCAAGTTGCCGGACAACATCGAGCTGGTGGCGCGTATCCGCTATCACTCGCGGTCCTACACGATGCTGTTGCAGCGCGACGCGGCCTACCGCGCCCTGCGGGTCAGCCAGCAGCAACTGCTCGACACCAACCTGGTGCTGCAACGCTTGATGAACTCCGATGGCCTGACCGGGTTGTCCAATCGCCGGCACTTTGATGAATACCTGGAACTGGAGTGGCGCCGGGCGATGCGGGACCAGTCCCAGCTGTCGTTGTTGATGATCGACGTGGATTACTTCAAGTTCTACAACGACACCTTCGGCCACCTGGAGGGTGACGAAGCCCTGCGCAAGGTCGCCACGGCGATCCGCGAAGCCTGCAGCCGCCCATCCGATCTGCCGGCCCGCTACGGCGGCGAGGAGTTCGCCCTGGTGCTGCCCGGCACCTCGCCTGGCGGTGCCCGGTTGATGGCCGAAAAACTGCGCCAGAGCGTGGTCGCCCTGAAAATCCCCCATACCGTGCCCGAAGAGGGAGCGAGCCTGACCGTCAGCGTCGGCGTCTCTACCGTCACCCCGCAGCAAGGCAGCGATAGCCGACAACTGATTTCGGCGGCGGACAAGGGGTTGTACATGGCCAAGCACAATGGGCGTAACCGGGTGGGCATCGAGTAAATCCCCTCGCCACAGGTCTGTGTTGCCTGTGGGGGCTGTGTTGAATCTCATTACCCTCCCAAGCCGCCAGGCGGGCTGCCGTCGGCGCTTGATTACGTTATACTCGCCGGCTTTCAAAAGTTCGCCAACGAGTGCTGCCCGCCATGGAAATCAACCCGATCCTTAACACCATCAAGGACCTGTCCGAGCGCTCCGAAACTATTCGGGGGTATCTTTGACTACGATCAAAAGCATGAGCGTCTGACCGAAGTCAATCGCGAGCTTGAAGATCCGAGTGTCTGGAACAAGCCTGAGTACGCTCAGGAACTGGGTCGCGAGCGTTCTGCGCTGGCGCTGATCGTCGAGACTCTGGACGAGTTGTCCAGTGGCCTGGCCGATTGCCGCGACCTGCTGGACATGGCTGTCGAAGAAAACGACGAAGGCGCGGTCGGTGACGTGGTCGCCGAGCTGACACGCCTCGACGAGGCCCTGGCCAAGCTGGAATTCCGCCGCATGTTCAGCGGCGAGATGGACATGAACAACGCCTACCTGGACATCCAGGCCGGTTCCGGCGGCACCGAGGCCCAGGACTGGGCCAACATCCTGCTGCGCATGTACCTGCGCTGGGCCGACAAACGCGGTTTCGACGCGACCATCATGGAGTTGTCGGCCGGTGAAGTCGCCGGGATCAAGGGCGCAACCGTACATATCAAGGGTGAATACGCCTTTGGCTGGCTGCGTACCGAGATCGGCGTGCACCGCCTGGTGCGCAAGAGCCCGTTCGACTCCGGCAACCGTCGCCACACCTCGTTCTCGGCGGTATTCGTTTCCCCCGAGATCGACGACAAGGTGGAAATCGAGATCAATCCGGCGGACCTGCGCATCGACACCTACCGTTCCTCGGGCGCCGGTGGTCAGCACGTCAACACCACCGACTCGGCGGTACGGATTACCCACGTACCGACCAACACCGTGGTCAGTTGCCAGAACGAACGGTCCCAGCATGCCAACAAAGACACCGCGATGAAAATGCTCCGGGCCCGCTTGTACGAGCAGGAGATCCAGAAGCGCAACGCGGCGTCCCAGGCCCTGGAAGACAGCAAGTCCGACATCGGTTGGGGTCACCAGATCCGTTCCTATGTGCTCGATGCCTCGCGCATCAAGGACCTGCGCACCAACATCGAACGCAGCGACTGCGACAAGGTGCTGGACGGCGACATCGACGAATATCTGGAAGCGAGCCTCAAACAAGGGCTGTAACGCGACACCCATGCGGCGGGCGGGCACACTTTTGTGAAAGCGAGGCCCGCCGGCAAACTCCGGCCCCGGGGCCGGGGGCAACGAACCTGTGATGGAATCCATAAAGACATGAGCGACCTAGAACTCGACCCGCAAGCCCTGCAACAGGAAGAAAACTCCCTGATCGCCCTGCGCAAGGAAAAGCTTGCTGCCGAGCGCAACAAGGGCCAGGCCTTCCCCAACGACTTCCGCCGCGACGCCTACTGCGACGCCCTGCAGAAGAAGTACGCAGACAAGACCAAGGAAGAGCTGGCCGAGGCGGCGATTCCTGTCAGGGTTGCCGGTCGTATCATGCTCGACCGTGGTTCGTTCCTGGTGATCCAGGACATGACTGGCCGCATCCAGGTCTATGTCAACCGCAAGACCCTGCCGGAAGAAACCCTGGCCGCCGTCAAGACCTGGGACCTGGGCGACATCATCGCCGCCGAAGGCACCCTGGCCCGTTCCGGCAAGGGCGACCTGTATGTTGAAATGACCAGTGTGCGCCTGCTGACCAAGTCCCTGCGCCCGTTGCCTGACAAGCATCACGGCCTGACCGACACCGAGCAGCGCTATCGCCAGCGCTACGTCGACCTGATCGTCAACGAGGACGTACGCCAGACGTTCCGCGTGCGCTCCCAGGTGATCGCCCACATCCGCAGCTTCCTGATGAAGCGCGACTTCCTGGAAGTCGAGACGCCGATGCTGCAAACCATTCCCGGCGGTGCGGCGGCCAAACCGTTCGAAACCCACCACAACGCCCTGGACATGGAAATGTTCCTGCGTATCGCGCCGGAGCTTTACCTCAAGCGGCTGGTGGTTGGCGGGTTTGAAAAGGTTTTCGAGATCAACCGCAACTTCCGTAACGAAGGCGTTTCGACCCGGCACAACCCCGAGTTCACCATGCTCGAGTTCTACCAGGCCTACGCCGACTACGAAGACAACATGGACCTGACCGAGGAGCTGTTCCGCGAGCTGGCGCAGCTTGTTCTCGGGACTACCGACGTGCCGTACGGCGACAAGGTGTTCCACTTCGGTGAGCCGTTCGTGCGTCTGTCGGTGTTCGACTCGATTCTCAAGTACAACCCTGAACTGACCGCCGATGACCTCAACGACATCGACAAGGCCCGCGCCATCGCCAAGAAGGCCGGTGCCAAAGTGCTCGGCTTCGAAGGCCTGGGCAAGCTGCAGGTGATGATTTTCGAAGAGCTGGTGGAGCATAAGCTGGAGCAGCCGCACTTCATTACCCAATACCCGTTCGAGGTGTCGCCGCTGGCTCGTCGCAACGACGAAAACCCGAACGTGACCGACCGTTTCGAGTTGTTCATCGGCGGCCGTGAAATTGCCAACGCCTACTCCGAGCTCAATGACGCCGAGGACCAGGCCGAGCGCTTCATGGCCCAGGTGGCCGACAAGGACGCCGGTGACGACGAGGCCATGCACTACGATGCCGATTTCGTGCGTGCCCTCGAGTACGGCATGCCACCCACGGCCGGCGAAGGCATCGGCATCGATCGCCTGGTGATGTTGCTGACCAACTCACCGTCGATCCGGGATGTGATTCTCTTCCCGCACATGCGGCCTCAAGCGTAAGTGTTTCAATTAAAAAACCGCCTGGAAGGGCGGTTTTTTATTGCCTGTCTGGTACAAACGTATCAATTGGTTACTTTTGAAATAGCGAGGAAAGACCTGTCGTGAATCGTGCAATGTCTCCAGAAGGTGCAGCGGGCGTCGCCACTGCAGTCGCTGAAAGTGTTCAGTACCAGGGCCGCAAGGCGAGCCGACAGGGCAGTGAGCAGCGTCGCCAGGAGATTCTCGATGCGGCCATGCGCATTGTGGTGCGCGATGGCGTGCGGGCTGTGCGACACCGGGCAGTGGCCGCCGAAGCAGGCGTGCCGTTGTCGGCCACTACTTATTACTTCAAGGACATCGATGACCTGCTCACCGATACCTTCGCCCAGTACGTGGAGCGCAGCGCGGCTTTCATGGCCAAGCTGTGGGCCAACAACGAAGGCTTGCTGCGGGAAATGGTCGCGTACGGGGACGGCAGCCCGGGATCCCGTTCGCAACTGGCCGACGACATTGCCCGGATGACCGTCGACTACGTGCAGCATCAGTTGGACAGTCGCCGCGACTACTTGATGGCTGAGCAGGCCTTCCGTCAGGAGGCGCTGCTCAACCCGCGCCTGGCGGAACTGGTGCGGTCCCATCAGCAGATCCTGTTGCATGGCACGTGTCAGTTTTTCCAGGTGTTGGGCTCTCGTGAGCCGCAACAGGATGCCAAAGTGTTGACGGCGATTATCGGACGGATGGAATATCAGGGTTTGCTCAATGGCGCCGAGCCGGTCGCCGGTGAAGACATGCTCGGCATTCTGACCCGCTACATGCACTTGGTATTGGCGTCTGTCTGAAACACATGGACCTTTGTGGCGAGGGGATTCATCCCCTCGCCACAAAGGTCCAGTCGCCAGTCATGGGAGTTCCAATGAAAGCCTGGCGTGCCGTTGTAATGGCCATGTCGTTGCTGCTGCTCAGCGGCTGCCTGGTGTCCTTCAAGGCTCCGTTGCCCGACGCTGAGGCCGCGCCCAAGGGCTTGCTCGGCCACTGGACCAGCACCAATGCCTGGGGCGAGCCGCTGAACCTTGAACTGACGAAAGTTGACAAGCACCGCTACCAGGCCATTAGCTACTTCAGGGCCAGGCCCCAGGAGCGGGAAGCCATTCCCCTGACCGTTTCCCGTCACGGCAGCCGCTGGTATCTGTCGGCCAAGGTACCGGCCCGGTATGGCGGGCATTTCGTGATCGCTGGTTTCGAGCTGACCGACAAGCAGGAACTGGTGGTCTACAACCTGGACATGGAACAGATCAACCAGGCCATCAGCCAGAAAATTCTCAGCGGCCAGCCGAACCGGAGCGAGGAGGGCGATGGGGTCCTGGTGGACAGCGACATGAGCAGGGTCTTCAGTTATCTCGACGACCCGGCCAATTCCGATGTGTTCTCGGAAGCCGTGCGTTACCAGCGGCTCAAATCCCAATAGACTCAAACATCAAAAGCTGCAGCAAGCGGACGTTTTTCACAGGAGTTCCGGGTGGACGATTACCAGCAGACGATACGCACCTTGTCCGATCGCATAGTGCTGGCGCAAACGCCGATTCGCGTTCTCGACGCGGTGAAATGGGACGAGAACATCCGTAAGGGGTTTCTCAAGGCCAAGGGCAAGGAACCGCCTGCAGTGGACCGTGACTATTACCTCAACCGGCCGTTGTCCTTCGATTCCAGCAAGGTCAAGCTGGAGTTCCAGAATATCGAGCGCGACATTACCCGTCAGCTTGGGCAATTCAACCCGGTTGGCCAGATCATGCGCCGCATGTGCAAGGAATACCGCATGGTGGTGCGCATGCTCGAAGCGCGCGGCACCGAGGACTTCGGGCTGATTTCCCAGGAGCTCTACGGCGCCGCTTCCGACGCCTTCCATGCCGGCGATCCGACCCTGTCCGACCTCGGCCTGATGCTGTCCGATTACCTGAACAATATCGATGGTCGTGGTGATCTGAAGGACGAGCCCAAAGTCCTCAGTGCCAAGGAAGCGGTGGGCCTGCTGCAGCACCGCCTCAACCGGGTCTTTGGCGAAGCCGAGGAAACCATCCGGGTGTTCGAGTCCGACGGGATCGTCGCGGACGCGGCGGCAGGTGCCGACTACATCAAGATCCGCGCCGATGCGATGTTCAACGAACGGGACGTGCGGGCCCTGGAGGTCCATGAAGGCCTTGTACACGTCGGCACGACCCTCAACGGCTTGAACCAGCCGATCTGCACGTTCCTGTCCAAGGGCCCGCCCTCGTCCACCGTGACCCAGGAAGGCCTGGCGATCCTGATGGAAATCATCACGTTTGCCTCCTACCCGAGCCGCTTGCGCAAGCTCACCAACCGCACCCGCGCCATCCATATGGTGGAGGAAGGGGCCGATTTCCTGCAGGTCTTCGAGTTCTTCCGCGAGCAGGGCTTTGAAATGGCCGAAAGCTACGGCAATGCCAGCCGGGTCTTCCGTGGCTCGGTGCCGAACGGCCTGCCATTCACCAAAGACTTGTCCTACCTCAAGGGCTTCATCATGGTTTACAACTACATTCAGTTAGCCGTGCGTAAAGGCAAACTGGAGCAGGTGCCGCTGTTGTTTTGCGGCAAGACCACCCTTGAGGACATGCGTACCCTGCGGCAACTGGTGGACGAAGGCCTGGTGGTGCCACCCAAGTACCTGCCCGAGCAGTTCCGCGACATGAATGCGCTGTCGGCCTGGATGTGTTTCTCCAACTTCTTGAACCATCTGAGCCTGGACCGGATCGAAGCGGATTATTCCAATATCCTGTAAGCGAATGTGGGAGCGAGCCTGCTCGCGATAGCGATATGTCAGGAACCTTTGCATCAACTGACACACCGCTATCGCGAGCAGGCTCGCTCCCACAGGGACTGTGTTTCAACTTCAAACTTATGCGAGGTTCACCGGATGCGAACCCTCGGCATTTTTTGCCTGCTGCTGGCCCTGAGTGGTTGCAGTTCGCTGTTGTTCTACCCCGAACGGGGGCAGCCCTTCACCCCGGAGCGGGCGCGGCTCGAATACCGTGACGTCACCCTGCTCACCGCTGATGGTTTGAAACTCCACGGCTGGTGGCTGCCGGTCAAGAAGGGGGTCGAGGTCAAGGGGACGGTGCTGCACCTGCACGGTAACGGTGGCAACCTCGCCTGGCACCTGGGCGGTAGCTGGTGGCTGCCGGAGCAGGGCTATCAGGTGTTGATGGTGGATTATCGCGGTTATGGCTTGTCCGAAGGCGAGGCGAGCCTGCCGGCGATCTACCAGGACATCGACGCGGCATTCAAGTGGCTCGACCAGGCGCCGGAAGTCCAGGGCAAGCCGTTGGTGTTACTCGGCCAAAGCCTGGGTGGCGCGCTGGCGGTGCATTACCTGGTCGATCACCCGCAGCGCCAGCAGCAACTCAAGGCCCTGGTACTCGACGGCGTGCCCGCCAGCTATCGCGACGTGGGACGTTTTGCCCTGAGCACGTCGTGGCTCACCTGGGCCTTCCAGGTGCCTTTGTCCTGGCTGGTGCCCGACGGCGACAGCGCCATCGGTTCCATCGCGCAATTGAAAGGCGTGCCGAAGTTGATCTATCACAGCCTCGACGACCCTATCGTGCCTCTTTCCAACGGTATCCGCCTGTATCAAGCTGCGCCGCCGCCGCGAGTCCTGCAGCTGACTCGTGGCGGGCACGTGCAGACGTTCGCCGACCCGGTCTGGCGAACCGTGATGCTGCGCTACCTCGACGACCCGCAACACTTCAACGGGCTGCGCCGCCTGGGCGAAGTCCCGAATTACCCGAAATCCCCTGTTGAATCTCCAGAGAGCCCGCAATGAGCGAAGAACGCAACGCCATCCCCCTGATCATCACTGGTATCTGCAGCATTCTCGGCACCGTCGCGGTGCTGTGGTACTACGGCTACCTGCACTTCGCCAAGCCCGAGGATGCGTTGTTGCTCAATGAGTTCACCATGCTCAAGACCATGCCGGGCGAAGACTATAAGGTTTCCCTGGAGCCGGCGCCCCAGGTGGCCCAGTGCATCGATGGCGTGCTGGTGCTGTTTGACACCGAACAGAAAGGCCTGACGGGCGTGCTGATCAATGACAAGAAGCGCGCGGTGCGGTGCATGGGCCAGGAGACGCCGCAGAAGCTCCAGCCGTAATGCCATGAGGGCCGGTGACTCCCTGTGGGAGCGAGCCTGCTCGCGATGACGTCCGTTCAGTCAGTCATGCATTGACTGACACTCCGCCATCGCGAGCAGGCTCGCTCACACAGGGGGAAAATATTCGGCGATAAAAAGCCCCGCCTGAGCAACCCAGGCGGGGCTTTTTCGTTGCACTCAACCGATCAGTTGGCGCTCATGGTCGAGCGTGGTGCCACTGGCTGATTGTCGTTGGAGATGGTGACTTCCACCCGACGGTTCATGGCTCGGCCCGACACGCTGTTGTTGTCGGCCACCGGGAATTCCTTGCCATAGCCCTGGGTCACGATGCGCGCCGGATCGACGCCCATTTTCACCAGCGCGGTGCGCACGGAGCTGGCGCGGCGTTCGGACAGCGACTGGTTATAGGAATCCGAACCGGTGCTGTCGGTGTAGCCTTCGACGATCACCTTGCGGTCAGGGTTTTCCTGGAGGAACTGGGCCAGTTTATTCACGTTGACCAGGCCGCTGGAACGCAGCTCGGACTTGTTGGTAGCAAACAGCACGTCGCCGAAGGTCACCAGGGTACCGCGCTCGGTCTGCTTGGCGTTGAGGCTTTCCTGCAACTGCTTGATCTGTGCGTTGCGGGCGTCGAGCAGGGCACGGGCACGCTCGTCGCCGGCGTTTTTCAGCTCCATCTCGGCGGTACGCAGGGCAATGGTCTGTTTGGCCACTTCGACGCGCTGATTGGTCAGGTAGGCCAGTTGGTCGACCTTGGCTTCGTCTTCCCGGTCCATATAAGCCTTGTCGGCCTTGGCCAGGAAATCGGCCGCGTCCTTGGTTTCCAGCGCTGCCACCTTGGTTGCTGCCGGATTGGCCTGCAAGCCGTTGTAGTTGGTTCGGGCCTGTTCCAGATTCACGTTCGGGTCGTGGGAGCAAGCGGCCAAGGCTACACAGGCGGCGAGCAGGGCGGGCATCATCAAATGTTTGTGCATCATAGTCTGTCGTCCTTTTATCAATGAGAAGTACGTCGTGGCGTGAACGGCTTACTGAACCTTGTTCATGCCTTCCTGACGCAGTTCCTGAATCCCTTTCTGGGAATCCTTGAGTGCCTGTTCGGCTTTGGCGGCCTGGGCCTTGCGTTCAGCGACGCGAGCATCCCACTCGGCCTGTTCGGCCAGACGCTTGGCTTCGTCGTATTTTTTGTCATGCATGGCCAGCTCGGCTTGCTTGAGCTTGTCCTGGGCCGACTTCATTTCCACCGCGGCGAATTCGGTACCGCCGGCGCTGACGGCGCTGTTGACGGCCGATTGAGTCACTGCGTACTGCTCCGAAGGCGGATTGCCGGCGCACCCGGCAAGGATCAAGCTGCTTCCGATGGCCAGGGCAGCCAACTTCAGACCACGCAGGCCATTGAATGAGGGTTTGGCAGTGCAGGTATTCATAGGCTTCAACTCCATTGGAAAACTCCTGGGAAACTACAAATCCATGCCGGAACCGAAGCCTTGACGTCCGTATTGATGCTGATGCCAGGCGCGTTTATTTAAACAACCGTTCCAGTATGGTTATTCGGTGTGACCCGAGGCATTTTTCAAAAGTTCAGCAAAGATGGCCAATCGCCAAAAAGCTTTACTGACTGATTGGTCAAGTGCGAAAAAGCTGAACTTTCCTGGCGCGCAGCGGTATTCCCGGGGAGTGGAGATGCGAAGATTTCTAATGGCGAACGCCCCGTAGGAGCTGCCGAAGGCTGCGATCTTTTCACTGACGCTCGAGCTTCAGAGTGAAAGATCAAGATCAAAAGATCGCAGCCTGCGGCAGCCCCTACGGAGATGTGCGGTGCGCTCAGTGCTTGGACTTGTCGTTCTGTGAACTCAGTTCATGCAAGTGACGACGGGACAGGGCGAGAAAACGCGGCGTCGGGCCCACGTCTTCATACAGCGGGTCGCCTTCTTCATCGGTGGCGACCACTTGGGAGCCCTTGATGTACGGGAAACTTGCTTCCAGCTCCTCCAGCGCGGCCCCGATCAATTCGCCGAGCAGTTCCTCGGGCTGGCGCTTGGGGTACATGTCGCAGATTGCGGCGAGGCGTGCGGCGGCTTCCATGTCCAGATGAATGGTGTAGCCGGTCTGGGTCAGGTGGCCCTTGGCGTTCTCTTCCCAATGCTGGGCAAGCTCACGGATTTTCATGATGGCCTCATAAAACCTGCTCGTGGCAGATGCAGTGAGTGACAAGCCGTCGTGCGGCTTACTGTTGAGACTAGTGTCCTGTTTCGCAAATACGTTCTTTTTTTGACGAGTGGCTGTTGTCGTCCGATAAGGTTTAAAGACCCTTCGTCGCTTGTCATAAACGGCCGGCATCGGCACTCTCTCTTGAACGTCTCACCCAAGAGCTGTCCGGACCTTTTTTGCTGGAGAACTGCTGATGACCGATATCGATGCCCGCTTGCGCGAGGATGTCCACCTGCTCGGCGAGCTGCTGGGCAATACCATCCGCGAACAGTATGGGGACAGGTTTCTCGACAAGATCGAGCAGATCCGCAAGGGCGCCAAGGCCGATCGACGCGGCTCCGTTGATGCCGAACTCAGTGCCAGTCTCAACCAGTTGAGCGAAGACGAACTGCTGCCGGTGGCGAGGGCGTTCAATCAGTTCCTCAACCTGGCGAACATTGCCGAGCAGTACCAGCTCATCCACCGCCGCGAGGAGTCGCAGCCAGCGCCATTCGAGGCGCGGGTGTTGCCTGAGTTGCTCGCCCGGTTGCGCGCCGAAGGCCATACCGCCGAGTCCTTGGCGAGGCAATTGGGGCGCCTGGAAATCGAGCTGGTGCTCACGGCCCACCCTACTGAAGTGGCCCGCCGCACCCTCATCCAGAAATACGATGCCATCGCCGGGCAACTGGCGGCCCAGGATCACCGCGACCTGAGCAGTGCCGAGCGTGCGCAGATCCATGGGCGCCTGCAGCGGCTGATCGCTGAAGCCTGGCACACCGAGGAAATCCGCCGCACCCGTCCGACCCCCGTGGACGAAGCCAAGTGGGGCTTCGCGGTGATCGAGCATTCGCTGTGGCAGGCCATTCCCAATTACCTGCGCAAGGCCGACCAGGCCCTGCACGCCGCTACCGGGCTGCGCCTGCCGCTGGAGGCGGCGCCGGTACGCTTTGCTTCGTGGATGGGCGGTGACCGTGACGGCAACCCGAATGTCACCGCTGCGGTGACCCGTGAAGTGCTGTTGTTGGCGCGGTGGATGGCGGCGGATCTGTATTTGCGCGACGTCGATCAACTGGCCTCCGACCTGTCCATGCAGAAGGCCAGCGAGGCCTTGCGTGCCCAGGCCGGCGACAGCGCCGAACCCTACCGTGCCGTGCTCAAGCAACTGCGCGAACGCCTGCGCGCCACGCGCAACTGGGCCCAGGCATCCTTGAAAGCCACCACACCGGCCGGCGCCGATGTGTTGCAGAACAACCGCGAACTGCTGGATCCCCTGGAGTTGTGCTACCAGTCGCTGCACGACTGCGGCATGGGCGTGATCGCCGACGGCCCGCTGCTCGATTGCCTGCGCCGGGCGGTGACCTTCGGGTTATTCCTGGTGCGACTCGACGTGCGCCAGGATTCGACCCGCCACACTGCGGCCATGACCGAAATCACCGATTACCTGGGGCTGGGCCGTTATGAGCAATGGAGCGAGGAGCAGCGCATCGGTTTCCTGCTGGACGAACTGAATAACCGCCGGCCGTTGCTTCCGGCCAATTTCAAACCGTCGGCCGATACGGCGGAAGTCCTGGCCACGTGTCGGGAGGTCGCGGCGGCGCCGGCGGCGTCCCTGGGTTCCTATGTGATCTCCATGGCCGGTGCGGCTTCCGATGTGCTGGCGGTGCAACTGCTGCTTAAAGAGGCCGGTGTGCTGCGGCCTATGCGGGTCGTGCCACTGTTCGAAACCCTGGCCGACCTGGACAACGCCGGGCCTGTGATCGAACGGTTGTTGCTGCTGCCGGGTTATCGCGCGCGCCTTCACGGGCCCCAGGAAGTGATGATCGGCTACTCCGATTCGGCCAAGGACGCGGGGACTACCGCGGCGGCCTGGGCGCAGTATCGGGCCCAGGAACGGCTGGTGGAGATCTGTCGCGAGCAGCAGGTCGAATTGCTGCTGTTCCATGGTCGTGGTGGCACCGTCGGCCGTGGCGGCGGTCCGGCCCACGCGGCGATTCTGTCCCAGCCCCCGGGATCGGTGGCGGGACGTTTCCGTACCACGGAGCAGGGCGAAATGATTCGTTTCAAATTCGGCCTGCCGGACATCGCCGAGCAGAACCTCAATCTGTACCTCGCGGCCGTGCTGGAAGCGACCCTGCTCCCACCGCCGCCACCCACGCCCGAATGGCGACATCTGATGGACGAACTGGCGGCCGACGGGGTCAATGCCTACCGTGCCGTGGTGCGGGAGAACCCCCAGTTCGTCGAGTACTTCCGCCAATCCACCCCGGAGCAGGAACTGGGACGCCTGCCCCTGGGCAGCCGGCCGGCCAAGCGCCGTGCCGGTGGCATCGAAAGCCTGCGGGCGATTCCGTGGATTTTCGGCTGGACCCAGACCCGCCTGATGCTCCCGGCCTGGCTCGGCTGGGAAACCGCACTGGGCAGGGCTCTTGAGCGGGGAGAGGGCGAGTTGCTGGGACAGATGCGCGAGCAGTGGCCATTCTTCCGTACCCGCATCGACATGCTGGAAATGGTGCTGGCCAAGGCCGATGCCGATATTGCGCGTTCCTACGATGAGCGCCTGGTGGAGCCGGGATTGCGACCTTTGGGTGCGCATTTACGCGACCTATTGTCGCAGGCCTGTTCCGTGGTGCTGGGGTTGACCGGTCAGTCGCAACTACTGGCACATAGCCCAGAGACGCTCGAATTCATTCGCCTGCGCAACACTTACCTCGACCCCTTGCACCTGTTGCAGGCTGAACTGCTGGCCCGCTCGCGGCAACAGAACGTTGCCCAGGGCAGCCCCGTGGAGCAAGCATTGCTGGTGTCTGTGGCGGGTATTGCCGCCGGATTGCGCAACACCGGCTAAGCTCAGGCGGCGCCTCGAAACGGTTCGCCCGGCGTCGCCGGGCGTTGCCTGGCAGACAGGGCAGCAGGCCGGCCAGGTGACAGTTTGTTGTCCGGTTGCGACGCTCGCCACCCCCTCCAAAGGTCGCGTCGGGCGGCGGTTCCTCCGACTTTCGGCGGCTTGTGTGGGTCGGGCCTGCTGTGTATCTTGATCAGCCTTTGGCCGTTTGGGCGGTCACGATTCCAGTTTTCCGAGATTGGCCCGACGAGGCGAATCCGAGCGTTTTACATAAAAAAATTGAGGAGCACATCGATGCGCGTCATTCTGCTGGGAGCTCCCGGGGCCGGTAAAGGTACTCAGGCAAAGTTCATCACCGAAAAATTCGGTATCCCGCAAATCTCCACCGGCGACATGTTGCGTGCAGCGGTCAAGGCCGGCACCGAGCTGGGCATCAAGGCCAAGAGCATCATGGATGCCGGCGGCCTGGTGTCGGATGACCTGATCATTGCTCTGGTCAAGGATCGCATCGCTCAGTCCGACTGCGCCAAGGGCTTCCTCTTCGATGGTTTCCCGCGCACCATTCCCCAGGCCGAAGCCTTGGTGCAAGCCGGTGTGGAGCTGGATCACGTCGTCGAGATCGCCGTCGATGACGAAGAGATCGTCCAGCGCATCGCCGGACGTCGCGTCCACGAGCCTTCTGGCCGCGTGTACCACACCGTCTACAACCCGCCGAAAATTGCCGGCAAGGACGACCTCACCGGTGAAGAACTGGTGCAGCGCAAGGACGACACTGAAGAAACCGTGCGTCATCGCCTGTCGGTCTACCATTCCCAGACCAAGCCGCTGGTGGACTTCTACCAGAAGCTGTCCGCCAAGACCGGCGGCAAGCCCAAGTACAGTCACATCCCGGGCGTCGGCACGGTCGATGCGATCACCGGCAAGGTGCTCGAAGCGCTGAGCTGAAAAGTCTGATCGGTTGCAACAACTACGGCCCGCTTGCGGGCCGTAGTTGTTTATACTGGCGCCCCTTTTTTTCCCTGATTGACGGACACATCGATGAGCACCTTGCTGGCCCTGGACACCGCGACCGAAGCTTGCTCCGTTGCCCTGCTGCACGACGGCAAGGTTACGAGCCATTACGAGGTGATTCCACGCCTGCATGCCCAGAAACTGTTGCCGATGATCCAGCAACTGCTCAGCGACGCCGGCACCACCTTGCAGGCTGTGGATGCGATTGCCTTTGGTCGCGGCCCAGGGGCCTTCACCGGTGTGCGAATCGCCATCGGCGTCGTCCAGGGACTGGCATTCGCGCTGGAGCGCCCGGTGTTGCCGGTATCGAACCTGGCCGTGTTGGCCCAGCGTGCCTTGCGTGAGCACGGCGCCCAACAGGTGGCCGCGGCCATTGATGCACGCATGGACGAGGTGTACTGGGGTTGCTATCGCGACGTCGCTGGCGAGATGCGTCTGGTGGGGGCCGAGGCGGTGCTGCCGCCCGAGGTTGCGGCGTTGCCGACCGATGCGACGGGTGAGTGGTTTGGCGCCGGCACCGGTTGGGGGTATGGCGAACGTATTGCCGTCAACCTCAGCGGCCAGGACGCCAGCCTGTTGCCCCACGCCGGAGACCTGTTGGCCCTGGCCCGCTTCGCCTGGGAACGCGGCGAAGCCATCCCGGCCGACGATGCCCAGCCGGTGTATCTGCGGGACAAGGTCGCCACGCCCAAGTCCGAGCGATAACTGCACGCTCAAGCGGGCAAAGTTGTGGCGAGGGGATTTATCCCCGCTGGGCGCGAAGCGCCCCCGCCATTATCGTGTCGGTCAATTATCCAGCGAGCGCTACGCACTCGAGCGGGGATAAATCCCCTCGCCACAAAGTCACCAGCTACAAAACCCTTAGCACCCTGTAGTCCCCTCGCCACACGTCATTCCAGAGCCCGAAAGTCACATCCAATATCGCCAGTCGTCACTTTTTCACCCGGTTTTTAAACCTTTTCGACTTTATGTGTTCTAGTTATCACTTGCGCATTTGCGCGGCTGGGAAAGTGCCGCTAAATTGCCATCATTGATACTGAGCATTCTGTTATGCGTATAGACGGATATTCACCGCAGTCCTACCCCATCAAGCGCCGGCCTCGGACAGGCAAGGTCGCTGATCAGGAGTCCTTCGACGACGTCGATGGCGAATTGGAGTTTCCGTCTGAAGAGCAACTGGCCGCCCGTGCTGCCAAAGCCTCCGCACAGCGCTTGAGCAATCTCCCCGCCCGCCAGCAAGACATGCTCTATCACCGTTCCATGAGCCGCAGTGTTGCCACGGCGCTGGCCAGTTATCTCAGCACCGCCGGTTTCGTCGATTGGGATATGGAAGTGCTGGGGCTCGATCTTTACATCTGATGGCGTTGCCTTATTACGTCGGCTGCCCCTCCTGGAGCGAAAACGCCTGGCGTGATTATCTTTATCCCCAGGACGCCAGAAGCGCCGATTTCCTGAGTCTCTATTCCCAGGTATTCAACGCCGTGGAAGGCAACACGACCTTCTATGCGAGCCCGTCTGCGGCCATCGTGCAGCGTTGGGCCGAGACCATGCCCGAGCACTTTCGCTTCACTGCCAAGTTCCCCGGCGAGATCAGCCACAATGGCGACCTGCGCGATCACCAGACGGCAGTCGATACCTTCGTGCAACTGCTCAGCCCATTGGGCGAACGGGTTTCGCCATTCTGGTTGCAGCTGTCCAAAGCGTTTACGCCGAATCGGTTGTCGGAACTGGCGGGGTTCATCGACGCCTTGGAGCGCCCGTTGGCGGTGGAGGTCCGTCACGATGAGTTCTTCGCCAAGGGGGATGCCGAACGGCAGCTCAATCGCCTGCTGCTCGATCGTGGTGTCGAGCGTATCTGCCTCGATCCCCGGGCACTGTTCAGTTGCACCTCCACCGATCCTGCCGTGCTCCATGCACAATCGAAAAAACCGCGCGTACCCCCCCGGCCGGCGGCCTTCACCCAATGCCCGCAGGTGCGCTTCATCGGTCATCCGGTACTGGAAGCCAATGAGCCATTCCTGACGCCCTGGGTGGAAAAAATCGCCGGTTGGATCGAAGAAGGGCGCACGCCCTACATTTTCCTGCACACCGCCGACAACCTGCTGGCGGCAAAGCTGGCGTTGCGTTTTCATCAGCGGTTGATGCAGCGATTGCCTGGCTTGCCAGTCCTGCCTGAGTTATATAGAGAGCCCGCCGCCGAGCAACTGGGTTTGCTCTGAGGCCGAATCCTTCCCTGCTCAGGAGTGACCTACATGGATGCGCAAACTCGTCGGGCCCAGGCGTTCAAAGCCTTGCACGAACGCGAAGGGGCTTTTGTCATTCCCAACCCGTGGGATGCCGGTTCCGCGAAGATGTTGGCCAGCCTGGGGTTCGAGGCGTTGGCCACCACCAGCGCCGGTCATGCTTTTTCCCTGGGACGCCCGGACGGCGCACTGGGGCTGGAAGACACCCTGGCCAATGTGCGGGCGATCGTGGCCGCCACTGACCTGCCGGTGGCGGTCGATTTCGAAAACGGTTTCGCTGACGCTCCCGAAGATTGTGCCCGCAACCTGCTGCGTGCGGCGGAAGCCGGTGCGGTCGGGGGCTCCATCGAAGATGCCACGGGGCGCGAGGACAGCCCGATCTATTGTTTCGAGCATGCCGTGGCACGGGTCAAGGCCGCGGCCGAAGCGGTACGCCGCCTGCCTTACCCGTTCCTGCTGACCGCCCGGGCGGAGAACTTTCTGCACGGCAATCCCGACCTGGATGACACGATCCGTCGCCTGAAGGCGTTCGCCGACGCCGGTGCCGACGTGCTCTATGCCCCAGGGTTGAGTACTGCCGAGCAAGTGCTGGCGGTGGTGCAGGCCGTGGCGCCGAAGCCGGTGAACGTGTTGATGTCCGGGGCTCTGGACCTGACACTCGCGCAATTGAGCGAGCTGGGTGCCAAGCGCATCAGCGTCGGCTCGGCCCTGGCCCTGGCGGCGTACGGCGAGTTCATGCGTGCCGCTGGGGAAATCCGCGAGCAGGGCACGTTCACCTTTACCCGTCGCTCGATGACGTTCAAGCAAGCTAACCAGTTGTTCAAGGGTTGATGCTCGAGACGTTGCCGTGAGGATTGCCAAAGGCTTGGCGTCGGTGATGGCGCTCGTCGGCGTCGCGGTGCTGGGGGTGTGGCGGGGCTGGTTGCCGGTGCCGCCGGAATGGAACCCCTGGGCACCCCTGGACGTCAATGCACCACCGAACCTGCTGACCCGTTACAAACTCATGGCCTTGCGCAGTGATGCGCAACTGTGTGAACAGGCCCTGGCCACGTCGGGGTTGCGGGTTGCCCATCAGGCCGACAGCAATCCTGCGGCCAGTTGCCCGTTGACCAACGTACTGCGGGTGCAGGGCGGCGAGGTGGCATTGAGCAGCAGTTTTCTCGCCAGTTGTTCCCTGGCAGTGGCATTCGCCTTGTTCGAACGGCATGCGCTGCAACCGGCTGCGCAGGCCGCCTATGGGCGGAAAGTGACGCGAGTCGATCACCTCGGCAGTTTCGCCTGTCGCAACATGTACGGTCGTGAAGACGGGGCGCGCAGCCAGCATGCCACGGCCAGTGCCTTGGATATTGCCGGGTTTCGCCTGGCCGATGGCCGAACGGTCAGCGTCCTCCGGGACTGGCCGAAAGACAGCGCCGACGCGCGTTTCCTGCGGCAGGTGCGCGACGGCGCCTGCGACATGTTCAGTGTGGTCTTGAGCCCGGACTACAACGCGGCGCACCGCAACCATTTCCATCTGGATGTGGGGCCTTGGTGGATCTGTAGATGATCAGGCGGCGATACGCAGATTCTGCAGGACGATCGGGCGGGCCCAGCGGGTGTCGAAGTCCAGGGCTTTCTGTTGGGCGACGATTTCTTCTTCCGGGAACGGCGGGAAGGGCTTGTCCAGCAGGTCGAGTTCGAACTCGGCAATCGGCAGGTGCAACGGACGTGGCTGCGGCGCCGGGCCGGGTTCCGGCTGCGCTTGGCCGGCAGCGAGGACGATGGGGCGAACCCAGTTGCTCTCGAAGTTCTGCTGTTTTTGCTGGGCGCTGATTTCTTCTGGCGGGAAGGGTGGGAACGGCTTGTCCAGCAGGTCCAGTTCGAATTCGGCGATGGGCAGGAACAGCGGCTCAGGTGGTTTGACCTGGGTTTCTGTCACATCGCAGGTGCGCTGGCTGACGATGTGGTCCAGCAGTTCGGCGCCGAGGGTCGGTTCAACGGTCTCATCGAGGGCGACGGGCTGGTAGCTGCCAGGCGCGGGTGCGTTTTCACCCAACTGATCGGCCAGGGCCCGGGCAAAAAAATCTTGCCACAGGTGACTGACGCCGCTCAGGGCCTGGGTGTTGCGCAGGCTGTAATCACCGTAACGGGAGATGAAGCCTATCGATGTGGAATGAATGTCTGACATTTTTCTCGGTCGACGCTCAGCTCTGGCAAAATGCCGTTCACCGTTGTTATCGGCCGTTTTTGCCGATCCTTAATTTTTTGAGCGTGTTTTCCATGAGTGAGCAACCCGCGGCCTGCCGCATCCACGTCGAGGCCCTGGCCCCGGCCTTCCAGCCTCAGGCCGAGCACTGGGCCCTGCGCCTTGGCCTGCCCTTGCAGGTGGACGATGGCGAGTTTGCCTTGCAGGTCGGCGAGCACGGGCTGCAACTGCAACAACTGGGGCCGGACGCTCCGGGGCCGGTGCGAGTGGATTTTGTCGAGGGCGGCGCGGCCCATCGCCGGTTGTACGGTGGCGGTAGCGGTCAGATGATCGCCAAGGCGGTCGGCATCGCCCAGGGCGTGCGTCCACGTGTGCTGGATGCCACGGCCGGTTTGGGCAAGGATGCCTTCGTGCTGGCCAGCCTGGGCTGTGAGATGAGCCTGATCGAACGCCAGCCGTTGATCGGCGCCTTACTGGAGGATGGTCTGGCCCGTGGCGCGGAGGACTTCGACGTGGCGCCCATTGTGGCCCGCATGCGCTTGCTCAAAGGCAATTCCATCGAGGTGATGCAAAACTGGGAAGGCGAGCCGCCCCAGGTGATCTATCTGGACCCGATGTTCCCACATCGTGAGAAAACTGCCCTGGTGAAGAAGGAAATGCGCCTGTTCCGGCCCTTGGTTGGCGACGATCCCGACGCTCCGGCGCTGCTGGCCGCAGCCCTGGCCCTGGCGACGCACCGGGTAGTGGTCAAGCGCCCGCGCAAGGCACCGTGCATCGAAGGGCCGAAGCCGAGCCATGGGCTCGATGGCAAATCCAGTCGGTACGACATCTATCCCAAGAAAGCGCTCAAGGCTTGAGCTGTGGGAGCAAAGCTTGCTCGCGATGAAGGCGCCTCGGTTTCAGGGCTAAACGCATAAATTTCATCGCGGGCAAGCCTTGCTCCCACGGGTTTTGGGCAACGCCAATCCACTGTGGGAGCGAGCCTGCTCGCGATCAAGGCCATCCCAGGCACCGAAAACCTAAGGCCGATACGCCCGCATGAACAACCCCACCACCTCCTGCACATGCTCCTCGGCCGCCTCAGCCACCAACGGCGCGCCGCAGCCATACAGCAAGCGGAAATTCGCCGCGCCCTTGATCAGACAGAAGAAATGCTCCGCCGCATGACGGGGTTTGTCGATACACAGGGCACCGCTCTGGTTGACCTTGGCCAGTAACCGCTCCATGCCCGAGAGCATCCGCTCGGGGCCGGCTTGGTAGAAAATCGTCGAAAGCTTGGGGTCCTGGCTGCCCAGGGCCATGATCACCCGATGCAGGTTCACTGATTCTTCGCTGCTGACCAATTGGTGAAAGCCTCGGGCAATGTTCAACAGTACATGTTCAATCGGCACGCCATCTGGCCACTCAAAGAACAGCGGTGGCACCTGCTCTTCGCACTTGGCAATCACGGCGGCGGAAAACAGTGTTTCCTTGTCGTTGAAGTGACTGTAGACCGTCAGCTTCGACACGCCCGCTTCGGTGGCGACGGTATCCATGCTGGTATTGGCGTAACCCAATTCTATGAACAGCCGTTTGGCGGCGTCGAGAATGGCCTGGCGCTTGACCAGATCCTTCGGGCGGCCAGGGCCGCTGGTGGGTAAAAGATTGTTCGACATTCTTCGCTTTAATACTGGACTGGTGAGTTTGCTATTAATACCATACCCGTCAGTATAATTATTCCAAGCACCATTAGCGAAAGGTCTGCCGCCATGTTCCGCTATGCATTGCCCCTCGCCGTGCCAGTCACCCTGGCTTTTTTATTGTCTGCGTGTGGTCATGACGAACCGGTAGTGGTCGCCGTGCGTCCGGCCATGGTCGTGAAACCAGAGCCTTCGGCCCAGGCGACCGACAGTTACCCAGGTGAAGTGCGGGCCCGTTTCGAGCCGGACCTGGCTTTTCGCATTGGTGGCAAAGTGAGCCGACGTCTGGTCGAAGAGGGGCAACGGGTCAAGGCCAACCAACCACTGGCCGAACTCGATCCCCAAGACGTGCGCTTGCAACTGGAAGCCACCCGGGCCCAGGTGGCCGCGGCCGAGGCCAACCTGAACCTGGTGCGGGCCGAGCGTGATCGCTACAAGAAACTGCTGGACCGGCAGATGGTCAGTCGCTCCCAGTACGACAATGCCGAGAACCTCTACCGCTCGGGCGCCGCGCGTCTCAAGCAGATCCAGGCGGAGTTCGACGTTTCCAGCAATCAGGCCAGCTATTCGGTATTGCGGGCGCCCCAGGATGGCGTGGTCGCCCGGCGTTCGGTGGAAGTCGGTCAGGTGGTGCAAGCCGGACAAACCGTCTTCACCCTCGCCACCGACGGTGAGCGAGAAGTGCTGATCAGCCTGCCGGAACAGAGCTTTGGTCGGTTCAGGATTGGCCAGCCAGTCTCGGTAGAGCTATGGAGCCAGCCGGGTCAGCGTTTCAGTGGGCATATTCGCGAACTCTCGCCGGCAGCCGATCCCAAGTCCCGTACTTTCGCCGCCCGTGTCGCATTCGTCGGGGGCAGCGTTCCCGCCGAGCTGGGCCAGAGTGCCCGGGTCTTCATTCAGACGGTCGACAAAGTGCCGCTGTCGGTACCGCTATCGGCTCTGACGGCTGAAAACGGCGCGACGTATGTCTGGGTGGTCAACGCCAACAACACCGTGAAGAAGGTTCCGGTGCGTGTCGGCGCCTTCGGTGAGAAGACCGTTCCAGTGCTTGAGGGCCTCAGTGCCAATGACTGGGTAGTGGCGGCCGGCGTGCATGTGCTCCTTGAAGGCCAGCAGGTACGGCCGGTGGATCGCTCCAACCGCGTGGTCAACCTGGCGGCCAAGGAGTAATCCCCGATGGGCTTCAATCTTTCCGAATGGGCGTTGCGTAATCGTCAGATCGTACTGTTCCTGATGCTGTTGCTCGCCATTGTCGGCGCGCTTTCCTACACCAAGCTGGGTCAGAGTGAAGACCCGCCGTTCACCTTCAAGGCCATGGTCATCAGTACCAACTGGCCGGGAGCCACGGCCGAGGAAGTGTCGCGCCAGGTCACCGAACGCATCGAAAAGAAGCTGATGGAAACCGGCGATTACGAAAGAATCGTCTCGTTTTCCCGTCCGGGCGAGTCCCGGGTGACCTTCATGGCCCGGGACTCCATGCATTCGGCGCAGATTCCCGAGTTGTGGTACCAGATCCGCAAGAAGGTCGCCGATATCCGGCATACCTTGCCGCAGGGTGTCCAGGGGCCGTTCTTCAACGATGAGTTCGGGACCACCTTCGGCAATATCTACGCCCTGACCGGCGATGGCTTTGACTACGGTGTGCTCAAGGACTACGCCGACCGTGTCCAGATCCAGCTGCAACGGGTCAAGAATGTGGGCAAGGTCGAGTTGCTCGGTCTACAGGACGAGAAAATCTGGATCGAGCTGTCGAACGTCAAGCTGGCGACCCTCGGTCTGCCTTTGTCGGCGGTCCAGCAGGCCCTGGAAAAGCAGAACACCGTCTCGACCGCGGGCTTTTTCGAAACCGGTAGTGAGCGTTTGCAGCTACGGGTGTCGGGGAATTTCCAGACGGTAGAAGAGATCCGCAACTTCCCGATCCGGGTCGCCGATCGTACGTTCCGTATCGACGATGTGGCGGACGTGCATCGTGGCTTCAACGAACCACCGGCACCGCGTATGCGCTTCATGGGCGAAGATGCCATTGGCCTGGCCGTGGCGATGAAGGAGGGGGGCGACATCCTGGTCCTGGGCAAGGCGTTGGAAGCCGAGTTTGCCCGGATCCAGAACAACCTGCCGGCCGGGATGCAGTTGCGCAAGGTGTCGGACCAGCCGGCGGCAGTGAAGACCGGCGTCGGTGAGTTCGTCCAGGTGCTGGTGGAAGCGCTGACGATCGTCTTGCTGGTGAGCTTCTTCTCCCTGGGGCTGCGTACCGGGTTGGTGGTCGCCCTGGCGATTCCGCTGGTGCTGGCGATGACCTTCGCGGCGATGTATTACCTGGGGATCGGCCTGCACAAGATTTCCCTGGGCGCGCTGGTGCTGGCGCTCGGGTTGCTGGTGGATGACGCGATCATTGCGGTGGAGATGATGGCGATCAAGATGGAGCAGGGCTTCGACCGGATCAAGGCGGCCAGCTACGCCTGGACGAGCACGGCGTTCCCGATGCTCACCGGTACGCTGATCACGGCGGCAGGGTTCCTGCCGATCGCCACGGCGCAATCGGGCACCGGCGAATATACCCGCTCGATTTTCCAGGTTGTGACCCTCGCGCTGCTGGCGTCCTGGGTGGCTGCGGTGGTGTTCGTACCCTACCTGGGGGAAAAACTCCTGCCGGACCTGGCGAAAATTCATGCGGCCAAGCACGGCACCGGTAACGGCCAGCCCGACCCTTACGGTACGCCGTTCTACCAGCGGGTCCGGCGGTTGGTGGAATGGTGCGTGCGTCGGCGCAAAACCGTCATTGCTTTGACCGTGCTGTTGTTCATCGGCTCGGTGATGCTGTTCCGTTTTGTCCCGCAGCAGTTCTTCCCGGCATCGGGGCGGCTGGAATTGATGGTCGATCTGAAGCTGGAGGAAGGAGCGTCCCTGCGTAACACCGCCGAACAGGTCAAGCGCCTGGAGGCGTTGCTCAAGGATCACCCGGGTATCGATAATTACGTGGCCTATGTCGGCACCGGTTCACCGCGTTTCTACCTGCCGCTGGATCAGCAACTGCCGGCGCCGAGCTTTGCCCAGTTCGTGGTGTTGGCCAAGACCATCGAAGACCGCGAACCCTTGCGCAGCTGGCTGATCAGCACCCTGAACGAACAGTTTCCGACCTTGCGCTCCCGGGTCACGCGCTTGGAGAACGGTCCGCCAGTGGGGTATCCGGTACAGTTCCGGGTGACCGGTGAGCATATTGAGAAAGTCCGAGCGCTGGCGCGGAAAGTCGCGACGAAGGTTCGCGAAAACCCCTACGTGACGAACGTACACCTGGATTGGGAAGAACCGAGCAAAGTCGTGTACCTGAATGTCGACCAGGAGCGCGCCCGTGCTTTGGGCGTGAACACCGCCGACCTGTCGAAATTCCTGCAGAGCACCCTTGTCGGCTCCAGCGTCAGCCAGTACCGGGAGGACAACGAACTGATCGAGATCCTGTTGCGTGGCACGCTGCATGACCGCACCGAACTGACGCTGCTGCCGAGCCTGGCGGTGCCTACCGAGAATGGTCAGAGTGTCGCGCTGTCACAGATCGCGACGCTGGAGTACGGTTTTGAAGAGGGCGTGATCTGGCATCGCAATCGCCTGCCTAGCGTGACGGTGCGGGCCGATATCTATGGCAAGGAGCAGCCGGCATCCCTGGTGCAGCAGATCTTCCCGACCCTGGATCCGATTCGCGCAGAGTTGCCGGACGGTTACCTGCTGGAGGTCGGTGGGACGGTCGAGGATTCGACCCGAGGGCAGAAGTCGGTGAATGCCGGGGTACCGTTGTTCATCGTGGTGGTGCTGACCTTGCTGATGCTGCAACTGCGCAGTTTCTCACGCACGGCCATGGTATTTCTGACGGCGCCTCTGGGGCTGATCGGCGTTACGCTGTTCCTGCTGGTGTTCCGTCAACCGTTTGGTTTCGTCGCCATGCTGGGCACCATTGCCCTGTCGGGGATGATCATGCGCAACTCGGTGATCCTGGTGGACCAGATCGAACAGGATATCGAGGCAGGGCTGACGCCGTGGCAGGCGATCATCGAAGCCACGGTACGACGCTTCCGACCGATCGTGCTCACCGCGCTGGCGGCGGTGCTGGCAATGATTCCACTATCACGCAGCCTGTTCTTCGGCCCGATGGCGGTGGCGATCATGGGTGGACTGATCGTTGCGACGGCGTTGACGCTGCTGTTCCTGCCGGCGCTGTATGCGGCTTGGTTCAGAGTCAGGAAAACCTGACTGAGCGGTTGTGAACGCCAAATCTTTTTGTGGGAGCGGCTTGCTCGCGAAAGCGGTGGCTCTGTCACTCAGAGTCTGACTGTACCGCCGCCATCGCGGGCAAGCCCGGCTCCCACAGGGGCCGAGGTGATCGCAGATTGGCCGTCCGCCGCAAAGCAATGTGGGAGCGAGCCTGCTCGCGAAAGCGGTGGGTCAGCTTGCATCGATGTTGTTCGTGCCACCGTCATCGCGGGCAAGCCCGGCTCCCACAGGGGCCGAGGTGATCGCAGATTGGCCGTCCACTGCAAAGCAATGTGGGAGTGGGCTTGCTCGCGAAAGCGGTGGGTCAGCTTGCATCGATGTTGTCCGTGCCACCGCCATCGCGGGCAAGCCCAGCTCTCACAGGGGCCGAGGTGATCGCAGATTGGCCGTCCACCGCAAAGCAATGTGGGAGCGAGCCTGCTCGCGAAAGCGGTGGGTCAGCTTGCATCGATGTTGTCCGTGCCACCATCATCGCGGGCAAGCCCGGCCCCCACAGGGTCCGAGGTGATCGCAGATTGGCCATCCACTGCAAAGCAATGTGGGAGCGGGCTTGCTCGCGAAAGCGGTATCGCAGCCAACGAATAGGTCATGGCTGAAACCGCTATCGCGAGCAAGCTTGCTCCCACAGTTGGTTACCGCATTCAGAGACTGCCAAACACCTTCTTCGCCAGGCTGGTGGCCGCGGCCGCCGGGTTCTGGCGAATCGCGGCTTCCTGCTTGCCGATCATTTCGAACAAGCCGTCCAGTGCCTGCTCGGTCACGTAGTTTTCGACGTTGGCGCTTTTGGCATCCAATACGCCGAACGTCGCGGCCTGACCGGCAAAGGCATTGTATTTCTGGGCGAGGCCGACCTTGTCGGTGGCTTGCTTGACGATGGGCAGGAACTTGGCGCGGATCTGCTCGCGGCTGCTCTTGTTCAGGTACTGTGTCGCCGAGTCCTTGCCACCGCTCAAGATGCCCTTGGCATCGTCCACGCTCATGTTCTTCACGGCATTGACCAGAATCGGCTGGGCCTGGACCACGGCAGTCTCGGCCGCCTGGTTCATGCTGGCTTCCAGTTGATCGACCTGATCACCCATGCCGAAGGCTTTCATCTTGCTGGCGACTTTGCCGAGTTTGCCCGGCAGTTCGATTTTCACTTCCGGGTTGTTGCTGAATCCCCCGGGAGTGCCCAGTTGCTTGACCGCTATTTGCGCGCCCTGGGTCAAGGCGTCCTTGAGGCCTCCCGTGGCATCTTTTTGCGACAGATCACCCAGGGACAGGGCCATGGCATTGGCACAGACCAGCAGGCCTGCGAACAGTAGAGTAGAACGGAGCATGACAGCGTCCTTGAAGTGAATTGAAAGGGATCAACGTGCAGGGTTGACGCGGATCTTCAACGGCTGCGGATCTTTGCCATCGAGTTGCACGGTGTGTTGTTCGGTGCTGATGAACATCAACTGGCCGTCTGCTTCGATGCGGGCACTCACGGCATAACGATGGCCGGGTTTGACCTGGGACGGATCATAACTGAGGTGGAATGGCAGCGGGACCTGTCTTTTGACGGGGCCGCTCTGCTGATCGAGCACCACCGCCGGAGCATCGGCCAGGGAAACATCTTGCAGGCTCACGCTCAGGGTCGCGGAGGGCGGCAAGGCGATGCGTTGCAGGTAGAACACTTCACCGTCGAGGTGGTTCTTGCTTGCCAGCGGCGCGCTGGAGCAGGCGCCGAGCAGTGCGGCAACAACCAGCAGGGGTATTTTCTTCATGGCGCAACTCCTTGTTCGAGGGCGCCAGGAAACGGCCTGGCGCCGGTGGGGCTCAGTCCTGGGGCACCGGAGCAACCTGATCCGCCGCATCTTCACTGCGATGCAACGCCACCTGGCGGATCGACAAACGAATCTCCGCCGGCAGCACCCGTTTGGCGGCGCCTTCGGCCAGTTCGCCCAGCAGATCGTGATAGCTTAGCTTGCCGGCATCGTCCCGGCGCAGAACATCGAGGTCCAGCATCGTCTGAATGAAATGGCGGAACAGGGTCTTGTCGAAGAATTCCGGTGCGTTCAGGCCATGCAGGATCGACAGGCGCTGGGCCATGACGGTGCAGAGGTCCTCCAGCTCTTCGGCGCTGATGCTGTTCTGGCCACTGTTGAGCAGCAGCGAGACGGTCATGTAGAAGCGTTGCAGAGCCTGGGCGATACTTTTGGACAGCAGGGTCAGCAGCACGAAGTGCCGCGAACTCGGCGCTGGACGCAGGTACAGATCATTTTCGAAACGTAGCAGGCCCTGTTCGACGAACGCTTCGAGCCACTGGTCGATCACATCGTCCAGTTGCTCCAGCGACCAGCGAATGAACAGTTCCGATTGCAGGTACGGGTACAAGGCGCGGGTGTAGCGCAGGATCTGCTCGCGGCTCATGCGCGAAGAACTCTGGAAAAAACTCGCCAGCAACGCCGGCAGGGCGAAGATGTGCAGCACGTTGTTGCGGTAGTAGGTCATCAGCACCGCATTCTGCTCATCCAGGTACACAATCTTGCCCAGGGCATCGTTCTGTTCCGACAGCAGATCCATGCCTTTCACATGTTCGATCAACGCCCGGCCATCTCCCTCGGGCAATGTGGTGTGGGGCGAATACGGTACTTTGCGCAGCAACGCCAGATACAGGTCCAGCACCCGGGCCATGGCCTGATCGTCGAGCGCCAGGCGGCTGGTGGAAAGCAGCGCCAGAGCCACGAGATTGACCGGGTTGATGGCGGCGGCTTCGTTCAGGTGTCGGGCCACGCGTTCACCCAGGCGATGGGTGGTCGCATTGAGCCAGGTCGGTTTGAACTGCGGCCCCAGCTCCTGCTGGCGCCAATCCGGTTGTTCGCCATCGAGGAATTCGGCCAGTTTGATCGGCTCGCCAAAGTTCACCGCCACCTGGCCGAAGCGTTGCTTGAGAGCTCCGATGACCTTGAAAATGTCGAAGATCGATTCCTTCTTCTTGCTGGCCCCGCGCAACTCACCCAGGTAGGTACGACCTTCCAACACCCGTTCATAGCCGATGTAGACCGGGACGAACACGATGGGCGTGCGCGATGAGCGCAAGAAGCTGCGCAGGGTGATGGCGAGCATGCCGGTCTTGGGTTGCAGCATGCGCCCGGTGCGCGAACGACCACCCTCGACGAAGTACTCCACCGGAAAGCCCTTGGTGAACAGCGTATGCAGGTATTCGTTGAATACAGCGGTGTAGAGCGGGTTGCCTTTGAAAGTACGGCGCATGAAAAACGCCCCGCCACGACGCAACAGGCTGCCGATCACCGGCATGTTGAGGTTGATGCCGGCAGCGATATGCGGTGGGGTCAGGCCATTGCGGAACAGCAGGTACGACAGCAGCAGGTAGTCGATATGGCTGCGGTGGCACGGCACATAGATGACTTCGTGACCTGGGGCGATGTCCTGCACGCCTTCGATATTGTTGACCTTGATGCCATCGTAGATCTTGTTCCAGAACCAGCTCAGCACCACTTCCAGGAACCGAATGGCGGTGTAGGTGTAGTCCGAGGCAATTTCGTTGCCGTAGCGCAGGGCCTGGGCCTTGGCTTTTTCCGCCGGGATTTTTTCCCGCTCGGCCTCGTCGGCAATCGCCTGCTTGACCAATGGCTGGTTCACCAGGCCCTTGACCAGGTTGCGTCGATGGGAAATGTCGGGGCCGATGACCGCCGCCTTCAGGTTGCGAAAATGCACCCGCAGGATCCGCTGGGCCATGCGTACGGTGCGTGCGTGACCTTTGTCGTGCTCGATCAGTTCGCGCAGAAGGATCGGCGCGGAGAACTGCACGCGGGTCTTGCGTCCCAGGATCATGATGCTCAATAGGCGACGCAGGCGTCCGGTGACCGCCCAACTGTCGGCGAACAGCAGTTTCCATGGGCTGGACTCGCTGTCGGGCGACTGGCCCCAGAACACGCTGACCGGGATGATCTGTGCGTCTTCGGCGGCATCATGAGTCAGCACATTGACCAGTCGCGTCAGGGTCGGTGGCGCACCGCGCTTGTCCTGGCGCCCGAGCCAATCCGGCGCTGGCGTCAGATAGAAGAATGCCGCCGGTTCCAGCAGGTTGCCCACCGACACCGGCAACACTGGACGGGGCAGGCCCGCTTTGGTGCACTCGGTGTCGAGTACCGCCAGGTCGGTCAGTGACGGATCTTGCAGAACGTAGAACACCGGACGACTGCGGTCGAGGTTGAGGGTGAAGGACGACTGGTTGATCGTCTCGGAGCGAACCCAGAGGTACAGCAGTCGGCGCAGGGTGCCAAACACAAGACGGCGGAACGGGGAACGGGTCATACGGCTTCTGCATGGGTGGATGAGATCAAGCGGCAGGTAGTGTGCCGGATTCGCCGAAAATCGGCAAAAAAGCACCGAAGTAAAGTCAGTTGAGAGTTTTCTCGAGTGTCATATACTCGGCCGGTGCCTGCCACGGCTTCCCTTATGGAAGACTGCACGGCGGCTAAAGTTCGTACGGCTTTCTTTCGAAAAGCCGACTCAAAAAATAAAAATGGGAGTGAACATCATGGCAGCACGGGAAACCGGCAGCGTTAAGTGGTTCAACGACGCCAAGGGTTACGGCTTTATCCAGCGTGAAGGCGGGGCGGATGTATTCGTGCATTACCGCGCGATCCGCGGCGAAGGCCACCGTTCACTGACCGAAGGCCAGCAGGTCGAATATGCGGTGGTGGAAGGGCAGAAAGGCTTGCAGGCCGAGGATGTAGTGGGGCTGTAACCCACTCTTCCAAAAAACACTGCAAACCCCTTGTGGGAGCGAGCCTGCTCGCGATAGCGGTATATCAGGCAATACATAATCGACTGACATACCGCTATCGCGAGCAGGCTTGCTCCCACATTTGAATCTGTCGAGGACCTGAGCCGAATCAGGCAGTCTTCCAGGTAATCTCTTCTTCCCCATCGGCACTGATGCGAATCCAGCGATCGGCTGATTCCTCACCTTCCTCTTCCACCCACGAGCCGGGCGCGCAGCGTACTTCGACATTCAGTGCGGCGAACGCGGCACGGGCGCAGGCGATGTCGTCATCCCATGGGGTCCGATCGCTTTCCAGGTACAGGCTGTTCCATTTCCCCACGGCCTTGGGCAGCCAGGTCACCGGAATATCCCCGGCCTTGCATTTATAGGTCTGGCCTTTTTGGGTCCATTCGCTGCACGGGCCCAGCGCCTGGGTCAGCCAGGCGGCGACGGCCTTGTGATCGACGTCGGCGTCTTTGAGGTAAATCTCGATATCGGGTTGGCGCATGGATGTCCTCACTGCGGTTTCGAAAAATCCATTCGCGGATTTAACTGGTCCCAAGCGACGCTCGGGACCCGGAATCAAAAAAGGTTACTGAAGAACGAAATAATCGTAGCGCATCGACACTGTGACTTCGAACGGCTCGGCTTGCTCGATCACGCTGGCGCGGCGTTCGGCACTGGCGCGCCAGCCGTGGGGCGTCATCGCCAGCAGGTTGGCGCGATCCTGGCCGCTCTCCAGGGTCAGCTTGAACGCCAGGGTTTCGCTGTGCTCCAGCGCCATGCCCTGGGGCACCAGCGCCAGGTGCTTGTCATCGGTGTATTCGCGCACTTCGTCGTACAGGCGTTCGCGCAGCTCCATCAGGTGACCGCGGGTGGGGCCGACTTTCATCAGGCCGCCACCGGGACTGAGCAAGCGCTTGGCCTCCTGCCAGTCCAGTGGACTGAACACGCTCGCCAGGAACTGGCAACAGCCATCGGCCAGCGGCACCCGCGCCATGCTGGCGATCAACCAGGTCAGCTGTGGATTGCGTTTGCAGGCACGCTTGACTGCCTCGCGGGAAATGTCCAGGGCATAGCCATCGGCATCGGGCAGTGCGTCGGCGATCTGCGCGGTGTAGTAACCCTCGCCACAGCCGATGTCCAGCCAGCGGCCGGGGTTGCGTTCAGCCGCCAACTCGGCCAGGCGTCGGGCGACAGGGGCGTAGTGCCCGGCGTTGAGGAAGTCGCGGCGGGCTTCGACCATGGCCTGGTTGTCGCCGGGGTCGCGGCTGTTCTTGTGCTGCACCGGCAACAGGTTCAGGTAGCCCTGGCGGGCGCGGTCGAACCGATGCCCGGCCGGGCAGGCCACGCCGTTATCCACGGCGTTCAGTGGTTCACTGCAGATCGGACACGCGAGCATCAGGCGAGCAACTTGATCAGCGTTTTGTAGTAGATCTCGGTGAGCACATCGAGATCGGCCGCCAGCACGCGTTCGTTGACCTGATGGATGGTCGCGTTGACCGGGCCCAGTTCCACCACTTGGGTGCCCATGGTGGCGATGAAACGACCGTCGGACGTGCCGCCGCTGGTGGAAGCCTGGGTTTCGCGACCGGTCACGTCCTTGATGCTGGACGACACGGCGTCCAGCAGCGCACCCGGCTCGGTGAGGAACGGCAGGCCGGACAGGGCCCAGTCGATGTGCCAATCCAGTTGATGCTTGTCGAGAATGTCGGCGACGCGCTGTTGCAGGCCTTCGACGGTGGACTCGGTGGAGAAGCGGAAGTTGAACACCGCCACCAGGTCGCCCGGGATCACGTTGGTCGCGCCGGTGCCGGCGTTGAGGTTGGAGATCTGGAAACTGGTGGGCGGGAAGAAATCGTTGCCATGGTCCCAATGTTCGGCGGCCAGTTCCGCCAGTGCCGGAGCCGCCAGGTGGATCGGGTTCCTCGCCAGGTGCGGATAGGCCACGTGGCCTTGCTTGCCGCGCACGGTCAGCTTCGCCCCGAGGGAGCCGCGACGGCCGTTCTTGACCACGTCACCCACCAGGGTGGTGCTCGACGGCTCGCCGACGATGCACCAGTCCAGGCGTTCCTGACGGGCCTTGAGGCGCTCGACTACAGCCTTGGTGCCGTGGTGGGCCGGGCCTTCTTCATCACTGGTGATCAGGAAGGTGATCGAGCCCTTGTGGTCCGGGTAGTCAGCGACGAACCGCTCAGCCGCCACCACCATCGCCGCGAGGCTGCCTTTCATGTCGGCCGCGCCTCGGCCACAGAGCATGCCCTCATCGTCGATGACCGCATCGAACGGATCGAGCTGCCAGGCCTGCACCGGACCGGTCGGCACTACATCGGTGTGCCCGGCGAAGCACAGCACCGGACCGTCATGCTTGCCGTGGCTGGCCCAGAAGTTATCCACATCCTCGATGCGCATCGGTTCGAGCTTGAAACCTGCATCGCCCAGGCGCTGCATCATCAGTTTCTGGCAATCGGCATCCACCGGCGTCACGGACGGACGGCGGATCAGGTCGCAGGCGAGTTGCAGGGTCGGCGAGAGGTCGGCGTGGGCCGTCATGGAAACTCCGGGAATATTGTGTGAACGCAAGGCGAGTGCTGAAGCGGGCAGGCTCCCGCAAAATGGCGGTTATCTTATAGCAAAACGGCAATCGTTGGCCGCAGTGTCTATCGGCTGGAGCACAAAACCTTGTGGGAGCGAGCCTGCTCGCGATGGTGGAGGATCTGTGGCGGTGATATTGACTGAAGCACCGCCATCGCGAGCAGGCTCGCTCCCACAATGGTTTTCCGGTGCCCTATAATGCGCGTCGGTTTTTGGGGTATTGGTCATGAGTACAGAAGATCCACGGTTTGCCGGCATCGCCCGTTTGTATGGCCTCGAAGGCCTGGAGCGCTTGCGGGCGGCCCATGTGGCGATTGTCGGGGTGGGCGGGGTCGGTTCCTGGGCGGCGGAAGCCATTGCCCGGTGTGGTGTGGGCGAGATTTCGCTGTTCGACCTGGACGACGTCTGCGTCAGCAACGCCAACCGCCAGTTGCACGCCCTGGACAGCACCGTCGGCAAACCCAAGGTCGAGGTGATGGCCGAGCGTCTGCGCGGGATCAATCCTGATTGCACGGTGCACGCCGTGGCGGATTTCGTCACCCGCGACACCATGGCTGAGTACATCACGCCGAACATCGACTGCGTGATCGACTGCATCGACAGTGTCAACGCCAAGGCAGCGCTGATCGCCTGGTGCAAGCGCCGCAAGATCCAGATCATCACCACCGGCGGCGCGGGCGGGCAGATCGACCCGACGCTGATCCAGGTCTGCGACCTGAACCGTACCTTCAATGACCCGCTGGCGTCGAAAGTACGTTCTACCCTGCGCCGCGACTACGGCTTTTCTCGCACCGTGACCCGTCACTACAGCGTGCCCTGCGTGTTTTCCACCGAGCAACTGCGCTACCCCAAACCCGACGGCAGCATCTGCTTGCAGAAGAGTTTTGTCGGCGACGGCGTGAAGCTCGACTGCGCCGGCGGGTTTGGCGCGGTGATGATGGTGACGGCGACGTTCGGCATGGTCGCGGCGACCAAGGCTGTGGATAAGATTGTCGCGGGTGTGCGGCGGCCGGCGGATAGGCTAAAGAGCGGGCAGTAACCGCTTTTGTGGCGAGGGGATAAATCCCCTCGCCACAATCATTGCGCCAGTTGGTGCATCCGCTTCAACACTGCATTCAAGCCATTGCTGCGCGACGGCGACAGCTGTCGCGACAGTCCCAACTGATTGAACCAGCCCGGCAAATCCACCTGCTGCAACGCTTCGGCCGACAAGCCGTTGACCCGTGCCAGCAGCAGCGCCACCAACCCGCGAATCAACCGCGCATCACTGCTGGCAGCAAACTGCCAGTGTCCGTCCTGCAACCGCCCCACCAGCCATACCTGACTTTCGCAGCCATTGACGAGGTTGGTGTCGCACTTGTCCGCCTCGTTCAGCGGCGGCAGGCGGTCGCCCCACTGCATCAGCAGCCGGGCCCGTTGTTCCCAGTCCGAGGCGTCCTGGAAGATTTGCAGCGCTGTGGCGGCATCGGCCGGCAGGTTCATCGCAGCATCTCCAGGGCCTGATCGAGGGCTTCGAAGAAACGCTCGATATCGGCGGAGTCGTTGTACAGCGCCAGCGATACCCGGATCGCTCCCGACAGCTGCAGATGCTTGAACAGCGGCATGGCGCAGTGATGCCCGGCGCGCACGGCAATGCCTTGCTCGGTCAGCAGATGAGCGAGGTCGGCGTTGTGCACGCCGTCCACCACGAAACTGACCAGCGCCAGCCGTGGATTGCCCACCAGGCGCACGCCGTTGCGCGCCAGCAGGCCGTGGAGCAGGTAGTCGTGCAACGCAGTCTCATGGTCAATGACATCTTGTGCGTCGAGGGTGGACAGGTAATCCAGGGTCGCCCCCAAGCCTATCACGCTGGCGATGGGCGGTGTGCCGGCTTCGAAGCCCAGGGGCGCAGGGCGGAACGTGGCGCGGTGGTAGTCGGCCTGCTGCACCATTTCGCCACCGAACTGCCAATGACGCAGCTCGCGAAGCGCTTCGTCGCGGCCGAACAACACCCCCAGCCCTTCGGGCCCGTAGAGCTTGTGGCTGGAAAATACATAGAAATCGCAGCCCAGGCCCTGCACATCGTGACGGCCATGGACCACTCCCTGGGCACCGTCGATGACCGTCAAGGCGCCTTGGGCCTTGGCCAGTGCCAATAGCGGCGGCAAGGGTTGCCAGGTGCCAAGCACATTGGACAGTTGGCTCACGGCGAGCAAGCGTGTACGCGGGCCGATCAGGTCGGCGGCGGCGTCGAGGTCGATGACGCCGTGGGAGTCGAGCGGCAACACCACCAGCGTCAATGAACGGCGCTCGGCCAGTTGCTGCCAGGGCAGCAGGTTGGCGTGGTGCTCCAGGGCGCTGATGACGATTTCATCGCCTGGATTGAACAGGTGTTCGAGCCCGTAGGCCAGGAGATTCAGCGCCGAAGTGGCGCCGTGGGTAAACACGATCTGTCCGCATTCCCCCGTATTGAGCCATTGCGACACCTTGAGACGACTGTCTTCGAACGCTTGGGTGGCATGGGCGCCGGGCAGGTGTTGCGCACGGTGCACATTGGCTGCGCCGTTGGCGTAGTAATGCGCCAGGGCATCCAGCAATGCTTGGGGTTTTTGCGTGGTGGCGGCGTTGTCCAGGTAGGTCTGGCCTTGCCGTTGCAGGGCGGCGATGGCCGGGAAATCGGCACGCCAGGGGGATGGAATCAACATGCTTTCGGGCCCTGCTGAAGTGAAGCTGGACCCTGTGGAAGCGGGCCCTGTGGGAGCCGAGCTTGCTCGCGATGGGAGCAACACGGTTTAACTGCAAGACCGTGTCATCGTTCATCGCGAGCAAGCTCGGCTCCCACAAAGCTTGCTCCCACAGGTGACGGTAAAGCGGCTTAGTTATGCGCGTGCAGTGCTTCGTTCAGCTCGATGGCCGACTTGTGGGTCTTGCATTCCACCGCGCCGGTTTCGGAGTTGCGACGGAACAGCAGGTCGGGCTGGCCGGCCAGGTCGCGGGCCTTGACCACTTTGACCAGCTGGTTGTTCTCGTCCAGCAGCGCCACCTTGGTGCCGGCGGTCACGTACAGGCCCGATTCCACGGTGTTGCGGTCGCCCAATGGAATACCGATACCGGCGTTGGCGCCGATCAGGCAGCCTTCGCCGACCTTGATCACGATGTTGCCGCCGCCCGACAGGGTGCCCATGGTGGAGCAGCCGCCGCCCAGGTCCGAGCCCTTGCCGACGAAGACGCCAGCCGACACACGGCCTTCGATCATGCCCGGGCCTTCGGTGCCGGCGTTGAAGTTGACGAAACCTTCGTGCATCACGGTGGTGCCTTCGCCCACGTAGGCACCCAGGCGGATCCGTGCGGCATCGGCGATACGCACGCCGGCCGGAACCACGTAGTCAGTCATTTTCGGGAACTTGTCCACCGAGAACACTTCCAGCAGCTCGCCACGCAGGCGGGCTTCGAGCTGGTGCTCAGCCAGTTCGCCCAGGTCGATCGCACCCTGGCTGGTCCAGGCCACGTTCGGCAGCAGCGGGAAAATGCCAGCCAGGTTCAGGCCATGGGGCTTGACCAGGCGATGGGACAGCAGGTGCAGCTTGAGGTAGGCCTCGGGGGTGGAGCTCAGTTGCGCATCTTCAGCCAGCAGGGTGGCGACCAGCGGCTTGTGGCTTTCGGCCAGGCGGGTCAGTAACGCGGCTTGCGCGGCATCGACACCCTTCAGAGCCTCAGCCAGTTGCGAGGCCTGGGCGGTGGTGAAGGTGATGGCCTGGTTGCCTTCGCTGTAACCCAGGATCGGCGCGATGGCCTTGACGATGTCGGCCGACGGGTTGAGCAGTGGTTGTGCGTAGAACACTTCCAGCCAGGCGCCTTGACGGTTTTGGGTGCCGACGCCGAAGGCCAGGCTGAACAGGGTAGTGGACATGAGCATTACCTCAACAAAATGGACTGGGCAGGCTTACTTGATTTCTGCCGCGTAGATATCTGGCTTGAAGCCAATCAGGGTACGGTCACCGAGATCGAGCACCGGGCGCTTGATCATCGAGGGTTGGGCGAGCATCAGTTCGATGGCTTTCGACTGGTCGAGATCGGCTTTGCGTTCGTCGTCGAGCTTGCGAAAGGTCGTACCGGCACGGTTCAACACCACTTGCCAGCCATGCTCGTCGCACCATTGGGTCAGGTGCTCACGGTCGATGCCGGCGCTCTTGTAGTCGTGAAAGTCGTAGCGCACGGCGTGCTCATCGAGCCAGGTGCGCGCCTTTTTCATGGTGTCACAGGCTTTGATGCCGAAAAGGTGCAACGTTTTGCTTGAATCGGTCAAGGAACTGCCCCCTTTGCAGGTGCCGGAAATAAAAGGTGAAGGATTATGCCATGACCGGACGGCTGTGGGAGCGTGGCTTGCCCGCGATGAACGATGACGCGGTCTTCTGGCAGAGGCGAGGCTTGGTAGCCTAACTGGCTCAAGAGCCTGGACACCGATTCTGCATCGGTTAGTAAGGCTTTCGAACTTTCATATTGTCCTCAACCCGGTATTGCATAGGCTGCCTACTTTGTATGCGACTTGACCTGCCCTTTGCATCGGAATAACCGGCACGGGAAGGCAGGCCTTCACTCCTGCGATTACGCGTTGCATGTCCTCAGAGCCTAGGCGAGGAACAAAAGTATTCGCGGCCCTTTCAATCCTCGACCCTCTTTAAAAGCAAAGCCGCCCGAAGGCGGCTTCAATTGACACGCGGTTGAGCTTGCTTCGCCCTTTCCGCGCCGCTGGGTCAACCTCGAGAGAGACCCAGACTCCTGCCAGCTTTCGCTGGTGACGGGGTCGATTATGGCTAGCGGCGATAGCGAATTCAAACCAGCTTGAACTCTCGAAACAAGGTTGCATGGGATCTGTCAATGGACTAAGTCCACGAAATCAATGGCTTGGCCTGACGCAGTACGTTTTATTTCATTTCTTGTCTGAGCAGGCGCTTGTGGTCTGTCAGACGCACCGAAGTTTCCGACAAGTTTTTAAGGTTGTCCGTCGGAAGCGAGGGCTCTAGCCTCTGGGGGTCGCTGCCAATTCAGCGACCGGACGTGAGAATCCGATTTCCCCTAGTAGGCGCGCAGGCGCCGACCATATAAAGTGCAGGCGCTTTTCGCCTGGGCATTGTGTTATGGCGGCTGTGCGCGGGCATGCTTCGGCATGGCCGGGCTTCTAGGGACCCGGATTCTCACCCCGCGTATGGCTGCCACCCTCCAGTCCGTGAGAAGACCCGGTGGCGGCTTCTAATTTCCCTAGGAGCAATGACATGATCAAGGAAACGCCGAATCCTCCAAAACCAGCACCCACTTTCCCCTACGGCGACTACGCCCCCGAAAAGCTGCAAGAAGCTGCTGATCGTGCGCTGGATCATTACCTCAAGCCTGACGACAGCGAGTCAGACCCCGAATCCTCTACGCAGTTGTTCATTGTGGCGGACAGTGTCGACACCGAAGTTCTGTTAGCCAACCTCAGCGAAACCCTGGCCTCGGCCAATGCCATGCTGAGTGACCTGGCCTTCGATCTGGCCGGTTCGCGGCGGCATGTGGCATTGGGGGTGGTGCAGATGATTGAGTTGGGGGCACTGCTGGCGGAGAAGGCTTTGGACCGGGTAGAGGTTCGGGCCTGATGCAATAAGTGCCGGCCTCATCGCGAGCAGGCTCGCTCCCACAGTGGATGGATGTACTCACAAGACTTGTGATCGACACCGGACCCTGTGGGAGCGAGCCTGCTCGCGAAAGCGGTGGATCAGCTTGCGATGTTGTCGACTGTGCCGCCGTCATCGCGAGCAAGCTCGGCTCCCACAGGTTTCGGCGTCGCTACGGGGAGAGTGGGAACCCGTAATTCAGTGTGGGAGCGGGCTTGCTCGCGAAAGCGGTGTTTCAGTCTACGGATAGGCCACTGAACTGACGCCTTTGCGAGCAAGCCCGCTCCCACAACAACCCTTAACCCCGGCGCTGGATGAATGCGCGGATTCGCTCCGCCGCTTCCACGCATTCGGCCAGCGGTGCGACCAGGGCCATGCGCACGCGGCCGGCGCCCGGGTTGACGCCATCGACTTCGCGGGACAGGTAGGAGCCCGGTACCACGGTCACGTGTTCCTGTTCGAACAGATCCCGGCAGAAGGCTGCGTCGTCGCCCGCCACGTTTGGCCACAGGTAGAAGCTGCCATCAGGGCGTTGCACGTCCAGCACTGGGCTGAGGATGTCCAGCACGGCGTCGAACTTCTCCCGGTACAGCGTCCGGTTGGCCCGTACATGTTCTTCGTCGTTCCACGCGGCGATGCTCGCCAGTTGGGTCTGCACCGGCATCGCGCAGCCGTGATAGGTGCGATACAGCAGGAAACCCTTGAGGATGTCTGCGTCGCCCGCCACGAAACCGGAGCGCAGGCCCGGCAGGTTGGAGCGCTTGGACAGGCTGTGGAACACCACGCAGCGCTTGAAATCCTGACGGCCGAGTTCGACGCAGGCGCTGAGCAGGCCCGGTGGCGGGGTCTGTTCGTCGAAGTACAGTTCGCTGTAGCACTCGTCGGCGGCGATCACGAAGTCGTGCTCATCGGCCAGGGCAATGAGTTTCTTCAGCACGTCCACCGGAATCAGGGCGCCGGTCGGGTTGCCAGGGGAGCACAGGAACAGGATCTGGCAGCGCTTCCAGACGTCTGGCGAGACGGCGTCGAAATCCGGGTTGAAGCCATTCTCGTCCAGGCACGGCAGGTAGTGCGGCTTGGCTCCAGCCAGGAACGCGGCGCCTTCATAGATTTGATAGAAAGGGTTGGGGCTGACTACCAGCGCATCGTCGCCACGGTTGACCACGGTCTGGGTGAAGGCGAACAGCGCCTCCCGGGTGCCATTGACCGGCAGCACATGGCGCGCCGGGTCAAGCCAGCCGTTGGGCACGCTGAAGCGTCGCTCGCACCAGTCGGCGATGGCTTCCCGCAGGGCGGGGATACCCAACGTGGTCGGATAGACGGCCATCTGGTCCAGGTTGCCGGCCAGGGCTTCGGCGACAAAACTGGGTGAACGGTGCTTGGGTTCGCCGATGGACAACGCGATCGGCCGCTTGTCCGGGTTGGGCGTGACACTGCCAAGCAGGGCGCGAAGCTTTTCGAACGGGTAGGGCTGCAACTGGTTCAGAGCGTTGTTCATGGGGGCCTCGTTCAATGTGGGACTGTGGGAGCGAGCCTGCTCGCGATAGCGGTGGGGCAGGCGATCTCAATGCTGAATGTCGCGCCGCCATCGCGAGCAGGCTCGCTCCCACAGGGGAATTTATGGGTCAGATGTTGATGCGTGTCAGGTGGGTATCAGGTTCCTGGTTGACGCTCAAATGCTGGACGATCGCGTCCTGCAGGCGACTGCACAGCAGAGGATCGGACAGCGGCTGGTTGTGGGCGTCGGTGATGAAGAAGACGTCTTCCACTCGCTCGCCCAGGGTGGCGATCTTGGCGTTCTGCAACGACAGGTCGAACTCCAGGAAAATATGACCGATCCGTGCCAGCAGCCCGGGACGGTCCGGGGCGCTGAGTTCCAGCACCGTGATCTGGCGGTGGGCATCATTGTGGATCGTCACCTGCGGGGCGAACGCGAAGTGCTTGAGCTGGCGTGGCACCCGCCGCTGGATGATGGTCGGGTAGTCCGCCGGGTTGCGCAGGGCGTTGGTGAGACCGTCGCGAATCTGCTTGACCCGTGTCGGGTTGTCGCCAATCGAATCGCCGTCGGTATCGAGCACGATGTAGGTGTCGAGGGTGAACTGGCTGCTGGACGTGATGATCCGCGCATCGTGGATATTGAGGTTGAGCTGGTCCATGGCGGCCACGGTCACGGCGAAGAAGTCATGTTGGTCTGGCGCATAGATGAAGATCTGCGTGCCGCCTTCGAACTCGCGCTGCGTAGTCTCCTTGATCAACACCAACGGCCCGCCGTCGGCCGGTTGTTGCAGGATCGCGTCGCTGTGCCAGGCCACGTCGCCGGCGGTGTGGCGCAGGAAATAATCATCGCCCAGTTGTGACCAGAGCTGTTCGACATCGTCCGGGTCGGTGCCACCGCGCACCAGGATATCCAGTGCAGCGCTTTGGGTGCGACGGATCTGCTCTTCACGGTCCACCGGGTTTTCCAGGCCACGGCGCAAGGCCCGCTTGGTTTCAGTGTAAAGCTGGCGCAACAGGCTGGCCCGCCAGGAGTTCCACAAGGTCGGGTTGGTGGCGTTGATGTCGGCCACCGTCAGCACGTAGAGGTAATCCAGGCGCGTTTCATCACTGACGATCTGGGCGAAGTCGTGGATCACCTGCGGATCGGACAGGTCCTTGCGCTGGGCGGTGGTCGACATCACCAGGTGATTCTGTACCAGCCAGACGATCAATCGGCTGTCCCAAGCGGGCAACTGGTGCCGCTGGCAAAACGCCTCGGCATCCACCGCGCCGACTTCCGAGTGGTCGCCCTGGCGACCCTTGCCAATGTCGTGGTACAGCCCGGCCATGTAGATCAGTTCAGGCTTGGGCAGCTTGCCCATGAGTTTGCTGGCCAGCGGGAATTTTTCCGAGACCTGGGTGTACTGCAGCTTGCGCGAATGCTTGATCAGGTTAAGGGTATGGGCATCGACGGTATAGATATGAAACAGGTCGTGCTGCATCTGCCCGACGATAAAGCCAAACTCCGGCAGGTAGCGCCCCAGGATCCCGTAGCGGTTCATGCGTCGCAGGTTGCGGTGCACGCCGATCTTGCACTTGAACAGCTCGATGAACAGGCTGGTGTTGCGGATGTCGTTGCGGAAGTCGTCATCGATCAGGTGACGGTTCTCCCTCAGCAGGCGAATGGTATCGGCGCGTACTCCCTTGATCTCCGGCTGCTGGGCCATCAGCACGAAGATTTCGAGCATGGCGAAGGGGGTGCGACGGAACACATTGGCATTACGTGCTTCGATGTAGCCGTCGTGCAACTGGAAGCGGGAGTTGATCGGCTGCGGCGGCGCGGTATCTTCCGGTGCGAGGATGACTTCCTCGAAGTGCTGGATGATCAGTTCGCTGAGCTGGGCGATGCTCATCACCACCCGGTAGTACTGCTGCATGAAGTTTTCGATGGCCTGCTTGGCATCCTGGCCTTCGAAACCCAGCAGGGCCGCGATGGAGCGCTGGTGGTCGAACAGCAAGCGGTCTTCGGCACGCCCGGCGAGCATGTGCAGGGCGTAGCGGACCTTCCACAAAAACTCCTGGGATGAGGCCAGCAAGGCGTTCTCGCTCTCTACCAGGAACCCTTCGCCGGCAAGGTTGCGCAGGTTCAGCGTGCCGTACTGGCGGCGGGCGACCCACAGGATGGTCTGGATATCCCGCAGCCCGCCCGGAGAGCCTTTGACGTTGGGTTCCAGGTTGTATTCGGTGTCGTTGTACTTGTGGTGGCGGGCCTTTTGCTCGGCGCGTTTGGCCAGGAAGAAGTCCTTGCTCGGCCACATGTGCGCCGTGCTGGTCACCTCGAGCATGCGCTGGCGCAGCCCCTCGGGGCCGGCGATGGTGCGACTTTCCATCAGGTTGGTCACCACCGTCAGGTCGGCGCGGGCCTCGTCGGCGCACTCCTGTACCGAGCGCACGCTCTGGCCGACTTCCAGGCCGATGTCCCACAGCAGGGTCAGGAAACGCTCGATGGAGTCACGAAAGATCTCGTGATCGGCGTTGTCCAGCAGGATCAGCAGGTCGATGTCGGAATAAGGGTGCAATTCGCCACGCCCATAGCCACCCACTGCCACCAGGGCGATGTCGGCATCCAGGCTCCAGTCGAACTGCTCCCAGGCCTTCTGCAGGATGTTGTCGACGAACCAGGCACGGTCCTCGATCAGCCGGCGGATATCCCTGCCATCGCGAAAGCGCTGGTCGAGTACTTCGTGGGCCTGGCGGATCGCCTTCTTGAAGGCCGAGATGGGACTTGCCTTCAGGGCCAGTTCAGCCTGGAACTGGCCGCGGTCGAAGAGTTCTGGATCCACCTGCGGCATCGAATGGCTTTCCTTTCTATCTAAAGCTGTACGCTGGGTTCGGCTCAGGCGGAAACGCGAGGGATGGTGTCGTCGCCGCGCAGGGTGAAGATCTCGTACCCGGTCTCGGTCACCAGCAGGGTGTGCTCCCATTGGGCCGACAATTTGCGGTCCTTGGTGATGGCGGTCCAGCCGTCGCCCAGGACCTTGGTGTCGGCGCGCCCCTGGTTGATCATCGGCTCGATGGTGAAAGTCATGCCCGCCTGGAGCTCCATGCCGGTACCGGCGCGGCCGTAGTGCAGGATCTGCGGTTCTTCGTGGAAGACCTTGCCAATGCCGTGGCCGCAGAATTCACGCACTACCGAAAAGCCGTTCTTCTGCGCGTGTTTCTGGATCACTTCGCCGATGTCTCCCAGGCGGCAGCCCGGCTTCACCAGTTCGATGGCCATGTACATGCATTCCTGGGTGACTTTCGACAGGCGCTGGGCCCACTCCGGCACGTTGCCGACATGGAACATGCGGCTGGTGTCGCCGTGATAGCCATCCTTGATCACGGTGACGTCGATGTTCAGTGTGTCGCCATCCTTCAACGGTTTCTCGTTGGGAATGCCGTGGCAGACCACATGGTTGATCGAGGTGCAGATCGACTTGGGGAAGCCCTTGTAGTTGAGCGGCGCCGGAATGGCTTTCTGCTCGTTGACAATGTAGTCGTGGCAGATACGGTCCAGCTCTTCGGTGGTCACGCCCGGCTTGACGTAATCGGCGATCATTTCCAGCACATCGGCGGCAAGTTTGCCGGCGACGCGCATTTTTGCGATGTCCTCGGGAGTCTTGAGGGTGACGGTCATACAGGCTCTCTCTGCGCCCGGCGGCGCTGTTCGAAACGAAATGGGCGGCGGATGATGACCAGCACGGCCCTGAAAACGCGATTCTAACAGACGAACAGTACAAAGAACTGCCCAGGCCGAACTCAGTGGCGAGGGGGAGGGGGGGAAGCAAAGCTTGCTCGCGACCCAGGCGACTCGATTTCTGAGGGACCGCATAGGCTTCATCGCGGGCAAGCCTTGCTCCCACAATCCCTCGCCACAGAGGATTTCAGAATCCGTATTCCGTTTTCGCCCTTGCTGTGGTATAAAATGCGCCGCTTTCCGGGGATGACCCCGTGAGCTTAAATCCACACACGTGTCGACACGATGACCTGGGTGCCTTCGGCTTATACAGCTGCTGGTTGGTCATTGGGATACGTGGAGGCCAAACCCGACTTATCAAGGAACTATCATGTCCCAAGTCAACATGCGCGATATGCTGAAGGCCGGTGTGCACTTCGGTCACCAGACCCGTTACTGGAACCCGAAAATGGGCAAGTACATTTTCGGCGCGCGTAACAAGATCCACATCATCAACCTTGAAAAAACCCTGCCGATGTTCAACGAAGCACTGACCTTCGTAGAGCGCCTGGCCCAGGGCAAAAACAAGATTCTGTTCGTCGGCACCAAGCGTTCCGCTGGCAAGATCGTTGCTGAAGAAGCAGCACGTTGCGGTTCGCCGTACGTCGATCACCGCTGGTTGGGCGGCATGCTGACCAACTTCAAGACCATCCGCGCTTCCATCAAGCGTCTGCGTGATCTTGAGGTCCAGTCCGAAGACGGCACTTTCGCCAAGCTGACCAAGAAAGAAGCGCTGATGCGCACTCGCGATCTTGAGAAGCTGGACCGCTCCCTGGGTGGTATCAAGGACATGGGCGGTCTGCCTGACGCGCTGTTCGTGATCGACGTTGACCACGAGCGCATCGCGATCACCGAAGCCAACAAGCTGGGTATCCCGGTCATCGGCGTTGTCGATACCAACAGCAGCCCGGAAGGCGTTGACTACATCATCCCAGGCAACGATGACGCCATCCGCGCCATCCAGCTGTACATGGGTTCGATGGCTGACGCTGTTATCCGTGGTCGCAACAATGTTCAAGGCGGCACCGAAGTCTTCGCTGAAGAAGCTCCGGCAGCAGCCGCTGAGTAATTGACGCCCTGGCGTTGACTCAGTAAGCAAAAAGGGGGCTTGGCCCCCTTTTTGCCACCTCGAAAACCATTTGTCGCCAGCGCAGCTACCTGTTTGTAATCTGCCGCGGTCTATAAGCAGTGGTTTTCAGGAAGAATTGATCGCCCGTTCGATCGGGTGGAATGGTTGAAAACCTATCCAAGAGGATTTTGAAATGGCAGAGATTACTGCAGCGTTGGTCAAAGAACTGCGCGAGCGTACCGGCGAAGGCATGATGGACTGCAAGAAAGCCTTGACCAAGGCTGGCGGCGACATCGAGAAAGCCATTGATGACATGCGCGCTTCGGGCGCCATCAAGGCTGCCAAGAAGGCTGGCAACGTTGCCGCTGAAGGCGCCATCGCCATCAAGGACGACGGTAAGGCCGCCGTTCTGCTGGAAGTGAACTCCCAGACCGACTTCCTGGCTCTGCAGGACGACTTCAAGGCATTCGTCGCTGCCAGCGTCGACAAGGCCTTCGCTGACAAACTGACCGACGCAGCGCCGCTGATCGAAGCTCAGGAACAAGCGCGCCTGGTACTGGTTGGCAAGACCGGCGAGAACGTCAACATCCGTCGTCTGGTTCGCGTTGAAGGTGACGTGGTCGGTACTTACCTGCACGGCAACAAGATTGGTGTGGCTGTCGTCCTCAAGGGCGGTGACACCGAGCTGGCGAAAGACATCGCCATGCACGTGGCAGCGACCAACCCTGAATTCCTGCTGCCTTCGGACGTTTCGCCTGAAGCGATCGAGCGCGAAAAAGGCGTTTTCCTGCAGTTGAACGAAGAGAAGCTCAAGGGCAAGCCTGCCGACATCGCCGAGAAGATGGTGGCCGGTCGTATCTCCAAGTTCCTGGCTGAAGCCAGCCTGGTTGAGCAGGCGTTCGTCAAGAACCCTGAAGTCAAGGTCGGTGACCTGGCGAAGAAAGCCGGTGCTGAAATCGTCTCCTTCACCTACTTCAAAGTAGGCGATGGCATCGAGAAGCCGGTCGACAACTTCGCTGAAGAAGTTGCCGCCCAGGTAGCAGCTGCCAGCAAGCAATAAGACAGGTTTTTACAACTGTCGCCCAGAAGAGGCTGCCCGCTCACGCGCGCAGCCTCTTTTCGGATGAGGATGCCGATTTTTATTGGTTTCCTGTCGGAACTGGCTTACAAAGCCGTGTTCCGATGGCGCTGTGTCAGCGTCACGCTAGAGTGAGAGCAGGCTGCAAACAGTCTGCCAAGAATTTTCGTAAATACGCCGCAGGAGAGATTCGCAATGGCTCAGCAGGGCAGTGGTTATCAGGCTCGCTATAAACGCATTCTACTCAAGCTTAGCGGCGAGGCCCTGATGGGCTCGGAAGAGTTCGGGATCGATCCGAAGGTGCTGGACCGTATGGCCCTCGAAGTGGGTCAGTTGGTCGGGATCGGCGTTCAGGTCGGTCTGGTCATCGGCGGCGGCAATCTGTTCCGTGGTGCGGCGCTGAGCGCGGCCGGCATGGATCGGGTTACGGGCGACCACATGGGCATGCTGGCCACTGTGATGAATGCCCTGGCTATGCGCGACGCCTTGGAGCGTGCCAATATCTCGGCCATCGTGATGTCGGCCATTTCCATGGTTGGCGTGACTGATCACTATGATCGCCGCAAAGCCATGCGCCACCTCAACGCCAAGGAAGTGGTGATTTTTGCCGCCGGTACCGGTAATCCGTTCTTTACCACGGATTCGGCGGCCTGCTTGCGAGCGATCGAAATCGATGCCGATGTCGTGCTCAAGGCAACCAAGGTCGATGGTGTGTACACCGCCGACCCGTTCAAGGACCCGCATGCCGAGAAGTTCGATCATCTGACCTACGATGAAGTGCTGGATCGCAAGCTGGGGGTCATGGATCTGACGGCTATCTGTCTGTGCCGCGACCACAAGATGCCATTGCGTGTCTTCAACATGAACAAGCCCGGTGCCCTGCTGAATATCGTGCATGGTGGCGCCGAAGGAACCCTGATCGAGGAAGTTCAACAATGATCAACGAAATCAAGAAAGACGCTGAGCAGCGCATGCAGAAGTCCGTGGAGTCTCTGGCGCACAACTTCGGTCGCATCCGTACCGGCCAGGCACACCCGAGCATCCTCGAAGGTGTGATGGTGCCTTACTACGGCTCCGATACCCCGATCAAGCAAGTGGCCAACATCACTGTCAAGGACGCGCGCACCCTGCAAGTCGTGGCTTTCGAGCGCAACATGCTCGCCGCGGTCGACAAGGCTATCGGTAGTGCCGGTTTGAACCTGAACCCGACCAACCTGGGTGAGTTGCTGCTGATCTCCATGCCGGCCCTGACTGAAGAAACCCGCAAGGGCTTCACCAAGCAGGCTCGCGATGTGGCTGAAGATGCCCGTGTCGCTGTGCGCAACATCCGCCGCGACGCCAACAGCCAGTTGAAGGACCTGGTCAAGGAAAAGGAAATCAGCGAAGACGAAGAGCGTCGCGCCACTGGCGAAATCGATGACCTGACCAAAAAATATGTGGCTAAGATCGATGCGGATTTGGCACAGAAAGAAAAAGACCTGATGGCCGTATAAGGGTCTCGTTTTCATGGATAAGACCAAGCAGGCCGCGTCGTTCGCGGTGCCGCGCCACGTAGCGATCATCATGGACGGCAACAACCGCTGGGCCAAGAAACGCTTCATGCCCGGTGTCGCCGGGCATAAGGCGGGGGTCGATGCGGTTCGCGCGGTCATCGAGGTGTGCGCCGAGGCTGGCGTCGAGGTGCTGACCCTGTTCGCGTTCTCCAGCGAAAACTGGCAGCGTCCGGCCGACGAGGTCAGTGCCTTGATGGAGTTGTTCCTCAAGGCCTTGCGTCGTGAGGCCAAGCGTCTCAACGAAAACAGCATCAGTCTGCGCATCATCGGTGATCGCTCGCGGTTTCATCCGGAGTTGCAGGCTGCGATGCGCGAGGCCGAAGCCGCGACGGCCGGCGCTGACCGCTTTGTCCTGCAGATTGCCGCCAACTACGGCGGTCAGTGGGACATAGCCCAGGCTGCCCAGCGGCTGGCGCGGGAAGTCCAGGCCGGGCACTTGCGGCCGGAAGACATCACGCCGGAACTGCTACAGACCTGTCTGGCTACGGGTGACCTGCCGCTGCCGGATCTGTGCATCCGTACCGGTGGCGAACATCGCATCAGCAATTTTCTCCTTTGGCAGCTGGCTTACGCCGAGCTGTACTTCTCCGACCTGTTCTGGCCGGACTTCAAACACGAAGCCATGCGCGTTGCGCTGGCCGATTTCGCTTCCCGTCAGCGTCGTTTCGGTAAAACGAGCGAGCAGATCGAAGCTGGAGCCCGGGTTTAATGCTCAAACAACGAATCATCACTGCACTGATCCTGCTGCCCATCGCCCTGGGTGGGTTCTTCCTGCTTGACGGTGCGGGTTTCGCCCTGTTCATTGGGTTGGTCGTGACGCTGGGGGCGTGGGAATGGGCGCGGCTGGCGGGTTTCGCCGCGCAGTCGGCCCGTGTGATCTATGCCGCAGTCGTGGCGGCCATGCTGTTCGTCATGTACGTGGTGCCCGGTATTGCGCCCTGGGTGCTGGGCGCTTCGGTGCTATGGTGGGCGACGGCGACCTTCCTGGTATTGACCTACCCCCACACGACCCATCACTGGTCCAACGCCGCGACCAAGCTGTTGATCGGCCTGTTGATCCTGCTGCCGGCCTGGCAGGGGCTCATCTGGATCAAACAAGGTGCGCTGGGTAACTGGCAGATCATGGCCGTGATGGTGCTGGTCTGGGGGGCCGATGTCGGGGCTTACTTCTCCGGCAAGGCATTCGGCAAGCGCAAGCTCGCGCCTAAGGTCAGTCCCGGCAAGAGCTGGGAAGGGGTCTACGGTGGTCTGGCCCTGAGCCTGGTCATTACGACGATCGTCGGTGTCATGCGGGAATGGACGGCCGGCCAGTTGCTGATCGGTCTGTTTGGCGCCGCCCTGATTGTCTTTGTCTCGGTGGTCGGGGACCTGACCGAAAGCATGTTCAAGCGCCAGTCCGGCATCAAGGACAGCAGCAACCTGCTGCCTGGTCACGGCGGCGTGCTGGATCGTATCGACAGCCTTACCGCCGCAGTCCCGATCTTTGCTGTGCTGCTGTGGATGGCGGCATCGTGAGTCGCCCCCAGCAGATCACCGTCCTTGGCGCTACCGGGTCGATCGGCCTGAGTACGCTGGACGTCATCGGCCGGCATCCGGAGCGTTATCAGGTGTTCGCCCTCAGCGGCTTCACGCGTCTGAGCGAGCTGCTGGCTTTGTGCATTCGTCACACCCCGCGGTTTGCCGTGGTGCCCGAGACTGGCGCAGCACGGGCGCTGCAGGATGAGCTGCGTGCAGCTGGTCTGCAGACCCGCGTACTGGTGGGAGAGGAGGGGCTGTGCGAAGTGGCCTCCGATCCTGAAGTCGATGCGGTGATGGCGGCGATTGTCGGTGCTGCGGGCCTGCGCCCGACGCTGGCAGCGGTGGAGGCCGGCAAGAAGATCCTGTTGGCCAACAAAGAAGCGCTGGTCATGTCCGGCGCGTTGTTCATGCAGGCAGTGGGCAAAAGTGGTTCGGTACTGCTGCCGATCGACAGTGAACATAATGCGATTTTTCAATGCATGCCGCGGGATTTCTCCCGTGGCCTGGGTGCTGTGGGTGTTCGGCGGATCTTGCTGACAGCTTCCGGCGGTCCGTTCCGGCAGACACCGCTGACAGAATTGGAGCATGTTTCACCCGAACAGGCCTGTGCCCATCCGAACTGGTCCATGGGACGCAAGATTTCCGTGGATTCGGCCAGCATGATGAACAAGGGGCTTGAGCTGATCGAGGCTTGCTGGCTTTTCGATGCCAGGCCGTCCCAGGTCGAAGTGGTCATTCATCCTCAGAGCGTGATCCACTCTCTGGTGGACTATGTAGATGGTTCGGTACTGGCCCAATTGGGCAATCCGGACATGCGCACACCCATCGCCAACGCGCTGGCCTGGCCGGATCGAATCGATTCGGGTGTGGCGCCGCTGGACCTGTTTGCCGTCGCCCGCCTGGATTTCCAGGCCCCCGATGAGCAGCGCTTCCCTTGCCTGCGCCTGGCGCGGCAGGCGGCCGAGGCAGGCAACAGTGCCCCGGCCATGCTGAACGCCGCCAATGAGGTGGCGGTGGCCGCGTTTCTCGATGGACGTGTCCGTTACCTCGAGATCGCGAGTATCATCGAGGAAGTCTTGAATCTCGAGGCCGTGGTTGCCCTCGATGACCTCGACGCAGTGTTCACCGTGGATGCTCGGGCCCGCGAGCTGGCGGGTCAGTGGTTGAGGCGCCACGGACGTTGAAGCTGCGGTACGTTAGCCGGGGCTGCCCTGGACAGGATTGCGGAGAAAACAGATGAGCGCGCTCTATATGATTGTCGGCACCCTGGTTGCGTTGGGTGTGCTGGTCACTTTTCACGAATTCGGTCATTTCTGGGTCGCCCGTCGCTGTGGCGTGAAGGTCCTGCGTTTTTCCGTCGGCTTTGGCATGCCCTTGCTGCGCTGGCATGACAAGAAGGGCACCGAATTCGTTGTGGCCGCCATCCCGCTGGGCGGTTACGTGAAAATGCTCGACGAGCGTGAAGGCGAAGTGCCCGCCGATCAGCTCGATCAATCCTTCAATCGCAAGACTGTCCGGCAGCGCATTGCCATCGTGGCGGCGGGGCCGATCGCCAACTTCCTGCTGGCCATGGTGTTCTTCTGGGCGCTGGCCATGTTGGGTAGCGAGCAGGTACGTCCTGTCATCGGCGCGGTCGAGGCTGGCAGCGTCGCGGCCCGGGCGGGATTGAGCGCGGGAGAGGAAATCGTTGCCATCGACGGCGAGCCGACTTCCGGTTGGGCTGCCGTCAACCTGCAACTCGTGCGCCGCCTGGGTGAAAGCGGTTCGTTGAAGTTGATGGTGCGCGAGCAGGGCTCGGCAACGGATTCTCCGCGGGAACTGGTGCTGGACAACTGGCTCAAGGGGGCCGATGAGCCGGATCCGATCCGTTCCCTGGGCATTCGCCCGTGGCGTCCGGCGCTGCCGCCGGTGCTGGCCGAACTTGATCCGAAGGGGCCGGCTCGGGCTGCCGGGCTCAAGACCGGTGATCGTCTGTTGGCCGTTGACGGCCAGTCGGTCAGTGACTGGCAGCAGGTGGTTGATGCGGTTCGTGTACGTCCTGATACCAAAATTGTGCTGCGCGTCGAGCGCGACGGTGCTCCAATCGACGTCCCGGTGACCCTGGCCGCCCGCGACGAGAGCAAGACGCCGGCAGGTTACCTGGGGGCGGGCGTCAAGGCTGTCGACTGGCCGCCGGAGATGATCCGCGAGGTCAGTTTCGGCCCGGTTGCGGCGATTGGCGAAGGTGCGCGTCGTACGTGGACCATGAGTGTCCTGACCCTCGACTCACTGAAGAAAATGTTGTTCGGCGAGCTCTCGGTAAAAAACTTGAGTGGACCGATAACCATTGCTAAAGTGGCGGGCGCTTCTGCCCAGTCGGGCGTTGTTGATTTCCTGAATTTCCTTGCTTATCTGAGCATTAGCCTGGGGGTTCTGAATTTGCTGCCCATCCCGGTACTGGATGGGGGGCATCTGCTGTTTTATCTGATCGAGTGGGCGCGTGGTCGTCCCTTGTCGGATCGGGTTCAAGGTTGGGGGATACAGATCGGTATCAGCTTGGTGGTCGGGGTGATGTTGCTTGCCCTGGTCAACGATCTGGGTCGTCTGTAACGCTTCGCTGAATTGCGAATCTGCCGCATTTTGCGGCAGTTTGTTTATTGCCAGTTGGAATAAGAAAGGACTTCATGAAACGTCTGCTGCTAACCGCGGTTCTTACCGTGTTGATGATCGCCGAAGTTCACGCCGAGTCCTTCACTATCTCTGATATTCGCGTCAACGGCCTCCAGCGGGTTTCCGCGGGTAGCGTCTTTGGTGCCTTGCCGTTGAACGTCGGCGAGCAGGCGGATGATCGGCGCCTGGTGGAGTCCACTCGTGCGCTGTTCAAGACCGGTTTCTTTCAGGATATCCAGCTGGGCCGTGACGGTAACGTCCTGGTCATTACGGTCGTCGAGCGGCCGTCAGTCGCCAGCATCGAGATCGAAGGCAACAAGGCGATTTCCACCGAAGACCTGATGAAAGGCCTCAAGCAGTCCGGCCTGGCCGAAGGCGAGATCTTCCAGCGTGCCACCCTCGAAGGTGTGCGTAACGAGCTGCAGCGCCAGTACGTCGCCCAAGGGCGCTACTCGGCCACCGTCGACACCGAAGTGGTACCGCAGCCGCGCAACCGTGTGGGCCTGAAGGTCAACATCAACGAAGGCACCGTGGCAGCCATCCAGCACATCAACGTGGTGGGCAACACGGTTTTCCCCGACGAAGACCTGATCGACCTGTTCGAACTCAAGACCACCAACTGGCTGTCGTTCTTCAAGAACGATGACAAGTACGCCCGTGAAAAACTCTCCGGTGACCTGGAGCGCCTGCGTTCCTACTACCTGGACCGTGGCTACATCAACATGGACATCGCTTCGACCCAGGTGTCCATTACCCCGGACAAGAAGCACGTCTACATCACCGTCAACGTCAACGAAGGCGAGAAGTACACTGTCCGCGATGTCAAGCTCAGCGGTGACCTGAAGGTGCCCGAAGACCAGGTCAAGTCCCTGCTGCTGGTACAGAAAGGCCAGGTGTTCTCGCGCAAGCTGATGACCACCACGTCCGAGCTGATCACCCGTCGCCTGGGTAACGAGGGCTATACCTTCGCCAACGTCAGCGGCGTGCCGCAGCCCCACGATGAAGATCACACTGTCGACATCACCTTCGCCGTAGACCCGGGCAAGCGTGCCTACGTCAATCGCATCAACTTCCGTGGCAACACCAAGTCCGAGGACGAGGTGCTGCGTCGTGAAATGCGTCAGATGGAAGGTGGCTGGGCTTCGACCTACCTGATCGACCAGTCCAAGACCCGTCTGGAGCGTCTGGGCTTCTTCAAGGAAGTCAACGTCGAGACACCGGCAGTGCCGGGCGTCGACGACCAGGTCGATGTGAACTACAGCGTCGAAGAGCAAGCGTCCGGCTCGATCACCGCCAGTGTCGGTTTCGCCCAGAGCGCCGGCCTGATCCTCGGTGGCTCGATCACCCAGAACAACTTCCTGGGTACCGGTAACAAGGTCAGCGTCGGCCTGACCCGCAGCGAATACCAGACCCGCTACAACTTCGGTTTCGTGGACCCCTACTGGACCGCTGACGGTGTGAGCCTGGGCTACAACGCCTTCTATCGCACCACTGACTATGACCAGCTCGACTCCGATATCTCCAGCTACGCAGTGGACAGCTATGGTGTCGGCGCCAACATCGGTTATCCGATCAGCGAGACCTCGCGCCTGACGTTCGGTCTTACTGCCCAGCAGGACAAGATCAACACCGGTAAATACACCGTCGACGAGATCTTCGATTTCGTTAACAAGGAAGGCGACAGCTACCTGAACTTCAAGGCGTCTGCCGGTTGGTCCGAATCGACCCTGAACAAGGGCGTTCTGGCTACACGTGGTCATTCCCAGAGCCTGGTCCTGGAAACGACGACGCCTGGCAGTGACCTGTCGTTCTTCAAGCTCGACTATCGCGGCCAGCTGTTCCAACCGTTGACCGACACCTACACCATGCGCCTGCATACCGAACTGGGCTATGGTGATGGCTACGGGTCGACCGATGGCTTGCCGTTCTACGAGAACTACTACGCAGGTGGTTTCAACTCGGTACGTGGTTTCAAGGACAGCACCTTGGGGCCGCGCAGTACGCCGAGCAAGGGTACCAACCCAGGTACCATCCGCGACCCGGACCAGGATCCGCTGCCATTCGGTGGCAACGTACTCATCCAGGGTGGTCTCGAGGTTCTGTTCCCGATGCCGTTCGTCAAGGATCAGCGCTCGCTGCGGACCTCGGTATTCTGGGATGTGGGTAACGTCTTCGACTCCACGTGCAGCGACACCACCAACGCTAACGGCACCAAGTCCAACACTCAGTGCAACGACATCAGCCTTAGCAACATGGCCAGTTCCGTTGGTGTAGGCGTGACCTGGGTCACCGCGCTCGGTCCTTTGAGCTTCGCGCTGGCGATGCCGGTCAAGAAACCGGATAACGCTGAAACCCAAGTGTTCCAATTCTCCCTCGGCCAGACGTTCTAAGCGTCTGACCCAAGATAACGACAATGGATTTTGTAGGAGTACATCGTGCGTAAGTTGACTCAATTGGTTCTCCTGGCGACCGTGCTGGTCGCAGGTCCGGCTTTTGCCGACATGAAGATCGCCGTACTGAACTATCAGATGGCTTTGCTGGAATCCGACGCGGCAAAGAAATACGCCGTGGACGCAGAGAAAAAGTTCGGTCCGCAGCTGACCAAGCTCAAGAGCCTGGAAAGCAGTGCCAAAGGTATCCAGGATCGCCTGGTCGCCGGCGGCGACAAGATGGCCCAGGGCGAGCGTGAGCGTCTGGAGCTTGAATTCAAGCAAAAGGCCCGTGACTTCCAGTTCCAGTCCAAGGAACTGAACGAAGCGAAAGCCGTTGCCGACCGTGAAATGCTCAAGCAGCTCAAGCCGAAGCTCGACAGCGCCGTGGAAGAAGTCATCAAGAAGGGTGGTTTTGACCTGGTGTTCGAGCGTGGCGCAGTGATTGATGTCAAACCTCAGTACGACATCACGCGCCAGGTCATCGAGCGCATGAATCAGCTGAAGTAATCCATGACAGCGACTATCAAACTCGGCCAGTTGGCCGAGTTCCTCGGAGCCACCCTGCGTGGCGACCCGGAGAAGGCAATTACTGGGCTAGCCACTTTGCAAGAGGCTGGCCCAGCTCAGTTGAGCTTCCTGGCAAATCCTCAATATCGCAAATACCTGGCCGATAGCCGGGCCGCTGCGCTGTTGCTCAAGGCCGCCGATGCCGAAGGTTTTGCCGGTGATGCGCTGATCGTGCCCGATCCATACCTGGCGTATGCGCGGATTTCCCATCTGTTCGACCCCAAGCCCAAATCGGCTGCCGGCATTCATCCCAGTGCGGTGATTGCGGCAGATGCGGTGGTCGACCCGACGGCCAGCATCGGACCTTTCGTGGTCATCGAGGGTGGGGCACGGGTGGGTGCCGGTGTCACACTGGGGGCTCATTGTTTCATTGGCGCCCGTAGCGAGATTGGCGAGGGCGGCTGGCTGGCTCCACGGGTCACCTTGTATCACGATGTGCGCATCGGCAAGCGAGTGGTGATCCAGTCCGGTGCGGTGCTGGGCGGTGAAGGATTCGGTTTCGCCAACGAGAAAGGTATCTGGCAGAAGATTGCCCAGATCGGTGGTGTCACCGTCGGCGATGATGTGGAGATCGGCGTCAATACCGCCATCGACCGCGGTGCGCTGGCTGACACGGTCATCGGCAATGGCGTGAAGCTGGACAACCAGATCCAGATTGCCCACAACGTCCAGGTCGGTGACCACACCGCCATGGCGGCCTGCGTGGGTATCTCCGGCAGTACCAGGATCGGCAAGCACTGCATGCTCGCCGGTGGGGTCGGGCTGGTGGGGCACATCGATATCTGTGACAACGTTTTCCTGACCGGGATGACCATGGTGACCCACTCGATTACCGAGCCGGGTGCCTATTCTTCCGGTACAGCGATGCAGCCTGCGGCCGAATGGCGCAAGAGCGCGGCCCGTATCCGTCAGCTCGATGACATCGCTCGACGCCTGAAACAGGTGGAAAAGCGTGTAGGGGACGTGACCCCTGACGGTAATGCTTCATCAGATGGCTGATACCATTTCCATATCAAGTGTGCACGGCCGCCAGGCTTCCTTGATTTGCTAGCGGAGCGCGCGTCTATCGCGCACCTCCCAATCTTTACATAGGCTTCCCCCCGAAATGATGGACATCAACGAGATTCGCGAATACCTGCCTCACCGTTACCCGTTCCTGCTCGTGGATCGGGTAGTGGAGCTGGATATTGAGGGCAAGCGCATTCGCGCCTACAAGAATGTCAGCATCAACGAGCCGTTCTTCAATGGTCACTTCCCTGCGCACCCCATCATGCCGGGCGTGCTGATCATCGAGGCCATGGCTCAGGCTGCCGGAATCCTTGGTTTCAAGATCATGGACGTGAAACCTGCGGACGGTACGCTCTACTACTTCGTCGGGTCCGACAAGTTGCGTTTCCGTCAGCCGGTGACCCCAGGCGATCAATTGATCCTCGAAGCCACGTTCATCAGTTGCAAGCGCCAGATCTGGAAGTTCGAATGCCAGGCTTCGGTCGACGGCAAGCCTGTCTGCTCCGCTGAAATCATTTGCGCGGAACGCAAGCTATGAGTTTGATTGACCCTCGCGCAATCATCGATCCGACGGCCGTCCTGGCCGCCGATGTCGAGGTCGGCCCTTGGTCGATTATCGGCGCAGGTGTGGAAATCGGCGAGGGTACGGTGATCGGCCCGCACGTGATTCTCAAGGGGCCTACCCGGATCGGCCGGCACAATCGTATCTACCAGTTTTCTACGGTAGGCGAGGACACTCCCGATCTCAAATACAAGGGTGAAGAAACCCGCCTGGTCATCGGCGATCACAATGTGATCCGCGAGGGCGTGACGATTCACCGTGGCACCGTTCAGGATCGTTCCGAAACAACCCTGGGCGACCACAACCTGATCATGGCCTATGCCCATATCGGCCATGACAGCGTCATTGGCAACCATTGCATCCTGGTCAACAACACCGCACTGGCCGGCCATGTCCACGTGGACGACTGGGCGATCCTGTCCGGCTTCACCCTGGTTCACCAGTACTGCCATATAGGCGCCCACAGCTTTTCCGGCATGGGCACCGCCATTGGCAAGGATGTTCCGGCTTATGTCACCGTGTTCGGCAATCCGGCCGAGGCTCGCAGCATGAACTTCGAAGGCATGCGCCGGCGGGGCTTCAGCGAAGAAGCGGTTGCCGCACTGCGTCGGGCCTATAAGGTTGTCTATCGCCAGGGTTTGACCGTCGAGCAGGCGCTCGTCGAGTTGGCAGAAGCATCGACCCAGTTCCCGGAAGTCGCGGTGTTCCGCGACTCCATCCAATCCTCGACCCGCGGCATCACTCGCTGACCATGGGCAATTTGCGTGTTGCGCTGGTGGCGGGCGAAGCTTCCGGCGATATCCTGGGTGCTGGCCTGATGCGAGCGCTCAAGGCGCAGCATCCGGCGGTCGAGTTCATCGGTGTCGGTGGGCCATTGATGCAGGCCGAGGGGCTGAGCTCCTATTTCCCAATGGAACGCCTGTCGGTGATGGGGCTGGTGGAGGTGCTTGGTCGGCTGCGAGAGTTACTGGCCCGGCGCAAGAAGCTTATTGCGACCCTGATTGATGAAAAGCCGGATGTGTTCATCGGTATCGACGCGCCGGATTTCACCCTCAACATCGAACTCAAGTTGCGTCAGGCCGGGATCAAGACGGTGCACTACGTCAGCCCATCGGTCTGGGCCTGGCGGCAGAAGCGCGTGCTGAAGATTCGCGAAGGCTGCGACCTGATGCTGACGCTGCTTCCATTCGAAGCCAGGTTTTATGAGGAGAAGGGCGTGCCGGTGCGGTTTGTCGGGCACACCCTGGCCGACACCATTCCCCTGGAAGCCGATCGCGAGGATGCCCGCCAGACGTTGGGCTTGTCCGACGGGCCGCTGGTGGCGCTGATGCCTGGCAGCCGGGGTGGCGAGGTAAGTCGCCTGGGTGGTTTGTTTTTCGACGCCGCCGAGCGCCTTCGGGCAATGCGTCCCGACGTGCGTTTTGTCCTGCCGTGTGCCAGTGCGCAGCGGCGTGAGCAGCTTGAGGCATTGTTGGTCGGTCGCGACCTGCCGGTCACGCTGCTCGACGGTCGCTCCCACGAGGCGTTGGCTGCTTGCGACGCGGTATTGATTGCGTCAGGTACTGCTACCCTTGAGGCGTTGCTGTACAAGCGCCCGATGGTGGTTGCCTATCGTCTGGCACCGCTGACGTTCTGGATCCTCAAGCGCATGGTCAAGAGTCCTTACATCTCCCTGCCGAACCTGCTGGCCCAGCGTTTGCTGGTGCCCGAGTTGCTGCAGGACGATGCAACGGCCGATGCATTGGCCAATACGCTGGCGCCGTTGATCGACGGCGGCCAGGAACAGACCCGCGGCTTTGACGAGATCCACCGCACGTTGCGTCGCGACGCCTCCAACCAGGCCGCAGACGCGGTACTGACCTTGATCGGTGCCAAACCATGAAGCATTCGAAGCAACAGATGGGCCTGGACTTCAACCTGGTCGCCGAAGTCGAAGAGCTGGTGGCGGGCGTCGATGAAGTGGGGCGTGGCCCGTTGTGCGGCGCGGTGGTGACGGCGGCGGTGATTCTCGACCCGAACCGGCCGATCCTGGGTCTCAACGATTCCAAGAAGCTCACCGAGGCCCGTCGCGAGAAGCTCTACGACGAAATCTGCGAGAAAGCCCTGAGCTGGTGCATCGCCCGGGCCGAGGTCGAAGAAATCGATGAGCTGAATATCCTGCACGCCACCATGCTCGCCATGCAGCGTGCGGTGCAAGGCCTGCACATTACACCGAAGCTGGCGATGATCGATGGCAATCGTTGCCCGAAACTGTCGATGCGCGCCGAGGCGGTGGTCCAGGGGGACGCGAAGGTGCCGGCTATCGCGGCGGCATCGATCCTGGCCAAGGTCAGCCGTGACCGGGAAATGAGCGCCTTTGAACTGATTTACCCAGGCTATGGCATCGGTGGCCACAAGGGTTACCCGACGCCCGTGCATCTGGAAGCCTTGGCACGCCTGGGGCCAACGCCGATCCACCGGCGCTCGTTCGCGCCGGTGCGGCTGGCTTATGAGGCGCGTGAAGGTTTGGTAACAGCGGGTCCCCTTCAGCCAAGTGCAATCCCCTGCGCAAGCGAGCTCGCTCGCGAAGAGGGCGGCACGGTTAACATTGATGTGGCCTGATACACAGCCTTCGCGAGCAGGCTCGCTCCCACAAGGTCGGTATTTCGACTGACGGGCATTCGCCACTCATACCCAAGGCCCGGTACAATCCGGGCCTTGTTGTTTTCATGACTTAACGCAGGATCACTATGCCGGCTTCATTCGTTCATCTACGCCTGCACACTGAATACTCCCTGGTCGACGGTCTGGTGCGGATCAAACCACTGGTCAAGACCCTGGTGGGCATGAACATGCCTGCCGTGGCGGTCACCGACCAGAACAACATGTGTTCGCTGGTCAAGTTCTACAAGACCGCCATGGGCGGTGGAATCAAGCCGATCTGCGGAGCCGACCTGTGGCTGTCCAGCAAGGATCCGGACGCACCGTTGAGCCGTATCAGCCTGCTGGTCATGAACGCCGTGGGTTACCGCAATCTGACTGAGTTGATCTCCCGCGGCTTTATCGATGGCCAGCGCAACGGTTCGATCATCATCGAGCGCGAGTGGGTGGCCGAGGCCAGCGAAGGCCTGATCATGCTGTCGGCGGCCAAGGAGGGTGAAATCGGCCTAGCCCTGCTCAGCGGCAACGCCGACGAAGCCGAGACCCTGGCTCGGGACTGGATGGACGTGTTCCCGGACCGCTTCTACATCGAAGTACAGCGCACCAACCGTCCCAACGACGAAGAGCACCTGCACGCTGCAGTGGCGCTGGCCGACAAGATCGGCGCGCCGCTGGTGGCGACCAACGACGTGCGCTTCATCAAGCAGGAAGATTTCGAAGCCCACGAAACCCGCGTCTGCATCGGTGAGGGCCGGGCTCTCGATGACCCGCGCCGGCCCAAGAACTACAGCGATCAGCAATACCTCAAAAGCGCCGAGGAGATGGCCGAGTTGTTCAGCGATCTGCCCGAGGCGCTGGAAAACACCGTCGAGATCGCCAAGCGCTGCAACATCGAAGTGAAGCTGGGCAAGCACTTCCTGCCCAACTTCCCGATTCCCGATGGCATGACCATCGACGAGTATTTCCGTAAAGTGTCGTTCGACGGCCTGGAGGAGCGCCTCAGCGTCCTGCTGCCCAAGGACACCACTCAAGACTACGAAGCCAAGCGCCAGGTCTACATCGACCGGTTGAATTTTGAGCTGGATATCATCATCCAGATGGGCTTCCCCGGTTACTTCCTGATCGTGATGGACTTTATCCAGTGGGCCAAGAACAACGGCGTGCCGGTAGGGCCCGGTCGTGGATCGGGTGCCGGGTCGCTGGTGGCTTATGTACAGAAGATCACCGACCTCGATCCGCTGGAATATGACCTGCTGTTCGAACGTTTCCTCAACCCGGAACGGGTTTCCATGCCCGACTTCGACGTCGACTTCTGCATGGATGGTCGTGACCGGGTAATCGATTACGTGGCCGAGAAGTATGGCCGCAACGCGGTGAGCCAGATCATCACCTTCGGTTCCATGGCCGCCAAGGCGGTGGTGCGTGACGTGGCCCGGGTACAGGGTAAGTCCTATGGCCTGGCGGATCGTCTGTCGAAGATGATTCCGTTCGAAGTCGGCATGACCCTGGAAAAAGCCTACGAACAGGAAGAAATTCTGCGGGACTTCATCAAGGTCGATGAAGAGGCGGCGGAAATCTGGGAGATGGCCCGCAAGCTCGAAGGCGTGGTGCGTAACGTCGGCAAGCATGCTGGTGGCGTGGTGATCGCGCCAACCAAGCTGACCGACTTCTCGCCGATCTATTGCGACGAAGAGGGCGACGGCCTGGTAACCCAGTTCGACAAGGATGACGTCGAGGCGGCGGGCCTGGTGAAGTTCGACTTCCTGGGGCTGCGTACCCTGACCATCATCGATTGGGCGCTCAAGACCATCAACCGCGACCGGGCCAAGGTCGGCGAGGAGCCGCTGGACATCGCGTTCATTCCTCTGGACGACAAACCGACCTACAGCCTGCTGCAGAAAGCGGAAACCACGGCGGTGTTCCAGCTTGAATCCCGCGGCATGAAGGAGCTGATCAAGAAGCTCAAGCCCGACTGCCTGGAAGACTTGATCGCACTGGTGGCCCTGTTCCGTCCGGGCCCGCTGCAATCGGGTATGGTGGACGACTTCATCAACCGTAAACACGGTCGCGCCGAGCTGGCGTACCCGCACCCGGATTACCAGTACGACGGCCTCAAGCCGGTACTGGCGCCGACCTACGGCATCATCCTGTATCAGGAACAGGTGATGCAGATTGCCCAGGTCATGGCCGGCTACACCCTCGGCGGCGCGGACATGCTGCGTCGGGCAATGGGTAAGAAAAAGCCCGAGGAGATGGCCAAGCAGCGCGGCGGTTTCATCGAGGGTTGTGCGAACAACGGTATCGATGCGGACCTGGCCGGTAACATCTTCGACCTGGTGGAAAAATTCGCCGGCTACGGCTTCAACAAATCCCACTCTGCCGCCTACGGCCTGGTGTCTTACCAGACCGCGTGGCTGAAGGCGCATTACCCGGCACCGTTCATGGCCGCCGTACTGTCGGCGGATATGCACAACACCGACAAGGTCGTGACCCTGATCGAAGAAGTGCGGACCATGAAGCTGCGCCTCGACGCGCCGGACGTGAACGCTTCGGAGTTCAAGTTCACGGTGAACGACGAGGGGCGCATCATTTATGGCCTGGGCGCGATCAAGGGCGTGGGCGAGGGGCCGGTGGAGGCCATCACCGAGGCGCGCCAGGATGGGCCGTTCAAGGATTTGTTCGATTTCTGTGCCCGGGTCGACCTCAAGCGTATCAACAAGCGCACCCTCGACGGTTTGATCCGCAGTGGCGCGCTGGACCGGTTGGGTCCTTATTTCCATGACGAGCCCAAGGCCTACCAGGCCAACATCGACCGCAACCGCGCGGTGCTGCTGGCGGCCATGGAAGAAGCGATCAAGGCTGCCGAACAGACCGCCCGCACCCATGACAGCGGCCACGCGGACCTGTTTGGCGGCCTGTTCGTCGAGGAAGATGCCGATGTCTACGGCAACCATCGCAAGGCCAAGGAACTGACCCTCAAGGAACGCCTCAAAGGCGAGAAAGACACCCTTGGGCTGTACCTCACCGGTCACCCGATCGATGAATACGAAGGCGAAATCCGCCGCTTCGCCCGTCAGCGCATCATCGACCTGAAGCCGGCTCGCGATACGCAAACCGTCGCCGGGATGATCATCGCCCTGCGGGTGATGAAGAACAAAAAAGGCGACAAAATGGGTTTCATCACCCTCGACGACCGTTCCGGGCGCATCGAGGCATCGTTGTTTGCCGATGCGTTCCACTCGGCGCAGTCTTTGTTGCAGACCGACGCGATGGTGGTGGTGGAAGGCGAGGTCAGCAACGATGACTTCTCCGGTGGCCTGCGGCTGCGGGTCAAGCGGGTGATGAGCATGGAGGATGCCCGGACCAACCTGGCCGAGAGCCTGCGCCTGAAGTTGCAGACTCAGGACCTCAAGGGCGACCAGCTACGCTGGCTGGGCGAGTTGTTCAAGCGCCATCGCGGTGCCTGTCCGATCACCATGGAGTATGTGCGCCCCGACGCCAAGGCCGTGCTGCAGTTCGGCGAGGGCTGGCGGATCGATCCGGCGGATGCGTTGATTCAAGCCTTGCGTGACCAGTTCGGCAAAGACAACGTCTTCCTCCAATACCGTTGACGGCCAGGGGCCACTCCTGGATCTGGAGTGTCCCTGACCGCGACCCGAATTTTTAATCTCGACCTGAACGCGCCTCTCCCTTAAGGTAGGGCGCGAATAGACAACCGGCCGGCCCAAGCTTTCTTGGACGTCGACCCAAGACGGACGCCTATGAACCCGAATTTTCTAGATTTCGAACAGCCGATCGCCGACCTGCAAGCCAAGATCGAAGAGTTGCGCTTGGTCGGTAATGACAATTCGCTGAATATCGGCGATGAGATCTCTCGTCTGCAGGACAAGAGCCGCACGCTGACCGAAGACATCTTCGGCAAGCTGACCAGCTGGCAGATCGCGCGCCTGGCGCGTCATCCTCGTCGTCCATACACCCTGGACTACATCGATCACATCTTCACCGAATTCGACGAACTGCACGGCGATCGTCACTTCTCCGACGACGCCGCGATCGTTGGCGGTGTCGCCCGCCTCGACGACCAGCCGGTGATGGTCATCGGTCACCAGAAGGGCCGCGAAGTGCGCGAGAAAGTCCGTCGCAACTTCGGCATGCCGCGTCCGGAAGGCTACCGCAAGGCCTGCCGCCTGATGGAAATGGCCGAGCGCTTCAAGATGCCGATCCTGACCTTCATCGACACCCCGGGCGCCTACCCGGGTATCGACGCCGAAGAGCGCAACCAGAGTGAAGCGATTGCCTGGAACCTGCGGGTGATGGCTCGGTTGAAAACCCCGATCATCGCCACAGTCATCGGCGAAGGCGGTTCGGGTGGTGCATTGGCGATTGGCGTCTGTGACCAGTTGAACATGTTGCAGTACTCCACTTACGCGGTAATTTCGCCGGAAGGCTGCGCCTCGATCCTGTGGAAGACTGCCGAGAAAGCGCCGGACGCCGCGGAAGCCATGGGCATCACCGCCGAGCGTCTCAAAGGCCTGGGTATCGTGGATAAAGTGATCAACGAACCAGTGGGCGGTGCTCACCGTGACCCGGCCGCGGCTGCCGCGCTGATTCGTGCAGAGCTGAGTTCGCAACTGTCGATGCTGAAGAAGTTCGACAACGACGCGCTGCTGGCCCGTCGCTACGAGCGGTTGATGAGCTACGGCCTCTGATTCGAACGCTATACCCCTGTGGGAGCGAGCCTGCTCGCGAAAGCGGTTTAACATTCAACAAATGAGTTGATTGATACACCGTTATCGCGAGCAGGCTCGCTCCCACAGTTGTTTGTGCCAAGGCTGATTCCTATGAACTCCCGCGCTGATCTCCCCACCCGACTCCTCACCCAACTGGCCCCCTGGCGCAACGCTACCGCCTGGCGCATCGCCTTCTCCGGCGGTCTCGACTCCACCGTCCTGCTGCACCTGCTGGCATCGCTCTCAAACACACACGCACTGCCTCCGCTCAGCGCTATCCACGTCCACCACGGTCTTCAGGCTGCGGCCGATGCGTGGCCGGATCATTGTCGTCGGGTGTGTGAGGCGTTGGGGGTGCCGCTGCAAGTGGTTGACGTTCAGGTCCGCCCCGGTGCGAGTCTCGAGCGGGCCGCCCGGGAGGCGCGCTATGGCGCCTTCGTCGCGGCGCTCCAGGGCAACGAGGTGCTGCTCACTGCCCAGCATCGCGATGACCAGGCTGAAACCCTGTTGTTTCGTTTGCTGCGGGGGGCGGGAGTCCGGGGCTTGTCGGCGATGCCGCAGCAGCGTCCCCTCGGGCAGGGGTGGTTGCTGCGCCCGTTGCTTGATGTGTCCCGTGCTGAGGTGGAAGCCTATGGGAAGCAGCAGGGCTTGAGCTGGATCGAAGACCCGTCCAATAACGATCATCGGTATTCGCGCAACTTCCTGCGTCAGCGGGTTTTTCCGCTGCTGACCGAACAGTGGCCCCAGGCTGCATCAACCCTGGCCCGTGGCGCCGCACACATGACGCAAGCCCAGGGTTTACTGGATGACCTGGCACGGATCGATCTGACCGATGCCACGCCTCCCGGCGCCTTTGGCTGGCTCGGATTGCCATCTCTGGCGCTGGCACCTTTGCAGACCTTGTCGGTGGCTCGCCAACGTAATGCATTGAGTCACTGGCTGACGGCCCTCACGACGCTGCCCGACAGCGACCACTGGGCCGGCTGGGATTCACTGCGCGACGCTGGGGGCGCTGCCCGGCCGATCTGGCGTCTGGCCGGCGGTGAGTTGCATCGGGCGGGTGGGCGGGTCTGGTGGTTATCCGACCATTGGCTGCAACCGGTCTCGGGCTGCGCCGAATGGCCCCGGGCAGTTGATACCTTGGGGCTGCCGGGTAATGGCCGGGTGACCCTCACTGGCAAAATTCCCGACGGTCGGCTTTGCGTGCGCTATCGTCAGGGCGCAGAGGTGATGGCCTTGCCGGGCCGTGGTCATCGGGATCTCAAGCGTTTACTCAACGAAAGTGGCTTGCCGGCGTTCGTTCGCGGCCGATTACCGCTGCTGTATCGGGACGAGCGATTGCTGGCGGTGGCCAACCTGCCGGGGCTCGACGGGGACGCTGATGGCACCTGGCAATTGCATTGGCAGCCACCGGAGCAAGATCTGGGTTTGAGCTGAAAGGGGCTTTCCGGTAGACTACGCTCCCTTCTTGATACAACTTCTGTGGATTCGCCTGAATTGCAGGAGTTGCCGATTACCAAGCAGTCTTTGCTGGGCGATTCCAAAAAATGTGTAGCGAGCAACGTACCGGTGATTTTTCTTCCGGTCTGTCCCAACGCGGCGGTTTTTTTGAAAGGTGCACTGTGATTAATGCAGGTGATCGGGGGCTTCGGCCTTCCTTCGCTTTCCCCGGCGGCTCGGACCGCTTTAACGCAGACTTCTAGGGTTTTTCATGACGCGCTACATATTCGTCACGGGCGGTGTTGTTTCTTCATTGGGGAAAGGCATTGCCTCGGCTTCATTGGCGGCCATCCTGGAGGCGCGGGGACTTAAGGTCACCATGCTCAAGCTGGACCCGTACATCAACGTCGACCCGGGCACCATGAGCCCGTTCCAGCACGGCGAAGTGTTCGTCACCCACGACGGCGCCGAGACCGACCTGGACCTGGGCCACTACGAGCGGTTCATCCGCACGACCATGACCCAGAACAACAACTTCACCACCGGTCGTGTCTACGAGCACGTGCTGCGCAAGGAGCGTCGTGGTGATTACCTGGGCGCGACCATCCAGGTCATCCCCCATATCACCGACGAGATCAAGCGCCGTATCATCAAGGGTGCTGGCGACGCCGACGTGGCAATGGTCGAGATCGGCGGTACCGTGGGCGACATCGAGTCCCAGCCGTTCCTCGAAGCCATCCGCCAGTTGCGTTTCGAAATCGGCGCCAAGCGCGCGATGCTGATGCACCTGACGCTGGTGCCGTACATCGCCACTGCCGGCGAAACCAAGACCAAGCCAACCCAGCACTCGGTCAAGGAGCTGCGCTCCATCGGCCTGCAGCCGGATGTGCTGATCTGCCGCTCCGATCACCCGATCGATATTTCCTCGCGTCGCAAGATCGCCCAGTTCACCAACGTTGAAGAGCGTGCGGTCATCGGCCTCGAAGACGCCGACACCATCTACAAGATCCCGGGCATCCTGCACTCCCAGGGCCTGGACGATTTCGTCGTCGAGCGTTTCGGCCTGCAATGCGCTGGCGCCGACCTGTCCGAATGGGACGCTGTGGTCGATGCCAAGCTCAACCCTGAGCACGAAGTCACCATCGCCATGGTCGGCAAGTACATGGAGTTGCTGGATGCCTACAAGTCGCTGATCGAAGCGATGAGTCATGCCGGCATCAGCAACCGCACCAAGGTCAACCTGCGCTACATCGACTCCGAAGACATCGAGAACCAGGGCACCGGCCTGCTCGAAGGCGCCGATGCGATCCTGGTCCCTGGCGGCTTCGGCCTGCGGGGCGTGGAAGGCAAGATCACCGCGGTCCAGTACGCTCGCGAAAACAAGGTGCCATACCTGGGTATCTGCCTGGGCATGCAAGTGGCGGTCATCGAGTTCGCCCGTAACGTGATGGGCTGGAAGGACGCCAACTCCACCGAGTTCGATCGCGCCAGCGGTCACCCGGTCGTGGGCCTGATCACCGAGTGGGAAGACGCCACCGGTGCCGTGGAAGTGCGGACCGAAACCTCCGACCTGGGCGGTACCATGCGCCTCGGCGCCCAGGAATGCCTGCTCGAAGCCGGCTCCCTGGTGCACGATTGCTACGCCAAGGATGTGATCGTCGAGCGTCACCGCCATCGTTACGAAGTGAACAACAAGCTGCTGCCACAGCTGATCGAAGCCGGCCTGAAAATCTCCGGCCGCTCCGGTGATGGCGCGCTGGTCGAAGTGGTCGAGTCCCCGGATCACCCATGGTTCGTGGCTTGCCAGTTCCACCCCGAGTTCACCTCGACGCCACGGGACGGTCATCCGCTGTTCAGCGGTTTCGTGAAGGCCGCTTTGGCTCAACACCAGAAAAAGGCATAAGACGATGGCCCAGAAGATCATTCGCGTTGGCGACATCGAAATTGCCAACGACAAGCCCATGGTGCTGTTCGGCGGCATGAACGTGCTGGAAAGCCGCGACATGGCGATGCAGGTCTGCGAGGAGTACGTCAAGGTGACCCAGAAACTGGGTATTCCTTACGTCTTCAAGGCCAGCTTCGACAAGGCCAACCGGTCGTCCGTGACCTCTTACCGTGGCCCGGGCCTGGAAGAGGGCATGCGGATCTTCCAGGACATCAAGCAAGCCTTCGGCGTGCCGATCATCACCGACGTCCACGAGCCTGACCAGGCCGCGGTCGCCGCCGAGGTCTGCGACATCATCCAATTGCCGGCATTCCTGTCTCGCCAGACCGACCTCGTGGTCGCGATGGCCAAGACCGGTGCGGTGATCAACATCAAGAAAGCCCAGTTCCTCGCGCCCCAGGAAATGAAACACATCCTGAGCAAGTGCGAAGAGGCCGGGAACGACCAGTTGATCCTCTGCGAGCGCGGTTCGAGCTTCGGCTACAACAACCTGGTGGTGGACATGCTCGGCTTCGGCATCATGAAGCAGTTCGAATACCCGGTGTTCTTCGACGTGACCCACGCGCTGCAGATGCCTGGCGGCCGTTCCGACTCCGCCGATGGCCGTCGCGCCCAGGTGACCGACCTGGCCAAGGCCGGCATGAGCCAGTCCCTGGCGGGCCTGTTCCTCGAGGCCCACCCTGACCCGGATAACGCCAAGTGCGATGGCCCTTGCGCCTTGCGCCTGAACAAGCTGGAGCCGTTCCTGTCTCAGCTCAAGGCGTTGGACGAGTTGGTCAAGGGTTTTCCGACGATAGAAACCGCGTAGCGCGGTTTTCTCCGGTAAAGTACCGCTCGATTATCGCTCTGGCCCGCTGGCCGCACTGCTCTTGTGGGAGCATGGCTTGCCAGCGATGGCGCCCTTGAGGCCCCCATCGCCGGCAAGTCGTGCTCCCACAGCGTTTCGTCAACTTTGGAGTGTTTACAACAATGGCAAAAATCGTCGACATCAAAGGTCGTGAAGTTCTCGACTCCCGTGGCAATCCCACTGTTGAAGCGGACGTGCTTCTCGACAACGGCATCATCGGCAGCGCCTGCGCGCCGTCCGGTGCTTCCACCGGCTCGCGCGAAGCGCTGGAGCTGCGTGATGGCGACAAGAGCCGTTACCTGGGCAAGGGCGTACTGAAGGCTGTTGCCAACATCAACGGTCCGATCCGTGACCTGCTGCTCGGCAAGGATCCTGCCGACCAGAAGGCCCTCGACCTGGCGATGATCAAGCTCGACGGTACCGAGAACAAGGCCACTCTGGGCGCCAACGCGATCCTCGCCGTGTCCCTGGCCGCCGCCAAGGCTGCCGCCCAGGACCAGGACCTGCCGCTGTACGCTCACATCGCCAACCTCAACGGTACGCCGGGCGTCTACTCGATGCCGGTCCCGATGATGAACATCATCAACGGCGGCGAGCATGCCGACAACAACGTCGACATCCAGGAATTCATGGTCCAGCCGGTTGGTGCCAAGTCCTTCTCCGAAGGCCTGCGCATGGGCACCGAGATTTTTCATCACCTCAAGGCTGTGCTGAAGGCCCGTGGCCTGAGCACCGCGGTTGGCGACGAAGGCGGTTTCGCACCGAACCTGGCGTCCAACGAAGACGCGCTGAAAGTCATCTCCGAAGCCGTGGCCAACGCCGGCTACAAGCTGGGCACCGACGTGACCCTGGCTCTGGACTGCGCCGCCAGTGAGTTCTTCGAAGACGGCAAGTACAACCTGTCCGGCGAAGGCCAGGTGTTCACTGCCGAAGGTTTTGCCGACTACCTCAAGGGCTTGACCGAGCGCTATCCGATCATCTCCATCGAAGACGGCCTGGACGAGTCCGATTGGGCTGGCTGGAAAATCCTCACCGACAAGATCGGCGAGAAAACCCAGCTGGTGGGCGACGACCTGTTCGTGACCAACACCAAGATCCTGAAAGAAGGCATCGACAAGAAGATCGCCAACTCGATCCTGATCAAGTTCAACCAGATCGGCACCCTGACCGAAACCCTGGAAGCTATCCAGATGGCCAAGGCCGCCGGCTACACCGCGGTGATCTCCCACCGTTCCGGTGAAACCGAGGACTCGACCATTGCCGACTTGGCCGTGGGCACCGCGGCAGGGCAGATCAAGACCGGTTCGCTGTGCCGTTCCGACCGCGTATCCAAGTACAACCAACTGCTGCGTATCGAAGAACAGTTGAACGGCAAGGCCAAGTACAACGGTCGTGCCGAGTTTCGCGGTTAAGCGGTAAATGATAAAAAGACAGCGGGTCGGGGCGAAAAAGTCGCTATAGCGGCGGTTTTGCTTCTAATCTGATGCCTTATGAAGCACAAGCCTGGTTCTTCCAGGCTTCGTGCTATCAGACGTTTCAAAGTTTGGCATGGCGGTCTTTTTTCACTGGATACCTGATATTCGATGCGCAGTCCCAATTGGTTGTTTCTTGTCTTGCTCCTGTTGCTGGCCGGCCTGCAGTACCGCCTGTGGGTGGGTAACGGCAGCCTGGCGCAAGTGGCCGACCTGACTCAGCAGATTGCCGACCAGCATGCCGAGAACGAGGCATTGCTGGAGCGTAATCGGGTGATGGACGCCGAAGTGATGGAGTTGAAAAAAGGCATGGAGACCGTTGAAGAGCGGGCTCGTCATGAGTTGGGCATGGTCAAGGAGGGCGAAACCCTCTACCAGTTGGCCCAATGAGTATCCGATTGCCGGCCTTCTGGGCCGTGATTCCTGCCGCGGGCGTCGGAGCCCGTATGGCCGCGGACCGTCCCAAGCAATACCTGCAACTGGGCGGGCGCACAATTCTTGAACACAGCCTCGGCTGTTTCCTCGATCATCCGACCGTCAAGGGCGTGGTGGTCTGCGTTGCACACGATGATCCTTACTGGCCGACCCTGGCTTGTGCCGACGACGCTCGCATCCAGCGGGTAGACGGTGGCGCGCAGCGTTCGGATTCGGTGCTCAATGCCTTGCTGCATCTGCATGCCCAAGGCGCTGACGATCATGATTGGGTGCTGGTGCATGATGCCGCCCGGCCCAACCTGTCCAGGGACGATCTGGACACGCTGCTCGGCGAGCTGGCGAACGACCCGGTCGGTGGCCTGCTGGCCGTCCCGGCACGCGATACCCTCAAGCGCGTCGACAAGCACGGTCGTGTGCTGGAAACCGTTGATCGCAGCGTGATCTGGCAAGCCTATACACCGCAGATGTTTCGCCTTGGAGCCTTGCATCGAGCGTTGGCCGACAGCCTGGTGGCGGATGCGGTGATTACCGATGAAGCTTCGGCCATGGAGTGGGCGGGGCAGGCACCCCGGTTGATCGAAGGGCGGTCGGACAATATCAAGGTCACCCGTCCCGAAGACCTGGAGTGGTTGCGCCAGCGTTGGGCTTATCGCCACTGAGTGAAATCGCCATCGCGAGCAGGCTCGCTCCCACAAGGGTTTCTGTCGTACACAGAGTATGTGTCGATTTAAGATCCACTGTGGGAGCGAGCCTGCTCGCGATAGCTATTGCCCAGGCCCTGAAACACTGGCTTCATCCCCGGTACTCCGGTCGCTCAGCCAACCCTTCCTTCAAATAATCCACCAGCTTGCGCACCTTCGGCGACAGATGCCGTTGCTGTGGATACAACGCCCACACCGCCGTATTCGGTGGCTGATGCGCTTCCAGCAGCGAGATCAACGCGCCGCTGTGCAAATGCTCCAGCACGTAGTAATCCGGCAACTGACACAGCCCGACCCCTTGCAAGGTCGCCTCCAGCACCGCCTGGCCGCTGTTGCAGCGCCAGTTTCCCTGCACGCGCTGGGAAAATTCCCGCCCGTTCTGCTCCAGTTGCCAGAGGTCGGAACTGCCGATCAGGCAGTTATGGCGGCTCAGTTCCGACAAGCTATGGGGTCGACCATACCGTTCCAGGTAAGACGGCGAGGCGCACAGGTACATGCGACGTGGTGCGAGGCGCGTGGCAATCAGGCGAGAGTCTTGCAGGCGACCCAGGCGAATCGCCAGGTCCAACCCTTCGTGGACCAGGTCGAGGGGGCGATTGCTCAGCTCGATGTCTACCCGCAATTGTGGGTAGAGCCCCATGAAACGGGTGACCAGCGGCACGATGAACCGCTCGCCGTAGGCCACCGCGCAGGTCATTCGCAACATGCCCTTGGGTTCGCTGGTGAGATCACCCACAGCCCGGAGTGCCTCTTCGCGGCCATCCTGCAGCCGTTGGCAATGCTGCAAAAACGTCTGCCCGGCCTCGGTCAGGGTGACTCGACGGGTGCTGCGGTACAGCAAGCGTGTCTGTAGCCGCTCTTCAAGTCGCACGATCTGTCGACTGATGTGAGAGGAGGACACCCCGAGGCGTTCGGCTGCAGCGGTGAATTGGCTGCATTCGGCCACGGCGACGAATTCGTCGATCCCTTCCCAGCGGTTATCGGACATGAAGGATTATCCCTGTATGGCAATAATGTTTTGCTTTTGATTGGATTATTCATCGTCCTGCGGCGGATTACACTCCCGGTCTTGTTTTTATTTGATGGAGAGACCGGATGATCAAGTCGCGCGCTGCCGTTGCCTTCGAGGCCAAGAAACCCCTGGAAATCGTTGAAGTCGATGTCGCCATGCCCAAGGCAGGGGAAGTGCTGTTGCGTGTGGTGGCTTCCGGTGTTTGCCATACCGACGCCTACACCCTGTCGGGCGCCGACCCGGAAGGTATTTTCCCCTCGATCCTCGGCCACGAAGGCGGTGCAATCGTCGAAGCCATCGGTGAGGGCGTGACGTCGGTTGCAGTAGGTGACCACGTGATTCCGCTGTACACGCCGGAGTGCGGCCAGTGCAAATTCTGCAAGTCGGGTAAGACCAACCTCTGCCAGGCCATTCGCGCCACGCAGGGCAAAGGCCTGATGCCGGACGGCACTTCGCGCTTTTCCTACAAGGGCGAAACCATTTTCCACTACATGGGTACCTCGACGTTCTCCGAGTACACCGTGTTGCCGGAAATCTCCGTTGCGAAAATCCCGAAGGAAGCACCCTTGGAAAAGGTCTGCCTGCTGGGTTGCGGCGTCACCACCGGTATCGGCGCGGTGATCAACACCGCCAAGGTCAAGCCGGGTGACACCGTGGCCATCTTCGGCCTGGGTGGTATCGGCCTGTCGGCGGTGATCGGCGCCGTGAAAGCCAAGGCATCGCGGATCATCGCCATCGACATCAACCCGGCCAAGTTCGAGATTGCCAAGCAGTTGGGCGCTACCGATTGCGTCAATCCGAAAGACTTCGACCGTCCGATCCAGGAGGTCATTGTCGACATGACCGACGGCGGCGTGGACTTTTCCTTCGAGTGCATCGGCAACGTCCAGTTGATGCGTGCCGCACTGGAATGCTGCCACAAGGGCTGGGGCGAGTCGGTGATCATCGGCGTGGCCGGTGCCGGCCAGGAAATCGCCACCCGTCCGTTCCAACTGGTGACGGGCCGCGTCTGGCGCGGTTCGGCGTTTGGCGGCGTGCGCGGTCGCAGCGAGTTGCCCAGCTACGTGGAAATGGCCGAGAAGGGCGAGATCCCGTTGGATACCTTCATCACCCACACCATGGGCCTGGAAGATATCAACAAGGCATTCGACCTGATGCATGAAGGCAAGAGCATCCGTACCGTCATTCATTTTTAAGAGCAGCAGCAAGCCAAAGGCTACAAGCTGCAAGTGAAGCGCGGTGCTTTTTCTTGCGGCTTGCAGCTTGGAGCTTGGAGCTGAGGTGAAGTTATGAACCTCGAAAATATCTCCTGCCAGAAAAGCTTCGGCGGCTGGCACAAGCGTTACCGGCACCGCTCCGAAGTGCTCGGCTGTGACATGGTGTTTGCCGTGTACCTGCCACCGCAGGCCGAGCAGGGTGGCAAGTTGCCCGTGTTGTATTGGCTGTCCGGGCTGACCTGCACCGACGAGAACTTCATGCAGAAGGCCGGTGCCCAGCGTATGGCTGCCGAGTTGGGTTTGATCATCGTTGCGCCGGATACCAGCCCTCGGGGCGCCGATGTACCGGGTGATCCGGACGGCGCCTGGGACTTCGGCCTTGGTGCGGGCTTCTACCTGAACGCCACGCAGGAACCCTGGGCGCGGCACTATCGGATGTATGACTACGTGGTGCAGGAATTGCCGGCGTTGGTCGAGGCGCATTTTCCGGCGTCGGACAAGCGCAGCATCAGTGGTCACTCCATGGGCGGCCATGGCGCGCTGGTCTGCGCCTTGCGCAATCCGGGACGTTACCGTTCGGTGTCGGCCTTTTCGCCGATCAACAATCCGATGGATTGCCCATGGGGTCAGAAAGCCTTCTCCCGTTACCTGGGGGAAGACCGCTCGAAATGGCGTGAATGGGATGCCTGTGCGCTGATTGCCGAGGCTGACGAGAAGCTACCGTTGCTGGTGGACCAGGGCGATCGCGACGATTTCCTGGCCAACCAGCTCAAGCCTGAAGCCTTGCAACAGGCGGCGAAGGCTGCGGGTCATCCCCTGGAGTTGCGCCTGCAACCGGGATACGACCACAGCTACTTCTTCATCGCCAGTTTCATTGATGACCATCTGCAACATCATGCACGCGCTCTAAACGTCTAATGCAGGTAGAATCACGCCCTGACAGAAATCAGGGCTTTTTTTTATGCGTATTGGCCACGGCTACGATGTTCACCGTTTCACTGAAGGCGATTTCATTACGCTGGGCGGCGTGCGTATCGCACACGGCTTCGGGTTGCTCGCGCATTCTGACGGTGATGTCCTGCTGCACGCCCTGAGCGACGCATTGCTCGGCGCGGCGGCCCTGGGTGATATCGGCAAGCATTTTCCCGACACCGATCCTCGATTCAAGGGCGTCGACAGCCGCGTGCTGCTGCGCCATGTGGTCTCGCTGATCCAAGCCAAGGGCTGGAAGGTCGGCAATGTCGATAACACCATTGTTGCCCAGGCGCCGAAAATGGCGCCGCACATCGAGGCCATGCGCCAGTTGATTGCCGAGGATCTTCAAGTTGAGCTGGACCAGGTGAACGTGAAAGCCACCACCACCGAGAAGCTGGGTTTCGTCGGTCGCGAAGAAGGCATTGCCGTCCATTCCGTTGCCTTGTTGCTGCGCCCATGACCGAACTGGAATTGTTGGGGCCGCGTGCCTATGGCGAGTCACTGGGCAGCGCGGTGCTCAAGGCCACTGCTGAAGATTTCCAGGTCGATGAAGTGCTCGACATCCCGTTGACCGGCGATGGCGAGCATTTGTGGCTCTGGGTCGAAAAGCGTGGCTTGAACACCGAGGAGGCGGCCCGGCGAATTGCCAAGGCCGCCGGTGTGCCGCTGCGTACCGTCAGCTACGCCGGGCTCAAGGACCGTCAGGCCCTGACGCGGCAATGGTTCAGCATTCAATTGCCGGGCAAGGCGGATCCGGACCTGTCGGCGGCAGAGAACGACACGCTGAAGATCCTCAAGACCGGTCGCCACAAGCGCAAGCTGCAGCGCGGCGCGCACTCGGCCAATGGTTTCACGTTGCGTCTGACCCAGTTCAAGGGCGACCCGGCGGCCATCGACGCGCGCCTGCAACAGATCGTCCGCCAGGGAATCCCCAACTACTATGGTACCCAGCGCTTTGGTCATGACGGCGGCAACGTCGTCGATGCCCGTGCCTGGGCGGCACGCAGGGCCTTGCCGGAGCAACGCAACGTGCGTTCGCGGCTGTTGTCGGCAGCCCGCAGTTTCCTGTTCAACCGTGTATTGGCGGCACGGGTGGCCGACGGTACCTGGCGACAAGCCCTGGTGGGCGACTTGCTGGCCTTCACCGACAGCCGCAGCTTTTTCCCGGCAGGTGAAGCTGAATGCAACGATCCGCGCCTGGCGATTCTCGATCTGCACCCGACCGGGCCACTGTGGGGCGAAGGCCCTTCGCCGGCCTCGGGCGTGACCCACGATCTGGAACAGGCCGTCGCCGAGCGCGAAGCGGACTTGCGCGATTGGTTGGTAAACGCGGGAATGAGTCACGAACGTCGCATCCTGCGACTGCCCATTGGCGGGCTGTCGTGGCATTATCCCTCGCTAGACATTCTGCAACTGGAATTCGTCCTGCCGGCCGGATGTTTCGCCACTGTCTTGGTGCGCGAACTCGTCGATCTGGTGCCGGTGGGGCAGACGGACAGCCCATGCGTATTCTGATTTCTAACGACGACGGGGTGACAGCACCCGGTCTTGCCGCGCTTTATGCTGCGTTGGCGGATTTTGCCGAGTGCGTGGTGATCGCCCCGGACCAGGACAAAAGCGGCGCCAGCAGCTCGCTGACGCTCGACCGTCCGTTGCACCCCTGTTATCTGGATAACGGTTTCATCAGCCTCAACGGCACCCCTACCGATTGCGTGCACCTGGGCCTCAACGGCCTGCTGGAGCGCGAGCCGGACATGGTGGTCTCGGGCATCAACCTGGGCGCCAACCTGGGAGATGACGTGTTGTATTCCGGTACAGTCGCCGCCGCCCTGGAAGGTCGCTTCCTGAAACAGCCATCGTTTGCCTTTTCGTTTGTTTCACGGCAGGTCGATAACTTGCCTACCGCTGCCTACTTCGCCCGCAAGCTGGTAGAAGCCCATGGCGAACTGGACCTGCCGCCGCGCACGGTGCTGAACGTGAACATCCCGAATCTGCCCCTGGATCACATTCGTGGTATCCAACTCACGCGTCTGGGCCATCGTGCCCGCGCCGCCAAGCCCATGCACGTGGTCGACCCGCGGGGCAAGGCCGGTTACTGGATCGCCGCCGCCGGTGACGCGGAGGATGGTGGGCCGGGCACCGATTTCCATGCGGTAATGCAGGGGTATGTCTCGATCACCCCGTTGCAGCTAGACCGGACCTTCAACGATGCCTTTCGAAACATTGATGGCTGGCTGGAGGGGCTGAGTTGATGCGTGAGCAAGACGATATGCTGCGCCGGGGGATCGGCATGACCTCCCAGCGAACCCGAGAGCGACTGATTCAGCGGCTCTACGAAGAAGGCCTGTCCAACGCCCAAGTGCTGGAAGTGATTCGCCGTACGCCTCGGCATTTGTTCGTCGATGAAGCCCTGGCCCATCGCGCCTACGAAGATACGGCGTTGCCGATCGGTCACAACCAGACCATTTCCCAGCCTTATATGGTGGCCCGCATGAGCGAGTTGCTACTGGAGGCGGGGCCGTTGGACAAAGTGCTGGAAATCGGCACCGGTTCGGGCTACCAGACGGCGGTGTTGTCGCAACTGGTGGAGCGGGTGTTTTCCGTGGAACGAATCAAGGTGCTGCAGGATCGCGCCAAGGAGCGCCTGGTTGAACTGAACCTGCGCAACGTGGTGTTTCGCTGGGGCGATGGTTGGGAGGGCTGGCCGGCGCTGGCACCTTATAACGGCATCATCGTCACCGCAGTGGCCACCGATGTACCTCAGGCCCTGCTGGATCAACTCGCCCCCGGTGGGCGGATGGTCATTCCGGTGGGTTCCGGTGAGGTTCAGCAGTTGATGTTGATCGTGCGTGAAGAACAAGGTTTTTCACGCCATGTCCTGGGTGCGGTGCGGTTCGTGCCGCTACTCAACGGGCCATTGGCCTGAGCATTTATAAACGGACGCTGAATTCCGAGGCGTGGGTTGTGTCTTACAGCGGCCCCCCAATGTCGAACAGGGCTCAATGGCGTCGAGCAAACGTGTGCGACAGCGCTTGGCGCTTCATTAATAGAGACGCAGTCGCGCTCCGTTATACTTGCATAGTGTCTGCCCGGGCAGGCAGTTTCCAATTTTTCAACCACCACAAAGGGAGCGGCGGGTGAGTCTCACAGTCATTGCGCAGCGTATGGGTATCACGAGTTTTCAGCGCCTGGTGACTGGCCTTGTCTTGAGTACCTTGCTGGTCGGTTGTTCCAGTACGCCACCGGGCAATGTCCGGGTTGTCGATCGCAACAGTGCTGCACCGCAGCGTCCTACAGTAACGACCGGTCAGTATGTAGTCCGTCGCGGCGATACCATGTTTTCCATCGCTTTTCGCTACGGCTGGGACTACAAGTCCCTCGCCGCGCGGAACAACATTCCTGCGCCTTATACGATTCATCCAGGTCAGGCGATTCGCTTCGATGGTCGCAGTGGGTCAACGCCTACGGCGGTCGTCACGCAGTCGGATACGACACCTTCGTCATCGAGCAAAACTACGGTCATCCGCCGGCCGATCGGGGCTGCGACGACGACAGTACCGTCCGTCGCGAGCAAACCGGCACCTGCCCCCCTGCCTCCTGCAGGCCCCGCCCCGACTGGCTGGGGATGGCCTTCTAGTGGCGTTCTCATTGGAAAATTCTCTTCAAACGGTAGTTTGAATAAAGGAATTGATATCGCCGGGGATTTGGGACAGCCTGTTTTAGCCGCGTCTGATGGCACGGTTGTGTACGCCGGGAGTGGTTTGAGGGGCTACGGCGAACTCGTGATCATCAAACACAGCGATACCTACGTCAGTGCCTACGGTCACAACCGCAGGCTGTTGGTTCGGGAGGGGCAGCAGGTCAAGGTCGGACAGACAATTGCCGAAATGGGTTCCACAGGTACAGACCGGGTGAAACTGCACTTTGAGATTCGCCGACAAGGTAAACCGGTAGATCCACTGCAATTCCTGCCACGTCGTTGATTTGGTTGTCAGCCTGTTCCGTCACGTAGAGGGAACAGGCTCCAGCGTTGCCAAGGATAAAGGCGTCGCTTGAGCTTGAGGTCGAACTCACCAAAGGACTATAACAATGGCTCTCAGTAAAGAAGTGCCGGAGTTTGACATCGACGATGAGGTTCTCCTGATGGAGACCGGCATCGCTATGGATTCGATGTCGAATGATGAGGGAGCGTCTCCTCCTTCCGTTCGTGCCAAATCCAGACACTCCACTTCACTTAAACAACATAAGTACATCGATTACACCCGGGCGCTTGACGCCACTCAGCTGTACCTCAACGAAATCGGTTTCTCACCGCTGCTCTCCCCAGAGGAAGAGGTTCATTTTGCGCGGCTGTCGCAAAGCGGTGACCCGGCTGGTCGAAAACGCATGATTGAAAGCAACTTGCGCCTGGTGGTGAAAATCGCCCGACGCTACGTCAATCGTGGGCTTTCGCTGCTGGACCTGATCGAAGAGGGCAACCTGGGGCTGATTCGCGCCGTCGAGAAATTCGACCCTGAGCGAGGCTTCCGCTTCTCGACCTACGCGACCTGGTGGATCCGCCAGACCATCGAACGGGCGATCATGAATCAGACGCGTACCATCCGGTTGCCTATTCATGTGGTCAAGGAGCTTAACGTCTACCTGCGGGCCGCCCGTGAGCTGACCCAGAAGCTCGATCATGAGCCTTCACCCGAAGAGATCGCCAATCTGCTGGAAAAACCGGTGGGTGAGGTCAAGCGCATGCTTGGGCTCAATGAACGGGTTTCCTCGGTGGATGTCTCGTTGGGGCCGGACTCGGACAAGACCCTGCTGGACACCCTTACTGACGAGCGCCCCACGGACCCTTGTGAACTGCTTCAGGATGACGACTTGTCCCAGAGCATCGACCAATGGCTTTCGGAGCTGACGGACAAGCAGCGGGAAGTGGTGATCCGCCGCTTTGGCCTGCGTGGCCATGAAAGCAGCACCTTGGAAGATGTAGGCCTGGAAATCGGCTTGACCCGCGAGCGGGTGAGACAGATTCAGGTGGAGGGCCTCAAGCGTCTGCGCGAGATCCTGGAGAAGAACGGCCTCTCGAGCGAGTCGCTGTTCCAATAGCAACCCGGCAAGTGCAGCAGGAAAAGCCCCGACTGGTTCGGGGCTTTGCCGTTTCTGGGGGGAGGGTCTCGGCCCTGCCATGTTTCCGGCTCGGCTTGTAAGCTTTTGCCTAGTGTTGTGTAAGTGTTCGGTTCCTCGTGGCCGGGGACAGACGACAATCAATGCCGCTTCTTTTTATTATCCTATTGATTTTAAAGGGTATTTAAATAGATGAACGAGGCGTGACAGGTGCTGTCGGCCGCTTCGGATGAATTGCGCTCGCTGGGGAAAACACTAATATCAGTCCTGTGTCGACGGACAGACACACCCGTCACGGACGATGGGGAAGGAAGGACATCGCAGGATGCGATTCATCAGGATGATGAAAAGGATCAAAGGGATTAGGGAAAAAATGTGGGCGGGTCAAACCGCCCCTTTTTTTTGCCTGCGAATTGGTAACGGGCTGCTTGGGAACGCCTCTACGGACGCACTGCGTTCGACCTCTCTGATCGATTCCAGCCGCCGGAAAGCAAAAAGGCCCGCAAGGGGCCTTTTCGAAGAACGCAGATGATCAGCGTTCGAGGTCTGCGATCTTGCCTGGCTTGCCATCCCACTCTTCGGCGTCCGGCAGCGCATCTTTCTTCTCGGTAATGTTCGGCCAGATGTCCGCCAGTTCGGCGTTCAGCTCGATGAAGTTCTCCATGCCGGACGGCACTTCGTCTTCCGAGAAAATGGCGTTCGCCGGGCATTCCGGTTCACACAGGGCACAGTCGATGCACTCGTCCGGGTGAATGACCAGGAAATTCGGCCCTTCGTAGAAGCAGTCCACCGGACAGACTTCTACGCAGTCGGTGTACTTGCACTTGATGCAGTTGTCGGTGACGACGAAGGTCATTTCTAATTCTCTCCTCAGGCGGCGGCAGCGGATCCCTCTTCACGGTGGGGTCGCCAGGCTTGGGAGCGGACCAGGCTAATAGTCCGCAGCATCCCAAACCGCGCGCGATTCTAACAGCTTGAACGCCCTTGCGTTAGATCCGTGTCTTCAATGCATAGAGTAAATCCAATGCCCGGCGTGGTGTCAGGTCATCCAGGTCGAGCTTGGCCAGCTCATCAAGCACCGGATGGGGCAGGCTGGCGAACAGGTCGCTTTGCTGCGGTACGGCCGGTTTGCCTTTGTTCGGGCGTGGTGTTTCATGGGGCAGGCTGGAGGTTTCCAGGCGGCTCAAGTGCTCGCGGGCGCGGCTGATCACCTCGCCCGGCACGCCCGCCAGCTGTGCCACTGCCAGTCCATAGCTCTGGCTGGCCGGGCCGGGTAGCACGTGGTGCAGGAACACGATGCGTTCGTTGTGCTCGGTGGCGTTGAGGTGGACGTTGGCCACCAGCGGCTGGCTTTCCGGCAGCACCGTCAGCTCGAAATAATGGGTGGCGAACAGCGTGTAGGCCCGCAGGTGCGCCAGGCGTTCGGCCGCCGCCCAGGCCAGCGACAGGCCGTCGAAGGTACTGGTGCCGCGCCCGACTTCGTCCATCAGCACCAGGCTGCGTTCGGTGGCATTGTGGAGGATGTTCGCGGTTTCGCTCATTTCCACCATGAACGTGGAACGCCCGCCGGCCAAGTCATCACTGGAGCCGATCCGGGTGAATATCCGGTCGACCAGGGACAATTCGCAGCTTGCCGCGGGTACGAAGCTGCCAATGTGGGCCAGCAGCACGATCAGGGCAGTCTGGCGCATGTAGGTGGATTTACCGCCCATGTTAGGACCGGTGATCACCAGCATGCGGGTGTTGTCGTCCAGACTCAGATCGTTGGCCACGAACGGGGTGGTCAATACTTGCTCGACCACCGGGTGGCGACCCTGGCTGATGCGCATGCACGGCTCGCTGACAAAGCGCGGGCAGTTGAGGTCCAGGTTCAGCGCACGCTCGGCCAGGTTGCTCAGCACGTCCAGCTCCGCCAGTGCGGCAGCGGTGTCCTGCAGGGGCGGCAGTTGGCTGATCAGGTCTTCGAGCAGCGCCTCGTAGAGCATCTTCTCCCGGGCCAGGGCGCGGCTCTTGGCCGACAGCGCCTTGTCTTCGAAGGCCTTGAGTTCCGGGGTGATGAAGCGTTCGGCACCCTTGAGCGTCTGGCGACGAACGTAGTCGGCCGGTGCTTGCTCGGCTTGTTTGCTCGGCAATTCGATGAAGTAGCCGTGGATGCGGTTGTAGCCGACCTTGAGGTTGCTCAGGCCGGTCCGGGCTTTTTCCCGGGCTTCGAGATCGATCAGGAACTGGCCGGCGTTTTCGCTCAGGGCTTGCAGCTCGTCGAGCTCGGCGTCATAGCCGGTTTTCAACACTCCACCGTCACGGATCACGGCGGGCGGGTTATCGATGATGGCTTTTTCCAGCAACGCGGCCAGGTCCGGGTAGGTGCTGGTGATCCGTGCCAGTTGTTGCAGATGCGGCGCTTCAAGGTCGGTCATCGCCACCTGGAGTTCCGGCAGCGCGCCGAGGGCATCGCGCAGGCGCGCCAGATCCCGTGGGCGGGCGTTGCGCAGGCCGATACGCGCCAGTATTCGCTCGATGTCACCGATTTCCTTGAGCTGCGGTTGCAACTGCTCGAAGCGATAACGATCCAGCAGGCAAGTAATGGAGGTCTGCCGCGCCAGCAACACCGTCAGGTCCCGCAGGGGACGGTTCAGCCAACGGGTCAGCAGCCGGCTGCCCATGGCGGTCTGGCAACGATCGACCACCGACTGCAAGGTGTTGTCCCGTCCACCGGCCAGGTTGGTGTCCAACTCCAGATTGCGCCGGCTCGCCCCGTCCAGCACCACCGTGTCGTCCAGGCGCTCGTGGCGCAGACTGCGCAAGTGGGGCAGGGCGGTGCGTTGGGTTTCCTTGGCGTAGGCCAACAAGCAACCGGCGGCACCGATGGCCAGGGTCAGGTTTTCGCAACCGAAGCCCTTGAGGTCCTGGGTGGAAAACTGTTGGCAGAGACTTTTCAGGGCCGAGTCGCGCTCGAAATCCCACGGCGCCCGACGTCGGACCCCACGTCGTTTCTCTGCCGGCAGGTCCTTGGGCCAGTCGTCGGGAATCAACAGCTCCACCGGGTTGACCCGTTCCAGCTCCGCCAGCAGGTTTTCCCAACCCTTGATTTCCAGCACCGAGAAATTGCCACTGGTGATGTCCAGCACCGCCAGACCGAACAGGCGCTCGTCCCCCAGCACGGCGGCAATCAGGTTGTCCCGGCGTTCGTCCAGCAGCGCCTCATCGCTGACCGTACCCGGTGTGATGATGCGCACCACTTGCCTTTCCACTGGTCCCTTGCTGGTGGCCGGGTCACCGACCTGCTCGCAGATCACCACCGACTCACCCAGCTTGACCAGTTTCGCCAGGTAACCTTCCGCCGCGTGGTAAGGAATCCCACACATGGGAATCGCCATGCCTGCCGATTGCCCACGCGCCGTCAGGGTGATGTCCAGCAGCTTGGCGGCCTTCTTCGCATCCTCATAGAAGATCTCGTAGAAGTCGCCCATGCGGTAGAACATCAACTGATCGGGGTGCTGATTCTTCAGGCGCCAGTACTGTTGCATCATCGGCGTATGGGAGGACAGATCGTTCACGGCTGTATTCATCGGTGTCAGGCAAACTCGTTGAAAGGGGTAGGGCAAAAGGAGGGGCATCGGCCCGGCTTTTCCGCGATGGGCGCAAGGTTAACATGGGGGGGCTGGTGCGACCCAGATGGAGTGGCTCCAATGGGCTTTGAATGGTAGCCCTTGATTGCCGGCAAAAAAAACGACATATGGCTGATGTCGGTCGGATAAGCCGCGGGGTAACCCTGTGGGAGCGAGCCTGCTCGCGATAGCGGCGTGTCAGGCAACGTATCTGCCGACTATTGCGCCGCCATCGCGAGCAGGCTCGCTCCCACATGGGGTCATGCGTTGATGAATGCGTTACCTCGGCTCAACCACATCCAACGCCCGGTTCGCCAGCAACTGGCCCAGCTCGATCATCTGTTGGACCCCTAGCGCGATATGCCGCCGCGAGCCCTCCAGGTCGAACGCCAGGTCACTGACCATGGCATTGGCCGAGGCCAGGGTTTCGCTGAGGTTGGCGAGCAGGCATTCGGCGTCGATGTTCGGGGCGATGATGAAAAGAGTGTCGAGGATGTCGCAGGTTTCTTTGTCGGCTTTTGGTTTGAGGTAATAGTCCAGGGCGCGGGTGGCGGCTTCGTCGAGTTTCTTGGCGTTGGCCGATTGGCTGCGGGAGACGTGATCGTCAGGGGGATTTGGAGTGTTCTTCGGCATTCTATGGATCCTTGAAGTTGAGCCACCACGCACTCGCGACTAAACGAGGGGTGGCAGCTGTACGCAGGTTAGTCGACCGGGGATCCAAGAAACCGGCGCGCCCGAGGGCGCCCTGCGCACAGCCACCATCAAGTACAGGGATGAGATACCTGACTAATGGAGCAGTGAGCACCTTGGAGTACCGAGCGACTAAACCCGATCACTGATGGGCAGTGACGAGAACCAAAGTACCGATGGGATCCAAGATGGACAAGCCGGCGGATTCTGGCGCAGTTGTAGGCAGAGACGCAAGGCGATGTAGCCTGGTGCCGCGCATTTGAAGGACGCAGGGGCGGCGGCTTCCTAAGAATGTGTAGGAGGCGTTTCTTCGTGGCCAGCAAGCTCTTATGGCGAGGGGATTTATCCCCGTTGGCTGCGCAGCAGCCCCTAGAGTCAATTCAATGGCTGCGGCATTTGGGGCCGCTTCGCGCCCCAGCGGGGATAAATCCCCTCGCCACACTGGCCTGAATAGGCTTCAAGTGTGCTGCATCCCATGTTTATGCAAATCAGCATTTGTCTTCTTCGAAAAGAACAAGCACTATGCGCGTTATGCAAAAACGCAACGTTTCTACCGTATTAAGAGCATTGCTCGATCAGCACGGGATCTCCCCCACGGAGCTTCACCGGCGTACCGGCGTGCCTCAATCCACCCTCTCGCGGATCCTCAGCGGCAAGATCGTCGATCCTTCGGATAAACACATCTCGAAGATCGCCGAGTACTTCGCCGTGAGCACCGACCAATTGCGCGGGCGCGCCGATGTTTTGCCTGCCGGCAACAGCCGCCGCGACGAGCCGCATTCCGAGCTCAAGGACATAAGCCTTTGGGATGACGATACCCCAGTCGAAGAAGACGAGGTGTCGGTTCCTTTTCTGCGTGAGGTTGAATTGGCTGCTGGATCAGGAAGATTCGTCATCGAGGAGAGCGAGCGCTCAAGCCTGCGCTTTGGCAAGCGCAGCCTGCGTCATAACGGCGTGCAGTTCGACCAGGCCAAATGCGTGACAGTACGCGGCAACAGTATGTTGCCGGTGCTGCGCGATGGCGCCACGGTCGGGGTGAATGCGGGTAAATGCGGAATCGGCGACATCGTCGACGGTGACCTCTACGCCATCAATCACAACGGCCAGTTGCGGGTGAAGCAGCTTTACCGTCTGCCCACCGGCATCCGCCTGCGCAGCTTCAACCGCGATGAGCATCCGGACGAAGACTACAGCTTCCAGGAAATGCAGGATGAGCAGATCGTCATCCTCGGCCATGTCTTCTGGTGGGGCATGTACGCCCGCTAACCCTTCCGCTGTCAGATAAAACCCGCCGATGTGCGGGTTTTTTTTCGCCCACGAAAAGGGCGCCAACCCTTGTTCCCACTGGGCGGCAATGCGCTGATGCATTTGTCGCGCATAAATAAATGCATTTGTGCATTGACTGTATATGCATCCATGCATATTCTGTGTCCAAGCCGCTCGACAAAGTGGCTGGCAACAACCGCTCTTTAGTTTCATCAACAGGCAGCGATGAACCGGCCTCAACGGTTCAGAGGGTTGGCAACTGGCCCAGGTGTGCAGCGTAAAGCACCAGAAGCAGTTATCCGGCGGGCAGGGACCGCGGCCGGAGGAACAATTTGAATGGATCCGTACCGCGCCAGTCGCGCCGAAAGATCAAGCGCATTACTGAAAAGCCTGGGCGACCGGGCTTTTTGGAATGCCTGCGCCGTGAGGCGCTTCAAATCATCACCGCCGCCAATGGAGGGCTTTCAAATGCTGAAGGATTTCAGATGCGGTCGCTGCAAACGACTTCTGGCCCGCATGGGCGAGAACACCGAACTCCAGATCAAATGTGCCCGGTGTGGGACGTTGAATCATGTGAAGGCCGTTGAGCCTCGAGTGAACGCCTTTGAGCGACATGAATGCGGAATGCTCCGCGCAAGAACATCGACTCTTCAGGTGAAAGCATGAAAAAAATCAAAAAACTTATTGGTTCGTTCGTCCTGTCCATGGCGATGTTGGCGGTGGGCAGTTCTGCCTTCGCGGCCAACCTGGTCGTGAATGGCAGTTTTGAAACCCCCGGTTGTGGCAATGACTGCGTTCTGAATACCCCTGCCCAAGCCGACTTCGTAACCGGTTGGACCACGTTTCTGTCGGGTGTGGAATACATCAATGTCAGGGCTGCCATTGGCAGCTCAGTCGCCGCTGAAGGGGCGATGAGTGTTGACCTCGCCAACTACACCTATCAAAACGGCGGTGGCATCCAGCAAAACATCAGCACGGTAGTTGGCGCAGGTTATCGCCTGACGTTCAGTGCTGGCAGTTCCAAATACGTGAACCGCACGGGGACCGGCATCATCAACGTCAAGGTGGCAGGTCAGGCCGCCCGTTTCGACACCCCTGTCGCCACCAGCGACGCAACGGTGTGGGAAACCAGAACCTACGATTTCACCGCGGTGAGCGATCAAACCACGCTGAGTTTTTGGAATGAGCAGGATCCGAATGCTCACTTCGCTTTTGTCGACAACGTCATTGTCGAGCGGTTGTAAAACACCGTTCGTCCCGCAATTGCCCACCCCAATCACCCCCAGGAGGCGTGAATGACAAACGAGCAACAAGCGTTGCTGGACATGCCGATCTGGCTGGTCATCCTGCTCGCCCTGGTGGGCGGGGTGTCCGGCGAGATGTGGCGTGCCGACAAGGAAGGTGCCCGAGGCTGGTCGCTGTTGCGGCGCCTGGCCTTGCGCTCCGGCGCCTGCGTGATCTGCGGTGTCTCGGCAATCATGCTGCTGTATGCCCTCGGCATGTCGATCTGGAGTGCCTGCGCCTTGGGGTGCCTGACCGCCATGGCCGGTGCCGATGTGGCCATCGGTCTCTACGAACGTTGGGTTGCCAAGCGGATTGGCGTTTGTGAAGTGCCACCGCCGGATTCCCGTCCCGACCAACAATGAGCCGGTGCCGCCGATCCACAGGAATGAGGCCATCCAATGCCCACTCTCATCGAAAAACCCTCGCAGTTGTTTTCCGCCATTGCCGAGACGCTGCGTACCACCTTTCCCGACTTGAAGGTTGGGAGTCTCCAGGACTTTGACGACACCGGCGATCAGTCTTGGGTATTGATCGCCATCGAACGCGACACGTCAGGCAACCGTGCCAATGACGGGCGTATCGCCCATGTCCTGACGCTTTCCATGCAAGTCGTTTCGCCCGGCACGGGTTTGACGGCCTGCGACCTGGCCTGCCAGTTGAAACGCCTGATCGTCGACAACCGTTGGGATCTGTCAGCTGAGCAGTGCAGCCGGCCCACGGATATCGAGGGCGTTGCATCGGTGTTCAACGGAGGGACCCGGCCATACAGCGCCTGGGCCGTTTCATTCACCCAAACCCTGTACCTCGGTCCGACGCTGCTGGAGGACCCGCTGGGCATCCCGAAATTCGCCCGCACCTGGGAAGTGTCGAACATCGACGACCCGGACCAATACACCGCACTGGAGGGCTGAACCATGTTCGATGCGCTTCTACGCATGTACCTGGGGCCGATCATCGAGCGCCTGGCCGGGATGGAAACCGAGCTCGAAGACTTGTACCGACGCGCAGACAATCTCTGTCGCATCGGCGTCTGCCAGGAGGTCGATGCGGCCACCAATACCTGCAAGGTCGCCCATGGAGAGCTGTTGACCCCGGCGATCCGCTTTTTCAACCCGAGTGCCGGCGCCCAGAGCGAGTCGCGGATTCCCTCCGTGGGCGAGCAATGCCTGCTGCTGAACCATGGCGGCGGCGATGGCGGCGGACAGTCGGTGGCGTTGTTCGGCCTCAACGGCGGTCAGTTTCCCCCCGTCTCGACACAGGCAACGCTGACCCGTCGCCTTTACCCGGACGGCTCGGAAAACGGCTACGACCATGCCAGTCATGTCCTGCACTGGAAAAACGGCCCGGCGACATTCACCGGTTCCCGTGAATCCCTCGAATTGACCATCGGCCCGTCGCGGCTGGCGATGACACCTGAGGCCATCGACTTGCAACTGGGTGCCGTCGGTATCCGGCTCGACGCTTCCGGTGTGCACCTGAGCGGCCCGCTGGTGGATCACCAGGGGCGAGTCATCAGCACCGCATAAAGAGCTTCCCATGATCGGAATCGATAGAAACACCGGCGCCACGGTGGATGACTGGCCGCAGTTCGTGCAGCGCGCCACCCGGGCGCTGACCACCCCCTTGGGCACCCGCCAGAAACGCCCTTTGTATGGCTGCGCGCTCACGCAATTGCTGGGGCAGAACCTCGGCGATGACCTGCTGATTCTTGCCCAGAGCCACGCAGCCCAAGCCTTCTACAACCCACACAACGGCATCGGCGACTTCGAGCCGCAGGTCATCGTTGCCAGCCGCCAAGGCGCCGGATTGCTGCTGCGCTTCGCCGGCACCTGGAAAAACCGCAAACAGACGTTCGAGGTGGTGACATGAGCATGCTGATACCCGGCCAGAACCAACTGGCCGAACCGGCCATCGTCACCGTCGACGCGTTCGAGGACCTGCTCGCCGAGTTCAAGACCTTCGTGGTCGAGTACGTCGGTGCGCGCTCTCCCGACAGCGCGGCGAGGCTTGCGGTCAGCCTGGAAAACGAAAGCGAGTTGCTGACCCTGGCCCTGGAGGCGTTCTGCGTGCGGTTGCAAACCCACGAACGCAAATACAACGCCCGGATCAAGCAGATGCTGGCGTGGTGGGCCACTGGCAGTAACCTCGATGCCCGCCTGGCCGACATGGGCCTCGAACGCCAGTTGCTCGACCCGGGCGATCCGGCGGCGTTCCCACCCATCGCCCCGGTCTACGAAAGCGACGATGACGCCCGGTTGCGTTATTACCTGGCGCCCCATGCCCCGGCGGCCGGTTCGCGCATGCAGTATCGGCGGGAGATTTTTACCCTTGGCGCACGCCCCGCAGTAAAGGTGGACAGCAGTGCGGCGGGTGTCGTGACGGTGACGTACAGCTTCGACCCGGATGGGCTTGCCGCCCAGGTCAAGGACGGCAATGGACGCCGCACGGCACCGGGTGAAGTTACGGTGACGGTGCTTTCCCGAGAGGGTGACGGTACACCGTCGGAGGCATTGCTCGAGGGTGTTCGCCAACATTTCGCCCGGCCTGATGTACGACCGGAAACGGATCTGGTCATCGTCCAGGCCGCGCAGATCAAACCTTACAAGATCCGTGTCGTGGCGAAGATCAATGCCGGCCCTGACTCGGGCCTGACCAAGGTCGCCGCGCAACAGCAGTTGCAAGCATACGCCGAGGCGTGTCATCGCCTGGAGGGCCGGGTCGATCCAAGCTGGATCGACTACATGCTGCACAGCGTAGGGGCGGTTCAATTGCAAATTCTCGAACCGCTGGTGCCGATAGTGACGACAGCTTTCCAAGCCCCGTATTGCACGGGCGTCGAGGTTGAGGTGGACACGCTATGAGTGATGACGCCTCTCGTCCGAGCCTGTTGCCCGCCAACAGCTCAGCGTTGGAACGAGCACTTGACCTGGGTTTCGCCCGGTTGCTGGAGCGCATTGATCCGCCATTCCCCGAGCTGATGAACGCGAGCCAGACACCGTCCTCCTTCTTGCCTTATCTGGCGGCGGATCGCGGCGTCAGCGAATGGGATGCGACAGCCAGCGATCTGGAAAAGAGATTGACGGTTTCGCTGTCCTGGCAGATCCAGCGCCAGGCGGGCACCCGCCAGGCCTTGAACCGTGCCGTCGAATCCCTGGGGTTCACGCCCCACGTCACCGCCTGGTACGAACAGCAACCCAATGCCCATCCCTACACCTTTGATGTGCAAGCCATCATCGGCCAAGGCTGGGCCAGCGGTGATCACAGTCGCTTGATACAGCGAATCAATGCCGCCAAGAGCGAGCGCGACCAAGCCACCATCACCGTCGTGCATCAAACGCGCGGCGGCCTGGGCGCGGCGGCAGCTTTGCACGGGCCGCTGAGCGACGGTGAACTGGTTTTATGCGGAGCACTGCCGGTACTTGAGTTCGGTGCGCGGCTTATCAGCATTGGAATTTCCCAACGCTACACCATTAACGATTACGACCTCAGGGCGCAGCCATGACAGAAGACATTACGCGCTTGGTTCGCTTCACTTCCGCCGGCTTGGCGGAAGTGTTGCAGGCAAAGAACCAAGGCTTGAAAGGTGAGATCACTCACATCGGTGCCGGCACTGCCCGCTACGATCCAACTGGAGCGGAAACTGCGCTTCGCAATGAGCGACAGCGCGTGGCAATCGTGGATTACGAAGACCTTGATCCAGGGCAACTGAGAATGGCTGCATTATTCGACGGGCCTGATGAATACGAGATCGGGGAGTTCGGCTTCTACCTCTCTACCGGCACGTTACTGGCGGTTTATTCAGTGGCCGGAAAGTTGCTGACTTACAAAGCGGCGGCGGCGCGAGTACTGCAAAAATTCACGCTGGATATCTCACCATTACCGGCGCAAAGCGTCACGGTGGTCGTCGGCTCCGAGAGCCTGAATATCTTGCTCAGCGAGGAGATCGCTGCGCTGGCGACGGCCAACATCGACAACATGGCGCGGCACGTCGGCCTGATCTTTCGGGTCATGGCGCTTGAAGCCAAATAAATCAACTGCACAAGGAATTTGAAACGTGAGTCTGGAAACCACTATCGCGTCGCTGGTGACAGCGGCCAATAACTTGACCACGGCGGTCAATGGAAAGATTGGCAGCATCAATACGACCATGGCCACGGCATTGGCACAGTTCAATGAGTGGCGCAGCCTTAAGGATGTAGAAGGGGATCCGGCTGCGCTGGGTACGATTCGTCGCAATGTGCTGCAGGGGCATGTTTATGGGACTGGAGGCCCCTACCCCAGCCTCGCACAGGGGGAGTTTACGACTACCGACCTGGGCTCCAGCACGAATGTATATATGCATTTCAAGGTGCCGTTGAACATCAACGTCAACTCTGAAATGTTCTGGTTCAACATCAAGGGGTATAGCTACGGTACTGCAAAAATTATCGACGAAACCCTGGTGGGATACTGCTATCAACCGACTCGGGTACTGCAAAACGCCTCGACCTTCGGAAACATGACGCCTGCCGTTTATGTCGATACGAACGGCAACATTGTCATGCGAATTTTGATTCCCAATATTTACTACACCACTGTACGGATTGACACGATGCGCGTGGGCAATGGCCGGCTGTTCAATCAGGGCGACTTGAAAACCAAGTTGTCATTGGCCGACACCGTCGTTTTCAGCAAGGAATGAATATGTCTGACCTATCCACCGGTAACACCCCTGAGCTTCCACTGGCCGTTCCCACGCGAGAAATTGAATGGGCCGCCATTCGTACACGCCGCGATCAACTTTTGCGGCAGACGGATTTCACCCAGTTGCCCGACTACCCGGCGACAGACGCACAGCGAGCCCAGGTCAAGGCCTACCGCCAAGCCTTGCGTGATATCCCCGAGCAGATCGAAGACCCATCCAAACTGGTCTGGCCCGTGCTGCCGGCCTTCGTCAAGTAAACCCAACCGCGACAGCGGTTTTTTTTCGTCCGCAAAAAGCCCCCGTGATCGGGGCTTTTGTGTTTTCGCGTCTGGAGGAACCCATAGATGCCCATTTGTAAGCCTTACACCGTGCTGGTGCCATTTCCTACCGGCGGCGGCCACTGGTCGAGCATCGGTCAGGAGCTCGAACTACTGGATGTCGAGGCCAATGCCTTGCGTAGTGCCGGTCGCCTAGAGCTGACCAGCGTCCTGGAGGCGCACAAACAGGCTGTCGACACGCAAGCCACCCCAACCCAACCGGCCAAAAAGGCCACTACCAAAAAGGCTGAATAACCATGGCTGAGGTTTTGAACTTCGAGCACAACGGCATTACCGTCAATGCCACCGAATCTCCCGAGGCCATGGGTGGCCTGGGGGACAACGTCATCGGGCTGGTCGGCACTGCGCCGAAGGCCGATCCGCTGATTCCGCGCAACGCACCGTTCCGCATCAACAGCTTCACCACCCAGGCATTGCTCGATCCGACCGGCACCGAAGCCGGTACGCTGTATCACGCGGTGTTCCAGATCCTCAAAGTGGTCAAGGTGCCAGTCTACGTGGTGATCGTCGAAGAGGGCGCCACCCCCGCCGATACGCAGAACAACGTCATCGGCGGCATCGAAGCGCAGACCGGTCGCAAGCTGGGCCTGGCGGCCTTGAGTGGCGTGGCCGAGGACTTGACCATCATTGGCGCGCCGGGCTTCACCGGCACCAAGGCGGTGGCTAGTGAGTTCGCCTCGTTCGGAAAGCGCATCAAGGCTCGCGTGGTACTCGACGGCAAGGATGCCGCGGTCGCCGATCAAGTGACCTACAGCCAGGAACTGGGCGGCGCCGACCTCGGTTTCGACCGTTGCCTGGTGGTGCACAACATGCCGGCGGTCTACTCCAAGGCCGCGAAGAAAAACGTCTTCCTGGCCCCGTCGAGCCTGGCCATCGCCGCGCTCGCCAAGGTCAAGCAATGGGAGAGCCCGGGCAACCAGGTGACCTACGCCGAGGACGTTTCGCGCACCGTGGAATACAACATCCTCGACACCTCCACCGAAGGCGACCTGCTCAACCGCTACGGCGTCAGCTACTACGCCCGGACCATCCTCGGTGGCTTCTCGCTGCTGGGCAACCGCTCCATCACCGGCAAGTTCATCAGCTACGTCGGCCTGGAAGATGCCATCAGCCGCAAGCTGGTCAAGGCTGGCCAAAAAGCCATGGCGAAGAACCTGACCAAGTCGTTCATGGACCAGGAGGTCAAGCGCATCAACGACTGGCTGCAAACCCTGGTGGCCGACGAAACCATCCCGGGCGGCAGCGTGTACCTGCATCCGGAACTCAACAGTGTAGAGAAGTACAAGAACGGCACCTGGTACGTGGTGATCGACTACGGCCGCTACGCGCCGAACGAACACATGATTTATCAACTCAACGCCCGCGATGAAATCATCGAGCAGTTCCTGGAGGACGTTCTCTAATGTTTACCAACCGCGTAAGACAGGCCATCGCGGCCACCCTGCAAGGCCTGCCGTTGTCGGCGACCGTGGAAGAGTTTACCCCGCCGAAGATCGAGTTCGACATGGAAGAGATGCGCGGCGGGCGTTTCATCACCGAGGAAATGGCCAAGGGCGGTAAGGCACTCAACGCCAAGCTCAGCCTGCAAGGTGTCGGTCCGGAAATCATGCTGGCGCTGGGCGTCAGTGTCGGTGACGACATTCTGCTGAACGTGCGTGAGGCCGGTCAGGATCAGGATGGCAACACCTGGTTCACCTACCACACCGTCGGCGGCAAGCTGAAATCCCTGGAAGAAACCGCGCTGAAGATGGGTGAGAAGCCCAAGACCAATCTTGAGCTGTCGTGCCGCACCTACAATCGCCTGGAAAACGGCGTTCCAGTGATCGACATCGACGTGCGTACCCAGAAGTTCGTGCTCAACGGCGTCGACATTCTCGGCGATGCGCGCCGTGCGGTGCTGTTGCCTTGAAGCTCAGTTGAACACAGTCCCTGTGGGAGCGAGCCTGCTCGCGATGGCGGCGGTACAGCCAGCATTGTCGCCAACTGAACCACCGCTATCGCGAGCAGGCTCGCTCCTACAAGGGGCACACATTCACCAAGGAATTGATTCATGTCCTGGACGCCTCCCCAACACATTCTGCTGTCACCCATCACTGGTGACGACGGATCGCAGATCGACCAGCTGCAACTCAAACCCCTGTTCTACGCCGCGCAGAAAGACGCCCTGGCCCGTGCCGGCGACGATGAGGACGACCAGTTCTTCGAGCTGGCCAAGTTAGCCACCGGCCTGTCGGTCAAGGAACTGGATCAGCTCAAGCGCCCGGACTACGTGAGCATCGCCCAGTACGTGCACGACATGTCGACCCGTCCGGCGGCGTATTTCCTCGCACAGGTCGCCGAGACGGACCACGCGGCGGCCGATCCCGACCAAGTGCAACTGCTGCAACCGCTCAACGTGGCGGGCCGCAGCGTGACCTCGTTGGCCCTGGAAATGCCGGTATTGCGAGCCACCAAGGCGATGAAGAAGCTGAAGACGGCCAAGGAGCGTGCGGAGTTCATCACCGCCCACTGCACCGGCCTGATGCTGCCCGACCTGGACCTGCTGACCGTGCCCGACTGGACACAACTGCAGGTGCGCATCGACGATTTTTTAAACAAACCGGCGGACTTCTTTCGGAGCGCGACATCGAAGTGATCCTCGATGTGGTGCCGCTCATTTATCCGATAAGTGAAGCGGAAATTCTGGAGTGGGACGCCGGCAAGGCATTGCGCCGTTACGACATCGCGATCACTCGCCTTGGCGTGAAACAGGAGTAGAGCGGGATGGCAGACAGTAAATATTCGCTGTCCTTTGCGGCGAGCACCGATATGCCGACACTCGGCGGTGTGTCTGAAGCGTCGGGGCTGAATCTGGCATTGAGCACGGCCAGTCTCGACATCCGGCTGCTGGTGTCGGAGCAAATGAAACTGCGGGAGACGCTGGCATCGCTGAACACCACGCTCTTGGCGCAACAGTCATTGCTCAAGGCGAATGCAGTGGTGCCAGCGACGAGTGCGGTGCCTAAGTCGAAGCTCAGGGCAGAGGTCGATCAACTGGCGCCTCCTGGTGTCCTCAAGCCTGCAATGGCGATGCAGACGGCCATGGTCGACCTGAACCAGAAGCTGCAGCTGTCACCGGAACAACTGCAGGTGATGTCCAACGAAAACCAGAAGATCGCCGCTGAAAAGCAAGCCGCATCCAGCGGGGCGACCGCTGTGCAACTGGCGCAGATCCAGCTGGCGGCGATCAACGCGGGGCTGCTCAAAGACGTCAAACCCGAAGACCGCCAGCAAGTGCTGACGGATTTCGCCCGCGACAGTGTGGTGATGGCGTCGGCCTACAGGATTGAGGTGCTGAACGCCGGCGCGCTCATGGCTGGCTTGCGCACTGGCTTGAACCTGGATCGAGGGAAAAGTCTCGAATTGGCTAACGCGGCCAACCGCCTTGGCGCCAGCGCCAGTTTGAAAGCCTCGGCGGCGGACATCGGTTCGGTTGCCCAGCGCGGTGGCGAGACCGCCATCGCGGCGGGCATGACACCTGAGCAGGTCGCCGCCATTGCGGCCGCGCTGTTGAGCGCCTCTGTCGGCAAGGACGAAGCGGGCGCCTCCCTGAAGACCCTGGGCGCCGCGTTGGGCAAGGGCGACAAGGTCACGCCGGAGCAGCGAACGGCCTGGACTCAACTGGACATCGAGCCGGGGGCGCTGGCCAGCAGGCTGCGCACGGATGCATCGGGCGCGATCAAGGATCTGCTGGCGGCGTTGCAGAGCAAACCTGCCGAGCAGCAGAGCTCATTGCTCAAGACGCTGTTCGACGGCGACGAGGGCATCGGCAAGTTGCTGAAGTCGCCCCAGGACCTGAAGACCGCGCTCACCGTGGCATCCGATAAGGGCGATGGAGACAAGGGATCGATGGCCCAAACCGCCGACGCGCTGGGAAACACCTCGCAAGCGCGCTGGAATGCACTGGATGCCAGCGTGACCCGTCTCGATACAGCGATTGGCAGCGCCATCACGCCCATTACCGATCTGGCGATGCTTGGCGTGGACGCGCTGGCGACGGGGTTGAGCGCTGCGGCCGAGTCGCTGCCGAAAGTCACCGCGGCGTTGGCCTTGTTTGGCGCGGCGCTCGCGTCACCGTTTCGCAGCGCCATTCTGGACAAAGTGACGTCGGGCGTTGCCTCCACCCGTGAGGCACTGCTGAAACCGGACGCAGCCATCCAGCCACCGGCAAGCGATGCGCCTGGAACTCAAGCCAAGGACGGCGGGCAGAAGCAACCGGACGCAGGAAAAGCCCGAACTTCCCGCCCTGATATGCGCAGCCGACTGGCAATCTCCGCAGCTCGAGCGAGAACCTTCACCGGCAGGCTGGGCGCGCCCCTGGCGCTGGCCAGTGCCGGCTACGACGGTATCAAAGCTCTTGAGGCCGGTGATTACAAGGCCGCTTCAGGCGCGGCTGGAGCCGGCCTTGGTGGGCTGGCAGGCGGTTATGCCGGTGCCGCCGCCGGCGCGATGCTGGGCAGTTTCGTTCCGGTGATCGGCACCGCGATCGGTGCATTGGTCGGCGGTGCGCTGGGTTCCTATTTCGGTAGCGAGGGCGGTGAATCCCTGGGCGAGGCTATCTACACCGGGGGTGATCGCCTCAAGTCGCCGGAACAGGTCAGCAAAGACCTCACCAGCAGCCAGACCAGTACCCAACAAAACACCATGACCGCCAACATCTACATCAATGGTCAGGACCAGGCCAGCGCCAGTCAGTTGGCCAATCTGGTGGTGCAGCAGATTACCGGCCAGTTCGGCCTGACAACCATGCCCAACTCACTGGCCATGCGCAGTGACGCGGCCCTGACCGACGGAGGTACGTGATGCGTCAGCAAATGGCACTCGGCAGTTTCATTTTCGGGCTGTCGAGAAACTTCGCGTACCACTCGCTGGTACGCACCTCGGATGGCGGCTGGAAGAGCATCGACATCCTTACCAGCAAACCCAAGTCCAGCCAGGTCGGCCAAGGCCTGCAAGGGCTGACGATCACGGGCAAGTCGATGTACGCGACCGCCATGGATCGGCTCGATGAGCTGCGTGCATTGCAGGCCTTGCGCGTGCCTGTGCCGTTGGTGGATGGCATCGGGCGCAACTGGGGGTTGTGGCAGATCAACAAGGTGTCGGAAACCCAGACTGAGGTCATCGATGACGGTACGGCGATGGTGGTCGGCTGGGTGATTGAATTGACGGAGTTCGCCAATGCGTAGGGTTCGAAGTATCGCCGGTGATTCGGTGAATCTGTTGCTGTACCGCGAGCTTGAGTGTTGTGACGATGCCTCCGAGCAAGCGCTCTGGCTGCTCAATCCCGGACTGGCCGAATGGGGCCCGGTACTGCCGGCGGGGGTGTGGGTTGCCTTGCCGGAGGTGGATCTGAAACCCGTTGCACCCGCACCGGTATCGGCTTGGGATTAAGGAGGCAACATGTCACTGGGTTTCACGCCAGCAGTAGAAATCTATGGTGCGAATGCGGCACTGCTCAATGAGCGATTGCTCAGTTGGACCCACGTCGACGCGGCGGGAATCGAGTCCGATCAGTTGACCCTCGTCATCAGCCTGGAAGGGCTTGAGGGGTTACCCAGCCTCGGCGGAAAAATCGGTCTGCGGGTGGGTTATCTGGAGTCCGGGCTGGTGGACAAGGGCGAGTTCGTCATTACCCGGCGCACGCCGACGCTGTTTCCCCTGCGCTTGACGTTGGTGGCCATGGCCGCGCCGTTCAGTGCGGCGGACCAGACCGGATTCAAACAGCGTCGGTCCGTCAGCCATGGCCCGACGACCCTGGGCGCACTGTTCCGTGAACTGACCGCCAGGCATGGTTTTTCGCCGCGTGTGGCGCCGGAGCTGTCGCTGATAAAAATTGGGCACATCGACCAGTCCAACGAAACCGATATGGGCTTCCTGACGCGCTTGGCCCATCGGCATGACGCCGTCGCCAAACCGATCAACGAATGGTATGTGCTGGCTCGGCGTGGTCAGGCGAAGTCGCTGTCGGGCAAGGTTTTGCCGCAGATCAAGCTGTCGGTGACGACGAACAATCGTCCTGGAGATCAGGCTTTTATCTCCGCCGTCCTCGATGAAACCGCCCGGGCGAAATACCAGGGCTGCAAGACCCGTTGGTGGGATGCGGCGGCTGGCAAAGTGCAGGTGGAGGAAAGTGGCATCGCGCCGTTCAAGATCCTTCGACAGCATTTCCAGAGCGCAGAAGACGCCCGCGCCGCCGGTGAAGGCGAAGTGCGCAGGCTGATGCGCGAAGCCCTCAAGGTTGCCATCGAATGCCCCGGCAACCCGGGGTTGTCCGCCGAAGGCATCGTCCTGCTGGACCCGACCTGGCCGGATTTCATGCGCGGCCGCTGGTCGATCGACAAGGTCACCGCCACGGGTGACCGGGAAAAAAGCTATCGCTGCAAGATCGACGCAACCTGCCTCGACGCCAAGGCCTGATTCTCACCCAGGATCGCCCTCAATCACGACATCCGGGAATGACGCGGGGTCTGTGGGAGCGAGCCTGCTCGCGATGAGGTCGGCACATCCAACATCCATTTCGACTGACCCACCGCCATCGCGAGCAGGCTCGCTCCCACCCTGGATCGTTGGCGATCACAGCATTCGGGAACACCACCGGACCTTTGTGGGAGCGGGCTTGCTCGCGATGAGGTCGGCACATCCAACATCTATCTCGACTGATCCACCGCTTTCGCGAGCAAGCCCGCTCCCACCCTGGATTGCTGGCGATCCCAGCATTCGGGAACACCACCGGACCTTTGTGGGAGCGAGCCTGCTCGCGAAGACGTCGGCACATCCAACATCTATCTCGACTGACCCGCCGCTTTCGCGGGCAAGCCCGCTCCCACAGGGCTTCTGACTTCATCTGCCTATCACCGGAGCACTCTCCATGAAGATCACGCCGATCCTCACGCAGTTGCGTGAGCAATGCCCAACGCTCGCCAGTCGAGTGGTCGCGGGCCTGGACCTCGTTGCGTTGCAAGCCGGCACGCCCCTGCAAACCCCATGTGCCTATGTTCTGTCGAGCACCGATGTGGCGAGCCGGAACACGGCACAGAACGTCACGCTGCAAACGGTGCGTGACCGTTTCGACGTTGTGCTGGTGCTCGATGCCAGTGACCCGACAAATGCGCTGGATCTGCTTCACGACCTGCGAGCCGAATTGTGGCGCGGATTGGTGGGGTTCAAGCCCGGCGCCACTTACTCCGGCATCGAATACGACGGCAGCGAACCGGTCTCGATCAACAGCGGCCGCGGGTTGTTCCGGCTGCGCTTTTTCACCGAGTTCCAGCTGGGCCGCAATCTGGCGAGCCAGCCTGCCGAAAGCTGGCACGAACGTGAACTGGACGGCTTGTCGTCCTTTACCGGGGCCACCGTGCGGGTCGATGCCATCGATCCGGCGGACCCCAATCTGAAACGTCCCGGCCCCGATGGGCGCCTGGAGCTGACTTTCTCTGGAGACGTAACCCCATGAGCAAACGCATCACCGTGCTGCCGGCCCCGGGCCGTGTGGTACCGGACCCGGAAGCGGGCGATCTGTTGCCCCTCGAAGGCCGTGAAGTGCCAGACAACGCCTGGTGGCGTCGGCGTCTGGCCGATGGCGATATCACAACCAAAGCCGTGAAAGCGGCCAAACCACAGGGAGCCAAATAATGGCGATCGGATTCAGCAACATCCCCGCGGACATTCGTGTTCCGCTGTTCTACGCCGAGATGGACAACTCGGCCGCCAATAGCGCGTCGTCGGCCATGCGCCGGTTGATCGTCGCTCAGGTCAACGACAACATTGTCCCGGCAGACGTTGGAAAACTGGTGCTGGTCTCCAGCGTGGCCTTGGCAAAAAGCATCGGCGGTCAGGGCTCGATGCTCGCCTCGATGTACGAAACCTGGCGCAAGACCGACCCGCTCGGCGAAATCTGGTGCCTGCCGCTGCACAACGTCGAAGGTGCCATCGCCAACGGCGTGCTGACCTTCACCGGTACCGCCACCGAAAGCGGTGCGCTCAATCTGTACGTCGGCGGCGTACGTGTCCAGGCAGCCATCGTCAACGGTGCCACCGCGGCCCAGGCCGCCACGGCACTGGCGCTGAAAATCAACGCGACAGCCGATCTGCCAGTGACCGCCGCGGCCGTCGACGGCGTCGTGACCCTCAGCGCCAAATGGACCGGCGACAGCGGCAACGACATCAGCCTGCAGTTCAATCGCCTGGGCAAGAGCAATGGCGAAGACACCCCTGCGGGCTTGACCACTGCGATCACCGCCATGACCGGCGGCGCTGGCGTACCGGACCAGACCGCCGCCGTCGCGGCCCTGGGTGACGAGCCATTCGAATTCATCGCCATGCCGTGGTCCGACCTGTCGAGCCTGAATACCTGGCAAGCGGTGATGGATGACAGCACCGGTCGCTGGTCCTGGGCCAAGCAGTTGTTCGGCCATGTCTACAGTGCCAAGCGCGGCACCATCGGCACTTTGGTGGCGGCCGGCCAGGCGCGCAACGACCAGCACATGACCATCCAGGCCCTGGAGCCGGGCGTGCCGCAACCGTCGTGGGTCCAGGCTGCCGCACTGGCAGCCCGCACTGCCGTGTTCATCTCGGCCGACGCCAGCCGTCCGACCCAGAGCGGCAGCCTGCCGGGCCTGGATCCGGCACCGGCCAGCGAACGCTTCACCCTGACCGAGCGCCAGTCGCTGCTCAACTACGGTATCGCGACCGCCTACTACGAAGGCGGCTACGTGCGTATTCAGCGTTCCATCACCACGTATCAGAAAAATGCCTTCGGCCAGGCTGACAATTCCTACCTGGACAGCGAAACCATGCATCAGTCGGCGTTCATCGTGCGTCGTTTGCAAAGCGTGATCACCAGCAAATACGGTCGCCACAAACTGGCCTCCGACGGTACCCGTTTCGGCGCCGGCCAACCCATCGTGACCCCGAGCACGATTCGCGGCGAGCTGATCGCCCAGTACGCCAAGCTCGAGCTGGAAGGCCATGTGGAAAACGCCGAGTTGTTCGCCGAACACCTGATCGTCGAGCGCGACAGCCAGGACCCGAGTCGGGTCAATGTGCTGTTCCCACCGGATTACATCAACGGCCTGCGGGTGTTCGCGCTGCTCAACCAGTTCCGTCTGCAGTATGACGCTGCTGCCTGAGTGTCGTGTTTGAACGCATGAATTCAGCCCACCCCGCGTGGGCTTTTTATTTGAAGGAGAAACACCATGGGTCAACTGATCGCGGGCACCTGCTACGTCAAAGTGGACGGCGCTCAACTGACCATCAACGGTGGCTGCGAAGCGCCGTTGATGTTCACCAAACGTGAAACCGTCGTACCGGGTTTCTACAAGGAAACCGACATCGCTCCGTCCTTCAAGGTGACGGCGTTGCACACCGCGGACTTCCCGCTCAAGCAACTGGTGGCCGGCACCGACATGACCGTCACCTGCGAGTTCAGCAACGGCAAGGTCTACGTGCTGGCCGGCGCCTACCTGGTGGAAGAACCAGTGTCCAAGGGCGACGACGCCACCATCGAGCTGAAATTCGAAGGCATCAAGGGGACCTGGCAATGAGCGATATGGTGACCTTGCGCGTGGCCATCGAGGCCCACGGCGAGCCATTGAACGAACTGACCCTGCGCCGTCCGACGGTGCAGGAGGTCCGGGCGATCAAGGCGCTGCCGTACAAGATCGACAAGAGCGAGGAGGTGAGCCTGGACATGGACGTCGCGGCCAAATACATCGCGGTCTGCGCCGGCATCCCACCATCGTCGGTCAACCAGCTGGACCTGGCCGACCTCAACGCGCTGAGCTGGGCCGTTGCGAGTTTTTTCATGAGTGCGGCGTCGCAGCCATCGGCGACCTGATCGCAGCCGCCTATGACCTGGCCTGGTTCTGGAAGGTTGACCCCGAACAGATGATGGCCAGGCCACTGGATGTGCTCCGTGAATCCCTGGAGCACGCGCAACGGATCAATGCGATGCAGCAGGTGCAGTGATGGCAGACACACAAAAGGTAGAGAAAAAAGCGGTGTTGCTGACCGGCATCGACGAGCTGTCGCCCAAGCTCGCCGGCCTTCGGGCGAAGGTCCAGGGCTTCAAACAGAACCTCGATGCGACCGGTCTTGGCAGCCTGGATATTTCCGGGCTGCTGCCGGACGGGGGGATCGCCAAACCGTTCATGGACGGGCTCAAGTCGGCGCTGGCGTTCAAGGGTGAAGTCGTGGACGTGAACGCGGCAGCCAGCGCAGTCCAGGCACCGGCAGCGCCGTTGGTGGCGGCGCAAGGGCTGGATGGATTGAAGACGTCCATCAGCAATGTGTCGTTGCAGTTCGGCTCGGCGTTGGTACCCGCGGTCAATGCGTTGACGGTTGGTCTACAGCCGATGATCGGCGGTGTGGTCCAGGTGCTGCAGGACAATCCGCAACTGGTGCAGGGCCTGGCAACGGGCGCCGTGGCGTTCAGTGCGATGCAGACGGCGGTCAGCGGTGCGAGCCAGGCCCTCGAAGTGGTCAGCCTCGCCCTGAAAATGAACCCTATTGGCCTAGCTGCCATGGGCATCGCCTTGGCGGCTGGGATGATCATCGCTTACTGGGAACCGATCTCGGCGTTCTTCGCCGGGCTCTGGCAAAGGCTTGCGCCCATCGTTCTGCCAATGGCTGAGTTCTTCAAGACGCTGTTCGCCTTTACCCCGATGGGGCAGGTGATCAGCAACTGGGGGCCGATCAGCAGTTTCTTCGGCGCGCTGTGGAATGTGCTCGTGGCGGCGGCGACGCCCATCATCGGCTTTATGCAGACGTTGTTCGCTTGGTCGCCCCTGGGTTTGATCATCAATAACTGGGGCCCCCTGACCGGGTTGTTCTCGGCCATCTGGGATCTGCTCAAGGCCTTGACCGTGCCGGTGATGGACGCGCTCCAGGGCCTTTTCAACTGGACGCCGTTGGGCCTGATCATGGCCAACTGGGGCACCCTTGTGGACGTCTTCGCCGGAATCTGGGAAGGCCTGCGCAATCAGGTGTCGATCATGTTGGCAGTGTTCGGCGGGCTATTCGACTGGTCGCCCATCGAGGGCCTCACGAAGCAGTGGGGGCCAGTGAGTGAGTGGTTCAGCCAGTGGTGGGACGAGCTGCAGAGTGTGATCGCGCCGATCAAGGCGTTCTTCAACGGTGGTTTTGGCGAGGTCATCACCACGTTTACCGGCAAGGTCCAAGGGCTGACCGACGCGCAACAGAAGACCAATGCCGAGGGCAAAGGTGAACTCGCGCCGGCGCTTTTTGGTAGCGCCGGTGCGCTGCCGCAGACCTCCAGTGCACTGGTGCAACAAAGCGCCGCGAACAGTCGCACCCAGCTTGAAGGCGGCCTGACCGTACGCTTCGAAAACGCGCCGGCCGGTTTGCGCGCCGAGCCACCCCAGACCAACCAACCTGGCCTGGCGGTGAGTTCGCGTATCGGTTATCGCTCTCTGTCCGCAGGAGGTTCCAATGAGCTGGCGTGATCGTTTGTTGCCGGCGTCGTTCCGTGGCGTCGGGTTCTGGGTCGACCAGGCGAAAACCCCGGTAGGGCACAAGGGCCAGTTGCATGAATACCCGCAGCGCGACCAACCGTTTTTCGAAGGGCTGGGCCAGCAGGCGAAGATCCATGAACTGACCGCGTTTATCGTCGGCCCCGACTGCCTGGAGCAGCGTGACAAACTGCTCAAGGCGTTGGAGCAGGGCAGCGGCGAGCTGGTGCATCCTTGGCTGGGACGGATGCAGGTCAAGGTCGGCGAGTGCGACATGACCCAGACCCGCCAGGACGGCGGGCTGGTCACGTTTGCCCTGAAGTTCTACCCCGACCAGCCACTGCAATTTCCTTCGGCGGCGATCAACAGCCAGAAACTGCTGCTGGTGTCGGCTGACAGCTTCCTGGGTTCGGCGGTGCGGCGTTTCGAAGACGCGATGAGCTTGATCAAGGCCGCGCGGATCGGCATCGCCGACCTGCGCAACAGCCTCAAGGAGGTCTACGGGGTTATCGAGCAGGAGCTGAAGCCGTTGATCGAGGTCTATGGGCAGCTCAGCGATCTGGTCAAGGCGGTAAAGGAGCTGCCCAAGGAAGTGGCGGCCGAGTTCAAGGGATTGTTGGGGGACATCCGGGAGCTGAAGGACTTTGCCCGTGACGGCTATCGCGGCGTGATTGCCAGCGTGTCGCAACAGGTCGAAGCCATCCGTCAGGCGGACGCGCCCAAACTCACCACCGGCAAGGACACCACGGCGGCGGCCCAGGCGTTGGCCGACCTGGTCCAGGACACGCTGCTGGTCCAGGCCGCGCAATGGATTGCGGCGATGCCCGTGGCGGCGCCGGTGGTCAAGCTCGGTGCCACGCCTTCGGTGGCGCAGCAGGCCGTGCAGCCGATCCAACGCCGGGATGTACCGGTGGCCGACGATGTCCTGGCCCTGCGTGATGCCCTCAACGAAGCTATCTGGCAGGCCTCCCTCAAGGCGGATCCAGATCACTATCAGGCGTTGAACCACCTGCGCCAGCAAATGGCCGCGCACCTGACGGCGGTGGCCTCATCGGGTGTTCGGTTGATCAACCTGTCGTTCAAGCAAAGCCTGCCGGCGCTGGTGGTGGCCTATCAGCAATTTGCCGATGCCACCCGGGTGACCGAAGTGATCCAGCGTAACGGTGTGGCCCACCCAGGTTTCCTGCCGCCCAACGACCTGAAAGTCTCGGGGGAGTAAGCCATGAGCGAGTTCGATAACGTCGTCACGCTCACCGTCGGTGGGCTGGACTACGGCGGCTGGAAAAGCGTGGAAATCAGTGCGGACCTGGAGCGTCAGTTCCGCACCTTCAAACTCGACGTCACCTGGCAATGGCCGGGGCAGATCCAGGCGGTGCCGATCCGTCCCGGTGATGAATGCCAGGTGCGCATCGGTGCCGACCTGGTGCTCAGCGGCTACGTGTTCAAGGCTCCGGTCAGCTATGACGGGCGCCAGATCACGCTGAGCATCGAAGGGGGGTCCAGAACCCAGGACCTGGTGGATTGCGCGGCGATCAATCGTCCGAGCCAATGGCGGGGGCAGACGGTGCTGAGCATTGTTCAGGCCCTGGCCTCGCAATATGGCGTGGGGGTGGTCAGTGAAATCCCGGAAACGACGCGTTTGAGCGAGCACAGCATCGTGCCGGGAGAAACCGTCTTTCAATCCATCGACCGTTTGCTGACGTTGTTCCGGGTGTTTTCCACCGACGACGCCGAAGGCCGCGTGCTGCTGGCCAAGCCCGGCAGCGCAGGGCGGGCCAGTGATGTGCTGGAGCTGGGCAAGAACATTCTTTCGGGCAACGCGCCGATGGACTTCAGCCAAGTGTTTTCCGAATACCGAGTCATTGGCCAGCACAAGGGTAATGACCAGCAGAGCGGGACGGCAGTCAGCGAGGTGTCGGGCACCGCCACCGACTTGGGTTTCAAACGCAAGCGGGTGACGGTGATCAGCGAAAGCGCCCAACTGACCTTCGAGCTGGCCCAGCAACGAGCGGACTGGGAAAGCGCCATCCGCTCCGGCCGCGCCCTGACCACCACCTACCGCGTGCAGGGCTGGCGCCAGGCCAATGGCGACTTATGGCGCCACAACAGCCTGGTGCGGGTGATCGACCCGGTGCTCGGGTTCGACGGCGACATGTTGATTTCCAAGGTGACCTATTCACTGTCTGCCCAAGGCTCGGTGACCACCTTGCAAGTCGCCCCGCCCCATACCTTCGACGCGAACCCGGCCAAGCCCAAGTCCTGAGCCCGGCAGCGCCCACCTGTGAGAGCAGGCTTGCTCCCACCCTGTACCGAGGGCGGCCACAAAATCCCCGTCCACCACAAATCCCCTGTGGGAGCGAGCCTGCTCGCGATGGCGGCGGCCCAGCCACCGATCACTTCGACTGACAGCCCGCCCCAACCCGATTTCCGAAGGAACCCCAATGAGCCTACTGACCCGCCTACTGGCGCGCGGCACTGTCGTGCTCGCCAATTCGGCTTCCAAACTGCAGTCGCTGCAGATGCGCCTCACCGCGGGCGAAGTGAACGACGACATGGAACACTTCGAACCCTACGGCTTCACCAGCAACCCGCTGGCCGGCGCCGAGGGCATCGCCACCTTCCTGGGCGGCGACCGTTCCCATGCCGTGGTACTGGTAGTCGCCGACCGCCGCTTTCGCCTCAAGGCCCTGGCCCCCGGCGAAGTGGCGATCTACACCGACGAGGGCGACAGGATTCACTTCAAGCGCGGCCGTGTCATCGACATTGACACCGCCACACTGAACATCCGCGCCAGCAGCGCGGTGAACATCGACAGTCCTGTCATCAACCACACCGGCAAGATCATTTCCCAAGGCGACCAGATCGCCGGCGGCATCAGCCAGATCAAGCATGTGCATGTCGGCGTACAGCCCGGCACCGGCCAGACCGGCACGCCGGCGGGAGGTCAGTGATGTTCATCAGCCAGAACCTGCACGCCGCGTTGACCCGATCGGTACTGATCAGCCTGTTCACCTGGAGCCGCGCCGCTGACGACGATGCCGTCGATGACGAGGAACGTTTCGGCTGGTGGGGCGACACTTTTCCTACGGTCGCCGATGACCGCATCGGCTCGCGGCTGTGGCTGCTGCGCCGGGTCAAGCTGACCCGCCAGACCCAGCTCGACGCCGAGTTCTACGCCCGCGAAGCCCTGCAATGGCTGATCGACGACGGCCATTGCAGCGCCATCGACATCATCAGCGAACGCCTCGACGCCCAGCGCTTGAACCTGCGCACCATCCTGACCCTGGCCGATGGCCGGCGCCTGGACATCAATCCCGATAACAGTTGGCAGGTGACCTATGCCGTTTGAAACCCCTTCGCTGCCGGTGCTGATCAAACGCACCCAAAGCGACCTGGCCAGCGATTCGCTGCGCCAGTCCGATGCCCAAGTGTTGGCCCGTACCCTGGGCGGCGCAGCCTATGGCCTGTACGGCTACCTCGATTGGATCGCCGAGCAGATCCTGCCGGACAAGGCCGACGAATCCACCCTGGAGCGCATCGCCGCCCTACGGCTGAACCAGGCGCGCAAAGCCGCTCAGGCAGCCAGCGGCACCGTCAGTTTCACCGCAACCGCCGGGGCGGTGCTGGATGTCGACACGCTGCTGCAATCGGCCGATGGTCGCGCCTACAAAGTGACCACCGCCCGCACCACCAGCAACGGCCTCAACACCACCACCATCGCCGCGCTGGAGGCCGGCAGCCTGGGCAATGCCGATGCCGGCCTGGCGCTGACGCCGGTGCAACCGATCCTCGGCATCTCCGGCAGCTTCACCGTGCTGGCGCCGGGGCTGACCGGTGGCGTCGCCCGGGAAAGCCTCGAATCCCTGCGGGCGCGGGTGATTCGCTCCTACCGCATCATCCCCCATGGTGGCTCGGCCCAGGACTATGAAACCTGGGCCCTGGAATGTGCTGGCATCACCCGTGCGTGGTGTCGTGGCAGCTACCTGGGGCCCGGCACTGTCGGCCTGTTCGTCATGCGTGACGACGATCCGCAGCCGATTCCCACTGCCGAGCAACTGGAGGAGGTCCGGGCCTACATCGAGCCCCTGCGTCCGGTGACCGCCGAGGTGCATGTGCTGGCGCCGGTGCAGGTCCCGGTGACCTACAGGCTGCGTATCACCCCTGACACCAGCGCCGTACGCGCCGCCATCGAGGCCCAGTTGCGCGACCTGCACAACCGTGAAGCCGGCCTCGGCGAAACCCTGCTGTTGACTCACATCGCCGAAGCCATCAGCAGCGCCACTGGTGAAACCGACCACACGCTTACTGCGCCCGCCGCCGATGTGATTGCGGCGAGCAATCAGTTACTGACCTTCGGAGGCTGCGTATGGCTGGAATAAGAACCGCCGGGGAATACCAGGCCCAACTGCGCAGCCTGCTGCCCAGCGGGCCGGCGTGGGATCCGGAGCGCGTACCGGAACTGGACGAAGTGCTGCAAGGCATCGCCCAGGAATTGGCGCGCCTCGATGCGCGTGCGGGTGATTTGCTGCATGAAATGGATCCGGCGGGTGTGAGTGAGCTGGTGCCGGATTGGGAGCGGGTGATGAACCTGCCGGATCCGTGTCTGGGGGCCACGCCGCTGTATGACGACCGGAGGTTGGCGGTGCGTCGGCGGTTGTTGGCGGTCGGCAGCCAGGCTGCGGCTTACTTCGTCACCATCGCGCGCAGCCAGGGTTACCCCAACGCGAATGTGACCGAGCACCGGGCACCGCGCATGGGGCTTTCGCGGTTTGGTCAGACGCATTTCGGAACATGGCAAGTGCAATTCATGTGGACCCTCAATACTGGCGGACGCCTTTCGCTCGGGCGCTGTTTCGGCGCTAGCTACTGGGGCGAACGATTCGGCATGAATCCAGGGTCTGCGCTGGAGTGCCTGATTCATCGCAGTACGCCGGCACATACGAAAATTCATATTAATTATGACTAAGGAGTAGAGAATGGATTATCCAAAAAGTGTTCCCAGCGCTGGGTTGGCAAATGGGAAATTCGTAGACGAAGACCAAATAGCCGGAGCCCCCGGATCGCTGATCCCTGCTCAGTGGGGTAATGCCGTAACCGAAGAGTTTTTGAATGTCATTTCGTCCGCCGGCTTCTCCCCAGACGAGGACAATAATGCTCAGCTCCTAGCTGCGATCAACGCAAAAATCGCCGCTGCGGTCCCTTCTTCTCCACCGGACGCTTCGGCGACAGAGAAAGGGCTCGTAGAGCTCGCTAATGTTGCTGAAACTCAGGCCGGCAAAGATACCCAGCGCGCGATTACTCCTGCCGTTTTAAGAGTGGCGTATGGGCTCGGCGACTCGATCTTGGTGTCAGATTTAAATGATGCTACTACTGGCTATTTTTATGCTTCTCCAAACGCATCTAATAATCCAGGTAGCACTATTGTTTTTGGGGAGACTCGAGGAAGTAGTGGGTCGGTCACCAAAATACAGATTTGCATGGATGTTACAACTCGGATTGTCTATAAGCGGGCATACAGTGGCAGCTCATGGACTCCTTGGAGTTTCATTGTTGATTCAGGTGCTTTCGCCTCAGAAACAACCGTCGGTGTTGCCAAAGTTGCCACTCAATCATTAACAAATGCTGGAGTAGATGATGCAACCATCGTGACTCCAAAGAAGCTGCGCGCAGGGTTCAGTTCTCTTTTTGCTGCCAATGGTTATGTCGCGTTTCCGTCTTGGTTGGGGGGGCTAATCATCCAATGGGGTAGTGTAACTAGGACCGGAGTAGGGAGTATTTCTTACAACTTTCCGTTGACCTTTCCTAATGCAGTATTTCAAGCCGTGGTTAGCAACTTGGATGCTAACGGCGTAGCTGATACAGGCGTGCCTTCCTTGTCAACGACACAGATAACGATTAGCTACGACACTTCTTCTGCGGTCGCGGGTGTTCGTTACATTGCAATAGGTAATTGATCGGAGAATAAAATGGCTGGAAAATACGTAGTGGTAGATTCAAAAGGTCTGGTAGTCAAGCAACTAATCGATAATGTCCACCAGATACCCGATGGGGCTTTTAGGGTAACAGACGAACAATGGTTGGAAATCACCCAGCAGACAGGAGGGGGCTGGTTTCTTCAAACAGACGGGAGCTTCTCGCACGTCATAACCCCCCTGACAGGCGATGATATTGCCGCGTTAATCGCAAGCACTAGGTACGCCCATGAAACCGCGGGTACCAATGTCGAGGGTGTATCAATTGATACGAAGCGGGGCAGCCAAGCGCTTATAACTGGAGCAACGCTGTCGGCAATGATGGATAGCGAATATGTATGTGCTTGGAAGACAGCTGATGGAATGGTCAATTTGACTGCTTCAGAGTTAATCGGCATTGCGAATGCGGTACGCGCTCACGTGCAGGCATGCTTCGATCGCGAGGGTGAGTTACTTGTCGCACTGGCTGATAAAAGCTTTACGCACAGCATGCTTGAGGAGGGATGGCCCGTTTAGCGGGGCGCCAGCTCGACAGTTATCACGATTTCGCAGATAACGGTGGTGAAGAGGCATTGTTTTTTGTTCTTTGGCGCGCCGTTATTGATCTTTTAATATTTTATTAGGTGGGAATACTGATGTTGGCTGGCATAAGATGTAGGCATTATTAGTGGGTGTCAGTTATTGGATGGTGGTAGATAGTGATGAGTGTGGAGCTTGTCGGTGGCTGGATTACTCACTATCGAAGTTATTGGCTGAATTCAAAGATGCTCAGCTGACGAGCGTGCTTTGTTTCGTCTGGAGAAAGTTATGGCTGTTTTCGAGAGTGATCGCGACATCCTCGCCGGTACTTTGTGGGCAGAAGCAAGGGGGGAAGGCCAGGTCGGACAGATTGCCGTGGCCTGGGCTATTCGCAATAGGGTGGAAGATGAAAAAGCTAAGTCTTGGTGGGGAGAAGGCTATGCTGGCGTTTGCCTGAAGCCATACCAATTCAGTTGTTGGAACAAAAACGACCCGAACTATCCGTTCCTGATTGGTGTCAAGCCGATCCCTCCGAGGCAATTTGCCCAAGCTCTGCGGGTGGCTGAGCTGGTGATCGTTGGCAGGGAGCCTGACCTCACGAGAGGCGCGACCCACTATTACGCAACAACTATGGCGAAGCCTCCAGTATGGGCAGCCAAGGCAACGCGGACTCTACGCCTGGGTAGTCACATATTCTTCAAGGATGTGCCATGAGTTTCTTGAACCTTAAGGTTTGGCCTATAGGTGGGCTTATTATCGTGTTACTAGTTGTGGGCGCGACATGGACAGTTCAGGGTTGGCGTTACGAGAAACGCCTGGCTGAGCAAATCGGCCTTCATCAGTCTGACCTGAATAAGATCAGCAGCGTGGCCGTGACCCAGTTACAGGCGGAGCAGAGCAAACGCCTCGTCCTGGAACAACAACTCTCCACCAGCGAACAAACCCACTACCGAGCCCTGATCGATGCCCAACATGACCAGGATCGCCTGCGCGATCGCCTTGCTACTGCCGATGTCCGGCTGTCAGTCCTCCTCGATGCCAGCGACGCCCCCGCCGGTTGTGCGGTGCCTGCCGCCGCCAGCACCAGCGGCATGGATCATGGTCCCCTACGCGCCCGACTTGACCCGGCGCATGCTCAACGAATTATCGCCATCACCGACGAAGGCGACCGCGGATTGATCGCCTTGCAGGCCTGCCAGGCCTACGTCAAGGCGTTGGGTCAGTAGTCCGGTGAGCCTTGCAAGCTGCGAATGCTCGTGTACGGTAGGCCCCAATTGCGTCGAATCAGGAGAGCATCATGGATGACATCACCGAACTGGCGGCTGAGCTGGGCAGGCGCCTGCAATTGCTCAATGCCCATGTGACCACGGCCGAATCCTGTACCGGTGGCGGGATTGCCGAGGCGATCACCCGGATTCCGGGGAGTTCGGCTTGGTTCGAGGCGGGTTATGTGACCTATTCCAATCGCCAGAAAACCCAGCAACTGAATGTGCCGGACGAGCTGTTCGAAAAGGACGGGGCGGTCAGTCGTGAGGTGGTCGAGGCCATGGCGCGGGGTGCCCAGCGGAAAAGCCTGGCGCGGTTTGCCGTGGCGGTCAGCGGCGTGGCCGGGCCGGACGGTGGCTCGCCGAGCAAGCCGGTGGGCACCGTGTGGCTGGCCTGGGGCGTCGGTGACAGGGTCGTCAGTGAGCAGCGATTCTTTCCGGGCAGCCGTGACGAGGTCCGCCGACAGACGGTGAAGGCCGCGCTAGAGGGGCTGCTGCAACATGCCGCCGTAGAAATCTCAAATCAGGGGTAGGCGATCCTGAATCGCTGTGGAATAATACTGGCTACTTATACAGGTGTTGGCCGCTAGGCCTTATTGATTACGTGAGGACTTTAATGGACGACAACAAGAAGAAAGCCTTGGCTGCGGCCTTGGGTCAGATCGAACGTCAATTCGGCAAGGGTGCCGTAATGCGTATGGGCGATCAGGACCGTCAGGCTATTCCTTCCATCTCCACCGGCTCCCTGGGCCTGGACATTGCGCTCGGCATCGGCGGCTTGCCAAAAGGTCGTATCGTTGAAATCTACGGTCCTGAATCCTCCGGTAAAACCACACTGACCCTGTCCGTGATCGCCCAGGCCCAGAAAGCCGGTGCGACCTGCGCCTTCGTCGACGCCGAACACGCCCTGGACCCTGAGTACGCCGGCAAGCTGGGCGTCAACGTCGACGACCTGCTGGTGTCCCAGCCGGACACCGGCGAGCAGGCCCTGGAAATCACCGACATGCTGGTGCGTTCCAACGCGGTTGACGTGATCATCGTCGACTCCGTGGCGGCATTGGTACCCAAGGCTGAAATCGAAGGTGAAATGGGCGACATGCACGTGGGTCTCCAGGCTCGCCTGATGTCCCAGGCCCTGCGCAAGATCACCGGTAACATCAAGAACGCCAACTGCCTGGTGATCTTCATCAACCAGATCCGCATGAAGATCGGCGTGATGTTCGGCAGCCCGGAAACCACCACCGGTGGTAACGCGCTGAAGTTCTACGCCTCGGTTCGCCTGGACATCCGCCGTACCGGCGCGGTGAAGGAAGGCGACGAGGTGGTCGGCAGCGAAACCCGCGTCAAGGTCGTGAAGAACAAGGTCGCTTCGCCGTTCCGTCAGGCCGAGTTCCAGATTCTCTACGGCAAGGGCATCTACCTCAATGGCGAGATGATCGACCTGGGTGTGTTGCACGGTTTCGTCGAGAAGTCCGGCGCCTGGTATGCCTACAACGGTACCAAGATCGGTCAGGGCAAAGCCAACTCGGCCAAGTTCCTGGCGGATAACCCGGAGGTTGCCGCAGCGCTCGAGAAGCAACTGCGTGACAAGCTGCTGAGCCCGGTTGCCGACGTCAAGGCAGTGGCCAGCCGCGAAACCGCTGACGACATGGCCGACGCTGATATCTGATCGATTCGATGACCGTGGTACTCGATACTCTCGTCGCGGTGCGGCGAACCGCGATGGACCTGCTTGCCAGACGCGAGCACGGTCGAGTCGAGCTGACGCGAAAACTGCGTCAGCGCGGCGCTCCTGATGACTTGATCGAAACGGCCCTCGACCGCTTGACGGAAGAGGGCCTGTTATCGGAAAGCCGATATCTCGAAAGTTTTGTCTCTTATCGCGCCCGCTCCGGCTACGGTCCGTTACGAATTCGTGAGGAGCTCGGCCAGCGCGGTTTGCAACGTACGGATATCGAACAGGCCTTGCGTGAGAGCGGGATCGATTGGCAGGATCAGTTAACGGATACCTGGCGTCGAAAGTTCTCCGGGCATTTGCCCATTGATGCGCGAGAACGGGCCAAGCAAGGGCGTTTCCTGGCGTATAGAGGCTATTCCATGGAAATGATCAACCGCTTGTTCAGCGGTCGTGGACTGGATGATTGAGTAAAACGGCCCGCTATTTCGATAGCGGGCCGTTTTATTATGGGTTCAGGTTACCTTGATGGGTTCCCATGTCAGAGGGTGCGCCTTGGAGGAGGGTTCCGCCCAGTTTTCTGGCAGGTTGATATAGTCCACCAATTCTCTTAATCGGCCTTGGTTGCGCGCATTGAAGTTGAACGCCAGTCGCGTCAAATGGCTGAACGAGGCCTCGTCCTGTTCTTCGCCACTGTAGCCTTGTTGATAAAAACAGTCGTTCAGGCACAGGTCGGCGAACTCAATCTGTATTTGGGCCATGGCCTGTTCGCTGAGTTTATGGTTCATGCGGATCACGAACTGATGCTTGAGCCAGCGGCTGGAGTGGAAGTTGCGGTAGAACTGGTTGATTTCTTCCACTGCGTCTTCAGCGCTGTGCACCAGCCGCATCAGTTTCATGTCGGTGGGCAGGATGTAGCGGTTTTCTTCCAGTTGCTCGTGGATGAAGTCCAGGGCGCTCTGCCAGAACCTGCCCCCTTGTGCGTCCAGCAGCACTACCGGCACCAGGGGGCTTTTACCCGTCTGCACCAGCGTCAGGACCTCCAGGGCTTCATCCAGGGTGCCGAAGCCGCCCGGACAGAGCACCAGGGCGTCTGCCTCCTTGACGAAGAACAGTTTGCGCGTGAAGAAAAAGTGGAACGGCAGCAGGTTCGGCGTGCCTTCGACCGTCGGGTTTGCGTGCTGCTCGAAAGGCAGGATGATGTTGAATCCCAGGCTGTGTTCCCGGCCAGCGCCTTCATGAGCAGCGGCCATGATGCCGCCGCCGGCTCCGGTGATGACCATCATGTCCGAGCGGGCCAGCGCCGCCCCCAGTTCCCGGGCCAAGCCGTACAGTGGATGTTCGATGGGTGTTCGGGCCGAGCCGAAGACGGTGACTTTGCGTCGGCCCTTGAATTGTTCAAGCGTGCGAAATGCATGTTCCAGCTCTCGCAGTGCCTGCAGGGTGATCTTGGCATTCCAGCGGTTGTGATCTTCCTGGGCCATGCGCAGCACGATCAGGATCATGTCGCGGTAGATGGGAAGGTTCGGGCTGTCGGGTGATACAAGGTTGAGTTGCTCTTCGACCTTGCGGGTGAGGTCGTGGCCGTGGTTCTCAAAATGACGACTGAGCTGGTCATTCGGTTTATAAGGCATTCAGCTACTCCTTCTTACTTCTGAATCCTAGACCCTCGCGTTGATCTTCGCTGCCTTGATCATGGCCCTCAAAAGTGACAGTTGGCAACAAGCAACGAATGACCACACCGCTCGTCAGAATACTGGCCGGGTATGTGCCGCTCTGATTTACTGATAACAGGCGTGCCATGCAATTCGATGCCCACGGTTGGGCCACGAGATGGATTGAGATAGATCGGGCAAGGAGGCGGGAAAGATGACCAGGGTAACTCTGGAACTCGACAGGCAGCTGTATCTGGCGCTGTTGGAAGCGGCTCAGGCCAATCGGGTCAGTCTTGAGGAAGAATGTTGCCGCCGTCTGGAAGGCCGGGCTTGGCGCTCGCGCTATTTACAGGCACTGGTGGCGGAGCTGCGCGCCGATGATGAGCAGCGGCGCGACAGTGGCCTGTGTGGCTGATCCATGAGTCAGATTGATCGGACAGGCCGCTGGCTTGGGTTGATTATTTCCTGGTCTTGGCCGGTTTCGGGCAATCCGATTCCTTGAAGCGTTCGGTGGCGACCGGGCGATTGGTCTTAACCTCGGTGAACTCGTAGCGCATGGTTGCGCCCTTGGCCATCAATTTGCGGAAACCCGGGTTGGTACAGACTCTGGCACCCAACTGGAAATACACAGCCTTGGGATCAGCGCGCATTTGCTGGGCATGGCTGCTCTGCACGCTGAGGTGGTTGATCAACTCGGTGCCTTCGACGGTATAGCCTTGGTCGAGAATGTCTTCGTTGATTGCCCGCGGAGTGCCAACGCTGCTTTGTGCGGCGACGTTCTGCAGCATCTTGTTCAGTTCGAGTTCTTTCAACGAAGCAGCCTGAGCGCTGAAGGACGTAGCCAGCAGAACGGCAACGGTAGGGACGATAAGGCGCAGCATGAAACTCTCCTGGTTCAGTGACGGCTATTTCGACCGGTCACGTGACTGTGCGTTCAGTGGCGGCGAATTATAGGGGAGGCCGGGTGGGACGGTACAGGTTTGCGCGCTCTGGTAGACTGCCGGCCATTATTGCCCTGCCGAGTGTTGTTTGTGTCGAGTTCTTTTGTTCGTCGGCGTTGCCCACGATGAATCATGCCCCTAACGCCGTAGCCCGCCTGCGCGACCAGCGCATCGATGAAGGCATCAAACCGCTGCAGGCCCGTGGCTGGCGCGCTCCTCGATGCAGCGCCTGCCGGGTGATCGAGAGCCACTGCCTGTGCGCCTGGCGTCCGAGCGTCGAAACCCGTTCCGGGGTCTGCCTGATCATGACCAACAAGGAAGTGTTCAAACCGAGCAACACCGGCTGGCTGATCGCCGATGTGGTGCGTGACAATCATGCCTTCATCTGGTCGCGCACCGAAGTCGACAAGCAACTGCTGGCGCTGCTCGACGACCCGCAATGGCAACCCTACCTGGTATTTCCCGGCGAATACGTCGAGCCATCGCGCGTCACCCAGACGGTGGATCTCGATCACTCCAGACGCCCACTGTTTATTCTGCTGGATGCAACCTGGACGGAGGCACGCAAGATCTTCCGCAAGAGTCCGTATTTCGACCGCTTGCCGATCCTCAGCCTGCAGCCCGACAAGCTGTCGCGTTACCGTTTGCGTCGTTCGACCCGCAGCGAGCATCTGTGTACCGCCGAAGTGGCTGCGCTGTGTCTTGAACTGGCCGGGGACAACGACGCCGCGTCTGCCCTGGATGCTTATTTCGATGTGTTCAGCCAGCATTACCTGGGTGCAAAACGGCAGCAGGAGATGGATGTGTCGACGCCGGCTCACGCTGAGCTGCAACCCTTCATCCGCGCGTGCAAAGCAGTATCGGCCCAATAGTGGCGCATACTCAGGACAGTGATGGCCGTGCTGCTTGACCACCCCGGCTTCGCTGGGCATGCTTGGCGCCGACCAGGGAGCGGCCGAAGTTCGAAACGCTGCGCGGTGTCTTGAGTTGTTTTGGCGAGGCGCGATTGCATCGGGTCTCCCATAAAAACAGGATCATTTGAAAAATGGCCACATACGAAATCCTGATCGCCGATGACCATCCGCTCTTTCGCAGCGCGTTGCATCAGGCAGTGACCTTGGGCCTCGGCCCGGCTGTCCGGCTGACGGAGGTGGCCAGTATTGCGGAACTGGAGGCCCGGTTGACCGAAAAGGCCGACTGGGACCTGGTCCTGCTGGATCTGAATATGCCTGGCGCGTACGGTTTTTCCGGGCTGGTGCTGTTGCGGGGGCAGTATCCGCAGATACCCGTGGTGATGGTGTCCGCCCAGGAAGAGGCTTCGGTGATGGTCAAGGCCCGGGAGTTCGGTGCCAGTGGGTTCATACCCAAGTCGAGTTCCCTGGAGATGATCCAGCAGGCCGTGAAGAAAGTCCTGGACGGCGATGCCGCCTGGCCACCCCAGGCGTTCGAAGTGGTGAGCGTGTCCGAGGAGGCCAAGGCGGCCAGCGAAGGCCTTGCCAGTCTCACGCCACAGCAGTTCCGAGTGCTGACCATGGTCTGCGAAGGTCTGTTGAACAAGCAGATTGCCTATGAACTTAACGTGTCGGAGGCCACCATCAAGGCCCATGTGACGGCGATTTTCCGTAAGTTGAATGTGCGTACCCGGACCCAGGCGGCCTTGTTGCTGCAACAACTTGAGTCAATTTCACCGCAGTCATAGCGTATTTATTCACGCTTTTTTGACTAGTGTTGAATTAGCTTCCCCACTTCTTTCAATCAGTTGCCCATCCTATGTCTCCTTTTAAAGGCCAAACCGGCCTGAAACGCATCCTGAATGCTTCCGGCTACTCTCTGGACGGCCTGCGCGCTGCCTTCACCGGTGAAGCTGCATTCCGTCAACTGGTGCTGCTCAACGTCATCCTCATTCCGCTGTCGTTTTTCCTGAACGTCAGCCGTGTCGAGCAGGCGATGCTGATTGCGGTCTGCCTGCTGGCATTGATCGTGGAGTTGTTGAACTCGGCAGTGGAGGCGGCCATCGACCGCATTTCCCTGGAACTGCACCCCTTGTCGAAAAACGCCAAGGACATGGGCAGCGCCGCCCAGCTTGTCGCCTTGACCATGATTGCCCTGGTGTGGGGGCTGGTGCTTCTTTAAATCAGGCAATGGCCGGCAGCACGATTTCGTCGCTGCGCTGCGCCCCGGCGGTGAATGCCCGACACAGCTCGAGGAATTCGCGCATCGCCGAGGTCTGGTACTTCTGCTTGTGCCAGATGAAATAGAATTGCCGCGCCAGATCCATGTCCGGTGTCTCCACCGGCACCAGGCTGCCGCGCCGGAATGCATCGCGCAACGCAAGGCGTGAGATGCAGCCAATCCCCAAACCGGACTCCACGGCGCGCTTGATGGCTTCGGTGTGTTCCAGCTCCAGGCGGATGTTCAGGGCGCTACGATGGTGGCGCATGGCTTGGTCGAACGTCAGGCGGGTGCCGGAACCCTGTTCCCGCAGGATCCATGCCTCATGGGTCAGCTCCTCCATGGTCGCCTGGCCGCGCTTGGCCAGCGGATGCTGGGGGGCGCAGAACACCACCAGTTCGTCCTCGACCCAGCTCTGTACTTCGATGTCCGGGTGGCTGCAATCGCCCTCGATTAGACCCAGATCAATTTCATAGTGGGCAACCTGGTGCACGATATTGGCAGTGTTCTGCACGTGCAGCTTCACCTGGCTTTCCGGATGGCGCTGCATGAAACCGCCGATCAGCAGGGTCGCCAGGTAATTGCCGATGGTCAGGGTCGCACCGACCGCCAGTGAGCCGAAGCCGGACTTGCCGTTGAGCAGGTCTTCGATCTCCTTGGCCTGGTCCAACAGCGCCACGGCCTGGGGCAGCAGCTGTTTACCCAAGGCATTGAGGCTCAGGCGCTTGCCGGCGCGGTCGAACAACTGGCAGCTGGATTGTCGTTCCAGTTCGGTAATGGAGGTGCTGGCGGCCGATTGCGACAGATTGAGCTGGCCCGCAGCACGGGAGACGCTCTCTTGCTGGGCGACGGCGACGAAGACCTGGAGTTGACGTAGAGTAAATCGCATATCGATATAACCGATAACCCTTATCTTAATAATTCAGTTAACAGATATTGTCGTCGCCATTAGAATGCGATGCAAATGCGCATATAACGACGCAGGCAATATTCCCAGGAGTCCCACGTACATGAGCAACATGAACCACGAGCGTGTCCTCAGTGTTCATCACTGGAACGACACTCTGTTCAGCTTCAAGTGCACCCGCGATCCGGGCCTGCGCTTCGAGAACGGTCAGTTCGTGATGATCGGCCTGCAACAGCCCAATGGCCGCCCGCTCATGCGCGCTTACTCGATTGCCAGCCCGAACTGGGAAGAGCATCTGGAGTTCTTCAGCATCAAGGTGCCTGATGGCCCGCTGACTTCCCAGCTGCAGCATCTGAAGGAAGGCGACGAGATCATCATCAGCAAGAAACCCACCGGCACCCTGGTGCTGGATGATCTCAAGCCCGGCAAGCATTTGTACCTGCTCAGCACCGGTACTGGCCTGGCGCCGTTCATGAGCGTCATCCAGGATCCGGAAACCTACGAGCGTTTCGAAAAAGTGATCCTGTGCCACGGCGTGCGTTACGTCAATGAAGTCGCCTATCGCGAATTCATCACCGAGCACCTGCCGCAGAACGAATTCTTCGGCGAAGCGCTGCGTGAGAAGCTGATCTACTACCCGACCGTGACCCGCGAGCCGTTCGAGAACGAAGGCCGCCTGACTGACCTGATGCGCAGCGGCAAGCTGTTCCGCGATATCGGTCTGCCACCGATCAACCCGCAGGACGATCGCGCCATGTTGTGCGGCAGCCCGAGCATGCTGGATGAAACCAGCGAAGTGCTCAACAGCTTCGGCCTGACCGTTTCTCCGCGTATGCGCGAGCCGGGTGACTACCTGATCGAGCGGGCGTTTGTAGAGAAGTAACCTGTAGGATTTGGTGGCTGACAGGCCGTCATCGCGAGCAGGGTTCTGTGTTGATTCATATCTCAAGAACAACCCTGGACCCTCTGTGGGAGCGAGCCTGCTCGCGATGAAAGCGACTCGGTACAACTGAAAGCGCCAAAAAAGCCCGCGTTGCCTGATGAAGGCAACGCGGGCTTTTTCGTTTCTGGTGGTCATGGCCGGGCTGGAACGACCTCCAGCACCCGGATCGACCCCGGTTGTGGGTAATGCCAACGGACATCCACATCCCAGAACTGCGCGCCATACTCCCGTTCTGCTGCAGGAGTCTGGTACGCCGGGCGTGGATCTTGAGCCAGGCATTGTTCGATCAGCTCCACCAAGGGCTCCTCCAGGCGCATGGCGTGGTCTCGCGCCTGAAGCAGCGCTGAGTCTGTCCATTGCACTGCAATCAACTCAGGCGCCGTGCTGGCGATGTCGTTGGTCGCCGAGCCGACGATGTCGGCGTAGGGCACGTAGGGCTTGATGTCCAGTACCGGTGTGCCGTCCAGTAGGTCGATGCCCGAGATCCACAGCCGACCGGCTTCGACCCGCTCCAGTTTCACCACGGACTGGCCGATGCCATTGGGGCGATGGGTGGCGCGGGTGGCAAACACCCCCATGGACTTGTTGCCGCCCAGGCGCGGTGGGCGCACCTTCAAGCGCGGCTTGTCTTCCAGGGCCTGGTGGAACAGGAACAACAGCCAGACGTGACTGACTTGTTCCAGACCCTGCACCGCATCACCCTGGTCGAACGGCGCCACCAGCTCCAGAACGCCCCGTGCGGCCGGGGCCAGTTGGGGTTGGCGGGGGATGGCGAACTTCTCCTTGAAGCAGGAGCGGACGAAGCCGATGGGGGACACAGTGTAGGTCATGGGTCGGAATCAGCCGCGAACGCGCAGCGTCAGCCCCTTGAGGAAATTGCGCAGCAACTGGTCGCCACACGGACGGTAGTTGGTGTGGCCGAACTTGCGAAACAGGGCGCTCAGCTCCGGCTTGGATACCGGGAACTCGGCGGCCTTGAGGATCGCGTGCAGGTCGTCCTCCTTCAACTCGAAAGCCACCCTCAGCTTCTTGAGGATGATGTTGTTGGTCACCGGTACCTCGATGGGCTGTGGCGGGCGACTTTCGTCCTTGCCACGCTTGAAGATCACCAGGCCATCGAGAAAGTGCGCCATGACCTCGTCGGGACAGAATACAAAGCCTTCTTCTTCGTCTTTCTTGAGGTAGCCCACCAGGTCCGCGAGGGACACATCCAGACCGCCCAGCTTGATGATCTCGATGACTTTCTTGTCGCTGATGTCGAGCATGTAGCGAACGCTGCGCAGTACGTCGTTGTGAATCATGTATGCAATCCTGATCGATCGGCAGTGGGCGCCCCAGCCGGCTGTGGCGCCGAAAAAATTAGAATTTCTCTTTGGCGGACAGGTAGCGCCACTGGCCCAGCGGTACCTTGCCAATGGACACGCCGCCGATGCGGATACGGCGAATGGCGACCACCTTGAGGCCGACGGCCTGGCAGAGCAGGGCCAGGATGCCCGGTTGCGGGTTCTTCATGGCGAAGCGCAGGCGGTTCTCGTTCTGCCAACTGGCCTTTACCGCCGGCAATTCCTTGCCTTTGTAGGTCAGGCCATGGTTCAGGCGATTCAGCCCATGGGCGACCATCTCGCCTTCGACTTCCACCACATATTCCTGCTCGATCTTGGCGGCGTCGGCGGTGAGCTTGCGCAGGATCTTCCAGTCCTGGGTGAACACCAGCAGTCCGCTGGCGTTGGCCTGCAGGTCGGCGCTGGCGGTCAGGCGCAGGAAATGCCCCTTGAGCGGGCGTTTACCGAAACGGTGTTCTTCGCTCAGCGTCTCTGGCCGAAGGGTTGCCATTGCCGCGTCGGTTTCCATGCCGGCCGGGACGTTCAACAGGATCGTCACCGGCTCCGGTGCGGTGGCCTTGGCCTCGGGGTCAAGCTCGACGCGTTGGGCGTCGACTTTGAATTGCGGCTCGTCGACGACTTCACCGTCCACGGTGACCCAGCCACCCTCGATGAACAGTTCAGCCTCCCGACGGGAACAGCCGATAAGTTCGATGAGACGTTTGGAGAGGCGAATCGGGTCAGTCATGACAGGGCCGTAACAAAAAGAGGGGGGACATTGTACCTGCCTGGCGCCGGTTAATCGCGTGTCCATTTGTCTCGTCTACCCGCGTCGGGCCTTCAGGTCGGGCTGCCTGTAGCGCATGTGCAGCAACGGGTAAGGCTGGTTCATGCCGTCCCGTGCCGAACGGCCGACCACTTCGAAGCCCTGCTTGAGATAGAAGCCCAGGGCTTGCGGGTTCTGCTCGTTGACATCCAGTTGATCGGCATTCAAGTGGTCCATGGCATAGCGCAGCAATTGCTTGCCCAGGCCCTGGCCGCGGTATTGCGGGTCAATGAACAGCATTTCGACCTTGCCGGCCGCGACACCGGCGAAACCGGTGATGCGCTGGCGGGCGTCCCGGGTGCAGATCAACATCACGGCATCCAGGTAACGGGTGAGCACCAGGTTTTTCAGCAGCTCGATGTAGCTGTCCGGCAGAAAGTCATGGGTAGCCCGTACCGACGCCTCCCAGACCTGGGTCAGTTCCTGGTAATCGCTGGATTTCGGTGTGTGGATGACCGAATGCTGGCGCATGCCCGCCTGTTCCTTGTGCTGGATGTCCTGGGTTTATCCATACGATAGCCGTAAAAAAGCCCCGCATCTTGTCGCAAGGGCGGGGCTTGTTAATTTTTGCCTGAATATGAGAACCCTGTGGGAGCCGAGCTTGCTCGCGATAGCGTCGGATCAGCTGGTCTCTCATTCGGCTGACACACCGCTATCGCGAGCAAGCTCGGCTCCCACAGGTTCCTCATAGGCTCCCACAGGTAAAGCGGTGGTCCGTTAAACCAGTCAGATCAGTTGATCTGTTCAGCCCACAAATCATACTCATCGGCATCGGTCACCGTGCACCAGACCTTGTCGCCCGGCTTGAGGTTGCTGCCGTTGTCGATGAAGACGTTGCCATCGATTTCCGGAGCATCGAAGAAGCAACGACCGACGGCGCCTTGCTCGTCCACCTCATCCACCAGCACTTCGATTTCACGGCCGATGCGCATTTGCAGGCGCGCCGAGCTGATGGCCTGCTGGTGAGCCATGAAACGCTCCCAACGGTCCTGCTTGATGTCGTCCGGTACCACGTCCAGGTCCAGGTCGTTGGCGGGTGCGCCGTCGACCGGCGAATACTGGAAGCAGCCGACGCGGTCGAGCTGGGCTTCGGTCAGCCAGTCCAGCAGGTACTGGAAGTCTTCTTCGGTTTCGCCGGGGAAACCGACGATGAAGGTCGAGCGGATGATCAGGTCCGGGCAGATTTCGCGCCAGTTCTTGATGCGCGCCAGGGTCTTGTCTTCGAACGCCGGGCGTTTCATGGCCTTGAGGACTTTCGGGCTGGCGTGCTGGAACGGGATGTCCAGGTACGGCAGGATCTTGCCGGCGGCCATCAGTGGGATCAGTTCATCCACATGCGGGTATGGGTAGACGTAATGCAGGCGGACCCAGACGCCGAGGGTGCCGAGGGCTTCGCACAGTTCGGTCATGCGGGTCTTCACCGGCGCGCCATTCCAGAAACCGGTGCGATATTTCACGTCGACGCCGTAGGCGCTGGTGTCCTGGGAGATCACCAGCAGCTCCTTGACACCGGCCTTGACCAGGCGCTGGGCTTCGTCGAGCACATCGCCCACCGGGCGGCTCACCAGCTTGCCGCGCATCGACGGGATGATGCAGAAGCTGCAGCTGTGGTTGCAGCCTTCGGAAATCTTCAGGTAGGCGTAGTGGCGCGGGGTCAGCTTGATGCCTTGTGGCGGCACCAGGTCGATCAGCGGGTTGTGGTCCTGTTTCGGTGGCACCACCTCGTGCACGGCGTTGACCACTTGCTCGTACTGCTGCGGACCGGTCACGGCCAGCACGCTTGGGTGCACGTCGCGGATGTTGCCTTCTTCCACGCCCATGCAGCCGGTGACGATGACCTTGCCGTTTTCCTTGATGGCTTCACCGATCACTTCCAGGGATTCGGCCTTGGCCGAGTCGATGAAGCCACAGGTATTGACCACTACCACGTCGGCGTCCTGGTACGTGGACACGACGTCATAACCTTCCATGCGCAACTGGGTCAGGATGCGCTCGGAGTCGACCAGAGCCTTCGGGCAACCCAGGGATACGAAGCCGACCTTGGGATTGGCTGGCGTAGTAGTGGTGGACATGTCTAACCTCGGTGTAGGGGGATCGTCTCTTGCGGAGACAGGGCGCCTGGCGCGCCTCTGATCAAAAAGTGCGCAATTCTAGCGATGGGCGAGGCACTTGACCAGCTTTATACGGGGAAAAGCGACGAGTGCTGCGCTATGCTTCGCCCCTTTGCGCTTTACCGGCCATTACAGTCAACTAAACACCTGTAACGGCATGTAAAACAGCGCATGCTGCGTAACGAGGCATAAGACTTCGTTGAACAAGAAGACAGATCTGGGAATCAGGAGTGCTGGATGGGTCATGCAAGTAGTCAGGCGGCAGGTGCCGAGCATTCGGCATCGAAGTCGCTGAGCATGCTGGTGGCGGCGGTCGGGGTGGTTTACGGCGACATCGGCACCAGCCCGCTGTATACCCTTAAAGAAGTGTTCACCGGTGGCTACGGCGTGGCGGTCAACCATGACGGGGTGCTGGGCATCCTGTCCTTGATCTTCTGGTCGTTGATCTGGGTGGTGTCGATCAAGTACATGATGTTCGTCCTGCGCGCCGATAACCAGGGCGAGGGCGGGATCATGGCGCTCACCGCCCTGGCGCGAAGGGCGGCGGGTGACCGGGCGCGGCTGCGCACGTTCCTGGTAACCTGCGGCTTGATCGGCGCGGCGCTGTTCTATGGCGACAGCATGATCACCCCGGCGATCTCCGTACTGTCGGCGATCGAAGGTCTGAATCTGGCGTTCGAAGGCATTGATCACTGGGTGGTGCCGTTGTCGCTGGTGGTGCTGGTGGGGCTGTTTCTGATCCAGCGGCACGGCACGGCACGGATCGGCATCCTGTTCGGCCCGATCATGGTGACCTGGTTCTTGGTGCTCGGTGCGCTCGGTATCTATGGCATCAGCCGGCAACCAGAGGTATTGCTGGCCGTTAACCCCGCCTGGACCGTGCGTTTCTTCGTGGTCCATCCGGGCATGGGCGTGGCGATCCTCGGCGCGGTGGTGCTGGCGCTGACCGGTGCCGAAGCGCTGTACGCCGACATGGGCCACTTCGGGCGCAAACCGATGGCCCGTGCCTGGTTCCTCCTGGTGCTGCCGGGGCTGATGCTCAACTATTTTGGCCAGGGTGCTCTGATGCTGGGGGACCCGGAAGCGGCACGCAACCCGTTCTATCTGTTGGCGCCAAGCTGGGCGCTGCTGCCATTGGTGGGCCTGGCGACCGTGGCCACGGTGATCGCTTCGCAAGCGGTGATTTCCGGCGCGTTTTCCCTGACCCGCCAGGCGATCCAGCTGGGCTATATCCCGCGTATGTACATCCAGCACACCTCCAGCGCCGAACAGGGCCAGATCTACATCGGCGCGGTGAACTGGTCGTTGATGGTCGGCGTGGTGCTGCTGGTGCTGGGGTTCGAATCCTCCGGTGCGTTGGCTTCGGCCTACGGCGTGGCGGTGACCGGTACCATGCTGCTGACCACCGTCCTGGTGTCGGCCGTGATGCTGCTGTTGTGGAAATGGCCGCCGCTGCTGGCGGTACCGGTGCTGCTCGGTTTCCTGCTGGTGGATGGCTTGTACTTCGCCGCCAACGTGCCGAAGATCATCCAGGGCGGCGCATTTCCAGTCATCGCCGGTATCGCTTTGTTCGTGTTGATGACCACCTGGAAACGTGGCAAGCAGTTGCTGATGGAGCGTCTCGACGAAGGCGCCTTGCCGCTGCCGATCTTCATCAGCAGCATCCGCGTGCAGCCACCCCATCGGGTGCAAGGCACCGCCGTGTTCCTGACCGCGCGTTCCGACGCCGTGCCTCACGCGCTGTTGCATAACCTGTTGCACAATCAGGTGCTGCACGAGCAAGTGGTCCTGTTGACGGTGGTGTACGAAGACATCCCGCGGGTTCCGCCGCAGCGGCGCTTCGAGGTCGATTCCTATGGCGAAGGCTTCTTCCGGGTGATCCTGCATTTCGGCTTCACCGACGAGCCGGACGTGCCCCAGGCCCTCAAGCTTTGTCATCTGGATGACCTGGATTTCAGCCCGATGCGCACGACCTACTTCCTCAGCCGCGAAACGGTCATTGCGTCCAAGCTCGAGGGCATGGCCCGCTGGCGCGAGTTGCTGTTTGCCTTCCTGCTGAAGAATGCCAACGGCAACCTGCGCTTTTTCAACCTGCCGGTGAACCGGGTGATCGAGTTGGGGACGCAGGTCGAGATATAGCGTCCACACAACCTGTTCAGCGCCCAGGAGCGCAGTGCGTCCCTGGCCGAGTGTGGGAACCAGGAGCCCCGTTGCCTTGCGGCAGCGGGGCTTTTTTAGCGGCATCTTCTGCCCCGGTATTCCGTGACAACACGCCGTGCGCGGCTTTGGAAGGTTTGACAGCTGCTCGCTTACTGTAGGAGGTTTACCCGCCCGCAGATCAAGAGGTATCTGCCGGCGGCCAAGGATTTGGCTGCCGTCACCATCAAACAAGGGATTGTCTATGCAGGGTTCAACTACCGTTGCTCAACAGGTGGGCGGTCAGGGCGTGCATGAGCATCAGCCCGTCTCGCCCCGGAACATTGCCCAACAGATTCTCGAATGCCTGTTTCGCCGTCGTAGCCTCGCCCCTGGGGAAAGCGACGAACTTTCTTTGCAGGTGCTGGAGCCCCATCTGGCGAAAGTCATGCGGGCGGTCGAGAGCGGTCGCAAAGTTGAAATGGTCTTGCCGGCCTTTCCCGGAAAATCCCCCAGCCGCAAGAAGACCCTGAGTCACTTGCCTGACCTGGCTGAATACCATGCCATCGACGAGCTCCATCGCTTGTGTGCAGAAATCCAGGCGATCTATGCGCCGGGCGCACTGATCCACATCTGCTCCGATGGCTATGTGTTTGCCGATCTGGTGCGTGTTCCCGATGCGGACGTCAAGGCTTACACCGACTCGATCCAGGACTACGCCGAGCAGCACTACGGCGGTATGTTCGCCCATTTCGATCTCAGAAATGCCTACCCTCAGCTCGACTGCCTGGACGCCATGCGCGAAGAAATGATGATCGAGCACGGACAGTCGTTGATTCTGTTGCAACGGCGCTTCAAGGATGACCCGCACATGATGTTGATGTACTGCGGCATCCATCGCTTCCTGTCCGAGGATTATTCAGGGCTTGAAGCATTCGCTGGCGTGAGCCTCAACGCGGTGAAGAAGATCGCCAAGCCGGCCTCGCAGCGGGTGATTCAACGCAGTGAGGCCTGGAGCGCGTTGCTTCAGGCACGCTATCCGGATTGCCTGCGCCTGTCGATCCATCCGCAATTGGCGGTATCGACGAAAATCGGTATCCGCCTCGTGCCGACCAGTGACCTGTGGCGTACGCCCTGGCACTCGGTGGCAATCAAGCGACGGGGCGTGGTCACGCTCGAAAAACGCAGCAATGTCGACGAGCGTTTCCATCGACTGGTCTTTCGCAAGGGGCGTCCTTGTCACTACGCCAGCGCCCAATGAGGACGTCTCGGTTGCGGATCGATGCGGTGCTCTTCGATCTGGACGGTACCCTGGTGGACACCTTGCCGGACATCACCTGGAGCCTGAACCAGGTATTGCTGGAGCACGGATGTCCGGCGCTGACCGCGGAAGCGGTGCGGGACTATATCGGCGGCGGCACCACGGCGATGATCGAGGCGGTAGCGACGCAGTTTGGCATCGCCGATGCGGCCATGCTGCATCAGCGTTATGTAGCGATGTACCAAGATCATCTGGTGCAGTTTTCCAAACCTTTCAACGGTGTATTGGCAATGCTCGAAGGCTGCCGAGCGCTACAGCTGCCGCTGGCGATCGTGACCAACAAAGCCGAGGTCATGGCCTGCCAGGTCGCTGATGCGCTGCTCGCGCACACGCCCTTCAAGGCGATCCTGGGGCATCGCGCCGGCCGGCCACTCAAACCCCAGCCGGAGGTGGCGTGGGAAGCCGCTCGGCGGTTGTCGGTCGAGCCCCGCCATTGCCTGTTCGTTGGTGACACCGAGATCGACCTGCAAACCGCCCGCGCTGCGGGTATGCCCTCGGCAATGGTCGCCTGGGGCTATGGCGCGGTGTGCACCTGGCAGGCCCAGGCCCCGGACTTCTACTGTGAACAGCCGGCCGGGCTGTTACACATCCTCAAGCAACACTGTGGCGCCGCGCAGGCATTCACCGAGCGTGGCGATACCGTCAAATCCTGTTGATATACCCACTCTCAAGGAAGCTGTTCCATGGAACATAGAGAAGCCTGGATCACGGCCGTCAGCGATTTGCTGGGCGGTTACCTGTTCAAGGGCACGGATGATCGTTTCGAAACACAGGGTCGGGACCATCTGGCGCACCGGCTGGGGCAATGCTTCGATCAGCGCCGTCCGGTACGCCTGATCCTGCCGGGCTTTCCCTGCAAATCCCCCAATGCCATCGACCAGACCTTCGGCGTGCTGCCGGACTATGGCGAGTTCATGGCCATCGAGCGCCTCGATCAGATGGGCCAGGCGATTGCCGCGTTGCATGAGCCGGGGTGTGTGGTGTCGATTCTCAGCGATGGAACGACTTTCAACGACATCGTCGGGGTGACCGACGAGGTTCGTGCTACCTATAACCGGGCGCTGCGTGAACTGTGTACGACCCACACGATTGAGTGGGTCAGCATGGAAGACTTGTTCCCGCAGGCACAAAGTGCCGAGTCGGTGCGCGCCAGCCTGGTCAAGCAGGCCCGGTTGCCCTGGAAAAACCTGGGAGACCTGATCGAGCAGAGCCGGCACGATGAAGCCCTCGGTAGGACCCATGACAATCTCTGCAGTCATCTCTACAACGACCTGCGCCTGTGCCGCGAGGGCGGGCAGAGCGAGGACGAGTACCTGCAGCAGATCAACTACAAGGCTTACCAGATGATGCTGCGCGGGCAGGCCTTGAATGCGGCGGTGGATCGCTTCTTCCCCGATGACATTCGACTGTCGGTCCACCAATACAACAATGCCGGGCCCAAGTTTACCGTCGGGCTGGCCGAAGGGCTGAGCCGCGCCGACAGCCCCTGGCACGCCGTGCCGGTGTGCAACCTCGATGGGAGCCAGCACCTGCGGGCGCGGGCCCAGGTCGATCTTGACCAGCATGTGCTGGTCACTTGGCAGGGGCGGCCGTGGCTTTACCACCAGACAGAAGGTCCCCAGGCACAAGGCTTTGAGTTCGAGCTGCAAAAGCTCCCGCTCTTTGGCCTGGTGGTCCGGGATCCGTTGGGGTTGGGTTTCGAGCGACTGTCCACGGGGTTGCTGGAGTCACTGGTGGAAACCTTCGGCTTTGTTTGCCTCAAGGGTTGTCATTTTGAGGACCAGGACAGTTTCGCCCGCAGTTGCGAACGCTTTGGCACGTTGTACGAATGGGCCTTTGGCGCGGTGCACGTGGTCAAGCCGGCGGACAAACCGCAGGGGGTGGTGCACTCGCTGGAAAAAACGCCTTTGCACTGGGACTTGAACATGCTGCCCGACAGCGATGCCCAGGTGCAGCGCAACCCGAAATTCTGCGCCAGCAAGTTCATGTTGTATTGCAAGACGGCGCCGCTACCGGGCGAAGGCCAGACCACCGTCGTCGACAGCCGGAACGTGCTGCGCAAGGTCGGCTTGCAGGTCGCTCGGCAATGGCAGGCGGTGAACATCACCTACTACACCAAGATGACCTACTTCGGCGGTTCGCCGCGCATGTACAGCCTGGTGGATCGTCACCCCCGCAGCGGCGAACTCATCCTGCGTTACCAGGAAGGTACCGATTCGACACTGCAGACCCTCAGCCAGTCTGTGCAGGATCATGACGAGGAGACTCAACAGGCCTTACTGGATCAGATCAACGGTCTGGTCTACGACCCTGAGTGCCTGATTGCCCATCAATGGAGCGAAGGCGATCTGGTACTGATCGACAACTATCGAACGCTGCACGGGCGGCGGGCGATGTCGGCGGGTTCTGCTTCGCGGGAGCTGTGGCGGGTGCAGGTCTACTAGGATCAACCCTTTGCGGCAGCGAGTCTGCTCGCAAAGGCAGCAGCGTCGTTACAGCAAAAAGCCCCTGCATGCTGCAAAGCTGCAGGGGCTTCTCGTTAAGGCTGCATCAGATTACTGATCGGCAGGCTTGGGTTGACGTTTGTTGATCTCATCGATCAGGCGCTTGGCCAGGGCCGGGTAGTTTTCGTCGAAGTGATGGCCGCCTGGCAGTTTGATAGCTTCACCCACGGCGGTCTTGTCGGTGCAGCCGCTTTCACCGGCTTCTTCTACGCCGTAAATGCACACCACTTTTTCGGGAGGCAACTTGGCCATTTCCGGCCCGGTAGCCGCTTCGGTACCGGCGTTGCCGAGCCAGCCTTCGACTTCGATCTCGAAGCTGCCGGTGCGGGCGAAGGCCAGCAGGATGATTGCGTCGACCCTTTGCTGTTCAGTGGCCGGCAGGCGATTGTAGATCGCCGGCAGTACGTCGGCGCCGAAAGAATAGCCGGTCAGGATGAAGCGTTTGGTACCCCAGACCTGGCGGTAGTGCTGCATCAGTTCGGCGAGGTCCAGCGCGCTCTGTTCCGGACTCTTGTGCTGCCAGTAGTAGCGCAGGGTGTCGATGCCGACCACCGGGTAGCCGAGCTTGGCCATTTCATCGGCTACGTCGCGGTCCAGGTCACGCCAGCCGCCATCGCCGGAGAGGAACAGGGTCACGGTATCCCGGGCCTGGCTCGCAGGCACCTCGACCATCGGAATGGCCAGGCCACCCTTGGCCTTGTCGGTGCCGACGAGGATCTTGCGCAATTCGTTGTTCAGCACTTGCGGCAGATTGATGTCGTAGTCGCTGATGCTGGTTTCGGCATTCTTCTGATCCCGTACAAAAGCGGCGCTGGTGTCGTCGGGGTTGTCGTTCCAGGCGACCAGCCAGTGACCGTGGGCGGCGGTTTTGGGCAGCAGGTGCGTGCAGCCGGGTTTCTCCAGGGCCAGGTCCACCGAAACGGCCCTGGCCTTGTCATCCTTCTGCTCGGCCAGCCAACGCCAGGCGAGCACGGCGCCCGGGCCTATGCCGCTGACCAGCGTCGCCGGTCCTTGAAGCTCTCTCAGGCCTGCTTGCAAGGCGCGGCCTTGCAGCATGCAGTCCTTGGGCAGAATCACTTGGACGATCTGCGCCGAGCCGCTGCGGCTGAGGGTCGTCAACTGAGTGTCGCTGAGCTTCTGATCGTCATTGACCGCTACCAGCACCTGGGCGCGAGGCTGGGTGCCGGGGATGACGCGGGTTATCGGCACGCCGTCGGTGGGGAGCAGTTGTTCAAGGGTGGGTTGCGGGGCCGGGCGGTTCCAATACCAATAACCGCCACCGAGAATTACCGCCAGCACCAGCAGGGCGGCCACTATGTATCGCCAGGAGCGTTGCATCATCAGCGTTTCACCAGTCCAGTCAGGCCGCCAGCAATCAAGGCGGCAGTATCGGCCAGCGCCACCAGCGGATCGAGTCCGGCGGGCACGGCCATGTAACGAGGCTCCCAGTCAGGCTGGAATTTGTCTTTGAAACGGCGCAGCCCCTGAAAGTTGTAGAGCTGCTCGCCACGGCGAAACACCATCGAACCCAGGCGCTGGGTCAATGGCGCACCGCGGCGCGGTTGCAGGCCCGACAAGGGGACCATGCCGAGGCTGAAGCGGGCGTAGTCATGGTTCTTATAATGCTGGATCAAGCCGACCATCATGAATTCCATGGTCAGCTTCGGCGCTTCGGGGTGGGCACGCATCAGGTCGAGGCTGGCCAGCTCATGGCTATGGGTTTCCAGCAGGTTGGCGAATGCCACCGGACGGCCCTCGAAGCGAATCACGGCGATGCGGAAATGCTTGAGGTAGTCATCGCTGAAGCGGCCCAGGGAAAAGCCTTTCTCGCGTACGTTCTTGCCGGTCAGCCAGGCATCGGAGATGACCTTGAGCTCATCCATCGGCGCATGCCCCGGTTCATGGATCTCCAGCGACAGGCCGTCCCGGGTGCCACGGTTCCAGGTATAGCGCAAGTCCTTCATTTCCTTGCCCTTGGCCTCAAGGTCGAAACGCTTGAGGTCGACCCGGGCTTCTTCACCCAGCTTGATCGCGGTCAGGCCGATGTCCATGTAGTACGGCAGGTTCTCGGCGCGTACCTGGTAGAACACCGGGCGTGCGTGGTGGATGTCGCACAGGTCGCGGAACTGCCAGATCATCTCGGCCCGTTGCTGGGCGGGTCCTATCGGGTCATACAGGGCTACCAGGCTGCGACCACGGCGGGCGTACATCAGGAACGCCTCGTCATGGGGGTGGAACAGCAACGCCTTGTCACCGGTCAGGGCCAGGCCCCCGTCGGGCTGCGAAGAGGCCAAGAGGATCGTCCTGGCCCGCTCCAGTTCTTCTGCCGTGGGCAGATGGATCACCGGCCGCGCGGTGCGCAGCAGCCACGTCAGCGACACCACCACCAGCAGCACGGCGGCTCCCAGTAGTGAGCGCAGGCCACGGGGAGCGTCGGCGTCGAGGGTGAACTGCCACCATAGCTGATGGCTGTAGGGCACGTCCTGGTAGGCAAACAGCAGAAGCCAGATCGAGGCGCCGAGCACGCAGAGACTGGCGATCAGGAACAGCGGAGAAAACGGCAGTTCGGTCAGGCGGCTCGGACGATAGAAGGAGCGCCGGAATATCGCCAGCAGGGCGGCTGTAGAGGTCAGCAGAGTGGCCTCTTCCCAGTCGAAACCCTTGAGCAGGGAGAGCAGGGCGCCCACTAGCAGCAGAACAGTGGTCAGCATCCAGGCCGCCGACAGGCGACGGCGAAGGCCCTGGGCGAGCAACAGGCACAACACTCCCACCAGGCTGGCGCCGAAGTGCGAAGCGTCCACCAGTCGGTGGGGAATCAGGAAGCCGATGTGCTCCAGACGTGTATCGATCTCCGGGGTCACGCCGGAAAACAGTAGTACCACGCCGGACAGGAACACCAGTACTGCGAGGATCGGTGCCGCAAATCCTGAGGCCGCCCGCAGAGTCTGACGCGTCTGGAACAGTCGCTGGGCCTCATTGATCAACAGCAACACGCAGGCCACCAGCATCGGCAACAGTACATAGATCAAGCGATACAGCAGCAGGGCGGCGGCCAGTGGTGCGGCGCCCAGTTTGTCGGCAAATGCCGCCAGCAGGATCGCTTCGAACACTCCGACCCCACCGGGAACATGACTGAGCACGCCAGCGGCCAGTGCCAACAGGTAGACCAGCAGGAATGCGCCGAATGGCGGCGTCTCGGGCAGCAACAGATACAGCACCGTGGCAGCAGCCGCGACATCCAGCGCCGTAATGATCAGTTGCAGGAAGGTCAGGCGTCGGCTCGGCAGGCGCAGGGTACGACGTCCGGCCTTGATCAGGAGGGCATCCCGATGAGGTTGCTCCGGCAGGCGCCGACGATAGATGCCGATGACCAGTACGCCCATGAGCAGCAACACCGCCAGGGAGACACCCGCCAGCAAGGTAACAGGCAGATGCAGCGCGGCGGACGCGGCAGGCAGGTTGCTGAGGGTGGCCAGGGCGGCCAGTGGCGGCAGCGCACAACCCAGGGACAGGCTGGCGAACAATGTCATGTGGGCAACGTCCGATGCCCCGAGGCCATGACGAGCATACAGGCGGTAGCGAACCGAGCCACCCGACAGTAGCGACAGCCCAATGGCGTTGCCGATGGCAAACGCGGTGAACCCACCCAGGACCAGGGTCTGTGGCGGCAATGTCGCCCCGGCATAGCGGCTCGCCGACCATTCGTAGCCCAGCAGAATGATGAAGCCTGCGACCGTCGCGGCGACAGCACCGAACAGGGCCTGTCGAGGCACATCGAGAATCGAGTCGTGCAGCGCGTAAAGATCGAGTTCACTCAGGAGATGGCGACAGGCAATCAGCGCAATCGCAAACAGCAACAGCGTGACGGCGAGGCCGATGGGCTGGCGGTACTGGCTGACTCGGTCCAGCCAGCGCAAGCGTTCGGCCTTGATTGGTTGTGTAGCGGAAACAGAGTCTTGCGGGTCAGAATTTGCGCGCATCAATCACCTCTTGAGCTATGCGCGACAGGATGGGGGTATCCAGCCAAGTTACCAATCCCTTCGGCAGAAAATAATTACAAAACTTTTGTAATGAGGCCGATTTTAGACAAGCAAAAAACAACAGGCACAAAAAAGGCCACTCTTTCGAGTAGCCTTTCCTGATGTTTGGTTGCGGGAGCCGGATTTGAACCGACGACCTTCGGGTTATGAGCCCGACGAGCTACCAGGCTGCTCCATCCCGCGTCTGTGAGGCGGCATTCTACAGGCGAACGCTTGAGTGTCAACTGTTAAAAGGGCATCGAGGCAAATTAATGGTCGGCGTGCCCCTTTTTCCCTAAATGCCAGAAAACAAAAGGGAAATTGTCCTACAACTCCTGGCTCGTTGGCGCTGAGCGGCGCTACGGGTGATCATTTCCACACGCAGCAAAAGAACCTGGTGGCAGGAAAGACACGCACACAAAAAAGGCCACTCTTTCGAGTGGCCCTTCTTGACGTTTGGTTGCGGGAGCCGGATTTGAACCGACGACCTTCGGGTTATGAGCCCGACGAGCTACCAGGCTGCTCCATCCCGCGTCTGTGTGTCGGCATTCTACAGAGAATCGCCAGGCTGTCAACCCTTGCCCCGGAAAAAACTGTTCCGCTTCAAGTGCTTAGCCTCTCAAAAAACATTGTGACCATGCTGTGACGCAGGCGGGGCAAGGGCTGCGGCTCTATTGGATGGTTCGGTGCGATTGAAGAAATACATTTTAAGTAGTCCTTTTCCAGGCTAAGCGTCGGATCTTTCAAACTACTGGTGCTATATACAGCCCCTGGTGCGATACTGGCGGTCCGATTCATCCCTCATCCCGCTTCTTTATGACGCAACGCAAAATCATCCACGTCGACTGTGATTGCTTCTATGCCGCCATCGAGATGCGTGATGACCCGCAGCTGGCCGGTAAACCCATGGCGGTCGGCGGCTCGGCGGATCGACGGGGCGTGATCGCGACCTGCAACTACGAGGCACGGGCCTACGGTGTGCGTTCGGCCATGTCCTCCGGGCATGCCTTGAAGCTCTGTCCGGACCTGATCATCGTCAAGCCCAGGATGGACGCCTATCGCGAGGCGTCGAAGGAGATCCAGGGCATCTTCCGCGACTACACGGACCTGATCGAGCCGTTGTCCCTGGACGAGGCCTATCTGGATGTTTCCGACAGCGCCCATTTCGGTGGCAGCGCCACCCGCATCGCCCAGGACATTCGCCGACGCGTATCCAATCAGTTGCATATCACGGTGTCCGCCGGTGTCGCGCCGAACAAGTTCCTGGCCAAGATTGCCAGTGATTGGAAAAAACCCAACGGCCTGTTCGTCATTACTCCGGACCAGGTCGAGGACTTTGTCTCGGCCCTGCCGGTCAGCAAGCTTCACGGCGTCGGCAAGGTGACGGCCGACAAGCTGAGCCGGCTCGGCATTGCCGATTGCCTGCAATTGCGTCAGTGGGACAAGCTGGCATTGGTGCGCGAATTCGGTAGTTTCGGTGAGCGACTCTGGAGTCTGGCCCGTGGGATCGATGAGCGTCTAGTGCACAACGACAGTCGACGTCAGTCCATCAGTGTGGAAAACACCTACGATGTCGACCTGCCCGATCTGGCAAGCTGCCTCGATAAACTGCCGGAGTTGATGGAAACCCTGAGCGGGCGCATGGCGCGAATCGACAGTACCTATCGGCCTGGCAAGCCATTCGTCAAAGTGAAATTCCACGACTTCACCCAGACTACCCTTGAGCAGGCGGGGGCAGGGCGGGACTTGGGCAGTTACCAGTTGCTGTTGACCCAGGCGTTCAATCGCGGCGCAAAGCCGGTGCGGTTGCTGGGGATAGGAGTACGGCTGGAGGATTTGCGCGGTGGGTTCGAGCAGTTGGAGTTGTTTGAGCGGTGATGCGGGGAGGGCTGATCAGAAGGCTTTTTGTGGCGAGGGGATTTAGCGAAACGTCGCACCGCCCCGCTGGGGTGCGACGTTTCGCTAAATCCCCTCGCCACGGGAGTTTCAGTGAGCGCCCGGATCCGCCACCAACCGCCCGCCACTCTTGGTCAGTGCCTTCATGAACTCGGCCTGTAATTCCGGATCATTGCGGGTCAATTCGATCAGGCTCTGTTCCAGCTCGCTGGCTTCTTCTTCCAGACCCAGTTCCGACAGGCGCTTGACCCGATGAACCCACTGGCTCACCTCGTCGTCTTCCAGATCGTCGTAGATCAATGCGTGGGCTTCTACCAGCTTGCTGCGCAGGGTGCTGCTGACGCTAAGGGATGAGTCGGTGTGCACCTCGTCCTGGGCGTCCGTCACGCTGATTTGCAGCTTGCCGAAATGGTTCAGGTCCTGCTCAGCGAACGGACTCTCCAACAGATTGAGGCGCAGCACACCATTGCGGTCGGTGCTCAGCTCGAATGTCTGCCCGCCGGCCTTGACCTCAACCGGGCGTTCGCTCCAGGGCAGGCTCGAGTGCTCCGTGCGTTTGTCTCGCTGGACTTCATCGATGCCTGCCAGGTTCTGTTGAGCGCGGCCATGGGAGGGCGCGTTCATGAACGGGTTCAGCCCGGCGACACCATAGCTGAGCCAGTCGTGGGTCGCTGTCTCAGGCAGGTTACCGAGTGCAAACACATTGACCACGTTCGCGCCGATGCCGGCCACTACTGCCACTGCGCCCAGCGGGATTTCGTAGATTTCCCGCCAGGGTTGGTACGGTGTGTAGCGATCGTAACGACGCGTGACTTCGAACTCGGTGACTTCGAAGGTCTTCTGCTCATGGATCCGTACCCGGCGTTGCGGCAGGTCGAGCACCTTGGGTTCGCCCACATCGATCTGCAGGCTATGGTCGAGCAATTTCCGCTCGACCCGCTCTTCGTGCTCGCTGCGTTGCGACATTTGGTTGGCACAGCCGCTGACCAGCAGGGCACCGCAGAGCGCGGCGCCACCGAGGCCTAAGGTGTTTCGCTTGAACATGACGTCTCTATCTGATGTCAGCGGCGGATACGGGCCTGGAGGAAGGAGAGCACGTCGGCGACTGGCAGCGCTTGCGGCTCCGCCTCGGTTCGGCTCTTGTATTCCAGGTTGCCTTCGGCCAGGCCACGGTCACTGACGACGATCCGGTGTGGGATGCCGATCAATTCCATGTCAGCGAACTTGATGCCGGGGCTGGTTTTCTTGTCGCGATCATCCAACAGTACTTCAAAGCCGGCGGCCGTCAGTTCGGCGTAGAGCTTGTCAGTGGCTTCGCGCACCAGGTCGGTCTCGTAGCGCAACGGCACCAGGGCAATCTGGAATGGCGCCAGGGTGTCGCTCCAGATAATCCCTTTCTCGTCGTTGTTCTGTTCGATGGCAGCAGCCACCACGCGGGACACGCCAATGCCGTAGCAACCCATTTCGAGGGTGACCGGCTTGCCGTTCTCGCCCAGCACTTCGCACTTCATCGCCTTGCTGTACTTGTTGCCCAACTGGAAGATGTGCCCGACTTCGATGCCGCGCTTGATTTCGAGTACACCCTTGCCGTCCGGGCTCGGATCGCCGGCCACGACGTTGCGCAGGTCGGCGACGGCTGGAACCGGCAGGTCGCGCTCCCAGTTCACGCCGAAATAGTGCTTGTCGTCGATGTTGGCGCCGATGGCGAAGTCGCTCATCAGTGCCACCGAACGGTCGATGATGATCGGCAGCGGCAGGTTCAGCGGGCCGAGGGAGCCAGCACCGGCGCCGATGGCGTCGCGCAGTTCGGCGTCGGTGGCCATGACCAGCGGGCTGGCGACGCCAGGCTGGTTGGCGGCCTTGATTTCGTTCAGCTCATGATCGCCACGTACGATCAGTGCAATCAGCTTGCCTTCCTCTTCGGCGCGCACGATCAGGGTCTTGATCGTGCGTTCGATCGGCAGGTTGTAGCCTTCCACGAGTTGGGCAATGGTCTTGGCGTTCGGGGTGTCCACCAGCCGCATTTCTTCCGACGGCGCAGGACGGGAGGTTTCCCGTGGCACGGCTTCGGCTTTCTCGATATTGGCGGCGTAGTCGGAGCCGCTGCTGAAGACGATGTCGTCTTCGCCGGAGTCTGCCAGTACGTGGAACTCGTGGGAGCCGGCGCCGCCGATGGAGCCGTTGTCGGCTTCAACCGGGCGGAATTTCAGGCCCAGGCGGGTGAACACATTGCAGTACGCCTGGTGCATGCGGTCGTAGGTGACTTGCAGCGAAGCCAGGTCGGTGTGGAAGGAGTAGGAATCCTTCATGATGAACTCACGACCGCGCATCAGGCCGAAGCGTGGACGGATCTCGTCACGGAATTTGGTCTGGATCTGGTACAGGTTGATGGGCAGCTGCTTGTAGCTGCTCAACTCGTTGCGCATCAGGTCGGTGATCACTTCTTCGTGGGTCGGGCCAGCACAGAAGTCACGACCGTGACGGTCCTTGAGGCGCAGCAGTTCAGGGCCGTATTCTTCCCAGCGTCCGGATTCCTGCCACAACTCGGCCGGTTGGGTGCCCGGCATCAACACTTCCAGGGCGCCGGCGGCGTCCATTTCTTCACGCACGATGGCTTCCACCTTGCGCATGACCCGCAGACCCATCGGCAGCCAGGTGTACAGGCCCGAGGCGAGCTTGCGGATCATGCCGGCACGCAGCATCAACTGATGGCTGATCACGACGGCGTCGGAAGGCGTTTCTTTCTGTGTGGCGAGCAAAAATTGACTGGTGCGCATGGTTGGCCGTTGTCGGTTGCTGATGACGAGAAGTGACGGAGCATTGTACGGGCGAGATGCCCTGGCGTACAGGCGCGTAGCCGGTCGCCAGGTGCGAATGCCGGTTTCGCCGGCGTTTGCTGACGTTTCCTACGACTCTTCCGCCGGCCGGGTGGGTGTCGGTTCCGGGGCGGAGGGTGAGCCCTGGCGACGGTTCTCCTGGAACCAGTGCAGTGCGATCAGCAGCAGGGTCGGGACGCCGAGCAGGGCGGTGATCAGGAAGAAATTGTGATAACCGAATTTCTCTACCATCACCCCGGAATAGCCACCGATCAAGCGTGGCAGCAGCAGCATGATCGAGCTGAGCAGGGCGTATTGGGTGGCGGAAAACTTCAGGTTGGTCAGGCTCGACAGGTACGCCACGAACGCCGAGGTGGCAAGGCCGGAGCTGAAGTTGTCCAGGGAGATGGTGAGCACCAGCATTTTCAGGTTGGGGCCCATGTCGGCGAGCATCAGGAACAGGATGTTGGTGGCGGCCGAGGCCACGCCGCCGATGAACAGAATCGGCAGGATGCCGAAACGCACGATCAACAGACCGCCCATGCCGGCACCGACGAGGGTCATGATCAGCCCGAAAATCTTGCTGACACTGGCGATCTGGTCCTTGGTGAAGCCCTGGTCGATGTAGAACACGTTGGCCATGACACCCATGACCGTGTCGGACATCCGGTACGTGGCGATCAGTCCGAGCAGCAACAAGGCCTGCCAGCGGTAGCGCAGGATGAAGTCGTTGACCGGCGTGAGCACCGGCGCCAGGCCGCGCCGCCCCATGGCCGACAGGCACATGGCGGTCAGGAGGATATAGAGAATGGCCCGCAGGAAGGCGCGGTCCTCGAGCAGCAGATCAAGCAGGCTGACGCCTTCGAACAACACGCTGGCAAAGTCGGCGTTGTAGAGCTGGGTGAACATCGCCGGGACTGACACCAGTAGCACGATCAGCACGAACACCGATGCCAGTTGATGAGCGAACGTGTAGCGCCCGGCCTGCAATTGCGTACGCAGGGGTACCGGCGGTTCGCGCATGAACAGCGATGTGAGCAGTGCCGGGACCATCAATACGCCGAACAGCAGATAAGTACCGGCCCAGGCCGAGTGCTTGTAGCTGAAGCCGGTGGAGCCGAAGCCCTCGGCGAAGAACAGTGCGCCGGCGGTCGCCAGCAGTGCGGCGACCCGGTAGCCGGACATGTAGCTGGCGGCGAGGGCGGCCTGGCGGGTGTCATCGACGATTTCCAGGCGATAGGCATCGACCGCGATGTCCTGGGTGGCCGAAGCGAACGCCACGAGCACGGCAATGGCGATCAACCATGAGAGGTGTTTCTGCGGATCGCAGAAACCCATCCCGATCAGGCCCAGGATCACCAGGCCTTGGGAAAGCACCAGCCATGATCGACGACGGCCGAGTTTGCCCAGCACCGGAAGGCGCCATTGATCGAGCAACGGCGACCAGACCCATTTAAAGGCGTAGGCCAGGCCGATCAGGCTCGCGTAGCCGATGGTTTCACGAGCCACGCCGGCTTCGCGCAACCAGACCGAAAGCGTGGAAAACACCAGCATGTAGGGCAGGCCGGCAGCGAAGCCAAGCAGCAACAGCACGAGCGTCGAAGGACTGGCATAGGCGGCGAGGGCTGCGCGCCAGGTTTTACGGGGCATGGGCTGGAGTCTGCCTCAAAAATTGCGAAAACAAAGCGCGCACTCTAACCGCTGTGCTCTACCGGGCGCCAGCCATGGAGCCGAATATCAACACGATTATTCAGGATACTGATCCCTTCCATGCGCAGGCGTGCGCGCTGTTCATTCCCCGAGACGCTGCCTGCTGGCAGGCTGATCCGACCACCGGCGCCCAATACCCGATGCCAGGGCAGGCGGGTGTCGTTGGGCAGTTGGCTGAGGGTGCGGCCCACCCAGCGCGCTGCCCGACCCAGGCCGGCCAGCTCGGCGAGCTGGCCATAGGTGACGACTTTGCCGGGTGGCACTTGCGCAAGGGTCAGGTAGAGCGTGGTACGGCGTACCTGCGCGGCGTCTTCGGGGCCTGCTGGGATATCGGTCACGGGTAGGTTCCTGGGAAAAATACATGTCCGTTCGTAGGTTTATTCTGGCAGAGCTGATTGAGAAATGAACTCATCCCACATCCTTGGGTCAGTCCTTGCTGAGGTGTCGTCCTGGGGGATAATGCCGCCTTTTCACCGCAAACTTGAGCTCCTCATACGCTTATGTTGTCCAGAACCCTGCTATGCCTGGCTGTTGCCAGCATCTCCACGCCCTTGTTTGCCGATACCGTCTGGTTGAAGAACGGTGACAAACTCAGCGGCAAGATCACTGTTTTCGATGGCGGCAAGTTGCTGATCCAGACCGATTATGCCGGCGCCGTTCCCATCGACTGGAAACAGGTCAAGACCCTTGAAAGTGACCAGCAGTTGCTGGTCAAACAGGACGCCTACACCGGTGAGAAAGCCAAGGCCCTGCACGCTGCCGAAGACGGCAAGGTGACCCTGGCCAACGGTGACGCGCCCAAGACTGTCGAACTGGCCAGTATCCAGCAGATCCTCAAGCCCAAGCCGGTAGTCGAGGATCTGGTATGGAAAGGCAATGTCGATGCAGCGCTGGATTACCAGCGGGCGGAAAAAGATGTCGACGACTACGACATCGACTTCAAGACGACAGCGCGCCACGGCCGATGGCGGCACACCGCCGAGGGCGAGTACAACCGCGAATTCCAGGATGACGTGGTCTCGGCCGACAATTGGAAGCTGGAATACTCCCTCGACCGCTTCCTTACGGACAAATGGTTCTGGCAGGGTCGTCTGAATTACAAGCGCGACAAGGTCGAAGACCTGGCCCGCCAGCGGGTGGTAGGTACCGGTCCGGGCTACCAGTTCTGGGATGACGAACTGGGAGCGTTCTCGCTGGGTTCGCTGTTGAACCGCACCGATTACGAGTATCAGGACGGCGGCAAGGACAACTTCTATTCCGTCGCCATGAAGTGGGACTACAACCGCTACCTCGTAGGCAAGCGTGTCGAGTTCTTCACCAACGGCGAGGTGGGTAAACCGCTGTCCGGCGTTGCGGAGTACGCCTACGACGCGGAGATGGGCCTGCGCTACAAGGTCACCGACTGGGCCTCGCTCAACCTCAAGGCTGAGAAAGATGTGATTGAAGGTTCCGAGGACAGTGATTTGAGCAAGACGCGCTACACGGCCGGGTTTGGCGTGACCTGGTAAGCCCTGGGCAGAAGTGCCCCCTGTGGGAGCGAGCCTGCTCGCGATAGCGGTAGACCAGCAACAATACTGTTGACTGACACACCGCTATCGCGAGCAGGCTCGCTCCCACAGGGTTTTTTGTGTGCTGGCAAAAACTGGCGGGCACAAAAAAGCCCCGCTTTTGAGGGCGGGGCTCTTTGCTAAAGCAGGAACAGTTAGATAACTGTTACTTCTTCAGCTTGCATGCCTTTCTGACCGCGGGTAGCGACGAAAGAAACCTGTTGGCCTTCTTTCAGGCTTTTGAAGCCGTCGGATTGGATAGCTTTGAAGTGTACGAACAGATCGTCACCGGATTGTGGGGTGATGAAGCCGAAGCCTTTTTCATCGTTGAACCACTTAACGGTACCGGTTTGGCGATTAGACATGGTGTAACTCCTTGAACAAAGATAACTGCGACTCAGGAAGAACCCTGGCCGAGACTGAGTGCAAAGAGCAGGAAAAATTCTTGTAGATGGTTGGATCGAAATTCAACATATCGTGTAGAGATTCTCAGTGACACAAGCAGCACAGTGACGCCACCTTAACCCTTTTTCCCAAACGTGCCAATGGTCTTTGCGAAGGTTTCTCGATTTTGGTGACTGACGGCGCTCAGGCCCGGGAAAACAGGACGGATCGGCGAGAATTGCTTGCCACGCTTTGAACCCTGCCTCTCGCCCCGGTAAGATGCCGGACAGTTTTCTCCACCCTCGCTATTCAGGACACCGCCATGAGCATCAAATCGGACAAGTGGATTCGCCGCATGGCGCAAGAGCACGGCATGATCGAGCCCTTCGTAGAGCGCCAGATGCGCGGTGAAGGCGCCGACCGACTGATTTCCTTCGGCGTCTCCAGCTACGGCTACGACGTGCGCTGCGCCGACGAATTCAAGGTGTTCACCAACATCAACTCGGCCACCGTCGATCCGAAGAACTTCGACGAGAAGAGCTTCGTCGACATCAAGAGCGACGTTTGCATCATTCCGCCGAACTCCTTCGCCCTGGCCCGCACCGTCGAGTACTTCCGCATTCCGCGCAACGTGCTGACCATCTGCCTGGGCAAGAGCACCTATGCCCGTTGCGGCATCATCGTCAATGTCACGCCGCTGGAACCGGAGTGGGAAGGCCATGTGACCCTGGAGTTCTCGAACACCACGACCTTGCCGGCGAAAATCTACGCCAACGAAGGTGTGGCGCAGATGCTGTTCCTCGAATCCGATGAAGAATGCGAAGTTTCCTACAAGGATCGGGGCGGCAAGTACCAAGGCCAGCGTGGTGTGACACTGCCGCGCACCTGATTTTGACGAACAGTGGGAATTACTGAGCGGGCAGACACTCTACTGTGTGTACTGCCCGTTTTCATGTCAGCGCAACGGGCTTCGCTCAGGAGTTGCTCTATGAAGATCGATCCGCGAATCAGTGCCGAACTGGCAAGGCTTGAGCCCAATCAGATCGGCGTCATGGCCTGGTCCCTGCTGGCCCACCCTGTCGAAGCGGCAGGCGGTATTCCTGGCCAGCCTGATCCCGATACCCCGAATGAACAACCCACCGAGCCGGGCGAACCGACCCTGCCGGACGAGCCGCCTCCTGCGCCAGTAGCCTGAAAACCAGCTACAAGCTGCAGGCGAGCAGGACCTCACTTGTGGCTTCCATCTTAAAACTTGCAGCTATACCGGCCACATTTCGTTATCGCCAATGACAAAAATCCTGCAGTCGTTGTCCTGCTCGACCCGATAGCCGCCTGTAAAGGCGCCGAAGGCCGGTAGCAGGCTGATGGCGCTGCCCAGCCGGAAGCACGCCAGGCGCAGGCGCTGGCGGCCTTTGCCGTTCAAGTGATACACCGGGTGTACGTGACCGGCCAGCACATGGCGACTCGGATGCGGGTCGGGTTCGTGTTGCACCGCGAAGGGGCCCAGCAGCAGGGGTTCTGGTACCACGCGAATGTTCAGCGAGGGCGGTGGATCGCCGGCGTGTTTGTCATGGTTGCCGCGAATCAGCGTCATGGCCAGGTTCGGATGCCTGTCCCGCCAATCTGAAAGGGCCTTCAGGGTACCCGGCGCGCGTGAGCCAGGGCCGTGGAGAAAATCTCCGAGGAAAATCAGCTGTCGGCACGGCAGGCTCGCCAGTAATCCATCCAGGATCGCGATGTTACTGGCGGTGGTGCCGTGGGGCACCGGTTGGCCGAGCCTGCGATAGGCGGCGGCCTTGCCGAAATGCACGTCTGCCACCATCAGGGTCTCCTGGGCGGGCCAATAAATGGCTTTTTCCGGTAGCAACCAAAGCTCTTCGCCGGCCAGGCTGACGGGATAAGGCGCGGGCATCAGGCATCACCCCGCTCGGCAGTCTTTTCCAGTTCGCTGACCATTCGCCTGATGCGATCGGCAAGCTTTTCCGAACTCAGGCTTTCCCTGAACCGCTCCACCAGCAATGGAAAGCCCAGTGGAGTGGGGCGCTTGATGATGTGCAGGTCCAGCTTCAAGGTGTTGAGGCGTTCCAAGGTCTGCTCCAGACGACATATATCCAGTTCTTCACGCAGAACTTCTTCTCCGGCCTGGGCCAGCAAGAGGTTGTCGGCGTCGTATTGCTTGAATACTTGAAAGAACAACCCGCTGGAGGCCTGGACCTGCCGGGTGCTTTTCGGTGCGCCGGGGTAGCCGGCGAATACCAGACCGGCGATCCGGGCGATCTCGCGAAAGCGTCGAAGGGCCAACTCCCCGGCGTTCAGGCTGGCGAGCACATCGGCCAGCAGGTTGTCGGTGCTCAAGAGCGCGGGATTCAGGTAGTGCGACCAATCCAGTGCCGTGGCACTGAGCAGTTCGAGGCCGTAGTCGTTGACCGCAATGGAAAAGGTCAGCGGTTCCTGCTGGCTGACGCGCCAAGCCAGCAGGCTAGCCAGCCCCAGATGCACCTGGCGTCCGGCAAACGGGTACAGGAACAGGTGCCAGCCTTCCCGGGACTTCAGCGCTTCGGCCAGCAATGAAGTCTGCGTGGGCAGGCCGGACCAGCGCTGCTGAGTCAGTAACAAGGGCTGTACGGCTTGCATCTCCGGGCCCTCGAAGCGCCCCGCGGCGGCCTCGCTCAGGCGCGCCACCACGGCGGCAGCCAGTTCGTTGGAAAGCGGCATCCGCCCGCCGTTCCAGCGCGGCACGGCGGCTTTTTTCGCCTGGCTGCGACGCACGTAGGCAGTCATGTCCTCAACCCGGACCAGTTCCAGCAATCGTCCGGCGAACAGGAAGCCGTCCCCCGGTCGCAGGCGGGCAATGAAGCCTTCTTCCACGCTGCCCAGGGTTTTGCCGCCGCCGCCCTTGGTCCAGAATTTCAATTGCAAGCTGGCATCGCTGACGATGGTGCCGATGCTCATGCGATGACGCCGGGCCAGGCGCGCGTCGGGGACTCGCCAGATGCCGTGCTCGTCTGGCTCGACCCGACGGTAATCGGGGTAGGCGGTCAAGGACAGGCCGCCATGGCGCACGAAAGCCAGGGCCCAGGCCCATTGCGTTTCGTGCAGGTCACGGTAGGCCCAGGCGCTGCGCACTTCCCGGTACAGCTCATCGGGTACGAAGCCGCTGCCCAAGGCCATGCTGACCAGATGTTGCACCAGCACATCCAAAGGCTTATGAGGCGACTCACGAGGTTCGATGCGCCGCTGGGTCACCGCATCCCGAGCGGCGACGGCTTCGATCAACTCCAGGCTGTGGGTCGGCACCAGGGTGATCCGCGAGGTTCGTCCCGGTGCGTGACCTGAGCGCCCGGCACGTTGCATCAGCCGCGCCACACCCTTGGCCGAGCCGATCTGCAATACCCGCTCGACGGGCAGGAAATCCACACCCAGGTCCAGGCTGGACGTACACACCACCGCCTTGAGTTGACCGTCCTTGAGCGCACGCTCGACCCAGTCCCGGGTATCGCGGGACAGCGAGCTGTGGTGCAGCGCGATCAGTCCGGCCCAGTCAGGGCGCGCTTCAAGGAGCGCCTGATACCAGATTTCGGCTTGCGCCCGGGTGTTGGTAAAGACCAGGCAACTGTTGCTGGCGTCGATTTGCGCGATGACCTGGGGCAGCATTTTCAGGCCGATGTGGCCGGCCCACGGAAAACGTTCGAGGGCAGGGGGCAGCAGCGTATCGACCCGCAGCGTTTTGTCATTGGCCCCTTGGATGCTGATACCGTTGCCTCGGGGGATCAACACCTGCTCGGCGTGGGCCTGATTACCCAGGGTGGCGGACACGCCCCAGACGATGAGTTCGGGGTACCAGTGCCGCAGCCGCGCCAACGCCAGTTGCAACTGCACGCCTCGCTTGTTGCCCAGCAGTTCATGCCATTCGTCCACTACGACCATGCGCAACGTTGCCGTTGCTGTTTGCGCATCGCTGCGGGCAAGCATCAGGGTCAGGCTCTCGGGGGTGGTGATCAGTGCCGTGGGCAGGCGCCGGCCTTGGCGGGCCCGTTCGCTGGCACTGGTATCGCCGGTGCGCAGGCCTACGCTCCAGGGAATCTGCAGATCCGCCAGCGGCGCTTCGAGGGCTTTGCCAGTGTCGGCGGCCAATGCACGCATTGGCGTGATCCACAGGACGGTCAGCGGTTCGACCGCAGGTTTGCGTTTGCGCGGCTTATCCGGGGGCGGGGCGGTACGGGCGAAACGGTTGAGGGCGGCAAACCACAGCGCGTAGGTTTTGCCCGCTCCGGTGTTGGCGTGCAGCAACCCCGATTCCCCACGCTTGACTGCCGCCCAGACCTGTTTCTGGAAGGCAAACGGCTTCCAGCCGCGGGCGCTGAACCATTGGTTTGCGAAGTTGTTGGATGTCGCCATGCCTGCCGCGTGCGCCCTGGAAGTCTTCTTTCAAGGACCACGGCGGCAGGGGAAAGGTTTAAATAGGCGGATGGAGTTACCGCAGATTGCTCTGCAAAACCCTGTGGCGAGGGGATAAATCCCCTCGCCACACGTTTTTCACGCTGTTCTGGTATAGGGTTCTATTTCAGGTTGCCGCTGAGGAACTGCTTCAGCCGCTCGCTGTTCGGATTGCCCAGCACATCTTCCGGCGCGCCTTCTTCTTCGACCAGGCCTTTGTGCAGGAACAGCACCTGGTTCGACACCTTGCGGGCGAAGCTCATTTCGTGGGTCACCATGATCATGGTCCGGCCTTCTTCAGCCAGCCCCTGGATGACCTTCAACACTTCCCCCACCAATTCGGGGTCCAGGGCCGAGGTCGGTTCGTCGAACAGCATCACCTCCGGTTCCATCGCCAGGGCGCGGGCGATGGCCACGCGTTGTTGCTGGCCGCCGGACAGGAACGCAGGATACTGCTCGGCCACGCGCGCCGGTAGTCCGACCTTGTCCAGGTAGCGATGGGCTCGCTCGTCGGCTTCCTGCTTGCTGATGCCCAACACCCGGCGTGGCGCCATGGTGATATTTTCCAGCACGGTCATGTGGCTCCACAGGTTGAAGTGCTGGAACACCATGGCCAAGCGTGTACGGATGCGTTGCAATTCGTCGGCGTCGGCCACATGCATGCCATGGTGGTCCTTGATCATCTGGACCGGTTTGCCGTCCAGGCTCATGGCGCCGTCGTTGGGTTGTTCCAGGAAGTTGATGCAGCGCAGGAAGGTACTCTTGCCCGAGCCGCTGGCGCCGATCAGGCTGATGACGTCGCCGGTCTTGGCCTTGAGCGAAACGCCCTTGAGCACCTCATGTTCGCCGTAGCTTTTATGCAGGCCTTCGATGGTCAGTTTGTACATGGAACAGGCATCCTCAAGGCGAAAGTAGGTAGCCGCTGCGGTAGGCTTCGGCGCCGGCGACATGGGCGATGACCATGCCAGCGGTGGCCATGCGACGCAGCGAGCGGGCGTACATCAGCCCGGCATTGCAGCAATGAATGGGGGTGACGGTGTCGTTGACCGGGTCGATGATTTCCGCCACCAATTGACCGGCCTCCAGATACTCGCCAGGCAAGGCGGCATAGACCAGTAACCCGCCCACGGGGGTCGCCACCGGCTCGACGCCTGCCAGCGGCGTGGCTGGATAAGGCAATTCGGGCAGAGGCATCGGTTCGCCTTCGATGGCGCCGTAGCGGATCAGGTATTCGATCAGGGCCTGGCAGTCGAGGCTCGCCAGCCCATGGTTGACGTCGCCCTGGCCGCGCAATTCGACGGTGACCGAAAAACTGCCCAGGGGAATCTCGAAGCGTTCGCCGAAGCGCTCCTTGAGCTGCCACCAGAGCAGGGTGAAGCATTCATCGAACGACTGGCCGCCCGAGTCGGTTGCCAGCAGGCTGGCCTCGGCGCCTATGTAGCGGGCCAGCGGTTCGACCTGGGGCCAGGCTTCCGGCGTGGTATAGAGGTGCGCCACGGCTTCGAAATCGCAGTGCAGGTCCAGCACCATGTCGGCGTCGCAGGCCAGCCGTTGCAGGGTCAGGCGTTGGGATTGCAGTTGTGTGGCAGCGGTCTGCCGGGCAAGGGCATCGCGCAGGCTGGTGCGGATCAGCATCAGGTTGTGCTGGGGGTCATGGGTGAGCAGGTCTTCGATCTCGTTGCCGACTTCCTCGCTCAGGTCGACGAAGCGACGATTGAAGTTTTGCCCGCTCTCCAATTCGTAGCGACCCAATGGCACATCCATCAGCACTTGTTCGAGGCCGATGGGGTTGGCCACGGGCACCAGTACGATTTCGTGTCGCAGGTGGCCAGACGCCTCGAGCGCCGCCAGGCGTTGTTTGAGATGCCAGGCCACCAGCATGCCGGGTAGCTCATCGGCATGCAGGGAGGACTGGATGTAGATCTTACCGACGGCTTTTTCCGGGCCGAAGTGAAAACTGTGGATCTTGCGTGCGGTCCCCGGCAGCGGGGCCAGCAGGTCATGGATCTGGTGGCGCATTTGCTTGTGTGTCCTGGACTAATGAGTCGGCCCGAGAAAGGCCAGCCAGCGGCGCTCGGCGAGGCGGAAGAGGCCTACCAGTGCGAAGGTGACGGTCAGGTAGATCAACGCGGCGATCCCGAACGATTGGAACGTCAGGAAGGTGGCCGAGTTGGCATCCCGGGCCACTTTCAGCACGTCTGGAACGGTAGCGGTGAATGCCACGGTCGTCGAGTGCAGCATCAGGATCACTTCGTTGCTGTAGTAAGGCAGCGAGCGCCGCAGTGCCGACGGCATGATCACATAGGCATACAACTTCCAGCCGGTCAGGCCGTAGGCCTTCGCTGCTTCGACTTCGCCGTGGTTCATGCTGCGGATCGCCCCGGCAAAGATTTCCGTGGTATAGGCGCAGGTGTTCAGGGCGAAGGCCAGGATCGTGCAGTTCATCGCATCGCGAAAGAAACTGTCGAGCAGGGGTTGGGCGCGCACCGCCGCGATGCTGTAGATACCGGTGTAGCAGATCAACAGCTGGATATAGAGTGGTGTGCCGCGGAACAGGTAGGTATAGAACTGCACAGGCCAGCGCACGGAGCGCTTGGGCGAAACCCGGGCGATGGACAGCGGGATCGAGACCAGGAAGCCAATCAGCAACGAAGCGCTGAGCAGCCACAGGGTCATCGCCAGGCCCGTGACGTTGACGCCGTCGCTGTAGAGAAACGGCCGCCAGTACTCTTGCAGGAGTTCTATCATCGCACTGCCTCCCGTGTTCCGGCGGCGTAGCGGCGTTCAAGCCTGCGCAGAATGAAGTTGGACGCGCTGGTAATCAGCAGGTAGATCAGCGCCGCCAGCACCAGGAAGTAGAACAGTTGATAGGTGCTCTTGCCCGCATCCTGGGCCGCCTTGACCAGATCGGCCAGGCCGATGATCGATACCAGCGCGGTGGCCTTGAGCATCACCATCCAGTTGTTGCCGATCCCCGGCAGGGCAAAGCGCATCATTTGCGGAAACACCACGAAGCGGAAGCGCTGGCCGCGCTTGAGGCCATAAGCGGTGGCGGCTTCGATCTGGCCCCTCGGCACCGCGAGGATCGCGCCGCGAAAGGTCTCGGTGAAGTACGCGCCATAGATGAAGCCCAGGGTAATCACTCCGGCGCCGAACGGGTCGATCTCGATGTAATCCCATTCCAGGAAGTCGGTAAGAGAGGTCAGCCAGGTTTGCAGGCTGTAGAAAATCAACAGCATCAGCACCAGGTCCGGCACGCCGCGAATCAGCGTGGTGTAGAGCTGGGCCGGGATTCGCAGCAGTTTGACCGGGGACAGCTTGGCGCTGGCGCCCAGCAGGCCGAGCAAGACGCTCAATAATAGCGACAGGGCCGCCAGTTTGATGGTCATCCAGGTGCCTTGCATCAGCAGCGGGCCAAAGCCCTTCAGGCTGAAGGCGGAGAGCCCCAGATTTTGTAAGAGTTGTTCGAGCATGAAAGAGGCCTTTGGCAGTCGAAAAGCGCCCATCCGTGATCGGATGGGCGCTGCGCATTATTTGCCGCTGTACAGATTCAGATCGCCAAAGTGTTTCTTCTGGATTTCGGCGTATTTGCCGTCGTCGTGTAACGCTTTGATACCTTTATCCAAAAGTGCCTTCAGGTCTTTGTTACCTTTCTTGATACCGACGGCGGTCTTGGAAGGCAGCAGTTCGCTGTCCACCGGCTTGCTGACTTCATAGTCGGCGCCCTGAGGGGACTTCAGGAAACCCAGCTCGGCTTGCAGCATGTCCTGGATCGACGCGTCGAGACGGCCGGAAACCAGGTCGGCATAGACCTGATCCTGGTTGGCATAGGCCTGGGTCTTGACGCCGGCCTTGTCCAGTACTGCCTTGGCGTAGGCTTCCTGGATGGTGCCCTGTTCGTAACCGACGGTTTTGCCTTTGAGCGAGGCGAGGTCGGTGCTCAGGCCAGAGCCTTTCTTGAATACGAGGGAGGTCGGGCCGGAGAACAGTTCGTTGGAGAAGTCGATGACTTTCTCGCGGGCCGGAGTCACGGTCATGGACGAGATGACACCGTCGAACTTGTTGGCCTTGAGGCCTGGGATCATGCCGTCGAAATCACTTTCGACCCACTTGCATTTGACCTTCAGTTCTTCGCAGATCGCATTGCCCAAGTCGATATCGAAACCTACCAGGCTGCCATCGGCTGCCTTGGATTCGAATGGAGCATAGGACGGGTCGACACCAAAACGCAGTTCCTTGTATTCCTTGGCCGTGGCGGCGCCGGCGGCCATGCACAATGCCAGTGCAGAAAGGGTCAGCAGTGCTTTTTTCATTATCGAGTCCCTAAAACCATGATGAGCGCTTGTGGCGCATGAAGTTTTGTTACCGGTGCAGGTAAGAACGGTAAGACGGCATAAAGGTAGCAATTTCCGAACCACAGTGCCGAACAAGTGTTTTAAAAAGCTTCGGCGACAGGCAGTGGAACGTGTTGGTGCGCGAAGCGAAGCGTACATCAAAAGGCGCACCGCAGTGGTGCTCCGCAGGGTCGGCAAGAAGCATGTTCTGTGGCGAGGGGATTTATCCCCGCTGGGCTGCGCAGCAGCCCCTTGGCTCTGTCTGACACACCACAGTGGCTGAAGTTTTTTGGGGCCGCTTCGCAGCCCAACGGGGATAAATCCCCTCGCCACAATTGATAGTGCAGCCACAGAGAGGTTATTTCAGCAGGTCCTGGAGCGTTGCCAGGGTATCGGCGTCTTCGACGGTCTTGTCCTGGCGCCAGCGCAGCATCCTTGGAAATCGCACCGCAATCCCGCTCTTGTGGCGCCTGGACAAGGCAATGCCTTCGAAGCCCAACTCGAAAACCAGGGTGGGCGTGACACTGCTTACCGGACCGAACTTCTCCACGGTGGTCTTGCGCACGATGCTGTCGACCTGGCGCATTTGCTCATCGGTCAGCCCCGAATAGGCCTTGGCGAACGGCACCAGGTTGCGCTCGCGGCTGCCCGGCGGGTTGTCCCATACGGCGAAGGTGTAGTCGCTGTACAGACTGGCCCGGCGACCGTGACCGCGTTGAGCGTAGATCAACACAGCGTCGACGCTGAACGGGTCGATTTTCCATTTCCACCACACTCCCATGTCCTTGGTCCGACCGACGCCATACAGGGCGTTGCACGCTTTGAGCATCATGCCCTCGACGCCGAGGCTACGGGACGCTTCACGCTGGCGGGCGAGGTCGAGCCAGTCCTGGCCGGTGACGATCGGCGACGGCAGCAGAACCGGGCTCTGGGAATCTGCAATCAGCGCCTCCAACTGCTCACGGCGCTCGGCCTGGGTATGGCTGCGCCAATCCTCTCCTTGCCATTCCAGCAAATCGTAGGCCATCACCACCACGGGGGCCTCTTCGAGGATTTTCTTGCTCAGGGTCTTGCGACCAATGCGCTGTTGCAACAGGGCGAACGGTTGTACGGCCGGTTGCAGCGGCGCATCCGCATCGAAGGCATCCCCGGTCACCGGTCGCGAGGTTTTCCAGACCACGATTTCGCCGTCGATCACCGTACCGTCGGGCAGCAGCGATGTCAGGGTGTGCAATTCAGGGAAGCGTTCGGTTACCAGCTCTTCGCCTCGGGACCAGACCCACAACTGGCCGTCGCGCTTGATCACCTGGGAGCGGATGCCATCCCATTTCCATTCCACTTGCCAATTGCTGGGCGGCCCCAGTAGCGCGTCGAACTGCTCTGCGGGGGCGGACAAGGCATGGGCCAGGAAAAACGGATACGGCTGGCCGCCACGTTGGGCATGTTCATCCTCGGATTCGGCGGCGATCAATTTGAGGTAACTGTCAGCCGTCGGGCGATGGGACAGGTCGGTGTAACCCACCAGGCGCTGGGCGACCCGTTTGCTGTCCAGCCTGGCCATTCCGGCCAGGGCCCGGGTCACCAGCAGCTTGGAGACTCCGACACGGAAGCTGCCGGTGATGAGCTTGATGCAGAGCATCAGGCTCGAGCGGTCGAGTTGTGCCCACAAGGTGGGTAGTCGCAGTGCCAATACCTCAGGCGTTTCACCGCGCAACGGCAGCAGTTTCTCCTCTACCCACAACGCCAGGCCTTCGGCAGAAGTGTGAGGGGACTCCGGCAACACCAGGGAAATGGTTTCGGCCAGGTCTCCCACGGCCTGGTAACTTTCTTCGAACAGCCAGGGCGACAATCCGGATACCTGTACGGCCAGGTCTCGGAGGATTTTCACCGGTACCAGTTGCCGGGGGCGGCCCCCGGACAGGAAATACACGGCCCACGCTGCATCTTGGGGCGGAGCCTGAGTGAAGTAGCGTTGCATGGCCGCCAGCTTGGCGTTGCTGGAGGTGGTGGCGTCCAGGTCGGCGTAGAGTTCGGCGAAGGCTTTCACGATGCGTCCTCGCCAGTGGCGGCGATGACGTCTTCTTCATCGTCGCCGTATTCGGTGTTGAAACCCTGGGCGTCGAGGCCGAGCTCGCATAAATGCCGCACCAGCACGCTCACCGCCCCGTGCGTGACCATGACCCGCTCGGCGCCGGTCTGTTCGATGGCCCAGAGCAGGCCGGGCCAGTCGGCGTGATCGGAAAGCACGAAGCCCCGATCCACGCCACGCCGCCGTCGGGTACCCCGCAGGCGCATCCAGCCGCTGGCGAAGGCATCGCTGTAGTCGCCGAAACGGCGCATCCAGCTGCTGCCACCGGCCGACGGCGGGGCGATGACCAGGGCCTGGCCCATGATCGGGTCGTTCTTCTGGATGTCACCGGCGTAAATCGTCGGCGGCAAATGAACCCCGGCCTCGCGGTAGACCCGGTTCAACGGCTCCACCGCCCCGTGGGCAAGGATGGGGCCCAGGCTGGCGTCGATGCCATGGAGAATCCGCTGGGCTTTACCGAAGGAATAGCAGAACAGCACGCTGGCCCGGTTGGCGGCAATGTTTGCGCGCCACCATTGATTGATCTCGTCGAATATCTGCGCCTGGGGCTGCCAGCGATAGATGGGCAGGCCGAACGTGGATTCGGTGATGAACGTATGACACTTCACTGGCTCGAACGGCGTGCAGGTGCCGTCGGGTTCGACTTTGTAGTCTCCGGATGCCACCCAGACCTCGCCTTCATGCTCCAACCGCACCTGGGCCGACCCCAGCACGTGGCCGGCAGGGTGAAAGCTCAAGGTCACGCCGTGATGTCGCAGGCGTTCGCCGTAGGGCAGGGGCTGCAGATGGATGTCCTGGCCCAGTCGCGAACGCAGGATGCCTTCACCGGGGGCAGCTGCCAGGTAGTGCTGATTGCCACTGCGGGCATGGTCACCGTGGGCATGGGTGATGACCGAGCGCTCAACCGGACGCCAGGGGTCGATGTAGAAATCCCCGGGCGGACAGTACAGGCCTTCGGGGCGGGCAATGACAAGATCCATGCAATCACCGGGGCGATGGGCTTGTCAGGTAGAGGCGATGGCGGGATCAGAAGTTCTATCGGGTTTGGGTGGAGAGGCGCCTGCCCCCTGTAGGAGCTGTCGAGCAACGCGAGACTGCGATCTTTCCTATGACACTTGAATCTCAAGCGAAAGATCAAAAGATCGCGGCCTCTCGTTGCTCGACAGCTCCTACGACCGCGGTCTGACGGGAGCAAGCCTGGGACGCCTTATTTACCGGGAACGAGGGTCAACCGAGTCTTGCCATACCCCCGATCGAAGTTCTGCGGTTGCAGCGGCAGGCTTTGGTACTGCCCCTTGATCCACGAATCGACGCCATTGACGTAGTAGGGGCTGGCCGCGTTACCCGACTGGCCGCTGCCGCCCTGGACCATCAACGGCTCGGGCTGGCCGAAGTCGACGATAAAGCGCATATCCGGCGCCTGGGTGGTGTTGAAGTCCAGGCCCCAGGCGAACGCCGCAGTGTTGAGCGTGGTGGCATCGCCGCCGGCCGATAGCGGACCGCGTACGACCTGGCCGCGGCCGTTTTTCCACGCGTAGCTGTGCAATTTGCCCCACTGCCAGGCCTTGTGGTCACCGCCCAATTGGCTATCGCCGGCACTGATGGTCGCCGCCAGGCTGCGGGCGAGGATAACCGCCTTGTCTTCCTTCTGCGGGGTTCGCACGTCATCCCAGAACGGGCTGTCTTCGCGTCCCAGCAGGTGATCGGCCTGGGCCGAATAGGACAGCTGTCCGTTGGCAACCAGCGCTTTCCACGCCGGGCTGCTTTCCGGGCCCAGTTCGTCGAGGAAAATCTGCTTCATGCTCTCCTGCAGGAACAGTTCGTAGATGGCCGCATCGGCGGAGATCGGGCTGAGTCGGCCATCAAATGCCATCAGGCGGGTATAGGCTTCGCGGGCTTTGGCCCGGTCAGCGGCTGGCAGGGCTTCGATTGCCTGTTTGAGGGGCTGGGCCATGCCAGGGGCTTCGAAGACTTTCTTGAGTTTGGCCGCGAACGTCGTGGTCTGGTCGCACTGCATGGCGGTCAGGCTGCGGATGTCGTGCTTGCTGGTGCCGGCCAGTTCGGCCAGGCGTTCACCCCGTTCCGGCGCAGCCCAGGAGTTGGACAGCTGCATGCCGTAGCCATGGGGTATGACCCGCTGGTTGGCGTTGCCCAGCCAGCCCTGGTTCGGATCCTGATCGTAGGGATGCGCCATCGGATCGGCGTAGCCTTCCCAGTCGTAGCGACCATCCCAGCCCGGCGATGGCAACAGGCCTTCGCCTTCCCGGCGGTTCGGATAGCGACCGGTGACTTGCCAGCCGATGTGGTTGGCGTCGGCAAACACCAGGTTCACTGTCATGGCCCGGATTTCACGGCTGGCGTCGGAGGCTTTCTCGGCGTTCTGTGCCCGGGACAGGTCGAAGAATGCGTCCAGGGTCTTGTCGTCGGTCAAGCCCGGTGTCTGCAAGGCCAGACCGAAGCCATTGGCCGTGGCCGGACCCTGGACGCTGTTGAGCAATGGGCCATGGCGGGTTTCGTACACGGCTTCGCGAATCGACCGCTGACCTTTTATGAAGTAGGTTTCGTTGCGCACCGTCGCCGGCTGCCATTTGCCGTTGACCTCGTAGGACAAGCCATTGCCCTGACGCCGGATTTTTTCCAGGAACAGATCCTGGTTGTCCCCCTGCACGCTGCTCATGCCCCAGGCCACGTCACCGTTGTAGCCCGCCAGAATCAGGGGGATGCCAGCCACGGAGACCCCGGCCGCCTGATACTTGGGCGCGCGGATCTGCACCACACTCCATAACGACGGCACGTTCAGCGGTCCGTGGCTGTCGCTCGCCAGCAGGCTCTTGCCGTTGCGGCTGCGTTGCGGGGCCATGGCCCAGCTGTTCGAAGACGTAGTCCCCAACAGGTTCAGCTCAGCCAACTGGCGGGTGGCGTTGTTGATTTCGTTCAGACCCGGGATCTGGCCGTTGAGCCGTACACCCTGGAGCTTGTCGGCTTCGCCCTGGGGCAGGGGTTCGTCCGGGTAGGACGGGTTCAGCCAGGCCAGCTTGTCCTGGCTGACGGTCTGGGCCATTACCAGGGCGGCAATTTCTTCCGGCAGGTTGGCCGACTGGCTGAAGTTCAACAGGCAGAACATCAGCGCCGAATCTTCCGGTTTCCAGTATTCGGGTTTGTAGCCGGTGGCGGCCAGGTCGGCCGGCAGTTTATCGCGGTAGCGGAACAGGTAGGCGTTGACGCCGCGGGCGTAGACTTCGAAGAAGCGCTTGAGTCGCGGCGAAGAAGCCTTGTACAGCTCATCGGCACTTTTCTTCAGGTTGACCGCACGCATGTAGCGGTCGACGTCCAGCCGTTCGGCCCCGGACATTTCCGCCAGCCTACCCTGGGCCAGCAGGCGCATGGTCACCATCTGGGTGATTCGGTCGCTGGCGTGGACGTAGCCGAGGGCGAACAGCGCGTCATGGAAGCTGTTGCTCTCGATCAGTGGCATGCCCATGGCATTGCGCCGAACCGAGACGTTTTGCGCCAGCCCCTTGAGTGGTTGCACGCCGGAAGTCGGTGGGAGACTGTCCTGGGTATTCCAGGCCTGGCAACCGCTCAAACCGAGCACACTGGCCACGGCGGCAGCAATGCCGAGCCGGGGGAAGAAGAAATTAGAGGCTGGCGAGGCCATGACAAAGCTCCTGCGGGAGGGGGGCGGCAAATAAAGGCGCTACGTTAGTGAGCAGGAGGGGGCCGCGCAAGCGGGGGCGGGGGTTATTTGTGAGTTTGGCGATGAAACTCCGTGCGACGGTACGCCTGGTTATCTGTGGCGAGGGGATAAATCCCCTCGCCACAGGTTGCTCAGGGCTTCGGTGGATTGATCTTATCCACCAGCGCATAGGCCCTCACCGTGGCCGGGCGCTCCTTGATGCGATTGAACCAGCGCTGCAGGTTCGGGAAGTCCTCCAGGCGCTGGCTTTGCCATTGATGGGACACCGTCCAGGGGTAGATCGCCATGTCGGCAATGCTGTATTCGCTGCCCGCCACAAAATCACGGTCCGCCAGGCGTCGATCCAGCACGCCATACAGGCGAGCGGTTTCGTCGACGTAGCGCTTGATCGCGTAGGGGATCTTTTCCGGCGCGAACCGGCTGAAGTGATGGTTCTGCCCGGCCATCGGCCCCAGGCCGCCCATCTGCCAGAACAGCCATTGCAGGACTTCCCGTCGCCCGCGCAGGTCCTGTGGAATGAAATGGCCAGTCTTTTCCGCCAGATACAGCAGGATCGCGCCCGACTCGAACAGCGAGATCGGCTCGCCACCGTCGGCGGGTTCATGATCGACAATGGCCGGAATGCGGTTGTTGGGGGCGATCTTCAGGAAATCCGGTTTGAACTGCTCGCCCTGGCCGATGTTGACCGGATGTACCTTGTAGGGCAGGCCGGCTTCCTCCAGGAATAACGAGATTTTATGGCCGTTGGGGGTGGTCCAGTAATACAGGTCGATCATGGAGGGCTCCAGATGAGACAGCGTAATGGATGGACAACAAACGACGACGGGTGTCGTTTTCTTTTGTCCGAAGGCTTGCCTGTAGTAAGAGGTGATGCTCCAGTGTGGAAAATTCAATGACCGGGTAAGCGAAAGCCGGAACGGAGTGATAGACATGGAACTAGAGAAAAATGCAGCGTTGATCCTCATCGATCAACAGAAAGGCATCCTGCATCCCAGGCTCGGTTCTCGCAACAACCCCGAGGCTGAGCAGCGCATGCTCGAACTGTTGGCCTTCTGGCGAGATTCGGCGCGGACGGTGATTCATGTCCATCATCTGTCCCGTTCGCCGGATTCGGTGTTCTGGCCAGGGCAACAAGGGGTGGAAGTCCAGGAGCGGTTCGAACCGCAGGAAGGGGAATGGTTGATCCACAAGGACGTACCGGATGCGTTCTGCGCCACTCACCTGGAGGCTGACTTGCGCCGGGCGGGGATCGGACAATTGGTCATCGTCGGTGTGGCGACGAACAACTCGGTGGAATCCACGGCGCGTACGGCAGGTAACCTGGGCTTCGATACCTGGGTGGCCGAGGACGCCTGTTTCACTTTCGACAAGGCCGATTATTTCGGGCGGGCCCGTTCGGCCGATGAGGTGCACGCCATGTCCCTGGGCAACTTGCATGGCGAGTATGCGACGGTGGTCAGTGCGAAGCGGATTCTGGCGGCGGGCTGATCGCGTGGGAGCGGGCTTGCTCGCGAAAGCGGTTTGCCGGCCAACATATGTGCCGAATGTGATGGCTCTTCGCGAGCAAGCCCGCTCCCACGCTGAATATCGCAGGTCACCCTGTGGGAGCGAGCCTGCTGATGACTCAACCGGCGAAGCCAGGCTCCGCCCCGGTCATCAAGCCCCGTGGCACTTCTTGAACTTCTTGCCATTGCCGCATGGGCAAGGGTCGTTGCGGCCGACATCCTTCAAGGCATTGCGCACTGGCTCCTGATGGGCATGGCCGCAATTCGGACCATGGACGTGGCCGTGGTCATGATCGTGGTGATGGTCGTGATCGTGGTTGCAATCAGGACCGTGAACGTGGGGTTGCTGGGTCATCGGGGTTACTCCGCAGTAAAATCGGCGGCGATTATCACGCCATTGCGCTTCAGGTGCACGTAGTGGGCGATGAATAATCCGGTTTCCAACTCACCTTCCAGACGATAGGGGATCTGCTGGCGGGGTTTCTCGAGCAGTTTCACAACGTCTCGCACCTGCGGCCACAGGTTGGTGCGGATCGGTATCTTGAAGAAGCCACTTTGCCCGGGAGGGACGGTGAACCAGTGCTCATGCTCACCTTCGGTCAGCAGCAGGTCGCCCAGATGGATCCGGTAGGTCAGGCCGCGCACGGTCAGGTCGCTGTCGCCAGGGTTGTCGACTCGCAGATGCAGCATGAACCGCTGCTCCAGCAGCCGGGCCCGCACCACTTCGACCCTGACCAGATGCACCTGGGGCTCAGAGGCCTCGTCGGTTTGCCAGGACGCACAGCCGTCAAGCCCAATGAACAGCAGCAGGCAGGTGATGCGTAGCATATGTAATGAAAGGGTCATGTCCGCGCCTCTGCTTTCAGTCTAGCCCGCTGACAAAGGGGCAAGCGTCGGACGTTTCCGAAATCAGCGAGCGAAGTAACCCGCACAGCACTTCTTGAATTTGTGCCCGCTGCCGCATGGACAACTGTCGTTGCGCCCGGCCCTGACCGGCACGGTCGGGTCGATGAAGTACCAGCGCCCATCGTTTTGCACGAACGACGACTGTTCACGGTGGCTGTGTTCTCCCTGGCCGTCATGCCAACGCGCGGTGAAGGTGACAAAGGCATGTTCCGGTTGTCCACCGAACACCTCGCTGCTTTCCACATCCAGTCCCAGCCAGGTGCTTTTGCTGCTCCACTCACTGATGGACAGGCGATCGAGCCCCTCCTGCTGGGCGGGCAGGGTGGTGCTCACCAGGTAATCCACCAGCCCCAGTACATAGGCACTGTAGCGCGAACGCATCAGGGCTTCGGCGCAGGGGGCCGGGTGGCCGTCATGGTAATGGCCGCAGCAGGCATTCAACAGGTTGCCACTGCCGCAGGGACAAATGGTTGCGTGCAGGCTTGTGTTCACAGCTACCACCAATATTTTCCGAAGTTTTCGGGGTTGGCCCAAAAACGTGAATTGAGCCAATCGGGGACTTGTTTGTATTCAAGCAGATCGTAGGTAAACAAGGTCAGCACCTGTTCCTCGCGCTGGAACCGTTCGCTGGCTTGCAGGGCCAGGGAAAAGAAGTCCGTTTCCTGCCAGCCGCAGGCAGCGAGGTCCGCCAGCACGACGATGCGGCTGGCGTTGAGATTACGGATGCCACCCAGCAGGTTCAGACCGTCGCGCTTGGGCACATGTTCCAGGCAATCGAGTGCCAGGGCCAGGTCGAAGCGCTGTCCGGCGACGTCCACCGGCAGCGGGCCGGGAGCGACCTGGACCACTTCGGTATCGGGATGCGCCTGCCGGAACGCCTCGAGGGCAGGAAAGCTGCTGGCGCCGATCAGCAGCAGTTTTCGCGGAGCGTAACGGTCAAGCACGGCAGCCAGTGCTTGCTGGGGGGTGCGCGATGAAATGGCAACGGTCATTGAAATTCCTCGATCAGAACCGCCACGATAGCCTGCCTGGACAACGTGGCCTAGAGCGGTTTGCACTAAAACGTGCCGAACAGTCGCAAACACTGGGCAAAATCCGCGATAGCGCGGTGCTGGCGCAGATCCTCACTCGGGTCTTTACTCCCCTGAATCGGTGCAAAGCCGATCCCTCAAGGAGAAACCCAATGAGCATAGTTCGGACAGCGTTACCCCTGGTTCTGCTAACCGGTGTGTTGACTGGTTGCGCAGGTTTGCAAAAAACCGACTGGCCGACCTGTGCGGCCGCCGGTGGCGTGGTCGGCGCGGGATTGGGCGCCACTGAAAGCACCTCCTGGGCCGGCGGCGGCGCGCTGTTTCTCGGCACCATGGCGGCCGCCTATTGCTGGGTGCACGGAGACGGTGACGAAGACGGCGATGGTGTGCCGGACAGCCGCGACAAGTGCCCGGGCACACCGAAGGGTGTGCAAGTCGACGCAGATGGCTGCCCGCCGCCGGCCCCGGCGCCAATGGCAGAGGAGCCGGTTGTCGTCAAAGAGGAAACCATCGTGGTTCGCGATGTGCATTTCGAATTCAACAAGTCCACGTTGACGCCGGCCGACAAAGAGGTACTGAGTGGTGTCGCGACCCGTCTGAAACAGGAATCGTCCACGGCCCAGCTTCGGGTGACCGGTCATACCGACAGTGTTGGCAGCAATGCCTACAACCAGCGACTGTCGGAAAAACGGGCCAATTCAGTGGTGCAGTACCTGGTTGAAAGCGGCGTGCCTCGTGCCAGTTTCGTCTCGGTGGCTGGTGCCGGTGAGAGTCAGCCGGTGGCCGACAACAAAACCGCCGATGGACGCGCCATGAACCGTCGCACTGAAATCAAGATAAACCGCTGACCCCTGTGGCGGGGAGCTTGTTGTGGTGGGGGCTCCCTCGCCACGACAAGCTTTCCAGCCAATATCTGCAGGCTTTGTCACATGGATTAAATTTGCTCCGCCCTCTGGCTTAACCAGCGCGCAAGCCGTTACTGTGCGTGCAAAGAATAATGTTCACTGGGGGGCGTATGAAGGTGTTGTGGGGGCTGGGGCGCTTGTTGACCCTGTTGTTCTGGCTGGTGGTGCTGGTCAATCTGGTCGTGCCGTTCGTCCATCCGCTGCATGTGCTGGTCAACCTGGCCGGGGCGTTGCTGTTGGCGGTCCATCTGCTTGAGCTGCTGCTGTTCAGGGCCCGTTTTCGCGGCTTGCCCTCTCCCGGTCGTGAACGCCTCAGAGTGCTGCTGTTCGGCATCTTTCATCTGCAAACCCTCCCGACTGCCGCAGAGGCCTCTCATGCGTAAATTGTGTCTGCTCGCTGCATTCGTGTGCCCATGGGCGAGTGCTCAAGTGCTCCAGGTGGAAACCCACTCGTTGATGCGCCTGCCCAATACAGCCACTACCTTGACCCTGGAGCGGCTGGACGTCGCCGATTACGGCACGTTGCTGGTGCCGTCGAACGTCACTCAATTGTCCATTGGTCAATTGCACCTGGGGCGCGAGGCGCGGATCGCTATCGTGCCTGCGCAACAGCCGCTGGCGATGAGCGTTACCCAGGCGGAACTGGCTGATGGCAGCCAGATCACTTCCCGCGGCGCGCCGGGCACCTATACGAAGGCTGCGCGGCCGGGACGCGATCTCAACCTGCGTTTCAATGCGTTGAATGCCCCGGCGCTGTCGGTGGATGCCCGTGGCGGTACGGGTGCGCCAGGCTACGTGGGCCTCGACGGTGCCAACGGGCAGGCTCCGGGTTGTACCTGGGGGGCTGCCGGGCGCGGTGCCGACGGCAGCAATGGCAGCGATGGCCAGCCAGGCGCGGCCGGTGCACTGGTGCGCCTCGAACTGCCTCGTGATTACCCCGCCGAGCGGATCAAGGTTGTGGTCGATGGCGGCGTCGGTGGCGCGGCGGGGCCCGGCGGCAAGCCTGGCGCCGGCGGCAAGGCCAAGGGATGTTTCGTCTACACCGCCGACGGCGGTAAAAGTGGCCGCCCCGGAGCCGCTGGCCAGCCTGGACCTGCCGGAGCGGCGGGCACAGTGACCGTGCAACGATTCTAAGTCCAGGAAATAAACCCTGTGGGAGCGAGCCTGCTCGCGATAGCAATCCATCAGTCACATCAGGGCTAACTGACCGGACACAATCGCAAGCAGGCTCGCTCCCACAGGGGCTGTACGCAGTCTTCAGAACATCGGCCGGGCCGCGCCAATCGCCACCACCAGCAATCCGATCAGCAAGTTGACCCCCACCAGCTTGCGGATTTTTCCCAGCACCGACGCAGCCGTCGGCCAGTCCTGCGCCGTCACGGCGTTGCGCAATGCCGGCAATTGCAAGCTCTGGATACGGATGAACAGGGCTGCCATCACCACATACAGCCCCATCATCACCTGTACGTAACGTGGTGCCGTTTCGAAACCGGCGAAGCGCACATGAATCAGTCCTACGCCGCTGATCGGCAAAAGCACCACCGCCACCCAGACCCAGATGAAAAAACGTTGAAACACTTCTACCCACAGTTTCAGCCGGGCAGGGCCCTCAAGCGCCGTCATTGCGGCGGGGCGCAGGATCATCCAGGCGAAAAACATGCCGCCAACCCAGACCAGGGCCGCCAGCAAATGCAGGGTGTAGATGAAGGCAAAGGGTGTCATTGAGTTACTCCGTTCTGCGCAGGATTCATTAGCGGGGTATGATAGCCGCCGAACCGAACCACTGAAAATTTATCCAGCGTTTCCAGCGCCCGACCATTCATGATCAGCACCGAACTCAAAACCACGATCCAGGGCGCCTATTCGCGTTTTCTCGAAGCCAAGAGCCTCAAGCCCCGTTACGGCCAGCGCCTGATGATCGCCGAGGTGGCGAAAGTCCTGGGTGACATCGCCACCGACGACGAGGGCCGACGCGGTGGTGATCCCGCCGTCGTGGCGGTGGAGGCCGGTACCGGTACCGGCAAGACCGTTGCCTACAGCCTGGCGGCGATTCCCACGGCCAAGGCCGCCGGCAAGCGCCTGGTCATCGCCACGGCCACCATCGCGCTGCAGGAGCAGATCGTTTTCAAGGACCTGCCGGACCTGATGCGCAACAGCGGATTGAATTTCAGCTTTGCACTGGCCAAGGGGCGGGGGCGCTACATGTGCCTGTCCAAGCTCGACATGCTGCTGCAGGAAGGCCAGGCGCAGACCGCCACGGCCCAGTTGTTCGAGGAAGAAGGCTTCAAGATCGAAGTCGATGAAGCCAGTCAGAAGCTGTTTACCAGCATGATCGAAAAACTGGCCGGCAATAAGTGGGACGGCGACCGCGACAGCTGGCCCACCACCCTGGAAGATGCCGATTGGGCTCGCCTGACCACCGACCACAGCCAGTGCACCAACCGCCATTGCCCGAACTTCGGCCAGTGTGCGTTCTACAAGGCCCGCGAAGGCATGGGTAAGGTCGACGTCATCGTCACCAACCACGACATGGTGTTGGCCGACCTAGCCTTGGGCGGTGGCGCGGTGCTGCCGGACCCGCGCGATACGATCTACGTATTCGACGAAGGCCACCACCTGCCGGACAAGGCCATCGGGCACTTTGCCCATTACACCCGGTTGCGTTCTACCGCCGACTGGCTGGAAACCACCGCCAAGAACCTCACCAAGCTGCTGGCCCAGCATCCGCTGCCTGGTGACCTGGGCAAGTTCATCGAGCAAGTGCCGGAGCTGGCCCGCGAGATCAAGACCAACCAGCAGTTCATGTTCACCGCCTGTGAGCAGGTGGCCGACTTCAAGCCGGGTGAAGACGTCGAGGGCCGCGAGCGGCCACGCCATCGTTTTGTCGGGGGCGTCATCCCCGAGCACATGCGTGAAATGGGCATCGAGTTGAAGAAGGGTTTTGCCCGCCTGACTGATCTGTTCACCCGTCTGACCGACCTGCTCAAGGAAGGGATGGACGGCGAGGTCAATATCGGCATCGCCAGCAACCAGGCCGAGGAATGGTACCCGCTGTTCGGCAGCCTGTTGTCCCGCTCCCAGGGTAACTGGGAGCTGTGGACGGCCTTCACTACTGAAGACCCGGAGGACAACCCGCCGATGGCGCGCTGGCTGACCCTGGCCGAAAGCGGTTCACTGTTCGATATCGAGGTCAACGCCAGCCCGATCCTGGCGGCGGACATGTTGCGTCGCAATCTGTGGAACGTGGCCTATGGGGCCCTGGTGACGTCCGCAACGCTGACCGCCCTGGGCACGTTCGATCGCTTCCGCATGCGTGCCGGCCTACCGAAAGCCGCCGTGACCGCCGTGGTCCCGAGCCCGTTCCATCACGCCGACGCCGGTGTGTTGCGGGTACCGGACCTGAAGGCCGATCCACGGGATGCCGCCGCGCACACCTCCGCGATCATCCGTGACCTGCCGGAACTGGTAGAGGGTTCGCGGGGCACCCTGGTGCTGTTTTCCTCGCGCAAGCAAATGCAGGACGTATTCGACGGTCTCGACCGTGACTGGCGCAAGCAAGTGTTCATTCAGGGCAACCTGTCGAAGCAGGAGACCCTGAACAAGCACAAGGCGCGGGTCGATGGCGGAGATTCCAGCGTGCTGTTCGGCCTGGCGAGCTTTGCCGAAGGGGTTGACCTGCCCGGTGCGTATTGCGAGCACGTGGTGATCGCCAAGATCCCGTTCTCGGTCCCGGATGACCCGGTGGAAGCGGCATTGGCCGAGTGGATCGAAGCCCGGGGCGGTAACCCGTTCATGGAGATCTCCGTGCCGGATGCCTCGCTGAAGCTGGTCCAGGCCTGCGGTCGTTTGCTGCGTACCGAAGAAGACCGCGGCACCATCACCTTACTTGACCGTAGACTGGTGACCCAACGCTACGGCAAGGCGATCCTCAATGCGTTGCCGCCGTTTCGGCGGGAGATTTCCTGATATCGACGGCACGGTCCCATGGCGAGGGGATTCATGCCAGGCTCTGTAGGAGCTGGCGGAGCCTGCGATCTTTTGATCTTTCGCTTGGGACTCAAGTGTCAGGGGAAAGATCGCAGCCTCGCTGCGCTCGACAGCTCCTACGAACGTAATTCAGCAGGGATAAATCAGGCAGCGTCAACCAGCCAGCTGTCCCATTGGTAGTTTCCAAAACCACCAATGGCTGAAACAATGCGGACACTTGAGAAAGTCTTTGTTTCAAAGGAGTTGCGGGTGCAGATTCAAGGCCATTATGAGCTTCAGTTCGAGGCGGTACGCGAAGCGTTCGCAGCACTGTTCGATGATCCCCAGGAGCGCGGCGCGGCGCTGTGCATCCAGGTCGGCGGCCGGACGGTGATCGATCTGTGGGCCGGTACGGCTGACAAGGACGGTCATGAAGCCTGGCACAGCGATACCATCGCCAATCTGTTTTCCTGCACCAAGACCTTCACCGCCGTCACTGCCCTGCAGCTGGTTGCCGAAGGCAAGTTGCAACTGGACGCCCCGGTCGCCCGGTACTGGCCCGAATTTGCTGCGGCAGGCAAGCAATCCATTACCCTGCGCCAATTACTCTGCCATCAGGCCGGATTACCGGCGTTGCGTGAATTGCTGGCGCCCGAAGCCCTGTATGACTGGGGCACGATGGTCAACGCCCTGGCTGCCGAAACGCCTTGGTGGACGCCGGGGGATGGCCATGGTTATGCCGCGATCACCTACGGCTGGCTGGTCGGCGAACTGTTGCGCAGGGCTGACGGTCGAGGACCGGGAGAGTCCATCGTGGCACGGGTGGCCAAACCGCTGGGCCTGGATTTCCACGTCGGCCTTGCGGACCAGGAGTTCCACCGCGTGGCTCATATCGCCCGCGGCAAAGGCAACGTCGGCGATGCAGCGGCGCAACGCCTGCTTCAGGTGACAATGCGCGAACCCACCGCCATGACCACCCGGGCCTTCACCAATCCGCCGTCTGTCCTGACCAGCACCAACAAGCCCGAGTGGCGACGCATGCAGCAACCGGCCGCAAACGGTCACGGCAATGCCCGCAGCATTGCCGGGTTCTACGCCGCTCTGCTGGATGGCAGCCTGCTGGAAGGTGAAATGCTCGATGAACTGACCCGCCAGCACAGCTTTGGCGAAGACAAGACGTTGCTGACCCAGACCCGTTTCGGCCTGGGTTGCATGCTGGACCAGCCGGATGTACCGAACGCCACCTACGGCTTGGGCCCGAGGGCATTCGGCCATCCGGGGGCAGGCGGTTCCATAGGGTTTGCCGATCCGGAACATGACGTGGCGTTCGGCTTCGTGACGAACACGCTTGGACCTTACGTATTGATGGATCCGCGCGCGCAGAATCTGGCAAGGGTACTTGCCACTTGTCTGTAAAACGTTCTTGAAAGGGGGCGCGCCGGAACCTGGTGTCCTTTTTGGTTTCAAAGCGTCTGTTTATGTGTCCAGGACAGGGTCCTGTATTTTTCATTTACATCATTTTGTGGATATCCAATGTTATCGAATAAATCCATCGCCCTGGCGCTATGCTTCGCTATTACCGGTTGCGCGCAAACCCCACAAAATGATGCCAAGGGCGGCAGCGGCTGGTGGCCGTTCGACTCTTCCGACCAGGCAGCGGTCAAAGAAGTGGCGCCAGTGGCTCCCTTGAAACCGACGTCCGTCGCGCCACAGGCCAAGGCCGAGAGCGCCAGCCACTGGTGGTGGCCGTTCTCCTCCGATGATGTCGCCAGCGAAGCTGCAGAAAAAGCCCCGGTCAAGGTTGAAACCAAGCCTGAAACGAAGGTACCGGCGCCTGTGGCCCAGGCCGAAACGCAGAGTGGTGGGAAATGGTGGTGGCCGTTCGGCGGCAAGGATCAGCAAGCCGTCAAGGCGGCGCCGTTGCCCGATCCGAAAGTCACCCAGGCCTGGCTCGATGACTATGAACCAAAGCTGCGCACTGCCATCGAGGGCAGCAAGCTCCAGCTGGAACGTCGCGACAACGTCCTGGTGGTCACGGCCCCGGTGGACGGGTCTTTCAACCCGGATCGCCCGGCCATGCTGCTGCCGGTGACCCTTGGCCCGTTCACTCGCGTGGCGAAGGTCCTGGAAGCCGACCCGAAGTCCGCCGTACTGATTCTTGGCCACGCCGACACCTCGGGCGCTGCGCCGGCGAACCTGAAGCTCAGCCAGGAGCGTGCCCAGTCCGTGGCGGCTATTTTCCGTCTCAGTGGTCTGCAACGTGATCGCCTGATGCTGCGGGGCATGGGTTCGGTAGAGCCGCGTGCAGCCAACGACAGCGTTGAAGGTCGCGCCTTGAACCGTCGCGTGGAATTGCTGGTGACGCCACAGAACACCTTGGTCGCGCTGCTCGGCAAATACAACATGCCGGCCCCGGCACCGCTCACGCTGGTGGCTGCCCAGGATGTGAAACCCGCTGTCCCGGCGCCTGCGACCCGTAAAGCCGCAGTCCCGGCCACTAAAAAAACGCCGGCCAAGAAAGCAGTCGCCAAGGCTCCAGCGAAGAAAGCACCGGCCAAGAAGGCCACCCCGGCGAAGAAGCCTGAGCCGGCCAAGGCCGCCACCGATGCCAAGAAAGTCGCGGCAGCCGATACCCCCAAGCAGTGATAGGCGAACCACAAGGAGTGCGCCATGACCCAAACGCTGGCTGATATGCGCCGCGACTACACCCGCGATGGCCTGACCGAGGCACAAGCTCCGACCGAGCCATTTGCGCTGTTCCATCAATGGTTCGCCGAAGCGGTGAAAACCGAACAGGCCCCGGTGGAGGCCAATGCCATGACTCTGGCCACGGTGGACGCCGATGGCCGTCCTCACTGCCGGATCCTGTTGCTCAAGGGCCTGGATAGCCAAGGCTTTACATTCTTCACCAACTACGACAGCGACAAGGGCCAGCAACTGGCCGCGAATCCGTTCGCGGCCATGACATTTTTCTGGCCGACCCTGGAGCGTCAGGTGCGCATCGAGGGCAAGGTGGTCAAGGTCTCGGCACAGGAGTCGGACGCCTATTACCAGGTTCGGCCCCTGGGCAGTCGCCTCGGCGCCTGGGCTTCACCCCAGAGCCGAGTGATTGACGGTCGTGGTGAGCTGGAAAACTTGCTCAAGGCCACCGAACAACGCTTCAGTGATAGCCAGCCCCACTGTCCGGAGCATTGGGGGGGGTATCGTTTACTGCCCGTGCGCATCGAATTCTGGCAGGGCCGCCCGAGTCGCCTGCATGATCGCCTCAATTACCGTCTGCAAGGGGCGGACTGGACTCGCGAGCGTCTGGCGCCTTAGCATCGGCATAGCCTGTCGCAGCGGCTTGAAGCCATTGCGGCAGGTCCCGACGCTTGATCCCTTGTTCTCGGGAGCGGGCCAGCTGTTGCAGCATGTAGGTTTTCTTCTGCTCATCCTGCCCCGCCAATGACAGCGCCAGATCGCGGTCCACCCAGTGTTTGATCCGCACGTATAACCACCAGTGAAAATACAGGCCGGCAACGGTGGTCGCGACGATGATGAAATAATCCATGCAAAATCCTTGGGCTGATGACGCAGGTTTCGGAAATTGACGCTACTGTTGGGTTAATTTTTCGGGTGCGCCTGTATCCCGCCTGAATGAAAACAATTTTATCCCGGCCGGGCCGTGACAGGCGTCAAGCTGCGGAGTTTAATAGTTCCCTGTCTTTTGGAGTTTGATCCTATGCGTAAGTCTGTTTTGCTGGTTGCTTCCTTTTCCACGATGGCGATGTTGCTCACTGGCTGTCAGTCGAGCCTGACCGGTGACTCTTACTCCCGTGACGAAGCGCGTCGCGTGCAGACCATTCGCATGGGGACTATCGAATCCCTGCGTCCGGTCAAGATCGAAGGCACCAAGACCCCGATCGGCGGTGCCGCCGGTGCGGTGGTGGGTGGTGTAGGCGGCAGCGCCATCGGTGGCGGCCGTGGCAGTATCGTCGCAGCCGTTATCGGTGCCGTGGCTGGCGGCCTGATCGGCTCCGCGACCGAAGAAGGCCTGACCCGTACCCAGGGTGTGGAAATCACCGTTCGCGAAGACGACGGCAGCATGCGCGCATACGTGCAACAGGTTCAGGAAAACGAAGTCTTCCGCGTGGGTGAGCGGGTTCGTATTTCCACTGTGGGTGGGACGAGTCGCGTATCGCACTAAGCTGATTGGGTAAGCGTTTCTCTGGTTTTTATGTTTGCTCAAGAAAAACGGCGCTTCTTCCATTGGGAAGGGCGCCGTTTTTTTGTGCAAAGCCAAAGCAAGGCGGTCTTACAGCGGACCGGAAGTTTGAGTGTACGTGTTCCCCTGTGGGAGCGAGCCTGCTCGCGATAGCGGTGGGACAGTTTGAATAGATGCTGGATGTGCCGACGCTATCGTGAGCAGGCTCGCTCCCACAGAGGGATAGCGTTTGCTTCGAGAAGAAGGGATCGCTATACAGCGATCCCTTCTTGCGCGGGCGTATCAGGAGGACAGTGCGGAAGGCTTGCGGCTGGCCGCCGCGGCCACTGCGTAGCCCAGCAGTGCCGCGAGGATCGACCCCGTGAGGATGCCCATCCGGTCCATGCCGGCATACTCGCTGACGCCGGGCTCGAAGGCCAGGGAACCGACGAACAGGCTCATGGTGAAACCGATCCCGCACAGGATCGCCACCCCCAGTATCTGACCCCAATTGGCGCCGAGGGGCAGGTTGGCGATGCCGATTTTCACGGCTAGCCAGGTCAGGCCGAACACGCCGACGGTCTTGCCCAGCAACAGGCCGACCGCGATGCCCATCGGCACGTGGTGGGTGAAGCTCTCGATGGTGACACCGCTCAAGGACAGGCCAGCATTGGCGAAAGCGAACAGAGGCAGGATGCCGTAGGCCACCCATGGATGCAGGGCATGCTCCAGGGTCAACAGCGGCGAGGTTTCGGCGTTCTTCGTGCGCAACGGAATGCAGAACGCCAACGTGACGCCGGCCAGGGTGGCATGAACCCCGCTCTTGAGCACGCAGACCCAGAGAATCAGGCCAACGATCATGTAGGGGCCTAGCCTGACCACGCCCATCCGGTTCATCGCCACCAATATGGCAATGCATGCCGCCGCCAGCATCAGGGACAAGGTCGACAGGGAGCCGGAGTAGAAAATGGCGATGATGATAATGGCGCCCAGGTCGTCGATGATCGCCAGGGTCATCAGGAACAGCTTGAGTGAAACCGGCACTCGTTTGCCCAGCAAGGCCAGCACCCCGAGGGCGAAGGCGATGTCGGTGGCCGTCGGGATTGCCCAGCCCGAAAGGGCCGCTGGATTGTCACGATTGAGGAACCAGTAGATCAGCGCGGGCACCACCATGCCGCCAATCGCCGCTGCCCCCGGCAGGACGATTTGCGAAGGCTTCGACAATTGTCCATCGAGCACTTCACGTTTGACTTCCAGGCCGATAAGCAGGAAGAACATTGCCATCAGGCCATCGTTGATCCACAGCAGCAAGGGCTTGGCGATTTTCAACGCGCCGACCTGGACCACCACGGGAGTATCCAGCAGGCCGCCGTACAACCAGGAAAGAGGTGAGTTGTTGATGACCAGGGCCAGCACTGCGGCGGCAATCAGTAGCAGGCCACTGGCAGCCTCCAGCTGGAAAAAACGCGTCAGGGAATTACGTAGAGGCAAGATCGCTCTCCATTCGTCAATCAAAAAAGTGGATACACCCTAACCTGTGCTGTTAGTTGTTAAAACAAAAGTTATATTCTTTTTTGTTATATGACGTTACAAAGCCGTCGAGGCGGTCGGGCAGTTGCCGGGCATATTGGACCTTAGCTGTACCTGTGCGCGATGTCGGTTTTTTCCTAAGCTTGTGACTGGTTTTTCCCATATCCGGTCCAGACCGCCAGACTTTCCCTGCGTTGGACCTATTCCTGCGAGAAAACATATGAACGACCACCGTCAGTGGGCACGCGAAGCGATTCGCATCATTGAGGCTGATTTCCAGCGCAGCGCCGATACGCATCTGATTCCGCTGCCACTGCCGGGTTTTCCGGGCATCGAGTTGTACTTCAAGGATGAGTCCAGTCATCCCACCGGCAGTCTCAAGCACCGACTGGCGCGTTCGCTGTTTCTCTATGCACTGTGTAATGGCTGGCTCAAGCCCGGCGCCCCGGTGATCGAGGCTTCCAGTGGCTCGACGGCCATTTCCGAGGCCTATTTCGCCAGGTTGCTGGACCTGCCGTTCATTGCGGTCATGCCGGCAACGACGTCCCGGGAAAAAATCGCACAGATCGCTTTCTATGGTGGCCAGAGCCATCTGGTGGACGATCCTACGCAGATCTATGCCGAGTCCGAGCGTCTTGCCCGTGAGCATGACGGGCACTTCATCGACCAGTTCACCTACGCCGAACGCGCCACGGACTGGCGGGCCAATAACAACATTGCCGAGTCGATCTTCCAGCAGATGCGCTTCGAGCAGCACCCGGAGCCGAGCTGGCTGATTTCCAGCCCAGGTACCGGGGGGACCACCGCGACCCTGGGCCGTTATGTACGCTATCGGCAACACGGTACCCGCGTATTGTGTGCCGACGCAGAGCGTTCGGTGTTCTTCGACTACTACCGCAGCGGCGATGCCAGCCTGCGCCTGGAGTGCGGCTCGCGGATCGAAGGTATCGGCCGGCCACGGGTCGAGGCGTCGTTCCTGCCCAAAGTCATTGATGCGATGGTCAAGGTACCGGACGCCTTGTCACTGGCGGCGATGCATTACCTGGCCCAGCGATTGGGACGACGGGTCGGCGGGTCCAGCGGCACCAACCTGATCGGTGCGCTGATCGCCGCGAAGCGGATGGTGGAGGCTGGTGAGTCGGGGTCGATCGTGGCGATCCTGTGCGACGGCGGCGAGCGTTATGCCACGACGTATTACGACCCGGCGTGGCTCAAGGCCCAGGGGTATGAATTGGATGGGCTGATGGACGCCGTGGCGGCGAGCGCGGAGCGCGGCGAGGCGTTGCCGGAGACGGTGCTGCGGGCCAATATCTGAGACCTTCCGGACACTGGAAATCCCTGTGTGAGCGAGCCCTGTGGGAGTAAGGCTTGCCCGCGATGCATACGCCTCGGTAGCAAGATAAACCGAGGCGTATGCATCGCGGGCAAGCCTTGCTCCCACAAATGCTCGTTCCCACAGGGGATGGCGGAGCGCTCGTGAAAGGGGATCAGGCTTCGAGGCCGAGGATATCCCGCGCCACCGCTTCGGCAATGCGGATCCCGTCCACGCCCGCCGACAGAATCCCGCCGGCATAGCCGGCGCCTTCACCTGCCGGGTACAAGCCCTTCACATTCAAGCTCTGCAGCGATTCGTTGCGGGTGATGCGCAGCGGCGATGAGGTGCGGGTTTCGATCCCGGTCAACACGGCGTCGTGCAGCGAATAGCCGCGAATCTGTTTCTCGAAGGCCGGCAGGGCTTCGCGGATGGCTTCGATGGCGAAGTCTGGCAGCGCAAGGGCCAGGTCACCCAGCGAAACCCCGGGCTTGTAGGAAGGTTCGACGCTGCCCAAAGCCGTGGACGGTTTGCCGGCGATGAAATCGCCCACCAGTTGAGCCGGAGCTTCGTAATTGCTGCCGCCGAGTACGAAAGCGTGGGATTCCAGGCGTTCCTGTAGCTCGATCCCCGCCAGTGGACCGCCCGGATAATCGACTTCCGGGGTGATCCCTACGACGATGCCGGAGTTGGCGTTGCGTTCGTTACGCGAATACTGGCTCATGCCGTTGGTCACGACGCGGTTCGGCTCGGACGTCGCCGCCACCACGGTGCCGCCTGGACACATGCAGAAGCTGTACACCGAACGACCATTCTTGGCGTGGTGCACCAGTTTGTAGTCGGCGGCGCCGAGTTTCGGGTGACCGGCGTATTTGCCCAGGCGCGCGCTGTCGATCAGCGATTGCGGGTGTTCGATACGGAAACCCACCGAGAATGGCTTGGCTTCCATGTACACCCCCCGGCTGTGGAGCATGCGGAAGGTGTCCCGGGCACTGTGGCCCAGGGCCAGGATCACATGCCTGGAATGAATGCGTTCACCGCCGGCCAGTTCGACACCGACCAGTTGGCCGTTCTCGATCAACACGTCCGTGACCCGCTGCTGGAAGCGCACTTCACCGCCGAGTGCACGAATCTGTTCGCGCATGGTTTCCACCACGCCTGTCAGGCGAAACGTCCCGATGTGCGGTTTGCTGACATAGAGGATTTCTTCCGGCGCCCCGGCGTTGACGAACTCGTGCAGTACCTTGCGACCGAGGAACTTCGGGTCCTTGATCTGGCTGTAGAGCTTGCCATCGGAAAACGTCCCCGCGCCGCCTTCGCCGAATTGCACGTTGGATTCGGGGTTGAGCACACTTTTGCGCCACAAACCCCAGGTGTCCTTGGTGCGCTGGCGCACTTCCGGGCCGCGTTCGAGGACGATCGGCTTGAAGCCCATCTGCGCCAACAACAGGGCGGCGAAGATGCCGCACGGGCCGAAACCGACCACTATCGGCCGCTCGTCCAGGCCTGCCGGTGCCTGGCCGACCATCTTGTAGCTGACATCCGGCGCTTCGTTGACGTTACGGTCGTCGGCGAACTTGCGCAGCAGGCCGGCTTCATCGCGTACCGTCAGGTCGAGGGTGTAGATGAAGCACAGTTCGGAAGATTTTTTCCGCGCGTCGTAGCTGCGCTTGAACAAGGTGAAGTCGAGCAGGTCATCGCTGGCGATGCCCAGGCGCTGCAGGATGGCAGGGCGCAGGTCTTCTTCGGGATGGTCGATCGGCAGCTTGAGTTCGGTGATTCGTAACATGACGGGATCCGGTTCGCGGGGCGCACAACTGCGCCAGGGCGTTCTTCAAACCGGCGATTATAAGCTGCAATCCCCTGTCACAGTGAATCAGTCGTTACGCGCACCACCAAAGTAGGCGCAGCCACGCTGGACCGCGCCATTGACCCGCAGCTCGGCACTCATGTGCTGGATACTGCCGCTGACACTGTCGACGCAGCGCTGGGGCGCGACCCACAGCTCGACTTTCTGGCCATTCGCTTCGGTGCTCAGGTCGAAACGACCGTCCCCCAGTTGCTCTTCAAGGTAAGGTACCGCCAGCGCAGGCTGGTCGTCACGTTCCAGCACAAGGCCCTTGCCACTGGCCTTGAGGCTCCACTCCGGGCCGTGGCCGGCGGCGTGCAGGACCAGCCGTTTGAAGTCGCCATCATCGCAGGCCGTGCCCGAGCGTTCCAGGCGATACAACTGCTCCAGGTCCAGTTGGCTGTCGGCCCCCGCCGTGGCGCTGGAGACGATATGGCCGCGCACGTCGGCGAACAGCTTGCCGCGCTCATCGGCCAGGGCGGCGGCCTGTTGCAGCACGCTGGTACCGCCGCTGTCGTTGACGATGTAGCGACGTTGTTCCTGGCACGGCTGGAACACCAGCTTCCCGTCGGCCGCCGTGAGTTCGCCTTGCATGCGTGTCTGGCCGGCGTGGGACGCGCTCTGGCGCGGGGCGTCGAGCAGTTGACAGCCAGCGAACAGGGGAAGGAGGGCAACACACAACAGGGAACGGGCGGCACGCATCATCGGGTCTCCAGACAGGTGCCGCCACGTTACTCAGACTGCTCCCGCATCACAAGCGGGAGCGTAGGCAAAGTGCTATTCAACCTACGTGAAAGGTCTGGCCGGTTTGTAGGCCTTCGACACTTTTTGCGTAGGCCAGTGCCACATCGGCGGCCGGCACCGGTTTGTAGCCGCGGAAGTAAGGGGCGTATTTGTCCATGGACTCCAGCAGCACGTTCGGGCTCACCGAGTTGACTCGCAGGCCCCGTGGCAATTCGATGGCTGCCGCCCGCACGAAACTGTCCAGGGCCCCGTTGACCAGCGCCGCCGAAGCACCGCTCTTGATCGGGTCGTGGCTCAGCACACCGGTAGTGAAGGTGAAGGATGCGCCGTCGTTGGCGAACTCCCGACCGATCAGCAGCAGGTTGACTTGGCCCATCAGTTTGTCCTTCAAGCCGAGGGCGAAACTTTCTTCGGTCATATCGCCCAACGGTGCGAACGTGACGCTGCCGGCGGCGCAGATCAGCGCATCGAAACGCCCGGTTTTTTCGAACAGGGCGCGGATCGAGGCGCTGTCGCTGATGTCGACGTGCAGTTCACCGCTGTTGCGGCCGATTCGAATGATGTCGTGGCGTGGTGCCAGTTCGCTGGCAATGGCCGAACCAATGGTGCCGTTGGCGCCGATCAACAGGATTTTCATGGACTGTTCCTCAGTGGGTTAAACGAGACTGCAGTCTAGAGTGGTTTTTTTCATTGATAAGCGTGCTAATAGGCAACCTTTGGTTTTCTATTGGAAACAATCCAGTGAGCGAGATGGATGACCTGGCGGCGTTTGCCGTTTTGATCGAGGCCGGCAGTTTTACTCTGGCGGCCCAGCAGTTGGGGTGCAGCAAGGGCCAGCTGTCCAAGCGTATCAGCCTGTTGGAAAGCCGTTTCTCGGTGATGTTGCTGCAGCGCACCACTCGGCGCTTGAGCCTCACGGCGGCCGGGGCGGCCTTGCTGCCCCAGGCCCAAGCGCTATTGGTTCAGGTGCAAAGGGCGCGTCAGGCACTGGCTCGATTGAAGGACGATATTTCCGGACCGGTGCGTATGACGGTTCCGGTGTCGTTGGGCGAAACCTTTTTTGAAGGACTGCTGTTGGAGTTCGCCCACACGTACCCCAACGTGCAGATCGAACTGGAGCTCAGTAACGGTTATCGCGACCTGACCCGGGACGGTTTCGACCTGGCGATCCGCTCCGACGCTGCCATCGATGAGCGATTGGTCGCCCGGCCGTTGCTGGCGTGGCACGAGATGACCTGCGCCAGCCCGGCTTATCTCGATCAGTACGGCGAACCACAAACCCCCCAGGCCCTGGCTGAACATCGCTGCCTGCTCAACAGCCACTACAGTGGTCGGGAAGAGTGGCTGTACCACCAGCAACACGAGCTGCTGCGGGTCCGGGTGTCGGGTCCGTTCGCCAGCAATCACTACAGCTTGCTGAAAAAAGCCGCCCTGGCGGGTGCCGGAATCGCTCGGCTACCGTCCTACCTGCTGAATGAAGAATTGGCGGATGGACGCCTGTGTTGGCTCCTGCGGGATTTTCAGACCCGTCGCATGCCGATGTATCTGGTACATCCCTATCAGGGCGGCCTGCCCAAACGCACCCAGGTGCTGGCCGATTATTTGATTGACTGGTTCAAGCGCAGTGGTGAGGCGCTTGACCGACTCCAGCAATAGCGAGGCATCACCCCAGCCCTTGTGGGAGCGAGCCTGCTCGCGATAGCAATCTCAGCCTCAGCACAGTTGTTGACGGACCCACCGCTATCGCGAGCGGGCTCGCTCCCACACGGCAATCCGGTGGTCGATGGACAGCACGCCGGGGCCCCGGGCCATCAGGTAAAGCAATACCGCCGCCCAGGTGCCGTGGGTCGGGTAGGCGTCGGGATAGACGAACAGCTGAATGGTCAGGGTCATGCCCAGCAGCGCCAGCGCCGAAAACCGTGTGGCAAACCCCAGCAGGATCAGTACCGGAAAGAAATGCTCGGCGAACGCGGCGAGGTGTGCGGCGATTTCCGGTGACAGCAGCGGGATGGCGTATTCGCTCTTGAATAACGGGATGGTTGAGTCGGCCAGGTGTGGCCAGCCGATCTGGAAGGTGCCATCGATCAAGTCGATGGCCAAACCTTCGATCTTGGTCTGCCCGGATTTCCAGAACACTGCCGCAATGGAAAACCGCGCAATGAACGCGATCAGGCTGTGGGGGATTTTCTCCAGCAGGGTAATGGCGCGAATGACCGGGCTATTCATGGCGATACCTTGTCGTGATGCAGGCGGGTAATGGCGCCGTGACTGATCAGCAGTGCCAGGGTTTGTGTAATGTCGAACGTGGGTGCGCAGGCCAGCGCCTGCCCGAGCGGTTGGCCACTTTGCAAGTTGCGCAGAAAAGTGAAGGCACCGCGGTCCAGGGCAAAGACTTCAACCTCGTGCCCGTTGCGCAGTACCAACGCGTATTGCCCTTGGTTCGGGTCGATCTCGGCGAGCCCGATGTCCGTTTGATGGGCAGCCCAGATCGCTACGACCGCGAACGCTGAATCGAACAGGCGCACGGATGGATGAAGGGTTACGCACAGCCCGTCCAGGGATTGTGGATCGGCGAGTGCTGCGGCGATCTGCTCATGGCCCAGAGGGTGAGCGTCAGCAGCGTGATAGGCGAGGGTGCGCAATCTTTCCAACCTGGCGACATCCGCCAGATACGGTACGGAGGACGCCGGTTCGAAGCCTTCGATAAAGTCGGCCAGATCCGCGCCATAGCCACTCATCAACGGACTATGGGGGGCTGAAACTTGCACGTAAGCGGCCGCCATGGCCCGGAAGAACTCATCCCCGACCAACTGCCGAACCACCGGGTAGGCCTCCGCCAATGCATTGATCAGTGAACCCTGGACGTTGTTGCGGTACACGGCGAAACGGCTGGCCGGGTCTGCACCGTTGGAGCTGTACAAGCCTTCCGGGCATGGTTGCCGGATGTCGAGCAGGGCGGCGGTGAACGCGGCTTGGCTGCTCATGTCGGCTTCCTCGCAGACAGCAACAGTTCGTCGGCCTGATAGGCTTCGGCCAACAGGACGCTGAAAGCCGGTACCTGATTGTCACGCTCGATCAGGGTGGCTACCGGGCCGACACGTTCCAGCGCCTGTCGGTACAACGCCCAGACCGCCAGGTCGATGGGCGCGCCATGATCATCGATCAACAAGCGGTCGCCGAGACTGTCGGAGTCTTCGGCAAAACCGGCCAGATGAATCTCGCCCACTGCCTGCAACGGCAACGCATCGAGATAGGCCAGTGGATCGCGTTGATGATTGATGCAGGAAACGTAGAGGTTGTTGACATCCAGCAGCAGCCCGCAGCCAGTGCGGCGAATCACTTCGCTGATGAAGTCCGCCTCGTCGAGGGTCGAGCGCTGGAATGCCAGGTAGGTGGCGGGGTTTTCCAACAGCATCGGGCGCTTGAGGGTATCCTGCACTTGTCCTATATGGGCGCAGACGCGGTTCAGCGTCGGCGCGTCGTAAGCCAGGGGCAGCAGATCATTAAGGAACACCGGGCCATGGCTGGACCAGGCCAGGTGTTCGGAAAAGGCTTGGGGCTGATAGCGTTCGATCAGTTCGGCGAGGCGCTGCAGGTGTGTCGCATCCAGCTTGCCCTCGGTACCGATGGACAGGCCTACGCCGTGCAGCGACAGCGGATACTGCTCGCGGATCAATCCCAGGAAATGGTGGAACGGACCACCGTCCACCATGTAGTTTTCGGCGTGGACTTCAAAGAAACCGATGTCCGGCCTGGAACCGAGCACTTGCTGGAAGTGCCCGGTCTTGAGCCCCAGCCCGGCACGGGGCGGGAGCTCGACGCTGGCTGCCTGAATGCCGGTGAAAGCAGGTTTGCAAGACGTGGTCATGGTCGACACTCAGGCAGGCAGTGAATCAGGACTTGGCTTTGTAGGCTTCGAGCTGACCGAAACCGGTTGGCGAGGTCTTGCTCATGGTGGTCATGCAAGTGCCTTTCGGAACGAGCTTCCAGGCGTTGCTCTGGTAGTCCATCTTGGCGGTACCGGCGCAGGTGGTGCCGGCACCGGCGGCGCAGTTGTTTTGTCCTTTCATGGCCACGCCAAAGCATTTTTCCATGTTGTCGTCAGCGGCGTGGACGGTCGATACGGCGGCGATGCTCAACGCGGAACCGAGGGCCAGGACCAGGGCGGAGGCGGACAGGGTACGGGTGGTAGCGGACATGATGGTTCTCCAGTTCTTCTTGGGAAATGAACCGGCTTCAGCGCCGGTCTGCTGAACTAGAGAGGGGAGGTGGGGAAGTGTTACAGCGAGTTTCGAATTATTTTTGATCACCGCGAAATTTGTGTACAGAAAGGGATTAAAAGAAGCATCTCCATCTTTTGTGGCGAGGGGATTTATCCCCGCTGGGCTGCAACGCAGCCCCAAACCAGGCAACTCGGTGAGTCAGGCAGATTGAGGCTGCTGTGATGGGGGCTGCTTCGCAGCCCAGCGGGGATGAATCCCCTCGCCACAAAGGTGTTCACATCTAGCTGGTGCAAAAAAAACGGCCCGAAGGCCGCTTTTGTTTACTGCAACTTCTTACCCGCCCAGGTACGCCTCGCGCACCTTCGGATCGACCAGCAGCGCTTCGCCGGTGCCCTGCATCACCACGCGACCATTTTCCAACACATACGCCCGGTCGGCGATTTTCAGGGCCTGGTTGGCGTTCTGCTCCACCAGGAACACCGTCACGCCATCCTTGCGCAGTTGTTCGATGATGTCGAAGATCTGCTGGATGATGATCGGCGCCAGGCCCAGGGAGGGCTCGTCGAGCAGCAGCAGCTTGGGCTTGCTCATCAGCGCACGGCCAATGGCGAGCATTTGCTGTTCACCGCCGGACATGGTGCCTCCGCGCTGGGTAAAGCGTTCCTTCAGGCGTGGGAAAAGGTGCAGGACCTTGTCCATCTGTTCCTGAAAATCGCCCTTGTCGGTGAAGAATCCGCCCATGGCGAGGTTCTCTTCCACGGTCAGCCGGGCAAACACCCGACGACCTTCCGGCACCACGGCGATACTCTTGCGCATGATCTGCGATGAGTCCTGGCCCACCAGCTCCTCACCCATGTAGCGGATGCTGCCACTTTGGGCCTGGGGCGAACCGCAGAGCGTCATCAGCAGCGTGGACTTGCCGGCGCCGTTGGCCCCGATCAGCGTCACGATTTCGCCCTGGCGGACCTCCACGTTGACGCTGTGCAGGGCCTGGATCTTGCCGTAGAAGGTGGAAACGTTTTCGAACTGCAGCATTTACGCTTCCCCCAGGTAGGCTTTGATCACTTCAGGATTGTCCCGGATCTGTTCCGGCGTGCCGTTGGCCAGGGGCGTGCCCTGGTTGATCACCACGATATGGTCGGAAATGCTCATGACCAGTTTCATGTCGTGCTCGATCAGCAGCACGGTGACGTTGTGCTCCTCACGCAACACGCCGATCAGGGCTTTCAGGTCTTCGGTTTCCCTCGGGTTCAGGCCGGCGGCCGGTTCGTCGAGCATGAGGATCCGCGGACGGGTCATCATGCAACGGGCGATTTCCAGGCGCCGCTGCTGACCATAGGCCAGGGTGCCGGCGGTACGGTTGGCAAACTCCTTGAGATTGACCTTTTCCAGCCAGTACTCGGCGTACTCCATCGCTTCGCGCTCGCTCTTGCGGAACGACGGGGTCTTGAACAGGCCGGCCAGGAAGTTGGTGTTCAGGTGACGATGCTGGGCGATCAAGAGATTCTCGATGGCCGTCATGTCCTTGAACAATCGCACGTTCTGGAAGGTGCGCACCACGCCCTTGAGGGCGATCTTGTGCCCCGGCAGGCCCTGGATCGGCTCGCCGTCCAGCAGGATGCTACCGCCGGTTGGCTGATAGAAACCGGTCAGGCAGTTGAACACTGTGGTCTTGCCTGCGCCGTTTGGTCCGATCAGGGCAACCACTTGTTTCTCTTTCACGGTCAGGGCCACGCCATTGACGGCCAGCAGGCCGCCGAAGCGCATGCTTAGGTTTTCAACCTTGAGGATCTCGCGGCTCATTTGCGCAGCTCCATGTGTGGGCGTTGCATAGGCAGCAGACCTTGAGGACGCCAGATCATCATCAGCACCATCAAGGCGCCGAACATCAACATGCGGTATTCGCTGAATTCACGCATCATTTCGGGCAGCAGGATCATCACGATGGCGGCCAGGATCACACCCAGCTGCGACCCCATCCCGCCCAGCACCACGATGGCGAGGATGATTGCCGACTCGATGAAGGTGAACGATTCCGGCGTGACCAGACCCTGACGGGCGGCGAAGAAGCTGCCGGCGAAACCGGCGAATGTGGCACCGAGGGTAAAGGCCGACAGCTTGATCACGGTCGGGTTGAGACCCAGGGCACGGCAGGCGATTTCGTCTTCGCGCAGCGCTTCCCACGCACGTCCGATGGGCATGCGCAGCAGGCGGTTGATGACGAACAATGCGGCCAGGGCCAGCAACAGCGCAACCAGATAGAGGAACACCACTTTGCTCACCGGGTTGTAGGTCAACCCGAAGAACTCGTGGAAGGTTTGCATGCCCTCGGCTGCATTGCGGTCGAAACTCAATCCGAAGAAGGTCGGCTTGGGAATGCTGCTGATGCCATTGGGGCCGCCGGTGAGGTCCGTGAGGTTACGCAGGAACAGGCGGATGATCTCACCGAAGCCCAGGGTCACGATGGCCAGGTAGTCGCCCCGCAGACGCAGCACCGGGAAGCCGAGCAGGAAGCCGAACGTGGCCGCCATCATCCCGGCGATCGGCAGGCAGATCCAGAAGCTCAGGCCGAAGTAGTGGGACAGCAGCGCGTAGGTGTAGGCGCCCACGGCATAGAACCCCACGTAACCCAGGTCGAGCAGCCCGGCCAGGCCGACCACGATATTCAGGCCCAGACCCAGTAACACATAGATCAGGATCAGGGTGGCGATATCCACCGCCCCGCGGGAGCCGAAGAACGGCCAGACCAGCGCAACCACGATCAGGCCGATGATGATCCGGCGCTGGGTACGCGGCAGGGTCAGGAACTGGCTGAGCTTGGGCGAAACCAGCGGGCCACGGCTGGAGCGCAGCGCGGCGCCGACCTGTTGGCTGAACAGCACCCGCAGGAACATCAGCACCGAGCACAAGGCAATGACACTCAGGGTCAGCGGGCCGGTGCCGTGCACTTCAAGGTTGACGCCGACAATGCTCAGCTTGAGGCCGAGCACCGGAAAGGCCACGGCCCAGACCAGCAGGGCGCTGAACAGCGCCTGTTTAAGATATTTGCTCATACTTTCTCAACCTCCGGACGGCCCAGGATGCCGGTCGGCCGGAACAACAGAACCAGGACCAGGAGACCGAACGCAACCACGTCCTTGTACTGGTCACCGAAGATATCGGCGCCGAATGCTTCGGCCACCCCCAGCACCAGCCCGCCGAGCATCGCTCCCGGAATACTGCCGATGCCACCCAGTACCGCTGCGGTGAAGGCCTTCAGGCCCACCAGGAAACCGGCGTTCGGGTTGATCACGCCATACTGCATGCTCAACAGCACGGCAGCGACGGCCGCCAGTGCGGCACCGATGACGAAGGTCAGGGCGATGATGTTGTTGGTATTGATGCCCAGCAGGTTGGCCATCTTGATGTCCTCGGCACAGGCGCGACAGGCGCGGCCCAGGCGGGAACGGGAGATGAACAGGGTCAGGCCGAGCATGGCGATCAGGGTCACGACAAAGACCAGGATCTGCATGTAGGAAATCAGGACTTCTTCAGCACCGCCCGGGCCGAAGGAGAAACTCCCCGGGATCAGGTTGGGAATGGACTTGTCCTTGGAGTCCTGGGACAGCAATACAGTGTTTTGCAGGAACAGCGACATGCCGATGGCGGAAATCAGCGGGATCAGACGGTTGCTGCCACGCAAGGGCTGGTAGGCAACACGCTCGATACTGTAGCCATAGGCACTGGTCACGACGATCGATGCGACGAACGCAGCGGTCATCAACAGCGGCAGTGAGTGGATACCCAGCATGGCCAGCCCGGCAAGGGCAATGAAAGCCACGTAGGAACCGATCATGTAGACCTCGCCATGGGCGAAGTTAATCATTCCAATGATGCCGTAAACCATTGTGTAGCCAATGGCTATCAAGGCATAGGTGCTGCCAATGGTCAGGCCATTAACCAGCTGTTGGAAAAAGTGATAGATCTCAGGCATTACAGCGCTCCTAAAAACCCGATACGCATTTCACTGGTGGAGTCATGTTCCGGCCCGGTGCTGTGTTCTGTGATCACATTTGCACGGAGCGTTTGCCAGCGAACCGCTGGTGACGGTTTTAAGATTTTCAGGTGAACCAGCGCCCGGATCGCGGGTGCCTGGCCCATAAACCTCGTAAAACAAAGCCCACTGCTTGCACAGTGGGCTCGTTGACCGTGAGTGTCCCGTATCACAAAAAAAGAACGTATTTGTGAAACAGGACACTAGGCCTGGCTTACTGAGGGGAAACTTCAGTTTTCGGTTTGCCGAAGTGCCACTGGTAGACCACGAATTTGAAGTCCTTCAGGTCGCCCTTTTCATTGAACGACAGTTCGCCGGTCGGGGTCTTGAAGGTGCCTTTGTGGAGGGCTTCAGCGACCTTGGTGGTGTCGTCGCTCTTGGCGGCCTTGATGCCTTCGGCGATCAGCTCGACGGCGGAGTAGGCCGGGAACACGAACGGACCACTTGGATCCTTGCCGTCGGCCTTGATGGCCGCAACGATCTTCTGGTTCTCAGGATCGGCGTCGAAGGATTTCGGCAGGGTCACCAGCAGGCCTTCGGAAGCGTCCTGGGCAATTTGCGAGATGGAGTCGTTGCCGACACCTTCAGGCCCCATGAACTTGGCGTTCAGGCCTTTTTCCTTGGATTGACGCAGGATCAGGCCCAGCTCAGGGTGGTAGCCGCCGTAGTAGACGAAGTCGACGTTGTTCTGCTTGAGCTTCTGGATGATCGAGGAGAAGTCCTTGTCACCAGCGTTCAGGCCTTCGAATACGGCGACTTTCACGCCTTTGCTCTCGAGGGTCTGCTTGACGGCGCTGGCGATGCCTTCACCGTACTGCTGCTTGTCGTGCAGGACCGCAACGACTTTCGGCTTGACGTAGTCGGCAATGTAATTACCGGCGGCAGGGCCCTGGGCGCTGTCCAGGCCGATGGTGCGGAAGACCAGCTTGTAGCCACGGGCGGTGATTTCCGGGCTGGTGGCCGCTGGGGTGATCATGATCACGCCTTCGTCTTCGTAGATGTCCGAAGCCGGTTGGGTGGAGCTGGAGCACAGGTGACCGACGACGAACTTGACGCCATCGTTGACCACTTTGTTCGCCACGGCTACGGCCTGTTTAGGGTCGCAGGCATCATCGTATTCCTTGGCTTCGAGCATTTTGCCGTCGACGCCGCCCTTTGCGTTGATGTCCTTGATGGCTTGTTTCGCGCCGACGAATTGCATGTCGCCGTACTGGGTCACCGGACCGGTCTTCGGACCGGCGATGCCGATCTTGATGGTGTCGGCGGCTAACGAATGGCTGGCAACCCCGGCCAGAACCATAGCGGCAAACAGTTTGGAAATCTGCTTAGTAGCCTTAGTCATAGTGCTCCACTCATGCTGTTGTAGTTTTTATAGTCCTGGCGCCGTAGCGGCAGAACCGGGTCAGATATTCTGGATATCCCCCCGGAAAATGCCCCCGGCAACTGTACCGGTACAGTGTAGAGCGCCGGTTGTTGGCAAGGGAAGCTGGCGCTTGGGGGCAAAATCAGAGGGTGTCGCTTTATCGAAAGAAAAAGACAGAATAGCGGCGGGCAATGTCCGGTCAAATCGGCAGTCCCTGGCTTTGCTGTGCTTTTCAATCGTACTCCAATTGCTACCGGGTTTTTCTGCCAGACCACCGACGTTATCATTCGCGTCGATTTCTTTTCCGGACAGTCCCATGAATCAAGAACCTAGCACCCTCTATGCCAAACTGCTTGGAGAAACTGCATCCATCACCTGGAAGGAGCTGGAGCCGTTCTTTGCCAAGGGTGCCCTGTTATGGGTCGAGCCGGCACTGGATTTGATCGCCGCCGCCGAGGCAGTCGCTCAGGATGAAGGCGATAAAGTCGCCGCCTGGCTGGCCGCCGGGCAACTCGCCAAGCTGTCTGAAACGCGGGCGCTGGATTTTCTGGAGCGCGATCCATTGCTGTGGGCGGTGGTGGTTTCGCCGTGGATAATGATCCAGGAAAGGGCGTCGAATTGATCGATGCACCAAATTGGGTCGTATCTTGATCGAATAAAAGTGTGTAGCTGAGTAGCGTGATGGCACCCTGCCGTGGTGAAACGCCACAGGGCAGGGTGACGTATACGTAACGGGAACAGTTCATGGGGCAGCCTTCGGGCTGCCTAATTGTTTCTGGATGTTGTTCCGGGGTGTTGTCCAGGCCGCCATCGCGAGCAGGCTCGCTCCCACGGAGGACCGATTTCTTCCAGGAAGATCGCGATTCAATGTGGGAGCGAGCCTGCTCGCGATAGATGCGCGGCGGTCTCGCGACAGCTTCAGTAAGTCTTGCCGGTATGGTTATTGAGCGAAATGACCTTGGTCTTGCCGATGCGATGGCGGTAGATCTCGCGCAGATATTTGATGGCCTTCTTCACACAATCACGGGACAGGCGGATATCGTTGATCGAGACGAACTTGTCCTTGTCGTTGATGAGTTCGCGGTACTTCTTCTCGTACATCGGCTTGATCGCGTACCAGTTGGTATCGAGGATCTTCGCCGGGTTCTCGAATTCGTTGAGCAGGTCGTCGATCCGTTCCTCGTCGAAGTCTTCATTGATGATGAAGTCCAGGATCGAGTTGTCCAGGGTGTCGTCGAAGCGATACGGGTTGCGGGCGAAGCAGCGCTTGATGAAGGCCACGATCAGGGTCAGGAAGTCATCCGACAGGCACGGGCTCTTGGCGATCAGGGTGGTCAGCGACAGGTTGGCCGATGCGCCGATCACCAGGGCATAACGCTTTAGGGTGGTGTTGGGAAACAGGCTGTTGAGATGGGTCTTGAGCCGGTTCAGGTCCATGTAGGACAGCTTGTAGTCCTTGGGCAGCGAAACGATGGACACCACCGAGGAGCAGTTCTTGAAGAAGTGCAGGTCATGCAGGGCGGCGGCGTCGTAGCCGGAATTCTTGTATTGCTCCAGCGAAGCCCGGTAGCGCTTGGATTCGATCGGCAACAGGCTGATCCCCTCGATGGCCTGGGTCACTTTATTGAAGTGCGGCAGGTCGATGGAGCGGAAGAACAGGTCGTCGATGTTCAGGCGCGGCGGTTCTTTGTCGAACACCTTGAACTTGTCGCTGCTTGGCGCCGGGGTTTCCGGGACGACGGATTCGGCGTAGGCAATCGCCACGGGGCCGGCCAGACTCATGAACAAGTCGTTGGCGTCCAGGCGAATGGTTTCACCGATGTCGATGCCGGCACGACGGAAGTAGTTCTGGTCGTAATCGGTGGTGACCGCCTGGGCCGTCAGGATGTTGAAGATCTGCTGGGAGATGTACTGGTTGGCGTGCTTCTCCATGGCGTTGACGTCGATGTTCTGGATGTTGCCGTCATCGTTCTCTTCGGCGTAGCGCATGATGTCGTTGGAGATCAGCATCATTGCGTTCCACGGGCGGATACGGCCCATGACGCTGGCTTCGCTGCTGTCTTCATTAGCGAAGTTGTACGAGAAATCCCATTCTTCCGACAGGTACTTGCACAGTAGACGCCCGGCGTTAATGTGCAGGGCTTCGGACATTTCGCTGCGGTGATCGGAAATGTTCGGCAGTACGCAGATGCCGCTGGTGAAAATTGGTTCGAAGACGAAAGAGTGACCACTTTTGCCGTCGTGCTCATCCATCGGCTTGGTGTCGAACGTCTTGTTCATGTACGAGTGCTGTTGGGCCAGGCCGAACTCCGAGGCCATGCCCGAACCGGTACCGCCGCCGGCGCTGAAGATCGAGAAGTACAGGCGCGACTGGTTGGCCTTGATGCCGCAGCTGTCGATCAGGTACGAGTGGATCATCTTCCAGTCGGGGCTGGAGAAGCGCTGGGTGTCCTTGTTCAGGATGATCTTGGCCAGGTACTGGCCCAGGATCGGCGCGTTACCGGCGCCACCGGCATGGACTTCCGACAGGTCCATGATTTTCATCTTGCTGTAGTCGCGCAGGAAGCCGGTTTTTTCGCCCTTGCGTGAGAATCGGATGCGTCCGGCAATGTCCTTGTCCAGATCGCCGAGCATCACCAGCGGCTCCACCAGGAACACCGGTTTGGTCGCCTTGCCGGTGCCCAGGCGCAGGTTGTTGCGGATCCACTGCGCAGGACGGTAGCCCTTGTCGCTGTAGGCCTTGTCTTCGTTGTTGAATTCGTTGAGGTAGAACTTGCGGGCGTTGTAGACCAGTTCCGCCACGTCCAGGGCGATGTTGGAGCCGCAGCGCCCCAGGCCGATCAGGCACACCGAAGGGAATTCCTGCTGGTCACGTTCGCTCTCGTCGTCCACCAGATGAGGTGGGCGCGGGAACACGGTATCGCGCAGGCCGTCGAGGTTATCGAGGATGCGGTCGGTGTTGGTCTCGGTGAAATACAGATACTGCTGCGTCGCCAGGGGACGCGAGCTGTTCGATGACTTCGGGGTCTCAGGGCCGTTGGCGGCCGGGCCCAGGGTCAGATCGGATACCGCAGTGGCTGTTTTTTTTGAGGTCATTATGCGCCGTAGCCTGAACTGGTGGGTTGGACGACCGCTGTCATCGAACCATCGCGGATGAAAGAAGCTTCATGATGGATCGGCCACCGGGACATGATCTTTAATCAAGAACGGGCAAAATGATGGCAATTGTTACGGTTTGTTGATCGGCATCAATAAACGGGTCGTGCCCCATGGTCGGGTATCAGCGCTACGAATGATTGGAGACAGTCTCCGCACTGCTGTCTAGATTGCAGGTTCCGGGCTCGGATGCCTCGCCCATAACAATAAAAGAGACGGAACCATGCAGAACTCGACCCAAGCGGCGAATGCCTGGCGCATTCTGTTCCTGTTGTTTCTGGCCAACCTGTTCAATTTCTTCGACCGCACCATCCCGGCGATCATCATCGAGCCGATCCGCATGGAATGGAGCCTCAGCGATTTCCAGATCGGCATCATCGGCACCGCCTTCACCATCGTGTATGCCATTGCCGGCCTGCCCCTGGGGCGCATGGCCGATACCGGGTCGCGCAGCAAGCTGATGGGCTGGGGACTGGCGGCCTGGAGCGGGCTGACGGCAATCAATGGCCTGGTGGGCAGTTTCTGGGCGTTCCTGTTGGTGCGCATGGGTATCGGTATTGGCGAAGCCAGTTACGCGCCGGCTGCGAACTCGCTGATCGGCGATCTGTTCCCGGCCCATCGCCGGGCTCGAGCCATGGGAATATTCATGCTGGGCCTGCCGATTGGACTGTTGCTGGCGTTCTTTAGCATCGGGGCGATGGTCAAGGCTTTCGACAGCTGGCGCGCGCCGTTCTTCATCGCCGCGGTGCCGGGGCTGGTGCTGGCGGTCTTCATGTTCTTTATCAAGGAACCCAAGCGCGGTGCGGCGGAAACCGTGCCGGTGTCCCAGGAAAAAATCGACCGGCCGATCCGTCGGGTGCTGGCGATTCCCACGTTCCTGTGGCTGGTGCTGGCGGGGCTGTGTTTCAACTTCGCCACTTATGCCTGCAACTCGTTCCTGGTGCCGATGTTGCAGCGTTACTTCCTGATGCCTCTGCATGAAGCCGCCGTGGCCACCGGGATCATGGTGGGCGTGACCGGACTGTTCGGGCTGACTCTGGGAGGCTGGATCGCCGACAAGATTCATCAGCGGGTGCCCAATGGCCGGTTGCTGTTCGCTGCGTTCAGCCTGGTCGTTTCCACGCTGACGACGGCCTGGGCGCTACATGCCGGGCGCATTGAGATTGGTGTGTTCGTTGCGGTGTTCAGCGTCGGTTGGCTGTTTGCCTATACTTTTTACACCTGCGTGTACACGGCGATCCAGGACGTAGTGGAGCCGCGTCTGCGGGCGACGGCGATGGCGCTGTTCTTCGCCGGGCTGTACCTGCTCGGTGGCGGCCTGGGACCGGTGGTGGTTGGTGGCCTGTCGGATTACTTCGCTCGCACCGCCATGGCCGCTACTGGCGCTCCGCAGATGACAGAGGCGTTCAAGGCCATCGGTTTGCACGATGCGATGTACCTGATCCCGGTGGCGCTGTTCTTGACCATGGTGTTCCTGTTCCTGGCGTCGCGCTGTTTCGCCCGCGATGCCAAGCGGATGAAGGATGGGATGAGTGCGCAGGTGGAACCGGGGATTGTTGCGGCGACGGCTTGAGGTGATAGGACATTATGAGGCTTTTGTGGCGAGGGGGATTTTGTTTACCGAACCTGTTCCTCCCGCCCCCGCAACAGTCGGTTCGGCATCGCCACTGCCGCCGCCAATCCCAGCAGCGACACCGCTGCGCTGATCATCAGCAGATGGCGGAACGTCGTCTGCAACTCCAGGCGCAGGGCGTCCCGTGCTTCGCCCGGGGCGGCGTTCAAGCCGTCCAGCAGGGCGTTGCCGGAATGGCCTTCGCTGATCAGCGACGAACCGGCGAACTGAGCAAAACCTGAATCCTGCAGCAAGGCCAGCAGCAATGCTGACATCAGCGCCACACCCACCGCGCCGCCGAGGGAACGGAACAGGTTGGTGGTGCTGGTGGCGACGCCGATATCCCGTTGTTGCACCGAGTTCTGCGAACCCACCAGTGAGGTGGGGAACTGCATGCCGGAGGCGATGCCGCCGAGCAGCATGAACAGGCTGCTGAGCCAGAACGCGTCGGGCGCCGTGCAGGCCATGCCGAGGATTGCGAAGGGAAAGAGCAGGGCGCCGCTGAGGATCATCGGTTTGTAGCGGCCCGTGACCGAGGTGCGGCGTCCGGCGAAATACGCGCCGATGGGCAAACCCATCGCCAGTGGCAGCAGATGCAACGCCGCGCTGTCGGCGCCGGCACCGGTCACGCTCTGAAAGCGCAGTGGTACCAGCACTGTCAGGGAAATCGCTTGGAAGCTGGTGAAAAATACCGTGCACCAACACAACACCGCGCTGCGGTTGACGAACAGGTGCATCGGCAGCAAGGGCTCCCGGGTACGGCGTTCGTGCCAGACGAACATGCCCAGCGTCGCCACGGCGCAACCCAGCAGTCCCAGTACGCTCCGGCTGTGCCAGGCCTGCCCCTGACCGACTTGGGTAATACCCAGCAGCAACGCGCTCAGGCCGATGATCAGCAGGATGGTGCCCAGGTAGTCGATGATTGGCGTGCGGTGCGGCACCGACAGCCCGACCAGGGTGCGGCGCGCCACCAGCCAGGCGCCCAGGCCCAGTGGCAGGTTGATCCAGAATACCCAGCGCCACGACAGGTACTCGGTCATGTAGCCGCCCAGCACCGGTCCGGCCACACTGGCCACCGCATACATGCTGCTGAAGTAACCCTGATAGCGGCCACGCTCGCGGGGCGGCACGATGTCACCGATGATCGCCTGGCTCACGGAGATCATCCCGCCAGCACCGATGCCCTGGAGAATCCGCGCCAGCACCAGCTGTTCCATGTTTTGCGCCAGGCCACAGAACAGCGAGGCCAGGGTGAACAGCCCCATGCCGAACAGCATCAGCGGTCGGCGACCGTAGAGATCGCCCAGCTTGCCGTAGATCGGCACCGCCACGGTCATGGCGACCATGTAGCCGGAAATGACCCAGGCCAACAGGCTGAGGTCCTTGAATTGGGCGGAGATGGCCGGCATCGAGACGGCGACAATGGTCTGGTCCAGCGCGCCCAGGAAAATCGCCAGCATCAGGGCCACCAGTACGCTGTGGATAGCGGGCTGCTGGACGTTGAGGGTGTTGAGCTGAGTCACGATAGAGCCTGCGGGCATCACGCCAAAGAGGCGAGTGAAGAAGGAGCCCGCAGTGTAAGTCGGTAGCCGGCTATTCGATAGCCTCGTAAGGAAGTCCGACGTAATTTTCTGCAATGGTTTTTCGCCCGGCTTCAGAGTCGACGAAATATTCCAGCTCGGCTTCGCTGATGCGCTGGTTGAAGGCGTCGTCGTCGAAGCGGTGCAGCATCGACGTCATCCACCAGGAGAAGCGCTCGGCTTTCCAGACGCGCCGCAGGCAGATGGCCGAATACCGCTGCAGCAGGTCCACTCGGCCTCCGCGATAGACCTTGAGCAGGATGTCGAACAGTGTGCTGACGTCGCTGGCCGCCAGGTTCAGGCCCTTGGCCCCGGTGGGCGGGACGATGTGGGCGGCATCGCCCACCAGGAACATGCGCCCGTACTGCATGGGCTCGACCACGAAGCTGCGCAGCGGCGCGATGCTCTTCTCGATGGACGGGCCGGTGACCAGGGCCTCGGCCAGATCGGCGGGCAGGCGGGTCTTGAGTTCGGTCCAGAAGCGCTCGTCCGGCCAGTCAGTCACCTGTTCTTCGGCGGGTACTTGCAGGTAGTACCGGGTGCGGGTCTTGGAGCGCATGCTGCACAAGGCAAATCCGCGCTCGTGGCGGGCGTAGACCAGTTCCTCGTTGACCGGCGGAGTGTCGGCCAGGATGCCAAGCCAGCCGAAAGGGTAGACCCGCTCGAAAACTTTCAGTTTTTCCGCCGGGATGGATTGCCGTGCCACGCCATGGAAGCCATCGCACCCGGCGATGTAGTCGCAATCCACGCGCCAGGTTTCACCCTGATGCTCGAACGTCACGAAAGGCTGGTCGGTCTGCATGTCCTGGGGGCGGGCGTTGTCGACCTGGTAAAGCGTCCGGGCACCGGCCTTTTCGCGGGCGGCCATCAGGTCGCGTGTCACTTCGGTCTGACCATAGACCATCACGTTCTTGCCGCCGGTCAACCCTTTGAGATCGATGTGTACCCTTCGGCCATTGAGGACCAGTTCGAAACCGTCATGCTCCAATCCCTCGGCATCCATGCGTTGGCCGACGCCGGCCCGACGCAGCAGTTCGGCCATGCCTTGCTCCAGCACACCGGCGCGGATGCGACTCAGGACATAGTCCGGGGTCTGGCGTTCAAGGATAAGGGTGTCAATTCCGGCATTGTGCAATAACTGGCCGAGCAGTAGTCCAGAGGGGCCTGCACCGATAATGGCGACTTGGGTCTTGAGGGTTTTCATTGTTGTTATGACTCGCACGAAGCACGCGACCAGGGCCGGTGTGGATTGTTATGAACCGAGTCCTTGCATTTTTTCCTTGCGGGCCTGTCAATTGAAGGGGAAAACTGAGCCGATACCTGTACTTTCTGCCAATCGGTGCGATTATCGCCCGTTACCCGAGGCCGATCCTCGTTATGAAGAAAACAGACCTGCCTTCGATCCCGGTGTTCAAGCTCTACGGCGAAAGCCTGGATTGGCCGACGCCGGACTTGCTGCACTGCGAAACCATTTCCAAGCGCAGTCGCGAGCATCAATGGGAAATCAAACCCCATCGGCATGCCGACCTTTGCCAGTTGCTGTTCGTCTTCAAGGGCCAGGCTGAGCTGGAAATCGAAGGCCAGCGCACCCGACTAGACGAGCCGGCGGTGCAGATCCTGCCGCCGCTGTCGGTCCATGGCTTTCGCTTCTCGGAAGATGTGGAAGGTTACGTGGTGACCCTGGCGGCGCCGCTGGTGACACACTTGCAAGGGCAGTTGGGCCATTCGGTGAACATTCTGGCCCAGGCCGAGAGCTACCCGGCCGGTGAAAACGCCGAATACCTCAACAGCCTGTTCAGCGCCTTGCAGAATGAGTACATGGGGCATCAACCGGCCCGGGAAATGCTCATGCATGCGCTGGTCAACGTGATCATGGTCTGGGTCAGCCGCCAGGTCATGCAGCGACGTACCCAGACCCAGCGCCCGCAGCGGGCCCGGGAATACCTCAACGGGTTCATGCAACTGGTGGAGGAAACCTATCGCGAGCACGTCAAGGTGGAAGACCTGGCCCATCGCCTGGGCATTTCCGTGTCGCACCTCAACGGCACCTGCCGCGAGTTGGCGGGGCAGCCGGCTTTGCAGATCATGCATGAGCGTCAATTGCTGGAGGCCAAGCGGATGCTGACCTACACCGGCATGACCATCTATGAGATCTCCGAGATGCTCGGGTTCTCCGACCCGACCAATTTCACTCGCCTGTTCCGCCGCCGCGTCGGCATTTCGCCCAAGGCCTTCCGAGACCGGCTCAAGACCGATCAGCAGGACGACTGAGCGCGCGTCAGCGCAGGGCGTTCAAGGTCGCGTTGTGCGGAATGCAGCGTTCGAAGTTGCAGCTGGCGTAGTCCCGGGGCAGTTGTCTGGCCTGCTCGACCCGATAGGCCGCCGTACCATACAGCGCGAGCGTAGCGGCGCAGGTCACGAAAATGGCGAGGCGTCTTTTTGTTCTGATGTTCATGGCGATGACCTCTGAACGAATACCCTGGGGTACTGCTTTCAGCATAGGTCAGCCGGGGGGAGTTGCCAGTGGGGTGGAGGGTGCAATTACCCTGGCATTCAGAGCACTGATGTCCCCCTGTAGGGCTGCCAGGTGGATTAGGTCAGGTGCTCGGGCTTCACCGGATCGCCCGGTTTTACATCCAGTTGCTTGCGCACGTCCTCGAACATTTCGTCGTAATACGTGTGCATCGAGCCAATGCTGGCGCTCTTCGGCATGCCGTATTTTTGCGCGATGTTTGTGGCGTGCCGGGCAAAGTCGAAGGCGAGGTCCTTTGGCAGGAAAAAACGCTCGTCCACGCTTTTGTCCTCGACCGTGCCGTGCAACCGGAATGACATGCCTGTGCCTTCCTTGGGGTCCTGGGCCACTTCGTAGTCGATGCACAGGTTGTAGCTGAAGTCATCCTTGTTCAGCGCATGGCGCTCCATGTGCAGGTGACCGGGTTGGAACATGGCCATGAGAGACTCTCCTTGAAAGGCATAGAAGTAGGGCAGACCCTGGATCTGGCCCTGGAGTTTCCGGTTATCGATAAGCGATACCCGTTGTTTCCATGCTGATGCGGGTGCCGGCGGTGCCGTGGACGATAGCATCGATATCCGAGAGGGACCCGATCACCGCGACCTTGCCGGTATTGCGCGCAAATTCGCAGGCGGCCTGCACCTTGGGGCCCATGGAGCCGGCGGCGAAGTCGAGTTTTTCCATGTCGTCGGGGTGGGCCCGGGCAATGGCTTTGCAGGTCGGCTTACCAAAATCGATGAAGACCGCGTTGACATCGGTGGCGATCACCAGCAGATCGCTTTCCAGTTGTTCGGCCAGCAGCGCCGAGCACAGGTCCTTGTCGATGACCGCTTCGACGCCTTGCAGCTTGCCGTCGACACCGTACACCGTCGGGATGCCTCCACCCCCGGCACAGATCACGATGCTGCCCTTTTCCAGCAGCCACTTGATCGGACGGATTTCAAAGATGCGCTTGGGCCTGGGGCTGGCGACCACACGGCGAAACCTGTCGCCGTCCGGGGCGATGGTCCAGCTTTTTTCGGCGGCCAGTTTCTGCGCCTCCTGCTGGCTGTAGACCGGGCCGATGGGCTTGGTAGGGTGTTGGAAGGCCGGGTCGTTGGGGTCTACTTCCACCTGGGTCAGCAGCGTGGCGAGGGGCACGTCGACGTCCAGCAGATTGCCCAGTTCCTGCTCGATGATGTAGCCGATCATGCCATCGGTCTCGGCGCCCAGCACGTCCAGCGGATACGGGGTCACCGAGGTATAGGCCGCCGCTTGCAGCGATAGCAGGCCGACTTGCGGGCCGTTGCCGTGGGCGATCACCAACTGGTTGCCGGGATGGATCCGGGCGATCTGTTCGGTTGCGGTGCGAATGTTGCTGCGTTGGTTGTCGGCGGTCATGGGTTCATCCCGACGCAGGAGGGCGTTACCGCCCAGGGCAACGACGATGCGCATAGTGCTCTCCTTGAAAATGGAACATGGTTCCTGTGGGAGCGAGCCTGCTCGCGAATGCGGTGTATCAACCCATGAATGAGCTGGCTGATCGTCCGCCATCGCGAGCAGGCTCGCTCCCACAAGGGACGGCCTTACAAGTCCGCCAGCGTCGACACCAGCACCGCCTTGATGGTGTGCATGCGGTTTTCCGCCTGCTCGAAGGCGATGCACGCGGGTGACTCGAACACGTCGTCCGTGACTTCAATGCCGTTGGCCAGATGCGGATACTGCTCGGCGATCTGTTTGCCGACCTTGGTGTCGCTGTTATGGAATGCCGGCAGGCAGTGCATGAAGCGAGTACGCGGGTTGCCGGAGGCTTTCATCAAGTCGGCATTGACCTGGTAAGGCAACAGTTGCTCGATACGCTCGGCCCAGGCTTCGACCGGTTCGCCCATGGAGACCCAGACGTCAGTGTGAATGAAGTCCACTCCCTTGACGGCCGCTTTCGGATCCTCGGTGAGGGTGATACGTGCGCCGCTTTCTGCGCCGTAGTGATGACAGCGCTGCACCAGATCGTCGTGGGGCCAGAGGGCCTTGGGCGCGCAGATACGCACATCCATGCCCAGTTTCGCGCCGATCAGCAGCAACGAGTTGCCCATGTTGTTACGGGCGTCCCCCAGGTACGCATAGCTGATCTCATGGATCGGTTTGTCGGCGTGCTCGCGCATGGTCAGCACATCGGCAATCATTTGCGTGGGGTGGTATTCATCGGTCAGGCCGTTGAACACCGGTACTCCGGCGAACTTCGCCAGTTCCTCGACGATCTCCTGCTTGAAACCCCGGTATTCGATGGCGTCGTACATGCGCCCGAGTACGCGGGCGGTGTCCTTCATGCTTTCCTTGTGGCCGATCTGCGACGAGTTGGGGTCGATGTAGGTGACATTGGCGCCCTGGTCGTAGGCGGCCACTTCGAAGGCGCAACGGGTGCGTGTCGAGGTTTTCTCGAAGATCAGCGCGATGTTGTTGCCCTTGAGATGCTGCTGTTCGGTACCGGTGTACTTGGCCCGCTTGAGGTCGCGGGACAGGTCCAGCAAGTAGTGCAGTTCACGGGGAGTGTGGTGCTCAAGGCTGAGCAGGTTACGGTTATGGATGTTGAACGCCATGATGCATCTCCTTGGGTTTCGGCGGGCCCCGGAAGGTGTCCGGTCAACCGGGGCCCAGGCTCGAAGGTCAGTAGTCGATCGGGTCGCGAATGATCGGGCAGGTCATGCAATGTCCGCCGCCGCGGCCCCGGCCCAGCTCGCTGGCGCTGATGGTGATGACCTCCACCCCGGCCTTGCGCAGCAGAGTGTTGGTGTAGGTGTTGCGGTCGTAGCCAATCACCACGCCCGGTTCCAGGGCCACCACGTTGTTGCCGTCGTCCCATTGTTCGCGTTCGGCGGCGAAGCTGTTGCCGCCGGTTTCCACTACCCGTAGCGCCGGGAGCTTGAGGGCGGCGGCAACGGTGTCGATGAAGCTGCCTTCTTCGCGGCGCACGTCGATACCGCCGGGTTTGCTTTCGTCGGGACGCAGGGAGAAGGCGACGATCTGGCCCACCACCTCCGGGAACACAGTCACCAGGTCGCGGTCGCAGAAACTGAACACGGTATCCAGGTGCATGGCAGCCCGGGACTTCGGCAGGCCGGCGACGATGACCCGCTCCACGGCCTGGTGCTTGAACAGGTTCAGCGCCAGTTGGCCGATGGCCTGGCGGGATGAGCGCTCGCCCATGCCGATCAGCACGACACCGTTACCGATGGGCATCACGTCACCGCCTTCGAGGGTGGCACTGCCATGGTCCAGATCCGGGTTGCCGTACCAGATCTGGAAATCGGCATGGGTGAACTCGGGGTGGAATTTGTACAGGGCGGTGGCCAGCAGGGTTTCCTGGCGGCGCGCCGGCCAATACATCGGATTCAGGGTGACGCCGCCATAGATCCAGCAAGTGGTGTCGCGGGTGAATTGGGTATTGGGCAGCGGCGGCAGGATGAAGCTGGAATGTCCGAGGAAGTCGCGAAACATCTGGATGGTCTTGCCACCGAAGCTGTCGGGCAGGTCATCGGCCGAGACGCCACCGATGAGGAATTCGGCGATACGGCGGGGTTCCAGGCTGCGCAGCCACGAACCGACCTCACTCACCAGGCCCAGGCCCACCGAGTTGGGGATCACCTTGCGTTGCAGGATCCAGTCCAGGGCTTCGGGGATGGCGACGATGTCGGTCAGCAGATTGTGCATCTCCAGCACGTCGATGCCCCGCTCGCGCATCTTGGTGACAAAATCAAAATGGTCGCGCTTGGCCTGGGCGACCCACAGCACGTCATCGAACAGCAGTTCATCGCAGTTGTTCGGGGTCAGCCGCTGATGGGCCAGGCCTGGGGAACACACCAAGACTTTACGCAATCTACCGGCTTCCGAATGAACGCCGTACTGCATTTTTTCCGTGGTCATCACACATCCTCCCGTTAAGCGTTTAGCGATCACAAAGTCAGGAAGCCGCTGTAGAGCCCATGGGCGGCAATCAGGACGGAGAGCAGCGGAGCCGCGAAATGATCAGGCCGACGTTGCCCGGCCTGGCGCTGATCCAATACCCCCAGGCCGATTGAAAACCCATGTAGTCGCAGGCATCGCATGAATCCGAGGCAGCAGAGAAGAGTCACAGCGTATGTTGATTTACCACTTCAATAGCTGATCCAGGTCAGAAGGCGGAGCCGATCACCATTGCGCTCGATGGGCGCCGAGTGTCGTTGCCGCACGGGCCCACTGCCAGGGCGTGCCGGTGATTTTCAGTGGCACCTGCAACCGCCGCGCCGGCCCCCAGGGCGTCTGCTCGACCAGCATGCCCTGATCGTTGGCGTCCTCGGCCCGTAGCGTGGTCGGATCCCCCGCGCCGTGCTCGATCAGCAGTTTGGCCGTGCGTGCCAGGGAAAGGCGTGCCGAGCCGCCCTGGCCGTTTGCCAGGCGTTGGGCCAGCAGCACCACGGTGCTCGCGGCCATCAGGTATCCCGTGGCATGGTCCAGTGCCTGGACGGGCAGCGGGGTCGGTGTGTCAGTCTGTTTCCAGGTCATGCCTGCGTCGGCAATGCCGCTGCTCATCTGCACCAGGCTGTCGAAGCCGCGCCGGTTCTGCCAGGGGCCGCTCCAGCCATAGGCGTTGAGGCTGACATCGATCAGGCCCGGGGCGATCTTGTGCCGTTGTTCGGCGCCGTAGCCGAGGCGTTCGAGGGCGTCGGCCCGGTAGCCGTGCAGGAGAAGGTCGGTGTCCTTGAGCAATGCTTCGAACGCCGCGCGGTCGTCAGGCTGATGCAGGTCGAGGCGCGCGCAGCGTTTGCCCAGGGTGACCTCCGGCACCACGCCGGGCTCGTCCCAGGTCGGTGGATCGATGCGCAGGACGTCGGCGCCCAGGCCAGCGAGGAAGCGGCTGGCGACGGGGCCGGCCAGCACGCGGGTCAGGTCCAGTACCTTGAGACCGGCCAGTGGCTGGGCCACGGAACCGAACCAGGGCTTTCGGTGTGCGTCGACAGTTGCAGCGAAGTGCACCAGTGGCTCGGCGTTCACTGCCATGCCTTGGGAATGCGCTTGCCAGGCCTGCCACGAACGCATCTCGGCGGCGCAGCCACCAGCATCCACGACGGCTTGTTCCAGTTCGGTCTTGTTCCAGCCGGCAACCCGGGTCGCCATGTCGAGGCGATCAACGCAGGTGCCGAGGACTTTTTCCGCGGCCCGACGATGATGCGGTGCATTGGTGTGCAGGCGAATCCAGCCGTCGGCCGTGGCATAGTCGCCGGCCACCGGGTCCCACATCGGCGGCACGCTCCAGCCAATGGGGCGCAGTGATGTGGAAAACCAGAACGAGGCCAGGCGCCGGTCGACCTCAAGGGACGGCAAGCGCCCGGTTTGTTGGCAAATGAGTTCTGCAATTGCCTGGCCGGCTACGGCGATACTGGCGCAGGCCAGCTCGGTGACGGCGAACGCCGAAGGCAGGGCGCCGTCACTCGCGAAGTGGATCGGAGTCGTGGGCAAGCCAAGGGCGGCTTGCATGGACGCGAGTAGGTCTGTCATCGAAGGCCCTCCGGATTTGAGAGGCCGAGCATAGATCAAAACGGTTTATTCGGGCGTTCGTGCTGTTGCCAGTTCCCTCGCCTCGGGGCGGGACCAGATCCAGAGATTGCCCGCGCCCATGCCCGCAAGGGCCAGATAGACCGGCCAGCCATGATTGAGCGTCACCAGCATCAGTGCGGCGCAGAACAGCATGCTCAGGGTAGCGCCAACCTTGGCCCGACGCGGGATTACCTTGCCGTTGCGCCAGTTGTACAGCATTGGCCCGAACAGCCGGTGGCTCTCCAGCCAGGCACTCAGGCGCGGCGAACTGCGAGTCGCGGCCCAGGCGGCCAGCAGGATGAACTCGGTCGTCGGCAGGCCGGGCACGACGATGGCGACCAGACCGATGGTCAGGCTGGTGTAGGCGAGCAAGCCGAAGAGCAATCGGGCGGTTTTGGAGGGTGGATTCATCGTCACCTTTCAAACATGCACATATCTCCGTGGGAGCGAGCCTGTGGGAGCAAAGCTTGCTCGCGATGAACGAAACACGGTCAATGGATTGAGGCGTCTTCATCGCGAGCAAGCTTTGCTCCCACACAGTGCTCGCTCCCACAAGGGAAGGGGTGATCCAGATGTCAGTGTTCAGGCTAGCTCAGCGGCGTAGGCCTGTTCCAGCAACACCGTAAATCGGTTGAAGGCGTCCAGTGCGCCTTTGTCCGCCTCGGCTTCCTGCTGCTCGGTGAGCGCCATCTCATCGAGGATACGGGTGAAGGTCTTCCAGCCTTCGGCGCGCCCGCCCGCCGGTTCGGCAAGGTGGCGGGCACCGAAGGTTTCGCTCAGCCCCAGGCCCGCTGCGCGCTTGATCAGGAATGCCGCGCCCAGTTTCGAACCTTCGGAGACGAACAACCAGCCCAGGGCCTCGGCCATGGTTGGGTTGTCCAGTGCACCGGCCACCGGGGCCGGGACATCGGTATCCAGGTCCGCCAGGTCGGCCTTGGCCGCTTCGGCCCGGCAGCGGACCGGCAGGTCGGGGATCAGGGCGGACAACTGCGCGTCGTTGTACAGCGCCACCAGTTCCGACTGGAACAGGTACTGGGCGATGACGAAACGGGCAAAGCTGGCCGGACTGTCGAACGGGGCGTGGGCCTTGACCAGGGCGTCGAGCTTGCCGTGGGGCTCGTGGGTGATCTGGTTGAGGCGTTGGGAGCGTGAGGTGGGGTGTTGGGGGGTCATGAAAATTCCTTGAGTGAAAGTAGGTCGCTGTTGTGGCGAGGGGCAGCACTGTGGGAGCAAGGCTTGCCCGCGATGCAGACGATGCGGTCCTTCAGAAATCGAGGCACCTGTATCGCGAGCAAGCTTTGCTCCCACCTATGAACTGTTTGCTGTGGTCAGCGGATCAGATATCCCAGATCAGGTTGATCGCGAAGTTGCGCCCCGGCGCTGTCAGGCGATCGAGGTTGGCGGGGCTCAGCACGGCCGCTTCGCCGACGCTGTCGTAGCCGCGCACGTCATCCCACAGCCAATACCTCTTGTCAGTGAGGTTGTAGAGGCCGCCGCTGACGGTGACCTCCTGGGTCACCTTGTAGAACCCGGTCAGATCGAGAATCCCGAAACCGGGCGTCTTGAACTGGCTGCTGACGCCATCGGGCGAGTTGAAGTTGCTGTCGTCGACGCGGTTTTTCTTCCTGACCAGGGTCCAGGTAAGCAAGCTGCCGTAGTCGTTCTGGTCGTAACCCAGGCCGAACACACCGGTCAGTGGGTTGACGCTATTGAGCGGCTGGCCGGAATCGTCGTTGCGACCGTAGGCGTAGGCCACCGAACCCTGGGTATATAGCCCCTGGGGCGCCCCCAGGACGGAGAGGTCCAGACGACCCTTGACCTCGGCGCCCTTGATGGTGGCGTGCTTGATGTTGTTGCTCTGGAAGGTCAATTGATCGGCGCCGGGGGTGATGGCGTCTTCGTTGATGAAATCGCGGTACTTGTTGTAGAACACCGCCACGTCGAACGAACCGGAGTCGAAACGGCCGCGCAAGCCGGTCTCGTAGCTTTTGCTTTTTTCCGGTTCCAGGTTGGGGTTGGGTTTCACGCTGTAGCCGACGTCGGGGTTATCGAAACGACCGTACAGGGCCTTGGCGGTCGGGGTGCGGAAACCTTCGGCGTACTGGCCGTACCCGGTGTACTGGTCGGTAAAGGCGTAGGTCAGGCCGAACTTGGGTGAGACGCGATGCCAGGTCTTGTTGCTGTCGCTGACCTGGCCACCGCCGGTCGGGTCGACGGTGTCGAGAAACGCCTGGGTGAGGTGCGGCTTGAGCTGGGTATAGTCGTAGCGCAGACCCGGAGTGAAGGTCCACTTGTCCCAACTGATCTGGTCCTGGGCGAACAGGCTGTAGGTGTTGATGGTCGGGTCCGGGAAGTCGCTGGCTTTTGCCAGTACGTCCCGGGTGCTGATGGCGCCGACGGCGGAACAACCCACGCCGACCGCCAGGCACACGCCATTGCCGCTGCGCGAGCCGGTGACTTTCTGTTGCTTGATCGTGGTGCCGTAGGTCAGCGCGTGATCGGTGTCAGCGAGGCTGAAGGCCTTGTCCAGTTGTGCGTCGAAGACCCATTGCTTGTCTTCGTAGAGGGTTTTCCGGGTGCGTAGGACCTGGCGGGTAATCGGGAAGTAGAACTCGGCGGTGCTTTCGTCGGTCTTGGCGATCTGGTGATTCAGGCTCCACTTGATATTGTCGGCCAGCAGGCTATCGAGGGCGAAGCTGTGCTCCAGGCCGAAACGCTCGCGGGTGACTGTGTCGTTGCCGGTGCGCCACTGGTACATGCCGCCCGGCAGGATGCTCGTGGGGATGGCCGGCTGACCGTTGGAGAAGGGGCCACCGTAGGCGCTTCTCAGATCGGTGTCGCGATCATCCTTGTACTTCTCATAGACCAGACTCAGGCGGGCGTCATCGCTGTAGTTCCAGCCGAGTTTGGCCAGTACGTTGTTGGCGCGCACATCCTCCGGGTTGGCCGCGGTGCGGTCCAGGCCTGTGCCGTTGTTGCTGCCGTAGGATTCGGTTTCATGGCCGTCGCGCTGGCTGTAATGCAACAGGCCGTCGAGTGCACCGCTGCGGCCGGCGACGGTGGCGGATTTGAGCCAGCTTTCGTCGGCGGAGCTGTAGCCGGTCTTCAGGCGGGCACCGACGTCCTGGCCGGGCTTGATGATGTCATCCGGATCCAGAGTGAAATAGCTGACGGCGCCACCAATGGCGTTGCTGCCATAGAGCACCGAAGCCGGGCCACGGAGGATTTCCACGCGCTTGATGATTTCCGGATCGACATAGTTGCGCTGGGTCTTGGCGTAGGGGCCGTTGAAGAAGCCGTCGGGAATCGATACGCCGTCGACCTGGGTCAGCACCCGGTTGCCGTCGATTCCGCGGATGTTGTAGCCGCTGATGCCACCGCGCTGGCCCGCTCCGCCCACCGACACGCCGGGCTCATAGCGCACCAGGTCCTTGAGGGTGCTGACGTTGTTGCGGTCCAGTGCCTGGCGCTCATGGACGCTGACGGTACTCGGCACGCCGTTGATGTCCTGCTCCTGGCGGGTGGCGCTGATGGTCATCTGTTGCAGGTTCACCACGTTGCCGGCGCTGCGTTTCTCCAGCACGATGCTGTTGTTGCCCAGCTTGCGGTAGCTCAGGTGGGTTCCCGTCAGCAGGCGCTCCAGGGCTTTTTCAGGTGGCAGCGAGCCATTGACGCCGGGCGATGCGACGCCTTCGGCCAGTTCTGCCGGCAGACCCACTTGCCAGCCCGTGATGGCCGTGAATGCATTGAGGGCCGAGACCAGTGGCTGCTGGGCGATGGCGAAGGTGTAGTCGCCGACGTTGCGCGCTGGCGGTTGCGTCGTGGCGGCCAGGGCGACGGGCGCGATGCTGGCCATCAGGATGGCGGCGGTCAGCAACGACAGCGTACGGGAAGGGGCAAGGAACCGGCAGGTAAGGCGAGAGGACATCGATAGCGCTCCGTGTCGCATCTGTTATAGGTGCAGATCGGCATCAGTAGATGCGAATCAATTGCATTGGCTATAACGAGACGAATCAGCGAAGGCTATCGAGTAAAAATAATTCTCATTTAGTTCAGGATCACCAGTGCCGGGAACTCCTGAAGCTGCGCGGACGTGATGTGAGCCAGGGAGCGAACCACGTCCAGCGGCTGGTCGAGTCGGTAGTTACCGGTCACGGCAACGTGGGCCAATTGTTCGTTGCGGTTGATGATCCAGCCGGGATAGTAGCGCCGCAGTTCGGCCAGGACCTGGCTCAGCGGCCGGTTTTCGAACACCAGCCGACCCTGGACCCAGGCCAGATCGGTGCGGGTATCGAGCGGAGCCGGACGGTCAAAGCCGTTGGGGCCGATGCGGATGCTTTCCCCGGCCGAGAGCCGGATGTGGGTGTCGTTGCGGTTGGCCCGCAACTCGACATCGCCGCGCTGGACCTGTATCTGGGCTACACCGTCGAGGTAGCGCACCGCGAACGTGGTGTTGCTGACACTGGCGGTGACCGGTCCGGCGTCGACCTCCAGAGGCAAGCTGCGGTTGTCGGGCACCTCGAAAAACGCTTCACCCTTGTACAGTCGGGCCACATGGCGCTGTTCGTTGAACGTGCTGGAAAACGCCGAGTCGGTGTTGAGCAGGACCTTGGAGCCATCCTCCAGTTGCAGGCGCTGGCGTTCACCGACCACCGTCAGATGATCGGCCTGGAAAAGCAGGGGCAGGTCGCTGAAATTGAACAGGCCCAGGAACAGCACGGCAGCGGTGGCCAGGGGCTTCCAGTGGGCGCGCAAGCGTGACAATACGCTCACCCTGGGAGCGGCCTGGAGCCGCCGGGCACTTTCCTTCACTTGTGGGCCGTTCCAGAGAGTCTGGGCTCTGACGAATGCTTCGCCATGGCGCGGATCGGCCGCCAGCCAGACCTGAAATTGCCGGGCCTGCTCCTGGCTGGGGTTGTCCATCAGGATCAGCCAGTCCAGCGCCTGTTCCATGGCATGAGCAGTGTCCTGTGCTGACGCAGACTCGGGGGCGTGGTGATTATCCGTCACGGTGGTTACTCGGCATTAGTGGCAAGTGACAAGCTACGAGCTGCAAGCAACAGGTGGCAAGCATGCGCTGCTTGCCGCTTGAAGCTTATAACTCACAACTACCCACACAGATCGCCATGATCAGTTTCAGTTCCTTTTGCACGGTGCTCAAGGACACACCCAGTTCTGCAGCGATGTCCTGATATCCATGTCCATGCAGGCGACTGAGAATGAAAATTCGTTGTTGGCGCGGACTCAGCGCTTGCAGGCTGGAGTTGAGACGCTCAAGCATCTGTTCGGCATGGACGGCGTCTTCGGCGCTGCTCTGGGGAGCGATCACATTGTGGACGACCTCCAGAGGCACGTCGTCCAGCACCGTACGGGACTGCATGCGCCTTGTACGCAGATGGTCCCGTGCCAGATTGCGGGCGGTCTGGAAGACAAAGGGTTCGAGATGCTCGACTGTGCGGTCCCCCAATGCGCGGGAGACGCGCAGATAGGTTTCCTGGAGCAGGTCTTCGGCGGTGCTGCGGTTGTTGACCATGCGCTCGAGGGTGCGCAGCAGAGGTGTGCGCTGGGCGAGGAAGACGTGGTGAAAGCGCGATTGACTCACGATAAGGCCCGATCCGGTAGGAGTAAATGATAATGCTTATCATGTGCTCTGCAGGTCAAGCCCGGATTTCATCACTGCTCGAAAACCAATGTGGGAGCGAGCCTGCTCGCGAAAGCGGTGTATCAGTCGAAAAAATGCTGACTGACACACCGCTTTCGTGAGCAGGCTCGCTCCCACAAAAGCGTTCAGCGGCTGTGCCCGGTCACTCGGCGTTACACAATGCCAGGCAGTTATCGAGCATGCGGTTGGAGAAGCCCCACTCGTTGTCATACCAGGCCAATACCTTGAGCAGCTTGCCGCTGACCTTGGTGTGGTTGGCGTCGAAGATCGACGACAGCGGGTTGTGGTTGAAGTCACTGGAGACCAGCGGCAGGGTGTTGTAGCCGAGGATCTTCGAATGTTGGCTGGCCTGGCGCAGCAGTTCGTTGACTTCTTCGGCCGACGCTTCGCGCTTGAGCTGCACGGTCAGGTCCACCAGAGACACGTTGATCACCGGCACGCGCACAGCCATGCCGGTCAGCTTGCCCGCCAGTTCCGGCAGTACCAGGCCCACCGCTTCGGCGGCACCGGTCTTGCTCGGGATCATGTTCTGGGTGGCCGAACGGGCGCGGTACGGGTCGGTGTGGTAGACGTCAGTCAGGTTCTGGTCGTTGGTATAGGCATGGATCGTGGTCATCAGGCCGCTTTCGATGCCCAGCTCGCGATGCAGCACCTGGGCCACCGGGGCCAGGCAGTTGGTGGTGCACGAAGCGTTGGAAATGATCTGGTGGGACTGGCGCAGGATGTCGTGGTTCACGCCATACACCACGGTGGCGTCGGCGCCCTTGGCCGGGGCCGAGATGATCACCTTGCGGGCGCCGGCGCTGATATGGGCGGCTGCCTTGACGCGGTCGGTGAACAGCCCGGTGCACTCGAACACCACGTCGATCTTCTCGGCGGCCCAGGGCAGTTCGGCCGGGTTGCGGATGGCGCTGACCGCGATGCGGTCGCCATTGACCGTCAGGCTTTCGTTATCGTGCTGCACCTCGGCATCGAAAGTGCCGTGGACGGTGTCGTACTTGAGCAGATGAGCATTGATCGCACTGTCGCCCAAGTCGTTGATGGCGACGATCTGCAGGTCGCGACGATAGCCTTGGGTATACAGTGCACGGAGGACGTTGCGGCCGATGCGGCCAAAACCATTGATTGCGATTCGAAGAGTCATTACTGCGCCGCCATCGATTTGTTGTTGGAATTACAAGATTATTCGCATAAAAATAGAAAACAAGCCTTTTTGATGGCAATATTTTGTTTTATCTACAACGAGTGACCTGAATCAACTGGTCCGAGTGGTCAAAAACCGTTTGTCGCCTTCCCTGTCACGGGGTGTTCGGCCGGTTTTGATCAGCATAGACAATCAGGTCGCCACACCCGTTAGCCTGGAGTTCTACACATGCATCCCCGCGTTCTTGAGGTCACCGAACGGCTTATCGCCCGCAGCCGCGCCACGCGTCAGGCTTACCTTGCACTGATCCGCGGTGCCGCCAGCGACGGTCCGATGCGCGGCAAGTTGCAATGCGCCAACTTCGCCCATGGCGTGGCCGGTTGCGGCAGCGAAGACAAGCACCACCTGCGGATGATGAACGCCGCGAATATCGCCATCGTGTCGTCCTATAACGACATGCTCTCGGCCCATCAGCCCTACGAAACCTTCCCGGAACAGATCAAGAAAGCCTTGCGCGAGATTGGCTCGGTCGGCCAGTTCGCGGGCGGCACGCCGGCCATGTGCGACGGGGTTACCCAGGGCGAGGCGGGGATGGAGCTGAGCCTGCCGAGTCGTGAAGTGATCGCCATGTCCACGGCGGTGGCGCTGTCCCACAACATGTTCGACGGCGCGCTGATGCTCGGCATCTGCGACAAGATCGTGCCGGGCCTGATGATGGGAGCCCTGCGCTTCGGTCACCTGCCGACGATTTTCGTGCCCGGCGGACCGATGGTGTCCGGCATCTCCAACAAGGAAAAGGCTGATGTGCGCCAGCGTTACGCCGAGGGCAAGGCCACACGCGAAGAGCTGCTGGAATCGGAGATGAAGTCCTACCACAGCCCCGGCACATGCACCTTCTACGGCACCGCCAACACCAACCAGCTACTGATGGAAGTGATGGGCCTGCACTTGCCGGGCGCCTCGTTCGTCAACCCGAACACTCCGCTGCGTGATGCCCTGACCCGCGAAGCGGCGTTCCAGGTGACGCGCATGACCAAGCAGAGTGGCAACTTCATGCCCATCGGCGAAATTGTCGACGAGCGCTCGCTGGTCAACTCCATCGTCGCGCTGCACGCCACTGGCGGCTCGACCAACCACACCTTGCACATGCCGGCCATCGCCATGGCGGCGGGCATCCAGTTGACCTGGCAAGACATGGCCGACCTCTCCGAGGTGGTGCCGACCCTGAGCCACGTCTATCCGAACGGCAAGGCCGACATCAACCACTTCCAGGCAGCAGGTGGCATGTCCTTCCTGATTCGCGAACTGCTGGAGGCCGGTCTGCTTCATGAGAACGTCAACACCGTGCTCGGTCACGGCCTGAGCCGCTATACCCAGGAACCGTTCCTGGAGGATGGCGAACTGGTGTGGCGCGACGGCCCGATCGAAAGCCTCGACGAAAACATCCTGCGCCCGGTGGCCCGTGCATTCTCGCCGGAAGGCGGCTTGCGGGTGATGGAAGGCAACCTGGGTCGTGGTGTGATGAAAGTCTCCGCCGTCGCCCTGGAAAACCAGATCGTCGAAGCACCGGCGATGGTCTTCCAGGACCAGCAGGACCTGGCGGATGCGTTCAAGGCCGGCCTGCTGGAGAAGGACTTTGTCGCGGTAATGCGCTTCCAGGGGCCGCGCTCCAACGGCATGCCGGAGCTGCACAAGATGACCCCGTTCCTCGGCTCGTTGCAGGATCGCGGTTTCAAAGTGGCATTGGTGACCGACGGACGGATGTCCGGCGCCTCGGGGAAAATCCCGGCGGCGATCCACGTCAGCCCCGAAGCTTATGTCGGCGGCGCGTTGGCCCGGGTGCAGGAGGGCGATATCATCCGCGTCGATGGCGTCAAAGGCACCCTGGAATTGAAGGTGGACGCCGAGCAATTCGCCGCACGCGAACCGGCCAAGGGCCTGTTGGGCAACAACATCGGCACCGGTCGTGAACTGTTCGGTTTCATGCGCATGGCCTTCAGCTCGGCAGAGCAGGGCGCCAGCGCCTTCACCGCTGCACTGGAGACAATTAATTGAAACTGGCCCTGGTCGGTGACATCGGTGGGACCAACGCTCGTTTTGCGTTGTGGAAGAACCACAATCTGGAAAACGTCCAGGTGTTGGCAACGGCGGATTACGCTTGTCCTGAAGATGCCATCAAGGTGTACCTGAGCGGCATGGGCCTGGAGCCTGGCGCCATCGGTTCGGTGTGCCTGTCGGTGGCCGGCCCGGTGGCGGGTGATCTGTTTCGTTTCACCAACAACCACTGGCGCCTGAGCAACCTGGCGTTCTGCAAGGCCTTGCAGGTAGAGAAGCTGTTGCTGGTCAACGACTTCTCGGCCATGGCCCTGGGGATGACCCGTTTGCGTCCCGATGAATACCGGGTCGTGTGCGAAGGCACCCCGGAGCCGATGCGCCCGGCGGTGGTAATCGGACCGGGCACCGGGCTGGGCGTCGGTACATTGCTGGATCTGGGGGGAGGCCGCTTTGCGGCGTTGCCGGGGGAGGGTGGCCATGTCGACCTGCCGATGAGCAGCCCGCGGGAGACCCAGCTCTGGCAGCACATCTACAACGAGATCGGACACGTCAGCGCCGAAACCGCCCTGAGCGGCAGCGGCTTGCCCCGGGTGTACCGGGCGATCTGCGCGGTGGACGGGCATGAGCCGGTGCTCGATACACCTGAATCCATCACTGCCGCCGGCCTGGCCGGTGACCCTATCGCCCTGGAAGTGCTGGAGCAGTTCTGCCGCTGGCTGGGGCGCGTGGCCGGCAACAATGTACTGACGGTGGGCGGACGAGGCGGTGTATACATCGTCGGTGGAGTGATCCCCCGGTTTGCCGATTTCTTCCTCCAGAGCGGTTTCGCCCGCTGTTTCGCCGACAAGGGCTGCATGAGCGATTACTTCAAGGGCATTCCGGTCTGGCTGGTCACCGCACCGTACTCCGGCCTGATGGGCGCTGGCGTGGCGCTGGAGCAATCGGCCACAACCTGACGCTTGGAATGATGTGATCTCCTGTGGGAGCAAAGCTTGCTCGCGATGAACGAAAATACGGTCAATGGATCGAGGTGTCTTCATCGCGAGCAAGCTCGGCTCCCACACAGGCTCGCTTCCCACAGAGGTTCTGTGGTGTTTGTAGGCTTTCTCCATCAGGCATAATCCGCACTAATCCAAACAACAAGGACGCGGCCCCGTGAGTTCAGTAAACAAATCGATTTTGTTGGTCGACGACGACCAGGAGATTCGCGAGCTGCTGGACACTTACCTCAGTCGGGCGGGGTTCCAGGTGCGGACCACACCCGACGGCGCCGGGTTTCGCCAGGCGTTGAACGACGCGCCGAGCGATCTGGTGATCCTCGACGTGATGCTGCCCGACGAAGACGGTTTCAGCTTGTGCCGCTGGGTTCGCCAGCACCCGCGCCAGGCCCACGTGCCGATCATCATGCTCACCGCCAGTTCCGACGAGGCCGACCGGGTCATTGGCCTGGAACTGGGGGCCGATGATTATCTCGGCAAGCCGTTCAGTCCGCGTGAATTGCAGGCGCGCATCAAGGCCCTGTTGCGCCGGGCACAGTTCGGCCAGGAGCGCTCCGGCGGTGAGGTGCTGGCCTTCGACGAGTGGCGGCTGGACATGGTCAGTCATCGGCTGTTCCACACCGACGGGGAGGAAGTGATTCTCTCCGGCGCCGATTTCGCCCTGCTCAAGCTGTTTCTCGATCATCCCCAGGAAATCCTCGACCGCGACACCATCGGCAACGCCACCCGGGGCCGGGAGCTGATGCCCCTGGACCGGATCGTCGACATGGCGGTCAGTCGCCTGCGCCAGCGCCTGCGTGATACCGACAAGCCGCCGCGGCTGATCCGCACGGTGCGCGGCAGTGGTTATCAACTGGCGGCCAACGTGGTTGCCAGCAATGGTCATTGACTGGGCCAGGAAAGTCGCCCGGCGGGTGCCGGTGCCGCGCTCGCTGCTCGGAAGGATGCTGTTGCTGACCTTGCTGGTGGTGTTGTTCGCCCAGACGCTGTCCAGCGTCATCTGGGTGTCGCAACTGCGCGCCACCCAGCTTGAAGGCCTGATCACCAGCGCCCGCAGCCTTGCCCATTCGATGACGGCCAGCGTCAGCTACCTGCGTTCGTTGCCGGTGGCGTACCGGCCGCTGGTGCTGGACCAATTGCGCAGCATGGGAGGTACGCGGTTTGTCGTTACGCTCAACGACAAGCCGCTGGGCATGGAGGTGCTGCCGGTCACGCCGCGCAAGCTGGCGGTGCTCAAGGCAGTGGACGAAGTGCTGCGCAAGTCGCTGGGCAATAACGCCGATATTTCCGTGACCTTTGTCAGCCCCGACGACCTGCGGATTTTCAACGGCGGACTGAAACTCGAGGAGTTGCCGCGCTCGTGGGCGCACTACGCCTTGACGCTGGAGCCTGTGAACCCGCCGGTGCTGGTCACGCAGATCCAGATGGCACCGGGCGAATGGTTGTACATCGCCTCGCTACTGCCTGAGCCCTATACCAGTCTCGAAGAGCAGGACTTGCCCAAGCAACAGGTCGGCTTCATCGTGCTCACCAGTAGCCTGTTGCTGCTGTTCATCGGCTTGCTCGTGCACTGGCAGAGCCGGCCGCTAAAGCGTCTGGCCCGAGCGGCGCGGGACATGTCCCTGGGCGCCGAAGTGGAGCCGGTTGCCGAAGGTGGCGGCAGCGAAGTGGTGGAAGTGGGCAGGGCATTCAATGCCATGCGTGAGCGCATCAGCCGCTACCTGACCGAACGCAGCCAGTTGTTCAGTGCGATTTCCCACGACCTGCGCACGCCGATCACGCGCCTGCGGCTACGGGTCGAATTGCTCGAGGATGAGAACCTGCAAGCCAAGTTCGGCCGCGACCTGGACGAGTTGGAGTTGCTGGTCAAAGGGGCGCTGCAATGCGTCAAGGACACAGACATCCACGAAAACATCGAGCCGGTGGATCTCAATCATGTGCTCGATTGCCTGGTGGAACCTTACCTGGCTCCCAATGGCAACGGCCGTGTTACTCAGGATGGCCGGGCGCTGGCGCCTTATCCCGGCAAGCCGCTGGCTCTCAAGCGCTGTATCGGCAACCTGATCGACAATGCCTTGAAATACGGGCAGAACGCCCACTTGCACATCGACGACGATGAAACCTCGTTCATCCTGCACGTTGACGATGAAGGTCCGGGCGTGCCGGAGCAGCGTCTCGAGCAGGTTTTCGAGCCGCACTTCCGTCTGGCCGGGCAGCAGCAGGGGTATGGCCTGGGGTTGGGTATCGCCCGCAACATCGCCCACAGCCATGGGGGTGAAGTGAGCCTGCAGAACCTGCGCGAGGGCGGGTTGCGGGTGACGTTGCAACTGCCTCGCAGTGTCGATTAGCGAGACCGCGTTATCGTTCATCGCGAGCAGGCTCGCTCCCACAAGAGCACTGCGGCGTTCACAATTTCTGTGTCCACCATCGAACCCTGTGGGAGCGAGCCTGCTCGCGATGGCGCCAGTCGTTTCACCTGTTTTGTAACGGGCTGGTGACATAACTCGCCCCTTTCGTTACCTGCCTTCCGCCATCCCTTGTTTAGACTCCCTGCGTCAAAACAACAAAAAGGTATGCCTGATGGACACCTTCCAACCGGGCTTCAGCAGTTGGCTGAACGCCCCTGCCCACCAGCAATGGCTCGCCGCCGAAGGCTTGCGGTTGCTGGCGTTCGCCAAGGCGTCAAGGCTGCCGGACGGTTTCGGCAATCTGGACGAGCGCGGTTGCCTGCCGACCGGGGCCCGGGCTGAAACCATGAACACCGCGCGCATGACCCACAGCTTCGCCATGGCTCACGCCCAGGGCCTGCCGGGTTTCGCCGAACTGGTGGACCACGGCATCCAGGCCCTCGGCGGCCCCTTGCGGGACGCCGAATACGGCGGCTGGTTTGCCACGACACAACCCCATGATGACGACACCGGCAAAGCCGCCTACCTGCATGCTTTTGTGGCCCTGGCCGCGAGCTCCGCTGTCGTGGCCCAGCGTCCCGGCGCCCAGGCGCTGCTGGACGAGGCCGTACGGATCATCGACGCGCATTTCTGGAGCGAGGAGGAAGGCGCCCTGCGCGAATCCTTCAACCGTGACTGGAGCGTCGAGGAAGCCTATCGCGGTGCCAACAGCAACATGCACGCCACCGAAGCCTTCCTGGCCCTGGCCGATGTCACTGACGATCCGCGCTGGCTCGCCCGTGCGCTGCGCATCGTCGAGCGGGTGATCCACGGCCATGCGGCGGCCAACGATTATCTGGTGGTGGAGCATTTCGACCGCCACTGGCAGCCGCTGCGCGAATACAACCATGATAATCCCGCCGATGGCTTCCGTCCGTATGGCACCACGCCGGGCCACGGCTTCGAATGGGCCCGCTTGCTCTTGCATCTCGAAGCGGCTCGGGTGCGGATCGGTATGCTGACCCCGGGCTGGCTGCTCCAGGACGCGCAGAAACTGTTCGAGCAGAACTGCCGTCACGGCTGGGATGTCGATGGCGCGCCTGGCATTGTCTATACGCTGGACTGGGACAATCGCGCGGTGGTCCGCCATCGCCTGCACTGGGTCCATGCCGAAGCGGCGGCAGCTGCCAGCGCCTTGCTCAAGCGCACCGACGAGGCACAGTACGAAACCTGGTACCGGTGCTTCTGGGAGTTCTGTGAGAAGCACTTCATCGACCGTTGCAACGGCAGCTGGCACCACGAACTCGATCCGCAGAACCGCCCCAGTGCCGATATCTGGCCAGGCAAGCCGGACCTGTATCACGCCTGGCAGGCGGTGCTGATTCCACGCCTGCCCCTGGCGCCGAGCATGGCCTCGGCCCTGGCGCAATTCTGCGCTCCGGCGACCGTGTAACCATGTCGTGACATTTACGCATCCCTTCGTTACCTGCGAAGGGAATGCCCCTGATTAGAATCCATGCAGCGCAAGCAACAGACTTGCATGCATAACAACAAGAAAGGTACTCAGATGAACGCGATTAATCGCCTCGCAGTTGCTGTCTCCATTGCCTCGTTGTTTCCCCTCAGTGCTTTTGCCGCCGACTCGAAAGGGACGGTGGAAGTGGTGCATTGGTGGACCTCGGGTGGTGAGAAGGCGGCTGTTGATGTCCTGAAGGCCCAAGTCGAGAAGGACGGTTTCACCTGGAAAGACGGTGCCGTCGCGGGCGGTGGTGGTGCCACGGCCATGACTGTGCTGAAAAGCCGCGCAGTCGCCGGCAACCCGCCAGGCGTTGCCCAGATCAAAGGTCCTGACATCCAGGAATGGGCGTCCACCGGGCTGCTCGACAGCGACGTCCTCAAAGACGTTGCCAAAGAAGAGAAGTGGGACTCCCTTCTCGACAAGAAAGTCTCCGATACCGTGAAGTACGAGGGCGATTACGTGGCCGTGCCGGTGAACATCCACCGGGTCAACTGGCTGTGGATCAACCCGGAAGTCTTCAAGAAAGCCGGCATCACGAAGAACCCTACCACCCTCGAAGAATTCTATGCCGCTGGCGACAAGTTGAAGGCGGCCGGTTTCATTCCGCTCGCCCACGGTGGTCAGCCTTGGCAGGACAGCACCGTGTTCGAAGCCGTGGTGCTTTCGGTCATGGGAGCCGATGGCTACAAGAAAGCCCTGGTCGACCTGGACAACGCTGCGCTGACCGGTCCTGAAATGGTCAAGGCCCTGACCGAACTGAAGAAAGTCGCAACCTACATGGATGCGGACGGCAAGGGTCAGGACTGGAACCTCGAGGCGGCCAAGGTCATCAACGGCAAGGCCGGCATGCAGATCATGGGTGACTGGGCCAAGAGCGAATGGACAGCCGCCAAGAAAGTCGCCGGCAAGGACTATGAATGCGTAGCCTTCCCGGGCACCGACAAGGCCTTCACCTACAACATCGACTCCCTGGCGGTGTTCAAGCAGAAAGACAAGGGCACTTCTGCCGGTCAGCAGGACATTGCCAAGGTCGTACTGGGTGAAAACTTCCAGAAGGTCTTCAGCATCAACAAGGGTTCGATCCCGGTTCGTAACGACATGTTGAAGGACATGGGCAAGTACGGTTTCGACTCCTGCGCCCAGACCGCTGCCAAGGACTTCCTGGCTGACGCCACGACCGGCGGCTTGCAGCCGAGCATGGCGCACAACATGGCGACCACATTGGCGGTACAAGGCGCGTTCTTTGACGTAGTGACCAACTACATCAACGACCCGAGTGCCAGCCCTGCCGACACTGCCAAGAAACTCGGCGCTGCGGTCAAGTCCGCCAAGTAACGGTTAATACCTGGATCCCTGGGAGCGAGCCTGTGGGAGCAAAGCTTGCTCGCGATGAACGATAACGCGGTCCGTCGAAAGACCGAGGCGTTTTCATCGCGAGCAAGCTCGGCTCCCACACAAGCGGCTCCCACAAGGGATGTCACTGTAGTTTTCAAGTAGTGGATTTCCCCATGAGCTCTGTTGCTGTGTTCAGCAAAGCCTCGCCGTTCGATGCACTGCAGCGCTGGCTTCCAAAACTGGTGCTGGCGCCCAGCATGTTCATCGTCCTGGTCGGCTTTTATGGCTACATCCTGTGGACGTTTCTTCTTTCGTTCACCAACTCGACTTTCCTCCCCACCTATAAATGGGTCGGCCTGGCGCAATACGCCCGGTTGTTCAACAACGACCGCTGGTGGGTCGCGAGCAAGAACCTTGCGGTGTTCGGTGGCATGTTCATTGGCATCACCCTGGTGATCGGCGTACTGCTGGCCGTTTTCCTCGACCAGCGTATCCGTCGCGAAGGTTTCATCCGCACCATTTACCTGTACCCGATGGCGCTCTCCATGATCGTGACCGGTACCGCCTGGAAGTGGCTGCTCAACCCGGGCATGGGCCTGGACAAACTGGTGCGTGACTGGGGCTGGGAAGGCTTTCGCCTGGACTGGCTGATCGACCCGGATCGCGTGGTGTATTGCCTGGTGATCGCCGCTGTGTGGCAAGCGTCGGGCTTCATCATGGCAATGTTCCTGGCCGGACTGCGGGGTGTCGATCAATCGATCATCCGTGCTGCACAGATCGATGGCGCGAGCATGCCCAGGATCTACTGGAAAGTGGTCCTGCCGAGCCTGCGTCCGGTGTTTTTCAGTGCCGTGATGATCCTGGCGCACATCGCGATCAAGAGTTTCGACCTGGTGGCGGCAATGACTGCCGGCGGCCCGGGCTATTCGTCCGACCTGCCCGCCATGTTCATGTACTCCTTCACCTTCAGCCGCGGCCAGATGGGCATGGGTTCGGCCAGTGCGATCCTGATGCTCGGTGCGATCCTCGCGATCATCGTGCCTTACCTGTATTCCGAGCTGAGGGCCAAGCGTCATGACTAGTCTCGCCACCAAACCTGGCATCAGCCTGAGTCGCATCGCGATCTACGCAGTGCTGATCCTCGCCGTACTGCTTTACCTGGTTCCGCTGGTGGTCATGCTGTTGACCAGCTTCAAGACCCCGGAAGATATCAGCACCGGTAACCTGCTGAGCTGGCCGACTGTGGTCAGCGGCATTGGCTGGGTCAAGGCCTGGACGACGGTCAACGGTTACTTCTGGAACTCGATCAAGATCACCGTTCCGGCGGTGCTGATTTCCACCGCCATCGGTGCACTGAACGGCTACGTCTTGTCGATGTGGCGCTTCCGCGGTTCGCAGCTGTTCTTCGGCCTGCTGCTGTTCGGTTGCTTCCTGCCGTTCCAGACCGTGCTGCTGCCGGCTTCCTTCACCCTCGGCAAGATGGGCCTGGCCAGCACCACTACTGGCCTGGTGTTCGTGCACGTGGTGTATGGCCTGGCGTTCACCACGCTGTTCTTCCGCAACTACTACGTCAGCATTCCCGACGCGTTGGTGAAGGCGGCGCGACTGGACGGTGCGGGGTTCTTCACCATCTTCCGCATGATCATCCTGCCGATGTCGACGCCGATCATCATGGTCTGCCTGATCTGGCAGTTCACGCAGATCTGGAACGACTTCCTGTTCGGCGTGGTGTTCTCCAGCGGCGATTCGCAACCCATCACGGTGGCGCTGAACAACCTGGTCAACACCAGTACCGGGGCCAAGGAATATAACGTTGATATGGCGGCGGCGATGATCGCCGGGCTGCCGACCCTGCTGGTCTATGTGGTCGCAGGCAAGTATTTCGTGCGCGGGCTGACGGCCGGCGCAGTCAAGGGGTAATCATGGCAACGCTCGAACTTCGCAATGTAAACAAGACTTACGGCGTCGGTTTGCCCGACACCCTGAAGAACATCGAACTGTCGATCAAGGACGGTGAATTCCTGATCCTGGTCGGGCCATCGGGCTGCGGCAAGTCGACGCTCATGAACTGCATCGCCGGCCTGGAAACCATCACTGGCGGCGCGATCATGATCGGCGACCAGGACGTCAGCGGCATGAGCCCCAAGGATCGGGACATCGCCATGGTGTTTCAGTCCTATGCGCTGTACCCGACCATGAGCGTGCGCGAGAACATCGAGTTCGGCCTGAAGATCCGCAAGATGCCGCAATCGGCCATCGATGAGGAAGTGGCCCGGGTTGCCAAGCTGTTGCAGATCGAGCATCTGCTCAATCGCAAGCCCGGTCAGCTCTCTGGCGGGCAGCAGCAGCGCGTGGCCATGGGACGTGCCCTGGCGCGGCGGCCGAAGATCTACCTGTTCGACGAACCACTGTCCAATCTTGACGCCAAGCTGCGGGTCGAGATGCGCACCGAAATGAAACTGATGCACCAGCGCCTGAAGACCACCACGGTCTATGTGACCCACGACCAGATCGAGGCCATGACCCTGGGTGACAAGGTGGCGGTGATGAAGGACGGGATCATCCAGCAGTTCGGTACGCCAAAGGATATCTACACCAACCCGGCCAACCTGTTCGTGGCGAGCTTCATCGGGTCACCGCCGATGAACTTCATCCCCCTGCGTCTGCAACGCAAGGACGGGCGTCTGCTGGCCCTGCTTGACAGTGGCCAGGCCCGTTGCGAGTTGCCGCTGGGCATGCAGGACGCCGGCCTGGAAGACCGTGAAGTGATCCTCGGCATGCGTCCGGAACAGATCGCGCTGGTGGGCAGCGAGCCGAGCGGCTTGCCGACCATTCGTGCCGAGGTCCAGGTCACCGAGCCCACCGGCCCGGACACCCTGGTATTTGTCAGTCTAAATGACACCAAGGTTTGCTGCCGCCTGGCGCCGGATGCGGCGCCGCAGGCCGGGGAGAGCATGACGCTTCAGTTTGACCCGCAAAAAGTATTACTATTTGATGCGCAGACCGGTGAGCGCCTGGGTATGGCTGGTCAGGCGCAAGCCCAGGAGCGGGCGCCGAACGTGGCGCAGTTCAAGGGGCGCTGAAAGATCAATGTGGGAGCGAGCCTGTGGGAGCAAAGCTTGCTCGCGAAGAACGATAACGCGGTCATCCAAAAGACCGAGGCGTCTTCATCGCGAGCAAGCTCAGCTCCCACCCAGGCTCGCTCCCACAAAAAGAAGTATGCGGTGGGTGGGGGACTGCCCACCGCAATCGTTGTAAACCGCGTTAGAAAAATAAAAACAGTTAATAACAATAAAGACGAGGAATGTAGGGATGAAGAAGAAAAACAATGCCCAGCTTATCTGCCAGTTATCCGCCGTTGCGGCGATGATGCTGGCCGGTAGCGCGCACGCTGCCGACGCGTTCAGCGCCGACTCGCAGTGGATGACGGGTGACTGGGGTGGTGAGCGGACCAAGCTGATCGAGCAGGGTATCGACATCAAGGCTGACTACGTCGGTGAGGTGGGTGGCAACCTGCACGGAGGCTACAACAACGACAAGACCGCGCGTTACGCCGACCAGTTTGGTCTGGGCGTGGCACTGGACCTGCAAAAGCTGTGGGGCTGGGATAACACCCAGGCCAAAATCCAGTTGACCAACCGTAACGGCGAAAACATTTCCAACGACCGCGTCGGCGACCCGCGTGCCGGCACCTTGAGTTCCTCCCAGGAAGTCTACGGCCGTGGCCACATGGTCCGTCTGACCCAACTGTGGATCAAGCACCAGTTCCTCGACGGCAAGCTGGACGTCAAGGCCGGTTACTTCGGCGAAGGCGAAGACTTCAACACCTTCCCTTGCGAATTCCAGAACCTGGCATTCTGCGGCTCCCAAGTGGGTAACTGGGCCACCGGCATCTGGTACAACTGGCCCGTCATGCAGGCTGCGCTGCGCGTGAAGTACAACATCACGCCTGAGTTCTATGCGCAGATCGGCGCCTACAACCAGAACCCTTCGCAGCTGGAACACGGCAACGGCTTCAAGCTCAGCGGCAGTGGTACCAAGGGGACCGTGATCCCGGTCGAGCTGGTCTGGTCGCCGAAGGTCAACAGCCTGCCGGGCGAATACCGTGTCGGTTACTACAAGAGCACGGCCGATGCCAATGACGTCCGTGAAGACGACAATGGCAATGACGCCGCGACCACCGGCAATGCCTATCGCAGCCATAACAGCAAGCACGGCTATTGGTTCGTGGCGCAGCAGCAACTCACCACCCACAACGGTGATGCGTCCCGCGGCCTGAACATCGCAGCCAACGCGACCTTCCACGACAAGGACACCAACGTCGTCGACAACTACCAGTCGCTGATGTTCGTGTACAAGGGGCCGTTCGATGCGCGTCCTAAAGATGACATCGGCATCGGCTTCTCCCGTATCCATGTCAACGAGGATGTGAAGAAAAACGCCGAGCTGACCAACGCTGCCAATGGTGTGACCGATTACAACGATCCACTGTTCGCGCCGCTGCGCAGCACCGAGTACAACTACGAGCTCAACTACGGTGTACACGTCACCAACTGGCTGACCGTACGTCCCAACCTGCAATACATCACCCACCCAGGTGGCGTGGATGAAGTGGACAACGCGCTGGTGGCCGGCCTGAAAATTCAGTCGGTGTTCTAACGTTGTTGCGATAAGCTCCTCTCTATGTGCGCATATTTGCGGACAGCCAAGGCTGTCCGCTTTTTTTTGGGATGTTCCCGCGCCGAGAGGTCATCTGTGGGAGCAAGGCTTGCCCGCGATGAAGCTGAATGCGATTTGCCCAAGAGCCGAGGCGCCAAGATTTTCTCCCACAGCAGGCTCCCTCGCCATAAAAACGCGCTGTACCCGTTGAATATTGAATGATTTCCAGGACCGCGGCCCATGCATGAGCATCCGCTACAACGCTTTTTCAGATCCTTGCGCGAGCGCCCGGTGTTTGCGTGGGAGCGCTATCGACAGCGCGATGTGCTGGTGATCGACCATCCACTGTGCCAGGCGGTGTTCAGTCGCCAGGGCGCGCAGTTGCTGCACTTCCAGCCGCGTGGGCAGAAACCCTGGTTGTGGTGTGCGGCCAAATGGCCCCAGGTCGGGGCGATACGGGGTGGGGTGCCGGTGTGCTGGCCGTGGTATGGCCGTCATCCGAGCGAAAACGCCTGGCCGTCCCATGGTTGGGCGCGGTTGATCGACTGGAAGCTGCTGGACAGCCGCAGCGACGACGATGGCGTGCATTTGCATTGGCAATTGCAGTTGTGCGACTGGCAGGTGGACTTGCACGCGGACCTTGGCGAGCGCATGGAGCTGCGCTTGAGCACCGAGCATCAAGACAGCCTGCCGTGCCAGTTGAGCCAGGCATTGCATGCCTATTGGCGTATTGGTGATGTTGGCGAGGTAGCGCTGTCCGGGCTCGAAGGTGCGCAGGGTTACGACCATCTGAACCGCGCAGTCTGTCAGCAGCAAGGCGAGTTGCGGGTCGAAGGGGGCTGCCAGCGGGTGTTCCAGCACGAAGGGGAATTGCAGCTCAGGGACCACGCCTGGCAGCGAGCACTGTGCATCGATACCGGCGACAGCGCCGACACGGTGGTGTGGCATCCCGGTACCCGGCCACTGCTGGGGGTGAGCTGGGATGAAGTCAGTGAGTTTGTCTGCGTCGAAGCGGCCAGCGGCGGCACCGACAGCCTGTGCCTGGCGCCGGGGGAGCGGGCGCACCTGAGTTTGCAGGCGCGGGTGGGGGCATAGTCCAAAGCGTTGGGTGCGGCAACTGGCCCTATCGTCGGATCGCTGCCCGGAGCAGGCTCGCTCCCACACTGGATCTGCTTCGAACACAATTATTGTGTCCAGTGAAGATCCATTGTGGGAGCGAGCCTGCTCGCGATGACGATCTGTCAGGCAATAAAGCACTGGAGCCCTATCAGTTGAACTCATCCCCCACCGGATACCGGCTGGCATTCAGGCTTTCCTTGATCTTGCGCAGGTGAGGCTGGAAATCCACGCCCCGACGCAGGGTCATCCCGGTGGCGAGCACATCCAGCACTGTGAGCTGGATGATCCGCGAGGTCATCGGCATGTAGATGTCGGTGTCTTCGGGGAGCGGAATATTCAGGCTCAGGGTGCTGGCCTTGGCCAGGGGGGAGTTTTCAGCGGTGAGGCCCAGTACCGAAGCGCCGTTTTCCCGGGCAATACGGGCCACCTCAACCAGTTCGCGGGTGCGGCCGGTGTAGGAAATGATCACGAACAGCTCACCGGTGTGGGCTACCGACGCGATCATGCGCTGCATCAGCACGTCTGCATGGGCGGTCACTGCCAGGTTGAAGCGGAAAAACTTGTGCTGGGCATCCAGCGCCACCGGGGCCGAGGCGCCAAGGCCGAAGAAGTGGATCTGTCGGGCCTGGATCAGCAGGTCCACGGCGCGACTGATCAAATTTGGATCAAGTGCCTGGCAGGCGCTGTCCAACGAAGCAATGGCACTGCCAAAGATTTTCTGGGTGTAGGCTTCGGGGTTGTCGTCGGCCTCTACCGCGCGGCTGACATAAGCGGCGCCGCTGGCCAGGCTCTGGGCCAGTTGCAGCTTGAGCTCCGGGTAGCCGCTGACGCCGAACGACCGGCAGAAGCGGTTGACCGTAGGTTCGCTGACCGACGCAGCCTGGGCGAGGGCGGCGATGCTGAAGCGGGTGGCCTGTTGTGGGTTGAGCAGGATCACCTCGGCCACCTTGCGTTCTGCCTTGTTCAGGTCTTCAAGGCGACTCTGGATCTGCTCCAGTAAATTTCGCACGCGGTCCATAGAGAATTCCTAGAAAGACGGGTCTTTGATACGACCCTTTGCGGTGACCTATCCTACTGATGGCTCCGACGGACCACCACTCGGAATCGGTATTTTTGGAAAATGTTGTGGTTATTACTACATTTTTCCTTGAGTGATGCCTTAAAAAAAGGTATTTGTAGCCTAACTTGATAAAAGAACAAACATCATGCCTTCGATAACGGTTGAACCGTGCACCTTTGCCTTGTTCGGCGCGCTGGGCGATCTGGCCCTGCGCAAGCTGTTTCCTGCCCTTTATCAACTTGACGGCGCCGGCCTGCTGCATGAGGACACGCGAATCATCGCGCTGGCCCGGGAGCCCGGCAGCGAGCAGCAGCACCTGGCGTTCATCGCCACGGAACTGCGCCGCTACGTAGGCGACAAGGACCTGAACGAAACCGTCGTCGAGCGCTTCATGGCGCGGCTGACTTACCTGCATGTGGACTTCCTCAAGGCCGACGACTATGTCGCCCTGGCCGAACAGATTGGTGCTGCCCAGCAGGTCATTGCCTATTTTGCCACGCCAGCGGCGGTGTACGGATCGATCTGCGAGAACCTGGCGAAGGTCGGCCTGAGCGAAAACACCCGTGTGGTGCTGGAGAAACCCATCGGCTCGGACCTGGAATCCTCGCGCAAGGTCAACGACGCCGTGGCGCAGTTCTTCCCGGAGAACCGCACTTATCGTATCGACCACTACCTGGGCAAAGAGACGGTTCAGAACCTGATCGCACTGCGGTTCGCCAACAGCCTGTTCGAAACCCAGTGGAACCAGCATTACATTTCCCACGTGGAAATCACCGTGGCCGAGAAGGTCGGCATCGAAGGCCGCTGGGGCTATTTCGACAAGGCCGGACAGCTGCGGGACATGATCCAGAACCACCTGTTGCAGCTGCTCTGCCTGATCGCCATGGACCCACCGGCGGAACTGTCCGCCGACAGCATCCGTGACGAGAAGGTCAAGGTGCTCAAGGCATTGGCACCGATCAGTCCGGAAGGCCTGACCACCCAAGTGGTGCGCGGCCAGTACATCGCCGGCCACAGCGAGGGCAAGGCGGTTCCGGGTTACCTGGAAGAGCCCAATTCCAACACCCAGAGCGATACCGAGACCTTTGTCGCCCTGCGCGCCGACATTCGCAACTGGCGCTGGGCCGGGGTTCCGTTCTACCTGCGTACCGGCAAGCGCATGCCGCAGAAGCTGTCGCAGATCGTCATTCACTTCAAGGAACCGTCCCACTACATCTTCGCCCCCGAGCAGCGCCTGCAGATCAGCAACAAACTGATCATCCGCCTGCAACCGGACGAAGGGATTTCCCTGCGGGTGATGACCAAGGAGCAAGGTCTGGACAAGGGCATGCAGTTGCGTAGCGGTCCTTTGCAACTCAACTTTTCCGACACCTGGCGTAGCGCGCGGATTCCCGATGCCTACGAGCGGTTGTTGCTGGAAGTCATGAACGGCAATCAGAACCTGTTTGTCCGTAAAGATGAAATCGAAGCCGCGTGGACGTGGTGTGACCAGTTGATCGCCGGATGGAAAAAGTCCGGTGATGCGCCCAAGCCGTACGCGGCCGGGTCCTGGGGGCCGATGAGCTCCATCGCACTGATCACGCGGGACGGGAGGTCATGGTATGGCGATATCTGAAATGAAACTGCCCGAGGGCGTCAGCGCCCTGGCGTTCAAGAACCCGGTGCTGTTGGCTGAAGGCCTGGCATTGAAAGTGGCCGAGCAACTGCGTGAGGCGATCGACGCGCGTGGCACGGCGGTCCTGGTGGTGTCCGGCGGTCGCAGTCCGGTGGCATTTTTCCAGAGCCTGGCCAAGCAGGCGCTGGATTGGTCGAAGGTGGTGGTGAGCCTGGCGGACGAACGCTGGGTACCGGTTGAACATGCCGACAGCAATGCCGGTCTGCTCAAGCGTTATCTCTTGCAAGGCGCGGCAGCCAAGGCCCAGTTCCTGAGCCTCTACAGCGCCAGCGCCAACCTGGAGGCTGCCGCCGAGCAAGCGGATCGCCTGCTGGCCGAGCTGCCGCCCATCGATGTGCTGATATTGGGCATGGGCGATGACGGGCACACCGCCTCGCTGTTCCCCTACAGCCCGAACCTGGCCGCAGCCTTGGACATCCAGGGGGCTCGTCGGTGCTGGCCAATGCTGGCGCCGACCGTGCCGCACCAGCGCTTGACCATGAGCCGTGCCTTGCTGGCCTCGGCGAAGCACAAAGTGCTGTCGATTTCCGGTCAATCGAAATTGACCACCCTGAACGCTGCGGTGGCCGGTGACAACGTCGCCGAAATGCCGATCCGCGCGTTTCTGCAACCTACGTTAGAGATTTACTGGTGCCCATGAACCAAGGATCAGCCGCTATGACAACTCTACCCCCGACCGTTTCCATGGCGGACAAAGTTACCCTGATCGATGACCTGTGCGCCAAGGCGCGGATCCTGCCGGTCATCACCATCGCTCGTGAACAGGACATCCTGCCGCTGGCTGATGCCCTGGCGGCCGGTGGCCTGACGGCGCTGGAAGTGACCTTGCGTTCCCAGTTCGGCCTCAAGGCCATTCAGGTGTTGCGCGAGCAACGTCCAGAGCTGGTGACCGGTGCCGGTACGGTACTCGACCGCCAGATGCTGGCGGCTGCCGAGGCGGCCGGTTCGCAATTCATCGTGACCCCAGGCATCACCCGTGACCTGCTCGAAGCCAGTGTCGACAGCCCGATCCCGTTGCTACCGGGCATCAGCAACGCGTCCGGCATCATGGAAGGCTACGGCCTGGGCTATCGCCGCTTCAAATTGTTCCCGGCGGAAGTCAGTGGCGGTGTCGCCGCCATCAAGGCCCTGGGCGGCCCGTTCGGCGAAGTGAAATTCTGCCCGACCGGCGGCGTCGGCCCGGCCAATATCAAGAGCTACATGGCGTTGAAAAACGTGATGTGCGTGGGCGGTAGCTGGATGCTCGATCCGGAGTGGATCAAGAACGGCGACTGGGCCCGTATCCAGGAATGCACCGCCGAGGCACTGGCGCTGCTGGACTGATTGTTTTTCCGAACTTCGTTGGGTGTTCTACGGCTTTACGGTGCGCTTGGTCGGCGCGCCGTTTTTTTTTGCCTGGTTTTTGGCCGAACACTGATTGGTGTTGGGAGCACTCTGTGGCGAGGGGATTCATCCCCGTTGGGTCGCGCAGCGGCCCCATTTTTTTTGCAGGGCTGTTGCACAGCCCTGCGGGGCGGTGCGACGTTTCGCTAAATCCCCTCGCCACAGGGGGCTGTGCAGGCTATGTGCAGCTCAGCTCGATCAAGGCCCGGGTAAGCCGCTCGATATCACTCGCCAGAGTGATCAGTCCCGGCGTGATACGAATACAGGGCCCTGCACTGGTGTCGCGCACCACGGTGAAAATCCCATAGTCGTTGAGCAATCGATCCGCCATCGCCTGCTGATCCGCCTGGGTGGTAAAGCGCATAGAGGTAATGCCGCAGTAGAGTCGCCGATCATCCGGGGTCATGACTTCGATACCCGGTAGATCGCGCACCGCGCTGACCCACAGGTCGCGCAAGTAGCAGAGACGCGCCCCTTTGGCGAGGGCGCCGCCCAGGGCGCGGTGTTCTTCGAACACCAGGGGCAGGGTCAGCAGGGCCGGAATATTCGGCGTGCTGTGGGGCGTGCGCGAGCGGATGTCGTTCGCCGGGTAATGGCTGTCGTCCATGTCCGGATCGATATCGGCCAGGCGTTCTGGGGCGATGTACAGGAAGCCCAGGGCCAGGGGGCCGCCGATCCATTTCTGCAGATTGAATCCGGCGAACGGGATACCCATTTTTGCCAGGTCGAAATCGATCTGGCCCAGGGCGTGGGCGCCGTCGAGGATGATGTCGACATCGAACTCCCGAGCCGCTTCGGCAATGGCCTGTACCGGCATCACCAGCCCGGTGAGGTGGTTGACGTAGGTCAGCGCCATCAGTTTCAAGCGCGGGTAGCGAATGAACGCTTCCCGGTAGGTCCCCAACAGACTCTCGAAACTGGCCGGGTGCTGGTGAACCAGTTCGATCAGTTCCACGCCACGCTGGCGGGCCAGCCAGCGCATTGCGTTCTTGACCGACTGATATTCCAGGTCACAGATCAACACCTGGTCGCCAGGCTTCAGGCCGTTGTAATTGCGAATCAACGATTGCAGGGCGTCCACGGCACTTCGGGTCAACACCACGGTTTGCGCGGGCGCCTTGATCAACTCCGCCACTTGGCGGCGAATCGCCTCGCCCTGTTCTCGGTCGAAATGCTGGCGCACATACACCGAGTTGCTGCGGTTGATGAAATCGATGTTGCGCTGGTACTCCTCGACCACGGTCCGCGACATGCGCCCGAAGTAGCCATTCTCCAGGTTCAGAGGTCCATCAGGGGGGGCGTCGTAGCGGTCGACAAAGGTCTGCCAGAAAGCTTCATCGTGGGCGCGCAGGGTATTCTCGGGCATGGGAGGGCTCAATCAGGGGCGGGGCTTGGGTTTACCGTGCTTGACGCGCAGGGGGTCGAGCAGGTCTGACAGACCGTTGTGGTCGATTTCCTGCATCAATGCCAGCAAACCGCCCAACTCGCCGTGGGGAAAACCTTCGCGGGCGAACCAGTTCAGGTATTGACCCGGGAGATCGGCCAGGATTCTGCCTTTGTATTTACCGAAGGGCATCTGGCGCGTGACCAGCAGTTCGAGGGTTTCCGGGTTCATGGCAAATGTCTTGAATCAAACAGGTTTGAAAATACAGGCATTCTGCATGCAGGCCAAATGACAGATCATGCAAATAACGCGGATACAGATTTTGCCATTATGGTTAACTTATTGATTTTTAAAGTTAATCTTAATCGGTTGGTGCTGGCATGGCCGATGCAATAGTCCTTGCAGGTTTTTTATTCACCAGCAAAGGAATTGAAAAATGACTGATATGAACAAAGAAGCCATCGCCGTTCTGAACGACCTGATCCAGACCAGCAAGGACGGTCAGGAAGGGTTCAAGACCTGCGCCGAAGACATCAAGCATCCACAACTCAAATCCCTGTTCGTGCAACGTTCCGCCGATTGTGCCACGGCTGCGTCCGAGCTGCAGGCAGCCGTTCGCTCGTTGGGTGGTGATCCGGAAACCTCCACCAGTGTCTCCGGTGACCTGCATCGCCGCTGGGTGGATGTGAAGTCGATGTTCACTGGCAAGGATGAGGAAGCGGTGCTCAATGAAGCCGAGCGCGGCGAAGATCACGCCAAGAAGGCTTACCAGGAAGCCATGGAGAAAATCACCAAGCACAATCTGGTCGGCATCCGTGACCTGGTTGAACGCCAGTACCATGGCGTGCAACGCAACCATGATCAGGTCAAGGCGCTGCGTAACCAGGCACGCGCCAGCTGATACACGCGCTTGATCGAAAAACGCCAGCCTTGTCTGGCGTTTTTTTGTGCGATTTATCGGCAAGCACATTTGTGGCAAGGGGATTGATCGGTGCTGACTGATACCCGGGCCAACTATGCGGTTTCAGCGACTTTCGGAAAAAGTGTCTTGTCAGATCCACGGGTAATCAGCTCTGGACTCAAATAGGTAGCTAGCTAATAATTGCGCCTGCCCCGTCACCCATCATTGCAACTATCGTTACTGCAACCCCTGAAAGAGTTTCTTGCGTGCCCATTACTTTCCAGGCCTTGTTCGCCCCCGACCGCCTCGCTGTGCAGTTCGCCATCAAGACCGTACTCGGTGGCGGACTGGCACTATGGCTGGCGTTGCGTTGGGGGCTGGAGCAGCCGTCGTGGGCGTTGATGACCGCGTTCATCGTGGCGCAGCCGCTGTCCGGGATGGTCGTGCAAAAAGGGCTGGCGAGGTTGCTTGGTACGTTGGTCGGTACCGTCATGTCGGTGATCTTCATGAGCCTGTTCGCTCAGACGCCGTGGTTGTTCCTGTTGGCGCTGGCGTTGTGGCTGGGTCTGTGCACGGCTTGTTCGACGTTGCTGCGAAGTGCCTGGTCCTATTCGTTCGTGTTGGCCGGCTACACAGTGGCGATCATCGCCTTGCCGGCCATTACCCATCCACTGGCGGTGTTCGATCAGGCGGTGGCACGCTGCACCGAGATCAGCCTGGGCATTGTCTGCGCCACGGCCGCGAGTGCCTTGCTCTGGCCGTTGCGGGTCGAGCGACAGTTGGCGGGCCAGGCCCATGCCGCCTGGCAGAGCGGCATGCAGGCGGCCCGTGCCACCTTGGCCGGTGACGCCCAGGCGCGCAAGGGCTTGCTGGAGATCCTCGGCCGGATCGTCGCGGTGGATGCCCAGCGCGAACATGCCTGGTTCGAAGGCAGTCTGGGTCGACAGCGCGCCCGGGCCATCAGCGGCTTGAGCCAGAAATTACTCATGCTGCTGCGCATTGCCCGTTCGGTGCGCCGGCAATGGAAGCAACTCGAACCTGCGGAATCCGAGGCCCTCGCCCCCTGGATGAACGAGGTTCAACGAGCCCTCGATGCTGACAGTGCAACGCTGCAAGCCTTGCGACCACGAGTACTGGACGCCTCTCACGATCCCTTGATCAGCTCGGCGCAAAGTTACTGCCTGGCGCGGTTCGCCTTGTTGCTCGACACCGCCCTGGCCGCCTGCGCGGCGCTGGCGGCAGTGCGGGAGGGTAGGGAGAGTGCGGATCCGCCACGCACCTTGACGCCCCATCGCGACTTGTCCCTGGCCATGGTATTCGGTGCCCGTAGCGCCTTGGCATTCCTGGCGGTTTCCTGCTTCTGGCTGGCAACGGCCTGGCCCGCCGCCGGCGGCGCGTTGGTGTTGACGTGTGTCGTGTGCAGCCTGTTTGCCAGTCGCGAAAACGGTGCGCAGATCGGCATGAGTTTCCTGCGGGGCATTCTCTTGGCCGTGCCGACGGCGTTCGTGGTCGGCGAGATCCTGCTGCCGCAGTGGAGCAGCTTCGCCATGCTGTGCATGGCCATGGGCGTGCCGTTGTTCTTCGGTGCGCTAGGCATGGCCAAGCCGCCGATCTTTGCCACGGCCACGTCGTTCTGCTTGCATTTTGTGGTGCTGATATCACCGCTCAACGCCATGAAGTACGACGTGGCGGCATTCTTCAACAACGCTCAGGCGATGATGATCGGCGTGGGGGCGGCGGTATTGGCATTCAATCTGCTGATTCTGCGCGATCCGGCCTGGCACGGCCGTCGCCTGCTGGCTGCGACCCTGGATGACCTGGTGCGCCTGACCCGGCGCAACCTCAGTGGCGCCGAGAGCTGGTTCGGCGGACGCATGGCCGATCGGCTGTTACAACTGGCGCGGCATTACCCCGAGCTGCCGGTCCCGTCGCGCAGCCGTTGGGATGATGGATTGCTCGGCCTGGATATCGGCGATGAACTGTTGCACCTGCGTCTGAGTCTGGCCGTCGCCCGGGTGTCCGACAGCCGGGCGCAACGCCGCTATTTCGAAGCGCTGGAGCAGGTTCTCGAACGCGGCCCGTCCGGTGAGCAGGCCGATGCTTTGGCCCCGGCCAGCGCCGAGTTCCTGAAGGTGTTATCGACAGAGCCCCCCGGTGATGCGCTGAAGTTGGCCCAGGGCGCGGTGGTGCAATTGCAGAACAGCTGGCGCGCCTGGTGCCGCCAGCACGAACCTGAACGACGGGAGCACAGCCATGGGCTTGCGTGAGTGGTCGATTGGCGGGGTGTTGCTCAGCCCGTTCCTGATTTATGTGGTACTGGCCTTGCTGGTGACCGGTGCATTGCGCCTGTTGCTCAGCCTGGTGCCGGCCGGGCGTTGGATCTGGCATGAAGCCTTGTTCGACTGTGCCCTGTATGTCTGTGTCCTGACAGTGATTACCCTGGTCCTCGGGCCGTTATAAGGAGTTGAACATGCGTACCTCCGTACGTGTCGCCATTACGCTGGCCGTGGTGGTATTGGCGATTTTCGCCGGGTTTCACCTGTGGCAGTACTACATGCTCACGCCCTGGACCCGTGATGCGCGGATTCGTGCCGATGTGGTGGTGATCGCTCCCGACGTGTCGGGCTGGGTGCGCGAGCTCAAGGCAGTGGATAACCAGCAGGTCAAGGCCGGCGATCTATTGCTGAGCATTGACCGCGAGCGCTTCGAAGCCGCGGTGGAGAAGGCCAGGGCGGTGGTCCAGACCCGCCAGCAGCAACTGAGCCTGCGCGAGCACGAAGCCAGTCGCCGCGCCGCGCTGGGGCCCCAGGCCATCAGTGCCGAGCTGCGGGAGAATGCCCAGATCAACGCCGGCATCGCCCGGGGCGAACTGCGTGAGGCCCAGGCCGAGGCCAAGGTTGCCGAACTCAACCTCGCCCGCAGTCAAGTCCTGGCACCTCGTAGTGGTCACATCACCAACCTGCGGCTGGCCGAAGGCAACTATGTCAACGCCGGGCAGCCGGTCATGGCGCTGATCGACGATTCGACATTCTATGTACAGGCCTATTTCGAAGAAACCAAGCTGCCGAGAATCCGCGTGGGCGATCGGGTCAAGGTCTGGCTGATGAGCGCCGGTCATGCCCTGGAAGGCCACGTCGAAAGCGTCAGCCGCGGCATTACCGACCGCAACACCAACCCGGACGCCCAGTTGCTGGCGGAGGTGGAGCCGACCTTCAACTGGGTGCGCCTGGCCCAGCGGATTCCGGTGCGGATCAAGCTGGACAAGGTGCCGGAAGGGGTGAATCTGAGTGCGGGGATGACGGCGAGTGTGCAGGTGCAGGAGCACGATCAATAACTTGTCGCAGGACCTGTTGGGGGCAAGGCTTGCCCGCGATGAAGTGAATGCGGTCTACCTTGAAATCGAGGTGCCCTGATCGCGGGCAAGCCTTGCTCCCACAGAAGGGATGAATTCCCTTGCGATAATCAACCGATGCTGATCGCCGGCAGCGTCGGCAAGGTCACTGTCTGCTGTTTGCGCGGCGCGAGGATCTCGGCCTCGCCATCCACCACCAGTTCATCGCGCTGGTTGAACACGCGAGTGGCGATGCGTACGCGAAACTTCGGCAGTTTTTCCAGGATCTCCAGGCGTACGGTCAGGGTGTCGCCGATTTTGACTGGTTTCTGGAAGCTCATCTGCTGGCCGATATAGATGGTACCAGGCCCTGGCAACTCGCACGCCACCGCCGCGCTGATCAGCGCGCCACTGAACATGCCATGGGCGATGCGCTCCTTGAACATGCTCGCTGCGGCGAATTCCGGGTCCAGGTGCACGGGGTTGTGATCGCCCGACATGGCGGCGAACAGCTGGATGTCACGCTCTTCGACGGCTTTGCTGTAGCTGGCGGTCTGGCCGACTTCGAGGGCTTCGTAAGGGGTGTTGGTAACCTGGGTCATCTGTTTCGGATCCTGTGGCGGGTAATGGAAAAAATGCTGTAAAACTATTCGCTGCGTGGCGGGCGTTTGTGGTTCAGGGCCTGGGCAATCCAGGCCAGCACGTCGGCCGTCACTTCATCGCGGTTGGTTTCGTTGAACAATTCGTGCCGAGCCTGGGGGTAAATCGTCAACTGCAGGTGCTGGCTGCCGGCATCGCGCAGGGCGTCGGCCAGATTCCTCAGACGCTTGTTTTCGCTCACCGGATCACATTCGCCGCCGATGACCAGCAGCGGCAGGTCCGGATCGATCTGGGCGAGATTGGACGCTTTGCTGATTTGCTGCAAGCCGCCGAGCAGGTCGACCCATAGCTGATTACTGCAACGAAAGCCGCACAGTGGATCGTGGATGTACTTGTCCACTTCGGCCGGGTCGCGACTGAGCCAGTCGAAAGGTGTGCGTGTCGGCTTGAACTTCTGATTGAAACTGCCGAACGACAGCCATTCGATCAAGGCACTACGCCCGGTGGCGCCTTGGCGCCAGCGTTCGAAGCGTGCGATCAGGCGTGCGGCGCGATACAACGCCACCGGCTGGAAGTTGGAGCCGCTCAGAATCGCCCCATGCAGGCTCGCGCTGTGATGCAGCAAATACGCTTGGGCGATGTAGCTGCCCATGCTGTGGCCCAGCAGTACGATTGGCGTGTCGGGATGTTGCTGGCCGATGTGCTGGTTGAGGCTGGCCAGGTCGCCGACCACCTTGGCCCAGCCACCCTTGTCGGCATAGTGGCCGAGGATTGCCCCTTCACCGGTCTTGCCATGGCCGCGCAGGTCCAGCGCGTAGACACCGTAGCCCTCATCGCACAGGGCCTGGGCCAGGCGTCCATAGCGACCGCTGTGTTCGGCCATGCCGTGGGCCAGCATGATCACCGCCCTGGGCGCGGTGTCGGGCAACCACCGGTTGACGAACAGACGACTGTGATCGGTTGCGGTCAGCCAGAACGTTTGGTGAATCATGACGATCCTTTACATGTGAGCATGCGCACTGTTGATGCATTGTATAGCGCATCCGTTGCGTCTCGCCTGATCAGGCCACACGTAGGCGGCAAGATTCACACAATCTATGACACAAATTGGCATATTTGCCTGATTGACCAGAGCTGCTAGTGTCCCAAGAGCTCCGCTTCCGCGAGCAATCGGAAGCGGCCCCGGGATAGGTTCAGGTAAAGAGGACAAAAACAATGCAGCCTGATTTCTGGAATGACAAACGCCCGGCCGGCGTGCCCTCGGACATCGACCTGGGGGCCTACAAATCGGTCATCGAGGTGTTCGAGCGTTCCTGCAAGAAATTCGCCGACCGTCCGGCGTTCAGCAACATGGGCGTGACCCTCACCTATGCCGAACTCGAGCGCTGCAGCGCGGCGTTCGCCGGTTACCTGCAAACCCATACCGATCTGGTTCCCGGTGACCGTATCGCGGTGCAGATGCCCAATGTCCTGCAATACCCGATTGCCGTGTTCGGTGCCCTGCGCGCCGGGCTGATCGTGGTCAACACCAATCCGCTGTACACCCCGCGGGAAATGCGCCACCAGTTCAAGGATTCCGGCGCCCGGGCGCTGGTGTACATGAATCTGTTCGGAAGCAAGGTCCAGGAGGTGATGCCCGACACGGACCTGCAATACCTGATCGAAGCGAAGATGGGCGACCTGATGCCCACCGCCAGGGGCTGGCTGGTCAACACCGTGGTCAACAAGGTCAAGAAGATGGTTCCGGCTTATTTGCTGCCCCAGGCCATTTCGTTCAAGAGCGCCTTGCGCCTGGGGCGTGGCCAGGCCATCAAGCCACTGAACGTCTGTCTCGACGACATCGCCGTGCTGCAATACACCGGCGGCACCACCGGGCTGGCGAAGGGCGCGATGCTGACCCATGGCAACCTGGTGGCGAACATGCAACAGGCCAGGGCATGCCTTGGGCAGTTCGGCGACGACGGCCAGCCCCTGCTGCGCGAGGGCCAGGAAGTGATGATCGCGCCGTTGCCGCTTTATCACATCTACGCATTCACGGCGAACTGCATGTGCATGATGGTCACCGGCAACCACAACGTGCTGATCACCAACCCCAGGGACATCGGCGGCTTCATCAAGGAACTGAAGAACTGGCGTTTTTCGGCCCTGTTGGGACTCAACACATTGTTTGTGGCGCTGATGGACCATCCGGATTTCAAGACCCTGGATTTCTCCAGCCTCAAGCTCACCAACTCCGGCGGCACCGCGCTGGTCAAGGCCACGGCCGACCGTTGGGAGCAGCTCACGGGTTGCCGTATCACCGAAGGCTATGGCCTGACCGAAACCTCCCCCGTGGCCTGCACCAACCCTTACGGCAAGAGGTCGCGACTAGGCACGGTGGGGCTGCCGGTGCCAGGCACGCTCATGAAGGTGATCAGCGACGACGGCATCGAACAGGCCTTGGGCGAGCGAGGCGAACTGTGCATCAAGGGACCACAGATCATGAAAGGCTACTGGAATAAACCTGAAGCCACTACCGAGGTTCTGGACAGCGAGGGTTGGTTCAAGTCCGGTGACATCGCGGTGATCGACCCGGACGGTTTCGTGCGGATCGTCGACCGCAAGAAAGACATGATCATCGTCTCGGGTTTCAACGTGTACCCCAATGAAATCGAAGACGTGGTGATGGCCCATCCGAAGGTCGCCAATTGCGCGGTGATCGGCGTGCCGGACGAACGTTCAGGGGAGGCGGTGAAACTGTTCGTGGTGCCGCGGGAGACGGGCGTCAGCCTCGAAGAACTCAAGGCCTACTGCAAGGAGAACTTCACCGGCTACAAGATACCCAAGCACATCGTATTGCGAGAGTCGCTGCCGATGACACCGGTGGGCAAGATCCTGCGCCGGGAGCTGCGTGATATCGCTTGATGTAGACCTAGCGCAAACCCTTGTGGGAGCGAGCCTGCTCGCGAAAGCGGTGGATCGGTCATGGGATATTGGCTGACACACCGCTATCGCGAGCGGGCTCGCTCCCACATGGGCTTCAGGGGTTTAAACAAAAAAGAAAGCCGAATTCAGAACGTTCCTACAAGTTCGTAGAATTTTTACTCTAAAAATGACCATTGAATATTCTTGAGTCTTGCGAGTGACCATATCGGCCACTTTTGGCTCTAGTCGACCCTTGGCAAAGCTGCTACTCTCGGCGCGCTTTTGTGACTTCTCGGCCTTCATCCAAGCCAGATTCACCAACAAACACACCAATAATAATCGCATCAAATGCGGTGAGAATTCGCGTTGCTGAGGAGTGGGCTTCCATGTTCGAAGACTTTTGGAAGGATAAGTACCCAGCTGGGATTGCTGCCGACATCAATCCAGACGAGTATCCGAATATTCAGGCGGTGTTGAAGCAGTCCTGCCAACGCTTCGCCGACAAGCCGGCATTCAGCAATCTTGGCAAGACGATCACCTACGGTGAGCTGTACGAATTGTCCGGGGCCTTTGCCGCGTATCTGCAACAGCATACCGATTTGCAGCCGGGCGATCGAATCGCCGTGCAATTGCCTAACGTCCTGCAATACCCGGTGGCGGTGTTCGGAGCGATTCGCGCCGGCCTCATCGTGGTTAATACCAACCCGCTGTATACCGCGCGGGAGATGGAGCACCAGTTCAACGACTCCGGCGCCAAGGCGCTGGTGTGCCTGGCAAACATGGCACACCTGGCCGAGACCGTAGTGCCGAAGACCGGCGTCAAGCACGTCATCGTCACCGAGGTTGCCGACCTGTTGCCGCCGCTCAAGCGACTGCTGATCAACAGCGTTATCAAGTACGTGAAGAAGATGGTCCCGGCGTATCACCTGCCCAAGGCCGTCAAGTTCAACGACGTGCTGAGCAAGGGCCATGGCCGGCCAGTCACCGAAGCCAACCCGGGCAGCGACGAGGTGGCCGTGTTGCAGTACACCGGTGGCACCACCGGCGTGGCCAAGGGCGCGATGCTGAGTCACCGCAACCTGGTGGCGAACATGCTGCAGTGCAAGGCGCTGATGGGCTCCAACCTCAATGAAGGTTGCGAAGTGCTGATCACGCCGCTGCCGCTGTACCACATCTATGCCTTCACCTTCCATTGCATGGCGATGATGCTGATCGGCAACCACAACATCCTGATCAGCAACCCGCGCGACCTTCCGGCGATGGTCAAGGAACTGTCCAAGTGGAAGTTCAGCGGTTTCGTCGGCCTCAATACCCTGTTCGTGGCGCTGTGCAACAACGAAGGCTTCCGCAAGCTGGATTTCTCCGCGCTGAAAGTTACCTTGTCCGGGGGCATGGCCCTGCAACTGGCCGCTGCCGAGCGCTGGAAAGCGGTCACCGGCTGCCCGATATGCGAAGGTTATGGCATGACCGAAACCAGTCCGGTGGCCACGGTCAATCCAATCCAGAACATCCAGATCGGCACCATCGGCATTCCGGTGCCGTCGACGCTGTGCAAGGTCATCAATGATGCGGGCGTCGAACTGCCTCTGGGCGAAGTCGGCGAGTTGTGTGTGAAAGGTCCGCAGGTGATGAAGGGCTACTGGCAGCGGCAGGAAGCCACCGACGAAATCCTCGACAGCGAGGGCTGGCTCAGGACCGGTGACATCGCAGTGATCCAGCCGGATGGCTACATGCGCATCGTCGATCGCAAGAAAGACATGATCCTGATCTCCGGTTTCAACGTGTACCCCAACGAGCTGGAAGATGTGCTGGCGACCTTGCCGGGCGTGCTGCAATGCGCCGCCATCGGTGTACCGGACGAGAAATCCGGCGAGGCGATCAAGATTTTCATCGTCGTCCGGCCAGGCGCCACGTTGACCAAGGAGCAGGTGATGGAGCATATGCGTGCCAACGTTACCGGCTACAAGGTGCCCAAGGCCGTCGAGTTCCGCGATGCGTTGCCGACCACCAATGTGGGCAAGATCCTGCGACGTGAGTTGCGGGATGAAGAGCTCAGGAAGTTGGGTGTGAAGAAGTGAATTGCGTGTAAACAAAAAGCCCCGCCGAAGCGGGGCTTTTTGTTAGGGCGACTACTTGAAGCAAGGCCGTGTGGGAGTGAGCTGTGGGAGCAACGCTTGCCTGCGATGAAGTTGATTCGGTCTGCTTAGCGTCGTGGTGCCTTCATCGCGGGCAAGCCTTGCTCCCACATAATCCCCCAGCTACATACGTCGGCGGCCGGGGTCACAACCTGAACTGCGCAAAATCCAGGTTGGTGCCCCCCGGTCGCAGGTCTTGCAGGTACGAATCCCTGTCGGCGCTCAATTCCAGGCTCAGGGCTGCCTTGCGCTTGCCCTGGTTGCGCACTTCCAGGCCTTCCATTTTTTCCCGCAGGAATACGGTCGGCACTTTCAGGTGCAGCAATTCGTCGCTGGCCGGGGTGTGCAGGAGCAGATGAATCCATTCGTACTGGCCGACCGCCAGGCGGGTCACCGGGATGTTGAACCAGAAGATGTTGCGGTTGCGGTTCAATTCGCTGAAGTGGCAGTTGTTGACACCCAGGACGGCGCCGCCCAGTTCCTGGTTCCTGCGGGCGATGGCCTGCTTCTTATCGAGTTTCATAACGTTCCTACGGGATTAAAGCTTCGGGCCGCAGCCTGAATACGTGGAGCATTCTCGACGGTTGCCGGACAAACATAAAGCCCCGCCGGTGCGAAGAATGAAACTTGCGTTATGCGGCATGGGTCAATTCTGCGTCGGGATGAGATTGTCCCAAAGTCGCCAAACAGGCTACTTTGAGGTAAAAAACGCCCCTTGAGTCGCCATGCGACCCCTTTTTTGCGGCGAAAGGAGACGCTCATGATATTTCCGGACATGAAAGGCTTGCCTCTGCATCGTGTGATGATGCGTACGGTGACCGAGTTTCTCGACGACGAGATGTCTACCTATGCCTCGGCACTGGCCTACCAGATGCTGTTTTCCCTGTTTCCCTTCATTCTCTTCCTGATAGCGCTGATCGGTTTCCTGCATCTGCCGGATTTCTTCTCGTGGCTGCGCCTGCAGTCTGAACTGGTGTTGCCGCCCCAGGCGCTGGAGCAGGTCAACCCGGTGATCGACCAGCTCCAGCAATCCAAGGGCGGGTTGCTGTCGGTGGGTATCGTGGTCGCCTTGTGGACGGCCTCGGCGGGGGTGCGGTTGATGATGAGCGCCATGAATGCCGCCTACGATGTGGTCGAGGGACGCCCCGCCTGGAAGCGCTTTCCGCTGTCGATTTTCTACACGGTCGGTATCGCTGGCATGCTGCTCGTCGCGGCGGCGCTGATGGTCCTCGGGCCACAGGTGATGGAGTGGATTGCGGCCCAGGTCGGGCTGGAGGAATTCATTGTCACGCTCTGGACGATCGTGCGCTGGCCGGTGATCGTGATCCTGTTGATGGTAGCCGTAGCATTGATCTATTACGTGATGCCTGACGTCAAGCAGGAGTTTCGCTTCATCACCCCAGGCTCTGTGCTGGCGGTGGTGGTCTGGATCATTGCCTCCCTGGGCTTCGCTTTTTACGTCAAGACCTTTGCCAACTACAACGCCATGTATGGCAGTATCGGCGCGATCATCGTGTTGTTGCTGTATTTCTATATCTCGGCGGCGGTGTTGCTGCTGGGGGCGGAGATGAACGCGGTGATCGAACACATGTCCGCCGAAGGCAAGGACCCCGGTGAGAAGGTTCCAGACGAGCACTGGAAGCACCATGTATCAGGGCTGGGGCGCGACCACTCCATCAAACCGGACACTGATCCGAACGCAGGTGAAGCCCGACCATGATTCGAGAAATCCTCAAGATGGGCGATACGCGCTTGCTGCGTATTGCTCCGCCGGTTCCGCCGCAGATGTTCGACACCCCAGAGCTGTGGCAATTGATCGACGACATGTTCCAGACGATGGAAAGCGTCGGAGGTGTCGGTCTGGCGGCGCCGCAGATCGGTGTGGACCTGCAATTGGTGATTTTCGGCTTCGAACACAGCGAGCGTTACCCCGATGCGGAGGCCGTGCCCCAGACCATCCTGATCAACCCGCTGATCACGCCGCTGAGCCCGCTGATGGAAGAAGGCTTCGAAGGCTGCCTGTCGGTACCCGGCCTGCGAGGAGCGGTCGATCGCTATCAGCATATCCGCTACGAAGGCTTCGATCCCAAGGGCGAGCCGATCGTGCGGACAGCCTTGGGCTTTCATGCGCGGGTGGTACAGCATGAGTGCGACCACCTGATCGGGCGCTTGTACCCGTCGCGTATCACCGACTTCAGCAAGTTCGGGTTTACCGAGGTCATGTTTCCGGATCTGGATCCGACAGCCGACGACTGAACCTTCACCTCAATCACCTGTGGGAGCGAGCCCGCTCGCGATAGCGGTGGGTCAGCTGCATCGTTGTGGAATGTCCCGCCGCCTTCGCGAGCAGGCTCGCTCCCACAGAGATTGGGGGGCATCAGGACCGGCTTCCCGGCTCCAGCCCCATCGCAATCATCGGCTTGCTGCGAGCATACCGGCTCAGGCGCTCGGCCATCGCATAGGGCAGGGCGGGATCGAAAGTGAAGCCGTGCCGCTCATAGAACCCACGCAGCTCCGGGTGGCAGAACAGCCACACCGGTGCCTCCACGGCTTTTACCGCTTCGCTGATCAACCCCGCCGCGATACCTTTGCCGCGGTATGCCTGGTCGACGAACAGCCCCGTCAACCAGTGTCCACCCGACACCGATCGCAGGCACAGGGCGGCGACGATGTCATCCTGCCTCGCCACCCATAGCTGCGCGTCACGCACGGCTTTCATCGAGGACTGATGGGCGCGGTAGAACTTGTTCATCAGCGGCCACAGCGGTTCATCGAGCAGCGCAAAGCGGATTTCGGACATGGCAACGTCGTGGAGGGGAAGGAGGGCAGATTATAAAGGAACACGTTTCGATAAACCTGTGGGAGCAAAGCTTGCTCGCGATTGCGGTAAGTCAATCACCAGCAATGCTGACGGGTCTGTCGCTAACGCGAGCAAGCTTTGCTCCCACAGGTTTTGCGTCGTTTGATCCTTAACTGACTGGTATTAGGGCTAACCCCGGCGCCTCATCTGCTGGCCGCCGGCAGGCTCAGAGGGACGTGAGGAGCATCGCCGCGGCCGGATCCTTATCGCCCGTGTCGCGGTGTTCCTGGGCCTTTTCCACCTGCGCCATTGCGGACTTGTCCTGCATGCGCTGGGCAATTTCCTGGCCGACCGCCAGTTGCTTCTCGGGTGGCATCGCCTCGTATTCTTCTTCGCTGATGCCCATCTCCGCGAGCACGGCCTCACGCAGGCGCTCTTCGGGCGTTTTGCTCATGTAGTCCTTGAAGTCCTTCAGCGCCGAACTGTCGGTCGCGCGCGCCGTGGCATCCTGGGACGCCACGGTCTGCAACTGCACGCGGGTCTTGGCGAACGCCTCATCGACGTTGTCGCTGATGGCGGTGGTTGCATTGACCTGTTGCGTGGCCTGCTGGATGACGGACTCCCGGACCTGGGCATCACCCTGGCTGGCCTGGGCCTGGACGTTATCGCGCAACGCTTGCAATGCGGCGCTTTGCAGGCCGCTGGCTGCGTCGGCGGTCGGGTCCTCGCCCGGACGTTTGAGCGGCAGAATCATTGCTTGCTGTTTGGCACTGACCAACATGATGGACACCTGCAGGTAATGGCTGATCGATGGGCAGGAGCAATTCCCATGCCGACACCGGGCACCTCAGGTTTCAAGGGCAGCGGGGATACGGGACGAGACGAAGCGGCCAGGCCTTGCCGTTGACCGGCAGGGATCGACCGCATCAAGGACTCAGGTGCTCTCGCGAATCTTGAGCTCGAAGCCCATGTCCACCACGGGTTGGGCGATGCGATTGCCGGCCATCAACGTCAGCATCTGTTCGGCGGCACGACGGCCGATGGCCTCCCGTGGTGTGCTGATGCTGCTCAGGCGCGGCACCATGTGGGCCGAGGCGGGCAGGTCATTGAAACCGAGAACCGAGATCTGTTCGGGAATCCTGATGCCACAGCGCAAGGCTTCGAACAGGGCGCCATGGGCGAGGTCGTCGTTGCCAAAGAAGATCGCATCGACATCCGGGTGGCTGGCCAGCAGTTGCAGGAACAGTTCGCCACCCAGGCCCACCGATGACGGGCGCGGTGTCAGTAGTTCCAGATCCGGGTCGTACAGCCCGGCCTGCTGCAGGGCCCGGCGGAAGCCTTCGCCACGCAATAAAGTGCGCTGGTCCAGTTGTGCGCCGATGTAGGCCAGGCGCCTGCGACCACGGGAGATCAGGTGCTCGGCGGCCGTCTCGCCGGCTTTGAGCTGGGAAAAGCCGACGCAGTTGAGCCCCGCCCCAGAGTCCAGTTCCATCATGTAGACACACGGAATGTTGCTGGCCTCGATCATGCGACGGGCGCTCTCGGTGCGATCGAAACCGGTCAGCAGCAGGCCTCGGGGCTGATAGGCCATGTAGTTGCGCAGCAGGTCTTCTTCTTCGTCCCGGGAGTAGTGATAGTTGCCGATCACCACTTCGAAGCCCTTGGGCCTCAAGACACGATGAATGGCTTCCAGGGTGTCGATGAACAGCAGGTTGGACAGCGACGGCACCAACACCACCACCGAATGGCTCTGGGCCGAAGCCAGGGCGCGGGCGGCGGGGTTGACGACATAGTTGAGTTCCTGGGCCGCCTGTCGGACTTTTTCCACCAGGTCAATGGCCACGGTACTGACGCCGCGCAGGGCTCGGGAGGCGGTGATAGGGCTGACACCGGCCAGGCGTGCGACTTCGTTGAGCGTAGGGCGACCGGTGGTGCGGGTATTCTTATCGTTCTTGTGGACGGTCATCAGGTGGCTTGCCAAACAAAAATCAAGGCACTAAGGTAGCGCTGTCTCGACGCGGCTGCAAATGCGCGAGTGGGGTTTGCCTGAATCCCATCCGTTGGTGTCGCGGACGAAAAATGCTGCAACCACAAAAATGACAAGAAGGCGTCGGCAACTTCTGCTTTTGCTGCGGTGTCATAACTGGCAAAGGTAGCGCTGTCTGCGCGCTGAGGTGTTACATGAACAATCCCATCACCGCCCTGGTCATCATGGGCGTTGCCGGTTGCGGCAAGACTTGCGTCAGCCAGGCCCTGTGCCAACTGAGCGGCGCCACCGCCATCGAAGGCGACACGTTCCACCCCGCGGCCAACATCCAGAAGATGAGCGCCGGTATTCCCCTGAACGACGACGACCGTGCCGGCTGGCTCGACAGCCTGTGCGACGAGTTGCGCCGTGTCGACGCCAAGGGCGAGCGCCCGGTGTTGACTTGTTCGGCCCTCAAGCACAGTTATCGCGAACGTCTGCGCAGCGCCTTGCCTGGCCTGGGCTTCGTCTTCCTGGAGCTGACACCCGAGGTGGCGGCTGACCGGGTTTCCCACCGCCCCGGCCATTTCATGCCCTCGACCCTGATCGACAGTCAGTTCGCCACCCTTGAATCTCCCGTCGGCGAGCCGTTGACCCTGGCCCTGGATGCGTCCAGCCATGACGTCGATGAGCTGGCTCGCCAGGCTTACACCTGGTGGGTGGAACATGGTCTGAAGCTGGCCAGTTGAATACCAAGCATTTTGCGTCAGAAAGATAGCGCTGTCCCGGCGGCGTACAAATAACTGCTTCAATAACAACAACAAATCAGGAGACACCTCCCATGTTTGGCATGTCCCACGAGACGTTCCTACTGCTCGATGCAGTAGTCACGGTGATTGGACTCATCCTCCTCATCACCCAGTTCAAATTCCACCCCTTCATTGCCCTGACCATCGCTGCCGCGTTTCTCGGCCTGACGTCGGGCATGCCAATCGGCACCATCATCAAGGCCTTCCAGGACGGTTTTGGCGGCGTGCTGGGCTTCGTCGGAATTATCCTGGCCCTGGGCACCATGCTTGGCAAGATGATGGCCGAATCGGGCGGGGCCGATCAGATCGCCCAGACTCTGATCCGTGCCTTCGGCAAGGACAAGGTGCAGTGGGCCATGATGTTCGCCGCGTTCCTGGTGGGTATCCCGCTGTTCTTCGAAATCGGTTTCGTGCTGCTGATCCCGCTGGTGTTCATCGTGGCTCGTCGTACCGGTGTGTCGATCATCAAGATCGGCATCCCGCTGCTCGCCGGCCTGTCCGCAGTGCACGGCCTGGTGCCGCCGCATCCAGGACCGCTGCTGGCCATCGGCGTGTTCGGTGCCGACATCGGCAAGACCATTCTCTATGGTCTGATCGTCGCGTTGCCGACCGCCATCATTGCCGGTCCGATTTTCGGTACGTTCATCGCCAAGCACATCCCCGGCCACGCCAATCAGGAACTGCTCGATCAATTGGCCCGTGAGCCCGAGGCCAAGGAGCTTCCGAGCTTCGGCATTACCCTGGTCACCGTGCTGCTGCCGGTGTTCCTGATGCTGCTCAAGACCTTTGCCGATGTGGTGCTGCCGGACGGCAACATCTTCCGCACCTTCATGGACCTGATCGGCCACCCGATCTCGGCACTGTTGCTGGCCTTGCTGCTGTCGCTGTACACCTTCGGCCATCGCCAGGGCATCGGTTCCAACCAGATTCTGAAGTTGCTCGACGCGAGCCTGGCGCCGACTGCCGCGATCATCCTGATCATCGGTGCCGGTGGTGGTTTCAAGCAGATGCTGGTGACCAGTGGCGTGGGTGACGTGATCGGCCATATGGCCGTGAGCGCGCAGATTTCACCGATCCTGCTGGCCTGGCTGGTCGCGGCGGTGATTCGTATCGCCACCGGCTCGGCCACCGTCGCAACCATTACCGGTGCGGGCATCGTGGTACCCGTGGTAGGGATGATTCCGGGCGTAAACCGTGAACTGCTGGTGCTGGCGACCGGTGCCGGTTCGTTGATTCTGTCTCATGTCAACGACGCGGGCTTCTGGCTGGTCAAGCAGTACTTCAACATGACCGTGGCCGAAACCTTCAAGACCTGGACGGCAATGGAAACCATCCTGTCGGTGGTGGGGTTGGTCTTTATCCTGTTGCTGTCGCTGGTAGTCTAAAGGTCCGGCATAAACGACTGTGGGAGCGAGCCTGCTCGCGATGACGGTATGTCAGTCAGCATCAATGCAACTGACCCACCGCTATCGCGAGCAGGCTCGCTCCCACATTGGGTTTTGTATCAGGCGTTGGTCTTGCCGACCAACCCATCCGCCCGGAACATCGCCCGGATCCCACGTACAGCCTGGCGGATCCGGTCCTGGTTCTCGATCAGCGCAAAGCGCACATGATCATCCCCGTACTCCCCGAACCCTACTCCCGGCGAGACGCAGACCTTGGCTTCGGCCAACAGCTTCTTGGCAAACTCCAGTGAGCCCAGGTGGGCATAGGCCTCGGGAATCTTCGCCCAGACGTACATCGACGCCTTGGGGTTTTCCACCATCCAGCCCAGTTCATGCAGGCCCTTGACCAGCACATTGCGACGCTGGCGGTACTGCTCGGCGATGTCGCGCACGCATTGCTGATCGCCTTCCAATGCGGCGATAGCGGCCACCTGCAATGGGGTGAAAGTGCCATAGTCGTGGTAGCTTTTGATCCGCGCCAGGGCGCTGACCAATTCCGGGTTACCGACCATGAAACCGATGCGCCAGCCAGCCATGTTGTAGCTCTTGGACAGGGTGAAGAACTCCACCGCAATGTCTTTCGCGCCGGGTACCTGCATGATCGATGGTGCTTTCCAGCCGTCATAGACGATGTCGGCATAGGCCAGGTCGTGGATCACCAGCACGTCGTACTGCTTGGCCAGGGCAATGACCCGCTCGAAGAAGTCCAGCTCCACGCACTGGGCGGTGGGGTTGGACGGGAAGCCCAGGATCATCATCTTCGGCTTGGGAATCGAACCGCGAATGGCTCGCTCCAGCTCGTCGAAGAAATCCACCCCCGGTATCAGCGGCACCGAGCGCACCTGGGCGCCGGCGATCACTGCGCCGTAGATGTGGATCGGGTAGCTGGGGTTGGGCACCAATACTGTGTCGCCCTGGTCCAGGGTCGCCAGCATCAGGTGTGCCAGGCCTTCCTTGGAGCCGATGGTGACAATGGCTTCGCTTTCAGGATCGATGTCCACCTCGTAGCGGTCCTTGTACCAGCGCGAAATGGCGCGGCGCAGGCGCGGGATGCCTTTGGAGGTGGAGTATCCATGGGTGTCTTCACGCTGGGCGACGGTGACCAGTTTTTCCACGATGTGTGGGGGCGTGGCGCCGTCGGGGTTACCCATGCTCAAGTCGATGATGTCTTCGCCGCGCCGACGCGCAGCCATCTTCAGCTCGGCAGTGATATTGAATACGTAAGGGGGGAGTCGATCGATGCGCGCAAAGCGGCGCGGCGAACCTTGTTCGGCCATTGTTGCCTCGAGATACGTGAGCGCCCGGAACCGTCCGAGCGACGTTGGCCACTGCGGTGGCCTGCGGCGCAAGATAATGGCCGCCATGGCCGCTTGTCCAGTGGCGGCCCACAACTATTTTCGACGACACTGTCGACCCGTCCGTGGAATGCGTGCGGACTGCTCAATTCGCCATACCCAACCCGAACGGAATGATGATGGAATTTTCCAGCGGTTTTTTGCTGAGTCTCTCCCTGTGCCTGGACATCGGCATCGCCAATATTGCGATGATCACGCTCGCCATGCAGCGTGGCTATTTCCAGGGTTTCGCCTTGGGGCTGGGGACCTGTGTGGGGGACCTGGTCTACGCAGTGCTGGCCTTGGCCGGCATGACGGTGTTGCTGCAATACGAAACGGTGCGCTGGGTGCTGTGGATTGGCGGTTCCGTCCTGTTGCTGTACTTCGCGGCGAAAATGGTTCATTCAGCGATTTACCACGGCGCAGTGCTGGAGCAGACGGGCGAGGTACAGGGCAACTCCTCTGGCCAGGAATTCCTGCGCGGGATCTTCCTGGCCATGTCATCCCCCAGCGCCATCCTCTGGTTCGCGGCCGTGGGCGGTACGCTTATCGCCCGCTCCGGGGGTGGCACCGTGCTCAGCTCGGTACTTTTCCTCGGTGGTTTCCTCAGCGCCGGACTGTTGTGGAGTGCCGGCCTGTGCCTGGCGGCGACCCAGGGTGGAAAATTATTGGGGGATAAATTGCTGCGTTATTCCTATTGGGCATCCGCTGCGATCTTCTGTTATTTCGCTGTTTACGTGATCGTTTCTGGCTATAACGAGTTTGTAGGGGCTTCTGGAGCGACGCTGGTTCCTGGGGCCTGATAAGTGAAACGGCCCTGGCAATCATGGTTTGGCTTCTATACTGCCAGACCCGACCTCATGATTTGCGGAGTGTTGACGCATGGAAAAGCCCCAACGCGATTACACAGCCGAGCCACGCTTCGAACACGGAAACTTTCACCTTATCGCCGGTTTTGGCGGTCGTTTCACTCAGGCGACCGCCCAGGAGATTCCCCTGCTCTGGGAAAAGTTCCTGCCCTGGCTCGGCAACGTGCCAGGGCAGAAAAGCGAAGTCACCTACGGTGTGTGTTGCAACCCGGACGGCCAGGGCGGGTTCGAATACATCGCCGGGGTGGAGATCAGTCGACTCGATGATCTGCCGGAACAATACCGCTGGATCGAAATCCAGCCCGCTCACTATGCGGTGTTCGAACACCGTGGGCCATTGAAAACCCTGCCGGACACCTTTCACTACATCTGGAATGTCTGGTTGCCTCAATCGGGTCACGAGGCCGCGGACGCTCCTGAGTTCGAACGCTACAGCGAAGATTTCAACCCCAGGACCAGCGAGGGCACGCTGGAGATCTGGATACCGCTCAAACGTCGGTAGAGCCCGGGAGCATCAAGCCCATCCGCCGCTCATAACCGATGCGGCCCTTATAGGCCTCGCCACAGTCAACCCAGCCCATTTGGGTATACAGGCCGATGGCCGATTCGTTACCGGCATCGACCGAGAGCTCCAACCCCCTGATTTCCGGCCAGGCCGCACGTGCCACGGCGGGCAGTGCCTGCAGGCAGGCCCTGCCGTGGCCCTTGCCCTGGGCCCGGTGATCGACCTGCAGGGCATGCAGGGTCGCGCTGTGTTCATCGGCCCAGGCGGGTAGCACGGGCGGACGTTTGAGCAACAGGAACGCCACCGGCGCGCCTTCGACCAGCAACGCAAAACCCTTGACTCCCGGGCAGGGCCGGGACAGCAGCATGTGCAGTGCACCATGGATATCTCCGGCGAACCGTACCTGTTCGGGAAGGATCTCGATGGCCTCCACCTGTTGGCGCTGGACAGCGTTCAGATGTTCGTAGGCGACAAGTTGAGCAGTCAAAGTAACGTCCGTTGTCCGCCGGCAGGATGAGGGCTGGATTCTAGCGAACTTTCTTTCTTGAATTATTTTTATCCGGGATGTCGATTCGTTGTTCCCCGGGACGACAAAGGGTGTCTTCAACAAGAAACTGTGGAGAATCACCATGAATACCCAAGCCACCGAAACCGAAATCCAGGCCCTGATCGACACCTATCGCCAGGCCGTAATGGCCAAGGACGTTGAGAAAGTCATGGCGCTCTATGCCGACGACATCGTCTCGTTCGATGCCATCCAGGCCTTGCAATTCAAAGGCAAGGTTGCCTATCGCGCCCATTGGCAGGCCTGTATGGAAATGTGCCCCGGCCCGCACAAGTTCGACTTCCATCAGGTCAAAATCAACGTGGCGGACAGCATTGCCTTCGCTCATTGGCTAGCCTATTGCGGCGGCACCAACGACAAGGGCGAAGAACAGGTGTGCTGGATGCGCGTGACGGCCTGCTATCAACGTGTGGCGGGACAGTGGAAGATCGTCCATGAACACTGGTCGGCACCGTTCGATCCGATGGCGGGCACGGCGATCTTCGATCTTCAGCCCTGATCGTCGTTTTTCGCCACCTCGTCCTTCTGCCGTCATAGTTGACGCGTTCGATCCCGGAGTTTTCCATGAAGTACTTATGCCTGGTGTATAGCAACGAACAAACGCTGCACAACTCGCCCGACAGTCCGGAGGACGCCGAGTGCATGGCCTACGCTGAGTCGATCCAGGGCAGCGGGCGAATGATCGCCGCCGAGGCCCTGGAGTCGGTGCAGACCGCGACCACCGTGCGCATGCGCGGCGGCAAGCTGTCGATCACCGACGGGCCGTTCGCCGAAACCAAGGAGCAACTGGCGGGCTTCTACCTGATCGACGCCAAGGACTTGAACGAGGCCATTCAGGTCGCCGGCAACATTCCGGCGGCCCGGGTCGGTTGTGTCGAAGTCCGACCAGTGCGCCAATTGAACCCCTGAACAACAATCACAAACAGGATTCGATTCATGAACTTCACACCTGCTGCTTTCGAGTTGTCCATCAGCCGGCTGATCGATGCCCCGCGCCAGAAGATCTTCCGTGCCTGGACCGAGCCGGCCCTGCTGGTCCAGTGGTGGGGCCCCCATGGCATGACCACGCCGGAATGCGAAATGGACCTGTGGGTCGGCGGTCAGTTTCGCACTCTGATGCGTGCGCCTGACGGCAGTGAGTACCCGACCATGGGGGTGTTCCTGGAAATTGTCGCCCCCCGGCGGCTGGTATTCACCGACGCGTTCATGCCCGGCTGGGTGCCCTCCGGCAAGGCCTTCATGACCGCTGAAGTGGTGCTTGAAGAGGAGGGCGGCAAAACCCGCTACACCGCTCGTGCCCTGCACTGGAACGAAGAGGATCGGCAGGCCCACGAGGCCATGGGTTTTCATGACGGCTGGGGGCAGAGCCTGGATCGGCTCGAAGCGCTGGTCACCCAAGGCATGCCTGACTGATGTCGGCCGATGCGGTCAAGGCGCGGGTCGAGCAGGTCTATCGGCAAGACTCGCGACGGATCCTGGCGACGCTGATTCGCTTGCTGGGGGATTTCGACCTGGCGGAAGAAGCCCTGCACGAAGCCTTTTTCATTGCGGTTGAGCGTTGGCAGCGTGACGGCGTACCGGACAACCCGAGGGCCTGGCTGGTGTCCGCCGGACGCTTCAAGGCAATTGACAGTTTGCGCAGGCGAGCGCGCTTCGCGGCGTCCCAGCCAATGCTGATCGCCCAACTCGAGGCCCTTGAGCAGGCTGACTGGAGCGACGAAGACGTGGAAGACGATCGTCTGCGGTTGATTTTCACCTGTTGCCACCCGGCCCTGGCGGCGGATGCCCAGGTGCCGCTGACGCTGCGGGAAGTCTGCGACCTGACCACCGAGGAAATCGCCCGTGCTTTCCTTGCTGCACCCGCGGCCATCGCCCAACGTATCGTGCGGGCCAAGGCGAAGATTCGCGACGCGAAAATTCCCTACCAGGTCCCGTCCCGTGGGGAACTGCCCGAGCGGTTGGACAGTGTGCTGCGAGTAATCTACCTGGTGTTCAACGAGGGTTACTCGGCTTCGATGGGCGCCGCGTTGACCCGAGAAGACCTGACCCGTGAAGCCATCCGCCTTGCACGCCTGTTGATGGAGTTGTTGCCTGAAGCCGAGGTCATGGGGTTGTTGGCGCTGATGCTGCTGCACGAATCCCGGCGGACGGCGCGCACGTCGGATACCGGTGAGTTGGTGTTGCTGGAAGAACAGGACCGTTCCTTGTGGGATGCACAACTGATTGCCGAAGGTTGTGCGTTGGTGGAAGCCGCGTTGAATACTCGCCGGTTCGGGCCTTATTGCCTGCAAGCGGCGATTGCCGCCGTGCACGCCGAAGCGCCCACCGCGCAGGAGACCGACTGGCCGCAAATCGTCGGGCTTTATGATGTGTTGCTGCGGGTGATGCCGTCACCGGTGATCGAACTCAATCGCGCCGTCGCCCTGGCCAAGCGCGACGGACCGCGGGCAGGGCTGCAATTGATCGAGGCGCTCCTGGGGCGTGGCGAGTTGCTCGATTATCATCTGGCCCACTCGGCACGGGCAGAATTCTGCCGGCAGTTGGGGCGAGTGGAAGAGGCGAGATCGGCTTATCGACGTGCGCTTGAATTGACACAGCAACTGCCGGAGCGACGGTTTCTCGAGGGGCGATTGGCGGCGTTGGCGTGATGTGATCTCAAAGACCCGCGGCGAGGGAATCTATCTGTGGCGAGGGGATTTATCCCCGTTGGATTGCGAAGCAATCCCACGCTTTGTGCAGCAGGCGCAGTCTGTTGACGAGCGCTTCGCACTCGAACGGGGATAAATCCCCTCGCCACAAGACAGTGTTCGGCTTTCGGTGGCGGCCATGAAAAAGGCGACCCGGAGGTCGCCTTTTTCATTCAGCCAGCGTTGATCAGAACTCGTGATCAGCGTTGTCCGGGTTCAGGTCGCTGATGCCCAGTTTGCCGGCAGCCTGTTCGATCGAACCGGTCTGCTTGACCAGGGCGGCGATGGCGTCGCGGACGATCTGGTTGCCGGCGGTGTTGCCGGCAGCGATCAACTGGTCGTAGTGCTCACCCTTGTTGGCGTGATCGACCATGACCTGGATCTTGGCTTCGGTATCGGCCAGGTCGGCCTTGAGCGCGGTATCCGCGGCCGGGTCGGCCTTGGCCACCAGGGACGACAGGCTGGCGCCGGTCATCTTGGTGCCGTCGACGCGGGTGTATTCGCCCAGGTACACGTTACGCACGCCCTTGGCATCGTAGAAGTGCGAGTTGTGGGTGTTGTCGCTGAAGCAGTCCTGCTCGTCTTCTGGCGAGTTGGCTTCCAGGGATACCTTCATGCGCTCGCCCGCCAGTTCACCAAGGGACAGGCTGCCCATGCCAAACAGCATCTTGCGCAGGCCGCTTTCGGCAGGTTCTGCTTCCAGGGTGGCGCGGTAGTTGTCGGCCACATTCGGTTTCCAATTACCGACCATTTCTTCCAGGTCGCTGACCAGCAACTGGGTCACGGATTTGAGGTAGGCACGACGACGGTCGTTGTGGCCGCCAGTGGCGCCGGCGCCTTCCAGGTAATCGGAAGCCGGGCGGTTGCCGGCACCTGGGCCGGTACCGTTGAGGTCCTGGCCCCACAGCAGGAATTCGATAGCGTGGTAGCCGCTGGCGACGTTGGCCTCGGAACCACCCAGCTCATTCAGGCTGGCGAGTTTTTCCGGGGTGATGTCTTTCACATCGACCTTGTCTTCACCCACCTGGACTTCGGTGTTGGCGATGATGTTGGCGGTGGCGCCGGGGTTACCCAGCGCGTGCTCGTAGGATTTATCGACGTAGTCGATCAGGCCTTCGTCCAGGGGCCAGGCGTTCACCTGGCCTTCCCAGTCGTCGATGATGGTGTTGCCGAAGCGGAACACTTCACTCTGCAGGTAAGGCACGCGTGCGGCAACCCAGGCAGCCCGGGCGGCTTTCAGTGTGTCGGCGTTCGGCTTGGCGAGGAACGCGTCGACGGCGGTCTGCAGGGTTTTTGCGGTGGATTCGGCATCGCTGTAGACGGCATAGACCATCTCGGCGTAGTGCGCGACGACGGCCTTGGCGGCGGCTTCGTCAAGTTTGCCGGCGGCAGCGGGGGCGGCCGGTGCCGCGGTGCTGGCGGCAGGCGTTGGCGCTTGCGGCGCGGCAGCCTTGTCCTTGCCTTCGCCGCAGCCGGCGAGGGAAATGGCGATGGCCAGCAGACTGGCGGTAGCCAGGGGCATACGAATCATGGCAAACATCCTGCTTCGAAAATGGATGGGACTGGCGCGAGGGCGCAAAAGCTGCAACATAATGCGAAAGATTTGCATTATGTGTAAAGGGTTGCACCTGTAAATATTTCTTATTTAATGCACGCGGACGGGTAGGAGCTGCCGAGCGAAGCGAGGCTGCGATCTTTTCCCAGGCACTTGAATCCCAAGCGGAATCAAAAGATCGTCCGAACGCGGCCCGACCCTTCGCCAGCTTCTGCGGCCAAGCCTGCGATCTTGAAAGCGTCAGAGAATGGAGGCCTTGCTGCGCTGCGCCTGTTTCAGATAAGCGCCCAGCTCCCGTGCTGGCAGGGGTTTGCTGTAGTAGTAACCCTGCCCTTCATGGCAGCCCTCGGCGATGATGTAGGCTTCCTGCTCGACCGTCTCGACGCCTTCGGCGATCACCTGCATGCCGAGGCTTTTACCCAGCTGGATGATGGCGCGCACGATGGTCGCATCGTCTTCGTCATCGAGCAGGTCCTGAACGAAGCTCTTGTCGATCTTGATCTTGTCCAGCGGCAGGCTCTTGAGGTAACTCAGGGATGAATAGCCCGTCCCGAAGTCATCGATGGCAATCAACGCGCCGGAGCGGCGCAGGCTCAGCAAGTGCTGGGCAGCGGTGGTGATGTCTTCCATCAGGCCGGTTTCGGTGACTTCGAGCTCCAGGCTGCGAGGCGGCAACCGGTACATCTGCAGGAGGTTGTTCACCACCCTGGGCAGTTCGGCATGGTGCAGCTGCACCGTGGACAGGTTGACCGCCATGCGCAGATCGACGAACCCCTGGTCGTGCCATTCGCGCAACTGCTTGCAGGCCTGGTCCAGCACCCATTCGCCGATGGCAATGATGGTGCCGTTTTGCTCGGCCAGTGGAATGAACAGATCCGGCGGCACGAAGCCATGTTCGGGATGGTGCCAGCGAATCAGGGCTTCGGTGCCCACCACTCGCAAGTCGCGGTAGCTGATCTGCGGCTGGTAGACCAGGGTGAACTGTTCGCGAACCAGCGCCTCGCGCAAATCTTTCTCCAGCTCGCGACGGCGGCGCATTTCGCTGTCGACACTGGCGATGTAGAACTGGTAACGGTTGCGCGAGCGGGTCTTGGCCAGGGTCATGGTCTGCTCGGCTTTCTGCAACAGCTTCTCGGTGCTGTCGCCGTCCTCGGGGAACAGCGTGATGCCAATGGTGGCGCGCAGGCGGATTTCCTGGTCGTCGAGGGCGAAGGCTGCCTCCAGGTCGTCGAGAATGCTTTGCGACAGCTCGGCGGCCTCGTAAGGCTGCTCGATGTCGGCCTGGACCAGGGCGAACTGGTCGCCCCCCAGCCGTGCCAGCGCACCCAGGCGTCCGCTGTGGGCCCGCAGCCGGTCGGCCAGGGCCAGCAGCAGTTGGTCTCCGGTCTGGTAGCTGAACTGTTCGTTGATACTCTTGAAGTCGTCCAGTCCCACACACAGCACCGCCACCCGGCGTTGCAGGCGGCCGGCATCGACGAGGATCTTGTCCAGTTGCTGCTGTAGCTGTTGGCGGTTGGGCAGGCCGGTGAGGAAGTCGTACTGGGCCATCCGCAGCAGGCTGTTTTCCGCTTCGTGGCGCAGGTGTGTATTGCGCTCGATGGAGGCGAGCAACTGGTTGGCGGTGTTGATCCACAACCCCAGCTCGTTCTGTTCGTGGCCACGAAGCTGTGGAATCTTGTGGGCGCTGGGGCGATCGGGATTGATTTCCGTCAGGTGCTCGATGATCCGCGACAGCGGCTTGGTCAGCAGCCAGTGATAGACAAGGTACAACACCAGGCCCATTGCCAGGGCCCGCAACATGCCGGAGATGAAAATGATCACGGAGTTGATGATGAAACTCTGGCCGTAGGTGGAGGTGTCCAGGGTGATGCTCAGGTCGCCGTAATACTCGCTGTAGGGGCCGCGGCCAACCAACTGCGTGGTGAAGGTGCGTTCCTTGCCCAGGATCAGGTCGGTCAGCCAGCGGCTTTCGGAGTGCTGCAAAGGCCGGGTCTTTTCGGCAAGCATGGTTTCGTGAGGGTGACCGATGGAGGCCATGCGGACGGCCTCGTCCTGGAATAGCCCTTCGATCACTTGCATGCCCATTTCCCGGTCGAGGCTATAGACGGCCTGGGTCGAGGGATCGCGAAACATATCGAGAATGCGCTGGGCATCGTTGGCGACGGCCCGGTTGGTTTTATAGGCATCGAAAACGATCTGGGCACAGCTCAAAATCAGGCCAACGATCAATGCCGAGAGGAGCACGACCCGGAGCAACTTCACAGACAAGCTGTTCTTGAGTTCCAGCTTCAAAGAGGGATTCCTTGTACCGTGCGGGTAGCGTCAAGTTGCCATGAGTATTGGCAATCCTGTGATGTCAGTCAAAGGGACAATCAAACACAAGGGATTTTGCCTGGGACATGGCCAATATGCGGTTTTTCCAGAGTGATTGCTCTACAGTCATTGTGTCGGTTGCAGAGGCTCGCAACTTGAGGCCCCGAAGGAATTTTTGTTCGGATTCAGACGTGAGGTCATCCACTCGAAAGCGGAGTGCAATGTGTGCCGGGCAAAAAAAACCCGGCAAGGTGCCGGGTTCTTTTGTCGGGCATCGGATCGAAGCTTAGGCGGTGAAAGCCTTGCCTTCGAACTGCTCGGCCACGAATTTCCAGTTGACCAGGTTCCAGAACGCTTCGACGTATTTCGGGCGAAGGTTACGGTAGTCAATGTAGTAGGCGTGTTCCCAGACGTCGCAGGTCAGCAGCGGGGTGTCGCCGCTGGTCAGCGGGTTGCCGGCGCCGATGGTGCTGGCCAGGGCCAGGGAGCCGTCGGCCTTTTTCACCAGCCAGCCCCAGCCGGAACCGAAGGTGCCGATCGAGGTCTTGCTGAACTCTTCCTTGAACTTGTCGAACGAACCGAAGGCCTTGTTGATGGCTTCGGCCAGTGCGCCGGTAGGTTGACCGCCGGCGTTAGGCGCCAGGCAGTTCCAGTAGAAGGTGTGGTTCCAGACCTGAGCGGCGTTGTTGAAGATGCCGCCCGAGGAAGTCTTGACGATTTCTTCCAGGGTCTTGCCTTCGAACTCGGTGCCAGGCACCAGGTTGTTCAGGTTCACGACGTAGGTGTTGTGGTGCTTGTCGTGGTGAAATTCCAGAGTCTCTTTGGAGATGTGCGGCTGCAGTGCATCGTGTGCGTAGGGCAGCGGCGGCAATTCGAAAGCCATGGTGATTCTCCTAATCAGGTCAGTTGCGGTGAGCGCAAGGCCGATCACGGGCGGCCGGACTAGCGCCGGGGAGTTTGTACTCTTTGCGGCGCAGGGTCGGATCATAGCACCGGGGGTGCGGCATAACCACGCAACAACTGTGTGGGATAGAGGTTCCAGAGCGGTTTTGAATAATCAGCCCATGACGATCAACTGCACCGCCACGGTGAACATCATCACCGCCACCAGCAGGTCGAGGATCCGCCAGGTGCTCGGACGAGCCAGCCAGGGAGCCAGCCACGCAGCACCGAAGGCCAGGGTGAAGAACCACAACAGCGAGGCGCTGGCGGCGCCCACGACATAGGCCCCGGGCACGCTCTGCTGGGCACCGAGGGAGCCGATCAGCAGCACGGTGTCGAGGTAGACGTGAGGGTTGAGCAGCGTGACTGCCAGCGCACTGAGCAATACCGCCCGCAGTGAGCGCACGGCCTGTTTTTCACCCTGTTTCAGGCTCTGCTTCGAACAGGCCCGGCGCAAGGCGAGGCTGCCATACCAGAACAGGAACGCCGCCCCTCCCCAGCGGGCAATCGAGAGCAACAACGGGCTCTGGGCCAACAGCGTAGCCAGCCCGAATACTCCGGCCATGACCAGCAGCGCATCGCAGGTAACGCACAGCGCAGCCACGGGCAAATGATGCTCGCGGCGAAGACTCTGGGCCAGCACAAACGCGTTCTGGGCGCCGATAGCCATGATCAGCCCAAGGGCCACCAGCAGCCCGTTCACATAACTCTGCCACATGATCATCACTCCCCGTTCGCGGCCAGTTGTTCGAGCACAGCCATGGCCTGTTCCGCATCGTCCCGGCCGACGAACAAGTGGTCGTGGTAGAAACCTGCGATCACGTTGCAACTGATACCGGCATCTCCCAATGCCGTGGCGAACGCGGCGGTCAGGCCAACGGCCTGCAAGGCCGAATGCACCTCAAGGGTGATCCAGGCGGCGATATAGTCGAAGTCCAGCTCGGCCTTTTGCGCCTGGGATTTTTCCAGGATCACCGTCAGTCCCTCTCGTTCGAGAAAGCTGCCGACGATTGCGATGTCCGCCGGGATCCGGCCGTCGGGCAGGCTACAGAACACGTATTCGCCCTGGTTGAGCTGTGGGCTCATGCTGCGCAGCAGAGTGTTCAATGATGTTTCGCCAGACATGGCTCGCTCCTTGAAGTGAATGCTGGCCATTCTCCGGTCGCAAGCTGTATAAGAAAAACAAATATTGCTGATTGCTCATTAGGAACACTGATGTTCGATTACAAATTGCTGGCTGCGCTGGCTGCCGTGGTGGAGCAGGCCGGCTTTGAGCGCGCCGCCCAAGTACTGGGTTTATCCCAATCGGCCATTTCCCAGCGGATCAAACTGTTGGAGGCGCGCGTCGGCCAACCTGTACTGGTACGCGCCACACCGCCGGCTCCCACCGAGATCGGTCGCCGTTTGCTCAACCATGTGCAGCAGGTACGCTTGCTGGAGCGTGATCTGCAAAGCCTGGTGCCGGCGCTGGATGAAGAGGGTCTGCCCGAACGTCTGCGCATCGCCCTGAATGCCGACAGCCTGGCGACCTGGTGGGCGGCAGCCGTGGGCGATTTCTGCGCTGAACATCACCTGTTGATGGACTTGGTGGTCGAGGACCAGAACGTTGGCCTCAAGCGCATGCGCGCCGGTGAAGTGGCGGCGTGTGTCTGTGCAAGCGAACGCCCGGTGGCTGGGGCCCGCAGCGTCTTGCTGGGAGCCATGCGCTACCGGGCGGTGGCGAGTCCGGACTTCATCGCCCGGCACTTCCCTGACGGCGTACGCGCCGATCAATTGGCTCGCACGCCGGCCCTGGTGTTCGGCCCGGATGATTTCCTGCAGCACCGCTACCTTGCTTCCCTCGGCGTCGAAGGTGGTTTCGAGCACCATCTATGTCCGTCCTCCGAAGGTTTCCTGCGCCTGGCCGAAGCGGGGCTTGGCTGGGGGTTGGTCCCGGAACTGCAGATGCGCGAACAACTGGCGCGTGGTGTGCTGGTGGAGTTGCTGGCAGATAAACCGATCGATGTGCCGTTGTACTGGCATCATTGGCGTAATGGTGGGCAGTTGCTCGGGGTGTTGACCGATCAATTGATTCACTGCTCGAAGCGCTGGCTGGTGCCTTGGGGACCGCAATGAGCGTCAAGCCGCAAGCGGCGTACAGATTAATTGGCCGTGGCGGCTCGATGCCCGCCACTGCACGGGTTGGGAGCATTCATGAAAATTCTGGTTACCGGCGCAAGCGGCTTCATCGGCGGGCGCTTTGCGCGTTTCGCCCTGGAGCAGGGCCTGGATGTACGGGTCAACGGACGCCGGGCCGAGAGTGTGGAGCACCTGGTGCGTCGCGGTGCGCAATTCGTCCCGGGGGATCTGAGTGATCCGCTGTTGGCCCGTGATCTGTGCCTGGACGTCGACGCCGTGGTGCACTGCGCCGGTTCCGTGGGGTTGTGGGGCCGCTATCAGGATTTTCACCAGGGTAATGTCCAGCTCACGGAAAACGTTGTCGAGGCCTGCCTCAAGCAAAAGGTCCGGCGCCTGGTGCATCTGTCGTCACCCTCGATCTATTTTGATGGCCGCGACCACATCGGACTGACCGAAGAGCAGGTACCCAAGCGCTTCAGGCATCCCTATGCCGCCACCAAATACCTGGCTGAGCAGAAAGTCTTCGGCGCCCAGGAGTTTGGCCTTGAAGTGCTGGCCCTGCGGCCTCGCTTCGTGACCGGGGCCGGCGATATGAGCATCTTCCCGCGGTTGTTGAACATGCAGCGCAAGGGGCGGTTGGCGATTGTTGGCAATGGTTTGAACAAGGTGGATTTTACCAGCGTGCACAACCTCAACGAGGCGCTGCTCAGCAGTCTGCTGGCCACCGGTTCAGCCTTGGGCAAGGCCTACAACATCAGCAACGGGGCGCCGGTTCCGCTGTGGGACGTGGTCAACTATGTAATGCGGCAGATGGACGTCCCACAGGTCAGGCGTTACCGTTCCTACGGGTTGGCCTACAGCATTGCAGCGCTGAACGAAGGGGCCTGCAAATTGTGGCCGGGCCGTCCCGAGCCGACGCTGTCGCGCCTGGGCATGCAGGTCATGAACAAAAATTTCACCCTCGACATCAGCCGGGCCCGGCATTATCTCGGTTACGATCCGCAGGTCAGCCTGTGGGCCGCCCTCGATGAATTCTGCACCTGGTGGAAAGCCCGCTGATCGGTCCGTCATGAACCGAGTGCCGGGTTCGGGGTCAATCGGTGCGGCGGGCGAGGGGGTTATACTCGCCGCATCAAGCCATTACTGGTTTTTCAAAGGTTGAATCCATGCCCACGCGTAATGATGAACACGACGACTTCGACGATGTACCGAGCCTGCGGATGCGTGCCGACGTCCCCGATGACGATGACTTCCTGCCCAACCGTCAGGCTCATGTGCAAGCGCGTCCGACACCCGTGATGGCCGCAAAGGTCAAGGGGCCCAGCACCGGGCCGCTATGGGCGCTGGTCGGCGCGTTGCTGTGTGCGTTCGGTTTCCTGGCCTGGTGGAGCTTCCAGCAGATTTCCCTGATGGAGCAGCAGTTGGTGGCGACCCAGGAGAGCTTCGCGCGGATCAGTGAGGACGCGGCGGGACGGTTGCAGGACATTTCCGGCAAGGTGGTAGCCGGTCAGTCCAATGTCATGAGCGACAGTGAAGCCTTGAAGCTGCAGGTCAAGCAGTTGGACAACAAGCTGCAAGACCAGGCTCGGCTTTTCGAAAGCAAGCTGCAAGAGCAATACAAGCAACAGCAGGCCACGTTCGGTCCATCCGCCGACCTGGACAAGGAGCTGGCCCAACTCATTGCCCAGGCCACTGAGCAGCAGAATACCAGCACTCAGTTGCAAGCTTCCAACAAGGAGCTTCAGGCCCAGGTCAAGGCACTGGCGGCGGAAGTGACCACCCTGAAGAACCAGGGTGAAGACGGCGTGCTCGATGCGCAGCTCAAGAGCATCGGTGCCGATATCACCGCCCTGAAAAGGAATAACCAGAACCCTGCCATCGAGCGCCTGGAGCAGGAGATGATGGTGCTCAAGAGCCAGCAGGATAATCGCTCGGGCGGCGGTACGGCCGAGTTCGATGCCTTCCGCGGCCAGGTCACCCGCAATATCAATACGCTGCAAGCGCAGATTCGCAACCTGCAACAGCAACTCAGCGCTCAGGGGCAGTGACGGGTTTTTTGGTGCTTGCTGTTCGGCGCAGTTCCCGCGGGATAAGCAGCATTTGTATACGCCGCAATCCCTGTGCGAGCGAGCCTGCTCCCACAGCGTTTCGGGGATGTTTGTGAAAGGTGTGCTCGGCGCACAAAAAAAGGCCCGCATCGCTGCGTAATGCCAGTCAGTTAAGCCACAAACCCGTGGGAGCAAAGCTTGCTCGCGATTGCGGTAGGTCAGTCAGCAACAATGTTGACGGGTCCATCGCTATCGCGAGCAAGCTTTACTCCCACAGGCGTTGCGCCGTTTGATCCTTAACTGACTGGCATTACGCAGCGCTGCGGGCCTTTTTTTGTGTTGCCAGGGCTGATCAGCCCGCCACCAACACCCGGATCGCTTCCAGGCGCAGCGCAGCCTTTTCCAGCATCGCCAGGCCTTGTTCGCGCTGTTTGCGCAGGGCCACCAGCTCGCTGTCGCGCACGGTCGGATTGACGGCTTGCAGGGCGGTCAGACGGGCCAGCTCTTCGTCAGTATCGGCGGCCAGGCGACGTTGTGCCTCGGCCACGCGCTCGGCGTGCCGTGGGGCAATCTTCTCTTCACCGGCATTGATGCGCGGCGTGAGTTGGTCACGCTGGGCCTGGATGAACTTGTTGGCGCTGGCGCGAGGCACGCTTTCGAGCTGGTCGTTCAATGTCTCGAACGAAACCCGGGCCGCCAGGTCGTTACCGTTGCTGTCCAGCAGGCAGCGCAGGGCGGCCGGTGGCAGGTAGCGGCCCAGTTGCAGCGAGCGTGGGGCCACCACTTCACTGACGTAAAGCAGTTCCAGCAGCACGGTGCCGGGCTTGAGGGCCTTGTTCTTGATCAGCGCCACGGCCGTATTGCCCATGGAGCCGGACAGCACCAGGTCCATGCCGCCTTGCACCATCGGGTGTTCCCAGGTGATGAACTGCATGTCCTCGCGCGATAGCGCCTGGTTACGGTCGTAGGTGATGGTCACGCCTTCGTCGTCGCCAAGCGGGAAGCTGGCATCGAGCATTTTTTCGCTCGGCTTGAGAATCAGCGCGTTGTCCGAATGGTCCTCGCTGTCGATGCCGAACGCGTCGAACAGGGTTTCCATGTAGATTGGCAGGGCGAACTGGTCGTCTTGCTCAAGAATGGCTTCCACCAGTGCGTCACCTTCACCGGCGCCGCCCGAGTTGAGTTCCAGCAAACGGTCGCGACCGGTGTGCAGCTCGGTCTCCAGACGCTCGCGTTCGGCGCGTGCCTCGTCGATCAGCGCTTGCCACTGGCCATCGTCTGCCTCTTCCAGCAAGGGCAGCAGGCGCGGGCCGAATTGATGCTGCAAGGCGTTGCCGGTCGGGCAGGTGTTGAGGAATGCGTTCAGCGCCTCGTGGTACCACTGGTACAGCCGCTCTTGCGGGCTGGTTTCCAGGTACGGCACGTGCAACTCGATGGTGTGCTTCTGGCCGATCCGGTCCAGCCGGCCGATTCGCTGTTCCAGCAGGTCCGGGTGAGAAGGCAGGTCGAACAGCACCAGGTGATGAGCGAACTGGAAGTTGCGTCCTTCACTGCCGATTTCCGAGCAGATCAGCACTTGCGCGCCAAACTCTTCGTCGGCGAAGTACGCGGCGGCACGGTCGCGCTCGAGGATGTTCATGCCTTCGTGGAATACCGTGGCCGGGATGCCGGAGCGCACGCGCAAGGCATCTTCCAGGTCCATGGCGGTTTCGGCATGGGCACAGATCACCAGTACCTTGGTGCGCTTGAGCATTTTCAGTTGGTCGATCAGCCACTCGACGCGTGGGTCGAATTTCCACCAGCGTTCTTCTTCGCTGGCATCCGGTTGGGCCTGGAAGCTGACTTCCGGGTACAGCTCGGCGTGATCGCCCAGCGGCAGCTCGAGGTATTCGTCCGGGCACGGCAGCGGATAAGCGTGCAGTTTACGCTCCGGGAAGCCCTGTACGGCGGCCCGGGTATTGCGAAACAGCACACGGCCGGTGCCGTGACGGTCCAGCAATTCGCGGACCAGGCGGGCGCTGGCTTCGACGTCGCCATCGTTGACGGCGGTCAGCAGCGCTTCGCCTTCGTTGCCCAGGAAACCGTGGATGGTCTTGTGGGCTTCGGGCGAGAGGCGGCCCTTGTCCAGCAGCTCTTGCACAGCCTCGGCCACGGGGCGGTAATTTTCGCTTTCGGCGCGGAAGGCCTTGAGGTCATGGAAGCGGTTCGGGTCCAGCAGGCGCAGGCGGGCGAAGTGGCTGTCCTGGCCCAACTGTTCCGGCGTCGCGGTCAGCAGCAATACGCCGGGGATCGTCTCGGCAAGCTGTTCGACCAGCGCGTATTGCGGACTGACCTGATCCTCGTGCCACACCAGGTGATGGGCTTCGTCGACCACCATCAGGTCCCAGCCGGCGGCGAACAGCGCGTCCTGGGCCTTCTCGTCGTCCACCAGCCATTCCAGCGCCACCAGCGCCAGTTGCGTATCTTCGAACGGGTTGCTCGCATCGCTTTCGATGAAGCGTTCCTCATCGAACAGGGCGACTTGCAGGTTGAAGCGCCGGCGCATTTCCACCAGCCACTGGTGCTGAAGGTTTTCCGGGACCAGTATCAGTACGCGGCTGGCGCGCCCGGACAGCAGCTGGCGATGAATGACCAGACCGGCCTCGATGGTCTTGCCCAACCCCACTTCGTCCGCCAGCAATACCCTGGGTGCAATGCGGTCGGCCACTTCCCGGGCGATGTGCAACTGGTGGGCGATGGGCTGGGCCCGAACGCCACCCAGGCCCCAGAGCGGGGACTGCAATTGGCGGCTGGTGTGTTCCAGGGTGTGATAGCGCAGGGAGAACCAGGCCAGCGGGTCGATCTGGCCGGCGAACAGACGGTCGCTGGCCAGGCGGAACTGGATGAAGTTCGACAGCTGGGTTTCCGGCAGGGTGACGACTTCGTTCTGTCCGTTAAGGCCGTGATAGACCAGCAGCCCGTCGACATCATCGACTTCGCGCACGGTCATTTTCCAACCTTCGAAGTGAGTGATCACGTCGCCCGGCGAAAACCGTACACGTGTAAGAGGCGCATTCCGTAGCGCGTACTGGCGAGTATCGCCAGTGGCCGGGTAGAGCACGGTCAACAAGCGGCCGTCCTGTGCCAGAACGGTGCCTAAACCCAGCTCGGCTTCGCTGTCACTGATCCAGCGTTGCCCCGGTTGATACTGCTGCGCCATGCTGCCTGACTCCCGCCTTGAAAAAGCCGATTATCTTAACGGAATGATCCTCCAGACCAAAGAAATTACGCACGCAACGGGCTGTTATGGCGGCTGATCCTTCGACTGGTCTGATGGAACTTCAGCGGGTTTGGCGATCAAACAGGCTTGTACCTGCCGTGCGTAATGCCAACCGGGTCACAAGTTTCGGACCAGCGGTTCAAGCCGCCTGCGCCGCAGCCGATAGCCTGATGACAGGAGATTTCTATGTTGCTACCCACGCTCCCTTTGAGCGCCGTCCCCATCACTGCACAACAGGATCCAGTCCGCCAGCGACCGGACATCCCGCCCGTGGCCCCGGTACAGCAGACCTCCAGTGAAAGCACCATTGACCTGCAAAAGCGCGATCCTGAAGAGGCTGCGCTGTTGCTGCGCGAGGAGCAGCGTCGCCAGCAGGAGCGTGAAAGGCGCCGTCGCGAGGCCGATGAGGACCCCGAGGAACACCTGGCCATACCGGGAACCGAGCTCAACGCCGATAACACCGTGCCGGTGAAACCTCTGATAGACGATGAGGCGCGCCAGGGCCTGTGGGTCGATATCCAGATCTGATTTTCGGTATTTGTCTACGCGCGCAGGCTGGTCAACGCTGCCAACAGCCCCCATCATGAGCACATTCGCACTCACTGCATGATGCCGACACGCCATGAGCCAAGACGACAAACTGATTGACCTGAATACTGAGCGCGCCAAGCGTGTTCACGACCTCAACGAAAAGCGCCTCAATGAAGTCCGACAGGCGTTCGAGCAGGCGATGCCTCTGGGCAAAGCCAAAAAAAAGCCGAAGAGCAAACCGAAAAAGCGTTGACGCACCCCCCGATCCATTGATGTAGATCAGTTATTTCCCTTCCTTTTCGCTCGGTCCCGAGCGTTATTGACCCCGGTCAATGTTCATCCCTGCTCGAATGGTTAACTTGGCTCCAACACAACAGGGGCAGGACCAGGAGGCCAATCATGTTTTTCGACAATGTGGTGTTTGCTGGAATGTTGACGGTCGGCTTCATGTTGGTATTTTTCGCCGTTTTTGGATTATTCATCTGGAGAGACGCACACAAGCGCAAAAAACCGTAGGTCTTTCCGGCTGTAACGAGCACGCAAGGCATTTTGGGCGACTTCGGTCGCCCTTTTTTTTTGTGCCAGATTCTTGCCCACACACCAAAGCCCTGTTCGAGCCTGTGGGAGCAAAGCTTGTTCCCACAGGGGCTGGTATTCCGGGCATAAAAAAAGGTGCGATCCGCAAGGATCGCACCTTTTTTGTGAGCCGCTGGAATCAGCTGCCCAAGGCCTTGGAAGCCAGCCAGAACAACCCGGCCGACAGCGCCACCGTCGCCGGCAGGGTCAGCACCCAGGCCAGCAGGATGTTACGGACTGTGCCGCCTTGCAAGCCGCTCTTGCTGGCGATCATGGTACCGGCCACGCCGGAAGACAGCACGTGGGTGGTGGATACCGGCAGGCTGAAGACGTTGGCCAGGCCGATCATGCTCGCGGTAGTGATCTGCGCCGACATGCCTTGGGCGTAGGTCATGCCCTGCTTGCCGATTTTCTCGCCGATGGTCAGTACCACACGCTTCCAGCCCACCATGGTACCCAGGCCCAGTGCCAGGGCGACGGCCAGGATCACCCAGAACGGAGCGTACTCGGTGGTGGCGGTCAGATCCTTGCGGAGTTTGTTCAGATCGTCTTTTTCGCGGGCTGACAGGTTTGGCAACTTGCCGACCTTTTTGGCCGTGTCGTCCAGGCAGAGCAGGTAGCGACGAATCTCGATGCGGCTTTCCGACGGCAGCGAGTGATAGTCGGCAACACCTTTAAGGGTATCGAGCAGCGCATTGATGGTGGGTTCGGTCTGCTGCGGGTTGCAACGGAATTTCTCCGGCAGGTCGCCTGGCACGCTTTTGCCCAGCGCCAGGTATTCGCCCAGGGATTCGCTGTTGCGCTGGTAGAACTGGCTCAGGTGCAGGGTCGCATCACGGGTGCGCTCGATCTGGTAGGTGGTGCTGCTCAGGTCGAGTACGAATTGCGCAGGCACAATGCCGATCAGCACCAGCATGATGAGGCCGATACCTTTCTGACCATCGTTGGAGCCGTGGACGAAGCTGACGGCCATGGCCGAAATCACCAGCACCAGGCGGTTCCAGAACGGAGGATGCTTCTTGTCGTCGACTTTGCGACGTTGTTCCGGTGTCTTGTGCATCTTCGACAGCGGACGCCACCATTTCAGGCCAATCAGCACAACGGCCGCAACCAGGAAGCCGGCCATGGGCGAGAACACCAGAGAGGCGCCGATATCGATCGCCTTCTGCCAGTTGACTCCGTCGCCCAACGGGATGTCGTTGATCAACGCGTTGGCCAGGCCCACGCCGAGGATCGAACCAATCAAGGTATGGGAGCTGGATGCCGGGATACCGAAGTACCAGGTGCCCAGGTTCCAGGTGATGGCCGCTGCAAGCAGCGAAAACACCATCGCCAGCCCGTGTCCGGTGTTCACGTTGATCAGCAGTTCCACCGGCAACAGGTGAACGATGGCATACGCCACGCCCACGCCGCCCAGTAGCACGCCGAGGAAGTTGAACACACCGGAAAAGAACACCGCCAGGTGCGGCGGCATTGCTTTGGTGTAGATAACAGTGGCAACCGCGTTAGCGGTGTCATGAAAGCCGTTGATGAACTCGAACGCGAGGACAAAAGCCAGGGCGAGCAAGAGGCTCACGAGCACCCAAGCATCCAGTCCGCTGAATAAATCGATCATGAAGGTTTTCTGACCCGGTCATAAGGGGGCGCGATTATGCCAGAAAACCTCGTTGATCGATGCATTGCCTGCTCATCGGTAACATTCTTCAATGAAATATTTTGTAGGAGCCCACCTGGAAGCAGCTATCCCAAGGGGCGCGCAACCCATTGATTCCGGGGGTTAAAGCCAGGAGGCAAGGGGCGTCTCGCAGCTGAGCAGGAGCCCTGGCAGTAGTATGAAATATCCGAAAAGAAGGGGGATCAGGGTTTCCTCCACCGTTTGGTGGAAGGAGAGGGGGCCCGCTCATGACGGGCGTCCAGCTACGGCGTCCGGCCTGGGTGATGACCGGATACCGTTTTCAAGGATGCAAGTGTGTCATCGCTCTTCAGGCCTGAGTTCCTTTTCCATTTTCTGAAGTTCCTGGGAAAAGGCCTGGTCCTGAACAGTGGCGCGTTTACGCCAGGGTTTGCGTTCCGGTTCAGGTTGTGCGGCGTAGGTGGTGACTTCCCCGCCGTAAACTTCCTTGTAACGTTGTTCCTGGCGCTCAAGTTCCGCGCGCAGTTCGTCTTTCGTCACAGTATTACCTAGCAAAGTGAAATTGAATCTGGTGATACGCACTGCATGTATCCACGCAGACGGCCACGGCACCAGAGCTGACAGCTGACGTAGCATCAGGGCTTCGTGTTGTTGCCAATACAGGGGAAGCGGCCATGGGGGCTTCAGGCACCTGAGGACGGAAGAGACCGATAGGCCGTACCGTCACTGCATTGCATTATAGCGGTCCACCCGAGGAACACTATCGGGAAATATTAAAAGGGCGGATTGTTGTGTGTACCCATGTTTGCATGTGCAACTTGTGGCAATTACGTTTCAAGCAATACCACTGGTGCCGATACCCTCGCGCCGTTCAAGGCGACAAGTTCAATATTGCAACTTCGTTGTTCAAAGTCAAATGCGCCTGACGCTGCTCTTCAAACATGTTTCGGATTTTTCGAGCGGTCGGACGACGCCCGGAGACGGTTTGGTCGATTGCGATTATCGGCCGAGGGTTCGATAATCGAACGGTCTTGAAGGGGCCGCTCTTGTTGTTCCTCAGGCCTCCGTTTGTAATAACCGTCACCGTCGGGGAAGCACCAGACATGAACGACCAATTGCGCAACGCCTTCTCTTCAGTCGCGCCACCGATTGTCGCCTCACCGGCCAAGCGGATCCAGGCCTTGACTGGCGATCCGGACTTCATGACGTCCCTGGCCCGCGGACTGGCCGTGGTCCAGGCCTTTCAGGAGCGCAAGCGACACCTGACCATTGCGCAGATCAGCCATCGCACCGAGATTCCTCGTGCCGCTGTCAGGCGGTGCCTGCATACGTTGATCAAACTTGGCTACGCCACCACCGACGGGCGTACTTATTCGCTGTTGCCCAAAGTATTGACTCTCGGTCACGCCTACCTGTCGTCGACGCCGCTGGCGGTTTCTGCCCAGCCATACCTGGATCGCATGAGCGAGCAGTTGCACGAGGCCTGTAACATGGCGACGCTTGAAGGCGACGACATTCTCTATATCGCCCGCTCGGCCACCACCCAGCGGCTGATTTCCGTGGACCTCTCCGTCGGTGGGCGCCTGCCGGCCTATTGCACCTCTATGGGCAGGATTCTCCTGGCGGCCCTGGATGACGCTTCGCTGCGTGACTACCTCGACCATGCCGATCTTCAAGCCAAGACCAGCCGGACGCTGCACACCCCCGAGGCGCTGCTCGAGTGCCTGCAGCAGGTGCGACTTCAGGGTTGGTGCATCGTCGACCAGGAGCTGGAGCAGGGCCTGCGGGCCATTGCCGTTCCGGTCTACGATGCTTCCGGCCAGGTAGTGGCGGCGCTGAATGTCAGTACCCATGCCGGGCGTGTCAGTCGCAGTGAGCTGGAGCAGCGCTTTCTGCCCAGTCTGTTGGGGGCCAGCCGGGACCTGAGCGCGCAGCTGTTTGCTTAAGCTGTTCGATAAACGCACAGAGACGTCTCGGGTGAATTGACGGTATTTATCCGGCCTCATTAATGTCGCGGCAGCGTCATCCGGCGCGATCGGGCCCGATCCGGTGATCGAGGAGCCCGGCACAATAATAATGAGAGATACGATGAACCAGCCCCAGACCTCCGTAGGCCATTGCCTCGACGTGCAGTCCTTCATCAATGCGCAACCCATTTCGCGCTATCAGTGGCGGGTGGTGATCCTCTGTTTTCTGATCGTCTTCCTCGATGGCCTCGACACAGCGGCCATGGGCTTCATTGCCCCGGCCCTGTCCCAGGATTGGGGAATCGACCGCGCCAGCCTCGGCCCGGTCATGAGCGCCGCGCTGATCGGCATGGTCTTCGGCGCGCTGGGCTCAGGGCCACTGGCTGACCGCTTCGGGCGCAAAGTCGTCCTGGTGGGCGCGGTCTTGCTGTTCGGTGCATTCAGCCTCGCGTCGGCCTACAGCGCCAATGTCGAACAATTGCTGGTGCTGCGCTTCCTGACGGGGCTGGGCTTGGGGGCGGGGATGCCGAACGCCACCACCTTGCTGTCGGAGTACACCCCGGAGCGCAAGAAATCCCTGCTGGTGACCAGCATGTTTTGCGGGTTCAACCTGGGGATGGCCGGCGGCGGCTTCATCTCTGCCAAATTGATACCGGCGTTCGGCTGGCACAGCTTGCTGCTGATCGGCGGGATCCTGCCACTGGTGTTGGCGGTGATGCTGCTGTTCTGGCTGCCGGAGTCGGCGCGCTACCTGCTTGTGCGCAATCGTGGCGCCGACAAAGTACGCAAAGCCCTGGCGCCAATCGACCCGGCCACCATCGCCCAGGCGGCCAGCTTCAGTGTGCCCGAGCAGAAAACCGTGAAGGCTCGAAACGTGCTCGCGGTGATTTTCTCCGGCACCTACAGCGCCGGTACGGTGCTGCTGTGGCTGACCTATTTCATGGGCCTGGTGATCGTTTACCTGTTGACCAGTTGGCTGCCGACGCTGATGCGTGACAGTGGGGCGAGCATGGAGCAGGCCGCGTTCATCGGCGCACTGTTCCAGTTGGGTGGCGTCTTGAGCGCAGTGGGCGTGGGCTGGGCGATGGACCGGTTCAATCCCCACAAGGTCATCGGTTTTTTCTACCTGATGGCCGGGGTATTTGCCTACGCCGTAGGGCAGAGCCTGGGCAGCATCACCCTGCTTGCCACCCTGGTGCTGGTGGCCGGGATGTGTGTCAACGGCGCGCAATCGGCAATGCCCTCCCTGGCGGCACGCTTCTACCCGACCCAGGGGCGTGCCACGGGGGTGTCGTGGATGTTGGGTATCGGCCGGTTCGGCGCCATTCTCGGGGCCTGGATGGGGGCGACCCTGTTGGGCCTGGGCTGGAACTTCGAACAGGTACTGACCGCGCTGGTCATTCCCGCAGCGCTGGCGACCGCGGCGGTGGTGATCAAGGGCATGGTCAGTCATGCGGATGCGACCTGACTCGTAACCCGAGCTCCTCACCCCGGTGGTATCGAGCCTGCTCGCGATGGCGGTCTATCAGTAGCGAGCTTATTGCCTGCTACACCGCCATCGCGAGCAGGCTCGATACCCCCGGAATTCGTTTGCCAAGTAAATCGATAGCCAAACAACAATCTGTTCGATAAACGAACACTCAGTCGATTATCGGATTGTTTGGTCTTTCCCCGCAGCTTAATCTTCAGTCACTCCGGCGCTGAACCTCGCGCCTTTTTCTTCATGTCGGTCCACTGGAAAACGGGAGCCTGCCCATGGCTGAAATCCTTTCGCTGCACGACGCGGTGAAGCAGTTCGTCAACGACGGCGATACCGTCGCCCTCGAAGGCTTCACCCACTTGATTCCGACGGCGGCGGGGCATGAAATCATCCGCCAGGGCAAAAAAGACCTGACCCTGGTGCGGATGACCCCGGATCTGATCTACGACCAGTTGATTGGCGCCGGCTGTGCTCGCAAATTGATTTTCTCCTGGGGCGGCAATCCGGGCGTGGGCTCGCTGCACCGCCTGCGCGATGCCGTGGAAAAGCAGTGGCCGCAGCCCTTGGAGATCGAGGAGCACAGCCACGCCGACCTGGCCAACGCCTACGTCGCCGGCGCCTCCGGCCTGCCATTCGCGGTGCTGCGGGCCTACGCCGGCTCCGATCTGCCGAAGGTCAACCCGCTGATCAAAAGCGTGACCTGCCCCTTTACCGGTGAAGTGCTGGCCGCGGTGCCTTCAGTGCGTCCCGACATCACCGTGATCCACGCCCAGAAGGCCGACCGCAAGGGCAACGTGCTGTTGTGGGGCATCCTCGGTGTGCAGAAGGAAGCCGCCCTGGCCGCCAAGCGTTGCATCGTCACCGTCGAAGAAATCGTCGACGACCTGAACGCGCCGATGAATGCTTGCGTCCTGCCGACCTGGGCCCTGAGTGCGGTCTGCCATGTGCCCGGTGGTGCTCATCCGTCTTACGCCCACGGTTACACCGAGCGTGACAATCGTTTCTACCAAACGTGGGACGCCATCGCCCGGGACCGTGAGGCCTTTACTGCGTGGATCAACGAATACATCCATGGCACTCGGGATTTCAGTGAATTGCAGACCAAACTGGCAGCCGCTTCGGAGGCGAAACAATGACGTACTCCACCAACGAAATGATGACCGTTGCCGCGGCCCGTCGGTTGAAGAACAACGCCGTGTGCTTCGTCGGCATCGGTCTGCCTTCGAAAGCGGCCAATCTGGCGCGGCTTACATCGTCGCCGGATGTCGTGTTGATCTACGAATCCGGCCCGATCGGTGCCAAGCCCAGCGTGTTGCCGCTGTCCATTGGCGACGGTGAACTGGCTGAAACCGCCGATACCGTGGTGCCGACCGGTGAGATTTTCCGCTACTGGCTGCAGGGCGGGCGTATCGACGTCGGATTCCTCGGTGCGGCCCAGGTCGACCGTTTCGGCAACATCAATACCACCGTGGTGGGCAATTACCATCAGCCAAAAGTCCGTCTGCCGGGCGCCGGCGGTGCACCGGAAATCGCCGGTTCGGCCAAGAGCGTGTTAATCATCCTCAGGCAGTCGGCGCGTTCCTTCGTCGATAAGCTGGACTTCATCACTTCGGTCGGTCACGGCGAGGGCGGCGATTCGCGCAAGCGCCTGGGCCTGCCGGGTGCTGGGCCGGTGGGTATCATCACCGACCTGTGCATCATGGAACCGGAAGCCGGTACCCATGAATTCGTGGTCACTGCGCTGCACCCCGGCGTGACCCGCGAACAGGTCACTGCCGCGACCGGGTGGGCGATCCGTTTCGCCGACCAGGTTCAAACCACCGCCGAGCCGACCGACGTAGAGCTGCGCGCATTGCGCGATCTTGAAGCTCGCACGGCAGCGGCCCACGGCCAGGCACCGGGAGAAGCCTGATGCGCGACGTTTATATCTGTGATGCGATTCGTACTCCCATCGGCCGCTTCGGCGGTGGTTTGGCCGCGGTGCGCGCCGATGACTTGGCGGCCATACCGATCAAGGCGTTGATGGAGCGCAACCCGTCAGTGGACTGGAGCGCAGTGGACGAGGTGTTCCTCGGTTGCGCCAACCAGGCCGGCGAAGACAACCGCAACGTGGCGCGCATGGCACTGTTGCTGGCAGGGTTGCCGGAGAGCATTCCCGGCGTGACCCTCAACCGTCTCTGCGCTTCGGGCATGGACGCCATCGGCACGGCGTTCCGCGCCATCGCCAGTGGCGAAATGGAGCTTGCCATCGCCGGCGGCGTGGAATCGATGTCCCGCGCACCGTTCGTGATGGGCAAGGCCGATGCGGCGTTTTCCCGCAACATGAAGCTGGAAGACACCACGATTGGCTGGCGCTTCATCAATCCGTTGATGAAGGCTCAGTACGGCGTGGACGCGATGCCACAGACCGCCGACAACGTGGCGGATGATTATGGGGTGTCTCGCGCCGACCAGGATGCGTTTGCACTGCGCAGCCAGCAGCGCACAGCGGCGGCCCAGGCTGCAGGATTTTTCGCCGAAGAAATCGTACCGGTACGCATTGCCCACAAGAAAGGCGAAACGGTGGTCGAGCAGGACGAACATCCTCGCGCCGACACCACGCTGGAGGCCTTGAGCAAACTCAAGCCGGTCAACGGTCCGGACAAGACCGTCACCGCCGGCAACGCCTCGGGTGTGAACGATGGCGCGGCTGCGTTGATCCTGGCCTCGGCCGACGCGGTGAAGAAACACGGTCTGACGCCTCGTGGCAAGGTACTGGGCATGGCCAGTGCCGGCGTGGCGCCACGGGTGATGGGCATCGGCCCGGTGCCGGCGGTGCGCAAGTTGATTGAGCGCCTGGGCCTGGCGGTCGCCGATTTCGATGTGATCGAACTCAATGAAGCGTTTGCCAGCCAGGGCCTGGCGGTGCAGCGCGAACTGGGGCTGGCGGACGATGCGCCGCAGGTCAACCCGAACGGCGGCGCCATTGCGCTCGGCCATCCGCTGGGCATGAGCGGGGCGCGACTGGTGCTGACGGCGCTGCATCATCTGGAAAAGACCGGCGGCAAGAAAGGCTTGGCGACCATGTGTGTCGGCGTCGGCCAGGGCCTGGCATTGGCTATCGAACGCGCCTGACGCGTCGAACTACTCATAAGAAACCGAGGAATGCTTCATGACTGACAAGCCTGGTTACCGTCGCCCCCAAGCGGGCACCCAGCCGGAATATCTGCATCCGCCGTATCAGTCCACCAATCTGCGCTCGCCCTCCAAGCCGCTGGTGTTCCTGCCCCACTCGCTGTCGGAAATCACCGGCCCGACCATCGGCGCCGACCGTGTGCAGGAGAAGGACAATGACCTGACCGCCCAGCATGCCGGCGAACCGCTGGGGGAGCGGATCATCATTCACGGGCGTGTCCTGGATGAGAACGGCCATCCTGTGCCGGGCATTCTGGTAGAGATCTGGCAGGCCAACGCCGCCGGTCGCTATCACCATGATCGCGACAAACACGATGCACCACTGGACCCGAATTTCACCGGTACCGGTCGGGCCATCACCGATGCCGACGGCTGGTATCAGTTCCAGACCATCAAGCCCGGCGCGTACCCGTGGGGCAATCACCACAACGCCTGGCGCCCGGCGCATATCCACTTCTCGCTGTTCGGGCCAAGCATCCTGACGCGCCTGGTGACGCAGATGTATTTCCCCGGCGACCCGCTGCTGGCCTACGATCCGATCTACAACTGTGTACCGGACACCAGCGCCAAGGAACGCCTGATCGCCAGCTTCGATCTGGAAAAAACCATCCCTCACTACGCCCTCGGTTATCGCTGGGACATCGTCTTGCGCGGCCGCGATGCCACGCCGATGGAGAAATAAGATGACGCTTACCGCCACCACGTCCCATACCGTTGGCCCTTACTACCACATCGGCCTGACCTGGCTGAATCGCGAAGACATGACGGTCGCCGAAACCCTCGGCCAGCGCGTGGCGATCACCGGGCAGGTGATCGACGGTAACGGCGAGTTCGTCAATGACGCGATGCTGGAAGTCTGGCAGGCCAACGCTGCCGGCAAATACGCGCATCCCGAGGACGATCAGGACAAACCCCTGGACCCGAACTTCGAAGGTTTCGGCCGCGTGCCGGTGGACGCCGAGGGCCGCTTCCGGTTCACCACCATCAAGCCGGGCACTGTGCCGGGCCTGGACGGCACGACTCAGGCACCGCACTTGGTGGTACTGGTATTCGCCCGTGGGTTGGTCAAGCACCTGCTGACGCGTATCTACTTCGATGGCGAACAGGCCAACGAAGCCGATCCGTTGCTGGCCTGCGTTCCTGAGGAGCGTCGCGCCACCATCGTGAGCAAACCCGATGCGTCGGGTGTGTACCAGTGGAATGTGATCCTGCAAGGGACGGATGCCGAGACGGTGTTCTTCGACTACTGAGTGAGTGCTTGAGATTGCATCGCGAGCAAGCTTTGCTCCCACAGGGTTGTCCCTTGTTCTGGGGAGTACACCTCTGTGGGAGCCAGGCTTGCCCGCGATGGCGCCAGTACAGGCACAGCAAAACTGTGGAACGGGGCTGTTACGAAGTGTGTCTAGTCTTTTGAGTCCCTGAGAGTGAATAGCCCATGACCACCTTAACCAGCCATTACACCGGTGAAGAACGCAACAAGCGCATCTTCGCCATCGTCGGTGCCTCCTCTGGCAACCTGGTCGAATGGTTCGACTTCTACGTCTACGCGTTCTGCGCGATCTATTTTGCGCCGGCGTTCTTCCCGTCCGACAACCCCACGGTGCAACTGGTCAATACCGCCGGTGTCTTCGCCGCCGGGTTCCTGATGCGGCCTATCGGCGGCTGGATTTTCGGCCGGGTGGCGGACCGTCACGGGCGCAAGAACTCGATGATGATTTCGGTGCTGATGATGTGCTTCGGCTCGTTGCTCATCGCGTGCCTGCCCGCCTATAAGGACATCGGTGTCTGGGCACCGGGCTTGCTGTTGCTCGCCCGCCTGCTGCAAGGCTTGTCGGTGGGTGGCGAATACGGCACCACCGCCACCTACATGAGCGAAGTCGCGCTCAAGGGCCAGCGCGGCTTCTTCGCGTCGTTCCAGTACGTGACGTTGATCGGCGGGCAACTGCTGGCGGTGTCGCTGGTGGTGATCCTGCAACAGTTCCTCAACGAAGACGAACTGCGCGCCTATGGCTGGCGAATCCCTTTCGTAGTCGGCGCCGTGGCCGCGTTGATTTCCCTGTTCCTGCGCCGTTCCCTGAAAGAAACCAGCAGCAAGGAAATGCGCGAGAACAAGGACGCCGGCAGCGTTGCCGCGCTGTTTCGTGACCACAAGGCCGCGTTCATCACCGTGCTGGGATACACCGCCGGCGGTTCGCTGATTTTCTACACCTTCACCACCTACATGCAGAAATACCTGGTGAACACTGCGGGCCTGCACGCCAAGACCGCCAGTTACATCATGACCGGCGCACTGTTTCTCTATATGTGCATGCAACCGTTGTTCGGCATGCTGGCGGACAAGATCGGTCGCCGTCACTCCATGCTCTGGTTCGGCGCGTTGGGGACACTGTGCACGGTGCCGATCCTGCTGACCCTCAAAAGCATCAGCAGCCCGTTCCTTGCGTTCGTCCTGATTACCCTGGCACTGGCCATCGTCAGCTTCTACACCTCCATCAGCGGTCTGGTGAAAGCTGAAATGTTTCCACCCGAAGTGCGGGCGCTGGGGGTAGGGTTGGCCTACGCGGTGGCGAACGCGATTTTTGGTGGTTCGGCGGAGTACGTTGCCTTGAGCCTGAAAGCCCAGGGCATGGAAAACGTCTTTTACTGGTATGTCACGGTCATGATGGTGGTGGCGTTCCTGTTCAGCCTGCGCCTGCCGAAGCAACCGACGTATTTGCACCATGATCTTTGAGCCACTCCTTTGATCCAGCCGCGACCGGCCGTGAGGCCGGCGCACCCAAGGACTGTTTATGAGCGAACGACCGGGCAATCAGCTGTTCGATGCCTACTTCACCGCCCGCGACATGCGCGAGGTGTTCTGCGATGCGGGCCGGCTGCAGGCCATGCTCGACGTCGAGGCAGCACTGGCCCGGGCCGAGGCTCGGGTAGGGCTGATCCCCAATGATGCGGTGGCCCCCATCGAGGCTGCCTGTCGTGCCCAGCTGTACGATTTTTCGGCATTGAGCGAAGCGATTGCCAGCGCCGGCAACTCCGCAATCCCGCTGGTCAAGGCACTGGGCAAGCGCATTGCCAGCGAGCATGCCGAGGCCGAACGTTACGTGCACCTGGGCGCCACCAGCCAGGACGTGATGGACAGCGGCCTGGTCCTGCAACTGCGCCAGGCGCTGCAACTGATCGAGAGTGAGCTGGCGCAACTGGCTGTTATCCTGGCCCGCCAAGCCGAGCGCTACGCCGCCACACCGTTGGCCGGGCGCACTTGGCTGCAACATGCGACACCGGTGACCCTGGGTATGAAAATCGCCGGTTGGCTGGGGGCGATCACCCGCAGCCGCCAACGTCTGCTGGAACTCAAGCCCCGCTTGTTGGTGCTGCAATTTGGCGGTGCTTCAGGAACGCTCGCCGCATTGGGTGAACATGCGCTGCCTGTTGCCGAAGCCTTGGCCGCCGAGTTGCAATTGAGCCTGCCGGAGCAACCCTGGCACACCCAGCGCGATCGGCTGGTGGAGTTCGGCTCAGTGCTGGGCCTGATTGCCGGTAGCTTGGGCAAGCTCGGCCGCGACATCAGCTTGTTGATGCAGACCGAGGCCGGCGAAGCATTCGAGCCGTCGGCACCGGGCAAGGGCGGTTCGTCGACCATGCCCCACAAGCGCAACCCGGTGGGCGCGGCGGTGCTGATCGGTACGGCGACACGGGTGCCTGGGTTGTTGTCGACGCTATTCAGCGCAATGCCCCAGGAACATGAGCGCAGCCTGGGACTGTGGCATGCCGAATGGGAAACCTTGCCGGAGATTTGCTGCCTGGTGTCCGGTGCCCTACAGCAGGCGCGATTGCTGGCTGAAGGGCTGGAGGTTGACGCGGCGCGCATGGCCCGCAATCTCGAACTGACCCAGGGACTGGTACTGGCTGAAGCGGTGAGCATCGTCCTGGCCCAGCGCGTCGGACGGGACACTGCGCATCATCTGCTGGAGCAGTGCTGCAAGCGTGCCGTGACCGAACAACGTCATCTGCGGGACGTGCTGGGGGACGATCCCCAGGTTTGCGCACAGTTGTCCGCTGCCGAACTCGATCATTTGCTCAACCCCGCCCATTACCTCGGCCAGGCCCAGACCTGGGTCGCCCGGGCAGTGGCTGAACACCTTGCCTTGAAGGCCTGAAAGGAGATTGTTGTGGGATTCGTCAAACTCGCCGATGGCGAACTGAACTATTGCTTCGACGGGCAGCAAGACGCGCCGGTGCTGGTGTTGTCCAACTCCCTGGGCACCGACCTGCACATGTGGGACGAGCAGGTCGCGGCGTTCAGCGAACACTTTCGCGTACTGCGTTTCGACACCCGTGGTCACGGTCGGTCGCTGGTCACCGAGGGCCCTTACAGCATCGAGCAACTGGGCCGCGATGTGCTGGCGATGCTCGACGCGCTGGATATCGACAAGGTCCACTTCTGCGGTTTGTCCATGGGCGGTCTGATCGGCCAGTGGCTGGGCATCAATGCCGGCGAGCGACTGCACAAGCTGGTGGTGTGCAACACCGCTGCCAAGATCGGTGATCCGTCGATGTGGAACCCACGCATCGAAACCGTGCTGCGTGACGGCAAGGCGGCCATGGTGGCGCTGCGCGATGCCTCGATTGCCCGCTGGTTCACTCCGGACTTCGCCCAGGCCAACCCGGATACGGCGAGGAAAATCACCGACATGCTCGCCGCCACCTCGCCCCAAGGCTATGCAGCCAACTGCGCCGCAGTGCGCGATGCCGATTTTCGTGATCAACTGTCCTCGATCCTTGTGCCACTGCTGGTGGTGGTCGGCAGCGAAGATGCCGTGACGCCGCCGTCGGGGGGGCGTTTTATCCAGGAGCGGGTCAGCGGGGCGCAGTACGCCGAGTTCCATGCCGCGCATTTGTCCAACGTCCAGGCCGGCGCTGCGTTCAGCGAGCGGGTGTTGGATTTCCTGCTTGATTCCAGTCGCGCCTGAGGAGTTTTTTGTGGACGAGAAACAACGCTACGACGAAGGCATGCAAGTCCGCCGCGCGGTGCTGGGCGATGCCCATGTGGATCGCAGCCTCAATGCTTTGACCGAATTCAACAGCGAATTCCAGGAGATGATCACCCGTCACGCCTGGGGCGACATCTGGACCCGTCCGGGCCTGCCGCGCCACACCCGCAGCCTGATCACCATCGCCATGCTGATCGGCATGAACCGCAACGAAGAGCTCAAGCTGCACCTGCGCGCCGCGGCCAACAATGGCGTGAGCCGTGGCGAGATCAAGGAAGTGATCATGCAGAGCGCCATCTACTGCGGCATTCCTGCCGCCAATGCAACGTTCCACCTGGCCGAGTCGGTGTGGGACGAGTTGGGTGTCGAATCGCGGAAGTAGGCTCACCGTAATCCCGGTGGGGCAGTCGATGAAGATGTTGAATGTGCCACCGCTATCGCGAGCAGGCTCGCTCCCACAGTGGTTCAGTGCAATATGCAGATTCTGCGTACACCGCAAATCCCCTGTGGGAGCCTGCTCGCGAAAGCGGTGGGTCAGCTTGCATAGAAGTTGGATGTACCGCCGCCATCGCGAGCAAGCTCGGCTCCCACAGTGGTTTGGCGTCGCGTGCAGATAATGTGTTCATCACCATCCCCTGTGGGAGCGAGCCTGCTCGCGATAGCGGTGGGTCAGCCGTCACTTGAGCGACAGACCCACCGCAGCCGCTTTACAACAAGCTGATCGGGTAGCTGATAAAGAGGCGGTTCTCGTCGAACTCATTGCTGCTGTAGTCCCGACGGATCGATGCATTACGCCACTTTACGTTGAGACTCTTCAGCGCACCGCTCTGCACGGTGTACGCCAGTTCGGTCTCACGTCCCCACTCCTTGCCGTCGTCCACCGTGGCGGTGTGCACGTTGTCGCCGCTGATGTAGCGGTTCATCAGGGTCAGGCCCGGTACGCCGACGGCGGCGAAGTTGAAGTCGTGGCGCACTTGCCAGGATTTTTCCTTGGCGTTGTCGTAGCTGGAGTTGTAGCTGTCGTTGGCCAGGGTCCCGCCGCTGGTGCCGTTGACGCGCATCCAGGCATCGTCGCCGCTGAGTTTTTGCAGGCCGACGTAGAAGGTGTTGCCACCGTACTTGGCCGAGAGCATGGCGAAGGCGGTCTTGTTGTCCAGGTCACCGGCCAGGGCACTGCCGTTTTCCTTGCCGATGAAGTAGCCGAGGTTGGCGCCCAGGGTCCAGTCGCCGATGGGCTGGCTGTGGGTCAGGTTGAAATACTGCTGCTGGTAGATGTCGCTCAGTTCCGAGTACCAGACGCCGACCTGGGTGCGTTTGTCGTTGAAGGCGTACTCGCCGCCGCCGAAGTTGAAGCGATCGGAGGTGAAGGCCGGGCGGCCGTTCATGAACATGTCTTCCATGCTCGCATCGTTGCGCGGGCTGTTGGCGCGGAACTGGCCACCGTAGAGGCTCAGGCCGCTGATTTCGGTGGAGGTGACCTGGCCGCCACGGAAGGTTTGCGGCAGGGAGCGGCCATCGTCGGAACGCAGGATCGGCAACACCGGTGCCCATTCGCCGACCTTCAATTCGGTCTTCGACACCTTGGCCTTGAGGGCGACACCCAGGCGGCCGAAATCATCGGCCGGGCGGCCGTCATCGTGCACCGGCAACAGCTGTGTTCCTGTGGTGCCGCGACCGCCATCGAGCTTGATCGAATACAGGCCCAGCACGTCCATGCCGAACCCCACCGTGCCCTGGGTGAAACCGGACTTGGCGTCGAGGATGAAGCTCTGGGTCCATTCCTCGGCCTTGCCCTGGGCGTTGTTCGGGTTGGTGAAGTTGCGGTTGAAGTAGGCATTGCGCAGGGTCAACGTGGCCTTGGCGTCGTCGACAAATCCCGACTCTGCGGCCAGGACAGGCAGGGCAGAGCCGGCCAAGGCAACCGCGATGAGGCTGGGGAACAAATGTTGTGTGGACTTCATGGGCGTGTCTCTGTTTTTTATGGATGAAAAGAGCCGTTGCCGCAAACCTGGGGTTGCAGACGGAACGGTGGAGTCGAGGGGAAATAGCTGAGGATCAGCCGGGCGAGGCGGGGCGTGTGGTCATGGCGAGGAACCTGTCGTTCTTGTTATGTGTGAGGGATGGTGAAGGGCAGGCCGGGATCGCTTCAATTGGCGATAAACGGTTTTGGGCGATTATCGAACGGCAAAAACACCTGAGCTCAACCCAAAAACCTGTGGGAGCGAGCCTGCTCGCGATAGCGGCGTGTCAGACAACACAGCTGTGCCTGGTCCTCCGCTATCGCGAGCAGGCTCGCTCCCACAGTGGATTGGGGTGCTCCCAAATCCAGCGTCTACCCCCCAGTTCGGTGGGAGCGGGCTTGCTCGCGAAAGCGGTGGGTCAGCTTGCATCCGTGTCGAATGTGCCGACGCCTTCGCGGGCAAGCCTGCGGCGGCATGTCGCATTGGGCGTGGCGCAGATGATTGAATTGAGTGAGCTATTGGCTAATCGTGCGTTGGATATCGTCGACCCGCGTTAGCCAAGTGGGGTTTATCCCCCAGCTGGGCTGTGGGAGCAAAGCTTGCTCGCGATGGCAGTACTTCAGTTGGTCACCGCGTTTTGGCTCTTGCTTTTGATCTTGATCTTGATCTTGAATGCCCCATTAACCACGCTGGCTGAACGCAGGCATTGCGCAGTGGGCATCCCGGCATGGATGCCGGGATAGCCGCGCTGGGCCATGGATGGCCCTTCGCGGCGGGCACACCGAGCGTAGGCGAGGTGCCGAGTGGTGGGGCCAGCGTTCTTTGCTTACTTTCTTTGGCGTTTGAAAGAAAGTAAGTCGCCGTCAGGGCGAAACCCTAAGTGGCCGTTACCGCAGCAATGGATATGTACTCAGTAAACAAAACCCCGGCCGCCTTGCTCCCACACAACCCTGTAGAAACCCAAACAAAAAGCCCACCTCTCGGTGGGCTTCGTGTTTCAGCGTTCAAGCATCAAGTCAGAACAATTTCATCTTCGGCGCTTCTTCTTTCACCGGCTCGTTCTTGCCGGTCTCGGCATTCCAGCCGCCACCCAGTGCCTTGTACAGATTGACCTCGCTGGTCAATTGCGCCAGGCGGTCGGTGATCAGCGATTGTTGGGCGCTGAACAGCTGGCGTTGGGCGTCGAGGAAGGTCAGGTTGCTGTCGACACCAATGCGATAGCGACGCTCGGCCAGACGGTAGTAGTCCTGGTTGGCGGCGACGAAGTCGGTCTGGGCCTGCAACTGTTCGTTGTAGGTCTGGCGCGCGGCCAGGCCGTCGGAGACTTCCTGGAAGGCCGTCTGAATCGACTTCTCGTACTGAGCGACGTTGATGTCTTTCTGGATCTTGGCGTAGTCCAGGCTCGCTCGCAGGCTGCCGGCGTTGAAGATCGGCAGGTTGATCTGCGGGGCGAAGGTCCAGGTACCGGAGCCGCCCTTGAACAGGCCGGACAGGTCCGGGCTCAACGTGCCAGCGTTGGCCGTCAGGCTGATACTCGGGAAGAACGCGGCCCGAGCGGCACCGATGTTGGCGTTGGCGGCGAGCAGGTTGTGTTCGGCCTGGAGAATGTCGGGACGACGTTGCAGCAGGTCCGACGGCAACCCGGCCGGCACTTCGCTGAGCAGATCATCGCTCAGCGGTTGCGAGTTCAGGTTAGCCGGCAGGCCGGTGCCCAGCAGCAGGGTCAGGCTGTTTTCGTCCTGGGCCACCTGGCGGGTGTAGCGGGCCAGCTGTACGCGGGCGTTTTCCACTGCCGTGCGCGCCTGGCTCAGATCAAGCGCCGAGGCGACGCCAACATCGGCGCTGCGCGTGGTCAGCTTGAGGCTCTGCTCGTAGGTTGCCAGGGTTTCCTGGGTCAGCTTGAGCAGTTCCTTATCGGCCTGCCAGGTCAGGTAAGCGTTGGCGACGCTGGCTACCAGACTGATCTGGGTGCTGCGGCGGGCTTCCTCGGTGGCGAAGTAGCTTTGCAGCGCTTGCTCGCTCAGGCTGCGAACCCGACCGAACAGGTCCAGTTCATAGGCGCTGATGCCCAAGGTGGCCGAGTAGGAGCTGCTGATGGCCGCTTCACCGGTTTGCGAGGCCCGTGCCGGTACCCGCTGGCGGCTGCCGGAACCCGTGGCCGAGACCGCCGGGAACAGGTCAGCCCGCTGGATGTTGTACTGCGCGGCGTAGGCATCGATGTTCAGCGCCGCGACGCGCAGGTCGCGGTTGTTCTCCAGGGCGACCTGGATCAACTGTTGCAGGGCAGGGTCATGGAAAAACTGCTTCCAGCCCTGTTCCGCGGCAGCCTGACCGGCCGCCTTGGCCGGCTCGTAGGCCGGGCCTTGCGGGTATTGCGCCGCGACCGGTGCTTCGGGCCGCTGATAGTCGGGGATCAGCGAGCAGCCGCTGAGCACGACGGCGGCGATGGTCAGAGAGAGTAGCGACTTGCTCATTGCCCAGCCTCTTTAAAAGTTTCAGGGGTGTCGTCCTGCTTGCGACGACCTATCGACGATATGGTCACGAAGAACAGCGGCACCCAGAAGATCGCCAGGACGGTGGCGGTGATCATCCCGCCGATGACCACGGTGCCGATGGCATGCTGGCTGCCTGAGCCTGCGCCTGTGGAGATCGCCAGAGGGACGACGCCAAGGATAAACGCGAGCGAGGTCATGATGATCGGCCGCAGTCGCATCCGGCAAGCCTCGATGGCCGCCTCCTGCAGGCTCTTGCCATGCTCGTGCAATTCCTTGGCGAACTCGACGATCAGAATGGCGTTTTTCGCGACCAGGCCGATGGTGGTCAACAAACCCACCAGAAAGTACACGTCATTGGAAAGACCGCGCAAGCTGGTGGCCAGCAATGCACCGATGATCCCCAACGGCACCACGAGTACGATCGCAATCGGAATCGACCAGCTTTCATAAAGCGCAGCCAGGCAGAGGAACACCATCAGGATCGACAGGGCGAACAGCGCCGGCATCTGGGAGCCTGACAGTCGTTCTTCATACGACAGTCCGGTCCAGGAAATACCGACACCGGCCGGCAGCTTTTTGGCGATGGCTTCGACTTCGGCCATCGCTTCACCCGTGGAGTAACCCGGAGCCGGGGTGCCGAGCACTTCCATCGCCTCCACGCCGTTGTAACGGGACAGCTTCGGCGAGCCATAGATCCACTCGCCCTTGGCGAACGCGGTGAACGGCACCATGGTTCCCGCGCTGTTGCGCACGTACCACTTCTGCAGGTCTTCGGGGCTCATGCGAGCGCCTGCCTGTCCTTGGATATACACCTTCTTCACCCGACCACGGTCGATGAAGTCGTTGACGTAGCTACTGCCCAGGGCAATCGACAGCGTGTTGTTGATATCTGAAATGGTCACGCCCAGTGCGCTGGCCTTTTCGTCGTCGATTTCCAGCTGGTATTGCGGCTCGTCGTTCAGGCCGTTCGGACGTACCTGGGCCAGTACCTTGCTTTGGGACGCCATCCCCAGGAACTGGTTACGCGCTTCCATCAACTTCTGATGGCCAACGCCGGCACGATCCTGCAGGAACACGTCGAAACCGGTGGCGTTACCCAACTCCAACACCGCCGGTGGGGCAAAGGCGAACACCATGGCATCGCGGAAGGTGAAGAAATGCTGCTGGGCGCGGGCAGAGATCTTGAACACGCTGTTATCGGCGTTACGCTCTTCCCACGGCTTGAGCATGATGAACGCCATGCCCGAGCTCTGGCCGCGGCCGGCGAAGTTGAAGCCGGTCACGGTGAATACCGAGGCCACGCCATCACCTTCACCGCCATCCTTACCTGGACGCAGCAGGTACTCACGCATCTTGTCCACCACCACCTGGGTGCGCTGGGCGCTGGATCCGGCTGGCGTCTGGACCTGGGCAAACAGCACTCCCTGGTCTTCCTCGGGAAGGAACGAGGCCGGAATACGCATGAACAGCCAGATCATGCCGACGACGATAATCAGGTAAACCAGCAGGTACGGCGCTTTATGGCGCAGGATATTGCCGACACCCCGCTCGTAGCTTTGCACGCTGCGATCGAAGTTACGGTTGAACCAGCCGAAGAATCCACGTTTCGCCACGCCATGCTCACCCTTGGGAATGGGTTTGAGCATGGTCGCGCAGAGTGCCGGGGTGAAGATCAGCGCCACCAGTACCGACAGGGCCATGGCCGAGACGATGGTGATGGAAAACTGTTTATAGATCACACCGGTGGAGCCGCCGAAAAACGCCATCGGCAGCAGTACCGCCGACAGCACCAGGGCAATACCCACCAGGGCACCCTGGATCTGGCCCATGGACTTCTTCGTCGCCTCCTTGGGAGACAGGCCTTCCTCGCTCATCACCCGCTCGACGTTTTCCACCACGACGATGGCGTCGTCCACCAGCAAGCCGATGGCAAGCACCATGCCGAACATGGTCAGGGTGTTGATGCTGAAGCCGAACGCCGCGAGGATGCCGAAAGTACCCAGCAGCACCACCGGCACCGTCATTGTGGTGATGATGGTGGCGCGGAAGTTCTGCAGGAACAGGAACATCACCAGGAACACCAGGGCGACTGCTTCCACCAGGGTTTCCACCACCCCTTTGATCGACTCGCTCACCACTGGCGTGGTGTCGTAGGGGAACACCACTTCCATGCCTTGCGGGAAGAACGGCTTGAGGTCATTGATGGTCTTGCGCAGGGCCTTGGCCGTGTCGAGGGCGTTGGCGCCGTTGGCCAGTTTGACTGCCAGACCCGAGGCCGGGGCACCGTTGAACTGGGCGCTGATGCTGTAGTTCTCGCCGCCGAGGCCGACATCGGCGACGTCACCGACGCGCACTTGCGAGCCATCCGGATTGACCTTTAGCAGAATCGCCTTGAACTGCTCGGCGGTCTGCAGGCGGGTCTTGCCGATGATAGTGGCGTTCAGTTGCTGGCCGGGCAAGGCAGGCAGGCCACCGAGCTGGCCGGACGACACCTGGACGTTCTGCGCGGCGATAGCGGTTTTGACGTCCACCGGGGTCAGGGCATAGTTGTTCAGCTTGGCCGGATCGAGCCAGATCCGCATCGCGTACTGGGCGCCGAAGACCTGGAAATCACCGACACCGGCAGTGCGCGAAATCGGATCCTGCATGTTGGACACGATGTAGTTGGACAGGTCGTCCTTGGTCATGCTGCCGTCACGCGACACGACGCCGATCACCATCAGGAAGTTTTTCACTGACTTGGTCACGCGGATACCCTGCTGCTGCACTTCTTGCGGCAGCAACGGGGTGGCCAGGTTCAGTTTGTTCTGGACCTGAACCTGCGCGGTATCGGAGTTGGTACCCTGCTCGAAGGTCGCGGTGATGGTCATGCTGCCGTCGGAGTTACTCTCCGAGGACACATAACGCAGGTTGTCGATACCGTTGAGCTGCTGCTCGATGACCTGAACCACGGTGTCCTGCACGGTTTGCGCGGATGCACCCGGGTAGGTGACCTGGATCGCGATGGCCGGCGGCGCGATGCTCGGGTACTGGTTGATTGGCAACTTGAGGATCGAAAGAGCCCCGACCAGCATGATCACCAGGGCAATCACCCAGGCGAAAATCGGACGGTCGATAAAGAATTTCGACATGGTTTACTCCCCTTTGCCGCCGGCTGCTTTGTCAGCTGCCTGAGCGGGGGCCGGGTTCTTGGTGGCTGTGCTGGTGCTCACGTTGGTGGCTTCGGTGGCCTTGACTTCAACTCCTGGCCGTACGTACTGCAGGCCTTCGGTGATCAGGCGGTCGCCGGCCTTGAGCCCGTCTTCGATCAGCCACTGGCTGCCGACGGTGCGACTGGCCTTGAGCTGACGCAGTTCGACCTTGTTGTCCGGGCCTACCACCAATGCGGTCGGCATGCCCTTGAGGTCGCGGGTCACGCCCTGTTGTGGCGCGAGAATCGCCGCGCTGTTCACACCGGCCTGCAATTGCGCATGGACGAACATGCCCGGCAGCAGGGTGTGGTCAGGGTTGGGGAACACGGCTCGCAAGGTGACGGAACCAGTGGTCTGGTCGACCGACACTTCGGAGAACTCCAGCTTGCCTTCGTGAGCGTATGGACTGCCATCTTCCAGAGTCAGCTTGACCATGGCGGCGTTGTCGCCAGCCTTCTGCAACCGGCCGCTTTCCAACTCACGGCGCAGTTGCAGCAGTTCGACCGAACTCTGCGTCACGTCGACATAGATCGGGTCCAACTGCTGGATAGTTGCCAGGGCGTCGGCCTGACCGTTGCTGACCAGCGCGCCCTCGGTTACCGAAGAACGACCGATGCGGCCGGAAATCGGTGCATAGACCTTGGTGTAGCGCACGTTGATCTGGGCGGTTTGCAGGTTGGCTTCCGACTCGAGGCGGTTGGCCATGGCGGTGTCGAATTCCTGGCGGCTGACGGCCTGTTCATCCACCAACTGCTTGTAGCGATCGGCGATGGATTTGGTCGATCGCAGGTTGGCCTCGGCGCTCTTGAGGGTCGCTTCGTACACGGCCGGGTCGATCTGATACAGCTGCTGGCCGGCCTTGACGTCGGCGCCTTCCTTGAACAGACGCTTGAGGATGATGCCGTTGACCTGTGGACGGACTTCCGCGGCACGGAACGCGCTGGTCCGGCCGGGCAACTCGGACGTCAAGGTGAAAGGCTGGGTTTTGAGGGTTACGACGCCGACCTGAGGGGGTGGAGCGGCGGGGGCCGCCTCTTCCTTTTTGCATCCGCTGAGCAGTGATGTCAGGGCGATGGCGGTAACCAGAGCGGTAACAGCTGGCTTGAATTGCATGGAAATCCTCGGGTCAGGCGCGCAACAGGCGCACTCGAAAGGTGGAAGGTTAAAAAGGCAGCATTATTCAACGATAAAAAAAGGCAGCATTTTTCAATTAGTAGGTTGCTAAGAAATATACTTACGTACATGGTTGTTTGTAAACAGCCAAATTGCGTACCATCCAGCTTTACAAAAGCCTGACAAAGGCCCTGTTGACCGGAGACGCGCTCTATGCGCAAGCGTTCTCTATTCGCTCAGCTGACCTTACGCATTGCTGATGCATCCTGATTGAGGTGTTTACTGCCATGGTTCGTCGTACCAAAGAGGAAGCCCTGGAGACTCGCAGCCAGATACTCGAAGCGGCCGAAAAGGCTTTTTTCGAGCGTGGCGTGGCGCGCACGACGCTGGCCGACATTGCGACCCTGGCCGGTGTGACACGCGGGGCTATCTACTGGCATTTCAGCAACAAGGCGGATCTGCTCCAGGCCATGCTCGACACCTTGCATGAGCCGCTCGATGATCTGGCCCGTGCCAGTGAAAGTGAAGAAGAGCTGGACCCGTTGGGCTGCGTCCAGAAGTTGCTGGTGCGGTTGTTCCAGCAGGTGGCCCTGGATCCGAAAACCCGACGCATCAATGAGATTCTTTTCCATAAGTGCGAGTTCACCGATGAGATGTGCGATTTGCGCCAGCAGCGGCGCGAAGTCAGCCTCGACTGCAATGTGCGTATCGCGCTGTCGTTGCGTAATGCAATGAAGCGTGGACAGTTGCCGGGTGATCTGGACCCGGAGAGGGCAGCGGTTGCCCTTCATGCCTATATCGACGGCATCCTCTACCAGTGGTTGTTGGTCCCCGACAGCTTCGCCCTGGCTGGTGAGGCCGAGCGCTGGGTGGACATCGGGCTGGATATGCTGCGCCTGAGCCCCAGCCTGCGCAAATGAAACAAAATGCGTAATTGCGTCGATATGTGTCAATAGCGGATAGCACATACCCCGTCGGACTTTCAGCCCGACGGGGTACTTTATAGATGAACCGCAGGCAGATTGGCAGCGCGTAGGTCGCTACCGCCTACCGACCCTCTGGTCTATTCGACGATCAGGCGGACGGTGTAGTTGAAGGGCGGCTCGAGCATTTTTCGGGTGATTTCTGTTCTGCAAGTGAACTGGCCATTGCCGGTGTAGTTCGCTCGACTTTTCCAGTCCGGCTTGTAACTGGGTTCCAGGGCGCCAATAACGATGGGCGCCTGGAAGCGGGTTTGCATCTGGCACTCGAAATTGAAGTTGCTCATTTTGTAGTTGAGAACGAGTTCGATAGGTTTGACTTTTTTCAGCGTGGGCTGCCAGCCGGATGTTGGGTAAGTGTAATTTCTTTGGTGGGCCACACGGAGAATGTAAGTTGATTTTGGCAGTACGTCATGAGCACTTAAGGGGAAGTCCGCGTCTTGCGCTGGGTCAGTCAACAAGTTGGTCATGTTCAATGTGCCGCGAGTATTGTTTGTGATTTCCACGGTGACTTCGGTGGCGGCCATGGTATGGGCAACCATGGTGGTGCCCATTATCAGTGCAGGGATAAGATTTTTCAGGGGGTTCATAGTCATGGGTCTCTCATGAATGCAGGGCTCGCTGAAGCCTGCATGCGTTGGGCGTGTATGCTGTTGTGTTTGATCAAGTCAATGTTGTTGCTGATTTCCATTGATCAGCGTTTTGAATGTTTTCTAGAAATAAATATATATAAGCGTCAGTCCTTTGAGTGGGGCAGGTGTCGTTCGGGTTTTATTATTGGCGTTGTTCGAGGCGGGAATCCATAGTGAGCAGGTTTTGTCTTGTTATTTGATATTTCGGCTTTGAGTGAATAATGCAGGCTTAAAGTGGATAGGCATAAAAAAGCCCCGGCTCTTTCGAGTCGGGGCTTTTCAGTAGGGGGCGTTCTGGAACTTACATTACCGGATAATCGATATAACCCACCGGGCCTTTCCCATAGAATGTTTCCGGGTGTGGTTCATTCAGCGGAGCATCGGCTTTCAAGCGTGCCGGCAAGTCCGGGTTGGCAATGAAAGGCACGCCAAATGCCACCGCATCGGCCTTGCCTTCAGCCAGCCAGGCATTGGCGCTGTCCTTGGTGAAGCGCTCGTTGGCAATGTACGGGCCGCCGAAGGCTTGCTTGAGTTGCGGGCCGATGCTGTCGTCGCCTTCCTTCTCGCGGGAGCAAATGAACGCGATGCCACGCTTGCCCAACTCGCGGGCTACATAGCTGAACGTTTCCAGGCGGTTCTCATCGCCCATGTCATGGGAGTCGGCACGTGGCGCCAAGTGCACGCCAACCCGGCCAGCGCCCCAGACTTCGATGGCGGCGTCAGTCACTTCCAGCAACAGGCGAGCGCGGTTTTCCAGGGAGCCGCCGTAGTTGTCGGTGCGCTGGTTGGTGCTGCTTTGCAGGAACTGGTCGAGCAGGTAGCCGTTGGCACCGTGGATTTCCACGCCGTCGAAACCGGCGGCCTTGGCGTTCTCGGCGCCTACGCGGTAGGCGTCGACGATGTCGGCGATTTCAGCGGTTTCCAGGGCCCGTGGCGTCGGGTAATCGGCCAATGGACGCACCAGGCTCACATGGCCTTTAGGCTGTATGGCGCTGGGTGCCACCGGGGTTTCGCCATCCAGGTACGACGGATGGGAGATCCGGCCGACGTGCCACAGTTGCAGGAAGATCTTGCCGCCGGCACCGTGGATCGCCTTGGTCACGTTGGACCAGCCGCGCACCTGGTCGTTGGACCAGATGCCCGGGGTGTCCGGGTAGCCCACGCCCATTGGCGTGACGGAGGTGGCCTCGCTGAGGATCAGGCCGGCGGAGGCGCGTTGCACGTAGTACTCGGCCATCAACGCGTTGGGCACGCGGCCTGCGTCGGCGCGGCAGCGGGTCAGTGGCGCCATGATGATGCGGTTGTTCAGCTCGATGTCGCCGAGTTTGATCGGGTCGAAAATAGTCGTCATGAATTACAAGCCTCGAAAGTGGAAGGTAGAAGTCAACGAGTTGCCGGAGCCAGGTCGGGGTTAGCGCTCTGGCGGAAAGTAATCAGGGTGGTCAACAGCGCCAGTACCGCCAGCGCACCGGCGGCCAGGGGGACGGTGGTCAGGCCCAGGCCCTGGTCGATGACGCTGCCGCCGACCCAGGCGCCCAAGGCGTTGCCGATGTTGAAAGCGCCGATGTTCAGGGTGGAGACCAGGTTGGGCGCCTCTTTGCCGAAGGTCACCACGTTGACTTGCAGGGCTGGTACGGCCGCGAAGCACGCGGTGGCCCAGAGGAACAGAGTGATTTCGGTCGGGATCAGCGCCACGCTGGTCCAGCTCAAAATGGTGGAGACCACGGCCATGGTGATGAACACACCGATGAGCGTATTCGCCAGGCTCTTGTCCGCCAGCTTGCCGCCGATGATGTTGCCCAGGGTCAGGCCCAGGCCGATCAGCACCAGGGTCCAGGTCACGCCACGGGGCGACACGCCGGTGACTTCACCCAGCAACGGGGCGACGTAGGTGAACAGGGTGAACACCGAGGCGGAAAACAGCGCCGTCATGCCCAGGGACAGCCACAGGCCCGTTCCCTTGAGCGCCACCAGTTCCGAGCGCATGTCGAGCTTTTCTTCATCGCGCTTGGCCGGCAGGAAGCGGATCAGACCGATCAGCGCCACCACGCCGATGAGGGTCACGGCCCAGAAGGTCGAACGCCAGCCGGCTTCCTGGCCCAGCGCCGTACCCAGCGGGACGCCGAGCACGTTGGCCAGGGTCAGGCCGGTGAACATCAGGGCAACGGCCGAGGCACGCTTGTTGGGCGCCACCAGCCCGGCGGCCACCACCGAACCGATCCCGAAGAAGGCGCCGTGACACAAGGCGGTCACGACCCGGGCGAACATCAGCACGTTGTAGTCGCTGGCAATGGCGCACAGCAGGTTGCCGATGATGAAAATCCCCATCAGCGACACCAGGGCGGCCTTGCGCGGCAGCCGGGCGGTGGCCAGGGCCATGAAGGGAGCACCGATGGCCACGCCCAGGGCGTAGCCGGTCACCAGCCAGCCGGCGCCGGGTATCGATACACCCAGGTCAGCCGCCACATCGGGCAACAGGCCCATGATGACGAACTCGGTGGTGCCGATGGCGAAGGCGCTCAGGGCCAGGATAAGGAGTGAGAGGGGCATGGCGAATCCTTGTCAGAGCTCTTGGCTCATTTGCTTGAGGAACTGCTGGATCACTTCCTCGTTGCGTTTGAAGAAGTGCCACTGACCGACCTTCTGGCTGGTGATCAGCCCCGCCCGTTGCAACACCGCCAGATGGGCCGACACCGTGGACTGCGACAGGCCGCAACGCTGGTCGATCTGTCCGGCGCAGATGCCGAATTCGTGGTTGTGCAATTGTTCAGGGAACTGGACCTTGGGGTCTTTGAGCCAGTTGAGGATGTCTCGCCGTACCGGGTGTGCCAGTGCTTTTATTATTTCGTCGAGGTCGAGGGTCATAAGGGCAGTTCGTAGTGGGTTCAGAGGGATAGAACGCTATATCGCGATGAAGCGAACTTTAAATCGTTATTTCGCGATATACCAATATGGATTTGATCTGAATCCCGAACGAATCGCTATATCGGGTTATAACGATATTGGCGTGGCGGTGCTAAGCTGCACCTCATGAACTACCTCGCGCATCTGCACCTCGGCGGCTCCGGCCGGGAACAACTGCTCGGCAGTCTCTATGGCGACTTCGTCAAGGGGCCGCTGCAAGGCACCTATGACCCACGGATTGAAGCAGGCATTGCCCTGCATCGACGCGTCGATCAGTACACCGACCAACACCCGCTGGTAGATACCGCGTTGTCGCGTTTTTCCACGGTACGGCGACGCTACGCCGGCATCGTGCTCGACGTGTTTTTCGACCATTGCCTGGCCCGGGATTGGGTGCTGTATGGCGACGGGGCACTGGCGGACTTCACCTCCCGAGTGTACCGGGTGCTGGCCGACGAACCGCAGTTACCGGGACGCCTTGCGCACATCGCGCCCTACATGGCCGCAGATGACTGGCTGGGGTCCTACCAGGAATTCGAGGTGCTCGGGCAGGTACTGCGGGGCATTTCCCGACGCCTGTCCCGACCGGAGGAACTGGCGGGCGCGATGGAGGAGTTGATCCGGCTCTATGAGCCGTTGAGCGAGGATTTCCGCTTGTTCTATCCGCAGCTTCAAGCGTTTGCGACGAACCCCGCCACGCCGCAAATCTAAATGTGGGAGCGAGCCTGCTCGCGATAGCGGTGTAACAGTCAACATCGCTATTGAATGTCAGACCGCTATCGCGAGCAGGCTCGCTCCCACAGGGAATGGCGCCAGGGAGTGGATCAAGCCGCAATGGCAGGACGCATCGGGGCCAATTGCTTCTCGGGAACCGTACCGAACAAGGCCTTGTGCACCGCCTGCTGCGCCTGGAAGGCCAGGGCGGCACGTTCCTGTCCGTGACAGGTGATGGGTTGCAACAGGTGGATGTGCACATCACCCAGATCGTTGCTGAACAAGCGCATCAGATGCGACAACAAGTCGTCGTCGCCAATGAATGGCGCCAGCGAATCAGGCTCGCCATTGCGCAGGTAACGGATCGCCACGGGCTGCAACGCTACATCGGCATCAATGGCTGCCGACAGCAGGCGACCATGGAACGTGCGCAACGAGCGGCCATCGGTGGTGGTGCCTTCCGGGAACATCAGCAGCGGATGAGCCTGTTCCAGATGACGACTCATCTGCTTGCGGATCAACTGGCTGTCACCCGAGCCGCGCCGGATAAACAGGCTGCCGGCCTTGGCCGCCAGCCAGCCGGCCACCGGCCAGGTGCGCACTTCGGCTTTGGACAGGAACGACAATGGCGTGAGCATGCCCAGCAGGGGAATATCGGTCCAGGACACGTGATTACTGACCCATAACATCGGCCGTTGTGGCAACTGACCGTGGACGGTGACGGAAAAGGGCAGGGCATTACTCAGACGAGCCATGAAGAATCTTGACCAACGTTGACGACGCATCATGGAGTTGGCATGTCCCAGGCGTTCGAACAGACCGAACACGCAGGCCATCGCCAGGCCCAGCGCTACCACCAGCAGCACTCGCGCGATACGCGCGTACACCCGTAACCGACTCATCACACCGCTGCCTTGAAGTGGCGGGCGTAGCGTGGGCAGAGGTCGTCGCGCTTGAGCAGGATAAACACGTCGGCCACCTGGAAGTCTTCGTCCCAGCACGGCTCGCCGCAGATCTTCGCGCCCAGGCGCATGTAGGCCTTGAGCAGCGGTGGCATTTCGGCGATGACGTTGGACGGTACATCGAGGGCAGGCAACGGTTTTTTCGGCACGGCTTGAAGGTGGTCGGTGCACAGGTAGCGCTCGCGCAGGCGCTGCATGATCGCCTGGGCCTGGATGCCACCATCCTGCATCGGAATGCTCGCGCACCCCATCAGGTAGCTGTAGCCGCCTTCGTTCAGGACTTCGGCCAGTTCACCCCAGAGCACCGCGATGGTGCCGCCGTTGCGGTAGGCCGGGTCGACGCAGGTACGGCCGATTTCCAGGATCGGACCCTTGAGGTGGATCAGGCCGTGGAGGCTGAATTCTTCCTCACTGTAGAAACGGCCCAGGCTGCTGGCGGCCTGGTGATCGAGCAGGCGGGTGGTCGCCACGAGGCGGCCGGTGTTCAGGTCGCGTACGCCGATGTGGGCGCAGTGAACATCGTAGTCATCCATGTCCAGACCCATTTCCGCGCCCTTGAGCTTGGCGTTGAATTCGCCGCTGAAGACGTTGAAGCGCAGGGCTTGGGCTTCTTGCAAGGCTTGGGCGCCGACCAGGCGTTCGGCTTGCAGGCGGCGTTCATTGCCGGTGTCGCTGATGCGGGCGATCTGAGTCATAGCGAATCTCCGTGCGGGCTGTGCACCCGTCTTGGGGTTGAGCCAATCGACTTTCTTTATGCAGCCATGTTGTGCAAAGTCAGGCTATGTAGCCCCGGTGTCATCGCCATGAAGCTTCGGTGATGCTTATGTGACAGCCCTTCCAAGGAGCTCCCATGCCCTGGCAAACCCTGATTGAACATGCTGAACGACTGCCCGCCCAGCCGGACCTGGCCGAGGGCTACGCAACTTTGCTGCAACGCTTGGGGCCGGTGACGCCGTTCGAGTTGGCCGTGGCGGGTGCACGGTTGATGGCGACACCGGGGCTGGCGTTCCTGGTGGGTTATCAGGCGGCGTTGCGCGTGCTCTGGCCGAGCGCGCCCCGGAGTCTTGGCGCCCTGTGCGCCACCGAGCAACGCAGTCTGCGCCCGGCGGACCTGCAAACCCGCCTCAGCGATTTGCGCCTGAATGGGCGCAAGGATTTCGTCACCGCCGGCGACGCGGCCGAATGGCTGCTCATCGCCGCTCGCAGTGAAGGACCCGGTGAAACGCCGCGACTGAGCCTGGCGGTGGTCTATGCCGGTGAGCCGGGCGTAACCCTGGAGAAGCTGCCGGCGATCCCGTTGATGCCCGACATCAGCCACGGCCGCGTGTTGCTCGATGGCGCGCCGTGCGAGTTGCTGGCGGGGGATGGCTGGGACGCCTACGTCAAACCGTTTCGTACCCTGGAAGACATTTATGTGCTCAGCGCCATGACCGCCTGGCTGTATGGCGTAGGGCAGGAGTGCGACTGGCCGCAATCCTTGCAGTTGCGCCTGTTGGCGTTGTTGGCGGGGTGCGCAGAAGTGAGCCGCCATAACCCGTCCAGCAGCGTAGGGCATGTGTTGTTGGGCGGGCTTTTCGCGCAGTTCCAGGGCCTTGATGGCGAGTTGAATGAAGCGCTGGCCTCCGGGCCGGCGTCGTGGCGCGAGATGTGGGTGCGGGACAAAGCGGTGATGGACATGGCGGCTGGAGCTCGGGCGAAGCGGCTGGCCAAGGCGTTGGGATAGTCTTTTTTCGAGTGATAGCTAGCCCCTGTGGGAGCGAGCCTGCTCGCGATAGCGGAGTGTCAGTCACGTCAATGTCACCGGTCCGGTGCTATCGCGAGCAGGCTCGCTCCCACAGGGGACGACGCGGTCAGCAAAACTGTCATCAACCTAGACTAAGCTCGACAGGTTCAATCCTCCGAGCCCCACAGCATGTGCAAAGGCTGGTACCTGATTCCCATCCTGCTGTTCAACCTGAGCGTCCACGCCGAAGACTGGCCCGACGAGCAATGGCCAACCGGTCCGACGCCCGTCGGATCGGCCATCGAAGCCTTTGAGCAATACGCTTTTGCGCTGCGCGACGATGCCACCCGCCAAGGCATTCGCACTGACGCGCTGCTGGTGGTCCAGGACGGGCGCCTGGTCTATGAACGCTACGCCGGTTTCACCACCGCAGACACCCCGCACCTGACCTGGTCCATCAGCAAGAGCCTGATGGCGACGGTGTTTGGCGTGGCCTACGGTGAACAGCGGTTTGCCCTGCAGGATCCGGTAGCCAGGTATTACCCCGCGTTGAGCCACTCGCCGGACCTGACCCTGGCCGATCTTTTCCATTGGGCCTCGGGCCTGGACTGGCAGGAAGACTACGAATACGCACCGCTCCATTCCTCGGTGGTGGCAATGCTCTACACCCGGGGACGCCGCGACATGGCGGCGTTCACTGCGCAGCACGAGCGCTACCGTCCACCGGGGGAGTCGTTCCGTTATTCCAGCGGCGACAGCAACCTGTTGGCGGCGGCATTGAAAAATATCGTCGGCCCGGCGCGATACCCCGACTACCCCTGGACGGCGCTGTTCGAACCGCTGGGCATCCGCCATGCTGTCTGGGAAACCGATGCCAGCGGCACCTTTGTCGGTTCGTCCTACGCCTACCTCACAGCGCGCGACCTGGCCCGTGTCGGCTTGCTGATGCAGCGCGATGGCCGTTGGGGCGAGCGGCAACTGATACCCAGGGATTGGGTGGCGTTCAATCGCGAACCCTTCGCCCGGTTCCAGGCCGGCCAGGACGAGGCCGTGCCCGGCGGACACTGGTGGCTCAACCGCGCCGTCGACCCCACCCTCCGTCCCTGGCCCGATGCGCCGGCAGACACCTACGCCGCGCTTGGACATTGGGGGCAGGCGCTGTATGTCATCCCCAGCGCCCGGCTGGTCATCGTGCGTTACGGCGACGACCGCGACGGCAGCTATCGCCATAACGAATTGCTCAAGCGCGTCATGGCGGCGTTCGCCGCGGCGGTGCAACCATGAGACGCAGGCCGTTGCTGACCTTGATGGTGGCGTTGCTTATCGCGCTGCTCAGTTGGATCTGGATCGATCGGGTGGCGCTGCGTGCATTCCCCGACATCATCAGCGCCTACACCGCCAAAGAGTATTGTTCGTGCCGCTACGTGATGGGGCAACCGGCGGAGTACTGCCGGGGCTACGTGAAGCAATCGGTACCCATCAGCGATTTTCTCGAAACTCCTGAAACGAAGCGCGTGACGGTCGCCGGGTTGGGGCGCAGCCACAGCGCGCGGTGGTTGGGGGAGCGGCAGGGGTGTCGGTTGGAACCATGAACTTGGTGCAACGCGAACCCAATATGGCAAGCGGATGGATCTGCGGCTAGGGGACTCATCTGTGGCTAGGGGATATTTTTCTGTGGCGAGGGGATTTATCCCCGCTGGGTTGCGAAGCGACCCCAGGATCTATCAGCCACTGCGATGAATCAGGCTGGACGCAAGGGGGGTTGCTTCGCAACCCAGCGGGGATAAATCCCCTCGCCACAGATGAGTCCTCTGCCACAGATAAATCCCCTAGCCACAAGGAGTCTGCTGGCCGGGCGATTGGTTAAACAGACAGTTTGCAAGCGTCCTCGGCCCGGTTAAGGTTCGCCACAGGTTTATCTGTCCTCCGAGTGTGTATGTTCAAGCGGTTTCTTTCCCTCGCTGTCGCGACTTTGCTGCTGGCCGGCGCTGTGCTGCCTGCCCGGGCCGACTGGTACCTGGACGGTGAGTCGTCAAGGTTGTCGTTTATCAGCAGCAAGAACGGCAATGTTTCCGAGGTCCAGCGCTTCCTGGTGTTGCATGGTCAGGTCCAGCCCAAGGGGTTGGCGCGGCTGGAAGTGGAGCTGGAGTCGATCAATAGCGGCATCCCCCTGCGAGATGAGCGCATGCGCGCCGAACTGTTCGACATCAAGCAGTTTGCCGAAGCCACCATCACTGCACAGATCGACCTGTTGCCGATTCAGGACCTGGCCAACGGCGCACAGCTGGAGCTGCGCCTGCCGCTGACTGTGGACTTGCATGGCAAACAACATGAGTACAACGTCGAACTCCTGGCGACGCGGCTGGATGAGCGCCGCTTCCAGGTGGTGACCCTGGAGCCGGTGGTGCTCGACGCGGCGGACTTCGACCTGGCGCCGGGGCTGGAGACGTTGAGAAAAATGGCCGGGCTGTCGGCCATCAGCCTGTCGGTACCGGTGAATGCGGTGCTGATCTTCACGGCGCGCTGACATGAGTGGCCCGGTCTTTCCATGGCGTGAAGGCAATCGGTTCGAGCTGTTGATTGACGGCCCGCAGTTCTTTCCACGCATGCTCGTGGAAATCGCCCGTGCCCAGGAGCAAGTCGAACTGGAGCTGTACCTGGTGGAGGCGGGCGCCTGCGCCGAAGCGATGGTCCAGGCCCTTGTCCAGGCCGCTGAGCGCGGTGTCCGGGTGCGTTGCCTGTTCGATGACTACGGCAGTCTGGCGTTTACTCTTGGCCTGCGTAATCGTCTGATCGAGGCCGGTGTGGAACTGCGTTTCTACAACCGCCTGAGCTGGCGCCGCTGGGTGCTTAACTTCTACCGCGACCACCGCAAACTGTTGTTGGTGGACCAGCGTCTGGCGGTGGTCGGCGGTACCGGGGTGACCGACGAGTTCTGGAACCCTGTCGACGACCGCAGCGAGTGGCATGAAGTGATGGTGGAAATCGTCGGCCCGCTGGTGCTGGACTGGCAGATGTTGTTCGATCGCCAGTGGCTCGCCAACCGCCATCGCCAGGCCTGGAAGCCCGCTTCCAATTTCGGCCTGCCGCGTCTGCCCAGGGTTCCACCGGCGGGCGAGGGCATGGGCCGGGTGGCGTATGCGGATGCCCGTCAGCACCGCGATATCCTGCAATCATTGTTCCGGGCCTTGAACAGCGGCCAGAAACGCATCTGGATGGCGACGCCGTACTTCCTGCCGACCTGGAACGTGCGCCGATCCTTGCGCAAGGCCGCAGCCCGGGGCATAGACGTACGGCTGTTACTCACCGGCCCGCGCACCGACCATCCGTCCGTACGCTACGCCGGGCACCGGTACTACCCGCGCCTGCTCAAGGCCGGCGTGAAGATCTTCGAGTACCAGCCGTGTTTCCTGCACTTGAAGATGGTGCTGGTGGACGACTGGGTCAGCATCGGTTCCTGCAATTTCGATCACTGGAACCTGCGCTTCAACCTGGAGGCGAACCTCGAAGCCCTGGATTCCCGGCTCAGCCGTGCAGTAGCGGCAAGCTTCGAGCAGGACTTCACCCAAAGCCTGCAAGTCAGTCTCGACGCCTGGCAGCGCCGACCGTTGTGGAAGCGCCTCAAGCAGCGGTTGTGGGGGTTGGTGGACCGGTTGGTGGTGAATCTGCTGGATCGGCGGGGCTGATCCAGACACCCATAAACAACTGTGGGAGCGAGCCTGCTCGCGATAGCGGTGAATCAGTCAACCACTCAGTTGGCTGACATACCGCTATCGCGAGCAGGCTCGCTCCCACAGGGGAGTCATGTCGCTCTGGAGTCAGAGCAACTCAAAACTCTGCTGCTTCACATCCTGGGAGTCCAGGCCGATCTGCACGTTGAATTTGCCTGGTTCAGCCGCATACTTGAGCTGGGCGTTGTAGAACTTCAGGTCGTCTTCGCTGATGGTGAAGTGAATGACCTTCTTCTCGCCCGCCTTGAGCATCACCTTCTGGAAGTTCTTCAGTTCCTTCACCGGGCGGATGATCGAGCCGGTCACGTCCTGGATGTACAGCTGCACCACGGTTTCGCCGTCACGCTTGCCGGTGTTCTCCACGGTCACGCTGGCGTCGAGCTTGCCGGTCTTGTTCAGCGTGGTGGAGGACAGGGCCATGTCTGACAGGCTGAACTCGGTGTAGCTCAGGCCGTAGCCGAACGGGTACAGCGGGCCGGTGGTGTCATCGAAGTACTGCGAGGTGTAGTTGCCTGGCTTGCCCGGGGTGAACGGACGGCCAATGCTCAGGTGGTTGTAGTAGGTCGGAATCTGACCCACCGAGCGTGGGAAAGTGATTGGCAGTTTGCCCGACGGGTTGTAGTCGCCGAACAGCACGTCGGCGATGGCGTTGCCGCCTTCGGTGCCGCTGAACCAGGTTTCCAGGATCGCATCGGCCTGCTGCTTTTCTTCCCGCAACGAAAGCGGACGGCCGTTCATCAGTACCAGCACCAGCGGCTTGCCGGTGGCCTTCAGGGCCTTGATCAATTCGCGCTGGCTGGCGGGGATGTTCAGGTCGGTGCGACTCGACGACTCGTGGGACATGCCCCGGGACTCACCCACGGCGGCCACTACCACATCGGCTTGCTTGGCGGCTTCTACCGCTTCGTCGATCAGCACCTGCGCCGGGCGCGGATCGTTCACCACTTCCGGTGCGTCGAAATTGAGGAAGTTCAGGTAGTCGAGCACCTTCTTGTCGCTGGTGATGTTGGCGCCACGGGCGTAGATGAACTTGGCGTCACCGCCAAGGGCACGGCTCATGCCATCGAACAGGGTGACCGACTGCGCAGGGCGACCGGCGGCGGCCCAACTGCCCATCATGTCGATCGGTGCCTTGGCCAGCGGGCCGACCAGGGCGATTTTTGCGTTCTTCTTCAGGGGCAGGGTCTGGTTGCGGTTTTCCAGCAGGACCATGCTGCGGCGTGCCACGTCGCGGGCATCGCTGCGGTGCAGTCGGCTTTCGGCGTAGGTGTCGGCCGGGTCATCCTCGGCCTTGCCGATGCGCAGGTACGGGTCTTTGAACAGCCCCATGTCGTACTTGGCGACGAGCACTTCACGCACGGCGTTGTCGATGTCGCTCTGCTCGATCTCGCCGGATTTGAGCAGTCCAGGCAATTCCTTGCCATACAGCGAGTCGTTCATGCTCATGTCGATGCCGGCCTTGATCGCCAGTTTTGCCGCTTCGCGGCCGTCCCGGGCGACGCCGTGCTTGATCAGTTCGAAGATGGCGCCATGATCACTGACGGCCAGGCCCTTGAAGCCCCATTCCTTGCGCAGCAGATCGTTCATCAGCCAGGTGTTGGCCGTGGCCGGCACGCCGTTGATGGAGTTCAACGCGACCATCACTCCGCCGGCACCGGCATCGATGGCGGCGCGGTAAGGAGGCAGATAGTCCTGGTACATTTTCACCGGGCTCATGTCCACGGTGTTGTAGTCCCGGCCGCCTTCGACGGCACCGTACAAGGCAAAGTGCTTGACGCTGGCCATGATGCTGTCGGCCGCGTTGGCGCCGCTGCCCTGGAACGCCTTGACCATCACCCCGGCAATGCGCGACACCAGGTAGGTGTCCTCACCAAAGCCCTCGGAGGTCCGGCCCCAGCGTGGGTCACGGGAAATATCGACCATCGGCGCGAAGGTGATGTCCAGGCTGTCGGCCGCGGCTTCCTTGGCGGCGATGCGGCCGGAGTGGTAGATGGCGTCCATGTCCCAGCTCGAAGCCAGGGCCAGGGGAATAGGGAAAATGGTGCGGTGACCGTGGATCACGTCATAGGCGAAGAACATCGGGATCTTCAACCGGCTGCGCATGGCCGCGTCCTGCATCGGGCGGTTTTCGGCGCGGGTGATGGAGTTGAACGTGCCGCCGATGTTGCCGGCGGCGATTTCCTTGCGGATCATCTCCCGGGGCATTTCCGGGCCGATGCTGATCAGGCGTAACTGGCCGATCTTTTCCTCGAGGGTCATTTGTTTCATCAGGTTGCTGATGAAAGCGTCCTTGTTCTCTATGGGGGCTGGCAGGTTGTCGGCTAATACGGATTGACTGGCCAGACTGACAAACAGGCCCAGCAAACACAGCTTCTTCATGAATAGTTTTCTCGCAGGCCCAAAGGCGGTAATCAGGACACGCCGTCAGCCAAAATGTGAGGAGTGGCTATTGTTGTTCGGTCAAATGCAGCACACTTTCGAACCCATGGGGCTGAACTTAGTTTCGCACCGCGCATCTTTTAGCCCATCGATCCGTTTCAATCCAGTGTGGCGGCAGATTATGCCCCAGACACTGGGGATAGGTGGTCGTGTTTTCCAATGTAAAGGCAAGGGAGAGCTTCACCTGATGAATCTACGAATGAACCACCGAAGCGGCTTGCAAATGCTGGCCCTGATGCTGTTCACCTCGCTGCTGGCCGGCTGCGGAATCAACACTATTCCGACCCTCGACGAACAAGCCAAGGCTGCCTGGGGTCAGGTACAGAACCAGTACCAGCGCCGCGCCGATCTGATCCCGAACCTGGTGGAAACCGTCAAGGGCTATGCCGAGCATGAGCAGGAAACCCTGACCGCCGTCATCGAGGCGCGGGCCAAGGCCACCTCGATCCAGGTCGATGCCAGCACTCTGGACAACCCTGAGAAACTCAAGCAGTTCCAACAGGCCCAGGATCAGTTGACCGGTGCGCTGAGCCGCTTGATGGTGGTGTCCGAGCGCTATCCGGACCTCAAGGCCAACCAGAACTTCCTGGCGCTGCAATCGCAGCTCGAAGGCACCGAGAACCGTATCGCCGTGGCCCGCCGCGACTTCATTCTGGCGGTGCAGAAGTACAATACCGAGATCCGGACCTTTCCGGGGCGGTTGTGGCACAGCGTGATGTACAGCGACCTGCCGATCCGCGAAACCTTCGAGGCCACTAGTCCCGACGCCGAAAAAGCGCCGCAGGTGAAATTCTGATCGATACCCGGCAGCCTGAAGCGTTGTGGGAGCGGGCTTGCTCGCGAAGGCGGCAGCACATCCAATAATGTTGCCCGCTGACCCACCGCTTTCGCGAGCAAGCCCGCTCCCACAGAGGTTCCAATGCGTGTGTTGAAATTTGGCCTGGTGCTGTTGCTCTGGGTGTTTGCAGTCACGGCCCAGGCCGAGTTGAAGTTTCCGGCGCTGACCGGGCGGGTGGTGGACACCGCCCAACTGCTCCAGCCAACGGTGCGCGATCAGCTGGACGCGCAGCTCAAGGCCCACGAGCAGGCGACCGGCGAGCAGGTGGTCGTTGTCACGCTGCCGGACCTGCAAGGTTCCAGCATCGAAGACTTCGGCTATCAGTTGGGGCGCCACTGGGGCATCGGGCAGAAGGACAAGAATAACGGCGCACTGTTGATCGTGGCCCGGGACGACCGGAAACTGCGGATCGAAGTGGGCTACGGCCTGGAAGATCGCCTGACCGATGCCCAGAGTTCGGTGATTATCAACCAGATCATCACTCCGGCCTTCAAGACCGGCAACTTCAACAAAGGTATCAGTGACGGCGTGGCGGCGATGCTGGTGGTGCTGGGGGGCAGCCCACTGGAAGCGCCGGCCGCTGCATACGCTTCAGGCGAGCAGGAGGAGGGTGACTTCGTCTCGCGTCATCCGTGGACGTTCGTGATGCTGGTGATGCTGTTCATCGTCACGATCATGGTCGGCCAGGTGCTGGGGATCCTGCCTGCCGGACGGGGCGGCTCCAGCGGCTCGAGCGGAGGCGGCTTTGGCGGCGGCGGTTTCGGCGGTGGCGGGGGGGGCGGTTTCAGCGGTGGCGGTGGCAGTTTCGGGGGCGGCGGTTCGTCGGGCGGCTGGTGACAATAATAATGAGCAGGCACTTTTAACCATGGCATTACTGACTGAACACGAACAACGCAAGGTGGCCGAAGCCATCGCCCGGGTCGAGCGGGACACTGACGCCGAACTGGTCACGGTGCTCGCGGCACGTGCCGACGACTATGCTTACATCCCGTTGCTATGGGCCAGCCTGCTGGCCCTGGTGGTGCCGGGGGTGCTGTATTACCTGTCGGGCTGGTTGACCATGCACAGCCTGCTGCTGGTGCAATGGATCAGTTTCATCGTGCTGTGCCTGGTGTTTCGCATTCCGAAGGTCACCACCCACCTGATCCCTCGCTCGGTGCGCCACTGGCGGGCTTCCAACCTGGCTCGCCGACAGTTTCTCGAACAGAACCTGCACCACACCGTGGGCAGTACCGGAATGCTGATCTTTGTCAGCGAGGCCGAGCGTTACGTGGAGATCCTGGTGGACGAGGGTATTTCCAAACGCCTCGACAACCGGAACTGGGATGCCATTGTCGCGGCCTTCACCGAGCAGGTCCGCCAGGGGCAGACGTTGCAAGGCTTCGTGACCTGCATCGAAGCCTGCGGCGAATTGCTCAAGACGCATGTCCCGGTGACTCATGAGCGCAATGAGCTGCCGAACCGGTTGGTGGTGCTGGGCTAGAACCTGCCGGCGGAACACATTGGGGGAGGAAACTGTGGGGAACCTGTGGGAGCAAGGCTTGCCCGCGATGAAGGCGCCTCGGTCCCAGGGTAGGCTGCGGCGATAACTTCATCGCGGGCAAGCCTTGCTCCCACAGATAAATCCCCTCGCTACAAGAATTCCCCGTGCCCTGACACTTCATTCCTCTTAAAATACCCACCACTCCCGATCCGTCCGTCCCGAGGCCGCTTTTTCATGTCCGTCACTGCAACTCCCGCCCGTCCCGCGCCGGATCATCACGCCCAGTTCATTGAATTGCTGCAGGCCAGCCTCGAACAGAACGCGTTCATCAAACTGGTGCTGGCCAGGCATGTCGGCGACGAAGCGGACCTCCAACGACTGATCATCAAGCAGCTGACGGTCAAGGAGCAGCCTTGCCTGTCCTTCGTCTATCGTTACAAAACCCGCGACATCACCAAGAATTTCCCTCTGGCCGAGGGCGTGGCGGCCATCGCTGCGTTGTTGCCGACGTCTTTCAAGAACGCACATTTGCTGGCGGTCACCGACGAGGCGCAGCTGGAATACAGTAAAAAAGGCAAGTCTTCACTGTTCAGGAGCAAGCCCCAGCAATTGCGCGAAGTACCCTCGGTGGAACACAACCGTGAGAAAAACCGCTTCCTCGACCTGAGCCGACCGTTCCTGGCCGACCTGGGCGTGACCAACCACAAGCACGAGCTGATCCCGGCCATGTCGCGCAAGTGGAAGCAGATCAACAAGTTCATTGAGGTCTTCAGCCATGCGTTGACTTCCTCGCCTCTTGCCCTGGACAAACCGGTGCGGGTGTCGGACTTCGGTTCGGGCAAGGGCTACCTGACCTTCGCCATTCATGACTACCTGCGCAACACCCTGCAGGCCGAAGGCGTGGTGACCGGCGTCGAGTTGCGCGAGGACATGGTCCGGCTGTGCAACGAAGCCGCCGCGCGCCTGGAACACCCGGGCCTGAGCTTCCAGCACGGCGATGTGCGCAGCGTGGCGCCGGGCGCGGTGGACGTGATGATCGCCTTGCATGCCTGCGACATCGCCACCGACTATGCGATCCACATGGGCATTCGCTCGGGCGCTTCGATCATCATGTGCTCGCCGTGCTGCCACAAGCAGATCCGCTTGCAGATCCAGAGCCCGGCGCTGCTCAAGCCGATGTTGCAATATGGCCTGCACCTTGGCCAACAGGCGGAAATGGTCACCGACAGCCTGCGGGCGCTGTTCCTGGAAGCCTGTGGCTACGAAACCAAGGTGTTCGAGTTCATTTCCCTGGAACACACCAACAAGAACAAGATGATCCTGGCGGTCAAACGCGCCACGCCGGTCGATCCGGCCGAACTGCTGGCGAAGATCAAGGAACTGAAGGCGTTCTACCACATCAGCGAGCACTGCCTCGAAACGCTGCTGCGGGCGGACGGTTATCTCGCCTGAAGCGGGACAGATGCAACGCCGTGGGAGCATAGCTTGCTCGCGATGAACGACGACTCAATTGTTTTGCTGAACCTAGGCGCTGAATCGCAAGCAAGCTTTGCTCCCACAGAGCAACATTCGACCTCCATCGTCGTGCAGCCCGTCAGATGACGGGTAAAGCCTCCCCCACCGGACTACCTTTAATGCGTTCACCCCTCACGCATTCCAAAGGAGTCCAACCCATGGCCGCTAAGAAAATCCTGATGCTGGTCGGCGATTATGTCGAAGACTATGAAGTGATGGTGCCGTTCCAGGCCCTGCAGATGGTCGGCCATACCGTGCACGCGGTGTGCCCTGACAAGACCGCCGGGCAGACCGTGCGCACGGCTATCCACGACTTCGAAGGCGACCAGACCTACAGCGAGAAACCGGGCCACCTGTTTACCCTTAATCATGACTTTTTCGGTGTCGGCGTGGCTGACTATGACGCGCTGCTGATCCCCGGCGGGCGGGCGCCGGAGTACCTGCGCCTGAATGAAAAAGTCTTGCAACTGGTGCGCGATTTCGACGTGGCCGGCAAGCCGATCGCTGCGGTGTGTCACGGCGCGCAAGTGCTGGCGGCGGCGGGCATTCTGGAAGGGCGTGAATGCAGCGCTTATCCGGCCTGTGCCCCGGAAGTACGCCTGGCGGGCGGGACCTTTATCGACATACCGGTGAGCGAAGGTCATGTCCAGGGCAACCTGGCGACCGCACCGGCCTGGCCTGCTCATCCGAACTGGCTGGCGGGATTCCTGACGTTGTTGGGCACGGCCATCACTCTGTAGCGGGATCGACTGGCAGAGCCGGCGGGGCAGGTCTTTACTCTTGAGGCTCTTGACCTTTCAAGGAAATGATCATGTCCGGATGGTACGAAATCAGCAAAAACAGCAGTGGCCAGTTTCGGTTCGTGCTCAAGGCCGCCAACGCCGAAACGATCCTGACCAGCGAGTTGTACACCAGCCGCAGCGGTGCCGATGGTGGCATCGCCGCGGTGCAGAAGAACTGCCCGCTGGCCGAGCGTTATGAGCTCAAGGACACCAGGGATGGCCATCCCTACTTCAATCTCAAGGCCGCCAACCATGAGGTGATTGGCAGCAGCGAAGCCTATTCATCGGAGGCCGCCCGGGACAAGGGTATTGCCAGTGTCAAGGCGAACGGGCCGACCACGATGATCAAGGACAAGACCCTGTTGGCAATGTAGGAGCTGCCGCAGGCTGCGAGCTTTTGCTTTTGATATTCCACCCAGGATTCAATTGATTGTGGAAGGATCGCAGCCTCGTCTCACTCGGCAGCTCCTACACCTCCACCGGTACCGACAGCTTCGGATCGCCCAACGGATGGCTCTTGGCATCGAAGAACCGCAGCTCGATGTCCAACCCTTGGAACAGCTTGGCGTAGTGGCGCTTCTGGTGCTGGATGAATGCCTGGCTGCGGGGGTAGATCGAAATGGCCATGAGGCGGGGTTTCGCCTGGTGCAGGGCGCGGATGATGTGCTGGTCCTGCTCGCCCAGGGCGTGGCCGAACAGACACAGGTTGTCGCCATGGTGCAGCAGTTGGTCGTAGCAGAATGACAGGTAGTCGGAACTGCGGATGGTCTTGAGCTTGTCCTTGCTCGGGCCTTCATTGACGAACAACGGTACGTCGTCGAGGGTCTTGAGGGTGTTGTTGATGGCGAAATTGCCCAGCAGCGTGCCTTCGGTGGATGTGAGCTTACGCGCCGTGCCGTCCTGGTTGCGCACCAGGTGAAGACCGCCGTGCAGATACAACAGGCGCGGTTTGTCCGTGGTCACTTGGCTCAGATCGAAACTGTGGTCGGCGCCAGTGAACAGATCGGTAAGGGGTTGTGGCCCATGCTGGATCGCCCAGTGGTTGAGCAGGTCGTAGTTGGTGGTGAACACCGTGGCATACCGGCTCAACTCCTGGTTCAGCGTCGTCAGGGTCGACGGCTGTACCAGTCGCCATGGGATATGCACCGCGTGCACGGTGTTGATCAATGCTTCCTTGATCGCGTAGTAGCGATTGCGCGGAGCGGCTGAGCTGACGGCGAGGGCCTTGTTGACGCGGCTGGTGGTTTTCAGTGCACCGAGTACCTGTTCGAAGCTGCGGGTCTGCAGCGCGTCGAACACGCTCAGCTCCGACGGCGTCAGGGGTTTTTCCTCGACGGTGCGGGCGTTTTCGAACAGCGAGTCGTAGCCGAAATCATCCCATACGGCGCGGCTGGCACCATTGCCCACCAGCAACCCGCTGAAGGGAGTATGGGCGCGCAGGGTCTCCCAATCTTCAAGCCGGGCGTCGTATTCCTGGAAGTCGGTCATTGGAAAGTCATCTCAAAACGTGGCAAGGGCAGGGCGCGACTTTATCACGACCGACTCTTGAGCCAGATCAAGGAACGGCGTGACTGACTGGTCAATCCTGTATGCCCGTGCCTATCCGGCCTCTTTCAGGAGCGTGTCCCCATGAGTAGCACTTTTTTCATTCCCGCCGTGAACGTCATGGGGCTGGGTTGCCTTGACGAAGCCATGACCGCCATTCGCAACTATGGTTTTCGCAAAGCCCTGATCGTGACCGACACGGGGCTCGCCAAGGCCGGTGTTGCGGGCAAGGTGGCCGACCTGCTGGCGCAGCAGGACATCGAATCGGTGATTTTCGACGGTGCCAAGCCCAACCCGAGCATCGCAAACGTCGAGAATGGCCTGGGATTGTTGAAGGAAAGCCGATGCGACTTCGTCGTGTCGCTGGGCGGCGGTTCGCCCCATGATTGCGCAAAGGGCATTGCCCTGTGCGCCACCAATGGCGGGCAGATCCGCGACTACGAGGGTGTCGACCGGTCGGGCAAGCCGCAATTGCCGCTGATTGCCATCAATACCACTGCCGGTACCGCCAGTGAGATGACTCGCTTTTGCATCATCACCGACGAATCGCGCCATGTGAAAATGGCGATTGTCGACCGCAACGTGACGCCGCTCATGTCGGTCAACGACCCGGCGTTGATGGTGGCAATGCCCAAGGGGCTGACGGCTGCGACGGGCATGGATGCGCTGACCCACGCGGTCGAGGCTTATGTGTCCACGGCCGCCACCCCGATCACCGACGCCTGTGCCCTGAAAGCCATCACCTTGATCAGCAATAACCTGCGGCTGGCGGTGCGTGACGGTAACGATCTGGCGGCACGGGAGAACATGGCCTACGCGCAGTTTCTAGCCGGGATGGCATTCAACAATGCTTCGCTGGGTTTCGTGCATGCCATGGCCCACCAGTTGGGTGGTTTCTATGATTTGCCCCACGGCGTGTGCAACGCGGTGCTGTTGCCCCATGTGCAGAGCTTCAATGCCTCGGTGTGCGCCACACGCCTGACCGATGTGGGCCGTGCCATGGGTGTCGATACGCTCCGATCCAGCCCGGAAGAAGGCGCCCAGGCCGCCATCGCCGCGATCGTCAGCCTGGCCCGGGACGTGGAGATTCCGGCCGGCTTGCGTGAGTTGGGCGTGCGCCTCGTTGACGTGCCGGTGCTGGCCGCCAACGCTCTGAAGGACGCTTGCGGCCTGACCAACCCGCGGGCGGCGGATCAACGGCAGATCGAGGAAATTTTCCGCAACGCGTTTTAAAGACCCCGGGGCGGCATGGCCTTCACGCAGGCCATGGCCGCCACCGCAACAACGTGCACAACGTCGCCAACGGCCAGGCCTGTTGACTCGATATACCGATGCCCTGGATCAACCTGAACGCCAGGAACCCCTCTACCGAGGTACCAAACGGCAGGGCCAGGTTGCCCAGCCCGTACAGCCCCAATAATGCCGCCAGCAAGACCGGTTTACGCCCCAGGCGTTCGCTCAGGCTGCCCCATGCCAACATGGGCAGCGCCATGCCGATCAGGTAAACCGACAGGCCCGAGGACACCCGGGACGCATCGGCCACAAGACCCCGGGCAATATCAGGCAGTGCGGGTAAGTAGACGCTCATTCCCGGTTGTGCCAGGAAAACAGAGTGCAAGTGACGATCAGGGTGTACGGCTTTATCATCGAGGACTCAAGTCAGGGGCGGATATCGCGCCCGTGGGCCTGCAGCAGGTTGGTGATCTGTTCGCAAAAAGCCCGGATCACGCTCGTTTCCATGTCAGCACGCAGGGTTATGCGTATGGCCGCCTTGTCTTGTGGTACCGCGGGGAAAAACACTGCCGAAGTGAAGTACCCCAGTTCAGCCAGCTCAACCGCCAGGCGGCTGGCCAGGGCGGCTTCACCACAGGGCACCAGGCGTATCGCCATCGGGTTGCCGTGTTGTTCGGTACGGACAAGGTTGTCGAAGAAGCGGATATTAGCCTGCAAACGTTCCTGTAACGAGACCAGCTCCCGGCTGCGATGCAGGCGGATTGAGGCCATGCCGGCCCCAATGGCCGCTGCGTTCAAACTCTGGGACCAGTTGCTCGGTCCACCGTAACGTTGCACCAGTGTCTTATGCCGTTCGCTGCCGAACATGACCAACCCGCCACTGGCACCGAACGATTTGGCCAGTGAGGCGACGATCAGGGTGCGCTCGTCTACGGCGGGAAGACGCGGGCGAACCAGCCCCGCACCGCATTTCCCGACGGTGGACAACGCGTGGGAGTCATCCAGGTACAGGAACAGACCGTACCGCTGTTTGAGAAACAGCAGGCTGTCCAGGTCCGCCATGCCGCCCATGCTGTAGGCACCGTCAGTCACATAGGTGACGTTGCGCTCTCGTTTGCACAGGTCCTCGATGAAGTCCATGTCGTTGTGCGGACAGGTGATGACCCGGGTTTCATCGGCGCAGGCGGTCTTGAAGTAGTTCATCGAAGAGTGGGCACGCTTGTCGAACACCATGACAGGGGGACGATTGCCCGTCAGCGCACCGCTGGCCAGCAGCGGCAGGATTCCGGCGCTGGCCGCGCTGCAGGACAGGGCACTCAGGCAGCTGGCGCCGAACAGTTCCGACAGTTGGGTTTCGTACTGCGCCAGGATCGCCAATTTGCAGCGACTCTTCGAGTCGGCGACACGCAGGGTTCCGGTGTCCCAGAGTGCAGTCATGGCGCCATCCAGCACGGCGGGATGATAGTCCAGGCCCAGATAGGACGTTGTACAGAAGTGATGAAGGGTACGGCCGTACTGGTCGACGAGAACGTTGGGTGTCTTGACCTCGACGTTGAGCCCCGAGATTTTTCCGGCTTCGGCGCACTGCCAGTCCTGATCTGCGAGGGATATGACCTTTCGGTAGTTGGTGAAACGATGGGTAGGTTGCGCGATCTGGTTCATGGTGCAATTACATTCCTTGGTTGAGAGGTGCTGTCCGTGGGTTGTTTCAATATCTGTGTGTTTCCGGACTTTACAGACCACCGCACAGGGCTTTGAATCGGCTGTTTCCGGCGTATTTGAGGGCTGCCGGAGTCTTCCGTGTAGGACCTTGCCTATGGACGTGGACGGGAAATCCCTTCGGGGGAGTCGGAGCATGCCGGGTTTATCTGGATGTTCCCGGATCCGCTGCGTTTTCCTTGGCTTGGGCCGCTGTCAAGGCATAGGCAAACGGGCGTAACATCCACTTCTTTTTACGGAGGTCGCCTGTCGATGCTCTCAGGCCTCAATCACTTGACCTTGGCGGTCACCGATCTGGATCGAAGCGTCGAGTTCTATCGCGAGTTGTTGCAACTGCGTCTCGAGGCACTGTGGGAAGGCGGGGCATATCTGTCCCTGCCCGGATTGTGGTTGTGCCTGTCTGTCGATCCTCAACGTAAAACCGAACCCGGGGCGGACTACACCCATTACGCATTCGGCCTGGCAGCCGAACACTTTCCGGTGCTGGTGGCACGACTGAGCGCAGCGCAGGTAACGTCATGGCGGGACAACCGCAGCGAAGGTGATTCGTTTTATTTTCTCGACCCGGACGGGCATAAGCTTGAAATTCATGTGGGGGACCTCGCGTCCCGGCTGGAGGCCTGCCGAAAGGCTCCTTATGCCGCAATGGCGTTCTTCACGACGCCGTGATCGACCGGCTGTCATACCGACTAGCAAATAGATGGCCTATTGCAATCAATTTCTCGGGTGACCTGATTGCCTGCGCTATTCTCTGTTTTATCGTGGGTGTACGTCCGATCACCCAATTCGTCCACCGCTGCATTCTCCGGATGGCTTCCAGCTCCATGGATACTCGAGATTCCGCGCCGCTGGCCAGCTACATAGACCTTTTGCTGGACGCCGTGTGTGCCGTCGACGGCCAGGGGTGTTTCGTATTTGTCAGTGCCGCCTGCGAACGCATTTTTGGTTATACCCCCCAGGAGCTGATCGGTCGGCCGATGATCGAACTGGTTCACCCTGGCGACCGCCAGCGTACCCTCGAGGCGGCGCGGGAGATCATGGACGGCGAGCCCAAGCTCAACTTCGAGAATCGCTACCTGCGCAAGGACGGTCGGGTGGCGCATATCCTGTGGTCTGCGCGTTGGTCAGAAATTGATCAATTGCGCATTGCCGTGGCCCGTGACATTACCGAACGCAAACAGGCCGAGTCCCGACAGGCAGCGCTGTATGCCATTTCCGAAGCGGCCCATGTCGCGGCGGATCTGCTGGCGTTGTTCAAGCGTATCCACCTGATTATTGGCGAATGGTTGCCGGCGCTGAACTTCTCGGTGGCGCTGTACGATGAACAATGCGCTCAATTGAATTTTGCCTATCACGTCGACGATCAGGAGCAGCAACCCGAACTGCCGGGGACAATCACCGGGCGCTTGTGCACCGAGGTGATCCGAAGTGGTCAGCCGATCTTGCTGGCATCTGATTGCAATCCACTGCCACCGGTTTTTTTCGACATCGTGGCGCAGCCGGGCGCGCCGTGCTGGCTGGGTGTGCCGCTGAACTCGCAAAACGGCACGATTGGCGCGCTGATCCTCAAGAGTGCTCAGGATAATGAGCGCTACACCGAGGAGGACATGGAGTTGCTGCAGTACGTCTGTGCGCAGATCACCATCGCCATCGAGCGCCAGCAATTGCACGCTCGCTTGCAGCGTATGGCGCAATACGACCAACTGACCCAGGTAGCGAATCGCGAGTTGCTGCGTGAACGGTTCAAAGCCGCACTGGCGAGTGCCCGCACAGCGTCAGGGCGCATGGCATTGCTGTATATCGACCTGGACCGCTTTAAACAGGTCAACGACACTTATGGTCACAGCGTCGGTGACATGTTGTTGCAAGCAGTGGCCAGTCGGCTCCAGGGCTGTGTACGTGATTCCGACACAGTCGCGCGTATTGGCGGCGATGAGTTCGTAGTGTTGCTCCATAGCATCCAGGCTCTGGAAGATGCCCAGGGCGTGCAGGAAAAAATCCGTCAGGCGCTGACCCAGCCATTGCGCCTGGATGGACACTGGCTGAGCATCGAACCGAGCATCGGCGTGGCCTGTTTCCCAGACCATGGTGTCGAAGACGTGGCGCTGTTCCGTCACGCCGACGAAGCGATGTACGCCGCCAAGCGTCAGAATCACAGAGTCCTTGGCACCTGATTGCACGTCACCGTTCGTCGTGGCGCTGCTTGTTTATTCAAACCTTGCGCCCCTGATTCTTTCGAATGTCAGGCGGGCCCTGCTCGCCAACATCCACGCATCTGGAGGGCCAGACCATGCCGGATTTACGCCACATTCATCCCGCAAACTTCGCCCACGATCGAACCAAGGTGTCCGAAGCGGGTCGCAAAAGTGGGAGAACCACCATCATGACCGTCGACAAGCCCCCATTGAAAGCCGAAATCGGTCGCTGAGCAGTCATTGGTGGTTCTGATTCAGAGGCAGGGAGACCTGCCCGAACTTTTTATTACGAGGAGGGCGCGACCATGAGCCGGATGGCCACCTTTTTTCGCACCACCAGTCTCGTTGTGCTGATGGGCCTGGGTGCCAACAGTGCCTGGGCCCAATCGCCTGCCGAATTCATCAACGATGCCTCCGCCAAAGGCATGGCCGATATCGAGGCCAGTCGCATGGCCCACGGCAAAGCCGAATCCAGGGAGGTAAAGGACTACACCATCATGGTGATCAACGACCGCACCACCGCCAATCAGCATCTGGCAAAGATTGCGAAAAAACTCGACTTGCCTGTCGCTCCGCGGGAGGAAGTCGCTGACAAAGCCAAGACTATGATTCCGCAGATGCAGGAAGGCGAGTCGTTCGAAGCCGCTTATGCCGCTAGCCAGGTCAAGGCCACCGAGGAAGCCATCGCGCAGATCGAGCAGGAGGCCCAGACCACCGAAGTGCCGGAAATCAAAGCGTTTGCCGATGAAACCCTGCCTAAATTGCAGACCCACCTGGAAATGGCGAGGGCGCTGCAGGCCAGTCGCTGATCGTGGCACGTCCTATCTTCAGGGCCGGGGCATTCGCCCCCGGCTTGTCTTGCCCGCTGAAAGGAGAACCTCGATGTCAACACGCCGAGACCCCAACCAATACGCGATGCAGAACCCGCTGACCCAATATCCTCGCCCGCCTTTTCCCGACCAGCCGCAATCGCCGCCTGGCATCGATCAGGAGATGGTGCCCAAGCCCGATCATGGTGAAAAAAGCTATCAAGGCTTCGGCCGTCTGGAGGGTCGCAAGGCGCTGGTGACCGGCGGCGACTCGGGTATCGGCGGCGCGGCAGCCATTGCCTACGCCCGGGAGGGGGCTGACGTGGCCATCAATTACCTGCCCAGCGAAGAGCGTGACGCTCGGCAAGTCATCGAACTGATCGAAGCCGAAGGCCGCAAGGCCATTGCGATTCCCGGTGATCTCAAGGACGAAGCCTTCTGCGTCCAGTTGGTGAGGAGCGCCCACGAGCAATTGGGGGGCTTGGATATCCTGGTGAACGTTGCCGGTAAGCAGGAGGCGCAAAAGGACATCGCCGATATCACCACCGCGCAATTCGATGACACCATGAAAACCAACATCTACGCGATGTTCTGGATCTGCAAGGCCGCGGTGCCGCTGATGCCGGCAGGGGCAACGGTCATCAATACCGCCTCGATCCAGTCTTACGATCCGTCCGCGACGCTGCTGGACTACGCCACCACCAAGGCTGCCATCGTGGCATTCACCAAGGCATTGGCGGGGCAGGTGATCAGCAAGGGCATCCGTGTCAACGCCGTGGCGCCCGGACCGATCTGGACGGTGCTGCAACCCAGCGGCGGACAACCCCAGGAGAAAATTCCTACCTTTGGCTCCCAGGTGCCGATGAAGCGTCCCGGACAGCCGGCCGAATGTGCGCCGTTGTATGTGCTGTTGGCGTCTCAGGAGTCGAGCTACATCACTGGCGAAGTCTTCGGTGTGACGGGGGGTAATCCGCTGCCTTGAGGCTCGTTCAGGATGTTCAGGATGCGCGAGTGGCGCCATACCACTCGCGCATCGTGATCAACACTTATTCAGATCGATCTTGTTCTTCTTCTCCAACCCTTCAAGACTTTTAGCCTCGTCTTGTCCCATGGTTTGGTAATGCTTCCTCAGCGCTTCCAGTTGCTTGAGGTCCAGCGCCTCAAGCCCGAGCATTGCGTTTTGCGCTTCGCTGGTCGCGCGCAACAACTCGTCGATCTTTAGGTGCAGGATATCGGTGTCGCGGTTTTGCGTGTTCTGGATCAGGAACACCATCAGGAAGGTAATGATCGTCGTGGACGTATTGATGATCAGTTGCCACGTATCGTTGAACTTGAACAGAGGCCCGCTCAAGGCCCAAAGCACCAGTAGCACGATAGCCCCCAGAAATGTCTTGGGGCTCCCCGCCCAAAGGGACAGTTTTTGCGCGATTTTGGCGAAGGTCATTGCTGTGTTCCTTATGGGATTGCACCTGTCTGGTGTGACAGCAACGAAGTGGTGAAAATTCTACTTACATTTGACGGCGCCCTTGGGCGAACGTCTATCGTCCTGGCTGAAGACTTCCGCAACCATTTGCCGTCTGCATCGGTCTCTGCTTAAAGCCCTCAGCCGGAGTACACCATGAACCTTACGCGCACGTTCTGTCTCGCCTGCAGCCTGATCGTCCTGCAAGGCTGTTTCGACAACTCGGACAATGAAACCAAGGACAACACCGACGGCACCAAGTCTTCGGTGCAGATGAAAGAGTCCGACGCCCAGAAAAAATAGACATGGACCCGCCATCCCTGTGGGAGCGAGCCTGCTCGCGATGGCGATGGTTCAGCAACATTGGCGTTGCCTGGCACACCGCTATCGCGAGCAGGCTCCCACAGGTTTCGTATCCAGGCGCCAGCTTTTTATCGCCCTTGCTGCAACACCTTGAGTGCCGCCGAAGCCAGGAACCCGGAGCGGCTCTTTTCTTCAGGATGATGCAGAACGTATTCATCGATACGGTTAAGCAGGTAACCGGGCAGGGTGATATTGAGTTTCTGCGCCTTGCCCAGGTACTTGGTCACATCAATGTCCACTAATGCCCAGGTACAACCGGCATAGTGCGGATTGGCCGCGTGAACGGTGACTTTACTGGCTGACGGAATCGGCGAGCCGTCTTCGGCGAGTATCTCGAAATGACCTTCGATGGCCTCGCGGGCCATGGCCATGGCGTCATCCAGATCATCGCCTGCAGAAAAGCATCCGGGAATATCCGGTACTTCAACACCCCAGGCGTGTTCTTCATCACCCATGGAAATCGCAATCGGGTACAGCATGTTGATCGTCCTCCGGGAACGCAGGGCAACGGGGGTGTGGAGCAGAGCCTGTTGCAGAATACTAATGGCCGTTTTCTTGAGCAGGTCCTTCTTCGGGTGAGAAACGGTGACCAGTCCCGGTTTGGTCGGGTGCTTGAAATGATGATGGCGGCCTCGAACCCGCACCAGGTACCAACCGTCCGCGAGAATTTGGCTTATCAGAAATTGGCTGTTCACATCACCTCCGTGTGGTGAGCTTGGTGGTGACTATACCTACTATTATTTTGTGATCAACACTATAACCACCATGCCGAATTGGACGGGCAGACGTGTTCATCGCAACGAAGTCTAGAAGTCGCGGCAGATAAGGCCGGGGGGAGAGGGGGCGGGATTATTACCGGATATGAAAGGACGGGGAAAAAACGTAGCGAGAGAGCTTGCTCCCGCTGGACCGGGAGACGGCCCCGGACTGAAGGCTCACAAGGGCGAGCCTTTGCGATCATCCGCAGCTATGCCTGTTGTACGAACGTCACCCGCACCGCAAAACCAATCAACAGGCTCCCAAACAGCCACTGCTGCAGACGCTGAGCGGAAGGGGAACGCTGCAACCAGCGCCCAAGCGCCACCCCCACCAGTGCGTAGGTGCAGTCGAACAGCAAGCCAACGCCCACCAGGGCCACGCCGAGAGTTGCAAATTGCCCAAGTACCGGGCCGCCCTGCGGGTCGATGAACTGCGGCAGCAAGATCGAACAGAACAGCAATGCCTTGGGATTGAGCAGGTTGGTCAGCAAACCGCGCCGAATGGCCTGGCCCCAACGCTGCTTTGCGGGTTCGATACCGGCCGCTTCAAGGCTTGGCAACAAACGAGTCCGCAGGCATTGAAAGCCGATCCATAGCAGGTAGGCAGCACCGACCAGGCGCACCGCATCGAACGTCCAGGGAGCGGTCTTGAACAATGCCGAGAGCCCCAGTGCGGCTAATGCGACATGACATCCCCGAGCGATTCCCAACCCCACCGCCGTCGCCAGTGCCGGGCCTTTACCCTGACGTGCACCGGTTTGCAGCAACAGAATCATGTCGGGGCCCGGCAACAGGTACACCACCGTCAAGGCCATCAGGAACAACCAGAACTCTGCCATGCCACGCCTCCTCCATAACATTTGAGAGTGCCAGTCTAAGGTGGGAGGGCAGGGCAGGTGGTTGCGAAGTCAGCTTCTAAGTTGGCAAAAGTTGGCATAACCTGCCAATGATCAAGCAAAAGAAATTGGATAATGCCAAACCATGAAACTCGATGCCTTCGATCGCAAGATCCTCGCCGCGTTGCAACGCGACGGTCGCCTGAGCAATGTGCAATTGGCCGAGGAAATCGGTCTGTCACCTTCACCGTGCCTGCGCCGCCTGCGGATGCTCGAAGAGGCCGGCGTGATTCGCGGCTACCAAGCCATCCTTGACCGCGACGAAGTGGGCCTTGGATTGACGATCTTTGTCGGTATCAAGGTTGAACGGCATAACGATGAACAAGCCGAAGCGTTTTACCAGGCTGTCACGGCATTGCCGGAGGTTATTTCAGCGTTCCTGGTATCGGGAGAGTCGGACTTTCTGCTGCAGGTGGTGGTGCCGGACCTACGGGCGTACGACCGCTTTCTTACGGGGCGACTGCTCAAACTGCCGGGTGTCAGTGATATCCGCAGTAACTTTGCAATTCATACCGTGAAGACCCCGGGGGCGTTGCCGTTGGGGCATTTGCCTGGTGCCTGAATCATTCAGTCGAGATGTCGGGCCTCGCTTACGCTTGCCTGACGATATCGACCGATATCTCCGTCGCGGCAATCGTGCCTCTGTTTTCAAGCCAGTGTGTGGTGTTCCTGTCCTCTGGCCAACCCACTCCCGGCCCATAGTCCGTGGCAACTCCATTTCGATGGTCAGTGATTGTTCCTTGCAGTATGTAGACGGTGCCGGGCCTGTCTTTATGGTTGTGAAGCGGCCCGAAGACGCCACCAGGTTCGATGGTTACCATGCGCATTCTGAGTTGGCGTCCCTCCATGCCCTCGATCTCTGCACCGAGGTCAACCGTTGCGAGTAATGTCACCGAAACACCTTTTGTCTCAGGTACTGCCAGTTCGTTGTTCATCGTGCTCTCCTCTCTGTACATACACAGCCCGACCAGTAGCTGATACACGAAAAGGTGTGCTCACATGCATTGATGATAGGTCTATAAATATGCCGGCGCCAAAGTGTGCCTAGCGGCTACTCTGGTCTTCCAGACAATCCCTTGTGGAGCAGCGCAATGTTCAAGAACTTGAGTGGTCAGGTCGCATTGGTCAGTGGCACCGGCAGCGAACATGGAATTGGCCTGGCCATCGCGCGGCGGCTTGGGGACGCAGGTGCAAGGTTGATCATCACCGGCAGCAGTGACCGCATCCATGATCGAGTCGCGCAGTTGGGCGCGGCAGGTTATGAGGTGCAAGGACGCACTGCCGATCTTACTCAGCCGGCTCAGGTCGACGAATTGGTGATCTGGGCTGAATCGCTATGGGGGCGAATCGACATACTCGTGAACAACGCCGGTATGGCGATTCAGGGTGACGCTGAAACGTTCTCTGAAGTGGCCACTATGAGCGTCGAGACGTGGAACACCGCGATTGCCCGTAATCTGACCACTGCATTTTTGCTGACCCGCGCGGTGTTGCCGGAGATGCAGAATCGTCGTTACGGACGCATCGTGCAGATCAGTTCGACGACCGGTACCCGTGTCAGCAACCCTGGCGAGGCCGCATATGCGGCGGCGAAAGCGGGAATGGTGGGTATGAACATGAGCCTGGCGCTGGAAGTCGCGCCATACGGTATCACCGTGAACGCTGTTGCTCCCGGTTGGATCGCGACGCAGTCCAGCACAGCGGAGGAAATGAGCGCAGCGCAGTACGTTCCCGTCGGGCGTGCCGGTAGACCGGATGAAGTCGCTGCGGCGGTGGCTTTTCTGGCTTCCCCGGAGTCCAGCTACATTACCGGTGAGGTTCTCGTGGTGGATGGGGGCAACTGCCTCTCCGAGAATAAAAGCCCCAGGGTCGACGTCCCAGGCTTCGGAAAGTTTTAGCCAAGGGAGTGCATCGCTATTGGATTAGGACGCGTTGCAATTCCCCAAATTCAAGACCAAAAAAAACCGGCCATCCAGTGCCGGTTTTTTTATCCCCCGTCAAAACCACCACGACGCGAGACCCGAATTCGATTGGAGCGGGTGAAGGGAATCGAACCCTCGTTATCAGCTTGGGAAGCTGGAGTAATGCCATTATACGACACCCGCTCAGAGCGGCTGACTTTGTACCAGATGTGGGCGCGGATTTGAAGTTTTTCTTTGCCTGCGGTGAGGTTCCCGGTCCACCCAAGCCTCAAACCAGAGCGGTCATTCGCGAGCAAGCCCCATTGTCGAGGGGACGGGGCTTGCTCGCGAGGACGCGGTTTCAGATTGCCAGTGCATGGTAGCCCTGCACCTGGCTGTAGCGTGGTCGGCTTTCGTGGTGGCCCGGCTTGAGGAAGCCCAGCAAGGCGTTGCGGCTATCCCGGAAGGCGGCCTTGTGTTCCATGTCCAGGAAGTGCCCGGTGGCTTGCAGCGTGCTGAACGTACTGTGTTGCACATAGTCGGCGAACAGCCTGGCATCGGCGGCCGAGGTGTACTCGTCCCATTCACCGTTCAGGAACAGCACCGGCACGTTGATGTTTTTCGCCGCCCTTGCGTAGCAGCACAGGTCGCTCTGGAGCACTTCGCTGATGTGGAAATGCATCTGCCCATACTCATGCTCGGCCAGGCTGCTGACATGGCGATGGTTGAAGCGCTTGAACAGCGGCGGCAGATGTTTGCCGATGGTGCTGTTGACCAGATGCCCCACGCGGTCGCCGTCCAGGTTGCCCAGGTAATCGACGCCACGCTCGAGGTAGTCGCGCATCGGCGCGTTGAGAACCGGTGAGAATGAGCTGATCACTGCTTTTTCAATGCGCCGTGGACGGTGGGACAGCGCGGTCAACGTGGCGGCACCACCCCATGAGAATGACAGCACGTGTTCGGCGGCGAAATGGTCGATCAGCTCCAGCAGGATCTGGCCCTCGACCTCCTTCGTCAGCATCTTCTCGTGCCGGTTGTGGGGCTTGGACTTGCCCGCGTAGGGCTGGTCATACAGCACGACGTTGAATTGCGGATGAAGGTTCTTGACGGTCTGTGCAAACGACGCGGTAGTGGCCAGCGAGCCGTTGACCAGAATGATGGTCTTTTGTGCGGCGTCTGCGCGATAGAACTCCGTGTAAACCCGATACTGACCTTGTATATCCAGCACAGCGATTTCTGGCCTCATGTCATAGACTCCTGGCAAGCGGGTATGCGCGCAATGAGATTGCACGGGCAATGTGACAGGTAGGCATTCGCCTGGAAGATCAGGCCCAGGTCGATCCAATGGAACCGGTCGACGGGTATTGTTATTAGGCGGGCAGTCTGTCGGCGGGCAAGGCGGAACCAGAGGGTTCTGGCCGACAAAAAGTTTCTTAGAGGTATGGGGTGACTCATCGGTCACATTTCGGCCGACGGTTTGATTCAAGCAGGGGGACGGCCGTTGCGCAAGTGTCCTTTTGAAAATTGTTCGACACTTCTGCCCGGCGGTCATCGGCTCAGATCAGGCAGACCTCTTCTGGGGTCAAGGCGCGGTATTGGCCCTGCTCGAGATCTGCATCCAGCGAAAGCGGCCCCATGCGTTCGCGGTGCAGGCGCAGCACTTTGTTGTCGAAGTGGCCGAACATGCGCTTGATCTGGTGGTAGCGTCCTTCGACGATGCTCAGCCGCGCCGAGTTCGGACCCAGCAGCGTCAGCTCCGCCGGCTGGGTGGTGAGGTCTTCGAAGGCAAAGTACAAGCCACGGGCGAAGGTGACGGCATAGTCGGCAGTGATGGTCTGCTCGGTCTCGACGTAGTAGACCTTTGGCAGCTTCGTTTGCGGCTGGGTCAGGCGTCGCGACCAACTGCCGTCATTGGTGATCAGCATCAGCCCGGTGGTGTTGAAATCCAGGCGCCCGGCGATGTGCAGGTCGTCCTTGTCCGGTTCGTTCAGCCAATCGAGCACGGTGGGATGCTGCGGATCGCGCGTGGCACTGACGCAGCCAGCAGGTTTATGCAACATGAAATATCGCGCCGCTCGGCCTGCCTGCAGCAGTTCGTCGTCGACTTCTACGCGGCTGAACTCGCGGACCTGGGCGTGCGGGTCGCTGATCACCTGTCCGTCGATGCGCACCCGGCGCGCCACCAACAACAACCGGACCTGTTGGCGATTGAAGCGCGGCAGATTGCTGAGGAAACGGTCGACACGCATGGGGCAATTCAGGCCAGGGAGCGGAGGGCGGGAATCTTACGCGATCGGCGGCTGCTTGGCGCGCAATTGGCTTTCGACCTGGGCACAGCGCGGGCACAGGCAGGATTGATCGCGCAGCTCGACCGGCAGTGCCTCGAGCACGGCCGGGTCGATACTCACGCCGTAACACCAGCAGGTTCGGTCGGCTGTTTTCGGGTTGGCCAGGGTGCAGTCATTGGCGCCGCCGCAGGCAGGGCACAGGTCGGGTTTATTCATAACTGGAGTGAGGCATCTCAACGCAGGTTCGGTTGCTTCCGGTCTGTCGGGCACGTTGCAGCGCATGATCGGTCCGCGACAGCAGGCTGTGCAAGGTGTCATTCTCTTGCAAGGTGGTGAGGCCGATGCTGATGGTCGCCAACAGTTGCTTGCCACTGCAGAAATAGCGCTGCTTCTCGATGTGCTGACGAATCTTTTCGGCGATTTTCAGACCTGTCTGTCCGTCGGTGTCCTTGAGCAGGACGACAAAGGTGTCGGTACTCCAGCGACACACGATGTCCGAATGCCGCAGGCTATCGCTCAGGTCGCGGGCAAATCCGCTCAGCAGCTGGTCGCTGACGATGTGACCGTGGGTGGTGTCCAGCCGTTTGAAGTCGTCCAGCTCCATCAGCAGCGCCGTCAAGGGTTTGGGCTCGCGCTGGGCTTCGTGCAGGGCTTGCACGGCCAGTAGGTCGAAGCCACGACGGTTTGGCAATTCGGTCAGGCTGTCGAGCGTTGCCTGGGCGTCGATGCGGCGTTGATAGCCGCTGATGATCCGACATAGCACCGCCAGTACCACTAGCGTTACCAGCAGGCCAATCACAAGATTCAGGTACAGGACCTTCAGCAGGTGGTCCCGTATCGAGGTGTGGGCGACGTAATAGCCCAGCAGCGAAATCACCAGAAAGCCCGTCCCCAACAGTATCGCCAGTGTCAGGAGCGGTTTGCGTTGGGAATACAACGGCGAACGGGGCGGCATGGCGATTCCCTGAGCTGCGATCGGATGGATTCAGTTTAGTGGCTTGTAGGAGATGGCGACGGGATTTGTGGCGGACGCACTGTGGCGGGGGGGGGCGAAACGGGCAAAACGCTACATGTTTCAACTTATTGCGAAATCGCACCAGATTCCGTTTTTGTTGTCAGATTAATCGACAGTGCCGAAAGGCGGCTGCCGCCCATCAGCGTCGCTGATGTGGCCCATCCGCGGTCCAGGAGGCCGCCATGTATCGACGACTGCTGCTCATTGCGTTTCTCGGTTTGACTCTTTCGGCCTGCGTGCCTTACTACGACGGAGACTCGAGCTATTACCGTTCCGAGGTCTATACCTCACCAGCGCCGGTCTATTACGGTGGTGGGAGCTACTACTCGGCGCCGCGCTACTATTCGGCACCCAGGTATTACCAACCGGCGCCACACTACTATTCGGCACCGCGCTACTATCAACCCGGCCCTCACTACTATTCACCGCCGCGGGCGGCCTATCGGTCTTATCCGAGTCGGGGCGGCTGGGACGGCCGTGACCGGGGTGGTTGGGATGATAATCGGCGTGGCGGGCATGATCGGCGCGGTCGGGGCGATCATGATGGACGGGACAGTCACCGCTGATCTTCAGATTATTGAAAGCGGCGCATCGAGCGCCGTTTTTTTTGCCTGCAACAAAACCTGTGGGAGCGAGCCTGCTCGCGAAAGCGTCGGGTCAGTGACATTAAAGTTGGCTGATACGCCGCTATCGCGAGCAGGCTCGCTCCCACCCGGTTTCGCTCGGGACTTCTACTCATTGGCCAGATCCGCAAGCGGATGCCGCCCCTCCCAGGCTTTGTGGAAATGCGCCTCCACCGCCGCTTCAGGCACATGGTTGATGTCCGGCCAGTGCCAGTGGGGTTTCTGGTCCTTGTCGATCAACCGGGCCCGCACGCCTTCGCTGAATTCAGGATGTCGGCAGCAATTGAGACTCAGTGTGTATTCCATGCGAAACACGCTGGCCAAGGACAAGTGCCGTGCCCGGGCGATCTGCTCCCAGACCAGATGAGCGGTCAGCGGTGAGCCTTCGGTCATGGTCCTGGCGGCCCGGGCGATCAGCGGATCCGGATGATCCACCAGCAGGCTGAGGGCCTTCCAGGCGCAGCGCACGTCGCTGACATCCAGCCATTCGTCGATTTGCTGTCGACGTGGCAACCATTGGGCTTCGGGTAACCGGTCGAGGGCTTCGCGCTGCAAGGCCTTGAGCAGACTGTTGAGTTGCATGTCGGTCTGTTCCTGCCAGTTGAGCTGCAGCAGGCCTTCGATCAAGTCGTCCTGTTGCTCGTCCAGCAAGAATCGGTCGGCCAGGCCCAGGTCGATGGCATCCCGGGCGTTCATGTGGGCGCCGGTCAGCCCAAGAAACAGCCCGAGCTTGCCCGGCAGACGCGACAGGAACCAACTGGCGCCGACATCCGGGTATAAACCAATGCTGATCTCCGGCATCGCCAGGCGACTGCTCGGTGTGACGATCCGGGTGCTTGCGCCCTGCAACAGGCCCATGCCGCCGCCGAGCACATAGCCGTGCCCCCAGCACAGCAAAGGCTTGGGATAAGTGTGCAAGTTGAAGTCCAGGCGATATTCCGCTGCAAAGAACTGCGCCGCCAACGGCGGTACTTCGCCGGGATGGGCGCGGCAGGCTTCCACCAGGCTGCGAACTTCGCCGCCCGCGCAGAAGGCCTTGGCGCCGTTGCCACGCAGTAATACACAAACGATTTGCGGTTCCCGGGCCCAGGCATCAAGACGATCGCGCAGCGCGTTGATCATCGGCAAGGACAGGGCGTTCAAGGATTTTTCGGCGTCCAGGGTAGCGATGCCGATACGGGCCCCAGTGATGCCCGTGAGCTCTTCGAAGTGCAGATTCATCGTGACCTCGATCAGAAATTGAATATTCAGTATGAACGCTGCGTGGGAAAGTGCCGGTTCTGCGTCAGATCAATTGACAAGCCATGTAGGCTTTCCTAGGGTGCGCCCATTGTTTTTACCGGGTGCAATCATGACTGCTGACGAACGTATCAAACTCGAACCGAGCTGGAAGCAGGCGCTACGTGCCGAGTTCGACCAGCCCTACATGGCAGAGTTGCGCGAGTTCCTGCGCCAGGAGTACGCCGCCGGCAAGGAGATCTATCCGCCGGCTTCGTTGATTTTCAATGCCCTCAATTCCACGCCTCTGGACAAGGTCAAGGTCGTGATCCTGGGGCAAGACCCGTATCACGGTCCGGGCCAGGCCCACGGCCTGTGTTTTTCGGTGCAGCCGGGCGTACCGGCGCCACCATCACTCGTGAATATCTTCAAGGAACTGAAGCGCGACCTGAACATCGACATCCCCAACCATGGCTACCTGCAAAGCTGGGCCGACCAGGGCGTGCTGCTGCTCAATACCACCATGACCGTGGAGCGCGCCAATGCCAACGCCCATGCGGGCAAGGGCTGGCAACATTTTACCGACCGGGTCATCGAAGTGGTCAGTGCGCATCAGCCGCATCTGGTGTTCCTGCTATGGGGCGCCCATGCCCAGAGCAAGCAGAAACTGATCGACGCCACCAAGCACCTGGTGCTGACCTCAGTCCATCCGTCCCCGTTGTCGGCTTATCGTGGTTTCCTGGGATGCGGGCATTTTGGCCGGACGAACAAGTTTCTCGAACAGCACGGCGAGACGCCGATCGATTGGCGGTTGCCGCCAGTTTAAGTGTTCGACAGTGCGGGCCTCATCGCGAGCAGGCTCGCTCCCACAGAGGATGTGCGGCGCTGGCACAGATCAATGTGCGAGCCTGCTCGCGAAAAGGGCGACACGAATGATCAGTCGGGACCCGGTCGTCGCATCCAATACCTGAACAACGGCTCCGCCAGAAACAGCACGAACAGCAGCCGCATCACCTGCAATGCCGTCACCAGCGGTACCGACAATTGCAGCGTCTCTGCCGTCAGGCTCATTTCCGCGATGCCGCCGGGCATCATGCCGAGGGTCAGTGAGCGCAGGTCCAGGCGGGTCAGGGTGCTCAGGCCCAGGGCCGCCAGGGTGGCGATCAGCATCGTCAACACCGTGCCAATCAGGGTACGCCCCATGAACGACGGAGCTCGTCGAAAGAACTGCCGGTTGAAATGACAACCCAGGCCGCTGCCGATCAGCCACTGGCCAATCTGGCTGCCGCCGTTGGGCAGGCCGATGTGCAGGTCCCAGCCGATACTGACCGCCGCACTCACCAGCAGCGGCCCGAACAGCCATGGGTTGGGTTGACGCAGGCGTTCCCAGACCCAGGCGAGCAGGGCGCCCGCCGGGAACAACAGCGCCAGCCACAGCCAATCCACGGTGGTGGCGTGCTGCACCGGTGCGCCTTCGCCCAACAGGTATTTGAAGGCAGCAGGCACGCACAGCACCACCACCAGGACTCGCAAGCTCTGGCCCGCGGCGACGCGGCTCAGGTCCGCACCATTGCGCGAGCCAAGATTGACCATTTCGCCGGAACCGCCCGGCATGCTGGAGAAAAAAGCCGTGGCGCGGTCTTCGCCGGTGCGGCGCATCAGCCACACACTCACCACGCTGGACACGCTGGTGATCAGTGCGCCGAAGAAGATCAGGCCAAAGTGGTTCAGGACCTGTTCCATCACCACCGGGGTGAAATGCAGGCCAATACCGATGCCCACTACCCATTGGCCGCATTTGCGGCCCCCGGGGATTTCCATCAACTGCCACGGAGTCAGGCAGCGCACCAGGATGATCGCCAGCAACGAGCCGACCATCCAGGGCAAAGGCCAGCCGATCAGGCTGGCCAGGTAACCGCCGGCCAAGCCGACCAGCGGTGTTCCCCACCATTGTCTGAAGGTCGCTTCAGGCATCGGCCACGGCGCGTCGTTGGGCGCTGCGGCGACGCCAGATCCGCAGCAGTGGCATTAACAGCATGATCGCCGTCAGGATCCAGCAGCCGAGAGTGATCGGGCTCGACCAGAGGATTTCCAATGCACCGTTGGAAATCGACAGCGCACGCCGCAGGTTTTGCTCCATCAGACCGCCGAGGATGAAGCCCAGCAGCACAGGCGACAGGGGGAAGTCCAGCTTGCGCAGGATGTAGCCGAAGATGCCGATGCCGATCATCAGGAACAGGTCGAACGTGGTGGCGTGAACCGCGTAGACACCGATGCCGGTGATGATGGCGATGACCGGCACCAGTGCCCAGTTAGGCACTGCCAGGATGCGGGTGAACACGCGGATCATCGGGATGTTGAGGACCACCAGCATAATGTTGGCAACGAACAACGACGCGATCAGACCCCAGACGATGTCCGGCTGTTGCTGGAACAACAGTGGGCCCGGAGTGATGTTGTACAGCGACAGCGCGCCGATCATCACCGCCGTGGTGCCCGAGCCGGGAACGCCGAGCGTCAGCATCGGCACCAGCGCACCGCAGGCTGCGCCGCCGATGGCGGTTTCCGGGGCAGCGAGGCCGCGCTTGTCGCCCTGGCCGAAGGTGCCGCTGGTGCCGGCGATGCGTTTTTCAGTCATGTAGGCCACGGCACTGGCCAGCGTTGCACCGGCGCCTGGCAGCACGCCCATGATGAAACCAAGCACGCCGCAACGCAGGTTCACGACGAACACCGACGAGGCTTCCTTGAAGTTGAACATCATCCGTCCGGTGGCTTTCACCGCCTCCTGGCCGTGATGGGTTTTTTCCAGCATCAGCAGGATTTCGCTGATAGAGAACAGACCCAATACCAGCACGACGAACTGGATGCCGTCGGCCAGGTGGACGCTGTCACCGGTGAAGCGGTACACGCCGCTGTTGGCGTCGATTCCGACAGAAGACAGGAACAGACCGATCAACGCCGCGATGAACGTCTTGAGCGGTCGGTCGCCCGCCATGCCGCCGAGGCAGACGATGGCGAACACCATCAGGACGAAATATTCCGCCGGTCCAAAGGCAATCGCCCATTTGGCCAGCAGCGGGGCGAACAGCACCATGCCGCATGTGGCAATGAATGCACCGATGAACGAACTCCACGCCGACAGCGACAACGCCACACCGGCCAGGCCCTGGCGGGCCATCGGATAGCCATCGAGGGTCGTCATCACGGTGGAGGCTTCTCCGGGGATGTTGAGCAGGATCGAGCTGATGCGCCCGCCATATTCGCAACCCAGGTACACCGCCGCCAGCAGGATCAGTGCCGATTCCGGCGGCAGGCCCAGGGCAAACGCAATCGGGATCAGCAGCGCCACGCCGTTGATCGGGCCCAGGCCGGGCAGCAGGCCGACCACGGTGCCGATCAGAGTGCCGGTCAGCGCGGTGACGAGGTTGTAAGGCGTCAGTGCGACACCGAAACCCTGGCCGAGATAATTCAGGGTATCCATATCAATTCTCCAGGACGTCGAGCAGGCCCAGGGGCAGCGGCACGTCCATCAGCTTGTCGAACAACAGATAAAGACCGATGGCCATCAGGCTGATGATCACCACGCTCGGCACCCAGCGGCCGCCATACAGGCGAGCCATCGGCACCCCGATCAGGATGCTGGAGAGGATGAAGCCCAAGGGCTCGAAGGTTCCGGCGAATACCAGTAACAGCACCACGCAGATGCCGATCTTTTGCAGGGTTTCACGGTCCAGTTGCGGTTCGTCTTCGCTGTGCACGATGGGAACAGGACGGAACACCATGTACAGCAGTGCCAGGCCCATCAGTCCCAGCATCAGCAAGGGAAAGGCACGAGGGCCGACTGGTTCGTAGGAAAAAGCGGCCTGGTACGGCCAGGCCATCAGCGCGAGGCCAATACAGACCAGCAACAGCACCGCGGCAAAAATACGTTGGAGGGTGAGCATGACTAACTCCTGGGCAGCGCCGGGGGAGCCGGTGCCGCCGCGAGAACAGAGACGGTTACTGGATCAGGCCGAACTCTTTGGCCAGCACCTTGTAATCGGCCACTTGCTTCTTCACGTAGGTGTCCAGTTCCGGGCCGGTCATGGCGAACGGGAACAGTTCGCGCTGGTCACGCAACTTGGCAAACTCTTCGGAAGCCAGCAGCTTGTCGAACGCGTCTTTCCACCAGGCGTAGTCCTCGTCACTCACCTTCGGCCCGAGGTAGAAGCCGCGCACCACCGGCCACAGGATGTCGTAGCCTTGCTCGCGAGCGGTGGGGATATCTTTCATTTCAGGCTCGTCCAGGCGCTTCTCGGAGAACACTGCCAGCAGGCGCATGTCACCGCTCATGATGTGGGGCATGGAGTCGGAAATGTCCGTACTGCCCACCTGGATGTGACCGCCAAGCAGGGCGGTGGCGATTTCACCGCCGCCTTCGAGCGCCACGTAGCGCAGTTTGCGTGGGTCGATACCGGCGGCCTTGGCGACCAGTGCGGTTTGCATCCAGTCCTGGCTGCCGACAGTGCCGCCGGAACCGATGACGACGGATCCAGGATCTTTCTTCAAGGCCTGTACCAGATCGTCGAGGTTCTTGTAGGGCGAATCGCTTTTCACCGCAATGGCGCCGTAGCTGGTGCCCACGGCTGCCAGCCAGCGCACATTGGTTTCGTCGAAACGACCGAACTTGCCCTGTGCCAGGTTCAGCAGTGAACCACTGGACCAGGCCACCAACGTGCCGGCGTCCGCCGGGCGTTGCGCGACCACGGCGTTATAGGCTACCGCGCCGACACCGCCAGGCATGTAGGTGACACGCATCGGTTTGGTCAACAGTTTCTGGTTTACCAGCGCGCTTTGCGCCAGCTTGCAGGTCAGGTCAAAACCACCGCCGGGCGCTGCGGGGGCGATGCACTCCGGGCGTTTCGGTTCGGCGAGCAATTGTCCGGCGAACATCAGGCATCCGACGGCCAGGGCTACTTTACGCAGTGATAGGTTCATTCTCGTCTCCACAGGAGTTGTTGTTGTGTGTTGCAGTCTTTGCGCTGCCGAACCCTTTGGATCAGGCAACAGGTCCATAACAGGAACTTGAATCTATAGCTGACCCACCGGTACATGTCCGGGTATTCGCTGGCGGCACTGGCCACGAGGGGGTGGGTTGGGGCGGGAAAAGCGAGCAGGCATAGGCGCCTGGGGCTGCATGGACAGCATGGGGATACTCCGCTTTATTGTTCTTATGTGAAAACGCATCGGGGCGTTTCTCGTTCGCGATTGTGTAAGGCGATCGGCAGTCGAGACTGTCCGTAACAGGACTCTAATAGCCCAACCTTTCGCTAACCTTTCAAAAGCTTTCAGGATGTTTTTTGGCTTCACAGCAGCGGATGCGGCTGTAAACTTCGCGCCAGTGAATGGCGTCGACCATTCCTGAATCGAGGAAAAACCATGCGTGTTCTGCTCGTCGAAGACCATTTGCAGCTTGCCGAAAGCGTTGCCCAGGCGCTCAAGAGCACCGGTTTGACCGTGGACGTGCTGCATGACGGGGTTGCCGCCGATCTGGCACTGAGCAGTGAGGAATACGCGGTTGCGGTACTCGACGTCGGGTTGCCGCGCATGGACGGCTTTGAAGTGCTGGCGCGCTTGCGGGCCCGGGGGAAAACCCTGCCGGTGTTGATGCTGACGGCTCGCAGCGACGTCAAGGACCGGGTGCATGGCCTCAACCTCGGTGCCGACGATTACCTGGCCAAACCTTTCGAACTCACTGAGCTTGAGGCTCGGGTCAAGGCGCTGTTACGGCGTAGCGTACTGGGCGGCGAACGCCAGCAGCGCTGTGGCGGGCTGATCTATGATCTGGATACCCGTCGCTTTACCCTGGACGATGAACTGTTGGCCCTGACGTCCCGCGAGCAAGCCGTGCTGGAGGCGTTGATCGCGCGGCCGGGGCGGGTAATGAGCAAGGAGCAGCTTGCCGCCCAAGTGTTCGGTCTGGACGAGGAAGCCAGTCCTGATGCGATTGAAATATACGTTCACCGCCTGCGCAAGAAACTCGACGGGCATGCCGTGGCGATCGTGACGTTCAGGGGCCTGGGTTATCTGCTGGAAACCCGCGATGCATAAACCCGACAGCCTGCGCTGGCGACTCCTGCGCAACCTGGCGCTGTTGCTGGTGGTGTTGATGCTGGCCAGCGGCCTGAGCGCCTATTGGAACGGTCGTGCAGCGGCGGATACCGCCTATGACCGGACCTTGCTGGCCTCGGCCCGAACCATCGCCGCAGGCTTGTCACAACGCGACGGCAGTCTGAGCGCGGATGTGCCCTACGTAGCCCTGGACACCTTTGCCTACGACAGCGCCGGGCGCATCTATTATCAGGTCAATGACATCAACAAGAAGCTGATCTCCGGCTACGAAAACCTTCCCGGCCCACCGCCCGGCACCCCGCGCACGGACGATTACCCGGCGCTGGCGCGCTTTTACAACGCCCGTTATAAGGGCCAGGATGTGCGGGTAGTCAGTCTGCTCAAGGCCGTGAGCGAGCCGAACATGAACGGCATGGCGGAAATCCGTGTGGCGGAAACCGAAGAGGCGCGCATCAGCATGGCCCGCGGCCTGATGGCCGACACGCTGCTGCGTCTGGGCATGCTGGCGGTGGGCGCCCTGTTGTTGGTGTGGTTCGCGGTCAGCGCGGCGTTGCGTCCGCTGGAGCGCTTGCGTACGGCGGTGGAAGAGCGCCAGTCGGACGATCTACGACCATTGCCACTGGTGGAAGTGCAGCACGAGTTGTGGCCTCTGGTGCGGGCCCTCAACCACTTTACCGAGCGTTTGCGCGGGCAGTTCGAGCGTCAGGCGCAATTTATCGCCGACGCCGCCCATGAACTGCGCACGCCCCTGGCTGCGCTCAAGGCGCGGCTGGAACTTGGGCTGCGCGCCAGCGAACCGGCGATCTGGCGGGAGACCCTGGAAACCGCAGCCCAGGGCACTGATAGGTTGACGCATCTGGCCAACCAATTGTTGTCCATGGCGCGGGTGGAAAACGGTGCGCGGGCCATTGCCGAAGGGGGCGCGCAGTTGCTGGATCTCAGCCAGTTGGCCCGCGAGCTGGGCATGGCCATGGCGCCGCTGGCTCATGCGCGGGGCGTGGCATTGGCCTTGGAAGCCGACGAGCCGGTGTGGCTGCGCGGTGAACCAACGCTGTTGAACGAGTTGTTGAGCAATCTGGTGGATAATGCCTTGGCCCACACGCCCTCGGGTGGCAATGTGATTCTGCGGGTTGCCGCACCGGCGGTACTGGAGGTCGAGGACGACGGCCCCGGCATTCCTTTACACGAGCGCGACCGTGTCTTCGAACGCTTCTACCGGCGCAACCAGCAGGTTGCCGGCTCTGGCCTTGGCTTGGCCATTGTGGGAGAAATCTGTCGCGCCCACCTGGCCCAGATCAGCCTGCATGACGGGGTAGAGGGTGGGTTGAAGGTGCGGGTGAGTTTTATCCCTGGCTCAGACTGATCCTGAGTCGAACCTGGTTGTGGCGAGGGGATTTATCTGTGGCGAGGGGATTTATCCCCGCTGGGGCGCGAAGCGGCCCCCCTGCGTTGTATCAGACAAAACGCGGAGGGCCGCTTCGCAGCCCAGCGGGGATAAATCCCCTCGCCACAGATAATCCCCTCACCACCAGATAAATCCTTTCGCCACAGGTGATCCTCCTGGTCTAGTAAAACATCGACCGCGCCTCTTCGAGATTCGCGCATCGTTCCTTGTCGCTCGGGTCGATGCCCAGTTTCTGGAATGATGGCACCTTGAATACGTCGATTCGGCCAAGGGGATGATCGGTGTCCTTGTAGCAGTACAGCGCAGCGACCTGCACCAGGTCTACGTAGTCAAGTTGCCGGGATTCCCTGGCGAAATCCAGGTAAAGCCCTGGCAATTTCACCAACCTCTCCGGAAACTCCCAGACGCTGAGCAGCTTGTCCCCCAGCACAGGGTGAATCGTTTCGATGACATGGTTGAGGCTGACCGGGTCTGACAGCAGCTCATTATGGTCTTCGGCGTAGGTCAGGATCGGCAGTACGCCGATCTGGTGCACCAACCCTCCCAGCGCTGCCTGGTCGGGCTTGAGCTGCGTATAGGTCCGGCACAACGCATAGCTGACGCCGGCGATCTCCAGGCTTCTACGCCAGACATCGCGCATCTTTTGTTCTACCACCTCGGAGCGCGCGTGGAAAATCTGCTCCATGACCAAGCCGATGGCCAGGTTACTGCTGTAGTTGACGCCCAGTCGGGTGATGGCTGTGTGCAGGTCGGTGACTTCCTGGGTGGCACGCAGCAATGGGCTGTTGACCACTTTTATCAGGCGCGCCGAAAGCGCCGTGTCGCGGCCGATCACCTTGCTCAGGTTGCTGACGCTGATTTCCGGGTCTTCGGCGGCCCGGCGAATCTGCAGGGCCACTTCCGGCAATGTCGGCAGAACCAGGTCATCGTTATCGATGGCCTCTACCAAGTCCCGTTGGACCTTATCCGCCAAATCGCTCATTTCGATTCTCTAGGTATTGCCACAAATGCTGCGATCAGCGCTGGATTTCGCGGTCGCGGTCCAGTTCGTAAGGCAGGTCCAGCAATTTCAGTATCGGGCCTTCCAGGCTACCGAGGTGCACACTGCCCTCATCTGCTGCTTCGGCCTGCAACACCGCCAGCAGTTCAATGTTTTGCTCGGTGTGTGCGGCGATCACCACCTCACCGACGGCGCTCCCGTGGGCGGGGGAGAACAGGGCCGTGCCGGGTTCCGGCAGTTCGCCGGCGTCCAGTTGCAGGCGATACAGGCGTCGCTTGAGCTTGCCCAGGTACTGCATGCGGGCAACGATTTCCTGGCCGGTGTAGCAGCCTTTCTTGAAACTCACGCCGCCGACGGCCTGCAGGTTGAGCATCTGCGGAATAAAAAGCTCGCGTGTGGCAGGCATGACCTGGCCGATGCCTGCGCGGATCTGGCCCAGCAGCCACGAGTTCAGGTCTGTCTCGGTCAAGGTGGCGAGCAGACGGGTTTTCAGTGCGTCGGCCTGTTCGGCAGGAGCCCACAGTTCGACTCGGCCAGGGGACACACGGATGGCAATCATGGATTCGTGGCGGGCCACGCTATCAATATCTTCCGGCAGTGCCAGGCCCAGTTGGTCCAGTGTCGTGTCGGCGTTCTCCAGGCCGAAGCGAACCCAGGCTGTGCTTTCGTCGGTGAGCCTGGATTTGGAAAATACGGCGTATTTCTTCAGGTCCGCCAATTGCGGCTCGAGCAATCCGGTAGCCATTGCCATCAGTACACCGTCGCCTTCGAGCAGGATTCGAAAGCTCGACTGCATCCGGCCCTTCTGGGTGCAGCGGGCACCGAGGCTGGCCCGGCTGTCGCTCAGGTAGTTGAGGTTGCAGGTCAATTGGCCCTGCAGGAATTTGCCGGCGTCCACGCCGCGGACCGCAAGAACGCCTTCGTGGGACAGGGTGCAGAAAAAAGCGGAATCAGCCATGAGTCATCGCAGGGTAAAAAGTCTGGTGGACATCATAAGGGCGCGCCCTTGAAATGGGTAGTTCACAAAGGATCGGTGGTGACTGACCAAAGCCGTCTGTTTCACCGCGGCGGTGCCTGTATACTTGCGCTCTATTTGAGGAGCGCTCCATGGTCGAAGATGTAGAACTGAATCGCCTCTACTGGCACAGCCGCCGCGGCATGCTTGAGCTGGATGTCTTGCTGGTGCCTTTCGTGAAAGAGGTCTACCCCCACCTTAATGAAGTGGACCGTGCCTGCTATGTCCGCCTGCTCGAATGTGAAGACCAGGACATGTTCGGCTGGTTCATGGAGCGCAGCGAATCCGAAGATCCGGAACTGCAGCGCATGGTCCGGATGATCCTGGACCGTGTCCAACCGAAGTAATCGCTTCGAATGCCGCTGGCAGGCCTCCGGGCAACTGCTGGCGGCCTATGGCCTGGCCCAGCTCTTCGCACTGGGCTCGTTGCTCCTGATGTCTGTCTCGCCAGGGTTCTCAGGGCTTGGCGTTATGCTGTGCCTGGCCCACGGTGCCTGGACGATACCGCGCCACGTGTTGCTGACTCATCGCCAGGCATTCCGCGGATTGCGTCGGGATGTCAATGGCTGGCAGCTCTGGAGCAAGGCCAGTGGCTGGCAGGCGGTGCAGTTGCGCCCCGACAGCCTGGCACTGCCACTGATCGTGATATTGCGCTTTCGCTTGAAGGGCGAGCGGCGGATCCGCTCGTTGTGCGTGCCCCGCGACGCGCTGGCGCCCGATCTTCATCGGCGCCTGCGGGTGCGGCTCAGGTTCAGTCGGCGTAGGTGGGCGGCACCAGAATAGTGTCCAGTGCCTCGGGCAGCAGATTCGGATAATCGAGGGTGTAATGCAGCCCTCGGCTTTCCTTGCGCTCCATGGCTGAGCGAATCATCAGCTCGGCAACCTGGGCCAGGTTGCGCAATTCGATCAAGTCTCTGCTCACTTTATAATTGCTGTAGAACTCGTCGATCTCATCCAGCAGCAGGCGCACCCGATGCTGGGCCCTTTGCAGGCGCTTGTTGGTACGCACGATACCCACGTAGTCCCACATGAATCGCCGCAGTTCATCCCAGTTGTGGGCGATGATCACATCTTCGTCCGAGTCGGTGACCTGGCTGGCGTCCCACGAGGGCAGGGCGGCCGGGATAGCAATCTGTGGCAACTGTTCGAGAATGTCCGCCGCGGCCGAGCGGGCATAGACAAAGCACTCGAGCAGTGAATTGCTGGCCATGCGGTTGGCACCATGAAGACCCGTGAAGCTGGTTTCGCCAATGGCGTACAAGCCCGGAACGTCGGTGCGGCCCTGCTGGTCGACCATCACGCCGCCGCAGGTGTAATGCGCTGCCGGTACCACCGGGATCGGCTGTTTGGTGATATCGATGGAGAATTCCAGGCAGCGTTCGTACACCGTCGGGAAATGGCTTTTGATGAACGCCTCGGGTTTATGGCTTATATCCAGGTAAACACAGTCGATACCCAGGCGCTTCATTTCATGATCGATGGCCCGGGCGACGATGTCCCGCGGTGCCAGCTCGGCGCGCGCGTCGAAGCGCTGCATGAAGCGCTCGCCATTGGGCAGCTTCAAGTGCGCACCTTCGCCGCGCAGGGCCTCGGTGACCAGGAAACTCTTCGCCAGCGGATGATAGAGGCAGGTGGGGTGGAATTGATTGAATTCCAGGTTCGCTACCCGGCATCCCGAGCGCCACGCCATGGCGATACCGTCGCCGCAGGCGCCGTCGGGGTTGCTGGTGTACAGGTAGACTTTGGCTGCGCCACCGGACGCCAGGATCACGAAGCGTGCGCCGTAGGTGTCGACTTCGCCGGTGCCGCGATTAAGCACGTAGGCGCCCAGGCAACGATCGCCGGCCAGGCCCAGGCGTTTTTCGGTGATCAGGTCGACCGCGACTCGCTGTTCCAGCAGCTCGATATTCGGTCGCCGCTGGGCCTGGGCCAGCAGCGTCTTGAAAATCGCTGCGCCGGTGGCATCGGCCGCATGGATGATGCGCCGATGGCTATGGCCGCCTTCCCGGGTCAGGTGGAATTCAAATCCGCCGTCTTCAGTGCCGGACTGCTCGTCGCGGGTAAAAGGTACGCCCTGGTCGATCAGCCACTGGATGGCTTCGCGGCTATGCTCGACAGTGAAGCGCACCGCGTCAGGATTGCACAGGCCGCCACCGGCGTTGAGGGTATCGTCGACATGGGACTCGATGGTGTCGGTGTCATCCAGCACGGCCGCGACGCCGCCCTGTGCCCAGAACGTCGAACCGTTGGCCAGGTCGCCTTTGCTCAGCACTGCAATGCGCAGGTGCTCCGGCAACGTCAGTGCAAGGCTCAATCCGGCGGCACCGCTGCCGATTACCAGAACATCATGTTGGAACTGTAGGCTCATTCGATAGGTTTCCGCTCAAGGCGACCCGGGTCGGGGTTGGCGCAAGGCATCCGCTTCAGCGGAGTCAGGCAGCCACGCAGCCCACTAGTATATAGAGGGGTGGAACGGCACAATAGCCGGGCATTCATGGCAATGTGAGACCAGCGTGACAGAAAAGCGAAGCGCTTCGTCGGATCGCTTTTCTCGCGGACGGAAGACAAGGCCGCTTTTTCGAGGAAAAACGCGGCCGATCACATCATGGTTGCTCAATGTCTGCTTTGAACAATGACTGTAAATAGCGGGAACTTTTGCCGAGCGCCTACGTTCAATAGACGGTTGTCTGCAAAAGGGAGCAGCGTCGGGTTGGTGCAGGATATCGATACGAGTCCTTGCCGACAGGCCCGGCGACAGATTATTCGCGCAGCCGGGGAATCTCGCGCTGCGTTTTTCGTGCGTGCCGGGATCAGAGCGCGCCGGAAACTTGCTTGAAGGGGGAGAACTTTTGCGAAAAGCCCGAGTCTATGTTTGCAAGTCCGGTCAATTAGCCATGCAAGCCTCCTTCGAGCTTATCGAGGAGTGTTCATGCTAACCCAGGAAGAGGATCAGCAGCTGGTCGAACGTGTTCAGCGCGGCGACAAGCGAGCTTTCGATCTGTTAGTGCTGAAATACCAGCACAAAATTCTCGGGTTGATCGTGCGGTTTGTGCACGACACCCATGAAGCCCAGGATGTCGCCCAGGAAGCCTTCATCAAGGCCTACCGCGCACTTGGTAATTTTCGCGGGGACAGCGCGTTTTATACGTGGCTTTACCGCATCGCCATTAACACGGCGAAAAACTATCTGGTTTCACGCGGCCGTCGGCCGCCGGATAGTGATGTAAGTTCCGAAGATGCAGAGTTCTACGATGGCGATCATGGCCTCAAGGATCTCGAATCCCCGGAGCGAGCGTTGCTGCGGGATGAGATCGAGGGCACCGTCCATCGGACCATCCAGCAACTGCCTGAAGATTTGCGTACGGCATTAACTTTACGTGAATTCGACGGTCTGAGTTACGAGGACATTGCGAGCGTCATGCAATGTCCGGTAGGCACCGTGCGCTCCCGGATCTTCCGCGCTCGGGAGGCCATCGATAAAGCCCTGCAACCGTTGTTGCAGGAAAACTAAAGACAGCGGCGACAGCCAAGAGAGGAACGCCATGAGTCGTGAAGCCCTGCAGGAATCGCTGTCCGCAGTGATGGATAACGAAGCGGACGAACTGGAGTTACGTCGGGTATTGAATGCCTTTGACGATGTTGAAACCCGTGAGACCTGGGCTCGTTACCAGATCGCCCGGGCTGTCATGCACAAGGACCTGCTGCTTCCGCGCCTGGACATCGCTGCGGCCGTTTCTGCTGCATTGGCTGACGAAGCCGTACCGGCTAAAGCTTCCCGTAGCCCATGGCGTAGCCTGGGTCGTCTGGCAGTGGCCGCCTCGGTAACTGTCGCCGTTCTGGCCGGTGTACGTCTGTACAACCAGGATGAAATAGCCGGAGTTCAGATGGCCCAGCAGTCCAGCCAGCCAGGCCTGGTCGCTCCACTGGTCAAAGGCCCAGCGGTATTGGCCGGTTACAGCGAAAGCTCGGAAGCCGCCGGTCCCATGGTCAACGGTGTCTTGCAGGGTCAGCCAGGCTGGCACGATCAGCGTCTGCCCAACTACCTGCGTCAGCATGCCCAACAAGCTGCCCTGAAAGGGACTGAAAGCGCATTGCCTTACGCCCGTGCAGCCAGTCTGGAAAACCGTTAAGGATAACCCTTGCGCGCCATACCTCTATTTACGCTGCTGCTGGGTGGCTGGTGTGCTTTCCCAGCGTACGCCGATGAGGCTCAGGACTGGCTGAATCGTATGGGCCAGGCCGAGCTACAGCAAAGTTTCCAAGGCACCTTCGTTTACGAGCGCAACGGTAGTTTTTCTACCCATAACATCTGGCATCGTGTCCAGGATGGCAAAGTGCGCGAGCGGTTGCTGCAGCAGGATGGCTCGGCACAGGAAGTCCTGCGCATTGATGGAAATACTCAGTGTGTCAGTGGCTCCCTGATCTCAGGGGTTGGGAACACCGAGGGCACGGCCCGTGCGCTCGATCCGCAAAAACTCAAGAATTGGTACGACCTTGCCGTCATCGGCAAGTCGCGCGTGGCCGGGCGACCGGCTGTCATCGTTTCCCTGACGCCCAAAGACCAGCATCGTTACGGTTTTGAGCTGCATCTGGACAAAGAGACGGGGCTGCCGCTCAAGTCCCTGCTGCTTAACGACAAGGGGCAGTTGCTCGAACGTTTCCAGTTCACGCGCCTGAGCATTGCCGAGCCGGTGGACAGCGACCTGCAAGCCAGTGCCGAGTGCAAGGCAGTCGTCCGGGACGCCGGTAAGGCTGCTGTGGCGAAGGCCACCTGGCATTCGGATTGGCTCCCCCCCGGCTTCGAGTTGACCAACAGCGCCGTGCGCAAGGATCCGGAGACCGGCGCTCAGGTCAGCAGTCTGATGTACGACGATGGCCTGGCCCGTTTCTCGGTGTTCCTGGAGCCATTGAACGGCGCGACTGTCACCGACACGCGTACCCAGCTTGGCCCGACGGCAGCCGTCTCGCGTCGTCTCACGACACCCCAGGGTGAAATGATGGTGACCGTGGTCGGCGAGATCCCTATTGGTACGGCTGAACGGATTGCGCTTTCGATGCGGTCCGATGCCACGGCGACTCAGTAAAGTGCTGCCGTGGTCGTTCGGTCCTGATCGAATGCCGAAACTTCCTGTCAGCATTTTCATTTGCAAAACTTCTGTTTTTTTTCTATTAGGTCAGAGGTGCTTGGCTCTGTCCTTGCCTGTTTTTCCGGAACGATGACACCGGCGTATCTTTCCACCGGTATTCCTTGTTCCATATCGCTTAACCCTGCTCGTCGTAACGGGAGCTGTATGTCGATACCAAGCTTGAAAACCTATTTCTCCATCCTTGCCACCGTGCTGGTGCTCGGCCAGGCCGTTCCCGCCGTGGCGGACAGCTTGCCTGACTTCACCCAGTTGGTCGAAAACGCCTCGCCTGCAGTGGTGAACATCAGTACCACCCAGAAGCTACCGGATCGCCGCGTCTCGGACCAGCAGATGCCGGATCTGGAAGGGTTGCCCCCCATGCTGCGCGAGTTCTTCGAGCGCGGAATGCCGCAGCAGCCTCGTTCGCCTGGCGGTGGTCGCCAGCGTGAGGCACAGTCCCTGGGCTCGGGTTTCATCATTTCGCCCGACGGCTACATCCTGACCAATAACCATGTGATCGCCGATGCCGACGAAATCCTGGTGCGCCTGGCCGATCGCAGTGAACTCAAGGCCAAGCTGATCGGTACCGACCCGCGTTCCGACGTGGCGTTGCTGAAAATCGACGGGAAGGACCTGCCGGTGCTCAAGCTCGGCAAGTCCCAGGATCTGAAGGCCGGTCAGTGGGTCGTGGCCATCGGCTCGCCGTTCGGATTCGATCACACCGTGACCCAGGGCATCGTCAGTGCCATCGGTCGCAGCCTGCCGAACGAAAACTACGTTCCGTTCATCCAGACCGACGTGCCGATCAATCCGGGCAACTCCGGTGGTCCGTTGTTCAATCTGGCCGGTGAGGTGGTGGGCATCAACTCCCAGATCTACACCCGTTCGGGCGGCTTCATGGGCGTGTCTTTCGCGATTCCGATTGATGTGGCGATGGACGTGTCCAACCAGCTGAAAACCGAAGGCAAGGTCAGTCGCGGCTGGCTGGGTGTGGTCATCCAGGAAGTGAACAAGGACCTGGCCGAGTCGTTCGGGCTGGAGAAACCGGCGGGTGCGCTGGTGGCGCAGATCCAGGATGGTGGGCCGGCTGCCAAGGGTGGCCTGCAGGTCGGTGATGTGATCCTGAAGCTCAATGACCAGCCGATCATCATGTCTGCGGACCTGCCACACCTGGTAGGTGCCCTCAAAGCCGGTGCCAAGGCCAACCTGGAAGTGATTCGCGATGGCAAGCGCAAGAACGTTGAACTGACGGTTGGTGCCATTCCTGAAGAGGGCGCCGAGCTGGAATCGCAACCCAAGTCCGGCGTTGAGCGCAGCAGCAATCGCCTGGGTGTGGCAGTGGTCGAGCTGACGGCCGAGCAGAAGAAAGCTCTGGACCTGCAGGGTGGCGTGGTGATCAAGGAGGTGCAGGACGGTCCTGCCGCCCTGATCGGCTTGCAACCTGGTGACATCATCACGCACCTGAACAACCAGGCTATTGGCTCCACCAAGGAGTTCACCGAGATCGCCCAGGCCTTGCCGAAGAATCGCTCGGTCTCGATGCGGGTTCTGCGTCAGGGGCGTGCGAGCTTTATCACCTTCAAGCTGGCCGAATGATCGGTTAGTGGCTCAATGAAAAACCGCCTCGAGAGAGGCGGTTTTTTTGCGCCCGATGGATGGGGCAATCAATGGCGAGCAGGCCCTCTGTGGGAGCGAGCTTGCTCGCGAAGGGGCCGACACATCCCACATCACTGCAAGCTGACCTACCGCTTTCGCGAGCAGGCTCGCTCCCACAGGGGCAGAGCCGACCGCGAAACTTGTCTTCTCAGCCCATCATGTCCTTCACCATGCGCTCCTGCTCCATGAGCTCCCGCTGCCGGGCATCGATGCGTGACGACAGCGGGAAGTTGGTGCCGGCGCGCCGTTTGGCGAAGTCCAGTTGCTGGATGGCCTGGCGGTAGTCACCCACCAGGGCGAAGTACTCGGCGCGGGCTTGGTGCAAGCCAATGATGTTACCCGAAAGCCCGCGAGTCTCGGCGACCATGTACCAGACATCCGGATCGTCCGGGCGGGTCTTGAGCAGGGTTTCCAGAGCTTTTTCAGCGTCGGCGGGCCGGTTCTGCTTGAGCAGCAGGTCGACACGCACCTGATTGAGTGGGTAATTGCCCGGATACTGGGCCAGCATCCGGTCAACACGAGATTGAGCATCGGCCAGCTTGTTGCTGGTGATGTCCAGGTCGACCTGGGCCAGGTTGTAGATGATTTCGTTGGGTGACTTGGCCAGTAGCGGCGCGAGGTTTCCCCGGGCTTCGTTCAACTGGCCGCCCTTGATCTGCGCAATTGCCAGGCCATAGCGGGCCACGTCGTTCTTGGGGTTCTCATCCAGTTGCGCCCGGAAGCGCTTGGCGCCCAGGCCAGGGGTTTCTTCATAGATCAACTGGACCCGTGCGCGAATCAGTTGGTAACGCATGCTGTCTTCTATGCCGCCCGGCTTGGCTTGTTCGGCACGGTTGCGGGTGTCGGCGATCCGGGACTCTGTGACCGGGTGGGTCAGCAAGAATTCAGGTGGCCTGGCGTCGAAGCGGTACTGGCGCATCAGCCGCTCGAACATGGTCGGCATGGAGCGTGGATCGTAGCCGGCCTTTTCCAGGTTCTGGATACCGATGCGGTCGGCTTCCTGCTCGTTCTGGCGCGAAAAACGCCGTTGTTCCTGGATGGCGGCCGCCTGGGTGCCGGCAATGGCAGCGATCCCCGCATCACCACCGCCGGCGGCGGCAATCACGATACCGGTCAGCAGCGCGGCCATCATGGGGACCTGCATGCGCTGCTGGGCTTCGACGCCGCGGGCGAAGTGGCGTTGAGACAGGTGAGCCAGTTCGTGGGCCATCACCGAGGCATATTCGCCTTCGGTCTGGGCGTTGAGGAACAGGCCGCCGTTGACCCCGACGATCCCGCCAGGTGCGGCGAAGGCGTTGAGCTGCGGGCTGTTGATCAGGATGAACTCCAGGCGTCGGTCGTTGACCTGGCTGGTTTCAACCAGTTTGTACACGCTGGTCTCGACGTAATCCTTGAGCTGTGGATCGTTGAGCTGTGCGACCTGGCTGCGCAGCAGGGCCAGCCAGGCGCGACCCAGTTGGTGTTCCTGCTCCGGCGAGACAATGGCAGAACTGGCATCGCCAAGTGACGGCAGGTCGTCGGCGAAGCCTGGTGAGGCGAGCAGGCAAGCGAGCGTCAGCAGGGTGGGGCGCAGAAATGTCATGCACGGGGCCTTAGTCGACAAAGACCCTACTGTAGCCGGACACCGGCCCCGGGACCAGATATTCTAGGCGGCTCTACGACCTGCTGCGGAGTGAAACAATGACCGATGCTGTAGCCCACGATGCCGAACTGGATGCCAGCGGCCTGAATTGTCCGTTGCCATTGCTCAAGGCCAAGCTGGAGCTCAACCGCCTGGCCAGTGGCGCCGTGCTCAAGGTCATCGCCACGGACGCGGGCTCCCAGCGTGATTTCCGCACCTTCGCCCGGCTGGCCGGTCATACGCTGCTGCATGAAGAAGACGACAATGGCGTCTACCGTTACTGGCTGAAGAAAGCCTGAATAACCGATGGTGTTGCTTAAGGATTTTTAATGTTCAAAGTGTTACGCGACTGGATTCAGCGCTACTTCTCCGACGAAGAAGCGGTGGTGCTGGCAGTGCTGCTATTCCTGGGGTTCACTGCGGTCCTCACCTTGGGCGGCATGCTGGCACCGGTGCTGGCGGGGATGGTGCTGGCGTACCTGATGCAAGGCCTGGTCACGACGCTGGAGCGCCTGCGGCTGCCCGGAACCGTGGCGGTGTGCCTGGTGTTTGCCCTCTTCATGGGGCTGTTGGTGGTGTTCGTCGTGATAATCGTGCCGTTGCTCTGGCACCAGTTGGTGACGCTGTTCAACGAGTTGCCGGGCATGCTCGCCAAATGGCAGTCCCTGCTATTGCTGCTACCCGAGCGCTATCCGCATCTGGTATCGGACGAGCAGGTGCTCCAGACCATAGAAGTGGTGCGCGGCCAGATCGGCAAATTCGGCCAGTGGGCGCTGACGTTTTCGTTGTCCAGCCTGCCGCTCCTGGTGAACATCATGATTTACCTGGTGCTGGTGCCTATCCTGGTGTTTTTCTTTCTCAAGGACCGGGAAGTGATCGGGCGCTGGGTCCGCGGCTACCTGCCGCGTGAACGGGCGCTGATTACCCGGGTGGCCCAGGAGATGAATCGCCAGATTGCCAATTACATTCGCGGAAAGGTCATCGAAGTATTCATCTGTGGCGGCGTGACCTACATCGGCTTCGTGGCCCTGGGGCTCAACTACGCCGCATTGCTGGCGCTGCTGGTGGGTATTTCGGTGGTGGTGCCTTATGTCGGCACGGTGGTGGTGACCGTGCCGGTGGCCTTGATCGCACTGTTCCAGTGGGGCTGGAGCGATCAGTTCATCTATCTGATGGCGGTCTACGGAATCATCCAGACGCTGGACGGCAACGTGCTGGTGCCGTTGCTGTTCTCCGAAGCGGTGAACCTGCACCCGGTGGCGATCATTTGCGCAGTGCTGCTGTTTGGAGGGCTGTGGGGATTCTGGGGGGTATTCTTTGCGATTCCCCTGGCGACGCTGTTCAAGGCTGTGCTGGATGCGTGGCCGAGCAAGGAACCGATTGTGGCGCCGTTGCTCTAGCTGACTGATCAGGTGAGGCTGATGGCCTCATCGCGAGCAGGCTCGCTCCCACATGGATTGTGTAGAACCCTGTGGGAGCGAGCCTGCTCGCGATGGGGCCCGACAGGCAATAAAAAGCCTCAGGCCTTATCGAGCGCCTGAGCCGCCGCCAGCACGGCATCCACATGCCCAGGCACTTTCACACCGCGCCATTCCTGGCGCAGCACGCCGTCCTTGTCGATCAGGAACGTGCTGCGATCCACGCCCAGGTATTCCTTGCCATAGAGCTTTTTCAGCTTGATCACATCGAACAACTGGCAGACGGCTTCGTCCTTGTCGCTGATGAGCTCGAACGGAAATTCCTGCTTGCACTTGAAGTTCTCGTGGGACTTGAGACTGTCCCGGGAGACGCCGAACACTTCGGTGTTGGCAGCCTTGAACTGCGCGTACTGGTCGCGAAAGCCCTGGCCTTCGGTGGTGCAACCGGGGGTGCTGTCCTTCGGATAGAAGTAGATCACCACCTGCTTGCCTTTCAGGGCTGCGAGGCTGACGGTCTGCCCGTTGGTGGCGGGCGCCTGGAAATCGGTAACCGGCTGGTCGATGGCAACGGTCATGGGCGCTTCCTTACATTGGGTTTTGTGGGCGCCACGGTTCGATCAGTGCATCCAGGTTCATCGCGTCGGCGAAGTCCAGGAACTGATCGCGTAGCCAACTGATCTGGGTGCCGGCCGGAAGCGTCACGGTGAACGTGGCGTTGAGCATGGTGCCGCCGGTCTGCGGGGCCTGATAGGTGTCGCAGGTGAGGTTTTCCAGCTCGACGTGGTGGTCCGTGAAGAACTGGCACAGCTCGTTGATGATGTCCGGGCGGTAGGCCGAGCTCACATAGGCCACGTAGGGCAGGGCTTGGGGACGGTTTTCCAGCGCTGCGCTGCGCACCACGTTGACGGTGAAGGTGTGCTTCTTGGCCAATACCGGCAGGCTGCCTTCCAGGCGGGCCAGGGCGTCCCAGCTGCCGGAAACCTCAAGCACGAGCGCACTGCATTCGCCGTGGCGGGTCAGGCGTGAGGTCACGACGGCGCAGCGGTTTTCATGGCTGGCGCGGCACAGGACGTTGGTCAGCTCCATGGGGTTGGCGCCAAGGGCACTGATGACAAGGAATTGTTCGCGGACTGTGGGGGTGGACATGCAGCATTCCTAAAGCGATGAGCGGTCGATACCTACGCCATTCTGCAGGGGGCGGCCTGCGAAAACGAACGACTCAAGCCCTGTGCCTGGCGTTGCACGGTATTCCGCATACGCCGGGGCAAACGCAGGATCGGGGCTTGTGGCGACGAAAACGGAGGCTGGGAACCGGCCTGTGAACGTGTCGGTACCGATCAAAGTCTGAAGGGTAGCGAAAACCATCGCCAAGGGGAATGGGAGTTCGCTTGTACAAGCATCTTGGCGCCAGTACCATTACGGCTCTCTTTTTCCGGCAGGAGCGGTTTCATGATTGCGGGCAGTATGGTGGCACTGGTCACACCCATGGATGCACAAGGGCGTCTTGACTGGGCCAGCCTCAGCAAACTCGTGGACTTCCACCTTGAAAACGGCACCCACGCCATTGTCGCCGTCGGTACCACCGGCGAGTCGGCTACCCTCGATGTCAACGAGCACATCGAAGTCATCCGTGCCGTGGTCAAGCAGGTCAACGGTCGCATTCCGGTCATCGCCGGTACTGGCGCCAACTCGACCCGCGAAGCCGTCGAGCTGACCCGCAACGCCAAGGAAGCCGGTGCCGACGCCTGCCTGCTCGTCGTTCCGTACTACAACCGGCCGACCCAGGAAGGCCTGTACCAGCACTTCAAGCACATCGCCGAAGCGGTCGACATCCCGCAGATCCTCTATAACGTCCCGGGCCGCACCTCCTGCGACATGCAGGCCGAGACGGTGATTCGCCTGTCTACCGTTCCGAACATCATCGGCATCAAGGAAGCCACCGGCGACCTGAAGCGCGCCAAGGCCATCCTCGATGGCGTGAGCAAGGACTTCATCCTGCTGTCCGGTGACGATCCGACCGCGGTCGAGCTGATCCTGATGGGCGGCAAGGGCAACATTTCCGTCACCGCCAACGTCGCGCCGCGGGAAATGGCCGACCTGTGCGAGGCCGCGCTCAAGGGCGACGCCGAGACCGCACGGGCCATCAATGAAAAACTGATGCCGCTGCACAAGGACCTGTTCATCGAAGCCAACCCGATCCCGGTGAAGTGGGCGCTGGTGGAAATGGGCCTGATGCACGAAGGCATCCGCCTGCCGCTCACCTGGCTGAGCAACGCCTGTCACGAACCGCTGCGGCAGGCCATGCGCCAGTCCGGCGTCCTGGTTTAATTGAGGAAGTACACCGCATGAAGCGAATTGCCGGACTTTCCGCACTTGCCTTGATTATCTCCAGCACCAGTGGCTGTGGGTGGATCTGGGGCCCGGAAGGTTACTTCCGTGATCGTGGTAGCGATTACCTGAACGCGCAACAGACTGCACCGATGCAACTGCCGCCGGACGTCCAGGTCGCCAAGCGCCTGGATCCGCTGCTGCCGATTCCGCGTAACGTGGCCGACGACACCGCAAAGGGTGAATACGAGGTTCCTCGTCCGCAGCCGCTGTCGGCCATGGCCGATGCCAGCGACTACACCCTGCAGAAGAGCGGCGACTCACGTTGGGTCATGGCCCAGCATCCTCCGGCCGAAGTCTGGCCGGTGGCGATCCAGTTCTTTCAGGACAACGGTTTTCGCATCGATGAACAGCGCCCCCAGACCGGCGAGTTCACCACCACCTGGCAACATGCCGATGAACTGTCCGCCGCCATGGGCAAGCGCCTGAGTGCTGCCGGCGTCGCCAGCGACAGTGAGTCCCGCGTGCGGGTGCGTATCGAGCCGGGCGTGCAGCGCAACACCAGTGAAATCTATGTGGTCAGCGCCGAGCGTCCTGCCGGCAGCACCGCCGACGTGGCGTTCACCAACCGTTCGGTCAATACCGGTCTCGACGCTGCGCTGGTGGACGACATGCTTGCCAGCATGAGCCGTTCCGCAGAGCAGGGCGGTTCGGTTTCGATGCTGGCTTCCCGGGATTTCGACACGCCGAGCCGTGTCAGCCTGACCGAGGACGGCAGCGGCAACCCGGTGCTCAACGTCGGCTCCGACCTGGACCGTGCGTGGTCGAGCGTCGGCCGTGCGCTGGAGCAGGGCGAATGGCGGGTTGAAGACATCAACCGCAGCCTGGGCCTGTACTACATCAACCTCGCCGAAAAAGCCGAGAAGAAAGACGAGAAGCCCGGCTTCTTCAGTGGTCTGTTCGGCGGCAAGCCGGACAAGGAAGAAATCGAAGCCCGCGCCGAGCGCTATCAGGTTCGCCTGAGCAAGGTGGGCGACAACGTCCAGGTGACCGTCGAGAAAAACATCAATACCGTGGCGCCGGCCGAAGTGGCCCGCAAGGTGTTGGGTGTGATCCAGGACAACCTGGGCTGATCCGATGCGTTTTGCCGTTCTCGGCAGCGGTAGCCAAGGGAACGGCACGCTGGTAGCCAGCGCCGGTACGTATGTGCTGGTCGACTGTGGTTTCTCCCTGCGGGAAACCGAGAAACGCCTGCTGCGTCTGGGTGTGCATCCGGCGCAACTGAGCGCGATACTCGTGACCCACGAACATGCCGACCATGTGCATGGCGTGGGTTTGCTGTCCCGGCGCTACAATCTGCCGGTCTACCTCAGCCGCGGAACGCTGGGAGGGCTGCGAAAACCCATCGAGCCAGCCGGTTTCGTGGCCGGTGGCGAACAACTGCGCATTGGCGCCCTGGATATCGACGTGGTCAGCGTAGCCCACGATGCCCGGGAACCGACGCAATATGTGTTCAGCGACGGCGAGCGGCGTTTCGGCTTGTTGACCGACCTGGGATCGTATTGCGACAGGGTCATGGACAGTTATCGGGATCTCGATGCCTTGATGATCGAATCCAACCACTGTCGCGACATGTTGGCCCGTGGTTATTACCCGTACTTTCTCAAGCAACGGGTAGGCGGGGAACGCGGACATTTGAACAACCACCAGGCGGCGTACCTGGTGGCCGAGTTGGGCTGGCAGGGCTTGCAACACCTGGTCCTGGCCCATCTGAGCAGCAAGAACAACCTGCCGCAGCTGGCCCGGCAATGTTTTGTCGACACCCTCGGGTGCGACCCGGACTGGCTGCAACTGGCCGATCAAGATTCAGGGCTCGACTGGCGACATATCGCCTAGCCCATCTACTTAGCAAGCGGAGCCCATCATGGAAAAACGTGAAGAACTCTACCGCGGCAAAGCCAAATCGGTTTACAAGACCGACGACGCTGACCGCTTGATCCTGCTGTTTCGCAACGACACCTCGGCGTTCGACGGCAAGCGCATCGAACAGCTGGACCGCAAGGGCATGGTGAACAACAAGTTCAACGCCTTCATCATGCAGAAGCTCGAAGCCGCTGGCGTGCCGACCCAGTTCGACAAGCTGCTGGGCGACAACGAGTGCCTGGTCAAGAAGCTGGATATGATCCCGGTGGAATGCGTCGTGCGTAACTACGCTGCCGGCAGCCTGGTCAAGCGTCTGGGTGTGGAAGAGGGCATGAAGCTCAATCCTTACACCTTCGAGTTGTTCCTGAAGGACGACGCCAAGGGCGACCCGTTCATCAACGAATCCCACGTCGTGGCATTCGGCTGGGGCACCGCCGAGCAACTGGCGCGCATGAAGGAACTGTCCCTCAAGGTCAACGAAGTGCTGAGCAAGCTGTTCGACGACGCCGGCCTGCTGCTGGTGGACTTCAAGCTTGAATTCGGCGTGTTCAGCGATGGCTCCATCGTCCTGGGCGACGAATTCAGCCCGGATGGCTGCCGTCTCTGGGACAAGGCCACCAAGAAGAAGATGGACAAGGACCGCTTCCGCCAGGGCCTCGGTGACGTCATCGAAGCCTACGAAGAAGTCGCCCAACGCCTGGGTGTACCGCTGTAATCGACGCAAGCATCTGATAGCACGGAAAAAAATTCGCTCGGGGGTTCGCTTCCGGCGAATGTGCTGGTATGATGCGCGCCACTGGAGAGATGCCGGAGTGGCCGAACGGGACGGATTCGAAATCCGTTGTACTGGCGACAGTACCTAGGGTTCAAATCCCTATCTCTCCGCCATTATTGAATACGACTAAGCCCCTGAAATGGTTGAACATTTCAGGGGCTTTTTCGTTTCTGGCGTTTTAATGCTCCGCGGTTCATGTCGTCGAGCAGTAGACACATCTGGGCTGCAAAGCGACCCCGCTTTGTGAGCGCTCCGTACTCACATGGAGCAAGCCCCCTCGTCACGTCTGCATTACCGTACGGGATTTATCAACGATAACCATTGGGTTTCTGGACTAATCATCCAGATCAGGAAACACGATCTTGCCCAATACCCAAGGCTCCACGATGTCGCGATGAATCGTACGCAAGAACGACCCCCATTGCGAACGACTATGAGCATCGGGTCCAGTAATTGTCAGCAACAGATATTCATCTCTGAGATCATCGTATGCATAGATCAGCCAGAAGTCATTGGCTGGATCGTCTTTCAAGGCGGTGCGATAGTATTGACTATCCATTTTTGCCCAGCGGATTTGTGTCTTTTCAGTGCTCGCGAGATGAATGTGATACATCTCGCTCAAGTCGAGCCCTTCATCCCTGCCGAAGATGGCTGGGATTTCGCCGCATACTTTGTAGTTGTAAAAGTGTGCGGCGAAGTTTTTCCAGTTATGTATTTCTTCAAACAGAGCGGAAATTTTAATGGCTGGCATCAGGCCTACTTTGTAATAGGAAGCTTGCCAGTGATTACAAATTTATCGAATGCTTTTTGCCCATCACGCGCGGCCTGCCTGACATCAAGAAAAGTCAGCTCGTCGTGAATGACTTTTTTCTGCGGTTTATCGGCTTTTTTTGTGGTGGCCATCGGAGCCTCCGAGGTCTGTGTATTCATGCTGATCAGCTTATGTGAATAATCGTATCCGGGCAATGAGAGGTCGGGGGCACAAGTCCCCCGCGGCTTGCTGGGGGCTTTTCTATTAAGCAGGTTCTGCATCCAGTCGTCGTGCTATGACGTCTAGCACGTCGCAACCATCCCTTAAGGGAATGCAGCACAGTTGCGCAAAGTCTTGAAGTATGATTGCGTCGGTTGAAATGTCTCCTCGCATCGCGAGGTTTTCTAAAAGCTGGGTTACAGCGCGTATTCTATAGCCTGCCGTGTCGAGCAATATGTGTAAAGGAGCAGTGGTGTCGACGAAGAGAGGTTGATCATCGGCATTGCTTGTAAGAGCCATGTATTTGTTCATTTGGAACTCCATTTGATTGAAGCCAACTTAATCGTCGCCAAACGAAAAAGGTGGTGGCTGTACGCAGGTTGGCGAACCGGGACAAATGGAAAGACCGGCAGATCCGAAGATCTCCCGCGCACAGCCACCGGAAAGCAGCATATTGCGCGCAGAAGCAATCCGCAAACATGCGGGAGGTTTCTGCGTATTTGTCTTCGAGTCGCCAAACCCGAGTCGTCTTGCGACGGCACCTGAACTATGGGTTTTTCTGCCGAGATCATCAATAAGATGGTGTGTAAGACGATTCTTTGAATTGCGTAGGCGCAGGGCGTAAGAAAAAAGTCCCTCCACCGTTCGTCACCACCCTGTGACAATTGGGCTAATGTCTCTCTAGCAGAATGCACATCCTGCCGATAGGTAGGGCATACCTTAAAGAGGAGTGACACCCATGCCACGATTTTTCGCCGACCTGGGCTTTCGCTGGAAAATCACCTTGCCAATCGCTTTCCTGGCGTTGCTGTTGGTGTTGATGGGCTGGACGGGCGTGCGTGGCATCGATCAGGTGACTGACTCCAGTACGGAATTGACCAAGCGTTATCTGCCGGCCATCAGTCTGCTGCTTAATGCCGACCGCGATCTCTACCAGGCGTTTGTGGCCGAGCGCAGCCTGCTTGTCGGCAATGCGGGCGACCATGTGCAAGCACTGCGCGCCAGCCATGCCGAGAATATGAAGCAGGCCTATGATCGCGTGCACAAATACGCGGCGATGCAGCCGGGGGCCGAGGCGCTGGCGCTGGTCAAACAGTTCGATGACAGTTTTGCCCAGTGGACGCAGCTGTCGCGGCAAGTGGTCGAGCAGGCCGCGACCAATCCGCAGGCGGCCAGTGCCCTGAGTTTCGGCGACAGCGAACACCGGTTCGATACTATGCGCGATGCTATCGACAAGCTGGGCGAGCTGGAGGATCAGGCGTCGCTTAACGAGGGGCAGGCGGCGATCGACCATGGCGAGGCGGTGGGGCGGCAACAGGGTGGGATTCTGTTGATCGGCCTGCTCGGGTGCATCCTGCTGGTTTTTGTCCTGCCGCTTGTGGTGCTGCATCCCATGCGTCGGCTGCTTCACCGCGTCGAGCAGATTGCCGAGGGCGGCGGTGATTTGAAGGGGCGCCTTGAAGTACGTTCGGCTGACGAGTTGGGGCAGCTTGGCAGTGCTTTCAACCGTTTCCTCGACAAGCTCCAGCCGCTGATTGCCGAGGTAGGCCGGGTGACCGGGGAGGTCGATGCCGCGGCCCGCACCATGGCCAGTATGGCCGCGACCAATGATCAACTGATCAGCAGCGAACATGCGGCGCTGGATCAGGTCAGTACCGCCGCCACCCAGATGAGCGCGGCCGTGCATGAGGTGGCGCACAGCGCGGTGAACGCCTCGGACGCCGCCAAACAAGCCAGCAGCCAGTCCCGTGACGGCGCCGAAGTGGTCAGCAGCACTGTTGAGTCGATCCGCCAACTGGCCCAGGAGGTGGAAAGCGCCTCGGGTACCATTGGCGCTTTGGCCCAGGAAACCTCCAGCATCGGTGCCGTTCTCGAGGTGATTCGAGGCATCGCCGAACAGACCAACCTGCTGGCGCTGAACGCCGCGATCGAGGCTGCGCGGGCCGGTGAGCAGGGTCGCGGTTTTGCCGTCGTTGCCGACGAAGTCAGGGCCCTGGCGGCTCGTACCCAGGATTCGACCAAGGACATCCAGGTGCGTATCGAACGGCTGCAGAGCGGTGTGGCAAAGGCCGTGCAAGCCATGCAGGCCGGCAGCGACAAGGCCCGCGACAGCGTCGAGCGCGCCGCGGGCGTCGATCAGGTGCTCAGCGGCACCAGTGGCTCGATACAGCGGATCAACGACATGGCTGCGCAGATTGCCAACGCCTGTGAAGAGCAGAGCAGCGTTACCGAGGAGATTGCCCGCAACATCTCCGACATCCGCGACCTGTCCAATGAAGCGGCAGAGAATTCCGCCCAGAGCATGCAGGCCAGCCGGCAGCTATCCACTCTGTCGAAGAGTCTGGCGGAACTCACCGGCCGCTTCCGCACCTGAGTCGGCACCACCGTGTCTACCCGCAAGTCCCAGGCGGCACTCACCCGTGACCGCCTGCGGGCCCTGCATCAGGACGGCTTCGTGCTGTTGCCGGCAGTATTGGACACCGCGCAAATCGTAGCGGTGCGCCAGGCAATCGACCGGCTCAAACCCCTGCACTGGGACTACAGCGGTGTCATCGATCATTACAAATGCGTTTTCAACCGCGACCCATTCTGGTTGCCATTTCTGGACGTGGACGGCGTGATCGAACTGGCCGAGGCGGCCTTGGGGGATGATTGTCACGTCATCGGCCAGACGGCCTGGCGTTGCCATCCCGGTTTCATCGGGGCGCCCCTGCATCTGGATTACCTGCCGATGGCGTTGCCGCCAAGCCTGTTGGTCGACCCCGCCTTCGAGTTGCCGATGCAGATCTGTACCGCGCAGTTCTATCTCGACGACATCGATGCCGACTTGAGCCCGACCCGTGTCATCCCCGGCAGCCACCGGGCGGGGCGGGCACCCGTGGCGGGTGAAACCCAGTGGTCGGGGCATGCTGCGCAGCCGGTGTTGTGTCGTGCTGGCGATGTGCTGGTGTTGCGTAGCGAGTTATGGCATGCCGGCAGCGACAACCAGACCGCCGACCGCACGCGTTACCTGCTGCAAGTGCACTATGGCCGACGCATGGTGGCGCAGAAGTTTTCGCCTTACCTGCACTGGCAATTCAACCCGGCCGTCCTGGCGGCCGCGTCACCTCGCCAGCGGCGCCTGTTGGGCGAGCATCAGGAGGCTGAGTACGACTGATTCTCCGCTGCCGATTCCAGTCAGATCCAGACATCGTTGTCTGCCGTTCGCTCATGGGTTTCCCCCGTGTTGATGACCCCACGAGGTTCGATCAGCAACACTTTCACTTCCTGTGCGGCCCAGGGCTTGTGTTCGATGCCTTTCTTGACGACGTACATCTCGCCAGGGCCTATCGTCACCGCTCCGTCGCGAAAATCGATACGAAGCTCGCCCTCCAGCACGATGAAGGTTTCATCGGTGTCGGCATGGGAATGCCAGACGAAATCACCTTCGAGCCGGGCGACCTTGAACTGGTAGTCGTTCATCTCAGCCACGACCTTGGGGGCCCACTGATCCTGGAACAGGGCGTATTTCTGGGCAAAGTTGACAGGGGACTCATGGGTAGCCATCGCGCAATGCTCGCTGTGGGACTTGGATGGGCCGCAACAAGCTGCTCGACAGGCTGGGCCCGGCGGAGCAGCTCATAGGGGTAATGGTGCAACGCTGCTTCAGATTTCCTTCACTGGCGTCTCGCCCTGGACGTTCTTGATCAGCCCTATGACATGCAGGCAGTCAGCCTTGTTCACATAGGATTCGCCGCTGGCGATCGTTTCGTGGTTACCTGCGCGCAGGCGCCAGCGCCATTGGCCTTTTCCGCTGCTCTGGTTGCCTCGGGTCTGTCTGTAGATTTCAAAATACATCGGTTCGCTCCCTGCGATTGACTCATTCAAGACATGTTTTTGAACATGTCGTCGAAAGCCTAGCCAAGCTGAAAGTTTTCGCTATTGGAAATACGTTTCCAATGGTTATGAATTATTGCCGATAATGACAGCGTTCGCTCGAACCGACTCGAGCCGGGAGCAATAAGCATGAACCGCAACGAATTGCGCAAGGCTGACATCAACCTGATGGTGGTTTTCGAAACGCTGATGCTGGAGCGCAATGTGACACGGGCGGCAGAAAAGCTGTTCCTGGGCCAGCCAGCCATCAGTTCGGCCCTCAACCGATTGCGCGCTCGGTTCAACGATCCGTTGTTCATCCGCGTCGGCCATCGCATGGAGCCCACTGCGCGGGCGGAGGAGATTATCCAGCACCTGTCGCCGGCATTGGACTCGCTGTCGGTGGCCCTGAGCCTGACCCACGATTTCGACCCGACCAGCAGCAACATGACGTTTCGCATCGGCCTGTCGGACGATGTCGAGTTCGGCCTGTTGCCACCGCTGTTGCGCAGCCTGCGCCAGGAAGCGCCGCAGGTGGTGTTCGTGGTCCAGCACGTCGATTACTGGCGGATTCCCGATTTGCTGGCGTCGGGCGACATCACCGTGGGGATCAGCCAGACCCGCGGGCTGCCGGCCAATGCCAAGCGTAAATTGCTGCGACACATCCAGCCTTGCGTGTTGCGGGCTGACGCCTCGGAAACGCCGCTGACCCTGGACGACTATTGTTCGCGGCCCCACGTGCTGGTGTCCCATACCGCGAACGTGGCCGGATTTGCTGACGAATGGCTGGCCGAGATCGGCCGCAAGCGTCAGGTGGTCTTGTCCGTGCCGCAATACAGCGCGTTGCCGGCGTTGCTGGCCGGAACCGATATGATTGCCAGTCTGCCGGACTACACCGCCGTCGCCATGGCTGCTTCGGGCCAGTTGTTCAGCGAACCCTTCCCCTTCAAGACCCCGACCCTGGACCTGTCCATGGTCTGGCTGAGCCATGTCGACAGTGACCCGGCGGAGCGCTGGTTGCGCTCCCGGCTGGAGGCGTTCATGAGTGAGCGCGGGGTATCGGGGCAAGCGGTCGGTTAAAGCAATAACGCTGTACGTGGCGCTTCGCTAATTCCCTTGCCATAGGGTTCTGTGCTTGAGCGCCAAGTAGGGGTATCGTGCGTCGGCTGAATTCGCGTCGTCACATTTCGAACAGGAGTCGAACACATGCCTCACCTGCACATCGAGTACACCGCCAACCTGCCCGAGCTTAACGCCGACGTCGCACTGTTGCGCTTGAATAACACCCTGGTGGCGTCCGGTCAGTTCGCGGAGGCGGACATCAAGAGCCGGGCCGTGAAGGTCGAGCATTTCCGGGTGGGCACCGGTTTGGGCGAGCGTGGTTTCGTGCATGTGCAGTTGGCGTTGTTGAGCGGTCGTTCGCCGGAAATCAAGAAGCAGCTGGGGGAGAGTCTGTTGACCGTGGTCCAGGACCTGGGCCCATGGCCGGCCGGTCTCAGCGTGCAGTTCAGCGTAGAGATCGTCGATATGGATCGCGGCTGCTACGCCAAGGCCATCCTCGACAACTGAGGTTCAGGCGTCAGCCGGCTGCCGGCCTCGATCGCCTGTCCGCACAGCCAGGCGATCCGGCAGGGGGGAGCCGGCACCGGCGTGGCACAGGTTGATGCTTTGCAGGATGGTGCGCACATGAGCGTACATGCCTTCGGCCTTGAACGTGGGGCGCATGCCGGTGCGGGTATTGATGAACAGTTCGTCCTTGAAGCAGGTCCGCAGTTTCTTCAGGCAGTAACTCACCGTTGACTGGCTGACACACAGTGCCTCGGACACGCCGCTGACACTGCTTTGTTCGTACACGGCGCTAAACACCATGAGGTCCTGCATATCGAGCTTTCTGAGAGAGTTACTGTTTATTAGCATCCATTGCTTCTCGCTGTGCTCCTTGCGCGGATCTTGCGCAAACAAGATCCGTGATCCTAACGGAACGATGGTCCCAAGTGAATGCCGTGGGGGCTGTTTCGCTGTCGGGAACGGGACAGATAATGTAGGGAACACGACGAACAGCACGTCTTTGGCACTAGGTGGATTGTTTAGCGCATTCCCATCCACGCTCCATCAAATCCGGGTTTAACGACCCGGGGCGGCGTGGGACGCTCGCGGGGTGTGTTTACTGTGATGCGTTTATGGACGGTCGGCCCGCAGCATTCCTGTACCCATCATTTGCCGAGGTCGGTCCGGTCGGTCGACTCACGCCTGTCTTCGCACCGTCACTTTCCGCGCTGCCCTCCGAACTGGCTTTCTGGGCCCTATGGCATTGTCGCCATGCCCGTCCTCCGGACATTCGTATTTCCTGTTGATCCCTTCACGACGTCCGCTCATTGCGGGCACAGATTGACGGCGCCTTGGTGTCCGTCCGACATGAAAATACGAGCATTCTAATGAACAATGCCAATCCTGCTTTCGCGCCCGTTGAACACGCCCGGGCATTCCTGGCCCAGCACCCGGATATCGAACTGTTCGAACTGTTCATCCTCGACAACAACGGCGTGCCCAGGGGCAAGCTGCTGCATCGGGATGAATTGCTGGCGGTCTATGAAAGTGGTCGTCCGCTGCCGAGCACGATTCTTGGGTTGACCGTCAATGGCGACGATGTGGAAAACTCGGGGCTGGTGTGGGATGTCGGGGACATCGACTGCCGGGCCTATCCCATCAGCGGCAGTTTGCAGCGCATGCCGTGGCGGCTGATCCCCACCGCTGCCGTGCAGGTCGCCATGCATCCTCGGGAGGGCATGCCGGCAGCCATCGCCGACCCGCGTTATCTGCTCAGCCGGGTGATCGAGGGTTTGCAGGCCGATGGCTATTACCCGGTGATGGCGGCGGAGCTGGAGTTCTATCTGTTGGACGCGCAACGCGACAGCCAGGGGCGGCCACAACCGGCGCGGGATGCCGATGGTGGCCGGCCGCGCGCTACCCAGGTCTACGGTTTGCGCGAGTTGGAGCAGATCGAGCCGTTCCTGGCGGACCTTTATGCCGCCTGCAAACTCCAGGGCATTGCGGCTCGCACGGCCATTTCCGAATATGCCCCCGGTCAGGTGGAAATCACCCTCGAGCACCGCATCGATGCGTTGCAAGCCATGGATGAAGCGGTGCGCTACAAGCGACTGGTCAAGGGCGTGGCGCATAGACATGGCATGGTGGCGTGTTTCATGGCCAAGCCTTTCGATCATCTGGCGGGTTCCGGCATGCACATGCACGTCAGCCTGGCGGACCGCGAGGGCAACAACCTGTTTGCCAGCGAGGCCGCCGATGGCACGCCGTTGCTGCGCTGGGCGATAGCCGGGATGCTCGACACACTGCTCGATTCGTTACTGATGTTCTGTCCGAACGCCAACTCTTACCGCCGATTCCAGAGCAACAGCTACGCGCCTCTCTCGGCGACCTGGGGGGTGGACAACCGCACCGTGAGCTTGAGGGTGCCAGGTGGTCCGGCTTTTTCGCGGCACATCGAGCATCGCGTCTGCGGCGCTGACGCCAACCCGTACCTGGCGGCTGCGGCGATACTGGCCGGCATCCATCTTGGTATACGGGAGCAGTGCGATCCCGCTGCGCCCATTGAAGGCAATGGTTATGCACAAGCGACCGGACTACTGCCCACCGATTGGCTCACCGCGCTGCGCGCGCTTGAGGCTTCGGCCTGGGCGCGAGAAGCCTTCGGCGGCGAATTCCTTGGCGTTTACCTGGCGGTCAAACACGCTGAATACCGTCAGTTCATGGGCGAGGTGGGGGAGCAGGACTGGCGTTGGTATCTGAATTGGGCTTGAAGCAGTTGCAAGCAGCAAGCAGGTCATGGTCCTGCCGCTTGCCACTTAAATAATAATTTAATAGCAACTTTTTCACGAAAAATTGATGGTGGGCTGCCTAAAGTCTGTGCTGCCGTAGAAAACGTATTTTTCACATTTTCTAAGGCGCTTCTTCTCCAAAAAGCAACTTTCAGGAAAACGCCCACCATCATGCTGACCATTAAAGCCGTGCGCCCGGAGTGGGTGACGCTGCTCGCCAGTGCCTTTTTTTTAGTTGGCTTCAACGCCGTTCTCTGGCAGCACTTGCTGACGATTACGACAGTTGACGGTCGGGGCTTGCTGATGTGCGCGGCCTTTGGCGTGATGATTCTCTGCGCATTCAACCTGGTGCTGACGCTCGTGGCGTTCCGCCCGGTGCTCAAGCCCGTATTGATGCTGATGTTCCTGATCAGCGCCAGCGTGGCTTATTTCATGGCCCAATACGGTGTGATGATTGATGTCGGCATGCTGCGCAACTTTGCCGAAACCAATGCCACCGAAGTCCGTGACCTGTTGTCGCTGAAGTTATTTGTCTATCTCGGGTTACTTGGCATCTTGCCTTCCTGGTTATTGTTCAAGACACCAATCAAGTACCGTAGCTGGCCCAAAGAGTTGTTAAGTAAGCTGTTGGTCGGTGTGGCTTCGGCGGCGATGATTGGCGTGGTTGCCCTGGCGAATTACCAGGGGCTGTCTTCCCTGTTTCGCAACCATCACGAATTGCGCCTGATGATCGTGCCAAGTAACTACATTGGTGCTTCGGTCGGCTACCTGCGCGAGCAGGTCGTGTCGGCCAAGCAACCGTTCATCAAGCTGGGCGAGGATGCGAGTCGCAATCCGGCCTGGCAGACCCACGCTCGCAAGTCCCTGACCGTACTGGTAGTAGGGGAGAGTGCTCGCGCCGAGAACTTCGGCATCCTCGGCTATAACCGTGACACCACGCCGACGTTGAATCACGAGGCCGGCCTGATCGCTTTCACTGACGTGCATTCCTGCGGTACCGAAACCGCCGTGTCTGTGCCGTGCATGTTTTCCAATATGGGCCGCAAGAACTACGACGCCAGCAAGGCCAAGCATGAAGAAGGCCTGCTGGATGTGCTCCAGCGCGCCGGTCTGGACGTGATCTGGCGGGACAACCAGTCCGGCTGCAAAGGGACCTGCGACCGGGTTACCCTGCAGGATGTGAGCAATCTCAAGGACCCGACCCTGTGTGCCAACAGCGAGTGCCGGGATGAGATCCTGCTTCAGGGGCTGCAGCATTTCATCGACACCTTGGACAAGGACACCGTGCTGGTGCTCCACCAGATGGGCAGTCACGGGCCTGAGTACTTCAAGCGTTATCCCAAGGAGTACGAGCATTTCACGCCGGTTTGCGAAAGCAACGCGCTGAACAATTGCAGTCGCGAAAGTATCGTCAATGGCTACGACAATACGCTGGTGTACACCGACCACGTTCTTTCGACCCTGATCGATCTGCTACGGGCCAATCAGGACAAGGTCGATACGGCCATGCTGTACCTGTCGGACCATGGTGAGTCCCTGGGCGAATACAACCTGTTTCTCCATGGCACGCCCTACATGCTTGCTCCGGAGCAGCAGAAACATGTGGCGATGCTCGCCTGGTTTTCCGACGCCTATCAGAAGTCCTTCGCAGTGGATACGCATTGCCTGCAGTCGAGTCGGGAAAAGCCCTTGAGCCAGGACAACCTGTTCCACTCGATGCTCGGGTTGCTGGAGGTCAACAGCAAGGTCTATAACCGGGACCTGGATCTGTTCGCTGGTTGCCGCGGCGCGGTGATTGATGGTGTGTTGGCGCGCAAGTGATCGCCTACACCTTTTTTTCACGCCGCGTCGTTTAACCTGTCATCTGTCCATTTTCCAAGAGCCGTTTGTATGTCCGGGCTACCCCCCTCCACCGTCGAACTTGAGTTCGCCAGGCATCACGACCAAGAGCATGCGCAAGTCTGCTCCCGGCCGGCGCCTCGACGGCTGCGCCTGGCGTTCTGGCGCGATGAGCACATGGTGCGCAACGCCCTGAAGGTGGCCGGTGAGCCGGGACTGGTGCTGGACGTGGCGTGCGGGGCGGGGCGGTTCTGGCCAGTGCTGGCCGAACATGCCAACCGGGTGATCCTGGCGGCGGACCCATCTGCGGACATGCTCGAACACGCGCTTACCCACCATGGCGGCGCATTGCTCAAGCGGGTCAAGACCTTTCCGAGTTCGGCGTTTACCATCGGGCTGTCGGAAAACGCGGTGGATTGTATTTGTTGCCTGCAATTGTTTCGCCACGTGAGTGCCAGTGAGCATCGCCTGGCGCTGCTGCGCGAGTTTGCTCGGGTCAGTCGCGACACGGTTATCGTGTCGGTACAAATCGACGGGCGTTTCAAACTTGGTCACCCGCCACACCGAAACCTGGCAGGCAAGGCCGATGTCGAGGCCGAGTTCCTCCAGGCCGGTTTCAACGTGCTGTGGCACCAAGACTTTCTGCCTGGTTTTGCGTTGACGCGGGTTTATGTGTTGCGTAAGACCAGTTAGTTTTCAATGTAGGACTATTCTTGCCGTTGCGCAGGCGATTTCTCTCAGGCTCATGCTCTATGGATGCTCGCAATCGCTGACGGCGATATATACTGCGCGCCATTCTTCAAGGGAGAGCCGTGTGGCCATCGATATTCACTGGATTCGCGACAACGATAGCCTCGGTCGGTTTTGCACCGAATGGCAGCAGTTGCCCTTCGTCGCCCTCGACACCGAATTCATGCGGGTCGACACCTTTTACCCCATCGCCGGTTTGCTGCAGATCGGCGACGGCAAGCGTGCCTTCCTGATCGACCCCTTGACCATCGACAACTGGCAGCCCCTGGCGGCATTACTGGAAAACCCGGCTGTGCTCAAGGTGCTGCACGCCTGCAGCGAAGACCTTGAGGTCCTGCTGCGCCTGACCCGCAGCCTGCCCGCGCCGTTGTTCGATACTCAACTGGCTGCCGCGTACCTGAACCTGGGTTTCTCCATGGGTTACTCGCGGCTGGTGCAGGAGGTTCTGGGCATCGAGTTGCCCAAGGGCGAGACTCGCTCCGACTGGTTGCAGCGGCCGCTGTCCGAAACACAGATCAGCTATGCCGCAGAAGATGCGGTGCATCTGGCTGAGGTTTTCGTACAACTGCGTCCCAGGCTTTCGGATGAGAAGTACGCCTGGGTCCTGGAGGATGGTGCTGAGCTGGTCGCCAACCTGCGCCGCGAAGTCGATCCCGATGAGGTGTACCGCGAAGCCAAGCTGGCCTGGAAACTCTCCCGCGCACAACTGGCCGTACTGCGAGAGCTCTGCGCCTGGCGCGAGCGCGAGGCGCGGGCCCGTGACTTGCCGCGTAATCGCATCATTCGCGAACATTCGCTGTGGCCCCTGGCCCGCACCCAGCCGGATAATCTTGGCGCATTGGCGAAAATCGAAGACATGCACCCGCGCACCGTGCGTCAGGACGGCGAGTTTCTGCTGGATCTGATCAAGCGCGCTGCCAGTGTGCCGCCAGAGCAATGGCCGCCGGCCGTGGCCGAGCCGTTGCCCATCGAGGCCGCGGCACTGGTCAAGCGTCTGCGGGCCCTGGGGCAAGCTGAAGCCGAACGCCTGGGTATTGCACCGGAACTGATGCTACGCAAGAAAACCCTCGAAGCGCTGATCAAGAGCGGCTTCCCCGAGGGCCCTTATCAATTGCCTGATTCGCTGCGTGGCTGGCGTCGCGAACTGATGGGCCAGGCGTTGCTCGACAGCCTGGCCACTGCCGGAGAACAGCCTTGAAACGTATCTGCTCCATTTACCGCAGCTCGAAGAAAAACGAGATGTACCTGTATGTGCTCAAGAGTGATGCCTTGGCGCGCGTGCCCGAGCCGTTGATGGCGGCCTTTGGCAAGGCGACCCATGCCTTCGATCTGGTTTTGAGTCCTGAGCGGCAGTTGTCCCGGGAGGACATCAACAAGGTGCTGGAGAACCTGGACACCCAGGGTTATCACCTGCAGATGCCACCGGCCGAAGAAGAGTACATCGAGCATTTGCCTGAAGAGTTGCTGCGACGCAACGACCCGGTCTGACGCCGTACCGGGGTACCCGTCCAGGGATCCCTGGAGACACATTGGAATTTTTTGACGATCGCCGCATGGATGGAGCGACACTCTGTCGGCGTTCGTCTGCACTGTTTTTAAAGGTTTGATTCATGCGCGTTCTGATTGCCGAACACGACCACGCGGTATATGCCCAACTGTTGCGCCAGGCGGCGCCCGATATTGAAGTGCTGACCAGCGGTGACTCCGCTGAATTATCCCGGCTGGCCGCCGATTGCCCGGTCTGGTTTGGCCAGCCCGATCTGCTGGCTACCCTGCTGCGCCAGGGCCATCGGCCCCAGTGGCTGCAATCGACCTGGGCGGGCATCACGCCACTGTTGGCCGAGGGGCTGACACGCGATTACCGGTTGACCCGGGCGGTAGGTATTTTCGGTCAGTTGATGGCTGAGTACGTGCTTACCTACATGCTTGGCCATGAGCGCGAGGTGTTGGCGCGGCTGGTCAGCCAGGTCGAGCGCAAGTGGGACAACCGCCAGGGGCAGGGGCTGGCGGGGCGCAAGGCGCTGATCGTCGGGACCGGTGATATCGGTCAACGGGTGGCGCAGTTCCTCGTGCCGTTTGGTGTGCAACTCTATGGCATTGCCAGCGAGGCCAGGGAGCTGGCCCCTTTTGTCGAGGTCGGGGCGATGAAGGATCTGCCGCGTCTGGTCGGCGAAGTGGATTACGTCATCAACCTGCTGCCCAATACGCCGCATACCCATGACGTGTACGACGCGGCGCTGTTCAAGCAATTCAAGCCCACCGGATTGTTCATCAACGCCGGACGCGGCGTCGCCGTGGTGGACGCGGACCTGGTGCAAGCCTTGAAAGACGGGCACCTGGCCGGCGCAGTGATCGACGTTTGTCGTCAGGAACCGCTGCCGCAGCGTCATCCGTTCTGGACGGCATGGGGCTTGCTGTTGACCGGCCACAGCTCGGCACCGACGTCGCCGCCGCTGATGACGCAACTGTTCCTGGAAAACCTGCGTGCCTACCAGGCCGGCAAGGCCTTGCGCGGGGAAGTGGATTTCACCCGGGGCTATTGACCCCCCCCAAAAAAATCCATTGTGGGAGCGGGCTTCGATCTGTGCAGGATTACAGGGTGGAGTTTGCCTCCGGCCAATCGCCTTACCGACAGTCGCCGCCGCTTGGCCTGAAGAGGTCCCGGCACTAGACTGTCGGCCTTTTCACCACCTGATGTTGATACTTGAGCCATGGCCGCCAAAGTCGAACCTTTCTGGATACGCAAGACCCTCGATCAGCTCGATGCGCAGGAATGGGAATCGCTGTGCGACGGCTGTGGCCTGTGCTGCTTGCAAAAGCTCGAAGACGAAGATGACAACAGCGTCTACTACACCCGCATCGCCTGCAAACTGCTGGACCTGAAAACCTGCCAGTGCACCGATTATCCGCGTCGCCGCGAGTCCGTTCCCGATTGCATCCAGCTCACGCCGGGCAAGGCCGATGAGTTCAAATGGTTGCCGCCGACCTGCGCTTACCGGCTGGTCAGCGAGGGCAAGGACCTGCCGCTGTGGCACCATCTGGTCTGTGGCGACCGCGATGCCGTGCACCACGAACGTATTTCCCAGTCCGGGCGCATGCTGGCCGAAGGCAGCGTGCCTGAAGACGATTGGGAAGATCATCTGATTTTTCGCGCCGGCTGAATCGTCGGGCGTTGCATCACCGGGAGAGCCCATGGATGCAGGGTTGAAACGGATGCTGGCGATCGGCGGGCTGCTGGCGGTGTGCGGCCCGCTATGGGCGGCACAGAAGGTCGATCTGGATTATCACGTGCACCTGTTGCCGCAGAGCGATCAGGCCGAGGTGCGCTTGACCCTGGCTCGAGGTTCGGCGGTGCGCAGCCTGGATTTCGATCTCGGCGACGGCAGCCGCTACAGCGATTTCATGGCGGACGGTCAGTGGCAACTGACTTCAGGTAAAACCACGCGAGGCCTCTGGCGCCCGAGCGCCGACAAGTCCAGCTTGACCTACCGGGTGCGCATCAGCCATGGGCGCAAGAATGGCACCTTCGAAACCCGCATGACCCCTGCCTGGGCCTTGCTGCGTGGTGATGACCTGGTGCCGTCGGCCCGGCTCGACCAGCAAGACGGCGTCGAACTGGTGGCGCGCCTGGACGTTGAATTGCCCGCCGGCTGGAAAAGCGTCGAAACGCCCTGGCCACGTATCGGCAAGCGACGTTTTCGTATCGACAACCCTTCGCGGTTATTCGACCGTCCCACGGGGTGGATGCTGGCCGGCAAGCTCGGCAGCCGCCGAACGCGGTTGGGTGAAACCGAAGTCACTGTGGCCTCGCCCCTGGGCCAGGGCATGCGTCGGATGGACGTGTTGACGCTGCTGACCTTCGTCTGGCCGCAGGTGCAGGCGCTGATACCGCGCCACCCCACGAAACTGCTGATCGTCGGTGCCCAAGACCCATTGTGGCGTGGTGCCCTGGCCGGCCATGAGTCGATTTACCTGCACAGCCGTCCGCCGCTGGTCAGCGAACGGGGCACCAGCCCGTTGCTGCGGGAGTTGGTGCAGACCCTTGCCCGTGTCCACGACCGTGAACGCAGTGATTGGATCAGCGAAGGCCTGGCTGAGTACTACGCCATCGAGCTGCTGCGCCGCGCCGGCGGCATGAGCGACGAGCGTTACAAGACCCTGGAAGAGCGCCTGGCCCGGGATAGTCAGGGTGTGACGACCCTGCGCGGCGAACAGGTCAGCCCCGCGATGATCGCCAAGGCGGTGCTGTTGCTGCAGGAGCTGGATCGGGAAATTCGTTTGAAAACCCGTAACAAACGCTCGCTCGATGATGTGCTGCAGGCGGCGATGCGCCTGGAAACGGTCGACACCCGCGAATTCGTGCAGCTCAGCGAGAGCATTCTGGGCGGTGCGTCTACGGTGCTGGATAACCGGTTACTCCAGTAATACCGCCATCGCGAGCAAGCTTTGCTCCCACAGGTTTTGCACTGTCTGATTCTTGCCTGACTGGCATCAGGGCAAGCTTTGCTCCCAAAGGCAGCGGGGTTCCTGTGGGAGCAAGGCTTGCCCGCGATTGGCCTTTAGCTGCGCTACAAGTTCAAAGCCCGGTCTTCGGTGAATCCAACGAATCATTCCCGGTCACCGTAGCCGTGCCGGTTGCCGCCTCGGCGTTGGCCTTCATGCGGCTCAGTTCATCGCCGACCTGCTCGATCCGGACACGGGCGTCGCTCAGGTTCTGGCGGCTCTTCTCCAGCAGCGTCTTGGCCGAGCAATGCCCGGTGATGCCCCGCGCCAGCGCCATGCCGCCGATTGCCAGTTGAGCCAGACCGATAATGCCGCCACGACGCAAGCCCTTGCCCATCATCAGCACGCCGCCCGCCAGGGAGCCGGCGCGTTCCCAACCGTGGACGTTTTGCGCTGGGCGGGATTGGAACGGCGTGCTCTCGATTGGCTCGAACGGATTGTTATCGCTCATGGCCTGTCTCCAGTGTGGGAATTGGTATAAAACTGACTGCCCGAGGGAATCCGTCGTTCCATGGAATTTCCCACCGGTCAGCGGAATTGTGGCCCCGAGCGGGTGTTGTTGCCTTTGGCCATGCGGTCGTACAGCACGACGTTGACGGTAGCTGCCAAGTTCATGCAGCCGGTGGTGGGGATGTACACCACGTCTTCGCACCAGTCCCGGATGTCCTTGTCCAGCGAGCCGTCTTCGGGGCCGAAGATATACAGTGCCCGATCCGGGTGGGTGTATTCGGGCAGGGGGCGGGCACCCTCCACCAGCTCCACGGCCACTGGCACACAGCCCAGGGGCAGGATCTTCTTCAGATCGTCGATGCCGATCAACGGAATGTCGTAGTGGACTTTCTTGGTGTCGGTGACGAAGTCGGCGGCCCGCTCATAGCGCTTGCCGGTATAAAACACCGACGCCACGCCGTAGCAACCGGCGGCACGCATGACCGAACCGACGTTTTCCGGTGATTTTGGGTTGAACAGACCGATGCAGCTGTAGCGTTTGTTGGCCACGGGCGGGGTGCCTTTGGGAAAAGGCGCGATTATACGGGGAATGGGGGAGGGGGTCAGTTTCAATATGGGTGGTGAAGGTAGCATCGCTATCGCGAGCAGGCTCGCTCCCACAGGAAACCGCATTCCAATGTGGGAGCGAGCCTGCTCGCGATGAGGGCCTGACAGGCGCTCGGTACCTTGCCGGTTACTCGTCTTTCTTCATCAGCCCGGCCAGCGCCGCAAACGGGTTGTGAGTCGCCTTGGCGATTTTCGGGGTGCTCAGGGAGCCGTCGCCGAAGTACTGCTGGTCGGTGTAGCGAGAGTGCTCGTTGTCGTGGCAGTACAGGCACAGCAGTTCCCAGTTGGAACCGTCCTGCGGGTTGTTGTCATGGTTGTGGTCGCGGTGGTGAACGGTCAGTTCGCTCAGGCGCTTGCCGGAGAACTCACGGGCGCAGCGGCCACAGACGTGGGGGTACATTTTCAGGGCTTTGTCGCGGTAACCCATTTCCCGGTCGCGCTGGGCGTCAGCGAGGATGCGATCCAGCTTCGCGGTATTGGAAGGAGGTGTTGACGAACTCATGGGTTCACCTTTGTAGATAAGACTGATGACGGTTGAACGAAGTTTAGCTCAGCCCTTGAGCTTCTCGGCAATCCAGATGGTGTGGCGGGTGCCTTTGTTGCCATGGGCGAACACCTGCACCTCTTCGGCCTTGAAGCCGGCCTTTTTAAGCTTGTCGGAAAACTGCCGGTCAGCACTGGCCGACCAGACCGCCAGCACACCCTTGGGACGCAGGGCCTTCGCGCAGGCGGCCAGGCCGCCGGCCGAATACAACCAACTGTTGGCTTTCTGGGTCAGGCCTTCGGGGCCGTTATCGACATCGAGCATGATCGCGTCGAAACCCTGGGGCTCAGCTTGCAGCACTTTGGCTACATCTTCCAGGCGGATCACCGTGCGTGGGTCCTCCAGCGGCCGCCCGGCCTTTTCGCCCAAGGGGCCGCGATTCCACTCCACCACGCCGGGTACCAACTCGGCCACCACGACTTCGGCGTTCTTGCCCAGATGCTTGAGGGCCGAGGCGAGGGTGAATCCCATGCCGAGGCCGCCGATCAGCACGCGTGAGTCCGGACGCCCGGCGACCTTGCGGCAGGGAATCTGCGCCAAGGCATCCTCGGAGCCGTGCATGCGGGTGTTCATCAGCTGGCCGCCGTCACCGCCCTGTATCTTGATGACGAAGTCTTCGCCGTACTCGAACAGGCACAGGGCACCGCCATTGTCGGGGATGGGAGTGGTGTCGAGCAGAACGAAACGTTTCATGGAAATCTCATGAGGGAGGGCGGGCCGGTGCGGTAGGGTCTAGCCTGAAGGTGACAGTAGCCACGGAGCCACTGATGAAGTGCATCATTCTAACGGCCATTGCCCTGGCGGTGCTCTCAATAAGTTGTGCACAGGCCCAGCAGCCGACGATTCCGGTCAGCCCACCCAGCATTCCTGGTTCGCCCGGTACCCCCACTCCGATGCCCTACCCACCGGTCGCACCCAGCAGCGTGCCCAAGGCTGGTTCCGGCAATGACGGGCCACCCTTGCTGCCACCGATCGAGATACCCAGGCCGCCGCCGGATCAACCGCTACCGGGGATGGAGGTGAAGCCGCCCAAGGCCAAGTCGCCGGGGGGCTGAACTTCATTCGGTTTGGATGCCGCTCCCACAGGGGAGATGTGCCGCTAGACCTGCTGCGACAACAACTGCCCATCGGCCATGCGCAGGCGCTTGGAGAGGGAGACGGCGAGGGCGCGGATGATTTTCGCGGCGACCTTGGGGGCATCGTTGAGCATTTTTTCCAGGGAGTCCTTGCCCAGGTTCAGCAGTTGGCAATTACTGGCGGCGATGCAACTGGCCGAACGCCGTTCGCCATCCAGCACGGCCATTTCACCGAACGCCCTGCCACTGCGCAGGGTGGCGATGGTCACCGGTTGCCCGTCGGGACCAGTCTTTTGCACGGCCACCTGGCCAGTGTGGATGATGCACATGAAGCTGCCGGCATCGCCCTCACGGAAAATCGCTTCACCCTGGGCGATGGCGCTGATGCTGAAGTAGCCCGACGCGGCGGCGAAGTCGACAGGCAGCAATTGATCGAACAGGCCGCAGTCCATCAGCCAGTCGCGGATTTCATTGTTCAGTAAGGTCGGTTCTGGCATGGCTTACGGTCTTTTTTGGTGTTCTTTGCAAGAGTGGGATGATCCCTGTGGGAGCGAGCAGGCTCCCACAGTTCTGAATTGTGCCAAGGCTGGGCCCAGCTCATGGAGCTAAGACCCGGCCCTCAAGCAGAGTTCCTCAAGCCTTGCCCAAAATCTTCAACACAAATGCGTATTCGAGTGCTACGTCACGCAACCCCTGATAGCGACCGCTCATTCCGCCGTGGCCGGCACCCAGTTCGGTCTTGAGCAGCAACGGGTTGTCATCGGTCTTGGTGGCGCGCAATTTCGCGACCCACTTGGCCGCTTCCCAATACTGCACACGGCTGTCGTTGTAGCCGGCGATCACCAATAGCGCCGGGTACGCCTGGGCGCGGACGTTTTCGTACGGCGCGTAGGCCCTGATCCGATCATAAACGTCCGGCTCCTCCGGATTGCCCCATTCGTCATATTCGGTGACGGTCAATGGCAGGTCCGGGTCGAGCATGGTATTGAGCACATCGACGAACGGAACTTCGGCTATCGCGACCTTGAACAGCTCCGGGCGTTGATTGAGGACCGCGCCGATCAGCAGGCCACCGGCACTGCCGCCGCTGATCGCCAGTTGTCCGGCAGTGGTAAAGCCATTGTCGATCAGATGCTCGGCACAAGCGATGAAGTCGCTGAAAGTGTTGTGTTTGTGCTCCTGCTTGCCGGCGCGGTACCAGGCTTCCCCCAGCTCGCCGCCGCCTCGCACGTGGGCAATGGCAAAGGCGACGCCGCGGTCGAGCAGGCTCAGTCGCGCATGGGAAAACCATGGGTCGAGGCTTTCGCCATAGGCGCCGTAGCCATACAGATACAGCGGCACCGGTTGGCCGAGGGCCTCGCGCTTGGCCACCAGGCTGATAGGCACCTGCGTGCCGTCCGGTGCCGTAGCCCAAAGTCGCTGGCTGACGTAGCCATCGGCATCGAACGGACCCAGTACCGGGGTTTGCTTGAGGACCACCTGTTCGCCACTGGCCAGGTCCAACTGGCGGATCTGCGCCGGGCGGTTCAGGGCTTCATAACGCAGGCGGATGCGTTCGCTGGCGAACTCCAGGCTGTTCTGCACATGGAGGCTGTAGGCTGCATCCGGCAGTTGTACGCGATAAGCCGGCAAGTCCTGCGGATGAACCTCGATGATCGGCAGGCCTCCCTCCCGCAGGCTCAGCGTCATGGCGCCGGCATTCAGGCTCAGGCCATCGATCATTACCGTGTCGCTGTGGGGGATCAGGTTTTGCCAGTCGGCCTCGGTCGGCGCCGCGCCCGTGTCGGGGGCCTGGTACAGCGCGAAATTGATCCCGTCGCGGTTGCTGCGGATCAGCCAGGTCCATTGGCCGTCGAGCAGGCCGTGATCGACGTCATATTCGTGATTTTCAACCCGTGGCGCCAGGCAGGTGAAGGACTGCTGGGGTTGGGCGGCATCCAGTACCCAGACTTCGCTGGTGGTCTTGCTGCCCAAAGACAGGATCAACTGCCGCTCGGAGCTCGAACGGTAGCAATGCAGGAAGAAACGCCCGTCCAGTTCATGAAACACTTCTTCGGCGGCGGTGCCATCAAGGCGATAGCGCCAGAGTTTGTGGGGGCGGTGGGTATCGTCCAGTTCGCCGAAAAACAGCGTGAGACTGTCGTTGGCCCACGTCATGCTGCCGTCGCAGTTTTCGAAGGACAGTTCACTGACTTTGTCGTTGGACAGTTCTTTCACGAACAGTGTGTAGGTCTCGTCGCCCGTCGTGTCCAGGCTGTAGGCCAGGCGCTGGTGGTCGGGGCTGATGCTGAAGGCACCCAGGGAAAAGAAACCGCCATTGGCCAGCGCGTTCGGGTCCAGCAGCAATTGTTCATGGTGTTCGTCCACGGTCAGGCTGTCGTCCGCCGGGCGCGGGCAGCGGTAGTGGCGAGGGTACTCGTCACCGGCCGTGGTGCGGGTGTAGTACAAGTAAGGACCCCAGGGCGAGGGCAGGGACAGATCGGTCTCGAGGATCCGGCCCTTGATTTCCTGAAACAGTGTTTCGCGCAGTTCGGCCTGGTCGGCGAGTTGATCTTCCTGGAAGCGGTTTTCGGCCTTGAGGTAGTCGAGCACGGCGTCTGTGTCGCGTTCCTGCAGCCAGGCATACGGGTCGACACCGGCGTCCTTTCGGGCTACCGGGGCGTTGGAAACATGGGCGGATAAGGACATGAAAGGCTCTCGAACATATTCATGGCGCACGTCTGGGCAGCCTGACGGGCGAAAAGCCGTTACTATAAGCGCCTCTTTGCCTGCCTTGCCATGGACACCATGACCGAGAACGACTATCTGATTGCCTGGGGCCTCTATGCCTTCGCCGCACTGGGCTGCCTGCTGGTATGGATGCGCATCACCCGCTGGATGTGGCGCTGGTTGCGCGAGCCGCTGCGGTTGCTGATGGCGGTGTTGCTGTTCTGCCCCACCATTGTCGACCCGGTGAAGGACAAATTCGCCCCGGCCCTGGCCATTGCTGCCCTGGACATTCTGTTCAAGGTTGGCAACAACGTCTGGCGGGCGGCGTCCGACCTGCTCATGTACGGCATGATTGCCTTCGGCGTCTACTTGATCTTCGCATTGATCCGCTTCCCCATCGAGCGTGCTTCCAACGCTCGCAAGGAAAGGGCCGCCGCCGCGAAAGCGGCGGCCGCTGCGGCTGATGCGCAGGACGACGAGCCGCCGTTCGGCGTGGCCGGCGATGACCGTTACGGTCGCCCGCCAGTGCCGAGCAACCCCCAGCGTTCGCGTATCGAGCCGCGTCTGTAACCCGGCCCGCCCCTTCAAGCGAGAGTCCGAGCATGTGTGAGTTACTGGGCATGAGCGCCAATGTGCCGACCGATATCGTGTTCAGCTTCACCGGGCTGATGCAGCGCGGCGGCAAGACCGGGCCGCACCGGGACGGATGGGGCATCGCGTTCTATGAAGGCCGTGGCCTGCGCCTGTTCCAGGATCCGGCGGCCAGCAGCGAGTCGGAAGTGGCGAACCTGGTGCAGCGCTATCCGATCAAGAGCGAAGTAGTGATCGGGCATATCCGCCAGGCCAACGTCGGCAAGGTCTGCCTTTCCAATACCCACCCGTTCGTGCGCGAGTTGTGGGGGCGGAATTGGTGTTTTGCCCATAACGGCCAGCTAGCCGGTTTCCGGCCGGGAGTGGGTTTCTACCGCCCGGTGGGCGATACCGACAGCGAAGCGGCGTTCTGTGATTTGCTCAACCGCGTGCGCCAGGCTTTTCCGGAACCGGTGGAGGTGGAACAACTGCTGTCCTCGCTGATCCAGGCCTGTTCCGAGTACCGCAGCAAGGGCGTGTTCAATTGCCTGCTCAGCGACGGCGACTGGCTGTTCTGCTATTGCTCGACCAAACTGGCCCAGATCACCCGTCGCGCGCCGTTCGGCCCGGCGCGGCTCAAGGACGTGGATGTGATTGTGGATTTCCAGGCTGAAACCACGCCCAATGACGTGGTTACGGTGATCGCCACCGAACCCTTGACCGAAAACGAAACCTGGACCCGCTATGAACCGGGCCAATGGAGCCTGTGGCGACGCGGCGAATGCGTCAGCCATGGCCGCACCGAATAAGGACGTCACGTTATGTTGCTCAGTTATCTAAGGCTGGTGTTGTTTGCAGTGGGCCTGCTGGTCGGAGTCCAGGTGCCGGGTTTCATCAGCGATTACGCCAAGCGGGTCGAAGCGCACCTGATCGAAGCCCAGAACGGCTTGCAAGGGTTTCAGGGCACGGCCAACCAGTTTTTCAAGGGTGACATGCAGGCCCTGGTGGCTCATTACCGTGCCAGTGAGGACCCGATCTTTCGCAGCGATGCCGACAGCCTGAATACGCTGCTTGTGCGCCAGCAGGCATTGGACAAGCAATACCAGGCGATGCAAGGCCCGTGGTATATCCGTTTGCTGCAAGTGGCGCTGGCCGCCGATCCAGACATCCGCAAGGAAACCTGGAACGGCTACAGCTACCAGGTCCTGCTGACCCCTGAAGCGATGATCTGGGGGATCAGCGGCGCCATGCTGCTGTCGTTCGGTCTGGAATGCCTGTTCCGCCTGATCGACTGGGTGGTGCTGGGCGGCAAGCGCCTGCGCCAGAGCCGGCCGATTGAAGAGCGGAATTTGCGCGGGCTTTGACACAGCCCCGATAGAGCTTTTCTGTGGCAAGGGAGCAAGCACCCTCGCCACAAGGGTGATCAACCACGCCCCCCGTTTTCCCACCCAATCAACTTTTTCTTATGACCCGTCCGCAATTTTATTCGTTGGACGCGCCGCGCCGTGGGCCCAAGAATCGGGGCAACCGGTCTCAACGTTCCCATCGTTGAGGCTTATAACAATAAAACCGTGGAGAACCACCATGAGTGCCCCTGACACACTCGGCGTCCCCCAAACCCAGGCCCGTTCCGGCCCGTTCGACTGGTATCGCAACATCAATCAGCAGGAGCGCCGCACCTTCTGGAGCTGCAAGATCGGTTATGCCCTGGACGGCATGGATACGCAGATGCTCAGTTTCGTAGTACCGACCCTGATCGCAATGTGGGGCATCACCACCGGACAGGCGGGGCTGCTCCAGACCAGCACCCTGATCGCCTCTGCCCTTGGCGGCTGGGTAGCGGGTATTCTCTCGGACCGCATCGGTCGGGTCCGCACCCTGCAATTGACAGTGCTGTGGTTTGCGTTCTTCACCTTCCTGTGCGGCCTGGCCCAGAGTTACGATCAACTGCTGATTTCCCGTACCCTGATGGGCTTCGGCTTCGGGGGTGAATGGACCGCCGGTGCGGTGCTGATGGGCGAGGTGATCCGCGCCAAGGACCGCGGCAAGGCGGTTGGCATGGTGCAGGCGGGTTGGGCTCTCGGCTGGGGCATGACGGCAATCCTGTACGCGCTGCTGTTTTCGGTGCTGGCACCGGAAGACGCCTGGCGTGCCCTGTTCATGCTCGGCCTGGTCCCGGCGATATTCGTGATTTTCGTCCGGCGCATGGTCAAGGAACCGGAAATCTATAACCAGACCAAGGCTCGCGAGGAACCGAGCAATCCCGCGAAGTTCTACGAGATTTTCGCCCCAGGCATTCTTTTCACCACGATTCGCGCTTCGTTGCTGACCACCGGTGCGCTGGGTGGCTACTACGCCATCACCTCATGGTTGCCGACCTTCCTGAAGAATGAACGTGGCTTGAGTGTGCTGAGTACCGGTGGCTACCTGGCGATGGTGATCGTTGGTTCCTATGTGGGTTACGTCATCAGCGCCTATCTGACCGACATCCTTGGCCGCAAGAAGAACTTTGTCCTGTTCGCCATCGGTTCGTTCGTCATCGTGTTGCTGTACACCCAGATGCCTGTGAGCAACAACGTGATGCTCTGGCTGGGCTTTCCCCTGGGGTTCTTCGCGTCGGGGATGTTCAGCGGCATGGGCTCGTTCCTTACCGAACTGTTTCCGACCCGTATCCGCGGTTCGGGCCAGGGTTTCTGCTACAACATCGGCCGCGCACTGGCGGCGCTGTTCCCGCTGCTGATCGGCCTGCTAAGCCAGAAGGTGTCATTGAGTGTCGGCATCGGTGCATTCGCGGCCGTGTCCTACGGCGTGGTGATCCTGGCGGCCCTCAGCCTGCCGGAAACCCAGGGCAAACAGTTGGATGCCGAGTAACTGATAATCTGTGGGGCGCAGGCCCCACGGCCAGAAAAGAAACAACCTACAGGAGCGTTCACTGTGAACCGCCTGCTACTGAACTGCGACATCGGCGAAAGCTTCGGCAACTGGACCATGGGTCTGGACGCCGAGGTGATGCCCTTCATCGATTGCGCCAACATCGCCTGCGGTTTTCATGCCGGTGACCCAAGCATCATGCGCAAGACTGTCAGCCTGGCCCTGAACCACGGCGTGCAAATCGGCGCACATCCGGCCTATCAGGATCTGGCGGGGTTCGGCCGCCGCTCCATGGCCTATACCGCCCAGGAGCTGAAGGACCTGCTGCATTACCAGATCGGTGCTCTCGACGGTATCTGCCGGGCCCAGGGCGGGCGGGTCAGCTACGTCAAACCCCATGGCGCGATGTACAACGACATGATGGCCAACCCGGCGCAACTGCGCGCCGTCATCCAGGCCGTCGCGGCCTATGACCCGCAGTTGCCGCTGATGCTGATGGCGACCCGGGATAACAGCGCCGCCCAGGCCCTGGGTGACGAATATGGTCTGACGTTGTGGTTCGAAGCCTTCGCCGACCGTGCCTATGACCGCGCCGGTCACCTGGTTTCGCGACACTTGCCGGACGCGGTGCATCACGATGCCGAAACCATCATCGGGCAGGCCCTGGCCATCGCTCGTGGCGACTCGCTGGTCGCCAGCGATGGCAGCGCGTTGCTCCTGCACGCCAATACCTTGTGCGTGCACGGTGACAACGCCAGCTCCGTGGCGGCGGTGCAACGCATCTGCGAAGCGCTGGACCGGCAGCGTGCATCATGAGACCACGGGTGGAAGTGGTCGCGGTGGACTGCCTGATGGTGCGACTGTTCGATGAGATCGCCGAGACCAACATGCCGTGGATGCTCGCTGCCAGCGAGCGTCTGCGCGAGGTGTTCGCCGAATACCTGATCGACTTGGTGCCGTCCTACACCACGCTGATGGTGCATTACGACATGTTGGCGTTGAACCCGGCGCAGGCTCGGGACCTGGTCAACGAGGCGCTGAACAATCTCTCCCCCGACGCCCGCTCGGTCGGCCAGAGCCATGTGCTGCCGGTGTGGTACGACGCCAGCGTGGGGCCTGAGCTGAGTCTGTTGTCGAGTCGTAGCGGATTGACGGTGGAGCAGGTGATCCGTCGTCACAGCGAGCACGAATACCAGGTGTTCGCCCTGGGCTTTGCACCGGGATTCGCCTTCATGGGGCTGGTGAACGAAATGCTGGCCGCGCCGCGCCTCGACACGCCGCGCAAGCGAGTGGCAGCAGGTAGCGTAGGCATTGCCGAGCGCCAGACCGCGGCGTATCCGCTGGTGTCGCCCGGCGGCTGGAACCTGATCGGCCGTACTCCGGCCAAACTGTTCGATCGCGAGCGTGACGGCTACAGCTTGATGCAGCCCGGCGACACGGTGCGCTTTGTCGCAGTTGACCACGCCGAATTCATCGCACTGGACGGCGACGACACACCGCAGGAGGCCCTGGCATGAGCCGTTTGTTGATCGAGGCCAGCACACCGCTGTGCCTGTTGCAGGACGGCGGCCGTTTCGGCGTCAGACATTTGGGCGTGACCCAGGGCGGCGCGGCGGATTGGCTGTCGATGGCCTGGGCCAACTGGATGTTGGGTAATGCTCTGGACGCGACGACGGTGGAGATCACCCTCGGCGGCTTCACGGTAGTGGCTGAAGAGGATTGCGTACTGGCGCTGGCCGGGGCCGATCTCGGGGCGCGGCTGGACGGCCAGGCCGTGGCATCGTGGCGCTATTTCAGTTTGCGCAAAGGCCAGACCCTGGCGTTGACCCAACCTGTGCTGGGTGCCCGGGCGTACCTCGCAGCCCCCGGTGGGTTCGATGCGCCGGCGGTGCTGGGCAGCCGGGCGACGGTGGTGCGTGAAGAGCTCGGCGGCCTGGATGGGCTGGGGCGGGCGCTGGGCCGTGGCCAGCACTTGAGCTATTCAGGCCCGGTCACGCCTCGGCCGATGCCGGGCAGGCTGATTCCGGATTTCCAGCAGGCTCAGCCGCTGGAGCTGATCCTGGGGGCGCAGAATGGCGCGTTCAGCGGACGGAGCCTGTTCGACGCGTTCAACACGCCTTGGACGCTGGACAGCCGCGCCGACCGCATGGGCATCCGCCTGCTGGGCGCTGAGCTGGAGTACCAGGGGCCTGCGATGATTTCCGAGGGCATTCCCCTGGGGGCCGTACAGGTGCCGCCGGACGGCCAGCCGATCGTACTGCTCAACGACCGGCAGACCATTGGCGGCTACCCGCGCCTGGGTGCCTTGACGCCATTGGCCCTGGCGCGGTTGGCGCAATGCCTGCCAGGGACCCAGGTGCGGTTGCGGCCGGTGGTGCAGGAGGTTGCGCATCGGCAGCAGGTGGAGTGCTTGCGGGGCTTTTTAGACCGCTAGAAGCATCGCGAGCAGGCTCGCTCCCACAGGGATCTCATGTGTGACGGAGATCCAGTGTGGGAGCGAGCCTGCTCGCGATGAGGCCCGAATGCTCGACAACAGTCCTTACTTGGAAAGAAACCGCATCCCTTCCTCCAACCCTCGCAGGGTCAGCGGATACATTCGGTCCTCCACCAATTCCCGCACGATGTTGGTCGAGGCGGTGTAACCCCAGGTGTCCTTGGGGTAAGGGTTGATCCAGATGAGTTTCTTGTACTTCTCCATGAAACGCTGCATCCACACATGGCCCGCTTCCTCGTTCCAGTGTTCGACGCTGCCGCCGGCCTGGGTGATTTCATAGGGGGCCATGGCGGCGTCGCCGATGAAGATCACTTTGTAGTCGGCGCCATACTTGTGTAGCAAGTCTTGGGTCGAAGTGCGTTCCGAGGTGCGGCGCAGGTTGTTTTTCCACACCGACTCGTACACGAAGTTGTGGAAGTAAAAGTACTCCAGGTGCTTGAATTCGGTCTTGCAGGCCGAGAACAGTTCTTCGCAGATTTTCACATGGGCATCCATCGAGCCGCCGATGTCGAACAGCAGCAACAGCTTGACGGTGTTGCGCCGTTCGGGGCGCATCTGGATGTTCAACAGGCCGGCGTCCCGGGCGGTGTGGTCGATGGTGCCATCGATGTCCAGCTCTTCGGCCGCCCCCTGGCGGGCAAACTTGCGCAGGCGGCGCAGGGCGATCTTGATGTTGCGGGTGCCCAGTTCGACCTGGTCGTCGAGATTCTTGTACTCGCGCTGGTCCCAGACCTTCACGGCCTTGCCCTGGCGTTTGCCGGCGTCGCCGACGCGGATGCCTTCAGGGTTGAAACCACCGGAGCCGAACGGGCTGGTGCCGCCGGTGCCGATCCACTTGTTGCCGCCGGCATGGCGTTCCTTCTGTTCTTTCAGGCGCTTCTTGAATTCCTCGATCAGCTTGTCGAGGCCTCCCAGGGACTGGATCTGCGCCCGCTCCTCATCGGTCAGCGAACGCTCGAACTCCTTGCGCAACCAATCTTCGGGGATCAGCGCCTGGAGATGGTCGTCGAGTTTTTCCAGGCCGTTGAAGTAAGCGGCGAACGCTCGGTCGAACTTGTCGAAATGGCGCTCGTCCTTCACCAGGATCGCTCGGGACAAGTAATAGAATTCGTCCATGTCGGCGAAGATCACCCGCTGTTTCAGCGCGTTGATCAGGTCCAGCAGTTCGCGCACCGACACCGGCACCTTGGCGGCGCGCATCTCATTGAACAGGTTCAGCAGCATGGCAGTGGCCCTCGCGCTTGTTGACGAAGAGGGCTCAACGCGTGCCGCGACGGCTCATGAACGCCAGGCGCTCAAGCAGCTGCACGTCCTGTTCGTTCTTGACCAGGGCACCGGCCAGCGGCGGAATGGCCTTGGTCGGGTCGCGCTCGCGCAGTACCGCCTCGCCGATGTTGTCGGCCATCAGCAGCTTGAGCCAATCCACCAGCTCGGAAGTAGAGGGTTTCTTCTTCAGGCCCGGTACTTTGCGCACGTCGAAGAACACGTCCAGCGCTTCGCTGACCAGGTCCTTCTTGATGTCCGGGTAGTGCACATCGACGATTTTCTGCAGGGTGACGCGGTCCGGGAAGGCAATGTAGTGGAAGAAGCAGCGGCGCAGGAATGCGTCCGGCAGCTCCTTCTCGTTGTTGGAGGTAATAATGATGATCGGGCGCTGCTTGGCCTTGATGGTTTCATCGGTCTCGTAGACGTAGAACTCCATTTTGTCGAGTTCCTGCAGCAGGTCGTTGGGGAACTCGATGTCGGCCTTGTCGATTTCGTCGATCAGCAGAATGACCCGCTCTTCGGACTCGAAAGCCTCCCAGAGCTTGCCCTTCTTCAAGTAGTTGCGCACGTCATGGACCTTGTCCACCCCCAGTTGCGAGTCCCGAAGGCGGCTGACCGCGTCGTACTCGTACAGGCCCTGGTGGGCCTTGGTAGTGGACTTGATGTGCCAAGTGATCAGACGCGCGCCGAAGGACTGCGCCAGTTGTTCGGCCAGCATGGTCTTGCCGGTGCCCGGCTCGCCCTTGACCAGCAACGGCCGCTCCAGAGTGATGGCGGCGTTCACGGCCAGCTTCAGGTCATCGGTGGCCACGTAGGCGCTGGTGCCTTCGAACTTCATCTGCAATTTCCTCGAACGTGTCGCTGGCCCGGCGAGGCGGGGGGCGCGAAATAAAATGTCGTGCTCGACTATAGCGCGACGTCCCGCCGACTGTGAACGCAGACGCTGTATTCAGTCTCTGAATGGGGCGTCACATGTTGACCCGGTCTCGGCGGGTGGCCGGATAAAGGAGGGCGGTTGTGGCGAGGGCGCTTGCTCCCTCGCCACGTGCTAATCCTTCGACGGCGGCGGCTGCTCGTAGCGCGCGTTGAAGGCCTCGACGAAACCGTTGCGCAGGATCTGCAGGAAGGCTTCGAAGGCGCTGATGTCCTGTTGATGGACATTGCCGCTGAGTTCAACCCGGGTAGCGAACTGGTTCTTGCGCTGGTTCTTCAGGGCGGTTTCGCCTGCGCCGACCAATGCTTCCCAGATCGAGCGGAAAATGTTCTTTTTCTCGTTTTCCACGTCCTGCTGCCAATTGAATACATCCACATCCCGCAGCAGCGGTTTGATGTAGCCGCTGAGTTTGGCGTTGTTCGCCTCAGCCTCGATTACCAGGTCACCATGACCGGCGTTGAAGTCGAACTTGCCATAGGCCGCGGCGAAATCGTTCAGGCGCTTGAGTTCGACGTTCCTGGCCCTCAGGCGGAAGTCGAAATCCTCGAACTTGCTCAACGGATCGAAAGTGGCTTGCACCTCCAGCGGCGCGTGTTCGGCCACCAGGGCCTTGCCCTCGAAACGAGCGTCGCGCTTGCCTTCGGTGTCGACCACATTGGTCAGGTTATAGAAGCTGGCGTTGACGTCGGTTGCCCGCAGGTTGACTGGTGGCTTGGAGTTGAAGTTGCGAAAGGTCACTTTGCCGTCCCTGATCCGCACCTCGTTGAACGTAATGGGCAGCAGTTTGCTCAGTTGCTCGCGCCAGTTGGTGCCTTGGCCGGTCTGGGAGTCCTGTCGGTTGCCACCGCCATCGACAAAGTTCACTTCGGGCCGGGCGAACTCTGCCTCGGCCACCACTGCGTGGTCATACCACAGCGAGTGCCAGCTGACGGACAGATCAACCAGAGGGGCGTCGACGAACGGTACCGGGACCTTGCCGTCGACCTTGATGATTTTCAGACCGTTGATCCGGTAGGCCCCGCGCCATAGCGCCAGGTCCACGTCAACGACCTGGCCCCGGTAATCGCCCATGTCGGCCAGTTTGTCGTTCAGGTAATTGCGCACGAGGTAGGGCAACGTGAAATGCAGGGCCACCAGCACCGCAACGATGGCCGCGAGGGTCCATAGTGGCCAGCTGTATCGACGCTTCATGTCATTCAGTCTCCGGCAATATTAAAAGCATTGACCGTTACAGCACTGCGAACGTTCGGTGCAACTGGACGCCCTTGGGCAACGGGCATACCTTTAGGCGCTTGAATTCACGCATCACTAAGGACCTAGTCATGAGCCGTATCTACGCTGACAACGCCCATTCCATCGGCAATACGCCACTGGTGCAGATCAATCGCATTGCTCCGCGCGGCGTGACCATCCTGGCCAAGATCGAAGGGCGCAACCCGGGGTATTCGGTCAAATGCCGGATCGGCGCGAACATGATCTGGGACGCTGAAAGCACCGGCAGGCTCAAGCCGGGCATGACCATCGTCGAGCCGACCTCGGGCAATACCGGAATCGGCCTGGCGTTCGTCGCCGCCGCTCGTGGCTACAAGTTGATGCTGACCATGCCGGCCTCGATGAGCATCGAACGGCGCAAGGTGCTCAAGGCTCTCGGCGCCGAACTGGTGCTGACCGAACCGGCCAAGGGCATGAAGGGGGCTATCGACAAAGCTGCCGAGATTGCTGCCAGCGACCCGTCCAGTTACTTCATGCCGCAGCAGTTCGATAACCCGGCGAACCCGGCAATCCACGAAAAAACCACCGGCCCGGAAATCTGGAACGACACCGACGGCGCGGTGGACGTGCTGGTGGCAGGCGTGGGCACTGGCGGAACCATTACCGGGATTTCCCGCTATATCAAGAACACCTGCGGCAAGCCGATCCTCTCGGTGGCGGTGGAGCCGGAGAGTTCGCCGGTGATCACCCAGGCGCTGGCGGGCCAGGAAATCAAGCCCAGCCCCCACAAGATCCAGGGGATTGGCGCCGGATTTGTCCCGGAGAACCTGGATCTGTCGATGGTCGATCAGGTTGAACGGGTGACGGACGATGAGTCCAAGGCCATGGCTCTGCGCTTGATGCAGGAAGAAGGCATTCTCTGTGGCATCTCTTGTGGCGCGGCGATGGCCGTGGCCGCACGCCTGGCGGAAAAACCGGAGATGCAGGGCAAGACGATCGTGGTGATCCTGCCGGATTCGGGCGAGCGGTACTTGTCGAGCATGCTGTTCAGTGATCTGTTTACCGAACAGGAAAGCCAGCAGTAACCCAGTGGCGAAGCCTTCAACAGGACTGAAGGTGTTTTGACTGGCGTCAGGCAGGGTTCAGGTGACGCCTGTCAGGTTTATTGCGTCCTGCACAATAGTGAATATTGCGTCAGACGATTTTTACCCGGGGCAAGAGCATTTAGCATCGCTCCCCGCCATGTCGGGCAGTTGACGTTGCCCCCGTTGTTTTTTGACAAGGAGTTATGAATGACCGTTTCGTTTGTCGCCAAGGCGTCGGTACTGCTGCTGTTTCTGGGCAGTACCCTTTACGTGCACCTGCGCGGCAAGGCCCGTTTGCCGGTATTGCGCCAGTTCGTCAACCATTCGGCGCTGTTCGCCCCCTATAACACATTGATGTACCTGTTCTCCGGCGTACCTTCCAGGCCGTACCTGGACCGCAGCAAGTTTCCCGAACTGGATGTGCTCAAGGACAACTGGCAGGTCATCCGTGACGAGGCGATGCACCTGTTCGACGAGGGTTACATCCGGGCTGCCGAAAAGAACAACGACGCCGGCTTCGGCTCGTTCTTCAAGAAAGGCTGGAAGCGCTTTTACCTCAAGTGGTACGACAAACCGCTGCCATCGGCCGAACTGCTGTGTCCCAGGACCGTCGAGCTGGTCAACCGGATTCCCAATGTCCGCGGCGCGATGTTCGCACTGCTGCCCGGCGACAGCCATTTGAACCCGCACCGCGATCCGTTCGCCGGCTCGTTGCGCTATCACCTGGGGCTCTCCACACCCAACTCCGACGATTGCCGGATCTTCGTCGATGGCCAGATCTATGCGTGGCGCGACGGCGAAGATGTGATGTTCGATGAAACCTACGTGCACTGGGTCAAGAATGAAACAGCACAGACTCGGGTGATCCTGTTCTGCGATATCGAGCGCCCCTTGAGCAACCGCTTGATGACCCGTCTAAATCGCGCTGTCAGTGGCATCCTCGGCCGCGCCACCGCTCCACAGAATCTGGATGACGAACGCGTTGGCGGCATCAACCAGGCCTACGCCTGGAGCAAGTCGTTCAGCGATGGTATCAGCGGCCGGGTCAAGCAATGGAAACGCAAGTACCCCAAGGTGTACCGGGTGATGCGACCGGTGCTGGCGGTGCTGGTGCTCACGGCCCTTGGCTATTGGTTGTTCGGTTAACCGTTGCGCAATGCGTCGGGCGCTGGTTATAGTCAGCGCTCGTCGGGTTTTCGAACCCACCTCTCCAAAGAGATCGGCTCATGCCTGTATCCCCTGTCATCGCGGTTGTGGTTCCAGCGTTCAACGCTGGCGTCGTGCCGTGCGGGAATCAGCAGCCTGTGCAGATCGGTCAATACCCCCCTCCTGTCAGTAGCCCACCGGTATACGCCGTCGTATCACCGCCGGGTGTTGGCGTTCAGGGCTGATCGGCAACGGTTGCCATCCCCTGTGCCTGCCTGAAAAAACTACTGGACTTCAGCTTCGGCTGAGTTGGCTTTTGCCTGACTACAGGTGGTATCCATGTTTTCCCTATCCAAAAACGCCTTGTTGGCGGCGGCTTCCACGAGCCTGTTCGTCCTGCTGTGGAGCAGCGGGGCAATCTTTTCCAAACTGGGCCTGGCCCACGCTTCACCTTTTGCTTTCCTGCTGATCCGGTTTGCCATTGCGCTGTGCGCATTGGTGCTGTTGATCCCGGTGTTCAGGTTCAAGCTGCCCAAGGTCGGCAAGCCGATGATCTTTGCCGCCACTACTGGATTGGTGCTGCTGGGTGCCTATCAGATTTTTTATCTGCTGGCCCTGCAAATGAACGTGACCCCTGGCGTAATGGCCACCCTGATGGGCGTACAACCGATCCTCACGGTGGTACTCGTTGAACGTCAGCGCTCCTGGTCGCGTCTGTTCGGCCTGGCGCTCGGGTTGGTCGGGTTGGTCATGGTGGTGTACCAGGGCATCGGGTTGGCCGGGATCTCCTTGACCGGAATGCTGTGCGGCTTGCTGGCACTGGTGTCCATGACCGCCGGCTCGATCATGCAGAAACGCATTACCGATAATCCCCTCGGCACGCTGCCGGTGCAGTACCTGGCCGGGCTTTTGCTGTGCGCGGTGTTCGTACCGTTCCAGCCATTCCATTTCGAGAGCAACGGGGGCTTCATCATGCCGGTGTTGTGGATGGGGTTGGTGGTCTCGGTGCTGGCGACCTTGCTGCTGTACCGGCTGATTGCACGGGGTAATCTGGTGAATGTCACCAGCCTGTTCTACCTGGTGCCGGCAGTGACGGCAGTCATGGATTACCTGGTATTCGGCAACCGGCTGGCGCTGTTGAGCTTGCTGGGGATGGTGCTGATCATCATCGGGCTGGTGTTTGTGTTTCGTAAGCGCCGCTAGCCATTAGCGGTTCAGTGACTGCAGTACCGCCATCGCGGGCAAGCCATGCCCCCACAGGACGTCGCATAACCTGTGGGAGCAAGGCTTGCCCGCGATGACATGCTCAAATGCGCCGATGTGCTATCGCGCGGACACCTCGACCGGCTTCTGCGCCGCCGGTTTCAACACCAGCCACAACGCTGCCGCAATCAGCACCCCGCCATACAGATGCGCCATCCCCAACGGCTCATCCAGCAACAACGCCCCCCACAGCACGCCGAAGGGCGGGATCAGGAAGGTAACGGTCATGGATTTGACCGGCCCGATGGCGCTGAGCAACCGGAAATAAAGGATGTACGCCAGCGCGGTGCACACCAGCCCCAACCCCAGCAGTGACAGCCAGACGCTCCAGCCACCCCAGCTGGCCGGGGGTTGGCTGATGACGCTGTAACCGAACAGCGGCAGCAGGAACACTGTGGCGCCGAACATGCTCCCCAGGGCGGAGAGACGGCTGTCCAACCCGCCTTGATGATCGAGCCAGCGCCGGGTGAGGAATCCGGCGAAGCCGTAACAGGTGGTGGCCATCAGGCAGGCGAGGGCGCCCATCAGCAGTTGCAGGTCGAAGGCCACCGGGCCGGCGCGGGTCAGGATGCCGACGCCGAGCAGTCCCAGGAACACGCCGCTGACCTTGGCCACCGTGAGCTGCTCGCTGAAGAACAGCCCGCCGATCAACACCCCCATCAACGGCGTCGTGGCGTTGAAAATCGCCGAGTAACCGGCTGGAAGGGTCTGGGCCGCCAAGGAATAGAACGTCGCGGGAATGCCCGAGTTGATCAGGCCCAGCCCCATCGCGACTTTCAGCTTGCCACGGAAATTCCAGTCGACCCGCATCAGGGCCAGGATCACCACCAACCCGACGAAGGCGATGGAGACGCGAAAAAAGGCCGTGGGGATCGTGCCGATGACGGGCGCGATAATGCGCATGAACAGGAAGCTCGCCCCCCAGATGGCGGCCAATGACAGCAGACGCAGGAGATCGACGGGGTTCACGAAGGATTCCTTCCATGGTTGGCTCGCAAGTGTCGCCCTCCTGTGGACTGATGGCAATGGTTGCGTTGCCGCGTGATTGGCCTCTAAGCTCAGCCGCTCATGACAAGACGTCCCGCCGAGGTTCTACCTATGCCGCAGCCATGGCCCGCCAGCGATATCGCCCGCTCGATTCTCGACGGCTTCGACGATTATCGTGAGCATTTCCGGCAGATTACCGACGGTGCCCGTGCCCGGTTCGAGCAGGCCCGATGGCAGGAGGCCCAAGCGGCGTCGGCGGCGCGGATCAATCTGTATGAAGAAAAGGTCTTCGAAACCGTGGCCCGGCTGCGTACGGCCTTCGACGCCGAGGCGCTGATGGATGTCGGCTGCTGGCCACTGGTGAAAAGTGCCTATATCAGTCTGATCGACCTGCGTTTCGACGATGAGCTGTCCGAGACCTGGTACAACTCGATTTTCTGTGGCCTCTTCAGCCATGACCTGATCAGCGACGGCACCATGTTCATCCACACCACCCGGCCGAGTCTGCGCCGGGCCCGCTCCGCGCAGACCCGCACCTACAAGCCCCAGGGACAACTGGACCGGATGCTCGCGGGCATCTTCGCCGACTTCCGTTTCAGCGAGGACTACGCCGACCTGGCGGGTGACCTGCAGCGCCTCGAGGCCCAACTGCGGGAAAACCTGCCGGATTGGGTCTGCAAGGACCCGGAACTGACCGTGGAGCTGTTTTCGTCAGTGCTCTATCGCAACAAAGGCGCTTACCTGGTTGGCCGGATCTTCACCCGCGATGACCAATGGCCGCTGGTGATTCCGCTGCTGCACCGCGAGGGGCGGGGCATCCAGATCGACGCGCTGATCACCGACGAGGCCCAAGTCTCGATCATCTTCTCGTTTACCCGCTCATACTTCATGGTAGACGTGCCGGTGCCGGCGGAATTCATCGGCTTCCTCAAGCGTATCCTGCCTGGCAAACACGTCGCCGAACTGTACACCTCCATCGGCTTCTACAAGCACGGCAAGTCCGAATTCTACCGGGCCCTGATCAATCACCTGGCGACCACCGATGACCAGTTCATCATGGCGCCAGGAGTGCGTGGCATGGTCATGAGCGTGTTCACGTTGCCGGGATTCAATACGGTGTTCAAGATCATCAAGGACCGTTTCTCGCCATCGAAAAACGTCGACCGCGCCACGGTGATCGAGAAGTACCGGTTGGTGAAGAGTGTCGACCGGGTCGGGCGAATGGCCGATACCCAGGAGTTCGCCGATTTCCGTTTTCCCTTGGAAAAATTCGAACCGACTTGCCTCCAGGAGCTGCTGGACGTGGCGCCCTCCACGGTGTCAGTAGAAGGCAATACGGTGCTGATTCGTCACTGCTGGACCGAGCGGCGCATGACACCGCTGAACCTCTATCTGGAAAACGCCAGCGAGGCCCAGGTGCGCGAGGCGCTGGAGGACTATGGCCTGGCCATCAAGCAATTGGCGGCGGCGAACATCTTTCCCGGCGACATGCTGCTCAAGAATTTCGGCGTGACCCGCCATGGTCGCGTGGTGTTCTACGACTACGACGAGATCTGCTTCCTCACCGAAGCCAACTTCCGTCACATCCCCCAGCCGCGCACCCCTGAAGACGAAATGGCCTCCGAACCGTGGTACTCCATCGGTCCGCTGGACGTCTTCCCAGAAGAATTCCCACCCTTCCTGTTCGCCGACGCCGGGCAGCGCAAGCTGTTCGACCAGTTGCACGGCGAGCTGTACAACGCCGATTACTGGAAAGGCCTGCAAGAGGCCATTCGGGCGGGGAAGGTGATTGATGTGTTCCCGTATCGGCGCAAGGATCTGGATAGCGAATAACCTTTGGAGTTTGGGCAACACCCCTGTGGGAGCAAAGCTTGCTCGCGACAACGGTCCGAAAATTGACATTGATGCAAGTTGGACCCTCCGTCATCGCGGGCAAGCCTTGCTCCCACAGGGGCGCAAATCTGCGACAATCGCCCCCTGCATAAAACCGACGACCCTTGCGTACCTGATGACTGACCAAGCCCCCGCTATCGACAAACTGCTGAAGAACCTCGACCACGCCATGCTCGCCGACCGTCACCGGTTGCGGCGGCAGTTGCTCGAGCTGCGCAAGAAACCCGATGAGGCCAAGCTGGCCCAGTGGGTGGCGCGCATGCAGGCGTCGTGTGACCAGGTGCTGGCGCGCAAGGCCAGCCTGCCGTTGATTCGCTACGACGACAATCTGCCGATTGCCGCCAAGCGTGACGAAATCAAGGAGGCGCTGCTCAAGCACCAGGTGCTGATCATTGCCGGCGAAACCGGGTCGGGCAAAACCACGCAGTTGCCGAAGATCTGCCTGGAAATCGGGCGCGGCCAGCATGGCCTGATCGGCCACACCCAGCCACGCCGGATTGCCGCCCGCAGCGTGGCGAGCCGGGTCGCCGAGGAACTGGCGACGCCGTTGGGCGCGCTGGTGGGTTATCAGGTGCGGTTCGAAGACCAGAGCGACACCAACACCCTGATCAAGCTGATGACCGACGGCATCCTGCTGGCCGAGACCCAGAACGACCGCTACCTCGAGCGCTACGACACGATCATCGTCGACGAAGCCCACGAGCGCAGCCTGAACATCGATTTTCTGTTGGGTTATCTCAAGACCCTGCTGCCGCGCCGTCCGGACCTGAAAGTCATCATCACCTCGGCGACCATCGACCTGGAGCGCTTCTCCAGGCACTTCGATGACGCGCCGATCGTGGAAGTCTCGGGCCGCACCTTCCCGGTGGAAACCTGGTATCGCCCGCTGACCCTTGAGCAGGACGAAGAGGGCAACCGCGTCGAGGACGACCTGACCGTCGACCAGGCGATTCTCGCCACCCTCGATGAAATCGCCGCCCATGAGCGCAGCGAGCGCCGCAGCCCCGGCGATGTGCTGGTGTTCCTGCCGGGGGAGCGGGAGATTCGTGACGCGGCGGAAATGCTGCGCAAGGCCCAGCTCAAGCACACCGAGATCTTGCCGTTGTATGCGCGCTTGTCCCCGGCCGAACAACAGCGGATCTTCCAGTCCCACCCGGGCCGTCGTGTGGTGCTGGCGACCAACGTCGCCGAAACCTCGCTCACCGTGCCGGGCATCCGCTACGTGATCGATAGCGGCACCGCGCGGATCAGCCGCTACAGCTATCGCGCCAAGGTCCAGCGCCTGCCCATCGAAGCCATTTCCCAGGCCAGCGCCAACCAGCGCAAGGGGCGTTGCGGGCGGGTCGAGCCGGGGATTTGCGTACGGCTGTACAGCGAAGAAGATTTCCTCGGACGGCCGGAATTTACCGACCCCGAGATCCTGCGCACCAACCTGGCGGCGGTGATCCTGCAGATGCTCCATCTGCGCCTGGGCGAGATCACTGATTTCCCGTTCATCGAGCCGCCGGATGGCAAGGCCATCAGCGACGGTTTCAACCTGCTGCAAGAATTGTCGGCAGTGGACCGCAACAGCCAACTGACCCCGTTGGGCCGTCAGTTGGCGCGCTTGCCGGTGGACCCGCGCATGGGGCGCATGTTGCTGGAAGCGGCGAAGCTGGGCAGCCTGCAGGAAGTGCTGATTGTCGCCAGCGCCATGTCGATCCAGGATCCGCGAGAGCGTCCGCCCGAACGTCAACAGGCCGCCGACCAGGCCCACGCTCAATGGAAGGATCCGGACTCGGACTTTGCCGGGCTGGTTAATCTGTGGCGCGGTTTTGAAGAACAACGCCAGGCCTTGACGGCCAGCCCGTTGCGCAACTGGTGCCGCAAGAACTTCCTCAATTACTTGCGCCTGCGCGAATGGCGCGACGCCCATCGCCAGTTGAGCCTGATCTGCCGCGACATGCAGTTGAGCCTCAACAAGGACCCGGCCGACTACCCGAAACTGCACAAAGCGGTGCTCTCGGGCCTGTTGAGCCAGATCGGCCAGAAAACCGAAGACGGCGACTACCTGGGCGCTCGCCAACGGCGCTTCTGGGTCCACCCTTCGTCGGGGCTGGGCAAGAAGCGTCCGCAGTGGCTGATGACCGCCGAACTGGTGGAAACCACCAAGCTGTATGCGCGCATGGTCGCCAAGATCGAACCGGACTGGATCGAACCGCTGGCCGGGCACCTGATCAAGAAAAACCACTTCGAACCCCATTGGGAGAAGAAGCGCGGACAGGTGGTGGCGTATGAACAGATCACCCTGTTCGGGCTGATCGTGGTCGGCCGTCGGCCGGTGCATTACGGGCCGGTGGACCCGGTGGTGTCGCGGGAGCTGTTCATCCGCGAAGCCTTGGTGCGTGGCGAGATCCAGTCCAAGGCCAAGTGCCTGGCGGCCAATACCCGATTGCTGGAGCAACTCGACGAGCTGGAAGCCAAGGCCCGGCGCCGTGACATCCTGGCGGACGAGGAAACCCTGTTCGCGTTCTATGACGCACGGTTGCCGGCCGAGATCCACCAGACCGCGACGTTCGACAGTTGGTACCGGATCAACAGCCAGAAAGACCCACAGTTGTTGATCATGCGCGAAGAGGACGTGTTGGCTCGCGAGGCCAGCGAAGTGACCGCCGCGCACTTCCCCGACACGTTGCGCGTCGGCGACCTGACGTTGCCCCTCAGCTACCACTTCGAACCCAACCATCCCCGCGACGGCGTGACATTGCGGGTGCCGGCGCCGCTGTTGCCGATGCTGCCGCCGGAGCGCCTGGAGTGGCTGGTGCCCGGCATGATCGAGGCCAAGTGCATTGCCCTGGTGCGCAACCTGCCCAAGGCCCTGCGCAAGAACTTCGTGCCGGTGCCGGACTTCGTCAAGGCGGCGCTGCAACGCATTACCTTCGCCGAAGGTTCGTTGCCGCAATCCCTGGGCCGCGAGCTGCTGCGCATGACCGGCGCGCGGGTCAGCGACGAAGCCTGGGCCGAAGCGGCGCAGCAAGTGGAAGGTCACCTGCGCATGAACCTGGAAATCGTCGACGGCCAGGGCAAGTTCCTCGGCGAGGGTCGCGACCTGGCCGAGCTGACAGCGCGTTTTGCCGAAGCCAGCCAGGCTGCCTTGGCCGTGCCGCAAACCGCGAAAAGCCAGGCGCCGGTGGAAGCCAAAGTCTTCGCTCCGGTGGCGGAAAAGACCCAGCAGAAGATCGCCGGGTTGTCGATGACGGTGTATCCGGCGTTGGTGGAGGAGGGCGGTGTGGTCAAGGAGGGGCGTTTCCCTACCCCGGCCGAAGCCGAGTACCAGCATCGCCGCGCCTTGCAACGGTTGTTGATGCAGCAGTTGGCGGAGTCGGCCAAGTTCCTGCGGAGCAAATTGCCGGGGCTGACGGAACTGGGCTTGCTCTACCGCGAACTGGGACGCATCGACAACCTGGTGGAAGACATCCTGCTGGCCAGTCTCGACAGCTGTGTGCTGGAAGGCGAAGCGAACCTGCCCCGTGACGGCGCCGCGCTGGCGTCCCTGGCCGAGCGCAAGCGCGGCGGCTGGACCGAACACGCCGAACGCCTGGCGAAGCTGACCCTGGATATCCTCAAGCTCTGGCACGGCCTGCAAAAGCGCTTCAAAGGCAAGATCGACCTGGCCCAGGCCGTGGCGCTGAACGACATCAAGCAACAGCTCAGTCATCTGGTGTACCCGGGCTTCGTGCGCGAAACCCCGCATCAATGGCTCAAGGAGCTGCCGCGCTACCTCAAGGCGATCGAGCAGCGTTTCGAGAAGCTGGGCAGCCAGGTGCAGAAAGACCGGGTCTGGAGCGGCGAACTGTCGAACCTCTGGGCCCAGTACCAGACCCGCGCCGGCAAACACGCCCAGGAAGGCAAGCGCGATCCGCAACTGGAGCTTTACCGCTGGTGGCTGGAGGAATACCGAGTGTCGCTGTTCGCCCAGCAGTTGGGGACCAAGGTACCTATTTCGGACAAGCGCCTGGGCAAGCAATGGGGGCAGGTGGAGCCCTGAGGCAACACCATTGATCCCTGTGGGAGCGAGCCTGCTCGCGATGAGGCAGTGTCAGTCGACATCCCTATCAACTGACAGATCGCTATCGCGAGCAGGCTCGCTCCCACAGGGCCTTGCATCTTCCACAAGGGTTTTGTGTCTTGATTGAGGGAGAATGGGCCAAACGCCAGCGTTTATGGCAAACTTCGCGCCTATAAATGCCGGTCCCGTGGTTTTGAGCTTCAATTCCCCGGGCGGATCGGAATAAAGCGATGCCAGGTCTGCTTCCCCAGGATGGGAAAAGACCCTTTGCGTATTGGTACGTCGGTACCAATACTTTCTGCCTGAACAGATCAGAGACACGACCATGCATAACGTCGTCATCAGTGGCACCGGCCTGTATACCCCGGCCAACAGCATTTCCAATGAAGAGCTGGTGCAATCCTTCAACGCCTATGTCGCGCAGTTCAATGCCGACAACGCCGAAGCCATCGAGCGCGGTGAAATCGAGGCGTTGACCGAATCCAGCGCGGCGTTTATCGAGAAAGCTTCCGGTATCAAGAGCCGCTTTGTCATGGACAAGGACGGTATCCTCGACCCGCAGCGCATGACCCCACGCCTGCCCGAACGCTCCAATGAGCAATGGTCGGTGCTCTGCGAAATGGCCATCGGCGCCGCGAAGCAGGCGCTGGAGCGTGCCGGCCGTACCGTCGCCGACATCGATGGAGTGATCGTCGCCTGCTCCAACTTGCAGCGCGCATACCCGGCCATCGCCATTGAAGTCCAGGAAGCCCTGGGCATCGAAGGGTTCGGTTTCGACATGAACGTGGCCTGCTCCTCGGCGACGTTCGGCATCCAGGCCGCGGCCAACAGCGTGCAACTGGGCCAGGCTCGGGCGATCCTGATGGTCAACCCCGAAGTGTGCACCGGTCACCTGAACTTCCGCGACCGCGACAGCCACTTCATCTTCGGCGACGCGGCCACCGCGGTGATCATCGAGCGAGCGGACCTGGCGACCTCGCCGCACCAGTTCGATGTGGTCAGCACCAAGCTGCTCACCAAGTTCTCCAATAACATCCGCAACAACTTCGGCTTCCTCAACCGCGCCGCGGAAGAGGGCATCGGCACCCGCGACAAGCTGTTCGTCCAGGAAGGCCGAAAGGTGTTCCGCGATGTGTGCCCGATGGTGGCCGAGCTGATTGGCGCTCATCTGGAAGAAAACCAGTTGAACGTCGAGCAAGTGAAGCGCTTCTGGCTGCACCAGGCTAATCTGAGCATGAATCACCTGATCGTGCGCAAGCTGCTGGGGCGCGAAGCCACTGAAGAGGAAGCCCCGGTGATCCTCGACCGCTATGCCAATACCAGCTCGGCGGGTTCGGTGATTGCGTTCCACCTGAACCAGGATGACTTGCCCAGTGGCTCGGTTGCGGTACTCAGTTCGTTTGGGGCGGGGTATTCGATTGGTAGCGTGATCCTGCGCAAACATTGATCCAGTTGTTAGCGGATTTATTGTGGCGAGGGGATAATTCCCCTCGCCACAATAGTGTCAGGCATATGAGAGCTTGAATGACTACCACCAACGACACTCAACTACTCCAACGCTTGCTGGCGGGGGAGCAGCGTGCCTACAAGGAACTGGTCAGTACCTACCAGAGCCCGATGCGTGCGGTCGCTTATGCCATCGTTGGTAGCCGCCATGCCGACGAAGTGGTGCAGGACGCCTGGCTGTCGGTGGTGCGCAACCTCAGTGGTTTCCAGGGCCGTTCCAGTCTCAAGACCTGGTTGCTGACCATTACTGCCAACGCTGCGAAGGGGCGCTACAAGCAGAACCGTCGCGAGGTGTTGCTCGACGACCTGCCATCGCCCCATGGCACATTGGGCGATGATCGTTTCGCCGCCGATGGCCACTGGCTGCTGGCGCCGTTCGCCTGGCACCAGGACACGCCGGAAGCGCTGCTGACAGAGAGCGAATTGCGCGATTGCCTTGAGCACACGCTGCTCAGCCTGTCGGAACTGCAAGGCAGCGTGTTGACCTTGCGCGAACGCCAGGGGCTGGAGCTGGAAGAAATTTGTAATCTTCTGGACATCTCGCTCTCTAACGTACGCGTGCTGTTGCATCGCGCCCGGCTAAAGGTCTTCGCGACCGTGGAACATTTCGAGGAGACCGGCGAATGCTGACCTGCAAGGAACAAGTGGCGCGTTCCAGCGATTATCTCGACGGCCAACTGAGCTTTCGCGAACGCTTGATGGTCCGTCATCACTTGATGTTCTGTCCCAACTGCCGACGCTTCATTCGCCAGATGAAGCTGATGCAGGCCACCCTCAGAAAACTCCCCGAGCCGCCCGTCCCCGACCTGGATCACCTCGCCGAAAAACTCGCCGCCGAGCGCCGCCGGCATTCACGCTGAATCTTGAGTCACCACAACACCCTGTGGGGGCGAGCCTGCTCGCGATGGGGCCGTGCCAGCCGACATCCCCGTCAACTGACAGACTGCTATCGCGAGCAGGCTCGCTCCCACAGGGGGGCGGCTGAACGAAAAAAGCCTGGCGTTGCTGAATCGGACGGATGATGGGGCCGATGCGGCAACGTCAGGTTGAAAGATGCGCGTCGAGCTTCCTTGCCCGAGCTGTAGAGCGGTGATCAGAACTTCGCTTCAGCATCCAGCTGCAGGGTGTTGATCTTCGAGTCCTTCAGCGTGGCGTTGGTGTAGTCGGAATCGGCCATGAAGTACGTCGCGCCGAGCGAGAAGTTCTTGTCCAGTTCGTAGCTCGCTTTCAGCTTGCTGCCACGCGAACCGGTGAAGCCGTTGGCGAAGTCGGAGTCGGTGAAGGCACCGACCACGGCGTTACGCTGTACGTCGCGATAGTTGTAGTCCAGGCCGAAGCCGAAGACTTTGGTCTTGGCACCCACCAGCCAGCCCATGTCCTGATCGTTGCTGGCGTCCTTGTTGTTGACCACCTGACCGTACAACGACAGTGGCATTGGCAGGCCGCCGATGTCGAGCTGGCCAAAGCCTTCATACAGCTTGAATTGTTCGTTCGCACTGTTGCCGTTGATGGCCAGGCGGCAGTTGTTGGCCGAGCAGGTGTTGTTGATGTCGTTGTCGTTATCGTAGGCGTAGATACTGCCACCCAGGGTCATTTTCAGATTGTCAGTGATCGCGAAGCGAGCGCCCAACTGGCCTGCGTAGAGTCGCAGATCGTGACGGAACTGCTTGCCTTCGCCGTCCACGTTGTCCTTGAGGGTGTAGTGGCCGGCGCTGCCGAACAATTCGGTGTTGGCGCCCAGCGGGTACTTGTAGGAAGCCGACAGACCTTCGGGGCTGATGTCGCTATCCCAGATGATGTCGCCCATGCTCACCCATTGCTGGGGCATTTTGCCGCCCACGAGGTGCAGGTTCTTGATGGCGTCCGGGTGGTAGTCGACGTAACCCTGGTCCAGCCACAGGTCCTTCTTGGTGAAGTTGTTGTCCAGACTTTGGTTGGTGGAGCGCGAATCGTTGTCGCTGCCGGTGGCGATGCGGATGCCGGTGTCCACTTGCGGGTTGATTTCGCTGTAGGTACCCAGACGAACGCGGATACGTTGGCGATCCTGGTCACCGGTGTTCGAGACGCCGTCGTTTTTCACGGTTTCATGACGGAAGCGCACGTCACCTTTGAACTGGGTCTTGGCCGCCCACGCCAGTTTCTGGTCGAAGGAGCTCAGCTCGTTGGCTTTCTTCGCGGTCGCGGCGATCTGTTCGTTGGTTTCCTGCTGAGCCTGGCGAGCGATCTGTTGTTCTTTTTGATCCCGGGCCAGTTCGGCTTGCAGTTCGGTGTACTGCGCGGTGGTAATCGAACCGTTGGCCTTGAGCATGTCGAGCAGTTTGGCGTCGACTGCGGCGCTGGCCGGTACACTCATGGCCAGCAGCAGACCCCCGCACAGGGCCGCCGCAGTTTTCGTGGAAGCAAGACGCATATCAATCTCCGAAGGATGAGAGGGGATGACGGGATCATCCGGGACACAACCGACCGTTGAAGGACGGAAACCGTGACCGGGTTAGAACCCGGCGCTCTAAAAACTGGCGCCAGTATCGCGATGGTTTATGACAAGGTGGTGGCAATGTGATGGCGCGCCGGTGACGATTCAGTGGCTTTTCTGAACGTGTTCCGGCAGGTCTTGTCGTCGTCGCGAGATGTGGAACTCGCGGTGATAAGCGATACTTGCGAGGCTCTGAATCGCGAAGTGGAGAAGAATCGATGCCGTTGCAGCGCCTGCACAGACTGTCTGAAATATCGCCACGCACCTGGGATGCCCTGGTACCGCAGAGCCAGCCGTTTCTGCGCCACGCCTTCCTCAGCGCGCTGGAGGACAGCGGCAGTGTCGGCCCGCATTCCGGATGGCAGCCCGAGCATTTGTTGCACACGGACGGTGACCGGTTGATCGCCGCATTGCCCAGCTATCGAAAGTGGCATTCCTACGGCGAGTACGTGTTCGATCATGGCTGGGCGGACGCTTGCGAGCGTGCCGGCATCGACTATTACCCGAAACTGCTGACTGCTGTGCCTTTCAGCCCTGTCAGCGGACCGCGTCTACTGGCGGCGACGGTCGAGGACGGTTTTGAGTTGCTCAAGAGTTTGCCGGGCTACCTGGAAATCGAAGGGCTAAGCAGTGCGCACATCAACTTTACCGATCCCTTCACCGATAAGGCGCTGGCCGCGCAAGAGGACTGGATGCAGCGGGTCGGCTGCCAGTACCACTGGCATAATCGCGACTATCGGGACTTTCAGGATTTTCTCGACGCACTCAGCTCCCGAAAGCGCAAGCAGATGCGCAAGGAGCGCGAACAGGTGGCGGGGCAGGGCATTGACTTCGAGTGGTTCGAGGGGCATCAACTGGACGAGGCGCAGTGGGATTTTGTCTACGCCTGCTACGCCAATACCTACGCCGTGCGCCGACAGGCTCCGTACCTGACCCGGGGATTTTTCAGCCTGCTGGCCGAACGCATGCCCGAGGCCATTCGCGTGGTGCTGGCCAGGCAAGGATCACGGTCTGTGGCGATGGCGTTCAGTCTGGTAGGGGGTGACAGTTTCTATGGGCGCTACTGGGGCTGCCTGGCAGAATTCGACCGCCTGCACTTTGAAACCTGTTTCTACCAAGGCATGGACTACGCGATTGCCCAAGGTTTGCGGCGATTCGATGCCGGTGCCCAGGGCGAGCACAAACTGATTCGCGGTTTCGAGCCGGTGATTACCCGCTCCTGGCATTACTTGCGCCATCCGGGGTTGAAAGCGGCGGTGGCGGATTTCCTTATTCGGGAGCAGGCGGGAGTATTGGCGTATGCCGAGGAGGCGAGGGGGGCGTTGCCGTATCGGCAGTGCTGAGTCCACTGGCTGAAATGGACCCCAGTGGCGAGGGGATTCATCCCCGCTGGGCTGCGAAGCAGCCCCAAGAGAGATCCAACTCAATCTGCCTGATACACCGAGGTGTCAGGCTTTAGGGCTGCTGCGCAGCCCAGCGGGGATGAATCCCCTCGCCACAGATAAATCCCCCTTGCCACAGGTGGTTGAGTCAGGTTTCAGTCGATCCCCACAAACCCTCCCGTCTGATGCTGCCACAACCGCGCGTACAACCCGCCATGGGCCAGCAGTTCGGCGTGGCTGCCGGTTTCGGCGATGCGGCCGTTTTCCAGCACCACCAGCCGATCCATCCGGGCAATGGTCGAGAGGCGGTGGGCGATGGCGATCACGGTCTTGCCTTGCATCAGCGTCTCGAGGCTTTCCTGGATCGCCGCTTCCACTTCCGAGTCGAGTGCTGACGTCGCTTCGTCCATGATCAGGATCGGTGCATCCTTGAGCAGCACCCGGGCAATGGCGATGCGCTGGCGCTGGCCGCCGGAGAGTTTCACGCCGCGTTCCCCCACATGGGCGTCGAAGCCGGTGCGGCCCTGGGCGTCCGACAGCAGCGGGATGAACTCATCGGCACGAGCCTTGCGCACGGCTTCCCAGAGCTGTGCGTCGGTGGCGTCGGGCTTGCCGTAAAGCAGGTTGTCGCGAATCGAGCGGTGCAGCAGCGAGGTGTCCTGGGTGATCATGCCGATCCGTTCGCGCAGGCTCTCCTGGCTCACCTCGGCGATGTCCTGGCCGTCGATGAGGATCCGCCCGGCCTCGACGTCATAAAGACGCAGCAGCAGGTTGACCAGGGTGGATTTCCCCGCGCCGGACGGGCCGATGAGACCAATCTTTTCCCCGGGCTTGATCACCAGGTTCAAGTCGCCGATCACACCGCTCTGCTTGCCGTAGTGGAAATCCACATGCTCGAAACGCACTTCGCCCCGGCCTACGACCAATGGCCTGGCGTGTTCGCGGTCGGTGACGCTGACCGGTTGGGCAATGGTCTGCAGGCCGTCCTGGACCATGCCGATGTTTTCGAAGATGCCGTTGACTACCCACATGATCCAGCCGGACATGTTGACGATACGGATCACCAACCCGGTCGCCAGGGCAATGGCGCCGACGCTGATCAGTGACTGGGTCCACAGCCACAGCGCCAGACCGGTGGTACCGACGATCAGCAGCCCGTTCATGCTGGTAATAACCACGTCCATGCTGGTCACCACGCGGCCGGCCAACTGGGCTTTTTCGGTCTGCTCCTGGATGGCTTCGCGAGCGTATTGCTGTTCGAAATTAGTGTGGGCGAACAGCTTCAGCGTGGTGATGTTGGTGTAGCCGTCGACGATCCGGCCCATGAGCTTGGAGCGGGCATCGGACGACACCACCGAGCGCTCTTTGACTCGTGGCACGAAGTAATAGAGCGAGCCGATGTAGGCGGCGATCCACAGCAGCAGGGGAATCATCAGGCGCCAGTCGGCTTCGGCGAACAGCACCAGCGAGCTGATGGCATAGATCAGCACGTGCCACAATGCGTCCACGGCCTGCACCGCTGAGTCACGCAGGGAGTTGCCGGTCTGCATGATGCGCTGGGCAATGCGTCCGGCGAAGTCGTTCTGGAAAAAATTCAGGCTCTGCTTGAGCACATAGCTGTGGTTCTGCCAGCGGATCAGGCTGGTCATGCCGGGGCTCAGGGTCTGGTGCACCAGCAGGTCATGCAAGGCCACGAAAATGGGTCGCAGGACCAGCGCCACCACTGCCATCCACGCCAGTTCCAGACCATGGATCTTGAAGAAGTCGACGTTGGGCGTGCCTTGGGCCAGGTCGATGATGCGACTCAGGTAACTGAACAGCGCCACTTCGATCAGTGCGCCGATCAGGCCCACCACCAGCAGGACGGCGAAGCTCGGCCAGACTTGTCTCAGGTAATACGTATAGAAGGGCAGGACGCGGTTCGGCGGGGCAGAACTGGGGGCGTCGTGGAAGATGTCGATCAGCTTTTCGAAACGGCGATAAACCATGGTAAACAGCCCGGGCAGGGCGCTCCTTGTTTGCTGTGAGCGGCGCGGGATCGCCGTCGCCGCTCAGGCTTGCCCTGTACCTTCAGTCAGTCGATGCGCTTGGCCGACTTGATGATCACAGGGTCGATCGGCACGTTTTGCATGCCTTGCTTGGTGGTGGTCTGGGAGTTGACGATGATGTCCACGACGTCCATGCCCTTGACCACTTTGGCGAACACGGCATAACCGGCGTCACGGCCTGGGTCGAGGAACGCGTTGTCCGCCACGTTGATGAAGAACTGGCTGGTGGCCGAGTTCGGATCGGAAGTGCGGGCCATCGACAAGGTGCCGCGAACGTTATGCAGGCCATTGCTGGCTTCGTTCTTGATCGGCGCCTTGGTGTCTTTTTGTTGCATCTGCTGGGTGAAGCCACCGCCCTGGGCCATGAAGCCCGGGATCACACGGTGGAAAATCGTGTTGTTGTAGAAGCCGCTGTCCACGTACTCGAGGAAGTTCTTGGTACTGATGGGCGCCTTGACCGGGTCCAGTTCGATTTCGATCTGGCCGTTGGTGGTGTCCAGCAACACGTGTGGTGCGGGTGCGGCCATCAGGTTGGCGGCAAACAGGATGGAGCCGGCGGCGAGGGCGATCTTTTTCAGCATGGGTTCATTGATCCTGGGTGGTGGAATCGATTGCGATCAAAAAGTCGAGCAGGGTTTGGTTGAAGCGTTCGGGTTGGTCCAGCGGAGTAGCGTGCCTTGAATCGGTGAAGACCACCAGCCGTGCATCGGGCAGCAGTTTTACATAGGCTTCTTTCAGTGCCACCGGGGTGTAGTCATGGTCGGCGCAGATGACGAGGGTTGGACAGGCCACCTGCGAAAGTCGTTCCTGGACACCCCAGCCCACGACGGCATCGAAGCTGGCGAGATAAGCATGTTTGTCGTTTTTTGCCCAGCGCCGGGCCATTTCAAAGCGTAAATCCGCCTGATCGGGTTTGGGAAACAGCTTGGCCCCCAGAGCCTTGCCGATGGTCTCCAGGCTGAGGATACGCATCAGGCTCCAGCGCTTGAACCACTGCCAGCAGTCGTCCAGGGTGCGGACCTTAACTTGCGGCGCGCTGTTGACGATGCACAGGCTCTTGACCCGCCCGGGCTCATCCACGGCCAACTGAAAGGCGATCATGCCACCCATGGACCAGCCCACCAGGTGCACCGGGCCCAGGCGCAGGTGTTCGATCAGGGCAATCAGGTCGGCGCTGAAACCTTCAATGCTGTAGGGACCGCGGGGTTTATCGGAGCGTCCATGGCCGCGCACATCCACCACGATCAGGCGGTAATGGGCGGATAACACCGGGATCTGTTTTTCCCAATCCAGGGTGCTGGAGCCCAGCCCATGGACCAGCAGCAGGGGGGCGCCGTGGCCGTATTCCTCGTAGTGCAGATTGCAGTCTTCGTGTGCGAAATAGGCCATGGCGAACTCCTTGTCAGGCTTGTTCAGGGGCGGCGAACGGCGCATCCAGCGGCGCGGTATCGAAGGTGCGCAGCAGTTCGATGAGGATCTGCGTGGCCGGGCCCAGGGGTTTTTCCTTGTTCGAATACAGGTAGAAACTCGGGTTGCGGCTGCCCCCCTGGTCCAAGGGTAGCCGCTTGAGCGTGCCTTCCCGCAGTTCCCGCTCGATCATGTGCCGGGGCAGCCAGGCAAAGCCCAGGCCGCTGCTGACGAAGGTCGCGGCGGTGGCAAGGCTGCCGACGGTCCAGCGTTGCTCGGCACCGAGCCAGCCGACGTCCCGGGGTTGCTGGCGACCGGAATCACGGATCACCACTTGCAACTGGCTTTCCAGGTCCTGGAACGTCAGCTCACGATTGAGTCGATGCAACGCGTGTTCGGGATGGGCCACCGCGACGAACTCCACGTCGCTCAGCTCCGCCCCGAGGTAGCCGGGGATGCTGAAGCCAACGATGGCCAGGTCAGCGACGCCTTCGAGCAGCACCTCTTCCACGCCCGACAGCACTTCTTCACGCAGGCGCACCCGGCAGCCGCGGCTCTGCGGCATGAACGCCGCCAGGGCTCGGACGAGGCGGGCACTGGGGTAGGCGGCGTCGACCACCAGCCGTACTTCCGCTTCCCAGCCTTGTTCCATGTGATGGGCCAGGTCTTCCAGTTGGCTGGCCTGTTTCACCAGTTGCCGGGAGCGCCGCAACAGCACGCCACCGGCTTCGGTCAGCACCGCTTTGCGTCCATCGATACGCAGCAAGGGCACGCCGAGCTGATCCTGCATGCGGGCCACGGTATAGCTCACCGACGATTGGGAGCGGTGCAGCACGTCGGCGGCCTGGGCGAAACCGCCGTGGTCCACCACGGCCTGCAACGTTCGCCATTGATCAAGGGTCACGCGGGGCGCTTTCATATTGAGCTCCTCTTGTCCTAAGCTGGCGGTCCCTTGGTGGAGACAACCGAATGAAGAAAATCTGTTGTGCAGTGCTGGCCATGTTGCCGCTGACTGCGTTCGCGTACCCGATCGACGTGGAAAAACACCTCGACGGTCTGAAGATCGACTACACCGCCTACGACACTGATGCCGACATCGGCTCTATCCAGGTCAACAACTACGGCAGCACCGACGCGGCCTGCACCGTGGTGTTTCGCAATGGTCCGGAAGCCCCTCGTACCCGCAAGGTCGAGGTGGCCGCCGGCAAGTTCAAGAACGCCACCGCCAAGTTCAACCGCAACATCATCAAGCTGCGCATCGAACTGACCTGTAAGCCAAAGTAATCCGAAACTGGGACGCTGGTTCAGCTTATAAACGAATTTATCGATGCTTTGCAGCAAATATTTGCGCTTTTTCATCGATATAGTCCCTATTAGTCTCTGCTCCATCGACTGACAACTCATTCAGATGGAGCCTACATCCCATGTCCCGCGTTCTGATCATTGAAAGCAGTGCCCGCCAGCAAGACTCGGTTTCCCGTCAACTGACCCAGACCTTCATCAAGCAGTGGAAAGCCGCTCACCCGGCCGATGAAATTAATGTCCGCGACCTCGCCGTCAATGCCGTGCCTCATCTGGACGCCAACCTGTTGGGTGGCTGGATGAAGCCCGCCGAGCAGCGCAACGACATCGAGAACGCCTCGCTGGAGCGCTCCAACCAACTGACCGATGAGCTGTTGGCCGCCGATGTACTGGTGATGGCCGCGCCGATGTACAACTTCGCCATCCCCAGTACCTTGAAAGCCTGGCTCGACCACGTGCTGCGTGCCGGCGTGACCTTCAAGTACACCCCCACCGGACCTCAAGGCCTGCTGACTGGCAAACGTGCTTTCGTGCTGACCGCCCGCGGCGGCATCCACGCCGGTGGCAGCTCCGATCACCAGGAACCCTACCTGCGCCAGGTCATGGGTTTCATCGGGATCCACGACGTGACCTTCATCCATGCCGAAGGCATGAACCTGGGCGGTGACTTCCAGGAGAAGGGCTTGAATCAGGCCAACGCCAAACTGTCCCAGGTCGCCTGACTTGTTAATCCTCGGGTAATCGTTGAGTGGTCTAGTGGCTTGGCGATTCCCTTCAAGCCGTTTCGCGCATCAAACCTCCCTTTGCACTTATTGCTCCTGAGTGCCATAGCCCGATTGAACGCATTGGCGAGATCGGGCTTTTTTTTGGAAAATGGTTTTTGACCGCTCTTCACTCTATGCTGGGCGCACAGTATGGAGGCTGTGAAGATGTTTAAACTCAGGCGGAAAACATGGGCATTGCTGTTGGTCTACATCGTAGGGGTCAGTGGCTACATCTATTACCTCTATGTTGAGACTCAGGGAATCCTGACTGACAACATCAACAGCAAGCTGCTGCATGCCGCGCTGGGTGCTTCGGCCATCCTCGGTGACGGCTATCATGACAACCTGATCGACAAACAGTCCAAATCGCCGGCGCAGGACTGGGACGCCATTCAGCGGCTTTCCAGTTTCAACGAGTCAATGGGCACTGCCTTTGTCTACAGCGTGATCAAGCGTGATGGAAAGGCGTATCTGATCAGTTCCAGCGCATCGAAGAAGGAAATCGAGGAGAAGAACTTCGTGCGATTCTTCGATCCTTATCCCGATGCCAGCCAGGCGCTACTCGACAGCTTTGAGCGCAGCGAGCCTACCTGGATCGACTACTCGGATCATTGGGGGGACTTTCGCGCCGTCTTCGTTCCAATGAAGTCGAAGGACGGTACGATTTATGTGGCGGGGGCGGAGATGACGCTGGCGGACTACTACCACCAACTCAATCAGGATTCGCTGCACCATATCATTCTTGCCATTCTGGTTTTTCTCGCATTCAGTCTCTTCCGCACTCGCGGTCATCTCCAGCAGTTGCAAACGAACGAACGGATATTGAACGAGGCAAAAAATGCCGCCGAGGAAGCAGACCGTTCAAAAACCAGATTTTTAGCCACCATGAGTCATGAAATCCGTACCCCCATGTACGGGGTCATCGGCGCAACCGAACTGCTGGCACGTTCGCCCCTGACCGTCGAGCAGAACAACCTTCTGAAGACGATTCATACCAGTGGACGAAGCTTGTTGTCGCTGATCGACAACGTTCTCGATCTTGCAAAAATCGAAGCGGGCAGACTTGAGTTGAAGCCTCGTGTATTTGAAGTGCGAACGCTGGTTTCATCCAGCGTTGAAATCATCCAGCAAAACATCAAGGACAAGCCGATCGTCATTGAGACTCAGGTTTCCGCAAGCGTACCCCGTTGGGTTAAAACCGATCTCGATTGCCTGCGCCAGATACTGGTCAATCTGCTGGGCAACGCGGTCAAGTTCACCGAAACCGGAAAAGTATCGCTCGTGGTCACGACGAGCCAACACGACGCTGGTGCCCGACTCGACGTTTCCATACACGATACCGGCATAGGCATCCCCGAAGAGCGGCAAGACAGTCTGTTCGAGCCCTTCGTTCAGCTGAAAGGACAGGCCAGTCAACGTTTCAGTGGGAGTGGCCTCGGTCTTTCAATCTGCAAGAAACTGGTCGAAGCCCAGCAGGGGACTTTATCTTTTACCAGCCAAGCGGGTATCGGTTCTACGTTCTCCTTCTCGCTCCCCCTGGAGCCATTCCGAGGCTCGGAAATCCCCTTGGGCGAGGACCAGGTGGCTGTGGGTTTCGACTCATCTTTTGCCAAGCGTTACCCGCTCGATATCCTGCTGGTGGAGAACCATCCGGTGAACCAGAAAGTGGCCATGGGGATGCTGGAAGCGCTAGGGTATGCCCCGGATCTTGCACCCGATGGCCTGGAGGCGGTCAGGCGTTGTGCGATTTCGAGGCCCGAGGTCATTCTCATGGACATCAACATGCCTGGTATGGATGGGGTGGAAGCGATCCGCAAGATCCGTACGCTGCCCCAGGGCAGTGCTTGTTACATGGTTGCCTTTACCGCGAGTGTCTTTACCCATGAGGTCGAACGTTTCAAGGCGGCCGGTGCCGACGACATTCTTGCCAAACCGGCGAATTTCCAGGCCATGACTAGGGTGCTTCAGCGTGCAGCCAACGATCGCCAGCAACGCCAGGTCCGTACGCCGGAAGATGAAGTTTCCTCTTGAAGTGGACCTGGGGATAAACGCCATCACCTGAACAGTCAGTGTCGCAGAACTCTGTGACGAGGGGATGAATCCCCTCGCCACAAGAGCTGTGTATAGCTTCTATTTTTTCTTAACTGGCAGGCATTGGCGTATGGGCTATCTACTTTTTGTGACGTTGATCCAGGCTTTTTCCTTCAGCCTGATCGGTGAATACCTGGCCGGGCACGTGGACAGTTATTTCGCGGTGCTGGTCCGAGTGCTGCTGGCCGGGCTGGTATTCATTCCCTTGACCCGCTGGCGCCAGGTTGAAGCGTCGTTCATGCGCGGGATGCTGTTGATCGGTGCCTTGCAGTTCGGCGTGACCTACGTTTGCCTGTACCTGAGCTTCCGGGTGCTGACGGTGCCCGAGGTGCTGCTTTTCACCATCCTCACGCCGCTGCATGTGACCTTGATCGAAGACGCGCTGAACCGCCGTTTCAATCCCTGGGCACTGGTGGCTGCGCTGGTGGCCGTGGCCGGCGCGGCGGTGATTCGCTATGACCGGATCAATCCGGATTTCTTCATGGGCTTTCTTCTGCTGCAACTGGCCAACTTCACCTATGCGGCCGGGCAGGTGCTGTACAAGCACCTGGTGGCCCGTCACCCGAGCGCCCTGCCGCACTACCGGCGTTTCGGCTACTTCTACCTCGGTGCGCTGGCGGTGGCGTTGCCGGCTTTCCTGCTGTTCGGCAAGGCGGATTTCTGGCCCGAAGCACCACTGCAATGGGGCGTACTGCTGTTCCTCGGCCTAGTCTCCACGGCACTGGGGCTGTACTGGTGGAACAAGGGCGCCTGCCTGGTCCAGGGCGGAACCTTGGCGGTGATGAACAATCTGCACGTGCCTGTAGGGCTGTTGTTGAACCTGCTGATCTGGAACCAGCACGAGGCATTGGGCCGGTTGTTCCTGGGCGGCGGTGTCATTCTGCTTGCGGTGTGGATCAGTCGGTTGAGCCTGCGCAAGCCGCAGCCTGTCTAGTCGCCAGTTGTTCGACCAGGAAGTCGATGAAGGCCCGGGTTTTCTGTGGCAGGCGCCGGGCTGACGAATACACCGCGTTGATGCTGATCGCCGGCGCTTGCCATTCGCACAGCACCGGCACCAGCCGCCCGGCCGCCAGAGCGTCTTCCACAATGAAATCGGGCAACAGCGCAATGCCCATGCCGGCCTCGGCGGCCTGCGCCAGCAAGTCGCCGTTGTTGACGTGCAAGGGGCCGGTGACATTGACCCGTTGCGTCTCCTTGCCATTGCTCAATTGCAGGCTCACGCCACTTTGCAGGTAGCCGTAGTTGAGGCACTGGTGGGTGCGCAGGTCCTGGGGCGTCTGCGGGACGCCCGCACGGCTTAGATAGGCCGGGGCGGCAACCATGATGCGCGGCGCCGGCGCCAGTTGCCGGGCGATCATGGTCGAGTCGGGCATGCTGGCGATGCGAATGGTCACGTCGAAACCGCCGCGCACCGGATCGACCTGCTGGTCGCTGAGTACCACTTGCAGTTCGATGTTCGGATGCCGCTCATGGAACAGCGGAATCAGCTTGCCCAGCCGTCGCAGGCCGAACGACATCGGCGCGTTGACCCGCAACACCCCGCGTAATTCACCGATCCCGTCCCGTGCCCGCTGTTCGGCCTCATCCAGTGCAGCCAGAACCTCTCGGGCCGCATCGAAATACTCAGCGCCTGCTTCGGTGAGATGCAGGCTGCGCGTGGTGCGTTGCAGCAATTGCACGCCGATGGATTCTTCCAGCGCTTGAATCTGCTTGCTGACCTTCGACCTCGGCACATCCATGGCCCGGGCGGCTGCCGCGAAGCCGTTCTCGCCCACAGTGACGACGAACGCGCGCATGCATTCGATGCGATCCATGATTGTTCCTTTTTTAGAATCAATGATTCTCGATTTTAGGTAATTGTCCCTTTTATGGCCAGCCCCTAAAGTACACCCATGCCGACGACATCACCGCTGAAGCGAACGTCGACAAACCCTAACCGATTGAAATCTCGACATTAAAAAGGAACACACCATGTCTATCCGCGAACTGCTGAATCCAACCAACTCCGCCCTGATCCTGATCGACCACCAGCCACAAATGGCCTTCGGCGTACAGTCGATCGACCGTCAGACCTTGAAGAACAACACCGTCGGCCTGGCCAAGGCAGCGAAGATCTTCAACGTACCGACGATCTACACCTCGGTCGAAACCGAAAGCTTCAGCGGCTACATCTGGCCTGAGTTGTTGGCAGTCCACCCGGATCAGAAGCCTATCGAGCGTACTTCGATGAACTCCTGGGAAGACAAGGCGCTGGTCGACGCGGTGAAAGCCACCGGCCGCAAGAAACTGATCATCGCGGCGCTGTGGACCGAGGTCTGCCTGACCTTCCCGGCACTGGAAGCACTGGCTGAAGGCTACGAGGTCTACATCGTCACCGACGCCTCGGGCGGCACCAGCAAAGAGGCGCACGACATGTCGGTACAGCGGATGATTCAGGCCGGTGCGGTGCCGGTGACCTGGCAACAAGTGCTGCTGGAATACCAGCGTGACTGGGCACACAAAGAGACTTACGAGGCGGTGATGGAGCTGGTGCTGGAACACAGCGGCGCTTATGGCATGGGCGTGGACTACGCCTACACCATGGTGCACAAGGCTGCGCAGCGTCAGGTCAAGTAACTAGACAACAGCTACAACCCCTGTGGGAGCGAGCCTGCTCGCGATAGCAATCAGTCAGACGACATCAATGTCGCCGGGGATTGCCAATCGCGAGCAGGCTCGCTCCCACATGGGTTTATGGTGTCCATGACTTTTGGCTATGACACATGACCTGTGGGAGCCGAGCTTGCTCGCGATGACGGCGGCACATTCAAAAGAGATGTGACTGACCCACCGCCATCGCGAGCAAGCTAGGCTCCCACAAGGATCGGTGGTGAATTCAGATCACCTGCTTCTGCCCCTCCGGCACATGACTCGCCCCCAGCACCGCCGGCAGCAACCCCGAACGCAAATCCATGCCGCTGGGCTGTTGGTACAGGTTCAAGCCGAACTCCGGCATCACCGCCAGCAGATAGTCGAAAATATCCCCTTGGATGCGTTCGTAGTCGGCCCATGCGGTGGTGCGGGTAAAGCAGTAGATTTCCAGCGGGATGCCCTGGGCCGTGGTCTGCATCTGGCGGACCATGCAGGTCATGTTCGGCTGGATTTCGGGGTGGCTCTTCAAGTAAGCCAGGGCATAGGCCCGAAAGGTGCCCAGGTTGGTCATCCGGCGACGGTTGGCCGACATCGCCGCAACATTGCCCTGGGCTTCGTTCCAGGCCTTGAGCTCGGCCTGTTTGCGGCTGATGTAATCGGTCAGCAGGTGCACCTGGGTCAGGCGCTGTTCTTCCTCATCGTGCAGGAAACGCACGCCGCTGGCGTCGATGAACAGGCTGCGCTTGATCCGTCGTCCACCGGATTGCTGCATGCCGCGCCAGTTCTTGAACGATTCGGACATCAGCCGCCAGGTCGGGATCGAGACGATGGTCTTGTCGAAATTCTGCACCTTGACTGTGTGCAGGGTGATGTCCACCACATCACCGTCGGCGCCGACCTGGGGCATTTCGATCCAGTCGCCGACTCGCAACATGTCGTTGCTGGTCAGTTGCACGCTGGCGACGAACGACAGCAGGGTGTCCTTGTACACCAACAGGATCACCGCCGACATCGCACCCAGGCCCGATAACAGCAACAACGGCGAACGATCGATCAGGGTGGCGACGATGATGATCGCGCCAAACACATACAGCACCATTTTCGTCAGTTGCACATAGCCTTTGATCGAGCGGGTCCGAGCATGTTCGGTGCGGGCGTAGAGATCCAGCAGGGCATTGAGCAGGGCGCTGAGAGTCAGCATCATGAACAGGACGGTGAAGGCCGTCGCGACATTGCCGAGGAACACCAGGCTGGTTTTGCTGAGCCCGGGCACCAGGGGCAGACCGAACTGGATGAGCAGCGAGGGGGTCATCTGCGCCAGGCGATGGAAGACCTTGTTGTGGCGCAGGTCGCTGACCCAATGCAGGGCCGGCTGGCGACCGAGCAACTTGGCGCCGTGCAGAATCAGGTACCGCGCCACGCGTCCGAGCACCAGGGCAATGGTCAGCAGCAACACCAGGGCGAGGCCGGAATGCAGGAGCGGGTGCTGGTCGAGGGCGCCCCAGAGGTCTTGGATATTGAGCCAGAGCTGTTTGATGTCCATGGGCGAAACGGGTCTTCTATTGAAATGCGACGGGGGATTAGAGCATTTAAGCCTGTCGAAGTGACCGTTGATGGCGGCTCGGGCGTGAAAAAAGCCACTGATTGTCGCCGTTTGCATAAAGAAACTCGGCCTTCGCGCCTGAAACCGTTACCCTATGCAGCTGTTTTTTTGCATTTCTTCGAGGTAGCACCCGTGTTTTCCGAATTCGCCCTGCACGAACGCCTGCTCAAAGCCGTGGCCGAGCTTAAATTTGTCGAGCCAACGCCAGTGCAGGCAGCGGCCATTCCGCTCGCGCTCCAGGGGCGTGACCTGCGGGTGACGGCGCAGACCGGCAGCGGCAAGACCGCCGCGTTCGTGTTGCCGATCCTCAACCGCCTGATCGGCCCGGCCAAGGTCCGTGTCAGCATCAAGACTCTTATCCTGTTGCCGACCCGCGAACTGGCCCAGCAGACCTTGAAGGAAGTGGAGCGCTTCTCGCAGTTCACCTTCATCAAGTCCGGCCTGATCACTGGTGGCGAAGACTTCAAGGTCCAGGCTGCCATGCTGCGCAAGGTGCCGGACATCCTGATCGGTACGCCGGGGCGGATGATCGAACAACTGAACGCCGGCAACCTCGATCTGAAGGAAGTCGAAGTGCTGGTGCTGGACGAAGCCGACCGCATGCTCGACATGGGCTTTGCCGAAGATGTGCAGCGCCTGGTAGACGAGTGCGCCAACCGCCAGCAGACCATGCTGTTCTCCGCCACCACCGGCGGCTCGGGCCTGCGGGAGATGGTTGCCAAGGTGCTGAACAACCCGGAGCACTTGCAGCTCAATGCGGTCAGCCAACTGAACTCCACGACTCGTCAGCAGATCATCACGGCTGACCACAACGTCCACAAAGAACAGATTGTGAACTGGTTGCTGGCCAACGAAACCTACGAAAAAGCCATCGTGTTCACCAACACCCGGGCCATGGCCGACCGCATCTACGGCCGCCTGGTGGCACAGGAATACAAGGCGTTCGTGCTGCACGGCGAGAAGGACCAGAAGGACCGCAAGCTGGCGATCGATCGCCTCAAGCAGGGCGGTGTGAAGATCCTCGTGGCCACCGACGTCGCCGCGCGCGGCCTGGACGTGGAAGGCCTGGACCTGGTCATCAACTTCGACATGCCCCGTAGTGGTGACGAGTACGTGCACCGCATTGGCCGTACCGGGCGCGCCGGCAATGACGGCCTGGCGATCTCGCTGATCTGCCATGGCGACTGGAACCTGATGTCGAGTATCGAGCGCTACCTCAAGCAGAGCTTCGAGCGCCGCACCATCAAGGAAGTCAAAGGCACCTACGGCGGACCGAAAAAGGTCAAGGCCTCGGGCAAGGCCGTTGGCGCGAAGAAGAAAAAGGTCGACGCCAAGGGCGACAAGAAGAAGACCGCCGCCAAGGCCCCGACCAAGCGCAAGACCGCCAACCGTCCGAAGGCCGACGCCCCGGCGCTGGTCAGCAAGGACGGCATGGCCCCGCTCAAGCGTCGCAAGCCGCAGGTGCCTGCGGCTGAGTGAATCGGCCGTAAGGCTGTATAAAAGAACCGGACCTTGGGTTAATGCCAGTCAGTTAAGGATCAAATGGCACAACCCCTGTGGGAGCAAAGCTTGCTCGCGATAGCGACAGATCAGTCAACGTTGTTGCTGACTGACTTACCGCAATCGCGAGCAAGCTTTGCTCCCACAGGTTTGTGGCTTAACTGATCGGCATTAGAACCTTGGGTCCGGTTTTTTTATGCGTATTCGCCAAGCAATCAACCTGCCTTCTTCCCCGCATCCTTCAATTCCTCCAGGCGCTTATCAATCAACTGGCACTTGTCCGGCACCTCCTTGCTGGCGGTTTCCAGATCCATGGCCTGCAGCTCATCATTCATTTCCTTGGCCTTGGCCGGGTTCTGTTGGGTGAGCTTGCTCACTTCCTGAGCGAGCTGTTCACGCTTGGCGGTGGCTTCTTCCGGGCTGCAAGTGGCCCAAGCGGGCAGGGCGCAGGTGAGCGTGGCGGCGAGGGTGAATGTCAGAAGGATTTTCATGATGTGGGTCTCGTATTCCTTGTTGGGCAGGTAATGGGTTGAGGCCGATGTCGGGTGGAAAGTTCATTGACCGCCGTCCTGGTGACTTCTTTTCGGAATGGCCCTGGCCGATATTAAACAGTCGACTACCATGGAAAAACGACCGATGGCGTTGCGCCTGCAATGCTGGGCCGCTTCTTGACCAGGATTATTCAAAGGAATGAAAGCTATGACCCTTAGAGCGGTATTCAGCCGACTGATGTTGTGCCTGTGCAGCGTGTTCGCGGTCTCATCGACTTATGCGGAAAGCGTGATCATTGCTACTCCGCAACGAGGTGTGGGGATTGAAGTGGATGTATTCGATAGTCCTGATGCCATCAATGGAAAACCGTCTGTAACCAGCAGTGTGCCAGCCACTTCGGTTGGGTTGTTTACACCCGCAGTGCAATCGTTCAAAGGCAAGCTGTATATGTTCTGGGTCAGCGATAATGATACCGCTCATATCTATTTTTCCACTTCGGTGGAGGGAAATAATTGGTCTCCTCCACAGCCCATCCCCGTCGCCAACATCCTGGGTAATGTTTCAGTAACGGTGTTCAAGCAAAAGCTGATACTGACCTTTACCGGCCAGGCTCAAATAAACAGCATCAGTTCCGAAGATGGCATGAGCTGGTCCAGCGTCAGTCCTGTCACGGCCTCCAGTGATGCGGCCTATAACAGTCCTGTGGTGTACAACGGACAATTGTTTGTTTTCTACTGCGAAGAGGACGATAGCACTGTTTACTACGTAACCTCGGACGACGGTCTTCAGTGGAGCCAGCCAAATCTCGGGTTCAAGGAGAATGCTTACAGGATCCTGAGCATAGTGCCGGTGGTTTATAACGGTGAACTGTTGCTCTACTACTCTTATGATATTGGCCATTTGGCCGTGCGTGCCTACGACCGCAGTGCTCATTGGGGTGATGAGCAAACGCTGTCGGGTATAGCCAATGAGCTTCTGTTGAGCCGCGCAACAATGATTGGCAACCGAATTTTCATCAGCAGTGGCACTAATACGTTCGCTTCAACCGACGGGGTCAACTGGAGTCCCTATTTTTCCAAAACGTTCGGGGATTTGACGGGCGCGCCGGGACTGGGTGTTTCCTATGCCATTACCACAGGCGATCTGACGACGGACAACCCGCAGCTGCCTGCGGACCTGGCGACGGGGCTCAGCCATACCGACTATGCAACCTTCGCCTGGCGGAGCTTTTTCGCCCTGAACAATACGGCCAAGACCCCGTTGCCGGCTAACCGTGGCGTCGGCAATCCCGACAGCAGCTTTGCCGATTCGGGCAAGGCTTCACAATCTCCCAACCCCTTGTTGTGGCAAACCTTTGCTCACCGTACCGAGCTGTTTCCGGGGGCAAAAGAGCAAAAAAACTCCGCAGGCGGTCCTATGCGCCCGTTTGGTTCCGAGCCTCAATACAGCTACATCCAGTTCCCCACCGGAGCACCCTTGGCGGCAGGCGCTACCTATGCCCATTACAACAATCTGGACGAGGCGACCCAGATAGGGCAGAACGCGATATTTTTCCCGGTCAACCCGCCGAATGCGGCGAAGACAGGAAGCGACTATGCCCCTTCGAACGACAGTCAGATCCTGTTCGAGGCCAAGGCCAACCCTGTCGTTTACGAATACGCGAGAACCCTGAGCAGTCTTCCAGACCATATCGTGCTGCCCGACGGTGCGGTGGAGGTCAAGGCAGCATGGCGCAAGCTGGCAGACATTCCGGTAAAGAATCGCGCGCGCTACCATACGGCGACGGTGGTGACCTATCAGGGTAAAGATGATGCGCCGGTGGCGCACAATGAAGACTACGCGCTGGTCGCCCTGCATATCATCCACAAGACGCCCAACTATCCGACTTTCATATTCGCAACGTTCGAGCACGAGGATGCCCTGACCTTGTCCGATGGCAAGTCGCCGAGCGGACTCTATTACATCGCCAACTACAACACGATTGCCTACCCCGGTCTCGATCCTGCAGACAATCCCCCGACCGCCACCTTCTCCGACGGCAACAAAACCCATACGGTCCCTTTGCCTAAGGCGGGGCTCGTCGCCATGGCAAATCTGATTCCGCCGGTCTACTCCAACAGTAACGGGATTCCCGAGGGGCAGGCCGGCCCGATCCGAGTGGTGCAACCGCCGACCATTTATTCCGAGGTTGAAGCGGTGAACAACAGGGTCAAACAGCTCATGGACGGCAGCAGTGAGTTCGATAATTCGGTCTGGAAGCACTATCGCCTTAAAGGCGTGCAAGCCATCCCGTCGAGCACTCAAACCGATCCGGATTACTACCTGGCCAATATCATGGTCGAAAGTAGCCAGCCGGGGATTCAGCTGTTTCGTGGAAGCAATGTATTCCCGATTCCGAATGACAACACCCTGACCAATGCGCGCAACCACGCGAACATCAATGTGCCGGATTACGCTCACAGTACTCAAAGCCTGACCATGGGTGGCTGCATGGGGTGTCACGGCATTGCCCAGAGTTCGCTGAAACAAGGTTTCAGTTTTCTGTTCGATGCCATCAATCCTACGCTCGGTAATAAACAAACCGGCTTTGCGAACCCGGAGACCGTAGGCTTGCCGGACCCGCGCACGATGAAGGAACGAGCCCTGAAATACTCTTTCGGTCCCCGGAATAGGGAGGCTATTGAGAAGGAGGCAAGTAGCAGACAAACACCTTGAGCGGTGAAGCGCGCAAGCACGGATAACCCCGCCTGCTGAAGCGGGCACCGCGCGCTTCGAAAAAAACCGGACGCAGGGTCTAATGCCACTCAGTTAAGCCACAAACCTGTGGGAGCAAAGCTTGCTCGCGATTGCGGTAAGTCAGCCAGCAGCAATGTTGACGGGGCTGTCGTTATCGCGAGCAAGCTTTGCTCCCACAGGTTTTGCGCCGTTTGATCCTTAACTGACTGGTATTAGACGCTGGGTCCGGTTTTTTTATGGGGACAGTGGCCACGTTGTCTGTCCGGTCGCGACTATTGGCCACTGAATAGGAGGCATCTGATTTCAGATCAAGGGTTCCAGCCAGTAGCCTAAAAACTCGAATATTTAATTGACGTCAATATGATGGCTAACTAGTATCGCGCCACTATTTTGATGTCACTTATATCGAGGGATCGAACATGTCCTCACCCGCCCTTTGGGCGAGGTTGTGCCTGGTTTTGCTGTGCCTGTCTCCGCTTACCCTGGCTCACGCCGCCCCCACCCCCGGTGAAACCGACCTGATCCGCGAGCGCCAGAACCGTTTGCTCGAAGAGCAGCGTCGTCGTCTGGAAGAGCTCAAGGACCTGCCCGGCCAGGAGGCGAAACCGACCCGGCCGGCCGCGCCAGTCGATACCCGTTGCTTCCCCATCAAGACCATCGAACTCAAGGGCGCCGACAGCCTTTCGGCCCGTGAGCGCGAGCGGCTGCTCAAGCCCTACATCGGCCAATGCCTGGGCGTGCCCCAGCTCAATGAACTGCTCAAGGTCATCACTGACCACTACATCGAGAAAGGCCTGGTCACCAGCCGTGCCTACTTGCCGCAGCAGGACCTGTCCGCTGGTCACCTGCAGGTGCTGGTGGTCGAGGGCCGGCTCGAAGGCTTGAAAGGCGCCGAAAACAGCCAGCTGTCGGCGCGTGAATTGGCCATGGCGTTTCCCGGCAAGACCGGCGATCTGGTCAACCTGCGGGAAATCGAGCAGATGGTCGACCAGCTCAATCGCCTGCCATCGAATCAGGCGCAGATGGAACTGACCCCCGGCCAGAACGTCGGCGGCAGCGAAGTGCTGGTCAAAAATACCCCGCAGAAGCCTTGGCGCGCCGGGCTGTCCCGGAGCAACGACGGCCAGCGCAGCACCGGCGAGCAGCAGTGGGGCACCCGCTTCGAGTGGGACAGTCCACTGGGCCTGGCCGACCAACTGATGTTGCGCGGCGGTCATGACGCGATGAGCGATCACCAGCACACCTCGCGCAACGCCATGCTCTATTACAACCTGCCGTTTGGCTGGTGGAACGTCAGCTACACCTACAGCCAGAGCGAGTACCGCTCGCAGATCGCGGCCAACGGTTTCAACTTCAAGCAGACCGGCGACAGCCAGAACCATCAGCTGCGGATCGAGCGAGTGATCTACCGCGACGCCCTGAGCAAGACCTCCCTCAACACCGGGCTGGCGTACTTGCGCAGCAACAACTTCATCGAAGACAGCAAACTGGCCCTCAGCAGCAATCGCCTGAGCGAAGCGCAGTTCGGTATCAACCACGGCCGTCGAGTCGGCAGTGCCTTCGTCAACCTGGACTTGGGCATGCAGCAAGGCATCGGCGCCTTCGATGCCCAGGCCAACCACGACCCGGCACCCGGCCAGGCTGACGCCCGCTATCGCAAATACACCGCCACGGTCAGCTATCTGCAACCGTTCAAACTGTGGGACGAGTCTTTCAGCTTCAGCAGCTTGATGACCGGCCAGTACAGCGAAGACGTGCTGTTCAGCCCGCAGCGCCTGAGCTTGGGCGGGGAGTCCTCGATTCGTGGCTACAAGGACCAATCGTTGGCCGGTGACAACGGTGGCTACTGGCGCAACGACCTGCGCTGGAGCCGCCCGGTGACCCTGGAATGGCTGCGCCCGGTGTTCGCCGAATACGGCACCAGCCTGGGGTATGACCAGGGCGTGATCAGCGGGACCCGCTACAACGGCGATCAGCACGGGCGCATGTCGAGCAACTCGCTGGAGCTGTTCGCCCGTGGGCAGCACCTCACCACCAGCGTCACCTTCGCCCACTCCCTGGAACGCCCGGATGCGCTGACCGAGCGTGAAGCGCCGATCTATTTCCGCGTTGATCTATCCATTTAATTCTGTTGCAACGAGACCTGATCATGGACGACCGCCAATACGCCTTGCTGGCCCGCCAACCTTCTGCTGCCCTGCAAAACCGCGAACGGTTCTGCGGCATGCCCAAGCGCGGCCTGGCATTCCTGCTGGCCAACGTCATGTTCTGGCAGCCGATGTGGGCCCAGGCGGGCGGCATTGTCGTCAGTGGGTCGGGCACCAGCCTCGGCCAGGCGGGCAACGGCGTGCCCATCGTCAACATCGCCAAGCCCAACGGCAGCGGCCTGTCCCATAACCAGTTCAAGGACTACAACGTCGGCAGCAACGGCGTGATCCTCAACAACGCCACGTCGCGGACCCAGTCCACTCAACTGGGCGGGATCGTCCTCGGCAACCCGAACCTCAACGGCGCGGCCGCCACCACCATCCTCAACGAAGTCAACGGCGGCAGCCCGAGCCAGTTGCGCGGCTACACCGAAGTGGCGGGGCAGTCGGCCCACGTCATCGTCGCCAACCCCTACGGGATTACCTGCAACGGCTGCGGTTTCATCAACACCCCCCAGGCAACTTTGACCACCGGCAAACCGGTGGTGGAAAACGGCCAGTTGACGCGCTACCAGGTCGACCAGGGCAGCATCACCGTCGAAGGCGCGGGCCTCAACGCGACCAACGTCGACCGCTTCGAAATCATCACTCGCAGCGCCAAGATCAACGCCGAGATCCAGGCCAGGAACCTGACCATCGTCACCGGCCGCAACGACGTCGACGCCACCAGCCTCGATGCCACCGCCCGCGCTGACGACGGCAGCACCAAACCGCAACTCGCCATCGACTCCTCGGCCCTGGGAGGCATGTATGCCGGGGCGATCAAGTTGGTGGGCACCGAGGCCGGTGTCGGCGTGAAGCTGGACGGCAAGATGATCGCCAGCGGTGGAGGCATCCAGCTCGACGCCAACGGTCATCTGAGCCTGGCCGACACCTCGGCCACCGGCGCGGTCAACGTCAAGGCCGCCAGCGCCGACGTGCAAGGCGCGGTCTACGCTGCCAGCGTCAACGTGCACACCAGCGGCGCGCTGGACGTGCAGCAGAGCATTGCCGCCCGCGACCAGATCAGCTTGAGCAGCGGCGGGCAGTTGACCAACAACGGCGTCATCGAAGCCGGGGTCAATGCCGACATCACCCGTAACGTCACAGGCGATGTCAGCCTCACCGCGCAGAATCTCAACAACAGCGGCAAGAGCGTGATCGCCAGCCGCAACCTGACGACCCACGTCACGCAGACCCTGAACAACCAGGGCGGGACCTTGAGCGCCGGACAGGCCTCGACTGTAGAAGCCGGAACCCTGGACAACCAGAACACGGGCCGGGTACTGAGCAGCAAAACGCTGACCGTCACCGCCGACACCCTGCTCAACACCCAGGGCGTCGTCAGCAGCGATGGTCACCTCACGGCCACTGTCGGGCAGTTGAACAACCACGCCGGCCAGATCCAGTCCGCCCAAGACATGCAACTGACTGTCGAGGCCCTGGACAATAGCCAACAAGGCCTGCTGAGCAGTCAGGCCGGGCTGCGGGTGGATGGCGCGCAACTGAATAACGCGGCTGGCCTGCTCACTGCGGTGGGCCCGGTGCACCTGGAAACCAGCGAAGTCGATAACACTGGCGGGCGCATCTCCAGCAAGAGCGACCTCAGCGCAAACGTCGCCGAACTGACCAACCAGGGCGGCGAGCTGGTTGCCCAGGGCCCGTTGACCGTCAACGGCCAGGGCCTGGATAACCGCAACGGCGGCCTGGTCGGCGCGACAGGCGCGCTGACCCTCAACGTCGACGCCGTGGACAACCGTGGCGGGGAGATTTCCAGTTCGCTGGGGATCGACATCGACGGTCTGCGCCTGGACAACAGCGACAACGGCAAGGTCCTGGCCGGCACCGACCTGGGTCTGAAAGTCGCGGAAATCATCAACCAGACCAAGGGCCTTCTGTTCAGCACCGGCACCAGCACCGTCACCGGACAAAGCCTGGACAACAGCGGCGGCAGCCTCGTCGCCCGCCAAGGCCTGGATATTCGCCTCGACAACGCCCTGAGCAACGTCGCTGGCCTGATCAGCAGCGAAGGTACCCTGATCGCGAATGCCGGCAGCCTCACCAACACCCTGGGCAGCGTCTCCAGTGCCGGCGCCCTGGGACTCAAGCTCGACAATGCCTTGCTCAACCAGGGCGGCGAGATCGTCACCGACGCCGGCCTCACGGTCAAAAGCGCCAGCCTCGACAACCGCAATAGTGGCACCATCAGCGGCAAGCAAGGCGTGCTGGTCGAGACCGGCGCGTTCGACAACAGCCAGTCCGGCCGCCTGAGCAGCGCTACCAGCCTCGACCTGAGCACGCAGAAACTGACCAACCAGGACGGTGGCCGCATCGCCAGCAACGGCGCACTCACCGCCAGCGTCACCGGTCTTGACCAGCAGGGCGGCCAACTCTTCAGCAACACCGCCCTGACCCTGGACCTCAACCAGGGCCAGCTCAACAACCAGGGCGGCCTGATCAACGCACCGCTGCTGATGCTCAAGCACCTTAAGAGCGTCAACAACGACGGCGGCGAGATCTCCAGCGCCCAGGCGTTCACCCTGGCCGCGCAAAGCCTGGACAACGACAGCGGCAAACTGCTGAGCAACCAGGCCCTGACCCTGCGCGTCGATAACGCCCTGACCAACCTCAAGGGCCTGATCGCCGCCGCGGCACTGGACGTCGAAGCCGCAAGCCTGAACAACAACGGCGGCACCCTGACCAGCCGCGCCAACCTCGACCTGGCCCTCAGCGGCCAGTTGAACAACCAGGGCAACGGGCTGATCAGCGCCACCGATGCCTTGACCGTCACCACCAGCGGCCTGAACAACCAGCAAGGCTCGTTGCTCGGCAGTGCCATCGCCGTCGACTTCGGCGCCACCACCGGCGACCTCAACAACAGCGCGGGCCTGATCACCACCGCCGGCACCCTCAGCCTCAAGCACCTGCGGGACCTGAACAACCAGAACGGCGAAATCTCCAGCAGCCAGAGCCTGGACCTGAACACCCGCGACCTGGACAACAGCGCCGGCCAACTCATCAGCAACGGCGTGCTGACTGTGGGCGCCCGCGACGTCATCAACCAAGGCGGTTTGCTGTCCGGCTTCAAGGGCCTGGGCCTGACCGCTGCAAGCCTGGACAACCGCAACAGCGGCACCCTGTCGAGCCGCGACGAAGACCTCAGCGCCACCCTCAGCGGCGCGCTGCTCAACGGCAACGCCGGCGCACTGGTCGGCAAGAAACAACTGACCGTCAGCGCCGCCAGCCTGGACAACGGCGGTGGCATCCTCTCCAGCGGTGGCGACCAGACCCTGACCGTCACGGGCGGTGTGCTCAACAACGCCCAGGGCGGCCTGATCGACAGCGGTAACGCCCTGGTCATCAACGCCATGACCCTCGGCAACGCCGGCGGCACCGTCAACGCCCAGAATGCTCTGAGCGTCACCGGCACCACCCTGGACAACACCGGCGGCCAGCTGATCGGCAACGCCGCCGTGACCCTCGACCTGCTCGGCGCCCTGACCAACACCAACGGCAAACTCGCCAGCGTCGGCCCGCTGCGGGTCGACCGCGCCACGCAGATCACCAACCAGGGCGGCCAGATCGCCAGCCAGGGCCTGCTGACCCTGCTCACCGCCGGCCTGGACAACCGCAACCGCGGCACCGTCGCCGCCAATGACCAACTCATCCTGACCAGCACCGGCACCGTGCAGAACGACGCCGATGGCCTGATCTACAGCCAGAACGGCGGCGTGCAGATCGACGCTGCCAGCCTCACCAATGGCAAGGGCACCGTGCAGAGCCAGGGCGCCATGACCCTGACCGTCGCCAACGACCTCGACAACCAGAGCGGTCGCCTTCAGGCCAAGGCCGGCGACCTGATGGTCGTCGCCCGCAACCTGGACAACCGCGGCGGCGTGCTCGCCAGCCTGCAGGGGTTACTCACCACCCAACTGAGCGGCGTACTGAAAAACGGCTACGACCTCAACAACAACCGTCAGGGCGGTATTACCCAGGCCCAGCGCCTGAACCTGATCGCCCTGGGCGGCCTCGACAACTACGGCGGGCGCCTCTCGGCGCAGACCGGCGACGCCAGCGTCACCACGCGCAACTTCGACAACCGCAACGGCGGGTTGTATGCCAAGGGAAAGATCAGCGTCACCGCCAACGATTTCGACAACAGCGGCGACAACGACGGGCAGATTGCCGGTAGCCAGATCGATCTGGATCTGACCGGGGCGTTGAACAACCGGTTGGGCATCATCGAGAGTGACAGCACCCTGGCGATCAAGGCGGCGAGCCTGGATAACCAGACGGGGCAGTTGCGGGCGTTGGGGGTCGGGGGCAAGACCAACTTCCAGATCGGCGGGCTGTTCGACAACCGCAACGGCATCTTGGAAACCGCCAACAGCGATCTGACGCTTGGCGCCGCCAGCTTCCTCAACACCGGTGGCAGCCTGCTACACGTGGGCACAGGGCTGTTCGACATTTCCAGCGCGAACGTCATCGGCGCCGGCGGCACGCTCGTTACCCGTGGTGGCCTGACCATCAACATCGACACATGGCGCAACAGCGATGTCATCCAGGCCGGGCGCCTGAACGTCAACGTCAACAACTTCACCCAGACCGCCAGTGGCCAACTGTTGGCCTCCGACAGCTTTACCGGCAGCGGCGTCAACTGGTTCAACGAAGGCCTGCTTGCCAGTAACGGCAGCATGAACATCGGCCTGAGCGGTGCCTACTGGGGCGCTGGTCGCCTGAGCAGCCAGGGCACCCTGGGGCTTGGCGCCGCGCAAGTGAGCCTGAACAGCGTCAGCTCCAGCATCGCCGGCGGTGGCAACACCACCGTCAACGTCAGCGGACAACTGGATAACGCCGGCCGGCTGACCTCCGCCGCCAACCTGGTGGTCAACGCCGCTGGAGTGAACAATTTCGGGACGTTGGGCAGCGGTCAGGGGCTGACCGTCACGACGGGGTTGCTGGTGAACAATCAAGGGTTGATCTTCAGCGGCGCCGACATGGGCCTGCGGGTCGACACGCTGAACAACCTCGACGCCAATATTTACAGCTTGGGCAACCTTACCGTTGACCGCAACGGCCAGGGCGCCCTGGCGAGCAGCATCCTCAACCGGTCCGGCTCGATTCAAAGCGACGGCAGCATGAGCCTGGCGGCCAGCACGATCCAGAATATCCGCACCTTGCTGACCGTCGGCAATGCTGGGATCTACGCCGCCAGAATCGACGAAGCCACCTGCATCGAGGGCTACAACGCCGGGGACTGCAGCGGTAAACAGAACCACGTCTGGGAAATCCTGCAGCGGGAGAAAACCGAAGTCACCGCCGCCAGCGCCGCCTCCAGCATCACCGCTGGCAGCAACCTGACCCTGCGTGGCGGCGATCTGCTGAACCAGAGCAGCACCATTGCCAGCGGCGGCAACTTGACCGCGTCACTGGCCAACCTGACCAACAGCGGCGTCGAAACGGGTGAAACCGAAACCTCGCGGACTTACATGTCCGAACGGACCCGAAATGCAGGTGGCTGGTATAGCGCGGCGAGCAACTTCAACAACCAGTACTGGTTCGAAAGCGCAGGTTACAACGCCAATAACCTGGGCGGCCTCGAGGGAGGCATCGCCAGTTTCATCGGCATGACCGAAACGGAGCTTGGGCAATTTCGCAAGACCACCCAACTCGCCGGCGGCGACCAAAGCTACGCGGCCGTGATCCAGGCCGGCGGTGCGGTCAACATCTCGACCCAGAACAACATCGACAACAACGTCGTACGCCCGGGCTACAGCTACATTGGTAGCGGCCCACGCACCAGTACGGCGGCGGCAGGCAGCCAATACTCGACCCGCATCACCCTCAACCAGCAACTGCCCCCCAACCTGGCGCAACAGCAAGTCAATCCGGTCGCCTTGCCCGGTTTCAGCCTGCCCTCCGGCCAAAATGGCTTGTTCCGCCTGAGCGGGCAGGATGGCAGCGCTCCGGCCAGCAGCGGTCCACAAAGCTGGACCCTGGGCACCGTAAGCCTGACGCCGGCCCAGAGTCAGCAGACACCGCCCACTGGCCAGGCGAGCACCTTCGACACCAGCACTACCGTGACAGGCACCTTGCCCGGTCGTAGCGCCGACTTCACGCTCAACCGCGTCCAGGGCCTGCCCATCAACACCGTGGCGGCCAACCCGCACAAATACCTGATCGAAACCAACCCGGTGCTCACCGACCTCAAGCGCTTCATGAGTTCGGACTACCTGCTCCAGAACCTCGGCTACGACCCGGACCAGAGCGCCAAGCGCCTGGGCGACGGCTTGTATGAGCAGACGCTGATCCAGCAAGCCGTGGTCGCCCGCACCGGCCAACGCTTCATCGACGGCCAGACCTCCAACGAGGACATGTTCAAGTACCTGATGAACAACGCCATCGCCAGCAAACAGGAACTCAACCTGTCCATCGGCGTGAGCCTCACCTCCGAACAAGTCGCGGCCCTGACCCACGACATCGTCTGGATGGAAAACGCCGAGGTCAACGGCGAACAGGTCCTGGTGCCGGTGCTGTATCTGGCCAACGCCAACAACCGTCTCGCGGCCAACGGCGCGTTGATCCAGGGCAGCGACGTGACCCTGATCGCCGGCAAGGACCTGAACAGCGCTGGCACTCTGCGCGCCAGCAGCAACCTGTCGGCCAAAGCCACCAATGACCTGGTCAACAGCGGCCTGGTGGAAGCCGGCAACCGCGTCGACCTGCTGGCGGACAACAACCTCGTCAACAAGGCCGGCGGCATCATCGCCGGACGCGACGTCAGCCTTACCGCTACCCGCGGCGACGTGATCAACGAACGCACCGTCACCACCCACGAAAGCGACAGTGGCTATCGCAGCGAGCGCACCGACTTCATCGACAGCGCCGCCCGCATCGAAGCCGCCAACAACCTGACCCTCAACGCCGGACGCGACATCAACAACGTCGGCGGGGTGCTGAAGAGCGGCGCCGATACCACCCTGAGCGCCACCCGCGACGTCAACCTCACCTCGGCCGAACGCGTCGCCAGTGGGACCCGCGGTCTGCATCGTGATGAAGACATCAAGCAATACGGCTCCAGCCTGGACATCGGTCGCGACCTGACGGCGAAGGCAGGGCGTGATCTGACGGCGGTTGCGAGCCAGATCGATGCCAAGCGCGATATCAGCATGAGCGCGGTGGGTGATCTGACGTTGGCGTCGGCGGCGGATGAGCAGCATTCGTATGGGAAGACCAAGAAGGTTACGGCTCAGGAAGACCATGTGAGTCAGGTGTCCACCAGCGTGACGGCGGGTGGGAATGTGATGCTCAGTGCCGGGAAGGATTTGGGGTTGATTGCCAGCAAGGTCAATGCTGGGGATGAAGCCTATCTGGTGGCGGGCGCGAACCTGGTGCTGCAATCGGCCGAGGATTCGGATTACAGCTTCTATAGCAAGACCAAGAAGTCGTCTTCCGGGAAGAAGTTCCGGCTGGATGAGACCAGCTCCGTTACCAACGTAGCCAGTTCGGTGACGTCCGGTGGCAACAACGTGCTGAGCGCCGGCAACGATCTGCTGATCAAAGGCAGCAACGTCACTTCCGAAAAAGGCAGTGTCGGTCTGGGGGCGGGCAACGACGTGCAAATCCTCGCCGTTACCGACTCCAACAGCGCCCGCCATGAGCGTAAGAAAAGCAAAAGTAGCTGGGGTGGCTTGAAGTCGAGCAAGGTCAAGGATCAGTTGGCCGAAACCCAGACCACCGCCGTCGGCAGCATGATCTCCGGCGACACCATCGCTGTCGTCGCCAAACGCGATGCCACCGTCACCGGCTCGGCCTTGGTCAGTACCGACGACCTCACGGTACGTGCGGGACGTGACCTGACCATTGACGCGGCAGAAAACACCTTTTCCCGCACCCAAATGCACAAGGAAAAAAATCGCGACCTGACGGGTGTATTAACGGGTAACAACCTGGGCCTCGATGACATCACCGGCAACCAGCACCTGTCGATCAGTAATCAGAAACACAACGGCACGGCGTCACAAACCACTTTGACCGGCAGCACCATAGGTTCCAGCAAAGGTAACGTCAGCCTCGTGGCGGGTGGCGACCTCAACGTCATCGCCAGTGACCTGGTCAGCACCAAAGACATGAGCCTGCGTGGCTCGAATGTCACCATCGCAGCGGGCATGGAAACGGCGACGCAAAGCACCGTCGACAAGGCCAACAGCCTGGCGGTGGGTCGTGTCGTCGGTGGTGCGATCATCGATACGGTCAACACCATTCGCTCTTCCGTCGAGGCCGCGAAGGATACGGATGATCCTCGCCTCAAAGCGGTGAAACTCGCCCAGGCAGCCTTGGCGGCCTACAACCTCGGCGGTATGGCGGAAGACGCGAATGCTCAGAAAACCGGTTTCGCCGATAAACAGGGCGGCACTGCGAGCAACGGTTCGCTGATCAAGATCGGCACGGAACTCGCCAGCACCCATAGCAAAAGCACCAGCGATTACGCCAGCCAAACGGCCAAGCAAAGCACCCTCAACGCGGGCAGCACCTTATCCATCATCGCCAATGGCAATGCGGCGGAAGACGAGGGTGATCTCCACGTTATCGGCAGCAGCATCAAGGCGGGCAACACGTCATTGCTTGCCAGTAACAACATCATCCTGGAGAGCGCGCAAAACACCGCCAATTGGTCCAACCACAACAGCAACAACAAAACCGCCATTGGTGCCAGCTTCAACATCGGCCAGCAAAACGGCTTCACCCTGGACCTGGGCGCCCAGCTCGCAAAAGGTATGGGCAACGGCAGCTCCGTCACCCAGGTCAACAGCACGGTGAACACCGGTTCGCTGTTGCTGCGCAGTGGTGCCGACACAACGTTGGCAGGGGCTCAGGTCCATGCCGACGAAATCAAGGCGCTGGTCGACGGCAACCTCAACATCGTCTCCCGTCAGGACACCCAGGACCAGAAGAGCAAACAAAGCAGCGGCGGTTTCGGCGCCAGCATCTGCATCCCACCGTTCTGCTACGGCACACCTGTCGCGGCCTCGGCAAACGTGGCCGCGGGCAACATGAACAGTGAATACAAAGCGGTTACGGATCAGACCGGTCTCTTCGCCGGCACGGGCGGCTACACGGTCGATGTCGGCAAGACCACCACCCTCGAAGGCGGTGTGATCGCCAGCGATGCTTCGGCCGACAAGAACACGCTGATCACCGACCGGCTCATCGCCACCGATATCAAGAACGTCAGCGAAATCCACGCCCAATCCGCAGGAGCCAGCATCTCGGGCAGCTATAGCGGCGCCGGCGCTTCAGCTTCGGTGGGGGGGCTGTACGGGATCTCCCTCAGTGAGTCGGATAAGAGCCACACGCGTAGTGCCGTGAGCGAAGGCACGATCATCGTTCGCAATCCGGAAGGTGCGAAGGATGTTGTCGGGTTGAACCGCGATACGGCGAATGCCAATGAGACGCTCGATAAGCCTGATGAAAAGGCTATGAATGACCGCATCGAGTTGGTGAAGAGCTCGGTGGAGTTGGTTAAGGGCGTAGGGGACGCAATTGCTGCGGCGAAGATCGAGGAAGCTAAGAATTCCAATAGTGAGACATTCAAAGCCGCACGGCAAAAGTTGCTCGATAACGGCGTCGTTAACCCAAGTGATGATCAAATCTTCAAGCAGGCTCAAAGTGATTATGGCGTTGGCAGTAGTTTCCAAAAAGCCAGCCAGGCAGTCACAGCCATCGTTCAAGGACTGGTGGGTGGAAGTATTGGCGGTGCTATAGGGGGCGCAGCTGCGCCTTATCTGGCGCAAGCGGTCAAGGACATGACCGAGGGGGATGCAACAGCCAACTTAATGGCCCATGCGGTTTTGGGGGCTGTGATCGCCAGAGCTGGCGGTAACTCGGCTTTAGCGGGCGCAACGGGGGCTGTTGCTGCCGAGGTGACCGCACGCCTGATCCGGAACGAGCTCTATGCCGGAGTGAGCGACGAAGAGCTGACGCAAGAGCAGAAACAAACCATTTCTGCGTTAGCCACATTAGCCGGGGGTATTGGTGGAGCAGTTACAGGCAAGGATGCTCTGTCTGCCGTGGCATCTGCTCAGATCGGGAAGAATGCGGTAGAGAACAACTTCCTGAGTCCCGCTGATCAGACGTTACTGGACAAACTAAGGCAGCAGAGGTTGAGCGGCGATACTCGCGTCTCGGTTGCCAAGAAACTGGTCGAGCTGGATAGGTTGGATCAGATTTCCAACGCATTGCTGGAACGTTATCGTCTGCACAGCGACACGATGTCCGATGCTGACAAGGCACAGCTCAACGCCTACCTGCAGGAGTACACCTACGCACTGATAAATGCTTATGGCCCAGAAGCGGCACAAGCAAAAATCAACGCGATGACTCGGAGCGGGCCATTAAAACAAAGCGATACCGTCGCCTATGCCAGCTACGGTGCGGATAAGCAGGCTTCATTGGATAGGCTGTACCCAGGCGGAATCATCGATCAGATGGGGCGCCCATTAAGCCAAAACGAGCAGCTTTATCTTGATTCACTCGGCACTCTGCGTATCAATCAGGATTACCAAGCGCTTGCCGATGTAGGGACCCCGGCGCTGTACCTGATGAGCGGCAGCCTGGGCGCGAGCATCCGTCTGCTCGCTGCCGAAAGTGGGGCGCTTCAGATCGCGTATGGGGGGGTACAGGCCTATCAAGGAGATGCGTGGGCGGCCGCTGGCAATATTGTGATGGGGGCTCTGAACGTTGTAGGTTCGGGGGTCGCCGGGGGGGTGAAAGGGGCGGGAGTTGGGGGAGCGGTAAAAGAAACCGGTACCCTTACAAGTGGGGCAAAAGGAGGCTCTTCAGAAACAGTTCCCTACTTCAGGGTTGAGGGAGGTGGGTCCGGAACACAAACCAGCCAATACCGCATCAGTGCAAATGATGATGGAACCATCAGCATCAATCCTGGGTGCACGGGCCAACTTTGTGTGAGCGTAGGTAATGCTGACCATTCCATTTACTATTTGACGAACAGACGGCCTGATGGTTCTGTAGTGGTCTTCGACGTTGATGCGGCTCTTCACAAGGAAATTATGGACCGGGTAATCCCTCAGCGGCCCGTTGTTGGTATTCCGAAAGATCCTGATGCGCCGAAGAGGGTAGACAAAGGCCAGCCCGGTTACTCCCTTGAGCTGCCAAAAATGTGGGAGTCGTTACTCGAAAAACACTCGAGTAACGCTCGTGTTTATACACAAGAGGAATTTTTCAAGGAGTTTAAGCAATGACGGTGAGTCAATCAGTGTTTGAGGATCTTTGGGGAGGGGAGAAAAGTGTCTGCTTTTTTGTGCACTCCGGAAAGTGTTATTGGGTTGTGGATGAGAAGTACAATTTTTCTCTTGATGCAGAGAAAGACTATCGCGCCTACCTTGAAGATGGCGAAATAACCAAAGAGCAATATGAGCAGTCTTGCAGAAGTTTCAGAGGTGGCATTCTGAAAATGACGGCGGAAAATTTTCCACAGTATTTGAAAAATTCAAGTGGAAAGATTTTATCTCCAAGTGATTTAAGTGATTTTATAGGCGCGGATTTCGAGGTTTTTGAAAAGATTGAATATTATTTTTTAACCGGTGAAGGTTTGACCCAAGATTTGTTTAAGCGTGCCAATATAATTCATTCCAGATTTCCTAGGTTCTACATAAATTTTGACAGAAAAATTTTTATGCACATGGATGACGCGCGTGTTCATGAAAGTCTGGCTTATCCAGACTGGATCGCTGAATGCTTTGATTTTAGCTTTTTGATTCCGGCTAGCGAGCGGTATTGGGTGGTGGCGGGAAATGACTATTGGAAACTTCGGTTTGTATAAGCGAGAAGGTGCATCCTTATTAGGGTGGGTCACGATTGTTTGGATTAAAGTCAGCTATTTTTGAGAAGCGGGGGCAGACCAAGTTTTCAAGTTCGGTCTTCCATCTGGGGTAATTAGGTCTTGGTAGTTAATAATTTGCTGCATAAATCGCATTTATGATCGGGCGTCGAGTTTGGCTGGATGCTTACGGCGACCGGGGAATTACCCAGTTTTATAGCTAGAAAACGTGGTCTGTCCCCTTCTTCTACCTTTTTCTATCTTTGGGGTTCTGGGGATTCCAAACCGATAAAGTAGGCTGATATGTACTCTCGACAGATATTGGATTTAGGCGCTAAATTTGAAGGTCGTTTGGAAGCTGTTTTTCTGGAGGGGGCGTTAGATTATATAAAATATAATGAGGAAAAATTAGCTTTGGAAATTCTCTGTGAGCATATTTGCGAATATGATGTTGTCTTATCTGCTGATGAGCTAAGGGAAATTCGGTTGTTGGCCTCAGTCATGGGGTTTGATATTGAAAAAGCTCCTTTTAAGTATCTGCGGGCGTTGACGAAGCTTGAAAACTAACAGTTCGTCAGGGACAGGCCATGATTAAGTTGGCTGAAAATCGGTTCGCCTTTTCATTGTGGACTGTCCCTGAGGTGTCTAAATATCGATTTTGGCCTGTTGATAAAGATTGGAAGTTAACGATGTGCTTGGAGCATTTATGAAGAAAACCACGCTGCTGTTGCTGTCCCTTGTCCTGACGTTACCAGGCTGCAAATCCAACGTCCGAGATTCTTCCCCAACCCTGCTCAACAACGGCATCCAACTCCAGCAAAACAAAGTGACCGCCGACGCCCAGCACGCCAAGGTCATCATGAAAGCGACCGGTAACGTCGTCCCGGTAGAGTTTTCGATCAGGCGCGCAATGGATCCTGACCAGCGCCTGGATGTGCAGGGAACGGTGGTGGATTCCGGTCGCGGCAAAGTGTTTGGCTGGATCGCCAAGCTTAACGAAGCGACTCACAGCGCGATCTTGAAGCACTTCCCTCAGTTGGAAGTACAAGCGGACCCCGATCAGCCATTCGAAGTATCGGGTTACGCCAGTGGTGAGAGTATCAACCGTGGCTACCGCTGTGGTCCGATCAACACCACGTTCACGCCGGAGAAAGGTAAGGTTTATCTGGCGGAGTTTCAGTTTGTGGGTCAGGGCTGTGAACTGCATGTCTATGACACCACACAGCCTCAGCAGCGCATTCTTGTTACGAGCGCACCTAGCCTCTGATCTGGTTAGCCAATGCGAAACGGGTGACCGCGCGTCTGCTGTTCGGTCGAGCAGGAGCAAGCCCCCTCGTCACAGGGGGCTTTGCTCGACTGAGGTTAGATGAGTCTTCGCATCAACCGTGGCAGCAACTATGAGGCTTCGCATCCTCGTACTTATCATGATGCCGCACCCAATCCATGATCTCGTCCTCATTACGCCCCTTCGGCGTCAAGTCAAGGTAGTGGTAGGTCCCGACCAGCATGTCCAGACCTCGCGCGTAGGTGGAGTAGGTGTGAAAGATTTCGCCGGCTTCGTTGCGATAGAAGACGCTCAAGCCGGGGAGTTCGCCTTCGGCGGTGTCGGTTTTTTCGTAGTTGTAGGTGGCTTTACCGGCGGCGGTGTCTTCGGCTTTGAAGCTGACGCCGAAGTCGTAGTTGAAGTCGCAACCGTTTGAGGAGACCCAGTCGAAGGCCCAGCCCATGCGGCGTTTGAATGGCTGGAATTCGGCGAACGGCGCGCGGGAGACGGCTACTACGGCGACGTCGTGGTGGGCCAGGTGTTGGTTGGCGCCGTCGATGTGGTCGGAGAGGAAGGAGCAGCCTTGGCAGCCTTCTGTCCAGCCGGGGCCGAACATGAAGTGATAGACGATCAGTTGGCTGCGGCCGCCGAACAGGTCGGCCAGGCTGAGTTCGCCGTCAGGCCCCTGGAAGCGGTAGGGCTTGTCGATCTTGACCCAGGGCAGGGCGCGGCGTTCGGCGCTGAGTTTGTCCCGTTCGCGGGTGAAGGCTTTTTCGTGGGTCAGGTGTTGTTGACGGGCCTTGAGCCATTCTTCCCGCGAGACGACTGGATGATTCTCTACATTCATGGTGATTTCTCCTGGAGGCAGGGCGTTTCAACCAGTGGTCGTCTGGCCCTGGATGAATTCGACAGACCGTTGGTCGGTTGTCGAGACGGTCCGCCTGGAAGCCTGGCTGAACGGTGGCGTGGCGCCTCGGTCACAACTTGAGTAGACATCTCACTCTTTGGAGGATGGACCAGGATGACGACTTATAACTGGGACTTGATCGAACGGTTGTTGCACGAAGTGCAGAACGGTGCCGGCCACAGTTTTACCCCTCGGCCTTATGCGGAGCAGTACGCGGCGGCGAAGGCGGCTGCAGGCGAGGAGATCGAGAACCTCGATCATCTGAAGGCGGTCGCCGGGGAGTATGAGAAGTTGCTGCTGGAGCGTGGCTTCATTGAGCCTCGGCCGGAGGAAGAGGGCGGCAATGGCGAGAATTTCGTGCTGACGGTACGGGGTTCGCGCTTGTTGAGCCTGATCGACAGCAGCATTCCTGGTAATGATCATCCGCGCCAGGTGTTGGATGAGCAGGAGGATGCGCTGGATGAGTTTACCTTTGATGATCTGGCTTCGAAGGCGCAGATTGCCTGAGGGTTGTACACAACATTTGTGGGAGCGAGCCTGCTCGCGATAGCGGTGTGTCAGTCGCCATGTAGCAGGATGACACTCCGCTATCGCGAGCAGGCTCGCTCCCACAGGGGTTCTCAGTGTTTTTGAGAGCTTGTTCGTTCAGTTTCTTGCCGCTTTCAGACATTTCAAGTCACTGAAATCTTTCTTCACCCCGTCGATCTTCTTCAGCAGCCGTTCGCGCTGGGGCGGGGTGCTGTCGGCCATCAGGTCTACCAGCAGGCTGCGGGCCTGGGCTTCGGTGTTGTTGTAGGCCTCGCGGTAGGCCGGGGTCCAGAGGCTTTCGCGGTTGACCAGCAGTTGCTCGATGCGTTTCGGAAAGTCGGGGGCGTGGCGCTGGGCCACGGCGGCGCTGAACTGGTTTTGCCAGTGGGCGCGGTTGGCAATCCATTGCTGGTTCTGGTCGCCCAGGGCGGTGGACCAGGCCACCACGCGCTGGCGTTGGGCGATGTTGAGGGGGCCGAGCCAGTCGTTCAGGCGTTTTTCCATGCGCTCGCTGCGTTCCTGGATCTGCTGTTGCAGCGACGGTTTGAGGTATTCCTGCTGGCGCTTGCGTTGGTCCCTGGTGAATGCAGCGTCCATGTCGTCGACTTGTTCGTCGTTCAAGCCTTGCAGCAATTCGATGGCTGACGGCGTGATTTCCCGAGCGGTTTCAGCGATGGCGGCCTTGGCTTCCTCGGTGCGCTGCTGCAGGGCTTCATCGGTCACCTGGTTGGTTTGGACCATGCTCCTCAAGCGGTCCAGCCAATCGAGGTAACCGGGCAATTGCGTGGTGCAGTGCCAGCTCAGGTGCTCCTTGAGGCGTTCGTTGAACCAGTCTTTTTGTTCGCGGTTGATATCCAGGTAGTCGTTGAGGGTCCAGGGGATGATCAGGTCGAGGTTGCGGTAGGCCAGGCCGATGCGGCTGCAGGCCGTCAGCAACAGCAGCAGGGCGATAAACAGGACGGTGCGTGCAAACCAGCGCGACATGAGCGAGTCCTTGCGAAGCCATCGGTGTTTTGTTTGAGCATGGCAGGCGCGCGGCAGTTCAGCCTAGTAAAACGGATGGGCCATCTTCAGGGTCAGCAGGCCGTCGCATTCGCTGTTGTGGCCGGAGTAGGCCGAACAGCTGCTGCCGCTGAGGCTGGAATCGCTGTAGATCAGGTCCAGGTCGATGCCGCGCCACGGACGGGAAATTTTCAACGACCAGTCGCTGAAACTGCCTACATAGCCATCCTCGACCGAAACCGGTGTATTGAGCTGATGGGTGGTGTACTTGGCGCTGACGCCGATGCCGAACGGCACGTTACCGCCCAGGTCTGCGAACAGCGTGCTGTTCTGTTTGTCCGGATCGTTGCTCAGGGCTAGGCCGAAACGGCTGCCGAGCACAGTCAGCCCGCCATAGAGTTCCTGGCTGTCGAGGGTGTCGACGGTGGGATAGCTGTAGTGGATAAGGCCGACTTCGTAGCCAAGGGTCTGGTCGAAGGGATGCTTGAACCCCATGTAGGAATCCACCTCGAGGTTGGCGGATGAGGTCAGGCCGGCGCTGGGCGACCATTGTCCAAAGTACCAGCCGCTGTCGTGACTCAGGTCCAGGCCTCCGTGAAACGAGCCAGTGCTCGAAGGCGTGACGAGGCCTTGGGCCATGCTACGGCTGGGGTTGGTGCCGAGCTTGAGGTCGAAGTCGCCGAGTTCGCGCTGGAAGATCTGTCCGTGAGCAGGCGGGCAGGTCAGCAGGCTGATGCTCAGCAGGGTAATGGGGAGGCGCATGCTTCACTCCGTGAATAGCGAGGAGCAGAATAAGCTGGAACACTTGAGTTAGAGAGGTGCAAGCATACCGGCGAATACCCGGCGATGAAGGCCGTTCGTCGATTTTTCCGAGTGGGATGTGGCAGGGGAGGTTCCAGTCCAAGCGCTTCGAAGCTCAAAGCGCTTTGGGACCAGGTGATGCGGGGATTACTTTTTGCCCAGGCTGATCTGCTTGGACGGGCCGAATGTCTGGCCGCTGACGCCTTTGGCGATTTGCTGGATTTCACCGCCGGACTTGAGGAACGCAGCGATCTGGTCGTTGATCGATTCGCTGGTTTCAACGGCTGGAGCTGGCTTTGCTTTGCTGTTGGATGCTTTTACGCGCATGGCGGCCATTAACCTGTCGATAATTAATTGGGCCAGGTATCGTACAGGAAATACGTGACCCTTGCTTGGCTGATATCCCGTTGAGTGATCTGGATAGGGCCGGATAATGGCTGGATTTATGCCGCAGTCGTTGCCCTAAGCCACTGTTTTAAATAAAAACCGACAAGGAAATATAACGTCGAGCAGCCTGTGCGAATCAGTCGCATGGTGTGTCGTCCGCCTGACGAATGGCCGCTTCCGGCAGGATAACGCTGGCAGATCAAGGTCGGGACGGGCGCTTTCCCGCCGGTCACGAATCGCACCGCAAAACCGGGTAGAATGCCGCCCACGCAATGAGGGTATTCGGAAATGGCTTTAGTCGGGCGCTACAACAGTTTGCAAGTGGTTAAACACACGAACTTCGGTTTATATCTGGACGGTGGTGCGGACGGCGAAATTCTTTTGCCCAATCGTTATATCCCCAAGGATATTCCCAGCGAAGATGAAGATTGGCTCAATGTCTTTATTTATCTGGACAGCGACGACAAACTGATCGCGACCACGGAAAAACCCAAAGTCCAGGTCGGCGAATTCGCCAGCCTGAAAGTGGTTGAAGTCAACAGCATCGGTGTGTTCCTCGATTGGGGACTGCCCAAGGATCTGCTGCTGCCGTTCTCGGAAGAGAAACGCCAGATGACTGCCGGGGATTATTGTGTGGTGCACGTCTATCTCGACAAGCACACCCGCCGCATCACCGCCACGGCGCGCCTTGACCGCTACCTGGACAAGACTCCGGCCAACTATGCGCCGGGGCAGGAGGTGGATCTGCTGGTTGCCGAGGCCACCGACATGGGCTTCAAGGCGATCGTCAATAACCGCCACTGGGGACTTATCCACAAGAACGAAGTCTTCAAGTTCCTGCGCCCAGGCAAGCAGGAAAAAGGTTACATCAAGGAAGTCCGCGCAGACGGCAAGATCAGCCTGAGTCTGCAACCGGTGGGCCAGGAAGCCGCCACCAGCTTGAATGCCAAGATCCTCGCCAAGTTGCGTGACAACAACGGCACCCTGCCGGTCAGCGACAAGAGCGATCCGGCGCTGATCAGCAGCCTGTTTGGGGTGAGCAAGGGCAACTTCAAGAAAGCCATTGGTGCGCTGTACAAGAATGGACAGATTGTCATTCATGCGGATCGCATTGAGTTGAGCTGATCTGCAGCCTGACAAAGTGACTTGTGGCGAGGTGGTTTGTGGCGAGGGGATTTATCCCCGCTGGGCTGCGTAGCAGCCCCAAGCCCTGACATCTCGGTGTGCCAGGCAGAACAAGTTGACTGTTTTGGGGCCGCTTCGCGCCCCAGCGGGGCGGTGCGACGTTTCGCTAAATCCCCTTGCCACAAGCGCTGGGTCTAGCCTTTTGATCTGGCTGTATACAAAATCCTGCACCTTTAGCATGCACTCACGCCCTGTTCGTGGGCGTATCCATCTTCTCGGCTGCCTTTCAGCACTGTCGTACACCTCGGTTTGTCTCACATCCTCCGCCTATGGCACGCATTCTGCGTACCGCTTCGTATACAAACCATGCCGGCTCCCGTGCGCAGTATGGTGAGCAACTCATCCCGGGGGCACGGCGGTACTCATAAGGAGCCCCGCGATGTCCGAGCAATTACCCAACGGTTATAGCCCCCGTCTCTATAACGAAGACTTGGGCCCGCTGCCGCAGAAATGGAATTGGTACAACATTTTCGCGTTCTGGATGAGTGATGTGCACAGCGTCGGTGGTTATGTGTTCGCCGCCAGCCTGTTCGCATTGGGGTTGGCGAGTTGGCAGGTGTTGATTGCGTTATTGGGCGGGATTTGCATCGTGCAGGTGATCGCCAGCCTGGTGGCCAAGCCGAGCCAGCAGGCGGCGGTTCCGTATCCGGTGATCTGTCGGCTGGCGTTCGGCGTGTTCGGGGCGAATATCCCGGCGGTGATTCGCGGTTTGATTGCCGTCGCGTGGTACGGCATTCAGACGTACCTGGCGTCCAGTGCGCTGATCATCGTGGTCCTGCGGTTCTTTCCCACAATGGAAGTGTATGCGACGCCGCATTTTGCCGGTTTATCTTACCTGGGCTGGTTTGGTTTCCTCAGCCTGTGGTTTGTCCAGGCGCTGGTGTTCTGGACGGGCATGGAGTCGATCCGCCGTTTCATCGACTGGGCGGGGCCAGTGGTCTACGCCGTGATGTTTCTGCTGGCCGGCTGGATCGTGTGGAAGGCCGGTTGGAGCAACATCAGCTTTACGCTGGCGGAAAAATCCCTGTCCGGCTGGCAGGCGTTCGGTCAGGTGATCGTGGCGACGGCGCTGGTGGTGTCATATTTTTCCGGGCCGACCCTGAATTTCGGCGATTTCAGTCGCTACTGCCGGAGCATGTCTGACGTGCGTCGGGGTAATTTCTGGGGGCTGCCGCTGAATTTCCTGGCCTTCTCGCTGGTCACCGTGGTGATTGTTTCCGGAACCTTGCCGGTGTTCGGCGAAATGCTCCATGACCCGATCGCCACCGTAGCGCGCATCGACAACGATGTGGCGGTGTTGCTCGGGGCCTTTGCCTTCGTGACGGCCACCGTCGGCATCAATATTGTCGCCAACTTCGTCTCGCCGGCCTTCGACTTTGCCAACGTCGCACCCAGCAAGATCAGTTGGCGTGCCGGTGGCATGATCGCTGCGCTGGCGTCGATTTTCATCACGCCCTGGAACCTGTTCAACAATCCTGAAGTGATCCATTACACCCTGGATGTGCTGGCAGCTTTCATCGGTCCGTTGTTCGGGATTCTGCTGGTGGACTTCTATCTGATCAAAAAGCAGTCGATTGACGTCGATGCGCTGTTCAATGACGGCCCGAGCGGGCGCTATTACTACAGCGGCGGTATCAACTGGACGGCGGTCAAGGCGCTGGTGCCAGCGACGTTGATGGGGGTGGCGATCACCTTCACGCCGCTGTTGCAACCGATGGCCAGCTTTGCCTGGTTCACCGGCTGTTTCCTCGGCGGGGTGTTGTATTTTGCCCTGGCGCGGCGTGAGCCGGCCGCGCAACCGAGCCCATCGTTCAGTTCGGTTGGCCAGGCCTGATCAACGCAGGACGGTTTGAGCACAAGGGTTTACCGCGCTCCGGCGCGGTAGCAACAACCCACCGGCCAGCACCAGGCCGCAGCCGGCAACGATCAGCGCCGGTTGCAGACCCCCGCTGAAGTGGCTGCTCAGCGCCGCCAGCAACGGTCCACTGAGCTGGCCCACGGCAAAACAAGCGGTCAACAGCCCGGCGTTGCGCTGGGTGGCGTGGGGGGCCAGTTCCCGGGAGCGCAGCATCACCAGTTGCATGCACGCCAGGAACGGCGTGCCACACAGGATGACCCCAAGCGCCAGCCCCGGCCCGCTGCCCAACAGGCAGGCGAACACTCCGGCGGCCTGTAGCCATAACGTGCCGATCAACCAGCGACCAGTGGTGTTTGGGGTTGGTCGACGCAGGCTCACCAGCAGCACACCGAGGGCGGCCGCCAGGCCGAAGCAGGGCCAGAACAAGTCGGCCTGCCATTGACCATGGAATTGCGCCGAAGCCATTTGCGACAGGAACGTGGCGGGGATGATGTAGCCCACGCCGTACAAGGCGTACACCACGCCGAGCCGGGCAATGCCACGGTTCGCTGATGAGCCGGTCGGCGGCGCAACGGTCATGGCAGCAGCGGGTTGCGGCAGGATCGGTAGCACCACCAGCAGCATCGCCAGAGCCACACCGGCATACACCAGCCACAGTGTGGCGGATGTCTGGCCCAACAGGTTAGAGCTCAAGGCCAGCAGGCCTGTGAGAAAAATCCCCAGCCCCGGTCCGGCAAATACCAGCGCGCCCAATCGTGGTCGTCCCGCCGCGGCTGCCAGAGGTTGGCTCAAGGCCGTGATCATCACCAGCACCCAGGCACTTGCCACGCCCGTGCCGAAGCGCAGTGCAAGGTGCGGCCAGAAGCCCCAGGCCCAGAACGACGCCAGGGTCAGCAGCACGCACAGCCACAGGCCGCCGAGCAAACGTCGGCGCACCTGCTCCGGGCGGCGGGCGAACATGGCGTCCAATGCGCCGAGGAAATAACCCAGGTAATTGGCGGCGGCAATCAGACCGGCGGCGGTCAAGTCGATCTGACCTTCGCCGATGAGATGAGGTAACTGAGGTGTGAGGGCGAAGCGGCCGATGCCCATGGCCATCATCAAGGCAATGAAGCTGGCAAGCAGGCGAACAAGGGGCGACATGGTTGTTCTCCACATTGAGGCGAATGACCGTCAGGCTAGAACCGATTGACTTTCATTAAAAATGAATAATAGTGAGTAACTTGTTCCTTTTTGGAGAATGTCGTGGAGTTCAGCCAGTTGCGGATTTTCCAGGCGGTGGCCGAGGAAGGGTCCATCACCCGCGCCGCCGAGCGCCTGCACCGGGTACCGTCGAATCTGTCGACCCGGCTCAAGCAGCTCGAAGAGCAATTGGGTGTGGATCTTTTCCTGCGGGAGCGTCAGCGCTTGCAGCTATCGCCTGCGGGAAAAGTCCTGTTGGACTATGCGGCCAAGCTCTTTGCCTTGCATGACGAAGCCCATGCGGCCGTGCAGGGTGGGCAACCGGCCGGGGAGTTTGTGCTGGGCACCATGTACAGCACAGCGGCGATTCATCTGCCGGACCTGCTGGCCGGTTATCACCGGGCGTATCCGGCGGTGAATCTGCAAGTACAGTCCGGGCCCAGCGGCGAATTGCTCGAGGGCTTGCTCACCGGGCGGCTCGATGCGGCGCTGGTGGATGGCCCGCTGGAGCTGGCGGGACTGGACGGCGTGCCGTTGTGCGACGAGCGATTGGTGGTGATTACCGAGGCCGATCATCCGCCGGTGCGCAGTGCGCTGGATGTCCAGGGCCGCTCGGTGTTTACCTTTCGCCGGGGCTGTTCGTACCGCATGCGCCTGGAAGCCTGGTTTGCCCATGATCATGCAACCATGGGGCGAGCGATGGAGATCGAGTCATACCAGGGGATGCTGGCGTGCGTGATAGCCGGGTCCGGAGTGGCGTTGTTGTCCGAGTCGATGCTGACCAGCATGCCGGGTCGCGAGCGGGTGGCAGTGCACCCACTGGCCGAGCCGTTTGCCAGCGCCACGACCTGGCTGATGTGGCGCAAAGGCATGGTCGGAGCCAACCTGAACGCCTGGATCGAGTTGCAGCAACAGGCCTGGCCACGGATGCCCGTGGCAACGGCCCAATCGGCTTGAACTACGGGCGTGGGATTTGGATCAATTCAGTAACAGATCATTGCAAACAGAGACGAGCATTGCGCAGCACATCGGACTATTATCAACGCGAAGGGGCCACAGAAATCTGCCGCTCGCACGACCCTGAGGGGGCACCACGATGAAAGAGAAAATCCAGAACTGGCTTCACGACTTGGGTGTCGCGCTCGGGCTGATCGAACCGCCCATGCAGCCGATACCGATTCGCACCGATGACGAGCAACGCCGCCGCTAACCTGTGGCGAGGGGATTTATCCCCGCTGGGCTGCGAAGCAGACCCCAAACAAACCCACTCCATTCGTCTGTCATGTTGGAATAATCCTGATGCGAGGGCCGCTCCGCGGCCCAGCGGGGATAAATCCCCTCGCCACAACTGCGTCTATTTCTATTTTTGCCTTAAGCAAATAAAAAAGGTGTGGTCACCGACACCACACCTTAGAAGAAAACTTTTCTCAGTTGTAGATCAAACCATCTTCGCCACCACGTTCGAGCGTGGCGACAACAGACTGACCACCACAAAGCTCACCAGCGCCACGCCCAGGCTGTAGTAAATCGGCGTGTTGGCGTCCAGGCCATCCTTGAGCATGAAGAACAGCGCCGTCAGGAAGCCCAGCGACATACTGGTGATCGCCCCCGCCGTAGTGGCGCGTTTCCAGTAGATGGCGCCGATCAGCGGGATCAGCATGCCGCCCACCAACAGGTTGTAGGCCAGGGTCAGGGCACTGATCACGTCGCTGACCACCAGGGCGATGCCTAACACAACCACCCCCATCAACAGCGTCGCGATGCGGTTTTCATGGGCGTCGCCGCCGGTGTTTTCGCGGCCTTGGCGCAGACGGGGCAGCAGATCCTGGACCACGGTGGTCGAGGCCGCGAGCAGGCCCGCCGCGGCGGTGGACATCAGCGCTGCCAGTGCGGCGGCGACCACCAGCCCGCGAATGCCACTGGGCAGGCTGGTCTGGACGATGCTGGCGAAGGCGTTGTTGACGTTGGCAAGGTCTGGCAGCAACACCTTGGCCGCCATGCCGATCAGCGCCCCGGCCAAGCCATACAGGACGCAATACAGGCCCGCTGCGGTGCCGGCCACTTTTGCCACGCCTTCGCTGCGAGCGGTAAACACCCGCTGCCAGATGTCCTGGCCGATGAAGATGCCGAAGAAGTAGATCAAGAAGTAAGTGATGATGGTGTCCCAGCCAATCGCGGTGAAATCGAAATAGCTGGCCGGCAGTTTCGCCACCATCGCATCCCAGCCGCCGGCGTCCATGATGGACATCGGCATCAGCAGGAACACCAGGCCGACGGTCATGATCAGGAACTGCACGATGTCGGTGAGGGTCAGCGACCACATGCCGCCGATGGTGGAATACAGCACCACCACACCGCCGCCCACCAGGATGGAAGCCCAGAAGGGCAGGCCGAATAGCACCTGCATGACGGTGCCAATGGCGATGGTCGAGGTGGCACCGATCATCAGTGCGTAAACCAGCATGATCAACGCACTGGCGTGGCGTGCGGCCGGGTTGTAGCGACGCTCCAATACCTGGGTAACGGTGTAGATCTTCAGCTTGAGCAACGGCTTGGCCAGGAACAGGCTCAGGCCGACGATCCCCAGGCCGATGGCGCCGCACAGCCAGAACCCGGAAATCCCATGGACATAACCCAGGCGCACGGTGCCGATGGTGGACGCGCCACCCAGCACTGTGGCGGCCATGGTGCCCAGATAAAAGCCCGGGCCGAGGTTGCGCCCGGCGACCAGGTAGTCGTCACGGGTCTTGGCGCGGCGCATGCCGTACCAGCCGAGGGCGATCATGCCGGTGGCGTAGATGAGAACGACGATTAAATCCAAAGCCATGATGGCGTGTCTCCGATTGTCTTTTTTATAGTGAAGTCGGGGCGTGTGCTGCCTTTGTGGCGAGGGGATTCAGCGACCCGTCGCACCGCCCCGCTGGGCTGCGGAGCGGCCCCAAAGGCAGTCAACTTGATCTGTCTGTTACACCGAGGGGTCAGGGTTGGGACCGCTGCGCGCTCCAGCGGGGATGAATCCCCTCGCCACAGGGTCAGCGCTCGGCTGGTTCTTGTTACGCGGATCATCCGGCCCATACACCGCCTTCGGTTCCGGGAACATCCCGAGCAACACCAGGTACACCACCGAAGCCAGGCCCAGCGTTACCGGCAGGCTGATGTCGATGCCGCCGGCCAGTTCGCCCAGCGGGCCGACGAACTGCCCCGGCAGGTTGACGAAGCACAGCCCGACCAGCGCGCTGGGGATCCAGGCCCCCAGGCCACGCCAGTTCCAACCGTGGCTGAACCAGTAGCGGCCGCCGGTTTCGCCCCGGGTGAACACTTGCAGGTCATCCGGGCAGTAGAAGCCGCGTCGCACCAGCAGGCCAATGATCATGATCACCATCCACGGGGTGGTGCAGGTGATGATCAGCACGGCGAAGGTCGACACGCTTTGCACCAGGTTCGCCGCGAAGCGTCCGATAAAGATGAAGGCAATCGACAGCACGCCGATCAACAGCGTCGCCTTGACCCGTGACAGCACGCGAGGAAACACGCTGGACATGTCCAACCCGGTGCCGTACAGCGACGTGGTGCCGGTGGACATGCCGCCGATCACCGCAATCAGGCATACCGGCAGGAAGAACCAGGTCGGTGACACGGCCAGCAGCCCGCCCACGTAGTTGTTCGCCGCGATGTAGTCCGGTGCCTTGATCGCCACGATGGTGGCGGTGGCGAGGCCGAACAGGAACGGAATCAGCGTCGCCAGTTGCGCGGCGATCACCGCTGCCATGATGCGACGCTTGGGCGTGTGGCGCGGAATATAGCGCGACCAGTCACCGAGGAATGCGCCGAAGGAAATCGGGTTGCTCATGGCTACCAGCGCCGCACCGATGAACGCTGCCCAGAAACCCGGCTGGCCGAGGCTGACCGTACCGGCGAACTGGCTGTCAAAGGTCGGCGCGAAGGCGAAGATGCCCAGCAGGAACAGCAGGCTGGCGGCCCACACGGCGATACGATTGACCCATAGCATGAAGCGGAAGCCATAGATGCACACCGTCAGCACCAGCAGGGCGAACAGGCCGTAGGCCAAACCCAGGCTCAGGTCGGTTTCCGGCACGCCGACCAGGCGTTTGGCGCCGCCGATCAGCGCATCCCCGGAACTCCAGACAGACAGCGAGAAGAACGCGATGGCGGTCAGCAGCGACAGGAACGAACCGACGATCCGCCCATGTACGCCGAAGTGCGCACCGGAAGACACGGCGTTGTTGGTGCCGTTGAGCGGACCAAACAGACCCATGGGGGCGAGGATGATCGAACCCACCAGCACGCCCAGCACAATCGCCCAGACCCCGGCCTGGAACGACAGGCCGAACAGCACCGGGAAACTGCCGAGCACGGCGGTGGCGAAGGTATTGGCTCCGCCGAAGATCAGGCGAAACAGGTCCCCCGGGCCGGCGGTTCGTTGGTGGTCCGGAATCTGTTCGACTCCGTTGGTTTCGATTTGCGTAAGGCTGTTGTCGTTATTGTTATGCATGATCTGCTCCGATCATAAAGGCGCGCCCGTCGTGTGCGGGCGTCACCTGTTGCTAAGGGATTGGCAGCCCTTCCGGCATTGCGGACAAATGTTCGTGACAGGCCAGCCATAGGCCTTGTTGTTCTTGGCGAAACACAATGGTCTCGCGCTCCTGGCTAAAGTGAAGCTCCCCTAGCATGCGCAGCTCGGTGGCCACGTCATGGATGAAAACCGCCACGTCCCCTTGCAGGCTGACGAAGGCGTTGCTCGAGGTGCACGAGAGCACCTCGAAACCCTCCTCGGACCGCCAGCGGTCCCACAACACCTGGTAGGCATCGCGAGACAGCAGGGGCTGTTCGAGGGTGTGGAACACGAAGCTCGCGTCAACGGTGAACGCGTCGAAGTAGGCGTCACGATCGTTGCGAGCGAAAGCCGACACCAGCTCCGCGGCGGCCCTGAGTACTTGATCCTGTTCGTTCATGACGACGCCTCAGCGATGGGCCACGCCGGGCAGTACGCAGAGCATCTCGTACAGCAGGTTGGCGCCCAGCAGCGAGGTGTTGCCGGTGGTGTCGTACGGTGGCGAGACTTCCACCAGATCGCAACCGACCAGGTCGAGGCCCTGGCAGCCGCGCACGATTTCGATGGCCTGGATGGTGGTCAGGCCACCGATTTCCGGGGTGCCGGTACCGGGGGCCCAGGCTGGATCGATGCCGTCGATGTCGAAGCTCAGGTACACCGGGCCGCCGCCGACTTTCTCCCGGACTTCGGCCATCAGCGGTGCCAGGGAATGGTGCCAGCACTCTTCGGCCTGGACCACGCGGAAACCCTGGCGGCGGCTCCAGTTGAAGTCATCGGCGGTATAGCCCTGGGCCCGCAGGCCGATCTGCACCACGCGGTCGCAATCGAGCAAGCCTTCTTCGACGGCGCGGCGGAAGGTGGTGCCATGGGCGATTTTCTCGCCGAACATGTGGTCGTTCACATCGGCGTGAGCGTCGATATGCACCAGACCGACCTTGCCGTGCTTCTTGTGGATGGCCCGCAGGATCGGCAGGGTGATGGTGTGATCGCCGCCCAGGGTCAACGGGATGACGTTGTGTTCGAGGATCTTGTGGTACGACTCCTCAATGATCCGTACCGCGTCCAGCAGGTTGAAGGTGTTGATCGCCACGTCGCCGATGTCGGCCACCGACAGCGAGTCGAACGGCGCGGCCCCGGTGGCCATGTTGTAGGGGCGGATCATCACGGATTCGGCGCGGATCTCCCGGGGCCCGAAGCGGGTGCCGGCGCGCAGGGAGGTGCCAATGTCCAGCGGCACGCCGACGAAGGCAGCGTCCAGGCCGGCGGCAGTCGGTACATGGGGAAGTCGCATCATGGTGGCGATGCCGCCGAAGCGCGGCATTTCGTTGCCGCCCAGTGGTTGGTGAAGAATCTTGTCCACGGGTAGGGCCTCATCGTTTGTTTTAGTTATCAGGGGCCGATTCTGCGAAAAGCCGTGGCCGCGAAGAATCGCTGGGGGCAAATACTTAGTTCAGATTTTTCTAAACTAATGCGGAGCGGGGCGATAGACTCCAGTCCAGCAAGGCTGGCCCTGATGGATACCCTGTGGCGAGGGGATTTATCCCCTCGCCACAAGGTTTTGCAGTGAACGCCGGTATGGAGAACCCCCAATGACCAACGCTCTACCCGACCTGAAACTGCTGCGCATTTTCGTCAGCGTGGTCCGGCACCAGGGATTCGCCAATGCCCAGCACGAACTCAATCTCTCTACATCGGCCATCAGCACTTACATGAGCCAGCTTGAGTCGGCCCTGGGCCTGGTGCTGTGTCATCGCGGTCGGGGCGGGTTCAGCCTGACCAGCAAAGGCGAGCTGTTCCATCAGGAAACCCTGCGCCTGTTGGGCGAGCTCGAAGGTTTCGAGCAGTACGCCGCCGCCCTGAAGGGCGAGCTGCGTGGCACGTTGAACCTGGGGGTGATCGACTCCACCGTCAGTGACAAGGCCCTGCCGTTCGCCGAGGCCATCGGCGCCTACAGCCTGGAGCATCCGGCCGTGCACCTGCACTTGTCGGTCATGAGTCCTTACGAACTGCAACTTGGCGTGCAGGACAACCGCCTGGACCTGGCCATCGGTGCGTTTTCCACGCGCATGAGCGGGTTGGTCTACATGCCGCTGTACCGCGAGCAGCACTGGTTGTACTGCAGCAACCGCCACCCGCTGTTCAACGAACGGCGTATCCCCGAACAACTCATCACCCAGCAGCGCATGGTCGGACGCGGTTACTGGAGCCAGGCCGAGCTGGCCCGCCACGGCTTCAAGCACAGCGCCGCGACGGTGGAGAGCATGGAGGCGCAGCTGATCCTGGTCCTGTCCGGCGCCTACATCGGTTACCTGCCCGAGCACTACGCCCAGGCCTGGGTCGACAAGGGCGACTTGCGGGTGCTGCTGCCGGCCACGTTCGGCTACCAGGCGCCGTTTTCGATGATCATGCGCCGGGGCCGCAGCCGCGAGCCGTTGATCCAGACTTTCCGCGATCTGCTTAAAGCGCAGCTCCACCAGGCCTGAGGTGACGATGTCCAGAATCCACTGCCCGCGCTGCCACAGGCCGCAAAGCCACTGCTTGTGCCCGCTGATACCCAGCCTCGACAGCCGTACCCGGGTCCTGTTACTGCAACATCCCAGCGAAGTGAACCACGCCTTGAACACCGCCCGGCTGGCGGCGCTGGGGCTCAACAATGCCGAGTTGATCGTGGGCGAAGTGTTCGAGCATCTGCCTGCGTTGCTCAATCGACCGTGTTATCGGGCCTGCCTGCTGTTTCCCGGTGAAGATGCGCAGCCGATGCAGGCCTATGGACCGTCCGATGATCCGCTGCTATTGGTTGTGCCAGACGGCACTTGGCGCAAGGCGCGCAAGTTGCTGCACCTCAATCCTTTGCTGGCGGCGTTGCCGAGGGTGACGCTGGTCGAAGGCGGGATATCTCGTTACCGCTTGCGCAAGGCACCGGGGCCGGGCGCGTTGTCGACGGTGGAGGCGATTGTCCAGGCGTTGCAGGTACTGGAAGCGCCGATGAGTTTCGAGCCGTTGCTCAGACCGTTCGAGGCGTTGATCGAGGGACAGATCGCGGCCATGGGGGAGGAGACTTACCAGCGTAACCACACCCACTGATGATCGTTCCCACGCTCCGCGTGGGAATGCCGCCAGGGACGCTCAGCGTCCTCCCAAGCGTGACGCGGAGCGTCACAGGATGCGTGCCCACGCAGAGCATGGGAACGATCAGGCCATTACCGCTCGCGCATCGCCTCGGTCCGTGCCTTCAACACCGGCTTGAGCAAGTAATCCAGCACACTTTTTTCCCCGGTAATAATGTCCACCGTCGCGACCATCCCCGGGATGATCAGCAGTGGCTTGGTGTCGCCGCCCAGATGATTCTTATCGGTACGCACCTGGATCAGGTAGAAGCTGTTGCCCTTGTCGTCGGTGATGGTGTCGGCGCCGATCAGTTCGAGCCGGGCGCTCAGCCCGCCATAGATCGTGTAGTCGTAAGCGCTGAACTTGACCATGGCTTTCTGGCCCGGATGCAGGAAGGCCACGTCTTGCGGGCGCACCTTGGCTTCGATCAGCAGGTTGTCCTCCATGGGCACGATTTCCAGCATGTCGCTGCCCGGCTGCACCACGCCACCGATGGTGTTGACCTTGAGCTGCTTGATCACCCCATGCACCGGTGAAACCACGGTGGTGCGGGTCACACGGTCGTCGATGGCGATGCTCGAGGCGGTGATCTTCGACAGATCCGTGCGTTTCTCGTTGAGCTCCTTGGCCGCGTCGGAACGGAAGGTTTGCTCCGATTCGTCGATCTTGCTCTTGATTTCGTTGATTGCCGATTCGGCCCGGGGAATCGCCAGGGTGGTGGCGTTGAGCGAGCCGCGGATCTCCACCGCACTGCGCTTGAGCCGCAGGATTTCCACCGGTGATACCGCGCCGGTGCTCACCAGCGGCGCGGACATGTTCATTTCCTCTTGCAGCAGGGCCAGGCTGGAACTGAACTGGCCTTGCTTGGAACGAAACTCCGCCAGCTCCTGAGTCTTCTGCCGCAGTTGCTCGGTCAGGGTCCGTTGTTCGCTGGCCAGCAATCGTTGCCGTTGCTCATACAGCGCGCGCTCGTCTTCGGCCACTTGCGGAGCGTTGGCGGTCACTTCGGCCGATACCTGAAACGGCCGCCCCTCAGCCTCCGCCGACAGCCGCTGGACCTGCGCCATCAACGCATAGCGATCAGCCTCGCTCTCGCCCTTGTTCGACCGATACCGCGTATCGTCCAGGCGCAGCAGGGTGTCGCCCTTGTTCACCATCTGGCCTTCGCGGACGAAAATCTCAGTGACGATGCCGCCCTCCAGGTTCTGGATCACCTGGACTTTGCTCGAGGGAATGGCCTTGCCCTCGCCGGTGGTGACCTCTTGCAGGATCGCCAATTTCGCCCAGACCAGTGCAGTAACGATCAGCCCGGCGGCCAGCCACACGGTGACGCGGGATCGGCGGGGTGAATCCTGCAGCGCCGCACCGGCGGTTTCCGGCATGAACTCGCTTTCGGCACTTTTGCTGAAACTGCCGAAGTAGCTTCGGGCGGCTTGATCGGATGTTTGGGCAGACATGGGGATACCCGTCGGTTAAGTGAAGTAATGCTGGGCACGGCTTTTGTGGCGAGGGGATAAATCCCCTCGCCACAAAGATTCGGTGGTGCTTGCTAGGCCGTTCCGGAACCCACCCGCCCCTTGCGCAGCGCATCGATCACCACTTCTTTCGGCCCATCCGCGACGATCCGGCCGTTGTCCAGCACCACCAGGCGATCCACCAGGCTCAGCATCGAGGTGCGGTGGGTGACCAATAGCAAGGTCTTGCCCTGGATGTGGGTGTGGAGCTTTTGTCGCAAGGTGTCTTCGCTGCTGTTGTCCATGGCGCTGGTGGGTTCGTCCAACAGCAGGATCGGTGGATCGAGCAGCAGGGCCCGGGCCAGCAGCACGGCCTGGCGCTGGCCGCCGGAGAGCAGTTGGCCGCGCTCGCCCACCGGGCGGTCGAAGCCCTGGGGATGCTGGCGGGCCAGTTCGCTGACGCCGGTCAATTCCGCCACTTCGAGCATGCGTGCATCGCTGATGTAGCGGGCCCCGAGGGTCAGGTTGTCGCGCAGGCTACCGGCCAGCAGCGGCAGGTCATGGGCGACATAGCCGATCTGCTGGCGCAGGTCGGCGACATCCAGTTGCCGCAGGTCCAGGCCGTCGAGGAGCAGTTGGCCCTCTTGCGGTTCGTAAAATCCCATCAGCAGACGCGCCAGGGTGCTTTTGCCCGAGCCGCTGCGACCGATGATTCCGACCCGCTCACCGGCCGTGAGATGAAAGCTCGCGTTCGACAGTGCCGGTGTGCTCTGGTCGTTGTAGTGGAACGTTACGCCTTGGACCTCCAGTGCCCCCTGCAATTGGGTGCGGTCCAGCGGCCGCTGCTTGGCATCGCGTTCCTGGGGTAACGCCATCAGGGCGTCGGTGCTGCGCATGGTGAGTTGGGCCTGCTGGTAACGGGTGATCAGCCCGGCGATCTGCCCCAATGGCGCCAGGACCCGGCTGCCCAGCATATAGGACGCCACCAGCGCGCCGACGCTGAGGTTGCCGGCGATGATGCTGTAGACCCCGGCGACGATGGTGGTCATGCCGGCCAGTTGTTGCAGGAACAGGGTGCCGTTGGTCGCCAGCGCCGAGAGGTTGCGTGCGTGGCTGTCCAGGCGAGTGAGGGCACCATGGGTGCTTTCCCATTGATGCTGGCGCTCGCTTTCCGCGCTGCAGGCCTTGAGGGTTTCCAGACCGCCGAGGGTTTCGATCAGCAAGGCCTGGCGCTGGGCACCCAGGGCCAGGCTCTTCTGTACGGTGTCTCGCAGGCGCACCTGGATGATCATCGCGAAGATGATCGTGATCGGGAACGCCACCACTGGAATGACCACCAGCCAGCCCCCCAGCAAACCGATCACCAACAGCATCAGCACGGCAAAGGGCAGGTCGATCAAGCTGGTGAGGGTCACGGCGGTGAGAAATTCCCGCAGGCCCTGGAAGTCATGGATGCTCTGGGCGAACCCGCCGATGGTCACCGGCCGGGCCTTCATCGCCATGCCGGTGATGCGCTCGAACAGGGTGGCAGAGAGAATCACGTCGGTTTTCTTGCCGGCGCTGTCCAGCAGGTGGGCGCGCACCACTCGCAGCACCAGTTCGAAGCCGGTGCCAATCAACAGCCCTACGGCCAATACCCACAGGGTGGACGTGGCCTGGTTCGGCACCACGCGGTCATAGGTCTGCATGACGAACAGCGGCACCATCAACCCCAGCAGGTTGATGAGCAGACTCGCCAGGATCGCGTCGCTATACAGCCAGCGCGACAGCTTCAAGGTGTCGCGAAACCAGGCTTCGACCCGTGGCACCAGGGGCGAACGCAAGTCTTCGAGTTCATGGCGTGGCCGGGCAAACAGCGCCTGGCCACTGTAATCGGCAGTCAGTTCCTCGCGGCTGACCCATTGCTCACCGCCATCGGCTTCGCACGGCAGGATCAATGCCTGGCCGTTCTCGTGCCAGCGTCGCAATACCGCGCAACGACCACCGGCCAGGATCAGCATCACTGGTAGATTGAGGGGGGAAATCTCGGCAAGGCCACGGCGCAGCACACGGGCCTGCAAACCGGCCCGGGCCGCTGCACGAGGCAGCAGGTCCAGGCTCAGCCGTTGGTGCGCCATTGGAAGCCCGGCGCTGAGGCTGGCGCGACTGACCGCCGCGCCATGGAGTTTGCAGAGGATCAACAGACCATCCAGCAGAGGGTCATCGAAGCTCAGGCGCGGGTCGGCGCCGGGGATAGCGGGTTCCATGCTGGTCACATTGATCGCTCCCAGTGGGCTACTTCAATTCGGGCAGCCGTGCTTCGCTCTTGACTTCAGTCTGGGCGATGGCATCGGCCGGCAGCACGATCCGTTGTTTGCTCAACAACAGGCCCATGTTCGCCAGCACCCGGTACATCGAGTATTCCTCGGTGTAGCGCACTTCGGTGTAGCGACGGTTGGCGTTGTACAGCTCGTTTTCGCTGTCGAGCAGGTCGAGCAGGGTCCGCTGGCCGAGGCCGAACTGATCCTGGTAGGCGGCGCGCACCCGGGCGGTGGTGTCGGCGTATTCCCGGGCGGTGGGGGTCTGTTTGCGAGCGTTGAGCATCGCGTTCCAGGCCAGGCGCGTATCTTCGTTGAGCTGGCGCAGGGCGTTGTTGCGGATGTCCATGGCCTGGTCGATCTGGTGCGCGTCGGATGCCAACCTTGCCTTGTCGCTACCGCCGCGGAACAGGTTGTAGTTCATCACCACACCGACCCGCCAGTTGTTGTCATGGCCTTCTTCGCCACCGATGTTGTTATTGGCGCCCACCGCAGCTTCGGCGTCGAAACGGGGGTAGAACGGCGACTTGGCCACTTCATATTGGCTCTCGGCGGACTGCACGTCAGCCTGGGCCGATTTCAGGTAGGGGTGGTTTTCCACCATGCTCTGCTGGGCTTCGCGCAGGTCGGCGGGAATTTCACCTTTGGTCGACGGCGGTGTTTCCAGCTCATCGGGCATGCGCCCGACCACGCTGTAGAAGTTCGCCTCGGCGTCGGCCAAGTCGACCTGGGCTGTGTCGTAGTTGTTTTCCGCCAGCGCCCGACGGGCATTGGACTGATCGGAGTCAGCCGCGCTGCCTACTCCGCGCTGGGTGCGCAGGCCGATCTGGTCGTTGACCCGCAGATGCGCCTGCAGGTTGTTCTTGGCCAGGGTCACCAGTTCGCGACGCTTGAGCACTTCGAGGTAGACCTCGATGGTGCGCAGGGCCAGGTCCTGAGCGGTGCCTTGTGCGTAATAGGCCCGGGAATTGACCACGCCCTTGGTGCGTTCCACCTCATTGCTGGTGTTGAACCCGTCAAAGAGCATCTGCCGCAGGCGCAGTTCCGACTGGGTGTAGTTCAGGGTGTTGGTGTTGTGATTGCCTTGGGCGCGGGTGTTGGGGTTGTCGCTATAGCCACGGCCGTAGCCGGCATTCAAATCCACCGACGGAAAGAAGCCCCCCCTGGCGACCTTGACGTCTTCATTGGCCGACAGACGGCTGTCCACCCGTTGCGCCAATTCAGGGTGAGTCGCGATGGTGCTCTGGATCGCTTCGGTCAGCGACATCGCCTGCGCAGAAGAAGAGCAGGCTATCGCCAGCAAAACCGCGCTGCAAAGAGGGGATAAAACGCGCATGGGGTGCATCTCCTGAGATCTGTTGTGCTTCTGTGTCGCCAGAATATTGACGTATTTAAGATCAAAACCGTTTCAACCTTGTAACAACACAGCTAAGAACATCCTGCGGGAAACCTAAGAAGAATTTCTCATAAGACTTATGCCGAAAAAAACTTATGTACACGGAAAAAAGCGGCACATTGTTCAAAGGCGAATCCTTTGAAATTGCGGGCTCTGACGGCTTTTGGACGTCAAATAAAAGTTCCCTTGGAACTTTGAAACCAACATGAAGAGATGCAAACAGGGCAGGGCGAGCAGGCTTTTAAAGCGACGGTTTTTTGTCATTGTGGCGGATGGCTAGCGCTTCTGAAGCCTGTGGAAGCTGGCAAATTTTCCAGATTTCCTGACTGCCTCTGAGCACGGATTCTTCACCCAAACAGGTGCCGACCGCGGTTGGCAACGGAGGAATGCACATGGCAGCGCTCATCGGTACCGTCAGCAAAATTGTGGGGCAGGTTTTCGCAGAGACTGCCGCGGGCCAGCGGCGGCCTTTGGTCGAAGGGGATCGGCTGTATGCCGGCGATCACCTGATCACCGGTGCCGAAGGGGCAGTGGCCGTACACCTTGAGAACGGCCAGGACCTGACCCTGGGTCGTGAAAGCAACCTGACCCTCACCCCACAACTGCTGGCCCACCAGGCCCCTCATGTCGACGCGCCTGAAGTGGCGACGCCGACGGCCGGGCAACTGACCGATGTGCAGAAACTGCAGCAAGCCATCGCTGCCGGTGCCGACCCGACCCAGACTGGAGAAGCCACGGCCGCTGGCCCCGGTGCTGGTAATGCGCCCGGTGCTTTGGGTGGGGGGCATAGTTTTGTCCTGCTGGAGGAGGTGGGCGGCGCGGTCGCACCGCAGATAGGCTTCCCTACGGCCGGGTTCAACGGGATTCCCGAGTTTCCACTGGTCCGTCTGGCTGGCGATGAGAACGGCAACAATCAAACCGTGCCACCGGTGACCCCTGAACCTCCGGACAATCCGGTGACCCTCGACGGCCTGAGCGTGGAAGGAGGCGAACTGACCGCCAACGAGGCCAACCTGCCCGATGGTTCAGCCAGCAATCCGGGCGCATTGGTACAAAGCGGCACGTTCACCGTCAACGCGCCTGACGGGTTGAGCAGCCTGAGCATCGGCGGTATCGGCGTGATCGTCGGCGGCGTCCCTGCAGGTTTTCCTCAGGCCATCACCACCGCACTGGGCAATACCCTGACCATCACTGGTTACAATCCCGCCACCGGAGTGATCAGCTATACCTACACCCTTCTCGACAACGAAACCCATCCTGCTGGCGAAGGTGCCAATACCCTCACCGAACAGTTCCCGGTCGTGGCCGTGGACAGCGACGGCGACAGCGCCAGCGGCACCCTGGACGTCAATATCACCGACGACGTGCCCCAGGCGGTCGACGACAACAACGCCAGCACCGCATCGGAAACCTTGGTCACGCTCACCGGCAACGTGTTGCCCAACGATCACCAGGGCGCTGACCGCATTCCCACCGGCCCCGACAGCGGGCCGATCATCGGCGGGACGTTCACCGGCACCTACGGCACCCTGGTGCTCAACCCTAACGGAACGTACACCTACACCCTGGACACCAGCGACCCGCAATTCGTGGCGCTGCATGGTGGAGGAAGCGGTACCGAAACCTTCACCTACACCCTGACCGATGCGGACGGTGACACCAGCACTGCGAACCTGGTGCTGCAAGTGCACAACAACGACGATCCGGTGATCATCACCGGCCTGGACACCGAGGGCGGCGAGCTGACGGTGCAGGAGAAAAACCTCAGCGACGGCACGAGCCCGGATGCGTCGGCCCTGACCCAGAGCGGCACCTTCACCGTGACCGCGCTGGACGGCGTGCAGACCTTGAGCGTCGGCGGTATCACCGTCGTCAGCAGCGGGGTGGCGGCAGGTTTTCCACAGTCCATCACAACGGCATTGGGCAACACCCTGACCGTCACTGGCTTCAACGCAGTCACAGGGGTGGTCAGCTACAGCTACACCTTGCTGGACAACGAAGCCCATCCAAACGCCAACGGTGCCAATAGCCTCAGCGAGCAGTTCACTGTCGTCGCCACGGATGACAACGGCACCACGGCGACCGGCAATCTCGATGTGAACATCGTCGATGACCTGCCTCACGCCGTGGACGACAGCAACGCCGGTACTGCGTCGGAAACCAACCTGACCCTGACCGGCAGCGTCCTGACCAATGACACCGAAGGCGCAGACCATGTCGCTTCGGGGCCCATCACACCGGGCACGTTCACCGGCACCTACGGCACCCTGGTGCTCAACGCCGACGGTTCCTACACCTACACCCTCAACCCTGCCGACACGGATTTCAAAGGTCTGCACGGTGGCGGCAACGGTACCGAAACCTTCACCTACACCCTGACCGATGCGGACGGTGACACCAGCACTGCGAACCTGGTGCTGCAAGTGCACAACAACGACGATCCGGTGATCATCACCGGCCTGGACACCGAGGGCGGCGAGCTGACGGTGCAGGAGAAAAACCTCAGCGACGGCACGAGCCCGGATGCGTCGGCCCTGACCCAGAGCGGCACCTTCACCGTGACCGCGCTGGACGGCGTGCAAAGCTTGAGCGTCGGCGGCATCACCGTCGTCAGCAGCGGGGTGGCGGCAGGTTTTCCACAGTCCATCACAACGGCGCTGGGCAACACCCTGACCGTCACTGGCTTCAACGCAGCCACAGGGGTGGTCAGCTACAGCTACACCTTGCTGGACAACGAAGCCCATCCCAACGCCAACGGTGCCAATAGCCTCAGCGAGCAGTTCACTGTCGTCGCCACGGATGACAACGGCACCACGGCGACCGGCAATCTCGATGTGAACATCGTCGATGACCTGCCTCACGCCGTGGACGACAGCAACGCCGGTACTGCGTCGGAAACCAACCTGACCCTGACCGGCAGCGTCCTGACCAATGACACCGAAGGCGCAGACCATGTCGCTTCGGGGCCCATCACACCGGGCACGTTCACCGGCACCTACGGCACCCTGGTGCTCAACGCCGATGGTTCCTACACCTACACCCTCAACCCCGCCGACACGGATTTCAAAGGTCTGCACGGTGGCGGCGACGGCACTGAGACCTTCACCTACACCCTGACCGATGCGGACGGTGACACCAGCACTGCGAACCTGGTGCTGCAAGTGCACAACAACGACGATCCGGTGATCATCACCGGCCTGGACACCGAGGGCGGCGAGCTGACGGTGCAGGAGAAAAACCTCAGCGACGGCACGAGCCCGGATGCGTCGGCCCTGACCCAAAGCGGCACCTTCACCGTGACCGCGCTGGACGGTGTACAAAGCTTGAGCGTCGGCGGCATCACCGTCGTCAGCAGCGGGGTGGCGGCAGGTTTTCCACAGTCCATCACAACGGCGCTGGGCAACACCCTGACCGTCACTGGCTTCAACGCAGCCACAGGGGTGGTCAGCTACAGCTACACCTTGCTGGACAACGAAGCCCATCCCAACGCCAACGGTGCCAATAGCCTCAGCGAGCAGTTCACTGTCGTCGCCACGGATGACAACGGCACCACGGCGACCGGCAATCTCGATGTGAACATCGTCGATGACCTGCCTCACGCCGTGGACGACAGCAACGCCGGTACTGCGTCGGAAACCAACCTGACCCTGACCGGCAGCGTCCTGACCAATGACACCGAAGGCGCAGACCATGTCGCTTCGGGGCCCATCACACCGGGCACGTTCACCGGCACCTACGGCACCCTGGTGCTCAACGCCGACGGTTCCTACACCTACACCCTCAACCCTGCCGACACGGATTTCAAAGGTCTGCACGGTGGCGGCAACGGTACCGAAACCTTCACCTACACCCTGACCGATGCGGACGGTGACACCAGCACTGCGAACCTGGTGCTGCAAGTGCACAACAACGACGATCCGGTGATCATCACCGGCCTGGACACCGAGGGCGGCGAGCTGACGGTGCAGGAGAAAAACCTCAGCGACGGCACGAACCCGGATGCGCCGGCCCTGACCCAGAGCGGCACCTTCACCGTGACCGCGCTGGATGGCGTGCAGACCTTGAGCGTCGGCGGTATCACCGTCGTCAGCGGCGGGGTGGTGGCAGGTTTTCCACAGTCCATCACAACGGCGCTGGGCAACACCCTGACCGTCACTGGCTTCAACGCAGCCACAGGGGTGGTCAGCTACAGCTACACCTTGCTGGACAACGAAGCCCATCCCAACGCCAACGGTGCCAATAGCCTCAGCGAGCAGTTCACTGTCGTCGCCACGGATGACAACGGCACCACGGCGACCGGCAATCTCGATGTGAACATCGTTGACGACCTGCCCACCGCCCACGCCGATTCCGCCTCGGTGAATGAAGGCGGGACGGTCAGCGGCAATGTCCTGGACAACGACGTGGGCGGTGCCGATGGGCCCGCTGCCAGTGGCGCGGTGATCGGCGTACGCGCCGGTGACGACACCTCGACTCCGGCGATTGGCGGCCTCAACACTCAGATCAACGGTACCTACGGTTACCTGACCCTGGATGCCAATGGCAATGCGGTCTACCACAGCAATCCGGACACCGTCAGCGCACCCGGCGCCACGGACGTGTTCACCTACACCGTGCGTGATTCCGATGGCGATGAAAGTACGACCACCATCACCATCGACGTGCACGACGTCTGCCTTGTCGCCACACCGGATCAGGACATCAGCGTCCACGAAAAAGCCCTCGACCTGAATCAGGACGGCCAGGACCTGGCCCCCGGCACCGTCACCGGCAGTGATCCGAGTGCCACCAACGAAACCGCCACCGGCAGTCTCGTGGGGGCGGTGACCGGTGCTGTTGGCGCCGTGACCTTCGCCCTGGTGAGCGACGCCACCGGCGCCCATGGGCAGTTGCTGCTCAACCCGGACGGTTCCTACACCTACACGCTGACCTCGCCTGCCACGACAGCGCCCAGTGCCAACGACGGTCCGAACGTGACGAGTGAAAGTTTCACCTATCAAGCCACGGACTCCCTGGGCAACACCGTCACCAGCACCATCGTCATCAACATCGTCGACGATGTGCCCAAGGCTTATTGCGATACCGCCGCAGTAGTGGAGGGCGGGACGGTCAGCGGCAATGTGCTGGACAACGATGTGCTCGGCGCCGACGGCGGTACCGTCATCGGCGTACGGGTTGGCAGCGATACTTCAACCTCGGCGGTTGGCGGCCTCAACACCCAGATCAACGGTACCTATGGCTACCTGACCCTGGATGCCAGTGGCAATGCGGTCTACCACAGCAACCCGGACGCCGTCGGCGCATCCGGCGCCACGGACGTGTTTACCTACACCGTGCGCGATGGTGATGGTGATGAGAGCACCACCACCATCACCATCGATGTGCACAACAGCTGCCTTGTCGCCGAAACCGACCACGACGTGACCGTCTACGAAAAAGCCCTCGACCTGAACCAGGATGGCCAGGACCTGGCCCCCGGCGCTGTTACCGGCAGCGACCCGAGCGGCACCGGCGAAACGGCCAGCGGCAGCCTTGTCGGTTCGGTGTCGGGTGCCACTGGCGCGGTGACCTTCACCTTGGTGGGCAACGCCACAGGGGCTTATGGTCAACTGCTGCTCCATCCTGACGGCTCCTACACTTACACCCTGACCTCGCCCGCCACGACGACCCCACACACCAATGACGGCCCGAACGTCTTGAGCGAAAGCTTCACCTATCAGGCCACGGACTCCCTGGGCAACCACGTCACCGGCAGCCTGGTGGTGAGTATCGTCGACGATGTGCCCACCGCTGTTGCATCCGAACGTTCGGTGACGGCGGTGGAGATCGATTCGAACCTGCTGATCGTGCTCGATGTGTCCGGCAGCATGGCCGATGATTCCGGCGTACCGGGGCTTTCGCGGCTGGACCTGGCGAAGCAGGCCATCAGCGCCTTGCTCGATAAATACGATGACCTGGGAGACGTGAAGGTCCAGCTGGTGACCTTCAGTAGCAGTGCCACTGACCAGACTTCAGTGTGGGTCGATGTGGCCACCGCCAAGACACTGCTCACCAGCCTGACGGCTGGCGGCGGGACCAACTACGATGCGGCAGTGGCGACGGCCAAGACCGCGTTCGTCACCTCCGGACAACTGACCGGGGCGCAGAACATCGGTTATTTCTTTTCCGACGGCAAGCCGACGTCGGGGCAGGAAACCGGTGCGGCCGATGAAGCCGCCTGGAAGGCCTTCCTCGACGCCAACGGCATCAAGAACTACGCCATCGGTCTGGGCAGCGGCGTCAGCAATGCCAACCTCGACCCGCTGGCCTACGATGGCAGCACCCATACCAACACCGACGCCGTGGTGGTGACCGATCTCAACCAGCTCAATTCGGTATTGTCCGGCACTGTGCAAGGTGTGCCGGTCACCGGTAGCCTGTTGGGCGAGGGCGGTACATTCGGTGCCGACGGCGGGTATGTCAAAAGCCTGGTGGTCGACGGCACCACGTACAGCTATGACCCGGCCGCCAACGGTGGCCAGGGTGCATTGACGGCCAGTGGCGGAGCCGACCATGGCACGTTCAACAGCCTGAACAACACCGTGACCATCGCCACTGCCCATAACGGTACGCTGGTTATCAACCTCGACAGCGGCGAGTACAGCTACACCTCCCAGACCACCACCAGCACGGTGATCAGCGAAAACATCGTCTACACCGTCAGCGACAATGATGGTGACCTGGCAAGCTCCAGCCTGGTGATCAACGTCGTGCCCAACAGTCCACCCGTGGCGATGAACGACAACGTCATCACCAACGTGCTGTCGGGCAATATCGTGGTACCGGGGGAACTGCTGCTGGGCAATGACAGCGACGCCAATGGCGATCCGCTGACCGCGTCACCCACCAGCTTCAACACCGGTTGGGTCGGCAAAGGCGCGGACTTCACCGGCAGCACCGGCACGGTCAGCTTCACCGGCAACAACGTGCAGTCGATCAACCTCGACCGCAGTACCTTTGTCGCCAACGCTGCCGCCATGACCGCGGTGCTGGTGGTCAGCGGTGCACTGGGGATGGTGTCCAACAACAATACCAACGATGAGGACCGCCTCAACATCAGTCTCAAACAGGGCGAAACCCTGACGCTGGACCATAATCTGTCGGCCGGCCATATCGCCATGGAATACTCCCTCAATGGCGGACCGTTCATCGCCATCAACGATGGGGCTTCGTTCACCGCAGCGGCGGACGGCAACTACCAGATCCACGTCACCAATATCCCCAACCCTGGTGGCGGCAACGTCAACGCCGCGGAAAACTACCAACTGACCCTGACCGTCAACTATGCCAGCGCCCAGGACAGCACGCCGGATTACCACGGCAGCTACACCGCCAGCGATAACCACGGCGGCAGCGACAGTGCGGCGGTGAGCATCAGCTACCAGTCGGGCCATACCTTGAACGGCACCACGGGAGACGACGTGTTGCTGGCCGGCAATGGCGACAACCTCCTCAACGGCGGAGATGGTAACGACATCCTCAGTGCCGGTTCGGGCAACAACACCTTGCACGGCGGAGCAGGGAATGACTTGCTCTACAGCGGCGCCGGCAATGACCTGCTCGATGGCGGTACCGGCAACGACACCGCCAGCTACGCCCATGCCACTGCCGGCGTCACGGTGAACCTGGGCCTGCTCGCCGCGCAAAACACGCTAGGCGCCGGTACCGACACCCTGGGCGGTATCGAAAACCTCGTCGGTTCGAACTTCAACGACACCCTCACCGGCGACGGGGCCAACAACCGCATCGACGGCGGACTGGGTCATGACGTGCTCAATGGCGGTGGCGGCGATGACATCCTGATCGGCGGCTTGGGCAACAACACCCTTACTGGCGGCAGCGGCGCCGATACCTTCCAGTGGATGGCAGGTAATAGCGGCCATGACGTGATCACCGACTTCACCCCCGGCCTCGACAAACTTGACCTGTCACAACTGCTGCTGGGAGAGAACGGCACCAGTGCTTCCCTGGATGACTATCTGCACTTCACCATCACTGGCAGCGGCGCATCGGTCATCACCAGCATCGACGTCAGCGCCACCGCTGGCGCGACGCCGAACCAGACCATCGACCTGGCCGGCGTCGATCTCGCCAACCACTACGGCGTGACACCGGGCGCAGGGGGGATGATTGCGGGCGGGGCGGACACGGCGACCATCATCAACGGGATGTTGAATGATCATTCGTTGAAGGTGGATACGGTATGAGGTAAGTCGTACTGTGGCGTTTGGTGTGAACCCTGCGAGAGCAAATTCCCTCACCACAGGATGTGATGGCGACCGAGGCGAACTGACGTTATCCGGCGTTCAGTTCGCCCACTGCCAACTATTGATGACTATTCCGGGTATTGGCCGTCGCGCGCTCATCTCGGGTCAGCACAATCAGAGTGAACGTCACCGACTTGCCGTTGGATGTCGCGATTACCGTCACGAAACCGATTTTGTTGCCGGCGATCAGCTTCGGTGACACTGCGTCGCCATGACTGCTGGTCGTGGCTGTCGGCGTCTGATCGGCCCCGACGAATAGGGTTCCGGTTCCACCATCATTGGTGATCGTGTAGGTGACCCAGGCAGCCTCTACTGGATCTTGGTCCTGATTCGAAGTCCGTGTCGTGAGGGGGAGGGCGAACTCAGTACCTTCTGACGCGAACTGTCCATGCCCAGCGATCACGGATAGATGCTCCACATCCTCCGTCGGGTCACCCTCTTGCGACACCACCCGCAAGTGGAACGTAGCCGTCCTATCGCTAGACGTGGCGGTAACCTGCAGCGTACCCGCCTTGGCGCCGGCCACCAGCGTTGGCGACGTAGCATCACCCTCGGCGTTCGTCTGCACGGTCGGTGTCTGGTCGCCCCCGTTGAACCGTGTCCCTGTCCCACCGTCATCAGTGACCGCGAAGGTAACCTCCGTACCCACGACAGCCGCGTTCAAGGGGTCTGTGGCTCGTGCGGTCAATGGTTTCGGAAACCTGCTGTCCATTGAGACGGCCTGGAAATTCCCCGCTTGCGTTTGTAGCGACTGAACCTCGCCTGGCCACCGCGACATCACGTTCAGAGCGATGTTGTTCGCTCCGCGTATCTGTCCTGTATCGGACAATAGCCGTACCCGGCCATTGGTGATGTGGCCGTCGGCGGCTGTGTCATCCACGCGCAGCGTCGCCGACTGTGCTGCGGTCCAGTTCGCTGCGCTTGGCAGGGTGCATGACGCGGCGTTGCCGTTCTCGGCGATCCACTTGGTAGTCCCGCTCTGGCAGGACACGTCGGTGATCACAGTGTGTGCGGGAGCGTTGTAATACAGCTGTTCGCCGGGTGCCCCTACCACCGGGGATTTGCCGTCCACCTGCGTCACTCGCACCGGAACCTGTACGCCAACCCCTCCCGGCTTGGCCAACGGTATGGTCAGCTGTCCCACCGGGATACTGCCCTCGGGCAACTTGCCACCGAAATACTGCGCGATACGGGGCCAGATGCTGCTCATCTGCGCGCCGGTGTTGTACCCCGAACTGTAACCATAGTTCAGGGCAATAACTGCATTGGTCCGCGCATCGATCACTGGCGACCCGGAAGACCCTGACTCGGTATCGCAGTTGTATTTTGCGAAATCAGCGAAGCCGTTGTTATTCACTGCGGTCACCCAGCAGGGACGTCCGTCATCGTGAAAGCGCGAGATCCGCTTCGGCCCGCCCCTGGGATGCCCCGCAATGTAGACCGGGTCGCCAACCTCCGAGATACGGGTATCCACGCCCAGATAACCGAAGGAATCCAATACGCCGCTGTCAACCACATCCGGATCCAACTCAAGTAGCGCAGAATCGGTAAAGTTATGAGAGGTCAAGATCCGCGCCACTGGCACCTGGACAGCAGGCCGCACAGCATCCGAATCGCAGCTGGGTTCCTCGTAATCGAACGCCACGACCATCCGACTCGGATCCGGATTTTCACCAATGACATGCAGGTTGGTGAGCACAAGGTTTCCAGGCCCTATCCGCCATGCAGTCCCATAGCTGGGCCCGGTATAAATCCTGCCGACTGCGCGTGAGCGCCGGTATTTTGCCGGGTCCGACTCCTGTACGCATCGAGCCTTCTCAAGCTGACTTTCCCCGATGATCTGACCTGGAGTGATCGGGGTGGGAGGCGCAGTCTCCACGGCAGCGACCGCCGCCCCGGCGCCCAGTACCAGCCCAAAGAAGGCCAGCGGCACTGAAATTTTTTTCGGTTGAGTCAGCATGGCGGAAGCTCCGGTCGCTTAGGGACGATGGAGCGATTAATGAAGTGGAACCTGTTCTCTGCCTACTGTCAGGTCTGACAGGCTGAGCAGATTGCTGACGGATGGTCGGCGCTGCTGGAGGTTTGCCTTGTGGCGCGGACAGGGGATATTGATCGTTCCCACGCTCTGCGTGGTAATGCAGCCTGGGCGTCCCCAGGAGCCGAACGCAGAGCGTCCCTTGAGGCATTCCCACGCAGAGCGTGGGAACGATCAAGGGCGGAGTGGCTAGCGATGTTCGACGTTGTCGAGTGCCCGGTTCGCGAGCAATGCACCCAGTTCAATCAATTGCTGGATGCCCAGCGCCACATGCCGCCGAGAACCGTTCAGCTCGAAGGCCAGATCACTGACCATGGCATTGGCCGAGGCCAGGGTTTCGCTGAGGTTGGCGAGCAGGATTTCAGTGTCGATACCGTTGACGATGGTAAAGAGTTGATCGAAGGGCGGATTGATCTCGGACCCGCTCGGTTTTGGTTTCAAGTAAAAGTCGAGGGCGCGATCGGCGGTTTTGTCGTAAGAGGATGTGGGGTCGGTATCCGGGGTGCTGGGCATAAGGTGGAGCTCCATGCATGACCACCATTGAACAGATGTCAAGAAAGCCATCGTCAAGGTGATGCTATATGTCATGTGGCATACGGGCTACCAAACCCGATCACTGATTTGTCAGCGATGGACAAACGATAGAGCCTGTCCTCTTGGCACACAAGCCGGCGAATTCTGGCGTAGTCGTAGGCAATGGCGTAAGACGACGTAGCCCGTCCAGCAGTGTCCTACTGTGAAATAAACATAGGGGCGCAATGCCGGTCAGTTGAGCCACAAACCTGTGGGAGCAAAGCTTGCTCGCGATGATTGATCGTTCCCACGCTCTGCGTGGTAATGCAGCCTGGGACGCTCTGCGTCTCCAAGAGCCGAACGCAGAGCGTCCGTTGAGGCATTCCCACGCAGAGCGTGGGAACGATCAACTGCTGCTGGGAGAGAACGGCACCAGTGCCTCCCTAGACGACTACCTGCACTTCACCGTCACCGGCAACGGCGCATCGGTCATCGCCAGCATCAACGTCAGCGCCACCGCCGGCGCCACGCCGAACCAGACCATCGACCTGGCCGGCATCGACCTCGCCAGCCACTACGGCGTGACACCGGGAGCAGGGGGGATGATTGCGGGCGGGGCGGATACGGCGAAGAACCGCATTACGCAAACGAAGCCCCGCGCGCCGAAATCGAAGCCACGCCGGTCGGCCTCAAGGCGCACATTGCCCGTCAGTTGGCCTCCGACGAAGAATTCGAGCTGCCCTGCGAGCTGGACCTGGGCGATGACCTGGACGACTCGGAACTGCGATAGAGCCTGGCTCCCGGGGGCTCAGGTCGGCGAGCCTTCTTCCAGCTCGCGGGTATCGGGGTAATCCTTGGGAGGGCGCAATCCCGGAGGAAATCCGAAGGCGTCCAGGAACAGTGGGGCAGGTCCTAAGGATTCAACTCCAACATGAGGAATAAACCAGTTGTGAGGGCGCTTATAGACATAGCCGTATTTGATGCTGACCGTGTAATAGCTTCCGTCTCCTGAATTTTGATGCGTCCAATATTCCGATAGGTTGGGGTCGGGAACACCGCTTTCGTTTGTGCCACCCAGCGTCCAGTTATACCCCTGTTGCATATCCCCCCATTCCCCAAACAGGGTCCCTAACCCCCGCACGCCCTGTCCTGAAGTCAAATGCCCCGGTGCAGGCAGTCTGCCACGGCCCGCGGCGGCGGACCACGTCTCGTAGCCATAAAGTCCTGTGAACCATAAGGCCGCTTGTTTCATTGCAAAGGTGGCACGGTTGGGGGTCGGTTGCGCAGCGTCCGTTACCGTAAAGGTAACTTCATGATAAGTGATTCTTGTCACTTCACCGGTTTCTGCATGGATGGACGCCCATGCGGAATTCGATGCAGAAAACAAATAAGGAGGCCGTCCTCCTGCCACGTTTATTTTGAAACGTGCGCCATTGAAGCCTGTAGTCGGGAAGCCGCTATCGGGCGCGAACGAATACTCCGCGCCACGAGGCGAAGCGGTCAGCGAGACCACTCTGATGGCCTCCACCACCGTGAGGGTGCGTGCGTTGGAGTAGACATTGCCACTGTGATAGAGCGACTTTGCGTACAGCCGGCGAGGGCCCAGTTCGACCGTTATCTCGAGTTCCCAAATGCCGGACGCGTTATCAGCGGTTGCCTCACCCTTGGAGACAGGGTTGGGGTCATTGCCTTCGAAAATTTCGACTTTCCGGCCTTTGCTGGCTTGGCCCGACAGTTTCAAAGTGGTGCTGACGGTGGTGGTACCGTCCGGGATCTCCACCTCGTTGGCGTCCTGGACGCTGTCGAGGGTAGGGAGGACCAGCGCAGAGCCAAGATGAATATCCAAACGTTTGGTAGGCGACCGGTTGACGTTGCCCAACTGGTCGAAAACCACGAACTCCGCCAGCGTATTGGGATTGTCACCCGCCTGTTGAAAGGTGTCGGTGAACAGGGTTTTCACCACCGGTATCGAACTGTCGGTGATTTCCCATTCAACCGTCGCATTGCCCAGCAGAAGGCGAATATGGTCGTAGTCTCGCCGGTGGCTGTAGTCGAAGCCGAACTCCACGCCCTGCGCCGCCCGCTCGGCGCTGACCCCATCGTTGACAACGTCGGGCGGGATCACCAGATCCAGGCCTGTCGGTGCCGGCTCACCGGGTGCGCGCAGGTGATACAGGACATGCAGGTCCCTGGAGGGCGCGGCGTTTTCACCGGGGCGGGTCACTTTGTAATGCAGCCTGTTGACCCCATGAATCAACTGCCCATGGGGGATGTACAAGGGGAGGCGATCCTGCTCTTCCCCCGGATCTACGGTCTTGCCGGCGACGGGAGTGGGATCGTCATTGACGAACAGGTCAGCGCGATCATAGGCCGCCATTGTCCAGGATTGACGCTTGAGCTCCGTCCACGGATCAATCAGGCAGAGAAGCCCCTGAGGCTGGCCGTCGTAAAGGCTTTTGGGAATCCCACCATCGGCGATGCCGGCCGGTTTCACTGGGGTGATCCAGCCTGGAATGATCACGGGATACAGCTCGAACAAATCGTCCAGGGTAGAAGATTGGATATCCATCGGATTCTCCTGGCAGGTAACGGACGTTAGGGGTATCACACGTCAGGCCGAGGCAATTGCCTACTGTCAGAACTTACAGGTGAGCGCGGATTTAAGACGAGCGGTGGTGTGGAGTTGGCGGATGCCTCCCCAGAGTTGCTCGGGGGCAGACTTCTATGGTGAGAGGCTTATCCCAGTCCGACTGCGCGACAGTCGCAAAACGGTTGACGGGGTTGTTCTGTTGCACCGCGTCGTCCGGTTTGGGGGCGCTTCGCACCCCAGCGGGGATGAATCCCCTCGCCACAGGAGGTGTATTGTCTTGGCTAGCGCTGGTTGATCGTTCCCACGCTCTGCGTGGTAATGCAGCCTGGGACGCTCTGCGTCCCCAAGAGCCGAACGCAGAGCGTCCCTTGAGGCATTCCCACGCAGAGCGTGGGAACGATCAAGGGCGGAGTGGCTAGCGCTGTTCGACGTTATCCAGCGCACGGTTCGCTCAGCTCGAAGGCCAGATCACTGACTATGGCATTGGCCGAGGCGAGGGTTTCGCTGAGGTTGGCGAGCAGGACTTCAGTGTCGATGCCATTGACGACGGCAAAGAGCTGATTGTTGATCGTTCCCACGCTCTGCGTGGTAATGCAGCCTGGGACGCTCTGCGTCCCTCAGGAGCCGAACGCAGAGCGTCCGTTGTGGCATTCCCACGCAGAGCGTGGGAAGGATCAAGGCGGACGCCCGGTTCGCCTCTTTTGAACAGGAGCTACTCCTGCTTCCCCCGGATCGTGTAGGTTCGTGACGGAAAGGTCACCGCCTCGGCTTCGACGTTGCGTTGGTCAAAGGCAGCCTTGAAACCCACCGTTAGCGTACTGCCATCGCGTAACCCCTGAAGGTCGCCAAGCGATGCGGTGCTATTGGTTGCGAAGCCATCTGATACCCATTTGTCTGAGACCCGGCTCCCGTTGGCATCTCCCCATAGGGTGCGTTCATAGTCCGAGCCATCGATCTTCGTACCTGCCAGGTGCAGCCATACGTACTGGCCTGCCGCGATATGTGGCCAACTGTCGATTCGCACGCTGGCGCTGCCGGTTAACGTGTTCACGTCCAGTTCCGGACCGTCACCATTATTGGCCGCTTGCAATATCTTCGGCTTGGCTCGCAGCAGATCGTCTTGGGAGAGAGGCAGTACCATCAGACTGAGTGGAATCGACGTCGCTGGTTCCACGTTGTGGTGGATGACCGTGTAGGTGACCGTCACCGACTTGCCCAGGTTAAAAGCCATCACCGTGTTGGGGATTGGGATTTCCAACCCGGCGCTGACCAATGATTCGTCCGAAGTGTATGAACCCCCCGCCGGTGTTCCCGGTGCACCGGCCCAGGTGACCTTCAGTTTGTCGTCGGGAAGCAAGCCGATGCTGGTTGGCACCATGACGGTCAGCGAGTCCTCGGCATCGATCGGGTTCAAGGTGGTGCCATCGGCCTCTTTCACCGAAGGAGGGAACGGTAAGACCTGCCCATGGACGGTATATGTACGCAACGGGAAGGTCACCGCCTGGGATTCGTCCGTGCTTTGGCTGAGCGCGGCCTTGAATTCCACGCTCAATACACTGCCGTCGCGCAGGGCCTGCAAGTAACTGTAGGGGACCGGGGCTTTCAGGTAGCGGCGATCATATTCCGACGGCGTAACCCGCGACGGGGCCTTCCACACCGTGTAGTCGTGCCTGGTGCCATCGGTTTTTTCTCCCCTCAGACGCAACCATACGTACTGGTTCTTGGCCATGTGCGGCCAGCCTTCAATGCGTAACTCGACATCGGGGTTTGCCAGGGCCAGGTCAAGCTCAGGCCCTTCGCCATTGTTGGCCGCTTGCAATATCTTTGGCTTGGAGACCAGCAGATCGTCCTGGGATAGAGGCAGTACCGTCAGACTGAGTGGAATCGACGCCGGCGACTCCACGTTGTTGCGGATGAATGTGTAGGTAACCGTCACCGACTGGCCCAGGTTAAAAGCCACCACCGTGTTAGGGATCGGGATCTCCAACCCGGCGCTGACCAACGATTCGTCCGAGGTGTATGAACCCCCGGCCGGTGTTCCCGGCGCACCGGCCCAGGTGACCTTGAGTTTGTCGTCGGGAAGCAAGCCGATGTTGGATGGCACCCTGACGGTCAGCGAGTCCTCGGCATTGACCGGGTCGAGGGTATTCCCGTTGGCTTCTTTTACCGAAGCGGAGAGGGGGGCTATCTGATCGTCTGGATTGAAGCTGAAGACGCTGCCGTCCGTAGCCGAAAGGTCAACACCAACGACAGGCAGGAAGCGCCCCGTGTGCAGGAAGTAATCCTTCTGAAAAAAGACCGCGTTGGGTTTTGCTGCGACGGTTGTGTAGAAAAAGGCTTCTAGCGGAAGTTGCTCTCCGATGTCCTGCGGCCATTTGGCGAGGATGATTTCATTCTGCTCTCTCTGTACAGCGGGATCCAACAAAGCTCTGGCCTTGAGGCTGACATCAAAGGGTATTGTTTCTCCTGTGAAGCTGCACAACGTATGTTTACTGGCCAGCGCATTGAAATGCGCTAGCCATTGGTGTTCGTCAGTAATGCCTTGTTCGGCGCACGGTATGCTTGTTTGCGGTGCGCCGGAATGTTCATTGCAACTGTCCGAGCGATAAAAAGTGGCCCCGTCATAAGGATAGGCACAGCGTACCGTGAGCGGGTGGGCGGTGGGGGCCGCTAACTCTTTCAGGATCAAGCCCTGGTTCTTGGCCCAGGCGAGTTTGGGCACATACACATCTGCCCGCATATAGGAAAATGACACACCGTTGCGCTGTATGGAGCCGGGACTGGGATTCCACGCCCGAAAATCCAGTGAGGCATCGGTGGTTCGAATCAGCACGCCACTGCAGTTGTAGGCGGGTGTATCGCCCTGGCACGCCGCTGCCGTATTGGCGTACCGGGCATTGAGCCGAGACGCTACTTGATAACCGGCGTACAACTGATCCTGGGTATTGAAACCAAAGACCGCATCCGGAGCATGGTTCAGATCCATTCGCAGGACCGGCAACCACTCTCCGGTAGCGGTGAAGTAATCGCGTTGGTCCTTTTGCGCGTCCAGCAGGGCCCCTGTTTGTGTCGTGTCATAGAACAGGCCCTGCAAAGGCAGCCGTTCAGGTGCCTGGGCATCCCAGTTTCTGATCTGCAACAGGTTAGGCTTGGCGGCCCACTCGGAATCGATGAGTTGGTGGGCGACCAGGCTGGCCTTGAACTGCGCGGCCACGCGGCTGCTCAACGAGCATTGCTGCTCAGGCTGTTGGGTCTGTTGCTGAAAATGCGTGAGCCAACTGGAGGCGTCACTGATCCCCAATGCGGCGCATGAACTGGGATCTTGCGTGGTGTTCGTCGCAGTTGGCAATCCACAACCATGGTCGGGGCGATGACCTGAAACGGTCATTTCGAAGGGGTAGGCGCACAACACGTCGAGAGATTTACCCACGCCAATGGCCGTGAACGAATCGGAAAACACGATTCCATTTTTTTGCGACAACTGGCGAGTATCGAGATCGGCCCGTAAATAGTTGAAGCGCTCGGCACCTGATTGGATGGACGCGGCGTCATGTGTCCAGAAGGTGTCCGAGCCTTGACTTCCACGTACCAACACGCCACTGCAGAAGTAGGCCGGCTTGTTGACCGGGCATTCGGCAACGGTGTTCTTGTAGCGGTTGTTGAGCAGTTGCGCGACTTCGGGGCCGGTGACCGCAAGCGTCGGGACACTGGCGAACAGCAGGGTGAGTACCAGGGTTTGCATGAACACAATGGGATAGCGCATGAGCTTGATGCTCCTGGTAAAACCCTTCAATCAGTCACTACCACCCTTCATTATCCGGGTTGGGGGTGATGCCTTGGATCAGTGCCTGCGTCGATGTGCCCAGGACCGTTTGATCCTGCGGTTCGAAACTGAACGGATGACCATCGGTGGCGAGTAGATTCAAGCGCACGATAGGCAGGAAGTTTTCCGCGTGCAGGAAGTAGTCACGCTGAATGAACGCGGCGTTCGCGAACCCCGTTGCGCTTCCCGAGGTATAAAAAAGCGCTTCGAGTGGCAGCTCTTTGGGAATGTCGTCGGGCCAGGCCGCGATGATTATTTCGTTCCATTTCAGTATCGCTGGGGGACTGCTGAAGGTCGGGCGTACAGCGATGCTGAGTTGGAACTGAGCAGGGTTGCTAGCGAATGCACAACTGTTTCCCGGGTTGCCGGCGTACCTGGATTGCCAGGCGGCGACCGTCGTCACGCCCTGAGACTCGCAGCTTGCGCGGCAACTGTCAGGAATCGAGGCGGTCCCGGCGTTGGCCGGATAAGCGCAGCGCAGGGCCACCGGATAACCTGTCGGGGCGAAGGTTTCCCTGAATATGAATCCCTGGGTGCCCGCGAGCTGTTGGGTGCCGACATCGGCTCGTACGTAAGAAAATGAAACACCGTTACGACTGATCGAATTCGGGCTGGGATTCCAGGCGCGAAAACCGGCCGAGGCATCGGCGGCCCGAATCAGGACACCATTGCACCTGAACGCCGGTTGCTCGCCCTGGCAGCTCGCAGAGACATCGCCATACCGCGCATTCAACTTCGATGCGACTTGATAGCCGACGTACAACTGGTCCTGCTGGTTGAAGCCGAATACGGCCCCCGGTGCCTGACTCAGGTTCATGCGCAAGATGGGCAACCAGTCACCCGTTGCGTTGAAATAATCCCGCTGATCCTTTTGGGCGCCGAGCAGGGCATCCGCCTGCGTTACATCGTAGAACAGACCCAGAATCGGCATCTGCCTGGGAGCGTTGGCATCCCAGTTCCTGATCTGAACTTGCATAGGCAGGACCGACCAGATGCTGTTGAGGCTTTCGTGGGCGATCAGGCTGGCCTGGAATTGTTCGGCCTCAAGGCCGCTGAAAGAACATTGGCCAGTAGGCCGCAGGTTTTGCTGACGAAAATGTTCGAGCCAGCCTTCAGCGTCGCTGACGCCTTGGGCTGCGCAGGAAGCGGGATCCGTTGCCGTACTGGCATTGGCCGCGATCCAGCCACAGCCGAAGTCGGGCCGGTCGGCTTGCGGGGTAAATTGGAAAGGGTAGGCACACAATACGTCCAGGGCTTTGCCCTGGCCGATGGCCGTGAATCCATCGCTGAGCAATACGCCGTAGGGCAGCCCCAGGGATTGCGTGCCAATGTCGGCGCGCAGGTAGGTGAAGCCTTGTGCGCCCAGTTGCGACGATATCGGATCATGTTTCCAGAACTCCCCCGATGCCGGACTTCCCCGGGCCAATACGCCGCTGCAGGCATATGCCGGTTTTTGCGCTGCGCACCCGGGGGGGGCAAACTGGAAATTACGATTGAGCAACTGTGCGACTTCCGGGCCTGTCGCCGCATCGACCGTCATGGCTATCAGGGCGACAATCGACACCAGCCAAGCGACTATCCGATGAGTCATTCCTTTGCTTTTGGCTACGAATAACCCATTCATGGCGAGTAAATACCTACCACTTGATGGTGTGTCTGGGTGTCCGAGCCATCGGCATTGTCGTTGACGGAGTCGCCGTTGAGGTCGTACTGCCAGGCTGTTCCGGCGCCCAGCGCGGTGCCGGTCCAGACGGGGTAGTTCAACCAGCCCAGATAGGTTCCCACACCTTCTTGCAACCCCGCTTTGTACAGCGTCCAGAATTGCTTGATCTGCGTCAGCGTCACGGGCTCGAGGCCGGCCTGCGCACAAAGGTTTTTCATGCCTTCCCAGTCTGCGTTATGGGTCAGGAAATGCAGTTCCTGTATGCCCTGGATCGTCAGTGAATAATGCTGGGTTTGGGGCGGTGTGCTGCTGTCGGTGGCGCTGATGGTGCATTGCCCGTTGCGCCGGGCAGTGACCTGGCCGCTGCTCTCATCGACAAGCGCGATGTGAGCGTCGCTGCTGCTGAAGGTATAGGGACCGCTCCCCCAATCCGCCGTGCGCGTCAGGCGAGCGTAGTCCGGCACTTGCAACGGCGGCTTTTCGACGGCGGCGATGTAGTTCCTGCCGCTCAGGTCGAGCTTGGCGTCGGCTTCGAAGCCTGCATACAGCCTCAGTGGCAGCACCGCAGATTTCTGTGCCGGCCCGACGCCTTCGAATTGCACCTCGTAGTAGATCTCCACGACGTCGTCCCGGGCGTTATCGATAAACACCTGGGCGGTTACGGGAAACTCAACGTCCTTATCCACCGCACCGGCAGCGATTGGAATGTAGTCGATGAGTTCGTCATAAAAGTACAGCGTGACGATGTCGCGAAACTTCATTGGGATGTAGGGTTCGATGCGGACTGTCGCACCCTCGGGCGGAAGGTTCGCCGGGTCCAGCACCTCATCCGGCGCTTCGTCCACGGACGCTTCTTTCAGATCATCCAGAGTCGTTGGCATGTCGACGTTTCCTGAGGAGGTAGAGGATTACCGAACGAGGCCGGCCAGCCGATTGGCTTTGAGTGCAAGACCTCTTGAAGCCGAGTTGGCCGTGTAGGAAACCTGGCCCTCCAACTTGTCTTGCTTGGCACTGCTGTCTCCCCCTCCATCGGGATGCCCCCAGGTCACCACCCGACCGTCGGCAGTCAGCGCCACGAAGCCGTGGGTGTTGCTGTAAAGCGCCTGCACTTGCGTCAGTTCTCCTACGACGCTCGTGGTATCGCCGCCGACTGTTGCATTACCCCACGCCACCACCGTGCCGTTTTTCCGCAAGGCGGCAAATGCCATCGACGAGCCGGTCACCTGGACGATGTCATCCAGTGTGGCGATATCGTCTGGCACTAGACCACCTTCCGCTGGCCTGCCCCAAGCCACGACATGGCCGTTTCCTCGGCGTGCGGCGAAGGCGCGCCAGGTGGAGGATATTTCAACGATGTCGGTGAGCCCTTCAATCAAAGGGTCAATCGTGCCGCCATATTCAGCGGTTCCCCAGGCGACGACCTGGCCGGTGGCGCGCCGGGCGGTGAAGGCTTGGGCATTGGCGCAGCTCAACTCAGTGATATCGGTCAAGGCCGCGATCTCGGGCGGTACGCTGGCACCATAGGTATCGTGACCCCAGGCGACGATCCTTCCGTTGCCTCGATGGGCGGCAAAGGCCCCGAAGCTGCCGATAACGGTTTTGATATCGGTGAAGCCTTCGATGTCGGAAGGCACTGTTCCACCGTTATCGGCAAGACCCCAGGCCACCACCTGTCCGGTGGCCCGTATCGCCGCGAAGGCCTGCCCGGCGGAGATCACTTCAAGAATGTCGGTAAGATTACCGATTGCCTCGGGAATCGTGCCGCCGTCGGTTGCGACGCCCCAGGCAACTATTCGGCCATTGGTTTTCAATCCGGTGAAGGCCGTGGCGTTGCCCACGACCTGGGCGAAGTTCAATGGATCGATCCCGGTCATGGCCCCACCTTCGGTCTCGGTTCCCCAGGCCACTACGGCACTGTTGGCGCGCCGGGCCGCATAGGCGCTGCGGGTGCAACTCACTTCAACGATGTCGGTCAGGGTGATGATGGTAGCGGGGATCTTGCCGCCATAATCCTCGTTGCCCCAACCGACGACGTCACCCACATCGCGATGGGCGACGAATGCCGCGAACCCGGTCACGGTAGTGTCTATCCCGTTGCCGATGATGTTGGCCGGATTGAGGGCAAGTTGATCGTCGGTCGTGCGTACCTGAAGGGGTTGATGCGGCTGGGTGTCGCGCCAGGTGGCGGCCGTTGTCCAGGCCGTTTCGGTGGGGTACTTCCACTGGGCCTGTATCGGTTGACCGGTGGTGGCATTGAATGCGCTCAAGATTCGGCTGGCGGCGGAGGCCCTGTAGGTGCTGCGGGTATAGCGGGCACCCATGACCTTCAGGGTTCCAGACCCGATCACGCGGCGAACGTCGTACTCGGTCGGTGTTGACGGACCGTCCGTGCCACCGGCCTTGCGTGCGACCGTGTAGTCCAACGCAATGCTGTTGCCCTCATTGGCGTTGATTACCGCGTGGGGCACTTTGATCGACGCCAACTCCTTGTCGGCTTCCGTTGGCAGGACTGTGTGTGAGTAATAGGTGGTGGCCTGTCCCTGCACCGTTACGGTGATTTCATCATCGGTCTTCAATTGTGCGGTCGCCGGGATGATGACAGTGGCACCGTTGGGGTAGGCGTCATCGGGATTCAGCTGGTCCTGTCCCGGGCCAGTCGCTTCCCTGAAGGTTGCCTCAGGCAGCCTGAACGCCTGGTGTTGTACCAACAGCTCGTAATCCTCGCCGGGTTGGTCGCCTCCTTCGAGCAACTCGACCCGGTAGCTGACGATGACGGTTTTATCCTCACTGGCCAGCACGATACTGCGGGGTACCGGGAACTCGACGGGCTTGCCCTTCATACTGCCGGTGATCGATTTGTCATCGGTGTGAGTTGTTGCGCCATCGGTGGTGGCCCACGTGACATAGAAGTGATCGCCGGCATTTTCTGCACGGTTGGGTTCGATGTCGATGTGGGCGCCGCCCGTTGCATCGGCCGGATCCAGCACATCATCGATGGCCTCGCGTACCTTGGCCGGATCCAGCAGCGGCTGTCGCGCTTCACCGATCACAAATTCCAAGGGGGTTGCATAACTGTACTTACCCGTGTCGAAGCGCAGGATGTCGTATTTGACGGTCAGTTCTTCACCACGATGAGCCTCGAAGTGCTGCTGCACAAATGCAGCATTGAGGGGGAAATCCACATTCTTGCCGGCGTTCAGCGCAGTGAGGGTCTTCGAGTCGTCGAAGAGTTTTGTGCCTTGGGCGTCGAACAACTGCCAACTCACCACATCCCCGGATTTGGTCGGGTTCGCCACGGGGGCGGGACACGTGACCTTGCTGGTGCCGTTGGGCAGGTCGCCCGGTTCCAGCGCGCCGTTCTGCTCGCCGACGACGATGGCCCTGACCAGTTCGAACTGTGGCTCGCCCACATTCACGGGCGCTGCATGTCGGGAGCCACGGCTGACGATCTCGCCGTTTTCGTCGCTGAGCAGGTTGTAGGAAAGGTCAAGCGTGCCGCCCTCAAGGGTCTTGAGGTGGCGACCGTCGACGGGAATGAAGAAGTCCTCCTTGGACTCGACTTCGTCCCGGCTGGGGAAGTACCACTCCAGTTCCGGTTCGTAGCTGCTTTGGTCGGGACGGGTACCGAACCATTTGAGTTCGATGGCCATGTCTTCCTCGATGCGCTCATCGAATGGAATGCGGATCCGGGTACTGGTCAGGTCCGGATCGAGCGCACCGCCCTGGGCGTCCTCGGCAATGGGCGCCGCCAGGAGATTGGGCTCGCCGATGATGTTGATGAAGCGGCCCTTGGATTGCTGGATGATCGTGCCACCGCGTTCCAGTTTGTAGGAGAACACTGCCTGGGTCTTGGCCAGGGCGCGGGCGGCGCTGTTGGGCAACAGGACATTGACCACGGTGGGCGGGTTTTCTTCGATCGCTTGACGAGCGGTTTCCTCGATAGGGTCACCGTCGAGCGTGGTGCCCTTGATGCGCATGATGATCACATCGTTCTTGGCGAATAAGGTGGTATTGGCGGCCCAGACCTGTAGTTGGAGCGCTGCATCGCCGAGGGTGTCCAGGTCGAGCAGGTTGCCGTCGGCCTGTTCGAGAATCGGCGCCTCCAGTCGCGAGTTGCCGGTGTCGACCACCAGGCGCGTCTCTGGGCACCAGTCCTCGGAAGCATTGTTGACTCGGTCATGGATCTTGAACGTCACGGCCAGCCCCTCGGGGCCGGAGTCTCCGGCTTCGTCGCGAATGACCGTTTCGCTGACATGGACGATGATGGGGTTGTTGCCCGGATCATCGATCTGCGCCTGGCTGACCGGATCGGAGATCACCTCGACGCCGCCCCAGCTCAAATAGATCAGGTCGCCCTCGGCAATGTTGGGGTAGGGCTGCGGGCTGGGGCTGCCCGGCTTGGCCTTGATGGTGATGTCGACGCCGTTCCGGGCGTCGTCGTCGTCCACCCCGTTTTCGACGAGCTCGGGGTCAATGTCCATATACAGTTCGGAATGCGAACCAGGGTCCGGATCGGTATCCTGGCCGCCGGGCAGTTCCAGCTTGACGTACAGTCTGACCGGTGGGGTGTAGGTTTCTTCTGTCTGGCTGGGCCGTTTGACCACATAGGTCAGCTCGTAGGAACCGGTCTGGAGGCGTCCCGGTGCGACCCACAAGGTCACGCGTTCACCCACTTCGACAGGTTGGGTGATGGTGTGCTGATCGACCTGGCCGCCGTCCAGCAGCAACTTGACGTTGTCGCCTATGCCCGTGCCTGTGATCGGCCAGCTGGGAATGTGGACCTTGAGTCCCTTGTTGGGATGAGTGCCCAGGACGGCGGCAAGGTTGAGGCCCCACTCACCGGAGGGCAGGTCCTGCTCGGAGCGTCCGGGAATGTCCGGCGCGCGCAGTGCCAGCGGAGCAGGGTATTTTCTGGGTTGATTCAGCATGGGGGGCACTCCAGTCGCGGCGGGGACGATGGAGTGATTTATGCCCGGGGACGAGGGGAGTGGCTACTGTCAGAACTTACAGGTGTGGGGCGGTTGTAGACGAATGGTCGGTGTTGGGCATGTTCCCTGTGGCGAGGGAGAGCTCCCGTTCGGTCGGTCCGACGCCTCGGGCGCAGCGACCGCCGAAAAGAAGGCCTGCTGCGCAGTCCAGCCGGAGCAAGCTCCCTCGCCACAGAGGTGGTGTGTCAGCCAGCACGGTCTGATCGTTCCCACGCTCCCGCGTGGGAATGCCGCCTGGGATGCTCCGCGTTCCGTTTCTGGAGTTGAATGAAAGAGCCTACTGGCCCGGATCGACGTTATCCAGCGCCCGGTTCGCCAGCAATCCCCCCAGCTCGATCAATTGCTGAATACCCAACGTCACATGTTGTCGAGAACCGTCCAGTTCGAAGGCAAGATCGCTGATCATGGCATCGGCAGAGGCCAGGGTTTCACTGAGGTTCGCGAGCAGGCACTCGGTGTCGACGCCATTCACAACGGTGAAGAGCTGGCCTGGCGGCGGATTCGTGTCGGGCTCGGGTTTGAGGTAGAAGTCGAGGGCGCGTTTGGCGGCTTTGTCGAAGGCTGCTGGGTTCGGATCGGTGTCTGGCGGATTGGGTGTTGGTTTGAACATGGTTGAAGCTCCAATGCAATGAAAGAGGAACCATCACCCTCTCGCTACCAAACGAATTAGGGTGGCGGCCATACGAAGGTTGGTAGACCGGGCATTGGAACCGGCGTCTCCGGAGAGACCCTGCGCATGGCCACCAAAAGGCAAAGCGCATGGATGCGCTTGCAGGAGGTGACGCTATGCACCAACGACCCGGGCTACCAAACCCGATCACTGATAAATCAGCGACCGGAAAACGATAGAACCCGCTCACCAGGTGCACAAGCCGGCGGATTCTGGCGCAGTTGTAGGCAATGGCGCAAGAAGGTGTAGCCCCGAGCGGCCGTGTCCTACATCAAGGCTTACAGTCTTTCGAAAATAAATGCGTCCCCTTTTTCGCCCTTTTTCGCCTAAGCCTAATGTGTTGAATTCCTTTTATAGCTGGCGTATTCGGATGTTATCCACATCGATAGCACCCAGTTGATCTGACCACAATAACAGCTGACTGGATACCTTGAGGAGAGTGCCCTGTTTTGAATATGGCGCCCAGTCACGAGTAAGATTGACGTTAAACTGAAACCCAGTGTTCTCAGATCCAGCGGCCCAAAACATTAAGCGGCTGCTGCCTAAAACGCTACGGGCGACAAAACTGACCTCATAAAGCACACCCGCTTGGAGTGTAAGATCCAATACTGCCATCCCAATCTCTGCCGGAATGTCATGAACAATTCGGCCAAAATAATTACCAGCCTCGTTATAGACCCCAAACCCATTTCCGTTGTGCCAACCATTGGCATTCCCACCATCAAACGGGGTGTAATGAACCACCATCGGCTCTTCATTTCGAACCGTGTAGGTTCGCAATGGGAAGGCAACTGCCTCTCCCTGGTTGCTACTTCGATTGAACGTCACCTCCAACACCACTTTGAGCGCTGAACCAACGCGCAGTTTTTCAAGTTCTGTCCGAGGGATTTCCTTGGACAACCCGGTCGATACATCGCCCGACTCCAGCTCTGTGCCGGTGTAAAGCGTAATCGTGTAATCCGAGCCATTGCTGGCAGTTCCTTCGCAGCGCAGCCAGACCCGCTGGCCGGCGGCAATCAGCGGCCAGGGTGCCGCCGTGACCCTCGCATCGCCGCTGAAGCTACCCAAATCCAGCTCGCTACCGATGCCACCCTGTGCCGCTTGTGGAATCAGCGGCATCGCCAGGCTGGCCATAGGCATCGCTTGTACATTCAACGTCAAGGGAGCCGAGGGCGGCAGATCCACGCCACCCTGATTGACCGTGTAGGTCACCGTCACCGCTTTGCCCAAGCTAAACGCCACTACACTGTTGTCGATCGGGATTTCCCAGCCGTCCCTGACCAGCCATTCATCCGAGGTATATGAACCCTCGGCCGGCGTGCCCGGTGCGCCGGTCCAGGTGACTTTCAGCTTGTCGCCAGGCAGCAGCGCGGGGTTGGATGGCACGATAATCGTCAGCGTGTCCTTGGCATTGACCGGATTCAGGGTCGCACCACTGGCCTCTTTGACCGAGGGTGCGCGGAGCTCCAGGGCCGAGCCGATGCTCAGGTGCCGGACGATGGAGTTGCCCAATGAAGTCGTGCCCCGGGTAATGGAGTAGCTGACATCCACCGTCCCGTTCAGGTTGCCGCTCACATAAGTGAACGGCACGGTAAAAGGCACCACCTTGCCCGCCGTATTCGCGGTCAGGGTTCTTGGCTGGTCCGGGGCATTGCTCGACGAGCCGCGCCAGCGCAGCACGACGACATCCCCGGGCAGGGTGGCGGTGTAGGTCGCGATTACATTAGCGCCGATGGCGGGATTGACGTCGTCAGGATCCAGCACATCGTCGGGGGCTTCCACCACCGTGGGAATCGGCAACGACGGCGCCGCGACGCCCACGCTCAGTTGCAGGAAATCCGAATCCGGTTGGCCGTTCACGCTGTAGTACACGGTCAGCGAACCGCCATCGAGGCGCTTGACTTGCTCTTTAGCCAGGTTCGCCAGCACCGGTTCGCCGACCGCCTCCCCACCGACGATGGCGATCACCTCATGGTAGGTCGGCTGGGTGGTGGCGGTACGGCCTTCACACACGATGATGATCTCGTCGCCAGTGGTACGTCCCGGATAGTCGGGAATGGACAGGGTGTAGTAATTCAGGTCCGGGTCCAGGGTTCCCGCGACGGCTTCCACGATCTCGGGCGGCAGGTAGCGACGAGTATCGCCCGTCACGGTCACCGCCGCGCTTTTCGAGGGACGGTCCACCTCACCGCTCCTGACCCGCACGTAGCCTACCGAGGCTCGTCCCTGGGAGATGGCGGCGACATCGGCATGGGGAATAGTGAAGTCGTAGAAGTAGGGAATGGTTGCAACCGTTTGCTCCAGCGGGCCGACGATCACCGACGAACCGTCGGCGGCGGTGCCACGCCAGGTCAGGCGCAGGAGATCACCCACGACATGTTCGTGGCGGTTGGTGTTAACACGAGCGATGACGGGTTCGCCGGCCAGTTCGGCGAGGTCGATTTCGTCCACCGGCAGGCCGTTGACCAGCACCAGTGGCGGGTCGAGCCGGTCATTGTTCACATCGACCAGGACGTGGGTCACCGCAGACCAGCGCCAGTACCCGCCGGGGTAGTTGCCGCACTCATCCACCACCTGGTAGGCCACGGCGAGGCCATCGCTGTCGTCGGCTCGCTCGATGACCTCAAGGGGGATAGTGACGATGATTTCCCCACCCACCTCACCCTCGGCCACCGTGTGCTCGACATTTTCCGCTCCCCAGGCCACGTTGATCTTGTCATTGCGGCGCATGAACAGGTACGGCTTGATGGTGATCGGCACACCGGCCGCGGCCTCTTCGGGGCCAACGCCGTTGTCGAGGATGTCCTGGGGGATCGAATACTCCAACCCCGAGTGTCCCGGGGTGCCCTGATCCTCATCGAAACCGCCGGGCGGGTCGAGTTTGACCAGCAGTTTCCACTGCGGCTGCGACTCTTCAGGCACCGTCGTACCCACCCGCAGTACACTGTAGAACACCGGAAAAGCGTCACCCCTGACGATATGCCCCGCGTCGATACGAAAAACCAGGCGCGCCCCTTTCTGGTTCAGATCGATCTCGGTGCTCCAGACCGGTGTAGTGGTGTCTTTCCAGTAAAGGCTGAAAACATCACCGATCTCCATCTGGGTCCAGGGATCGACGATGCACAGCAGTCCTCCTTCCACCAGCCTGGCCGGAATACCCGCGTCATAATCCTCGACGAAAAGTGTCCAGCCCGGAAACCAGGGCGGCTCAAGGCCGGCAAGCGGTTGGCTGTCTGGTGAATAGCTTGGGGGAAATCGCTTTTCCATGGGGGTACACCTCGGCTGGTTGAGGGGCCGCCAATAAAGCAGTAGAGGCGCAATGCACGTGGGGATTATTAGGACGCGCCGGGATGAGGGCGTCTACTGTCAGATCTGACAGTCATCGGGGATGTTGGAGTGACTGATGAATCTGTGGCGAGGGAGTATCGCAGGGACATCAGGCCTTTTTGTTCTGCTCGACCTCCTTGCCGCAGGTATCGATGAAAAAATCCAGAGTGTTTGAATAGCTATACGCTCCGGTAGCGTGCTTGAGGGCGTAGCGTACTTTTACGGATTGCCCGATATGGCCTGTCACGAATTCGGCATCCACTCGAAACGTCACAGGTTTACCGGCAGACACCGTTGTGATGGGTATCCAGCCGCTGGTACTGGCGGAAGGATTGGAGCCGGTCCAATAGTAAGTCAGGATGTCGCCTTTGACCGTGCCCGTGTAGTCGACCAATGCCCGGACCTTATCGAAGATTTTCGAGGGATCGAGGATGCCGTTTTCGACCCCCTCGACCGTGGGGGGCGGTAGCGTAGCCATCAAGGCCTGGACCGTGACCAGCAGATGTTCGGATTCGCTTTGTCCGTAGACACCCACTTGGTCGTTGGACACCTGATACCACAGATCAAGGCGGCCGTTGGCAAGTACGCTGATGTGCTCGTCGGATACGTACAGCGTGACCGCTTTGTCTTCGGCTTCACTCCTGCTGACACTATGGGTTTGCGGATACACATAAGGCGTGCCGTCGGATCGCGTGCCTTCCCAGATCAGCTCGATGAAATCTCCATCGGCGATACCTGGGTACGAGATGTCCACGTTGGCCATCAGCGTGTCAGGTTCCAAGATATCGCCCAGTTGTTCGTGAAGGACCGGGGCGGGGTGGGCATAAAGGTCGCCCACCACATTGGCAAATGCGCGCTTGGACGAAAGAGGCGGATCTCCGTTTTCCTTGGTCAGCACATACGACGCTTCGGCCGATCCCATGGCAATGGCGCGGACTTCTGCGTAAGGCACCTTCAACGCAAGGATGGTGGGTGTTTTCGTGATCTGCTGTGCCTGGATGTGGATCAGCGGCTTGCCGACTTGTGGCGTGCCGATCCATGTCATGGTCACCGTATCGCCGATTTTGAAGTCTTCCGTCCGGACCAGGATCTGCACGGTGACGTCCTGCTGGTTCAAGGTCTTGAGATCGATGATCCCGTCGATCGCCTCCTCGATGATCGGTGCTTCCAGGCGCCAGGCCCCGGCATCGACTCGTACGGTTGTGGAAATCGACCATTTTTCCGAATAGTTCCACACCTCGTCGTGCACCACGTACTGTACCAGCAGGGCGTTGCTGTCGCCGCCGGCTAGTATCGCGGCCTGATCGGCGATGATTTCGATGGGTTGTGTGCCCGCGGCCTGCTCCGGTGACAGGCTCAGGGGGTCGAGGAAGACACTGCCCCATTTCACCTGGATGACGTCACGCACGGCAATGTTGGGGTAGGGCTGGATTGTCATGGGCACGCCCTTGGCGGCCCATTCGGCATCGACGCCTTGAGTGATCACTTCGGGTGGCAACTGCACCCTCTTGAGTTCCGAGTGCCCCGGCAGATGCGGTTCCTTGTCGCGACCGCCGGGTCGGTCCAGCTTGACCAGAAGCCGTAGGGGCGCGGATGGATCGTCAGGTGTCGTTTCATTTTTGCGCAGCAGTACGTAATAGCACTGTTCGATCCAACCGGGCACAAACCATTGCCGGTCCACGAAGAAGAACAATCTCTCGTTCTGGTCAGCGAGCAGTTCGTGATGCCAGACATTGTTCGAGTCCAGGTAGACATCGATGATGTCACCCTCCTGCATGGGCGACCACGGATCGATGATACAGAAAGCACCCTCTGTGTGATCTTCAACCACGGCCAGATTGATGCCGCCATCGCCGTCTGCGACAGGGCTGGTCATGCCCGCGATCATTAGAGGCCACAGTGCCCGCTGACCGTCGGTGGAGGACCTGAATGGCGGTAGGTAAAGACGGAAAGAGGTCACGGCCAGCTCCTGGTCCAGAACGATGCGATGGTGTTGAATCGCAAGGCGATGGAGCACATTTGACGTGACGGCGACCGCGCCTGACTACTGTCAGAGCTTACAGGTGTGGCGTGTTATTCGACGAGTGGTAGGCGAAGCCAAGGGCATGGGCGCCTGCTGTTCTCTCAAGCAGGCGGTCTCACCATCAAGGCCTGCGCAAAGTCTTTTGCTTGAGGATATAAACCGTCACCAACACCGCACTCGTCAACATGAACCCCCGTGCCCACGGCAAGGGCACCAGGTAGCACGACAGCAGAATGCTCGCCCACATCAACCCGATAGCGTAGACCTTGCCCTTGAGCGGGATGCCGTTGCCGCTGAGGTAGTCCTTGATCCACGGACCGAGTCGCGGGTGCTCCACGAGCCATTGGTAGAAACGCGGCGAGCTGCGGGCGAAGCAGGCCGCCGCCAGCAGCAGGAAGGGCGTGGTGGGCAGCACCGGCAGGAAAATTCCGATCACCCCCAATGCCACGCTCAGCCAGCCGATGGCCAGCAGCACGTAACGCAACATCAGGGGGCGGTTGCCTATGGGGTTGTCCATAGGCCGCGTCTTAGTGGTGACGAGGCTTGAGGATCGCCGGCTTCTCGTCCGGAGCGTTGCACAGCAGGTACAGCGCGGTGAGGGCTTCCGGGATCTGTACGATCATGTCGTCCATCAGGTTGGCATCGGCGGCGATGTCGGAGAACTCCGGTTGTTCGTCGAACAGGCCGGAACCGACCATGATCGGCAGCAGCATTTCGCTGACTTCCTCTTCGGCGGTTTCGAACCAGGCCGCTTCGCGCAGGAACACCCCTTCCATGAAACCGATGCACCAGCCGCGCAGTTCCGAGTCGTCCGGGTCATCGCCCAGGTCCAGCTCGCAGGGCAGCTCGAATTCTTCGTCGGAGGCCAGTTGACGGGCAATGTGGGCCTTGAGGCCAACCAGCGTGGCTTCGATTTCGATGCGTTGGGCTTCGTCGGTGTAATGTGGCTCTTCGGCGAAGAGGGCGTCGATCCACTCGCGATCCGGCACCTGCTCGGAACAGATCGACAGGGCGGTCAGGTAGCCGTGAGCGGCCACGTAGTCCAGCGCTTCCTCGTGCAGCTCATCGGCGTCGAGGAAGACTTGCAGGCGGGTCAGTTGCTCAGCGAAGGACATTACGGGCTACCTTGGGGGAATAAACAATGCGGGAATTCTAGGCCTTCTTGAGCGCCCAGGCCAGCCGCTTGGCTGATTTGCCTGTGGCGAGGGGATTTAGCGAAACGTCGCACCGCCCCGCAGGGCTGCGAAGCGGCCCTGAAGCCATACGCTCCGGTGTGTCAGGTAGATTGAGTTGCATGTTCTGGGGCCGCTTCGCAGCCCAGCGGGGATAAATCCCCTCGCCACAGAGTGCAATGTCAGGCCTTACAGATCTTGAACACCTCTTGTCAGCAACGCCCTCTGCACAGAGGGCCTCGGGTATACTGCCGCGCTTTGTGATGCCCTGCGGTGTCCCACCGGCTCGAAACTCGCACTTACGATTTGCCGGTGCAGCATGTTCGATTCTGAACCAGCCTTGCAGGGATGTTTTGGTGATTTTTGGAGTTTCTATGCTCGAACAGGCTCAACGCGTCCTCAAGGACATCTTCGGCTACGACAGTTTTCGTGGCCGCCAGGGTGCCATTATTGAGCGCGTGGCCAGCGGTGGCGATGCCCTGGTGCTGATGCCCACCGGCGGCGGCAAATCCTTGTGCTTCCAGGTCCCGGCGTTGTTGCGCAACGGTCTGGCGGTGGTGGTTTCGCCGCTGATCGCCTTGATGGACGATCAGGTCGCGACGCTCGAGGAACTGGGCGTCGCCGCGGCTTCGCTGAACTCCACCCTGAGTGCCGAGCAGCAGCGGGACCTGGCGGCGCGGATCCGGCGCGGTGAGCTGAAAATGCTCTACCTCGCCCCGGAGCGCCTGGTACAGCCGCGCATGCTGGCTTTCCTGCAGAGCCTGGAAATCGCCCTGTTTGCCATTGACGAAGCCCACTGCGTGTCCCAGTGGGGTCACGATTTCCGGCGCGAATACCTGCAGCTGGGGCAGTTGGCGGAGCTGTTCCCCGATGTACCACGCATCGCCCTGACCGCCACCGCCGACAAACGGACCCGGGAAGAAATCGTCGAGCGCCTGCATCTGCAAGACGCCGAGCGGTTCCTTTCGAGCTTTGACCGCCCCAACATCTTCTATCGCATCGTGCCCAAGGAGCAGCCACGCAAGCAGTTGCTGGCGTTCCTCGCCGAACGGCGCAGCGATGCGGGCATTGTCTATTGCCTGTCACGGAAAAAAGTCGACGAAGTCTCGGCGTTTCTCTGTGAACAGGGGTTTCCGGCGTTGCCCTATCACGCAGGACTGCCCAACGAACTGCGGGCCTATCACCAGAAGCGCTTTCTCAACGAGGAAGGCTTGATCATGGTGGCCACCGTGGCCTTCGGCATGGGCATCGACAAGCCCAACGTGCGTTTTGTGGCGCACCTGGACCTGCCCAAGTCCCTTGAGGCCTATTACCAGGAAACTGGTCGTGCCGGCCGTGATGGCTTGCCGGCCGACGCCTGGATGGCCTACGGCCTGCAAGACGTGGTGATGCTCAAGCAGATGCTGCAGAACTCCGAAGGTGACGAACGCCACAAGCGCCTGGAGCAGCACAAGCTCGATGCCATGCTCTCGCTGTGCGAAGAAACCCGCTGCCGCCGCCAGACCTTGCTGGCCTATTTCGACGAAGACATGCCCCAGCCGTGCGGGCACTGCGACAACTGTGTCGACGGCGTGGAAACCTGGGACGCCACTGAACCGGCGCGTCAGGCGTTGTCGACCATTTTCCGCACCGGGCAGCGCTATGGCGTGGGGCACTTGGTGGATGTCTTGCTGGGCAAGGACAACGAGAAGGTTCGCAGTTTCGGCCACCAGCATCTGTCGGTGTATGGCGTAGGCAAGTCCCGCTCCGAAAGTGAATGGCGTTCTCTGTTCCGCCAACTCGTGGCCCGTGGCCTGGTGGACATCGACCTGGAAGGCTACGGCGGCCTGCGTCTGAGCGAGACCTGCCGGCCGTTGCTCAAAGGCGAGGTGAGCCTGGAACTGCGCCGCGATCTCAAGCCGGCGACCGCGATCAAGAGCAGCAAGAGCCAGGCCAGCCAACTGGTCCGCGGCGAGGAGCGCGATCAGTGGGAAGCCTTGCGTGCCTTGCGGCGCAAGCTGGCCGAGGAACATGCCGTACCGCCATACGTCATCTTTCCCGACTCGACGCTGCTGGAAATGCTGCGCAGCCAACCCACCTCCCTGGCGGAGATGGCCCGGGTCAGCGGCGTCGGCGCGCGTAAGCTGGAGCGCTATGGTGAGGCTTTCCTCCAGGTGTTGGGCGGCGAGGCCGAGGCGCCGAAGGCGGTGGCCGATGTACGCCATGAGTTGATCACCCTGGCGCGGGCCGGCATGACCCCGTTGCAGATCGCCGGACAGCTCCAGTGCTCGGAGAAAAACGTCTACACGATGCTTGCCGAAGCCATCGGCCAGCAGCAATTGTCGCTGGAACAGGCCCTGGATTTGCCCGAGGAACTGATGGGCGAGGTCCAGGATGCGTTTCTGGATGGCGAAGGCGAGTTGCCAGCGGTGGCGGAAGTGGCGGCGCTGTTCGCCGGTCGGGTGCCGGAAGGTGTCTTGTATTGCGTTAGGGCTGCGTTGCAGTCGGAATTTGAAGTCTGATCAGTAAGTTGCATGCCTTTAACGATTCAGTGCGGGGCAGGCCTTGCTTGAATCCAAAGTGCATGCTTAGCTGACTAATAATTAGTATTTCTCCTATTTCAGATCTGATGAGTTTTTTATGTCGTTAACCGATCAACACCGTTTTGGCATGCAATTGGCGCAGATGTCCCGGGGCTGGCGTGCCGAACTGGACCGTCGCCTGGCCGGACTGGGTCTGTCCCAGGCGCGGTGGCTGGTGCTGTTGCACCTGGCCCGCTTCGAACACGCCCCGACCCAGCGCGAACTGGCCCAGAGCGTTGCCGTCGAAGGCCCGACCCTGGCCCGTTTGCTCGACAGCCTGGAAAGCCAAGGGCTGGTGCAGCGCCAGGCCGTCGCCGAGGACCGCAGGGCCAAGAAAATCGTGCTCTGCTCGCCGGCACGGCCGTTGATCGAACAGATTGAAACCATTGCCACGCAATTGCGCAGGGAGCTGTTCGAAGGCATCGACGAGGAGGACATGCGGGTGTGCATGCGGGTTCACGGCAGAATTCTGGCGAATCTGGAAAAATCCTGAGGTACATCTGCCATATCCCGACTTTTGAGATTCGATGATTAGCGAACTATAACCAGTACTAAGCGATCGTATTGGAAGCGCTCGAATCGTAAAGGGATACCCATGCTTGAAAGTTTGCAGTCCACGTTGCGCAGTTGGGTCAACGTGTCAGTTGTCTTGGGTGCATTGGGATATCCGGCTTTGGCGTCTGCGCTGGGGCTGGGAGAAATCACGCTCCATTCCGCCCTGAACCAGCCGTTGCGCGCCGATATCGCACTGGTCGATGCGGCGGGACTCAGCGAGGGGGATCTGTCGGCCAGCCTGGCTGGTCCGGACGACTTCAATCGTGCCGGCGTGGAGCGGGTGTTCTTCCTCAGCAACCTGCGCTTTACCCCGGTGATACGCGGCGAGCGCAGTTTCATTCGGGTCACTTCCAGTAAACCGGTGGAAGAACCTTTCCTCAATTTCCTGGTGCAGCTCAATCAGCCCAACGGACGTCTCCTGCACGAATACACCGTGCTGATCGACCCACCGGGTACGCCGGGTATCGTGCCTGCATCCGACGAGCCCGCGGCCTCTCCCAAGTCTTCGATCTCGACTCCGGCGCCGGCCATCAAGCCGCCCCCGGCGACCCAAGGCAAGCGCTATACCGTCGTGCAGGGAGACAGCCCCTGGGTAATTGCCAAACGCCTGCACGAGGCTGGCAGCGGCGCCTCGATCCATGAGTTGATGCAAGGAATTCAGGCCCTGAACCCAGGCAGCGACCGACTTTCTATCGGCCAGCGCTTGCTGCTGCCCGATTCGGCCGTGTTGCCATCCCCGACGGAAACCGCCGCCGCGTCGACCGCCGTTGCCGTCGACGAGCAACTGGCGGCCAGCGTGCTGCAGAATCAGCAGCAACAGAAAACCGTCGACGAGTTGCGGGCCCGGCTTCAGGCCCAGGACGAAGAAATTGCCGATCAGCGCAAGCAGATCAGCGAACTGCAGGCGAAACTGGCTGAGGTCGCGCCGGGCCCGGCTACGCCTACTGCGTCGCCAGCCGTGCCTCCGGTCACTGAGACGGCGAAAGACATGCCGGTGGCTGAGCCGCAGCCAGTGACAGCGCCCCCTCCTGCGGCAGAGCAGCCGGAGCCCGACGGCATCAATTGGCTGTGGGTGGCAGGACTGGTGGGGCTGTTGGGATTGCTTGCATTGCTGCTGTTCATCCGTCGTCGACAAGAGCAGGCTGGCGTACAGCCGATGTCGGAGCGCCCTGAGCCGATGCTCGAAGATGCTGTCGACACCTATGCAGCGGCGGCTGATACGGAGCAGCCCGAGGTCGCTTCGTCTTTCAATAACGGTGATGCGCCGTTGGGAGATGTGCTGGAAGGGGTCGGGATCTACCTGACCTATGGCCGCTTCACCGAAGCCGCGGGGTTGTTGCGCGCGGCGTTGCTGGCGGAACCGGAGCGCACCGACCTTGGCCTCAAGTTGCTGGAGGTGCTGGGCAAGCAGGGCGACACCATCGGCTTTCAGGCCCAGGAACATCATTTATCGGCGCAGGGCGTCGATGCCAGGACACTGGAAGACATCCGCGGGCGTTATCCGAGAGTTGCTGTGGTCGCCGCGCCCATGGTGGTGATGCCGCCGCCAGAGCCTCAAGCACCTGAAGCCCTCGCTCCTGTGCCTGTACACGTTCCCGGCGATGAGTTCGAGCTGGATCTGGATGCGCTGTCCATGGAGAGCAACTGGGACCTGACCGATGAGCAGGACGGCGCCGAGGAAAAAAACGCCATCGCGACGCCTGCCGTTGACGTCTCTGAGGAGTTGTCTCTGTCGGGATTCGACGAGCCGGAGCTGCAATGGAGCGCGCCACTGGAAACCGAGTCGCTGGACGATGCCTTTCTAGATGGGTTCGCCGATGAAGAGCAGGTGCTGGAGCTGGAGGCGCAGCCTCTTGAGCCTGAGTCTGACTTATCGTCCCTGGCGTCCATGTCCCTCGAGCCCGAAGCGCCGGAACACGCTGAAAAACTGGAGCAGGCGCAGAACTGCATTGATGATGGCGACTTGAAGACAGCGATCACCCTGCTTGAAGAATTGCTCCAGGAAGGCGACGAACCCCTCAAACAGACCGCCCGAGTGCTGCTGGCCGGGATTCGCTGAAGGCACGGCTTCCCGTGTGGGAGCGAGCCTGCTCGCGATAGCGGTGGGTCTGCTGGCATTGGTGTCGAATGTGCTGCCGCCATCGCGAGCAGGCTCGCTCCCACAGGTATTGAGCATCGTCTATCTCGGGGGCGAACGGTCAAAGGCGAGTATCATGGCGGCGCCTTCGAAGCCACGAGTGGACGTGCAATGACCGAGCAAAAACCGGAAGTCATCATTACCTATTGCACCCAGTGCCAATGGTTGCTGCGTGCTGCCTGGCTGGCCCAGGAACTGCTCAGTACCTTTGGTGACGATTTGGGCAAGGTGTCCCTGGTGCCGGGCACCGGCGGGGTGTTCCACATCAGTTGCGACGGTGAGCAGATCTGGGAGCGCAAGGCTGACGGCGGTTTCCCCGAGGCCAAGGTGCTCAAGCAACGGGTCCGCGACCGGATCGACCCGGAGCGGGACCTGGGCCACAACGACCGGGTTCAGTGAGAGGGGGCTTCGCTGCCTGTCACCGGTTTCTTCGCGCCGCTTAGCTGGCTCGACACGACGATGGCGGCGATGATCAGCACGCCTCCCAGCAGCATGCGCAGGGTCGGGGTCTCGCCGAACAGCAGCCAGGCCACGCTGATGCCGTAGACCGGCTCCATGGCGAACACCACCGCCGCTGTGCGGGCCTTGATCACGCTCAGGCTGGCGACGAAGAGGCTATGGGCCAGGCCGGTGCAGAACACCCCGAGCAGGCCGATCCACAGCCAGTCGAGCGGGCGTACCGCGCTCAGTTGTGGCGCGGCGATCGGCAGCAGGCATGCCCCGACGACCAGGTTCTGACACAGCGCCGCCTGCACGGGTGGTACAGCGCCTGCGCCGGCGCGGTTGGTCAGCGACAGCAGGGAAAACAGCAACCCCGACGCCACAGCCCACAGCAGGCCGGTGGTGGCGCCGCTGGCCAGGTCGAAGTCCGGGGTGACCAGCACCAGGCCAATGCTTACCAACACCACCAGCAGGATTTCATTGGCCCGAATCCGCTCGCGAAACACCAGCCCTTCGAGTAGCACCGTGAAGGCCGGAAAACTGGCAAACCCCAGTGTGGCGATCGCCACTCCGGCGATTTTTACCGCGATGAAAAAGCTCACCCAGTGGCCGGCCAGTAGCAGCCCGCTCAGCAGCAGTCGCCAGCCGTCCCGTATCTGGAGTTTCTGCCATGGGGTGCTGCTGGCGAAGCGGGCGAAGGCCGCCAGGGCCAGCACGGCAAACAGGGCGCGGCCAAATACGATGATCGCCGGCGAGGCGGCGGCGAGTTTGCCGAACACACCGGTCAGGCCAAACATCAGTGCGCCAATGTGCAGGGCGCCCAGGGCGGTACGGGGAGTCATTGCAGTCCTTAGATCAGCCATCACTATTCCCTGTGGGAGCGAGCCTGCTCGCGAAAGCGGCCGATCAGTCAGCATTTCTATCAACTGACACACCGCATTCGCGAGCAGGCTCGCTCCCACAGGGATCAATATTTAAACCCTTTGGATGAGTGGGTGTCTGTCGCGATCCTGGCGTTTTTTAGCGTCAGGCTAGCGCGAACGCCGCAGTTTGCCTGGCGACGTGCCGAATTCGCGCAGTATCGCCGCGGCGAAGGCGCTCTGGGAGCTGTAGCCGACCCGGTGGGCAATCTCACCGATGGGCAGATCCGAGTCGCGCAGCAGTGCTACAGCCTTGTGCAAGCGGCGGCTGCGGATGTAATCCATCGGGGTTTGCCCGCATTCGGCGACGAAGCGTGCGTGCAGGCGAGCAGCGGAAAGTCCTGCGATCCGGGCCAGGTCAGCCACTTGCAGCGGGTAGGCGGCGTATTGGTCAATGTGCGCGTCAAGGGCAGCATAGGGTAGGCGTCGGCGGCCGGTCGCTTCCTGGCGAACACCGTTGAGGCTGGCCAGGAGCAGTACCGCTCCTTGCTGGGCGATCAGCGGATCGTTTACCGGGCTGCCCGCGAGCCAACTGACCAATTGGCTCTGTCCCGCATCCAGGGGCAGGCGGACGGTGCTGTCCAGCAAGCGACGGCTGGCGTCGGCGTGATCCCCCAGGCACTGAGCGACCCACTCATCGTCCGGCACATCCAGCACCAGGCAATGGCTGCCACGAGGGCTACCGCAGGCATGATGAGCACCGGCCGGCACCACCACGAAACTTTGCTGTACCACCTGGCTGCCACGCCCCTCCACCTCGAAATCCAGCGCGCCCGACAGTCCGAAGACCAGTTGGGCGTGGTCATGGCTGTGGACGATCAGGTCGTGGCTGTAGTGGCGCAACGTGAGGATCGGTCTCATCGCGGTCTCCCGGGGCAGGCCGCCAGCATACACCGAAGGTGTATCGCGTGGCCTTGTCATGCAACCGACATGTGTCTGTCATGGGCCATTAACCGCCGGTGTGCACAGTGGTGAAAACGATCAGAGGGGGTGCCCATGACCAGCGCCGAGCTCGCCAGACCCAGCCGCAAGCAGCGTGTCCGCACCCTGTGGATATCCGATGTGCACCTCGGTACCCGGGATTGCCAGGCCGAACATTTGTCGCAGTTCCTCAAGGGCTATCACGCTGACAAGATCTATCTGGTCGGTGACATCATCGATGGCTGGAAACTGCGCGGCGGCATGTATTGGCCCCAAGCCCACACCAACGTCATCCGGCGTTTGCTGACCATGAGCAAGCGCGGTACCGAGGTGATCTACGTCACCGGTAATCACGACGAGTTCCTGCGCCGCTATTCGAAGCTGATCCTGGGCAATATCCAACTGGTGGACGAGGCGGTGCACGTCACCGCCGACGGCCGGCACTTGCTGGTAATTCACGGCGACCAGTTCGATGTCATCACCCGTTACCACCGTTGGCTGGCGTTTCTCGGGGATTCAGCCTACGAATTCACCCTCACGCTGAACCGCTGGCTCAACCATTGGCGGGCCCGCTACGGCTACGGTTACTGGTCGTTGTCGGCGTACCTCAAGCACAAGGTCAAGACCGCCGTCAGCTTCATCAGTGACTTCGAAGAAGCCATCGCCCATGAGTGCGTGAAGCGCGAATTGCATGGTGTGGTGTGTGGCCACATCCACCACGCCGAGATCCGCAAGGTGGGTGAGGTCGACTACCTCAATTGCGGCGATTGGGTCGAATCCTGTACGGCGCTGATCGAGCATTGGGACGGCTCGATCGAGTTGTACCGGTTGGCGGATGCCCAGGCGCGCGAAGCTCAGTTGAAGGCGCTCAAAGTCGCCGAACCGGCCTGAGCCTGACACTTCCTCCAGGCAGAAGGCTTCTGTAGGAGCTGCCGAAGGCTGCGATCTTTTTCCAGGCGATAAAGAATCAAGATCAAAGATCGCAGCCTTCGGCAGCTCCTACCACGGAACCTTGCCCCGCAGCATGTCGCGGTACATGACGAAATCGCCAAGCAGGCTGTAGAGCGGGTGTTGGAAGGTCGCCGGTCGGTTCTTTTCGAAGAAGAAGTGCCCGACCCAGGCAAAGCCGTAGCCGGCCACCGGCAAGGCGATCAACCACCACCAGGCCGTTGCGGCGATGGCCAGGACGAGAATCAGTATGACCAGGGAGGTGCCGATGAAGTGCAGTCGTCGACATGTGCTGTTGCTGTGCTCGCCCAGGTAGTACGGATAGAAGTCAGCAAAACTCTTGAATTGTCTGATGTTTTCCAAGACTGCAGGCTCTTTGGTGAGGGTTCTGTTTTTCAAGTCTAGAGCGCCCCTCTGCAACGGCCAGTGACAATGAGCGCCACTTTAGTATCCTTCGCAAATCCGGCCGTACTTTGCGGCTTGTCATGCAAGTGATACCTCATGGGTGAACGAACGACTTCTTCAAGCTGGGCGATGGGGATTGTCAAGGCGCTGGAAATGGACGGCCTGGATTGTCGTGTGCTGTTCAATCAGTTGGGACTGGACTTTGATGCGCTGGAAGATCCGGACGCCCGTTTCCCCCAGGACTCGATGACGCGGCTCTGGCAACTGGCGGTGGAGCTGTCGGGCAACCCGTCCATTGGCTTGAACATGGGCAAGGTAGTGCGCCCGGCGTCGTTCCATGTGGTCGGTTACGCCCTGATGTCCAGCCGGACGTTGATCGAAGGTTTCCAGCGATTGGTACGTTACCAGCGGATCATTGCCGAAAGTGCCGACTTGAGTATCCGCCAGTTGGATGGCAACTATGCCCTGATTCTGACGGTGCACGGAGATCATCTCCCAACTACCCGGCAAAGTACCGAGGCGTCTCTGGCTTGTGCGCTAAGCCTGTGCAACTGGCTGACCGGACGCACCTTGCATCCGGTGAAGGTGCTGTTCCAGGGGGCCGAACCGGTTGATCGTGCGCCTTACCAACAAGTGTTCTGTGCGCCGTTGGTGTTTGGTGCGCCCTTCGACGCGCTGGTCTTCAAGCGGGCCGACATGGAGGCACCGCTGCCCACGGCCAACGAGGCCATGGCGCAGCTCCACGATCGGTTTGCCGGTGAGTACCTGGCGCGTTTTTCGGAAAGCCGGGTGACCCACAAGGCGCGCCAGGTGTTGTGTCGGTTGTTGCCCCAGGGGGAACCCAAGCGTGACGTGGTGGCGAAGGCGCTGCATTTGTCACAGCGTACCTTGCAACGGCGCCTGCAGGAGGAGGGCACGAGTTTCCAGGCCCTGCTCGACGATACCCGTCGCGAACTGGCCGAGCAGTACCTGGCGCAGCCGGCCATGACCTTGCTGCAGATCGCCTATCTGTTGGGGTTCGCCGACCCGAGCAATTTTTTCCGCGCCTTTCGCCGCTGGTTCGATGTCACGCCCGGCGAGTATCGGGCGACGAGATTGGCCAAAGAGGTCAGTGACGCCAGAACGCCGGGATGCACAACACGAATACCGTGATGATCTCCAGTCGGCCCAACAGCATGCCACCGGACAGAATCCATTTGGCGGCATCCGGCAGTGGTGCGAAGTTGCCGGCCGGGCCAATGGTCTCACCCAGCCCCGGGCCGACGCCGGACACGGTGCTGGCCGCGCCGGTCAGCGCCGTCATCCACTCCACTCCCAGCAGCGACAGCAGCAGGGCGATCACGCAGATGGTGATGGCGAAAAAGAACGAGAACGTCAGGATCGAACGCACGATTTCTTCGTCGAGGCGGTGACCGTTGTATTTCTGCTTGATCACCGCACGTGGGTGAATCAGCTGCATGAGGTTGGCCCGGAGCAGGATATAGGCGACCTGGAAGCGAAAGATTTTGATCCCGCCGGCCGTCGATCCCGAGCAGCCGCCGACGAACCCCAGGTAGAAGAACAGCATCAGCGAGAAGTTGCCCCAGAGGCTGTAGTCCCCCAAGGCGAAACCGGAGGTGGTGACGATCGAGGTCACGTTCAGGGCCACGTGTCGCAGTGCGTCCAGCCAATGCAGGTCGGTGGTCGCCCAGTACCAGGTGCCGAGCACCAGCCAGGTCACCAGCAGCACGCCGATCAGGCCCTGGACCTGTTGGTCCCTGATCAGCGCCCGGCGGTTGCCTCGCAGCATCGAGACGTACAGCGCGAACGGCAGGCTGCCGAGGATCATGATGACGATGACGACCCAGTGCACCGCCGGCTCGGTCCATTTGGCCAGGGACAGGTCCGAGGTGGAGAAACCGCCGGTCGAGATGGCCGACATCGAATGGTTGACCGCATCGAACGGGCTCATCCCGGCCCACCAGAGGGCCAGGGTGCCGAGAATGGTGATGCCGACATAGGACGCCACGATCAGCCGTGCAACCATGTGGGAGCGAGGCATGACCTTTTCCGAACGGTCCGAGGATTCGGTCTGGAACAGGCGCATGCCACCAATGCGCAACAGCGGCAGGATCGCCACCGCCATGCCGATGAAGCCGATCCCGCCGAGCCAGTGCAGCAGCGAGCGCCACATCAGGATGCCCGGTGACATGGTGTCGAGGCCGCTCAGGACTGTGGCACCGGTGGCCGTGATTCCGGACATGCTTTCAAAGAACGAGTCCGTGTAGCTGATGTGCTGGGTCAGCAGGAACGGCAACGCGGCAAAGATGCACACCACCAGCCAACTGCTGACCGTCAGCAGATACATGTCTCGCGGGCGCAGGTGCACGTGCTCGGGGCGTCCGGGCAGCACCAGAGCCAGGCCGGCGACGAAGGTGATCATGCTGGACCAGAGGAACGAAGGCAGATCCCCGGTGCGCTCGAAGATCAGCAGGGTGGCCATGGGCACGACCATGAAGATCGCCAGGGTGATCAGGAATATGCCGATGATGAAGCCAATGATCCGCAGGGTCGGCAACGCCATGAAGTCCGCTCGGGCTGAAAGGGAAGGGCGCCATTCTACCGACGGCTCGCGGCATGTAAACCGCGCCCGGCGCGACTGGCCTGTGCATCGTCTGCTAATTTGCGCTAACGAACTTGCCGTACAGAACACTAGAATAGCCAGACATTTTTTCAGGGAGGTGGCCGATGCAGGCTCTCGATGCTTTGCTCAACCGTGTTTCCGTTCCACGCCTGGTGGAACCGGCACCCACGCCTGAACAACGGGAAATCATGTTCGCCGCGGCGATGCGCGCTCCCGATCATGGCCAGTTGCGGCCCTGGCGTTTTCTGACGGTTGAAGGGCAGGCTCGTTATCGCATGGGCGAACTGCTGGCCGACGCGGCGCGATTCAATGATCCGCTGGTGTCCGAGGCGGTTGTGGAAAAGGCCCTCAATGGTCCGCTGCGGGCGCCGTTGGTCGTGGTGGTGGTCGCACGTTTGCAGGACCATTTCAAAGTCCCGAAAGCCGAGCAATTGCTGGCGGCCGGCTGCGCTGCCCACGGGATCCTGCTGGCGGCCTATGCCCTGGGTGTTGGCGGAGTGTGGCGTACGGGTGAACTGGCGTACTCGCCGCACGTGGCCAAGGGGCTGGGTCTTGACGTGGGGGAAGAGGTGATCGGTTTCCTGTACCTGGGCACACCGCAGAAAGAAGCGCGGACGGCACCGAAGGAAGACATTGCTGAATTCGTTCGCGAGTGGACTGGGTTGCAGTGATGGAATGACGAGCTTTTGTGGCGAGGGGATTTATCCCCGCTGGGCTGCACAGCAGCCCCCAAACTGCCTACATCAGAAGTAATCTGACACACCGCAGGGACTGATTTTGGGGCTGCTTCGCAGCCCAATGGGGATAAATCCCCTCGCCACAGACAAAGCCTTTCCCCACAGGGTTATGCAGGTACAGCAGTTATTTGCAAACGTCCGCAATCGCCTCGGCCAGCCGGTCCAGGCGAGTCGCATCGATGCCGGCCACGTTGGCCCGCCCCGTGCCGACCATGTACACGCTGTGCCGCTCACGCAATTGCTTGACCTGCTCGGGCGCCAGGCCGGTGTAGGAGAACATGCCGCGTTGCACCCCGATATGGGAGAAGCGCTCCCGCAGGCCGTGGGGTTCGAGGGCGTCCAGCAGGCCACTGCGTAGCTGGGCGATGCGCAGGCGCATGGCTTCCACTTCGTCGGCCCACAGACGCTTGAGTTCCGGAGTACCCAGGATCGTCGCCACCACCGCTGCGCCATGATCCGGCGGTGTCGACCACAGGTTGCGGGCGATGTTGGCCAGTTGGCTGCGGATGTCCACCAGCTTGTCGGCGTCGCGGGCGCAGACGATCAACGCACCGGTGCGATCGCAGTACAAGCCGAAGTTCTTCGAGCAGGAACTGGTGATCAACACCTCGGGCAATGCCTGGGCGAACAACCGGACTGCCCAGGCATCCTGTTCCAGGCCGTCGCCGAAGCCCTGGTAGGCGAAGTCGATCAGCGGCAACAGCTCACGACTGCGCACCACCTCCAGTACCTGGCGCCATTGATCCTGGGACAGGTCGAAACCGGTAGGGTTGTGGCAGCACGCGTGCAGCAGCACCACGTCACCCTTTGGTGCCTGGCTGAGGGTTGCCAGCATCGCCTCGAAATCCAGGCGATTGTCGCTGCCCACGTAGGGGTAGTGGCTGGCCTTGACGCCCGCGGTGGCGAAAATGGTTTCGTGGATTGGCCAGGTCGGGTTGCTCAACCATACGCCACGGCCTGGCAGGCACTGTGCAATGAAATCGGCACTCAGGCGCAGGGCGCCGGTGCCGCCCGGGGTCTGGGTGGCACCGGCGCGTTGTTCGGCGATCTGCCGGGCGTCGGCACCCAGGACGAGCGCAGTGATCAACCGCCCGAAAGTGGCGTCGCCATGCCCGCCGATGTAGGTCTTGGTGGTCTGATGATCCACCAGCCGTCGCTCGGCCTGCTTCACCGATTCGAGAATCGGCGTCAGGCCCTGGGCGTCTTTATAGACGCCCACACCCAAGTCGAACTTGTTCGGGTTGCTGTCCGCACCATAGGCCTCCATCAGGCCGAGGATCGGGTCGCCGGGCACCCGGCCGATGGCGTCGAAATGCATTACTTGCGGCCCTCGGCGGTCTTGGCCACGTCATCGGTGCGGGCGGCCATGATGAAGTCGTTGCGGTGCAGGCCCTTGATGGAGTGGCTCCACCAGGTCACGGTGACTTTGCCCCACTCAGTGAGCAGGCCTGGGTGATGGCCTTCGGCCTCGGAGATTTCACCAACGGCGTTGGTGAATGCCAGGGCGTGCTTGAAATTCTTGAACAGGAAAACCTTTTCCAACTGCATCACGCCGTCGCGCACTTCGATGTTCCAGTCCGGGATCTGCTTGATCAGTACCGGCAGTTCTTCGTCGCTGACCTGTGGGGCGTCGGCACGGCAGGCTTCGCAATGGGCTTGGTTCAGAGTGTTCATGGTGTGTTCCTGGATCGAATTGGGTAGAACGTCGATGCACCCACGCTAAAGCAAAGCCGTGCAGTGCAACAGACTCACTTGGGATCAAAAAACGCCATTCAGGCGGCTTTCGGCGGAAATTTTGGTGTGTGCAGGCCCAGTTCCCGACCGCGCTTGACCATGCCCATGATGTCTTCATGGGCCAGGTCGAACAGACGCTTGAGCTCTGGCAGGACGAAATACACCGGTTGCAGGATGTCGATGCGATACGGCGTGCGCATGGCCTCCAGCGGATCGAAGGCCTGGTGCTCCGGCTCGTCCGACAGGCAGTACACGGTTTCCTTGGGTGAAGACAGGATGCCGCCACCGTAGATGCGTCGGCCCTGCGCTGTTTCCACCAGCCCGAACTCGATGGTCATCCAGTACAGGCGCGCCAGGTAGACACGCTCTTCCTTGGACGCCTGCAGGCCGAGCTTGCCATAGGTGTGGGTGAATTCGGCGAACCAAGGGTTGGTCAGCAGCGGGCAGTGGCCGAAGATCTCGTGGAAAATGTCCGGCTCTTGCAGGTAGTCCAGTTCTTCCCGGGTGCGAATGAAGGTCGCCACCGGAAACTGTTTGCTGGCGAGCAATTCGAAGAAGGTCTGGAAGGGGATCAATGCGGGTACCCGGGCAACTTGCCAACCCGTGGTTGCACCCAGCACCTTGTTGATTTCGCCCAACTGCGGAATGCGGTCGTGGGGCAGGCCAAGCTTGTCGATGCCGTCCAGGTATTCCTGGCACGCACGGCCTTCAATGACTTTCAGCTGGCGGGTGATCAGCGTATTCCACACCGCATGTTCTTCGGCGGGGTAGTGGATAAAACCTAGCGCATCGGGCTCACGGGCCACGTACTGCGTCTGCTTCATGCTGCTCTCCTGCTGATTTCCCTCGAGGGGAAGACTGTTTGTTGTTATGTCCAGCGATGTATTAGAGATAACCCGAAGTTTTCGTAGGTGCAGCAGGGCGGTGCAGGTGTGTCCGAGGTAATAGAGGTTATTTCGTAAACTTTTCGTTACGATCGCCCTTGAGATCCAGTCGTGCCTGGATTTTTCTATGGGAATTTGCCTGGAGTCGTCACATAATCTTTACAAGAATTTGCGTCGCTCGGTAAAAAAACGGGTGACAAAGAGCAGTCACCGAACCCTTGGGTCTTTTTATGCGCATCAAAGTCCACTGCCAGAATCGCATCGGCATCCTGCGGGACATCCTCAACCTGCTGGTGGAGTACGGCATCAACGTCGCCCGGGGCGAAGTTGGTGGCGAGCACGGTAATGCGATCTACCTGCACTGCCCGAACCTGATCAACATTCAATTCCAGGCGTTGCGTCCGAAATTCGAAGGTATCGCCGGCGTGTTCGGCGTCAAGCGGGTAGGGCTGATGCCCAGCGAGCGTCGGCACATGGAGCTCAATGCGTTGCTCGGCGCCCTGGAGTTTCCAGTGTTGTCCATCGACATGGGCGGTTCCATCGTCGCCGCGAACCGGGCGGCCGCTCAGTTGCTCGGGGTGCGGGTGGACGAGGTACCGGGAATTCCGCTGTCGCGCTACGCCGAGGATTTCGATTTGCCGGAACTGGTGCGAGCCAACCAGTCGCGCATCAACGGGCTGCGGGTCAAGGTCAAGGGCGATGTGTTCCTGGCCGACATCGCCCCGTTGCAATCGGAGCATGACGACAGCGAGGCCATGGCTGGTGCGGTGTTGACGCTGCATCGGGCCGACCGGGTCGGTGAGCGCATCTATAACGTGCGCAAGCAGGAGTTGCGTGGCTTCGACAGCATCTTCCAGAGTTCGAAAGTGATGGCTGCGGTGGTCCGCGAAGCCCGGCGCATGGCCCCGCTGGACGCGCCGCTACTGATTGAAGGCGAAACCGGCACCGGCAAGGAATTGCTGGCCCGGGCCTGCCACCTGGCGAGCCCGCGCGGGCAGTCGCCACTGATGGCGCTTAACTGTGCCGGGCTGCCGGAGTCCATGGCCGAGACGGAACTGTTCGGCTACGGTCCCGGCGCCTTCGAAGGCGCCCGTGCCGAAGGCAAGCTGGGGCTGCTGGAGTTGACGGCTGGCGGTACCTTGTTTCTCGACGGGGTGGGGGAAATGAGCCCACGCCTGCAGGTGAAGTTGCTGCGCTTCTTGCAGGACGGTTGCTTCCGGCGGGTCGGCAGCGATGAAGAGGTATACCTGGATGTCCGGGTGATTTGCGCGACCCAGGTGGATTTGTCCGAACTCTGTGCCCGGGGGGAGTTTCGCCAGGACCTGTATCACCGCTTGAACGTCTTGTCCTTGCACATTCCGCCGCTGCGCGAGTGCCTCGATGGCCTCGCGCCGCTGGTGGAGCACTTCCTCGACCAGGCCAGTCGCCAGATCGGCTGTGCGCTGCCGAAACTGGCCACGGCGGCGATGGACCGCCTCAGTCATTACCATTGGCCGGGCAATGTCCGGCAACTGGAGAACGTGCTGTTCCAGGCCGTTTCCCTGTGTGACGGTGGGACGGTGAAGGCCGAGCATATCCGTCTGCCGGACTATGGTGTGCGCCAGCCCCTGGGTGACTTTTCACTGGACGGCGGGCTGGACGAGATTGTCGGGCGATTCGAGAAGGCGGTGCTGGAACGGCTCTATTCCGAGCACCCCAGCAGCCGGCAACTTGGCAAGCGGTTGGGGGTGTCCCATACCACCATTGCCAATAAGTTGCGCGAGTATGAGGTGGGTAAAGAGCCTGGGATGTAATCCGTTACCTGTGGCGAGGGGATAAATCCCCTCGCCACAGGTAACGGCGGGTCTGCCCCACGGTAATCCTTTGCCTTTGAGCGGCATGACACCGCCGGTTTTTCGTCTTCGATACATTTCATTTTTCCCCGCAAAATTCTGCAAGCCCTTTGTTTGCCGGGCCAGGAGCCGCCAGAAAAAAAGTTGGTCTGCAAATTGCTTAAGGCTGTGCAACACAGCAGTGGGCGGCAAACGTCCGGCATGCAGAGGAACGACAGTGGACAAGTACCTTTATGTGGCAATGACCGGCGCCAGCCAGAACGCACTGGCGCAGCGGGCCCATGCCAACAACCTGGCGAACATCTCCACCAATGGTTTTCAGAAAGACCTGGAGCAGGCGCGCTCGATGCCGGTGTTCGGCGACAGCTTTCCGGCGCGGGCGTTTGCAATGTCCGAGCGGCCTGCCACCGATTTCACCCCGGGTGCGCTGGTGGAAACCGGTCGCGACCTCGACGTGGCGGTCAGTGGGCCGGGCTGGATGGCCGTGCAGAACCCCGACGGCGGTGAAAGCTACGTGCGCACCGGCAGTCTCAACGTTGACGCCCTGGGCGTGCTGCGGGCCGGCAATGGCATGCCGGTGATGGGCAATGGCGGTCCTATTGCCGTGCCGCCGGAGCAGAAAATCGAAATCGGCCAGGACGGCACCATCAGTATCCGTGCCATGGGCGAGGGCCCGCGCGTGATGGCTGAAGTGGACCGTATCAAGCTGGTCAACCCGGACCTCAAGAACATGACCAAGGGCCTGGACGGTTCTATCCGTACCAAGGATGGCCAGCCGGCACCGATCGACGCCAGCGTGCAATTGGTGTCGGGCTTCCAGGAAGCGAGCAACGTCAATGCTGTGGACGAGATGACTTCGGTGCTGGCCCTGGCCAAGCAATTCGAGCTTCACGTGAAAATGATGAACACCGCCAAAGAAGGCGACGAGGCCATGGCTCGGGTCTTGCAGATCTAACCATTAATTAAAGCGTCGCGCCGAAAATCAGGCGTACGAGGAGAATCGAATGCTTCCGGCTCTGTGGGTTGCCAAAACAGGTCTGTCCGCCCAGGACACCAACCTGACTACCATTTCCAACAACCTGGCGAACGTCTCGACCACGGGTTTCAAACGTGATCGTGCCGAATTCCAGGACTTGCTGTACCAGGTCAAGCGTCAACCGGGTGCCCAGTCGACCCAGGACAGCGAACTGCCGTCGGGCCTGCAAGTCGGTACCGGTGTGCGCATTGTCGGTACCCAGAAAAACTTCACCGCCGGCAGCCTGCAAACCACCGAGCAGCCGCTGGACATGGCCATCGACGGTCGCGGTTTCTTCCAGATCCTGCAACCGGACGGCACCACGTCCTACACCCGTGACGGTACGTTCCACCTGGACTCCAATGGCCAGATCGTCAACGCCAGCGGTTTTGCCCTGGAACCGGCCATCATCATCCCGAACGATGCCCAGACCTTCACCGTGGGCCGCGACGGGACCGTGTCCATCACCGTGGCGGGCAACCCGGCCGCTCAGGTGATCGGCAACCTGCAGACCGCCGACTTCATCAACCCGGCCGGCCTGCAAGCGGTGGGTAACAACCTGTTCCTGGAAACCGCTGCCAGTGGTGCGCCGCAAATCGGCACCCCGGGTTTGAATGGTTTCGGCACCACGCTGCAGAACACCCTTGAAACGTCCAACGTGAGCACCGTTGAGGAGATGGTCAACATGATCACCACCCAGCGCGCCTACGAGATGAACTCCAAGGTGATCTCCACTGCCGACCAGATGCTTTCGTTCGTTACGCAGAATCTGTAATCACTTCTATAGGGCGGCCTCAGGGTCGCCTGCAACACCGAGAGGTAGGGTCATGAAACGCTTTGTATCTGTTCTGGCATTGAGTGGGGTCACCGCGCTCGCCGGCTGTGTCGCGCCTACGCCAAGGCCCAATGACCCGTACTACGCCCCGGTGTTGCCGCGCACGCCGCTGCCGGCCGCTGCCAACAATGGCTCGATCTACCAGGCCGGTTTCGAGCAGAACCTGTACAGCGACCGCAAGGCATTCAGGGTCGGTGACATCATCACCATCACCCTGAACGAGCGGACCCAGGCGAGCAAGAACGCTAACTCCCAGGTGGACAAAACCAGCAATACCAGTGTCGGCCTCACTTCGTTGTTCGGCTCCAGCCTGACCACCAACAACCCCATTGGCAGCAATGACCTGAGCCTCAACGCCGGTTATGGCTCCGACCGGGCCACCAAGGGCGACAGCAAGTCCGGCCAGAGCAACAGCCTGACCGGCTCCATCACCGTGACCGTCGCCGACGTATTGCCCAACGGCATCATCGTCGTGCGTGGCGAGAAGTGGCTGACCCTCAACACCGGTGACGAGCTGGTGCGCATCGCCGGCATGGTTCGCGCCGACGACATCGCTACCGATAACACCGTTTCTTCCACCCGTGTGGCGGATGCGCGCATCACCTACTCGGGTACCGGTGCCTTCGCCGATGCGAGTCAGCCGGGCTGGTTCGACCGTTTCTTCCTCAGCCCGAAGTTCCCTTTCTAGGTGGTCCAGTTGAATCTTAAGCGGTTGAACCTCAAACAGCTGTTGATGGGTGTGTTGGTGATGTCGGCAGCCTTCACCGCTCAAGCCGAGCGTCTGAAGGACATCGCCAGTATTTCCGGCGTGCGTTCCAACCAGTTGATCGGCTACGGCCTGGTCGTGGGCCTGAACGGTACCGGTGACCAGACTACCCAGACCCCGTTCACCCTGCAGACCTTCAACAACATGTTGTCGCAGTTCGGCATCAAGGTGCCGCCAGGCTCGGGCAACGTCCAGTTGAAAAACGTCGCGGCGGTGTCCATCAATGCCGATCTGCCGGCGTTCGCCAAGCCCGGCCAGCAGGTGGATGTCACGGTTTCGTCCATTGGTAACTCCAAGAGCCTGCGCGGCGGTACGCTGCTGATGACGCCGCTCAAGGGTATCGACGGCAACGTCTACGCCATCGCCCAGGGCAATCTGGTGGTGGGCGGTTTCGATGCCGAAGGACGCGACGGTTCGAAGATTACCGTCAACGTTCCGTCGGCCGGCCGTATCCCTGGCGGTGCGTCGGTGGAACGTGCGGTGCCGAGCGGTTTCAACCAGGGCAACAGCCTGACACTGAACCTCAACCGCTCCGACTTCACCACCGCCAAGCGCATCGTCGACAAGATCAACGACATGCTCGGCCCAGGCGTGGCTCAGGCCATTGACGGTGGCTCGATCCGCGTCACCGCGCCCCTGGATCCGAGCCAGCGGGTCGACTACCTGTCGATCCTGGAAAACCTCGAGGTCGACCCGGGCCAGGCGGTGGCGAAAGTCATCATCAACTCGCGCACCGGCACCATCGTGATTGGCCAGAACGTCAAGGTTTCGCCGGCCGCCGTGACCCACGGCAGCCTGACCGTGACCATCACCGAAGACCCGATCGTGAGCCAGCCGGGCCCGCTGTCCAACGGTCAGACTGCCGTCGTGCCCCGTTCGCGGGTCAATGCCGAACAGGAAGCCAAGCCGATGTTCAAGTTCGGCCCGGGCACCACTCTGGATGAAATTGTCCGGGCAGTGAACCAGGTCGGCGCGGCACCGGGCGACCTGATGGCGATTCTCGAAGCCTTGAAACAGGCCGGCGCGTTGCAAGCCGACCTGATCGTGATTTGAGGAGCGGGCCATGGATATGCGCAAGGGCGCTTTGATCAGTGGGGACTCGGGCTCCTACTCGGACCTGAACCGCCTGAACCAACTCAAGGTTGGCGACAAGAACAGCGATGGCAACCTGCGTAAGGTGGCCCAGGAATTCGAGTCGCTGTTCCTCGGCGAAATGCTCAAGTCCATGCGTTCCGCCACCGAGGCATTGGGCAAGGACAACCCAATGAATACGCCTGAAGCCAAGCAGTATCAGGAAATGTACGACCAGCAGTTGGCCGTTTCCATGTCTCGCGAGGGTGGCGGTATCGGCCTGGCCGATGTCCTGCTGCGCCAGATGTCCAAGAACAAGCCGCTGGCGCCGGGCGAAGCAGCCGCTGCGTCGGCTGCCAAGCAGCAAGAGGCGCTGGACAAGGTCAAGGCGGTGCCCACCCCGGTGGCTGCCGGAACATTGCCCACCAACGGGCCATTGTCGCGCCTCAGCGGCCAGCGTCCGCTCTGGGCTTCGCGGGCCGTCAGCGCACCGCAAGGGGCGGGCGAGGGCAGTCATCGAAACGACATGGAGCTGCTCAACCAGCGTCGACTGGCCTTGCCGCCGAAACTGGCCGACCGTCTGTTGGCCGGGCTGGTGCCGTCGGCTATCAATGCGCCGGTCCAGAACATCCGCTCGGATCGCGCTGTCAGCGCCACCCAGTCCACCTCCGGCGAAATGGCCAATGGCGACTGGCTGGCCGCGCTCAAGGCCTCCGGGTCGAGTGGGGACATGCAGGTCTATGGTCGCGCCGTGGCACAACCACCACTGGCGCCGGCCCGCAAGGCCTTCCGGGATGCCGACGAATTCGTCAACGCCATGTTGCCCATGGCCAAGGAAGCGGCGGCCCGCATCGGCATCGATCCGCGATACCTGGTGGCTCAGGCGGCCCTGGAAACCGGCTGGGGCAAGTCGGTCATGCGCCAACCCGATGGCAGCAGCAGCCACAACCTGTTCGGCATCAAGGCCAGCCAGAACTGGAAGGGCGATTCGGCGCGGGCAATCACCAGTGAGTTCCGCAATGGCGAGATGGTCAAGGAGACGGCCGAGTTCCGTTCCTACGCCTCGTATCGCGACAGCTTCCATGACTTGGTCAATCTGCTGCAAAGCAACAGTCGCTATCAAGCTGTGCTGAAGTCGGCCGATAACCCGGAACAGTTTGTACGCGAGTTGCAAAAGGCCGGTTACGCCACCGACCCGCACTACGCCAGCAAGATTTCGCATATAGCCCGGCAGATGACCAGTTCCCAGAACTACGCATCCGCAGGCGCCACCACGACTTTATAAGGTCTGAACCATGAGTTTGCTCAATATAGGGATGTCGGGTCTGTCAGCCAGCCAGACCGCGTTGGTGACCACGGGTAACAACATTGCCAACGTCGATACCGCCGGATATTCGCGTCAGCAGACCGTGCAGACCACCAAGGCCTCCAATCAATACGGCAACGTGTTCATCGGATCCGGCACGACCCTGGCCGATGTGCGCCGGGTCTACAACTCCTACCTTGAAGCGCAACTGAAAACCACCACCTCGCTCAACAGCGATGCGGCGGCTTATCAGGGCCAGATCACGCCTCTGGACTCCTTGCTCTCGGACAGCGGCACCGGCCTCAACGGCGCGCTGACCAAGTTTTTCGCGTCGGTGCAGAACGTCAACGCCAAGCCTGGTGACGATGCGTCCCGCCAGTTGCTGCTCAGCGATGCCCAGGCCTTGAGCAATCGGTTCAACTCGATTTCCAGTCAGTTGACGGAGCAAAGCGAAAACATCAATGGCAACCTGTCGAGCATGGTTGAACAGGTCAACAAACTGGCTTCCACCATTGCTCAGTTGAACAAGAAAATCGCCGAAGTTTCCAACTCGGGCGGCGCGCCTAACGACCTGCTGGACTCCCGTGGCGAAGCCATTCGCCAGCTTTCCACCTTCACCGGTACCCAGGTCGTGGAGAACGGCAGCAGCCTGGACATCTACCTGGGGTCCGGTCAACCGCTGGTGATGGGCACTGTCACCAATACCCTGGAGGCCGTGCCGGACAAGAACGATCCGGGGCGCACGGGTATCCAGCTCAACAGCAGCTCCAGCTCCATGGACCTCACTTCGGTGCTCACCGGTGGCGAAATCGGCGGCCTGATGCGCTACCGCAGTACCGTCCTCGATCCGGCCATGAACGAGTTGGGCCGCGTCGCGCTGGTGATTGCTGACCAGATGAACACCATACAGGCGTCGGGCATCGACCTGAACGGTGCCTTTGGTTCCAACCTGTTCAACGACATCAACAGTACCGCGCAGGTCAGTCAGCGCAGCGTTGCCGCGCTGAACAACAGTGCAGGTTCCGGCAATTTCAACGTGGCCATCACGGACGCCGGCCAACTGACCACCAACGACTACAAGGTCACGTTCACCAGCGGTACCAACTACACCGTCCAGCGCCTGCCCGATGGCTCGTCGATGGGCGCGTTCAGCACCGCGACGACGCCTGCGCCGGAGATCGACGGCTTTTCGCTGACCTTCGCCAACGGCACCGCAGCAGCCGGCGACTCGTTCAAGATCACCCCGACCCGCAACGCGGCGGGCAACATCAAGACCGAGATGACCGACTCCAAGCGGCTGGCGATTGCCGCGCCTCTGGGCGCAGCCATCGTGCCGGGTGGCAGCGGCACGCTGACCATCCCTGCCAGTGGGCAGCCGACCCTGACGACGAAGCTGGATATCTACGACGCGGCCACGACGACGGTCATTCAGAACGGCATCAAGACGTCCATGCCGGTCAAGGTGGTGTTCGGAGCGACCTCGGCCGACGGCACCAGCCAGGCCTACCAGTTACTCGATGCCAAGGGCGTACAGATCAGCAATGGCACGATCAAGCCCGGTGAGAGCAATACATTGAGCCTGAGTGTTCCGCTCAAGGACGCCAGTGGCAACCCGATCATGGATTCGGCCGTGCCACCGGTACAGCGCACGGTCACCTTTGACATGTCCATCGCCGGTTCGCCGTCCAATGGTTCCTCCATCAATGTCAGCCTCTCCCAAGCTGGCAGCCTGGACAACCGTAACGGCAGCGTCCTGGCCGGTTTGCAGACGGCCAAGACCGTCGACACCGGCTCCTCCAGCGGCGGTATTTCCCTGAACGATGCCTACGGCAAGCTGGTGGAGGGCGTAGGCTCCAAGGCCGCCCAGGGCAAGCTCGACAGCGCTGCCACCGGCGCGATCCTGAACAACGCCAAGAGCGCGCGCGACTCGCTGTCAGGCGTGGATCTGGACGAGGAAACCGGCAACCTGGTCAAGTTCCAGCAGTACTACACCGCGTCTTCGCAGATCATCAAGGCGGCGCAGGAAATCTTCAGCACATTGATCAACAGTCTTTAAGGAGCCGTAGCCCATGCGCATCTCTACCTCACAGTTTTACGAAAGCACGGCTGCGAACTACCAGAAGAACTTCGCCAATGTGGTCAAGACCAGCGAAGAGGCCAGCAGCCTGGTGCGCGTGAACACTGCTGCCGATGATCCGGTGGGTGCTTCTCGCCTGCTGCAGTTGGGCACGCAGGCGTCGATGCTGTCCCAGTACGAAACCAACGCCAATACCATCAAGGCGACCCTGGGGACCACCGAAGCAGTGATGACCAGCATTGGCAATGTGCTGCAGCGAGCCAAAGAGTTGGCCGTCGGCGCCGGCAACGCCGGTTATACCGATGCGGACCGTCAGGCCAACGCTTCGGAGTTGGGACAGATCGAAGAACAGCTATTGACGCTGATGAACAGCAAGGACGAGAACGGCAAGTATATTTTCGCTGGCTCCAAGGGCGATACCGTTCCATTCACCCGCAACAATGATGGTACTTACAGCTACAACGGTGATCAGGTGACTCTGGATCTGCCTGTCGGTGACACCATGTCCATGGCCACCAACAGCACTGGCTGGGAAGTTTTCCAGCAGGCCGTCAATACCAGCCGCAGCCAGGTCACCATGACCGCGCCGGCGGTGGATGATGGGCGCGTGGTATTGTCCAACGGCCAGGTGTCGTCCAACGTCACCTACAACAACCAATTCCGCAGTGGCGAGCCCTACACCGTAGAGTTTGCCAGCGGTACTCAGTTGAAAATCACAGACTCAAGCGGTAACGATGTGACTGCCGAAGCTAGCCAGGGCGGTGCTTTCGACCCTGCCAGCAAGAGCGGCCAAGGGGTGACGTTCCGTGGTGTGGAGCTGACCCTGAACATCAACCTGCAAACCGGTGATACAGCCGGTGCCGTGTTGCCCGGGCATACCTTCACATTGGCTGCCAAGCCGGACACTTTCGTCCCGACACGCAGCCCGGGCAATTCGACCGCGACGCAGATCACGGACAGTGCCATCACCGACCCAGTGGCATACCACGCCAGTTTCCCTACTGGTTCGGCGGTACTGAAATTCACCAGTGCGACCGATTTCGATCTCTACGCCGCCCCATTGACCGCTGACAGCCAGCCGGTTTCCAGCGGTACCCTGGTCGGCAACGTGGCAACCGCTTCGGGCGTGAGCTTTACTCTGAATGGCGCGCCAGCGGCTGATGATCAGTTCAGTATTGCGGTCAACACCCATGAAACCCAGAACATTCTGGATACCGTAAGCCAACTGAAAGCCGCGTTGAATACTCCTACCAATGGTGACCCGATCGCGGTGCAGAAGCTGCAGGCCTCGCTGGCCTCTGGCATTGGCAATCTGGCGAGCGGTACCGATCAGTTGTCCAGTGCACTGAGTTCGGTAGGGGGGCGTGGCCAGGCACTGGACACCCAGAGCGATACCAATCAAAGCTTGATCAAGGCCAACACCCAGACCCAATCGTCAATTCGCGATTCCGATGCGGCCGAGGTAATGACCCGCCTGACCTTGCAGCAGACCATGCTTCAGGCCTCTCAGCTGGCCTTCAGCAAAATTGCCCAGTTGGGCCTGTTCAACAAGATCTGAGCCGGTATCAACCGAGCCGCCAACCGTCTTTCTAAGCGGTTCCGGGGCTCCGGCCTGAAAGGGTCGGAGTCCGCCGCTCGAGATTTTTGCCGTGAAGCCACTTCCCCTCGTCAGCATCGTCATCCCCGCATATAACCCCCGTTTTTTTGACCAGGCACTGCTAAGCGCCTTGGCCCAGACCTACGAACACGTCGAAATCATCGTTTGCGACGATTCGCCTGGCGATGAGATTCGCCACATCGTCGAGTCTTTCACCGAGCCGGCCCATCCGGTCCGTTACCTGAAAAATCCACAGCGTTTGGGACTTCAGGGCAATCTGTTGCGTTGTGTCGAAGAGGCGCAAGGCGAGTTTATCAAGGTGCTGTGTGATGACGACCGGCTGTTTGCGCCGAGTATCGCCATCCAGGCCCAGGCGCTGATGGATCATGCTGATGTAACCGTGGTGTTTGCGCTGCGGTTGTTGTGTGACGCGGGTAACTTCATTTTGCCGCCGCGTATTGATAACTGCCGTTTTTCGCCAAGCGATGCCGTGCTCAAGGGCGACGACATGCTGGCGATTCTCGAAAGCACGCCGACCAATTTCATTGGGAATTTCAGTTCTGCCCTGATGCGTCGCGTCGATGTGCTGGAGTTGTTGCCTGCGTTGATTCAGGACGGCGCCGGTTTTGTCGCCATGCTCGACTTCGCACTGTTCGTCTGCCTGATGCGGCGTGGCAATCTGATCGCGTTGAGCACGGTATTGAGCGTCGAGCGCAAGTATGCAGAGCGTTTGGGCAGAACCCCTGAAATGCTGAAGGCTGCCAAGGTGGAGTGGGAGTGGTTGGCACAAATGCTCTCTGCTCGCAGTGGTGAAGCCGCACCAGCATCGGGATGGGTGCGCTATATCGAGTTGAGCAAAACCACTGATAAGCCTCATGCCTGGCAGGAACTCTGTGTTACCCGCGTACTGGGCAACCGCAATACCGTCGTTAATGGCCGGGTAGGGGCGCAGAGTGAGAGTTACGCGGACTTTTACCGCGAGTGGTTGGCCATTCGCCGGTTCAGCGAGGCGGAGCAGCGTGTCATGCCGGCGCGCATCGATAGCTGGCCGTTTCGTCCGAACATCGTGCCCGTGATCATCGATGCCCAGGGCGATGCGACGTCGCTTGCGAAGACATTGTGCAGCCTTGATGGCCAACTGTACCCGGCACAGGCCGTGGTGGTCCTTTCCGATGCCCATTGCGAGGCCGGCGAGCGAGTGTTGCAGTTGCCCTACCAAGCCGATTGGCCGCGCCAACTCAATACCATAGTTGCACAGCTCGAAGGTGCGCACTGGTTCTACCTGTTGCAAGCGGGCGACATCCTGCGCGATTCGACATTATTGATCCTGGCCGAGCGTGTGGCGGGTAGGCAGGGAGTTCTCTGCATATACAGCGACGAAGGGGCGCTGGTGGATGGGGAGTCCTTCGAGCCAGTGTTCAAGCCGGATTTCAATCTGGACTTGATGCGTGCCTATCCCTACATCGGGCGAACCCTGGCCTTCGAGCGTGAGCGGTTCATGACCCTGGGCGGTTTCGATCCGGCTCGTGGTGAGTTGGCGCCTCAGGATCTGGTATGGCGTCTGGTCGAAGAAGCTGGCCCACAAACCATTGAGCACATTGCCGAAATCCAGGTCGAATCCACCCTGAGTTTCGCCCAATGGCTATCGTCGCCCGAGGTCATCGAGGGCAATGCCGCACTGGTCTGCGCGCACCTGGATCGCATCGGCGTGAGCCATGAGATTCAGCGGGATACCCTGCCGCTGATCAATCGCATCAGCTACCACCATGATGCTCGTCCGTTGGTGTCCATTATCGTGCGCACCGGTGACTCGCTTGCAGCACTGCAGCATTGCACCGAAAGCCTGATCGAACGCACGGCCTACACTCACTACGAAATACTGATCGTGGACAGCGGTGTCCGTGACCCGGCCATGCTCGACTGGCTGGCAAGCATGGCCCAGTTGGGCGCGAGCATGTTGCGCGTGCTGCGTTATGCCGGCGATGACAGCGACGCCGCAGTGCGCAACTTTGCCGCGGGCCAGGCTCGGGGCGAATACCTGCTGCTGCTCAGTCCGCAGGTTGTCATCTGTGAAAATGACTGGCTGGATGAGCTGCTCAATCATGCCAGGCGCCCGGAAGTCGCGGTGGTTGGCGCACGGATACTCAGTCCCCAGGGCGCGATTGTCGGCGGTGGACAGATCCTTGGTCTGGCCGGGCCGGTGGGCACGCCGTTTCATGGTGAATCGGCGGCCTCCCGCGGCTACATGCAACGTTTGCATACGACGCAGAACTGGAGTTCGGTCAGCAGCGATTGCCTGATGGTTCGCAAGCAAGTATTCGAGGAACTGGGCTGCCTCGACGAGGCAACTTTCAGTCTCGGCCTCAGCGATGTCGACATGTGCTTGCGCGCGGGCAAGGACGGGTACCTGGTGGTCTGGACGCCCTATGCCAGTGTCATGCAGGTTGCCCCTCAGTCGACGTCTGTCAAGCCTGAAGAGGCGACATTGCTGGAGCGTGAGCGCGAAGTCTTCTATCGCAAATGGTTGCCGCAGATCGCACGGGATCCGGCCTACAGTCCCTCTCTGGGGCTTGGGGCGTCAAGCTTCAGCCTCGAACCCTCATTGCGTAACAACTGGAACCCGTTCTGTACCCGTGCGCTGCCATTGATACTGGGGCTGCCGGTCAACGCCACTGCGGTCGGCCATTATCGCGTCACGGCCCCCTTGGCCGAACTTGAAGCTGCCGGACGGGTGATTGCCCGGATCGCCTACGAGTCGCCCTCTACTGTCGACATCGAGCGATTGTCACCGGATAGCATCGTATTGCAAGGGCGATACAGCGAAGGTTCTGCCGGCGATATCCTGCGAATGAAGAAATATTCCAGCGCCTTGCGGATCTTCGAACTCGACGACTATGTGGTCAGTGCTCCCAAGAAAAACACCCACGCTCGCAACAAGCCGGTCAACACCGAACAGATGCTTCGTGAGGGCATTGGCCTGTGCGATCGCGTCGTGGTGACGACCCAGGCGCTGGCCGATGCCTTGTCCAGCATGCACAGCGAGATTCGCGTCGTGCCCAACATGCTGACACCCGAGCCGTGGGCCCGGTTGACCAGCCGTCGCGGTACGTCATCCAAACCACGGGTTGGCTGGGGCGGCGGGACCAGCCACAGCGGCGATCTGGAAATCATCGCCGACGTGGTCCGTGAACTGGCCGATGAGGTGGAATGGGTATTCTTCGGCATGTGCCCGGAGGCGTTGCGGCCCTATGTCCATGAGTTCCACGGCTCAGTTGCGCTGAACCACTATCCGTTCAAGCTGGCCAGCTTGAATCTCGACCTGGCCCTGGCCCCCTTGGAGTTCCACATCTTCAACGACTGCAAGAGCAACCTGCGTTTGCTGGAGTACGGCGCCTGTGGCTATCCGGTCATCTGCACCGACACCAAGGCCTACGACGGCTTCCTGCCCTGTACCAAAGTGCGCAGCAACAGTACCGAGGAGTGGATCGGGGCGATTCGCATGCACCTGGCCGATCCTGATGCCAGCTATCGCATGGGCGATGAACTGCGCGAAGCGGTGCTGCGTGACTTCATGCTCAGTGGGGATAATTTGCAGCATTGGTTGTGGGGGTGGTTGCCGGATTGAATGTCGCGTACTGCGGGAGCGAGTCGGCTCGCTCCCGCAGGTTTCCTTCTATTGATCGTTTTGCCTGACTCTCTGTTCCCTGCCTCCAGATGGGTGTTATCGAGCTGGCGCGTTTCCTGCAAGTCCCCCCTCATATCGCCATAAAACGAGCGCTTGCGACGAACTCGGAGCGCTCTGAACGGCATTGACGGTGTAATCCCTGCGCCCGCAAAGCGAAACAACGCTTGGCCGAGCCTGGTGATGAACGAGAGGGGAGACGATGAAGGCAGTTATCCTGGCAGGTGGGCTCGGAACGCGAATCAGCGAGGAGTCGCACCTCAAACCCAAGCCGATGATCGAGATCGGTGGCAAGCCAATTCTTTGGCACATCATGAAGCAGTATTCCGCCCATGGAATCCACGACTTCGTCATTTGCCTGGGCTACAAGGGCTACGCCATCAAGGATTTCTTCGCCAACTACTTCCTGCACACCTCCGATGTCACCTTCGACATGTGCAACAACCGCATGGACGTTCACCAGAACTACAGCGAGCCGTGGCGGGTGACCTTGATCGATACCGGTGAAGACACCATGACCGGCGGGCGGCTGCGTCGTGCGGCACGTTATCTCGAAAACGAAGAGGCGTTCTGCTTCACCTATGGTGACGGCGTGTCGGACCTCAACATCGGCGCTTTGGTGGATTTCCACCTGTCCCACGGCAAGCTGGCCACGGTGACGGCGGTCCAGCCGCCAGGGCGTTACGGTGCGTTGGAGCGCGACGGCGATAGGGTTCTGGGTTTTACCGAGAAGCCTCGCGGTGACGGCGGCTGGATCAATGGTGGTTTCTTCGTGCTCTCGCCGAAGGTCCTGCCCTACATCTGCGACGATCAGACGTCCTGGGAAGTCGAGCCGCTGGCGGCATTGGCCACACAGCAGCAACTCCAGGCCTTCCAGCACGAGGGTTTCTGGCACCCCATGGACACCTTGCGGGATAAAAACCATCTCGAGGCCCTGTGGCAAAGCGGGGAGGCTCCTTGGAAGCAATGGACTTGACCCCGGAATTCTGGCGTGGCAAACGCGTGCTGGTGACCGGCCATACCGGCTTCAAAGGCAGCTGGTTGACGCTGTGGCTGCAAAGCCTGGGGGCCCAGGTCAGCGGTTTTTCCCTGGCCCCGGCCACCGAACCGAGTCTGTTCGAACTGGCCCGGGTGAGCGAGGGCATTGATGATCGACGCGGTGACTTGCGGGATCTCGGCGCTCTTTTGGAACTGCTTGCCGATGTGCAGCCGCAGATTGTCCTGCACCTGGCAGCCCAGCCGCTGGTGCGGGAGGGGTATCGCGACCCGTTGGGCACTTACTCCAGCAATGTCATGGGGACCCTTAACCTGCTCGAGGCGATTCGTCAGGTTGGTGGCGTGCGCGCCTGTGTATTGGTGACCACCGACAAGGTCTATGCCAATCAGGAATGGTTGTGGCCGTACCGCGAAAACGAAGCCTTGGGCGGCCATGATCCCTACAGCAGCAAGGCCTGCTGTGAACTGCTGGCGCAGTCCTACGCCGCGTCGTTCTTTTCGGCTGAGCGGTATGCCGAACACGGCCTGGCCCTGGCCACGGCACGGGCCGGTAACGTGCTGGGCGGCGGCGATTTCGCCCCTGAGCGCCTGATTCCGGATGTGCTCAAGGCCTGGTCGGCGGATGAGCCCGTGACGTTGCGCTACCCCCAGGCAGTTCGCCCGTGGCAGCACGCCCTGGAGCCGCTGGCTGGCTATCTGCAACTGGCTGCCAGGCTTCATGAACAAGGCCCGGAATTCGGCGGTGCCTGGAATTTCGGGCCTGGCGAGGCGGACATGTGTAGCGTCGGCGAAGTTGTCCAACTGCTTGCCGAGCGCTGGCCGCAAGCGCCAGGGCTGCGGATTGAATCGAGCGACCTGCATGAAGCCGGCCTCTTGCGCCTGGACAGCAGTCGAGCCCGGACACTGTTGGGCTGGCAGCCGCGTTGGTCTTTGCAGCAGTGCCTGGCGCAGACCCTGGATTGGCACCTGGCCTGGCAGAACGGTGACGACATGCGTCAGGTCAGCCTCGGCCAGTTGAATTTGTACCGAGGCGCGCTGTGAGCGAGTTCACGTTGAAGGCACTGCCACTGGCCGGTCTATTCAGTGTCCTGCACAAACGGTTTGAGGATCAGCGCGGGCATTTTTCCCGGCTGTTCTGTGAAGGCAGTCTGGACGCGTTCGGGCAACCGTTTCATATCCGGCAGATCAACCATTCCTGCACGCGCGAGCAGGGCAGTGTGCGTGGCTTGCATTATCAGGACGCGGCGCAACCGGAATCCAAGTTGATCACTTGCCTGCGTGGTGAAGTCTGGGACGTAGCCGTGGACTTGCGCCCCGATTCCGAAACTTTTCTGCACTGGCACGCCGAGCATTTGAAGGCGGGTGACGGTCGCAGCCTGTTGATCCCGGCGGGGTTTGCCCATGGATTTCAGACCCTGACCGACGATGCTGAGTTGCTCTATCTGCACAGTGCTGACTACACACCGGAGCATGAAGGTGGTTTGTCGGTGAACGATCCGCGGCTGGCGATCGCCTGGCCGCTGCCTGTCAATAATCTGTCGACCCGGGACAGCAACCATCCCTTGCTCGATGAGCATTTCGCTGGAGTGCGTGTATGAATTGCCGAGGTTGCGGGACTGCCCTGGCGTTGCCACTGATTGATCTCGGCACGTCGCCGCCGTCCAACGCATATGTGCGTGCTGACCAACTGGAGCAGGCCGAGCAGTGGGTACCCTTGAAGGTCGCTGTTTGTCAGCACTGCTGGCTGGTACAGACCGAGGATTACACGCGCGCCGACAGCCTGTTTGACGCCGAGTACGCCTATTTCAGCTCGTTCTCCAGCACCTGGCTGGCCCACGCCGAACGGTATGTCGACGAGATGGTCGAGCGCTTTGGTCTGGGCGTCGACAGCCGGGTGGTGGAAGTCGCTGCCAACGACGGCTACCTGTTGCAGTACGTGGCCAGGCGCGGCATTGCGTGCCTGGGCGTCGAGCCAACCCGCAGCACCGCCGAGGCGGCGCGTGCGAGAGGCCTGGAGATTCGCGAGCTGTTCTTCGGTCGCGATACCGCTTCGCAATTGAAAGGCGAGGGCTGGGCGGCCGACCTGATGGCGGCCAACAACGTGCTGGCCCATGTGCCGGACATCAATGACTTCCTCAGTGGCTTCGCCACGCTCCTCAAGCCAGCCGGGGTAGCCACCTTCGAATTTCCGCAGTTGCTCACGCTGATGGCCGGACAGCAATTCGACACCCTGTATCACGAACATTTCTCCTACCTGTCGCTGACCGCTGTACAAACCTTGTGCGAGCGCAACGGCCTGGAGGTGTTCGACGTCAGCCAACTGGCGACCCACGGCGGTTCGTTGCGGGTGTTCGTCCAGCGCGCCGATGGCGTTCGTCGCCCGGTGCTGGCTACGGTGCAACAGCAGTTGCAGGCTGAACTTGATGCTGGCGTCAAAACCCGCACCTATTACGCAACGCTGGCGCCGGCCGCCGAAGCCATCAAGCACGGTTTGCTGCGTTTTCTGTTGCAGGCCAAGGCCGAAGGCAAGCGCGTGGTGGGTTACGGCGCGGCGGCCAAGGGCAATACGCTGCTTAACTACGCCGGGGTCAAGCCTGATCTGTTGGCCTGGGTGGCCGATGCCAATCCGCATAAGCAGGGCAAGTACCTGCCGGGCAGCCGGATTCCCATCGTATCGCCTGAGCGTATAGCGCTGGAAAAGCCCGATTACGTCCTCGTCCTGCCCTGGAACCTGTTGGGGGAAGTCAGCCAGCAGTTGGCTGAGGTTCGCCAATGGGAGGGGCGATTCGTCATCGCTGTGCCTGAGTTGACAGTGCTATGAAAATTTTGGTGACCGGAGCCACCGGGTTCGTCGGCCGTCATCTGGTCGAGGCCTTGCTGGCGCGTGGTGGTCAGGTAAGGGCTGTAGCGCGTCGGATCGAGTCGGCCCAGGCATTGCCGTGGTTTGACCGGGTCGAGTTCGTGACGGCCGATGTTCACGACGAAGGGCTGGACGTCGCCGGTCTGATTGACGGGGTCGATGCATTGGCGCACCTGGCGTGGCCGGGGCTGCCGAATTACCAGGCGTTGTTTCACTTCGAACACAACCTGATGGCCGATTATCGGTTCATCAGGCAGGTGGTTAAAGCAGGTATTTCCCAGGTCATGGTCACCGGCACCTGCTTCGAATATGGCATGCAGAGCGGGCCACTCGACGAGCAGACGATGCCGCAACCGGCCAATCCCTATGGGATGGCCAAGAATACCTTGCGCCTGTTCCTCGAGCAGTTGCAACGCGAGTGTCCGTTTACCTTGCAGTGGGCACGTCTATTCTATCTCCATGGTGCCGGCCAGAATCCCAGTAGCTTGCTGGCCGCACTGGATCGGGCCATCGATGCCCAAGCCACGACATTCGATATGTCTGGCGGTGAACAATTGCGTGATTACCTGCCGATCGAAACGGCAGCCGCTTACCTGGCGCAGTTGCTAGGGCGGCGTGAATTCAATGGTGTGGTCAATTGTTCGAGCGGCCAACCGGTATCGGTGCGGACGTTGGTCGAAGCACGTCTGCGGGAGCGAGAGGCCGCCCTTTGTCTGAACCTTGGTCATTATCCGTACCCGACTCACGAACCCATGGCGTTCTGGGGTGTGGCCGAACGTTTGCAAACCTTGTTGGGGGCTCCACATGATGCGTGAGCTGTACCGGGCCACCGGTCTTCCCGTTCTGCAGAACCGTACCTTTGTCGATGAGCCGTCAGCCAAGGCCTCGGCGAGTGCCGATATGGTGTTGGTCCAGAACGAAGTGAGCGGGTTGGTATTCAATCAGGCATTCGATGCCGACAAACTCAGCTACGACAGTGATTACCAGAACGAACAGGCCCATTCGGGCCAGTTTCAGCGACACCTGGCTGATGTGGAGAGCATCATCGCCCGGCATTTCACCGGCCAGAAATTGATTGAAGTCGGTTGTGGCAAGGGCTATTTCCTGGAACTGCTCAAGGGCCGGGGCTATGCCGTCACCGGCATAGACCCGGCCTACGAGGGCGACAGTGTCGATGTGATCAAGGCGCCGTTCACTCGCGAGCTGGGCCTGTCGGCCGATGCGGTAGTGCTGCGTCATGTACTGGAGCATATCCAGGACCCGGTGGAGTTCCTGGTCGAAATAGCAGCGGCCAACCAGGGCGGACAAATCTATATCGAAGTGCCGTGCCTGGACTGGATCCTGGAGCATCGCGCCTGGTTCGACCTGTTTTATGAGCACGTCAACTATTTCCGCCTCGACGATCTGCGTCGGATGTTTGGCACGGTGTACGAGGCTGGACATCTGTTCGGTGGCCAATATCTGTACATCGTTGCCGACTTGGCGACGTTGCGCCTGAGACCGGAACAACCGGTGTCGAAACTGACCTTGCCCGACGGATTCACTGGCAGCCTGGGGCGTACCGTACAGATTATCCAGACCTCCCCGGGCCAAGGCTCTGCTATCTGGGGGGCATCTTCCAAAGGGGTAATCTATTCGCTGTTCCTGCAGCGGGCCGGTGTCGCGGTGGACTGCGTGGTGGATATCAATCCGGCCAAGCAGGGACGGTACCTGCCATTGAGTGGTATGCGCGTCTCTTCGCCCGACGAGGCGATGCACCTCCTGCCCGAAGGGGCAAACGTATTTGTGATGAATTCCAATTACCTCGAAGAAATCAGGCGAATGACGGCTGGACGCTACGTCTACCACGCCGTTGACAGCGCTTCGTTCCAATAACCGCGAGATTCGAACATGACCGACAACACCATTCATAACGCTTTCCAAGCCCAATGCCAGACCGAAATTGCCGGTCAGGGCCAAGACCAGAAACTTGTCAGCCTGGCCAAGGAGTTCTTTAACGAGTCGGCCAAGCACAAGTACAGCTACCACTTCTCATGGATGGGCCGGCCAATCATCCAGTTGCCGCAGGACATGATGGCGATGCAGGAACTGATCTGGCAGATCAAGCCTGATCTGATCATCGAGTGCGGCATCGCCCATGGTGGTTCGATCATCTACTACGCCTCGTTGCTGGAGCTGCAAGGCCACGGCGAAGTGCTCGGCATCGACCTGGATATTCGTCCTCACAACCGCGAGGCCATCGAAAGCCATCCGATGAGCAAGCGCATCACGATGATCGAAGGGTCGAGCATCGATGCCGCGATTGCCGAGCAGGTTCATGCCGCCGCCCAAGGCAAAAAAGTCATTCTGGTACTCGACTCCAATCACACCCATGACCACGTGCTCGAAGAGCTGCGCCTTTATGCACCGCTGGTGTCGGTAGGCAGTTACTGCGTGGTAATGGATACAGTCGTGGAAGACATGCCTGCGGACTTTTTCCCGGACCGTCCATGGGGCCCGGGGGATAACCCGAAGACTGCGGTGTGGAAGTACCTGGAAGAAAACGGCGACTTCGAAATCGACCGGCAGTTGCAGAACAAGCTGCTCATCACTGTTGCACCGGACGGCTATCTGCGTCGGGTCCGTTAACTCATCCGTTTCAAGTCATTGGCGTCTGGCAGGTTGTGGGGACAGGAAATATGCAGGTTCGAAACACTCTTCAAGACAACGTAGCACCGCTGAGCGAGCGGTTCACGGTGGTGGTCATTTCCCATAACCGCAGCGCATTCCTGCGGCGTACGCTGCATTACTACAGCAGCTACCCCTGCTCGGTGCTGGTGCTGGATTCCTCGGTCGAATGTGATGAGCAGATAGCCCGGGACTTTCCCTCGGTCGACTACCGGCATTTGCCGCAATTCACCTACAAGGGGCTGCAGGACAAACTGGTTTATGGGGTCAGCCAGGTCACAACGCCTTACATGGTGTTCGCCGCCGATGACGACTTCCTGTTGCACGATGCTTTGACCGAGTCGGTGGAGTTTCTCGAAGCCAATCCCGATTACGGGCTGTGTCACGGTTACGGGATCATGTACCTCTCCTGTGCAACCGAGGTGTGTTACTTCCGTCGTGATCGCAAGGTGCATGAGGATTACAACAGCGAACTGGCCGAAGACCGGGTCATCCGTTTCATGGATCAGTTCCTGCCGCCGTTCTATGCCGTGACTCGTACCGACCTGCTGCAGCAGTGGTACAGCTTGTTGCCGCCAGGGACCAGTTTCGAATGGCAGGAAATCGGACACACCTTTTACCTGCTGGCTTGCGCCAAGGCACGGATCCTGCCGATCCCGTTCGCTGTTCGCGAACTCAATTATGGCGGCTCCGAGCACAATACCAACGTGCTGACTGTGCTGAGCTACAAGGACGCAAAAAGCGTCGCCGAGCGAGAGCAGTTTGCCGAGTTCCTGGCGTCCCTCCCTACGCCGCTCATTGAACAGGCCCCCGGGCGTGTCAAACAGATCGCTCTGGACAGCTTTGCAGCCATGGCTGATTGCTTGCTCCAGGGGCGCTCACTCAAAGGTACGCAGATCATTCGCTCGGCCTGGTTGGAGGCTGGTGGCGAGCCTGTGCGCTCATTTGGGCCGCAGCAGTTTGTCGAAATGCCTTTCTACAACCAGCGGGTATTCGATCTGCTGACCGGGTTTGAATTCCTCCTGCATGCCATGCCGGCAGGGCGCCTGCAGCTTCAGCAATTGGAAGGCATTCTGCTGCGTCAACAAGAGTTGATGCGCGTACAGCCCAACGACAATGAACGCACGATACGCAGCCGTTTGTGGGAAGCCCAAGGCCTGTACGCTTTCAACCGTACTGTGGTGAAGCGCCTGGCCGAGTCGTTGAAAAACAGTGACGAGCCCGAGGAAGCGCTGAAGTTGTTGGCCTGGGGCGAGCAACTGGACTCGGTACCGGGCCAACAGGATCGGCAACTTCTGGAGAACATGCACTCCGGGCGGCTGCTGAGCTGGCTCGAAGCGCGTAATCCCGACACGCAGCAGCTCAAGGCCATTAACGGCCATCTGGCTGAGCATCAGGGCGGGCCTCGCTTCAGTATCCTGTTGTTGGACCTGGACGCTGACATGTTCAAGTTGCAGGCGACTTTCGACAGCCTGGTCAACGGTCAATGCAAAGCGTTCAACGTCGTGGTCTTCACCACCGGCGACCTGCCGGCGACTACCACGGTGCGTGACACCGTACACTTCGTCAAAGTCAGCACCACCAACTATGTCGATCGCATCAATCAAATCATCGGTCAATCCACGGCCGACTGGCTGATGCTTGCCGAGGCCGGTGACCAGTTCACCGCCAGCGGCCTGCTGCGCGCGAGCCTCGAACTGATCGATGCAGAAGGCGTGCGCGCCGTGGCCATGGACGAAATTCAGCGCAAGGCCGATGGCAGTCTTGGCGACGTGTTCCGTCCCGGGGTCAACCTTGATCTGCTGCAATCGGCCCCTTCATTCATGGCTCGGCATTGGTTGATTCGTCGTGAAGTCCTGGCTCAGGCCCGTGGATTTACCGCCGAATACGTCCAGGCCCTGGAGCTGGATTTGCTGTTGCGCCTGATCGAGGACGCAGGGCTGGCAGGGTTGGCGCACCTGGCCGAGCCGTTGTTGATCTGCAACGCCCCAACAGAGCAGGAAAACCCCCAGGAACGTCAGGTCCTGAAGCGTCACCTGGCCGCACGGGGTTATCGTGCCCAGGTCAGCTCGGCTCAGCCGCTGACGTATCAGATCGATTACCAGCATGCCGAGCGGCCACTGGTGTCGATCATTCTCGAAAGCCGTGATAATTTCGAACAGGTACAGCAGGCGCTGGTCAGCGTGCTGCAACGGACCCGTTACCATCGCCATGAAATACTGATCGCTGATAATCACAGCCAATCCGAAGAACTGGCTCAATGGTTGGACAGTCTGGAAGGCAAAGGCGACCGGATCCGCATCCTGCGCAGTGACCGCCGCCTGAATACATCGGCTTTGTATAACTGGGCAAGCACCCAGGCCAAGGGCGATTACCTGGTGCTGTTGTCGGCCCAGGCGCAAGTAATCAACGCCAACTGGCTCGACAGCCTGCTCAACCAGGCCCAGCGGCCTGAAGTTGGGATCGTTGGCAGCAAGCAGATGGACATTCGCGGCATCACCACCCAGGCGGGCCTGGTGCTCAAGCCTGACGGTGGGGTGGGCTCGGTATTCATTGGCGAGCGCAAGGACGCCAAGGGTTACCTCAACGGCCACCAGGCGGAGCAGAACTACTCAGCGGTGTCCGGTGCCTGTCTGATGATCCGCAAGGCGCTGTACGAGGCTATCGGCGGTCTGGACGAAGGACCCTTTGCCGAGGCCTTTGCCGATGTCGACTTGTGCCTGAAGGCGGCCGATGCAGGTTTTCTCACGGTCTGGACGTCCCAGGCGCAGATGCTGCATCCCGGCACATTGCCCGACGCGCCGCAGGCAGCCGAGGCCTTGCAAGAGAAATGGCAAGCCCGTTTCGAACACGACACAGCCCGTAATCCCAATCTGGCTTTGATTGGTACCGGTTTTGCGCTGGGTACTGCCGTGGCTGTGGATTGGGCGCGGTTGCTTGCGTAGCTCATCCGTCTCCTGTCCCCAACCCAAGAGCCCTTGCAAAAAGGGCTTATTGGGAAAAATCTCGTGACCTGCGAGTCATAACGCGCATCTTCACTGTATTGTATTGACCGGGAAGATGGCGCCTGGCCCTCATCAGGCCCAGTGATAGCCCTCCGTACTTCCCGATTGTCGGCGCCCCTCGATTCGTTGCGAGCGGTGGTATTGGGCTGTTTTTGATTGGGAAGCCGTAATGATTGGCATAAAAAGCATTGCGAGCTACGTTCCTGTAGCCGGCGTGGACAATTACGCACAGGGTGCGAAGTTTGAGAAGGATGAAGAGTTCATCCTGGGCAAGATTGGTTCCGCTTTCTTACCGCGCAAGGATGATGGACAGGAAACCTCGGACCTGTGTGTCGAAGCGGCCAATGCGTTGTTTGCCAACAATCCCGGTTTGAAACGCGAAACCATCGACGTTTTGATCGTGGTCACCCAAAATGGCGACGAAGAAGGATTGCCCCATACGGCAGCCATCGTTCAGGACAAGCTTGGCTTGCCTACTACCGTGGCTGCATTTGATATCTCCCTGGGCTGTTCGGGTTATGTCTATGGCATTTACGCTATCAAGGGCTTCATGGAAGCCGCTGGCCTGAAAAATGGGCTGTTGATAACGGCTGATCCGTATTCAAAAATCGTCGATCCGGAAGATCGGAACACGACGATGCTGTTCGGCGACGCCGCCACCGCCACTTGGATGGGCGAAAACGCACCGTGGCAGTTGGGCAGGTCCAAGTTCGGCACCGACGGTTCCGGTGCGCCGCACTTGAAGGTCAGCGACGGCGTGTTCTTCATGAATGGCCGGCAGGTGTTCAACTTCGCCTTGCTCAAGGTGCCGGCTCACTTGCATGAGTTGCTTGCCGACTCCAATCTCCAGCCCGATGATATCGATGCATTCTGTATCCATCAGGGTAGCGCCGCGATTGTCGATGCCGTTGCGCGGCGTTTTGAAGGCGAACCCGAGAAATTCATCAAGGACATGGTCGAGACCGGGAACACCGTATCCTCGAGCATCCCGTTGCTGCTGGAAAAACATGTGCTCGACTCCAATTGGAGGCGTGTGGCATTGAGTGGTTTCGGCGTTGGGCTGTCCTGGGGGTCAGCGATTATCTATCGCCCTTGAACCACCTGAAACCCGTGCATAAAAAATAGCGTCCAAGGGTGTAACCTTGAACGCTATTTTTTTGCCCAATGGAAAGTCGAGACACCATGAGCGAGTTCTTTGAGCGCAATCTCCAGGTGATCGAGCAGCGCTGGCCAGCCATGGCCGAGCGTTTGCTGTTGGAGGAAGTCGACGGGTTGCAGGCCGATCTGGTGGAGGGACTGGGCTCGACCTTGAGCATCAATGGCATTCAATTGACCAGTCGACATGACCGCCGTGCCGAGGCTGAGCTGCAGGCGTCCAGCCTGCCGTCGGACGCTGCCGTCGTGCATCTCTATGGCACGGGATTGGGGGATTTGCAGAGCCGTTTGCTGGAGCGGGCAAAGCTTGAGCGCCTGCACGTGAATATTCTTAACGGCTCGGTGTTCGCCTTGGTGCTGCGGGTGTTGGATCAATCGCAGTGGCTCGATGATCCGCGAGTCGAACTGTTTTACGCAGGAGACCAAGCGGAAATTCAGTTACCTTTCTTCGCCTTGCCCGCCGAACTGGTACTGGCCGATGACTTCAGTGCAAAGATTCGCGACCGGTTGGTTAGTGAAACCCATCTGACATTCAACAATCGGGAGTTCGACCCAGCAGCCCCTGAAATCATTGAGCGTCTGCATTCCACCTTCCATCTCGTGCAGGGGGATCGCGACGTGGGGGAGCTGTTCGGCTCTTTCAAAGAGCGCGAAGCGTTTGTCATCGCTACCGGGCCTAGCCTCGAACGGCATTTCGAGAGACTGCGCGGCTTGAGTGAGCAGGCCGAACGACCATTGTTGATCTGTGTTGATACGGCCTACCGGCCATTGATCAACCATGGGATCCGACCGGATATCGTGGTCAGCATCGATCAACGTATTACCGCACGCCATCTTCCGCCTGACGACACCGATGAGATTGCGCTGGTTTACCTCCCAATGGCCGACCCGTTGGTGATTGGCGCTTGGCGGGGGCCGCGTTATGTCGGTTATTCCGCCAGCCCGATCTATCACCGGATGCGTCAGCAATTGAGCCGGCATGAGTTGTATGTAGGCGGCAGCGTAATCCATCCGGCCGTTGATCTGGCCGTGAAGATGGGGGCGCTACGGATCACTCTGTTCGGTGCCGACTTTGCGTTTCCCCATGATCGGACTCACGCAGGTTGGAGCGATGGCGACCTGGGCCCCCAGTTGGAGGTGGCCAGGCACTGGGTACTCGACGGACATGGCCAGAGGGTCAAGACACAGCTCAACTTCCGTAGCTATTTGTGTGAGTTGGAGCGATTTATCGCCGGACATCCTCAGGTGCGTTTTTATAACAGCAGTCGGGACGGGGCGATGATCGCCGGTACTGATTTCCATCCGGAGTTTACGAAGTGAGCGGGCTTCAAGAGGTGATCGATGAGGCCCGTGACTGTGCCGGACTTTTTCGTCTGGGACGGGATGTCGAGGCAGGACTGGCCATGGTCGCGCTGGTTGAAGCGGCTCAACCCTGGATTGAACGGATGCCAGGCGATGTCCAGTCGTCTTGGGGCGTGTTGTTAGGGGTGATGTTCACTGATCAGCAGTCGCAGAACTGGATTTCGTTGGCCGACTATCTTGAGTATGAGCTGGTGGAATTGCTGAGCACCGGGCTGGCTTTTTGAGCACTTTTCAATTGATCGGCGCTGATGGCCCTCCTGGGGTCAGGTTCGGACGGTTCCCTGGCGCCATTTTTTTTACCTCCTGAGCGCAGCCAAGTCCTTGATTTAAGAGGGGTGGCACCCTGATGGCAAAAATTTTGAAAAAACTGCTAAAGCAAGTTCCGAATACGACGATAACTATTACGAAGGTTCTCTAGGCCACACCCGGCGGTTGCCAGGGCCGGAAGCCGCAGTACCCAACCAACGAGGAATTCGTCATGGCTTTAACAGTAAACACCAACGTCACATCGTTGAACGTTCAGAAAAACCTGAACCGCGCTTCCGATGCTCTCTCCACCTCGATGACTCGTCTGTCTTCCGGCCTGAAAATCAACAGCGCCAAGGACGACGCCGCCGGCTTGCAGATCGCTACCCGTATGACTTCGCAGATCCGCGGTCAGACCATTGCGATCAAAAACGCCAACGACGGTATCTCCATCGCTCAGACCGCTGAAGGCGCTCTGCAGGAATCTTCCAACATCCTGCAGCGTATGCGTGAACTGGCTGTACAGTCGCGAAACGACTCCAACGGCACCGCAGACCGTACCGCTCTGAACAAAGAATTTGCTCAGATGTCGGACGAACTGACCCGTATCGCCAACTCGACCAACCTGAACGGCAAGAACCTGATCGACGGTTCCGCTGGCACCATGACCTTCCAGGTCGGTTCCAACACCGGTACTGACAACCAGATCACCCTGACCCTGGACAGCGGCTTCGACGCAGCGACTCTGAGCGTTGACTCTGGCACCATCGTGATCAGTGCTGTTGACAGTGCCTCTGCCGAAACCAACACCGCTGCTGCTATCGACGCGATCGACGCGGCTCTGGCAACCATCAACTCCAGCCGTGCGGATCTGGGTGCTGCTCAAAACCGTCTGACCAGCACCATCTCCAACCTGCAGAACATCAACGAAAACGCCAGTGCTGCACTGGGTCGTGTACAAGACACCGACTTTGCTGCTGAAACTGCACAGTTGACCAAGCAACAAACTCTGCAACAAGCATCTACCGCAGTTCTGGCCCAGGCCAACCAACTGCCATCCGCTGTACTGAAGCTGCTTCAGTAATAGCTGGATGAACTTTAGCGGGGGAGTGCGCTTGCGTACTCTCTCGCTTTTTCCGTTCAAGAGGTGATGGACATGGATATGAGCGCCAAGCTGAACTTGTCTTATCCAGCGGCGAAACCGACGCCCACCGTGGCCGCCAAGTCGTTGGAGAAGCCTCAAGCCGATCCCGCTGTCGTGACACCGGTCAAGAAAGCCCCTAAAGACGCTGCTGCCGACCAGGAAACACTCAAGAAGGCTGTGCAGGAGATCGAAAAGTTCGTTCAGTCGGTCAAGCGTAACCTGGAGTTCTCAATTGATGAGCCTTCAGGCAAAGTGGTAGTCAAAGTAATTGCCAGTGGTTCCGGTGAAGTGATTCGCCAGATCCCGAATGAAGAAGTTCTGAAACTGGCCAACAGTTTGAATGATGCCAATAGCCTGTTGTTCAGCGCGGAAGTCTGACAGCTGGCACGAATTTTGTTGTTCTGTTCTTTTGGGCGTTGTAGTGGTCAAAAGGCCGGCGGCATACTGAAGGGAGTTTCACATGGCAAGTCCAATTCTACCTGGCTTGGGTTTAGGCTCGGGCCTTGATACCACCGCAATCGTCAAGGCGCTGGTGGATTCCGACAAGGCGGCCAAGCAAGGTCAGATCGACCGCGCCACCAAGACCAATACCGCCAACATTTCTGCGATTGGCACCCTGAAGTCACTGCTGGCTACGTTCCAGTCTTCGCTCACAAGCCTGGGCAGCACGACCACTCCTCAATTCACCGGGGTCGCTGCCACTTCGGCCAACACCAGTGCGCTGACGGTGACGGCCGGTAACTCGGCGGTGAGTGGTACCTACTCGATCAACGTAACCAAGCTGGCGACCTCTTCAAAAGTAGCAACGGCGGCATTCGCCGGTGGTACCTCCAGTGCAGTGGACCCCGGTACCTTGACTATCACTCAGGGGTCTACCAATTACGCTCTTGACGTTCCGAGTGGCTCGACGCTGCAGTCGGTTCGGGACGCAATCAACAGCAAGTACTCTTCCAATGGTCTCACCGCCAACATCGTGACCGATAGCTACGGTTCGCGTCTGGTGGTGGGGTCGACTAAGACCGGTGCGGGCAGCGACATTTCCCTCAGTGGCATTACCGGCCTGGAAGCGGATGGTTCTGTCCTGATGGGGACGCCGAGTGCAACCTCATCCGGTTCCATCGGCCTCGCCCAGGACGCAGAGTTCACTGTCGATGGGCTGGCAATGACCAGTCCTACCAACAAACTGGACAACGTTGTCTCAGGGTTGAGCATGACGCTGGTCGTTGCCGGTAGTGGTCCGACAACGGTAACGGTTGCCACCAACTCCGACGGCTTGAAAGCTTCGATTCAGAAATTCGTCGATGCTTACAACGCCATTGCCAAGGCTGTGACCGCCCTGACCAAGCCGTCGACCGATGCTGATGGTAACCCGGTTTCAGCTGCGTTGACCGGTGACTCATTGCCACGATCTTTGCTGGCGGCCATGCGTGCGCCTTTGTCGGAAACCGGTGCCGGCGACAAATTGACCGTTTTGTCTCAGCTTGGGATCACCACCAACCAGACAACGGGTGCCCTGGATTTCGACAGTGCGAAGTTCACTACGGCGCTCAACGATAAGCAGTTGGGTGGAGAAGTCCAGACGCTGTTCACCGGGGACAATGGCTTGATCGAGCGCATGCAGAACGCCCTCAAGCCTTACACCGAGACCGGCAGGAAGGACTCAAACGGAAAGACCGTCGATAACATTTTGACGACTCGATCCAAAAACCTCGATCTGATCAAGTCGAAACTGGGCGATGATCAGTTGGCACTGGATCGCCGGATTGAAACCCTGACCGCGGTGCTGACGAAAAAGTACAACGACATGGATACCCTGGTCGGCAAGCTGAAAGCCACCGCCAGCAACATCACGTCCATGTTCGAAGCACTGACGGCACAGCAGAAAAACAGCTGAGTTTGATTGATGCAAAAAGCCCGGTAGCGTTCTTGAGTGCTCCGGGCTTTTGGCTTTTTCGATCTAAAGTTTTTTGACGCGGCGTCGATATGGTGTTTATACGAACCGCAGATTTTGATGAGGTAGAACATGAATCCAATGTTAGCCCTTCGCCAATACCAGAAGATTGGCGCTCAGGCGCAAACCTCCGAAGCAAGCCCCCATCGTCTTGTACAGATGCTCATGGAGGGCGGGTTGGATCGTATCGCCCAGGCCAAGGGGGCGATGGAGCGTAAGGATATCGCCAATAAAGGTGTTCTGATCGGCAAGGCGATTGGCATCGTTGGCGGCTTGCGTGAGGGCCTGGACCTGGAAAACCAGGCCGAAGCGGTGGCTGAGCTGGACGCCCTCTATACCTATATGATGAAGCGCTTGGCCGAAGCCAACGCCAAGACCGACCCGAAGATCCTCGACGAAGTCGCCGGTCTGCTGCGCACGGTCAAAGATGGCTGGGATGCCATCGCCGCGCCTGGTCCGCAATTCTAAGGAGTGCTCCCATGAGTCTTGTCCTGCAGCGAATAGAACAAACCCGCGACGCCCTGGTTGATGCCCTGGCCGAGCGTAACTGGGAAGCCATTGGTCAATTGGACCTGGCATGCCGTACCTGCATGGAAGACGTCATGAGCGAGTCTGGGCTGGACGAGGCGGCGTTGCGCAATAATCTTGAGGAGTTACTGGGGGTCTACAAGCAACTGCTCGAGGCGGCGACTGGGGAGCGTCAGGCGATAGTCGACGAGATGTCGCAAGTCCATCAAGCACAAAACGCTGCAAAGGTTTACCATCTGTTCGGTTAATGCTTAGTTAATCCGAACAAAGTGCGCCATAAATTTGACTGTGCACCGTTTTTTGACTTAACTAGTAGCTGTTTACAGATTTCAGGCGTCTACAGGCATGACAAGTCTGCAAGCGTCTAGCTTGCCCCCTAAATTTCGGGCACTGAGTTGACTAGGGAAGTTGCTATTGCATGTGGCGTGAAACCAAAATTCTCCTGATCGATGACGACAGCGTCCGCCGCCGTGACCTGGCGGTGATTTTAAATTTTCTTGGCGAAGAAAATTTACCTTGCGGAAGCCATGACTGGCAGCAGGCCGTCGGCTCGCTGGCGTCCAGTCGTGAAGTCATTTGCGTCCTCATCGGGACCGTAAATGCCCCCGCAACTCTATTGGGCTTGCTAAAGACACTCTCAACCTGGGATGAGTTCCTTCCGGTTTTGTTAATGGGCGAAAATTCTTCCCTTGACTTGCCAGAAGACCAGCGTCGTCGAGTGCTTTCCACGCTCGAGATGCCGCCCAGCTACAGCAAATTGCTCGATTCGCTGCATCGCGCCCAGGTTTACCGCGAGATGTACGATCAGGCCCGTGAGCGCGGCAGGCATCGCGAACCCAACCTTTTCCGCAGTCTCGTCGGCACCAGCCGGGCGATCCAGCACGTGCGCCAGATGATGCAGCAGGTCGCCGATACGGACGCCAGCGTGCTGATCCTGGGCGAATCGGGCACCGGCAAGGAAGTGGTTGCGCGCAATCTGCATTACCACTCCAAGCGTCGCGAAGCGCCGTTCGTGCCGGTGAACTGCGGAGCAATTCCGGCCGAGTTGCTGGAAAGCGAGCTGTTCGGGCACGAGAAGGGTGCCTTCACTGGCGCGATCACCAGCCGGGCCGGGCGTTTCGAACTGGCCAACGGCGGCACGCTGTTTCTCGACGAGATCGGCGACATGCCGTTGCCAATGCAGGTCAAGCTGCTGCGGGTCCTGCAGGAGCGCACCTTCGAGCGCGTGGGCAGCAACAAGACCCAGAGCGTCGACGTGCGGATCATCGCTGCGACCCACAAGAACCTCGAAAGCATGATCGAGGTCGGCAGTTTTCGCGAAGACCTCTACTACCGCCTCAATGTATTCCCGATCGAAATGGCCCCGCTGCGTGAGCGCGTCGAGGATATTCCGCTGCTGATGAACGAGCTGATTTCGCGCATGGAGCACGAAAAGCGCGGTTCAATCCGCTTCAATTCGGCGGCGATCATGTCCCTGTGCCGTCATGGCTGGCCGGGCAACGTTCGCGAATTGGCCAACCTGGTGGAGCGCATGGCGATCATGCATCCCTATGGTGTGATCGGTGTGGCTGAGCTGCCGAAGAAATTCCGCTACGTCGACGACGAAGACGAACAAATGGTCGATACCCTGCGTAGCGACCTGGAAGAGCGCGTGGCGATCAACGGCCATACACCGGATTTCACCAGCGGTGCCTTGCTGCCCCCGGAAGGCCTCGATCTCAAGGATTACCTGGGTGGCCTGGAACAAGGGCTTATCCAGCAGGCCCTGGATGACGCCAACGGTATTGTCGCCCGTGCAGCGGAACGCTTGCGTATCCGTCGCACCACCCTGGTGGAGAAGATGCGCAAGTACGGCATGAGCCGTCGCGAAGGAGATGAGCAGGCGGATGATTGACGCCTGTTCATGACCGCCTGATTTTTTATGATGAGGGAATTTATCCCCGCTGAGGTGCGTCGCGGCCCCAAAAACTGGGCCGCTTCGCGCCCCAGCGGGGATAAATCCCCTCGCCACGGAGTTCCAGCTACAGCTCGGTTCATGTTTACCACCTTCCGGCACGGGTATTGCTAAAGCTCTCTCAACAGTCCGTTTAACTGACGGTCAGCCAAGCGAGAGAGTTCGATGAACCAAGCCGCCCACGTCCAGATGTCTCCTGTCCCTGAGTCGGGGCTCATGCCGTCCGCCGAGCAGGCAAGCCGCGCTGGGCTCGAGCAGGCGTTTTCGCTGTTCAATCAGATGTCCAGCCAGTTGACCGATTCCTACAGTCTGCTCGAGGCCCGGGTCACTGAGCTCAAGGGCGAGCTGGCGGTGGTCAGCGCCCAGCGCATGCAGGAGTTGGCGGAAAAAGAGCGTCTGGCCAACCGGCTGCAGAACCTGCTCGACCTGTTGCCTGGCGGCGTCATCGTCATCGATGCCCATGGTTTCGTTCGCGAGGCCAATCCGGCGGCCTGTGAGCTGCTCGGGTTGCCGCTTGAAGGTGAGCTGTGGCGACACGTCATTGCGCGTTGCTTTGCTCCTCGCGAGGACGATGGTCATGAAGTGTCCCTCAAGGACGGCAGGCGCTTGTCTATTTCGACGCGCTCGCTGGACGCCGAACCCGGCCAGTTGGTGCTGCTCAACGACTTGACTGAAACCCGTCACCTGCAGGACCAGTTAGCTCGTCACGAGCGCCTGTCGTCCCTGGGGCGCATGGTGGCATCCCTGGCTCACCAGATTCGCACGCCGCTGTCCGCTGCGTTGCTGTACGCCAGTCATTTGACCGAACAGCAGCTACCGATGGAAACCCAGCAGCGCTTCGCCGGACGTCTGAAAGAGCGCCTGCATGAGCTCGAACATCAAGTGCGGGACATGCTGGTGTTTGCTCGCGGTGAGTTGCCATTGACCGACCGGGTAACCCCGAAAACTCTCCTGCAATCCCTGCAGGCCGCAGCATTGACCCATGTGCGGGATCTGCCGATCCGCTGGCAGTGCGACAGCCATGCCGGGGAAATTCTCTGCAACCGCGACACCTTGGTGGGTGCGGTCTTGAATCTCATCGAGAATGCCATTCAGGCCGGTGGCGAGCACGTACGACTGAAGGTTCATCTGTACAGCCGTGACAGTACCTTGCACCTGTGTGTCAGTGACAATGGCGGCGGTATCGAGCCGGCGGTGCTGGCACGTCTCGGCGAGCCGTTCTTCACGACCAAGACCACCGGGACCGGCCTCGGCCTGACTGTGGTCAAGGCTGTGGCTCGTGCGCATCAGGGAGAATTGCAACTACGTTCGCGACTGGGGCGTGGTACCTGCGCGCTGGTGCTCCTGCCGCTGTTTTCCGGCGCGTCGGAGGTGGAGTGAAGTCGATGGTGATCAAGGTGTTGCTGGTTGAGGATGACCGGGCCTTGCGTGAAGCATTGGCCGACACGCTGGTGCTGGCCGGGCACGACTACGTTGCGGTCGGTTCGGCAGAGGATGCGTTGCTGGCCGTGGGTCGGGACACCTTCAGCCTGGTGGTCAGCGATGTGAACATGCCGGGCATGGACGGCCATCAATTGCTGGGACTGTTGCGTGCTCGCCAACCTCAGTTGCCGGTCTTGCTGATGACGGCCCACGGGGCGGTCGAGCGAGCGGTGGACGCCATGCGCCAGGGAGCTGCGGATTATCTGGTCAAGCCATTCGAGCCCAAGGCGCTGCTCGATCTGGTGGCTCGTCATGCGCTCGGCGTTCCTGTGGTCGAGGGAGAGGGGCCGGTGGCGCTCGAGCCGGCCAGTGCCCAATTGCTCGAATTGGCCGCACGGGTGGCGCGCAGCGATTCCACTGTGTTGATTTCCGGTGAGTCGGGTACCGGCAAGGAAGTGCTGGCGCGATACATTCACGAGCAATCCCGACGCGCCAACGAACCGTTCATTGCCATCAACTGCGCGGCGATTCCCGATAACATGCTTGAGGCGACGCTGTTTGGTCACGAGAAGGGTTCGTTTACCGGTGCCATTGCGGCTCAGGCCGGCAAGTTCGAGCAGGCCGATGGCGGCACGATTCTGCTCGATGAGATTTCCGAAATGCCCTTGGGCCTTCAAGCCAAACTATTGAGGGTGTTGCAGGAGCGGGAAGTTGAGCGGGTAGGGGGACGCAAGCCCATCAGTCTGGACATCCGTGTGGTGGCGACCACCAACCGGGATCTGGCCGGTGAGGTGGCGGCAGGACGTTTTCGGGAGGACCTTTATTACCGCCTGTCGGTATTCCCTCTTGCCTGGCGTCCATTGCGCGAGCGTACTGCCGATATTCTGCCACTGGCCGAGCGTCTGCTGGCCCGGCACGTCAATAAAATGAAGCATGCGGCGGCCAGGCTTTCGCCCGAGGCGCAGGCCTGTCTGATTGCTTATCCCTGGCCTGGAAACGTGCGGGAACTGGATAACGCCATTCAGCGTGCGCTGATCCTTCAGCAGGGTGGTCTGATCCAGCCGGAGGATTTCTGTCTGGCAGGTCCTGTGGCGTGCGCGCCGTTGCCGGCGCCGGTACCAGTCCCACCGAGGTTGGAAGTGGAGAGCGAGTCGGCCGGCGCGTTGGAAGACGACCTGCGTCGACGCGAATTCCAGATGATCATCGATACCCTGCGGGCCGAACGCGGTCGTCGCAAAGAAGCGGCCGAACGCCTGGGTATCAGCCCACGCACCCTGCGCTACAAGCTGGCGCAAATGCGTGACGCAGGGATGGATGTCGAGGCGTATCTGTTCGCCAGTTGAATTGTGTAAACCAGCAAATTCCTTGTGGGAGCGGGCTTGCTCGCGAAGACGTGGCTCAGTCGATGCATGTTTCGACTGACAGGCCGCTTTCGCGAGCAAGCTCGCTCCCACGCAGATCTGTGTGAGCATTTGTTTCATGTCGCCATGGAGCTGGCACCCTTGTTGCTAACACCTGTGTACCCATTGAGTAAGCGTCAAAAAAACGCGGGCCGCCAGAGAGAGTAGACCATGAGCCAAGGTATTGAATTTAATCGGTTGATGCTGGACATGCGGGCCATGCAGATGGACGCGATGTCGCAGCCCAAATCGGTCGCGGCCCCCCAGGTGGGCGGCAGCAGTTTTTCCGACATGCTTGGTCAGGCCGTCAATAAAGTGAACGATACCCAGCAAGCGTCGAACCAATTAGCCAGTGCTTTTGAAATTGGCAAAAGTGGCGTTGACCTGACCGACGTGATGATCTCTTCGCAGAAAGCCACTGTCTCGTTCCAGGCGCTGACCCAGGTTCGCAACAAACTGGTCCAGGCCTACCAAGACATCATGCAGATGCCGGTCTAAGGAAACTATTGAGTCATGGCAGAAGCAGCCGTAGATAACGTTCCGGCCAAGGCCACCCCACCAGACGGCAAACCGCCGCTGTTCGGGCTGTCCTTCCTGGAAAACCTCTCCGAGATGACCATGTTGCGTCAGGTAGGCCTGTTGGTCGGCCTGGCTGCCAGTGTGGCAATTGGTTTCGCCGTGGTGCTGTGGTCCCAGCAGCCAGACTACCGTCCCCTGTACGGCAGCCTGGCGGGCATGGACGCCAAGCAAGTCATGGAAACCCTGGCTTCCGCCGACATCCCCTATACCGTCGAGCCGAATTCCGGCGCTTTGCTGGTCAAGGCCGACGATGTGGCACGTGCGCGTCTGAAGTTGGCTGCCGCTGGCGTGACGCCTACCGATGGCAACATCGGTTTCGAAATCCTCGACAAGGACCAGGGCCTGGGTACCAGCCAGTTCATGGAAGCGACTCGTTATCGTCGCGGCCTGGAGGGCGAGCTGGCGCGTACGATCTCCAGCCTGAACAATATCAAGGGCGCCCGCGTGCACCTGGCGATTCCGAAAAGCTCGGTGTTCGTGCGCGACGAGCGCAAGCCAAGCGCCTCGGTCCTGGTTGAACTGTACCCAGGCCGCTCTCTTGAGCCAGGGCAGGTCCTCGCCATCGTCAATCTGGTGGCGACCAGTGTGCCCGAGTTGAGCAAGTCCCAGATCACCGTGGTCGACCAGAAGGGCACCCTGCTGTCCGACCAGGTGGAAAATTCCGAGCTGACCATGGCCGGCAAGCAGTTTGATTACAGCCGTCGCATGGAAAGCATGCTGACCCAGCGGGTGCACAACATCCTGCAACCGATCCTGGGTAATGACCGCTACAAGGCCGAAGTTTCGGCAGACGTGGATTTCAGCGCGGTCGAGTCGACGTCCGAGCAGTTCAACCCTGACCAACCGGCGTTGCGCAGCGAGCAGTCGGTGAACGAACAACGCACCGCCAGCAACGGCCCGCAAGGTGTACCCGGTGCACTGAGCAATCAGCCGCCGTCGCCGGCCAGCGCGCCGCAAACCACTGGGGGCGCTACTGCCGCCGCCGGCATGATACAACCAGGCCAGCCGCTGGTGGACGCCAACGGCCAGCAGATCATGGATCCGGCCACCGGCCAACCGATGCTGGCGCCGTACCCGGCCGACAAGCGTCAACAATCGACCAAGAACTTCGAGCTCGACCGCTCCATCAGCCACACCAAGCAACAGCAGGGCCGTGTGACGCGCCTGTCGGTTGCGGTGGTGGTGGACGACCAGGTCAAGGTCAACCCGGCCAATGGCGAAACCAGCCGTGCACCCTGGAGCGCCGACGAATTGGCGCGCTTCACTCGCCTGGTCCAGGACGCCGTCGGTTTCGACGCCAGCCGTGGCGACAGCGTCAGCGTGATCAACGTGCCGTTCTCTTCGGAGCGCGGTGAAGTCATCGCCGATATTCCGTTTTATTCGCAACCCTGGTTCTGGGATGTGGTCAAGCAGGTATTGGGCGTGGTGTTCATCCTGGTACTGGTGTTTGGCGTGCTGCGTCCGGTGCTCAACAACATTACCAATGGCGGCAAGAACAAGCAGTTGGCTGGCTTGGGCGATGTAGAGCTGGGAGGCATGGGCGGCCTGGATGGCGAGTTGGCTAACGATCGCGTCAGCCTCGGCGGACCGCAGAGCATTCTGCTGCCAAGCCCGAGCGAAGGCTATGACGCTCAGTTGAACGCCATCAAGAGTCTGGTGGCAGAAGACCCGGGTCGTGTGGCCCAGGTCGTGAAAGAGTGGATCAACGCAGATGAGTGATAATCGAGCCGCTGTTGCCAAATTGTCCCGGGTCGACAAAGCCGCGATTCTGCTGCTGTCCCTGGGATCGACCGACGCTGCCCAGGTGCTGCGCCACATGGGGCCCAAGGAGGTCCAGCGTGTGGGCGTGGCCATGGCCCAGATGGGGAACGTGCACCGCGAACAGGTCGAACAGGTGATGAGCGAGTTCGTCGACATCGTTGGCGATCAGACCAGCCTGGGCGTGGGTTCCGACGACTACGTGCGCAAGATGCTCACCCAGGCCCTGGGCGAGGACAAGGCCAACGGCCTGATCGACCGTATCCTGTTGGGTGGCAACACCAGCGGCCTGGACAGCCTCAAGTGGATGGAACCGCGCGCCGTTGCCGACGTGATCCGTTACGAGCACCCACAGATCCAGGCGATCGTGGTGGCTTACCTTGACCCCGACCAGGCCGGTGAAGTGCTGGGCAATTTCGACCACAAGGTGCGCTTGGACATCATCTTGCGGGTGTCTTCGCTCAATACCGTGCAGCCAGCGGCCCTGAAGGAATTGAACCAGATTCTCGAGAAGCAGTTCTCGGGCAACTCCAATGCCTCGCGCACCACCCTGGGTGGCATCAAGCGTGCGGCAGACATCATGAACTTCCTCGACAGTTCGATCGAAGGTCAACTGATGGATTCGATCCGCGAGTTCGACGAAGACCTGTCCGGTCAGATCGAAGACCTCATGTTTGTGTTCAACAACCTGGCCGATGTCGATGATCGTGGCATCCAGGCGCTGTTGCGCGAAGTGTCCTCCGACGTGCTGGTCCTGGCGCTCAAGGGATCGGACGAAGGCGTCAAGGAGAAGATCTTCAAGAACATGTCCAAACGGGCGGCCGAACTGTTGCGCGACGATCTCGAGGCCAAGGGCCCGGTGCGCGTCAGCGATGTGGAAACCGCGCAGAAGGAAATCCTCACCATCGCCCGCCGCATGGCCGAAGCCGGAGAGATCGTGCTCGGTGGCAAGGGCGGCGAAGAGATGATCTAAGGTCGTTATGTCTGCCAAGAGTGATGATTCATCCAGCGACCTGATCCGCGCCCGGGATGTCGGTGGTTTCGACGTCTGGTCGCTGCCCAGCTTCGATCCCCATGTACCCGAGCCTGAACCGGAGCCGGTGGAAGAACTGCCGGAGATGGAAGAGGTGCCGCTGGAGGAAGTCCAGCCGCTGACGCTCGAGGAGGTCGAGAGCATTCGCCAGGAGGCCTACAACGAAGGCTTTGCCATCGGTGAAAAGGAAGGCTTCCACAGCACCTCGCTCAAAGTCCGCCAGGAAGCTGACGTGGCGCTGACGGCCAAGCTGCGGGCATTGGAATCGCTGATGCTCAACCTGTTCGATCCTATCGCCGAGCAGGACACCCAGATTGAAAAATCCCTGGTGGGGTTGGTGCAACACATTGCCAGGCAGGTCATTCAGCGTGAACTGGCCATCGATTCGAGCCAGATCGAACACGTCATGCGCGAGGCCCTCAAGCTTTTGCCGTTGGGCGTTGGCAACGTCCGGCTGTACATCAATCCCCAGGATTTCGAGCTGGTCAAAGCCCTGCGCGAGCGTCATGAGGAAACCTGGCGCATCGTCGAGGATGAAACCCTGTTGCCGGGCGGTTGCCGGGTGGAAACCGAACACAGCCGCATCGATGCGACCATCGAAACCCGCATCAGCCAGATCATGGCCAAGCTGTTCGACCAGTTGCACGAGCAGGCCCTGCATCCGGCCGCCGCCGATCTGAGTCTGGAATTGCCCGACGAACCCCCGGTCGTTTTTCCCGTCGACCCTGACGGTGCCGAGTTGATTGCTGCTGAGCCGGATGGCCGCGATGCGTCTTGAGCGCACCAGCTTCGGCAAGCGTCTGGGCGGCTACGCCGAAGCCACCGAGCTGGCCGGCCAGCCGATTCTCGAAGGACGGCTGTTGCGTATGGTCGGCCTGACCCTCGAAGCCGAGGGCCTGCGTGCCGCCATGGGCAGTCGCTGCCTGGTGATCAACGACGACAGTTACCATCCGGTGCAGGTCGAGGCTGAGGTCATGGGCTTCTCCGGCAGCAAGGTATTCCTGATGCCGGTGGGCAGTGTGGCCGGGATTGCCCCTGGCGCGCGGGTGGTTCCCCTGGCCGATACCGGTCGCTTGCCCATGGGCATGAGCATGCTCGGACGGGTGCTGGACGGGGCCGGTCGGGCCCTGGACGGCAAGGGCGGGATGAAGGCCGAAGACTGGGTGCCGATGGATGGCCCGACCATCAACCCCCTCAAGCGCGACCCCATCAGCGTACCGCTGGATGTGGGCATTCGTTGCATCAACGGTTTGTTGACGGTCGGGCGAGGCCAGCGTCTGGGCCTGTTCGCCGGTACTGGGGTGGGTAAAAGTGTCCTGTTGGGCATGATGACCCGCTTTACCGAGGCCGACATCATCGTAGTGGGGTTGATTGGCGAACGGGGTCGTGAGGTGAAGGAATTCATCGAACACATCCTCGGTGAAGAAGGCCTCAAGCGTTCTGTCGTAGTGGCATCGCCGGCAGATGACGCGCCCTTGATGCGCCTGCGGGCCGCCATGTACTGCACGCGCATTGCCGAATATTTTCGCGACAAGGGCAAGAATGTCCTGTTGCTGATGGATTCGCTGACCCGTTTTGCCCAGGCCCAGCGGGAGATCGCTCTGGCCATCGGTGAGCCGCCAGCGACCAAGGGTTATCCGCCTTCCGTGTTCGCCAAGCTGCCGAAGCTGGTGGAGCGCGCCGGCAACGCCGAGAAGGGTGGCGGTTCGATCACGGCGTTCTACACCGTCCTGTCCGAAGGCGACGATCAGCAAGACCCCATCGCCGACTCGGCGCGGGGCGTGCTCGATGGTCATATCGTGCTATCGCGGCGGCTGGCCGAAGAAGGTCATTACCCGGCCATCGACATCGAAGCGTCCATCAGCCGGGTCATGCCATCGGTCATCAGTGCCGAGCACATGAAACGTGCCCAGCAGTTCAAGCAATATTGGTCGCGTTACCAGCAAAGCCGCGACCTGATCAGTGTCGGCGCCTATGTGCCCGGCGGCGACCGTGAAACCGATACCGCGATCAATCTCTATCCGGCGATGGCCGTTTATCTTCGCCAGAGCCTGAATGACAATATCGGCATGGGCGCCAGCGAAGCGCACCTGCAAACCATCTTCGCTCCGGTCGCCGGCGGGTAATCGGCCATGGCCACGAGTCGTGCGGCGCGCCTTGCGCCAGTGGTGGACATGGCCGAAAAGGCCGAGAAAACCGCTGTTCAGCGACTGGCTTATTTCCAGGGGCAGGTGGCGGTCGCCGAAAGTAAGCTGGCGGACCTCGAGAACTTCCGTCTCGAATATCAGAAACAATGGATCGCTCGTGGCAGTCATGGCGTTTCCGGCCAGTGGCTGTTGGGGTACCAGGGCTTCCTTGCACAATTGGGTACCGCCATTGACCAGCAGCGCCAAAGCCTGGTCTGGCACCAGAACAACCTGGATAAGGCGCGTCAGAGCTGGCAAGAAGCTTTTGCCCGGGTAGAGGGGCTGCGCAAACTGGTGCAGCGCTATATCGATGAAGCGAGGCAGCTGGAAGACAAGCGCGAGCAAAAACTGCTGGATGAGTTATCCCAGCGCCTGCCGCGCCAGGATTCGTTTTGAACGTGAAGTCGGGATTTTGTCGGTTGGGTTATCCAAAACCTTGCTCAGTCCTTTACCAGATGCTAAACCTTGTACACGTATGTCCATGACAGGGAAGCCAACTATGTCAGTCGTTACCGAAGTATCCGATGATGGGAAGAAGCTGACGATTTCGATCAAGGGTCGATTCGATTTTGGCCGGCATCAGGAATTTCGCGAGTCCTATGAAAAGCTCAACCGCAAGCCTGAAACCTACGTCGTGGACCTGAAGGATACAACCTACCTCGACAGCTCTGCGCTGGGGATGCTGCTCTTGCTCCGTGATCATGCCGGTGGTGAAGATGCCGACGTGAATGTCACCAACTGCGGCGCGGATGTGCGCAAGATTCTCGCGATTTCCAATTTCGACAAACTGTTCGATATCGACGGCCCGCAAGACGACAAGTCGGAGAAGGACAAGTCGCAGGCAGCGCCAGCCCATCAGGACAAACATCATCACGACGAATTCCACCCGGGAAAATCCCATCCGGGTAAAGCCTGATCGACAGCCATGTTGTCCGATCTGGAGTCGCTGACGGTCCTGATTGCCGAAGACAGTGCCGCTGACCGACTGCTGCTGTCGACCATTGTTCGCCGCCAGGGGCATCACGTGATCACCGCAGCCGATGGCGCCGAAGCGGTCGAAATCTACACGGAGCAACGTCCGCACCTGGTGCTGATGGATGCAATGATGCCGGTCATGGATGGATTCGAGGCTGCTCAGAAGATCAAGCAATTGGCCGGTGACCAGTTGGTGCCGATCATCTTCCTCACGTCATTGACCGAAAGCGAAGGCCTGGCCCGTTGCCTGGAGGCTGGCGGTGACGATTTCCTGGCCAAGCCCTACAACCATGTGATCCTGGCCGCCAAGATCAAGGCCATGGACCGTTTGCGCCGGTTGCAGGCCACGGTCGTGGAGCAGCGCGACCAGATCGCCTTGCACCACAACTACCTGCTCAACGAGCAGCGGGTCGCCAAGGCGGTGTTCGACAAGATCGCCCATTCCGGCTGTCTGAGCGCGCCGAATATCCGCTACCTGCAATCGCCCTATGCCCTGTTCAACGGCGACCTGCTGCTGGCTGCGTTCAACCCGGCCGGCGACATGCATGTCCTGCTGGGGGATTTCACCGGACACGGCCTGCCGGCGGCGGTCGGTGCGATGCCGCTGGCGGAAGTGTTCTACGGAATGACCGCCAAAGGTTATGGCTTGGCGCAGATCCTGCGGGAAATGAACGCCAAGCTCAAACGAATCCTTCCGGTGGACATGTTCTGTTGTGCGACGCTGCTCTGCCTGGGCTTCCAGCGCTGCACGGTGGAAATCTGGAATGGCGGCATGCCCGACGGGTACTTGCATGACGGTCTCACTGGGGTGCGCACGCCACTGCCGGCGCGGCACTTGCCATTGGGGGTGCTTACGCCTCAGCTATTCGATGATCGGACCGAAGTGCATCCCATGGCGGTGGGCGATCGGGTCTTCCTGCTGTCCGACGGCGTGATCGACACCAGCGATGACGATGACCAGTTGTTCGGTGTGGAACGCTTGCAGCAGGTATTTGCCGCCAACCGTGAGCCCGATTGTCTTTTCGAAGATATCCAGCAGGCCCTGCGGGACTTTCGCGGCGAAGCCCGCGATGATTTCAGCATGGTTGAAGTGCGGATGGTCGCGCCGACGCAACTCAATCCGCCGCCACCGGTCTACTCCGATAGCGGCCAGTCCAGTCCGCTGGACTGGTCAGTGAGTTTCGAGTTTCGGGCCGAGACCCTCAAGCGCTTTAACCCGATGCCGTATTTGCTGCAATTGCTGCTTGAGGTGCATGGACTGAGGGCTCAAAGTGGCGCGCTTTACAGCGTTCTTGCGGAGCTTTATTCCAATGCCCTGGAGCATGGGGTGCTGGGGCTCGATTCGAGCATCAAGCGCGATGCATCGGGCTTTGCGCGCTATTACATGGAGCGCAGCACCCGTCTGGATGAGCTGGATGCCGGTCACATCCGGATACACTTGCATGTCACGCCCCACGGCGACGGTGGTCGACTGGTGATTGAGGTTGAAGACAGCGGTGAGGGCTTCGATGTTGCCCGCGTGTTGGCCCGGCCGTTGGACAGTGATCGGTTGTCGGGACGTGGTGTAAGCCTGGTGCGTCAGTTGAGCCATCGGGCCTGTTGGTCAGACGATGGTCGTAGTGTCCGCGTGGAGTTTTTCTGGGAGGCTCTGGCATAATCCGCGTCACTGTTGGTCAGGGAGCGAACAAGTGAACGAGATTCATCTGGACCGCGACGTGCTCAGCACGTTGAAGGAAGTCATGGAGGATGGGTATCTGGAGCTGCTGGATACGTTCCTCAACGACTCCGAGGCACGCCTGCGCGTGTTGCATGAAGCCCGCGACGCCGAAAGGCTGAGCGCCACCGCCCATAGCTTCAAGGGCAGCAGCAGCAACATGGGCGCCATCCGCTTGGCCGAACTGTGCGGCGAACTGGAGCAGCGAGCCAAACAACCGTCCTTGGGCGGCATCGAGAAGCTGGTCAGCGAAATCGATAGCGAATTTGCCCACGTGCGAAATCTTTGCAGGGAAGAGCGCGAAAGCTTTCACTGCTGAGTGATTGATTATCTGCCGGACATCGCCGCTGTCCGAACGTTGGCCCGCCCCTTGCATTGTCCAGTCTCGACTGTACCTATGATTTCAGTGCAGCGGAGACCTTTTTATGCCCGTTACGCCCAATACACTGCTTCAGGCCACTGCCCAGGCCAAGCCACAGGCTGCCGTCAATCCGCCGGCAGCGGCTCCGGACCTCGGCAATAGAGCCTCCAGCTTCGCCCAGGTCTTCGCCCAGCAAGCTCCCGTCAAATCCTCGTCGGCCTTTGAGCCTGCGATGAAGCCGGTGCGCGACAAGACGCCCGACGGCGGCGTCAAAAAAGACTCCAGCGATGAAACGGCTGCCGCTCCGGAGCCGACCGTTGCCGATAGCGGCAAATCCTTGCCCGCCGACAAGCCGGTCAAGGCCGATAGCGCGACAGACAATGACGCCGACGGCGACACCGAGACTCCGGTGGCGGACGCTGTCCCTGCCGATCCTGCTGTCGACCCGATTTTGCCGCCGGACGCGGCTGTGCCTGTGGTTCAAGCCGACGTGGTACCCACGCCTGCGGTAGACGCTTCGACTGTGCCGCAGGTCGCGGCTGCGGTGGCGACCCCGGTCGTTCCCCTGGTCCCGGTAGTCCAGGCCGCGCCGCCGGAGGATCCGAAGTTCGACCCCGAGGCCGATCCGCTCGATGCCTTGCCGGCGTTGCGATTGGCGATGGAGCAGGGCGGTCACGTCTCCGCTACCAGCCAATCCAAAAACACCGCCCCGGCTGCGCTCGACGGTGAGCCGACGTCGGCCCAGACGTTTGCCGCCGGTATGGCAAGCATGCTCACGGTGCAGGCCGATCAGAACAGTACCGGTCCTGGCAGCCAAGGTGGGGAAAAAGCCTTCAGCGGCCTGATCGGCGAGGGTCTCAAGGATCTGGGCGCGGCTTCCAGTGACACCCGCGTGGATGATTTTGCCAACCGCCTGGCCGCCCTGACCCAGGCCGCTACGCCCAAAACCGCCAATGCGGTGCCGGTCAACCAACCCATTGCCATGAATCAGAGTGGCTGGACCGAAGAAGTGGTCAACCGGGTGATGTATTTGTCGAGCGCCAATCTCAAGGCCGCCGACATCCAGTTGCAGCCTGCTGAACTCGGTCGTCTGGACATTCGCGTGAACATGGCGCCGGATCAACAGACCCAGGTGACCTTCATGAGTGCCCACTCCGGTGTTCGCGAAGCCCTTGAGGGCCAACTGCATCGCCTGCGGGACAGTTTCGCCCAGCAAGGCATGGGCCAGGTCGACGTCAACGTGTCCGATCAGTCCCGTGGCTCACAGAACCCGGACCAGCAGGCGCAGCAGCAGGCCCAGACCGGACGCACATCGTCATCCGGTGGGCGAGTGGATTCGACAGATGAGCATCTGCCGGTCAGTGTTGCTGAGGTGGCGACCGCTACCACCAGCGTCATCGGTACCAGCGCGGTCGATTACTACGCCTGACCCGGGTGCGGTAACCCCTTGTGGGAGCGGGCTTGCTCGCGAAGGCGGTGTGTCAGTTGATAGTCATGTCATCTGACACACCGCCTTCGCGAGCAAGCCCGCTCCCACAGTTGTTTTAGGGTGGCGCAAATTGCTTCTGGCATAACACTTGCTCCTGCCTTGCCATGCAACCGTAAACCCCCCGATTAGTGACGGATTATTGGCATGGCGAAGAGCGAAGCAGCAGCTGTAAAAGACCCTGCAACCAAAGGCAAACTCAAGATGATCATCCTGATCGTGGTGGGTTTGCTCCTGGCGATCGGTGTGTCCGTGGGGGCAACCTGGTATTTCATGCACAACGCTCAAAGCAAGGCGGCGGCTGTGGTGGAAGCCGCACCGGTGGGCAAGCAGCCGGCGATTTTCGAGCCCATGGCACCTGCATTTGTCACCAACTACACCCAGAATGGCCGTCAACGGTACATGCAGGTCAGCATCACATTGCTGGGCCGCAACCAGGCTGACCTGGAAGCGCTGCGGGTGCACATGCCGCTGATCCGCAACAACCTGGTGATGCTGTTCTCCGGACAGAATTTCGACACCCTCGCTACCCCCGTCGGCCAGGAAATGCTCCGTCAGAAAGCCACGGCCAGCGTGCAGGAAGTGGCTCAGAAAGAGCTCGGCAAAGTGGTGATCGAACAGTTGCTTTTCACTAACTTCGTATTGCAGTAGGAACCCGCCATGGCCGTGCAGGACCTGTTGTCCCAGGACGAAATCGACGCGTTGTTGCATGGTGTCGACGACGGCCTGGTGCAGACCGAAAACGCTGCTGAACCGGGCAGCGTCAAAAGCTACGACCTGACCAGCCAGGATCGCATCGTTCGCGGACGCATGCCGACCCTGGAAATGATCAACGAACGTTTCGCCCGCTATACCCGCATCAGCATGTTCAACATGCTGCGTCGCTCGGCCGATGTGGCGGTCGGTGGCGTGCAAGTGATGAAGTTCGGGGAGTATGTACACTCGCTCTACGTGCCCACCAGCCTCAATCTGGTGAAGATCAAGCCCTTGCGCGGCACCGCGCTGTTCATCCTCGACGCCAAGCTGGTATTCAAGCTGGTGGACAACTTCTTCGGCGGTGACGGTCGTCATGCCAAGATCGAGGGCCGTGAGTTCACCCCGACTGAGTTGCGGGTGGTGCGCATGGTGCTGGAGCAGGCCTTCGTGGACCTGAAGGAAGCCTGGCAGGCGATCATGGAAGTGAACTTCGAGTACATCAACTCGGAAGTGAACCCGGCCATGGCCAACATCGTCGGTCCGAGCGAGGCGATCGTGGTATCGACCTTCCATATCGAGCTCGACGGTGGCGGCGGGGACCTGCATGTGACCATGCCGTACTCCATGATCGAGCCGGTGCGCGAAATGCTCGACGCCGGTTTCCAGTCCGACCTCGACGATCAGGACGAGCGCTGGATCAACGCCCTGCGCCAGGACGTGCTGGATGTCGACGTGCCGATCGGCGCGACGGTTGCCCGGCGTCAGTTGCGGCTGCGGGACATCCTGCACATGCAGCCGGGAGACATCATTCCTGTCGAAATGCCGGAAGACATGATCATGCGTGCGAACGGCGTGCCGGCCTTCAAGGTCAAGATGGGCTCTCACAAAGGCAACCTGGCGTTGCAGGTGATCGAGCCGATCGAACGCCGCTGAGCAATGTCGAACGCTTTGATTTGTAGCTGAATTTACGTTTTTAACTGATTTTTGCCCGCCGAGGACAAATGATGGCTGATGATATGAACAACCAGGACGACCAGTCGCTGGCTGATGAGTGGGCTGCTGCCCTGGAAGAAGCCGGTGAAACCGGACAGGCCGACATTGACGCCTTGCTGGCCGCCGACACGGGTGCCCAAGCGTCCAATCGCCTGCAGATGGAAGAGTTTGGCAGCGTGCCGAAAAGCAACGAGCAGGTGACGCTGGACGGGCCGAATCTGGACGTGATTCTGGATATCCCTGTGTCGATTTCCATGGAAGTAGGCAGCACCGACATCAACATCCGCAACCTGCTGCAACTCAACCAGGGCTCGGTGATTGAGCTGGATCGCCTGGCGGGTGAGCCGCTGGACGTGCTGGTCAACGGCACCCTGATTGCCCATGGCGAAGTGGTGGTGGTCAACGAGAAGTTCGGCATTCGCCTGACGGACGTGATCAGCCCGAGCGAACGCATCAAGAAGCTGCGCTGAGTGAAAGGTCTTTTCGCTATCGCCTTGATGCTGCCATTCAGCGTTCTGGCGGCCGAACCTGCGAGTACCGCGACCACGGCGTCGACGGCCGGCAGCGGCATGGCCGGACAGCTCACGCAACTGGTGCTCGGCCTGTTGCTGGTGCTGGGGGTGATCTTCTTGCTGGCCTGGCTGTTGCGGCGCGTACAGCAGGCGGGGCCGACCGGCAAAGGGCAGGTCATCGATATCGTCGGTTCGCGGGCGCTCGGCCCGCGGGACCGGTTGGTGCTGGTGCAGGTCGGCAACGAGCAGATCCTGCTGGGCCTCAGTCCGGGTACCATCACTGCGTTGCATGTCCTCAAGGAGCCGGTGCAGGTGCCCGCCACCGACCAGGCCACCCCCGAATTTGCCCAGCGCCTCATGGAATTGCTGGGTAAAGACCAGAAGGATAAGAAGTAATGCCGTTGCGCATTCTGTTGGCGCTGGCCTTGATGCTGGCCGCGCCGCTGGCGTTCGCCGCCGATCCGTTGTCGATCCCGGCAATTACCCTCGGCACCAACGCCCAGGGGGCCCAGGAATACTCGGTCAGCCTGCAGATCCTGCTGATCATGACCGCGCTGAGTTTCATCCCCGCGTTTGTCATGCTGATGACCAGTTTCACCCGGATCATCATTGTCTTTTCGATTCTGCGCCAGGCCCTGGGGTTGCAGCAGACGCCGTCGAATCAGATCCTCACCGGCATGGCGCTGTTCCTGACCATGTTCATCATGGCCCCGGTGTTCGACCGGGTGAACCAGGATGCGCTGCAACCTTACCTGGCGGAAAAGATCACTGCCCAGGATGCGGTGGCCAAGGCTGAAGTGCCGATCAAGGATTTCATGCTGGCCCAGACCCGCAGCAGTGACCTGGAGCTGTTCATGCGCTTGTCCAAGCGTACCGACATCGCCAGTCCCGATCAGGCACCTCTGACCATCCTGGTGCCCGCGTTCGTCACGTCCGAACTGAAGACCGCGTTCCAGATCGGTTTCATGATTTTCATCCCGTTCCTGATCATCGACCTGGTAGTCGCCAGCGTACTGATGGCGATGGGGATGATGATGCTGTCGCCGCTGATCATTTCCCTGCCGTTCAAGATCATGCTGTTCGTGCTGGTGGATGGCTGGGCCTTGATCATCGGCACCCTGGCTGGCAGCTTCGGCGGTGTTTAGACCATTTGCAGGTAGGGCGATATGACTCCTGAAGTAGCGGTAGACCTGTTCCGCGAAGCGCTCTGGTTGACGACCATGATGGTCGCCATCCTGGTTATTCCCAGTCTGTTGGTGGGTCTGCTGGTTGCGATGTTCCAGGCCGCGACCCAGATCAACGAACAGACCCTGAGCTTCCTGCCACGCCTGCTGGTCATGCTGGTGACGCTGATTGTCTCCGGGCCTTGGCTGGTGCAAACCTTCATGGAATACATCCTGCGGTTGTACGGCAGTATTCCGCAGTTGATCGGCTGACCCGATGTCGATGCTCGCGCTGACGGACACCCAGATCGGCTCCTGGGTAGCGGCTTTCGTCTTGCCGCTGTTTCGCGTTACTGCCGTGTTGATGAGCATGCCGGTCTTCGGTACGACCCTGGTGCCGAGACGCGTGCGCCTGTATTTCGCCCTGGCGATCACGGTGGTCATCGCGCCCGGTTTGCCACCGATGCCGCCGGTTCATGCCCTGGACCTCAGTGCGCTGATGCTGGTGGCCGAACAGATCCTCATCGGGACCCTGATGGGGTTTTCGCTGCAACTGTTCTTCCAGGCGTTCGTGGTGGCCGGGCAAATCATTTCGATTCAGATGGGCATGGCTTTCGCGTCCATGGTCGACCCCACGAACGGCGTGAACACGGCGGTGATCGGTCAATTCCTGACGATGCTGGTGACGCTGCTGTTTCTCGCCATGAACGGGCACCTGGTGGTGTTCGAGGTGCTGACCGAGAGTTTCACTACGATGCCGGTGGGCAGCGCGCTGCTGGTCAACCATTTCTGGGAGGTCGCCGGCAAGCTCGGCTGGGTCCTGGGGGCTGCGATGGTATTGGTACTACCCGCGATCACGGCTTTGCTGGTGGTCAACATCGCGTTTGGGGTGATGACCCGGGCGGCGCCACAGTTGAATATTTTTTCCATCGGCTTTCCGCTGACCCTGGTGCTGGGCATGGTGATCTTCTGGGTCACTCTGGGGGACATTCTCAATCAGTATCAGCCCCTGGCCACCCAGGCCCTGCTGCTGCTACGCGAAATGGCACAGGCACGCTGAACCATGGCCGAAAGCGAGAGTGGCCAGGACAAGACAGAAGATCCCACGGACAAGCGCAAGCGCGAGTCCCGGGAGAAAGGCGAGATTGCGCGCTCCAAGGAGCTCAATACCCTTGTCGTGATGCTGGCCGGCGCTGGAGGACTGCTGATCTATGGCGGGGGATTGGCCCTGGACCTGCTGGAAATCATGCGCCTGAATTTCTCCCTGCCGCGCGAAGTACTGCTCAGTCCGGGGGCCATGGCGCAGTACTTGTTGCACTCGGGGAAAATCGCGATTGTGGCGGTGCAACCGATCCTGATTTTCTTGCTCCTGGCCGCTTTCATCGGCCCGATTTCACTCGGGGGGTGGCTGTTCGCCGCCGGTAGCCTGGCCCCCAAGTTCAGTCGGATGAATCCACTGTCGGGCCTCAAACGCATGTTTTCCACTTCGGCTCTGATGGAACTCCTCAAGGCCTTTGGGAAATTCCTGTTGATCCTGTTCGTGGCGTTGACCGTGTTGCAGTCGGACATCGACGACCTGCTGCGCATCGCCCATGAGCCGTTGGAACAGGCCATCATCCACAGCGTGCAATTGGTGGGCTGGAGCACCTTGTGGATGGCTTGCGGCCTGATTCTGATCGCAGCCATCGACGTGCCGATCCAGCTGTATCAGAGCAAGCAGAAACTGATGATGACCAAGCAGGAGGTCCGCGACGAGTACAAGGAGCAAGAGGGCAAGCCAGAGGTCAAGCAGCGGATTCGCCAGTTGCAACATGAGGTGTCCCAGCGACGGATGATGTCGGCGATCCCGACTGCCGACGTGGTCATCACCAACCCGACCCACTATGCCGTGGCGCTCAAGTACGACCCGGAAAAAGGCAACGCGCCGGTGTTGCTGGCCAAGGGCAGCGATTTCCTGGCGCTGAAGATCCGTGAGATCGCCGTGGCCAATGAAGTGATGCTGCTGGAGTCGCCGGCCCTGGCGCGGTCGATCTATTACTCCACCGAGCTCGACCAGGAAATTCCTGGCGGGCTGTACCTGGCGGTGGCCCAGGTGCTGGCCTATGTCTACCAGATCCGCCAGCACCGCGCCGGCAAGGGCAAGCGCCCCGATCCACTCAAGGATTTGCCGATCCCGCCGGATCTGCGCCGCGATCCAGAATAAGGTGTGCGCCGGGTCCTGCTGGTGACAGACCCTGTGGGAGCGAGCCTGCTCGCGATAGCGGCCTTCCAGTCAATTCCGTCATCACTGAACTACCGCCATCGCGAGCAGGCTCGCTCCCACAGGGTCCTTATTTGTGCTCCCGGGCTTGTATTTCCAGGTCTGGCAAAAGTTGGAAGGCTTCTTGCAATACCCCGTCTGCGCCTGTACCGGGCGTCAAAAGTTTGCTTCACAGGAACGGGGAATTTTGGTGGATCGCTCTCAGATACTCAGCGCCGCGCGCAGCAATGTCGTAGACCTCAGTCGGGGCAATCTGGGCGTCCCGCTGTTGCTGATGGTCATGCTCGCCATGATGATGCTGCCGGTGCCACCGTTCCTGCTGGACGTGTTCTTCACGTTCAACATTGCCCTGTCGATCGTGGTGTTGCTGGTGTGTGTGTATGCCCTGCGCCCGCTGGATTTCGCCGTGTTCCCGACCATCCTGCTGGTGGCCACGCTCTTGCGCCTGGCGCTGAACGTGGCGTCCACCCGCGTGGTCATGCTCCACGGCCAGGAAGGTCACGCCGCCGCAGGTAAGGTAATCCAGGCCTTTGGTGAGGTGGTGATCGGCGGTAACTACGTGGTCGGTATCGTGGTCTTCGCCATCCTGATGATCATCAACTTTGTGGTGGTCACCAAGGGTGCCGGGCGTATTTCCGAGGTGAGTGCGCGTTTCACCCTCGACGCCATGCCCGGTAAGCAGATGGCAATCGACGCCGATCTCAACGCCGGTCTGATCGATCAGAGTCAGGCCAAGCTTCGTCGTCTGGAAGTGGCTCAGGAAGCCGAGTTCTACGGCTCCATGGACGGTGCGAGCAAGTTCGTACGCGGTGACGCCATCGCGGGCCTGTTGATCCTGTTCATCAACCTGATCGGCGGCGTGGCCGTCGGTATCTTCCAGCATCATATGAGTTTCGGTGATGCGGGTAAGGTATATGCCTTGCTGACCATTGGTGACGGTTTGGTGGCGCAATTGCCATCACTGTTGTTATCCACAGCTGCGGCGATCATGGTGACCCGTGCTTCGGGCTCCGAAGACATGGGCAAGCAGATCGGTCGGCAGATGTTCGCATCGCCCAAGGCCCTGGCCGTGGCTGCCGGACTGATGGCAGTGATGGGCCTGGTGCCAGGTATGCCGCACCTTTCCTTCCTGAGCATGGCAGCCGTGGCGGCAGGCGGTGCCTATCTGTTCTGGAAGAAGCAGAACGTGCAGAAAGTCCAGGCACTGGAAGAGGTCAAGCGCCAGCAGGAACTGTTGCCATCGCCGGCCCGTGCCCTCGAGACCAAGGAGCTGGGCTGGGATGACGTGACCCCTATCGACATGATTGGCCTGGAAGTCGGCTATCGCCTGATTCCGCTGGTGGATCGCAACCAGGGCGGCCAACTGCTTGCGCGGATCAAAGGGGTACGCAAGAAGTTGTCCCAGGACCTGGGCTTCCTGATGCCCACCGTGCATATCCGCGACAACCTCGATCTGGCGCCCAGCGCCTATCGCCTGACGCTGATGGGGGTGATCCTGGCTGAAGCCGAGATCTACCCGGACCGCGAACTGGCGATCAACCCGGGTCAGGTCTATGGTTCGCTCAACGGCATTACCGCCAAGGATCCAGCTTTTGGCCTTGAAGCGGTGTGGATTGAAATCAGTCAGCGGGCCCAGGCCCAGTCCCTCGGTTACACCGTGGTGGACGCCAGTACGGTAGTTGCGACCCATTTGAACCAGATTTTGTACAAACACTCCAGCGAGCTGATTGGTCACGAAGAAGTCCAGCAATTGCTGCAGGTGCTGGCCAAAGGCTCGCCGAAGCTGGCCGAAGAGCTGGTGCCCGGCGTGGTTTCGTTGTCGCAGTTGCTCAAGATTTTGCAGGCGCTGCTGGCCGAACAGGTGCCGGTACGTGACATCCGCAGTATTGCTGAAGCCATCGCCAACAACGCATCCAAGAGTCAAGATACCGCCGCCATGGTGGCTGCGGTGCGGGTCGGCGTATCCCGCGCAATCGTCCAAAGCATTGTAGGCACTGAGTCGGAGCTGCCTGTGATCACGTTGGAGCCAAGGTTGGAACAGATATTGCTCAATAGTCTTCAGAAGGCAGGGCAAGGCTCGGAAGAGGGCGTTCTGCTGGAGCCAAGCATGGCCGAGAAGCTGCAACGTTCGTTGATCGAGGCAGCCCAGCGGCAGGAGATGCAAGGCCAACCGGTGATCTTGCTGGTGGCGGGTCCGATTCGTGCGATGCTTTCGCGATTCGGTCGCCTCGCGGTTCCGGGGCTGCATGTGCTGGCGTACCAGGAAATACCGGACAACAAGCAAGTGACCATTGTTGCGACAGTAGGGCCCAACGGCTGAGGTAGTGGGTTATGCAAGTGAAGCGTTTTTTCGCCGCCGATATGCGTCAGGCCATGAAGCTGGTTCGTGACGAACTGGGCGCCGAAGCAGCCATCATCGGCAACCGCCGGATCGCCGGCGGTGTCGAGCTGACGGCTGCTCTGGACTATAAGCTGTCTGCGCTGGCCCCGCGGGTTCCGAACATGGAGCTTGAGGATGAGCTGCGCAAGACCCAGTCGCGAATCGCAAGCGCCCAGGCCGAATTGAGCCTGCGCAGCAGCGAAGGCGAGGCTGTCGCGGGTACCAATCGTCAATTGTTTGCCGGTCAGCCGTTGACCGCAGGCCTGCCGCTGACCGCTGCCGAACCGCTGATCGAGCCGACCCCGGCCGAGCCGCGTCGCCCTGCGCCTGCCCCGGCCGCAGCGGCGCCTGGTGTCGATCCGCGTGCGCTGGACTCGATGCGTTTCGAACTCAACAGCCTGCGCGAGCTGATGGAAGTCCAGCTCGGCTCCCTGGCCTGGAACCAACTGCAAGGCAGTCGTCCAGCCCAGGCCAACCTGTGGCGCCGCCTGCAACGCATCGGCCTGTCCGGCCCGCTGGCCCGCGACCTGTTGGCGCTGATCAACGATATCCATGAACCTCGCCAGGCCTGGCGCATGCTGCTGGCGCATCTGGCGCGCATGATCGCCACGCCGGAAGTCGAGCCGCTGGAAGAGGGCGGGGTGATTGCCATGGTCGGCCCGGCCGGCATGGGCAAGACCACTACCTTGGCCAAGCTCGCCGCCCGTTATGTACTCAAGTACGGTGCCCAGAGCATTGCCCTGGTCAGCATGGACAGCTTCCGTATCGGCGCCCAGGAACAGCTCAAGACCCTGGGCCGGATTCTCAACGTGTCGGTGACCCATGTGGATCCGGGTCAATCCCTGGCCCAGGCGCTCGAACCTCTCTTGCGCAAGCGCGTCGTGCTGATCGATACCGCAGGCTTGCAAGCCAGCGATCCGGCTCTGCGCATGCAGCTTGAAAGCCTGGCCGGGCGCGGCATCAAGTCAAAAAATTATCTCGTGTTGGCAACCACCAGCCAGAAACAGGTTCTAACCGCCGCCTACCACAGCTACAAACGCTGCGGATTGGCCGGTTGCATCCTGACCAAGCTGGACGAAACGGCAAGCCTGGGCGAGGTATTGAGCCTGGCGATCGGTCACGATCTGCCGGTGGCGTACCTGACTGATGGACCGCGGATCCCGGATGATTTGCATCTGCCGCGTCGCCACCAACTGGTCAGCCGTGCCGTGAGTGTGCAAATGCAGGACGAACCCAGCGAAGAAGCCATGGCTGATATGTTCGCTGATATCTACCACAGCCCGACCAAGCAGGTTGGCTGAGGTAATCATGAATATTTTTTGTACCTACATCGATGGTCTGCCAGGCAATGTTCCGTATGTGAACGCGCAGCCAGTAATGTGGCCTCCGTCTAAGTAAGACAGGTAAAGAACGAACATGGGCAGCATGCATCCCGTACAGGTGATCGCGGTGACCGGCGGCAAAGGTGGCGTCGGCAAGACTAACGTGTCAGTGAACTTGTCCCTGGCTCTGGCAGAGCTTGGCCGACGGGTCATGCTGCTGGACGCCGACCTGGGCCTGGCGAACGTCGACGTGCTGCTGGGGCTCACTCCCAAACGCACGCTGGCGGACGTCATCGAAGGCCGGTGCGAGCTGCGCGACGTACTGTTGCAGGGGCCGGGCGGGATTCGCATCGTGCCGGCGGCTTCCGGCACCCAGAGCATGGTTCATCTGACCCCGGCCCAGCACGCTGGCCTGATCCAGGCATTCAGCGACATCGGCGACAACCTCGATGTGCTGGTGATTGACACGGCGGCGGGTATCGGTGATTCGGTCGTCAGCTTCGTGCGCGCCGCCCAGGAAGTGCTGCTGGTGGTCTGCGACGAACCCACCTCCATCACCGACGCCTATGCCCTGATCAAGCTATTGAACCGCGACTACGGCATGAACCGCTTCCGCGTCCTGGCCAATATGGCCCAGAGCCCCCAGGAAGGGCGCAACCTGTTTGCCAAGCTGACCAAGGTCACCGATCGCTTCCTGGACGTTGCCCTGCAGTACGTCGGCGCCGTGCCGTACGACGAGAGCGTTCGCAAGGCCGTCCAGAAGCAACGTGCCGTCTATGAAGCTTTTCCCCGTTCCAAATGCGCGCTTGCGTTCAAGGCTATCGCCCAGAAGGTGGATACCTGGCCACTGCCGGCCAATCCGCGCGGGCATCTGGAATTTTTCGTCGAGCGTCTCGTGCAACAAACAGCAGGGCCCGTGTTATGACAGCCAGCGGTTACAACCACCTCTACAAAAAATCGGCACGGGACGCCCAATACGAGTTGATCGAGCGTTACGCGCCCCTGGTCAAGCGCATTGCCTATCACTTGCTGGCGCGGTTGCCGGCCAGTGTCCAGGTCGAAGACCTGATCCAGGCGGGCATGATCGGCTTGCTCGAAGTGGCGAACAAATACGACGCGAGCAAGGGTGCCAGTTTCGAGACATACGCAGGCATTCGCATTCGCGGCGCGATGCTCGACGAAGTCCGCAAGGGCGACTGGGCACCCCGTTCGGTGCACCGCAATACCCGCATGGTCAGTGACGCCATTCGCGCTATTGAAGCGAAAACCGGACGAGACGCTAAAGATCACGAAGTTGCGGCCGAACTCCAGTTGAGTCTCGATGATTATTACGGGATTTTGAACGATACCTTGGGCAGCCGCCTGTTCAGTTTCGACGACCTGTTGCAGGACGGCGATCATGAAGGGCTGCACGAGGATGGCGCGAGTACTCACATGGAGCCTGCGCGTGACCTGGAAGACGAACGTTTCCAGAGCGCGCTGGCCGATGCGATTGCCAATTTGCCGGAGCGTGAGCGACTGGTCTTGGCGCTGTACTACGACGAAGAGCTGAACCTCAAGGAAATCGGTGAAGTCCTGGGGGTCAGCGAATCGCGGGTCAGTCAGTTACACAGCCAGTGCGCCGCCCGTTTGCGGGGGCGTTTGGGGGAGTGGCGAGCGCGCTGACAGTCGGTGCGGGGAGGTTGCGAACAGGGTTTGCGTGGCACGCGTTGCGCAGTCTCGATCCGTTGTGTCCCGCACCGTTGTCGAATGCTGTACCGGATTGATTGAAATGGCGCGTTCAGGTGCTGCACGCGTTTAAGACTGCTTGGAGGTCGAATTGGACAAGAACATGAAAATCCTCATCGTTGATGACTTTTCAACGATGCGGCGGATCATAAAAAACCTGTTGCGTGACCTTGGGTTCACCAACACGGTCGAGGCTGACGATGGCACCACTGCCATCCCGGTTCTCAACAGCGGGAGCATCGACTTTCTGGTGACTGACTGGAACATGCCCGGCATGACCGGTATCGACTTGCTGCGCCATGTGCGCGCTGATGAAAAACTCAAGCACCTGCCGGTGCTGATGGTCACCGCCGAAGCCAAGCGCGAGCAGATCATCGAAGCGGCCCAAGCCGGTGTGAACGGCTATGTGGTCAAACCCTTCACGGCCCAGGCGTTGAAAGAGAAGATCGAAAAAATCTTCGAACGCATCGGTTAACGGCGCCACGGGGGAGCTATGGAGAATAACGAAGCTTCAATGGGCGATTTCGAATCGACCCTGAAAAAACATGCCCGCGAACTGGTCGACAGCCTTGAAAAAGGTCGTTTCGGCGATGCTGTCCAAATGATCCACGAGCTCAATCAGACCCGGGATCGTGGTCTGTACCAGGAAGTCGGCAAGCTCACCCGTGAACTGCACAGCGCGATCGTCAACTTCCAGATCGATCCGAACATGCCCCAGGCCGAGGAGGTCTCGCAGATCACTGACGCGACCGAGCGGCTGTCCTACGTAGTCAAACTGACCGAGGCTGCCGCCAACCGCACCATGGACTTGGTGGAAAGTGCCACGCCTCTGGTCAACGGCCTTGGCGATGAAGCCCAGGCCTTGAGCGTCGACTGGGGCCGTTTCATGCGTCGTGAAGTAGGCGCGGAAGAATTCCGGGAGCTGGCACGTCGGGTCGACGGTTTTCTGACACGCAGCAGCGCCGATAACCGCGCGGTCGCGAGCAACCTCAACGATATTCTGCTGGCTCAGGACTATCAGGACCTGACCGGCCAGGTGATCAAGCGCGTCACCCAATTGGTCACCGAAGTCGAAAGCAATCTGCTCAAACTGGTGTTGATGGCCAGCCAGGTCGACCGCTTTGCGGGCATCGAACACGACCGTGAAGCGATGCTTGCTGAAAAAGATCCACAAAAACATCTCTCTCAGGGTGAAGGTCCGCAAATTCATGCCGATAAAAGAGAAGACGTTATGTCCGGTCAGGACGATGTGGACGATTTGCTGTCCAGCCTTGGATTTTAGCCCTGTTTTAGGAGCACCCCATTAATGAGCTTCGGCGCCGATGAAGAGATCCTTCAGGATTTCCTGGTTGAGGCCGGCGAGATTCTAGAGCAACTGTCCGAGCAATTGGTCGAGCTGGAAAGCCGACCGGATGATGCGGATTTGCTTAATGCAATCTTTCGCGGTTTCCACACTGTAAAAGGAGGCGCCGGCTTCCTTCAGCTCAACGAGCTGGTGGAGTGCTGCCACATTGCCGAGAACGTGTTCGACATCCTGCGCAAGGGTGAGCGTCGCGTGGATTCGGAATTGATGGACGTGGTGCTCGAAGCGCTGGACGCGGTCAACAGCATGTTCAGCGAGGTGCGTGACCGTTCACCGATCACCGCCGCCACCCCTGAGTTACTCGCTGCGCTGTCGCGCCTGGCCGAGCCGCAATCGGCTGACGAAGTCGCTCCGGTCGAGACCGCGGTTGAAGAACCCGTCGCCGAGGAGCCAGTCGCCGAGGAATCGGGCGATATTACCGATAACGAATTTGAACAGTTGCTGGACTCCCTGAGTGCCGTCAAGGCCGAAGCCCAGGCCCAGGCCCAGGCTCCTGTCGCTGCTGCGCCCGCCGATAGCGGCGTGGCCAGCGATGAGATCACGGATGCGGAGTTCGAGTCGCTGCTCGATCAACTGCACGGCAAAGGCCAGTTCGCCGTCGATGCGGTTGTCCCGACGACAGCCCCTGCCGCGCCGAAACCCGCGGGCGACAGCTCCGACATCACCGACGATGAATTCGAAGCCTTGCTCGATCAGTTGCATGGCAAGGGTACTTTTGCCGTTGATGCCCTGGAGTCGGCCATTGCCTCCTCGCCGGCTCCGAACAAGCCTGCCGCCGCAGCGGCCGGCAGCGACCTGATCACCGATCAGGAATTCGAATCGCTGCTCGACGATTTGCACGGCAAAGGCAAGTTCAGCGAAGTCGGCACGGCCTCTGCCGCGCCAACTGCCGCTCCGGCAACCAAGGCGGCGCCAAAACCTGCTGCCAAGGCACCGGAACCCAAGGCCGAGACGCCGGCACCGGCTCCCGCACCCAAGCCTGCTGCCGCAGCTGCGCCTGCCCGTGCACCGGCCGCGTCTGCACCGGCAGACAAACCAACCAGCGAAGCCGAGACCACCGTTCGGGTCGATACCGCGCGTCTGGACGAGATCATGAACATGGTCGGCGAACTGGTGCTGGTGCGTAACCGCCTGGTGCGCCTGGGCCTCAACAGCCAGGACGAAGCCATGTCCAAGGCCGTGTCGAACCTCGACGTGGTCACGGCCGATCTGCAGACCGCCGTCATGAAGACCCGGATGCAGCCGATCAAGAAAGTCTTCGGACGCTTCCCGCGTCTGGTACGTGACCTGGCTCGCCAGCTCAAGAAAGAAATCAATCTGGAACTGGTGGGTGAAGAAACCGACCTCGACAAGAACCTCGTCGAGGCCTTGGCCGACCCGCTGGTCCACTTGGTGCGCAACGCGGTCGACCATGGCATTGAATCACCGGAAGAACGTGAAGCCGCGGGCAAGGTCCGTAGCGGTAAGGTGATCCTGGCCGCCGAGCAGGAGGGCGACCACATCCTGCTGTCGATCTCCGACGACGGCAAAGGCATGGATCCCGAGGTGCTGCGTGCCATCGCCGTCAAACGCGGCGTGATGGACAAGGACGCCGCCGACCGCCTGAGCGACACAGAGTGCTACAACCTGATCTTCGCCCCCGGCTTCTCGACCAAGACCGAAATTTCCGACGTGTCGGGTCGTGGCGTGGGGATGGACGTGGTGAAAACCAAGATCTCCCAGCTCAACGGTTCGATCAACATCCACTCGGTCAAAGGTTCTGGCTCGAAGATCCTCATCAAGGTCCCGTTGACCCTGGCGATCATGCCGACCCTGATGGTGATGCTGGGCAACCAGGCGTTTGCTTTCCCTCTGGTCAACGTCAACGAGATTTTCCACCTTGATCTGTCGCGCACCAACGTGGTGGACGGCCAGGAAGTGGTAATCGTGCGAGACAAGGCGCTGCCGCTGTTCTACCTCAAGCGCTGGCTGATCAGCTCCGCGGCGCATGTGGAGCAGGGCGAAGGCCATGTGGTAATCCTTTCGGTGGGCACCCAGCGGATCGGCTTCGTCGTTGACCAGCTCGTGGGCCAGGAAGAAGTGGTTATCAAGCCATTGGGCAAGATGCTCCAAGGCACCCCGGGCATGTCCGGCGCTACCATCACCGGCGACGGTCGCATTGCGCTGATCCTCGATGTGCCGAGCATGCTCAAGCGTTACGCCGCGCGGCGTATTTGATTCTGGAGGGGGGCGGCCCAGCGCCGCGCCTCGTCTAACGGAGTGTTTATGGTAGTTAAAGTCCTGGTGGTGGACGATTCGGGGTTCTTCCGCCGCCGCGTCTCGGAAATTCTCTCGGCGGACACGACGATTCAGGTCGTCGGTACCGCGACCAATGGCAAAGAGGCAATCGATCAGGCACTGGCACTCAAGCCGGACGTGATCACCATGGACTATGAGATGCCAATGATGGACGGCATCACCGCAGTGCGGCATATCATGCAGCGCTGTCCGACTCCGGTATTGATGTTCTCGTCCCTGACCCACGAAGGCGCCCGTGTCACCCTCGACGCGCTGGACGCCGGTGCGGTGGATTTCCTGCCAAAGAACTTCGAGGACATCTCGCGCAATCCCGACAAGGTTCGGCAGTTGCTGTGCGAGAAGGTCCACAGCATTTCCCGCAGCAACCGCCGTGTGAGTGCCTACACCCCACCGGCTCCCGCGCCTGTGGCTGCACCGAGTCCTGCACCGTCGTCGGGTAGCTTCAATCCGCCCCCGGTTCGTAGTACCCCGACCCCTGCGCCCGCACGCCCGGCCCCGGCCAGTGCATCGTCGCCGGCCCCCAAGCGCAAGGCCTACAAACTGGTCGCCATCGGCACTTCCACCGGTGGTCCGGTGGCGTTGCAACGGGTCCTGACCCAGTTGCCGGCCAACTTCCCGGCCCCCCTCGTGTTGATCCAGCACATGCCAGCGGCCTTTACCAAGGCGTTCGCCGAGCGCCTGGACAAGTTGTGCCGCATCAGCGTAAAGGAAGCCGAGGACGGCGATATCCTGCGCCCTGGCCTTGCGTTGCTGGCTCCAGGTGGCAAGCAGATGATGGTTGACGGGCGCGGCGCGGTGAAGATCCTGCCGGGTGACGAGCGCCTGAACTACAAGCCATGTGTGGACATTACCTTCGGTTCCGCAGCCAAATCATACGGTGACAAGGTTCTGGCGGTGGTGCTGACCGGCATGGGCGCCGATGGTCGCGAAGGCGCACGTCTGCTCAAGCAGGGCGGCAGTGCGATCTGGGCCCAGGACGAAGCCAGTTGCGTGATCTATGGCATGCCGATGGCGATTGTCAAAGCGGACCTGGCCGACGCGGTGTACGGGCTGGACGACATCGGTAAGTACCTGGTCGAGGCGTGCCTGTAATGGATGTCCTCAGCCTGATCGGCATCATCATGGCGTTCGTTGCCATCATTGGTGGCAACTATCTGGAAGGCGGTCATCTCGGCGCCCTGGCCAACGGCCCTGCCGCATTGATCGTGCTCGGTGGCACCATTGGCGCCGCATTGTTGCAATCGCCCATGAGTGCGTTCAAGCGCGCCATACAGGTGCTGGTCTGGATTCTGTTTCCTCCGCGGGTCGACTTGGCCGGCGGTATTGACCGCGTCGTGAACTGGAGCCTGACTGCCCGCAAGGAAGGCCTGCTCGGCCTGGAAGGCGTGGCCGATGCCGAACCTGACAACTACTCGCGAAAAGGCCTGCAGTTGCTGGTGGACGGCGCCGAGCCGGAAGCCATTCGCAGCATCCTGGAAGTGGATTTCTACACCCAGGAAAGCCGCGATATCGAAGCGGCCAAGGTTTTCGAAAGCATGGGTGGTTATGCGCCTACCATCGGCATCATCGGTGCGGTGATGGGCCTGATCCACGTGATGGGCAACCTGGCCGATCCCTCGCAACTGGGTAGCGGTATCGCCGTGGCGTTCGTTGCCACCATCTACGGTGTGGCCAGTGCCAACCTGGTGCTGCTGCCGATTGCCGCCAAACTCAAATCAATTGCCTTGCGCCAGTCGCGTTATCGCGAAATGTTGCTGGAAGGAATTCTGTCGATCGCCGAAGGTGAAAACCCGCGCTCCATTGAATTGAAGCTCCAAGGCTTCATGGATTAATGGGAGTAATGGACCATGGCGCGTCGCAGGCATCATGAAGAGCACGTCAATCATGAACGTTGGCTGGTGTCCTACGCCGACTTCATCACATTGCTGTTCGCCTTTTTTGTGGTCATGTACTCGATCTCCTCGGTCAACGAGGGCAAGTACAAGGTCATTTCCGAGGCATTGATCGGCGTCTTTACCGACTCGGACCGCGCCCTCAAGCCAATTCCCATTGGCGACGAACGGCCCAAGACGACCACGCCGGCCAAGCCGCTGGTCCGTGACTCCGAGCAGGTCGATGCCGGCATTGCCGGTGGCAGCGACCCATTGAAAAGCATCGCCGACGACATCAGTGCGGCATTCGGCGACCTGATCAGATCCAACCAGATGACCGTTCGCGGCAACGAGTTGTGGGTGGAAATCGAACTCAACTCCAGCCTCTTGTTCGGCAGCGGCGACGCCATGCCCAGCGACATGGCGTTCAACATCATCGACAAGGTGGCGGCGATCCTGAAGCCGTTCGACAACCCGATCCATGTGGAGGGGTTCACGGATGACCAGCCGATCCGCACCGCGCAATATCCGACCAACTGGGAGCTGTCTTCGGCGCGTTCGGCGAGCATCGTCCGCATGCTTGCCATGCAGGGTGTGAACCCCGGTCGCCTGGCATCGGTGGGGTATGGCGAGTTCCAGCCGGTGGCCAACAACGCCACCGTCGAAGGGCGGGCAAAAAATCGGCGCGTGGTGTTGGTGGTGTCACGCAACCTTGATGTACGCCGTAGCCTGACCGGTACCGGCACGGCCAACGCAACGCCGGACGCCGCATTGAAGCGGGCTGGCACACAAACTGCACCAACCCCGGTCAAGACACCGGGAAGACAGAGTGCCGTCAATTCTCCGTCACCCGCTTTATAACCGAGCTATTTCTCGGCCGAGCCCGTTTCGGTCGGGAGGAACGATCCGAATGAGAGTCTGGGCAGTTGCCAATCAAAAAGGTGGAGTGGGTAAGACCACTTCTTCCATCGCTTTAGCCGGATTACTGGCAGAGGCGGGCAAGCGTGTGGTCATTGTCGATCTGGACCCCCATGGCTCGATGACCAGCTATTTTGGCTACGATCCCGATAGCCTGGAGCACAGCAACTACGACCTGTTCCTGCACAGGGGCAATGTGCCTGAGGGCTTGCCGGGGCAATTGTTGCTGTCCACGAGCGACGAGCGGATTTCGCTGTTGCCTTCGAGTACGGCGCTGGCCACCCTGGAGCGGCAGTCGCCGGGGCAGGGCGGCTTGGGACTGGTGATCGCCAAGAGTCTGGCGCAACTGTGGCAGGATTTCGATTACGCGATCATCGACAGTCCGCCCCTGCTGGGTTTGCTGATGGTCAACGCCTTGGCGGCCAGCCAGCAACTGGTGATCCCGGTGCAGACCGAGCACCTGGCGGTCAAGGGGCTGGAGCGGATGGTCAATACCTTGGCGATGGTCAACCGCTCACGCAAACAGTCGCTGCCGTTCAATATCGTGCCGACCCTGTTCGACCGCCGTACCCAGGCGTCCATGGGCACCCTGCGCGTTTTGCGGGATATGTACCCGGATGAAATCTGGCAAGGCTACATCCCGGTCGACACGCGCTTGCGCGATGCCAGCCGCGCCGGTGTGACCCCTTCCCAGTTCGATGGCAAAAGCCGTGGCGTACTGGCCTACCGGGCCTTGCTCAAGCACCTGCTGGCCCAGCAGCTTGTTCCTCAGCAGGTGGCCTGATTGAACACGTCTAAACGCTCTGCAGGCTCAAGTCTGATGGCACCCATGCCGATAACGTTCATATGCGGCGCACTGTTTTCATGAGCCGCCCGATCAAGACAACCTCGCGTCCGCAAATGGCCTTGCAGTCCTACCTGGACGGGCTGTTGCAGGAAGCGACCGAAGAATTGCCACCGGAACCGATCGTGCCCGAGGCTTTGCCCGCGCCGGTCGAAGCCGAAGGGGTGCTGGATGAGTTTCAGGCGGCGGTGCTTGAGGAGCAGGCCCGTGATGCACGCAAGTCAGTGATTGCCGCAGCGGTGGAGGCACCGTTCGCCAGGCCAGCGGTGAAAGTCATGGAGGCACCGGCGCCAGTGCTGGCGGCGGTTTCCACCGTTGCACCGTTGTTGCAGGGGCTGGTGACGCCGGTGGTGGAAGTCCATCTGCCACCGAGCAACACGCCACCGCCGGTTGAGACTGACGACCGTCCGGCCTGGGCCGCGGAGCCGTTCGAGTGCCTGCTGTTCGATGTGGCCGGGTTGACCCTGGCGGTGCCACTGGTGTGCCTGGGGTCGATTTACTCCCTGGCCGGGCATGAATTGACGCCGCTGTTTGGCCAGCCGGATTGGTTCCTTGGGATCCTGCCGAGCCAGGCCGGCAACCTGAAGGTACTGGATACCGCGCGCTGGGTGATGCCGGACCGTTATCGCGATGATTTTCGCCAGGGCCTGCAATACGTGATTTCGGTACAGGGTTACGAGTGGGGATTGGCGGTGCACCAGGTCAGCCGTTCGCTGCGCCTGGACCCGAACGAGATCAAGTGGCGCAGTCATCGAGGTCAACGGCCATGGCTGGCGGGTACGGTGATAGAGCACATGTGCGCCTTGCTGGACGTTTCCGAGCTGGCCGAGCTGATCGCCAGTGGCGGGGCAAAACACCTGGGCGGCACCAAGCCGGTCCAGAAACCGAAATAACACAGTCGGTGGCGCACAGCGTCACGGCGCAGAACATACCGCCACAGGCGGTTTTTCGAGGGGTCAGGGTATGAATGATAAGGCGTCGTCTCTCAAGGGTTCCGAAGATCCGATCCTGCAATGGGTCACCTTCAAACTCGATAACGAAACCTACGGCATCAACGTAATGCGCGTGCAGGAAGTGCTGCGCTATACCGAGATCGCTCCGGTTCCGGGTGCGCCAAGCTACGTGCTGGGTATCATCAACCTGCGTGGCAACGTGGTCACGGTGATCGATACCCGCCAGCGTTTTGGCCTGAACTCCACCGAGGTCAACGACAACACTCGTATCGTCATCATCGAGGCCGACAAGCAGGTGGTCGGTATCCTGGTCGACAGCGTTGCTGAAGTGGTTTACTTGCGTCAGTCGGAAATCGAAACCGCGCCTAACGTCGGTAACGAAGAATCGGCCAAGTTCATCCAGGGCGTCTGCAACAAGAACAACGAGTTGCTGATCCTGGTCGAGCTGGAAAAAATGATGAGCGAAGAAGAGTGGTCGGAACTGGAGAGTATCTGATTGATTCTTGAGGTAGCAGTCATTGTCCTGTTCCTTTTCTGGGCAGGCACGCTGGCGATGTTCCTGGCGTATATACGAGCCCAGCGGCAGATCGCCGCTCAGCAGGCCCAAGGCGATGCGCTGCGTGATCAGCGCATCAAGGACCTGGCCAAGCGTGTCGACGATTACCAGAACGGTACCGTGCGCATGGGTGAAGCCATCCATGAGCTGCGTGCCGTGGTCGGCCCGTTGCCGGACAAACTGGCCCAGTTGGAACAGCGAGACCCCTCGAGCCTGTCCTTCGCCCAGGCCGCACGGCTGGTGGGCATGGGCGCCAGTATCGACGAGCTGACCCAGGCCTGCGGCTTGACCCAGGCCGAGGCGGAGTTGATGAGCAAGTTGCATAGGGGCTGATGATCGCTTCCAGTCAAGGATCAAACGCCCTGGAACCTGTGGGAGCAAAGCTTGCTCGCGATAGCGGTAGGACAGTCAATGGCATTCTCGACTGGCGGTGCCCAATCGCGAGCAAGCTTTGCTCCCACAGGCTTCTTCGCTGTAGCCATGTGGCCTGGAATCAGTAATCATCCCCGCGCTCCGTCACATCCTTCTCCACACTCGGTGCATGCGGGTCGAACCCTTTGGGAAACTTGCCCTTGAGTTTCCAGGCAAACGCGATGATCTCGGCGATGGTGAGGTACAACTCCTGCGGAATACTCTCCCCCAGTTCCAGCCGGGCCAGGAGCTTCACCAGTTCGGCATTCTCATAGATCGGCACTTCGCTTTCCCGGGCGATCCGCAGGATTTCCTCGGCCAGGGCTTCATCGCCCTTGGCGGTCAGGGTCGGTGCGTGGTGGCCGTCGTATTTGAGGGCGATGGCCTGGCGCGGTTCGGTGTGGGTTGTCATGCGGTTTCGTCCACCCAGCGTTGTTCGAGTCGGGTCTTGGGGCCTTTGGGCGGGATGCCGACATGGCAATCCAGATCTGCAACGTTCACGCCGCAGGTCACCAGACGCTCGCGCAGTGCCGCGAGGTTGCGTCCGATCAGGTCTGCGGTGTAGGGCCGTTCCGCCCATAACTGGCTCGACAGGCTGCCGCTGAGCAATTGCGCCTGGACCTGCAGCGGCCCCAGCGGCTCCAGATCGAATGCCAGCTCGACCCGCCAGAGCTGCTGCTTGGCCTCGCGATCTTCTCGCCGTTCGTTGGGTTGTTCCCGCGGCGGGGTTTCCTCCCGTTGAAACTTGACCTGCAACGGCACGATGTCTTGCAGGTTGCGCATCGGGATCTCCAGTTGCCAGGTGCTCATCAACCGCCCGTCGTCGGTCAGTCCCGTCTGCTCCAGGCTCGACAGTTGGTGACTCTGCAGGCGCGACACGGCAGCCGCGGCGAGGCGCAGCAGGTGTTCCAGGTCACCTTCGTCGTCCTGGCCCTTCAGCAGGCGCGAAGGCAGGGGGAAGCTGGTGGGTTGCGGCTTCGCGCTGACCTGGCCGAGGGTGCCCAGGGCGTTGCGCACGAAGCTGGGCAGGGCCTGGGCCAAAGTGTTGGCGGCAATGACTGCGCCGAGATTGGTGGAAGCGGGCAGGGTCGTGGTCAGTTGGGCGATCAACTTCAGCAGGTCACCCTTGAGGTCCGCAGCCAGGCTCGGAGGTTGTCCGGCCAGCAGTTTGCTTTCCAGGAATACACCGCTGGCGGCCAAAGCCTGGGCCAGGCCCTTGGGCGTGCTCAATTGCTGCACATCCGGCAGGTTGGCGAGCAGGCGCGTCACCGCGGCACGCAGCTCGACGCCGGTCCCATCCGTGGCGGGCAGCTCCTGCAGGGCGCTGATCAGGCTGTCCAGCGAACCCTGGCGACTAACCTGGGTCAGCAGTTGCTGGCTCACGGCCAGTTGTTCCTGGCGGTTGCTCAGCGCAATGAACTTCAAGGCCTGGGCGTCCTGCACCTGGGCACTCAACAGCATGCCGATACGCAGCGGCTGGGGGCTGTCGATATCCAGGGTGCTGCCGGCCTGAGCGGTGTTGAGCAGGCTCACCAGCGACCGATACACCGCCGGTTGTCCAGGCAACTGGGGCAACGCCTGGCTGGTAATCACCTTGCCTTGCAGCAAGGTGCCGACCGGCAACTGCGTGGTGTCGATCCGGGTCAGGGTCGCAACGCTGGAGGCAACGGCCTGTTGTACGGTAATCGCCAGATTGCTGGCGGATGGCTGGGTCACCGCCAGGCTGGTGCCTTGTGGCAACGGCTGGGCGCTGGTGGCCTGTACGGTGGTCTGGCGGCCGCTATCCAGGGTGACCTTGAGCAATAGCTGGAAAGTCTGGTCCGCCTGCTTGAGCGACAACACCTCCGCACTGGCCGTCTGGCCGGCAGCGATCAGGCCCTCGACGGGCGTCAGCAATTTGAGCAGCTCGCCACCGACCGCCGGCGTACGCGTTGTTACCGTGGGCTGGGGCAGCGGCTGGATGTTCATGTCGCCTGTCATCTGCGGTCTTACCCTGGAACTAATTGAGAACGCCCTCTGGGGGCATGGCATGTATAATGCCGCCCGTCTTTCAGGGAGCGGCGAAAACCTTGCAATTGTTTGACGCAGCTCTGTGGAACAGGCCATCAATGCATCTATGCTGCATCTCTTTAACGGCCGCTGCACCGCCGACTTAAACCGTATAAGGCCCGCGATCCCTTGACCAGTCCTCTCTTGCAAACTGTCGGCCTCGCTTGTGAGCGTGACTTGCGGCTGCTTTTCGAACATCTCGAATTGAGACTCTCGCCTGGCGATATGGTGCAAGTCAGTGGCCCCAATGGCAGTGGCAAGACCAGCCTGCTGCGTCTGCTGGCCGGGTTGATGCAGCCGACCGCCGGCCAGGTGCTGCTCAACGGCCAGCCCTTGCAGGACCAGCGCAGTGAACTGGCCCGCAACCTCCTCTGGATTGGCCACGCCGCCGGGATCAAGGATCTGCTGACCCCCGAAGAAAACCTCAGCTGGCTCTGTGCGCTGCATCGACCCGCCGACCGTGAGACGATCTGGCAGGCGTTGGCCATGGTGGGATTGCGCGGCTTCGAAGACGTGCCGTGCCATACCTTGTCCGCCGGTCAGCAACGTCGCGTGGCCCTGGCCCGGTTGTACCTGGACAGCCCGCCGCTATGGGTTCTCGACGAACCGTTCACCGCCTTGGACAAGCAGGGCGTGGCGCAGCTTGAGGAACACCTGGCCCGGCATTGCGAGGGCGGTGGTATGGTGCTCCTGACCACCCACCACACACTGGCCCGGATGCCGTCCGGTTATCGCAGTATTGATCTGGGGAACTGGGCCGTATGAGTGTGTTTGGCCTGTTGCTTGCCCGCGAAGCGCGCCTGTTGTTCCGCCGCCCGGCTGAACTGGCCAACCCGTTGGTGTTCTTCGCGATCGTCATTGCGCTGTTCCCGTTGGCCGTCGGACCGGAGACTCAATTGTTGCAAACCTTGTCGCCAGGACTGGTCTGGGTGGCGGCGCTTTTGTCGGTCCTGCTCTCGCTGGACGGGCTTTTCCGCAGTGATTTCGAAGACGGTTCCCTGGAACAGTGGGTCCTTTCGTCGCACCCCCTGGCCCTTCTGGTTTTGGCCAAGGTACTGGCACACTGGGTTTTTTCCGGCCTGGCGCTGGTATTGCTCTCGCCGCTGCTGGCGATGATGCTGGGGTTGCCCGCCGCGTGCATGCCGGTGCTGCTGGTCTCGCTGCTGCTGGGCACACCGGTGTTGAGTTTGCTCGGTGCGGTGGGGGCAGCCCTGACTGTGGGCTTGAAGCGCGGCGGCCTGTTGCTGGCGTTGCTGATCCTGCCGCTGTATATCCCGGTGTTGATCCTCGGCAGTGGCGCCTTGCAGGCCGCCTTGCAGGGCATGCCGGCGATCGGTTATCTGCTCTGGCTGGGGAGCCTGACCGCCCTGGCGATAACCTTGACACCCTTTGCAATAGCCGCTGGCCTGAAGATCAGCGTCGGCGAATAATAATGAGGCCTGGTCAAAAAACGACCACTTCCTGTGAAGTTAAGGCAGACCCGGCGGCGCGTGACTGCGTGCCGTAACCGTGATGGAAACAGCAATGAACTGGACCTGGTTTCATAAGCTCGGCTCACCCAAGTGGTTCTACGGCATCAGCGGCAAATTGCTGCCCTGGCTGAGCATCGCCGCACTGTTGCTGATTGGCATCGGCGTGGTCTGGGGCCTGGCGTTCGCGCCGCCGGATTATCAACAGGGCAACAGCTTTCGCATCATCTACATCCATGTGCCGACGGCGATGCTTGCCCAGTCCATCTACGTGATGCTGGCAGTGTGTGGCGTTGTCGGGCTGGTGTGGAAGATGAAGCTGGCCGACGTGGCCTTGCAATGCGCCGCGCCTGTCGGCGCCTGGATGACCGCCGTGGCGCTGGTCACCGGCGCCATCTGGGGCAAGCCGACCTGGGGCTCGTGGTGGGTCTGGGATGCCCGACTGACGTCGATGCTGATCCTGCTGTTCCTGTACTTCGGTCTTATTGCGCTGGGCAACGCCATCAGTAATCGTGAGAGCGCCGCCAAGGCCTGCGCGGTACTGGCGATTGTCGGCGTGATCAACATCCCGATCATCAAATACTCGGTCGAGTGGTGGAACACCCTGCATCAGGGCGCGACGTTCACCCTCACGGAAAAACCGGCGATGCCCGTGGAAATGTGGCTGCCGCTGCTGCTGACCGCCCTGGGTTTCTACTGTTTCTTCGGCGCGGTGCTGTTGTTGCGCATGCGCCTGGAAGTGCTCAAGCGCGAAGCCCGGGCCAGTTGGGTGAAAGCCGAAGTACAGAACAGCCTGGAGGCCGCTCGATGAGTTTCGCTTCATTCGGCGATTTCCTCGCCATGGGCCATCATGGCCTGTATGTCTGGTCGGCCTATGGCATCTGCCTGGCGGTGCTGGTCCTCAACGTGGCGGTGCCGATCCTGGCCCGCAAGCGGTATTTGCAACAAGAGGCGCGTCGTCTGCGCCGGGAGAATGGTCAGTGAATCCGCTGCGCAAAAAACGTCTTGTCATCATTCTGGCGATCCTGGTGGGTGTCGGTGCTGCGGTCGGCCTGGCCTTGAGCGCCCTGCAGCAAAACATCAATCTGTTCTACACCCCGACCCAGATCGCCAATGGCGAAGCGCCCAAGGACACCCGCATCCGGGCCGGCGGCATGGTGGAGAAGGGCTCGCTGGTGCGTTCCGGGGATTCGCTGGACGTGAAATTCAACGTCACCGACTTCAACAAGACCGTGACCATTACTTATCGCGGCATCCTCCCGGACCTGTTCCGTGAAGGACAGGGCATCGTTGCCCTGGGCAAGCTCAACGCCGATGGCGTGGTGGTGGCCGACGAAGTGCTGGCCAAGCACGACGAAAAATACATGCCGCCGGAAGTGACCAAGGCTCTGAAAGACAGTGGTCAGTCGGCGCCCGCTCCCGTGAAGGAGGGCTGATCGATGAACACTGGCATCTTTATTCCCGAGTTGGGCCACCTGGCGATGATCCTGGCGCTGTGCCTGGCGCTGGTGCAAGCCGTGGTGCCGCTGCTCGGTGCGTGGCGCGGCGATCGCTTGTGGATGAGCCTGGCCCAGCCGGCGGCATGGGGCCAGTTCGCCTTCATGGTGTTCGCCTTCGGTTGCCTGACCTACGCCTTCATGACCGATGATTTTTCCGTGGCCTATGTCGCGAGCAACTCCAACAGCGCCTTACCCTGGTACTACAAGTTCAGTGCGGTGTGGGGTGCCCATGAAGGTTCGCTGCTGCTCTGGGCCCTGATTCTCGCCGGCTGGACTTTCGCCGTCTCGGTGTTCTCCCGGCAACTGCCCCAGGTGATGCTGGCCCGGGTGCTGGCGGTAATGGGCATGATCAGCACCGGTTTTCTGCTGTTCCTGATCGTCACGTCCAACCCGTTCGAACGGATCCTGCCGCAGATGCCGATGGATGGCCGCGACCTCAATCCGCTGTTGCAGGATATCGGCCTGATCGTTCACCCGCCGATGCTCTATATGGGCTACGTCGGCTTTTCCGTGGCGTTCGCCTTTGCCATCGCCGCGTTGCTGGGCGGTCGCCTCGATGCTGCCTGGGCCCGCTGGTCGCGTCCATGGACCATCGTCGCCTGGGCCTTCCTCGGCATTGGCATCACCCTCGGTTCGTGGTGGGCCTACTACGAACTGGGCTGGGGCGGCTGGTGGTTCTGGGATCCGGTGGAAAACGCCTCGTTCATGCCTTGGCTGGTGGGCACGGCACTGATTCACTCACTGGCGGTCACGGAAAAGCGTGGCGTGTTCAAGAGCTGGACCGTGTTACTGGCCATCGCCGCATTCTCCCTGAGCCTGTTGGGGACCTTCCTGGTGCGTTCCGGCGTGCTGACGTCGGTGCATGCCTTCGCCTCGGACCCCGAGCGCGGGGTGTTCATCCTGATGTTCCTGCTGTTCGTGGTCGGCGGCTCGCTGACGTTGTTCGCCCTGCGGGCGCCAGTGGTCAAGAGCCAGGTTGGCTTCAACCTCTGGTCCAGGGAGACGCTGCTGCTGGGCAACAACCTGGTGCTGGTGGTGGCCGCGTCGATGATCCTGCTGGGAACGTTGTACCCGCTGGTGCTCGATGCGCTCTCCGGGGCCAAGCTGTCGGTCGGGCCGCCGTACTTCAACGCCCTGTTCATTCCGCTGATGGCGATCCTGATGGTGGTGATGGCAGTCGGTGTACTGGTGCGCTGGAAAGACACGCCGGTCAAATGGCTGCTGGGCATGCTCACGCCGGTGCTGCTGGGCACCGCCGCCCTGGCGGTGGTGGCCGGGATCGCTTATGGCGATTTCAACTGGGCCGTGCTGGCGACCTTCGTGCTGGCAGCCTGGGTATTGCTGGCCGGAGTTCGGGACATCTTCGACAAGACCCGTCACAAAGGCCTGGTCAAGGGCCTGCCGACTCTGACCCGCAGCTACTGGGGCATGCAGGTCGCCCACCTGGGCATCGCCGTCTGCGCCCTGGGCGTGGTGTTGTCCAGCCAGAACAGCGCCGAACGCGACCTGCGCCTGGCGCCGGGAGAGTCCATGGACCTGGCCGGCTACCAGTTTGTTTTCGAGGGCGCCAAACATTTCGAAGGCCCGAACTTCACCTCCGATAAAGGCACGGTGCGGGTCACTCGTGACGGCCAGGAAGTGGCGGTGCTGCATCCCGAGAAACGCCTGTACACCGTACAGAAATCGGTAATGACCGAGGCCGGAATCGACGCCGGGTTTACTCGCGATCTCTATGTGGCATTGGGCGAATCCCTGGGCGATGGCGCCTGGGCGGTGCGGGTGCACGTCAAGCCGTTCGTACGCTGGATCTGGTTCGGTGGTCTGCTGACCGGACTGGGCGGGGCGCTGGCGGCGCTGGATCGGCGTTATCGAGTCAAGGTGAAAACCCGGGTGCGTGAAGCCCTGGGTGTGACGGGAGCCACTGCATGAAACGTTGGTTGATGGTACTGCCGCTGGCGCTGTTCCTGGTGGTGGCGGTCTTTCTGTACCGGGGGCTTTTTCTGGACCCGTCCGAGTTGCCCTCGGCGATGATCGGCAAGCCGTTCCCGGAGTTCAGCCTGCCGTCAGTGCAGGGCGACAAGACGCTGACCCGCGCCGATCTGCTGGGTAAGCCGGCACTGGTCAACGTATGGGGCACCTGGTGCATTTCCTGTCGGGTCGAGCATCCGGTGCTGAATAAGCTGGCCGAGAAAGGTGTGGTGATCTACGGCGTCAATTACAAGGACGTCAACGTTGATGCCTTGAAATGGCTCGCCGAGTTCCACAACCCGTATCAACTGGACATTCGTGATGAAGAGGGCTCCCTGGGCCTGAACCTGGGGGTCTACGGGGCTCCGGAGACCTTCTTCATCGACGCCAAGGGCGTCATCCGTGACAAGTTCGTCGGTGTGATCGACGAGCAGGTGTGGCGCGAAAAACTCGCCGCCAAGTACCAGGCTCTGGTGGACGAGGCCAAACCATGAAGCGCTGGTTAGCCGCCGTCGTCCTGGGGTTGAGTCTCGCGGGCGTGGCCCATGCCGCCATCGACACCTACGAATTCGCCAACGAAGGCGAACGCGAGCGGTTTCGCGAGCTGACCAAGGAACTGCGCTGCCCCAAGTGCCAGAACCAGGACATTGCCGACTCCAACGCCCCGATTGCCGCCGACCTGCGCAAGGAAATCTTCCGCATGCTCGGCGAGGGCAAGGACAACCAGCAGATCATCGACTTCATGGTGGACCGCTACGGTGAGTTCGTGCGTTACAACCCGGCCCTGTCCTCCAAGACCGCGCTGCTCTGGTTCGGCCCCGCCGGGTTGTTGCTCGGCGGTTTCGTCGTCATCGCGCTGATCGTGCGCCGCCGCCGGGTGCAGCGAACCGCCGCTCCGGACACGCTTTCCGTCGAAGAGCGCCAGCGCCTCGACCAACTGTTGGATAACACCAAGCATGATTGATTTCTGGCTCGCCGCAGGTCTGCTTCTCCTGATTGCCCTGAGTTTTCTGTTGATCCCCGTGCTGCGCGTCCGTCGCGCCCAGCGGGAGGAGGACCGTACCGCGCTCAATGTGGCGCTGTATCAGGAGCGCGTCGCCGAGTTGCAGGCCGAGCAGGCGGAGGGCGTGCTCAACGCTGCGCAACTGGATACGGGACGCGCCGAAGCCGCCCGGGAACTGCTCGCCGATACCGAGGGCGCCGAGACGCCGCGCGAATCGCGCATGGGCAAACCGTTGCCGTTTCTTGCCGCCGTGCTGGTGCCGGTGCTGGGCCTGGGCCTGTACTTGCATTTCGGCGCGAGCGACAAGGTCGAACTGACCCGCGAATTCGCCCAGGCGCCGCAGTCGATGGAAGAAATGACCCGGCGCCTGGAAAGGGCGGTGGCGGCACAGCCGAATTCCGCCGAGGGCTTGTATTTCCTGGGGCGTACCTACATGGCACAGGATCGGCCAGCGGATGCGGCGAAGATCTTCGAGCGTACCGTGGCGGTGGCGGGGCGGCAGCCCGAGCTGCTGGGGCAGTGGGCCCAGGCGCAGTATTTTGCCGATGGCAAGAAGTGGTCGGACAAGGTCCAGGCCTTGACCGACGAGGCCCTGAAGCTTGATCCCAAGGAAGTCACCAGCCTGGGCCTGTTGGGTATCGCTGCCTTTGAAGGCGAGCGTTATCAGGACGCGATTGATTACTGGGGGCGTCTGCTGGCGCAACTGCCGGAGGGCGACAAATCCCGCGAGGCGCTGCAAGGCGGCATTGCCCGCGCCACCGAGAAGCTGCAAGCCAGCGGCGGCAAGGTGACTCAGGCTCCGGCGGCCAAGACTGGCGCGCTGCTCAAGGTACGTGTCGACCTGGCGCCTGCGCTCAAGGCCAAGGTGCAGCCGGGTGACAGTGTATTCATCTTTGCCCGCGCGGTTTCCGGCCCGCCTGCGCCGCTGGCGGCCAAGCGCCTGACTGTCGCCGACCTGCCTGTCAGCGTCGAGCTGGGGGACGCGGACGCGATGATGCCGCAACTGAAACTGTCGAACTTCCCTGAAGTCCAACTGGTGGCGCGTATTTCCCGAGCCGGGCAGCCGACTTCCGGTGAGTGGATCGGCCGCAGCCAACCGCTGGCGAGCAGTACCACGGCGCCGCAACAACTGACCATCGACAGTCCGGACCAATGACAGGAACCTGCACCATGACCGCCATCGCCCGTATCACTCTGCTGACGCTCGTCCTGGGCTTGAGCGCATGTGCGGTTCATCGTCCGCCGGAGCCCTCGACACCGCTGCCACCCATTCCGCCTTCGGGGCCGACCACCAAACCGGTGCCGTCCACCGCACCAGGCAAACCGGTCACTCCGAACAAACCGGCCAAGCCGTTGCCGCGCACGTCTGCCAGTTTCGCCCCGCCGCCCGGGGGCAACAGTCACTGGGATGCCAAGCTTGGGGTCTATGTACTGGATAACCAGCCCAATACCTTCTACCGTCAGCGCACCTACTACCGTTGGAACAACGGCTGGAGCCGTTCCGTCAGTCCGAACGGGCCTTGGGAAGACACTACTATCGAAGGCGTACCGGGGGGATTGGGGCGCCAGTTCCACTGAAAAGTGCTTGCTCCTCTGACCTGCAGGAGCTGCCGAAGGCTGCGATCTTCTCGCTGGAGACTCAATTGTCTGGGCACAGATCGCAGCCTCGCTTCGCTCGGCAGTTCCTACATCGCTCCTGCAAGGTTCGACCTGTCATCCCCATCGTCGTAGAATGCGCGCCTTTGTGAGCTATCGGAGCACCTGACCATGACGACCACCCCGACCGGCGACTACCTGGAAACCCTCTACGAAGGCTACGGCCAACGTTTCCGGATGGACAAGCTGCTGCACGAAGTGCGTACCGAGCACCAGCATCTGGTGATCTTCGAGAACCCGCGCATGGGGCGAGTGATGGCACTCGATGGCGTGATCCAGACCACCGAAGCCGATGAGTTCATCTACCACGAGATGCTCACCCACGTGCCTCTCCTCGCTCACGGCAAGGCCAAGCGTGTGCTGATCATCGGTGGCGGTGATGGTGGCATGTTGCGCGAGGTGACCAAGCACCTGAGCGTCGAGCACATCACCATGGTGGAAATCGATGGCACAGTGGTAGACATGTGCAAGGAGTTCCTGCCCAACCATTCCAAGGGGGCCTACGACGACCCGCGACTGAACCTGGTGATCGACGACGGCATGCGTTTCGTCTCCACCACCCAGGAGAAGTTCGACGTCATCATTTCCGACTCCACCGACCCGATCGGCCCGGGTGAAGTGCTGTTCTCGGAAAACTTCTACCAGGCTTGCCACCGCTGCCTGAACGACGGTGGCATCCTGGTGACTCAGAACGGCACGCCATTCATGCAACTGGGCGAAGTGCAGACCACCGCCGGCCGACTACGAGGCCTGTTTGCCGACTGGCATTTCTACCAGGCTGCCGTGCCGACCTACATCGGCGGCGCCATGACCTTCGCCTGGGGCTCGACCGATAGCGCATACCGCAAACTCTCCCGTGAAACCCTGCACGAGCGGTTCATCGGCAGTGGCATCGTCACCCGCTACTACAACCCTGAGATTCATCTCGGTGCGTTTGCCATGCCGCAGTACGTGTTGCAGGCGATCAACAAGCCGAGTAACGACTGATTTGGCTGAGGGGGCTTTTTGTGGCGAGGGGATTTATCCCCGCTGGGCTGCTAAGCAGCCCCACTAGTTGCAACTTGGTGTGTCAGGCTGATTGGGTTTCTGGGATGGGGCTGCTGCGCAGCCCAGCCGGGATAAATCCCCTCGCCACAATAGGGGCGGCCTGATATTGAGGTTGGTTCAGGCATTTTGTGTTTCCAGATATTCATTGAACAAAATTTTCACAAAATCTTGCGGACAATCTCCCGCGCTTTTATTGCCGCCGGTTATTTAATGGCAATGCCGTAGCCGTTCGTGCAACATCTGCGCTCTTGCGCAAACCCCGGGCCAGGCTTTGGTCAGCGGAGGGTGTGCCTTGGTACTTTGTCACTTTCAACTCCAATAGGGTCCTCAAACGACATGGCAATTCCGGACGCCCTGAGTCAGCAGCGAAGCACGCATCGCCTGTTGCAACCAACCGTCAAATCGCACCTGGCCTACACATTGCTCTGCGCCCTGGTGATGATGGTGATGTTCAGCCTGCTGCGCGTGGCGCTGCTGGTCTATAACCGCCAGATGATCCTCGATACCCCGGCCTCGACTTTCGTTGAAGCCTTCGCCAACGGCCTGCGTTTTGACCTGCGCCTGGTGGTCTACCTCAGCGTTCCGCTGCTGTTGGCGCTGTTCAGTGTCCGCGCCATGGCGGCCCGCGGCTTCTTTCGTTTCTGGCTGACCGTCACCTCCAGCATTGCGTTGTTCCTGGGCTTGATGGAATTGGACTTCTACCGTGAGTTCCACCAACGCCTCAACGGTCTGGTGTTCCAGTATGTGAAGGAAGACCCGAAAACCGTGATGAGCATGCTCTGGTACGGTTTCCCGGTGGTGCGCTACCTGCTGGCCTGGGCCGGTGGCACCATTATCCTGAGCCTGGCGTTCAAGGGCGCAGACCGAGCAACCCGTCCGCGTGGCCCCTTCAGCGGTGGTAGCATCAGTACCCGTCAGATCGCGCCGTGGTACGGCCGAGTAGTGGTGTTCGTCGTCTGCCTGATGATGGCCGTGGTTGCGGCCCGTGGCACCCTGCGTCAGGGGCCGCCGCTGCGTTGGGGTGACGTCTATACCACCGATTCGAACTTCGCCAATCAGTTGGGCCTCAACGGCACGCTGTCGCTGGTGACGGCGGCCAAGAGCCGGATGTCCGAAGACCGTGACAACATCTGGAAAGCCACCCTCGAGCAGCCATTGGCGCAGCAAACCGTGCGCGACATGCTGGTGTTGCCCGACGACAAGCTGGTGGATACCGCCACTGCTGCCGTGCGCCGCGACTACACGCCGCCGGCCGACAAGACGCTGCCGATCAAGAACGTGGTCGTGATCCTCATGGAAAGCATGGCCGGTCACTCGGTAGGCGCCCTGGGCGCACCCGGCAACATCACGCCTTACCTGGACAAACTGTCCAAGGAGGGCCTGCTGTTCGACCGCTTCTTCTCCAATGGCACCCATACCCACCAGGGCATGTTCGCCACCATGGCGTGCTTTCCGAACCTGCCCGGTTTCGAATACCTCATGCAGACGCCGGAAGGCAGCCACAAGCTGTCGGGCCTGCCACAGTTGCTCAGTGCCCGTGATTACGACGACGTGTATGTCTACAACGGCGATTTCGCCTGGGACAACCAGTCGGGTTTCTTCAGCAACCAGGGCATGACCAACTTCATCGGGCGAAACGACTTCGTCAACCCGGTGTTTTCCGATCCGACATGGGGCGTGTCCGACCAGGACATGTTCGACCGTGGCCTGATCGAGCTCAAGGCGCGGGAAAACGGCAAGCCGTTCTATGCGTTGCTGCAAACCCTGTCCAACCACACGCCTTATGCTCTGCCGACCCCGCTGCCTGTGGAGCGGGTCACCGACCGTGGCAGCCTCAACGAACACCTGACCGCCATGCGTTACTCGGACTGGGCGCTGGGCCAGTTCTTCGAGAAGGCACGCAAGGAGCCTTACTTCAAGGAGACGCTGTTCGTCGTAGTCGGCGACCATGGTTTCGGTAACGAGCGCCAGATCACCGAGATGGACCTGGGGCGATTCAACGTACCGATGCTGTTGATCGGTCCGGGTATCCAGGAAAAATTCGGCCAGCGTAACCACACGGTGGGTACCCAGGTCGACATCGTCCCCACCATCATGGGGCGGATCGGCGGACAGGTGCGCAACCAGTGCTGGGGCCGTGACCTGTTGAACCTGCCGCAAGGCGATGCCGGCTTTGGTGTGATCAAGCCGTCGGGGAGCGAACAGACTACAGCGATCATTCGTGACGACAGGATCCTGGTACTGCCGAAAGACAAGGAGATGGCACCGAAGATGTACCGCTATGAGTTGGGTTCCAACCCGCATGCGGAAATTATCCCGCAAGCGCAGGACACTGCGCAGATGAAGCTGCAACTTGAATCGTTCCTGCAAACCGCTACCAAGAGCCTGCTGGATAACACCGCCGGCGTAGTAGATGGCAAGCCGGACTGATTAACGACGACGCATAAAAAAGAGGCCTTTTAAAAAGGCCTCTTTTTTTGGCTATTGATTTATATCTTGCCCAGTAACAGCAGTATCAACAGCACTACTAACACTACGCCGATGATGCCGGACGGGCCATAACCCCAACTTCTGGAGTGTGGGAAGACCGGCAGGCCGCCGATCAGCAGGAGGATCAGAATAATGATGAGTATTGTGCCCATTGTTGATTTCCTTATTGGTCAGTTTTGGAGTGATAGAACTTTCAACTGCCAGCACGCTGCATTAAATCGGGGCGGCTTATTAAATCCGACCGTAACGTCCTGTAAAAAATTCAAAGTTTTTTAGGCACTGTACGAAAAGTCTTGAGACGAAGGTCAGGCAAGGCGAAAACAGCCGTGCAAGCGCGGTATATTGGAATACGTGAGCATTCCGAGGCTGTTTTCAACGCAGCATGAACGAGTATCAAGGCTTTTCGTACAGAGCCTGGTGCCAGGCAGCCAGAAAACCTGTGGCGAGGGAGTGTGCTCCCGCTGGGCGGCGAAGCGGCCCCAGTATCGTCCGACTGCTGCGCAACCGAGCGGGGGCAAGCTTCCTCGCCATGGCCTCCACAACCCATTACGGTTTGCCCCCGCCATTCAGCAATCTGATGGAGCGTGGGTCCCGCTGGCGCCTTCGCTACACTCGGCCCATCTCTCCCGGAACAACAAGGCTGTTTCCTATGCAAAATCGCATGATGATCACCGGTGCCGGCTCGGGCCTGGGCCGCGAAATCGCACTGCGCTGGGCCCGCGAAGGCTGGCGCCTGGCCTTGTCGGATGTCAGTGAGCCAGGCCTTCAGGAAACCCTCAGGCTGGTGCGTGATGCCGGCGGCGACGGCTTTGTCCAGCGCTGCGATGTGCGTGATTACAGTCAACTGACGGCGTTCGCTCAGGCCTGCGAAGAGAAGCTCGGCGGCATTGACATCATCGTCAACAACGCCGGCGTAGCCTCGGGCGGGTTCTTCAGTGAGTTGTCCCTGGAAGATTGGGACTGGCAGATCGCGATCAACCTGATGGGTGTGGTCAAGGGGTGCAAGGCCTTCCTGCCGTTGCTGGAAAAGAGCCGCGGCAAGATCATTAACATCGCGTCCATGGCGGCACTGATGCAGGGGCCGGCCATGAGTAACTACAACGTGGCCAAGGCTGGAGTGGTGGCGTTGTCGGAAAGCCTGCTGGTCGAACTGGCGCAGCAGGAAGTCGGCGTGCATGTGGTCTGTCCGTCGTTCTTCCAGACCAACCTGCTGGACTCCTTCCGTGGTCCGACCCCGGCCATGAAGGCCCAGGTAGGCAAGTTGCTGGAAAGCTCGCCCATCACCGCCGCCGATATCGCTGATTACATCTTCCAGCGGGTGGCCCAGGGTGAGTTCATGATCCTGCCTCACGAACAGGGCCGCATGGCCTGGGCGATGAAGCAGAAGAACCCGCAGTTACTGTATGACGAAATGACCACCATGGCCGACAAGATGCGCGCCAAGGCCCGACAGAACCCGACTTGACCTTGATATGCAGTGTCCTCAGGATGACGCCATCCGGCCTTCCTGATGGACAACTGCATGCTCAACTATCTGTGGTTCTTTCTCGCTGCGCTGTTCGAAATCGCTGGCTGCTTCGCGTTCTGGATGTGGTTGCGCCAGGGCAAGAGCGCCTGGTGGATCGCACCGGCGGTGCTCAGCCTGACGGTATTCGCCCTGTTGCTGACCCGCGCTGAAGCGACCTATGCCGGTCGTGCCTACGCCGCCTATGGCGGCATCTACATCATCGCCTCCATAGCCTGGCTGGCGATGGTGGAGCGGGTACGACCGCTGGGTTCCGACTGGATCGGCGTGGCGCTTTGCATGCTGGGCGCCAGTGTGATTCTGTTCGGCCCTCGTTTCTCGGGGCCTTGAAAACGGCGCGGTCCGAGCCGTTCTTGCAGGAAGTTTCCTTCAGTTCTCAGAGTCTTGTTTGTAGGGGTTTACTGAATTCTTCTCCGTGTCTTGTGAACAGGAAACAGGCCGGGCATGGTCAGGGTTCAGACCTTCTTAAGGACAAGAACCATGCTCGTACTAAGCCGTGCCGTGGGTGAACTGATTTCCATCGGTGATGATATTTCCGTTCGTGTGCTGTCGGTCAACGGCACCACTGTGCGGTTTGGCGTGGAAGCGCCGCGGCACATAGATGTTCATCGCTTCGAGATATACGAAAAGATCCAGAGAAAGAAGAGTCAGGTCGCCCGCAAGGCGTGCTCAGTCAAATAGGTGTTTGGGCACGTCGTGCTTGAGCATCAATTGACACTGCTCGCTCTCCGGATCGAAGACGATCATCGCCTGGCCCTTGGTCAAAGCCTGTCTGACGCGTAGCACACGGGTTTCCAGGGGAGTGTCGTCACCGTTGTCGGTGCCGTCGCGGGTCACGAAGTCCTCGATCAGGCGAGTGAGCGTGTCGACTTCGAGTTGGTCGTGGGGGATCAGCATGGTGGACCTCGGCTGGATAATGTCGCAAATGCTACGGCCTATGGACCTTCGCGGCTAGCCTTGGATTTGCGGTGCCTATTGCGGCCTCATCGCGAGCAGGCTCGCTCCCACAGTGGATCTACGCCACTCGTCCCTGTGGGAGCTAGCCTGCTCGCGATGGCAATCCCCGGAAAGCAAGAGTCCTCTGTCAGTTATCCGAACGCTGCCCCACCAGGCTATCCACCGAAGGCACCCGGGTATCGCTCTCCATCTGCGCATCGTGTTCGATCTGGTGGCTGAAACGGTCCAGAGACCCCTGGGCCGGTTGCGCATCGCTGGCGAACACCGGTGGGCTGAGGATATAGGCACCGAGCAGACGGCTGAGGGCGGCCAGGCTGTCAATATGGGTGCGTTCGTAGCCATGGGTGGCATCGCAGCCGAAGGCGAGCAGGGCAGTGCGGATGTCATGGCCAGCAGTGACGGCCGAGTGGGCGTCGCTGAAGTAGTAGCGGAACAGGTCGCGGCGTGCCGGCAGTTCGTTCTCCTTGGCCAGTTTCAGCAAGTGTCGTGACAGGTGATAGTCGTAGGGCCCGCCCGAATCCTGCATTGCCACGCTCACGGCATGTTCGCTGGAGTGCTGGCCGGGCGCGACGGGCGCGATGTCGATGCCGACGAACTCACTGACGTCCCAGGGTAGCGCTGCGGCTGCGCCACTGCCGGTTTCCTCGGTGATGGTGAACAGGGGGTGACAGTCGATCAGAAGCTCCTCGCCGCTGTCGACGATTGCCTTGAGCGCCGCCAGCAACGCCGCGACTCCGGCCTTGTCGTCCAGGTGACGCGCGCTGATGTGGCCGCTCTCGGTGAACTCCGGCAGGGGATCGAAGGCGACGTAATCGCCGACACCCACTCCCAGGGTTTCGCAATCGGCACGGGTGGCGCAGTACGCGTCCAGGCGCAATTCAATGTGATCCCAACTGATGGGCATTTCATCCACGGCGGTGTTGAAGGCGTGCCCGGACGCCATCAAGGGCAATACGCTGCCGCGGATCACGCCGGTGTCGGTGAACAGGCTGACCCGGCTGCCTTCGGCAAACCGGCTGGACCAGCAGCCCACCGGCGCGAGGGTCAGGCGACCGTTGTCCTTGATGGCCCGCACCGTGGCGCCGATGGTATCCAGGTGGGCCGACACGGCCCGGTCGGGACTGTTCTTGCGACCCTTGAGGGTGGCGCGGATCGTGCCGCGGCGGGTCATTTCGAAAGGTATACCCAACTCTTCGAGGCGTTCGGCGACATAGCGCACGATGGTGTCGGTGAAGCCGGTCGGGCTGGGGATGGCGAGCATTTCCAGCAGGACTTTTTGCAGGTATTCGAGATTCGGTTCGGGGATTTTGCTGATCATGGAAACTCCTGAACGTTTGCGTATCCGATCGTTCCCACGCTCTGCGTGGAAATGCAGCCGGTGACGCTCTGCGTCATCTGGACGCGGAGCGTCCCTTGAGGCATTCCCACGCGGAGCGTGGGAACGATCAGTCCACTATGGGGGGTGTCAGACCACCCCCTGACTATGGGGAAACAGCAGATCCACAAAGCGTTCGGCAGTGGGTTGTGGTTCGTGGTTGGCCAGGCCGGCGCGTTCGTTGGCTTCGATGAACACGTACTCGGGTTGATCGGCAGCCGGCACCAGCAGGTCGAGGCCGACCATGGGGATGTCCAGGGCGCGTGCCGCGCGTACCGCCGCATCGGCCAGGGTCGGGTGCAGGGTGTCGGTGACGTCTTCCAGGACGCCGCCCGTGTGAAGGTTTGCAGTGCGTCGTACGAACAAGTGCTCACCGGACGGCAGCACGCTGTCGTAGTCATACCCTGCGGCACTCAGCGTGCGCTGGGTTTCGGCGTCAACCGGAATCTTGCTTTCCCCTCCGGTGGCCGCCTGTCGTCGACGGCTTTGGGCTTCGATCAAGGCACCAATGGTGTGCTGGCCGTCGCCGATGACTTCCGCAGGCCGCCTGATCGCCGCCGCCACCACTTCAAAGTTGATCACCAGGATGCGCAGGTCGAGCCCTTCGTGAAAGCTTTCCAGCAACACCCGGCTGTCGAACTGCCGGGCCGCCTCGATGGCACTCTGCACTTCTTCGATGGTGCGCAGGTCCACCGCCACGCCCTGACCCTGTTCACCATCCAGCGGCTTGACCACCACCCGCTCGTGTTCGTCGAGGAACGCCAGGTTGTCATCGGCATTGCCTGCCAACTGTTGTGCCGGCAGGTTCAGGCCGGCGTTCTTCAGGACTTTATGGGTCAGGCTCTTGTTCTGGCACAAGGTCATGCTGATGGCGCTGGTCAGGTCACTCAGGGATTCGCGGCAACGTACCCGACGGCTACCGTGGATCAGGGTGAACAAACCGCCTTCGGCGTCGTCCACCTGTACTTCGATGCCTCGGCGGTGCGCTTCCTCGACGATGATCCGCGCATAAGGGTTGAACTGGGCCTCGGGTCCAGGCCCCAGGAACAGTGGTTGATTGATGCTGTTCTTGCGCTTGATGGCGAACGTCGACAGGTTACGAAAACCGAGCTTGGCATAGAGGTTCTTGGCCAGGCGATTGTCATGCAGTACGGACAGATCGAGATAACTCAAGCCGCGGCTCATGAAATGCTCGATGAGGTGACGCACTAGCACTTCGCCAACACCGGGTCGTGAACACTGCGGGTCCACGGCCAGGCACCAGAGGCTGCTGCCATTTTCCGGATCGTTGAAGGCTTTCTGGTGATTGAGCCCCATGACGCTGCCGATGACTGCGCCACTGTCATCGTCTTCGGCCAGCCAGTAGACCGGCCCGCCCTGATGACGTGGCGTCAAGCGCTGTGGATCGACCGGCAGCATGCCACGGGCCTGGTAGAGCTGGTTGATGGCTTGCCAATCGGTGTCGTTCTGGGCGCGACGAATCCGGAAGCCGCGAAACACCCGTGTGGCCTGTCGATAGTCGCTGAACCACAGGCGCAAGGTGTCGGAAGGGTCGAGGAACAACTGCGCCGGTTCCAGCCCCAGAACCTGCTGGGGGGCCGCGACGTACAGGGCAATGTCACGTTCGCCGGGTTGTTCGTTGAGTAACTCCCGGCCCAGTGTCGCCGGGTCCGGGAAGGTGTGGCCGATCAGCAGTCGGCCCCAGCCGCAATGCACCGCAATCGGGGCGGCGCCCAGTTCGCTGCCGTCTACGGCCAGGCGCGCCTGCAAGCGTTCGTAGGAAGGCGCCTGGCCGCGCAGCAGCCGTTGGTTGTGAACCGTTGTGTGGGGTTTCATCGATCAGATTCCTTGCTCGCTGAGCCACAGGTTCAGCGCCGCCAGTTGCCACAGGCGGGAGCCGCGTAGCGGGGTCAACTGACCGTTGGGGTCGGTGAGCAGGCGGTCGAGCATGGCCGGGTTGAACAGGCCGCGATCCTGGCTCGGATCCAGGAGCAATTCGCGGACCCAGGCCAGGGTGTTGCCTTCCAGGTGCTTAAGTCCCGGCACCGGGAAATAGCCTTTCTTGCGATCAATGACTTCGCCGGGAATTACCCGCCGGGCCGCTTCCTTGAGGACTTGCTTGCCGCCGTCGGGCAGTTTGAATTTCGCCGGAACCCGCGCCGAGAGTTCCACCAGCCGGTAATCCAGGAACGGTGTGCGTGCTTCCAGGCCCCAGGCCATGGTCATGTTGTCGACACGCTTGACCGGGTCGTCCACCAACATCACGGTGCTGTCCAGGCGTAGGGCCTTGTCGACGGCAGCATCGGCGCCCGGTTGAGCGAAGTGTTCCTTGACGAAGTCACCGGCGGCGTCGTTGGCGGTCAGCCATTTCGGCTGCACGGTGGCGGCGTACTCTTCATAGCTGCGATCGAAGAACGCGGCGCGATAGGCCGCATAGGGATCGCTGGCGCCGTCCACTTGGGGATACCAGTGATAACCGGCAAACAACTCGTCGGCGCCCTGGCCGCTTTGCACCACTTTGCAGTGCTTGGCCACTTCCCTCGATAGCAGGTAGAAAGCGATGCAGTCATGGCTGACCATTGGCTCGCTCATGGCGCGGAAGGCTGCCGGCAGTTGCTCGATGATTTCTTTTTCGTCGATGCGCAGTTGGTGATGGCGGGTGCCGTAGTGCCTGGCGATCAGGTCCGAATACTGGAACTCGTCACCCCGTTCGCCGCCGGCATCCTGGAAACCGATGGAGAACGTGGACAGGTCGTCCACGCCCACTTCTCGCAGAAGCCCCACCAGCATGCTCGAGTCCACGCCACCGGAAAGCAGTACCCCTACATCCACGGCGGCCCGCTGGCGAATGGCGACGGCTTCTCGGGTGCTGTCGAGCACGCGGTCGATCCAGTCTTCCAGGTACAGGTTCTGCTCATCTGGCCGGGGACCATAGGGCAAGGTCCACCAGGTTTTCTGCTCGATGCTGCCATCGGCTTCTACCCGCATCCATGTGGCAGGCGGCAGCTTTTCAATGCCGGCCAGCAGGGTGCGAGGTGCCGGGACCACGGCATGGAAATTCAGGTAATGGTTGAGGGCGACCGGGTCGAGCATCGGGCTGATGTCGCCGCCCTTGAGCAGTGCCGGCAACGCCGAGGCAAAGCGCAGGCGTTGGCCTGTGCGGGAAAGATACAAAGGCTTGACGCCGAGACGGTCGCGGGCGATGAACAGGCGTTTGGCATCACGCTCCCAGATGGCGAAGGCGAACATGCCGTTGAGCTTGGGCAGCAGCGCTTCGCCCCAGGCGTGATAGCCCTTGAGCAGCACTTCGGTGTCGCCACCGGAGCAAAAGGCGTAGCCCAATGTCTCCAGTTCGTTGCGCAGTTCCGGGTAGTTATAGATCGCCCCGTTGAAGGCCAGGGACAGGCCCAGTTGATTGTCGATCATCGGCTGGGCCGAGGCATCGGACAAGTCCATGATCTTCAGGCGTCGGTGGCCCAGGGCAATCGGGCCCTGGCTATGGAAACCCCACGCATCGGGGCCGCGAGGGGCCAGGTGATGGGTCATTCGCTCTACGGCCGCAAGGTCCGCAGGTTGTTGATCGAAACGTAACTCTCCAGCTAATCCGCACATATCCTAAAAGGCCTTGTGTTTGCTGGGTCTAGGCGCATCTACCTCGAATCAAGTACCAATTTTGTACCGTTTTTCGGCAAATCCAGCTTTTCAAGCTCCGCAAAATCACTCGAGGAGCTGATCCACTTGGCATAGGTTGAAAGCAGCACTTGGACGCTGTGTCCGAGTTGCGCAGCGATGAATGCCGGGTTCATTCCGGACATCAGGCACATCGTTGCGTAGGTGTGCCTGGTGTCGTACATCCGGCGATATCGAATGCCCGACTTGCGCAGCGCTGCCAACCAATAGCGCTTAGCCCCTGTTTCGGAACGGATGTACAGCTCTGATCTTTCACCCGATCCTTCCGGCGCGAAAACGTAATCAGAGCGCGCCGCCGTAAGAGGTCTGGCTTTTTCGAGTGCCTGTAGCGCTCGATCGTTCAATAAAACTTCCCGAGACACCTTCGTCTTCGTCCTCTCCTTGATCTTGCCGTACAGCCTGATGCGGCACACCTTGGCGCGCCTCGAGCGCGTATCAACCTCGCTCCAGCGCAGGGCCATCGCCTCGCCTGGACGCATTCCTGTATAGAAAGAAAACTCAAAAAAACACGCGTATATGGTCTGTAGACCACTCGTCACTTCGTATAGCTTGCCGATCAGATCATCCGCCTCTTCACGGCTGAATGGATCGATCTCTCGCTTGATCACCCTGGTTGGCGGGATCGAGTTCGCCGGATTCCTCAGAATCAACTCGTCTTTCACGGCCTGGGATAGCAGCCCGGTAACAAGCCGGATGGCCCCCTTCCTGCGGATCGGCGAGGTCCAAGTAATCGCGTTGACGACCTTGCGTATCAGGACCGGTGTGATTTTGTCGAGCGGGTACTGGGCAAGGTATGGGACCCAGTAGTTTTGCATGGTGCCGCGGTAGTTTTTGCGGGTGCTGTCTTCGATCTGAAGGCTGTTCAGCCAGTCCTGGGCATAATCGAAAAAGATCGGCATATGCCCATTCGAGTCGCTTCGACTGTTCGGGAACAGCTCCCGGTACTTCTCGGGCGTCAGCGCGCCAAGCTTCGCCAGCTGCGTCACTTGAGCACGTAGAGCCTCGGCTGCTGCGATTCCCTTTGGGGTTTGCGGCAGAGCGAGCGTTTCGCAGTGCCGCTTCTTGTTCCAGGAGAACCTGATCCGGATCGACTTTCCGACAAGCTCAACTCCGGTGGGCAGCTCCATTGGCTCTCTAGCCATTCGTCATACCTCCATTTGCTGTACATGATTCGTCCGTCGATCTTCGACCAGACGCTGGCGGGGATGATGTTACGTTCTCGCTTGCGCTGCAGGGCTTTCGGTGTGGTGCCCAACAGTTCGGCCATTCGCTTCTCGGTGACCTTGTCGTGGCCGGACTCATCGCCCAGCTTTTCGGCTGTTGCCATGGTGGTTCTCCGCGCCGCGCTCGGCGGCAGACGTTTAATGAAGGGTTACGCTGTCTTGCCCAACGGCAACCTGGCGTGCCTGTTGCTCTGTGCGAAAGGACATGTGCTGCTTGATACCGCCGCAGTCGGCGACCACCCACCAATAACCGCCAAAGCGGTGTGGGCCTTTGATGATCCTGGTGATGGTCATGGGTGTGCTCCATGCCGCGCGTGGCGGCAGAAGGTGGTGATGGGGTTAATCAACCTGGTACCAGACGCCGCAATCGACGCCGTCGGCGATCAGTGATTTGTACATGGCCTGCACGCCGGCGTAGCGCCGGTTGCCTTGGCCGGGAAACGGAGCGCCGAGGTGGAACGCCCGGGCGTGGTATGTGCTGGCGGACTGCATCCATCCCTCAAGGCCTGCATCGTGCAACGTCTTTTCGCGCAGCAGGCCGACGCGGAGGTAGACGCGATCAAGGTTGGCGCTGCCGCCGTCGTCAGGAGCAGCCACCGCCGCTGCTTTCCCGGCCTCAATGGCGCGCGCGACCGCAGCCGCCAGTTCCGGCAACTGTTCTTTTTTCATTGGGTATACCTCGCCCGCCATTCACCGGCAGGCATGTAGGGGGAGTGGGGTTATAGGGCCAGTTCGGCCTGGGCTTCTCGTTGCCAGATCGGCGAACTGTTATGAGCTTCGATCCGGTCAGCGATCACGTTTGCTCGCTGGCCGGCGGTGGGTGGCGCATACATGCCGAAGCGGCTGATGCTGCCGCCGTTCACTGCCGCGTTTGTTGAGTCGGCGGAGGCGAAGGGCAGGTGCTGGAAGATTGCGGGGTCGAGCATACGCAGTCCGTGTAACCGGCACAGCGGTCGTCCCTGGTCGTCGCAGACAGCGTCCATCGCGACGCCCATCCGCTTCCACCATGATCCAGTGCCTGGTGTGGCCCATTGCCCAGAACTGCCCAGGGCAACTGTTCGCCAGCACCTCGCCAGCCGCCGCAGCCGCTCGAGCGATTCATGCAAGTGCCAGACAGGCACGCCGCGAAGCTCCTCTGGCCATTGCCGAACAAGGTCGTCGTTGGCCTCCTCGTCGCCGTCGATGACGTCCGGGATGAGCGCCCAAGTGAATCCGGGGTGTCGGTGCCAGTCTTCGACCCAGCGTGTATAGCCGTCGACGTCAACTTGGCCGCCTTTCTTCCACACTGTGAACGCGCCGTTATCGAAAACGAACGACTTGCACACATCGGCGACAATCCCGAGATCGTCCTTGCGTGGGAACGGTACCAGGGCGTGCCGGCCGGCCAAGAACTTAGCGGCATCCTCGCGCTTACCGCCGACAGGCGTGCCGTGGTAATGAATCATCCGCTGAGCCTCACGGTTTCAATCTCGACGCCCTGGTGCGTGGCAATGATCGTTTGATCGCCGCCCAAGGTACTGGATAGGTGATCCGCGATCTGTTCGTGCCAGCCAGTCTTGATCAGAGCTGTCGCCGCCTTGATGTGCTCGACGTGAATCATGGCGTTTGATCGCAGTTCTAGCCGGTAGAGGATCGTTTCGCCGTCGGAAGGGCAGACGGCCGCGAAGGTGTGTCGATAGGTATTCATGGCCTCGGCCCCCTGTACACCAGCCAGGCCATGTAGAGCAGGGGGAGGATCATGGCTGAACCCTCTTGAACTCGACGACCCAGACCCAGGGGTTGGCGTCCCAGTCGCCTCCAGTGGATACCCAAAGGTCATGCCATGCCGTTCGCAATGTAGGGCGACCTTCAACGCCTGATCCTGCGTGGCACATGTCGTACCGGTCTTGGCCATCGGTCAGCGCATCAAGATCAATACCTTCGCGCTCGATTTGCGCATCGCTGATGTCCTGCAAACGCTCAATCCGGACGGCGGTGATCTCCAGCAGAATGCGACTTGCCCAGCGCGGCATGTGTATAGAGGGTCGGCCTTTCCCTGGCGTGAGCATCGAGCATCCGGTCTGTCGGACCGCCCCATCCGCCGGGTATCGGATCGGCTCGCCTTGGCTCAGGTCTCGCGGCGCTATCGCATCAACCTGTGCGTCAGCTACCCAAGCCTCGCGCACCCACAGTCGGTCGCCTGGTTTGCCGTATGGACAGCGGTTGACGTCTTTACCGGTCTCCCACCATGCGCCCATTGGTTTTCCTTCGGCGGAGGTGGTGTGAGCGTTGGCGCTCGGTTGAGGCTTGCAGGCCCGCCGCGTGACCGTCTTCCGGTCTTCCAAGATGGCGCGCACCATCGGCGCCGAGAACAGGATCGGCCGCTCCTTGTTTGCGGTCATGGCATCACCTTCTGGCCGAGCAGCACATCGCTGACGACCTCCCAGAGTTGAGCAGGCGACCATTGGTACCGGTCGAAGTCGGTGTCTGGCTGAACGCCGTAGACGCAGGTCGAATGGGCGCCCTCCGAATACTCGCCGCGCTTCGCCATGATCGTGGCGACTCGACCATCGCCGCCAGGCTCTGTGCGGTGATAGTGGTATGCCCGAGTGTTGTAGTCGTTGCCGGCTTCCACGGTTATCGTGCCATCCGGTATCAGGTGGGCGCGGCCGTCTGGAGTCCACGGCCTGCCGCCACCTGGTGTGCGGGCGCCCTCATGCAGATACAAAACGAAGCCGCCTTCGTCGCTCCGCTCCAACTCAAAGCAGTGATTGATCTGCTTGCCAACGATCACTCGGGAGGTGAAGTTGAAGCGGTGGTCATGGATCGCCGAGTACTTGAAGCATGCCCGGCGCGGCAGCTCTGGGTGCCACACGTGCAGGCGCTGATTGCCTTCGAGCTGAACCTGCACAAAGCCCAGGCCGTGCAGGGTGATCTTATCGGTCATTACGTCGTCGATGATCATCAATAGTCTTCCCAGTTCAAGCCTTGGATGTATTCGTTCGGGATGGCCACGACCGCGTCCGGTATCGCGCTTTCGACCTGGGTATTGCCGAAATACCCGATAGCTGCCCTCGCTCGCTCCATCGACAGCTGGGCATGCTTCAACTGCCAGGCTTTGCGTGTCTTGTAGGAGCGCAGTGCCAACGCCTTGTCGGTGTAGGCGAAGCGACGGCCCCACTCAGCTCCCTCTTTCAGCACGCGCTTGCGACGTTTCTTGATAGCCTCAGCGGTCCAGCTGTATTGCGGGCCCTTGATCAGGTCGCAGGTGTGGGTGTCGCCGATGTAGTAGCACTGCTCGGTTTCGCCGATGACCTGGTAGGTGATGCAGTGCACCTCGAGCCCTTCCGGGCCGATGGTGTCGATGTAGCGGTAGTGGTCCGGCCAGGCTTTCGCAATTTCTTCAGGCATGACTTCGTCCTTGCCGCTATAGCGGCTGACTTTGAAGGGGGAGGGGTTACTGCTGGTTTGTTTGGCGCGCGTACTGACGTGCAGCCTGCATTTCTGCATCGGTGGCCTTGCGGCCTGACACCCACATGCCGTCCGGATGCTTCTTGAATGTCCAGCCGTAGTGGGCGTTCGCCTCGTCGATCATGATGGCGAACTCGCCGCCGCGGGCTGCGATCATGCCTTTGATGGGTGCATCCTCTGGGCGATGGGGCGCGGGCTGAACCAAGCGCATTTCATTGGGCGCCAGGGTCGGGTCGACCACAACGGGAAAGCCGAACGCCGTGGCGGGCCGCTCAGTCCGGCACCAGAAGGCCAGCACCTTTTCGCCGTCACCGCTGAATGGCGCAAGCCACTGGCCGTCGACACGCTCGTGAGAGAAGGAAAGGTGAACGGCGCGGGTTCGCTCTTTGCCGTCTTCGAAAACATCGCCTGGCACGCGCAGCATCGACAGCGGGCGTAGCTCCTGGTCCAGTGTTTCGAGTTGTTGGATCAACTGCCGAACTGTCTTCGGCGCACCCCATTCCACCGGCTCGGCCTTGCGCTGGGTCAGCTCATCAATCCGCTGATCCGCTGCGTTCAGGCGCTGCTGCAGGGCGTCACGCTCGGCTGTGACCCGGTCGAGTTTGTCAGTGCTGGCGCTGGCCTCGATCATCGGCAGCCATCCAACAGGTGTGCCGACGCCCTGCGTGAAGTGGTCGTGAGTCCAGCACCATCCCGCGAAACACCAGGCATCCTCGCCATCGTTGTCGAAGTTGTTCGCGCCAATGGTCGGAGCTTCGTCAGCATCTTCAGTTGAATGCTCATCGAAGGCGACCAGCAGGCGAAGCAGCGTTCCATCCTTCGGTGCGCTTTCCATGTCGCGCCATTTCGGATCGTGGTTTTCTTGGGTTCCGCACTTGGTGCAGACCAGCAAGAACTCGCCGTCGTCAGTCCATGCGTGATCGCACACCGACTTTGCATCGGCTTCCGGTGCGGCAGGGGCTGATCCAACCATGGCAGCCCAGCAGAGCTTCGCGCGGAACGCCGCTTGCTGACAGCCGCTCATCTCTTGGTACTGCTCCCAGACTTCATCTTCGGTGAAGCACTCGTTCGGCACCGACTCAAAACCGTTGATAACCATGGTTTCGGTCGGCTCGACCGGTACCAGTTTCCATTGACTGTTCATCCTGCAATCTCCATCGATACCAGATCATGGGCATTCACAACCCGCATGCCGAGCTCGCGGGCTATGTGCACTTCGAGCCGGGCGCCTTTGGAGTTTTCCCAGCCGGGCAGCACCGCGACCTGGCCGCACAGGCCCAGGCGGGTCAGGTCATAGGCCATGTAGTCGGCCCAGTCGGCACCTTCCACGACGCCGTGCTCTGCCGGGTTTTCGACGACGTAGCCACGGGCACGCAGCTCGGCGGCCATCTTGTTGAAGGCGGGAAAGTTGAAATCTTCGAAGCCAGTCATCGGCCCGGCCAGGTACAGGCGGTTGGCGCGGCTTGCGGCTAGCGTGATCCCGCCCTTGGTCATCTGCTTGCCACGGTCCAAACCCATGGCATAGGCCTCGTCCTGGAACGCAATCAGGTCATCTGAGAACCGCTCGATCTTGCCGACGTAATGCTGGTGGAGGCGCTCGATAGCGGCGTGGTCTTCCGGGTGGTTTCGGTTTTCTGCGGGCATGGCTATGTCCTTGCCGGGGCATGCCCGGGCGGTGGAGTGGGGGAGTTATGCGGCGTCAGTCGTTGCTGGTGAGAATGGCGAATGCTGTTGCTGCCACTCGCGGAACTTGTCCATTGCCAAGGGCTTTAATTCGGTCGGATCTGAAATCTACGCCCATCGCAACTCTGCCGATCGCCTTCCTTTTTCTTTCAGGCATGAAGGGCTCCCGCAAAGGGTTGACCGTCTCGATCGCTTCGGCATGAATTCCACCAGGCATATTTCGCACTGGGCAAACTTGATCGATCCTCGGCCCCAATCTCCCGCAGCTACATGGATAGCTTTGTGGCAGGCCTGACAAAGCACTTGCACATTCTCCGGGGCATTGTTCGTCGGGTTCCGGTCCTTGTGATGCCTCTGAAGGGTCTTTTGCGTACCACATGTCTCGCACTCCTTCGCTTCGAAGGTTCGCTGCGCCTGTTTCCTGCCAGAATTTGAATTCTTCATTGTTCAGAGGCTCCAAACTCGTCCAACCTATCGGCCAATTCATCAGCCACTCGACCCATTCCGGGTTCAACTGGCCACCGTCGGAGGCCATCACCGCATGGTCGATTCGATCGTTCACGCGGCTCTTGCCGGACTTGCGTGTCAGGCTCGCCTGTGACGATCCTTTGCTCGCGCTCGCACACGGAGTCGGCCAAGACCTGGCTGATACTGCCTCTATCAGCGTTCCGCCTTCCCGGCTCTTGCGCGGGGTCACTCTGCCACCTTTCGTTGCCAGTGTTGCCGTTGGCGCTGGCCACTGTTTCACGGCGCTGCTCAGGCCCCGCCCGGCATTCATGCTGCTTCCAGGCTGATTGTGGTTGCCGTGCACGGTTATCGTGGGCCACAAGCCAGCAGCGGTCCCGCTGATGGGGCGCTCCGCAGTCGGATGCTGAAACAATGCACCACTGCGCGTCATACCCCATTTCGGCAAGGTCACCGAGGACCACGGCAAGTCCTCTTCCCACAAGCAGAGGTGAGTTTTCCAAGTACGCCTTTGCAGGTCGTACTTCGTCGATGATTCGCGCCATTTCGCGCCAAAGGCCGGAGCGAGACCCATCGATGCCGGCGCCAGTCCCGGCAGCTGATATGTCCTGACACGGGAATCCGCCAGAAACCACGTCAACAAGGCCTCGCCAAGGTCTTCCGTCAAAACTGCACACGTCAGACCAAATCGGGAAAGCTGGGAGGGCTCCATCGTTTTGTCGTTGCGCCAGAACTTGTGCGGCGTAGGCATCACGCTCAACGGCGCAGACGGTGCGCCACCCGAGCAGGTGGCCGCCGAGTATTCCTCCACCAGCGCCTGCGAAAAGAGCCAGCTCATTCATTGATCCTCCGTGCAGCCTCTGGCCTCGCCAGGGTGGCGTGAAGTGGGTTTGTGGGCTATTTCTTCTGGTAGGTCTTGGTCAGCGTTGAGTTCACGCTGTTGCCGCGCTTCAATACGACGCGAGCGATGGCGGTTACTTCCAGGTTTCACCCGTGATAACCGCCCAGACAGTTCGCTGCGAAACGCCAAACTCCTTTGCCATTGCGCCACTACTGTTGGTTCGGCAGTAAGGCTTGTAGCGCCTTCGGATTTCGGCGGCCTGGTCTTTGGTAAGCCTGGCTAGTGAATGCAACTCCCCTGTCGGGCGGTTGCAACGCTTTCGGTCAGCCATTTCCTTCATGTTCTCAGCATGCGTGCCCGGGGTCAGATGAGATGGCTCAATGCAAGATGGCGTGTCGCAAGAGTGGAGCAATTCCAGTCCTTCAGGTATCGGGCCGATATTCAGCTCGTACGAAACGCGATGGGTCGCCCGATTCTTTCCTTCATGCCATGCGTAGCCATAACCGCCAGGATTCAAGCCGCCTCGCCAGATCAGGCAGTCACCGACACGCTCTGATCTGGCTTTTAGCGATTCATGTGTCGCCATTGATTTAAGCCTCGAACGGACAAGCTTCGGTCAGAACTCTGCGGACGGGGCGGACGCGGAGCTCGCTGTACTTGGCGAAGTTGAACTGAATGCCATCATCGAAGCCCATGCCGAATGCGCCGTAGGCGGAGCGCTGCGAACTCGACCAGTAGGCGCGATCCTGGAACGCCTCAGGCCCGCCTTCCTGGAAGGCTTCGATGCTGGTCTGGGTTGGCGACTCTTCGGTGTACAGCAGGCCGACCGGCTCGCTGTTGGGGTTGTCACCGCTGCGCCCGTACTGCCAGTTCTCTTCGGTGGTCGGTTTGAAGTAGCGATACTGCAGCTCCTGCACATCGCGGGCCGGGATCGCCCAGTCAGTAAAGCCGCCGATATCCAGGGCCAGGACCTTCTGAGCCAGTTCGCTGCCAGCGGCGGCCATGGCTTCGGTGTTGGCCCGGCTGTTGGTGAAGCTGTCGGCGCCCTCGATCTTCTCGCCGTACTTGCCCCAGGCGCCCACCAGCTCATGCTGAGCGCCGGCGGTGATGTTGAGATAGCGCTTGCCCGTTTCCGGGTCGCGGGTGATCCCAGTGACGTAGCCGCCGCCATAGGCCTGGCCGATTGTCGGGAGGCTCACTGCGGGTACTGCTTGAGCTGTTGCGGACATGGTCTTTCCTCTTTTCGAAGGCAACAAAAAAGGCGCTTCTGCGCCCTGGTGCCGGATCAAGAACGGATGAATGAAGGATTAAATAAAGAATCTGCGGACGGGGCGGACACGGAGCTCGTTGCCCTTGTCGTTGTGGTTCTGACTGCCACCAACGAAGTACATGCCGAATGCGAAGTAGGCGGAGCGCTGCGAAGATGACCAGTAGACACCCTCACTGATCAGGTCATTGGCCCAGGCCTGGTACAGCTCAGCAGCCGCAGGCAGATAGAAATCATTGTGCCCATCTGCCGCATACTCGGCGCAGGCATTGGCCGCTGGATAGTCTTTATCGTCGAAGCACATCAGCTCTGTGTTGAGCTTGCCGTCAGTCTTGCTGGTACCGGGCAGGTCAGTGTTGCGTGGGCCCCATTGGTGTTCGCCAATGTCTGCCTTGGCGAAGATCAGGTAGTGCGCCGGGACATTGCCGCGAGCCGGAACGAATCCGCCATTCAAGCCGCCCTGGCCGGGCCAGTACTCACCCAGTGCGGGAACGGAGAGGGGTTCTACTGGCTGAACATTCGCCGCTGGCGGTAGCACCTGTGCGAAGACGCTTGCCATCGCCAGCTTTGCCAGGGATGACGTCGGCATCTTGATCGATGCGTCGCCGTACTTCAGGGTGATCATTTCGGGCTTCATGGGTATTCCTCAGGATGACGCCAGGCCCGTCACCGGGGGATCGGCGTTTTTTGTGGTTATTCGTCGTGACAGATGCGAAGGGATTCGCGGTTGTAGGCGAGCTGCAACTTTGCCGACACGTTTTCGGGTATGACGTATTCGTGTCGCGGTGGTGCGAGAAACTGCGCTGATACTGCTGGGCCGAGGGCGTGCAAGTGGTGAATCATCAAGGTCATCGCCTCGCCCTGCTCCTCGATGCCGTGCCAGGCCATGAGATCAGCCAAGGCCTGACGGGTGCCGGCCATGGTGTGGAGTCGCAATTCCTCCTCGCCGCGAGTCTTTCGCCTCGCCGCAGTCTTTGCCGATCGTTCTTTCTGCGCGGCTGCCATGGCCTACCTCATCAATTCCACTGGCCGGCAAGTCCAGCCAGGTCTGTCGTTTGCGTTGTTGGGTGCGGAAACGTCTCACCGAATCGATCCGCCCTCTGCCAGTTCAATCAGGAACTTCGCGGCAATCTGCTCAATCTGCGGGGTATTGAGCTTGTGCCCAAGCGTCCTCAGCTTGTCGCGGACTTGGACGGGAGTGCGTCGGACCGAGCCGTACTCTGTGGCCACCGTCGCATTGTCGCGGATCACTTGGGCCAGCTCGCTTTCCTTCTGCTCAAACTCACGACGAGCACCCTTGCGCCGGGTGATTGATGAGTTCCACATGCTGACCGGCTTTGGCCTGGTTTCACTGAGTCCGCACTGGCGAACTTGTCCGCCAGAATTGAAGAAGGCCGCTTTCGCAGCCTCCAGTTCTGCTTGGCGGTCATAGCCAAGCTGGATGAGTGTGTCCACCATAGCGATCTCCGAATCAATCGAATGGAATGTCGTCCCAATCATCGGGTGGAGAAGACTGGTCTTGTGATTGGCTGTAGGTATCGGTGCTGACTTGACCTTTTGGTCGGCGATCGATCAGCGGTTTTGCCATCACGGCCTGAACCATTTTTTCCAGCTTTGCAGGTGTCGCCACCTTGCTCAGAATTTCGCTTGCCGTCTTCTCGCTCTCGGCGGAGAAGGGGGCGTAGATGGTTGGGCGCGGTAGGCCTTTTTCGCTGGTCTTCTCGATTTCCATCTGGAGGAGAAGCCCGATCGGCTTGTTCATAAGCGCTGGGAAGCCTTGTATCTGGACCTTTTCGCGCTGTTTCGTTTCGCTATTCCACTTCTCGACTGTCACTGGCGCCGGATCTCCTGAGCCATTCAGTCGCAAGCAGGCGAGAATCGCACTGACAGTCTGGGCCCCACCGTTGTTTTGCTGCATCTGCCCGTCTTTCAGATAGCTGGTGTTGATGTAAAACTGGGCCTCACTGCCGCCGTCAGTTTTAAAGGTCAAGCCAAGGCCGACAGATCCGGTCTGACCTTTCACCAGTTCGGCACGGGTGAACGTGCCGATGTATTTGCCAGCGTCATCAATGAACGCTGATTTGTTGTCGGCAGCGCACGCAGCGTTGCGATCGAGTGCAAACATGGGTGGATCTCCTTAAGCGGCTTGTAGCGTAGGTATGTCGTAATAGGCGCAGATCGCGGCATCTACTGCCGCCAGATCGTTTTCAATGAAGGGATCGTCGAACATGCCCATGGGGGCCTTTGTTGTGTCCGAGCCGTTATTTCTGGTGCTGAACAAGTGCTGGCCGTCCTGCACAACAGCGCGTAAGACAATGGAGACCATGCCCTCCAGGGTTATTTTCTCGTCCAGCATCTTGCCGATGGTCTTCATCTTGATTTGTCCAGCATCCGTCTCTTCGGTGTGGCTCAAGATGTAGACGCGAACGTCATCCGGAAGGCGCAGAAGGGCTTCGAAGATGTTCCAGGTATGGCGACCTATCTCGGTGAATTTATCGAACCCTTTTTCCTCGCTGCGCCGCATGAACTCGTTTGCAAGGATGTATTGAAAGTCATCGATGATGATTACCTTGCGACCACCCTTTTCAACGGACGCCCTGGCTCTGCCGATGATGTGGCTCCAGTCATCAGTCACGTAGGCCTTCCATGCTTTGGCGTCACGAAATGGGAGAGGCTTGGGGATGACTTGAATCAGGGATGATTCTGCGGGCTTCAGGTTTCGTAGCGAACTGCTTTTCCCGCTGCCGGATTTGCCAAGGATGATAGATACGGTTGCCATGGCGACCTCAGATTGGTTGGTTGTCCCACTGCTGCTGTATGCGGCGGGCTTCGTCTTCGTATTCTTTGCGCTGGTCACCGGTGAACCGTTCTGGCGAGAACTCGCCGACCGTGGCCCAGTCACGCCGGGCTGTCATCGCGGGACTCATGAGGCCCTCCTATGGCTCAGGCCCATCAGCTTGGCGGCCTCTTCCATGTTGATTGGCTGCACGATCCCCATGTTGCTGGCGACTCGCTTGATCGTGATCAGGCCGTCAAGAGTGCGAGCTCGATCGATGTATGCAGCCAGCGTGATCAGCTTTTGCTTGCTGCTGCTTATTGCCATGCCCAGTTCCACTTGATTGAGCTGCCTGGTGTCTTTGCCCAGAATCGTGCTCAACGATTGGTGAAGCTGATCCAGCTTTGCGGTCGCGAACTGGGCCTCGATGTCCGAGCGCTTTCGATCATCAATTGCCGTGGCCAGACGCGATTCGAGATCACGAACCAGGGCTGCGGCATCGCCGAGTTTTGACATCCGCTCACGATCCGCCTGCCGCTGAGCCTCGCTGAGCTCATGGCGTTCAGCTGCGGCGCTCGGGGCTGCATATGCGCTCAGCCGCATCTGTGCTGAGAGCGGAATATCTTGATTATCTTTGGACATGACTCCTCCAGCGTGGCCAGTTCAGGCCGCGGTGTTGGTGAGGTTCAGTGGGGGGGGGAATTACAGGGGCTCGCCGGTAAGCTGCTCGCCTATAGAAACCAGTGCATCAAACAGGAAGTTCTGCATGGCGTACGACTCGTCACGCAGCTTGTGGCGCAGATGAATGAACTCTTCGATGAGCGTGCCGCAGAGCATCTTCGTTCCCATCATGAGCGTGCGTTTGCTGATGAAGATTCGCTCGTTGTGGGCGCGGCCCAGCACCTCTTCACCCAGAAACTCGGTAACGATGATGGGGTATTCGTCGACTTTGTACCCGATCCTGCGGCAGAAGCTGATCGCCTTATCCATGCGCATCTGGTCAACGCTGTTCAGCGGCATGTGTTCGACTTCAGCCAGCGAGTCGAGAAGGTTGCCGCGACATGCGGTTACTGCTGTATGGTTCAGGTTTTTGGTGAACGTCTTCGCGAGAACTCGCACCACGGTCGAGAACTCTTCGCTTGGCGAAGTGTTGGAGAAGTCGATAGACCGCTCATAGAGCCCATCACCAGCGGTAACCACCTTGGATATCGCGTGCTTGTCAGTGAGACGGCTCAGTCCTTGCCGGATGTAGTGATCGGCATAGAACGAATGTTTGATCGTCCGGTCCTCGGTAAGGTCAAGCGAAGATTTGATGTTGTAGGTGTACATGGATGGGTTGGAAAGCTTCAGCGCCCGGATGCCTTTGTAGAAGACAAATTCAGAAGCCCCGGCGTGCACATCAATCCCATCCAGTCTGTGCAGAGGTTCGGAGCCGAGAATGATTTCGCTACGATTGACCCAGGCATCGTGAAACTCTTTGCTTCTCACGACGATCAGCGTTTCATCGTCGGCGGGCTCCGGCTCCTGATCTGTCACAAAGCACTCGCCTTGTTCGTCCAGGGTGTTGCAATACAGCTCGCGAAAGGCTTGCCAGGTTTCCCAGGTCTTGCCGACTTCGGTGGTGAACCCCAGGGCCTGGCCGTTCATAGTCACGAAGGTGAATTCGTCGACGCGGATCTTCTCCTGGCGCGTGCCGAACTCCATTTTGTCCATGCCGGCGTATATGGTGATAGAGCCGCCCTGGCGCAGGATAATGGAGATAGCGTACTTCAGGCCGGTGCCGAAGAAGCCGATTGCCCCTTCGCCTTCCTTGGAGGAAACGCCGAAAGTGGTGATGCTTTTCGGGTCAATGACGCCCTTGTTACGGAAGGCCACGATTTTTTTCGACATGACTGTCTCCCGCGCCATCCTTGCGGGGCGCCTGATTTGATTTGGTGAAAGTTGGTTACTTGATTTCGAGCAACCGGGCGAGTGCGCAGGCTTCGTTGTGATCGCGGCGGAACCCAACGACCTTGCCGGTGCGGCTGTCAACCACATGGAAGAAGTCGCGACCCGCTGGCTTTACGACAAAGCGGAAAACAGCCGCCGGTGCTTGCCGCCCGATCAGGCGATAGAAGTCTGCGGTTGCGAGCATGGAACGTTGATGCAGGCCGGCGACGATATCGCGGCGTGTTTGGATGCTCTGATGCATGGCGACCTCCAGTGTTTGGGGTTAGGCGGCTTCGGCTTTCGGTTCATCCTTGTCGTACTTCTCGCCGCAGAACATGCAGTAGTTAGCCAGCATGCTCATCGACCGCTTCTTGCCCTTCATCACGCCAGCCTTGGTCGGGGCCTGAAACGTGACTTCAATGGGCATGACCTGCTTGAACTGCGCCCTCTGCCCGCCAAACAGCATTGCGTAGCCGGTCAGCCGAGCACTCAAACCCTTGAAGCCTTCCGGGAGTTCGGCGGGCAACGCCTCAAGCAGCCGCGCTTCGGTATCTTGTTTGCAAGTACACATCGCTGGTTTCCTCTGTAGTTGATCCAACAAATTCCGGCTGCACACGATCCTTCCGCTGGTTGCCGTTGGGCGCGGTGTCATGTGCATGCGGGATTGGTCGGGGGAGGGTGCCGGTCTTTCCCGGCTGTCACGGCGCTTGTGCCAGATCAAGGTAGCTCGCCAATACCAGGTTGGCGCTGACTCTGCGCAATGCGAGTTAAGCTATTCGCCGGTTGATGCAGGTGGGCGGTTATAGGCCGCAGTTTCGTCCGCATCGGGGTGTGATCTGGCCGGCGCTGATCTCCGGCTTGTTGGAGTTGCCGCTTCAGGTCGTGAGCCCGAATCCAACCGGGCCTTGGCGCTTCAGCCTGCGCATTCAGATCACACTCCGATGCGCTCTCAAGGAGAGGGTCGGACAATTTATGCGGTGGCTTTGAGGATCGCGGCATCTGCAACAGCCAGAGCTGCGTGGTACTTGTCGATACGGGCGGCGCCGAGCCGTGCAAGGCCGACAAGATTTGTCAGCGCCTCTAACAGATCAGGCGAGGCAGCCATGACCTTGGCTCGGGCCAGAGCCTCGTCATACGTGATTTCGCAGTCAGCAATGATCGGATGTGCGTCACGCTGAACTACCAGCGCAACACCCTGATAGGAGATTGCGGCGACCGCCGTATCAATGATCCGGTACCCGCCAGTTACTGCTGTTGTGTCGACTTCAAGAGCCATGTCATGTCCTCGGTTGATTTCCCGTCTGGCCCTGTCGCTAAGGCCAGCCAGCGAAATCGTCACTCCTCAGATTTCCACTTCAGCACCGCTTCCCGCTTTTCCTGTTCGCGCAGGTGGCTCCACTTGACGCCGTTCTTTTTCAGCCAGTCTTCAAAGCTAATTTTTGGTGCGCTCATCGTCGTGCCCTCGGTTGTTTTCCCAATGCACCCGTCACCAGGTGCATCAGTGAAAAATTCCGTGTTTCTCCGCACCCGCTTACCAGGTCATTCACTCAGTTCGGTCAACACCTCGTCCGCCGTCGCAGTGGGCTGCGCGTGGGCAGGCTTTCGGGCCTGTCGGATCGCCGGTCGCCGGTAGAGGCAAGTGCGGTTTTGTTCATCGGTTTACTGACCTCCCACCGATGGAGCCGGGAGTGACCTAACCGGACTGGCCGGGTAGTCGTTCATGGCGCTGGTTGTTAAAGAGCGGCGGGTCTGTTGAGGCCCTGGCGAGGCGCTGTGGCGTCTCGATGGATGAACAATACCGATGGCATTATTATTCGTCAATACCGATGGCAATAATATTTTTCATGGGCAATAAAAAGCCCGCAGCAAGCGGGCTGGATTTATCTCGGATTCATTACCTTGCGTACATGCCCCACCAGAAGACGTGTCCGAGGATGACTATCTGCTCTTCCTGCATTTGCATGAAGCTGTAGTCCTCATCGGGATGGTCGTCGCGGTTGAAGCTGCGAAGCCGAATGCCGTGCGGGAGCCGGAAAAGCTGTTTCACGCGGAGCTGGCCGTTGTGGTTGATCGCATATAGATCACCATCGATGACGTCGCCAAGAGCCGTCTTACCGAGGTCAACACCCACGGTTGCGCCATCGCGGAGCACTGGCGTCATGCTGTTGCCGCGAACGGTGACGCACTTTGCGTGGCCGAACTGAACATTGTTCTCCCTGAGGTTCTTCTTCTTGAACCGAAGGCTCTCCCCAATATCCTCCTGGATAACAAATCGCCCCGATCCGGCTGCGAGCTCTACTTCCCGCAAGAAAGGCACCTCCACCTCATCGTCGCGCACTGGGGTTTTCTCATCCCATTCATCAATGTCGTTGAGTTGAGACGCATTCGATGACACATCACGGAAGTCGTCATCTACAAACTTCTTTACCGCCGCCCTGGCCCTCAGATCAGTAGCGAAGCCCACCAGGTCGGATATCTGTTCGGCCAGGCGAGGGCTGAATTCCTCAACCGGAACGCTCAGTATTTTGGCGAACGCCGCTGCGGCCGGTGCATTGAGCGGATTAATACCGTTCAGGTAATGGCTCACAGAGCTCTGGTTCATATCAAGAGCATGCGCAAGCTTTTCCTGGGTAAGGCCGAGCTCGCGCTTCTTCGAATTGAATATCGCCTTGAGCCGCTGGGACTCGGCTTTTCTTTCGGGATCTAGGGTTTTCTTGGTCATCCGCAAATCTTATTCCTGCTGGTAATACTATCCAAATGCCAACGGCATTTACTTTGTTAAATGCCATAGGTAATATCCGCCCATGAGTAACCCATGGGAGAAGACCATGAATCGCGTTCACATCAAGGATTTCGCAACGAAGCTCGGCCAGACCGAGGCGGCGATCCTGCTCGGCATGACCCAGGGCGGCCTCAGTAAGGCTATTCGGGTCGGTCGAGACGTTTACGTCACTGAGCACCCAGACGGTACCTACACCGCCGAGGAAGTGCGCCCGTTCCCAACCCAAACGGTTGCAAAGAAAACCGCCGCTTAAACCCACCTTGCATGCTCAAAGGAGCCAAACGATGCACTTCGACCCAAGCCACATGCACGACAAACCCACAAAGGTCCGCCTGGATGAGGTGGCCGACGATCTGCTGACCGCTATGGCCAGATTCCAGCGGACCCAGAAAGCCGTGCTCGCCCGCGAAATTCTTGAGCGCGGCCTGAACCAAATGATGGAAGAGCTTAACGCGAAAACAGACGTGGCCTGAAGTTGCCGAGGAGGCCCTGTGCCTGAAAGAAAGCCGCTGGAAATCCAGCTCGACTGGCAGGGACTCGCTGATCTGGAGCTACTGGCCAGACGCAACGGGTTAACACCAGAAGAGATGGCCGCATCAATCATGAATCGGGCGCTTGATCGAATGACGCGCCCGCCAAAAAGCCGCAGCAACGTCGCTTCCATAGGACGCAAGGGCTGATAAGTCCCCAAGGGACTATTGAGGATCTGCCAATGAAACAACCAAGCAGTAAATCGGACGCACAAAAAAGCCACCGGGCAAGGGTGGCTTTTCGTGCAGCAATTTCAAATCAGTTCTGGAGCGAATAATGCCTATTCCCCAATCAATCGTCAACACCAACCAATCCGCGACACGTTTTATGCAATCACAAAACGTGTCGCAACCCGTTTCGATGAGCAGTCTTGAGCTTGTCAACTTCATCAATAGCCAGCGAGGCCAGGACGACCCCATTCTGGATCACGCCGACTTCATGAAGAAGGTGCCCAGAGTGCTCAGGAAAGATGCCGGAAATTTTTCCGACATCTACCTCGACTCGATGAATCGAAAGCAGAAATGCTACCGATTCCCCAAGCGCGAATCGTGCCTGATGGCTATGTCGTATAGCTACGACCTTCAGGCGGCCGTGTTCGATCATATGACAGAGCTTGAGGAGCAGCTTTCCAAAAAGGTAGCACTCCCGTCCTACGCTGAAGCGCTTCGCCTGTATGCCGACCAAATCGAGCAGACAGAGGTGCTTCGCATCGAGAACCACCATCAGGCCGAGAAGATCGCCAGCCTTGAATCCATCTTCCAGGTCGGTATGACCCCTACGCAGTTCTGCAAGCGTCTGAACGGCGTGAACTGCCAACAGGTCAACAACGCGCTACTGGCCCGCAAGTGGATCTTCAACTCAGAGCGAGATGAGAGGCGCTCGGTCAAGTTCCGGGTTGGATCAATCGCCCGCGACAAGTACCTCACCGAGAAGGTGACCAATATCTCGAACGAGGGCATGGACACCTTCGCCAAGTACACGCCGATCCTGCTCAAAGAGGGAGCCAAGCGCCTGCATGACCTCTACATGGCACAGAAGCTTCCGATGAAGAAGACCTGGGACGGCCAGTTCTGCCATTGCAAGGCTACAGAGGAGGACTTGGCATGAAAGAGCCCACCTACCAGCAATTGATCGAGCGGGCCGCCCAGACCGCGCTTGAGCACTATCAGGCGCAGAACACTAAAAAGGCCCTCAAGGCTGAACTGCGCTCGCTGTACGACACCTACTTCCAGGCCCATGGCCGGCCTGACGGCAAGTTTGACCCATACAACGACGCCTTCGTCCCTGTGATGGATTTCACCGAGGCGCAGTTCCAGCGCGTTCGTGCTGCCAAGAAGGCCGAGTACAACGCCAAGCGTCGCCACCACACCGCGCTGCGTGCGCTCGAAGCTTTCCGGCCAGCCAATATCAAGGGGGTCGCATGATGCACTACTTCAAGAGAAACATTGGCGACTACCACAAGAAGGCCGGTCGCCTGACCATGCTTGAGCATGGCGCCTACACGCTCCTACTTGATGCCTGCTACGACCGTGAGCGCTTCCCTACTTTCGAGGAAGCAATCGACTGGTGCTGGGCACGCAACAAGGAAGAAATCGACGCAGTTGAGCTTGTTTTGCGCAAGTTCTTCGATCTCATTGATGGTCGGTACGTGCAGGCTCGAATCCAGGAAGAAATCAGCGCCTACCATGCTACAGCACTGAAAAATAAGGAGATTGCAGAGAAGCGTGAGGCTACTCGACGCACGAAGCGTGCACCAGTCGTGCACGCTTCGTGCACGGATGGTCACCTAACCACTAACCATAAACCACTAACCATTAACCAAGAACCAATAGATCAAAAGCCTTGCGCACCTGCGGTGCTTGAGCAGGAGGATCTGTTCCCGAAGTTCTGGTCGCTCTACCCGCGCAAGCAGGACAAGGCCAAGGCTCAGAAAGCCTGGGCGAAACTCAAGGTAACTGATGACCTGTTTGCCCTCATCGCCACAGGCCTGGCCGCTCAGGTCGTTTCTGCCGACTGGCTCAAGGAGGGCGGGAAATACATCCCCATGCCAACTACTTGGCTCAACGGCAAGCGCTGGGAGGATGAGGTAAAGCCTGCCAGCAACGTCCACCCGTTCCCGGCCTCTCGCCACACCGGCTTCGCTGATCGCGATTACACCGCCGGCCTGATCCCGCGGGAGGACGGCACCTATGCCTTCTGAAAACGTCGTCTCCGTCGCCTCGCCGGCCTACCCACCTGGCACCAGGGTCCAACCTGCCACCTGTGAAACCCACGGGGAGTACGAGCAGAAGGTCTTTTCGGTCCTGGGTCGCGATCTGAAGTCCGGTTGCCCGGAGTGCAGCCGCCTGCGCGCCGAGGAAGAGGAAGCGCGTCGCCAGGCTCAAGAGGCCACCGCGCTGCGCATCCGCATGGCCGAAAAGCTCGGGGCCGCCCTGATTCCGAAGCGCTTCGCGGGAAAGACATTCGACCAGTACCTCGCCAATACCGCTGAACAGCGCAAGGCCTTGAACACCTGCCGGCGATACGCGGCCGAGTTCGTGGACATCGCCGAGACTGGCCGCTGCCTGTTGCTGCTGGGTAAGCCCGGTACCGGCAAGACCCACCTGGCCGTAGCAATCGCCAACGAGATCATGGCGACCACCACCGCTACCGCCGTGTATCGCACCGTCGGCTCAGTGCTCCAGGCCATCCGGGCCACCTACGACAACGCCAGCGAGAAAAGCGAAAGCCAGATCCTGTCGAGCCTGATCAGCCCCTCACTGCTCATCCTTGACGAGATCGGCGTCAGTAAGGAGAAGCCCAGCGACTTCGAACTGACGACCCTGTTCTCAATCATCAATGGCCGCTACGAGGAGCTGAGGCCCACCGTGATCGTTTCCAATCTCGATGCCAAGGCATTGGCTGCGGCTATCGGAGATCGTTGCGCAGACAGGCTCAGAGAGGGCGGAGTGATCGTGATCCCGTTCGAGTGGGAATCGCAACGTGGCAAGGAGGGTTTTTGATGCGAGCCAATGTGAAAGACCTTCGCGCCTCTCTGATTTTGGCAGAGACATTTGCCAAGCACGGCGTGCTGTTCGTGCCGATGCCGGTCGCAGACGCCAAAGAGCTCGAAGAGCTCAAGGCTAAGGCCTGGCAAAAGTTGGATGAAATGGAAGCTGAAGCGGAGCAACGGACATGACTGACTACACCGAACTGAAGCGGCTGGCCGACGAATTGGTCGCCGCAAATGATCTCTTTAACGAAAGCCCGCAAGACAACGAGGTTGGCGATACTTGGAGCGTGGCGAACGACCGCTTTACTGAAGCTGCATCGCCTGAAGCCATCCTGGCCCTGATCGCCGAGCGCGACCAGCTCAAGGCCGAGAACGAGGCGCTTCGAGACGGAGCCAGCTTCAGGGCGATCCAGTCCCTGCGCCAAGATTGCGAGGCGCTGCGCAAGGCGCTCGGTGACTGTGCTGACGAGCTCTCGGCTGAGATCATCTGCAAGCACGGCGGACAGAAGCTCGAAGACATGCACCCTGTAACACGCCGACTTTACGAGCGTGACATGGCCGCTGTAACCGAAGCGCGCGCCGCCATGGGCCAGGGAGGGCAGTCATGAGAATCCCGACCTTCAATCCAAGAGGCATCCGCCCATGGATGATCAAGTATCCGCTTGCGGCCCGTGCCTTCTGCTTGGTGATGCTCCCGGTTGCACCATTCATTTATGCCGCTGCAATCCTATGGCAGAACCGTAGCGACTTCGCCGAGATGAGCATGCTCGCCCGGGCGGCCTTCTTGCCGTGGAGGAGGAAGCCATGACCAACATAATCCACAAACCCCGTCACTTCTGGTCGTCCGGCAAAAGCCGCATTCGCGAAGTGTTCCGCCTGGCCTACCTGTTCGCCACTGAGCTGGCCGCCGCCGGCGCCGTGGAAATCATTGTCCGTCCGGTGAAGTCCCGTCGCACCCTGGAACAGAACGCCAAGCTGTGGGCAATGCTAGGCGATATCTCCCGCCAGGTTGAATGGCCGGTGAATGGCGTCATGCAGAAGCTCGACAGCGAGGACTGGAAGGCGCTCATGACGGCAGCAGCCCGCCAGGAGATCCGCATGGCCCAGGGCATTAACGGCGGCGTGGTGATGCTGGGGGAGAGCACCAAGCGCATGAGCGTTGCCGAGCTGGGTGACGTGATCGAGTGCATGTACGCCTTCGGTGCCGACAAGGGTGTGGTCTGGAGTGAGCCGAAGGGGCAGATGCCCGAGCAATGGGAGGCGGCAGCATGAATGCATCCAAGCCATTCAAATTGGTTGCCGGTCTGATGCTGGTCATCGCGGTCACCGCCTTCACCCAGACGACCGATCATACGCATGGAGCCGTAGTGTTTCTGGTGGCGGGCGCGACCTTCCTGATGGGCTACTTCGCAGGGGAGGACATCTGATGCTCGCAGCCAAGCAGCCACGCCCGAAAAAGTGCCGCGTCGAATCGTGCAGGGCCTCATTCGTGCCTCAGCGCCTGGGTCAGCGGGTATGCAGCCCAGCGTGCGCAATCCTCGATGCTCCCACCAACCAGGCCAACCAGGAGAAGGCCCGCAAGTCGCTTGCCCAGGTCGAGCGCCGGGAGATCAAGGTACGCAAGGAGAAGCTGAAGAGTCGCGGCGACCACATGAAGGATGCAGAGAAAGCCGTCCGCGATTACCGCCGCACCTACGAACTGAGCATTGGCAGTGGGTGCATGAGTTGCGGCCAAAGCCAGGAAGAGATCAAGGCCGCCCAAGGCTGGAAGGTGGGCGGCGCTTTCGATGCTGGGCACTACCTCGGCAAGGGCGCCCGACCAGAGCTTCGCCTGGAGCCGAACAATATCTGGCTTCAGTGCAAGGCCTGTAACTCGGGCTCCTACATGCACGCTCGCAAGGGCTACACCGTTTCGCAGGGGTTCCGCGCCGGCCTAATCGCACGGATCGGCCTGGAAGCGGTGGAATCGCTCGAAGCTGACCATGAGCCGCGCAAGTACACAGTGGAAGAGTTGAAAGCAATCACCGCCGAATACCGGGCCAAGACCCGCGAACTGAAGAAGGGGCAGGCAGCATGACTCAGGTCGCGCAAATAACCGGAGGAGCGTCCCGCCCCTCGAAGGGCTGGCTTAAGCCGATGTTCCCCATCACCGGCAAAGCCCACTACTTCAGTCAGGAAAAGGAGTACGCCGCCATCACCGCCCATGGCCGTGCCTATTTCTGGCGGTCGCTCTGCGGTATCGACACCGTGAGTACCGACAAGATGCCCATGTTTGAGCCAGGGAACTGGGAACGCTGCAAGAAATGCGGACACAAGCTGAATCGGGGGAGCGAAGCATGAAAATCAACTCAGCGCGCCAGGCTTGGCACGACTGCAAGTACAACCCAGCCCCGGGCCAGGCCTCGGACGTTGTCCAGCTCGGCGTGGTGGTGCAGAACACCGAGCGCGGGCCGACGGCCAACCAGGCTGTCCATGGAGCCCTGGCGGGTCACATCCAGTCGGCAATCGCCAGGCTTCACCCGCAGATCCGTGTGTTTGGCGATTTCATGTATGCCGCCGCTCAGTGCGACGATATCCGGGAGGCGGCGGAGGAAGTGGTATTCGGCTTGGTGCAAAGCCGATCGCCGCGGATGACGGCGGCCAAGCGGGAAAAGCTCGAGTACGTGGTCAAGGGAGTGATGAGCCGGTACCGGTACATGCACCAGGGCGGTCAGTCGGCCAACGAAGACCCGCTCGCCAATGCCGAGAAGTTCAGGGCCTGGATGTGGCAGGTCTACGAAGTTCGCTTGGAGTCGTGCAACTGGGAGCGGGATTGGGGTGGTGTGCTGCAATTGATCTTCGAGTGCTGCGAGGATCTGGATCGGCGGGCATTGAGCCCGGTTGCAGCAGTGATTTATGAAATGCGGGAGGCGGCATGACCTTGACGGCTGAGCGTCTGCGCGCTGCATTGAGATACAGCCCAGTCGTAGGCGTGTTCGAATGGCGAAAGTCTGGCCGAAGGATTCGAGTTGGCGGTCTTGCTGGCGCGGTAGTGCGGCCAAGTGGGTATGTTCGAATCGTGCTAGACGGGATTCCCTACCCCGCGCACCGCCTTGCGTGGCTGTACATGACTGGCGAGTGGCCTGCCGACGAGGTAGATCATATCGACGGCGACAGGTCAAACAACGCATGGAAGAATCTTCGGCAGGCTACGCAGACTACAAACTCCTGGAATAAGAGGAATTCACAGAAGCCGTCCCTCGGAGCGAAGGGAGTTTCTTTTTTAAAAGGCACCGGGAGGTGGCAGGCGAGGATAGTAAAAAACGGGGAAACGTGGCGTAAAACCTATCCCACCCAGCAAGAGGCGGAGGCGGCGATCGTCGAAAAACGGAAAGAGTTGCACGGCGAGTTTGCCAATCATGGAAAGCATGGGTTTGAGATCGAAGAAATGATTGGTTGATGGCCTATTGACCTTCCCGTGCGGCTCAGATAGATTGATCACCACTGTTAGAGTTTTGCCTTCGGCAAATTACTCAAATACAGAACCCGGCCATCGCGCCGGGTTTTTTATTGCCTCAGTTTCACATGTAGCCAGGACAGCCCTCGGGAAGGCCTGGACGTCGATAGCCGGATAGTGCGACGTACGGAATCAACACCGGCAGCCCGCGCACTCTTACCTCACATGCTTGTAGAGTGGCGCGAGACAGGAAGGGCGAGATCGATGCATTGGGGCGTCGACGCTTGGATCGACTTCGGCAGACAGTGCGGAAAGACGCGCGCACCTATTCAGGCCCTCGACATTGATCGGGGGCTTTTCGTTTTCGGCCCCGCCACACCCATTGCCCCGAGCTGGGAGTTCTGCTGGAGCCACCTATTCCATCGTGCTGTTCCTCACCGCACTTTGCCCGCTCACACCGGGCCTTTTTATTCCTCGGAGAGACCAATGGCAGAACCAACGAGCACTGCCGCCAGCGTGTTGCTGGTGAAGTACGGCGTGGTCATGGCTGCTTTCATCGGCTCGATCCTGTCCCTCGGTTTTCTGAAAGACCTAACCCGGGGCCAGGCGGCAACCGCTGTAGCCACCGGCTTCTGGTTTTCTGTGTACCTGACGCAGCCTGTAACGCTATGGATTGCCCCAAAGCTCGACATGGATGTGAATGATGGTCTGCTGTGTGGCGTGGCATTCGTGCTGGGCCTGACAGCGATGAACATCATTCCAGCCCTGAAGGCCGCTTTGGGATCGTTCGTAACGGCGCGAGGTGCCTGACATGAACAGCATTCTTGTATCTGCGCTGGGCCTGGTTGATGCGGCCCTGTGCCTCGTCGTGGCCTTAGCCGCTTGTGACTACCTTCGCCGGCTGCGTCCAATCGACCAGCCGCTGCTAAGCGCTGCGTTCTACCTGGTCGCGATTGGCGCCTTCGGCTCATTCGTCACTTCCATGCAAGGCCACTGGGTCAACCCCATGGGCGCGATGCTTCATGCCGGGATGGTTGCATACGCCTGGGCCCGCCGTGGGAATGTTTGTGAGCTGAAGCAATAATCCGCGACACGTTTACGAATGCGCCAGATCGTGGCGCGCAAAAGGATTCACATGACCGACAAGCAACCAGCCGACTGGGAGCGCATAGAGCAGCTCTACCGGGCTGGTGTGCTGTCCCTGCGTGAAATCGCCATTGCGTGCCCAGGCCCAAACCATGTGGCAATCGCTCGGCGTGCAAAGAAGTTTGGGTGGGTTCAAGACCTGTCCGCGAAGATCAAGGCAAAGGCAAACGACCTTGTAACAAGGCAGGCTGTAACAGCGGATGTAACAGCAGAACGCGCTGTATCAGACAAGGCCGTCATTGAGATCAACGCCCAGGCCATTGCAAGCATCAGGATGGCGCACCGAGGCGATATCGCCCGGGGGCGTCGACTCACCAACAAGCTGCTGGATGAGCTTGAAGCGCTGACGGACGAGCAGGGCACCATCAAAGAGTTGATTGATCAGCTCAAGGATGGCGACCACGAAGACGGCGATGCGATGGCTGATGTCCTGAAGCTGGCCAGCAAGATGAGTGCTCTTCCGAATCGGACCAAGACCATGAAGGAATTGGCCGACACCCTGAAGACGCTCGTTGCCCTTGAGCGGCAGGCATTCAATCTTGATGAGGCTGAAGGCGATAAGCCGACCGGTGTGGATGCTGGCCGGGCCACTGTCGATTCAACGCTCATCGCCGCCCTGGTAGACAAGCTGGTGGACTGATGGCTATCAAACCGATCGAGTGGGACGCGCTGAGCCACGCTGAGCGCTCCGCCTTGGTCGCGGCTGGCGAGCATAGTCCGCTGGCCTTCACCAGCCTGTGGTTCAACATCACCCAGGGCGACAGCTTCAGGACGAACTGGCACCACCACTATTTCGACTACGCCGCCCGCAAGCTGCTTGCAGGCGATGCGCAGAACATCGTTGTGAACATCCCGCCGGGGGGGACCAAGACCGAGTTCTGGTCTGTGCACCTGCCGGTATACACGATGGTGAAGCACCGTCGGGTGCGCATCCTCAACACCAGCTACTCCAAGAGCCTGGTGGACGAGAACAGCGAGCGCAGTCGCGCCCTGGTCAAGTCGGCCGAGTTCCGCGAGTTCTACCCCTTCGAGATCGAGAAGGACAAGGTAGACGACTGGACGCTCGCCAAGGATGGGAAGCGCGTACACCAATTGTTCAGCCGCTCCAGTGGCGGGCAGATCACCGGTGTCCGTGGCGGCTACATGGGCGACGATTACAGCGGCCACATCCAGGCGGATGACTGGGACAAGATCGACGACCTCTTCAGCGAGGCGAAGCGCCGCAAGTCGCACACGCGTCTGGTGAACACCCTGCGCAGCCGCAAGGCGCACAGCGGCACGCCGTTCGTAGCGATCCAGCAGCGCGGCCACATCGACGACTCGACCGCGTTCCTGCTGTCTGGCGGCATGGGCTTGAAGATCGACCTGCACATCAAGATCCCGGCCCTGGTCAATCAGGAATACATCGACTCACTGCCTGACGGTATCCGCGAGCGCTGCATCAAGAGCGTGTATGGATCTGAGCAGGTTGATGGTTACTGGTCGTACTGGCCCGCCAAGGAAAGCGTTCACGACCTGATCGCGCTGCGTACGGCTCACCCGTACACGTTCAGCAGCCAGTACATGCAGGACCCCGACACGCTCGACGGCGGGATCTTCTCGGCTGATGACTTCCAGTACTACGGAGATGTAGACGCTGGTGCTGATCTGCCGGTGCCGGACAAGTTCGACTATCGCTTCATCACCGCGGACACCGCCCAGAAGACCAACACCTGGAACGACTGGACGGTGTTCGGGGAGTGGGGCGTGGCCGAGGGCCGCATATACCGGCTGAGCATGAAGCGCGGGCGGATGGATGCCAAGACGCTGCGCCGTGAGTTCGAGGCATTCGTCAAGGGTGCTTGGGCCAAGAACGGGAAGACCAACGGCATCCTGCGCCGGGTATACGTCGAGGACAAATCGAGCGGTACCGGCCTGATCCAGGAGATGGAAAAGCGCCTGCCGCTCAAGGTGACGCCAGTCCCTCGCGATCGCGACAAGCTGACCCGCGCCCTGGACGTTCAAGGCTTCCACGCCGCCAAGCTGGTGTGCCTGCCCTACGACGACAGCCAAAACTACGAGTTCGTGTGTGAAGTCGCGTCGTTCACCGCCGACGACAGCCACAAGTACGACGACCAGACCGACGTGATGATCGACGCCCTGTCCGAGGTTTACATCAAGGGCAAGCGCTCGATTCGCGACCTCCTATGACCATTGGTGAATACATGAGCAAGAAGGGCCAAGCGCCAGTCGGCAAAAAGCTGGGCAAGGCCCTTGTTCGGGCCCTGTCCGAATACAACTCAAGCATGAAGGCGACCAGCGACGGCCTGGTCAACGTTGTTTCCGGTCTGGGCACAGATAAGGCCAAGCGCTCACACAACCAGTTCCAATACGGCTTTCTGAACGATTTCCAGCAACTGGACGCGGCGTATCAAACCAGCTGGCTTGCCCGGGCGATCGTGGACTACCCGGCCGAGGACATGACCCGCGAGTGGCGCACCCTCAAATGCGACGACGCGGACATCATCCGGGCCGAGGAAGACCGGTTGAACCTGCCTGCCATGGTCAGCGAGGCAACAAGCTGGGCGCGCCTGTACGGTGGTGCTGGCATCCTCATGCTGACGAATCAGGACCTGACCAAGCCGCTCAATCCGGAGAGGATCAAGAAGGGCGACCTATATCGCCTGCTGGTCATCGACCGCTTCGACATGACGGCGCAGGACCTCAACCAGACCAACATCCTGGCCGCGAACTACCTGCAGCCAGAGTTCTACACGATCTCCGCCGGCGCCCAGCAGATCCACTGGACGCACTTCGCCCGGTTTGCCGGTGCCAAGCTGCCACGCCGCCAGCGCGCACAAACGCAGGGCTGGGGCGACTCAGAGCTGCGCAAGTGCCTCGACGACGTGATGGACATCGTAGCCAGCAAGGACGGCATCGCCGAGCTGATGCAGGAGGCGAACGTGGACATCATCAAGCGTGTCGGGCTCTCGGATGAGCTGGCGAGCGATCAGGACGACGTCATCACGGCGCGCTACGCCCTGTTCAGCATGATGAAGTCCTCGATCAATCTGGCGCTGCTCGACGACGATGAGACATATGACCGCAAGACCCTGGACCTTTCCGGGGTTGCGCCGGTGCTCGACTTGCTGATGACGTGGATCGCTGGCGCCGCCGGAATTCAGGTGACACGCCTGTTCGGTGAGTCAGCCAAGGGCCTTGGTAACACCGGTGAAGGCGATGACACCAACTACCACAACCAGCTGTCCTCGAAGCGCCTCACGCAGATCGACCCAGGCCTGCGCCAGCTCGACGAGGTCCTGGTCCGTTCCGCCACCGGCAAATGGATCGAAGACTTCAACTACGTCTGGAACCCGTTCAAGCAGCCAGACCTGGTGCAGATCGCCCAGGCCAACAAGGCCAACGCCGAGACGGACATCGCCTACAAGGATGCGGGAGTCATCACCACCAGCCAGATCCAGCGCAAGTTGCAGGCCCAGGAGCTCTACCAGTTCGACGACGACAAGATCGCCGCGCTGGAAGAGGACGAGGACCTGACCATGTTCAACGATCCGCCTGGAGGTGATGACGATGACGCACCCGTATGATTTGCCACCGGTGCGCAATTTGCTCCCAATGCCGCCGGTCAAGCCGCCAAAGCAGGAATAGCTGATGGACATGATCGGCATCCAGTACAACGCCAAGCTGCAGCGGCTGGTGAAGCAGGTCAAGGCGTCGATCAGCAAGGAAATCATGCCTCTGGTTCGCCAGTTGGCGCCGGAGTACACGCAGGACGCGGTGGCCACGACTGACGCCTGGTCTGACCTGATCCTCAACGCCATCTCCACGCTTGTGAGTCGCTGGAGTTCGCCGGCGGTACAGGCAGCAGGCGCCCGCATCGCTGGCGAGTTCGTTCAGTCGTCGCTCAAGAAGTCAGAGCGCGACCTGAAGAAGTCGGCCGGCATCGACGTATTCAGCGGCTCCAAGTCGATGCAGGACTACCTGCACGCCTCGGCGCAGCAGAACGCCCAGCTCATCAAATCCATACCGGCCAAGTACCTGGAAGAGGTGCAGACACTGGTCATGGCCAACATGCGCTCCGGCATGCGCCCTGGCTACATCGAGAAGGCGTTGCAGGAGCAGTTCGGCGTGACGCAGCGCCGGGCCAAGATGATCGCCCGCGACCAGACATCAAAGATCCAGGGCGAACTGGCCGAGAAGCAGCAGAAGGACGCGGGATTCGAGTACTTCCAGTGGATCGACTCCGATGACAGCCGGGTCAGGACCCGCCACCGGGAAATCGCCGAGAAGGTCACCGCGTACGGCAAAGGGATCTACCGCTGGGACGACCTGCCGCTGAGCGATAAGGGCGTTCCGATCAAACCCGGGTCTGACTATTCGTGCCGATGCATCGCGCGCCCAGTGAGCGCACGCGAGGTCAAGGCCAACCAAGACGCAGGCCGAACAGCGCCGGGCGTCCTTCGATAATTCACCCCATCCGCGAGGCCGCAACATGAAGTGCACGGTTTTCGACCGGGCTGGGTATCGCATCACCCAGCGAGAGTACACCGACGAGGGGTTCCTCAAGGTTCCGGGCCGGGTAGCACGCACCGGGATTCAGGAATACCTGGCTCGCGAGCTTGGACTTGATGGCGATCCGATGCGCGTTGTCCGGGTTTACCGGCCAGAGGAAGAGGTTTTCAGCGACTCATCGCTGGGCACCTACGACGCGTCTGACGTGACGAACAACCACCCGAAGTCGCTTGTTACGGCGGCTACCTACAAAGGCGTGGCGGTCGGCGTTGTACGCGGCCCTGGTCGCCGTGATGGCGACTTTGTGGTCTGCGACCTGATCGTCAAGGACCAGAAAACGATCGATGACATCAATTCCGGCAAGTGCGAGCTGTCCGCCGGCTACACCGCCATCTACGACGAAACCCCGGGGGTTACCGAGGATGGCCAGGCATACGACTACATCCAGCGCGACATCAAGATCAACCACGTCGCGATCGTAGAGAGAGCAAGAGCGGGCGCCAATGCTCGCGTTTTTGACCATAACCCAGGAGGCAACACAATGCCTGTACTTATCACCACCGATAGCGGGCGCAGCGTTGATGTTGCTGATCCTGCGAACGCCCAAGTGGTCGCCGACTCGTTCGACCGGCTGCTGAAGCGTGCCACTGATGCGGAATCCAAGGCTGATAAGGCCCAGGCTACCGCCGACAAGGCTGCCGAGGATCTGGCCGAGGCCCGCAAAGCTTCGAGCGATGTCGCCATCGGCGAGCGCGTCAAAGCCATCAGCGAAACCCAGGCCCTGGCCCGCAAGGTTGCCGGCGACGGTTTCACCTGCGACAGCCTCGACGTGATCGAGATCAAGCGTGCAGCGCTGGCAGTCAAACGCCCGAAAGTTGCGTGGGGCGACAAGTCCGTCGGCTACGTGGAAGCCGCCTTCGATGCCGAGTCCGAGAAGGACGATGACGAAGAAGACGACGACAAGAAGCCGAAGATGCCGACCGGTGACGCCGCGACCCTTCTGGCCCAGCTGACCCAGCTGGCAAAGGACGGTGCAACCACCAAAACCACGGCTGACGCCGCGCCAACCCCATACCAGGCGCACAAGCAAAGCTTGTCCGGCGCCCACAAACAGAAAGGAGCCTAACCATGCCAGTTCAAGGTGGTAACGCAATCAACCACGGCATCGCCTACGTGGGCATGGTCGCTGATGGCGAAGTGTCCAACGGCGTCTCCAAACTCAACAAGGGCACTGTCAACATCGCCTACGGCCTGGGTGTCGTGAGTGACGGTGACGACGGCGCCAAGCTGCCAGTCGCTGCATCGACTGCCGCCCAGTTCATCGGCGTTGTTCGCCGTGAGCTGAACCGCGCCTACACCTCTACCGACGTGTTCGGCGCTGTCGCCAAGCGTGACATGACCGTCGAGACCATGGCGCCCATCTGGGTTACTGCCCGCGTGGCGGTGGCCAAGGATGACCCGGTTTACCTGGTAGTCGGTGACGGCACCGGTGCCAACCAGGGCCAGTTCTCCAACGTGGTCGGCGCCGCCGCCACTCTGGCAGTCCTGATCCCGAATGCCAAATGGGTCAGCTCGGCCGGTGCCGGCGCTCTGGCTAAAATTTCTCTGAAGATCGGGGGCTAATCGACATGACCCAGCTTAAAAAAATCGTCGTAGCCATCGATGCCGCTATTGCGCACCAGATCGGCCGGGACGCTCACCAAGTGACCTTCGTCGACGGTCTGCCGACTCTTGACGACGGCCTGGCGTTCTACATCAGCCAGTTGGCGAACCTGGAAGCTCGTATCTACGAGGCCAAGTACGCTGCGATCAACTACATGGAGTTGATCCCCGTCGACACCTCGCTGCCTGAATGGGTAGATGAGTGGAATTACATCAGCTACGACGGCGTGACCATCGGCAAATTCATCGGCGCCAGCGCTGACGACTTGCCTGACGTAACCATCAACGCGAACAAATCCAGCGTTCCAATCGGCTACGCCGGCAACAAGTACAGCTACAGCCTGGATGAGCTGCGCAAATCGCAACAACTGCGCATCCCTCTGGACACCACCAAGGCGCGACTGGCCTTCCGTGGCGCCCAGGAGCACACCCAGCGCGTTGCGTACTTCGGTGATGCTGCTCGCGGCATGACTGGCCTGTTCAACAACCCGAACCTCGCGTTGTCGAACTCGACGCTGGACTGGTACGACGCTGCCACCACCGGTGACCAGATCGTCGCGGACCTGAACAAGATCCTGGTTGATGGCTACATCAACTCGGCGACCGTTCACCTGTTCGACACCGTCATCCTTGATGCTGCCCGCTTCGCATTCATCTCGAACAAGCGGATGGGCACCATCACCGACAAGACGATCCTCGAGTACTTCCGCACCAACAACCAGTTCACCGCGCTGACGGGTCGCCCGATCAACATCTTCAGCCGCCTGCAACTGTCCGCTGCCCAGCTGGCTGCCGCCGGCGTGTCCAACGGCAGCAAGGACCGCATCGTCGCTTACGAGCTGAACGACGAGAACCTTGGTATGCAGGTGCCGATCCCATGGCGCTCCCTGGCTCCGCAGTTCCACAACCTAACGGTTAGCGTGCCGTGCGAGTACAAGCTGTCTGGTGTGGAATTCCGCTACCCGTTCTCTGGCGCGTACCGCGACCAGTTCTAACCAGCCGATCCATGGCCGCCTCCGCTATGCCCGGGGCGGCGGCCAATGATTCCGGGCGAGGATTCGACATGTTCCTGAAGAACGAAGCAGCACGACTGATCACTATCAACCTCCTGGTGGGCGACAAAGAAACCAGCTACCCGATCCTGCCTGGTGAAAACCCAGCGGTTGAAGTGCCGGATGCGGTGGCAAAGATCGATTTTGTCAAAGCTCTGCTGAAGAACGGCGACCTGCGCCGCGTTGGCGCCGATGAGCTAGAAAGCGAAGAAGACGAAGACGAGGACGACCTCGAAGCCCTTCGCGCTGAGGCTGTAGAGCTCGGCATTGAAGTCGGCCGCTGGGGCGCTCCACGCCTTCGCACTGAGATCGCCAAAGCCAAGGCCGAGTAACACCCGGGCGCCTAGCGCCCACCCATTCAAGGTGAACGCATGCAGATCACACCAGAAATTGTCGCGTCATTCCGGCTGGTCCAGCTCGCGTTCACGGACACCACCAAGTGGCCTGAAGCTATCGTGCAGGAGGCGCTTTGCGAGGCCGACTGCGAAACCGGTAGCAGCCGCTGGGGTGCTTACGAGGATGATTGCCACAACCTCAAGCGTCGAGGCCTGTACTACTTCGCCGCTCACTGGCTGTCGGTCACTTACCCGACTGGGCTTGGCGCTACTGACCCGACAAATGTCCCGTCTACCGCCCGCCTCAACGTGGCGGCCAAGTCGATTGGCGATGAATCGGTGACATACCGGGTCGGCGCCATTCAGGAAACCGAGAACGACTGGCTTTCCCTCACCAACTACGGCGTTCAGTTCCTTCGCTTGCGCCGTCGGGTTGGCATGGGTGCCAAGGCGGTTTAGATGATTGACTTAACGCTGATCGGTTTCCAGGAGATGCAGGACGAACTCTCCAAGGAGTTGGCTGCACTGAGGTCTGACAAGGTGGTCACCGTCGGCATTCACGAAGAGGCCGGTAACGTCGAGTCGGGCGACATCACCATGGCCGGCCTGGGCGCCACTCATGAGTTCGGCGCCGAGATCAAGCACCCTGGTGGAACGTCCTACGGATACGCCAGCAAGGCAGCTGCCGACCGCGATGAAGTCCGCTTCCTGAAAACAGGTGCCGGATACATGCAGTTGGGCGTGACTCAGCCGCACAACATCACCATCCCGGCCCGGCCATGGCTTGAGCCTGGAGTGGCAAGCGCCACGCCCGAGGTCCTACTTACCATTCAGGACGGCATGGAAGCTGGTCGTTCTATGGAGCAGATCCTGGAAGGCGTCGGTGTTGTGGCTGCCGCCGCAGTGAAGGTCTACATGACCGAGCTGAAGACCCCGCCAAACGCCGCCTCGACCATCCGCAAGAAGGGCAGTAGCAACCCGCTGATCGATACCGGTGCAATGCGCCAGTCGGTCACACATAAAGTATCTATTGGGCCAGTGACGGAGGGCTTGGAATGAGCAGCACGCTAAGCATGGCCGGGCACGTCGACGATACCTTTGTCAGTGTTCCGGCATCGCGCACTGTTTCGGTGGATGGCCAGTGGGTAGAGGGTATATGGGTGCCGGGCACGACCGAAACGAAGAACTACACCGTCAACATCCAGCAGGCCAGCGACCGTGAGGTGGATTTCATCCGCCAGGGCCTCGAGCGCATCACCGATGTGCGCCGGATATACATCAACGACGGCGACATGCAGCTGATCGACCAGACCGGCACCTGGGAATTCCTGGGGCAGCAATGGAAGGCTACCGCGTGCGATAACCGCTACTGGCGCGACTACTGCAAGGTCATCGTCATGCGGATCGACGATCAGTCAGGCGGCCCAGCATGACCAACCAAGAATTATTCGCGAAGCTGCGACCGATCGTGATGCTGGCGACCGGTGTGCCTGAGTGCATCCTGGCCGACCAGATCGGACCGGGCAGCATGGGCGCGCCACAGGGAGCCTACGCAACGATTACTCCCAGGCAGTCACCAACTCGTAGAGGCCAGGCCAACATCGTCTCGCGCGATGTGCCGGGCGACCAAGTGGAGGTGGATGTTCGGGCGCAAATCATGTGCTCCTGTAGCGTCAACTTCTACCGTGGGGAGGCCTTGATGTTCGCTGAGCGGCTCATCGAAGCCAACAAGCGCCCCGACATCAGCATCATGCTGTTCAAGGCCAAGATCGGCTGGAACGGCACCGACGCTGTCAACAACCTCACCAGCCTGCAATCGGCCAACTTCGAGCAGCGGGCGCAGATAACCATACGCCTCATGTACGAGACCAGCAGCCTGCCGGTCATCAACAACATCCTGAGCGCCACCGTGGTGCTCGAGAACGAGAAAGCGCAGGTCCTCGAGACCTTCAGCGTGGATGTCGCCCCCACATAACCCAATGGAGCTAGCACAGTGAGCTATCCAGCTACCAACATCATCCGGATTAATGCCCGGATCAGCCCGGCAGGCCTGGGCAATGCGAACTTTGCCAGCGCCATGCTGTTCGCCCCTGAAACCGAGTTGCCGGCCGGTTTCGCCGTCGACACGTACCGGTCGTATTTCTCGCTGGTAGCGCTGTCCGAAGACTTCGCAGACACGACCGAGACCTACAAGGCTGCCCAGCGCTTGCTTGGCGGTATCCCTGCCACCCGTGAGTTGAAGGTATGGGGTGCGGCAACTGCTGACGCAACTCGCGCAGCCACGCTCAACAAGGCCAGGAACATCCTGTGGTGGTACTGGACCATGTGGACCGCGCCTATCCTTGCCGTCAAGGCGGACGTTCTGGCTATCGCCCAGTGGTGCGAAGACAACACCAGCATGTTCATCGACAACCAGACCGGCGCGTCGGTTGTCGAGATCCGCGACCCGGCTGATGTCGACGACATTGCCACTCAGTTGACGACCGCCGGATTCCGCCATGTCTATACCGCGGCGCACGCGACTGATGCCTACGCAGGGTCGGCCCTGGCCAAGCACTTCGCTGCGGTCAACTACAGTGCCGACAACTCAACAATCACCGGTGAGTTCAAGAAATCACCAGGTGTTGCTGCTGAATCTCTCAGCGGGACCGAGTACACAGCGATGCAGAGCGCCACCAAGAAGGCGACGTTCTACTCCGTCGTGGACAATCAGGGATCGATCGACTCGGGCCGGTGGCTGAACACCACCACGCACAGCACATACGGCGAATTCATCGACGATGTCGTGAACCTCGATGCGTGCGTCAACTTCCTGACCACTTCGCTCTACAACGCTACCGCCAATCAGACGACCAAACTGCGCCAGACTCCTCAAGGCCAGGCAGTGCTCATAGGCGCAGCCAGGGCAACCATGCAGCAGTTCATCAACAACGGCTATTTGGGCCCGCGCAACTACATCGACCCTGACGACGGCCTGGAGAAATACACCGCCGGCTTCGAGATCCTGACCAAGCCCGAGGATATCCTCGATCTGTCGGATGCCGATCGCGACGCCCACAAGTCCGCACCGCTGCGTATTCGCCTGTTCCGCGCCGGCGCCATCCACATTGTTGACGTCGATCTCGACGTTTATTGATAGGTGACCCCATGTCCTTGAGTAATTTTTCTACAGAACTGTGTGTCATCACGGTAAACGGTCGACAACTGCAGGATTTTGGCGAAACAGCCACGCCTGTGACTGACGCGCCAATCGATGCAAAAAGCCAGCTGCGCCGGGGGCAGGGCGGCAATGCCGTGCGCCTCGACCGCATCAATCCAGGGCGTGAGGTAAACGTTTACCTCAATCCCGGCTCGCCAGACTCTGCGTACATGCAGGGTCTGTTCAACTCGAAAGCCAACATCACGTACACCTACACACAGATCGGCACCCTGGAAACCGCGCTGGGCTCCGAAGGGGTCATCGTGAACGATGGCCAGCGCGGCCGAGCCGGCTCAACCATCACGGACGACCAGTTCACGATGCAGTTCAACATCTGGGAAGCGACAAGGGGCTGATAGATGAGCGTAAAAGCATTCACCATCGGTGGCGTGCAGTACAACGCCGCCATGGCCAGCGCCGTCGACCAAGATCGCCTGATGTCCCTGCTGTCCGCCGCCGTGCTGGAGCGATTCGCCACGGCGGCACAGGCGGACGTTGAGGTTGACGAAAAGGTCCTCTCCATGATGCTTATGTCGATGCGCCAGGAGGTTAAGGCCCAGGTTGCGCAGATGCTCATGGGCAAAGTGCTGATCAATGGCACCGAGCGCCCGGTCACCGTCGCCGACTTTGGCGGCAAGATGGTGCAGTACAACCAGCTCCTGGCCGAGTTGCTGCGCTGGAATCTCTCCGATTTTTTCGACTGGCTGCCAAGCGCCGTAAAAGACGCTCGGCAGGACGTTCAGGAAAGCCCAGCGCAGTAAATTGGTTCCTGATGCGGCCATGCGTCGGGATTGTCGGCATTTGTCCACCGCTCTGCACATGGTCGCAACTGACCGACGGATCACTTTCCATAGCGGACGTTGAGCGCTTCAACCAGGCCATGGACGAACTGCTGGATCAAAAAGAGGCAATCACGAATGGCTAGCAAGGTACTGAAGTCGTTCCTGATCGGCATCGGCTATGACACCAAGGCCCTTGAGGCGGGCGACAAGAAGATCAACGCCAGCCTGGGAAATATCAAGTCTGGGGCGCTGGGTATCTCGGCGGCGCTGATCGGAGCCTTCGGCACCGCTGCAGGCTCAATTGCAGGCGTGGCTGGGCGCGTGGATAAGCTGGCCATGTCCACGCAGAACCTGCGCACCTCCCAGGCTGCCGTCTACAACTACGGAAATGCCATCAAGTTGATGGGCGGGGATGCGTCCGATGCCATCGACACCCTGCAGCGCTTCGAGGAGATCCAGAACAACCTGCGCCTGAAGGGCGATGCCGGACCGATCAATGATCTGGCCACGGCTGGCATCGATGTCAGCTCGCTCTACGCCACCAGCACCGGTGAGGAATTCATGCGGGCGCTTGCGGAAATGATTCCGCGACTCGACGAAGGTCAGCGCGCCCAAGTCCAGGGTTCGCTGGGCCTGTCGGATGCAGCGTTTCGCTCCCTGGCCGGAGGCGTTGAAAAGCTCGACGAGACCATGAAGCGCGCCAGCGGGCTGACTGGCAGCGTCGACCAGATGACCGAAGAAGCAAGGAAGCTTGCAGACAACTCGGCAGAGTTCGGGTTGATCATCGAAGGCATCAAGAACGAGCTGGCTGACAAGTTCTTGCCGAGCCTGATCGGCGCCGGCAATGCGGTGAACAACTTTCTCAAGGAGTACCGCCCCGAGATCAGCAAAGCCATTGATTATGCGGCCGACAACGCCGGTGCAACCGCCTTGCTTGGCGGATCAGCTACAGCCGCAGTCACCGGCGCGGCGGCGGCAAAGCTCGGACTCAGCACAGTGGGCGGCGCGGTCAGCAAGGCGGGCACGGCAGGCGTGGCCTTCACCGGTAGCGCGATTGGCGCCAACGTGCTTAACCGGACGCTTGACGAGTATGTGCCCGGGTACGGCGCCGCCTCACGCAGCTTTGACGAACTGCTCAAGAGCATCACCGGGCTCAACCGAATCAAGGGTCCTATGGAGTTGTTTTTCGGCGGCGAAAACCCGGCAAGCAGCGACCAGCCCAGGGATACGGTAGGGCCTGACCAATATCCTGGCCAGGTAATTCGATCCCAGGACGATATCGACTATCTCAACCATCGCGACAGGTCGGCCTCGGACAGCCTCCCGCCAGCATCCGCATCAACACCTGAAGAGGATCGCCAGGCCAGCGCCGAGGCACTTGCTGGAGCGCTGAGTCGAACTCCTATCAAGGTGGAAAATCAGCTCGGCGTCACGCTGCAGCTCGATGGGCAGGCGCTGGAGACGAAAATCATGCAGGTCAACGAGCGGCAGAATTACGAAACCCTGAACGACCTGAAGACGACCACGGAGCGATAGCCCTTGAGCATCATCAACATCTTCACGCGCCAGGCGCCGACCATTGCCGGCTACTCGTTCGACGCGGTGCTGGAGGATACGTTCGAGGCTACGGTAACCATCACCTCCGTACCGATCGAGTCGGGGGTGAGAATTGCCGACCACCGCATCCTCAACCCCTTCAAGTGGGTGATGACTGGGGCAATCAGCAACAACCCGGTCAAGGTCCAGCTGACGGACTTTCTGGGCGGTGCTCTCTCAAACCTCACGGACAACCCCATCGTTTCCACGGTAGCCGGCCTTTCTGCTGGCTTCCTGGCCGGCAGTGATGAGACCCGGGCAAGCACTACCCTCGACTTCCTGCTCTGGCTCATGAGGTCGGCGGACCCGTTCGACATCGATGCCGGTGACATCCTGCTCAAGAACATGGCGATTACTCGCCTGTCGCGCACAAAGGAGCCGAGGAACGAGGTCGGCCTGGAGTTCGTTGTCGAGCTGCAGGAGGTCATCAGCCTGGACCGGATCGTGCGCGATACCGAGTGCTCGCTGCCGCAGCTCAGGGATGGTGACCCGTCCAAGAGCGCTCTTTCCAGGGCGATCAGCAAGGGGCAGGCAATCGCCAAGGAGGCGACTGATTCAGTTGCGAGCGCAGTCAATAACATAATCGACGGGGTGGTCTGATGCTTGTAATCCCTCTGCTTGCTGGAGCCGCGAACGCTCATCCGCGCTTTTCAGTCCAGCTCGGCGAAAATTTAATCGCGTTTGAGCTCGACTTCATTTCATACCTGGACGAGCCAGCATGGTCGATGAACCTGTTGCGAGACGGCAGCCGGATAGTTTCCGGCGCGATGCTTGAACCTGGCAGCGACATCATCGAGAGCTACCGCACCGGCATCGGACAGATGGTTTTCACCGGCGCCGATGTCACACTGGATAACCTGGGCATTGAAAACTTCCTGGTTTGGGTTCCCCCACTGGTGGAAATATGAGAGAGCGCGTTTGGTCGATTGATATCAACGGCCAGCCCTATATCAGTCCGCAGTCTGGGCGCCGGCAATTCCGGATCCAGTTCAGTGTCGACATATCTCCGGGCGATGCTGTTTCGTTCGCAGATATCCGCCTGTACAACATGAACAAGGATTCCCGAATAGCCCAGGGGTCTAGCATCGTCCTGCGTGCCGGCTACAGTGACAACATGGATGCGATATTCACCGGCTACGTGACAAATGCACTCCGCGAGCGCGAGCCCGGGGCGCCCGAGATCATCACGCGGCTGATTTGCCGGTCTGGGCAGCCCGCCGGCGACCGGGCATCTGCTCAACTGTCCTTCGGCATCGGTACCAGGGTTGAAGAGGTCATCCGTGCTCTGGCTGCTGCATGGCCGCTGCCGATCGATATCGACAATGCTCAGTTCGCCGATGCCAAGCCATTGTCATCAGGCCTTGTGGTTGATGGTGATATTCCAGCAGCTCTGACAGAACTGGCCTACGCCTACAAGTTCGACTGGATGCAGGACAGGGGCCGGATCGTCATCACAAAACCCAATCTGCCGCGCACCACCATCCCGGTGCAGGTTGATCAGTTCAGCGGCATGATTGGCATTCCAGAGGTATCGCGCGGGCCTGACGGGCTCGGCGTGTTCGTGACCGTCCAGCTCAACCCAGCACTGCGAATCAACGGGAAAATCAACGTTGAGAGCGAGTTCGCCACCTTCAACACAGGAAATCTATTCGTTACCGAACTTAGTGGCGATGCAACTGCTAACGGCGAATACAACATCTTCGCCATGAAACACTCCGGCGATTCGCATGGTGACCGATGGCAGACTGAGACCGATGGCCTGCGTGCCGGTACCACGCCCACGGCAGCCGAAACGGCGACCAAGGAGAACGGTAAGCTGATCTGGGGCGCCAGGGTTGACCAGGCGTTCCGCGTCAAGGTACGGGAGATCGGAGACCGTCTATCCATGGACCCGAACTGGATCATGGCCGTGATGGGGTTCGAGACCGGTTATACGTTCAGTCCAGCGGCCCGTAACCCGGGGAGCACGGCTACCGGACTGATTCAGTTCATCGAGTCAACAGCGCGCAGCCTGGGCACTTCCACCGCTCAGCTAGCGCGCATGACAGCGGTTCGCCAGCTGGATTTCGTGGAGTCCTACTTTCAGCCTTATTCGGGCCGCATCCGCAACCTTGGTGACGCCTACCTGGCCGTTCTGTGGCCGGTTGCAGTGGGTCGACCCGACTCCTACGTTATGTGGGAGCGCGATTCCGGCCCCTACCAGCGCGAGTACGCAGCGAACTCTGGCCTGGATGTGAACCACAACGGGTTCATCACTCGCGGCGAGGCCGTTGCGTCGGTGAATACCTCCTATCTGCGCGGCCAGCAGTTCGTCCGCTAGACCCCGATGCCGATGGCCTGATAAATATCCCGGCATCAGTCAAGGGGTAGCGGTCATGAATAAAGGAAGGGGATTTTTGTTTTGCGCGGCAACGCTGATGCTTTTGATCTGCTCGAGCGCGTTTGGCTCGGGCGGTGAGCAGGCGGCACCGGCGGAAAAAACGAAATGCTACGGCGTGACGGCCTACGTCATGTCAGGCAGGTTTGTTCGGGCCAAGGTTCACGCTCCTGAGGCAGCGCAGTTCCCGCCTTACAAAGCGACCGGAGTAAACATCCGCGAGCTCGGCCCATGCCAGTACGCGATCGACAGCTACGTCGATGTGCGGGCCTACGACGGCCAGATGCACCGCCATTACTACACCGTGACCATGCAGGGCGACCTGAATGGCGATGTGTGGCGGGCGGAAAACCTAATTATTGAATGATGCCGCTGCCTCCGGCGCGGAGGAGTCGGCAAAATGCTGAAGCCAGAAGGACGTGCAAAGCAGGCGCGAATGATTCGCGACGCTTTCCGCGAGCTGATGAAAGGGGTTCACACCTCGATCCCCGGGCACATCCTGACCTTTGATCCGGCTACCCAGCTTGCCCAGGTCCAGGTCGGTATCGTCAGGGTAGATATCAACGACGCCGAATTCACCCTAAAGCCAATAATCGAGACGCCGGTCTACTTCCCCGGCGGCGATTACTGCGTCGAGTATCAAATAGACCCAGGGTGCGAGGGCGACATTCTCATCTCCGAACGTTGTATTGACGGCTGGGTACAGGCCGGCGGTGTTGCAGCAAACCCGATTGGTCGATTCCACAACCTGCAGGACGCCATGTTCCTTCCGGGCTTTCGTTCTCGGCCCAATGCGCTGCCCGACTTCCAAAACAACGGCGTGCGTATCCGCAACCGAGCCGGCACCCAATTCGTCTGGCTGAAGAACGACAACAGCATCTCCATGGATAACGGGGTTGCCAGGTTCAACGTCCTTGCCGACGGCACAACCCTCATGCAGAACGGCGCCGGAAGCTTTCAGCTGCTGGCGGACGGTTCATTCCTGATCAACGGGCTGACCATCACGCCAGATGGAAATGTCATTACCGCCACCGGCGTCAACCTGAACCTGCATATCCACAGCGGTGTAACGCCCGGATCGGGCAATAGCGGAGCGCCAGTGACATGACCGTGCGCAGACTCGACGAAAACGGCGACATCGTGACCAGGGGGCAGCAGTTTCTCAGCGGAAAGGAGGAGATTGCTCAGACGGTCCTGACCCGGCTTCGCCTGTTCCTGGGGGAGTACTTCCGGGACATCACCGACGGCACGCCATGGTACGAGCAGATCCTTGGCAAGTTCACCAACCTTTCCGCCGCCGAGGCCGCGCTGAGAGCGCGCATTGCCAATACCCCTGGCGTGATCCGCCTCACCAGCTTCTCCGCTGATTTCGACATCACCACCCGCCGCTACAGCGTGACCGCTGGAATACTCACTGAGTTCGGCACGGATGAGGTAACACTGAATGGCTAGCCTGACTTCTACCGGCTACGTGCTCCAGACTCAGAACGACTGGTTCGCCCAGGAGCGTCAGTTCTACGTCGATATTGATCCGCTTTGGAACCTCGACCCATCTACACCAGACGGTCTGAAGATGGCGCACGACGCCGAGATCTTCTACGCCCTGGACGAGACCTTGCAGCGTGCGTACAACTCGAAAGACCCGAACAAGGCCAAGGGGGCCGACCTTGATATCGTCTGCTCCTTGACCGGTACGAAGAGGTCCAGCGGATCGCCTTCAAACGTGGCGCTGACCCTAACTGCCACCCCGGGCACCGTGATCCTGTCGGGTAGCCGTTTCGAGTCGGTCACCACTGGCAGTCGCTGGTCTACAGATCAAACTGTTACCGCTGACACGTCTGGCACGGCCACCGTGAACGCTACCTGCACAGTGGTCGGCCCAACCCAGGCCGACGCGAACACCATCACCAGGATCGTGGATGTGACTGCCGGCCTCGCCGCGGCAACCAATGATGACCCGGCCACACCAGGATCCGATGCTCAAAGCAACGAACAGCTTCGCGTCACGCGAGCTACTGCAGTTGGCCGGCCTGGCAACAATCAGATCGATTCCTTGATTGGCGAGTTGTTTAGCGTTGCAGGGGTTCGTCGGGTGAAAGTCTACGAGAACGACACGGACTCTGCCGCCGTCTCAATTGACAACCCATACGGGCTTCCCAAGCACTCCATAGCGCCAATTATCGATGGTGGAACCGATGATGATCTGGCCATGGCCATCTACCTGAAGAAGAATCCAGGAGCAACGCTGTATCAGGCCGGCACGCCATTCGAGGTAGAGGTCACTTCGCCGAAGTACCCAACCAATAAAAAGATCATCCGTGCAAGTCGCCCCATTTATGTCGATGGAGTTCTGCTTCTCAGCGTAAAAAACGACGGAACGCTGCCGGCGAACGCAGACCAGTTGATCAAGGAAGCGGTTCTTGAGTTCGCCTCTGGCGACCTGATCCCTGCTGATGTTGGGTTCAAAATCACCGGCTTCGATATTGGCGAGTCTGTTCCGTTCAGCACCATCCTGACTCCGGTCAACCAGGTGATCGGCTCCTACGGAAACAGCTATGTCGATATCTCGGCGTCCAATCTGAACGGATCAACAGGGACGCTTGCGATCGCCTTCAACGAGATGTCTCGATGGACTGAAAGCAACATCACTGTGGTGATTACGTGATGAACATCCCTGACCGGATCTACGCGCAGTACAACAACAAGCCCAAGGCAGTGGCCTGGTACGAGATCGCCAGGAAGCTCGGTGGGAGCATTGAGGCAGCTGCCGAGGCTGTTCGGAAAAGCTACGACATCGACAATGCCGTCGGCGAACAGCTGAGTGTCATTGGCCGGATCGTGGTCGCACCACGCAGCTTTATTGGTGCGATACCAATGATGCCGGGGCTTTTCGCCCTGACAGATGGCGACGAGTTTGGCGATGAAGGCGCCATGTTCAGCGACCTGACAATCGACCAAGACGGGCAGCTTTCGGATGAACTCTACCGCCTGGTCATCAAGGCCAAAATCATCAAGAACAATGGTGATGCCACCATCGAAAATATTCTGGATGGCATGAATTTCCTGCTGCCGAATGCGGATGTGCTTCGCGTTACTGATGGCGAGGATATGTCGTTCAGCATCGAGTTCTATGGGCAAATAACAAATCTGGAGCGGTTCGCGCTACTGAATGCTGGCCTGGTGCCAAAGCCTCAGGCAGTGAGATTCAACGGGTTCCTTGAGGGAATCGGCATGGTCGAATTTGGTGATGTAGATGCCGAGTTCGGTGACGAAGACGCAGAATTTGTAGGATTTATAGGGGTTTAACATGTCACTGAAGCTGAACGAGCGTTACCCAGGCCGGTTCGACAATCCGTCTGCCGGATACCCTCAGGGGTCATTCAAGAATCGCACCGCCCCAGGTGCTCTCGATGGTTCATACCTTGAGAAGGATTGGGCAAACGATAAAGAAGGATTCTTTCAGTCGCTCTTGAGCGCTGCCGGGTTTGTAGCGAACGGCGTCGTCGACTCTGTGGGGGCCTCTCAGTATTACGACGCCCTTGCTGCCGTTATCGGAACACTAGCACCCGCCGCACCTGACGCATCAACCACAGTTAAAGGCATCGTAGAGCTGGCCACAAGCGCAGAAACCCAGACTGGAACTGACTCAGTGCGAGCAGTAACACCATCCGGACTGGCATCTATCGCGACAACTTCAGCGCTTGACGCCACGACTGGAAGACTTGCACGGATTGGCGATTTTGGTCTAGGTGGAATAGGTCCTGATGCTGCAAACGCAGACACCATCGCCGCATCAGGTGTTTACACCGTGTCGGCAGGGACTGGGGGAACTCTGCCTTCGCCAGGATTGCTCGGAACATTGCTGCATTTGGAGCGCAACAGTTCCCTAGGCCGTGCGCAGATCCTTGCTGACTCTTCTGGAGTGCTGTGGAGCAGGACTACAGTGTTTGGCACTGGTTCTTGGCGCGCTTGGGCTACCATCACTCCAGGCCAGGCCACTACCTCTACTCAAGGTATTGTCGAGCTTGCCACTGCCGCTGAAACTACGGCAGGGACTGACACTGTCCGAGCAGTGGTCCCCAATGGCTTGCAAACCAAAATGTCTGGCGTGATATCGGGTCAATACCCAATTACTCCTGGTGCTCAAGCTGTTTTCAACCATAACCTCGGCGTAATTCCGTTTATGGTTGAGTTCAGTTTTGTTTGCCTAACTGCTGAAGGAGGTTGGTCGGCCGGAGATGTAGTTCACCGTGGTAACTGGTATCAAAATAGCGTAAGCACAGACGGCTCTCCGGGAATTTTTTGGTACGGGGAGACAACTACTCAAGTTACGTTTGGTAATGGATCCACTCAAATTCTACTGCCAACAAAAACCACAGGGTTTAGATTTGCGGCGACCGCCGCAAACTGGAGATTCGTTGCGAGGGTAATCGGATGAATTCCACACCAAAACTCTATGTTGATTCCAATGGTAAATATTTGGGGGCAATGGACGGCGATCTTCTGAAGGGCTCCCCTCACCCCTACCCAAATGGGAAAGAAGTAGGCTCTGCGCCTGACAGCGTTGAGGATCTCTGGAGCTTCACCGAAAAGCGCTGGATTATCACCGGGGAGACTCCAGATGAATGACGTCACCGTAAAGGCAACTATTGATGGCGTAGATTCGAATATAAGCATTTCCGATTTGAAGTTGCTTATTTCTCAAGCTCAGATGCCTTTTGTAATGGATGAGAACGCAACCTTCATTGACGAAGGTGAGTCTATGACGGGATGGAGCATCACAAACGGTTCGAAGACGCAGGCTAATAGCTGCATCAGAAATACCAAGTCTAGTGCCGCGGGTCCGGGGCTTTCATCCACGCTGTCCAAGCTGGTGCAGTATCCACCATCTGGAAAAGATTTCTTGATGCTGGGGGGTGTAAGGGCCAAGAAGGCAGCAGGTCAGTTCTCGGTGGTCTGGCTACTCAGCGGGACCAAGAGCATTTCGATATGGCTCGGCAGTGCTGATGCGGCGACAGCGACCCCTGGAGCAATTTCAATTCGCGGCATCACTGGTACAACCGCCAACGTGCTGCAAGTTGCCACTGGTGTTGACTACGAAAACGAACTGGTCGAATTCGCGCTGCACTTTGATTCAAAGTTCAATACCGTGAATTGCTACTTCATGCGTTCAGGACAACCTCCAGAGTTCGCCGGCCGTGTGAAGTGCGACTACTTTCAGGCACCCTCCATACAAACAGTCACCGGGAGTATGACCAGCCCAGGAAACTGGATAGAACACGATTATCTGATGATCTGCAAGCCAAACATAATTGGGATAGGTGATAGCATTGAAGATGGACGCGTGGCGTTCAGCGCTGACCCATCACTGAATGCTGTAAATCATCAAAGCACTTGGCGAGCACATGCAAATCTTCTTCCAGGCCTTCGCAATCGGATTGTGGTTGATAAAGGTGTTCCAGGAAATACGAGCGCTCAGATTCTTTCGCGCGTCGTTGCCGATGCTATTGAGCATGGCCCCCGGTGCATTTTCGTTGGGTGCTCCAACAATGATTATGCCAACTCCGTGTCCGCCGCTAGCCGAAAAGCAAACATACAGGCAACTGTAGATACGGTTACTCAGTCAGGAATAAAGTGTGCGCTCCGAAACAGCCTTTATGGAACGTCTACCCCAGTTGTCAGTGGGTCGGCAGTTACGAATGGCGCATATCTTAATTACCACAAGTCGTGGTGGGACAGCTACTCGTCGCAGATTTCAGGCGTTGACTATCTTGTAGATGTCATGGCTGCAATGAAGAATCAAGACGATTGGTATGTAAATCCAGCATATGCAGGGTCGGATGGTGTTCACCCAAATGTCGCTGGCTACACGGCCATGGGATCTGCTTTGGAGATATCAATCGCCTAGATAAGTCGAGGTTTAGTCAACGCTTCGGTAGACATTGCTCTACCGGAGACCCCTCATCAATTAGGTTTTCAACTTTTTCCGGATAGCCCATCTCCCCGCCACTACGGATACAGGTCGCTCTCTCCCAAAATTCATAGGCGAGAATGCAGACAATAAGTAAAACCAGCGCTGAAACGATCAACGTTTCGTTCTTGTTGATTTTTGTCACTGATCGCCTCATGCGGTTTTTGGTGTCGGACTGGGAGGATTATGCCACAGCTTTATCTTGTATCTAGATGCCCGCCTATCCGCGGGCTTTTTTTCGTCTGGAGAAAATTTATGACCGCTTCCGAAAGAGACCGCGACATCCTGGCCCGCACATTATTCGGCGAGGCCCGCGGCGAAGGGCTGGCCGGCCAGATCGCCGTGGCCTGGACCATTCGCAATCGCGTGTTCGATGGCAAGGACCGTTCGTGGTGGGGCGAAGGATACACCGGCGTCTGCCTGAAACCCTGGCAGTTCAGTTGCTGGAACAAGAACGACCCGAACTATCCGTACCTGAGTGGCGCCAAGGAGATTCCTCCGAAGCAGTTCGCCCAGGCACAGCGGGCGGCGGATCTGGTGATCTCCGGCGCAGAGCCCGACCTCACCAAGGGTGCGACTCACTACTACGCCACGACCATGCCGAAGCCACCGGCCTGGGCCGCCAAGGCCACGCAGACCCTGCGCCTGGGCAATCACCTGTTCTTCAAGGACGTGCCATGAACTCGATCCTGCTGCGAATCCTGCCTTATATGGCGGCGCTGGCCATTGTTGCCGGTGCGCTGTTTGGCGCATACCACCACGGCCTGTCGGTGAAGGACGCCGAGTGGCAGGCCAAGTGGTCGGATCGCGATACCCGGGACGCCGAGGCCCGGGCCGCAAACGAGTCTGCCGTCCGAGCGCGCGAGCAGGCCTACCAACATTCAATCGACAAGGCGGTTCAAGATGGGCAACGCACGATCGATCAACTCACTGCTGATGCCGCTGCTGCTCGCGCTTCTGCTGACGGCCTGCGCGGGGCCGCCGACGCCCTTGCCGCTCGACTCGCAGCCAGTCAAGCCGGCGGCCATTCCTGCACTGCCGCCGCAAGCCAGGCAGCTACCCGTGCCGTCCTGGTGCTTGCCGACGTGCTCAAGCGCGCTGATGAAAGAGCGGGAGACCTGGCGGGATATGCTGATCAAAGCCGGGGCCGCGGAGTGACCTGTGAGCAGGCGTTTGATGGCCTTTCGAAATAGGGATTGTGTTCGGTCGGCAGAACGCCGGAGGAAGGGTGTTCGATCTCGTACCAGTTTCTGTACCAACTGATGTTCCCTTGAGGGACTCTGCGGGGCCTAAGAAGGCGCTGAAACCCCTTGTCTAGCGCCTTCTGAATACTCCAGCTAATCCGCACATAAGTCCTTACCGGTTTTTCCGTTGGGGAGGGTACGCGCCGAAATGGCGGGTACCCTGGAACTGACCGATGGGATTGCCGTGAGTTTTAGATCGATGCGTTATAAGGCGACGGGTGGGGGCGGGTTGGCGGGATGTCGTAGGGCCTTTGTGGGAGCGAGCCTGCTCGCGATGGGGGCGGCATGATCAACATTAAAGCCAGCTGATCCATCGTCATCGCGAGCAGGCTCGCTCCCACAGGTTTGGCGGTGGGCGTTCAGCTGCGTCAGGCCTTGCCGCGGATCAGCGCCCTTAAGGCAAACCTGTTCGGATGGCAGGCCTCGGCCACGCTCCGGGGCAAGGGCAAAGGTTCGTTGTCCAGCCAGGCGGCGATCAGTTCGCCGGACAGTGGCGCGGTGATCAGGCCGCGGGAGCCATGACCGCTGTTGACGTACAGGCCATCGAGCCAGGGGCAGGGGGTGTCCGGGACCTGGCGGGCATCTTTGCTCAGGGCGTGATACGCCTTGGTAAATGCCCGGTTGTCCGCCAACGGCCCGACAATCGGCAGATAGTCCGGGCTGGTGCAACGAAACGCCGCACGGCCTTCGAGCTGCTCCGGATCCAGGAGGCCGGCGTCCAGGCGGTCCACCAGGTCGAGAGAGATTTCTTCGAGCATTTGCAGGTTGCCGGCATGTTCGGCGGCGGTGGGTGTCAAGTCATCGCTCTTGAAGTCGAAACTGGCCCCCAGCGTATGTTCGCCCATTCGCGGCGGGGCCACGTATCCCTCCGCGCAGACCACCGTGCGCAGGCTCTGGCTGCGGGCCGTCTGCGGCAGGCGGGTGATTTGCCCGCGTATGCGCTTGAGGGGCAGGTCGGCGGCTGCTTCGAAACGTTTTATCTCGGCAGCGCTAGCCAGGATCGCCACCGGTGCGCTGGCCAGGCAGCGCTCACCACCCCAGGCTTGCCACTGGCCGTCGACGCGGCGCAGATCCAGCACTTCACGGTGAGGCAACACCTCGATCGACGAGCCCGAGGCCTGCCAGCGGCACAGCGCCGGCGGATGTACCCAACCCCCTTCAGGGTAGAACAGACCGCCACAGGCCAGGCCGATGCCGGACAGCTCCTCGGCTTCGGGTTGCTCCAGTGTGTGCAGCAGATCGGCCGGGAACGCGGCGGCCAGTTGCGCCTGGCGCTCGGCTTCCTTGTGGTTGAAGGCCAACTGCAGGACACCGCAGCCGTCCCAGTCCATGCCCCGCTGCAGGTGTTCCAGCAAGCGCCGCGTGTAGCCGAAGCCGCTGAGGATCATCTGCGACAACGCCGTGCCGTGAGCGGAAAGCTTCAGGTACAACACCCCCTGGGGGTTGCCGGACGCTTCCTCAGCCAACCCGGCATGCCGCTCCAGTAACGTCACCTGCCAGCCACGGGCCGCGAGGCTCGCCGCGCTGGCGCAACCGGCCAGGCCACCGCCGATCACCAGGGCCCGGCGTTCGTCGGTGAGCGGAGCGGGGCGGGCATACCAGGGTTTTGCCGGAAGGGGGGCGGCCTGCTCCTGTGATTCCGGCCAGCCAAGGAACACGCCCCGCAGGATTTCCCATTTATGCCCGATGCCCGGCGTGCGCTTCATCTTGAAGCCCGCCGCGTTCAACAATCGTCGCACCCAACCGGTGCTGGTGAAGGTGCTCAGAGTGGCGCCAGGCGCCGCCAGCCGGGCCAGTTCGGCGAACAGCTCGGCGGTCCACATGTCGGGGTTCTTGGCTGGTGCGAAACCATCCAGGAACCAGGCGTCGATGTGTCCGTCCAGCTGTGGCAACTGTTCCAGGGCGTCACCGATTATCAGCGTCAGCGTCACCCGTCCGCCCGCCAGTGTCAGGCGCTGGAAACCTTGATGGATCGCGACGTATTGCTCAAGCAATTGATCGGCCTGAAGCTTGAGGGACGGCCACAGGGCAAGGGCCCGGTGCAGGTCTTGAGGGCTCAGGGGGTATTTTTCGACGCTGACAAAATGCAGTCGCGCCCCGGCGGGCGCGCATTGCTCGAACAACTGCCAGGCACACAGGAAATTCAATCCAGTGCCGAACCCCGTCTCACCGATCACCAACCTCCCGTGATCCGGCAACGCGGCGAAGCGCTCGGTCAGGTTGTTCTGTTCAAGGAACACATAGCGGGTTTCTTCCAGACCCGACTGGTCGGAGAAATACACATCGTCGAACACCCGCGAACGGGGCAGACCCTGGTCATCCCAGTCGAGTTGGGCGTGGTGCTGTACGGGGGGCATGGCAGGCTCAGTGAAATCCGGGACGCTATTCTAGCCTCGTTCCCACGCTCCGCGTGGGAATGCCTCTACGGACGCTCCGCGTTCGGCTCTACACCGGACGGCGTCCAATCCGCTAGTCTTGCCCCAACCCCAGGAAGGAGCTGCCTATGTTCGAATCCGCCGAAATCGGTCACGCCATCGATAAAGACACCTATGAGGCCGAAGTGCCGGCTCTGCGTGAAGCACTGCTCGAAGCCCAATTCGAGTTGCATCAGCAAAGCCGCTTCCCGGTCATAGTGCTGATCAACGGTATCGAGGGCGCGGGCAAGGGCGAGACGGTGAAGTTGCTCAACGAGTGGATGGACCCGCGGTTGATCGAGGTGCGCACGTTCGACCAGCAGACTGACGAAGAGCTGGCGCGGCCACCGGCCTGGCGTTACTGGCGGATGTTGCCGGCCAAGGGGCGCATGGGGATTTTCTTTGGCAACTGGTACAGCCAGATGTTGCAGGGGCGGGTTCACGGCGAGTTCAAGGACCCTCGGCTCGATCAGGCGATCAATGCCGCCGAGCGCCTGGAAAAAATGCTCTGCGATGAAGGCGCGCTGATCTTCAAGTTCTGGTTTCATCTGTCCAAGAAGCAGATGAAAGCCCGGCTCAAGGGGCTCAAGGATGATCCGTTGCACAGTTGGCGCATCAGTCCACTGGACTGGCAGCAATCCCAGACCTACGACAGGTTCGTCAAGTACGGCGAGCGGGTGTTGCGCCGGACCAGTCGAGATTACGCCCCGTGGCATGTGATCGAAGGCGTGGACACCTGTTATCGCAGCCTCACGGTGGGCAGGATCTTGCTCGAAGGCATGCGCCATGCGCTTGACCGGGTGAAGACCAGACCGGAAAAAGTCAACGTGACACCGCTACCGGCGCTGGATGACCAGGTGACCCTGATCGACAGCCTGGACATGACCTTGCGCCTGGACAAGGACGATTACGAGGAACAACTGATCACCGAGCAGGCCCGGTTCGCCGGCTTGCTGCGGGACAAACGCATGCGTCGACACGCCCTGGTGGCGGTGTTCGAAGGCAACGATGCGGCCGGCAAGGGGGGAGCGATCCGGCGGGTTGCCGCGGCGCTCGATCCACGCCAGTACAGCATCGTGCCGATAGCCGCGCCCACCGAAGAAGAGCGTGCCCACCCTTACATGTGGCGGTTCTGGCGGCACATTCCGGCGCGGGGAAAATTCACCGTATTCGACCGTTCCTGGTATGGCCGGGTGTTGGTGGAGCGGGTCGAAGGCTTTTGCAGTCGGGCCGACTGGCTGCGGGCCTATGGCGAGATCAATGATTTCGAAGAGCAGATTGCCGACGCCGGTGTGGTGGTGGTCAAGTTCTGGCTTGCCATCGACAAGGAGACTCAGCTCGAGCGATTCCAGGAGCGCGAGCAAATCCCCTTCAAGCGCTTCAAGATCACTGAGGATGACTGGCGCAACCGTGACAAGTGGGACGCCTACCGGTCGGCGGTATGTGACATGGTCGACCGCACCAGTACCGAAATCTCTCCCTGGACCCTGGTAGAGGCCAATGACAAGCGCTGGGCGCGCGTCAAGGTATTGCGCACCCTCAGCGAAGCGCTGGAGGCGGCTTTCAAGCGCAGCGAGAAACTGGCTCGCAAGAAATAGCCAATGGGCCTTTAGGGTTGATTCGTGCACGTGGGTTAACCGTACAGGCCGCTCGCGATGAGGTCGCATATGCGGGGTGAATGATTGTCGCAGTCGGTTATGGGGTGGATTTATGCTCGATCCATTCTTGACCGCCTACAACAATGAGGAACAGCCATGCGTGAAGTAGTGATCGTCGACAGCGTACGGACCGGCCTGGCCAAGTCGTTTCGCGGCAAGTTCAACATGACCCGCCCGGATGACATGGCGGCCCATTGCGTCAATGCACTGTTGACGCGCAACGACATCGACCCGGCCAGCGTCGAAGATTGCATCGTCGGTGCCGGCTCCAACGAGGGTGCTCAGGGCTACAACATAGGTCGTAACGTAGCGGTGCTTTCCCACCTGGGTATCGGCACCGCTGGCATGACCCTCAACCGCTTCTGTTCCTCGGGCCTGCAAGCCATCGCCATTGCCGCCAACCAGATCGCTTCCGGTTGCAGCGACATCATTGTCGCCGGCGGGGTGGAGTCCATCAGCTTGACGATGAAAAGCGTCAACACCGACAACCTGATCAATCCGCTGCTCAAGGAACAGGTACCCGGGATCTATTTTCCCATGGGCCAGACCGCCGAAATTGTCGCCCGCCGTTACCAGGTCAGCCGCGAAGCGCAGGATCGCTACGCCTTGCAGAGCCAGCTGCGCACTGCCCAGGCCCAGGCGGCCGGGTTGTTCAATGACGAGATTGTACCGATGGCGGTCAAGTACAAGGTGGAGGATAAAAATACCGGTGCGGTACAGATGCTTGACGGCGTGGTTGACCGCGACGATTGCAACCGCCCGGACACCACCTACGAAAGCCTGGAAGGCCTGAAGCCGGTGTTCGCCGAAGACGGTTCGGTGACGGCGGGTAACTCATCGCAGCTATCCGACGGCGCTTCGATGACCCTGGTGATGAGCCTGGAAAAGGCCCTGGCGCTGGGACTCAGGCCCAAGGCCTTTTTCCGCGGCTTCACCGTGGCCGGTTGCGCGCCGGATGAAATGGGCATCGGTCCGGTGTTCTCGGTGCCGAAACTGCTCAAGGCCAAGGGGCTGCGGATCGCCGATATCGATTTGTGGGAACTCAACGAGGCGTTCGCGTCCCAGTGCCTGTACAGCCGTGATCGCCTGGAAATAGACAATGAAAAATACAATGTCAACGGCGGCTCGATTGCCATCGGCCATCCGTTCGGCATGACCGGTTCGCGCCAGGTCGGACATCTGGTGCGGGAGCTGCAACGGCGCAACCTGCGCTATGGCATCGTGACCATGTGCGTGGGCGGTGGGATGGGAGCGACGGGGTTGTTCGAGGCTGTGCGTTAAACGCGAAGCTGAGAAAAGACACTATTTTTGGCGAGGGGATTTATCCGCGCTGGGCGCGCGACGCGTCCCCAAAACCAGGCGACTCGGTGTATCAGATAGATTGAGTCAGCTGCAGGGCTGCTTGGCAGCCCAGCGGGGATAAATCCCCTCGCCACAGATAAATCCCCTCGCCACAGGCTGGGCGGGGGTCAGCTGGCGATCTCAAGCGCCTTCTGCACCCGCTCTATATACGCCGCGACTTCTTGTTCTGCAGCCTCACGACTGGCAAACGGTCCTTCCTGGGTTCCTTCCCGGGTACTGAAATAGAATTCACCGTTTATCCGACAGATCCGGTCACTGGGAAAGACCATCGCAGGGGCGAGGTCCTGGGCGCGTTTGCCAAGCATGGGGGCTCCAAGAAGCGTAAATATCGGTTGTGTGAAGTTTATTCGTTGACATCAACTGGCGCTTGCTCAGCCGATGGGCGGCAATGTGCCATCTATCCTTCTCGCGAACGACCTTCGAACTGTTAGTGCGTAACTGTCCCTGTGTCGCCGACGCTTCTCCCCCTAGAATAGTCGCTCTTTTCTTGAGCCTCGGGGATTGCATGCACATTTCGTCCGGTCGCTGGGTCTACGGCCTGTTCCTCGCCCTGTTGACCGCGCTGTTGTGGGGAATCCTGCCGATCAAGCTCAAACAGGTACTGCAAGTGATGGACCCGGTCACCGTGACCTGGTTTCGCTTGCTGGTGTCCGGCGGTTTGCTCTTCATCTATCTTGCTGCCACCCGACGCCTGCCCAGCCGCAAGGTGCTTGGTCCGCGCGGCGGCTGGTTGGTGGCCATGGCGGTGCTGGGGCTGGTCGGCAACTACGTGTTGTACCTGATGGGGCTGAGTCGCTTGAGCCCCGGCACCGCGCAGTTGGTGGTGCAGATGGGGCCTATCCTGTTGTTGGTCGCCAGCCTCTTTGTGTTCAAGGAGCGTTTCAGCCTGGGGCAGGGGATGGGCCTGATGGTGCTGCTGATCGGCTTCACGCTGTTTTTCAACCAGCGTCTTGCCGAGTTGCTGACCTCCCTGAGCGAATACACCGCCGGGGTCTTGATGGTGTTGCTGGCGTCGGCTGTCTGGACGTTCTACGCATTGGGTCAGAAGCAGTTGTTGACGGTGTGGAATTCGTTGCAGGTAATGATGGTGATCTATCTGTTCTGCGCGTTGCTGCTCACGCCGTGGGTCCATCCGTTGGAAGCGCTGCAACTGAGCCCTTTGCAAGGTTGGCTGTTGTTTGCCTGCTGCCTCAACACCCTGATTGCCTATGGCGCATTTGCCGAGGCGCTGGCTCACTGGGAAGCCTCACGGGTCAGCGCGACCCTGGCGATCACGCCGCTGGTGACCTTCGCTGCGGTAGCCGTGGCTGCCTGGTGGTGGCCCGATTATGTGCATGCCGAGCAGATCAATCTGTTGGGGTATGGCGGGGCCGTGCTGGTGGTGGTGGGCTCAGCGTTGGTGGCGTTGGGGCCTTCGCTGATTGCCGGGCTCAGGGCCCGGCGTGAGCGGTTGGCGGTAGGGCGATAGACCGAGTTATCGTTCTTCGCGAGCAAGCCCCACAATGGATCTTGGTCGAACATACAACTTGTGTTCAATGAAGACCTATGTGGGAGCGGGCTTGCTCGCGAAGACGGACTGTCTGCCAGCAGAAAACTCAGCCCTGGCTACCGGCCTCCAGCATGTTTTCCGGTCGCACCCAGGCATCGAACTCCTCATCGGTCAGATAGCCCAACTGCAACGCTGCCTCGCGCAGGGTAAGCCCTTCGCTGTAGGCTTTCTTGGCGATCTCGGCGGACTTGTCGTAGCCGATATGCGGGTTCAACGCCGTCACCAGCATCAACCCACGCTCCAGGTGCGCCGCCATCTGCTCGCCATCGGGCTCGAGCCCGGCGATGCAATGTTGCTGGAAGTTGCTGCAGCCGTCGGCGAGCAGGCGGATCGATTGCAGCAGGTTGTGGATGATCACCGGCTTGAACACGTTCAACTGCAAATGGCCCTGGCTGGCGGCAAAGCCGATGGTCACGTCGTTGCCCATGACCTGGCAGGCCAGCATCGACAAGGCTTCGCACTGGGTCGGGTTGACCTTGCCGGGCATGATGGAACTGCCCGGCTCGTTGGCCGGCAATTTCACTTCGGCGAAGCCGGCCCGAGGGCCGGAGCCCAGCAGGCGCAGGTCGTTGGCGATTTTCATCAGGGTCACGGCCAGGGTTTTCAGTGCGCCGGAAAGCGTCGTCAGCGGCTCATGCCCCGCCAGTGCCGCAAACTTGTTTGGCGCGGTGACGAACGGCAAACCGGACAGCGCCGCCAGCTCAGCGGCAATCGCTTCACCGAAACCGTGGGGCGAATTGAGCCCGGTGCCGACCGCCGTGCCGCCCTGGGCCAGTTCACAGACCGCCGGCAGCGCGGCGCGGATTGCCCGTTCGGCATAGTCGAGCTGGGCGATGAAGGCCGACAACTCCTGGCCGAATGTGATCGGCGTGGCGTCCATCATGTGGGTGCGGCCGGTCTTGACCAGTTTCATGTGGCGCGCCGCCAGTTCCGCCAGCCCGCCGGATAATTCGCTGATGGCCGGCAACAATTGCTGATGGACGGCCTGCGTGGCAGCGATGTGCATGGCCGTGGGGAAGCAGTCGTTGGAGCTCTGGGAGCGGTTGACATGGTCGTTGGGGTGCACCGGGGTCTTGCCGCCGCGGGGGTTGCCCGCCAGCTCGTTGGCGCGCCCGGCGATCACCTCGTTGACGTTCATGTTGCTCTGGGTGCCGCTGCCGGTCTGCCAGACAACCAGCGGGAACTGATCGTCATGCTGGCCGGCCAGTACTTCATCGGCGGCCTGTTCGATCAATCGGGCAATGTCGGCGGGCAAGTCGCCATTGCGGTCGTTGACCCGCGCGGCGGCTTTCTTGATCAGGGCCAGGGCGTGCAGCACCGACAGTGGCATGCGTTCGTTACCGATGGCGAAGTTGATCATGGAACGCTGTGTCTGGGCGCCCCAGTAGGCGTCCTCCGGGACTTCAACCTGGCCAAGGCTGTCGGTTTCGATACGGCTCATTGGGTCAAACTCCTGATAGGTCTGAATGCGCAGTTTAGGCCCTGTGGGGCGGCGCCGGTTCCCTCAATCTAGGAGTGGTCGGTTCGGTCCGTCAATCGGAGACGGCAAGCGCCGGGGTTGAGGACCGGCGTTTTTTAGGCGCAGAATGACCGCCCTTGAGGTTTTACCTCGCCAGTTAGATAAGGAAACTCGATGACCCGTCTTCGCGCCATCTGTACCGCAGTTGCTCTGGTGTGTGCCAGCGGTCCTGTTCTCGCCGATACCGCCAGCCACAACGCCAGCGCCGAAGCGTTCCTGACCTTGGCACACGCCGACAAACTGGGCACTCCGGTGTACATGCAGGTGCAGCAGATGTTTGCCCAGCGCTTCGAACAGACCAAGGCTCCCGAGTCGAAAAAAGCCACCCTGGAAACCTACCAGGCCAAGGCCAACGCCGCGCTTGACCAAGCCATTGGCTGGAACAAGCTCAAGCCGGACATGGTCAAGCTCTACACCACCAACTTCAGCGAATCGGAGCTCAAGGACCTGGTGGCCTTCTACCAGTCGCCTCTGGGCAAGAAAGTCCTGGAAAAAATGCCACAGCTGACCCAGCAGTCGGCCCAACTCACCCAGGCCAAGCTTGAAAGCGCGGTGCCGGTGGTGAACAAGCTGCTGGCGGACATGACCGCCGAGCTCGAGCCGAAAGCTGCTGCCCCTGCCAAGAAGAAGCCTTAAACGGAGCCAGGTATGAGCATGCAACAACGCATCGAATCGACACTCGGCCTCCTGCAGCCCGAGCATCTGCAGGTGCTGGATGAAAGCCACATGCACAGCCGTGGGCTGCAGACCCACTTCAAGGCGGTGGTGGTAAGTCGGCAGTTCGAGGGGCTTAATCGGGTCAAGCGCCACCAGAAGGTCTACGGCACGCTGGGTGAGCTGATGGGCGAATTCCATGCATTGGCGCTGCACACCTACACCCCCGAAGAATGGGCACAAATCGACGCCGCCCCGGCTTCACCGACCTGTGCCGGTGGCGGGTAGGAGCTGCCGCAGGCTGCGATCTTTTGATTTTGATCTGAGTGCTCGCGATTCAACTGTCAGGGACAAGATCGCAGCCTCGTTGCACTCGGCAGCTCCTCCAGATTGGTTCAGGCGGGATAAACCCCTTCGCAGAGTTGGAATCCAGTCCTGTAACGCCAATGTTTTTGTTAGAATCCGCAACGCGCCGCTGACCCGGCGCGTTTTTTTTGCATCCGGTTCACCCTTTACGAGGGTAGCCACCTGGAGAAACACCCATGACACAACCCATTGTCGTGGCGGCACTGTATAAGTTCGTCACCCTGGAAGATTACGTCGAGCTGCGTGAGCCCTTGCTCAAGGCGATGCTCGATAACGGTATCAAAGGCACTCTGCTGATCGCCGAAGAAGGCATCAACGGCACGGTCTCCGGTACCCGCGAAGGCATCGACGGCTTGCTGGCCTGGCTCAAGAACGACCCTCGCATGATCGACATCGATCACAAGGAGTCGTACTGCGACGAGCAGCCGTTCTACCGCACCAAGGTCAAGCTCAAGAAAGAAATCGTCACCCTCGGCGTCGAAGGCGTGGATCCGAACAAGCAGGTCGGCACCTATGTCGAACCCCAGGACTGGAACGCGCTGATCAGCGATCCGGAAGTGTTGCTGATCGATACCCGTAACGACTACGAAGTGTCCATCGGGACATTCGAAGGCGCAATCGATCCCAAGACCACCAGCTTTCGCGAGTTTCCCGACTACATCAAGGCCAACTTCGACCCGGCCCGGCACAAGAAGGTCGCGATGTTCTGCACTGGCGGCATCCGCTGTGAAAAGGCCTCCAGCTACATGCTCAGCCAGGGTTTCGACGAGGTCTTCCACCTCAAGGGTGGCATCCTGAAATACCTCGAAGAGGTTCCCCAGGAAGAAACCAAATGGCGCGGCGACTGTTTTGTGTTCGATAACCGCGTGACCGTTCGCCACGATCTCAGCGAAGGCGACTACGATCAATGTCATGCGTGCCGTACACCGGTGAGCCTGGAGGATCGCGCTTCGGAGCACTATGTGCCTGGCATCAGTTGCCCGCATTGCTGGGACAAGCTGAGCGAGAAGACTCGCCGCAGCGCCATCGACCGGCAAAAGCAGATCGAACTGGCCAAGGCTCGCAACATGCCGCACCCGATCGGCTACAACTACAAGCAATCATCCTCCGAGGCCTGAACCATGCCGCCACGCCTGCTGTATGTCATGGACCCGATGTGTTCCTGGTGCTGGGGCTTCGCGCCGGTGGCCGAAGCATTGGTCGAGCAGGCGCGGGCCCGGGGTGTGGAACTGCATCTGGTGGTGGGTGGTTTGCGCACGGGCAGCGGTTCGGCCCTGGAGCCCACTACCCGGCGTTACATCCTGGAGCATTGGCAGGCTGTCACCGAGGCCACCAGCCAGCCGTTCAAGCTGGAGGGCGCGTTGCCGGACGGTTTTGTCTATGACACCGAGCCGGCCTGCCGGGCGCTGGTGACGGCCCGTAGCCTGGCACCGGACCTGGCCTGGAAGTTGCTGAAGCTGATCCAGCAGGCTTTTTATGTGCAAGGTCGCGACGTGACCCGTGCCAGCGTCCTGGTGGAACTGGCCGAACAGGCCGGGTTGCCACGCATTGAATTTGCCGCGGCGTTTGACAGCGCTGATCAACATGCTGCCACCGCTGCGGATTTCACCTGGGTGCAGGACCTCGGCATTGCCGGATTCCCCACGCTACTGGCCGAGCGCGACGGGCAACTCGCCTTGCTCACCAACGGTTATCAGCCCTTGAGCCAGCTGTCTCCATTGCTTGGCCGCTGGCTGGAGCGCGCGGCCTGTGCCTGACCTGCCGGATGGCACTTCTGAGCCACAGCGCGTCGATCGATTGAGCTGGGCGGAAATCCGTCGCCTGGCCTTCACACACAAGAAAGCCCTGTGGATTGCCAACGGCGTGGCCGTGCTGGCGACGCTGTGCAGTGTGCCGATCCCCTTGCTCTTGCCGCTGTTGGTGGACGAAGTGCTGTTGGGGCGTGGCGACGCCGCCCTGAAGGTGATGAACCACGCCTTGCCGACGGGCTGGCAGAGTGCTGCCGGCTATATCGGGTTGATGCTGCTGGCGACCTTGACCCTTCGGTGCGGCGCGTTGCTGTTCAACGTGTTACAGGCGCGCTTGTTTGCCGGGCTCGCCAAAGACATCGTCTATCGCATCCGTATCCGCCTGATCGGGCGTCTCAAGCGTATTTCCCTGGGTGAATACGAAAGCCTGGGCAGCGGTACCGTGGCCGCTCACCTGGTCACCGACCTGGACACCCTGGATAAATTCGTCGGCGAAACCCTCAGCCGTTTCCTGGTGGCGATGCTGACGCTGGTGGGCACCGCCGGCATCCTGATGTGGATGCACTGGAAACTGGCGCTGCTGATCCTGTTGTTCAATCCACTGGTGATCTATGCCACGGTGCAGTTGGGTAAGCGGGTCAAGCACCTCAAGAAGCTGGAGAACGACAGCACCTCGCGCTTCACCCAGGCATTGACCGAAACCCTGGACGCGATCCAGGAGGTGCGTGCCGGTAACCGCCAGGGCTTTTTCCTCGGACGCCTGGGCCAGCGCGCCCGGGAGGTGCGTGATTATGCGGTCAATTCCCAGTGGAAAAGCGACGCGTCGGGTCGCGCCAGTGGCTTGCTGTTTCAGTTCGGCATCGACATTTTTCGTGCGGCGGCGATGCTCACCGTGCTGTTTTCCGACCTGTCCATCGGCCAGATGCTGGCGGTGTTCAGCTACCTCTGGTTCATGATCGGTCCCGTGGAGCAGCTATTGAACCTGCAATACGCCTATTATGCGGCCGGCGGCGCATTGAGCCGTATCAACGAACTCCTGGCCCGGGCCGACGAGCCGCAGTACAGCGGCGGCATCGATCCGTTCAAAGGCCGTGATACCGTGGGCATCGACATCCAGGGGCTGAGCTTCGGTTATGGTGAGGAACTGGTGCTCGATCAGTTGAACCTGTCCATCTCCCCCGGCGAAAAGGTCGCCATCGTTGGCGCCAGCGGTGGCGGCAAGAGCACCCTGGTGCAGCTATTGCTGGGCCTGTATACACCGAAGTCGGGCAGTATCCGGTTTGGCGGCGCCACGCAGCAGGAAATCGGCCTGGAAACCATCCGGGAAAATGTCGCGGTTGTGTTGCAGCATCCTGCGTTGTTCAACGACACGGTACGAGCCAACCTCTCCATGGGGCGCGACTGCAGCGACGAGGCCTGCTGGCGGGCATTGACCATTGCCCAACTCGATACCACGGTGCGCGCGTTGCCCCAAGGGCTGGACAGTGTGGTCGGGCGTGCCGGGGTGCGGCTGTCCGGTGGACAGCGTCAACGCCTGGCCATTGCCCGCATGGTATTGGCCGAGCCGCGGGTGGTGATTCTCGACGAAGCGACCTCTGCACTGGACGCCGCCACCGAGTACAACCTCCATCAGGCGCTGTCGCGTTTCCTGAGCGGGCGCACCACGCTGATCATCGCCCACCGGTTATCAGCCGTGAAACAGGCGGATCGGGTATTGGTGTTCGACGGGGGGCAAATCGCCGAAGACGGCGACCATTTGCAGTTGATCGCCGAGGGTGGCCTGTACGCGCGACTCTACGGTCATTTGCAACAGATACAGCAGCCTTGAGTTTCCTGTGATTTTCTGCGCTTAGTATCCAAAAAAGTCAGCTGAACGCCCCCGGTTTCTTCGAATTTCCACCCAAAGCCTGTCGATTCTCCGATCCAGCCGTTCCAAGGGTCGAAAACTGGCCTAGGCTCTGGAATCAGAAGCGGATTTTCCCCGGGTGCTCATTGGCAATGCCTGTGCAAGGGACCTCATGAAGCAAAAGCGGACTCTCGGAACGCCTCGGTTGTTGGGCATCGTCTGGCCCTTCATTGCCGTTGTGCTATTTCAGGCATTGCTCGGGGGCGTCAGTCTCTACGTATTGTCGGCAGTTCGCGGCTATGTAGCGGGGGAAAGCCTCTGGTCCAAGGGGCAGAAAGACGCTATCTACTACCTCAACCTCTACGCCGACAGCCGTGATGAGGCGATTTTCCGCAAATACCAGCAAGCCATAGCCGTGCCCGAGGGCGGGCATGACTTGCGGGTGGCACTGGATCGTCAACCACCTGACCTGGAAGCGGCGCGGGCGGGTATCCTCCAGGGGGGAAACCACCCGGACGATGTGGCCAGCGTGATCTGGCTCTATCTGAATTTCCGTCATTTCAGTTATCTGGAAGAAGCCATCGATCTCTGGACGGTGGGCGACGGTTATCTGATCGAGTTGGATAATGTCGCCCGGCAGATGCACGAAAGCATTACCGAAGGGAGTGCTTCAGAGGCCGATATCCGGGGCTGGAAGGCGCAGATCTTTGCCATCAACGACTCCGTAACCCCAGCAGCCAAGGCTTTCAGCGACGCGCTGGGTGAGGGATCGCGCTTTATTCTGCGCCTGTTGCTGGTGATCAACTTTGCCACCGCGCTGGGGCTCATCGTCCTGGCGTTGTTACGTACCCACAAGCTGCTGGCCCAGCGACAGGTGTTCGCCAACGCTTTGCAACTGGAGAAGGAGCGTGCGCAGATCACCTTGCAATCCATTGGCGATGGCGTCATCACTACCGACGTCGAAGGCGCCATTGCATACATGAATCCCGCCGCCGAGGCGATGACCCACTGGAAGGCCGAGCATGCCACCGGGCTGCCCTTGGCCGCGCTGTTCAATCTGCTTGACGACAATGCCCAGACCGAAAGCCTGACGCTGATCGAACACATTCTCAGTGACCGGCTCGGTGGCGGCAGCGAACATTCCAAACTGATCCAGCGCCTGGATGGCAGTACGGTGTCGGTGACTCTGGTGGGTGCGCCGATCCGCCATGCGGGCAAGGTCAGCGGCGCCGTACTGGTCTTGCACGACATGACCCAGGAGCGCCAGTACATTGCCAACCTGTCGTGGCAGGCTACCCATGATGCGCTGACCGGCCTGGCGAATCGCCGGGAATTCGAGTACCGGCTGGAGCAGGCCCTGCATAACCTGACGCGCCAGGCCGGGCGCCATGCCTTGATGTTCCTCGACCTGGACCAGTTCAAGCTGGTCAACGACACCTGTGGCCACGCGGCGGGTGACGAATTGTTGCGGCACATTTGCGCGTTGCTGCAATCGGGCCTGCGGGAAAACGACACCCTGGCCCGGTTGGGCGGGGATGAGTTCGGTATCTTGCTGGAGAACTGTTCGCCGGAGGCCGCGGAGAAGATCGCCGAAGGGCTGCGCCAGACCGTGCAGAACCTGCACTTTGTCTGGAAAGGCCGGCCGTTCGTGACCACCGTGAGCATCGGCCTGGTGCACATCGCCCAGAACCCGACGACTTTGGAAGCTTCCCTGCGTGCCGCCGACATGGCCTGCTACATGGCCAAGGAAAAAGGCCGCAATCGAGTCCAGGTCTACCATGCCGACGATTCGGAGCTGTCCCTGCGCTTCGGTGAGATGGCCTGGGTCCAGCGCTTGCACATGGCCCTGGAGGAAAACCGCTTCTGCCTCTATGCCCAGGAAATCGCCGCCCTGGGGCCTGGCGACCATGGCGGCGGGCATATTGAGATCCTGTTGCGCCTGCACGATGAAGCTGGACGGATGATTTTGCCGGACAGCTTCATTCCAGCGGCGGAGCGCTATGGCCTGATGACGTCCCTGGACCGTTGGGTGGTGGAAAATGTCTTCAAGATCATCCGCCAGTGCCTGAACGATTCGCGGCAGGGCCCCATGGCGATGTGTGCGATCAATCTGTCAGGCACGACTATCGGAGACCAGGCATTTCTCGACTTCCTGCGTCAACAGTTCGCGGCGTATTCGATTCCACCGGAAATGATTTGTTTTGAAATTACAGAGACCAGCGCTATTTCGAATTTGGGCAGTGCCATTCGCTTTATCAATGAACTCAAGAGCTTGGGTTGTTACTTCTCGCTGGACGACTTTTGCGCCGGAATGTCTTCATTCGCTTACCTGAAACATTTACCTGTAGACTTCTTGAAGATCGACGGGAGTTTCGTAAAGGATATGCTGGACGACCCGATTAACCGTGCAATGGTCGAGGTGATCAACCACATCGGCCACGTCATGGGTAAGCGCACCATTGCCGAGTTTGTGGAAACTGCCCAGATCGAGCAGGCATTGCTGGAGATTGGAGTGGATTACGCTCAGGGGTATGTCATCGAGCGCCCGCAGTTGTTTACCTGTGACACGTTGCAATGCAGGCCGGCCCGGCCCCAGCCATTGTTATTCAAGGCCCCCGGCACGTTCCGCTGAGCCTCTTGTTGATCCGGAAAAAAATCACAATCAAAAGGAGCCCGACAGTGATCGACACATTCAACCGAACAGGCCCGCTCATGGACGCCAAAAGCTATCCGAAATGGGCACAGCAGCTCATTGCCGATTGCGGCGAGAGCAAGCGCCGGGTTGTCGAACACGAGCTGTATCAACGCATGCGCGACAACAAGCTCAGCGCCAAGACCATGCGCCACTACCTCATCGGTGGTTGGCCGGTTGTTGAACAGTTCGCCTTATACATGGCACAGAACCTCACCAAGACCCGCTTTGCCCGCCATCCCGGCGAGGACATGGCCCGTCGTTGGCTGATGCGCAACATCCGTGTCGAACTCAATCACGCCGACTATTGGGTGAACTGGAGCGCCGCCCACGGTGTGACGCTGGAGGATCTGCAGGCACAGCAGGTACCGCCCGAACTCCACGCGTTGAGCCATTGGTGCTGGCATACCAGCTCTTCGGACTCGTTGATCGTGGCCATCGCAGCGACCAACTATGCGATTGAAGGCGCGACCGGGGAGTGGTCGGCGCTGGTGTGTTCCAGCGGCATCTATGCGGCGGCCTTCGCCGAGGAAGATCGCAAGCGAGCCATGAAATGGCTGAAGATGCACGCCCAGTACGACGACGCCCACCCGTGGGAAGCGCTGGAAATCATCTGCACCCTGGGGGGCATGAATCCGAGCCAGGCATTGCAGACCGAACTGCGCCAGGCGGTGTGCAAAAGCTACGATTACATGTATCTGTTTCTGGAGCGTTGCATGCAACTGGAACAGTCGGAGGTCGCCGAAAAGTCGGCATCCCCACGCGAGCGCCTGGCGCTGGCCGGGAGCTGACGCCTAGCTGACGATGTGGGAGCGGGTCTGCCTGCAAAGAGGTGCGGTCAGCCAACGGGGAGGTTGGCTATCGGATCGCTGTCGCGAACAGGTTCGCTTCCACATTATTGTTTGATGTAATCAGACTCACATCGTATCCCTGTGGGAGCGAGCCTGCTCGCGATAGCGGTGGGCCAGCTAGTAGAAATATTGAACATGCCACCGCCTTCGCGTGCGGCTCCCGCACTCAGTCTGGCTCGCGTGTTCTCAATCAACCCGCCATTGCCAACCGATTCCGCCCCTCGCGCTTGGCCACATACAACGCGCTGTCGACCCGGCGGAGCAGGCTTTCCATGGACTCACCCGGCAGCAGCGTCGCGCAGCCGAGGCTGACCGTTAGCTCAATCCTGACGCCGGCTGCGAAATAATCCTGCAGTTGGGCGGCATAGCGCAATCGCTCGCCAATCGTGGCAGCGGCTTCCCGACCGGTATTGGAAAGCAGGATCAGAAACTCCTCTCCGCCGAACCTGAACACCATGTCCACGTTGCGCAACTGATCCTTGATCGACTCGGCAACGGCCTTGAGCACCTCATCGCCGGCGCCGTGGCCATAGGTATCGTTGATGCGCTTGAAGTGATCGATGTCTAGCATCAGCAGCGACAACGGTTGCATGTGACGCCTGGCCATGTCGATTTCCCGCCCCATGACCTGGTCCATGGCGATGCGATTGCCGGTTCCGGTCAACGGGTCGCGCAGGGCGCTCTGGGTTGCGGCGCGGTAGAGCAGGGCGTTGCGCAGTGGAAACAACAGGGTGGACATCACTGACTCGAGATCACTCTGCTCCGCGTCGCTAAAACGCTGATTGCGACGGAATACCAATTCGCCCAACTGTTCGTCTTCATGGCTGAGGTTGTAGCTGAGCAGATGATGTCCGCGTTGACCGAACTCCAGTCGCAGATCGCTGGGCTTGTGTTGATAGGCCAGTGCATCCAGGGGCACCAGTCGTTGAACCTCGCGGAAAAACAAGCCCAGGATCCGTTGTGGTTCCAGGCTGGTCTGCAATTGCTGACTCAATTGCTGGCGCAGTTGCGAAAGACTGACGGACCGCGCGACGAGCGGTGACGGCTGACCGAAGCCCAGGCGCTGCAGTTTGGCGCTGTCGAAATCAATCGCGTTGGTCTGGATGGGCGTTTTCATTTGGCGTGAGCCCCTAAGCAAATCTGTCCTGGCAGGCTGGGTGAGGGGGGCTTTGGGCTGCGCGTCGTACCGTCCCGTCAGTCCCATAGGATGCTGATTTGAGTTTAGTCTGCTTTCCTTGGCTGACGCAGGCCTCGTATCTATCTCCGTTCCCCGCCGGACATGGCGTGTTTGGAAGGGTTAGAGCGAAAGTCGTGCCAGTCTGTTCACTTCGGAAAAATCCATTACAAATCAATGAAGTGAAAAAAACACGAATATCCCCCCGGCGTTGCGCGACATGGCTTTGGCGGTTCGTCTGGCTTGCTACCGAAGAATTCGAGCGTTGCGACGGTAAACCGCCGCAACGTAGGGGCGAGTTTTTACTGCGCGTTGAAGGCCTGGCCGTTGACGCCTTTGCTGTCCGGTCCCATCAAGTACAGATAGACCGGCATGATCTCTTCCGGTGTCGGATTATTGAGCGGATTTTCCCCCGGATAGGCCTGGGCGCGCATGCTCGTGCGGGTGGCGCCAGGGTTGATGCTGTTGGCACGCACCGGCGCGACGGTATCGACTTCGTCGGCCAGGGTCTGCATCAGCCCTTCGGTGGCAAACTTGGACACCCCATAAGCGCCCCAGTACGCCCGACCCTTGCGACCAACGCTGCTTGAGGTGAACACCACGGACGCATCCGTGGACAACTTGAGCAGAGGCAGCAAGGTGCTGGTGAGCATGAACATGGCGTTGACGTTCACGTGCATCACCCGCATGAAATTCTCGCCGGACAGCTGTTCCAGTGGTGTGCGCGGGCCGATGATCGAGGCGTTGTGCAGCAGGCCGTCCAGATGACCGAACTCGGCTTCGATCATGGCCGCCAGTTCGTCGTATTGATGGGGCAGGGCGGTTTCGAGATTGAATGGAATCACCGCCGGCTGTGGATGGCCAGCCGCTTCGATTTCATCGTAGACCTGGATCAGGTTGGCTTCGGTCTTGCCCAACAGCAGCACGGTGGCACCGTGGGCGGCGTAGGCCTTGGCGGCAGCCGCGCCGATGCCGCGACCGGCACCGGTGACCAGGATGACCCGGCCGGCGAGCAGGTCGGGGCGGGCGGAATAATCAAACATAAAAACCTCACGAAACATAACGATGCGTGGTGATGCACGGTGTGGCGACGGGTTGTATTGTGGCGAGGGGATTTATCACCGCTGGGTCGCGAAGCGACCCCTTGCGTATTGCTTGATACAACGCAGTGACTGACATCTCTTGGAGGCGCTTCGCACCTCGGCGGGAATAAATCCACTCGCCACAAAAAATCTACTTACTTGTCTTGCCACACGAAGTAGTCAGTTCAGCAACTGCACAACGCGTTATCCAGCACTTCGCGCAACGCCAGCGGATGATCGATCACCACGTCCGCGCCCCAGTGCCTGGGGTTGTCGTCCGGGTGGATGTAGCCGTAGGTCACTGCGCAGGTCTTGGTGCCGGCGCTGCGCCCGGACTCGATGTCCCGCAGGTCGTCGCCGACGAACAACACGCTGGCCGGGTCCAGGTCGAGCATCTTGCACGCCAGGGTCAGCGGCTCTGGGTCCGGCTTGCTGTTTTTCACGTGATCGGGGCAGATCAGTACCTTCGAGCGTTCGGCCAGGCCCAGTTGCTGCATGATTGGCTCGGCGAAGCGCACCGGTTTGTTGGTGACCACGCCCCAGATCAGGTTGGCCGCTTCAATATCGGCCAGTACCTCGGCCATGCCGTCGAACAGATGGCTGTGGACGGCGCAGCCCTTGAGGTAGCGGTCGAGGAACTCCTGGCGCAGATCCTCGAAGCCCGGTGACTCCGGGTCCATGGAAAAGGTCACCGCGACCATCGCGCGGGCGCCACCGGAAATTTCGTCACGAATGTGCTGCGTATTCATCGGTGGCAGGCCACGGTCGGCGCGCATGGCCTGGCAGATGGCGATGAAGTCCGGCGCGGTATCGAGCAGCGTGCCGTCCATGTCGAAGAGAACCGCTTTGAGACGCATCGACTTATTCCTCGCGCAGGGTCTGGATCATGTAGTTGACGTCAACGTCGGCGGCGAGCTTGTAGTGCTTTGTCAGCGGGTTGTAGGTCAGGCCGATGATGTCCTTGACGGTCAGGCCTGCCGCGCGGCTCCAGGCGCCCAGCTCGGAAGGGCGGATGAACTTCTTGAAGTCGTGGGTGCCCCGTGGCAGCAGTTTCATGATGTATTCCGCGCCGATGATAGCGAACAGGTACGCCTTCGGGTTGCGGTTGATGGTGGAGAAGAACACCTGTCCACCGGGCTTGACCATGCGGAAGCAGGCGCGGATGACCGAGGAGGGGTCCGGCACATGTTCGAGCATTTCCAGGCAGGTGACCACGTCGAACTGGGCGGGCATTTCCTCGGCCAAGGCTTCGGCGGTGATCTGCCGGTATTCCACACTGACGCCGGATTCCAATTGATGCAATTGCGCCACCGCCAGCGGCGCTTCGCCCATGTCGATGCCCATCACCGTCGCGCCGCGCTGGGCCATGGCTTCGCTGAGAATGCCGCCGCCGCAGCCGACGTCGAGTACCTTTTTGCCGGCCAGGTTGACCCGTTCGTCGATCCAGTTGACCCGCAGCGGGTTGATGTCGTGCAGCGGCTTGAATTCGCTTTCGCGGTCCCACCAGCGGTGAGCCAGGGCTTCGAATTTGGCGATTTCGGCGTGGTCGACGTTGCTCATGTGCAGATCCTCGAAAAACTTGAAAAAGTCAGTTGCCCCGAGCCGTGGCTCAAGAGGCATGGTTATTCGTCGTGACCGCTGATGCGGCGACCCCAGGCCTGGGCCGTGGCGGTCAGTTGCGGTTCGTCCAGGCGGGTCAGTTGGCCGTCCTCAAGCAACGGCTTGCCGGCCACCCACAGGTGTTTCACGCAATCGCGGCTGGTGGCGTAGATCAACTGCGACACCGGGTCGTAGATCGGTTGTTGTGCCAGTCCCGACAGATCGAAGGCCACGAGGTCGGCGGCCTTGCCGACTTCCAGGGAACCGACGGTGCCCTCTATACCCAGCGCCCGCGCGCCATTGAGCGTGGCCATGCGCAACGCCTGATGGGCATCCAGGGCCGTGGCCGAGCCGGCGACAGCCTTGGCCAACAGGGCAGCAGTGCGGGTTTCCCCCAGCAGGTCCAGGTCGTTGTTGCTCGCCGCGCCGTCGGTGCCGACCGCGACATTGACGCCGGCCTGCCACAACCGCTCCACCGGGCAAAAACCGCTGGCCAGCTTCAGGTTCGATTCCGGGCAATGGATCACACTGCAATTGCTTTCTACCAGCAAGGCCAGATCGTCATCGCTGATCTGAGTCATGTGCACGGCCTGAAAACGTGGCCCCAGCAGGCCGAGTCGCCCCAGGCGAGCCAGCGGCCGCTCGGCGGTGTTATCCACGGCCTGCTGAACTTCGAAGGCGGTTTCGTGAACATGCATGTGAATGGCCGCGTCCAACTCTTCTGCAATCACGCGGATTTTCTCCAGGTTCTCGTCGCCCACGGTGTAGGGCGCATGCGGGCCGAATGCGACTTTGATCCGTGGATGGTGCTTGAGGTCGCCGAACAATTCGATGCCCTGACGAATGGCGTCGTCGGCACTGGCGGCCCCTGGAATCGGGAAGTCGAGGATCGGAATGGCGATTTGCGCACGGATGCCGCTGTTATGGACGCGTTCGCTGGCAACCTTGGGGTGGAAATACATGTCAGAGAAACAGGTGATGCCGCCCTTGATCTGCTCGGCGATCGCCAGGTCAGTGCCATCGCGCACGAAGTCCTCGTCGACCCATTTGCCCTCGGCCGGCCAGATGTGCTGTTCGAGCCAGGTCATCAGGGGCAGGTCGTCGGCCAAGCCGCGGAACAGGGTCATCGCCGCATGTCCATGGGTGTTGATCAGGCCCGGGCTGAGCAGCATGCCCGGCAATTCGCGGACCTGGGCAGCCTCGCATCTCAGGGCTTCGGCCCTTGGGCCGAGGAACACGATGCAACCGTCGCGGATGCCGAGGCCATGATCCTTGAGTACTACACCGGCAGGTTCGACAGGCACCAACCAGGTTGGCAGCAATAATAAGTCGAGCGCAACGGCAGGCTTGGGCATCGTGGATCGGTTCCGTGGGTTATAAAGGATGGCGAAGTATACCCGAGCGTCATCATGCAGGGATCGCTATAATCGGCGGCTTTGTTCAAGAGTGCGGAGTGTAGGATGCGCGATCAACTGTTGGCTGCGGAGAAGGTGAAGGCCATCGATTGGCGGGATGGCGCCCTTTACCTGCTGGATCAGCGTGTTTTGCCGTTCGAGGAAAACTGGATTGCCTACACCAGTGCGGCCGGCGTGGCCGAGGCCATACGCGCGATGGTGGTGCGCGGCGCGCCGGCTATCGGCATCAGTGCGGCTTACGGCGTGGTGTTGGCCGCACGGGCGAGGATGGCCGAGGGTGGGGACTGGGAAGCGGCGCTGGAGGCTGATTTCGCTTTGTTGGCCGAGTCCCGGCCGACGGCAGTGAATCTGTTCTGGGCCCTGGATCGGATGCGTGACCGGCTGGTGCGCTTGAAAACGCATGCAGAGCCGCTGGCTGCCCTTGAGGCCGAGGCTATCGCCATTCACGAAAGTGATCGTGAAGCCAACCTGACCATGGCCCAGCTCGGCGTCGACCTGATCCGCAAGCATCAGGGCAATGCCCAGGCCATCCTCACCCATTGCAATACCGGTGCCCTGGCCACCGGTGGCTTCGGTACGGCCCTGGGGGTGATCCGCGGTGCATTCATCGAGGGGATGGTCGAGCGGGTCTACGCCGACGAAACCCGTCCGTGGCTGCAGGGCTCGCGCCTCACGGCCTGGGAGCTGGCCAACGAGGGCATCCCGGTGACCCTCAACGCCGATTCCGCTGCCGCCCACATCATGAAGACCAAGGGTGTGACCTGGGTAATCGTCGGCGCCGATCGCATCACCGCCAACGGTGATGTGGCGAACAAGATAGGCACCTATCAACTGGCGGTCTGCGCCATGCATCATGGCGTGCGTTTCATGGTGGTGGCGCCGAGTTCGACGATCGACATGAGCCTGGCCAGTGGCGAAGACATCCCGATCGAAGAACGCGACGGGCGCGAACTGCTGGAAGTTGGCGGCAAGCGGGTCGGCGCGGAGGTTGATGCGTTCAACCCGGTGTTCGACGTCACCCCGGCTGACCTGATTGATGCCATCGTCACCGAGAAGGGCATCGTCGAGCGTCCGGACACCGCGAAGATGGCGCAATTGATGTGTCGCAAGCGGCTGCATTAAGACGGTTTTGTCAGGTGCATTGCCTTCGCGAGCAGGCTCGCTCCCACATGGAATTGCGGTGTGTCAGGAACCCCGGGCATACAAAACACTCCTGTGGGAGCGAGCCTGCTCGCGAAGAGGCCCTTGAAAGCTGTGAATCTTCTTGCATTTGAGCACAAATTCTTCAGTCGCAGCGCTTCTAAGCCCCTCTCGTCCCATATCAGCCTGTCACCGGTCAACTAACTATGCTCCATGCGCATCTGGGGGATAGGTGCGTGGCGGCTCTTGTGATAACATCCGGCGGTTTCCAGGGCCGCTTCACGAAGCGGTCTTTACTGCGCAGATCCATGGCATAACTCGTTGATTTGTCGTAAGTCGCTGCATGGCACCGCCCTGTAGCGGCGAGCTTCGTTCGTCCCGTCTGGATGTGACGAGGTTTCACCAGAAAAAGGAATCAGGCTTCTCATGGGCGAACTGGCCAAAGAAATCCTCCCGGTCAATATCGAAGACGAGCTGAAACAGTCCTACCTCGACTACGCAATGAGCGTAATCGTCGGGCGGGCGCTGCCGGATGCGCGCGATGGCTTGAAGCCCGTGCACCGGCGCGTGTTGTTCGCGATGAGCGAGCTGGGCAACGACTTCAACAAGCCGTACAAGAAATCCGCCCGTGTCGTCGGTGACGTGATCGGTAAGTATCACCCGCACGGTGACACTGCCGTTTACGACACCATCGTCCGGATGGCGCAGCCATTTTCCTTGCGCTACCTGCTGGTAGACGGCCAGGGCAACTTCGGCTCCGTGGATGGCGACAACGCCGCGGCCATGCGATACACCGAAGTGCGCATGACCAAGCTCGCCCACGAGCTGCTGGCCGACCTGCACAAGGAAACCGTGGACTGGGTGCCGAACTACGACGGCACCGAAATGATCCCGGCGGTCATGCCGACCCGTATCCCGAACCTGCTGGTCAACGGTTCCAGCGGTATCGCCGTGGGCATGGCAACCAACATCCCGCCACACAACCTCGGTGAAGTGATCGACGGTTGCCTGGCCCTCATCGACAACCCGGAGCTGACCGTCGATGAGCTGATGCAGTACATCCCCGGCCCGGACTTCCCGACCGCCGCGATCATCAACGGTCGTGCCGGCATCATCGAAGCCTATCGTACCGGTCGCGGCCGCATCTACATGCGTGCGCGCTCAACCGTCGAAGACATCGACAAGGTCGGTGGTCGCCAGCAGATCGTCATCACCGAACTCCCGTACCAGTTGAACAAGGCTCGCCTGATCGAGAAGATCGCCGAGCTGGTCAAGGAGAAGAAGCTCGAGGGCATCACCGAGCTGCGGGACGAGTCCGACAAGGACGGCATGCGTGTCGTGATCGAGCTGCGCCGTGGCGAAGTGCCTGAGGTGATCCTCAACAACCTCTACGCCCAGACCCAGCTGCAAAGCGTGTTCGGTATCAACATCGTTGCGTTGATCGATGGCCGTCCGCGGATCCTGAACCTCAAGGACCTGCTGGAAGCCTTCGTGCGTCACCGTCGCGAAGTGGTCACCCGTCGTACCGTGTTCGAACTGCGCAAGGCCCGTGAGCGTGGTCACATCCTGGAAGGCCAGGCCGTTGCCCTGTCGAACATCGACCCGGTCATTGCCCTGATCAAGGCCTCGCCGACGCCGTCGGAAGCCAAGGAAGCGCTGGTCAGCACGCCTTGGGAGTCCAGTGCGGTGATGACCATGGTCGAGCGTGCCGGGGCCGATTCCTGCCGTCCGGAAAACCTCGACCCGCAATACGGTCTGCGCGACGGCAAGTACTTCCTGTCCCCGGAACAGGCGCAAGCCATCCTCGAACTGCGCCTGCACCGCCTGACCGGCCTGGAGCACGAGAAGCTGCTGGCCGAGTACCAGGAGATCCTCAACCAGATCGGCGAGCTGATCCGCATCCTCAACAGCGCCACGCGCCTGATGGAAGTGATCCGCGAAGAGCTGGAAGTGATCCGCGCCGAATACGGCGACGTGCGCCGCACCGAGATCCTCGATGCGCGCCTGGACCTGACCCTGGGTGACATGATCCCGGAAGAAGACCGCGTGGTGACCATTTCCCACGGTGGCTACGCCAAGACCCAGCCGCTGGCTGCCTACCAGGCCCAGCGTCGCGGCGGCAAAGGCAAATCGGCTACCGGCGTCAAGGACGAGGACTACATCGCCCACCTGCTGGTTGCCAACAGCCACACCACGCTGCTGTTGTTCTCCAGCAAGGGCAAGGTGTACTGGCTCAAGACCTACGAAATTCCCGAGGCGTCCCGTGCTGCCCGTGGCCGTCCGCTGGTCAACCTGCTGCCCCTGGACGACGGTGAGTACATCACCACCATGTTGCCGGTCGAGGAATACACCGAAGGCCACTACATCTTCATGGCGACCGCCAACGGCACCGTCAAGAAGACCCCGCTGGAGTCCTTCAGTCGCCAGCGCAGCGTGGGCCTGATCGCCCTGGAACTGGACGAAGGTGACGTACTGATTTCGGCTGCCATCACCGATGGCGAGCGTGAGGTCATGCTGTTCTCCGACGGTGGCAAGGTTACCCGCTTCAAGGAATCCGACGTTCGCGCCATGGGCCGTACCGCCCGCGGTGTGCGCGGCATGCGCCTGCCTGAAGGCCAGAAGCTGATTTCCATGCTGATCCCCGAAGAGGGCAGCCAGATCCTTACCGCTTCGGCGCGTGGTTATGGCAAGCGTACCGCCATCAGCGAGTTCCCCGAGTACAAGCGTGGCGGGCAGGGCGTGATCGCCATGGTCAGCAACGAGCGTAACGGTCGTCTGGTCGGTGCAGTCCAGGTGCTCGATGGCGAAGAGATCATGCTGATCTCCGACCAGGGCACCCTGGTGCGTACGCGGGTCGACGAAGTATCGAGCCTGGGCCGTAATACTCAGGGCGTGACACTGATCAAGCTGGCCAGCGATGAAACGCTGGTGGGGCTTGAGCGGGTGCAGGAGCCTTCGGAAGTCGAAGGCGAGGAGCTGGAAGGCGAGGACGACGTGGCGTTCGACGGTACCCTGGGTGCCGATGTCGACGACATGGCCGGCGACGATCAATCGCTTGACGCTGCCGCAGACGAAGAAGAACCGCAGGAATAAGCGGACACGCAGGGGGCGGATGAAGATTCGCCCCCTTGTTGTTTGTCCCTTTTGAAAGTTTGCGAGACTGTGCATGACAGCGCAACTGTGGGAGCGAGCTGTGGGAGCAAGGCTTGCCCACGATAGCGATAGATCAGTCGACATTCATGTTGAATGCAAGTCTGTAATCGCGGGCAAGCCTTGCTCCCACAATGGACACCCGCTGATACCGTATTAATGTGTGACCACCAGATCAGAGCGAGATTGGATGTGAGCAAGAGAGCCTATAACTTCTGTGCCGGCCCGGCGGCGCTGCCTGAAGCGGTCCTGAAGCGTGCCCAGGGTGAACTTCTCGACTGGCATGGCAAGGGCCTGTCCGTCATGGAAATGAGCCATCGCAGCGATGAGTTCGTGTCCATTGCCACCAAGGCCGAGCAGGACCTGCGTGATCTGCTGAACATCCCGGCCAACTACAAGGTGTTGTTCCTGCAGGGCGGCGCCAGCCAGCAATTTGCCCAGATCCCGTTGAACCTGCTTCCGGAGAGTGGCAAGGCTGACTACATCGACACCGGTATCTGGTCGCAGAAAGCCATTGAAGAAGCCTCGCGTTACGGCCACGTCAACGTTGCCGCTACCGCCAAGCCCTACGACTATTTCGCCATTCCCGGTCAGAACGAGTGGAACCTGTCCAAGGACGCGGCCTACGTTCATTACGCACCGAACGAAACCATCGGCGGCCTGGAGTTCAACTGGATCCCGGAAACCGGTGACGTGCCATTGGTGGCCGACATGTCTTCGGACATTCTTTCGCGCCCTGTGGATGTCTCCCGTTTCGGCATGATCTACGCCGGCGCCCAGAAGAACATCGGCCCGAGCGGTATCCTGGTCAACATCATTCGCGAGGACCTGTTGGGTCGTGCCCGTTCCCTGTGCCCGACCATGCTCAACTACAAGGTCGCGGCCGACAACGGCTCGATGTACAACACGCCGCCGACCCTGGCCTGGTACCTGTCGGGCCTGGTGTTCGAGTGGCTGAAAGAACAGGGCGGTGTCGAAGCCATCGGCAAGCTCAATGAAGTGAAGCAGCGCGTGCTCTACGACTTCATCGACGCCAGCGACCTCTACAGCAACCCGATCAACAAGACCGACCGCTCCTGGATGAACGTACCGTTCCGCCTGGCCGACGACCGCCTCGACAAGCCGTTCCTGGCAGGTGCCGACGAGCGCGGGCTGCTGAACCTCAAGGGCCATCGCTCGGTCGGTGGCATGCGCGCCTCCATCTACAACGCCGTGGATATCAATGCGGTCAACGCATTGATCGCCTACATGGCGGAGTTCGAGAAGGAACACGGCTGATGTCAGAGCAAGAACTCAAGGCGCTGCGCCTGCGCATCGATGCCCTGGACGAAAAAGTCCTGGAGCTGATCAGCGAGCGCGCGCGCTGCGCCCAGGAAGTCGCCCGGGTGAAAATGGCCTCCCTTGCCGAGGGGGAAGTGCCGGTGTTCTATCGCCCCGAGCGTGAGGCTCAGGTACTCAAGCGGGTCATGGAGCGCAACAAGGGTCCGCTGAGCAACGAAGAAATGGCGCGGCTGTTCCGTGAAGTCATGTCGTCGTGCCTGGCCCTCGAGCAACCGCTGAAAGTGGCGTACCTGGGCCCTGAGGGGACCTTTACCCAGGCCGCCGCCATGAAGCACTTCGGCCACGCAGTGATCAGCAAGCCGATGGCGGCCATCGACGAAGTCTTCCGCGAAGTCGCGGCCGGCGCGGTGAATTTCGGCGTGGTGCCGGTGGAAAATTCCACCGAAGGCGCGGTCAACCACACGCTGGACAGCTTCCTCGAGCATGACATGGTGATCTGTGGCGAAGTCGAGCTGCGCATCCACCATCACCTGCTGGTGGGCGAAAACACCAAAACCGACAGCATCAGCCGGATCTATTCCCACGCCCAGTCCCTGGCTCAGTGCCGCAAATGGCTGGATGCCCATTATCCGAATGTCGAGCGCGTGGCGGTATCGAGCAACGCCGAGGCGGCCAAGCGGGTCAAGGGTGAGTGGAACTCGGCGGCGATCGCCGGGGATATGGCGGCCGGCCTCTATGGACTGACCCGTCTGGCTGAGAAAATCGAGGATCGTCCGGACAACTCCACGCGATTCCTGATGATCGGCAACCAGGAAGTGCCACCGACCGGGGACGACAAGACTTCGATTATCGTCTCCATGAGCAACAAGCCCGGTGCGCTCCATGAGCTGTTGGTGCCGTTCCATGACAATGGCATCGATCTGACCCGGATCGAGACCCGTCCTTCGCGTAGCGGCAAATGGACCTACGTGTTCTTCATCGATTTCGTCGGCCACCACCGCGATCCGCTGGTAAAAGGTGTGCTGGAGAAAATCAGTCAGGAAGCAGTGGCACTCAAGGTGCTGGGTTCCTACCCCAAGGCAGTTCTTTAAGGGCGGATAGCAAATGAGTGGCAACTTCCTCGCCCTGGCACAGCCAGGCGTGCAACAACTTTCGCCTTACGTTCCGGGCAAGCCCGTGGACGAACTGGCTCGCGAGCTGGATCTGGATCCGGCCAGCATCGTCAAACTGGCAAGTAACGAAAACCCGCTGGGTGCCGGTCCCAAGGCGCTGGCGGCGATCCGTGACGAACTGGCCGAGCTGACCCGCTACCCCGATGGCAACGGGTTTGCCTTGAAAAGCCTGCTGGCCGAGCGCTGTGGTGTCGAGCTGAACCAGGTGACCCTGGGCAACGGTTCCAACGACATTCTCGAACTGGTGGCGCGTGCCTATTTGGCGCCGGGCCTCAATGCGGTATTCAGCGAGCATGCGTTTGCCGTCTACCCGATCGCCACCCAGGCGGTCGGTGCCGATGCCCACGTGGTTCCGGCCAAGGATTGGGGGCACGATCTGCCGGCCATGCTGGCGGCCATCGACGCCAACACCCGGGTGGTGTTCATTGCCAACCCGAACAACCCGACCGGCACCTGGTTCGACGCCCAGGCCCTGGACGACTTCCTGCAGGACGTCCCGGAGCACGTGCTGGTGGTGCTGGACGAGGCGTACATCGAGTACGCCGAAGGCAGTGACCTGCCCGATGGCCTGGACTTCCTCGCGGCGTACCCGAACCTGCTGGTTTCGCGCACGTTCTCCAAGGCCTATGGCCTGGCATCGCTGCGGGTCGGCTACGGCCTGTCCACCGCCGTGGTGGCCGACGTGCTGAATCGCGTGCGCCAGCCGTTCAACGTCAACAGCTTCGCCCTGGCTGCCGCCTGCGCCGCGTTGCAGGATGAGGAATACCTGGCTCAGAGCCGTCGTCTGAACGAGACCGGCATGCAGCAGCTGGAAGCGGGTTTCCGTGAGTTGGGCCTGGGCTGGATTCCATCGAAAGGCAACTTCATCTGCGTCGACCTGGGTCGTGTTGCTGCACCGGTGTTCCAGGGCCTGTTGCGTGAAGGCGTGATCGTGCGTCCGGTGGCCAATTACGGCATGCCGAACCACCTGCGTATCACCGTTGGCCTGCAAGCGGAAAACAGCCGTTTCCTCGAGGCGCTGAGCAAGGTCCTGGCTCGTGGTTGATGTCACCTCGCTGCAACCTGCTGCACCTATGATCGGTCGCCTGGTGGTGGTCGGTCTGGGGTTGATCGGTGGTTCGTTCGCCAAGGGCTTGCGCGAAAGCGGTCTGTGCCGCGAGGTGGTCGGCGTCGACCTGGATCCGCAGTCGCGCAAGCTGGCGGTGGAACTAGGCGTAGTGGACCGCTGCGAAGACGACCTGGCGGCTGCGTGCCAAGGGGCTGACGTGATTCAGCTGGCGGTGCCGATCCTGGCCATGGAGAAACTCCTGGCACGGCTGGCGACCATGGACCTGGGGCAGGCGATTCTGACTGATGTCGGCAGTGCCAAGGGCAACGTCGTGCGCGCAGCCACCGAAGCCTTTGGCGGGATGCCGGCACGCTTCGTTCCGGGTCATCCGATTGCCGGTTCCGAGCAGAGCGGTGTGGAAGCTTCCAACGCCGGGCTGTTTCGTCGTCACAAGGTCATATTGACGCCTCTGGATCAGACCGATCCGGCTGCGTTGGCGGTGGTGGACCGCTTGTGGCGAGAATTGGGCGCCGATGTCGAGCACATGCAAGTCGGGCGTCATGACGAAGTCCTGGCCGCCACCAGCCATTTACCGCACCTGTTGGCGTTCGGTCTGGTGGATTCATTGGCCAAACGCAATGAAAATCTTGAGATCTTCCGTTACGCTGCCGGCGGTTTCCGCGATTTCACGAGAATCGCCGGTAGCGACCCGGTCATGTGGCACGACATCTTCCTCGCCAATCGCGAAGCTGTCCTGCGCACACTCGATACATTTCGCAGCGACCTCGACGCCTTGCGCGACGCGGTCGATGCAGGGGACGGGCACCAATTGCTGGGCGTTTTCACACGCGCCAGGGTGGCCCGCGAGCATTTCAGTAAAATCCTGGCCCGTCGGGCCTATGTGGACGCTATGAATTCCAACGATCTGATTTTCCTGGCACAACCTGGTGGCTCCCTGAGCGGGCGTATTCGTGTACCGGGCGATAAATCGATTTCCCACCGCTCGATCATGCTCGGCTCCCTGGCCGAAGGCGTGACCGAGGTGGAAGGCTTCCTCGAGGGCGAAGATGCCCTGGCGACGCTGCAAGCGTTCCGCGACATGGGGGTGGTCATCGAAGGGCCGCACCACGGTCGCGTGACGATCCACGGTGTTGGCTTGCATGGCCTCAAGCCTGCGCCAGGCCCGATCTACCTGGGTAACTCCGGCACTTCGATGCGCCTGTTGTCCGGCCTGCTGGCCGCGCAGGATTTCGACAGCACTCTGACCGGCGACGCGTCGCTGTCCAAACGGCCGATGAACCGCGTGGCCAACCCGCTGCGGGAAATGGGCGCGGTCATCGAGACGGCCGCCGACGGTCGTCCGCCGATGGTCATCCGTGGTGGCAACAAACTCAAGGGCCTGACCTACACCATGCCAATGGCCAGTGCCCAGGTGAAATCCTGCCTGCTGCTGGCCGGTCTCTATGCCGAAGGCAAGACCACTGTCACCGAGCCGGCGCCGACCCGTGACCACACCGAGCGCATGCTGCGTGGCTTTGGCTATCCGGTCACGGTCGATGGCGCTACGGCGTCCGTTGAGTCGGGCGGCAAGTTGACCGCGACCCACATCGAAGTCCCGGGCGACATCTCTTCGTCGGCGTTCTTCCTGGTGGCCGCGTCCATCGCCGAAGGCTCCGAGCTGGTGCTCGAGCACGTAGGCATCAACCCGACCCGCACGGGCGTGATCGATATCCTGCACCTGATGGGCGCCGACATCACCCTGGAGAACCAGCGTGAAGTGGGCGGCGAGCCGGTGGCGGACCTTCGCGTAAGAGCGGCTAAACTCAAGGGTATCGAGATTCCCGAGGCGCTGGTTCCGCTGGCGATCGACGAGTTCCCGGTGCTGTTCGTGGCTGCCGCCTGTGCAGAGGGGCGGACGGTGCTGACCGGCGCCGAAGAGTTGCGGGTCAAGGAATCGGACCGTATCCAGGTGATGGCGGATGGCTTGCTGGCCCTGGGCGTCAAATGCGAGCCGACGCCGGACGGCATCATCATCGATGGCGGCCAGATCGGCGGCGGCGAAGTCCATGGTCACGGCGACCATCGCATCGCCATGGCCTTCAGTGTTGCGTCCCTGCGGGCGAGCGCGCCGATTCGCATCCATGACTGTGCCAACGTCGCGACGTCGTTCCCGAACTTCCTGGCGCTGTGCGAACAGGTCGGCATTCGAGTGGCAAAAGAGGCACAGTCGTGAACATCAAGGCACCGGTCATCACCATCGATGGCCCGAGCGGTTCGGGCAAGGGCACCATCGCCGGGATTCTGGCCAGACAACTGGGCTGGAACCTCCTCGATTCCGGAGCCCTGTATCGCCTGCTCGCGTTTGCGGCCAGCAACCATGGCGTGGACCTGACCAACGAGGAGCTGCTCAAGGCTCTGGCGGCGCATCTGGATGTGCAATTCATTGCGGCGACCGATGGTCAACTGCAGCGAATCGTCCTGGAGGGCGATGAAGTCAGCGACGTCATCCGTACCGAAACCGTGGGCGCCGGGGCCTCCCAGGTCGCCGCGCTGCCGGCGGTACGCGAAGCGTTGCTGCAGCGCCAGCGTGCGTTCCTGGAGCCGCCGGGGCTGGTGGCCGATGGCCGCGACATGGGCACGGTTGTCTTTCCGGACGCGCCATTGAAAATTTTCCTCACCGCCAGTGCGGAGGAACGGGCTCGTCGCCGATATTTGCAGTTGAAGGGCAAAGGCGAGGATGTTAGTCTGTCGAGTCTGCTAGATGAGATCCGTGCACGTGATGAACGTGACACCCAGCGCGCAGTAGCCCCGCTCAAACCGGCGGCTGATGCGATACAGCTGGATTCCACGGAGTTGTCCATCGACCAGGTGTTGCAACGCATCATGAGCGAGATCGCCATTCGCGATATCGCCGGGTGACAGGAAGCTCCGCAGGGGACCAGTCATAGTCCTGCGGTGCTTCTTCTATATGAAACTAACCCACACCGTCTGGGGTGTGGAGGCGGGCGTATTCTTCGCCCTAATCAACAGGAATTAAAATGAGCGAAAGCTTTGCGGAACTCTTTGAAGAAAGCCTGAAAACCCTGAACCTTCAGGCAGGCTCCATCATCACCGGTGTTATCGTTGATATCGATTACCAAGCTCGTTGGGTAACCGTTCACGCTGGTCTGAAGTCTGAAGCACTCATCCCGCTTGAGCAGTTCTACAACGATGCTGGCGAGCTGAACATCAATGTCGGTGACGAAGTTCACGTTGCTCTGGACTCGGTTGAAGATGGCTTTGGTGAAACCAAGCTGTCCCGTGAAAAAGCCAAGCGCGCTGAATGCTGGATCGTTCTGGAAGCGGCTTTCGCAGCTGAGGAAGTGGTCAAGGGCGTTATCAACGGTAAGGTTAAAGGCGGCTTCACTGTCGACGTTAACGGCATCCGTGCGTTCCTGCCAGGTTCCCTGGTTGACGTCCGTCCAGTGCGCGACACCACGCACCTGGAAGGCAAAGAGCTGGAATTCAAGGTCATCAAGCTGGACCAGAAGCGCAACAACGTTGTCGTTTCCCGTCGCAGTGTCCTGGAAGCCGAAAACTCCGCCGAGCGCGAAGCTCTGCTGGAATCGCTGCAGGAAGGCCAGCAGGTCAAGGGTATCGTCAAGAACCTCACCGATTACGGCGCATTTGTCGATCTGGGTGGCGTCGATGGCCTGCTGCACATCACCGACATGGCCTGGAAGCGTATCAAGCATCCTTCGGAAATCGTCAACGTTGGCGACGAGATCGATGTCAAGGTTCTGAAGTACGATCGCGAGCGCAATCGTGTTTCCCTGGGCCTGAAGCAACTGGGTGAAGATCCATGGGTCGCTATCAAAGCCCGTTACCCAGAAAGCACCCGCGTCACCGCTCGTGTTACCAACCTCACCGACTACGGCTGCTTCGCTGAGCTGGAAGAAGGCGTTGAAGGCCTGGTACACGTTTCCGAAATGGACTGGACCAACAAGAACATCCATCCTTCGAAAGTCGTACAAGTCGGCGACGAAGTGGAAGTCATGGTTCTGGACATCGACGAAGAGCGTCGTCGTATTTCCCTGGGCATCAAGCAGTGCAAGTCCAACCCATGGGAAGACTTCTCTGGCCAGTTCAACAAGGGCGACAAGATCTCCGGCACCATCAAGTCGATCACCGATTTCGGTATCTTCATTGGTCTGGACGGCGGCATCGACGGCCTGGTTCACCTGTCCGACATCTCCTGGAACGAAGTGGGCGAAGAAGCCGTACGCCGCTTCAAGAAGGGCGACGAGCTGGACACCGTTATCCTGTCGGTTGACCCAGAGCGCGAGCGCATCTCCCTGGGTATCAAGCAACTGGAAAGCGATCCGTTCTCCGAGTACGTTCAAGAGAACGACAAAGGCGCAATCGTTAAGGGTATCGTGAAAGAAGTTGACGCCAAAGGCGCCATCATCACCCTGGCCGACGATATCGAAGCGACTCTGAAAGCCTCCGAAATCAGCCGTGACCGCGTTGAAGACGCGCGTAACGTTCTGAAAGAAGGCGAAGAAGTAGAAGCCAAGATCATCAGCGTTGATCGCAAGAGCCGCGTAATCCAGCTCTCGATCAAGTCGAAAGACGTTGAAGACGAGAAAGAAGCTATCCAGAGCCTGCGCGACAAGCCAGTTGCTTCGGATGCTCCAGTAGCGACCACCCTGGGTGACCTGCTGCGTGCTGCACAAGCGGAAAAACAGAACTGAGTTCTGATTTTCTGTAAAAAGGGCGACTTCGGTCGCCCTTTTTTGTGGCTGTGATTTCGTTCATTTCAGCTTTCCGACTGGGCATGCCTACGGGGGGGGGGGGCTCATGCATGCCACGATGAAACCAATTCTTTGATAGAACGGTCTCTTTTGTTAAGTGGATCAAATATCTATATGGCGATCAGGGGCCGTTTGAAATTGGATGGAAACCCTGCCTGTGGGACTTGAATGAACAGACTCTTTCTTGTGTTAGTGGTATTGGCGCTGGCAGCTTGCTCCACAAACGCCAAGACCCACGCAGTACGCGGTGTCAGCGGTATCGAGATCGATTGCTCAGGGTTGGGCTCCGGTTGGGATAAGTGTCATAAGCGGGCTGCCAGGGAGTGCAAGGGGGCGGGTTATAAAGTGATTACCCGATCCGACGATGCGAAGGATGAAAGCTCTTATCCCTTCGGCTTCAATCCGGCGGGTTATCTGACGCGGACGATGTTGGTCATGTGTCGGTAGCTTGAGGAAGATCCCGCATCTGTGTGGGAAGAGCGACAGGGGAATAAAGATGAATGTCAATACTTGGGCTGTTCAAATCCCTTCGACCATGCTAAAACCTTTTCAAGCGATTTTCCTAGCTGCTTGAAAAAGAAGGGAAAAATATGACGAAGTCGGAATTGATCGAACGTATTGTCACCCATCAAGGGCTACTCTCATCCAAGGATGTGGAGCTGGCTATCAAGACCATGCTTGAGCAAATGTCCCAATGCCTGGCTACGGGAGATCGTATCGAAATCCGTGGTTTCGGCAGCTTTTCCTTGCATTATCGCGCTCCGCGGGTAGGACGTAACCCTAAAACCGGTCAGTCTGTGAGCCTTGACGGCAAATTCGTACCTCATTTCAAGCCGGGCAAGGAGCTCAGGGATCGGGTGAATGAGGAGGAGGGTGATGAGTTTTGACGTCGCATAAAAGTAAAGAGGTATTTGTGGGGAACTTTAAGCGTTTGGTGCTTGTCGCACTAGGACTGCTCGTGGCTGCAGTCATTGTTCTGTTCGTGCTCGAAAACAATCAGCCTGTTGGTTTGCTGTTTCTTGGCTGGTCGGCTCCGCAGCTACCGGTTTCGGTTTTCGTGCTGGTGGCGCTGCTGATGGGTATGATCATTGGTCCGTTGCTGACATGGTTCAATGGAATGCGGCGGCGACTGAAATAACGGAGTGTGAGCCTGGTAGTCTTGTAGTAAGGATCGCTGCCAACAATATTTTTGACTACGGGTGTTTTGGTTTGTGTTTAATTTGAATCGGTTTGTTACGGTGTTCATCGGGGCTTTGCCTGCTGTCCTGTCTCTTCATGCGTTCAGTTTGTCTGCAAGCGTGATGTCAAACAAAGGTGGCGAGGCCTTACATGCAAAATGACCGTGCTGAAGTACGTGGCTCTGATGAGATAGATCTGATAGAGCTTGTGCGTGGGCTTTGGGCTCAGAAGTGGTTGATTGTGGGGGTGACGTTGTTGGTCACTATTGGCGCGGCCGCCTACGCATTTCTTAGTAAGCCAGTTTACGAAGCCAAGCTTTTCATTATGCCGCCTACTCAGAATGGTATTGCTGAGTTGAATTACGGGCGGGGGAAAAGTACTGATCTTGATACTTATTCCATTAGACATGTCTATGACGTGTTTGCTCGGAATCTTCAGGCGGAGTCGATTCGCCAAAAATTCTTCAATGAAATCTATCTTCCCTCGCTTGATGAGTCCCAACGAAAGGGAGCGCTTGATCGTGTATATGAGCGTTTCTCTCGAGAGCTGGTCGTCAAGGGACCGGGTAAGGATACTCCTGATCGTTTCTCGGTAACCGTACAAGGCGGGGACCCTGTCCGAGCGACAGAATGGGCTAAGGCCTATGTGCAGCGCGCCAGTGAGGCCGCGGAATCGGAGCTTATCAAGAACGTTACGACTGAGGCTTCTGTAAAGGCGCGGAATATCGAGCAGCGGATCGTTAGCTTGCGTGAAACCGCGCAGCGGCTGCGTGAGGATCGGATTCAACAGCTACGAGAGGCTCTGAAGATCGCCGAAGCGATTGGGTTGACAACTCCGACCATAAACTCTTCTGCTGCTGTTGATATCACTGTTGATACGGGTAGCAAGATGGATTATCAGCGAGGCAGCAAGGCGCTGGCGGCGGAAGTCAATGCGTTGGAGTCGAGGACATCTGATGATGCATTTATATCAGATCTTCGATCACTGCAAATGCGCTACAACTTTTACCGTAAGTTGAATATTGATCCTGAGCGTATTTCGGTTTATCGGCAGGATGGTAGTGTTGAGGTGCCGGAGAGTCCTATTAAACCCAAGAAAATGTTGATTGTTGTGTTGGGGGCGATCACTGGCTTTATATTGGCCGGGTTTATTGCTTTGATTCGTTTTGTTTTGCGTCCGACTAAATAGGGTAAAATTTGGTCGGCCGGATTTGAAGCCTGACTAGTTTAAGAGTCTGCCGTCATAAAGCTTTACGACGGCGGGCTTTTTCTTTTTTAGGGTGGGCGGTGTTTTTCAGTCAGGGGTACGATCCATTGGGGGCAGCGAAGCATCGCTGCTCTGGACGGGTAGCCTGAATGCCTTGGTTGTCGTGTTTTCGATGCTGGTGGATAATACGCTCTTGGAGCTGTTTTTTCACATAATTGTCCGAGATCAGCAATGGATTCTGTAGCTGGTGTATGGTGCAGCCCTAAGGGACGGTATGCGTAAAATGAGCTCACACCTAGACCGCAGAGATACTTTAGAATAGGGATGCAGAAGAAGCTATGCTAACAAAATATAAAGTTATGCGGGGCTTGTTTAAGCGCAGAGTGGTCAGAGATTTAATTTGGAAACTCGTGGCTTTTTTTAATAAAAGGCGATTGGGCGTTTTTTTTGAGGAGCAGATAAAGCGAAAGCATGAGTCTTTTGTTGAGTTTGATGAGGCGCACATTGCTTCGGTAGTCTCAGAGTTAGAGGCAAGCGGCGCGCTGGTTGGGCCTAGGTTGCCGGCGGAAGCGATTCAATATCTTTTGAAGTACGCTGAAGCGCATCCATGTTTTGCTGATCGGGATCAGACAAAAGGTTTTTATCTGAGAGACAAGGCGAAGGCAGAAACGTCGCTGAAAAAAGAGCTTCTTCTGGCTCAATACTTTAACGCAGAACACGATGCGATGATTGCTAAAATTGCCAATGATCCATATCTGCTTTCAGTCGCCGCAAGCTATTTGAAGGTTCCACCTAAATTAATGAGTGTCAATATGTGGTGGACTTTTCCGGCTAACGCAAGTGAGGAGGATAGGGCGCGTCATGCACATGTCTTTCATTTTGATTTGGATGACTTAAAGTTTGTTAAGTTTTTCTTCTATTTGACTGATGTGGATGATCAGGCAGGTCCGCATGTTTTTGTGAAAACTTCGAATAGAAAAATTAAATATAAGTCTCCGATGTTCAGGTCGCGTCGTTTTACGGATGAGGAGATCGTTTCAGGCTATGGAGAGGAAAATATAGTAAAGGTGTTGGGGCCTGCCGGAACCTGTTTGATAGAGGATACTATCACTGTACATAAAGGAATGACCCCTGTTTCTAGTGCCAGACTCATGCTGCAGTTCGAATATTCAATTAATACTTACTCGGAAATTAGCTGTGTTGGCGATAGGAATGCTCAAAAAATATTCGTATAGGCTGAGCGCATGGTCTTATCTTTTATTTGCCGGCGCTGCTTCTATGATTGCCGCACTTAAAGGTTTTGCCTATGCCCATCTACTTTCGGCAGATCAATACGCTCTAATAAATTACTATTTATTGATTGTAGGGTTGGGAGTGCTGGTTGTTGGGTCGGGAGTGATAATTAAATGTCATTCTGAAATGCCATTGCTTGTTGAGGATGAGGGGCGGTTGTCGGAGTTTTCCTCAAATGTGAAATGGTTTGGTAGTGGATGTTGGTTGGCTGCTCTTGTTGGATTGGTTGTATATAGTTTCTGGGCTGGAGCCCCATTTTCTATTTTGTTGCTGTCGTTTGTTCAGGTTCTGGTGTTTTTTATTTTTACTGTCGATTTAATGGTGGTAAAAAGTAAGAAAAATTTTGTGGATTATGCTAGGCGATTATTTTATCGAAATTTATTTGTTGCTTTGGCTGGTCTTGCTGTGGCGTTGGCTACAAAAAATGCTGAGTTTGCAATTTTGGCCGAGGTCAGCATAGGTGTTATCCTTTGTTTGAAGTCTCTTATGTTGTGGCTTGTGAATGCGAAACTCCCTGGTTGGGACTTTATAATTGATTGCCTTAAATTCGTTCCTGTTACGTGTGTTGGTGCTTTTATGCAGTATGTCGACAGGGTTTTTGCCGCATACTTTATGAGTGCGCAGGAGTTTTCTAGATTTTCTTATCTCTCTCTTGTTGTAATGGTGGGTCTATCAATACAGCAATTGATAAATACCCGAGTGATCACCTTGCTTCCCGAAATCTGTCGAGAGGATCCTAGTGCTGGATTCAAATATGTTGTCAGAATTTCTTTTTTTGTATCCATATTTTTGTCGGTAATATTGTCATGTCTTTTATGGCTTCTGCAGAGTCGCTGGTTCGCAACGGAATGGCTTGAGGTGGGGGTTGGCATAAGTATTGTTTTTTGGGGTTGTGCGATTTTACGGGCAGCTGATTTTTACTCATCTTATTTGTTAGTTATGTCTCAGAGAAACAAACTTCTGATGATTCAACTTGCTATGTTGGCTATTTTTTCCTTTCTGACGCTTCTCTACGGCTTTTGGTTTCGGTCTGAAGGTGTATTTGGGTATGTGCTATTGATGTGTGTTGGTTTTTCTGTATCGTTGATAGTTTTGGTTTATGCCTCTTGGAGAGTAAGTCTTGTTAAGAAAAATATATGATGGAATATATGTGCAGTTTCGGATTCTCTGCTTATTCATTTTGGCTCTTTCAAGAAGGTCGCTGATTTCTCCTTTTGCAAGAGTTTCCAAAGGGGGACGCATATTGATCGGACGGCGAACGACTGTAAAAAAAGCGCTACTGAATGCGGGCGCCGGAACGATTCAGTTGGGTGACGGCGTGTGGCTAAATGATGGCGTTGAGCTTTCGGCAATGGCGAGAATTTCTGTCGGTGAAGGGACGACAGTCCAACGGAACGTCACCATAAACGGTGACGTTTCTATTGGTTGCGAGTGTCTTTTAGCGCCAAATATTTTCATTTCCTCTGCCTCGCATGTGCATGACCGCTATGCTGGGGTGAGCATCCGGGAGCAGGAGCGCCGAATCGCTCGAGAGGATTTTCTAGCGAACTACAATAAGCCAATCGAGATTGGTGACGATGTCTGGGTAGGGGCAAATGCGGTTATAATGCCCGGTGTTAAAATTGGATCGCATGCGGTGATCGGTGCGAACTCCGTGGTGACCAGAGATGTTCCGGTAGGGGCGATAGTCGTAGGTGGTCCTGCAAAAATAATTAAGTTTCGCTTTGGGTTTGAGGGCGTCTAGATGTTAAGCAATAAAACGATTTTGGTAACCGGCGGCACCGGCTCTTTCGGTAATACATTTGTGCCAATGACCCTGGCCAAATATAACCCCAAGAAAATTATCATCTTTTCGAGAGATGAGATGAAGCAGTGGGACATGGCGAAGAAGTTTGAAGGCGATTCGCGTGTTCGCTTCTTTATCGGCGACGTTCGTGACAAAGAGCGTCTGTATCGCGCCCTTGACGGGGTTGACTATGTTGTTCACGCCGCCGCTACGAAGATCGTTCCCACCGCTGAGTACAACCCTTTCGAGTGCATCAAGACCAACATCAACGGTGCGATGAACCTGATCGATGCCTGTATCGACAAAGGCATCAAGCGCGTCGTTGCGTTGTCTACTGACAAGGCCAGCAGCCCGATCAATCTATACGGTGCGACGAAGTTGGCGTCCGATAAGCTGTTCGTTGCGGGTAATTCCTATGCTGGCGGTCATGAAACCCGCATGGCAGTGGTGCGTTATGGCAACGTCATGGGCTCGCGCGGTTCGGTGATCCCGTTTTTCATGTCGATCAAGGATAAGGGGGAATTGCCTATTACCGACGAGCGCATGACCCGTTTCATGATTTCGTTGGAGGAGGGGGTCGAACTGGTCTGGCACGCCTTTGAGGACATGGAGGGCGGTGAGATCTACGTGAAGAAAATCCCGTCGATGAAAGTGACTGATCTTGCTCGGGTCGTAGCGCCTGATGCTAAGCAAAAAATCGTCGGTATTCGTCCTGGGGAAAAATTGCACGAGCAAATGATCAGTGCCGAGGATTCATATTACACTTATGAGTACCCGGAGCACTTCAAGATTTTACCTGTTATCAATGAATGGGCGACTTGTCCGAGCCGTATCAAGGACGGTAAGAAAGTTTCAGAAGGTTTTGTTTACGCCAGCGACAATAATACTGAATGGATGAGTGACGAAGATCTGCGTAATTGGATCACCGCTAACGAAGCGAAGATCGGGAGTATCTGATTTATGATTCCATACGGTCGTCAGGATATAACCCAAGCGGACATTGATTCGGTAGTCGAGGTGTTGAAGTCCGACTTCCTTACGCAGGGCCCTATGGTGCCGCGTTTCGAGCAGCAAGTTGCTAGTCACGTGGGTGCCGGCTATGCATTGGCAATGAACAGTGCTACATCTGCGCTTCATGTCGCATGCCTAGCCTTAGGGCTTGGTCCGGGCGATCGTTTATGGACAAGCCCCATTACATTCGTAGCCTCTGCAAATTGCGGATTGTATTGTGGTGCTCAGGTTGACTTTGTGGATATCGATCCTCGTACCTACAACCTTTGTTCTCAAGCGCTGGAGCGTAAGTTGGAGCTGGCTGAGAGAGAAGGTACTTTACCAAAAGTGGTTGTACCGGTTCATCTCTGTGGCCAGCCTTGTGATATGCAAGCCATTCACAAACTGGCTAAACGATTTGGTTTCAAGGTGATCGAAGACGCTTCACACGCAGTCGGTGGAAAATACCAAGGCGAATATATAGGCAATGGTAGATACAGTGATATTACAGTCTTCAGCTTTCATCCGGTCAAGATCATTACAACCGCCGAAGGAGGGATGGCTCTAACCAACGACTCCGATTTGGCAGATAAAATGACTCTGTTACGCAGTCACGGGATTACGCGTGATCCGCAACTAATGACGCATGAAACTGACGGCCCTTGGTATTACCAGCAAATTGATCTTGGTTTCAATTATCGGATGACCGAGCTACAGGCTGCTCTTGGCATAAGCCAGATGGAGCGTCTGGACCAATACATTACCAGGCGCCATCAGCTAGCCGCTCGCTACAACGATTTGTTGGAAGCCTTGCCAGTAGTAATCCCTTGGCAACATGCAGACAGTTACTCAGGACTCCATCTGTATGTAATTCGCCTAAAGCTGGGCGAAATAGCTAAAAGTCATCGGCAAGTGTTCGAGTCTTTGCGTGAGCAAGGAATAGGCGTAAATCTTCATTACATTCCGGTCTACACTCAGCCATATTACGCGCAGATGGGATTCAAGCCTGAAGACTTTCCAATGGCGCAGGAATACTATCGTGAAGCCATCAGTATTCCAATGTTTCAGACAATGAGTAATGAACAGCAAGATCAGGTCGTCGCTGCTATTGCTAAGGCTTTGGCGACATGAGGTTGGCCGTCATTCCTGCCCGAGGTGGCAGCAAGCGAATCCCGCGAAAGAATATCAAGATATTTTGCGGCAAGCCGATGATCGCTTGGTCAATTGAAGGGGCGCTGACGAGTGGCTGCTTTGATAAAGTCATTGTCTCAACGGATGACGACGAAATAGCAAACGTTGCCAGGCAGTACGGAGCCGATGTGCCTTTCATGCGTCCGGCGGAGCTATCTGACGATTACACCGGAACCATCCCGGTCGTCCAGCATGCTATCGAAGCGCTCAAGGCTGATGGGTATGAGGCTCGTCAGGTGTGTTGCCTCTATGCTACCGCTCCTTTTGTCGACCCTGAAGATTTACGGCGTGGTTTGACTATTCTTGAACAGACGGAAAGCAAGTACGCGTTCTCGGTGACCAGTTACGCATTTCCAATTCAGCGAGCGATTCGTTTGACAGAGTCGGGGCACGTTGAAATGTTTGACGCTGAGCAGTTCAGCACTCGCTCTCAGGATCTTGAGGAGAGTTTTCACGATGCCGGGCAGTTTTATTGGGGGTTGACGAGCGCATGGTTGGCAGGGACTGTGATTTTCGGTCATGAGTCCAGTGCGGTGTTGTTACCACGTCACCGAGTACAAGACATCGATACGCCAGAGGATTGGACCCGTGCGGAGTGGCTGCATAGAGCCCTTCAAGCGGAGGCTGGGCGGCCGTGAATGGTATGAAAGTGGTGTTTCGGACCGATGCCTCGCTGCAAATGGGGAGTGGGCATGTCATGCGTTGCCTGACGCTGGCCGAGGCGCTGAAAGCAGAAGGCGCAGAATGCTACTTTATTTGTCGGGAGCTTCCAGGAAATCTCCTGCATATTATTCGCGGTAAAGGTTTCAACGCACATGGATTGATGACCGATGGGAGCTCCGCGCCTTCACTACAAATAGCTGACAAACCCTTGTATCACGATTGGCTAGGCGTAACTCAGGACCTTGATGCTGAGCAGTGTTCGTGTCTATTGGATATTTTGCAACCTGACTGGCTAGTTGTCGACCACTATGCACTAGATATAGCTTGGGAACTGAAATTAAAGCGGAAAGGAGTTAAGCTATTAGTCATAGATGATCTGGTAAATCGAGCGCATGCTAGTGATGTTTTGTTAGATCAGACTTTAGGGCGTGAGGCTGGTGATTATTTTTCTCTAGTGCCTTCCCGTTGTGCTGTTCTATGCGGATCAAGATATGCGTTGCTTCAGCCGGACTTTAGAAGGCTAAGAGTTAGCAGTTTGATCAGGAGAGCTCAGCACAGGCTTGAAAATGTGCTGATTACCCTGGGAGGTGTTGATAAAGACAATATGACGCGGCAGGTGCTTGAAGGATTAAAGCTATCAGCGCTACCTAAAAGTTGTCGGGTCACTATCGTGATGGGGGCAACGGCTCCATGGCTTGAAGATATTCAGCAGCTAGCGAACATGTTGCCTTGGCACACCGAAGTTAAAGTAAATGTTAGTAACATGGCACAGCTAATGGCTGATAGCGATCTCTCAATTGGAGCGGCCGGTTCGACATCTTGGGAGCGTTGTTGTCTTGGAGTGCCTACTATCATGGTCGTGTTGGCCGATAATCAGAGATTTGCCGCTGCTCAATTGGCCCGTGCAAACGCAGTCTTAATGATCTCATTGGATGGGGATGTCGTTTCGCAACTGGCACGGGCGGTTGATAATGTCGTCAATGATCCTGCGTTGCTAAAGTCGCTAAGTGAGTCTTCAAAGCAAGTCACTGACGGGGGCGGTTGTGAATTGTTAATAAAAAAAATAACTGAAGTCAGTCGTGTCGATGGGTACTAAAATGGAAGCGCTCGGTAAACTTCGTGAAATTAATGACGATGAGCTTGAGTTGATGCTCGCTTGGCGGAATGCTCCGAACGTTAGAGCTAATATGTACACAAGGCATGAAATCAGTCTTGAAGAACATTTAGCTTGGTGGAAGCGGGTTCAGCTTCGTAGCGATCAACGTTACTTTATGTATGAGCTTGATGGAAAGCCAACTGGAATAGTTGGTTTTAATGATTTGGATGTTGTGAATGCAATATCATCTTGGGCATTCTATGCTAGCCCCGAAGCTCCAAAGGGGGCGGGAAGTAAGATGGAATTTCTTGCCTTGGACTACGCATTTTATAATATGTATCTGCATAAGTTAATGTGTGAAGTGTTGGCTTTTAATTCGGCAGTAATAAAGCTTCACCAGAAATTCGATTTTAAGGTTGAAGGCATTTTGCGGGAGCACCATTTGGTTGATGGTCAATATGTGGATGTCTATAAGTTGGGGCTTCTCTCTCTCGAGTGGGAGTTACGTCGACCTACTATGTATGAAAAAATATTAAAATTATCCAAGGGTTGAATGTATGAATCCGGAAATTTCTATAAATGGACGCAAAATAGGGGGGGCGCACCCTCCATATGTTATTGCTGAGCTTTCCGCTAATCATAATGGAAAGTTATCCACTGCGCTCAAGATAATTGAAGCAGCCAAAAAGGCAGGCGCAGACGCGGTAAAGCTACAAACCTACACCGCCGATACCATAACCCTTGATTCCAAAACCTCTGAGTTTCAAATAAAGGGAGGTTTGTGGAGTGGTAAATATTTGTATGACTTGTATCGTGAAGCTCAAATGCCATGGGAGTGGCACACCTCCTTGTTCGAGTACGCAGGTAAACTAGGAATCACCATCTTTAGCTCCCCGTTCGATAATACCGCGATAGATCTTCTAGAAAGTCTGGGGGCGCCGGCTTATAAAATTGCTTCGTTTGAAGCTGTTGACTTGCCACTGATAAAATATGCGGCAAGTACAGGGAAGCCAATGATTATCTCGACTGGTATGGCTGACGCTGAGGAGATAGCGGAAGCTATAGACGCTGCTCGCGAGGGTGGTTGTAAAGAGCTTGCGGTTCTTCATTGTGTAAGTGGCTATCCTGCTCCGGCCTCTGACTACAATTTACGTACGATACCAGACATGATCCAACGTCATGGTCTAGTAACAGGTTTGTCTGACCATACCCTAGATAACACAACGGCGGTTACTAGCGTTGCACTGGGGGCATCGATCATCGAAAAACACTTCACACTGGATCGAAGCGGCGGCGGTCCAGATGATAGTTTTTCGCTCGAGCCATCTGAATTGCTAGCGTTGTGTCGGGATAGCAAAACAGCGTGGGCAGCGTTGGGTAAGGTTGATTATGGTTGTAAATCAAGTGAGCAGGGGAATGTTCAGTTCAGACGGTCTTTATATGTTGTAGAAGATATTGCAAAAGGTGAACGCATAAGCCTCAAGAATATCAGGAGTGTCCGTCCGGGGTATGGCCTGGCACCCAAGTATCTGGAGAGTGTTTTAGGTAAGGTTGCTGTGGTAGATATCAAGAAAAATACTCCTCTGAGTTATGATTTTTTAGATCAATAAATACGTGGTGAGTGAGTGGAATTGATAGTTACAAGTAAAAAATTAAGGCAAATGTTTTCGCCCATTATCATAGTTTTAATGGTGGCGCTGTTTTTTGTCGTCTTGGAGATATCCATTCCATTCACTTCTGCCTTTGCAGACGTATATCCCGCCTATGGAGTATATGCTCTATTTTACATCTTGCTCTCCCTCGCATATTTTGCTTTATCCTTGAGTTTGCATTTGCTTGCGCCTTGCTCAGTACCGAAACTTTTTCGCGAACCACCCCGAGAACTATATTTGGTGATGCGATTTTCATGTTGGGTTTCAATAGTGGGGCTCTTTTTTTTGATAATTGATCGCTCGCTTTATCAAGGAGTCGATTTTATTAATGATAATTTTGTCGAAATACGAACTCGCCTGAATAATGAAAGGGCGACCGGAGAGGGGGTTTCGTCGATTTTTAGTGTGGTTGGGAATCTTTTGCAGTTTTGGTATTATTTTGCGTTCGTGTTTTTGATTTATTACTATGAGTTTTTTTCAGTAGGACAAAGGCGCAAGTTGGCAATTTTAATTTTTGTTGCGCTGCTTACTGGGTCATATATTTTAGGGGGACGATCTCTGATAGCCGTACTGGCTGTAAGTTTCGTTGCGGTAATGATTGCTCGCGGGAGCTCTGGTCGTGAAATTTATTCTAAGTTGTTCAAGGTGAGATCTTTGATTTGGATGTTTGTTTCTGGAATGCTATGTCTGATAGTGATTATGTATGTCTTTTACGCTAGAGCCTCTGTCGGAGGAAATGACTCGGAGTCATATCTGAATAGCTTTGTTGATCATTTACATGGCATAAAAACTCAATCCTATGAAGCGTGCAGCGTGGGGATTTCATGTGATTTAAAGAATTATCTCCTACTCACGGCGCTATATGTAACTCATACATTTTGGGTGCTTTCGGAAAGTATTCAGTACATGCCTGGTGATGCGGGGGGCTCAGCGCTATGGGGTGGGGTACTGGCGTTGTATGCCAAAATTGGCGGTCCGGTAGACGGTAACTATCCATATGCTGGGTTATTCAACTCGCTACCAGGTTCCATTTACTATGAGTATGGCTGGCTTGGCGTTGCTGTAGGTGCTTCGCTCCTAGGAGCTATGCTTGCATGGATGAACTTTTTGTTGTTGCGCTCTGCGGGGGTGTTCAAGATTATTTTTTATGTTGCCTTATTGGATACTTTGCTGGTAGCGCCGGTGCTGTCATCCCTGAATGTTATCATGTTTATATTTGTCTTGGTGTCGCTGTGTGCGGCAAGTGTTATCTATATCTCTATTCGTTCGATGAGGATGTCACGATGAGAATTGGATTTGTTAATGTGTTCTCATTTCGACCTCACGTCGAGCATCTCTATTATTTAGCTACCACTGTCGCAAAAGATAATCATGAGGTTTTTTTTCTGACCTGTGATAGCGCGGTTTCTAATTGCTATTCTCGTGCTATTAAGGGTAAGCAAAAAATATCAGAGTGTCCTAAATGTATATTGGGTGGTGTTAGAAGCTTTCCTGTGCAAAATATTACCTCTTTGACTGGTAAGTCTGGAAGCTTGGATGAAGAAATTTTGGATGAGTTGGCACTGTCCAGTTCGTGTACTTTGAATCGAACTGAGTCTGAAGCAGAGTGGAACGAACCCCAAGTGGTTGCTATTAGGGAAAGTTTGTATGAGCCTATCGACAAAGTTTACGAAGGTGCATCGCGCTGGATAAAGGATAATAAGCTTGAAGGCGTTGTTTGTTTCAACGGGCGTATGGATTTGACGCGCGCGATAACTTATGCTTGTGAGCAAATGCAAATTCCTTACGTCACACATGAACGGACTTGGTTTGGCGATGGAATTCATTTAATTCCAAATGCAAATTGTTTGTCTCTTAGGGCTTTAAGTCAAATGGTCAAAGAGTACGATAATAAACCGCTGACTCTTACGCAGGCGAAACTGGCTGGTCGGCTAGCCGGAGAACGGTTTTTACAAACTAATTCTCTCGAGTGGCGGTTATATAATCAGAACCCGGAGCCTGCGCCTTGGCCATTAAATAGTGACGGTCCGAAAGTTCTGGTTATCCCAAGCAGTAAAAACGAATTTGCCGGACATAACGAATGGCGAACCGATTGGGAAGATAACACGAAGGCATTAGATGATTTGTTCGAAGCTTTTTCCATAAAGCCTGAGCAAGTGGTAGTCCGTTGCCATCCGAACTGGGCGGAAAATATCGGTCAGGCTGTGGGCGACCGTTCGTTGTCTTTATATAAGGAATGGACTGAAAGGAATAGTATTTACTGTATTTCCAGTGAGCAGAAAGCCAGTACCTATGATCTTATTCAGCAGGCCGATATTGTCGTTTTGAACGGTGGAAGTTCGGCAGTAGAGGCGGGGGTTTGTGGTAAGCAGGTGATTTGCATGGGACCGTCGACTTACCAGGAGGCTGGCTTTGTCAGGGTCTTTCGCGATAAGCAATCCTTGTATGCGAGTGGAGCACTTATACCTCTGGATCCAGATATGGTCATCCGTAAGACCTTGCGTTTCCTTTATCTGCGATCCCATCGTTTTCCTCAGTATGTGGAATATGTCCGTGCTTTGGAAACGACTCGTTACGAGTATTTTGAAGGGGCCGATCCTGAGCGACTCATCTCCATGCTGAGGACAGGTAAGATGGTTGCCGATGACTCTTCCTTTTCTACCGACAACCGGGATGAAGATGAAGTCGTTGCAGCTTTGAAGAATAAAGAGTGGAAGAAATTGGCAAGCCATACGGTAGAACGTATCAAGCTGAAGCCGCTTCCGATTCAACGACGTTTTGGACTGCGCTGGGTCGATAATGTTAGGGCTAAGATGCCAAGAGGAGATAGAGGTTGAGTGAGTTAGCTCGGGAACTGGTTTCCATAATCATGCCATCCTATAACGCAGAGGCGTTAATCGGGAAATCAATTCAGTCTGTGATTGACCAGGCTTATGATGACTGGGAACTGATTGTTGTAGACGACTGCTCGAAGGACTCGACTCGCCAGGTTGTTCAGTCATTTGTAGAGAAAGACTCGAGAGTCAAGCTTATTCCTTTAGATCGTAATAATGGTGCTCCCGCAGCCCCCAGAAATATTGGCGTTCGCAACGCGACAGGCTCATGGATAGCTTTTCTGGATGCAGATGACATCTGGCATCCAGAAAAACTGACCTTACAGATGGATGCACTTGAGAAACATAACGTAAGTTTTTGCTGCACCCAGATGAAAGATTTTACTGACGATAAGCTTTTGTCTTTTCAGAGTGTAGGAACTGTTGGCTGTGAACAGATCAGTTTTGCTAAGCAGCGGATAAAGGGGCGGATTCCGACTTCTAGTGTCGTTTTGAAAAAGGAGGTTATGTTGCGTTTTCCTTTTAACGAAGATATTCGCTATAAAGCTGTTGAGGATTATCATTGCTGGCTAAGAGTGCATGAAGCGGTAGGTGAAAGCATAAAGCTCTCTTACCCTTTGTTGAGTTATCGACGAATTGCCGGTCAAATTTCGGGCTCAAAGAAGTATATGCTCGAACGTATGTATATGGTGCATAAAGAATATCCGGGAACCTCCAGTGTTCAGGCGGCGTTTTATACGCTTACTCATGCATTAGGTGGATTTTATTATAGGGTCTTGAGGAAGGGATTATGAAACGTGTAATGGTGACTGGCGGCGCTGGATTCTTAGGCTCCCACTTATGCGAGCGACTGCTTGATCAAGGCGCGGAAGTGTTGTGTGTTGATAACTTTTACACGGGAGCAAAGCGTAATATCGCCCACTTGCTGGCTAATCCTTATTTCGAGCTTCTTCGGCATGATGTTACTTTTCCGTTGCATGTGGAAGTTGACGAAATATACAACCTGGCTTGCCCCGCGTCGCCGGTTCATTATCAGTTTGATCCAGTGCAGACCCTGAAGACAAATGTCCATGGTGCTATTAATATGCTTGGCCTTGCCAAGCGCACCAAAGCGAAAATCTTTCAGGCGTCCACCAGTGAAGTTTATGGTGATCCCGAGGTGCATCCGCAGCCAGAATCTTATTGGGGAAAAGTGAATCCTATTGGTATTCGCTCTTGCTATGACGAAGGGAAACGTTGCGCTGAGACTCTGTTTTCCGATTACCATCGTCAACACAACGTCCGTATAAAAATTGCACGCATCTTTAATACGTACGGTCCACGCATGCACCCAAATGACGGTCGGGTGGTGAGCAATTTTATCGTTCAGGCGCTTCGTGGTGAAGATATCACGATCTATGGTGAAGGACAGCAAACACGTAGCTTCTGTTATGTAGATGATCTTGTTGAAGGCTTCCTGCGCCTAATGAATACGGCCGACGAGGTCACTGGACCAGTTAACTTGGGGAATCCAGGAGAGTTTACAATTAGACAGTTGGCTGAGCGCGTGCTTGAATTGGTCGGTTCAAACTCTAAGCTTGTTTTTCAGCCGTTGCCCCAAGACGATCCACAGCAGCGGCAACCCGATATTAGCTATGCTAAGCAAATTCTCGACTGGCAGCCGACGATAATGCTTGATCAGGGCTTGGAGAAGACAATAAAGTATTTTGATAATCTGCTGTCGGAAAAATAATTAAAAGTTGGTTTTGATGAAAATTACAGTATTTGGTAGTGGGTATGTAGGGCTTGTCACGGGCGCTTGTCTGGCTGATGTTGGGCATTCGGTGATGTGTATTGATATCAATAAGGAAAAGATTGATGGGTTGAATAGGGGGGTTATACCCATCTATGAGCCTGGCCTAGATGAACTCATTTTCAATAACGTCCAGGCTGGACGGCTGAGATTTTCGACAGACGCGGTAGAGGGAGTTGAACACGGATTCTTGCAGTTCATTGCCGTTGGTACTCCTCCGGATGAGGACGGAAAAGCCGATTTGCAGTATGTTTTAGCAGTGGCTAGAACTATAGGCCTTTATATGAGCAGTGAAAAGCTGGTCATTGATAAATCAACTGTTCCGGTGGGCACCGCTGATAAAGTTAAGGTCGCGATACAAGAGCAGCTCGAAGCCAGGAATAAGGTCGTAGAGTTCAATGTGTGCTCCAATCCCGAATTTCTTAAGGAGGGAGCCGCCATTGATGATTTCACAAAGGGACCTCGAATTATCGTAGGTACTGATTCGGAAAAAGTCGTTGAAGCCATGCGTAATTGCTATGCGCCCTACAACCGGAATCATGACAAAATTATGTTCATGGATATTCGTTCGGCTGAGTTGACGAAGTATGCAGCTAACTCGATGCTGGCAACCAAGATCAGCTTCATGAATGAGTTGGCCAATTTGGCTGAGCGCCTTGATGCAGATATCGAAAGTGTTCGTCTTGGTATGGGCTCTGACCCACGGATTGGTTATCACTTTATTTATCCGGGATGCGGTTACGGTGGATCATGTTTCCCCAAAGACGTTCAGGCTCTGGCCCGGACGGCTCAGGAAACAGGCTATCAACCTGAACTCCTATTAGCTGTCGAGGCGGTCAATAATCGTCAGAAAGATATATTGTTTAAAAAGCTGCTTCAGGCGTTCGACGGGCAGTTGAAAGGAAAGTGCATTGCACTGTGGGGACTCGCCTTCAAGCCAAACACCGATGATATGCGAGACGCCCCTAGTCGAACGCTGATGGAGGCTTTATGGGCCGCGGGAGCCTCGGTCAAGGCTCATGATCCTGAGGCCATGGAAGAATGCAAAAGAATTTATGGCTTTCGCGATGACCTTGAATTGTGTCATTCGCGGGAGGATGCCGTCGAGGGTGCTGACGCTCTGGTCATTTGTACTGAATGGAAAGCTTACAGGGCACTTGAGCTTGATTGGTTGAAGAGAACGCTTCGTTATCCAATCGTTGTGGATGGACGAAACGTATTCAATCCAGCTGAGATGGCACGCGCAGGGCTCTTGTATTTTGCAATTGGGCGAGGGCTTACTGGCCGTGAATATCAATAGTCGAGGAGGGGGGCATAAGGTTCTGGTAACGGGAGCTAATGGATTCATTGGTAGAGCGCTGTGCCGGAAGCTTTTAGAGAGCGGCTACGAAGTGCACGCCGTAGTGCGGAAGCTGTCTGACCCTGTCGAACATGTAAGGTATCTGGTGGCGGATCTTGAAAGTAATGCCATGCTGGATATTAAAGACCTCGGTATTGACTGTATCGTTCACTTGGCTGGGCGGGCCCATATACTGAGCGAGCAAGCCTGCGGGGCTCTTGAGCGTTACCGTGCAGTTAATTGTGAAGCGACGGTGCGTTTGGCTCAGTGTGCTATCGACGCGGACGTGAGACGTTTTATATTTATCAGCTCAATTGGTGTTAATGGTTCGGAAACTGGCCTCGGCCCTTTCGATGAGCTGTCGATTGTGCAGCCACATGCGGATTATGCCGTTTCGAAATACGAAGCCGAATTGCAACTTGGGGCGATGCTGGCGCATTCTCCCGTTGAGCTTGTTATTGTTCGTCCACCATTGGTCTATGATGCAGGCGCCCCAGGAAATTTTGCCAGACTTTTACGGCTGGTTTCTGCTGGGTTACCGCTTCCTTTTGCAGCTGTAGATAATAAGAGAAGCATGGTGTCGCTTGGAAATCTGGTGGGATTTCTCGAGGTGTGCATAAAGCATCCAAATGCGGCGCGAGAACTATTTTTGATAGCCGATTGTCATGATTTATCAACGACCGAGATAGTGCAATCTATGGCCGAGGGCATGGGTAAGCGCTTACGTTTGTTTTCCGTTCCGATTCGCTTGGCGTCGTTCGGTGCGAAGCTGATTGGTCGTCAAAACTTATATGTTCAACTGTTTTGCTCGCTGCAAGTTAATTCAGCCAAAGCCCGTCGCTTGTTGGATTGGCATCCGGAGGAGAACGCACAGGACGCGTTGGTCAAGGTCGGACGCAATTGGCGTGAAAAGCGCTCCGATTGACATATTAGCTGGCTGTAATCAGGTTCGAAATGGGGCTTCGGTTTGGATCTTATGACTGTGACGTTGCTATTACTTTTACTAGTTGTGGGTTTTTCAGGTGCGCTTACCTGGTTACTGCGTCGTTATGCGTTGCTCCGAAGCATCATCGACGTTCCTAACGCCCGCAGCTCACATACGGTACCAACTCCTCGTGGAGGCGGCGTGGCAATTGTCCTCAGCTTCCTCTTGGCATTGCCCATATTGGTCACTACCGAATTCCTGACCTGGCCAGGTATGTGGGCGATGTTGGGTGCCGGGGCGGGAATTGCAGTGCTTGGGTTCCTGGATGATCATGGTCATATAGCTGCCCGTTGGCGTTTGTTGGGGCATTTTGCGGCGGCAGTCTGGGCGTTGTACTGGCTGGGCGGTTTGCCGGCAATTACGTTGTTTGGTCTTCATTTTGAGTTAGCTTGGCTTGGAGATGTTCTGGCTGTCTTTTATCTGGTTTGGATGCTCAATCTTTATAACTTCATGGATGGTATCGACGGTATTGCCAGCGTCGAAGCGATTTGTGCTTGTCTTGGAGCCAGTGTGCTCTATTGGATAGGTGGGTTTGAAACCCTGATTGTGGCTCCTTTAGTGCTTGCCATGGGGGTGGCGGGGTTTCTGTATTGGAATTTTCCCCCCGCCCGTATTTTTATGGGAGATGCGGGTAGTGGATTTCTCGGCGTTATTCTGGGAATCCTCTCGCTGCAGGCGGCCTGGGCCTCACCAAAGTTGTTATGGGTCTGGCTCATTTTATTGGGCGTATTTGTCGTTGACGCTACCGTAACCTTGATACGGCGCCTTTTACGAGGGGACAGGGTTTACGAGGCTCATCGCAGTCACGCTTATCAATTCGCTTCACGCCAATATGGTCGACATTTACCCGTGACACTGGCAGTGGCAGTGATCAACGTGTTTTGGCTGCTGCCTATCGCAGCATGCGTCATGCTATGGAGTCTGGACGGAGCGCTAGCTTTGGTTGTGGCTTATATACCGTTAGTATTGCTGGCTGTCAGGTTTCATGCTGGTGAGCTTGAGAAGGCCTGAGTTCAGGGTGAGGTTCACGTTTTTCGTTTATCCGTTGTCCAAAGGTCGATGGCATCGCCGCAGGCATCAGGAATGGATCTGTTTTAGGAGCTACCCAGGGGTGCATGAGGAATTTATGGGTAAATTGAGAACGGCTTTGCTGGGGTTGCCAAGACGCCACAAGCGGGCGATTCAGGTGGCTACAGACGTAATCCTGGTCTGGGTCGCGCTATGGCTCGCGTTTGTCGTTCGTCTAGGTGTGGAGGCATTGGCCACTCCGATCGAAACGCACCTTTGGCTTTTCGCATCCGCCCCTCTGGTCGCCATTCCGATCTTCATCCGCTTTGGTATGTACCGCGCCGTCATGCGTTACTTCGGCAACGACGCATTGATTACCATCTGTAAAGCGGTCAGCCTCTCTGCTTTGCTGCTGGCCCTCGTAGTGTATTGGTACAGCAATCATAAAACGGTCGTACCTCGCTCGATCATCTTCAATTACTGGTGGCTTAGCCTGATCATGATTGGCGGCTTACGCCTGATGATGCGCCAGTACTTTCTGGGAGACTGGTTCACCGCTGCCCAGCATGTCCCGTTTACCAACCGTGACGACGGCTTGCCCAAGGTTGCTATTTATGGCGCCGGAGCCGCTGGGAACCAACTGGTGGCCGCCCTGCGAATGGGGCGGGCAATGCGACCGGTCGCGTTCATTGACGATGACAGCAGCATCGCAGACCGCGTCATCGCCGGGCTTCAAGTCTACGAGCCCAAGCAGATTCAAAAAATGATCGATACAACGGGGGCGCAGGAGATCCTACTGGCAATACCTTCATCGTCCCGTGGTCGTCGTCGAGAGATCTTGACCTTGCTTGAGGGGTTCCCGCTGCATGTACGTAGCGTCCCGGGTTTCATGGACTTGGCCAGTGGCCGGGTCAAGGTTGATGACATCCAGGAGGTGGATATTGCGGACCTGCTCGGGCGTGACCCGGTCCCTGCGCAGCCTGATTTGCTTGAGCATTGCATCACTGGACAGTCGGTTCTGGTCACTGGGGCAGGCGGATCAATAGGCTCTGAACTCTGCCGGCAGATCCTGGCGCTCAAGCCCACCACGCTTTTGTTGTATGAACATAGCGAATTCAATCTTTACAGCATTTTGTCCGAACTTGAACCTAGAGCTGCCCGGGAGTCCCTGTCTGTTCGTTTACTTCCCATACTGGGATCGGTGCGGGATCAGGCCAAGTTATTGGATGTGATGAAGACCTGGAATGTCGATACGGTCTATCACGCTGCGGCTTATAAACATGTCCCTATGGTCGAGCACAATATTGCCGAGGGCGTCCTGAATAATGTCATCGGGACGCTGAACACTGCCCAGGCTGCATTGCAGGCGGGTGTATCGAACTTCGTCTTGATCTCCACTGATAAAGCCGTACGCCCCACCAATGTGATGGGTAGTACCAAGCGGCTCGCGGAACTGACATTGCAAGCCCTCAGCCGTGAGCTGGCGCCCGTATTGTTCGGCGACAACGCCAATGTGTCTCGAGTCAACAAAACTCGTTTCACCATGGTCCGGTTCGGCAATGTGTTGGGATCGTCCGGTTCGGTTATCCCCCTGTTCCATAAACAGATCAAATCCGGCGGACCGTTGACCGTTACCCATCCGAAGATCACGCGTTATTTCATGACCATTCCGGAGGCCGCACAGCTAGTGATTCAGGCAGGCTCCATGGGCCTGGGTGGTGATGTGTTCGTTCTCGATATGGGCGAACCGGTGAGAATTGTCGAACTGGCGGAGAAAATGATTCACCTGTCTGGCTTGAGTGTCCGCTCGGAGAAAAACCTTCACGGTGATATTTCAATCAAGTTCACAGGCCTGCGGCCCGGTGAGAAGCTTTATGAAGAGTTGTTGATTGGTGACAACGTCGTTGCTACCCAGCATCCAATGATCATGAGTGCCAACGAAGATCATCTTCCCTGGGATGTGCTCAAGGCCAGGCTGGCTGAGCTGCTGGCTGCGATTGAACACGATGACTACACCCGTGTTCGCCAATTGCTTCGGGATACTGTCAGCGGGTATGCCCCGGACGGAGAGATTGTTGACTGGATCTACCAGCAGCGTCGCCTTGAGCCATGATTATTACATAATCTGTAACGTACACATTTTTGACAGCGATTCATCATCGCCTAAGTTTGAGAGGCAGCTTCGGAAAAGCTGCTTCTCTCTTAACGATGTCATGGAGCGTCACTTATGCGTACAGGCTATTTCTACTCCCTGGTCTTTGCCCTGCTGACCAGCGCCTCTATTGCGGCCATTGCTGCACCCTCAGCCAGAACGGAGACGCCGCCGCAGGCAGTGGACATCGCGGCGAAGCCGCAAGACGCCAAAGTGAACCTTAACGAGGCGGATGCCCCTACGCTACAGCGAGAGCTGGCGGGTATAGGTGAGGCCAAAGCGAAGGCGATTGTTGCATACAGAGAAACAAATGGGGCGTTCTCTTCGGTTGAGGAACTGTTGGAGGTCAAGGGAATTGGCAAGGCGATCCTGGACAGAAATCTCGACAAGCTGGAAGTGAATTGAAGTGAGATAGCGAAAGAGGCCGGTCGAATGACTGGCCTTTTGCATTTTGGCGAAAAAGAAACCAAGCAACGATTCGGCGGCATCCGATAAGTAATAGAACTTGGCATAGATCATGATTACTCAATACCAATCGATTGTTGAACAATCAAGAGGCATTGAGCATGAAGACGGGTCTTTCCCTCGCCGACCAGATCACCCTCGAACTGCGCGCCGACATCATCGGTGGTTCCCTCCTGCCGGGCATGGCCTTGGTGGAAAACGATCTGGTCTCGGCCTATAACGCCTCACGCAATACCATTCGTGAGGCGTTGCATCGCTTGGGGCAGGAAGGGCTGACCCGTTATGTGCGCAACAAAGGGGTGATGGTCCGCAGGTTGGGCAGTGACGATGTACGGGATCTGTTCAAGGTCCGTCGCACCCTGGAGCTTCAGGCGATCATGAACAGCCAGCCATTGGGCGCGTATCGATCCAACCGGATGCTCGAGGCGCTTGAGGCGGCCGAGCTGGCCCGGGAGCGTGAAGATTGGCGCGCGGTCGGGACCCATAGCCTGGCTTTCCATCAACACATTGTCGGGTTGATGGGCAGCCCTTTACTCGACGAGTTTTTCACCAACGTGGTTGCGCAGTTGCGCCTGGCGTTTTTTTCGGCGCCTGATGAACCATGTTTCCAGGCGCCGTGGCTGGCCCGCGACCGGCAGATCCATGATTGGCTGGCTGAAGGCGACAAACAGGCGGCGCAGGAGGCAATGAGCCTCTATCTCGACGATTCCGAGCAAATGCTCCTGCAGTTGATGACTCCCATTAATAAACACTGATCAAAGGACCGCGCCATGTACAAAGACTATCCAGCCGCCTACCAGGTCAGCAAAGGCTCGGCCCTGCAGGTGGATAAACCCTTCTACGACCGCATCCGCGCCGAGCAGGACAAACGCACGCTGATCGAGCAATTCGAAGTGCCGATCCGCACCGGTCGTGCCTGGCATGTGCCGGCCGGCCACGTGTTTCGCGTCACCACTCCGGTAGGTCCGCAGGTAGGCGATTTCAACGTCTGGAATGCCCACGATCCGCGGGAGCGGTTGTGGGCGGCGCGCACCCGGCAACTGCAAGGCGCTCATGTCAGCACTCATGACCGGCTCTGGTCGAACCTGCCTTTCTTGAGACCCCTGGTGACCATCACCGATGACAGCCTGGCCGGCTACGGCATCGACGAGCATGGCGGACGGCTACACGACTTGCTGGGGACTCGTTGTGACCCCTACGTGAACAGGATGCTGACCGGTGAGGATTTCCATCATCACTGCCATTCGAACCTGACCCGTGCGGTATTGCCTCACGGTCTTACAGAGTTCGACGTGCACGATGTGTTGAATATTTTCCAGTGCACCGGGCTCAACCATGACGACATGTACTTCATGAAGGCCTGTCCGGCGCAGAAGGGCGATTACCTGGAGTTTTTTGCCGAGATCGATCTGCTCTGCGCCTTGTCCACTTGCCCTGGCGGTGACCTGTCATTGGCAATGTGGGGGCCGGACGCACAGGATCCGCTCAGTGTCTGTCGTCCGCTGGGCGTGGAGATCTATCAGTTGGAGGATGCGTTACTCGAAGGCTGGAGCCAGCCCGAGCGGGCGGCCTACAAGGGGTTGCATGGCTTGCAGATTGCCAAGGCGGATTGGGAGAAATAACACTTCTTTTGTGGCGCGGGGATTTAGCGAAACGTCGCACCGCCCCGCTCGACTGCGCAGCAGTCGTAAACCGGCCAAGCGGTTTTCCTGTTAGGGCTGGGTGCTCGGTTTTAGGGCCGCTGCGCAGCCCAGCGGGGATAAATCCCCTCGCCACAGAAAGCGGTACGCAGCTCAAGCCATCAACGATCCTTGGCCTCCTTCGCATCCATCTCCGCATTCCTCTCGGCCACGCGCTTGCGTTGCTCATCAGTCAGTTCGACCTTGTTAGCAGTGTCGCGCAGCATCATCAGGCCTCCGACGATCGAGCCGATTGCAACGATCAAAATCAGCCAGGCATACCAGGGCATAGGACTCTCCTTGAGGGCGGGCCAGTGGGCGTTGTTCACCCAATCCGCAACACCTACTACTTATGAGCGAAGGTTGCTCGCAGTGGTTCAATACTACCCCTGTTCTACCGGATGTATCTCATAACGCGGCCAGCAGGCCATCGTTCATTTTTACGAATTCTTTATTCCTCGACCCAACTCTCGATCTCGTTCCTTTACAGCCTCCCTGCCGACAATCACTCCACACGCGGCACGACGCCGCACCACGGAGAAACCCCATGAGTGTCCTGGACGGGGTGTCATTGCTGCTGGCAGTGGCGCTGTTCATTTATCTGCTGGTTGCGCTGTTGCGCGCAGACCGGAACTAGGAGCGGTTATGCACGGTTATGACTACGGGCTGATCATTGCCTTTTTCGCGCTGGTACTGATCCCGGCTCCATTTCTCGGGCGGTTCTTTTACAAGGTCATGGAAGGGCAGCGCACGTGGCTTTCCCCGGTTCTCGGGCCGCTGGAGCGAGGCTGCTATCGGTTGTCTGGGGTGGATCCTCAGGTCGAGCAGACCTGGCAGAAATACACCCTGGCCTTGCTCGCTTTCAACCTGGCGGGGTTCGTATCGCTGTTCGCGATTTTGCTGTTACAGGGGCATTTGCCACTCAACACCGAACAAATGCCAGGCATGGAGTGGACTCAAGCTTTCAATACGGCCGTCAGTTTCATGACCAACACCAACTGGCAGTCCTACAGCGGTGAAGCGTCCCTGAGCTACCTGAGCCAGATGATTGGTCTCACCGTGCAGAATTTTGTCAGCTCCGCCACTGGCCTGGCTGTGCTGGTGGCGCTGTGTCGCGGGATCGGGCGTAAGTCGGCCAGGACCCTGGGCAATTTCTGGGTCGACATGACCCGGGCCACCCTCTACGGACTCTTGCCGTTGTGTATGTTACTGGCCTTGTTCCTGGTGTGGCAGGGCGTGCCGCAGACGTTTGCGCACTATGTGCACGGCGTGACGATGCAAGGGGCCGACCAGGTGATTCCACTGGGGCCGGCCGCCAGCCAGATTGCGATCAAGCAACTGGGCACCAACGGCGGCGGTTTCTTCGGCGTCAACTCGGCGCATCCGTTCGAGAACCCGACAGCCTGGAGCAACTTGTTCGAGCTCGCTTCGATCATCCTGATTCCCGCCGCGCTGGTGTTCATGTTCGGCCACTACGTCAAGGATCTGCGTCAGAGTCGGGCGATCATCGCCTGCATGCTCGCGCTTTTCCTGATCGGTGGCGCGACTTCGCTGTGGGCCGAGTACCAACCCAATCCGGCATTGGCCGATGCGGCCGTGGAGCAGACCGCGCCGTTGGAAGGCAAGGAGGCGCGTTTCGGCACCACCGCGTCGGTGTTGTGGTCGGTGACCACCACGGCGGCGTCCAACGGCTCGGTCAACGCCATGCACGACAGCCTCAACCCCCTCAGTGGCATGGTCGCGCTGGTGAACATGATGGTCGGCGAAGTGATTTTCGGTGGGGTCGGGGCCGGGCTCTACGGGATGTTGCTGAACGTGCTGATTGCAGTGTTCCTGGCCGGCTTGATGATTGGTCGCACGCCGGAATACCTGGGCAAGAAGCTCGGTGCCCGGGAAGTGCAACTGCTGGTGGTGACTCTGCTGGTGATGCCGGTGAGCGTGCTGGTGCTGGGCGCCGTCGCCGCAAGCCTGCCCGGGCCTGCCGCTGCGGTGAGCAACCCTGGCGCCCATGGCTTCAGCCAGTTGCTGTACGCCTACACGTCGGCGGGGGCAAACAACGGTTCGGCATTTGCTGGATTTGGCGCCAACACGCCGTTCCATAACCTGATGCTGGGCCTGGGCATGTTGATCGGCCGTTTCGGCTACATCCTGCCGGTGCTGGCGTTGGCCGGCAGCCTGGCGCTGAAGAAAACCGCCCCGATCGGCCAGAACAGTTTCCCCACCCACGGCCCGCTGTTCGTGACCTTGCTGACCGTGACTATTTTGTTGATGGGCGGCCTGACCTTCCTGCCGACCCTGGCCCTGGGCCCAATTGCCGAACACCTGAGCATGGGCTTCTGAGGATCCGATGATGAATATGCCCGCACCCCACGCGGTTCCCACCCAGGCACCGCAAGCGAAAACCGCCATCTCCGCCCTGTGGCGGCCGGCTTTGATACAAGCTTTTGTCAAACTCGATCCGCGCCAGTTGCACCGTGCACCGGTGATGCTGGTGGTGGAGCTGACGGCAATACTCACCACTGTGCTGTGCTTGATTCCCGACAGTGCCGTGCCGACGTTCGTTGCCGCGCAGATCGCGCTCTGGCTTTGGTTCACCGTGCTGTTCGCCAACTTCGCCGAAGCCTTGGCCGAAGGGCGCGGCAAGGCGCGGGCCGACAGCCTCAAGGCTGGCAGCGAAGGCCTCAGCGCACGTTGTCGGACCGCCAATGGCTTTGAAGTCGTTCCCGCCACCCGTTTGCGCAAAGACGATGTGGTGCGTGTGGAGGCAGGGGAGATGATTCCGGGCGATGGCGAAGTGATCGAGGGCATCGCCGCGGTCAACGAGGCGGCGATCACCGGTGAGTCTGCGCCGGTTATTCGTGAATCCGGCGGTGATCGTTCAGCGGTCACCGGCAACACCCGGTTGGTCTCCGATTGGTTGTTAGTGCGCATTACCAGCAACCCCGGCGAGTCGACCCTGGACCGTATGATCGCCCTCGTCGAAGGCGCCAAGCGGCAGAAGACGCCGAACGAGGTGGCTCTGGACATTCTGTTGATCGGCCTGACTCTGATCTTCCTGTTGGTGGTGGTCACGTTGCAACCCTTCGCCCACTTCGCTAACAGCAGCTTGCCACTGGTTTTCCTGGTGGCGCTGTTGGTCACGTTGATTCCCACCACCATTGGCGGGTTGCTGTCGGCCATCGGCATCGCCGGGATGGATCGGCTGGTGCGCTTGAACGTGATCGCCAAATCCGGTCGCGCGGTGGAAGCGGCGGGGGACGTGCACGTGCTGATGCTGGACAAGACTGGCACCATCACGTTCGGCAATCGTCGTTGTGCAGCGGTTCATGCCGCTCCGGGGGTGAGCGTGAAGGAGTTGGCCGAAGGGGCGCTGTTGGCTTCATTGGCCGACGACACCGCTGAAGGCAAGTCCATCGTGGAACACCTGCGAGCGTTGCACCCGCAGCCCGAGCCTGCCCTGGAATCGCTGACCGCGGTACCGTTCAGCGCTGAAACCCGTTTGTCCGGTGTCGATCATCAGGGGCGGGTATATCGCAAGGGGGCGGTGGATTCGCTGCTGGATTTTATCGGCCTGCCGCGCAACCAGTTACCATCGATGCTGGCCCGAGAGGTCGACCAGATTGCCCAGAGCGGCGGCACGCCCCTCTTGGTGTGCGTGGACGGCAAGTTGCTGGGCGCGATCCATCTCAAGGATGTGGTCAAGCCGGGTATCCGCGAGCGTTTCGCCGAGCTGCGCAAGCTGGGCATCCGTACCGTGATGGTCACTGGCGACAATCCGCTGACCGCCGCCGCGATTGCCGCCGAAGCGGGCGTCGACGATGTGCTGGCCGAGGCCACGCCGGAGAAGAAACTGGCGCGTATCCGCCATGAGCAAAATGACGGTCGACTGGTGGCCATGTGCGGCGACGGCGCCAACGACGCCCCGGCCCTGGCCCAGGCCGATGTCGGCATGGCGATGAATGACGGCACACAAGCGGCGCGGGAGGCGGCCAACATGGTCGACCTCGACAGCGACCCGACCAAGTTGCTGGACGTGGTGCAGGTCGGCAAGGAGCTGTTGGTGACCCGTGGGGCACTGACCACCTTTTCCATAGCCAATGACATCGCCAAGTACTTCGCGATCCTGCCGGCGTTGTTCGCCTCGATTTATCCACAGCTCGGCGTATTGAACGTGATGCACCTGAGCAGCCCGCAGAGCGCCATTCTCTCGGCCATTGTGTTCAACGCATTGATCATTGTGGTGCTGATCCCCCTGGCCCTGCGCGGCGTGCGGGTGCAGGCGGCGAGCGCGGCGGCGTTGCTGCGGCGCAATCTGTTGATCTATGGCCTGGGTGGGATCGTGGTGCCGTTCGTGGGGATCAAGGGAATAGATGTGTTGCTGACGGCGTTGGGGCTGGTTTGAAGTTTGAAGCGTGCAGCTAACCCCTTGCCACAAATAGGTTTCAACTGAGGATCTCTGTATGTCTATGCTAATTCGTCCGGCCCTGAGCCTGTTACTTCTGATGACCTTTATCACCGGCATAGCCTACCCCTTGCTGGTCACCGCAGTGGCGCAAACCGCCTTTCCCGTCCAGGCCAACGGCAGCCTCGTCGAGGGTGCCGACGGCAAGGTGCGCGGCTCCCTGTTGATCGCCCAGGAATTCCAGGGGGATGCCTGGTTCCATCCACGTCCCTCGGCCGGCACCTTCGCCACGGTTGCCAGCGGCGCCAGCAACCTTTCCCCGAGCAATCCGGCGCTGGCCAAGCGGATAATCGATGATGCCCACACGCTTTTGGTACCGGGTCAGGGCCCGGTACCGCTGGCGCTGTTGACCACCTCCGGCAGCGGGCTGGATCCGCACTTGCCACCGGCAGCGATTGCCTATCAACTGGCGCGAGTCGCCGCCGCGCGCAACCTGCCGGTCTCGACCTTGCAGCAGTTGCTCGACACTCACATCGAGCGACCTCTGGTGGGGCCGCCGGTAGTGAATGTGCTGGCGTTGAACCTGGCGCTGGAAAAGCTGTAATCCCCCCTTGTGGGAGCGAGCCTGCTCGCGATAGCGGTGTATCAGTCACACATCTGCAAGCTGATATATCGTCATCGCGAGCAGGCTCGCTCCCACGAGGGTTCCATGGCGCCTGTGAGAATGGGCATACCATCAATACCCGAAAGCAAGAGAACCACACCATGAGCGACTCCGGCCGCGCCGACGCCCTGTTAGCCAAACTGCCCCGTACTGGCCGTGGTCGGCTCAAGGTCTTTCTTGGCGCGGCACCGGGTGTCGGCAAGACCTTCGCCATGTTGCAAGCGGCCCATACCCAGTTGCGTCAGAACGTGAAGGTCATCGCCGGCGTGGTGGAGACACACGGTCGAGCCGAAACCGAAGCGCTGCTCGGTGGCCTGGTGCAGCAGCCTTTAGTGCGCTCCGAATACCGTGGCGTGATGCTTGAGGAGATGGACCTCGACGGTCTGCTGGCCGCCCGGCCAAAGCTGGTGCTGGTTGACGAACTGGCCCACAGCAATGCTCCCGGAAGTCGCCACGCCAAGCGCTGGCAAGACATTCAAGAGCTGCTTGCTGCCGGCATCGACGTCTACACCACCGTCAACGTCCAGCACCTGGAAAGTCTCAATGACCAGGTACGCGGCATCACCGGGGTGCAGGTTCGAGAAACACTGCCGGATTGGGTCCTGCAGGAAGCCGATGAGCTGCTGCTGATCGACCTGCCGGCCCGAGAACTGCTGGAGCGCCTGCGTGATGGCAAGGTCTATGTGCCCGAGCAGGCCCGTGCGGCGATCGATGCTTTCTTCACCCAGACCAACCTGACGGCCCTGCGTGAGCTGGCGATGCAGACCGCCGCTGCGCAAGTGGACAACGATCTGGCGCTCGGCTATCGGCAACTGGGGCAGGCCGCCCCGGTGGTGCGTGGTCGATTACTGGTGGGAGTCGACGGCGATACCCAAGCCGAGCGCCTGGTGCGCCATGCCAGTCGCGTCGCCCAGCGTCGGCATCTGCCGTGGAGCCTGGTGCACGTGGACAACGGTGGCGCTCCGGACGAGACCTCGCGCCAGCGCCTGCAGAATGCCCAGCAACTGGCGGAGCGTCTGGGCGGTGAGGTGGTGCTGCTGCGGGCCGGCGAAGTGGCCAGGACTCTGATTCAGCATGCCATCGAACGTCGGGCCACGCTGCTCCTGGTCGGGCAGTCCCGACCGCGCCTGCGCAGGCGTTGGTTTGGCGGCGGCCTGGCCTCACGCTTGTTGCGCGATGCCCGGGGGCTGGAGATCAACGTGCTGGACAGCGATGAGCAACTGCGTCCAGCCCGCGTTTATTCAAGTCGCGTCCAGACTGGTTTCGACTACGTGCTGGCGTTGTTGGCGACCGTAGCGGCCAGTGCATTGGCCTGGGGCATTTCCGGGCTGCTGGAGTTGCCCAACATCTCCCTGGTGTTTCTGATGGCGGTCTTGCTGGTGGCGGTGCGCAGCAGCCTCGGCCCGGCGTTGGCTTGTGCGGCACTGTCGTTCCTGGCCTACGACTTTTTGTTCATCCCGCCGAACTTTTCCTTCACCATTCAGCGTGACGAAGATGTGCTGACGCTGGCGTTCTTCCTGCTAATGGCGGCCTTGACCGGCAATCTTGCTGCCCGTCAGCGTCGGCAGTTGCAGGCGCTGCGCGACACTCAGCAGGAAACCGGCGAATTGCTTGATCTGTCCCGCAAGCTCACGGCTGCCACCGACCGTCAGGCGGTGATCAGCGCCGCCGCGCAGCACTTCAACGGCTGGCATGACTTGCAGCTGTGTCTGCTCAATCGAGAAGGCCAGAGTGGCTGGAAGGTCGAGACCGCTGAGGCGCTGACGTTCGTCGAGGCCGAACGTGCGGCGGCCGATTGGGCCTGGCAGCACGACCAGCCGGCCGGCGCCGGTACCGGGACACTGCCGCTCGGGCGCTGGTGGTGGTGGCCGTTGTCGGTGGAGGGTGGACCGCTGGCGTTGCTGGGCGTGCGTTCGAAAGACGACAGTCCTTTGAGCGGTCAACGGCGTCGCTGGTTGGCGGCCCTCAGTCAGCCGCTGGCCCAGGCGCTGGCCCGGGCGCAGTTGGCTCAGGATCTCGAGGCGGCGCGCCTGCACGGCGAGACCGAGCAACTGCGCAGCGCTTTGCTGGCCTCGGTCTCCCATGATCTGCGCACGCCGTTGACCGCCATGCGTGGCAGCATCGACAGCCTGCTGGCACTGGGGGAGGCGATCCCGCTGGCGGATCGTCGCGAATTGCTCGAAGGCACCCGCGATGAAGCCGAACGCCTGGATCGCTACATCCAGAACCTGCTGGACATGACCCGCCTCGGCCACGGAGCCCTGAAACTGGCGCGGGACTGGGTGGCGCCGGCCGATATCGTCGGCAGCGCGTTGAACCGCCTGAGGGCGATGCTGGCGCCGCTGATGGTCAGCGTCGAGGTGCCTGCCCAATTGCCATTGCTGTATGTCCACGCGGCGCTGATCGAACAGGCCCTGGTGAACGTGCTGGAAAATGCCGCGCGTTTCTCGCCGCCCCACGGACGTCTGTCGCTGAGCGCAGGTGCGACGGACGGTGAAGTGTTTTTTGCCGTGGCCGATGAAGGGCCGGGGATCCCCGAGCAAGAGCGGGAGAAAATCTTCGACATGTTCTACACCGCTGCGCGCGGCGATCGGGGCGGGCAGGGCACGGGTCTGGGGTTGGCGATCTGTCAGGGCATGGTGGGTGCCCATGGTGGGCGCATCAGTGTGGGCGAAGGCCTCGATGGGCGTGGCACCTGCATCACCTTGCACCTGCCATTGCAGGCACAACCGGACATGGGCGATGAAGCTTGAGCCGGGCTGCGTTACTCTCTGCCATTTGATTTTCAGTGAACCGAATCCATGAGCCAAACCGCGACCCTCCTGGTCATCGATGATGAGCCGCAGATCCGCAAATTCCTGCGCATCAGCCTGGTCTCCCAGGGCTACAAGGTGCTGGAGGCCGGTACAGGGACTGACGGCCTGGCCCTGGCGGCATTGAATAAGCCTGATCTGCTGGTGCTCGACCTGGGCCTGCCGGACATGGATGGTCAGCAGGTGCTGTGCGAGTTCCGCCAATGGTCGACGGTGCCGGTGCTGGTGCTTTCGGTGCGGGCCAGTGAAGCCCAGAAAGTCGAGGCGCTGGACAACGGCGCCAACGATTACGTGACCAAGCCGTTCGGCATCCAGGAATTCCTGGCCCGCGTCCGCGCTCTCTTGCGCCAGGCACCGGCAGGCGAGGCCCGGGAAGCGGCGCTGACGTTTGGTCCGCTGACGGTGGACCTGGCCTATCGACGGGTCCTGCTGGACGGCGCCGAAGTGGCCCTGACCCGCAAGGAATACGCCGTGCTGGCACAACTGGCGCGGCACCCCGGACGGGTCATCACCCAACAACAGTTGCTCAAGGACATCTGGGGCCCGACCCACACCGAAGACAGTCACTACCTACGCATCGTCGTCGGCCACCTGCGTCAAAAACTGGCCGACGACCCGACGCGTCCCCGGTTCATTGCGACCGAGGCGGGGGTGGGGTATCGGTTGTTGGGAGAGGGTGGGCTTTAGTTCATCTTCGCCAGGGCGATTGCCTTCGCGAGCAGGCTCGCTCCCACGTTCGAATCGAGACAGGACTCCCTTGGTGAACACAGCCCGTTCAATGTGGGAGCGAGCCTGCTCGCGAAGAGGTCCTGAGAGCCGCTGAAAATCTCAGCTCTGTTCACTTTCATACCGATCCAGAGTGTCACTGGCAATCTCCCGCCCCAGAGCGATCAACTCCGGCGCCTTGTAGAACTCGAAGAACCGGCACACCCGTTTCGGTACGTTGATCAATACATCCGGCGGATACCCGGCGATTTTGTATTGGGCCAGCGAGGTTTGCATCACCTCGAAACTCTGGTTGATCAAATCCAGCAACGAGGCCGGGCCGACGTTATCGATGATGAATGAACCGGTGGCGGACTTCGGTGCGCCTTCAGTCTCGGGCGCGGCGGCCGGTTGCTGGCCTTCAGGCTCGGCGGATTCGAGCCAGGGGTTGATGTCGGCGGCCTCGGCCTTCAACGCTTCCTGCTCCAGCAGCAACAATTGCTCGGCCTGCTTGCGACGAAATGGCAATTTCGACCCCAGGGAACTGATGAGATTGTCGAATCGGCTCTTGAACGCAGCGGGACGCGGGATGACCGGCAGGCTGTATTGTCGCTGGTTGGTGGCATTGAGGTTGACTGCGATGATCAGGTCACAGTGACTCGATACTACCGGCACGATCGGCAGCGGATTGAGCAGGCCACCATCCACCAGCATGCGGTTGCCTTGCATCACTGGCGTGAACAGGCTGGGAATCGCCGCCGAGGCGCGCATTGCCTGATGCAGGCAACCTTCCTGGAACCAGATTTCCTGTTGGTTGGTCAGGTCCGTGGCTACGGCGGTGTAGGGAATGCGCAGGTCTTCGATATTGAGTTCGCCGACGATCTTGCGGATCTGTCCGAAGACTTTTTCTCCGCGGATCGCACCAAGGCGGAAGCTGACGTCCACCAGCCGCAAAACGTCCAGGTAGTCCAGACTTTCGATCCAGTCGCGGTAGTCCCTGAGCTTGCCGGCGGCATAGATTCCACCCACCACGGCACCCATTGAACAGCCGGCGATGCAGGCAATGTCATAGCCACGTCGTTCGATTTCCTCGATCACCCCGATATGGGCGTAGCCTCGGGCGCCGCCCGAACCCAATACCAATGCGACACGTTTTGTCATGACCCTGCCTCTTGTCGAACAGACTTCAACAATGCACTGATCGACGGCCCGGCTCAATCGTTGTGGCACAAACGTCGTTATTTGACACGCGGGAGTGACATTTTTGTATGCTCGCCCACACTTGAATTAAGGCGCTCGGCACAAGGCACTTTTTGCCTTTAAGGCCGTCTTACCAGCACGACTGTTTGACCTGACTGAGGTGTAATGATGAAAGCCCGGATCTGCCTGCCCCTAGTAGCATCCCTGATGGTTCTGGCCCTGGCTGGTTGTGCAGGCAAAACAGCTTATCGTGACAGCTGCGGTACCCAGCTCGATGCCGCCTGGCATGAACTGGACCTGGCCAAGGCCGAAGGCTTTGCCGGTACTGTCAGCTACTCCAAGGCCCTGTCGCTGCTGACCGGTGCCAAGACCCAGCAGCAGTTCGAAGCGTTCGAAGGCTGCTCCAGAAAGGCCGAGAAAGCTCGCTTCTACATCCGCGAGTCCCGTGCGGGACGATAAGATCAACGGCAAGTTATAAGCGACAAGCTGCAGGAGAGAAGCATGCGACACGCCTCTACTTGCAGCTTGAAGCTTGAGGCTTGCAACTGCGTACGGAGTACGCCCTTATGATCGATCGGCTGGTGGCCAGGATTCTTGGCCTGGAAGTCCGCCTGCTGGCCTGCCAGGCCCGCTTGAATGCCCATACCGACAGTGAAGCGCTGCATGACCTGCGGACCACGGTTCGCCGTTTGCGCAGCTTGCTCCGCCCATTGCGCGGCTTGCCGGGTGTTGAACAGCTGGAAACAGCCGCTTCAGCGGTTGGTGCCCTGACCACGCCGCTGCGTGACCGGGAAGTGCTGGCGGCTTATCTTGAGCTGCAGGGCAAGACCAGCGCGGCGCAACGGCGCCGGCTGCAGATGGCCCAGGCCTATCCAGCCGTGGCCGCTAGTCGGGAGTTGGCGCAGCTGTTGATGATCCTCGATGCATTTCCGCGCTTCGTTCGCGCTGCCCAGCATCAGGGGCTGCTAAAGGGCTTGCGCAAACGCATTGAAAAGCGTCTGGACAAACAATGGAAAAAACTCGGTGAAGCGTTGCGTGATCCGGCCCATGACCGCCACCGGTTGCGGCTGCTGATCAAGCGCGTGCGCTATGCGATCGAAGCCTACCCGGAACTCGATCGCCTGCCGGAATCGGCCATGCCACGACTCAAGTCCGCCCAAGGCGCCCTGGGCGATTGGCACGACTGCTGGCAATGGCTGGCCCAGGCTGAACGGGAACACGACCTGCAACCCTGTGTGCCGGTCTGGCGCACTACCATGACCCAGGCCGAAGCCAAGGCTGACAAGGTGCTCGATAAGCTGATCGCGAGCTGCTTCGAGAAATCCTGAAAAAACCACCCTCTATCTCCCTGTGGGAGCGAGCCTGCTCGCGATAGCGCCGGCTCAGCTTGCCCCATGCTGACCAACCCTCCGCCATCGCGAGCAGGCTCGCTCCCACAATGCTCTATGCGTTGATTAAAGTGTGGCGGCCTATCTGTCAGCCTCTTTGGCCGGAATGAGCGCTGTGTCGCTGATCCCGGCTGGTTAAGATCCTTCATCCTTCTCCGACGCTTTCGAGGTTGCCATGCGCTTTTCCGATTTGATCGATGCCGTGCGCCGTCAGCCAGACGCCGTGACCATCGCCCCTGAATGGGGTCAGGGACGCGCCACTTTTGGTGGGCTGGTGGCGGCACTGCAATATGAGGCGATGCGCGCACGGGTGCCGGCGGATCGTCCGGTGCGTTCGCTGGCAATCACCTTCGTTGGCCCGGTCGAACCGGACGTGCCCGTCAGTTTTGAAGTCGAAGTGTTGCGTGAAGGCAAAGCGGTCAGCCAGGTGCAGGGGCGCGCGATGCAGAACGGCCAAGTGGTGACAGTGGTGCAAGGCAGCTTCGGTGCGTCGCGCTCCTCCGTGGTGGCGGTGCAGGCCGACCCTGCGCCTGAGTTCAAAAGCATCGAGCAATGCCAGGAGCTGCCTTATATCAAGGGTGGCACGCCGGAGTTCATGCGTCACCTGGCGATGTGCTGGAGTGTCGGTGGTCTGCCATTCACCGGCAATAAATCCCGCAGCATGGGTGGTTGGGTACGGTTGCGTGGGGATGTCAAGGAAGAGCCGCTCAACGAGGCCCACATCCTCGCGCTGGTGGATGCCTGGCCGCCCGCGTTACTGCCGCACCTGACACAGATGGCGCCGGGTAGCACGCTGACCTGGACCATCGAATTCGTCCAACCGGTGCTGGCGCTCACGACGTTGGACTGGTGCAAGTACCTGGCCGAGATCGAGCACGCCCAGGACGGCTACGGTCACGTCGCTGCGAAGTTCTGGAGCGCCGATGGCCGCCTGATCGCCATGAGCCGGCAGACGGTGACGATTTTCGGCTGAGGTATGTGGGCGCTCAATGAGTGTGGCGCAGCAGTCCCAGCGAGGCGAATACCGCGATGATACCGATGCTGATGTCCGCCAGGTCAAGGTTGAGCGCGCCCGAGATGATCAGCAGCGATGCGATGATGAGCAATGGCACGGCGATCAGTTGCAACACCAGATGGGCTGGATTGAAGGTGTGCCAGTGCCAGCCTGCAAGGGTAGGGTGACGTTTGTGCATGATGCTGCTCCTTATGCCTGACATCTGTTGATACAAGAATAGGCATGGCGGGGCAGGGCGGCGAATCGCGGTTGGCTATGGGAGCGATAGAGTCAGAGTCAGTTCTCGGATGAAGCCATCGCGGGCAAGCCTTGCTCCCACAAAGCACGCTGGACCTGCGAGGGCCAAGCCTTGCTCCCACAAAGCACGCTGGACCTGTGAGGGCCAAGCCTTGCTCCCGCAAAGCACACATGGACCTGCGAGGGCCAAGCCTTGCTCCCACAAAGCACGCATGGACCTGTGAGGGCCAAGCCTTGCTCCCACAAAGCACACATGGACCTGTGGGAGCAAGGCTTGCCCGCGATGGCGGTTTCAGAGTCTGAGCTGCCCGATCGCCTTGCTCAATTCGCCCGCCAGGGTCGCCAGTTCATGACTGGTGGTGGCCGAGTCCACAGTCTGGCGTACGGTGTTTTCGGTCACGTCGCGAATACTAACCACCGCCCGGTTCATTTCCTCGGCAACCTGGCTTTGCTGCTCGGCCGCGACGGCGATCTGGGTGTTGCTCTCGCGCATCTGGGCCACCGCCCCGGTGATCTGCTCCAGCGCCTCGCCGGCCTCGCGGGCCTGTTGTACGCAATCGTCGGCCTTGTAGGAACTTTCCTGCATGAAGTCCACCGCGTCCTGGGTGCCCGCCTGCAGGGCCGAGACCATGGTGGTGATTTCATCCGTTGAGGTTTGTACCCGTTTGGCGAGATTGCGTACCTCGTCGGCTACCACGGCAAACCCCCGGCCCATTTCCCCGGCCCGTGCCGCTTCGATGGCTGCGTTGAGGGCCAACAGGTTGGTTTGCTCCGCGATGCTGTGGATCACACTGACCACGCTGTTGATCTTCTGGCTGTCTTCGGCCAGGCGCTGGATCATTTCGGCGGTCTGCTGCACCCCGGAGGAGAGGCCGGTGATTGACTGTTCCACACGATTGACCACGTCGCGACCATTACCAGCCAGGGTGTCGGCGGTTTTCGAAAGGTCGCGAGTGGCGCCGGCATGCTGGGCGATGTGATACACCGTGGCGGACATCTCATTGATCGCCGTCGCCGCCTGATCGGTTTCGCTCTGCTGCCCAAGCATGCCGTGGCGAACCTCGCTCATGCTCGAGGCCAATCGCGCCGCGCCGCTGTCCAGTTGCCGGGCGGTGCTGGCCACGGTATCGACTACCCGTTGATAACCGGCTTGCATGGCATTGAATGCGGCGGCCATCTGTCCCACTTCGTCCTCGCAGGCCAGGGGTACGCGGGCGGACAGATCGCCGGTTTTCTCCACATGCAGCATCACGTCCTTCAGCGTGTTGAGCTGGCTCAACAGGAAGCGGATCAACAATTGCGACGCACCCAGCATGGCAAGCATCAATACGAACACTGCTGCGGCGTATTGGCTGAAACGCTCGCCGAACACCTGGCTCAGGCTTGCACCCTGGGCCAGGACGGCGAGTTGTTGACCGTCGCCGCGTCGGATCACTTCTGCACCCAATAACGGTTGATTGCCGACTAGTGGCTTGATATCGAGATCGACCCAGCCCTGCGCCTGCGCCAGTGAAGGCAACGATTGATTATTGAATGTAGGCATCTGGCCTTGCTGGAAAGACAGCAGATTCTCGGCCTTGGGCAACGGCTGACCGACCGGCCAGGCGCTGAGCAGGCGCGCCTGGGCCTGGGCATTCACCCGGGCCGCATCATTGCGGGCCTGTTGTTCAAGCTGCAGTGCATAGAGCACGAGCAGCAAGGTGGTTACAAAGGCGACCGCGTTGACCGCCCAGAATTTGTATTTCAGCGAGATATTGCTAAGCCAGGCACCCATGGAAGGTCTTCTCTGATAGCGGAAACAGTTTTGGCAAGGTGCCATTATTTTGCCGCTATCCCGGGAGGTGGAGTGTTGATGTGGGTCAACAGACCTGATGCTAGGAACCATGGGCTGGCCCGGATTCCCTGTGGGAGCGAGCCTGATCGCGATAGCGGAGTGCCAGCCACTGACTTGCAAGCTGATTCACTGCTATCGCGAGCAGGCTCCCACAAGGGATTTGGGCGGCTCAGGAGATCGCGGGCAGCCCGAAAAACGCCCGCGCGCACGCTGTGCTGTGAGCGGCCAGGTCTTCTTGGGTCTCGCCCCGATGCAAGGCGATTTCCCGCAAAACCTCCGTCAGGAAGGCCGGCTCGTTGCGACCGTTCTTGGGTTTGGGGCGCAGGGTGCGGGGCAGCAGGTAGGGCGCATCGCTTTCGAGCATCAGCCGGCCGCGAGGGATCTCGCGTACCAAGGGGTGCAAATGCGTGCCCCGGCGCTCATCGCAGATCCAGCCGGTGATACCGATGTGCAGGTCCAGGTCAAGGTAGCTGAACAGCGCCTTTTTCTCACCGGTAAAGCAATGCACCACTGCGGCCGGCAGACGGTCGCGGAAGTCCCGCAGGATCTCCAGCAAGCGCTGGTCGGCATCGCGTTCGTGAAGAAAGACCGGAAGTTGCAGCTCCGCCGCGAGGGCGAGGTGTTCTTCCAGCACCTTCTCCTGCTGCGGACGAGGGGAGAAGTCCCGGTTGAAATCCAGTCCGCATTCTCCCACGGCACGGACGTGATCTTGCCCCAGCAGGTCCTTGAGATGCCTGGCGCTGTCGGTGGTCCAGTCGCTGGCGCTGTGGGGATGGATGCCGGCGGTGGAGAACAGGCGCTTGCCGGTCTCGTCCAGCTGTTGACACAGTTCGAGAGCCTGTTCGCTGCCCTCGATGCTGGTGCCGGTCAGGATCAGTTGGCAGACCCCTGCTTCATAGGCGCGCTCAAGCACCGCCTGGTGTTTATCGGTGAAACTGGGGTTGGTCAGGTTGACGCCGATATCGATGAGTTGCATGGTGCTACCTCGGCCCAAAGGCCGGAAAGCATATCAGAGCTGTAGATTTATAAGAAAAGCCAAGAACTACAACGAGTTGAGGCTGTCTGTTGAGGCCACGAGACAGGTCGGATTGGTATAAAAGCCATCACTGTGCCAGTCTTTCGCACTTTTCAGCGCCCCAAGGTGCTCTGTTTCTGTCGGCCCAAGCCTCGTTTTTCAAGAAGGCGGGTCGCGGTATCCCTTCCGGAGAGTGGATGACACGTCCCCAGGCGTTGCTACTGCTGTGTTGTTCGCTGCTGCTGCCGATGCCGGCCGAGGCGCGGCTGCCTGGCCCGGTGCAGGCGGTGGCGCCTGGGACGGTGCGTGACTTGGCGCAGATCCGCAGCAGTCGCGTGCTGAAAGTATTGGTCAATCAGAGCCGCAACAGTTCCGGTGAAGTCCAGGGGCAACCCATCGGCGTCGAATACCATCGGTTGCGGGCGTTCGAACAGTACCTCAACGGCCATGCCCGGGATGGCCAGGAAATCACCCTCAAGATCATTCCCAAAGCCAAGGACCAGCTACTCGGTGCCTTGCAGCGCGCAGAGGGCGACCTTGTGGCACCGGGGGAATTGCTCGAGCCCTTGCCCAGTCATGCGGTCAGTGCCAGCGATCCGATTCGCCGCGACGTGCCCTTGATGCTGGTAGGCATCAAGGGGGAGAAACGCTACACGCGGGTGGAGCAGTTGTCCGGCAAGACTCTGGCGTTGCCCAACGGCAGTGCGGCGGGGGACGCGGTGGGCCAGATCAACCAGAAGCTGGCGTTGCTCAAGTTACCGCCGGTGAAAATCGAATGGGTCGACCCCACCCTGGCGGTGGAGGATGTGCTGGAAATGGTCCAGGGCGGCATTTTCCATCTGACCATTGTCGAGCAACCCATCGCCGAGCGTTGGGGCAAGATCCTGCCCAAGTTGCGTTTCGACCGGCAGTTGCTGATCGGTGAGCCGGATAACGAACACTGGTTCGTTCGCCGCGACGCCGCCATGCTGCGGGCGAGCATCAACGGATTCCTGACGACCTACAAGGCACCGTCCAACGAGGATGCTGCTTTCCTGCGCATCTACCGCCGTTTGTACCAGGTTCATTATCCGCTGGCCCGGGCCGACCGCCAGCGGCTGGAGAAACTGCGCCCTGTGCTGCAAAAACACGCCGAAGCTCAGGACATGGACTGGCTCAACCTGGCGGCCCTGGCCTTCAAGGAGTCCGCCCTGCAGCCCGGCGCCCGCAGCGGCAGCGGCCCCACCGGGCTGATGCAGATCACTCCGGCGGCGGCCCAACGAGTCGGCGTTGGCAATATTCAGAACCTGGATGCCAATGTCCAGGCCGGTGCCAGGTACCTGGCCATGATCCGTCGCAAGTTTTTCTCCAGCCCAAAGCTTAACGAGCGCGAGCGCATGGCCTTTGTGCTGGCTGCCTACAACATGGGGCCCGAGCGTGTTCAGGGCATGCGTGCCGAGGCGCGGCGGCGAGGGTTGAATCCCAACCAATGGTTTTTCCAGGTCGAACGCATTGCCATGGAGCAGGTAGGAATGGGCGCCGTCAGCTACGTTAATAGTGTGAACAAATACTATCTGGCGTTTGATCGGGAGCGGGAGTCGTTGGAACCGAAGGATCAGAAGGTTGTAGTGCGCAAGTGATCGAATAAGTAGATTTGTATGGCGGACTTTTTGCGCTTTTCATATGGATTTAACTGATTAATATGGCGACCAACCCACACATTCCAAGGAAATGAACCTATGAGCTCCTTCATCAACAAAATCCTGTCTACCCGTGCCGGCTACGGCCTGACCGTGCTGCGCATCGCCGTCGGTGTCATTTTCGCTGCTCACGGCTCGCAGAAACTCTTCGGTATGTTCGGTGGCTATGGGCTGGCGGGTACCGCGCAGTGGATGGAAAGCATCGGCCTGACACCCGGCTACGTGATGGCCACATTGGCCGGTGGCACCGAGTTTTTTGCCGGGTTGGCCTTGATCGTGGGCCTGCTGGCGCGTCCGGCGGCATTGGGGCTGGCCTTCCTGTCCCTGGTAGCTATTTTCTCCGTGCACATCGGCAACGGTCTGTTCATGGCGAACAACGGTTATGAGTTTGCCCTGGCGTTGCTGGCCGCGAGCATTGCGGTGTTGATCGAGGGGGCTGGCAAGCTGTCGGTCGATCGTGCCATCGCCGGCTGATCACTGAGTCGAACCATCGAAGGCCCGTCTGGTACGGGCCTTTTTTGTGAGTGCAGATTCTTGACACTGGCCGGTTGGCTTCTCTAGGATGCTGCTCATGCGCCGATTTAAACAGCTACTTGCGGGGCGCCAGGTGACTCATCCAGTTACCGTCAGAAGCCTGGAACAGGCTTCGAAATACCGCTAAAGCGCTGGTTCGGTGTTGCCTCTCACCTGCCATGCAGACTTTTTGAGGCAGAGACACGACACGATGAACGCACCCAGTCCCCTTGTACGTCTTGCGCCGATCACGGCGAGCCTCCTGCAGCGCAATCCAAAAATCCTTTTGGGCGGTACCCATCAGCCAACGCTGTTGCGTTATCTCGATGGCTGGCCGCGGCGCAGTCACGGGCCCGCTGCATTCCTGATCCAGTTTGTCGAAGATGGCGAGTCCCTGGCACGTTTCGCCAACGACAGCTTCGATCTGGCGGTCATTCAGTCGCCCAGCGCTGCGGATGCCCCTGAAATGATCCGGCAGTTGACCCGTGTGGCGCGGCAAGGGCTGATCACCCGGCGTTGAGGCTGTCTGCCTTGGCCATCGCCCTGAGTCCGTTGGCGTGCATGCAGTTGAATACAATCCGGCTGCGGGTCGACCAGTCTGTGTTGATGATGTGGAAGCGCTGGATATAGCTGTTGCTGTTCCTGGACTCAAACCACTCATCTATCTTTTCACTGAAGTCGTCTGGAAGATGAAAGGGCAGCACGTATTTGGCGCATTGTATCGAGCGCAATACGAAGTCGGGTTTCTTCCGTGCCGATTGCTCATCCATGAATCTTTTCAAGGCTGCGGTAGTGTTCAGGTTCTGACCGCTCCATTGATGTTCCACGCCTTTCCAGTACTTTGCCCTTACGCGGTGATTGTAGGAAATTACAACGGTCCTCTCCGGACGATGGGTCCATATCTCTTCCAGCGTTGAACGCCGCCAGTTCCGGGGGAGCAGCCGTTGTCCGATTTTTGAATCGATCAGGCTGTGCAACTCCTGATGGATGGCTCGGTTGAAATGCTTGAATTTATGAAAGTTCAGGATAACGATTTCCTTTGCCCTCGCCGCCTTGTGGTCGGGATCATCGTAAAAATCATTCAACGGCGCCAGAACGTCGCCACCCACCGTACGTCCGGAGGAGGCGAGGTGAAACAGCTGGAAGCGTTTGTCGCTGCCGATGGGAGCGTTGGCGGAGAAGACCACGCGCAGGTCGAGCACACGAAAGCCTGCCAGGATCTGTTCGATGATCGGCACGTCCTGGGTCTTTTCCTGAGGCAAAGTGGGATTTGGCGCTTTTTTGTCTGCGCCGGAGTCATGGGTGCCGGGCAGAATAAGTTCGTCGATACGCAGTTTGCATAACTGAGGGGTGTTGTACATCCAACTGTCCAATCCATGGTGAGTAGCCTTCATGATTATTCATCCTTGAATAATGTTCTGAGCGAAAGGCGCAAGACAGCGCGCGCGGTCATTTTGCGCAGCGCTGTCATCTTGTCAAAGCTTCAAGTTTGCTGGGATGTTTCGAGGCGGCCTTTATCCGCCGGGTTATGGATAGGTGATGTCCACGACATACACCCGCTTCTCGCCTGTCGGTGTCTGCACCCTGACTTCAGCATCCAATGCCTTGCCAATCAGCGCCCGCGCCAGTGGCGAGTCGATACTGATCAGGTTCTGTTTCAGATCCAGCTCGTCAGGCCCGACGATGCGATAGCGGGCCTCGTTGCCGTCCTCATCTTCGACCGTGACCCAGGCGCCGAAATACACCTTGTTGGGATCGCTGGGTTTTTCGCTCACGACTTTGAGGGCTTCGAGGCGCTTGGTAAGGAAACGGACGCGGCTGTCGATTTCCCGCAGCATTTTCTTGCCGTAGGTGTATTCGGCATTTTCCGACCGATCACCCTGGGCCGCTGCCTCGCTGACAGCCTGGGTCACTTGGGGGCGGCGCACATGCCAAAGCTCATGGAATTCAGCGCGCATCCGCGCCTCGCCCTCGGGGGTGATCAGCGCGGTGCCAGCGGTGCGAGGTGGGCGATAACGGCTCATGGCAACTTCTTTGATGGGTGTGGACGGAAGTCTATCAACCCTCGCGCAACACTGTCAGCGGGCTGGCGTTGAGTGCCCGTCGGGTACCGAACACCCCCGCAGCGCCGATCAGTAACGCGCCCACCAGCGGCAACATCAGCAACCATGGATGCGGATGCCAGGGCAGGTCGAAGGCAAAGCGGTAGAGCACCAGGCTGACCAGTTCCGAACCCAGGGCCGCCAGCAACCCGCTGACCGCACCCAACAGGCCGAACTCGATGCGTCGAGCCTTGACCAGCAAGGGGCGCTCGGCCCCCAGGGCACGCAATAACGCGCCTTGGCGAATCCGTTCATCAAGGGTGGCCTGCAGGCCGGAGAACAGCACGGCCATCCCTGCCGCCAGCACAAACAGCAGCACGTACTCCACGGCCAGGGTCACCTGGGCCAGAATGCTGCGCAGTTGTTGCAGCAAGGCTTCGACCTGCAGGATTGTGACCGCCGGGAAGGCCCGGGACAGGTCGACAATCTGCTGGTCGTGACCGGCGGCCAGGTAGAAGCTGGTGAGGTAAGTGGCCGGCAGGTCCTTCAAGGTGCCGGGTTGGAAGATCATGAAGAAGTTGGGTTGGAAGTTGTCCCAGTTGATCTCCCGCAGGCTGGTGACCTTCGCTTCGCGGTTGACGCCTCCCACGCTGAACACCAGCCGGTCGCCGAGTTTGATCTGAAGGTTCTCGGCCACTTTGCCTTCTACCGAAACCCCCGGTATATCGTCCGGTGGCTGCTGCGGCCACCAGTTCCCGGCGGTGACAACGTTTCCTTCCGGCAGGTCCGCGGCCCAGGTCAGGCTCAGGTCGCGCTGCAGTGCCCGGTCCCCGGCCGAATCCTTGGTGACGAACTCCCTGGCCGGCTCGCCGTTGATGCTGATGAGGCGCCCTGGTACCACGGGATAGAGCGGGGCCGACTGTGCCGACAACTGCAACAGTTTGTCGGTGAAGGCCTGCTTGTCATTGGGCAGGATGTTCAGGGCGAAGTAATTGGGGGCGTTTTTCGGCAGCTGGTTTTGCCAGGTATCCAGTAATTCACCGCGTAACAGTGCGATCAACGCCATGGACAACAGGATCAGGCCGAATGCCAACGCCTGGCCGGCCGCTGCAAGGGGGTGGCGCAACAACTGGCCAAGCCCCAGCCGCCAGGGCAGGGATGCGCGGGCGAGCATCCGGCGCAGGCTCTGGAGCAGCAGCAACAGCAGGCCGCCGAGCACCAGCGCGGCGACGACACCGCCGCCGAGCAGGGCGAAGGTCAGCACCAGGTCCAGGCTCAGGCGCCACATGATCAGGCCAAGGGCACCCAGCGCGGCACCATAGACTGCCCAGGTGCTGGACGGGATGGGCAGCATGTCCCGGCGCAATACGCGCAACGGCGGCACCCGACCCAATGCGGCCAGGGGCGGCAGGGCGAACCCCGCCAGCGCCACCAGTCCGGTGCCGATACCGGCGATTGCTGGCAGCAGGCCACCGGGCGGTACGGTGGCGGGTAGCAGGTCATGCAGCAAGGCGAACAGTCCCAGTTGGGCGATCCAGCCGAGCAGGGCGCCGCTGAGGCTCGCCAGCAGGCCCAGTACCGTCAGTTGCAGGCTGAACAGCACCATGGTTTCCCGCCGTGACAGGCCCAGGCAGCGCAGCAGTGCGCTGGCATCGAAGCGTCGGCTGGCGAAACGATTGGCGGAGAGCGCGACCGCAACGCCGGACAACAGCACCGCCACCAGGCTGGCCATGTTCAGGTAGCGCTCGGCCTTGCCCAGGGCGCCACCGATCTGCCGGTTGCCGTCGCGGGCATCCTGCAGGCGCTGGTTGGCTTCCAGGCCCGGCTTGATCAGGTCGCGATAGGTTTGCAGGGCGGACGCCGGGCCTCGCCAGAGATCACGATAGCTGACGCGGCTGCCAGGCTGTACCACGCCGGTGGCTTCCAGGTCCTTGAGGTTGATCATGACCCGGGGCGTGAGGCTGTAGAAATTGCCGGCGCGATCCGGCTCGTAAGTCAGCACCCGACTCAGGCGCAAGGTGGTATTGCCGACGTCGATGCTGTCGCCGATCTTCAGGTCCAGTGCTGTCAGCAGCCGGGCTTCGACCCACGCCTCGCCAGGTTTCGGTCGTCCGCCGGATTCCTCCGGGGCGAAGGGCGAAGGTGCGCTTTTCAGCTCGCCGCGCAACGGGTAGAGATCGTCGACAGCCTTGACGCTGGAAAGCTGGATACCGTTGTCGGTGGCGACGACGCTCGAGAACTCCACGACAAGGGCATGCACCAGGCCCAGCTCGGTGCCGCTGCGGATTTGCTCGGGGCGGGCAGGCGAGCTGCCTTCCAGCAGCAGGTCCGCGCCGAGGAATTCGGTGGCGCGCAGCATCATCGCGCCGTTGAGACGGGCGCCGAAGTAGCCGATGGCGGTGCTTGCCGCCACCGCGACCAGCAAGGCGAAGAACAATACGCGCAACTCGCCGGCGCGGGCGTCGCGCAGCAATTGACGGACAGCGAGACTGAACAGGCGCAACAGCGGCAAGCGTGCCATCAAGGCTCCAGGGGCGCGACCATCTGGCCGGCTTCAAGTCGGATCAGGCGCCGGCAACGATGGGCCAGGCGTTCGTCATGGGTGACCAGCACCAGGGTCGTGCCGCTTTCCTTGTTCAGTTCGAACAGAAGATCGCTGATGCGCTCGCCGGTGTGGCTGTCGAGGTTGCCGGTGGGCTCGTCGGCGAAGAGCACGTCGGGCTCGGCAGCAAAGGCACGGGCAATTGCCACGCGCTGCTGTTCGCCACCGGATAGCTGGCGGGGCGAGTGGGTCAGACGCTGGCCCAGGCCGACCCGTTGCAACAGCTCGGTGGCGCGTTCGCGGGCATCCTTGCGACCGTCAAGTTCCAGCGGCAGCATGACGTTTTCCAGCGCGTTCAGGCTGTCGAGCAACTGGAACGACTGGAAGACGAAGCCGACGTGCTCGGCGCGGATCCGCGCCCGCTGATCTTCATCCAGCGCACTGAGGGCCTGCCCGGCAAGGGTCACTTCACCGCTGCTGGGCAGGTCCAGGCCGGCCAGCAGGCCCAGGAGAGTGGATTTGCCGGAACCGGATGCGCCGACAATGGCCAGGCTGTCGCCCTTGTTCAGTTCCAGGCTGAGTTCGTGCAGGATGGTCAGTTCACCTTCCGCGCTGGGAACCACTTTGCTAAGGTCCTTCGCGGTGAGAATGCTTGAGCCCATGGAGAATCCGATGCGTGTGTGGTTTTTGAGTGCCGGCCTGGCCTTGATGTGTATGGTCCAGAACGCAGCGGCGGGTACAGTCCTGATCGTTGGCGATAGTATCAGCGCGGCTTTCGGCCTGGATACCCGGCAAGGCTGGGTGTCGTTGCTCGAGCAACGGCTCAAGGCCGAGGGTTTTGACGACAAAGTGGTCAACGCGTCTATCAGTGGCGATACCAGCGCAGGAGGCCAGGCACGGCTGCCGGCGCTGCTTGCAGCCCATAAGCCGGACCTGGTGATCCTGGAGCTGGGCGGCAACGATGGCTTGCGCGGACAGCCGCCAACACAATTGCAACAAAACCTTGCGGCGATGATCGACAGCTCCCGCGCCAGCGGTGCGAAGGTACTGCTGCTGGGTATGCAACTGCCTCCTAACTACGGTCGGCGTTACACCGATGCCTTCGCCAAGGTCTACAGCACCCTGGCCGATGAGAAAAAAGTGCCTCTGGTGCCGTTTTTCCTCCAGGACGTCGGTGGGGTTCCGGGGATGATGCAGGGCGACGGATTGCACCCGTCCGTCGCGGCCCAGGGCAAGTTGCTGGAAAATGTCTGGCCGACACTGAAACCGCTGCTTTGACGCTTTTCTACAGGCGGTCTTTCGGCTAATGTGGCGCCCCCGATTTGGAGCCCCCGATGCCGCGTCCCGCCTGGTCCCTGTTTGCCTACCAACTGATCGAGCCTGACGAACAGCTGGACCTGTTCGCCTGCCAGGAAGTGCGGGTGCATCTGGTGACCCGGCAACTGGAGCTCGGTGGCTCGGCAGACCGGACGCTCTGCGGCAGCCTGCTGCCGGCCCAGCCGCGCTGGTCTGCCGTTGATCGCCGGATATTCCAGGATCATCGCCTGTGCTCGCTGTGCCGGGCGATCCTCGAGTCCCAGAAGCGCGGTACCTCACCGATCTGGCCGGAGCTGCGATTCGAGTTGTAGTCGCCAGGTTCCAAGGCTGGGCCTCTGTGGGAGCCGGGCTTGCCCGCGAAAGCGGTGGCACAGTCAATATCTGTGTGACAGACACTCCGCCTTCGCGAGCAAGCCCGCTCCCGGCCACCCTGATTGCGGGTTGGTCACAACATCCGAGAACTATGCCAATCCCCTGTGCGAGCCTGCTCGCGATGACGTCGGCACATTCAATGGCAATGCAACCAGACCCACCGCTATCGCGACCAAGCTCGGCTCCCACAGGACGCATATCGGACGCACCATCGCCGCTCTCCCCGTAATACCGGCCTGCGGTGTACAATCGCCGTTTTAATACCTCTATTCGATCTGCGAAGGATGTCCCGGATGTTGCTGCGCTTGCCTGCCGTCGCCCGCTGCCTGTCTCTTGCCGCCCTGTGTATGGCGGGGCCCGTTGCTGCACTGGAGCTGCCTCTGCCACCGCCGGGTGAGGACATCGTCGGCCAGGTGCAGGTGATCAAGGCCAAGTACGAAGACACCTTTGCCGACCTGGGTACCACCTATGACCTGGGTTACACCGAGATGGTCGCTGCCAACCCGGGCGTCGACCCCTGGCTGCCGGGAGCCGGTACGGAAATTGTGCTGCCGACCCGTTTCATCCTGCCGCCAGGTCCGCGCGAAGGCATCGTGATCAACCTTGCCGAGTACCGCCTCTACTACTTCCCCAAGGGCCGGAACGTGGTCTACACCTTCCCGCTGGGGATTGGTCGTGAAGGTTGGGGCTCGCCAGTCGCCCACACGAGCATCATTGCCAAGACGCCGAACCCGAGCTGGACCCCGCCAGCGTCTATCAGGGCCGAACATGCCGCCGACGGCGACCCGTTGCCAAGCGTGGTACCGGCGGGTCCCGATAACCCGTTGGGGCCATTCAAGTTCACACTGGGCACCCCGGGCTACCTGATCCATGGCTCGAACAAGAAATTCGGCATCGGCACGCGTACCAGTCACGGTTGCTTCCGTATGTTCAACAACAACGTCCTGCAGATGGCCAGCATGGTTCCGGTAGGTACGTCGGTGCGGATCATCAACGACCCCTACAAACTGGGCTTGAGCGGTGGCAAGGTTTACCTGGAAGCTCATACACCGGTCGACGACAAGGGCGACCCATCGGTGGTGGACAAGCACACCGCGGTGATCAACGCGATGCTCAAGCGTGAAGACATTACCAGCAACCTGCGCATGGACTGGAACGTGGTGCGTGACGTGGTGGCCGCCGAAGATGGCCTGCCGGTCGAGATCGCTGTTCCGAATACTGCTGCGCCGATGGTGTCGAGCGCACCGATCGACTTGCAACAATAAGGTCCTGTTTCGGCCCGCCGGGGTTTCGCGACGCCGGCGGGTTTTTTATTGCCGTGGGAAACGTCGGGCAATAAAAAAGCCGACCCAAAAATGGGTCGGCTCGATAACAATCCCGAAGGACTATTACTTGCGGCTGGTTTTTTCCAGCATGCGCAGAGCGCGCTCGTTAGCTTCGTCAGCAGTCTGTTGTGCTTTTTGAGCAGCAGCCAGAGCTTCATCAGCTTTACGGTAGGCTTCGTCTGCACGAGCTTGGGCGCGAGCTGCTGCGTCTTCGGTAGCAGTCAGACGTGCTTCGGTTTCTTTCGATGCGCTGCTGCAACCGGTAGCCAGAACTGCGGCCAGGGCCAGAGCAGAGAATTTCAGAACGTTGTTCATCGTTTTCCCCTTCAAGGACTTTCTATTAAGTGACTGTCTCCTCAGAGTGAGGAGTTAGCCGGCGTACATACTACCCATTACTTGTAGTAAGTAAACTGACGTAGCGCAAGAAGCAAAAAAATTGTAGGCGGTGATTCTTTTTCGAGCAATTTTTCTTGCTGTTGTTTGAAAAATATACAGCGCCAGGCCCTTGAATGGAGCACGCCAGTGCACAAAAGTTCCGCTGGCGAGAGGAACTCTTGCGGGGGCGCTAAAGTCGCTGTTTATTGATACGGTTACACTTTTGTTCATTTTTTGCGCAGCGTTCCGCCATCTTTATTGGTAAGGCCTGGTGACTTTAACTACGCGCGCTCGTCTCAAGACTCAACAACTGGCGATGTTCAGCTATTGCGCCTTCGCTGACTTCAGCGCAACGGTGGCGTTCAAGTCGCTAAATCCGACGAGGCTGCCCTCCGATCACAGGTGTGTCTTGAGCATTTGCGTCATTGATGCCTACTATTCACGACGTGCTCGGGTTTGAGTGATTGATTTTTTGCGCTCGGTGACCGGACAGGCACGGGGTGGCGTAGATGTTCCTTCGCCGGAAAAACATCGGTAAGGTAGGGGTCAGCATTCAGACCCGCGAGGAGTAGTGATGAGCGAGGCGTTGTCCATCCACCATGACCAGGCTGGTCATCAGTTCGAGACCACTGTGGACGGTCATCGTGCCTATCTGACCTATATGGACCTGGGCAAACAGACCCTGGATATCTATCGGACGTTCGTGCCCAACGCTCTGCGTGGCAGAGGGATTGCGGCGGCCCTTACCGAAAAGGCGCTGCAATACGCCGAGGACATGGGGTACACGGTGATCCCGTCCTGCTCTTACGTGGAGCGCTACATGGAGCGTCACCAGCGGCACGCGGCGAAGCTCTGACGCAACGGATTCCACAATAAAAAACGCCGGGTTGAAAGCCCGGCGTTTTTTATTGTGCGATGAAATGGCCGATCAGCTGCGCTGACGCTTTGGCAGCACGTCCTTGAGTTTGGCGTGCATGCTGCGCAAGGTGTTCTCGGTCGCACTCCAATCGATGCAGGCGTCGGTGATGGAGACGCCATACTGCAAGTCGGCGAGGTCTTTCGGGATCGCCTGGCAGCCCCAGTTCAGGTGGCTCTCGACCATCAGGCCGATAATCGACTGGTTGCCTTCCAGGATCTGGTTGGCCACGTTCTCCATCACCAGGGGTTGCAGCGCCGGGTCCTTGTTGGAGTTGGCGTGGCTGCAGTCGACCATGATGTTCGGCTTGATCTTCGCCTTGTTCAGCGCCTGTTCACACAGCGCGACGCTGACCGAGTCGTAGTTGGGCTTGCCGTTGCCGCCGCGCAGCACCACGTGACCATAGGCGTTGCCCTTGGTGGTGACGATCGACACACCGCCTTCCTGATTGATGCCGAGGAAGCGGTGTGGGCTGGAAACCGATTGCAGGGCGTTGATGGCGACGGTGAGGCCGCCGTCGGTGCCGTTCTTGAAGCCCACGGCCGAAGACAGGCCGGAGGCCATCTCACGGTGGGTCTGGGATTCGGTGGTGCGCGCGCCGATGGCGGACCAACTGATCAGGTCCTGCAGGTATTGCGGGGAAATCGGGTCGAGGGCTTCGGTTGCGGTGGGCAGGCCCATTTCGGCCAGGTCCAGCAGCAGTTGGCGACCGATGTGCAGGCCATCCTGGATCTTGAACGAGTCGTCCAGATACGGGTCGTTGATCAGGCCTTTCCAGCCGACGGTGGTCCGCGGTTTCTCGAAATACACCCGCATGACCAGATACAGGGTGTCGGAGACTTCCTCCGCCAACACTTTCAGGCGCTCGGCATATTCGTGGGCAGCCTTGATGTCATGGATCGAGCAGGGCCCGATGACCACGAACAGGCGATGGTCGGTGCCGTCCAGAATGTTGCGAATGACTTCCCGCCCCTTGGTCACGGTGCGCAGGGCAGCGTCGCTCAGGGGGATATCGCGCTTGAGCTGGTCAGGCGTGATGAGGGTCTCGTTGGAGGCGACGTTAAGGTCATTGATCGGTAAATCAGCCATCGTGTTACTCGTCAGGTCACGGGTGCCGGCCGCCAGCGATCCCCGCGCGGCGGTGCACAGCGGATTTAAGCGCGTCGGGGAGCCGAACCTTATCGCGTTACGAGGTTGCTCGACAATGGGCAGGGGCTGGTTTAAAGGGGATTTATCCCAGCTTTTGTGGGAGCAAGGCTTGTCCGCGATGAAGGCGCCTCGGTTCCATGGTAAACCGCGTAGACTTCATCGCGGGCAAGCCTTGCTCCCACAGCTTTACCAGAGGAGTCGCAAAGATGCAGGCAGGCGTAAAGCCCCGGATCGGGATTATCGGTACCGGGGCAATCGGCGGGTTCTACGGGGTCATGCTGGCGCGCGCCGGTTTTGATGTGCACTTTTTGTTGCGCAGCGAATTCGCAGCGGTGGCCGAGAACGGCTTGCGTATTGACAGCGCGGTCCACGGGCCCTTGAACCTCGATCCGGTCCAGGTGTATTACAGCGCGGCGGACATGCCGCCCTGCGACTGGCTGCTGGTCGGTGCCAAAACCACCAGCAATGCCGACCTGGCCCCGGCCATCGTCCAGGCGGCGGCTGACGGCGCGAAGGTCCTGCTGCTGCAGAACGGCCTCGATGTCGAAGAGGCGCTTCGTCCCTTGCTGCCTGAATCGCTGCATCTGTTGGGAGGCTTGTGCCTGATCTGCGTGCACCGCGTTGGCCCAGGCGTCATCACCCACCAGGCCCTCGGCTCGGTCAATGTCGGTTATCACAGCGGCCCTTGTTACGACCAGGCTGAACGCATGACGCTTGCCGAAGCGGCGGCAGCGCTGTTCCGTACCGCCGGCGTGGATGCCCAGGCGATGCCCGACCTGCAACAGGCGCGCTGGCAGAAACTGGTGTGGAACGTGCCCTATAACGGTCTTTCGGTGCTGTTGGGGGCCAGTACCACGCCGCTGATGGCCGACCACCACAGCCGCGGGCTGATCCAGACGCTGATGGCTGAGGTGGTGCGCGGTGCCCGGGCCTGCGGACATCACATTGCACCGGACTACGCCGGGTATTTGTTCGCGATGACCGAAAGGATGCCCGATTACTGGCCGAGCATGTATCACGATTATTCCCACAAACGTGTTCTGGAACTGGATGCGATCTACGGCCGACCATTGGCGTCGGCGAAAGCGGTGGGCTGTGAGCTGCCGAAAATCGAAGCCTTGTACCAGGCGTTGGCGTTCATGGACCGGCGCAACCGCTGATCGGGCGAAGGGGGAGCGATATGGCTAGCAACATCGATGACAAGCTGGTATTGGCGATTTCGTCGCGGGCTCTGTTCGATCTGAGCGAAAGTCACAAGGTGTACCTGTCGAGCGGCGTCGAGGCCTATCGGCAGTACCAGATCGAACATGAAGACGAAGTTCTCGAACCCGGCGATGCGTTCGCCCTCGTGCAAAAGTTGCTGAGCCTCAACCAGCATCTGGGGCGTGCCCGGGTCGAGGTGATCCTGGTGTCGCGCAACAGCGCCGACACGGGCTTGCGGGTGTTCAACTCGATTCACCACTATGGCTTGGCGATCTCCCGCGCTGCGTTCGTCGGCGGGCGCAGTCCTTATCCTTACCTCAAGGCATTTGGCTGTGATCTTTTCTTGTCCACCCATGCCGAAGACGTACGCAGTGCCCTGGACGCGGGCTTTGCTGCGGCCACCATCCTGTCGGGCGGTGCAAGCCGCGCCGCCAGTGAGGAACTGCGTATTGCCTTCGATGGCGATGCGGTGCTGTTTTCCGATGAGTCGGAGCGGGTCTATCAGACCGGCGGTCTGGAGGCGTTCCAGGCCAGCGAGCGGCAGTCTGCCCGCGAGCCATTGCGGGGCGGGCCATTCAAGGGCTTCCTGGCGGCGCTCAACGCACTGCAACGGGAGTTCCCGGAAGACGCCTGTCCGATCCGCACGGCACTGGTCACCGCCCGTTCGGCACCGGCCCACGAGCGGGTTATCCGGACCTTGCGCGAGTGGGACATCCGCCTGGACGAGTCGCTGTTTCTCGGTGGCCTGACCAAGTCTGCGTTTCTCGAAGCCTTTGCCGCCGATGTGTTTTTCGACGACCAGACGGGCCATTGCGAACTGGCTCGCGAGGTGGTCGCCACCGGTCATGTGCCCCACGGTATCAGTAACGAAGTGAAGCCCTGACTGTCCGGTTTTTCCGGGCCCGTCGCACTCTTCAAGGCACTGCTAAGCTGAATCCATCTCCGCCATTCTGGCACGCGAGGAGGTCACATGATTCGCTCGATGCTGTACGCCACAGACTTGGGGCTCTACGCCCCTTATGTGATGCAGCATGCCTTGGCGTTGGCACGGACGTTTGAAGCCGAGTTGTATGTAGTGCATGCGGTGGAACCGATGGGGCTGTTCGCCGAATCGGTGTTACAAAGCTATCTCGACGAGCAGGCGCTGAACGAATTTCATCGACAGGGTCTGAATACGGTGATGGCCAATATCGAACAACGGGTTCTCGACAGTTTCCGGGAGGAGTTGGGGGAGGGGCAGCAGGATTTGAAGCTGATCAGGTCGGTCAGGGTGTTTCAGGGCGATCCTTCCCAGGTCATTCTCGAACAGGCGGCGAAACTCTCTGTCGATTTGCTGATCGTGGGCAGTCACTGCCAGGGGGCCAGCGGTGAGACGCCCCTGGGCAGGACCGCCGCCCGGGTTTTGCAGTTGGCTCGGGTGCCGGTCTATATGGTGCCGCTGGTACAGCGTCGGCGCCAAGGGGAAGCTTGAGGCTTAATGATGGCCTTTTTATAAAAAGTTCTAGATTTATTGTTGCGACCATTCATATAGTTATATGTCGCCGCTGGCGCCCGTGGCGTCCAACTGCTTTGAGGGATACATATGAAGCTTCAACAACTGCGCTACATCTGGGAAGTGGCGCACCACGACCTCAACGTTTCCGCTACCGCACAAAGCCTCTACACGTCACAACCTGGCATCAGCAAGCAGATCCGCCTATTGGAAGACGAACTGGGCGTCGAAGTCTTTGCCCGCAGCGGCAAACACCTGACCCGCGTGACGCCGGCCGGTGAGCGCATAATCACCACGGCCGGCGAGATCCTGCGCAAGGTCGAAAGTATCAAACAGATCGCCCAGGAATTCTCCAACGAGAAAAAAGGCACCTTGTCGATCGCCACCACCCACACCCAGGCGCGCTATGCACTGCCTCCGGTGATCAGCAACTTCATCAAGCAATACCCGGACGTGGCGCTGCACATGCACCAGGGCTCGCCGATGCAGATTGCCGAAATGGCTGCTGACGGTACGGTGGATTTTGCCATCGCCACCGAAGCCCTCGAATTGTTCGGCGATCTGGTGATGATGCCCTGCTATCGCTGGAACCGTTGCGTGGCCGTACCACAGGGCCATCCGTTGACCAAGCTGCCGAAGTTGACCCTGGAAGCCTTGGCCGAATACCCCATCGTGACATACGTGTTCGGCTTCACGGGCCGCTCGAAACTCGACGAGGCCTTCAGCCATCGCGGGTTGACGCCGAAAGTGGTGTTCACTGCCGCCGACGCCGACGTGATCAAGACTTATGTGCGCCTCGGCCTGGGTGTGGGCATCGTGGCGAAGATGGCTGTCGATGCCAAGCTCGACAGCGACCTGGTGGTGCTGGATGCCAGCGAATTGTTCGAATCCAGCGTGACCAAGATCGGCTTCCGTCGTGGCACATTCCTGCGGGGTTTCATGTGCGATTTCATCGAGAAGTTCGCGCCGCACCTGACCCGGGACGTCATGGCCAAGGCCATCCAGTGTCACAACAAGCAGGAACTCGAAGAGCTGTTCGAGGGCGTCGAGCTACCTGTGCACTGACACCCGCCAGGGGCCTGTACGTTAATCCGGGTACACGAATTAGCCATACAGGCCACTAGATCGCTTCGGTGATAGCGAACTGTTGCCGGGCGCCCGCTACGACGATCTCCACTTCATCCCCTTCGAACTTGCCCAGCAGGCCTCGGCCCAGCGGTGAGCGAGGGGTGATGACGGTGATCGGCTGCCCCACCAGCGACACTTTCAATCCTGCGGCATCCGGTCCCAGGAACAGCCATTGCTGGCGCCCGTCTTCATCCTCCAGCCCGATCAGGGTTCCCACCTGGATGCCACGCTGCTCGTCATAGGCTCTGAGGGTCAGATTCTGGCAGAGGGCGAGGGCCTGACGGATTTCTTCCACGCGCCTGGCCTGTCCGGCGGCAAGGTAGGACGCTTCGAGGCCCAGGGTGTCGTATTTGTTCTCGGCGATGTTCTCTTCGTGGGTCGCGGTTTCGTAGGCAGTCTGCGCGGCGCGTTCGGCGATATCGAGATCGACCTTGAGCTTGTCGAGGATCAACTGGTGTACGGTCTGTTTGTTCATGATCAGTCGCAGAATTGCAAAACGTTGGCGCGGGTCTTCTCGCTCGGCGCGTTCCGGTCCTGTTCCAGCCAGAACTGGCATTTGGAGTTGGACTGATTGCGCGGGTTGCTGCGGGCCTGGTCGAGGGCCTGTCGTTGTTCGTTGCGCTGAAGGTTCTGCTGGTATTGCTCGAACATGGGACTCGGCGGCTCGGGAGGCGGTTGCACGATCGGAGGTTGCGCCAGTTGATGCACGGCGGCAGCTACCGGGGCGAGTTGTTCACCCAGGACGAATTTCGACAGCAACCAGCCCGTCAGCACGATGGCGAGGAACCCCAGCCACAGGCCCAGGGCGATGCTGACGGTCAGTTGCAAGGCGGTGAGGCGCGGGGCGGGAGGGTGATCGGGCATGGTTGCTTCCTGGCAAGGGCATGGATAGGCGACGATTGTCGCATGAAGATTAATCGCCGTCGGCTCTTCTGCATCATCGGTTTATTCGGGACAATCAAGGCTTTGCCACAGGGAATCGGGAATGGCCGTGCGTTGGGATATTTTTTGCACCGTCGTCGATAACTTTGGCGACATCGGCGTCACCTGGCGCCTGGCGCGGCAATTGGTGGCCGAACACCAGTGCGCGGTCCGGCTATGGGTCGATGATCTGCGTGCCTTCGAACGGCTGTGTCCGGAAGTCGACGTGACGCTGGCCGAGCAATGGCAACAAGGCGTGGATGTTCGCCATTGGCCCAAGGACTGGCCGGGCGCCGATGCCGCGGATGTAGTGATCGCCGCGTTTGCCTGCCAGTTGCCGGGTGCCTACATGGACGCAATGGCGGAGCGCCGGACCACGCCGCTGTGGATGAACCTGGATTACCTCAGTGCCGAGGATTGGGTGACCGGTTGCCACGGGTTGCCGTCGGTCAAATACCGGCATGTCCAGAAGTATTTCTTTTTCCCCGGCTTTCGCGAGGGGACCGGAGGTTTGCTGCACGAGTCTGGATTACTGGAGCGACGTCGGCAGTTTCAGCAGGATATCGCGGCGCAACGGATGTTTCTGCAAGGGCTGGGCGTCGAGCGGACGCCGGATGCGCGGCTGATTTCGCTGTTCGCCTACGAAAACGCCGGGCTGGCCAGCTGGTTCGATGCGATGGCCGGAGATACCCAGCCGTCCCATGTGCTGGTTCCCGAAGGGCGGGTGCTGGGAGATGTCGAGCGTTGGCTCGGGGTTGCCAACCTCAAGATCGGTGCATTGCATCGACGCGGCGCCCTTACGGTACAGGTGCTGCCGTTCCTCCGGCAGGACCAATACGATCAGTTGCTCTGGTGCTGCGATTTCAATGCCGTGCGCGGCGAAGACTCTTTCGTGCGTGCCCAATGGGCAGGTCGACCTTTCCTCTGGCATATCTACCAGCAGGAAGAAGACGTTCATCTGGAAAAGCTCGACGCATTTCTCAGGCTATATACCCAGGGGCTTCCAGGGCCGGCCGAAAAAGCGATGAGCGGTCTCTGGCGGGCGTGGAATGCCGGCCAGGACATGTCCGGACACTGGGAAACCACCTGCGAACAGCAACCGGCGCTGGCTGAACATGCCCGTGCATGGTGTCTGGAACAGGCCTCGCGACCCGATCTTGCCGCGGCGCTGGTGAAGTTTTATGGAAATTGGATATGATACGCGGCCTAGATTTTTGTAAATCCCATCCAAATTCGGATATTCGCAATGAAAACTGGTAAAGAACTCAAACCCGGTACCGTGATTCGTATCGACAACGATCCTTGGCTGGTTCAGAAAGCTGAATTCACCAAGTCGGGTCGTAACAGCGCGATCATGAAGACCAAGCTGAAAAACCTGCTGACCGGTTACAAGACCGAAACCGTTTACGGTGCGGACGACAAACTGGACGACGTGATCCTCGACCGCAAGGAAGCGACCCTGTCCTTCATCAGCGGCGACTCCTACACGTTCATGGACACCACTGACTACACCATGTACGAGCTGAACGCCGAAGACATCGAAAGCGTTCTGCCATTCGTGGAAGAAGGCATGACCGACGTCTGCGAAGCCGTGTTCTTCGAAGGCCGTCTGGTTTCCGTAGAGCTACCGACCACCATCGTGCGTCAGGTTGACTACACCGAAGGTTCCGCGCGCGGCGACACTTCCGGCAAGGTGATGAAGCCTGCCAAACTGAAGAACGGTACCGAGCTGTCGGTTGCTGACTTCATCGAAATCGGCGATATGATCGAGATCGATACCCGCGAAGGCGGTTCCTACAAAGGCCGCGCTAAATAAGCGAAGTCTTGTGTGAAAAAAAGCCCGACCATTGAGTCGGGCTTTTTCATTTCTGCGGGGGCCTGTCAGTCCCCTCGCCATCCTTCATTTCAGATGCTGTTTCAACTCTTCAGACACCTGCAGCATTGCTGAACGCACTGCCGGCACCTGGCTGACCACGTTGAGCAAGCCATAGTCGTGAATCATGCCGTTGTAGCGTACCGCTGTGACCGGCACACCGGCCGCATCCAGTTTGCGCGCATAGGCTTCACCTTCATCGCGCAGTACATCGGCCTCGGCGGTCTGTACCAGAGCGGGCGGCAGGCCCTTGAGTTGTGCGGTGCTGGCTCGCAGCGGCGAGGCATAGATCTCGTTACGTTGCCCGGCATCGGTGGTGTAGTTGTCCCAGAACCATTTCATCATGTTTTTGCTGAGGAAATGTCCCTCGGCGAATTGGTTGTAGGACGCGGTCTCGAAGTTCGCATCGGTCACCGGCCATAACAGCGCCTGGAAGCGGATCGCCGGCGTGCCCTTGTCCTTGGCCATCAAGGCCACGACGGCTGCCATGTTGCCGCCGACGCTGTTACCCGCCACGGCCAGGCGCTTGCCGTCGACATTGATCTGCTTGCCATGCTCGGCCACCCATTTAGTTGCGGCATAGGCCTGGTTGATCGCCACCGGGTAATGCGCCTCGGGGGAGGGCGTGTAGTTGACGAACACCGCCACGGCACCCGACCCCGCCACCAGGTCCCGAACCAGGCGTTCGTGGGTCGGGAAATCTCCCAGGACCCAGCCACCGCCGTGGAAGAACATGAACACGGGTAACTCACCCTTGACCCCGGCCGGGCGAACGATGGTCAGGCTGATCGACTGACCATCGACCTTGATGGTCTTCTCGCTGACATCCGCCTTCGGCAAGGCCAATTTCACCCCCGCCTGGGCACCGACCAGTACTGCGCGGGCATCCTTCGGCGACAGTTGTTCCAGGGGCTTGCCGGTGCCGGCATTCAATGCGTCGAGAAACGCCTGGGTATTGTGCTCGACGATGCCGTCGGCGAAGGCGCTGCTGACGCCAAGTGCGAGAAGGGTGCCGGTCAGGGCCTTGGTGAACGTGTTCATGGGAGTCTCCTTGATTCGGTCCGGATCGGTGGGTTTAAACGGTCACGTGCAGGCGAACATCAACGTTGCCGCGGGTGGCGTTGGAGTACGGGCAGACCTGGTGAGCCGCGTCCACCAGGCTTTGCGCGTCGGTCTGGTCCAGGCCGGGCAAGCTGATGTGCAGGTCGATGTCGAGGCCGAAACCGCCGGGAATCTGACCGATGCCAACATGGGCGGTGATCGAGGCGTCGTCCGGAATCTTGCGTTTGCTTTGGCCGGCGACGAATTTCAGGGCGCCGATGAAGCAGGCCGAGTAGCCGGCAGCAAACAGTTGTTCCGGGTTGGTCGCCGCACCGCCGGCACCGCCGAGTTCTTTAGGCGTGGCGAGTTTTACGTCGAGGATGTTGTCGCTGGAGATCGCACGACCGTCACGGCCGCCGGTGGAGGTTGCGATTGCGGTGTAGAGAGTTTGCATGGTGAGAGCCTCGTTTCTGGGGTGGTGTTATCGCGCTAAATGTTTGCGCGCTAAGTAGGTGTGAAGAGAATATAGTCAGCAAATATTTAGCGCGCAAGATAAATTTTTGGTCGAGGTTCTGCTTTTCAAACTCAATAGCCATGAAAGCCTTGAGTTAAAGCTGTTTGATTGGATGAAATTTTTTTAGCGGAGGCTGGAGTGACGCCATCGCGAGCAGGCTCGCTCCCACAGTGGTACTGGGATGTTCTCGGAAAACGCGTCCATCACAAACCCCTTGTGGGAGCGAGCCTGTTCGCGATAGCGGTGGGTCAGTTGAAGAGGGGCTGATGTCTTCGCAGACCTGCCCCCTGGAGATGGGGTTACAGACTGTCCTGCAAGTGGCTGCGCAGCGCCTGCAGCTCCAGTTGCAGCTTCTTCAGCTGTTCCATGGTCTGGCCGCTGGCGCCAAGGATGCACTGTGGAATATCCAGGGCCTTCTCTCGCAGGGTGCGGCCCTGTTCGGTGAGTTCGACGATCACCACGCGTTCATCTTCACGGCTGCGGGTGCGGCTCAGCAGGCCTTCGGCCTCCAGGCGCTTGAGCAGGGGTGTCAGCGAGCCGGGGTCGGTGAGCAGGCGCGTACTGATTTCACCGACGGTCAAGCCGTCTTTCTCCCACAACACCATCATCGCCAGATATTGGGGATAGGTCAGGCCCAAGGCTTGCAGCAACGGTTTGTAGACCTTGGTCATCATCAGCGATGTGGAATGCAGGGCAAAGCAGACCTGGTTATCGAGCAACAGGGCTTCGCAGGGTTCGGGGGTGTCGCGCTGGGAGCTCATGGCAAAACCTTCAATCGATAATCCAACGAATCTAGCGTGCGAACCTTTAAGGCGCCAGATAATTCCTGCGTTCTGATCAGATGTTGCGTTTCCCCACTGACACCAACTGCGTAGGATAGACGCCCTGATGAAGGGGGAACGTCCGTGATCGAAGTTGCATTGTATCTGGTGTTGGGAGCTGCATTGGGCACCTTGGGGGGATTGTTCGGGATCGGTGGTGGGCTGATCGCGATTCCGGTATTGGGCGTATGGTTCGGCCTGGACCAGCAGATTGCCCAAGGTACCGCCCTGGTGATGGTGGTCCCCAATGTGATGCTCGCGCTGTGGCGGTATCATCAGCGCAATCGCATTGAGTTGCGTCACGTGCTGCCATTGGCTTCCATGGGCTTCTGCTTTGCCTGGCTCGGCTCGATCTGGGCCGTAGGTGTCGACGCCGAAAGCATGCGAGTCGGATTTGTCGCGTTCCTGGTGGTCCTGGCGGCCTATAACCTGATCCGAATGTTTACCGGCACCGCACCGGCTTCAGCGCAGATGCGCCACGGCTGGCCATGGCTGGGGGTATTGGGGGCGGCATCCGGGACCATGGGCGGTCTGTTCGGTGTCGGCGGCGCCGTCGTTGCGACTCCGGTTCTGACCAGCCTGTTCGGTACCTCCCAGGTAGTCGCCCAAGGTTTGTCGCTGTCGCTGGCATTGCCCAGCACCGGCGTTACCCTCGCTACCTATGCATTCCACCATCAAGTGAACTGGTGGATCGGCTTGCCACTGGCCGTCGGCGGTTTGCTGAGCATCAGTTGGGGAGTGAAGGTCGCCCACGCGATGCCGGAGCGGCTATTGCGCGGACTGTTCTGCGGGTTCCTGGTGCTGTGCGCAGTGCTGCTCGCCTTTAAAGTTTGAAGCCTTCAACGATGTGCTCGGCCAGGCACTCGGTGATGGGCGATGGATTGTGCAGGTTGCGGATCAGCATGATGCTGGCCTCAGGCAGCTCCGGCAGGTTTTCGGCCTCGCCGAGTACGCGCATGTCCGGTGTCAGCAGGCTTTCCAGTTGCGCGGTGATCGCCAGGCCCGCGCCCACCACTGCCATCAGTGCCGACAGGCTGGAACTGTTGTAGGCCACCCGATATTCGCGGCCCATGGCATCCAGGGCATTGCAGGCCCATTGCCGGCAGAAGCAATCGCTATTGAACATCGCCAGTGGCAGCGGTGTTTTCTCATGGGCGCTGAAACACGCTGCTTCGGCCCAGACAAAGCGCTCCTTGCGCAATAACTGGCCGATTTCATCCCCTGGTTTACGGGTCACGATGGACAGGTCCAGGTCCTGGCGCAACAGCAACTGCTTGGACGATTCGCAGTGCACTTCAATTTCGATCAGCGGATAGAACTGGGCAAAGCGCTGCAGGATGCCGGGCAAAAAGCGCATCACGTAGTCATCCGGCGTGCCGATACGCACGGTGCCGACCATATGCGGTTCACGCAAGGTGTTGAACACCTCGCTGTGCAGCTTGAGGATGCGCCGGGCGTAACCCAATAGCACCTGGCCTTCGGCGGTGAGCTTGACCTGGCGCCCGTCACGCTCGAACAACCGGCGCTGCAAGACATCTTCTTCGAGGCGCTTCATCTGCATGCTGACGGCGGATTGGGTGCGATTGACCAATTCACCGGCGCGGGTAAAACCGCCCTGGTCGGCAATGGCGACGAAGGTCCGCAGCACTTCCGTATCGATGCTCGGGTAACTCGACAATTGATCAATCTCCGAGATGTATTGCATAAGAAACATTCGTTGGATTGATCTTAGCCTTGGGGCGAGACTTGAACCACCCCCAACGGAGGACATCACGATGAAAGGTCAGAAAGGATACGTATCGATAGATAGACATTCATTCCATTTTTCCCTCAGCGACCTGCTGCACAAGTTTAGCCGCTGGTATGAATTGCACCACGAGCGCGAATTGCTCGCCGGTCTGAGCGACGAGGCGCTCAAGGACATCGGCGTCAGTCGTGCAGATGTAGAGCAGGAAGTGGTTCGGCCATTCTGGGATGACCCAATGCACAAATGAGCCATCCCTCCCTACACAAATCAGTAACTGGTGAGGTAGGTTGCGAGCAGAGAAGGAGATCTCCATGCCCGCGACTGTGTCCTTTACCCTCAAACAGGCCCGGCGTCTGGCGTTGGCCGCTCAGGGATTCAATGGGCGGCTGGCGCCGGCTTCGGTGCAACCCGCACGTCTCAACCGCCTGATCGAACGCCTCGGCGTGCTGCAGATCGATTCGGTCAATGCGCTGGTGCGTTCGCATTACCTCCCGCTGTTTTCCCGCCTCGGTCATTACAACCCCGATCTGCTCGATCAAGCGGCCTGGAGCCAGGGGCGGCGTCGCACGCTGTTCGAATACTGGGGACACGAAGCGTCGCTGTTGCCCCTGTCGATGTATCCGCTGATGCGCTGGCGCATGACCCGCGCGATACGTGGCGAAGGCATCTATCAGCAATTGGCGCGCTTCGGCCGCGAGCGGCAGGATGTCATCCGCCGCGTCTTGGCGGCAGTCCGGGAACAAGGCGCCCTGGGCGCCGGCAGTCTATCCACACGGGCGGAAAAGGCTGGCCCCTGGTGGGATTGGAGTGCCGAGAAGCACGCGCTGGAGTGGCTGTTCGCCGCGGGCGAGGTCACGGTGGCCGGGCGGCGTGGCTTCGAGCGGCTCTACGACTTGCCGGAGCGAGTACTTCCGGCCTCGGTCCTGGAACAACCGGTTCCGGACGAGGCCCAGGCCCAACGCGCCTTACTGTTGCATGCCGCCGGAGCATTGGGCGTCGGCACTGAAAAAGACCTGCGCGATTATTTCCGTCTCGATCCGACCGACAGCCGTGGGCGACTGGCCGAGCTGGAGGAAAACGGTGAGCTGTTGCGTTGCCAGGTGCAAGGCTGGAAGCAGCCGGCCTGGTGTCTGCCGGGTGGGAAAATTCCTCGCAACGTGACAGCCAGCGCCTTGCTCTCGCCGTTTGATTCGCTGGTCTGGGAGCGCAATCGTACCGAACGGCTATTCGACTTCCGTTATCGACTGGAAATTTATACCCCGGCCCACAAGCGGGTGTATGGCTATTACGTGTTGCCTTTCCTGCACAACGAACGAATCGCTGCTCGGGTGGATCTTCGGGCAGAGAGAGCCCAAGGCCGGTTGGCGGTGCACGCCGTGCATGAGGAGCAGCCGGGGTTGGACGAGGAGGGGATACAGGTCTTGGCGATGAATCTGCGGCGCATGGCCGACTGGTTGGGGTTGGAGCGGGTTCAGCTCAATTGCCAACGGGCGAGTGGGGTTCGGTTGGCGGGGGCGTTGGCTGGAATCGACGGTGGTTGATCGGGCCCCATCGCGAGCAGGCTCGCTCCCACATTGACCGTGCTGTTCACAACTATTGTGTGCACCGAATCACCTGTGGGAGCGAGCCTGCTCGCGATGGCGTTTGAAAGACGTTAGCGCCGAACCTGCTTCAACGTCTCGGCAATCAGGAACGCCAGCTCCAGCGACTGATCGGCATTCATCCGCGGATCGCAATGGGTGTGATAACGATCCGACAGTCCATCCTCGGTAATCGGCCGCGCACCGCCGATGCATTCGGTGACGTTTTGTCCGGTCATCTCGATGTGAATGCCGCCGGCATAAGTGCCTTCGGCTTCGTGGACCTGGAAGAACTGCTTCACTTCGCCGAGGATCTGCGCGAAATCCCGGGTCTTGTAGCCGCTGCTGGCCTTGATGGTGTTGCCATGCATGGGGTCGGAGCTCCACAGCACCTGCTTGCCTTCGCGCTGCACGGCGCGCAATAGCTGGGGCAGATGATCGCCGACCTTGTTCGCGCCCATCCGCGCGATCAGGTTCAGCCGACCCGGGTCGTTGTCCGGGTTGAGCACGTCGATCAGGCGAATCAGGTCGTCAGGGTCCATGCTCGGGCCAACCTTGACCCCGATCGGGTTGTTCACGCCGCGCAGGAATTCGACATGGGCACCGTCCAACTGGCGGGTGCGGTCGCCGATCCAGAGCATGTGGGCAGAACAGTCGTAGTAATCGTTGGTCAGGCTGTCACGGCGCACGAACGCTTCTTCGTAGTTGAGCAGCAGCGCTTCGTGTGCGGTGAAGAAGCTGGTTTCGCGCAGTTGCGGCGAACTGTCCATGCCGCAGGCGCGCATGAAGGCCAGGGTTTCGTCGATGCGGTCGGCCAGGTGGCTGTACTTTTCCGCCAGAGCCGAGTTGGCGATGAAATCCAGGTTCCACTTGTGCACTTGATGCAGGTCTGCAAACCCACCCTGGGCGAACGCCCGCAGCAGGTTCAAGGTGGCGGTGGACTGGTGGTAGGACTGCAGCAGGCGTTCCGGGTCCGGTACGCGACTCCGCTCGTCGAAGCCGATGCCGTTGACGATATCGCCCCGGTAGGCCGGCAGGGTCACGCCGTCGATGGTTTCATCGTTGGCCGAACGTGGTTTGGCGAACTGCCCGGCCATGCGTCCGACCTTGACCACCGGGCAGCCGGCGGCAAAGGTCATGACGATTGCCATCTGCAGCAGCACCTTGAAGGTGTCGCGGATCTTTGCCGCGGAGAACTCCGCGAAGCTTTCGGCGCAATCGCCGCCTTGTAGCAAAAAGGCTCGGCCCTGGGTGACTTCGGCGAACTGGCGGCGCAGTTCCCGGGCTTCTCCGGCAAACACCAGCGGCGGATAGCTGGCAAGGGTCTGCTCGACTTGCAGCAGGTGCGCCGCGTCGGGGTAGCGGGGTTGTTGCTGGATCGGCAGGGCGCGCCAGCTGTCAGGGCTCCAGGGTTGGCTCATCATGATCTCTAGGTGATTGACGCTCGGACAGCCATGTTATCAGCAAATTAGTGCGTGACCTGTTCCCGTCGCTTGGCCGACAATCGCGCTTTTGCCGCCGTCCGCCCGGCAGCCATCAGGAGATGAAATGACAGAGGAGCGCGTCGAGCATCTGCTCGCCGAGGTGCACGACGAGTTCGGCATGATCCGGGTCCTCGAAGTGGCCGATTACCGGTTTCTCGAATTCGGCGATGCCATCGAGCAGAGCTGCGTGTTCACGGCCGATCCAAGCTGGCTCGAATATGACTACACCCGCGCAATGCTGATCGGCGCGTTGTGCCACGAGCAGCCGGAAAGCGCGCTGTTCCTGGGGTTGGGCGCCGGTACACTGACCCAGGCCTGCCTCAGGTTCCTGCCGCTGGAGGACGTCGAGGCCATCGAACTGCGTCCCGATGTGCCGCGCCTGGCCATCGAATACCTGGGGCTGGATGACGATCCGCGGCTGTACATCCGCGTCGGCGATGCCCTGGAGTTGTTGGAAACGGCAGAGCCTGCGGACCTGATCTTCGTTGACCTCTACACCGATGTAGGCCCCGGTGTGGGCCACCTGGCCTGGGGTTTCCTGGAAAACTGCCAGAAGCGGTTGAACCCCGGCGGCTGGCTGGTGATCAACCAGTGGGCCACCGACGACGGCAAGCCGCTGGGCGCGGCGCTGTTGCGTGGCCTGTATCACCGGCACTACTGGGAATTGCCGGTGAAGGAGGGCAATGTGATCCTGATCGTGCCGGCGGACCTGGAACAGGCGATGGATATGCAAGGTCTGACCGCACGGGCCGAAGCGCTTGCACCGCGATTGGGTTATTCGTTGCTGCCGTTGATCAAGGCTATCCGACCGGCAACCTGATACAACCGAGAATCCTGTGGCGAGGGGATTTATCCCCGCTCGGCTGCGAAGCAGGCGTTGGCTTTAAAACCCTATGGGCCTGCTTCGCAGTCCAGCGGGGATAAATCCCCTCGCCACATAGGTGAACCGGTTTAGTGGCTCTAAAAAAATCTCCCTTTTCAGGCGAATTCCGGTATAGTGCGCGCCGGCCTTTAGCCGGGCCGCGTCAAGGTAGCGCAATTTTTCGAAGCCAGCTTCGGTTGCATGTCCCCACAACGGATGCTTCCACGACGTTCTTTTTCATTCATTCGTTTTCGCAAATCCCCGCCGACAAAGCTGCCAGGGCGACTCTTGAGTCTCAACACGGCATGTGCAGCTTTGGAGCATGGGTCTTTGCGGATGCACTTAGAGGCAGACCCATGACCCAGGAAATCGGCGGCTTCGCCGCTCTTGAACTTCATCCCAATATTGTCGCTGCAGTAGTCGCTACCGGCTATGAAGAGCCTTCGGCCATTCAGCAGCAGTCGATCCCGATCATTCTCGCCGGTCACGATATGATTGGTCAGGCGCAAACCGGTACGGGTAAGACCGCCGCGTTCGCCTTGCCTATCCTGCACCGCATTGATCCGTCCAAGCGCGAGCCGCAAGCTCTGATCCTGGCCCCAACCCGTGAGTTGGCGCTGCAAGTTGCAACTGCTTTCGAAACCTACGCCAAGCAAATGCCGGGCGTAACTGTTGTGGCTGTCTACGGCGGCGCGCCGATGGGCCCACAATTGAAAGCCATCCGTAATGGCGCACAGATCGTTGTCGCCACCCCGGGCCGTCTGTGCGACCACCTGCGTCGCGACGAGAAAGTCCTGGCCACCGTGAACCACCTGGTTCTCGACGAAGCCGACGAAATGCTCAAGCTGGGCTTCATGGACGACCTGGAAGTGATCTTCAAGGCCATGCCGGAAACCCGTCAGACCGTACTGTTCTCGGCCACCCTGCCGCAGTCGATCCGTGCGATCGCCGAGCGTCACCTGAAGGACCCGAAACACGTCAAGATCCAGAGCAAGACCCAGACCGTCACCGCGATCGAACAGGCCCACCTGTTGGTTCACGCCGACCAGAAGACATCCGCTGTCCTCAGCTTGCTGGAAGTGGAAGACTTCGACGCCCTGATCATGTTCGTGCGCACCAAGCAAGCGACCCTGGACCTGGCCAGCGCCCTGGAAGCCAAAGGCTACAAAGCCGCTGCGCTGAACGGTGACATTGCCCAGAACCAGCGTGAGCGCGTGATCGACTCCCTCAAGGATGGCCGCCTGGACATCGTTGTGGCGACCGACGTGGCTGCCCGTGGCCTGGACGTTCCGCGCATCACCCACGTGTTCAACGTGGACATGCCGTACGATCCGGAATCCTACGTTCACCGTATCGGCCGTACCGGTCGTGCTGGTCGCGAAGGTCGTGCGCTGCTGCTGGTGACTCCGCGCGAGCGCCGCATGCTGCAGGTGATCGAGCGTGTCACCGGGCAGAAGGTGGCTGAAGTTCGCCTGCCGGACGCCCAGGCCGTTCTCGATGCTCGCATCAAGAAGCTGACCAACAGCCTGTCGCCGCTGGTGGCTGACGCCGAATCGACCCACGGTGATCTGCTCGATCGCCTGACTGCCGACATCGGTTGCAGCCCACGCGCCCTGGCCGCCGCCCTGTTGCGCAAGGCCACCAATGGTCAGGCACTGAACCTGGCTGCCATCGAGAAGGAGCGTCCTCTGGTGCCGAACAGCGCACCACGTGGCGATCGTCCCGAGCGTAGCGGGGACCGTCCGGACCGTGGCGACCGTGAGCGTCGTGCACCGATCCCGCTGGCCGAAGGCCGTGCCCGTTGCCGTACCGCGCTGGGTGCCCGTGACGGCATCGCCGCCAAGAACCTGCTGGGCGCGATCCTCAATGAGGGTGGCCTGGCCCGTGAAGCCATCGGTCGCATCCAGGTGCGTGACAGCTTCAGCCTGGTGGAATTGCCGGAAGATGGTCTGGAGAAACTGCTGACCAAGCTCAAGGACACTCGCGTAGCCGGCAAGCAACTGAAGCTGCGTCGTTATCGCGAAGATTGATCGGCCCTTGGGTTGATTGATCGAGCATGAAAAAATCCCCGACTGGTTCGGGGATTTTTTTTGCCTGTCGTCTGGTGTTCTTTCGGGTTGATTGGTGGTGCTTCATTCGCGAGCAAGCCCGCTCCCACACTTGACCTGTACCAACCGTGATATCCGCAACAACCCCAAACCCCACTGTGCGGGCTTGCTCGCGAAGGGCGCGACCCGGTCCTCTCAATCGAAGCGGTAGATATCCATCCCCAATGTCCCCATCGTGAACCCCTCGTGGACCACGCTGAATCTTGCGCCGGCGCCCCGGGCGAAATACAGCGGCAGCAGGTGCTCGTCGCTGGGATGACTGCGCACGGCATTGGGTGCCTGGCGTCGATAATCATGCAGCGCGGCCTCATCGTCGGCCGCCAGTTTTTCCACGATCCAGTCGCGAAAACCCTTTGCCCAGGGCTCGACGCTCTCGGGGCCGGCGTTCCAGTCGAGGTCGCGCAGGTTGTGGGTGATGCTGCCGGAGCCGATCAGCAGGATGTCCTGCTGGCGCAGGCTCGCAAGCGCCTGGCCGACCCGCGTCTGCAACACAGGGCCTTGGTCGCTGGGCAGTGAAACCTGCACCACCGGGATATCGGCCTGGGGATACATCAGGGACAACGGTACCCAGACGCCGTGGTCTGATGGCCGCTGCACGTCGAGCCGCGCCGGCAGGTGCGCGGCATTGAGCAGGTCTGCCACCCTGGCTGCCAGTTCCGGCTCTCCCGGTGCGGGATATTGCACTTGGTACAGGGCCGGGGGGAACCCGCCAAAATCGTGCCAGGTGCGTGGCTGTGGATTGGCGCTGACCAACAGCTCGCTGCTTTCCCAATGAGCGGACACAATGACGATGGCCGTGGGCCTGGGCAATTGTGCAGCCAGGCGAGCCAGCGCCGGGCCGCTGTCGCCGGGCTCAAGCGCGAGCATTGGCGAGCCGTGGGAAATAAACAGGCTGGGCAGCATGGACGAGCTCCTGAGCGTTAAGATGTGGTCATCTTCTGTCAGGTCAATGATCTAAATCTAATATAAGTTTTAACCTGTTTTGATCGAATTTTTGGAGCGAGTCATGGAGCCCGAGTTTTGGCATAAGCGTTGGTCAACGAATCAGATCGGCTTTCATTCATCGCAAGTGAACCCGTACCTGCAGCGTTTCTGGCCGCAGATGGGCCTGGAGCAGGGCAGCCGTGTGCTGGTGCCGTTGTGTGGCAAGACCCTGGATCTGTTGTGGCTCTCCCAGCAGGGGTATTCGGTATTGGGTGTGGAGCTGTCGGAAAAGGCCATCACTGATTTTTTCGATGAGCATCAGTTGGTGCCGAGTGTAAGCGAGGAGGGGGCTTTCAAGGTGTTCCGTGCCGGAAACATGGAAATCCGCTGCGGTGATTTCTTTGCCTTGGGCCAGGATGACCTGGATGATTGCGAGGCGCTTTACGATCGGGCTGCGTTGATTGCCTTGCCTGCGCAGATGCGTGAGCGATACACGGCACACCTGCAAAGCATCCTGCCGCGCTGCGTCGGGTTGCTGATTACCCTTGAGTACAACCAGGCTGAAATGCCCGGCCCGCCATTTTCCGTGAGTGATGATGAAGTGCAGCGGCTGCTGGGGAATAGCTGGAAGCTGGAGGTCTTGCAGGAGCAGGATGTGCTGGGGGAGAGCTGGAAGTTCCTGCAGGCCGGGGTGACCAGACTGGATGAGCGGGTTTATCGGATTTCCATGGGTTGATGGCGATGGGGGCCGGACAGCAGTACAAGAAAAAGCCCGCATTGCTGCGGGCTTCTTTTTGACGCTCTAACCTATCAGCCGCGGCGACGCAGTGCGTCGATGCGCTCTTCCAGCGGCGGGTGGCTCATGAACAGGCGAGCCAGGCCGTGCTTGATGCCACCGTTGATACCAAAGGCATTCAGCGTGTCGGGCATGTGTACCGGCAGGCCTTGCTCGGCACGCAAGCGTTGCAGCGCGCCGATCATGGCGCTGGTGCCGGCCAGGCGTGCGCCGGCGTCGTCGGCGCGGAATTCGCGTTTGCGCGAGAACCACATGACGATGGCGCTGGCGAGGATGCCCAGTACCAGTTCGGCGAAAATGGTTGCCACGTAGTAGGCGATGCCCTGGCCTTCTTCGTTCTTGAAGATCACCTTGTCGACGAAGTTGCCAATGATGCGTGCAAAGAACATCACGAAGGTGTTCACCACGCCCTGGATCAATGCCAGGGTCACCATGTCGCCGTTGGCGACGTGGCCGATCTCGTGGGCCAGCACGGCTTTGACTTCATCAGGGGAGAACCGCTCGAGCAGGCCCTGGCTGACAGCAACCAGGGCGTCGTTCTTGTTCCAGCCCGTGGCGAAGGCGTTGGCCTCATAGGCCGGGAAAATCCCGACTTCCGGCATCTTGATACCGGCTTCACGGGACAGCTGCTCGACAGTTTGCAGCAGCCATTGCTCGTGGCGCGTGCGCGGCTGGCTGATGATCTGCGTGCTGGTGCTCATCTTCGCCATCCACTTGGAGATGAACAGCGAGAACAGGGAGCCGGCGAAACCGAATACCGCACAGAAGATCAGCAGCTGATTGAGGTTGAGGTCAACCCCGTTGGCCGCCATGAACCCGTTGAAGCCGAAAAGGCTCAGGGTGATGCTGGCAATCAGCACGACCGCCAGGTTAGTGGCCAAGAACAGCAGGATGCGCATCATGGTGGTAGCAATCTCCTCATGCTAAAGATGTAGCGTTATGCGGGGTATATAAGGTGCAGCTGCAGGCTATTCAACTCGGCGACTATTTCAAACTGTGTCCTACAGACGTCCCAAATGAATGAAAGACTTTTCTGAAAGTGGCTGTGGAAAAGCCGGATGCTGCCCTTGCCCCGTGAACGTTGGGCCACGTCGCCCGTCCGCTGCTGAGGTTTCAGTGTAGAAGGCCTGCCGGAGCCGGCGGAGCGGATATGTTGCTGAATCAAACAGCGCGCGAGGTGAGGCGCCTCGCGCGCTACGGCTTACTGTCGGTAGGACTTGAGGAAATTGCCGATCCGGCCAATGGCCTGTTCCAGATCGTCGACTCGCGGCAGGGTCACGACACGGAAATGGTCCGGCCACGGCCAGTTGAACGCCGTGCCCTGGACAATCAGCAGTTTTTCCGACAGCAACAGGTCGAGTACGAATTTTTCATCGTTGTGGATCGGGCAGACCTTCGGGTCGATCCGTGGGAATGCATAAAGCGCGCCCATCGGCTTGACGCAGCTGACGCCGGGAATGTCATTGAGAAGCTCCCAGGTGCGATTGCGCTGTTCCAGCAAGCGGCCTGGTGGCAGGACCAGATCATTGATGCTCTGGTAGCCGCCCAGCGCGGTCTGGATCGCATGCTGGCTCGGTACGTTGGCACACAGGCGCATATTGGCTAGCATGTCGATGCCTTCTATGTAGCTCTGGGCATGATGCTTGGGGCCGGAGATGGCAATCCAGCCGGAGCGGAAACCCGCCACCCGGTAGGACTTGGACAAGCCGTTGAATGTCAGGCACAGCAGGTCCGGCGCCAGGGATGCGGTGCAGATGTGCACCGCATCGTCGTACAGGATCTTGTCGTAGATTTCGTCGGAGAACACCACGAGGTTGTGCTGGCGGGCCAGTTCGAGCATGCCCAGCAATACTTCTTTGGAGTACACCGCACCAGTCGGATTGTTCGGGTTGATGATGACCAGCGCCTTGGTGTTCGGCGTGATTTTGGCCTTGATATCCGCCAGGTCCGGGAACCAGTCGGCCTGTTCATCGCACAGGTAATGCACCGGGTTACCGCCGGACAGGCTTACGGCAGCGGTCCACAGGGGGTAGTCCGGCGCCGGTACCAGCACTTCGTCGCCGTTGTTGAGCAGGGCCTGCATGGACATCACGATCAGCTCGGACACCCCGTTGCCCAGGTAGATGTCTTCGATTCCGACGCCTTCGACCTGCTTCTGCTGGTAGTACTGCATCACGGCCTTGCGCGCGCTGAACAGGCCCTTGGAATCGCTGTAGCCTTGGGCGGTCGGCAGGTTGCGGATCACGTCCTGGAGGATTTCATCGGGCGCCTCGAAACCAAAGGGTGCCGGGTTGCCGATGTTCAGCTTGAGGATGCGATGGCCTTCCTCTTCCAGGCGTTTGGCGTGCTTGAGCACCGGGCCGCGAATGTCGTAGCAGACGTTGGCGAGCTTGTTCGATTTGCTGACCTGCATGGCGATGTGTTCCCGAAGATGAACGATCCAGGTGGCGTGTGGATGGCCGTGCTGGTGATCTTGCGTCTGAGGCGGGCCTGACGCGGCATGGCGTCACAATCCGTTTGAATACCCATGACGCGACTGCCAGACTGGCGCTGACGAGGCGCAATCATACGTGCCGCCCGACCCGCGGAAAAGCGTCGGATCGGGCTTTTTCAATTGCCGAGGTGGGATGATGGAAAAGTTGGAGAAAACCCTTGAGGAATGGCGCGCCATGCTCGACCCCGAGCAGTACAACGTCTGTCGCTTGAAGGGCACCGAACGGCCGTTCTCGGGTAAATACAACGGCACCAAGACCGATGGTGTGTACCACTGCGTCTGCTGCAACGAGCCGCTGTTCGATTCGCAGACCAAATTCGACTCCGGTTGCGGCTGGCCTAGTTTCTACGCGCCAATCGAGGGCAGCGCGGTAGTGGAGGTTCGGGATATCAGCCACGGCATGATCCGCACCGAAGTGGTCTGCGCCAAGTGTGATGCCCACCTGGGTCATGTATTTCCCGACGGCCCGCCGCCCACGGGCTTGCGTTATTGCATCAATTCAGTGTGCCTGGATCTCGTTCCCCGAGAGTAGATCTGTGGCGAGGGGATTTAGCGAAACGTCGCACCGCCCCGCTGGGCTGCGTAGCAGCCCCAATAGGCGTCTACCTGAAGGATCAGGCCGATGCATCCCTCCTTGGGGCTGCTGCGCAGCCCAGCGGGGCGGTGCGACGTTTCGCTAAATCCCCTCGCCACAGGTTTGTGTCAGGGTCTATGGAGGTGGCTGAATAATTAAATTGCACACAATTGAATTGCTCGCTATCTTGCACGCCAGTCCCATTTCTAAGGAGCCTTGCCATGAGCGACAACCTGCTGAGCATTCCCTGCACCACCATCAAGGGTGAGCAAAAGACCCTGGCCGATTTCGCCGGCAAGGCCGTGCTGGTGGTCAACACTGCCAGTCAGTGCGGTTTCACCCCGCAGTACAAGGGGCTTGAGCAGTTGTGGCAGACCTACAAGGATCAGGGCCTGGTGGTATTGGGCTTCCCCTGCAATCAGTTCGGCAAGCAGGAGCCGGGCAATGAAGGGGCGATTTCCGAGTTCTGCGAGCTGAACTTCGGCGTGAGTTTTCCGCTGTTCAAGAAAATCGAGGTCAATGGTGCCAACGCCCATCCGCTGTTTGTCCAGCTCAAGCAGCGGGCACCCGGTGTGCTGGGGTCCAAGGGCATCAAGTGGAATTTCACCAAGTTCCTGGTCGGCAAGGACGGTCAAGTGGTCAAGCGTTTTGCTCCAACCACCAAACCCCAGGACCTGACCCATGAGATCGAAGCCCTGCTCAAATGAATGACCTGCCCGTCGATTCGCTGAAGCTCGACAGTCAATTGTGCTTCAAACTGTACGCCGCTTCGCGGGCGGTGATCCGGGGCTACAAGCCGATGCTCGACCAGCTCGGCCTGACCTACCCGCAATACCTGGCGATGCTGGTGTTGTGGGAGTGGCAGGACGCTGCGCCGGAACAACCCACGGTCAAGGCCCTGGGTGAACGGCTGCTGCTGGATTCCGGCACGTTGACGCCGCTGCTCAAGCGCCTGGAGCAACTCGGCCTGGTCCAGCGCCAGCGTTCGGCCCGGGACGAGCGGGAGGTGCACCTGAGCCTGCTGCCGGCGGGTCTGGCGTTGCGCGAGCAGGTTGGTCCCCTCAAGGCCCGTCTGCTGTGCGACAGCGGGATTGATCTCGATCGCCTGGGGGAACTGCGTAAGGGGCTCGATCATCTGCTGGGGCAGATCAAAGCGCTGACGTAGTCGGCACCCATTGATCCAGCATCGCTGCCAGTTCTTCGCGGCGGAATGGCTTGGACAGGTAATCGGTCATGCCGGCACCCCGGCAGCGTTCTCGCTCCTCGGGCATGGCGTTGGCCGTCAGCGCGACAATCGGCAGGTCTGGCCAGCGACCGCTACGGCGAATCTGCCGGCTGGCTTCGTAGCCGTCCATCACCGGCATGTTGCAGTCCATCAGCACCAGGTCGAAGGTGTGCTGTTCCAGTTGTTCCAGGGCCTCGGCGCCATGGGCGGCGACAATCACTTCGCAGCCGAGCTTGACCAGCATGCCCTTGGCGACCAGTTGGTTGACCGGATTGTCCTCCACCAGCAGCACCCGTGCGCGCCTGGACGGCGGCAAGGCTTCGATCTGCGTGTCATCGATGGTGATCGTCTCGCTCTGCAGGGCACGACGCAGGATCTGATACAACGCATGACGTGCCAGTGGCCGGGCCTGTTGAAGCAGGGGAGCCAAGGCGGCGGCCTGCTCGCTGGGCATGAAGCTGCCGTAGGCGGTGACGAGCAGGATCGGTGCGTTGAAGGTTGGCCGCAGGTTGAACAGGCATTCAGGGCAGTCGGTAATCAGGACATCAGGCTTGAGGCCCAGTAGGTTGTCATCCACGGAGCGTCTCAAGTAGTCCAATCCCCAAGCGGGCAACAGCATGCCCAGTAGCTCGGCCAACCCGCTGCTGTTGGCGGTAATGGCGACGATATTGCCACGCAAGGGGTCGACCGGCGTCGCCGGGGTGTGGCAGGGCAGAGGCAGATCGGCATAGAACTGGCTGCCGAAACCGGCTTCGGAACTGATCGTCAAGCGGCCCTGCATGGCTTCGCAGAGATTGTTGGTCAGCGCCAGGCCCAGCCCGGTGCCACCGAACTGGCGGGTAATCCCGGCGCCGGCCTGGGTGAACGGCTGGAAGATTCTCGCCTGGGCATCCTGGGGAATGCCGATGCCGGTATCGCAGACCGCAATCCGCACCCCGCCTTCATAAGCGCTCAATCGCACATCGACCCGGCCGAAGCGGGTGAACTTGAGCGCGTTGGACAACAGGTTGCTGACGATCTGGCGCACACGGGTCGGGTCGCCGAGCACTTGCGCGGGGAATTGCGGATCAATCAGGCAGGCCAGCTCGACGCTGGGTGCGGCATTCTGCGAAAGCAGGTTGGCCGTGTCTTCGATCAGGGCGCCGAGATCGAACGGGATGCGTTCGAGTTCCAGCTGGCCGGCGTCGAATTTCGACAGGTCGAGAATGTCGTTGAGCAGCTCGACCAACACTTTGCCGGAGTCATGGGCGATCGATAGCTGTTGCTGTTGTTCGGCGGTCAGGGGGCCGTCCAGGGACAAGGCGATCATTCCCAGCAGGCCATTCAATGGCGTGCGGATCTCATGGCTCATGCTGGCCAGGAACGCGGAGCGTGCTTCGGCCATGTCCAGGGCGGTACGCCTGGCCACTTCCAGTTCTTCGTTGGACTGGCTGAGTCGGGCGTTGATGGCCTTGAGTTCGGCAGTGCGAGCCGAGACGATGTTTTCCAGCTGCGCCAGGTATTCGGTAAGGCGATTTTCGGCCATGCGCCGCTGCTGGATTTCGGTGGAGATATTTTCGAACTGCTGGTTGGCGACCGATACCAGTACGCCGATTTCATCGTATTGATGGCCTGAAGGGCATTCCAGGCTGCTCTGTTCGTTGTTGCTCGGGTCGCGGCTGCTCAGCTCGCGGATGACCCGTACCAGGGGTTTGGTCAGCATTACGTAGAACAGTGCCAGTAACAGGCCGGTCAGGATCAGACTGCGGGCGAACCCGTTGAGCAACGTGACTTCGGCCCGACGCAGAAACCGACTGCCGAAAGCATAGGTGTCGACGTCCAGTCGCAAAACACCCAGGGATTCGTTGGGCAGATGGTCCAGGTAGAGCCGGTCTTCGAACCGGCGCTGGGCGCCAAACAGAAAATCGCTGATGAAACGGTACCCGTTCTGCAGCTCGGGTCGTTTGACACTGGCCAGCACGGCATTGTTGTTATCGACCAGCTCGGCGCTGATGATGGCGGGCGAGCGCAACAGGCCCAACGCCAGCTCCTGAGCCAGTTCGGCGTCGATGTTGTAGGCAATGCGCGAGGCCGGGTTGTGGCTGATTTCCAGCAACGACAGGATCTCGCGGTTGATCGATGCGTCTTCGCTGGCATAATCGATGCCGATCTGCATCAGGCTGAGCAAGGTGCCCAGCACGAAGCCCACCAGGACGGTCAGTCGGGCCTGCTTATACGACAGCCGTTGGGTGAATCTGATGTCCATGGAATGGTGAACCACTTACGTTTCCCTTCGCCGGTCAAGCATAGCTGATCATCTCTGGATACCGGTGCGGCCGGTGTGTGCCGGATGGGATGAACCCATCCTTGAGAGCGGCGTTTCGGCGCAGCAGCGCCATCATTACTGTGAATTTGTCCGAGGAGAAGACGTGGACGCCCGATTGAATGCTTTTCTTGAGCGCGCCGATGCCGTGCTGGCCCGCATCGAGCCTCTGTTGCCCGCTCCCCGGCCCGCCATCGACTGGACCGCGACCCTGGCTGCCCGCTGGCAGCGCGACGGACGCAGCGGCTATCTGCTGCCCCTGCAGGTCAGCCTCGACATGCGCCTGTCGGACTTGATCGGCGTTGATCGCCAGGTCGAGCAACTGGGCCGCAACACCCGGCAGTTCATTGATGGCATGCCGGCCAACCATGCGTTGCTCTGGGGCTCGCGGGGTACCGGCAAGTCGTCCCTGGTGCGTGCCTTGCTGGCCGAGCACGCAGCAGATGGCTTGCGCTTGATCGAAATCGAGCGCGATCACCTGGCCGACTTGCCGCGGCTGGTCGAACAGGTTGCCAGGCTGCCCCAGCGCTTCGTGCTGTTCTGCGATGACCTGTCGTTCGAATCCGGCGAGGGCGATTACCGCGTGCTTAAAAGTGTGCTGGACGGCTCCCTCGAACAGGCGCCGGACAATGTGTTGTTGTACGCCACGTCGAACCGCCGTCACCTGGTGCCGGAGAAGGAAAGCGACAACGAGAACTGGAAGCGGGTCGACGGCGAGCTTCATCCCAGCGAAGCCGTGGAGGACAAGATCGCGTTGTCCGACCGTTTCGGGTTGTGGCTGTCGTTCTATCCATTTACCCAGGAGCATTACCTCAACGTGGTGGAACACTGGATCGGCGAGCTGGCGGCGAAGGCCGGGCTGGCTTGGCAACGTGACGATGCACTGGACGTTTTGGCGGTACGCTGGGCCACTGGGCGCGGCAACCGCAATGGCCGTTGCGCCTATCAGTTTGCCCGATATTGGGTGGGTCTGAAGCTGCTGGAGCACAAGGCATGATTGACTTGAAGAGTACGGGCACAGGCCTTGATGGCTACGGCTTGCTATCGGCACAACTGGAGTCCCTGTTGGCGGATGAGCGCGATTTCATCGCCAACGCTGCGCAGTTTTCGGCCTTCCTGTTCAGCCAGCTGGACGATTTGAACTGGGCCGGTTTTTACCTCAATCGCAACGGAGAACTGGTGCTGGGGCCGTTCCAGGGCCAGATCGCCTGTGTGCGGATTCCTTTCGGACGAGGTGTCTGCGGCGCTGCGGCGGCGACCGGCCAGACCCAGCGTGTCGAGGATGTCCATGCCTTCCCCGGCCACATTGCCTGCGACAGCGCCTCGAACAGCGAACTGGTGGTGCCGCTGGTCAAGGACGGACGGCTGATCGGTGTGCTCGACCTGGACAGCCCGAAACTGGCGCGCTTCAGTGAACAGGACCAGGCAGGCATCGAGCAACTGGCGCAGATTTTCCTGCGTTTGACCGATTGCTGAATGGATGGATCCCACTGTGGGAGCAAGGCTTGCCCGCGATGGCATGGCACGGTGGACATCATCGCCCACTGATCTGTCGACTCGCGAGCAAGCTCGCTCCCACAGGGATTGCGGCATGATCAGCATGAGCGCAATCCCGCCCGGGCCAACAGGCTGTCCGCGTCGACGTCGTCGATCTGGTGCGGATCGAGAAACTGGCTGGCGTAGCTCAGGTAGATCTGTTCATCGATGAACAGCCCGAACAGCTCGGGATCGATGTGGGCGTCACGGCACATGGTGGCCATGATGCCCAGGGCTTCGCTCAGTTTCTTGGCTTTCTTGTAGGGACGGTCGGCCGCTGTCAGTGCTTCGAAAATGTCTGCAATGGCCATCATGCGCGCCGGCAGGCTCATCTGCTCGCGCTTGAGCCGCTTGGGATAGCCGGTGCCGTCCATTTTCTCATGATGACCCCCGGCGATTTCCGCCACATTCTCCAGATGGCTGGGGAAGGGTAACTGGCTGAGCATCAGGATCGTCTGCACCATGTGGTGATTGATGACATAACGCTCCTCACGGGTCAGCGTGCCCCGCGCGATGCTGAGGTTGTAGAGTTCGCCACGGTTGTATTTCCATTGCGGAACATCCAGCTGGAAACCCCAAGGGTTGTCCGCCGGGATCAATTCGGCATCGTGGCGTTCGAACAGATGCTCGGGCTTGTCCGCCAACAATGGTTCCATGACAGGAAGCGCTGGCCTGGGCGTACGCGCCTGGCGCCGACTTTCCTCCCAGGAAACCCCCAGGCGGTCGTCGAGGGTTCGGGTCCATGGACGTTGTGCGATGCGTTGCAGGCGTTGCAGATCGGCGTCGGCCATGGCTTCGGAGCCCAGGTTGCAGCGGGCGACAAAGGAAAAGTCATCGTCGAGGCTGGCCAGCGTCGCATCGCGTGAATGGGTCAGTGCAGCTGGCTCGCCCCCCATCGCCATGGCTTGCCAGTAATCGACCCAGGCGTCGCGTTTCAGCACTTCGAAGCGGGTCCGGATTTCGTGGATGCGGTCGTTCAGGGTTTCCAGTTTGGTGGCTTTGTCCACCACGTATTCGGGAGTGGTGACTTTTCCGCAATCATGCAGCCAGGCAGCGATGTGCAGGGCTTCCCACTCATCTTCAGTCGGTCGATAGGCCTCGAACGCCGGTGCCTGGCTGTTGGCGGCGGCCTGGGCGAGCATCAACGTCAGGGCCGGCACTCGCTGGCAATGGCCGCCGGTGTAAGGGCTCTTGGCATCGATTGCACCGGCCAGCAATTGGATGAAGGAATCCAGCAGTTGTTTTTGCCTGGCCTGCAGACGCTGGCTTTCGATGCTCACGGTGGCGGCACCGGACACGGCCTGCAGGAACGCGATACGGTCCGGCTGCAGTTTTTCCAGGTCGGCTTCGGTGCCGCTGTCGGCGATCAGCAGCACCAGAACGCCCACGGTTTCCTGGTGACGGTTGCGCAGATGAATGCCGATCAGGTGGACCCGTGGAGAGTCCAGCGCCCTCAGGACGCCTTGCAGGTCCCCCGCCTGCTCGAAACCCAGGGAGGTGACGAGGTTATCCGCGTCAGCCAATTGCTGAAGCCAGGGAGGACTGTCGTTGCCGGTCAGGGCATGGCCTTGCAACTCGAAGGCGCCCAGGTCCTGCGGGGTCTGATCGATCACCAACCCATAGGGTTTTACCTGGTCGCTGTCGTTCTCGCGCAGGTAGATCAGTCCGGCCTGGGCCTGACCGATCTTCACGGTTTCGAACAGCACTCGCTCCAACAGCGGAGCGAAGCGGGTTTCGGCGCGCAGGCTGGCGGTGATTTCGAAGAAGCTTGCCAGGGTTTCTTTCATTCGGGCCATCGAGAGGCTCAGTTGATCGACCTCCAGCACCAGGGAGCGGCGGGACACCGGGTAATGAAAGTCGAAGCTGCGAATCGCATCGGCCTCCTGCACCAGCGCGTCCAAAGGCTTGACCAGTATCCTGGAGGTCAGCCAGCCCAGGGGCAGGCACAGCAGCAGGGTGGCAAGGGTAATCAGCGCGCCTTGCCAGCGCATGCGATAGGCATCGGCCAGCAGTTCATCTTCCGGGACCAGTAACGCCAGTTCCAGCCCCTGGGGACCGCCTTCTTGCATGTGGCTGCGGGAAACGATCCATCGACGGCCGGACACCTCCAGGCGCGAGGCATCATCGCGCTCGTCCAGCGCGGCGGCGATGGCCGGACTGAGGTCGCGGGCCTTGATCAGGCGAGCCGAGCGGTTGTCGGTGAGCAGCCGGTTGCTGTCCGGATAGCCCACTGCGTTGCCAAGTGGGTCGAGCAGCACAATTTCGGTGCCGGCGGTAACCTTGTGCTTGGCGAGGGTCTGGGACAGGGCTGCCAGGGTCAGGTCGGCACCGATGACCGCCTGGTTGCCGCTACGCTGGGCGAGGGTGGTGCCGATGTCGTGGCTGGAGAAAAACACGTAGGGCTCGGTGGTGATTTGGCCGGCAGTCTCCAGCGCGCTGCCAAACCAGCTTCGGCGGCGTGGATCAAAGGTGTCGTCGGGGTTGTCCTCGCGGGCGATGAGCGTCAGCGCCTGATCGTAGAACAATGACTGGGAACGAACCGGGCCTGCAGGGGTTGCGCGCTCCACGGTCCAGACCTGATAAAACGCATTGGCGGGCGCTTTCAGGGTGGTCTTCAGTGCCCCGGTGCGCAGTGGCCGGACCATCAGGAAGTTGCCTTTGTTATCGCCCAGGTACAACGACGCCAGGTTCGGGTTGTCACGCAATGCCTGACTGAAGGGCCCGAGCAGGGCCAGGCGCTGGTCCAGGCTGGATGCCTGTGTCGCCGGATACTCGGCCAGCAGGCTCAACACGTGACGGATCGGCTCGTAGGTGTCGTACAAGTCCAGGCGCACGTCCTGCTCAATCCGGTTGAACAGCTTTTCACTGCTGGAGAGGATGATCTGCGTCGTCTGCCGGTAGTTGAAGACGCCCAGTACCACACCCGTCAGCAACAGAAGCAATGTAAACATCACGCTGATGTGGACATGCAGGGGGAACCGGCGTTGTTCCGGACGCGGCGCGCTGGGCATTGCAATCCCTCCAGGAGTCAGGCGTTCTCAATGGTTTTGCACCGCGTTGTGCATTGAAGCGGGCCAGGCAAGGGCGCGGAGGGGAACACCATTGAGAACGCCCCAGGTGCGCACTGCTGAGTCAACAGCATAGTAAACACCAGTTTATTTTGCCTTGGCGATCTCTGTTTCCAGGATCTGCTCCAGCTCGGTCATGGCGTGTTCCAGGGCACTGGTGCATTCGTCGATCCGGTCGCGTGCCTGTACTTCATGGCAGGCCTGCTCCAGTGCCTCGCATCGCTGGATCAGCAAGGGTGACTGCACGATCCGGGCGGCACCTTTTATCTTGTGCGCCGCTTCGGTCAGTGCCTGGCGGTTCCCGCCGCGGGCGATATCGAGCAGTTCCTGGCGGTCCGAGTTGTTGCTGCTGAGCAGTTCTTCCAACAGGCGCCGGGTATACAAGGGATTGCCGCCGGTCAATGCGTCCAGATTCTGTACATTGAAAATGTTTGAGCGGCTGATGGGCTTGATGGCCTTCATCCATTGGCTCAAGGCGCTCAGGCTGATCGGTTTGAACAGACAGTCGTCCATGCCCGCGGCCTGGCAGCGTTGTTTTTCCTCAGGTTGTGCATTGGCGGTGAACCCGAGAATAGTGCAGGGCGGCAGTCGTTGTTCGGACTCGTGCTTGCGAATCGCCCCGGCAAGATCGTAACCGCTCATGACGGGCATGTTGCAATCGGCAATGACCAGGTCGAAGTCCCCTTCAAGCCAGGTCTTGAGCCCTTCAGCCCCGTCATGGGCAACATTATAGTGATGGCCGAGATACTCCAGCTGTTGCGACATCAACAAGCGATTGGCCGAATGGTCGTCCACCACCAGAACCTTCAGGGCGTTCGTAGCGGTTTCTATCACCGGTTCAGGGGGGGCGCCAGCCGTTACCGGGGGCAGGACGGTCAGCTCCAGGCAGACCCGGACCTGGGTGCCGGTGCCCGGCTGGCTATTCAAGTACAGGTTACCCCCCATCATCCGGCACAGGTTGCGACTGATCACCAGGCCCAGCCCGGCACCCTTTCGGGCCATCCGGCCGGTGTTGTCGGCCTGGGCAAAGGGTTCGAACAGACGTTGCAGGTCGGTGGGGCTTATGCCTATACCGCTGTCGCTGACCTCCAGTTGCATGTGCAGGGTATCGTCCTGGGCGGATCGGGTCAGTCTGACCTCGACCTTTACCCAGCCCTGTTCGGTGAATTTGAGTGCATTGCTGATCAGGTTCGAAAGTACCTGCTTGAATCGCAGAGGATCGACCAGCACATCCGGATCGTCGTCCGTCGGTTCGAACTGCAATGACAGCGCAAGATTCTTCTGCCGCGCCACGCCTTCGAATACCCGTATGACCGATTGCAGCATGGCCCTGAGATTGACCCGTTCGGGTGCCAGGCTCAGGTGACCCGATTCGATGCGTGCGATGTCCAGAATGTCACCTATCAGCTCCAGCATGCCGGAGGCCGATTCGTAGGCCACTGCGATTGTCGAGCGATCCACGTGGCCTTTGTCGGCGTGCATCAACGCCAGTTCAAGCATGCCGATCACCGCGTTCATGGGGGTGCGGATCTCATGGCTCATGGTTGCCAGGAAGGTGCTTTTGGCCCGGTTCGCGTCATCGGCCCGCTCCTTGGCCGCGCGCAGCTCGTCGAAGAGTTGGCGTCGTTCACTGATGTCGATCCAGCCACCGATGATGCCCTGCACCTGTGCGGCGGAGTTTCGGTAAGGCAGGATCCAGTGATAGATCGTCAGCTTCCGGTCCCCGATGTGCAGCGGCCGGTCCACGATCAGGGCGGTGCCTTCGGCCATGACGCGCTGATAGTCGGCCTGATATTCCTGGGCTTCGAAGGCATTGCTCATCGATCCGGGCATTACGTTCTTGCCGATGACGTCTTCGCGTTTTGTATCGAACACTTCCAGGTAGCTGTCGTTGCAGCTTTGCAGAACACCGTTGCGATCCCTCACGTAAATGGGGTGAGGTGTGCCGTTGACCAATGAGCGCATGAACTCGAGCTGATCGTTCAACGCCAGTTCGGCCCTTTGTCGTTGGCGGATCTGTCTTTGCATGTAGGCGTTCCAGGCCAATGAAATCAGCAATAGCAGGCCGACGCCCGCAACGATCTGGAAGAACAGGCGGTTATAGGTACGCCAGGTATGTTCCGACGCCGAGACGTAGCCTCGCCAGCGGTTGTTGATCACGCCCAGTTCGTCGGGGTCGATGCTGGTCAAGGCTTTGTCGAGAATGGCGTTCAGTTCGGTGGCGTCCTTGGCTGTGGCCAGAGAAAACATGGCCTGCTGGGTGCCGACAGTGCTGCTGATCTGCAGCCTCTCCCGGAACGAATGCGACGAGAGAAAGTAATTGGCCATGACCAGGGCATTCACGCTGCCGTCGGTCTGTCCCCGTGCAAGCAGTTCAACGGCGTGCGCGGGGTCGTTGGTCTCGACGATCCTGATTTCCGGATACCGCTTGCGCAACCACTCGATGACCGGATTGCCCTTGGCGATCGCCAGGCTCCTGGTCCCGAACTGGTCGAGTGTGACAGGCGTGTCGGACTGCTTTCTGGTCAGCAGGACGAACGAGCTGTCGACGTAGGGGCGACTGAATTTCAACTGCTGCTGTCGCTCGCTGCTCGGCACAAGTGCCGCAATCAGGTCGGCCTGACCGTTCAAGACAGCGGCGATAGCATCGCTGTCGTTGCGCTTGTGCTGAATTTCCAGACGCAAACCAGTACGCAGGCGGATCAACTCCAGCAGATCGGCGCTGATCCCGCGAAAATCGCCGTCCGAATCAAAGAAAGTGAACGGGGCGAAGGTTTCGTTCACGGCCACCCGAATTGCCGGATGCCCGGTCAGCCAGCGTCGTTCCCGTTCGGTCAGTTGAATTCTGTGTTCCGTGAGATAGAGGTCGGCGCCTGCGCTCCAGCGTTTGGAGATCGCGGCTTGCTCGGCGATCGGGATCTGGCTCAGCGTGGCGTTGATAATCTCCAGCAAGCGGGAGTCGCGACGTCGCAGCGCGAACCCGAACCCGTAAGATTCATGTTTGCCGAAGCTGGCCATCCGGATGTTGCTCAGGTAACCCTTGCTGATCATGTAATGGGTGGAAATGGTATCGCCGAGGAATACGTCGGCCTGGCCGAAGGCGACGGCGTTTATGGCGTTCTGATAGGACGGGTAGGCGGTGATGTGCGCCTTTGGGTAGAGTTTTTCAATGTCCTGCAACGGCAGGTAGTGATAGACCATGCTTAGCCGCAACCCCTCGAGATCCTCGCTCAGGGAGCGGGTTTCATTGGTTCGGGTGACGAGCACGGGCTGGTCCACGGCATAGGGAGCCGACAGGACAAGATCGGGGTCGCGGGCTTCGAAACCGTTGGCACTTCCCAGCAAGTCGATTTGCCCATGCTTGAGCGCCGCAATCGCTGCCTCACGGGAACCGAACCGCAGGACTTTGATCGGCAGGCCGGTTGCGTCGGCGACGAGCCCGGCGTAGTCGGCGGTCATGCCTTCGTAGTCGCGTCCGCTGGTGGAGAGATCGAAAGGCGGGTAATCCGGTGCGGAGGTTCCCAGGACCAACTCCTTTCGCCCCAGTAGCCAGGCACGCTGGGCATCATCCAGGCTGACCTCGGAGTGGGCCGAAGTGGAGCGTCCCAGCAGTGTGTAGTGCTCGGGCGCACCCGGCGCCGCAGCGAGAAATCCTGCATATAACCCTGCTATCAATAGCAGGAGGCATCCTTTCATGCATCTGAACATCCTGTTTATTCTCACACCAATGCGTTTCGTTTCGCCATTTCAATCAGTTCTACCAGGGACTTGACCTTGAGTTTTTGCATCAACCGTTTTTTATAGGTACTCACGGTTTTATTACTTAGGAACATGCCTTTGGCTATTTCCTTGTTGGTGCGGCCCTGGGCAAAAAGTTGCAGTACCATCAACTCCCGATCATTGACGTTCTTGAAAAGATCCAGCTCTATACTGCGCGGATCATCTGGGCGCACCGGATTCAATGCCTGACTGGGGAAATAGTTGTAGCCGGATAATACGGCCTTGATTGCGCTGACCAGCTCGCTGAGGTCTTCCTGTTTACAAACATAACCGGAGGCTCCGGACTGCATGCACCTGATACCGAACAGAGTCGGTGACTGTGCCGTGAGCACCAGTGTTTTCAGGGGGGTTGTCATGGCGTTGAAGCGCGAGAGGATCTCCAATCCGTCCAGCTTGGGAATGCTGATGTCCAGGATAACCAGGTCCGGCATGCATTCGCGCACCATTTGCATCGCATCGACGCCATTGTCGGTTTCTCCTACGACTTTATAACCCTCATGCTCCAGAAGCATGCGAACGGCGAGGCGAATGACCGGATGATCGTCGACAATGAAAACGGAGTTCATGAATAAAGTCCCTTGCGAGCTTAATAAAGCGCGCACCTTAGCCCAGTTACAGTCGCGGTCGTACGAGGAGACGGGCGTACATATTCAATTTCGGAAGTTTCCTACAAAAAAAGAAGCGGGGTACTACGAGGTAATTGGGTTTTTAGTAGGTAATGGGAATGAGAGGGGGGCATTTTTATGAGCGGACTATAGGTCAGGAAAAGGTTTTAGAGCGTCAGCTCTTATAAGCAGGGAGAAATTATGTCGTCAATACTGTGTAACCAGGCTCTGTACGAGAAGTCTTGAGACGAAGGTCAGGCAACGCGAGAACAGCCGAGCAAGCGCTGTGTACTGGAGTACATGAGCATTCCGAGGTTGCAACGCAGCATGAACGAGTACCAAGGCTTTTCGTACAGAGCCTGACGTTGCAAATCCGTTGTGGGAGTCAGCCGGCTTCCGAAGCGGAGTGTCAGTCGCCACGAGGGCAAACGGATCGGACGCTATCGCGAGCAGGCTCGCTCCCACGGGGGGAATGTCACTGGCGGGTACGGCCGGTCATCTCCTGTGCCATCTCGCTGGCGTAACTGTCGGTCATTCCGGCGATGAAATCGATCATCCGCAGGAACGCGGCGTGCAAGGGGCCATTGGGATCGGGTGCATTGTTCCCCAGCAGATCGAGAATACGACGATTCTTGAATGAAGGTGAGCGACCCCCATGCTGTTCCAGGGCCGCTCCGCAGAACCCGTTGAGCAGGATTTCAAGCGTGGTGTATGCACCGATTTCATTCAGGGTCTTGCGCTTGTCCTGGAATATTTTCTTGCGCGCCATGTCCTTGGCATTCAACACGCAACGCTTGGCCGGGCCATGCATATGCTCCACCAGGTCGCCCGGTAGCGTGCCGGCCAGCAAGGCTTCCTGCTGCTCGACGAACGCCCGGGCGGCGGCGTTGGTCAGGTGTTCGATAGCCTTGCCCCGCAGGATCGCCAGTTTGCGTCGTCGGGAATCCAGAGGTCCGAGTTGGCGGTAGGTATCCGGAATATCATCGCCCACCAGATCCAGGAGCAGCGATTCCACCTGGGAGTAGTCCAGCAGCTCCATTTCCACGCCGTCTTCCAGATCGATCAGCGCGTAGCAGATGTCATCGGCGGCCTCCATCAAGTACACCAGCGGATGCCGTGCCCAACGTTGATCCTCAAGCTGGGGCAGGCCTAGCTTGTGGGCAATCTGTTCCAGCAATGGCAATTCGCTCTGGTAGCAACCGAACTTGTGCTTCTTGTAACCCAGGGAGTCGGCATGACGGGCGGTCCAGGGGTATTTCAGGTAGGTACCGAGGGTGGCATAGGTCAGTCGTGTGCCTCCATCGAATTGATGGTATTCAAGTTGCGTGAGGACCCGGAACCCCTGGGCGTTGCCTTCGAAATTGAGAAAGTCGCTGCGCTCGGCCTCGCTCATGGCATCGAGCCAGCCGCGGCCTGCTGCCTGCTGGAACCAGTAGCGGATGGCGTCCTCGCCGGAGTGACCGAAGGGTGGATTGCCGATATCGTGGGCCAGGCAGGCGGATTGCACCACCATGCCCAGATCGCTCGGTTCGCACCAGTCGGGCAGGGCGCTACGGATGGTTTCCCCCACGCGCATGCCCAGAGAGCGCCCGACGCAACTGACTTCCAGCGAATGGGTCAGGCGCGTGTGGATGTGGTCGTTGCTGGAAACCGGGTGGACCTGCGTCTTGCGTCCGAGGCGACGAAAGGCTCCGGAAAAGATGATGCGATCATGGTCCTTGTGAAAAGGGCTACGGCCCAGCTCTTCCGGGCTGTGCACGGGTTTTCCGAGGCGTTCGCGAGTCAGCAGGGTATGCCAATCCAAGGCCGGTTGCTCCGTTGATATAGAGATGCCCTAGCTTCCCGGTTCGTGAAGCGTCCCGCAAGCCCATCAGGGCTTGCGTACGTTGCGGGCCAGTTTGATCAGCGGTACCAGCGTCGTTGCCAGCCGGATCAGGCGAACCAGGCCACTGCTGCGTCCGCTGCGGGTCCGTTTGCCACCGATGAAGCCGAGCAAGGACACGGCCGCCATGCCCCAGAGTGGCGCATGTTTTATACCGAAGCCTTCGTGCCAGCTCTGTCCAAGACCTCGTACCCGCTGCAGCGGTTGCAACAGCTGGCGCGTTTCCTGGCGGATTTCCTGGCGATGCATTTCCATGCGCAGGCGTACCAGTGCCTTGCGCATTTCCTGGCGGGTCCTGGCTTGAGGAATGTCAGGCAGACTCATGGCAGCAGGCGCTCCCGGTCATTGTTCAGTTCTTCGAGTGTGGCGTGGAAGGGTGTCGATTCATCGTAGATCGCTGCCCTGAGTCGAAGGCCGCAGAACAATGCCGCCAACAGATAGAACAGGCACAGGCCGATGATGCCCGCAAGGCGATAGGTGTCCCACACCAGAATCAGCACCAGGGTCGAGAGGCCTACCAGCAGCAGCAGGGCGAACACCAGCGCCAGGCCGGCGAACAGCAGCAGGCTGACAGTCCGGGCTTTCTGTTCCTGCAGCTCCATCCCGAACAGTTCGACGTGGCTGTGCAGCAGCCCGAGGAATGCTGCACCCAGGCGGCGCGCTGAAGAAGCTGTGCCCGATTCGGACGAGCTGGAGTCGTTGATATCCATCATCAGCGCCGTGTTGCCAGCAGGCCGATCAGAAAGCCCACGCCAGCAGCGATGCCGACAGACTGCCAAGGGTTGGCCTGTACGTACTCCTCGGTGGCGATGACCGCAGCCTGGCCGCGCTCACGCATGGAATCTTCGGTCAGCTTGAGAGTGTCGCGCGCGCGCAGGAGCGTCTCGTGGATCTGGTTGCGCAGCTCATCGGCCTGGTCCCCCGCCAGCGTAGCCGTATGGTCCAGCAGCCGTTCGGTGTCGCTGACCAGCGTCTGAAAATCTTCTATCAGGATTTCTTGAGCAGTCTTTGCCTGGGTTCTGGCCATGGGTGAATCTCCGTAAATGACGTCTGAATCGTTCGAGTGTAAGCCTTGCCGGAAGGTTCAGTGAAAGTGGCTGGTACAACTTTTGCTCTGTTTTGGCTCAAGGTTTTGCCATGTGCTGGTGCGTCGCCCCGTGTCACTGCGCTGAAGCTGGGCGCAGCCCGCAAAACCTTAACCCAAATAATCAAAACCCGCGAAGCACCTCGCAACGGAACATCGCATTGCCATTTTTAACGCACCAAAGCGGTTCGCCGGCTTTTAATCGGCAAGCGAGCCGTCTCAACTTGGTGCGTTGACGGGTCGAGCGAGCCGCTTTGGTGCTTCTTTCAACTTTTTCAGGTCTGCCAACACCATGGAAAATATGCAAAGCGCTGTGGACAGTCTGATCCACAGTTCCAACACTCTGTTCATCCTGCTGGGTGCGGTCATGGTCCTGGCCATGCATGCCGGCTTTGCGTTCCTGGAAGTTGGAACTGTCCGGCAAAAAAACCAGGTCAATGCGCTGTCGAAGATTCTCAGCGATTTTGCCGTCTCGACCCTGGCCTATTTCTTTATAGGCTACTGGATTTCCTACGGCGTGACGTTCCTGCAACCGGCCGCGGTGCTGAGCACCGATCACGGCTACAGCCTGGTGAAGTTTTTTTTCCTGCTGACTTTCGCCGCCGCCATCCCGGCGATCATATCCGGCGGTATTGCCGAACGTGCACGCTTTGCGCCGCAGCTGTGTGCCACGGTGTTGATCGTGGCATTCGTGTATCCATTCTTCGAAGGCGTCGTCTGGAATGGAAATTTCGGCCTCCAGGCCTGGTTGCTGGCCCGCTTCGGTGCCAGTTTCCACGACTTTGCCGGCTCCGTGGTCGTGCATGCCATGGGCGGCTGGCTGGCGCTGGCGGCCGTGCTGTTGCTCGGGCCTCGTAACGGCCGTTACCGGGAGGGGCGCCTGGTGGCGTTCGCGCCGTCGAGCATTCCATTCCTGGCCTTGGGGTCGTGGATCCTGATTGTCGGTTGGTTCGGTTTCAACGTGATGAGCGCCCAGACCCTGCCAGGGGTGAGCGGTTTGGTGGCGGTCAATTCGTTGATGGCCATGGTCGGCGGTACAGTGGCGGCATTGCTCGTTGGACGCAACGACCCCGGCTTCCTGCACAACGGTCCGTTGGCCGGGCTGGTGGCGGTCTGTGCCGGTTCCGATCTGATGCACCCGGTAGGCGCGCTGGCCACTGGTGCCATTGCGGGCGCCTTGTTTGTCTGGTGCTTCACCGCGGCCCAGGGCAAATGGAAGATCGACGATGTGCTCGGTGTCTGGCCCTTGCATGGGTTGTGCGGGGTCTGGGGTGGCATTGCCTGCGGCATCTTTGGCCAGGACGTCCTGGGCGGCCTGGGTGGGGTCAGCCTGGTCAGCCAACTGATCGGCACTGCCCTGGGCATTGTCATCGCATTGGTCGGCGGGTTCGCGGTCTACGGCGTGATCAAGGCGCTGTTGGGGCTGCGCTTGTCCCAGGAAGAAGAGTATTACGGCGCTGACCTGTCGATTCACAAGATCGGTGCGGTCAGCCAGGACTGAGTCGTCACGCGTCCTTGTCCTGGTTACCGGGATAAAAACCGTGTAGCAGGCGATAGCGATCGTGACGGACCTGATCCACGTGCTGTCGGACCTGCTGTTCCGGCAGCCCGAGCATGATCAGGGCGTGGGAGGCCAGCATCAGGCTCGACTCCAGCAGCTCCGGGACCACTTCGCTGGCCCCGGCGGCCTGCAATTCGGCCAGTTGACTGTCGTCGCGGGTGCGCACCAGGATCGGAACCTGAGGGTTGACCCGCCGGGCCGCCCTGAGCACGGTCAAGGCGATGTCGGTCTTGTCGACCGCGATCACCAGTAATCGTGCGCGGTTCAGCCCCACGGCGACCAGCAGATCCCCTCGTCTCGAATCTCCATAATGCACGCAGCTTTCCCCAACGCTGGCTTCCTGGATGATGACCGGGTCATCATCCAGGGCAACGAACGCCTGGCCCTCCCGACGCAGAAACCGAGCGATGGACTGACCGACGCGCCCGTATCCGCAAATGACCACATGACCCGACAGGTCCGCGTTCAGCGCGTTGATCTGGTCCAGTTGGGCTTCTTCGTTGGGTTTGCGATGCAGGCGTGCGGCGATGGTTGGTGCGGCCCGCAGCAAGAGTGGTGTGAGCAGCATTGAACAGAACGTTGCTGCCAGCAGCAGACCGCCGATGTCGGCGGGCAGGAGGCGGTTCTGTTGCATCAGCGCCATCAGGGCGAAACAGAATTCGCCGCCCTGGGCCAGGGCCAGGCCGCTGCGCCAGGCGGTTTCACCATCGCTGCCGCGCCATTTCACCAGGGCGGCGACCACACAGCCCTTGATGAGCATCAATCCCAGGGTCAGTCCGAGGATCAGCAGGCCGTCATCGACGAACAGTTGCAGATCGATCAGCATGCCGATGCTGACGAAGAACAGCCCCAGCAGAATGTCACGGAACGGGCGGATATCGGCTTCGATCTGGTGTCGGTAATGGCTTTCCCCCAGCAGCATGCCCGCCAGGAAAGCGCCCAGGGCCGGTGAGAGGCCGAGCAGATGGGTCAGCCAGGCGGTCAGCAACACGATCACCAGGGCCAGCAGCACGAACAATTCAGCAGAGCGGGACGCGGCGACTTCATGGAACAGGCGTGGCAGCAGCAGGCGGCTGGCCAGCAGCAAGCCGCCGAACAGGACCAGCGTCTTGCCCAGTGTCACGGGCAGTGCCCAATACCACGCCTGCGAACTGCTGCCGGCGAACACCGGCACCAGGGTCAGCAACAGCACCGCGACAACGTCCTGGAACAGCAATACGCCGATGGCGTTCTGTCCGTGGCTGCTGAAGATCTCCCCCAGGCTGGTCAGCTCCTTGCTGACAATGGCAGTCGACGACAACGCCAGTCCGGCCCCGAGCAGCAACGCGGCCAATACCGGCGCGCCGCAGAGCACCAGCAGCACACCCAGGAGCGCTCCCGAGCACACCACCTGGAGGCTGCCGAGGCCGAACACCACGCGGCGCAGCTCAAGCATCCTGGACAGAGAGAATTCCAGCCCCAGCGAAAACAACAGGAATACCACGCCGAGTTCGGCCAGGTCCGGCAGTCCCTCGCTGTCATTCACCCAGTCCAGGGCGGTGGGGCCTATGGCCAACCCGACGCAGAGGTAACCCAGCACCGGTGGCAGGCGCAGTCGTCTGAACAGGGCGATGACCACCAGTGACGAGGCGAGAATGATCAGCAGGTTGGCAAACAAGGGACACTCCGTTTCAAGGCTCGGTAGACAGCGTAGAAGGGGAAAGCTGACCAGGGTTGTCGAAAAGACATTTGCGTTCAGTGATTTGCATCAGCGTTTTGCCGATGCGGAATGCCCGGCTCGACGGTTTCCGAGGGTGCGCCTAGAATGACCGTCTATCTTTTGTGGGTCTACCAGCCATGCCTCCTGAATGCCAACTGTTCGGTACCCTGGGTTGTCATCTCTGCGAAGTTGCCGAAGGGGTGTTGATGCCTTTCGTTGAGCACGGCTTGCTGGTGGAACTGGTGGATATTGCGGAAAGCGAGGCGATGTCCGACGCTTATGGACTGCGCATTCCGGTGCTGCGCCGGGTCGATACCGGTGCCGAACTTGACTGGCCTTTCGATGACCCCGATCGGGTTGCCGCCTTTCTGCGCTGACCGGTCCGTCCGTCATGTCCTCATACCGCCATTGGCGAAAATGGTGCTCTTCGGTTACTGTATGCCTATACAGTTATCTGGAGTGCATCCCTTGGTCAATGTCGAACAATTGAAGAACAGCGTGAACAGGATGTCCGTGGACGTTGTGCGCGAGGCTGTCCTGGAACTGCGCCTGGACGGGCTGGTGACCGAAGGCAAGACACCGTTCAACAAGCTGCATTTCAACACCTGCTTCGCTGAGATCGAAGCGCTGTTCCAGCGTGCCGGATATCACAAGCAACTGGATGTGGTGGGCTATCAGGGCTTGTTGTATGCGCTGTACGACCCGGGTCGCTGGGAGGCGGTGGAAGTGCTGCGCTGGTTGAAGGAGTTCACCGAGGCGGCGGCACGTCCTGTCTCGCTTCCGGCGTGAGGTAATCATTGCTGGGCTGGCTTGTGCGACTGTCGGATAATGTCGCCCCGCAAAATGTTCAAGAGTGTCCGATGTCCGGTTCATCGTTTTCCGCTGCACACCATCAGGCCAGCACTTTATACCTGCCCCCCGGTTCCTGGCAGACGGTGCTGGATTGCCTGTGCGAGCATTTCAGTGCCATCAGCCGCGAGCAGTGGCGAGACCGCATTGCCCGGGGCCGGGTGCTGGACGCAGAGGGCAAGGCGATTCCTGTTGATCTGCCATACCGTGAAGGCTTGCGCATTCATTACTTTCGTGAAGTGGCCGACGAGAAGCCGATCCCGGTCGTGGAGTCGATCCTGTACGTTGATGAACATCTGGTAGTGGCGGACAAACCGCATTTCCTGCCTGTCACTCCGGCGGGGGAGTACGTCGAGCAAACCCTGTTGCGACGCTTGATCCGGCGGCTGGACAATCCTCATCTGGTGCCCTTGCACCGTATCGACCGGCACACGGCCGGGCTGGTGCTGTTCTCGGCCAATCCCCAGAGCCGATCGGCTTACCAGTCATTGTTCCCGACGCGAAGGATCGAGAAACGCTACCAGGCCATTGCCCGTGCGTTGCCTCAGCTAACCTTTCCGCGGGTGCATAGAAGCCGGATGATTGATGGCGAACCATTCTTCCGGATGCAGGAAGGAGCGGGCGAACCGAACACTGAAACGACCATCGAGGTTCTGGAAAAAAACGCTGAGCTGTGGCGCTACGGCCTGTCTCCGGTCACCGGGAAGAAGCATCAGTTGCGGGTTCATATGAATGCCCTGGGGGCGGGTATCTGCAACGACCCGTTCTACCCTGACGTGCTCAGGGATGTGGAGGATGACTACGCCAATCCCCTTAAACTGCTGGCCCAGGGGCTGCGTTTCATTGATCCGGTCACGGGTGAGGAGCGAGTGTTCGAAAGCGGTATTACGCTCCAGTGGTAGCTTCGCTTGTCGAGCAGTCATCAAAAAGCCCGCAATATTGCATTGCGGGCTTTTCTGTATCGGGTTGCAGCATCGGGGCTTACAGATCTTTGACGGTGCGAACCTGATCCTTGTTCACGCGGGTGTGCTTGCCGTCCAGTTGTTCGAACTCGTAGAAGCCAGTGTCTTCATCGTACTGGGGGGTGTCGACGGCCTGGATTTCGCGACCGTCATTCAAGGTAATCACTGTAGGCGATGCGCAACCGGCAAGAGTGGCGAGGCCCAGTGCGAGCATGAAAGTGGCGAGGGTCCGTTGTGTCATGGTACTTCTCCGAAAATGAATTCTTCAGGTTACTGACCTTCAGACGTATACATCTCACGCAAGTTCCTGGCTAGTGGCCTTTATGTCGCGTCAGCAGTTCCGGCGTGTTCAGGTTCGCCAGCCGGGGATCGTCGGCCGGACATTGCAATGCAATGGCGTGCAGTGTGCGCATGATACGGCCGGGGCTGCGTTCGCCTTCGCGCCAGGCCTCTTCGAACGCTGCCGCCAGGGCCAGTGGAATGACGCATAGCAGCGGTTCCCAATGTTCGCCGTGGCGCACCATCAGCGGCACGTGGGGATGCTGGCTGGCCATCGTGCGCATACTGTCGAGAAGACCGGAATCAATCTGCGGTACATCGCACGGCAGCACCAGCAGATACGGATGCCTTGCCACCTTTAGGCCGGCCCGGATGCCTGCCAGGGGGCCGGGATAATCGCCTTCATCGTCATGTACCAATCGATCGGCATACAGCGCATAACGTTCAGGGTTGCGGTTGCAGGAGATGATCAGGTCATCGCTCAATGCGCGGGTCTTGCGCTGGAGATGGACGATCAACGGCTCGCCCTGCCATTCCACCAGGCCTTTGTCCCGCCCACCCATGCGTTGTCCGCGGCCACCGGCCAACAGCAGGATGGAGCAGGGTGGCAGGGCAGTATTCGAGGTCATGGTGTGTCTCCGCACAGGCGAAAAAATGAAGCGCTGTGATATAACACCGGGCTGTTTCCCCTACAACTGGACGAGCTATGAAAGCCAAGGCTGATGTACCTTTCGTGCCGCTCAACATCGCGGTGCTGACTGTCAGTGATACCCGTACCCTGGAAACCGACACGTCCGGGCAGGTTTTCGTCGATCGGCTCTGTGCGGCCGGGCATAACCTGGCGGCGCGAGTCCTGCTCAAAGATGATCTGTACAAGATTCGGGCGCAAGTTGCGAGCTGGATTGCCGATGAGGTAGTGCAGGTGGTGCTGATCACCGGTGGCACCGGTTTTACCGGACGTGACAGCACCCCGGAAGCGGTCGCGTGCCTGCTGGACAAGCAGGTCGACGGTTTCGGTGAGTTGTTTCGGCAGATTTCCGTGGCCGACATCGGCACCTCCACCGTTCAGTCCCGAGCACTGGCGGGCCTGGCCAATGGCACGCTGGTGTGCTGTTTGCCGGGCTCTACCAACGCGGTGCGCACCGGTTGGGACGGGATTCTCGCCGAGCAACTGGATGCGCGGCACCGACCCTGCAACTTCGTGGCCCATCTGAAACAGGCGGCTCCTTGTGAATCCCGTGGGTAAACCTGGCAAGACCGGCGCTTTGATGGCTGTCGAAGTCGCATTGGAGCAACTGCTGGCAATGGCCGCGGCCACGCCGGTGACCCAGCACGAGCGCCTGCCGCTGGCTGAGGCGCAAGGGCGGGTGCTTGCGGAGGATCTGGTGTCGACCCTGGATCTGCCGCCGTGGCCCAACAGCGCCATGGACGGTTATGCATTGCGGCTGGCTGACTGGAAAGGTGAACCGCTGGCGGTCAGCCAGCGGATCTTCGCCGGGCAGGCTGCGCAACCGCTGGCTGTCGGGACCTGCGCGCGGATCTTTACGGGAGCGCCGGTTCCCGCCGGGGCCGACTGCGTGGAAATGCAGGAAAACGTCCTGGTTGAAAGCGACCAGCGAGTACGGTTTACCGAGTCCTTGTCCAACGGACAGAACATCCGCCCCCAAGGGCAGGAAACCACCGTTGGCGAACAGGTACTGGCTGCCGGCACTCGCCTGGGACCGATCGAATTGGGGCTGGCCGCATCCCTGGGCTGCGCGTCCCTGGATGTGATACGCAAGGTCCGGGTCGCGGTCCTGTCCACCGGTGATGAACTGGTCGAGCCCGGTCAGCCTCTGGGCCCCGGCCAGATCTATAACAGCAACCGCGTGCTGCTCTGTGGCTGGCTGCAGCGACTGGGTTGTGAAGTGGTTGACGCAGGTATCCTGCCGGACGACTTGTCGACTACCCGGACCCGCCTGGCCCAGCTGTCGGATGTTGATCTGATCCTGTCTACCGGTGGTGTATCGGTAGGGGAGGCGGATTTCCTGGGCGTGGTGCTACGCGAGGAAGGAGAGCTGACACTCTGGAAACTCGCCATCAAACCCGGGAAACCCCTGACGGTTGGGCACTTCCGTGGCGTGCCGGTCATAGGCTTGCCTGGAAATCCTGCCTCGACCCTGGTGACTTTTGCGTTGCTGGCCAGGCCTTACCTGCTGCGACGCCAAGGCGTTCAATCGGTGGTGCCGCTGAAGTTCAAGGTGGCGGCCGGGTTTGTCTGGTCCAAGGCAGGCAGTCGGCGAGAATACCTGCGAGGCCGTATGGAAAACGGCCGGGCAATCATCTACCGGAATCAGAGCTCCGGGGTTCTGCGCAGTGCGGCCTGGGCCGAAGGACTGGTAGAGGTGCTTGAGGGGCAGACGTTGGTCGAGGGTGATGAAGTGGGCTTCATCCCTTTGAGCGAACTTCTGGGCTAGTGACCTGCACGAAATAGCCACACAGGCCACTTATATCCCGTCTCGCAGATACAGACTTTTTGACGGCAGCTTTCACGGCAACAGACGCCATCGGAAATAAACTGTATTTGTGCGACGGGACACCACCTCTGCAGGCGGTGTATTCCGGCACAAGTCGATGTCCGATGCCTGCGTCCATCGCTTTATCGCGACAGCAGCGTCACCAGTTGATCGAAACGGCTGTTCGCGATCCAGCCCATAAGGCCGACGATCACTGCCGCCGCGCCGGCCGAGTAGGCAAGTCTGTGTCGGATTACCTTTACATCGGTACGGATTTCATCCATGTCTCGGCGGATGTACTTAAGGTGGGTTTCCAGTTCAACGACGCGCGGTTCCAAATCGACTCCTCCAACGGGATTGCTGCAACTTTTGCATTCGTTCTGAGCATCGGCCCGCTCGCCCCCGAGAGGTGCGAACTGTCGAGGCGACAGCTTGTATTCATGGCTATGCATGGGACGCTTCATCCCTTCGGCCACTATTGTTCGAACCACTGATCCGTACCCTGCGGGCCGTGACGTATCCATCCATGGGTTAGCACATCCTTGTGTAATAAGTGTTTTTTATCGGTCCAGCACAACAGAGTGCCAAGGTGTCTCAATACTGCTGGAGGGTCAATTGAGCTGTTTCGCCAAGTCTTGTAAGAAAACTCTTTGCGTGCGGAAACGTCGCTCCGATGCGCCGGCTGGCGGCTTAGCCGTGGACCAGGTATGGATATTTTCCGGTTAAATTGACGTGGCGAGGGCTTTTTCAGCCAAATGCGCGGTCCCAATCCCTGGAACCTTCCAACGACGGAGATAGGGATGAGCAAGGGCAAGGCGCTATTGATTCTGCATGGCAAGCAAGCGCTCAACGAAGAGGTTCGCGCCGCAGTGATGCTTAGGCGCAAGCAAGGCTGGGACCTGGCGGTCCGGTTGACCTGGGAGGCGGGCGATGCCCGGCGGTGTGTCGAAGAAGCGCTGGAGGCCGGTTATACGCGGCTGATTGCCGGTGGCGGTGATGGAACCTTGCGTGATATCGCCGAAACGCTGGCCCTCAAGCCCGGCGATGCCAGTCTGGTGTTGCTGCCCCTGGGCACCGCGAATGATTTTGCCCGGGCGATCGGGGTCCCGCTGGAGCCGGATCGTGCCCTGGATCTGCTGGACGTTGAACCGCACCCGATCGATCTGGGTGAGGTCGGCGGGCGGATTTTCCTCAACATGGCCACGGGCGGTTTCGGCAGCCAGGTCACGGCGAATACCTCCGAAGAGCTCAAGAAGGTACTGGGGGGCGCCGCTTACCTGTTTACCGGAATCACGCGTTTCAGTGAGTTGAGTGCGGCCTATGGCGAATTGCAGGGGCCCGGATTCAGTTGGCAGGGCGATCTGCTGGCGTTGGGCATCGGTAACGGCCGGCAGGCCGGAGGAGGCCATGAATTGTGTCCGCAGGCACTGGTCGATGACGGATTACTGGACATCAGTGTCCTGCCGGCCCCCCAGGAAGTGGTCAGCACGCTAAAGGACTTGCTGGCCGGTGGTCTGGGCATCGACAACATGTTCGTGCGTGCACGCTTGCCATGGGTGGAGATCAAGGTGGCCCAGGGCCTGGATATCAATCTGGATGGCGAACCCTTGCAGGTAGATGACCTGCGCTTCACAGTGCGTCCGAAAGCGCTGCGTGTACATTTGCCACCCGACTCGCCTTTGCTGGTCGCCTCGGCGCAGCTCAATCGTCCAGGCTGATAATCTGCTCACGCACAGCGAAAAGCACCAGGCCGGCCACGTCGTGGATCTGCAGGCGCTTCATGATCTGGGCCCGGTGGGTTTCCACGGTCTTGATGCTCAGGCTCAGGCCGTTGGCAATTTCGCGGGTGGATTTGCCTCGCACGATCAGCCGCAGTATTTCCAGCTGGCGTGCCGTCAGATTGTGGGTATGGGCAGGGGAGGGCGGATGCTTCTGCTGGGTGCGGGTCAGGGCCTGGTTGATCACGGTATGGGCGATGGCGGGACTCAGGTAGTGTTCATCGTTACGTAGTGCGTTCAGGGCGTGTTCCAGCTCAGTGGCCGTCGTATCCTTGAGCAGATATCCGTGGGCGCCGGATTCCAGCGCCTGCATGATCAGCGCCGGATCGGTATGCATCGACAGGATCAGTACCTTGCTGCGCGGCCGTGCCCGCTTGAGCTCGCGCAGGGCGTCCAGGCCGCTGGTGTTCTTCATGGAGATGTCCAGCAGCACTATATCGGGGTCCAGCCGTTCGACCAGCGCCAGCAGTTGGGTACCGTCACTGGCTTCACCGATGACGGCATAGTCGGGCAGGTCCATGATCAGTGCGCGCACGCCGGCGCGGATCAGTGAATGGTCATCTACCAGAAGCAAGTTACAAGTCAATGGAGAACCTTATTTTTATTGGCCCGTGCCAGGGCGCGAGGCGCCCAGGGAAAACGGGCTTCGATATGCGTGCCCTTGCCGGCTTCACTGGTGACTTCCAGCGTGCCGCCCAGCTGTTCGACTCGCTCTGACATGCCGGCCATGCCGCGTTGTCCTTCGCGAGCGGGGTGGGATGCGGGGGCGAAGCCATGACCGTCGTCGCGTATCAGCAGGAACAGGCCTTCTGGCAGGCGCTGCAGGCGTACCAGCAGATTATTCGCTTGGGCATGGCGCAAGACGTTGGTGACTGCTTCCTGAGTGATTCGAAAAGCGGCGACTGCCATTTCCTCCGGGATGCCCGTCATGCGCTGCTGGCAGTCGAGGCTCCATTTTACCGGGGTATTGGCCAATGTCTTGAGCAGGTGGGCGCGCAGGCTGGCTTCAAGCCCGAGGCTGGTCAACTGCCTCGGGTTGAGAATGGCCGATACATCGCGGACTTTGTTGAGGGTTTCGTCCAGGGTTTCGCCGAGTATCGAGCACTGCGCTTGCAGATCATCCGGCACTCGGCGCTTGAGCCACTCGCTCTGCAGTTTCGCCGCTGTCAGTAGCTGGCCGATGTCGTCATGCAGTTCGCGACTGAGCCGATGGCGCTCATTTTCCTGGACTTCGAGCAGCCGGTCGGCCAACTCCTGGGGTTGGAACTTGATGGACTTTCGCGACAACTGGTATTGGGTCCAGACACAGGCCAGGGCCGCAATATTCAATATCAGCAAGCCCAAGGGCAGTGTGCGGGCGAACAGATAGATCAGCAGGCAGCCGAGAGTCGAGCAGGTACACAGAAACAGTGTGAACCGGCGGGCGTTTTCTCGGGATGGTGGCCAGGTGATGAATGACTTGAGGCTGGCGTACATGACGGATGGAGCCAATGAATGTTCGCTGCGGGCGAGCCGGTCAGCACAGGGGACGGCCCGGGTCGGTAAATGGTTCAGGTCGAGGCTGGCTTCAGATTGACGGTATTTCCTGTCGTCGTGTTGAAGCCTCTGACGCGAGACATAGTACCACTTCATCCATGGTTGGTCGCGCTCGGCATGGCGGCTTGAAAGCACCGTGGAGCACGCGCGTCGGGCTGGGCCCGCATCGCCGGTATCACGCTTGTTTCTGTGAATAGGTAAGCAGGCTCAGTGGAGGTGCTGCGGTCAATATCTCGCAGGGATTCTGGCCCACCTGGAGCGCAAATGCTTCGATCAACGAGGTCTGTTCGCTGTTGTCCAGGCCGAGCTGGCCGGTGGCAGGATCGACCAATTCAAGTTGCCATGCCATCAGCGTGAAGCAGTCCTTCAATGCCTCCAGCGCCTGATCGTGCAATTCCATGTGGTTTTGCGCATGGCTGAGTAAGCCATGGATATGCAGAGAAAACTCCGAAACGGCTTCCAGCGCCAAGGCATTTGCCTTGTTTGCCAGCTTCAGCAGGGAGCTGAGCATGCAATCGATCGCGTCCTTGTCGTTGTTGATCAGTTGCAGGTGGCTCAGGCATTCCTCCGACTTGGCCAGAAGTGTCTCGGCTTCGGTCAGGAATTCGGGAAAGCGCTGGAGCCAATTCTTACGATCGTTCGGCATGCTTATCTCCACAACATCATGTCAGGCGAAAGGAAACCGCTTGAGGCGAACGACGGGACCGAGCGCTCGGCAACGAACGAACCTGCGTCGTTGCGCCCTTGCCTTGGGTAAGGACGAGCCTGCAAGCGATTGCACTGGCGGGATCGGCCGAAAGGCTGGAAGTCCGATGTCCTGCGGTCGCACACAAAGGCCTGACTCCGTTCAGCAATGAGAATGGCGTCACATTAATGGCTATTGGATATTGGGAATATCAGGTTGGACCTGATTGTACCTAGGGGAATCCCTTAGGCAGGGGAACCTTATGCGCAAAACGAGGTCGCGCGGCGGGGAGAACAAGCGGGGTGAAGGGTGAATGCAGTAAAGCATGATGTTAAGGTGATATCAATCCTGCGCGCAGCTATTTTGGTCAGGGGTCAAGATCCGCTTTGGGCGGCCGATAGCTGTTCTATTGGATTCATCCGAACAATCCCAGGAGTCATCGATGGCCAGCATTCTCGACACGGTAGATCAACGAACCCAGCTGGTGGGTGAGAATCGCCTGGAAATTCTCATGTTTCGCCTGGCGGGCCGGCAATTGTTCGCCATTAACGTTTTCAAGGTCCAGGAAGTGCTGCAACTGCCGAAGTTGACCCTGATGCCGCAACGCCATCCATTTGTCTGTGGCGTGGTCAACCTGCGAGGCCAGACGTTGCCGGTGATTGATCTGTCCCAGGCTATCGGCATGCGTCCATTGGTGCCGGGAGCCAACAGCACCATTATTGTGACTGAATACAATCGCTCGGTTCAGGCGTTCCTGGTGGGGGGGGTGGATCGCATCGTCAACATGAACTGGGAAGCGATCCTGCCGCCTCCGACCAGCGCCGGCCGTGAACACTACCTGACCGCCATCAGCAAGGTGGACGATCAGTTGGTGGAAATCATCGACGTGGAAAAAGTCCTGGCCGAAATCGTGCCGTACAATGCCAAGGTTTCCCGAGACAAACTCGAAGACCCGGTGCTGGAGCGTGCCCGTGGACGTGAAGTGTTGCTGGTGGACGACTCCAACGTCGCGCTGTCGCAACTGCGTGACACCCTGGGTCAGTTGGGCATAAAGATGCATATTGCCAGCGACGGATTGAAGGCCCTGAACATGCTCAAGGCCTGGGCCGACAGTGGTGAGGTGATGACCGATAAGCTGCTGATGATCTTCACTGACGCGGAAATGCCGGAAATGGATGGCTACCGCCTCACTACTGAAATCCGTAACGACCCGCGGTTGCGTGGGCTTTACGTGGTGTTGCATACCTCGTTGTCCGGCAGCTTCAACGACTCGATGGTCAAGAAGGTCGGCTGCGACAATTTCCTCTCCAAATTCCAGCCGGACAAACTGGTCGACGTGGTGCGCCAGCGACTGATGCTCGACTGAAGCCGATCGTGGTTTGCTTCGATGGCGGGCTCGTATATGGTGGCGTTTTTTCACCATCCGGGAGCTGACCATGTTGCGTCTGAGCGCGCTGTACCGTTATCCGTTGAAGTCCGGTAAGGGCCAGCCCCTGCAAGGGATTGGCCTGGACAAGCTCGGCCTGGACGGTGACCGGCGCTGGATGCTGGTGGATGAAGCCAGTGGGCGCTTCCTGACCCAGCGGGCCGTGGCGAAGATGAGCCAGCTCTCGGCATTGTGGAATGAGGCGGGAGGTCTGACCCTCAGTGCGCCGGGCTACGGCAGTATCGACGTGCCGCTGCCCTCTGCCCGGGAAGAGCAGCGCCGCGGGGTGATTATCTGGCGCGATACCCTGCGCGTGCCGGATGCTGGTGACGAGGCGGGGGCCTGGGTCAGCGAATTCATCGGCAACGCCACGCGCCTGGTGCATGTGCCGGTGGAACTTGCACGTACCACGGCGGCCGGTTATGGCAAGGACGACGACAAGGTTGCCTTCGCCGACGGATTCCCGTTACTGCTGATCGGCCAGGACTCGCTGCAGGATCTGTCGAATCGGGTCGGTCGTCCGATGGAGATGCTGCGTTTTCGTCCCAACCTGGTGATCGAAGGCAGCCAGGCGTTTGCCGAGGATGGGTGGAAGCGCATTCGTATCGGCGATGTGGTGTTCCGGGTGGTCAAACCCTGCTCGCGTTGCATCATGACCACGGTGGACCCACAGACCGGCGAGCGCGATCCGGGCCGTGAACCTTTTGCCACTTTGCAGCAGTATCGTTCGACACCGGACGGTCCGATGTTTGGTCAGAACCTGGTCAATGACAGCAATGGCCGGCTTGAAGTCGGCATGCCGGTTGAAGTGCTCGAGTAAATCCTGCGCAGTCCTCTGTAGGAGCTGGCGAAGGCTGCGATCTTTTGATATTGGTCTTTTGCTAAAGACTCAACTGCCTGGGACAAGATCGCAGCCTCGTTGCACTCGACAGCTCCTACGGGCGGTGTTCACAGGTAGGCAGTGTCGACAGCTCTTACGCGCGGTATTCACACAGGTAGGCTGTGTCGACCGCCACCTTGAGCTGGAACTTGCTGTCGGCCGGTACCTTGAACTGGCTGCCGGCCTCGAAGGTTTCCCATTCGGTGGCGCCGGGCAGCTTCACGGTCAGGGCGCCGGACACAACGTGCATGATTTCCCGCTGGGCCGTGCCGAACTCGTATTCGCCCGGAGCCATGACGCCGATGGTCGCAGGGCCTTCAGCCGTACCGAATGCGATCGACTTGACGGTTCCGTCGAAGTACTCGTTGACTTTGAACATGGGCGATTCCTCGAAAAAGGGCTGAAAAAGGCCGGCCAGTATGCACAAGGCTTCGACACTCGTCATCTGTGGCGCAGACCGATCAATCCGCCAGCACCAGGGGCAATAACCTTGCCGTATTGCGCGCATCTTCCAGGGCGCGATGCTGTTGACCGGAAAACTGCAGGCCGGCCAGTTGTAACGCCCCGTTAAGTCCCAGAGGCCGATCGAGCCGACGGGCCTTGGCAAAGCGTTGCTTGAGATTCATGTGGGGTACGTGGGCAAGAACACTGTGCAAGTGTTGCTGCTGCCATTCCTGGAGCAACTGTTTGCGATCATAGTCGCCCCAACTGACCCAGCCCCCCAGGTTCGCGTGGTAGGGCGCCAGCCAGCGTTCGAACGCTGGCCAGACCTCGGAGATGGGCGCCGCGCTGTCGATGCTGGCTTGGGTGATGTGCGTCAGCTCGCGGCAAAAGGACGTGAGCAGCGGTCGTCTCAGGGGGCGCACGAAACGCTGGAAATGATCCAGCTCGCGCCCGTCACGGTTCACCAGCGTGGCGCCGATCTCGATAATTTCCATTTCGGCTACCGGCCAGCCACCTTCATCGGTGGTGGCCTCCAGATCAATCACCAGCCATTGAGGCATCGTGGGGTTCCCGGTGTCGGCGTGCAGATGGCTTTGAGCGTAGTCAAATGCGATACATTCGCCTAGTGGCCTGTACGGTTAATTCGAGTACTCAAATTCTGCCCGAGCGCTTGCCTGGGTGGCCGGCTCGGCTTAAATTGCCGGCGCCACGACGACTGCGGGAGAGAATGGGTGGACGAGCAAAAAGCCCTGACGGTGATGCATGAGCTGGTTGGCCTCGGACAATTGACCGACCCAGGCAGCGCTCGCGGCAAACTGCTCCAGACCGCCGCCCATCTGTTTCGCAACAAAGGCTTCGAACGCACCACGGTGCGCGACCTGGCGAGCGCCGTGGGCATTCAGTCCGGCAGCATTTTCCACCACTTCAAAAGCAAGGACGAGATCCTGCGGGCGGTGATGGAAGAAACCATCCGCTACAACACCGCCTTGATGCGTGCGGCACTGGCCGAGGCGGGCAGTGTGCGCGAACAAGTGCTTGCTCTGATCCGCTGTGAATTGCAGTCGATCATGGGCGGCACCGGCGAGGCAATGGCGGTATTGATCTATGAGTGGCGCTCGCTATCTCAGGAAGGGCAGCGGCAAGTGCTGGCATTGCGGAATATTTACGAAGACTTGTGGCTCGAAGTATTGGGTCGGGCCAAGGATGCCGGGTATATTCGCGCAGACGTGTTCATTACCCGGCGTTTTCTCACTGGAGCATTGTCCTGGACCACTACCTGGTTTCGCGCCGAGGGTTGCCTGAGCCTCGACCAACTGGCCGAGCAAGCGTTGATTCTGGTACTGGAACAAAAACAATAATCAAGCGGCCGCTTCAAGGGGTCGCAGAGCTGGCTAAGTGGTTGAAACCGCCTAGCTTGAATGTATGCATGGACTTTTGGGGAGTGGTGCCTTGACGTTTTCGCCGAAGAGGATGACCTCGCGTGTCTTGCTGGCTGCACTGGCTGTTTTCCTGATGGTGCCGGCCTCGGCGGCGCAACTGGTCAGGATCGGAGCTGCGCATTTTCCACCCTACACCGTGCGCCCGGAAAACGGCGTCGACACCGGCCTGCTTCCGCAGTTGGTCGAAGCCCTGAATCACTCCCAGACCGATTATCAGTTCGAACTGGTACCGACGTCGATTCCCCGCCGTTTCAATGATTTCAAGCAAGGCCGGGTCGATATGGCGATCTTCGAGAACCCCGACTGGGGCTGGAAGGATGTGCCTCATACCGCAGTGGACATGGGGCTGGAAGATGCGGAAGTCTTCGTCGCCCAACGTCAGCCGGATCGCCAGCAGAGCTACTTCTCCGACCTGAGGGGCAAACGCCTGGCGCTGTTCAGCGGCTACCACTACGCCTTTGCCGAGTTCAACGCCGACCCCAAGTTCCTGATTGGCCAATACAACGCCACGCTGACGTACTCCCACGACAGCAACCTGCTGATGGTCTTGCGGGGGCGGGCGGACATCGCCCTGGTGACCCGTTCGTACTTGAACGATTACGTGCTGCGCAACCCCGAGGTCGGTCCCCAGTTGCTGGTGTCCGAACGTATCGACCAGGTTTACCACCACTATGCACTGATCCGGCCACAGGCGCCGATTACCAGTGAAACGTTTGGACAATTGCTGCAGAAGCTTCGGGATAACGGCCAACTGCTGGCGATTTTCAAGCCTTACCAGATTGAACTGGTGCCAACTCACGCTCATTGACCGCAGTCCCTGTTTCCCCTTCTTGCTCACGTCTCGCGAGGGACTTTGGTCATGGCTGTTTCCCCATCGACTGTTGTGAAATCTCACGCTATCGCCGGCAACCGGGTCGGTCTACTGTCAGACCTTACACGTGCCGGTCGCAACACGGATGGCCTGGCGATTGACGGCTTGTCGTACGGCACGTCAGTCTGGCCGGGTTTTTTACACGCAAACAAGGAGGTCATCGATGCCCTTTGCAACCCTTGACGGACAACCGCTTCACTACCTGGACCAGGGCCACGGCCCGGTGGTGGTACTGGGTAGCAGCTATTTGTGGGATCACGGCATGTGGGCACCGCAGATCGAAGCGTTGTCGCGGCAATACCGGGTGATCGCCCCGGACCTGTGGGGCCATGGTCAATCCGGGCGTTTGCCTGAGGGCACGACTTCCCTGGACGACCTGGCTCGCCAGGCCCTGGGGTTGATGGATCAGTTGGGTATCAATCGCTTCAGTCTGGTGGGGCTCTCGGTGGGCGGCATGTGGGGGGCACGGCTGGCGTTCATGGCTCCGGAGCGGCTCCAGGCGCTGGTGTTGATGGACACCTATGTGGGCGTCGAGCCGGAGCCGACGCGCCTGTATTACTTCTCGCTGTTCGACAAGATCGAAGCCAGTGGCAGCATTCCCGAACCGTTGCTGGACATTGTTGTGCCGATCTTCTTCCGACCAGGCATTGATCCGCAGTCGCCCCTGTACCGGCAATTGCGCACCGCACTGGCCGCGCTGCCGGCTGATCGTCTGCGCGACAGCATCGTGCCGTTGGGACGGATCATTTTCGGCCGGGACGATATCCTGCCGCGCCTGGGAGAGCTGGATGCCGGCAGTACTTGGGTGATGTGCGGTGACCAGGACAAACCACGGCCACCTTCCGAGTCTCTGGAAATGGCCGGGTTGATCGGTTGCCCCCATGCGCTGATCCCGGAGGCGGGGCACATTTCCAATCTGGAGAACCCAGGGTTCGTTACCGAGGCATTGCTTGAGTTTTTGCGTAGCTGATCCTCTGCAATCGCGAGCAGGCTCGCTCCCACATTGACCTGCCAAGCCCGCTGCCACAACGATTTCCAGGGTTGGTTATTTCGGTCCGAGGATCTTCACCAGTTTGTCCGGTGATGGAGCGCCTTGTTGCTGTTGCAGCTCGCCTTTGTCATCCATGTAGAAGATCGCCGGGGTGGCGGATAGCTCCAGCTCATCCATCAACTGCTGGTTGGCGTCAAGTTTGGCCTGAATGGTGGGCGGTATGTCTTTGAGGGGCTTGAGTGTGCTGCCCTTGCCGGATCTTTCATGGTCCTCCAGGGCTTTTTGCGGGTCCTTGGCCGCCAGCAGCGCGGCGGATTTCCCGGGGCTGTCTTCACGGATGATGCCCACCATGATGTGGCGCAACTGCACCTTGCCGGCCTTTACCCATGGCCGGGCCTGTTCCCAGAACATGTTGCAGTACGGGCAGTTGGGGTCACTGAACAGGTATACGGTGCGCGGTGCGTCCTTGTTGCCGTCGGCGATCCAGTTGCTCGCCTCCATTTTTGCCCATATTTCCTTGGCCATCGGTGCATAAACCAGTCTCTGCAGCGGCTCGGCGCTCAGGTCCTTGCCGTCGGCGTCGTACAGGTTGCCGAGCAGGACGTGTTGGCTGTCCGGGGTCAGGTACAGTGCCATGCCACGGTTCTGGTATTGCGCCGCGTAGCCGCGTAGCCCGTCCGGTGCCTCGAAGGTGCCGACGATCTTCGCGCCCTTGGCTTCGATTTTCTTGATGGCTGCTGGCAGTTCTTCGGCCTGTAGCAGCGGCGCTTGCGACAGCGCCGTGGCGACGGCCAGAGTCAGCAGGTGGCGGAGGCGGGGCATGGCGGTTTCCTTGTGGCGGTGTGGGGCGCCGTAGTTGAACCCGGCGTTTCGAAGTTTTCCAGGGCTCGGGCCAGGCTCGCCTCCGACAGTTCTCCCAGGTGACTACCCAGCAGTCGGCCGTCGGCGCTGTAGAACAGCGTCGTCGGCAGCGCCATGGAACCTACGGCCTGGCCGAGGCGACCGCTGCCGTCGAACAAGACGTTGTCCAGACTCAGGCCCTGGGTGGCGAGGTAGGTGCTGACGCTCTGCATGCTTTCGGCCTGGTTGACGAACAGGAAAGTCAGGTCCGGCCGCTGCTGTTGGGATTCTTCCAGTACTGGCATTTCGCGCCGGCATGGCGGGCACCAGGTGGCCCAGAGATTGATTACCAGGGGGCCGCCCTGATAGTCGGTAAGTTTCACGGTCTGTCCGTTGGCGTCGCGCAGTTCGATGTCCGGCAACCGGGTGCCCTGTTCATAGATCGTCAGTGCCATCGTCGCCACCAGCCAGAACAGCAGGCCGCTGCCGACGCCGAATCCCAATGGCCGGCGCAGGGCCGGTCGACGTCTGGCCCACAGTAACGTCCCGATCACCAGTGCCACGATGCCTGGCCAGGCCAGGAAGCCGCCGTCGCGCAAGTCGACGATCTGCCATGGATCGTTCTGGTAATGGTTCCAATAGGCGACGACAAAGCTGATCCGCGCGGCGATAAGCCCGATCAGGAACAGCACGAACAGCACCGACTCGGGGTTCTCGCCACCGCGCTTGGCCACTCGCCAGCCCACGAAGGTCGCCAGCGCCAGGGCACTGATCAGCAGCAGGTGGTTAAGGGCGATGGCGAAGGTGCCCAGGGTGAATGTCAGCATCAGTTCGTGTCCCGGGTACTGTTCCAGCGTTCCAGGAAGCCCTTGGCATCGACTTCCCCGGTGATGCGCTGGCTGCGGCGTTCTTCACCGTCGGCGCCGATCCACAGCAGGCTCGGCGGCCCGGGTACCTGATAACGCTTGAGCAACTCGCGGCTGGCGGCGTTGTCTGCGGTCACGTCGAGGCGCAGCAGGCGGACGTCTTTCAAGGCGTTCAGCACCTCGGCTCGGCCAAACACCTGTTTTTCCATGATTTTGCAGGATACGCACCAGTCGGCGTAATAATCCACGAGCACCCATTGACCCTGGGCCTTGGCCGCGTCCAGTTCCTGTTGCAGAACGGCAGGTTCGCTGACCGTGACGAAGGCGTCGTGGACGCTGACGGTCGCGCCGCCCTGGGCGCCGGTGTAGACCTTCAGGGGCTGGAAGAAGTCGTCACTACCACCGGCAGCACCCACCAGCAGCACGCTGCCCCACAGGCCAAACAGCAGTGACGCGCTGCCGCAGGTGTAGGCCATGCGGCCGAACCCTTCGGTCTGGCGCCAGGCGCTGTAGGCGGCGATCAATAACAACATCCCCCACAACCCGACCCACAGCGAGCCGTCGATGACCGGACGGATCATCAGCAGCGCGGTGCCCAGGAACAGGAAGCCGAACACGCCCTTGACCAGGTCCATCCAGGCGCCGGGCTTGGGCAGGAAGCGATTGCCCACGGTCACCAGCAGCAACAGCGGCAGGCCGATGCCGACGCCCATGGCGAACAGGATCAGGCCGCCGTGCAGTGCATTGCCGCTCTGGGCGATATACAGCAGCGCACCGGCCAGCGGGGCGGTCATGCACGGACCCACCAGCAGACCGGACAGTGCGCCGAGAATCCCTGCGCCCACCAGGCTGCCGCCGCGGCGCTGACGCCCGGCATTCTCCAGGCGGTCGCGCAACGTAGTCGGCAGTTGCAATTCGAAGAAACCGAACATGGGCAGCGCCAGCACCACGAACACCGTGGCGAAGGTGCCCAGCAGCCAAGGCTGTTGCAGCAAGGCCTGAAGGTTGGCGCCCAGCAGCGCGGCCAGCACACCCATGGCGGCGTACACCAGGGCCATGCTGATCACGTAGCTGCCCGCCAGAGCCAGGCCGCGTCGAGCCCCGGCACCGCTGCCGACGACCAGGCCTGCGAGGATCGGCAACATAGGCAGGGAGCAGGGCGTAAACGCCAGCAACAGCCCCAGGCCGAAGAACACCAGCAGGCTCCAGCCCAATGCCCGTTGCTGCAGGCCGCTGGCCAGGGCCTGGTCCGGCGCTTCGCCGTTGACCACTGCAGGGCCACCGCCGCCCAGGTCGACCACCTGGGTCTGAGGTGGGTAGCACAGTCCTGCATCGGCGCAGCCTTGGAATCCCACTTTGATCTTGCCGGTGACGCCTGCCGGAACCTTCAGCTCCAGTGCCTGGCGATAGACCTGTTGGTCGCCGAAAAACTCATCACTGTGGGCTTCTCCCTCGGGGAGTTCAGGTTTCTGCGCGTCGGCAAGACCATCGAATTTGAGTCGCTGCCGATACAGATAGTACCCATCGGCGATTTGCCAGAAGAGCTGGGTTTCCCCGGAGTCCAGGCGTTCGGAAGTAAACACGAAGGCTTTTTCCACCGGCAGGAAATCGGGTTTGGTTTCGAAGGGGTTGGCCGCCTGGGCCAGGCCCGAAATCAGCAGCAGCCACAGCAAAAACAATCGACGCATGGATAAAGCCTTAGAACGAAGCAAGTGGAAAGCACGATGGCGCCTGGCGATTAACCGTCGATTAAACGGCGAGGGCCGGTTTGCCGCAATGATCGCCCATGTTTGCCGCACTCGTCGCATAATGTCGGCTTAATCGGCCGGCGGCCTAATGTACCTTTTTCCACGAGGCTTACCATGCGTGTACTGGTTTGCGAAGACGATGAACTGATCGCCAGCGGGATCGTCGCCGGTCTCACGGCCCAGGGCCTGACCGTCGAGCACGTGGGGTCGGCCTCGGCGGCGCGGGCGATGATCGGCGTGGCCGAGTTCGATGTCATGGTGCTGGATCTGGGGCTGCCCGATGAAGACGGTCTTAAACTGCTCAAGCAATTGCGCCAGCAAGGGCTGGAGATTCCGGTGCTGATCCTCACCGCGCGGGATTCGGTGACCGATCGGGTCGACGGTCTGCAAGCTGGCGCTGATGACTATCTACTCAAGCCTTTTGACTTGCGCGAACTGGCGGCGCGCCTGCACACCTTGCTGCGACGCGTGGCGGGTCGCAGCATCAACCTGATTGAGCACGGTCGACTGACTTACGATCCCAGCAGCCGTGAAGCCCTCCTGGATGGCCAGCCGGTGGATTTGTCCCGGCGTGAGCAGTCACTGTTGCAGGCGCTGTTGCACAGCCGTGGCCGGGTGTTGTCCAGCGAGCAGCTCAAGGACAGCGTGTACGGCTTCAACGACGAACTGGAAAGCAACGCCCTCAACGTCCATATTCATCACCTGCGGCGCAAGCTCGGCAATGGAATTGTCGAGACTGTACGCGGGCTGGGTTATCGCCTCGGACCGGCCGATGGCGGAGAGTCCTCCAAGTGATGAGCCTGCGATTGCGCCTGAGCCTGACCCTGGGCGCGGCGTTCACCCTGATCTGGGCCCTGGCGGCGGCATGGATGCTCAGCGATCTGCGCAACCAGATGATGTTTTCTCTCGACCAGCGCCTGGTGGCATCGGCGCGGATGGTCGCCGGCCTGCTGGAGCAGTTGCCGCCGCTGCCCAGCAAGGGCGAGGGCACGCATTTCAGCGCCGAGCAGTTGAGCATTCCCGGTGGCATGGCTTGCCAGGTCAGTTCCTTGCGCGGCGAAATCCTGGCCCGCAGTCATGGCACCCCGGAACAGGTCCTGGAAGCCGAGAAAATAGGGTTTCACGACCAGATGATCGACGGCGCACCCTGGCGCAGTTTCACCCTGGCCCGGGGCGACGTGCGCATTACCACCGCCGACCGCCAGATCGAACGGGAAGCCCTGAACATGTCGATTCTGTTGGCGGCCTCGGTGCCGGTAGGGGTGGCGCTGCTCGGGTGCCTGTGCCTGCTGTGGTTGGGCATCGGCCAGGGCCTGGCACCGCTCAACCGCATGCGCGATGCGCTGATGCGCCGCAATGCCGACTCCCTGGAACCCTTGCAGATCCATCCATTGCCCAGCGAGCTGCGTCCCCTGCTGGAGACGCAGAATCAGCTGTTCCAGCGCATCGGCAAGACCATCGAGCGCGAGCGAAGGCTGACCGGCGATGCAGCCCATGAACTGCGCAGCCCTCTGACGGCCATCAAAACGCACCTGCAAGTGGCGCGCATGACCGAAGGCGTCGCGCGCGACCAGTCCCTGGCCAGGGCCGAGGAGGGCGCCGACCGCTTGCATCGCACGCTCGAGCAATTGTTACTGCTGGCCCGGGTGGAGGGCAGTCTGTCCTTCGACGATGGGGTACAGTGCAACGCCGAGCAAGTCGCGAGGCTGGCGATTCAGGATGCGGCCAGTGGCGATCCCGGGCGAATCAGGTTGCATGTGTCTGCTGGGGTATCCGATGCGCCGGTGCAGATGCCGGCGGTGTTGTCCATCGCGGCATTGCGCAACCTGCTGGATAACGCGCTGCGTCATACCCCGGAGGGCACCGAAGTGGAGCTGAGCCTGGAGATGATTGGTCAGCGGGTACGTTTCCAGGTCCGCGATCACGGTCCAGGCATCGCTGCCGACGATATCCAGCACTTGACCCAGCGCTTCTGGCGCAACGGTCAGAGCACCGGTTGCGGCCTGGGATTGGCAATCGTCCAGGCCATTGTCCAGCGTTGTGGCTGCAGCCTGCATTTCGACAGCCGTCCGGACGGGCTGCGGGTGGAATTGACGATGCCGGTGCAGGTGGGGGTTCGGTAGCTGACTGCTCGAAGCTTCCTGCAACCATTGCTATTGGCGCATCCGGGTCATCCGGGTCTATGTTTTTTCAGCTCGACTCAAGGACTGAGGAAAACAGCGACAATGGACACCTTCATCGAAATCAGCACCGCTGTGCCTGGCGATGCCGGCATCATCAGCCGGATCGCCGAGCGCTCCATCCGGGTCGGTTGTGCCGCAGAGCACCGTAATGACCCGCGCATTGTAGCCGCCTGGGTCCGCAATAATGCCCCAGCGCGTATTCGCCCCTGGCTGGCCGACCCGCGGTTGCGCCTGACCCTGGCACGCCTGCATGGGCGGCCGGTGGGCGTCGCGATGGCCTCGGTCAGTGGCCGGATCGCGTTCTGCTATGTGCAGCCGGAGTGGTTTCGGCGTGGCGCCGGGCGGGCGCTGGTGCAGGACATGGAAGCGTGGTTGTATGGCCGCGGACTGACCCAGGTGCGTCTGAACAGCACAGGCACCAGTCATGGGTTCTATCGCCGCCTGGGGTTTGAGCAAAGCGCCAAGGCGTTTGTCATTGGCGGCATCGCGGCCATTGCGATGCACAAGTCACTGGGCAAGCGGTTGAAGCGTTAGGCCAGGGCGCTGGATGCCCAATGCAGGCGGGTCAAGCCCATTCCTGTGGGAGCAAAGCTTGCTCGCGATAGCGGCCTCAATCGCGAGCAAGCTTTGCTCCCACGGGGCTCGCAGTGTGTCCGCGGTTACTTGAATCGCCGCTCCACGCCTTTCTCCACCAGGATCTTCGCCGAAATCTCCTCCACGGAAAAATGCGTGGAGTTGATGTGGGGGATGTTTTCCCGCCGGAACAGGTTTTCCACCTCGCGCACTTCGAACTCACACTGGGCGTAGCTCGAATAGCGACTGTTGGGCTTGCGTTCGTTGCGGATCGCGGTGAGGCGGTCCGGGTCGATGGTCAGGCCGAACAGCTTGTGCTGGTGGGCACGCAAGGCGCTGGGCAGTTGCAGGCGCTCCATGTCCTCTTCGGTCAGCGGATAGTTGGCTGCGCGGATGCCGAACTGCATCGCCATGTACAGGCACGTCGGTGTCTTACCACAACGCGACACCCCCACTAGGATCAGGTCGGCCTTGTCGTAATAATGCGTGCGAGCGCCGTCATCGTTGTCCAGCGCGAAGTTGACCGCCTCGATCCGCTCCATGTAATTGGAGTTGTGACCGATGGAGTGGGATTTGCCGACCGAGTAGGAAGAATGCTCGCTCAGCTCCTGCTCCAGGGGGGCCAGGAAGGTAGAAAAGATGTCGATCATGAAACCATTGGACGTTGCGAGAATCTCACGGATGTCTTGATTGACGATGGTATCGAAGATGATCGGGCGAAAGCCGTCGGTTTCGGCGGCTTTATTGATTTGCTGTACCATCGCCCGCGCCTTGTCGACGCTGTCGATGTACGGACGTGTCAGCTTGGCGAAGGTAATGTTTTCGAACTGCGCCAGTAGGCTTTGGCCCAGGGTTTCGGCGGTGATGCCGGTACCATCGGAGATAAAGAAAGCAGATCGTTTCATTTGCACCTTGGGCCTTAAGCTAATAGCGTTTCTTGGATATGATAGGCGCGATTTGCCGGCCGCCAATGGCCAGCATTCTCACTTATTTTCCAGGTCCAGGCCATATCGCCGGCCAACGCTCCCCAGGAGTCGCCGGTGCCTTGAGCTTTTCCAACACAGTTAGTGGAGAGATCACCTTGGTAGAGTACGTAGTTTCCCTCGATAAGCTCGGCGTCCATGATGTGGAGCATGTGGGGGGCAAGAACGCATCCCTGGGCGAGATGATCAGTAACCTCGCCGGCGCCGGTGTCTCGGTGCCGGGTGGCTTCGCCACGACAGCTCAGGCTTATCGTGATTTCCTGGAACTGAGCGGCCTGAACCAGCAGATCCATGATGCCCTCGATGCCCTGGATGTCGATGACGTCAATGCCCTGGCCAAGACCGGTGCCCAGATCCGTCAATGGATCATGGAAGCCGAGTTCCCCGAGAAACTGAACAGCGAAATCCGCACTGCCTTCGCCAAACTGTCCGAAGGCAACCCCGATATCGCTGTCGCCGTGCGCTCCTCGGCCACCGCCGAAGACCTGCCCGATGCCTCCTTCGCCGGCCAGCAGGAAACCTTCCTGAACATCCGGGGCGTGGACAACGTCATCCGTGCCGCCAAGGAAGTCTTCGCCTCTCTCTTCAACGACCGTGCCATTTCCTACCGTGTGCATCAGGGCTTCGACCACAAGCTGGTCGCCCTGTCCGCAGGCGTGCAGCGCATGGTCCGCTCCGAAACCGGCACTGCCGGCGTGATGTTCACCCTCGACACCGAGTCGGGCTTCCGTGACGTAGTGTTTATCACCGGTGCCTACGGCCTGGGTGAGACCGTCGTCCAGGGCGCGGTGAACCCGGATGAGTTCTACGTCCATAAAGGTACTCTGCAAGCCGGCCGTCCGGCCATCCTGCGCCGCAACCTGGGCAGCAAGGCCATCAAAATGATCTACGGCGACGAAGCCAAGGCAGGTCGTTCGGTGAAAACCGTCGATGTGGACAAGGCCGAGCGTGCCCGTTTCTGCCTGACCGACGCCGAAGTCAGCGAGCTGGCCAAGCAGGCCATGATCATCGAGCAGCACTACAAGTGCCCGATGGACATCGAATGGGCCAAGGACGGTGACGACGGCAAGCTGTACATCGTGCAGGCCCGCCCGGAAACCGTGAAGAGCCGTACCCAGGCCAACGTCATGGAGCGCTACCTGCTCAAGGAAACCGGCACCGTGCTGGTGGAAGGGCGTGCCATCGGCCAGCGCATCGGTGCCGGCAAGGTGCGGATCATCAAGGACGTCTCGGAGATGGACAAGGTCCAGGCCGGCGACGTGTTGGTCTCAGACATGACCGACCCGGACTGGGAACCGGTGATGAAGCGCGCCAGTGCCATCGTCACCAACCGTGGCGGACGTACTTGCCACGCGGCGATCATTGCCCGTGAACTGGGTATCCCGGCGGTGGTGGGGTGCGGTAATGCCACCCAACTGCTCAAGGACGGTCAGGGCGTGACTGTTTCCTGCGCCGAAGGTGATACCGGCTACATCTTCGAAGGTGAGCTGGGCTTCGACATCAAGAAGAACTCCGTGGATGCCATGCCGGAGCTGCCGTTCAAGATCATGATGAACGTCGGCAACCCGGACCGTGCCTTCGACTTCGCGCAATTGCCGAACGCCGGTGTAGGCCTGGCCCGCCTGGAGTTCATCATCAACCGCATGATCGGCGTGCATCCCAAGGCGTTGTTGAACTACAGCGGCTTGCCGCCAGAGATCAAGGGCAGTGTCGACAAGCGTATTGCCGGCTACGACGACCCGGTCGGCTTCTATGTCGAGAAACTCGTGGAAGGCATCAGCACCCTGGCGGCGGCGTTCTGGCCGAAAAAGGTCATCGTGCGTCTGTCGGACTTCAAGTCCAACGAATACGCCAACCTGATCGGCGGCAAGCTCTACGAGCCGGAAGAAGAAAACCCGATGCTGGGCTTCCGCGGTGCTTCGCGCTACATCAGCGAAACGTTCCGTGACTGCTTCGAACTCGAATGCCGTGCCCTCAAGCGCGTGCGCAATGACATGGGCCTGACCAACGTCGAGATCATGGTGCCGTTCGTGCGTACCCTGGGCGAAGCGAGCCAGGTAGTCGACCTGCTGGCGGAAAACGGCTTGGCCCGTGGCGAAAATGGCCTGCGCGTGATCATGATGTGCGAACTGCCGTCCAACGCGATCCTGGCGGAAGAGTTCCTCGAGTTCTTCGACGGTTTCTCCATCGGTTCCAACGACCTGACCCAGTTGACCCTCGGTCTGGACCGTGACTCCGGGATCATTGCGCACCTGTTCGACGAGCGGAACCCTGCGGTCAAGAAGCTGCTGGCCAATGCCATCGCCGCCTGCAACAAGGCTGGCAAGTACATCGGCATCTGCGGCCAGGGCCCTTCGGACCACCCGGACCTGGCCAAGTGGCTGATGGAACAGGGCATCGAAAGCGTGTCGTTGAACCCGGACTCTGTGCTGGAAACGTGGTTCTTCCTGGCCGAGGGCCAAGGCGCGGCCTGAGTGGAGCGGGGCCTCTAACGGCAATGCCGATGAGTTGAGCTGCAAATCTGTGGGAGCGAGCCTGCTCGCGAAAGCGCTGTGTCAGTCGCCATCAATGGGCCTGATCCACTGAATTCGCGAGCAGGCTCGCTCCCACAAGGCTTTGTCGCCAAGCCCCTTTGATTTAAGTAGGGCGGGCTCCTGTCGGAAGCCGCCCTTTTTTGTGCAAGAGTATTATGCAAAGCAGCAGCAACCTTTTTCCTGTCGCCCTGATCAGCGCCGAGCGGCGTGGCGATCTGAGCGAAGATGTCTACCGGCTGAAACCCGGCAACAGCCCGGACCCCAGCGTCGAACTGGCTGTTACCCGCCTGGGCATGGCCGACGCCGGACAGGTCCGCGGCGTCCCGGTGATCCTGTTGCACGGCAGCTTCTCCAACCGGCGCTTCTGGTACTCGCCCAAGGGGCTGGGCCTGGGTGCGTATCTGACGCGGTTGGGATTCGATGTATGGATTCCCGAGATGCGCGGTCATGGGCTGTCCCAGCGCAACCAGGACTATCGCAACAATCGTGTGGCTGATTACGCCCGCTACGACTTGCCGGCCATCGGCGCCTTTGTGCGCGAGCAGAGCGGGCAAGTGCCGCATTGGATCGGCCATTCCCTGGGGGGCATCACCCTGGCGGCGGCCTTGGGCGGCCAATACCTGGGCGAAGCGGCCGTAGCATCGGCGGCGTTCTTCGGCACTCAGGTCAGTCGCACCTACTGGCCGTTGAAAATCCCACCGGTGGAGTGGAGCGGGCGGTTCATCCTCAAGCGTTTTGCGCAGTTGTCCGGCTCCCGACTCAAGCGCGGTCCGGAGGACGAACCCATCGGCCTGGCTTTGGAGAGCATGCGTTGGTACGGCTTGTTCGGGCGTTTTGGCGATGCCGATAAGGACTGGTGGGCGGGCCTGGCCGAGGTGCCAGTGCCGGTGCTGGCAGTGAGCGCCGCCGGGGATCACCAGGACCCGACCTGGGCTTGCCGCAAGCTCTTCGAGCAGGTGGGTTCCGAGCACAAGCGGTTTGTCTGCCTGGGCCGGGAGCACGGCTTCGGTGACGATTTCGGTCATGTGGAGATGCTGGTCAGCAAGGCTGCCCACGCTGAGATCTGGCCTCTGGTGGCGCGTTGGCTGGAGGAGCAGAGTATGCCTTTACCGACACCCCGGCCGGTTCTAGCCGAGGCGGTTTGAGAGACGAGGGCATTTCGCTCTGGTCGGCTTGCGGCTAAGATATGACGCGTTAAACGGTTTCGGTCACAAACGGTTGCTCATTCAGTCTGACGTTCCAGCCCTTCAGGAGTTGTTCGATGAACCATTACCTCACGCCCGACCTGTGCGATACCTATCCGGACCTGGTGCAGGTGTTGGAACCGATGTTCAGCAATTTCGGCGGCCGCGATTCGTTCGGTGGCGAAATCGTGACCATCAAGTGCTTCGAGGACAACTCCCTGGTCAAGGAGCAGGTTGAACTCAAGGGCAATGGAAAGGTACTGGTTGTCGACGGCGGGGGCTCTCTGCGTCGGGCGTTGCTGGGCGACATGCTGGCCGAGAAAGCCGCGAACAACGGTTGGGAAGGGCTGGTGATCTACGGCTGCATCCGCGACGTGGACGTCATTGCCCAGACCGACCTTGGTGTCCAGGCCCTCGCCAGCCACCCGATGAAAACCGACAAGCGCGGTATCGGTGATCTTAATGTATCCGTGACCTTTGCTGGCGTGACGTTTCGTCCGGGCGAATATGTCTATGCGGACAATAACGGCGTGATCGTCTCGCCAAGCCCGCTGAAAATGCCTGAATGAAGCTTCACAGCTGTAAGGGATGAGGATGTTCGAGGAAGAAAACGCGCAGTGGGGGCTGGTGCATGCCCTGGTGCTGGATGGCAAGGGCGGCGCGCGTTCGATCGCCCGGACCGAGCTCGACGACCTACAGTTGCAGGCGCACGAAAGCCTTTGGCTGCATTGGGATCGCAGCCATCCGCAGACCCATACCTGGTTGCGCAAATCCAGCGGACTGAGTGAGTTCAACTGCGATCTGCTACTGGAGGAAAACACCCGGCCGCGCTTGTTGCCATTACCCGAAGCCGAGCTGCTGCTGTTCCTCAGGGGCATCAACCTCAATCCGGGCGCTGAACCTGAAGACATGGTTTCGGTGCGGATTTTTGCGTCCGCCCAGCGGGTGATCTCCCTGCGTCTTCGCCCTTTGCGCGCCACGGATGAGCTGCTGGCGCACCTGGCCGAAGGAAAGGGACCGAAAACCGCGTCGGAACTCATCCTTTATATGGCGCAGTACCTGACCAACAAGGTCCAGGATCTGGTTTCCCAGCTTTCGGAAATCGTCGATGGCGAAGAAGAAATGCTTGATGCCGACGAACGGTATACGCCCGAGCACGATGCCATTTTGCACATTCGCCGCCGAGCCGCCGGGTTGAAGCGATTCCTGGCGCCGCAACGGGACATTTTCGGGCAGATGTCGCGTATCAAACTGCCGTGGTTCGTCGAGGACGACGGCGATTACTGGAATGAATTGAACAACAGCCTGACCCGTTATCTCGAGGAGCTGGAATTGACTCGAGAGCGCGTGGGGCTTGTGCTGGAGGCTGAAGACCGGCGCCTTTCCGTGCGCATGAACCGGACGATGTATCGCTTCGGCATCGTCACCGGGATCTTCCTGCCGATGAGTTTTCTCACGGGCCTGCTGGGCATCAATGTCGGCGGTATTCCATTTTCCCAAAGCCCCTACGGCTTTCTGGTCGCCTGCCTGCTGATGGCCGGTGTGGCCCTGGGACAGTGGTGGCTGTTCCGTCGTCTGCGCTGGGTGTGACAGGTTTCATGTGACCCGACGAAATTTGATCGCGTCTTTCACAGACATCACGAGAGGTGCGTATGCACGATCCGTTTGAACAGTCTTTGCGCGACATGCTCAAGGCCTCGCCGTCCAGTCGGGACGACGATGCATGCCTGGGGCGTGTGCTGAAAACCGCCAACCGCCAGGTCGGCGCCGGCGATCTGTTCAGCCTGCTGGGCCGTTGGCTGCCCGCGCTGATGATCGCCTTGAACAACGGGTCGGCCCATGTCTCGCCGGTTTCCCGTCGTAAACCTGTTACCCGCACCGCTGATAAGGCTGACTGAATATGGAACTGAATCTCTGGACCCAGAGCCTCGTCGCGGCAATGACTGCGCTGTGGACCAAAGTGGCCAATTTCATCCCGAACCTCTTCGGTGCACTGGTGGTGGTGCTGTTGGGATTCGTCGTGGCCAAGTTGCTGGACACGCTGCTTTCCAAGCTGCTGGCCAAATTGGGTCTGGATCGCCTGATGGGCGGTACTGGCCTGACCAAGTTGCTGTCCCGTGGCGGCATCCAGGTACCGATCTCGACCCTGGTGGGCAAAATTGTCTACTGGTTCGTGTTGCTTATTTTTCTCGTTTCCGCGGCTGAATCTCTAGGTCTTGAACGGGTTTCGGCAACCCTCGACATGCTTGCGCTGTACCTGCCCAAGGTTTTCGGAGCAGCCCTGGTGTTGCTGGTCGGCGTGCTGCTGGCTCAACTGGCCAACGGGCTGGTGCGCGGGGCAGCCGAAGGCGTAGGGCTGGATTACGCCTCGGGCCTGGGGCGAATCGCCCAGGGACTGGTGATCATCATCAGTATTTCTGTCGCGATCAGCCAGTTGGAGGTCAAGACCGACCTGCTCAATCATGTGATCGTGATCGTATTGATTACCGTTGGTCTGGCGATTGCGCTGGCGATGGGATTGGGAAGCCGGGAAATCGCCAGCCAGATTCTTGCGGGAATCTATGTGCGTGAACTGTATGAGGTTGGGCAACAAGTGCGGGTTGGCGAGGTCGAAGGCCAGATCGAGGAGATCGGCACGGTGAAGACCACATTGCTGACCGAGGAGGGCGAACTGGTGTCGCTCTCCAATCGGATCCTCCTGGAGCAGCATGTGAGTAGCCGCTAACCTGGCAAACTCTGCTAATGTATGCCGCCGCAAAACGCCCGCTATCGCAGGCTGCGGCGCACATTGACCTAGACCGTCGGTCCGACTTGTTTTGAACAAACCCCAATCGTTGTCCATGCGCTATGACCCCCGTGATCTCTCTGATGAGGAGTTGGTCGCGCGCGCGCATACGGAGCTGTTCCACGTAACACGTGCTTACGAAGAGTTGATGCGCCGTTACCAGCGTACATTATTTAACGTTTGTGCACGTTATCTAGGGAACGATCGCGACGCTGATGATGTCTGTCAGGAGGTGATGTTGAAGGTGTTGTATGGCCTGAAGAACTTCGAGGGGAAATCTAAGTTCAAGACGTGGCTATATAGCATCACTTACAACGAATGCATCACACAGTATCGCAAGGAACGGCGAAAGCGTCGTTTGATGGACGCTTTGAGCCTTGACCCTCTCGAGGAAGCGTCTGAGGAAAAGGCGCCCAAGCCCGAGGAAAAGGGTGGACTCGATCGCTGGCTGGTTTATGTGAACCCGATCGACCGTGAAATTCTGGTGCTACGATTTGTCGCAGAACTGGAATTCCAAGAGATCGCAGACATAATGCACATGGGTTTGAGCGCGACAAAAATGCGTTACAAGCGCGCTCTCGATAAGCTGCGTGAGAAATTTGCAGGCATTGCTGAAACTTAAGTTCGGCGCAAATATCTCTTACGTGTAGGCAAGTTCTGATAGACTTGCCGCCGAGTTGTCCCCCGGTTTGCGGGACTGCTTCACAATCACCAGATGGGGATTTAACGGATGAAACTGAAAAACACCTTGGGCTTTGCCATTGGTTCTCTTATTGCCGCTACTTCGTTCGGCGCGCTGGCACAAGGCCAAGGCGCAGTTGAAATCGAAGGCTTCGCCAAGAAAGAGCAATTCGACAGCGCTCGTAACTTCAAGAACAACGGCAACCTGTTCGGCGGTTCGGTTGGTTACTTCCTGACCGACGACGTTGAACTGCGTCTGGCCTACGACGAAGTACACAACGCACGTTCCGACGACGGTCGTAACATCAAGGGCGCCAACACTGCACTGGACGCTCTGTACCACTTCAACAACCCAGGTGACATGCTGCGTCCGTACGTCTCGGCCGGTTTCTCCGACCAGAGCATCGGTCAGAACGGTTCCAGCGGTCGTAACCGTTCGACCTTCGCCAACGTTGGCGGCGGCGCCAAGCTGTACTTCACCGAGAACTTCTACGCCCGTGCCGGCGTTGAAGCTCAGTACAACATCGACCAGGGCGACACCGAGTGGGCTCCAAGCGTCGGTATCGGTGTGAACTTCGGTGGCGGCTCCAAGCCTGCTGCTGCTCCAGTTCCAGCTCCGGCTGAAGTCTGCTCCGACAGCGACAACGATGGCGTGTGCGACAACGTCGACAAGTGCCCTGACACCCCAGCCAACGTAACCGTTGACGCTGATGGCTGCCCAGCAGTTGCTGAAACCGTACGTGTTGAGCTGGACGTGAAATTCGACTTCGACAAGTCGGTCGTCAAGCCAAACAGCTACGGCGATATCAAGAACCTGGCTGACTTCATGAAGCAGTACCCAGCAACCACCACCACTGTTGAAGGTCACACTGACTCCGTCGGTCCTGACGCTTACAACCAGAAACTGTCCGAGCGTCGTGCAAACGCCGTCAAGCAGGTTCTGACCAACCAGTACGGTGTTGAATCGTCCCGCGTTCAGTCTGTTGGCTACGGCGAAACCCGCCCAGTTGCCGACAACGCCACTGACGCTGGCCGTGCTGTTAACCGTCGCGTAGAAGCGCAGGTTGAAGCCCAAGCTAAGTAATTAGCCCACAGCTTTGAAAAAGCCCGGCTTATGCCGGGCTTTTTCTTGCCTGCGATTTGCCCAACACGAAGTAAAAACCCTGTGGGAGCCTGCTCGCGGTAGCGGTATGAATGCACCGCCACCTTCATGAATGCACCGCCACCTTCGCGAGCAATGACGGGTTACAGGACTGAAGCCTGGCGCCATTCGGATTGGGATTTTGCCAGTTCAACTGCACCGGCCACTGCACCAATCACCAGGATCGCCGGGCTTTTGAGTTGAAACGCAACTGCGTCGGTCTCCATCGAAGCCAGGACGCTGCGGCAGTCTCGCTGATGAGGCAGGGAGGCGTTCTCGATCATGGCTACGGGGGTGTCCGCTGCCAGGCCACCCGCCAGCAGTTGCTCGCGGATCTCGCTCAGTTTCGCCACCCCCATGTACACCACCAAGGTCGTCCCGCCCTGTGCCAGGGCTTGCCAGTTCAAGCGGCTGCCGTCCTGGGTGTGGGCGGTGACCAGCGTCACGCCCCGGGCGATGCCGCGCAAGGTCAAGGGAATGTCGCACTGGGTTGCTCCCGCCAGCCCGGCCGTGATGCCATTGACCAGTTCCACTTCGACGCCATGCTCACGCAGCCATTGCGCCTCTTCACCACCTCGGCCGAAGATGCAGGGGTCGCCGCCCTTGAGGCGGACCACGCATTTGCCTTGGCGCGCATAACGCAGCATCAGCCGGTGGATGAAGGCCTGTGGCGTGGAGCGGCAGCCGCCGCGCTTGCCTACGGCGATGATGCGGGCACCGGAGCAATGTTCCAGCACCGCTTCGTTGACCAGATCGTCGATCAACACCACGTCGGCTTCGCGCAGGGCTCGCACGGCCTTGAGGGTCAGCAATTCAGGGTCGCCAGGACCCGCACCCACCAGCCAGACTTTTGCGTTCATAGTGTTTTCCTCACGATAGAGCGGCCGTCGGTTGCGCAGTGGCGACCAGCAGGCGCTTGATTTCCGGTACGCAGGAGCCGCATTGCGTGCCACAGCCCAGTTCCTGTTTCAGCCCTTGCAGGTCCAGCCCTCGTTCAATGCCAGCACAGATCGCACGCTGACTGACGTTCAAGCAGTTGCACAGCGTTTTGCTGCCCCCGGCCGCCGCGCCAGCATTGCCCGGTGGTGCACTCAACGGCGCCAGTAGCCAACGGCGCAGTTGCTCATCGGCACGACCTTCCTGCCACAGGTTCTGCAACCAATGGCGGGCAAGGGTTTCCCCGGCCAGGCGGATGGCCGTGATGCGACCGTTTTCGATCCGCACCCGTTTACCGATGGCGCGACGGGGATCGTCATAGGCCAGTACCGGCCCGTCGATCAGTCCCAGTTGTTCGTCGATCGTTTGCAGCAGTTCTGGATCAGGCGCTACGGCGCTGGCAGCGCGAATCAGCAACGCGGGACGTTCACGACCGGTCAGGCTCATACTGACGTAGGCAAACGCCTCACACAGCGGACGCAACGTCTCCAGATGCTGTTGGATATCGCCTTCGATCAGCGCGAAAAGCTGCCAAGGCAGGTTCACCGGTTCCAGGCGCACGCCGCTGTGCTTGAGTTCCGGTTGTTTCGACAGGGGATCGAATGCCGGTTGAGTCAGGGTATTGACCCCACCCTTGAGGAACCGGTCCCCCCAGTGCATTGGCAGGAACGCCTGGCCGGGCCGCACGCTTTCGTCGCTGTCCACGGCCACGATCACCGCGCCACGACGACTCTTGAGGCTGACCAGATCGCCCGGTTGCAGGCGCTGGCGCTGCAGTTCGTCGGGGTGCAGGCTGAGTACGGCTTCATTCACATGACCGAACAACTGCGCGGCGGTGCCGGTGCGGCTCATGCCGTGCCACTGGTCCCGCAGTCGGCCGGTGTTGAGGGTCAACGGGTAGCGCGCGTCCCGCAGCTCCCTGGCGGCGCGATACGGTTCGGCGACAAACCGCGCTCGGCCGCTGTCGGTGGGGAAAATGCCATCCACGTACAGACGCGCCGTCCCGACCGTGGCGCCCTCAGGGAAGGGCCACTGCTGGGGGCCAAGTCGATCAATCAGCCCATGGCTGATACCGGACAAGTCGAGATCTCGCCCCCGGGTCAACTGCTTGTATTCGTCGAACAACTGGGCTGGCGCGTCAAAGGCGAACAGGCTGGGCTGGCCCGGCCGCAGACGTTTCTCCAGGCGTTGTGCGAAATCCACGGTAATGGCCCAGTCTGGTCGTGCTTCGCCCGGTGCGTCGATAGCCCGGCGTACGTGGGATATGCGTCGTTCGGAGTTGGTCACCGAACCTTCTTTTTCACCCCAACTGGCTGCAGGCAGCAGCAGGTCGGCAAACCCGGCGGTTTCGGTGGTCCGGAAAGCCTCTTGCAGCACCACGAACGGGCAGGCCTGCAGGGCCTCCCGGACCGCCGTCTGGTCCGGCATCGATTGAGCCGGGTTGGTGCAGGCAATCCACAAGGCCTTGATCTTGCCGTTGCGCATCTGCTCGAACAACTCGATTGCGCTCAAGCCGGGGCTTGCGGGCAGTTGCTCGACGCCCCAGTACTCGGCGACTTCGGCGCGATGTTCCGGGTTGGCGGCTTCGCGGTGGCCTGGCAACAGGTTCGACAGGCTGCCGGTTTCCCGACCGCCCATGGCGTTGGGCTGGCCGGTCAGCGAGAAGGGCCCGGCACCCGCACGACCGATCTGCCCGGTGGCCAGGTGCAGGTTGATCAATGCACTGTTCTTGGCGCTGCCGGCGGTGGACTGGTTCAGGCCCATGCACCACAACGACAGGAAGCTGGGGGCCGTGCCGATGGCTTCGGCACACTGATGCAGCTGATCGACGCTGATGCCGCACATCTGGGCAACCATCGTGGGTGTGTAATCGCGTACCAGGTTCTTCAGGTCCGCAAAGCCCTCGGTATGGGCCTTGATGAAATCGCGATCGACCCAGTCTTCCCACAACAGCAGATGCAAAATCCCATGAAACAAGGCGACATCGGTCCCTGGCAGGATGGCCAGGTGCAGGTCCGCCAGGTCGCAGGTATCGGTGCGCCGAGGGTCGATGACTATGATCTTCATCTGCGGGCGGCGGGATTTGGCTTCTTCGAGGCGGCGAAACAGGATCGGGTGGGCGTAGGCCATGTTACTGCCGACGATCATGACGCAGTCGCTCAGTTCCAGGTCTTCGTAGTTGCAGGGCGGCGCGTCGGCGCCGAGGCTGCGCTTGTAGCCCACCACGGCCGAGGACATGCACAACCGGGAGTTGCTGTCGATGTTGTTGGTGCCGACCAGGGCACGGGCAAGTTTGTTGAAGGCGTAGTAGTCCTCGGTCAGCAATTGGCCGGAGATGTAGAACGCCACGCTGTCGGGGCCATGTTCGGTGATGGTCTCGGCGAATACGCCGGCAGCGTGCTCCAGGGCGCTGTCCCAGTCGGTACGGGCACGGGGCAGGGTTTTGCCCAGGCGCAGCTCGGGGTACAGGGCCCGCGCCGCGAGGTCGCCGGTCAGGTGCAGGGTCGAGCCCTTGCTGCACAGTTTGCCGAAATTGGCCGGGTGGGCGGGATCGCCACTGACGCCGAGGATGCGCTCGTTGTCGTGCTCGATCAGTACGCCGCAACCGACCCCGCAGTAACAGCAGGTCGAGGCAGTAGTCTGGCGGTTCATCAGCTTGCGTTCCTTAGCGCCAACAGCACCCGGCCATTCTCGACCCGGGCCGAATGATGATGGGCACAGCCCACGTCCGGCGCCTGGGCCTGGCCGGTCTCCAGGTCGATCTGCCAGTTGTGCAGCGGGCAGGCCACGCGCTTGCCATAGATCAAGCCCTGGGACAACGGGCCACCCTTGTGCGGGCAGCGGTCATCGAGTGCGAACACTTCATCGTCGCTGGTACGAAAAATCGCGATGTCGCCCTTCGGGCCGTTGATGATGCGCGAACCCAGGGCATTGATGTCTTCCAGCGCGCAGATATCCAGCCAGTTCATGCTGGCACCTCCAGGTTCTTCACGGGGATGACTTCAAATTCTTTCTTCAACTGGGGTTGTTCCAGGCGCTGTTTCCATGGGTCCTGCTCCAGCGAAAGGGAAAACTTCAGGCGCTCATGAAGGGCCTTGCGCCGCGCCGGGTCTTCGAGCACGGCTTTCTTGATGTGCTCCATGCCGACCCGCTGCATGTAATGCACGGTACGTTCGAGATAGAAGGCTTCTTCGCGGTACAACTGCAAAAAGGCACCGTTGTATTCGCGCACTTCCTCGGCGGTCTTGAGCTTGACGAAGAACTCGGCGACCTCTGTCTTGATCCCGCCATTGCCGCCGATGTACATCTCCCAGCCGGAATCGACACCGATAATGCCCACGTCCTTGATGCCGGCTTCCGAGCAGTTGCGAGGGCAGCCCGAGACCGCCAGCTTTACCTTGTGCGGCGACCACATGTTGAACAGGTCGTGTTCCAGTTCGATGCCCAGCTGCGTGGAGTTCTGCGTGCCAAAGCGGCAGAACTCACTGCCCACACAGGTTTTCACCGTGCGGATGGATTTGCCGTAGGCATGGCCGGACGGCATGTCGAGGTCAGCCCAGACACCGGGTAGGTCCTGCTTCTTGATACCCAGCAAGTCGATGCGCTGGCCGCCGGTGACCTTGACCATGGGCACGCTGTATTTGTCGGCCACGTCGGCAATGCGTCGCAGCTCCGACGGCGTGGTCACGCCGCCCCACATCCGCGGGACAACCGAATAGGTGCCGTCCTTCTGGATGTTGGCGTGGGCTCGTTCGTTGATCAGCCGGGATTGCGGATCGTCGTGGGCTTCACCGGGCCAGGTGGAAATCAGATAGTAGTTCAGCGCCGGACGACAGGTGGCGCAGCCGTTCGGGGTGCGCCAGTTCAAGTAGTTCATGGTGCCGGCGATGGTCAGCAGGTGCTCGTCGCGGATCGCCTGGCGGATCTGGCCGTGGTTGAGGTCGCTGCATCCGCAGATGGCTTTTTCGCTTTTCGGTTTGACGTCTGCCGCACCGCCGACGGTGTTGATGAGAATCTGCTCGACCAGCCCGGCGCAGGAGCCACAGGAGCTGGCGGCCTTGGTGTGTTTTTTTACGTCATCGACGCTGAACAGGCCATGTTCCTGGATCGCCTTGACGATGGTGCCCTTGCACACGCCGTTGCAGCCGCAGACCTCAGCGGAGTCGGCCATGCTCATGGCTTTGTCCTGGCCCTGATGGCCTACGTCTCCCAGCGCGTTCTCCCCAAACATCAGGTGATCGCGGATCTCGCTGATGGCAGCATTCTCGCGAATCTGGCGGAAGTACCAGCCGCCATCTGCCGTATCGCCGTACAGACAGGCGCCGACCAGCACGTCATCCTTGATCACCAGTTTCTTGTAGACGCCGCCGATGGGGTCGGAGAGGGTGATGGTCTCGGTGCCTTCTCCGCCCATGAAGTCCCCGGCGGAAAACAGGTCAATGCCGGTGACCTTGAGTTTGGTCGAGGTCACCGAGCCTTTATAGGTGGCGAAGCCCAGTTGAGCGAGGTGGTTGGCGCAAACCTTGGCCTGTTCGAACAGCGGGGCCACCAGACCGTAGGCGGTGCCGCGATGGTTCGCGCATTCACCGATGGCGTAGATGCGCGGATCATAGGTCTGCATGGTGTCGTTGACCAGGATCCCGCGGCTGCAGGGGATGCCGGATTTTTCCGCCAGTTCGACGTTGGGGCGGATGCCGGCCGCCATCACCACCAGATCGGCGGGGATGATGTCGCCGTTCTTGAACTGCACCGAGCCGACCCGGCCATTGCCAGCGTCGTGCAGGGCCTGGGTCTGCTCGCAGAGGCGGAATTTCAGGCCGCGATCTTCCAGGGCCGTTTGCAGCAGTTGGCCGCTGGTCTTGTCCAGCTGACGCTCCAGCAGCCATTCACCCAGGTGCACCACGGTCACGTCCATGCCCCGCAACTTCAGGCCATTGGCGGCTTCCAGGCCCAGCAGGCCGCCACCGATCACCACGGCATGCTTGTGGGTCTTGGCGGTTTCGATCATCGCCTGGGTGTCGGCGATGTCACGGTAGCCGATCACGCCGTCAAGCTTGTGGCCGGGAATCGGCAGGATGAACGGTGTGGAGCCGGTAGCGATCAGCAGGCGATCGTACTCGGCCTCAGTGCCGTCTTCGGCGATGACCCGACGCTTGACCCGGTCGATCTCCACGACCTTGCGGTTGAGCAGCAGGTTGATGTGGTTGTCCTGGTACCAGCTCAGGTCGTTGAGGACGATTTCTTCAAAGGTTTGCTCGCCGGCGAGCACGGGGGAGAGCAGGATGCGGTTGTAGTTGGTGTGAGGCTCGGCGCCGAACACCGTGATGTCGTACAGCTCGTTGCTCAGCTTGAGCAGTTCTTCAAGGGTTCGAACCCCGGCCATGCCATTGCCGATCATCACCAGTTTGAGTTTTTTCATCAGGGTTCTCCGCAAGCCCAGGCCCGGTTTCGTCACGTTTCATCACGGCGATCGGACTGGCTCGGCAATTTTCACGAAAACAAAAAAAGGCGTCCCGCTAGTGTGCTAGCGAGGACGCCTTTGTCCTGGTCCCGTTCTCTCGGGAAGCACCGCCTTCATCGTTGGAGGCGTTGCTTTATGTCTGTTGGGATGGGATATGCAGTGGTTGTGCCAAGTGGCTCCAAGGCACGGATTTATTGCGGGAAGCGTGGGGCGGGGGTGTTGGAAGGGGATTTATTGCACCGAATCAAAGCGTGTCGCCCGGTAATGGAGCGTGGCAGACGATAGCTTTGTAGTGGCAGGCAGGCCGCCATCGCGAGCAAGCTTTGCTCCCACAGAGGATCTGCTGCCACTGGGGATCTGCTGTGGGAGCAAAGCTTGCTCGCGATGGGCGCGACCGGATTTCAGCTATGAAATACCAGGAACAGCAACACAATATTCACCACCAACGACACCAATGCCAATGTCCGCCAGACCTTCAACGGCTCGCGCTCCAGCAGCGGCCTGGGCCTGACGCTCAAGCTGCGACGCTCGCCTTGCTCCAGCAATAACAGCCATTCCTCGGCGGTCTCAAAGCGCTCGTCCGGATCCGCTGCAACAGCGCGTTCCAGGCTTTGTCCGAGCCATTCGGGCAGGTCCGGCCGATAGCGGCTGGCACTGACCGGCACGCCAAAGCGTGGTCGCTGGAATGCCTCGACTTCGCCGTAGGGATAGTGACCGGTCAGCAGGAAATACAGGGTCACACCGACGGCATACAAGTCCTGTTGTGCCGTCGGTGCGACACCGCCGAAGGCTTCCGGGGCGATATAACTGGGTGTACCCGGCAACACGTTGGCCTGGTCTTCGGACAGGCCGGGGCAGTACGCCAGCCCGAAATCCAACAGCCGCAGTTCGCCGTCGTCCCCCAGATGCAGGTTTTCCGGCTTGATGTCACGGTGGTAGATCTGCCGTCGATGCAGCAGGCCCACCGCCCGCACCAGCCGTTGCGCCAGGTCCAGCCACTGAGCCAAGGGCAAGGCGCCGGCCTGGTGGAACCGTTCGGCCAGGGTCATGCCCGGATATTCGCGCATCACGTAATACAGATGCTGGCGCTGGGGAACGCCATGAACTTCCGGAAACTGCCTTCCGGCGACCCGCTTGAGAAACCATTCTTCCGACAGCAATGCCTGCCCGGCCCGGCTGTCGTCCCGTAGCTGTCCTGGCAAGGTTTTCAGCAGCCACGGCTGGCCCTGGCCGTCGTGTACCCGGTAGAGCAGCGATTGCTGGCTCTGGCCGAGCAGCCTTTCGACCTGCCAACCCTCGAACGCCTGGCCCGGTTTCAGCGCCGGGGGGAGGGGCCATTGCTGCAGTTGGATCAGCGCATCGCCGATGCTCGCTTCGCCCAGCGTATCGACCCGTACCAGCAAGGCACTGGCGTTGTCCTGGCTGCCGGCCAGGTGCGCGGCGTTGACCAGCGTCTGGGCGGCAAGATTCAAGTCCGGCTGGTCCCGAAGGATGCCGGCAATGGCCGTATCCCCCAGAACCGCCCAGACGCCATCGCTGAGCAACACGAAAGTCTCTTCAGTGCGCAGTTCGCCGTCGAGGAAATCCAGAATCAAATGTTGATCCAGCCCCAGGGCGCGCTTGAGCACATGTTGCATGCCCTGCTGCTCCCAGACGTGATCCTCGCTGACCCGTTGCAGATGATCTGCGTGCCAGCGGTAGACCCGGCAATCGCCCACGTGGGCGAGGGTGAAGCGCCGGCCTCGCAGCACCAGGGCACTGACGGTGGTGAGCAACGGCTGCCCGCCCCCGTTGGCCTGTAACCAGCGATTCTGTGCCAGCAACAGCCGGTCCAGCGCTTGGGCCACGCCCCAGGTTTGCGGTGTGGAGTAATAATCCAGGGCCAGTGCCTGCAAGGTCGAACGGGCGGCCAGACCACCGTCGGCGCATTGGCTCACGCCGTCGGCGATGGCGAACAGGTAGCCTTTACTGGCGGCCAGGGCCGGGGCCGGGGTGACCAGGCGCAGGGCGTCCTGGTTTTCCTCTCGCGGGCCGATGGCCGTGGCTTCAGCGAAGCTCAGTTGCAGACTCATGGTTGCTGTTTATACCCGAGCGGCAGTGACAGCTGCCGAGCCCCAGGTGGTTCTCCAGCGACGCTTGACGCCGTACAGGCCGAACCAGGCCAGCACGCCCAGGCTGGCGAACAACCACAACGCCAATTGGTAGCTGCCAGTGCTTTGCTTGATTGCGCCCATGCTCGCCGCCAGGGCAAAGCCACCGATGCCGCCGGCCATACCGATCAGCCCTGTCATCACGCCGATTTCGCGACGGAAACGTTGTGGCACCAGTTGGAACACGGCGCCGTTGCCGGCACCGAGACCGAGCATGGTGCAGACGAACAGCGCCAGCGCCGCGTAGGAGTTCGGCAAGTTGAAACCCACCGCTGCGATGCAGATGGCCGCCACGGTGTACATGCCCAGCAAGGTGCGGATGCCGCCGAAACGGTCCGCCAGGGCGCCGCCCAACGGCCGCATCAGGCTGCCGCCGAAGACACAGGCTGCGGTGTAGTAGCCGGCGGTTACCGGGCTCAGGCCATATTGGTCGTTGAAATAGCCGGGCAGCGCGCTGGCCAGGCCGATGAAGCCGCCAAAGGTCACGCTGTAGAAGAACATGAACCACCAGCTGTCACGGTCACCCAGAGCCTTGAGGTAGTCGGCCATGGATTTGGCTTTCGGTCGCTCGGGAGCGTTTTTAGCCAGCAAGGCGAAGGCGATCAGGGTCAGAACCAGCGGGACCAGCGCGAAGCCGAACACGTTGCTCCAGCCGAAGGCGGCTGCCATCAGTGGTGCGAAGATCGCGGCCAGCACGGTGCCCGAGTTACCGGCACCGGCAATGCCCATGGCCTTGCCCTGGTGTTGCGGCGGATACCACTGAGAGGCCAACGGCAGGGCGACGGCGAACGACGCACCAGCCATGCCCAGGAACAGGCCCAGCAGCAGTGCCTGCTCGTAGCTGTGGATGCCCAGTTTCCAGGCGCAGAACAGCGCGCAGATCACGATCACCTGACCCACCATGCCGGCGGTTTTCGGTGAAGTCCGGTCGGCCAGCAGGCCCATGAACAGGCGCAATACGGCGCCGGCCAGGATCGGTGTCGCCACCATCAGGCCTCGTTGCTGGGTAGTCAGATGCAAGTCCGTGGCAATTTGCACCGCCAGGGGCCCGAGGAGGTACCAGACCATGAAACTCAGGTCGAAATAGAGGAAGGCCGCGAACAGGGTCGGGGTGTGGCCGGATTTCCAGAAGCTTGAATTCATCGCGCACCTCAGCTGTAAAAGTCTCGAGAAATGAGTCAGTGCTCAGAGCAGTGCGCCGTCTGTGGTCGCACCACCGGCCCCGAAGAGCCAAAACAAAAAAACGCCGCAACCCGGATTGCCAGCGAGGCAAGAAGGGTGTGCGACGTCTTTGTCGTAGGTGGGGCAACCGCCGTTGGTTACCTGTGGGGATGCTTAAGCGAGATCTGTGCCAACAGCAGGTATCGAGGGGAGGTCATCGCGAGCAGGTGGATTGGGCGGTACTCGGAATCCTTGTGGGAGCGAGCCTGCTCGCGATAGCGCCGGGCCAGGCGCCGCGGGGTCTCAGCCCAGCAACTCATTCATCGCAATGATCTGCTCGGCCACCTGGATCAGCTTCTGCTGGCGACTCATGGCCTGGCGGCGCATCAGGGTATAGGCCTGTTCTTCGTTGCAGTCCTTCATCTTCATCAGCATGCCCTTGGCCAGTTCGATGCGTTTGCGTTCGGCCAGTTGCTGGTCCCGGGCCAGGAGCTGGGCGCGCAGGGCCTGGTCGCTTTCAAAGCGGGCCATGGCCACGTCCAGGATCGGTTGCAGGCGTGCGGCGTGGATGCCTTCGACGATGTAGGCACTCACCCCCGACTTGATCGCCTGGCGCATCACATCCGGGTCGTGCTCATCGGTAAACATGACGATCGGTCGTGGCTGGTCGCGGCTGACCAGCACCACTTGTTCCATGACATCCCGTCCGGGTGACTCGGTATCGATCAGGATCACATCCGGACGCACTGTTTCGACGCGTTCCGGCAGGTCGATGGTCAGTCCGGATTCGTCAATGACGTCGAACCCGGCTTCCACCAGGGCTGCCTTGAGGCGGCCGACTTTTTTCGCGGTGTCGTTGATCAGCAGGATACGCAGCATGGTCGGGCTCCTGTCAGCGGCTGGCGAAAAGGGGAGCCGCATCGCTCAAGGCGTGCAGTTTGAAGCTGCGGGCATACCCGGCCGGATTCGAGCCGTCCCAGATAGTGCCGTCGATCAACTGGCTGCTGCGCATGTCCGGGTGAGTGGACGAAATGCCCAGTGCCGTGCACGCCTGGCGATACAGTTCGAGCTGCTGGACCTCCTGTGCCACGGCCAGGTAGTCCGGGTCTTCCCGCAACAGGCCCCAGCGTCGGAACTGGGTCATGAACCACATGCCGTCGGACAGATAGGGCACGTTCACCTCGCCGTTACCATGGAAGCGCATGGCATGGGGATCCTGCCAGCTATTGCCAAGGCCATCGGCATAGATCCCCAGCAGACGGGGTTCGATGCAGTCCAGCGGGGCATCGAGGTATTCGGGGGCGCTCAACAATTGTGCGGTACTGCGGCGGTTCTCGGTGCTCTGCTCGATGAAACGGCTGGCCTCGAGGATCGCCATCACCAGCGCTCGCGCCGTATTGGGGTATTGCTCGACGAACCCGCGGGTACAGCCCAGGACTTTTTCCGGGTGATCAGGCCAGATGGTTTGGGTCGTCGCCAGGGTGAAGCCGAGGTTCTGTTTTACCGCACTGGCGCACCAGGGCTCGCCGACGCAGAGTCCGTCGATACGCCCGGCCTGCAAGTGCGCAATCATCTGCGGCGGCGGGACCACTACGCTGTCGACATCCGACAAGGGATGAATGCCCTGGGCGGCGAGCCAGTAGTAAAGCCACATCGCGTGGGTGCCAGTGGGGAATGTCTGGGCGAAGGTCAGTTTCGGGCGAGTTTGGTGCACGTGGCGTTCCAGTGCCTCAGGACTGGTCACGCCCATCGCCTGCAAGCCGTGGGAGAGGTTGATGCTCTGGCCGTTCTGGTTCAGCCCCATCAGTACGGCCATGTCGGTCGGCGCGACACCGCCGATGCCCAGGTGCACGGCATAGATCAGACCGTACAGGCTGTGGGCCGCGTCGATTTCACCGCTGACCAGCTTGTCCCGCAGGTTGGCCCAGGACGTCTGGCGCTTGAGGTTCAAGGTCAGGCCGTAGGGTTGGGCGAAGCCCTGGGTGGCGGCCACCACCACCGGGGCGCAATCACTCAAGGCCATGAAGCCGAGATCGATTGCGCTTTTTTCCGGAGCGTCGCTGCCGTTGACCCAGGCCAGGGGGTTGGCTGGAATTTCATTCATCTGGGCATCACCTTCCACATAAAAACGCGCCGTACCCGGATGACTGCCGGAGCAAGGCCGGATGACGACGCCGTTGTCCTTTAAACCGTGTGGCACTCATTCCATCGCTGGCATGAGCGTCGATGAGCAAAGGGGTGCAAGGCATATGCCATCGGCGCTGTTTTGCGCAGGCACCTCGCTTGAACCGCGGTTGCGCGGCTATAATCGCCGCCTCATTTCGTCGCCCGAGTCAAAGCCGCCCATGTACACCCTGGCCCGTGAACTGCTGTTCAAACTCTCCCCGGAAACCTCCCACGATCTGTCCCTGGACCTGATCGGCGCGGGCGGACGTTTGGGCCTCAATGGTCTGTTGTGCAAGGCACCTGCAACGTTGCCGGTGAATGTGATGGGCCTGCAATTCCCCAATCCGGTCGGGCTGGCAGCGGGCCTGGACAAGAACGGCGCGGCCATCGATGGCTTCGCACAATTGGGTTTCGGCTTCGTGGAGATCGGCACCGTCACGCCACGGCCACAACCAGGCAACCCCAAGCCACGGCTGTTTCGCCTGCCGCAGGCCGAGGCGATCATCAACCGCATGGGTTTCAACAACCTCGGCGTCGACCATCTGCTGACCCGCGTGGCTGCCGCCAAGTACAAGGGCGTGTTGGGCATCAACATCGGCAAGAACTTCGACACGCCGGTGGAGCGTGCCGTCGACGACTACCTGATCTGCCTGGACAAGGTCTACGCTCACGCCAGCTATGTCACTGTCAACGTCAGCTCCCCGAACACCCCGGGGCTGCGTAGCCTGCAGTTCGGTGACTCCCTCAAGCAACTGCTGGCCGATCTGGCCCGGCGCCGGGCTGAGCTGGCGGTGATCCATGGCCGGCATGTTCCGTTGGCTATCAAGATCGCGCCGGACATGACCGACGAAGAAACCGCCCAGGTGGCCCAGGCCCTGGTCGAGACCGGCATGGACGCGGTGATCGCCACCAACACCACACTGGGCCGCGAAGGGGTCGAAGGGCTGGAGCACGGTGACGAAGCGGGCGGGTTGTCCGGTGCGCCGGTGCGTGACAAGAGCACTCACACCGTAAAGGTGCTGGCCGGGGAGTTGGCGGGACGCTTGCCGATCATCGCAGCCGGTGGGATCACCGAAGGACGGCATGCCGCCGAGAAGATCACCGCAGGGGCGAGCCTGGTGCAGATTTACTCGGGCTTCATCTACAAGGGGCCGGCGCTGATTCGCGAGTCGGTGGATGCGATTGCGGCGTTGGGCTGATTTCGCAACTGGCAGATACTTCTGTGGCGAGGGGATAAATCCCCTCGCCACAACAGTGTTCGCAACTGGTTTCCGATGGGCATTAAAAAGGGCTCCTCGAAGGAGCCCCTGGGCCGGAGCCCGCCGTCCGGATGGGACGCGCGTGGTTAAATCGTTGTGTGGATCGAAATTGTCGAGTTCCTGAGTATTGAGCCCTGTGTCAGCCGACGGCGTGAAGTTCGTTGAGTCTGTGGATACCCGCAGTGCCGGTCATACCGTCCCAGTTGTCGCCGCGTCCTTCTCGCCAGCCATTGATCCAGGCTTGACGTACCGACGGTAGAGTAAAGGGGCAAAGCTCACGGGATTTACCACCAACACCATATTGGTAACCGCGTAAAAATGCTCTTTCCAACGGATCACGCTTAAGTCTTCTCATAGGGTATTGCCCTCACTTGTTGACTGTTACTTCGCGTCGGCCTCTGTTGAGGCCGGGGCAGAATCATTCTGCCGTTGGTGGCTCGTTGCCGGCGTGACGAGCCAAGGTGTTGGCGCCGTTGTGACGTCAACCTGTGTTGAGTTCTAACCAAAGCGTCACATGGATGGAATGATCGTTTTGTCATAAGCACGTAACATTAAAGATGTTAGGGCGATAAGTAACAGAGTGTTCGGCGTCCGCTTTTGAGCAAGACCCCTGTATGATCGGCCCTGCGCTGAAAGGCGTGGTCTTTTTTTGGATGAGAATGTCCCCCTGTTGCACTCGGGTACTATTCGACGAAAGGGGCGAGTTTTTCACTATTTGTTACACCGAATTTTTTATCTGCCCCTGCATCTAAGCTCTTTTAACCTGAGCGGCGAGGGTGGGACGGCACACCTTCGTGCCACCGGGTGCTCTTGAGAAAAGCACCTGATTGAACCTGACCCGGCAATGCGTTGCCCCGGTCCACTTAGCCAAAGGCTCTGGAACTCCCCATGTCCGATCGTTTCGAACTCTTCCTCACCTGCCCCAAGGGCCTCGAAGGCCTGCTTCTCGAGGAAGCCATCGGGCTTGGCCTTGAAGAGGCGCGCGAGCACACCTCTGCCGTTCGCGGCATGGCCGACATGGAGACGGCCTATCGCCTGTGCCTGTGGTCGCGCCTGGCCAACCGCGTGCTGCTGGTTCTCAAGCGTTTTCCGATGAAAAACGCCGAGGACCTGTACCACGGCGTGCTGGACGTCGACTGGCAGGACCACATGCTGGCCGATGGTACCCTGGCGGTAGAGTTCAGCGGCCATGGCTCGGGCATCGACAATACCCACTTCGGTGCCTTGAAGGTCAAGGATGCCATCGTCGACAAGCTGCGTACGCCCTCCGGCGAGCGGCCATCCATCGACAAGCTCAACCCGGACCTGCGTATTCACCTGCGCCTGGATCGCGGTGAAGCGATCCTCTCCCTGGACCTGTCCGGTCACAGCCTGCACCAGCGTGGTTATCGCCTGCAGCAAGGTGCCGCGCCGCTGAAGGAGAACCTCGCCGCCGCCATCCTGATCCGTGCCGGCTGGCCGCGCATTGCCGCTGAAGGCGGCGCCCTGGCCGACCCGATGTGCGGCGTCGGCACCTTTCTGGTGGAAGCGGGCATGATTGCCACCGACATGGCGCCGAACCTGCGTCGTCAGCAGTGGGGCTTCACCGCGTGGCTGGGCCATGTGCCGGCGCTGTGGAAGAAGCTCCACGAAGAAGCCACCGCCCGCGCCGCCGCCGGTTTGGCCAAGCCACCTCTGTGGATTCGCGGCTATGAAGCCGACCCACGGCTGATCCAGCCAGGTCGCAACAACGTCGAGCGTGCCGGCCTGAGCGAGTGGATCAAGATCTATCAAGGCGAAGTCGCCACATTCGAGCCACGTCCCGACCAGAACCAGAAAGGCCTGGTGATCTGCAACCCACCGTATGGCGAACGCCTGGGTGATGAGGCCAGCCTGCTTTACCTCTACCAGAACCTCGGCGAACGCCTGCGCCAGGCGTGCCTGAACTGGGAGGCGGCGGTGTTCACCGGCGCGCCGGACCTGGGCAAGCGCATGGGCATTCGCAGCCACAAGCAATATTCTTTCTGGAACGGTGCCTTGCCGTGCAAACTGCTGCTGATCAAGGTGCTGCCGGACCAGTTCGTCACCGGCGAGCGTCGTACGCCGGAACAGCGTCAGGCCGAGCGCGAGCAGGCCCGCCTTGACCAGGAAGAGCAGGATCAGGCGCCCCAGGTACCGCAAGAGCGCCAGTACAACAAGAATGGCAACCCGATCAAGCCGACCCCCGCCCCCGCGCCTGTAGTCGAGCAGGCGCGTTTGAGCGAAGGCGGGCAGATGTTCGCCAATCGCCTGCAAAAGAATCTCAAGCAACTGGGAAAATGGGTCAAGCGCGAAGGCGTGGACTGCTATCGGGTCTATGACGCCGACATGCCGGAATACTCCATGGCGATCGACCTCTATCACGATTGGGTACACGTGCAGGAATATGCCGCGCCAAAATCCATCGACCCGGAAAAAGCCTCGGCCCGGCTGTTCGATGCCCTGGCGGCCATTCCCCAGGCGCTGAATGTCGACAAGAGCCACGTGGTGATCAAGCGTCGTGAGCGCCAGAGCGGCACCAAGCAATACGAGCGCCAGAGTGCCCAAGGCAAGTTCACCGAGGTCAATGAAGGTGGCGTGAAGCTGCTGGTCAACCTCACCGACTACCTGGACACTGGGCTGTTCCTCGATCACCGGCCGATGCGCCTGCGGATCCAGAAAGAGGCGACCGGCAAGCGCTTCCTCAACCTGTTCTGCTACACCGCGACCGCCAGCGTCCATGCCGCCAAAGGGGGAGCCCGGAGCACCACCAGCGTCGACCTGTCGAAAACCTACCTGGACTGGGCGCGACGTAACCTGTCGCTCAATGGTTTTTCGGACAAGAACCGTCTGGAGCAGGGCGACGTGATGGCCTGGCTTGAAGCCAGCCGTGACGAATACGACCTGATCTTCATCGACCCGCCGACTTTCTCCAACTCCAAGCGCATGGAGGGCGTGTTCGATGTGCAGCGCGATCACGTCCAGTTACTGGACTTGGCCATGGCTCGCCTGGCGCCGGGGGGCGTGTTGTATTTCTCCAACAATTTCCGCAAGTTCCAGCTTGAGGAGAACCTCGGCGAGCGCTACGCGGTGGAAGAAATAACCGCCGCAACCATCGATCCCGACTTTGCCCGCAACAGCAAAATCCACCGCGCCTGGAAAATCATGGCTCGTTGAGAATTCCGGATTGGATCCACGAAGCCTTGTAAATCAAGGCTTCCAGCCGATTTTAGGACTGGTCAAAGTGATGGCTAATAGCTATAACTGAGGCTGTGGCCAGGCCTGTACCGACGCCTGCCCCTTTTCGAGTTGTGTCCTATGGCATTGCATCCGGTGCGTCCCAGGATCCTGGGCTTTATCAGCGAAGATGTATCGGCCTGGCTGGTGGCTTCACTGGTCTTCCTGGCCGGCGCGCTCCTGACTGGTTTGCTGAGCTGGGCGATGATGAGCCTGTTCAATCAGCAACTTCGCCAGCGCTTCGAGTTGCAAGCCGAGGAGCGCTTCAGTCGTATCGAGGAAAGGTTCCAGGAGCAGGAGCAGCGTCTCGACAGTCTGAGGCGTTTCTTTGCCAATTCGGCGGCGGTTTCCGAAAAGGAATTCCACGGCTACGCCGAACCGTTGTTGCGGCGTACCCAGGCCTTTGCCTGGGTGCCACGAGTGCTCCGTGACGAGCGTCAGGCCTTCGAACAGCGGGAACGGAACAGGCGAATCAACCCGTTCATCATTCGTGAAACCGACGGTTCCGGCGGTTTGCGTCGGGCCGCGGAACGGGACGAGTATGCGCCGATCCTCTATGTGCAGTGCCAGGCTTCCCAAGAGTCAACGCTGGGTTTCGATCTGCTTTCCCATCCATTGCGTCGCGCCGTGCTCGAGCGGGCTCGTCGCCAGAACAGCCTGGCGGTATCGCAGCCGCTGGACCTGGTGGGGGTCGACCCGGCCTTTGTCCGTGGCGTGTTATTGGTGGCGCCGGTCACCCGGGCCCTGTCAACGGAGCCTTTCGGTTACGTGGTAGCGGCCATCAGCATGCGCCAACTGGTGGGCGATGGTCTGCCTTCGGTCAGTCATGACAATCTTTCGATGCGTGTCCTGGACCTGTCCGAGGCCGACCAGGAGGAGGTGCTGTTCGATTCTCCCGAGCCGCCGGGGGACAGTGACCTGGCAGCGATCCGCGTGTTGCGCCTGGCGGATCGTGACTACCGGGTAGAGTTACGGCCCAGCCGCATGTTCCTGTCGACCAACCATTCCACGATGGCGAGCCTGGTGGTATTGGGCGGTTTGCTCAGTTTCCTGCTCAGTGCCTTGCTCTACGTCCTGGTCAGCCAGCGCCAACGGGCCCTGACACTGGTGGAGCAACGTACCCAGGAGCTGCGCGCCCGGGAGCAGGAACTACGGGGCACCCACGGCCAGTTGCGCGGTGTGCTGGACGCCGCGACCCAGGTTGCGATCATCGCCACGGATCTGCGTGGCGTCATCACCACGTTCAATGCCGGCGCCGAACAGATGCTGGGCTACCAGAGCTGCGAAGTCCTGCAGAGCATGACCCTCGAGAGCCTCCACGTGCCCCGGGAACTCCAGGCCCGGGCCGCAGAGCTTGGCGCCCGGTTCGGCAAGCCGATTCCTACCTGTCACGCGATGCTGCTGGAGGGGGGCGAGGCGGGTGGCCAGCAGGCCCGGGAGTGGACCCTGGTACGGCATGACGGCAGTCACTTGACCGTGAATATGCTGGCCACGCCGGTGCTCGACGATCAGGGGCTCTGGGTCGGACACCTGGCGATCTGCATCGACATCACCGAACGCAAGCGCGTCCACGAGGCCCTGGCGGCCCGGGACTTGCTGTTGAAAAAGCTCAGTGCCCACGTGCCAGGCGGCATCTACCAGTTCAAAATGGATTTCAACGGCCGCTTCAGTGTGATCTATGCCAGCGATGGCATTCGTGACATCTACGAACTGGAGCCCAGTGTCTTGGTCCAGAACGCGGAGACCGTCTTCTCCCGTATCCATCCGCTGGACAACGCGCGGGTCCGTGCGTCGATCCGGGCCTCGGCCGACACCCTGAGCCCATGGCGCGAAGAGTATCGGGTGCAACTGCCACGGCGCGGCCTGCGCTGGGTGCGTGGCGAGGCGACGCCCGAGCAACTGCCGGGCGGTGGCGTGTTGTGGCACGGCTATGTCTCCGATATTTCCGATCTCAAGCGAGTGGAAGAGGAATTGCGGGCGCTCTCCGTGACCGATGCCTTGACCGGTATCCGCAATCGGCGTTATTTCCAGGAGCGCTTGAGTTCGGAAATGATACGGGTCGAGCGCGGCTCCGGGGAGCTGTCGGTCATCATGCTCGACATCGATCACTTCAAGCGTATCAATGACCAGCACGGCCATGCGGTGGGTGACCGGGTGTTGCAGGCGGTTTGCCAGCGTGTCACCCAGCGCCTGCGGCGTACCGATGTCTTTTGTCGGTTGGGCGGGGAAGAGTTCGTGGTGCTGTGTCCCGACACCGACGGCGAAAGCGCCCATGCCTTGGCCATTGGGCTGTGGGAGGGACTGCGCGGGGCGGAGATCGAAGATGTGGGCGTTGTCACCGCCAGCTTCGGTATTGCCAGCTGGCGTGTCGGGGAGGGCGCGGATGCCCTGCTGTTGCGGGCTGACTCGGGTGTTTACGTGGCCAAGCAGGCCGGGCGGGATCGGGTCGAGATGCAGGTGGGGTAAACGACCGGTGAACAAGTGGGAGCGAGCTTGTCGCGATAGCGGGCGTGTCGGTTGACGGCTGTTTGGACTGATCCACCGTCATCGCGAGCAGGCTCGCTCCCACCCGGACCCCGGCGGACACAGACCCATGCACCCCATCAGACCCCTGTGGGAGCGAGCCTGCTCGCGATAGCGTCAGCTCAGCCCCACGCATGCCAGTTGAATGGCGGCTATCGCGAGCAAGCTTGGATCAGAGCGCCGAAGCCGTCTGCGGCAGTTTCGGCTGGCGGTACAGGTCCAGCAGGACCTGGTCCAGCACCGACGAAGCGCCCCATGGCTTCGGATCGTTGAGGATCGCCACCACCGCCCAGGTGTTGCCGTTGACGTCACGGCTGAACCCGGCAATGGCACGCACGGTGTTCAGGGTGCCGGTCTTGATGTGGGCTTCGCCGGCCATGGCCGTGGTCTTGAGGCGTTTGCGCATGGTGCCGTCGGTGCCGACAATCGGCATCGAACTGATGTACTCGGCCGCGTAGGGGCTGCGCCAGGCGGCCTGCAGCATTGCTGCCATTTCGCGCGCGCTGACCCGTTCGGCGCGGGACAGGCCGGAGCCGTTCTCCATCACCAGGTGCGGTGCGGTGATGCCTTTCTTGGCCAGCCATTGGCGCACGACCCGTTGCGCAGCCTTGGCGTCGTCACTGTCGGCTTCGTTGCGGAACTGCGCGCCAAGGCTCAGGAACAATTGCTGGGCCATGGTGTTGTTACTGTATTTGTTGATGTCGCGGATGATCTCCGCCAGGTCTGGCGAGAACGCCCGGGCCAGCACTTTGGCGTTGCTCGGGGTCGAGGCCAGACGGTCCTTGCCCTGGATGCTGCCGCCCAGTTCTTTCCAGATTGCCCGCACCGCACCGGCGGTATAAGTGGCGTGGTCCAGCAGCGACAGGTAGGTCTGGGAGCTGCAGCCATCGCCCAGCTGCCCGCCGACGGTCACGGCCACGCTGCCGTCCGGCTGGGGCACCGGGTTGTAGCGCACGCCGCCGGCGCATTGCTTGGAGTTGACTGCCTTGACCTGGTTGTCGATATGAATGCTGGCAATCGGTGGCTCCACCGACACCAGTACCCGGCCGCCATCATTGCGGGCAACGAAGCGCAACGCCTTGAGGTTGACCAGCAGGGAGTCGGGCTTGACCAGGAAAGGCTTGTTTTCGTCGTTGCCGTCGTCGTTGAACTCCGGCAATTGCGGCTGGATGAAGAAACCGCGGTCGAGCACCAGGTCGCCGGTGACCTGCTGTACGCCGTTGGCCCTCAAGTCGCGCATCAGCAGCCAGAGTTTTTCCATGTTCAGCTTGGGGTCGCCGCCGCCCTTGAGGTAGAGGTTGCCGTTGAGGATCCCGCCGCTGAGGGTGCCATCGGTGTAGAACTCGGTCTTCCACTGGTGATTGGGGCCGAGCATTTCCAGGGCGGCGTAGGTGGTCACCAGCTTCATGGTGGAAGCCGGGTTCACCGAGACGTCGGCGTTGTAGATGGTCGGGGTGCCTGGGCCATTGAGCGGCACCATTACCAGGGACAGCGCGTTGTCTTGCAGCTTGCTGGTCTTGAGGGCCTTCTGCACATTGGGCGACAGGGCAGTGTTGATCGTAGCGGCGCTGGTAGAAGCAGGGAGGGCCAGGGGAAGAAGAAGGCTGGCCAGAAGCATTGGACGCAAAGATTTGATCATTTGTAATAAAACCCTACGGGCGAGGGGAGAAAAACGAGGACATGAAAATGAACGTCCTCAACGGTCAAGAAAGTGTCGGCATTATGCCCCAACGCGCAACGGCATGTGCCGTGCCTGAGGCTTTCGTGAGGCAATTTTTTACCGACGGTAGGCCGATATGCCCGATCAACCGGGCAATCGTTGCACCAAACTGGTAAAGTGCCGGCCGTTATTACTTATGAGGATTGTTCTAATGGCGACTAACCGTTCCCGGCGTCTGCGCAAAAAGCTGTGTGTGGATGAATTTCAGGAGCTGGGGTTCGAACTGAACCTGGATCTCAAAGAAGATCTGGACGATGAGGCGATTGACGCTTTCCTCGACGCTTTCCTGAAAGAAGCCATGGAAGCCAACGGTCTGGGCTATGTCGGCGGTGACGACTACGGTCTGGTTTGCCTGCAGAAGCGTGGCTCGGTTTCCGAAGAACAACGTGCTGCCGTTGAAGCCTGGCTCAAGGGCCGTAGCGAACTGACCAACATGACCGTCAGCCCGCTGATCGACGTGTGGCACCCGGACATGCCGATCAACGCCAAGGCGTGATGTCCTGAACCGGCGGCCCGATTGGGCGCCGGTTTTTTTGCCTGATGATTGGGTTTTTGGTTGATCTTCAGGCCGCTATCGCGAGCAGGCTCGCTCCCACAATTGGATCGCGTTTCCCTGTGGGAGCGAGCCTGCTCGCGAGCTTTAGGCTTTACGCCAATTAAGAATCAGCAAGGTCAGCACCCCCGCCACAATCCCCCAGAACGCCGAACCGACGGAAAACAGCGTCAGTCCCGACGCCGTGACCATGAAGGTGATCAGCGCCGCTTCCCGTTCCCTGGCTTCGCTCATGGCGATGCTCAAGCCATTGATGATCGACCCGAACAGCGCCAGTGCCGCGATGGACAGCACCAGTTCCTTGGGCAACGCCGCGAACAACGCCGCCAGTGTGGCGCCGAACACCCCGGCAATCCCGTAGAAGATCCCGCACCAGACCGCCGCCGTGTAGCGCTTGTTGCGATCCTCGTGGGCATGGGGCCCCGTGCAGATGGCGGCGCTGATGGCCGCCAGGTTGATGCCATGGGAGCCGAACGGTGCCAGCAGCAGCGAGGCGATACCTGTGCTGGTGATCAGGGGGGAGGCCGGTACGTTGTAGCCATCTGCCCTGAGCACGGCGATGCCGGGCATATTCTGGGAGGTCATCGCCACGACGAACAGCGGAATGCCGATGCTGATGGTGGCCGCCAGGGAGAAGTGTGGCGTGGTCCAGAGCGGTGTCGCGACTTCAAGGGCGAAGCCGCTGAAGTCCAGCAGGCCCATCAGGCCTGACAGCGCGGTGCCGATCAGTAGCGCCGCCAGCACGGCATAGCGAGGCGACAGGCGCTTGACGATCAGGTAGGTGAAGAACATGCCCAGCACCAGGCCGGTGCGATGCTGGGTGGCGACGAAAATCTCGCTGCCGATCTTGAACAGGATGCCGGCCAGCAACGCCGCTGCCAGCGACGCCGGAATGCGCTTGACCAGGCGCTCGAAGCTGCCCGTCAGCCCGCAGATCGTCACCAGTACCGCGCAGGTGATATAGGCACCGATGGCCTCGCCATAGCTCACGCCGCCCAGGCTGGTAATCAGCAGTGCCGCACCGGGCGTCGACCAGGCGATGGTGACCGGCGTGCGGTAGCGTAACGACAGGCCGATGGAACATACCGCCATGCCAATGGAGATCGCCCAGATCCACGACGAAATCTGCCCGCTGGTCAGCCCCGCCGCCTGGCCGGCCTGGAACATCAGCACCAGGGAGCTGGTATAGCCGGTCATCATGGCGATGAACCCGGCAACAATGGCTGAGGGCGAGGTGTCGGCCAATGGGCGAAGTGGCGCAGTCGTGACTTCGGTCATGGTGGGCGGGGGTCCTTGGATAGATTATGTACTTGTAGGAGCAAGGCTTGCCCGCGATGACGGTGCCTGGGTTTCAAGGCTCACCGCGTCAGCTTCATCGCGAGCAAACCATGCTCCCACAGTTGCCACAGGTGTCACAGATTGAGGGTTTAAGCCTAAACTCAACCCAGTGGGCAATTGCAATACAGCCAAGCCCGTAAACAGCCGTACAGTCGTGTTGCCATCAGAGGTTGTGTACAATCGCCGTGTTTTTTACGCGATACTTGCCAGCGACCCGCTGTGCCGTATTACAGTCACGGTCAATTCGCCGCAGTTCTCCCGACCCGAGTGCCCATGAACGAACAGTTGCAGCCCCTCAAGAAACAACCGCGAGCAGGCAAAGCCGGCCGCAGCGGAACCCAGGACGATATCGTCTATGCACATATCTTCGAGGCTATCCTCGAACAGCGCCTGGCGCCGGGTACAAAGTTGAGCGAAGAGGCGCTGGGGGAGATTTTCGGAGTCAGCCGCACCATCATCCGTCGTGCGCTGTCGCGCCTGGCCCACGAGGGCGTGGTGTTGTTGCGGCCTAATCGCGGCGCGGTCGTTGCCAGCCCGAGTGTCGAAGAGGCTCGCCAGGTGTTCATGGCCCGGCGCCTGGTGGAACGGGCGATCACCGAGCTGGCGGTGCAGCACGCTACCGCCGAGCAGCTTGCCGAGTTGCGGCAGATGGTCAGCGACGAACGCGACAGTTTCTCCCGTGGCGACCGTGGCGCCGGCATCCGCCTGTCGGGTGAGTTCCATCTCAAACTGGCCGAAGCGGCGAGGAATGCACCGCTGATCAGCTTCCAGCGCAGCCTGGTGTCCCAGACTTCGCTGATCATTGCCCAATACGAAAGCGGCAACCGTTCCCATTGCTCCTATGACGAGCACACCCAGTTGATCGACGCCATCGAGGCGCGCGATGCGACGCTGGCGGTGGACCTGATGATGCACCACATGGACCACATCGACAGCAAGCTCAACCTCGACGAAGAGGGTGCGTCGGACGATCTGCACGCGGTGTTTTCGCACCTGTTGCAGAGCAAGAAGCCTGGGCGGTCGACGGCCAAGCTTTGATGGTCTGCTGAGGCAGTCATACCGAGTCGCCTTCATCGCGAGCAGGCTCGCTCCCACAGAGCGCCATAAATCCCCTGTGGGAGCGAGCCTGCTCGCGATAGCGGTCTAGCGTTGATGCACCAACCGCCCCGCCGCAAAGGTCTGCGCCACCGTTCGGTCATCCCCCAGCGTCATCAACACGAACAATATCTCGGCAATGTCCCGGGCCTGCTTCAGGCGATAGCTCAACAATGGCGTAGCGTTGTAGTCCAGCACCAGGAAGTCAGCATCGGTGCCCGGCTGCAAGGTGCCGATACGGTCTTCCAGGCGCAGGGCCCGGGCGCCGCCGAGGGTGGCCAGGTACAGCGATTTGAACGGGCTCAGCCGCGCGCCCTGCAACTGCATCACTTTGTAGGCTTCGTTCAGGGTCTGCAACAGCGAAAAACTGGTGCCGCCGCCGACGTCCGTGCCTAACCCCACGTTCACCTTGTGCTTCTCGGCCATCGGCAGGTTGAACAGCCCGCTGCCCAGGAACAGGTTCGAGGTCGGGCAGAACGCGATGGCCGAACCGGTTTCGGCCAGGCGTGCACACTCTTCGTCGCACAGGTGCACACCGTGGGCGAACACCGAACGTTCGCCGAGCAACCGGTAGTGATCGTAGACGTCCAGATAGCCCTTGCGCTCGGGAAACAGCGCCTTGACCCATTGCACTTCCTGCAGGTTTTCACTGATGTGGGTCTGCATGTACAGGTCCGGGTACTCCCCCAGCAACTGGCCGGCCAGCGCCAACTGTTCGGGTGTGCTGGTAGGGGCGAAGCGCGGGGTCACAGCGTAGTGCAGGCGGCCCTTGCCGTGCCAGCGCTCGATCAGCGCCTTGCTCTCGGTGTAGCTGGATTCGGCGGTGTCAGTCAGGTAGTCCGGAGCGTTGCGATCCATCATCACTTTACCGGCGATCATCCGCAGGTCGAGTTTCTCGGCTGCCTCGAAAAAGGCGTTCACCGACTGTGGGTGCACACTGCCAAACACCAGGGCCGTGGTGGTGCCGTTGCGCAGCAACTCTTTGATGAAGATATCGGCGACGGCTTCGGCGTGGGCCGGGTCGGCGAACTGGCGTTCACAGGGGAAGGTGTAGGTGTTGAGCCAGTCCAGCAGTTGTTCGCCATAGGCGCCCACCATGCCGGTCTGCGGCAGATGGATGTGGGTGTCGATGAAGCCGGGGGTAATCAGCGCGTCCGGGTAATGGGCGATTTCGATGTCCGCCGCCAGGCTCGGCAGCAGGTCATTGGCGTGGCCAAGGGCGCTGATCTGGCCGTTTTCCACCACCAGCAGGCCGTCCTCGAAATATTCATAAGAGGCTTCGAGGCCGACTTCGGCCGGGTCGGCGAGGCTGTGGAGCAGGGCGGCGCGGTAGGCTTTGCGTGTCGTGGGCATGGGCAATCTCAAGATTTGGCTTGGCTGCGACGCGAGGCCGGCAGCAGCTTGGCAATGGGTTCGGCGCGGGCGGTGTGCTGGCCGAAATCCGCGTTATAGGTGGCGATGATTTCACCGGCGATGGAGATGGCGATTTCCACAGGCAGCTTGCCTTTGACTTCGCCAATGCCCATCGGGCAACGCATGCGTTGCAAGGTGCCGCTGTCGAATCCGCGATCGCGCAGGCGGTGTTCGAACTTGACCCGCTTGGTCTTCGAGCCGATCAGGCCGAAGTAGGCGAAGTCGTTGCGCTTTAGGATCGCCGCGCTCAGCTCCAGATCGAGCTGATGGTTGTGGGTCATGACGATGCAGTAGCTGCCGGCGGGCAATTCATCGACCTCGTCCAGCGGGTCTTCGCTGACGATTTTCTGTACGCCATGGGGCAATTGTTCAGGGAACTCGGCTTCCCGCGAGTCGATCCAGCGCACCCGACAAGGCAGGCTCGCCAGCAGTGGCACCAGGGCCCGGCCGACATGACCGGCGCCGAACACGGCAATCTGCGCCTGCACCTGACCCATGGGCTCGAACAGCAATACGGTCACGCCGCCACAGCACTGGCCCAGACTGGCACCTAGGCTGAAGCGCTCCAGATGCGTGCCCTGCTGGCCGCTGGCGAGCATTTGCCGGGCGATCTCCATGGCCTTGTATTCCAGGTGCCCGCCACCGATGGTGTCGAACGTCTGGCTGGCGCTGATGACCATCTTCGAACCGGCGTTGCGCGGGGTCGAGCCGAGTTCTTCGATGATCGTCACCAGCACGCAGGGTTCACCGCGGGTTTGCAGGTCGGCGAGGGCGCTGATCCAGTTGTACATGTTCACCTCGACATCTCTTTTGTCTGTCCCGGCCTCATCGCGAGCAAGCTCGGCTCCCACAGGAACTCTGTTAACTCTGAGACCCCTTGTGGGAGCCGAGCTTGCTCGCGATAGCCGCGCCGCGGTCTAGAGCGAAGCCATCTCGGTTTCAGGCTCTACCGCCTTCACCTTCAACCCGCGCATCTGCTCACAGCCCCACAACACCCGTTCCGGTGTCGCCGGGGCGTCGATTTTCGGCTGGTGTCGGTAATCTCCCAGGCTCGCCACGGCATCCTTGATCGCACACCACGCGGCGATGCCGAGCATGAACGGCGGCTCGCCCACGGCCTTGGAATGGAACACCGTGTCTTCGGGGTTCTTGCGGTTCTCCACCAGCTTGACCCGCAGGTCCAGTGGCATGTCGGCCACGGCCGGGATCTTGTAGCTGGCCGGGCCGTTGGTCATCAGCTTGCCCTTGTCGTTCCACACCAGCTCTTCCATGGTCAGCCAGCCCATGCCCTGGATGAATCCGCCCTCGACCTGTCCGGTATCGATGGCCGGGTTCAGCGAGGCGCCGACGTCGTGGAGGATGTCGGTGCGCAGCATCTTGTATTCGCCGGTGAGGGTATCGACGATCACCTCTGCACACGCCGCACCATAGGCGTAGTAGTAGAACGGCCGGCCACGGGCCTGGCTGCGGTCGTAGTAGATCTTCGGGGTCTTGTAGAATCCGGTGCTCGACAACGAGACTTGGGCAAAGTACGCCTGTTGCACCAGCGCTTCGAACGTCAGGATGTGATCGCGCACCCGCACATGGCCGTTGTGGAACTCCACGTCTTCTTCACTGACCTTGTACTGTCGTGCGGCGAACTCCACCAGGCGCCGCTTGATGGTTTCGGCGGCATTCTGCGCGGCTTTGCCGTTCAGGTCGGCGCCGCTGGATGCCGCGGTAGGAGAGGTGTTCGGTACTTTGTCGGTGTTGGTCGCGGTGATCTGCACCCGGTCCATTTCCACTTGGAACACCTCGGCCACCACCTGCGCAACCTTGGTGTTGAGCCCCTGGCCCATTTCGGTGCCGCCATGGTTCAGGTGGATGCTGCCGTCGGTGTAGACGTGGATCAAGGCACCTGCCTGGTTGAGGAAGCTGGCGGTGAACGAGATGCCGAACTTGACCGGCGTCAGCGCCAGGCCCTTTTTCAGGATCGGGCTGCCTGCGTTGTAGCGACGGATCGCTTCGCGCCGTTCGGCGTACTGGCTGCTTTCTTCCAGCTCGGCGGTCATTTCCTCGAGCATGTTGTGCTCGACGGTCTGGTAGTAGTGGGTGACGTTGCGCTCGGTCTTGCCGTAGTAGTTGACCTTGCGCACCGCCAGCGGATCGAGCCCCAGGTGCCGGGCAATGGCGTCCATGACTTCTTCGATGGCGACCATCCCCTGCGGGCCGCCGAAGCCACGGTAAGCGGTGTTCGACGCGGTGTTGGTCTTGCAGCGGTGGCCGTTGATGGTCGCGTCGCCCAGGTAATAGGCGTTGTCGGCATGGAACATCGCTCGATCGACAATCGACGCCGACAGGTCCGGCGAGCAGCCGCAGTTGCCGGCCAGTTCCAGGGCGATGCCGTGCAGGCGTCCGCGGCTGTCGAAGCCCACGTCGTATTCGATGTAGAAAGGATGACGCTTGCCGGTCATCAGCATGTCTTCGACCCGGGGCAGGCGCATCTTGGTCGGCTGGCCGGTGAGGTGCGCGATCACCGCGCACAGGCAGGCCGGGCTGGCAGCCTGGGTTTCCTTGCCGCCAAAGCCGCCACCCATGCGGCGCATGTCCACCACGACCTTGTTCATCGACACGCCCAGCACCTCAGCCACCAGTTTCTGCACTTCGGTGGGGTTCTGGGTGGAGCAGTAGACAATCATTCCGCCGTCTTCGGTGGGCATCACCGAGGAGATCTGGGTTTCCAGATAAAAGTGCTCTTGGCCGCCGATGTGCAGCGAGCCCTGGATGCGATGTTCGGCACTCGCCAGTGCGGTGGCTGAATCGCCGCGTTGATGGGTATGGCTGTCGAGCACGAAATGCCGTTTGCGCAGGGCTTCGACCACGTCCAGCACCGGCTCCAGGTCTTCATATTCGATGATCGCGGCCATCGCCGCGTTGCGTGCGGTTTCCAGGTCCCTGGCGGCAACGGCCAATACCGGCTGGCCGACGAACTGCACATCGTCAATCGCCAGCAGCGGATCGCCAGGCAACAATGGGCCGATGTCCTTGAGGCCCGGGATGTCTTCGTGGGTAATGGCGATGCGCACGCCTTCGAAGGCGTAGCAGGGCGTGGTATCGATGCGCAGGATCCGGGCGTGGGCGCGGTCCGACAGTCGCGCGTAGACGTGCAGTTGGTTAGGGAATTCGAGACGATCATCGATGTACTGCGCTTCACCGGTCACATGCTTGGCGGCGCTGTCATGCTTGACGCTACGGCCGACGCCAGTGGTCAGGTCGCGGACGAACATCTCGGCCAGTTCGGCCTGGGTCTTTTCTACGGTGTGATGGTTAGACATAAGCGGTCACCCGAGTCTCGATGTGCGGCGTTTGCAGTTCGATGAAGTATTTGCGCAGCAGGTTGCGGGCGCCGAGCAGGCGATATTCCTTGCTGGCGCGGAAGTCCGACAGCGGCGTGAAATCTTCGGCCAGGGCGGCGCAGGCGCGCTCCAGGGTACTGTCGTTCCACTGCGCGCCGATCAATGCGGCTTCACAATGCTTGGCACGCTTGGGAATGGCGGCCATGCCGCCGAAGGCCACGCGGGCATCGCGGACCACGCCATTGTCGATGCGCAGGTTGAATGCGGCGCACACTGCGGAGATGTCATCGTCCAGTCGCTTGGACACCTTGTAGGCACGGAACGCCTGCTCGGCGCTGGCCCGTGGCACGATGATTTTTTCGATGAATTCGCTTTCCTGGCGGGCGGTGACCCGGTATTCGATGAAGTAATCCTCCAGCGCCAGGGTGCGACGGACCTGGCCCTTGCACAGCACGATCTGCGCGCCAAGGGCGATCAGCAGAGGTGGCGAGTCACCGATGGGCGAGGCATTGCCGATGTTGCCGCCCAGGGTGCCCTGGTTGCGGATCTGCAACGAGGCGAAGCGCTGCAACAGTTCACCGAAGTCCGGGTACTCGGCTTTGAGCGCCTCATAGCAATCGGAAAGCGCGGTGGCGGCACCGATTTCCAGGCGATCGTCGAAGCGCTCGATGCGCTTGAGTTCAGCGACGTTACCCACGTAGATCATCACCGGCAGGGTGCGGTGGAACTGGGTGACTTCCAGGGCCAGATCGGTGCCGCCGGCCAGCAGGCGCGCCTGGGGATAGGCGTCGTAGAGATCGGCCAGATCGGCCACGGTCAGCGGCACCAGGCAACGTTTATCGCCACAGTTGAGCTCGCCGGTTTCCTTGGGAGCGATGGCTTTGAGGCGAGCGATAGTCTCGGCCTCGCGGGTGTCGAACTGGTCGGGTTGCTTGCCGCTGCAGGCCTGTTCGGCGGCAGCCAGGATCGGCCGGTAGCCGGTGCAGCGACACAGATTGCCGGCCAGCGCTTCATGGGCCTTGTGGGCGTCAGGTTGATCGCTGTTCTTTTGCAGGGCAAACAGTGACATGACGAAACCCGGTGTGCAGAAGCCGCATTGCGAGCCGTGGCAATCGACCATCGCCTGCTGGACGCTGTGCAACCGGCCCTGGTGCTTGAGGTCTTCGACGCTGATCAACTGCTTGCCGTGCAGGGACGAGACGAAGGTCAGGCACGCATTGAGGCTGCGATAGCGAATGCGCGAGCGGCCGCTTTCATCCATGTCCAATTCGCCCACCACCACGGTGCAGGCACCGCAGTCGCCGCTGGCACAACCCTCTTTGGTGCCGGATTTACCAGCATGCTCGCGCAGATAGTTGAGCACGGTCAGGTTCGGGTCCAGGGTGTGCTCGCTACGGAGTTCCTGGTTGAGTAAAAACTGGATCACGGAAGGCCTCGCAGATTCATTATTGTTGTATCGACGTAGGCCGAATTTAGCAGGTCTGACTTTTCGGTCAACGTTTTTCTGACTTGAAGGTCAGGAAAATCCGGTTTGTCGATGAGCAACGTTCTATAGACACTGTAGAACCTTGTGGGAGCCGAGCTTGCTCGCGATGGCGGTGGCACATTCAACAGGGATGGAGGCCGGCATGGCCATTGCGAGCAAACTCGGTTCCCACAGAACCTTTTTTTGCTTGAAACGTGCCAAAAACCCCATACAGGCCCTGCGCCATGCCTTATCGAGTGCGCTACACTGCGCCGCTTGTGCAGATCGAAGAGTTTGAAGGACAACCATGACGTTCAAGGCCCCGGACAGCCTCGCCGAGCAAATCGCCCACCATCTCGCCGAACGCATCATTCGCGGTGAAATGAAGCCGGGAGAGCGCATCCAGGAGCAAAAGGTCACGCTGGCGCTCAACGTCAGCCGCGGCTCGGTCCGCGAGGCCTTGCTGATCCTGGAGCGACGTCATCTGATCGCCATCCTGCCGCGCCGTGGCGCCCACGTCACCGAACTCACCGAACATAACGTGCGCAGCCTCTGTACGCTCATGAGCGAGCTGTACATCCTGCTGGGCAACGCCGTGGCCCATGGTTGGCGGGATTCGGCCGACATGGCGCCGTTCCTGCAGATCCAGCAGCGCCTCAAGGAGGCCTTCGAGCGCCAGGACATCCGCATGTTCGTCGACGAGAGCTTCAGTGTGATGCGCGCGGCCTATCCGTTTGCCAATAACCCGTACTTGCAGGAAACCGTCGAGAACCTGCAGCCGGCCATGAGCCGCGCCTACTTCCTGGCCCTGGAACAGCGCAAAGCCGAGATGAGCGAGTTTCTCGACCTGTTCCAACGCTTGCTCGTCGCGGTGCTGGCCCGTGATCTGCCGCAGATTCGCATTGTGCTGATGGCTTACTGTCAGCGCAGTTGCGATCTGGTGGTTGCCGCCCTGACGAAGGCCTGAACGTGCGCCTCAAGTGCATCAAGCTGGCGGGGTTCAAGTCCTTCGTCGACCCGACCACGGTGAACTTCCCCAGCAACATGGCGGCTGTGGTGGGGCCCAACGGTTGCGGCAAGTCGAACATCATTGACGCCGTGCGCTGGGTGATGGGCGAGAGTTCGGCCAAGAACCTGCGCGGCGAATCGATGACCGACGTCATCTTCAACGGCTCCACCAGCCGCAAGCCGGTCAGTCAGGCGAGCATCGAGCTGGTGTTCGATAACTCCGACGGTACCTTGATCGGCGAATACGCGGCCTACGCGGAAATCTCCATCCGCCGCAAGGTGACCCGCGACAGCCAGAACAGTTACTTCCTCAACGGCGCCAAATGCCGGCGTCGCGACATCACCGACATCTTCCTCGGCACCGGCCTGGGGCCGCGCAGCTACTCGATCATCGAACAGGGCATGATCTCCAAGCTGATCGAGGCCAAGCCTGAAGACCTGCGCAACTTCATCGAAGAGGCCGCCGGCATCTCCAAGTACAAGGAGCGCCGGCGCGAGACGGAGAACCGAATCCGTCGCACCCACGAAAACCTGGCTCGCCTGACCGACCTGCGCGAAGAACTCGACCGTCAGCTCGAACGCCTGCACCGCCAGTCCGAGGCCGCGCGCAAATACCAGGAATACAAAGGTGAGGAGCGTCAGCTCAAGGCCCAGCTCTCGGCCCTGCGCTGGCAGGCATTGAACGAGCAGGTCGGTCAGCGCGAAGCGATCATCGGCAATCAGGAGGTCAGCTTCGAAGCCCTGGTGGCCGAACAGCGCAACGCCGATGCCGCCATCGAGCGCTTGCGTGACGGGCACCACGAATTGTCCGAACGTTTCAATCTGGTGCAGGGGCGCTTCTATTCGGTTGGTGGCGACATCGCCAGGGTCGAGCAGAGTATCCAGCACGGTCAGCAACGACTGCGCCAGTTGCAGGATGACTTGAAGGAAGCCGAGCGCGCGCGCCTGGAAACCGAGTCTCATTTGGGGCACGACCGCACTTTGCTGCTGACTCTTGGCGAAGAGCTGGAGCGGCTCACGCCAGAGCAGGAAATCACCAGTGCCGCTGCCGAAGAGGCTGCCGCGGCCCTGGAAGAAGCCGAACTGACCATGCACGGCTGGCAGGAGCAATGGGACCGGTTCAACCTGACTTCCGCCGAGCCGCGGCGTCAGGCCGAGGTCCAGCAGTCGCGCATCCAGCAGTTGGAAACCAGCATGGAGCGCCTGGCCGAGCGTCAGCGTCGCCTGGCCGAAGAGCGTGCGTTGCTTGCGGCAGACCCGGAAGACGCGGCGATCCTGGACCTGAGCGAGCAATTGGCCGCCAGCGAAGCCACCCTCGAAGATTTGCAGGCCAGTGAAGACGCCCAGGTCGAGCGGCTCGAACAACTGCGCCAGGCCTTGCAACTGGCCCTTCAGAATCAGCAGCAGGCCCAGGGCGAGCTGCAACGGCTCAACGGGCGTCTGGCCTCGCTGGAAGCCTTGCAGCAAGCCGCGCTGGACCCGGGCACCGGCGCCGCCGAATGGCTGCGCGACCAGCATCTGGCCGAACGCCCGCGGCTGGCCGAAGGGCTGAAGGTCGACGCCGGCTGGGAGCTGGCGGTGGAAACCGTGCTGGGCGCCGATCTGCAAGCGGTGCTGGTGGATGATTTCGCCGGCTTCGACCTCTCGGGGTTCACCCAGGGTGATCTGCGCCTGCTCAGCCCGGCCAGTGACGGCGTGCGGATGCCGGGCAGCCTGCTGGACAAAGTCGAGGCCAAGGTCGATCTGGCGCCTTGGCTGGGGCAGGTCAGGCCGGTGGAAAACCTCGAACAGGCTCTGGCGTTGCGCGGGCAACTGGCGGCGGGCGAGAGCCTGATCAGTCGCGACGGCTATTGGATCGGCCGGCATTTCCTGCGGGTGCGTCGGGCCAGCGAAGCCGAGAGCGGCATGCTCGCCCGGGGCCAGGAAATCCAGCGTTTGGGCGCCGAGCGCGACGAGCGCGAAGCCAGTGTCGAAGCCCTGGAAACCGAGTTGCAGAATCTGCGGGCGCAGCAGCGTCAACAGGAAAACGGCCGCGAACACCTGCGCCGGCTGCTGCAGGACGAGGCGCGCCAGCAGGGCGAGCTCAAGGCACAGCTCTCGGCCGGCAAGGCCAAGGCCGAGCAGTTGGCCTTGCGTCGTACTCGTCTGGAAGAAGAGATCGCCGAGCTGGGCGAGCAACGGGCACTGGAGCACGAACAGATCGGCGAGGCGCGCCTGCAACTGCAGGAAGCCCTCGATGCCATGGCGCTGGACACTGAGCAGCGTGAACTGTTGCTGGCCCAGCGCGACAGCCTGCGCGAACGCCTTGACCGGGTGCGCCAGGAAGCGCGTCAGCACAAGGATCATGCCCATCAGTTGGCGGTGCGCCTGGGTTCGCTCAAGGCGCAGTACGATTCCACGCGCCAGGCTCTCGAGCGTTTGGAAATGCAGTCCGAACGGCTGACCGAAAAACGCGAACAGTTGAGCCTGAACCTGGAAGAGGGCGAGGCGCCGCTGGAAGAGTTGCGCCTCAAACTCGAGGAACTGCTCGACAAGCGGATGAGTGTCGATGAAGAGCTCAAGACGGCGCAGATCGCCCTGGAGGACGCCGACCGCGAACTGCGCGATGCCGAGAAGCGCCGTAGCCAGGCCGAGCAGCAATCCCAGCTGATTCGCGGCCAGATGGAGCAGCAACGCCTGGAGTGGCAGGCCCTGACCGTGCGCCGCAAGGCCTTGCAGGACCAACTGCTGGAGGACGGCTACGACCTCAACGGCGTGCTCGCTACCCTGGTGGCCGGGGCTAACGAGAAAGACGCCGAGGAGGAGCTGGAGCGCATTGCTGCGCGGATCCAGCGCCTGGGCGCGATCAACCTGGCGGCCATCGACGAATACGAGCAACAGTCCGAGCGCAAGCGCTACCTCGACGCCCAGGACGCTGACCTGGTGGAAGCGCTGGAAACCCTGGAAAACGTCATTCGCAAGATCGACAAGGAAACCCGCAACCGCTTCAAGGATACCTTTGATCAGATCAATGGCGGTTTGCAGGCGCTTTTCCCAAAAGTTTTCGGTGGCGGCAGCGCTTACTTGGAACTGACGGGCGAAGATCTACTCGATACTGGGGTGACGATCATGGCGCGGCCTCCCGGAAAGAAGAACAGCACCATTCATCTGCTCTCCGGTGGCGAAAAGGCGCTGACCGCATTGGCCCTGGTATTTGCCATCTTCAAGTTGAATCCGGCGCCGTTCTGCATGCTCGACGAAGTCGATGCACCGCTGGACGACGCGAACGTGGGCCGTTACGCGCGTCTGGTAAAGGAAATGTCTGAAACGGTGCAGTTCATCTACATCACCCATAACAAGATCGCCATGGAAATGGCCGATCAGTTGATGGGGGTGACGATGCACGAGCCGGGCTGTTCGCGGTTGGTGGCGGTGGATGTCGAGGAGGCGATGGCAATGGTGGATGCCTAGCGGCGAGCGGCGAGCTTCAAGTGGCAAGCTGCAAGCGATGCAGCTTCGGCTTGAAGCTTGAAGCTGCTGTTATGTAGCTTGTAGCTGTTGGTCATGCTAGTTTAATGTCAATTTTTCGTGTGCGTGGGCAAAACGCCATTCAGAACATAGAGTTGGCGCCACGTTTTAAAGCGGTTTGCAAATAGCTAAGCCCCTTATTTTTCAGCATTTTTATAGAGGCACGGGATTACATGGAAATCGGTCTGCGCGAGTGGCTGATCGTCATCGGCATCATTGTCATTGCCGGTATTCTTTTCGATGGCTGGCGCCGCATGCGCGGCGGCAAGGGGAAACTCAAGTTCCGCCTTGATCGCAGCCTGTCGAACCTGCCGGACGACGATGACAATGCCGAACTGCTGGGGCCGCCCCGGGTGCTGGACACCCACAAGGAGCCGCAGCTGGACGAGCATGACCTGCCGTCGATGAGCGCGCCGGTGCGCGAACCCCGCGAGTCGGGCTCCAAACGCGGCAAGCGCAACAACGAACCGTCCCAGGGAGACCTGAACCTCAACCTGGACCTGGATGGCGGCCCGAGCTTCAGCAGCCGCGACGATTTCCCGGACGAGAGCAAGGCGTCGAGCAGTGACAAGGACCAGGCCCAGGCGGAAGAAGTCCTGGTGATCAGCGTGATCTGTCGCGATCCGGCCGGCTTCAAGGGCCCTGCGTTGTTGCAGAACATCCTGGAAAGCGGCCTGCGTTTCGGCGAGATGGACATTTTCCACCGCCACGAAAGCATGGCCGGCAACGGCGAGGTGCTGTTCTCCATGGCCAATGCCGTCAAGCCGGGGGTGTTTGATCTGGACGACATCGATCATTTCAGCACGCCGGCGGTGAGTTTCTTTCTCGGTCTGCCGGGCCCGCGTCATCCCAAGCAGGCCTTTGACGTGATGGTGGCGGCGGCTCGCAAGTTGTCCCAGGAACTCAATGGCGAATTGAAGGATGACCAGCGCAGCGTGCTGACCGCCCAGACCATCGAGCACTACCGTCAGCGTATTGTCGAATTCGAACGTCGGGCATTGACCCAGAAGCGCTGATCAGAGCGCCTCTGGTAGCCGCTTGTGGCAAACCGCTTTTGTGGCGAGGGGATTTATCCCCGCTGGGCTGCCAAGCAGCCCTCAAAATGTTGTGTTGCCACAGAGTTTGCGAGTGCTGCGCACTCGAGCGGGGATAAATCCCCTCGCCACAGGTTCTCTGCCGAGCGTTACTTGACTGATTGAAATGAGCAGCCTCGGCTGCTCTTTTGCTTTATGAGAGAACACCCATGAATGCCGTCGAAACCCGCATCCTAGAGCTGCGCACCGAACTGGAGCAGCACAACTACCGCTATCACGTCCTTGATGAACCCACCATCCCGGATGCCGAGTACGACCGGCTGTTCCATGAGCTCAAGGCCCTGGAAGCGCAGCACCCGGAGTTGGTGACCAGCGACTCACCGACCCAACGGGTCGGCAGCGTGGCGCTGTCGGCGTTCAGCCAGGTCCGTCACGAAATCCCGATGCTCAGCCTGGGCAATGCCTTCGATGAAACCACCATGCGTGAGTTCGACCGCCGGGTGACCGAAGGTCTCGATCTGCCGATAGGCGATCTGCTGGGCGGCGGTGCGGCGGTGGAGTACAGCTGCGAGCCGAAGCTCGATGGCCTGGCGGTCAGTCTGTTGTACCAGGACGGCCTGTTGGTACGCGGTGCCACTCGCGGCGACGGCACCACTGGCGAAGACATCAGCGTCAACGTGCGCACCGTGCGCAACATTCCCCTCAAGCTGCAAGGCAGCGGCTGGCCACCCGTGCTGGAAGTGCGCGGCGAGGTCTACATGTCCAAGGCCGGTTTCGAGCGCCTCAACGCCACGCAGTTGGAGGCGGGCGGCAAGACCTTCGCCAACCCGCGCAACGCGGCGGCCGGCAGCCTGCGCCAGCTTGACTCCAAAATCACCGCCAACCGCCCGCTGGAGTTCTGCTGCTACGGCATTGGCCAGGTGACAGCGGATATCGCCGATACCCACATTGGCAATCTCAAACAGCTCAAGGCCTGGGGCATGCCCATCAGCCGCGAACTGAAACTGGCCCACGGCATCGACGAATGCCTGGATTACTACCGCGACATCGGCGAGCGGCGTAGCGCGTTGCCCTATGAGATCGATGGCGTGGTGTTCAAGGTCAACAGCATTGCTTCCCAGCGTGAACTCGGCTTCCGCGCTCGCGAGCCGCGCTGGGCCATCGCCCATAAATTCCCCGCCAGCGAGGAGCTCACCGAGTTACTCGACGTCGAGTTTCAGGTGGGTCGCACCGGGGCCGTGACGCCTGTTGCGCGGCTCAAGCCGGTCAAGGTGGCCGGCGTGACCGTGGCCAATGCCACGCTGCACAACATGGACGAGGTGGCGCGCCTGGGATTGATGATCGGCGACACGGTGATTATCCGTCGCGCCGGGGACGTGATCCCCCAGGTGGTTCAAGTCGTCACCGAGCGCCGCCCGGAAAATGCCCGCCCGGTGGAAGTGCCCCAGCAGTGTCCGGTGTGCGGTTCCCACGTGGAGCGCACGCAATTGATCAAGCGCAGCAAGGGTCGCGAAACCATCAGCGAAGGCGCGGTCTATCGCTGCGTCGGGCGCCTGGCCTGTGGGGCGCAGCTCAAGCAGGCGATCATTCACTTCGTCTCGCGCCGGGCCATGGACATCGAAGGGCTGGGGGAAAAGAGCATCGAACAACTGGTGGACGAGGGCCTGGTGGGATCGCCGGCCGATCTGTATGCCCTGACCTTCGAACAAGCGGTCGACCTGGAAGGCTTTGCCGAATTGTCGAGCCGGAAGTTGTTGGCGGCCATCGTCGACAGCAAGAAGCCCAGTCTGGCGCGCTTCATTTACGCCCTCGGCATCCCGGATGTCGGCGAGGAAACCGCCAAGGTCCTGGCGCGCTCCCTGGGCTCGCTGGAGCGCGTGCAAGCGGCGTTGCCCCAGGTGCTCACTTATCTGCCGGACGTGGGCCTGGAAGTGGCGCATGAGATCCACAGCTTCTTCGAGGACCCGCACAACCGTCAGGTGATCGCGGACCTGCTGCGTCATGGTCTCGATATCCAGGACCAGGGCGAGCTGGGCGCCGAGTTCTCCGCCAGCACCACCCTGGGCGGCTTCCTCGACAAGCTGTACATCCCGTCGGTCGGACCGGGTGGTGCGCAGAAACTGGCAGACAAGTTCGGCTCCCTTGAGGCGGTGATGAACGCGGACTGGCTGGACATGCGCCAGGCCCTGCCGGAAAAGCAGGCCAACGCCGTGCGGGAGTTCTTTGCCATTACCGAAAACCGCCAGCAGGCCGAGGCCGCGGAACAGCAGTTGCGGGACTTCGGCATGCACTGGCGAAGCGAGAAAAAGGTGGTCGAAGGCTTGCCCGAGGCGGGTCACACCTGGGTACTGACCGGTTCGCTGGAATTGATGAGCCGAGACGTCGCCAAGGACAAGCTGGAGAGCCTTGGTGCCAAGGTCGCCGGGTCCGTGTCGGCGAAAACCCATTGCGTGGTGGCCGGGCCGGGCGCGGGCTCGAAGCTGACCAAGGCCAATGAACTGGGGCTCAAGGTGCTGGATGAAGAGGCGTTCGTGGCGTTTCTTGGCAAGCACGGCATCACGGTCTAGCCCTTGTGGCGCGGGGATAAATCCCTTCGCCACAGGGGTGCGTCACCAGGCTGAACGTCTGTGCCAGAAGACGATCTAGTGTTGCAGGCCCCAGGGAGAGATCGCCATGTACCGCTTCTTCGAACAACTGAGCTCACGCATCGCCGCGCCGTTCCTGGGTGACCGTTCGCGCAACAGCAAGGTCTGGCCGTGTCGCTGCGGCCAGTCGCTGTTTTTCCGCAACAGCCAGTGCCTGGCCTGCCTGGCGGCGTTGGGCTACCAGCCGGAGCAGAGTCGTCTTTCGTCCCTGCAACCCGGTGATCTGCCTGACACCTGGACCCTGGATGCCGACCCACAGGCCGGTCTGTTCCGTCGCTGTGCCAACCTCGATACCGCGGCAGCGTGCAACTGGCTGCTGCCGGCCGGGGGGCGCGACACCTTGTGCATCGCCTGCAGGCTGAACCGCACCATCCCCGACCTGTCGATCCCGGAGAACCCTGAACGCTGGCGCAAGGTCGAGACGGCCAAGCGCAGGCTGGTGGCGCAACTGATCACCCTCGGTCTGCCGGTCGCGCCGAAAAGCGTCGACGAATCCACGGGCCTGGCCTTCGACTTCATCGGCGTCGACCCTGACGGCACGCCACCGACCACCGGCCATGCCAGCGGCTTGATCACGCTCGACATCAAGGAAGCGGACGACGCCCACCGTGAGGCCGTGCGCCAGCAGATGCACGAACCGTATCGCACCTTGCTCGGGCACTTTCGTCACGAAGTGGGGCATTACTACTGGGATCTTCTGATTGCCAACAGTCACTGGCTTGAAGCATTCCGCGGATTGTTCGGCGATGAGCGCGCCAGTTATGCCGACGCGCTGGAGCGGCATTACCAGCAAGGAGCACCGTTGGACTGGCAAACCCGTTACGTCAGTGCCTACGCCACCATGCACCCCTGGGAGGACTGGGCCGAAACCTGGGCTCACTACCTGCACATGATGGACGCCGTGGACACGGCGCTGGGCTTTGGCATGAGTGCCCAGGACATGGACTTCGACTACCAACCGTTCCCACCCGATACCCTGTTCGATCCCGAGCACACCGGAGGCGCGGCGTTCCTGTCGTTCGTCAACGCCTGGATCGAACTGGCAGGCATGCTCAACGAACTGTCCCGCAGCATGGGCCAGCCGGATTTCTACCCGTTCGTCGTGCCGGCAACCGTCATCACCAAACTGCATTTCATCCATCTGGTGATCCAGGAGGAGGGCGGCCGGGCAGATGAGGTGCTGCTGTAGCGATGGGGTTTGGCGGGATGGCTGTGCTCTTGGCTCACCCACGATCTACTGTGGAAGCGAGTCTGCTCGCGATGGCGGCAGCTCATTCAGTCCTGATGCAAGCCGACCCACCGCTTTCGCGAGCAGGCTCGCTCCCACAGGGTTCTTCGGGGTGCTGCAGAAATCATCTCCACCCCCATAGCAAGTGCTTGAACATCTTCGCTTTTTTAATCCGGTGCGAACGGTTGTAACTTCCCGTCAGATAGGTACAATGGCGCGGCTCGCCGTCAGGCGGGCGTCGTTATGGTGACCCCATCGGTCCCCCCGCAACGATTACCCGTGAACCTGGTCAGATCCGGAAGGAAGCAGCCACAGCGGGAACATTGTGTGCCGGGGTGTGGCTGGTGGGGTTGCCTCCATAACGCCCCAGGCCTTCATTCGCAAGGTTTGTCAGATTGTCCCTTATTTCTCTTGTTCTGATCGAATTCGGTCGATGCCTTCTGCTGTCTGCTCTATTACCGTTGATCGGCACTGTCATTTCTGACAGTAGAATTTCACGTTGTGCCTTTCTAGGGTTCGTGTAACCGGCCAGAGGGCAGCGTGATGAACAACGACATGGTGTTGACGCAAAGCAGGGGGGCAATCGCCGTGAAGGTCGCGGCGGCGCTGGGATGGTTTGCATTGCTTCTCCAGCTTTACCTGGTCCTGGCCTCGCGCTGGCAGGCCGAGAAGAGCCTGTTGGGTGGCGTGGAGATCTTTTTCAGCTATTTCACGGTGCTGACCAATGTCCTGGTGGCGATCGTGCTGACCTGCGCGGCGACGACAGGAGACTCGGCGCTGCGACGTTTCTTTCTCCGGCCTTCGACCCAGACGGGGGTGGCGGCTGCCATTTTGCTGGTCGGGGTGGCGTACAACCTGCTCCTGCGCCAGACGTGGAATCCTCAAGGCTGGCAGTGGGTGGCTGATGAGTTGTTGCACGACGTGATGCCGGTGCTGTTCATGATCTATTGGTGGTTCTGTGTGCCAAAGGGAACCCTGCACTGGAGCAATGTATGGGCGTGGCTGATCTATCCACTGGTCTATTTCATTTACGCCCTGATACGTGGCGAGATGATCGGCTTCTACCCCTATCCGTTCATCGAGGCGAACAGCTTGGGTTATTCACAGGTGCTGGTTAATGCGGTGTTGGTGTTGGTGGGGTTCGTGGTGATTTCACTGGTGCTGGTCGCGGTGGATCGAGCGAAAGGCGGGCGCTGATTGACTGGTTATTTTTCTGGATGCCCATACACCCAGTGTTCGCCACCGATCCCTTGTGGGAGCAAAGCTTGCTCGCGATGGCGGTGGGTCAGCTTGCATTGATGTTGCCTGATATTCCGTTATCGCGAGCAAGCTTTGCTGCCACAGGTTGTGTGCGTCAGGTGCGGGTAGCCGGGGAGCGATCACGCCGGCTCAAGGCTTGGACAGCGCCTGATCCACCGCCGCGATCAGCTTGCCCAGGTCCTTCGGCGTGGCCTTGTGTATGACTCCGAACAGATAGGCGCGCTGTTCGTCTTCATCGTTCATGTCGGCGAAAAAGGCTTTCAGTTGCACGTCCAACACGTTGGCGAGCAGGAACAGGGCTTCGATGCTGGGCATGTAGATGCCGGTTTCGAAGCGGCTGATGGTTTTGGGGTCAAAACCGGTTTTTTCGCCAAGTTCAGCCTGAGTCAGCCCCGCTACTTTGCGGTAGCGTCTGATGGCTGCACCCAAACTTGAAATTTGCATCGCTCAATTCCCATTTAGAATCAAGAACTTAACGATAGATTTTCGCATTAGGCAACCGCGCAATCCATCACCTTGCTTTGCAAAATGTGATGCGTTTCGTAGAATCATCGTTTGGGACGGGCATTTGGTGACCTGCTTCAGATGCCGGAATGCGCAAAAAGAAATGGGCCGCGCGCTCATTGTCGTCGCGCCGGGCAGGCGTTCTGGACTTTCAGGTGGCACCGGCGACGCCGTGCTCCCGCTTTTCTCAAGGTGTTTGAGCCTAGTTGATTTTCGCCTGTCCGAAGGCGGTGCAACCGCGTGCGACAAATGAGCCTGACTCATGGATGACTGCTTCGATGGATAAGAAGTACCGCAGAGCCGTTGACGCCGCCGCGATTTTTTCCGAAACCGATGCGAGCGGGCGTATCACTTACGTCAACGACCAGTTCTGTAGCCTCTTCGGCTACCGGCGCGATGAACTGCTGGGGGCGAACCATCGCCTGCTCAATTCCGGTCATCACCCAGGCGAGTTCTTCAGTGACATGTGGCACACCATCTCGTTGGGACAGGTCTGGAAGGGAGATATCTGTAACCGCGCCAAGGACGGTACGTTGCATTGGGTCGACACCACCCTGGTACCGGTGATCGACGACGCGACGGGGCAGGTCGAGCGCTACCTGGCGATTCGTTTCGACGTCAGCGACAAGCGTCGACAATTGCACTCCCTGCAATGGCGAGTCGGGCACGACGTGCTGACCGGGCTGCCAAATCGCACCTACTTGTCTGAACTGCTGGACCAGGCCCTGGCGTTTTCCCAGTCGGAAAACTTCCCCCTGGCGGTCTGTATGCTCGACCTCGATGGCTTCAAGGCGGTCAATGACGGTCACGGCCATGCCAGTGGCGATCAACTGCTGATCGAGGTCGCTAGGCGATTGCGCAGCATCGTGCGAGGCGAAGATGTGGTTGCGCGGCTGGCGGGGGACGAATTCGTGCTGGTGTTGCGTCACGTGCCTGGGATGGATGAGTTGCATGGGGCTTTGAACCGGGTGCTGGTTGCCGTGTCCACGCCCTATGCCATTGACGGAAAAAGCATCAAGGTTTTCGCAAGTATCGGCGTCACGTTATTCCCTTGGGACAACGAAAACGCCGAGACGTTGCTGCGCCATGCCGATCAGGCTATGTACATGGCCAAGCAGAGCGGTCGCAACCGCTTCCATCTGTTCGATGTATCCAGGGACAAGGAGGTGCGGGCCACCTACCAGACCGTCGAGCGGGTTCGGCAGGCATTGGCCGCCCAGGAGCTGCGGCTGCATTTCCAGCCCAAGGTCAACATGCGCAGCGGTGCCGTGGTGGGGCTTGAGGCCTTGCTGCGTTGGAAGCACCCGCAACGTGGCCTGGTGCCGCCCCGGGAGTTCCTGCCGCTGGCGGAGGAGACCGACCTGATCGTCGAGATCGGCGAGTGGGTCATGGAGCAGGTCATGACCCAGTTGCAGCTTTGGCAGCAAGCGGGACCGGGGTGGCCGGTGAGCATCAACATCTCGGCGCGGCATTTCCAGCGGGCGGACTTTGTCGAGCGGCTGCAGCAGATGCTGGGGCGGCACTCGGACGTGGCGCCGCGGATGCTTGACCTGCAAATCGTCGAATCCGTCGCGGTGGAAAATCTCCAGCATGTCAGCACTTGCCTGCAGGCTTGCCAGGCCTTGGGGGTAGGGTTCTCCCTGGGCGGCTTCGGGACGGGCTACTGCTCTCTCAATGACCTCAAGCATTTGCGTACCCAGACCATCAAGATCGATAAGACCTTCATCCGCGACATTCTTGTGAACCGGGATGACCTGGCCTTGACCAAGGCTGTGATCGGTCTGGCCCAGGCGTTCGATCGCGAAGTCGTCGCCGAGGGGCTGGACAGCCTCGAGCATGGGCAATTGCTGCTGCGCCTGGGTTGTGAAGTCGCCCAGGGTTACTTCATCGCCCGGCCCATGCCACCGGAGCAGATACCGGGTTGGGTGGCGAGGTTTGTTCCGCCGCCGCAATGGCAGCAGCGTCCGGGCATTCAGGGGGAGCCGGCTTCAGCTTCGGATGCCGCGTTGCGGCCGGTGTAGAGCTGGATGATCGCGTCGATTTCCCCTGATGCCTTCATGTCCTGCAAGGTGCGCAGAATACGCTGTACCGGGATTTTCGGATCATTGCGCAGGTAGCAGCCCAATTGCTGTTCCTGGAGAATGGTCACCCCTTGCAGTTGGCGGTCAGCGGTGTGTCGTTGGTTGAACCAGTCCAGTGCCCATTGATTGCTCACGCCGTAGCGGTAGCGGCCGGCAAGCAGTTTTGCCAGCACCTGTTCCTGACTCCGTGCATCGTCGCGCCGCAGATGGCCACTGTCGAACAGGGGTTGCAAGGTCGGGTAGGTATAACCGAGCACGGTGCCTATGAACTGCTGCCCCAGCGTCGCCGGTGCCACCTTTGCCGGGGCACTGGCCGTACCGACCAGCAGGTCGCGCTGGAAGAACAGCGGCACGCTCCACAGGTAATCACCGCCTTTATCCTTCACCCAATCCTGGCTGACATAACAGCGTATGTCGACTTCGTCGCGTTCCATGGCGCCGTCGAGCCGGGCCCGGGACAGGACGTGAAACTCGGCTGGCATGCCCACCCGGGTCGCCAGACTGCTCATGACGTCAGGGAGTATTCCCTGCGTCGGGCGACCCTGTTCGATCTGCACCATGGGCATGGCCCAGCCGTCGGTCACGGCAAAGCGCAAGGGTAATTCGGCGGCGGAACATTCTGTCCCTAATAACAGCAAAGCCCCCATGGCCAAGCGCATAAGCTCTCCTGACGGTCTAAAAACGTGTCGACAACCGAGTCCCTGATCCAAGCTTAGTCAGATTAGAACGGTGCACCGGATGCAATTTCGCCCCTGCTCCGCTAGCATTAGCCGCTTATGTTCCTTCGTTGCGATGGTTTTCGATGAGTTATCAGGTTCTTGCACGTAAATGGCGTCCGCGCTCGTTCCGCGAAATGGTCGGCCAGACCCATGTGCTCAAGGCTCTGATCAACGCCTTGGACAGCCAGCGCCTGCACCACGCCTACCTGTTCACCGGGACCCGCGGCGTGGGCAAGACTACCATCGCGCGGATCATAGCCAAGTGCCTGAATTGTGAAACCGGCATCACTTCAACGCCTTGCGGCGAATGTTCGGTCTGCCGGGAAATCGACGAAGGTCGTTTTGTCGACCTGATCGAGATCGACGCCGCCAGCCGCACCAAGGTCGAGGACACTCGCGAGCTGCTCGACAACGTGCAGTACGCCCCGAGCCGTGGGCGCTTCAAGGTCTACCTGATCGACGAAGTGCACATGCTCTCCAGCCACTCTTTCAATGCGCTGCTCAAGACGCTTGAGGAGCCGCCGCCCTACGTCAAGTTCATCCTGGCCACCACCGATCCACAGAAGCTTCCTGCAACGATTCTGTCCCGCTGCCTGCAGTTCTCCCTGAAGAACATGACACCGGAACGGGTCGTCGAGCACTTGACCCACGTGCTGGGCGTTGAGAATGTGCCGTTCGAAGACGATGCGCTGTGGCTGTTGGGCCGCGCTGCCGACGGCTCGATGCGTGACGCCATGAGCCTGACCGACCAGGCCATTGCCTTCGGTGAAGGCAAGGTCATGGCTGCCGATGTGCGGGCCATGCTCGGTACCCTTGATCACGGCCAGGTCTATGACGTGTTGCATGCCCTGATCGACGGCGACGCGAAGGCGTTGCTCGAAGCGGTGCGCCACCTGGCCGAACAGGGGCCGGACTGGAACGGCGTGCTGTCGGAAATTCTCAATGTATTGCACCGTGTCGCCATCGCCCAGGCCTTGCCCGACGGCGTCGACAATGGCCACGGCGACCGTGATCGCGTGCTGGCCCTGGCCCAGGCGTTGCCCGCCGAAGACGTGCAGTTCTATTACCAGATGGGCCTGATCGGTCGTCGTGACCTGCCTCTGGCACCGGATCCGCGCGGCGGCTTCGAGATGGTGCTGCTGCGAATGCTGGCGTTCCGGCCTGCCGACACGGCGGATGCGCCGAGGCAGGCGCTAAAGCCAGTGGGGATCAGTCAGGCCACAGCTGATTCCGCCAAGCCAGTGGCTGCCGCGCCCGTTGCTGCGCCGGCAGTGGCTTCTGCTCCGGCTGCGGTGCCGCCGGTCATGGAAGCGGCCCCAGCGCCTGTCGTCGAGCCTGAGCCTGTTCCCGAGCCTGTCGCCGAAGTCGTTATCGATCTGCCCTGGAATGATCCGGTCGAGCCCGAGATCGTCCAGCAGCCTGTCGTCGAGCCTGTACTGGAAACCGTTGCCGAGCAGCCCGATCTGCCGCCGATGCCCCTGCCGACGCCCGACAGCGTGGTGCCGGAGGCGCCCGAGTGGGTCGCCGCACCGATGCCCGAGCCGACTGTCGCCGATGTTGATATGGCCACGCCGGGCGTGGACCTGGACGACGAGCCTCCGCTGGATGAGGATTACATCGAGCCTGACATGGACTCGGCCTATAGCTACCTGGACGATCTGGCCAGTGAGCACGCCGCCGAGCCGGCACCTGAGCCGGAGCCGGAGCCCGCGGCGATGCCGGCTACCGGACTGGCCCTGCAATGGCTGGAACTGTTCCCGAAATTGCCGATCACCGGCATGACCGGTAGCATCGCCGCCAACTGCACGCTGATCGCGGTGGAAGGCGACCACTGGTTGCTGCACCTGGACCCGGCCCACAGCGCCCTGTTCAACGCGACCCAGCAGCGGCGTCTCAACGATGCACTGAACCAGTATCACCAGCGCACCTTGACGCTGAGCATCGAGCTGATCAAGCCTGAGCAGGAAACCCCGGCCCAGGCCGCGTCCCGGCGTCGTGCCGACAGACAGCGCGAGGCCGAGGAATCGATCCACAGCGATCCGTTCATCCAGCAGATGATGCAACAGTTCGGCGCGGTGGTCCGTCACGATACTATCGAACCTGTCGAAGCCCCGGTCACCCAGGGCTCATAATTGAAGGCGCCGGGCCGAAAGGGCCGGGCGCGGTGTTTATCCAAGTACTTTCGAGGTGATTCCCATGATGAAAGGTGGCATGGCCGGCCTGATGAAGCAGGCGCAGCAGATGCAGGAAAAAATGGCCAAGATGCAGGAAGAGCTGGCCAACGCCGAAGTCACCGGCAAGTCCGGCGGCGACATGGTGACCGTGGTCATGACCGGTCGCCACGACATCAAGCGCGTCAGCATTGACCCGAGCGTGGTCGAAGGCCTGAGCGAAGATGACAAGGAAATGCTCGAAGCCCTGTTCGCCGCCGCCGTCAACGATGCCGTGCGCAAGATCGAAGCCAACAGCCAGGACAAGATGTCCGGCATGACCGCCGGCATGCAACTGCCGCCGGGCATGAAACTGCCGTTCTGATTCGCCATCCCGGTCGGGATGGGCTACACCCAATGCCAGGCATTGCGCCTGGCATTTTTGTTTCTGGTGCATGGCTGTGATGGTCGGAACCGTTGTAGGAGCAAAGCTTGCTCGCGATAAGCGCCGGGGCCCCCTGAGAGACCGCGTTGAATCCATCGCGGGCAAGCCTTGCTCCCACAGCGATAAACATCGAACGCCACCCCCCAGGCAATGGTCTGCTCCCTATACGTGCCCATTCAACGATCAAGGAGACGTTTCCATGTCACAAGCATCGACCTCCAACCAGCGCATCGTCCTCGCTTCCCGTCCCAAGGGCGCTCCCACCACGGAGAACTTCCGCATTGAACAGGTGACTCTGCCAGAGCTGGCGGACGGGCAGGTCCTGCTCAAGACATTGTTCCTATCCCTGGATCCCTACATGCGTGGGCGGATGAGCGACGCGCCTTCCTACGCTGCGCCGGTGGAAATCGACGAAGTGATGACCGGCGGAGCTGTCAGCCGCGTAGTGCGCTCGAAGCACCCGAAATTTCACGAGGGCGACCTGGTAGTGGGGGCCACGGGGTGGCAGAGCCACAGCATCAGCGATGGTCGCAACGTCATACCCATTCCATCCGGGTTGCCCAGCCCGTCGATGGCCTTGGGGGTGTTGGGCATGCCGGGCATGACCGCCTACATGGGATTGATGGACATCGGTCAACCCAAGGCCGGGGAAACCCTGGTGGTGGCCGCCGCCTCGGGTGCCGTGGGTTCCGTGGTTGGCCAGGTGGCGAAAATCAAGGGCCTGCGGGTCGTCGGGATAGCTGGCGGCAGCGAGAAATGCCAGTACGTGGTCGATGAGTTGGGATTCGACGCCTGCATCGATCACAAGAGTGAGCACTTTGCCGAAGAGCTGGCCCGGGTTTGCGACAAAGGCATCGACATCTATTACGAAAACGTTGGCGGCAAAGTCTTCGACGCGGTGCTACCGCTGCTCAACGCCAAGGCCCGCGTCCCGCTCTGTGGCTTGATCGCGTCCTACAACGATCAACATGCTCCGAGCGGGCCGGATCGCTTGCCGCAATTGCAGCGGACCTTGCTGACCAAACGGGTGCGCATGCAGGGCTTTATCGTGTTTGACGACTACGGTGACCGTCAGCCGGAATTCATCAGCGCCATGGCGCCATGGGTGCGGGATGGTCGGGTCAAGTTCCGTGAAGACGTGGTCGATGGTCTGGAGAATGCGCCACAGGCATTCATCGGGCTGCTGGAGGGGCGCAACTTTGGCAAGCTGGTGGTGCGGGTGGCACAGGATTGAGTATTTGACGCTGCTCAGAGGCGCGGGTATAAACCGCGTCTCGTTGTCATGTCGGACATTTCCTCGATGAGCTTCAGCCCTTTGATTCGCCAACTGATCGATGCCCTGCGAACCTTGCCGGGTGTGGGCCAGAAAACTGCCCAGCGCATGGCATTGCAATTGCTCGAGCGTGATCGCAGCGGCGGTTCGCGCCTGGCCCAGGCCCTGAGCCAGGCCATGGAAGGGGTTGGGCATTGCCGTTTATGCCGCACCCTGACCGAAGACGACCTGTGCCCGCAATGTGCCGATTCGCGTCGGGACGACACACTGCTGTGCGTCGTGGAAGGGCCCATGGATGTGTATGCGGTGGAGCAGACCGGTTTCCGTGGCCGGTATTTCGTGCTCAAGGGACATCTCTCGCCCCTCGATGGCTTGGGGCCAGAGGCCATTGGCATCCCCGAGTTGATGGGACGGATCGAAGAGGCGGGGACTTTTACTGAAGTCATCCTTGCCACCAACCCGACGGTGGAAGGCGAAGCCACCGCCCATTACATCGCCCAACTGCTGAGCAACAAAGGCCTGGTTGCCTCCCGCATCGCCCACGGCGTGCCGTTGGGGGGCGAGCTGGAGTTGGTCGATGGCGGAACGCTGGCGCACTCGTTTGCCGGGCGCAAGCCGATTACGCTGTAACCACCGTATGACCCCTCTGTGGGAGCGGGCTTGCTCGCGAAAGCGGTGTGCCAGTCAATAAATCATGTGGCTGTCACTCCGCTATCGCGAGCAGGCTCGCTCCCGCATTGGTCGGGGGTAGCTTTAGTATTCTGCGGCCGCACACAACCCCTGTGGGAGCGAGCCTGCTCGCGATGGCGGTAAGTCAGTTGGCGATAATGTGACTGATACACCGTTTTCGCGAGCAAGCCCGCTCCCACCGAACCGATGATGGTCGGGCGGTTATCGTTCGCTCAGGGAGAACTGCGTCAGGCAGAACGTTGGAATCCCCATGTCGGTCAGTCGCTGGGAGCCCAGCAATTCCGGCAAGTCGATGATCGCCGCCGCTTCGTGGACCTTGGCGCCCATGCGGCGGATCAGGTTGGCTGCGGCGATCAGCGTACCGCCGGTGGCGATCAGGTCATCGAACATCACCACTGAATCTCCCTCGCACAGGCTGTCGGCATGCACTTCCAGGAAGGCTTCGCCGTATTCGGTCTGGTAACCCTCGGCCAGCACATCGGCCGGCAGCTTGCCTTGCTTGCGGAACAGCACCAGAGGCTTGTTCAGCTGGTAGGCGAGGATCGAACCGATCAGGAACCCCCGGGCATCCATCGCGCCGATGTGGGTGAACTCGGCCTCGACATAGCGGTGGACGAAGCTGTCCATCACCAGCCGCAGGGCCGTGGGAGACTGGAACAGTGGGGTAATGTCGCGGAAGATCACGCCGGGTTTGGGGAAGTCGATTACGGGGCGGATCAGGGATTTGATGTCGAAGGAGTCGAAGACCATCGTCGAAGTGTCCTGGCAGGCTGCAAACGCGGCAGTATAGCGCGGCCAGGGAAATCCCTCAGCCGCGCCCGTTCATCAGCCTTCGATCGAGCCGCCGGCCAGGGCGCAGAGCTGGATCGGATCGAGAATGTGGATCTCCTTGCCTTCGGCGGCAATCAACTCATTCTGCTGGAAACGGGTGAACACTCTGGATACGGTCTCCACGGCCAGGCCCAGGTAGTTGCCGATTTCATTGCGCGACATGCTCAGGCGGAACTGATTGGCCGAGAATCCACGGGCACGGAAGCGAGCGGAAAGGTTGATCAGGAAGGTCGCAATGCGCTCGTCGGCGGTTTTTTTCGAGAGCAGCAGCATCATCTGCTGATCGTCGCGGATCTCCCGGCTCATCACCCGCATCAACTGGCGGCGCAACTGCGGTAGTTGCAGCGCGAGTTCATCGAGGCGGTCGAAGGGGATCTCGCACACCGACGTGGTTTCCAGTGCCTGGGCCGAGACCGGATGGCTTTCGGTGTCCATGCCGGACAGTCCCACCAGCTCGCTGGGCAGGTGAAAGCCGGTGAGCTGCTCTTCGCCGCTGTCGCTCAGGTTGAAGGTTTTCAACGCGCCCGAGCGCACGGCATAGACGGAGTCGAAGGTGTCACCCTGGCGAAACAGGAACTCACCTTTCTTCAACGGTCGGCCCCGTTTGACGATCTCATCCAGCGCGTCCATGTCCTCCAGATTCAGCGACAATGGCAGACAGAGAGGGGCCAGGCTGCAATCCTTGCAATGGGCCTGGCTGTGGGCGCGCAGTTTGACTGGCTCGGACATTTCTTTAATCCTTGTGGGGAAACACACATAAGGCGTAAGGGTAACCCAGCTCCGGGTCCTCGGCCAGTGCGGCTCCTCGTCAAATTGTCGCGCTCAGATGACGCGTGAGAAGCGCTGCCGGTTTTGCTGCTCCAGATAGCTATCGAACACCATGCATACCGAGCGCACCAGCAGGCGCCCGGCAGGCAATACCGTTATGTGGGAGTCATCCAGCTCGATCAGCCCGTCCTCGGCCATCGCCTGCAATTGCGGCCACAATGCTGCGAAATAGCGGTGGAAATCGATATTGAAGGTTCGCTCGATCTCTGCGAAGGCCAGCTCGAAATGGCAGATCAACTGCTGGATCACCGCCCGTCGCAGCCGGTCGTCGGCATTGCACAGCAGGCCGCGATTGGTCGCCAGTTGTCCGTCTGCAAGAATGTTCTGGTATTGGTTCAGGTCGCTGCTGTTCTGGCAGTACAGGTCGCCGATCTGGCTGATGGCCGACACGCCGAGGCCGATCAGATCGCAATGCCCGTGGGTGGTGTAGCCTTGGAAGTTGCGTTGCAGGGTGGCCTCTTCCTGGGCGATGGCCAGGTCGTCGTCGGGCAGGGCGAAGTGGTCCATGCCGATGTAGCGGTAGCCGGCGGAGGTCAGTTGTTCGATGGTGCCTTGCAGCATCGCCAGTTTCTGCTCCGGGTTCGGCAGGTCCTGGCTGTTGATGCGCCGCTGGGGCATGAAGCGCTCCGGCAGGTGGGCATAGTTGAATACCGACAGGCGGTCCGGTTGCAGGTCGATGACTTCTTCGACGGTACGGGCGAAATTGTCCGGGGTCTGCTTGGGCAGGCCGTAGATCAGGTCGACGTTGATCGAACGGAACTGCAAGGTCCGGGCAGCTTCGATCACCGCTCTGGTTTCGTCCAGGCTTTGCAGGCGGTTGACGGCGCGCTGCACGGCTGGATCGAGGTCCTGCACGCCGATGCTGACCCGGTTGAAGCCCAGTTCCCGCAACAGGCCCATGGTCGACCAGTCGGCTTCCCGGGGGTCGATTTCGATGCTGTAGTCACCAGAATCGTCATCCAGCAGGTTCAAATGCTGGCGTAGCGTGGCCATCAACTGGCGCAGCTCGTCATGGCTTAGGAAGGTCGGAGTGCCGCCACCCAGGTGCAACTGCTCGACGCGCTGGGCCGGATCCAGGTGGCAGCCGATCAACTGGATCTCTTGTTCCAGGCGTTGCAGGTAGACATGGGCGCGACCACGGTCCTTGGTGATGACTTTGTTGCAGGCGCAGTAGTAGCAGACGTTCGCGCAGAACGGCACATGCACGTACAGCGACAACGGTCGCATCGCCTTGCGGCTGTCGCGCAGGGCGTGGAGCAGGTCGAAGGTACCCACCTGGCCGGCAAACTGCGCCGCAGTCGGGTACGAGGTGTAGCGAGGCCCCGCTACGTCGTAGCGGCGGATCAGGTCAGAGTCCCAACGAATGGCGTCGAGCATGCGGGCGTTCCCCGGATAGGCTGGCATGAGCGCGAGTCTAGGAGGGTGGACGCTGGGGCGTGTTGATTTGCATCAACGGGGGAGTGCTGTTCAAGACCCTGTCGGATGGGGGCTAAGTGTGGAGTACAACTTGTGGGAGCCGAGCTTGCTCGCGATAGCAGTGGGTCAGTCAATTGAGTATTGATGGTGCCGTCCTCGATCGCGAGCAAGCTCGGCTCCCACAGGTGGCAGTGACAGGGAATCCCGATCAATGCCCCATGAGCCAATGCTGGTGCGGCCCTGGCAAGGTCCAGATGCCAAAAACAATCACCAGCAGGCCGCCGGCCATGCGCACGCTGCGTTTGCGCAGCAGGGCGGTGACGCGCTCGGCGGCCAGGCCGGTGGCGAGCAGTACCGGCCAGGTTCCGAGACCGAAAGCCAGCATCAGCAACGCGCTGTCCAGGGCGTTGCCCTGGCTGGCGGACCACAACAGGGTGCTATAGACCAGGCCGCAGGGCAGCCAGCCCCACAGCGCACCAAGCAGCAAGGCTCGGGGCAGGCTAGATACAGGCAGCAAGCGGTTGGCGATCGGTTGGATATGTCGCCACAAACCCCGGCCGACGCCTTCAATACGGGTCAGGCCACTCCACCAGCCCGCCAGGTACAGGCCCATGGCGATCAGCAACAATCCGGCCAGTACCCGCATGATCATCGCCGCCGGGCTGTTGGCGACTGCCCAGCCGGCCAGGCCGATCAACAGTCCGGCGATGGCATAACTCAGGATTCGTCCCAGGTTGTACGCCAGCAACAGCCGGAAGCGCCGGCTGCGTTGTTCCTTGGGGATCGCCAGGGTGAGGGCGCCCATCAGGCCGCCGCACATGCCCAGGCAATGGCCGCCGCCCAGCAGGCCGAGGATCACCGCCGAAACCAGTAATGGCGCCAGATCAAGCATGGGGCGGGGCCTTGTCGTCCGGCCCGTGGGTCTGGCCGTCGGCTTCGTCCACGGCGGCCTTGTGATTGGGATCCTGATCGTCGAACAGGATGCTGTGGGCCGGACCGTCGAGGTCGTCGTACTGGCCGCTGTCCACGGCCCAGAAGAAAATGTACACGGCGATGGCCACGATCAGCAGCGCGGCCGGGATCATCACGTAAAGAGCTGGCATTTCGGAACTCCAGGCTCGCGCGGCTCAGGCCGGCAGCGGGCGGGTATCGGGCGCAGCGTCGAACATCTGCACCTTGGGCTGGCGGGTCAGCCTGAGCGCATTCAACACCACGGTCAACGAGCTGATGGACATGCCGACCGCGGCCCATACCGGGGTAATCCAGCCGAGGGCGGCGAACGGCAACATGAGGCCATTGTACAGCGCCGCCCACACCAGGTTCTCGATGATCACCCGACGGGTGCGCCGGGCCAGGCTGAAGGCGTGGATCAGGGCATCGAGACGGTTGGACAGCAACACTGCGTCGGCGCTGGTCTTGGCCAGGTCGGTGGCCGAGCCCATGGCGACACTGATGTCCGCTGCCGCCAGCACGGGCACGTCGTTGACCCCGTCGCCGAGCATCAGCACCTTGCGCCCTTGCTGATGCAACTGTTGCAGCACTGCCAGTTTGTCATCCGGGCGCAGACCGCCCCGGGCTTCATCGATGCCCAGTTCTGCGGCAACACTGGCAACCATCGGCGAACTGTCGCCCGACAGCAGGAGGGTTCGCCAGCCTCGCGCCTTGCAGGCCGCCAGCAAGGCCGGGGCGTCGGCACGCAGACGGTCGTCGAGGACGAGCCAGGCCAAGGGCCCCCCGGTATCGCCCAGCAGCAGCCATTGGCCGGGTTCGTCTGGCATCTGCGGTACTGCCGCGGGACTCAACTCGCAGACAAAACCGGGTTGGCCGATGCGCAGGCGCTGTTCGCCGACTTGGCCCTCCAGCCCCAGCCCTGGCGTGCTTTGTACCTGTTCGGCGGCCAGCGGCGCGCGGCCAAAGGCCCGTGCGATGGGGTGTTCGGAGCGGTTTTCCAAGGCGGCGGCCAGGGCCAGGCACTGGTCGCTGTCGAGGTCTGCCAAGGGACGAATGGCGCGCAAGGCCAGGCGACCTTCGGTGAGGGTACCGGTCTTGTCGAAGATCACTGTATCGATCTGGTTCAGGCCTTCCAGCACATGACCCCGAGTCAGCAGCAGACCAAGCTTGTGCAGGGTGCCGGTGGCGGCAGTGAGGGCGGTCGGCGTGGCGAGGGACAGCGCGCAAGGACAGGTGGCAACCAACATCGACAGGACAATCCAGAAGGCGCGGGACGCATCCAGGTGCCACCACAACAGGCCGATGGCGGCTGCGGCGATCAGGGAGAACAGCAGGAACCATTGGGCCGCGCGGTCTGCGATTTCCGCCAGTCGCGGCTTTTCGGCCTGGGCTCGCTCCAGCAGCCGCACGATGGCAGACAATCGGGTGTCCTGGCCCAGTGCCTGCACCTCGACGGTCAAGGCGCCTTCGACGTTCAACGTGCCGGCGGTCACGGCATCGCCCGCCTGGCGGGGTTGTGGCAGGTATTCGCCGGTCAGCAGGGATTCGTCGATGCTGGACTGGCCGTCGAGAATCCTGCCGTCGGCCGGCAGGACCGCCCCCGGATGCACCAAGACCCGGTCGCCGGTACGCAACTCGCTGAGCAGGATGCGTTCGCTCTGGCCGTCGCTTTCGAGACGCAGGCACGAGGCCGGCAACAGATTGACCAGTTGCGCCGTGGCAGCAGCGGTACGCTCCCTGGCTCGTCGCTCCAGGTAGCGGCCGGCCAGCAGGAACAGCGCGAACATGCCCACGGCGTCGAAATACAGCTCGCCCACGCCAGTGACAGACGTCCAGATCCCGGCGATATAGGCGCTGCCGATAGCCAGGGACACGGAAACGTCCATGGTCAGGTGGCGGGTGCGCAGGTCGCGCATCGCGCCTTTGAAGAAGGGCGCGCAGCTGTAGAACACGATGGGGGTGGTGAGAAACAGCGCAACCCAGCGCAGGATGGTGTGCATCTCCGGGCTCAGGTCGATATTGAATTCCGGCCACGTCGCCATGGTCGCCATCATTGCCTGGAACCACAGCAGCCCGGCCACGCCGAGCTGGCGCAGGGCCAGGCGGTTTTGCGCGGCTAGTTGCTCGCTGGCCTGGTCGGCCTGGTACGGGTGGGCGACGTAGCCGATCTGGCGCAACTCGGCGAGCAGGGTGCTCAGCGGGAGTTCAGCGTCGGCCCAACGGACCTGCAGGCGATGATTGGACAGGTTCAGCCGTGCTTCAGCCACGGCCGGCAGGCTGCGCAATTGTTTTTCGATCAACCAGCCGCAGGCTGCGCAACTGATGCCTTCCATCAACAGCGTGGTTTCGGCCAGCTCGCCTTCGTGGCGCACGAACGACTGCTGCACGTCAGGACGGTCGTACAATGCCAGCTCATCGGTCAATTGGACGGGCAAGGTCTCGGGGTTGGCCGATGCTTCGCTGCGATGCTGGTAATAACTTTCCAGGCCGCCGGCGACAATCGCCTGGGCCACTGCCTGGCAGCCCGGGCAGCACAGCTCACGGGTTTCACCCAGAACAACGGCGGTGAAGCGGCTGCCGGGGGGGACGGGCAGGGCGCAGTGGTAGCAGGGCAGGGGCGTAGTCATTGCGTTTTCACAGAACGTTGTCCAATGATCGTTCCCACGCAGAGCGTGGGAACAATCAGAGCTACAGAAAGACGGCCTACTTCTTCAGGTCTTCAGCGCCTTGCAGCGGTTCATCACCCAGCAGGATGGCCTGGTCATGGTTGACCTGCTCTTCTTCGAACAGGCGCCAGGTCTTGTCGTTCTCCACCCCCAGCAATTCGACAAAGCGTCGTCCTTCGACCTTGTCCGTCAACTGACCGATGTACCGCCCCGGCTCGCTGTCGTTGCGGGTCAGGACGATCTTGCGGTCTTTCTCCGGCTGGGTCGGCGAAATCAGGCTCAACTCCAGGGTCTGGGGTCGACTGTTGCCGCTCAGGCGCAGGTCCACCTCGCCAGTGACACCATCCATCCGCACGTTGGCATGCAACTGCAGGGTCTGGGCCAGCAGTTCGCGCTCCAGCGAGCGGTTGATGCCCTTGCCGGCTTCGTAATAGTTGTCGTTGACCAGGTTGTCCGGATTCTTCACTGCAATGGTCACCATCGTCAGGCTCAAGGTCACCGAGCAGGTCAGGATCCCGATAATGATCCACGGCCACAGGTGCTTGTACCAAGGGCTGGTGGCGGTTGCTGCAGGCATGTTCAGTTCTCTCAACGAATTTGTGGGCCGATGAACCGGCTCTTGGCTTCGACATGAACGCTGTCGTCATCGGCATCCTTGAGGATGAAGGTCACCTCGTTGGTGCTCGACGGCAGTTGGTCCGGTGCGCTGGACAACTCCACCGGCTGGCTGAAGATATCGCCGGCCGCGACCTTGATTTCCCGTCGGCCTTGCAGCTTCAGGTCAGGCAGGCCGGTGGCTTCCAGCACATACGTGTGATCGCGCTGGTCCTTGTTCATGATCTTCAGGCTGTAGACGTTCTCGATCCGGCCTTCGGCGTTCTCGCGAAACAGTACGCGGTCCTTGCTGACGTCGAAACCCACCAGTGAACGCATGAAGAACGCCGTCACCAGCAGACTGATCATCGCCAGCAACACCAGCGCATAGCCGATCAGGCGCGGGCGCAGTTTATGGGTTTTTTGCCCTGAGAGGTTGTGCTCCGTGGTATAGCTGATCAGGCCGCGCGGGTAATCCATCTTGTCCATGATGTTGTCGCAGGCATCGATGCAGGCGGCGCAGCCGATGCACTCGATCTGCAGGCCGTCGCGGATGTCGATGCCGGTAGGGCAGACCTGGACGCACATGGTGCAATCGATGCAGTCCCCCAGGCCCAGAGCCTTGTAGTCGATACCTTTCTTGCGTGGGCCACGGCTTTCGCCGCGACGCGGGTCGTAGGAGACGATCAGCGTGTCCTTGTCGAACATCACGCTCTGGAAGCGGGCATAAGGGCACATGTAGATGCACACTTGCTCACGCAGCCAGCCGGCGTTGCCGTAGGTGGCGAGGGTGAAGAAGCCGACCCAGAAATACGACCAGCCATCGGCCTCACCGGTAAAGAACTCGAACACCAGTTCGCGGATCGGCGTGAAGTAACCGACGAAGGTCATACCGGTGACGAAACCGATCAGCAGCCAGAGGCTGTGCTTGGCGAATTTGCGCAGGAGCTTGTTGACCCCCATCGGCGCCTTGTCCAGCTTGATGCGCTGGTTGCGGTCGCCTTCGGTGACCTTTTCGCACCACATGAAGATCCAGGTCCACACGCTCTGCGGGCAGGTATAGCCGCACCACACCCGACCGGCGTACACCGTAATGAAGAACAGGCCGAAGGCGGCGATGATCAGCAGTCCGGACAACAGGATGAAATCCTGGGGCCAGAAGGTCGCGCCAAAAATAAAGAATTTGCGTTCCGGCAGGTTCCACCAGACAGCCTGATGACCGCCCCAGTTCAACCAGACGGTACCGAAGTACAGGAGGAACAAAAAGGCTCCGCCGACCATCCGCAGGTTGCGGAACAGACCGGTGAAGGCTCGGGTGTAGATTTTTTCCCGAGAGGCATACAAGTCGACGCTCTTGTTGGCATCCTTGGCAGGCGGGGTAACGTCATGTACCGGAATCTGATTGCTCATCAAATGCATCCCACGGCAGTGGAAAAGTGCCGAGGCCAGTGCGTGCCGACCACGGTCAGAAAGGGTGCTGCAATGGCGCAATGATACGCCTGTCGCTCTAGCCCAAGGGTGCGACCTTTGGTCGCGTTGGGCGCAAGGGGTGAATGGTGTAGCGGATGTAACAAGTCATGACCCAGGTCAATTGACTTGTCGAGTATAGTCGTCCAGCCGTAGCGGACGATTTGTAATATTGGTTATTAGGTGTCATAGCGGTGGGTGTGCAGGCATGCGCAAAAAAGGGCATATCGATACGCTCGGTATGCCCTTTGTTTTCTGATACTTGGCAGCTATCGCGGATCGACGTTATCCAATACCCGATTCGCCAATAAGTAACTCAGCTCGATCAATTGCTGAATGCCCAGGGCAATGTGACGTCGTGAACCGTCCAATTCGAAGGCCAGATCGCTGACCATTGCGTCAGCTGAAGCCAGGGTTTCGCTGAGGTTGGCGAGCAGGCATTCGTTATCGATATCTTTCACGATGGTGAATAGCTGGCCTTGTTTCGGAGCGTCTTGAGATTGTTCCTGTTTGGGTAGCAGGTAGTAATCAAGCGCCCGGTTGGTGGCTTCGTCGTATTTCTTGGAACCAGTATCAGCTTTGCAGGAGGAGGTGGAATCCGCCTTCGGCGGATTGGGTGTGACTTTGAACATGATGAACTCCTTTCGTAGGGGAACCATCACCGTCTGCCGCCAAGCAGATGGGGTGACGGATTACACAAGGTTGGCGGACCGGAACGAAAGGAACCCGGCATCCCCGAAGGGATCCTTGCGCAACCCGCCATAACATACGAAAGCCAATGCTAAAAGCATCGCAGTCATATTTGAAGGATTGTTACGCCTTTCGAGTACCGGGCCGCCAAGCCCGGTCGCTGAATCTGCAGCGACGGGATTACGATAGGACGGCATGACTAAGGCGCACAAGCGGGCGGATTCTGGCGTAGTTGTAGGTAAAGGCGCAAGGTTGCGTAGCCTGGACGAGCGCGATAGCCAGTGTGTAGGCACGGTCTGAAAGTTATCTGCAATTCGTGGCGAGGGAGCTTGCTCCCGTTCCGAGGGCGCAGCCGTCGTAAAGTAGTTAGCGCGGTCTGCCTTCAGGACTGCGCCGACGCGGTTGGGGCGTAACTGCACAGACCACTAGTGGCTTTAAAAGCCGTTCATAGGACAAAGGCTCGAACAGGTTTATCTTTATCTGAAATCGGGTATTCAGAAGCTCTTCAAGCGGGAGGCAGAGGGCGTTGAGTATATCCATCTGCGTACAGAAAAATTGAGTCTTCTGAAATGTATATTACTTTCCTGTCTGGATGAGGCCGGACAGAAGTGATCAATAATTCACGCAGGTCGCCGGAGGCCTTGGCTTCATCAAGAAAACTTGTGAGGTCGTCTCGTGTCGCTTTACATAGCGCTCCCTTGAATATTATTTTTTTGCCTTTGGTGGCAATGAGTTTGTGCGCCACATAGTAGTAGTCTGAGGTCAGATGAGCCTCCAGATCTTCAAGCGAGTCAAGTACTTGAATGAAGTCGCCTGACAAGGTGGGCTGTAGCATCAGCGAAAAAATCGCCTCGCTGTTTTCATTTGGACCTAAGTCAAGCTTTTTGAGTCCTTCCAGACGATAATCGCTTTTCATGTCAGTTCGGAATGTCATAGAAAATATGACCATCCGCTCCATTGTTGTACCACTTAATATGAGGTGTGTCCCCAAAGCCACCCTCGGGAGCCATATGTTGTTCGTAGCCTTTAGGGTATTTTGCCGCACCATCGGCCCGAGCGCTTTGGGTATGAGCTTTGTAGCGGTTCATGTTGCCTTGTGATTCTTTCAGGAACGCTTTGGCATCTGAGCTGGATTTTACCTTTACTTGAAATTTTTCTCCTTTGGTCATAGCCGTCCTGCTATCTATGACGGCCTGTTTCCATTCTTTTGAGCCTTTGGCCAAAGGTCGCATCTGTGATGCTTTTTGGTTCAATTTTCCCTTGTACGCGCTGCACGCCAAGCCTTTGGGGTCGATCCAGCTGAAAGTATTAGGGGCGTACTGATAAAGATTGAGACCACCTTCCAACCCAATCGGATCCGGCGTCGTAAACCTTCCGACATCCGGATCATAAAACCTGAACGTATTGAAATGCAGCCCCGTCTCCCGGTCCAGGTACTGCCCCTGGAACCGCAGGTTCTGCTCTTCGATGTAATACGGCTCGCGCACCTCTTCCAGCGTGTTGCCCCAGACACGATAGGTCGCCTGCCAGACGCTGTGCCCGTCGGCCTCGGTGAGCTGTTCCGGCAGGCCGTTGAGGTCGATGTGGTAGTAGCGGACCTTTTGCAGTGGGCCGGTGCCATCGACGCGGGCCAGGGGTTCGTAGCTGTTATCGTCGTAGAGGTACAGGCTGCTCTGCTGGTGGCGATGCTCCTGCAACAGGCGCAGGCCGTCCCAGGTGAAGCGGGTTTCACCGAGCGGATAACCGTTATTGTCATGCTCGTTCTTGACGATACGTCGGCCCAGGGGGTCGTAGGTCATGCGCACAATGCTGCCGTTTTCGTTGCGCACTTCGATCAGGCGACTTTCGGCATCGTAGGCAAAGCGTTGCAGGCCGCGTTTTGCGCTGCGTTTTTCGATCATCCGGCCAAAGGCGTCGTAGCGGTACCGCTTGTCCTCATACGTCAGCAATTTGTTATGCACCACCCGGCCGGCACCGGCTTGCGTGCCGTCCAGCAGGTTAGCGGCGGCGTCGTAGACAAAGGTTTCGCGTTGGCCGTGAAGGCTGTCCTGGCTGGCGATAATGCGGCCGGTGGTGTCGTAGTGCAGCAATTGGCGGTGCTGTGCGGCCGGTTGCTGGTCGAGTTTGCCGATCAGGTTGCCGGCGGGGTCGTACTCGAAGTGTTTTTGCACCGTTGCCGGCAGGAGCGACGGTTGGCTGGTGTGGCGGCGTTGGCGCGAGCGAAGGCGGCCGCTGCGGTCATACTCGCTGCGGGTGCTGATCTGCCCTTGGGTGCGCAGCACTTCACGGTGCAGGCGGTCGCGTTCGAAGTCGCTGATGACCTGGCCGTCGAGGTTGATCTGGTGCAGGTGGCCGCTGCCGTAGTACAGCCGGTTGAGCCAGCGGCCATCGGGCAGTTGGGTCTGGATCAGGTTGCCGAGTTCGTCGTAGCGGTGTTGCAAGCTGTCGGCGGCGCTGTTTTCGGTCAGCAACTGGCCGAGGGCGTCGTAGGCGAAGCTCAGGCTTTGGGCGTTGCCCTGGTGGTCGGTGAAGGTGACGGCGGTGAGCTGGTCCCGCGGGTCGTAAGCGTACTCAGTGCGGCCATCGTCGGTGATTTTGGCGATCAGCCGACCCACGGCGTCGCGCTCCAGTCGATGGACGATGGGCGGCGGAGGCGCTTCGGAGACGACTGCCAGGCCGGTGCCGTGAGGGGCCGGAACGGCCGTCACCGCCGCGAGGTTGTTCAGTCGGTCGTAGGCGTAGCGCTTGGCGCTGCCATCCAGATCCTGCTGTTCGGCCAATCGGTCGCCAGCATCCCAGGCAAACCGATAGCGTTCACCATTCTCATTGACCAGCGCCTGCAGTCGTCCATAGCTGTCATACGCAAACTGCACCTGCCGGCCCTGGGCGTCGGTGCGCTGGCGGACCTGGCCGCGGCGGTTGTGTTGGTAAAGAGTTGTGTGCCCGGCCGGGTCCGTATAGCCGGTCAATTGGCCGGCGACGTCACGCTGGTAAAGCTCGCTGCGGCCGTCCGGCAATTGGCTGCCGAGCAAGCGACCTTGGGCGTCGTAGCTGAACTGAGTGCGCTCGCCGAGGGCATCGGTGATGGTGTGCAGGTAGCCGCGATGGTCGTAGCTGAACCGCGTCGGGTAACCCGAGCAGCCGACATGCTCCACCAGTTGTCCGAACGGGTTCCAGCGCAGCTTCTTGCTCTTGCCGGTGGCGTCGATGATTTCGATGACCTGGCCGTGGGCGTCGTAGCGGTAGCGGGTGACATGGCCCAGCGGATCGGTTTCGGCGATGCAGTTGCCGCGCTGATCATAGCGGTACGTCCAGCTGTGGCCGGCGGCGTCGGTGTCCACCTGCGGCAGGGCCCAGTGTTCGAGCCAGAGGGTGGATTCGCTGCGACCCAGCGGGTCGGTTTCGCTGATCAGGTTGCCGGCTTCGTCGTAGCTGTAGGTGTAGTGCCCGCCCTGTGGATCGGTGGCGGCCAGCATCTGGCGCTCGTCGTTCCACTCGAACGACCAGGTCTGGCCGAGCGTGTCGGTGAATTGGGTGATCTGGTGCTGGCTGTTCCAATGGCGGGTGCTGACCCGCTGCAAGCTATCGCTGATGCGGGTGATGCCAGCCATGAGGTCATAGTCGAACTGGTAGGCATCGCCCTCGTCGGTCCAGTGACGGACCACGCGCCATTCCTGGTCCTCGATCAAGGCCCAGTCGTAGAAGCACTGCAGGCCCGTGGGCAACTGGTGCTCCACCATGCGCCGGCCCGCGTCGTAGGCGAAGCGTCGTTGCACCTGGCCGGTGGCGTCGCGTACTTCGGTCAGGTTGCCCGTCGCGTCATAGCCGTAGCTGACCAGCACTTCCCGTTGCTGGTCGGGGTACAGGCGTTCGATCTGGCTGACACGTTCACGTTCGTAAGCCAGCTCGACCTGTACCAGGTCGAAAGCGTCGCGCAGTCGTACCAGGCGCCCGATTTCGTCGTAGTCGAGGTAGATACGGTTGTCGTTGCGGTCGCCCAGTTGGCTGAGGCGCAGCAACGCCGCGTTCCCCGGTGCCGGTTCGAACAGACGATACAGGCCGTCCGCGCTTTCGATCAGCAATTGCCCGTTGGCATGGCGCCGCACGGCGAGGCCTTCGCCGGCGCTGAACACCGCACCGCCCAAGGGGATTGAGCCCATGTCGATGGGGCGGCCCTGTTCGTCGGTGTAGACCAGGGTCTCGCCGCCCTCGGGGTGGGGCAGGATCTCTACGTGTATTTCGTAGGGCACGCTCCAGCCGACGCCGAACAGCCCTTCGCCGCGCTCGTCACGGCTGTTATAGAAGCGCTGCCAATCGATCGGCTGAATCCCCGGCAGTACGAAATCCAGCTCTTCATCGCCGCCCAGGACCTTGGCCCCGGTGGCGGCATGCACCGGGTTCGACGAGCCCATGGCCGCGTTGGCCGCCGCGCCCATGGCACTGCTGACCGCCATCGACGCCGCTGCGCCGGCCAGCATGCATGGCAGCTTGCTGAAGAATTTGCCCTTGCTGCCCTTGAGCATCAAGAGGGCCGTTACTGCCAGGCCCACGCCCGGCGTCTTGCCGCTGCGGATCTCGCGCACCACCACGGTGCCGCCGCCGATGGTCACATCGGGGGAAATCAGCCCGGACGACACCACCTTGGCTTCGCAGGTACTGCGGTCGCCGCTGCGCACGGCGGGCTGGCCGTTGATGGTGACCTTGTCCGAACCTTCAGCCAGGAACTGCGGCGGCATCGGCGGGTGCTTCAGGCAGGTGATCATGTCCAGCGGCTTGGGCACGGCACCGGGGGCGGGTGTGGCGACGGTGGGCCGCCACATCTGCGAGAAGAAACTCTCGGCCATGTCCAGGTAGCTGGGCTCGGGCGCTTCCAGCTCGGTGCCGGCCGGTGCGACATGGGACTCGATGGCCCCGGCGGCGCGGGCGGCGGGAATGTTGTTGGTCAGGGTGTCGGTGGAGCCGGTGAGGATGTTGGCCTGCACCGTGGGCGGAAAGAGGGCGTTGCCGATGCCCTCGCAGAGATTGCTCAGGCCCTTGTCGGCGCCGGTCTTGCTCATGGCGAGACCAACGACCGCGCCGACCACGGCGCCGAGCAGGAAGCAGCCCAGGCCGCCGGTCGCGACCGTGATGCCGGTGGCCGCAACCACGGCAGCGGTGGCGACGGCCGTGATCGCGATGTTGGCCGCCACTTCCAGCACACCGCCGAGGATGTCGGCCATCATCGAGGTGTGATCCAGCGCATCGCCCAGGCGAGCGGCCCAGAGCGCGTCAGACATGCACGTTGCCCGTGCAGTGGGAGCCGCCGGCTTCTATCGGTTCAAGCGTGGTGATGCCTTCCATTGCATCTTCTCCTTGTCAGTCATGGCCTGCGTCTCCGTGCGCACCGGGCATTGGATCAGCTTCGGCCCCATCAGGCAATCGGCCGGTTTTTCATCTCGGCCAGCCGCACCGCGTAGTCAGGCCACCCACGGGTTGAGCAGCGTAACCCCGCTGGCCTCGAAGTCCGCTACGTTGCGAGTGACCACGGTCAGGCCATGGATCAGTGCCGTGGCAGCGATCAGCGCGTCGCATTCATTGCTGCGATCGGGCACGTGCAGCCGGGCGCAGCGCAGCGCCACGGCGCGGTCCACCGCCAGGATCCTGCCGGCAAAGGCGGGCAAGACGTGGTTGTCCAGCCAGGCACGCAGGCGGCTGCCCTGGCTCGGGTCCTTGCGTTCGAAGCGCAACACACCGGTTTCCAGTTCCAATACGGTAATCGCCGAAACATACAGGCTGGGCGCGGCTACGCTGCGGGCCCAGGCCTGCACGTTTCTGTCGGCCTGGGGTTTGCGCAATTCCGAAATGACGTTGGTGTCGAGTAAATACATCAGGACAGGTCTACCGCTCGAGGAGTGATGACGGCGCGCTCGGTGTCGAAATCGATATCCGGCGCATCGGGCATGACCAGCAGCTCGACAATGCTGGCGCCGATACCGGTCAGTTTCTGATACTCCTCAATGCTTAGCAGCACATGGGCCGGCTTGCCACGGTCGGTGATGATGACGGGCCCTTCGCGGGTCGCTTTTTTGGCACCACTTGTGTCGTGGTTGAATTCGCGGCTGGACATGGTAGTGATGGACATGGGCGTGCCCTCATTAAACTCTAATGTAGGCACGTTACTACTTGGGCTGATGAGCGGCAAGAGAAACGGCTGTGCTCTATCGGGGCTGGCTATGAAAAAGGCCCCGTCAATGTGCATTGACGGGGCCTTTCGTGTATCAGGCGTAAGCCTTACTGGGCGTCAGCGGCCGGGGCCTTTTCGCCGTGGGACAGGCTGTAGACATAGGCGGCCAGCAGGTGGACCTTGTCGTTGCCTTGCAGGTCGGCCTGGGCAGGCATCTGGCCCTGGCGACCGTAGCGGATGGTCTGCTGCAGTTGAGCGAAGCTCGAACCGTAGATGAACGCGGCCGGGTGCGTCAGGTTAGGTGCGCCCATGGCGGGAGTACCCTGGCCTGCCGGACCGTGGCAGGCCACGCAGTTGGCAGCGAAGATTTTCTGGCCGTTGGCCGGATCGGCCTTGGCGCCTTCCGGCAGTTTGCGACCGTGCAGGCTGGTCACCAGGTACGACGCCACGTCGGCGACACCTTGCTCGCCGACCACGGCGGCCCAGCCCGGCATCACGGCATGACGACCGCCCATGATGGTGGTCTTGATGGTTTCCGGCTCGCCGCCCCAGCGCCAGTCGGCGTCGGTCAGGTTAGGGAAGCCGTAGGCACCCTTGGCGTCGGAACCGTGGCAGACCGAGCAGTTGGAGGCGAACAGACGGCCACCCATCTTCAAGGCTTGCGGGTCCTTGGCAACTTCTTCGATCGGCATGGAGGCGAACTTGGCGAAGATCGGACCGAACTTGGCATCCGAGCGCGCCATTTCCTTTTCCCACTCATGCACGCCGGTCCAGCCGGTCTGGCCGTTGGCGAAGGCGGTCTGCTTTTCGTTGTCCAGGTAATTATAGCCTGGCAGCAGGCCTTTCCAGTTGCCCAGGCCAGGGTAGAGCACCAGGTAACCGAGGGCGAACACGATGGTGCCCACGAACAGCATGAACCACCATTTTGGCAGCGGGTTGTCGTATTCCTCGATCCCGTCGAAGGAATGGCCAACCGTCTCTTCGGTGGCCTCGCTGCGCTGGCCCTTGCGGGTCGACAGCAGCAGCCAGGTCAGGGAGAAGATCGTTCCCAGGCTGAGGACTGTGACGTACAGACTCCAGAACGTTGTCATTCTTTGTTACTCCTAGAAGCTTGCTCGACGTGCTTGACGGCTTCGGGATCATCCGCGAACGGCAGCAAGGTCGCGTCGTCAAACTCCGACTTGCGCTTGGGGCTGAACACCCACAGGGCCAGACCGATAAAAGCCACCATCACGACGACGGTGCCCAGGCCGCGAATCATCCCGATATCCATTAAGAATCACCGTTTGCTTTTGATGATGGTGCCCAGGCCTTGCAGATAGGCCACCAGCGCGTCCATTTCGGTCTTGCCCTTCACGGCATCCTTGGCACCGGCGATGTCTTCGTCGGTGTAAGGCACGCCCAGGGTGCGCAGGACTTCCATTTTTTTCGCGGTGTCTTTGCCGTCGAGCTTGTTTTCCACGAGGAACGGGTAGGCCGGCATTTTCGACTCGGGCACAACGTTGCGCGGGTTGTACAAGTGCGCACGGTGCCAGTCATCGGAGTAACGACCGCCAACGCGGGCCAGGTCCGGACCGGTACGCTTGGAACCCCACAGGAACGGGTGGTCCCAGACGCTTTCGCCAGCGACCGAGTAGTGGCCGTAGCGTTCGGTCTCGGCGCGGAACGGACGGATCATCTGCGAGTGGCAGCCGACACAGCCGTTGGCGATGTAGATGTCGCGGCCTTCCAGTTCAAGGGCGGTACGTGGCTTCATGCCTTCGACCGGCTTGTTGGTCACGTCCTGGAAGAACAGCGGGACGATCTGGGTCAGGCCGCCGATGCTCACGGCGATGACCATGAAGAAGGCCAGCAGGCCGATATTCTTCTCTACTGCTTCGTGCTTCATCAGTGAGCTCCAACTACGGCGATCTTGGCGGCGGCTTCAGCTTCAGCCGGGTCAGAAGCACGAACGGTGCGGTACACGTTGTAGGCCATGAACAGCATGCCGCTGGCGAAGAACGCGCCGCCCAGAGCACGGACGATGTAACCAGGGTGGCTGGCTTGCAGCGCCTCGACGAACGAGTAGGTCAGGGTGCCGTCATCGTTGATCGCACGCCACATCAGGCCCTGGGTAATGCCGTTGACCCACATCGAGGCGATGTAGAGCACCGTACCGATGGTGGCGAGCCAGAAGTGCGCGTTGATCAGGGGAGTACTGTGCATCTGCGCACGACCGAACAGTTTCGGGATCATGTGGTAGATGGCGCCGATGGAAATCATCGCGACCCAGCCGAGCGCGCCGGCGTGTACGTGGCCGATGGTCCAGTCGGTGTAGTGGCTCAGGGAGTTGACGGTCTTGATGGCCATCATCGGGCCTTCGAAGGTCGACATGCCGTAGAACGCCAGGGATACCACCAGGAAGCGCAGGATCGGGTCGGTGCGCAGCTTATGCCAGGCGCCCGAAAGGGTCATCATGCCGTTGATCATGCCGCCCCAGCTTGGCGCCAGCAGGATGATCGACATGGCCATGCCCAGGGACTGCGCCCAGTCCGGCAGCGCGGTGTAGTGCAGGTGGTGCGGACCGGCCCAGATGTACAGGGTGATCAGTGCCCAGAAGTGGACGATGGACAGGCGATAGGAGTAGATCGGACGCTCGGCCTGTTTCGGCACGAAGTAGTACATCATCCCCAGGAAGCCGGTGGTCAGGAAGAAGCCCACGGCGTTGTGGCCGTACCACCACTGGATCATCGCGTCGGTCGCGCCCGAATAGGCCGAGTACGACTTGAACAGACTGACCGGCAGCGACATGTGGTTGACGATGTGCAGCATGGCCGTCACGACGATGAAGGCACCGTAGAACCAGTTACCGACATAGATGTGCTTGGTCTTGCGCTTGACGATGGTGCCGAAGAACACCAGGCCGTAGGTCACCCAGACAATGGCCAGTAGAATAGCCAGGGGCCATTCCAGTTCCGCGTATTCCTTGGTGGTGGTAAAACCCATGGGCAAGGTAATGATCGCGCCGACGATGACCGCTTGCCAACCCCAGAAGGTAAAGGCCGCGAGGCTGTCGGAGATCAGTCGCGTCTGGCAGGTTCGCTGCACGACATAGTAGGAAGTGGCAAACAACGCACAACCACCGAAGGCGAAGATCACCAGGTTGGTGTGCAGCGGGCGCAGGCGTCCAAACGTCGTCCATGGCAGATCGAAGTTCAACTCCGGCCAGACCAGTTGCGAGGCGATGAAGACACCGAGCCCCATGCCAAGGATCCCCCAGACCACCGTCATGATGGCGAACTGGCGGACTACCTTATAGTTATAAGCAGTCGGACTGATTGCTGTGCTCATTCTAAGGTTCCACGGTTTGGGTGTTTTATTAGGATAAAAATCGGCCGCAAGTATGGAGAAAGCGGGGGGTCATTGCAACGCGCCATGACCTGGGTCAATGCTTTCAAAAGCTGATTCTGCGGCCTTTCCATGCGCCGCGTAAGGACAAAATGAGCCCTCGACAAAGTGTCGCGCCGAAGGAAAGAGGCGAGGGGGGCAGGTCGGTTGTAACGGGGTGTGTTCAAACACGGCGTTCGGGTGACACCGGGACATTGTCGTCACAGCCGGTATCTGCCTGTCTTTACGGCGTTTTGTCGAACGATTGTCGAACACATCGGGTCGGATCGACCTGAAACCAGCAGTCGCCAGTGCACGCAGAGGCAAGCTTAGACCCGATTCCGTGGAACCGAAAGAAAGACCTTGGGAGGGTGCGACAAATAGAAGCAGCTACGAGCTGCAAGCTGCAAGCGTCAAGTAGGTACTCGTCGCTTGCAGCTCCAGCTTTTGCCTTACTTGACGTTTGAGGCTTGCGGCTCGCCGCTCAACTGCTCATTCCCCTTCGAAAGGCTATAAACATAAGCCGCGAGCAGTTGCACCTTGTCATTGCCGAGCATTTCGTTCTGCGCCGGCATATGGCCTTGGCGGCCGTGGCGGATGGTCTGTTGCAACTGGGCCAGGCTGGTGCCGTAGATGAAGCCCGCCGGTTGTGTCAGGTTCGGCGCGCCCATGGCTTCGGTGCCTTGGCCGTTGGCGCCGTGACAGGCGGTGCAGGTGGTGCTGAACGTCTGTTTGCCGGCTTCCAGGTCGGCGCCGCTGTCGGCTGGCAGCGACAGGCCGGCCAGGTCATGACGTACATACGCTGCTACGTTCTTGACTCCGGCATCCCCCAGTATTTCGCCCCAGGCCGGCATCGCCGCCATGCGTCCCCCCATGATGGTGGTCTTGATGGTGTCGGCCGCGCCGCCCCAGCGCCAGTTGTTGTCGGTCAGGTTGGGGAAGCCGAAGGCGCCCTTGGCATCCGAGCCGTGGCAGACGGAGCAGTTGGAAGCGAACAGGCGGCCGCCCATTTTCAAGGCCTGCGGATCCTTGGCGACTTGTTCCAGGGGCATCGCCGCGAATTTGGCAAAGATCGGCCCGAACCGGGCATCGGCCTTGGCCATTTCCTTTTCCCACTCATGGGCACCGGTCCAGCCGTTCTCATAGCCAGGCAGGATGCCTTTCCAGTTACCCAGGCCTGGATAGAGGATCAGGTAGCCGACGGAAAACACCAGGGTGCCGGCGAACAACAGGAACCACCACTGCGGCAGTGGGTTGTCGTACTCCTCGATGCCGTCGAAGCTGTGGCCCATGGTCTGGTCGACGCTGCCCTTGGTCTCGCCCTTGCGGGTACCGATCAACAGCCAGGTCAGGCCGATCAGGCTGCCGAGGGTCAGTACGCAGATCCACGTACTCCAGAAGGTGGTCATGGCCGGGTACTCCTTGTTGCAGGGTCTTGGGGATGGGCGATGTCGGCGGGTGGTTCGTCGGCGAATGGCAGCAGGCGCGCCTGGGCGAATTCCGGGCCGCGCTTGCTGCTGAATGCCCACAGGATCAGACCGATGAAGGCCACGAACACCACGACCGTGCCCAGGCCGCGGATCATTCCAGTGCTCATCTCAAAAAACATGGGACTCACCTCTTGCTCTTGATGGCAGTGCCGAGCACTTGCAGATAGGCCACCAGTGCGTCCATTTCGGTCTTGCCCTTGAGCGAGGCCACGCTGCCGGCGATGTCGTCGTCGGTGTAAGGCACGCCGAGGGTGCGCATGGCACGCAGCTTGGTCTCGGTGTGGCTGCTGTCCACCGCCTGGGTCACCAGCCACGGGTAGGCTGGCATCTTCGACTCAGGCACGACGTTGCGCGGGTTGTACAAGTGCGCGCGGTGCCAGTCGTCGGAGTAGCGCGCGCCAACCCGGGCCAGGTCCGGCCCGGTGCGCTTGGAGCCCCACAGGAAAGGGTGGTCCCAGACACTTTCGCCTGCCACCGAGTAGTGGCCGTAGCGTTCGGTCTCGGCGCGGAACGGGCGGATCATCTGCGAATGGCAGCCGACGCAACCTTCGCGGATGTAGATGTCGCGGCCTTCCAGTTGCAGGGCGGTGTAGGGCTTCATGCCGTCCACCGGTTTGTTGGTCACGTCCTGGAAGAACAGCGGCACGATCTGGGTCAGGCCGCCAATGCTCACGGCCAGGACCATCAACAGCATCAGCAGACCGACGTTTTTTTCGATTGTTTCGTGTTTCATGGCGGACTCCTCAAGCCATCTGCGCGGCAGCGGCGGCTTCGGCAGGCTGATAGGCCCGCACGGTGCGCCAGGTGTTGTAGGCCATCAGCAGCATGCCGCTGAGGAAGACCGCCCCGCCCACCAACCGTACGATGAAGCCGGGGTGGCTGGCCGCCAGGGTTTCGACGAAGGAGTAGGTCAAGGTGCCGTCCTCGTTCACCGCGCGCCACATCAGGCCCTGGGCGATACCGTTGACCCACATCGAAGCGATGTAGAGCACGGTGCCGATGGTCGCGAGCCAGAAGTGGGCGTTGATCAGGCCGATGCTGTGCATCTGTGGCCGGCCGAAGACTTTCGGGATCATGTGATACAGCGCGCCGATGGAAATCATCGCCACCCAGCCGAGCGCGCCGGCGTGGACGTGGCCGATGGTCCAGTCGGTGTAGTGGGAGAGGGCGTTGACGGTCTTGATCGCCATCATCGGACCTTCGAAGGTCGACATGCCGTAGAACGCCAGGGACACCACCAGGAAGCGCAGGATCGGGTCGCTGCGCAACTTATGCCAGGCGCCCGAGAGGGTCATCATGCCGTTGATCATGCCGCCCCAGCTGGGTGCCAGCAGGATCAGCGACATCACCATGCCCAGGGACTGCGCCCAGTCCGGCAGCGCGGTGTAGTGCAGGTGGTGGGGGCCGGCCCAGATGTACAAGGTGATCAGTGCCCAGAAATGCACGATGGACAGGCGATAGGAATACACCGGACGCTCGGCCTGTTTGGGCACGAAGTAGTACATCATCCCCAAAAAGCCTGCGGTGAGGAAAAAGCCCACGGCGTTGTGCCCGTACCACCATTGCACCATCGCGTCCGTGGCCCCGGCGTACACCGAGTAGGATTTGGTGAAGCTCACCGGCAGTTCCAGGTTGTTGACGATGTGCAGGATCGCCACGGTCAGGATGAAGCCGCCGAAGAACCAGTTGCCCACGTAGATGTGCTTGGTGTTGCGCTTGGCCACGGTGCCGAAGAACACGATGGCGTAGGCGACCCAGACGATGGTGATCAGGATGTCGATCGGCCACTCCAGCTCGGCGTACTCCTTGGAGCTGGTGTAGCCCAATGGCAGGCTGATGGCTGCCAGCAGGATTACCAGTTGCCAGCCCCAGAAGCAGAACGCAGCGATTTTCGGTGCAAACAACTGGGTCTGGCAGGTGCGCTGTACCGAATAGAACGAGCTGGCAAACAGGGCACAGCCACCGAAGGCGAAAATCACCGCATTGGTGTGCAACGGACGCAGACGACCGAAGCTGGTCCAGGGCAAATCGAAGTTGAGCTGCGGCCAGACCAATTGGGCAGCGAGAAAAACCCCGAGCCCCATGCCGACGATGCCCCACACCACCGTCATAATGGCGAATTGGCGGACCACCTTGTAGTTGTAGGCGGTACTGATAGAAGTGTTCATGGTTCCCCATCCACGGTTCAGCCGAAGAGCGCGCCTGCGCAAGGCAGCGCGGCATCTTCGTCTGGAGTTATAGGCAGACTGAAAGCGAGGCAAGCATGGACAAACAGCACAAGGCCAGTATTGACGGGGATCAATGGGCGCGGTGCGTGGCACAACAGGGTTGGCTATGGACGGCCGCGCAATCGGATGCCGCTGCCGAGGCGCCCACCCTGATCCTTGCCCATGGGGCTGGCGCGCCTATGGACAGCGGATTCATGGACGAAATGGCCGCGCGCCTTGCTGCCCATGGGGTCAACGTGCTGCGCTTCGAATTTCCCTACATGGCCCAACGGCGCCTGGACGGCGGCAAACGTCCTCCCAACCCGGCCCCCAAGTTGCTGGAATGCTGGCGTGAGGTGTACGCCACGGTGCGGCCTTATGTCGCTGGACGACTGGCCATCGGTGGCAAGTCCATGGGCGGGCGGATGGCGAGTCTGTTGGCCGATGAATTGGGGGGTGACGCGTTGGTGTGCCTGGGCTATCCGTTTTATGCAGCGGGCAAGCCGGAGAAACCACGGGTCGAGCATTTGGCCGGGTTGAAGACCCGGACCTTGATCGTCCAGGGCGAGCGCGATGCATTGGGTAATCGTGAGGCCGTGCGAGGGTATGTCTTGTCACCTGTCATCGAGGTGATGTGGTTGGCGGCGGGGGATCATGATTTGAAGCCGCTGAAGGCCTCGGGGTTCAGTCATGAGCAGCATCTGGAGGCAGCGGCGCTGGGCGTGGCGGGGTTTCTTCTTCAGGTGTGAGGTGATTGGGCGGGCCTCATCGCGAGCAGGCTCGCTCCCACAGGGAATTGCATTCCAAATGTGGGAGCGAGCCTGCTCGCGATGGCGGTCTGACAGAACAAAGCCAACAGTCAGCGGTTGAACCGCTCCACCAAGGAGTACTGGGTGTTGGCCGTACGGGTCAGTTCTTCGCTCAGTAACGCCGAGCTGTGCGCCTGCCCCGAGGTCTGATCGGCCAGTTCCGAGATGTTGCTGATGTTGCGGCTGATCTCCTCGGCCACCGAGCTCTGTTCCTCTGTGGCGGCAGCGATCTGGGTGGTCATGTCGGTGATGTTGGCCACCGCTTCGCTGATGCCCACCAGCGCTGCGTCCGCTTCCATCACCCGTGCCACGCCTTCTTCGGCCTGGCGATGACCGGCGTCCATGGTTTGCACGGCATTGGTGGCGGTTTGCTGGAGCTTGGCGATCAAAGCGTGGATCTGCCCGGTGGATTCGCTGGTGCGTTGCGCCAGTTGCCGGACTTCATCGGCCACCACGGCAAAGCCGCGGCCCATTTCGCCGGCACGGGCCGCTTCGATGGCGGCGTTGAGCGCCAGCAGGTTGGTCTGGTCGGCGATGCCTTTGATCACATCCACCACGCCGCCGATCTCGTCGCTGTCTTTGGCCAGTTGGGTCACGGTCTGGCCGGTTTCGCCCACCACCACGGACAGGCGTTCGATGGCCTCGCGGGTTTCCCCGGCGATGTCGCGTCCGCGACCGGTCAGGCGGTTGGCTTCCTGGGTGGCGTCGGCGGTGCGTTGCACGTGGCTGGCGACTTCCTGGGTGGTCGCGGCCATCTGGTTGACCGCCGTGGCCACCTGTTCGGTTTCCACGCGCTGGCGTTCCAGGCCGCTGGAGCTGTTGTGGGCCAGGGTGTTGGACTGCCGCGCCTGCTCGTTGAGGTGCTCGGCGGTGTCCTGCAGACGGGTCAGGCAGGTTTTCAGGCGAGCCTCCTGGCTGAGGATCGACATCTCCAGGCGTGCCTGGACGCCACGGCTGTCGGTGTACATCCGGGCGATCAGCGGGTCGGACGTGGTCTGTTCGGCCAGGCGCAGCAGGCGCTTGATCCCGCGTTGCTGCCATTGCAGGCCCATCAGCCCCAGGGGCACCGACAGCAAGGCTGCCAGGGCAAACCCCCAGGAGGAATTGAGGAAGGCACCAACGACGAAGCTCAACTGGCTGACCAGGATGAATGGCAGCCAGTCCTGGATCATCGGCACCCATTTGTCGCTACGCGGGACCGCTGACTTGCCTTGGTTGATGCGTTGGTAGAGGGCTTCAGCCCGGCCGATCTGCTCGGCGCTGGGCTTGATCCGGACCGATTCGTAGCCCACCACCTGGTTGCCTTCGAACACGGGGGTGACGTAGGCGTTGACCCAATAGTGATCGCCGTTCTTGCAGCGATTCTTGACGATGCCCATCCATGGCAAGCCTTGTTTCAGGGTATTCCACATATGGGCGAACACGGCCGACGGGACGTCGGGGTGGCGCACCAGATTGTGGGGCGAACCAATCAGTTCTTCCTTGGAGAACCCGCTGATGTCAACGAACGCGTCGTTGCAGTAGGTGATCACGCCCTTGGCATTGGTGGTGGAGATCAACCGTTGCTGGGCCGCAAAGGTCCTTTCGCGTTGTGTGATAGGTTGGTTGTTACGCATGGTGTGATAATCCGCAAGGCTTTGAAAGGTTGTCGGCAACGTCCGGTGTTTGTTGAAGTTATTTTTCCCGTCGGTATCACGCCAGCATCGGGTAGGTAAATAGGGCGAAATGAAGCAGATTGAGACCGAAGTGGGTGGCTATTGCCGAGCCCAGGCCGCCAAAGCGATAGGCAAGGCCGTAGCCGACTCCCGCCAGGCCCGACAGCAACACCCATTGCCAACCCGCGCCAGCATGGACCAGGCCGAACAGCAGCGAGGCCAGGAGCAACGCCAGGTTGTCGCCCTGGGCCAGATGACTGAAGCGCCGGCTCAGGCCGCCTTGAATGTAGCCACGAAACAGCGCTTCCTCCACCACTGTCACCAGTAGAAGATTGTTGGCGACCCAGATCCATGCCTGGTCCGGCCACTTCGGAGCCCAGTGGATCATGCCCAGCATGACCGCCCCCCCCAGGGCCAATATCGCGCTCAGCGTCAGGCCCAGGGCTGTGGCCAGGACCGACAGGCCAAGCGTGCGCCGGCCTACGATCCATGGGCACGCCAGCAACAACCAGAAACCGATCAGTGGCTTGTCCTGATTGAAATACATGGCAAAGGCTACGGCATCGTCGGTCAAGCGATGGGCCGGGATTGCCCGGCCGTTGAAAAAGCCCGGCATCCAGTGCAGGGCCAGGGCCAGGGCCAGGACGAGGAAAAGGGCATGGCCGAGAAACCTGCCGACCGGTATCTGCTGCTGGCGAACCGCATAGCCGGCGAGTAGCAACAGTGCGATTGATATGGCGGCGGTCCAGGCCAGTGTTCCATAGGCCAGGGCCAGGCAGTAGCCGACTGAAAGGAGGGCCAGGTAGGGCCAGGGTAGAGCGGGCATATAACATCCTTTTAGGGCTGTGAAGCTTTGGCGAAAATGGTCGCAGCGCTTACGACGTTGCCATGTCGCGCAAAGAACACATATTTGTATCCATGCAGATTCATGCGTAGGTGTGGAAAAATCGCCGGCTGACTCAGATCCTTGAGTGCCGGCGGGGGGAGTATAAGCGGAGCGATACAAAAAGCGGTGATTGATCTGGTGATTGATACTTTTCAGCCAAGGACAGGGCTGTGGGAGCGGGCTTGCTCGCGAAAGCGCCGGGCCAGTCAATGCAGCAACAGAACGACTGCCTTCGCGAGCAAGCCCGCTTCTACAGGGATTGCGCTTTAACCGGCAATCAATTGCCGCAGGACGTAGTGCAGGATCCCGCCCGCCTTGAAATACTCCACTTCATTCAAGGTATCGATCCGACACAACACCTCGATCTGCTCCTGGCTACCGTCCTCGCGGGTGATCACCAGTGGCAGGTTCATCCGTGGCGTCAGTTCGACGTCGTTCAGGCCAAGGATGTCCACGGTTTCCTTGCCGGTCAGGTTCAGGCGCTTGCGGTTCTGGTCGAGCTTGAACTGCAACGGCAGTACGCCCATGCCCACTAGGTTGGAACGATGGATGCGCTCGAAGCTTTCGGCGATCACTGCTTTGACCCCCAGCAGGTTCGTACCCTTGGCTGCCCAGTCCCGACTGGAGCCGGTGCCATATTCCTGTCCCGCGATCACCACCAGCGGCGTGCCCTTGGCCTGATACAACATGGCGGCATCGTAGATCGGCATTCTTTCGCCGCTGGGAATGTAGATCGTGTTGCCGCCTTCCTCGCCGCCGAGCATTTCGTTGCGGATCCGGATGTTGGCAAACGTGCCGCGCATCATCACCTGATGATTACCGCGCCTTGAGCCGTAGGAGTTGAAATCCCGGGGCTCGACGCCCTGTTCACGCAGGTAGCGGCCAGCCGGACTGTCGGCCTTGATATTGCCGGCCGGGGAGATGTGGTCGGTGGTGACCGAATCGCCGAGCAGGGCCAGTACCCGGGCGCCTTCGATGTTGCGAATGGCCGGTGGCGGCCCGTCAATGCCGTCGAAGAAGGGCGGGTGCTGGATATAGGTCGAGTCCGGCTGCCAGACGTAGGTCGCCGCTTGCGGCACCTCGATGGCTTGCCATTGCTCGTCACCGGCAAACACGGCGGCATATTCCTTGTGGAACATGCTGGTGTCCACCCGGGCCACGGCTTCGGCGACTTCTTTGCTGCTGGGCCAGATGTCTCGCAGGTACACCGGATTGCCGTCGCGGTCGTTGCCCAGCGGTTCGCTGCTGATATCGATGCGCACGGTGCCGGCCAGGGCATAGGCCACCACCAGGGGCGGCGAGGCCAGCCAGTTGGTCTTGACCAGCGGATGTACGCGGCCTTCAAAGTTGCGGTTGCCCGACAGCACCGAGGCCACGGTCAGGTCGGCCTTCTGGATGGCTTTCTCGATTGGATCCGGCAGGGGGCCGGAGTTGCCGATGCAGGTGGTGCAGCCGTAGCCCACCAGGGCAAAGCCCAGTTGATCCAGATATTCGGTCAGGCCGGCGGCCTGGTAGTAATCTGTGACAACCTTCGAGCCCGGTGCCAGGGAACTCTTGACCCAGGGCTTGCGGGTCAGGCCTTTTTCCACGGCTTTTTTCGCCAGCAGCCCGGCGGCCATCATCACACTGGGGTTGGAGGTGTTGGTGCAGGAGGTAATGGCCGCGATCACCACCGCACCGTTTTTCAGGCGATGCGTGTGGCCTTCGAACTCGTACTCGGCCTCACCTACCTGATCGGCATTGCCCACCGCAACGCCACCGCCGCCTTCGCTTTCCAGGCGACCTTCTTCCTTGCTGGTGGGTTTGACCTGCAGTCCCAGGAAGTCGCTGAAAGCCTGGCCGACATTCGGCAGCGAAACCCGGTCCTGAGGGCGTTTCGGCCCGGCCAGGCTGGCTTCGACGCTGCCCATGTCCAGTTCCAGAGTGTCGGTGAACACCGGTTCCTTGCCAGGCAAGCGCCACAAGCCCTGGGCTTTGCAATAGGCTTCTACCAGTTTCACCGTGTCCGCCGGGCGCCCGGACAGGCGCAGGTAATCCAGAGTGACGTCGTCCACCGGGAAGAAGCCGCACGTGGCACCGTATTCCGGGGCCATATTGGCGATGGTGGCGCGGTCGGCCAGGGGCAGGTCGGCGAGGCCATCGCCATAGAACTCGACGAATTTGCCCACCACGCCTTTCTTGCGCAGCATCTGTGTGACGGTGAGGACCAGGTCGGTGGCGGTGATGCCTTCGCGCAGCTTGCCGATGAGTTTGAAACCGATGACCTCGGGAATCAGCATCGACACTGGCTGGCCGAGCATGGCCGCTTCGGCCTCGATCCCGCCGACGCCCCAGCCCAGCACACCCAGGCCATTGATCATGGTGGTGTGGGAGTCAGTGCCCACCAGCGTATCGGGGAAGGCATAGGTGCGACCGTCTTCCTCCTTGGTCCACACGGTGCGCCCCAGGTATTCGAGGTTGACCTGGTGGCAGATCCCGGTGCCCGGCGGCACCACGCTGAAGTTGGCGAAGGCGCTCTGGCCCCAGCGCAGGAAGGCGTAGCGTTCGCCGTTGCGCTGCATCTCGATGTCGACGTTCTGCTCGAACGCCTGGCGGCTGGCGAACTTGTCCACCATCACCGAGTGGTCGATCACCAGGTCCACCGGCGACAGCGGGTTGATCCGCTGGGGATCGCCACCGGCCTTCTCCACGGCGGCGCGCATGGCGGCGAGGTCGACCACGGCCGGGACGCCGGTGAAGTCTTGCATCAACACCCGTGCCGGGCGGTATTGGATCTCGCGGTCGGAACGACGTTCTTTCAGCCACCCGGCCAGTGCCTTGAGGTCGGCGCCGGTGACGGTTTTTTCATCTTCCCAGCGCAGCAGGTTTTCCAGCAGCACTTTCAGGGACATGGGCAGCTTGTCCAGGTCACCGAGGCTGCGGGCGGCGTCCGGCAGGCTGAAATAGTGGTAGACCTTGGCGTCGACCTGCAGTGTTTTAAGGGTTTTCAGGCTATCGAGGGATGGCATTGAAATCACTCCTTTGAGTCCGCACGGTTACGGACTGACGGGACGGACAGAGCCTTTAACCTAGCCCTGTTTCGAGCGTATGACTAATCACTGGACTCTATGGGCAGGTTCGGGGTTCCGAAGTCCGCTATCATGCGCCGATTTTCGTGACAGGCTTTGCTACGGAGTTTCAATGAACACGCTTTTCATGCACTGCCGGCCGGGCTTCGAAGGCGAGGTCTGTTCCGAGATCGCCGAACACGCCGCCAGGCTCAACGTAGCCGGCTATGCCAAGGCCAAACCGGCCAGTGCCTGCGCCGAATTCGTCTGCACCGAAGCGGACGGCGCCGAGCGGCTGATGTGCGGTCAGCGTTTCGCCGACCTGATTTTTCCGCGCCAGTGGGCGCGTGGTACCTTCATTGATCTGCCGGAAACCGACCGTATCAGTGTCATCCTGTCCCACATGGCGCAGTTTCCGGCCTGTGGCAGCGTGTGGCTGGAAGTGGTCGACACCAATGATGGCAAGGAACTGTCGAACTTCTGCAAGAAATTCGAAGGCCCGCTACGCAAGGCACTGACCGGTGCCGGCAAGCTGGTGGACGATCCGCACAAACCGCGCCTGCTGCTGACCTTCAAAAGTGGCCGTGAAGTGTTCCTGGGGCTGGCGGAGGCGAGCAACTCGGCGATGTGGCCCATGGGGATACCACGTCTGAAGTTCCCTCGGGAGGCGCCGAGTCGCTCCACCCTCAAGCTCGAAGAGGCCTGGCACCACTTTATTCCTCGGGATGAGTGGGATGAGCGCTTGCACAGTGATATGACCGGCGTGGACCTGGGGGCCGCGCCGGGCGGTTGGACCTGGCAACTGGTCAATCGCGGGATGCTGGTGACCGCCATCGACAACGGCCCGATGGCCGAAAGCCTGATGGACACCGGTCTGGTGCAACACCTGATGGCGGATGGCTTTACCTTCAAACCCAAGCAGCCGGTGGACTGGATGGTCTGCGACATCGTCGAAAAGCCGGCGCGTAATGCGGCGATGCTGGAAGAGTGGATCGGCGAGGGCCATTGTCGCGAGGCAGTGGTCAACCTCAAATTGCCGATGAAGCAGCGCTATGCCGAAGTGAAACGCCTGCTCGAACGCATTGCCGAGGGCTTCAAGGCCCGGGGGATCAAGGTGGAGATCGGGTGCAAGCAGCTGTACCACGACCGCGAAGAGGTGACGTGCCATTTGCGGCGGCTGGACAGCAAGAAGCCTGTGGGAACCAAGCCTGGTGGGAGCAAAGCTTGCTCGCGATGAGTCAACGCGGTCTTTCAGAATCGCGGCGCCCGCATCGCGGGCAAGCCTTGCTCCCACAACCTTGCTCCCACAGAACCGAAATATGCGGGCTTTGTTCCAACCCGACATTGCGCGACAATGCCGGCCAGTTTCAGGAGTAGACCATGAGTGAAATACACGACACGCCGGTCGACGGCACGCTGGATGCCACCGGCCTCAATTGTCCGGAGCCGGTGATGATGCTGCACCAGCACATCCGTGACCTGGTGCCGGGCGGGCTGTTGAAGGTGATTGCCACCGACCCCTCGACCCGCCGCGACATCCCCAAGTTCTGTGTGTTTCTTGACCACGAACTGGTGGCCCAGGACGAAGTGGACGGTACTTACCGCTACTGGATCCGCAAGAAGCTCGCTTAACTCGTCGAACGGCTGATGCGGATCTGCTTGCGCGCGCTGCGGGCCAGGCGGATCGACAGCATCAGCGCCGCGCAGCTCAAGCCCACGATCAGGCCTTGCCACAACCCGCTCGGGCCGCTGGCTGCGCCGAACCAATCGGTCAGGCCCAACGCATAACCCACCGGCAAGCCGATACCCCAATAGGCGAACAGGGTCAGGATCATCGTCACCCGGGTGTCCTGGTAACCACGCAACGCGCCGGCGGCGGTGACCTGGATGGCATCGGAAAACTGGAACAGCGCCGAGTATACGATCAGCATCGACGCAACCTCGATCACCACTGGGTCGGCGGTGTAGATCGCGGCGATGGAACCGCGCAGCGCCAACATCAGGCTCGCCGACAGGCAGGCATACGCCAGGGCCGCGCCCATGCCCACGCCAGCGGCGAAACGCGCCTCGCGAGGCTGGTCACGTCCCAGCGTCTGGCCGACCCGTACAGTCACGGCCATGGCCAGGGAGTAGGGAATCATGAACACCAGGGAACTGAAGTTCAGCGCGATCTGATGCCCGGCCACCACCGCGGCGCCGAGGCTGCCGATCAGCAGCGCAATTACCGCAAAAATGCTCGACTCGGCAAACACCGCGATGCCTATCGGCAGGCCGATGCCGAGCAGGCGTCGAATGACTGCCCATTGCGGCCAATCGAAGCCGCTGAACAAATGGCTCGACCGATAGGCCAGACCCCAGCGCGTCCAGCCGGCCATGCCCAGGGCCATGACCCACATCACGATAGCGGTGGCCCAGCCGCAACCGACGCCACCCATGGCCGGAACGCCCAAGTGCCCGTAGATGAAGATGTAGTTGAGCGGAATGTTCAGCGCCAACCCGCACAACCCCAGCACCATTGCCGGTCGCGTACGGCCCAGGCCGTCGCTGAAGCAGCGCAGTACATGGTACAGCGCCACTGCCGGCAGGCCGGTGCCGATCCCGCGCAGGTATTCCATGCAGGGACCGATCAGCTCCGGATCCACTTTCATGATGTGCAGGATCGGCTCGGCACTCAACAGCGCCAGCGTCGCGATCAACCCTACCACCAGCGCCAGCCACAGGGCCTGGCGCACCAACGGGCCGATCTCGTCGAAGGTTCCGGCACCGAAGCGCTGGGCGACTTTCGGCGTAGTGGCCAGCAGCGTGCCGGTCATCAACAGGAACACCGGCACCCAGATCGAGTTGCCCAACGCTACTGCCGCCAGGTCCCGTGGGCCGACACGTCCGGCCATCACCGCATCGACGAAGCCCATGGCGGTGGTCGCCAGTTGCGCCACCATGATCGGCAGCGCCAGGGCCAACAGTGTCTTGATCTCCAGGCGAACCCGGGCCGGGCGGGAGAGCAGGGTGGGGGTGTCGATCACGGGATTCACAGGGGAAACGTCCGAAAAAATAAGCGCAAGGCGGCGGATTCTACGCGTTGACGCAGTGGTCAGGAAAAAAGCTGTGTTGGGGATTTGTAAGCGGTCCCTTGGGTGCGCAACCTGTGGGAGCAAGGCTTATCCCAATGTCGGCAAAACCCGTGGGAGCAAAGCTTGCTCGCGATAGCGGTAAGTCAGCCAGCAATAATGTTGGCCGGCCTGCCGCTATCGCGAGCAAGTTTTGCTCCTACGGCTTAACTGACCGACATTGGGATAAGCCTTGCTCCCACAGAGAGCTGCGACTGCCCGCTCACCGTCATTCACTTCCGGTAATGCGCAGACACACCGGAACGCCTACACTGCCCACCCCGCCAAAGGAGCTTTGCCATGCTGATCGTCGCCGACGAAAACATTCCCCTGCTCGATGCCTTTTTCAAGGGTTTCGGTGAGATCCGCCGGGTGCCGGGGCGCGGCATCGACCGGGACATGGTCGCGCAGGCCGATGTGTTGCTGGTTCGCTCTGTCAGTCGGGTCAATCGTGAGTTGCTGGAAGGCAGCAACGTGCGCTTTGTCGGCACTTGCACCATAGGCACCGATCACCTGGACCTGGATTACTTCGCCGAGGCCGGTATTCGCTGGGCCAGTGCGCCGGGCTGCAATGCCCGGGGCGTGGTGGACTATGTGCTGGGCAGCCTGATGACCCTGGCTGAAATCGAAGGCGCGGACCTGGGCCAGCGCACCTTCGGCGTGGTTGGCGCAGGCCAGGTGGGCGGGCGCTTGGTCAATGTGCTCAAGGGCCTGGGCTGGGACGTGAAGGTGTGCGACCCACCCCGTCAGGCGGCCGAGGGCGGCGACTATGTGAGCCTGGAGCAGATCATCGAACAGTGCGACGTGATCAGTCTGCACACCCCCCTGACGCGTGACGGCGAGCAGCCGACCTGGCATCTGTTCGACGAGAAGCGCCTGAATAGCCTCAAACCCGGTACCTGGCTGATCAATGCGGCTCGCGGGCCCGTGATCGATAACACCGCGTTGCGCAACGTGCTGCTGGAGCGCGAAGACCTGCAAGCGGTGCTGGATGTCTGGGAGCAGGAGCCCACGGTGGATGTGGACCTGGCCGACCTGTGCGTGATTGCCACGCCGCACATTGCCGGTTACAGCCTCGATGGCCGCCAGCGCGGCACGGCGCAGATCTATGAGGCTTTGTGCGCGTTCCTGGAGGCACCGGTCGCGGTCAGCCTCGGCGATCTGCTGCCTCGCCCCTGGCTGGGCGGCGTCACCCTGGACGCAGCAACCGACCCTGCCTGGGCGCTGGCTGCGCTGTGCCGTGGCGTATACGACCCCCGTCGTGATGATGCGGACTTTCGCCGTAGCCTGGTGGGGACGACCAGCGAGCAGCGCAGTGCCTTCGATGCCCTGCGCAAACATTACCCGCCACGCCGGGAGGTCGACAGCTTGAAAGTACACATTGAAGGGCAATCAGCGGCGTTGCAGCAGATCGTGACCGCGCTGGGGGCCACCCTTGTCTAGGCACGGCCTTTGTGGGAAAGAAGGGCTGCTCCCGCTGACCCTGTAGGGTGCACCCGAGCGGGAGCAAGTTCCCTCGCCACAGGGCAGCACAGACCGAAGGCACAAAAAACCCGACATCAAGGTCGGGTTCAATCGAAGACGGGCTGTATCACTTTTGTTCGGCAGGCTTGACCAGTCGTTTTTCCAGTTCGCTGCAAGCTTTCTGGATCATTTCTTCCGTGATCGGTACTTCGCGCCCTTGCGCGTCGATGAACGAGCAGCCCAGGGACTGGTCCGGTTGCGTGCGGATCACTTGAATCTTGTCGTCGCTGCTGTGTTGCAAGGACATGGCCTGTCTCCTCGTCAGGTTGTGTGCCTAGTGGCCTTTATTCGAATCGGCCACGCAGGCCACTAATGTATTGTCGTCAGGTGACCGAGCCATGACACTCCTTGAAGGCCATGACGACAGTTCTACTCAAACAGAAACGCCAATACGTTTCCAGTCAGACTTTAGACCGATACCCTCTAGCGGATAGTCGTCGCGGTCATATTTAACCTGACTCATTCTGATTCAATAAGGTTCCGCCGCGCTTCGGTGCCGTTGACCGGTCCTTTTCCTGTTGCATTACTGGACGCTACTGATGCTTTCTTCCTTACATCGCCGGGCCATTGGCCTGGCCATTGGCTTTATCGCTCCTTACCGCAAACAGGTCGCCGGTGCATTGCTGGCGCTCATCGTCACGGCGGGCATCACCTTGTCCATGGGGCAGGGCATCCGGCTGTTGGTGGACCAAGGGTTCATGACGCGCTCTCCTCAACTGTTGAACCAGTCCATCGGCCTGTTCATGGTGCTGGTGATAGGCCTGGCGATCGGAACCTTTTCCCGGTTCTACCTGGTGTCGTGGATTGGCGAGCGCGTGGTGGCCGATATCCGGCGACAGGTTTTCAACCACCTGGTGTACCTGCACCCGGGGTTCTATGAAAACAACCGCAGCTCGGAGATCCAGTCACGGCTGACCGCCGATACCACGTTGTTGCAGTCGGTGATCGGTTCGTCCTTGTCGCTGTTCCTGCGCAATGCCCTGATGGTGATCGGCGGCATCGTGCTGTTGTTCATCACCAACCCCAAGCTCACCAGCATCGTGGCGATTGCCCTGCCGCTGGTGTTGGCGCCGATCCTGGTGTTCGGGCGTCGGGTGCGCAGCCTGTCCCGCCAGAGCCAGGACCGCATCGCCGATGTCGGCAGTTACGTTTCCGAAACCCTGGGCCAGATCAAGACCGTGCAGGCCTACAATCATCAGGTCCAGGATGAGCGTCGTTTTGCCGTCACGGTGGAGCAGGCGTTCGACACCGCCCGCAAACGCATCGCCCAGCGGGCCTGGCTGATCACCCTGGTGATCGTGCTGGTGCTGGGGGCGGTGGGCGTGATGCTCTGGGTGGGCGGCATGGACGTGATCGCCGGGCGGATTTCCGGCGGTGAGCTGGCGGCCTTCGTGTTCTACAGCCTGATCGTCGGCAGTGCGTTCGGTACACTGAGCGAGGTGATCGGCGAGCTGCAGCGGGCCGCCGGCGCGGCTGAGCGCATCGCTGAGTTGTTGCGATCGCAGAACATCATCCAGCCACCGACCTCGGATCTTGTAACGTTACCGGAGCGGGTCCGGGGCGATTTGCGTCTCGAAGGCGTGCGGTTCTCTTATCCGTCCCGACCGGAAAGCTATGCGCTCGATGGCCTGGACCTGACTGTCAACGCCGGCGAAACACTCGCCCTCGTCGGACCATCCGGTGCGGGCAAATCGACGGTGTATGACTTGTTGTTGCGTTTCTACGACCCGGCGCAAGGCCGGATTCTCATCGATGATGTGCCGCTGACCCGACTCGATCCCCTGGACCTGCGCCGTCATTTCGCCCTGGTCTCGCAAAATCCGGCCCTGTTTTTCGGCACCGTGGAAGAAAACATCCGCTACGGCAATCCCGACGCGACCGTCGAGCAGGTGCGCGAGGCGGCCCGGATTGCCCATGCCCACGACTTCATCGAAAAGATGCCCGATGGCTACCAGACCCACCTGGGGGACGCAGGGCTGGGGTTATCCGGTGGCCAACGCCAGCGCCTGGCCATCGCCCGGGCGCTGTTGGTGGACGCGCCGATCCTGCTGTTGGACGAAGCCACCAGCGCCCTTGACGCGCAGAGCGAACACCTGATCCAGCAAGCCCTGCCCAATCTGATGAAGAATCGCACCACCCTGGTCATAGCCCACCGCCTGGCCACGGTGAAGAACGCCGACCGGATCGCGGTGATGGACCAGGGCAGGGTGGTGGCGGTGGGTACGCATCAGGAGCTGGTGGCCAGCAATGAGCTGTACGCGCGGTTGGCGGCGTTGCAGTTCAATGTGGGGCATGCGGCGGTAGCCGACTGAACACGCACACCGGTGGGCGCGAGCCTGCTCGCGATGACGGCGGCATATTCAACATTGATGCAAGCTGACCCGCCGCTATCGCGAGCAGGCTCGCTCCCACAGGGGATTGTGGGGATAAAGCTGACCATAAAAAATGCCCGTATCGTTTGATACGGGCATTTTTGTTTTCAGGCATGGCTTGTCGCTTGAGCCTCACTGATCGTCAAAATACCGCTCATGCCAGTCCACCAGCGGTTGCGGCGAGTTGAGTTTCTGGCCGTAGATCACCGAGTACGACAAAACGTTCTGCACGTACTGGCGGGTTTCGTCGAAGGGGATGCTTTCGACCCAGACGTCGAAGCTCAGGTGGTCGGCGCCGCGCAGCCACTGGCGTACGCGACCCGGGCCGGCGTTGTAGGCGGCCGAGGCCAGGACACGGTTGCCGTTGAACTGACTGTGGACCTGGCTCAGGTACGCTGAGCCGATCTCGATATTCTTGTCCGGATCCAGCACCTGTCTGGGCGAGGCCAGGGGAATGCTGAACTTGCGCGCGGTTTCCTTGGCGGTGCCGGGCATCAGTTGCATCAGGCCGGTGGCACCAACGCCGGAGCGGGCGTCGTCCATGAAGGCGCTTTCCTGGCGGGTGATCGCGAACACCCAGCTTGAATGCAGGCCACGAGCCTTGGCTTCGCGCACCAGGGTATCGCGATGCGCCATCGGGAAGCGGATGTCCAGATCGTCCCAGTACTTGGCCTGACTGATGGTGCGGATGGCCGGGAAATACCATTTCAGATCGTAGGCCAGCTTCGCCTGGGCGACCATTTCGTCGCGGTTGAAATGCCGGCTGACGTGATACCACTCGCGGCGCCCGTCGACGATCTGCCCACGGGCATGGAACTCCAGGGCGCGGCGAATGCCAGGCGTGTTGCGCACTTTGTTGATCAGTGCCTGGCTCAGCACCAGGGGCTTGTTGGCGAGTGAGTAGGGCGATTGGGAGCGGTCCGCGGCCAGAAAGCCGTAGAAGTCCCGCTCGCGGGCAAGATGTTTGTAAAGCGTCAACGCTTCGGGGTTCTGCGGTTGAGCCAGTTCCAGGCTGCGAGCCTGCCAGTAGCGCCAGCGGTTGGTGCTGGCCAGTGACTCGGGCAGGCGACGGGTCAATTGATAGGCGTCGTTCCAGCGGCCCAGGCGCAGGAGCAGGCGCAGGCGCCACTCCGAAACAGTGTCGTCCCGCAGCTCCGGGTCATATTGAGTCATCACGTCGAGGGCGCGACTGTCGAAGCGCTTGGCCAGGGTCAGGCCGATCTCCCGGGCGATGGCGACTTTTTCGTCGCGGGAAAAATGCATGGTGCTGGCGTAGCCATCCAGCAATGCCATGGCTTTATCCGGATCCTGGCGGGCGAGGCGACGCAGGCCGAGGCTGACGATGTCCGACATCGGCTCATCGGCCGGGACGAAGCGTGAGGGCTGGTTGAGCAGTTCGGGTTTCTGCGCCACGTCCACCAGCAATTTGCCGCGAGGGGCGAGGGTGACCAGGCCGCTGACCAGGCTGTTGGCCAGTGGATAGTTGCGGGCCTGAGCCGCCAGTTTGGCACGCTCCCAGCGTTTCTGCTCGGTCAACTGGCCTTGGGAGGCCCACAGGCCGAACAGCGCGTCACAGGCCTGCGGCTGGGATTTTCCGGTGAGCCAGAGCTTTTCGGTGTTGGCGTAGCCCTCGGCCTTGAGGCCATGGCTGAGCTGATATTGGGCGTTAAGGCAGTCCAGCTCGGTGAAGTTGAGCTTGGGGTCGTAGTATTTGACGAAGGTTGCCCAGTCGCCGCGTTCGGCCAGCCAGCGCAGCCAGCGCAGTTTCATCCAGTTGGCCTGGGGCAGGTCGCCATGTTCGGCAAGAAACTTCTCGATTTCGGCGTTGCTCGCGCTCTTGAGGCGAGCGGTCAGTTCGTCGTAGGCCAGGTACGGTTCCAGTGGATAATCGCGCAGGGCCTGGCTGTAACGGAAATAGGGGCCGGTATCACCCTTGGCCAGGGCCCGCTTTGCTTCATCGTAATACTGGCGCTGGGTGGAAATATCCACTGCGTGAGCGGCTTGGGCAGCAGTGGCGCATATGAAAAAACAAGACAAAACAGTAATAAGGCGACTGCGCATGAGACATCCGGGCAGAAAAAACATGAAAAGCCCAAGGGAGAACCCAGGGTAACTGCCTGTAGCTTAGCCTTTTGCCAGCAACCGGCGAAAGCTTTGCGGGGCCGTCGGCGCAAGTTCGCAACATTTGTTATGCAGAGTGATTCAACGACGAAAATGGCGGACCCCTGAAGTCGCATCTCAGGTAGAATGCGCGCCCGGTTTTTGGAGAAGCTCATGACCCTGCTCAAATTCAGCGATGTGTCCCTTGCTTTCGGCGCGATGCCGTTGTTGGACAAGGTGTCCTGGCAGATCGCCCGTGGTGAGCGGGTGTGCATCATCGGTCGCAACGGCACCGGCAAGTCCAGCATGATGAAGCTGGTCAAGGGCGACCAGAAGCCCGATGACGGCTCGGTCTGGCGTGCCCCCGGCCTGAAGATCGGTGAGCTGCCCCAGGAACTGCCGCTGGCCGACGAGCGGACAGTGTTCGATGTGGTTGCCGAGGGCCTGGACGGTGTCGGCGCGCTGCTGGCCGAATATCACCACCTGAGCCAGAACATCGTCACCGATGCCGACCTGGAAAAACTGATGCATGTGCAGCACGACCTCGAAGCCCGCGATGGCTGGCGTCTGCAGCAACTGGTCGACAGCACCCTGAGCCGCCTGCAACTGCCGGCCGACAAGACCCTTGCCGAGTTGTCCGGTGGCTGGCGTCGTCGCGTCCTGCTGGCCCAGGCCCTGGTCTCCGAGCCGGACCTGCTCTTGCTCGACGAACCGACCAACCACCTGGATATCGGCGCCATTGCCTGGCTTGAAGAAGCCTTGAAGGATTTCCAGGGGGCGGTGCTGTTCATCACCCACGACCGTTCCTTCCTGCAGAACCTGGCGACTCGCATCCTTGAACTGGACCGTGGCGGCCTGATCGACTGGAACGGCGACTACGCCAGTTTCCTGGTGCACAAGGAAGCGGTGCTGGCGGCGGAAGAAACCGCCAACGCTTTGTTCGACAAGCGCCTGGCCCAGGAAGAAGTCTGGATCCGCCAGGGCATCAAGGCCCGTCGTACCCGTAACGAAGGTCGCGTACGCGCCCTCAAGGCCCTGCGCGTCGAGCGCAGCGAGCGTCGCGAGCGCACCGGCAAGGCCAACATCCAGCTGGAAACGGCTGAAAAATCCGGTAAGCAGGTGATGGTGCTGGAAAACGTCAGCTTCGCCCATCCAGGCGGACCGTTCCTGGTCAGGGACTTCTCCATGGTCCTGCAGCGCGGCGACCGCATCGGCCTGCTGGGCGCCAATGGCACCGGCAAGACCACCTTGCTCAAGCTGATGCTCGGTGGCCTGGTCCCGAGCAGCGGCAAGGTGGAAGAGGGGACGAAGATCGACGTCGCCTACTTCGATCAGTTGCGTCACCAACTGGACCTGGAAAAGACCGTGATCGACAACGTGGCCGAAGGCCGCGACTTCATCGATATTGATGGCCAGAGCCGCCATGTATTGAGCTACCTGGGTGATTTCCTGTTCAGCCCCCAGCGTGCCCGTACCCCGGTCAAGGCGTTGTCCGGCGGCGAGCGCGCCCGTCTGCTGCTGGCGAAGCTGTTCAGCAAGCCGGCGAACCTGCTGGTGCTCGATGAACCGACCAACGACCTGGACGTGGAAACCCTCGAGTTGCTGGAGGAGGTGCTGCTGACCTTCAACGGCACCGTGCTGATGGTCAGCCACGACCGGGCATTCCTCGATAACGTGGTCACCAGCACCCTGGTGTTCGAAGGTGAAGGTCAGGTTCGCGAATACGTCGGCGGGTATCAGGACTGGCTGCGCCAGGGCGGCTCGCCGCGCCTTCTGGGCGTTACCGAGAGCAAGTCCGGCAAGGCCGACTTGAATTCGGCCGTGGTCAAGGGCGAGCCTGCTCCGGTAGCTGCCGCAGTCCAGGCCCCGGCCAAGAAGAAGCTCAGCTACAAGCTGCAGCGCGAGCTGGAAGCGTTGCCGGGTGATATCGATGCCAAGGAAGCGCAGATCACCGCAGTGCAGGCCGAGATGGCCGATGCCGGTTTCTACCAGCGACCGGCTGCGGAAACCGCCAAGGTGATTGCGCACCTGGAGCAGTTGCAGGCTGAGCTGGATGCGCTGGTGGAGCGTTGGGCCGAGCTGGATGCCTGATTTGAAAGGCGGCCCTTTGTGGGAGCGAACCTGCTCGCGATAGCGGTGTGTCAGCTGACAGCGGTGTCGACTGTGCTGGCGCCATCGCGAGCAGGCTCGCTCCCGCGGGGGCTCATGGTGGTTATGCGCGCTTGACCAGGTGCACCGCCAGTACATCGCAAGGCGCGCCATGCAGCACGTCGTTGGCGGTGGAGCCCAGCAGCAACGCCAGGCCATGGCGACCGTGACTGCCGACCACGATCAGGTCGCAGCCCTGCTCCTTGGCCAAATGATGGATCTCCTGGCGCGGCTGGCCATAGGTCAAGTGGCTGTTCTCCCGTTTCAAGTCCGGGTATTTCACGATCAGGCGATCAAGGCGTTCCTTGGCCTGATCGAACTGCTGTTGCTGCAGTTGGGAAAGGTCCATGGGGACATCACCACCAAAGGCCATTGCCATCGGCTCGACGATATGCACCAGTGACAGCTTGGTTTCTCGGCCATCGCACAGGGCGCGAGCACGTTTGATGACGGGATCGCATTCTTCAGTGAGGTCGACGGCGACCAGGATGTGTTCGTAATACATGAAAAGCACTCCAGAGAATGGCGATACGGTTAAGTATGGCTGGTTTCAAGCGCATTGACGGCGACAGGGGTCAATGGCTCATCAGAATTCGGGAGTACTGATATGACGGTCTGGATAGTGGTGTCAATCCTGTTGGTGGTATTGAGCCCCCTGGCATGGTTGCGTCCGTCCCGTGTACAGAGCGGTCGCATGGCCCTTCGCATGGAGGCCCGTCGCCTCGGCCTGGCCATGCAATTGGCCCCCCAGGAGTGGCCGCACTGGCTCGATCCCCAGCCTCCAAACCCCTGCGCGCAGTACCATCGGCCCCGGCGTGGCAAGCAGCCAGCCTGTTGGAGTTACTGGCAGAGCGCGCCGGGCGTCTGGGTCAACCAATGGCGGGAAGTTTGTCAGGATGAGTCGTTACTCGAGCATTTTCGGAAATTGCCGGCCAACGTCTACAAGATCGAAGCCGACCGGCAAATGATCACCTTGTACTGGGGCGAGAAGGGCGAAGCCGTTGTTTTGCAGGATATTGCCGCAGTGCTCAAGGCCCTGGCCTGACGCAAAAAAAGCCCGACAGTCTCGTCGGGCGGGTTGGCCAGGCAGGCCGTAAACCATTCAAAACCGGGCGTTCGTTCGTAACGTCCTTGCGCCAAGCGCTTCGATCACCTATCCGCCAGCATAGCCGGTTGCATTCTCCACGCCCGGAATTAGGGCGACTTTTCTAATTATTGATTCTATGAATGTCTCGACATGCAGCGTTTTGTTGCGGATCTGCAGGGTAATGGAAATGACCGTCAAGTCGCGCCCGAGGCCTTGTTTAGGGCGATTGACAATTGTCGGAAATTCCGTGAAGGTGACGTACCCAAATCAAACGGGCGTATGAATTGAGCGTTTGTATTTTCCGAACGTTCCTACAGAACCCCGACTATCGCGTTGACGGGTGTGCCTGGCGGATTGGCGTAGCATCGACGGTAACGTCAATGCCGAACCAGTGGTCAGCGTTCAACGTGTACTGTTCAGCTTCCATATCGTGGAGATCAGTTGATGATTTACGAAGGTAAAGCCATCACGGTTAAGGCTCTTGAAAGCGGCATCGTCGAACTGAAGTTCGATCTCAAGGGTGAGTCCGTCAACAAGTTCAATCGTCTAACCCTGAATGAATTGCGTCAGGCTGTGGACACTATCAAGGCAGACGCTTCGATCAAGGGTGTGATCGTCAGCAGCGGCAAGGACGTATTTATCGTCGGTGCCGACATCACCGAATTCGTCGACAACTTCAAGCTGCCCGATGCCGAACTGATCGCTGGCAACCTCGAAGCCAACCGTATTTTCAGCGACTTCGAAGATCTCAACGTACCGACCGTCGCAGCCATCAACGGCATTGCCCTGGGTGGCGGCCTGGAAATGTGCCTGGCAGCGGACTTTCGCGTGATGTCTTCCGCCGCCAAGATCGGCCTGCCGGAAGTCAAGCTGGGCATCTATCCGGGCTTCGGCGGTACCGTGCGCCTGCCGCGCCTGATCGGTGCCGACAACGCCATCGAATGGATTGCCGCCGGCAAGGAAAACCGTGCTGATGACGCGCTGAAAGTCGGCGCCGTGGATGCGGTGGTCGAACCTGGCAAGCTCCAGCAAGCGGCCCTTGAAACGATCAAGCGCGCCATCAGCGGCGAGTTCGACTACAAGGCCAAGCGTCAGCCGAAGCTGGAGAAGCTCAAGCTCAATGCCATCGAGCAGATGATGGCCTTCGAAACTGCCAAGGGTTTCGTGGCCGGTCAGGCGGGCCCGAATTACCCGGCTCCGGTCGAAGCGATCAAGACCATCCAGAAAGCCGCGAACTTCGGTCGTGACAAGGCCCTGGAAGTCGAAGCCGCCGGTTTCGTCAAACTGGCCAAGACCTCGGCGGCACAGAGCCTGATCGGTCTGTTCCTCAATGACCAGGAACTGAAGAAAAAGGCCAAGGCCTACGACGAAATCGCCCGTGACGTGAAGCAGGCCGCCGTGTTGGGCGCCGGCATCATGGGTGGCGGTATCGCCTATCAGTCGGCATCCAAAGGCACGCCGATCCTGATGAAGGACATCAACGAACACGGCATCGAACAGGGCCTGGCCGAAGCCGCCAAGCTGCTGGTGGGACGCGTCGATAAAGGCCGCATGACCGCGGCGAAGATGGCCGAAGTGCTCAACGGTATTCGTCCGACCCTGTCCTATGGCGATTTCGGCCATGTCGACCTGGTGGTCGAAGCGGTCGTCGAGAACCCTAAGGTCAAGCAAGCGGTATTGGCTGAAGTCGAAGACAAGGTCAAGGAAGACACGATCCTCGCGTCGAACACCTCGACCATTTCCATTTCTCTGCTGGCCAAGGCCCTCAAGCGTCCGGAAAACTTCGTCGGCATGCACTTCTTCAACCCGGTGCACATGATGCCGCTGGTGGAAGTGATCCGTGGCGAGAAGTCCAGCGAACTGGCCGTTGCCACCACTGTTGCCTACGCCAAGAAAATGGGCAAGAACCCGATCGTCGTCAACGACTGCCCGGGCTTCCTGGTCAACCGCGTGCTGTTCCCGTATTTCGGCGGTTTCGCCAAATTGGTCAGCGCTGGCGTGGACTTCGTGCGCATCGACAAGATCATGGAAAAATTCGGCTGGCCGATGGGCCCGGCGTACCTGATGGACGTGGTCGGTATCGACACCGGTCACCACGGTCGCGACGTCATGGCTGAAGGCTTCCCGGACCGCATGAAGGACGACCGTCGTTCGGCTGTCGACGTGCTCTACGAAGCCAAGCGCCTGGGTCAGAAGAACGGCAAGGGTTTCTACGCCTACGAGACCGACAAGCGCGGCAAGCAGAAGAAAGTGGCCGATCCGTCGGTGCTGGAAGTGCTCAAACCGATCGTTTACGAGCAGCGCGAAGTCACCGACGAGGACATCATCAACTGGATGATGATCCCGCTGTGCCTCGAAACCGTGCGTTGCCTGGAAGACGGCATTGTCGAAACCGCCGCCGAAGCCGACATGGGTCTGGTCTACGGTATCGGTTTCCCTCCATTCCGTGGCGGTGCGCTGCGCTACATCGATTCGATCGGTGTGGCCGAGTTCGTTGCCCTGGCTGACCAGTACGCTGATCTGGGCGCGCTGTACCACCCCACCGCGAAGCTGCGTGAAATGGCCAAGAACGGCCAGAGCTTCTTCGGTTAAGCGCCCAACGACTAGAGCGAGAGAACATTTATGAGCTTGAATCCTAGAGACGTCGTGATTGTCGACTTCGGTCGTACGCCGATGGGCCGCTCCAAGGGCGGCATGCACCGTAACACTCGCGCCGAGGATATGTCGGCGCACCTGATCAGCAAACTGCTCGAGCGCAACGTCAAAGTCGACCCGAATGAAGTCGAGGACGTGATCTGGGGCTGTGTGAACCAGACTCTGGAGCAGGGCTGGAACATCGCCCGCATGGCCTCGCTGATGACTCAGATCCCTCACACTGCGGCCGGTCAGACCGTCAGCCGCCTGTGCGGTTCGTCCATGAGCGCGCTGCACACCGCCGCCCAGGCGATCATGACCGGTAACGGTGATGTGTTCGTCGTCGGCGGCGTCGAGCACATGGGCCACGTGAGCATGATGCATGGCGTCGATCCGAACCCGCACATGTCGCTGTACGCGGCAAAAGCCTCGGGCATGATGGGCCTGACCGCGGAAATGCTTGGCAAAATGCACGGCATTACCCGCGAACAGCAGGACGCCTTCGGCGTGCGCTCCCACCAACTCGCCCACAAGGCGACCGTGGAAGGCAAGTTCAAGGATGAAATCATCCCGATGCAGGGTTACGACGAGAACGGTTTCCTGAAACTGTTCGACTACGACGAAACCATTCGTCCGGAAACCACCCTTGAAAGCCTGGCGAGCCTCAAGCCTGCCTTCAACCCGAAGGGCGGCACCGTGACAGCCGGTACTTCGTCGCAGATCACTGACGGTGCTTCGTGCATGATTGTGATGTCGGCCCAGCGTGCCCAGGACCTGGGCATCCAGCCGATGGCGGTGATCCGTTCGATGGCCGTGGCGGGTGTGGACCCGGCGATCATGGGCTATGGTCCAGTACCGGCGACGCAGAAAGCCTTGAAGCGTGCCGGCCTGAGCATTGCCGATATCGACTTCTTCGAGCTCAACGAAGCGTTCGCCGCACAGGCCCTGCCCGTGCTGAAAGATCTGAAAGTGCTCGACAAGATGAACGAGAAGGTTAACCTGCACGGCGGCGCGATCGCCCTGGGTCACCCGTTCGGTTGCTCGGGTGCGCGTATCTCCGGCACGTTGCTGAACGTCATGAAACAGAACGGCGGCACTTTTGGCGTGTCCACCATGTGCATTGGCCTCGGCCAGGGCATCGCCACTGTCTTCGAACGCGTCTAAGCGTTGCGTCGATGGAAGCCGGGGCCAAGTGCCCCGGTTTTTTGTTTTTCCGGGTTTAATAAAAAAATTTTGTTTTTATTTTGAAAAGATTTCAGTGAGGGCCAAAACATGCCGATACAACCTGGGCTCTACCAGCATTACAAAGGTCCGCAGTACCGCGTATTCAGCATTGCGCGGCATTCCGAAACCGAGGAAGAAGTGGTCTTTTATCAAGCCCTGTATGGTGATTACGGCTTTTGGGTGCGTCCCTTGAGCATGTTCCAGGAGTCCGTCGAGGTTGACGGCGAACAAGTGCCGCGCTTTGCTTTGGTGCAGGCCGAAGAAAGCATTTTCCCCAAGCCTTGAGGCCAACCTGCGGGCAACCCTGCGCTTGACCTCACCTTGCAGCCACTATATATAGCGGTGCCGCGTCAGGCGCCAACCGCCTTTCACTTTTTAGAATTCAGGAATTTTCTGATCCATGGGCAAATCGCTGGTCATTGTGGAATCCCCGGCTAAGGCCAAGACCATCAACAAGTATCTGGGCAACCAATACGTGGTGAAGTCGAGTATCGGCCATATCCGAGACCTGCCCACCAGCGGTTCGGCTAGCGCCAGCAAGGAGCCAGCCGCCAAGCGCGGCAAGGCGGCTGCTGGTGAAGCGCCGGCGCTGTCGCCAAAGGAAAAGGCGCGCAAGCAGCTGGTCTCACGCATGGGTGTCGATCCGGAACATGGCTGGAAAGCCAAGTACGAGATCCTCCCGGGCAAGGAAAAGGTCATCGAGGAGCTGCGCCGGCTCGCCAAGGATGCCGACATCATCTATCTCGCGACGGACTTGGACCGCGAAGGGGAAGCCATTGCCTGGCACCTGCGCGAAGCCATTGGTGGCGATGACAGCCGCTACAAGCGCGTGGTGTTCAACGAAATCACCAAGAAGGCCATTCAGGAGGCGTTCTCCGAGCCGGGTGAGCTGGACATCGATCGGGTCAATGCTCAGCAGGCGCGTCGCTTCCTCGATCGCGTGGTGGGCTACATGGTCTCGCCATTGCTGTGGGCCAAGATCGCCCGTGGCCTGTCGGCCGGGCGGGTGCAGTCGGTGGCTGTAAAGCTGGTGGTGGAGCGCGAGCGGGAGATCCGTGCGTTCATCCCTGAAGAGTATTGGGAAGTCCATGCGGACCTTGGCACAGCCAAAGGCGCCAGCGTGCGCTTCGAAGTGGCCCGGGAGAAGGGCGAAGCCTTCAAGCCACTGAACGAAGCCCAGGCCATGGCTGCCCTGGAGAAGCTCAAGGCTTCCACCTACAGCATCGTCAAGCGCGAAGACAAGCCGACCAGCAGCAAGCCATCGGCACCGTTCATCACGTCCACGCTGCAACAGGCCGCGAGCAACCGCCTGGGCTTCGGTGTGAAGAAAACCATGATGATGGCCCAGCGTCTGTATGAAGCCGGCTACATCACCTATATGCGTACCGACTCCACCAACCTCTCGGCCGATGCCGTGGCGATGGCGCGTACTTATATAGAAAGCGAGTTCGGCAAGAAGTACCTGCCGGACACGCCAAACGTCTACAGCAGCAAGGAAGGCGCACAAGAGGCTCACGAAGCGATTCGTCCTTCCGATGCCAACACCGAGCCAAGCAAGTTGTCGGGCATGGAGCGCGATGCCGAGCGTCTCTACGAGCTGATCTGGCGCCAGTTTCTGGCTTGCCAGATGCTGCCGGCGCAGTACCTGTCCACCACCGTCAGCGTCGGTGCCGGAGATTTCGAGCTGCGCGCCAAAGGCCGTATTCTGAAGTTCGACGGTTATACCCGCGTCATGCCGCAGATTACCAAGCCTGGGGACGACGACGTCTTGCCGGATATGGCCCAGGGTGACGTGATGAAGCTGATCAAGCTTGATCCGACCCAGCATTTCACCAAGCCGCCGGCCCGTTACTCCGAAGCCAGCCTGGTCAAGGAGATGGAAAAACGCGGTATCGGTCGTCCTTCGACCTATGCGGCGATCATTTCGACTATCCAGGATCGCGGCTACGTTGCGCTGCACAACCGTCGCTTCTATTCGGAAAAGATGGGTGACATCGTTACCGAGCGATTGTCCGAAAGCTTCTCGAACCTGATGGACTACGGTTTCACCGCCGGCATGGAAGAGCATCTCGACGATGTGGCCCAAGGGGAGCGGGACTGGAAGAACGTCCTCGACGAGTTCTACGGCGACTTCAAGAAAAAACTCGAAGTGGCTGAAAGCCCTGACAGCGGCATGCGGGCCAACCAGCCGGTGATGACCGATATTCCATGCCTGACATGTGGTCGTCCGATGCAGATCCGTACGGCGTCCACCGGCGTCTTCCTGGGCTGCTCGGGCTACAGCCTGCCGCCCAAAGAGCGCTGCAAGGCGACGGTCAACCTGGTGCCGGGCGACGAAATCGCCGCGGACGATGAGGGTGAGTCCGAATCCCTGGTGTTGCGTGGCAAGCATCGCTGCCCGATCTGCAGCACGGCGATGGATGCCTATCTGCTGGACGAAAAGCGCAAGCTGCACATCTGCGGTAACAACCCGGATTGCGCGGGCTACGAGATCGAAGAGGGCACGTATCGCATCAAGGGCTACGAAGGACCAAGCCTGGAATGCGACAAGTGTGGCAGCGAGATGCAGCTCAAGACCGGCCGTTTCGGCAAGTTCTTCGGCTGCACCAACCCGACCTGCAAGAACACTCGCAAGCTGCTCAGGAGCGGTGACGCCGCGCCGCCGAAGATGGACCCGGTGAAGATGCCGGAGCTCAAGTGCGAGAAGGTCAACGACACCTACATCCTGCGTGATGGTGCGTCCGGCCTGTTCCTGGCGGCCAGTCAGTTCCCGAAGAACCGCGAGACCCGCGCACCCTTGGTGATGGAGATCGTGCCGCACAAGGACGAGATCGATCCGAAGTACCATTTCCTCTGCGAAGCACCGCAGAAGGATCCGGATGGCCGCCCGGCGGTGATTCGCTACAGCCGCAAGACCAAGGAGCAGTACGTGCAGACCGAGGTCGACGGCAAGCCTACGGGCTGGAAGGCGTACTACGACGGCGGTAAATGGACGGTGGAAGACAAGCGCTGATTGATGGAGGCAGGGGGCTTCCCCTGTGCCGATCAGTCAAGCAAACAACTGTGGGAGCGAGCCTGCTCGCGATAGCGGTGAATCAGGCAACATTGATGCTGATTGTTGCGCCGCTATCGCGAGCAGGCTCGCTCCCACAGGGTATCGCTTGATCCTTTGACTGTATTTGGCTTGCAGTGGTCTTGGTTGATCCATGACACTGTCGCCCTTGCGTGAAGCTTTCATGTCGTTGGGAGAATGCCGTCATGGCCCACGAGCTCTATACCCGCACCAACCAGAAAATCTACTTCGCCGGCCTGTCGCTCGAAGCGCTCGCCAGGACCGAGGATGGGCGCGCGATGAACTCCCCGGCGCTGCTCCAGGCCGGACGCGAGTCGGCCCTGTTTCACCTGTACGGTGCGTTACTGGGCTTGTGCCATGAAATAGCCGGTTTCTATCGGCTTCCCCTGGCGAGCGCCCCACGGGCCGAACTGTTGCTGACCCGGGAGGTGTTGCAGGACATTGCCATCCCGGAATTGGCTGAAATGATCGAGCTGGCTCATAACCCGGAAACCTGGCTGGCCAAGTTGCTGGCAGCCCACGCGGCGCTGTTCCAGCCACCACGGGCTCCTCGCAAGCCCAAGGGTGACGTGACCCAGCCATTGATCGTGGCGGTCAATCTGGATGAAGAAGAGCCGGAGCAGGAGCTCAGTCGGGAAGAGCTGGAGAGCTGGCGTCAGAACCTCAAGAGCCTGGCGTTGCGCTTCCGTGAAGGGTTGAACGAGTGCTGAAATTTCTTTCAGCCCAAGCCCCTCATTGATAACGCTTGGTCAAGTTACCGAGCGAAGCCTGGCCGATGACTATATAATCCTCGCCTTTCGTGGAGAACAGACTTTTATGCCAACGTCCTTTCTAGAAATTGTCGAACTTCCTGATGGCCGTATCGAGCTGCGCAGGGCTGAGGACGAGGGTTCCCTGGTGACTCTGAGCTTCTCCGAAGATGCCAAGGCGTTCCTGCAAGGCCAACACGTCGAAGTCGCCAAGGCGATGCTGAGCGTGGGTGTCCAGATGGCAGGGCGCCTGGTTGAAGGCGAATTCAATAACAAGGAAGAAGAGGGACCGCGGGTTCTGCATTGATCCCGTTTGTCGGTTTCCTGGAAGTGGTGTTGCTGCCTGGCTTCTCTGTCCTGGAGAAGCCCCTGTGTTTGTCTTAGCCCAGTCGAATGTTCAGGCTCTGTGCGTCCCCGGTGCGAGCGGCGCTGATCAACTGTTGTCGAGCCGTTGAGCTCAACGGGTTGAGCCAGCTGACCACCGTATGACTGCGACCCAGGCGCAAGGCTTCGCAAGTCAGCTGTTGAGCGCTCTGGGTGCCCCGTGGTTGCAGCAGCAGGATTCGCTCGCGATTAAGACCTGCGTCCCGCAACCAGGCCTGGGTGACGCTGGCTGGAGGCGCGATCAGCGTCAACCAGCGGGCTTCCTGGTCCTGGCTCAGCTCCCGCAGAATCGGTGCCAGTAGATTCAGGCAGTTCCCGGCTGCACCACGCAGTGACAGTTCACTGAAGGCCTCGGGCTCTACGCCCCAGGGGGCCTCGATCACATCTTTCAGGACTGGAGCCAGTGGCTGGGCCATGAAGGCCTCGAACAACGGGAGTTGCGTATGCTGTTGTGTTTGAGGGAACTGCATAAAGCCTCCTTTAGCGGCGGATGACGCCGACACTCAAGCCTTCGATGACCAGATCCTGTTCTTGCAGGTCCACTTCGATGGGTGCGAACTCGGGGTTCTCGGCAATCAGCCAGACCTTGCTGCCATCGCGCTTGAAGCGCTTTACGGTGACTTCGTCACCGATACGCGCCACCACGATCTGGCCGTTGCGGGCTTCCCGAGTGGTGTGTACCGCCAGCAGGTCACCGTCGAAGATGCCGATGTCCTTCATGCTCATGCCGTGTACACGAAGAAGATAATCGGCCCGTGGATGGAAGAAGGCAGGGTTGATGTTGCAGGACTCCTCGACATGTTGCTGAGCGAGGATCGGAGCACCCGCCGCCACACGACCGATGATCGGCAGGGTGGTTTCGTCAGCCTTGGCTTCGAAGCCGGGAATGCGAATGCCTCGGGATGCACCCGGGGTCATTTCAATCGCACCCTTGCGGGCCAGTGCCTTGAGGTGTTCTTCAGCCGCATTGGGCGACTTGAAACCCAGTTCCTGAGCGATTTCCGCGCGGGTCGGCGGATAGCCGTTGTCCTCGAGGCAGCGCTTGATGAAGGCCAGAATCTCTGCTTGGCGTGGCGTCAGCTTTAGCATATTGATCGCTCTGTCTTTTTATACAGTGACTGGGATTATATACAGTGAGCGCCGCTTGGCAATCCTCCTTTTTTCGCGGGCCGCTGGACGGTCGGTCGGGTGGTTCAGCCTGCTGGGGCTACAGGCTGGCAAAGGTGTGGTTAAATAGCTGACCGGGCGTTCGCAAAACGTCCCGTCAGGCTTGACAACCCCAAGGTCGAAACGTATGTTTCAAACAAGTGTTTGTCAGGCGGAGTAACCATGGCCCAGTCGGAAACCGTTGAGCGCATTCTCGATGCTGCTGAACAGCTGTTCGCGGAGAAAGGTTTCGCCGAAACCTCGTTACGCCTGATCACCAGCAAGGCCGGGGTCAACCTGGCGGCGGTGAACTATCATTTCGGTTCGAAGAAGGCGTTGATCCAGGCGGTGTTCTCGCGATTCCTCGGGCCTTTCTGTCTCAGCCTCGACCGTGAACTGGAGCGGCGCCAGGCCAAGCCGGACGTCAAGCCTACTCTGGAAGAGCTGCTGGAAATGCTGGTCGAGCAAGCGCTCGCCGTGCAGCCGCGCAGCGGTAACGATCTGTCCATTTTCATGCGCTTGTTGGGCCTGGCGTTCAGCCAGAGCCAGGGGCACCTGCGGCGGTACCTGGAAGACATGTACGGCAAGGTGTTCCGCCGCTATATGCTCCTGGTCAACGAGGCTGCTCCCCGGATCCCACCGATCGAGCTGTTCTGGCGCGTGCATTTCATGCTCGGCGCCGCCGCGTTCAGTATGTCCGGCATCAAGGCCCTGAGGGCGATCGCCGAAACCGATTTTGGCGTGAATACTTCGATCGAGCAGGTAATGCGCTTGATGGTGCCTTTCCTGGCGGCCGGCATGCGCGCCGAAAGTGGCGTCACCGACGTCGCCATGGCGGCCGCCCAACTGCGTCCGCGCAATAAATCCACGCCGGCTCTCGCCAAGGCGTGAACGGGTGGGCGCGGCAGCTTACATCCGCTAAGCTAGCCGCCCATGCCGACTCTCGTTTCTAATCCGTTTCAAATGTCACCGCACGACCACGACTTGCCGGGCCTGGCGCCTGACGGTGCGGTCGTGTCTGTACTGCCGTGCGGGTTCATCGTTACTAAGGAAATGCTATGACTGCTGGCCTGCAAGGCTCGTTGATGGTGGACGTCGCCGGTACCTGGCTGACGGCCGAAGATCGTCACCTGTTGCGTCAGCCGGAAGTGGGTGGGCTGATCATCTTTGCCCGCAACATCGAGCACCCACGCCAGGTGCGGGAACTGAGCGCGTCGATCCGCGCCGTTCGTCCTGACCTCTTGCTGGCGGTCGATCAGGAAGGCGGGCGCGTTCAGCGTCTGCGCCAAGGGTTTGTGCGGTTGCCGGCGATGCGGGCGATTGCCGACAATCCGAATGCCGAATACCTGGCCGAGCAGTGCGGCTGGATCATGGCGACCGAAGTGCTGGCGGTGGGTCTCGACCTGAGTTTCGCCCCGGTGCTGGACCTCGACTATCAGCGCAGCGCGGTGGTTGGCAGCCGTGCCTTTGAAGGCGATCCGGAGCGCGTCGCGCAGTTGGCGGGGGCATTCATTCGCGGCATGCGAGCGGCCGGCATGGCCGCCACGGGCAAGCATTTCCCTGGTCATGGCTGGGCCGAGGCCGACTCCCACGTGGCGATTCCCAACGATGAACGCAGCCTCGAACAGATCCGCGCCAATGACCTGGTGCCCTTTGCCCGATTGAGCAAGCAACTGGCCGCAGTGATGCCGGCCCACGTGATCTACCCCCAGGTCGATGCCAACCCGGCAGGTTTTTCCCGGCGCTGGCTGCAGGACATCCTGCGTGGCGAACTGCAATTCGATGGCGTGATTTTCAGCGATGACCTGTCGATGGCCGGTGCTCATGTGGTCGGCGATGCCGCCAGTCGTATCGAGGCCGCGTTGTCGGCCGGTTGCGACATGGGCCTGGTGTGCAACGACCGCGCCGCTGCGGAGTTGGCCTTGAGTGCCGCCCAGCGCCTGAAGGTCAAGCCGTCGGCACGGATCGCACGCATGCGCGGCCAGGCCTTCGCCACCGCCGAATACCGCCAGGATCCACGCTGGCTGACGGCAATCGGCGCGCTGAAAGCCGCCCAATTGATTGATTAAGGACGTTTTGTCATGACCATTTACGCAATTATAGGCGGCACTGGCCTGACCCAGCTCGAAGGCCTGACCATCCGCCGGTCCCTGGCGGTAGAAACACCTTATGGTGCACCGTCGGCCGACGTTCAGATCGGCGACTACGCCGGGCGCGAAGTGTTGTTCCTGGCCCGTCATGGTCACCCTCATCGGTTGCCGCCCCATCAGGTGAACTATCGCGCCAATCTCTGGGCACTGAAGCAGGCTGGCGCCGAGGCGATCCTGGCGGTCAATGCCGTGGGCGGGATTCATGCGGCGATGGGTACCGGGCACTTCTGCGTGCCTCATCAATTGATCGACTACACCAGCGGTCGCCAGCACACCTATTTCGCCGATGATCTGGAAGCGGTCACCCACATTGATTTCAGCTACCCCTACAGCGAGTCGCTGCGCCAGAAACTGATCGCTGCCCTCGCCGCCGAAGGCTGTAGCTACAGCAGCCATGGTGTGTACGCCTGCACTCAGGGGCCACGACTGGAAACGGTGGCCGAAATCGCCCGTCTGGAGCGAGACGGTTGTGACATCGTCGGCATGACCGGCATGCCGGAGGCCGCCCTGGCCCGTGAATTGGAGCTGGACTATGCCTGCCTGGCCCTGGTGGTGAACCCGGCGGCGGGCAAGTCCGCGGCGGTGATCACCATGGCGGAGATCGAGCAGGCGCTGCATGACGGAATGGGGAAGGTGAAGTCGACCCTGGCGCGGGTGTTGATGTAACGCTATCGCGAGCAGGCTCGCTCCCACACTGAAACTGCGATGTACTCGCTATGGCTGCACGACGCGAAACCTGTGGGAGCGAGCCTGCTCGCGATGGCGCCAAATCATTCAACATCGCAGTAGCCTGAGACACCGCTATCGCGAGCAGGCTCGCTCCCACACTGGAACTGCGGTGTACTCACTATGGCTGCACGACGCGAAACCTGTGGGAGCGAGCCTGCTCGCGATGGCGCCAAATCATTCAACATCGCAGTAGCCTGAGACGCCGCTATCGCGAGCAGGCTCGCTCCCACACTGAAACTGCGATGTACTCGCTATGGCTGCACGACACGAAACCTGTGGGAGCGAGCCTGCTCGCGATGGCGACGGAACATCCAGTATCGTAGTTGCCTGGGGCACCGCTATCGCGAGCAAGCTCGGCTCCCACAGGTATCGGGCCGCCATATACGGGCCTCAGCGCTTCTCCAGCTTATCCGGCAAGGGCGCGAACAACGCCTCGATATCGTCGCTCTGCAGCTTCCAGTCTCCGGCCACACGGCCGTCGAGCACGCCAGCGGCGAGGTCGGATTTTTCCTTCTGCAGCAGCTGGATTTTTTCTTCCACGGTGCCCCGGGCAATCAGCTTGTAGACGAACACCGGCTTCTCCTGGCCGATGCGATAAGCCCGGTCGGTCGCCTGGTTTTCCGTTGCAGGGTTCCACCATGGGTCGTAGTGGATCACCGTATCGGCTTCGGTCAGGTTCAGGCCCACGCCACCAGCTTTCAGGCTGATCAGGAAAATCTGGCGCTTGCCACTCTGGAATTCCTTGACGGGTGTGCGTCGATCCCGGGTCTGGCCGGTCAGGATGGCGTAGTCCACACCGCGTTTTTTCAGCTCATCTTCGATGAGCGCCAACATCGACGTGAACTGGGAAAACAGCAGTACCCGACGTCCCTCTTCGAACAGCTCTCCCAGCATTTCCATCAGGCTGTCGAGCTTGCCCGAGGTGCTGCCTCGGGCAGGTGGGGCATCGCTGATCAGTCGCAGGTCGCAACACACCTGGCGCAGCTTGAGCAGCGCTTCGAGAATGATGATCTGGCTGCGGGCGACGCCCTTGCGGGTGATTTCGTCGCGCACCTTCTTGTCCATGGCCAGGCGCATGGTTTCGTAGACGTCCCGCTGGGCATCGCTGAGTTCGACCCAGTGGACGATCTCGGTCTTGGGTGGCAATTCCGTCGCGACCTGCTCCTTGGTCCTGCGCAACAGGAAAGGCTTTACCCGGCCATTGAGGTGCTGCAGCCTGATGTCGCTGCCGCGCTTTTCGATCGGCACGCGGTAATCGCGATTGAAGCTCTTCACGTCCCCGAGCCACCCGGGCAGCAGGAAGTGAAAAAGCGACCACAGCTCGCCCAGGTGATTTTCCAGCGGCGTACCGGAAAGGCACAGTCGCTGCCGGGCATCGAGCTCGCGGGCGGCCTGGGCGGCCTTGCTGGTGGGGTTCTTGATGTATTGGGCTTCATCGAGGATCAGCACATGCAATGGCTGCGCTTTCAGGCGTTCGACATCCTTGGGCAGCAATGCATAAGTGGTGAGCACCAGGTCGTAGTCGGCCAACCGTTCGAAGTGCTTCTTGCGCCCGGCGCCATATAAGGCCAGCACCTTCAGTTGCGGCGTGAAGTGGGCGGCCTCGTCGAGCCAGTTGGGAATCAGGCTGGTGGGCATCACCACCATGCAGGGACGGTCGAGGCGGCCGGCGTTTTTTTCGCTGAGAATGTGCGCCAGGGTCTGTAGGGTCTTGCCCAGGCCCATGTCGTCCGCGAGGATGCCGCCGACTTCCAGTTGTCGCAGCGACTGCATCCAGCTCAAGCCTTCGAGTTGATAAGGCCGCAGCGTCGCGTTCAGGCCTTCTGGCACGGTGGCTGTGTAGTCCTTGATGTCCCGCAGGCGTTGGGCCAGGCCACGAATGTGTTCGCCGCCTTCCCAGCGCAGTGGCATGTCTTGCAGGGGATTGAGGCGCAAGGCATCCGCGCTGTTCAGGCGCAGCTTGGTGGTGCCGGGCTCGTGCAGGTAAAACTCGCCGAGGGTTGCCAGCACCGGTTTCAGCCGGCCGTAGGGCAGGGCCACTTGTTGCGGGCCGAACTCCGAGTTCGGACGATTCGGCAAGTTGACCAGGATGAGTTCGTCATCGCGGCGCCTCGCCAGGCGTTCCGGGTTGAACAGTTCGATGTGCGAGCGCATCAGGTTCAACAGGATCGGCAGCAGGCTCAATCGCTCGCCATTGACGATGATCCCCAGTTCCAGATCGAACCAGTCCCGCTCCGGGGTTTCCTCGACGGTGGCGTACCAGTCGTCCACGGCGGTCAGGTCGAAGCCGAAATCTTCATCGATCTGCAGCTCCCAGCCCTGGCTGCGCAGTTTCGGCAGATCATTGAGCGTGAACGTTAGCCAGGCGCTGTCGTTGACCATCTCGTACAGTTCGCCGGCACTTTCCGGTAGGGCCTTGCTTTGCCGGGTCGCGATCTTGAAGCCGAGGATCCGTAGCTGCTCGCGGTAGGACTGCTCCACATCGGTGTGGCGTTTTATTCGCAGCGTCTGTGTTTCCTGGCGAATCAGCACGTCAGTATTGCGTTGGCCGCTGACGTACTCGTCCAGATAGCTGAACGACAGGGCCGCGCGGTGTTGGATGTAGCGCTGCATCTTGCCGTTACGCGGCTCGAAGGCGCTGAACTCTATGCTTGCCAGCCACAGGCGCGGCACCGGCTGAACATTGTCCACCAGCACCTGCGGCGGGGCCTTGGGGTTGCGATTGTCCAGCACCGCCTGGAGTTTCTCCAGCAACTGGGCGTCTTTTTCGGCAGCCGGATAGGCCAGGGTTTCCTGGACTTGCAGCAACACCGCCGCGCAGTGCTTGCAGTTGATGCGCACCGGACAGGAGCACGCGGCTTCGAGCAGAATCAGTGTGCCCTTGGCTGACTCTTTAAGGCGAATGGTCTGACGATAAACATTGCCGCCGGAGCCTTCGCAACTGGCGGTGATGGTGCTTTCTCCGGCCTCGACGATCCTGACGCGGTTCTCCAGTGCGTAGCGGCGTCCGCGCTCCAGGCTCTGCTCCTTGAATCGATTGACCCAGGAAGGTGCAAGGGGTTTGCTCAGGGGCGAGGGCATAGGCGCGCCGATCAGTCCGGAATGACGTCAGGTGCCTGCCGTGGAGCGGGCGCGGTCAGCGAGGTGATCTTGATCAGCAAGGCCAGTTGGCCATTGTCCAGATAGTTGAGCTGGCCGTTCTTGGTATGGCTTTTCTGCTGCAGGCGTTCGCTCGCGGTGACCAGGCCATTGGCATCGATCCGGTTGATCCAGAAATCGGCATCCACGTCGGTGAAGCGTCCCAGTTTCAGCTCCAGGGTGCCTTCAATGGGAAACTGACCGAACTGTTCGGTGCCGTCGCTGATGGCCACCTTGCTGCCCTGTTCCCCGAGGTTCTGCTGCCAGGCCTTGTGCATCAATATCGTGTATTGGCCGCTGGCGTTGAGCTTCTCCACGATGTTCCCCAGTGCAGGGGTGCGCTGGCTGTCGGCGGGCAGGTGTTGCGCGCCGGCGTCCCAGTCTTCCGGCGCGGCGCGGCTGATAATCACCGGTTCGGCATTCTGGCGTATCAGAATCATTTCTACCTGATACAGGTCGTCGGCAAACGCCAGGGGAGCGACCAGGGTCATCAGCAAGGTCAATGAGCGAAACAGGCGCATGGGGCGTCCTTCAAGCAGTGGTCTGGGTAAGGCGCTCGAACAGCGCTTCTACGGTGTTGAAACGTTCTTCCGGGCGCTCCATGGGCACCATGAATTTGAACATCGTGGCGCCTTCGAATTTGTAGCGCTTTGGCTGGCCCTGGATCAGTTTGATCAGTACCAGCGGATCGACCGGCGTCTGGGCTTCGAACTCGATCCGGCCACCGTTGGGGCCACCGTCGACCTTCTTGATGCCCAGCTGTTCGGCCTGGAGCTTGAGCAGCGTGGTTCGCACCAGGTTCTTGGTCGGTTCCGGCAGCAGGCCGAAGCGGTCGATCATCTCCACCTGCAAATCCTTGAGGTCCTCCTCGTTGGTGGCCGAGGCAATACGCTTGTAGAGGATCAGCCGTGCATGGACATCCGGCAGGTAATCCTCCGGGATCAGCGCCGGCACCCGCAGGTTGATTTCCGGCCCGCCCCCCAGGGGCTGGTCGAGATTCGGCTGCTCACCCTTGCGGATCGACTTGACCGCCCGTTCGAGCATTTCCATGTACAGGGTGAAGCCGACGGCCTGGATCTGGCCGCTCTGGCCGTCGCCCAGCAGTTCGCCGGCACCGCGGATTTCCAGGTCGTTGGTGGCGAGCACGAAACCGGCCCCCAGGTCCTGGGTATTGGCGATGGCCTCCAGGCGTTTTTCCGCGTCGGGGGTGATCTGCTGGCGCGGTGGCGTCAAAAGGTAGGCGTAGGCCTGGTGGTGACTGCGCCCGACCCGGCCGCGCAACTGGTGCAACTGGGCCAGGCCGAACTTGTCGGCCCGTTCGATGATGATGGTGTTGGCGCTCGGCACGTCGATGCCGGTCTCGATGATGGTCGAGGCGATCAGCACGTTGAAGCGCTTGTGGTAGAAGTCGCTCATCACCTGTTCGAGTTCGCGTTCGCGCATCTGTCCGTGGCCAATGCCGATCCGCGCCTCCGGTACCAGCTCAGCCAGGTCGGCGGCGCATTTCTCGATGGTCTTGACGTCGTTGTGCAGGTAATAGACCTGGCCGCCGCGCAGCAGCTCACGCAACAAGGCTTCCTTGACCGTGCTCTTGTTCTGTTCCATGACGAAGGTGCGCACCGACAGGCGACGGGCCGGCGGTGTGGCAATGATCGACAGGTCGCGCATGCCCGACACCGCCATGTTCAGCGTGCGCGGAATCGGCGTGGCGGTCAGGGTCAGGATGTCGACCTCGCTGCGCAGGGCCTTGAGTTGTTCTTTCTGGCGAACACCGAAGCGGTGTTCTTCGTCGATGATCACCAGCCCGAGGTTCTTGATCTTCACATCGTCCTGCAGCAGCTTGTGCGTGCCGATGACGATGTCGATCTTGCCCTCGGCCAGGTCGGCCACGGCGGCGTTCACTTCCTTGGCGGACTTGAAGCGGCTCATCACTTCCACGGTGACCGGCCAATCGGCGAAGCGGTCGCGGAAGCTGTTGTAGTGCTGTTGGGCGAGCAGGGTGGTCGGCACCAGAATCGCGACCTGCTTGCCGCTGTGCACGGCAATGAACGCGGCGCGCATCGCCACTTCGGTCTTGCCGAAACCGACATCGCCGCATACCAGCCGGTCCATTGGCTTGGGCGCGAGCATGTCGGCGCGCACGGCTTCGATGGTGGTCTGCTGGTCGACGGTTTCCTCGAACGGGAAACCGGCGCTGAAGGTTTCGTAGTCGGCTTTCGGGTCGGCGAAGGCATACCCTTCGCGTGCGGCGCGGCGGGCGTAGATGTCCAGCAGTTCGGCGGCCACGTCGCGCACCTGCTCGGCGGCCTTGCGCTTGGCCTTCTGCCAGGTTTCCGAGCCCAGGCGATGCAGCGGGGCCAGGGCATCGTCGCTGCCGGTATAGCGTGCGATCAGGTGCAGGTTCGCCACGGGCACGTAGAGTTTGGCGCCTTCGGCATATTCCAGTGTGAGGAACTCCGCCGCCTGGTTGTCGATCTCCAGTGTCGCCAGGCCCAGGTAGCGGCCCACGCCGTGGTCGATGTGTACCACCGGCGCGCCTTCGCGCAGCTCGGTGAGGTTCTTGATGACGGCGTCGTTGGCGGCATCGGCGCGTTTCTCACGACGTCGGCGTTGCATGACGCGCTGGCCGAACAACGGGCTTTCGGCCACCAGCGCCACCGCCGGATCGTCGAGGACCAGGCCCTCGTCCAGCGGTGCGATGGTGATTGCCAGTCGATCCTTGCTTGCGACGAAATCCGGCCAGCTCTCGACCGATTTTGGTCGCAACTTCAGCCGATCGAGCAATTCCAGTAGTACTTCGCGTCGCCCGGCGGATTCGGCGGTAAACAGCACGCGGCCGGGAAACTCGTCGAGAAAACCTGCCAGCGCCGCCAACGGCTGCGTGGCCTTGGCTTCGATCGCCAGGTCCGGCAGGGCCTTGGCGGGGAAGCGTTCACGGCCGACGCCGGTCTCCACGTCCTGCTGGCTCGCCACCACGCGCGGCCAGTTCTTGAGACGGGCGAAGCAGTCCTCTACCGGCAGGAACAACTCGGCGGGTGGCAATAAAGGCCGGGAGGGGTCGACGCGACGCTCTTCGTAGCGATTACGCACGTCGTTCCAGAAGTTTTCCGCAGCCTGTTCGATGCCTGGCAACGAGAACACCTGGGTGTCCTGGGGCAGGTAATCGAACAGGGTGGAGGTCTCTTCGAAGAACAGCGGCAGGTAATACTCGATGCCGGCAGGGGTGATCCCGCTGCTCAGGTCCTGGAAGATCGGGCAGCGCCGGAAATCCACGTCAAAGCGTTCGCGAAACCGCGCCTTGAAGCGGGTTACCGCGTCCTTCTGCAGCGGGAATTCCTTGGCGGGCAACAGGCGGACCGACTGAACCTTGTCGATGGAACGCTGGTTTTCCGGATCGAAGGTACGCAGGGTTTCGATTTCGTCATCGAACAGGTCGATGCGATAAGGCAGCTTGCTGCCCATCGGGAACAGGTCGATCAATGCGCCACGTACCGCGAACTCGCCGTGCTCGTACACGGTGTCGACGCAACGATAGCCGCTGGCCTCCAGGCGGGTGCGCATCTGCTCCACATCCAGCTTCTGGCCGATATCCAGCACCAGGCTGCTGCCGAGCAGGAACCGGGTCGGCGCCAGGCGATGTAGGGCAGTGGTGATCGGCACTACCAAAACGCCATGACTGAGCTCCGGCAACCGATAGAGGCTGGCGATTCGCTGGGAAATGATGTCCTGGTGCGGTGAGAACAGATCGTAGGGCAGGGTTTCCCAGTCCGGAAAATGCAGAACCGGCAGATCCGGGGCAAAGAAACCCAGCTCCTGCTCCAGCCGCTCGGCGCTCTGGCTGTCGGCGGTCAGCAGCAGGGTGAAGCGCTTTGCAGCGCTGGCAGCCTCGGCAATGGCCAGGCTCAGGGCGGCACCGGGCAGATTGCCCCAGTGCTGTTTACCTGCCGTGGCAGGGAGAAGCGGAAGACGCAGAACGGGCACGGAAGGTTGAGCTCCAAGCGTTGCGACAAAGTCGACAATTGTAGCGGGGTAAAGGGGCGGCTGTCAGTCGCAGACTACCCGGGCAGAGGGGAAAACCACGGCGCGACAGGCGCGCATTGCTCCGGCGTGGACTCGGCGGCATAATGTAGCCCCTTTTTTCAGCCCCTACATGTGGAAGGTTCCCGTGACTCAGAAGCCCGACCAGTGTCTTGGTGAATGGATTGATCGTGAAGCACTCGCTGAAGCGATGATCCCTCTCATCGGTCAGCTCTACCGCAATAACAACGTGGTGAGCTCGATCTATGGCCGCAGCCTGATCAACCAGTCTGTCATCGCGATTCTCAAGGCTCACCGCTTTGCTCGCCACCGTTCTTCCGACGACAGCGAACTCTCCGTCCACGAAACATTCCCTCTGCTCAAAGCCATGAGCGAGCTCAAGCTCGGCGCGGCTTCGGTGGACCTGGGCAAGTTGGCGTTCAAATTCCGCAACGAAGGCAATGGCCGTAGCGCCGAGCAGTTCGTGCGTGAAGAGATGGCTGATGTGGTTGGCCAGCAGAACGTTTCGGCTCGCAAAGGCACTGATGTGGTCCTGTACGGCTTCGGTCGTATCGGCCGTCTGCTGGCGCGCATCCTGATCGAGAAAACCGGTGGTGGCGACGGCCTGCGCCTGCGGGCCATCGTGGTGCGTAAGGGCGCCGAGAACGACCTGACCAAGCGTGCCAGCCTGCTGCGCCGTGACTCGGTCCATGGTTCGTTCAACGGCACCATCACCATCGACGAAGAAAACAACACCATCACCGCCAACGGTAACCTGATCCAGGTGATCTACGCGAAGAACCCGACCGAGGTGGACTACACCCAGTATGGGATCAAGGATGCGCTGCTGGTGGACAACACCGGTGTATGGCGTGACGCCGACGGCCTGGGCCAGCACCTGGCCTGCCCGGGCGTCGACCGCGTTGTCCTGACCGCGCCTGGCAAGGGCAAGCTGAAGAACATCGTTCACGGCATCAACCACGGCGACATCACCGCGGACGACAAGATCGTCTCCGCCGCCTCTTGCACCACCAACGCCATCGTGCCGGTGCTCAAGGCAGTGAACGACAAGTTCGGCATCGTCAACGGTCACGTCGAAACAGTTCACTCGTACACCAACGACCAGAACCTGATCGACAACTTCCACAAAGGCGATCGTCGTGGCCGCAGCGCCGCGCTGAACATGGTCATCACCGAGACCGGTGCCGCCACCGCCGCCGCCAAGGCCCTGCCTGAACTGGCCGGCAAGCTGACCGGCAATGCGATTCGTGTGCCGACGCCTAACGTGTCGATGGCCATTCTCAACCTGAACCTTGAGAAAGCCGCCACCCGCGAAGAGATGAACGAGTACCTGCGCTACATGGCGCTGCACTCCGATCTGCATAAGCAGATCGACTTCGTCAATTCCCAGGAAGTGGTGTCCACCGACTTCGTGGGCTCGCGCCACGCCGGTGTCGTGGATGCTGAAGCCACCATCAGCCAAGACAACCGCGTTGTTCTGTACGTCTGGTACGACAACGAGTTCGGTTACAGCTGCCAGGTGGTTCGCGTGATGGAAGACATGGCCGGTGTGAACCCACCTGCGTTCCCACGCTAAGCGCTAGCCGCCCATAAAAAACGCCCCGACTTGTCGGGGCGTTTTTTTGTCTGTTGTTTTATGGTGCCTGAACTGGCCTCTTCGTCGGATCGCCGCCCGGAGCAAGCCCGCTCCCACATTTTGACCGCGTACACTCTGTGGGAGCGGGCCTGCTCGCGATAGCGGTTGATCAGGCGCCGCTAACGGCTGAAGCCTGCGCAGTCCGCAGTTGATGACGATTGCCCTTGAACAGCACCAGGGTAGCAATCAGCCCCAGCACCGCCGCACCGCTGAGCCATATCCCCGGCGCAGCCTTGTTGCCCAGTACATGAATCAGATAAGTGCATGCCGCAGGTGTGAATCCGCCGAAGGTTGCGGTCGCCAGGCTGTAGGCCAGGGAGAATCCGGTAGTACGCACTTCCACCGGCATGATTTCCGTCAAGGCCACCACCATGGCGCCGTTGTAGGATCCATACAGGAACGACAACCACAGCTCGACGATCAGCAGATGGTTGAAGCTGGGGTTCGCCACCAGCCAGGACAGCGCCGGATAGGCCGTCAGGATTGCCAGGATGGTTGCGGCGAGCAGTAGGGGTTTGCGTCCGACCTTGTCGGAAAATGCCCCCATCACCGGCAGCCAGAAGAAATTCGACAGGCCAATGCACACCGTGACCAGCAACGCATCCAGATCCGACAGGTTCAACTCGGATTTACCGAAAGTCGGTGTATAGGCAGTGATCAGGTAGAACGACACCGTTGTCATCACCACTAGCGCCATGCCGGCCAAGACGATGCCAAAGTTCTGACCGATGGAGCGGATGATTTCCGGCAGGGTAGGGCGGTGCTTTCTCGCCTGGAATTCAGGTGTTTCTTCCAAGGAACGACGAATCACGAAGATCGCCGGTACGATCATGCAACCCACCAGGAACGGCACGCGCCAGCCCCATTCACCCATTTCCTGCGGGCTCAGCCAATGATTGAGGCCCACCCCCAGCAGCCCGGCGAACACCACGGCAGCCTGTTGGCTGGCGGATTGCCAACTGACAAAGAAGCCCTTGCGCCCGGGTGTGGAGATTTCCGCCAGGTACACCGACACTCCACCGAGCTCGACCCCCGCGGAGAAGCCTTGCAGCAACCGGCCCAGCAGCACCAGCAGCGGTGCCACCACACCCAGGGCGGCGTAGCCCGGTACGCAGGCGATCAGCAGGGTACCGGCGGCCATCATCGCCAAGGTGATGATCAGACCTTTGCGGCGACCATGGCGGTCGATGTAGGCACCGAGAAAGATCGCTCCCAGCGGGCGCATCAGGAACCCGGCCCCGAAGGTGGCCAGGGACAGCATCAGCGAGGCGAAAGCACTGCCGGTGGGGAAGAACGTCTTGGCGATGGCCGTGGCATAGAAGCCATAGACCATGAAGTCGAACATCTCCAGGAAGTTGCCGCTGACAACGCGAAAAATCGCCTTGCCGTTGCTCGTGTTGGAAGACATTTAATGTACTCGCTCTGGTAGAACTTTTTGGAAATGCAGTGCCTGCGGGAACGAGCCTGTGGGAGCAAGGCTTGCTCGCGATGAACGAAGGCACGGTCTTGCAGGTGGACCGAGTCGTTTGCGTCGCGAGCAAGCTTTGCTCCCACAGGTCTGCTCCCATAGATCTGGTCCCACAGGTTGTTGCATCTGGACTGGCGGACACTGAAGCCCATAATGGCCATCGCGGTTTTGAGGGGGGGTGAAGATTTGTTAATTGGACGATGGGGCGTGCTTGTGGTCCTGGCGGGCCTTATGTCTGGCTGCGGCAACGGCGATACCCTGGAGCATTTCGGCGGCCCGACCATGGGCAGTCACTATTCCATTCAGTACGTCAGGCATTCGGCCACGCCCGGCCCGAAAGCGGTGCGGGCAGAGGTGGAACAGATCCTTGCCGACGTGGATCGGCAGCTTTCCACCTATCGCAGCGATTCGGACATCGAACGTTTCAATGCGTTGCCGGCCAACAGCTGTCAGGTCATGCCTGATCCGGTGCTGGAATTGATTCGCGTGGGGGAACAGTTGTCCTCGCAAAGTGGCGGTGCTTTTGACCTGACGGTGGAACCGCTGCTGAACCTGTGGGGCTTCGGTCCCCAGTCCCGGGAAGAGAAGGTACCAGGCGTCGAAGCCCTGGCCCAGGTGCGTCAGCGTGTCGGCCATGGTCATTTGCGTATCGACGGCGACCGGCTGTGCAAGGACGCCGCGGTGGAAGTCGATTTCAACAGTATTGCCGCCGGTGATGCCGTCGACCGGATCGCCGCGAGGTTCCAGGCCTTGGGCATCGACAGTTACCTGGCCGAAGCCACCGGAGAACTCAAGGCGGCCGGGCGCAAACCTGATGGTTCAGCGTGGCGTGTCGCCCTGGAGGCGCCTCGGGATGACCAGCAGGTGGCCGAGCGCGTCATCGAAGTCGATGGCTACGGCGTTTCAACATCCGGCGACTACCGCCGATATTTCGAACAGGATGGCACGCGTTATTCCCACGCCTTCGACGCACGGACCGGTGCACCGGTCCTGCACAACCTGGCGTCAGTCACGGTAATTCATCCTTCGGCGATGATGGCCGATGGACTGTCGACGCTGTTGCTGATTCTCGGGCCTGAACAGGGGTGGGACTATGCCGAGAAACACGATATCGGCGTGTTTTTCGTGCTGCGGGACAAAGATCGTTTTGTCACCCGCAGCAATGAGACGTTTGAACGGATCAGCCGCGGGAAAACCCAATGAACACAACAATGTCGGGTAGTGATGACAGGCTGGTGAAAGCCTAGGTGTGGCGAAATAGCGCAGGCAAAACTAGCCTACGACGCGACCAAGGGGTAATGTGCGCGGCGTTGACGCTTCGATAGACTGCGGCCGGGCGCGTGAGCCGGCCCAAAATTGTTCCTTCATGCCGCAACCCGGCGTGATTTAGCCGTCGGTGCCATATCGGGTGCCGCGGCCTGTTCTGAGGAGTACGCATGGCTGTCTACAACTACGACGTGGTGGTACTGGGTTCCGGCCCGGCGGGAGAAGGCGCGGCAATGAACGCCGCCAAGGCAGGACGCAAGGTGGCGATGGTCGACAGTCGTCGCCAGGTCGGCGGCAACTGCACCCACTTGGGTACCATTCCGTCGAAAGCCTTGCGTCACTCGGTCCGGCAGATCATGCAGTTCAACACCAACCCGATGTTCCGGGCCATCGGCGAGCCGCGCTGGTTCTCCTTCCCCGACGTGCTCAAGAGCGCCGAGAAGGTGATCTCCAAGCAGGTGGCCTCGCGCACCGGTTACTATGCCCGCAACCGTGTCGACGTATTCTTCGGGACCGGCAGCTTTGCCGACGAGCAGACCGTGGAAGTGGTTTGCGGCAATGGCGTGGTGGAAAAACTGGTGGCCAAGCACATCATCATCGCCACCGGCTCGCGCCCTTATCGTCCTGCCGACATCGATTTCAGCCACGCGCGTATCTACGATAGCGACACCATCCTCAGCCTGGGGCACACCCCGCGTAAGCTCATTGTCTATGGCGCCGGGGTGATCGGTTGCGAATACGCATCGATCTTCAGTGGTCTGGGTGTGCTGGTGGAACTGGTGGATAACCGTGGCCAGTTGCTGAGCTTCCTGGACTCGGAAATCTCCCAGGCCTTGAGCTATCACTTCAGCAACAACAACATCACGGTGCGCCACAACGAAGATTATGACCGCGTCGAAGGCGTGGATAACGGCGTGATCCTGCACCTCAAGTCCGGCAAGAAGATCAAGGCCGACGCCTTGCTCTGGTGCAACGGTCGTACTGGCAACACCGATGCCCTGGGCCTGGAAAACATCGGCGTGAAGGTCAACAGCCGCGGCCAGATCGAAGTCGACGAGAACTACCGCACCTGTGTGCCGAACATCTACGGTGCAGGTGACGTGATCGGCTGGCCGAGCCTGGCCAGTGCCGCCCACGACCAGGGTCGTTCGGCCGCCGGCAGTATCGTCGACAACGGTAGCTGGCGCTTTGTCAACGACGTGCCGACCGGTATCTATACCATTCCGGAGATCAGCTCGATCGGCAAGAACGAGCAGGAACTGACCCAGGCCAAAGTGCCTTATGAGGTGGGCAAGGCCTTCTTCAAGGGCATGGCGCGGGCGCAGATCGCCGGCGAGCCGCAAGGCATGTTGAAAATCCTGTTCCACCGCGAGACGCTGGAAGTCCTCGGTGTGCACTGCTTCGGTTACCAGGCGTCGGAGATCGTCCACATCGGCCAGGCGATCATGAATCAACCGGGTGAGCTGAACACGCTGAAGTACTTCGTCAACACCACGTTCAACTACCCGACCATGGCCGAAGCCTATCGGGTAGCGGCCTATGATGGGCTCAACCGGCTTTTTTGAGCGGCTCCGGCCGGTGGCCTGAGCCGGCCGGGGAGACCGATTTCAGCCATTCTCGAGCGTGGCGGTGGCCAAACCGGGAAAGTCTGTAATCAGGCTGTCAGCGCCAAAGTCGGCGAGTCTGCGCATCAGCGCAGGCTCGTTGACGGTCCACACCGACACATGCAGCCCCTGGCGCTGCGCCTTGATCAGGCGCTCGGGCGTGCATAAGGTCCAGTTCAACGCCAGAATCTCACAGCCGTAACTCTGGGCGACCTTCAGCGGGTCGAGCCAGGCGTACTCGGCTACCAACCCGCGGGAGATGTCCGGCGTCAACTCCAGGGCGGCCTTGAGCACTTCCCGGGAACTGGAGGTGATGGTGACCCTGTCCAGCAGGCCGAAGCGCTGGGCCATCTCGCGGATTCCCAGCACAGTGGCCGCTGCCCGGGTGCGTGAAGCGCTCTTGACCTCCAGTTGCCAATGCTCGAAATCACACTTCTCGAATAACTCTTCCAGGCGGGGGATCGGGCATGGCGTGATCCAGCCCGGTCCACCCTTGCGCGCATCGTAGGTCACCAGTTCGGCGGCGGAGTGCTCCACCACCTTGCCCCGGCGATCGGTCGTGCGCTTGAGGGTAGGGTCATGGATCACCATCAACTCGCCGTCCATGGACAGGTGCAGGTCCAGCTCGCAACGGCGCACACCGTGCTTGAGACATTCCTGAAAACCGGTCAGGGTGTTTTCCGGTGCTTCGCCCTTGGCGCCGCGGTGGCCATAAATGAGGGTCACGGTTCTTCCTTATTGATACCTGATTCGTTCAGTTCCCGCGCCAGGCGGCGTTCTTGCGCCTGTTTCTGCAGGATGTAGCGGGCCAGCAGTTGGCGCTGGGCGTCGGTCGGGCGTTCGAACTCGGTGCCCACGTCGTAGCCGTCGCCCTTGGGGTCGCAATGGGTGACCCGCGCTCGCAGCAACAGCCCCAGGGCCTGGGGCATGAGCACCAGTTTGATCGACAGGTGCGCGCCGATGGCGATGGGGGTTGCATACTGGAAGTCGATGCCGCCTTCGGAAATGATCACCGGCTGCGGTTCGCCGATTTCGCCGAGCACGGTCAGGGCAATGACCTGACTGAGCAGATCGATACGTCTGTTCATGACCTTGAGATAGGCCGCGATGCTGCGCTCGCGCTCGCTGATCTGGCGCAGCAGGTGCTGTGACTCGAACTCGCTCAGGTGCAATTCGCTGAGCAAGTTGAACAATGGAGAGGGATCCTGCAACACTTCCTGGTCAGCAGCTTCAGGAATGGAGAGGGGCCGAATTTCCAGTGCGATCATGTCCTCGATACGGTAGTATTCGCGGCGATCTTCTTCATCTAATGTCGACATGGCGAACCCATGGTAGCGGCGGTGGTCTGAGTGTAAAGCTGGTTTGAGACCCCCGCCACAAGGACGTTCCTTTTCCCTCCGAACAAGCCCCGACATGTTCAGACCTCTCTTCGTATTCATCGGCACGCGTTATACCCGTGCAAAACGTCGCAATCATTTCGTATCGTTCATTTCCCTGACATCCATCATCGGGCTGGCCCTTGGCGTGGTCGTGATGATTGTCGTGTTGTCGGTGATGAACGGCTTCGACCATGAGATGCGTACCCGCGTGCTGGGCATGGTGCCCCACGCCACCGTCGAATCCGGCGAAGCTATAAGCGACTGGCAGAGCCTGGCCGCCAAGGCCAAGCAGAACCCGCAGGTGCTGGCCGTTGCGCCTTTCACCCAGATGCAGGGGCTGCTGACCCACGACGGCAAGGTGTCCAAGGTCCTGCTCAACGGCATCGACCCCGGACTCGAGCGACAGGTGTCGATCATCGATAACTTCATGCAGCAGGGGCGGCTCGACGACCTGGCGCCGGGCAGTTTCGGCATCGTGATCGGCGACAAGGCCGCGACCAAACTGGGCGTGGCCATCGGTGACAAGCTGACCTTCGTCGCGCCGGAAGTCACCGTAACGCCGGGCGGTGTGTTCCCGCGCATGAAGCGCTTTACCGTGGTCGGCATTTTCCATGTCGGCGCCGGGGAGCTGGACGGTTACCTGGGCGTCACCAACCTCCAGGACCTGGCGCGCCTGCATCGCTGGAAACCGGACCAGGTCCAGGGGCTGCGGCTGAAATTCGATGACCTGTTCCAGGCACCACGTGCCGCGTGGGCCATCGCCCAGCAGCTCGGCGAAGACCGTTACTACGCCCGGGACTGGACCCGCACCCACGGCAACCTGTACCAGGCGATCCGCATGGAAAAAGCCATGATCGGCCTACTGTTGCTGCTGATCGTCGCTGTCGCTGCGTTCAACATCATTTCCACGCTGGTGATGGTGGTGAATGACAAGAAGGGGGATATCGCCATTCTGCGGACCCTGGGCGCCACGCCGGGACAGATCATGCGCATCTTCATGGTCCAGGGCACCGTCATCGGTGTGATCGGGACCCTGGTTGGCGCCCTGGTCGGAATGTTCGCCGCGCTGAACGTCAGTGCCGCGATTGCCGCCCTGGAAGGTCTGATCGGGCACAAGTTTCTCAACGCCGACGTGTATTTCATCGACTACCTGCCATCGCAACTGCAGGCCGACGATGTGTTGATGGTCTGCGGCGCCGCGTTGATCCTGAGTTTCCTCGCCACCCTGTATCCAGCCTGGCGTGCTGCGCGCACCCAGCCTGCGGAGGCGTTACGTTATGAGTGAGTCGGGCATGAGTGAAAAAGCGATCTTGAGCTGCCGCAACCTGGGCAAATCCTACGAGGAAGGCCCGGAGTCGGTAGTGGTGTTGTCGGACCTGCAGCTGGAACTGCATCCGGGTGAGCGGGTGGCGATTGTCGGTACCTCCGGGTCGGGCAAAAGTACCTTGCTCAACCTGCTGGGCGGTCTCGATACACCGACCGCCGGCAGTGTCTGGCTGGCTGGAGAAGAACTCTCGGCGCTGAACGAGAAAGGCCGTGGCCTGTTGCGCAACCGCTCCCTGGGCTTCGTCTACCAGTTCCACCATTTGCTGCCCGAGTTCACTGCCCTGGAAAACGTCTGCATGCCGCTGTTGATCGGTCGCACCGCGATTCCAGAGGCCCGCCAGCGCGCTACCGCGTTGCTGGAGCGGGTAGGGCTGGGCCATCGCCTGGAGCACAAGCCGGCGGAACTGTCCGGTGGCGAGCGCCAGCGCGTGGCGATCGCCCGGGCCCTGGTCAACAAGCCTGGCCTGGTGATGCTCGACGAGCCGACCGGCAACCTCGATTCCCACACCGCCCAGGGTATCCAGGACCTGATGCTGGAGCTCAGCACCTCGATGCGTACCGCGTTCCTGGTGGTGACCCACGACATGAACCTGGCCCGGCAGATGGACCGCGTCCTGCATTTGCAGGAAGGTTGCCTGACGCCTATCTGACCGCCCGCAACCCGGCGTCGGTAACACGCGCCGGGTCTTCAATTTTCTACGGTGCTCCGCGAATGTTCAGACCGTTATCGATCTTCATCGGCACGCGCTATACCCGCGCAAAGCGTCGCAATCGCTTTGTTTCGTTCATATCCATGACCTCGATGATCGGCCTCGCCCTGGGTGTGCTGGCGATGATCGTGGTGCTGTCGGTGATGAACGGCTTCCAGCGTGAGATGAGCTCGCGCATCCTCGGCATGGTGCCCCATGCCACGATTGTCGGGGTCAAGCCGATCGATGACTGGCAGCCAGTGGCCGCCGCCGCGCTGAAAAATCCCGAGGTGACCGCCGCCGTGCCGTTCACCGAGATGGAAGGCATGTTGAGCTATAAGGGCTCGATGCAGCCGATCCAGATCAGCGGCGTCGACCCGGCCCAGGAAGGCAAGGTGTCCATCGTCGCCCAGCATATCGTCCAGGGTCGTCTCGATGCCTTGAAACCGGGTGAGTTTGGCGTGGTGATCGGTGAAATCACCGCCCGGCGCTTCCGCCTGAACGTCGGCGACAAGCTGACCCTGATCGTGCCGGAAGTCAGCACCGCGCCGGGCGGTATCACGCCGCGGATGCAGCGACTGAATGTGGTCGGCGTGTTCAAGGTAGGCGCCGAGCTGGATGGCTCCATGGCCCTGATCCATCTGGCCGACGCTGCACAGATGCAGCACTGGCAGCCGAACCAGGTGCAGAGCGTGCGCCTGGCGGTGAAGGACCTCTACGCCGCGCCAAAGGTGTCCGGTGATATCGCCACGAGCCTGGGTACGGACTACAGGGCCGACGACTGGACCCACACCCAGGGCAGCCTGTTCAGTGCCATGAAAATGGAAAAGACCATGATCGGCCTGCTGTTGCTGATGATCGTCGCCGTGGCAGCGTTCAACATCATCGCTACGCTGATCATGGTGGTGAACGACAAGGGGGCGGACATCGCGATCCTCCGTACCATCGGTGCCACGCCGCGGCAGATCATGGCGATCTTCATGGTCCAGGGCACGGTGATCGGTATCGTCGGCACGGCGATCGGCGGTGTGCTAGGGGTGATTGCGGCGCTGAATGTCAGTGAGCTGGTGGGGTGGCTGGAGCGAGTCACCGGTCAGCATATCTTCAGTTCCGATGTGTACTTCGTCAGCAACCTGCCGTCTGAGCTTCAGCGTGGCGACGTGGTGTTGATCTGTGCCGCAGGCTTCATCCTGAGCTTCCTGGCCACCGTCTACCCGGCGTGGCGCGCGGCCAAGATCGAGCCGGCGCAGGCATTGCGATACTCGTAAGCCCCGCAGTCCCCTGTGGCGAGGGAATAAATCCCCGCTGGGCTGCGAAGCAGCCCAAAAAGCTCCCATTCAATCTGGCAGATCGGGTTGGCAGGTTTAGGGCTGCTTCGCGCCCCAGCGGGGATAAATCCCCTCGCCACAGGGTTGGCGTTCGGCTCAACCTATTTTGGCAACTCAATCACGAACCGCGTCCAGCCATCGGCTGATTCACAGTGAATCTCTCCGCCATGGGCGCGGATGATCGAGCGGGTGATCGCCAGGCCCAGGCCGGCATGTTCGCTACTGCCTTCCCGGCGGGCCGGGTCGGCGCGATAGAAACGGTCGAACAGGCGCGGCAGCAAGTCCGCCGGGATGCCTTCGCCGCTGTTCTCCACGCTCACGCTCAACGCCTGGGCAGTCTCGATCATTCGTACCCGCACTTCACCGCCCATGGGGGTAAAACGCAGGGCATTGTCCAGCAGATTGGACAGGGCCCGGCGCAACATGCCGCGATCCCCCTCGAGGCGACCACTGCCCTCGCGGCTCAAGCGAACCTGGGCGTCTTCGGCCAGTGGCGCAAAAAACTCCAGCAGCACATCCACTTCCTGCGCCAGTTCCAGCGGCTCGCGGTGAGGCGTCAACAGGCCATGGTCGGCCTTGGCCAGGTAGAGCATGTCGTTGACCAGTTGGGCCATCCATTGCAACTCTTCGAGATTGCTGTGCAATGTCTCGCGGTAATCTTCCAGTGTGCGCTCGCGGGTGAGGGTGACCTGGGTGTGGGTCAGCAGGTTCGACAGCGGCGTGCGCAGTTCATGGGCGATGTCAGCGGAGAACGCTGAAAGCCGTTGAAAAGCGTCATCGAGGCGTCCGAGCATGGCGTTGATGCTGTGGGCCAATTCCGCCAGTTCGGCCGGCATGCGGTCTTCGGGCAGTCGGGCATTGAGTGAGCGCGCCGAAACCCCGCCAGCGATTGCGCCCATGCGTCGTAGCGGCTGCAAACCGCGTCGGGCAACCCAGGCGCCGAGAAGGGCGGTGGCCAGGGCCGACAGGCCAACGGTCAGCCAGATCAGGCGCTGCATGCGTTGCAGGAAATGCTGGTGGTGGGTGATGTCCAGCAGCAGCGTCAGTTGTGGCGAGTCCGGGCGGTCGGGGTACAGCGCTGCATTCAGGACCCGGTAATCGGTGTCGGCGTCATTGAGGGTGGAAAGGCCAGGGCTTTCGGGCAGTCGGGCAGGAATCCGGATCGAACTGTCATACCAGCGCACGCCGTCGCTGTCTTTGATGCGCAGCGCCAGATCGGCCTGTCGGCTCAATTCATCTTCCAGGCGGCGCTGGGTCTGTCCGGCATCCAGATCCTGAAGGGCGCGCCGCAGACCGATCAACTTGTCTTCCAGCAACTGCTGGTCCAACTCGATGAAATGCGCCTCGCTGGCGCGGCTGAACAGTACCCCGGCAAACAAGGACACCACGGCGGTGCAGGCGGCGAACAACAGTGCCAGCCGGCTGCTCAACGACCACCGGCCTCTCACAGGCTGCGCTCTTCAAGCACATAGCCCATGCCCCGCACGGTGTGGATAAGCTTGCTGGGGAACTCATCGTCGATCTTGAGCCGCAGTCGCCGGATCGCGACTTCAATGACGTTGGTATCACTGTCGAAGTTCATGTCCCAGACCTGGGAGGCGATCAAAGATTTGGGCAGTACCTCGCCCTGGCGGCGCAGGAGCATTTCCAGCAGGGCGAACTCTTTGGCGGTGAGGTCGATGCGCCGACCGCTGCGTTCGACGCGGCGGCGGATCAGATCCAGGCGCAGGTCCGCCAGTTGCAGGCTGGTTTCCTGGGGCATCGAACCGCCCCGGCGCAACAGACTGCGGACCCGCGCCAGCAACTCGGAAAAAGCGAACGGTTTGACCAGGTAATCGTCGGCGCCCAGTTCCAGGCCGTGTACCCGATCCTGTACCGCATCCCGCGCCGTCAGGAACAGCACGGGGGTATCCAGCCCGGCTCCGCGGACCGCTTGTAGAATCTGCCAGCCGTCGCGTCCGGGCAACATCACGTCGAGGATCAGCAAGGCGTAGTCACCGCTCAGGGCCAGTTGCTGGCCGCTGATGCCGTCGGTCACCAGGTCGGCGTTGAACCCGGCTTCGCCCAGGCCCTGGCGCAGGTATTGGCCGGTTTTCGTTTGGTCTTCGACGATCAGCAGTTTCATAGGGCGGCTCAGGACAGGTTTCGGCGTGAGGTTATACCGTGCCAGGCACCGCTGCGGCCGAAGCTGACAAAGTTGTAATCAAGCCGTCAGCCGACTGGCAGCCCCACCGGGATAGAGTTTTGCGCAAGCTGAATATTATCCGGTTGGAGTATGGACATGTTGATGGGAAAACGTTTGATCCTGGCCGCTTGTGCGCTGGCCTTCAATGCGTCGTCATGGGCGTCGCCGGGCCAGCATTTCGATTTCGGCGAGCCTGCTCCGGCGGCCAGGGCCAGCCGCACCATTGATGTGGTGATGGGAGACATGACCTTCGATCAGCGCACACTCGACATCAAAGCTGGCGAAACCGTGCGATTCGTGCTGATCAACAAGGGCCGGTTGCTGCACGAATTCAATCTTGGCGACGCCGCGATGCACGCCGAGCACCAGCAGGAGATGCTCAAGATGCAGCAGAGCGGGCAGTTGATGCCGACTGGGATGGGGCATGGCTCCATGGATCATGGTTCGATGGATCATGGTTCGATGGGGCATGACATGGCCGGCATGAGTCATGACGACCCCAACAGCGTGTTGGTGGAACCGGGCAAGACCGCCGAGCTGACCTGGACGTTCAGCAAGGCCACACGCCTGGAGTTCGCCTGCAATATTCCCGGTCATTACCAGGCGGGGATGAAGGGTGACTTGACCGTCAGACAGTAAGCACTCAAAGGCTTGGGCAAAGGCTGATAGAATCCGCTGATTCTTCAGTCAGGTTTCCGTCATGCATCCCGCAGCCGAACATTCGCCGCTGGGCAAATCCAGCGAATACATCGCCACGTACACGCCGTCCCTGCTGTTCCCGATCCCGCGCACCGCAAAGTGGGCGGAGTTGGGCCTGACGGCCGATACACTGCCGTACAAGGGCGTGGATTTCTGGAACTGTTTCGAGCTGTCATGGCTGTTGCCGTCCGGCAAGCCGGTGGTGGCGATCGGTGAATTCGCGATTCCGGCGGACTCACCGAACATCATTGAGTCCAAGTCGTTCAAGCTGTACCTCAACTCGCTGAACCAGACCCCGTTCGCCGATACCGCAAGCCTGGAAGCGACGTTGCGCCAGGACCTCTCGGCTGCTGCGGGTAAACCGGTGCAGGTGCGGGTTCGCAGCCTCAAGGACGTGGAACGTGAGGGCGTCGTGGCGCTGCCCGGTGTCTGCATAGACGACTTGGATATCAGCGTCGACTCCTACGCGCATCCCCGTCCCGAGCTATTGCAATGCGATGAGTCGCGCATCGTCGAAGAAAGCCTGCACAGTCACTTGCTCAAATCGAACTGCCCGGTGACCAGTCAGCCGGATTGGGGCAGTGTTGTCGTGGAGTACCGCGGCGCGGCGCTGGACCCGGCCAGCCTGCTGGCTTACATCGTCAGCTTCCGCCAGCATTCGGATTTCCATGAGCAATGTGTGGAGCGAATCTTTCTCGACTTGCAGCGCTTGCTCAAGCCGGAGAAATTGACGGTGTATGCGCGGTATGTCCGGCGTGGCGGGCTGGACATCAACCCCTATCGCAGCACTGAAAGCGTGCAACTGCCGAACCTGCGGCTGGTTCGTCAGTAACCACCTGGCAGAGGGGATCCCCTGTGGGAGCGAGCCTGCTCGCGATAGCGATGGATCAGACAGCATTGAGGTCGGATGTGCTGCCGTCTTCGCGAGCAGGCTCGCTCCCACAAAGATGGCATTTCAGGTTGCAGTATAAAAAAGCCCCGCCATCGATGGAGCGGGGCTTTCTTTGTCCGGTGTTTCAGATCCCCATGTTGCCCAGCGTCAGCATGATGTTGCGCAACGTCCCTGCAACGGCTGGGTGGCTGACTTCGAAGCGTTCCACGGCCAGGTTCACGCCATCCACCAGGTTGGTGTTCTGAAGGGTGTTCTCCAGCTGGATTTCGGCTTCGATCTGAGCCATCAGTTGTTGCAGGTTTTCGCGCTCAGGTTCGGACAGGGGCGGGTTCTGGTCCAATTGCTCGCGCAGGGCATTGAGTTGTTCTTGCAGTTCGAGGCGCGCCATTGGCATTAACTCCCATAATTGATAAGCACAGCCATGGACCGCGACAGTGCGTCAAAAGTCCATGGCATGTCCTAAGAGTAATCCACCCTCACGCTCCCTGCATGATCCCGGTCAGGGCTTCTCGCCTTTGATCCGACGCAAACTGATGTCCGCCAGGCAGGTATCCAGTTCGCCCAGATGATCGATGACCGAATGCACCCCCAGGCTAAACAGCTCTACCGTGGCCTTGGCGCGCCTGATTTCCCGCTGTTGTTGGCTCAGGGCTTGCCATTCGCTGGGTGTCAGGCCACACAGCGAGCCGCAGGAGGCCAATCCGATGGTCCACAAACCGGCGTTGAGCCCTGACTGCAGCAAGCGGGGTTCGCCGCTGACCAATACACATCCGTCCAATTGCTGGACGTTCAGCGCCATCAGTGCCTGCCAGCAGGCATGAGGGGCCGGCCACGGATTATTTGTTGCAGGAAGTTGCGGCGATTTGACCCACGCCGGTAACGACGCCGCCAGGCCATGACTGACGGCTGGCGGCAGTTCATCGAGCCAGGCGCAGGGGATTTCCTGACGTTGCAGGTTCCGCAGGCTCTCGAGGGCGCCGGGTGTCGGTTGCGCGTGTTCGGCCGGTGCTGCCCCTGGGTGGCGAATGCGCGCGCCGAAATCCACCAGGCATCCGCTAAGGCCAAACAGTACGGCGGTGAGGCTGGGAGCGGGGAGAGGCAGGGCTTCGGCGCGCGGCATGGGGATCGTCCTTGAAATAAGCCGAGCCTAACGGGTTTCAATGACAGACCTGTGACAGAGAAATGAAAGGGTTGGTCATGGAAACGTCCTACAAGCAGCTTCTTTTTCCATGCTGCCTATCGACGCTTTCCACCTTATACTAGCGGCATCCTACCGCCTGGGCTCGGCGCCCTTGCTCGAATAAACCAAGGAGTTTTCCCTTATGCGCTGGAGCCATCGCCTAGCTCAGCTGTTTCTTTCCGCCAGTGTACTGCTGGTCCCGTTTGCCGCTCAGGCCGCTACGGAAGAAGATCCTTGGGAAAGCATCAACCGTCCGATCTTCACCTTCAACGATACCGTCGATACCTACGCGCTCAAGCCACTGGCCCAGGGTTATCAATACGTGACGCCGCAGTTCCTTGAGGACGGCATCCACAACATGTTCCGTAACATCGGGGACGTGGGCAACCTGGCTAATGACTTGTTGCAAGCCAAGCCGGCCGCCGCCGGGGTCGACACAGCCCGGTTGATTTTCAACACCACGTTCGGCTTGCTGGGCTTCTTCGACGTAGGCACCAAAATGGGCCTGCAGCGTAGCGATGAAGATTTTGGCCAGACCCTCGGCTATTGGGGGATGGGCAGCGGTCCTTACGTGATGCTGCCGTTGCTGGGGCCTAGCACGCTGCGCGATGCACCGGCCAAGCTCGTCGATAACTACACCACGCCCTATCCCTACATTGACAATGTGTCGGTGCGCAACTCGATCTTCGGCCTGAACGTCGTCGATACCCGTGCCAGCCTTTTGTCGGCCGAGAAACTGGTGAGGGGCGACAAGTACGTGTTCATCCGCAACGCTTACCTGCAGAACCGCGAGTTCAAGGTCAAGGATGGCCAGGTCGAAGACGATTTCTGATTCGATCCAGAAACAAATGGAAGGCGGCCTTGATGGCCGCCTTCCGTACTTTTGCGCTTTGTCTGGTCGGTTTGACCTTCCATTGAGTTACGCTTCGCTCGGTTCTTATAACTCTCTGTACTTTGACAAATAAAGACGGCAAGCGGCTATCCGCATGAGCTTGAAACGCCCCGCGGATGGGAGTACCGTCTGCGCCTTAGAAGGGCACCTCTGATGTAATAGTGTGTAGGGCAAAGGCCTGAAGCCGGTACGACAGAGTGGCTAGAAAGCGAATCCAGTAGTGCGTGCGAGGCCAGATGGCCCAGCCGGCTACGCCAACCTAATTCTGGCGCCGTTTGCCCACATGCCAAAAACCAGTGCCACGCTGCTGATAATCGATGATGACGAAGTGGTGCGAGCCAGTCTCGCAGCCTACTTGGAAGACAGTGGTTTCAGCGTCCTGCAGGCCAGCAACGGCCAACAGGGTCTTCAGGTATTCGAGCAAGACAAGCCCGACTTGGTCATCTGCGACCTGCGCATGCCGCAGATGGGCGGACTTGAACTCATTCGCCAGGTCACCGAGATCTCATCGCAGACGCCGGTGATAGTGGTCTCGGGCGCGGGTGTGATGAATGACGCGGTCGAGGCATTGCGTCTGGGCGCGGCAGATTACCTGATCAAACCCCTCGAAGACCTGGCGGTGCTTGAGCACTCGGTGCGCCGGGCTTTGGACCGTTCCAGGCTGTTGGTTGAGAACCAGCGTTACCGCGAAAAGCTGGAAACGGCCAACCGTGAGCTGGAAGCCAGCCTCAACCTGTTGCAGGAAGACCAGAACGCCGGGCGCCAGGTGCAGATGAACATGCTGCCGGTCAGCCCCTGGGCCGTCGGCGATTTCCGTTTTGCCCACCAGATCATCCCGTCGTTGTACCTGTCGGGGGATTTTGTTGACTATTTCCGGGTCGATGAGCGACGAGTGGCGTTCTACCTGGCGGATGTCTCCGGCCATGGTGCTTCGTCGGCTTTCGTTACGGTGCTGCTGAAGTTCATGACCACGCGGTTGCTGTTCGAATCCAAGCGCAACGGTACGCTGCCGGAGTTCAAGCCTTCCGAGGTCCTGGGGCATATCAACCGGGGCCTGATCAGTTGTAAGCTGGGTAAACACGTCACCATGGTCGGTGGAGTTATCGACGAGGAGACAGGGTTGTTGACCTATAGCATCGGCGGTCACCTGCCGTTGCCTGTGTTGTACACGCCAGACAGCGTTCGGTATCTGGAAGGGCGTGGTTTGCCGGTGGGCCTGTTCAACGAGGCGACCTACGAAGACCACGTGCTGGAATTGCCGCCGGTATTCAGCTTGACGCTGATGTCTGATGGCATTCTGGATCTTTTGACAGAACCTACACTCAAAGAGAAAGAAGCGGCCTTGCCTGAGCGGGTGAGTGCAGCGGGCGGCAGCCTGGAAGGCTTGCGCCAAGTGTTTGGATTAGCCACGCTAGGGGAGATGCCGGATGATATCGCCCTGTTAGTGTTGAGCAGGAACCTTTGATGAGTACTGGTAGAATCCAGTTCGCCGAGCAGGACGGCACATTTGTCCTGAAGTTTGTCGGTGAAGTGCGCCTGACCCTGTGTTCGGCGCTGGATGCGACTATTGAGCGGATCTTCACCGCGCTGAATTTCAGCGCCATCGTAATCGACCTGACTGAAACCCGCAGCATCGACAGCACCACCCTTGGCCTGCTGGCCAAGTTATCGATCCTGTCGCGGCAGAAGGTTGGCCTGCTGCCCACCGTCGTCACCACCCATAACGACATTACCCGTCTGTTGCAATCGATGGGGTTCGACCAGGTGTTCAACATCGTGAGTGACCCGGTGCCGTGCCCTGAGTGCCTGGATGACCTGCCTGACCAGGACCAGTCCGAGGAAGAAGTGCGGGTCAAGGTGCTCGAAGCCCACAAGATCCTCATGGGGCTGAACGAGTCCAATCGTGAAGCTTTCCATGATCTGGTGAACGCGTTGGAACGTCCCTGATCCTGGGATGACCTGGCGGGCCCCATCGCGAGCAGGCTCGCTCCCACAGGGATTGGGCTGTACTCAGATGAGGGTTACGCGAAACTTGTGGGAGCGAGCCTGCTCGCGATGACGTCTGTTCTGTCGTCCAATCCCTCAGTGCGAAGCCAAGCCATTCCAACATGAAAAGGGGGCGAACCCATCAAGGTTCGCCCCCTTTTGCATGCCTGTGAATCAACTCAGAGCTTGGCTTGCAGCAACGCCTCAAGCTTCTCCTGGTCCCGAGCAAACTGACGGATACCTTCTGCCAGCTTCTCGGTTGCCATGGCGTCCTCGTTGGACAACCAGCGGAACTGCGCTTCATTGAGGCTCAAGCGTGCTTCACCGGCCTGGCCCGGTGCCAGCTTGCGCTCCAGCTTGCCTTCGTCAGCGGCCAGCTTCTCAAGCAATTCCGGGCTGACGGTCAAGCGGTCGCAGCCGGCCAGTTGCTCGATCTGATTGAGGTTACGGAAGCTGGCGCCCATGACCACGGTCTTGTAGTCATTGGCCTTGTAGTAGTTGTAGATGCGTGTCACCGACTGGACACCAGGATCATCGGCACCGGTGTAGTCGTTGCCATTGGCCTTCTTGTACCAGTCGTAGATACGTCCCACGAACGGCGAAATCAGGAACACCCCGGCATCGGCACAGGCCGCGGCCTGGGCGAAAGAGAACAGCAGGGTCAGGTTGCACTGGATGCCTTCACGCTCCAACTGTTCCGCGGCGCGAATGCCTTCCCAGGTCGACGCGATCTTGATCAGCACACGATCACGGCCAATGCCGGCCTTGTCGTACAGTTCGACCAGGCGATGGGCACGCTTCAACATGGCGTCGGTATCGAACGACAGGCGCGCGTCCACTTCGGTGGAAATGCGCCCTGGAATCACCTTCAGGATCTCTTGTCCGACCGCCACACCAAAGCGGTCACTGGCCAGTCCCACATCTCCCTTGCAGTCCGCCACGCAGGCGTTCAACAGCTCGGCATAGCCGTGCATGGCCGAGGCCTTCAGCAGCAGGGAAGGGTTGGTGGTGGCATCTACCGGCTTGATGCGGGCAATGGCTTCGAAGTCGCCGGTGTCGGCCACGACGGTGGTGAATTGCTTGAGTTGTTCCAGCTTGGAAGTCATGAGCGTGCTCTGTCCTGTGGGTCTGTTGACATTACCCGAGGGCCGGCGGCCACTCAAGGGCGTGTGCGGGGATCGATGGCCCCTGTGGCAACAACCTGAAAACGGCTGTTTGAAAGGGCGGGGCAGGTACCGGTAGATACGATGCCAAAACCGCGTGCAGGTTCAACACGATCGCCTGATGGTCATGCATGTTGTGTGTTCAAGAACAGGCCCGCAATACTTGTTGGTAGTAGCGTCGTCGAGATCAGAATCAATCGCTGGCCCGCCCTTGTCATTGCCATATAGAGTTTGCGCGAATTCTGTTCCCGCTCCTGGGCAGAAAGCACGCCCTCTTGAGCCGTTTCTCTCATGAGCTTTTCCAGGCCCAGCAGCAACACGATACTGGCTTCAAGCCCTGTAGCGGTGTCCACTGTGGAAACACGCAGATTATCTGCGTCCACATGAACGGACTCCATGCTGTTCAGATCCCAGACTTTGCGCGAACCGAATCGATCGCTCAACGCCTTGAGCAGCAGCTTCTTATTGGTGTCCCGGCCATATAGCACAAGCATGTTCGATAGATTGATCTGCTGGGTTTGCAAGTAGCCGGCTATCTCGTTACAGGCCTGTATAACCGCATCCTGGGGTGTGTCCGATCGGATCAATAGCGGGGCGATGCCTTCGTCCATGCCATTGAAATCAGGCTGCAGATAATCGTCCGGGTCGGTTTGGGTAAATTCGGCCAAAACAAGACCGGCTGCCCGCAGTATGGCCTGAGTGGTTCGGTAGGAGTGATGAAGCTTCTTTGTTTTACCCGCCACATCCAGGCCGACACGCTTCCAGCTGAGTCGGCTTTTCAAAAAGCCCTGGTTGGGGTCGGCACATAAAAACAGGCTGCCTTCTGAGTCGGCCAAGGTGCTTTTGACTAGTTGAAACCAGGTCGGCGCGAAGAATTGGGCTTCGTCTACCAGGATGTGTTGATACTTATCGAGCTTGTCGAGCTTGTCGAGCTTCGTCAGACACAGATCCCGGGACAATGAACTCCATAAACGAGAGCCTTGCTTGCGCAATGCATCAGTGACCTGCCCGTAGAGCGCCCATACCTGGCCCCGTTCTTCCTTGCGCAAGGCAAACCCTTGGCCGGCGCGTTCGGCGTCCAGATAGCCTTGCTCGTCGCTAATCAATGACTCATTGATGAAGTCGAACTCGTCCAGGAGTTGTTCATTCCCGGGCTTCAAGTCCGGAAAGGATTTCCGATAATGGCCAATTTGGCTGGTGACTTCTTTAGGGAATACCATCTCTGGTTGCAACTCAAAATGGTTCACCCATTGCTGTCGTATCCATGCCAGCGCGGTCACGATTGTCAGGTTGCGCGGCAAACCCTCCGGGCTGGCCTTTTTCAAGCGGTGCTTGAGGTCTTTAACCACCGGCACATTGTGGATTAGCATCAATATCTTTTGATCTGGAAATTTTTTCGCCAAGATCAACGCCCGGTTAGCGGCAATCAATGTCTTTCCGCTTCCGGCAACGCCATTGACCAGCCGCACCGAGAAATCATTCAAGGTTTGCGTTTGTTCCTCAGGCAACTCCAAGTCCAACTTACTGGCCCACTCTTGTTGTGTGTCCAGGAAATAACGTGTGGTCTTTGCTGAGTTATCTCGTGAGAAATGCCGGCGGGTCGTGCAGATTGCCGGTATTTCGGCTTCTGGAAAATAGTGCCCCATGAGCGTGTCGCTGGCTTCGCGGCTCAGCGAGCTGAATAACTTGGGCAATTGTTCGTGGCCAAGCTCGATAAAGGTGCTCTTGGACATGAGCCGCGGGCCGTCAGGCGTTGAGTAGTGCTGCCACAGGCGTTTGGTCTGTTCGGGCGTGCAGTTCCACATGATGATCAGTTTGCCGAGTCGCTGCCCGGCCGGCATCTTGTCGGGCTCAGTCGCTTCGAGGTGCGAAACCAGCTCTGTAAAGGTCTGTTGTTCGGTAGCGGTGAACAGTTGATCGGGGTCTAGTGTGTCAAAAGAGGTTTCACACAACACAGTAGCCAGCCATTGATGTTGTGCATGTTGGAGGAAGAAGTCAGGGGCCCAGGCTTCCCGAGCGAGGCACTGGCGTACAACATGGTTATCATCCAGTTTGCGCAACGTACGTTTAACGTGAACATAGGCGCCAGTACTGCGCTGCCATTCAGGGATAAAGAGTGTCATAGGGGCAGTACCACTTTGCGGCATCGACTGATCAGACTCAAATACTCATCGGCCCATAGCTGCGTAACGTTGTTACTGCACTCAATCCCCTGGGCCAGCTCAGGCCCGATAATGATCAATTTGGTCATCGCCCGGGTGATGGAAACGTTCAGTCGCTCAGGCTGGAAGAAAAACTCTGCGACAGCACCAAGGAATGCCTCATCGCCGCTGGCCAATGACACGATGATAAGTTCGCGTTCCTGCCCCTGCATGCGTTCAACGGTATCTGCGACGATGGTTTGGGCGAGTTCGCGTCCAAAATGACGAGTCAATAACGTTCGAATCGCCCGGCCCTGAGCCCGGTAAGGTGTGACAATGCCGATATCTGCCGGGGCGACACCCATGGCATGGGCGACTTTGCAGAGTTCAAGTACATGCTGAGCATCCCGAAAGTTTCGGGTTTTTGCCGTTCTGTCAGTCGTGGGAATAAATATGGCGCTTGCCTCTGGATCAAAGACGCGATCCATCGGGGACTCGACCTCAACGTAGTTGAAGCGTCGGTCTTTATTGGGGCCCGCCGCACGTAACTTGCCTTCGTAGTAATTTTGGCCCGGCCATTCGGTCAACCATTGATTCATCCGGTAGGTTTCTTCAAGCATGACCGTGTGGTCGGCTGTTTGTGAGGTAAGACGGCCAAAGATCGACATCGATTCGCCAGAAAGGACCGACTGGGACAACAGCACCGGCGGCAGTTGTTTCTGGTCTCCAATGAAGATAAAGCGTCTACCTTTGCGCATGGCCATCAGCGCGAGGGGGAGGGTAATCTGACTGGCTTCGTCAAAGATCACCGTGTCGAATTTGAAATGTTCAAGCTGGCTGCAGGTGGCGAACGGAGTCGCGCCAATGACATAGCCGCTGCCGTCCGCAGGCAGGTTCTCCCAATCGGCGGGTGTTTTTGCCCAGTCAACGGTTTTGCTTACATCCTCAGGACGGCCACCAATCTTCACCGTTGGTATGTTGCGCTCGGCAATCTTTGCAAGGGCATTGTTGATAGCCATGTGCGTGTGAGAGGTGACAAATACCCGTTCCTGACGCTCGACCAGTAGCTGGGCAATAAGCGCGAGTGCACGGGTCTTGCCGGTCCCGGGTGGGCCTTGGATGCAAGCAATTTGCTCAGCGGCAAAGGCCATGGCGACAGCCCGGGCTTGATGTTCGTTACACTTGTTTTGGATGGCGAAACGTTCAGCGTAATCTAGGTCCGCGTCGTTGAACGTGATGGCTGGCGCATCGCCGAGCAGCGGGATAATCAGGTTGTCGGTATTGATTGAATCTGCAATATCTTCCAGGGTCTTTTCATAGCGGGGCGTCAGATCCAGCGCGTCCATATCCGCATAGCAAGGTCCGCCCTGGTAGTTGTCCCATACCGTATTAGCCAGTTTCTCGCTCAGCAGCCATCGCCCTTCTTCTTCGCGTTCAAAGGTCATCCTGGCGCACAACAGCCCGGTAGACGGATCGCCAAGGTGCAAACGCAGCATATCCCCTTCACGAAAGCGTGATTCGCTCTCATCAAGGTGCGCCCAAAGACAAGTAGCTTTGTCGGCTCTTTCTAGGTGCGTGAAGCCCTGAGTCAAACCCTTTTCAAGCTTCTCATGCAAGGGGCGCTGCCAGGTTTGCAAAAGTTGCTGAAGGTTCGCATCGCGCTCGGCATAGATAAATTTAAAAAGCTTTTTAATAAGCGGATGCTGCCCTTGCATGGCGATATTCGTCCCTGAACGGTGATGGCACAACAGTGTTGCATACTGTTGAAGCGAGGCGCGAGCGATATGGATCCAATATCCTCACGCGAACCCGATCGCACGATTGAATGCAACTGCAGCTCAGCGAATTTTCACCTAGGACGATGCTTGCCTCAGATGCGCGTATTAACGCCCCTCCAGCAACTGCCCCGCCTGGTCCAACAGCGCCAACGGATCCTTGGTCTTGTGAATGTCCACCGACAACAACTGCCGAAACCGTCGCGCTCCTGGAAAACCAGTGCCCAGGCCCAACACATGACGGGTGATATGGTGCATCGCCCCACCAGCGGCCAAGTGATTGGCAATATAGGGTCGCAGTTGTGCCAGCGCCTCGGCCCGGGTGATGACCGGCGAGGTGCTGCCGAACAGCTGTTGATCGACCTCGGCCAGCAGATAGGGGTTATGGTACGCCTCGCGCCCCAGCATCACGCCGTCGAAGGTCTGCAGATGCTCATGGCACGCCTCAAGCGTCTTGATCCCGCCGTTGAGCACGATTTCCAGCTCCGGAAAATCCGCCTTCAACCGCGCCACCACGTCATAGCGCAGGGGCGGGATATCACGATTCTCCTTTGGCGACAGCCCCTCCAGGATCGCGATCCGAGCATGCACGGTAAAACTCGTGCAACCGGCCTCGCGCACCGTGCCAACGAACTCACACAGCTGCTCATAGCTGTCCCGCCCGTTGATCCCGATCCGATGCTTGACCGTCACCGGGATCGACACCGCATCACGCATCGCCTTCACACAATCGGCCACCAACCCCGGGTGCCCCATCAGGCACGCACCGATCATGTTGTTTTGCACCCGGTCGCTTGGACAGCCGACATTGAGGTTGACCTCGTCGTAGCCATGCTCCTGGGCCATCTTCGCGCAGGCGGCCAGATCCCCCGGGACACTGCCGCCCAACTGGAGCGCCAGGGGGTGTTCGGTTTCGTGATGGCGCAGGAAGCGCTCATGGTCGCCGTTGAGCAGGGCGCCGGTGGTGACCATTTCGGTGTAGAGGAGCGCGTTTTTGGAGAGGATGCGCAGGAAGTAGCGGCAGTGGGCGTCTGTCCAGTCCATCATCGGGGCAACGCTGAAACGGCGGGACAAGGGCTGCGGGGGAGCTGGGTATAGAGACATCGGATATCTGGACGGGAAGGCGGAAGGCCGCAGTTTATCAGGAAAGCGCTCTGCGAGGTTTGAAGCTGCAGGATCGCGCAATGCCTGGTGGCGCGTTTCAAGGTCTGACACGTGCAGGCGAAGTGTCGTACCCGTTTCCGTATTCGATTATGGGCGCATTGTTATGCAGGTTGTGGTGTCCGCATTGATTTCCACAAGACTCAATGCCCCATCGTGAAAGGAACAGCCGGTGTCGATGTAGACGACATTACCCAGGCAGGTGACGCTCGATACGGTTGAGTGCCCGACGTAAAGCCGGCTTATTCCCCTGATGGGGTCATTATTCTGCTGTTCGATTTTTCCCCGGGCATACAGAGCTGTTTTCAGGGCGCGGTGGCGGCTGTCTTCTCCAAAATGTCCGGACAAGGCGTCTTTGGCAGTCTGCCAGTCGCCATCGTCGTGTAGTAACGGAGCTTCGGCGTGCACGATGCCCATTTTTCTTCCGTCTACCAGGTCAACTTCAATGATCAGCGGAAGTCCCTGGAGGACATTGGACAGTTCATGCTGGGTCGTGGCTGCCAGCTCATAGAGCCAGGCCCCGCCGTTTCGGGTATGCCTGGCAATGTCGCCCTGTCCGGACACACAGTCGATGAGCATCTGTTCATGATTGCCTCGGACCGCGTGAAACCAGGGCTCCGTGAGCCAGTTCATCACGTCCAGGGAGTCCGGGCCGCGATCGATCAGGTCGCCAACCGAGAAAACACGATCCCGTTCTGCCTTGAAATTGGCGTTAACCAAAAGCGACTTCAGAAGTTTGAAGTGTCCATGGACATCACCTACGACAAAGTCCCGGCCTTTTCCATTGGGGGAGAACGTTCTGATCGTGTTCATCGTCGGCATTTCATGTGGAGAGGGGAGAAGAAGCAGCTTGCTCGCTCTTCTGGCCCGATAACATTATTTTTTCAATTGATAGTCCTGGCCCCACACCCGTACAGAACTGATGGGCTCGTTCTGCCCATCGAAGATGAACTTCTGCCGCACGGCGGCCTTGGGTGGGACGGTGACTTCATCCGGGTTTTCCATTGCCTTGAGGCTGTTGGCATAACCTGCCTGGTCGATAGCCAGCAAGACGCCCGTCTGCCTGAGGTTGATCAGGCGCAGTTGCGTGTCGGTACTGTTCTTGAAACCGAGAGTGACTGTAAGGTTGTCATCACTGGGCTCCAGTTTCAGCACCTCGACGCCGATCCGATCTTTCATTTGTTCGCCGGAGGAAATGATCGCTGCGCCATCGGTGCCCTGGGCTGATTCGCGGCCATCGAGTACACCTTCGCTCACACCGCCCAACAAGTTCTTCCCTGCGGTGATGAACGATGAAACGGCGGCTTTGGTCGAGTCCTTGATGAGGCTGCCATCGGCCGGTTCAGCTTCGGCGAAGCACAAAGTGCTGGCCATGAGGCTGGAGACAAAGAAGAGGGAGCGTGACGGCAAGAGAGTCATACTAGAGTCCTTGAGAATGATCTGCAGCGTCGAGGCATGCAATGGCTGTCGAGTTTATCGCTGACCTACCCGCAAGATGAAATAAATCGATGCGGTTTCGAAGGGTGCAGGGGTTGAGCGATTCGATGATAGTGCGATCAGTTCATGGGGCAGCATCAGCTGCACTGGCTTGAATCGCCTGACCAATGCACTTCTCGAACACCTGCACCATGGGGCCAAGTGTGCAGTTGTAAGCTGCAATGTTTGCAAAGATCCACTCTTCCTTTTCGATGCCCCACCAACTGATTTCAAACCCGGCATTCATGATGAGATGTTCGAAGAGAATGCGTTGGGCACGTCCATTGCCTTCGCGAAAGGGGTGGACGACGTTGATATCGGAATAGGCATCGGCCACGGCAACGATCAGGTCCGCCCGGGACAGTCCTTCGAACCAATGGGCGGCGGCCATGTTGCTGAAAATTTTCCCGGCTTCTTTTTCCATGAACTGCGGCTGGCAGAAGCGTGTGTCTTGCTTGGCCATCCCGACGGTGCGCAGTTCTCCGGCCCACTCGTACAAATCCGAGAAGAGTTGCCGGTGGATGTTCTGGAGGTAGGCCAGGTCGTAAGGGGGAGGGTTGAATTCGACATGGTCCGCCGCGATGGCCGTGAGTTGTTGTTCGGCTTCGCTCAAGGTGGGTTCGTCGCGGATATCGAGTTTGTTGCGAAGGACAGTGGAGCCCGGGTAGCAATAGGCGTCTTCACCGACCCCATATTTGTCGGGCATCAGGTTCTGGTCTTGGTGAAGGTCTTCAAGACTTCTTCACGGGTCGGCATTTTGCATTCGCCATCGGAAAAGGTCACTTTGAAGCCTTCCAGGCGCAGGCTGGCCGCATAGTTGGACCGACGTGTCCTGGCCGCGTAGGCCTTCTTGGTTTCAAGGCTGATAGTGCCCATGAGGCTGGACCTCAAATCGCGTGGGTGAATGGATTATAACCCACCGATGACCAATGGCGCTTGCATCGCCCTGCTTCTCCAAATACTGTATGCATAACCAGTATCGAGAGCCCTCCCATGCAACTGATCGCCAAGCTCGGCATTCTCGCCGACGCTGCCAAGTATGACGCCTCCTGCGCCAGCAGTGGTGCACCCAAGCGCAGCTCTCGCGGTCGTGACGGGTTGGGGGCCACGGACGGCATGGGCATTTGTCATAGCTACACGCCGGATGGGCGCTGCGTTTCGCTGCTCAAGGTGCTGCTGACCAATTTCTGCCTTTATGACTGCCAGTACTGCGTCAACCGCCGCTCCAGCAACGTGCCGAGGGCGCGCTTTACGCCGGAGGAGGTGGTGCGCCTGACGCTGGATTTCTATCGTCGTAACTGCATCAGCGGGCTGTTCCTGAGTTCCGGCATCATTCGGTCGGCCGACTACACCATGGAGCAACTGGTACGCGTGGCGCGTCGGTTGCGGGAGGTGCATCAGTTTCGGGGCTATATCCACCTCAAGACCATTCCCGATGCCGATCCGTTGCTGATCGAGGAGGCCGGGCGGCTGGCCGATCGCCTGAGCGTGAACATCGAATTACCCAGCGAGGCCAGTCTCAAGCGCCTGGCGCCGGAGAAGCAACTGGTCACGATCCGCCAGGCCATGGGCACCATCCATCAGGGCCAGCAAGCAGTGGCCGGAGAAGCGCGGGCGCCTCGCTTTGCCCCGGCCGGGCAGAGCACCCAGGTGATTGTCGGGGCCGATGCCACGGACGATCATGCGATCCTGCGGAATGCCGAATCGCTCTACCAGGGGTATGGCCTGCGGCGGGTCTACTACTCGGCTTTCAGCCCGATTCCCGACAGCCCCGCCAGCGTGCCATTGGCGGCGCCGCCGTTGTTGCGCGAGCACAGGCTGTACCAGGCTGACTTCCTCATGCGCGGCTACGGCTACAAGGCGGGTGAAATCCTGGGGGGCGCCGGCAACCTGGACCTGGACATCGACCCCAAACTGGCCTGGGCTCTGGCGAACCGTGAGGTGTTCCCCCTCGACGTCAACCGTGCCGAACCCGCGTTGCTGGCGCGTATTCCGGGAATTGGCTTGCGCAGCGTGCAACGCCTGGTGGCGCTGCGCCGGGAACGACGGGTCCGCTACGACGATCTGGTGCAGTTGCGTTGCGTGCTGGAAAAGGCGCGACCGTTCATCGTCACCAGCGACTACCGGCCCGTCGACGCTCAGATGCGCAGCGGCCTGCTGCGGGCGCGCTTGCGTGAGCCCCAAGGGCCCATGCAAATGGGGTTGTGGGGATGATCGCGTTGGATTGCCAGGACGATTTCCTGGTATGGCGAGATCAGGCCCGCAAGCTGCTTGGCCACGGCATCGACCCCGCTGACGTGACCTGGACCCAAGGCCCCATGGCCGACCTGCTGGCCATGCCGACGCCGCTGCCGTCAGGCCCGGGTCCGTTCTCAGCGCGAGTGCCGGCGGCCTTGTTGACCCAGCTCGAGCAGGCTGGCCGTTACCAGGGCGAACAACGCTGGAGCCTGTTGTACGAAGTGCTCTGGCGCGTCGCCCATGGCGATCGCACGGCGATGCTCGCCGGTGATCGCCTGGGCAGCGAATTGCAGCGACGGATCAGGCAAGTCAACCGCGAGGCCCATCATCTCCATGCGTTTGTACGCTTCATACCCTTGCCGCAGGCGCTCGCCGAGCAGTTGCAACTGGACCTCGTAGCCTTTCACGAGCCGGCCCATGACATCCTCGAAAGCGCGAGCGGCCATTTTGCCGAGCGACTGGGCCGACAACGCTGGCTGATAGCGACGCCTCGCGATGGCATCCGGTTCGATGGCCAGGCCCTGGATTATCAGCGCCAATGTCCTGAGCCCTGGCAGCAGTGGGCGCGTCACGCAGAAGACCCGGACGCCGAGTTATGGCGTACTTACTATCGACACACCTTCAACCCGGCGCGGGTCAATCCGCAGGCACTCAGACAGCACATGCCCGGGCGATTCTGGCAACACTTGCCGGAGGGGGAGCTGATTCCCCGGCTGGTTGGGCTGGCGAGGCAGGGAAAGCAACGGGATGGGCAGGCGTTGGAGGTGGGGGAGAAGGTGGGGAAGCGGATCGTTTGGGGTGGCAATGGCTGAGGCCCCTGGGCCGGGGGCTGTGCTTTGCGTTTGAGTGACGGGAGGTTTCAGCTTATACCGATGCCTTGGCCTTGGCCTTGCCGGGCTTGGGCGAATCCATCATCTTATGTAATTCTTCAGCCATAGCGGCCAACTGTTTTTCCAAGCCTTTCACGTCGGCTTGGGTAACGCCGTTTGCGTAGGGTTTGTCTATTCGGGTCCGCTTTTGAGCTACTGGCGCCAAATGGTGGGCAGTCTGAGGTATCAGGGCCTGACGCAATAGATTATTAATAACGGTTTGATACCCAGCGCCGGCATTTTCGGCACATTCGCGAGCAGCCTCGATCACGTCGTCATCCCGCATGATGGTGATGCGTGTTTTGCCTTTGCTGCTCGCAACCGGGCCACGCTTGGCTTTGCTGAAATCGTATTCTTCTTTCATGGCTCAACCCTCCAGATACTGGCGCTGTTCATTGCTTGCCGCGAAGGATGGCTGCGCCCAAACCATACGACGAAATTTTTGTTTTCATCTACGGATTTGAGAGCCAATTCGTATCAGGGTAAGTCGTTGTGATTTCCCACGCCTCCCGGACATTTATGGACTCCCCTATCGGAAATTTCCCGCAATCCGCATCGCCCCCCGCCGACTATCCGCGAATCATCCCTCACGCTAAGTTTGGTCTGTCGCTGCACATTCAGCGGCAGGGTGTGGAAGCCCTCATAACTCCAGACGCGTAGCGTCGTTAAATTTAAAAGCAGGCACTTTTCTTATGTCTGCTGTTAGATTATGGCGGCTGTACGCGGGGCACCTTCGGGTGCGCCGGTTCCTGGATACGGTCTTCCACACCCGCGTACAGCTACCACCACCATCATGTGGAAGTGATGGTGGTAGTGACTTTTCAAATCCAGGAGGTCAACCGATGAAAAAATCACATCCAAACGCTTCGAAAGACGTATGCGTTCAACCTCAACCAAGATGTTCAGTTCCATCTCCTGCAAATCAATCGAACCGTCAACCGGATTCGATCTCATCGTCAGTGGCATCTCGATCTCCAACGCGCCATCTACCAGCCATCTCGCAGGAGTAAACAACCATGTCTCGCTACATGCCCATCACCGGTATCGAAAATAACTACCACGCCCTCCTGATCGACACGGAAGCACCCTTGGACGTGCTCCACGACACTGCCGCCTATCGCATCGCCGCCGTCACGCAACTGCTGGAAAACCTCGCAATGCGTTCCGACATCAGCACTGACGCCGTGGTCTTGCACGATTTCGCCCAGTTACTGGCGATCCCATTGCGCGACGGTTGTGACTTGCTGGATGTCATTGGGCGCCGACTGCATGCGCAGGTTCTGGCGTCATAACGAAGTGGGGCGACCGTGAAGGGCCGCCCGCTTTCAGTGCCGATTCGTAAAAAGTGTCAGCTTCGACCCTTCGTTCAGATCCGCTCCGCTCAAAGCCAGGTCAGTTCATCACCAGTACGAATACGGTGAATGCTGCCCACCGGCAAATGCCTTATTTGTGCAGATCCCAAACAGGTCCTGTGCCGTCCCCACTGTGTTCAAGCGCGGGACCTCTTTCTAGCATTCCTTCCCTCAACAACCAGGAAGGGAAATTCCCATGCAACGATTCACCCGCCGTTTCCTCGCCGCCTGTGCATTTTCCGGCATTGTCGCCAGCAGCGGCGCACTCGCTGAAAACCACCCAACCATCCGTGCCATGTCAGGCGCAACGCCGACCAGCCAGTTGCCTGTTGGTAAAACCGCGTTACTGGTGATCGATTTTCAGAACGAATACTTCACCGGTAAGATGCCGATTCCTGATGGCGCGGCTGCGCTGGCCAATACCCGTAAGCTGATTGCCTTTGCCGATGAGCACAAGATGCCGGTTTTCCATGTCCAACACATCGCCCCTGCGGGTTCGGCGGTGTTCGCGAAGGACGGTGAAAGCGTGAAGTTTCATCCGGACATGCAACCCAGGGCCCAGGATGTGGTGTTGCAGAAAACCACCGTCAGCGTCTTCGGCAGTACCGACCTGGACAAGCGTCTGAAGCGTGCCGGAATCGAGAACCTGATCATTTCCGGTCTCATGACCCATGCGTGTGTGGCGGGGGCCGCCCGGGATGCGGCGCCTTTGGGCTACAACGTACTGGTCGCCTCCGACGCGTCGGCGACTCGCGCGATTACCCGGGTCAACGGTGATGCCATCGACAAGGACGCCTTGCACAAGGCCGCGCTGGCTGAAGTCGAGGATACCTTCGGTGATGTCATGACCACCGAGCAGATCATCAATTTACCGATACGCTGAGTCGATATGAATCAGATGCTCGCCATGGGCGTGTTCCGTTGCATTGTGGAAACCCAAGGTTTTTCAGCCGCGGCTGAGCGGCTGGACACCACTCATTCCTCGGTGTCGCGACACTTGCAGCAATTGGAAAGCGCCTTGGGCGTGCGTCTGCTCAATCGCAATACCCGACGCATGAGCCTGACCGCGGCCGGCGAAAGGTACTACGCGGCTTGCGTGGATATCCTGGACCGCGTCGAGGCCGCCTCCCGTGCCGCCACTCAGGAGCAGGAGCGTCCTTCCGGCCTGCTGCGGATCAGCGTGCCGCTGGTAACCGGTACGTTGGAACTGGCCCATTGGTTGCCGGTCTTCCAGCAACGCTATCCGGACATCCAGGTCGACCTGTCCTGCTCCGATCCCCTTGTCGACCTGGTGGCCGATGGGGTCGATGTGGCGTTGCGGATCTGCGGGCCGTTGGCCGACAGCAGCCTGGTCGCCCGTTTGCTCGGGGTGTCATCGCAAGTCTTGGTGGCGGCGCCGAGCTATGTAGCCAAGTACGGTCTTGCGCACAGCGTCGTAGAGCTCAATGAGCACCGGCTACTGACGTATGCGTCGGCCACCCAGTGGTCGTTGGTCAGCGAGGGAGGGGAGTCGATGACACTGGATTGCGACAGTACCTTTCATACGGACACCATCACCGCCTTGCACGCGTGCGCCTTGTCAGGCGGGGGAATCGCGGCGTTCACCCTGGCGACGGTGCGGGACGATCTGCTGACGGGAAGGTTGGTGCGGATTCTGCCGGAATACACCCTGGGGATGAGGCACTACTATGCGCTGTACCCTCATGCCCGGAACTTGCCCCTCAAGGTCCGCGTGTTTGTTGATCACATGGCCCAGTACTACGAAGGAAAACTCTGAGTGGGGGATGGAAATGTCCTCCGGGAAACGGGTTCAGCTTTTCATGGCCAGCTTGGCGGCTTGTTGTACCTGGGCGGCAGACAGGCTCCCATTCTTGCTCAGTTTTTCCAGGGAGGCGCTCGCTGTCATCAGGCTGGCGGTGAGTGTCGAGAGCGTCGTCTGCAACGCGCTGATTTTCGTCTGCTTGGTTTCCGGGGACATACTCTGATCGGCTATGAGTGCCTGCATTTCTGACTGCTTTTCCTGGATTTTCTGCTTCAACTCCCGAATCATTTTCAGGAGCTTCTGCACCTGGTCAGGCAACCCGCTTTCTTCAATGTCCTTGTTGGCATTGGCGGAGCGTTCATTCGCGGCTTTTTGGAGGCCAACGCCTGACAGCGTCACTTTTACCCCTTCAACTTGCGTGCCGGTAGACGGTTTGGTTGCCGATGCCTCCGATATTTCATCCGCTGATTTATTTGGCTCTACGCTGAACACGGAGGGTTGGCTGCTGTTGTAGGTCGGTGCGCCGGTAATCATGTTCAGTCCCTGGATGAGTTGGATACTGGAAAGCTATCGGCATGTGGTTTAGCGCCTTTAGATCTTTTGGGACAGAGAATTGTTAAAGAGTGTATTCCCGGGAAAAAGACGACCAGGCACGTCGATTCCCGCTTGTTGACAGCGTACGTTCGTCTCTTCAAACAGCGTCTGCCGGCTATCGCAACGAAGCCCCCTCCAACGTCTTCCACAGCTTGCGCATCGTCGGGTTCCGATTGTCAATCGCACAGTACGAGCGAATCTCCAACTGCGTGCTCCATTCGTCGCCCCCGGCCCTGACAGCCCTGAACCCTGGCGCCTCGATGTACCAGATAGATTATGTTTGGCTGTCTAGGGGCTGCTTCGCAACCCAGCGGGGATAAATCCCCTCGCCACAGGATGATTTGCATCAAGCCTTGTTCCGTAGCCCGGCAATATCCCGCTTGGGTGGCGCGCCAAACAAGCGGCCATATTCGCGGCTGAACTGGGAGGGGCTTTCATAGCCCACTTTGAAGGCCGCGTTCGCCACATCCATGCGTTCGTTGAGCATCAGACGTTTTGCTTCGTTCAGTCGCAGCCATTTCTGGTACTGCAGCGGGCTCATCGCGGTGAGTTGGCGGAAGTGATGGTGGAACGTCGGGGCGCTCATTTGCACGCTCGCCGCGAGGTCTTCCACGCGGATGGGGGCGGTGTAGTTCAGTTTCAGCCAGTCGATGGCCTTGGCGATCCGGTAGCCTTGGCTGTCGACGGAGGCGATCTGCCGCAGCCGGGCGGCCTGCTCGCTCATCAGCAGTCGATAATGGATTTCACGCAGGATCAGCGGCGCCAGTACCGGTATTGCATCCGGCTCATCCAGCAGGGCCAGCAGGCGTACGAACGGCGCGAGCAGATCGGGCGTCACCGCGCCGATGTTCGCACCGACCCCGACGGGGCGATCCCGGGCGGGTGCCAGGCTGCCCTGGGCAACCAGGTCGGCGACCAGGCGCAAGTCGAGTTTCAAGACCAGGCCAAGGCAGGGCTGCTCCGGGCTGGCCTGGGTCACCTCGGAATCGGCGGGCAGGTCCAGCGAGGTGATCAGGAAGCGCGAGGCATCGTAGCCAAAGGCCTCGCCGCCGAGCCACAGTTGTTTTGCACCCTGGGCCACAAGGACGATGCTTGGTCCGATCATGCAAATGGCAGGCGGCGTCGGGGCTTCACGCCGAAACAGGCTGAGGCCGGCGATCGATGTTTCAAAGTCTCCCGTTCGGAGGGCCCGCGCGCCAATAGTGTCGGCGAGCGTCTCTTGCAATGATGTGCGGCGGATCGTCATGGTGGGCAGGCTTCATGTTGGCTTGAGAGCTTTAGGCAGAACATTACCTCGCCAAGCGAAGCGTTGACCATAGGGTACGTGCAGGTTCACAGAATCGGGCAAGAATCACAGAGAAATACTCTACCGGTCATCTGGAGATAACCGCTGAAATGATCGTGAGCTGCCGTGTGTTTCCCAGGTCATGAGCGACCCGGTCTTGCTGCCCGGCAAAAGCGCCACCTCCAGCGACAGGATACCTACCCGATGACCGATACCCCTTTGCCGAGATCACCCGGCCAACCCGCCTGGAGTGCTGTACTCGCCATGGCGCTCGCCGCGTTCGCACTCGTAGCGTCGGAATTCATGCCGGTCAGCCTGCTGACACCGATCGCGGCGGACCTGCATGTCAGCGAAGGGCAAGCCGGCCAGGGCATTGCCGTTTCCGGTGCCTTTGCGCTGATCACCAGTCTGTTCATTGCCTCGATTGCGGCCAGGGTCGCCCGTAAATGGCTGCTGTCGGGTCTGACGCTGCTGATGATCCTCTCCGGGGCGGTGGTCGCGCTGGCGCCTGATTACCTGACGTTCATGGTGGGGCGCGCCTTGATCGGGGTGGCGATCGGTGGCTTCTGGTCGCTGTCGGCGGCCACGGCCATGGCACTGGTGCCGGACAATCATCTGCCCCGTGCCTTGGCCATCGTCAATGGCGGCAATGCCCTGGCGACGGTGGTGGCGGCGCCGTTGGGCAGCTTCCTGGGAGCGATCATCGGTTGGCGTGGCGCGTTCTTCTGCATCGTGCCGGTTGCAGCGATTGCCCTGGTCTGGCTGCTGTTGCGGATGCCGACATTGCCGGTACGGCGCACTCGAACCCAACGCGGCAGCGGCAATGTATTCAGGTTGATGACCCGCGCGCCGGTTGCGTGGGGCATGTTGGCGGTCAGCTCGTTCTTCATGGGGCAGTTCATGCTGTTCACCTACCTGCGCCCGTTCCTTGAAAGCGTGACCCAAGTGAGCGTGTCACTGCTTTCGTTCATGTTGCTGGTCATCGGCGTGGCCGGTTTCCTGGGCACGTTCCTGATTGGCGCATTCCTGAAAAATGGCTTGTATCGGATCCTGATCACTATCCCGTTGTTGATGGCGGCGATTGCCATTGCGCTGGTGGGGTTCGGCGCATCCGTGGTTGCCACGACCGTCTTGCTGGGGTTCTGGGGGCTGGTGGCGACTGCCGCACCTGTCGGATGGTGGACCTGGCTGGCGCGGACTCTGCCGGACGATGCCGAGTCCGGAGGCGGGCTGATGGTGGCGATCGTCCAGCTCGCCATCGGGGCTGGCGCGACGGTCGGCGGCGTCCTTTTTGATTTGAACGGCTACCAGGCGACCTTCGAAACCAGCGCGGCGGTGCTGGGCGTTGCTGCGATCCTGGCCGTGTTGGCCGCCCGTGCTGCGGCTCGGGAATCGACAGCGATGCCGGAGCCTGCGGCATTTGGCGCGGCAGGTGGCTGAGCATTCAGGTGACCGTTGAGCGCTTGCGGTTGGTGGCCTATTGATATCTTGCTAAGCTCTACTTTTGCGATCTATCGAGCCGTCAGTTGTGTCTAGCGAACGAATTTCCCAGTTGGAGCAAGCCCTTATGGCCGTTATTGCTGCGGCGGGGAAAATGGGTATCTGCAGCGATGAGCTGTGCGCCCAGGCGGTGGGCGGATTGATGTCCGATCACTACTGGAGCTGGGCGAATGCCCAACATGCACAAGGCGCGGCCGACGAGATCGACAACGCCCTGAATGTTCTGCTGAGACGCCCGATGGCGCAAATGAAGTCGCCGGACACTGAAGTCGGTGACGGCGTGACATTCCAGTTGCCCTCTCAAGCCTGCAATTGAACCGCGTGGGTTAAAGCCCCAAACCTTCCTCTACCAGTGCAAGCAGCGCATCTTCGTCCAGTGCTACGGGCTCGGGCTGCGGTTTTACGCTCGACTGGACATGCCAGCGCGATTCGCCATGCGCACCGACGCTTCGCAGAAGGCAGCGTGTCTGCCCCTTCAGGTGGATTTCAATACAGCCCTCTCCATGAGAGGAGAAGCGGGCAATCGGGTCGAGCTCGATGCGGTGATGGTTCCCTTCCATCACCAGTTGATCAATGGCGTAGTTGTACGTCGATCCGCTGGAATGGCTTTCGAACACGTGAGTGGGATTGCGCCGAATCGTCAGCCCAGCCTCGCAGACCGGCGCCAGCCAGGTTTCGATCTGGTGGTACAGCTCATAGACCTGGGCGGGCCAATGTTCAATCGCCAAATCAGCGTTGTTATCAGTGTCGGCACGGCTTTGCCGGGTCTGCCTCAGTTTGGCTGCCAGCTCGTCTGCCTTGCTCATGTCGATGCTCCCTGTCGTAGTGATGAGGTGAGCTTAGTTGATGGGGGCAGCTGTTCAGTTGCGCTGGGTCAGGGGAAGGCTTTGGAGTGTAGGGGCGAGCAAACTCGCTCCCACGGGGTTCCGGTTGAACCTGATCTCAGCTTGGTATTAGCGCCGTACCTGATATTTCGGCGTCGCCTGCGTCGAGATTTCGTGGTCGCTTTCCTTGGTAGGTTGCGCAGTCATGTGCGGCAGCGAAGCGACGTGAACGGTTCGCGCAGGAATCGCGAAGCGCACGCCGATTTTCGCGAATTCTTCCATCATGCCCAGGTTGATCGCCTGCTGGATGTCCATGTAGATGTTGTAGCCGGGGTCCAGCACGATATACACCGTTTCGAATTCCAGCGCGCTCTGGCCGATACCGCGAAAGTGCGAGCGGTCGAAGCGGGTCTTTTCCTGCGCCTTGATGATGCGTTCGACGATGACCGGCACCTGCCTGAGCTGTTCCGTGGAGCAGTCGAGGGGCAGGGCGAATTCGAAAACGATGCGTCGTTCCTGAAGCCGTTTGTAGTTCTGGATGGTGGTGCTGATCATCTGCGCGTTGGCCATCACGATCTGTTCGCCGCCCAGGCTGCGGATCCGTGTGGTCTTCAGGCCGACGTGTTCGACGGTACCGGCCAGGGAACCGACGACGATGAAGTCGCCGACTTCGAAGGGTTTGTCCACGGCAATGGACAGCGAGGCAAACAGGTCGCCGAGGATGTTCTGTACCGCGAGCGCCACGGCGATGCCGCCGACGCCGAGGCTGGCGATAAACGCGGTGATATTCACACCGAGGTTGGAGAGCATCGCCAATAGCACCATGCCCCAGAGAAATACCTTCGCGCCCCACAGGCTAAGGGTCGCCAGGGCACTTTTCTGATGGATTTCGGTGTGGTTGTGGCGGGCAAAATAATGCAGGAGCGCTAGGGCGATCGCCCGGTTGGCCCACAGTCCCATCTGCAGGGCCGCCACTACGAACCAGAGACTGCTGACCCGACCGAGCCAACGCGCCGGCAAGTCCAGGACGCCGATGCCGATCAGGATCGAGGCCAGCAACAACAGAGTGTTGCTGGTGCTGGAGAGCACTTCGACGGCGATGTGGCTGAGATAGGCGTTCGGCTTTTGCGCCCGGGTCCGTACATTCCTCAGGAGGAAGCCGATGCTCACCCTGGCGACGATAAAGCTCACTGTCATCACGCCGAGGGCGAGCAGCCAGTTGGCGATGGAGATGCCCAGCAACTGGGTATCGGTAAAGATTTCAAGGGAGCTTGAGTCCATGGATCGGTCACCTGCGCCGTTGCGTTTCGGATTCCGGCCCTATCGAGTACAAGTCATTAGCGTGAGAGTCTGGACAGGGCCACGAACTTCATTAGGCGGTGTGAGGTATGGGCCGTTCAATTTTGTTACCTGCCAGCGGTTGCGGGCACCGAGAGGTGCGGCGTAATTTCCAGTGCAAGTCCGATGAAAGAGTGAAAGCCATGCACATGACTGCACTGAGTGACGATGATCTGGGCCCCTTGCGCGAAGCGCTCATCCTGGCCGGTTTGCCTGCGGATGACCTGAGCCTGCCCGGCCGGCGGTTTTTCAGGTTCAGACAGCAGGACAGTGACCTGGCGTTTGGCGGGATCGAGGGGGCGGGGCTGCCCACGGTTATCAGGTCCAGGAGCGTTCGCTGGCGCCCACGTCAATCGGCGCGACGGTTCAGTTCAGGAGCTTATGCCCGGCTTCGGCCACTTACCTGAGCAAGCGACTCACTTAACGCAACAGGTGTACCGCCAGTCCGGCCAGCCCGCACGCCACCAATACCTGGATCACGCCCCGCTTGTAGCGAAACAATGCAATGGCCGCCAACAGGGCAATGATTGCCGATGGCCAATCCAGCGCACCGGCAAAGCCGCTGGGCCAGAGCACGTGGTAGCCGAAGAAGCACGCCAGGTTGAGGATCACGCCGACCACTGCCGCGGTAATCGCCGTCAGCGGTGCGGTGAACTTCAGGGCGTTGTGGGTCGATTCGACCAATGGGCCGCCGGCCAGGATGAACAGAAACGAAGGCAGGAAGGTGAACCAGGTCACCAGGGTGGCCGCCACGGCGCCGGCGAGAAAGGCCTGTTCGGGGCCGAACACCTGCATCACATAGCCGCCAACGAAACCGACGAAAGCCACCACCATGATCAAGGGGCCTGGGGTGGTTTCACCCAGGGCCAGGCCGTCGATCATCTGTGTCGGCGTCAGCCAGCCGAAGTGTGTAACGGCTCCCTGATACACGTAAGGCAGAACCGCATAGGCGCCACCGAAAGTCAGCAACGCCGCCTTGGTGAAGAACCAGGCCATCTGCGTGAAGGTGCCTTCCCAGCCGAACATCAGAGTCAACAGGCCCATCGGCAAGATCCACAGCAAGGCACCGATGACTGCCAGACGGATCAGCCTGAAGCTGCTGAACCGGGCATGGTCGGGGGGTGGGGTGTCATCGTCGATCAGGGCTGGCCCGAAGGATCGATGCCCGGCGGCCTGGCCGCCGAGGCTGAATTTTTCCGGCGCCCAGCGACCACCGAAATAGCCGATGACGGCGGCCCCCATCACGATCAGCGGAAAGGGGACATTGAAAGCGAATATTGCAGCGAACGACGCGATGGCGATTGCCCACAACCCACTGTTCTGGAGCGCACGGGAGCCTATGCGGTGAGCGGCATGGGCGACTATTGCCGTCACGGCGGGCTTGATGCCATAGAAAATGCCGGCCACCACCGGCACTTCACCGAAAGCGACGTACAGCCATGACAATGTGATGAGGATAAACAGCGAAGGTAGTACGAAGAGCGCGCCAGCGATGACTCCGCCCCGACCACGGTGCATCAGCCAACCCAGGTAGGTCGCCAACTGCTGGGCCTCGGGTCCCGGCAACAGCATGCAGTAGTTGAGGGCATGCAGGAAACGCCGTTCGGAAATCCAGCGCCGGCGCTCCACCAGCTCCTGATGCATGATCGCGATCTGTCCTGCCGGCCCGCCAAAACTGATGAAGCCCAATTTGAGCCAGAACCAGAAAGCTTCGCGCAGGCTGACGGTCGAGGGGGCTTCGATGGTTTGGGAGGGTTTTTCCATGGTCGGCGGTGCACTTGCAGGTGGAAGGCGATCTACGTTATGGGGCGTTACGTAATTTGGATAGCCCCCGCCAGGGTTTCCCTGTAAAAAACACCTCCCTTCACCGGCTTGAAACATAGTCCTTGAACACTCACCGACCGAATCGACGTCACTGCTTTCTACAGGGCTGCCCAAGGAGCGGGTCAATGAAACAACGTTTTGCGATAGCCATGCTGCTCGCGCTGACTATGGGCTGCATGGGAACGGGCAATGCCCGTGAGTCACGTAATGCCCGGGCGGAATCCGTCGCCGGGGTATTCGATTACTACCTGCTGTCACTGTCCTGGTCCCCGACGTTCTGCCTCACTCACTCGGGCGATGCCCAATGCTCCGGCAAAGGCTATGGCTTTGTCCTGCACGGCCTCTGGCCGCAATACGCCAAGGGTGGCTGGCCGCAATCCTGTGAGCCGAGGGTGCCGCTTACGGTTACCGAGCGGGAAAAGGGCCTGACGCTGTTTCCGACCCGCAAGTTGCTGGAGCACGAGTGGACCAAGCACGGCACTTGCAGCGGCCTCGGCGCCATGGGCTTTCTGGAGGCGTCCGACAAGGCGTTGGCGAGGGTGAAAATTCCGTCGCAGCTGCAACCCCCCGGTTCCTCGTACTATTTTGAGGCCGAGGAGATCGCCCGGCTGTTCCGTCAACGCAACCCCGGTATTCCGGCCGATGGTATTGCAGTCATCTGCAACGGGCCGCAATTGTCGGAAGTCCGAGTGTGCATGGACAAAAATCTGGTGTTCACCCGTTGCGGCAGGGGCGTCAGGACGCAGTGCCGGGGCGGAGATATCCGGGTGCCGCCAGTGCGTTGACAGCTCTTGTGGCGAGGGGATTTATCCCCGCTGGGCTGCGAAGCGGCCCTGAACCCTGACTCCACGGTGTATCAGACAAGACATCGGTTGGGACTGCCAGGCAGCCCCGCGAAATAAATCCCCTCGCTACGAGAGTCGGGTGCTGATTTTGGATCCGCTTTTCCGCCCATCAGCTGGGTCGCACCGGCAAATTGCCGCCCTACAAGCGGTAGGCTAAGCTCTCGCCTATAGGGGGCTTTGAGCGATTCGCTCATGCTTTGCCCTCCCGGGAATCCGTTTGCCTATCCTCATCCATGATCCGCTCAATACCCCCGGCGGTGCCCTCAAGCGCCTGCCGTTGCTCAAGGCAGCGGTGGCGTTTATCGCGGCGGTCTGCCTGTGCCTGTGCGGTTTGCTTTATCTGCAACTGGAACAGTCCCGACGCCACGACCTCGAGGCCGCGGGTATTGCCTCGGCCAACCTTACCCGGGCCATGGCCCAGCAGGCCCAGGATACTTTTGTGCAGGCTGACCTGGTGCTGAGCAGCCTGACCGACTGGATTCAGGTCGATGGCTTCGGCCCGGCGCTGCAACCGCGTCTGCACAAAACCTTTGCCCGACGCGTGCAGTCACTGGAGCAGTTGCACGGCCTGTTTCTGTTCGACAAGAGCGGGCACTGGGTCGTTACCTCCTTTGATGACTTGCAAAAAGGCGAGGGGGTGGCGGACCGGGAGTATTTCGTTTTCCATCAGCAGAACGCTTCGTTGATCGCCCATATCGGGCCGGCTATTCGCAGCCGACAAAATGGCGATTGGATCATCCCCATCTCCCGGCGCGTGAATGATCAGGACGGCAATTTCCAGGGCGTGCTGCTGGCCGGGATCAAGATGTCCTACTTCGATAAGTTCTTCAAAAGCTTCAGCCTCGACGACAAGGACGAGATGACCCTGGCCTTGTCCGACGGAACCTTGCTGGCCCGCCGTCCCTTCGATGAGACGCAGATTGGCCGGACCGTGTCCCAGGAGAGCCTCTTTCGGCATGACCCGCGGATCAAGGACCCCGACACCGCGATGATCCGCTCCGCCGACGGCGTTGTCAGGCTGTATGATCACCGGCACTTGCAGGCCTATCCGCTGATGGTCACTGTCGCAATGTCCGAAAAGGCGATCCTCGCCGGCTGGTATGGCAAAGCCTTTCAGTCCAGTCTCATCGTGGCCCTGGTGGTCACGGGCATTTGCTTGTTCGGTTGGGTGTTTGTGCGCCAGGTGCGTAACAGCGAGCGGATCGAAGCCGACCTGCGCAAGGCCCAGGAAGCGTTGAGGCTGATTGCCACCCATGACAGCCTGACCGGGCTGGCGAATCGTCGGCTGTTCGAGCGGGCTCTGGACATCGAATTTGGCCGGGGCGCCCGCCAACGCTCTCCGTTAAGCCTGATCCTGCTCGATATCGACTACTTCAAGCGCTACAACGACGCCTACGGGCATGTGGCCGGGGACCATTGCCTGGCGGAAGTGGCGAAATTGCTCAGGGGTTGCTGCCATCGCAAGGCCGACCTGGCTGTACGTTATGGTGGTGAAGAGTTCGCCGTGCTGCTGCCCGATACCGACCTGCAGGGTGCCATGACGTTGGCTGAGCAGATCCGCCGGAGTCTCGTCGATAAGCACATCACTCATTCCGGGTCCCCCACCGGCTATCTGACGATGAGCCTGGGCTGCCACGCCTTCGTGCCAAGCAGCCTGGACAGTATCGAGGTCTTTATCCAGAGGGCCGATGCGGCGCTTTATCAGGCCAAGCACAGTGGCCGCAATCGGGTGGCGGTGTGGTCGATTGAAGGTGGCCTCGATACGCTGGAGCGTTCGGACCGTTGAGATCCGTTGGAATCATCGCCGGCTGAAGAAGGTCCATTGCTCAGGCAACTCGCCGTCAGTTGATCGGACAGGAGCAGGTAAATGGAGACCGCCGCCGATATTCCTTCCAATGTCATGCGCCACACGCCGATTACCCGGCGCCTGGTGGTCGCGGTCGCCGGGTTGTTTGTCCTGGGCGTCCTGGTGGCCGTTGCGGCATTGTTCAACATTGCACGGGAGCTGGACGCAGAGGACGTGCGCAAGACGCACTTCTACACCGAGCGCGCCGTGGAAAATCGCATCATTGCGTCAAAAAACTACATCACCAGCTACACCTACTGGACCACCGCCTATGAGCACCTCAACGGTGAGGTCGATGTGCAGTGGGCCTACGCGGAACAGAACATGGGCAAGACCCTGTTCACCAATGATGGGTATGAGGGTGTGTTCGTCGTCGACCGTGAGCGCACCAAATACGCGGTGGTGCGGGGGCAAAATGTTCAGGCAGAAGCGACAGCGTATCTCGACCTACCGTTAAAGGACCTGGTGGATCAGCTCCAGGGGCAGTCTGATCTCACCGTTCCTGCGGTCCGCTACACGTTGTTCGATGGCTGGCCAGCCATCGTCACCGCGTCGGTGATCCTGCCGAATGACGAGCGTCCCCGGGTCGACGCCAAGGGAACGTCGATCCTGTTGTTCGTCGACCAACTGACCTACGTCAAACTGCGCGCGCTGGGCAAGCGTTATGGCCTCACCGACCTGAATCTCAAGAAGGACAACGCGCTTGCGCCCGGTCAGCCTGCGGTGCCGCTGGACAGCACCGGCTACAGCCTGGTCTCCCGTCTCGAACAGCCGGGCCGGCAATTGCTTTGGTCCTTGATGCCACCACTGGGTGGGGCGCTGCTGATCCTTGTGCTGCTCACTGCCTACTTTTTCCGCTACGCCCTGCGTACTGCAAGGCAGGTGGATGCCAGCTACGACAGCCTGGAGCGTTCGACCCTGGCCCTGGAAGCCAGCGAGGAGCGTTTCCGGGCCGTGGCCGAGGCCGCTTCCGACTGGATCTGGGAAATCGATGCTCAACAGCACATCACTTATCTGTCGGGCCGCTTCAATACGGTCACCGGTTTTCCCGCCGAGCAATGGCGGGGCCAGGACATCGAGCAACTGCTGTATTGCGACACCACCCCGATTACCCTGTGGCTGGGGAGCCTGACGGAAGAACAGAGTGCGAGCAACCTGCGTTGTTCCTACCGCGATCAATCCGGACAACTGCGCTTTTGCCGGGTATCGGCGCGGCCAATCTACGACAGGTCCGAAGTGGTCGGGTACCGCGGCACCGCCAGCGACATCACCGATGAGGTGGCTGCCCACGCCCAGGTCCAGCATCTGTCGATGCACGATGCACTGACCGGGCTGCCGAACCGCAACAAGTTGGCGCGGCACCTGGATGAGGCGCTGGTCGCCAAGGAGCATTCCGCTCCCTTGACCTTGCTGATGGTGGATCTGGACAACTTCAAGCCGATCAACGACTCCTTGGGCCACCCTGCCGGCGACGCGGTGCTGCTGGAAGTTGCACAGCGCCTGCGTGACAGTACCCGTGAGCAGGACCTGGTGGCGCGACTGGGCGGCGATGAATTCGTCGTGGTGCTCAGCGGGATGGAGAACACTACTGAGATCGACCGATTCTGCGCGCGGTTGATCGAGAGCTTGCAGCAACCGATTCACTACGAAACCCATGCCCTTCACATCGGCGCCAGCATTGGCATTGCCGTGAGTCGTCGCCAGGGTTATGTGCCTGGCGAGTTGATTCGCTGTGCCGACATTGCCATGTATCAGGCCAAGTCCGAAGGCAAAAGGACCTGGTGTTACTTCGCCTCGCAGATGAACGACCAGATCCAGCATCGACGCCAGCTGGAAAGCGACCTGCGCCAGGCGCTGAAGAACAACGAATTCATCTTGCATTTCCAGCCACGCTACAAAGTCGACGGCCGGGAGATCGTAGCCGTCGAGGCATTGGTGCGCTGGCAACATCCCACCCAGGGCCTGCTCGGCCCCGACGCTTTCATTCCGCTGGCCGAGCAGACCGACCTTATTGTTCCGCTATCGCGTTGGGTGTTACGTGAGGCTTGCGAAACCGCGCTGACCTGGCCGGGGAACCTGATGGTTTCGGTCAATCTGTCGCCAGCGCAGTTCGAGCGCAGCGATGTGGTGGAGGACGTACGGCAGGTGCTGGTCGAAACCCGTTTCCCAGCGAGTCGCCTGGAGCTCGAGATCACCGAGAATGTGATGCTCAACGATGTGGACGGTGCCCTCCAGGTCATGAATACCCTGAAAGAACTGGGGGTGCGTCTGAACATGGACGATTTCGGCACCGGATACTCCTCCCTGGGGTACTTGCGCACCTATCCCTTCGATGGCATCAAGATCGACAAGCGCTTTATCGCGTCCATGAGCAACAGCAGCAACGACCGCGCGGTGGTCCAGGCGATCATCAACCTGGGCAAGGCGATGGGCCTGACCGTCACGGCCGAGGGCGTGGAAACCCTGGCCCAGTTGGGTTCGCTTGGTTCGGATCAATGCCATGAGGTACAGGGCTATTTCCTCAGTCGTCCGATCGATAAACAGGCTTTTTCGAACTTGTTGGAGAACCCGCAGGCGCTGCCGAAAACCGGTTCCTGAAAACCCCTGACGTCCTGGCACTTTGAGGTCCTTGCCCATGAAAAAGCTGCGCATCGCGACTTTCAATATCAATGGCATTCGCGCCCGGCTGCCCAACCTGCTGGAGTGGCTGGAGCGGGAGAAACCCGACATCGCCTGTCTTCAGGAACTCAAGGCGCTCGACAAGGATTTCCCGGCGGCCGAGCTGGAGTCGGTGGGGTATGGCTCGATCTGGCACGGCCAGGCATCCTGGAACGGCGTGGCGATACTGGCCCGAGACGCGCAACCACTGGAAAGCCGGCGCGGCTTGCCGGGCGATGAGGGCGACAGCCACAGCCGCTATCTGGAGGCGGCCGTACATGGCGTGCTGGTAGGTTGTCTTTACCTGCCCAACGGCAATCCGCAGCCAGGGCCCAAGTTCGATTACAAACTGGCGTGGTTTGAACGGCTGATTGATTACGCCCAGGCGTTGCAGGCCAGCGATCATCCCGTGGTGCTGGCTGGCGACTACAACGTGGTGCCCACCGACATGGATATCTACAACCCCCGTTCCTGGCTCAAGGATGCGCTGCTGCAACCCGAAAGTCGCGAGTGCTACCAACGGTTGCTGGATCAAGGCTGGACGGACTCGCTGCGCCAGTTGTACCCGGACGAGCGGATCTACACCTTCTGGGACTATTTCCGGCAGCACTGGCAGAAAAACTCCGGGCTGCGGATCGATCACCTGCTGCTCAACCCTGCGGCAAGCCCTTATCTGAGTGAGGCGGGCGTGGACGCCTGGGTCAGGAACCAGCCGCACCCCAGTGATCATGCCCCTACCTGGATCCGGCTGGCTTCTCGCAAGCGGCGCTGAAAGTCCAACGTATCTCGGTCCGTTGTTGTCTATGGAAGGGTAATGCCTTATATCTGGCGCCAAACACAGCATGCTGCCTGTCAGCCCTGCACCGGACCAGGAAAAGGACACCCTTATGAGCCAGCCCCGACTGAGCGATTCGCGCCGTTATCTGCAACGCTTGGGCTTCGACACCCCGCCAGCCCCGACGCTCGATACATTGCGCCAGCTTCAAAATCGCCACACGGCCGAATTCTCCTTTGAAACCCTCTCGACGCTGCTGCGCCAACCGGTGCCCATCGATTTCGAGTCGGTGGAGCGCAAGGTTTTCGAGCAGGGCCGTGGCGGCTACTGCTACGAGCTCAACCAGTTGTTCCTGGCCCTGCTGCAGGAACTGGGTTTCGACGCCCGCGGAATCACCGGCCGTGTGGTGATGAACGCCCCCGAGGGCGCTTGGACCGCCCGGACCCATCGCCTGAGCCTGGTAACGATTGGCGGCGTGCGCTACACCACCGATGTCGGCTTTGGTGGCATGGTTCCCACCGGGCCACTGCTGCTGGACAGCCGTGACATCCAGGCTACTCCCCATGAGCCGTATCGCATCGAGGACCATCCGGACGGCTACCTGCTGCGTGCCAACGTTGGGGGCGAGTGGCGACCGATGTACCTGTTCGACCTTCAACGCCAGGAGGAGATCGACTACACCCTGGGTAACTGGTACGTCTGCAACCATCCTGACTCCCCGTTCATGGGCCGGCTGATGGTGGCCCGCACTGGTGACGGTTTGCGCAAGACCCTCAACGGCAACAGCTATGCCGTGCACCGGATGGGGCAGGAGAGCGTGCGACGGCTTATCACCGATGCCGATGAACTGATCGATCTGTTGGAAAACGAATTCGGCCTGCGGGTACCGCCACGGGAATTGTTACGACCTGCGGTGGCGGGGCTTATCTAGTGGCCTGTACGGTTGATTTGAGTAAACGAATTAGCCACACAGGCCACTAGGGGGGCGTTTCGCTACTCGGGCAGGGCAAGTTCCCTTGCCGCGTTGATGCGGTGATGGAAAGTTGTATACAACTCTATGGACATTTGTCCTGAGTTTTGAATACAGTGTGCCCATAACAAAAAAACAGGGAACCCCCGAACCATGAAAACGCCCCATGTTTCACTCCCACGGCCCGAGGACGAAAACCTTGGTGTCGGCGCGAATATGGCTTACGGCCTGCAGCACGTGTTGACCATGTACGGCGGTATTGTCGCGGTGCCCTTGATCATCGGCCAGGCGGCAGGTCTGTCCTCGGCGGACATCGGCCTGTTGATTGCAGCGTCATTGTTTGCAGGGGGGCTGGCGACCCTGTTGCAAACCCTCGGCCTGCCGTTTTTCGGTTGCCAACTGCCGTTGGTGCAAGGCGTATCGTTCTCCGGTGTTGCGACCATGGTGGCGATTGTCGGAACCGGCGGAGAGGGCGGCTTCCAAGCCATCCTGGGGGCCGTGGTCGCCGCGTCCCTGATCGGTTTGCTGATCACACCGGTGTTCTCGCGAATCACTCGTTTCTTTCCGCCACTGGTCACCGGCATCGTCATCACCACCATTGGCCTGACGTTGATGCCGGTAGCAGCGCGCTGGGCCATGGGCGGCAACAGTCACGCCGCTGATTTCGGCAGCATGGCCAACATCGGCCTGGCTGCGGTCACGCTGGTGCTGGTGCTGTTGCTCAGCAAGATGGGCAGCGCGACCATTTCCCGCTTGTCGATTCTGCTGGCGATGGTCATTGGGACGGTGATCGCGGTGTTCCTTGGCATGGCGGACTTTTCATCCGTTGGCGAAGGCCCGATGTTCGGCTTTCCCACGCCATTTCACTTCGGCATGCCGACCTTCCACATCGCCGCGATCCTGTCGATGTGCATCGTGATCATGGTGACCCTGGTGGAGACCTCGGCCGACATCCTGGCGGTGGGCGAGATCATCGACACCAAGGTCGACTCAAGGCGCTTGGGTAACGGTCTGCGGGCCGACATGCTGTCGAGCATGATCGCGCCGATCTTCGGTTCCTTCACCCAGAGTGCTTTTGCCCAGAACGTCGGCCTGGTGGCAGTGACTGGGATCAAGAGCCGTTTCGTGGTCGCCACGGGAGGCGTGTTCCTGGTGGTACTGGGGTTGTTGCCATTCATGGGCCGGCTGATCGCTGCGGTACCCACTTCGGTCTTGGGGGGCGCGGGTATCGTGCTGTTCGGTACCGTGGCCGCCAGCGGCATCCGAACCCTGTCGAAAGTGGACTACCGCAACAATGTCAATCTGATCATCGTTGCCACCTCCATCGGCTTCGGCATGATCCCCATCGCCGCGCCAGGCTTCTACGACCATTTCCCGAGCTGGTTCGCGACGATCTTCCATTCGGGCATCAGTTCCTCGGCGATCATGGCGATCATCCTGAACCTGGCCTTCAATCACTTCACCGCAGGCAACTCCGATCAGCAATCAGTCTTTGCCGCCGGCACTGAGCGGGTGCTGCGTTATCAGGACCTGGCGGCGCTGCGTGAAGGCGATTATTTCAGCGACGGCAAGCTGCATGACTGTGACGGCAACGAGATTCCGGTGCTGGAAGAGCCTTCCCACCCGACCGCGGAGCATGGGCCGGTACGACTGAAAAGCAGTGAACATGTCTGACTTTGCCAACTGAGCATCAGCGGCAAATCCCCTGTGGGAGCGAGCAAGCCCGCTCCCACAGGTATTGTGGTGTTCACATAAAAAAACAGCTTGTGATCCTTGATCACAGGCTGTTTTTTGTTCGGTTACCAGCGACCGTAATGACCGCGTGGTGGGCCGTAGTAGTAGCCCCGTGGTGGCCCGTAATACACCGGCGCCGGGCGATAGTAGATAGGCCGCTCGATGTACACCGGCTGTGGCTCGTAATAGACCGGTGGGGGTTGTTGGACATAAACCGGTTGCGGCTGGACGTAGACCGGTTGTTGCACGTACACCGGCCGGTCACGGTTGATGAGCGCCGAGCCGACAATAGCCGAACCGACGATTGCACCAAACACTGCGGGTCCCTCCCAACCACCGCGACCATGGGCGGATGCCTGGCCGGTGACCGCGAGTGCCCCCATGAGCAGGGCGATGACAGGGAGTTTACGATTCATGGTGATTCCTCGTCTGGCCCCGTTTGTAACAGACCGATATAGGGTCACGGGGATACTTGCTCTGACAACGATTTTCCCAGGATTTGCACCGCCGTTGGGTAAATATTGTGTAAGGTCGGGCGGGCGGTGATCCCGCTTGTCAGAAAGTGAATGCAAAGGAAACAAACATGCAAATCAATCCCAACAAAGACACCCAGTTGTGCATGTCGCTGTCGGGGCGTCCCGGGAATTTCGGCCTGCGTTTTCATAATCACCTGTACGAGCAGCTGGGCCTGAATTTCTACTACAAGGCCTTCAGCAGTCGGGACTTGCCCGGTGCGGTCGGCGGTATCCGCGCGCTGGGCATTCGCGGGTGCGGGGTATCGATGCCGTTCAAGGAAGCCTGCATAGCCTTGGTCGATGAGCTGGACGCCTCCGCCGCGGCGATCCAGTCCATCAATACCATCGTCAACACTGATGGCCATTTGAAGGCGTATAACACCGACTACATCGCCGTCGCTCAATTGCTGCACACCCATGCCGTGCCCAAAGATTCGACCTTCGCCCTGCGCGGCAGCGGCGGGATGGCCAAGGCCGTGGCCAGCGCCCTGCGTGACGGCGGCTATAAGCAGGGGCTGATCGTTGCCCGCAACGAAACCGCCGGACGGGCCCTGGCCGAGTCCCTGGGGTATGAGTGGCAAACTGAACTGGGCGATCAGCATCCCCGGATGCTGATCAATGTCACGCCGATCGGCATGGCCGGGGGGCCGGAAGCCGATCATCTGGCGTTTGAGCCCGACGCTATCGCCGCGGCCGAGACCGTGTTCGATGTGGTGGCAATTCCGTCGGAAACGCCGCTGATCGTTCGAGCCCGGGCTGAGGGCAAACGGGTCATCACCGGGTTGGAGGTGGTTGCGATCCAGGCTCTGGAGCAGTTCGTGTTGTATACCGGTGTGCGGCCCAGCCTGGAACAGTTCGAGAAAGCCGTAGCGTTTGCCCGGTCCGCATAGGACCTATTCCAGCCGCGCGAGCCGTTCTTCCAGCGCCGCGATTCGGGCTTCGAGTTCTTCGATGCGCTCCAGCGACACGCCGCTGCCGGCACCGCGCTCCACCGGGTGCTGGCGGGCGGCGAGGATCGCTTCAATCTCCGCCGGGTCGCCCATGGCGTGGACGTAGCGGTCTTCCCGCTGTCCGGCCAGGCGTGGCACCAGCAGCGCCAGTCCTCGGGCAATCAGGCGTTCAAGTTGATGCAACACCTGGTCGGTGTCTTCGAAATCATGCATGCGACCGCTACGGGTCAATAGCTCGTTGACCGTTTGTGGGCCGCGCAGGAACAGCAGGCCCATCAGGATGACCTGGGCCGGCACCAGCTCCAGGGCCTTGTCGACCCGATGCTCCCAGCGGTCGGCGCGGCTGCCCATGACCAATTTGCTAAAGCCGCGGCCCTCCAGTGCCCGCAAGCTCTGGCCGACTTGGCCAGGTGTGAGGTTCATCACCGGTTCACGGCTGGTTTTCTGGTTGCAGGCCAGTACCAGGGCGTTGAGGGTCAGCGGGTAGGTTTCCGGGTTGGTGGCCTGTTTTTCGACCAGGGCACCAAGGATGCGGATTTCCGTGCTGTTGAGCCGTGGTTCTTCGGCCTGGCCTTGTTCTTCGATGCTCATCGCGCGTCCCCTATGCTGTGAAGCCGCCTAGCCTAATCCTTGCGCAATAAAAGACAAGGTGTGCAACAAGCCGTGGCTATAATCGCCTCCGTTTGATGTATTTCTTTCCTCTCACCTGCATGAGATCGCCATGACTATTTCCCTGTACGCCGCTTCCATCCCGGTTTTCAAGCAGATGCTCAACGCCATGAGCGACGTCCTGAACAAGGCCGAAGCCCACGCGACTGCGAAAAACATCGACCCGAACGCTTTCCTGCAAGCCCGCCTGTACCCGGACATGTTTCCGCTGGTGCGTCAGGTGCAGATCGCCGTGGATTTCGCCAAGGGCGTGTCCGCTCGCCTGGCCGAGATTGAAGTGCCCAAGTATGACGACAGCGAAACTACCTTCGCCGAGCTGCAAGCCCTGATCACCAAGGTACTGGCCTTCATCGATGGCATCAGCCCCGAGCAGGTCGATGGCAAGGAGAACATCGAGATCGTCACCCGTCCGGGCACGCCGAAGGAAAAGCGCTTTACCGGTCAGAACTACCTGCTGACCTACGGCCTGCCGCAATTCTTCTTCCACGTCACCACTACCTATGCGCTGCTGCGTCATAACGGTGTGGAAGTGGGCAAGCGCGACTACATGGGCGCGTTCTAAGCTCACAGCCATGAAAAAGCCCGGAACGGTGTGAGCCGTTCCGGGCTTTTTTGTGGCTGTCTGTCATGTCCTTGGCGTATATACCTCCGCTATCGCGAGCAGGCTCGCTCCCACATTGTGGTTGCCGCTGGCCCCTGTGGGAGCGAGCCTGCTCGCGATGACGGTGATGCATCCACCGCAACGGTTATGCCGTGCGCGCAAGCCTTTCTTCCTCACCCAGGCAAGCCGCTGCGGTGAACAGCACATCGGTGGAAGAATTCAATGCCGTCTCCGCCGAATCCTGCAGGACGCCGATGATGAATCCCACGGCAACCACCTGCATGGCGATTTCGCTCGGGATGCCGAACAGGCTGCATGCCAAGGGGATCAGCAGCAGCGAACCGCCGGCTACGCCAGACGCCCCGCAGGCGCAAACGGCCGCGACGACGCTCAGCAGCACCGCTGTCGGAATATCGACCACGATCCCCAGGGTATGTACCGCGGCCAGGGACAGCACTGTAATGGTGATGGCGGCGCCGGCCATGTTGATGGTCGCGCCCAGCGGAATCGATATCGAGTAGGTGTCCTCGTGCAGGCCCAGGCGTTTGCTCAACTCCAGGTTTACCGGGATGTTGGCCGCTGAACTGCGGGTGAAGAACGCAGTGATGCCGCTTTCGCGCAGGCAAGTGAATACCAGCGGATATGGGTTGCGACGCAGTTTCCAGAACACGATCAGCGGGTTGACCACCAGTGCGACGAACAGCATGCAGCCGATTAGCACGGTCAACAGGTGCAGGTAACCGAGCAGGGCGCCGAAGCCTGAGGTGGCCAGGGTCGACGCGACCAGCCCGAAAATCCCCAGCGGGGCGAAGCGGATCACCAGGCGCACGATCGCGGTCACGCCGTTGGACAGGTCATCAAGCATGGTGCGTGTGGTCTCGCCGGCATGGCGCAAGGCTATGCCCAGGCCAATGGCCCAGGCCAGGATGCCGATGAAATTACCGCTGGTCAGCGCCCGGACCGGGTTGTCCACCACGCTGAGCAGCAGGCTCTGCAGCACTTCACCGATGCCACCGGGAGCGGTGACAGCGACGTCCTGGGCGGACAAGACCAGGCTGGATGGAAACAGGGCACTGGCAACGACCGCAACCACCGCCGCCGCGAAGGTGCCCAGCAGGTACAGGAACAGGATCGGACGGATATGGGTTTCCTGGCCTTGCTTATGGTTGGCGATCGAAGCCATGACCAGCACGAACACCAGGATGGGAGCCACGGCCTTGAGGGCGGATACGAAGACCTTGCCAATGAATGCGGTGGATTTGGCTACGTCCGGGGCCAGCCAGGCCAACGCAATACCAATGATCAGACCGATGACGATTTGCGTGACCAGGCTGGTGCGTTTGAAGCGTTGCAAAAGGGACGGGGATAAAGCAGTCATACGGCTATCCATGTGTTTTTTGTTGTGGGCAATGGTCGACGTTCAGGGCAACAAGCGGGCAGGCCACATGAGCGGGACCGGAAGAAATGTTCGATGTTTGCGGGTCGCGGACTTTAGCACAGCCCGGTAAAGAATCTGACGGACCTGTGACGATCCGTCACTCAGGTGTTTGAGCACATTTGTCTGCGGCCCACATTCTGTTAGGCTTGGATTCTCTCACCTCTCTCTTCCTCCAGCGGGCCCTCAAGCCAACGCTGGTGTTGTCGTTTTGTCGGAGTTCTGCATGTTGTTACCCATTTTCCTGCTGTCGGCCGCCGGTTTCACCGTGCTGACCACGGAATTCATCATTGTTGGCCTGCTGCCATCCATCGCTCGCGACCTGCACGTCAGCATTCCCCAGGCCGGATTGCTGGTGACATTGTTCGCGTTTACGGTAGCGGCGTTCGGGCCATTCCTGACAGCCTGGTTTGCCCGTTTCGAGCGACGCAGGCTGTTTATCAGCGTACTGCTGATGTTCGGCCTGGCCAACACATTGGCGGCCGTTGCCCCCGATATCTGGGTCATGGCCATTGCCCGATTGATCCCTGCCCTCGGCCTGCCAGTGTTCTGGGCGCTGGCCAGCGAGACAGCGGTGGACATTGTCGGGCCGCAACACGCCGGACGGGCCATCGCCCGGATCGGCTTCGGCATTGTCTGCGCCACGGTATTCGGGATTCCGGTGGGAACGCTGATTTCCGATGCATTCGGCTGGCGCAGTGCTTTCGCGATCCTGGCCGTCATCGCTTTCGCCAAGGCGTTATTGCTGTTCATCTACCTGCCGAAAACCAACCTGCACTTGCATCAGGTCAGCTTCCGCTCGCAGTTCAAGATCCTGCGCAGTCCGTTGATGCAAGGCCATGTGCTGTTGTCGATCCTGGTGTTCAGCGGCATGTTCACCGCCTACACCTACCTGGCCGACATCCTCGAACGTCTCGCCGGGTTCGATGGCACGCTGGTCGGTTGGTGCCTGATGGGGTTCGGCGCCGTGGGGCTGGTGGGCAATTCCCTGGGTGGCCGGGCGGTGGATCGGCATCCCCTGATGGCGTCGATGGTGTTCTGCCTGTTCATGATCGGCGGTATGGTAGCGTTGGTGCCAAGCATTCATTCGGCCTTGTGGCTGGCCGCGGCGATGGCGATCTGGGGCGTGACCCAGGCCGCGCTGTTCCTGGTCAGCCATGTGCGATTGATGAAGGCAGCACCGCAAGCGCCAGCCTTTGCGGCGTCGCTGAACATTGCTGGTGCCAACCTGGGGATCGGTCTCGGAGCGATGGTCGGCGGGCGAGTCATCGATACATTGGGCCTGGGCAGCGTCGGTTTTGCGGCGGCCGGGTTCATTCTTGTATCGATCCTGCTGGCGCTGCTGCTGATGACCTTCAAGCCCCGGCCCGTTTGCAGCTAGTGGAACAACTCGCGGCGAGCACCTTCGGCAATCGCGACGATACCTGGATGGCTGACCTTGCGCTCCACGGAGATGGCATAGAATGACTCGCTTACCGCGTCAGTCTGACCGATCTCCTGCACGCCGTACTGGCGCTTCACTTCTTCGGCGATCACGCTCGGGCCGATGAAAATCCCGCTGCCTGACTGACCGAAGGCCTGCATCAACGCGCTGTCATCAAACTCCCCCACGATGCGCGGCTGGATCTGCTGCTCGGCGAACCAGCGTTGCAGGCGGCTGCGGACCACGGTTTCGGGGCCGGGAATCAGCAGGGGAGCGTCCTGCAGGCTTCGGGGGAAATCCTGCCCGTAGCGTTCGGCCAGCGCAGCGGTGGCGAAAAAACTGATGCCGCATTCCCCCAGTTTCTGGCTGTAGCCCTTGATGTCCAGGTGGCTGGGCATAGGACTGTCGGAAATCACCAGGTCCAGGCGCTGGATCGCCAGGTCCGCGAGCAGCCGCTCGAGTTTGTCCTCGCGGCAGGTAACGCGCAGCGGTTCGCTCAGTTCCATGGTTGGCGCCAGCAGTCTATAGACGATTGACTTGGGCACCACGTCCGCCACTCCGACCCGGAACAGCGTCTGCTGTTCGTTGGGCTGGGCGCGGAGCATCAACTCCAGTTCGCCCCCCAACTGGAACATGTGCTCGGCGTAGGGCAGCGTCTGGCGTCCGGCTTCCGTCAGCTCCAGTTGCCGTCCGACGCGGCGAAACAATTTGATGTTATACGTCTGCTCGAACAAGGAAATCTGTCCGCTGATGGTTTGCGGAGTCAGGTTCAACTGCTCGCACGCCCGCACGATGCTGCCTGTCTTGGCCACCACCCAGAAGTAATGCAGTTGTCGATAATTGAGCATGGGTTCACTCGGATTCGTAAAAACCGAAGTATAACCGCTGAAAATACGAATTTTCCTGAAGTATCGACGTCTCTAGAATGCCTGGCCATTGGTGAGCCATCTCCGGGCTCCGTGTTTCCTCAGAGGCTTCTAACCATGACATACAAATCCCTGGGGCTTGCTGCCTTGCTGGCAATGTCTTCAATGGCACTCGTGGGCTGCGAACAGGCGGAGAAAAGCGCTGAACAATTGGCCCAGCAGTTGAAGGAGCAAGCGGTCGATGTGGCCAAAAAAGCCATCGACGATACCCATAAAGCTGCCGAGCAGGCGCTGAACGACGCCACTGGCGGGTTGATCAGTCCCAAGAAAGAGCCGGCGGACGATGCTGAAAAAACCGAATCATCCACCCAAGCCATCTAACTCCGTCATATCGAGCCAGGACTGACCCATGGATTATCTTCTACAACTCGCTGCCAGCCCCACTGCCTGGATCGCCTTGGCGACCCTGGTTGTCATGGAAATCGTGCTGGGTATCGATAACCTGATCTTCATTTCGATCCTGACCAACAAGCTGCCCGCACAGCATCGTGCCAAGGCGCGGCGGATCGGTATCGGTATGGCGCTGATCCTGCGGCTGGGCTTGTTGAGCACCATCGCGTTCATTGTGCAGTTGACTGAGCCGGTCGTCGAAATCCTCGGCCAGGCGTTCTCCTGGAAGGACATGATCCTGATTGCTGGCGGTCTGTTCCTGCTGTGGAAGGCCACGACCGAGATCCACCACAGCATGGACCCGGCGCCAAACGATCCCAAGTCGGCCACCTCGGGCGTGACCCTCGGATTTGCCGCCGCAATCGGTCAGATCCTGATGCTCGACCTGGTATTTTCCATCGACAGCATTATCACCGCTGTGGGCATGACCGAGCACTTGCCGATCATGATCATCGCCGTAGTGGTGTCGGTACTGGTGATGCTGTTGGCAGCCGAGCCTCTGGCCCGATTCATCAATAACAACCCGACGGTGGTCATGCTGGCGCTGGGCTTCCTGATCATGATTGGCATGACGTTGATCGCCGAAGGTTTCGGCGCCCATGTGCCCAAGGGCTACATCTACGCTGCCATGGCGTTCTCGGCCGCGATTGAGGTACTGAACATGATGGCCCGTCGCGCCCGGCAAAAGGCGTTGGGCAACGAAGCCTGACAGCAGGCATGCACAAGCCGCCCGGGTCCAGCCCGGGCGGCTTTTTCTGACTTTTTGAAAGTGGCGATCAGTGTGCGGCGGCGTGGCGCTGGCTGGGCTCCGTGGGCTTTTCTGTGCTCGATGGGGACGGATGATGATAGCGACGGGTGATCCGCAACACGCCCCACAGCATCGCCGCCGCTACGCTCAGCCAGCCGAATAACAGCATCAGGATTGTCGTTGTCAGGCTCATGGGGGCCTCCCTCAGCCCCGGTCCGGGGCAATGCACTCAGTTCAATGGACAGTCTAGTCGTTCAAGTGTTGCAGGCAGTCGTTCGTGGTCGTCGGCGACGGACGGGTTGGTTCTATCGCATTAGCGAGACTGCTGTTTAAGGCTATACCCCGGCCTGTGGGCGCTTTATGATCGACGGCCCAAGCCTGGCCCGTTCATCGGGTACCTGAACTAGAGACTCATCATGTTGCCGGTCATTCCCTCTTTTCGATCACTGGTATTCGCGACGGCTTGCCTTGCAGCCCTGGCGGGTTGCGCGGGCAGCGTGCCGCCCCAGATCCAGCGCCTGCCCGAGCGGGTGGAACTCAACAGCGTGCCGTTCTATCGCGGCGATATGTACCAGGGTGCCCCGCAATCTCTGGCTGCAGTGTTGACCTCGCAAGGTACGGTGATTACCCCGGGGCTGCTGGAGAAACCGTTGCATCTGCCAGGTGGTGAAGCCGGCTTGCAGCAGAATATGCAGACCCTGGCACGAGAATACGGGCTGGTGGTGTATCCCCTCGACAGTGATTTGTCCGCATTGTTGGAGCAGGTTGCGGCGGGCAACCCGGTATTGCTTCGCTACACCGAAGGTACGGCATTTTGGTCTGGGCCCCGATACGGGATTCTCGCCGGCTATAACCGGCAGAAGCGCACGATCTTGCTGCGTTCGGGCATGAACCGGCGACTATTGATGAGCTTCAGTGGGTTCGAGTCGGCTTTCAAGGATGCCGGCGGCTGGGCGGTTCTGCTCCAGCGGCCCACGCAACTTCCGGCCAACGTCAACCCGCAGCGCTGGTTGAAGGCCGCGGATGAGTTGGCCGGGGCAGGGCAGGAGCAGGCGGCAGCGCGCGCCACCAAGACCCTGGGTGCAACGCATTGACGGTTTGCCCCGTTCGTCACCTGCCGGGCACGACCCCGCACGCCTGAAGTTCTTATCGTCAGGGTCCGGATTGTCCGGGCCATGATTCAAGGAGGCAGGTATGGCACAGTCGAAAACGCCCACGGGGCCCCATTCTTCCGAGCATTCATCCGCTGGTGACGAGCTGGGATTCGATCCGGATTCGCCGGACCTCGATGATCCGCAAGTCGATCCGATCGGGCCGGCCAAGGCCCCTCGTGACGAGAAAGACGATAAGGGGGAGCCCCGGGCCAAGGCCTATGATCCGCTTGGTGACCTGAAGCATTGAGCGAAAAAAAGCCCGACGAGTTGGGTCATGTTGCTCCCCAGGGTTTATGAGCCATTGTGGCGAGGGGATAAATCCCCCCCGCCACAGATGCCGGCGCATTCGTCAATTACTTGGAGGCTTCCACGACGCCGCTCTGGCGACTCTTGAGGTTCTTCGCCGCCTTGTACTGCATGGCCACCGCCGGCACATTGGTGCTCTTGCCCGTTTCCACCCAGCTACGAATCCGGCTGGCGTCGGCGAAGTGAGTGTACTTGCCAAAGGCATCGAGGATCACCAGGGCCATCGGCCGATTACCCATTTTCGTCACCAGCACCAGGCAGTGACCGGCCTGGTTGGTGAAGCCGGTCTTGGTCAACTGAATATCCCAATTATCCTTGTGGATCAGGTGATCAGTGTTGCGAAAGCCCAGGCTGTAAACCGGTTTGCGGAAGGTGACGGTCTTTTCCTTGGTGGTGCTCAATTCGCTCAGCAGGGGGTATTTGCGAGCAGCTATCAGCAGCTTGGTCAGGTCCCTGGCGGTGGATACGTTATGGATCGACAGGCCTGTCGGCTCGACATAGTGAGTGCTGGTCATGCCCAGTGCCTTCGCCTTGGCGTTCATGGCGGCGATGAACGCTGCGTAGCCGCCCGGGTAATGGTGCGCGAGGCTGGCGGCGGCGCGGTTTTCCGAGGACATCAGCGCAATCAGCAACACGTCGCGACGCGACAGTTCGCTGTTGAGTTTGACTCGGGAAAACACCCCTTTCATCTCCGGGGTGTTGGCGATGGTCATGGAGATGTACTCGTTAAGGTCCTGCTTGGCATCCAGCACGATCAGCCCGGTCATCAATTTGGTCACCGAGGCGATGGGTACCACCACGTCCGGATTGCTGGAATAGACGACTTTATCCGTTTGCAGGTCCAGCAACATCGCGCTGCCCGAAGCGACTTGCAGTTTTGACGTGTCTCGTGGAGCTGCGATGGTTTCCTGCGCGTTGATATCCTGCGTGATAAGCGCGCCTGAAAAAGCGATGAACAGGCTGAGGATCGAAATACGGATTTTCACGCGAATAGGCTCGGTAGAATTGAAGATGAAGAGGCCGTTCAGTAGCGGCTTTTGAAAAAAGCGCTGCATTTTATGAGTATGGGCGACAACAGCGCTACATGCCTGTACCACTGAGGCTTGCGAATAAATAAAGTTTAATAAAAGGGGGATCCAAACCAATGTGGGAGCGAGCCCGCTCGCGAAGTTGGCGTGTCAGCGCGTTGATGGCTGACTGACACACCGCTTCGCGAGCAGGCTCGCTCCCACAGGGTTTCGTTTTGGCGGGAGAAACTCAGCTATGCAGCGTCTCGGCCGCGTACAGCGTGTTTTCCAGCAGGCAGGCACGGGTCATCGGGCCCACGCCGCCGGGTACCGGTGTGATCCAGCCGGCACGGGGCAGGGCGGTCTCGTAGACCACGTCACCCACCAGCTTGCCGTCATCCTGGCGATTGATGCCCACATCGATGACGATGGCGCCTTCCTTGATCCACTCGCCCTTGACCAGGCCAGGCTTGCCGGCTGCCACGACCACCAGGTCGGCGCGTCCGACATGGCCGGCCAGGTCCTTGGTGAAGCGGTGGGTCACGGTCACGGTGCAGCCGGCCAGCAGCAACTCCATGGCCATCGGCCGGCCAACGATGTTGGACGCGCCCACGACTACTGCATCGAGGCCATAAAGGTCCACGCCCGTGCTTTCCAGCAGCGTCATGATGCCTTTTGGTGTGCAGGGGCGCAGCAGCGGGATGCGTTGGGCCAGGCGACCGACGTTATAGGGATGGAAGCCGTCGACATCTTTGTCCGGCCGGATGCGTTCCAGGAGTCTGGAGGCGTCCAGATGCTCAGGCAGGGGCAGCTGGAGCAGAACGCCGTCGATGTTCGGGTCATCGTTCAGGCGATCGATCAGATCAGCCAGCGCTTGCTGGGTGGTTTCGGAAGGCAGGTCGTAGGCCTGGGAAAGGAAGCCGACCTCTTCACAGTCTTTACGCTTGTGCGAGACATAAACCTGAGAGGCGGGATCGCTGCCGACCAGGATCACCGCGAGACCGGGCGTGCGCAGGCCTTGCTGGCGACGCTCGGTGACGCGTTGGGCGATCTGCTGGCGCAGGCTGGCGGCGATCGATTTGCCGTCGATAAGTTGTGCAGTCATTGCGCGTGGTTAACCATCGAGAGGGGAAAAAAAGAGAGCGCATTCTCGCATGCCGAGGCGTGAGGGCAAAGGCGCTTGGTCTGCAAATTCCCCTAACCCCTTTAATTAAATGAATTTTTTTTAAAAAAGAGTTGACGACCTATCAGGCCGTCTATAACATTCGTCGCACTTGTCGGGCACAGCCTAGCACTGGTTAAGAAGGTGGAGCGGAGTTGGTTGTTTTAACTCGGCAAAACTGAAAGCATTTAGTTTGTAGTCGTCAAAGAATACAGATTAAAAAGGCGCCCGTAGCTCAGCTGGATAGAGCATCCGCCTTCTAAGCGGATGGTCGCAGGTTCGAGTCCTGCCGGGTGCGCCATTAGGCAGCTTTGGCACAAGTAACGCAACAAGGCAATATGGTGGGCGTAGCTCAGTTGGTAGAGCACGGGATTGTGACTCCCGTTGTCGTGGGTTCGATCCCCATCGTCCACCCCATATTCTAGAAAGGCGCCAGATCTAACAATCTGGCGCCTTTGCTTTAAAAGCTTGCTACGCGGATGTGGTGGAATTGGTAGACACACTGGATTTAGGTTCCAGCGCCGCAAGGTGTGAGAGTTCGAGTCTCTCCGTCCGCACCATACAAGTCGCTATTTGAATAGCAGAGAACGGCGCAGTACCTGAAGAGGGCTGCGCCGTTTTTGTTTTCGGCATTCGGATGGTTTGTCGTCTGTCTTGTTTCGGGACAGGTTTGGCAATGGGTTGTTGCGATTGTGTTTCGCGATGATGCGCGGTATGCCCGTCGGTCTCCTGGCGGTACTCGAGTGCCGGGAACGTGCAGGTTCACGTTTCTATATATAGAAGCGTTGGCGCAGAGCCTCTGGAATGATCGGCTGTATTTGCAATCCGGGCGGGGCATGACTGTTTGCCTCGCTCCTAATGCCGGCGCCTGTTTTCCAGTCATTTTCAGTAGGGTGACTTCTTGAGTTTGACCTACTAGAATGCATGCCCTTGATTCTGGGGTCGGAAAACGCCCGGCCAACGTCTGTGCAACGAGGAATATCCATGCAAGTTTCTGTTGAAAATACTACTGCTCTTGAGCGCCGCATGAGCATCACCGTGCCGGCTGAGCGCATCGAGACTCAGGTCAACAAGCGTCTGCAGCAGACTGCCCAAAAGGCCAAAATCCCAGGTTTCCGTCCAGGCAAGGTGCCAATGAGCGTGATCCGTCAGCGTTACGAAGCTGATGCGCGCCAGGAAGCCGTGGGCGACGTGATCCAGTCTTCGTTCTACGAAGCTGTGGTCGAGCAGAAGCTGAACCCGGCCGGCGCGCCATCGGTCGAGCCTAAAGTGCTGGAAAAAGGCAAGGACCTGGAGTTCGTTGCCACTTTCGAAGTGTTCCCCGAGTTCACTGTTGCCGGTTTCGAGTCCATTGCCGTCGAGCGCCTGAGCGCTGACGTGTCGGATGCCGACCTGGACAAGATGCTGGATATCCTGCGCAAGCAGAACACCCGTTTCGAAGTGACCGATCGCGCTGCCCAGAACGAAGATCAACTGAACATCGATTTCGTCGGCAAGGTCGACGGTGAAGTGTTCGCAGGCGGTTCTGCCAAGGCCACCCAGTTGGTACTGGGCTCCGGTCGCATGATCCCAGGCTTCGAAGATGGCCTGGTCGGCGCGAAAGCCGGTGAAGAGCGCGTTCTGAACGTGACCTTCCCAGAGGACTACCAGAACCTGGACCTGGCTGGCAAAGCCGCCGAGTTCACCGTGACCGTAAACAGTGTTTCCGAGCCGAAGCTGCCTGAGCTGAACGAAGAGTTCTTCGCCCAGTTCGGTATCAAGGAAACCGGTCTGGAAGGTTTCCGCGCCGAAGTTCGCAAGAACATGGAGCGTGAGCTGCGTCAGGCCATCAAGTCCAAGGTCAAGAACCAGGTCATGGACGGTCTGCTGGCTTCCAACCCGATCGAAGTGCCGAAAGCGCTGCTGGACAACGAAGTGAACCGTCTGCGCGTGCAGGCTGTTCAGCAGTTCGGTGGCAACATCAAGCCTGATCAACTGCCGGCCGAGCTGTTCGAAGAGCAAGCCAAGCGTCGTGTCGTACTGGGCCTGATCGTTGCGGAAGTGGTCAAGCAATACGAACTCAAGCCTGACGAAGCCCGCGTTCGCGAGCTGATCCAGGAAATGGCTTCGGCCTACCAGGAGCCTGAGCAAGTCGTGTCCTGGTACTACAAGAATGACCAGCAACTGAACGAAGTCCGTTCGGTTGTGCTCGAAGAACAAGTTGTGGATACTGTTCTGCAGAAAGCTAGCGTGACCGATAAAGCGGTCTCTTACGAAGAAGCGGTCAAGCCGGTGGAAGCTCCACAAGCCGATTGATTGTTCTGCGGTAAGAAATACACACCATAAGCCAGCCTTCGCGCTGGCTTATGCGTATTCAAGACATAACTATTTGGGAGTGACTGCGAGACATGTCCCGCAATTCTTTTTATCAGCAGAGCTCTGACATCCAGGCCGCAGGCGGCCTGGTCCCGATGGTTATCGAGCAGTCCGCCCGTGGCGAACGTGCCTATGACATCTACTCGCGTCTGCTCAAGGAACGCGTCATCTTCCTGATCGGACCCGTTGAAGACTACATGGCCAACCTGGTCGCGGCGCAACTGCTGTTCCTTGAAGCGGAAAACCCGGACAAGGATATCCATCTTTATATCAACTCACCCGGCGGCTCGGTGACAGCAGGCATGTCGATCTACGACACCATGCAATTCATCAAGCCAGACGTTTCCACCATCTGCATCGGCCAGGCCTGCAGCATGGGCGCTTTCCTGCTCGCCGGTGGTGCAGCGGGCAAGCGTCATTGCCTGCCTAACTCGCGCATGATGATTCACCAGCCATTGGGCGGCTTCCAGGGCCAGGCGTCGGATATCGACATCCATGCCAAGGAAATCCTCCACATTCGTTCGCGTTTGAACTCGCTGTTGGCTCATCACACCGGTCAAAGTCTCGAGACCATTGAGCGTGACACCGAGCGTGACAACTTCATGAGCGCCGAGCGTGCAGCCGAATATGGCCTGATCGACTCCGTGATCAACAAGCGTCAAATGCCTGCCTGAGCCACTCAAAATGCAGGTGGTTGGGATGACCGGCCGCCTGCGGGCTTGAAAAAGCCCGCAATTGCCTTCATCTTGTGTTGCAAGCCTATCGGATTTGGATCGATCGAATGACTGACACCCGCAACGGCGAGGACAACGGCAAACTGCTTTATTGCTCTTTCTGTGGCAAAAGCCAACATGAAGTACGCAAATTGATTGCCGGCCCCTCGGTCTTCATTTGCGACGAGTGCGTCGACCTGTGCAATGACATCATCCGCGAGGAGGTGCAGGAAGCCCAGGCCGAAAGCAGCGCGCATAAGTTGCCTTCGCCTAAAGAAATCAGCGGCATCCTTGACCAGTATGTAATTGGTCAGGAGCGTGCGAAAAAGGTATTGGCCGTAGCGGTTTACAACCACTACAAACGCCTGAACCAGCGTGACAAAAAGAATGACGAGGTCGAACTCGGCAAGAGCAACATCCTGCTGATCGGTCCGACAGGCTCGGGTAAGACCCTGCTTGCCGAAACCCTGGCCCGTTTGCTGAACGTTCCGTTCACCATCGCCGACGCAACCACCCTCACCGAGGCGGGTTACGTGGGGGAGGATGTCGAGAACATTATTCAGAAGTTGTTGCAGAAGTGCGACTACGATGTCGAAAAGGCCCAGATGGGCATTGTCTACATCGATGAAATCGACAAGATTTCCCGCAAGTCCGACAACCCGTCCATCACTCGGGATGTATCCGGTGAGGGGGTACAGCAGGCCTTGCTCAAGTTGATCGAAGGCACGGTCGCTTCCGTTCCGCCCCAGGGTGGTCGCAAGCATCCGCAGCAGGAATTCCTGCAGGTCGACACCCGTAACATCCTGTTCATTTGCGGCGGTGCATTCTCCGGGCTGGAAAAGGTTATTCAGAACCGCTCCACTCGTGGCGGCATCGGCTTCAATGCCGAAGTGCGCAGCAAGGAAGAGGGCAAGAAGGTTGGCGAGTCCCTGCGTGAAGTCGAGCCTGACGACCTGGTCAAGTTTGGCCTGATCCCTGAGTTCGTCGGTCGTTTGCCGGTTCTGGCGACGCTGGACGAGCTGGATGAAGCTGCGCTGATGCAGATCCTGACCGAGCCGAAGAACGCCCTGACCAAGCAGTATGCAAAGCTGTTCGAAATGGAAGGTGTAGACCTGGAGTTCCGTTCCGACGCGTTGAAATCGGTGGCCAAGCGTGCCCTGGAGCGTAAGACCGGTGCCCGTGGGTTGCGCTCGATTCTCGAAGGTGTATTGCTCGATACGATGTATGAAATCCCCTCGCAGTCCGAGGTGAGCAAGGTCGTGATCGACGAAAGCGTCATAGAAGGCAAGTCCAAGCCGCTGTATATCTACGAAAACAGTGAGCCGGCTGCCAAGGCTGCACCGGACGCTTAAGTGTCCTGCTGGAACAAAGGAGGGGCCTTCGGGCCCCTTTTGCTTTTGGCGTCCTTTTGGAGCGTCTCAGGGCTCAATGCCAGGCCACCAGGCCGTGCAAGCAAAACGTGCTCGCGATAGCGGCGGACCAGCCGATATCGTGGTTGACTCACAGATCCCGATCGCGAGCAAGCTTTGTTCCCGCAGGCTCTGCGCCGTTTGATCCTTAATTGACTGACATCAGCCTTAGCGCTTGTTTTTTTTCAAGGCTGCCCCCATCTTGGTTTCAAGCTTACTTCCATCTGTTTCCGGCCTTGTGGCCGCCGTTGAGGCGAAATCATGAAGACAACCATCGAATTGCCTCTCTTGCCATTGCGCGATGTCGTGGTATATCCGCACATGGTTATCCCGCTGTTCGTGGGGCGCGAAAAGTCCATCGAAGCCCTCGAGGCCGCGATGGCGGGTGACAAGCAGATTCTGCTGGTGGCCCAGAGAAATCCTGCTGACGATGATCCTGGTGAAGATGCGCTCTATCGCGTAGGTACCATTGCAACGGTTCTGCAATTGCTCAAGCTGCCCGACGGCACCGTCAAGGTCCTTGTCGAAGGCGAGCAGCGCGGGGCGGTCGAGCGCTTCAGCGAAGTGAACGGCCATTGTCGCGCCGAAGTATCACTGATCGACGAAGCCGACGTGCCCGAGCGTGAGTCGGAGGTGTTCGTCCGCAGCCTGTTGTCCCAGTTCGAACAGTATGTCCAGTTGGGCAAGAAAGTACCGGCTGAGGTGCTCTCTTCGCTTAACAGCATCGATGAGCCTGGTCGGCTGGTCGATACGATGGCCGCCCACATGGCGCTCAAGATCGAACAGAAGCAGGAAATCCTCGAGATCATCGAATTGTCCGCCCGTGTCGAACACGTGCTGGCATTGCTCGATGGCGAGATCGATCTGTTGCAGGTCGAAAAGCGCATTCGTGGTCGCGTGAAGAAACAAATGGAGCGTAGCCAGCGCGAGTACTACCTGAATGAGCAGATGAAGGCCATTCAGAAAGAGTTGGGCGACGGTGATGAAGGCCATAACGAAGTCGAAGAGCTGAAAAAGCGCATCGACGCCGCTGGTTTGCCCAAGGATGCCCTCGCCAAGGCCCAGGCTGAGCTGAACAAGCTCAAACAGATGTCGCCGATGTCCGCCGAAGCTACCGTGGTGCGCTCCTACATCGACTGGTTGGTGCAGGTACCGTGGAAAGCCCAGAGCAAGGTGCGCCTGGACCTGGCTCGTGCCGAGGACATTCTCGACGCCGACCATTACGGCCTGGAGGAGGTCAAGGAACGTATCCTCGAATACCTCGCCGTGCAAAAGCGCGTGAAGAAAATCCGTGGTCCGGTGTTGTGTCTGGTCGGTCCTCCGGGGGTTGGTAAAACCTCCCTGGCGGAGTCGATTGCCCACGCCACCAATCGCAAGTTCGTACGAATGGCCCTTGGTGGCGTGCGCGACGAAGCGGAAATTCGTGGTCATCGCCGTACCTACATCGGTTCGATGCCAGGAAGATTGATTCAAAAGATGACTAAGGTCGGCGTGCGCAATCCGCTGTTCCTTCTGGACGAAATCGACAAGATGGGTAGCGATATGCGTGGCGATCCTGCCTCCGCATTGCTCGAAGTGCTTGATCCGGAGCAGAACCACAACTTCAACGATCATTATCTTGAAGTCGACTATGACTTGTCGGACGTGATGTTCCTGTGCACTTCCAACTCCATGAACATCCCGCCGGCGTTGCTGGATCGTATGGAAGTGATTCGTCTGCCGGGCTACACCGAGGACGAGAAGATCAATATCGCCGTCAAATACCTTTCGCCGAAGCAGATCCAGGCCAACGGCTTGAAAAAAGGCGAACTGGAATTCGACGAGGAGGCGATTCGCGACATCATCCGTTACTACACCCGCGAAGCCGGTGTGCGGGGCCTGGAGCGACAGATTGCCAAGGTCTGCCGCAAGGCGGTGAAGGAACATGCGCTGGAAAAACGCTTTGCGGTCAAGGTCACTTCGGACCTGCTGGAGCATTTCCTGGGCGTGCGCAAATTCCGCTACGGCCTCGCCGAGCAGCAGGATCAGATCGGTCAGGTGACCGGCCTGGCGTGGACTCAGGTTGGTGGTGAGTTGCTGACCATCGAAGCTGCCGTGGTACCGGGCAAAGGGCAACTGATCAAGACCGGTTCCCTGGGTGATGTGATGGTCGAGTCGATCACGGCAGCGCAGACGGTCGTTCGCAGCCGTGCCCGGAGCCTGGGCATTCCCCTGGACTTCCATGAGAAGCGCGACACGCATATCCATATGCCTGAAGGGGCTACGCCCAAAGACGGCCCTAGCGCCGGTGTAGGCATGTGCACGGCCCTGGTATCGGCACTGACCGGCATTCCGGTGCGCGCCGACGTGGCCATGACCGGTGAAATTACTCTGCGCGGGCAGGTACTGGCAATTGGTGGTTTGAAGGAAAAATTGCTGGCGGCACACCGTGGCGGGATCAAGATCGTGATCATTCCCGAGGAAAATGTGCGCGATCTGAAAGAAATTCCTGACAATATCAAGCAGGATCTTCAGATCAAACCCGTTAAATGGATTGACGAGGTCCTGCAAATTGCGCTGCAATACGCGCCGGAGCCCTTGCCGGATGTGGCTCCGGAGATTGTCGCGAAAGATGAGAAGCGAGAGTCTGACTCTAAGGAAAGAATTAGCACGCATTAATACGCATTTGCCTGGGGGGCTTCCTTGACAGTTTTTTAGAGCCCTTGTTATAAAGCGGCTCTTAAGTGTCTGTAGGCCATTCAGCACTCGTTTTTGCTTTCACCAAAAAAACTTAGAATCATCTCAAATAGATATAAGGGGACTTAGAGTGAACAAGTCGGAACTGATTGATGCTATCGCTGCATCCGCTGATATCCCGAAAGCTGCTGCTGGCCGCGCGCTGGACGCTGTAATCGAATCCGTCACTGGCGCTCTCAAGGCTGGCGACTCCGTTGTTCTGGTTGGTTTCGGTACCTTCTCCGTTACCGATCGTCCAGCTCGTACCGGCCGCAACCCGCAAACTGGCCAGGCACTGCAGATCGCTGCTGCCAAGAAGCCAGGCTTCAAGGCTGGTAAAGCACTGAAAGACGCCGTTAACTAAGTTTCATTGAGTTTATCCGGGTCGGGGTCATGCCTGGCTTGGCAAGCGGAGCGGTAGTGGGATCGGTTCCAACCGGTCTGTCGTGCCAGGGCTCGCGGGGTCGAGCCCGGTCCGCTCCGCCAGTTACGAGAAGGCGCATCCTCGGATGCGCCTTTCTTCTATCCGGATTCTACCCACGCTCCACGGTTGCCTAATTTGAAGTTCAACCGTTTCTGGGGGACGCATGCTGCAGAATATCAGGGACAATTCACAAGGCTGGATTGCCAAGACCATCATCGGGGTTATCGTCGCGTTGATGGCGTTGACCGGTTTCGATGCCATTTTCAGAGCCACCACCCACAGCAATGACGCGGCCAAGGTCAACGGCGAGAACATCAGCCAGAACGAGCTGAGTCAGGCGGTCGACATGCAACGCCGCCAGCTCATGCAACAGCTGGGCAAGGACTTCGACGCCTCTCTGCTGGACGAAAAGATGCTCCGCGATTCGGCGCTCAAGGGCCTGATCGATCGCAAGTTGCTGCTGCAAGGCGCGCACGATGCGAAGTTCGCTTTTTCCGAAGCCGCGTTGGACCAGGTGATCCTGCAGACGCCTGAGTTCCAGGTCGATGGCAAGTTCAGCCCGGAACGTTTTGACCAGGTGATTCGCCAGCTGGGTTACGGTCGCCTGCAATTCCGCCAGATGCTGGCCCAGGAAATGCTGATTGGCCAACTGCGTGCTGGCCTGGCCGGCAGTGGTTTCGTCACTGATGCCCAGGTACTGGCGTTCGCTCGTCTGGAAAAGCAGACCCGCGACTTTGCCACCTTGACCCTCAAGGCTGATCCGTCGGCAGTGAAGCTGACCGATGACGAGGTCAAGGCTTACTACGACAAGCACGCCAAGGAATTCATGACCCCCGATCAGGTGGTGATCGATTACCTTGAGCTGAAGAAAGCCGATTTCTTCGATCAGGTCAGCGTCAAGGATGAAGACCTGCAAGCGGCGTATCAGAAAGAAATCGCCAACCTGTCCGAACAGCGTCGGGCGGCCCACATCCTGATCGAGGTGAACGACAAGGTCACCGAAGCCCAGGCCAAGGCGAAGATCGAGGAAATCCAGGCTCGCCTGGCCAAGGGCGAATCGTTTGAGGCCCTGGCGAAGGAGTTCTCCCAGGATCCGGGCTCGGCCAACAATGGCGGTGATCTCGGTTACGCCGGTCCAGGTGTCTACGATCCGGCGTTCGAAAAGGCGCTGTACGCGTTGAGCAAGGATCAGGTTTCGGCACCGGTGCGCACCAGTTTCGGTTTTCACCTGATCAAGCTGTTGGGTGTCGAAGCGCCTGAGGTCCCGACCTTTGCCAGCCTCAAGGGCAAGCTGACCCACGAGCTGAAAACCCAGCAGGTCGAGCAGCGTTTCGTCGAGGCGGCCAAGCAATTGGAAGATGCTTCGTTCGAGGCTTCCGATTTGGCGCAGCCGGCCCAGGACCTGAAACTCACCGTCCACACGTCGGCGCCGTTTGGGCGCGAAGGTGGGGAAGGGATTGCGGCCAACCGCGCTATCGTCACTGCCGCGTTCAGCCCGGAAGTGCTTGATGAGGGTGCCAACAGCAGCGCGATCGAGCTGGATCCGGAAACCGTCGTGGTGCTGCGTGCCAAGGAGCATCGCAAGCCTGAGCAACTGCCGCTGGAAAGCGTGGAAGCTGCCATCCGTACTCAGTTGGCCAAGGAGCGCGCCAGTGAGGCCGCGAAGACCCGGGCCGATGAGCTGATCGCCAGCTTGCGCGAAGGAAAGACCCCGCTGGCCAAGCCTGTCGACGGTCAGAACTGGAAGGTCATCGAGGCGGCAACCCGCAGCCAGGAAGGTATCGAACCGACGGTGCTGCAGGCGTTGTTCCGCATGCCAAAGCCCGAGTCCAAGGACAAGCCGACGTTTGCCAGTGTGACCTTGCCTGACGGCAATCTGATGCTGGTGCAACTGCGCGGCGTGAATGAAGCGGCGGCACCCACTGATGCGGAGAAGGCCGAATATCGTCGCTATCTCGCATCCCGTGTTGGCCAGCAGGACTTTGCGGCTTATCGCAAGCAGCTGGAAAGCGAGGCGGACATCAAGCGTTACTGATGCCCTGATGGCTTGCTCAAAAGACCTCGGCTGAAAAAGCCGGGGTCTTTTTGTATCCACCCATTGCCAGATGACAAGATGTTCATCGGCCCACTGGATTTACGTCTTTTTCCCGTCAACAACCCCCAGTAGACTTGTAACCCCTTTGAGACACGAATACCCACGCTGCCGATGGGCGTTCTGTTGCACAATACGCCCCCGGACCGTTTTCCTCAGGATGTTCAATGTTCAGATCATTTCACATGCGCACCGTCGGACTGGCGCTGATGCTGGTTGCCGCAGCCGGTTGCTCGTCGAAGAAGGCTGCTATTTACGAGCATGAGAACTTCGATGATTCCGGTACGTTCTCCCGCACCTATCCGGTGAGCGACACGGTGACCTGCGAAGCGGGGCGCCGGGCCTTGCTCAGCCAGGGCTACATCATCACCAGCAGCGACCCGAAGCTGGTCAGTGGTCACAAGAGTTTCCAGCAGACCGGTGATACCCACATGGAGATCAGCTTCAACCTGGTCTGTGCCGAGGACGGTGGTGCTGGACATCATGCGACCATGTTTGCCAACGCGTTGCAGGACCGTTATGCGCTGAAGAAAATCAACAACTCCGCCAGCCTGGGCGTGGGTGTGTTGGGGTCGGTATCGATGCCGATCGGCTCCTCGGATGACTCGATGGTCAAGGTGGCCAGCGAAACCGTATCGGCGACCAAGTTCTACGAGCGTTTCTTTGCCCTGGTGGAGATGTTCCTGCCTGCGGAAGCGAAGAAAGGCGCGTCGGTTGCTGCAAAGCCCGATACTGAGTTGGGGGTACCGGAGCCCAAGGCCGAACCAGCTGCGTTGACACCGGCTCCGGCTCCGGTTCCGACGCCAGCGCCAGCGCCGACGCCTGTTGCGCCGGTAGAGCAAGCTGTCCCAGCCGAAGCCGCACCTGCAGCGTCGCAGCCTGTCGCCCCGCCTCCAGAACCTGCGCCGATTGCACCCAGCGAACCTGCGCCATACATAGGCCCGGAATCGACGCTGGAAGTCGTCACGCCACCCCCTCCCAGTGATTTGCCGCCGCCGACCGAGGCAATCCAGCCGCTTCCTTCATCCTGAATACCATGACAAGGCAGTCATTCCTTGTCACACCTGCATAGGTTGATTTCCCATCGCTGTGCTACGTTTAAAACATGAAGCCTTTGCTTCATGTTTTGTTCATAAAGCAGCTTTATTCTGACACCAAGGCCATCAGGCATCGGTTCAATGATATGGGAAGGATTCAAAATGGATGATTATCAGGAAGAGCTGCTGGAATACCAGGCCTACGAGCTGGACCCGCTGGAACCCGCCGAGGATGCGACGGAGTTATAAGGGGGGTCGCAAGCGGCGAGCTGCATGAAACTTGAACTTCAACTCGCCCTCTGGCTGCGGCGAAACTCTCCCGGCGTCTGGCCATTCCAGCGTTTGAAAGCGCGCTGGAATGCCTCGGCTGAGGCGAAGCCCAGCAAGTAGGCGATTTCGCCGAACGCCAGTTCGGTATCACGAATGTAGGTCATGGCGAGGTCGCGACGCGTGTCATTGAGGATCGCGCGAAATTGCGTGCCTTCTTCTGCCAGTTTCCGGCGCAGTGTCCAGGTCGGCAGCTTCAGGCGCGCTGCCACTTCTTCCAGGTCGGGTTCCCGGCCACCGTTGAGCAACGGCCCCAGCAGTTGAGTGATGCGTTCGCGCAGGCTGCGGGTGCGGGTGAGTTGTTCCAGTTCCCCCTCACACAGCAGAACCAGATGCCGCCAGGTGCTGGGGCAATGCTGCGGGTTGCGTCGGGCAAGGTCTTCCAGGCCCAGGCGCAGCTGGTTCTGGCCGGCGCCGAACAGGATCGGGCAATCGCCAAGTGTACGGTAGGCGTCCAGGTAAGCCGGAGCCTCGAATTCGATCTCGATGCGCTCGGCCCGTAGCGGGGTGCCGCTTACGCTGGATAACTGCTGGAGCCAACCGGCAATGATCGAGTCCACGACGAAGCGGTTATAGGCGTTATAGGGGCTGATGGAATAGAACCGTAGCCAGGCACCCCGGGCGTCCTCGTGAAAACTCGATTGGCCACGGTAGTTGGAGCCATACAACGGCTCGAAGCGGATCAAGCAGCGTGCCGCTTCGCGTACCGTCGGGGCCTGGGCCGCAGTAACGCCAGCGAGACCGGCCTGGCTCAAGCGGCTGAGCTGACCCATGCGCAGGCCCAGGGCCGCATCCTGGGTCTGCTGGATCGCAGCGTGACCGAGGCGCATATAGCGTGGAATCGATAATCGGGCCCGGGGCTCGGCCAGGCGCGCGGTGTCGAGGCCATACTGTTCGAGTAGGGGTTGGGGATCCTGGCCATGGCTGGCTACCGCATCGGCCAGGCTGTGGACGAAGCCCACGGACAGGTCGCCCAGGCGCATCGATGGCGGCTTCATGTTCACAACCACAAGTTCAGCAGGAGGGCGCCACGGGCTTCGCCGTCGGAGAAGTGCTGGCCGTCGTGGCTGATGAAACTCTGACCGGCGCTGCCGTTGTCCCAGAACTGGCCACGCAGAAACACGCTGACACCGCCCTTGGCCTGGCTGATGGGTAACTGACTGGTCAGCGTCAGGCGGTGCCAGGCCTGGCCTTCGCTCATCTCACCGGGCTTGAGACTCACCTCGCTCGGTGTGGACAGGCCTTTATAGCCGTTCCAGGGTTTGTTCCAGGTGTCACGCCCACTGATAAAGGCGGGCACCGCGATCAGTTGCGCGCCCTGATCGTTGAGTTGTCGGTAATAGCGCGGATACCAACTGTCGCTGCCGATCAGCACGCCCAAGCGTCCGGCGGGGGTATCGACGACGCGCAGGGCTTGCTGGCGGTCGGCCTCCAGCACATCCCGTTGCTCGAATACCGGATGCTGTTGACGTTGGGGCTGCCCGAGCGGTAGGCCGTCGCTGCCAAACACCAGGCTGCTGTTATACAGCGCACCTCGGCCGATCTTCAGTTCACCTTCGCTGACACTGGGTTCGGGCAATATGATGGAGCCGGCCACCAGGGTCACGCCGAACTCCCGGGCCAGCCCGCCGAACATGGCCTGGTAATCACGTGCCATGGTGTCGGCTTTCATGCGCAAGTAGGCATCGTCCAGGCGGTTATCGCCTTGGGCACTGATCAATCCTCGGATGAACGCCAGCGGGTTGCTGATCGCCAGCCAGTTCATGGCTTCCTTCAGTGTGCCGGCCTGGTACAGCTCGTCCTTTTCTCTGCTGATCATCAACCAGGTGCCGATGTGCTCGGGCAAGACCACGATGGTCTTGTCGCTAAGCAAACCCAGGTCGTGGGCGGTCTGCAGGTAGGCTGCCAGTTTGCGGCGCAGGTGTCCGGGGTTCTGGTAGTCGGTGGGGAACAGTTCAGGCTGGATGCCCAGCAGGTTGCCTCGATCGGCAGGGACACCCTGGTCGACCGCCAGGTTGATGCGCAGGTCAGAGAGGTAGTGCCCCGTCGGACGATCCGTCGTCCACAGTGCATAGCTCATCAGGGCGGCGATCAGGGCCAGTGAAAACAGCAGGTACAGAAGTTTACGCATGGAGAGCAGTCAGCGGCCGTGTACGATTCTTACGGGGCAGGGTACGGGAAAACCTGAAATTAGCAAAAGAGAAGTCCCTGTGTGGGAACGAGCCTGCTCGCGATGACGCCGGTTCAGCAAGCTCAATGGTGGCTGACACACCGTTATCGCGAGCAGGCTCGTTCCCACAGGAGAAATGGACAGGCTTCAACACTGATCGGCTGTTCAGTGACTCTTGGCCTTTCTGATCCGCAGCATGATCAACAACATGATCAGCAGTACCGGTGGTGTCATCCCCAGCAGTGCTTCGCGCGCCGATAGATCCGCCCCCAGCGTATGCAACCCGCTATAGACCAGTTTGAACAGGTTGATCAGATAGTAGGTGATGGCGATGATCGACAGCCCCTCTACCGCACGCTGGATCTTTATCTGTGCATCGGCCCGCGCATTGAGACTGCGCAGAATCTCTGCATTCTGGTCTTCCATCTCCACTTGCACCCGCGCCTGGAGCAGGTCGCCCAGGTTGGCAACGCTCATGGCCAGTTGTTCCAGGCGTTGCTCGGTCGCCGCGCAATAGCGCACGGTCGGCTTGAAGCGTCGCTCGATAAACACGCCCAGCCTCTGGCAGTCGCCCAGATGGCTTTCATGCAACTCACCCAGGCGCTCGAATACCAGTTGTGCGTAGGCCCGGGTCGCGCTGAAACGATGGCGATTTTTCACTGAGCTGCCGACGATCCGGCGAGACAGTTGCGCGATATCCTCCAGCAAGGCCTTGGCATGCACGCCGCTGGCATTGGCGTTGCGTTCGGAGAGTGTCACCAGGCTGCGGTCGAACTCGTTCAACTGTGGGTCCAGCGCCTTTGCGACACTGAGCGACAAGGACGCCATCATGCGATAGGTTTCGATCTCGAGCAGGCGCCGGATCATGCGTCCCTGGCGATAGGCGTTGAGCCGTCGATTGATAAACAGGAAGCGGTTGGTGCCGTCCTCGGTGAGGCGAAAATCGCTCCAGACCACGGCATCGCCACCCCCCACGCTTGAGCCGCAGGGATCCTTGAAGCCGTATTCGGACAGGTCGAGGCCGTCTTCCGAGCGCACCACCACCTGAACCGAATTGATGATTTGCCGAGTGTGACCTTCGATACCTTGCGCCAGGCATTCAGGTAGCGTCGTCCACTGCAATTGGTGACTGCTGGCGGGCACCACCAGGGTCAGGGTGAAGAACTCTGCGTGACGTTCCCACTTGAGCGGGTGTCCGTCGATCCGGGTGATACCCTGGGCTGCCTGATCCACCACGCTATCGGGGCAAAGCCGCTCTAGCAGGGCCGTGCATTGGACGCTATCGCCCAGGAACGCCAGATGGAAAACATGGGCCGGTTCGTCGAAATACAGCGACGGACGGGCGTGCAGTTCGTTGTGCAGGATCTTTCGCTGGGGATGCATGCGAGCGGCCTGTGTGGTTTGAATTGTTTTCTGTTCAGCCGCTTGGGCCACTGAGCATAGGACTGGCCCATCCCACTGGGAGTCACTTGGGTTCGCTCATCCATTGGTACTGGATCGCTGCACATTTGGATCAATAACTTGTCAGTTTCGGTCATTGAGCACGGTTGTTCCGGCTCTTAGGCTGTGGGGCATGACTGATGGAAGCCGCAGAGCTTCCACACTTTCCGTGATCGCCCGTTGTGGAGTTACCAATGACCGCCCCTCATTACCCGCATCTGCTGGCCCCGTTGGACCTGGGTTTTACCACGTTGCGCAACCGTACCCTGATGGGGTCGATGCACACGGGCCTCGAGGAAAAGCCCGGTGGTTTCGAGCGTATGGCGGCATATTTTGCCGAGCGTGCCCGTGGCGGTGTGGGCCTGATGGTGACGGGCGGGATCGGACCGAATGACGAGGGCGGCGTGTACTCCGGCGCCGCCAAGTTGACCACCGAGGAAGAAGCGCTCAAGCACCGGATCGTTACCCGGGCCGTTCACGAGGCCGGTGGCAAGATCTGCATGCAGATTCTCCATGCCGGACGCTACGCCTACAGCCCCAAGCAAGTAGCGCCGAGCGCGATCCAGGCACCGATCAATCCGTTCAAGCCCAAGGAACTGGATGAGGAAGGGATCGAGAAACAGATCAGTGACTTCGTCACGTGCTCGATGCTGGCCCGGCAAGCTGAATACGATGGCGTCGAGATCATGGGCTCGGAAGGGTATTTCATTAACCAGTTCCTGGCGGCCCACACCAACCACCGGACCGACCGTTGGGGCGGCAGCTATGAGAACCGCATGCGCTTGCCGGTGGAAATCGTACGACGGGTGCGCGAGGCGGTAGGACCGGACTTCATCATCATTTTTCGCCTGTCGATGCTCGACCTGGTGGAGGGCGGCAGCTCCTGGGAGGAAATCGTCCAGTTGGCCAAGGCCATCGAACAGGCCGGCGCGACGATCATCAACACCGGTATCGGCTGGCATGAGGCACGCATTCCCACCATTGCCACCAAGGTTCCCCGGGCGGCGTTCAGCAAGGTCACGGCCAAGCTGCGCGGTTCGGTAAGTATTCCCCTGATCACCACCAATCGTATCAATACGCCGGAAGTGGCTGAGCAGATCCTCGCTGACGGTGACGCCGATATGGTTTCCATGGCGCGACCGTTCCTGGCGGATCCGGATTTCGTCAACAAGGCTGCCGCTGGCCGGGCGGATGAAATCAATACCTGCATTGGCTGCAACCAGGCCTGCCTCGACCATACCTTCGGCGGCAAGCTCACCAGTTGCCTGGTGAACCCGCGGGCGTGCCATGAAACCGAACTCAACTATCTGCCAGTTACTCAGGTGAAGAAAATTGCCGTGGTTGGCGCCGGTCCGGCCGGGTTGTCCGCGGCCACGGTGGCGGCCGAGCGCGGGCACCAGGTGACGCTGTTTGATTCGGCCGGCGAGATCGGTGGCCAGTTCAACGTCGCTAAACGAGTGCCGGGCAAAGAGGAGTTCTTCGAAACCCTGCGTTATTTCAAGCGCAAATTGCAGACCACTCATGTCGAGCTGTGTCTCGACACCCGTGTAGATGTGGAACAACTGGTGGCTGGCGGTTACGACGAGATTATCCTCGCCACGGGGATCGCGCCTCGGTTGCCGGCGATTCCCGGGGTGGAACATGCCAAGGTGTTGAGCTACCTGGACGTGCTTCTGCAGCGCAAGCCGGTGGGCCGCAGCGTGGCGGTGATCGGGGCCGGTGGTATCGGCTTCGACGTGTCGGAGTTCCTGGTGCACCAGGGCGTAGCCACCAGTCAGGACCGCGAGGCGTTCTGGAAGGAGTGGGGGATCGACACCCGACTCGAGGCACGCGGCGGCGTGGCCGGGATCAAGGCCGAGCCCCATGCGCCGGCGCGGCAAGTATTCCTGTTGCAGCGCAAGACCTCCAAGGTCGGTGACGGCCTGGGCAAGACCACCGGCTGGATTCACCGCACGGGACTGAAGAACAAGCAAGTGCAGATGCTCAACGGTGTTCAGTACCTGAAGATCGACGACGAAGGCCTGCACATCCGTATCGGTGACAGCGGCGAGCCGCAGGTGCTGGCCGTGGACAACATCGTGATCTGCGCCGGCCAGGATCCGCTGCGTGAATTGCAGGAAGGCCTGGAAGCGGCGGGGCAGAGCGTCCATCTCATCGGCGGTGCCGACGTAGCGGCGGAGCTGGACGCCAAGCGGGCCATCAACCAGGGTTCGCGGTTGGCGGCGCAGTTGTAAGGCACCCGGGGTTGCCGCAGATCCCCTGTGGGAGCGGGCTTGCTCGCGATGACGGCGGCACATCCGACATTTCTGTCGACTGGACCACCGCTATCGCGAGCAGGCTCGCTCCCACAGGGGGATGTGGTGAGGCTGAATCTGCGGTCATCCGTGACCGCCTGTTAGAATGCGGGCCTCTTCGCGCCAGGCCTGCTTGCAATGCTTCTTTCTGCCCTTGACTGGCACCCCAGCCCCAAACTCGAACCCCTTCATCTGGACTGGCTCACCCGCGCCGGTGTCGAAGTGGCGGTGTTGCGCCTGGACCGGATCGATCCCCTGATCAGCGGCAACAAGTGGTTCAAGCTGGTTCACCATGTGCGCGCCGCACACGAGGCCGGTGCCGAGGGGATCATGAGCCTGGGCGGTGCCTATTCCAACCATCTGCATGCACTGGCCGCCGCAGGCAAGCGCTTTGGCTTTCCAACGGTCGGGCTGCTGCGTGGCCATCCCCGGGAAACGCCGACGGTGCTCGATCTGCAAGCATTCGGCATGCATCTGCACTGGTTGGGGTATGGCGGATATCGTGAGCGGCACGCCGCGGATTTCTGGACACCCTGGCAGGCGCGGTACCCCCACCTGCACCCGGTGCCCGAGGGCGGCTCTGGTTTGCCGGGCGCGCAGGGCTGCAAGGCCTGGGTGACCAGCGCCCGTGAACAACTGGAGGCATTGGGTTGGACGGATTATTACGGCTGGTGGCTGGCTTGCGGGACTGGAACGTCGTTGGCGGGGCTGGTGTTGGCCGAAGCGGGCGCGCATCCGGTCCATGGTGTGCTCGCGGTGCCCGAGGACCATGGTGTGGCGCAGCAGGTCGATGGCGTCGTGCGAGAGGCAGGCATTGCCGATCCACGTTATGAATTGCTCGACGGCAGCCGTGGCGGTTTCGCCCGGGCCGACGCGCAACTGAACGCCTTCATCGACGCCACTGGTGCCATCGAACTGGAGCCGCTCTACACCGGCAAGGCGTTGATGCTGCTCAAGTCGCACGTCGAGGCTGGCCGGTTTGCCCAAGGCACGCGCTTGATCTTCGTCCACACCGGCGGTTTGCAAGGCCGCCGGGGGGGGGCGTGACCTTCATCAGCCGCGCTTTGGCATCATCCGCAGCAGCGTGTTATCGCGCACGACGTAGTGGTGATAGAGCCCCGCCAGGGCATGCAGGCCGATCAGCCAGTAGCCGATAGTGCCGCCCAGTACATGCCAGCCTTCCAGCCGTTTGGCGAAATCCTTGTCCTGATCGATGAGCAGCGGCAGATCGAAACCGTAGAACATCACCTGATGCCCTTCGGCGCTGGTGATCAGCCAGCCCAGCAGCGGCATGGCGATCATGAACAGGTACAGCGCCCAGTGCATCAGGCGTGCAAGGATGGTTTGCCAGGCAGGCGAAGCCGGGAAGATGGCCGGCGCCTTGCCGATGCTGCGGGCGAACAGACGCAGCCAGACCAGCAGGAAGACCGTCAGGCCGAGCATGAAATGCGCTTCTTTGATCAGGGTTCGGCCGCCGCTGCCCTTGGGGAAGATCCCGCGAAGTTCAATGCAGGCATAAACCACAGCCAGCAGCACCAGCATCAACCAATGCAAGGTGACCGTGACGGTACTGTAGCGGCTTTCGGAATTTTTCCAGGGCATGCGGGGTATCTCCAGACATCAGGGTAAAGCGCCGTCTTGAGCAGCGTTGGGGGTTACTGTAAGCCCGTTTCGCTGGGTTTGCATGAGTCAGATCAGGTTTTGTCCATGGGAACCCGGTTTGCGTCCGCTGGCGAGCCGGGCTGCCCATCAAGGTATTTGGTGATGCGTCACGGCTTTGTGTCGGGAGGGTTCAGCAGCCAGTCGAACAGCAGCCTGACGTCGGTGTTGCCCGGTGCCGGTTTTGGCTGCGCCATGATGCGCCCGCCGCCGCTATCGATGCCGCCCGGGCACAGCACCGGCCGGTCGGGATCGCCGTCGAGAAAACTGACCAACACTTCACTGCCTGTCATCAGGGGCAGGTTGTCGTGGGGGCTCGATCGCGACATGGGCAGGGGAATGCCTTCGTCATCCGGGCCCCACAAACTGACAAGGACCTGACCTCGCTCATCGGGTCCCGCCGGCTGCCCGGCGGGACCGAGTACATGCGCCACGTGGTAGCCGGGAATACTGGGCCTGGGATGCTTGAGGGCGGGCCTGAACACGGTGGACCATGGGATGGCCGAGAACCTGTTTCGATAGTCCCGGGCAGACGACACGGGCGACTGATTCGCTTCAAGGATCGAGAACTGCCGCCCGCGATGCTGGACCTCGATGACCAGCCATTGATCGTTGAACGTCGATACCGGGTGATCGCTGATCTGCACTATGTGGCCGCTGCGCAGGGCCGGTTGACTGCTGTGGCCGTGGATTTCCCGCTGCCGGCAGCGCAGGCGTTCCAGGTTCCGGCGCCCGATCTGATAGGTGTGAGCCAACGCTGGATTGCCTCGCATCGCTTCGTGATCGGTGCCGTTGAGCCCATGATTCGCTGCGCTGGTTTCTGCGGGCGCCATTGCCCGCTCGGCGAAGCGGGCGGGCAGGGCAGGCAATGTCGGGTGGTGACGCTGGTACAGCCGCTCAAGTGCCGGTTGTTCATCGGCTTGCTTGCGCAGTGCCAGCTCGACCGCCCGCGCCGGGAAACTCTTGGGATCTTCGGCAAATACCAGGACATGGCCGGATGGCGAGTGTTCGAAGTGGTAATGAATGCCTTCTTGCTCGCACAGCCGCTGCAGCAACTCCAGGTCGCTTTCCTCGTACTGGATACAGAACGGGCGGGATGGGTACTGTCCGTGGGGCAGTTCGAAACGGTAGCTGTGAGCGGGCAGCGCATTGTCATCCAGCAGCCGTTGCAGGATCTGTACGACGCTGAGCTGATGGAAAACCCGTCGTCTCGGGCCATGCTCCAGACGCTGGAGATGGGGAACCAGTGCCAGGCGATAGCCGGTGCGGTTTGGTGCATGGGCGTTCAGGCTGACACTTTGGACAATGCCATGTACGCCGGAATCACCGTCCAGGCGCAGGAACGCTGGTTGCCCCAGCAGCGTGTCGGGATTGATCGGCGGCGTGAGGCCGATCAGTTCGAGGTCGAAGCGGTACGGTTGGTTGAGGGCCTCCCTACCGCTGAACCGCAGCACTTGCAGGCGCAAGTCGCTTTGCGTGAGTGTCAGGCTGAAGGGGCTTTCCGTGTCGTTGCGCATCGCGGTGCTTACTTGAAGAGAAGAAGCCGCGAGGGTACGAAACCGCGGGGCGAAACGGTGCTCCCGAATCGCTATTTCGGAAACTGCCTACAACACGTTGTGAAAATGTCGATTCGCCGGGGCGCATTTTTTGGTCGATCAGCCGGTTTAGGCCGTATAAACTTGCGCCACAGCGCCGGCCGGCAGATGTCTTGGCGCGTCAGACAAGAGAGTGAATGATGGGCGCACAGTGGAAGGTTAAACACAAAGAGGCGGCTGCCAACGCCAAGGGCAAGATCTTCGGCAAGCTGGTGAAGGAAATCACCATTGCCGCGCGCAACGGTGCCGATGTGGCGACCAATGCACACCTGCGGTTGGTGGTCGAGCAGGCGAAGAAGGCCTCGATGCCCCGCGAGACCCTGGAGCGCGCGATCAAGAAAGGTTCTGGCCAGCTCGGCGAAACCGTGCAGTACCACCGTGTGACCTACGAAGGGTTTGCGCCGCACCAGGTGCCGCTGATCGTTGAATGCGTGACCGACAACATCAACCGAACCGTGGCCGAAATCCGCGTCGCGTTCCGCAAGGGCCAGTTGGGCGCTTCGGGGTCGGTGGCCTGGGACTTCAACCATGTCGGCATGATCGAAGCCGCCCCGGACAGCCCGGACGCCGATCCGGAAATGGCCGCCATCGAGGCCGGCGCCCAGGATTTCGAACCGGGCGAAGAGGGTGCGACGCTGTTCATTACTGATGCGGCCGACCTTGATGCCGTGCAGAAAGCGCTGCCGGCCCAAGGCTTCACGGTGTTGTCCGCCAAACTGGGCTACCAGCCGAAAAACCCGGTCAGCGGCCTGACTGACGAGCAGATGGCCGAGGTCGAAGCGTTCCTTGAAGGCCTCGACAACCACGATGACGTGCAGGATATGTTTGTCGGGTTGGCGGGTTAACAGGATTCCCTGAAGAGCGAATGTCTTTGTGGCGAGGGGATTTATCCCCTCGCCACAAAGACATGCGTTCGATCAGCCGGTGGTCAAACAGCCGGCCAATACCCGCTCGATCTCCTCGAACCCCGGCCGCGCCAGCACGTCTGGCTGGCAGCAACGCGCCTTCAACGCCTGTAGCGCAGCAAGCTGCACCTCATCGCCCTCCGGCTCGATCCGCGCCAGCAACTCACCGAGCAGAATCCCGAAGGCCCGCACTTCGATGCGTTGCAGTGCGCGGGTTTGCGGGGTGTCTGCGGTGGCGTGGAAAGACGCCGCGCCAAAATCCCCCAGCAGGCAGTCGCCCTGGTCGTTGTAAAGGATGTTGTGCCCGTACAGATCCCCATGGGTGATGCCCTGGCGGTGCAGGTGTGCCGCCACCGAGGCGATGCCCCGGGCGATACGCAAAGCCGCAGAGGGGTTCAAGCGCAACGTGTCGGCATACACGTCGCGGCTGCAAGAGGCCAGGCTCGGCAGCCCGGCCAGGTTTCGGTAACTGGGCTCGATCAGCGCCATGACCAGCCCGGCCTGCCTTTCGGGATGTGCGGCGACCTGACCCAACACTTCAATCAGATTCGGATGCCGGCCCGCAGTGATACAGGCATGCATTTCATGCAGTGGGGAGCCGTCGCTGGTCATCTCGCCCTTGTACATTTTAACCGCGACGTTTCGCGCCGGTTGGCCTGCCGATTGCCACAGCGCCTGATGAATCACTCCCGAGGCGCCTTCGCCCAGTTGTTGTTGCAGGCTCAGTTGTGCCCAGTCGATGGGGTTGGTGCTGTGCAATGCGGCGTCATCGGCCTGGGCTTCCAGCGGGTTGCCGGCATAGGCGAGCCAACTGAGGCGGGGCAGTTCCAACAGCCATTGCGGCAGATCGACCAACTGATTGGCGGCGATGCGCAGCAGCTCAAGTCGGTGACACTGGGCCAGGCTGGCGGGCAATTGTTGCAGACGGTTGCCGGCCAGCATCAGTTTTTGCAGATGTGGGCGGTGTCCCAGCTCATCTGGCAGTTGGCTGATGCGGTTGTCCGTCAGGATCAGCCAGCGCAGCAGCGGTGGCAGAGCCGCGGCGGGGACGTGCTCGATGCGGTTGGCCTTGAAACCGACCATGGTCAATGCGGTACACCGGCCCAGGCATTCGGGCAGTTCGGTGAAGCGATTGTCCGAGCAGAACAGCACCCGCAGTCGGGTCAGCCGATGCAAGTCATCGGGCAGGGTTTCCAATTGGTTGCCGCTGAGGTTGAGCACCTCGAGGGAGTCCGCCAGGTCGAAGATTTCCCGGGGAAACTGTGTCAAGCCGCAGGCCAGGTCCAACCGGGTGATGCCTGACAGCTGGCCGGCGCGGAGTTGGGCGAGGGTGTTCATGGGAGGGGGCACCGTTGATCAAGAGAAGTCCGATGCCACCTAGTTTGTTACAAAAACCTTGTGGCGAGGGGATAAATCCCCTCGCCACAAATGCCAGTTCGGCTAGCGCTCGATATTGCGGCTCCAGCGCGCATTCCACGCCGGACGCTGTTCATTGACCTGGTCCCAGTCCACCGCAATCGCCGTTTCCAGATACTGCTTCATGGCTTCCACCTGGCCACGGGTCTTGTCGGTGGTGGGGGTGTTGGGGTTGGATGGGATCTGGTCGCCTTCTTCCAGGGCAATGGCCTGGGCTTGAGGTGTAAGCAGGAAGGCGGCGAGCTTCTGCGCCAGCTCGGGTTGGGTGTTGTGGGCGATGGCGCATTCGGCGACGTTCAGCACCACGGCGCCTTCCTTCGGTTGCGCATATTCCACTGGCATGCCCTTGAGTTTCAATGCAGTCACTTGGGTCGGCGTCAGCGGGAACAGCGCGGCTTCGTCGGTCTGCAGCATTTCGGAAATCTTCGCCGAGCTGGGGATGTATTCCAGCACGTTGCGCCCTACGGTGTTCGGCCAGGCCTTGAAGCCTGGCTCGACGTTGGTCTCGTTGCCACCCTGGATCCGGTTGAACATCAGAAAGCCGTGCAGGCCGAAGGTGGAGGAGGCCACCGACTGGAACACCAGTTTGTCCTTGAAGCGCGGATCGGCCATGTCCATCCATGACGTCGGGGCGCTCCAGCCTTTTTCCTTGAACAGGCGCGTGTTGTAGGCGAGCCCTGTCACACCGAGGCTGACGGCCGCGGCCTGATCCTTGATACGGCCCTTGGCGGGGATTTGTGCCAGGGGCGGGCTATCCTCGAGTTTGTCGCAAAGCCCCATGGAAATGGCGCGGTACATGATGCCGTCATCCAGGAATATGACGTGCATCTGTGGGTTGTCTTTGCTGGCCTGTACTTTCGCCAGGATGTCCGCCGAGGTCCCGGGTACGATCACCACTTTGACGTTGTTGGCCTTTTCGAAGGCCGGCAAGACCTTGTCGGCATAGAGGCGCTCCATGGTGCCGCCGTTCATGCCCAGGTAAAGCGTTGGCTCGGCGTGTGCCTGGCCGACGGCGAACAATGCGCTCAAGCAGGAAAAGCCCAGCAGTGCAGTGCGTTTGACGTGATTCATGGCGCGACCTTCCTCTATCAAGAAACGGGGATGGAGTGAAACCGTGTGATGGAAAACGCATCCAGCGACGTTTTCGATTCGCCGCAACAGATGATTTCGGTGAGCGCCTGGCCCACCGCCGGGCCGATCTGGAAGCCTGCCCCGGCGAAGCCGAACGCGTGCAACAGACCGGGTTGGGTGCTGCTGTGTCCGATCACCGGCTGGCGATCGGGCAGGTAACCCTCGGTGCCGCTCCAGGTACGAATCGCCTGGGCGCCCTTCAGGAACGGATAGAGATCGACCGCCTGGCGCAGGATCTCGATCACGGCATTCTGGCCAGGCCGGGCGCGAGCGTCGTCCAGGGCGAAGCCCTGGCCGCCGCCCAGTACGCAGTTACCTCGGGCAACCTGGCGCGCGTAGATTCCACCGCCTTCCACGCCGGTGCTGGCATCCATTACCAGGGGCAAGGGCTCGGTCACCAGCATCGCCGGGTGCCCGGCGTGCATGGGCACGGTTTCACCGAACTGTGCGGCGAAATGGCTGGCCCAGGCGCCGGCGCAGTTCAGTAGCCAGGGCGCGCGGAGCATCAGGCCCGTTTCGGTCCGCACGATAAAGCGCTGGCCGTCGTGCTCCACCAGGCTGACCGGGCATTGTTCATGAACCTGAGCGCCGTGCCGACGGGCGGCGTGGGCAAAGGCCGGGGACACCAGTCGTGGATTGGCGTGCCCGTCGTCCGGGCAAAGCGAGGCCCCGACAGCCACTGCGCCCACCCAGGGGAAACGCGCGTGCAGTGTTTGACGATCCAGCAGTTGCAAGTCGAGGCCAAAGCCCTGGCTGCTGACGGCGTAGTCCTGCAACGCACGCATGTCCTCGGCGCTGCGGGCCAGTTTCAGATGGCCGCTGCGCTGGTATTCGCCGTCGATGCCGATCAGTTGGGGCAAATGGCTCCAGATTTCGTGGGCCCGTTGCGACAGGGGCAGTTGAGACAAGGGCCGCCCCTGGCGTCGCACACCGCCATAGTTCACGCCACTTGAGTGCGAGCCGCAGAAGTCCCGTTCCAGCAGGGCCACCCGACGTCCGGCTTTGCTCAGGAACAGCGCCGCCGACGAGCCGACGATGCCGCCGCCGATGATCACCACGTCGACTTCGATCATGGTTCGATCTCCAGGCCAAACGGTACGGGTTTGACCGGTGCCTGGGCCCGCAAGCGGCCGATACCGCAGATGGGCCGTCCACTTTCGCTGGCGATGATCTCCGCCGCCGCGGTGCCACACATTCTTCCCTGACAACGGCCCATGCCGACCCGGCAATGAGCCTTGACCCGGTTGATTTCCCAATGGCCTTCGCCGATCACCCGGCGGATGTCGCCGACGCTGACTTCTTCGCAACGGCAAATCGTCAATTCGTCCGCCGCGTCGGCGGCCCAGCTTTGCGGAAAGGCAAAGGCACGTTCCAGGCCTTGCCGGAAGTGGCCGATGCGCTCCAGTTCTTTCTCCAACTGGGTGCAGCGCTGCGTATCGACTCGGTAGCCGCTGTCTTCGAGCAAGGCCAGGGCGGCGCGTTCGCCGGCTTTTTCGGCTGCGTCGGCGCCCATGATTCCCGCACCGTCACCCGCGAGGTAGACACTGGTCACGCTGCTGCGGCCAGCGCTGTCCCGCTGGGGCAGCCAGGCGCGGTTGAGGGAACTCCAGGTGAATTCGCAACCCAACAGGTCGGCCAGTTGGGTTTCGCTGCGCAAGCCGTGGGCGAAGGCCACCGCGTCGCAGTCCAGGGTTTGCTCGCCTTTTGCGTTGTGCCATTTCAACGACTGCACCCGTCGTTCGCCGTCGATACGCGACAGGCTCGCGCCTTGATGCACGGCGATGCCATGTGCGGTCAGCCAGCCCCGGTAGTAGATACCCTTGGCGAGCGTGGCCGGTTGCGCCAGCAGGCCGGGCAGGGCGCGGGCCTGGGCGCCCAGGGGGGAGCTGTCGAGCACGGCGACCACGTTGGCGCCAGCCTTGGCGTATTGATAAGCCACCAGATAAAGCAACGGGCCGCTGCCGGCGAACACCACGCGCTCACCGATGGCGCAGCCCTGGAACTTCAGGGCGATCTGCGCAGCACCGAGGCTGTACACCCCCGGCAACGTCCAGCCCGGAACGGGCAGGATCCGGTCGGTGGCGCCTGTGGCGACGATCAGGCTCGAATACTCCAGCCGGGCGGCGCGCCCCGCATGCAAAGTGTCCAGCACGCCGGATTCGGCGTTCCATACCAAGGTATCGGGACGATAGTCGAGCTGGTTGCGCAGCTCATCGATGGTCTGGTGGATCGACCGGGCCTTGTGCGCTTCGAAGCCATACAGCTTGGCTGGCGAGCGTTTGAAATTGTCCGGTTGCCGCCGGTAGATCTGCCCACCACCGCGCAAGGCTTCATCCAGCAAGACAGGGTACACGCCGTGGGCGACCAGGGTCTGGGCGGCACGGATTCCGGCGGGGCCGGCGCCGATGATGGCGATTGTTTTCATGATTGCCTCATCGACAAGATCGGGGGCCATGTGGCGCTGTCGAAGGCGCTATCGCGAGCAGGCTCGCTCCCACAGTGGAGCGGTGCGGAACGCCGATTTTGTGAGCGCCGCAAAACCCCTGTGGGAGCGGGCTTGCCCGCGAAGGCGGCGGCACATTCAACGAAAGTGGCGGCAGGCAGACCGTTATCGCGACCAATGAGGGACATGTTCATACCTGGCGTCCCGGTTCGCGGGTGATCTGCTGGCCGGCTTCGAGCAGGGTGGCGCAGGCGCGGACGCGGCGGCCGTCGCCGAGGCGGACCCAGCAGTCCTGGCACGCGCCCATCAGGCAGAACCCCGCCCGCGGTTCGGCGCTGAAATCGCTGCCGCGCAGGTGTTCGCCGCAGGTCAGTACGGCGGTCAGCAGCGTGTCACCCAACAGGCCGGTGGCCGGCTGGCCGTCGAGGGTAAAATCCAGGGCCGGGCGGTCGCCTTCGGCCAGTCGTTTCAGCAGCGCCATGGTGCCCTCATTGTTTACCCACCAGAACCCGATCCAGGCCATAGACCCGGTCGAGCAGAATCATGGTCAGCGCTGTAAGCGCAATGACCAGCGCCGACACCGCCGCCATCATCGGGTCGATGGATTCGGTGGCGTACACATACATGCGCACCGGCAGGGTTTGAGTCGCCGGTGACGTGACAAAAATCGACAGCGTGACTTCATCGAAACTGTTGATGAAGGCCAGCAACCAGCCCCCGGCCACCCCCGGCAGGATCATCGGCAAGGTGATTTGCCGAAACAGTGTGAAGCGCCCGGCACCCAACGATTGCGCAGCCTGTTCGGCGCTGCGGTCCAGGCCGATGGCCGACGCCAGCACCAGGCGCAGCACATACGGAGTGATGACCAGCACGTGGGCGAAGATCAGCCAGGTGAAGTTGCCATTGACCCCCATCAGGGCAAACAACCGCAGCAACGCCACACCCAGCACCAGGTGCGGGATGATGATCGGTGACAGGAACAGGCCATTGAAAAAGTCCCGGCCGGGAAATTCGAGGCGGGTGATTGCCAGCGCCGCCGGTACCGCGATCAACGTCGCCAGCGAGGCCGCGCAGAACGCCAGGGCCAGGCTGTTATAGAACGCATCGACGAAATCCGCGCGCTCGAACACGGCGCGGAACCAGCGCAAGGAAAACTCCGTGGTCGGCAGGCTCAGGGTGTTTTCCGGCGTGAAGGCGACGAGACAGACCACCACCAGCGGCGCCAGCATGAACACCACGACCAAGGCGTGAAACAACAGGGCGAAAGGACCGTTCCTGGACATGACGAGTTACCCCAGTGACTTCTTGTAGCGGCCTTCGATCATGCGGTTCCACGACAGCATGATCAGCAGGTTGAGCAGCAGCAGCGCAATGGCGATGGTCGCGCCCATGGGCCAGTTGAGTTCCGACAGGTACTGGTCGTAGATCAGCGTGGCGACCATCTTCAAACGGCGTCCGCCGAGCAGGCCGGGAATGGCGAAGGAGCTGGCGGCCAGGCCGAACACAATCAAGGTGCCGGACAGCACGCCGGGCATGATCTGCGGCAGCACGACCTTGCGGATCACCGTGAGCTGGCTGGCCCCGAGGGACAGCGCGGCCTGTTCCGCGGCCGGGTCGAGCTTCTGCAGCGAGGTCCAGACCGGAATGATCATGAACGGCAGCATCACGTGGACCAGGGCGATGACCACGGCAAATGGGGTATAGAGCAACTTCACTGGTGAACCACCGAGCACTTGCAGCGTCTGGTTGACCAACCCGTCGGCGCCCAGCAGCAGGCTCCAGCCGAAGGCCCGGACCACCACCGAGATCAGCAACGGGGTGAGAATCAGGATCAGGAAAATCGAGCGCCATGGCGCGCCCATGCGGCTGAGCACATACGCCTCGGGCACGCCGATCAGCACGCACAACAGCGTGGTCAGGGCGCTGATCCAGAAGGTGCGAAAAAAGATCTCGTAGAAGTACGAATCGCCCAGCAGGCTGATGTAGTGATCGAGGGTGTACGCGTTGCTGTCGATGCCCGACCCGTAGTCGAAGACGTTGAACGACAGCACCAGTGTCAACCCCAGGGGAATCACCAGCAAACCCAGGTACAGGGCCAGGGCCGGTGCGGACATCAGGTAGCCTTGTCGGCCCCGGCGCATTCCGTCCAGCAGCTTCATGCCGACACCTCGTCGACACTCAGCACCCGCAGCAGCGCCGGATCCCAGTCCAGGCCCACTGCCGTGCCTTCGCTCATTGGCGCAGAGCCGTCATTTCGGCGCACCACGCAAAGCTCACCCAGGCTGGTCGAGACGCCATACAACCATTGGCTGCCGAGGAAGAAGCGGCTGACGATCGTACCCTGCAGGCGGCCCGTGCCGGCGGCGCACAGGTCGATTTTCTCCGGGCGCAGGCTCAAGGTCAGTTCGCCCTGGCCCGACTGACAGGCTTGAACGTCGCCGGCGCCGTCGCGTTCGCCGGGCAGCAGGTTGGCCTTGCCAACGAAACCGGAGATAAAGGTGGTGCGTGGGTGTTCGTAAAGGGTGTAGGGCGAGTCGATCTGGGTGATGCGCCCGGCTTGCATCACCACGACGCGGTCGCTGATGGAGAGCGCTTCGGACTGGTCATGGGTGACCATCAACGTGGTGATGCCGACTTCCCGCTGGATGCGGCGGATCTCGAATTGCATCTCTTCGCGCAGGTTGGCGTCCAGGTTGGACAGCGGTTCGTCGAGCAACAGCACCGGCGGTTCGATCACCAGCGCCCGGGCCAGTGCCACGCGCTGACGCTGGCCGCCCGAGAGTTCCCGGGGGTAACGCTCGGCATGCCGGTCCAGGCGCACCAGTTTCAGTACCCGGTCCACTCGTTGCTGGAGTTCGCTGCCCGGCACCTTGCGCATGCGCAGGCCGAAAGCGACGTTGTCGCGGACGGTCATGTGGGGGAACAGCGCGTAGCTCTGGAACACAACACCCAGGCCACGGCTGGCGGGTTTGGCGTGGGTAATATCGCGGCCGTCCAGCAGGATGCGCCCGCTGCTGACTTCGACGAAGCCGGCGATCATTTGCAGGGTGGTGGTCTTGCCGCAACCGGAAGGGCCCAGCAGCGAGACGAATTCGCCTTTCTCTACCGCGAGGTCGGTGGCAACCACGGCGTCGATGTCGCCGTAGCGTTTACTCAAGTTTTCAAGTTGCACGAAAGCCATGACTGCGCTCCACCTGAGATTGTTATGCGTCGCCGTAAGGCGCGCTTTTTTGTAAGGGCAGATACGAAGGGGTGACGCAGGACACTCGGTGCGTTGGCGCTCGATCTGGATCGGCTGCCGTTGTTGTTCGAATCGCCCCTCTATGGACGCAGAGTAGGACGAAGAATAGGATGGGCTCAATGGCCTATTTCACTGAGGCGATGACTATTTTCAGTTTCATTCGATCAGTGAATTGATGAGTGAAAAACAAGATGAATGATTCCGCTGATCGGAATACAGAAAAAAGTGAAGTAGGGGTTGGCGCTGTCTCCAGGTTATTCGCCGTGTTGCGCAGTCTGGGTGACACCACCGAAGGCGGGGAGCGGGTAACCCTACTGGCCCAGCGCATCGGCCTGTCCCAGCCGACTACCCATCGCCTGCTGCGCAGCCTGATGGATGAGGGCATGGTCGAGCAGGACGGGCGCAGTAAACGCTATCGCCTGAGCCTGGACTTTTTTGCCCTGGCCGCCCGTGCCGGGAACACCGGCAACCTGCGTGAACTGGCGCGACCGGCCATGCTGCGGCTGTCGGCGTCCCTGGGGGACTCGTTGTTCCTGCTGGCGCGTAGCGGCTTCGATGCGATCTGCCTGGACCGCAGTGAAGGGCCATTCCCGATCCGCACCTTTACCGGTGACATCGGCGGCCGGGTGGCGCTGGGCGTGGGCCAGGGCAGCCTGGCGATCCTGGCATTCCTGCCGGAAGAGGAGCGCGACACGGTGATTCATTACAACTTGCCACGGCTCAAGGACTTTCATCTGTACGACGAAGTCTTCCTGCGCTCGGAAGTGGAGAACGTGCGCAGCCTGGGCTATGCCGGACGCAACACCGGGGTGTTGCAAGGGATGGCGGGGGTGGCGGTGCCGATCCTGGATCGCGGCGGCCGTGCCGTGGCGGCCCTGAGTGTCGCCACCATCAGCGACCGTCTGGGGCCGGATCGCCTGCCGACGGTGGTGGAGATGCTCAAGCGCGAGGCGGCGTTGATCGGCCCTCGGATCAACCCATTCGACCCGCTGCTGCGCCGGCCTTCGCAGGTGTTTGGGCAGGGGTGAAGTTCGGAGTCCTTTGTGGGCGAGCCTGCTCGCGATAGCGCTGGATCAGTCTGCACCCCTGTTGAATGCGCCGCCGCCATCGCGGGCAAGCCCGGCTCCCACAGGTAGGCGTCGGACCCCGATGCTGCGGCCATCCGCAGCTCCAGTGTGGGAGCGAGCCTGCTCGCGATAGCGCTGGATCAGTCTGCACCCCTGTTGAATGCGCCGCCGTCATCGCGGGCAAGCCCGGCTCCCACAGGTAGGCGTCGGACCCCGATGCTGCGGCCATCCGCAGCTCCAGTGTGGGAGCGAGCCTGCTCGCGATAGCGCTGGATCAGTCTGCACCCCTGTTGAATGCGCCGCCGCCATCGCGGGCAAGCCCGGCTCCCACAGGTAGGCGTCGGACCCCGATGCTGCGGCCATCCGCAGCTCCAGTGTGGGAGCGAGCCTGCTCGCGATAGCGCTGGATCAGTCTGCACCCCTGTTGAATGCGCCGCCGCCATCGCGGGCAAGCCCGGCTCCCACAGGTAGGCGTCGGACCCCGATGCTGCGGCCATCCGCAGCTCCAGTGTGGGAGCGAGCCTGCTCGCGATAGCGGTGGATCAGTCTGCACCCCTGTTGAATGCGCCGCCGCCATCGCGGGCAAGCCCGGCTCCCACAGGTACGGCGTCGGACCCCGATGCTGCGGCCATCCGCAGCTCCAGTGTGGGAGCGAGCCTGCTCGCGATAGCGGTGGATCAGTCTGCACCCCTGTTGAATGCGCCGCCGCCATCGCGGGCAAGCCCGGCTCCCACAGGTAGGCGTCGGCCCCCGACGCTGCGGCCATCCGCAGCTCCAGTGTGGGAGCAGGCTCCCACAGGAGATGGCGGCGGGGTCAGAAGTCCAGGGTCTGCTTGAGTTTTTGGGCCGCCGGCATGTCACTGGGAATCACCACCGCATAGTTGTACCCCGGACCGGACCAGTATTCGGCCTGCAACTCGCCGTCACGCCGGCTGCCACGAGGCAGCAGGAAATTCCTGGGTCCCGGCGGGCGTACGTAGAAACTGATCTTCTGACCGCTTTCGTCCTGGTAGACGATCATCGCCGCCGCGCCTTGTTCGGTACTGAGCAATCGGCCGCTGACCGGCTTGAAGCCGGCACCGGAAAGATCCGGCAGACGATTGGCATGGCTGAAGTAGCGGTCGAGCCAGCCTTGCATGCTGTTTTCGTCACTTGTCTGGTAATCGGCCGGCAGGATGCCTTGCTGAGCAAACAGCCGATAGGCCTGCATGGCGTCAGCCATGGGTTGGGCGGCGCTGAGGAGGGTCATCTGACGGGCCTGCCAGCCACCGAAACCACCCACGCTGACGGCCAGCAACAGCATCGCGGCGCTGGCCAAGTGTCGGCGGGTGCGTTGCTTCAGCCGTTGGCGGATCATCGCCGGGTCGAGAGCCGGGTTGGCCGGTTGCTGCAAGGCGCCGCTCAGGGCGGTGCGCAGGCGCAACGCGTCCTGTTGCCAGGCCCGGACCCGGGCGGCGACGTCGGGGTGGCCGCCGAGGTAGGTTTCCATAAGGTGCTGGTCGGCCTCGCTTAAACGGCGATCGACGTAGGCGTGCAGGTCGCTGTCGCTGGGGGGCATGTTGATCATTTGAGTATCCGCAAGGTGGGGCGGGTGATTTCGCCTTCGCTGAGTTGGCGCAATGCCTGGCGGGCGCGGGACAGGCGTGACATCACGGTGCCGGTCGGCACGCCGAGGATGTCGGCGACTTGCTGGTAGCTCAAGCCTTCCACCGACACCCACAGCAACAGCGCTCTCTGTTCGGTGTTGAGTTGGTCGAAGGCCTGCAGGGACGACTGGGCGATCACGCTGCGCTCGGCCGAGGGGTGTGTCTCGTCGCGGCCGGTGAAAAACTCCAGCATGCGGGCGTAGCGTCGGGAACGGCGGTGGGCATCGAGAAATTGCCGGTACAGGATGGAAAACAGCCAGGCCCGCAGATCGCCGTCTGGACGCTTGTCGTTCCATTTTGACAAGGCCCGCTCCAGGCACGTTTGCACCAGGTCGTCGGCATTGCTGGGGTTGCGCGTCAGCGACAGGGCAAACCGTCGTAGCCGGGGGATGAGCATGCGCAACTGTTCGTCGAGTTCGTTCATGGGCGTTTGGCGTCCGGTGAGCCGTCGCTGAGTGAGACTGGAAAGACGATCCTCGAACGAGGTTATTCCAGCGTAGGGAAAATAAATACGAAGCTTGGGAATAAAACCTTCAGGCCTTCGTCTGACGGGTCCTTTCCTTGAATGGCCTTGAGCCTTGGAGCTTCGTCATGGTTGACCCTTCTTCTTCTCCGGACCCAGCATCGGGTCGGCCGCCGTTGAGTGCCGCCAGTCTGACACTGCGTCTGGGTGGCATTGCGGTTATTGTTGCCGCTCTGGCGGGGGCATTTGCCTACGTCAATGGCACCCTTGACCCACAGCGCCTGACGCCCAAGGCGCTGGTCAATGTGCTGGAAAAGAACAATGGAGTTCATCCGGGCTTCCGGCGCAATCACTCGAAGGGTGTCTGTGTCGCCGGTTATTTCGAAAGCAGCGGCGAGGCGCGAGCCTATTCCAGCGCCCAGGTGTTCATGGACGCACGGACGCCGGTTGTTGGACGTTTCGCCTTGCCCAGCGGCAACCCTTACGCGCCGGACGGCAGCGTACCGATCCGCAGCCTGGCGTTGCGCTTCACTCAAGCCAACGGCCAGCAATGGCGTACCGGCATGAACAGCATGCCGGTTTTCCCGGTGGGCACGCCTGAGGCGTTCTACCAACTCCAACAGGCTCAGTCACCGGATCCTGCCACGGGGAAACCGAACCCGACGGCGGTGCCGGCGTTCTTTGCCGCCCACCCGGAAGCCGTGCCGTTTCTGCAATGGATCAAGACCGCCAAGCCTTCGGCCAGTTATGCCACCGAGACCTACAACGGCATCAATGCGTTTTACCTGGTCAATCAGGCCGGGCAACGTCAGGCGGTGCGTTGGGGCGTGGTCCCGCTGACCGCGGACGCGCCGGATGCGCCACCCGCCCAGGGCGCCGACTATCTGGAGCAGGACCTGACCAAACGTCTCGCCGCCGGACCGTTGCGCTGGCGGTTGAACATCACCCTGGCCAATCCTGGCGATCCGGTGAATGACGCCAGCAAGCCCTGGCCCACGGATCGCAAGGTGCTTAACGCCGGCACGCTGGTGCTGGAGAGTGCCCAGGCGCAGGACAACGGCGACTGCCGTGACATCAACTATGACCCGCTGATCCTGCCCAGCGGTATCGAAGGTTCCGAAGACCCGCTGCTGGCCGCGCGTTCCGCCGCGTATGCCAGTTCCTATCTGCGGCGTACCAGCGAAGTGAGCCGGTTGCCCGCCACCCAGGAGTCCCGCCCATGAGCGTCCCCCGTCACTTCGCACCCTTGGCCCGGTTGCTCCACTGGTTGATGGCATTGATGATCATCGCCATGTTGTTCATTGGCGCGGGCATGGTGGCCTCGGTATCCGAGCGTCATGAGTGGCTGCTCCAGTTGCACAAACCCCTGGGCATCGCGATTCTGCTGCTGGTGATTGTGCGCCTGGCGGTGCGCTTTACCACGCGCCCACCGGCACTACCCAGGGATCTGCCTGGCTGGCAGGTGCTGGCGGCAAAGGCCTCCCATGTCCTGCTGTACGCTTTGATGTTGGTCTTGCCGCTGTTGGGCTGGGGTATGATTTCGGCGGCGGGGGATCCGGTGATGCTCAGCAGTTCGCTGCAACTGCCCTCGATCCTGCCGGCGAATGCCCAGACGTTCGCGTGGTTGCGCAAGGCCCACGGGTACTTGGCCTACCTGCTGTTCCTGACCGTACTGGTGCATTTGGCGGCAGCACTGTTTCACGGCTGGGTGCGGCGGGATGAGGTGTTGGACAGCATGTTGCGCGGGCGCGATCGGGCCTGAATCCTGCCGGCCCCTGCAGGAGCTGCCGAGTGCAACGAGGCTGCGATCTTTCCCCTGGCAATTGAGTCCAGAGATCAAAAGATCGCAGGCTTCGCCAGCTCCTACAGACCCTCACACAGGTTGATGATCAGGTCGTTGGATCAGCGCAGCTCATCGACCATATCCGCCACAGTGCTCAACACATCTTTGCCCAGTTGCATAGAGCGCTTGCCGGACCAGCCGGTCTGCGGGTTCGGGTGATCGTCGTGGTCCTTGAACGGCATTTCCAGGGTCAGGGAGAGGCAGTCGTATTTCTGGCCGACCGCGTTGCAGGCCAGGGTCATGTTCGCCTGGCCCGGTTCGTCGCGGGTGTAGCCATGGGTGGTCTGGAAGTCCTTGGTCTGGTGCTTGAGGTGGCTGCGAAAGCGCTCTTCGAGCTTGGCAAGGCGTGGTGAGTAGCCGGGGTTGCCTTCGCAACCTGCGGTGAAGACGTGGGGGATTTCCTCATCACCATGAACATCGAGGAACAGATCGACGCCGTACTTTTCCATCTGCTGCTGTACGAAGAATACCTCGGGACTGATTTCCAGGCTGGCGTCCTGCCAGGCACGGTTGAGGTCCTGGCCCATGGCGTTCGTACGCAGATGGCCATGGAACGCGCCATCCGGGTTCATGTTCGGCACCAGATAGAGATCGGCCTTGGCCAACAGGTGGTTCAGTTGGGCGTCGTCCTGATCCTGCAGGCGTTCGACCACCCCTTCCATGAACCACTCGGCCATGTGTTCGCCGGGGTGCTGCTGAGCGATGATCCAGACCTTGCGCCGGCCTTCGGCACCGCTGCCCTTGCGCAGCAACTGGATATCACGTCCCTCGACGCTTTTACCGGTGGCCAGCAACTCGGCTCCAGCCTTGTGCTGCGCCTGTTCGATCAGCCAGTCATGACGGCCACGGCTGTAGGGCTCAAAGTAGGCAAACCAGGCGTGGGGCTGTTCGGCTTCAAGGTAAAAACGCAGTGAATCGCCTTCGAACTGAGTGGGAATGCGGAACCAATTGACGTGATCGTAGGAGGCGACGGTCTGGTAACCCGTCCATGCCTTGTTGTAGGACGATTGACTGGCGTTGAGCAGGCGGAAGGAATGTTCCTGGCCAACATGCAGGCCGCTGGCCTTGAAGTGGAACCACTGGAAGTGGGGGCTGCGGGTGTCGGGGCGGATTTTCAGCAGCGTTTGCAACGGGTTGCTGATATCCACGACCTGGATGTTGCCGCTGTCGAAATTGGCGCTGATATCAAAAGACGATTTAGCCACGGTCACGATTCCTTTGAGAGGATTTCCATGGCCATTACTTTACACGCAAGGAAGGGTAGATCGGGACGATTTGCGTCATGAAACAGGGGGCGTCCTCCCTGGACGCAGAAGCAGCTTAGAGAGTCCGCATCTGATTCTCAAGTGCTGGCTGTCGTTAGTTTTGACGGGTGAGGTGCGGTAAATGAATGATCATCACCGTCGTCAAATCGGTAACAGCCACTGAAGATCTCATCAGCCTGAAGCCATAAGCCGCAAACTCGGCAAAAAAAGACCCGGCAGGAGCCGGGTCAAAAACCGTGATTAGCCTGATGAGGAGATACCCCAGAAGTCCGACCTAAGGCCTTCTGGACTATCGACTGATCTCGCGACCAGTAGCTGCAATAATAATCATTATCATTTGCAAGTCAAATGTTTTTATTGCACGCATTGGAAAATATTTCCTGACCTTGTGTAAGCGCGCGCGCACTTTGGCACCGATGAGCGCGCACTTTGGCACTCACTGGGCAGCCTAGGCCGGACGCACGGGCCGATAGGCACGATCAGGGTAGTTGGGGGCACCATCTTTCCATGCCCGAACCTGCACCCTATAGGCTCTCCATTGGTCTGCTGTCCCTGGCTCAGCGCTGGGGTCGTTATCTTCCAGCATCAGAAGCTGCTCAGCGATAAATGCCAGCTCACCTGGCGTTGCTACCGTCGGGTCACCGTCACGCCATATCGCCTCAATTGCAGCGGCCTTGGCTTGCAACGTGTCTTCAGTGATTGCCCAGGTGCCGTCAGCCTGCGCCGTGTAGTCGTCGCTGTCGGGTCTGTAGCCCTGCATTTCGATGAACCCCTCGGGACAGACGGCATCCCCAACAGATTGAAACGAATGCCCAACCATCGCGTAAACAGGCAATGTCATCCTTTGATCCTCCAAACTTGAACTCGACATTGAGCACTAGTGATGTTCGATGCGGGCTGGGTGGGGTAAGTACCGATGCCCGAAACGGCGGTGGATGTCGCCAGGCCACCGGTCCCAGTACGGACAATAATGTCCGCCACCCGGCCTGCTGCCAGTACACCGAATGTATTGTCCGTTGAGGTGCCTGGAGAGGTTACCGCCACCGTCTCCCACACACCGGAGACCAATATTTGAGGAATGCAAATCACGGGAGCGCTACCGAACGGATTTGTCTCCACATATCGAGAGTTGTTGCTGATGGATGCTGGCGAGGCCGCATTCCCACCATTCGGGTAAAGATAGGTGAATGCGATGCTGGAGGACATTTGAAGCTCACCCCAGCCAAGCCACGTGCCTGAGCCCAATTGAGCCGACCGGGTATAGATGGTTCCCACCGAGTCGTTAAACAACTGCCATCGCCCGGACGAGCTTCCCCTCTCTTGATGCAACAGCGTACCTATCGCACCAGCATAAGGCAGAGTCCCCAGCGTAGAGGCAGCCACGATGTATGGACCGTTGATCCGGAGGGCGTCTATGTCTGCCGCTGAGCGAGCAGTATCAAGATCGGACTTGCTGTAAGCGTCAACGATTCCGTAGCCTGCCAGAGTCGTCGCCTTGCTGGCCTTACCCGCTAACGCATTCGTCATCGTAGTGGCAAAGCTTGGGTCGTTGCCCAATGCAGTGGCCAACTCTTTCAACGTATCCAACGCACCCGGTGAAGAGTCTACCAAGCCCGCGACGGCGGTCTGAATGGCACTTGAAGTCTCCGTCTTGGTAAAAGCATCCGTGATGCCGTACCCGGCTACAGTGGTGGGCTTGCCGGTGATTTTTGTCCAGGTGCTCATCGCCGTTTGAAGGGCTTGTATAGCCTTGAGCACCTGCGAATCGTCGGCGGGATTCAGCGTCAGACTTGCGCCTTGAATGAGGTTCACCAGCTCGCGCTGAATCGCGTTTAGCCACGCGGCAGTAATGAGCGTGGCATTGATGCCCGAACCTGGATTGCCCTCGGTGTATTCACCGGCAGCGTTTGCTGTCGTGGTACTGCTTCCAATTTTCTGCATTAGCTGGCTCCGTAACCAAATAGCAAAATGGACTCAGCCGGTTTCATTTGGCTGAGCCTGCATTCAAGTGATTTGTTGCCCCACGATGCCAAGGGATCGCCAGCAGCAGTTCTCCCAGCAACGGCATGGCTGACCGTGACAGCCGGGGCGTTTACGCGCCAAGCGAAGCTCCAGTCGCCACCATAGATAGGGTCGCCCGCACGTGCGCGACCGGCATATGCGGGGCGGAAGGTGGTGATGGTGATGTCATAGCCAAGAGATTTTGCGAGCGCGATAAAGAAGGGCTTGCTCTGTCCACCACGCGTTCCAAGCTTGCTGACGACTGCATTTATTCGCTGCTGTGTCGATTGCTGGATGCCAACAAGGCAAGGGTCAGGCAGCGCCAGGACTCTTTCCCAGTCCGTGAGACCCGCACCAGTGTCAGGAAAGATTGCGCCATAGACCTGGTCAGTGGCCTGCTCAGCCAGCGTCAATGCAGCAGCCTCCGCTTCGATCACCCCCGAAAGCGTTTTGGCGTTGGGATCGTAGGCTTCAAGCGGGAGCAGCAGACGCAGTTGATCAGCTAGGCGAGTCATACCATTGGCACCAGGGTTATGGTGCCCGGCCTGATCCAGCCGATTAGCGAACTGTCCAGCGACGCAGCCACGTTCCCCGCAGGGGACGTCACGGCCCGATCTGAGACGCCAGGCAAGCTACTCACCATCGTTTCGATCTGAGAGCGCCGAAGCCCTTCTTTCGGCTTCAACGCCCCCAGCAGCGCGTCATAGGCGCTCTGAGCGGCAGCTTGTACGTCAGCCAATTCGTAGCCATCTTGTAGCTCGACCTGGGCAATCGAATCGACGGTTCTTAGAGTGGGCAGAAATACCAGCACGTCTGCATAGACCGAACACAAAGACTCAACGTGCGCCTGGCACGCCGCGACTACTTCAGCGGACGGTAATCCATTGCTTGCGGTGATGACGATGTCGACCGTACCGCCACCGCGACGCCTGGGCAAAACCAGCGCGTAAGCAACACCATCGACCTCTTTGGCCCATCGTGCATAGTCGTAATCCGCACCACCTACGGCCGGCTTCTGCATCACGTCCAGGAGGCGAGCCTGCAAGGATTCAACTGACTCCTGATCTTCTCCACCCGTGGTTGCAGCGGAAAAGCTGGTCGATGCGTTCATGCCCAGCGGCGGACTGGTGAGCGTGAGCGCGCCCGTAAGGTTGTTGAGTTGTGAACCCGGTGTTTCTGCTCGGACCACAGCCGAGACAACCCCTGCTGAACTCAGGGTGACGTCTTCGGTAGTCAGGAAGACTGCGCCGGTCGCAATATGGGTTAGGCGAGAGGATGCGAACAGCGTCACACCTGGCGTACCCGTTAGCGGGACCGGTCCCGTTGACGACACGGCGCCCTTTAAATAAAGCCCACGCAATCCCGCTTCATGAATGACTTCATCGTCGTCGGCTTCGTCGGGAAATATCTGCCTGTAAAGCCACGTAAGTTTCTGATAATAGCCTTCAAGCGCCGCTGCAAAGGATGCAGAACGCACGTAATTATCGCTATCAGTGCCAATGTCCGCCTCGGCATTCTGGTTACGGATATCGCGCAGGATGTTGCTCAGTATCGCGTCGTATGTCGGAACGGTGAATGCCATCAGATGACCCTTACAGGATGCTGAAAAACTTGCTCGGCGCCTGCGCTGTCGACCACTGTCACCAACAGAAGCAGCCAGCCGTTATGCGGCTGTTCAACGTCGACAGAAACGGACGCGGCTCGTCCATCATCAATCAGCGGCTGTAGAGCCTCTGTTGCATATTGCTTAGCGAGAACACCGACCCTGGACAAGTCCTTGGAGCGGCGCAGCAGGTAGAGGCGCGAGCCCAAAGTGGGATCGGCCCACCAGGAGCCGAGTGGCACGGTGAGCCGGAGATAAATGGCGTTGGCAAGCGTTTTGATACGCTTGCCGGTTAAGTCGCCTGAGATTGGGTCTATGCCTGCGTCCATGCGAGCATGATGAGGGAGTGGCGTCAGGGCTGGATTAAGCTTCCTTATAAGAATCAGAAAGCCACCCAGCTCGATTATCACATGCTGATGGTGCCGCTTGAATTGGGAGCGATGCTGCCCTGAGCGAGGATGTTGCCGCCAGCCCCGATGCTGCCGTTGGTCACGATGTTACCTTTCACTGCCAGTCCCTTTTCAATCGTTACGGTGCCGCTCGTTTCTAGCAACGGCGTTTGAAACGAGACCTTAGTGGTGGCCTTCACGATCAGAGTGTCTGTCTCCACCTCGATCACCCTACCGCGCTTGAGATGCACCTTGTCACCCTCGTCGGTGTACAGAGCGACCTCCCCGTTATTCAGCGTCAGCCGATATCGGCCATCCTCGCTGGCAACTACCACGGCATGCTGACTACTCCCACCTACCGGGATGCAGATGTATTCAGCACCAGCCAGCGGCGATGACGTAAAGCCGTAATGCTGGAACAACTCTCCCGCCACGGTCTCACCGGCCAGGCCCTGCATCTGCACTCCGATCAGTTTGCCCTGAGTCGAAGCGCTGGCCACGGCTCGAAACGCCTGGCGCACGCTACTGCGCTCGCGGGCAGCCTGCTCCCGCATCATTCGTCCTAATGTTCTCACTAAAGCCCCTTAAGCATTTCAATGAATGCGGCGTCCGGGTTGTTCTTCCCTTTGTGCTTCTTCAGTTTGGCACCGTCGAGCACCCACATTTTGTCTTCCCGCAGGCGCAGTTCTGTGATCGCGCCCTGGCTTCGCGTGAGCCGCAGAGTGCGAGACATCAAGAAGTAAGTCCCGTCCAGCCCATGAGGCTCGCTCTTCACTCGCACGCGCTGACCTGGTGCCCACACGGCGCCATTGCCACAGCGATGACCCTTAACAATCGCCCGCATTTCGAATCCTTCCAACCGACTGTCAGCGAGCAATTTGCGGGCGCGAGTTGTGGCCATGTCCTGGTTCTCGGTGCTGCTGTCGATCACCACCTTAGGCCGGAAAATCCCCCGCTTGGCCAAAGTCTCGTCCTGGATCACTGACCGCAGGTGCGAACGAGTGGTGTCCAAGCCGTCATTGTCATACTGCCCATGCTGGCCGAGCAGCGTGATCTGGCTGTATCGATTGGCAATGGACCGACGAACGCCAAGGCGCTCCACGTTGTTACCCTGACCGTTGCGGTTCAGGATCAGTTGGGCCACTGGCGGAGCCTCGTAGTTCGGACCACCAACGACCAGTGTGCCGTCTGGCTCAAACCAAGGCCAAAGGCCGTTGGCCTCGGCGACCTGCATCAGCGCCTCCCAAGCCGACTGCCCTGGTTCAATCTGCACACGGCGCCGCGACTTGGCGGCGTCTGTCTGGATGCTTACCTTGCTGATTCCCAGCGGCTTCACCACCAGGTTGATAACCTCAATCAGCGACGCTTCCCGCATCGAAACGAACGGACATGAGCAATCGACCAGAGCAGCAGCTCCATCGCGACCATTGATGCGGATCGCGACGCCTTGGCGGTTCACGTCGTGCTCGAATTCGTCGATCTGGCCGGTCAGTACCCTGTCACGACCGAGGTTGAGCGTGCAGCTTGCCCCCTCGACCAGGACGGATGGCAAAGTGGCCGTGTCCTTGATGTAAAGCTCCAACTCAAAGGCATCGGATGGGGTGAGCAAATCCGACTCTACAGACCAGCCATCCCAGGTCGCGTGGGTGAGTCCACCGATGGTCAGCGTAATAGCGTCATTTTGCGTAGGCACGAAGCACCTCACCTGGCTGGATGTCGTAGGGAGCGCTCAGGCTCGGATTCAGTCGCGCAAGCTCGATGGCCCGCGAATGGTCGCCGTACCAGCGGTGAGCCAGCAGCCGCAAGTTCGCGGCTGACTCAACGGCACGCTCGATCAGTGGTGGACTCAGCAAGATCACAGAGCGGGCACGGGCCTGGATCAGAGCAGCCATGGTGCGCAGAGCATCGATCACCGGCAGAGCGGCCTCTACGTCGTACAGGCGCCTATGCAGCAGGATGGCCGACTCCAGGAGCGACCGGGACAGGTTGACCAGCGATTCCACATCGTCCGGACTGAGGGTCTGCGTGGTCGCTTCGTCTTCAATGATGGCTGCCACAGCCTGTGCGTTGGACAGCGCCGTCTCCGTGACGATCAGAACCACCAGTGCCAAACTGGCCGCTTCCACGGGATCGGCTGGCATGCTGTCAGGGATCAGTGCCGCATCTGGCTCAGTACCCTGACGGGCACTGACGAAAAGCTCTGTGCCTGCTCTCGATGCTTCTGCTGTCAAGCTGGTGCTGCCCGGCACCGTGGATGGGACACCACGCCGGGACAGCAACTCACGTGACGTTGACGGTGTGCTGTTTTGGATGACTGCTCGAATTTCCGTTGGCGTCCTGGCCAAGTCTACCAATGGGTCAAATGCTGCCATGGGATTGCTAGTTGCCATACTGACCACCTGCGATACCACCCCCATGATTTGGCTGCGCAGTTGCTGCAAGCGAAGACCAATGCCAGGCAGTCCCAAGGACTTTTCCATGAAGCCAGTCCAACCACCACCGATCCAACTCTGAATCTCGGTAACCAGAGAGTCGACTTTGGCCAGGAGGTCAAAAACACCGTCCTGCCAAGTAGTTTCGTCTTCGGCATAAGACGATTTGACCAACGTCCGTACCAGGTCACGATCAAAGAACGGCTCATCAGGGGAGCATTCCAGGAATTGAAGAGCCACCTCGGCGTAGTCCGGGCGCTCGGCGGTGTGCTGCACATCCAGAGTCTGGGTGACGACGGTGACACTACCGTAGATCGGATGCACCAATTCGCCTGGCCCGAGCACATCAAGTGCATCAAGTAGCGCCTTCAGCCCGAACTCATAGTTCGGACCGTTGAATATGACCCGCAGAGCGAAAACTCTACCGCCGCGCCCCATATCCTCAGCCGAGTCACCTTGTTTGTATGGGGTGCCATGCTGACCAGTAAACCACTGGGCTTGTAAGTTTTCGCCCGCAACGTCGAGTGGAACACCTCGAAACGAGGCGTCCAGCAAGTTCTCTTTCCAGCTCAATTTCCGCGCCTCACTTGAATGTCGGTTCGGCGCTCAACTTCGGCTTGAACCATTTCAGAATTAAGCCGCAACTCCAGAACCAGCGGCTTATCAATTAGAGAGCGCAACCGCTGTTCGGCCATGTTGTCGGCGCCCTGTTGAAGCGGGCCGATACCCGCCTGGGTAAGACGGCTGGCCGCGTTTTGCGCCCAACTGACGGCTCCGGCCGCTGAAGTGCCCCAGGCTGTTAGTCCGGATTGTTGATGCGCCAGACGTTGGGCTTGGCTGGTCAACCATTCTTGCGACTGATCGGGGTTCTGTTCGGCCAGGGCAATGCGATTGCTGTAGAACGCTGTTTGATAGGCACGCTGCCCGTCATTGATCAGTTTGTTCCTGGGGACCATCGCCAGGCGGTCTTCGTCCGTATTCTGGCCGGTAGAGCCGCTTATCTGCGTGGCGGTTAAACCGAGCATGATCGGTGCCAACCAGGGCGCAATAAAACCACCTGGCTTGCCCTTAGAAGAAGGTGTATTAGGAAGATCGGGCACACCAGATGTACCGAGATTCATACCGCCGCTTGGCCAATTAGTGACGAATACAGAAGTTACGCCTGCTGCTTCCTCCAGCACTTTACCAACAGCGATATTCTTTAGTGTTTCAGGGCCGCCCATGAACTTATTAATAAGTGCGCCTGCACCTGATTTGACGCCGCGACCGGCATAATAACCACCGACACCAGCCACAGCACTACCAGCCAATAGTTGCTCGCCCGATAGATTCAAGTCATCGAGCAAGTAGCTTCCAAAGTCTGCAAAGCCTTTGTTAAGTGGCTTCGCCATGCGATCAATAGCCTCGCCCAAGGTCGCCTTCATTCGAGCACCAGCGCCGGTGGCACTTTCAACGTTGTCCTTTAGGTCGCTCTCGAAAATTGGTTTAGCGTTTTGAATCTCGCCTGATTGCTGTTTGAATGTATCGAGTTTATTGCCGCCGAGCATAATGCGCATACCACGGATGGTATCCTGGTCCATGCCCTTGAACACCGTCCCCATAAACTTGCCGCGTTGTTCGTCGGTTTTCATCCCGTCGTATTTGCGTTTCAAATCCGCAAATACTTGCTCCGGGTTACGCGATGCACCTTTCGAGTCAAAGAACTTTACGCCGGACGCTTTCGTGACCTGGTCACGATAAGTTTTGTTGCTGAACACGCGCAGAGTCGACTCAGCGAGCGTGCCTAATCGTTCCGGTTGCATCTCAACGGTTGAAAGTGTCTCGGTAAATGCCAGGGCCTGTGCCAGCGACATGCCCGCAGCCTGTGCTGCACCACCGATTTTCGGGAACAGGTCGGCTAGGTTCTCCAGCTCGGCGTTACCCTGGCGTCCGGCCACCGTCATCTTTTGCAGCAGATCGAGCGCGACACCGGCCTTGTTCAAGTCCAGATTGAAGGCACTGGCACCCGCGACAACGGCTTTACCCAGTACCGCCGAGTCAGCCCCTGTGACTGCCGTCGCCTGGCCAATTGCATCGGAGGTCTCCTTGGAGGCGCCATAGTTCACGCCAGAAGCGATCAAGGTATTGAAGCCGCTATCGACGTCGGTCCGGTCGAGGCCGTACTTCTTCGCGATCCGGAAGCCTTCCTGGCGCCACTCTTCGCGATCCGCGTTCGTCATGCCTGCGGTCTGCTGGGTTCGAATCAGCGAACGATCTAACCTAGCGCTTCCGGTTAGCCCTGCACCGACACCAACGCCGATGCCCAAGCCGGTCAACTTACCCTGTGCGCTCTGGCCAAAGCCCTTCAACCGGTTGAACTCTTCACGCACACCAGCAGCCAGTCGCTTAAGCAGGCGCAGATTGCCGCCGCCTGATTGAGCGAGGCGCCGCATGCTGACTTCCGTCTTATCCACCGACTGGCGGAGCTGGTCCGCGCCTTCTTTGGCGGCCTTGGCCAATTCGGTTTTGGTCTCCCGCGCTGCCTGGCGTCCTGCTTGGCCCATGGCCTTAAGATCCGCACTGGTCTGAGTGACACCCTGCCGGAACACACCCTGTCCCTGCGCCGTCTCCCGCATTGCCTGACGCACGATCTTGTAACTCGTTGCGCCCGTCTGGGCGGACTTATTGAGGGCGGTCCCGGTCCTGTTCGCCTCATCCCCCAGCGCTTTGGCGCCGTCCCTGGCGGCTTTCTTCAGGCCCTGCTCAAGCGCCTGGACCTCGCGGCGACTGTTGCCGGAGGTCGCTTGAATCCGCAGGGCAACCCGTAAATCACTCATTGCTACGACTCCAGCAAGGTCTTACATAAAGAAGAAAGGCCCGTCTCCGGGCCTTGAATCAGTGGATGGTATGAGTCGGAGCCTTGGCCGGTTCCCATCCCAGCTTGGCGCCGCCACCAGGGCTGATACTGACGGTGAATCGGCCGTCACCTTCAGGCTGAAAGCCGAGACGTTGAGCAGATTCCCGTAGGTCATCCTGGAAGGCTTCCATGGGGCACCTTGCTCCGATCACCAACACCGAGGCACCGCGCCTGGCACGCAGGTTGTTCTCCAACGTTTGCAACTCGATTGCGCTCAGTGCTACGGATTGACGCTGGCTCATGATTTCTTCTTCCCCCTGGCGACATACCTGGACGTGTTCTTCTTGCGACCCAGCAGAAGGTCAATACGGGTATCAATCTCCGCCTGAGTCATGCTGCGAATCTCGTCTAAGCGGTAGCCGTGTCGGATAAGGGCGTGCTCGATCCGGCGCCAGGCAAGGGTGCTGCCTCGCTCGGCAGCGCGAGCTTTTTTTCCAGCGCCTCATCCGCCTCGGCAAGAATCGCCAGATCCACCTCCGCCAATTGCTCCAGGAGCAGTTCAGTGGTCAGCGATTCCGAGGGAATGTCGCCCAGCGACAGCAACTGACGGCGGTAAGCCTCGACTGTGATCAACTGGAGCGGGCCTTGGGGGTGAGCCTGCTGGGCGGCGACCATGTCACCGGCCACCGGCACGCGAAGCGTGAAGGTCTTATGGCGACTACCCGCAAACAGCACGCCGATACGCAGTTGGCCGGTGGCGGTCAAGCCATCCCAAGCTTTGGAAGTACTGGTCATTTTGATTACTCCGAAGACGAATATCTGAGGGCTGAAAGGGTGAGGTCGCGGGTGGCCTCTCCTTCGAGTTGGTACTTGCTGCCCATCTCGATCAGCGACACGCCGGTCCAGCTTTCTTTCTGGCCGCCGCCATCGACTGGCTCAATGGTGATCTTGGCGTCAAGCATGGCGCGCCAGTTCGGCTCCCCGGATTTCGGAATGGCCACTGACACGCGAAGGTCGTGCTCTTCCATGCCCGCAGCAGTACCGGAGGGGACGCCTGAGCGGTTCATGGTCTTGACGACGGTTCGCCCGGTTTTCAGGGTGTGGTCCAGGGACTTGATCTCATAGTCCGAACCGTTGATGGTCAGGACGATCTGCCCGACGTAGTTATCCGACATGGGATTGGCTCCTTGTTACAGCAGCAGGTCGATGCGACCGGCAAACACGTGCAGGCCGTTCACGACATCGGTTGGAATGGCGGCGTTCAGCCGGCTGACGTCCTGTGCCGAGCGCTCGACCACCAGGGACGGAGCATTGGCTTCGACTTCCTCGACGATCTCCAAAACCTCCAGCTTTTGCAGCACGTCGAGCAGTTCGCTGCGGACAGCGCCCGGCGTCTTTTTGGAAAGCTTGGAGCGAGGGAAGCGCAGGCGAATACGTTCGCGGCAGGCCTGGCGCACGTAGTAGAGGGTGCGAATGGTGGTGAGGTCGAGCAACGAGACATCCGTGGCTCCGGCCGCGCTCTTGGTGTACGTGGTGATCGCTCGAACAATCTGGACCAGGTCACCTGGGCCTACTTCAAGTGGAGTAACCCCGCTGTTGAGGCACGCTTCCTGCTCGGTACGGCCCAGGCGAACGGCAATAGGCGGCACCGCGATGCCGGTCAGTGCCAGGGTGTTGAGCGGACGCGCCGGATCCTCTTCAGAGGCAATCATGGCTGCATAAGCGGCCGCAACCTGGCGAGCCGTGGAGGTAGTGCCGGGTAGCAAGGCAATGGTAATGGCGCCGGAGTTCAAAGCCGTGGCCAAGGCAGCGGCGGCCGACATAGTCGAAGTCACCGCCGCCACACCGATGATGGACTGCTGCTCGATGGAGTCGGTATAGGTGTTGATATGGGTGCGCAGTGCGGTGAGCGCGGTCTGACTGAACCAGGCTGGCACCAGAATGGTGTAACCACCCAGCGCCGTCGCTGCCAGTGCCGCCGAGATATCGGGCTCGGTGTCGCCACTGATCGTCACACCGACGCAGGACACCGCAGCATAGCGATAGGCCGTAATTACTGCGCTCACCATTTCTTGAGCCACAGCGCCGAACTTGGCAAGGGCTTCGGGCGCACTGAATACCTGAGTTGGGACATTGGGCAGCGCGGTCGCCTCAGCCTCCAGCGGGACGATCAGGCAGATGCTCTGTCGGTTGGTGGGAAGGTTCCGCACCGCCAGAGCAAGGTTGAACTCCATGTACACGCCAGGTTTGCGAATGCTGGCCGGAATGGTGTCGAGGACTACGGTCATTACTTGGCCCCTTTAGCGGTGTTTTTGGCACTGCTTTTCGTGCTGGAGTCGGCCGACTCATCGACCAGCTCCAGCTCACCCGAAGCAATGCGGCGCTGGTAATAGGAATGGGCTGGCACCTCCACCGGCTCAGCCGGTGCAGGCATGATTTTTCCAGTGTCTGCCTGGCCTGCAACCGGCAGCAGCGGCACTGGGTGTTCTGTCGCAATCACGAGCATCACAAGTCCCTCAATTCGATCTTGTCGGTAGCAACGCCTTCCGGGTTGTCCGACGGGCTGTGGTAAGTCAGGTCGATGCCTTCGAGCATCGGCATTTCTTCTTCAGGAATGTCCCAATCCAGCGCGACAGCGAAGCTCTGGCCCAGCACCGAGAGGTGGCTGGTTTGGAACTTGCCATTCACCAGGTTGGCGAATTCGGTCGGCGAGACCCTGGCGCCGCCTTCCTTGTGCTGCCACCCTGTCAGGAGCCGCATACAGGCCTCCCAGATCCAGTAACTGCCAGGATCTCGGGCCACCGTGCCGCGTCGGGTTTCGCGCTCGCCGCGCACCGAGGCACTGGCAATGACCAACCGAAACACCACTGCCGCCTTGTAACGCCGGGTCTGGCCTGCCTTGCTGAACACTACCCGTGGGGTGGTGATCAGCACGCTGGGGGTGACCTTGAGCATGTCGACCAACAGGTCCGGGTCGCTCAGCTCACCGCCGTAGCTGTCCAGGTGCAGCCGTGGGAGCTGCTGTTTCAGCTCCGCAAGTCGCGCCTGGATGGCGTCCTCCAGTTCGCCCAGCATCACAAACCACCCAAGGTGCTACGGCTGAACATCCGAGGCTGCTGAGTGATCAGCGGACGTGACGAACCCGACTCGGATGCGCCGCGTTTTTCGTCTTCAGTGGCCAGGCTTTGCAGACGTTTGATGATGTCCAGGTAACGCAGGCGGACCGCCGATTCAGCACCAGCCTTTTCCCCATACAGGTGAAAGCGGGTCAGTTCCGGCAAGTCGTCTGCTACCCAGCCCGGCGCATCCTCACCGGGCTTCCGGTAGCGGAGGTAAAACTGCACCTCGCTTCGGGCTCGGGTCGCGGCATCGGCCATCCGGGCCATCGCCGCCACAGCCGCCGCAACGTCCTCGGCATCCCAACCATCCAGCGATTCCCCCCTTACCGCTGCCTCCAGCAACTCGGGATCAATCGGCCTACTGGTGGCAGGCACGGCCAGATCGGCCATCTCCTTGGCGCCGAAGCGATTGACCAGGATCAGTGCGGTAGGCAGCGAGAGGTTCATTTATCGTCTCCCTTTCCCGAACCACGCTTGGAGCGACCAGCCGGTTTATCAGCGTCCTGCTTATCGGTCGCTACAGCTCCTGAGTCAGCACCCGACGGCGAAGTACCTGGCGCAGCCTGCGACGTGCTCTGCGGCGCTTCAGCACCGCTGGAGTTGTCGAGCGTTGTATCGCTTTCATCGTTGGGCGCCTCCGGGCTGGCCTGTACAGGCTTGAGGTGTTGACTGATCAGCGACAGCAGCGTGTCCCCTGCGATGCAGATCACACCTTCAGTCGTGGGGTCTGCTGGTTCCAGCGCTTGGGCCTCTGCGACGATCAGGGCCGGGGCCGCTTTTTGCTGCTCCAGAATCCTCACCAGATCAGCAGATGCGGTTTTCAGCCCGGCGCGGGCGTTTTCCAGCGAGTGCTCCAGCGCGGCGATGGTGTTACCCATCTCCCCCAGCAGCGGTTCGTCCTGACCGGCGCTGGTGAACGGTTCGGCCTGCTCGGTCACTACCAGTTGTGGATCGTTGCGAAAGGCCTTGAGCTGGTCTTCGGTCAACGCTCCGTCGGCATAGAACACCCCAGCGGCCATATGCGCGATGCCACCACGGCGGAAGCCGTCACGGCGTGCAGTGATAACTACGCCCATGATCAGACCCCAGTGCCGGTGGAGCCGAAGGCCATTTGCCAGAAGCCGTAGCCACCGGCAGCGCGAGCCTCAGCGCCGAACTTGAACTTGCGACGGTTGAATACGTCGTCCGCTTCAGCATCGACCTGCTGCACGAAGACCGGGGCCTTGCGTTCCTGGTAGATGAACGGGCGTACAGGCTTGCTGGTGTCCAACAGGAACCAGGCGGTGTCGGAGGTCAGGCGCGATTCCACGACCAGCTCGGCGGTGCCCTTGTACGGGTTCGGCTTACCGTCCTCCAGGCGCTCGACCGTCAGCAGAGCGCGAGCGGTGTCTTCCAGCGCTGGCGGCACCAGGAGAACAGTCGGGATGGCGTTGATCGGGCGACCGTCTTCATCCTTGAACTTGCGCATGGCGGTTCGAGCCGCACCGTAGCTTGCCTGAGCGGCGGCGAGAGTCGAGACGCTGAGCACTTTGGTGCTCATGTTGCTGACACTGGAATCCGCCACCGGGTGATCGGTGTCGAAGAAGTATTGACCGTCGTAGCAAAACTTAGTGAAAGCGTTGTTCACCAGCTCATAGACGATCTCGTCAGGCAGTTGCTTGGCCGAGAAACCCGCCATCTGCGCTTGCGGCGCATAGATGCCCATCTGGTCATCTTCGATGTGGTTGCGGTCGACTTCGACGGTGGCCTCAAAGTCCTCGTTGACTACCGAATAGCTGTAGGCCTTGAGGTTTTTGATGTGCTTCTCGCCGATCCAGCGGCGCATCTTGGGAAAAGCCGACAGCCAGGCATAGAGGTTGCTGCCCGTACTGGACGGCACCTTCATGGCGATCTTGTCCCAGGTGCTTGGCGCAGACGTGAACGCGTTGTTGAACAGTGTTTTCAGGGCGACGAAAGCCGCCTGGATGGAAGATTTATTAACCAGCATGCGCAGTGCGCTCCTATATAAGAGGGTTACTCGACCCAAACACCGTCGGAATCGATGCCGACGATGCGGCCAGCAGCAGAGCGGGTACCGCTGCTGTCGGTCGCGGCAACGGTGGCGTCGTCGACGATGTAGGCGGTCTTGAACATTTGGGCTTGGGTGACGGTGCCGTCGTTAGCCCATTTGAATGCTCGGTTGCGACGAACCGGGACACTTACCGCTCCGTCGGCGCCTCCCGTGTTGTCCACCAGCTCTTCAGCACGCCCCACATAGGTCAGGCCTGCGCCGGGCTTGCCGGGGATGGCAAAGCCGCTGGCATTCAGAACAACCATGGAGCCACCGAAGATGCGCAGACCGGCACCGACGCCAATGGCGACGATGTCGGTGTGCTTCATGGGGGTATTGCGGTCAGCAGTCAGCGGCATGACTTAGGCCTCACTCTTCAGGGTCTTGGCGAACTCGACCGGGTCCACACCGAACTGAGCACACATTGCTGCCTGCTCGGCGTTCAACGCGGTGGCGGTGCCTGGATTGTTGGGCTGGATGCCGGACAGGCCGGACACGTCAGCGACGACTGGCGCGGCTTGGACGTAAGAGCGGAAACGGTCCAGGCCGCCTTGCTCGGCGCAGGCCGCACGGTGGTAGTCGGCGGTGGCCGGGGTGATCTTGCCCGCCTTCAATGCCGCTTCAATTTCGGCGTTGATGGACTTGTCGCGCTCGGTGCGCTGGTGGGTAGCCAACGCCGTTTCAGCATTGAGCGCCCGGGTTTGCACCGCGTCGTAGTCTGGACGAGGCACGAAACGACTGAGGTCCGGCTGCTCGCTGTTACGGGCGGCGGCAGCGGTTTTCAATTGAGTGGCGGCCGCGATGGCTTCGTTTTCCGTAGCAGACTCGGCAATGCCGAGCGCCGCACACAGGGCGATGGGTAGTGGCACGTGATGCTCCTGGGTTTCGTGGTTGAGAGCGGTGAGAAAGAGGTTGGGCTTGTTGGTCAGCCCGATGCTGACCATGCGGCTAATGCGCATGAAGGTCAGGTCGTAGTCGAAGACCGGAGAAAGGAAGCGGTACTCGCGGATGGCTACCTGAGCAGCGGCAGTCGGGGTCCAGGCGATGTGACCCCAAAGAGCGCCGTCGCGGATCTCCAACTGATCAATCCAGCCAGAGGCGGGAGCAGGCTGCCCAACCGGCGCCAGGATCTCGCTGGCATGCTCCCAGTCGACGGCCAAGTCGATGCCACGCGATGTGAACGCATCGAGCACCAGGCGCTGAGCGAGGTCGTCAAACAACCAGGTGCGACCATCGCGGCCGATCACGGTTGGACCAGGGGGGATAAGCTCGACCCATTCGGGGGCTTTGCCGTCGGCAGAGGCCGTGGCCGAAAGGTCAGTATTGAGTGCGAGTAATGTCTTCATGCCGCTAGTGTCAGCGGCGACCCGTGGAGGGTGAGTTTAAGGTCGGCTTAAGATGTCAGTGTCTGACGGAAACCGATTGGGGATTTAGTGCGGGGCGGCCATTCTATACCGCATTTCACAAACTTCGCTCGAACCATCAACCCCGAATAGTGCTGAGAGCAAATCTAACGCTTGTCTAACGCTACGCACCGACAACAGCCGCCCCGGTTGTACCGTAGAAGCCCCTCAAACGCCGCCTAAGCGCTTAGATTTGATCGCCCTCAAATGCCCCCTTTAGGTAGTTTCCGACGATCTCAGCCACTTCCAGTTCGTCATCGGCGGACAATCCAAGGTAGGGACGTGCTGGCATCTCGGTTGATCGCGCACCATGCGTGACCCACTGGGCAAAGTTGGAAGCGCTCTTCTTCACAAACCGATTGCCGACGCCGTCCTTGCCCGCCTTGAAGTAAACCTGCTGGGATCGGGCCGCGTGATGGATGGCTCCGCCGAACTGGTGGATGGCGCCATAGGGGCGGTCGGTGCCAAAGTCCAACTCGTTGTTGGATACCTGGTGCCGGAACGAGTCCTGCAACATGCCGCTTTCGCGCAGGATCTTTTCCTTGTTGCGTTTCTTTCGGGCCAGTGTCGACGGTGACAGTGGAGCCCAGGGCGAGCCGTCCGGCCCGACCTTGCGCCGAAACCTGTCATCGGTGGAAAGGTGCAGGTATTCGGCAATGTCATTCAGCGGGGTGGTGACATCGCCCAGGCGCTCGATCAGCTCCAGCAGCGCCTTGCTCGCCTGGTCGGTCGTGGTGGTGACGGTGAGGATTGAACCTGCCATGGGCGCCTCTACTTAGACCGGCGATAAAGACGGACACCTACCCGCAGACTGGCCAGCAGATCATCCGCCCCCGCGCCGTCGTGGAAGGTCGATGTCCAACCATCGCTGCCCGCCTCAAATACGACAGCCTCTGGCTCGGCCTGTCCTGCCACGGCGAAGTGCGCGATATAGCGCTTGCGAAAGACGGCACGCTTCTGATCCTCCAGCCAGTCGAGGCGGGCCCATATCTCGTCAGGTTCACGGATGGCCCGAGCCAACAGCAGCAGATCACCAGGTGGAAGGCGCAATTGGCCTTTCGCACCCTCGAACAGCTCGCGACCGATCACCAGCGGATCTCCCGCCAGATCACGGAACACCGCCGGAGCATCGGCTTTGGCACCAAACGTCTTCAGGAAGCGCTCCACTTGCGCGGCTGGCTTGAGGCCTTGCGGCATGCGCTCGACCTCAGCAGCAGGCCTGGCGCCTGGCAGCGGGCGCACCGGAGTGCGGCTAGGCACGCCCGGCGCCGGTTCGACCTTTTGGCCTGGCTCCCGGATCTGAGGCACTGCACCGCTCAGCCTGGATTGACCAGGTGCGTAGTCGAAGCCTGGATCGATGCCCACCGGCACCCTGACTGAGCGAGGGCCAAGCGGGCTGTTCATGCCCACCACCTTCTGCTCGTACTCAATGGCGGGGGCCGGGCCGACTTTCAGGCCCTGCCGTTCCACGTCGCGCTGGCTGACCATGAACTTCTTGCACTTGCAGCCCCAGCCGTTCTGCGGGCTGTGAGTGGACCACCACGGATCGTCCAGGGGCAACACCGTGCCATTCCAGGACAAGTGCATTGGTCGTGGATGGGCGCTGTCCCCGTGGCGATACAGCCCGTATGGCCTGGCCTTCCTTAATTCAGGGTCCGCCATCTGCGCTTCGCGGCCTGCGTTGTAGCTCTGGCGCAGGTTGGTCTCGTAGATCACGCGGGTACGCCAGCCACGGCCACCGTTGTACTGCCAGCCATGCTTGGCGACGACCTGGTCAAAGTCCTTGCGGAACTGTTCCAGGGTGCCGCCACCGGCTATGGCCTTTTCAACCGAGCCCCGCAGGTCAGTCAGCAAGTCCCGCTTGGATGCACCGGCCACCACAAAGGCCCAGTCGTGCTCTTCTTTATATACGTCCGCCCAAGCCCGCGTCGGCAGGCTGGTCTTGCCACGAAAGAAGTCGATCTGTTCCTGGAACGGGAGAGAGCCGTGGGAGACCGCCATTACAGCCCCCTCAGCACGTCATAGCGCCCGGCGAGGTTGGCCGCGATCAAGCCGTCCGCCATGGCGTCGGCCAGGTCGGCACTGTTCATGGCTGGATAGGCCTCGATCAGTCGGTCCCGGAAATCCTCCAGGCTGTCCGAGGCGTCCAGTAGCTCTTTGATTGCATCGACCATGTCATCCATTCCGACCGCTGCCTGACGCTCCAATGCTTGCACCTGGTTGTCCACGATGTCCCGCGTGGACGGAGAGCCCGCAGCCGACTGCTCGCGGTTGGTTGCGGTGGCCAGCGCGGACGGCTGGGCGGCTTGAGCGGTGACGCCAAGGATCTCTGCACCTTCGGCCGGGGCCGGAAGGTTCAGCCTGTCCCTGATCACCGACTGCTCAACGCGCAAGCCCAGCGGCACCAGATCCTTGAGCGCACTGACCAGGAGCTGGACGTTTTCCGGCTCCGGAACGTCGACGATCAAGCGCGGGTATGGCCGACCAGGTGCATAGTTGAGGTCACAGTATGGGCGCACCAGGTGCCGGTTGAGCGTATTGCTCAGGGCCTTTGCATCGGCGGTGAGCAAGTCCAGGCGCACCTCGTTGTGGACCTTGGCTTGTGCCAGGCTTGCGCCGTCGTCGGCACTCATGGTCTGGCCGACCACCGCCTTGCTGACTTGCTTGTCCCACCACTCAGCCAACCCCTTGAAGAACTCGCCAGCCCCGGCGACGTTGGCCGCAGCCTGGAAGTCGATGCGCATGGAATCGGGAATCACGGCCGCAGCATCGCTGCCCAGGTTCGCCACGGCCGACAACAGCACGCCGATATCGTCGGCACTGGCACCAGGGCCGTAGCGACCGACGCGCATGGGAATGCCGTAGATGTCCGCAAAGCCCATCCAGTCCTTCCACGTCCACGCTTTGCACATATATGCAACGGTCGCCAGCCTGGCCAGGCCGCCACGGATGGGCAAACCTGAACGGATGCGAGGCAGGTGCGTGATGAACTTGTACGGCGCGAGGGCGAGTCCGTACATAGGGTCGGCCTCATCGAGCAGGCGCAGCTCACGCCCGGTGGCCTGGTCGAACTGGAAAAAGCGCTGGTCGCGTTGCTCATAGCGCTCCGGCATCCATTCCTTTCCGCTGCGATCCCAGATGATTTCCGACACGGCATAGCCCTTGCCCAAGGCGTCGACCAGGTCCGCTTGCAGCTCCCCGAACTCCGGCTGGGCAACCAGCGCTGTGAGGGCTTCGGCCCGGCGCACATCTTCAGCGTCATCGCTGGCCGCTTCGATACGGACATTCAAGCCAGCGACTGCCAGCTTGCGGGTGCCCAGCACCGACGCGTAGTGCAGATCCCGCTCTTCCATCTCTTCTGCGAGGGTCAGATAGTCATGAGCCTGGCCTTCGACAGCGCCCTGCAGGATGGATGCAAGCCGACCTGGTGTGAGGCCGCTGGCCACTGATGAGTGCCAAACCTGCCGCACGCCGGTCAGCCTTGGGGCGGCCAGCTCTTGAGTAAGCTGGCCGAAGTCGATTGGTCGGCCGTGTTGATCCACGATGCGCGATTGAGCCATTACCAGATGCCTTTTCTGTTGCGCCAGTTACCGCCTGATCCGACCTTGTGGCCTGATTGGGCGCCGGGCTGGACGCGGTGATATTCGAATATTTCGGTTTCTTGGCGAGATGCGTAGTCGGCCAGAACGGCTGCGATACCGGCGTCACCGTGACGTTTATCGCCGCTCTTAGAGCCATCGCCCTTTTCGGTGGTGCGCTTCTCCGGGATGCGGGCAACGCCTTTCACGATCCGGAAAGCCCGGATATCGCCGGTCACATCGCGGTCGGCCGGGATCTCGTCGAAGGTGCCGTCCTCAAGCGCTGCCTTGAATGGCGGCATGTTGTCGCGATACCAGCCCTCACTGAGCATGACCCGCTCAATGCGGTTGAATCCGTACCGCACGGCCGCGCTCTCGGCGAGCTGCGATCCGTTGCCCCTGGCATCCGGAGCGCCTTTGAGGAAGTTGGGCAGGCGGTCGACGATGTAGAACAAGATCTGCTCTTGCTGCTTGAACGGCACGTTTCGCAGCTCGACCAGGAAGGGCGTGCGCTTGCGCAGGTTCTGCTCTTTGACTAGCGGCCAGATCACCGAGAGGTCGCCACTACGGGCGAAGTCGTGCCCGTAGTAGCTATAAACGTCGGTCGGGATCTGGGAAAGGAGCGGCAGCAATTCGCGCTCGCACCACTCCAGCGACTCGGCCATGCGCAGATGCTCAGCGATGGTTTCGTATCCTGGAGGGTATTTGAGCCGGACCACCGGCACATCCTTGCTGGTCCGCTGCTCGATGAGCGCCATGCTCAGGTATGCACCGCCACCCTGACTGGGGACGCAGTCCAGCTCTTCTTCTGCCGCATCGCCGTAGAAGTCGTAAACATCCTGCACCCAAGCTTTCTCTTCCTCGGGGTCGTATGGGATGCCTTTGCGTAGACAGACGCGCTTGTAAAGCCCGTCCGCCACGGCTTCGCGGAAGGTGCAACGAAACAGCTCGCCCTTGCGCTTGCCAGCCCGGATCTCTTCGATCAGGTCATTGAACGGGTTTTCTGCGCCGTCGTGGGTACTGATCACATGCACTTCACCGCCCCAGATCAGCAGAGCGAGCGCCGCCTTGAGCAACTGGGCCAGATCCGCATGGAATCCGGCCTCATCAATGACCACCACGCCCTGTCGCCCCCGCAGGTTGCTCGGGCGACTGGTCAGGGCCACGATCCGGTGCCCTGATGGGAAGGCGATGGCGTAGGTCTTGATGTGCTTGTCAGGGTCGCTGTCAGGCCAGATGCCTTCTTCGATTTCCCCGGCGGCATAGTTGAAGGCCCGCGCCCAAAGGGCGCAGGCCTGGATATACTCGACCGTCATGTCCTGGTTGTATCCCAGGTAATAGACGTTCTGGCCGCCCGCGGGTTTTTCGGACGCGCACACAAGGACGTTATCCGCAGCCTCAGCCCACGTGAGGCCAATACGGCGGGACTTCTCACCGACCTTGAGCGGCGCCCTGATCCCGATCCAATCCTTTTGGTAGTCCAGGAGCACGGCCGGAGCGTCCAAGCCTGCGGTGTTGTCCAGGACAACAGGAATGCTCATGCTTTTTTCCTGCGGCCGAGATACCACGCCATCGTCAGGAAAATCGCGACATTAAGGTCGCAGGACAGGAGCTGATTAGCGTTGCTCTCGTTGGCTCCCAGTGCTGTCAGGCCCGCACAGATTGCAAAGGAAATGAGGTAATTCATGAGGCCATCCCTAGAATCTCGCGGCGGATCTCGTCGACCGTCGCTGCATTGAGCCCACCTTTCTTGGCGATTTTTTCCACCCGAGCAGCGGCCGCTTCGGCCTTCTCGCGGAATTCGGCCTGCCACTTTTTCTGAACCACGGAAGCGCGTCCCAGCTCTGCAACGGCCTTGGCCACCTTGGGTAGATCGATCTGGTCACCGTCGGACATGAGCAGCTTGAATAGATGTTCCTGGACGAGCCGCATCAGGGCCTCGTTGACAGCACCTTCTTCATCGGGGGCGGCCTGAACCACGGCACGGGCCTGCTCGCTGGCCATCTTCAGGGCGGACAGCTTGTCCTCAAACTCGGTGCCATACCGGTGTAGCGCCGATTTGCCGATGGAATAACCACGGCTTTCCAGCTCGCCGGACAGCAGCTCGTAACCGGAAAAGTTGTTCTCGACCAATGACTGATCAAGCCAAGCCTTCACTTCGGCCGGGAGTGCGGCCACCTTGCTACGGGGCGGCATGGGTCACGACCAGTATTTTTCAGGGCGAGCAATGCCCGGATTGCAGGGGATGGTGTACTCGGCGATGTCGACGCCATAGTGGGTCAGCCCACAGATCCATACACCATTCGGCTGCTTCACCAGGGTGACCAGCGACCGGTCAGCCAGGTAGTCCAGTTCGCGGCGCAGCTCCAGCGCCGTGGAGTCTGGATAGATGCCTTGGATGGTAGAGAGCACCACTGCTTCGTGGGGATCGACCGGGCGACTGGTGTTCAGGGTAAGCAGGATGTACCAGCGCAGCGATTCGCGGCGGGTTTTGGCTGGGTCAATCATTGACGCGCTCCTTTGAGCTGGACGTTTTCAAGCTTGAGCGCCAAGGCATCAAGCTTGGCTTCGATCACGGTCTGGTTGCGCACGTAGTCTTCTCGGCGCACGTAGTTCAGGGGCATCTCACCGCGCAGGCGCTCCAAGCCGATCTCGACTTGACGCAACCGCTCCGAGTCCTTGGCTACGGCGTTGAAGCGGTCATCCATGACGGCAAAGCGCTGGTCCAGGCGTCGTTCGGTCTGGGCCAGCAGCAACTTCACCAGCCCGGCGAACATGGCCAGTAAGCTGACGCCAGAGGCGAGCAGTTGCCAGGCTGGTATCTCGATAGTCGGCATCATCGGCGCATCCGCTCCTGGCGATCCTGGCATTCCACACACAGTTCAACACCGGGGATGATCTGCCGTCGGGCTTCTGGAATATCCCCACCGCAGTCCTCGCAGTGCTCCGCAGATGGCCGTTCAGATATTTTCTTTTGTTGTGCCAAATGCGCCGCTATGACCGCAGCGCGGTGGTCGTCTTCGCGCTTAGAGGCAATGTCAATTACGTCCATGAGTATTCCAGTCGATCAGGTGATTGAGTTGTGCGCGGCAGGCGGCGGCGCGCTCACCGTTGCGGGTGTGGTTGAACAACAGGGCTGCTTGGGTAAGTCCGGAAGCCAGGCTGTCAGTGGCTCCGGCTCCTCCGGTCGACGCAGCAGCTCCGCTGGAGCCGGTGCTGGCTTGCATTGTTGTAGCACTGGCAATTCCAAGGGCGCTGTTCCACACCCGGATAAAGCCATTGGTAAAGACAGCAGGAGGCAACGGCTCAAGCTGCGCATCGAGCGCACGCCGGTAGTTGGTGGTGACATTGGCGATTTCCTTGTTGAGTTTTTCGGTGGTGCGGCGCAGCACGTCCTTCTGGTCGGCCAGTTGGTTGGCCAGGCTGTTGCCTCGGTTGGTCTCCGCCAAGAGCCGTTCCGATGCCGCTTCAGCCGCTTGCTTCGCCGCCAGGGCCTGACGAGCCACCTCGTCGGCGTGCATCGCCTTGAGGTCGCTGAGCGCCGCATTGCCTTCGGCCTGGGCTTTACCAAACCCGTCGCTGTAGCCATCCTGGTAGTTCATATGTGCCGTCCACTGGAACAAACCCGCGACGGCGGCTATCAGGGCCAGCGGAACAAGCGCCCTCACAAACGTATTCATGAACAGCTCCCCTTGCCCCAACCGGCCTGGATGTAGATGGGCTCCCACTGACGCAGAATCAGCCGTGGGTATGCCCGGTTTTCTTTGAATGCGGCTGCTGAGCGCCCCGCGTTGAAGCGCTCAACCGAACCGAACCAAGTCAGCTTGTCGGCGCCCTTAGCCGAGGCCAGCTTGCGGTCACGGATCAGCCACCCGAGGCCGCCGTTGTAGGAAGAGAGGATCATGGCCGCCTGCTCGCAGGAGTCGGCGGCAGTAATCCGGCTGGCCAGCCAATGGTCGTAACTGACAAGTGCCTGCATCGACCAGGTGGGGTTATACGGCTCGTTCTTCCCCAAGACCTTTGGGAACGTTGCAGCCAGCCAGGCGGCGGTCGAGGGCATCACTTGGCCCAAGCCTTGCGCGCCGACAGGCGAGCGCGCATCGAACTTCCAGCGGCTTTCCTGGTGGATCTGGCCAGCAAACATGGCGACCGGTGCGTCCAACCCCCACTCAGCCTGCGCGATACGGGTGAGGTCGCGCTGGTATCGCTCCGCAACGACGGGAATGTCAGCAAGCGCCATGATTGGCACCAGAGCCCCGATGACCAATCCGATTAGTAAGATTCGCCGCATGGTCAGAGCCCCAGTGTCAGACCGAGGATGCAGGCCATCACGACCAGGGCGCGGCGCAGGCCTGCCCAGGGTTGGTGGACTCGCATTACCTGGTTAGGGCGGGCATAGGGAAACAGCGCCCGGTCGATCCAGTAACCCAGCACACCGCCGCCCGTTACCAGACCGGCCTTGTACAGAACTACTGGGAGTTTGGTTGGCGCGATCAACGCCAGGACGATCAGCATCGCCAGGGTGATGACGATCCAGTTGGTCATGCGAGGCGCACGGGGGCGCCCACGTCCTTTTCGAAAGTTCATGCGCGAAACTCACTTGATGGTTTGATGGATGAACGCAACCCGGCCAGGTGCTGGGCGGCTACTTCGGGATTACCGCGAGAGCGCTGGGGCTCGTGGTATGCGGCATGCGCGATGGGTTTGGCTTTTGGTGTCGGTCGTAACTTCTCACGCTGACGGACCGTTTCCGCATCGCGCTCTTCGGCGATGGAAACGTGCTTGAGTGCCAAGTCCAGCCAGTCCGATGGGCATGCCTGGATAGCGGCTTTGCGACCCTCCTGAGATGCAGTTGCATGAATCAGGGCGGCGTACGCACGGGGCGAAGTTGGCTTTGGCTGGGTGGACATGACGCGAATCCGTCTGCGAGAAGTACCCGGCTAGATTCGCGTCTATTGAGAGAGGGGAGAGTTTCTTAAACGCACAAGAAAAAGCCCCGCACTTGGCGAGGCTTCGGAGGTCGTCAGTTCACTATGATCAGGTACAACAATGCGGCTGAAGTAAAAAACGATACTATCAGTTTTAGGCGTGACCCTTGGGTCACTCGATGCCGTACGTAAAGATAAACTGTTGCCACGTAAAATTGCCCAAACAGCACAGGCACAGCCCACATATAGGCAGGCTTCGAATATCCTGCGCGCCTAAGCATATGAACATCCAGGACGATGACACAGCACCACGCGAGTATCGCAACGACACCTACTGTCGGGATTTTAGCTACAGGTGCGGTGTACACCATCACAACCCAAAGTGCAGGAAAAACCGCCACCAACCAAGCCCATAGCTGAAACATGCTTTCTTTGCGAATGGGGGGAGGCAGTGTGAGACCGCTAGCGAGGTTCGTTTCGCTCAGCGGCCCCCAATCGAGCATGCCCGTTTGCCAAACTAGAGTATCGAGACGTAACTTGTTCTGTCGCACAAGCTCCTGCATCGCAGTGGTTGTTACTGGCCCCTTCCTGGTGCCCGAATCATCGTAAAACCACTGCTCGTCTGACATTAATGAATGCTCCCTTTAGGTTCGTCGAAACCAAACAAATCGGGCTCGTTGCGGCGATGCAGTGCCCGTTGCCGGGCGATGATGTCATAAATTGTAGGAGAGGCAAGCCGATACTTCCTAACCAGGTCAGACGGCTGGATATTATTGTCCCGCCAATCACGAAATATCGACGCATCCCGCATGGCCTTCTTGAGCGCCTCACCGCGTGGCAAATAAACCACGCTGCCCCCCATCACATCGCAAATCGCAAAGACCACGAAACGGGCGATCTCAGGGACATCAGTTCGTTCACCCAACTTGGCGCGCAACTCAGCTTCAGCGATCTCAACCATTTCCTTAAGCGTGCCTTCCCAACGCAATAGGACTGCGGGGTCTTCCATGTGTGCCAAGACTTTGTTCGGGTCCAGGCTGTCCGTATCATCGGGGAACAGAGATTCCGTCATGATGCTTGAGCCCCCCGGCGCTTAGCGTCGTACCCAAGAGCCGCAACTACACCCTGGAGTTGCTTTGGGTTCAGCCATTCTGTTCGCTCAACTTTGTACATCCGCTTGGCCATGCCATCGGCATAGGCCCAAGTGCGGCCAGCGGTGGTCAACAAAGCACCGATCTTGTTTATCAACTTCTCACGCTCCGGGCTCGCCTTTGGTGCAGCTCGACCGGTGTTCTTCTTGGGCTTCCAGCCCAGCCGCTCAAACTCGCTGAGCACTGCGGCCATCTGTGCTGGCTTCAACCCCTTGGACGATTGTGCGCCTGTGACGCGCATAAGAAGTGCGCGGTAGGTGTCGTCATCAATTCCCAAGTCTTTTTTGGCGATGTGGATCTTTGATAACTGAATGCTTCGTGTATTCATAGTGTTCATCCTTCCATATGGACGCCTATCCTGACCGGGAGGCGATTAGTGCAGGCGCGTGATGTCCTTGTTATTGGCAACCAGATGTTTTTTCAGAGAGGTAAAGCTCTTCCACGACCAGTCGTACGTGTAGAACTTGATTGCTGCCAACCGTGTTGCCTCACGCTTTCCGTACATTTTCCGGTAGAACTCAATGCTCTTTTTCGAATGGAGAGAACGAGTCACCTTGCGATAAAAGCGGCGGGTTTCCTCATGCTCAGGCTCACCGGTTTTGTTATCGCACTTCAACCAGATACCTTTGATATACCCGTTAACGTAGACCGTTGTGCCCCAGCTCTTCTTTCCTGGCTCTGTGATCTGCACAACGTCGACTTCGAAGTCATCACACTTCAGTTTCATGGATCCGTATGGGCTGTCCATCTGCTCTTTCAGTTCATTCCAGTCTGCCTGTTCCATCGTGTTCCTCGGCTGCTCATCAGTACCGGGCAACCACACCCGGCAGACCGCCCCGGTTTCCCGAGACGGTTTCGCTTTAATGGAGGGTTGGTTTGAGAATCAGCTTCTCGCGCATTGCCATGCAGATATCGCAGTCGCAGCCACCAAGGTGACGCTCAGAGGTTTCAAGAGGCAGCCGGGCAATCAGCCTGGCTGACTGGACCATCGCGGTTGCGACGCGGCCAGCTTTGCTGCCGTGGATCTGTGCTTGGTTATCAACAGAGATGGAAACGCCATCGGTGCTGTCTTCTACAACGATTTGGAACTTGCTCATTCGCACTACTCGCTAGGTTCGGATGTTGGCTGGCAGATTTATTAGGGACAGATCAGTGCAGGGTTGATGGCGCGCTATCCGCCACGAAGATGCTTGCGATATCCAACGGGATCGGCGCGTACTGATCCGATTCCCCGATACGCTCATAAACCCTGATGTAGCTCTTCGAACCCACCACCTGGACGGCCTCGCCGATGGCAGTCATTGCCCGCTTCCAACGGTCATCCAGGATCTCCAGCCGACGCAGCGCGAGTACGCGACCGGTGCTGATCTCGCCAGCCTTGTCAGCACGAAAGGCCTCGTTGACCAGGACGCGCACCTCGCTACGTGCATCCTGGGTCCACTCCGCCGCGCACTCGTCGATGAGAACGCGAGCGGCTTTAAGGCGCTCATCGAACTTGATGGAGTCCTGGACGGCGTGGACGATCTTGAATTGCCCATCAAACGAGAACAGGGTTACGTTCCCTTTCTTGCCACCGATGGTCGCCTTGTACTGCTCTGCCGACATCTCTACGAATGCCTTGATGTCACCGAATGCGGCGACCTTGAACTTTGCCAACGCGCTGGAGACGGCCTTAGCGCCCTCGACAAGTTCGTTGACCAACTGATCTCGGGCCAAGTCGATTGGCTTGATCAGCACTTCCGGAACCAGGTGGCCCCTTGCGTCCTTCCGAAAACCTTCTGGGATGTTGTTCATTGCTGTTGTTCCATGTCTGTTGGTTTAGAGGCCCTGTCTTGCAGCTCCGCAAACGCTGCCATGGCCTGTTTTTTTGACTCTTCGATCTCGTTGTCCGACTTGAGGGCCGCATCTGGATTAGCCCGGCGCTTCATCCTCGCCATGAGCTGATCTAATGCTTCATTCCCCGTCCGGATCTGTTCTTCTGTCCGCTTCTGTTTGATGTAACGCTGCTCAACTGGCTGAATCGGCAGCTCCCGCAGCAACAGGGCTGGAGGAGGCCAACGCTCACAGTTGGCAAACAACGTTTCGAACGCTTTGGCGATGCGTGAGGCGTCCTGTTCCTCGTTCCACTCCCGCCCTTTGGTCATAGCCACAAGCCAGATGTCCGCTGTTTTGGTGGCGGCATCTGCCGCTGGAGCGCCATCGAGCCGTAGAGCGAGCAAGCCAGTTACACCCTTCGCGATTTCGCGCTTGAGCCAACCGTTACCCATTCGCCCAGTTCTCCAGTGCGTTGATCGCTGCTGCGGTCTGGCTTTGCGGACGCTGGCGCGCCGGTAAGGTGTGGCTCTCTGGTGCCAAAACCATCGCTCCACCAACCGCGGCGGGCTGATACTGGGTCATGACCTGGTACAGCCAGCCATGCCCCTTGAGCGGCGTTGTAAGCCTGCCGGACTCACGGGCTATCAGCGCTTGATCGATAGCCCACAACCAACATTCAGGCGGGGCTTCGAACACCTGGCCGCTGCGCTCGATGCGCTGTGCCTGGACATCTGGCAACAGCTCTCCGAGCAGCTTCGCAACTCGATCCAACGTCAGCTCGCGGGCCTCGGGACGGAACAACCCGAGGTAACGCACCAGGGCATTACCGAGAGGGCCGGACATCTTGAATGCAATCCCCAGCGCATCGCGGGCGCCGTCATGCGCAATCAGGGCATCGAGCGAAAGTGTGGTGCCGCAGTTCGGGCAACGGGTGCGCATCAATGCACCCCCTGATAACGAATGCGAAGTACACCGCCACAGGCTGAGGCCATGGGGGCCGGATGGGTCTTGAACCAGGCGATCTGAGCGTCCGACCATTCGCCTTCCGCTTCGCTTTCAGGCATAGACCGGTGATAGGCCTCCACCTGATCGCGAAACTGACCAGCTTCCGCCGCTGTAGGGAAGGCAGCAATTTGGAAAGCACCACCTTCGAACTGAGCATCCAGCACCTCGACAAGCCACACACCAGCCTTGCGGGAACCAAACGTTAGACTCTCAGTCGTATCTGCCGCAGATACGTCCAAAATTTGAGGATCAACCGAAAAGCTGGACTCCAGCTCGCTCGCCCGGATCTGCGCAAAACCGCGTGAGGCGGCGAAGCCAATCACTCGGCCTTCGCTGCATAACCGAAACATACGGCCGCTCTCATGGATCTGAATCTCAGGCTTAGTGGACGGTTGCATAGCCATCGCCTCCGCAGTTCGGATTGTTTGGGCATTGCTGGCATGCGCGCCAGTGCTGCATCGCCATGGGGTTGTGCGTAGGCGCAGGGCGTTTATAGAAGCCTTGGCATTGCTCGACGGTCAAAGTGTCGCCAACAGCAACGCAATCGATCCGCCCCAGCACTTCCATTACACGGCGTTCAACTCCAGCGGTGCTTGGGCTGGTGTACTTGTTTACAAGAATCAGGCTGACCGCTGTGCGACTCATCCCGATTCGCTCACCAGCCTTGGCGCGATTGGTCGCCGCAGCCTCGGCGGCAAGTAGGCGTACGAAAAGCGGCGGTTCGTCACCCCACCCGGAAATTTTTACTTGGCTCATTGCAGACCTCCAGACTCGCCCGGTGTTGCCAGCTCCAACTGAGTGCGCTGCACCAGATCAGGGGACGGCTTGACTGTCGTCTTGCCACCATCAGTAAGCTTCAACCATTCGCCAAGCAGATCGCGGGTACGCAACAGCGCAACACCTGGTTCCACCAAGCTGCGATCAGCATCTATTGAGCCTGTAGTTTTGGCGTATACCAGCTTGTTCAAGTTCGGGTCATAGACTTGAAGCGAATCGAGTTTACGAATCTCAGGTGGGCGAGGCCCCGTGTGTTTGCCCGGAACAAGTTGGTAAGTCTCAGGGGTGTTCCTGTCGCACTCGGTCTTATCGAGATATCCAGCTTCGGCCAAAGCGTGGAGGTATTGGCGAACCCTGATAATTGTCATAGGAACGCCACCGGCAGATGCTGTATGCAACACGGTGTCAGCAGTGAAGGCTCCCTTGAGAATTCGAATGCTGCGCCAGATATTTTCAGTGATCAGATGGAGATAGGTGCGCTCACCCTTCCTATTTAGCCGAGGATATTCAACGCCTTCGTCGCGCACCAATGAGTACACACGACTCTCTTTCCCGTCTGGCGATTCAACAAGCTGAATGATTCCAGCCTTTGCCAACACACTGAAAAAGTCGTTGATCTCTCTTGGCATCTGACCACTACGCCTGGCGATATCATTGATCGAGAACGCTGGGCCGAGTATACGAATGGCTTCCCAAATACGCTGACGTGGCTCTTTTCCACCAGTTACGACAAGGTGTGGTTTACGACCGACCATTTAGATAGACCTCCGGACAGGGGCTTCGCCAGTAAACCACCCGCGCTTGCCCCACGTAGCCAGGTCGACCCGGTCCCACATGTTTGCAGAGGCTTCGCATTGCACTTTGTAAAGGTTCACTGCAACTCGGCGCAGGCATCCGCGAACGGATTGGCACAGGTCCTCAAGCAGATCCTCGCCAATTTCAAGATCCGGATAATTCGACTTCGACAGCTCAATGACATCTTCGACCGATGCCCGCTGGGCCGGCACCCACTCCACTACTCGATTGTGGAGACGTTCGAGTTTTGCCAAAGAAGTTGGCACGCGCTCTTCACCGATTAGGACGATTGTTCCCTGGCTTGCGTTGTAGAGGTCGGTGAGAATGTTCGCGATTGCTTTGTCCAGCATGTACTGAACATCGTCAACGATCAGTGGCCGCCTGGACCGTGACAGCTGTTCCGCGATCTGCTCCATCATTTCGCCGACGGTGCGACCCGGTGCAACAGCCATGTCTTTAAGGACTGCCATCAAGAAGCCTTTCTTGGACCAGGTTTCTTTACACTCAACGTAGTACGCACGGTGCTGATTTGCAGCAAAGGACGCCGCGACAGATTTACCCAAGCCACTCGGTCCATACATCACGACCAGACCAGGCAGGCCCGCCGGACGAGCTTGCGCACGTTTTACCGCTCCTGCGAGTAGGCCAACATTGGTAAGGGCTACGATTTTAGTTACACTCATTGTGCTTCTCCTTTCTCTAGCGTGCGTCAACACGCTGGTCTCCAATAAACGCGGGCTCTCAACCCGCGTGTTTTTCAATACCTTCCATCAGCTCACGCTGATAAGTCAGATCCGGGTGGGTGGAATAGCTCTTCCACCAACGCGCTTCAAAATCATCAAGTTCTTCGCCAGATGCTTGGCGCGTATCCAGCTTCTTCCAAAGTCGATAACGCGCTACGTCGTTATCTGGAATCTCAAAGCTCGGCCGTTGCGCGACTACTTCCCTGGCATATTCCAGCGCCGCTGCTCGCTCGTCTTGTTGCAGGGCCGCTGAGGGTGCGGTGGAAGGAGCGATCATTTCCACGCGATGCCCTGTAAGCACCTCCAGCTTGTCTACGGCACGCTTGAACTGGCCTTTTTCACGCTTCTCACGTGCCTGCTCGACCATTGTTCTCGGCATGTAGTCCGTGGTGTTTCCATCAAGCTGGGCGGCACCGATCAGTTCCCCGTCTAACGTGTACGCCCAGATCTGGCTAGCATCTCTAACGTCGTAGGCAATACGTATTTCTTGATCATGAAAGGCCGTTAGATCGGGGGCGAAATAGGTGTTACCTGACCAGGCAATTTCGCCCCGTCGAGATTTCCTGATGACCTGCGGCCGCATCAGTGAATCCACCAACGAGCTAGGTGCGACGATTGGTTCCCATCCTTCAGATATCGCGGCCTGCCATGCTTCATTCGGGGTCATGTGGCGTAATACGCCAGTCTCAGGGTCGCGAAACTTGGAAAGCCCACGGTGCGGTGTGCTGTTGTAGGCGGCGATTTCGTGTTCCATGCCTGACATGAATTCGGCAAACGTCGGCAAGACCTGGCTTTTCCCCATCTCGCGTAGCTCTTTACGGCCGATACGATGCACACGGGTCCCCGCGTGTTTGTCCATATCCGCCCCGATATAGCTGGTTAGTTTCTTTGCTGCGCGTACCCAAATGGTTTGGTGCCCCCGCTCAGAAAGACCGCGAGCCTGACTGTTGTAGGGAAGCGAATGGGTCATCGTTCCGCCGATGCGATCTACGACCTCTCGCACGGTGTCGTTGGCAAAGCCGGACCCGTTGTCGACATAGAAAATGGCGAACATGCACTCACGAATAGCGTCGCGCAGCGCGTCCAGCACGCCGATGGCGGATTCGGATTCTCCGACCGAAACGCCAACAACTTTTCGGGTTGCCACGTCGAGTACCGTTGTGATTTCAGGGCGGTACGGTTTGCCTGTTAGAGGATTGATTACCTCGGCATCGAACTTATGACCGTCCGCTGTGTACACATCTCCAGGAAACAGGCTTTTCGTAGATCGCCGCCGGAACGATTGCAGGGATTTCAACTCCTGGGGGCTCATACGCCCAGCGTTCAAGGCGTCTGGAGATAGTTTTTTCAAGAACCGCTTTACAGCGTGGATACTTGGTACGGTCCCGCCGTACCCGCTGGCAAACTCCATATAACTCGCCGCCACGCTTGGCTTTGTTGGACGCTGGTAGCACCGAAGGAACTCTTTAGCCCACTCGGGAATCGCGAGATTTGGTCGCTGCCTCAACGGAGCCAATCCACTCTCACCGTGAGCCTTATACGCAGCTATCCACCGTTTCAGCGTTCGTTCGGATAGGCCTCGATCTCCAGTCTTGCGGTCATTAGCAAGGTCCACACGCTCCATCAGATAGGGACTCAATGCGCAGTCGCGTGCCTGTTTGACCAAAATGTCTATTGCGCGGCTCTGAGACACGGCGACGGACATACGCTCGATCTCACGAACGAAGCAAAGCCGAGCAACCATCACCGCTTTTTGTGTGTCGTTCAGCCGGTCGCTCACTTTGACGGCTTGCGAGGTATTGACCGCTGGAAGGCTCTCTTTTGGTGCCGCTGCATCTCCACTTACCGATAGAGCAAGCAGCGCCGTCTGGGTTTCTACAGGCAATTGGCTGAACGAGTATTCCACCGCCTTACTGCCCAATCGGCGCTGTCCTTCCCAGCCCATACGCTCTGCGAGCTTCCTGATTCCAGGTACTGTTCCCGGTAGGCCTGGCAGCCCCGCCAATTCTTGAAGCGTATAGAAACTACGCATCTCGGTTACCCTGCTTGGTTTTACTGTTACCAACCGGACTAGATCCGGTATGCTTTCGATATACCGAATTCGCTTCCGCACGATTCGGGCGTTGGCGGATTGGTGATCCGTCAGCGTTCCACCGCTCGGGCCACAGTTGCTCAGGCTTCAGGCCCAAAGCGTCGGCAATCGCACGCTCCACCCTTGGGTAGGGGCGCTGCTTGGCGTTGCGGATGGCTCGCTCGTTCAGATCGTGATCTCTCGCAAGATCGGCAAAGCAGGTGCCGCGTACACGGAGTTGGAATTTGATCCACTCCCACCGGCTTTCCAGATCAAGAGGTATGTCGAAGGTTTTCATTCAATAACCATCATCTAGGGTGGTTTTTTTCGGCTTTCTAACGGCCGGTTTAGGACAATATATCCCGTATACGGGAACCGGTAAACCGAATTCGGGAGTTTTTATTCCTGTTTTCGAGATGTATCAACCCACATTCGGATAAACCCTTTTGAAATCAGGCAGTTACGGCGGAAAAAATAACGTCCCCAGTGGAACGGATGCAGTTTCTTTTCCGAATTCGGGAATAGAAACTCGCATAGCGCAGGTCGCCAGCCTTTTTGATTCCCGAAAACAGGCTGCGGAGTCTGCGAATGTGGCGCTGTCCTCTCTAATGAGATGGATTTCGGGCGAAGGTATGCCTGCGTTCAACTCGCTGGCCCTTCTGGCATCCGCTAAGGGGGTTTCACTGGATTGGATTGCTTCGGGCAAGGGGCATATGTTTGCAGGCGTACAGCCCCAGCAGAGCGCCGAGGACCTGGAGGACGTATATGCGTACGTTCCGCTCTATGACGCCAGGATAAGTCAGGGCCATGGGGCGTGGACCGAAGGTGCTCGGGTCCTGACAATGTTGGCATTCACGAAATACAGCCTAAGAAAGAAAGGACTTGTTCCAGCCAACCTGGCTGCGGTGCGTGTAGACGGTGATTCAAACGAACCGATAATGAAGGATGGGGATACTGTGATGGTGGATCTGTCACGTAACCACATTCAGGGTGACGGCTTCTATGTAATTCGCCTTGATGACTTGCTATACGCCAAGCGTTTACAGCGCCAGTTGGACGGTGGGGTGACGGTAATCAGCGCTAACTCGGCGTATCATCCTATCCACGTTCCCGGCGAGCACCTCGACAGACTGCACATCGTTGGCCGGGTGGTTTGGTCTGGTGGCTGGATGATTTGAACCGCCTATGCCAAAAAGCCCGCACCTTGGGGCTTTTTTCTTCTTGTAGCTTCTTTTCCCTCGGTGCGCATGCTTTGGCACTGTTTCTTTAGCCAAGCCCTTATTTTTCCCGGCTCGGCCCGTTTCTTCCGGGTTCTTCCCACCTGTTTCTTTTAGTGCCAATCACATAACCCCCTCACACCTTGGCATCCGCGGAGCCGTTTTCGTTGACTACGCTGCTTAACGAGTGGGGTAGCCGTCCAGGGACCGATCCAGCATGACTTTGGCCAGATCAATCATATGCACCACCGAAAATGCCAGATCCCGGCTCGAACCCTGTAGACGGTTGGCCGACTCGTGAGCGGTGGCTGCCGCGCAGCGCAGCAGGTCGCACGCATGAACAAGGGCTTCTTCGCCATTGATGTTGCGGTTCACGTCGAAAAAGCGGTGTTCCTGTTCATCCGAAACACCCGGTTTCAAGTAATAGTCCAGGGCCCGTTGGGCGGCCGGGCAATCCTGTAGCGAGGGGAATGGGGTATTGAAAGGGTTGCTGGACTCGTCTTTGTTGAAGGTATCCATGGTGTCGAGGTTCTCCGTAGTGGGCTGAAATCCTCGATCCAGAATAGTACGCATCGTAATTGTGACGGAAATTTAAATACTACAATATGTGTTTTGATGGTCGGAGTCCTCCACGTATCGTGCCGCTCATGGATAAATGGATAGAGTTGGTCAAGGCCAAAATGAAGGAGCTGCGCGTCACGCAAGTGGTGCTCGCAGAACGTCTGGGAATGTCACAGGGCGGCGTCGGCCATTGGCTGACCAAGCGCCGGCAACCCAGTGTCGAAGACATGAACCGGGTCCTGCAGGAGTTGGGGATGGAGTTCCTCGAAGTGGCGATGGTGATCCGCGAGCCGGATACCTCGACCGAAGAGGGCATGACCCTGGCGCAGAAGTACAATCCGTACTTCCGCTACCCGGTGAGTGACTGGCACGACGTCGGCGAAATCCGCGAAATCGATCCTGATCGATACAGCCAGGCGCGTTTTGAGTTGACGGATTACCACGCCCAAGGAGACGCATTCTGGCTGGTGGTGATGGGCGATGCGATGACCGCACCGGCCGGGTTGAGCATTCCCGAGGGCATGTCGATCCTGGTGGACCCGGCCATCGAAGCCGTGCCTGGCAAGCTGGTGGTTGCCCAGTTGCCGGGCAGCAGCGACGCGACCTTTCGCAAACTGATCGAAGAGAGCGGGCAGCAGTACCTGGTTCCGCTCAATCCGACTTACCCGAAAAGCCTGTACACCGAGCAATGCCGCATCATCGGTGTGGTCGTGCAGGCCACCATCAGGTTCTAATCGGATCGGCCCTTGGACGGGGCCGATACCTACTCCTCGAATGCCACCAGTGCGCTGCCCTCGCTGACCATTTCCCCTTCCTGGCAATACAGTGCCTTGATCACTCCGGCCTTGGGCGCACGAATGCTGTGTTCCATTTTCATCGCTTCCAGGACCACCAGTTGCGCGCCTGCCTCTACTGTTTGGCCGGGGCTTACCAGCACCCGCACGATGCTGCCGTTCATGGGCGCGATCAGACCGCCCTCGTGGCTGTGGCTCGCTTCGGCGGCGGCCAGCGGGTCGTACAGCTCGACGCGACGCAGATCACCCTGCCATTGCAGATACAGGCTGTCGCCCTGGCGGATGGCCCGGTGGCTTCGACGCAGGCCGTTGTGGCCGACCACCAGGTGCTCGCCGCGTAGCTCGGCGATTATGCCCTGGACGTCCAGCGTCATCGCCCGATCCTGATCTTCACAGCTCAAATGCAACGTGGTTTCCCCTGGCAGTCCCAAACGCAGGCCGGTGATATCGGACCAGGGGGAAGCGGCGTCGTCGGGGCGTATCCGCGGTGTCAGACCCAAGGCGAAAGCCTGGGCGGCTGCGGACCAGAAGTCGTCATCCAGTTCATCAGGTGCTGGCAGTAACTGCGCCTGGTAGCGTGGGATAAAGCCGGTGTCCAGCTCAGCTGCGGCGAAGGCCGGGTGGGCAATGATGCGACGCAGGAAGCCGATGTTGGTTTTCAAACCGCCGATGGCAAACTCGTCGAGCATGCTCAACAGCCGCAACCGCGCCTGTTCACGGTCCTCGCCCCAGGCAATCAGCTTGCCGAGCATCGGGTCGTAGAAGGGCGAGATCTCATCACCTTCTTCGACGCCGCTGTCGACCCGTCGCCCCGGTCCTTTGGCCGATTCGCGGTACAGCGCCAGGCGGCCGGTGGCCGGCAGGAAGTCGTTGGCCGGATCTTCGGCATAGAGCCGAACTTCGATGGCGTGGCCCCGCAGTGGGACTTGTTCCTGGGTGATCGGCAGCGGCTCGCCTTGGGCGACGCGAATCTGCCAGGCCACCAGGTCCAGGCCGGTGATCGCTTCGGTAACCGGGTGCTCGACTTGCAACCGGGTGTTCATTTCCATGAAGAAAAACTCGCCCCGCGAATCCAGCAGGAACTCCACCGTGCCGGCCCCGACGTAGCCAATCGCCTGGGCCGCGCGCACGGCCGCTTCGCCCATTGCACACCGCAACGCCGGGGTCAGGCCTGGGGCTGGCGCTTCTTCCACGACTTTCTGGTGACGGCGTTGAATCGAACAGTCGCGCTCGTTGAGGTACAGGCAATGGCCATGCTGATCGGCGAACACCTGAATCTCAACGTGACGTGGCTTGAGCAGGTATTTTTCCACCAGCATCCGCGAGTCACCGAACGACGATTGCGCCTCGCGCTGTGCCGAGGCCAGGGCTTCGGCCAGTTGGCTGACGTCCTCGACGACTTTCATGCCCTTGCCGCCACCCCCGGCGGTGGCCTTGAGCAGCACCGGATAACCGATGCGCTCGGCAGCGGCGCGGAACGTCTCCAGATCCTGGGCTTCGCCATGGTAACCGGGCACGAGGGGCACGCCGGCGGTTTCCATCAAGGCCTTGGCCGCGGATTTGCTGCCCATGGCGTCAATGGCCGAGGCGGGCGGGCCGAGGAAAATCAGCCCGGCGTTTTCGATGGCCCGGGCGAACCCGGCATTCTCCGAAAGAAAACCGTAGCCGGGGTGGATAGCCTGGGCGCCACTGGCCTGGGCGGCAGCGATCAATTTGTCGATTTGCAGGTAGCTATCGGCCGCCTTGCTGCCGCCCAGGTCGACCCGGATGTCGGCTTCACGGGTATGGCGGGCGTCGCGGTCGGTGGCGCTGTGCACCGCAACTGTGGTCAGACCCATGGCTTTGGCGGTACGCATCACACGGCAGGCGATTTCACCGCGATTGGCCACCAGCACGGTGGTGAGGACTGGGGCGCTCATCGACGGGGCTCCTTATGTTTCGATGGGGCAGGTTTCGAAGGGGCAGGGGGCGACTCGGCCTGCCAGTTCGGCGGCCGCTTCTGCAGAAAGGCGCGCAGGCCTTCCTGCCCCTCCGGGCTGACGCGGATGCGGGCGATGGCATTCTCGGTGTAACGTCGCAGCGCCGGGGTCAGGGCGCCGTTGCCGACTTCGCGCAACAATTCCTTGCTGGCACGCATGGCCGCCGGGCTGTTAAGCAACAGGTTATCAATCCATTGCCCAACTTGATCGTTCAGCATCTCGGGCGGGTAACTTTCCGACAGCAAACCAATCTCTTTCGCCCGTTGTCCGCCGAAACGTTCAGCGGTGAGGGCGTAACGCCGGGCAGCCCGTTCGCCAATCGCCTGCACCACAAACGGGCTGATCACCGCCGGCGCCAGGCCGATGCGCACTTCCGACAGACAGAACTGCGCGTCATCGGCGCCAATGGCCATGTCACAAGCGCTGATCAATCCCAGTGCGCCGCCAAACGCCGCGCCTTGGACGACTGCCAGCGTAGGAATTTTCAGCTTGGCGAGGTTGTACATCAGCTCCGCCAGTTCCCGGGCGTCGTCGAGGTTGGTGTGGTAGTCGAGCTCGGCCGACTGCTGCATCCAGGCCAGGTCGGCACCGGCACTGAAATGTTTGCCACGACCGCGGATCAGCAGGAAGCGCACGCTTTGATCGCTGCTGACCTGGTCCAGAGCGAGAATCAGCTCGCGGATCATTTCGGCGTTGAACGCATTGTTTTTCGACTCGCGGCTCAACCACAGGGTGGCAACTCCGCGCGAGTCGGTCAGCAATTCGAGGGTGTTGAAATTGTCCATGGGCATTCCCCGGTTACATCCGGAACACGCCGAAGCGGCTCGGTTCAATAGGTGCGTTCAGTGACGCGGACAAGGCCAGGCCTACTATGTCGCGGGTCTGGGCCGGGTCGATGACGCCGTCGTCCCACAGTCTCGCGCTGGAATAGTAGGGGTGACCCTGTTCTTCGTACTGATCGAGAATCGGTTGCTTGATCTCGGTCTCCTGGGCGGCGCTGAACGGATGGCCGCTGCGTTCAGCCTGTTCGCGCTTGACCTGCACCAGCACGCCGGCGGCCTGCTCGGCGCCCATCACGCCAATTCGCGCATTTGGCCACATCCACAGGAAACGTGGGTCGTAAGCTCGTCCACACATGCCGTAGTTACCCGCGCCGAAGCTGCCGCCAATGATGACCGTGAACTTCGGTACCCGGGCACAGGCCACCGCGGTGACCAGCTTCGCGCCATGTTTGGCGATGCCGCCGGCTTCGTATTTCTGCCCGACCATGAAGCCGGTGATGTTCTGCAGGAACAGCAACGGGATGCCGCGCTGGCAGGCCAGTTCGATGAAGTGCGCACCCTTTTGCGCAGCTTCGGCGAACAGGATGCCGTTGTTCGCCAGAATCGCGACGGGGTAGCCGTGCAGATGGGCAAAGCCGCACACCAGTGTGGTACCGAACAGTGCCTTGAACTCATCGAACACCGAACCGTCCACCAGGCGTGCGATCACTTCCCGGACATCGAAAGGCTGCTTGGCATCGGCCGGCACCACCCCATACAGCTCGTCGCTCGCATACAGCGGGGCAATCGGGGTGCGTGTCTGCACGTCGCCAAGCTTGCGCCAGTTGAGGTTGGCGACACTGCGGCGGGCCAGCGCCAGGGCATGTTCATCGTTGTCGGCGTAGTGGTCGGCCACGCCGGAAATCTTGCAATGCACATCGGCGCCGCCCAGGTCCTCGGCGCTGACCACCTCGCCGGTGGCGGCTTTTACCAACGGTGGGCCGGCCAGGAAGATGGTTGCCTGTTCGCGGACCATGATCGCTTCATCGGCCATTGCCGGAACGTAAGCCCCCCCGGCCGTGCACGAGCCCATGACCACTGCCAACTGCGGGATACCCTGGGCGCTCATGTTGGCCTGGTTGAAGAAGATCCGGCCGAAGTGCTCCCGGTCCGGAAACACTTCGTCCTGGCGCGGCAGGTTGGCGCCGCCGGAATCCACCAGATAAATGCAAGGCAGGCGATTCTGTTGGGCGATGGTTTGGGCGCGCAGGTGTTTCTTCACGGTCAGTGGGTAATAGGAGCCCCCTTTGACCGTCGCGTCGTTGGCGACAATCATGCATTCGACGCCTTCCACGCGACCGATGCCGGCGATCACCCCGGCAGCAGGGACGTCTTCGCCATAAACCTCGTAGGCAGCCAGCGGACTGATCTCCAGGAAGGGCGAACCGGGATCCAGCAACCGGTTGATGCGCTCCCGAGGCAGCAACTTGCCCCGGGAGGTGTGTCGTTCCTGGGCCTTGGGACCGCCGCCCTGTTGGACTTGTGCGAGCAGGGTGCGCAAGGCGCCGACCTGTTCGAGCATGGCGTCGCGGTTGGCGATGAACTCCGGCGAGCGTGAGTTGAGCTGGGTGTGCAGAATCATGGCTACTCCGTAGCAGCTTTGAGCTTCAAGCTACAAGTAAAAGCGCGGCTCTCTTGCCGCGTATGGCTTGCCGCTTGCCACTGACGAAATTCATTTCGTCTCGTTGAACAGTTCGCGTCCGATCAGCATCCGACGGATCTCACTGGTGCCGGCACCAATTTCGTACAACTTGGCGTCACGTAGCAGACGCCCGGCCGGAAACTCGTTGATGTAACCATTGCCGCCCAGGATCTGGATGGCGTCGAGGGCCATCTGCGTGGCGCGCTCGGCGGTGTAGAGGATCACCCCGGCGGCGTCCTTGCGAGCCGTTTCACCGCGCTCGCAGGCCTGGGCCACCGCATACAGATAGGCCCGGCTGGCGTTGAGCTGGGTGTACATGTCGGCCACCTTGCCCTGGATCAGCTGGAATTCACCGATGCTTTGGCCGAACTGCTTGCGGTCGTGGATGTAGGGCACGATCAGGTCCATGCACGCCTGCATGATCCCGGTGGGACCGCCGGACAACACCACGCGTTCGTAGTCCAGGCCACTCATCAGGACCCTGACGCCGCCGTTGAGCACACCGAGAATGTTCTCTTCCGGCACTTCGACGTCGTCGAAGAACAACTCGCAGGTGTTGGAGCCACGCATGCCGAGCTTGTCGAACTTGTTGCTGCGGCTGAAGCCTTTCCAGTCGCGCTCGACAATGAATGCGGTGATGCCGTGGGGGCCCTTTTCCAGGTCGGTCTTGGCGTAGATCACGTACGTGTTGGCGTCGGGGCCGTTGGTGATCCAGGTCTTGCTGCCGTTGAGCACGTAATGGTCGCCACGCTTGTCGGCCCGCAGCTTCATGGAAACCACGTCGGAACCGGCGTTCGGTTCGCTCATGGCGAGGGCGCCGATGTGTTCGCCGCTGATCAGTTTCGGCAGGTACTTGGATTTCTGCTCGTGGTTGCCGTTGCGGTTGATCTGGTTGACGCAGAGGTTGGAATGGGCGCCGTAGGAGAGAGCGACCGAGGCCGACCCGCGGCTGATTTCCTCCATTGCCACCACATGGGCCAGGTAGCCCAGGCCGGCACCACCGTATTCCTCCGGTACGGTGATGCCCAGCAGGCCCATGTCACCGAATTTGCGCCACATGTCGGCAGGAAACAGGTTGTCGACGTCGATCTGCGCCGCCCGTGGCGCCAGCTCGGCCTTGACGAAGGCCTGCACCTGGTCGCGCAACATGTCGATGGTTTCACCGAGGGCAAAATTCAGGGATGGGTAGCTCATGGGACACCTTTGGCTTTTTTATCGGGTGTGGAGAGGGAAGGGAGTGCTCTCACCTTTACGTTAACGTAAACCTGCAATAAATGGCTGTCAATCACCTTTACGTTAACGTCAACTTGGTCCAGAGTAGGTGCGGCTGACAGCGTGACCCTGTGGGAGCCGAGTTTGCTCGCGATGAACGATAACGCCATTTTCCGGCATTGAACCGAGGCGCCTTCATCGCGAGCAAGCTTGGCTCCCACGGGCTTTGGCTTCACAGGTTCAAGCGTAGCAACCCACTAATAAAGACAAGAGGGGGCGTCATGGATCAACCCGGTTCGCATTCGCAGCTCAGCTACACCCGCGGCTCCCAGGCCAAGGCCTTGTTGACGCAGACCATCGGCCAGGCTTTTGACCAGACCGTGGCCCGTTACCCCGATAACGAGGCATTGGTGGTTCGCCATCAAGCGCTGCGCTATACCTGGCGGCAATTGGCCGAAGCGGTCGATCTGCATGCCCGAGCCTTGCTGGCGTTGGGCCTGAAGACCGGTGACCGTCTCGGCATGTGGGCTCCCAACTGCGCCCAGTGGTGCATCAGCCAGTTCGCCAGCGCGAAGATCGGCGTGATCCTGGTCAATATCAATCCGGCCTACCGCAGCTCTGAACTGGAATACGTGCTCAAGCAGTCCGGGTGCCAGTGGCTGGTGTGCGCCGGGGCGTTCAAGACCTCGGACTATCACTCCATGGTGCAAACCCTGGCGCCGGAGCTGGCGGAACAACCGATCGGGCAGTTGCACTGCGAACGTTTGCCGGACCTGCGCGGCGTGATCAGCCTCGATCCCCGGCCACCGTCAGGTTTTCTGCCCTGGTCGCAACTGGCTGACCTGGGTGCAGCGGCTTCGCCGGAACGGTTGGTCGAGCGCCAGGCCAGCCTGCACATCGAACAGCCAGTGAACATCCAGTACACCTCAGGTACCACCGGATTCCCCAAAGGCGCGACCCTCAGTCACCGCAACATTCTCAACAACGGCTACATGGTTGGCGAAAGCCTGGGCCTTGGCGCCGATGACCGCTTGGTGATCCCGGTGCCGCTCTATCATTGCTTCGGCATGGTCATGGGGAACCTGGGATGCATGACCCACGGCAGTACCATGATCTACCCCAGCGACGCCTTTGACCCCTTGCTGACCCTGAGCACCGTGGCCGAGGAAAAAGCCACCGCGCTGTACGGCGTGCCGACCATGTTCATCGCCATGCTGGATCAGCCGCAGCGACGGGGATTCGATCTGTCCAGCCTGCGCACCGGGATCATGGCCGGCTCGACCTGCCCGATCGAAGTGATGCGACGGGTGATCAACGAGATGCACATGAACGAGGTACAGATTGCCTATGGCATGACGGAAACCAGTCCGGTGTCGTTGCAGACCGGTCCTTCAGACGAACTGGAGTTGCGCGTTACCACCGTCGGCCGCACCCAACCGCAGTTGGAAAGCAAGATTGTCGACGAAGCCGGCGATATTGTCCCCCGTGGCACCATCGGCGAGTTGTGTACCCGTGGCTACAGCGTGATGCTCGGTTACTGGAACAATCCCAAAGGCACTGCCGAGGCCATCGACCGGGATGGCTGGATGCACACCGGGGACCTGGCGACCATGGACGAGCAGGGTTACGTCTGCATTGTCGGACGCAACAAGGACATGATCATCCGGGGTGGCGAGAATATTTACCCGCGTGAGTTGGAAGAGTTCTTCTTCACTCACCCTGCGGTAGCCGATGTGCAAGTGATCGGTATCCCTTGTTCGCGCTACGGCGAAGAGATCGTGGCCTGGATCAAGTTCCATCCCGGACACAGTGTTACCGAACAGGAGTTACAGGCCTGGTGCAAGACGCGCATCGCCCACTTCAAGACGCCACGTTACTTCAAGTTCGTCGAGGAGTTCCCGATGACGGTAACGGGCAAGATCCAGAAATTTCGCATGCGTGAAATCAGCATCGAAGAGTTGCGCGATCGATAAGACTCGCCACAACACCTGTGGGAGCCTGCTCGCGATAGCGGTCTGTCAGTTGATAGGGATGTCGATTGACACGGCCTCATCGCGAGCAGGCTCGCTCCCACAAGAAAAGCCAATCGCCAGACAGCACAAAGGGGAGCCGAAGCTCCCCTTTAATTTTGTCGTCGCGTGCTCTTTTTTTATTATTGAGGGGCGGCCTGTTGTTGTTTTTGGTAGCCGTGACCCTTTACCGCTGTTTTTGGCGATCCCCATCCGGGATCAAGAGCAAACGTATTTTTTTGAGCGCTGATCTGCCTTTTCGCCATGCGATCCAACCGATTCGGGTCCTACCTGAAGGTAGCCTTATTGTTCTCTGCCCGGTTGCGGGTTGCTCCTGGAAGCACCCTGAAAAGCCCATCTTCTCCAAAAAAATCTGTTAGCTGCGTCTCTGCCGTGTTGTTTTTGTTATGTCAGAGTCGTTTCGTCTTGTTTTTATTGGGTTTGCCGCTTTTTTTATTCTTGTTATGCCAGAGAGATAGCAGGTGTCGTGCCAACTTTTAAAAATCCTTATAAATCAATGTGTTGAGTTTTCAGGATGAAAGGGCACGTGCGGTAGATCTGACAAATTGTTTCCGTGTTACTCGTTTCACCTTCCTGGCGATGGGGTGCGGTAACACCTTCATTGAGCGCTGCGTGCCTTGGCGACGCGCGAGCCGGTCGGGCGTCCGAGTACGTCGCAGATCTGTCGGCCCGCGACGATCAACGCATCCAGGTCGACGCCGGTTTCAATGCCCAGGCCATTGAGCAGGTACAGCACGTCTTCGGTGGCGACGTTACCGCTGGCACCCTTGGCGTACGGGCAACCGCCGAGACCGGCGATGGAACTGTCGAATACGGCGATGCCTTCAAGCAGACTGGCGTACAGGTTCGCCATGGCCTGGCCGTAGGTGTCATGGAAATGACCGGCGAGCTTGTCCCGGGGAACATCCGCCGAAACCACTTCGAACATCTTGCGTGTGGCGCCGGCGGTGCCTGTGCCGATGGTGTCGCCCAGGGATACCTCGTAACAGCCCATTGCATAGAGCTCCCGAGCGACCCAGGCAACTTGCTCGGGTTTGACAGCGCCTTCGTAAGGACAGCCCAGCACGCAGGACACGTAGCCGCGTACGCTGATGCCATTGCGCCTGGCGGCCTCCATGATCGGTACGAAGCGCTCCAGGCTTTCCTTGATGGAACAGTTGATATTGCGTTGGGAGAACGCTTCGGATGCGGCGGCGAATACCGCCACTTCCTTCACGCCGGCCGCCAGCGCGTCTTCAAAACCACGCAGGTTCGGCGCCAGGGCTCCATAAGTGACACCGGGTTTGCGTTGGATCTGGGCGAACACCTCGGCGGAACCGGCCATCTGCGGCACCCATTTGGGCGAGACAAAGCTACCGACTTCGATGTAACCCAGGCCGGCGGCACTCAGCGCATCCACCAGGCGCACCTTGTCGGCGACGCTGATGGGTTGCGCTTCATTCTGCAGACCGTCGCGGGGGCCGACTTCGATCAGGCGTACAAAGGAGGGAAGGGGCATGGGGATAGACCTTTAATGGGTTGCCAATATACCGGGGGCGACGGCGATCCAATGTGGGAGCGAGCCTGCTCGCGATAGCGGTATGTCAAACAACATTGATGTTGGCGGTTAAACCGCTATCGCGAGCAGGCTCGCTCCCACAATGGGTATGACAGCTATACAGCTTCCTGACCCTTGAGCGTCTGCTCCAGCGCCTGGATGCAGCGTTCTTCGGCGGTGTCGAGCTCCAGTTTCATCTGTTCGATGTCCAACAGTTGCTGCTCGAGTTGCTCACGGCGCTCGGTGATTTTCGCCAGCATGCTGTGCAGTTGTTTCTGGTTACCGCTGGACGGGTCGTAGAGCTCGATCAGCTCGCGGCACTCGGCCAGGGAAAAGCCGATGCGCTTGCCCCGCAGGATCAACTTCAGGCTGACCTTGTCCCGCGGAGAGTAGATGCGCTCCTGACCCCGTCGCTCGGGACTCAACAGGCCTTGCTCTTCATAAAAACGGATGGCCCGGGTAGTGATGTCCAGTTCCCGGGCGAGGTCGGAGATGCTGTAGGTCTGACTGCTCATGGAAGCGCTCGAAACGATAGGGGCTGGCGCTAAGCTAATGTCAGGTTGACGTTCACGTCAAGCAATGAAACCTATGGGAGCGAGCCTGCCCGCGACAGCGGTGGATCGGCCTGCATCCCTGTTGACGGACCTGACGCCATCGCGAGCGGGCTCGCCCCACCTTTGATCTTTATGCGCTCTCAAGCTTTTTCTCATGGGCCGTCACCTGTTGGCACAGCTCGATCATCTGCTCGCGCATCCAGCGGTTGGCCGGGTCCTGGTCGGTGCTTTCGTGCCAATAGAGATGGGTTTCAACCGGCGGCACATCGTTGACCGGCAGCTGGAAAGCGTGCAAGTCGTGACGACGGGCAAACCGTTCGGGAACGGTCATGACCATGTCGGTCTGCTGTAACACCTGGGAGGCCATCAAGTAATGCTGTGAGCGCAGGGCGATCTTACGCTGGATGCCCATCTTGCCCAGGGCCAGGTCGACATAGCCCAGCCCATTGCGGCGGCTGGAGATATGCACGTGGGTCTGGGCGAGATAGTCATCCAGGCTGATTTTTTCCTTGCCCGCCAAGGGATGGCCCTTGCGCATGGCACATACGTAACGGTCTTCCATCAGTTTGACGTGACGCACCTGCGGGTCGGTATTGAGCGGGGCGTCGACGGCGAAGTCGAGGCGGCCGGCGGCCAGTTCCTTGGTGGTTTCACGGCGCTTGGACAGGAAACTCTCGATGGCCACGGTCGGCGCCAGGCGTCGCAGGCGCTGGAACAACGGGGGCAGGATCACGCCTTCGGTGAGGTCGGTCATGCTGATGCGGTAGGTCTTGACGGCCTGCAGCGGATTGAAAATCCGGCTTTCCTGCACCGACACCCGCAGCAGCGACAGCGCATTGCGCACCGGGCCGATGATGTTCTGGGCCATGGGCGTGGGCACCATACCCTGGGCGGTGCGCACGAACAGTGGATCGTTGAAGGTTTCCCGAAGGCGCGCCAGGGCGTTGGACACGGCCGGCTGAGTGATGCCGACGATCTGCCCGGCGCGGGTCAGGTTGGCTTCGGTATAGATCGCATCGAAGACGATGAAGAGATTGAGATCGACCTTGCTCAGATTCATGGCGCTGCACTCTTGTTTTTAGACGGTTTCTCGGGCGTGTCGTGAGGTGTCGTGTGGCGATGGAAATCAGTGAACCATATATCGGTGATGAATGTTAATACACGCCGAGAATAGGTTAGGTAAATTTTCGTAGCTGAACTAGCATCGATTCCATGATCTGAAATCAACCTCTGCCAAGAAGGTGTTGCCCATGGATTTTGCCTATTCCCCCAAGGTTCAGGAATTGCGTGAACGCGTCACGGCGTTCATGGATACCTACGTCTATCCGGCCGAAGCGGTGTTCGAACGGCAAGTGGCCGAAGGTGATCGCTGGCAGCCCACTGCCATCATGGAAGAGCTCAAGGCCAAGGCCAAAGCCGAAGGCCTGTGGAATCTTTTCCTGCCCGAGTCCGAACTGGGCGCCGGCCTGACCAACCTGGAGTACGCACCGCTGGCGGAGATCATGGGTCGTTCGTTACTGGGGCCGGAGCCGTTCAACTGCTCGGCGCCGGACACCGGCAACATGGAAGTATTGGTGCGTTACGCCAATGAGGAGCAGAAACAGCGCTGGTTGCAGCCGCTGCTGCGGGGCGAGATCCGTTCGGCCTTCGCCATGACTGAACCGGACGTGGCGTCCTCGGACGCCACCAACATGGCCGCCCGCGCGGAGCGCGAGGGTGACCAATGGGTGATCAACGGCAAGAAGTGGTGGACCTCCGGCGCCTGTGACCCGCGCTGCAAGATCCTGATCTTCATGGGGCTGAGCAACCCGGACGCGCCGCGCCATGCCCAACACTCGATGATTCTGGTGCCGGTGGACACCCCCGGGGTCAAGATCGTGCGGCCGCTACCGGTATTCGGTTACGACGATGCGCCCCACGGCCACGCCGAAGTGCTGTTCGATAACGTGCGGGTGCCCTACGAAAACGTTCTGCTGGGTGAAGGACGCGGCTTTGAAATTGCCCAGGGGCGCCTCGGCCCGGGCCGTATCCATCACTGCATGCGTTCCATCGGCATGGCCGAGCGGGCGTTGGAGTTGATGTGCAAACGCGCCGTCAGTCGCACCGCTTTCGGTAAACCGCTGGCGCGCCTGGGTGGCAACGTCGACAAGATTGCCGACTCACGGATGGAAATCGACATGGCTCGTTTGTTGACCTTGAAGGCGGCTTACATGATGGACACCGTCGGCAACAAGGTGGCGAAAAGTGAAATCGCCCAGATCAAGGTGGTCGCGCCGAATGTGGCCCTGAAGGTCATCGACCGTGCGATCCAGATCCATGGCGGTGCCGGGGTGTCCAACGATTTCCCGCTGGCCTACATGTATGCCATGCAGCGCACCTTGCGCCTGGCCGACGGCCCGGACGAAGTCCATCGCGCCGCCATCGGCAAGTTTGAAATCGGCAAGTACGTGCCCAAGGAGATGCTGCGCAGCGAGCGCTGAGGGCTCTGTAACCACAGACCCCGTGGGAGCCGAGCTTGCTCGCGATGGCGATGGGTCAGCCGACTGGGAGGGTGACTGTGACGCCGTCATCGCGAGCAAGCTCGGCTTCCACACGGGATCTGTGGTGAACACACATTTCGCAGTTATTCCTTGACGCTCATGTACTCCTCGGCCCAGCGGATGTATTCCTCGGGCTGGGTGTAGGTATGGGTCAGTTCGGTGGCGCTGAGGTCCGAGGCCTGGGTGAAGATCTGCCGTTGCTCGCGAAGGCTGTCATAGGTGGCCTTGATCGCGGCGAAGTAGGCCCCGTGACCGTCAATGGTGACCCGCACGCCCAGCTCGGCCAGGCGTTTGTCGTCGCGCAGAAGCGGATTGCCATAGGTGACGAGCATCAAGGGCACCGTCAGATTTTCGCTGATCTTCTCCAGGTGCTCGAAGTCCTGCACGCCCACCATGCAAATCCCGTCCGCACCGGCTCGTTCGTATTGCCGGGTACGGCTGATGATTTCCTGGACCGGCAGGATCCCGGCATTGGTGCGGGCGATGATTGCCATCTCCGGATCGACCCGGGCTTCCAACGCTGCGCGGATCTTGCCAACCCCTTCCGCAACGCAGATCAGGTCGGTGGATTTGCGGCCAAACTGGGCCGGTAGCAGCGTGTCTTCGATGGTGAGGGCTGCCACGCCGGCGCGTTCGAGCTCGATGATGGTTCGCATCACGTTCAGAGCATTGCCATAGCCATGATCGGCATCGGCGATCACCGGTAGTTGGGCTACTCGGCCGATGCGGGTGGCCTGTTCGGCGAACTCGCTGAGGGTGATCAACGCAAAGTCTGGTGCACCCAATACTTGTAACGACGCAACCGAGCCGCCGAGGATTCCCACTTCGAAACCCAAGTCGGCGGCAATGCGCGCCGACATCGGGTCAAACACCGATGCGGTGTGGTAGCAGGTCTGGGAAGCCAGGAGTTGGCGGAAGCTGCGGCGCAAATCTTGATGGGATAGCCTGGACATATGAGTTCCACCAATGGAATGGAAGGGCTTGAGCAAAAGTGTCAACGCCGAAAGAACCAAAGGCTATCATGTGGCAGGAGTAAAGATGATGACGAATGCGCATGGGCCATGTTTGCCGCGCATCAAAAAGGCCGCAGACCCGGAAAGTCTGCGGCCTGGGCCGATCATCCGATAGCTACTCAGTCCTGGGGCGGCAAGCTCCAGATTTGCTTGATTTCATGGATGTTTCCCACGTTGAAGCGGGTTGGGAACCCCGGAATGGTGCAGTGGATCTCGCTGGTGAGCTGCATGGCGGTATCGACCACATTGGTCGCCGCGCGCAACAAGGGGCTTTCATCCCAATTACTCATCGGATTATTCACGGTTTACTTCCTTTTTGGGTTATTGGACAGCGAATGACTGCCCAGGGGGGAGCAATGACAGCATCTGTGTAAACAGTGCGGTCTCTTGCGCAGCGATGCCGGGGTAAAGCGGCATGTAATGTTCGTCAAAACACCAGGCTTGGTCAGCGTGGGTCGAATGTTCAGGATGAATAAGCAGACTCAGCGATGCGGACATTGATAGGGGGGCGATTTGCTTATGGATTTCCCTAAGGGGCGGCATATATAAGACTTCGCCGGGCGAAAGTTTGATGCTGCGCGGTTTCCCCAGTCGAGGTATCTTGCCTGCTTGCAGTGGCAGGTCGTCCAGTATTTCGCGGATGACTGTCGTGTAGCCGTCGCCACTGTAGCCGACGGTATACATTTCAAAATCATGACTGTGGTTCAGGTTGTAGATAAAGGTTTCACGTTCATCATGCAGGTTGACCGGTGACCAGAATCCCAGGCGAAGAGTGAACAGGTCATCGCTGTGCAGTACAAAGGCATAGGCATTGTAGAGGCTGCTGCGGATACTGAAGCCATCCTGCTGGATCGAGGCATAAAGATGCTCGCTTAATAAGCAGCGGTTTGAAGCCAACTGGCGCAGGTCGTCAATGATGCAGCTCTTGTCGCGCTGCAGATCATAGTTATATAAGCGCGCTATAAATGCGTCCAGGTTCATGCCACCTTCTCCAGTGGAGACAGCAAGTTATCCAGGCGCGGGTTCTTGAGTTTTTTTAACAGCGGGACATAGCTCAATGCCTTTTGCGGATCGGCCTGGTAAAGCAGCTGAAGGGCTTTCCACGCCACTGCCGGGTGATAGTGATAGACCAGCTCTTCGGCAACCCGCGATCCTCCTGGGTCGCGGACGGTTTCGAGCAGTTCCAGGCTCACCAGAAACCGGGCGGCGCTCTCGTCGTGAGGCAACCAGGCTATTTTCTGCAACGAAAGGCGATCAAATACGCTGATGTCGGCACTTCTGTCCAGCAAGTTGATTCGGCCCGCTAGTCGGGCAGTTTCCCGCTCTGCCGGAGCGTAGTCGAATAAGGTTCGACTGCCATCAACAATGAGCGGGTGTTGCTGATCAATGATAACGCTGTCGAGTTTTTCAAGTTGATGCTCATGGCGCACATAACGCTGCACTTCGAACGGTTGATCAAGTGTAAACAGAATGCTGTGTCCGGGAACCGAGTAAAGCGGCGAAAGAGCATTATCGGAAGTGAGTGTCCGGATGCTGATATTGCCGATATTCGTGCAATGCAATACGAGAGTTCCGGTGTGCGGATTGGAAATGTTCATGATGGTCGCACGCCGGGACTGTGCATTGGCAAACGCCGGTTGGGTATGCAAGTGGTTGATCAGTTGGTTGACTTGCGCGGTCATGTCGAGCGTTTTTATTTCTTTCGCTATATACTCTGGCGAAAAATTTTTACTAATAAGATTCTTGATCATGAGCGTTTTCGCTGCAGTAGGTCGATGCGCGAAAGTATGGTTTTTGTGCGAAGTGGCGGCAACTAAGGAATTGTCGACAAGTATTACGAATTAACTAAGGCGTTTTTATGCAGGGTAGGGAACCCTGCCGACAGGCCGCCAGTGATCCTGGGGGCCGCAGGTGGCTCATGTGTACTCGCTACGCCGCCACAGCCTGTCGTTCCCGCCCGAGCAGCGGCACGGCGCGTACCGTGTCGCCTGGCTGCATTTGCAGGCGCTTGGCGGTAAGACGGTCGACGACCAGGCTGTGACCGTTGTGATGGCCCCGGGCGCTGGTGACGCGGCAGTTTTCCAGGCGCCGGTTGTGGATCAGCCAGACGGGTGCCTGTTCGTCCGGTGAGCCGACGGCCAGGACCAGTGACTGGCTGTCGCGGATGCTGCGGATGGTCGAGACCGGCGCTTCGATCACCGGGCCGCCGTCGAAAATATCGATGTAACCCTTATGCCTGAAACCCTCGGCGCCAAGGATCTTCAAAGCCGGTTCGGTGTTCGGGTGGGCCTTGCCGATCACAGCCTGGGCCTGTTGGGTAAGCAGGCAGGTGTACAGCGGCTGGCGCGGCATCAACTCGGCGATGAATGATTTGTTGCCCATGCCGGATAACTGATCGGCGTAGGCGAAGTCTTTCTGGAAAAAGTGTCGTCCCAGGCTGTCCCAGAACGGCGAGCAACCGTGCTCGTCGGCATGGCCGCGTAACTCTGCGATCAGTTTTTCCCCGAACAGCTGAGAGAACTCCGCAACGAACAACAGACGTGCCAGGGACAACAGCCGCCCGTTATGACCCCGGCGCTGGGCGGGATGCAGGAACAGCGAGCAGATTTCCGACTGCCCGGTCATTTCGTTATTGAGGAACAGGGTGGGGATCTGTCGCTGGATGCCCAGCTCTGGCGCCGCACTGACCGTGACCCCGACCCGATAGTTGTACCACGGCTCACGCAAGCCCACCGCGCCGGTCAGGGCGCTGATACCAACCACTTGCCGGTCATCGTCCTCCAGCACGAACAGGTAGTCGGCGTCGGCCCGCTCGACCTGACCGGCAAAGGTACGCTGGGCCCAGCGTATGCGATGAGCCAGGCGTTCTTCATTGGCCGGCAGGCTGGTGAATCCCGGGCCCGCGCAGCGGGCGAGGTCCAGCAATGAAGGCAGGTCGGTGATGGCGACCGGACGGACAATCATGATGCAGCTCCTTCATCGTGTCGGCCTGGGACACGACGTTGCATGGCGTTCATAAGGCAACCACCCGGATCTGCTGTCCGTCAGTGATTTCCAGTGCTGCGAGCATCTCGGGCGTCAGGGTTACAGTGCCCTCGGTGCCAACGTCCAGTTCAGCCACGATCGCCCGGTAATGTCCCAGGTTGTCGTTGCTCACCAGATAGCGACCCCGGGCGTCAATCTGCGGGCTCTGCCGGGCCGAAGCCATACGACTTTCGGCGATGGAGCGAATATTCGCGACGCGGGCGTGCAGCGTCGGTCCGCCATCGAAGAGGTCCACGTAGCTGTTGGTTTCGAAACCCTCGCGCGCCAGGATGTCGAAGGCTTCCTGGCCGTCAGGGTGCACCTGGCCGATACAGGCCTGGGCCGCTGGCGGCAACATGGGGACATAAATGGGGTACTGGGGCATCAGCTCTGCTAGGAAAGTACGGCTTTGCAGACCACACAGGCGTTCGGCTTCGGCGTAGGGCAAGTCGAAAAAATGCTGGCCGATGGCGTCCCAGAACGGTGACTGGCCGTCTTCGCTGCTGAAACCGACGATTTCCGTGATGACCGATTCGGCGAAGCGTTGCGGGTGAGCGGCGATGAACATCAGCCGGGCCCGGGACAGCAGTTCCGATTCCGGCGTACGCACCCGTTCGGCGTTGATGTGAAAGCCGCGCAGCAGGGTCTGGCCGTTGAGGTCCTGGCACAGAGACAGTGCCGGTACGCCGTGGTGGATGTTCAGTTCCCGGGAGGCGCTGGAAAACGGTCGGTTGCGCAGGCTATAGAACGGTTCGTTGCAACCGGTGCTGGCGAGAATCTCCGAACAGCCGACCAGGCGCCCGGAGACCAGGTCTTGCAACACGAAAAAATAATTCTCCCCCGCCGGGCTTTGTACGTCGGCGTCGAACGAAGCGCACGAGTCGAGAATTTTTCCCCGCAGGCACTCGGTATCGTCTGGAAGCGAGGTGACCCCCACCAGGCTGTCACGGGCCAGCTGCTGCAGTTGTTGCAGATCGCTTAACTGAACTGGACGTAAGGCCAGCATGGATTGCACTCCTGTTCCAGGGCCCGGTGACTGCACCGGGCTTGACGATCACTGTCGATGTCCACGCGTTGTAACGATTACAACCGCAGCGGCGGCTGGCCGCCCCTGCGACCAGCTCCTGATTTCAATGGCCCGTCGGGTCGGGCAGGGCGTTGTGGCTGCCGAACTTGATGAGTACGCACAGATAGATCAGACCCGCTGCAATCCAGACCAGGCCCAGCTTCTGCGCATCCACGCCCATGTTGTACATAATGGCCGCGACGATGCCGAAGCCGACCAGCGGGCAGATCAGGTGACGGATCAGTTGCCCGGACCGCTGGCGGCGCCAGTAGTGGTTGATCACGGTAATGTGCAACAACATGAAGCCGCTCAATGCGCCGAAGTTGACCAGGGACGTCAGGGTGTCCACGGCGTTGATGAACAGGTAGCAGATCAGCAGCGACAGCACGGCAACCAGATAGATGCTCATGTAGGGCGTGTTGTGTTTCGGATGGACCTTGGCCAGTACCTTGGGCAACTTTCCGTCCCGGGCCATGCCGAACAACAGACGCGACACCGCGGCCTGGGAGGTGATCGCCACCGCCACGCCCCACGCCAGCGCGGTGGCGACGGCTGTCAGGGTTGCCAGCCAACTGCCGGCCGCCAGTTCGGCGATTTCATAGAAAGCGGTGTCGGCGGACTTGAAGCCCATCCCGGCCGCCAGGTCCGTGGCGATCCAGGTCTGCACCACGAAAATCGCGCCCATGACCAACAGGGTCACCAGTGCTGCCTTGCCAATGCTGCGTCCCGGATCATCCTTGATTTCTTCTGCCAGGGTGGAGATGGCATCGAACCCGAGGAACGACAACACGGCGATCGACACGGCTTGCATCAGCAGGGCGAAGTTGAAGTGTTCCGGGCTGTACAGCGGCGCCAGGGTCATCTGGCCGTTACCGGCTCCGCCGTGCAGGGCATTCCAGGCGTAGAACAGGAAAATGCCCAGCACCACCAGTTGGGCAAGCAGAAAAATGATGTTCATCCGTGCGGTGAAGGTGATACCCCGCAGGTTGACGAAGGTCGCACTCACCAGGAAGGCCAGGATGAAACCGACCTTGGGAATGTCCGGATACAGGTGATTCAGTGCCATGGCGGCGTAGACATAGAGCAGCGGCGGGATCAGCAGGTAGTCCAGCAGCATCAACCAGCCGGCAATGAACCCAACGTGTGGGTTAAGGCCCCTTTGGGCGTAGGAATAGACGGAACCGGCAACCGGGAAGGCTCGGGCCATGCTGCCGTAGCTCAGCGCGGTGAACAGCATCGCCACCATGCCGATGATGTACGCCAGCGGCACCATCCCCGGCGCCTCGGCGTTCACGTAGCCATACACGCCAAACGGTGCGATGGGAATCATGAAGATCATCCCGTATACCACCAGGTCCGTCAGCGACAGGCTGCGCTTCAATTCCTGTTTGTAGCCAAATGCCTCGATACTCACAAGCCGTTCTCCCTTTCAGCCAATCGTTGATTTTGTTTTTCTATCGTTTGTTGTTGCCCGTCACAGCAGCGGCGCCAGGTAGGCGCTCCAGGTGCGCACCGCTTCGGGACTACGCAACAGGTCATTGCGCACTTCGATCAACACCGCATCCAGGCCGCGACTATCGCCGTGGACCGGAACGGTCATGTCGCTCAACGGGTTGATCCGGTAAGGCTGGTTGCCTGCCACCCGCAGCGAATGCTGGCTCAGCCCATCGACGATGCGCTGTGCGTAGTCCACTGCTTCGGCGAACAGTACGCCGGCTTCCAGGGCGCGCGGCTGGCCATAGAACACGGGGGTGAAACTGTGGATGCCCACCACCCGCGTCGGTCGGTTGTCGGCCAGGCGCTGGTCGATCAGCGACCGCAAGCGGTCATGGAACGGGTGGAACAGGTACTGCTGACGGTACTGCCGCGTGGCTTCGTCCAGGGACTGATTGCCCGGGACCTGATAGATCTCGCTCTGGGGCGGGATGCTGTCCGGCACGTGGAGCGGGCGATTCAGGTCGATCAGCAGGCGTGAATAGTTGGCCGACAGCAAGGTCGCGCCCAGCGTCTCGGCCAGGTGTTCGGCCAGGGCCAGGGCACCGATGTCCCAGGCAATATGTTCATGGGCCGCGGTCTCGTCCAGGCCCAAATCGTTCAGCGCGGCGGGGATGAAGCGGCTGGCATGTTCGCACACCAATATCAATGGGTGTTCGGCGTTCTCCCGGATCAGCCGGTAGGGCGGCTCGGTGTAAAGCCCCGACTCGGCGCACTCAATAGATTCGCGCATAGTGCTCACATCGCTCGGCAGGTGACAGCGCCTGGGTCAAGGCCAGTTCCTGGGCCTTCAAGGCGAAGTAGGTTTCGACCAGCGGGCCGGGCAGCGCATCCACCAGTGCCCCGCTGTGACGCAGGCAATCCAGTGCCTGGGCCAGGGTGGTCGGCAGGGCGATAATGCCACGAGTCCGGCGTTCTTCTTCATCCAGGTCGTCGGGTATTTCATCGGTGACGGCACTGAGCGCCAGTCGTTGTTCGATGCCCAGTCGTCCGGCGATCAGCAGGGCCGCCATCGCCAGATGCGGTGACGCGGTGGCGTCCATGGCGCGGAATTCCAGGTTGTACTGGTTCGCCAGCGGCTTGCCACCCAGGCTCACGGTCGGGCAGATGCGCAGCGCCGCCTCGCGGTTGCGCTGTCCCAGGCAAGCGTAGGATGCGCTCCAGTGATGGGGTTGCAGGCGTTCGTAGGAAACCGGCGTGGGCGCGGTCAGCGCACACAGTGCCGGCAGATGCTGCAGTACACCGGCGGCCCAGTGACGACCAAGGCTGGACAGACCGTTGCTGCTCGCGTTGTCGTGGAACACGGGATCACCGTCCAGGTCTTGCAGGCTCAGGTGCAGGTGTACACCGTTGCACACGGCATCTGCCGATGTCTTGGCGGCGAAGCTCGCCTCCAGGCCCATCTGACGGGCGATCTCGCGGGTGATTTCCCGCACGTTCACCGCACGGTCGGCGGCGGCGACGCCCAGGGTCGGGCGGCACGTAATCTCGTATTGATGCTTGCCGTATTCGGGCAGGAACATTTCCGGCTCGACGCCCCCGGCCCGCAGGGCACTGAGCAGCCACCCGGCGAAACCGGCCTGCTGGCGCTGGGCCTGGAGGCTGAAAGCCAGGCGATCGGGTAGGGGCAGGGGGGACTTGAGATTGAACTCATGTTCAAACGCGGCGAAGACCTGCAAGCCCAGCTCGGTGCGATAGCGTTCCACTTCGTCGTGCAGCAGCGTACGCGGGCAAGCGCCCCAGGGCCGGCCGTCGGTCTCGCGCACGTCACAATGAATGAAGTCCAGCGCCGGGGCCTCGGCGTCAGGGCCATTGCTGATGGTGACCCGACTGGACAGGTCCGGCACCAGCCGCAGATCGCCATACGCCCCCCAGGGGTTGCTCGAGGCAATGATGTCCTGGGGCGTCAGCGCACTGTTGGCCGGCACCCAGCCACAGCCGGCAGTGACGTAGTGGGACAGTTCATCGCTGGGAAAGGAGCGCCCGCGGGTCACGCCGATCAAGTCGGTGCTCACCAGCGTGGTGACGGGCAGCGGCGCGAGTGTTGCGGCTTCGAGACGGCTCACGGTTGCATCTCCTGCAAACGACCGAGCACGGTGTCGGTGTCGGTGATCCAGCAATAACCCTTGATGGCGTTCAGGCAGGCCAGGTGACGCTGTTCGGTATACGTGGCGCAGGCGTCCTCCACCAGTGTGACCAGATAACCGCGGTCGGCGGCGTCGCGCACGGCCATGTCGACGCACTGGTCAGTGACGATGCCGGCGACGATCAGGTGCCGGACCTGCAGGTTGCGCAACACATAGTCGATATTGGTGGAGTTGAAGACCCCCGAGGAGGTCTTGGGCAACACGATCTCGTTTTCCTGCGGCGTCAGCTCGGCGATGATCTGCGCCTGCGGGCTGCCCTTGGGCAAGTGCATATCCGACAGCTTGTGATCCAGGGAGCGGTCGCGGCCATCGGCAGTGAGGCTTTCGATGTGGGTATGCAACACGTTTTGCCGGGCTGCACGCACCCCGTCGAGCAGGCGTTGCTGGTTGGGAATCACGCTCTGGCGGGCGCGGCGAATGAAATAGCCGGCTTCGGGCGTGTCCAGATGAGCATCGAACTGCGGTTCCAGCCAGGCGCATTGCATGTCCACCAACAGCAACGCCGTATGGTCGCGGGTGAACGGCAGATCCCGGGGGGAGCGGTGAGGGAGTGAGAACATCCTTATTTTTCCTCCAACAGGTGCGTGTTGAACTCGGTGCGCAAGGCGTCGATACCGTCCAGGCGTTCGGCCAGGCCAGGACATTGCAACGTCAGGCAGGCGATCAGTGCTTCGACCTGGGCCAACGCCGGTACCAGGCTGTCGAAGGCCGAAACCGACTCCACCGGCGCGCTGATAATCAGGTCGGCCAGTTCGCGCAGGGGCGAGGCATAGACGTCGCTGAACAGTACGACCCGGGCATGGCGTTCCTTGGCCGCGCTGGCGACACGAAGGGCCTGGGCCTGGTAGCGACGATAATCGAAGATCAGCACCACATCCTGGCGTTGCACATCGAACAGACGGTCGGGCAGTTGGGCGTTGTCTTCCAGGGCAAAACAACCGGCCCGCAGCAGGCGCAGGTGATTGAGCAGGTAATGGGCGAGAAAGCTGCTGAAGCGTCCGCCGAAGCAATGCACCTGGTGCCGGGTCTCGAGCAGCCATTGCACGAGAATGCGCACGTCTTCTGGCTGCGTCAGGGCTTGGGTTTCCAGAAGACTGCGCTGGCTGGCCACCAGGTATTGGCTCCAGGTGTCGCCTTGCTGCAATTTGGTCCGAGGCTGCAACATCGTGCGGGGAGAGCGCAGGCGGTGGTCCATGTCGACCAGCAGCGCGTCCTGAAACTCGGCATAGCCACCGAATCCAAGTTTCTTTACCAGGCGCACAATGGTCGGATCACTCACGCCGGCATGTTCGGCCAGGCGCGACATCGGGCCCAAGCCATTGCGCGGGTAATGATCAAGCAGCGCACGTACGACCTTGCGTTCCGACGGCGTCAATATCAGACCGGGATCGGTAATAAGGTCCCTGAGAGGCGGCATCCGTGCTCCTTGCTGGACGGGGTGTTGAATTTATTTCATAACTTCTTAAAACAGTATTTATGTAGCCAGTGCTACATGTCCAGTGGTTTTTACGTTTCGTTTAAAATGCCCAGAAATGGTGCGAAAGTCCTGTAGGGCGGGGGCTTGGGATGAGTGGAGTGGTATGTCAGCCATTGCTTTTTTCCGTGTCAGACATAACGACTTTTTGTCTCGGATATTTGATTTCATATAAGGTGCCGTATACGAAAAGATCCCAGTATCCAGTCTCCGCTAGTGTGAGTATTCCGCGTGCAAGCCACTCGTCTGACCTTGATCAGTCATGCCCGAACCGTCGCCCAGAAACAGGCGCGTTTCGCCCTGGACGAATCACTGGACGCTGATTGGCTGGCCAGGCGCCTGAAGGCCGGCCACGGCTATCGGAACGCTTCGCACATCCTGTGTGGGCCTGAGTTGCGCACCCGCCAGACAGCCGCGTTGTTCGGCGACGAGTTCCAGGTGGTCCAGGTCCTGGCCGATTGTGATATGGGGCGGTGGCGCGGGTTATCCATCGACGCGTTGCTCCAGGCCGAGCCGGAACACCTGCAAGCCTGGCTCAATGATCCCCATGCCACTCCCCATGGCGGCGAGTCCATCGACGGGCTGTGCCGTCGTGTCGGGGACTGGCTGGCAAGCCTGGAAAATGAACCGGGACACCTGCTTGCCATCACTCATCCATTCGTGATCCGGGCGGCCCTGATGAATGTGTTGCAATGCCCGGCAACCACCTTCAACCGGATCGACATCGAACCGCTATCCTCTCTGGAACTGCGCTTCAATGGGATGTGGCGATTGCGCACGTTGGGGTCTGAGCAGGGGGCACGTGAATGAAGAGACTTTCAGTCATCGGCATCGGCGCGGGTGATCCGGATTACCTGACGATGCAGGCAGTAAAAGCCCTGAATCGGGTAGATGTGTTCTTCCTCATGGACAAGGGACCGACCAAGCACACCTTGCTGGACCTGCGGCGCGACATCTGCATGCGCTACATCGTTGATCGTCCTTATCGTTTTGTCGAAGCCTGCAGTCCTGAACGTCAACGCGGCGACCCGGACTACGCCGGCAGCATCGAAGATCTGAACCGCGCGAAGCAGGCGACGTTCGCAAGGTTGATCGACGAAGAGCTGTCCGACGGGCAATGCGGTGGATTTCTGGTATGGGGCGATCCGTCGTTGTACGACAGCACTGTTCGCATCTTGCAGGCCCTTCTCGAGACGGGGCGCTGCGACTTCGAGTTCGAAGTGATCCCGGGTATCACCAGCGTCCAGGCCCTGGCGGCGCAGCACAAAGTACCGTTGAACAGCATTGGCGGCGCGTTGGAGATCACTACGGGGCGGCGGTTGGCGGCGGGGCAGGTGGGCGACGCGGCGAGCGTGGTGGTGATGCTCGACGCCGAGGATGCGTACCGCCAGGTGAGCGATCCCGATACGCATATTTACTGGGGCGCTTACGTCGGGACGCCGGACGAGCTGCTCATCGCCGGGCGGTTGGGGGACGTGGCCGATGACATCGAGCGCACCCGCAAGGCAGCGCGGCTGGCAAATGGGTGGATCATGGATACCTATTTACTGCGCAAGCGTTGATATCCAAATGGCGCCGCTGCATCAACTTTGTGGCGAGGGGATTTATCCCCGCTGGGCCGCGAAGCGGCCCCCTTACTGTTTCAGGATGATCCCATCATGTTTGAGGCTGCTTCGCAGCCCAACGGGGATAAATCCCCTCGCCACAACGGTGCCCGCCAGTTTTGATCGCTGCCCATCCGGGGTCACCCGCGCCCAAACCGCTCCCGATACGCCGACGGTGCCAACCCCACCACGCTGCGAAACGCCACGCGAAAGCTTTCCACCGAACGGTAGCCGCACAGATGGGCAATGTTGTCGGTATTGTCCCTGGTGCTTTCCAGCAGCTCCCGGGCGCGCGCCAGGCGTTCATGCTGCAGCCAGGCCCTGGGCGACAGACCGCAGGCCTGGGTAAAGCGGCGCAGGAACGTTCGTTCGCTCATGGCCGCCTGACTGGCGAGTTCGCGCACGCCGAGGGGTTCGTGCAGGTGTTCACGGGCCCACTGCATGACCCCGGACAAATCACTACGTGGGGTGCGGCTGACCGGCGACGGAATGAACTGCGCCTGGCCGCCGGTGCGTTGTGTCGGCATCACCAATCGGCGCGCAACGGCGTTGGCGACTTGGGCACCGAAATCCCGCGCCACCAGATGCAGGCAGGCATCGATGCCTGCGGCGCTGCCGGCCGAGGTGATGACCTGGCCTGAATCCACGTACAACACATCCGGATCGACCAGGATGGCCGGAAAGTTTTCGGCCAGTTCATCGGTGTAACGCCAGTGGGTCGTGGCTCCCAGCCCGTCCAACAGTCCGGCGGCCGCCAACACGAATGCCCCGGAGCATATCGACAGCAGGCGCGCGCCTCGGGCATGAGCTCTGCGCAGTGTTTCCAGCAAGTCTTCGGACGGAGGCTCGCTGCGGCTGCGCCAGCCGGGAATCACGATGGTCCGGGCCGCATCCAGCAGCTCCATGCCTCCATCGGCCAGCACCTGGAAGCCGCCCATGGCGCGCAATGGGCCATCATCGACGGCGACGATCCGGTGTTCATACCAGGGAAAATCGAACTCGGGTCGGGCCAGTCCGAAAATCTCGACGGCGACGCCGAATTCGAACGTGCACAAGCCGTCATAGGCGAGGACCGCGACCAGGCCGGGGGAGGGCTGCATTTGGCGGAAAATTCCCACTGAGTGTCTTGTGCGCCACTTTAGCGGTTAGCATAGGCCGGATAAAGTCTCCTTACGCCCTCATCCCCCTTGGAGTACCCACAATGCCCAGCCCGGTTAGCGAAGTGCCTGCTGCTCCGTCCGACATCGCCTTACAGCATTTCAGTCGTCGTCTGACGTTCGAAACAGATTGTTCCGACGTTCACGCCAGCCAACAGGCCGGCGAGGTCGATTTTGTACTGGTGGATGTCCGCGGTCCCCTAGCGTATGAGCGCGGCCATGTGCCTGGCGCGATCAATATCCCGACACGCTCGCTCACCGCCCAGTCGCTGGCCGCTTATCCGAAAACCACGCTGTTCGTGGTTTATTGCGCGGGGCCCCACTGCAACGGCGCGAACAAGGCAGCGGTCCGCCTGGCGACCCTGGGCTATCCGGTCAAGGAAATGATCGGCGGTGTCATGGGTTGGCTCGACGAGGGTTTTCGCCTGACCGGCCTGGTGGAGCGCGTGGCGGACACGGCGGTCAGCTGCGACTGCTGAGTTTTTGCAGCGATCTGCTGTGGCAAGGGACTTGCTCCCTCGTCACAGCAGTTTGTCCTGTCAGGTTTTTCGCAAACTTCAAGGACATGGACACACCTGGTTATTTTTATAACTATCTGTCGCCTCAACACAATCCCCCCCTCTGAGTGCCCCTCTAGACTCTCGGCCACTTCGGTTTTTGCCAACCGAACGCTGCCTACGATCTGCCAATAAAAAACCTGCGCACTCAGGAGCAAAAATGAAGAAGCTAGCAATGTTCAGTGCCCTGGCACTGTCCGTATTGTCCTTGTCGGCCATGGCCGCTGACGCCCAGCCGCTGCGCCTCGGGATCGAAGCCGGTTACCCACCGTTCTCGATGAAGACCCCTGACGGCAAACTGGCCGGTTTCGATGTCGATATCGGTGATGCGTTGTGTGAACAGATGAAGGTCAAATGTGTCTGGGTCGAGCAGGAGTTCGACGGCCTGATCCCGGCGTTGAAGGTGAAGAAAATCGACGCGATCCTGTCGTCCATGACCATCACCGACGACCGCAAGAAGAACGTCGATTTCACCATCAAGTACTATCACACCCCGGCACGCTTCGTGATGAAGGAAGGTTCCGGGGTCAAGGACCCGCTGACGGAACTCAAGGGCAAGAAAGTCGGTGTGCTGCGGGCCAGTACCCACGACCGCTTTGCCACTGAAGTGCTGGTGCCGGCGGGCATCAACCTGGTGCGCTATGGTTCCCAGCAGGAGGCCAACCTGGATATGGTTGCCGGCCGCCTCGACGCCATGCTCGCCGATTCGGTCAATCTCGACGATGGTTTCCTGAAAACCGACGCGGGCAAAGGCTTCGCATTCGTGGGCCCGACCTATGACGATCCGAAGTACTTCGGCGGCGGCGCCGGCATTGCCGTGCGCAAGGGTGATCAGGCCCTGGCCGAGAAATTCAACGCCGCCATCACCGAAATCCGTGCCAACGGCACGTACAAGAAAGTGCAGGACAAGTACTTCGCCTTCGACATCTACGGGCATTGATCGTTGAAACCAAGGTGGCCCACCGTTGACGCGGTTGGCCACCTTTTTCATGGGCGATTGTTTTACCCTGCGCGATGAGCGCTTTCGTATCTGGAGATTTCATGCAACGCATCGACCATACCCTGCCATGGAGCCACCTCGGCACCGAGCGCCGGCTCAGTGTGTTTCGTTATGGCCATGGCCCACGCAAGGTGTACATCCAGGCCAGCCTGCACGCCGATGAGTTGCCTGGCATGCGCACGGCTTGGGAACTGAAGCAGCGGCTCAACGCGCTCGAGGCCCAGGGCTTGCTCAAGGGAGTGATCGAGTTGGTGCCGGTGGCCAACCCCATCGGCCTGGATCAGCATCTGCAGAGCGCCCACATGGGGCGTTTCGAGCTGGGCAGCGGCAAGAACTTCAATCGCTCCTTCATGGAACTCAGCGTCCCGGTGGGGCAACGTGTCGGCGACCGATTGGGGGACGATCCGGCGGCCAATATCACCTTGATCCGCCAGACCATGCTCCAGGTGCTGGACGAGTTGCCCGCCCCCCCTTCGCAGCTCGAAGCCCTGCATCGTCTCCTGCTGCGCCATGCCTGCGATGCCGATATCACCCTCGACCTGCACTGCGATTTCGAGGCGGCGATTCATCTGTATGCCTTGCCGCAACAATGGCCGCAGTGGCGCTCCCTGGCCGCGCGGTTGAAAGCCGGCGTGGCATTGCTGTGCGAGGATTCTGGCGGCAGTTCGTTCGACGAATCCTGTTCCACCCCCTGGCTGCGCCTGGCCAGGGCGTTTCCCGAGGCGGCGATCCCGCCGGCCAACCTGGCGACCACCCTGGAACTGGGGAGCATGGGCGACACACGAGTGGACCAGGCCCAGGCCAATTGCGAAGCCATCCTCGGATTTCTCGCCGAGCAGGGTTTTATCGGCGGCGACTGGCCCTCCGTACCCGCCCAATGCTGTGAAGGCTTTCCGTTCGAGGGCACCGAGTACCTGTTCGCGCCGCACCATGGCGTGGTGAGTTTCCTGCGCGAGGCGGGCGAATGGGTGGAGCAGGGCGATCCCTTGTTCGAAGTGGTCGACCCGTTGAGTGATCGGGTTACCACGGTACGGGCCGGCACCAGCGGCGTGCTGTTCGCCCTGGACCGTGGACGTTATACCCAGCCGGGAATCTGGCAGGCGAAAGTGGCGGGACGGGAGCCGATGCGTACCGGGAAATTGACCAACGACTGAAAAGTGCTGTCTACCTCACCGTACGGCCCCAGCCATGGGCTCTCGAATGATGGAGGAAGATCAATGTTCAAAGCGTTTGCCCTGTTCCTGTTGCTGGTCTCGTCCGGGCTGCAAGCCCAGCCCTCGCTGCACACGGACTTGCCGCTCAGTTATCTGGCCCAGGCCGACGAGCAGGCCAGGGACCGGCCGCTGGTGATATTCCTGCAGGGTTCCGGCAGCAACGAACGGGACCTGTTCGAGCTCAAGGACGAGTTGCCCCGACACTACAACTACCTCTCGGTGCGGGCGCCGAAGAGCATGGAACCGGGCCATTACCAGTGGTTTGCGAAGAAGGGCGAGGGCGCCTATGACGGCGACACCTTGGATTTGAAGGCCAGCGGCCAGATGTTGCTGGACTTCATCGAAAAGGCCCGGGCCAAATACCCGACGGACGCCAGCCAGGTCTATCTGGTGGGCTTCAGCCAGGGCGCGATGATGAGCTACGAAGTCGCCCTGCGACACCCCGAAGCCGTCGGTGGAATCGCCGCGATGGGCGGGCGGGTTCTGTCCGTGCTGCAAGCCGAACTGACCCCCGACGAGTCGCGGCGGTCGTTGGCGGTGTTCATCGGCCATGGCACGGCAGACCCGATCATTCCCTACCATGACGGCACCGAGGCCGACACGTTCCTGAAGACCCTGGCCCTGGAGCCGGAATTCCATGCCTACCCGGGCGTGGGGCACACCATCAGTGCCTTGGAAGTGCAGGACCTGCGGGCCTGGCTGGAGCGGCTCAATCCCTAGCGGTTTCAGGTTGAATCTCTGTTGCATGGGCTGACGCCATCGCGAGCGGGCTCGCTCCCACATTTGCTCCCGGGCGCTCATACGATTTATGCCCACCGCAAAACCCTGTGGGAGCGGGCTCGCTCGCGAATGAAGCAACGCGGTCCCTCAGGCACTCCGCGCCCAGGCCATCACTTGCCGCTGGCGATCTGTTTCACCAACGCCTCATGACCGTTCTTGTCACTGGCCCGGGAGATGATCTGCACCACGGCCAGGCGTGTCCCGGAGGCTCCCAGCAACGTGGTGTCGAGGGTCGGCCCGCCGCCCTGGGTGGCGCTGGTGTCGAGTTGGCGCAAACCCAGGCCACTGCCTTTCTGGGTCAGGTTTTTCTCGCTGAGGATCTTGGCGTCCGGCAAGGCTTTGCTTCGCTGGGCGGCGAAGCCGGCCATGGTCGTGTCGAGGAAAGCGCCATCGTCATCCTTGACCTTCGCACCATTGACGATGGTGTTTTCAGCCGTAATTACGACGGTTCTGCTGATGGCATTGCTGTACATGGTCCCCGTCGCACCCGCCGTGCCCTGGGCGGCATCGCCGGCAGGCAGCTCCGTCGCGGTGAAACCCTTGGGCAAGGTAAAGACAAGTTTGCCACCCAGCATCGATACTTTCCGGGGCGGCAGATCGCCGGTGGTTTCAGCCGGGGCCGAATGGGCAGGCACGACAACCAGGCTGGCAACGGCTGTCAGCAACAGTGCAGCAGTGTGTTTTATCAACAATGACATTGAAACTCTCGGCATGGAGGGCGTCTTGGGAGGCCGATCATCACACGGGCATCCCGCCGGACTCCAGTGCTACGCAGGCCTCCCAACGTGTCAGTCAGGCTCGACATCGAGCTGCAGGCTGTCATCGGCCAGGCGCTCGGCGCGCCGGACAATCGCGCTGATCCGCCGCCCCTCGGCGGTGAACACCACGATCTGGGCCTTCTCCAGATCATCCGGCAGCGGAGGGCGAATATGCAGCGCGAACCATGGTGGCTCACCGTCATCGAGGCGTTTGACATCGAACTGGCAGTCGACACTTTTGGTGTCCCGGCCGAACAGCGTGTCGAGGCCGTAATCAAGGTGGGTGCTGTCGGCAGCGGCGGGGGAAAGGGACATCGGCAGTCTCCTGTTGAGCACTCGGTTGATGTTCAAGTGATTCTTGCGATGTACGAAAATTCCATCGCCAATGCCCCCGATCAGAATTGATAACCTACCCCAGCATAGTATCCCCAGCCATCGGAGCGGGCGCGGAAGTTGCCATCGCCGAAGTTCAGTTCGCTGCCATCTTCCCAGTTGCCGCCGTTGTGGAAGTAACGGCACACCAGGGTGAAGCGCAAGTGGGTGAAGGAATACAGCAGCACATTGGTGGCAACCGTGGCGTTGGCGGTGCGCGCCGGATTGTCCTTGTGCAGGTCCGAGCCGAAATCGAAGTTGGTGAAGCCGATGTAGGTCAGGGAAGCTCCATTGCTGAACCGACTGATCGGCACGATGTACTTGAGTTGGGCGCGGTAGCCATCCCAGGAGTATTCATTGCTGGCGCCGTAGTTTTCCCATTGATACCGACCGTAGACGTTGGCCGACAGGTTGACCCTGGAATGGGTGTCGATGTCGGTGCCCAGTCCGCTGTACAGAGTGTTGCCGCGATTGGCGCTGTTGCTGCCGTGGTCATAGATCCAGTCGAACGCCACATACCATTCCTTGAACGGCCCGATGGCCAGGCTGCGGCCGGCCAGGTAGTCGATGGAAATGCGCGGTTCGTGCTCCATGAACAGTGGCGAACCATGATCCCATGCCCCTTTGTCGTGGCTGTTGCCGATGTCGAAAATTTTCGGAATGTCGACGTAGCCGTACAGTTCGAACGGCCCTTTGCGGCCGAAATACTCATACTCCAGGTACACATCGTCGACCGGCTGCGGGCCGAAGCTGATGTCCTTGCTGCCGATGATTGTCAGGTTCTGGTTGTACCAGTCTGACAGATAGGCGCCTTTTTTCGGCGCAGCGGTTTGGGGGCTCAGGGCTTCTCCCTGGGCAGAGTCGTTCGGTGAGGCTTGGGTTGCAGTGCTGGGTAGTCCGGTAACGGCGGTCAGTAGCAGGGAGGCTGCGAATACACCGGGCACGGCGCGACGCCGGAAAATGAAATGCATGAAAAGTCCTTGTTCGTGCGGGCCGAAACCCGTGTTCCTTGATGAAAGAAAAAACACCCGATAAGAGCGCTCAAACGGGGCTCGCAAACGTTTGCACATCCCGTACCAGTTTTTCCTGGCCGCTGTGGCACAAGCACTGGAGCGTCGAGGTTGCTGCTAGAATCGCTCACCTTGACTGATGAGAGGTATGCCCATGAGCGAGCCCATTCGCCTGACCCAGTACAGCCATGGCGCCGGTTGCGGCTGCAAGATTTCGCCGCAGGTGCTGGAAGTGATTCTGGCCGGCAGCGGTGCGCAGAACCTTGACCCGAAATTATGGGTCGGCAACGCCTCCCGGGACGATGCCGCGGTATATGCCATCGACGAGGAACGCGGGGTGGTGTCGACCACTGACTTCTTCATGCCGATTGTCGATGACCCCTTCGATTTCGGCCGCATCGCCGCCACCAATGCCATCAGTGACATCTACGCCATGGGCGGTGATCCGCTGATGGCCATTGCGATTCTCGGCTGGCCGGTCAACGTGCTGGCCCCGGAAGTCGCACGGGAAGTGATTCGCGGTGGTCGTTCGGTGTGTGACGAGGCTGGTATTCCGTTGGCTGGCGGGCATTCGATCGATGCACCTGAGCCGATTTTCGGCCTGGCCGTCACCGGCCTGGTGCAAAAGCGCCACATGAAGCGCAATGACACCGCCACTGCCGGCTGCCGCTTGTACCTGACCAAGCCCTTGGGCATTGGCATCCTCACCACGGCCGAGAAGAAGGGCAAATTGCGCGCCGCCGACGTTGGCCTGGCCCGCGACTGGATGTGCACCCTCAACAAACCCGGCAGTCGCTTCGGCAAGCTGGATGGCGTGACGGCCATGACCGACGTCACCGGTTTCGGTCTGCTTGGGCATCTGGTGGAAATGGCCGACGGCAGTCAGTTGACCGCACGTATCCGCTACGATGCGGTGCCGCGCCTGCCAGGCGTCGAATATTACCTCGACTTGGGCTGCGTGCCGGGCGGTACGCTGCGCAACTATGACAGCTACGCCAGCAAGGTCGGTCGCGTCCAGGAACTGCACAAGCGTGTGCTGTGCGACCCGCAGACCAGCGGCGGTCTGTTGGTCGCCGTGACGGCGCAAGGCGAAAGCGAGTTTCTTCAGGTGGCCGCTGAACTGGGCCTTGCGCTGGAGCCGATTGGCGAGCTGGTTGAGCGACAGACCAGCGCGGTCGAGGTGTCTTGATGAGCAACGACATTACCGATTACCGCGCCATTTTCCTCAATGATCGGCCGATGATGGATACGCGCGCCCCCATCGAGTTTCTCAAGGGTTCGTTTCCCGGCGTGGTCAATCTGCCGCTGATGACTGACATCGAGCGGCAGCGGGTCGGTACTTGCTACAAACAGCAGGGCCAGCAAGCAGCAATTGTCCTGGGGCATCAGTTGGTGTCCGGCGACACCAAGGCGCAACGCATCCAGGCCTGGGCCGATTTCGCCCGGGCCCATCCTGACGGTGTTCTTTACTGCTTTCGCGGCGGCCTGCGCTCCCAGATCGTCCAGCAATGGCTCAAGGACGAAGCCGGCATCGAGTACCCCAGGGTCGGTGGCGGCTACAAGGCAATGCGCACGTTCCTGCTGGACACCGTAGAGCAGGCGGTCGCCCAGTGCGATTTCGTCTTGCTGGGCGGCATGACCGGCACCGGCAAGACCGAAGTGCTGACCCAGCTTGTCAACGGGCTGGACCTCGAAGGTTACGCCAATCACCGGGGTTCGAGTTTCGGCAAGCGGGCCACGGGGCAGCCTTCCAATATCGATTTCGAAAACCGCCTGGCCGTGGATGTGCTGAAAAAGCGCGCCGCCGGTATCGGGCAATTCGTAGTGGAAGATGAGAGCCGCATGGTCGGCAGCTGTGCCTTGCCGTTGCCGCTGTACCAGCGCATGCAACAGGTTCCGATGGTCTGGCTTGAAGACAGTGTGGAACGACGGGTCGAGCGGATTCTGCGCGATTACGTCATCAACCTGAGCGCCGAGTTCATCGCCATACACGGCGAGGAGGGGTTCTCGCTGTTTTCCGAGCGGTTGCTGGCGAGTCTGGACAACATCCACAAGCGCCTGGGCGGCGATCGTCATCGTCGTCTGATGGCAATCATGGAAGCCGCCCTGGCCGAGCAGGCCGATAGCGGTGCCGTCGACTTGCATCGTGGCTGGATCGAAGGATTGCTGCGCGAGTATTACGACCCGATGTACGTGTTCCAGCGGGAAAAGAAGGGCGTTCGGATCGAGTTTGCAGGGGAGCAGGCGGCTGTCCTTGAGTATCTGCGTGAGCGCGCCGTCCGGACAGGATGACCCCGGGACCTCATGGGAACGGGCTGCCGCTATCGCGAGCAGGCTCGCTCCCACATGGGCCTGAGGTGATCGCAGAGGTGTCGTCCACTGTAAATTCCCTGTGGGAGCGAGCCTGCTCGCGATAGCGGTGGATCATCCGGCGGCGATGTCAGTCTTGAAACCTTAAAGCAACACCGCTCCGATCAACCCGAAGACGATGCCGACCAGCATGGTCAACAGTGCCACGGTCACCAGCACTCGGGCATCGAAGTCCTTGCGTAGCATCAGCAACGACGGCAGGCTGATGCTCGGCAGTGTCATCAGCAACGCCACGGCCGGTCCGGTACCCATGCCCAGGGTCATCATCGTTTGAACGATAGGGATTTCCGCTGCGGTGGGAATCACGAACAGCGTGCCGACAATGGCCAGCGGCACCAGCCACAGCAGGCTGTTGGCCATGGCGCCATCCACATGGGGAAACAGCCAGACCCGTGCCGCGCCCAGGACCAGCACAGCCAGCACATAAACGGGAATGGTGCTCCAGAACAACTGCCACAAGGTCCGCCCCCAACGAGCCAGGAAAGGCTCGGCATCGACCTCGCTGGCCTCGGTCACCGCTTCTACGGCCGCCTCGGGCAATACTTCGGGGCGGGCGATGCGTTGGGCCACCATCGACACGCCGAAGACCAGCACAATGCCCGCCGCCAGCCGCAGGGCGGTGAAGCCCCAGCCCAGCACTAGGCCCATGAACACCAGGGTCGCGGGGTTGAGTACCGGGTTGCCGATCCAGAAGGCCAGCGCCGCGCCCACCGAGACATTCTGCCGACGCATGCCGGCCGCCACTGGCGCCGCGCAGCACGAGCACATCATGCCGGGCAGGGCGAACAGTCCGCCGCGCAGGGTCGAGGCAAAGCCGGCTTGGCCGAACAGGCGCAACAACCAGTCACGGGGAATCAGTACCTGCAACAGGGAGCCCAGGATCACCGCCAGCACCGCCGCTTTCCAGATCGCCAGGAAATACACCTTGGCGTAAGTCAGCGCGGCCATCAGCGGCGCGGTCTGTGCGTCGTTGAGGATCGAACCGCCGATGCTGTGGTTATCGGCGGCGACAAACGCCTTGAGGTAATAGGGCGACCATTTGACGTAGTAGAGACCGACGCAGGCCACCAGCAGGAACAGGGCGGGTTTCCACCAGAACGACCAGCCCCGAACGGGAGCGGCAGAAGATAAAGACATGGAGAAGGTCCGGGCAGTAGGGATGTAGGCGCATCATACTCTGTGGCGAGGAAGCTTGCTGTGGCGAGGGTGCTTCCGCCGGGCTGCGTCCTGTAGGAGCTGTTGACTGCAACGAGGCTGCGATCTTTCCACTGACAATTGAGCCTCAAGGGAAAGATCAAAATCAAAAGATCGCAGGCTTCGCCAGCTCCTACGATGCCTGCCGCTTACGTGGGACAGGTTTGCTGCCCGTTATCCAGGCCCTGCTTGTAGCTCCGGCTGGACAGGCTGGCCTTGCCGTTGTGCCAGATCAGGGTCAGTACATACAGCGAATCGAAATCCCCCGATTCCCAGTCTTTGGCAATGGTCTGCTTCTTGCCCACGGCCTCGCCGGCCACCTTGTTGATCAGTTCCGGCAAATAGCCGTGAGACCACGCCGTGTAGATAGTAGCGTTGTGGTACTTGTCATGCAGCAGTTCGTCGGCCAGGGCGCTGGTGTCGTTGGCCGAGTATTCGATATTGACCGGCAACCCGAGTTTGATCGCGCTGGGACTGATGGTCATCAACGGGCGAATATAGCTGTAGGAATTATCACGTTCGCCTTCTTCCACGTTGCGGGTCGGGTTGGCCGCGAATACGTAGTCGGCCTTGCCGAACTTTTGTGGCAACAGGGTGGCCAGGTTGATGGCGCGATTGAGCCCCTGGCAGTTGAGTTGGCCCAGGCCACCGGCGGGTTTTTCGGCGTGGCGCAGAAATACCAGGGTCTGGATGCCATCGACCGGCTGGGCGCGACTGACGCTGGACTCCAATGACAGCGCCAGACCGCAGATCACGAGCAGCGTCGGCAGGATCAGCCATGAACGGCGTTGGAGGTGTCTGGTGAACTTCAGGGGATTAATCATCGGATTATGTTCTTCGGCTGTCTCGAGTCAGGCTTCGAGTCAGGCTGACAAACCCTGGTACCGCGAAGCCTTGGCTTCGGGGGTTTTCCTTGTCGTTACGCCGCTTCGATTCCTCGGGGCATTGCTCTGAGTCTCCTGAAGCCCTTTGGTTCGATGCTGCCACGGCTCTCTTCCGTGAGATGGAATGAACATTAACGACAGGATGTTGCGAAATTAATAACGGCCGGCGTGAATACCGTGACCGTCAGGAGGGGGGCATTTCCTGATGCTATCCACCCGATCCTCAATTATGCTCCAGCATTTCCCTCCTGCCATGGAGCTCCCCATGCCCAACCTGACCCAATTCCCCATCACCCGGAAATGGCCGGCCCAATACCCCGAGTGGCTCCAGCTCTACTCCCTGCCAACCCCAAACGGCGTGAAGGTCTCGATCATGTTGGAAGAGATCGGTCTGCCCTACGAACCCCACAAAGTGGATTTCGGCAGCAATGATCAACTGTCCCCTGAGTTCCTCTCCCTCAACCCGAACAATAAGATCCCGGCGATTCTTGATCCCCACGGGCCGGGGGATCAGCCGCTGGCGTTGTTCGAGTCCGGGGCGATTCTGATTTACCTGGCGGACAAGAGCGGTCAACTGCTGGCCCAGGAGTCGGCGGCGCGCTACGAGACGATTCAGTGGTTGATGTTCCAGATGGGCGGTATCGGGCCGATGTTCGGGCAGCTGGGTTTCTTCAATAAATTCGCAGGCAAGGATTATGAGGACAAGCGACCTCGCGACCGTTATGTGGAGGAGAGCAAGCGGTTGCTCAAGGTACTCGATGGTCGCCTGGAAGGGCGCGACTGGATCATGGGCGAGCGCTACACCATTGCCGACATCGCCACCTTTCCGTGGGTGCGCAACTTGATCGGGTTCTATGAGGCCGGCGATCTGGTGGGAATCCAGAACTTCCCCAACGTGACGCGGGTGCTGGAACGCTTCCTGGCGCGGCCGGCGGTGGTCCGTGGTTTGAAGATCCCGGAATGAGCGGAGCGATGACCCGCCGATTCGATTTCAAGCAACTGGACGTGTTCAGCAACGTGCCGCTCAAGGGCAATCCGCTGGCCGTGGTGCTGGGGGCCGATGAGCTCAGCGATGAACAGATGATCGCTTTTGCCAACTGGACCAACCTCAGCGAAACCACTTTCCTGTTGGCACCGCAACATCCGGAGGCGGACTACCGGCTGCGTATTTTCAGCACGTCGACCGAGTTGCCGTTTGCCGGGCATCCTACCCTGGGCAGCTGTCATGCCTGGTTGGAGGCCGGTGGCGTATCGAAAGGCCGGGAGATCGTGCAGGAGTGCGGCGTAGGCCTGGTCAGGATTCATCGCAATGAACACGGGTTGGCGTTCCTGGCTCCGCCGCTGCTCAAATCCGGTCCGCTGGACGTTGATCTGTTGGAACGGGTACGCAGTGGGCTGAGGCTGCCGGCCGAGGCGATTGTCGACGCGCAATGGGTTGATAACGGCGCCGGTTGGCTGGCGTTGATGCTCAAGGATCGTCAGCAGGTGCTGACGCTCAAGCCTGACTATCACCAGCTTCTGGATTTGGCGGTGGGGGTCGTCGCGCCTTGGGATCCGGCCGTGGATGGTGATGAGGCTCAGTTTGAAGTGCGGGGTTTCATCGCCGGTGATGGCATGCCGGAGGATCCGGCCACCGGCAGCCTGAATGCCGGTCTTGCCCAGTGGATGCTGGGCAAGGGGCTGGCGCCGTCGTCTTATGTAGTCAGTCAGGGATTGACCATGGGGCGTGCTGGACGGATTCATGTCGAGCAAATCGCTGAAGATGTCTGGATCGGTGGCGCGGTGGTGACCTGCATCAATGGTTCGCTGAGCTTGTGAGTGGATTATTGCCCTGCCGGTAACACTCTGTTCTCCAGGCGGTGTTTGTGGCCTGGCCGGCCAGGGCATAAGCTTTGTCCCCCTGTGATTGACCCATTTGCCCAGGAATCCCATGTCCAGCCAGTTCCCCGAAGCACGTCCACGCCGCCTGCGTCGTAATGCCAGCCTGCGCAGTCTTTTCCAGGAAACCGAGTTCACGTTGAACGACCTGGTCCTGCCGATTTTCGTCGAAGAAGAAATCGATGACTTCGTGCCGATCAAGAGCATGCCGGGCGTGGTGCGCATTCCTGAGTCGAAACTGGCCGGCGAGATCGAGCGATATGCCCGTGCGGGCATCAAGTCGGTGATGACCTTTGGCGTGTCCCATCATCTGGACAGCGACGGCAGCGACACCTGGAACGAGCGTGGTCTGGTATCGCGCATGGCCGCGATCTGCAAGGACGCGGTACCGGAAATGATCGTGATGTCCGACACGTGTTTCTGTGAATACACCGATCACGGTCATTGCGGTGTGCTTCATGGGCATGAAGTGGACAACGACCGGACCCTGTTCAACCTGGGTCGACAAGCTGTGGCAGCGGCTCGCGCCGGTGCCGATATCATTGCTCCGTCCGCGGCGATGGATGGGCAGGTCCAGGCGATTCGCAAGGCCCTGGATGAAGCCGGCTTCAGCCAGACGGCAATCATGGCCTATTCCACCAAATTCGCCTCGGCGCTCTATGGCCCGTTCCGTGAGGCTGGCGGCAGTGCTTTGAAGGGCGACCGCAAGAGCTACCAGATGAACCCGATGAACCGTCGCGAAGCGTTGCGCGAATCCCTGCTCGACGAACAGGAAGGCGCCGATGCGTTGATGGTCAAACCGGCCGGTGCCTACCTCGATATCATCCGTGACATCCGCCAGGCGTCTAACCTGCCGCTGTCGGCCTATCAGGTCAGTGGCGAGTACGCGATGATCAAGTTCGCCGCCCAGGCGGGTGCAATCGACGAAGCCCGAGTGGTGCGTGAAAGCCTTGGCGCGATCAAGCGGGCGGGGGCCGATCTGATCTTCACCTACTTTGCGATAGACCTGGCATCGAGCGGTATCTGATTCCCCCATGTCCAGCTCAATTCCCTTGTGGGAGCGAGCCTGCTCGCGATGACGTTGGGTCAGTTTGCATTGATGTTGTGTGTGCCGCCGTCATCGCGGGCAAGCCCGGCTCCCACAGGCCCGAGGTGCCCGCGGACTTGCTGTCCAGCTCAATTCCCTTGTGGGGGCTTGCTCGCGAAAGCGGTGGATCAGCTTGCATTGATGTTGTGTGCGCCACCGTCTTCGCGGGCAAGCCCGGCTCCCACAGGCCCGAGGTGCCCCGCGGACTTGCTGTCCAGCTCAATTCCCTTGTGGGAGCGGGCTTGCTCGCGAAAGCGGTGGATCAGCTTGCATTGATGTTGTGTGCGCCGCCGTCATCGCGGGCAAGCCCGGCTCCCACAGGCCCGAGGTGCCCGCGGACTTGCTATCCAACTCAATTCCCTTGTGGGAGCGAGCCTGCTCGCGATGACGTTGGGTCAGTTTGCATTGATGTTGTGTGCGCCACCGTCTTCGCGGGCAAGCCCGGCTCCCACAGGCCCGAGGTGCCCGCGGACTTGCTGTCCAACTCAATTCCCTTGTGGGAGCGGGCTTGCTCGCGAAAGCGGTGGATCAGTTTGCATTGATGTTGTGTGTGCCGCCGTCATCGCGAGCGGGCTCGCTCCCACATGGGTTTTGCGGTGTTATTGAGCCACCGAACATAGCCTGCCCCCGCTTTTGATCGTATGGTGCTCTGGAGTCCAAACCTGATGGAGCCCTATGCTTTTCAATCGATGGTTGTTCATTTTCCCGGCATTGCTGGTCCTGGCCGGTTGCGGCAGTCGTCAGGCCCAGGAGCCTGAGCGCCAGCCTGCCGAGGTCAAGGCGCAGATCGTGCGGTTGTTGCCGGCCAAGACCGCGGATCGCGAAGGCTGGGCCACGGACATCTATGTTGCGTTTACCGCGCAGCAGATCCCGCCTACAACGCAGAATATCTGTTCGGTCCTGGCGGTCACTGAGCAGGAGTCGACGTTCCAGGCCGACCCCACTGTGCCGGGTTTGGGCAAGATTGCCCGGCAGGAAATCGACCGCCGTGCGGCGAAGCTGCATATTCCCGGGATACTGATCAGCGGCGCGCTCCAGGTACGTTCATCCAATGGCAAGAGCTACAGCGACCGGCTCGCCGCGGTACGCAGCGAGAAGGAGCTGAGCGGCATTTTTGATGACTTCATTGGCATGGTGCCGCTGGGCAAAACGCTGTTCGACGGCTTCAACCCGGTGCACACCGGCGGGCCGATGCAGGTCAGTATCGCCTTCGCCCAGGCCAATGCCCTACATTATCCTTATGCAGTGGAGGGTTCGATTCGCAAGGAAGTGTTCAGTCGTCGCGGAGGGATGTATTTCGGCATTGCACATTTGTTGGGGTATCCGGTGAGCTACACCGAACCGCTGTATCGCTTTGCCGATTTCAATGCCGGTTGGTACGCCAGCCGCAATGCAGCATTCCAGCATGCAGTGAGCCGCGCCTCAGGTATTTCCCTGGCACTCGACGGGGACCTGATCCGGCATGACTCCATCATGCCTGGCAGCACCGAGCTGGCGGTGCGCACGCTTGGGAAATCATTGGGAATGCGCAACCCGACCATTCGCGATCAGTTGGAGCAGGGCGACAGCCTGGCGTTCGAGGACAGCAAACTCTACAGGCGCGTCTTCGAACTGGCCGACAAGGCCGAGGGTAAGCCGTTGCCCCGTGCGGTGTTGCCGGGGATCGTGCTCAAAAGCCCGAAAATCACCCGCAAGCTGACCACCGCATGGTTTGCCAAGCGCGTGGATGAACGTTATCAGCGGTGCATGACACGGTCGGCGGGACGGTAGCGAGCAGGATCATGAAAAAAGCCCGGCGGATGAGGCCGGGCCTTTGTCGGGCAGAGCAGGGCGGCAAGTCATGCGCGGTTCTGGGTCAAACGATCGGAACCACTTTCAGCCACGCGATTCTGGTTCAGACGATCGGAGCCACCTTCAGCCACGCGATTCTGGTTCAGACGATCCGAGCCACCTTCAGCTACGCGATTCTGGTTCAGACGATCCGAGCCACCTTCAGCCACGCGATTCTGGTTCAGACGATCGGAGCCACCTTCAGCTACGCGATTCTGGTTCAGACGATCCGAGCCACCTTCAGCTACGCGATTCTGGTTCAGACGATCCGAGCCGCCTTCAGCCACACGGTTCTGGTTCAGACGATCCGAACCACCTTCGGCCACACGGTTTTCAATCAGTCGATCGGAACCACCTTCGGCAACGACCTGATGGGAAGAAGCGGCAAATACGTTGGCTGCGAGAACCGAGAAAGCGAGGCTGAGGATGATTTGGCGTTTCATGATGGTGTGCTCCGGGGGTGCAGTGGGTTTGTGTGGGGCCATTGTTGCGTCGGACAGTCATCATGAGAACTTCATTGGCGTGATGGTGAACATCGATGGCGGTGATAGCTGGTGGATGTGCAGCTCGTCCACGGACTGGAACATCGGTCGCCCTCGAAGTTCTATCGACTGAACCTTCCCAGGAGGCAGGCTATGTTTCATTTATTCGGCTACAGGCAATCCGGTTCTTCGGCGGTGGAGATTGCCCTGTGCCTATGTGGTGTGCCTTATCGCCGGGTCGATGCCTATTCGACCGAAGATAATGACGCGGCCAAAGCACTTGAGGCGTTGAATCCTCAGAAACAGGTTCCGACCTTGCGGATGCCGGACGGCTCGGTGCTGACTGAAGCCGCGGCCATCCTCATTCACCTCGGGTTGACCTATCCGGAATCGAAGTTGCTGCCCGAAGACCAGGTCCAGCGTGCACAAACCATACGGGGCCTGGTTTACATCGCCGCCAATTGCTACACACCCATCGGTATCATCGATTTTCCGGAGCGCTGGTTGGTCGAGGCGGATGAGGCGACACGGCAGCAACTGGTGTCGGGCACGAAGCAACGCCTGTATCGCAACTGGGCGTTGTTTGCCGATCAGTTTGCGGCGCAACCGTTCTTCAGCGGCGCCGAGCCGGGAGCGCTGGATATTCTCGCTGCGGTGATTACCAAGTGGGCCGGAACGCGAGAGGCGATGCTCAGCGCCCGACCGGAATTTCATGCGGTGCTGGAACGCATCGACCAGCATCCGCGTGTGGCCCCGGTGCTGTCACTGCATTGGCCTGCGTAGACGTGTCCGAAAGGTCATGGGCATGCCTTTCGAGTGATAGCCTGGGCGATGAGGTTGGCGAGCTGCCGGACATTATCCTGATGAGCCAGCACCAGTTCGTCGAGGGTGTTTGCGGCAGACGTCTGCAGGACGCTGCGGCAGGTAAAGGCGTGGGCTTCGCCGCTCAGGATGCGCAGGCGCCACTGCACGTCCATGCGGGCGTACCGGCCGGGGATCGAGTCGAAGCGTTGTACGTCTACCCGCAGTAACGCTTTCGGCGCGCCGGGATTGCTCAGTTGTTCCTCCAGACTGCTGCGCAGCTCATCCGCCAGGCTGGCGCCCCACCACTCGGTCTCCAGGATCGCCAACCCGCTGTTGCCTTGGCGAATGACCATCTGGGTGCGATCCACCTGAGGCGGGACACTGAGCTGCTCGATCCGGATGTCGAGGCTGGAGAGTGGTTTACCCGTTGGTTGGACCGGGCTCAGCGTGTGGTAATGAATAGGATCGCTGCGGCAGGCACCGAGCAGCAACATCGTGGCGACCAGGGTGAGTCTCAGTATCGGCGGCATGGCACGCGCTCCTGTAATCATTCTTCCACCGGGAATGTGAGAGGGGCGTCCTTGGGACGGCCGCGCAGCAGCGATTCGGGATGACGGCTCAAGTAGTCGGACAGTTCACGCAGCGAGCGCGACATGCGGCCGAGATCATCGAGGGTCTGGGTCAACTGTTCGCGCTGCGGCGAGTCTTCGGCCAGCGTGGCGTTGGCCGATTGCAGGGTCTTGCTGACGTCGTGCAGGGTGTTCTGCACGCCAGGCAGCGTCTTGCCGTTGAATTGCTTCAAGCCCTTGCGCAACTCCACAAGGCTGCCATCCAGGTTGCTGGCGATGCTTTCCAGGGGCAGCTTGTTGATCCGCTCGACCACCGACTGCAGTTGCTCCTGCAATTGCTGGAGGCTACCGGGAATGGTCGGGATGCGGACGGGGCGGGCGTTGGGGTCGAAAGCGACTTTTTCAGCCTTGGGATAAAAGTCCAGGGAAATGTACAACTGCCCGGTCAGCAGGCTGCCGCTGCGGGCCTGGGCGCGCAAGCCTCGTTCGACGAAACTGCCGATCAGACGGGCCGAGGCAGCTTCGTCTTCCGGGTCGTGATTGAGGGCCTTGAGCAGTTTCTCGTGGGCTTTGCCCAAGCGCTGGGGGTAGATCACTACACCGACGTTGACTGGGAAACTGCGCTGCTTCTCGTCAAAATCCAGGTTGATGGCGACGACCCTGCCCACTTCGACACCGAGGAACTCCACCGGTGCATCGACCTTCAATCCGCGCAACGCCTGGTCAAAACGCAGCGCCAGGTATTGTGCCTTGCCACTGGGCGGCGCCAGAGCGCTTTGCTGATTGGCGAACAGTTCATAGTTCTTGTCTTCGGCTGCCGGCGCATCGTTGGGGCTGTATGCCGGAGCCCTGAACGCGATGCCGCCAACCAGCAACGCCGAGAGTGATTCGGTCCTGACCGCGAAGCCATTGGCGCCGACGTTCAGGTCCACGCCGCTGACGTTCCAGAATCGGGTGTTTTCGGTGACATAGGCGTCGTTCGGTGCGTTGATGAACACTTCAATATTGACCCCTTTGCCGTCGGCATCCAGGGCGTAGGAAACCACCTGACCCACCGGGATCTTGCGCAGGTAAACCGGCGAGCCAATGTCCAGTGAACCGAGGTCCTGGGAGTGCAGAGTAAAGCGCTTGCCTGGTTCGCCGTAGGTGATCGGCGGCGGAGCCTCGAGGCCGATGAACGACTTGGCGCGTACTTTCGAATGTCCGGCGTCGGCCCCGATGAAGTCCCCGGACAGCAACGTATCGATCCCGGAAATGCCACCGGCGCCGATGCGCGGCCGGACCACCCAGAACACCGAGTCTTCGTGAGTGAAGGTATCCGCGTTCTTGGCAAGCTTGACCGTGGCGGTGACGTTCTTCTGGTCGTCGCTCAATTGCACGTCCGTGACCTGGCCGATCACCACGTTGCGGTATTTCACCGCGGTCTTGTTGGCGGTCAGGCCTTCGCCGGTCTTGAAGGTAATGGTGATGGTCGGGCCTTCCTGCAGCCAGTTGTGGACCACCAGCGACAGGCCCACCAGCACCGCTATGATCGGGACGATCCACACCAGCGACACCGACCAGCGACTGCTGGTGACGTGGGCGCGACCCGGCGCAGGTTGCGGTTCGTCAGTGACTTGCGACTTCATCCATGGCCTCCTCGGGTGGGGGGGTATCCCAGATCAGCCGCGGGTCGAAACTCATGGCCGAAAGCATGGTGAACAGCACGACGAGGCCGAAGAACAGGATTCCCGGTCGCGGTTCGATATCGCTCAGTGCCTGGAACTTCACCAGCGCCGCCACCAGGGCCACCACCAGCACGTCGAGCATCGACCAGTAGCCGATGACCTCGACCAGCCGGTACAGCTTGGCCCGCTGCAGTTGGGCCCAGGTGCTGCGTCGTTGCACGGTGACCAGCAGCAGAGTCAGGACCACGAACTTGATGCCGGGCACGGCGATGCTGGCGATGAAAATGATCAGCGCGATGTCCCAGGCGCCGCTGCGCCAGAATTCGATCACGCCACTGATGATCGTGCTGTCGGCACCGTCCCCGAGCATTCGGGTGTTCATCACCGGCAGCAGGTTGGCCGGAATATAGAACACCAGCGCGGCCAGCATGTAGGCCCAGGTCCGGGTGAGGGCATCGGGTTTGCGTCGGTGCAGGGTGGCGTCGCAACGCGGGCAGGTCTCTGGCTCATCGGTCATGTCGCAGGCCAGGCCACAGCCGTGGCACAGGCACAGCTCCAGATCACCGGCCAGCGGCGGGGTAGTCGCCGGTTCGCCGCTCACAGGCTGCTCCACAGGTCGCGCACGTCGCGCCCGGCGATCCGGATCATCAGCAGGCTCAAGGCTGCCAGGGCGAACAGACCGATGCCCGGCAGTACGTCGAGCATCCCGGCAAGTTTGATCACCGCCACCAGCGCGCCCAGCAGGCAGACCTCCAGCATGCTCCACGGCCGCAGCGTTTCCAGGCTGCGCATGCACAGGTTGAACCCGGGCGCACGACGATTGGCGTAGGCATGGCCCAACACCCAGAGCAGGAGTGCCAATTGCAGGACCGGTGCGATGATGATAGCCACCGCTGCCACCAGGGCGATGAAGGCAATCGGCCCCTGGCTCAGGGCCACGATGGAATCCCACAGGGTAGCGCTGTTGCTCAGGCCCTGGAAGCGGATGCTCATCACCGGGTAGACGTTGGCGAATGCCCACAGCACCGCTGCCGTCACGCTCAAGGCCAGGCGTTTTTCGATGGTCAGCCCGTTATAGCGCTGGATCACCGCGCCACACCGTACGCACGAGGCCTTTTGATGCGGGACGAGCTCCACCGGCTCGTACACCGCATCGCAATGTTCGCAAATGATCAGTCGCTCGGCGTCGGCCATCGGGGTGCTCGGGCAGGGACAACCCCTTCAATATAGAAGTGGGTTGGGAATGAGCAACCTGACGAGCCGATCATTCGCCGCGAATGTATTGCTCCAGTTGTTGGATCAGGTTCGCCTGTTCGGCAATGGCTTCCTTGACCAGGTCACCGATGGACAGCAGGCCGACGAGTCTGCCGTCGTCGACCACGGGCAAATGTCGCAGGTGTTTTTCGGTCATGATGCTCAGGCAGGTCTCGACGGTCTGGTGCGGATCAATGGTGATCACGGGGGATACCATGATGTCGCTGACCTTCGTACCTACCGATGAGCGGCCGTGCAAAACCATTTTGCGCGCATAGTCGCGCTCGCTGATGATGCCCAGCACTTCATCGTTCTTCACCACCAACAAGGCGCCGACGTTTTTCTCGGCCATGCGCATCAACGCCTGCAATACCATGTCGTCCGGTGAGATGGTGTGCACTTGCTGGTTCTTCTCGTCCTTCATCCGGAGCAACTGCGCGACGGTTTTCATTGGGGGCCTCGGGGTGTTTTGCAGGTGTTGTTAAAGAATCGTAGACCCAGCGGCGCAGGGCAAGCGGTAAAACGGCGGCCAGTCGTCCAAAAACGCCATCGGCGGTGAATTTATCATTGTGGCGAGGGGATAAATCCCCTCGCCACACAGGTTCACTGTTTCCCTGAGAGATGGCGGGTAGAATCACCCCTTACCCAAGATTCGAGGTCACAGCGGTGGATTTACAGCAGGGCTTCGTCCTGACCCGGCATTGGCGCGATACCCCAGCGGGCACCGAAGTCGAATTCTGGCTGGCGACAGACGCCGGGCCACGGCGCGTGCGGCTGGCGGTGCAGCCGTCGGTGGCGTTCGTGCCGCAGCTCCAGCGTGGCCAGGCCGAAGCCCTGCTGCAAGGGGAAAAGGACATTGAACTGCGCCCCCTCGACCTGCTGGATTTTGAGCATCGACCGGTGTTGGGCCTGTATTGCCGCCAACACGCCCAACTGATGCGCGTGGACACGACCCTGCGCCGGGCCGGCGTGGAAGTGTTCGAGGCCGATATCCGGCCGCCGGAGCGCTACCTGATGGAGCGTTTCATCACCGCGCCGGTCTGGTTCAGTGGTACGCCGGGCGACGACGGGCTGTTGCTGGATGCTCAGATGAAACCGGCCCCCGATTACCGTCCGGCGTTGCGCCTGGTGTCCCTGGATATCGAGACCACGGCCCAGGGTGAACTGTATTCCATTGCCCTGGAAGGCTGCGGCGAGCGCCAGGTGTACATGCTCGGCCCGCCCAACGGCGACGACAGCGATGTGGATTTCCAGCTTGAATACTGTGATTCCCGCACGGTGCTGCTGAAGAAACTCAACGACTGGTTCGCCCGTTTCGACCCCGACGCGATCATTGGCTGGAACCTGGTGCAGTTCGATCTGCGTGTGCTGCACGAGCATGCCCGGCGGCTGGCCGTGCCGTTGCGCCTGGGGCGAGGTGGGGAGGAGATGCAGTGGCGTGAGCACGGTGCGCGCAACAACCACTTCTTTGCCTCGGCGGCTGGACGACTGATCATCGATGGCATCGAGTCCCTGCGCTCGGCCACCTGGAGCTTCCCTTCGTTCAGCCTGGAAAACGTCGCCCAGACGTTGTTGGGGGAGGGCAAGGCCATCGGCACCCCTTATCAGCGCATGGACGAAATCAATCGCATGTTCGCCGAGGACAAGCCGGCCCTGGCCCGCTACAACCTCAAGGACTGCGAGCTGGTGACGCGGATCTTCGCCAAGACCGAGCTGCTCAAGTTCCTGCTGGAGCGGGCCAGTGTTACCGGCCTGCCGGCGGACCGCAGTGGCGGTTCGGTGGCGGCCTTCACGCACCTGTACATGCCGCTGATGCACCGCCAGGGGTTTGTTGCTCCGAATCTTGGCCAGCGCCCGCCCCAGGCCAGCCCGGGCGGCTTTGTCATGGATTCCCAGCCCGGGCTCTACGAGTCGGTCCTGGTGCTGGACTACAAGAGCCTGTATCCGTCGATCATCCGCACGTTTCTCATCGACCCGGTGGGTCTGATCGAAGGCCTGAGGCATCCGGACGATAGCGAGTCGGTGCCGGGCTTTCGCGGCGCACGGTTCTCGCGCACCCGCCATTGCCTGCCGTCCATCGTGGCACGCGTTGCCGAAGGCCGGGAAACTGCCAAGCGCGAACACAACGCGCCGCTGTCCCAGGCCTTGAAGATCATCATGAACGCCTTCTACGGCGTACTCGGCTCCAGCGGTTGCCGCTTCTTCGATCCAAGGCTGGCCTCATCCATTACCTTGCGCGGCCACCAGATCATGCAGCAGACCCGGCAGTTGATCGAAGCACGGGGGCATGTGGTGATCTATGGCGATACCGACTCCACCTTCGTCTGGTTGCGCCGGGCCCATGGCCAGGAGGAGGCAGCCAGCATCGGTCGTGAGCTGGTGGCTTACGTCAACCAGTGGTGGCGCGAATACGTGCATGAGACGTTCGGGTTGCAGAGTGCGTTGGAACTGCAATTCGAAACCCACTTCAAGCGTTTTTTGATGCCGACGATTCGTGGCGCCGAGGAGGGCAGCAAGAAACGCTACGCCGGGTTGGTGACCCGTGCCGACGGTAGCGATGAAATCGTCTACAAGGGGCTGGAGGCCGTGCGCACCGACTGGTCGCCGCTGGCCCGGCAATTCCAGCAGGAACTGTACGAGCGCATCTTCCACCGCAAGCCTTACCAGGATTACGTGCGCGATTACGTCCACCAGACCCTCGCCGGTGCGTTCGATGAGCGACTGGTCTACCGCAAGCGCTTGCGTCGGCCGCTGGATGACTACGAGCGCAATGTTCCGCCCCACGTGCGAGCGGCGCGGACTGCCGACGCGTTCAACCATCGCCAGGGTCGCCCGCGGCAATACCAGAACGGCGGCTGGATCAGCTACGTCATCACCGTCGCCGGCCCCGAGCCCCTGGAAACCCGCAGCGCCGCTATCGACTATGACCACTACGTGAGCAAGCAGCTGCAACCGGTGGCGGATGCGATCCTGCCGTTTGTGGGGGATGATTTTCTGACGTTGGTGGGCGGGCAGATGGGCTTGTTCTGAGGATGCTCGTCATACCCATGACGAAAGGGTGATGACGGCGACCGGCAGGGCAAGCGCGGCGAGCAGCGTCTGGCCGGCGATGATGCCGGCCATCAGGGGGGCATCACCGCCCATTTGCCGGGCCATGATGTAGGACGACGATGCCGTCGGCAGGGATTGGAAAAGCAGCACCGCAATCGCTGCATCGCCCTGCAGGCCGGTCAGCCGGCAGGCGATCAAGGTCACGACCGGCATGATCACGAACTTGGTGAACGAGGACATACCCATCGGTCTCAACCAGCTGTGCGCCGTCTTCAGGTTCAGGGCCGCACCGACACACAGCAGGCCCAGGGGCAGTGACGCCTGGCCGAGTGCCTTGAGTACGGCTTCCGGCCCACGAGGTATTCCTATCCCTGTCCCTTGCAAGAAGATGCCGGCCAGACACGCCAGTATCAGTGGGTTCGTTGCCAATTGCCTGGCGATGAGCTTTATCGGTAACCGTCCCCCGGGACCAAAACGGGCGAACACCAGCACGCAAAGGATATTGACCGTTGGCACAATCGCCGCGTTGGCAACCGCTGCCAAGGTAACGCCGGATGTGCCGAACAATCCGACGGCCGCGGATACCCCCACATAATTATTGAAGCGCACGCCGCCCTGGAAGACTGAGGTGAAGGCTGCGTCATTACCTGGGAAGAGACCTCGCGACCCCACCAGCAATACCGCCACCGTGACGGTCGACAATACCAGCGCCAGAATCATCCCGCCCACCGGGACATCACCGAGCTGGGCGGTTGCAAGGCCATGGACGAACAGCGACGGCAACAGCACGTAGTAGCCCAGCCGCTCGGCCTGGGGCCAGAAACTGTCGGCCAGGAAGTTCGATTGCCTGAGCCAGGCGCCCAATGCGATCAACAAGGCAATGGGAAAGAGGGCAAGCAGCAACGCCAGGGTCATCTTGCATTCACCAATCAATCAAGGAGAACAGAGTCTCTTCAAGGCTGCTGTACAGCCCAGGGGGTTGTATTATTCCTTCGGGGGACAGTGAATAAAAAACGATAATAAATTGATCGATGGTCAATTATTTCTCATCGGTCACGCCGCCACTCCGACAGTTGCGAATTGCCTGTGCCAAGGCCGCAGCCAGACGAGCGACGGGACGGTCCTCGCGTTCTAGCAGGACCACTTGGCGCAGGCCTTGCGGTTCACCGAATGGACGTATATCCAAGTCCTGCAGATACTCGAGATCCCGTGCCGACAAAGGCACCACGGCCACGCCGAGTCCACCCGAAACCATGTGGATGATAGCTTCCTGGCTGTCCAGCTCCATGGCTGTCTGGACCCGCAGGCGCATGCGACGCAGTTCCCGCTCGATGGTTCGTCCTGCCCATGCGCGCCGGTCAAAGCGAATGAAGGGCTGCTCCTGGAGCAATTGTCTCAGGGGCAGATCCTTGAGATGCGGGGGCGCAATGATCCAGAACGCTTCCTGATACAGCGGTGTACTCACCAGCCCGTAGGGATGGGGTTTGACCGGTTGTGTGGTCACGGCGGCGTCCAGTTCGCCGGCTTCGACCCGCGTCGCCAGTTCCGCCGACATCCCGGACGCCACATTGATGCGCAGATGCGGATGACTTTTGCTCAGCGCCGCCAGGGCTGCCGGGAGTATGCCGGCCAGCGCAGTGTGGATCGCCCCGACTCGCAGGCGCCCGCGCAGCTCACTGTTCTCGCCGACGTCCGCAGCGATGCTGTCATACAGTGCAAGGATTTCGTTGGCTCTTTCCACCGCCAGGTGTCCGGCCTCGGTGAGCACCGGCAAGCGTCGAGACCGATCGAACAACGGCGCGTTGAACTCATCTTCCAGGCTTTTGACATGCAGACTCACCGCGGACTGAGTCAGGTGCACCGCTTCGGCGGCTCGTGCAAATGAGCCGTGCCGGGCGATGGCGACCAGTGTGCGCAGTGCTCGTAGGGACATTGTGATTCGCTCTTGGATGGAAAACGCTAGTGGCCTGTACGGTTCAAACAGGCCCCTAGCCCTCGAAAACGCTATCTGCATAATTCCTTGTGGGAGCGGAGCGTGCGTGAAGGCCTGGTTGCGATAGCGTCATGAAAATTTATCTCAAACCTGAAAATCAAGGCTTTTCATTCATTCGAGAGGAATAAAACCTCTTCACCCCGCCAAGTACCACACTTCCAGGAGAATCTGATGCACGATCTGCGACTCAACCGTGAACATCCCCGAGCGGTGGCCCATGATGCGGTACGGTGTGATCCATATGGAAACGAGCCTGCTCGCGAAGTGGCGTGTCCGTCGACGAAAGTGTTGCCTGGTATTCCGCCATCGTGAGCAGATCGCTCCCGCAGGGGATGTAGTACGAACCTTCCATTCATCCATCGTGCGGCTAGCGCCCTGGTGACTTGAAATGAATCACTCCGTAGTCGCCACGCCTTCAGGTTTGCGTGGCCTGCTCATCCGTTCGATGGGGCCCGTGGCGACGATTGCCGTGGCCCAGCTGTTCGGCACCTCGCTGTGGTTCAGTGCCAACAGTACCGCCGAAGAGCTGATGCGCGCCTGGAACGCGACGTCCACCGACATCGGCTGGCTGACCAACGCCGTGCAGTTGGGCTTCATTCTCGGCACATTGAGCCTGTCGCTTAGTGGCGCAGCCGACCGTTTTCGCGCGAGCACGCTGTTCGTATGCAGCGCCATCGTCGGCGCGCTGTTCAACCTGGGTTTTGCCTGGCTGGCGGAGGGGCTGCTGAGCGGTGCAATGCTGCGTTTCGGTGTGGGTATCACGTTGGCCGGTATCTACCCCATGGGCATGAAACTGATCGTGGGCTGGGCGCCGCAGCGTACCGGCCTGGCCCTGGCTCAACTGGTGTCGATGCTGACCCTGGGCACCGCGCTGCCCCATGCCTTGCGGATGGTGGGTGCCGATTGGCCGTGGCAGGCAATCATCACCGCATCCTCGGTGCTGGCGCTCGCCGGTGCGGTGCTGATCGGTGTGTTGGGCGAGGGCCCCCATGCTCGTATCGGCACCGCCCCTGAACCCGGCAAGACCCCGCGACCAGGAGCGATTCTCGGTGCCTTCAGGATCGGTCGCTTTCGGGCGGCAACCCTAGGCTACTTCGGCCACATGTGGGAGCTTTACGCGTTCTGGACGCTGGTGCCGCTGATCGTGAGCCGTACCGGGTTGGCGTCTTCTTTCCCGGCCTTGGGTGTGGCGGGCCTGTCGTTTTGCATCATGGCGCTGGGGGCAGTGGGGACGATCCTGGGGGGGCTGTTGTCCCAGCGTACAGGCAGCGCCAAGGTGGCGCTGGGAGCGTTGAGCCTGTCCGGGGCCTGCGGACTGCTGTTTGTCCTCTGGGCCGAGCATTTTCCGGCGTGGGCCCTGTTGGCGCTATTGGGTGTCTGGGGCGCGTCGGTGGTGGCCGATTCGCCGCAGTTCTCTGCACTCGCGGCCCAGGCCTGCCCGCGCGAGGCCGTCGGCAGCGCCCTGGCCATCCAGAACAGCATCGGCTTTGCCATCACCGTTGTCTCGATTGCCGTCACCAGCTGGCTGTTCGAGCGCATCGGTATCGACGCGCTGTGGTTACTGATACCGGGTCCGGTACTGGGTGTCACCGGATTCATCCTTTCCTCCCGCCAGGCATGAAGCTTGGTTCTGGCGGGCAGGGAGGCGTCAAACCATCGCCAGTCGCTGCTTGTCCTGGGGCTGTGGAAAAATCAGGTCCAGGGCTGCCAGGTCCTGGGGTGCCAATTGCAGGTTCGCCGCTTCGGCGTTCAAGCGCACATGTTCGGGTTGCACAGCCTTGGGAATGGCGATGACCTTGTCCTGGCGCAGCAACCAGGCCAGTGCAATCTGCGCCGACGTCGCACCGTGGCGCTCGGCGATCTGCCGCAGGGTGTGGTCCTTGAGCAGACGCCCACCCTGGCCGACCGGACAATAGGCCATGAGCGGCATGGCGTGTTGCTGGCACCAGGGCAGCAGATCGAATTCGATACCCCGCTCCTGCAGGTTGTACAGCACCTGGTTGGTGGCGCAGGCCGGCGAAGCCAGCTCTTCAAGATCCTCCACATCAAAGTTCGATACACCCCAGCGGCCAATCTTGCCTTCTTCGCGCAGGCGTTCGAAGGCTTCGACGGTTTCTTCCAGCGGGTATTGGCCGCGCCAGTGCAGCAGGTACAAGTCGATGTAGTCGGTGTCGAGTCGCCGCAGGCTGCGTTCGCAGGCCAGCGGGATGCCTTTGCGGCTGGCGTTGTGAGGGTAGACCTTGCTGACCAGGAACACCTGGTCCCGCAGGCCGGTGATCGCCTCGCCAACGACGACTTCGGCACCGCCCTCGGCGTACATTTCCGCCGTGTCGATCAAGGTCATGCCCAGTTCGATGCCCAGGCGCAGGGCAGCTACTTCTTTCTTGTGAGCGGACGGTTCCTCACCCATGTGCCAGGTGCCCTGGCCGATCATGGGAACGGACACGCCAGCCAACTCCAGAGTCTTCATGCCGGTCTCCTATATGCTTGAACATCAGACATGTGGCAGCAGGATAGTCCAAGTGTTCAGGCCGATCGACGAGAAGCCTGCGCCGTTCTTGTGGGAGCGAGCCTGCTCGCGATAGCGGTGGGTCAATTGGCAAAGATGTCGGTGGACACACCGTCATCGCGAGCAGGCTCGCTCCCACACTTCAGACGGCCAATGTGGGAGCGATCAGAGGGTTATTTCGCAGAGAACTTCAGCACCATGGTCTGGGTGTAGGTCTGACCCGGATCAAGTCGCGTGGATGGGAATTTCGGCTGGTTCGGCGAGTCGGGGAAATGCTGGGTTTCCAGGGTGAACGCACCCCAGTGAGGATAGACTTTGCCCTGCTTGCCCTTGATGGTGCCGTCGAGGAAGTTGCTGGTGTAGAGCTGCACACCGGGCTCGGTGGTGTAGAGCTGCAAGCGGCGCCCCGACTGCGGATCGTAGACATCGGCGGCCGGTTTGTTCACATCACCTTGGGTGTCCAGGACCCAGTTGAAATCGAAGCCACCCTGTTTCGGTTCAGCGAACTTGAGTTGTGGATGGTCAGCCTTGATGTGGGTGCCGAAGGCGGTGGGCTTGGTGAAATCCATGGGCGTGCCGGCCACGGGCGCCAGTTCGCCGGTGGGGATGAGCTTGGCGGTCACAGGGGTGTAGTGGGTGGCGTACAGGGTGGCGACCTGTTTCAGGATGTCGCCGTTACCGGCACCTGCGAGGTTGAAATAGCTGTGGTTGGTCAGGTTCAGCACCGTGGGTTTGTCGGTGGTTGCCTTGTAGTCGATACGCAGCTCGTTCTGTTCGGTGAGGCTGTAGGTGACATCGGTCTTCAGGGCACCCGGGAAGCCCATCTCACCGTCCGCCGACAGGTAGGTCAGGGTCACGCCCACCGAGTCCTTGCCGTTATGGGGCTCGGCTTTCCAGACACGTTTGTCGAACCCTTGCGGTCCGCCGTGCAGGGAGTTGCCGTGATCATTCTGGGGGACCTGGTAGCGCTTGCCGTCCAGTTCGAATGCACCGTCGGCCAGACGATTGCCGAAGCGGCCAATGGTCGCGCCGAAGTACACATTGCCGTTCTTCTGATAGCCCTGGACATCATCGAAGCCGAGTACCACGTCGGCGGCCTTGCCGTGTTTGTCCGGCACGATCAATGACTGGAGAATCCCGCCGTAAGTGATGACGGTGGCCTCCATCCCATGACTGTTGCGCAACACATATTTCTCTACTGCGGTGCCATCGTCGGTCTTGCCGAACGCAGCGCGTTCATTGGTCAGGCCGGCGGCCTGGGAGGCAGAGGTGGCGATCATCAGAGACACTCCGAGGGCCGTGAGCAGATGTCTGGATTCAAGCATGGTAGACCTTCCTTCCTGTGGTTTTGTTGTTGTTTTGAACGCGGGTCGAGTCGATTACTTGGTCGGACAGCGGTGAGGGTTTTTCTGTTCAGTAGTCTATCTATTTGACGGGTTAGAAGGGATTTATAGCCACAAATCGAAATTTATCAATTAAAAAGTAATACTAATTAAGCGAGACGAGTCTTGCCCAAGCGTCAGATGCCACACGCAGTACTGCACTTTTAGGGTTTTTGTCGCTCTATCCATGGCCAGGAAGCGGCGACTCCCCACCGCTTCCCCTGCCCAGATCGAGATTCAATGGCCGGTGTTTCCTATTGTCTGATGGTGTTACGACGTTGCTGTCCCGCGCTCCTGGGTGGGGCGTTGATATTGCTCAGTGGTGGTTGCAGCCGCCAGCAGGGCCAGGACATGGTCACTCAGTTCAGCAACACTCGGCCCCAGGAGTTCTTGCAGACCAGCGTCGATCGCATGGCCACGTTGTCGATGCACGACAACCTGCAGAGTCTCTACCTGTTGATGAGCAAGCTTTACCTGCGCAATCCCCAGGAGTTGCGCAAATCCGGCTTCCTCGATGCCCGCACGGCGGAAAAGCAGGTGCGCATGGCTATCGAGCAGCAGCAACCCTTGCCGACCCTTGGCGGCAAGAAGGACCTGGCGGCCCTGAGCTACGCCATGAGCCCGGAGTTTCTCGGTGATCGGGTCGGTGCGTTCATCTATGCCATCGGCAGCATGCTGGTGACCGCCCATGGCAATCGGCTCGAGTTCTACATGACCGACACAATTGACCCGCGCTTTGTCAGCAACGCGGCGCGCAATATCGAAAAAGCTACCTGGATACTGAGTCAGCGACAGGATAAGGACGGCAACCTGCTGCTGTTTTCCAACGAAATCTCGGAGGAGGGCAGCAATCTGAGTTTCGCTGTGGAGTTCGGGAAGATCGTCGCACGGCTGGACTTGCTGACACAGATGCTGGATGAGCGTTATCGGCGGATCGGGCTGAACTATGCGCAGAGTCTGCTGTTTCTCAACTTCTTGCCGGTTCAGTAGGCTTCGGGGGAAAAGGCATAAAGATAGATCACAACGTTATAGGTCGGTTATAAGAAAAATCGCTATGCTCGCGGCGAGATTTTCCACGCGGTTATGCTGAGACGGGTTTGATGGATTTCGGTAATGTCGGTTTAGTCGCAGCTGGCCTGGTGGTCGGCTTCATCGTCGGAATGACCGGTGTCGGCGGCGGTTCGCTGATGACTCCCATTCTGCTGTGGTTCGGTATCAACCCTGCGACTGCGGTGGGGACGGACTTGCTGTACGCGGCCATTACCAAATCCGGTGGTGTGCTGGTGCATGCCAGGAATCGCAATATCGATTGGGCAATCACCGGTTGGCTGACCTTGGGCAGTGTGCCGGCGGTCGGGCTGACGCTGTGGTTTCTCAGCAGCCTGCACAGTTCGCCGGATGCCATGAACGCCGTCATCAAGCAGGCCCTGGGTTTCGTGCTGTTCGTCACTGCCCTGGCAATCCTGTTCAAGAAGCGTCTGTTGCAATTCGCCCATGATCGCGCTGGCGGTCACTACAATCCCTCCGGCACGCGACTCAATGTGCTTACGGTCGTTACCGGCCTGGTGCTGGGCACAATGGTCGCGTTGACCTCCATTGGTGCCGGCGCCCTGGGCACCGTCGCCTTGTTCATTCTCTACCCGTTCCTGGTCACCAAGCGCCTGGTAGGCACCGAAATCGCCCACGCTGTGCCACTGACCCTCGTTGCCGGCCTCGGCCATGCAAGCATGGGCAACATGGACTGGCACATCCTCGGTTATCTGCTGGTTGGCTCGTTGCCGGGTATCTACCTGGGCAGTCATTTGTCTGGACGCATCTCCGATGAACTGCTGCGCCCATGCCTGGCGGTAATGCTGGCGATGATCGGGTTCAAATTGGCGTTCTGATTGCTGTGGCCGGACACAGCTCTCAGGCATTTCACAAGACCCTGTGGGAGCCTGTTCGCGATAGCGGTGGGTCAATCAGCATTGATGTCGACTGACACACCGTCAGCGCGAGCAGGCTCGCACACAGTAGTCCGTGTCTGCCTCTGCATCGACTGACTCCCTCCCGCACCACGGTTGCGCAATAACCCCGCTGACCTAAGCTTCATGGCAGGCTGGCGCAATATGGGCGACTCTCTCGCGGAACAATTGTCGCCCTGTGCAATCAGTACAGCGTGAATATCAAAAGGAGAGGCGCATGCTCATTCGGTCGTTGACCTTGGCAACCTTGCTGGCCGTCGCCGGCCCCCTGTTCGCCGCTGATGGTGACTCACCCCTGGCGGCGGAGGTGGGCAGGTCCCGCCCCCTGATCGTCATCGCGCCCAGTACCGTGGACCCTGCATGGGTCAGCCTGAAGAAAGCCCTGGGCGAACCGGCGGGCAAGCAGGGTTTTTCCGAGCGCAACATGGTGCTCTACACCGTGCTCAACACCATCGGGCAGCGCGACGGCAAGGATCTGGATCCCCAAAGCACCATGGCGCTGATCCGTTCGCTCAAGCTGGGGGCTGGTGCCCAGACCAAGATCATCCTGGTGGGCAAGGATGGAGAAAAGAAGCTTGAGCATTCCGGGGCGATCGAACTGAAGGAACTCTTCGACACCGTCGACAAGCTTCCCGCGGCGGAGAAAGAAGCAACGCCGCCCGCGCCAGCTCCAGCGCCTGAAGTCGCACCGGCCAAGGATGCGAAGGGCGCGAAAGCCGGCAAGGCAGCCAAGCCTGCGGCTGCACCCAAGCCGTTGGATGATTGACTTCAAGGAGATGACTTTCCTGGCGGCGGTTGTGGGAGCAAGGCTTGCCCGCGATGAGGACGATACGTTCTTCAGCGGAATCGCGGTGCCTGTATCGCGAGCAAGCTTTGCTCCCACAGTTTGCTCCGGCAGCGATCCCTTGCCTTATCGGTCTTCCAGTGCCGTCAGGATCCGGTGCGCGGCCTTCACCCGTTCCTCGATGGGGTAGTTCCTGTTCGCCAACAGCACGATGCCCATGTTCTTGCCAGGCACGAAAGCCGCATAGGCGCCGAAGCCGCCGGTCGACCCGGTCTTGTTGATCCACGCGCCGTTCGGGGCCGGGCGGGGCGGGTCAAGAGGTTCGACCTTGTTCGGCTTCATGGCAACTTCCACCGAATTACCAGCCAGCAGCTCGCTTACTGTCACCGGGTAAGGGTAGAACTCCCAGCCCAGTCCCTGGGTCATGCCGCCAACCTTGTAGAACCCGGTGTGGGTGGTGGAGATGGCTTGCTGCAGATCAGGGTCGAGTTTTTCCGGCCGCAGGTTGGCCTCCACGAAACGGATCAGGTCCGAGGCGCTGGTTTTCACACCATAGGCCTCGGAGTCCATTGCCCCGGGACCGACCCGGACTGGTTTGCCGTCCTTAGCGTAGCCTTGGGCATATCGGTTCGCCTCTGATGCCGGCACTCGCAGGTAACTGTGCTTGAGGCCCAGGCCCGGCATCAACGTCTGCTCCATCGCCTCATCGAAGGGGCGATCCAGGCTGCGGGCTGCCAGATAGCCGAACAGGCCGATACTCGGGTTCGAATAGAGTCGTTGGGTGCCCGCCGGGTAAAGCGGGTTCCAGGCCTTGTAATAATCGAACATCCGGTCCGGGTGATCCGCGGCGTCGGGAAATTGCAACGGCAACCCACCCGCGGTGTAGGTGGCGAGGTTGAGAAGACTGATGTTTTCCAGGGCTGCACCGTGCAACTCGGGGGCGTAGCGGCCGGCCGGATCCGATAGCGACAGCTTGCCCCGGGCCTGGGCATAGGCGCCGAGGGTCGCGGTGAAGGTCTTGCTGACCGAGCCTATTTCAAAGAGGGTCTGGTCTGTGACCGGCTGTTTCGTCTCCCTGGAGGTCACGCCGTAATTGAAATAATGGGGCTGGCCGTCCAGCGTGATCGCCACGGCCATGCCGGCGATGTCCTGTCGTTTCATCAAGGGTTCGATAACCGCATTGACGGTGTCTTCGAGGCGATCCTGGGCAAAGCCCGGCATGATTCCACACCCCAGCAAAAAGGTGCCTGCGAGTATCGATCGGGTCATTTGCATATTGACCGTTCTCCATGAATGGCAAGAGTTCAAGCCGCTCTGCATCCGGCAGCCTTGACGGCTCAATGCACTGTTGGGGTGCATGCTTTGGAGCGCACTCTAGGAAGTTTTCGGTGACCAGGCAACCCGAGGCCTTCCGCTTGAGGGCAGGTTCCGAGTCATCCGACGAGGGAGAAAGAGCAATCCTACAAAAAGCCTGGGTCGCGCAGGCCGGTTGTCCATTGGCAAACCACCACAAATCCATGGCCTCCGGGTAGACTTGCGCTCTTTCCAGAGGAGTTCACATGAGTTACTACCAGCCCGGCATTCTTGCCACCCCTGTTCCGCCTCAGGCCCGTCACTTGTTTTTCGCCCTGGAATCGGTCGAGGCGCTGCCGGCTGCGATCGACAGGTTGGTGCTGCAACTGGACGGTCGTGAGGTGATCGGTCTTGGCGAGTCGCTGGTCCAGGCGTTGGGCGCGCAGATCGAAGGCTTGCGGGCGTTTCCTGCCCTGGCGGGCGTGGGCGTGGACAATCCTTCGACCCAGCACGCATTGTGGTGCTGGCTGCACGGCGAAGACCGTGGCGAACTGCTGCACCGCAGCCGCGCCATCGAGGCGGCGCTGGCACCGGCGTTGCGCCTGGTGCAAATGAACGAAACCTTCCGCCACATGACCGGCCACGATCTGACGGGTTACGAAGACGGCACCGAGAACCCGCACGACGAAGCCGCCATCGCCGCGGCCCTGGCACAGGGCGCCGACGGGCTGCGAGGCGGCAGTTTCGCGGCGATCCAGCAGTGGCAGCACGATCTGGACGGCTTTGCGGCCCTGCAACCCCACGAGCGCGACAACATCATGGGCCGGCGGCTGAGCGACAACGAAGAGCTCGACGATGCGCCGGAGTCGGCCCACGTCAAACGCACCGCCCAGGAAAGCTTCGCGCCAGAAGCCTTCGTCGTGCGCCGCTCCATGCCGTGGATCGAGGGGGATCGGGCCGGCCTGATGTTTCTCGCGTTCGGTTTCTCCCTCGACGCTTTCGAGGCGCAACTGCGGCGCATGAGCGGTCTTGAAGATGGCATCACCGATGGCTTGTATCGCATGAGTCGGCCAATTACCGGCGGCTACTACTGGTGCCCGCCGTTGCTGGACGGGCGCCTGGATCTGCGGGCCCTGGTCGGGGGTTGTGCAAAAGCGTGACGTGAACGCTATTCTTGGCCCCGGATGTCTACCGTGAAACAGGGGAAGCAGCGTGGATAAAGTCATCGTGATCACCGGTGGTGGCCGTGGTATCGGGGCGGCTACGGCGTTACTGGCTGCCGAACTGGGATATCGGATCTGCATCAACTACCAGTCCGATGAAAACGCCGCGCAGGATGTGCTGGCGCAGGTCCGCGCCAAGGGCGCGCAGGCCATTGCCGTGCGCGCCGACGTGAGCATCGAGGATGAGGTGATCGGCCTGTTCAACCGGGTGGATGCGGAGCTGGGGCGCGTCACGGCACTGGTGAACAACGCCGGTACCGTCGCGCACAAGTCCCGGCTCGATGAGATGTCCGAGTTCCGCATCCTCAAGATCATGAAGACCAACGTGCTGGGGCCCATTCTCTGCGCCAAGCACGCCGTGCTGCGCATGTCCCCCCGGCATGGCGGGCAGGGCGGCAGTATCGTCAACGTGTCATCGGTGGCCGCCCGTCTGGGCTCGCCGAACGAATACGTCGACTATGCCGCTTCCAAGGGCGCGCTGGATACCTTCACCATTGGCTTGTCAAAGGAAGTGGCTGGCGAGGGTATCCGCGTCAATGCGGTTCGTCCGGGTTACATCTACACCGATTTCCATGCACTCAGCGGCGATCCGGAGCGGGTCAGCAAGCTGGAATCGGCAATCCCCATGGCCCGGGGCGGTCGTCCGGATGAAGTGGCCGAAGCGATTATCTGGCTGCTGTCGGACAAGGCTTCGTATGCCACCGGGACGTTTGTGGATTTGGGTGGGGGGCGCTGAGTTTCGTCAGTACCCGCCCCATCGCGAACGGGCTCGCTCCCACAATGAATCTCCGGTGGTCTTGTACTCAGGTTCACAGCGGATCATGTGGGAGCGAGCCTGCTCGCGATGGAGCCGCCAGCGACAGCCCGATCTCAGAACGACCGGATAATCCGTCCCAACGTCTCCATGGCCTTTTCCGAAGCTTCGTTCCAAGGGCTGCCGTAGTTCAAGCGAATGCAGTTCCTGAACCGCCGGGTCGCTGAAAATATCGGGCCCGGGGCGATGCTGATGCCTTGGGCCAGAGCCATCTGGAACAATTTCAGCGAGTCTATCTGTTCCGGCAGTTCCAGCCACAGGAAGTAACCCCCGGCCGGGTGGCTGACGCGGGTCTGGGCCGGGAAATGGCGGGCGATGGCGGCGAGCATGGCGCTTTGCTGTTCTTCCAGGGCGTAGCGCAGTTTGCGCAGGTGACGGTCGTAGCCGCCGTGCTGCAGGTAATCGGCGATGGCGGCCTGGGCCGGCATCGAGGCGCACAGCGAGGTCATGAGTTTCAGGCGCTCGATTTTCTGCGCGTAGCGGCCGGCGGCAACCCAGCCGATGCGGTATCCCGGTGCCAGGCTCTTGGCAAACGATCCGCAGTGCATCACCAATCCTTCGGTGTCGAACACCTTGGCCGGCTTCGGAGCCTGCTGCCCGTAATAGAGTTCGGCGTACACGTCATCCTCGATCAATGGCACCTGATGGCGACGCAACAGCGCCACCAGTGCCTGTTTCCGTTCCTCGGGCATGGTCGCGCCCATGGGGTTCTGGAAACTGGTCATGCACCAGCACGCTTTGATCGGATGGCGTTCCAGGGTTTGCTCCAGTACGTCCAGGTCGATGCCATCGCGCGGATGCACGGGGATCTCCACGGCCTTGAGCTTGAGCCGTTCCAGCACTTGCAGGCTGGCATAGAAGGCCGGTGCCTCGATGGCCACCAGGTCGCCGGGCTCGGTCACGGCTTGCAGGCACAGGTTCAAGGCTTCCAGGGCGCCGTTGGTGACCAGCAGTTCCTCCATGGGTAGCATCAGCCCACCGATCATGTAGCGCAGGGCGATCTGGCGGCGCAATTGCGGGTTGCCCGGCGACATGTCGGTGACCACCACCCGCGGGTCCATATTCCGCGTGGCGCTGGACAGTGAGCGGGACAACCGTTGCAGCGGGAACAGTGTCGGGCTGGGAAAGGCCGATCCGAAGGGCACGGTGCCCGGATCCTTGATTGAATTCAGTACCGAGAACACCAGTTCGCTGACATCGACCTCAGTGGATTCGTGCACCTGGCTACTGATGACCGGCTCGGAAAATGGTCTTGGCGCATGGTTATTGACGAAGTAGCCCGAACGCGGCCGGGCGCGAATCAGACCGCGCCGTTCAAGCAGGTAGTACGCCTGGAACACCGTCGACGGGCTGACGCCGTAGGTCTGGCTGGCGTAGCGCACCGACGGCACTCGCTGTCCCGGTCCCAGCATGCCGGAGCGGATCAGTTCAGCGATGTCGTCGGCGAATTTCTCGTAGCGTTTCATTTCCGGTCCAGTCATCAACGGTTCAGGTTGCGCATCAACTGTGGGGGAGCCTGCTCGCGATGAGGCCAGTACAATCAACCTTGATGTGTCTGACGGTCCGCTATCGCGAGCAGGCTCGCTCCCACAAAAAATAGCTCTGCATCTTAAGGCTTCAGCGATTCATCGGTGCGACAAAGCGGCTTTTCGCCACGCTATGGATGGCAGGTTCGTCGCTGTCGGCCACCTTGAAGACAATTTCCTGTGAACCGCTGCGGGGGTGTTCGCTGAGCATCGCCACCGACACCGGTACATCGACGATTTCCCCCGGCGCCAGGCTCAGCCGGGTCTTGCCCTGCAGGACGAAGTCGTCGCCGTCCACCAGGGAAAGCTGATAGTCCTGGTGTTGCTGGGTCTTATTGATGATCTTCAGGCTGTAGATGTTCTCGATCAGGCCCTGACTGTTTTCGCGGAACAGGCCACGGTCCTTGCTCACGTCCAGGGATACCATGGGCCGCTCCACCAACGCCACCACCAGTGCGGCGATCATCACCAGCAGCACGGCGGTATAACCAATCAGCCGCGGTCGCAGCAGGTGAGTCTTGCCGCCCTGCAACTGACGTTCGGAGGTGTATTTGACCAGCCCGCGGGCGTAACCCATCTTGTCCATGATCGAATCGCAGGCGTCGATGCAGGCCGCGCAGCCGATACATTCCATTTGCAGGCCGTCGCGGATATCGATACCGGTCGGGCAGACCTGCACGCACATCTGGCAGTCAATGCAGTCCCCCAGGCCGAGATTGGCCGGGTTCACGTCGCGCTTGCGGGGGCCGCGGATTTCGCCGCGGGCCGCATCGTAGGAAATGGTCAGGGTGTCCTTGTCGAACATCACGCTCTGAAACCGTGCATAGGGGCACATGTGCATGCACACCGCTTCACGCAGCCAGCCGGCATTGAGGTAGGTGGCTCCGGTGAAGAACAGGACCCAGAACAGGCTGACACCGGCCATCTGCAGGGTCAGTAGCTCTTCGGCCAGGGGGCGGATCGGCGTGAAGTAGCCGACGAAGGTCAGACCGGTGAGCAGGCTGATCGCCAGCCACAATGTGTGCTTGGCCGAGCGGCGCAGCAGTTTATTCAGGCTCCAGGGCGCGGCGTGCAGCTTGATGCGTTGGTTGCGATCACCCTCGGTGATCTTCTCGCACCACATGAAGATCCAGGTCCAGGAGCTCTGCGGGCAGGTGTAGCCGCACCACACCCGGCCGGCGAATACGGTGATCGCAAACAGGCCGAAGGCGGCGATGATCAGCAGCGCCGACAGCAGGATGAAATCCTGGGGCCAGAAGGTTGCGCCGAAAATGTGGAATTTGCTTTCGGCCAGATCCCAGAGCACCGCCTGGCGTCCGCCCCAGTTCAACCACACCGTGCCGAAGAACAGCAGGAACAGCACGCCGGCGCCGCTGATGCGCAAGGTGCGGAACAAACCGCTGAAGCTGCGGGTGTGGATCAGGTTGTCGGTGGTCCTGGCCTTGATCTTCACGGGCGCAGGTTCGAAGGTCTGTATCAACTGGACGGGGATTCTATCGCTCATGGTCGGTCGCTCATCAGCCTTATCTGGCCTGCGCACTATGACCATCGAACTGTTTTCATAACAGACTCAGGTGTTTCGATAAAAACCGGATCAGATGGCCTGGAGGCCAGATACTGCGACAGGTTGAAGCACCCTTATTTCCCCATGGTGAGGGTTTATCTGTGGCGAGGGGATGAATCCCCCGCCACAAGGTGCCCACTTGCCGACAAGGTGGTGCTCAAATCGCCGAGCCGCTGTCGCTGGCCTTGAGGTGCTTGCGCTCATCGGTCGCGCCGGCCACGGTCAAGGCATCAGCTTCAGCCTCGGTGATGTAGACGCGCTCGCCATCGAGCTCCACCGCCGACATGGCCTTATCCGCGTCGGTGATGATCATCAGCTCGCTGGCGCAATAGTGTCTCGGGCCATTGGGGGTATCGAAACTACAGGTCTGGCGGTCGATGGTTACGGTCATGGTGTTGCTCCTTCCTGATGTCCTGAGCGTTAGGCGCCTCCCGCTTGCCAGGGTTCGTTGCGCCGGATCAGCGGTCGGTGCACCTCTGGCGTCCGTTGCGGTCCATCGTTTATCGACTGCATGAGGAGGGGGCGTATGGAGGCGTGGTGGCATCAGGTCTGGATCACCCTGCAATCGGAATTCGCCGACATCGGCGATACCGAACAGATGACGCGGGTCACGGTGCGCCTGCTGATGGCCGCGCTGCTCGGTGGCATTCTGGGGTTCGAGCGTGAACACAAGGGTAAGGCTGCCGGCGTGCGCACCCACATGCTCGTAGCGATTGGCGCGGCGCTTTTCGTGCTGGTGCCGCAGATGTCCGGCTCCCAGGATGACGCCATGAGCAGGGTGGTGCAGGGCGTGATCGCCGGCATCGGTTTCCTGGGGGCGGGCACGATCCTGAAGAACAACCAGGGGGATGAAAGTCACGTAAAGGGCCTGACCACTGCCGCCGGCCTGTGGATGACGGCGGCCATCGGTGTCGCCGCCGGGTTGGGCCGGGAAGCGACCGCAGTGCTGAGCACGTTGCTGGCATTGGCGGTCTTCAGTGTGATGCCGGTGATCGTCCGGGCGCTGGACAAGGATGACAAGCCGTGATCCGGTGTTAAGCCTCAATACAACACCTGTGGGAGCGAGCCTGCTCGCGAAGCGGTATGTCAGTCACAGATGGGGCGCCTGGCATTCCGTCATCGCGAGCAGGCTCGCTCCCACAGGTTCTCCACTACGCTTGTCTTTCACACCCGTTCCGGCGGCGCCTCGTTCGGTGGATCGCCCACCGGCTGCTGTGGGGCGAGTGGAGGGTCTTTCTCCGGAATAGGTTCCGGGTCGGGACCGGGAGGCGGCAGGGTGGGGTCGTCGATATTGGGATCGGGGGTTTCGGCCGGGATGGGAATATTCATCAGGACGGGTCTCCGTGACACACATGGCTTGAGTCGTGCTTACTGCTGTTGACCACCCTGGGCCGGGTTTTATCCCGGTCACCGCCAGGCAAATCCCGCTGAACTTTTCCCTGCCGGTCCGGTTCGGAGTTTAAGTGAGTTCTTTCAGGGACCAATTTTCAAAGACCAGTGGGCCTTCACCGCCATAACGTCCATGGGGCGTAAAAGGAGCGATGCTCGATGACTGCCGAACACCCGACCGACTTGGCGTACAACCCGAATCTACCGCTGTCCCACGCCTTGTTGCTGCCACGTATTGCGATTGAAGACACCATGCCGGTGATCGACGGCGGGCAGTTTGCCGCCAAGGCCGTGGCGGGGCAGGACGTCACGGTGACCAGCAAGGTCTTCACCGATGGCCATGACAAACTGGCCGTGCGAATCCGCTGGCGTGCACTGGACGATGAGGCGTGGAACAGCGAGGTCATGACCGACCTGGGCAACAATGGCTGGCGGGGCCAGTTCAATGTGCCTGCCCAGGGTCGATATGTATTTTGCATCGAGGCGTGGTTCGACCAGTTCGCCAGTTTCTGCTACGAATTGGAAAAGAAGTACAGCGCCGGCGTCCCCATCAGCCTGGAATTGCAGGAAGGGCGCAATCATGTGCTACAGGCCGCCGAGCGCAGCGAGGGCGAGTTGCGCGAACAACTGGCCGCGTTGCATCACGAGCTTTCGGGGTTGTTGCCGGCCGAGCAGGTGGCCTTGTTCCTCATACCGCACAGTGCCGAGCTGATGTCTCTAGCCGATCACCGGCCTTACCTGAGCATCAGCCCCGAGTACCCACTGGATGTCGAGCGAGAACGGGCCGAGTTCGCCAGTTGGTATGAACTGTTTCCCCGCTCGATCACTGATGATCCCAGTCGTCACGGCACGTTCAACGATGTGCATTCGCGCCTGGCGATGATCCAGGACATGGGCTTTGACGTCCTGTATTTCCCACCGATTCATCCCATTGGGCGCAGCTTTCGCAAAGGGCCGAACAACTCCCTCACCGCCGGCCCCGACGATCCTGGCAGCCCTTATGCTATCGGTAGCGAGGAGGGTGGGCATGAGGCAATCCATCCGCAACTGGGCAGCCGGGAAGACTTTCGGCGCCTGGTGGCGGCGGCGCAGGCCCATGGCCTGGAAATCGCCCTCGATTTCGCCATCCAGTGTTCCCAGGACCACCCCTGGCTCAAGCAGCATCCGGGCTGGTTCAGTTGGCGGCCGGACGGCACGATCAAGTACGCGGAAAATCCGCCGAAGAAATATCAGGATATCGTCAATGTCGACTTCTACGCGGCGGAGGCAATTCCCAGCTTGTGGACGGAGTTGCGGGACATTGTGGTGGGGTGGGTCAACGAAGGCGTGAAGATGTTCCGCGTCGACAATCCCCATACCAAACCCCTGCCGTTCTGGCAGTGGCTGATCGCTGATGTGCGGGCCCGACATCCCGAGGTGATCTTCCTCGCCGAAGCCTTTACCACGCCGGCGATGATGGCCCGGCTGGGCAAGGTCGGCTATTCCCAGAGCTACACCTATTTCACCTGGCGCAACACCAAGACCGAGCTGGCGACCTACCTCAGCGAGCTCAACCAGTCGCCGTGGCGCGAGTGCTATCGACCGAACTTCTTCGTCAATACGCCCGACATCAATCCGGCTTTTCTCCATGAGTCGGGGCGCGCGGGTTTTCTGATCCGTGCGGCGTTGGCGACCATGGGCTCGGGCCTGTGGGGGATGTATTCGGGCTTCGAACTCTGCGAGTCGGCGCCGGTGCCGGGCAAGGAGGAATACCTCGATTCGGAAAAGTACGAAATCCGGCCGAGGGAATTCACCGCACCGGGCAACATCATTGCCGAAATCGCCCAGCTCAACCGTATCCGTCGCCAGAACCCCGCGCTGCATACGCACCTGGGCCTGAAAATCTACAACGCCTGGAACGACAACATTCTGTTTTTCGGCAAGCGCACGCCTGACGGCAGCAATTTCATCCTGGTGGCGGTCAGCCTCGATCCGCACAACCCCCAGGAAGCCGATTTCGAACTGCCGTTGTGGGAGATGGGCCTGCCGGACGACGCCCAGACCCAGGGCGAGGACTTGATGAACGGGCACCGCTGGACCTGGTATGGCAAGTACCAGTTCATGCGCATTGACCCGGGGTACCAACCGTTCGGGATCTGGCGGATCAGCACGTCTTGAGAGGTTCTATGGCGAGCGCAATGGTGAGGCAACCTGTGGGAGCAAGGCTTGCCCGCGATGAAGCTGACGCGATCTTCCAGAAACCGAGGCGCCTGTATCGCGAGCAAGCTTTGCTCCCACAGACAGATCCTCTTGCCCTAAAGAACAGCGCAAGCCCGTCCCAGCGGCTTTATTGAATTCATCAGGAGTTGCACATGGCGAAGAAACCGCGGTCAGCCACCTTCATCAAGGACCCGCTCTGGTACAAGGACGCGGTGATCTATCAGGTACACGTCAAATCGTATTTCGATTCCAACAACGACGGTATCGGCGACTTTCCTGGTCTGATCGCCAAGCTGGACTACATCGCCGACCTGGGCGTCAACACCATCTGGCTGCTGCCGTTCTATCCATCGCCCCGGCGCGACGATGGTTATGACATTGCCGAGTACCGTGGCGTCAGTCCCGACTACGGCACCATGGCCGATGCGCGGCGTTTCATCGCCGAAGCCCACAAGCGCAACCTGAGGGTCATCACCGAACTGGTCATCAACCACACCTCCGACCAGCACCCGTGGTTCCAGCGGGCACGCAAGGCCAAGCGCGGCTCCAAGGCGCGGGATTTCTACGTCTGGTCCGATGACGACCACAAGTACGACGGCACCCGGATCATTTTCCTCGACACCGAGAAGTCCAACTGGACCTGGGACCCGGTGGCCGGCCAGTACTTCTGGCACCGCTTCTATTCCCACCAGCCGGACCTCAACTTCGACAACCCTCAGGTCATCAAGGCCGTGCTGTCGGTGATGCGCTATTGGCTGGACATGGGCATCGACGGCTTGCGCCTGGACGCGATCCCGTACCTGATCGAGCGCGATGGTACCAACAACGAGAACCTGCCCGAGACCCATGATGTCCTCAAGCTGATCCGCGCCGAGATCGACGCCAACTACCCCGACCGCATGCTGCTGGCCGAAGCCAATCAATGGCCGGAGGACACCCAACTGTACTTCGGCGATGTCGATGCCCAGGGACTGAACGGTGACGAATGCCACATGGCGTTCCACTTCCCGCTGATGCCGCGCATGTACATGGCGCTGGCCCAGGAAGACCGCTTCCCCATCACCGACATCCTGCGCCAGACGCCCGAGATTCCGGCCAATTGCCAATGGGCGATTTTCCTGCGCAACCATGATGAGCTGACCCTGGAAATGGTCACCGACAAGGAGCGCGACTACCTGTGGAATTACTATGCGGCCGACCGTCGGGCGCGCATCAACCTGGGCATCCGTCGACGCCTGGCGCCGCTGGTGGAGCGCGACCGTCGTCGGGTCGAATTGCTCAACAGCCTGCTGCTGTCGATGCCCGGCACGCCGACCTTGTACTACGGTGACGAAATCGGCATGGGCGACAACATCTACCTGGGTGACCGCGACGGTGTGCGCACGCCGATGCAGTGGTCCATCGACCGCAATGGCGGCTTCTCCCGGGCCGACCCGGCCAGCCTGGTGCTGCCACCGATCATGGACCCGCAGTACGGCTATCAGTCGGTCAACGTCGAAACCCAGGCGGGCGATCCGCATTCGCTGCTCAACTGGACCCGGCGGATGCTGGCGGTGCGCAAGCAGTCCAAGGCTTTCGGTCGTGGCACCCTGAAGATGCTGTCGCCGAGTAACCGGCGGATCCTGGCCTATACCCGCGAATACACCGGTGCGGATGGCAAGCATGAAATCATCCTGTGCGTGGCCAACGTGTCCCGCAGCGCCCAGGCCGCCGAACTGGACCTGTCGGCTTACGCCGGCATGGTCCCGGTGGAGATGCTGGGAGGTAATGCCTTCCCGCCCATTGGCCATCTGAATTTCCTCCTGACCCTGGCGCCTTATGGCTTCTATTGGTTCGCCCTGGCGGCGGAAAACCAGATGCCGAGTTGGCACGTGGAGCCGGCCCAGAGCCTGCCGGACTTCACCACTCTGGTCTTGAAAAAACGCCTGGAAGAGTTGCTCGAAGCGCCTTCGCGCACCACCCTGGAGCAGACCATCCTGCCGAGCTGGTTGCAGAACCGGCGCTGGTTCGCCGGCAAGGACAGTGCCATCGAGAAGGTCGACATCGTCTATGGCGTGCGCTTCGGTGATCCTCAGCACCCGGTGCTGCTCAGCGAAATCGACGTCACCAGCGGCGGTCAGACGCTGCGTTATCAACTGCCCTTCGGTCTCCTGGCAGAAGATCAGGTCGGCGCGGCGCTTCCGCAACAACTGGCGCTATCCCGGGTCCGCCGGGTGCGTCAGGTGGGGTTGATCACCGATGCGTTCAGCCTGGAAAGCTTCATCCGGGCAGTGCTGAACAGCATGCAGGCGGCCACGGTGCTGCCATGCACCGATGGCGAGTTGCGTTTCGAACCCACCGAGGGGTTGGCTGCGCTGAACCTGGGCGCCGAGCCGCAGGTGCGTTACCTGTCCGCGGAGCAGTCCAACAGTTCGGTGGTGGTGGGCGGCAGCCTGGTGCTCAAGCTGATCCGCAAGGTCGCTTCCGGGGTGCACCCGGAACTGGAGATGAGTGCCTACCTGACCGCCGCGGGTTTCAGCAATATTTCACCGCTGCTGGGTTCGGTGATCCGTCGCGACGCTCAGGGTGAGGATGCGCTGTTGATGATCGCCCAAGGCTACCTGAGCAACCAGGGTGACGCTTGGGAGTGGACCCAGAACAACCTTGAGCGAGCCTTGCGCGATGAGCTGGCTGATGCGGTGTCCGAGCAGGAGCAGCATTACAACGCCTTGGGTGAACTGAAGGACTTCGCCGGCATGCTCGGCCAGCGACTGGGTGAAATGCACCAAGTGCTCGCCCAGGCCACCGAGAACCCTGACTTCGCCCCGCAGAAAACCACGGCCAGGGACGCCCAAGCCATCGGCCGCGACGTGGCCGCCCAGGTGGAAAACGCCTTGCGTTTGCTCAAGCAGCACCAAGGCCGATTGAACCCGGCGGACCAAGCCATGGTCGCACGCTTGCTGGAGCAGAAAAAAACCGTCCTGGCCCACGTTCAGGAGTTGGCTGGCAAGGCCGTCGGTGGCTTGCGCATCCGGGTTCATGGCGACTTGCATCTGGGACAGGTGCTAGTGATCAAAGGCGATGCCTACCTGATCGACTTCGAGGGCGAACCGGCGCGGCCGTTGCATGAGCGTCGGGGCAAGCACAGCCCGTACAAGGATGTCAGCGGCGTGCTGCGCTCCTTCGACTACGCGGCGGCCATGGCGATTCACTTGCACACTGTCGACAGCACGGCCGATGCCGACGCGGCGCGGCAACGCGTCGCAGATCGTTATTTAACTGAGGCGCGTCAGGCATTTATCCAGGCATATCGACTGGCGGCAGCTAGTCTTGCCCATGAGTGGAAGGATGCTGAAGGCGAAGACGCCGCGCTGGCGTTGTTCGGCCTGGAGAAGGCGGCCTATGAAGTGGCCTATGAAGCCGAGAATCGCCCCGCCTGGCTGCCCGTGCCGTTGCACGGTCTGTACGGGTTATTGAGTGGGCTTGAACCCTTTTCCGACTTGGGCGGACCGATTTAGTGGAGAGCATCATGAGCGTCTCGAACAAGGAACCACAGGGACAGGCCAAAGAATCTTTGCTGCCGTCCCCCCGTGATATCGACGCGCTGGTGCGTGCCGAACATCACGATCCGTTTTCCATCCTGGGGCCACACGGTGACGGTAGCGGCGGACAGTTCATCCGGGCGTACCTGCCCGGTGCGCTGAGCGTGCACGTGATCGCCCGTGACGGCGCCGAGGAGTTGGGCGAGCTGCATCTGGGCGACACGCCGGGACTGTTCGTCGGCCACTTCGATCATGCCCAGCCTTATCTGCTGCGCACCCGCTGGGCCGGTGGTGAGCAGGTGGCCGAAGATCCCTACAGCTTCGGGCCGTTGCTGGGGGAAATGGATCTCTACCTGTTTGCCGAAGGTAATCATCGCGATCTCAGTTCCTGCCTGGGAGCGCAACTGACCACCGTCGATGGTGTCGACGGCGTGCGGTTCGCCGTCTGGGCGCCGAATGCTCGACGGGTGTCGGTGGTCGGTGACTTCAACGCCTGGGACGGACGCCGGCATCCGATGCGCATCCGTTATCCGTCGGGCGTATGGGAGTTGTTTATCCCGCGCCTGGGGGCTGGAGAAGCCTACAAGTATGAAGTCCTTGGCGCTCACGGCATCCTGCCGCTCAAGGCCGACCCGGTGGCGCTGGCCAGCCAGATGCCTCCGGACACCGCGTCGAAAGTCGCTTCGCCGTTGAAAATCGAATGGCAGGACGGCGAATGGATGCAGCACCGTCGCGAACGCCAGGTGCCCAGTGCACCGTTGTCGATCTATGAATTGCACGCCGGTTCCTGGCAATGCGAAATCGACGAGGCCGGGGAGGTGGCCCGGCAATACAACTGGCATGAGCTGGCCGAGCGGCTCATTCCCTACGTCAAGGAGCTGGGCTTTACCCACATCGAGCTGATGCCGATCATGGAGCACCCGTTCGGCGGCTCCTGGGGTTATCAGCCCTTGTCTCAGTTCGCGCCGACGGCGCGCTTCGGCTCTCCGGACGATTTTGCCGCGTTCGTCAATGCCTGCCACCAGGCCGACCTCGGCGTGATTCTCGACTGGGTGCCGGCGCATTTCCCCACCGACACCCACGGCCTGGCCCAGTTCGACGGCACGGCGTTGTACGAGTATGGCAATCCGCTGGAAGGCTTCCACCAGGATTGGGACACCCTGATCTATAACCTGGGACGCACCGAGGTCCACGGCTTCATGCTGGCTTCGGCCCTGCACTGGTTGAAGCATTTCCATGTCGACGGCCTGCGTGTGGATGCCGTGGCGTCGATGTTGTATCGCGACTATTCGCGCAAGGCCGGGGAATGGGTGCCTAACCGCCACGGTGGGCGCGAGAACCTGGAGGCCATCGATTTCCTGCGCCACCTCAACGATGTGGTCGCTCTGGAGGCGCCGGGCGCGCTGGTCATCGCCGAAGAGTCTACCGCGTGGCCAGGTGTCAGCCAGAGCACGCAACAGGGTGGCCTGGGCTTCGCCTACAAGTGGAACATGGGCTGGATGCACGATTCGCTGCATTACATCCAACAGGATCCTGTGTACCGCGCCCATCATCACAACGAATTGAGCTTTGGCCTGGTGTACGCCTGGTCCGAGCGGTTCGTCTTGCCGATTTCCCATGACGAAGTGGTTCATGGCAAACGCTCGCTGATCGACAAGATGCCCGGTGACCGCTGGCAGAAATTCGCCAACCTGCGCGCCTACCTCAGTTTTATGTGGGGCCATCCGGGCAAGAAGCTGTTGTTCATGGGCTGCGAGTTCGGTCAGTGGCGCGAGTGGAACCATGACCAGCAACTGGACTGGTACCTGACGCAATACGCCGAACACCGTGGGGTGCAGAAGCTGGTGGGCGACCTGAACCGACTCTATCGCGAGGAGCCGGCGCTGCACGATCAGGATGACGCGCCCCAAGGGTTCCAGTGGTTGATCGGCGACGACGCAATGAACAGCGTCTACGCCTGGCTACGCTGGAGCAAGGAGGGCCGACCGGTGTTGGTGGTCGCCAACTTCACGCCGGTGCCTCGTGAGGCCTATCGCGTTGGCGTGCCTTTCGCCGGGCGTTGGGTGGAATTGCTCAACAGCGATGCCGACACCTATGCCGGCTCCAACTACGGCAACGGCGGCGGTGCCTCCACCGAAGCAGTGCCCAGCCATGGCCAGGCGTTGTCCCTTGAGCTGAACCTGCCGCCGCTGGCGGTATTGATCTTGCGCCCGGAGGGGTAGCCTCCTGCGTGATCCGGTAAGTCTGACCTGGCCGAAAGTGGGACGAGCCTGCTCGCGACAGCGTTCGTCACAGCCAACATCGCTCTGACAGTCAGCAGGCAAAAAAAACCGGCGCAACCGAGGTTGCGCCGGTGGTGTTGCCGGTGGCTTTGCGGATATTCGTGGGTCCGCTCAGCCACCGTTGAGCCCGTTGCCGGTTAAGGCCGTTCCAGGGCCAGGGCTACGCCCTGGCCGCCGCCGATGCACAGCGTTGCAAGGCCTTTGCTGGCGTCGCGCTTGATCATCTCATGCAACAGCGACACCAGTACCCGGCAGCCCGATGCACCGATCGGGTGGCCCAGGGCGATGGCACCGCCATTGACGTTGACCTTGTCCATGTCCCACTTCAGCTCCCTGGCCACGGCCAGCGACTGGGCGGCAAAGGCTTCGTTGGCTTCAATCAGGTCCAGTTGCTCCAGGGACCAGCCGGCCTTGTCCAGGCAGCGGCGGGTGGCCGAGACCGGGCCGATGCCCATGATGGCCGGGTCGACCCCGGCGTTGGCGTAGGCACTGATTTTCGCCAGCACTGGCAAGCCCAGGGTCTTGGCTTTTTCAGCGCTCATCAACAGCACCGCCGCCGCACCGTCATTGAGCGACGAAGCGTTGCCAGCGGTGACGCTGCCGTCCTTCTTGAAGGCGGGCTTGAGTTTACCCAGGGATTCGGCGGTGGTGCCGGCCCGTGGTTGTTCGTCGGTGGCAAAGGTCAGCGGATCGCCCTTGCGCTGGGGAATCAGGATCGGCGTGATCTCATCGGCGAAGCGACCACCTTCAATCGCGGCCACGGCTTTCTGCTGGGACGCGGCGGCAAAGGCATCCTGTTCCTCGCGACTGATGCCGTACTTGTCCACCAGGTTTTCGGCTGTGATGCCCATGTGGTAATCGTTGAAGGCGTCCCACAAACCATCGGTGATCATGCTGTCGATCATCTGTGCATGGCCCATGCGCAGGCCCGTGCGTGCGGCCGGCAGCACGTAGGGGGCCAGGCTCATGTTTTCCATGCCGCCGGCAATGATGACGTCGGCATCGCCGCAGCGGATCGCCTGGGCACCGAGGTGCAACGCCTTGAGGCCCGAGCCACAGACCTTGTTCAGGGTCATCGCGGGTACTGCATGGGGCAGCCCGGCCAGAATCGACGCCTGGCGCGCCGGGTTCTGCCCGGAGCCTGCGGTCAGTACCTGGCCTAGAATCACTTCATCGACCTGCTCGCCGGAAAGCCCGGTCTGCTCCAGCAGGCGGCGGATCACCGCTGCGCCGAGTTCCGGTGCAGCAATGGAAGCCAGCGAACCCTGGAAGCTGCCGATGGCGGTACGGGTGGCGGCGACAATCACGACTTCTTGCATCGAATCTCTCCTCACTGGGCAGCGAACTGCATTTCAGGAACATGGTCCGGCACGATCAATTTGCCGGCGGTCTTGGCGACGATTTCCTCGACGCTGACGCCCGGGGCACGTTCTTTCAGGATGAAGGCTCCGTCCTGGATTTCCAGGTAAGCCAGGTCGGTCAGCACGCGCTTGATGCAACCGGCGCCGGTCAGCGGCAGGCTGCAACGGGGCAGCAGCTTCGATTCGCCGTCCTTGGACGCATGGGTCATGGTGACGATGATGTTCTCGGCACCGGCCACCAGATCCATCGCACCGCCCATACCCTTGACCAGCTTGCCAGGGATCATCCACGAGGCAATGTTACCTTCGACGTCCACCTCGAACGCACCGAGTACGGTCAGGTCGATGTGACCGCCGCGGATCATGGCGAACGATTCGGCCGAAGAGAAAATCGATGCGCCGATACGTGCGGTGACGGTCTGCTTGCCGGCATTGATCATGTCGGCATCGACTTCGGCCTCGGTGGGGAACGCGCCCATGCCGAGCAAGCCGTTTTCCGATTGCAGCATGACTTCCATGCCTTCGGGGATGTAGTTGGCGACCAGGGTGGGAATGCCGATACCCAGGTTCACGTAGTAGCCGTCCTGCATTTCGCGGGCGACGCGTTGAGCCATTTGTTCGCGGGAAAGTGCCATGTCGTTATTCCTTCTTTGGCTGGAGGCTGGGGATCACTTGCGTACGGTGCGCTGTTCGATGCGTTTCTCGAACGTGCCGCAGATGACTCGGTCGACGTAGATGCCAGGGGTGTGGATCTGCGTCGGGTCCAGCTCGCCGGGTTCGACGATCTCTTCGACTTCGACCACGGTGATCTTGCCTGCCGTGGCGGCCAGCGGGTTGAAGTTCTGCGCGGTGTGGCGATAGACCACGTTGCCGAAATGGTCGGCTTTCCAGCCTTTGACGATGGCGAAGTCGCCGGTAATGGACTCTTCCATCAGGTATTGGCGGCCGTGGAATTCACGCACTTCCTTGCCCTCAGCCACCGGAGTACCGACGCCGGTGGCGGTGAAGAACGCGGGGATGCCTGCACCGCCGGCACGCATTTTTTCCGCGAGGGTGCCTTGGGGAGTGAGCTGGACTTCGATCTCGCCGCTCAACAATTGCTGCTCGAAGAGGGCGTTCTCGCCCACGTAGGAGGCAATCACTTTGCGGATCTGCCGGTCTTCCAGGAGCACGCCGAGGCCGAAGCCGTCGACGCCGCAGTTGTTGGAGACCACGGTGAGGTCGCGGATGCCCTTGCGCTTGATCTCGGCGATCAGGTTTTCCGGAATGCCGCACAGGCCAAAGCCGCCGGCAATGACGGTCATGCCGTCCTTCAAGCCAGCCAGCGCTTCTTCATAGGAACTCACACGTTTGTCGAAACCTGCCATAGACACCTCTTTTATTCTTGATGGGGTCGCAATGGGATGCAGTGTTGCGCCAAGTCATATATTTGTTAAGTTGATTTTTAGATTTGATTGATTGATAAATCTCAATAATTACCAATAATCCTGTAGGAGGCCATCCATGACCCTCAAGCAGATCCGTGCTTTTCTGGCCGTGGCCCAGAGCCTGAGCTTCGCCGTGGCCTGTGAGCGACTGCATCTGTCCCAGTCGGCCTTGAGCCTGACCATCAAGGCCCTGGAAGAGGGGCTTGGCGGACGCCTGTTCAGCCGCAATACCCGCAATGTGGCACTGACGCCTGAGGGAGAATCCCTGTTGCCTTTGGCCCGACGGTTGGTTGCCGACTGGGACAACGCCGAGGATGAGATGCGCCAGCGCTTCACCTTGCAGCGCGGACGCGTGACGCTGGCGGCGATGCCTTCGTTTGCCGGCAACCTGTTGCCACCGATCCTCAAGACCTTCCGCGCCCGCTATCCGAATGTCAACGTCACGGTCAACGATGTGATCAACGAACAGGTGCTGGAGATGGTGCGTGATCGTCACGTTGAACTGGGCGTTGCGTTCGAGCCGCTGCAGGGTTCGTCCCTGGCGTTCACGCCGTTGTACCTGGATCGTTTCGTTGCGGTGGTGCCGCTGGATTCACCATTGGCCCAGCGCAGCGAAATCCAGTGGCAGACGTTGCTGGAACAACCGTTCATCACCTTGCAGCGGCCCTCCACCGTGCGGGTGATGCTGGAGGAGCATCTCCAGGCCCGAGGCATGAAGCTGCCGGTGGAGTTCGAGAGCCATCAATTGGCGACGGTCGGACGCATGGTCGCCAGCGGCCTGGGCGTGAGCGCGGTGCCGGCGCTGTGTGTCGGGCAGATGCATGAGCTGGGGGCCCGCTGCATCACCCTGGGCGATCCGGTGGTGGAGCGCGCCATCGGTGTGCTGACCAAACCGGGGCATGAGCTCTCGGCGGCGGCGCAGGCGCTGTTCGATACCTTCAAGGATCAGGATCTGGGTGTTCGATTGGGCATGCGCTGAGCTCAAGACTTGTGGGAGCGGGCTCGCGTCTGTCGTAACGCCTTTCGTCGCCCTGTATCGCGGTTCCTTCAAACTTTCCCACTGCCTGGAACATCCACTTTTATGTGCGGTATTTCAGAACCGTCGTGCTGCGGTGCACTCGACCACGGAAAAGGAGAAGGAAATGGCAACGCCTAAAGAGAACCTGTTGGACTGGCTCAACGACGCCCATGCCATGGAGCAGCAAGCGGAAAAAATGCTCAAGGCCCAGGCCGAGCGGCTGGAGCACTATCCAGTGCTCAAGGCACGCATCGAAGAGCATCTGCAGGAAACCCTCGGGCAACAGAAGCTGGTGGAGCAGTGTATCCAGCGCCTGGGTGGCAGCACATCGATGCTCAAGGACATGGCCGGCAAACTCATGGCTTTCGGTCAGGCGGTCGGTGGCATGACCATGAGCGATGAAGTGGTCAAGGGCGCGATGAGTGGCTATGTGTTCGAGAATCTGGAAATTGCCTCCTACACCGTGCTGATCGAGGCGGCGAAAGCGGCCGGCGATGTCGAGACTCAGCGGGCCTGCGAACAGATCCTGCCACAGGAGATCGCCATGGCCGAATGGCTGCGCGACCACTTGCCGGAGATCACCCAGGCGTTCCTGGAACGTTCTGCCAACCCCCATACCGAAGCCAAGCGCTGAATGTGAAGAGCGGTCGACCCTCAGGGCCGGCCGTTCGCCAACCTGCCGGGTAGAGGAGGCGTATGAATCAGACCAGTGGTGAGGTGCGCGCCATCAATCGACAGAGCGCAATGGTGGGTGTGTACGTGGCGCAGGAGGATGGTCATACCGTGCTCGAGCTGCGTTCGGCCAACGATATCGACGTCGGTGACGTCATGGAATGGAGCAGCGGCACGGCTCTTGGCGTCCAGTCCTACCGCAACCTGACCAAAGGCTGGAGCGCCGAGGTGTATGTGGTCAAGCACGGTATCGCGGCCGCCAATCTCGAGGTCCAGTTGCTGGTGGGCTCCTAGGAGAATAAGCATGAGCGAATCGAAGATGAAATGCGGTTGCCCCGATTGCCAATGCGAGGTGGATCCGCAGCGGATGTTCAACCACGACGGCGAGGCTTATTGCAGCCAGGCCTGCGCAGAGCAGCATCCCAATGGAGAACCCTGTCCGGCCCCCGATTGCCATTGCGGGCGCAGTGGCAATGTTGGGGAGCGGGACGTCACCAATAAACAACTGGACGACGCGCTGGAGGAAACCTTTCCGGCCAGTGATCCGATTTCTCCCTGATAAACGGCAAATATTTCTCCGGGCAGCGGTGACAGGGTGTCCGGACGCCGCAAGCCGGCCAGTGCGGTGGTGCAAGATAACGCCGGCAGCCCGCGAGTTTTGACTTCCTGGAACGGCGCGAGGCATGGGTGACGAGACCGGTGCAGTGGGGTGCCGGCGCCATCTGGCCTTTGGCGGACGGCGTGGAAAGACACGCACTGTTTATTGAATATTGAGCGATATGGAGGTCCCTCGAAAGACCTTCAGTTATTTGAATAAATTTATCGGCTACCGCTGGTTCGATAGCGTTTGGTTGTACATTTGAAATGACTTTCAAAGTGCTGACCGTTCGTCGCCCTCTGCCGAACTTCGTTCAAACCTTATCGGCATCGGGTTCTCCGAATTACTACGAGCCGACAGGTTCGAGAACAGTAACTAACGAGGTGAATGAAATGGCTAATACAGGCAATAACAACCCTGGCAATTTCGCTAACGATCGTGAGAAGGCATCGGAAGCCGGGAAAAAAGGCGGGCAAGCGTCCGGGGGCAATTTTGCCAACAATCCTGAACGCGCTTCGGAAGCCGGCCGCAAAGGTGGACAGGCGTCCGGCGGTAATTTCGCCAATAACCCTCAACGCGCTGCAGAGGCCGGCCGCAAGGGCGGGCAGGCTTCTGGTGGCAATTTTGCCAACGATCCTGAACGTGCTTCGCAAGCCGGCCGCAAAGGTGGCCAGGCATCGGGTGGCAATTTTGCAAACGACCGGGAAAAAGCTTCGGAAGCCGGCAAGAAGGGTGGCGAAAGCGGTGGTCGTAAGTCGTAATGCACCATGACGTGCAGGCCCTCGGTCCCAAGCCAGGGCCTGCATTGTTAAATATAAAAGATACAGATTGTGGGCCTTTGGCCCTTTGTTCAATGGCTGAAGGTTGGGCGGATACATATTTGCCGCCGATCTTCGTTGTTGCATATGAAGTAAATTAAATTCCTTTCATATATATGCAGATTTTTGTCAGCCCGCCGTTTATCGGTAGGCCCATAAGTTGTGCCCTGATCGAGGAGTTCAATCATGTTTCTACATAACAAGCGACTGCAGTACACCGTGCGTGTGGCAGAACCGAACCCAGGCCTTGCCAACTTGCTGCTGGAACAGTTCGGTGGGGCCCAGGGGGAGTTGGCGGCGGCATCCCGTTATTTCACCCAAGCGCTGTCCGAGGAGGATCCGGGTCGCAAGGATCTGCTCATGGATATTGCCACCGAGGAGCTCAGCCACCTGGAGATCATCGGTTCGATCATTGTGATGCTGAACAAGGGCGCCAAGGGCAAGATGGCCGAAGGCGTGGAAAAGGAAGGGCAGTTGTATCGGGACATCAACGGTGCCGGCAACGACTCTCATATCACCAGCGTTCTGTATGGCGCAGGTTCCCCCCTGACCAACTCGGCGGGCGTGCCTTGGACCGCAGCCTACATCGACACTATCGGCGAACCGACCGCAGACATGCGCTCCAACATCGCCGCTGAGGCCCGGGCGAAAATCGTCTATGAACGGCTGATGAACGTCACTGACGATCCGGGCGTTAAAGAGGCGTTGGGTTTCTTGATGACCCGGGAAATCGCACACCAGTTGTCATTTGAAAAAGCCTTGCATTCCATCCAGCCCAATTTCCCTCAAGGGAAATTGCCAGGCATGCCGGAGTTTACGAATGTCTACTTCAACATGTCCCAGGGCGAGCCCGCGGTGCGCGGCCCATGGAACCAGGGAGACGATTGGGAGTTCGTCGAGAATCCCACGCCGGCGGTGGATGGCGGCGATGGTCTGGCCAGCGTACAGCTGAGTAAAAAAGACGAAGCCCTGTTGATGGACATGAAGGCGCGGACGATGTCCAACCCCGAGAGCGACCCCACCACGGGGGCCGACTTGGGTTCGGGAATGCAAGGTGACAAACTGTAGGAAAGCGGTGGGGGAGCCTGGGCTCCCTCGCTGAACCTTCCATTGGGCCTGGCTAAAGCCTGTAAGGATATTTGATGGACCAGTCGACTTCCCGGATCCGGTCGCCCTGGCGTACCTGGCTGGATCCTCTGCAAAACAACCTGCTGCTGGGTGCGAGCTTCTGGCTCGGGTTGCTGGCTGTCGCCGCGCTGTTGCTCTACAGCGGCTATAACGCATTGGTGGGCGCCGACCCCCGCCATTTGGGCTATGCGGTGTTGGGTGGGACATCCGGATTTGCCGCCACGGCCTTGGGCGCAATCATGGCAGTGGTATTGCGGGATATCTCCTCTCGCACCCAGGACATCATGTTGGGCTTTGCCGCTGGCATGATGCTGGCCGCCAGTTCGTTTTCGCTGATATTGCCGGGCATCGAAGCCGCTCAAGTGATTTGCGGCAATCAGTTGCTTGCCGCGTTTGTCGTGGTGCTCGGCCTGGGGTTGGGCGTTGCGCTGATGGTCGGCCTCGACCGGTTTGTTCCCCACGAACACGAATTGAGCGGTCGGCGTGGGCCGCAAGCCGAGCGTATCAATCGCGTCTGGCTGTTCGTGCTCGCAATTACCTTGCACAACTTGCCGGAGGGCATGGCCATTGGCGTCAGTTTTGCCGGTGGTGACTTCAAGGTCGGCCTGCCCCTCACCACGGCGATTGCCATACAGGACATTCCAGAAGGACTCGCCATTGCCATGGCACTGCGGGTCACCGGTATCAGCACCCTGCGTGCCGCGTTGATCGCGATCGGCTCGGGGCTGATGGAGCCGCTGGGGGCGGTTATCGGCCTGGGCATGTCGTCGGGCGTGGCCGTGGCCTATCCCATCAGCCTGGGCCTGGCGGCCGGAGCGATGATTTTCGTGGTGTCCCACGAGGTGATTCCCGAAACCCACCGCAACGGTCATGAAACTCCGGCGACCCTGGGCTTGATGATGGGGTTCGCGGTGATGATGTTCCTGGATACGGCGCTGGGCTGAAGGGTAATGCCCCGCACAGGGTGGGCCGCCAGCTGCATTGAGGTTGCATGGACTGCCGCAATCGCGAGCAGGCTCGCTCTCACAATGGTTCTGAGGTGTTCATGACCGCAGCGTCCACCGCACATCCCCTGTGGGAGCGAGCCTGCTCGCGATTGCGCTGGGTCAGCTTTGTTATTTCCTGCCACCTATACTCAATGCCATGGATGACATGAGTCCGGGGTGGCGCGATCGTGCTGCGTTCGCTGGTGCTGGCCGTTTTGATCGCTATGGCGGGGTGCGCCACGCCCCCGCGCGGCCAGCAGGTGAGCGCGGTTGCCCAGGACACCTGGCGGCAGGTCGACCAGCAGATCATCGCTGCGTCCAAAAGCGCTGTCGGGCAAGCCGAAGTCTATGCTCGCGGGTCGATGGAACATTGGCGGGTGCTGGTGTATGAACGCACCGAGGCTGAGTTCATCCCGTGGTTCAGCAGCTATTGGACCCAGGAATGGATGGCGGTGAAGGTCAGCTGGTACGCCGCCAGTGCCAAGGGCGAAGTGGATTCCGCCTCCAATCGCCTGGCGCTCTATCTTCAAGAGCAATACCGAGAGCGTGTGCTGGAACCGGTGGCCGTGGAGATCGATCCCGAAGCCATCAGGGCCGCCGCGACCAGCTATTACGTACGCCTGCTGGATCAGCAGGTCCGGGTGATCGCACAGAGGCATCAAATTCCGAACGAACTGATGAACCGGCGCCTTCACGGCATTCCCGCGATCAACCTGGGCCCGCCGGCGGCGCGCAATGCTTCGTTGTACGAGATGGTCCACACTGAGCCGCTGAATACCCTGCCGGCCTACGCCGCGTTGATTGATCATGTCAGCAAGGCCGCTCCCACGGGAGCCGGCCCCTCGGATGCGGTGATCGCCACGGTGGCGCAACGTACCAGCGAAAAGATCGAAGCCCAGTTCGCCACCAGAGGTGCGGCCAGCGCGGCTGCCGCCGTGGCCGGGAAGGCGGCGGGGGCATTGATTTCGGTGGGCGTGGCAGGCGTTCGAGCGATCATCCACGAAGGCGAGCGACCGGAAATGGAAGCGCAGATTCGCAAAAGCCTGAGCGCCGCCTTCGATGAGGCCTGGTACAAGTCACTCAAGCATCCCCTCAGTGGTGTACTGGCACCGGTGTACTACCTGGACGAAGAGATCGAAGGCGAGCTGGTAGAGGCGGAGCTGGCGAATCGGGCGGTAGTGTTGCCGGACATCAAACCGTGACGGGCGGGTTCATTCTGCGCCCAGCGTGACGCGACAGCCCTTGCGATGACGGATCTGCTCGTCCGAGGGGCGCTCCCTGATGAATTCGAAACGCGGCTCACCTTCGCTGTAGATCACCAGCCAGCCCCATTCCAGCTCGCTTTCGTCCTGCCCCGGCTTGGGCGGCGATGCCCACCAGGGTTCTTTTTGCATGATCTGACGCATCGTATCCTCCTGCCGGTTGGTCTTTCACTATAGACCGCTCGATTGTTTGCTCTGTGGGAGCATGGTTTGCCCGCGAGGCAGCGACTCGGTTCCAGGAGGGGCCGCATGGACTTCATCGCGGGAAAGCCTCGCACACAGCTACTCTCCTTCCCAGCGAAAGGTGAGCGGCTTGATACATGAGTGTGCTCTGATCCCGTCCGCCAGCGTCTAGGGTCTGTATCCCCGCACTCGAACGGGGAATGACTGGACCCCCGCATATGCAAGCACTGTTGAACGAGATCCTCGATGCGGTTCGCCCCCTGATCGGTCAGGGCAAGGTGGCCAACTACATTCCGGCCCTGGGCAGCGTGCCTGGCAATCAGTTGGGCATTGCCGTGTATGGCAACGATGGCGAGATGTATTGCGCAGGTGATGCCGAAACGCCATTTTCAGTACAGAGTATTTCCAAGGTATTTAGCCTGGTGCAGGCCATCGAGCACTCCGGCGAAGCCATCTGGGAGCGTCTTGGGCATGAGCCGTCCGGCCAGCCATTCAACTCCCTGGTGCAACTGGAGTTCGAGCGCGGTCGCCCACGCAACCCGTTCATCAACGCCGGTGCCCTGGTGATCTGCGATATCAACCAGTCGCGTTTTGCCGCCCCTGCGTTGTCGATGCGCGATTTCGTACGACGTCTGTCGGGCAATCCCCAGGTGATGGTGGATGGCAAGGTTGCTGAGTCGGAATACCAGCACCGTGCCCGGAATGCGGCGATGGCTTACTTGATGCAATCGTTCGGTAATTTCCATAACGACGTGGAAGCGGTATTGCGCAGTTATTTCAGTCACTGTGCGTTGCGAATGAGCTGCATCGACCTGGCCCGGGCGTTCTGCTTCCTGGCCAACGACGGCTTCTGCAAGCACAGCGGCGAACAGATCCTGAGTCCCCGCCAGACCCAGCAGGTCAATTCCATCATGGCCACCAGCGGGCTGTACGACGAAGCCGGCAATTTTGCTTATCGTGTCGGCCTGCCTGGCAAGAGCGGTGTGGGTGGTGGGATTGTCGCCGTGGTACCGGGACGCTTCACGGTGTGTGTCTGGTCGCCGGAGCTCAATGCCGCCGGAAATTCCCTGGCCGGCATGGCGGCGCTGGAATTGCTCAGCCAGCGAATCGGCTGGTCAGTGTTCTAGCAGCCTGCGTGGCTCATTCGAGTACAGGTCACCAGGCCGAAAAAATGGCCCGTTCCTGATGGAGGAACGGGCCATTTTTTTCAACTGAAATCAGCAGAAGCGATCGATGACTTGCACTTGCGAAGTGTTTTGCATCGACTGCCAGGCCTGGGTCAGCGTTTGCAGCACGCGACCGATGAAGTCCTTATCGGCCGCAGCCTTCTTGCCCACGTAACCTTGGCCGCGGCGGTACATCTTCAGTCGGGCGCACAGGTCTTGCTGGTTCTGTTCGAACTCGTCTTCGTGAGTGTAGGGCGACAGGCAGTCCATATGGACCTGGCCAGTCTTGCTGATCCACAGGATATGGCTGTCGAGTGTGTCCTTGTGTGCTGCGAACATGCGAGCCAGTTCATCAATAGATGGTTGATTGTTCAGATTCATGTGTAAGCCCCTTGACCATTTGGTTGATCTGTCTGGTGGTTCGCAAAGATTTCGCTTCTCGGTAAGTGCCTGCCTGCTACCGAAACCAGGCCGTCAGCGTTCGTCCGTCAGACTTCGACGGGGTCGTGCATCGGTTGTGTAGTGCTATCGAAGGGCTGCTACGCAAATGCGTTACAACGGAGAGAAACAGCGAAGAACCTTAAGGCAGTGTCAACTTTCGAGGGTCGACCACGCGCGTCATGAGGACCTTCACCGACGTTTCTCGTCCTTGTTACCGGACGGTCATGCCAGGTCAGCACCTTCAATCTGCCTTGTGGGCAGTCCCTTATCCAAAAAACAGCTCGGCGGTCAGACGAGCTTGCTCAAACGGTTACCTGTACTCCCGATCGGGGAGACGTCTGCATCATGCAAGGGCTAATCGGCGACGTCAACGGTTTTGTAGTGATTATTTTTGGTCACTACATATTGTCGGACAAAATGGTTTGGGTATGAAAAATCTTGGAGCGCGCAGTGGGGGCAGGTCAGGTTTTGGATTATTTGTGGCGAGGGGATTTATCCCCGCTGGGCTGCGAAGCGGCCCCAAGTGAGTCGCCTCAATCTATCTGATATACGAGGTGTTGGTGTTTAGGGCCGCTTCGCGCCCCAGCGGGGATAAATCCCCTCGCCACAAGGTGCTTCAGGTTGTTTTGGCTTTGGCGGGCTTGCGCTTGACCGGCTTGCGCTTTTTCTTCCAGGGCGCAGCGGCGCGGCCGGCAGGGCCGCTGATGGTCAGGCTCATGCCCTGGCAGCGGGCGATGTGCTTGCTCATCCAGGCGGCTTGCCGAGTGACGAATTCTTCCAGGCTCATCTCACCGCTTTGCACCATGTCCAGCGCCTGCTCCCAGATGGCGGTGGTGCCTGGGTCAGCGATGGCGCGGGGGACAGCATCGATCAGGCTGAAGGCCGCCGGGGTCGCGGACAAGGCCTTGCCGTTCTTCACCAGGTAGCCGCGATCGAGCAAGCCCTGGATGATCGAAGCTCGGGTCGCTTCGGTGCCGATGCCGGTGGTGTCCTTGAGCTTCTGCTTGAGCAGTGGATCCTCCACCAGTTTGGCGACGTTCTTCATCGCCTTGATCAGGTCACCTTCGGTGAACGGCTTGGGAGGCTGGGTCCACAGGTCCTTGAGGGTCACTTCGTCCACGTCACAGCCGTGACCTTCGGCCAGTGCTGGCAAGGTTTGTGGCTGCGCCGCTTCACGTCCTTTGGCGGGGGCCAAGGCTTCGGGCAAGGCGCGTTTCCAGCCGGGCTCGACGATCTGCTTGCCCACGGCCCGCAGCGCCTGGCCGGCGCAGTCGAAGTCGGCCTGGGTCCGGTCGTATTCATGGTTGGGCAGGAACTGCGCGAGGTAGCGCGCGCGAATCAGTGTATAGACGGCCCGTTGCTTGCCAGCGAGCTTGTCGAGGTTCTTCGCCGCGGCGGTGGGAATGATGCCGTGGTGGGCGCTGACCTTGGCGTCGTTCCAGGCCCGGGACTTGCGTTGCGGTTGCAGGTGTTCACGCAGCGGCGCGAGGCCCGGGTCGGCCTGGGCGAGGGCAGCCAGGATGGCGGGGGCTTCGCTGTGCTGGCTCAAGGGCAGGTAGCCGCAATCGCTACGGGGATAGGTAATGACTTTGTAGGTTTCGTAAAGCGACTGGGCGATATCCAGGGTTTCCTGGGCGCCGAGACCGAGTTTCTTCGAGCAGATTTCCTGCAGGGTGCCCAGGTCGAATGGCAGCGGTGCCGCTTCGCGCAGGCGTTCGGTGCGAACCTTGGTCACCAGGGCGGTATGGGCGTTGCTCATGACTTGGGCGGCATCGCGGGCCAGGGCCTGGTTCAGGCAGCGCTCCTGATCGTCGCAGGCGTCAGGATCGGCACGCCATTGGGCCGTGAAAGCGGTGCCAGCGTGGCGCAGTTGCACATCGATGGCCCAATAGGCGACCGGCACGAAGTCGGCGATGCTGCGGTCGCGGTCCACCACCAGTCGCAGGGTGGGCGTCTGTACCCGGCCCACCGGCAGCACACCCTGGTAACCGGACTGCCGCCCCAGCAAGGTGAACAGGCGACTCATGTTCATGCCGATCAGCCAGTCGGCCCGGGAGCGGCCCAGGGCCGAATGATACAGGTTGAAGGTTTCGGCTCCCGGCTTGAGGGCGGCCAGGGCCTTGCGGATCGAGGCTTCGTCGAGGGCCGACAGCCACAGCCGCTGGATCGGCCCGCGATAGCGGCAGTGTTCCACCAGTTCCCGGGCGATCATTTCGCCTTCCCGGTCGGCGTCGGTGGCGATCACCAGTTCCTTGGCTTCCCCCAGCAGGCGCTTGACCGCCTTGTACTGGCTGGCGGTCTTTGGCTTGACGGTCATTTTCCATTGCGCCGGCACGATGGGCAGGTCGGCCAGTACCCAGCGCTTGTAGCGGGCATCGTAGGCGTCGGGTGGGGCGGTTTCCAGCAGATGGCCGATGCACCAGGTCACCGTGACATTCGCGCCCAGCCAACAGCCGTCACCGCGCCGTGTGGCGCCGAGCACCGCAGCGATGTCCTTGGCCTGGGACGGTTTCTCACACAGGTACAACCGCATAACGCCCTTTTCCTGAGCAGGTTTCATGGGGCGATAGCATGGTCAGGGATCGGCCCGAGAGCAAGCTTTATCTGTATGGATATACAGACAAAGCGTTGCGCTGCGTTTGGAGCGTCCGGGGTGACGTTCGGCGTTCGGTCTGTACTTGGAATGAATTTCTCGCGAGTGCGTCGCTCATAACTTTCAGAGCGGCTGAAACCGCGTAAACCATTGGCGGGATCAAGGAGAGTCACTTTATGAATTCGATGCCGAAGGGCGACGGACAGGCCACCACGCGTCTGATTCTCGTTGTTGAGGATGACCCGACGATACTGGAATTCCTGTGCGAAATCCTGGAGGACGAAGGGTTTGTCGTGGAGCCTCGGGAAAGCGCCGATTCGGCGTTGACATTCCTCGAGCAGAGCGCGGATTTTGTCGACCTGTTGCTGACCGATATCACCATGCCGGGCACGTTGGACGGTGCGGACCTGGCAAACCTGACCGGAGATCGCTGGCCACAGATACCGTTGCTGATCATGTCCGGTTTCGAAACGCCGGAAAGCGCCGGGATCAAGCACCACGCTGCATTCATCGCCAAGCCCTGGGCGCTGGGGCAGATGCTGGACCTGGTGGAGAGCACGGTGAAGGATCACCAGCTCCATTGACGGATACAGATGAGTATCTGTGGGAGCCTGATGCCAGTCAGTTGAGCCACGAACCTGTGGGAGCATAACTTGCTTGCGATAGCGATAGACCCGTCAACATTGTTGTTGGCCGACTTACCGCAATCGCGAGCAAGCTATGCTCCTAAAAACAGGAGTGACGCTGCTGTTTCTCAGTTCTTGTCCAGGTCCACATTCCTGGTTTCCCGCAGGCAGAGCATGCCCACCACCAGGCTTACCCCGGTGATCACCACGGGGTACCACAGCCCGTAGAAAATATCCCCGGTGTAGACCACCAGAGCGAACGACACGGTGGGCAGGAAGCCACCGAACCAGCCGTTGCCGATGTGGTAGGGCAGGGACATGGAGGTGTAGCGGATGCGGGTTGGAAACAGCTCGACCATCAACGCCGCCAGCGGACCGTAGCACATCGCCGAGATGATGATCAGCGCCACGATCAAGGCGACGATCATCGGCCGGTTGATCTGCTGGGCATCGGCCTTCTGCGGGTAGCCCGCCAGGGTCACCGCGCCGCGCAGGGCGGCTTCGTCATACCCGTCGATCTTCACGTCACCGACGTTGACCTGCACCGTGCTGCCCGCCGGTGCCGCGACGCTGCTGTAGGGCAGGCCTTGCTTGATCAGGAACGTCTTGACCTTGTCGCAGGGGCTATCGAAACGTGCCTTGCCCACCGGGTCGAACTGGAAAGTGCAGGTGGCCGGGTCGGCGATCACGCTGATCGGTGCCTGGCGACTGGCCAGGTCGATCGCCGGGTTGGCGTAGTGGGCCAGGGTCTTGAAGATCGGAAAGTACAACGCCGTTGCCAATAGCAGACCGATCATCAGCACCGGTTTGCGCCCGACCTTGTCCGAGAGCCAGCCAAAGAAGATGAAGAACGGCGCGCCGATTACCACGCTGACGATCAGCAGGCTGTTGGCCAGGGCCGGGTCCATTTTCAGAAATTGGGTGAGGAAAAACAGCACATAGAATTGCGCGGCATAGAAGGTCACCGCTTGCCCGGCATTGATGCTGAACAGCGCGATCAGCACCACCTTGAGGTTTTCCCATTGACCGAACGATTCACGGATCGGTGCCTTGCAGCACTTGCCTTCTTCTTTCATTTTCACGAAGGACGGTGATTCATGCAGGCTCATGCGGATCCAGGTTGAAATGCCCAACAGCAGGATCGACAGCAGGAATGGAATGCGCCAGCCCCAGACTTCGAACTGATCGCCCGTGAAGTAACGGCAGCCCAGTATCACCAACAGCGAGAGCAGCAGCCCGAGGGTGGCGGTGGACTGAATCCAGCTGGTGTGGAGGCCGCGCTTGCCGATGGGCGCGTGTTCGGCGACGTAGGTCGCTGCGCCGCCGTATTCACCGCCCAGGGCCAGGCCCTGGAGCATACGCAGTGCGACCAGAATGATGGGCGCGGCGATGCCGATGCTGGCGTAGTTGGGCAGCAGGCCGACGCAGAACGTCGCCAGGCCCATAAGGATGATGGTTGCAAGGAACGTGTATTTGCGCCCGATCATGTCCCCCAGCCGCCCGAACACCAATGCGCCGAATGGCCGCACGACGAAGCCGGCGGCGAACGCCATCAGGGCGAAGATGAACGCGGTGGTATCGTTGACGCCGGCGAAGAACTGCTTGCTGATCACCGCCGCCAGGGCGCCATAGAGAAAAAAGTCGTACCACTCGAACACCGTCCCCAGGGACGAGGCGAAGATGACTTTCTGGGTTTCCTGGCTGGTGCCGACGCTGCGCGTGGCTTCCAGGGGCTGAACATGCTCGGACATAGCGGTATCCCTCACAGTGATTGTTTTTGTTGTTCCACTGTCGATGCCGGATTGGCATCTCCTGCTTTGACGCATTCCTTGGGTGACTGTCGTTTCCTGTGGGAGCGAGCCTGCTCGCGATAGCGGTATGCCTGTTAACGAATAGGTTGACTGACACATCGCCATCGCGAGCAGGCTCGCTCCCACAAGGGACCTTGGTTGTTCTTCAGACCGTTGCTGTCTCCTTGGTGCTGACGGTGCTTGTCGCGTTCGTCGCCAGCATCATCCGCGCCGCCTTTTCGGCAATCATCAGCGTCGGCGAGCAGGTATTGCCCGAGGTGATGCGCGGCATGATCGAGGCATCGGCGATGCGCAGGCCCTTGATGCCGTGGACCCGCAGTTGCGCGTCCACCACCGCGTCAGCGTCCTGGCCCATGCGGCAGGTGCCCACCGGATGGAAAATCGTCGTACCGATGCGGGCGGCGGCCCGATGCAGTTCTTCTTCGCTCTGCAGGCCTGGGCCCGGCAGGTATTCCTTTGGCTTGAACGCTTGCAGGGCGGGCGCGGCGACGATGCGTCGGGTCAGGCGGATGGCGTTGGCGGCGACCCGCAGGTCTTCGGGATGGCTCAGGTAGTTGGGCTGGATCAGCGGCGCCTCGTGCGGGTCGGCCGAACGGATGTCTACCCGGCCGCGGCTTTGCGGACGCAGGTCACAGACTGACGCGGTGAACGCCGGGAAACTGTGCAGGGGCTCGCCGAAGCGTTCCAGGGACAATGGCTGCACATGGTATTCAAGATTGGCCGACGTCTGCTCCGGTCCCGAGCGGGCGAACGCGCCGAGCTGGCTGGGCGCCATGGACAGGGGGCCGCTGCGGTCATAAAGGTAGCGCAGGCCCATGCCCATCTTGCCCCACAGCGTGCCAGCAATTTGGTTCAGGGTCCGGGCATTTTCCAACTGGTAGATGAGCCGTAGTTGCAGGTGGTCCTGCAGGTTGCCGCCTACGCCCGGCAGTTCATGCACCACGCCGATTCCCAAGCGTTGCAGCAAGTTGCGCGGGCCGATCCCGGAGCGCTGCAGGATACCCGGCGAACCAATGGCCCCGGCGCACAGGACGATTTCCTGGCGCGCCTTGAAGGTCATGCCTTTGCCTTGCCAGCGGGCACTGACGGCGTAGGCCCGGTCATCGCGTAGCAGAACGCGGTTGACTTCGACTTCGGTGAGGATCGTCAGGTTGGCGCGCTGGCGAACCGGTTTCAGGAAGGCCTTGGCCGCATTCCAGCGCACGCCGGCTTTCTGATTGACCTGGAAGTAGCCGCAGCCTTCATTGTCGCCACCGTTGAAGTCGTCGACATTGGGTATGCCGCTCTGTTCGGCGGCGTTGCGGAAGGCGTCGAGGATCGGCCATGACAGGCGTTGGCGTTCGACCCGCCATTCACCGCCGGCACCGTGCAGTTCGGAATCCCCGGCAAAGTGATTTTCGCTTTGCCGGAACAGCGGCAGCACGTCTTTCCAGGCCCAACCGGAGTTGCCATCGGCGGCCCAGCCGTCGTAGTCCGCGGCCTGACCGCGCATGTAGATCATGCCGTTGATGGAGGAGCAGCCGCCCAGTACCTTGCCGCGCGGATAACTCAAGGCGCGCCCTTGCAGGCCGGGTTGTGCTTCGGTCTTGAAGCACCAATCGGTACGTGGATTGCCGATACAGAACAGGTAGCCGACCGGGATGTGAATCCATGGATAATTGTCGCGTCCGCCGGCTTCGAGCAGCAGCACCCGATGTTGGGGATTGGCCGAAAGCCGATTGGCCAGCAGGCATCCGGCAGGACCGGCGCCCACGATCACGTAATCGTATTCATCGACGACAGGTTGCATCCGCGACCTCATTTTTTGTTTTTGTCTGACCCATCCTAGTTGTTAGTTTTCGTTAAAAGAATGTTAGTTTTTGCGCAACGGCTGTGCGTTTATAAACAGCGATGTGCAAGGAGCGTTCATGTTCGATTGGAATGACCTGCGTTATTTTCTGGAGCTGCAACGCAGCGGCCGCCTGCTGAGCGCGGCACGGCGGCTGAACACGACCCATGCCACCGTGGCCCGGCACATCGAAGCCATCGAGAAAAGCCTGGGGACCGCGCTGTTTATCCAGCACGCCCAAGGCTATGAACTGACCCCGGCTGGCGAGACGCTGCTCAAGCACGCCGAGGCCATGGAGAACGTGGCGTTGCTGGCCCAGGAGGACATTACCCAGTCCAGCGCGCTTTTGGGCAAGATTCGCCTGGGGGTGACCGAGGGGTTGGGTATCATGTTCCTTGCCAGTCGCATGGACGGATTGTTCCAGCGCTATCCAGGGCTGGAGGTGGAACTGGTGGCGGTGCCGCGATTCGTCAGCATCCTCAACCGTGAGGCGGAAATCAGCATTCACCTCGAACGTCCTGCGGCCGACCTGCTGGTGACCCGCAAGCTCACCGACTACAGCCTGGCGCTGTATGCCAGCCAGGCTTACCTGGATCGCTCGCCGCCGTTGCGCAGCCGTGAGGACCTGGCCCGTCACGCCTGGATCGGTTACGTCGATGACTTGTTGTTCAGTCAGGAGCTGATGTTCCTCAACAGCTTTTGCCGCAACCCGCGGGTGGTGTTCCACAGCACCAGTGTCATCGCCCAGCAACAGGCCGCACGCTCGGGCCTCGGGATCGCCGTGCTGCCGTGCTACATGGCCAGCAACGACCCGGCGCTGGTGCCCTTGCTGCCCGACGAAACCCTGCGCCGCAGCTACTGGATCAGCACCCGTCGCGAACTGCACAAATCCGTGCGCCTGCGGGTGCTGTGGGATTACGTGGTGCAGTTGTGCGAGCGGGAGCAGGGGACATTGTTGCCCTGATCTGAATCGGGTGGACATGGCCCTGTGCAAAGCATTTCTGTGGCAAAGGAATTTCTCTGGCAAAGGGATTTTTGTGGCGAGGGGATAAATCCCCTCGCCACAGGTCCTCATGGACAGATATCAGCCCTGGCCGCCCAAGCCCCCTTTTCTGGCCCCCAATGACCTCAAGCCGACACGCCGGCGTGCCGTAACGTGGGAACTGCCAGACCCACAACAAGAAAGGTGCAGCCATGCGCCGCCGAGAGGGGCCTTATGTCGGCAAGCATTCCTTCTGTTCGGTTTCACATCGCGACCCTCACGCTGCTTGGCGCGCTGCTCGCTGGATGCGGCGAAGAGGCCAAGCCGCCTGCGCCCGCGACCCTCAACGCCATGCCCGCCGATGCGGCACTGGCTCAGGTCTACGACAGCAGTTGCAAGCTCTGCCATGCCAACCCCGGCGCCGGAGCGCCCCTGACCGGCGACGCCAATGCTTGGGCGCCGCGAGTGGCCCAGGGCGCCGACACCCTGCTGGATCACGCGATCAACGGCTACAACGGCATGCCGCCGATGGGCTTGTGCATGCACTGTTCCGAAGAGCAGTTCCTGGCGTTGATCGCCTTCATGTCCGGCCAACAATTTCAGTAGCGGGGGCATGACCATGGACTACTCACGACGCCAATGGCTGCAGCGGACCGGTGTGGTTGCCGCTTTCGCGGCACTCGGCAGCCAGGGCGCCCTGGCCGAGCTGATGCGCGCGCCACGCCTGATCCCATGGCGCAACTGGTCCGGTGCACAGAGTTGCCTGCCGGCCGCGCGCTTGGCGCCCAAGGACCTTGATGAACTGGTGCAAGTGGTGACCCGTGCCGAAGGACGGATTCGTCCGGTGGGCTCCGGTCATTCCTTCAGCGCTCTGGTGCCCACCGACGGAACCTTGTTGTCGCTGAGTTTTTTCAGCGGCCTGCTGGAGCATGACGCGGCCAGCCTGCAAGCCGAGTTCGGCGGCGGCACGCCGATGTCCCGCATGGGTCCGGCGCTCAAGGCCATCGGTCAGGCGTTGCCGAACATGGCTGACGTGGATTATCAGACCCTGGCCGGCGCCATTGCCACTTCTACCCACGGTACCGGCAAGGCCTTCGGCTCGTATGCGTCCCAGGTCATCGGCCTGCAATTGGTGACGGCCAGCGGCGAGGTGCTCGATTGCGATGCCAAGCGTCATCCCGAGGTGTTCAAGGCGGGACGTGTGTCGCTCGGAGCGCTGGGGTTGCTGACCCGTGTGCGCTTGCAGAACCGCGCTGCCTATCGGTTGCGCGAGCGCCAATGGGTGGCGAAAACCGAAGAACTGCTGGAAGAGGTGGACGCCAATACCCGGGACAACCAGCACTGGGAAATGCAGGTGGTCACCCATTCCGACTATGCGTTGTCGATCACCCTGAACGAAACCACCGATCCGGCCACGCCGCCCATCAGTCCCGAGGAGGAGGGCGGCAACGAATTCGTCACCCTGATCGAGAAGCTCGACAAGTACGGCAGCGACTTTCCGGCGATCCGCCGGTCGTTGCTCAACAGCCTGCGGCTGGTGGCCGACTTCGACGACCGGGTCGGCGATTCCCATGACATTTACGCCAATGCCCGCACCGTGCGTTTCAACGAAATGGAGTATTCAGTGCCGGCCGAGCATGGACCGGCGTGTCTGCGAGAGGTCCTCGCGCTGATCCGCGACAAGGACCTGCGGACCTGGTTTCCCATCGAGTACCGCTACGTGAAGGCCGACGACATCGCCTTGAGCATGTTCGAAGGACGGGACAGTTGTTCGATCTCCGTCCACCAGCATTACCAGATGGACCATCACAATTTCTTCGCCGCCATCGAGCCGATCTTCTGGAAATACCAGGGCCGACCGCACTGGGGGAAATTGCATTCCCTGAACGCCAGGGCGCTCCAGGCACTGTACCCGCGCTGGAACGAATTCATCCAGGTGCGCCAGGCCCTGGATCCCGCTGGGAAGTTTCTGAATGGGCATCTTTCAACGATCCTGGGGGTGAGCTGATGGCTGTCAATCGTCGTGGTTTGCTGAAAGGAACGTTGGGCGCCGGGGTGTTGCTGGCCGGTGTCGGGGCCTGGCTGCGGCCGGATGACCGAGGGGCGCCGTACAGTGATTATTTCCGTCAGTTGAACCGTGAGCTCAAGGCCCATGGCCCCATGCGTCCGGTGATGCTGATCGACTTGGATCGCCTCGATCACAATATCGATGTGGTGAAGGCTTCGGTCCGGCGCGCGGGCAAGCAGTTGCGGCTGGTGGAGAAGTCTCTGCCTTCGCCTCAATTGCTGAAGTACATCGGCGAGCGGGCCGAGACCCGGCGGTTGATGTCGTTTCACCAGCCGTTTCTCAACCACGATGCGCTGCAGTTTCCCGATGCCGATATCCTGCTGGGCAAGCCGCTACCGGTGCGTTCCGCCGAGCTGTTCTATCAGCTTCACAAAGGGCCGTTCGACCCGTCGCGTCAGTTGCAGTGGCTGCTGGATACGCCCGAGCGCGTTCAGCAATACCAGGCCCTGGCCCAAGGGCTGGGTACGCGCATGCGGGTCAATATCGAACTGGACGTCGGCCTGCACCGGGGCGGGGTGGCCGATGACGCGGGCCTGGACGCGATGCTCAAGCTGATTCGTGCCCATCCGGCGCAACTGGAATTCGCCGGATTCATGGGCTATGACCCCTTCGTGGGCATGGGCGTGCCCGAACTGTTGGCGAGCCCTGAAACGCTGCTGGCGCGGGTCATGGCGACCTATACCGCTCGGGTGGATTTCGTCCGGTTGCGCTACCCCGACCTGTGGCATCCGGGCCTGACCCTCAACACCGCGGGCAGCCCCAGCTATCGCCTGCATGAACAGGAACGCCTGAGTACCGAAGTGTCGGTGGGAACGGCCATGCTCAAACCCAGTCATTACGACTTGCCATCCTTGAGCGAGCATGTGCCGGCGGCCTACATCGCGACACCGGTACTCAAACGCACTGGCGCGGTGAACATCCCGGCGCTGGACGACAAGTCGCGGATTTTTTCCTGGTGGGACGTGAACCAGCGCGCGACATTCTTTCTCTACGGTGGCAACTGGATGGCCGATTTCGAATCCCCAGCCGGCTTGAAGAGCAACAGTCTCTATGGTCGCAGTTCCAATCAGGAAATGGCCAACGGCTCCGAGGCGGTGGGGTTGGCGGTGGAAGACCAGGTGTTCCTCCGGCCGACCCAGACCGAGTCGGTGCTGCTGCAGTTCGGTGATCTGCTGGCGGTGCGCGGGGGGCGGATTGTCGAGACGTGGCCGGTTTATAGCTGACTGTGTACTCATGCTCCACTGTCGATCCCTGTGGGAGCCGAGCTTGCTCGCGATAGCGGTGGATCAGTTGGCGAGAATGTTGATTGTGCCGCCGTCATCGCGAGCAAGCTCGGCTCCCACAGGGGATGCAGGTGTTCGCCCGGGTTTTATAGCTCAAACGGAATACTCAGCTTCGCCCAGAGCATTTCGCCTTCGGGGCGGTTCTCCACGTCGAATTCCTTGGCCCAGCGGATCTCGGCGCTGGCGTACTTGAGGAAGGTCAGGTGCAGCGCCGGGCCGATGGCAAAGACCTGGCCGCGCACGCCGTCGTCCACATCCTGCCCGGCAAATTGCACGGTGCGACCGAACTGTTTGTCGTCGGTGGTCTGCTTGAGGTAGTAGCCGTTGAGCCCCACCCTCAGGTTGTCGGTCAGCCGGTAGCTGGCGGAATAGTCGAAGTGGAAAATCTGCCCCGAGCGGTAGTCGGTGTCCTTGTTCTTCCGGTTGAAGCTGTAGGTGGTTTTCATCGACACCTCGGTGTTTTCCGTGGGCAGCCAGGTGAAGGAAAACAGTGGTTTGTAGGTGTAGAAGTTGTTGCTGGTGTTGGCCAGTCGGTCGCGACTGTATTCGCCAGTGGGCACGGTGATTTCCACGGCGGCAGCCAGGGTCAGGTTCTTGCCCATGTCCCAGAGCACGATCGGCGAAATGGTGGTATCGCCCATGCCTTCCCGGGTGTCGCTCATGCCGAACAACGCAACCTCCTGCTTGATCCAGGGCTGGGCGACATAGATCCCCAGTCGCCCGCCGGCGAACCGTAGCGGACTCAGGTAGTCGATGCGCGGGATCACCGCCGTGGACTCGATTTCCACCCCCGGTACCTTGCCGCCCAACGAGCTGATGTCGAATGTCCGGGCTTTGTAATGGTTGTAGTAGAGGTTGAACGCGACCATGTTGTCCGGAAGGCTGTCGACTTCCAGTGGCAACACCAAGAAGCCGTCGGTGCCGGGGCCGATGTTGTCGACTCCGTTTTCGGTGGCCAGGGCGGGCAGCGCAGAGCTGCAGGCCAGGGCCAGGGTCATTTGCAAGGCGAACGTCATGCGGATCGGGTTCATGTGAGGCGCTCATTATTATTGTTGGAGGTACACCGAAGGTCCGAGTCATACAAATAAGCCGTTCGCGGCCGGCCGGGCAGGGTATTGGCGGCCACACAGGGGGGCTTGGGCGGCCAGATTTCGCATCCCTCTTCCCATGGGGGCGTGCTAACGTTTATGAAACAACCGGTTACAAAAACGCCACCTAACGTGCCCGGGAACCCGCCATGCAGATGAAAGTCATCGACCCCACCTATGAGCTGGCGCTGGTTTCGCCATTCCTACTGCAGACCTTGGCCGAAGTCGTGGCGGACAAAGGTTTCGATGCCGCCAGTCTGTGTCGCGGCCTGGGGTTCGGCCTCGACGATCTGCAGGATCCCGCCCAGCGCATTTCCCATCGCCAGGCCGTGGTCATGATTCAACGGGCACTCAAGCTGTTGCCGGATCAGGGACTGGGGCTGTGGGTCGGCGACCGCAACGTGCTCGGTACCCTGGGTCTGCTGGGGCATGTGTTGTCGCTGTGCGAAACCCTGCGCGATGCCTTTGCCCTGGGGATCCGTTATCAACACACCACCGGCGGCATCGCAGTGAGCAGTGTCGAAGAAACCGCTGACCGGATCATGGTCGACGCAACCTGTCGCTTGCCCTTCGTCGAGGTCCAGGTGTTTGCGGTCGAAGAATTCTTCGCCAGCCTGATGGTGTATGGTCGGGCACTGGCGGGCCCGGATTTCAGGCCCCAAGCCGTGGAGTTCATGCACGCGGCGCCGTCCTATGCCTTGGAGTACCAACGGGTCCTGGGACCGGATGTGCGCTTCGGTTGCCGATACAATCGCATGCTGATCGACCTCCACTGGCTGGACGTGCGCCTGCCCAATCATCATCCGCTGGCCCTGCGCCAGGCATTGGCCTTGCTGGAACAGGAAGCGGCCGAGGTCCATCAGAAGATCGATCTGATCCAGGCAGTGGAGCGTGCGATTGCCCGGGACCTGACCCGGGGCAGTCACATCGAGAAAATAGCCGGCGACCTCAACATGAGCGGTCGCACCCTGCGACGGCGCCTGACCGAGCACAACCTGACGTTCGAAACCTTGCTCGAACAGGTGCGTCGCGGCCGGACGCTGAGCTTGCTGGCCAACCCCGAACTGTCCATCGAGCGCATCACCGAAGAGGTTGGCTACAGCGACGTACGCAGCTTCCGCCGGGCCTTCCGACGCTGGACCGGAATGAGCCCCAGTGCATTTCGCAGCGAGGCGGCCGAGAGCTAGTGGCCAGATAGCCCCCTCACCATCAATACCGGCTGACCCAGCGTTTTCGCGAGCAAGCCCGCTTCCACAAGGGATGTGCATGGCTGTGAACTGACTGGTGGTGCTTGTCAGAAAAAACCGACAGGAGTACAAATGTACTCCATGACGACTCTCACTCCCCGCCGCACCGCCATCCTGACCTTCATCCGCGAACGTATCGCCGAACAGGGCCAGCCTCCCAGCCTCGCTGAAATCAGCGAGGCGTTCGGTTTCGCCTCCCGCAGCGTGGCCCGCAAGCATGTGCTGGCGTTGACCGAAGCCGGTTTTATCGAAGTCAATCCGCACCAGGCCCGAGGCATCCGCTTGCTGAACCAGCCGCGGCGGCCCGAGCTGCTGGACGTGCCGGTGCTGGGGCGCGTGGCCGCCGGCCGGCCGATCGGCGCCGATGCCGAGGTTCACGACCGCCTGATGCTGGACCCGGCGATTTTCACCCGGGCACCGGATTACCTGCTGCGGGTCCAGGGCGACTCGATGATCGGCGACGGCATCCTCGACGGCGACCTGGTGGGTGTCCAGCGCACGCCCCAGGCCGCGAACGGACAGATCGTGGTGGCGCGGCTCGACGGTGAAGTCACCATCAAGCGCTTTGAGCGAGTCGGCGAGCGGGTGCGCTTGCTGCCGCGCAATCCGGCCTATCAGCCGATCATCGTCGAGGCCGACCAGGACCTGGCGATAGAAGGGGTGTTCTGTGGCCTGTTGAGGCAAGGCTGATGGGCGCGGTCGTTGCGCTGGACACGCTGTTCAATGGCGGCCAGGTCTGGAAAGGCCGGCCTGCGCCTCCGGCCGCCAGTCCGCAACCCACCGGCCATGCCGCACTGGACGCGGCATTGCCCAGTGGTGGCTGGCCGGAAGCAGCGTTGACGGAAATCCTTCTCGCCGCGCCGGGCCTGGGCGAGTTGCAACTGGTGTGGCCGACCCTGGCGCGACTGTCTGCGCAGGGGGAGCGGATCGTGCTGGTGGCACCGCCGTTCGTGCCCTATCCCCAGGCCTGGCAGAGCGCCGGGGTGGACCTGAGCCAACTGTCGGTGATCCGGGCCGATGAGCGCGATGCCCTGTGGGCCGCTGAACAATGCCTGCGTTCGGGCAGTTGCGGGGCGGTGCTGTGCTGGCCACGCCAGGCGAACGATCGTGCCTTGCGTCGCCTGCAAGTGGCCGCGGAAACCGGCCAGACCCTGGCGTTCGCCTGGCGTCCTGTCCAGGAAGCCATCAATCCGTCGCCGGCCGCCCTGCGCATTGTCATCGATGCCGGGCCCGGACAACTGCGCGTGCTTAAATGCCGCGGTGGTTTGGTCCGTTCGGCACCGATTGCCTTTGCCCACACCACGCCAACAGAGCATTGAGGTTGCGATGCGCTGGGTCTGTATCCTCTTTCCGCAATTGGCGTTGGACGCTGCGCTGCGTCAGCGCCCCGATCCCGAGGAGCCCCTGGCGCTGTTGACCGGCCCGGCCCAGCGTCGGGTGCTGCAAGCGGTCAACGAGCCCGCACGGGCCCTGGGCCTGCGTCCCGGTCAGACCATGGCCGCCGCCCAGGCCCTGAGCAAAGGCTTTGCCACCGCTGAGTACGACGCGGCGCAGATCGAGCACTGGCAACAGTTCCTGGCGGCCTGGGCCTACCGGTTCAGCTCCCAGGTCAGCGTGCATTACCCGCGCACGGTGCTGTTCGAGATCGAGTCGAGCCTGGGCCTGTTCGGGCCCTGGCCGGTCTTCGAGGCACGGCTGCGGGCCGAACTGACAGAGTTGGGGTTTCGTCATCGCATCGTCGCGGCCCCGAACCCGGTGGCGGCGCGGGTGCTCGCCAATGCCCATGATGCCCTGGTGGTACCGGATGTCGAGGGCCTGCAACAGCGCCTGGGACAGATGCCGGTGGATCGGATCGGCCTGCCCCCCGACGTCGCCACGGCGTTGTCGCGCATGGGGCTGCGCTGCCTGGAACAGGTCCAGGCCTTGCCCCGGCACACGCTGGCACGGCGCTTCGAAGCCCAGGTTCTCAAACACCTCGACGCATTGATCGGCAGTCGCACCCTGGCGCTGTCGTTCTACCTGCCGCCGGACCGTTTCGATGTGCGCATCGAACTCAACTACGACGTCCAGTCCCATCAGGCGCTGCTGTTCCCGTTACGCCGGCTGACCGGTGACCTGTCGGCCTTCCTGTGTGGCCGGGACAGTGGCGTGCAGCGTTTTGACCTGCACCTGGAACACGCCGGGTTGCCGGACACGATCATCAAGGTCGGCCTGCTCAGTGCCGAGCGGGACCCCTCGATGCTTTTCGAACTGGCCCGTGGCCGTCTGGAACAGGTGCAGGTCGAGGCGCCAGTGCGTGGCTTTCGCTTGTGCGCCGAGGACCTGCCGAGCTTCGTGCCCCAGCGCCTGGAGCTGTTCGATGAGCGTCCCCAGCAGTCCTTGCCTTGGGAGCAACTGCGGGAGCGGTTGCGCGCACGGTTGGGGGACGAGGCGGTTCAGGGCCTGGGGTTTCGCGACGACCATCGACCGGAGTGTGCCTGGCAGATGACACCTCAGCCCCGGCCCCAGGCCAGCGTGGTGCGCAGCGGTGTGCAGCGTCCCGGCTGGCTGCTGGACGAACCCCAGGCGTTGCCGGAAGGTCAGGTGCGCGTCCTCATGGGCCCGGAGCGCCTCGAGACCGGCTGGTGGGACGGTGCCGACGTGCGCCGCGATTACTACCTGGTCGAAACCCGTGCGGGGCAACGGGGCTGGGCTTATCGACCGGTGGGCGAGGGTGGTCCGTTGTGGTTGCAGGGCTGGTTCGCATGAACGTCGACTACGCCGAGCTGCATTGCCTGTCGAATTTCAGTTTCCAGCGTGGCGCTTCCAGTGCATTGGAACTGTGTCGCCGGGCCAGCCAACAAGGCTATCGGGCACTGGCGATCACCGACGAGTGCACGTTGGCCGGCATCGTTCGCGCCTGGCAAGCGGCCAAGGAACTGAACCTGCAATTGATCGTCGGCAGCGAGATCCGGATCGAACACGGTCCGAAGCTGGTGCTGCTGGTGGAAAATCTCGAAGGCTATCAAGCTCTGTGCCGTTTGATCACCCGCGCCCGCCGACGCAGCGAGAAGGGCCGTTATCGCATCGTGCGGGAAGACTTCGACGATCCCTGGCCGGGGTTGTTGGCACTGTGGGTACCCGATGGCAACGACGTCGAGGAGCAAGGCCGCTGGCTTCAGTCGGTCTTCGCCGGGCGCCTGTGGCTGTCGGTGCAGTTGCACTGCGGACAGGACGACCGGCGTCGCCTGGCCGACTTGCTGGCGCTGGCGGACCGCCTGACACTGCCTGCTGTCGCCACGGGCGATGTGCACATGCACGTGCGCGGTCGTCGCGCCTTGCAGGACACCATGACCGCCATCCGGCATCACGTCACGGTGGCCGAGGCCGGCCAACGCCTGCACCCCAACGGCGAGCGCCATCTGCGTAGTCTCCAGGCCCTGGCTGATCTCTATCCCCGCAGATTGCTCGATGAAACCCTGGTGATCGCCCGGCGTTGTACCTTCGACCTGGGTCAGTTGCGCTATGAATACCCTCGGGAGTTGGTGCCCGAGGGGCATGATCCGGCGTCGTGGTTGCGGGAACTGACCGAGCGGGGCCTGCGCGAGCGCTGGAAGAAAGGTGTGGAGGAGCGGATTCGGCGACAGATCGACACCGAGCTGGAACTGATCGCCGAGTTGGGCTACGACAGCTACTTCCTCACCGTGCAGGACATCGTCAGCTTTGCCCGCCAGCGCAACATTCTCTGCCAGGGGCGCGGGTCGGCGGCCAACTCGGCGGTGTGTTATGCCCTGGGCATCACCGAAATCGACCCGAGCCGAACCAACCTGTTGTTCGAGCGGTTCCTGTCCCGAGAGCGCAACGAGCCGCCGGACATTGACGTGGATTTTGAACATGAGCGCCGCGAAGAGGTGTTGCAATACGTCTTCCAGCGCTACGGTCGCCATCGCGCAGCACTGACGGCAGTGGTCAGCAGTTACCATGGCGCCGGGGCGGTGCGGGACGTCGCCAAGGCCCTGGGCCTGCCACCGGATCAGGTCAACGCATTGGCCGACTGTTGCGGTCGCTGGAGCGATGAGGCGCCTCCCGTGGAGCGTCTGCGCGAGGGTGGTTTCGACCCGGACACTCCGATCTTGCGCCGGGTGCTGGGCCTGACCCAGCAACTGATCGGCTTTCCCCGGCACCTGTCCCAGCATCCCGGCGGCTTCGTGATTTCCCAGCAACCCCTGGATACCCTGGTGCCGGTGGAAAACGCCGCCATGGCCGAGCGCACCATCATCCAGTGGGACAAGGACGACCTGGATGCGGTCGGGCTGTTGAAAGTGGATATCCTGGCCCTGGGCATGCTCAGCGCAATCCGTCGGTGTTTCGATTTGATCGAGCACTATCGGGGGCAGCGATACACCTTGGCGGGTTTACCCCGTGAAGATACCGCCACCTTCGAGATGATCAGCCGTGCGGACACCATCGGTGTGTTCCAGATTGAATCACGGGCGCAGATGGCGATGTTGCCCAGGCTCAGGCCCAAGAGTTTCTACGACCTGGTGATCGAAGTGGCGATCGTGCGGCCGGGGCCGATCCAGGGCGGCATGGTGCACCCGTACCTGAAGCGGCGAAATGGAGAGGAAGCCGTCACCTACCCGTCGCAAAAACTGGAGGTAGTGCTCGGGCGTACCCTGGGCATTCCGTTATTCCAGGAGCAGGTCATGCAGATCGCCATCGTGGCGGCCGACTATACCCCCGGCGAAGCGGACCAGTTGCGCCGTTCCATGGCCGCCTGGAAACGTCACGGCGGGCTTGAGCCGCACCGCGAGCGCCTGGCAGAGGGGATGGAGCGCAACGGCTACACCGCCGAATTCGCCGCGCAGATCTTCGAACAGATCAAGGGCTTCGGCAACTACGGTTTCCCGGAGTCCCACGCCGCCAGTTTCGCCTTGCTGACCTATGCCAGCAGCTGGCTCAAATGCCACGAGCCGGCAGCGTTCGCCTGCGCCCTGATCAACAGTTGGCCCATGGGGTTCTACAGTCCGGACCAGATCCTGCAGGATGCCCGCCGGCATCAATTGCAGATCCGTCCGGTGGACGTGCGCGCCAGCGATTGGGATTGCAGTCTCGAGCCTCTGGAGGGGCGGCAACCGGCGATCCGCATGGGCTTGCGTCTGATCAAAGGCTTTCGTGAAGACGATGCCCGGCGTATCGAGGCGGCCCGTCTGCAGCGGGCGTTCAGTGACGTGGCCGACCTGGGCGAGCGCGCGCAACTCGATGCCCGTGCCCAGGCGCAATTGGCTGACGCCGGGGCCTTGCGTGGTTTGGCCGGTGATCGCCATCGTGCGCGTTGGGAAGTGGCCGGTGTGGAAAAGCAATTGGGTCTGTTTGCCGGGCTGCCCCGCCAGGAAGAACCGTCGGTGAATCTGCCCAAGCCCTCGCTGGGGGAGGACCTGTTCGCCGACTACGCCACCCTTGGCACAACACTGGGTCCTCATCCTCTGGCCTTGTTGCGGCCTGAACTGCGTGCCCGACGCTGTCGCAGCTCGCGGGAGTTGCAGGGGGTGGAACATGGCCGCAATGTCAGCGTCGCCGGGCTGGTCACTGGTCGCCAGCGCCCCGGCACGGCCAGTGGCGTGACCTTCGTTACCCTGGAAGATGAATTCGGCAACCTCAACGTGGTGGTCTGGCGCGACCTGGCGGAGCGTCAGCGCAAGGTCCTGGTGGGCTCGCAGTTGCTTCGGGTCGATGGGCGCTGGGAAAGCGTCGGCGAAGTCCGTCACCTGATTGCCGGGCGCTTGAGCGACCTGACCGGGTTGCTGGCGGGCATCAACGTGCGCAGCCGCGATTTTCGCTGAGCCCGTTGTCATCTGGCCACGGGTGCTTTTGGCTCGGCCGGCATGAAACCAAATGCCAACCTTGCGCTCGAAGGTCTGAGCACAAGGGGCTCGCGACTTGCCGATTCCCAGCAGCCATTCGAGGTTCAGAGTCGCCCATGCAGTTCTTATCCCAGCCTCACGGATGTCCCGGGTGGGACGGTGAAATGGCCCGGCGCATCCGGGCGTACGATTGGCGCCAGACCGAACTGGGCCCTATCGAACATTGGTCCGCCAGCTTGCGCAGTGCTGTCCAGGTATTGCTGGCTTCACCCTTGCCGATGGTCATGTTGTGGGGTCGCCAGGGCTTCATGATCTACAACGACGCCTACGCCGAGTTCGCTGGCGGGCGTCACCCCTATCTGTTGGGCTGCGCGGTGGAACTGGGCTGGCCGGAAGTGGCCGAGTTCAATCGTCACGTGCTGGACGTATGCCTGGCCGGAGGCACGTTGTCCTATCGCAGCAAGGAACTGGTCCTGTTGCGTGATGGCAAGCCCGAAGATGTGTGGATGGACCTTTTCTACAGCCCGGTGCCTGGCGATGATCAGGCTCCCGCCGGCGTGCTGGCAATTGTTGTGGAAACCACCGAGCTGGTCTTGTCAGAGCGGGCTCGCCAGGCAGCGGAACGCAGTTATCGCGCCGTCAATGAACGCATCCAGCTGGCCCTTTCGGCCGGGCCGCTGCTGGGCTCGTTTGTCTGGGATGTCCAAGCCGATACGCTGTCCGGCGACGAGCGTTTCGCCCGCACTTTCGACTATCCGCCAGACACGCCGCTGGAGGCATTGCCCATCGAGATTGCCCGCCAACGTATCCACCCCGATGACCTTGATGAGGTCAATCAGCGCATTGAACTGACCTTGCGCACGGGGTCGCCCTTGAATGTCGAATACCGGGTGCGTCGTCCCGAAGGCGATGACCTGTGGGTGCAGGCCAGCGGTCGATGCGAGTTCGATGCGTTGGGCGAGCCACTGCGTTTCCCCGGTGTGCTGATTGACATCAACGAACGCAAGACCGCCGAGGCGTCGCTGCTCAGATTTACCCGTGACCTGGAGCAGCGGGTCGCCAATGAGGTCCAGGCGCGGCTGGCGGCCGAAGAGCAGTTGCGCCAGTCGCAAAAACTCGAGGCTATTGGCGGCCTCACCGGCGGCGTCGCCCATGACTTCAACAACCTGCTGCAAGTGATCGCTGGCAACCTGCACTTGCTGGCACGTCACGAGCCGGACAATGCCAATGTGCAGCGCAGGATCAGTGCCTCCATCGAGGCGGTGGAGCGGGGCGCCAAGCTGTCATCGCAACTGCTGGCCTTTGCCCGCCGCCAGCCGCTGTCGCCGGCGGTCTACAACCCACGTCGCATCTATGACGACCTGGAGGAGTTGCTGCAACGGGCCTTGGGCGAGACCATCCGGATCGAAGTGACCCTGCCCGACGAGCCCTGGTGCATCCATGTGGATCGCAACCAGCTGGAAAATGCCCTGCTGAACCTGGCGATCAATGCCCGCGATGCCATGGGTGGCGAAGGCACCATCCAGATACGGGGCGAGAACATCGTGCTCGACGAAGTCTCCTGTGCCGGCAAAGGCATCCCGGCGGGTGACTATGTGCGGTTGTCGGTGATCGACAGTGGCACAGGCATGCCGCCGGATATTCTCAGCCAGGTATTCGAGCCGTTTTTCACCACCAAGAGCGATGGCCAGGGCACCGGGTTAGGCCTGAGCATGGTGTTCGGGTTCGTCAAGCAGAGCGGCGGGCATATCGAGATAACCAGCGACCTGGGCCAGGGCACGCGGGCGCAGATGTACTTTCCTCGCAGCTTGCAGCCTGAAGCCAGAGAGCAGCCCCACGACTACACGCCTCAGCCCGGCAGACATGAGACGATCATGGTGGTGGAGGACAACGATGCGGTGCGCAGTGCATCGGTGGAGTTGCTTGAGCAGTCCGGCTATAGAACCCTCACTGCTGTCAACGCCGATGCGGCCATGAAGCTGTTGCTCGAAGGCGCCAAGGTAGACCTGATTTTCACCGATGTGGTCATGCCCGGCCTGATCAAGAGTTCCGACCTGGCGGCCTGGGCCAAGGTGCAGATGCCACCAGTGCCGGTACTGTTCACGTCAGGTCACACACGGGACATCATTTCCCGCAACCATCAACTGAGCCCCGACACCCATCTGCTGGGTAAACCCTATGGGCCGGAAGCGTTGACCCGTATGGTCCGGTCGGTGCTTGGCGGTTGATCGCGCTGCCGCAAACAAATGGAACCGAAGCCGTCGCGTTCCCTTCGAATGATCAAGGCCGGTCATCAACCCGGTCTCAGTCACGAAGAGGTGCCCATGAACGATGATCGTGCAAACACTGCGCAACAAGGTCAGACACAGAACCCGTCACCACGCAACGACCCGGCTATCGATCCCCAACTGCCTGGTGCCAGGCCGATCAGCCCGGCTGGAGCGGACCAGGCCCAGAGCGCTGCAGAGGAGGTCGATCAGAAGAAACACCACCAGGAAAATGACAACACCTTCAGTCCTGGCTTCAAGCCCGATCCTGACCGGCCGAAGTCCGGCGATGACACTGACGCCGATATCGACACCGACGGCGGCTGATCGACCTGCGCAAGAAAGGCTCGTCCTCCTGGAGGGCGAGCCTTTTTACGTTCACTGCCAGGAAAAACTACTTGCTGGGGTGTGCGGCCTGGAGTTTCTTGGCCAGTTCCAGATGGTGCTGCAGATCCGGCAGCATCTTCTGGGCGAACGCCTTGAGCTCGGTATTGCCGGGCTTCTTGTCGTCCGTCACGGTCTCGGCTTCTTTCTTGAACAGGGTGATGGTTTCTTCGTGGGCCTTGACCTGATTGTTGGCATAGGCGGCATCGAAGGATTCATCGCGCATATCGAGAATCTTGGCCTTTGCCTTTTTCACCAGTGTGGTTTCGTCCGGCACTTCGATGTCGTGCTTTTTCGCCAGGGTCATCAACTCCTGGTTGGCTTTGGTGTGGTCGGAAATCATCTTGTTGGCGAACTCCTTGACGTCCGCCGATGCGCTTTTTTCCAGCGCCAGTTTGCTGGTTTCGATTTCCGCAATGCCACCGGCTGCCGCGTTGTCGACAAAGTCGTTGGAGCTCGCGGCCCATGCCATGCCCATGCTGGTACTCAGGGCAACTGCCAGGCCGAGTTGACGCAGGGTAAATCCGTCCATAGGTATTCTCCGAACAGGTTGTACAAGTGATCTTGATGTCACTGTTCAATGGAGGGCGACGTGAGGGCAAAGGTTTGATCGCAAAGCGACACGGTACGACGAACGGTCGCCGCTGGTCGGATTGGCGGTCGACAGAACCCTGTCGGCAAGGCCATCCTGATGGTTGAGGCGCCCCTCGAAGGCGCCTGTCATTGACCGTCAGAAGGAGGTGTTCCATGCCGGTGTCCCATGATCTGTGCCAGGATCTCAAGTGCGAAAAAGACCACATCCAGCAAAAGCGCAGCGAGAATCCAAGACTCGACTCGCTGCTTCAAAAATACTCCCAGCTTGATGCCGAGGTGGTAGACGCCGAGAAACCGACGTCCGCCGCACTGTCCGACGTTGCCCTGGAGACGCTCAAGAAGAAACGATTGCAGGTCAAGGACGAGATCATGGAGCACTTGCGCAAGTAACCTGATGGTGCGGGGGCTGTTTCCGTGGCGGGATTCAGCGAAACGTCGCACCGCTCCGCGGACTGCGAAGCGGCCCCCGCTCTTTAACCCAATGCATCAACTCAGCGGATCCCAGCGCTGAGACCAATCGCTGCCGCTCTTGACGATTGTACGCAGCACTTCGAACGCCTGTTGCAACGCCGCCGAATCCCGGTCCCGGGAATAGACCAGGTAAGTCGGATAGTTGAATTCCGGTGCCTTGGGCACTCGTTCCAGGATGCCGCTGTCCAGGTAGCTCTGCACCACCCGTGTGCGGAAGTAGCCGCTGCCGCCGTTTTCCAGGATGTATTGCAAGGCCAGGGGACCGAGGTTGAAGGTGACTGCAGCCTTGGCCTTGTCTGGCAGGGCGGTATCGTGCTGGCGACGGAAATCGATGCCCCAGTCGATGTACACGTAGGGCTCCGGGTGGCTGGCCAGGCGCACCAGGATCAGTTTCTCTTCCAGGAGCTGTTCAACCTGCAGTCTCGGCCAGTATTCGGGCTGATACACCACCGCAGCATCCAACAGGCCCAGCTCCAGCTGTTGCAGCAGTTTCTCGCCGTCGCGGATGTCCATGCGCAAGGCATGGCCGGGAATCGCCCGACGCAGTTCACGGGCCCAACTGAGCATCAAGGGATTGCACAGGCTGACCTCGCCACCGATGTGCAGGACATTGCGATAGCCCTCGGGCAACGGCAGGTCCCGGCGGGCCGCTTCCCAGGTCTGCACGAGCTGGTTGGCGTAGACGACGAAGGCCTCGCCGTCGGTGGTCAGTCGCGCGCCGGCTCGGTTGCGCACGAACAGCGCGCAGCCAAGCTGGCTTTCGAGTTTCTGTACCCGAGCGGTAATCGCCGTCTGGGTGACATGCAGCCTGTCGGCCGCTGCGGCGAGACTGCCGTGGCGGACAATTTCCAGGAAGGTGCGGGCGAGGTCGATGTCCATGGTCAGGCCGATGCGGGGGATGCGGCATTGTAAGAGCTGGCACGCCTCCCCGATACCGACAATCACTGGACGGCTTCGGCCTCCGTCATCCGCGCCCATGGCGCAACCAGGCGTTCCGGCGTGCGACAGGCCTTGCGTTTGAACACGAAGTTGCGGCACTTTTCGGCAAAACCGTGGCGATTTTCTACCATGTCGCGCTGCATGTACTGGAGCTCGCCATCACGACATGCCTGGATCGCCGGCAGGCTTCGTTCGGTCTTGCGGGCCCGGATGGTTTCATAGGCTGGATCGTGCCATGCACCGTTGGCCCGTTGCAGCAACCACAGGCCGAACTCGTCGGGGCAGCGTGGACCGATTTCCTGGACCATGCCATAGCGCAACGCCTGGCGGGCGCTGATGGGCAGGCAGTCCTGGGTCAGTGTCCAGGCCAGGTCCGGCCCAACGGCGCGAGGCAGGCTGTAGGTCCAGTATTCGGAGCCGTACAGGCCCATGGTTGCATAATGGGGATTGAGCACGATGTCGCTGCGTGCCAGCACGACATCGGCGGCCAGGGCCAGCATCACACCGCCCGCGCCGGCATTGCCCGTGAGACCACTGACGACCATCTGCCGGGCGCTCAACAGCTCCAGACAGACATCGTCGATGGCTTGGATGTTGGCCCAGGCCTCCAGGCCCGGTTGAGCGGCGGCCTGAATCACGTTCAGGTGCACACCGTTGGAAAAACTGCCACGCCCGCCGCGGATCAACAGCACTCGGGTAGGCCTGGACTTGGCCCAGCGTAGCGCGTCCACCAGGCGCCGGCATTGCTCGGTGCTCATCGCACCGTTATAGAACTCGAAGGTCAGTTCACCCACATGGCCGCATTCCCGGTAGCGAATGGGTTGATAAGCCTCGTTACTGAACGGCTGTCGGGCCAATGAGCTGTCGAGTACCGGCACGCCGTCGAGTCGCCCCGACAGTACATGTCGCGCCGGCCGCTTGAAGGTCTGTTCACCGGGGCGCGGTTTTTGGCGCAGGGCGCCGATCCAGAGGCTCGCATCACCGGTTGCCACCAGCACCGCATCGTCACGCACGGCCAGCAGCGCACCAGGCAGGCCACGACGGCTATCCAGATGGGCGTCATACAGATAGAACTGGTTTCCAAGCAGGCTCGCCAGCACGCCTGGCTGACCATCGGCGGCGTCGATGCTGCGCTTGATGAACACCGCGCTGTCGTGCCAGCTGAACGTGCGATCATCCTGAGTCATATTCGGCCGCAGACGCCCGACCACGTCATGACGGCTGTAGTCCAGCGGTACCGGGACGAAACCGCTGGCAAATTTTTCCACGACTTCGCGGATGCAGCGGATGGCCGCATCGCTGACCGGACCGTTATACAACTCTGATTTGCGCAGACCTTCGGGCAGGATGAATTCGCAGGTGGCCCAGATCGGCCCGGCATCCATTTCCTCCACCGCTTGTAACGCCGTGACGCCCCAGCGTTCGGGTTGCCGCATGATGGCCCAGTCCAGCGCGCTGGCACCACGATCACCGACGATGCCCGGATGGATGATGACCACCGGTCGTCGGAGATTACGCCACAGTTGCTCGGGTACCCGGTCCTTGAGAAAGGGACAGATCACCAGGTCGGCCCCGCTTTGTTCGATCTGCCGACACACCGAATCCGGATCGGTGAACAACACCACGCTGGGACGATGCCCAGCCTCGCGCAGGTCCAGCCAGGCGCGTTGGGTCAGGCCGTTGAACGCGGTCGACAGCAGGATGATTTTCAATGTGGACATGAAATTCTCTTCCTTGAGATGAGCAAGTACCGGCTCCCGATGAGCCGTCCCTGGCTTCTGATGGAGGCGCTAAATTAGCGCTTGGAAGGCGAGCGGCCACTGACCGGGATCAAGGTTGCGTACGCAAGGCGAAATCGGGGAGGGGGCAGAAATGCGAATCCCGCCACGGGGGCGGGATTCGTTACAACCGGGGGCGCCCAGCGCGGGCGTGCAGTCTCAGGCCGGGAACAGCTCGGAGAGCTTCATCGACAGCATCATGTCGCCTTCGACACGCAGTTTGCCGCCCATGAACGCTTGCATGCCGTCGGTTTCACCGCTGACGATGCCCTTGAGGGTTTCGCTGTCCATCACCAGTGTGCAGTTGGCATCGGCATTTTCGCCTTCCTGCAATTCACAGGTACCGTCCTTGACGATCAGGGCGTACTGTTTGTCTTCGTCGGTGATATTGAAACCGAATACCAGGTCCAGGCCGGCAGCGGCGGCTGGGTTGAATTTTTCTTTCATCTTTTGTACGGCGTCGATTACGGAGGTCATGGTTTCGATCCTTATCGGGTTGATACAGCAAGGGTCTACGATTAATTCGGCCTCAGCGAAAGGTGATGAGGTCCGGGGTCTTCAGCAGTTGCAGGTGAGCATGACTGTTGAAAGAAGCCAGGGCCACGTCGCGCCCCCTGAATTTCAGGTGGTTGAGCGAGGTGTTGACAATTTGCCAGTTCAGTTCGAACGCCTGTTGGGCCGGTATCCGGGTGATCAGGTGGAGCAGGGCGGTAATCGTGCCGCCGGATGTGAACACGGCGATCTTGTGGCTGCTGTCGGCCTGTTCCAGGATGCGCTGCAGGCCGGCCTGGACCCGCTCGACGAAACCCTGCCAGCTCTCCAGCCCGGGCGGGTCATATTGGCCGCTGAGCCAGCGCTCGATCACGAGGGCGAAAATGCGTTGGAATTCTGCACGGTTCTGCGCGGCATTTCGCAGGATGTACAGGGCCTCGGGTTCCTGGGGCAGCATGTCCGGCAGCAGGGCGCGGATCACTGCGTCGGCATCGAACTCGTTGAACGCAGCATCGGTTTCCACTTCGGGAACCGGAATTCCGGCTGCGGACATCTGGCCCAAGGCGCCGCTGGCGGTATCCTGCTGACGACGCAGGTCACCCGAGAGGCAACGATCGAACACCACACCGAGCTCCGCCAGGTGGTTGCCCAGCACCTCTGCCTGGCGTATGCCATTGGGTGAAAGGACATCGTAGTTGTCCGCACCAAAGGAGGCCTGGCCATGTCGAATCAGATAGATACTGCCCACGTCCGCGTCATCCCGGTACGTTGAAGGTTTGGCGAGGTTATGAGGATGACAGTGTGCTGTCAATGAAAAAACATACGCTTGTTTGAAATGTCTGTTACAGCCTTGTCCAGCCGGGGCCGGGCTTAAGGTAACCACAGGTTTCCCGGCTGGTAGCGACGCAGGCGCATGGGTATGCTGGGAACGTTTAGAGTCCGCCGTCGAGCGGCGAGTCGAGAATCAATTAGGAGTGATCGTGGAGTTCTTTATCGAATACGCCGGGTTTCTGGCCAAGACCGTGACGCTGGTCATCGCCATTCTGGTGGTGCTGGCCAGTTTTGCTGCCTTGCGCAGCAAGGGACGACGCAAGGCGGCCGGCCAGTTGCAGGTGAGCAAACTCAACGACTTCTACAAGGGCCTGCGCGAGCGCCTGGAACAGACGCTGCTGGACAAGGATCAGCTCAAGGCCCTGCGCAAGAGCGAAGGCAAGGCTGAAAAGGCGCAGAAGAAACAGAAGGAAAAGCCGGCGGCCAAGACCCGTGTGTTCGTGCTGGATTTCGACGGCGATATCAAGGCATCGGCCACCGAGAGTCTGCGCCATGAGATCACCGCGCTGCTGACCCTGGCGACGCCGAAGGATGAAGTGGTACTGCGCCTGGAAAGCGGTGGCGGCATGGTCCACAGCTATGGACTGGCTTCGTCGCAACTGGCGCGGATCCGTCAGGCCGGCATACCGCTGACCGTGTGCATCGACAAAGTCGCGGCCAGCGGCGGGTACATGATGGCCTGCATTGGCGAGAAGATCATCAGTGCGCCTTTCGCCATCCTTGGCTCCATCGGCGTCGTGGCCCAGCTACCGAACGTCAACCGCCTGCTGAAGAAACATGATATCGACTTCGAAGTCCTGACCGCCGGCGAGTACAAGCGCACGCTGACGGTGTTTGGCGAAAACACCGAGAAAGGCCGGGAGAAATTCCAGCAGGACCTGGACATCACTCATGACTTGTTCAAGAACTTCGTGTCCAACTACCGTCCGCAACTGGCCATTGACGAAGTGGCGACCGGCGAGGTCTGGCTGGGTGTCGCCGCGCTTGGCAAGCATCTGGTGGACGAGTTGAAGACCAGCGACGAATACCTGGCCGACCGGGCCAAGAGCGCCGAGCTTTACCACCTGCACTATGCCGAACGCAAAAGCCTGCAGGAGCGCGTCGGCATGGCGGCCAGCGGCTCGGTGGATCGTGTGCTGTTGAGCTGGTGGAGCCGATTGACCCAGCAGCGGTTCTGGTAACTCTGCTACCTCAATCCTGTGGGAGCGAGCCTGCTCGTGATAGCGGTCTGTCAGTCACTGCAGCATCGACTGGATCACCGCCATCGCGAGCAGGCTCGCTCCCACACTGATCTTCGGTGATTGCTGGAAATAAAAAAGCCCTGAGCCGGAATGTCCGGTCCAGGGCTTTTTCATTGCAGCGGGCTCAGCGGCGACGAAACAGCGGCAGCGGTTCGTCAGTGGCAGCCTGGTAGGTCACCGAGAAGTCCTTGAGGCTTTCGAGAGCTTCGTAGGGGTCCTTGTCGGCACGCAGGGCGAACGCGTCGAAACCGCAGCGGCGCATATAGAACAGCTGGTCGCGCAGCACATCGCCAATGGCCCGCAGTTCGCCCTTGAAGCCGTAGCGATCACGCAGCAGGCGAGCGTTGGAGTAGCTGCGGCCGTCGGTGAAGGCTGGGAAGTTCAGCGCGATGACCTGGAGCTGATTGGCGTCGTCGCCAATCTCTTCCGCTTCCTCGTCGGCGTCCAGCCACACACCCAGGCCGCCGTCGCGGGCCTTGAGGTAGTGCGAATGGTCACGCCACAGGGCCAGGGGCACGATCAGGTCGTCGCAGTTGGAAATACCATCGAGGGTCGCGTCCTTGGGCAGCAGGTGCCAGGTTTCGTCGATGACCTCGTTGTTCTTAATGATTCGCTGCATAGACGCGTTCCTTGAAGAGGTCGATGCCGATACGTTGGTAAGTGTCGATGAAACGCTCGTCTTCGGTACGTTGTTCGATGTACACGTCGATCAGCTTCTCGATCACGTCGGGCATGTCGTCCTGGGCAAACGAAGGACCGAGGATCTTGCCCAGGCTGGCGTCGCGGGTGCCGCTGCCACCCAGGGAAACCTGGTAGAACTCTTCGCCTTTCTTGTCCACGCCGAGGATGCCGATGTGGCCGACATGGTGGTGACCACAGGCGTTCATGCAACCGGAAATATTCAGGTCCAGTTCGCCGATATCGAACAGGTAGTCCAGGTCGTCGAAACGACGCTGGATCGATTCGGCGATCGGGATCGACTTGGCGTTGGCCAGGGAGCAGAAGTCGCCGCCCGGGCAGCAGATCATGTCGGTCAGCAGGCCGATGTTCGGCGTGGCGAAGCCTTGCTCGCGCAGCTCGCCCCACAGGGTGAACAACTGGCTCTGTTCGACGTCTGCCAGGATGATGTTCTGCTCGTGGGACGTGCGCAGCTGACCGAAGCTGTAGCGTTCGGCCAGGTCGGCGACGGCGTCCAGCTGTTTGTCGGTAATGTCGCCTGGCGCAACACCGGTCGGCTTCAGGGACAAGGTGACCGCGATGTAGCCAGGCTTCTTGTGGGCCAGGGTGTTGCGGCTGCGCCAGCGGGCGAAGCCCGGATGTTCCTTGTCGAGTGCGGCGAAGTCCTGGTTGTCCAGGGCCTTGTATTGCGGGTCGACGAAGTGCCTGGCAACGCGGTGGACTTCGGCCTCGGTCAGGGTTGTCTGGCCGCCACGCAGGTGAACCATTTCGGCTTCGACCTTCTCGGCGAACACTTCTGGTGTCAGCGCCTTGACCAGGATCTTGATCCGCGCCTTGTACTTGTTGTCGCGACGGCCATAGCGGTTGTACACCCGCAGGATGGCGTCGAGGTAGCTCAGCAGGTCCTGCCAGGGCAGGAACTCATTGATGAATGCACCCACCACCGGCGTGCGACCGAGGCCACCGCCCACCAGCACGCGGAAGCCCAGTTCGCCTGCAGCGTTGTAGACCGCCTCCAGGCCGATGTCGTGGACTTCGATGGCGGCGCGGTCCGAGGTCGAGCCGTTGATGGCGATCTTGAACTTGCGCGGCAGGTAAGCGAATTCCGGGTGGAAAGTGGTCCACTGACGGACGATCTCGCACCACGGACGCGGGTCGATCAATTCATCGGCGGCGACACCGGCGAACTGGTCGGTGGTGACGTTGCGCAGGCAGTTGCCGCTGGTCTGGATCGCGTGCATCTGCACGGTGGCCAGCTCAGCCAGGATCTCCGGCACATCTTCCAGGGCCGGCCAGTTGTACTGGACGTTCTGCCGCGTACTGATGTGGGCGTAGCCCTTGTCGTAGTCACGGGCAATCTGGGCCAGCTTGCGCACCTGGCGCGAGGTCAGTTGGCCGTAAGGCACCGCCACTCGCAGCATGGGGGCGAAACGCTGGATGTACAGGCCGTTCTGCAGGCGCAGAGGGCGGAATTCTTCTTCGCTCAGCTCGCCTGCCAGATAGCGTCGGGTTTGATCACGGAACTGCTTGACGCGGTCCTCGATGATCCGCTGATCGTACTCGTCATATACGTACATATAAGTCTCGGTCTCAGGCTTGGGCCGATCAGAAACAGCTGCGTATTGGCTCGCTGGAATCGGGTTCTGCCTCGGCAATTCTGCGCGCACGGCCGCGCACTCCTATAGGAGCCGGTGCAAGATACCTGTTTTGAGTTATGCGCAAAAGTGATGTTTGAGTATATGTAAAGAACCAAATGACCTAATGGGATCTATCGGCTCGGAACCCACATTTGTCGTATGGGCAATCATCGTCTTAACTGTGGTCGAGTCCCTATGCAATCACCTAAAAAACCGACAAGAGGCGATGCAATGAGCAATCCGACCAAAGCAAGGAAAAGCGACAGCACTGTTGATGCTTGGGCCATTCTGTTCCTGATTATCCTGGTGGTAGGCACGGCGGTGTTCTGGGTCAGTCATCAGTAATCGGTCGTACAACGCAATAAAAACCTGTGGGAGCAAAGCCTGTGGGAGCAAAGCTTGCTCGCGATGAACGATGACGCGGTCTCGACCGTGTCGTTTGCGTCGCGAGCAAGCTTTGCTCCCACAGGTTCGCTCCCACAGGGATTGATGTGCAGGAAGATCGTTCTATATCCCCGCCAGATGCACCACCAGCTTGACGATGCCAAACAGCGTCAGGGCGAAGATCACCGTGAACGCGATCCCCAATATCACGAAGTGACTGGGTTTGCCGTGGGTGAAGTCACGGGCGCGGTTCTTGCCGCTCTGCACGCCGAAAGCGGCGGCCAGTACGCTGTGCATCATCTGCAGCAGGGTCGGCGGCTTGTTGTCGACTGGATCGTCCATAAATCCCTCGTCTGCCATGGGTATGGGACAAGCATAGACAACCCCTGCAAAAAGATCGCGGCCGCTGCCGGCCGCGATCTTCCGGATCAGCTGTCGTAACCCAGGTTCGGCGCCAGCCAGCGCTCGGTCACGCTCAGGTCCTGACCCTTGCGGCCGGTGTAGCTCTGCACCTGGTCCTTGTCGATCTTGCCTACGGCGAAGTATTGCGCCTGTGGATGGGCGAAGTACCAGCCACTGACCGCCGCCGCCGGGAACATGGCGTAGTGCTCGGTGAGGAACACGCCGCTGCGGCCGGCCTTCAGTTCGCTGGCCTCGGGATCAAGCAGGCGGAACAGCGTGGCTTTCTCAGTGTGATCCGGGCACGCCGGGTAACCAGGGGCAGGGCGGATGCCGGTGTACTGCTCCTTGATCAGCGCCTCGTTGTCCAGGCTTTCGTCTTTGGCATAACCCCAATGTTCCTTGCGCACCTGCTGATGCAGCCACTCGGCGCAGGCTTCGGCCAGGCGGTCGGCCAGGGCCTTGACCATGATCGAGTTGTAGTCGTCGCCGGCTTCCTGATAGGCCTTCGCCACTTCTTCGGCACCGATGCCTGCGGTGGTGATGAACCCGCCGACGTAGTCGGTCACGCCGCTGTCCTTCGGCGCAACGAAGTCGGCCAGGGAGAAGTTCGGCTTGCCGTCGGTCTTGATGATCTGCTGGCGCAGGTGATGCAGGCGTGCCAGCGGCTTGCCGTCGTCGCCGTAGACTTCCAGGTCGTCGTCATGCACCTGGTTGGCCGGCCAGAAGCCGAACACCGCGCGAGCGCTGATGAGTTTCTCATCGATCAGCTTGCGCAACATCGCCTGGGCATCGGCGTACAGCGCGGTGGCGGCTTCGCCCACCACTTCATCGGTGAGGATGCGCGGGAACTTGCCGGCCAGGTCCCAGGAAATGAAGAACGGCGTCCAGTCGATGTATTCGGCCAGGACGTTCAGGTCGATGTCGTCCAGCACCCGGGCACCGGTGAACGTCGGCTTGACCGGCTGGTAGCTGCTCCAGTCGAACTGCGGTTTCTTGGCGACAGCGGCGGGGTAGCTCAGGCGTTCGGTACGGGCGCTGCGGTTGGCGGTGCGCTCGCGAACCTCGATGTAGTCCTGACGGGTTTTCTCGACGAACGCCGGTTTCAGTTCCTTGGACAGCAATTGGGTTGCCACCCCGACGGCGCGGGAGGCGTCGGTGACATAGATCACCGCGTCATTGCTGTACTTGGGCTCGATCTTCACCGCCGTGTGGGCCTTGGACGTCGTCGCGCCACCGATCATCAGCGGCAGATGGAAATCCTGGCGCTGCATCTCACGAGCCACGTGCACCATCTCATCCAGGGACGGCGTGATCAGGCCAGACAAGCCGATGATGTCGCATTTCTCGTCCTTGGCCACCTGCAGGATTTTTTCCGCTGGCACCATCACGCCCAGGTCGACGATGTCATAACCGTTGCAACCGAGCACCACGCCGACGATGTTCTTGCCGATGTCATGGACGTCGCCCTTGACCGTCGCCATCAGGATCTTGCCCTTGGCCTCCGGCTTGTCGCCTTTTTCCGCCTCGATGAACGGAATCAGGTGGGCCACGGCCTGCTTCATCACGCGAGCGGACTTGACCACCTGGGGCAGGAACATCTTGCCGGCACCGAACAGGTCGCCGACGATGTTCATGCCGGCCATCAACGGACCTTCGATGACTTCGATAGGGCGAGCGAACGACAGGCGCGACTCCTCGGTGTCTTCGACGATGTGGGTGGTGATGCCCTTGACCAGTGCATGCTCCAGGCGCTTGTTGACTTCCCAGTTGCGCCATTCCTCGGTTTCCGCTTCCTTGGTGCTGCCGTCGCCCTTGTACTTGTCGGCGATGGCGAGCAGGGCGTCGGTGCCTTCCGGGGTGCGGTTGAGGATCACGTCTTCCACGGCGTCGCGCAGTTCCACCGGGATCTGGTCGTAGATCTCCAACTGGCCGGCGTTGACGATCCCCATGGTCAGGCCTGCACGGATCGCATACAGCAGGAATACCGAGTGGATCGCTTCGCGCACCGGGTTGTTGCCGCGGAACGAGAACGACACGTTGGACACTCCGCCGGAGGTCAGCGCGTAGGGCAGCTCGTCGCGGACATAGGCGCAAGCGTTGATGAAGTCCACGGCATAGTTGTTGTGTTCTTCGATACCGGTGGCAACGGCGAAGATGTTCGGGTCGAAGATGATGTCTTCCGGCGGGAAGCCCACTTCATTGACCAGGATGTCGTAGGAACGCTTGCAGATTTCTTTCTTGCGCGCCTCGGTGTCGGCCTGGCCGGCTTCGTCGAACGCCATCACCACCACGGCGGCACCATAGCGCTTGCACAATCTGGCGTGATGGATGAATTGCTCGACGCCTTCTTTCATGCTGATGGAGTTGACGATGCCCTTGCCCTGGATGCACTTGAGGCCGGCTTCGATCACTTCCCATTTCGACGAATCGATCATGATCGGCACGCGGGAGATGTCCGGCTCACCGGCAATCAGATTGAGGAAGGTCACCATGGCCTTCTTCGAATCGAGCATGCCCTCGTCCATGTTGATGTCGATCACCTGGGCGCCGGCCTCGACCTGCTGCAGGGCCACCTCCAGGGCTTCGGTGTAGTTGTCTTCGCGGATCAGCCGGGCGAACTTGGCGGAACCGGTGATGTTGGTCCGCTCGCCGACGTTGACGAACAGCGAGCTGCGATCGATGGTGAACGGTTCCAGGCCCGACAGGCGGCACGCCCGGGGAATGTCCGGAATCGGTCGTGGCGCATAACCGGCCACTGCCTTGGCGATGGCTTCGATGTGCGCCGGGGTGGTGCCGCAGCAGCCGCCGACGATGTTCAGGAAGCCGCTCTGGGCAAACTCTTCGATGACTTTGGCGGTTTGCGCCGGCAGTTCGTCGTATTCACCGAATTCGTTGGGCAGGCCGGCGTTCGGGTGCGCCGAGACGTGGGTGCTGGCCTTGTTCGACAGCTCTTCCAGGTACGGGCGCAGTTCGCTGGCGCCCAGGGCGCAGTTCAGGCCGACGGAGATCGGCTTGGCGTGGGCCACGGAGTTCCAGAAGGCTTCGGTGGTCTGGCCGGAGAGGGTGCGGCCGGAGGCGTCGGTGATGGTGCCGGAAATCATGATCGGCAGCTCGACGCCCAGTTCTTCGTAAACCCCTTGCACGGCGAAGATCGCCGCCTTGGCGTTCAGGGTGTCGAAGATGGTTTCGATCAGGATCAGGTCGGCGCCGCCCTCGATCAGGCCCTTGGTGGCCTCGGTGTAGTTCTCCACCAGTTCGTCGAAGGTCACGTTGCGGTAGCCGGGGTTGTTTACGTCTGGCGACAGCGAGCAGGTGCGGCTGGTCGGGCCGAGCACGCCGGCGACGAAGCGCGGCTTGTCCGGGGTCTCGAGGGTCTTGGCGTCGGCCACCTTGCGGGCCAGACGCGCACCTTCCAGGTTCAGCTCATAGGCCAGCCCCTGCATGCCGTAGTCGGCCTGGGATACCTGAGTTGCGTTGAAGGTGTTGGTTTCGAGAATGTCGGCGCCGGCATCCAGGTAGGCTTTCTCGATGGAGCCGATGACGTCGGGACGGGTCAGCACCAGCAAATCGTTGTTGCCCTTGACGTCGCTCGGCCAGTCGGCGAAACGCTTGCCGCGGTAGTCCTGCTCCTCCAGCTTGTAGCTCTGGATCATCGTGCCCATGCCGCCGTCGAGGATCAGGATGCGTTCCTTGAGGGCTTGCTGGAGAAGATAAAGGCGAGCGCTGCGATCGGACATAGGACTACCTGGAAAAAAAGACCATTACGGAGCCGGGAATCATAGCAAACCTGTGCCGGATTTGATCATGGGTGGCTTTTGCATGAATGTTGCTCATGTTTGCAACCGGTTGCTGGCCCGGTAGAATCGCTGCTCCATCTCTTAGGGATCAAGACATGCCGTACCGCGTCTTATTCGGCAGTCTGTTGCTGCTGTTGTCTTTTGCCGCAGCCGCCAAGGATCCCGTGCCAGCGCTGTCCTACACCCGCGACATCCAGCCGATCTTTACCGAGAAATGCGTGGCCTGCCACGCCTGCTACGACTCCGCCTGCCAGTTGAACCTGGGCAGTGGCGAAGGCGTGGCCCGGGGCGCGAGCAAAATGTCGGTGTATGACGGCGAGCGCCGCGAGGCCGCCGTCCCGACCCGCTTGTTCTATGACGCTTCCGGCCCGCAGGCCTGGCAGCGCAAAGGCTTTTATTCCGTGCTCGACGCCCAGGGCAGCCAGGCTGCGTTGATGGCGCAGATGTTGGCGCTGGGGCACGGCGCGCCGCTACAGCCCAACGCCAAGCTGCCGGAAGAGATCGTGCTGGGTCTCGGGCGTGAAAACAGCTGCGCGATGCCGGGGCAATTCGATGGATACGCCGCCGCGCACCCCAGGGAGGGCATGCCCATGGCGGTCACCGGCCTGACCGAGCAGCAATACCAGACCTTGCAGCGCTGGCTGGCCGCCGGCGCCCCCATCGACCAGCAAGCCTTGGCCCCAAGTGCCGCTGAAGCCTTGCAGGTGGTGCAATGGGAAAACCTGCTCAATGCCCCCGGCGCCAGGGAAAGCCTGGTGGCCCGCTGGTTGTTCGAGCATTGGTTCCTGGCGCACATCTATTTCAAGGACGGCGAGCCGGGGCATTTCTTCCAGTGGGTACGCTCGCGCACACCCAGCGGCCAGCCGATCGACCTGATCAACACCCGTCGTCCGAACGACGACCCCGGTACCCGCGTCTATTACCGGCTCTGGGCGGTGCAAGGGGTGATCGTGCATAAGACCCACATCACCTACGGGCTGAGCGCGGCCAAGATGGCGCGGATCAAGAGCCTGTTCTACAAGGGTAACTGGCAGGTAACGGCGTTGCCCGGCTACGGGCCGGAACGCCGGTCGAACCCGTTCTCCACCTTTGAAGCGATTCCGGCCCAGGCCCGCTATCAGTTCATGCTCGATAACGCCGAATATTTCGTGCGCACCTTTATCCGTGGCCCGGTGTGCCGGGGTCAGATCGCCACTGATGTGATCCGCGACAACTTCTGGGCGCTGTTTCAGGCCCCTGAGCACGACCTGTACATCACCGATCCGAACTATCGCGGGCAGGCTACGCCATTGCTGGCGATGCCGGGGCAGAACGACGATGTAGGCAGCGTCGTCAGCCTGTGGCTCGACTACCGGGACAAGCGCAACGCCTACGAGGCCCTGCGCCGGGACAATTACGCCGAATTGCCGGCGCCGAGCTGGTCGGCGCTGTGGGCTGGTAACGACAATGCTTTGTTGAGTATTTTCAGGCACTTCGACAGCGCTTCGGTCACCAAGGGGTTGATTGGCGAAGTACCGCAGACGATGTGGTTGTTCGACTTCCCGTTGCTGGAACGTACCTACTACCAGTTGGCGGTGAATTTCGATGTGTTCGGCAACGTGTCCCACCAGGCCCAGACGCGGCTGTACTTCGACCTGATTCGCAATGGCGCAGAACAGAACTTCCTGCGACTGATGCCGGCCGATGCCCGGGAAGGTTACCTCGATGACTGGTACCAGTCCGGCGGCAAATTCAAGATGTGGCTGGATTACGAGAGCATCGACAATGACAAGCCGACTGCCCTCAAGCTTGATGGGCGCGATCCCAAGGGTGATTTCGCCCGGCAATTGCTGCTCCGTTATGGCGAGCTGAATGCGCGCCCCGATCCGATCAACCGTTGCGACGGCGCCTATTGCTCGCGTCCGAACATCGTTCCGGACCTGCAGAACGCCGAGCAGTCTCTCAGTCGGCTGGTGTCGCGACCGGCGGCGGGGCTTCGGGTCATCGACCAGTTGCCGGAAACGACGATGCTGCGCGTCGAAACCGCCGACGGTCATCGCGAGATCTACAGCCTGTTGCGCAACCGTGCCCATAGCAACGTGGCGTTCCTGCTGGGCGAGGAGCTGCGTTACCAACCGGGGCTGGACACGTTGACGGTTTACCCGGGGGTGCTCAGCAGCTACCCGAACTTCATGTTCAATATTCCCGCCGCGCAAGTCCCTGCGTTCGTCGACGCCATGGAGAATGCCCAGGATGAGCAGGCTTTCGAGCGGATTGTCGAGCGTTGGGGGATTCGCCGCAGTCACCCGCAGTTCTGGCACTACTTCCATGACCTGAGCCGTTACATCGAGGAAACCGAGCCCTTGGAGGCCGGCGTGCTGGACATGAATCGCTACCAGAACCTCTGATCGACGTATCCGGCGGCGCCCCCGTGCCGCCGGCTGCTTTCCTGACAAAAATACTGGGACTTTGTCCGGCGCCCTGATTTGGCGTAAACTGCCGGCAAGCCTGCGAGGAGTTTCCATGACCGCCATTACGATTACCGATGCCGCCCACGATTACCTGGCCGACCTGCTGTCCAAGCAGAACACGCCGGGTATCGGGATCCGCATCTTCATCACCCAGCCCGGCACCCAGTACGCAGAGACGTGCATTGCCTACTGCAAGCCGGGGGAAGAAAAACCCGAAGATACCGCGTTGGGGCTCAAGAGCTTTACCGCCTACATCGACTCGTTCAGCGAAGCGTTCCTGGACGATGCAGTGGTCGATTACGCCACCGACCGGATGGGCGGCCAACTGACCATCAAGGCACCGAATGCGAAAGTGCCGATGGTCAACGCCGACAGCCCGATCAACGAGCGCATCAACTATTACCTGCAAACCGAGATCAACCCGGGGCTGGCCAGTCACGGCGGCCAGGTATCGCTGATCGACGTGGTGGAAGACGGCATCGCCGTGCTTCAGTTCGGCGGCGGCTGCCAGGGCTGTGGCCAGGCTGACGTGACCCTGAAGGAAGGCATCGAGCGCACGCTGCTCGAGCGTATCCCGGAACTCAAGGGCGTGCGCGACGTGACCGACCACACGCAGAAAGAAAACGCTTACTACTGATTGTTGCAGCCTGGACTACCGCAATCGCGAGCAGGGCTCGCTCCCACAAGGATTGGGCTGAACGCTGAATTTGCGATCACCCAGAACTCTGTGGGAGCGAGCCCTGCTCGCGATTGCGGCGGTACATTCAACATCATTTCTGCCTGATCCACCGCTATCGCGAGCAGGCTCGCTCCCACAGACAGTGGATATTGAGCGGTCAGGGCCTGTAGAGATGGGCATGCCCGGCGCGGTAGAGCGATGATTCGCTGAACACGTCGTTGCCCAGCACCCGTCCCACCAGAATCAGCGCCGTGCGGCGAAAGCCCTTGGCCTGCACCTTTGCGGCAATGTCGGCCAGCGTCCCCATGACCCAATCCTGATCCGGCCAGGTCGCCCGGTGAATCACGGCAATCGGGCAGTCCGCGCCGTAGTGGGGCAACAACTCTTCGACGATTCTTTCCAGATGATTGACCCCCAGGTGGATCGCCATGGTCGCTGTGTGCTGCGCCAGGCTAGCCAGTTCTTCACCGGCGGGCATCGCGGTCTTGTCCGCGTAGCGGGTAAGAATCAAGCTCTGGGAGACGTCCGGCAAGGTCAGTTCGGCACCCAGCAGGGCGGCGCAGGCTGAGGTCGCGGTCACGCCTGGAATGATTTCGAAGGGGATGCCCAGTTCCCGCAGGCAACGTATCTGCTCGCCGATAGCGCCGTACAGGCTCGGGTCGCCGGAATGCACCCGGGCGACGTCCTGACCGTTGCGATGGGCTGTCTCCATCAGCGCGATGATCTGTTCCAGGTGCAGTTCAGCGCTGTTGATCACCTGTTCGGCGCAATGGCCCTCGAGCACGGCGGCGGGCACCAGGGAGCCGGCATAAATGATCACCGCGCAGCTGCGCACCAGCCGCTGGCCCTTGACGGTGATCAGTTCCGGATCGCCGGGGCCGGCGCCAATGAAGTAGACGGTCATGACCGGTTCCTGAAAAAAGAGGGGAGAGCGATGCCTGAATGAAGATCGCTCATGATCCATGGAGGGCGATTATCGGTTTTTACGACGCGACCGCCAATGCCAGTGTGGCCTGGGCGCACTTCTGGCGAGGAATACGCAAGGTGGCAGCGGTCTGCCCCAGTTGTTCGGCGAGGGCCAGTGCCGCGCTTTCGGCAACGCCGTAGCAACCGGTGCGCTCGAAAGCGATCTGCGAGCGGTGGCTGAGGCGTTCCCGGTAACCCGACAACTGGCCGGCATTGAAGAAGGTCAGCGGCAGGGCCAGTTGCCCCGCCAATGCCAGCAGGCCCGGTTCGTCACACTTGAGATCGATACTGGCCAGGGCCCCCACCGCTTCAAGCGCGATGCCGTGGTTCAGCAATGCCTCATCCAGCAACGCGCGCAACACGCTGGCCGGGCAACCGCGCTGGCAGCCCAGGCCGACCACCAGCACCTGGTCGTTGCTCATGCCTCGTGGTGAGCTTGGCCGTCACGGCGGAACAGCCAGGTACTGATCAGGCCGAGGGCCAGCCAGAACGCGACGTTGGTCAATTGCGAGGCAATCTTGAATTGGCTTTCAAGGGCTTCGGGCGCCAGCATCGAGTGGACTTCCGGCTGCGGTGCGCCGATGACATGGGGCACCAGCAAAGTCGCCACGCCCAGCAGTTTGAGCAGCCAATGCCTGCCGAACGCGATCAGGGCGATGCCCACGGCCGTGGACGCTGCGGTGCCAATCCACCACATCTGTCGTTGAGCCAGGTCGGCCGCGGCAGTGCCGGGCAGTTCCGGCGGCAGGCCAAGGGTCGGCGCGAGGACGAAGGTGGCATAACCGGCCAGGCCCCAGAGCAGGCCTTGGGAGGTGCGGGTAGGTGTACGCAAGGTGTACAGGCCCGCGAGCATCAGGGCGAAACCCACTGCGACCACCAGGTTGCCACCGGTGGTGGACAGCACGCGCTGCCAGCCATCTTCGGGTTCCCAGGCTTCGGCATCGTGGGTATGGGCGACGCCGTCGGCATGCTGATGGGCCTCGACAGGGGCTTCGGCAGCCGGGGCTTTTTCATAGGTCTCGGCCTGCAGGATCAGCGGCGAAACCCATAGGCTTTGCAGGAGGGTCAGCAGCAGGGCGGCCAGCAAACCACTGAACCCGGCGGTTTGCGCGATACGCTTGATCATGTCGGCAGGTCTCAATGGCACGGGAAGGCGGCGCTGTGGCGGGTGTCGTGGGCCGCGTTGTGCACCGCCTCGATGTGGGAGAAACCGGCGAAATAGACCAGGCCAGCCCCCAGGATCGAGGCGAGGATTGCCGCGCTCAGGCGCTGGCTCAGGGCCGTGGTGTTGCTGGCGGTGCGGGCGGTGGTGCTGATGGTCGACATGGCGCTTCCCTCTGTTCTTGTCTTGGCCAGTGGGTAGATCGAGCGCAATGAAACCCCGGGCCAAGGCCCGTCAGGATCCGAACAGCGCCCGCCCACCGCGGGTTTGTTGATGTTTGAGTCATGGGCCGGTCTCCGGGCTCACGAGGGGCAGGGCCTGGGCCTTGCCTGCAAGCGTCACCTTCCCATGCCATCAGGCACAGTGGATCTGACGCTTCGCTCGCTTACCGTTGCGGGGGCAGCACCGGACTGACGTGGCCTTGAAGTAAAGCACACGATTCACCGGTTTCCCGTTTCACCCTGTGAAGGGCACCCGTAACTAGGCGCACAGGAGAGCATAGGGCGGGGTGGGGCGTCAATTGTCAGCAACTGGATCTGATGTGGGAACACCCTACCGTGGGAGCAAAGCTTGCTCGCGATCCAGACGACGCGGTGCTATGGAGCAAACCACGTCATCGTTTGTCGCGGGCAAGCCTTGCTCCCACGGTATGAGTTGTCCTTGAGCCTGCTTGCAGACATTGACCCGCCCGCACACCCTGCGTAGCCTTGCGCCTTCGAGGTTCTTCGGTTTGCGCCGAAGCTAAGAAGGGAACGCGGTCCAAGCCGCGGCTGCCCCCGCAACTGTGAACGGTGACGTTCCTGCCAGGCCACTGTGCATGCAGCACGGGAAGGCGCAGGAATTGCCAGGGCTTTCTATGAAAAGCCGGGACCGGCCCGCCGTCAGCCAGGAGACCTGCCTCGAGACAGATTCTCACTACAACCGGGCGGGGTGATCCGGTGGCGAAATCTTCCGCGCACGCCTGTGCCTGCGGTTGTCGTCCCGTTTGCCCGCCACCTTGCCAAAGGGCATCCGATGAAAACACTGGCCAAACTTCCCGTCACCATCGTTACCGGTTTCCTCGGCTCGGGTAAGACCACGCTGCTGCGACACATGCTCGACAATGCCCAGGGCCGACGTATCGCGGTCATCGTCAACGAGTTCGGCGAGCTGGGCATCGACGGCGAGATCCTCAAGCAGTGCTCCATCGGTTGCACCGAAGAAGAAGCCAGCGGCCGCGTCTATGAGTTGGCCAACGGCTGCCTGTGCTGCACCGTGCAGGAAGAGTTCTTCCCGGTGATGCGCGAGCTGGTGTCCCGGCGCGGCGACCTCGACCATATCCTCATCGAAACCTCCGGTCTGGCCTTGCCCAAGCCGCTGGTCCAGGCCTTCCAGTGGCCGGAGATCCGCAGTGCCTGCACCGTCGATGCGGTGATCACCGTGGTCGACAGTCCGGCCGTGGCCGCCGGCACTTTCGCCGCCTTCCCCGATCAGGTCGATGCCCAGCGCAAGCTCGACCCGAATCTGGACCACGAGTCGCCACTGCATGAACTGTTCGCCGATCAGTTGGCGAGCGCCGACCTGGTGATCCTCAACAAGGCCGACCTGATCAGCCCGGAAGACCTGGCGAAAGTCCGTCTTGAAGTGGCCGAAGAACTGCCACCGGCGGTCAAGGTCATCGAAGCCAGCAACGGTCGCCTGCCGCTGGAAGTGCTGATCGGCCTGGGTGCCGGTTCCGAAGAGCACATCGATAGCCGCCATAGTCATCACGATCACCACCATGACGGCGACGACGATGACCACGATCATGACGCCTTCGACTCCATTTCCATCGAGCTGCCCCAGGCCGACGAAAGCCTGCTGCTGGACGCGCTGACCCAATTGGTGGTCCAGCACGGCGTGCTGCGGGTCAAGGGTTTCGCGGCGATCCCGAACAAGCCGATGCGCCTGTTGATCCAAGGGGTTGGCACGCGTTTCGACAAGCATTTCGACCGGCAGTGGAACGCCGACGAAGCACGGGTAACGCGTCTGGTGTTGATCGGCCAGGCGCTGGATGCCGGGCTGCTTGAAGCGCAACTGCGCGCCGCCCTCAGCGTCTAAGTCATGCACCTGCTCAGGACTCAGCCCGGCGGCTTCGTCTCGGACGACAACATCGCCGACCTGGGGCAAACCCCCGCAGAGCTTGTGATCCTGTGCAGCGGCGATTCCAGCCTGGCGCTGTTGGCCGAAGCGGCGCGGCAGTTGCCGGATGATTACCCACAGTTTCGCCTCGCCAACCCGATGCAGGTGCAGAACCACGCTTCGGTGGATCTTTACGTCGAGGACGTGCTGCGTCACGCCAAGGTCATCCTGTTGTCACTGCACGGCGGTATCGGCTATTGGCGCTACGGCATCGAGCGCTTGATGGAGCTGGCCGGGCGCGGGGTGACGCTGATCCTGGTGCCGGGGGACGACCGTCCGGACCCGGAACTCAGCGACTTGAGCAACGTGCCCGCCGCCGACCGCGACCGGCTCTGGCAGTTTTTGCGCCAGGGTGGGCTAGGCAACGCCCTGGACCTGTTTCACAACCTCGGCAGCCAGTGGTTCGGTCGCGACTACGCCTGGGCTGAACCGCGGACCCTGCCGCGCACGGCCATCTACCATCCGCAGAAAACCAGTGCCAGCCTCGACGACTGGCAAGCCGGCTGGCAGGCCGATCAACCTGTGGCGGCGGTGCTGTTCTACCGTTCTCATCTGCAAGCGGCGAACACGGCGTTCATCGACGTGTTCTGTCAGCGTCTGCAAGTGGCGGGACTCAATCCGTTACCGATTGCGGTAGCGAGCCTCAAGGAGCCTGGTTGCCTGGCGCAGGTCGAAGACTGGCTGGACGCGGTCGAGGCAGGGGTGATCCTCAATACCACCGGGTTTGCCCAGTCGAGCCCGGAAGCGCCGCACTTGCGGCCGTTTCGTCGCAACATCCCGGTGATCCAGGCGATCTGCGCCCAGGACAACGAACCCGGTTGGCGTGCCAGCGAGCAGGGCCTGGGCCCGCGGGACCTGGCGATGCACATCGCCTTGCCGGAGCTGGACGGGCGGATCATCAGCCGCCCCATCAGCTTCAAGGACATGGCCTGGCGCAGCGAGCGCAGTCAGAGTGATGTGGTCTGCTACCGGGCCGTGCCCGAGCGCATGGATTTCGTTGCAGAGCTGGCCCGGCGCTGGACCGAACTGGCGCGCCTGCCCAATGGGCAGAAGCGCGTGGCGTTGATCCTCGCCAACTACCCGACCCGGGATGGACGCATCGGCAACGGTGTCGGTCTGGACACACCGGCGGCGGCGTTGAACATCCTGCGGGCCATGCAGGACGAGGGCTATCCGCTGCCCGCCGAACTGCCTGCCAGTGGCACCGCGCTGATCCAGCAGTTGCTGGGCGGGGTCAGCAACGACCTGGACAGTCTCGACCTGCGGCCGTGTCATCAGAGTCTGGCGCTGGAGGCTTACCAGGCCATGTTCGACACGCTGCCCGAGGCCAATCGCCAGGCGGTGCTGGAGCGCTGGGGCGCGCCCGAGACGGACCCGATGTTCCGCGCCGGTCGTCTGATGATCGCTGGCCTGCGTCTGGGCCTGACGTTTGTCGGCATCCAACCGGCCCGGGGGTATCAGGTCGATCCGAGTGCGGTCTACCACGACCCGGACCTGGTGCCGCCCCATGGCTACCTGGCGTTCTATTTCTGGTTGCGCCATACCTATGGTGCCCATGGCGTGATCCACGTCGGCAAGCATGGCAACCTCGAATGGCTGCCGGGCAAAGGCGTCGGGTTGTCGGAAAGTTGCTGGCCGGATGCGCTGCTGGGACCGCTGCCGAATATCTATCCATTCATCGTCAACGACCCAGGCGAGGGGGCCCAGGCCAAGCGGCGTACCCAGGCAGTGATCATCGATCATCTGATGCCGCCGCTGACCCGCGCCGAAACCTACGGACCGCTGCGTAACCTCGAGTTGCTGGCCGACGAGTATTACGAAGCGCAATTGCTCGACCCGCGACGTGCCCGAGAGCTGCAGCGGGACATCCTGAACCTGGTGCGCGAAACCCATATCGATCGCGAGCTGCAATTGGACGCCGACGCGGACGCGGCGATCTGGCTGCCGCGCCTGGACACCTACCTGTGCGATCTGAAGGAGTCGCAGATCCGCGACGGCCTGCACATTTTTGGCGAATCGCCCGGCGGACGGCTGCGCATCGACACCTTGCTGGCGTTGCTGCGCATCCCCCGGGGCGATGGCAAAGGCGCGCAGTCGAGCCTGTTGCGGGCACTGTCGAAGGCGTTCGGGCTGGGCTTCGATCCGTTGGACTGCGCCTTGGCCGACCCGTGGGCTGGCGACTGTCCCGAGGCGTTGCGGCAGGTCAGCGATGAGCCCTGGCGCACCGCCGGCGATACCCGCGAGCGCCTGGAGCTGTTTGCGGCAAGCTTGATCGAGCAGGCCTTGGAAGGCAGGGTCGAGCAATTGGAAGCGCCGGGTTGGCAGGACGTGAGCAGCATCATCGAGAGTCTGCGGTCCGTCGTGGCCCCGCGCCTGGATGCCTGTGGCCCGGCGGAAATGCGCGGCCTGCTCGATGCCTTGAGCGGACGCTTCGTGCCGGCGGGCCCCAGCGGTGCGCCGAGTCGTGGGCGCCTGGACGTGTTGCCCACCGGACGCAACTTCTTCTCGGTGGACGTACGCAACCTGCCCACCACCACGGCGTGGCGCATCGGTTTCCAGTCGGCGAATCTGATTCTGGAGCGGCACTTGCAGGATCACGGCGATCACCTGCGCCAGCTTGGCCTGTCGGTGTGGGGCACTGCCACCATGCGCACCGGCGGCGATGACATCGCCCAGGCCATGGCGCTGATGGGTGTACGCCCGGTGTGGGCTACGGGCAGCCAACGGGTGGATGATTTCGAGATCCTGCCGCTGAGCCTGCTGGATCGGCCCCGGGTCGATGTGACGCTGCGGGTATCGGGGTTTTTCCGGGACGCCTTTGCCAACCTGATCCGGCTGTTCGATGCGGCGGTGCAGGCCGTCGCCGCGCTCGATGAGCCGCCAGACATGAACCCCCTGGCGGCCAAGGTGCGGAGCGAGCGGGAGGCCCTGCTGGCTTCGGGCGTCGAGCCGGAAACGGCCGCCCGGCAGGCCGGCTGGCGGATCTTCGGCGCCAAGCCCGGAGCCTATGGCGCGGGCGTGCAGGGCGCCATCGACGGTCGCCTGTGGCAGAGTCGCGAAGACCTGGCCGAGGTGTACCTGAACTGGGGCGGCTACGCCTACGGCGGCTCAGATGAAGGCACCGCTGCGCGAGATCAGTTTTCCCGGCGATTGGGCCAGGTGCAAGCGGTGTTGCAGAACCAGGACAACCGCGAGCACGACCTGCTCGATTCCAACGATTACTACCAGTTCCAGGGCGGCATGCTGGCGGCGGTGGAAACCCTCGGTGGTACCGCCGCGGCCAGCTACCACGGCGATCACAGCCAACCGGACTTGCCCCGGATCCGTACCCTCAAGGAAGAGCTCAACCGCGTCATCCGTTCCCGGGCAGCCAATCCGAAGTGGATCGACGGGGTCAAGCGGCACGGCTATAAAGGCGCATTCGAACTGGCGGCAACGGTGGATAACCTGTTTGCTTTCGACGCCACGACACAGCTGATCGACGATCACCAGTACGCCTTGCTGGCCGATGCCTACCTGCTCGACCCGGACACCCGGGACTTCGTCCGTCAACACAACCCCGACGCCTTGCGGGACATGACCGAGCGCATGCTTGAGGCGCAGCAGCGGGGAATGTGGCAGGCGCCGGGGGCGTATCGCGAGGCGCTGGAGAATCTGTTGCTCGACATTGAAGAAGATGGTTGATGTGTACCATCAGCTGGCCATTTGCAGAACCTGTGGCGAGGTCGTCTGTGGGAGCAAGGCTTGCCCGCGATACAGGCGGCGCGGTCCGTCAGAAATCGAGGCGTCTTTTCGCGAGCAAGCTTTGCTCCCACAGTGCGGGGATAAATCCCCCTCGCCACAAGACTCTCTCCAAACCGACTTTACCGACCACCTTTGAGAATCGACCATGACCGACACCCCCCATTTCCCGCTCTCCGCCGTGGTCGGCGCCGATGACCTGAAACTGGCCCTGTGCCTGGCCGCCATCGATCCGAAGATCGGTGGTGTGCTGATCGAAGGTCCCCGGGGCATGGCCAAGTCGACCCTTGCCAGGGGACTGGCGGATCTGCTGGCCAGTGGGCAGTTCGTCACCTTGCCCCTGGGCACCACCGAGGAGCGACTGGTGGGCACCCTCGATCTGGACGCCGCCCTGGGGCAAGGGCGTGCGCAATTCTCTCCCGGTGTGCTGGCCAAGGCCGACGGTGGCGTGTTGTACGTCGATGAAGTGAACCTGTTGCCCGATCACCTGGTGGACCTGCTGCTGGACGTCGCCGCCAGTGGTACCAACCTGATCGAGCGCGATGGCATCTCCCATCGGCATCCGGCGCGTTTCGTGCTGATCGGCACCATGAACCCGGAGGAGGGCGAGTTGCGCCCGCAACTGCTCGACCGGTTTGGCCTGAACGTGGCCCTCGACGGTCATACCGCGCCGACGGAACGCGGACAGATCATTCGGCGACGGTTGGATTTCGACAGTGATCCCGTGGCGTTTTGCGCGCAATGGGCATCGGCCCAGGGCCAACTGCGCGAGCGTTGCCAGAACGCTCGCGAGCGCTTGTCACAGATTCCCCTGGACGATCAGGCCTTGGCGCAGATCACCGAGCGCTGCTTTGCCGCCGGCGTCGATGGCTTGCGCGCGGACCTGGTCTGGTTGCGGGCCGCACGGGCCCATGCGGCCTGGCGCGGGGCGCCGGTTATCGCCGCCGAAGACATCGATGCGGTCGCCGAGTTTGCCTTGCGCCACCGTCGGCGTGGGCACTCAGTCCCGGCACCTTCACCGTCCCAGGCGCCCTCGACTGGCGACCGAGCCGCCGAGCCGAGCGAAGGCCAGGGCCAGTGGGGCGATCTGCCGGCCCAGGCGCTACCGACCGGCGCCCGGCGTGACGTGCCGAGCTGGCCAAAAAAGCCCTAGGCATTCTCCCCCGTTCGGCCGCGGGGGCGAATGCCAGACCCCGTGCCGGGCTGTTGCAGCGGGGGCGTCAAGGCCGCAGCAAAGCGGCGGCCAGCGGCGTGGTGAATTGGCCGGGCACCTTGTTGAACGGTCGTCCGCGTTTGCGTGAAGACTTGCGTTGGCAGGCACGTCATCGCTCGCCCCATGAGCTCTGGCTGGTGATCGTCGATGCGTCGGCCTCGACCCGTCGTTATCGGGCCTTGAGCGATGGCAAGGGCCTGCTGGCGCAGCTGTTCGACGACGCCTACCGGCAGCGCGCCCGGCTGGCGCTGCTGACGGCCAGCGGCAGTGTCCCGAACTGGCAGGTGCAGGGGCTCAAGGCCTCGGCCGGTTTGCGCGACTGGCTCGACGGGCTGGGCGCCGGCGGCGGTACGCCGTTGCTGGCGGCGCTGCAGGAGGCCGGTCATTGGCTGGTCGCCCGGCGCAAGCGCTACCCAGCGGAGCAGCAAAGGGTGTTGCTGATGACGGATGGGCGAGTGAAGGAGGGCTTGCCGCTGTCGCCACTCGATTGCCCCTGCCTGTTGGTCGACATCGAGCGCGGCCCGATCCGCCTGGGCCGGGCCCGGCAGTTGGCGGAGCAGTTGGGGGCGGAGTATCGGCATATTGATGATGGGGTATCTGACTGATATCCGTTGGTTGGATGGGCCCCATCGCGAGCAGGCTCGCTCCCACAGGGAGTTGTGGCGTAGATCAATCATGTATTCACAGCACATCCCATGTGGGAGCGAGCCTGCTCGCGATAGCATCACCTCGGTCCCCGATCTACCCCAGTCGAATCCCTGATCTATGCTGAGGCAACTTCACAGGAGTGAACCATGCGCATACTCGTCACCAACCCCCAGGACGACTTCCGGGTCAAGGCCTATGCCGGTACCAATGGCGTGCTGCTCGCCATGGACCTGGCCGAATCGCGGCGCGAGGGCCTGTTGGGGTTTGCCATCGAGAAGCAGCAGGGCAACAAGCCCTGGTTGTTCCTGTTCAACAGCCTGACGTTCCCCGACAAGGCTCACACCTTCCCCCAGTTCCACGCCACGCCCAGCGACAAGGCGCCGTTGCAGAAATTTCGCTGGGCCGACTATGCCATCAATCCCGGTGTGACCATTCATTACCGTGTGCATCTGGCCTACGGCAGTCCCGACGCACCGCAATTGGGAGAGTCCCTGGAGGTCACGGTCACCAGCGATAACGGACAACCCGCCAACCAGCAAGTGATCTTCAATCGTGCCGTAGCCGCCAGCCAGGCGTTCCAGCGCAAGTTTCCCGAACTGGACGCGTTGATCAGTGCCAACCGGAGCCTGTCCATCGACGACTGGCCCGATGCGCCGCGGCGCTGGCTGGAGAACGGCCTGCTGGGACGCCTGACCGGCTTCATCGACCGGGCATTGGATGCCACCTGGGCCCTGGATGTCGCCATCTACGAGTACGAACTGCCGGTGATCATCGATGCGGTGAATGCCGCTTTCACCCGCGGCGCGCAGGTGCGGGTGCTGTACCACGCCGAGCCGGGCGACGACACCACACTGCGCAACGAGGCCAGCCTGGAAAAACTGCCGCCGGCCAACAAGCGGGGACGGGTGACCCAAGGCATTTTCCACGACAAGTTCATCGTCTTGAGCAAGGTCGATGGCAGCGGTGCGTTGGATCCCGAGGCCGTGCTCTGCGGCAGCACCAATTTCACCGCCAACGGTGTCTACCGCCAGGCCAATGTCGTTCATGTGCTGGACGACCCCCGGGTGAGCGACAGCTATCGCCAGGTGTTCGAGCAGATCTGGGCCGCACCCCGGGACGTCGATGCCACCCGCCAGTGGCTGACCCAGAGCAACCCCATGGACCCGCAGCAACGGTTATTCACCGGGTTCTCGCCGCGCACGGGAGAGGGCGACCTGGACCGCTTCGTCGAGATCATCAATGCCGCCCGCAAGGACCTGCTGTTCGTTACCGCCTTCGTCCTGCCCGACCGGATCCTTGACGCCTTGCTCGGCCAGCCCAACGACGATGTCCTGCGCTACGGCCTGCAAAACACCACCAGCCGCATCACTGGATTCCATGCCGACCGCACCGCCGAATTCGCCGCCACCGCGTTGCTCAACACCGGGCTCGAAGGCTGGCTCAGGGAAAACATGAAAGGCCAGAAGGGCAACCTGCTGGTGCACACCAAAGCCATCGTCACCGACTTCACCAGCGACACGCCAACCATCATCAGTGGCAGCCACAACCTCAGCGCCGCGGCCAGCAGCAATAACGACGAGAACTACCTCATCATTCAGGGCGACACCGACCTGGCCGACCGCTACGGGCTGGAACTGCTGCGTTTCTACGAGCATTACCGCTTTCGTTATTTCGCCAGGAAGCTCGCGCTCAAACAGGTCAAGCCGCTGGCGGTGGATGACAGCTGGAGCGATGACTATTACCGCGACGGGGATCTGCGGATGTTGTCGAGGGTGAGGTTTTGCGGCCGCTAGCGGCAGCGGCAATTATTGCTACAAGCGCAAGTAGTCCCGGCACCGCCGACCCTTGTGGGAGCGAGCCCGCTCGCGAAGACGGCTTCACATTCAGCATCAATTCCAACTGACCCACCGCTATCGCGAGCAAGCCCGCTCCCACAGAGGGCATGCGGCACCGGTTTGGGGCCTTGCTACCCGCGCGTCGTAGCCAACGGTAGCAGTCTCGGGATCACGTCCCAAGTCGTCCACGCCCGGCCGATTTCTCCATCTCCCTGATTCCATTCACTTTCCATTTTCCTCGCCCATGGGCGTCCAGCCTGTGGCACACTTTCTGCTGTCTATTCCGTTGTTACATACTATGTTCCGGTATAGCGGAATAAACTCATCCTGGAGTGCTTGCCATGCATCGCCGACCTTCCTTGTTCAAAGCGTGTGTTTTTCTCTTCGCGGCCACGACGGCTGCCATGGGTGTCGCTCAGGCGGCCGACAGCAAGCTGGACAGCGTGCTGCAACGGGGGAAATTGATCGTGGGCACGGGCAGCACCAACGCGCCGTGGCACTTCCAGGGAGCGGATGGCAAGTTGCAGGGGTTTGATATCGACATCGCACGGATGGTCGCCAAGGGGCTGTTCAACGATCCGACGAAAGTCGAGTTCGTGGTGCAGTCTTCCGATGCGCGGATTCCCAACCTGCTGACCGACAAGGTGGACATGAGCTGCCAGTTCATCACCGTGACCGCCAGCCGTGCCCAGCAAGTGGCCTTTACCTTGCCGTACTACCGCGAAGGCGTGGGCCTGTTGTTGCCGGCCAACAGCAAGTACAAGGAAATCGACGACCTCAAGGCCGCCGGAGACGGCGTCACCGTCGCGGTGTTGCAGAACGTCTACGCCGAAGAGTTGGTGCACCAGGCGCTGCCCAAGGCCAAGGTCGACCAGTACGACAGCGTCGACCTGATGTACCAGGCGGTGAACTCTGGTCGTGCCGACGCGGCAGCCACCGATCAGTCCTCGGTCAAGTACCTGATGGTGCAGAACCCTGGCCGCTATCGCAGCCCGGCGTATGCCTGGAGTCCGCAAACCTATGCCTGCGCGGTCAAGCGCGGCGACCAGGATTGGCTGAACTTCGTCAACACCACCTTGCATGAAGCCATGACCGGCGTGGAATTCCCCACTTACGCCGCATCGTTCAAGCAGTGGTTTGGCGTGGACCTGCCGTCGCCGGCCATCGGTTTCCCCGTTGAGTTCAAATGATCCCGTGAGCCCGGGGCACCCCATGCGGGCGCCCCGTCGAAGGTACTGCCGACCATGAATTATCAGTTGAACTTTGCCGCCGTCTGGCGCGATTTCGACACCTTGCTGGCGGGGCTTGGCCTGGGGCTTTCCCTGGCGCTGGTGTCGATCGCCATCGGTTGCGTGATCGGCCTGGCCATGGCATTCGCGCTGCTCAGCAAGCACCGTGTCTTGCGCGTGCTGGCGTCGGTGTATGTCACGGTGATCCGCAATACGCCGATCCTGGTGCTGATCCTGTTGATCTACTTCGCCTTGCCGAGCCTTGGCATTCGCCTGGACAAGCTGCCGTCGTTCGTCATTACCCTGTCGTTGTACGCCGGGGCCTACCTGACCGAAGTGTTCCGCGGTGGGTTGATGAGCATCCACAAGGGCCAGCGGGAAGCGGGCCTGGCGATTGGCCTGGGCGAGTGGCAAGTGAAAGCCTATGTCACCGTGCCGGTGATGCTGCGCAACGTGCTGCCGGCTTTGTCGAACAACTTCATTTCGCTGTTCAAGGACACGTCCCTGGCGGCGGCGATTGCCGTGCCGGAGCTGACCTATTACGCCCGCAAGATCAACGTGGAGAGCTACCGGGTGATTGAAACCTGGCTGGTGACCACGGCCCTGTATGTCGCGGCCTGTTATCTCATTGCCATGCTGCTGCGGTATTTCGAGCAGCGCCTGGCAATCCGCCGTTAGGAGCGTCCCATGTACGAATCCCCCAGTTGGTTGCATGAGCTTTGGGTTGCCCGGGAGACGCTGTGGGCCGGGTTCCTGACCAGCGTGCAATGTTCGTTGCTGGCGATTTTGCTGGGCACGGTGATTGGCCTGGTTGCCGGTCTGGTGCTGACCTACGGCCGCACCTGGATGCGCGCGCCGTTTCGCTTCTATGTCGACCTGATTCGCGGCACGCCGGTGTTCGTGCTGGTGCTGGCCTGCTTCTACATGGCGCCGGCGCTGGGCTGGCAGATCGGCGCGTTCCAGGCCGGTGTCCTGGGCCTGACGCTGTTTTGTGGTTCCCACGTGGCCGAGATCGTGCGCGGTGCCTTGCAAGCATTGCCCCGTGGACAGATGGAAGCCAGCCAGGCCATCGGCCTGACGTTCTTCCAGGCCCTGGGTTATGTGCTGCTGCCCCAGGCATTGCGGCAGATCCTGCCGACCTGGGTCAATTCCTCCACCGAGATCGTCAAGGCCTCGACCCTGCTGTCGGTGATCGGCGTCGCCGAGCTGCTGCTCAGCACCCAGCAGATCATCGCCCGGACCTTCATGACCCTGGAGTTCTACCTGTTCGCCGGGTTTCTCTTTTTCATCATCAATTACGCCATCGAATTGCTCGGGCGGCACATTGAAAAGCGGGTGGCCTTGCCATGACTGACGTTTCGACTCCCTCCAACGCCCAGCCGCTGCTCGACATTCGCGGCCTGCGCAAACAATACGGCCCGCTGGAAGTGCTCAAGGGCGTCGACCTGAGCATGCAGCGCGGCAACGTCGTCACGCTGATCGGCTCCAGCGGTTCCGGCAAGACCACGCTGCTGCGTTGCGTGAACATGCTGGAAGAGTTCCAGGGCGGGCGGATCATGCTCGACGGTGAGTCCATCGGCTATGACGAAGTCGACGGCAAGCGTGTGCGCCATCCCGAAAAAGTCATCGCCCGGCACCGCGCGATGACCGGCATGGCGTTTCAGCAATTCAACCTGTTTCCCCATCTGAGCGCGTTGCAGAACGTCACCCTGGGCCTGCTCAAGGTGAAAAAACTGCCCAAGGACGAAGCGGTGGCCCTGGCCGAGAAGTGGCTGGAGCGGGTCGGCCTGCTGGAGCGCCGCAACCACTTTCCCGGTCAGTTGTCCGGTGGCCAGCAGCAGCGGGTGGCGATTGCCCGGGCGATTGCCATGAACCCCAGTCTGATGCTGTTCGACGAAGTCACCTCGGCCCTCGATCCGGAGCTGGTGGGTGAAGTGCTGAACGTGATCAAGGGCCTGGCAGAGGACGGCATGACCATGCTGCTGGTGACCCACGAAATGCGTTTTGCCTTCGAGGTCTCCGACAAGATCGTCTTCATGAACCAGGGCCGAATCGAAGAGCAGGGCCCGCCGAAGGAACTGTTCGAGCGGCCGCAGTCACCGCGCCTGGCGGAATTTCTCAAGAACACTCGTTTTTAATCCATTGAACAAGGAGATTCACTCATGAGCATCAAGCGCTACGGTACCGGCAGCACCGCGGGTGGCGGGCAGCCACGGCCATTTGCCCGCGCCGTCGAGGCCGATGGCTGGCTGCACGTGTCCGGCCAGGTGCCGGCGGTGAACGGCGAGATCATCGCCGGCGGGATTGTCGAGCAGACTCACCAGACCATGAAGAATGTGATCGCCATTCTCGAAGAGGCCGGTTACGAGCTCAAGGATGTGGTGCGCTGCGGTGTGTGGCTGGATGACCCGCGGGACTTCTGGAGTTTCAACAAGGTGTTCGGCGAGTACTTCAGCCCCGAACACGCTCCGGCTCGGGCCTGTGTGCAGGCGAGCATGATGGTGGATTGCAAGGTCGAGATCGATTGTGTGGCCTACAAGAAAAAGTGAGGCCATCGCGGGCAAGCCTTGCTCCCACAAGATCAAGCTGTGCCTGTGGGAGCAAGGCTTGCCCGCGATAGCGATCTACCAGACGCCACCGCTGTCTGGTTACACTCGCGGCCAACTGAATGGGAACCCAAGACATGACCGAAGACACCATCAAACGCCGGGCCCGGGGACTGGATCGGGCGTTCGATATCCTCGATTTCCTCAAGGAGATCGGCCAGCCGCTGCGCCCGAACGACATTGCCAGCGGCATCGGCAGCCCCAAGTCCACGGTCTACGAACTGGTGGCATCGTTGCTGGAACGGCGCATTCTCGAGCCGGTGGGCAAGGATGGCCATGTCTACCTGGGCCGCCAGTTGTACTTTCTCGGGCAGGCGCATTTGCGGCATTTCGATTTGAGCCGCGAAGCCGATCAAGCCTTGCAGGAGATCGTCCGCCAGACCCGGGAAACCGCGCAGATGTGCTTGCTCAACGGGCGCAAGTACACGGTGGCGCTGATGAAGGAAGGCGAGCGGCATTTTCGCATTTCATCGGACATCGGTGAAAACGCGCCCATCCCCTGGACCGCCTCTGGCCGCCTGCTGCTGGCGCATCTGAGCGACCAGCAGATCGTCGATCTCGTCGACCCCGACGACTTCATCCTGCCGGACGGCGAGCGCCTGCCGGTGGAGCAGTTTATCAAGGAGATCCGCCAGGCCGGCCGCGACGGATTTTTCTCCTTCGACAGCGTTGCCGACACCTTCACCCACTGCTTCGCCGCACCGGTCAAAGACCCCGGCGGCGTGGCCATTGCAACCCTGTGCATCGTCGCCCCCCGGGCCGACGCCAAGAACAATTACGCCGACTACCGCCGGGTGCTGATCGACAGCGCCAACAGCCTGGCCCGGCGCATCAATGAATAGACGATAGCGGTCACCCGCGACCGTTAGAGGAGTTCGACCATGTCTTCTACCATTCAGGACGCTGCCGTAGAGAAGGGCGCCGCCACCGTCGGCGCTCACCTGTTGCGCGACGTCAGCCTGCCAGCGCTGGTGCTGCATCGCGAAGCGTTGGAACACAATATCCGCTGGATGCAACAGTTCGTCAGCAACAGCGGTGCCGAGCTGGCACCCCACGGCAAGACCAGCATGACCCCGGCGCTGTTCCGTCGGCAGCTCGATGCCGGCGCCTGGGGCCTGACTCTGGCCACTGCCGTGCAAACCCGTGCCGCGTACGCCCACGGTGTGCGGCGGGTGCTGATGGCCAACCAGTTGGTGGGCACGCCGAACATGGCACTGATCGCCGATCTGCTGGCCGACCCGACGTTCGAATTCCACTGCATGGTCGATCATCCGGACAACGTTGCCGACCTGGGCGAGTACTTCGCATCCCGCGGTGCGCGGCTGAATGTGATGATCGAGTACGGCGTGGTCGGTGGTCGCTGCGGCTGCCGGAGCGAGGCCGAAGTGTTGGCCCTGGCGGAGGCGATCCGGGCGCAACCGGCGCTGGCCCTGACCGGCATCGAAGGCTACGAAGGGGTGATCCATGGTGACCACGCCGTCAGCGGCATCCGAGCGTTCGCAGCGTCTTTGGTCGGGTTGGCGGTGCAGTTGCAGGACAGCGGCGCGTTTGCCCTCGATAAACCGATCATCACCGCCTCGGGTTCGGCCTGGTATGACCTGATCGCCGAATCCTTCGAGGCCCGCAATGCCCACGGGCGTTTCCTCAGCGTGCTGCGTCCCGGCAGTTACGTGGCCCACGACCATGGCATTTACAAGGAGGCCCAGTGCTGCGTACTGGAACGGCGCAGCGACCTGCACCAAGGTCTGCAGCCGGCATTGGAGGTCTGGGCCCACGTGCAATCGCTGCCGGAGCCGGGCTTCGCGGTCATCGCCCTGGGCAAGCGCGACGTGGCCTACGACGCGGGGTTGCCGGTGCCGCTCAAGCGTTACAAACCCGGATCTGACGTGATAGCCGGCGACGATGTGAGCGCCTGCAAGGTGACGGCGGTGATGGACCAGCACGCCTTTATGACGGTGGCGCCGGGGGTTGAGTTGCGGATCGGCGACATTATTGCGTTCGGTACTTCCCATCCGTGCCTGACCTTCGACAAATGGCGGGTGGGATGCCTGGTGGATGAGCAATTGCGGGTGGTCGAAAGCATGGAGACTTGTTTCTAGGCTTGAAACCGAGTTGCGCCTATCGCGGGCAAGCCTTGCTCCCACAGGTCCTGCTCCCACAGGTCCTGCTCCCACAGGTCCTGCTCCCACTGGTCTTGCTCCCACAGGTCCTGCTCCAACAGGCTTGTGGGAGCAGGACCTGTGGGAGCAAGGCTTGCCCGCGACGACGGCCTGCCAGACACCACCGAATCATCAGGATTATCCATGACCCACTCCAAACCCCGCATCGCCCTGATCGGCGAGTGCATGATCGAACTGCAACAACGCGCCGACGGCAGTCTGCAGCAGAGCTTCGGCGGCGACACCCTGAACACGGCGGTCTACTTGTCACGCGCCTTGGGCGACAGGGCGGCGGTGGACTACGTCACCGCCCTGGGCGACGACAGCTTCAGCGATGCCATGTGCCGGAGCTGGGCCGAGGAGAACATCGGCCTGGAACGAGTCCAGCGCCTGCCCGGCCGCTTGCCGGGTTTGTATTGCATCCAGACTGATGCGGCCGGTGAGCGCCGGTTCCTGTACTGGCGCAACGAAGCGGCAGTGCGCGATTGCTTTACCACGCCGGCCGCCGCGCCGATCCTGGCGGCGTTGCCGGATTACGATGTGCTGTATTTCAGTGGCATCACCCTGGCAGTGCTTGGCGAGCAGGGACGCAGCAAGCTCATCGAAACCCTGATCGAAGCCCGTCGGCGAGGCGCCCTGGTGGTGTTTGACAACAACTATCGGCCAAGGCTATGGGCCTCGGTCGACGCCGCCCGCGCGGCCTACCGCAGTGTATTGCCTTATGTGGGGCTGGCGCTGCTGACGGTGGACGACGAGCAGGCGCTGTTCGGACATGCCGACAGCGAAGCGGTGTTCGCCGCCTACGAACAGCTCGGCACCCCGGAAGTGGTGCTCAAGCGCGGTGCCGAGGCGTGCCTGATCCGGTGCGATGGCCAATCGTATGAAGTACCGGCCCAGCGGGTCGAGCGGGTGGTGGACACCACGGCGGCGGGGGACTCGTTCAGCGCGGCCTACCTGGCGCGCCGTTTGATGGGCGGGAATCCGGTGGAGGCCGCCGAGGCCGGGCATCTGTTGGCGAGTCGGGTGATCCAGGTGCCGGGGGCGTTGATTCCCCGGTCATGAACCACCGCAGAGCCTCCTGTGGGAGCGAGCCTGCTCGCGATGGCAGTGTGTCAGTCACCATCAATATCAACTGACCCACCGCTATCGCGAGCAGGCTCGCTCCCACATGTGACCTGCGTTGGGCCCGATATCAATCCCGATAAAACACCTGCACCAGGTGATACCCGAACTTGCTCTTGATCGGCCCATGTACCACCCGCAGTGGCTTCTTGAAGATCACCGCATCGATCACGCCGACCATCTGCCCCGGCCGCACTTCACCCAGGTCGCCGCCGCGTTTGCCGGAAGGGCAGGTGGAGTATTTCTTTGCCAGCACATCGAACGCTTCGCCCTTGGCGATGCGTTGTTTGAGCTGTTCGGCTTCTTCGGCGGTTTTCACCAGAATATGGCGGGCTTGGGCTTTCATCGCAGCGGTGACCTGAACAAAAGGGAGCGATTATGCCTCAACTCAGGAGGCATGGTTGATCATCGTCCGAATCTTGTTCGCCAGCAAATCGAGGGTGAAAGGCTTGGCGACCATGTCCATGCCCTGTTCCAGGAAGCCCTGGCGTTCGGCGGCTTTCTGCGCATAGCCAGTCATGAACAGCACCTTCAGATCGGGCCGGTGCTGGCGAGCGATTTCCGCCAGTTGCCGGCCATTCATGCCGGGCAGGCCGACGTCGGTGACCAGCAGGTCGATGCGCTGGTCCGACTCCAGCAGCGGCAGGGCAGCGTTGGCGTCTTCGGCTTCAAGGGCGGTATACCCCAGCGCCTGCAACAGATCGAGAACCAGCATCCGCACCGCCGGGTCGTCTTCCACCAGCAATACGGTTTCGCCTGCGATAGCCGCCGGAGCCTCCATAGCCGCGGGCTGTGTCGATTGTTCGACGGGTGCTACGTGCAGCCGCGGCAGGTACAACTGCACTCGTGTGCCCTGGCCCGGTACGCTGTCCAGGTTCAGTAGCCCACCTGACTGTTGGGCAAAGCCGTAAATCATCGACAATCCCAGGCCGGTGCCCTGGCCGATGGGTTTGGTGGTGAAGAATGGATCGAAGGCCTTTGCCAGCACGGACGGGGTCATGCCGCTGCCATTGTCGCTGACGGCAATCATCACGTAATCCCCGGCCTTGACCGGTTCCAGGGTGCTGATGTCGCTGCCGTCGAGGTAGATATTGGCGGTTTCGACGGTCAGTTCACCGCCATCGGGCATGGCGTCCCGAGCGTTGATCACCAGGTTGAGCAGGGCGTTTTCCAACTGGCTGGCGTCGGTGCTGACGGACCAAAGCTCATCGGCCAGTTGCAGGCGCAGCGCGATGTGATCACCGGTGGTGCGACTCAGCAGGTCTTCCAGGGACAGGACCAGGTTGTTGGCGTCCAGCGGTTTGCGGTCCAGAGACTGGCGCCGGGAAAAGGCCAACAGCCGGTGGGTCAGGGCCGCTGCGCGATTGGCCGATGACACCGCCGCTTCGGTGAAGCGTCCGATCTCATCGGCACGGCCGTTGGCGATGTAGCGCTGCATCAGGTCCAGGCTGCCGAGGATGCCGGTGAGCATATTGTTGAAATCATGGGCGATGCCCCCGGTGAGCTGGCCCACGGCTTCCATCTTCTGGGCATGGCGCAGCGCTTCTTCGGCGCGTTCGCGTTCGAACATTTCGTTCTGCAGGCGGTGATTGGCTTCGGCCAATTGCTGGGTGCGGGCGATCACCCGTTCTTCCAGGGTTTCGTTGAGGTTGCGCAGGGCTTCCTCAGTTTTCTTGCGCTCGGTTTCGTCAATCACAAAGATGTAGAAACCATTCACGGCACCGTCCGCGCCATGACGGGGCAGGTAGTTGGTCAGCGCATGCCGCGGCCGGCCGTCGCGGTGGTCCGACTGGACAGCGAAGCTGCACGACTTGCCCGCCAGGGCCGCGGCAATCTGTTCGGCGCGGGCCGCATAGCCTTCCTCGCCGATCACTTCGCGAATGGTCTTTCCATAGAGTTCCTGCGGGGTCAGCCCGAACCAGTCCAGGTAGGCGCTGTTGTTCAGGCGGAAACGTTCTTCGCGGTCCACATAGCTGATGAGGATCGGCATGGCGTTGATGATCAGCTGCAGCTCGGTCTGGCTCTGGCGCAGGGCCTGTTCGGCGCGCTTGCGCTCGGTCAGGTCCAGAGCCGCGCCGAGAAAGCGCTTGGGCCGGCCGTGGCGATCCTTGTAGCAGCGACCGCGCACGAAGACCCAGCGCAGTTCGCCGTCGGGCTGCAGCAGGCGGTACTCCTCGGCATATTCGGTGCCGTGGGTGATGCAGTGCTTGATGCTGCGGGCGACCATAGCCCGATCTTCGGGGTGTACGCCTTCGAGGTAGGCACTGATGGGCAATTGCCGTGACAGACTGGGATCGACACCGTGCAACAGGGCGAAATGCGCATCGGCGATGAAGCGGTCTTCGCTGATATCCCAGTCCCAAGTGCCCAGGGCATCGGCAGCCGCCAAGGCCAATTGCAGACGCTCTTCGCTTTCCTGCTGGGCCTTGAGGCTGGCTTCGGAGCGGCGTTCGAACTCCAGGGCCAGGCGTCGCCGCTCGCTGGTCTCGATGGCGGTGATCAGGATGCCGGCCACGGCACCGCCTTCGTCACGCACGGGGCTGTAGGTCAGGTCCAGCCAGAGGTCGCAAAGGCGGCCGGCAAAGGGCAGGCGCCATTGCTGGTCGCGGCTGGTGTGTGTGCGGCCTTGCAACACGTTGTGGTAAATCGGTGCGCTGACGCTTTTGAGTTCAGGCCATGCCGTGTGGGTTGGCTGGCCGAACGCCTGGGGATGTTTATCACCGGCCAGTCGGGAAAAGGCGTCGTTGTAGAAGTGGATCAGTTGCGGCCCCCACAGCAAGGCCATCGGCATCGGCGAGTGCAGCACGATGTCCACGGCGGTGCGCAGGCTCTGGGGCCAGGTTTGGACAGCGCCCAGCGGGCTGGAACTCCAGTCCCGTCGGTCGATCAGGCGCTGTGTGCCGCTGCTGGCGGGTGTTGCGTTCATCACGGAATCCCTGGGTGGCGTGTCACGTCGACTATCCTCTGAAGGAGGTAAGCGCGGGTTGGTCTGCAGAGGTACGTGCTCGGGTCAGCTTGTTTCATTGATATCTCGCGGAAGTTTCAGTCCATGGAAATCGATCCCTTGTTACGCATCCTGGCCAGCCAGGAAGGCTCCGATCTTTACCTGTCCACCGGGGCACCGCCCTGTGCAAAATTCGAGGGTGTGCTCAAGCCCCTGGGCAACCAGGCGTTCAAGGTCGGTGACATCGCCGGGCTCGCCGAGTCTCTGATGGACGCCGAACAACGCCTTGAGTTCGATCGGGAATTGGAAATGAACCTGGCCATTTCTCTCTCGGGTGTCGGGCGCTTCCGGGTCAATATCTTCAAGCAGCGCAATGACGTGTCCATGGTGATCCGCAACGTCAAGCTGGACATCCCGCGCTTCGAGGACCTGAAGCTGCCCAGGGTGCTGCTGGATACCATCATGCAAAAGCAGGGGCTGATGTTGTTCGTCGGCGCGACAGGGTCAGGCAAGTCCACCTCCCTGGCGGCGCTGATCGATTATCGCAATCGCAACAGCAGCGGCCACATCATCACCATCGAGGACCCGGTGGAGTATATCCACCGGCACAAGAAGTCGATCATCAACCAGCGCGAGGTCGGTGTCGACACCCGCAGTTTCCATGCCGCCCTCAAGAACACTTTGCGCCAGGCACCGGATGTGGTGCTGATCGGCGAGATTCGCGACCGGGAAACCATGGAACACGCCCTGGCTTTTGCCGACACAGGGCATCTGGTGATTTCTACCTTGCATGCCCACAACGCCAATCAGGCCCTGGACCGGGTGATCAACTTCTTCCCGGAAGAACGCCGGTCGCAGCTGTTGAGCGACCTGGGCAACAACCTCCAGGCATTCGTGTCCCAGCGCCTGGTGCGCACCCGTACCGGCCAGCGCCGGGCGGCGGTGGAGGTCATGCTCGGCTCGCCCACGGTGGCCGATCTGATCCGGCGCAACGAGCTGGGCGAACTCAAGGGCATCATGGAGAAGTCGGAAGAACTGGGCATGCAGACCTTTGACCAGGCCCTTTTCAACCTGGTAGTCGAAGGGGTGCTCGATGAGGAAGAAGCCCTGAAGAATGCCGACTCGGCGAACAACCTGCGGCTGCGGTTGAAACTGCATGCCGAATCGGGCGCCGCGCCTGCGGCCGATCCGGCGGCGGGGGAGTGGGGGTTGATGGATTGATGGGGTTTTGCACATTCCCTGTGGCGAGGGGATTTATCCCCGCTGGGCTGCGCAGCAGCCCCCAATCCCATCAATACAAGTCTGTCTAATACACCGCGGTGTCTGGATTCAGGGCTGCTGCGCAGCCCAGCGGGGATAAATCCCCTCGCCACAGAAAGCGGTTTTGTGTGGTGCCTAGGAGGTAAGCTCCGGCCGATCCCGAAACTGCTCCAGCGCCTCCGGGTTGGCCAGGGCGTCGGTATTTTTCACCGCTTCGCCGTGCACCACATTGCGTACCGCCAACTCCACCACCTTGCCACTGATGGTTCGCGGAATGTCGCTGACCGCGAGGATCTTCGCCGGTACATGACGCGGCGTGGTGTTGGCCCGGATGACTTGGCGGATCCGCTGTTCCAGGGGGGCATCCAGGACCACGCCCTCTTGCAGACGCACAAACAGCACCACCCGCACATCGCCCTGCCATTGCTGGCCGATGGCGACACTGTCCAGCACCTGTTCGACCTTTTCCACCTGCCGATAGATTTCCGCCGTGCCGATGCGCACGCCGCCAGGGTTGAGCACGGCATCGGAGCGGCCATGGATCAGGAAGCCGCCATGGGGCAGTTCCTCGGCGTAATCACCTTGGGCCCACACGCCGGGAAACTGGCTGAAGTAGGACGCTCGCAGTTTTTCCTGCCGGGGGTCGTTCCACAGACCAACGGGCATCGCCGGAAAATGCCGAGTGCATACCAGTTCACCTTTCTCACCGATGACTGCCTGCCCGGCCTCGTTCCAGACCTGTACCGCCATGCCCAGGCTCTTGCCCTGCATCTCGCCGCGACGCACTGCCGAAAACGGGTTGCCGTTGACGAAGCACGACACGATGTCGGTGCCACCGGACATCGACGCCAGGCAGACGTCTGGCTTGAAGTCGCGGTACACATAGTCGTAACTATGGGGCGCCAGCGCCGAGCCGGTGGACAGCAGGGTCCTGAGGCTGCCCAGGTCGTGGCTCTGCCGAGGCTTCAAGCCCTGGCTCTCCAGGGCGGCCAGGAATTTTGGGCTGGTGCCGAACACACTGATGCGCTGCTGGTCGATCAGGTCCAGCAAGCGCTCGGGGCCGGGGTGGAACGGTGAGCCGTCGTAGAGCACCACCGCACTGCCAACGGCAAGGGCAGACACCAGCCAGTTCCACATCATCCAGCCGCAGGTGGTGTAGTAGAACAGCCGATCCTCGGGGCCGAGGTCGACGTGCAGGCCATGTTCCTTGACGTGTTGCAGCAGTACCCCGCCGGTGCCATGGACGATGCACTTCGGTACGCCGGTGGTGCCGCTGGAGTACAGGATGTACAGCGGATGATCGAACGGCACGGCGACGAATTGCGGCTCGCCACCGGCTTGGTAGAACCCGTCCCACAGTGCGACGCTGGCCGGGGTCGTGAAGTCTTCGGCGCAGGCATCCGGCTGAGCATAGGGCAGCACGATGAGTTGCTGCAGCGACGGCAGCCGTTCGAGGATTTCGTTGACCTTGGGCCGTTGGTCGATGACCTTGCCGGCGTAGCGGTAACCGGCGCAGGTGATGAGCACCTTGGGTTCGATCTGGCCGAAGCGGTCGATCACTCCCTGGGTGCCGAAATCCGGCGACGAACAGGACCAGATCGCCCCCAGGCTGGTGGTGGCGAGCATGCCCACCAGGGTTTGCCAGGTGTTGGGCATGCACGCTGCGACGCGGTCGCCTTGGGTCACACCGGCCGCTTGCAGGCTTTTCTGCAGGCCGGCGACGTGGGCCGCGAGTTCAACCCAGGTCAGATGTTCCTGGCCGCCATTTTCGTCGATGGCCACCACTGCCGTTGCTGTATCGCGACGGCGCAGCAAATGCTCGGCAAAGTTCAGCGTCGCCCCGGGGAACCAGCGGGCGCTGGGCATTTGCGCGCCTTCCACCAGTACCTCGGTGGGTGCTTGGTGAAAGCGGATCCCGAAGAAATCGACGATGGCCTGCCAGAAAGCTTCGCGCTGGTCGATGCTCCAGGCGTGAAGGGCGGGATAGTCGCTGAGTTGCAGATGATGCCGTTCGTTGACGAACTGGCGAAAGGCGTTCATGCGCGACCGGGCGATGCGTTCAGGGCTGGGTTGCCAGAGGATGTCGGACATGGCGTATCTCTTATTCTTTATGTACACGCAAACTATAGAGCGAGCCGGAGCTTCCGGGATCAACTTCCTGTGGGAGCAAGGCTTGCCCGCGATGAGGTCGATACGGTTCACCTTGGAATCGAGATACCTTCATCGCGGGCAAGCCTTGCTCCCACAGGGTTCACACAGGTTACTGGGCCAACCACCCACCATCGATATTCCACGCCGCGCCGCGCACCTGGCTGCCGGCTTCGCTGCACAGGAACAGCACCAGTTCCCCCAGTTGCGGTGGGGTGACGAACGCCAGCGACGGCTGCTTCTCGGCCAGCAGGTCATGCTGGGCCTGTTGCGGGTCGATGCCGCTGGCGATGCGATCATCGATCTGTTTCTGCACCAGCGGAGTCAGCACCCAGCCCGGACAGATGGCATTGCAGGTGACGTTGCTGGTGGCGGTTTCCAGGCCAACCACTTTGGTCAGGCCGATCACCCCATGTTTGGCTGCGACATAGGCGGCCTTGCCCACCGAGCCGACCTGGCCGTGTACCGAGGCAATATTGACGATCCGCCCCCAGCCCTTGCTGCGCATGCCCGGCAGGCTCAGGCGGGTGGCATGAAACACCGAGGACAGGTTGATGGCGATGATCGAGTCCCAGCGCTCCACCGGGAAATCCTCGACGGCGGCCACATGCTGGATGCCGGCGTTGTTCACCAGAATGTCGACGCCGCCGAACTCGCGCTCGGCGTAAGCGAGCATATCGGCGATCTGGGCCGGATCACTGACATCGGCCGGGTGATGGCCCACCTTGCCACCGAACTGCTGCACTTCGGCGATCACCGCCGACGCATCGCCAAAGCCGTTGAGGATCAAGTCGGCGCCGGCCTTGGCCAGGCTCAGGGCGATGCCCAGGCCGATGCCGCTGGTAGAACCGGTAACCAGGGCGGTTTTGCCGGAAAGAGTTGTCGTCATAAGAACCTCATACAATGCCAGTGGCGTAAAACACACCGATCACCACGAAAACCGCGAGGGTCTTGATCAGCGTAATGCAGAAAATGTCTTTGTAGGCTTCACGGTGGGTCAGCCCGGTCACCGCCAGCAGGGTGATCACCGCGCCGTTGTGAGGCAGGGTGTCCATGCCGCCGCTGGCCATTGCCGCTATCCGGTGCAGCACTTCCAGGGGGATATTGGCGGCGTGGGCGGCGTTGATGAAGGTTTCGGACATCGCCGCCAGGGCGATGCTCATGCCGCCCGACGCGGAACCGGTGATGCCCGCCAGCAGCGTCACGGTCACGGCTTCGTTGACCAGTGGATTGGGGATGCTCTTGAGCCAGTCGGCCAACACCAGGAATCCCGGCAGCGAGGCGATGACCGCGCCGAAGCCGTATTCCGAGGCGGTATTCATCGCCGCGAGCAGCGCACCACCCACCGCACTCTTGCTGCCTTCGGCCAGCTTGCTGCGAATGGCCCGGAAGCCGAACAGCAAGACCATGATGATGCCCACCAACAGCGCGGCCTGAACCGCCCAGATCGCAGTGAGCTTGGCGACGTCGCTGGTCACTGGTGTTGCCATCCCCGGCAGCGCCAGGCTGTGGGTCTTGCCGTACCACTGGGGGATCCACTGGGTGAACAGCAGGTTCATGATGCCGACCGCCAGCAGCGGCGAAACGGCGATCCACGGGTTGGGTAACTGGATGTCCTCCGCTGTTTCCGGCTCGTTGCGCAATTCGCTGCCGTAGCCTTCGCCCACGCGCTGGGCCTTGTTGCGCTGGCGTTGGAGGAACAGCATGCCGACGCTGAACACGAACAGCGTGCCGATCACCCCCAGCCACGGCGCGGCCCAGGCAGTGGTGTTGAAGAAGGTGCTGGGGATGATGTTCTGGATCTGCGGCGTGCCGGGCAGGGCGTCCATGGTGAAAGAGAACGCACCGAGAGCGATGGTGGCCGGGATCAGGCGCTTGGGGATATTGCTCTGGCGGAACATCTCGGCGGCGAATGGGTATACCGCGAACACCACGACGAACAGCGATACGCCGCCATAGGTCAGCAGGGCGCAGACCAGTACGATCACCAGCATCGCCTGGCGCGTGCCCAGCAGGCGAATCGCCGCGGCCACGATGGAGCGGGAGAAACCCGACAACTCGATCAGCTTGCCGAACACCGCGCCGAGCAGGAACACCGGGAAGTACAGTTTGATGAACCCGACCATTTTCTCCATGAACACCCCGGTAAAGGCAGGGGCGACGGCGGAGGGGTCGGTAAGCAGGACGGCGCCGAGGGCGGCGATGGGGGCAAAGAGGATGACGCTGTAGCCACGGTAGGCGGCAACCATCAGCAGCGCGAGGGCTGCCAAGGCAATGATCACACTCATGGTGTGTCTCCTGGGATTGTTATTGTTGTGGTGAAACGGTGGGAGGGCTTTAGCGAGTTTTGTGCCAGGTTGGTAACTTGTTGAAATATATGATGTTTCTTGTTTGGCTTGAGGAGATACGGAGAGTGCTGTCTCTTTTTTGAGATTTTTTGATTCGAATGGCCTTATCGCGAGCAGGCTCGCTCCCACAGGGGAATGCGGTCATCTGTGGGAGCGAGCCTGCTCGCGATGAGCGCGAAGCGCTCGGAAGGAGTTGTCTACAAAAAGAGAATGTATTTCTCTCTATTGAGACTCGGCAATCCCCAGCGCCACCATCTTCTTGTACAGCGTCGACCGCCCCAGCCCCAGCCGCTCAGCCGCTTCGATCACCTTGCCGTCGCATTGCGCGAGGGTGGTTTCGATCAACTGCCGGTCGAATCGCGCCCGGGCCTGGCTGAAGGTTTCCTGCGGCAGCAATTCCAGGCTTGGGTTGGTTGTCCGGGTGACCGGTGAGAACGTGCCGATGGCCGCGCGGATGTCGGCGGCGGTGAGCAGCAGGTTATCGCTGAGCAGCGCGGCTCGCTCCAGCACGTTGCGCAACTCGCGGATGTTGCCCGGCCAGGCGTGTTGCCCCAGCAGGTCGAGAGCATCGGGGTTCAGTTCGTGCTGGCTGCGCAGGTCTTCGAGGATTGCTTCGCTCAGGGCCGGCAGGTCATCCAGGCGCTCGCGCAGGGGCGGGACCTGGATAGGCAACACATTGAGGCGGTAGTACAGGTCGGCGCGGAACTCGCCGCGCTTGATCGCCGCTTCCAGGTCCGTTGACGTGGCAGCGATCACGCGGACATCGCTTTGCAGCACCTCGTTGGAGCCCACCGGTTCATATTCCTTTTCCTGCAGCACGCGCAGCAGTTTGCTTTGCAGCGGCAGCGGCATGTCGCCGATCTCATCGAGGAATAACGTGCCGCCCTGGGCGATCTGCAGCTTGCCGGCGCGGCCCTTGCGGTCAGCCCCGGTGAACGCTCCGGGGGCCGTGCCGAAGAACTCGGCTTCCAGCAGCGATTCCGGAATCGCCGCGCTGTTGATGCTGACGAATGCCTTGTGCGCCCGTGGCGAGGCGCTGTGGATCGCCTGGGCCAGCAACTCCTTGCCGGTGCCGGTCTCGCCGAGCAGCAGCACCGGAGAATCGGTACTGGCGCTGCGTCGGGCGCGGCGCTTGACCTCCAGCCCGGCACTGCTGGTGCCAATGAAATGGGCGAAGTTGTACTTGGTTTGCCGTGCCCGCAGCAGCGAACGGGTCGAGGCCAGCTCTTCCTGCATGCTTTGGTAGCGCTTGAGCATCGGCGACAGGCTGTGCAGTTCACCGAACAGGGCAAAACCGATGGCGCCGATTACCGCACCGGCGCTGTCGTGGATCGGTAGGCGCATCACCACCAGCGGCTCCTTGGGCATCTCCTGCATATCGAGCAATATCGGTTGTCCGGTACGCACCACCTCCCGCAGCAGGCTGCCGGGGATCACGCTTTCGCAGGCTCGTCCGATCGCTTCCTGTGCCGAGTTCAGGCCGAAGCGCCGGGCGTAGCGTTCGTTCATCCAGACGATGTTGGCGTCACGGTCGACGATGACCGTTCCTTCGCTGGATTGCTCGATGATTTCGAACAATGAACGAATCGCCAGGGTGCGTACGCGCTGGTAATCCTTGAGGTTTTCGGTGGGGCGCATCGGGCATTCCCAGAAAGAGGTGGGGGTATGGCGTCCTCTGATGAGTCTGTTGCCAGCGGCATTATGCCGTAGACGCAGCTGACGCGTCGCGACTCGGTCGAGAGTCCCTGAGGGTCGTGGTATCAATAAGGGGGAAGTTGTACATTTGATTTTGTCTTGTACATTTTTTTGGATGTCCCATGAACCCATTCAATCCTCGCAAACTCACGCTTTCCAAATGGACTGCCTGTGCACCGGTTAATCGAGAGAAGCATTTCCTGGTCATCAGGCTCCTCTGCGACGAGCTCGGCGTGCCGCTGCAAGTCGAACTGCAAGCGGTACACAGCGGGCGCACGGAGCTGCTGGACTGGCGCGAATTGCGAGATGACAAGCGGTGGCGCATTGGCTGGAAATGAAAGAGACCGGGCGGCCGAAGGCGCGCTGTTGGTCACATAAAAATTGTACATAAATAAAAATCTGTACAGTTATTTTGCGGTCATGGCTTAATGGCATCTCTCCAGCGAAAAGACGCCTGCGTCTTCAGGTGGCTCGATCCACGCATCCAACGTTCCGGAGTGGTGCCCATGTTCATTCGTACGCGCAAGCATCAGCAGGCCTTGCACGAAATTCAGGCCAGGCAGGCTTACCTTGAAGCGCAGTGCCATGCCTTGCATGCCTCAATGGCCGTGCTCGAGCTCGCACCGACAGGTGAAGTGCTGGGCGCCAGTCCTCTGTTCCTGCAAATGACTGGATACTCGCTCGACGAGATTCTGGGCAAGCCTCACCAGACATTTTGCGCCCCGGCGTACGCCCGCAGTCCAAAGCATGCAGCGCTGTGGCAGCGCTTGTTGCAGGGGGCAAGTGCCAGCGATCGGTTTTTGCAGCTTGCCCGCGAGGGACACGGGGCCTGGGTGGAAGCGGATTATGTTCCGGTGCGCCAGGCGAATGCAGGCGTACAGCGCATTATTTGCATTGTTCGCGACGTTACCGATGAGGTGCTTCGCTCCCAGGCCGAATCCAGCTTCACCCAGGCGATTGACCGGTCGATGGCGGTCATCGAGTTTGATCTGAACGGGCAGGTGGTGAGTGCCAACGCGAATTTCCTGAAGGTAATGGGGTATGGCCTGGAAGAAGTACGCGGCCAGCATCACCGTCTCTTCTGCTCGTCCAGCGAAGCGCAGAGCGAAGCCTATCGCGGCTTCTGGGCCGGGCTGAACCGGGGCGAGTACATGGGAGGGCTTTTCCAGCGAGTTGACAAGCGCGGCGCGACCGTCTGGCTGCAGGCCACCTACAACCCGCTCTATGATGCCCAGGGCCATCTGTATGGGGTGGTCAAGTTCGCCACCGATTGCACCGCAGAGATTGAGCAACGTCAGAGCGAATCGAAGGCGGCGCAGTTGGCCTTCGAGACGTCCCGACAGACCGATGAGCACACTCGGCTTGGCACCGCCGTCGTGCAAAAAACCGTGACCGTCGTGCAGAGCATCGCCGATGAACTCCAGGCTGTGGCAACGGGCATAGGGGCTCTGAGCGCGCAGTCCGAGGAAATTGGCAGTATTGTCGATGCCATCCGGGGCATTGCTGAACAGACCAACCTGCTGGCCCTCAATGCCGCCATTGAAGCTGCCCGCGCGGGGGAGCAAGGGCGCGGCTTCGCGGTCGTGGCCGATGAGGTACGCAACCTGGCCCGGCGTACGAGCCAGGCCACCGTCGCCATCACCGAGGTGGTCGGCAAGAACCGCGAACTCGCCAGGCAAGCGGTCACCAGCATGCAGTCGAGCACCCTCAAGGCAGAACAGGGGGTCACATTGGTGAACGAGGCAGGCGCGGTGATCCTGGATATCCACCGGGGCGCGCAACAGGTTGTGACGGTGATGGGTAATTTCGCCAACACCCTGGACCAGCGACGGAGCGCCTGAACCGCGGAGAAAGACTGGCCCGCGGGTTATGCGGGATGTGCCGCCGCCAGTAGCTCTCTGGTATAGGGGTGACGTGGCGACTCGAAAAGTTCATGACTTGCCCCTTGCTCGACCACCTTTCCGTCCTTGATCACGATCATGTCGTGGGCCAGGGCGCGCACCACCGCCAGGTCATGGCTGATGAACAGATAGGTCAGGCCGTACTTTTCCTGAAGTTGGCGAAGCAGGGTGACCACCTGTTTCTGCACGGTACGATCCAGCGCCGACGTGGGCTCGTCCAGCAGGATCAAGGCCGGCTTGAGCACCAGGGCCCGGGCAATGGCGATGCGCTGGCGTTGGCCACCGGAAAATTCGTGGGGGTAGCGGTGGCGACTCTGTGGATCGAGACCGACTTCCTTGAGGGCCTGAATTACCCGGGCCTCGCATTCCTGGGCGCTGGATGGGCTGTGAACCTCAAGGCCTTCGCTGATGATCTGCTGCACCGACATCCGCGGGCTGAGGCTGCCGAATGGATCCTGGAACACCACCTGCATCTGCTTGCGCCACGGTCGCAGCTCTTTCTGCGACAGGGCGTCGAGGGCCTGACCCTGGAAGCGGATACTGCCTTCGGATTCGATCAGCCGCAGAATCGCCTGGCCAAGGGTGGACTTGCCGGAGCCGGACTCACCAACGATGCCCAGGGTCTTGCCACGCTGGACTTTCAGGCTGATGCCGTCGACGGCGTGCAGGTATTCCTTGCGCCGGAACAATCCGCCGCCCAGGGCAAAACTCACCCGCAGGTCCTGGACCTGCAGCACGTCTTCGCGCTCGTCCCGGGGCGGGGCTTCACCTTCCGGCTCGGCGTGCAGCAGTTCACAGCTGTAGGGGTGCTTCGGCGCGCTGAACAGGGTTTCGCAGGGCGCCTGCTCGACGATTTCCCCGGCCTTCATCACGCACACCCGCTGGGCGATGCTGCGCACCAGGTTCAGGTCGTGGCTGATCAGCAACAGGGACATGCCCAGCCGTTGCTGGAGGGATTTGAGCAACAGCAGGATCTTGCGTTGTACGGTGACGTCCAGCGCGGTGGTCGGTTCGTCGGCAATCAACAGCTCCGGCTCGCAGGCCAGGGCCATGGCAATCATCACCCGTTGTCGCTGGCCGCCGGAGAGCTGATGCGGGTAGGCCTTGAGGCGTTCGACGGGTTTCTGGATGCCCACCAGGGCCAGCAGTTCCAGGATGCGCTGGCGTGCCGCTTTGCCGCCCAGGCCTTTGTGCAGCATCAGGGTTTCGCCGATCTGCTTTTCGACGCTGTGCAGCGGGTTCAGGGAGGTCATCGGCTCCTGGAAGATCATCGCGATGCGGTTGCCGCGCAGCTTGCGCAGGGTGCTGGTTTGGGTTCCGACCAGCTCCTGGCCGCGATAGCGGATACTGCCGGTGGTACGGCTTTCGGTTGGCGGCAGCAGTTGCAGGATCGAATGAGCCGTCACCGACTTGCCGGAACCCGATTCGCCCACCAGGGCCAGGCACTCGCCGGGGCGGATGTCCAGGCACAGGTTGCGCACGACGGCGTGGTCATCGAAGGCCACGCTCAAGTCGCGGATTTCGATCAGGTTGTCATGCGCGTCCGGATCAGGACCTGGGATCGAATGCATCACGCAACGCCTCGCCAATAAACACCAACAGGGAAAGAATCAAGGCCAGGGTGAAGAAGGCCGTCAGCCCCAGCCAGGGTGCTTGCAGGTTCTGTTTGCCCTGGGCAATCAGCTCGCCCAGAGACGCGCTGCCGGCCGGCATGCCGAAGCCGAGAAAGTCCAGGGCGGTGAGGGTGGAGATCGCCCCGGTGAGGATGAACGGCAGATAACTCAGGGTCGCGTTCATCGCATTGGGCAGGATGTGCCGCACGATTACCTTGCGGTCGGTCAGGCCCAGGGCCCTGGCGGCCTTGACGTATTCGAGGTTGCGCCCGCGCAGGAACTCGGCGCGGACCACGTCCACCAGGGCCAGCCAGGAGAACAGCGCCATGATCCCCAGCAGCCACCAGAAATTCGGTTCGACGAAACCGGACAGGATGATCAGCAGATAGAGCACCGGCAGCCCGGACCAGACTTCCAGCAGGCGTTGCCCCAACAGATCCACCCAGCCGCCGTAATAACCTTGCAATGCCCCGGCGGTGATGCCGATCAGGGCGCTGATGGCCGTCAGTGCCAGGGCGAACAGGATCGACACCCTGGCGCCGAAGATCACTCGGGCCAGCACGTCCCGGGACTGGTCGTCGGTACCCAGCCAGTTCACGGAGGTAGGCGGGCTCGGGGCCGGTTGATTGAGGTCGTAGTTGGGAGTGTCGTCGCTGAACGGGATCGGCGGGAACAGCATCCAGCCGCCGTCCTTGTGAATCAGATTCTGCACGTAGCTGCTGCGGTAGTCGGCCTGGAACGGTAGCTGGCCGCCAAATTCCTGTTCGGTGTGGCGCTTGAACACCGGGAAATACAGCGAGCCCTGATAACTCACCACCAGCGGCTTGTCATTGGCGATCAGCTCGCCGCCCAGGGTCAGGATGAACAGGCCGATGAACAACCACAGCGACCACCAGCCGCGGCGGTTCTTCTTGAAACGCTCGAAACGCCGTCGGCCCAAGGGCGAGAAACCGAACATCAGGCGTTCCTCGCGGCGAAGTCGATGCGCGGGTCCACCAGGGTGTAGCAGAGGTCGCCGATGAGTTTGATCAGCAAGCCGAACAGCGTGAAGATGAACAGCGAGCCGAACACCACAGGATAGTCCCGGGATACGGCTGCCTCGTAGCTCATGCGGCCCAGGCCATCGAGGGAAAAGATCACCTCGATCAGCAACGACCCGGCGAAGAACACGCTGATGAAAGCCTGGGGAATTCCCGATACCACCAATAGCATGGCGTTGCGGAACACATGGCCATACAACACCCGTCGCTCGCTCATGCCCTTGGCCCGCGCCGTGACCACGTATTGGCGGGTGATTTCATTGAGGAACGAGTTCTTGGTCAGGATGGTCAGGGTGGCGAAGCCGCCGATCACCAGTGATGTGACCGGCAGCACCAGGTGCCAGAAATAATCAGTGATCTTGCCCAGGATTGACAGCGATTCGAAGTTGTCCGACACCAGCCCGCGCACCGGGAACCAGTTCAGGGGAGTTCCGCCCGCGAACACCACGATCAGGAACATCGCGAAGAGGAATGCTGGCATGGCGTAGCCGATGATGATCGCCGTGCTGCTCCAGACATCGAAGGCCGAGCCGTGATGCACCGCCTTGCGGATGCCCAGCGGGATCGACACCAGGTAGGTGATCAGCGTGGCCCACAGCCCCAGGGAAATGGTCACCGGCATCTTTTCCAGGATCAGGTCGGTGACCGTGGCGCCACGGAAGAAGCTCTTGCCGAAGTCCAGGCGGGCGTAACTGCTGAGCATCAGCCACAGGCGTTCATGGGCCGGTTTGTCAAAGCCGTATTGTTTCTCGATGTCCTTGATCAGTTGCGGGTCCAGGCCGCGGCTGGCCCGGGAGCTGGCGGTCATGGCATTGCCCGAGCTGCCGACGCTGGCGCCGCCAATACCCTGCAGGTGGGCGATGGCCTGTTCCACCGGGCCACCCGGGGCAGCCTGGACGATGACGAAATTGACCAGCAGGATGATCACCAGGGTCGGAATGATCAGCAGCAGGCGTCGCACTACATAGGCCCACATCAGTGACGTCCTCCAGAGCTGCCACGCCTGATTCGCTCGGCGGTCATCTGCTCATTGGTCAACGGTGTGGTGCTGACTTCCCACCAGCTTTCGATTGCTTCGTCATTGGCGGCCTGCACCTTCGGCATGCCGAAGCGGTTCCACCACACGGTCGAGCTGCCCGGTGGGTAGTAGTTGGGAATCCAGTAGTAATTCCATTGCAACACCCGGTCCAGGGCGTGGGCGTGACGGAGCATGTCGTCCTGGGTGGTGGCCTTGACCAGCCCGTCGATCAGAGTGTCGACGGCGGGGTTCTGCAGGGCCATGTAGTTGTTGGCGCCCGGGTCGTTGGCCGCCGCCGAGCCGAAGTAATTGTAGAGTTCGATGCCGGGCGAGGTGCTGACCGGGTAGCCGGTGACAATCATGTCGTAGTCACGGCTCATCAGGCGATTGACGTACTGGGATGGGTCGATGCGACGGATGCTCATGTCAATGCCGATCTGCGCCAGGGTGCGCTTGTAGGGCAGCAGCAGGCGATCCATGCCGTTCTGGCTGTTGAGGAAGGTGAAGCTCAGCGGCTCGCCTTCGGCATTGACCAGGCGATCACCGTCGGGTTTCCAGCCGGCCTGCTCCAGCAGCGCCAGGGCTTGCAACTGCTTGTCGCGAATCACGCCGCTGCCGTCGGTCTTCGGGGCCTGGAACACCTGGGTGAAGACCTCTTCGGGGATTTTTCCGCGCAACGGTTCAAGGATCTCCAGCTCGCTGGCATCGGGCAGCTGTCGGGCGGCCAGGTCCGTGTTGGAGAAAAAGCTCTGCTGACGCACATAGAGGTTGCGCATCATCTGCCGGTTGCTCCATTCGAAATCCCAGAGCATCGCCAGGGCCTGGCGTACGCGGCGATCCTGGAACTGCGGTTTTTGCAGGTTGAACACGAAGCCCTGGGCGATCTGCGGGGCTTCGGTGGCCAGGTGGGCTTTCTGCAGGCGCCCGTCGCGCAGCGCCGGGCTGTCGTAGCCGATAGAGAAGCCTGTGGCAGAGAATTCGCGGTTGTAGTCGTAGGCGCCGCCGCGCAGCACCTGGCGCGCCACATCAGTGTCGCCGAAGTACTCGATGCTGAAATGGTCGAAGTTATAGAGCCCGCGGCTGACCGGCAGGTCCTTGCCCCACCAGTCGGCGTTGCGTTCGAAGGTAATGCTGCGTCCGGAATCCACCTTGCCGACCCGGTATGGCCCACTGCCCAGCGGCGCTTCATAACCGCCTCCGCTGGCAAAGTCGCGGGTTTTCCACCAGTGCTCGGGAAATACCGGCAGGGTGGCGATGTCCAGGGGCAAGGTGCGGCTTTCGTTGTTCTTGAAATCGAAGCGAACGGTGCGCTCGCCTTCGACTTCGACGCCTTTAACGGCCGCGAACTGGGTGCGATAGCGCAGGCTGCCCTGGGTCATCAGCAGGTCGAAGCTGTAGCGCACGTCCTCGGCTGTGATGGGCTTGCCGTCGGCGAATCGGGCCTTGGGATTCAGGTAGAAGCGCAGGGACAGGCCGTCGTCTGCGCGCTCCATGCCCTGGGCGACCAGGCCGTACACGGTGTAGGGCTCATCCAGGGAGCGCTGGGCCAGGGGGGAATACAGCAAACCGTCGATCTGGCTGACCCCGATGCCTTTGTCGATGTAGGGCAGCAGGTGGTCGAACTGGCCGATCTCGATGGCCGAGCGGCGCAGGGTGCCACCCTTGGGGGCCTGGGGGTTGGCGTAGGCGAAATGGCTGAAGCCCGCGGGGTATTTGGCCGGTTCGCCGTAGACAGTCAAGGCATGTTGCGGTGCGGCAGTCACGCCTGCGGCGCCTGTCAGCAGGAGCGCGGCAGTCAAGAACAGTGAGGAAAACGCCAGTCGCATTGTCAGCCTTAACGCCGGGTAGTCGATGACCACGATTTGTACGCGAGCGGCGCGCTGGTCGCCAGTCCTGTGGTCAGAGGTGTGGCGAGGAGATTGCTGTGGCGAGGGAGCAGCTCCCTCGCCACCGTTACCCTCAGTCCTGGCGGCTGGTCACTTCCAGCAGGTGATAGCCGAACTGGGTCTTGACCGGGCCCTGCACCACGTTGATCGGCGCGCTGAACACGACGGTGTCGAACTCCTTGACCATCTGGCCTGGGCCGAACGAACCCAGGTCGCCACCCTGACGGCTGGACGGGCACGACGAGTTGGCTTTCGCGACTTCGGCGAAATCGGCACCGGCTTCGATCTGAGCCTTGAGTTCGTTGCACTTGTCTTCGCTGGAAACCAGGATGTGGCGGGCAGTGGCTTTGGCCATGGGAAATTCCTTTCAATGGATTTAAAGGGAGTGAGCCTACCGGAATCATTAAAGGGTTTGTTGTCAAAAATGCGTCAAAACCTTGAACCTGCCGATCACAGGCCTGCTTTGCGCAGGCGTTCGGCGTGCCGCACATAAAGTTCCAGCGGGGTTGCCCCCTTGTGCGCGTACCCTGACGGTTGATTGATGGCCTGCATATGATCCATCGGATAGTCGGAGCGGATGACCTTGCCCAGATGCGAGCTGAAACGACCCACCAGGCCATCGTTCTGTCCGGCTTCAGTAATGAAGTACTCGGAAAACGCCCGACAGAATGCCTGGTAAGGGGGCCTTGCCTCGGGTCCTGCGCCGGGTATGTCTTGCAACGTGCCGCTCCAGGAGTAGTAACGCACGCCGTTGACCTGATCCGGTCCTTTGCTTCCCCAACTCCTGGGCAAGCCTTGCGGGTATTTGTCATTGAATGCGCCCACGCCTTCGGTGGTCAGTGCCGCCAATGCGGCGATGGCGTTGTGTGGTAGCTGTGCCTGGCCGCTCAACAATGAAATGAAGTCGACAAATAACGTGGCGACTCTGCTTGCGACATGCTCCGGCAGACGTCCGGGCGTGAGGGCCTTGCGCAGGAAGTCGGCCAGCTCGGAGCCGTGATTGGGGCCGCTGACCGATGTCACCGAGGCGACCTGCCCAGGTGTCAGCGCAGCGGCATAGCGGGACGCCAATGCGCCTTGGCCATGTCCGATCAGGTTGACCCTTGTGGCCCCGGTTCCGCTCAGGACCCGATCAATCTGGGCCAGTAACTCTTCACCCCGAGCCTCATTGGCGTAGGTTGCCGACAGGTAGGGAATGAATACCCGTGCACCGGCGCGGCGCAGTGCCTGCTTGATGCCTTGGAAAAGTTCGGAGCCTGCGACCCTGTCAAACCCGAACAAACCGTGTACCAACAGGATAGGAAATTGAGTGGTTGCATTCCGTTGCATGTTCGTACCTTTTTCGAAGAGGTTCATGTTGAATTTGCGACACCACTGTAATGCAGGCTCCTGCCCTGGGGTGTAGGAAGAAACCGCTGTGGCCGACCGAAAACGGACTAGAGAAGGCCGGAAGAATCAGAAAAGTGGCCGAATGATGTGTTTGGTTTCGGGATGCTTCTGATAGGCCCCGTTGCATGCAGCTACAGTCTCAAGAGCAAGGGGACCACCCACGCTGTCGTCTTGTCTGACTGCGAGCCTGCGAGGAGCGGGGTTTAATGGTTCTATCTGGCGCCGTCAGGAGAAGGCGTCTTCATCCAAGGACTGGAATCCATACATGACCACTGACCCATTTGGCCGGCGAGCCCGGCTTAGCGCTCGGACTAAACTCCGGGCCCCCATCCTGGCGGCAGCGAAGGGCGGGGTGATCAACCCGGCCTGGAGTAAGGTTGCCATCACCCTCAAACCCTATCCGATGATGACGTGCGGCGATGAAGTGCTGCTGTTCTGGCATGGGCTCAATTCGGACGGCGAGCCGTACCGGCATGAGGTCCGCCGGTCCGTCACGGAGCGACAGGTCGGCCGGGACGTCATCTTCGTCGTGCGCGAACCCCACATCGCCGAGCTGGACGGCGGCTCGCTGGAGATCTTTTATCAAGTCACCGGTAAACGACTTCCGGCGCCCATGCATTCGGAGACCCTGCAACTGGTGATCGGTGACGTAGCGCCGCAACTGTTGCCGGCCATTGCCACAGATGCGGTGGGCGGCAGTCTCGATCCGAAGCGTGTCCCCGAGGGCACCTGCGTGACCATTCGGCCCTATTCAAGAATGGCGGTCGGGGACCGGTTGATCCTGATCGGCAGCAGGGACTCCAGGGCACTCTGGCGTGACGTGCTGGACATCGAAGCCCATGCCGTCGGTCGCGAGGTCTCGTTCTGGATAGATCATGCGCTGATCGCCCCGCATCTGGGGCATCACCTGGACCTTTCTTACGTCGTCAGGCGCGGGCATTCCGTACGCCGTGCCGAGTCCTTGTCGCTGCATATCGGCCCTCTGGTCCGCCCGCCGCTGAAAGCGCCCCGGATCCTGGGTCTGAAGGAAGGAGGGCTGGATGTCGACGAACAGGAGAAAGGGGTGAGCGTGATCATCGAGACCGCCGGCTTCGAGATTGGCGAGTTGGTCTGGCTGCAATGCGATGGCAGCTATGCCTATGTCGGCGAGCGCGAAATCGTCCCGGCCAACGTCGGTCAGCCGATGACCTTCGTAGTCCCGGCGGACTATTGGCAGAGTCAACAAGGCAGATCGGTGCGCGTTCGCTATCAGGTCGAGCGCCTGGACGATGTGAGCCAGCCTTTCGCCGGGGTCGAGGTGCATGTGCGCTCCAGGAGCGCCCTCCCGAAGGAGGGCGCGCACGAAGCTCAGTTGGCCGATAGCAACTGACGATGGGCCTGGCGCAGCAGTTGCTCGGTGGATGCCCAGCCCAGACACCCGTCGGTCACCGATACGCCGTAGCGCATCGACGGGCTGATGGGCTGGCAGCCTTCGTACAGGTGGCTCTCGATCATCATGCCGATCAGCGAGCTATTCCCTTCCAGCCGCTGTGCCAACACGTCGTTGAATACCTCCGGCTGACGCGAGGGATCCTTGCCGCTGTTGGCATGACTGCAATCCACCATGATCCGGGCCGGTATTTTCAGACGGCTCAGGTCGCTTTGTATCTGCGCGACGCTCTGGCGGTCGTAGTTCGGGCCGCGGTGTCCCCCCCGCAGCACCAGGTGAGTGTCGGGGTTGCCCTGGGTCTGGATGATTGCAGGATGCCCCTGGCTGTCGACACCGAAATGCCGGTGAGGATGGGCGGCGGAGCGCATGGCGTCGCAGGCGATCCCGACGCCGCCGTCGGTGCCGTTCTTGAAGCCGACCGGCATGCCCAGGCCACTGGCCATTTCCCGGTGGATCTGCGATTCGGTGGTGCGTGCGCCAATGGCGACCCAACTGAGCAGGTCGTCGAAGTAGTTGGCGGCCATGGGTTGCAGCAGTTCGGTGGCGACGGGCAGGCCCAGCTGCAGCATTTCACGCATCAGATCCCGGGACAGGGTCAGGCCGGCGGCCATGTCATCGCTGCCATCCAGATCGGGGTCGTAGGCCAGGCCTTTCCAGCCCACCGTCGTGCGGGGCTTTTCCACATAGGCGCGCATCACCAGCAGCATGCTGTCGTTCACCTCATGGGCCAGGCGAGCCAGGTTGGCGGCGTATTCGAGGGCGGATTTCGGATCGTGGATGGAGCAGGGTCCAACAATGACCAGCAGGCGAGCGTCGTCACCATCCAGGATGGCACGAATGGCCTGGCGATGGGCGTCGACTTGTTGGCTCAACCCGTGGCTGAGGGGCAGTTGGTGTTTGAGCTGCAACGAGCTGGGCAGACGCAGGGTCAGGGCTTCATTGGCAGGGTTGAGCGTGGACAGCGGCAAAGCGGAGACGGACGAATTCATGATCTGGCTTCCTGGGCGAGCAGCGGGTTCGTTCCCGCACCGGCCCTAGTGGGGTGTTCGACAGTTGGCCGTACTGGCCTCAAGTGTTGACATGCCACCGATAGGTGACCGATCGGAGGCGGCAGGCTGTCCCGAGCGGAGGCTGGTAAATCGCCAGGCGCAAAAGTCGTAACGGTAATAAGTGGCGTAGTTCATGGCTTGATCCTCAAAGTTGTCGGTGTTGCAAAAAATACAGGGCTGAAAAAACAAAACCCCCGGTCGGGAGGCCGACCGGGGGTTTATGAACTCTGGAAGGCGACCCGTTTAAAGTGGGCGCCGGTTGGGTATCAGGCGCGCCAGTGGCTAAACCAATACCCAAAATAAAAATTGACCGGAGCAGCAACGCTGTTCGCCCGGACAGCCGCAACCGAGCGCAGGGCGCTGACGGGGCGAAGCGGTGAGAGGGCGTTGAACATGGTCTGTCTCCGATGAATGGTCCCGAGCTTACTCGACGCTGGGGCGCGGGTTCAATAAGAAGTTTCTATCGCCGAGGTGCAATTGTTCATGGTGTTGAGTCTGGCTGGCATTATGACAAACTCGGGTTTTGATCTTTGACGAGGTGGCCATGAGTTTCCAATGGCGTGCGGCCACGGCTACGGACATCGATTTCGTCCGGCAATTGACCTGCGCCAACATGCTGCCGTATTACCTGCGTCATGATTTGCTCTGGCAGGATGAGGCGTTCGACCTGGCGTGGATCATTCGCCAGAACTGGATTATCAGTCGCGAGGATCGGGTGCTGGGGTTTGTCAGTCTCAGCCGTGATGCCCGGGCGCTGTATATCCGGGAGTTGCAGATCGATCAGGCATTCCGCGGGCAGGGTGCCGGTACCTGGGCAATCGGACAGGTCTGGGACATGGTGACCCTGGAACGGCGTCCGGCATTGCGTCTGACGGTGTTCAAGGACAATCCGGCGAGGAAGCTCTATGAACGCATGGGACTATACGTCGCGGGCGAGGATGAGTGTTTCCTGAGGATGCAGCGAGACGCCGGTACTTGAGGCCTCGGATCACTTGTCCCAGGAAGATTCGCTGTAACTTTTTAATGCCTCTTGGCGCTAGGTCTGCCGGCAGCTTTTTGCTAAGGTGTAACGCAGTCCATATAAGACCAAAATGGTGAGGTGTCTGCTTGATTAGGGTGTTAGTGGTCGATGACCATGATCTCGTTCGTACGGGCATTACACGAATGCTGGCTGACATCGACGGTCTGCAGGTGGTTGGTCAGGCCGAATCCGGGGAAGAGTCCCTGATCAAGGCGCGTGAATTGAAACCCGATGTGGTCCTCATGGACGTGAAGATGCCTGGCATCGGCGGTCTTGAGGCCACGCGCAAACTGCTGCGCAGTCACCCGGACATCAAGGTGGTCGCGGTCACCGTCTGCGAAGAAGATCCGTTCCCGACCCGGTTGTTGCAAGCGGGGGCGGCGGGTTACCTCACCAAGGGCGCCGGCTTGAACGAGATGGTCCAGGCCATCCGCCTGGTCTTCGCCGGGCAGCGCTACATCAGTCCGCAGATTGCCCAGCAGTTGGCGATCAAATCGTTCCAACCGACCAACGAGTCTCCCTTCGACGCATTATCTGAGCGGGAAATCCAGATCGCCCTGATGATTGTCGGTTGTCAAAAAGTGCAGATCATCTCCGATAAACTGTGCCTGTCACCGAAAACCGTCAATACCTACCGTTACCGTATCTTCGAGAAGCTTTCGATCAGCAGTGATGTCGAGTTGACGCTGCTGGCAGTGCGTCACGGCATGGTCGATGCCAGCGCCTGATAATGACCGAACCGTTTGATCCCAGTGCTTTCCTGTCCACCTGCAGTGGCCGCCCTGGCGTGTACCGCATGTTCGACGGCGACGCACGCCTGCTGTACGTGGGCAAGGCCAAGAATCTCAAGAAGCGCCTGGCCAGTTACTTTCGCAAGACCGGCCTGGCGCCCAAGACCGCCGCATTGGTGGGGCGCATCGCGCAGATCGAAACCACCATCACCGCCAACGAAACCGAAGCGCTGCTGCTCGAACAGACGCTGATCAAGGAATGGCGGCCGCCATATAACATTCTGCTGCGCGACGACAAATCCTACCCCTACGTGTTCCTGTCCGATGGGGCGTTCCCGCGCCTGAGCATCCACCGAGGCGCGAAAAAGGCCAAGGGTCGTTATTTCGGTCCTTATCCCAGCGCCGGTGCGATTCGTGAAAGCCTGAGCCTGCTGCAGAAAACCTTTTTCGTGCGCCAGTGTGAAGACAGCTATTACAAGAACCGCACCCGGCCTTGCTTGCAATACCAGATCAAACGCTGCAAGGCGCCTTGCGTGGGCTTTGTCGAGCCGCAGGTCTATGCCGAGGACGTGCGCCACTCGGTGATGTTCCTGGAAGGTCGCAGCAATGCACTGACCGATGAGTTGTCGAGCGCGATGGAAGAGGCGGCGATCAACCTCGAATTTGAAAAAGCCGCCGAGCTGCGGGATCAGATCGGTTTGCTGCGCCGCGTGCAGGACCAGCAGAGCATGGAAGGCGGCAGTGGCGATGTCGATGTGATCGCCGCCTTCATCAACCCGGGCGGTGCGTGCGTGCATCTGATCAGCGTGCGTGGCGGTCGGGTGTTGGGTAGCAAGAACTTCTTCCCCCAGGTGGGTATCGAGGAAGACGTGGCCGAAGTCATGTCGGCTTTTCTCGGCCAGTACTACGTCAGCAGTCCGGAACGCGACCTGCCGAGCGAATTGATCGTCAACGTGGTCCACGAGGACTTTCCTAGCCTGATTGAAGCCATTCATACGCTTCGCGGTCGCGAGCTGACCATCAGCCACCGCGTGCGCGGCACCCGGGCGCGCTGGCAACAGCTGGCGGTCACCAATGCCGAGCAGGCCCTGGGTGCGCGCTTGGCTAACCGCCAGCACGTCGCGGCGCGGTTTGATGCCTTGGCTGATGTCCTCAATCTGGACGAGCCGCCGCAACGGCTGGAGTGCTACGACATCAGCCATTCCAGTGGCGAGGCCACCGTGGCGTCCTGCGTGGTGTTCGGCCCGGAAGGCCCGATCAAGTCCGATTACCGCCGCTATAACATCGAAGGCGTGACCGCCGGCGACGACTATGCAGCGATGCACCAGGCATTGATGCGACGCTTCGGCAAGTTGAAGGACGGGGAAGGCAAGCTCCCGGACATCCTGCTGGTGGACGGTGGCAAGGGCCAACTGTCCATGGCCCGCGATGTACTCAATGAGCTGATGGTTCCCGACCTGATCCTGCTGGGTGTGGCCAAGGGGGCCACACGCAAGGCCGGGTTCGAGACCCTGTACCTGAATGACGCGGCCCATGAGTTCACCCTGAAGGGGGACTCCCCGGCGCTGCACCTGATCCAGCAAATCCGTGACGAAGCCCACCGGTTCGCCATCACCGGTCACCGTGCCCGCCGTGGCAAGACTCGCCGCACGTCCACACTGGAAGGTGTGGCAGGGGTCGGCCCGACACGGCGGCGGGATCTGTTGAAACATTTCGGTGGATTGCAGGAGCTGTCTCGTGCCAGCATCGAAGAGATCGCCAAAGCCCCTGGTATCAGTAAAAAGCTCGCAGAGTCGATTTATGCAAACCTGCATAGCGAGTAGAATGCCCGTCAACCTCGCAGCCAGTTGTGCCGATGAATATCCCAAATCTGCTTACCGTTCTACGCGTCCTGCTCATTCCGATCTTCATATTGCTGTTCTATTTGCCGTACAACTGGAGCTACATGGCCTCCGCTTCGGTCTTTGCCGTCGCCGCCGCAACGGACTGGCTGGACGGTTACCTTGCTCGCCGCCTGGAGCAGAGCACACCGTTCGGAGCGTTCCTGGATCCGGTGGCCGACAAGCTGATGGTCGCGGTGGCCCTGGTGCTGCTGGTGCAGGAACACGGCAACCTCTGGCTGACCTTGCCGGCGGCAGTGATCATCGGTCGTGAGATCGTCGTCTCGGCACTCCGAGAGTGGATGGCCGAACTGGGCGCCCGCGCCCAGGTAGCCGTGTCGAACCTCGGCAAATGGAAAACCGCCGCGCAGATGCTCGCCCTGGTCATCCTCCTGGCCAACCCCTCGGACTTCAGCTTCTGGGTGCTGTTGGGCTACGCACTGCTGCTGATTTCCGCCGGCCTGACGCTGTGGTCGATGGTCCAGTACCTGCGCGCCGCCTGGCCGCATCTGCGGACGGATGTGGAGAAGAAATAAAACTTTTTTGAATCAAGGGGTTGACGGCGTAATCTGAATCTATAGAATGCGCCACACCAAGACGCGGGAATAGCTCAGTTGGTAGAGCACGACCTTGCCAAGGTCGGGGTCGCGAGTTCGAGTCTCGTTTCCCGCTCCAGATTCAGAAAAAAGCCACTCAGATGAGTGGCTTTTTTTTGGTTCTTCACGGATTACCGGGAAAGTCGCTCTTGATCTTCATGAAAAAGAATTCGCTGTCCCGGTAGCCGTAGGCCATCCGCTTAATCACCTTGATACGGTTGTTGATTCCCTCCAGTTGACCGGTGTGCATCGGCCACCGCACCCTGCTCAAAATGCCGCGCCAGTAGCCCTTCAGGCGTTTGGAAAACTGCTTTAGTGCCGGTATCGCGCTTTCATCAGCCAGACGCAGCCACTGTTTCCACGCTGATCGCCAGCCCCAAGCGGTAGTCGGTGACCACAGCGCTTTGAGCTCTGCTTTCATCAGGTAAACCGTCATCAACGACTGGTTGGCAGCCAGCAGGTCCTGCAAGTGCACTTGTTGATCTGCGCTCTTGAGATTCTCCGGATTGCGCAACAGCAGCCACCGCGCTTGTTTGATGACCTTGCGCGCAGGTTTGTCATGACGCAGGCGGTTAGCTTCATCGACCCGCACCCGATCAATCACTTCTCGGCCATATTTGGCCACCACATGAAACAGGTCGTAGACCACCCGTGCCTGAGGACAATGCTGACGCACCTCCAGGTCAAACGCGGTATTCATGTCCATCGCGACTGCCTCAATCCGCTTACAGCCCTCAGGTCCCAGTTCTTCGAAGAACGGCCGGACTGCGGCGCGGCTGCGTCCTTCGCCGATCCACAATACCCGGCGGGTATCGGCATCCAGTACGACGCTGGCGTATCGATGCCCTTTGAACAGGGCAAACTCGTCCATGATCAATCGTTTGGGACGGGCGACAGGCAGCTTATCCAGCTCGGCCTGTAGAGCCCGTCGCTCCAGTAATCGCACGCTATCCCAGTGCAATCCGAATAACTGAGCCACATGCAAAGTCGGTAACCGTCGGCAGGTCTGGATGACGGTTTCAGCCAAGCGACGTGTCATCCGGGAGTAGCGATCAAGCCAGCTGACAGCCACCATACGTTTTCCGCAGGCTCCACATCCAACTCGTCTGAGCTCGACGTTAAGCCTTACTGGCCGACCAAGGATAGGCAGGTCTCGGATTAACCGCTGAGAGTATTCATGAGTAGTTGTGCTGGGCTCGTTGCAGCCGCTGCAGGTGGGAAACCGGGTGGCCTGGGGGATGAGATCGATCAGCAGCGCATCACCATCAGGTTTGATGGCGACGACAGAAAAGCCCTCCCAAAACGGAAGGAACGTATTAATATCACGCATAAGAACGCCGGTTTGTTAGATGTGTTTGCTCGCACGAACATCATCAACCAAATCGGCGTTCTTGTTTCTGTGTTTCCCGGGATTTCGTGAAGAACCTTTTTTTGCCTGAAATTTGGGGGGCGCGCGATACCCCAGCAGCGTGGCGAGGTCCCCCCGGTGTCTGGATAGTTGTCGCCTCTCCGAATTTTCCTGAAAAAGCAGATCGGGGGCGGAAAGAGACTGTTCGTGCCGTACTATTCACCTGAACGCAAAGCCGCATTGCTCAAGATGCTGCTTCCTCCGCTCAACCTGTCGATGGCCGAGGTTTCCCGGCGCGAAGGGGTCAGCGAAATGTCTTTGTCGAACTGGCGCAAGCAGGTCGGTTCTGAAGGAAACGCAGTGCCCGATAACACCTCATCGACCCAGAACTGGACAGCCGAAATCAAGTTTGCTGTCGTCCTTGAAGCCGCCGGCCTGTCCGAGATTGAACTGGGTGAGTACTGCCGCCGTAAAGGCCTGTATCCCGAGCAAATCAGCGCCTGGAGGCAGGCCTTCATCAGTGGCCAGAAGACGGAAAAAGCCCAGCAAAAAGACGATCGCGAACAAGCCCGTAAGGACAAGAAACGCATCCAGGAACTTGAGCGTGAACTGCGCCGCAAAGACAAGGCGCTGGCTGAAACCGCCGCGTTGTTGGTGCTGCGAAAAAAGCTCAACGATTACTGGGGGATCGACAACGAGGACAGCTAACGGCTTTGCCAGAGCGGCAGTTACTCGTAACCTGGTTGAATGAAGCGCAAATGGCCGGAGCCCGGAAAATTTATCGGGTGCTGCGGGCTGCGGGTCAACAACAGCATCGAGGTCGTAGCCAGCGCCCGCGACGGCATGCGGCACCGACGACCCACACGGCCAAGGGGGCGAATCAGGTGTGGTCGTGGGACATCACCTACCTGCCGTCGCCGGTGCGTGGCAAGTATTACTACTTGTACCTGATCGAGGACATTTACAGCCGCAAGGCCGTGGGCTGGGAGGTTTACGAAGAGGAAAGCGGTGAGAAGGCGGCTGCGTTGCTGCAGCGTAGCGTGATCGGCGAGCAATGTTTGCATGAACCGCTGGTACTGCACTCGGACAATGGTGCCCCGATGAAATCACTGACGCTGTTGAGCAAGATGCATGACCTGGGCATCACACCGTCACGTGGCCGACCGCGTGTGAGCAATGACAATCCATACTCGGAATCGCTGTTTAGAACGTTGAAATACTGCCCGCAATGGCCGGCAGATGGCTTTGCCAGCCTGGACGCCGCACGCATCTGGGTCAGGGATTTCATGCGTTGGTACAACCACGAACACCGGCATAGCCGGATCCGCTTCGTGACCCCGGCGGAGCGGCATCGAGGGCAGGATCAACAGATCCTGGCTCAGCGTCATGAACTGTACGAGCAAGCCCGAAAGAAAAGCCCGGAACGCTGGTCTGGACGAACACGGAACTGGGAGCCGATAGGCACGGTGCTGCTGAATCCGGATCGAGAGCAGCAGGCCGAGAAAAGAGCAGCATAGTTAGACGGTGACGCGACAACTACCTTGAAAAACGCCGGCCGTCATGCAGACATCACTGGATCATCTTTGCGCTGCTCCAGGTCTCGGCGCAGTGCTCAATTTCCGCTGGCACAGTCTTCTGCAATTTGGCCAACCGGTCTCCTGCCACCAAAGCGCGTAGGCGAGTCTGTTGCGCCACGGCGGTGATGCGCTCCTGTCCACTGAGTTCGCCAAGACTTGTGGCTTGTGTTGCAGTAAACGGCATCAACCTCGCACTTGCAAAAACTGCGTCTACACTCGCTCTTGCTGGCCCAGAAGGATCGACGGCTGCCATAGGTTTTCGTTGGGTCCTTTGAAAACTTTCTTCGAGACAAGGAGCAGTCATGACTACCCCAGACACACTTGTGCAAAGACAAATCAGTCTTACGCATGCTTTCGTGGTCAATAATGCAGCGCTGTATTCACAGTCCTGGCAAAACATCAAGAACCCCAGGCCGGACCAGGTTAAAGACAATATTCTTTCGCGTCTCAATGGCTCGAAGGTAGGCGGCGGCTATGCCGTAGCCTGGGGCCCCGCGCTGGTAATGGATGGCGAGTATGCAGCGCACATCACCGCGGTGCTGATTGGCGGGAGAAGCGGGAACGACGTCGTCGTAGTGACGAGTGGGACACTCAAGGATTCCTTGAAGGATCAGGTGGACGATCTCGATATTTTTCCAATGGTGTCATTGCAGAGCATTATCCCGGGTTACCAGGGTTCGGCGCGCATTGCGCAGGGAACGTCGGATGGTGTGAGCGCGATACTGAACAAAGCCTCTGCTATCGGTTCTCAGGGCACACTGTGCGATTTTCTTGGGAAGCTACAAAGTGGAACGAGCATTCGTTTGGTGGGACATAGCCTCGGCGGTGCGCTCATGTCAGTGGTAGCGCTTTATCTGAAAGACAAATTTCCGGGCTTTAATTTCTTCTGTGAAACCTTTGCTGCGCCCACGGCGGGGGATGGTTATTTCGCCAGTTATTTCAATAAACAAATGGCCGGTAATGCGCTGCGCATTTACAACACCCTGGATGTCATTCCGATGGCGTGGTGCGCAACTTCTCTCGATTACTCCTTGACTCTTTATGATAATAATCCCGTTGATGAAAACACGAGAAAAATGGTCTGTTCTGCCATAGACAAGGTTGTTGATAACAATCTGAACTATACGCAATGGGGAATGGGCAGCGCAAACATGGAACTGCGGCTCTGTGGGAAGCCTCAATCCGACTGCACAAGCTATGATTCTCAATCCGGTTATCAACACATTTATGAGTACATGACACTGCTGGGCCTGCAGCCCACTGATATACCGATGCCTCCGTTCGGCAGCTAGTAGGGCACTCTCGCCGTCCAGATGTTGAGTTGCGGTTGCCGAGGGTTCCTTGGGGAAGTCGACGCAACTGCAATTCGTACATCAGCAAGTGCTGTGCCCGTAATAGTACTCAGGCAGACGCGATGTGGTGGGTGAGTTCATCTTTGCCAGGAACCGCAGTTTTTCGCGCTCATCGATCGGCTATTCAATCCCTGGAAGCCTCTATGACCAACCCGAATGCCATAAAGACTTACATCGGCTGCTATTACCTCACCATAATCGTCAATTATGGGGGGATAGGTTCCAATACCTGGTTCGCATACCGTAACGGTAATTCACTGGCCTGCGAATTATTGGACGATGACACCGAGAAAGACGCTACCTTGTTCGCCTTCTATCTGGGAGATACATTCACGCCCGACAACGCTATCAATCAGGACACCCACCGCTGGCTCCAGGTTCAATCGGTCCGTGACGGGGTTTGGTTGGACTGTGGAAGCCCGATGTCGGGCGGTGACTGTCACGATTTCGATGTCGCGCTCACCTCTCCAGACACACCAGCGACGCTCGCTCTGACGATCCATGATCCGTATGGCATTCCTCCGGCAGATAATGCCATCTGGATGGAGCTCATTCGAGGTCGGTCGGTTATATCCGTGCTCGATATCGATATCATCGCCAATACGGTCACTTGGAAAGATGTTGAGCTCGCCCTCATTTCTGCCAACCCATCCGTGCCTGTCATTACACAACAGTTGCTCCCCGGAGCGTCGGAGCTGAACAAGCAATCGTACGACAAGGCCGATTTCTGGTATCTGTTCCTGCACAACGTGGATTTCTCCGGTACTCGAGTGACGAACTGCAATCTGAGCAATGTCACTTTCTCGGGTATTGCGAATTTCTCGGGCACAGTGCTTGATGGCAGTAACCTGAGAGGTTGCACGTTGGACGGCGCGAACTTTCGCAATGCATCACTCAAGAACGCCGATTTCAGCGGTGCCAGTTTGAAAGAGTGCGACTTCACGGGGGCGGTGCTCGATAACTGCAACTTCGAAAGTGCAGACCTGGGAAGCGCCGACCTGTCCCTGGCGACCCTCTCGGACCTTACCAAGCCCATCCGCATCACCCGACACGTCAATAAACGCACCATTTTTTCGAATGCCCGGGTAAACAAGGTCCTTACGCACGCGCTCGACAGCGAGGATGATGACATCTACATCTGGAGTTACGCACAGATGGACGGTGTCAAGTTCATGATTGAAGACCCCGACCATCCAGGCACCGCGATCCTCGATGGGACGCTCGATAATCTGATCGCACAATATGCGGTTCTGACCGGCGTGCAGTTTGGCGCTGTGGACTCTCCAAGTATCAGCGCCGCGGACTTTTCCTATGCACAGCTCGGGGGCGCCAACCTCGTGAACGCGGACCTGTCATACACCAAGTTCGACCATGCCACCTTCTCGACGCCAGATGGCAAGCACCGCTGTAATCTGAGTGGGGCGTACCTGCTCGATGCCTCATTCAGCAACGCGGACCTGTCGTTTGCCATGATGCCGCTCTGCTATTTGTACGGTAACTCAGCGACCTTGGTTGGCGCGACCATCACCCAGGTGGACTTCGCGGGCGCGTACCTGGTTGCGACTAATTTCTCGGGGCTGGGAGGACAGAACGCCGCAGGTGTCACCTTCGACGGAGCGTGCCTCATCAACGCTCGATTCACCGGCGTCGATCTGTCGACTATCGATGATCAACGAGCATGCTCGTTTGCGAACGCGTGCCTTCAAGGTGTCGATTTTTCAGGTGCGAATACGGTTGGGGTGAATTTCATCGGAGCGGCCGTCAGCACGGACGAAGGTACATTGACCGTCCATGGTGGTCGGGAAGATATGACTCCGATTACCTATAACGTCACACGGATGCCAAAGGACACCACCGGTGCGACGTGCCCGAATGGCCAGACAGGGCCTTGCACCGGCACCATGTGGCACGCCAACGACGCTCCGATGAATACTTGGAATTACGGCGACCACAACTGACCGGGAGACACGGCACATCCCGCACGACATACGCACCCAAGTACCGTCAACACAGGGAAAGAACCATGAATCAAAGGAGTGATGGATCGGCTAACCGCCGCGCGGACAAACTGCCTGGGCCGACCGAGACGCGCACGCTGCACTTCAACCTCAAGCACTGCAAGGACCTGGACGATGTGGTCCTGCACGCAAATTTGAGGGAGTATCGGCTCGAACGTCACACGCCGCAGACCCTCTCACGGTCCAGCCAGGACACACCCTTCCTGGCGCTGCTCCCGCAAGAGCACGTCACGCATTACATCGAGGATCTTCCCGTGCCCTCGAAGCGTCCGGCATTGATCACCGTGTCCACGGCGACAACTATCGATAAATCGATCCGCAACACCATCGCTATGTACCTGCATGTCCCCAAGGCAGGCCGGGTGGCAGCGCGGGAAGAAATGAAGAAGCGCGGCAAGGATATATTGGCCACGTCATATGCCAAGCTCGCCAGGTACGGCGTCACCTCGGAGCATCTTGAACCACTGATCCTGGAGGGTGATTTTCCGGATAAGGTGGACAGTTACGTCGAGGCCATGGAGGCCGCGGTCGCCGTGCTTTTCCATCACCCGAGCTTGCTGAATCTCAGTGGCGATAATGGTGGTGCTATTCCTGCCTATATCAAGGAAAGTTGCATCAAGATCGCAATCGCGAATGACGGGAATACCCTGGTACATGCCATCGAGGGGGCCGGTGATGCGTGGCAGAAAAAAGTACCGCTGCTCGACTGGGATAACAAGCAGGTGTACGACGGCAACAAGCCGCTCTATACGTCCAGGCTCCACCAGAGCGTGAGATTGGCCGTATCGAGCACGCTGCCGCTGGCGATCCAGCTATCCCGCCAGGAAGAGTACCTTCGCGGCGCGCTGTGGAAGGTACTCGATGGCGTTGTGTCGAGTGAATATCAGGGCACGGCGGGCTCCCATTCAGTGCGCCGGCATGACCAGGACTCCCAGTGGAAACTGAAAAACCTCACCCCGGGCCTGGGCGTTGTGGTCGATCCTGCCAGCGTGAAGTACGACGGCACCAACATGTCCGTGACGGTGGAGAATCAGTGGCTCAGGCACCTGGGGGCCTACATCGAGTTCCTGGATGCCCGTGGCACTCCCGTCGCGTCGCCGGACTCGTGGCCGGCGGCTTCTATCCCCAGCGTATTCAGCGGCACTGCCACAACGAAGTACCTCGACCGGGTCGGGCCGATTGATGAGATCGCCGGCATTCCCATTGATGTCACCGACATGACGCTGACGTTCCCCGTGCCGGAGGCGGCCAACGCGGTGAACATCCATCTGGCGGGTCTCGGTGTTTTCGGTCCAGGGCGTACCGACCAGCATATCTGTATTCTAGGGATCTTCATGACGGCGACCTTCGAGTATGCGATCCCGGTTATCGCGCTCGTCGTCGGGGCCGCAGTGATGAACACCGAGTTCGTCACCAACCTGCTGAAGGATCAAGCGGTCTACGTTGGCATCCTGGGCGTCCTGGCGACGATCGACGCCACGATTATCGACTACGCATTGACAGGCGGAGTCAAGGAGGTGCTCCTCAAGCTGGCCAACATCATCGGGCCCTTGTTATGGAAGACGGGCCTGAAGGCGATGTTGCTGGAGTTTATCGCGCAGGGGGCGTTGGAGGAGGCGATTCCGTTCGTGGACATTGCGCTGGAAGCAGTCAATGCAGCGATCACCGCAGCGCAGCTTTGCCAGACGACGTTTGAGGTGCTGGAGGCAGCACCGATCTACACCTCAACAGTGACGAGGACGATCGATCTGGATATCACCGTCGCCCCGGATTCGCAGTTCCATTACTTCCCGATGCAGGCGACGCATTACGTGGTCACCGTGTCGTACGACAGCCAGGTGACGGTACCCACCAAGACGTTTTCGCTGTCGGAGGGGACGAACAACCAGTCCATCCCGGTCAGCTTCAAGGGCATCCCGGGAGGAGGGCAACTGAAGGTGACCGCAATCTTCTATGCCGACAATGGATGGGTTGCAGGTCGAGGGGCGACTGACTGGACACCTGCGCTGGGCACGGACGGCAGCACGCTGGTGATACCGAACCTGGAGATCAAGAACAGCCTGCCTCCGCTTACTAAAAGCTCGGTCTACGAGCATCTGGAGAAACTGGCCTACGAGGGCGGTGCGCACATTTGGAACAGGGGGGCATCACCTCCAACGGCCACGGCGACCACCGGATCTGATCTCATCAGCCTGACGAGCATTACCCTGGCGCAGGGCCCCGCGTCGATCGGGTACGCATGGCAGGCCACCCATCTGAACATTCCGGAAAACCTGGCGACAAACCCGCGGTCGGTCGACGCCATGTACACGGTGCAGAACGTATCACTCCTTGCCCCACCGGAGCAGGCCTGCCAGCCGCTCGACGTCGGCTATAACGACAAGTCGGGCATCAGCTACGATCTGGTAAGCCCGTCGGATGGCTCGGGGAGAAACTTTTTCCTCGACAGCTACCCGGTTGCAACCAGCAGCGATTATGACGCACCGTCGTACGTTCATCTTCGCAAGGTCACGCTGAGTTACGACAACGGGTCAAAATGCGCGCCCCTTCATGCTGGGGCGGGACAGAGTTATGGTCGGTTCCTCGCGGGTATCCCGCTGGATGATTTCGTTCTGCACCCGCAAGGCTACGTGTTTGCCATCAGTACCGGGCGAAGCAAATTGCTCCGATGCGAATTGTCGAATACACCTGTCGCCGATAGCGAAGCCCCCGACGCTTGCCTGCTTTCCGGCAAGGGTACCCGGGAAGGGCTGGTGTCGGAACCGGTAGCGATCGCTATAGGCCTGGACGGAGTCGTGATGGTGCTCGAATCCGGTAACGCACGGGTGCAGGCGTTCGACATCCATGGAAATCCGGTCAAGTACTTCAAGGGCAAGTCCTCGTCGGCGCTGGTGCTGAACGCTCGTGAGCATTCGACTTTCCTCGACCTGGACGTGGAAGCCAAGGGGTATGTCTATGTACTTTCTTATACCGGCGATGGCGGCTCGTCGGATGACTACTACATGGACATCTACACGCCGGAGGGCGACCTTCTGGTATCAACGCAGAGTGTTGCATCCGGCAAGCTCGCCGTGAGTCTGGACCGGAACGTATACGCCCTCAACTATGAGCTGATCCATGGTGCGGATGGGAGACCTGAGCCATCGATCAGCCATTGGATGCCGCCGGCGCCAACGGCGTAGGCGCCGCTTACCCTTTAGACGTATCGGATAAAAAATGCGTTTATCGCCAGATGCCCCCGTCCTACGGGGCGCGTCTGGGGGGTAAAGGCTCAACTTTACGGCAAAGCTGCCATCGGCTCGGACGATGGGGCGCAGCGAAGTATTCGCGGTGCAGGCAGGCGTCCTCCCAGCCTGGATCCAGGCGGTGTCCAGCACATGCAGCATCAACTCATTGGAGCTGACTGTGCGTGAGAAGCCCCGGGACTTGGCTCCAGGTGATGTCGAATCGCGCCAGAAATTTTCGGATTCGATCGGAATCATTACTCGATGCCTTGGCTGATCGGCTCTGTGAAAAGAGTTTGCGACCGGCATCCGCCTGGCTTGCCGCTGTGCTGCATACCTTCAGGACCGATTCCAGTTGAAGGCGATCAAACAGGTCGATCTCAAGGCCGGCTTTTGCCAAGTGCTCGGACAATGGGTCCAAGGCGGTCGGTATCCGCCAGTCCAGGCGCAGTCGTTCCAGCTCGTCCTCCACCAGCGTCATGTCGATGCGGCCGCTGTCGGCCAGTGTGGCCATGCGAGTGATCGACGCCGAGAGTTGCCGGAAGTTGCCTGGCCAGGCGGCATCCCTGGCGGTGGCGAAGGCCAGGTATCGACGCCGGGCTTCGGTGTTGAAGCGAACCATGTGGCCGTTATCCCGGGCATGGCGCTGCAATTCGAAATCGATGTTTGGCTCGATGTCCTCGCTCCGATTGGCCAGTCCGGGCAGCACAAAAGTCCAGATGTTGATCCTGGCCAGCAGGTCTTCGCGGAACAGACCTTCAACAACGCGCGCGTGCAGGTCCCGATTGGTGCCCGCGATCAGCGTGAAGTCAGACTCGACCTCCTTGTCGGAGCCCATCGGCAAGAACTTCTTTTCCTCGATCGCTTTCAGGAGCATCGCTTGCTCGTCGAGTGGTAGTTCTCCGATCTCGTCGAGGAACAGGACGCCCTTGTGGGCCGAGCGCAGCAAGCCGTCGCGCGCCTGTTGGGCGCCAGTGAAGGCGCCTTTCGTATGGCCGAACAACGTCGACATGGCGGTATCGCCGCGCAACGTGGCGCAGTTCGCCTCGACGAACGGACCTTCGACCTGATGACGACCCCGTTTCAGCTCGTAGATCTGCCGCGCGAGAAAGGACTTGCCCGCCCCGGTAGGGCCGCTGATCAGGATCGGTGCCCGGGATCGCACGGCGACCCGTTCGAGCTGTTCTATCGTCCGGTTGAACGCCGCGTTGCGGGTCGCAATACCGGACTTGAGCAGTTCGGTGCCTTCCAGGCGCTCGGCTTGGAATCGCTTGGCGATCTGGTCGTAGCGCTGGAGATCGAGGTCGGTGATGACGTGTTTGCCAGACGGGCCCGTATCAGCATCCCGCAAGCCAGTTGGCTGCGTCTGGATCAGCCTGGCAGGGATGTGCCGGGACTCGGCCAGCAGGAACCAGACGATCTGCTGGACATGGGTGCCCGTCGTGATGTGAACGAGATAATCCTCATCCTCCGTATCAAACCGGTAGTCAGCCGCGAAGTCATGCAGTGCGGCGTAGACCTCTTCGAAGTCCCAGGGGTTTCGCATCGCCATGGTATGCAGGCGAACCTCGGTCTCCGGCGAGACTTGGGCGATATCAGCCGCTATTTTCAGAGCGAGATCGATGTCCCAGCGCGCTTCACCGTGAATCAGCTCCAGGCGATCGATCACCAGGTCGGGCTGCTGGCACAGCGAGAGGGTAGGGCGCCATTTGTTCCAGCGCTGCTCCCCCTTGCCGACGCGGTCGAGCTTTGATCCAAGAATCCCGATGGCGACTGTCTTTTTGTCCTGCATTGCTGAATATCTCAAAAGATAGAGAACGATAATTGAGTATAGTTTTGAGGCCTGTCAGTGAACAGTGCCGACCTGTGAGGACTAACGGCATTACGATTAAAGTCCTTGAATATCAATTGGATAGTAAAAATATGATCCGCCAGCCGTAGAATTGGCATGCCGCTCGCTATAGAGCTCCCAAACAGAAATCACAGGAGCGAAAAAACAATGACCACTCAAACCTTCGAGCTGCTTGAAGTCGAAAACGGCAAGCCCATCAAGATGTGGACCCGAGGCGTCCCGGTTGAGCCCGAGGCTAGGCAGCAATTAATGAACACCGCGCAGATGCCGTTCGTGTTCAGGCACATGGCGGTCATGCCCGACGTTCATTTGGGAAAGGGCTCGACGATCGGGAGCGTGATTCCCACCAAGGGCGCGGTCATCCCCGCTGCTGTCGGGGTCGATCTCGGTTGCGGGATGTCGGCGGTCCGCACCTCGCTGCGCGCCAGCGATCTTCCTGACCATCTGTTCGGCCTGCGTTCTGCAATCGAGAAGGCTGTGCCGCACGGACGCACCTCGGGACGTAGCGGCCGGGACAAAGGGGCCTGGGACAGCGCACCGGCGATTGTCGACCAGGCCTGGTCAGCCCTCGAGGGGCGTTTCAACCTCATTACCCAGAAGCACCCGAGCCTTGAAAAGTCCAACAACCACAAACACCTCGGGACGCTGGGAACCGGTAACCATTTCGTCGAGGTGTGCCTGGACGAAGCCGACCATGTGTGGGTGATGTTGCATACCGGTTCCCGTGGCGTAGGCAACGCGATCGGTTCGTATTTTATCGAGAAGGCCCGTGAGGAAATGCGCAGGCACATGGTGAACCTGCCCGACCGGGACCTGGCCTACCTGCGGGAAGGAACGTCCAGCTTCGATGACTACGTCGAGGCTGTCGAGTGGGCCCAGGATTTCGCCAAGCAGAACCGCGCGGTCATGATGTTGGCGGTGCTGGATGCCGTACGATCGGTCATCACCAAGCCCTTTGAGTCGCAGCTGATCGCCGTCGACTGTCACCACAACTACGTGGAGCGAGGGACTTACTTCGGGGAGGATATCCTTCTCACCCGTAAAGGCGCCGTCTCTGCGCAGAAGGGTCAGATGGGGATTATTCCCGGGTCGATGGGCGCAAAGAGTTTCATCGTCCGGGGCCTGGGTAACGAGGAAGCCTTTTGCAGTTGTTCACACGGTGCGGGTCGTGTGATGAGCCGTACCAAGGCCAAGGCCATGTTTACGGTCGAGGACCAGGTGCGGGCGACTGCTCATGTCGAGTGCCGCAAGGATGCGGCGGTCATCGACGAGATCCCGATGGCCTACAAGGACATTGATGCGGTCATGGCGGCCCAGCACGATCTGGTTGAAGTGGTCCATACCCTGCGCCAAGTCGTCTGCGTGAAGGGGTGAGTGGATGGGCCAGGATCTGATTCTCATCGACGGCACCGAGGGAGGAGGGCAAGTGCTGCGTACTGCCCTCAGCCTCTCCATGATCACCGGCCAGGCGTTCCGGATGACAGGAATACGCGGCAAGCGCTCCCGGCCCGGCCTGTTGCGACAACACCTCACCGCAGTACGAGCAGCGGCTGAGATCTGCGGCGCCAAAGTCCTGGGAGCGGAACTCAATTCGACCGCTATCGGATTCCGTCCCGGGGCCGTAAAGGCCGGCGAGTATTCGTTCGCGATCGGCACGGCGGGCAGCACGATACTGGTTCGGCGCTTTCGACCAATTGCTTGACGATGTCGATGCCCTCAGGGGCTTTCAGATTGAGCGCAAGGGACTTCTTGTTTCGCGATTGCAAGTACCACCACAGCGACGTGCCTTCGTGCATCTTTCGCCATTTGCGTAGGGGGTCACCATGACCCATCGATTCGATCTTGATCACCTCCGCACCAAACTCACCGAGCAGGCGTGCTGCAAACGGCGCGGCGATTAAGGTACCGATTTCAATGACGCGAAGGCCGTTAAGGGCAGTCATGGGGATGTAGCCTCGTGTTCTTGGAATTTGATCCAAGCCTAAGAGAGGCCAACCACTCGCTACCAACCGTAAATTTGGAACGAGTCTTCGCGAAATACGAAGACCGCGATTCAGAGCCCTTGAAGATGCCTGTACAACAGCTTGCTAACCGGCGAAAGTGCGTCCTCGTTCCGGATCACCAGCAGCATGCTGCGAATGGCCCAGTCATCTTCCAGCGCCACCGCCTTCAGGCCCAGAGACCGGCCAATAAGCTCGAAAGCCTTTCGCGGCAGCACTCCGATGCCCAGGTCAGCCTGCACCATCCGGCACACTGCGTCGAACCCCGGCACGTGAATGCGAAGCCGCAGCGCTTTTGCGCAGCTGCGCGCGGCCGCGTGGGTGCGCAGATTGATGAAGCTGTCGGCGTGCAGGCCGACGTGATCGAAGTCGAGCGTCTCGGCAAAGGCGATCCGTTCTTTTACTGCCAAACGGTGTTCCGGGCGCATGACCACGACCAACTCATCCTGGCGGTACGGCACCGCGTGAAGCCCTTTGACTTCTGTATCCGCGGAGCAGATCCCGATATCGGCCACCCCATCCAGAATACCCTTCACCACCCCCGCACCAGGCGAGCCGCCAACTTAGGTGGGTCGATCACCAGGAATGCAATTGCAAAGCGCAAGTCGGGAATGGCCCGATAATCGGCTTCCAGCATGCTTCGATAGCCGTGCAACCCTAATGGTTTCGCGTTGTGAACCACATCCGGGTGCACAAAATGGCCCAGGTTTGCCCAGTCCTGTGCATTCAGGCAGGCGATGTAGTCGCTATAAAGATCGGCAAGGTTCGGGCTCATGGGGCTGGTTCTCCTCCTCATGTCTGTTCTTGCCTTTGCGATCCTAGGTCCTACTGTGATGTCTCATCAAGGCAGTGAGCAGAGTAGAAAGTCAGCGGTGTAGGTGAGTGGTCATCGCGTTGCTGAACGACCATGGCGGAGCGTCCGGCGGACACGGGGTCGCCGACGCAAAGGCGCCAATGCTGACTTTCAATGGGGTTGAACGGCGACATGCACGAAGAACATCAGCGTGAAGACCACGAAAATAATATTGAAGGCGTAACGGAAACTGGTGCCGGTGAAAACGAGCATTTCGGCACTCTTATCGAGCATTTCGGCACAGTAGCCACTCTTCGTTCAACCTAGAATCGAGCTTCACCTAAGACTCAGATGGAGCCGCGATGAACATCAGATCAGTCCTGCCTGCACTTTCCATGGCGGTAGCATTCAGTGGATATGCCGCCGACTTCTCACTCACCAGCCAGGATATTGCCGACAACCGTCCGCTGACCAAACGCGAAGTGTTCCAAGGCTTCGGTTGCGAAGGTGGCAACACTTCTCCCGAGCTTTCCTGGGCAAACGCTCCCGCAGGTACTAAAAGCTATGCGATCACGGTCTATGATCCCGATGCACCGACCGGTAGCGGTTGGTGGCATTGGACGGTGGTTAACCTGCCGACTTCCACCAATAGCTTGCCAAGAGGAGTGGGGGCGAACCTGCCTGCCGGTGCAGTACAAGGGCGAACCGATTTTGGCCAGCCGGGATTTGGCGGGGCTTGCCCACCTGTAGGTGATAAACCCCATCGATATCAATTCACCGTATGGGCGTTGAAAGTGGATAAGCTACCACTCGACAGTGAGGCCAGCGGTGCCTTGGTAGGGTACATGCTCAATGCCAACGCCCTTGCCAAAGCGACCATTACTTCAACTTACGGACGTTAAGAGCGATGCGCCCTTGTGACGGCATACAGCACCGGGAAAACATTATCGATGCGTGTGTCATACGGGCGCGACAGCCATTGACCCTGCCAAGGGTGCCGGTGTTCGTGACCACCTTGTGTCGAGTGCGACAAGGGGAGAAGCTGTTGCAATGGGATGATCGGGAGATGCGTGCCGGGCCGCAACATCTGATCCTGATGCCGGCCGGCCGCGAGCTGGGTATCTCGAACTTCCCCGGACTTCACGGTCACTACGTCGCCGATGCGGTAACCTTTCCCGTCTCGACATTGCGTAACTTCAGCACCCGATATAGCCAGCAGATCATGAGCCGTCATGGTGAACTGAAGACTGATCTATGCGTCCCTCTGGACAGGCACACAACACAGGCATGGGATCAATTGTTGGCCTCTATCCATGCGAACTCCCCGGACGCATTACGCGCGCTCTACGGGGAAGCGGTTCTTCTGAGTCTGTGCCTGGGTGGCCAGGTCGGACCTCTGCTGATGGGGCGCAACGATCCAATTCGCGAACGTGTGCAGCAGATCGTCATGGGCAGTCCGGAGAAAGACTGGACAGTTGCGACCATTGCACAACGCCTGAACCTGGGTGAGTCGACGTTGCGCCGCCAACTGGCGAATGAGGGGGACAGTTTCAGGAATATCCTGGAGAGTGTTCGACTGGCGACGGCGTTGCAAGGGTTGCAAACAACGTCTCGCCCTATCGGGGAAATTGCTGCGGCCTGCGGTTACGCCTCGGCTTCACGTTTTGCGGTGCGCTTTCGCTCACACTATGGTCTGTCGCCACGTGAATTGCGGGCAGGGATTTAGGAGCCGTCATGCAGACATCACTGGACCATTTAGTCGTCGTGGCGCCTACGTTGGAGGCGGGTGAGCGCTTTGTGAGTCAACGATTGGGTGTGGAGCTTCAACAAGGCGGCTGTCATTCGCTTATGGGAACCCACAACAAGCTGCTGCGACTGGGGACGAGTTTCTATCTGGAAGTGATCGCTATCAACCCGGCGGCCCCGCCTGTAGGGCGGCCTCGCTGGTTCGCCCTGGACGGGTTACCAGACAACGCGTCTCCTCGGCTGGCCCATTGGGTTGCTGGAACCGACAGCCTGAAATCGCTTGGCTCGATGTTCGCGGAAGTCGTCGGCCAGGTACAGCCGATGAGCCGAGGTGAGTTGTGCTGGGATATTACGATTTTGGCGGACGGTGGATTGCCTTTGGGGGGAGCCGCCCCCAGCCTGATTCAATGGGGACAGCCGGCGCACCCTGCAGCGATGCTTGAAGATAAAGGTTGCTCATTGCAGAGGCTCGATATTTTCCATCCTGCGCCAGAGAGGATCAGCCACCTGCTTGATGCCATGAATTTTTCCGGGCCAGTTCGGCTTCATCGATGCGATAGCATTGAAATGTCACGCTTGGTTTCCTGTATCGAAACACCAGCGGGGCTCAGGAATTTATAGGGTGTCGCGTCCTGAATAAGGTTTACACCTTCTGATCTGCAGGAGGAAATGATCGCGCGAATGGAAGAGGTTTCGACCGGTGGCTGCGTGGCTTGATATCCCCGTCCCTCACCAAACCCTGGTTCACATTCATCAAGGCATTGAAGAATTGGGACGGGTCTACCAACCGGGGTTGCCATCAACAGCACGCACCGGCTCGGCCCTGTAGCCGCTATGAAACCCGGTCGAGTCGACGCCAGACGTGCCCAAGCCACAGCCGCTCGTTGCGTCGCCCGGCCATCGGGACGGCCGCCGCACTGACTCTCAGTCCATGCTGAATGCCCGCGCTCCGGCAGCTGTGTCCAGCGCTTCCCTGAGCAGCTTGATCTTCCCGCCCTCTGCGATGAGCAAGCCTGCATAGGTTTGCCGATAGACCTTGCCCGTGCCGACGACCAGCGCCTCGACGGAGTATTCGCCGAAGACCTTGTCGGGCGTGTCGATCCAAACCTTGAAATCCTTGAACCGGAAGTCCGGAATCTTCACAAGCAGGTCGGCGACCAGTTGCTCAATGGCGGCAGGTCCCTGTGCGTGCACATGAACAGTCGGTATTTCCAGCGCGCCGTCTTCGGCAAACAAGGCCGCGGCTGACGTCGGCGCCTGGATGTTGTCTTGATAGGCTTGAAGCAATTGGAGAGCAGTTTTCATAGTGTCCTCTGGGGGGCTGGATCTCTGGTGTGGATTCGTCAGTCTTGCCCGGTATCGCTGTCTATGGGTGATCGAGGCTGGCGATGGATGAGAGCTTAGAGAGTTCACTTCGGTGAATAAATGTGCAAAAAGCTATTTGTTAATTCATGATGATGAATAATTCTCGCCCATATTTCCTAGACACCCCGGCCCCTTTTTAATCATGGATCAATTGCTTGCCTTACGCGTTTTCATCCGTATAGCCGAGTCAGGCGCGTTCTCAAAAGCCGCGGATTCGATGAACATTCCGCGCCCGACCGTTACCAAACTGATGCAAGACCTGGAGCGTCACCTCGGCACGAAGCTGCTACACCGAACGACGCGACGCGTCAGCGTGACTTCGGAGGGGGCGGCTTACTACGAGCGTGCGACGCGGCTTATCGGTGACCTTGATGACATGGACGAGAGTATGGTGCGTGCACAGGCCCAGCCGCGTGGCCGCATCCGCGTCGATATCGGGTCGGTGCTGGCGAACATGATCCTGATTCCGGCGCTTCCAAGTTTCCGCGCGCTATATCCCGAGCTCCATATCGACCTCGGTGTCAGTGACCGGCCAATCGATCTGATCGGCGAGGGTGTCGATTGCGTCATTCGCGGCGGAGAGTTGGCCGACACCTCACTTGTCGCGCGACGACTCGCAGACCTGGACTGGGTCACCTGTGCGAGTCCGTCGTATCTTGCCGTACACGGTGTTCCCATCCATCCTTCCGAGTTGATGCACCCTGGGCCAGCGGCAAAGAAGACGACTGGCGGGCCGGGACATGCAATCCTGGGCTACTTCTCATCACTCACCGGGAGGCCCTTCCCATTGGAGTTCTGCAAGGCAGCCGAGCAGGTTCTGGTCCAGGGGCAGGTGGTGGTCGGGGTCAACGACAGCTCCGCGTATTTGAGCACGCTGCTCAGTGGAGTGGGCCTTGGTCAGGCGTTCAGGTTCATGGTCGCCCCGCATCTTGATAGCGGAAAACTGTGCACCGTGCTCGACGATTGGAGTCGGCCGCGACATCGATTGAGCGTGATTTATCCGAGCAACAGGCATCTCAGCGCAAAGGTTCGGCTGTTCGTCGAATGGGTGGTGCATGTGTTTGCTCCGTTTGACGCCCGATAAATGCTGCCTGGACGCAGCCGAGTTCGCCCGCCAGCGTTTCAATGCCCACCCAAGACTGTCTCTCAGGTATCAATCGTCTTGGCAAGATGTGCCATCAGCCACTGACGGAAGCGGTTGACGCTTTGTCTGTTCTGGGCCCGGCCTTGGGGTTCCAGCAGGCAGAACTGCGCATCGGTGCGTAATATTGCTTGTGTCGGCCGCATCAGGTTGCCGGTCTGCAAGTGGTTACTCAGCAGGCCCGACCAAGCCAGGGCGATCCCCTGGCCCGCCAGCGCTGACTGGATCAGCATGGCGTAGCTGTTGATATTGATGCGGCGCCTGGGTTCTGGCGCCGGGTAGCCGAGGCGTTGAAACCATTCTCTCCAGCCAATCCAGTCCCGGTGCTGATCTTCCAGCCACAACCAGGTGCATCCCCCCAACTGTTCCAAGGTCTCGATCCCTGGGTGCTGCGCCAGATAGGTGGGGCTGCATACCGGGAAAATCTCTTCGTTGAACAGCGGTGTGACTTTCATGTTTTTCGGCGGCGTGCTGCAGTAATAAAGCGCCAGGTCACAGTCCAGCCGGGAAAAATCGCTGACTTGATCCGTCGCGATGATGCGTAGGTCAATCTCTTCATTCTGGCGCTGGAACTCCGATACAAGCGGCAGCAGCCACAACGACGCCATTGCCGTGCTGGTGACCACAGTGACTTGCTGGGCACCTTGCCAGTGACGTACGCCCGCCGTGGCTTGAGCGATTTGCTGCAAGGTGTCGCGCACACTTTCGTAATACTGGCTGCCGGTGGCGGTGAGGTTGATTTCCCGGGTTGTGCGGGTGAACAGCGCCGCGCCCAGGTAATCTTCGAGCAATCGTACCTGGCGGCTGATGGCGCCTTGTGTGACGTTCAGTTCGCGAGCCGCCACGGTGAAGCTCAAATGGCGGGCTGCGGACTCGAACGCCACCAGACTGTTGAGCGGCGGCAAAGGTTGCAGTTTCATCAGGCTGGTCACTGTTCTATAGGTGTTGGGAGCACAGATATTGTGCAGAAGCCCGTGTGCAGTGACTATCTAATTAGTGAGGCAAGTCTAGAGATCGAGGACCAGGTCAGAAGTGGGCTTGCTGCAGCACAGTAAACGCAGGCCTTTGTCGATTTCCCGCTGCCTGATACCGCCGTTGTGATTCATCTCGACCGTACCTTGTACCAAGGCGGTCTTGCAGGTACCACAGACGCCCTGGCTGCAGGAAGAGGGCACAATGGCACCGGCTTTCTTTGCGGCAGACAGCACCGTCTGGTTGCCCGGCATGCTGAAGGTCTTGCCCGAGCGAGCCAGGGTCACCGTGAATACCGCTTGCGGGTCGAGCGAAGTGGCCTGCTCGATCAATGGTTCTTCATTCAGTACGGCAATGTCGAAACTTTCCTGATGATAGTGGGCGAAATCGAACGCCGCTTCCCTGAGCAGCGATTTGACCGCTTCCATGTAACCCTGGGGGCCGCAGGTAAAGATTTCCCGTTCCTTGTAGTCCGGTACCAGTTGGCTCAACAACGGTAAATCGAGTCGGCCTATGGGTTGCTGCCATTGCGCTGTTTCGCCAAGTCCTTCGCAAATGCTGATCACTCGAAGTCCCGGCATGGCGGATTGCATGCGCGTCAGCTCCGCGTGGAAGATGATGTCGATCGGCGTACGGGCGCTGTGCACAAAGACGATATCGAGGTTGGCGGCCATGTCATAGGCGGCCCGAGTCATCGACATCAAGGGGGTCACGCCGGAGCCGGCCGACAGGTACAACAATTTACCTGCCGGATGGCCGATCGGCGTAAAGCTGCCGACGGGGCCGGACGCTTTCAGGCTATCACCTGGCTTGAGGTTGTCATGTAGCCAGTTCGACACCACGCCCCCCGGCACGCGCTTGACGGTGATGGAAAACGCAAAGGGCCGGGTCGGAGAGGACGACAGGGTGTAGCAACGGGCGGTGGTCTGCCCGCCAATGACCGGCGAGATCGTGATGAATTGACCGGGCTCGAAGCTCAGGGCGCTGAAGTCCGCACAACGAAAAATGAAGGTCTTGACGTCATGGGTTTCCTGGCGCACAGCGCAGCAGTGCAGGGTTTTCTGTTCTCCGCTGTGCCACTGCGCGCCAAACGTGCCCCAGGTGGTCGGGTCGGTAAAGTGCTGGGCTACGCCGACGTCTGCAGGGCGCGTCAGTTCTTCGTAAGTCGTCATGTTCATTCCTCACACGCCATGGGCGGCCAGACGCGCCGCGTACCAGCGAGAGAACTGGTCGACATAGGTTTCGGTAAAGGCCGAGAACGGTCCAGGCGTGTAGGATGGGTCCTGGGTGCCGCTGTGGGTAATACCAACGAGATTGGCGTCTTGCAGGTTGGTTGCGACCCAGACTTCAGTCAGCTTATCCACTTGATAATCGACGCCTTCGACCGCATCGGCATGGACCAGCCATTTAGTCCGGACCAGGGTTTTATCGGGTGCCAGCGGGATGATGTAGGAGACGACAGCGTGGTCGCTCATGACATGGGTCCACGAGTTATGTGTCCAAAGATGCATGTCGCCCAAGTCGCGGCGGGTGAGGTCTCCGAAGAGACGAGTGCATGCTACGCGGGTGTCCAGGGTCTGGGATTCGCCATTGCCGGCAATGGCCAGTCGCTGCGAGCGAAATTGGGTCACGGCGTCTTCGCCCAGGTGTTCGACGGCATCGCAGATATAGCCTTCGCTTTCCCAGTTGGCCTTAGTGTCTGCATTGCGTTGGTGATACTCCGCCAGCGCTTGAAGAGAATCCTCCCCCAGGCCGTCGGTACAGAATCCGAAATCTTCGGGCAGGAAAGAAGCAGTCAACTCCGGGTGAGTGGCAGCGCAGTGATAACACTCGCGGTTATTCTCGATGACCAGTTTCCAATTGCCGTTCTCGATGATTTCCGATTCGTAGGCGATCTTTGAGTGGGCAATGTCGTATTGGGCGAAACGCGGTGTCATGACCTGCTCAAGGTACATGATGTCTTCCGGTGGTTCGTCGCCCAGGCAGACGAAGACATGGGTGCCGATGACCCGGGTATGCACAGGTATCAGGCTTTTGCATTTGGAGTCGAAATCCTTGCCCATGTGCGCCGCATGTTTCAGGCTGCCATCCAGGTCGTAGCTCCATTGGTGGTAGGGGCAGACCAGCATGCCCACCGTCGACTTGCCAGCCTGCTTCAAGCGAGCCCCGCGGTGACGGCAGACATTGCGGAACGCCTGCACGTGCTCGTCATCGTCGCGCACCAGCAGGATGGAGGATTTGCCGATGTCGAGGGTGGAGACATCACCGGGTTCGGGAATGTCGCTGGTGACCCCCACCAGAATCCAATGTTTGGTGAAAAAGATATCGACGTCGGTTTCAAAAATATCCGGGCGACCAAATAAATCACCCGGCATGCCATGGCCGGGAGTGCGGTCGGTCAGAAGTTCACGATGGGTTTTCACGGCATTAATAGTCATTATGGGTCTCGCTCAAACTCAAAGTTGATCAGGCGGCAAGCACAGTTTGGAAAAGTGGAATAAGACCGTCAACGCGCTTTATTTTCACGCTCGCATAACTTTTCGTTATGCGTAAAAATTCTATTTAATCAGTGAGTTAAATAACTATCGTCGCGCAGCCAATCAATCAGCGCCTGGGTAATAGGCTCAACTTTTCGGCCGCTCGGAATAACCAGGTAATAGGCGTCCTTGGGCTTGACTCTATAGGGCGTAATTCTGATCAGCTCACCGCTATTGAGCCGGTGTGCGATCAGCCGACCCCATCCCAGTGCAATGCCATGGCCTTGTATGGCCGCCTGTATCGCGTCGTTATAGGAACTGCAGCGAAATGAGTAATTGAGCTTGGGGCGCATATCGCCGAGTTCCCGGCACCATCGGTTCCAGGTCATCCAGCCTTCCAGGGTTGGATCGGAGTCAATCAGCGCCGCGTCCAGAAAATCGGTGATGGATGAAGGGGGCGGATTGGCGGCGAGCCAGGCCGGCGAACAAACGGGAAACACTTCTTCATCGAACAGGAAAACCGAACTCCCACCCTCCCATTTCCCATCGCCAAAACGGATGGCCAGGTCAACGTCATCCCGGTATGTACTGGGTGAGACCTGGTGTGTCATCAAACGTAACTTCAACTTCGGTTGCAGGGTGCGTAGCGCGGTCAATCTGGGGAGTATTCTCAAGTGAGAAAACGCCTCGGTGCAGGCGATGGTGATCTCCTGTTCACCAATGCCCTCGGCAATTTTGTCGAAGACGCTGGCCATGCGATGAATGGACTCTGCGACGACCAGATGCAGTACATAGCCTTCGTGAGTCAGCTTGATCGACCGATGAAGGCGATGGAACAGCTTGGTTTCCAGGGCGTCCTCCAACAAGCGGATCTGTTTGCTGACGGCGGCCTGCGTCACGCCCAGCTCTTGGGCGGCCAGGGTGAAGCTGGTCAGCCGTGCCACGGCTTCGAATTCCAGCAAGGCCGTCATCGACGGTATCAACCGTCGGTAACCCTTGACCTTCTTATCGATATCGCTGGGTTGCATAGGTGTGTTCCAACGCCGTGCCAGGTGACTCACGCCACCGAAGATTCCCGTTCGGGTTCCGTAGGAACAGGTCGGGACATTTTGTGCCCCAGCAATGCCCGATACAGTTCACTGTCACCCAATATGCCCAAGATGACGCCAGCCTCGTCCTGCACAATCAGGGGGTGGCCGGTTTCGTAGCGAATCTGCAGCGCGTCGCGCATGGTGGTGGCGCAGGGGACGCACGTCGGTTGTCGAGCCAAGGTCTCGATTGCCTTGGTCGGATTCCAGGGTTGGACGTGTGCGGTGGTGGCGCCTTTTCGAACGCTGGTCAAATGACGCTGCGCACTCAGCGCCATCCACAGGTTCTGAGCCGTATCCAGGCAGTATTCGTCGCGGGCGAAAACGCATTGGTCCAGCGGTGTCATCAAGCTCTTCGCGCACAGCACATTCAACGGGTTGGTGTGGGCGACGAAGTTGCGCACATAGTCGTCGGCCGGGTTCAGCACGATTTCTTCGGGCTTGCTGTACTGGATGATCTTGCCGTCTTTCATGATGGCGATGCGTGTGCCCAGCTTCAGGGCTTCGTCCAGGTCATGGCTGACGAACACGATGGTCTTGTGCAGCTTGCGTTGCAGATCGAGCAATTCGTCCTGTAAGCCTTGGCGGATCAGCGGGTCGAGGGCCGAGAACGGTTCGTCCATCAGCAGGATGTCGGCGTCCATAGCCAGTGCACGGGCCAGGCCAACCCGCTGCTGCATGCCGCCGGACAGTTCGTTGGGCTTCTTGTTGCGCCACTGGGTCAGGCCCACCAGCTCAAGCTTCTCATCCACCAGCTTGCGCCGCTCCTTTTCCGGACGGCCCTGCATTTCCAGGCCGAAGCTGATGTTTTCGCGAACCGTCAGCCAGGGCATCAAGGCGAACTTCTGGAACACCATGGCGATGCGCTGGGTGCGCATCATTTTCAGCTCGGCGGGGGAGCAGGAAGCGATGTCGATCTGCCGGCCTTCGTGCTCCACGAAAAGCTTGCCGCGACTCACGGTGTTCAGGCCGTTGATGCAACGCAGCAGACTGGATTTGCCGGAGCCGGACAGGCCCATCAATACACAGATTTCGCCTTTGTTGATCTCCAGGTTGGCCTTTTCCACGCCGACGATCAGGCCGGTTTTCTGCAGAATTTCCGGACGTGAAAAGCCTTGGTCAAGCAAATCCAGGGCAGGCTTCGGGCGAGCGGAGAAGATCACGTCGACGTCTTCAAAACGGATGATGCTCATACGTCACCTCTTTTCGCGGTCTCGCGTTGCTTGCAGATGCGGTCGAGCGTGATCGCCAGCAGCACGATCGCCAGGCCCGCTTCGAAACCCATCGAGATATCGGCGGTGTTCAACGCATTGACCACGGGTTTGCCAAGCCCGTCGGCCCCCACCAAGGCGGCGATCACGACCATGGAAAGTGACAGCATGATGCATTGGGTAATTCCGGCGGCGATGCTGGGCATGGCGTGGGGCAGTTCGATGCGCATCAACAATTGGCGGCGCGAGCAGCCAAAGGCCTTGCCAGCATCCATCAGTTCTTCGGGAACATCACTGATGCCCAGATACGTCAGGCGAATAGGTGCGGCGATTGCAAATACCACTGTGGAGATCAGGCCCGGGACCACGCCCAGGCCGAAGAGGGTCAGGGTGGGAATGAGGTAAACGAAGGTCGGTACGGTCTGCATCAGGTCGAGGACCGGCCGCAAGGTCGCGTAGAACCAGGGTCGATGTGCCGCGACGATGCCTAGCGGTACACCGATGACCACGCAGACGAGTGTGGCGAAGGTGACTTGGGCGAGAGTCTCCAGGGTCTCTTGCCAATAACCGAGGTTGAATATCAGCAGGAAGGCGAGGGTGATGAACAGGGTGAGGCTCACCTTGCGCTGAATGTAATAGGCCAGCAGGGCAAATACAGCGATCAACGCCAAGGGGTTGAACCAAAGGAGCACACCGCTGAATGCGGTGATGACACCCGACAGCGACAGCGAGATGGCATCGAAAATACCTGCGCCGTGCTGAGTCAACCATTCGACATACCGGGCGATGTGTTCGCCCAGGGGAAGCTTCTCTTGTGTTATCCACATATCACTAATCCGACTGATAGAAAGAAATCGCACGCCAGCAACCGTCCGGGCAGCGCTTCGCGCGCCGGGTTAGCAGGCGCACAAAGCGACTGCGCAGGGCGTCGCTTCAGCAGTTATCGAAGTTTGGGCAGGGGATAAGTAACAGAAGTAGCGTGAGGCAATGCCAGTCGCCCCGGTATTCTTTGGCCGGACGTCGAAAGGCTTTCAAAGGTGTGCGCTGCAAGATTCATGATGGCGGCTCGTTGTTGTTTTGGTATGGAGTCCGTTGCCTGTGGGGTATGGTCAGTCAGGTGTCTTTTACCGACAAACCATTTTATGTCCGCGTCTCATGAGTTTTTATCATTAATGACTTCATTCACTCTCGAGCCGAAAAAGTCAACTAAATGTACTTGGGTGTACATTGGAGGGGCATCCGAGTACATTCGCGTTACGCATTATTAAGAAGGTGAGCAGAATGCCCCAGGTAGGGAAGGCACGTGGCAAGGCCCAGGACGCAGGCTGGCGGGGGTCGACGGAGGGCTGGCTGGAAGCGGCCTACGAGGCCTTGAAGGAGTCGGGCATCGATGCCGTTCGTGTCATGCCGCTGGCCAAGCGCCTGGGTTTGTCACGCACCAGCTTCTATTGGTTTTTCGAGGATCGCGAACAGCTGTTGGCCGCCTTGCTTTCCCGTTGGCGGGAGACCAACACGGGGGGCTTGATCCGGCAGTGCGAAAGCTATGCCGAAAGCATTTCCGAGGCGATCCTGAATGTGTTCGAGTGCTGGCTCAATCCGCAACTGTTCGACTCGCAATTCGAGTTTGCCGTGCGCAGTTGGGCGTTGCAGTCGGCTGAAGTGGCTCAAGAGGTCGCGACCGTGGACGAACAGCGGATGAGCGCCCTGGCAAACATGTTCAAGCGTTTTGGCTATGACAGTCAGGGTGCCGATACGCGCGCCCGGACGATCTACCTGACCCAGATCGGCTATATCAGCATGAACACCAGTGAGCTGATCACCACGCGTTTCCAGCGTATTCCTCATTACGTCAGCATTTTCACCGGCAAGGTCCCCAAGCAACGCGAGCTGGATCGCTTCTATGGGAAATTTGGCTACGCCGAGAAAGAGCCAGGGCTTTTCGTTCCCTTGGCGGACACTTTCGAAGAGGTCTCTGCAAAATGATCAGCGAAACGCTCGGTATCATCGGCGGAACAGGCTGGTTGGGTGGCGCGATTGCGAAAGCGCTCATGGCGAAGTCGCTGTTGCCGGCTGGCAATCTGATCATTTCCAATCGCACCGGCCGTCATCCGCTGGCACAACAAGGCGTTTGCCTGGTCACGGACAATCAGGCGCTGGTGACACGTAGCGACATGGTAATCATCGCGGTGCGCCCCGAGCATTTCGCCAGCCTGGACATTGACGCGACGGGCAAGACCGTCGTGTCCTTGATGGCTGGGGTTACGGCGCAGACGATTGCCGCACAAACCTCAGCGTCGGCAGTCGTGCGGGCGATGCCTAACGCGGCGGTTGAAATCGGGCAATCCTTTACCCCGTGGTTTTGCTGGGGGGAAGTGAACGCGGCCGCGAGGGAGCTGGTACAGCGGCTGTTCGAATCGGTAGGCACTGCAGCCGAGGTTCAGGAGGAGGGCTTCATCGACTACCTCTCGGCGCTCTCGGGTACCGGTCCGGCTTTTCCTGCGTTGCTGATGACCGCACTGGCCAATCAGGCGAAGGCTGCCGGCATTCCTTCCGATATCGCACAATTGGCTGCGAAGAACGTTGTGGTCAATGGCAGCCAGCTTTTGGAAAACCACGATGCGCAGGAGATGATCGAGGCCTTGGTCGCCTATCGAGGTGTCACGGCCGCGGCGTTGCAATCAATGATCGATAGTCGTTTCGAAGCGCACATCGGTAGGGCTCTGGAGGCCGGTGCTGCGGTTGCCCGCAAAGGGCTTCATGCCTGATAAACCGAAGCCCCCGGTCAAGGGGGCTTCGATAAGCGTCTTATTTACTCTGCCTTGAAGCAGTAGACCGCCAGCTTGTTCCCGTCCAGATCCCGAGCGTAGGCAGCATAGGCGTTTTCAGCCCAGCCACGCGTGCCTGGCAGGCCTTCGCAGACGCCGCCATTTGCCAGCGCCGCGGCGTGGACGGCGTGGACCGCAGCACGGCTCGGTGCCTCGAAGCTGACAGTACCGCCGTTACCGACAGTCGCCGGATTGCCGTTGGCCGGCTTGAGTACGAAGAACGAAGGCTTGTCGACGCCCCAGATGGAGCCATTCTCGCTGAGATCGGCGACGCGTTTGAGGCCGATTTCTTTCAGCGCTGCGTCATAGAACGCACGGGCTTTTGCCAGGTCATTGGTGCCGACGGTTACATGGGTAAAAACGGACATCGTTGCTTCCTTTTTGTGGGGGGGGAAATGAGGATCGGCCGAATCAATAATGAATGACGGTACGAATGCTTTGCCCGTCATGCATCAACTCGAATGCTTTGTTGATATCTTCCAGGGGCATGGTGTGGGTGATAAAGGTGTCCAGTGGGATCTCTCCTCGGCTGGCCTTCTCCACATAGCTGGGCAGCTCGGTGCGGCCCTTCACGCCACCAAACGCGCTGCCACGCCACACGCGACCGGTAACGAGCTGGAAAGGGCGGGTACTGATTTCCTGGCCCGCGCCGGCGACGCCGATGATAATCGACTCGCCCCAGCCCTTGTGGCAGCACTCCAGTGCCGCACGCATCAGTTGCACGTTGCCGACGCATTCGAACGAGTAGTCCACGCCGCCTTCGGTCAGCTCGACAATGACGTCCTGGATCGGCTTGTCGTATTCCTTGGGATTGATGAAGTCCGTCGCGCCCAACGACAGCGCGACTTCTCGCTTGGCAGGGTTGATGTCGATAGCGAGGATACGCCCGGCGTTGGCCATCTTTGCGCCGATGATGGCTGCCAGGCCAATGCCGCCCAGCCCGAACACCGCCACACTGGCGCCCGCTTCGACCTTGGCGGTGTTGAGGACTGCGCCGATTCCAGTGGTCACCCCGCAACCGAGCAGGCAGACCTGCTCCAACGGCGCCTCCTTGGGAATCTTCGCCAGGGAAATTTCCGGCAACACGGTGTATTCAGAAAATGTCGAGCAACCCATGTAGTGGAACAGCGGTTTGCCTTCATAGGAAAAGCGTGAAGTGCCGTCGGGCATCAGGCCTTTGCCTTGGGTCGCCCTGACGGCTTGGCAGAGGTTGGTCTTGCCGGAAAGGCAGAACTTGCACTGGCCGCATTCGGCGGTATAGAGCGGAATCACATGGTCGCCGACCTGCAGTGAAGTGACACCTTCGCCGACGGCTTCGACGATACCGCCACCTTCATGGCCCAGGACGCTAGGGAAGATACCTTCCGGGTCGCTTCCTGAAAGGGTAAACGCATCGGTGTGGCAGACGCCGGTGGCAACGATACGCACCCGGACCTCACCAGCCTTGGGCGGTGCGACATCGATGGTGACCAGTTGCAACGGTTCATTGGGCGCGAATGCGACCGCAGCCCTTGATTTCAAGGTCTGTGCTGACATGGTAGAGCCTCGTTTCGAATAGTGAATTGCCCCTGATCCAGGATCAGGGGCATGACTTCAGATGTCCTTGACCAGTCGCAACGCATCGTAGATGGCCGCGTGGGTATTGCGTGCCGACACCGCGTCGCCGATCCGGAACAGCTGGAAGCGGCCCTCGGGGTTGGTCACGATGTTCTGGGTTTTCCCGGCGATCAGATCATGCTGTTCAACCGCACCGTTGTTGCGCGAATGGGGGCGCAGTTCGAAGTACAGATCGTCGAGGGGCAGGGTGCCGTGGTTGATGACCACCTGATCGACCACTCGCTGTTTATGCACCTGGCCATAATCGCTGCCGAAGTTAGCCACCAATTGCCCGTCGCGTTTCTCCACCGAGTCGACCCGATAGGTGACGGTAAAGGTGACGTTCAGGTCTTGCAGGCTGCGCATGTAGGGCACCAGGTTCATCGCCATCACTTCGGGTGCGAACGAGCGGTCCGGTGTGACGATCTCCAGTTTCGCGCCGCTGTTGGCGATGACTTCGGCCGCTTGCAGGGCTGCATGGTCGCCCGCGTCGTCAAAGATCAGCACGTTCTGGCCCGGCTTGACGTCACCGGAAATTATGCCCCAGGTAGACACCACCAGTTCATTGCCGTGCTTGAGCACTTCGGTGTGCGGCAAGCCGCCGGTGGCGACGATCACCACGTCCGGATTTTCAGCCAGCACCGTCTCGGCTTCGGCCCAGGTATTGAAATGGAATTTCACGCCCAGCCGTTCGCATTGCGCCATGCGCCAGTCGATGATGCTGATCATCTCGCGGCGGCGCTCGCTCTGCGCTGTCAGGCGGATCTGGCCGCCGGGTTGATCGGCCACTTCAAACACCGTGACGTCGTGGCCGCGTTCGCCGGCTACCCGTGCCGCCTCAAGGCCCGCCGGGCCGGTGCCGATCACCACCACTTTGCGCTTGACCGACGCCTTGGGGATTTCGTGGGGCATGGTGGTTTCGCGCCCGGTGGCGGCGTTGTGAATGCAGTACGCGGCACCGCCCTGATAGATGCGGTCCAGGCAGTAGTTGGCGCCGACGCAGGGGCGGATCTCTTCTTCGCGCTTCTCGATGATCTTGCGCACGATGTGCGGGTCGGTCATGTGCGCCCGGGTCATGCCGATCATGTCCACCTTGCCCGAGGCGATGGCATGGCGGGCGGTGGCGACGTCGGGAATCTTCGCGGCATGGAAGGTGGGGAAGCCGGTGGCCGAGCGGATCTCGCCGGCAAAATCCAGGTGCGGGGAGTTGCGCATGCCCTGGATCGGAATCACGTCGGTGAGGCCGGCATCGGTATCGATGTGGCCGCGAACGACGTTGAGGAAGTCGACCAGGCCGCTGTCCTTGAGCATGTGCGAGATCTGGATGCCGTCCTTGGCACCGAAACCGCCGGGCAGATCTTCATCGCCGGTGTAGCGAACCCCCAACAGGAAGTCCTCGCCACAGCGCTGGCGAATGCCGCGCAGGATGTCGAAGGTAAAGCGCAACCGGTTCTCCAGCGAACCGCCGTAGGGGCCATCAAGGTCGTTGGTCAGTGGCGACCAGAACTGATCCATGAGGTGTCCGTAGGCCTGCAGTTCCAAGCCGTCCAGCCCGGCGGCCTTCATGCGTTCGGCGGCGTCCACATAGTCCTTGATGATGCGGTCGATGTCCCATTCTTCCATCTTTTTCGGGAAAGCCCGGTGGGACGCTTCGCGGCGATGGGAGGGTGAGACGACCGGCAGCCAGTCGGCCTTGTCCCAGCGTGTGCGCCGCCCCAAGTGAGTCAGTTGAATCATCACCGCCGTGCCGTGTTCGTGACATTCGTCGGTCAGATCCTTCATCCATCTGACCACTTCATCCTTGTACGCCAGCACGTTGTTGAACACTGGCGGGCTGTCACGGGAAACGGCGGCGGAGCCCGCCGTCATGGTCAGTGCCACGCCAGCCTTGGCGCGTTCGACATGATAGGCGCGGTACAGATCCTTCGGCATGCCGTCGACAGGATAAGCCGGCTCATGAGAGGTGGTCATGATCCGGTTCTTGAGGGTCAGGTGTTTGATCTTATAGGGCTGCAGCAGAGGATCGCTGGACATGGTGTTGCGCTCCGAGAACAGAACATCAGGCTTGGTTTTGACATAACGGTATGTTGAATGTTCATGTGTGTCAACGATTAAGACATAGGTGTACATTTTTCTTGCGTGGTGGAAAAACCGGGATTACCATCCAGTCGAAACAGGGGTGGTACGGCGCGTGCGTCCGGCCATCCCGCATCGATCCAAAGTGCCAGGGGGCAGTGCGAAGAACTATGAAAGTGCTCGTTGCGGTAAAGCGCGCCATCGACCCGAATGTGAAAGTCCGGGTGAAAGCCGACGGTTCAGACGTCGAGCTCGGTGGCGTGAAGATGGCCTTGAATCCGTTCTGCGAAATCGCGGTGGAGGAGGCGATACGCCTCAAGGAGAAGGGGGTGGCATCCGAAGTGGTGGTCGTCTCCGTGGGTACGTCGGCCGCTCAGGAACAACTGCGCACGGCATTGGCACTCGGCGCGGACCGGGCGCTGTTGGTCGAGACGAATGCAGTACTTGAGCCGCTCAACGTCGCCAAGTACCTGAGCAAAGTGATCGATCAGGAAAAGCCGCAATTGATCCTGTTCGGCAAGCAGGCGATCGACCAGGAGAACAACCAGGTCGGGCAAATGGTCGCGCAGTTGATCGGCAGCGGTCAGGCCACCTACGCCTCAGCCATCAATCAGGTGGATGGTCAATGGGTCGTCGAGCGAGAGGTCGACAGTGGCAGCCAGGTGCTCGCCCTCGCCATGCCTGCGGTGGTGACCTGCGACTTGCGGCTGAACCAACCGCGCTACGCCTCGTTGCCCAACATCATGAAAGCCAAGAAAAAGCCGCTTGAAATCATTGCCGCTGACACCTTGGGCGCAAGCGTGAAGGAACACGCTCGATTATTAGGAGTTGTCCCGCCTGCCGTGCGCAAAGCGGGAATCAACGTCGGTTCGGTGGCCGAACTGGTGGATAAATTGAAGAACGTTGCGGGGGTGATTTGATGCGTACATTGGTGATCGCCGAGCACAGCGCCGGTCAACTGACGGCAGGTACGTGGAGTGCCGTGACCGCCGCCACGGCCCTGGGCGCCAAAATGGATTTGCTGGTGATGGGTGGGGCTGACGCATCGGCAGTGGCGCAACAGGCGGCGCTGATCCAGGGTCTGGATCGGGTGCTCCTGGCGCAGGGGGGGATGTTCGAAAATGCCTTGGCCGAAAATATCCAGCCTCTGATCACGTCACTGGTGGCTGGCGGTTATACGCACGTCGTTGCCGACGCCAGCAGTATGGGCCGCAACGTGCTGCCCCGGGTCGCGGCCAGCCTGGATGTCGGCATGCTGTCCGACGTCACCCACATTGTCTCGGCGGACACTTTCCAGCGGCCCATTTACGCCGGTAACGCCATCGCCACCGTGCAGTCGCTCGATCCGATCAAGTTGCTCACGGTCCGCGCCTCGGCGTTCGCCCAGGCTTCGTCCCAGCAGCATCGCTGCGAAGTGGTGGCGGTAGAGGGCGGACAAAGCGCGAGCAACGTGCGCTTCGTGAGCGAGCAACTGACGGCCAGTGAAAGGCCTGATCTGTCGAGCGCCCGCGTCGTCGTGTCCGGTGGCCGCGGGATGCAGAGCAAAGAAAATTTCGCCTTGATCGAGCGAGTGGCGGACAAGCTTGGCGGTGCCGTCGGCGCATCGCGTGCCGCAGTGGATTCGGGTTTTGCCCCCAACGATTTGCAGGTCGGGCAGACGGGCAAGATCGTCGCGCCAGAGCTTTACATTGCGGCAGGTATCAGTGGCGCCATTCAGCATCTGGCCGGCATGAGTGGTTCAAAGGTCATCGTTGCGATCAACCAGGACCCTGAAGCGCCGATTGCTCAAGTGGCGGACTACATGTTGGTGGCGGATGTGTTCGAGGCGTTACCGGCACTGGAGAAAGCACTGTGAGTGCTTACATTGATAAGTTTCGCCTGAGGGCGGAGGAGGGCCGAGCGACCGAGAGACAGGAAGACTTCTCGCATAACTAAAACTTATTCATGCATAACATTAAATCCCTTGAGGAGCGTAATAACACTCTGCTCTGATGAGGGAGCGTTAATTCTTCTTCTGCCCTGCCAATAACTATTAATACAGTACGCGGAGATGCACCATGATGACGTTGTCCAGCAAAACTTGTATCGGCTGGTTTGCGGGCCTGGCGATGGCCGCCAGCAGCCTGATGGCTCACGCCGAGGAACCTACGCCCATTCGCATTGGATGGGTGAATTGGTCGGATACGGAAATCGCTGTAAAGTTGGCAGATACAGCATTGCGCGACCACTTGAAACAACCGGTCAAATTGATACTTGCCGATATTGGCATTCAGTTCCAGGCTCTGGCTAACGGCAACATCGACCTGATCCCGATGGTCTGGCTGCCGAGCACCCACAAGTCGTTCTACGACAAATACCAGGACAAACTCGAAGACCTCGGCGTGCTGTATGAAGGCCGGATCGGCATGGCCGTACCCACGTCCATTCCCACCAGCGAGATTGCCAGTGTCGCGGACCTCAACAAACCAGAGGTGCGGGAAAAACTCGGCGGCAAGATCCTGACATCGGAAGTGGGCAACGGTCAGTACAAACTGACGGAAAAGGCCATCAAGGAATACAAACTCGATGGCTACAAGATGGTTGCCTCTTCGGAGTCGGGCATGCTGAGCGAGCTGGATCGCAACCTCAAGCGTGACAAATGGGCGTTGATCAATGCCTGGAGTCCACATTGGATGTTCGCCAAGTGGCCACTGCGCTACCTGGACGATCCGAAGCAGATCTTTGGTGGTGCCGAGCAAATTCACGCGATTGCCCGCAAAGGCTTCAGCGCCGAACATCCCGATGTCGCCCGGTTCTTCGCCAACTTCAAGATTCCCAAGAGCGACCTCGAGAAGCTGATGGCGACCGCCCGTGACAGTTCGGCAGACAAGGTAGTTGCAGAGTACTACGCCGCCAACAAGCCCCGCTTCGACGCGATGTTCGGCAGCCAGACCGCCTCCGCAACACCAGCCCCATAATGGCTGCTGCCAGCCAATAGTTGTGTTGCAGTCCGGTGCCCTTTGCAAAGGGCACCGGATTCATCGAGCGAACATTCAGGCGATACCCTTGAATACCACAGCCTATCGTCGCTTTAGCCTTGATGAAGCGGTCGACTGGGTGAAGCATCTCTGCGAATCGAAGGGCTGCTCCCCAGCGGTGGCCAATTCATTGGCCCACGCCACCGTTGCGGCGCAAGCGCGTGGTAACCAGGCCGTGGGGTTTCGACACCTCGCCGACTATTTACCGGGCTTTTCCTCCGGACGTATTCATCCACGTGTCGAGCCACGCATCTGCCGCGCCGGCGCGATCATCTTCAAATCTGATGCCCAGGGCGGAATTGCCCAGCTCGGCGTCGATCGGTGTTTCGATTCGTTGTGTCATGCCGCGCATGTCAATGGCATGGCCACGTTGAGCCAGTGCAATAGTTTCACCAGCGGTGAACTCGGCGACTACACGCTGCGGTTTGCCCAGGCCGGACTGATCGCCTTGGCGGTCGCAAACGGGCCGGCCCTGGTTGCCGTTCCTGGTGCCAGGGGCAAGACCTACTCGACCAATCCGATCTCATTTGCCGCGCCCTCGGCCGATGGCGTCCCGCTATTGTTCGACCAGGCATGCAGTGCCACGGCATTCGTGAACATCGCCCATGCCGCCTCGACAGGCAGCGGTATTCCCGAGGGATGGGCGGTTGACCAGTATGGCAACGGAACACGTGACGCCCTGGCAGCGCTGAGTGGTGCGTTGCTGCCTTTTGGTGGTCATCGCGGGGCCAACCTGATGCTTATGGTCGAAGTACTGGCAGCGGGGCTCACGGGCGCCAACTGGTCGCTGGATGCGCCGGCGTTCAACCAGGGGGGCCAGTCGCCTGGCTGTGGTCTGTTGATATTGCTTTTGGCTCCGACGTATTTTTCAGAGGGATTCGAGCAGCGGCTTGCCAACCAAATGGCTCGCTTGACGCAAATGGGCGTTCACAGACCGGGATGGGAGCGGCAACAGGCAACGGTCAACGCCCAGAATGATGGGATCCGTATTTCTGTTGATCTGCTGGAACAGTTGAGCCGTTTGTAAGCTCGTTCGATACAACGCTTGGGAAAAGGGGGCGAAAACGATGATGAACAGCACTGAAAATATGGCGTGGGAGCGGGACATTATTTGCAGCGGCGAACGGCTGAAGCGTTCGCTGCAATACGTCCTGTCGGGCAGCCTTTGCGATGAGGCGCAGGCGCATGCCGCATCTCTGAATGCGGCCCAATGGACGATTCGCAAACCGGCGAAAACTTCAAGCGCGTTGCCAGGTTTTTTGGCGCCTCATTTAGCCGAGGCCCTTCATGCCGCGCCCAGGAGCGATGATGACCTGGTATCGATACGGGACGCGTTAGGCACGCTCTTGCCCCATGTCCCTTGGATAAACCGCCAGGCCCAGGCCGACCAGGACAGCGCTTTCGTGGAGCGACATCGCCACGGCATAATCGCCGGGCCGGGAGGATTGCTGGAGTGTTCCACCTTGACTTTGGGATTGGCGCTCATGATGCCGCAGACCTGCTATCCCTATCACCAGCACCCGCCTGCCGAGTTCTATCTCGTTCTGTCGCCGGGCGACTGGTATCGCGAGGATGTGGGGTGGTGGACGCCCGGGGCTGGGGGCGTCGTGTTCAACTTTCCATCCTGTGTCCATGCCATGAAATCGACAAACGTTCCGCTTCTGGCCCTGTGGAGCTTGATGCATTAGTGCCTCGTTATAAGAACGAACTCGGTTAATGATTGAGGAAAGAAAATATGGCAGTGACCACACAGGGCATCAAGTTGGACGAGGAAACGCGGGCCAGGCTGAAGTCCGCATCAGCCAAGCTGGATCGCACCTCCCACTGGTTCATGAGGAAGGCGATTCTGAGTTTTATCGAGAAAGTTGAAGCTGGAGCGGGTATCGAAGCGTTCATAGCGGTTGAGTTTTTGGAGAAAGATACGAGGCGCCACAGCCTTGCACGACGGCTTCGCAAAGATTGCAATACGGATGAATGAACCTGATAACGTGTCCTGAATCTGCCAAGTCTAACGATCAACGAAACCTGACTTAAACAAACCCTGAAATGACATGCATATAACATCAGGAGTTATAGGCTTGATTCAGTTTTCATGATTGATTTTTTCTCATGAGTATTGAATGAAAAATGGTTTGTTGGTGTCCGCTCAGTCCTGAACAATGATTTCAGCATAAGGATCAAGAACAACGCTCTTGATTTCGTACGCTGGAACTTTTTCAGAATAACTAAAACGCGGCGCTTTTGTTGAGGAATACCGATGATTCAGCTGACCGATGCCCGGCTTGCAAGCAAACAGACTACGTTTGAAGAAATCCCTTTTATTGATATCGCGCCATTACTGGACGGGAGCGATCCACTGAAAGTTTCGCGCCAGATCGGCGAAACTTGCGAGAAAGTCGGTTTTTTCTATATCAGGAATCACGGCGTTTCTCGCACCTTGATAGACGCGATGTACGCTCAGACAAAAAATTTCTTTGCCCTGCCTTTTGATAAAAAGAATGAGCTGAACGTGGTTCATTCAGGTCCCACGCTTCGCGGCTACATTCCCATGTACGCGGAAAACGTCGATCCGGAAAACACCCGCGATTTCAAGGAGTGCTTCGACTACGGCGCCCATGATGATGAAGTGTCTCCGTTCTTCGGGGCGAACCTGATGCCGTCAGAGCCCGCGCAATTTTCCGACGTCTGCGAGGCCTATCATCGTGCGATGCTTGACCTGGCTCGTAAGCTCATCAGCGCCATTGCCCTGAGCCTGGATCTGCCCGCGGACTACTTTGAAAAACTGCAACGCAAGCCGATTACCATTCAGCGATTGTTGCACTACCCCTCGCAGAGTGGCGAAATTTCACAAAAGGAAATCGGGATCGGAGCGCACACGGACTATGGTTTTCTGACGATTCTTTTCCAGGACAAGGTCGGCGGCTTGCAAGTACGCAATCGCGCTGGAGAATGGGTAAGCGCCCCACCGGTGGAGGACACATTCATTGTCAATATCGGTGATCTGGTGCAAACCCTGACGAATGATCGCTACACGTCGACCATGCACCGCGTGATCAATACCAGCGGCGTCGAACGGTATTCCATTCCCTTCTTCATTGACTTGGACTTCGACGCGCCGGTTGAGACCGTCGCCACGTGCATCAGTGCCGATAACCCGGCCAAGTACGCGCCTTACACCTGCGGTCAACATAAATACAGCCGCTTTGTCGCCAGCTATGCCCATCTGCAGCCTATCGAAGGCGCCAGCCACTAGTTGATCTACGTTCCGTTTATCTGAGCCCCATTAAAACCCGGTCACCGTCTACGTGGAGGCGGTGGCTGCCTGGGAATGTACAGGGGTTGTCCCATGGGTATTCGACGAAGTGCGTTCATGACGTGGCGTGACGCCGAAATACCCTCGATAGCTTCTGGTGAATTGGTCTGCTGAACCAAAGCCGCACAGCGTACCTATTTTCAGGATGGATAATGGGGAGTGCTTCAACAACTGCTGTGCCCGGACTAAGCGCAGCTTGAGGTAATAGCGCAACGGAGAAATGTCCAAGTACTTTTGAAACAACCGCTCCAGTTGGCGCCGTGAAATCCCGACCTTGTATGCCAGCACCTTGAGTTCGAGGGGCGCGTCCAGATGGGCCTCCATCAACAGGATGGCCGCTTGCAGTTTGGGCTGGTTGGCGCCCAGTGTATGCCTGAGCGGTATGCGCTGCTGATCCTGATCATCTCGCATACGTTCATACATGAACATGTCGGAAATTGCCGCGGCCAATTCACGGCCGTGCTCGCTTCTGATGATGTGCAACATCATGTCCATCGGTGCGGTGCCGCCCGATGAGGTCAAGTGGTTTCTATCGATGGAGAAGAGGTGTGGCGTGATATCTGCCACTGGAAACGCTTCGCGCATCAGCTCCAGGCATTGCCAATGAACACTGCATCGGTGTCCTTCCAACAGTCCGGCTTTGCCCAGCGCCCAGCTCCCTGTGCAGATGGCCCCCAACTTGCGACCCAGGCGGGCTTGGCTCTGCAGCCAAAGCACATGTTCATGGCTGACGCTGTCCTGGATATGCATTCCGCCGCACACAATCACGGTGGATAACGCAGGGGGTTCTTGCATGCTGGTGTCGGGTGTTATTTGCAAGCCGGCGCTGGCACGCACGGGCTTTGCGTCCTGGCCCAGGGTGAACCATCGGTACAACTCTCTACCGGAGAGCTGATTGGCCATGCGCAAGGGTTCTATCGCTGATGCCAGGGAAATGAAAGTGAAGCCATCCAACAGCAGGAATCCGACGGATTGTGGGACAGGGGACTGCGAAGTGGACACTATGTTGCGCTCCTTTTGGATGTTACGTACCCGTGCAGCTCTCACAGTTCGTGGCGACTTTCCCTCGACGGTGGATAACCAAAAAAAGAGCTGTAGCATTTGCTGAAATGGGGGGTCGAGGCAAAGCCGCAGGCGATTGAAACATCGATGATCGTAAGGCTTGAGTTCTGTATCAGGCGCTGGGCGCCTTTAAGGCGCAATGCCAGGTAGTAACGTTGTGGAGGAATTCCCAATTGTTCCTGGAAGAGGCGTTGCACTTGGCGTCTTGATAGCCGAACACACTCGGCGAGTTGATCCTGGCTCAACGGCTCTTCCAGGTTACATTCCATCAATGTGATGATTTCTCGTAGCGCGGCGCTGACCCTGCCATCTTGAACCGGCACTGATGTACGAAACCTGGACTGGTCATGATCCAGCAGCTCAAAAACCGCATTCACGACATCCTGATCAAGCGTTGCGTAAAGCCACTTGATCATCATTTGAAATGCCCCCGCGGGGCTGGCCGCCGTGAACCGGTCTCGATCAATTGCCATGGCGTCCAGAGTTACATTTGTGTTGGGTGAACATTCGGATAAAGCGATCCGTTGTTCTGCGTGAATGGCACAGCGGTAGCCATCCAACAACCCGGCTTTACCCAGATACCAGGCGCCATTCCACAACCCACCGAGCGCGATGGGCATGCTGGCGAGCTTGTTCAAGAGTTTCACCAGTCCGTCAGGCACGACTCTTGGCGTGCGCAACCCACCGCAGACAATCATCAGATCCAGGGCGGCGATTCTAATGTCGGTAAGCGGGGTATCCGGCCTGATAGGGATGGCCAGGTCGCTCGTGACTTCGGAGTCGTTGCAACTGAATGTATGAACTTTTACCGAGCCTGGCCGAATCAGATTGGCCGTCACGAGCACGTCCAGGCATTGCGTAAAGCACGTCAGGGAGAAGTTCTCAAGCAAGAGAAAGCCGATGCTTGATGTTTGATGACACACGGTTAACTGATTCATCGATCAAGTTTCATGCTTGCAGAAAACTGTCGTCGAAAGGGTAGTGCGTCAGCAGTTCATAGCCGGTTTCGGTGACCAACAACTGGTTCTCCAACTTGATGCCATCGCGGCCACCCACTTCACCCACGTACGCTTCGACGCAAAGGGCCATGCCTGGCTGCAGCTCGCCCTCGTATCCGTAAGATTCCAAGTCCTCCGGATAGCGGATACTGGGGTACTCGTCGCACAGGCCGACGCCATGGAACAGCACGCCGTATCGCTGGGCGCGGCAGAGTTCGGGCAGCCGATGCGACTGTTTGGTCAGCTCCGTGAAGCGCACGCCTGGCTTGATCAGCTCGATGTTGTGGGTGATATGGTCATGGGCAATTCGATACAGGCGTTTCTGTTCGGCCGTAGGCTCCAGCCCGCCGCAGATCCAACTGCGGGACATGTCCACGCACATGCCGTAGGTGCCGATCAGATCCGTGTCGAATGACAATAGGTCGCCGTCGCTCAACACCCGTGGGCCAGACTCCTGGAACCAGGGATTGGTGCGAGGGCCGGAGCTGAGAATTCGGGTCTCGATCCATTCGCCACCGCGGCGGATATTACCGGCATGCAGGGCGGCCCAGACATCGTTTTCAGTCACGCCGGCACGCATGGCCTGGTGCATTTCGGCTACCGAAGCTTCGCACGCGGCCACCGCACAGCGCATCGCCTTGACCTCATCAGGGCCCTTGATCATGCGGGAGAATTCAGTCACTTCCTGGCCGCTGCAAATTTCGATCGCCAATGCATCCAAGGCGCGCAGGCCGGCGACTTCGATTCGATCCACCGCAAGCCGACGATTGACACCGGCGTGTTGGCGCAGCAACTCGTCGATTTGCGCGGCGAAATGTCTGGCGTGTCGGTCGGTGTGCTCACCGGTCTCGAAAAAGAAAAAAGACGCGCCACTGCGCAACTCTGTCACCAGCGGCAAGTGGGCGGACAGGTGATCGCAGCCATGAAAGTCCCACAGGACAACATGTCCACTGGCGGCGACGAAGCATGCCCGTGCGGGATTATGGGTCGTCCATAACTGCATGTTGGTGGTATCGGTTGCGTAGCGGATATTCAGTGGATCGAATAACAGAATGCCGCCCAGCTCACGGGCTACCAACTGATCAACCAGTCGTTGCAATCGGTATGTACGCAGGGTGGGCAGATGGGGCGGTTCCAGGCCCAAACGTTCCCACTCCGCAAAAGCCAGCGGCGTGGGGCCTATTTCGACGCGGTCGTTGTCCTCGGCGGAGCCATCTTTTTTTAATGCAGTTGCACGTTGTCTGGCTGGGTCGATGCGTCGGGCGTTGGCTGGAATCGAAAAAGGTGAATGAGTCATGATGGCGTCCAGAGTTCAATCTGTGAAAGGTTCTGTCTGACCAGGCGACCAACAAGCCGAAGGGAGTCCATAGCCCGGTCACCGCTTGCGTGAGGCGGTGACCGGGCTACTGAGCGTCGTCAATACAGCACGTGCCTGATCAGGTTATGAAGCGTCAATCCAGATGGTTTTCAGCTCGGTGTATTGGTCATGCGCCCAGACGGATTTGTCGCGACCACCAAAGCCTGATTCCTTGTAGCCACCGAACGGTGTAGAGGCGTCGCCTTCCCCGAAACAGTTGACTGTGACCACGCCCGCACGAATCTCCCGCGACAGGCGCAAGGCATTACGCAGGCTGCCGGTATAGGCGGATGCCGCCAGGCCGTAGACGGTGTCGTTGGCAAGTTCTATGGCTTCGTCGAGAGTACTGAAGCTGGTGACACTCAGTACCGGCCCGAAGATCTCTTCGATAAACAGGCGACTTTCACGTTCGACTCCGTCGATGATCGTCGGCTGGACGAAGACGCCGGACTCAGTCCCGCCACCTTGCGTCACGTTGAGTTGCTGCTCGGCGGCCAATTCCAGATACGAGCGCACTTTATCGAAATGCGTTTTGCTGATCATGGCACCGAGGCGATTTTCAGGATCCAGGGGGTCGCCCATTTTCCAATCACGCAAATGCTTGCCGATCAGTTTCAGCAGTTCATCCTTGACGTCTTCATGGACAATCAGCCGTGAGGAGGCCGAGCAGTTTTCGCCCATGTTCCAGAAAGCGCCTGCGGTCACATACTGGGCAACCTGATCGAGGTCTTCGCAATCATTCATCACCACGGCGGGGTTCTTACCCCCCAGTTCGAGCACCACGCGCTTGAGGTTCGACTCGGACGCGTACTTGAGAAATAACCGGCCCGTGTCGGTAGAACCGGTGAAGCTGACCATTGCCACATCCATGTGCCGACCGATTGCTTCGCCAGCCTCCCGGCCGCCGCCAGGGGTAATATTGAATACGCCTGCCGGAATACCGGCCTGATGCGCCAACTCGGCAACACGCAATGCGGTCAGGGTGGTTTCCTTGGCCGGTTTGACCACGATGGAACAGCCAGCGGCCAAGGAAGGGCCAATCTTCCAGGCCAGCATCAGCAATGGGAAGTTCCAAGGCAGGACCAGGCCGACGACACCGATCGCTTCGCGCACCACCAGGGTTACCGCACCCTGGCCGGTCGGCGCGGTACTGTCGTACACCTTGTCGATCAGCTCCGCATGCCAGCGCAGGGTATGGATGGTATCGGGCACGTCGACGTTCTGGCACTCGCTGACTGGCTTGCCACTGTCCAGGCTTTCCAGCACCGCAAGCTCGTGTGCATTGTCTTCCAGCAATTGAGCGAAGCGCAGCAGCACTTGCTTGCGTGCGCCCGGTGACAGTTTATGCCAGCGTCCATCCTCGAACGCTTGCTTGGCGGCAGCCACGGCGACGTCGACGTCGCGGGTATCGCATGCCGCAACCTCTGCAAGCTTTTCACCCGTGGCCGGGTTCGTCGTGATGAACGTTTTTCCAGAGAGGGCATCCCGGAACTCGCCGTTGATGAATGCCTGGGTAGGAAACTCCAACTTGGCGGCGATGGCCGCGTACTGTTCCTTGGTCAGTAGATCAGCCATTTCAGGCACCTCCAGTGATCTGCGCGATGTTGCGCTTGAGCTCGGTGACGACGCCTTGCAGCGTCTGCTTTTCATCAACATCCAGGCCCTGCAGGGGGGCGCGCAGGCCACCGGTGCTCAAGCCATTCAGTTCACACCCGTACTTGATGGACTGGACAAATTTTCCGCCTTCCAGAGCGTCCATCAGCGGCATCATCGCCGCCATGATGCGACGGCCTTTGTCGAAATTTTTCTCGACGACGCAGGCCTCGTACAGGGCGACGTGCTCGCGAGGGATGAAGTTGGAACCGGCACACACCCAGCTGCGGGCGCCCCATGCGAAAAACTCAAGAGCTTGATCGTCCCATCCGCAGGACAGGGCGATGCGCGGGTATTTACAGGCCAAACGGTGCAACTGGGCCATGTCGCCGGAGCTTTCCTTGATGGCGACGATGTTTGTCACATCGCTGACCTCATCAAAGAATTCCTCGCCCATGCTTACGCTCATGCGGCCTGGATAGTTGTAAAGCATGATGGGCAGCGAGGCGGCGCGGTCCACCGCCTTGACATGCAATGCGATCTCTTTTTGCGTTGGCAGCGCATAGGGGGGCGAGCCAGCCAACAATGCATCGGCCTTGATGGCCTTCGCCGCTTCGGCGTAGGCGACCGAATCTTCAGTGCGAATGGCGCCGGTACCCACGATCAACGGTAGCCGACCGCGCAACACGTCCTTGGCCTGGGCGGCCAGGTCGAAACGCTCCTGAGGAGTGTGGGCATAATATTCGCCGGTTGAGCCGCCAATAATGACGCCGTGCACTTTGGAGTCGACCAGGTACTCGAGGACTTCGGCAAAGGCTTTCTTATCGATACTGCCGTCAGAGGTCAGGGGTGTAATGGCCGGTGTGTAGATGCCTTCAAATTTCATCAAAATTTGCTCCAGTTAGTGTCACTGTCTAGCAAGCGGCGCCGCTCGATAGGTCAGCGCAGCCAGTTTTTCAACCAAGGGAAGCCGTCTGCAGAAGAACGAACAGGCGGACTGAAACTTCTTAAAGTGTGGGGCGGGTCAACTTTCTTTACCGGCTCGGTATTGTCCCCATCGCAAACTTATATTGACCCCTGCTGAAACCAGTGGAGCCGGTGGGTTGGGGCATGGACCCGGTGATTTCAAGACGAAATCAATGAGCTCAGAGTGTTCCCCAGCCAGCCAATCCGCCAAGAGTTTGCCGGTCGCTGTCCCGCGGGTAACACCTAACCCGTTGCAGCACAGTGCCCCGTAGACATTGGGCGCCAGCTCGCCGAAATGGCCCATATGGTTACGTGAAAGCGCCAATGCGCCTCCCCAGGTATATTCGAACTTCATCTCAGGCAACATAGGAAACCGTTGCTCGAAAGAGGCCTGATGCCTGGCGACGAAGCGTTTCAGGTATTTTGAGTCACTGCGGCCGTCCGGGTTAAAGCTGAAACTGTTACGGATCAGAAGACGGTTGTCCGGTGTACGACGTACCGTAGTTCCGAATGGATCCGCAGGGATGACTCCCCAATAAGGTCGGCCGCCGAGGCGAGTTTGCTCTTGTTCGGTCATGGGGCGGGTCAGGCTGGCATAAGTGAACACCGGCAGCATTCGCCCTTTGAGAAAGCCGAAACTCATACCAAAGGCATTATTGGTCAGGATCAGTTTGTCCGCGGTGATTGAACCTGCGGCATGCTTGAGTACCGTCTTTGTGCCATATTCCACATGAGTGATTGCAGTGTTTTCATACAGCGTCACATTACTGGGAAGACTGTCGGCCAAGCCTTTGACAAGCGCCGAAGGCTGAAGCAAAGAAGTCCCTGGGGTAAATAACGCTTTGCGGTAGAAATGCGTGCCGATATGCTCGGGTAGTTCACCAGCCTCGATCATCTGGTAGGGCTGATCGAGTTTATCGAGTCCGCGGCGGTAGGCATCCAGAACGGCGATGCCTCTTGGTTCAACGGCGGCCTGATATTTGCCGCAATGCTTCATTTGGCAATCTATGCTGTGCTGTTCAACCAACTCTTTTAGATAATTCAGGCCACTCAGATTAAGTTTAAGTGTTGTTTTTGCCGTGGCGATATCACCTATGTAATCCTCTGCGGCGATGTCATGCGGCAAGTCGATAGCGAATCCGGCATTACGGCCGGAGGTACCAAAGCCCACTTCCTGAGCTTCGATCAACAGGATGGTGTCGTCAGGAAAATGAGCCGCGAGCTGACGGGCCGCGGCAAGCCCCGTGAAGCCGGCTCCGACGATGACCCAGCGTGCATTGCTATGGCCTTGATGGGCGGGCTTGATCTGGCGCCCCCTGCTCAAGTGATACCACCCGCAAGATTGGTCATCGGCAGGTAACGAAGATACTTTCAACATTTCAAGATCCTGTTCATTCAACCGATCCGACGCCAGTCATGCAAAACTATCGGGCGCCAAGAAATGCGGTCATCGTCCCATCAACAGTTGAACCACCGTATGCCGCCAGCGAAAGTTGGCAGTTCATGCGAGCGAGTGTTCAATAGACGTAACTGTTCAGCTTTTACAGTTTCAAACGACTATGTGGTCAGACGGCATTGAAGTGTTTTTGCAGTTGCCTGGGTTATCGAATCTATGCCGGCCTACATCCAAAACTTGGCTCAAATCTACAGGGTGGAGCCCGTCATCGACTTGCCCCACCGCTGTATTCATATCAATTGTTAGCTTGTGTCGCTGCAGCGCGAGCGGTTTGCAACCAATCGTCAAACTGCTGCCGGTGTGCGGCTACCCACTCTTTGGCGTGACGACGGATATCGGCAGGCTTTTTCTCGCCCTCTTGCATTTTCAAGTTCTGGGCACTTTCGTCTGCGGTGGTGATTTGCATCACTGAGAGGAACTTCAAGGCCGCCGGATTTTTTTGGGCGAAGTCTTTGTTCAACACGGCTTCGACTTTGTCTACTGCAAAGCCAAGGTTCTTGCCCTTGTACATCGTGTCGACATCATTCTTGCCATCCGGCAGGTCGGTTTTCGGTACTTCCAGCCAGACCACATCCTTGTCTTCTACCAAAACAGTGGCGATCCACTGGGGGACCCAGGTGAAGTAGAGAATCGGCTGCCCTTCTTTATAGCGAGTGATGGTGTCGGCCATCAGTGCAAAATAGGAACCCTGGTTCACGTTAATCGATTTCTCCAGGTCATAGGCCTTCATGTGATGGGCGATGACCAGCTCGCAGCCCCATCCAGGGTTGCATCCTGTCATGTCTGCTTTCCCGTCGCCGTTGGTGTCGAACAATTTGGCGATTTCAGGCTTTTTCAGGTCAGTGATGTATTTGATGCCATACGCGTCAGCGGTTTTTTTGTCGATCAAATAACCCTGGAGTACGCCGGGCATGATGTCGCCCGCCTTGACCATGACCTTGTCGCCCCCGGCCTGCTGATAGAACTTGTCGTGCAGCTTGTCCCACAAGTGCACCGTAAAGTCTGCATCGCCGTTAGCCAAGGCCATCATCATGACGCTGTACTCTGTCTCCTTGGGCTCTTGTACCTTGTAACCCAGCTCTCGAAGGCCCTCGACGGCCACTTCACCGCGAAATCGCTCTTCAGCAATAGAAGGGAAGATAGGGGTGATCTTTACACCGTCTCCCGGTTGGTTCGCCGAAGCGTTGGCACAAAGCGACATGGCCGCAATGGCGAGGGCTGTAGCGCAATTGAGCATGCTGCGTGAAAGCTTGAATTCAGACATCGTCGTGTACCTTTTTTGGGGTTTAACTTCACTGCGGCAGATCGAATAGAAGGGTCAGGCGGTCTTGCTCCGCCCCGCAGGCTGTCTCGCGCCGCACAGGCGTAGCAGAAGGCCTGCGGGACCGGTGTGATACCAGCGCAGGCTTGGGTCGGCTCCGGTGCGGGCGCCCATGGCTTGAGTCAAGCGGTCAAGGAAGATGGCAAGCAGCACCAGGCCTGTGCCGCCGACCGTGGCCAAGCCCATATCCAGGCGGCCGATGCCCCGCAGGACCATCTGGCCAAGACCGCCCACCGAGATCATCGAGGCGATGACCACCATCGACAGGGACAGCATCAGGGTCTGATTGAGTCCGGCCATAATGGTCGATGTCGCCAGTGGCAACTGAACGCGGGTCAGCATCTGCCGTGGAGTGCAGCCAAAAGCGCGGGCGGCTTCTATTTTGTCCTCAGGTACCTGGCGGATGCCCAGGTTCGTCAGGCGCACCAGGGGGGGAAGGGCGAACACAATGGTCACCAGGATGCCCGGCACGTTGCCGATGCCGAACAGCATGACGACGGGCACGAGATAAACGAACGCCGGCAGTGTCTGCATGGCATCGAGTACGGGCCGCAGGACCTTTTCCAGATTGTCACTGCGGGCGCAGAGAATACCCAGAGGTACACCTAGCAGGGCGCAAAAGAATACCGATGTCAGTACGAGCGCCAGGGTTGTCATCGACTCGGACCAGACACCGATAAGGCCCAGCAGCGTGAGTGTCACAAGGCACAGTGACGCCATGCGTTTCCCGGCCAGTTGCCATCCCAGCAAAGAAGACAGGAGGATCCCGATGCTGGGTGGAATGCTTTGCAGAATGTATTCGACGCCGTTTAGTACTTGGTCAATTGGCCAACGGATGGCGCGGAACACATCGCGAAAGTTATGCACCAGAAAATTGAGGATACTTTCAACCCAATCACCCAGTGGGATAGTGGCGACTTGAAACGGATCGAGAAAACTGAACTCGGACATCAGGGCTTACCTCTTCATATCACCGCAGCGGCGCTATAAGGGCCGCGGATACTTCAGGTCATCAGGGACGCGCCAGCGTAGCGGGGCGCGGCTGTATTAATGGCGGCTGAGCGTTTGCAGTAACTCGCTCTTTGACAGCGTCCCGGTGAGCGCGCCCGAACGGTCCAGTACTGGGACCGGATAGGGCAGGTGGGCTGCAATCTCCAGCACCTCGTGCAGGGGGGTATCGGTAAATACGGGCTGGTGTTTATGGAGGGTGTAATGCGTGCTGCCACCCGCGCCGCTCGTATCGATATCGACGACCCCGAGTAATTGCCCAAGTTCGTCGATCAAATAACCGAACGGTAGGCCGGCCTTGAACTGTGGTGCTTGGCCATTTGCCTTGCGAACCCATTCCGGATCAAGTCTGGCAACGTCGCCTGCCTTGAGAATCCGGGAGCTGTCGAATCCTTTGAAGAACGTGCGTACATAGTCATTGGCCGGTTGACTGATCAACTCTTGAGGTGTGCCAATCTGTACGACCTGTCCCCCCTCCATGATCGCTATGCGGTGGCCGATGCGAACGGCTTCCTCGATGTCGTGGGAAATGAAGATGATGGTCCGCTTTTGCTCGGCTTGCAGGCGAATGAGCTCCCCCTGCATCTCGCTACGGATAAGCGGATCCAGGGCGGAAAAGGCTTCATCCATCAGCAGGATGGTCGGGTCGTTGGCAAGCGCACGGGCCAGGCCTACGCGTTGCTGCATGCCGCCGGAAAGTTGATGCGGATAACTGTGTTCCTGTCCTGCAAGACCGACCTGGGCGAGGGCTTCCCTGGCGCGACCATGTCGTTCCTTTTCATTGATGCCGGAAATTTCCAGCCCAAAGGCGGTATTTTCCAAAACGCTCATATGGGGCATCAAAGCAAAAGACTGGAACACCATGCCCATCTCTTTGCGGCGGACATCGAGTAGAGCTTTGTCATCCAGGCCTGTAATTTCTCGACCGTTCAGATAAATACTGCCGGACGTCGGCTCGATAAGGCGGTTGAACAATCGCACCATCGTGGACTTCCCAGAGCCTGAAAGTCCCATGATCACAAAGATTTCACCGCGCTTGACGGCAAAGCTGGCGTCGAAAACACCAATTACTTGGCCCGTTTTCTCAAAGACATCCTTTTTGCTTGCTCCGGCGCTAAGCATTTTCATCGCCGCATCAGGTTGTGCGCCAAATATTTTAAAAACATTTTTAACGGAAATTATTTCGTCTGGATTAGTCATTGCGTCCCTCCTTTGCGTGTAACGCTACAGCGCACGAAACCAAATTGAGCTCGAGCGTTGGTAATTTAGGCGGGCAGTAATAAAGGATGAATATGCGCATGACCTGTACCTGGTTTTTATTGTTTGCCCTTGTGGTCGGGCTTTTTTTAAATCTATGGGGATCCGGGTCTTAAATCCAACAACATTTACAGGGCTTTTTGGATAACCTAACGTTATCGTTGCTGGCTGAAGCGACTGCCTTGGCGCAATCACGACGCTTCTTATGGCCTGGGCTAGGCTATTGAGTTACGCTCCGCCGCTTTCGCGGATGATAGGAGGATGAGGGCTTACCATGCTCAGCAGACACGTTGACCCCGATACATTACTGCTTAGGATGCCTTCCCTTCGGGCTGTCAGAGCGTTTGTCGCCGCCGCTAAATATGAAAGCTTTACTCGGGCAGCAGAGGCCTTGTGCGTATCACAAGCCGCAATCAGCCGGCAGATTCGAGAGCTTGAGGACTCCTTGGGCGCTCAACTGTTCATGCGTTCCGGACGCACAGTAGAACTAACCGCCGAGGGAAAGATTTTTTTTGAGGCGGCGCAACTGTCGTTCGTTAATATCGCGCAGGCAGCTGAAAGAATTAGAACCGCTCCGACGCAGAAGCATATTCTGACCGTTTGTTGCTCGCCTGCTTTTTCTGCGTTATGGCTAACCGAGCATTTTCCGGAGTTTCGTGCGACCAACCCGGATATTGAGTTCAATCTGATCACCACTCAGAATTTCGTGAATATGGAACCTGGCGTAGAGCCGGACATCATCATTTCAAAAATTCGCAAGGTGGGGGACGGGTATAAAAGCTACCAGCTGTGCCACGATATTATTTATCCTGTTTGCTCTCCAGCATTTTTGGAAGCGCATCCCGAACTGACCTCACTTGAAGGGGTACGCGATTCTTCGCTGCTTAATCTGAGTCCATATGGACGCTCGGGCGTGGCTGAGCATGTGGACTGGGGGGTGTGGCTGGCCTTTCTGAACGTTGATATCGATGAGCGTCCTGCCGATTGTCCACCTATTTTTCATGCCAACGACTACAACCTGATCATGAATATGGTCCTGACCCACCAAGGTGTCGCATTGGGCTGGAATCAGCTTGTCGGGGCAATGGTCGAAAGGGGCCAGCTCGTTCGTCCCGTCGAGCACCAAGTGACGCTTCGAAACAGTCTTCATTACGTGGCTTGCAATGAAAGGTCTGAATATGAGGATGCCTGTCGGCGAGTACGGGACTGGATCCTTTCGAAGTTTTCAAGATGGAGCGTGTAGGTTTTCCCTCTGATTACAGAGCAGCTGTAAGCATGGAATTGTCCGGATTTGATGGCTCATAACGGCAAGTTATCAGTTGAGCGACGAAAATGTAGTTTTGCCGACTGAGTGAGCCGTCGTACCCTCTTGTTAAACATGGCTGGGACATGCGTATCGGCGTCTAAGTTGACGATTCTGCGCGCAGGCTTCGTTGTTCATGACGCCGTTTTCTGGACGTACTTGCCGTTAACCGTCAGGTTGATGTGTAGAGGATAATAATGAATAAGCCAACATCCGTGATTGACCTGATTCAAAAGCGCAAAGCACGTCACGCGCTACCTCGTGAACTGTATATCGAACCTGAGGTGTTTCGTCAGGATCTTGAGCAGATCTGGCACAAAGACTGGATTTTTGCCGGTCATACCTTTGAAATTGAAAAACCCGGACAGTACTTGACGTTGCAGATCGGCGACTATCCGATCTTGATCATCAGGGATAAGAGCGGCCAGGTCCGTGCTTTTCACAACGCCTGTCGTCATCGTGGTTCTAAAGTTTGCGAGCACGCCCAAGGCAAAGTCGCGAAGCTGGTGTGTCCTTATCACAAGTGGACTTTCGAGCTGGATGGCAGTCTTTTATTTGCCGGTAACATGGGGGCCGATTTCGACAGGACTCAATATGATCTGAAGCCGGTACATTGTGAAATTGTCCACACTTACATTTATGTATGCGTCGCTGATAAGGCGCCGGAGTTCGATAGTTTCAGGAACTCTGTAAGTCCTTTCATTGCCCCCCATTTCCTGGATAACTGCAAAGTTGCTTTCGAGTCCAATCTCGTGGAAAAGGGTAACTGGAAACTCGTCTTTGAAAACAATCGCGAGTGCTTCCATTGTGACGGTACGCATCCCGAATTGATGAACTCCTTTGTCGAGAACCTTTCGGTGGCAGGGGTAGGGGGCGAAGATGATCCCGAATTGACCGCGCATTGGCATCGCTGCGAAACCGCGGGTATGCCAAGCAAGCTCGTCATGGATCCGAATGGTCGTTTTCGTATGACGCGCATACCGCTTTCCGCAGGCGCCGTGAGTTACACAATGGATGGCAAGCCTGCTGTTGCGGGACGCCTGGATAAAAGCGGCGAGCCGGACATCGGAGCCTTGCTCTACTTTAACTACCCGTCTACCTGGAACCACTTTCTCGGTGACCACGCATTGAGCTTCCGCGTACTTCCAATCGGGCCTGGCGAAACGCTCGTGACGACCAAATGGCTTGTCCCCAGTACGGCCGTTGAAGGTGTTGACTACGATATCGACCGGCTGACAAAAGTCTGGCTCGCCACCAACGATCAAGACCGACGACTGGTCGAGGGCACCCAAGCGGGAGTTACCTCTCCGACTTACGAGCCCGGTCCTTTTTCGGACATCGCAGAAAATGGTGTATGCCAGTTCGATGATTGGTATTGCGAAACCATGCTGACGCGTCTGCGGGTCCAGATACCACTCAAACCGGTGGATTGATTTTCTTGCAACGATGGCCGGCGGTCCTGCGCTGGCCACTGCAGCATGTAAACAGCCCGGGAAGGGCTATTATTTCGGCCGCTCAAGAAGATCAAGGAGGGGCTCGATTCAATGTCCGAATTCGCATTTTCCGGCCTCAACCTGGCCGCGATCACGCCGTTCGATGCCCAAGGCAAAATCGACTATCCACGCTTCGAGACGTTGCTTGAGTGCTAATTTGGCGGTGGTTGCCTCGAACTGGCGCACGCGCCCATCACCATAGTGTCATGGGACGCTGCGTAGCTGACCAGCACAATAAGGACTCAACACAGTTTGATTCAAGTCAAACGAAGGCGTTCGTCGGCCGTCATGCTCTGAACAATACGTTGAGTCAGGTCCCGGGTCATGGCAGTCAAAAGATTCGTCAATGTGATCTCTGCCTTGCGTGGCTTCTGGCGGGGAAGGGTGCAATTGCTCCTTCATTTTCGATCAGGCGCAAGGCAATGGAGGAGGGAGGCTGTTCTGCTGTTAGCCACTTTGGCGGTGTTGGTGACGGTTTGTTTCGTCACGCTTCACTTCGCCTCGCGTGCCGTGCAGACGTTGATAAGTACCTGCACCACGCGGCTGGAGATTGAATTTGAACTAGCCGAAATAGAATACCCAGAAAGCGCGTCACCGCGAGCTCTATGTCAGTGCCTGGCTCATGCGCTTCTGGAAAAAAACGGCGTCGTTCCCCTGGCATTGGTCGAGGGTCTGAGTTTTGATCCGCTCAACCTCAAACCTGTGACTGAGGAGGATTCGCAGCGCTGCATAGATGCCTTGTGGTTTCCCGATATCGAACCCGTCAAGCTGGCGCGTTGAATATGGGGGGGACCAGGTTTGGCGACTCATGGATGCGATCCACGACCGAACCTGCGCAATTGACCGATTCGCTCCCTGTGAATAGCGACACAAGCTGCCCGTCCTGGGTATGCCATCTTCAGACTTCGTTAAGACACGGCCTCGATACTCTCCTCAGATTCCAGCAAACCCTACGTGGGCATTCGAGCGTCGGCGACATGACATTCATTCTGGGGGATGGCTTGCCGATGGATTTCGCCACGTTTTTCGCTCAAGTCCAGTATCGCCAGGCTCTGCTCATCGCCAACGGGCCCCGGTGCCGGTAGGTGATTGTCGAGCCCTACCGAACCTTTCACCGAATCCGTTCTGTCCGAGGAGTCCCCTTCATGAGTTTTTCCGACACCCTGCAAGAAGCCACCCGCCATGAGCACCTCAAGCCATGAAAGAGTATTTGTCGGTTTTCTGCTTGGCGCCTTGGGACGAGGCGCTTGGGCTGGAAGCCGCTGATCAGCAAGGCTCGGCCTAACCAGTCTCGGCGCACTGTATGATCGGCTGCCAGGCTGGCCCCTGGGATCCGGACAAGGCCGAGCCGTTGCTCGAGTGGGCGTTGCAACTCAACCCCAATGGCATTGATAGTCTGTACTTCTGGGGCGATCACCTCTACCGTCAAAAGCGCTATGGTGAAGCCAGGGCTGCGCGGTAAAAAGCCTTTGGCAGAGCCCCGACCAAGGCGGCAAAGCGCCGATGCCGGGCGTCGCAGGGGAATCGAAGCGGTGCTGGCAGATGTAGGCAGGAAACTCGACTGACAGGAGTGCGTGTGCGTTTATTACTAATCGAGGATGACGTGGCGCTGGGTGAGGGCATCCGTCAGGCCCTGAGTCGCGAAGGCTATACCGTCGATTGGCTGCAAGACGGTAGCAGTGCGCTGCATTCGTTGCTCAGTGAAACCTTTGACCTGGCGGTACTTGATCTGGGGCTGCCACGAATGGACGGCTTGCAAGTGCTGCGCCGCTTGCGCGAGAGCGGTAGCAACCTGCCGGTGCTGATTCTCACTGCCCGCGATGCCACCGAAGATCGTATCGCCGGGCTGGATGCCGGGGCCGACGACTACTTGGTCAAGCCCTTCGACCTGGCGGAACTAAAGGCCCGATTGCGGGCCCTGCTGCGGCGTAGCGCGGGCCGTGCCCAGGCGCTGATCGAGCACGCTGGCGTCAGCTTGAACCCCGGCACACAGCAGGTCAGCTACCAGGGCAAGCCGGTGGCACTGACGCCCAAGGAATATCAACTGCTCCACGAACTGCTCTCACCGCCAGGGCGGGTCATGACGCGTGATCATCTGATGCAGCTGCTGTACGGCTGGAGCGAGGAGGCCGAGAGCAACACGCTCGAAGTCCACATCCATCATCTGCGCAAGAAGTTCTCCACCGATCTGATCCGGACCGTTCGCGGTGTCGGCTACCTGGTGGAGGAGCACCAATGAGTTCGATCCGCCGCCGTACCCTGACGTTGATTCTGGGCCTCCTTTTCCTTGGCCTGTTGATCATCACGGTCTTCAACCTGCATGACAGCAACCACGAAATCGCCGAGGTGTATGACGCGCAGTTGGCGCAGAATGCCCGTTTGCTCCAGGGCGTCATGCGTATGCCCATGGCGAGCAAGGAGCATGCAGAGCTGTACCAGGCGTTCAACTCGGCCCTGGGGCTGGCGGCGCCCAAGGTCGATGGTCACCCCTATGAAAGCAAGATCGCCTTCCAGGTCTGGAATTCACAAGGCTCCGTGCTGGTACACACCTCCAGCGCGCCATCCTTCACCTCGCCACCGAGCGCTGCCGGTTTCAGTGAGGTGACGGACCAGAAGGACCACACTTGGCGGGCGTTCGTACTGGACGACCCGCAGTACGGCCTGAAGATCTGGGTGGGGGAGCGCGATGATGTGCGCGCCGATCTGGTGGATCGCATCGTTCGTCATACCGTGCTGCCCAATCTGATCGGCAGCGTGCTTCTTGCCGCAGTGATCTGGCTGGCCATCGGTTGGGGGCTCAAGCCTCTGGTGGACATGGCGGCAACATTGCGGGCCAGGCATCCGGGTTCACTCGAGCCCCTGCAGATGGTGCCGTTGCCTACAGAACTTGAGCCCATGCAGGCGGCGCTCAACCGTGTGTTGGCACAGATCCAGGACGTCATGGGCCGTGAGCGGCGCTTTATCGCCGACGCGGCCCATGAGATGCGCACGCCCCTGGCGGTGCTTCGGGTGCATGCACAGAACCTGATGGAGGCGGGGGATGAACAAAGTCGTCGCGAGTCCCTGGAACATCTGCTCGCCGGGGTTGATCGTACTACGCGCCTGGTTAACCAGTTGCTGACCATGGCGCGGCTTGAACCGCAGGTGGTTGCCGATGTGCCAGTCCCTATCGATCTGGCCGCCACAGTGCGTGCAGGCCTGGTGCCGATGACGCCCTGGTTATTGAGCAAGGGGCTCGAACCGGTGCTCGATGTCAGCGACGACATCGGCCTGGTTCGAATCGATCCGGTGGCCATCGATATTGCCTTGAACAATCTGGTGACCAACGCTGCCAGGTTTTCGCCGGCCAATGGCGTCATTACGGTACGGCTGGCCAGGAAAGATGACTGTTATGAACTGTCGGTTGAAGACCAGGGGCCGGGTATCGACGAGGCCGAACGTGAGCGGCTTTTCGAGCGATTTTATAGCCGTGGCAATGATCAGGGCGCGGGGTTGGGCCTGACAATCGTACGCACCATAGCTGATCGCCTGGGCGGTCAGATCCGTCTGGAGAACCTCCCCGCAGGAGGGTTGCGCGCCACCTTGAAAATGCGCGACGCTCAGGCGCTCCAGGCCTCTGCCAAGCTGCTTTCAGGTCGAAGATGAACGGCTGAGAAACCCAGTGATTTCGCTGGCCGTGCATATGACCTCAATCAACGTGGCAGAAACCAAAGCTGACAGGGTTGTTCTACAGGTCATCGGCGACGGTCATCCACCTCATTCAAACTGCTGCGGAGCAATCACCCACAAGCTGCACGGCATCTTGTACAGCAGGCTCTCCACGGTGCTTCCGATCAGCTTGTCCAGGCCGCCATAGCGCACGCGGCCCATGACGATGACATCGATGTCATGGGCGCCGGCGTAGCTGGCCAGTACCTTGGCCGGATCACCCATGATCATGCGTCGTTGTTCCGGCGCGATGCCATTGCGTTCGGCCAACGCGTCGAATGCCGCACCCTGGGATTCGTAGAGCTGTTGAGCCAGCGTCGAGGAGAAGAATGTCGAGCCGTTGCCAAAACCGTATTCGGCTGCGGTGATGGAAGAAAGGTCGTAGGCGTAGATGACTTCCAGTGCCGCATCGCAGCTGGTAGCCAGCTTATTGGCTTCGGCCAGGATACGATCATTGAGCCCCTTGTAGCGGCCATCGCGATGGAACGGATCGATGGCAGCCAGGATTTTGCGTGGACGCGCATGGACCACTTTGTTGACGAAGTGCAATGGCACATTGCATTCATGCAACAGATGCACGTCCAAAGGCGTGAACATCAGGCGCGGGATCCAGGACTCAGGGTCCACCGTCTTGATCAGCGCCTCCATCGGTGCTTCTTTGAGGTGGACCAGGATTTCCTGCAGGGGGCGCTCTACCCACTCTACTTCTGTCGTGACCTCGATACCGAGCTTGCGCAGGGGCCTGGCTTTCTCTTCCAGCCACTGCCGGTGGCGTTCAATGTAACCCAGCCGCATCTGCTCCAGTGCCTCTTCATTGACCAGGCCAGCCGTGGCCAGGCCTTCGAGGTAGTCGAAGGCGACAATATGCAATGCGGCGCCTTCGGCCTTGGCCAGGGCGGCGGCCCGATCGAACGCCGGATTTTGTTCCATCAGTGGCGAAACGACCAGCATCAAGCGTGGTTGCGTAGACATGATAAACCTCCTGGGCAAAGACCTGTTGGCGCCGGGCGACTTTCGCGCGGGCTATGTCCGGTATTGATCATGAGCGCGGTGAGCCTGGGTAACTTGATTTGCATCAAACACGCTTGAAAGCGTCGCATCGGCGCCGACGATGATCTGGCAACAGCGCAATCTTTGATCATGATCAATCCGCTCAGCGTAATCGGGCGCAGGCTGGTGCTTGAACTTGAAGTCCAGGCTCACCCGCCATGAGAGATTGGTCATGATTATTCGGCTTGAGGAGCGGCAGGCAGAAATGCGCTGGATGGTGCACCTGGATGCCTTTTGCATAGGTTTCAGGAGCGCTGGTGAAGCGCTGTCGTTTACCAGGACATTGCAGGCGCGAATCGACGCGCCCCATGTCTGGCCGCAAGACGTGATTGCGCGCACGCAAGCGTCGCAGATCGTTCATGCGGCGTCCCGATGAACGTGCGTCAAATGGCGCCATAGCGCCATGGCCGTGATCGAGGTCCTGGGCTTTGTCAACGCTGGCGCGGCGTTGGGAATCGGCCTGCTCGTGGGGCTTGAGCGTGAGCGGCGCAAGGGTGAGGAGGGCAGACGCGATTATGCCGGCCTGCGTACCTTTGCCGTTACTTCGATGTTGGGGTATGTCACGGCCTGGACCGGCGGACCTTTATTGCTAGGGTTTGTTGCGCTTGCACTGGGGGCACTGGTCACCATGGCGTATTGGAAAAACCTGGCCGAAGACCCTGGCATCACCAGCGAAGTGGCACTGTTTGCAGTGTTGGTATTGGGTGCGCTCTGCGTCAGTGCGCCGGCCTTGGCAACTGCGGTAGGCGTGGTGATGGCGGGGCTGCTGGCCAGCCGTCAGGTGTTGCATCATTTTGCCCGCAGCCAGTTGACCGCTGCCGAGTTGCGCGATGGCCTGACGCTGTTGATCACCGCGCTGGTCATACTGCCCCTCACCCCGGACCGTTACCTGGGGCCTTACAACGTCATCAACCTTCGCACCATTTGCGCCCTGACTGTCATGTTGATGGCGGTGGCGGCAATGGGGCACGTCGCGGTTCGTACCCTTGGCACTCGCTATGGCTACGCCCTCGGCGCAATTGCATCGGGGTTTGCCTCCGCTACGATGACTGTCGCGACCATGGGACACATCGCCGCGAAGGAGCCTCTCAATGTGAAGGTACTGAGCGCGGCCGCAGTGCTGGCCAACCTGGCGACGCTGGCACAGGTGGCGCTGATTCTCGGTGCGGTGGAACCGGCGTTGCTGCGTTGGTTGGGGTGGCCGCTGCTGTGCGGGGCGGTGACCGTACTGTTCTACGCCAGCGCATTGATGTTTACCCGACCCAGGGTGCGAGCTGAGGAGAGGATCAAGCACGGCGGGGCGTTCAGCCTGAAGCTGGCGTTGATGGTGGTCGTGGCAATGACCGTCATCACTGTTGTGTCGTCAGCGATGCTTGATGAATTCGGGCAGGCCGGGGTGGCCGCCACCGCAATTTTCAGCGGCTTGGTTGACGCTCATGCCTCGATGGCCTCCATCGCGTCCTTGGTCAAGGCCGGTTTGCTGCCCTTCGAGGCGAGCGCCGTACCGGTATTGTTGGCGATAAGCAGCAACTCCCTGAGCAAGTGCGTGGTGGCCTGGCTCAGTGGCGGGCGAAAGTTTGCTGCGCAGGTGATTCCTGGGCAAGTGCTGGTAACGCTGGCGATGTGGGTGGGGCTGCTGCTGCCGAGCTTTTGATCCTCAATGATGGCCAATTGAGGGAGATCAAGTCTGGCTTGCGGCACAGGTTCATTCTGAAGCCTCGATCCTTCAACGGGCTGTCGTCCCATGCCGAGGTGCTCCATGTCCCAGACTCAACGTTTATTACTATTGGCGCCTGACGCCATGATCCGTACGCCTGCGTTCGACCGTGCCACCGAGCTGGCGCTGGCGATGGACCTGCCGCTGCATATCGTCGCCATCGATTATCTGGAGCTATTGTCGGTAGCCGGTCTGTTCGCGCCCGACCAGGTCAAGAGCGCGCGCGACGGTTATCTGGAAACACATCGGCATTGGCTGTGGCAACAGGCCGAACTGGCGCGGCGGCATGGCATCGAGGTGACCTGTGAAGTGGTATGGAGCAAGGATGCCTATCAAGGTTTGCAGCAGTACATCAAGGAACTGCCGCTGGCATTGATCATCAAGGATGCACAGCCGGAGCCGGCGTTGAAACGGATCTTTTTCACACCGTTGGACTGGCGCTTGCTGCGCGACTGTCCTGTGCCGGTGCATCTGGTCACCGATTCGCGCAACCCCCGGCCTCGGCGAGTTCTGGCGATTGTCGACGTGCTGCGCAGCGAGGACCAGGACCTGGTGTTCAACGACCAGATCGTCAACGCAGCTCTCAAATTGGCCGAGCAATGCAATGCCGAAATCGAGTTGCTGCACGCCTTCGACTGGACCGCCATCTATGCGTCGGACATGGGTATTGGCGCGCTCCCCCTGGCTACTGGGATTTATGAGGCATTGGGTCAGGCGCAGCATGAGGTGTTCGAATCCTTGGCGGAGCGGCATGGGGTCGAGCCGCACAAGCGTCACTTCATCGAAGGGGCGCCGCTGCAGAGCATCTGTACGTTCGCTCGCGACCATCAGGTCGATGTGATCGTCATGGGAACCACGGCGCACCATGGCCTGGACAAGCGTCTGGGCACTACTGCCGAGCTCCTGCTGCAACGGGCGCCTTGCAGCGTCTGGGCGATCAAGCCGCAGGCGTGAAGGGAAAAATCTGCGCGGGGCCGTGGAGTGCGGCACTCGCGCAGTATCATCGCTAAAAGGCTAAAGATAGAGGCGGTGAATGACCTGCCGAGTGTCCTCGGGGTCGGTGCGGGTCTCGAACCCCAGGCTATGCGCCAGGTCGCGCATGGCGGCATTGCTGGCGGCATCAATGGAGTACATCTGGCGGTAGCCGTTTTTACGCGCCGCTTCTATCAGGTGTTCCATCAATAACGTCCCCAGCCCCAAATGCTGCCATTGGTCGGCGACGGTCACGGCGCACTCGCATTCGTGGTCAGCGGTAGCGCAGTAACGGCTGACGCCGATTTCGGTCAACTTGCCGTTGTCATGGACCAGGGCGATGTAGGCCAGGCGAGTCTTATAGTCGACGTCCATCAACTGATCGAGCATCGCCGCTCCGGGCTCACTGATTTGCGATAGAAAGCGCATATGCCGCGACTCCGGAGACAGGCGCTTGATGAAGTCATATTCGCGTTGGCGATCCTCATCCCGTAGTGGCCTGATCAGTACATGCCGGCCGTCTTTAAGCGCCTGAATCCAGTGCTTGCCACTGATGCTGGCGTACAGCGCGGCGGCGCGTTCGTTATGGTCTTTGACTGTGAGCATGGGGCGATCCTCCATCGGATAAGCGTGCGGTACGAAAAAAGCTTCGTATTCGCTGCAGTTCTACGCCGGTGGCGGCAGTCGATTCTGATCTGGATCAGCCTCGGCGTACCCAACCGTCGATTGCGCTGAACTTGATTCAGATCAAACCGCACGGGGCGTCGGTGGGCGCACGCTGCTACTCGTGCCGGATAATGCTCAATGCGAGGTGCCGGCTTCCGTTGAACAATCGGGTGGAGGTGTGCGATGGAGCAATACCAGCGTCTGCTATTGATCGTCGATCCCGACTTGCACCCCTCTGCTGCGATGCGCAGGGCCTGTGCCCTGGCCCGGGCCAGCGGTGCCGAATTGCATTTATACGTATTCGTCCAGCCGCCGGCACGTACACACCTATGGGGCGAGAAAACAGGCGAGGCGGACATGCAGTGTCATTTGCATCGCTATCGCCGCTGGATGGAAGAGGAGGCCGCGTTGCTCAAGAAAGAGGGGTTGAATGTGTCGACACGTGTGGTCTGGACCACTCATCCCCTGCTGGACATCCTTCGTTACGTCGAACAGTTGCAACCCGATCTGCTGATCAAGGACGTCACCCTCGAGCCCTTGCTCAAGCGGGTCTTTGCAACTCCCCTTGATTGCCATCTGTTACGCGATTGTCCGGTGCCGGTGCACCTGGTCAACCAGGCAGTTCACGGCATGCCGCGCCGGGTGCTGGCAGCAGTGGATCCCTCCGACCCCCAGGCCAATGCCTTGAATGAGCACATTGTCCAGGCTGCCGAGGTGATGGCCCGGCAATGCGAGGCTTCGTTGCATCTGTTGTATGCCTGCGACCTGTCGGCGGCATTCAACGGAGAGGCTTCGCTGCTGGCAGGGGCCTGGGACGATGATTTTGTCGAGGCTCTGCGTGAGTCGTTGCATGCGGCGTTCATCAACCTGGCCGAGCGCTGCGGTGTGCCGGCGCAGCGAAGACACTTCGTCGTTGGTCTGCCGGTACCGGTCATCCATGAGTTCCTCAATGAGTTCGAGGTTGATGTGGTGGTGATGGGGATCGAACATCGCGTGGGCCTGGAGCGCTTTATCGGCAGCACGACGGAGCGGGCCCTGTATTCGATACCGGGCAGTCTGTTGGCGGTCAGGGGATGAGCACGATGGCGCCATTGACCTGTCCGCTACGCAGTACTTCCAGGGCTTGATTGGCTTCGATCAAGGGCAAGCAGGTCACGGTGCAATGCACCGGGGTGTGTTGGATCTGCTGGAAAAATGCTACGCCATCGGCGCGGGTCAGATTGGCCACTGAACGCACGCTGCGCTCCTCCCATAGCAGGCGATAAGGAAAGCTCGGAATGTCGCTCATGTGAATGCCGGCGCACACCACGCTGCCACCTTTGGCGGTCGCTTGCAAAGCCAGCGGTACCAGCTCGCCGACAGGTGCGAAGATCAGGCTGGAGTCGAGCAAATGCGGGGGGAGTTGATCCGACGGGCCGGCCCAGGTTGCGCCCAGTGATCGGGCATAAGCCTGGCCAGCGTCATCGCCGGGGCGGGTAAAGGCGTAGACCTGCTGGCCTCGGCCCACGGCGACCTGGATCGCCAGGTGGGCAGCGGCACCAAAGCCGTAGAGACCCAGATGAGGGGCGTTCTGTGCCATTTGCAAGGCTCGGAAACCGATCAGCCCCGCACACAACAAGGGCGCCGCTTCGGCGGCATTCAGAGCGTCAGGGAGAGGGAAGCAGAAACGCGCGTCGGCGACGGTGTAATCGGCATAGCCGCCGTCCAGCTGGCAGCCGGTAAACAACGCCTGGTCGCAGAGGTTTTCCCTTCCGGAGCGGCAAAACTCACAGATTCCGCAGGTCCAGCCCAGCCAGGGCACACCCACTCGTCGACCGATCCAGTCGGTGGCTACTTGCGCGCCGACAGCGGTGACTTGCCCGACAATCTCATGGCCCGGCACCCGGGGCAGCCGCGCTTGGGGCAACTCACCGTCAAACAGATGCAGGTCGGTGCGGCACACGCCGCAGGCCAGGACTCTGATCAGCAGTTGCCCACGTGCCGGCACCGGCAAGGAGCGTTCTTCCAGTTGCAAGGGTTGGCCGGGGGAGTGCAGGACCATGGCACGCATGAGCATTCTCCTGTCTGAGCAGACGGTTCCATGTCGATCAGCCCGAACCTTCTAACACCCTAGCCTCCCTGGTTCTGATGTAAATCAAGTCGGGATCATTCCCGCGTTCCAGAATCCACCCATGGCACGCCGTTCGACGGCGGCTCCGACGACCGGCAGGAGGCGCTGCCAACCCGTCTTGTCTGGAGGACGCGATGAGTGATTTTCTCAGTCCCGATCAACTGGAAAGTATCGATGCCTATTGGCGTGCTTCCAATTACCTGGCGGTGGGACAGATTTACCTCAAGGACAACCCGTTGCTGCGCATGCCGTTGCAGGTTGGCCACGTCAAACCGCGTCTGCTCGGCCACTGGGGCACGACGCCTGGATTGAACCTGATTTATGTGCATCTCAACCATCTGATCAAGACCCACGACTTGGATATGATCCTTGTCACGGGGCCTGGTCATGGCGGTCCGGCCATTCTCGCCCAAAGCTACCTGGAAGGGAGCCTCACCCAGTATTACCCCGCGATCGAGCAGAACGAGAACGGAATGCTGCGCCTGTTTCGGCAGTTTTCCTGGCCGTACGGGTTGTCCAGCCATGTTTCTGCGCAGATCCCCGGCTCCATCCATGAGGGTGGCGAGTTGGGCTATTCCCTGGCCCATGCCTATGGGGCGGCGTTCGATAATCCAGGGTTGATCGTGACGTGTGTCATTGGCGACGGGGAGGCCGAAACCGGTACGCTGGCGGCGAGCTGGCATTCCAACAAGTTTCTCAACCCCGCGCGCGACGGCGCCGTCCTGCCGATTCTTCATCTCAACGGTTTCAAGATCGCTAACCCCACGGTGCTTTCGCGCATCAGCGAGGACGAACTGTCGGCCCTGATGTATGGCTACGGCTACGACCCCTTTTTTGTAGAAGGTGACGACCCGCTCGTCATTCATCAGCAGTTGGCCAAGACCTTGGACGAGATGCTGTTCAAGATTCGTGACATCCAGCGCAAGGCCCGTACGGACTCATCGGGACGCACTGTGGAGCGCCAGCTCTGGCCACTGCTGATCTTGCGCACGCCCAAGGGCTGGACCGGCCCCAAATTCGTCGATGGTCAGCAGGTTGAAGGTAGCTGGCGCGCCCACCAGGTCCCGCTGAGCCACCTCGAACAGCCTCGGCATTTGACACAGCTGCAACAGTGGCTCGAGAGCTATCGACCCCAGGAGTTGTTTGACACCAACGGCGCGTTGCGGCCTGACATCGCCGCGTTAGCGCCGACAGGCCATCGGCGTCTGGGCGCCAATCCCCATGCCAATGGCGGCTCGCTCCTCAAACCCCTGGAAATGCCCAGGTTCAACGAATATGCCGTACAGCTTTCCGCCCCCGGCGCCGTCGAGGCCGAGGGCACCCGTGTACTGGGCGGGTACCTGCGCGATGTGATGAAGCACAACCTCAAGGCTGCCAATTTCCGTCTGTTCGGCCCCGACGAAACTGCCTCCAATCGGCTCGATGCGGTATATGAGGTCACTGGCAAGACCTGGCTGGCCGCGCTGGAAGCAGGAGATACCAACCTGGACAGTGCGGGACGTGTAATGGAAATCCTCAGTGAACAGGTGTGTGAGGGTTGGCTGGAGGGGTATTTGCTGACCGGACGCCATGGGCTGTTTTCCTGCTATGAAGCCTTCATCCATATCGTTGATTCGATGTTCAACCAGCACGCCAAGTGGCTCAAGACCGCCGCTCAGGTACCGTGGCGCACGCCGATCGCATCGCTCAATTACCTGCTCACCTCCCATGTCTGGCGCCAGGATCACAATGGCTTTTCCCATCAGGATCCAGGGTTCATTGATCTGGTGGCGAACAAAAGTGCCAACGTGGTGCGCATTTACTTGCCCCCCGATGCAAATTGCCTGCTGTCTGTGACCGATCATTGCCTCAAGAGTCGCAACCACATCAACGTGATCGTGGCCGGCAAACAGCCGCAGTGGCAATGGTTGGACATCGACTCTGCGATTCGCCACTGCATGGCAGGCATTGGCCGTTGGGCTTTTGCCTGCAAGGACGATGAAGATCCGGATGTGGTAATGGCCTGTGCCGGTGATGTACCGACCCTGGAAACCCTGGCCGCCATCACGTTGCTGCGCCAGTACCTGCCGGACCTGCGAGTACGGGTCATCAATGTGGTGGACCTGCTGGTGTTGCAACCGCCGCAACAACATGACCATGGACTGTCGGATGCAGAGTTCGACGAGCTGTTCACCGTGGACAAGCCGGTGATCTTCGCCTTCCATGGCTACCCGTCGCTGATCCATCGGCTGGTCTATAAGCGTCATAACCACGACAACTTCCATGTCCACGGTTTCATGGAGCAAGGCGCAACCACCACGCCATTCGATATGGTGGTGATCAACCAGCTCGATCGTTATCGATTGGCCCTTGACGTTATCCAGCGAGTGCCACGGCTGAGTTCGCTGGTCGACAGCGCCCGTGATCGATATTGGGAAACCCTGGAAAGGCATCAGCTCTACGTCATCGAGCATGGGCAGGATCTGCCCGAGGTACTGGAGTGGCGCTGGACGCCCACGTCGCCATGACGCCCGCTACTTACCATGGCATCAAGCGCTGCATCGTGGCGTTAGAGCCCGCCCCCGGAGAACCATCATGAGCCAGTATCAACGCCTGCTGCTGATCCTCAACCCGGCGCAAAGACATTCGCCGGTCCTTCATCACGCCGCGGCTCTGGCGGCAGCCAGCGAAGCGCATCTGCATGTCACTGCATTGATTCCTTCGCTGGATATCTTGTCGCTGCTTGAACAGGAACCTCGTGAAGAGGCGCGGCAGAACTATCTTCAGGACCAGCGCAATTGGCTGGAGGAAGAGGCCGACAAAATGCGGCACCGGGGCTTGCGTGTCACCACCGAAATAGCCTGGGCCGAGACCATGGGCGAACAGATCCTGCAGCACGTCTCGCAGTTCCAGCCTGACTTGCTGATCAAGCAGGTCCAGCATGAGTCCCTGCTCAAGCGCGCATTTTTCACCCCACTGGATTGGCAACTGCTGCGCAAATGCCCCGTTCCGTTGTATATGGTGGGCGCGGCCGGTCACGCCCTGCCGCGCAAAATAGTCGCGGCTGTGGACCCTTCCAGCGCCTATGCACAGAACAGCGGGCTTAACGACCGGATTATCCGCCAGGCGCTTGGCCTGGCGCTGCAATGTGACGCCGAGTTGCATCTGGCTCATGCCTACGAGGTGTCGTCGGTCTATCTGGGAGATGTGGGGGGCGGCGGCGTGTTGCTGTCGCAGCTCAGCAAGGAATTGCGCAGAAGCCTGGAGAAATCCTTTCTGGAGCTGGCCAACCTGTTCGGTGTGCCTGCCGAGCGCAGGCAGTTTCTGCTGGGCCATCCAGTCTCGGCGCTCAGTGAGTTTGCTCTGGAGCATGACGTGGATGTGATCGTCATGGGCCGCTCCCAGCACAATGATCCGTTTGGGCTGCTGGGCAGCACGACAGAGCACATCCTGTATCAGGTGCAGTGCAGTGTCCTGGCGGTCTGACAAAAGTGAGCCATGGCGACTGAGTGATTGACGAAGGTCAAGGGCCGCCTGGGTGAACAATGCGACCCATAGCGTTCCCACCGTTTGTCCAGGAGCACCATCATGCGCATGACTTTTCTCGGGGCCGCAGGCACCGTGACCGGTAGTAAGTACCTGCTGGAACACGACGAACAGCGCATTCTGATCGACTGCGGTCTGTTTCAAGGCTACAAGCAGTTACGCCTGCGTAACTGGGATCCCTTCGAACTGCCGATGCAGGATCTGGATGCGATCGTATTGACCCATGCCCATCTGGACCACAGTGGGTACTTGCCGGTCATGGTGCGCAACGGATATCGCGGCCCCATCTACGCCACCCCCGCGACCTGTGAGCTGGTGAAAATCCTGTTGCGCGACAGTGCCCGCCTGCAAGAAGAAGAGGCCGAATACGCCAATCGCAAGGGGTTCTCCAAACACGCGCCGGCCTTTCCACTGTACACCCGTGAACACGCCGAACGGGCGCTCAAACTATTGCGTCCGGTCGCGTTCGAACATTCGCTGGAGATCGCTCGGGGCATCTCGATCCTGCTGCGCCGCGCCGGCCATATCCTGGGTGCCGCTACTGTTCAGGTTCAGGCCGGTGGCGTGACGCTGGTATGTTCAGGTGACCTGGGTCGGCCCGAAGATCCGGTGATGTTCGCTCCAAAAGCTATCGAACAGGCGGATGTCCTGCTGGTGGAGTCCACCTACGGCGACCGTCGGCACCCGCATGAGTTGCCGGAAGATCAGCTGGCCGAAGTCATTACCCGCACGGCACTGCGCCACGGCATCACCTTGGTGCCCTCATTCACGGTCGGTCGCGCTCAATTGCTGATGTATCACCTGTATCGCCTGAAACAACGCCGGGCAATTCCCGATATCCCGATCTACCTCAACAGTCCCATGGCCATCGACGTGACCCGGCTGTATCAGCGCTTCGGCGATGAACATCGTTTATCTCGGGAGGAATGCGAGGGCATGTGCCACATCGCCCACCCGGTGCGTTCGGTCAAGGACTCCATCGCTCTGGATCTGCAGCGCACTCCGGCGGTGATCATCGCCGCCAGCGGTATGGCCACCGGGGGACGGGTGTTGCATCACCTCAAGAGCCTGGCACCCAACCCTATCAATACCCTGCTGATGCCCGGTTTCCAGGCTGGCGGTACACGAGGCGCCAGGATTGTGGCGGGCGAGCCTTCGGTGCGCATCCACGGCAAGGATGTACCGATCAATGCTGAAGTCGTGCCCATGCAAACGCTGTCGGCCCATGCCGATGCCGACGAAATCATGCAATGGCTGCGGGGCTTCAAGACACCACCACGGCAAACCTACGTGGTGCACGGGGAGCCCAATGCGTCCGATGTCTTGCGCTACCGGATTAGTGACGAGCTGGGTTGGTCGGTGTCGGTGCCGGCGTACCACGATAGCGTGGAACTCTAAACGGCCTCCTTCGCGAGCGCGCAGTGACGCTCACCTGGTCGGTCAATCGGTCCAGGCATGAAAAAGCCCCTCGTCGTTGGCCGGCGAGGGGCAGGGTGCAGAGCAATCAGTCAGTCTTGATCGGTACGACCTTTTCCGCTTTGAGTGCTTCTGGTTTTTTCGGCAGTGTCAGCGTCAGCACGCCCTTGCTGAACTGGGCTTCGATCTTGTCGCTATCGATGCCTTTTGGCAGGTTGAACATGCGTTCGAAGGAGCCGTAATGGCGTTCGGACAAGTGATAACCCTTTTTCTTTTCTTCCTTGGCTTCCTTCTTTTCTCCCTTGATGATCAGGTTGCCGTTGGCCAGACGGATCTCGATGTCTTTCTGATCCATGCCAGGCAGTTCGGCGGTAATCTCAAAGCTTTTTTCCTTCTCGCTGATGTCCACCGCCGGCAGACTTGCGGAGAATTCACGGCGCCAGAAGGGCTCTACATCGAACAACCCGCGGCTGAAGGTCGAGAGCGCTGTGCCCCGGTTGAAATCTTCGAACAGGTGATCCACCTGCTGGCGAAGTCTTTCCAGCGGGTGCCAGATATCTGTCTTGGCGGAATGCTGGACTTTCTGGTCGGTGTGGACCGGCATTTTTTTCACTGAATTGGACATTGGATATTCCTCGTTGGAAATGTCCGGAGGGAGCCTGGCTCCATCGCCAGGCACCGTTACCGAACGGGTCAATGCACGCCTGCGAACCTACAGAGACAGCTGGCCGGACCAGAGCATCCACCCGGCAAAGATCGCCGCCACCCAGATCACCAGCAGCAGGCCCCAGCCAAAGCCATTAAGCGCACGGTCGGTTCTGGCCCGCTGAGCACTCAGGTAGATCAGCGAACCGGGGGCGTAGAGAAGGGCACTGAGCAACATGTACCGGGGACCGGCGGCGTAGAGCAGCCAGACGCAATAGCCCGTCGCGACGAGGGCGATGGCCATGTCGCGCAGTTGCAGCCCACGGTGACCAGCGTAGGTCTGGCCCTGCCAAGTCATTTTCAGTGCATACAGGCCACTGAACAGGTAAGGCAGCAGGATCATCGAGGTGGCGAGTGAAATCAGGGCCAGGTAGCTGGCGCTCGAGTACAGCGTCAGCAACAGGAACAACTGAATGCAGCCGTTGGTGATCCACAGCGCGTTGGCAGGTGCGCCATGTTGATTTTCCGAGGCCAGCAGGCGAGGCATGACCTTTTCCTTGGCCGGGGTGAACACCGATTCGGCCGCCAGCAGCGTCCAGGCCAGCAACGCACCGCCTACCGACACAATCAGACCGATACTGATCAGCACAGCGCCCCAGGGCCCGGCAACCGCTTCCAGCACCCCGGCCATGGAAGGGTTCTTCAGGGCGGCCAGTTCGGGTTGCCTGAGAATACCCAGCGACAACAGGGAAACTGCGATCAACAACAGCAATGTCAGGATGAAGCCAATCACGGTGGCTCGGCCGACATCAGCCCGTTTGGCTGCCCGGGCAGAAAATACGTTGGCGCCTTCGATGCCAATGAACACCCAGACCGTCACCAGCATGGTGCTCTTGACCTGATCCAGCGTACTGCCCAATGCCGGCGCACCCCAGAAATCCATCAGGAAGGTGTCCTTGGAGAAGCCGGCAATGACCAGACCGATGAACAACAGCAGCGGCACCACTTTGGCGATTGTGGTCATGGCGTTGGCTTTGGCGGCGGTGCGCATGCCGCGCAGGATCATCCAATGCAGCGCCCATAACACGACGGACGCGCCGGCAATCGCGGCTTTGTTGTTGCCTTCACCGAACAGTGGGAAAAAGTAGCTGAGCGCAGCGAACAATATCACCAGGTAACTGACGTTACCGATCCAGGCGCTGATCCAGTAGCCCCATGCTGAGTTGAACCCCAGGAACTCCCCGCCCAGCGCGCGGGCGTAGGCGAACACACCGTTGTCCAGTTCCGGTTGGCGATTGGAGAGCATCTGGTAAACCAGGGCCAGCGAGAGCATGCCCGCACCGGTGATGAGCCAGCCGATCAGGATCGCGCCGGCACCGGCGCTGGCGGCCATGTTCTGAGGCAGGCTGAAGATGCCGCTGCCGATCATCGAGCCGACAACCAGGGCGATCAACAGGCTCAGCGACAGGCGTCGGGGTTCGACCTTGCGCAAACTGCCCGCCAAAGGATGGGGTTTGACAGTCGGGGTCAGCGGTTCTGTACCTTGCAGTTGCGTAGCCATGATCAAGGCCTCCATGAGACGGGAGGTTCGGTAACCTTCTTCGATACAAAGGTTCGAACGTTGTGTCTTAATGTCGGCTTGAAGGCTCAGGGGGGTATTGATGTAGATCAGATGTGATGCAAGGTAGGCATTACAGCTCGGTATGACGGTGGCAACCGGCGACCTTCTGCTTGAGACCTGGCAGGTCCAGGATCGTGACATTGCGTCCACGCATGTCTACCAGTTCCTCATGGCGCAGGTGGGCAATGCCCCGGCAAATCGTTTCCAGGCGCAGGCCCAGGTAGGAGCCGATCGCCTCGCGGCTCATGCGCAGGACAAACTCCCGCGAGGAATAGCCACGCATACTGAGCCGTTGCGACAGGTTCAACAGGAAAGCCGCCAGGCGCTCGTCGGCGTTCATGTTGCCGAGCATCAGCAGCATACTGTGGTCGCGCACGATTTCCTGGCTCAGGAGCTTGTTCAGATTGTGTTGTAACGACGGTAAATCGTGGGCCAGTTTCTCCAGGAGGTTGAAAGGCAGCGGGCAGACTTCGCTGTCTTCCAGGGCAATGGCATTACAGGCGTAGTGATCGCTGCTGATCGCGTCCAAGCCGAGCATTTCGCCTTGCATCTGGAAACCGGTGACTTGCTCGCGACCGTCTACCGAAAGAACGCTGGTCTTGAAGAAGCCCACTCTCACCGCGTACAACGAGCGCAGTTGGTCGCCGGTACGGTACAGCGCTGCACCTTTCTTGACCTTGACCCGCTGGGCAATCAGGGTGTCGAGGCGCTCGACCTCACCGCCTGTCAGGCCGATCGGCAGGCACAGTTCCAGCACGCTGCAGTTTGAGCAAGCGGTCCGTAGGGCATGTACCTTCAAAAGACGTGGTTCAAGCTCGACCATGGGAAAAATTCCTTTAGTTGGAGCAAGCATAGAAGACCGACCCACTACCGTGCCTGTTTTTTGTCGTCTAAACCCTACCGGCTGTCGATTGGCGCGGAATGGTGGACACAAGCAATGGGTTGCAAATCTTCAAGCCAGTCACAACGTCGGGAAGCACGCGGTTGTCCAGGGCTTGGATCAGACCAGCAATAAATGATCGTTTACCTCTCTGACCCCAGGCACAGACCAGGCTGCCCGCTCCGCTGACTGGCGTTGGCTCCATAAATGGACCTCGCCGTCGAGACTAACCACATCGCCGTCGACTTTGACATGAATCTGCTTGGCATCGAGTTCGGCACTACGCTTGAGGGCATCCTCGATACGACGCTGGATATCGCCTGCGTCCTCCCGTGGACGCAGGGTGAGTCTGTTTTTTACACCCACCACGCCGGATAATTTGAACACTGCCCGTTCAGCAGCCTCCCTCTGGTACTGCCAATCCACTTCGCCTTCCAGAGCGACCCAGCCATTGTGCACGAGCACCTTGATGGCCCCTTCGGGGACGTCAGAGTTCCAGTTGAGAATGTTCAGCGCACGATGGGCAATGACGTTATCTGTGGTACCGGTACTTTTGTCCGGTCGGACCTGTATGTCCTCAGCCACGGCGCGTACCCCTTTGATGCCCTTGACGACTCGTTCAGCGCTGATTTTCTGGGCGAAGCTGCTGACGTGTCCGGAAAGCGTAACGACGCCGTCGTCCACGGCCACGCCTATATTTGCAGCGTTGATATCAGGCTGGAACTCGAGTGCTTCGAGAAGGGTATTTCGCAGGCTCAAGTCGCTCATTTCAGGATCCTCCATGCAGCGGCGGAAAACGCGGAGCGGTTAAATGCCCGGCCTGTTTTTTTACGCCTGAGCGACGCAATGACATTGAGCTAAATCAATAAGACTCAAGCGAGCACACGAAGCGGTGATCGACGCAATGTTTCTGCGAACCGCTGGCACCCGTTCCAGAAAGTTTCTGGTCGCCACCGTGCACTTCAAGGAGCGTGATGGGTTTTCTTGCGTCACCTCAAGCGATCTGCGAGATTGCACGGCGAAATCGCAGTAATGCCGCTAGGAAAAACAGCGCGCCGATCGAAGCAATCGCCAGAAACTGTGGCCAGACAATTGCCAGTCCTGCACCCCGATACAAAATGCCTTGGGCGAAGCTGACGAAGTGTGTGGTGGGGGCGGCCAGCATCAGGTTCTGCACAAGCTCCGGCATGCTCTCGCGTGGAGTTGCCCCACCGGAGAGCAGTTGTAACGGCAGCAGGATCAAAATGCTCAGCAGCCCTAATTGAGGCATGGAACGCGCCACGGTGCCCAGGTAGATACCGATAGAGGTGGTTGCAAACAAATGCAGCGCGGTGCCTAGCAGGAACAACCCGATCGAGCCGGTGATGGGCACGGCCAGCCAGCCCCGGACGACCACCCATATGGCAAAAGCGGTGGCCAGTAGCACCACCAGGCCCATGGACCAGACCTTGGCCAACATGATTTCAAACGCGCGTAGAGGCATCACCAGTAAATGTTCAAGGGTACCGTGCTCACGTTCTCGAATCAGTGCTGCGCCAGTCAGGATGATCGAGACCATGGTGATGTAATCAATCAGTTGCATCACTGAGGTGAACCAGGCCTGGGTCAGGTTGGGATTGAACTGCATGCGCATGGCCAAACCCACAGGGGGACGTGGCGCATTGCGCAAGCCTCGGACGAAATCGCCGACTTCAGTGGCAACGATGGTCTGGATATAACCTGCGCCTGTGAACGCTTGGCCGATCTGGGTGGCGTCGACGTTGAGCTGCAGGCTTGGGCGCCGTCCAGCGAGGACGTCACGCTGAAAGTCAGGTGCAATATCGAGGGCGAACGTATAACGACCGCTGTCCATGCCGGCATCGACCTGCTGGCTGCTGATTTTCGCTGGAGGCAGGAAGTAGGGAAGTTGAAACGCCGTGTTCAAGCGTTCGGACAGTTGCGAGTGGTCTTCATCGACGATGGCCAGCGGCGCGTGGTGCAACGCCTCGGGTATGCCCGAGGCCGCGGTGTAGATGCCGAACGAAAATGCCCAGACGATCAGAATCAGCATCGTCCGGTCGTGGTACAGGCTGCGGAACTCCTTGATGCCCAGGCGCAGAATGTTCAAGAGACTGTGCACGGCTAGCGCTCCTGTTTTCGCAGGCAGAGCACACTCAGGCCAATCAGGATCGGCACCGTCACCAGCAGTTGCAGAAAATAGGGCGCCAGCGCCTGTAACTCCAGTGCTTTGGAGAACACCCCTCGACTGATGGTGAGAAACTGCGCGGTGGGATAGACCTTACCGACCAAGGCGCCGAAACCCTCCAATGAAGAAACCGGGTTGATCAACCCGGAAAACTGAATGGCCGGCAGCAGGGTAGCAATGGCGGTGCCGAATACGGCCGCGATCTGGCTGTTCATGAAAGTCGACATCCACAAGCCCAACCCCGTGGAGGTACCGATGTACAACAACGCTCCCAGGCTTAACACCCAAAGACTGCCTTTGAGCGGCACGGCGAACACCCAGACGGCCAAGGCACACATCAGCAGAAAGTTGAGCATGCCCATGGCGACGTAGGGCAGCTGTTTACCCAGCAGAAACTCCAGTCGCGTCACCGGTGTGACGTACAAGTTGATGATCGAGCCCATCTCTTTTTCCCGTACCACCCCCAATGCAGTGAGCATGGCCGGGATCATCATCAACAACAGCGGAATGATTGCGGGCACCATGGCTTGCAGGCTTTCCACATCCGGATTGTAGCGGTAACGCACTTCCACATTGGCCAGCGCCGCGCCGTTATACCCGAGCTCAGTCAAGTAGCCGCTGTGCAATCCATTGACATAACCTTCTATCGTGCGTGCTCGCATGGGCATCGCACCGTCCACCCACGCGGCTACTGTAGGCTGGCTGCCGCGTTTGAGGTCACGTCCGAAATTGGGGGGGATTTCCAGAGCCAGGGTGATCGAACCGCTTTGCAAGCGGGTCTCCAGGTCAGCGTAATCAAGCAGCTCGGGCTTTTCGATAAAGTAGCGCGACCCGGAAAAGCTGCGGACATAGGCCTGACTGGTTGTGGTCTGGTCTCGGTCCAGGACGGCAAATGACAGGTCTTCGACGTCCAGGCTGATGCCGTAACCCATGATGAACATCAGCAGTACGGTGCCCAGTGCCGCCAGTGTCAGACGGATTGGGTCACGGCGGATTTCCATTGTTTCGCGTTGTGCGTAACTGAGCATTCGCAGGCCGCTGAACCCGTTGCGGCGCAGCCTGGGCGGCGCATCAGGCTGCGCCTGGATTCTGGGCGATGCCTTGCTCGGGGCTTCGGACTGCGCTGGGGCCGCCGCGCTGCCGGCTGCCTCCTCCAGATAGGACACGAAGGTTTGCTCCAAACTGCCCAACCCCCGCTCAATGATCAGTTGCTCGGGCGCACCGCTGACCAGTACCCGTCCGGCATGCATGAACGAGATTCGATCGCAGCGCTGCGCCTCGTTCATGAAATGGGTGGAGATGAATATAGTCACGCCGTCATTGCGTGACAGGTCGAGCAAGTGTTGCCAGAAAGCGTCACGGGCGATGGGGTCTACGCCAGAGGTGGGCTCGTCGAGGATCAGCACGTCGGGTTTATGGATCAATGCCACCGCCAGCGACAGGCGTTGGCGGATACCCAACGGCAACCGGTCGGGAAGGGCGTCAAGGTTCTGTTTCAGGCCGAAACGTTCGGCGGCCTCGTGGACGCGGCTGTCAATTTCGTCCCTGGGTACATGGAACAACTGCGCATGCAGCACCAGGTTCTGCCGAACCGTCAGCTCGTTATAGAGGGAGAAGCCTTGAGACATGTACCCCACGCGCTGTCGGGTATTGAGGTCGTTCGGGTCGACTTGCTTGCCGAACAGCCAAGCCTGCCCGGAGGTTGCCGGTAACAAACCGGTGAGCATTTTCATGGTAGTGGACTTGCCGCAGCCATTGGAGCCCAGGAAACCAAAGATTTCCCCGCGCTCGATGCGGAAACTGGCGCTGTCCACCGCTGTGAAATCGCCAAAGCGGCAGGTCAACTCCCGGGCCTCGATGGCGATCACCGGCTGTTCAGCCAGTTCGATGCGCGGCGTGATCACCAGCGATGTGTGGCCACGTCGGCGATCGGGTGGCAGCAGGGCGATGAAGGCTGCTTCCAGGTTCTCACAGTCGGTTCGCTGGAGGATCTGCGCAGGTGAACCACTGGCCAATACCTTGCCGGCATCCATCATCAACAAATGATCGAAGTGCTCAGCCTCTTCCATGTAGGCCGTGGCCACCAACACGCTCATATGGGGCCTGCGTGTTCGCAGGTCGGCGATCAATGCCCAGAACTGGTTGCGCGCCAGGGGATCGACGCCGGTCGTGGGCTCATCAAGAATCAGCAGGTCGGGATCATGAATCAGCGCACAACACAGCCCCAGTTTCTGTTTCATGCCTCCTGACAATTTACCTGCGGGGCGGTCCGCAAAAGGTGTCAGCCCGGTACTCGCCAACAAGGCATCGATGCGTTGTCGGCGTTCATTCCGGCTTTGCCCGAACAGGCGGGCAAAAAAATCCAGATTCTCCAGCACGGACAGGGTCGGGTAGAGATTCTTGCCCAAACCCTGTGGCATATAGGCAATACGAGGACACAGGGCATCACGATAACGTGCGTTGGCTATATCGCCGTCCAGCACAGTCAGACGTCCCTGCTGTACGGTCCGGGCCCCAGCGATCAATCCCAACAGGCTGGACTTGCCCACACCGTCCGGGCCAATCAGGCCGACAGTGGCGGTGGCAGGAATATCGAGCGTGACGCTGTCCAGGGCGATGGTCTTGCCGTACCACAGCCCCACGTCCTGCAGGCGTGCTACCCAAGCGAGCTCGCCGGTCATTCCGGCACCTTGATTTTCAGTGCGTCTGGCCACTGGGCTTGAGGGTTCAGCCGAACATGGGCCACGCCCGGCACGCCGGTTTTCACTTGGCTGAGGTGTTTGCGCAGCAGCTCAGGATCTATCCGTGCCTTGATCCGGAACATCAGTTTTTCCCGCTCACTGGCGGTTTCCACCGTTTTCGGCGTGAACTGCGCAACACTGTCCACATAGCTGGCGGTGGCAGGAATCACGTATTGCGGCACGGCATCAATGATCACGTGCACCTCGCTGCCGATGGCTACCCGACCGGCCTGCTGAGTCGGCAAAAAGAACGTCAGGTACACGTCACTCAGATCCACGAGGTTCAGGACCTTGCCGCCAGCGGGGATCACTTCGCCTTCTTCGGCGATGCGGTATTGCACGCGTCCATCGCGCGGTGCCTTGAGCTCGGTATCGGCCAGGTCCGCCTGCAGGCGTTGCTCTGTCGCTGCTGCCGCCTCGATGCTGGCTTGGGCCTCCTCTACTTGGGACTTGGCGGCTTCGATTCCGGCTTGGGCCGTCAATACTTGTGAGTTGGCTGCCGCCAGCGCGGCCTGGCCGCTGTCGAGCAGCGCGCGGTCGTCATCCAGTTGCTGTCGGGCGAGGGCGTTGCGGCTTACGAGGATTTCCGTGCGGGCAAAGCGCTTCTGTGTGGCGATCAATTCAGCTTGGCGCTGGGCAACCACCGCCCGGGCGGTAACCTTTTCGCTTTCCCGTTGCGCGACGAGCGCGGCTGCGGTGAGTTTGGCGGTACGGGCCCGTTGTAACTGGGCCTGGGCCTGGAGCAGTTCGGCTCGCAGCGCCTGGGTATCCATGCGCGCCAGCACCTGACCGGCGAAGACCTGCTCGCCCTCGGCCACCAGAATGGTACTGATGCGCCCGGCCAGTTTGCTCGCCACATCCACTTCAGTGGCTTCAATCCGCCCGTTACCGGTGGCGAAATCGGGGTTCACAGGGATGGGTTTGAACAGATACCAGGCACCCAGAACGCCCAGCAAAACCAAGCTCCCCAGAGCCCCTCGTTTAAGCCACTTGCCGGTTACATCGTTCATCCCTGCCTCTCAGGTCTCAGCGAAGGTTGGCGCTGGCAGATGATAGGGCTGGATTAAGAGGCGCTTTGTTGATCTGCGTTAAGGATCTGTTTTTTAAGGGCAGCAATTAAAGCAGACTGAACGAGTATCAAGGCTTTTCGTACAGAGCCTGGACAGGTCCGCCCCCGGCAGGCTTCCTGTCTTGTATCGACCCCCCCCAGGATGGGGCAGTATCGTTGAGTTGGATTGAGAAACGACGTGTACTACTTGCCAGAGGTAGGCTGGGCCCGACTCCACGGAGGGCAGAGTCGGGCCTTTTGCAAAGTTCGATTAACGAACCATGCAAGGACGCTTATTGTTGAATTCCCAACCAGGCACCAGATAGCGCATAGCTACAGCGTCATCGCGTGCACCCAAGCCCAGTGATTTGTAGATCTCATGGGCTTTCGCCAGCTCGTCCCAGTCCAGCTCGACACCCAAGCCAGGCTTCTTCGGCACTTGCACCAATCCGCCTTTGATCTGCAACGGCTCCTTGGTCAGGCGCTGACCGTCTTGCCAGATCCAATGGGTGTCGATGGCTGTAATGCTGCCGGGCGCGGCGGCGGCAACATGAGTGAACATCGCCAGCGATATGTCGAAGTGGTTGTTGGAGTGAGAGCCCCAGGTCAGGCCCCAGTCATTGCACAACTGCGCGACTCGAACCGATCCCTGCATCGTCCAGAAATGAGGGTCTGCAAGCGGGATGTCGATGGACTGCGACTGGATTGCATGACCCATCTGCCGCCAGTCGGTGGCGATCATGTTGGTTGCAGTGCGCAGCCCCGTCGCGCGTCGGAATTCAGCCATGACTTCCCGACCGGAGTAGCCGTTTTCCGCACCACAGGGATCTTCTGCGTAGGCCAGCACATTGTGCTGGTCCCGGCATAATGCCACGGCTTCTTTCAGCGACCATGCGCCATTGGGGTCAAGGGTGATGCGTGCGTCAGGGAAGCGTTCCGACAATGCCGTGACAGCGGCAATTTCCTCTTCGCCGCGAAGCACGCCTCCTTTGAGCTTGAAGTCTTTGAAGCCGTAGCGATCATAGGCAGCTTCTGCGAGTGCAACCACCGACTCAGGTGATAGTGCCTCCTCGTTACGCAGGCGGAACCATTCGCTATCGGAAGCCTGTTCCGAACGATATGCCAGGTCAGTTTTCTTGCGGTCGCCGACATAAAACAGATAGCCCAGCATCTCGACAGCATCGCGTTGTTGTCCTTCGCCGAGCAGGGCGGCGACAGGAACTTCCAGATGTTGACCCAGCAGGTCCAGCAATGCCGACTCGACCGCTGTTACTGCGTGAATGGCAATGCGCAGGTCAAAAGTCTGCAGCCCGCGTCCGCCAACGTCGCGGTCAGCGAACGCACTTCTCACTTTGTTCAGCAGGCTTTGGTAATTGCCGATGGACTGGCCAATGAGCAGGTCGCGAGCGTCATCCAGGGTCTTGCGGATACCTTCGCCGCCCGGCACTTCACCGACACCAATGTGACCAGCGCTGTCCTTGATGATCAGGACATTGCGAGTGAAAAAAGGGCTGTGAGCACCACTCAAATTGAGCAGCATACTGTCGTGGCCCGCAACGGGAACGACCTTCAGCTCCGTGATGACAGGTGCGCCATGGGCGGGTTGATGTTGGATCGAAGTTTCCATCAAGTCATACCTTTCTTGTAGTTGGATGCAGGACAGTTGCTTGTACTGACGAGGTTTCCTCGGCGTGGCTTGGCTCCGCTGAAGTCCCTTTAAGTTCAATACGTTTGATTTCGCCGACGATGAACAGATAGCTGATTGCCGCGAGGAGCGCGTTCGCTCCAACGAATACCAGAGCCATCTTGAAAGAGCCGGTTGCGGCGATGATGTAGCCGATCACGATGGGTGTTGAAATTGATGACAAATTGCCGAACGTGTTGAACAGACCGCCCGAAAGGCCGGCTATTTGTTTGGGTGAAGTGTCCGAGACGACCGCCCAACCGAGTGCGCCAATGCCTTTGCCGAAGAATGCCAGCGCCATGAAACACACCACCATCCAGTCAGCATCGACGTAGTTGCAGATAATCATGCTCATCGACAACAGCATGCCGCCCACTATGGGGGTCTTGCGCGCCACGCTGAGTGAATTGCCACGGCGCAGCAGCATGTCTGACAGGACGCCACCCAGCACGCCACCCAGGAATCCGCAGATCGCGGGGAGCGAGGCGATGATGCCGGCTTTGAGAATCGTCATGCCTCGTTCTTGCACGAGATAGACCGGAAACCAAGTCAGAAAGAAGTAGGTCAGGGCATTGATGCAGAACTGCCCCAAGTAAATACCAACCATCATGCGATTGGTCAGTAGCTGGCGGAGGTAATCCCATTTAGGTCCGCTGTCTTTTTTCTTGCCTGGGTCATCAAGATCAATCAGACCGCCATTGTCAGCGATGTAGTGAACCTCTGCGGCGTTGATAAGAGGATGATCCTTCGGGCTGTAGATGACCTTCAGCCAAAGAATCGAAAAGGCGATGCCCAGTCCGCCCATCACGATGAATACGTGCTGCCAACCGAAGGTATAAACGATCCATCCCATCAATGGTGCGAAGAGCGCCGTAGCGAAATATTGCGCCGAGTTGAAGATCGCAGAGGCGGTGCCGCGTTCTTTTGTCGGAAACCACGAGGCGACGATCCGTGCGTTACCCGGGAACGAAGGTGCTTCGGCCAGGCCCACCATAAAGCGCAGCAGAAACAGCAGCACGATGGCGGAAGAGATACCGAATTCGCCGATATAACCTTGCAACAGGGTGAAGAGCGACCAGGTGAAAATACTTCCGGCATAGACTTTTTTGGAACCGAAGCGGTCCAGGAGCCAGCCACCGGGAATCTGGCCCAGTACATAAGCCCAGCCAAATGCAGAGAAGATGTAGCCGAGTGTCACTGCATCGAGTCCCAAATCTTTCTGAATGCTGGAACCCGCGATGGAGATGGTGGCGCGGTCGGCATAGTTGATCGTCGTCACCAGGAATAGCATGAGTAAGATCAAATAGCGGACGCGGGTTTTCTTGCGGTCTTGCATGGTTGACGCTCCCACTAGTTGTTTTTGTGCGGGTACACCTGTCAGGTTGGCGATGATCGCCATAGTCGTTGTAGGTTGTCGTACAACGATAGCGCTATCATAAGCAGATAGCGCTATCATTCAAGTGCCGTTTAGCGTGTTTTCGAAAAATTTTTCAGGTGCTGGCGCGCTCGATCAGCTCGAAGCCAGTATTTATCTGGGTCGCGGATGAAGCATCGGCGCCAGAAAATCTTTTGAGCAAGGCTTCGGCGACCCTTTGGCCCATCGTTGCGGAATTGACACTGACGGTGGAGAGCGCAGGGTAGGCGAATTTAGCGTCCGTGATGTCACCGAATCCGAGTACGGCGATATCCTGGGGAACTCGTATACCTTGACTCGCCGCTTCAGCGAGCACGCCCAAGGCCACGGTGTCTGAGCTGCAGAAAACAAGTTGGGGGGCGACTTCATGTTGCTGGAGCCTTCGAAAACCTTCTCTACCAACTTCCCACGTCGCGGGCAGGGGTAAAATTTCAACAGGCACGTCGTGAAGGTCATAGTGCTTCAACCGTTCAATCAGGCTATTGCAGCGTCGAATACCTCTTGGATCATCCACGGTGATAACCGCAAATCGCCGGTAACCCTTTGCGAAAAAGTGGTCGGCAACCAGCTTTCCGACGGCTTCATGAGAAAACCCGACTTGTATGTCCAACGCCGTTTCACTCAGGTCCCAGGCCTCAACGACCGGAATGCCTGCTGATGCAAGCCGTTTGCGACTGGCTTCAGTGTGGAGAGTACCGGTCAGGACGATACCGTCTGGACGTCGGCCCAGAATGGCTTCAAGCAAGATTTCCTCTTTCTCCGGTGAATATCCAGTTGGGCCCAGGAGCGATTGGTAGCCTGCCTCGGTCAGCCGATCCATGATGGCTTGTACGGTGCCAGCAAATATGGAATTGGCAATGGTCGGAAGCACAATCGCAACCAGCCTGCTTCTGCTTGAGGCCAGACTGCCGGCCAAAAGATTGGGCACATAGCCCATATCGCGCACAACCTCCAAAACGTGTTGCCTGGTTACATCATTTACCAGCTCAGGTCGGTGCAAGGCGCGCGAAACGGTAATAGGCGAAACTCCCGCTTTAAGCGCTACATCAGCTACGGTGAGGGGAGTTTCAAAGTTGCCATTGGCGGAGGCAATCTCACGTTTCGACTTCTTGGCCACAAAGCACCCTACGTCACAACACGATAAGAACAATTCGTGATGTTAACGGGCTTTTCGCAGCCACACCATGGCGTTAGGTATTTGACTGGCTCTGCCGATTGCTGCCTGCCGAAGGTCTCCTGCTTGTCCATCGCAGTTTTTCAGCACGGTGGACACCCATCGACGTTGATATTCGCCAAGTGTTTGAGCTATGAGGTCTGGCTCGCCCCGAATCCTTATGCATGCAATTAGACCGGTCATGCACAAGCTTGAAAGGGAAACAGGCGCTTCTGTTCGGCGGTGTACGCAAGCTCTTAACAATTAGCAACTTCACTGGTGTGACCATGGCAGTCGAGTAGGTGCGCTTGATGTCGGATGATGAGTTGCAGGAGAAGGGGGGCCGTACGGACATGAGCGTGGGGCCGGCAACTTCCGCTCCCACCGCGACCGATTTGTCCGGCCCTCAGGCCGAGTGTACATTGCGATCCGTCCAACAGCCCATTTGTCCCAGGTCATGTCGACGACTGTGCGGGTAACGAAACTTCCGTCGAGCTTACTGTATCGCGGTGTTGGCTTGATCAATAGGACAGACGACATTGCCGGTAAAAGCTTAAAACTGGGCTGATGAGGGGCTATGAGGAATTGGTTTTGTGACTGTATTGTATTTTGGTCATTGCTTGTCACCCCATAGGGGGACAGGTAAGCTGGCGCCATGAATCAATCATCCTTCCCTTCGCGCAACGTCCGTGGCCCCGTCGACCATGAAATCCGGGCCCAGATTGTCGCTGCGGCGAATGAGCATTTCAGCCGCTACGGCTATGGCAAAACCACGGTCTCGGACCTGGCCAAGGCCATTGGCTTTTCCAAGGCCTACATCTATAAGTTCTTCGATTCGAAACAGGCGATCGGCGAAGCCATTTGCAGTAATTGCCTGGAGACGATTGTTGCGGCAGTGGATGAGGCTATCAGCGTAGAGTCCATCACCCCCACCGAGCGCTTTCGTCGCTTGGTGAAGACCGCGGTCGTCACCGGTGTCAGCCTGTTCTTCAACGACCGAAAGCTCTACGATCTTGCGGCCTCCGCGGCGTCAGAGAGCTGGCCTTGCGCCCAGTTCTACGAAGCCAGCATTCAGGCATTTGTGCGTCAGATCGTCTCTGATGGGCGTGAGCTGGGCGAGTTCGAACGCAAGACCCCTCTGGATGAAACGGTCAATGCGATCTGTCTGGCGTTGCGTCCGTACATCAATCCTTTGCTGTTGCAATACAGCCTTGATGGCGTCGAAGACGCGTCCACGAGCATCGCCAATCTGGTCCTGCGTAGCCTGATGCCTTGAGTCGCGACGGTACCAGCGCAGCCAGTTGCACTTGCAGCAGCGTATTCATCACAACATGCGTCGCGTCGATTTGATCGAAACGGGATAACGCTGTGCTCCTCGGTGAGGAATTCTTATCTTTGGTTTGTGACCATTGACTAAAATGGTTACTGGGTACAGAGTGAGCATCTCGATCCCTGCCAGAGGAACTGCTATGTCGAACGCTAAAGTTGTCCTTGTTACCGGTGTTTCATCTGGCATTGGACGTGCTGTCGCGCAATTGTTTGTCGAGCAAGGTTGCCAGGTGTTTGGCACCGTACGCCGCGCTACAACATCGGACCTATTGCCAGGTGTCGAGCTTGTCGAAATGGATGTTCGCGACGATGCTTCTGTCCAGCGCGCAATCGAGACTGTGATCGTTCAGGCCAAACGCATTGATGTGCTGGTCAATAACGCGGGCGGATCGTTGGTGGGCTCGGTGGAAGAAACGTCGATCGCCGAAGCCCAATCGTTGTTCGATACCAACGTGTGGGGCGCCTTGCGTACGACACAAGCCGTACTGCCGCATATGCGCGAGCAGCGATCGGGAAGAATCGTCAACATCAGTTCGGTACTGGGTTTTCTTCCTGCGCCGTTTATGGGCCTCTACTCGGCATCCAAGCACGCAATTGAGGGGATGTCCGAGACTCTGGATCATGAGGTTCGCAAGTTCGGTGTTCGCGTGGTGCTCGTCGAGCCGTCATTCACCAGGACGAACCTGGATCTCAACGCGCCGCAAGCGACTGACAAAATCCCGGCCTATGACAAAGACCGCGATGCGGTGACCCGCGCGATCATCAACAGTGTTCAGGGCGCACCAGGTCCCGACGGTGTAGCAGCAACGATTGTCGAGGCTGCCTTGGGCGCTTGGAAAATGCGCCGCACGCCTAAAGGCGAGGCCTCTCTTTTGCGCAAGCTGCGCCGTTTCATGCCGGCTGGCCCGGTCGACTCCAGCCTGAGAAAAACATTTGGCCTGAGCTGAATGTATGCACTCGGGTGGTGGTGACTGATAAGCCTCGAGTGCAGTTCCCGAGCCGGAAAGCTCGGCCAGCCCGGCTCCCTGCTGAACAGCAGGAGGACCGGGGAGGGGAATTGCTTCAGCGCGTAGCCACGGGTTGGGTTTCAATCGGCTGCCAGCCGCCACCGAGCGCCCGGAATGCCGCGACCGCTGCACGTGCCGATTCTGTCTGGGCCTGGGCCCTGGCGTCGGATGCCTGCAGCAGTGTTTCATCGGCGTGCAGGACGTCGATCAGGCTGGCCGAGCCTTTCTGATAAGCGATGAAGGACGACTGCCGAGCACGGGTCAAAGCGCTTTCACCTCCGGCCAAGGTTGTTGCCTGCGCCTCGCGGTTGACCAGCGCGGAGAAGGCGTTTTCGACGTCTTCGGTGGCACGCAGCACTGACTGGCGATAGGCGGCAAGCGCTTCGGCTTCCTCTCCTTTCGCCTGATCGATCTGCGCGTTGATACGGCCGAAATCGAAAAGCCTCCAGCGCAACCCCAGGACCCCCGAGGCCTGGCTGGCCCCGCTGGAAAACAGATGACCGCTGGAAACGGCTGTCGCGCTGCCGATCAAGGTGCCGAGCGAAAACTTCGGGTAGTACTCGCTGATCGCCACGCCGATCCGGGCGTTGGACGCCGCCAGTTTACGCTCGGCCACGATGAGGTCTGGCCGACGGCGCAGCAGATCGGCTGGCGTGCCGGCTGAGGTAATCTGCGGTGCCTGAGGAATCGTCCCCGTCTCAGCCAATTGAGCCCGGTGGGTGCCGGGAGGGGTGCCGAGGATGACGTCCAGTGCGTTCATCGCAGCATCCAGACCAGTGTTGAGGACCGGCACTGTCGCTTGAACCTGCGCAAGCGCCCCCTCGGTCTGGCGAACCTGAAATTCGGCGGCCAGCCCTTTGCCGTGGAGCAGTTGTACTTTCTCCAGCAGGTCTTGTTGGGTCTTGACCTGTCTATTGGCAATGGCCAGCCGGGCCTGCAGGCCACGCAGGGTGATATAGATGTCCGCAGTCTGCGCGGCGACGGCCAGGCGCGTCGCGGTGAAGCCGGCTTCGGACGCCTGGTATTCGGCCAGTTCCGCCTCGCGGCCTCGACGCAGGCCGCCGAACGCATCCAGCTCCCAGCTTGCGCCGAGGTTCAGTTCATACAAATTGCCATAGCGATCATAGCCAGGCGTCGAGTTGAGCACCTGGCCCATTGGCGTTTCGACGGACTGATAGGCGCGTGCGGCTTGTCCGCTGATGTTGCCCGACGGCAACAGGGCAGCGGTTGCCGCGCCCAGCCCCGCGCGAGCCTGGGCGACCCGTGCGGAGGCCTGGGCCAGATCGAGGTTCTGCGCAAGCGCCTTGGCGATGAAGTCACTGAGCAATGGATCACCGAAGCCTTCCCACCAGTTGGCAAAGTTTGCCGTGCGGGCTGCCGTCCTTTGTTGAACGGCGGATTGAGCCTGGTAGCTATCCGACAGCGGAGCGTCCGGACGCTGGTAGTCCGGTCCAACCGCGCAGCCCGCCATTAAGCTGGTGTTCACAAGCAGAGCAAGCGTACGGAGGGAAGGCATGAAGACTCCAGGTTTAGCCAGTTACTGTTCGTGACGATATTACCGATTGGTCACTCGTTGTCAATGGAGATGCATGGGGCTAAGCTGGAAAAATGACCAAACACATGCATGCACCCCAGATACGTGGGCCGTCAGACCATAGTGTCCGCGATCAAGTCGTGGAGGCTGCCACATTGCACTTTGGCCACTATGGATATGAGAAGACCACCGTGTCCGACATTGCCAAGACCATCGGCTTCTCCAAGGCCTATATCTATAAATTTTTCGATTCCAAGCAGGCGATCGGAGAGGTGATCTGTAGCAATCGTCTGGTCATGATCATGGCGATTGTGGATGCAGCGATCGAGGATGCACCGACGGCTTCCGAGAAGTTGAAGCGTCTGTTTCGGGCGCTGGCAGAGGCGGGTAGTGACTTGTTCTTTCATGATCGCAAGCTCTACGACATTGCCGCTGTTGCCGCTCGCGAGCAGTGGCTTCCTGCGCAGGCGCATGACGAGCGCTTGCGCCAACTGATCCGGAAAATCGTCCTGGAGGGGCGTGAGTCCGGGGAGTTCGAGGGGAAGACCCCTTTGGATGAAGCCGTCCTGGCGATCCACCTGATCATGAAGCCTTACGCCAATCCCGTGCAACTGCAATACAACCTTGATACGGCCTCGTCGGCGGTAGCGCTTCTATCGACGCTGATGTTACGCAGCCTTTCAGCGCAGTCGTTCTGATATTTTGTGACTGTTGACATTATTGGTCACTAGACTGAAGATGCATTCCTGTTCTATTTATTGAGTAGCGAACCATGCTTCGGCTAAAACCTGTTGCCGTCTGCTTAATGCCTCTCGTCCTGGCGGCGTGCGGTAATTCATCGACTGCCGTCGACGCACGCACCCAGCCCCCTCTGGTGAGGGTCGCGGGCGTCGAGAACTCGGTCGACATCGCACGTTCGTTCACTGGTGTTGTGGTCGCTCGCGTCCAGAGCGACCTTGGCTTTCGAGTGTCGGGGAAGGTCCAGGAGCGTCTGGTGGATGCCGGCCAGACGGTCAAGCGTGGTCAACCACTGATGCGCCTGGACCCGGTCGACCTTGGTCTGCAGGCGCGTGCGCAGCAGCAGGCAGTGGCCGCTGCACGGGCGCAAGCCAAGCAGACGGCGGATGACGAAGCTCGTAATCGCGAGCTGGTGGCGGCAGGGGCGATCTCGGCATCTGCATACGACCAGGCAAAGGCTGCGGCTGACACGGCAAAGGCGCAGCTCAGTGCTGCGCAGGCTCAGGCCGATGTGGCAAGCAATGCCATGGGCTATGCGACCTTGCTGGCCGACGCCGATGGCGTTGTGATGGATACCCTGGCCGAACCCGGCCAAGTCGTCGGCGCGGGACAGCCGGTCGTCAGACTGGCACGAGCGGGACAACGCGAGGCCAGCGTGGATTTGCCCGAAACGCTGCGCCCGGTCGTGGGTTCGGTGGCCCAGGCGACGTTGTACGGCAACGGCAAGGTAGCCACTGTTGCGAAGCTGAGGCTGCTTTCCGATGCCGCCGACCCGGTAACGCGCACCTTCGAGGCCAGGTACGTGCTGGAAGGGGAGCTGGCCAATGCGCCGCTCGGTTCGACCGTCACGCTTGATATCGCCCAGGACAAGTCGCCGGGGCAGGCGCTGCGAGTGCCTGTCGCGGCTGTTTTTGACGCGGGTGAAGGCCCCGGTGTATGGGCGCTTTCCGGCGAGCCGGCAAAAGTCTCGTGGCGTCCGGTCCAGGTCCTCGGTCTGGGCGATGACACGGCCACGGTCGTTGGCAACCTCAAGCAGGGCGAACAGATCGTGGCCTTGGGCGCGCATTTGCTGCACGAGGGTGCTGAGGTTCGGGTGGCGCAACAGGAACAGGTGGTCGCCAAGGGGAACCAGCCATGAGCGAGGGGCGTTTCAATCTCTCGGCCCTTGCCGTTCGTGAGCGATCGATCACCCTTTTCCTGATTTTTCTGATTACGGTTGCCGGTGTCCTGGCGTTCTTCGGCTTGGGGCGTGCGGAAGATCCTCCCTTCACCGTCAAGCAGATGACGATCATTTCTGCCTGGCCGGGGGCTACCGCTCAGGAGATGCAGGATCAGGTCGCCGAGCCGTTGGAAAAGCGCCTGCAGGAACTGAAGTGGTACGACCGCACGGAAACGTACACGCGGCCTGGGCTGGCGTTCACCATGGTGTCGCTGCTGGACACCACGCCGCCAGCGGAAGTGCAGGAAGAGTTCTACCAGGCCCGCAAGAAAATTGCGGATGAGGCGAAAACCCTGCCGGCCGGTGTCATAGGGCCGATGGTCAACGATGAGTTTTCGGACGTGACCTTTGCGCTTTTTGCGTTGAAGGCCAAGGGCGAGCCGCAGCGCTTGCTGGCCCGCGATGCCGAGTCGTTGCGCCAGCGCCTTCTGCATGTGCCGGGCGTGAAAAAGGTCAACATCATCGGCGAGCAGTCCGAACGTATCTTCGTGTCGTTCTCCCATGATCGGCTGGCAACGCTTGGGCTTTCCCCCCAGGACATTTTTGCCGCGCTGAACAGTCAGAACGTGCTGACGCCCGCCGGCTCGATCGACACCAAGGGACCGCAGGTATTCGTGCGCCTGGATGGCGCGTTCGACAAGCTCGAGAAAATTCGCGATACGCCGATTGTGGTGCAGGGGCGGGCGCTGAAGCTCTCGGATGTTGCGACGGTGGAGCGTGGCTACGAAGACCCGGCAACCTTTCTGGTCCGCAACAAAGGCGAGCCCGCCCTGTTGCTGGGTATCGTGATGCGCGAAGGCTGGAACGGTCTGGACCTGGGCAAGGCCCTGGATGCCGAGACGGTCAGTATCAACGACGGCATGCCGCTGGGCATGACGTTCACCAAGGTCACCGATCAGTCGGTGAATATCAGTTCGGCCGTCGACGAATTCATGATCAAGTTCTTCGTCGCGTTGCTGGTGGTGATGTTGGTCTGTTTCCTCAGCATGGGCTGGCATGTGGGTGTGGTGGTGGCGGCGGCCGTGCCGTTGACTCTCGCTGTGGTGTTCATGGTGATGGCCGCCACCGGCAAGAATTTCGACCGCATCACCCTGGGGTCACTGATCCTGGCGTTGGGCCTGCTGGTGGACGACGCCATCATCGCCATCGAAATGATGATGGTCAAAATGGAGGAGGGCTACGACCGGATCAAGGCCTCGGCCTATGCCTGGAGCCATACCGCCGCCCCCATGCTCGCCGGTACGCTGGTGACGGCTGTCGGCTTTATGCCCAACGGCTTCGCGCACTCGTCCGCGGGCGAGTACACCAGCAACATGTTCTGGATCGTGGGCATTGCCCTGATCGCGTCTTGGGTGGTCGCTGTGGCCTTCACGCCTTACCTGGGTGTGAAGCTGTTGCCGCACGTCAAAAAAGTCGAGGGTGGCCACGCGGCCATCTATGACACACCTCGCTACAATCGTTTTCGCCGATTGCTGACACGTGTCATTGCTCGCAAATGGCTGGTGGCCGGGGCGGTGATTGGCTTTTTTGTCGTAGCCATCCTTGGCATGGGCCTGGTCAAGAAGCAGTTTTTCCCCGCCTCTGATCGCCCCGAAGTACTGATTGAAGTGCAGATGCCTTACGGCACTTCCATAGAGCAGACCAGCACGGCGACGGCCAGCATTGAAGCCTGGCTGCAAAAGCAGGACGAAGCGAAAATCGTCACGTCCTATATCGGACAGGGTTCGCCGCGTTTCTACCTGGCAATGGCGCCGGAGCTACCCGATCCGTCATTCGCCAAAATGGTGGTGCTGACAGGTAGCCAGGAGGAGCGTGAAACCCTCAAGCACCGTCTCCGCCAAGCGGTGGCTGACGGGCTCGCGCCTGAAGCCCGTGTGCGGGTTACTCAACTGGTGTTCGGTCCATATTCTCCCTTTCCTGTCGCTTACCGGGTAATGGGCCCGGATCCCGCCAGGCTGCGTGAGATTGCCGGCCGGGTCGAGGCTGTCATGCGGGCAAGTCCCATGATGAGGACCGTCAACACCGACTGGGGGACGCGCATACCGACACTGCATTTCTCATTGGACCAGAACCGGTTGCAGGCGGTTGGGCTGACGTCCAGTACGGTCGGCCAGCAATTGCAGTTCCTGCTGTCGGGTATCCCGATCACGTTTGTGCGCGAAGACATTCGCTCCGTGCAAGTGGTGGGGCGTGCAGCGGGCGATATCCGCCTCGATCCGGCAAAAATCCAGGGCTTCACATTGGTGGGCTCGGCCGGCCAGCGGGTTCCGTTGTCGCAGATCGGCAGTGTCGAGGTGCGCATGGAAGATCCGGTCCTGCGCCGTCGTGACCGTACGCCCACCATCACGGTACGCGGGGACATTGCCGAGGATCTGCAGCCGCCGGACGTTTCCACGAAAATCCTGGACGAGCTGCAGCCGATCATCAGCACACTGCCGGCCGGATACCGCATCGAACAAGCCGGTTCGATCGAAGAGTCGGGGAAAGCCTCAAAGGCGATGTTGCCGCTGTTCCCGATCATGATTGCCCTGACGCTGCTGATCATCATTTTGCAGGTCCGCTCAATGTCCGCGATGGTGATGGTGTTCCTCACTGCGCCGCTGGGATTGATTGGTGTGGTGCCGACCCTGCTCATCTTCAATCAGCCGTTTGGCATCAACGCCCTGGTAGGCCTGATCGCACTGTCGGGCATCCTGATGCGCAACACGCTGATCCTGATCGGGCAAATCGATCACAACCAGAAAGAAGGGCTCGATCCATTCCATGCGGTTGTAGAGGCGACGGTGCAACGCGCCAGACCGGTACTGCTCACGGCGATGGCCGCCATCCTGGCCTTTATCCCGCTGACTCATTCCGTGTTCTGGGGAACCCTGGCTTACACACTGATCGGTGGGACATTCGGTGGAACCGTGATGACGCTGGTGTTCCTGCCGGCGATGTATGCCATCTGGTTCAAAATCCGTCCCGACACCAGAACCGAAGCACAGACAGCCAACTGAACGTCGACTCAGAATCAGGAGGGTCTCATGATGAATTCCAATGATCAAAAGCGAATCGTAGTCACAGGCGGCGGTATTGTCGGCCCCCTGGGATGCGGCACGGAAGAAGTCTGGCGCAGGTTGCTGGATGGCCGTTCGGGCATTCGCAGCCTGCCAGACGAGATCGGTGAGGGCACCGGCGTCGCAGTGGCGGGGCAAGTGCCGACACTGGAAGAGGATCCCGTTGCCGGTTATGCGCCCGACCGCATCATTGCGCCCAAAGAGCGCAAGAAGATGGACCGCTTCATCGAATTCGCGCTCATGGCCGCCCATGAAGCATTGGCGCAGGCAGGCTGGCATCCCACGGATGAAGCACAACAACAGCGGACCGCGACCATTATCGCTTCCGGTGTCGGCGGTTTCGGCGCGATTGCCGAGGCCGTACGGACCACGGATGCCCGTGGGCCGCGTAGATTATCGCCGTTCACCGCACCGTCATTCCTCGCCAACATGGCCGCGGGTCATGTCTCTATCCAGAACGGTTTCAAGGGCCCGCTCGGCGCGCCGGTGACGGCTTGTGCCGCTGGCGTACAGGCCATTGGCGATGCAGCGCGACTGATCAGAAGCGGGGAAGCCGATATCGCCATTTGCGGCGGCACCGAAGCGGCGATCGACCGGGTGACGCTGGGCTGCTTTGCTGCCGCCCGCGCGCTGTCCACCGGGTTTGCTGAGCGGCCACAGGAAGCATCGCGTCCGTTCGATCGCGATCGCGACGGCTTTGTCATGGCCGAAGGGGCAGGGCTATTGGTGATCGAGTCGCTGGAGCACGCGCTCGCCCGCGGAGCGACGCCCCTGGCGGAACTGGTGGGGTACGGCACCAGCGCGGATGCCTATCACCTGACCGCAGGGCCGGAAGACGGGAATGGGGCCCGGCGTGCCATGGAACAAGCGTTGCGCCAGGCGGGTGTCAGTGCTGGCGAGGTACAGCATATCAACGCCCATGCGACTTCGACGCAGGTGGGCGATAAGAGCGAACTGGCGGCAATCAAGTCCGTGTTCGGCGACCACTCAGGCGTGGCGATCAGCTCGACCAAGTCGGCCACGGGGCATTTGCTGGGAGCGGCGGGGGGCATCGAAGCGCTTTTCACGGTGCTGGCTTTGCGGGACCAGATCATTCCCCCGACGTTGAATCTCCTCAATCCCGACGAGGCCGCTAGTGGCCTCGACCTGGTTGGCCTGACGGCACGCAAGGCTTCGATCACCTATGCGCTCTCGAATGGATTTGGCTTCGGCGGCGTCAATGCCAGCGTTCTGTTCCGTCGTTGGGAGTCGGCGCCATGATCACGACGTAAATGTTCTGCGTAGGTTCTCGTCGTGAGTATCGATTCTGAATGTTCTGTTTCCCATAGAGGAAAAGACCGTGACTTCATTTTCCCGGCTGATTAATCAGTTTGACCCTGACAGGCCTTTCGCGGCCCCCGCCAATTGGCTGCAAGGCAGGACCGTATTTGGCGGGCTCTCCGCGGCTCTGTCGTTGCAGGCGGTGCGCTTGGTGAATGGTGGGCAACTGCCGCCGTTCAAGTCCGCCCAGGTGTCCTTCATCGGCCCGGTGACGCAGGCACAGACGTTCAATACCAGCGTCTTGCGCGAGGGTCGATCGGTCACCTCGGTGGCGGTTGACTGCATGTCGGGGGATGAACTGGCGCTACGCACGACGTTGTTGTTTGCCCATCCGCGTGCCAGTCGGATCCGGCACGACTCATGGGAATGTCCGTCGGTGGGTGGGCCCTCCGAGTACCAGACGCTGGAGCTGGACAGACGAGTTGCACCCGCCTGCGCCTACAACTTCGAGATGCGTCCGGCCGGCGGATCGCTGCCGGTGTCGGGTGCCGAAAATCCCGAACTGCTGATGTGGGTGCGTCACCTGGACGCCCAGGGGGTCGATCCGGCCGTCGCGTTGATCGCGCTGGCCGACAGCTTACCGCCCGCGGCCATGACCTGCTTTACCGAGCCGGCCGCCATCAGTTCGGTGTCCTGGACCATCGACTTGCCGCAACCTGCCGTGGTCGGCGAATGGTTCCTGATCAATTCGTTCAGCCAACAAACCCAAGAGGGCTATTGCGTCCAGGATATGGAGATCTGGGATGAAAGCGGTCTGCGCGTGCTGTGGGCACGCCAGACCGTGGCGATTTTCGCTTGAAGCCGAAAGAGCTGAGGCCACTGTTTTCCCTGCAACACCTAGCTGTCATCACCCTAGAGATCCAATAATGAAAAAAATGATTCTCAAGACTCCACTCGGCCTTGCTGTCGCACTGGCCTCCTCACACGTGTTCGCCAGCGGCTTTGCGCTCAATGAACAAAGCATCAGTGGGATGGGCACTGGCTTTGCCGGTCGATCCTCTTCCGCCGATGACGCGAGCACCGTTTTCGGTAACCCGGCAGGCATGTCTCGCTTGAAGCGAGAACAGGTCAGTGTGGGCGCTGCAACGCTGTTCGCCAAATCAGACATCAGCCAGACGCGCAGCACATTCGGCGGCCAGCAAGACGGCGACATGGTGCCCGTGGTCACGGTGCCCATGGGTTACTACGTCAATCCCATCGATGAACATTGGGCGTTCGGTGTCGGCTTCTACGCGCCGTTCGGCCTGATAACGGATTATGGCAGTGGGTTCGCCGGTCGTTATTTCACGAACAAAAGCGAGGTCACGACGCTGACCTTCCAACCGACGGTCAGCTACGCCTTCAATGACAGGGTTTCCATTGGTTTCGGTCCGACCATCAACCGCATCAGCGGTGAGTTGTCGGCAATGGTCTTGAACCCCATCAGCCCCGGCACCAATGACGGCAAACTCAAAAGCAAGGGCGATGACACCGCCCTGGGTTTCAACGCCGGTATTCTGGTGCAGGCCACGGACAGCACGCGGGTGGGCATGACCTACCATTCCAAGGTCAGCTATCACTTGGATAATGCCAAAACCAAAGTCACCGGAGGCGTCTTTTCCCTGCTGGGAGTCAGCGGCGAAAGTTACGATGCTTCGCTGGACGTGGACACCCCCGAGTCCGTGGACTTCTCGGTGACCCAGCAACTCAATGACGATTGGACCCTGTACCTGGGCAGCACCTGGACACGCTGGAGTCGCTTCAAGGACATCACCATCGAGAACAGCGGATTGCCTGCGGCGCTGAGCGGCACGTTGAGCAGTGTTACTGAAGAGGAGAACTGGCACGACACGTGGGCGCACGCGATTGGCGCTTCGTACCAGCTCAATAAGCAATGGGTGCTGCGCACTGGCTTTTCGGTGGATCAGTCCCCCACCAACAACACCAACCGTTCGCCACGGATTCCAACGGGAGACCGCACGGTGGTCAGCTTGGGCGCCGGGTGGACGCCGGTGGACAATGTCACCGTCGACCTCGCTTACTCCTATCTGTGGGAAGAGAGCGTGAAGGTCAACGACGCTTCAGCCAGCAGGGGCGCCTACAGCTCCAAATACAAGAACAGCGCCAGTGGGTTCGGTATGTCCGTTACTTATAAGTTCTGAGTCGCGAAGGGGGAGCGCCTCTGCGAATGGAGCAGGGTTTCGAAGGTGCGGCGTTTAGGTTTGCAGCCTTCGAGCCGCGCCGGGGCGTCGTTGAGTTCGATGACTCCCACACCGTGAAGATAGTCGGCCATGGGTTGCCTGCGCAGTGTTTGAAGGACACTGCACAGGCGGCCTCGCTCGGGCTGGTGTGAATCGGCGGCTCTATAGGCAGGAGAGTTACAAAGTCCGACTCGGCCTCAAGTTACAGGCTGGGTGCTAGCGCGGATCGACGTTATCGGTAGCTTCTTGGACTTTCTTTGGGTCGAGGCCGTTGGCGGTGGGGTCTGTTTGTGGAGGGTTGGGAGTTACTTTAAACATAGTTGTGACTCTAAGAGGTAGTGGAGCCGCCTTGTCTCGCTGCTAAACGAAAAAAAGGGTGGCGGCTGTACGCGGGTTAGCAGACCGGACCTCTTAACCGGCAGACCCGAAGGTCTCCCGCGCACAACCGCCATTACATAATGAGCGGGCTCTAAACCTGCTGGCATATGTGTGGCACTGTGCGTCAAAGGTTCTGGGCTGCTAAACCCGATCGCTGATTTTCAGCGACTCGGAGACAATAGAAGCCGGGCCCCTGGCGCACAAGCGGGCGGATTCTGGCTTAGTTGTAGGCACAGGCGCAAGGTGACGTAGCCTCGGGATTAGGGCTCGGTGTTACGGGAGTGTATGGCTAGAGGACTCGACCCGTTGGATAAAATGGATGACCTTTTTTCAGGGTTGTAGGCAAACTCCGATAGTTGTGTAGGAGGTGCTTTTTACGGTGTTTTTTTAATCGTAACGATCTTGATGGCCAGCGCTTCACCGGGATATTTTCCTCAGGTCGCTGCAAATTCAGCGACCGGGATTGGTACCCGATGAGTTTGCCGAAGACGCAGCGTTCATACGCGATACCGAGCGACACGCCTGGGCTGCGCATCATTTCACGGTGTTGGGCAAGGCGGTCATTAATGGCGTGGTAATGGCCGTTACGCCCAAATCCGGGGTGGACCTCTACGGGGCGAGACCATGACGGTCCACAGGAGCACACTGCCGCCGTGATGATGAGCGCAGATACTTAAGTCAATAACGCCCGAACCTCTGGTGCTGGCTCAGTTCAGCATTATGTTCGGGCCTTCTTTTTTCTGGGCAAAGGATGTCGCAGCCATTAGCTCCGCCAAAGCCGTTTCGATCCTACAGCGATCTGTGCGCTCTGCTCACCAGCCGTCGTATGCAGATCTTCGACGTACCCCGCGCCGTCACTGCTGGTTGATCAATCCGGTGGTGCCGTTGCGTCCACTTCAGTTCAGGCATTGCGCGCCGGCTCTGGCGACTTGGGCGTCCTGCTCGGCCTTGACCCCGGACACGCCGACAGCGCCGATCACCTGACCGTCGACAATGATCGGGACGCCACCCTCCAGGGACGTCAACAGCGGCGCGGACAAAAAGGCCTGGCGTCCACCGTTGACCATCTCTTCATAACCTTTGGATTCGCGCCGGCCGAGGGCCGAGGTGCGGGCTTTTTCGGTGGCGATGTAGGCACCGATGGGCGCGCAGCCATCGAGGCGCTCCAGGGCCAGCGGGTGACCGCCATCATCGACAATCACGATGGCGACGGCCCACTGGTTGCTGTTCGCTTCATCGCGGGCGGCCGAGAGAATCCGGCTGACTTCGTTCTGGCCGAGTACGGCTTTGCTTTTCATGGGAGCTCCAGGTTTAAGGCAGCGCGGCTTCGACCCACTCGATCCAGTGCCGGACCGGGGTCCGTCCCGCGCCGTCGAGGTGGGTCTGACAGCCGATATTGGCGGTGACAATCACGTCGGGGCGCCCGCTTTCCAGGGCGTTGAGTTTGTTGTCACGCAGCTGCCGGGACAGCTCGGGTTGGGTGATCGAATAGGTGCCCGCCGAGCCGCAGCACAAGTGGCTGTCGGGGACCGGCGTGAGCTCGAAACCCAGGTTCGTCAGCACTGCCTCAACGGCGCCGCCCAGTTTCTGCGCGTGCTGCAAGGTGCAGGGGCAGTGGAATGCCAGGCGTTGGTCGCTGCGCACGCGCAGCATTTCCAGCGGCTCTTCGCGCAGCACTTCAACCAGGTCCTTGGCCAGGGCGCTGACCTTTTTCGCTTTCTCGGCATAGGCCGGATCGCTGCCGAGCAAGTGCCCGTAGTCCTTGATGAACGCGCCACAACTGCTGGCGGTTTGCACGATGGCTTCGACACCGTCCTCGATGTTCGGCCACCACGCATCGATGTTGCGGCGCGCACGATCCAGGCCCACGGCCTGGGCGTCCAGATGATAGTCCACGGCGCCGCAGCAGCCGGCTTCGGCAACGGGTGTCACACTGATCCCCAATCGATCCAGGACCCGGGCGGCGGCCGCGTTGGTATTGGGCGACAGGCTCGGTTGTACGCAGCCTTCGAGCATGAGCACGTGACGGGCATGGCGGTTCACCGGCCGCGGTTTGGCGGCAGGTACATGGCGAGGCACCTTGCCGCGCAGGCTGTCGGGCAGCCACGGCCGAAACATCCGGCCACCACCGATCAGCCCTTTGAACACGCCCGGGTTGGGCACGACCGCCCGCAACCCTTCGCGCAACAAGCGCTGGCCGAGAGGCCGTCCGACCGCTGCATCGACCACGGCGCGGCCAATGTCCAGCAGGTTGTGGTAGTCGACCCCGGAAGGGCAGGTGGTTTCGCAATTGCGGCACGACAGGCAACGATCCAGGTGCTGTTGGGTCTTCGCCGTGACCGGGTTGCCTTCGAGCACTTGCTTGATCAGGTAGATACGTCCCCTCGGGCCATCCAGTTCATCGCCGAGCAACTGGTAGGTCGGGCAGGTGGCGTTGCAGAAACCACAGTGCACGCACGTGCGCAGGATGCTTTCGGCCTCTTCGGCGCGGGGCAACTGGCGAGCCTCTTCACTCAAGGTTGTCTGCATGGTTCAAAGCTCCGCGTAGAGGCGACCAGGGTTGAAAATTTCCTGTGGGTCGAGCTGTTGCTTCAGGTTGCGGTGGTAACGCATCAGGGCGTCTGGCAGCGGTTGGAACGGGCTGTCGATCAGACCACGGCCGTAACAGGTCACATGGCCGCCGACGCCTTCGATGATCCGGCGGATGAACGCGGCTTCGGCGCCAGACTTGAGCCAGCGCTGGGCGCCGCCCCAGTCGATCAGTTGCCTGCCAGGCAAGGGCAGCCACGCTGTGTTGTGCGGCACGGACAGGCGCCACAGCGGCAGATCCTCATCGAAGAAACTCAAGCGATGTTCGTTGAGGTCCTCCCAATACGAGGCCTCCAGCATCTCGCCGCCCAGTCGATCATGGGCCGCTCTTACCGAGCCCTCGCCACCCTCGAGCCGCAGGTGCAGGCGTTGGCCATCGTGGCAGGCGGCGCTGATCGGCAGCGGCTGCTGGCCCCATTCCGCCAGGCGCAGCAAGGCGCGCTCGCTGTCCATTTCCAGACTGATGCTCAAGGCTTGCCGAGGCTTGGGCAGGACTTTGAGCGACACCTCGGTGATCACCCCGAGGGAGCCAAAGCTGCCGGCCATCAGGCGCGACAGGTCGTAACCGGCGACGTTCTTCATGACTTCGCCACCGAAGCGCAGGAGCTTGCCCTGGCCGGTGATGACCCGCGAGCCGAGGACGAAGTCCCGCACCGAGCCGGCCCACGGACGGCGCGGCCCGGAGAGTCCGCTGGCGATCATGCCGCCCACCGTGGCGTCGCCGAAGGAAGGCGGTTCGCAGGGCAACATTTGCTGCGAGGCGTTCAGCACCTCAGACAGCTCCCGCAGGGGCGTGCCGCAGCGGGCAGTAATCACCAGTTCCGTCGGGTCATAGCTGACGATGCCCCGGTGGGCGCGAGTGTCGAGGCGCTGGCCCGTGACCGGACGTCCCAGGAAGGCTTTGCTGTCGCCACCCTGGATTCGTAGTGGCGTGGCATTTTTCAGGGCCTGGTTGACCTGTTCGAGCAACGCGTCGCTGGCATCCCTATCAAGTGCGTTGTGCATCAGAAACGCTCCAGGTCAGGGAAGGGTAATTGCCCCAGATGCACATGCATGGCGCCAAACTCGGCGCAGCGGTGCAGCGTCGGAATGTTCTTGCCGGGGTTGAGCAGGCCGCTCGGATCGAAGGCCGCTTTGACGGCGTGGAACACGGTCAACTCGTCGCTGTTGAACTGAGCGCACATCTGATTGATTTTCTCGCGGCCCACCCCGTGTTCGCCGGTGATGCTGCCTCCGACTTTCACGCACAACTCAAGGATCTTGCCCCCCAGGGCTTCGGCACGATCAAGTTCTCCCGGCTGGTTGGCGTCGAACAGGATCAGCGGGTGCATGTTGCCGTCACCGGCATGGAACACGTTGGCTACCCGTAGGCCGTACTCGGCTGATAAAGCGGCGATGGCGTGCAGCACGCCGGGCAGCTCGCGACGCGGGATGGTCCCGTCCATGCAGTAATAATCCGGTGAGAGGCGGCCGACAGCAGGAAACGCATTCTTGCGTCCAGCCCAGAAACGCACGCGTTCGGCCTCGTCGCGGGCCTGGCGCACTTCGGTGGCGCCGGCCTGCTCCAGCACCTGGCGCACGCGGTTGCAGTCATCATGGACGTCGGCTTCCACACCATCGAGTTCGCACAACAGAATGGCTTCGGCCTCCACCGGGTAGCCGGCGTGGATGAAGTCTTCGGCGGCACGGATGGCCAGGTTGTCCATCATCTCCAGTCCGCCGGGAATGATACCCGCAGCGATGATGTCACCCACCGCGCGCCCCGCCTTTTCGACCGAGTCGAACGCTGCCAGCAACACCTTCGCAGTCTGGGGTTTGGGAAGCAGCTTGACCGTGACTTCGGTGATCACCCCGAGCATCCCCTCGGAACCGGTGAACAGCGCCAGCAGGTCAAGGCCCGGCGAGTCGAGTGCGTCACTGCCCAGGGTCAGGTGCTCCCCCTCGACGGTGAGGATCTCGACCTTGAGCAGGTTGTGCACGGTCAGACCATATTTGAGGCAATGTACGCCACCGGCATTTTCCGCGACGTTGCCGCCGATGGAACAGGCAATCTGAGAGGAGGGATCCGGCGCGTAGTACAAGCCAAACGGCGCGGCCGCCTGGGAAATCGCCAGGTTGCGTACTCCGGGCTGGACTCGTGCGGTACGGGCGGCCGGGTCAATGTGCAAAATGTTGTTGAAGCGTGCCATCACCAGCAGAACGCCTTTTTCCAACGGCAGCGCACCACCGGACAAACCGGTCCCGGCCCCCCGGGTGACGACAGGCACCTGCCGTTCATGACACAGCGCCAGCACGCCCCGAACCTCGTCGAGATGGCGGGGCAGTACCACCAAGAGCGGCGTGGTGCGATAGGCGGAAAGTCCGTCGCATTCATAGGGCATGAGTTCTTCGCGCTGGTGCAGGATCTCAAGGTCCGGCAAGCGCACCTGCAAGGCCTGCAGCAGCGTGGCTTTATCCACGGCAGGCAGGGCACCATCAACGCGTTCATCGTAGAGAATGTTCATAGTCGGCCGGCGACACTCGGTTGTTTTTATTTGAGGTCAGGTTCCGCATGCAGCTGACTTGCATCATTGGTCCGAGGCGATCTACTGTCTATGGCTTGTTGAGGTGGTCGAACCAGTTTTTGACCGGCTATTTTCTTGTGATTTTTAATAAAACATCTAAAAACAATAAGTTGTGATAAGTGGTAAGTCGGCTTGAACACCATGGCTAAGCTGGTCATACCAGTTGGAGGCGCAATGGACGACACCCAGACCCGTCGTAATCTGCAGGTGGCCGACGTGGTGTGCGAGCGTATCGAGCGCCTGATCGTGGATGGCGTGCTCAAGACGGGGCAGTTGTTACCGTCGGAACGTCGGCTGACGGAAAAGCTCGGTGTATCGCGCACGGCATTACGCGAAGGATTGAAGCTGCTGCGCGCGCGCGGGATCATCAAGACGGAGCAGGGCAAGGGCTCCTTCGTCGCCGATCTGTCGGGCAACAGTGCTGCGTCGCCATTGATGCACCTGTTCAGCTCACAGCCCCGCACGCTTTACGATTTGTTCGAGGTACGCAGTCTGCTCGAAGGCGAGTCCGCACGGTTGGCGGCCTTGCGTGGCACAGAGGCCGATTTCGTCCTGATCACCCGCAGCTACGAAGCGTTGCTCGATGCCCACACGCGCGCACTGGAGCCCTCCGAACACGCCCGGCTCGATCATGCGTTTCACCTGGCGATCTGCGAGGCGTCGCACAATCCGGTGCTGGTGCAGACCTTGCGCTCACTGACGGACCTGCTGCTCAACACCGTGTTCGCCTCGGTCAACAACCTCTACCACCGCGAGCCGCAGAAGCGGCAAATCGATCGTCAACATGCAAGGCTCTATAACGCGGTAACCGGGCGGCTTCCCGAGCAGGCCCGCAAGGCCGCCATTGCCCATATCCAGAGCATCTGCGACAACCTCAAGGAAATCGAAAGCGAGGAGCAACGCCTGGTGCGTGCCACGTTGCGACTCGAGGGGTGGGCATGACGCAGCCCCTGGATCATTTGTCCTTGCACCTGTTCATTCTGGTCTGTGAAGAGGGGGCGATCGCATGGGCCAGCGAAACCCGCGTTCATCGCGCCCTCGGCGGTCAGCAAGCGACTTTCCGACATCGAGGCACGATTCGGTACGCCGCTGCCCAAGCTCAGCAAGCGCGGGGTGGAACCGACGCCGGCCGGCCTGGCGCTGCTACCAAAACCTGAACAGCAGCCTGGGGAGCAGCCTCCGCCCGCTTGTTGGAGGGCGCCTGCCGTGGCCGCTTGAGTGAGGAAATACGGGCGGTCTGGTGCCGGGTCATGGGCAGCTCGGGCGTCGTGGGGAAACGCGAATAGCGAATAGGGCGAATCACTCGCATCATTTAAATGCGACGAATCAGTCGCATCTCAGTCCCTATTGATGGAAGACAACCATGACCACCTTGACCACAGAACCCCTGGCAACCCTGATCGAAGGCCTCTACATCCAGGCCAGCGCGGCCACCAGTCCGGTGCTGAATACGGTGCCAAGCGAAGAACGTGAGCGCCTGATGCGCAGCAAGACCGAATACCTCGAACTGTACGGCATGCTCAAGGACTTGTGGCTGCCGGTCTCCCGCGATACCGGCAAGCTGCTGTACATGCTCGCACGAAGCGCAAAGGCCAGGGCCATCGTCGAGTTCGGCACTTCGTTCGGCTTGTCCACCCTGCACCTGGCGGCGGCGCTGCGCGACAATGGCGGAGGTGTGCTGATCGGCAGTGAGTTCGAGCCCTCGAAGATTGCCCTGGCACGTCATCACTTCGTTGAAGGAGGTGTCAGCGATCTGGTGGAAGTCCGCGAAGGCGATGCACTTGTGACCCTTGCCACCGACCTCCCGGAGGCGGTCGACCTGCTCCTGCTCGATGGCGCCAAGGCGCTGTACCGCGACGTACTGAGCCTGGTTGAAAAACGCTTGCGGCCGGGCGCGCTGGTGGTGGCGGACAACACCGATTACTGCCCTGAGTACCTGGCTTACGTGCGTTCTCCGCAGAGTGGTTACCTCTCCGTGCCTTTTGCGGATGACATTGAAGTGTCGATGCGCCTGGGATGATGCAGGTCCCTCGGTGGCTGACAGGATCGGTAGCTCTCCAGTGGAGCAGCACTCAGCTCGACAAAACGGTTCCTCTCAGTGTGTTGGCCTGCCTGTTCTCCGACTTCTTTTGGCGAGTGGGCGGGCTTCACTGCCCCGTCTTCTGCTTCGCCGAGGTTCTTTCCGCTGTTTGCACAAAGCCACGTGCCATTTGCTGATACAGCTCGGGGCCCATCCGCGAGCTGACAGCCTTGGCGACGAGGGCAACGCCCATGAGGCTGATCACCATGCCATGACTGTCAATCATCTCCATGACGATGATGGCGGAGGTAATGGGTGACTGGGTCACGGCGGCAAGAAAGCCCACCATGCACAGGGCAATGACCGGTTGCACGCCAAGGTTGAACAGATCGGAGATATTTGCGCCGATCGCCGCGCCCACCGCCAGGCAGGGGGCAAAGATTCCGCCCGGTATTCCAGAGAAGTAGGTCACCACCGTGGCGATGAAGCGGGTCAGGGCGGCATGCCACGGCAGGCCAATATCAGATGCAATGACGTGGCTGGTAACGCCGTATCCGCTGCCAAATGACATGCCGCCACTGAGCACGCCGAGCACGGCTACAATCAGCCCGCAGATGCCGGCGAACCACACCGGATGCTGACGACGCCACCGCCAGAGCAGGGCGTTTCGATAACGTTGGGGCCATAACAACATGCGGCTGAACAGTCCACCCAGCAGGCCACAACCAATGGCAATCAGCAGCGCCGGCAGGATGATATCCATGCTGATGGCTTGCACGTCGAAATGGCCGAAATAGTTGTAGTTTCCCTGCAAGGCAATCGCCACCATCCCGGACAGAATAATGGTGCTGAGCAAAACCCCGCTGGTACGTGTCTCCAGGCGCCGTCCCAACTCCTCCACGGCAAAGGCAATGCCCGCCAGCGGGGTATTGAACGCAGCCGCAATGCCCGCTGCGCCACCGGCAAGAATCAGATCTTCGCTGCGGATGATCCGCGCGTTGGGCAAGTAGCGATGGAAGAAATGCATGACCGAAGCCGCGACCTGCACCGACGGCCCCTCACGTCCGGCCGAGAAACCGCCTGTCAAGGCCAGGGTGCCAAGGCCGATTTTGGCGAAAGCGATCTTTAACGAGACCAACTGGCTGACGGGCTTGCCCTGACGCGCCAGGCGGGTAGCGGCAATCACCTGGGGAATACCGCTGCCCTGGCAACCGGGCAAGAAACGGTTGGTCAGGCCCACCACCAGCATGCCAATCAAAGGTGTGTAGATGAGCGGTAGCCAGGGGCGTTCAGCGGTTTGCAGGGCAAACTCATTCAGTGCCAGATCTGCCAGACGAGCGAACATGACGACAAGCAAGCCGGCGAAGGTGGCGGCCACCCACAACGTGACGCGGGTGCGCCAGCGCATGGAGGCAAATCGACGACGTAGCAACATAAACGGTCTGATCACTCAGTTGGATTCCAGTCGTAGAAAGTTCGGGACGTGTGGTAAGCCTAACCGCAAATGCAGATGACATTGAAGTGTCGATTTGTCTGGGGCGATACAGGCTTCTTGAGGGGGCATCGGGATCAGTGGCTGCTGGTTGTCCAACCCCGCCGACCGATCAGCCCTGGTTCGCTGCGGATGCCTCATTCACTGCCTCATCCCAGGCAGGCGTTGCAGGGAACAGCTCAAGCAAAAAGGCGATGAAGGCCTTTACGTTGGGGCTGCCTCGGCGGCTTTCCGGCCACAAGGCGGTGATGGAGAAGCGTTCCGCGGTGAACTGGGGGAGCACCGGGATCAGTTCTCCCCGGCGAACATAGGGGGCGGCCACGTAGTACGGCGTAATGCCGACGCCTCCTCCCGCCGCCATAATGGCCGCTACCGCGTCACTGACATCCACGGTGAATGCGACGTCGGGACTCCACTCGAGTTGTTTGTCGCCTGCCTGATAGGGCCAACGCAAACTTTGCCCGGTACTCTGGTAGCGAAAGTTCACGCACTCATGTCCCGCAAGATCTTCGGCGGTCATCGGCGTGCCTTTGCGTTGGAGGTACTGAGGCGACGCAAACGCGCCGATTCGATGAGGCCCCAGGGGGCGCGAAACCAGGCGTGAGTCGGTGAGATTCCCCACGCGGATGGCCACGTCGATGCCCTGTTCAATGATGTCGGAATACTGATCGCCGAGTCGCAGGTCGATTGCCAGCTTGGGATATTGCTCACGGAACCTGGGCAAGGCTGGTGCCAGGATGTTCACGCCGATGGGGAGGGCGGCGGTGACTTTCAGGACACCGGAAGGCTCGGCGCGGGATGCGACGGCGGCCTGATCAATTTCTTCGACCTCGCGCAGGATTCGCAATGCACGTTCGTAAAGATCCCGCCCTTCAGGCGTGAGGGTCAGGGAGCGCGTCGTGCGGGTGAACAGCATCAGCCCAAAATGCTCCTCAAGCCGCTGTACGCTTTTGCTCACGGCGGAGGGTGACACCGAAAGCTCCCGTGCCGCAGCGGTATAGCTGCCCAGGGAGGCGGCCCGTGCGAATGCGATGAGTCCGGTCAGACGGTCGAGACCAATTTGTGCCTTCATGGCAATAGTAAAGCGACTTTCGACCCAATTATCAATCCGTGCTCACAGTCTTACGCTTACTCCATCGAACGCCATCCGGGCGTTCACTGGAGGCTCGACATGACCATCACCCCAACACTTGCATCCAATCTCACCGGCCGCACGGTCGTCATCTTCGGCGGTACATCGGGCATCGGCCTGGCTGCCGCGATACAAGCAAAGGCCGCTGGCGCCAAGGTCGTGGTCATCGGCTCGAATGCCGCCCGTGCCGAGCAGGCTGCAAAAGATCATGGCCTGGATCAATGGCGCGCGGCCGACGTGACCTGCCGTGAGGCGGTCGAAGCCGCGCTGGCGGACATTCCTGTGGTCGATCACCTGGTGCTGCTCGCCGGTACGTTTGTCACCGGCACCATCCTGGCCGCTGACGTCGATCACCTGCGCCGGGCCTTCGATGAGCGTATCTGGGCGTCCATCAACACCATCCGTGCCCTGGGCGACAGGCTGTGCAAGGCGGGGTCGATCACCTTCATCTCGGGTGCGCTCGCTGATCGACCCAATGCCCATGGCACAGCCGTCATCGCGGCGGCATCGGCCGCCATGGAGGCGCTGGCCCGTGGCCTGGTCCTGGAGTTGGCACCGATTCGCGTCAACACCCTGTCGCCCGGGCCGATCGATACACCGATCTTCAGCAAGGCATTGGGCGAAGGCCGTGACGCGTACGTGGCCTCCCTGGAGCAGGCTCTGCCGTTGCGTCGCCTTGGCACGCCTGAGGAAGCCGGTGCTGCGGCGCTGTTCTTGATGACCAACACCTTCATGAACGGTGCCGTGCTCAACGTTGATGGCGGTGTTCGATTGGTCTGATCCTGAAGGGGCGAGCGGACACTCCTCGGTAGAAAGACAGGATAGCGAGCACCTGCACGATGACGGCGGCTGTCACGACGGCGGCGATAGCGTGATTCGGATGGCTGAAGGCGGTGCGCACCAGGCCGAAAAACGCAGGGGCGAAGGCGTAGGTGGCTTGGCTGATCGCGACCATCAGCGCGATGACCCTGGCAGTGTGCTCACGGCTGAACTCGGTTTGTGCGATCAGCGGCGGCAGGGAGGTGGCATTGCCGATGCCCGAACCGATCAGCACCACCGCCATCCAGGCCACAGTCGGGTGAAGGTCCAGGCCGAGGAGCATCAGCGTGCCCAGCAGCTGGATGGCATAGCCCTGGCACGCCAGCAGCCTGCGGTTGATGCCTTGGATCATCAGGCGTGCGGCGATGTAGCGACCGCCCATGGCACTGGCGGTGGCCAGCCCCATGGCGAATGAAGCGTCGTGGGCGCCCATGCGTCCCACCAGGATCGAGTACAGGTGCGCGATCAAGCCGATCTGGGCGAACAGTCCCAGGGACATGCCGGCTGCCAGGCTGCGGAAATCTGCCACCTCGAGCGTCTGCATCACGGTCCACGGCATGGCGCTGGTGGCCGGTGGCACGGGCTCCGTCTGCTCGGCGTTGTCGGGGTGCTGTCCCAGACCCTGTGGGGTTTTGTTGAAGACCAGGAAGGCGAAAATGCCGATAAGCAGCAAGGCTGCGAGGCTGATCACCAACGCTGCCGTGGCAAAGCCAAAACCCTCGATCAGCCATACCCACAGGGGCGAAAAGACGACGCCCCCCATGCTTGCGCCGTTGTACGCCTTGCCCAGGGCCTGGGGCCTTTCCTTGTTGTACCACGGCGCGATCAGGGTATTGACGGCCGCGGCGCCCAGGGTCACCCAGCCGATACCCGAGCACATCGCACCGGCATACAGCACCCAGAGCTGGTTGGCCTGGGCCCAGATGTTCACGCCGATACCCAGGAAAATGCTGCCCAGCACGGTGATGGCTGGAATGCCGAAGCGTGCGTAGAGCCTGGGTAGATTGGCGATGACGATCGTGCCGCTGAGAAAGTGCAAGGTGACGGCAGTCGACACCTGGGCGATGGGCCAACCCGTGCGCTCCATGACCGATTGCATGTAGATCGGCGGGCCATAGAAGCCGATCCCCCAACCGATCATCGCCAGGATGAACGTGCAGGCCAGTACGGTTTTTCCAAAAAAACGGCTGTGTTTCATCGCCAACTCCTCCATGTGGGCTCACAGCGTATGCGTCAGGCAGATGTCTCACTTCGAGGCGCAACGAACAATGGATGTTTCGCCGCACATGCAGGTGGCGAGGGGGATGGTGATGACGGGGTAAGATGACTCAATGAAAAACGCCACTGTCCCTGGCCGGGACAGCGGCGTTGACCTCCAGTCTTTCGCGCTTACTTGTAGTGTTGCTCAAACATCGCGACCTGTTCCGGCTTGATCAACTGGAAGGGGACCCACACTTCCGCCTCGACCGGCTCGCCCTTGATCATTTTGACGGCCGCTTGCAGCGCAGCGGTCGCCTGGGCCTTGGGGTCCTGGAACACCGAGGCGACCAGCATTCCGCGCTTGATCGCCGCCAGACCATCGGGCAGGCCGTCGATGCCGACAATCGCAATCTCGCCCTTGCCTTTTCCCGCCTGTTGCAAGGCCATGGCCGCGCCGATGGCCATCTCGTCGTTGTTGGCGACAATGGCGTCAAAAGAGGTGCCTGCCAACAGCCAGTTGCTGGTCAGGTCCATCCCTTTGGCCCGCTGCCACTCGGCGCTTTGCTGTTCGACGATCTTGATCCCGGGGTAATCCTTGAGCACCTGTTTGACCCCTTCGGTGCGGTCGTGCGTAGCGTTTTGCGCCAGGTCGCCCATGATGATCGCGAGGGTGCCTTTGCCGTTCAGCTTTTCCGCCAGGTAACGCATTTGCAACTGGCCGGCCTCGATGTCATTGGACGCAACGGTGACCACGCCCTTGGGCAGTACGCGCTCGTCCGGATGACGGTTGACATAGACCAGCGGTACCTTCGCATCGACCGCGGCGCGAGTCATGTTGGTGGTGGCGGCGGTGTCCACGGGCAGGACGATGACCGCATCCACTTTCTGGTTGATGAAGCCCTGGATCTGATTGAGTTGTCGCACGACATCGCCCTGGGCATCCTCGAACTGGATCTGGACGTTGTCTTTCCTGGCGGCGTCTTCCAGGCCGCTACGCACATAGGTCATGAAGTTGTCGTCCACCCTGGCGATGCTGACGCCGATGCGATAATCGGCGTTGGCCCATTGGCTGAAGGCGAATAGCAAAGTGGCAAGAAGCAATGTGCAGCGACGCATGGTGAGATTCCTTTTGTTGTTATGAGTCGATCAGGTGTGAAGGTTGTCGGCGCACCTCGATTCATGCCCAAGGGCGCCACCGCTTCATCGATCCAGACTAAACGCTTGCCGGAAGCGTTGAAGTGCCGCCTCGCTGTCGCCGCTGGCCCAGCCCTCTAGGCCGACAACACCCGTGTATCCCATCTCGAACAAGGCTTTGGCAATGGCCGGGTAATGGATTTCGCCGGTCCCCGGTTCCATGCGCCCAGGAACGTCGGCGACCTGGATCTCACCGATGGCACTGCCGGCTCGCTGGATCAGTTCGATCAGGTTTCCTTCGCCGATCTGCGCATGATAAAGGTCCAGGTTCAGCTTCAGATGAGGGCTGCCCACGGCCTCGATCAGCGCCAGGGTGTCATCGGCGCGAGCGAACGGCGTGCCGGGGTGGTCCACCTCGGTGTTGAGGTTCTCCAGAAGGAACACCCGGCCCGCGTCTTCACCCAGGCGCGCGATTTTTTCCAGGGTCTTGCACGCGTTCAACCACATGCGGCCGGTGGTGAGTTCCACCGGTTTGACCGGCAAGCCTTTGTCGTCCAGGCCCGTACCGTGAAGGTTGAGGCTCGGGCAATTCAACCGAGCAGCGACGGCCAGGGATTCCCGTGCGCTGTCGAGCAGATGCTGGATGTCCTCGGGATCGGTCAGGTTACCCGCGATGTAGCCGGTCATTGAGGTGAAGTCAGCCCCGGTGTCGACCAGGGCGGCAATGTCTTTTTTCGTCCAGTCCCAGATTTCGGCGCTGAAGCCCAGTGCGTGAATCCGTTTGACTCGTTCGGTGAACGGCAGGTCGAGGAAGACCATCTCGGCGCTGATCGCCAGTTTGAACGGAGTGAAGCTCATGGGCGGCCTCCTTGTAAGCGCACCGGCCGGCCCTGCTGGAACGACTCGATACAGGCGCGGGCAATGGCCAGGGCAGCGCGGGCGTCTTCACCACTGGCAAGGGGTTTCGCGCCGCTGCGCAGGCACTCGACAAAATGGTTGAGCTCGGCCACGTAGGCATCCCGTAGCAGGTCGGTGTCCAGGCGCTGTGTGTCGGCCTGGATGCCATCGGCCAGATAGCGAACCAGGTCGGAGTCATTGACGGCACCCATGGTCAACATGCCGGCGCTGCCGAACACTTCGCCCCGGACATCGTAGCCATACACCGCCTGAAAATTCGCCTCGGCGGTGGCGAGGGCACCGTTGTCGAAACGCAGGGTCACCATGGCGGTGTCGAGGAAACCCTTGTCCTTGAACTCCGGCGCGATCAGGGCATCGGCCATCACGAAGACTTCGACGACCTCGGCCCCAGGATTGAGGTAACGCAAGGTGTCGAAGTCGTGGATCAGGGTTTCGAGGAAGATCACCCACTGCGGCGAGTTGGCCGGATTGTTCAGCGCCGGGTCGCGGGTCAGCGAGCGCAGCAGTTGCGGGGTGCCGATGCGGCCGGCGACCACGTCCAGGTGCGCGGTGCGAAAACTCTTGGCGAAGCGGCGGTTGAAGCCGACCTGCAAGGTGACCCGGGCATCGGCGGCAGCGGCGATGGCGCGGTCCGCTTCGTCGAGGGTGATCGCCATGGGTTTTTCACAGAACACACTTTTGCCAGCGCGGGCTGCGCTGATGACCAGCTCGGCGTGGCTGCGGGCCGGAGCGGCAATCAGTACGCAGTCGATCTCGGGGTCGTCGAGCAATTGCTGTGGGTCGGTGTAGACCCGCTCCACCCCCAACTGTGCCGCCAGGCGGGCGGCTTGGCCCGGTGTCGGGTCGGCGATGGCAGCCAGGCAGGCGCCGGGAATGTGTCGGGCTGCCGTCAGGCCGTGAAAGCTGCCCATGCGGCCGGCGCCAATGAGACCGAGGCGGATGATTTTGGATGTGTTCATGAAACTGACTTCCCTTTTTTTGTTATCAGCAGGACTGTTTTTGCTGTAAGGAGGAGGGAGCAAGGCCTGTGCCAATGTTTAACTTATTGATAATTAAAGAGTTATTTATAGGTTGGTGAAATAAGTGTTAATTCTGATGACATGCTTATACTGCACATGTCCAAAAAATGAACATTGGAGAAGCCCGTGATTCCGGCGCCCATTGCTGTCAGCGAGCAAGACCTCGACTACATCGCGTCACTCGGTCCGGCGTCGTTGAGTGACGGACCGATTGGCGCTTTGGAGCAAGCCTGGCTGGCGTGCCTGGACGGACGTATCGATCGTCCTTCCGGGGTCCGGCAGGTGATCTGGAACTCCTGGTTGCGTAGCGTCGACGCCGGTATCGACCACGAGGACGGCGCGTATCGTTTTGTCGATCCTGCCGACCTGGCCGCAACGCTGGCCGCCCATCGCGTGATGATCGCGGTGGCGGCCGAGGTCATGGGCGGGTTGCTGGCCTACAACCCCAGGGGCCATATCAACCTGACCGACGCCGAAGGGACCACTCTGTATTTCTGCGGCAGCGATCTCACCCCGGTGGGCAGCCGCTTGCTGGAGTCGGTGCAGGGCACCAACTGTACGGGGCTGGCACTGGCCGAAGACCGGCTGGTCTATGTGCTGGCCGAAGAAAACTTCGGTGTCGGCTTGCGCAAGCGGCGCATGCATTGCGCCGCCGCACCGATTCGCGATGCCCGGGGACGGACCCTGGCGATCCTGACCCTGACCGCCGAGCCGGGCTGGTTTCACTTCCACACGTTGGGCACCGTGCAAGCCGCGGCCGAAGCCGTATCACGGCAAATGGCGCTGCAGGCCTTGCTGGAAGAACAACAGACGATGCTTGAAGTGCTCAACGAAGGCCTGGTCGTGCTGGACGACCGTGGCTGCATCAGGGCCATCAACGGTTATGCACGACAGTTGTTTCGCGTCGGGCGCGATTTGCTGGGCCAGCCGTTCCAGCGCTTGGGCCAGAGTGAGCTGACCGATGAGATCCTGCTGCTTGGCGGGGAAGGGCTGCGGGATCTGGATTGCACCTTCGAACTGCATGATCGCAGTCACCTGGCCTGCCTGGTGTCGGTGTGTTCACTGGAGCAGGGCGGGCGCATCGTTTCGCTGCGGGAAAACCGGCGCATCCGCGAAATCACCCGGCGGATCATCGGCACCCAGGCCAGCTACACCTTCGACACCATCCAGGGCAGCTCCCGGGCCATCCAGGACGCGTTGCACCTTGGACGAATCGCCAGTCGCAGCGACTCCACCACGTTGATCCTCGGCGAAAGCGGTACCGGCAAGGAGCTGTTCGCCCAGGCGATCCACAACGCCAGTGAGCGTCGCAGTGGCCCATTCGTGGCGGTCAATTGCGGGGCGATCCCACGAGATCTGGTGCAGAGCGAATTGTTCGGGCATGTCGAGGGGGCCTTCACCGGTTCGGCTCGTGGCGGATCCGCCGGCAAGTTCGAGTTGGCCGATGGCGGCACAATCTTTCTCGACGAAATCGGTGATATGTCGTTCGGGGCCCAGGTCAGCCTGTTGCGGGTCTTGCAGGAAGGCGAAGTCACTCGCGTGGGGGCGAAGAAATCCCAGCGAGTGAACGTGCGCATCATCGCTGCCACCCACCGCAACCTGAACCAAGCGGTGGCTGACGGCGCGTTTCGCGAGGATCTTTACTATCGGCTCAACGTACTGAATCTGACGGTCCCGCCGCTGCGCATGCGCCGGGAGGACGTACCGTTGCTGGCGCACCATTTCCTCTCCCGTTGCGCTCGCTCACTGCGCAAATCGGTGCGCGGCATCTCGCCCCAGGCGCTGGACGTGCTGTCGGCCTACCACTGGCCAGGCAACGTGCGTGAGCTGGAAAACATCATCGAGCGTGCGACCAACCTGGCGGTCAGCGAACAGCTGCAGCCGGATGATCTACCGCTTGAAATCAGGCAGGGCCTGCGGCCGTCATCGCCAGGGAATATGCCTGAGCGACCAGCAGCCCTGGGCCTCGACGCCCATGAAATGAACGCGATTGTCGCCGCCCTCGAGGCCACCCGGGGCAACATCCGCCTGACTGCCCAGCAACTGAACGTTTCCCGGGGTGGGCTGTACAACAAGATGAGTCGGTACGGGTTGAGGGCGGAAACGTTTCGTTCAGGGAGGTAATGCATTCACTTAAGACTTGCCCGGTCCATTGTGGCGAGGGGATTCATCCCCGCTGGGCTGCGCAGCGGCCCTTAAGCCCATCGACTCGGTATATCAGGCGGATGGAGTCGCTTGTGTTGGGGCTGCTGTGCAGCCCAGCGGGGATGAATCCCCTCGCCACAGGTTCATCTACTTCCTTAGGTGAGCAGCATCGCGCAACGCAAGGGCGCGACATCACAATCAAGACGGTGCTGTGCCCCGACGCCTACCAGGCGCTGATGGCGGGCGATCGGGCGCGGCATGACGGGATTCTCCTGGAAGCGGCCACCGGGGTTTCCGACGAGGTGGATGTGCTGGTGCTCGCCCAGGCATCGCTGGCGCATCTGCGCGACCTGCTCGCGGCAGAGTTGAAATGCCCGGTGTGGCAAGCCCGCCGTTATTGATGGGGGAAATCGCCCGGCGTTGTGCCGAATGTACCGATAAGGTGAACACCTGGGAGGCCGTGGCAGATTGTGCTGCGCACGCCTCCAAAACAAGTTTTTCTGCGATTTAATGCGATAAAAACGAGACAGCTCTGCAGGCGGTGCATGGCGTAATGATCACCATCAGGTTGTTGGAAAAACGGCCTGCTGCCCGGCTTGATAACCCCATCCAGATGAGACTCTTGGCATGTCACCCTCGATAAAACGCATCCCCAGCGATGAAAAGCTTCCTTCCCATGCTGATGTGGTGATCATTGGCGGCGGGATCATCGGCGCGACTGCCGCCTATTTCCTGGCAAAACGGGGACTCTCGGTGGCGCTGGTCGAGAAGGGCTATGTCGGCGGCGAACAGTCGAGCCGCAACTGGGGCTGGTGCCGCCAGCAGAATCGCGACGCACGCGAGCTGCCTCTCTCTGGTATCGCCTTGCGGCTGTGGGATGAACTCACGGCGCAGATTGGCACCGATCTCGGATTTCGCCGCTGCGGCCTCAAGTACGCGACCGACGATGCCAAGCAGCTCGCCGAATGGGAAGCATGGCTGGATATCGCGCGTCAGTTCGACATCAAGACGCGGATACTGAGCCCCGGGGAGGCGACGTCCGCGATTCCGGCTGTCGGTCGGCAATGGCTGGGAGGTGTGCATTCCGTCGATGACGGCAAGGCTGAACCGGCTATCGCAGCGCCGGGGATCGCCGAGGGCGCGCGTGCCCTTGGCGCCAGCATCCACCAGGACTGCGCCGCCTACGGTCTGGATATCACCAATGGCGCGGTGACGGGGGTGATCACCGAAAAAGGCCTCATTCGCACCCAGGCCGTCCTCTGTGCCGCCGGCGCCTGGGCCTCGGCGTTCTGTCGACGACACGGGTTGAATTTTCCCCAGGCGAGCGTGCGCCAGACTGCGCTGCGTACGCGCCCGGCGCCGAACCTCGGGGATGCGATCTACACGCCGGATTTCGCGCTCACTCGCCGTCTGGATGGCAGTTATACGATCGCCATCAGTGGCAAGGCCCGGCTTGATATCACGCCCCAGGGACTGCGCCATGGGAAGGCTTTTCTGCCGATGTTCATCAAGCGGCTGGCCGCCATGGAGTTCGGCATCGGCAAGGCTTTCATCCATGGCCCCGAAGGGCTGGCTGGCTGGAGCGCGGACAAACCCCTGGCATTCGAGCGCAACCGTGTACTCGATCCCGAGGCCAGGCCCGAGGCTGTTGCCGAGATCCTGAAGCGGGTCAGGACGCGCTTCCCGGCCCTGGCGAGCATTGAAGTGGCTGAAACCTGGGGAGGCTACGTGGACTTCACGCCCGATGCCGTGCCGGTGATCTCTGCCGTGGAGGGGCTGTCAGGTTTCGTCCTTGCGGCTGGCTGTTCCGGGCATGGGTTCGGCCTGGGACCGGGGATCGGCTATCTGGCCGCTGAGCTGGTCGCCAACGATACCCCCTGTGTCGATCCCAAGCCCTACCGTCTCTCGCGCTTGACCGATGGTTCGAAAATGAACGTGGGCGCGATCTGACCCCTGACGGCCACTCGATTCGAGTGGCTTTTTCAGGGCCGAGGGGGTTCGGAGCCGCCCTTTACTTGATCGCTTATAAGCTGGGCCAGGATCTGCACCGGTTCGGTCAAGGTCTGTCGAGGTCGATGCACCAATCCGATTTCACGATGGAACGTATGGGTTCCGAGATCGAGTGCGCGTATGCCCGCCGGCCATTCCCGATGGGACACGGTCTGTGGCACGAGGGCCACGCCTACGCCATTTTCCACCAGCCTGATGATGGCCTCCAGTTCATCCAGCTCACAGACTTCACGCAGGGTGAAATGCATCTGCCGCAGGAAACGATCGACCTGCCTGCCACCAAAGGACGAACGGTCGTACCGAACGAAGGGGTGGCTGGAGAGCAGTTCCGACCAGTCTCCTCCCGGGACATCACGGGGCACGATCAGGCGATAGGGCTCCAGCGCCAAGGTGGTCCAGCGCAGATCACTCTGGAGAGAGAAGGGCGGGCGAATGATCACCGCCATGTCGATTTCGCCGGCATCCACAAGGTTGACCAGCTCCATCGACAAGCCCGGGATGACCCGCGTCCGGCACTCTGGGCATTGTTGGTGGAACCGGGCCAGCGCGTCGGGCAAGTAGGAGCGCTGGACGGATGCGATGGCGCCGATATTCACCAGGGTGCTGGCCGGCAGTCCCACGGTGGCGGAGCCCAGGTTGTCGTAAAGGCGAAGCAGCTCTTGTGCCTGCAGCAGGATCTGGTGGCCCATCCGGTTGAGGTGGGCCGAACGGCCTTTCCTGTCGAAAATCTCGAAGCCCAGCTCTGCCTCCAGACGCTGGATCTGGGCACTGACCGCTGCCTGGGTGAGGCCGATCCTGTTTCCCGCAGCGGCGAACGTACCTTCCCGGGCCACGGCGACAAGTGTCTTGAGTTCTTTGATCATTAACAAATATTAATTGTGCTTTTGAAAAATTTATATTGATTTTTATTGATGAATTTCCGGCTTACGCTCCATCTTCATCCACAGATATCAATATTGGAGTGCTGATGAGTCTTTCGCCTTTCCACCTCGCTATTCCTGTCTACGATTTGGCAGCCGCACGATCCTTTTATGGCGAAGTCTTTGGCCTGGAAGAGGGGCGTTCCAGTGCCCAGTGGGTCGACTTCAACTTTTATGGTCACCAACTGGTCATTCACTCGCATCCCAAAACGGCTTCGCAAGTGGAGGTTCACAGCAATCCGGTCGACGGACACGACGTTCCCGTTCCGCATTTCGGCGTCATCCTGGGTTGGGAAGAATGGGAGGCGCTGGCCGAACGCTTGAAGTCCTTCGGTATCGAGTTCGTGATCGAACCGTATATCCGTTTCAAAGGGCAGGTGGGCGAGCAGGCCACCATGTTCCTGTTCGATCCATGCGGTAACGCCTTGGAGTTCAAAGCTTTCAAGGATATGAGCCAAGTCTTCGCCAAATAACCATCGCAGTGGCACAACAGCGTTGTGCCACTTGAGTTTGCGCAACGCAAAGTCCCCTGCGGTCGCCAGGCGCGATGAATTGAGCCTGCAAAAAAACTGTCGCCAAAAATTTGGCGACCGCCCGTCTTGACATTGATTGGATCCAATAAAAACGCTTGTTGTCTCCAAAAAGTTGACGATATCATTTGGCCATGCGAATGCAGTCGTTTGCCGTTATACGAGCCCGAATGCTTCTTACCCTCGCCGTGAAGGGCTTATGAATCGGACAAATGATATTGATAACCTGATGAGCAGGTTCGGAGAGAGTGCGGCCAGCTATATCGAGATGGAGAATTCCTTTAATTACAAGGAATTGCCCGAGCCTCCGGTAGCTGCTGCAGCTGCCATTCCCGTGGGCACGGAAAATTCGACAGTGGCTGTTCCACCTCAGCCGGTCGAGAACTCGGACCTTCAGCCTGCCACAGTGGCGACGACAGTTCATCCGCTGGACCGACGAGTCGAGCCGGTGCTGGATGATTTGCTTGAGAGCGCATCGGTCGACGATTCGCTCTGCGAACCTGTTTCAGTCCCCGCCAGTGCGTGTTCCTTGCGTTCCCTGTTGGCTGAGGTTGCGCTCGAGCGCATGGCCGAGGCGCGTGCGCAGAATGAGGAAGCGTTACGCCGGTCGATCCCGAATGGCTCTGCGGCGGTCACCCCGGCTCGGGTCATCGCGGTGGTGTCGCCAAAAGGTGGCGTGGGCAAAAGTACGCTCTGTGCGGCGCTGGCGGGCGCGCTGGGTGCCAAGGGAAGCAGGCTGGCCATCGATCTGGATCCGCAGAACGCTTTGCAATACCACCTGGGTGTCAGTCCGGATGTCGCAGGCATGGCCAGCGCCAGCCTGACCGGCGAGTGCTGGAGCGGCTTGCTGCTCGATGGCATTGGCGGAACGCGCGTTTTGCCTTTTGGCCCGGTCTCCGGGCAGGAGCGTCGCGCGCTCGAGCGTTTCCTTGAGGATGACGCCCATTGGTTGGCGCGGCAGTTGGCGCGCATGGACCTGGCGGCTGATGATGTGGTGATTCTCGACACCCCCCCTGGCCGCACCCTGTATCTGGAACAGGTGCTCGATGTCGCCGATCAGGTGATCGTCGTCATCACGCCGGACCCGGCTTCGTTCATGACGCTGGGCCCGATCGATCGATTGCTCGAAGGCCGTACCCATCAGACCAGGCGTCGTGACTGTCACTATGTCGTCAACCAGTTCGATGCCTCGCGCACGTTCTGCCAGGACATGCTGGAAGTGCTCAAGCGCCGTTTCGGCAAACAACTGGTCGGTGTCCTGCCGCTCGATCACGCCATCAGCGAAGGGCTCGCCTTTGGCGTCAACCCATTGCTGGAAGACGAAGACTCGTCTGCACGGCAGGCAGTCCTGGCCATTGCCGATGCGCTGAAATCACCTGTCCGGACCTCTGCATTGGCGGGTAGTCGCGCATCATGAGCCAGTCCAACGAGCAACATGAAGTTCCCGGCCGCCTGCAACACTGGGCCCAAACGCTGGCCGACGGGTTCGAGAGCCTTTCCCGTGGGGTGCGTCGCACCGTGCAGATCGGTGTCCTGCTGATCTCGATTCTATTGGCGCTGTTCATTATCACGGTGCCTTTCGACCTCCAATCACAGTGCTATTTCGCAGCAGGCTGTTTTGTCGCCGCGCTGATACTGCGCAAACAATCCGGCCGGTTCCCGGTGGTGCTGTTGATCGGTCTGTCGCTGACGGCTTCGCTGCGCTACATGTACTGGCGGATCACATCGACCCTGGGCTTCGACGACTGGCTCGACATACTGTTCGGCTATGGCTTGCTGGCGGCGGAACTCTATGCGCTGGTCGTACTGATCTTCGGTTACCTGCAAACCGCCTGGCCACTGCGGCGCCAACCGGTGTTGATGAGCGCGCCGCCTTCCGAATGGCCGGTGGTGGACGTGTTCATTCCGACGTACAACGAAGCGCTGGATATCGTGAAGGTGACGATCTTCGCCGCCCAGGCGATCGACTGGCCGAAGGACAAACTGCGTGTACACGTGCTCGACGACGGGCGGCGTGAAGATTTCCGGATCTTCTGCGACAGCATTGGCGTGAATTATCTGGCCCGTGACAACAATCGTCATGCCAAGGCCGGCAACCTCAATGAAGCACTGAAAGTCACGGAGGGAGAGTTCGTCGCGTTCTTCGACGCCGACCACGTGCCAACCCGTTCTTTCCTGCAAATCTGCGTCGGCTGGTTCCTCAAGGATCCAAAACTGGCAATGCTGCAGACGCCGCACTTCTTCTTTTCGCCGGACCCGTTCGAGAAGAACCTCAACACGTTCCGCTCCGTCCCGAACGAAGGCGAGCTGTTCTATGGCCTGGTCCAGGACGGCAACGACTTGTGGAACGCGACGTTCTTCTGCGGTTCCTGCGCCGTGATGCGCCGTACCGCGCTGATGGAAGTGGGGGGCGTCGCGGTGGAAACCGTGACCGAGGATGCTCACACCGCGCTGAAGATGAACCGTGCCGGCTACAACACCGCCTACCTGGCTATTCCGCAGGCCGCAGGCCTGGCTACCGAAAGTCTTTCGCGCCATATCAGCCAGCGTATCCGCTGGGCACGCGGCATGGCGCAGATCTTCCGCACCGACAATCCGTTGATGGGACGCGGTCTGAAGCTGGGGCAGCGGCTGTGCTACCTCAACGCCATGTTGCACTTCTTCTATGGTCTGCCGCGTCTCGCATTCCTGACGGCACCCCTGGCCTATCTGTTTTTCGGCGCGCAGATTTTCCATGCCTCGGCGTTGATGATCACCGCTTACGTGTTGCCGCACATCCTGCATGCCAGCCTGACCAACTCACGGATCCAGGGCCGTTTCCGGCACTCGTTCTGGAACGAGGTCTACGAGACGGTACTGGCCTGGTACATCATGGGGCCGGTGCTCATGGCCCTGGTGAACCCCAGGTTTGGCGGTTTCAACGTGACCGACAAGGGCGGGATCATCGATCGCAAGTTTTTCGAGTGGAAACTGGCGCGTCCCTACATTGTGCTGTTGACCCTCAACGTCGCGGGCATTGCCTTCGGGCTCTGGCAGTTGTGCCAGGGCGAGGAGGGCGCGATGACCACGATCCTCATCAACATGGCGTGGACGCTCTACAACGTCATCATTACCAGTGCATCGGTGGCCGTGGCCAGTGAAACGCGCCAGGTACGCAGCGAGCCGCGTGTCGCCGCCGAACTGCCGGTGCGCATTGAGCTGGCGGATGGACGCACGTTCGACGGCATCACCCAGGACTTCTCCCAGAAGGGCCTCGGTTTCCGTCTGCCGGATGGCGTTGACATCGCCCAGGGCGAACGCCTGCGCATGACGTTGTTCCGCAACCAGCAGGCCAGTGTGTTCCCGGGGACCGTGATGTTCAGTCGCGGCGGTCTCCTGGGGGCTCAGTTCGATCCGCTGAGCCTGCGTCAGCAAAGTGAACTGGTGCGCCTGACCTTCTCGCGCGCGGACACCTGGGCGTCGACCTGGGGTGGTCGGCAGGTGGACACCCCCTTGGCTGCATTGCGCGACGTCGCCTTCATCGGCATGGGGGGGATCTACGAATTGTTCAAGGCCACCCTCGCTGAGTTGCAAAAATTCCTCTCTGCCCGCCGGCCGTCTTCCCAACCACTCGAAAACCTCATGGACAAGCAATGAACGTGAAGCATTCCTCAGGCGTAGGCCAACGCGAAAACAGGCGCTCGCTGGTCATTCTGGCTTCAACGTTGCTGGCTTTGAGTGGTGGCGCGGCTTTCGCCGATACCGCGCCGGCGGACACTAGCGATGGCTACACCCTGACCCTCAAGCAGTTGGGGCGTGCCTATCCGATGAACCTGCATGGCGTCGAAGCGACCGATAGCGTCAACTTTGACGTGCGGGCCGATCAGGTTGTGACCGGTGCGCATCTGACGCTGCAATACAGCTATTCACCGGCGCTGCTGCCCGATCTGTCCCAGATCAATATCATGGTCAACGACGAAGTGGCGGCGAGTGTGCCGCTGCCCAAGGAGAACGCCGGCACGCTGCAAAAGCAAACGGTGGAGATTCCCCCGCAGTTGATCACCGAGTTCAATCGCCTGAGCGTGCAGTTCATCGGCCACTACACCATGAGCTGTGAGGATCCTCAGCACTCAAGCCTGTGGGCCAAGGTCAGCAATGACTCTTCGTTGCAGATCCAGACTTCGCCGCTGGCATTGCCGAACGATCTTTCGCTGATGCCCGTGCCGTTCTTTGATCGGCGCGATGCCCGCCTCCTGGATCTGCCGATCATCTTCAGCGCCGCGCCGGACAACGGCACCCTCGAGGCCGCGGGCGTGCTGTCGTCCTGGTTCGGTGCCCTGGCGAGCTATCGCGGGGCAACCTTCCGGGCCCAGCTCAATACGCTGCCCGCCCAGGGCAACGGTGTGATTGTGCTCAGCGGCGATGCACCTGCACAGGTGGGGGAATTGTCGATTCCTGCGCCAAAGGGGCCGACGCTGAGCATCCTGACCAACCCGAACGACGCCAACGGCAAGTTGCTGGTGGTGTCGGGTCGCAACAGCGAAGAGCTCAAGCTGGCCGCCATCGCGTTATCGGTCGGTGGCCAGGCGCTGTCGGGCAGCACCGTGGTCATCAACCAGCTCGATGTAATCAAGCCGCGCAAGCCTTACGATGCACCGAACTGGCTGCCCACCGACCGCCCGGTCAAGTTGGGTGAGCTGATTGCGAGCAAGCAACTGAACGTTTCCGGGTACAACCCGGGCGACATTACCGTACCGCTGAACTTCCCGCCGGATCTGTTCAACTGGCACCAGGATGGCGCGCCGCTGAACCTCAGGTATCGCTATACGCCGCAGCCCAAATCAGTCAATTCATCCTTCATCGTCAGCTTCAACGATGGCCTGATCAAGTCTGAAACCCTGCCTTCGCTCGAACGTCTGGACAAGAGCCTGTTGAGCGCGATCAAGGACGAGGCCCTGGTGCGTGACATGCGCGTGTTGCTGCCGCTCAATTCCGTTGCACTGAAGTCGCGGCTGCAATTGCGCTATATGTACGATTACATCAAGGAGGGTGAGTGCCGCGACATCATCATCGACAATATGCGCGGCAGCATCGACCCTGAGTCGACGCTGGACCTGACCGATTACGACCATTTCATGGCCATGCCCAACCTGGGGGTGTTCAAGGACGCCGGCTTCCCGTTCACGCGCATGGCCGACCTGTCCCAGACCGCGGTGGTGCTGCCGGACAACGCCGGGATGGGTGACGTCAGCGCTTACCTGAGCGTGCTGGGCCGCTTCGGTGAGTCCACCGGTTATCCCGCCACCGGTGTAACGGTCATCCAGGCGGCACAGGCCCCGGCCTTTGCCGACAAGGACCTGCTGGTGATGGCATCCGGCGCGAACCAGCCTTTGCTGACCCAGTGGGCGGATCGTCTGCCGGCGGCCGGTACCGGCCAGCAGCAACGTTTCGAAGTGTCTGATCTGACCCTGCGCGTACGGGACTGGCTCAGTTCCGATCCTGAAGCGAACCTGCGCAAAAGCCGTCTGGCCATGGCGTTTTCCGGCGGCCGGCCAAACACCTACCTGACCGGTTTCGAATCGCCGCTCAAGAATGGCCGCAGTGTCGTGGTCATTGCCGGGGGGGATGCCGTCGGTCTGGCCCAGGCGACTGAGGCATTGAGCCGTACGGACCAGGACGCCGGTGCCATTCAGGGCAGCCTGGTAGTCATCCGTGGCAAGACCATCGAGCCGCTGGTGTCTGACGAGCAGTATTTCGTCGGCAGCCTGTCGCCGTTCAAGTACGTGCAGTGGCTGATGTCGCGCCATGTGGGCTTGACGTTACTGATGACGGCACTGGGTGTTCTGTTGCTGAGCGGCCTGGCCTATCTGGGGCTGCGTTCCAAAGCCAGGAAGCGACTGAGTGTCTGAGCGTGAGACCGTATCGATGAACGTGCGTCGCGTTCTGTCCTGCGGTTGGCTGCGCAGTACTGCCTGCGCCATGCTGGCCTCTCTCGTGTCATTGACGTGCCTGCCGTCGTTCGCAACGGAATCGGCCTGTGGCGCCCGGGATTGGCCTTTGTGGGAATCCTGGGCCACTCGCTACGTCCAGGACGATGGCCGGATGTTGTCTTCCAGCATGGAGGCCAACCACAGCACCTCGGAAGGGCAGTCCTACGGCATGCTCTTCGCGTTGATCGGTAACGATCAGGCGCGCTTCGAGCACCTGTGGGCGTGGACCCGCGCCAATCTGCTCGGCTCGGACCCCGCGGCCCGCCTGCCTGGTTGGCTGTGGGGGCAGGGCAAGGACGGGCGCTGGCAGCTTCAGGATGCTAACTCGGCGTCCGATGCCGACCTGTGGATCGTCTACTCGCTGCTCGAAGCCGCGCGGCTGTGGCAGCGTCCCGAGTACCGTGTCGATGCGCTGCAGTTGCTCAAGACCATTGAATCGAAGCTGGTCGTCACGTTGCCGGGCCTCGGCAAAATGCTGCTGCCGGGCCCCGAAGGTTTTGTCCAGCCAGACCATCTGTGGCGCCTGAATCCGAGCTATCTGCCTCGGCCGTTGCTCCTGCGCCTGGCCAAAGAGCAACCGAAGGGGCCATGGAAAGAAATTGCGGACAACACCGTCAAGCTGATCCGCAGTGCCAGCCCCAGGGGCTATATCGCGGATTGGGTGGGCTATCGGGGGACTTCCGCGCAGTCCGGGCTGTTCGTGATCGATCCGATCAAGGGCGGATTGGGCAGTTACGACGCGATCCGCGTTTACCTGTGGGCGGGGATGACACCCAAGACCGATTCAGCTTATCCAAAACTTCTGGAAGTGCTGGATGGCATGCTCCAAAGCACCGCGTCTAGCGGTCTCCCGCCAGAAAAAGCCCAGGTGGTTTCCGGTGCAGTCGATGGCACGGGGCCGTTCGGTTATTCGGCGGCGCTGGTGCCGTATTTCATCGCCAAGGGCCACCCCTGGTTGGCCGAGCAACAGCAACGTCGCGCTCAGGACAGTATTGCTGCGGCGTTCGCTAAAGGCAGCGACCAAGGTGCCGATCCTCTCTATTACAACGTCATGCTAAGCCTGTTCGGGTTGGGTTGGGCAGAGAAGCGTTACCAGTTCCGTGATGACGGAACGCTCACTTTGTCCTGGGAGACGTCATGCGCCCGCGCCGCTCTACGCTAGCTGTTGCAGTTTTTACCGCGCTGATTGCCTCCGGTGTTCATGCCGAAGGCACGGACATCCAGGCTCAATTGGTTGAACAGGGTCAGTACTGGCAAGCCCGTTCGAATGCGTCGCGCTCCGCCGAAATCTGGCAAAAGGTCCTGCGCCTCGATCCGAATCAGGTCGATGCCCTCTATGGCATGGGATTGATCGGCGTCAAGCAGAACAAACCGCAACAGGCCCAGGAATATCTGGCGCGCCTGCAAGCACTGTCGCCGCAGCCCTGGTTGGCTCGCCAACTGGAGCAGGACATTGCGCTGGCCAAGCCGGACAACAAGACGCGCCTGGATGAGGCCCGTCGACTGGTCGACGCAGGTGAGCGCGACAAGGCGACCGAGATGTTTCGCCGGATGTTCAATGGCCTGACCCCTGAAGGCACCGTCGGGCGTGAGTACTACAACAACCTGGCCTTCAATGCCGACGGTTGGGCCGAAGCGCGCAAGGGCATGGAGCGCCTGCTGCGTGAGACTCCCGATGACGCGATCCTGGCACTGTTCTATGGCAAGCAACTGATTCGTCACGAAGACAGCCGTGCCGAAGGCGCCCGCGTGCTCGCCAGACTGACCAAGCGCGTGGAAATTGCCGGCGATGCCGATGAAAGCTGGCGCCTGGCGCTGGTCTGGATCGGCCCGCCGAATGCTGCCCAGGTGCCGCTGTTCGAAGAGTTCCTGAAGGTTCACCCGGACGATCAGGAAATCCGTGACCAGATGAACAAGGGGCGGCAAAAAGCGGCCACCAACGCAGGTTCCACCTGGCAGCAGGATCCCTTGGTGGCGAGCGGGTTGCACGCCTTGGAGATGGGCGATCAGGTCGGCGCTGAGAAGGCGTTCCAGGCGCGCCTCAAGGTGCGACCGGATGATAGCGATGCCCTGGGCGGGCTGGGTGTGGTCCGTCAGCAACAGGGGCGTTTCTCGGAAGCCGAGCAACTGCTGACCCGTGCGATCAACACCGGTGGCACCCGCTGGAAAACCGCACTGAACGGTGTCCGCTATTGGGCGCTGTTGCAACAGGGTCGCGAACTGCAGGCCAAAGGGCAGACCGCCAAGGCAACCGAGGCCGTCGCCCAGGCCATGCGCTTGAACCCCAATGGCGTCGACGCTCGTCTTACCCTGGCCGACATCCAGGCCCAGGCCGGCCAGTTCGACAGCGCAGCCACCAGCTACCGTCAGGTACTGGCGAGCCAGCCTGGCAACCCACAGGCCATACGTGGCCTGGTCAATGTGTTGTCGCAAACCGGGCAGGCCGATGAGGCCTTGAGCCTGCTGGACAGCCTGCCTGCCGCTGAACAGGCCAAGCTCGGCGACACCGGCCAGTTGCGTGCTTTGCGCTCCACCCAGATGGCTGGTGTGGCCGAGCAGCGTGGTGATATCCGCGGAGCCCAGAGCGCGCTGGCCGACGCAGTGAACAGCGACCCGGACAACGTCTGGACGCGCTTCAGCCTCGCGCGCCTGTACCTGAAAACCGGCGAATCGAAAAAGGCCCGAGATCTGATCGACGCCTTTCTCAAAAACCACCCGAACAACGTCGATGCGCTGTATACCAGCGCCTTGCTGTCGGTGGAAATGGAGCAGTGGAAAGACGCCCAGGCCACCGTCAACCGGATTCCTGTCGACCGCCGCACCGCTGACATGAACGATCTGGCGGATCGGATCACCTTGACCACGCAGATCAATCTGGCGGCGGCCATGGCCAAACGCGGGCAGCGTCAGGAGGCCCTGGCCTTGCTGGATCGCTTGCAACCGATGGCCGCTCGCAGCCCTGAGCGCACGGCAACGCTGGCTTCGGCCTATGTCGATGCCGGGGATGTCGAGCAGGCGCTGTCAATGATGCGTTCGTTGTTGGCACAAGGCAGCGCGCCGTCGGCCGACCTGATGTTGCAATACGCATCCTTGCTGCTCAAGACGGGGGACGATGCCCAGGTCAACTCCATCCTGAACAGCTTGCAGAACCAGCCGTTGAGCGTCGCGACCCGCAAGCGTTATGACGATGTGTTGTACCTGTACCGTATCCGTCAGGCTGACCGGTTGCGCGAGGGTGGTGACCTGGCCGCGGCCTACGACACGTTGGCGCCGGCGTTGGCCCAGCGTCCGGGTGATGTCGCCGCCACTTCGGCCCTGGCCAGGATGTACACCGCCAACGGTGACAACGCCAAGGCATTCGACCTTTACAAGCCTCTGCTCAAGCGCAACCCGAACGACCCGTTGGTATTGTTGAACGCGGCCGATGCTGCTGTGCTCGCCCACGACAACAGCTATGCGGAAAATGCGTTGCAACAGTTCATGGCGTTGCAGGACTACGATCCGCAATCATTGACTGAGGTCGCGCGCATCTACCGGGCGATGGGCAACAGTGGCAAGGCGACTGACGTGCTGCGTAAAGCGGTAGCCATCGAGCAGACCGAGAAGCAACGCAGCCTGGCCGCCCAGCCTGGCGCGATGAGCGTGGCGGCGAACCCATTCGCTGGCGGAGCGGGGCAGCGTCGGCAGGTTTTGCGTGGCCCGGCGTCGGCCATTCCACCGCCGGCGGAGACCATTCTCAACGGCGGTGTCATGCTCGCCAGTGCCGATGGCGTGCCTGCCGATGCCTACCCAGGCCAGCCGCGAAACAGCGGTCAAGCGGCCTCCGTGCGGGGGGGCGCGGTCGCCCAGAGCAATCCCTTCAATGCACAGTCGCAACCTCGAACGGTACTGACCGTCGTCGATTCGACAAGCTCCGCCCAGCGCGCGCTCAATGGAATTCTTCAGGAGCGCAGCGGTTACGTTGCCCAAGGGGTGAGCGTTCGCAGCAACAACAGCGAATCGGGCCTGAGCAAACTGACTGACGTTGAAACGCCGTTCGAAGTGAACGTGCCGGCCGGCGACAACCGCATCGCCGTGCGCATTACCCCCGTAGCGCTCACTGCCGGCAGTGTGAAGGGTGAGGCCGCCAGTCGTTTCGGCAGCGGCTCGAGCACAACCTCCGGTATCGGTTCACAACGCGCCGAGGGCGTCGGCCTTGGGGTAGCGTACGAGCGTCCCGATGAAGGCATCAAGGCCGATGTCGGCACCACGCCGATCGGTTTCAAGTACACAACGGCGGTGGGGGGCGTGAGTGTCGATCGCCCATTGGATAGCAACGCCAACGTTCGTTATCGGGTCGTGGCTTCCCGTCGCGCGATCACCGACAGCCTGACGTCGTTTGCAGGCACCACCGACAAGCGTCCTGGCGGTGGATCGTGGGGCGGGGTCACCGCCAATGGTGTGCGTGGCGAACTGAGCTACGACGACTCGCAGGTAGGTGCATACGGTTATGGCTCGGTGCACGAACTGCTGGGCCACAATGTCGAGTCCAACACCCGGGGTGAGCTGGGCGGTGGTGTCTACTGGTATCTGGACAACACGCAGGACCACTCGCTTACCGTTGGCCTGAGCGCCACTGCGCTGGGCTACGAAAACAACCAGGACTTCTTCACGTATGGGCATGGCGGCTACTTCAGCCCACAGAGCTATTTCGCCCTGGGCGTGCCGGTGACCTGGCAACAGCGCACCGATCGCTTTACCTATCAGGTCAAGAGTTCGGTGGGCATCCAGCACTTCCAGCAGGATGGCGCCGATTTCTTCCCGAACGACAGTGACCGCCAGGCGGCCAACGACTCGCGCTACTCAGGACAGAGCAAAACCGGCGTGGGTTACAGCCTGGCGGCAGCCGGCGAGTACAAGTTCGGTTCGCGCTTCTTCCTTGGTGCAACGATCGGCATGGATAACGCCAGTGACTATCAGCAATTCAATGGTGGCCTGTATGCGCGCTACATGTTCGAGGACATGACGGGCAGCCCGATGGCGCTACCGGTCAGCCCTTACCGCTCACCTTATTCGAACTGACTCCCGGAGATATCTATGCCTGCCTCTGCCCTTGCCGGCCTGACCCTTCTGGTGCTCGGCGAAAGCCATATGAGCCTTGCGGACCACCTGATGGAGCCGCTCAACGCCGATCTCACCCGCCAGGGAGCGATCGTTCATTCCATCGGCGCCTGTGGCGCCAGCGCCGGTGACTGGTTGATCACCAAGAAAGTCGATTGTGGCGCCGAGCAAAAAGGCACCGCCAAGATCGAGATCAAGGGCCGTGATGCGACCACCACGCCTATCGCCGAGCTGATCGCCAAGGACAAGCCCGACCTGGTCGTACTGGTCATCGGCGATACCATGGCGTCCTACGACAAACCGGCGTTTCCCAAGGCCTGGGCCTGGCAGAGCGTGACCAGCCTGACCAAGGCCATCGCCGCCACCGGCACCAAATGTGCCTGGGTCGGCCCGGCGTGGGGCAAGGCGGGCGGCATGTACCAGAAAAATGATCCGCGTACCCAACTGATGTCGCAATTCCTGGCCAGTAACGTTGCGCCTTGCACCTATATCGATTCGCTGACCTTCTCCAAGCCGGGCCAATGGGTCACCACCGACGGCCAGCATTTCACGGTCGCAGGTTACAAGGCCTGGGGCAGTGCAATCGGCAATGCACTGGGCAAGCTGCCGCCTGAAGCGCTGAGCAACAAAGGGGCGAAGAAATGAAAACCGCCAAGGTCTTGAGTGCTGCCGGGCTACTGCTGTCGAGCTTGAGCGTGGTGGCGGCGGACATCCCGTTGTACCCGACCGGTCCAGCCGAAGATGCCGCGTTCATTCGCTTCGTCAACGGCGGCTCAGAGCCGATGCAGGTCATAGCCCAGGAAGGCCAACCGCCGCTGACCCTGGACGCGGCGCAGCCTGCGTCGCTGTTTTTCCCGGTCACGGCCAGCAGCGCCATCAAGGGCACCCTGGTCAGCGGCCAGCAGCGCCTGGCGCTGGACGTCAAAGCCGAGCCCGGCGAGTTCGCGACGGTGGTCGCGCTTCCGGATAGCAAGGGGCTCAGGCAAGTGACCGTGCATGACATCCCGGACGACTTCAACGGCCTCAAGGCCTCGCTGGGCTTCTTCAACCTGGACAGCAGTTGCGTCGATGCCAGTCTGCGCCCCGCAGGTCGCACCGCCGATCTGTTCAAAGGCGTAGCCGAAGGCAACCTGCAACGTCGCTCGATCAACCCGGTGAAGCTGTCCGTGCAACTGGTCTGCGCCAATGCCAATGTCGGCCCGGCGCTGGACCTGGGTGAGCTGAAGGCGGGCGAGCGCTACAGCGTATTGCTGTTGCCGACCGCCACCGGACCCCGACTCCTGGTCGCCACGGACACGTTGTCCCACTGATCGGATTGCGCTGTCGCCATGGTTTTCGCCTCGCTCGAGTTCCTGACGCTTTTCCTGCCTGCCTTCCTGTTGATCTACGCCCTGGTTCCCCACGGCTGGCGCAACCGGGTGCTGCTGGCGGGCAGCTGGCTGTTCTACGGCTGGCTGAGCCCGCTGTTCCTGTCGTTGCACGTCGTGCTGACCATCGTTGCCTGGGTCGGCGGCCTGCTGGTCGACCGTTCCCGCGAGGACTCCCGTGGGCGCTTGCGGCTGCTGATCGCGTTGATCGTGTTCAATACCGCTGTGCTGTGCTGGTACAAATACGCGAACATCCTCGCCGGCACATGGAGCGATCTGATGGCCCACTATGGCGCCATGCCGCTTGAGTGGCAGAAGGTTGCGTTGCCGGCCGGTCTGTCGTTTATCGTGTTGCAGGCGATTTCCTACCTGGTGGACGTGCATCGCCACACGGTTCCGGTGGAGCGCAGTTTCATCAACTACGCCACCTACATTTCCATGTTCGGCCACTCGATTGCCGGTCCGATTATTCGTTATGACTGGGTCCGCCGTGAGCTGGTGGAGCGCTGGTTCAACTGGCAGAACTTCGCCCTGGGGGCACGCCGCTTCATGGTCGGCATGTGCATGAAGGTGTTGGTGGCCGACACCCTGTCGCCGTTGGTGGACGTGGCCTTCCATCTGGAAAACCCCTCATTCGTGGACGCATGGATTGGTTGCCTGGCGTACTCGCTGCAGTTGTTCTTCGACTTTGCCGGGTACAGCGCCATGGCGATCGGCCTGGGGCTGATGCTGGGCTTTCACTTCCCGGAAAACTTCAACCGGCCGTACCTTGCCAGCAGCATCCAGGATTTCTGGCGGCGTTGGCACTTGTCGCTCTCCAGTTGGTTGCGCGATTACCTGTACATCGGCCTGGGCGGTAACCGTCACGGCGTCTGGAAAACCTATCGCAACCTGTTCCTGACCATGGCCATTGCCGGACTGTGGCATGGCGGCGATAGTTGGAACTACTTGCTGTGGGGTTCGGCCCATGGCGTGGCGTTGTGTGTCGACCGGGCGTGGTCGCGCTCAAGCCTGCCTGCTGTCCCGCGTGTATTGGCGCATGTGCTGACGCTATTGTTCGTGTGCCTGGCGTGGACACTGTTCCGTGCCCCGGATTTCCATTCGGCCATGACCCTGTACGCCGGGCAGTTCGGCCTGCACGGGTTTGCCCTCGGCGATGCGCTGGCGGTGACGTTGCGGCCGGTGCAGGGCCTGGCGGCGGTGCTGGGCGTGGTGTGCGTGATCCTGCCGATCTGGCAGGTACGTTTTGAAAGACGAATGGCGGGCAATGCGTTGTATGCATTGGCTGTCGCCTTTTGGCCCGTAGCCGGTTTCCTGCTGTCGTTCGCTCTGATCGCCAGCCGTGAAGCCGTGCCTTTCCTGTACTTTCAATTCTGATGACGACGCCAAAGAAGTCTCCACCCAGCGCACCACCGCCCCCCAGCGACCTGGTCACCCGAACCAGCAAAGTCTGCGGCTACTCACTGATCGGCTTGCTCGGTGTCGGCTTGATTTCCTGTGGCTGGCTGCTGGTCAGCGGCAAGGTGCAAATGCTGCCGCCCAACCTGACCCGCGATGCGGCGATGCATGGCGACGTCACCCACCGTATCGCCAAGCAGCTGTCCAACGCCTGGTTTCCCGAACAGGCCGCTAATCTGGAGCGCGGCGCCAGTTGGCTGCTGTTCCATGACACCGGGCCCCGGGTTCGTCCGGGCTGTCAGGGCTGGCTGTTTCTGACCGATGAGATGCGCATCAACCACCACGCCCGGGCCAACGCCGAGGCCAAGGCGCAGGCAGTGATCGACGTACAACGACGGCTGAGCCAACGTGGCATTCAATTGCTCGTGGCGGTGGTGCCGGACAAGAGCCGTATTGCTGCCGAGCAGTTGTGTGGCCTGGATCGCCCGGCCGAACTGGCCCGGCGGGCAGAGGAGTGGACCACCACACTGAACCAGGCGGGAGTATCGGCGCTGAACCTTGCGCCGACACTGCAGCCGTTGGGCGCATCGGCTTACCTGCGTACCGACACACACTGGAGCGAGATCGGCTCCAACGCGGCGGCCCGGGCGATTGCGCACCAGGTACAGGCGATGGGCATTCACGCCACGCCACAAAAGACCTTTGTAACCCTCACCAACCCGGCGGCCTTGCGTGCAGGTGACCTCGTGCACCTGGCCGGCATCGACTGGCTGCCGCTGAGCTGGCAACCCACGGTGGAAACCGTCGCGGCCACCCAAGTCAGCGAGCAGCCGCAAGCTGCCCAGGACGGCGGCGACAACCTCGATGATCTGTTTGGCGACGAAGGCCTGCCCAATGTCGCGCTGATTGGCACCTCGTTCTCGCGCAATTCCAACTTCGTGGGTTTTCTCGAACTGGCACTGGGAGCACCGGTGGGAAGCTTCGCCAAGGACGGTGGCGAATTCTCCGGTGGCGCCAATCAGTACTTCAGCAACCCGGCTTTTCGGGATACGCCCCCCAAGCTGCTGATCTGGGAGATTCCCGAGCGTGATCTGCAGACGCCGTATGAGGCTATAGGGATGTTGAGCGAGAAGGAGTGAGCGGGGTGATGATGACTTTGTTTCGGGTTCAAAGGGCAGTGACGACGGGCGGGGTTTGAACTGGGCGCCGTGACCGGATCTGAAACGTCGCCAGCCCGACGGTAGCTCAACGAGATACGGGCAGGTTCAATTCGTTCGCATGCGGACCATGTGCTGGTTGGCGTTGCTCTTTCAAGTCGAGGACGCCGGGCATCGGGCTTGAACGGCTTCTCCAACCGTTTCGGTTTCTACTGTGTTCAGGTAAGAGCGGGCGTCATTCAGAACCGCTGCGTTACCGGGGTATTTGACGGTATAAGCTTTCAGGCTCGCCAACGCCGACTCAAAGACCTGATGCGCTTCGTCGGTGAGCAAATAATCCGTCAGGCTTTTTTTCCCTGACGAAAGGTATTGTTCGTAGCCGCGTTCGATAGCCGTTTTCTGGGGTAGCCCAAGGACCGTGTCTTGCGTGTAGATTCGTGGGTAATTGATTCGCTGGAGTGCTTCTCTCGCTTTTCCAAATCCAGGATCTTGCTGAACGTAAACGACGCGTTTTACTTCGGCCATGGTCATCATCCCCGTACACATGGCGCACGGCTCCAATGTCGTATAGACCGTCAGGCTCGCGGCGTTACGTTTTCCCTTGCCGCATTTCAGATAGTTCTGAATGAGTCGGACTTCTCCATGTTGCGTCGTGTCGTTCAGTTTTCTTACGGAGTTGCGTGCATAGAAAATGGGCTTTTGGGCGGTGTCTACAAGGACGCCACCAATGTTGTGCCCTCGGCGATCCTCTTTATTGACTTGCCAGTCCTGCAGGACAACGGCCATGGCAAGCAAGGAAAATATTTCGTCGCGCTCTTCCTGCTCATTACCTGGAGAACTCCAGGCCAGGGTGCAGCTTGGTGTCCGTTCAGGGACAACCAGGTTCCTACCGTCGTCGCTGGGTTTCCAGTCGGGATCATTTGCTACCGAAGGAAGAAACCCATTGAAGAAGGGCACCATTGAGCGTGTGATGGGTACAAAGAGATCGCCCGCGCCTTGATAGGTAGCCGGGGCCTTGAGCTTCTCCGCCTCATTGCGTTTGAGCTTCACTGCTTTCGAAATGCTTCCCCAGTTGTGAACCAGTTTCCAATAATCGTCAAACTGAAGGGCGGAGCCAGACGCAGTGGCGCACGTCAGGTCGTCCAGAACGTAGTCGAAGCGCGTTGATTCGGCCAGCAGCATGGCGAAGAAACGAACGGCGTTATGAATGTTTTCCTGTTTGGCTTGGTCGGTCGTTCCCAAATCGTCCAGGCTATCGATTTCGGAAAGTACTTGTAGCTGTTTGAGGGCTTCTTCCTCGTTGATTTTCAGCTTTGCGCCGCCGTCGTAAGCGACGTAGTCGTAGCTGTTTTTCAGACACCGGCCAGTTGCATCCTCCACGCACAGCGGCAACTCATTGATTTCTTTCAGGTAGACGTTGTTAGGTTGGACTTTGAATGTTGCAATCAATGGCTTTTCTTCACTTGCGGATGAACACAGGCTTTGGATCTGAAGCCCATATCGATCCTGATTGCTGCTGCCTTTGACGCGTGGCCTCATCTCGTTTCGAATGAATTCGGGTAGCCTGCGGTACTCGTAGCTGTCGGGATCGCCAACGATGTTGAAATAGACTTCGCAGGCATCGGCTGCACTGCACACCAATCCTAGAATAAATATGAACGCCGCATTCTTCAGCACAATAGCCACCTCCGCTGTGGTCGTGGTTGAGAACCGGTTGGCTTTGGCATGAAGCCGATCGTTCAGATAAATGTAGTAGAGGTTTGGCGAGTTGCCGTGTGGCGTTTATTCGTGGAAAGAATCTGCATGCTTTTGGAATGCGTGCGCGATGAAAAGCTGGTATCCATGCAGGGAACATCAACCGCATGGAGTCGATAGCGATGAAGAAACCGAAATATGGCCCGAGCTTCTGGTCTGCACCGCCGATGACGGCTGGTTACAAGATCCTTCTCCCTTTGATTATGCTACTGCCCCTGGCTGCGCTCTGGATGCAGGGCGTATGGAGTACGTCCTATGCCGCTCTTTCGTGTGGCATTTCCTCCCTCTTGTATGTAGGGCTGCCTTGGACCAATGCATTGGCCAGGGGCCGGTTTGAAAGGGAGTACCTGGGCTATCGAGCGGCTATCGAGGCGCGGTTTATCCAGCCTGATGTGACGTCTGGGGAAAGAGACTTCCTGCTCGGCAGGCTGGAAGCGCAATTTCACATGCTATTGAATCCCGAGCCTTGCCTGCAATTCGCCAGAAACCTGGGTGCCGTGGGGTCTTATCTGGCCCGCGTTTTCGCTCGATACTGACGGGGCTTCACGGCTTCACACTGCTTGCCTGACCTTGCGATGCACCCACCGTGCCTCATCCTTGAGTTCCAGGACTTGCCAATGAATGTGCTCCAACGAGGCGTTATGCCCGACGCTGATCAGAATCGTCTCCGGCAGCGTCTGCTTGAGCAACTGATAGCAGCGCAGCTCGTTGGTCGCATCCAGTGCCGAGCTGCTCTCGTCGAGGAACAGCACTGTCGGGCGGGCCAGCAGGGCGCGGACGAACGCGCAGCGTTGCTGCTCGCCGACGCTGAGGGTCTGGGCCCAATCCCTTTCCTCATCCAGTTGATCGCCCAGGTGTTGCAGGCCGACCTGCGCCATCACCTGGAGCAGCGCGGCATCTTCTTCGCGTCGTGGCGGGTTGGGGTACCAGAGCGCCTCGCGCAGGCAGCCCAGCGGCAGGTAGGGTTTTTGCGACAGGGTCAGCGCCCGCTCATGGTCATAGCTGCTGGTGCCGCGAGCATGGGGCCAAAGCCCGCTGATCGTGCCGAGCAGGGTCGATTTACCATAACCGGACGGTGCACTGATCATCAGGCTGTCGCCTGGCCTGAGTGACAGGTTGAAGCCTTTGAACAATTGGCGGCCGTTCGGCAACCAGACGTCCAGATCCTTGATATCGAGGCCGCTGGCCTTTTGTTCGAGCCGGACCCCGGACTTCACCTCGAGGTTGTCCAGGCGCTCCTGAAAGCCGCTCAAACGGTCGATCACCGACTTCCATTCAGACAGCTCCGGAAACACGCTGACCAGATAGGCGATGGCCGCGTGGACTTCGCCGAAGGCTGCGCTGATCTGTGTCAGGCGACCCAAGGGGAACGCGCCGGCAAAGAACTGCGGTGCCATGATGAACATGGGAATGACCGTGGCGCTGCGCAGGTAAAAGGTCGAGTAGCCCATGATCAGTTTCTGCTTCTTGACCAGTGCCCAGAAGTTTTCCAGTGCCGCCTCCAGGCGTTGATTGAAGCGTTCGTTCTCCACCTTCTCACCACGGTATTGGGCTACCGAGTCGGCGTTTTCTCGCAGGCGAATCAGCGAGAAACGAAAATCCGCTTCACGCCGTTGTTGCATGAAATTGAGGCTTGGCAATGCGCGCCCCAGCCAGAACGCCAGGCCGGTGCCCAACAGCGCATACACCAGGGCGATCCACACCAGCAGCCCCGGAATGACCACCGACTGGTCGTCGAACGGCACGCTGACCAGGTTCGAAGCCTGCCAGAGAATATTCAGGAAAGAGAACAGCGACACCACCGAGGTCAACATTCCCAGGCTCAACTTCAACGACTTGACGATAAACAGGTCGATGTCCTCGGCAATCCGCTGGTCGGGGTTATCGACTTCGGTCTCGGTCAGTTTCAGCTTCTGGTAGCGCTGGCTGCCCAGCCATTGGTCGAGCATGTTCCGGGTGGCCCAACGGCGCCAGCGTATGGTCAGCTTCTGCTGGAAGTGGAACGCGCCCACGGTAAACCCGGCCATGCCGACCTGCAGCAGGATGAATTGCAGGCTGCCGACGAGAAAGCCGTGATAGTCCAGAGCCTGCAAGGCGTTGTAGAAATGCAGGTTCCAGAAATTGTTGAGAATGTTGATGCCCACCAGGCACAGGGTCATCAGCACGGTGCCCAACAGCAGCAACAGGGCCGGGTACTTTTCCTCGGATGTCCAGAAAGGCCGCGCGAGACGCCAGAAAGTGCGGAGTGTGTGCATGTGGTCTTGGTAAGCCCGGTCGCTGACGACGTTGAGTTTGCAGATGAGGAAGGATAGGATCAGCCAATGCTAATCGTTTGCATTAAATAGGGAAAGGGAGACCCGTCATCGAATTTCCAGAATGGCTCAACCAGGCCTGGCCGCCGATACAGCGGGTGATCCGGCAGGGGGCTGGCGAGCAGCCCTCCGTTGCGTTGAGCCGACTTGTCGATCCTGAGGTGCTGCAACCGCTGCTGGCCCGCTTCGCCCTGCGTTATCCGGGGGTGAATCGCGCCGCCGTGGCGTCGCAATGGTCGATGAACTACATGAGCATCGTCCTGCCAGCGACCCTGGCCTGTGTGTTGACCCGCCACAGCGCCATCGATTTCTGGGGCGAAGAGGCGGTGCTGTTGCACGATGACGGTCAGCCTTCGGCCCTGGGGCTGGCAAGCCGACTACCGGCTTTGAGCCAGGACGAGCGCGCGGCCTACTGGTCGCGGTTGGTCCACGAGCACCTGGCACCGCTGTTCGCGACCCTGGCCGCCGCCGGAGGGCTGGCGCCGAAGATACTGTGGGGCAACATGGTTGCCATCTGGGATGGTGCGTTCGCGCGAATGGACCCCGACCTGTCCCGGGATGGGTTCGCCGAGGCGCACCAGTGGCTGGAACCGGTCACGGTGAATGACGGGCGCCTGAAGTTGCGGGGCCTGCAACGCATGGTCGAATCACCCGCGCCGCAGATCTGCCCGTGTTTGCCCTTGCGCCGGCATTGCTGCCTGCATTACCAACTGCACGAACCCGTCGAAGGCCAGCCGCCGGTGCTCTGCGAGTCCTGCCCCAAACTGCATCGCCTGCCCCTGGCGGAGCAGGTGAGCTACCTGCATTACATCTATGAAGATGCATGAGCCCGTTAGAGGGTAATGCTGTTCACTTAAGAAAAACGATGAACCTGTGGAGAGGGGATTCATCCCCGCTGGGCTGCGCAGCAGCCCCAACATAGGTGACTCAATCCACTTGATATCGAGTACCAGGGCTTTGGGGCTGCTTTGCAGCCCAGCGGGGATGAATCCCCTCGCCACAGGTCTATCGACTGCTTCAGGACAGCATGGCCGGCGTCTTCGCAACGGCCTGGGGCGTGATTTCGCTGAGCTGGCCATGCTCGATACGAATCAGCCGGTCGGCCAGGCCGAAGTAGGCATCGTCATGGGAAATGACGATCAGCAGTTTGCCGCGCTCGCGCAGGTCCGGCAGGATCCGGGTGTAGAAAAAGTGCTTGAACACCGGATCCTGGTCGGCCGCCCATTCGTCGAACAGATAGCACGGACGATCATCCAGGTAGGCGCTGAGCAGCGCCAGGCGCTTGCGTTGCCCGGTGGACAGCGCCAGCGTCGTCAACTTGCCTTCCTCGATGTGCACCTTGTGATCCAGCTGCAAGTGAATCAGGTAGTCCTGGGCCTGTTTCACCAGTTGCGGATCATCACCGTCGAACAGGTTCTCGAACAGGCAGAAGTCGGTGAAGATCGCCGAGAAGTGCTGGCGGTAGTGGTGGTTGTCATTGCTTGAGGACACTTGCTCGTCGAGCATGATGTCGCCGCCTTCCGGCCGGTAGAGGCCCGTCAGCAACAAGGCCAGCGTGGTCTTGCCGCTGCCGTTGCCGCCGGTGATGAACACCACCTCGCCCGCATTCAACGTCAGGTCGATGGGGCCAAGGGTGAAATGGCCGTCTTCGCGCTCGCGGTAGTAGGTATGGCTGACCTGTCGGCACACCAGACTGCGAACCTGGGTCGGAGAGATCGTCCCGACGGCTTCCTCAGCGGTTTGCATTTCGCCTTCCAGGGCGCGGATCTTGTTCAGCGCGACGCTGGCCCGGCCCAGGGTAGGCAAGGCGTGCATCAGTTCCGACAGCGGCGTGATCATGTACAGGATCGCCAGAATATAGCCGGTGACCAGGCTGGCGCTCAGGTCGATGAAGTGCGGCGCGGCGAAGAGCACCACGCCGATCAGCAGATAGAACACCGCATTGCCCCAGTTCAGCACCAGGGCGTAGATGCTCATGCCCCGTACAAAGTCCCGGCGATACTGCTGGCTCACCGGTATCAGCAGGCGTGTGAAGAAGTGCTGCCGGCGCGGGTGGTTGAGTTGCAGTTCCTTGCTGCCGTCGGTGAGCAGGCGGTACTGGTCGAACAACTGGTCCTTGAGCTCCCGCGCACGGGAGATCGAAGTCAAGGCCCGGCGTTGCGGCCAGTTGAAGCTGAGGCTGCCCAGGGCGATCAACAGCATCGTCAAGCCGAGCAGCGGCAGGCTCAGCCAGCCCAGGTAGGCCAGGCACGCGGCGATGATCCCGGCGTTGACCAGCAGGATCGGCACCAGCTCCACCGCCTGGCTGATGGTCTGTGTATCGTCGGTCAGCATCGCCAGCAGGCGGTGCTTGCCCAGGCGTTGCAGCTGCGCGTAGGGCGTGTCGATCAGTTTGGCGCTCAGGTGCAGGCGCATGTCGTTGACTGCCGCCTGGCCCAGGCGCAGCAGGCTGACATCAGAGATCACCCGCGATATCGCCACCAGCACCACCAGGCCACCGAAGTACAGGCCGTCCACCGGACGCAACTGATCGAACACCGTCAGGCTGTGGTTGATGTTGGCGATCAGCCCGGCCGCGGCGAGGCCGCAGATCAGGCCCGTCAAGGTCGCCACCAGCAGTGCGCGCCATGAGCGTTTAGCCATGAGTAACAACAGATCCATTTCAAACCGCTCCGTGTGTCGCAAATGTCTCGAGACGCGCCGCCAATTGTTGGTGCAGGGCGCCTTGCTCGAGGATGGTGAGGTGCTGCGCCTGGACGACTTCGCGGGTCAGCGGCCCGCTGCTCAGGCGTTCCCAATGCGGGTCGACGAACTCAGACTGGGCCAGGGTGTCGCTGGCCCACCAGACATGAACCGGGCAGCTTAACCGTGCAGGCTTGAAGCTGGCCAGCAGGTGCTGCGTGTGTTGCTGGTAGCGCAACCGCGTTTGCAGGTGTTCCCAACTGTCGCCATCGAGTTGCAGGCCTTGCTGGCGAGCCCACTGCACCAGTTCCGCCAGGCGTGCCGCGGGGGGCAGGGCGCCCAGTTGCGCGGTCAACGCGGTCATGATGGGCGGCGGCAGCTGACGCATCAGCGTCTGGCTGTCCAGGGTCAGCGCCTGAGAAGCCGACTCCAGCAGCGCTTCGACACTGTCTTCCGGCGCCTGATGCTGGTATTGCGAGTCGATGATGCCGAGAAAGGCCACTTGCTCGCCCTGGCTTTCCAGGCGCGCGGCCGCGGCAATCGCCAGCAGTCCGCCGAGGGAGAAGCCCAGCAGGTGATAGGGGCCGTGGGGTTGCTGTTGGCGCAGGTGCTCGACGTAGAGCGCGGCAAGGCTCTCGATATTGCCGTCCAGCGCGGTGCTGTTCTCGGCCAGGTAGGCCGCCTGCAAACCCCAGAGGTTCCAGGATTGCAGAGGGGCCAGCAGCGTGCGGTAGTCCTGCACATGGCCGGTGGACGGGTGGAAGCAGAACAGATTGGCGGCTTCGACGTTGAGCGCCGACAACCTGACCAGCGGCGAGAGCTTGAGCTCGGCCTGCACCAGCGCGGCAAAGGCCGAGACACTGGGGGCGTTGAACACCGCATTGACCGTCACCGGTGCCGACAACGCGGTCTGCAGGCGACTGGCAAGCGTCACCGCCGCCAGGGAGTGGCCGCCCAGTTCGAAGAAGTCATCGTCGATACCCACCCGCTCCAGGCCCAGCACTTGCGCCCAGACGTCGGCGAGCAAGGCCTCCAGCGGGGTGCGCGGCAGGGCGCTGCCGACCGTGTCGAGCACCTTGTCCGCCCATTGCTGCAACGTCTTGCGGTCGAGCTTGCCGTTACCCATCAGCGGCAGTGCCTCGACAATCCGCAAGGTCGGCAGCATGTAGTCCGGCAGGCAGTCCTGGGCCTGGCCGTGCAGCCGGGCGACGCTGGTCGAATGCCCGGGCACCAGGGTCATGAAGGCGAACAGTTGCTGGCCGAGCTCGCCCCGAGGGATGCATTCCACGGCGGCTTGAGCAACGCCGGGCAGGCGGGTCAATTGCGCCTGTATCTCGTCGAGTTCCACGCGAAAGCCGCGGATTTTCACCTGGCGATCCGCGCGCCCGGTGATTTCCAGGCTGCCGTCATGAAGATAACGGGCCATGTCGCCGGTGCGATACAGGCATTCGCCTGGCCATTGTGGCAGTTCGATAAAGCGGTCGGCGCTTTGTTGTGGGTCCAGATAGCCCCGTGCCAGTTGCGGGCCGCCGATATACAGCTCGGCGCTTTGGCCGGGAGCGGCCAGGGCCTGCTGGTCGTCGAGCAAGTACAGGCGCATGCCGTCGAGACGGTCGCTGAGGGGCAGGCGACGATAGTCCACCGCCGGTTCGACAGCGTGCATCACCACTCCGACCGTGGTTTCGGTAGGGCCGTAATGGTTGAAGATCGTCAGTGCCGGCGCGTGGCTGCGAATGCTCTGCAGCAGGCGCCGCGAGCAGGTTTCACCGCCGAGAATCAGTTGTTTGCGCGGCAGCACCGCAGCGCTTTGGGCATGGATCAACCAGGCATCGAGCAGCGACGGCACGATCTTCAGGTGATCGATCGGGTATTGCATCTGCCACGCAGCCCAGGCCTGGGCGTCCATGGCGGTTTCCTTGTCCAGCAGGTGCAATTCGCCGCCGCTGAGCAATGCCGGGAACAGCAGGGTGTAGCCGAGGTCGGCCGCCAGCGACGTAACCACTGCGCTGCGCTCGCCCGCCATGAGTTTCAGGCGCTGGGAAACGCTGGCGACATAGCTGCCAAGCTGACGGTGTTCAACGATGACGCCTTTGGGCGTGCCGGTGCTGCCCGAGGTGAACAGCACGTAGGCTGCGTCCTGGGGTTGGATGTCGAAGTCCGGTGCGCTCGTCGGCCCTTGTTGCCAGGCGGCTTCATTACGCAGGTCGAGGCTGACGACGGACGGCAGGGCGGGTGCGTTGCCGGCCGCGCCGCTGAGGACGAAGGCCGGTTGCGCCTGCTGCAGGATCGCCAGGGAGCGTTGCGCGGGCTGCTGGGCATCCAGCGGGATGAACGTTGCGCCGCTCTTGAGCACGGCGAGTATGGCCAGCACCATTTGCACCGAGCGATCCAGGTACAACGCCACGCGGTCCTCGCGGCCGACACCCTGTGCGCGCAGGTAATGGGCCAGTTGGTTGCTGCGTGCGTCCAGTTCGGCATAGCTCAAATGACCGTTGTGGTCGCGCAGGGCCAAGTGCCCGGGGAACTGCGCGGCACATGCGCTGATGCGCTCCGGCACGCTGGTAAACACCGGCGGCACGTCGAGTGAGGGCTGCAAGGCGGCCAGCGTCGCCGCGAAGCCCGGCGCCTGCAACGACAGTTGCGACAGTGGTTTGTCCGGGTTGGCGAGGGCATCGAGCAGCAGCGACTGCAACTGTTCCAGCAGTGTCGTGGCGGCCTGTTCGCTGTAGCGGCTCGGCGGGTGAGACAGGTTCAGGCGATAGTCGCCGCCGATGGTTTCGGCCACCAGCAGCAGTTCCATGCCCGACGGGACAGCTTGGAGGTCCAGCACGGCAAGCGTCGATGCGCTGCTACCGAAGACACCGAGTGGCCCAGGCAGGCGAGCACCCCATTGAAAGCCGTAATGCGAGGCTTCGGCCGTCTGCGCAGTGCTGACGCCGCAATATTCCTGCCATTCGGTAGCGTGTTCGCAGAGCGTCTGCAGATTGGCCAGCGCTTGGGCAAACGAGTGCTCGGGAGCCGCTTCCCAACGCAAGGGCAGGGGCTTGGCGAACAGCCCCCAGCAGTCGGCGAGTTCTTCGTAGTCGTCACGGCAGTCATGCACCCAGTTCAAGGTCAGCGCCGGGCTGTCGCCGCTGCTCAAGCGCTGCAACAGGACGCCCCAGGCGGCCATCAGCACCTGCTCGTGCGAGGCCCCATGACGCTGGCAAAAACGGTCCAGGGCCATGCCCAGCTGTGGCGTGGCGATCAGGCGGGTGGTCACCGGCGTATCGGCGCGATCGCTGCGTACCTGGCGGTAGAGCAATTCGCCGGCCGATTCGTCCAGCGCCTGGGTTGCCCAGAAGCGCCGGCCCTGCTCGGCATCGTCGTCGGTCTGCAATTCGTACAACCAGGCGCTGTACTGGGTGTAGGTCATGGCTTCGTCGTCGAACGCCGGTGCCTCCACCGACGCCAGTGCCTGCACCAGGCGCAGCAAGGTCCCGCGGTCCGCGCTCAGCGCCGGCAGTTGCAGCACGACCCGGTGCCGGTCGGCCTCCATCGATGGCACCTCGACGGTGATCCCATTGGCTGCGGTGACGGTGGATTCAATGACCTGCAACGGCGTCAGCAAGCCCGGCTCCGGCCGCACCCGCAAGCGCAGGGCTTCGTGACAAGCGCTCAACGCGGCGAGCCGTTGTTGCAGGCGCTCCAGCGCCAACTCACCGCGAATTTCCAGTTCCAGCTTTACCGGCGGCAACCCACCCAGCCACTGGCTGCGCTGCTGTGGCGAAAGGGCGAAGGCTTCTTCACGCTTTTCGTAAGCCGTCATGCCAGCACCTCCGCCACCGGCAGCGGCTGCGCTTGGGGCAGATGCCCCGTCAGCTGTTCGCGGCGCATCATCTGGCCCATGGCAACACAAATCTTGCGCTCGCCTTCAAAGGGGTCCCGGGCGTGGGCCACCAGCATGTTGTCGAGCATCACCATGTCACCCTTTTGCCAGGTAAATCGCACGGCGCAGTCCTCGTATGCCGCGCCGATCACGTCCATCACCGCATCTTCGATCACGCTGCCATCGCCGTAGTAGACGTTGCGCGGCAGGTGCTCCGGGCCGAACAGATTGATCAGGTTGCTGCGCACTTCAGGCTCCAGGCAGGCGGTGTGGTGCAGTTGCACCTGGTTGAAGAACGACAGCTCTAAGGTGTCGGGATGCTCGACAATCGCCGGGCAGTGCTGGGCGATACGCAGGTTATCGGCCCCCAGCCATTCCCAGCGCATGCCCGATGCCCGGCATTGGCGTTCGACGTCCTCGCGTTGTTCGGTCTTGAAGAAGTCCTGCCAGCGTACGTCCAGCTTGTCGGTGAAGTGGCGTACATAGAGCAGGCCGTGGGTTTTCAGGCGGGTGACGATGTCGTTCGGCAACCGCGCCAGTACCTGCCGGCAATCGACGATGGGTGTGCAGCCGCCTACGGGGGACGGTGTCTCGCAATAGAACCACTGCTTGCGCGGCCATTGCGGCAGGTGCGAGCTCTCGTTGTGGAAGAGAATCATGTGTTGTTCCGGGTACGGCGTGGAATGGTAGATGTTCTTGCCGGAGGTGTTTTTCGGCAGATCGCCGTAAGTCCCATAGAGGTCCGGTTCGATGGCCTGGGCGAACTGTTCGAATGCGGCCGCGTCCGGCAGGTTGAAGCCACGGAACAACAGGCCGCCGTGGGTGCGCAATTGCCCGTTGATCCATTCCCGGGCTTGCAGCGCCCAGTGCACCGGATCCAGGTCGCTCAGCAACGGCTCGATCACCAACGGCAGGGGTTGCCCAGGGATCAGACTGCGGCTGCGCACCTGTTCGTGGGCCAGCTGGCTGACGGCGGTGGCGCGGGTCTGCTTGAGCTTGCTCAGCTTGGAAAGCTTGCGGGCGCTGCGGGCCGTGGCGTCGTCGGCGGGCGAGTCGGGCAGGGCGGGCGCGGTGCTGCCCTGGCCTTCCTCAAGCCGCCAGGACCAGTGGTCCAGTGCCGGCCCGGAAGCTGAGGCAAGCTGCTCGACCAGGCTTTCGAAGCCTTGCTCGAAACGCTGGACGGTCGCTTCCTGCAATACGCTGGTGCGGTACACCCAGCGTACGTTCAGGCCTTGTTCTTCGTCTTCCTCGACAAACACCGCCAGGTCGAACTTGCTGCTCTCCTGGCGCGATACCAGGTGTTCCACCTCAAGGTCCGACAGGTTGGCATTGCCGCTTGGCGTGTTCTGCATGACGAACAGCACCTGGACCAGCGGGTTCACCCCCGGCGTGCGCGGCGGTTGCAATTCTTCCACCAGCTTGTCGAATGGCACTTGCTGATGCTGGAAGGCCGACAGGCAATCTTCACGCAAGCGTTGCAGGCGAGCGTCGAAGGTGTCGCCTTCGCTCAGTCGCGCGCGGATCGGCAGCACGTTGACGAAGAACCCGATCAGGTGTTCCAGGGCCGGGTGTTCGCGGTTGGCCAGGTCGGTGCCGACGATGAAATCGCTGGCCCCGGTGGCGCGCTGCATCAGGCTGTTGAAAGCATTGAGCAGGACCATGAACAGCGTCGCTCGTTGCTTTTGCGCGTACGCCTTGAGCACCCGGGTCTGGGCCGGGCTGAACCGTTGCTCCAGGGCCGCGCCCTGGTAATCGGGACGTGCCGGGCGTGGGCAATCAAGCGGCAGCGGGATCAGCGTCGGTGCGCCGTGCAGTTGCCGGCGCCAGTAGTCGATGGCCCGGGCCAACAGGCGCTGCTGCGCTTCGCTGCGTTGCCAGTAGGCATAGTCGGCGTACTGGATCGGCAGCACCGGCAGCACCGGCAGGGCCGGCGTCGAACCGCTGGTGTACGCCTGATAGCCGACGATCAGTTCCTGGACGAGGATGCCCATGGACCAGGCGTCCGTGGCGATGTGATGCAGCACCAATTGCAGCACATGATCGTCCGTGCCCAGGCGCAGCAGGTTGGCGCGCAGCATCGGCGCCTGTTGCAAGTCGAATGGAGTGCCGGCCTGCTCGTCGATCAGGCGTTGCATTGTGCTTGCCTGCGCCTCGCCGGCCAGTTGACCCAACTCGGTCGGCGTGAGGTCGACCCGCGGTGCCGGGCTGATCACCTGGCAGGGCTGGTCACCGTTGAGGTGGAAGGCAGTGCGCAACGACTCGTGGCGCTCCAGTACGGTCTGCAATGCCGCTTGCAACGCCGGAATATCCAGTGTCCCGCGCAACCTCACCACCGTACTCATGTTGTAGGCGGCACTCGGGCCTTCGAAGCGATCGAGGAACCACAAGCGCTGCTGGGCGTAGGACAACGGCAGCGGCTGGTGACGTGGCGCCAGGGCGATTTCGTTGTCGCCCTCGGCCGCGACCTGGGTGTCGCGCTGCTGATCGACCGCTGCGGCCAGTTGCTCCAGGGTGCCGCGTTCGAACAGCGTGCGCAGCGGCAGGCTGACGTTCAGGCGCCGACGGATCCGCGACAACACTTGGGTAGCCAGCAGCGAGTGGCCGCCGATGGCGAAGAAGTCATCGTGCACGCCGACGCTGTCCAGGCCGAGGATCTCCTGCCAGAGTTCTGCCAGGACCTGCTCGGTGGCGGTGCGCGGTGCCACGCACAGCTCATCGGTGGTCTCGGTCTGAGGCACGCCTTTGGCGGCGAGGGCTCGGCGGTCGACCTTGCCGTTGGCGTTCAACGGCAATTGTTCCAGCGCCAGCCAGCGGGCCGGGACCATATAGTGCGCCAGTTGCGTGCCCAGGTAAGCGCTCAGCAGCTGTTGCGCGGATTCGCCGCCCAGGTCGGCAGTGCTGTCGAGCACGTACCAGGCGACCAGTTGCAAGGCACCCCGGGCATCGGGCAGCGCCAGGACGGCGGCGCTGTCCACCGCCGGATGCTGCATCAGGCGGTTTTCGATCTCGCCCAGTTCGATACGGTGACCACGGATCTTCACTTGCTGGTCGCGACGGCCGAGGTACTCGATCACGCCATCGGCGCGCATCCGGCCGATGTCGCCGCTGCGGTACAGGCGCGTATCCGCCTGGAACGGGTGCGGGACAAAGGCTTCCTGGGTGCGCTGCGGGTCACGCAGGTAACCGCGGCCCACACCGACGCCGCCGATGCACAACTCACCGGGAACGCCGAGGGGCACCATGCGCAGCGCCGAATCCAGCACGAACACCTGGTTGTTGGCGGTGGGTTTGCCGATGGGCATGTGCAGGCAATCGTCGGTCGGGGCTTCGGTGATCGGGTGGAAGGAGACGTCGTCCGAGCATTCCGCCGGGCCGTAGGCGTTCATCAACGGGATGGCCGGGAAGCGTGCGAACCAGTCCCGCGCCAGGGCCGGTGGCAGGGCCTCGCCAGTGGGCAGCAGCCAGCGCAGGCTTGCCAGGTTGTGATGGGCCTGACTCTCCTGGAGCATGCCCCGGATCAGCGCCGGCACGGTTTCCAGCAGCGTCAGCCCGTGTTCCTGGACGGCGTCGAGCAGGGCCACCGGGTCGTGGGCCTGGGCATCGGGAAGGATATGCACGGTGGCGCCGAACAATGGTGCGGCGAGGAACTGCCACACGCTGATGTCGAACGCCGCGGACGCCGTTTGGGCAATCCGGTCGTGCTCGCCCAGGCCCAGGCTCGGCATCTTGCCGAACATGTTGTTGAGCATCCCTCGTTGTTCGACCATGACCCCTTTCGGCGTGCCGGTGGAGCCCGAAGTGAAGATCACGTAGGCCAGTTGGTCAGGGTTGTGCGAATACGTAACCGGTGCTCGTTCGCCGCCTTGCCAGAGCGCTTGGGCGATCAGGCAGGTGGGTTGCCGGTTCATCTGCGGCAGGACGTTGTCCAGCGTCGCTGTCGCGTGCTCGCAGACCAGCAGCAGCGGCGCTTCGCCGAGGTTCAGCAGTTCCGCCAGGCGGGCGGGCGGTTGCTGGATGTCCAGGGCCTGGAATGCGGCTCCGACCTTGAGCGTGGCGATCATCATCGTGAGCAAGGCCAGGCCACGCTCGGCAAATAGCGCCACCAGGGTTTCCGGACCGGCGCCGGACGCTTGCAGCGAGTGGGCGATGGCGTTGGCGCGGCGATCCAGTTCGGCGTAGGTCAGCGATTGGCCCTGGCAGACCGCGGCGAGGTGTTGCGCACGGCGCTGCACCTGATCGGCGAACAGCGCCGCGTAGCCGCGCTCCAGCGGGAAGTCCACGGCGCTGCGGTTGCACTCGATCTGCAGCTGCTGGCGCTCCGCTTCGGGGAGCATGTGCAGGCTGCCCAGGGGCGCTTGCGGCTGATCGAGCATGCTCGACAGCAGTTGCACCAGATGACCGAGCATGCGCTGCACGGTGTCGGTGCTGAAGCGCTGGCTGTCATAGGACAGGCGAATGCCCAGGCGGTCGCCGGGGTACAGCACCACCGTCATCGGGAAGTTGGTATGCACCCGGTCTTCGTAGATGTCGATGCTGAAGGCATCCAGTTGCACGCTGCTGATGTCCAGTGGGGCATTTTCGAACACCACCAGGCTGTCGAACAACTGCTGGCCGCGGGGGACTTCGCTGCAACGCTGGATGTCCACCAGTGATGCGCTTTCGTGCTCGCGCAATTGCGCGTTGTGCGACAGCAGCGCTTGCAGCCAGTCGGCGACCGGCGCTTGTGGGTCGACATCGACCCGCAGCGGCAGGCTGTTGATGAACAGCCCGACCATTTCCTCCACACCGGCCAGATCGGTCGGGCGACCGGCCACGGTGACGCCGAACAGCACGTCGCGGTTGCCACTGTAGCGCGACAGCAACAATGCCCAGGCGCCCTGGATCCAGGTGTTGGGGGTCAGTTGGTATTGCTGGCACAACTGCTGCAAACGCTGGGTCTGGGCGATGCTCAGGGTCTGGTCGAAATCGCCGACCTGCTCCGGCGCCTGCTCGGGGCGGGCCACGGGGCTGTCCACGTGCAGCGGCGTCGGCTCGCTGAAACCGGCCATTTCCGCTTGCCAGAAGGCGTGCGCGGCGGCCATGTCATGGCGCTCCAGCCAGCTCATGTAGCCTCGGAACGAACGCAGGCGCGGACGGGCCACGGGCTCCTGGCGCACGAGGGCCTGGTAGATCGCCAGCAGGTCTTCCATCAACAAACCGAAGCACCAGGCATCGGTGAGGATATGGTGGAAGCTGCGCACCACAGCGAAGCGGCGCTCATCGAGTTGGAACACCCGCAGATGGGTCAGCGGCGCGCAGGCCATGTCGAAGCCTTGCAGGCGTTGCGCTTCCAGGGCCTGGTCCATCGCCAGGCGCTGCTGCTCTTCATCGAGATGGCGCAGGTCCTGCCAGTCGAAAGCCCGATGGGTTTGCCGGTAGACGCATTGCAGCGGCTCATGGTCTTCCTGCCACCAGAACGCGGTGCGCATCATCGGGTGCCGTTGCAGGAACAACTGCCAGGCCGCTTCCATCGCCGGGCGCTGCAACACGCCGTCCCAGCTGTAGCGTTGCTGCATCAGGTAGATGCCGCTGTGGGGTTGCAGCAGGGTATGCAGGAGCATGCCCTGTTGCATCGACGACAACGGGTAGACGTCTTCGATGTTCAACCAGTCCAGAGGCTCGGCCGCCAGGGTCGCCGCTTGCTTGTGGCACAGCGGGAAAGCCTGGCTGGCGGGGCGCAGGTCGGTGGCGGTATGTAATCCGGCGAGTTCGCTCAAGCGTTGCATGAGCCGCGGCGCCCAGCTGGCGGCGAGGGCGCCCTGGCTGCGCAGGTGCAGGCAATCGTCCTGCCACCAGGCGTCGAGGGTCAGCGGACAGGTCGACGCTGTCGACGGGTTCGCCGCTTCGACCTGGGCGAGGATGCCGTGTGCTTCGCGATGGCTGTCGAGGTTGCCCAGCCAGCGAATGGTGACCGCTGCCGCCGGCAGATCGCGCAGGGGCTCTTGCAGGTAAGTGTTGTCCGACAGGTAACGCAATGCGCCGTAATCAACGCCATGTTGCGGGTAAGCGCGCATCTGCGCGACCAAGGCCTGCACCCGTTGCAGCAAGCTGTCGCCTTCGGTCTGGAGGAAGTACGGCACGGCCAGATCCAGCGGGCCGAGGATGCGTGCCGGTTCGAGGTCGGCCACGGCGATGGGCGCATCGACAGGCAAGCGCTCGGCGGCGGGGCGGGTGCCTTGAACGCTCAGTGCAATCATGCCGTCGCCGCCCAGCTCACGGCATTGTTCGACCACGGCGGCGGCCAGCAGGTTGTTCCAGTCCAGCTGCAGCACCTCGGCAACGCGCTTGAGTTCGCTGGAGGTGGTGGCTGGCAGAGTTTGCTCGATCACGCTGCTGGGTTGCTCGCTTTCCGGCAGTTGCAGCGGCTCCAGGCCGGCGTACTGCAGCCAGTGCTCCCAGGCATCGTCCAGGGCATCGCTTTGGGCGTGTGCCTGCTGGTGTCGCGTCCACTGGCTGAAATCGCCACCTGTATAGGACAGGCGCACCGGCCGGTGATACATCAGTTGTGCCAACGCCAGGTTGAGGTCGGTGAGCAGCAGCGACCAGGATGCCTCGTCCACGCACAGGGGGTGAGCGGCCAGCAGCAGGGACGGCTTGCCAGCCACGTCCAGTAGGCAGGCATGCAAGGTCTGGCCGGCGTCCAGTTCAAGCGCGTCGACACCGGCCTGGGCCAGGGCCTGCAAGTGCAGTGGGTCGCACACGGCCAGTTTCTCGTGGCTGATCATCGGTGCCTTGGCCGAGCCCAGTACCCGTTGCTGCCATTGCTCCTCGGGCAACGCTTTCAGTGCCAGACGCAGGGCCTGGTGATGGTGTTGCAAGGCGCTGATCGCCTGGCCCAGCAGGTTGCTGTCGATGGTTTGGGCCAGCGCCACGCAGCGCCAGGTGGCCTCGAGTGGGCCCTGTTGCAGGCGTGCCCGTTGGCCCGCGCCCAGTGGCAATTCGTAGCCATCGGCAAGGTTTTCCGCCACGCCCTGGCTGGCATCGGCCCCCAGCCCCCGGGCGATATCAGCGATGGTGCGGTTTTCGAACAACTGCCGAGGCGTGAGCTTCAGTCCCTGCTGGTTGGCGCGGGCGATGATCTGCAAGTTGATGATCGAGTCACCCCCCAGCGCGAAGAAGTTGTCGTGCACGCCCACCCGTTCCAGCTTGAGGACGTCCTGCCAGATGTCGGCCAGCAGTGCTTCGACTTCGTTGCGCGGGGCGACATGGCTGGCGCTGTCGTCGGTGGGTTTCTGTGGCGTCGGCAAGCGCTGCACGTCGACTTTGCCATTGCGGGTGAGGGGCAGTTCGTCGAGGGTGATGAAGTGCGCCGGCACCATGTAGTCCGGCACGCGGGCGCTGAGGTCGTTGCGCAGCTTGGCGGGTGAGATCGATTGGCTGGCGACCAGCCAGGCCACCAGGCGTGGGCTGCCGTCCAGTTCGACGACGCGCACCAGTGCCTGCTCGATCAGCGGCGACAGGCGCTTGATCTGCGCCTCGACTTCGCCCAGCTCCAGGCGGTTGCCACGGATCTTCACCTGGCTGTCGACGCGGCCAAGGAACGCGATTTGACCGTCGACTTGCCAGCGCACGCGGTCGCCGGTGCGGTACCAGCGTTGCTCGTTCGCATCGACATGGAAGCGTTCGGCGGTGAGGTCGTCCCGGTGCAGGTAACCTCGGGCCAGGGCACCGCTGATCAGCAGCTCACCGGACACGCCGATGGCGGCCAGGCGACCATTGCCATCGACCACCTGCAGTTGACGGTTCGACAGCGGCCGGCCGAGAGCGATGCTGCGCAGGCCCGCCGGCAGTTCGGTCGCGATGGCGCCGACGGTCGCTTCACTCGGGCCATAGTGGTTGAACACCTTCAAGCCCGGTGCCAGGCGGTTCACCTGTTCCAGCAGCGCCGGGCTGAGGGCGTCGCCGCCGAACACCAGCAGCGCGCGGGGCAGCAGACGGGCATCGGGCAGTGCCTGCAACAGGCCGGCGAGGTGGCTTGGGGTGATTTTCAGCACATCCACCGGATGCAGGTCGAAGAGTTCGGCCAGGGCCAGTGGGCTGAAACCGCTGTCTTCATCTACCAACAACAGGCTGGCGCCGCTGCACAGCGCACCGAACAGTTGGGTATGGCCGAGGTCGGCGGCGATGCTGGACAGCAAGCCGTAGCAGGCGGCCGCCGGCGGGTTGAGCACGGCCTGCACTGCCGTCAGGTAGTCGACGATGGACCGGTGCTCGACCACCACACCCTTGGGCGTGCCGGTGGAGCCCGAGGTGTAGATCACGTAGGCGGCATCGGTCGGGCTGTGGGCCACGGCGGGTGGCATGTCTGGCTGGGTGGCGATGGCCTGGGCCTGTTCGGTCAGCCACAGCGTCGGCGTGTGCTCGGCCAGACCCTTGAGCAGCGGTGAAGGGCTGGCGCCGATCAACAGCGCGGCGCGGCTGTCTACCAGCACGTCAGCCAGGCGGCCGGCGGGCTGCTTGATGTCCAGCGGCAGATACGCCGCGCCGGCCTTGAGGGTGGCGAGCAGGGCAACGACGAAATCGGCACTGCGCTCCATGGCCAGGGCGACCACGCTGTCGTGGCCGATGCCCTGGGCGCGCAGGTATTGGCTGAGGCGGTTGGCCTGTTGATCGAGTTCACGGTAGGTCAGTGCCACCTGGAGATCGCGTACCGCCAGTTGTTCGGGGTACGCGGCAACCTGCTGTTCGAAACGCTGGTGCAGGCAGTCCTGGGGTACCGGCAGTTGCGCGCCGAACCCCTGTACCAACAGTTGCTGGCGTTCTTCCGGGCTTAGCCACTCGAGTTCGTTGACCCGGCACTGGGCTTGCGCCGTCATCGCCAACAGAATCGCGCGCAACTGTGCGGACAACACCGCGACCTCGGCGTCGCTGAAGCGGCTGCGGTCGTAGCTGATCAGGTAGTGCAACTGTTTGTCCGGCATCACGATCAGCGACAGCGGGAAGTGGTTGCGACCCTGGGTCAGGGTAATGCCGTCGGCCCGCTGTTCGCTGGCCGGGGCGCTGAAGCTCAAGCCGCCGGTGTCCTGGTTCAATGCGTCGGTGACCGGGAAGTTTTCGAACACCAGGATCGAATCGAACAGCGCCTGTTCGGCGGCTATGCGGGTCATCGCCTTGAGTTTGCCCAGCGGCAGGTAGGCGTGGTGGCGCAGGTCGCTGTTGGCGTGCTGCAACTGCTGCAGCCAATCCACCAGCGCCGGGCTGTCGGCCCACTGTACCCGCAGCGGCAGGGTGTTGATGAACAGCCCGACGGTGCTGTCGACCGCGGCCAGGTTCTCCGGGCGGCCGGCGACGGTGACGCCGTAGATCACGTCGTCACGCCCGGCGTGTTGGCCCAGCAGCAACGCCCAGGCGCCCTGGATCAAGGTATTGATGGTCAGGTCGTGGCGACGGGCGAACTGTGACAGCTGCTCGGTTTCGCTGTCGTCCAGCAGGCTTTCTCGCTCGGCGAAAGGTGCCCCTGCAGGCGCGGCCTCGCGCACGGCAAAGTTGGGCAGCGGGGTCGGTTCGCTCAGGTCCTGCAACTGCTCGCGCCAGAAGCCTTCGGTAGCCGCCATGTCCTGCTCCGCCAGCCAGGCGATGTAGTCGCGGTAGGCGCGGGTCGGTGGCAAGTGGGCGGGTCGGCCATGGGCTTGCTCGTAGTAGAGCGCCAGCCATTCCTGCACCGCGATGCCGACGCTCCAGCCGTCCATGAGGATGTGATGGAAGGTCCAGATCAGGTGCCAGCGCTCGGGGGCCAGGCGCACCAGGCAGACGCGCATCAGTGGCGATTCATTCAGCTCCAGGGGTTGCGCCCGTTGCTCCAGGCCCAATTGTTCCAGGGCTGCCTGTGGGTCGGCGCGGTCTTGCCAGTCCAGTTCAGTCAGGGGCAGGTCGACGTCCTGCTGCACCACCTGATAGGCGTCGTCCAACTCTTCCCAGAGAAACGCGCTGCGCAACACGGCGTGGCGCTGCATCAGCGCTTGCCAGGCACCGCGAAAGGCGTTGAGTTGCAGCGGGCCGTTCATTTCCAGGCTCAATTGCTGGTAGTACACCCGCGAATCCGGTTCAAAGACACTGTGAAACAACAGGCCGTGCTGGGTCGGCGAAAGGGAGTAGATGTCTTCGATGTTGTTCATGCTGGCTTGGTCCATTTCAAAGGCTTGAAAACAGTGGGTGTCGGGCTGGCGCCGCGGTGGTCAGGCAGTGACCCCGCGGCGGCTGCGCCACTCACTGGCTTTGGGAGTTCGGTTTGGTCTTGAGCTTGCCCAGCAGTTTGTCCAGGGACTTCTGGTTCAGCGCCTTGGCGAGCGGGAAGTCCGAGGGCATCAGCGCGCCGGCCTGCGGATCTAGGCAGTGTTCGACCAGCGCTTGCAGGTGCTCCAACAGGCGAGCGGGCAAGCGGCTGTCGGCCTCCGGCGTGACGCTGTGCCATTCGACACGCAACACGCCGTCCTCCAGCCACGCCACCACTTCGCGAGCATGGGTCACCCGGTTGGCCGGCGACACGTCCGCCGGTGGGGTAAGGCTGCTGGCGCGCAACCAGCCCTCGGGCGTCTGCTCATGTCCGAGGTAGTTGAACAGCACGTCGCCGTGGCTGGCCGACAGCTGACCGCGTTGACGCAGCAAGCCGTAGCCAAGGCCCTGGCCCGGCACGGCACGCAAGGCTTCCTTGGCGTTGCGCACCTGGTCGCCACGGGCGCCGCTGGCGCTGACGCGCAACGGGAACAGCGTGGTGAACCAGCCAACCGTGCGGCTGACGTCCAGGCCGTCGAAAGGCGCATCGCGGCCATGGCGCTCCAGATCCACGACGATGTCGCTGCGACCTTCGGTTTCCGCCAGGGTCGCGGCTAGGGCGGCGATCAGCAGTTCTTCCGGTTGCGTGCGGTACGCTGCGTGGGACTCGGTCAGCCATTGGTGGGTGCGGGTGGCCTCCCAACGGGCCGACAGGGTCCGGCGCTCGGCCACGGTGGCAACCGGCGGCCGGTTCACGCTGATCTGAGTGCTCCAGTAGCGCTGTTCGCCCGCGACCTTGGCGGCGTGGGCATGCAGGTGCTCGGCCCATTGCCGGTAGGAGGTGGTTTTCGCCGGCAAGGTGGTTTGTTCGCCACGCTCCAGCCCTGAATACAGCTGTTGGAAATCCTCCAGCAGCGGCGTCCAGGACACCGCATCCACCACAAGGTGATGAGCTACCAGATACAGGCGCTGCGGTTCACCTTCCAGCAGGGCCGCGGCAAACAGGGGGCCGTGTTGCAGGTCCAGGCTTTGTGCGACTTGTAGCAGTTGATCCGGGTGCTCGCAGCAAGTCAGTTGCGCAGGCGCTACGGGAGCGATCTGCGCTTGCCATTGGCCGTCGACCTCGGCGAAGCGCAGGCGCAAAGCGTCGTGGTGAGCGACCAGCCGATCCAGGGTGGCCTGTACCAGAGGCAGTTGCAGACGCCGGTCGCTGTCGGCCAGCACGGACTGGTTCCAGTGCGTGGCCTGGGGTTGTTGCTGATCGAAGAACCACTGGTGCAACGGCATCAATGGCATCGCACCGGTCACTTCGCCCTGTTCGGCCTGGGTCAGCAGGGCCGTGGTCACCAGGGCCAGCGCCGCCGGGGTGGGCGAGCGGAACAGGTCCCGTGGCGTCAGCGAGTAGCCGTGTTCGCGCAGGCGTGAGATCAGCTTCAGGCCGAGAATCGAATCACCGCCCAAGGCGAAGAAGCTGTCGCTGGTGCCGACCTCGCGGCCGCCGGTCAGACTTTCGCCGAGCAGCTCGCCGAACAACTGGCACAACAGGCTTTCCAGCGCGTTGCGCGGCGCGGCGTAGTCTTTCCGGGTTTGCGGCAAGGGCAGGGCCGCCAGGGCCTTGCGGTCGATCTTGCCGTTGCTGTTGAGCGGCAGCGTCGGGACGTGGACCCACACCGCCGGCACCATGTAGGCCGGCAACTCGGCGGCGAGCAGGGTGTCGAGGCCCGATTGCGCCGCGCTGCTGCTGTAGAACGCCACCAGCCGGTTATCGATGACCAGGGTGCAGGCCCCGGTGATGGCCGGCAGGTTCAGCACCGCGGCGTCGATCTCACCGAGTTCGATACGCTGGCCGCGCAGCTTCACCTGGTGATCCAGACGTCCGAGGTATTCGATGTTGCCATCGGCCAGGAAACGGCAGCGGTCGCCGGTGCGGTACAGGCGATCACCGTCGATGAACGGGCTGGCGAGGAAGCGTTCCTCGGTCAAATCCGGACGCTTGAGGTAGCCCCGAGCGACGCCGACACCGCCGATGTACAGCTCACCGATGCTGCCGATGGGCAGCGGCTGCAGGCTTTCGTCGAGGATGTACAGGCGCAGGTTGGCGATGGGTTTGCCGATGGGCACGATCACATCGTCCACCGAGCAGCGCCAGACCGACACGTCGATGGCCGCTTCGGTCGGGCCGTACAGGTTGACCAGTGCCGCCGGGTGTTGGCCCATGAAACGCCGCACCAGATCCACCGGCAGCGCTTCGCCGCTGGCAAACACCTGGCGCAGGCTGCGGCAGTCGACCAGGCTCGGCTCCTCGACAAAGGCGCGGAGCATCGACGGTACGAAGTGCAACGTCGTGACCTGTTCCTGCTGGATCAGTTGGCTGAGGTATGCCGGATCGCGATGACCATCCGGACGGGCCACCACCAGGGTGGCGCCGGTGATCAGCGGCCAGAAGAACTCCCACACCGAGACGTCGAAGCTGTACGGGGTTTTCTGCAGCACGCGGTCGTTCGGACCAATCGGGAACGCGTCCTGCATCCAGTACAGGCGGTTCATCAAGGCGCCGTGTTCGTTCATCACGCCTTTCGGTTGGCCGGTGGAGCCGGAGGTGTAGAGCACGTAGGCCAGGTCGCTGGCCGCGACGCTGATCGGGTCGAACGCCGGAGCCTGGGGCAGGGTGTCGAGGGTCCAGGCCTGATGGCCGGTTGGCAGGCGCGACAACCACTGCGCCTGGGTCAAGGTGACCTTGGCGTCAGCGTCTTCGATCAGGAAGGCCAGGCGCCCGGCGGGCAGTTCCGGATCCAGCGGCAGCCAGGCGGCGCCGGCATGGACGATACCGAGCAGGGCGACGACCATGTCTACCGAGCGTTCCATGCACACCGGCACGATGTCATCGGTGCCGATGCCGGCCGCACGCAGGGCCCGGGCAACGGCTTGCGCCCGTTGATCCAGCTCGGCGTAGCTCAGGCGTTGACCTTCGAACACCAGCGCCGGGGCGTTGGGGCTGAGGGCGGCTTGTTGGCTCAGGGCGGTGTGCAGGTTGGTCGGGCCGCTGTAGTGACGCTCGGTGGCGTTCCAGCGGTCCAGTTGCTGCTGATCCTGCTGCTGCGGGAACAGCTCGATCAGCGTTCGCCCAGGCGCCGCCACCAACGCATCCAGCAGCGCACACCACTGCGCGCTCCAGCGTTGCATCGTCGACTCGTCGAACAGCGCCGCTTGGTATTCCAGCGCCAGGGTCATGTCGTTGCCGTCATCCTGGACTTCCCAGCTCTGTTCGAACTTGGCGTCGATCACCGGCAGCGTCTGCTCTTCGACCTCCAGTCCCGGCCATTGGCTGCTGTCCACGCGGCCATAGTTGAGGGAGAACAGCACCTGGAACAGCGGCGTGCGGTTCAGGTCGCGGTGTTGGGCGACGGCGCCGACCAGGGTGGCGAAGGGCAGGTCCGCGTGGGCCTGGGCCGCACGCAGATCGGCTTCGAGACTGGCGAGCAATTGCTCGGCCGGGGCCCGCTGGTCGACTTCGCTGCGGATCACCAGGGTGTTGACCAGGCAGGCCAGCAACGTCTGGGATTGCGGCTGATCGCGCTGGTCCGCCGGGGTGCCGAGACGAATCTCGCGCTGGCCGCTGTGACGCGCCAGCAGTGCGCTCAGGGCCGAGGCCAGCACCACGTAAGTGGTGGTGCCGCGCTGGCGGGCGAACTGGCGGATCGATTCGGCGCGCTGGGCACCGAGGTTGACGATCAGTTGCCGGGCTCGACGATCGGCTTCGGCGCCCCGTGGATGGTCGATAGGCAGGTCGAGCTGGTAGTCGTCCTGGCCCAGGTGGTTTTTCCAGTAATCCAGGCTGTCATTGCGTCGGGCCTGGGTGTCCGGGTGCTGTTGCCACAGGGCGAAGTCGACATAGTCGATCTCCAGCGGCGCCCAGCCCGGCGATTGCCCTTCGAGGCCGGCGGCGTAGGCCTGGGTCAGCTCATCGATGAGCAATTGCATGGCCCAGCCGTCGGTGGCGCTGTGGTGCAGGCACACCAGTAACAGGTTTTCGTCACTGCCCTGGCGTTGCAGCAGGTGCGCACGCCAAGGTGCGGCGGCAGCCAGGTCGAACGGCGCCATCAACTCGGCTTGGGCCGTGGCGCAGGTCTTGGTCCAATCCTGTGTGGCAACGGCAGTGACCGCGAGCGCCGGCCCGTGATCGTCGATCAGCAGTTGCGGCTCGCCCTGGACTTCGACAATCCGGCTGCGCAGCACCAGGTGGCGTTGGCTGACCTGCTCGAAGGCTTCACGCAAGACGCGGACCTGCAGCTCGCCGCGCAACGTCAGGGCGAACGGCATGTGGTACTCACGAGAATCCGGCACCAGGCGACTGAGCATCCAGAAGCGCTTCTGTGCCAGCCCCAAGGGCAGTGCCGCCGGACGCGGCTGCGCGGTGATCGATTCGTCCGCTGTCGCCGCGTGTACGTAATCGGCCAGGGCCGCGACCGTCGGGTGTTCGAACACCAGCGCCAACGGCAGGGAAACCCCCAGGCGTTCACGGACGCGGCTGACCAGTCGGGTCGCCAACAGGGAATGGCCGCCGAGCTGGAAGAAGTGATCTTCGATGCCAACCGACGCGCAGTCCAGCACTTCGCTGAACAACTCGCAGAGCGCGCTTTGCGTGGCAGTGCGCGGCGCGGTGTACGGCCGGTCGCTGTGGTGTTCCGGCAGCGGGGTGGCGGCCAGGGCCTTGCGGTCGAGTTTGCCGTTGCTGTTCAGAGGCAGGCTGTCGAGCTGGACGAAGAAGCTCGGCAGCATGTGCGAGGGCAGGCTGTCGCTCAATGCGCTGCGAATGGCAGCCTCGTCGGCGTCACCGCACCAGAAGCTCACCAAGCGTTGGTCCAGCAGCAGGGTCGCAGCGTCGCGAACGCCGCTTTGCGCCAGCAGCTCAGCGTCGATTTCGCCAAGTTCGATACGCTGGCCACGCAGCTTCACCTGGTGATCCAGGCGCCCGAGGTATTCGATGTTGCCATCGGCCAGGAAGCGGCAGCGGTCGCCGGTACGGTACAGGCGATCCCCGTCGATGAACGGGCTGGCGAGGAAGCGTTCCTCGGTCAAATCCGGACGCTTGAGGTAGCCCCGAGCGACGCCGACACCGCCGATGTACAGCTCACCGATGCTGCCGATGGGCAGCGGCTGCAGGCTTTCGTCGAGGATGTACAGGCGCAGGTTGGCGATGGGTTTGCCGATGGGCACGATCACATCGTCCACCGAGCAGCGCCAGACCGACACGTCGATGGCCGCTTCGGTCGGGCCGTACAGGTTGACCAGTGCCGCCGGGTGTTGGCCCATGAAACGCCGCACCAGATCCACCGGCAGCGCTTCGCCGCTGGCAAACACCTGGCGCAGGCTGCGGCAGTCGACCAGGCTCGGCTCCTCGACAAAGGCGCGGAGCATCGACGGTACGAAGTGCAACGTCGTGACCTGTTCCTGCTGGATCAGTTGGCTGAGGTATGCCGGATCGCGATGACCATCCGGACGGGCCACCACCAGGGTGGCGCCGGTGATCAGCGGCCAGAAGAACTCCCACACCGAGACGTCGAAGCTGTACGGGGTTTTCTGCAGCACGCGGTCGTTCGGACCAATCGGGAACGCGTCCTGCATCCAGTACAGGCGGTTCATCAAGGCGCCGTGTTCGTTCATCACGCCTTTCGGTTGGCCGGTGGAGCCGGAGGTGTAGAGCACGTAGGCCAGGTCGCTGGCCGCGACGCTGATCGGGTCGAAGGCCGGGGCCTGGGGCAGGCTGTCGAGAGTCCAGGCCTGATGGCCGGCAGGCAGGCGCGACAGCCACCGGGCTTGGGTCAGGCTGACCTTGGCGTCAGCGTCTTCGATCAGGAAGGCCAGGCGCCCGGCGGGCAGTTCCGGATCCAGCGGCAGCCAGGCGGCGCCGGCATGGACGATACCGAGCAGGGCGACGACCATGTCCACCGAGCGCTCCATGCATACCGGCACGATGTCATCGGTGCCGATGCCGACCGCACGCAAGGCACGGGCGACGGCTTGAGCCCGGTTATCCAGCTCGGCGTAGCTCAGGCGCTGGCCTTCGAACACCAGCGCCGGGGCGTTGGGGCTGAGGGCGGCTTGTTGGCTCAGGGCGGTGTGCAGATCGGTGGGGCCACTGTAGTGACGCTCGGTGGCGTTCCACTCGACCAGTTGGCGCCGACGCTCTGTCACCGCTAATGGCGACCAGTCCGCGAGGCGGGTCTGTGGTGCATCGAGCATGGCTTCAAGCAATTGCTGCCATTGCTCCAGCCAGCGTCGGGCGGTGGTTTCGCTGAACAGCGCGGCGCGGTATTCCAGCAACACCGACAGCACCTCGCCGTCATACACTTCCCAGTTCAAGTCGTACTTGGTGGCCTGGGCGCTCACGGCACGTTCGCTGACCTGCAACGATGGCCATTGCGGGCAGGACGAGTCCGCGTTCTGCATGGCGAACAGCACTTGGAACAACGGCGTCTGGCCGAGACTGCGGGCCGGCTTGAGGTGCTCGACAACCTGGTCGAACGGCACGTCCTGATGCTGCTGGGCGTCCAGTACGCGGTTGCGAACCTGATTCAGCAGACCTTCGAAATTCAGGCTCGGATCGAGATCGGCGCGCATGACCACGGTATTGACGAAGCAACCGATCAGCGGCTGCAGCTCGGCGAACGGACGTTGGGCCACCGGGCTGCCGACGCGCACGTCGCGCTGGTTGGCGTAGCGACCCAGCAGCAATTGCGCGGCGCTGAGCATCAGCATGTACAGGGTGGCGCCGCGTTGCTGGGCGAACTGTCGCAGGCGTCCCACCAGCGCAGGCGGCAGCTGCAATTGCACCGCACCGGCTGCCGGGGCGAGTAGGTTGGGGCGGCCCTGTTCGGTGGGCAGGTCCAGCAGGTAGTCGCCGTCCTCCAGTTGCCCACGCCAGTATTCCAACTGGCTGCTGAACGCGGTCTGTTGCCCCGGCTCGCGCTGCCAGAGGGCGTAGTCGGGGTATTGCAGTACCAGTTCCGGCAGCGCGGCTGCCGTGCCCTGGCAATGGGCGCTGTAGCAGCGGCCCAGTTCATCCAGCAGGTTCTGACTGGAGGCATCGTCGGTGGCGCAGTGGTGCACGGTGAGCAGCAGCAAGGCCTGGGCGTGGCCGCAGCGTTGCAGCAGGGTGGCGCGGATCGGCACTTGGCTGGCGAGGTCGAAACGGCGTCCGGTTTCTGCGTGGATGGCGTCGTCGGTCAATTGCTGCCAGTGCGCGTCGCTGGTCGCTTCCAAGGCTGTCGACTGCAAGGCGATGTCGACCTGCGGTTCGATGATCAGCGCCAACTCGCCGTCGCTCTCGCGCACGATGCGGCTGCGCAGGATTTCGTGACGTTGGACCACGTTGTTCAGGGCCGCTTGCAGGGCCCGGGTGTCGAGTTTACCGTCCAGTTGCACGGCGCTGACCACGTTGTATTCACCACCGCCGGCACTCAGTTGTTCCAGGAACCACAGGCGTTGTTGTTCAAACGACAACGGCAAGCGCGCCGGGCGTGGCGCCGGAACGAATGTCGCTGCGGGCGCTTGCAGCGGGGCGCCCAGCAGCGCGGCCAGGGCCTCCAGGGTCGGGTGTTCGAACACGGCCCGCAGCGGCGGCACTGTGGCGAACTGTTGGCGCAGACGGGCAAACAACACCGCAGCCAACAGCGAATGACCGCCGAGGTGGAAGAAATGGCTGTCGCGACCGATCTGCGTCGACGGCACTTTCAGCAACTCCGACCACAACATGGCGACTTGTCGTTCGGTGCTGCTGCGTGGCGGATCCAGGGTGTCCGGCGCAGCCTGTTGTTCAAACAGTTGGGCGAAGGTCAGGTGCGTAGCTACCGCCATCTCGGTGCGGTTCCTCTCCATCGCCGTACGCTGCCACTCCGCGTCCATCAACAGCGGCAGGGCGGCCACTGGGCGTTGCGGATCGGCGAGCATTTGCTCGAGCAAGTGCTCCAGGCTGGCCAGGGTCTGGCGGGCGCTGTCGGCGACGAACAGGTCCAGGGCAAACATCAGCTCCAGTTGGATCGGTGCATGGGCCGGGCACAACACGTGCAGATCCAGGTCGCATTCCGAATGCCGCAGCGGGGTGTCCAGCGCTTCGATTTCCAGCCCGGGGAAGCGCAAGCGCGACTCCATGGCCAATTGCTGAGCCACCATCACTTGGTACAGCGGTGCGTGGCTGAGGCTGCGGGGCAGTTGCAGGCTGTCCACCAGTTGCTCGAAGGGCAGGTCCTGATGCTGCAAGCCGCAGCGCAGGCGCTCGGCGACCTGTTGCACCAGGGCGGTGAAATCCGCTTGTGGCACAAAGTCGGTGCGGATCGCCAGGTTGTTCAGCAGGATGCCGAGCAGGCCTTCGGTGCCCGGTTGTTCGCGATGGGTCACCGGGGTGCCGACCAGCACGGTGGTATCGCCGCTCAAGCGGTGCATCAACACGGCGAAACCGGCGAACAGCACCGTGAACGGCGTGGTGCCGAGGCGGCTGGCGAAGGCTTGTACCCGGCCACTGAGGTCGGCACTGAGTTCGCGCTGGACGATCCCGGCGCGGTAGCTCTGCATTGACGGCCGTGGATGGTCGGTGGGCAGCGCCAGCAACGGGCTGCCGTCGCTGTCGCGGCGGTCCAGGGTGCTGGTCCAGTAATCGAGCTGGCGCTTGAGTTCGGCGCCTTGCAGGTGTTCGCGCTGCCAGAGGGCGAAGTCGGCGTATTGCACCGGCAGGGCCGGCAGCTCGGCGGCGGCGCCGTTGCAGCGGGCTTCATAACCCAGGGCCAGTTCCCGCAGGGCGATGGTGGCCGACCAGGCGTCCGATACCAGGTGATGCAGGGCGATGCCGAGCACGTGCTCTCCCGGCGCGAGGCGCAACAGACGGGCACGTAGCAGTGGTGGGCAGGTCAGGTCGAACGGCTGCTCGAACGTGTCTTGCAGGGCAATGAATTGCGCACCTTCGCGAGCGGTGGCGGTCAGGCCGGACAGGTCTTCGAAAGGCAGCACGATGTCCAGTGATTCGCTGATGCGTTGGCAGGGCAGGCCATCGGTGCCGTGGATGCCGGTACGCAGGATTTCGTGGCGCGCCAGCAGATCGTTCAGGCTGGCGTGCAACGCCTCGACATTGAGTTCGCCCTTGAGGTGCAGGGCGAACGGGATGTTGAACAGCGTCGTGCCCGGCGTCAGTTGCTCGATGAACCACAGGCGTTGTTGCGAGAACGACAGCGGCAACAGGGCCGGGCGCGGCTGGGCTTTCGGTGCCTTGAGGGCGACGGCTTGTGGCGCGGCGGCGTCGGCCTGGCGAGCGGCGATGTTCACGGCCAGCAAGGCCACGGTGGGCTGTTCGAACAGCGTGCGCAGCGGCAGGTCGAGTTTGAAATGGTTGCGCAGTCGCGCAACGATCTGGGTCGCCAGCAACGAGTGGCCACCGAGGGTGAAGAAGTTGTCTTCCACGCCAATGGTGTCGCGCCCCAGGACCTCGGCCCAGATGGCCGCCACGGCGGTTTCCAGTGGATTGCGCGGGGCAATGCTTCGCCGGGTATCGGCCTGCCAGTCCAGTACCCGGGCGGCCAGGGCCTTGCGATCGACCTTGCCGTTGTTGTTCAGCGGCAGTTTGTCCAGGCAGACGAAGGCGGCCGGCACCATGTACGGCGGCAGTTGTGCCCGCAGGTGCTCGCCCAGGCCGTCGCTGCCCAGGGTGTCGTCATGGGCCGACCAGTACGCCACCAGCCAGGCTTCACCGACGCTGTTTTCCCGCAGCAGCACGGCGGCTTCGCGCACGTTCGGGTGCTGCGCGAGGCGGTGTTCGATTTCGGTCAGTTCTATCCGGTGGCCGCGCAGTTTCACCTGCTGGTCGCGGCGGCCGAGGTATTCGATCACCCCGTCTGCGCGCCAGCGTCCCAGGTCACCGGTGCGATACACGCGACCTTCAAGTTGCGGATGTTCGATGAACGCTTCGGCGGTGCGTTGCGGATCGTGCAGGTAGCCACGGCCGACGCCGACGCCACCGACACAGATTTCCCCGGCGACACCCACAGGCAGCGGACGCAGGGCTTCGTCCAGCACATACAGGCGGTTGTTGGCGGTCGGCTGGCCGATGGGCATGTGGCTGATGTGAGCGGCCGGGGCTGCGAAGATCGGCTGGAACGCTACGTCGTCGGCGCATTCGGCCGGCCCGTAGGCATTCATCAAGGCAATGTCGGGGAAGCGCGCGAACCAGTCCCGGGCCACGGTCGGCGGCAGGGCTTCGCCGGTGGGCAGCACCCAGCGCAGGTCCGGCAGTTGCAGGTCACACGGGCACAGGGCGAGCAGGGTGCGCATCAGGCTCGGGACGATTTCCAGCACGCTCAGGCGTTCGCTGGCGAGTACCTGCAGCAGGCGCTGCGGGTCGTGGGCGACTTCGTCCGGGAGGATGTGCACGGTGGCGCCGAGCACTGGCGCGGCGAGGAACTGCCACACGGAAATGTCGAATGCCACCGAAGCGGTCTGCGGGATCCGGTCCTCGGTGCCGAGCCCCAGGGCCGGGACCTTGCCGAAGATGTTGTTGAGCATGCCCCGTTGTTCGATCATCACGCCCTTCGGCGTACCGGTCGAACCCGAGGTGAAAAGGACGTAGGCGAGGCTGTCCGGGCGGCCGAGAGCAGGCAGCGGCGCGTCGTTGCCAGTCTTCCAGCAGGCTTCGGCGAACAGCGCCACGGGGGCCTGATCGAGACCGCTGAGCAACGGGTCGAGCAGCGCGCTGCAATCTTCGCTGGCGACCAACAACGGCGCGCGGGACAGGCTGAGGATCTCCCGCAGGCGCTCGGGCGGATGATTGACTTCCAGGGGCAGCATGGCCGCGCCGGTCTTGAACACGGCAATCATCATGGTCAACAGCGCCAGGCCGCGAGGGGCGGCCAGGGCGATCAGTTGATCCTCGTCGGCACCGGCCTTGCGCAAGGCATGGGCCAGTCGTGTGGAGCGCTGGTCCAGCTCGGTGTAGGTCAGGGACTCGCCGTCACAGAGGGCGGCGACCTGTCCGCCGCGTTGGGCGACCTGGTGGGCAAACAACTGCGCGTAGCTCTGATCCAGCGGGAAATCATGAGGATTGACCGCCCAATTGCCCAACAGTTGTTGGCGTTCTTCGGCGGCCAGCAATTCGAAACTGCCCAGCGGCGCATCTGGTGCCGCCAGCATGCCCGCCACGAGGCTGGCGATATGGCCCAGCAGGCGCTCGACGGTGGCGGCTTCGAAGCGTTCGCGGTCATAGGACACGCGGATGCCCAGTTGCTCACCGGGCAGGATCACCACGGTCAAGCCGTAGTGGGTGTGCACGCTGTGGTCCATGCCTTCGAGGCTGAACTGGAAACCGCCTTCGAGGATCTGTTCGTCGATGGGCGCGTTCTCGAACACCAGGATGCTGTCAAACAGGGTTTCGCCCCGGGGGAAGTCGCTCCAGCCCTGGATGTCCGTCAGGGGCGTGTGCTCAAAGTCGCGCATGTCGACGTTGAGGCCTTGCAGGTCATTCAGCCAATTGCCGAGGGGCGCATCCGGGTCCACCGACACCCGCAGCGGCAAGGTATTGATGAACAGCCCGATCATTTCCGCGACGCCGGTCAGGTCCGCCGGACGACCGGCCACGGTGACGCCGAAGACCACGTCCCTTTGGCCGCTGTAGCGCGACAGCAACAATGACCAGACGCCCTGGAAGAAGGTGTTCGGGGTGATCCGACGGCTACGGCAGAACGCCGCCAGCGCCTGGGTTTGCTGTTCGCTCAGGTGAATCAGCTGATCGTCCACCAGCACCGCGTCGGTGTAGCGATCATGGGCCACGCCGTTGTCCACGGTCAGCGGCGTCGGCGCATTGAGGCCTTGCAGTTGGCCGCGCCAGAATTGCTCGGCCTTGCCCGCATCCTGGCGTTGCAGCCATTGGATGTAGTCGCGAAACGGCCGTGGGCTTTTCAGCTCCGGGGTCCGGTCGTTGCACAGTGCCTCGTAGACCTTGAGGAAGTCCACCGTCACCAGGGAGATGCACCAGGCATCCATCAGGATGTGATGGAAGCTGCGAATGAATTCGTAGGATTCATCGGCCAGGCGCACCAGCCGGAAGCGGATCAGCGGTGGCTTCGACAGGTTGAAGCCGACTTTCTGTTCGTCTTCCAGCAGGCTGCGGATGCGCGCCTCCTGCTCGTGGGCGGCAAGTCCGCGCAGGTCGAGGGTGTCCAGCGGTACCTTGACCTCACGGTGGATCACCTGCACCGGTTGCTTCTGGCTTTTCCATTGGAAACTGGCGCGCAGGGAAGGGTGCAGCGCCACCACCTGGCGCCATGACTCCAGGAAGGCCACTTCATCGATGGCCCCGCCGATGCGGTAGCGGTCCTGCATCAGATAGACACCGGAGTCTTCGTGGAGCAGGGAGTGGAAGAGCATCCCTTGCTGCAACGGCGACAGCGGATAAACGTCTTCGATTGGATTGCCGGTGGTTTTTTCGGTGGTCATTGAAAGCGTCCTGCGTAAAAGGGGGCAACGGTGATGGCCTGGCAGCGGGAGGCGCGACTCACAGGTCGGCCTCGTCCAGTTCGGCCATCAGCGCTTGCATTTCGTCGTCGGACAGGCCCGAGGCGCTGAACTCGGCACTGTCTGCCAGCGGCTCGGCGGCGGACTCGGCCAGTGGCTGCGCGACCTCGGCCATGGCGGCGATGGTCTGGCGTTCGAAGACTTGTTTGGCCGAGAGCGCGATCCCTTGCTCATGGGCCTGGGCCACCACTTGCAGGCTCAGGATCGAGTCACCGCCGATGGCGAAGAAGTTGTCGGTGACGCTCACGTTCGCCAGCTTCAGGACCTTGGCGACGATGGCTTGCAAAGTGGTTTCCATGGCGTTGCGCGGCGCGACGTGGGTGCTTTCGTCGAACTGGTCCGGGTCGGGCAACTGACGGGTGTCGAGTTTGCCGTTGGGGGTGCGTGGGAACGTCGCCAGGGTCAGCACCTGGGCCGGGACCATGTACGACGGCAGGCGCTCACCGAGGAAACGCTTGATCGCCTCCGAGTCCGGTGCATAGCCATGTGCGGCCAGGACGTAGGCGAGCAGACGCTTGCCGGCCGCGTGCTCCTGCACGATCACCGCGGCTTCGCGCACGTCGCTGTGGCTGCACAGTTGCCGTTCGATTTCCCCGAGTTCGATGCGATAGCCGCGCACTTTGACCTGGTGGTCCTTGCGTCCGAGGAACGCCAGGCGCCCGTCGGCCAGCCAGCAGGCCAGGTCTCCGGTACGGTAGGCACGAGTGCCGTCGGCCAGGGTGACAAAGGCCTTGGCGGTTTCTTCCGGTTTGTTGCGGTAGCCCCGCGCCAGGGTCGGGCCGGCGAGGACGATCTCACCCGGTTCACCGATGCCGCAGGCATGGTCGAACTCGTTCAGCAGGCGCAGGTCCATGCCGGCAATCGGACGGCCGATGCTGACGCTGCGGCTCGGCTCCAGTACCTCATGACTGGCCCAGACCGTGGCCTCGGTAGGGCCGTATTCGTTCACCAGGCGGGCGTGTGGCAGGGTCTTGCCGTGTTGGGCGACCAGGGCCGGTGGGCAAGCTTCACCGGCGACGATCCAGCATTCGAGGCTGTCGGCGCTGGCGGTGCGCTGCAATTGGTCGAGCAGGGCCTGATACAGCGACGGCAACGACAGGCCGTGACTGACCTTGTGCTGGGCAACCAGCTGCGCCAGGCGCGCCATCTCCAGCTCTTCCCCAGGCGCCGGCAGTACCAGCCGGCCACCTTGGGCCAGGGTCCAGAAGATCCCGGCGACCGAGCTGTCGAAGGCAAACGACGACAACAGCAGGTAGGCGCGCACGGGCGTTTCATAGGCAGCCATGCGTATCTGGGTCGAGAAGCTCAGGGCGCCATGGCTGATTTCCACGGCTTTCGGTGCGCCGGTGGAACCCGAGGTGTAAATCAGGTAGGCGAGGGCGTTCGCGTCAGGCAGGGGCAGCGGCGGCAGGTCGCTCGTGTCGTGTCCGCTCAAGTCATTCAGCACGAAACGTTGCAGGGTCGCCGGCAGGCTGTCGGCCAATTCGGCACTGACCACAATGTGGCCGATGCCGCTGTCGGCCAGCATGTAGGCGCGACGATCGGCCGGGTAGGTCGGGTCGATCGGCACATAGGCGCCACCGGCTTTCAACACCGCGAGCATGGCGACGATGGCGGCGTTGCTGCGCGGGAACAGAATGCCGACGGGCACGTCGCGGCCGATGCCGGCGGCTACCAGTTGATGGGCCAGACGGGTGGCGCAGGCGTCGAGGCGGGCGTAGCTCAGGTCGCCGCCGGTGTCGCTGAGGGCGATGGCGTCCGGTTGCTGACGAACCTGACGGGCAATCAGGTCCACCAGGGTCAGCGGCTCGATGGATGGAGAACTCGGCGTGTTAGCGATAATCGCTGATTGCAACGGTCCGCCGAGGGGCAGGTGGGACCAGGCCTGTTGCGGTTCGGCCAGGGCGCCTTGCAGCAATTGCAGCCACTGTTCGCCAAGGCTGCGTGCGGCTTCGGCGCTCAGGGTGTGGCGATCGTAAATCACGCTGGCGTGCAGGCTGTCCGGCAATTGGCGGACATTCAGGCAGGCTTTCACCGGGCCCATCAGCGCGTCGGCATAGCGTTCCCGGGCATCACCCGAACGCCAGGCGAAGGCGTAGCCCGTGGTGAGGTCCCGGGTGTAATAGTCTTGCCAGCCGGTGCTGCGTTCCACCGAGGCGGCCAACTGTTGACTCTGCTGGAGCAGGGTGGCCTGGGCATCCAGGTCGATGTTCAGGGGCAGGCACTGTTCGAACACGCCGAGGACGTTGTCCAGTTCGGCGCCACGGCTTTCGTGGATCAGAGTCAGCGGGACCTGCTGCTGACCGGCCAACCGGCCGAGTACCGCCACCCAGGCGGCGAGCATCAACGCCGAGGTCAGGGCCGGGTGACGGGCGAATTCAGCGGGGAGGGCCAGTGCCTGTCGGGCAGGGGCGAAGCCGGCACCGCTGGGCGCTTCGAGGGACAGTTGCAAGGTGGGCTGCTCGGCCTCGTCCATGACTTTCCAGAAGCTCACGCCTGGATGGCCGGGTTCGTCTTCCACCAGGTTCCAACGCCATTCGGCGTAGTCGGCGTATTGCAGGGCCTCGGACAGGTCCGGCAGGGCATCTTGCAGCAGGGCGTCGGCCAACAGTCTGAGGCTGACGAGGTCGAAATGGCTGCACGCGCCGGCCAGGTCCAGCACCGCTGTTTGATCCGACAGCCGCACCAGGGTCACGGCCAGCGGCGCGGTCCAGTCCCGTGGTTGCGAAACCAGGCGCGCCAGTTCGGCATCCTGATCGGCGCTGTTGTGCTGGCGCAGATCCAGCTGGGCCACCGTCAGTGTGCCGGCCGCGTCGATGACCTGCACCGGATGACGCAGGCCGGGTACCGGTACCAGGCGAGTCCGCAGGATTTCACTGGCGGCCAGTAACGCTTGCAGGCGGCTGTTCAGCGCGTCGACGTCGGTCGGGCCGGACAGCGACCATTGCAAGTGACAACCGAACGGGTGCTCGGCAGCGCCCTTGATGTGGGGATACAGCGCTGCCTGTTGCGGCGAAATACGAAAACCTTGAAGTCCGCTCATGTTCAACTCGACTGGAAAATGGGGTTTGATCTGGGGGAAGCGCCGGCGCCGGGGCTTACGAACTGACCGTCACGCAAGCCGCTGGCGAACGACGGGTGCCGCCGTTGAAAGTCAAAGGGTCACGTCGCTCGACAGCAGGGCTTCGGCCATGCCGGTCATGATTGCGCGCTTGCCGGTAAAGGGTTCGCGACCGTGGACCGCGAGCATGTTGTCGATGAACAACACATCGCCCTGTTGCCAACTGAAGCGCACCAGCGAGTCGAGGTAGGCCGCTCGCAGCGACTCCAGGACCTGCGGCTCGATGGGTTCGCCGTCGCCATAAAAGGTGTTGGTGGGCAGGTCGAGGTCGGTGAAGTTGCTCTGCAGCGAATCGCGGATGTGCGGCGGCAGGGTGCTGATGTGGAAGAAGGTGGCATGGTTGAACCAGACCTCTTCACCCGTGCGCGGATGGCGCACCACGGCGGGTCCACGTTGGCGGGTGCGCAGACGATTGTTGTCTTTCCATTCCACTTCGATGCCAACGCTGGCGCAGTAGCTTTCGACTTCGCTACGGTCTTCGGACTGGAACACGCTCTGCCACGGCAGGCCGAAACCGTCGCCATAGTTGCGCACGTACATCACGCCTTTTTCCCGGAAGCGTGCTTCGATCTCCGGGCTGATGGCGGCCTTGACCCCACGGGTCGAGCCAATCGGGGTTTCGCCACCGGTCTCGGAGGGAAGCTGGCAATAGAAGAACAGTCGCAGGGGGAAGCGCGGCGAATAGGAGTGTTCGTTGTGGGGGAAAATCATCTGGTCGGCCGGGTAGTCGGTCGAGGTGTAGATGTTGCCGCCGACCCGGGTCCGGGGCGAAGCACGGAACATGTATTCCAGGGCGCCCGGGGAGAGGGCGGCGATCACTTGGTCGAACTGTTCGACGGACGTCACGTTGAACCCGCGAAACAGCAGGGCACCGTATTGCAGCAGTTTTTTCTCCAGGGACTCGCGTTCGCCAGCGGCCCAGGCCACCAGATCGACGCCACTCACCGCAGGCTCGATCACCAGCGGCAGGGCGTGGTCGGGGCTGAGCAGGCGTTCGGTGACCAGTTGCTGTTCCGAGACGTTCATGGCTTTGCGGCGCACGGCGCCAAGGGCGCGGGGCGATGGGGGCAGGGTAGACATAACGGCATCCGACTCGGTTAAAGGGACATTGAGCGACGTTTGGCTTGCAGCATCTGGCTGCGACCGGCCAGCGTCCGGGCCTGTTGCCGCTCGCGCTGGAGGGCCTGGTCCCAGGTCGCGATGCGCTCGGCCAGGGCCGGCAGCGGCTCGTCCAGCAGGTGGCGCATTTCTTCCAGCAGGTGTGTCCACAGGTGTTGCAGGCGCAAGGCGCGGTCCTGGTCGAAATATTCGCCGCGATACTTGAGGGTCGCGCCGAGCCCTTCGGTGCCGTGCACCAGGTCGAGCACCAGGTGGAAATCTCCCGGAGCCTGTGCCACCTCCAGGGTCTGCAGGTGCGCGCCGGCGATGGCGGTCGGTGTGACGCGGGAAGGTTGATAGTTGAGCTTCACCTGGAACAGCGGCGAGTGGCCGGGCAGGCGCTGCGGCGCCAGGGCCGACACCACCAGGTCGAAAGGCAGGCCTTGATGGGCATAGGCCAGGCGCGCCTCATCGCGAACACGCTCCAGGAAACCGGCCAGGGTCGGTTCACCCTGCAGGTTGCATCGCAACGTCAGCTGGTTGACGAAGAAACCGATGACATCGTTGTGCTCCGCCAGTGGACGGCCGCTGACGTCAGTGCCCAACAGGAATCGTTGTTGGCCGCCCAGTTGCTTGAGCACCAGCTGATAGCTGGCCAGCAACAACATGAACAAGGTCATGCCGCGCTCGCGGGCCAACTTTGAAAGCGGCTCGCAGGTGGCCTGGGGCACCTTGAAGTCCAGGCTGTGTTCGCCCGGGGTCTGGCCACTGCCGCCCAGTTCGAGGGTCTGTGGCAGACCGGCCAGATGCTCACGCCAGAAGTCCTGCTCGGTGACGATCCGCTGTTCGCTCCAGTGCGCCGCTTCCCACTGGGCGAAATCGAGGTACTGCACCGGCCACCCGGCGTCCGCCGAGCCAGCCAGTTCCGCCAGCAGCACTTGCGCCGAGCGACCGTCAAATGCGATGTGGTGCACGGTCAGTAACAGATCGTGTTGCTGGTCCGTTTGACTCAGCAACTGCGCCCGCAGTATGGGGCCGTTGACCAGATCCACCGGTGTGACGTGTTCGCTCGCCAGGCAGTCGCGCAGCGCTTGCTGTTCGGTCTGCCCGTGCCAGTTCAACGGCACCGGCGTGGCGGGCAGAACCTGTTGCTGCGGGCCGTCCACACCGTCGCGATAGACCGTGCGCAGCACGCTATGGCGATTGACGAGGCTGTTCAAGCGCTCGGCCAACCCCTCGACGTCCAATGGACCTTGCAGGCGCAGGTGCAGCACCAGATTGTGGCGGGTGTCGTCCGGGTTCATCTGGCGCAGGAACCACAGCCGGCGTTGGGCGAAGGACTGGCGAGTTTCGCTGCCATCCGTACGTTCGGCAGAAGGGCTGACTGCGGTAGACGGCGCACTGAGGAACGCCAGCAGATCTTGCGCCCATTGCGCCAGGGTCTGTTCGCCGAACAGGCTCTGAGTATCGAGGTTCCAGCCCAGGTCCCTGTGCAGGCGAGCGGCAAAATCGGCGACGCCGATGGAGTCCAGGCCTTGGCCGATCAGACTCCGTTCGACGTCTGGAAGCAGATACGGATTCACCCCGTGCAAGGTCTGCTGGAGCCATTGCCGGCAAGCGGCCTGGGCGTCTTGCGCCGAGGCCTGGACAAGATTCTTGAGTTGGTCGAGGCCAAGGGTTTCGCCGCTGGAAGCGAGCTGCCCGCCGCTCTGGGCGATGAGGCTCAGCGTCCCCGCCGCCAGTTGCTTGCGCGCACCTTGGCGGGCGATCTTGCCACTGGTGGTCATCGGGATGGTGCCGGCTTCCACCAGCACAATCTGGTCGATGCCGCAGTCGGCGGCTTCGCGCACGGCGTTCTGCATCGAGGCAAACAGCGCCGGGTGCCGCGCCGGGTCGACGAACTTGCGCTGCGGCTCGGCGACGATCACCAGTTTCTCCCGGCCCAGGGTCGGGTCCATTTCCGAGAACGCGGCGATGCGCCCGGTGCGGATGCCCGGTTCGGCATCGGTGATGGCGAATTCGATGTCGTGGGGGTACAGGTTGCGTCCGTTGAGAATCAGCAAGTCCTTGAGCCGCCCGCAGATCACCACCTGGCCTTCGTGCATGAAGCCCAGGTCGCCGGAGCGCAGGTAATGCTCGGTCGAGCCGACAATGCGCGCTTCAAAGGCTTCGCGGGTGGCCTCGGGGTTTTTCCAATAGGACTCGGCGTTGCTCGGCCCCTTCAGCCACACCTCACCGATGCGGTCGGCAGCGCAGCGTTCGTGGGTTTGCGGGTCGACGATGGCAATGCTGTGCAAAGCCTGGGGGAAGCCACAGGCAACGAATTCGACGGCGGCGACATCGGCGGCCGCCAGGGCCACGCGACCGGTTTCCAGCACTGCTTTGTCCAGGCGCAGCGTCACCGGCAATGCATCTTCCGGCGTAGCGCTGACACACAGAGTCGCTTCGGCCTGGCCGTAACCGGGGCTGATTGCCAATGGGTTGAGGCCACAGGCGGCAAAGCGTTGGGCGAAGGTTTCCAGGGTGCCGGGGTGGATCGGCTCGGCGCCGTTGATGGCGTGTTTCCAGGCGCTCAGGTCTAGCTGGGCGATCAGGTTGTCGCTGACTACCCGGTTGCACAGGGCGTAGGCGAAATTTGGCGCGAAGCTGACGGTGCCACGGTAGCGGCTCAGCGCCTGCAGCCAGGTCGACGGCGCGTTGACGAAGGTCTGCGAAGCCATCAGGTAGCAGGGCATGCCGCTGTAGATCGGCGCCAGCAGGCCACCGATCAGGCCCATGTCGTGGTACAGCGGCAACCAGTTGACCATGGCGCCGTGTTCATCGAAACCGTAGGCCTGGCGCATCAGCTCGACGTTGGCGATCAGGTTGCGCTGACGCACCTCGACGCCTTTGGGCGAACCGGTGGAGCCGGAGGTGTATTGCAGGAAGGCCACGGTCGAGCCGTCGATGGTCGGGCGCTGCCATTGACTGGCCGGTGGCGTGCCCAGGTGCTGGACGGTGAGCACGTCGACACGGCCCTCCACCAGCTCCAGCAAACCTTCGCAATGATCCGCCGGAGCGAGAATCAGTGCCGGCTCGGCGTCCACCACCACATTGCGCACGCGTTCGAGGTGCCGCGGTTTGCGCGACGGCGGCGGAAACAATGGCACGGCGATCATGCCGGCATACAGGCAGGCGCAGAAAGCACGGGCGTAGTCGAGGCTGCTGGGCAGCATCAGCAACACGCGATCACCCGGCGCATAGCGCGATTGCAATGCGGCCGCCAGGGACCGGGACTGCTCATGCAATTGAGAGAAAGTCAGGGTTCCGCCGATCGTGACGCCATCCGGCAAAAAATGCAGGGCGGCACGCTCCGGAAAGCGCCGGGCATTGGTTTCCAGCACTTCGATCCATTGTTTGAATGAAGACATTGTGCAATTCACGCCATGGCCACGATGACCTTGCGGTCACCGGTGTAAGGATTGCGACCGTGTGCGACCAGTCGGTTATCGAGCATCAGCACGTCGCCGGGTTGCCAGGTGAAGCTGATGGCGGTCTGGCGGTAGACCTCGCGCACGCGGTCGAGCATCTCGTCGGGGATGGCCGAGCCGTCGCCGAAATACACATGGCGCGGCAGGTTCTCTTCACCCACGGCGGCCAGGAGGCTGGCGCGTACGCTCGGTTCGATGGCCGACACATGGAACAAGTGAGCCTGGTTGAACCAGACCCACTCGCCGGTCTCGGGATGCTGCTGCACCGCCGCGCAACGCTGACGGGTGCGCAGGTCGCCGTCGGCTTTCCATTCCCACTCGATGTCGTTGTCCTGGCAGTAGCGTTCGACCTGGGCCCGGTCCTCGGTGTTGAAGACTTTCTGCCAGGGCAGGTCCAGGGCGCCGCTGTAGTTGCGCACGTAAAGCAGCTCGCGGCTGGCGAACAGCTCGCGGATCTCGGTGGGCATGCGCTGGTAGATCAGGCGACTGTCGGCAATCGGCGTCTCGCCGCCGGTTTCACTGGCCTTGATGCAGTGGAACCAGATGCGCGACGGCCAGGGCCGGGTATAGGCCTGCTCGTTGTGCAGGGGAATGAACTGATGGGCCGGGTATTCCGTGGAGCTGTACACCCCGGCGAAGACTTTGCTGCGTGGCGTGGAGCCGAATTCATAGCTGGCCAGCGGAGCGCCGAAGCTGGCGGCGAAGCGCTTGAAATCGATAGGGGTCGCTACGTTGAAACCGCGAAACAAGACCCCGCCCACGGTGCTGAGCAGGTGGGGAAGACTGTCGCGCAGCGATGCGTCCAGATCGTGAATCGACTGCCCAGGCGCCGCCTGCACCAACACGGGCAATGAGTGCTCACCGCCGTCCGTGGAAGTCATTGAAAAAGGCTCGGAACGCCTGTCCAGGTGTTCGATTGAGGTCATCCTTGCACATCCTCTTCTATCTTTTTCGACCCGTTACAAGGCCTGGAGATGGCGCACCAGGCGCATCTGTAGGACTCGTCTGTAGTGTTTTGGATCTAATACAAGACGACATACTAGGTACAAATGAGAGAGATTATCAATACTATTTATTTAATTTTTTTTTTGGATTAGACTCCGGTCCGCTGGCGCCAAACAGCGTTCGGCCAGCTCAAAAAAACCAAAAATATCTGTCGCAGGGGTGCGGGGCTTGAATTTCAAAAAGAATACAATTGCGTTGGCTGTGGGGTCGGCAATCGGTCTCGGCAACTGTGCATGGGCAGCGGAAGAATCCACTGCCGTGGAGATCGCTCCGATCACTGTGACGGGTGAGAAAATCAACCGTACGCTGGAGCAGACCCAGTCCAGTGTGGTGGTCGTTACTGAAGAGAAGCTGCGCGAGCATAACGACAAGAACCTGGTGGATCTGTTCGCTCGTACACCAGGTGTCTATGGCCAGGCCGATAATGAAACCTGGGGGATTCGTGGCGTGCCGGTGTCGGGTTTTGATGACCAGGGGCCGGCAGCCCTCAATGGCGCGGTCTCTGTGTATGTCGACGGTGCCGTGCAGCCGAACCGTGCCTTGACCTTGAGTCCGGTTCCTCTCTGGGACGCCGAGCAGGTCGAAGTCTTCCTCGGCCCGCAATCCACTACCCAAGGCCGTAACTCCCTGGCCGGTGCAGTAGTGATCGAGACCAAGAAACCGACGTTCCAGCCCAGCTTCTCGGCGCAAACCAGTATGGGGAACTATGGTGAGCATGGGGCGGCGGTCGCAGGTGGTGGCGCCATCGTCGATGAGAAGATCGCTGGCCGGATTGCCGTGGACTATACCGACGGTGACGGCTACATCCGCAACACCGCGCTCGATAAGGACGCCAATCCGCATCGCACCAGCAACACCCGCGGCAAATTGCTGATCCTGCCCAATGATGACACTGACGTTCTGTTGACCTACGTTCATAGCGAACACCGCCAGGGTGACCGCTCGACGATGCGAGGCGCCGATGGCAAGCCCAGCTATTACGACATCTCGTCCAATACCGAGGCCTTCGACAACCTCAAACAGGACACCCTCAGCGCTAAGGTGAATTATCGTCTGAACGATGCCTGGTCGCTGACCAGCATGACTGCCAATACCAGCTCGGACTACAGCAATCGTCTGGACTTTGACCAGACTGCCGTGGACAACGAGGTCGTCCTGCGTAAGCAAGACGGTAATCTGTTCAGTCAGGAGTTGCGCCTGAACTACGACGCGGACACGGTGAAGAGTTTCGTCGGTGCCTACTACGGCCACAACACCAACAAATTCCATGATCGCTTGTTGTTCGATAATGTCCTGGTTCGCACCGTCAAGGGTGATACCACGATTGATAACAAGGCGGTGTTCGGTGAAGTCAACTGGACATTCGCGCCACGCTGGACGTTGATCACCGGTCTGCGTTACGACCACGAAACAAACGATACCGATATCGACCAGGATGGTTCCTTCGCTCCGGCGACCGTCAAGAAATCGTTCGACGCCGTGCTGCCGAAGCTCGGTATCGACTACGAACTGGCAACGGATCAGTACCTCGGTTTCATGGTGCAAAAGGGCTATCGCGGTGGTGGCGTCAACCTGCGCTCCGGTAGCGGACACCAGGCCTACGATCCGGAATACACCACCAACTATGAACTGTCCTATCGCGGTTCGTTCTTCGACAAGACCCTACGTACCCGCGCCAACCTGTACTACACCGACTGGAAAGACCAGCAGGTCAGTGTTCGGCGCAACGGCAGCAACTTCGTTGATGTCTTCAACGCCGGTCGCAGCGACATCAAGGGCCTGGAGGTCTTTGTCGAAAAAGATGTCAATGAACAATTGACGCTGACAGCAGGTGGCGCTGTGACCGACGGCAAGTACAAGGACTTCGTTACCGGCTCCGGCCAGGACATGAGCGGCGAATCGTTCCTTTCGTCGCCCAAGTACAAGATGTCGGTGGGCGCTATCTATCACTATGACGACCGCCTGATGTTCGGCACGGACGTGACCTATCAAAGCACTGCGCCTTCGGAATACGAATTCGATTCCAACAACAAGGTCACCGGTGAGCGTCGGAGCGACAACTATGTACTGGTGAATTTCAACACCGAGTACAAGGTCACCAAGAACGTCGCCGTGTCCGCTTACGTGAAAAACGCGTTCGACAAGGAATACATCACCAATAACACCAGTGACGACGTTATCGACGTCGGCGCACCACGCACGTTTGGCATGATCCTGCGCTACGACATGTAAGCCCAGGGGGGCGGGAAGGCAATCTTCCCGCGCCCGTCTGCAGCGCCACGGGTGTTTGTTTTCAGGCTGTTGTTCCCTTCCAAACCCAGCCTCCATGGAGGAAATCATGAACGCTTTTTCAAATGCCACAACGGGTGGCGCGCCACAGCTACGCCTGTTGCATACCGGTCTGTCGAACCCTTACTGCCTGGACCCAACGCCGCTGCTGGAGCGCCAGCAACAGCAGGAATCCAATGCCCGCAGCTATCCAAGGCGCATTCCCCTGGTGCTCGAACGGGCCCATGGCATTTACGTGCAGGACAGCCGGGGGCAAGTCTTCGTCGATTGCCTGGCGGGCGCCGGCACCCTGGCCCTGGGCCACAACCACCCAGTCATTATCGAAGCCATCACCCAGGTCATGGCGGCCGGCGTGCCCATGCACACCCTCGACCTCATGACCCCCGTCAAGGACGCCTTCGTCCAGGAAATTTTCGCGTGCCTGCCCAGCGAGTTCGCGCGCAATGCCCGCATCCAGTTCTGCGGCCCAAGCGGAGCCGATGCGGTCGAAGCCGCGCTCAAGCTCACCCGCACCGCCACCGGCCGCCACTCGGTGCTGGCCTTCGAAGGTGCTTATCACGGCATGACCCTGGGCACGCTGGCGATCAGCGGCAACCTGTCGCCAAAAAATGCCCTCGGCGCACTGACGCCGGGAGTGCAGCGCTTGCCGTATCCGCACGATTTCCGTTGTCCGTTCGGCGTGGCCGGGGAGCAGGGCGTGACCTTGAACGTGCGTTATCTGGAGCACCTGCTCAATGACCCGGAAAGCGGCGTGACCGCCCCGGCGGCGATGATCCTGGAGCCGATCCAGGGCGAGGGCGGGGTGATTGCCGCGCCGGACCGCTGGCTCCAGGAACTGCGCCGCTTGACCCAGGCCCACGGCATTCCGCTGATCGTCGACGAGATCCAGTGCGGCATCGGCCGCAGTGGCCGGATGTTCGGCTTCGAGCAGTCGGGGATCACCCCGGACGTCATCACCCTGTCCAAGGCCATCGGCGGTGGCCTGCCGCTGGCGGTGATGGTCTACAACGATTCGCTGGACACCTGGCAACCGGGCGCCCACGCCGGCACGTTCCGCGGCAATCAACTGGCCATGGCGGCCGGCACCGCGACCTTGCGCTTCATTCGCGATGAAGGCCTGGTCAAGCATGCCGAAACCGTGGGCGCTCACCTGCGCAAACAGCTACAGGCGCTGCAAAGCGAGTTCGCCTGGATTGGCGACGTGCGCGGGCGCGGGCTGATGTTGGGCATGGAAATCGTTGACCCACAGGGCACCGTCGACGTGCAGGGCCATGCACCGACGGATACCACCCGGGCCAAGGCTTTCCAGCAGGCCTGCCTGAAGCATGGCTTGATCGTCGAACTGGGCGGGCGCCATGGCGCGACGGTGCGCTTCTTGCCACCGCTGATCATCACCGACCAGGAAATCGATTTCGTCGCGCAAATCCTGTTCCAAGCGGCCAGCACGATCAACGAGCGTCCCGTTCGCTAAAGGACTCCCAAGGGGCTTGCCGACAGGGACGGCAAGCCTGTTGGTTGGGGAGAGGTCACCAGACTTTTGATACCCGTACATTTTGAAAAGGACTATTCGCATGTACAGACATTCCGTATCCGCGTCTCCCGCTACACATATACAAGGCGAGACAGCGGCCACTCGACAACCCCCCGAAGACGACCGCCACAGCATCCGTGAGTTGCTGCGACATTACGGACTGCGCACCAGCCTGATCCGCCTCAAGGTCATCGATGCCTTGCTCGTTGCCGCCAGGGATGGGCGTTCCATCAACGTACGCGGGGTGCACCACTACCTGGGGCTGTTTGCTGCCGAGTTGTCGCTCATCAGTGTCCGTGAAGTACTCAGGCGGCTGTGTGATGAGGGTCTCATCCTTTATCAGCCTGATAAAAGCTACCGCTTTACCTGCGAGGCCAGCGCAATACTGGAACAGTGCTCGAGCCGCTGACTGGACTGGATCGTTAGGGTCCTTGCGATTCTTTATTGACGTCAAGACATAATTTTGTTAAGCGGTATCAAGCCCCCGATTTCTGAGTCGATAGCCCTACGAGGTCCGACAGATTTGTAGTTTCGTCGAGGGGTACGTCATGTTTAATACAACGCTAAAAAATGAACTGATGGCCAGGACAGCCGAGTTGGCAACATACAAGGGATTGGTCGGTGCCTTGGAACGGTCGATGGCCGTTGTCGAGTTCAGTCCCGATGGCAAGGTGCTTCGGGCCAATGAGAATTTTCTCAAGACGATGGGCTACCGTGCAGACCAGTTGGCCGGTCTGTCCCATCGTGATTTCTGTACCCCCGCACTGGCAGGCAGCGCGGAGTACCGCGAATTCTGGAACCAGTTGCGTGCCGGTCAGTTCGTTTCCGGCACTTTTCAGCGCGTCAGCGGACTAGGCCAGCACATCTGGCTGGAAGCCAGTTATAACCCAGTGATGGATGAAAATGGCCGCGTAGCGAAGGTGGTCAAGTACGCGCTGGACGTGACTGCCAAAGTCGCGAGCGAGGCCGAAACCCGCGGCAGGCTGGCGGCACTTGACCGGGCCATGGCGGTGATCGAGTTCGACCTGGGTGGCAACATCCTGACGGCAAACGATAACTTCCTCCAGGTCATGAATTACTCGCTGGCCGAACTCAAGGGCAAGCACCACCGGATGTTTTGTGAACCGGAACTGGTCAGCCGTTCCGAGTACAGCGATTTCTGGCGCCGTCTCAATGCCGGTGAGTTTTTCAGCGGCCAGTTCAAGCGTATCGGCAAGCACGGCAAGGTGGTCTGGCTGGAGGCGAGCTACAACCCGGTCTACGACGCTGAAGGCAAGTTGAGCAAGATCGTCAAGTTCGCCACCGACATCACCGAACGGGTGGAGAAGTTCGAGGAAGATTCACGGGGCGCTTCCCGCGCCTACCACATCTCCGCCGAGACCGAGAGGGTCGCCGAGCAGGGCGCCCAGGTGATCCATCAGACGGCCAAGGAAATGCGCGAGATCGCCGACAACATCGGTGCCTCCGCGCGCCTGGTCGGGCAACTGGGGGCTCGTTCGGAAGAGATCACGGCAATCGTCAATACCATTCGCGGCATTGCCGAGCAGACCAACCTGCTGGCCCTGAACGCCGCCATCGAGGCGGCGCGCGCCGGTGATCAGGGACGGGGGTTCGCGGTGGTGGCCGACGAAGTCAGGCAACTGGCCGGGCGCACCAGTCGCTCGACGTCGGAGATCGCGGAAATGATCAACATGATCCTGTCCGAAACCCGCGAAGCGGTCGCCAGCATGAGCGTTACCCATGAGGGCGCGTTGCGCGGGGTGACACTGGCGGACCAGGCCGGATCGGTCATCGTGCAGATCAGGGCCGGCACCACGGACGCACTCGAAGCGGTGAGCATGTTTGCATCCAAGCTCGATGAGTCCGATGTCATTCCCAAGACGGCAGTCGGCTGGGTGGGTTGAGACGAGCCGGATCTCCAGGGCGAACGCGGCCGCGGTCCTCAGTAGCGAATCATCACTGATTTGAGTTCGGTGTAGTCATCGATGAAGGCACCACCGAACTCCCGGCCGATCCCCGAGGCTTTGCTGCCACCGAACGGCACGGCCGGGTCGAGCAGGGTGTGCATGTTCACCCAGACGGTGCCGGCTTCGATGGCCGGTACCATGCGCAGGGCCTTGCTCAAGTCCTGTGTCCAGAGGCTGGCGCTCAGGCCGTAAGGGCTGTCGTTCATCAGGTCCAGCAGTTCTTCTTCGCTGTCGTAGGGGAAGAACGTCGCGATGGGGCCGAACGTTTCTTCGTGGAGCAACGTGTCGTCACGATGGTTGGCGAGGATGATGGTCGGCTCGACATAGCAGCCTGGCCCCTCGATCAGTCTGCCGCCATGGACGATGGTGTTGTTCTGCGCCCGGGCCTTGGCGAAGCATTCGCCGAGTTTGCGTTGGTGCGGGCGGTTGCTGACCGGGCCGAACTGGGTGCCTTCATCCAGGGGGGAGCCGATGGTGAGCTGGCCCAGGCGCCGGGCCAGTTTGTCCATGATCGGCTCGATCTGCGAGCGGTGGACGAAGAAACGTTCCGCTGCGGCGCAGATTTGCCCTGAGTGCAGGAAACCGGCCTCGATAATCCCGTTGACCGCCACGTCCGGATCCACATCCGGCAGGAACCCTGCCGCGTTCTTGCCGCCCAGCTCCAGGGTGGCACGGGTCAGTCCCGCACCCATCGCTGTCTGGCCCACCGCGATGCCGGTCGGCACGGAGCCGGTGAACGAAACCTTGTTGGTGCCCGGGTGCTCGATCAAGCCTTTACCCACCTGACCCCCACCGGTGAGCACGTTCAGGGCGCCCGCCGGCAGGCCGGCCTGCATGGCCAGTTCGGCGATGCGCAGGATGGTCAGCGGCGTGAATTCGCTGGGCTTGATGATGACGCTGCAGCCGGTCACCAGCGCCGAGGCGAGTTTCCAGATGGCGATCATGGTGGAGAAATTCCACGGCACGATGCCCACCACCACGCCGACGGGTTCGCGCAGGGTGAACGCGGTGTAGCGCTCACCGGCGAAGGAGGGCAGCGACGGAGTGATGGTCTGGCCGCCGATCTTGGTGGCCCAGCCGGCGTAGTAGCGCAGGAAGTGAGCGGCCTGGTCGACTTCGAAGGCGCGGGAAATGTGAATGATCTTGCCCGACTGACAGGTTTCGATCTGCGCCAGTTCTTCGCGGTTCTGCTCCAGCAGGTCGGCCAGTTTGAGCAACACATGACCCCGGACCGCGGGTGCCGCCTGGGACCACTCCTTGAAGCCCCGCCGGGACGATTCCACCGCCGCGTCGATATCGGCGCCAATGGCGTCACTGACCTGGGCGATGACTTGGCCGGTGGCGGGGTTGATGACGTCCAGGGTCTGGCCGCCTTGGCTTTCGACGTAGCGGCCGTCGATGAACAGGGCGTGACGCCGACCGAGAAAGGCGTCGACCTGAGGCAGCAGGGCAATATCGCTCATGGGAGTTTCCTGATCGCGAACAAGAGAAAACCCGAGGTTAATCGCTGGCGGACGGCCCGGCTTGACTGTGCCTGCCGTGACGTATGTCTGTGCCTGCCAGGGAGGCGTTGGCAGCCACGAGCAAAACCCCTTGCAGCCAGGAACAAGCCAGCGTCGCCGGTTTGCGGTCAGATCAACGTTTCGACTTGATGGGTAAAGGGGCGGGCAATGTTTCTCCAGACCAACAGACAGAAGCTGGCGTTGAGTATCCAGGTGCAACGGGCGCTGGCCGGTGAAACCGACGACACACCCGTGCTCGACGCGTATCCGCAGCTGCGGGCCTGCCTGGCCCGGTACGCTCGACAGATGACGGATGCCACCGAGCGCTGTCGTCAGGTCGAAGAACAGTTGGACGAACAAGCCGCGCGGGGACAGCGAGGCGAACGCGAACAGGAGACGGTGCGCCAGCAACTGGCCCAAGCGGAGTTGCGCGAACGCGAACTGCAGATGCAGTTGGATGAATACCGCCAGCAGTTGCAGCAGCAACGCCAGGAAGCGCAGATCTGGGAGTTGCTGCAATCGACCCTGACCGAAGGCTGCTGGGACATCACGGTGGTCAATGGCGATCTTCAGCACTCGGCCAGCGGCATGCGATTCTCCAGTCAGTTTCGCTTGCTGCTGGGCTATGGGCCAGACGAGCTACCCGATGGTTGGGATACCCAGGTGGGTATTACCCACCCGGACGACCTGCCGAAGATCATGGCGATTTTCGACCGGGAGATCCTGGGTTCCCAGGGCAGTGGCGAATACGTCTTCGAGTACCGCATGCGCCACAAGAGCCGGGATTACATCTGGTGCCGTGAACGCGGGCGTGCGGTACGGGATGCCCAGGGGCGACTGGTGCGGGTCATTGGCGCGGTGCGTGATATCAGCGATGAGCGTTCGGCCCAATCCACCCACCAGCGCATGCTGGAGCAGAACCAGGTCACCTACGCCCAGATCGCCACGGTGGTGGGGGTGATCAAGGGGATTGCCGACCAGACCAACCTGTTGGCCTTGAACGCGGCGATCGAGGCCGCCAGGGCGGGGGAGGTCGGACGGGGCTTCTCCGTGGTAGCCGATGAGGTGCGCAAGCTGGCGGAGAGTACCCGCCAGGCGACGCATCAGATCCAGACGATGCTGCATCAGCATAAACAGTAAGCGGATCGGGAGCCGCCGTCCTGGCCGCTCCCGATGCGTTCAGAACGGCACTGCCACCACCAGTTGGCTGTAGACGTTGGTGCCGTTGCCGCCCACCTGATTGCCACCGTTGCTCTCGTCCTTTTCCGGCTTGTACAGGCCCACCAGCGGCGTGACGATCAGGTGCTCGTTCAGCGCCCATTCCACATACAGGTCCAGCTCTCGGCCGTCGAGGTTCAATGCCTGGCGGGTGTGCAGGGTCTTGTAGTCGAAGAGCAGCGCGCCGAGGGTCACGGTTTCCGTCGGCTTGAGCTTGAGACCAACGTGCTGGATGGCGGTATTGCTGTTGAACGGGCCGGAATAGTTGCCGGCCACTTCGCCCTGGAACCAGGTCCCGTAGCCACGGCTCAGGCCGTTGAACATCGAGTCCCAGTTCTGCGAGTAGCGGCTGTAGCGATAGGTCAGGTCCGGCGTCCAGGGCAGGTCGGTGAAGGTATAGCCGGCCTCGGTGTACCAGGCTTTTTCCGGGCCGGCGTCCTTGTCCTGCCAAGCGTATTCGAAGGCGAAGTGAGCGTTTTCGATGCCGGCGTTGCCGCTGCCGCGCAGGCTGTAGATGTCCATGCCTTCGCGCTGCTTCTGGAAGTCGCTGGCGTAGTGATCATCGACGTCGATGCCATGGATGTAGGTCAAGCCCAGGGTGCCGGGCGCGCGGGTGTATTCCAGGGTACCGGCGGCCATTTCGGTGTTGGCCTGGGCGCGGTTATCGGACTTGATCCACATCAGGCTGCCATGCACGCCTTCCTTGCCGCCCAGGCGCAGCACGGCGGTCTTGTCGAAGGCGTGACGGGCCGCCAGGTAATAGGCGCCGCCCCGATTGAACTCGCCATCCGCTGGGCCTTTGCCCAGGTTCAAGCCGTCGTCGTTGATGATGAAACCATCGCCCAGGGTGATCACCTGCCGACCATAGGACAGGTCGACGCCATCCTTGCCCAGCACCGGAAACAGATCCCCCGAGCGCCAGCCGGCGAAGGCTTCATCGAACTGGGTGGTGCGTTCGGAACCGTCGCTCAGGCCGGCCGGATCGCCGTCGCCCCAGGTGCCGGAGCTGACCAGATTGGTCGTGCCGTAGACACTGCCCATGCCTGCGAGTGTCTGCTCGATACTCAGGCCATACTTGATGAAACCTTCCCGCCAGCTCGAACCGCCGGCGGTGCCGTCGTAGTTCTTGCGGCTGTTGAACATCCCGTAGACCGCCAGGAAGTTACCGGTGACGGTGGTGTCTTCGTCGGCGTATAGCTCATAGGCCTGGGCCGACGGCCCGGCGACCAGCAAGGCGATGCCCAGGCCTATGGCGCGGCGCAGCGGTGGTGTGTGGCGTGTGTGCTCCATGGTGTATCCCCAGTGTGGTTGGATGGCAGAGCACGCATTAAGGAGAACGGGGGGCAGGGAAGTCTTTCACCTGGCTGCCATGGAATTGACCCAGACCGCCAGGTGGCGGACGCTGGCAGGCAGCAACAAAACCGGCGGCAGACATGGGCAAGACGCCCGGGACGGCGTGGCGCAAAGTGAGGCTGCACGCAACGCCGTTTCGATCAGGGACTGGCTGGGGGGCTCGAATGCCGGCTCCTGGACGGCGGTGGCATCCATACTAAAAATCCGCTTCTCGAGGATCTGCATCATGTCGATCAATGACCGGCTTACCGCGCACTTGAACCGGGGTACGGTGGGCTTTCCCACCGCCCTGGCCAGCACCATTGGCCTGATCATGGCCAGCCCGGTGATTCTCACCGCGACCATGGGCTTCGGTATCGGCGGCAGTGCGTTTGCCGTGGCCATGCTGATCGCCGTAGTGATGATGCTGGCCCAGGCGACCACGTTTGCCGAGGCTGCATCGATCCTGCCCACCACCGGATCGGTCTATGACTACATCAACTGTGGCATGGGGCGCTTCTTTGCGATCACCGGCACGCTGTCGGCCTATCTGATCGTGCACGTGTTTGCCGGCACCGCCGAGACCATTCTTTCCGGGGTCATGGCGCTGGTGAACTTCGAACACCTGAACACCCTGGCCGAATCCGCCGGTGGCTCCTGGCTGCTTGGGGTCGGGTTTGTCATCGTCTTCGGGATCCTCAATGCCTTCGGTGTCAGCGCGTTCGGCAGGGCCGAGATCATCCTGACCTTCGGCATGTGGACCACGTTGATGGTGTTCGGCGTGCTGGGCCTGATCGCCGCGCCAGCGGTGCAACTGGAGGGCTGGTTCGGCGTCTCGCTGGTGGGCACTGACCTGATCACTATATTGTCGCTGGTGGGCATGGCAATGTTCATGTTTGTCGGTTGCGAGTTCGTGACGCCATTGGCGCCGGACCTGCGCAACTCGGCCAAGGTCATGCCCAAGGCGATGGTCCTGGGCTTGTTGAGTGTCGCCTCATGCATGTTCATCTACGGCGCAGCCATGAAGCGTCAGGTGGAAAACGTGCTGCTGGATGCCGCCAGTGGTGTGCATCTGCTGGACACGCCCATGGCGATTCCGCGCTTCGCCGAACAGGTCATGGGCGACATCGGCCCGATATGGCTGGGGATCGGCTTTCTGTTTGCCGGTGCGGCGACCATCAACACCCTGATGGCCGGCGTGCCGAGGATTCTTTATGGGATGGCGGTGGACGGTGCTCTGCCGAAGGTCTTTACCTACCTGCACCCGCGCTTCAAGACGCCGCTGTTGTGCATCCTGGTGGCGGTGCTGATTCCTTGCCTGCACGCGCTGTGGCTTGGCGGCAACACCGACAACATCATGCACCTGGTATTGGCGGCGGTGTGTGCCTGGAGTTTCGCCTATTTGCTGGTGACCGTGTCGGTGGTCAGCCTGCGGATCCGTCGTCCCGACCTGCCACGGGCCTATCGCTCGCCGTTTTTCCCGTTGCCACAGATCCTGTCCAGCGCCGGCATCGTGTTGGGCATGTGGTTCATCACGCCTCCCGGCATGAACCCGGCGGACATCTACATCCCGTTCGCGGTGATGCTCGGTGGCACCGCGGCCTATGCGTTGTTCTGGACCCTGGTGGTGCAGAAGGTCAATCCATTCACGCCGGCGTCGGTGGAAGACGTGCTGGCCAAGGAGTTTTCCCATGAGCCAGGGCAACCTGTCGACGCGTTTGACGAGCGTGCTGCAAAAACTGTCTGAGCTGTTCAGCGCCAGGCGGGCCCCGGCCGGTTATCGGCCTGGGGTAACCCTGGAGCATGTGCGGCGCAACCTCGGGTTGGCGCGATTCGAGTTATCGGGACCGACGTCGGCGACGCTGGTCATCGACGACGGCAGGCTTCATCTGGAGGTCGTCGAACGCACCGAGTCGCAGCTCCTGATGCACCTGGTGATGACTGAGTTCGTGCTGCGCGTGCCGGCATCGATAGAGGGCATGGCACGTCTGGAACTGCACCATGGAGGGGCCATTCGCCGCAATGGCATTCGCTGCCGGCAGCGGGACGGGGACACGGCGTTGGCGGCCCGGTTGCAGGCGGCAGTGGAGCAAGACCCGGTGTTGTATCAGGCGCTCATGCCACTGGACTTCAAGCGCTTGCGCATCGAGCTGCACGGGCGCGAATGGCGTGTGTGCCTGGAACACATGGGCGGCAGCGAAGTGGTCAACCGCATGCCGGCCTTTCGTCGTTACATTCCTATCGGACCCGAGCAGCGCATGGCGTTGCTGGCGGTCTTGAGCGGCTTGCAACGGGTCTTGAGCAACCTTTGATTCTGTTGTGATGCCCTGGCATCAATCCTGCTACTGCTCTGGCGATCAGGTACTTGTTGCGTGCATATAGATAACATGTTAACTATTGCCCTACAAAAACAATAAGCCACTGCGGAGAGCGCCATGAGCATGCAACAGGTTGGGCAAGACGGGCTGGAGTCCTGGAACCGGGATCTGCGCGCCACTTGCGGTCACTTCGAGACGGAGTTGGCGTTTAATCGTGCTTTGTTTATCGGTCAGGTATCGAATTTCTGCCGTGGCGGCCTATCCCTTTCCAACCTGCGCACCAACGCCGGCTCCATCAAGCGCCATTCGCCCAATCCGGATCACGACGATGATCAGGATTGCTTGCTGGTCAGCCAGCGCAGTGGCTATTGCCGTATCACCCAGAATGGCCTGAGCATCCAGTTGGCCCCGGGTGAGCTGCTGTTGATGGATTCGGCCGGCTCGCTTGAGATCAGCCCGTTTGGCCTGATAGAGCATGCCGTGCTGTCCTTGTCTCGCCAGGATGTATCGAGACAACTGGGCGCAGAAACCAAGACCTTCGGCAAGGTCTCTTCGAGCAAAGCCTGTGGGCGGATGCTGCATGTACTGATGGACCAGTTGTGCAAGGACACCCCGGACGGCGAGGGCGTGGCGGGCGAGGGGGAAGCCTTGCAGAGTGCGTTTGTCTCGCTGCTGGGGTCGGCGTTGGAACACACCACCGATGTCCGCGATGACGCTGCATCGCTCCAGGGCGGTCATCTGCGCAGCTATGTGCAGAAGGTTATCGACGAATCCTTGACCCAGCCCGGCTTGAGCCCGGTAGGGCTGGCCAATCGCCTGAACATCTCGGTGCGGCACCTGTACCGTTTGTTCGAAGAGCAGGATGACAGCGTCTGCCGCTACATCCAGCGGGCACGGCTCAAGCGCAGTGCCGATGATCTGAGCAACCCGTTCCTGCGGGACGAATCCATTACCTCGATCGCCTATAAATGGGGCTTTACCGACTCGGCCCACTTCAGCCGTTCGTTCAAGAAGCAGTTCGAACAGTCACCCAAGGATTTTCGCTCCAGCCACCTGCAGCAGGCCATGGGGATGGTTTGAGGCGGGATGGTTGTTGGCCGAACTACCGCCATCGCGAGCAGGCTCGCTCCCACAGGGGAGTTGTGGTGTATGCGGTATTGGGGACACTGCTGAACCTGTGGGAGCCGGGCTTGTCCGCGATGACGGCGTTCCATTCAACATCTCTGTGGCAGATACACCGCTTTCGCGAGCAAGCCCGCTCCCACAAGGGAGTTGTGGTGTATGCGGTATTGGGGACACTGCTGAACCTGTGGGAGCCGGGCTTGTCCGCGATGACGGCGGCACATTCAACATCTCTGTGACAGATACACCGCTTTCGCGAGCAAGCTTGCTCCCACAGGGGAGTTGTGGTGTGTGCGGTATTGGGGACACTGCTGAACCTGTGGGAGCCGGGCTTGCCCGCGATGACGGCGTTCCATTCAACATCTCTGTGGCAGATACACTGCTTTCGTGAGCAGGCTCCCACAGGGGAGTTGTGGTGTGTGCGAAATAGGAGGGGACACTGCTGAACCTGTGGGAGCCGGGCTTGCCCGCGATGACGGCGTTCCATTCAACATCTCTGTGGCAGATACACCGCTTTCGCGAGCAAGCCCGCTCCCACAAAGGAATTGTGGTGCTGTGCGATTGCGGTGTTACCGGGAATACATGTGGGAGCGAGCCTGCTCGCGATGGCGGTGGATTTGTCGCCACCATCGCGAGCCGAACCCGCTTCAAACCTCCGGCAAGGTCGAGCCGCCGTCGACCACCAGGGTCTGGCCAGTCACGTAGCTGGCCAGGTCCGAGGCCAGGAACAGCATGGCACCGGCGATGTCGGCCGGTTTGCCCAAGCGCCCCAGAGGGACCCGCCGGGCGATGTCCTGGTTGAGGTCATCGTCACCGAGGTTGGCCATGGCCGGTGTCGCGATCATGCCGGGTTCGACGCCGTTGACCCTGACATTCTCAGCCGCCAGCTCCAGTGCCGCGTTGCGAATGAAACCATTGACCCCGGCCTTGGACGCGGCGTAATGGCTGAGCCCCGGATACGCCACCCGTGGGCCGGTGACCGATGAAGTCACTAGCACACAGCCTTGGCCCTGCCGCCGGAACATCGGCAGCGCCGCCTGCGTCAGCCAGAACAGCGCCGACAGGTTCACCGCCAGCGTCCGTTCCAGTACCGCTGGCGTAATCTGCTCGAAAGCCGTCAGTGGAAAGTACCCGGCGTTGTGCACCAGTACATCCAGCCGCCCCAGGCGCTGCTCCAGCCCGGCCATCATGGCACCAATCGCCGTGGCGTCAGCCAGATCAACGCCCACGGCTTCCACCTGGCAGCCTTCGGCAGTCAATTCACCGGCGAGCGCTTCGGCCCGCGCCAGGCCCAGGTCGGCGATCACCACGCGGGCTCCGCGCCAGGCGAAGCCTTCGACAATGGCCCGGCCAATGCCTTGGGCGCCGCCAGTCACCAACACTGCTTTGCCACTGAAATCCAGATCATTCGGCATGGGGTGTCTCCATCTGACTGAAGGCCAGTGTCGGCACGTCGACGATGCTGGAACCGCCATCGGCCACCAGCGCCGCGCCGGTGATGATCGACGCGTCTCTGGAGGCCAGGAAGCGACAGACATGGGCGATTTCCTCGGCGCTGGCTGGCCGCCGCAACGGCACGTCCGCGCAGACCCGGTCGTAGGCCTGTTGCAGCGTTTCGCCATGGAACTGCATCAGCACCTGCATTTCCTCATCGGCCATCGGCGTGCGCACCCAGCCTGGGCAGACGGCGTTGACCCGCACGCCTTTGGGGCCGTAATCCCGCGCCAGGGAGCGGTTCAGACCCAATAGCGCATGCTTGGCGGTGGTGTAGCCGCAAACCTGCGGCCCTGCCGCCAATGACGCAATGGAGGCCACCAGCACAATGTTGCCGGCGCTTTCCTGTAGCAGTGGCAAGCAAGCCCGTGCGCTGTAGAACGCGCTGTCGAGATTGCTGCGCATGGCCGCGTCCCAGGCCTGTGGGCTGGTCTCGGTGGCGCTGCCCTGGCCCATTCCACCGGCGCAGGCCAGCAACACATGAAGTCGGCCGAAGCGCTGGCGAATCTGCGCGACGAAACCGTCCCAGGTTGCCGGGCAAGCCGCATCGCCCACCAGCACCATGCCGCCAATTTCAGCTGCCAGTTGCTCCAGGGGCTCGCGGCGTCGGCCAATCAACACCAGGTTGGCGCCTTCGGCCGCGTGCAAACGGGCACAAGCGGCGCCGATCCCGGTGCCGGCGCCGGTAATCACCACGGTGCGAGATTCAGGCATCGGGATACTCCGTGTGGTTGAGGACCTGGCAGTAGGAACTGACCGGGAAGTTGGAGAACTCATCGAACGACGCCCCGGCGTAACCGAAGATCTTGCCGTCGCTGCGATGTTGTTGCAGGTCGATCAGCACCAGGCCGAGGGTCGGGATGATCTTTTCCCGCCAGACAAACAGGTACAACTCGTCGCTGATCTTGTAGGTGTCGCAACGATCGGTGTCGCACAGGCCTTGCTCCACGCCCTTGAGGCACTGCCAGGAGTAGAACCGGTCGTTGAGGTAGATGTGTTCGTAGACTTCACTCGGGCTGTAGCGATACAGGTTGCGCAGGCCCACCAACTCCGTGCTCGGGGCATGCGGGCAGAGGCCTGGCTGCCAAGGGCGATCAAGGCTGCCATGGAGAAATTCGACACCGACAGCCGTCAGCGGCTGACCGGCCAATGCACGCCCGTACAGGCCTTCGCGGGTTTGTGCCTGCTCGGGCATGCGGCCGATCACCGCAGTGAACGCCGCGTTGGCGGTATCGAGCACCAGGCTGACCGACAGGGTTTGCGCGCCTTCGCCCTTGAGAAAGTCCACCAGGTACAACCCCGGGCGTACCGACGTGGCCCGATACGGTGCCGTGCCGCTGGAGTGCCCATCGGCCGCGTGCCACGACAACATTTCCTGCTCGAATCGATGCTCGATCTGCCAGCCATTGGCGAAATTCAGGGTGAAGGTCTTGCCGCTCAGGTCCGCCAGGTTTGGCAGGATGAAGGCTTCTGGGGCAAAGCCATCGGCCAGGGCGCCGACGGTGATCCAGTCTGTAGATGTGCTCATTGCAAGGCTCCGGTTGGATGAAGTGTCCACCCGGATCATGTAGGCCTGAGCGCCCGCGGACTATCAACCGAATGGTTGAACCGCGTCAGAGAAACAGTGTGCTGACCAACTCGGTGCGGCTGCTTACACCGACCTTGCGAAACAGGTTGATCAGATGAGTCTTGATGGTTGGCAAGCCCACATCCAGCTCCCGGGCCAGGTACTTGTTGCTGACGCCTTGGCGCAGCAGCAAGGCGATCTGGCGCTCCTTGGGCGTCAAGTTGCCCAGGGTATCTCCATGGGCGGGGAGGTGGGCGACGGCCAGTTGCAGAAGGGCCTGCAAGGCGTTGAGTTGGGTTAACTGCTGGCTGGTGAATACACCTTGTTCGGCGGTGCGCAGCAACGAGATGGCGGCGTGCGGCTGACCATCCCGACGGGCGAAGACTTCCACCACATCCACAATACCGTGGCGCTGCAAGAAGCTGCGGTAACGTTGGTTGTTTCGTACCGGCTGGCGGGTCATCGCCAGGCCCAGCGGCACCACCGCCTGCTCGCTGGACACGCAGTTGCGCGGTTGCAGCGGATCGAACTGGTGGTAATTGTCCAAGTAATCTCGGTGCATCTCGCCGCTCATGCCGTGCAGGCTGAAATCATGGGCCTGCAAGTGCCGGTCGACGCAGTAGAAGGCCGCCCGGCTGGCGGGAATCAACTGGGTGAACGCTTGCAGGCAGTGGCCGGCGATGTCCTGGGTGGGGATGACGTTCATGGGCGCAACCTTCGTCATACGGGCCGCCGGTGATTCCAGCGGCCCTGTCCGGTCAGGCTACCGCGAAGTAGTGCTTGACGAAACTCTCACTGACCACTTCCCACAGCACCGGCGTGCCCTTGGTCACGAACCAGCTGTCGCCGGCCTTGTAGCGGGTGCTCTGGCCGGTGGCTTCATCGGTGAGCACCACTTCGCCGGTGACCACGGTGGCTTGTTCGGCGAATGGGTACACCATCCGGAACTTGCCCTGGGTGGTGCCGAAGTAGGCACTGCTGATGGCGTCGGTCGGGGCGCCGAAAGTCATCTTGCCGAAGGCTTTGACTTCGCCTTCGAGGATTTGCGAACCCAGGTCGGCAACGGTGCCCCAGGCGTCCAGTTCGGACAGCTGGATGTCTTTCTTGAGAGTGGTGAGGGACATGGCAGTGACTCCTGATGATTGAGACGGATGTGGTTTTGTGGCGAGGGGATTTATCCCCGTTGGGCTGCGCAGCAGCCCCATGGGCACTCAGATATGGATTCAGGCCCACTACACGTTAGCGACGGCCATTCCAGTAACCCGACAACTGGTGCCAGGACTTGCCGGCGGTCAGCAGCAGCGGGCGGATGGCGTCTTTGCCGATGATGGTCGGGCGCTTGATGGAGCTGACCAGGTCGTAGCGCGCCGAGCCTTCGCTCATGCCTTCGGCCAGCACCTTGCAGATGATGTGGCTCGGCGTGACGCCAAAGCCGGAATAACCCTGGACGAAAAAGGCGTTGCTGCGGCCGGGCAGGGTACCGATCTGCGGGAACAGGTTCGGGCTGCACGCCATCGGACCGCCCCAGGCCAGGTCGATTTTCACGTCCTTGAGGTACGGGAAAATCTTCAGCATCAGGTGCCGGTTCCAGGCCTTGAGGTCCTGGGGAATATGTTCCACCAGCGGCGTGGCGGCACCGAACAGCAAACGGTTTTCATTGGTGACGCGGTAGTAGTCGATCACCGGGCGAATGTCGCTGTAGGCTCCGCGGATCGGGCTGATGCGCTGGATCAACTCGTCCGACAACGGCTCGGTCATCATCTGGAAAGCGTAGGTGTTGATGGTCGACCGATGCAGTTCCGGCTCCAGCTTGTTGAGGAAGCTGTCGCAGGCCCACAGCAGCTTGCTGGCCTTAACCGAGCCGCGCCCGGTGCGCACGGTGATGCGCTCACCGTAGCTGACCTCCAGGGCCGGGCTGTTTTCAAAGATACGCACGCCGTGGCCGGCCAGGGCCTTGGCTTCACCCAGCAGCAGATTCAGCGAATGCACATGCCCGCCGCCCATGTGCAGCAAGGCGCTGCCGTAGGCCTTGGAGCCGATGATCTGCTGGACGTCGGAGCCGCCAAGAAAGCGGATCTCATGCTTGCTGTTGATCGACTTGAAGTCTTTTTCCCAGGCCCGCAGGGTTTTCTCCTGGCGGGCGTTGAAACCCATATAGCCATAGCCGTGGCAGAAGTCGGCATCGATGGCGTATTTGGCGATGCGGTCCTTGATGATGTCCGCACCCAGGTCGCTGATCTCGAAGACCTGGCGCAGGCCGTCTTCGCCCACGTCTTTCTTGATCTTTTCCAGGTCATGCCCGATCCCGGCCATGATCTGCCCGCCGTTGCGCCCGGTGCCGCCGAAGCCCAGGTAACGCGCCTCGAGCACCACGATATTGGTGATGCCTTTTTCAGCGAGCTCCAGCGCGGTGTTGATGCCGGAGAAGCCGCCGCCAATCACTACGACATCGGCTTCCACGTCTTGCTCGAGTGTGGGAAAACTGAGGTTGTACTTTTTGGTAGCGGTGTAATAGGTGGGCGTTTCGATATTGATCATGACGCAACCTGACAAAGTGAAAGGAAACTCCGTGCAGAGCCCTGCACGCGATGTCTCTATTAAGGGCCCGGAGCGGGGCGCTTGTCTTGATCATCCGTGCCGCGGGACTTGATCGAGCGCGCCATCGCTCGGTTCTTTCGCCATGAAAAGTACAATCTTGGATCTGGAAGGTGCATTTTTCGGCTGCCCTTGAATGCCCATACTGGACCGGCCTTAATCATTTGATCCCGCCGTTTTCTGCACCACGAGCCTGCCGTGAGGTGCAAGGCCAGGCGGGATCGGCAAACGCCAATAATAAAAGAGCCTGTCCATGAAAAAGCCAAATCCGCTTCTCGAAGACCTCAAACCCGTTCTGCCGGTCATTGCCGCCAATGCCTTCCAGGCGGAACAGGACCGTAGCGTTCCGGCCGAGAATATCGCCTTGCTCAAGGGCATCGGCATGCACCGGGCCTTCCTGCCGAAGAAATACGGCGGCATGGAGATTTCCCTGCCGCAGTTTGCCGATTGCATCGCGCTGCTGGCCGGCGCCTGTGCCAGTACGGCCTGGGCCATGAGCCTGTTATGTACCCACAGCCATCAGTTGGCGATGTTCCCAGCCAAGACCCAGGAAGAAATCTGGGGCGACGATCCTGATGCCACCGCCAGCAGCAGCATCGCACCGTTTGGCCGCACCGAGGAAGTCGAGGGCGGCGTGATGTTCAGCGGTGAAATGGGCTGGAGCAGCGGTTGCGACCACGCCGAGTGGGCGATCGTCGGGTTTCGCCGCAAGAACGCCGAAGGTACCCAGGACTATTGCTTCGCGGTACTGCCTCGAAGCGATTATGAAATTCGTGATGACTGGTTCGCGGTTGGCATGCGCGGCAGCGGCAGCAAGACGTTGATCATCGACAATACGTTCGTGCCGGAACACCGGATCCAGAAAGCCAAGGACATGATGGAGGGCAAGTCCGGTGGCTTCGGTCTGTACCCCGACAGCAAGATCTTTTACTCGCCGTATCGGCCGTACTTTGCCAGTGGCTTTTCCACCGTCAGCCTGGGCGTGGCCGAACGCATGCTCGAGGTGTTCCGCGAGAAAACCCGCAACCGCGTGCGCGCCTACACCGGTGCGGCAGTGGGGGCGGCTACCCCGGCGCTGATGCGCCTGGCCGAGTCCACCCACCAGGTGGCAGCGGCCCGGGCCTTCCTCGAAAAAACCTGGCAGGAGCACGCCGAGCACAGCGAGCGTCACGAATACCCGAGCCGGGAAACCCTGGCGTTCTGGCGGACCAACCAGGGCTATGCGACCAAGATGTGCATCCAGGCGGTGGATCGGCTGATGGAAGCGGCCGGCGGTGGTGCCTGGTTCGAAACCAACGAACTGCAACGGCTGTTCCGCGATGCGCACCTCACGGGTGCCCATGCCTACACCGACTACGACGTCTGCGCACAGATTCTCGGACGCGAGCTGATGGGCCTGGAGCCCGACCCCACCATGGTGTGACCACCGGCTCGTCGAGCCCGCTCATAAAACAATAAATCGAGGCCGTCACCTGAGGCGGCCGGGAGTCTTGCATGTCCAGTATTTCCGATAGCGCTTTCGATACCCGTGCGTTCCGCCGGGCCCTGGGTAACTTTGCCACCGGTGTGACCGTGGTCACCGCCGCGGCTGAAGATGGCCGCAAGGTCGGCGTGACGGCCAACAGTTTCAACTCGGTGTCCCTGGACCCGCCGCTGATTCTCTGGAGCATCGACAAACGCTCCAGCAGCCACGGCGTGTTCGAAGCCGCCAGCCACTTTGCCGTGAACGTGTTGGCCGCCGATCAGATCGACCTGTCGAACAACTTCGCCCGGCCCAAGGAAGATCGCTTCGCTGACATCGAGTTCGACAGCGGCGTCGGTGGGGCCCCGGTGTTTGCCGATTGCGCCGCGCGTTTTCACTGTGAAAAATTCCAACAGGTCGACGGCGGCGATCACTGGATCATGATCGGCAAGGTCGTGGCCTTCGACGATTTCGGACGTTCGCCGTTGCTCTATCACCAGGGCGCCTACTCGATGGTCCTGCCCCACACACGCATGACCCGACGCGAAGAAGGGCAGCCACCCAGCAGTCACTTCCAGGGTCGCTTGAGCCATAATCTTTACTACCTGATGACCCAGGCACTGCGGGCATACCAGGCCAGTTACCAGCCACGGCAATTGTCCACCGGGTTGCGCACCAGCGAAGCGCGGATGTTGATGGTGCTGGAAAATGACGCCGGGCTGAACCTGGCTGACCTGCAACGGGAAGTGGCGATGCCGGTGCGCGAGATCGAAGAGGCCGTGGCCAACCTCAAGCGCAAGGGCCTGGTGAGCGATGACGGCGACCGGGTGCGCCTGACCGTCAAGGGAATCGATGAGACCGAAGGGCTCTGGGCCATTGCGAGGGAACAGCAGGACAAGGTGTTCGGCCAGTTTGGCGACGCCCAGGTGGAGCATTTCAAGACGGTGCTCAAAGGGGTGATCAAGGGCGCATAGAGCAGATCTGTGGGAGCAAGCTTTGCTCCCACAGGCTGGCCCCACAGTCCATCTGCACTCCGATGATGCTAAGATTTAGTTAACTCATTAACTAAGTCCTCTGGCGAACATTCTCCATGCTCAAACCGCGCCAATCCTTGACCCTGACCCTGCTACAGGCCCGTGAAGCGGCCATGGGGTTTTTCCGTCCTTCCCTCAATCAACATGGCCTGACCGAGCAGCAATGGCGGGTCATTCGTATCCTCAGCCAACACGACGAACTGGAAATCAATCGCCTGGCCGAGCTGGCCTGCATCCTCAAGCCCAGCATGACCGGCGTGCTGGTGCGCATGGAAGCAGCGGGCATGGTGGTGCGGCGCAAGGCCGAGCAGGATCAGCGACGGGTGCTGGTGCGCCTGGCACCCCAGGGGCAGGCGTGCTTCGACTCGATGAGCCAGAGCATGGAGGCCAATTACCAGCGATTGCAGGAGAAGTTGGGGGAGGAGAAGTTGCAGACGTTGTTGGGGTTGCTGAATGAACTGAAGGCGGTCAGGCGCTGAGCTTCCTGTTGCGACTTCTAAGGAGAGAAAGAATAGCTGTGGGAGCAAGGCTTGCCCGCGATCAAGCCATCTCGGTCTCATGGTGAACCGCATCAGCTTTATCGCGGGCAAGCCTTGCTCCCACAGGGCGTCTGACTTGGGTCAGTAAACGCCACCCGTCGCAGGCTTCGGCGCATCCTTGAACGTCGCCGCCAGAGTCTGAAGGCCGCGCATCAACACCGTCGTATCCACCCCCACCGCAACGAACGCCGCGCCCAGCTCGATGTAGCGCCGGGCCAGTTTCTCATCGGCACTGAGGATCCCGGCTGCCTTGCCGGCCTGGCGAATGCGGGCGATGGCGTCCTCGATGGCGGCTTGCACGTCCGGATGGCCCGGATTGCCGCGAAAACCCATGGAGGCGCTCAGGTCCGCCGGCCCGATGAACACACCGTCGACACCTTCCACGGCGGCAATGGCGTCGAGGTTGGCCAGGCCCTCGCGGCTCTCGATCTGCACCAGCAGGCACATCTGTTCATCGGCCTTGTCGAGGTAACCGGGGATGCTGTTCCAGCGCGACGCCCGGGCCAGCGCGCTGCCGACGCCTCGGATGCCGCTGGGCGGGTAGTGCATGGCGCGTACCAGCTCGCGAGCCTGCCCGGCGCTTTCCACCATGGGCACCAGCAGGGTTTGTGCGCCGAGGTCGAGCACTTGCTTGATCAGCGCGGTGTCACCGATTACCGGGCGGATCACCGGCTGGCCGGGGTAGGGCGCCACGGCCTGAAGCTGGCCGAGCAGGGTGCGCACGTCGTTGGGGGCGTGTTCACCGTCGATCAGCAGCCAGTCGAAACCGGCATTGGCCGCCAGTTCGGCGCAGTAGGCGTCGGCCAGTCCGAGCCACAGTCCAATTTGCGCCTGGCCGCTTTTCAGTCGTTGTTTGAATGTGTTGATCGGCATGTCCATGAAGCGGTCCTCGGGAGTCAGACGAAACGGCAGGCGATGGAACCGAGCATGTCGTAGTCGACATGGAAGGTATCGCCCGGGTTGGCCGCCACCGGGCGGGTGAAGGAACCGCCGAGAATGACCTGACCCGGTTGCAGGGTGACGTCATAGGCCGCCAGCTTGTTCGCCAACCAGGCCACGCCTTTGGCCGGGTGATTGAGCACCGCCGCCGAGACGCCGGACTCTTCGATCACGCCGTTGCGGTAGAGCACCGCCGGCACTTTGCGCAGGTCGATCTCGGTGGGACGCACCGCACGACCGCCCATGACCACGCCAGCGTTGGCCGCGTTGTCGGAGATGGTGTCGAAGACCTTGCGGGTTGCCTTGGTCTGCGGGTCGACCTGCTGGATGCGCGCATCGATGATTTCCAGCGCCGGGATCACCCATTCGGTTGCATCCAGCACGTCGAACACCGTCACGTTCGGGCCTTTCAACGGCTTGCCGAGGATGAACGCCAGCTCCACTTCCACCCGTGGGACGATGAAGCGTTCGAAGGGAATGTCGGTGCCTTCATCGAAGAACATGTCGTCCAGCAGCGCGCCGTAGTCCGGTTCGGTGATGTTCGAAGAGACTTGCATGGCCCGGGAGGTCAGGCCGATCTTGTGGCCGACCAGCTTGCGGCCATCCTTGATTTTCTGTGCTACCCAGGCGCGCTGGATGGCATAGGCGTCATCGAGGGTGATCTGCGGGTGATCGAGGGAAAACTGCCGCACCTGTTCCCGTGAGCGCTCGGCATGGTCGAGGCGGGCGGCGGCTTGTTGGATGAGGCTTTGATCGAGCATGACAAGGTCCCTACTGAGGATTGACGACGGCGGCCCGGGTGCGCAGCACCAGCAGGCCGCCCAGGGTGATGAACAACGCCAGGACGTAAAGAGCCAGGCTGGCGCTCTGGGTGGTGTCCCGCATCCAGCCGATCAGGTAGGGCGCGAAGAATGAGGCGATGCTGCCGAAGGAGCTGATCAGGGCAATCCCGGCGGCCTGGGTACCGTTGGAGAGGAAGGCGGGCGGCAATTGCCAGAACATCGGCAACGCCGCGCTGGCACCCATGCCGGCGACAATCAGGCCTCCGAGCACCAGCGTTGGGTTGCCGGGAGAGAGCCCGGCGATGGCAATGCCGGCTGCCGCCATCAGCAGCGGTACGCAAAGGTGCCAACGGCGTTCGCGATTGCGATCGGAAGACCGGCCACAGCCGATCATGAAAAAACAGCCCGCCAGGTATGGCACTGCACTGAGCAAGCCGACCTTGCCATCGCTGCCGATGCCGGCGCCGTGGATCAGGGTGGGCATCCAGAAAGCCAGGGTGTTCACCGCCAGCATCACGGCGAAGTACACTGCCACCAGCAACCAGACCTGCGGGTTGTTGAGGATCGCCGAGAACGAAGTGATGGATTTTCGCTGCTCCTCGACACTCATTTGTTCACGCAGTTGCTGCTTGGCGTGAGGCGTGAGCCAGCCGACCGTCTCGAAACTGTCCGGCAGACACTTGAGCACCACCAGGCCCAGCAGGATCACCGGAAGCCCCTCGAGGACGAACATCCACTGCCAACCGCGCAGGCCGCCGACATCATGGAAGTGTTCGAGGATCCCACCGGACAACGGCCCGCCGATGACTCCCGCCATCGGCACGGCGATGGCGAACAGCGCGGTCACCTGGGCCCGACGTCGCGCCGGGTACCAGCGGTTGAGAAGTACCAGGATGCCCGGGAAGAAACCGGCTTCGGCCACTCCCAACAGAAAGCGCAACAGGTAAAAACCGGTGGCACTTTCAATGAGGAACATGCTGGTGGACAAGGCCCCCCAGACCACCATCAGCGTGGCGATCCAGCGGCGTGGACCGACCCGGTCCAGGGCCATGTTGCTCGGTACGCCAAACAACGCGTAGGCGATGAAAAACAGGCCGGCGCCGAAGCCGTAGACCGTGTCGCTGAACTGCAGGTCGGCACTCATCTGCATCTTGGCGAAGCCGATGTTGATGCGGTCCAGATGGGCAAACAGGTAGCAGACCAGCAGCAACGGCATCAGCCGCCAGGTGATCGTGGCATGAGTGCGGTCGTGCGCGACGGAGCTGGCAGTGCCAGCGGGGTTGGCTGTGCTCATGATCTTGTACTTTTTGTCAGAGGGGCCGATGGGCAACTGTCAGGTGCGCTTAGCTCGTCTGGGCCTTGAGAAAGGCGTGGACGTTGTTGGCCTTGAAGTTGAGTTGCTCGTGCAATTCGATCATCTCGAACGACAGGGCCAGCAGACGCTGGGCCTGGAGTTCGGCGAAGTGCGCGGTGATCACCTCGAAGAGTTTCTCCGCGACTTTCTGGCGGGTGGCGAGATCGCGGCCATGGCCAACTTTCAGTGTCATGTGCACGAAGGCATAGTCGTGCTTGCCGTCGGCCATTCGCCAAGTGTCCAGGCGCACCCCACGACTGCGGATGCCGCCGAGGGGAAACACGCCGCTGTCGCCCAGCAAGGCATGGACTTTTTCAAACAGGCCGGGCAAGTCGGCCTGTTGTTCGATGTTGTCGGTGTACTCTGCGATGAAATGCGGCATCGTCGGATCTCCTGTGCAGGCTGGTCAAACCGGAAAAATGGCATTGATCTGGCCGGTGCCGGAGCTGCCGAAGGGTTCGGTGATGATTTCGGCGGGTTTGTCGTAGTCCGGTCCGCCCAGCAACCCCAGGAGCATCGCCGTGTCATGCATCTTGCCTTCGCCGAAGCAGTGCTCGGCATAGTCCGGGAGCATGGCGCAGAATTCCTTCCAGCGACCCTCGCGCCACATCTGGACGACATGCAGGTCGACCTGCTTGTCGAATTCCCGGGTCCAGTTATGGATGTTGGCTTCGGCGTTGCGATCATCGGAGAACCGGTGGGACAGCGAACCGGACGCCAGCACCAGCACCTTGCGGTCGCTTTTTTCGATGGCCCGGCGCACGGCGGCGCCGAAAGTGAAGCTGTCTTGCAGACGATGCCAGGCACACCAGGCGGCAATCGAGACGACATTGAGTTTCTGTTCCGGCGGGACATCCATGTGCATGTAGCGCATGGGCACCAGCGTGCCGTATTCCAGTTCAAGGCTGGGGATGTTGTGGGCCAGGGTGCGGACATCGGCGGCATTGGCTTCTGCGGCAATCAACTCGCCCAGTTCCGGGGCGCCCGAGTACTCGTACTCCATGTTCTTGATGAAGTGTGGCAGCTCGTTGCTGGTGTAGATGCCCTTGAAATGTTCGCCACTGTTGACGTGATAGGCGCTGTTGACCAGCCAGTGCACATCGAATACCACAGCGGTGTCGGCACCCAGCTCACGGGCGCGGCGGCCGATTTCCTTGTGCCCGGCGATCGCCGCTGCGCGGCAGCCATGGTGCTTGCCGGGCAGCTCGGACAGGTACATCGAGGGAACGTGGCAGATCTTCGCAGCCAGGACGACTTCGCCCATGATGATTCTCCTGAAAAATTGTTCTTGTTGGGTCTTGGGTAATCGGTGAATCACAACCTGTTTCAAGTGGACCGCAGCGCCTGTGGCGAGGGGATAAATCCCCTCGCCACAGGAGTTCATCGCCGTTTTAGATACCCCACCTTGGAATGTGATGCCCACCCATCGAAATGCAAACGTTCTTGATCTCGGCAAACACCTCGAAGCTGTACTGTCCACCTTCACGCCCGGTTCCGGAACCCTTTACCCCACCGAAAGGCTGGCGCAGGTCGCGTACGTTCTGGCTGTTGATGAACACCATGCCGGCCTCGATGCCATGGGCCAGGCGATGGGCCTTGCCGATGTCCTGGGTCCAGATGTACGACGCCAGGCCATATTCGGTGTCGTTGGCCAGTTGCAAGGCTTCGGCTTCATCCTTGAACGGGATCAGGCAGACCACCGGGCCGAAGATTTCCTCCTGGGCGATGCGCATCTTGTTGTTCACGTCGGCGAACACCGTCGGCTGGATGAACTGACCGCGACTCAGGTGCGCCGGCAGATTGGCCGGACGTTCCAGGCCACCGGCCAGCAGGGTGGCGCCTTCTTCGAGGCCGATCCTGATGTAGCCGGTGACTTTGTCGTAGTGGGCCTGGGTGATCATCGAGCCGACCTGGGTCTTGGGATCCTGTGGATCGCCCACGATCAGGCGCTTGGCACGGGCGGCGAATTCGGCGACGAACTGTGGGTAGACACTTTCCTGGATGAAAATCCGGCTGCCGGCGGTGCAACGTTCGCCGTTGAGCGAGAAGATCGTGAACAGCGCCGCGTCGAGAGCTCGTTCCAGGTCCGCGTCTTCGAAAATCAACACCGGCGACTTGCCGCCGAGCTCCATGGAATACTTCTTCAACCCGGCGGTCTGCATGATTTTCTTGCCGGTGGCAGTGCCTCCGGTAAAGGAAATCGCTCGCACATCGGGGTGCCGCACCAGCGCGTCGCCAGCGGTCGCGCCATAACCCTGGATGACGTTCAACACGCCGTTGGGAATTCCCGCTTCCACGGCCAGGCGCCCCAGTTCGTTGGCGGTGAGGGGCGACAGCTCCGACATCTTCAGCACGGCGGTGTTGCCCAGGGCCAGACACGGCGCGGTCTTCCAGGTCGCGGTCATGAACGGCACGTTCCACGGCGACACCAGGCCGCAGACGCCCACCGGCTGGTACAGGGTGTAGTTGAGCATCTGGTCGTCGACCGGGTAGGTGTGACCGTCCATGCGGGTGCAGACTTCGGCAAAGAAGTCGAAGTTGTGAGAGGCCCGGGGAATCAGCACATTGCGGGTCTGGTGGATGGGCAGGCCGGTGTCGAGGGTTTCCAGCTCGGCCAGTTTCGGCACGTCGCGGTCGATCAACTCACCCAGCTTGCGCATCAGTCGGGCGCGTTCCTTGGCGGGGGTGTTGGCCCACTTCGGAAAGGCCTCCTTGGCCGCGGCCACGGCCTGGGCGACTTCCTCGGCACCGCCGCTGGCGACTTCGCCAATGGCTTCGCCGGTGGCCGGGTTGTAGTTGATGAAGACGTCTTTGCTTTCGACCTCACGGCCGTTGATCCAGTGTTTGATCATGTTGCTCAAGCCTCTTTACGGGATGCGAAGAACGCCGCTTCGCTGACAATTCGATTGACCAGGCGACCGACGCCTTCCACTTCCACCACCACTTCATCACCGGGCACCACGTCCGCCAGGCCTTCCGGCGTGCCGGTGGCGATCATGTCGCCGGGTTGCAGGGTCATGAAGCTGGACAGGTACTCGATCAGGTAGGGGATGTCGAAAATCATGTCCTTGGTGCTGCCTTCCTGGCGCAGTTCACCGTTGATCCAGGTACGCAGCTTCAGGTTGGCCGGATCCGGCACATCGGCGACATCGACGATCCAGGGGCCGACGGGGGTCGTGGCGTCGCGGTTCTTCACCCGCAGGTTGGGGCGGTAGTAGTTTTCCAGGTAATCGCGGATCGCATAGTCGTTGCACACCGTGTAACCGGCCAGATAGTCCAGGGCGTCCTCGCGCTTGACGTTGCGCGCGGTCTTGCCGATGACCGCCACCAGTTCGCACTCGTAGTGCATGTAGGCGACGTTGTCGGGACGCCAGGTCTGCTGGTTATGGCCGGTATAGGTGCCGGGGGACTTTATGAATGCCAGAGGCTCGGTGGGCGGTTTGAAGGCCAGTTCGGCGGCGTGGTCGGCGTAGTTCAGGCCCAGGGCGAACATGCTGCCGGTGGCCGGTGGCAGCCACTCGACCTGGTCTTCGGCCAGCAGGCGACCGTCGGCCAGGCGCACGGCGTTGCCAGCTTCAACGGTGACGTGATGGATCTGTTCCTCAAAACGAATGCGCGCGTGTTTCATGAACGTGCTCCCGGTTGCTCGGCCACGACGGTATTGATGAGACGGCCCAGGCCGCCGATGTCCACTTCGACGCGATCACCGGGCACCACATCGACCCGGCCCTCAGGCGTGCCGGTGATCAGCACGTCGCCGGCGTGCAAAGTCATGAATTCGCTGATCTCGGCAATCAGTTGGGGAATGTTGCGAACGAGGTTGGCCGTGCTGTTCTGCTGGCGCACCTCGCCGTTGACGTACAGCGTGATTGTCAGGCTATGGGGATCGGCCACGTTGGCGCTTGGCACCAGTTCCGGCCCGATGGCACAGAAGCCGTCCCGGCACTTGGCCTTGACGGCAGGGCGGTAGTAGCTGTCTTCCGGCAGGCTGAATTCGTTGACGACGGTATAGCCGGCCACGTAGTCCAGGGCCTCAGCGGCGCTGACGCGGCTGGCCGACTTGCCCATCACCACACCCAGGGCCGGGCCCGGTTGCAGCCGTTCGCCGTGTCCGGGATGGGCCACGGCGGCATCGTGCCGGTTGCGGGTGTTGGGGGTCTTGATGAACAGCACCGGCTTGACCGGCGGTTTCTGGTAGGGCGGTTGCTCGAACTCGGCGAGGCGCTGCTTCAGCAGCCCCTGGTAGTTCAGCGCGACCCCGAACAGGGTGCCGGTTGCGACGTCATGCAGGGCACGGCTCATGCTTGTCTCCTGGCGGTGCAGAGGGAGGAGGGCTCTGCGATATTGTTAATGTGTTAACAGTTATAATTAAGATGTTAACTATCGTCAAGCGTGACAGAATAACCGGCACTGGTTGCCTTCCCGGATTCGGTGCAGGATGAGCCTCGGGCGTTGCCTGAATCAGAATAAAAACGAGTACTGCGTGATGACCGATCGTCAGCCGATCCCGAACATCAACATTGGCCAGGTCTACGACCAGCGCTACAGCGATGCCGAAGTGCATTACGACCGGCTCGCCAACCTGGCGGGCTTTTTCGGCCGGAACATGCCGGTGCACCGCCACGACCGGTTCTTCCAGGTGCACTACGTCAAGAGCGGCACCGTGCGGGTGTATCTGGATGATCAGCAGTACGTCGAATCCGGGCCGATGTTCTTTCTCACGCCGCCGACCATCCCCCACTCCTTTGTGACCGAGGCCGACAGTGACGGGCATGTGCTGACGGTGCGCCAGCAGTTGGTCTGGCAATTGATCGACGCCGATCCCGGGCTCGCGCCGGCCGGTGTGCAGTTGCCGGCTGCCTGTGTGGCGCTGACGCAACTGGGGCCGGAGCAGGCCGGGGAAGTGCGCCGGCTGGAATACTTGTTCGAGGAACTGAGCGAGGAGGTGGCGGCCGCTCGGCCGGGGCGCAGCGTGGCGCTGGACGGCTTGACGCGGCTGATCATGATCAGCCTGTTGCGACTCTGCTCCAACTCCCTGGAAGCGAGGCCGGCGCGGCATGAGGACTTGAAGATCTTTCACCGCTTCAACGAGCTGATCGAAGCGCACTACCTGCAACACTGGCCGCTGTCGCGCTATGCCGAGGGCGTCGGGGTGACCGAGGCGCGTCTCAACGACGTGTGCCGGCGCATTGCCGACCTGCCTTCCAAACGACTGATCATGGAGCGGTTGATGCAAGAGGCCAAGCGCCTGCTGCTGTTCACCGGCAGCTCGGCCAACGAAATCTGCTACCAGCTCGGGTTCAAGGACCCGGCCTATTTCAGCCGGTTTTTCCAGCGCTATGCCCAACTCACCCCTGGGGAATATCGCCAGCGGCAGTCGGGATTGCGCTGAACCTTCCTTCGATTGACACTTGTTTTTGTGGCGAGGGGATTCATCCCCGCTGGGCTGCGAAGCAGACCTCAAACCAAACACCTCGGTGTGTCTGTTTGACCGAGCGAGCTGATTTGGGGCCGCTCCGCAACCCAGCGGGGATGAATCCCCTCGCCACAAACCCGTGGCAAATTTGAGCAAGCGGCTTGCTCTTGCAGCTAATTATTTGCGCCACTAAGCTGCCCACTCGTCCATCCAGGCAGTCCGAACATGGCCACCCCCAGACCTTCACTGACGCTGACCCTGCTGCAGGCCCGCGAAGCGGCCATGGCGTTTTTCCGCCCGGCGTTGAACCAGCACGACCTCACCGAGCAGCAATGGCGGGTGATCCGCATCCTGCATCAGCAAGGTGAACTGGAAAGCCACCAGCTCGCCCATCAGGCCTGCATCCTCAAACCCAGCATGACCGGCGTGCTCAGCCGCCTGGAGCGCGATGGCCTGGTGCGCCGGCAGAAATCCAGTCAGGACCAGCGTCGGGTGTTCGTTGGCCTGACCGAACGCGGCCAGCAGTGCTTCGTGTCCATGAGCGAGGGGATGGAAGGCAACTATCGACGGATCGAAGAGCAGTTCGGCGAGGAAAAGATGCAGCAGCTGCTGGCGTTGCTCAACGAGTTGAAGAACATCAAGCCTTGATGCCACGAAGCACCTTTGTCTGCCTCGGTACTGCATCCCGCACTCCTGACGCCAACGAATCACCTTTGTGGCAGCTGCCCTCAACACTGTGAACCTTCCGCCAATACAGCGCTCACTTGTTAGGCAAGTGCTCGTGCTGCTCCATTGCCGATAAGGATTTCGCATGTTTCAAACCTCGTCATCGATGCCCCTCCATGCCCCGGTCGAACGGGAACTCAGTGTGCGCGCGGTCAGTACCGGCATCGTGATCGGTATCCTCTTGACGCCTTCCAATGTCTACGCCGGATTGAAGATCGGCTGGTCCTTCAACATGTCGATCATTGCCTTGCTGATCGGCTATGGCATCTGGCAAGGCCTGGCCAGGCGTTCAGCCGCGCGATTGCCCTGGACGTTGCACGAAAGCAACATCAACCAGACGGTCGCGTCTGCGGCGGCCTCGATCATTTCCGGCGGGCTGGTAGCGCCGATTCCGGCCTACACCTTGTTGACCGGTCAGCAGCTGGATGCCATTCCCATGGTCGCCTGGGTATTTTCGGTGAGCTTCCTGGGGGTGTGGATCGCTTGGTATTTACGCCCGTCGCTGCTCAACGACAAGGCGTTGAAATTCCCCGAGGGCATGGCGACCCTGGAAACCCTGCTGCATATCTATAACCAAGGCCATGAAGCGGCGACGCGCTTGAAGGTATTGCTCAGTGCCGCGTTGCTGTCCGGATTGGTCAAGTGGGTGGACACCTTCATGTGGGCTTTCCCGCGCTGGTCGCCGACAGCCCAGCTGGAACGCCTGACATTCACCGCCGATCCTTCGCTGCTGTTGGTCGGTTTTGGCGGGATCATCGGTATTCGCGTTGGCTTGACCCTGTTGCTCGGTGCTTTGCTGGCCTGGGGCGGGCTGGCGCCTTGGCTGTTGGAACACGGCCTGGTGCAGTTGCCACAGGGCAGCAGTGGCCCGCAGTTCGCTGCGCTGGTGGAATGGTTGCTGTGGCCAGGTGTGAGCCTGATGGTCTGTTCAACGTTGGCGTCCCTGGCGACTCGCTTATGGGCTTTGCACAAAACCACCCGGGCTGGCGGTGGGGCGATCTGGGTAGTGCCCAAGGCTGGACCCGCCGCCGGGTTCGGGATGGCCATTGTCTTGGTGGTGAGCTTGCAGGCCTTGCTGTTCGGCATCAATCCATGGATGGCGCTGTTGACCATTCCTCTGGCGATCTGCCTGGCCGCGGTGGCCGCCCGGGTGGTCGGCGCCACGGGGATTCCGCCTATCGGCGCTATCGGCCAGTTGTCCCAGCTGAGCTTCGGCATCGTTGCGCCAGGACAGGTGCCGATCAATCTGATGAGCGCCAATACCGCCGGTGGTTCGGCGGGGCAGTGCACGGATCTGATGAACGATTTCAAGGTGGGCCGGGCCATTGGTGCGACACCGCGCAAGCAGTTGGTAGCCCAGACCCTGGGCATTTTCGTGGGTAGCATCGTTGGCGTATTGGCCTATCTGGCACTGATCCCGGATCCTCAAGCCATGCTGCTTACCGAAGAATGGCCGGCCCCGGCAGTTGCCACCTGGAAAGCCGTGGCGCAGACCCTGACCCAGGGCTTGGAGTCGTTATCGACGAGCATCCGCTGGGCGATCTTCCTCGGAGGCCTGGCCGGCTTGCTGCTGGGAGTACTCGACAGCCTGTTACCCGAACATCGCGCCCGGTACCTGCCGAGCACCGCGGCACTGGGCCTGGCCTTCGTGCTGCCGGCCTCGGTGTCGCTGATGATGGCCCTCGGTGCGGTACTTACCTGGGTAGTGAGCAGGCGCTGGCCGAGCCTCACGGAGCGCTTCGCAATCACCGCTGCGGCGGGGTTGATTGCCGGGGAGAGCATGACCGGGGTGGGCGCGTCGTTGTGGCAGATGCTCGGGAATGGGTGATTCACCGAGCATTGCATACGCGGAGAATCAGCGCACCCGCTCGCGACTTTCCACCGCCAGATCCAATGCCTTCTGCATGTCCAACCGCGCCGAACTCCCCACGTCCTTGTCATTGAGCCGGTAGTGGCGCTCCGACGGCAGGATGGGCGCGGTGAGGTCTTCCGCGTCCATCCGTTCGAAGTCGTGGTTGTCGCCGATGGTCAGGGCGCTGCGGCGCAGCAGCGTGCGCAATTGCTCGGGTAGCAGTTGCGGGTTGATGGACAGCATTGTCGCCAACAGGCCTGCGACCATGGGCGTGGCGTAGGAGGTGCCGCAATGCACCGCACCGTCCTGGCCTGCGCCGGGCGTCGAGGCGTGGGCACAAGCGGCAGCGGCGATGTCGACGCGCATGTCGATGTTCGAGGAACTGCGCTTGACCGCATAGGCTGGATCGTCGACGGCGACCCCGGCACGCTCGCTGCGCTGGTGACCGCCGACCACCAGCAATTGCTCGGTGATGAAGGAGGAGGGCAAGCGGTATTCATCGCTGCCCGAGAACGAGGAGCCGTTGCCGGCAGCGTTCACCACGATCACGTCGGGGTGCTCCTTGCGCAGCCAGAGAAAAAATTCTTCCAGCAGTTCCTCGTAGCCGCTCATGGCGATGCCCGAGCGCAGCAGGGAGTCCACATTGTCCCCCTTGATGTCTTTGGCACCTACCCGGTGGATGCCCCAGCTCCAGTTGAGCACGCGTACGCCATCTTCCACGAGGTTGACCGAGGCGGCGATATTGGCGGTAATCCCGGCGTCGGAATTACGTTCGACGATGACCTCGAAGCCGCCACTGGCCTTATTCAGGCCGCTTAGAAAACCGGTGTTGCCGCCGTCGTTCCAGCGCGCCGCGAGAAGGCCTGCGACGGTGGTACCGTGGCCGTCCGGGGCGACGGCATCGCGGGCGTAGACACAGGTGCGTGGAGCCGAACAGCCACCGAGGTAGTCGGCAAAATCCGCCGTGTCGAAATCCACGTCGCGCTCGATCAGGCCGATGCGCACGGGCTGCGGCTGGATGGGTGCCTGCTGCCCGGGGATGCGCCGCTGGTAGTAGTGCACCGCGTCGAGAAAGCGGTTCGCGGCCCATTCGTCGGAGTCCTGCGCCGGTTTCTTCGGCTCGTCAGGCCGAGCCGTGGACTGTTCGGTTTCTTGCGCCGCAGCCTCCTCGATCACCACCGCGTCACACTGGTTTCACTGCCCTGGCGCAGCAGCAATGCGTCACGCTGTACCAGATGCGGCACGCCATCGTCCAACCCGCGCACCGTCAGGCACCAGTCCTGGCGCTGGTTTTCCAAAAGGTCACCGCAAGTTTCAGATTTTCCAGGCGTAGCGGTTCCTGGGCATCGGCTGCTGTGCCAGTCGCCAGGGTGAACAGCGCAGCGAGGACGGCTGATCGTAAGGGCATGGGACGATTTCTTTGCCAAGGGCCTGATTGCTCCGACTGTCTTTGCCATCGTTACGTTCCAAGGATGACCGGCCCTGGCCGGACCGAAACTCCTCGGCGTGTTCAGGTGTCCATTGATCACCCCACAGCCCGCGGGCAATATCTCAAGACCTGGCATCCTGGTCGCATGTCCCTGGGGTGCATTCATCGAGAGGTTGGGTTGGAGATGATGGACGCCGCTGGCAAAACCAAAGTCGCACAGATATTCGATCAGCTCCTGGCTCTGCGCGAAAGCGTGAATGTGCTTCAGGAAAAGGAGCTGCGCAGGGTGATAGCGCTTCGTGGACAGCAGACCGTAGACGTCGACGAAGCAGTCCATCAATCTTTTGTAGACCTTCAGAATCACATTGCCGGAATGGAGGAGGTTTTGGCGACGATTGCCGAGGCCACCGGGATTATCCCAAAGCTCTGATGCTCTCCGGAACACTTGTGGAGTCTGCTCGCGATAGCGGAGTGTCTGTTACGCAAATGTTGAACGTGCCGACGCTATCGCGGGCAAGCCCGGCTCCCACAGGGGCTGGTGATGTATGCAAAAACTGCGTACATCATCGAATCCAGTGTGCGAGCCTGCTCGCGATAGCGGTGGCGCTGCTTGCATCCCTGTCGAATATGCCGTCATATCGCCAACGCCCCAGCACATTTCTGTTACTCGAAAGGAGATCTCCAAATGGAATTACGCTGTACATCGATCGAAGAAGTCCGCCAGCACATAGACCAGATCGACCGTGAGGTCGTTGCGCTCCTGGCCCGGCGCGGCAACTTCGTCACGCAGGCCGCAGCCTTCAAAAAAACCACCGATGATGTGCGCGCGCCGGCGCGGGTCGAGCAGGTCATCACCAAAGTGCGCGGACTTGCGAATGAGGCCGGCGCCTCGCCTGATGTCGTGGAGCGTGTCTACCGGGCCATGATCGCTGCGTTCATCGACGAGGAATTGAAAACCCACTCCGCCCTGACAGCCCAGTCCTGACGCCTTCCGCCTTCATCGTGAGCTGGTTCTGCGAGGCTGGAATCCCGGCTTCGCGATGCCAAGACCTGCGTGCCTGACTCACCTGTACGGCACGCAACTATTGTTAGAAGTAATAGTGACCATCATTAAACGCATGTTCTGCTTTGCCGCCAGTCGTTGGACAATTGCACCCATCGAACAGGTGGCTCAAGACATGACGCAACAGCGATCCATCGTCCTTCTAGCCTGACCCTCTTTATTTTCGGGATGAAACTGATGCGCTTTTTATTCGTGCCTGTCATGGCGCTCGCCTCTTTGCTGCTCGCCGGTTGTGCTTCCGCGCCAAATGATCCGACGCTGACCCTGCAGACCCAAAAGACCCCGGCCGAGTATGCCGAGTGCGTCATACCGAAACTGCAGGACAGTCAGTTGAACCCGCTGGTCTCACAGACCCAGCGCAGCTACCGGATCGTCGTGCCGAGCAAAATCTCCGCGGACAACGTGCTGGAGGCCTATAAGGCCGGGAATGGCGGCAAGGTGTTCATCTACGAGCGGCACCTGCTGGCCTCGAACCTGCTGCCTTCGAGTTTTGAGCGTGCCGCAGAGGATTGCATCTGATCCCGGCGGGTAGACGCTTTTCACAGAGCTCCTTTGGTTGGCCGCAACCAACCAAATCCTTGCCCCGTGACCCATCTGGTTACGGGGTTTTTTTATGTCCGCGATAACTGCGGACTGTCAGATCTGTTCCAGCAACCAGCCACGAAACGCCCGCAAAGACGGCAGCATTTCGTTGCGCGGCGGGTAGGTGAGGTAGTAACTGCGCCGGCTGGCGAACGGCAGGTCAAGGCCGATCAGCTCGCCATTGGCCAACTCGTCGGCTACCAGGATGCGGGGCACCAGGCCAATGCCGATATCCGCACGCACCGCCTGGATCAAGTGCGAAGTGAGTTCGAAGCTGGGGCCCAGGCGCATCCTGGCGTGGGGCAGGGTGTAGTGACTGAACCAGTCGCCCCAGACGTTGGGATTGTTCGCCACATTGAGCAGCATCTGTTCGCTGATCCGCTCCGGCGTCCACGTCTCATGGGCCTCGGCCGCCTGCGCCGAGATGATCACGATCAGTTCTTCAGCGTGCAGGCGGTGGCTGATCAGGCCCGGCAGGCCGGAAGTACCGACGACGATGGCGGCATCGATGTCGCTGGTGTCGAAGTCAAAGGCGTCGATCCGGGAGCTGATGTGCACCAGGATACCGGGGTGGGTCTTGTAGAACTCATGCAGGCGCGGCAGCAGCCATTTCGAACCGAAGGTCGGTAACGTCGCCAGGCGCAGGGTACCGCTGCCGGATTGATACGCCATGGCCTGCAGGGTCGCGCTACGGATGCGTCCGAGCGCCTCGCTCATCTCCCGTTGGTAGAGGCGACCGACATCGGTCAGCCGGACCTGCCGGCCTTCGCGACGAAACAGCGTCAGCCCCAGTTGCTCTTCCAACGCCTGGACTTGTCGGCTGACGGCACTTTGCGTCAGTGAGAGTTCGACCGCGGCCCGGGTGTAGCTTTGATGTCGAGCGGCGGCTTCAAATGCCAGCAGCAGTGACATGGATGGCGTGAGGTGACGGTAATTCATTCACAAAAGTCATCGATAGCGGCAGGATTATCTGGTTGTCTGCGCCGGGAACCTGAAGGACCATTGGCGCAGGTCGTTCCGAGCCTGACCTATTCATGCGCCGACGACAAGTATTTACGTGATTAGCCCCCTAAGAGGCCGTTAATGATTGCCCAACTGCCCGTGGTTGCCCCCGCGGCCCACTACCCGGAATTTATCGAGGCCCTGCGCGCCAGCGGCTTTCGTGGACACCTGAGCGCTGACTACGGCACCCGTACCGTGTTGGCGACCGACAACTCGATTTACCAGCGCCTGCCGCAAGCAGCGGTCTTTCCCCGGGACGCCGAGGACGTTGCGCGCATTGCCGCGCTGATGGCCGAACCACGGTTTCGCCAGATCAAGCTGACGCCACGGGGCGGGGGCACCGGGACCAACGGCCAGTCGCTGACCGACGGCATCGTGGTCGATCTGTCGCGGCACATGAACACCATCCTCGAAATCAACGTGGCCGAGCGTTGGGTCCGGGTGCAGGCCGGTGTGGTCAAGGACCAGCTCAATGCCGCGCTCAAGCCCCACGGGTTGTTCTTCGCGCCAGAGCTGTCGACCTCCAACCGCGCCACCGTGGGCGGCATGATCAACACCGATGCCAGCGGCCAGGGCAGTTGCACCTACGGCAAGACCCGCGACCATGTGCTGGAACTGCACAGCGTGCTGCTCGGCGGTGAGCGCTTGCACACCCAGCCACTGTCCGACGCCGAGTTGGAAACAGTGTGCGCCGACACCGGCCGCATCGGCGAGGTATACCGCACCGCCCGGCAGATCCAGGAAACCCAGGCCGAGCTGATCGAGTCGGTGTTCCCCAAGCTCAACCGTTGCCTGACCGGTTACGACCTGGCGCACCTGCGCGATGACCATGGCCGCTTCAACCTCAACAGCGTGCTGTGTGGCGCCGAGGGTTCGCTGGGATTCGTGGTCGAGGCCAAGCTCAACGTGCTGCCGATTCCCAAGTATTCGGTGCTGGTGAACGTGCGCTACGGCAGCTTCATGGACGCCTTGCGCGACGCGAACGCATTGCTGGCCCACAAGCCGCTGTCCATTGAAACGGTGGATTCCCGAGTGTTGCTGCTGGCGATGAAGGACATCGTCTGGCACAGCGTCGCCGAGTATTTCCCGGCCGATGCCGAGCGCCCGACCCTGGGCATCAACCTGGTGGAGTTCAGCGGTGACGACGTTGCGCAGGTGAACGCCGACGTGGCGGACTTCGTGGCGCATCTGCAGAGCGACACGACTATCGAGCGCCTGGGCCATACGCTGGCCGAAGGGGCCGAGGCGGTGAACCGCGTCTATGCCATGCGCAAGCGCTCGGTCGGGTTGTTGGGCAACGTCGAAGGCGAGGTCCGTCCGCAGCCGTTCGTGGAGGACACCGCGGTGCCACCGGAGCGGCTGGCCGACTACATCGCCGAGTTTCGCGCACTGCTGGACGGCCACGGCTTGAGCTATGGCATGTTCGGTCATGTCGACGCCGGTGTGTTGCACGTGCGTCCGGCACTGGACATGAAAGACCCGGCCCAGGCCGCGCTGGTCAAGCCGATTTCCGATGCCGTGGCTGAACTCACCCAGCGTTACGGCGGCTTGCTGTGGGGTGAGCACGGCAAGGGACTGCGTTCGGAGTACGTGCCGGCGTTCTTTGGCGACTTGTACCCGGCGCTGCAATCGCTCAAGGGGGCGTTCGATCCCCATAACCAGCTCAACCCTGGCAAGATCTGCACTCCGCCGGATGCCGCCGAAGGCCTGCTCAAGGTCAACGAGGTGACACTGCGGGGTGACCTGGATCGGCAGATCGATGAGCGTGTCTGGCAAAGTTACGGCACTGCCGTGCACTGCAACGGCAATGGCGCCTGCTACAACTTCGACCCGGACGACGCCATGTGCCCGTCGTGGAAAGCCACCCGCGAACGCCAGCATTCCCCCAAGGGGCGGGCATCGCTGATGCGTGAATGGCTGCGCCTGCAGGGCGCGGCCAATGTCGATGTGCTGGAAGCGGCGCGGGGCGGTGCGTCGTGGTTGAAGGCGTTGCCGGCGCGGCTGCGCAACAATCTGGCGCGCTCACGGGGCGAGGCGGATTTCTCCCACGAAGTCTATGACGCCATGGCCGGCTGCCTGGCCTGCAAATCCTGCGCGGGACAATGCCCGATCAAGGTCAATGTGCCGGAGTTCCGCTCGCGTTTCCTGCAGCTCTACCATGGCCGCTATCAACGGCCGCTGCGTGACTACCTGATCGGCTCGCTGGAATTCACCATTCCCTACATGGCCTACGCGCCGGGCCTCTACAACGCGGTCATGGGCTCGACATGGTTGAGCCGACTGTTGGCGAACCAGGTAGGCATGGTCGACAGCCCGCTGATCAGTCGCTACAACTTCCAGGCCACCTTGAGCCGCTGCAAGGTCGCGGTCGCCAGCGTACCGGCCCTGCGTGAGCTCACGCCGGCGCAACGGGAGCGCAGTGTGGTACTGGTGCAGGACGCCTTCACCCGCTACTTCGAAACGCCGTTGCTGGCCTCTTTTATCGAGCTGGCGCATCAGTTGGGCTACCGGGTCTTCCTGGCGCCGTACAGCGCCAATGGCAAGCCATTGCATGTGCAGGGCTTCCTCGGTGCCTTCAACAAGGCGGCGATCCGCAATGCTACCCAGCTCCAGGCACTCGCCGACTGCTCGGTGCCCCTGGTGGGCCTCGACCCGGCCATGACTCTGGTCTACCGCCAGGAATATCAGAAAGTGCCAGGGCTCAAGGCTTGCCCGAAAGTCCTGTTGCCTCAGGAATGGCTGATCGATGCGGTTCCGCAGCAGCCAACTCCTGTTGCCCGGACGTTCCGCCTGCTGGCGCACTGCACCGAAAAGACCAACGTGCCCGCCAGTACTTCCCAGTGGCAAACTGTGTTCACCAAGTTGGGGCTCAAGCTGGTGATCGAGGCGACGGGCTGCTGCGGCATGTCCGGCACCTATGGCCATGAACTGCGCAACCAGGACACCTCGCGAACCATTTTCGAACAGTCCTGGGCCGGCAAGCTGGACAAGGAAGGGGAGGCATTGGCGACGGGGTATTCGTGCCGCAGCCAGGTGAAGCGCTTGGCGGACAAGCAACTGCGGCATCCGCTGGAGGTGGTGTTGGAGCAGGTGTTGGTTGGGCGGCGCGGCTGACGAAAAGAAAGGGACCGACTGATGCCGGTCCCTGAAGTTCTCGAGTCGTCCACGCCAGTCAAGCCCACCCCCAGGTCCTCTGTGGGAGCGGGCTTGCTCGCGAAAGCGGTGGGTCAGCATGCGTCCATGTTGAATGTGCCACCTTCATCGCGAGCAGGCTCGCTCCCACATGGGTTGTCCGAATTGCCCACAAAAATCATGCCCCCCCAAAATCCTCTGTGGGAGCGGGCTTGCTCGCGAAAGCGGTGGGTCAGCATGCATCCATGTTGAATGTGCCACCGTCATCGCGAGCAGGCTCGCTCCCACATGGGTTGTCCGAATTGCCCACAGAACTCATGCCCACCCCAAATCCCCTGTGGGAGCGAGCCTGCTCGCGATAGCGGTGGGTCAGCTTGCATCCATGTTGAATGTGCCACCCTTCGCGAGCAAGCCCGCTCCCACAGTTCCGTGGCTTAGCTCCAATGTATCTCTGTGTATCCCACCCCCCTGTCGATACGGACTGTTTCTTTACGAGCCGTTGCTGACACATCCGCGATACCTGTCCGTCCTTAAATGACCCACGTCGAGACAGCACACGAAACCGCGCACGTCATACCTAGGTATCGACCGACACCATGGTGCAATCCTCCATGGGGCATCGCGATGGTTTGATCGAGCTGCTTGAGCCGATTAGTCAAAAGGAGAACCACCATGCAAGCAGCTTCTTCCGCTTTTACCTGGCAACGCTGTCTGGCGTCATCCGCCCTCGTCAGCGTGGTCGGTCTTGCCCTGTTTGCCGGCAGTGGCGTCACACTGGCTGCTGACAACCCCACCGCCAGTGCCGCACCGGCCGGGTCGGAGGCTATTCGCCCGTACCGCATTCACGTCGATGAAGCGCAGTTGACCGAATTGCGCAAACGCATCGCGACCACCCGCTGGCCCGACAAGGAAACCGTCAACGACGTCTCCCAGGGCGTGCAACTGGCCCAGGTCCAGGCGCTGGTGAACTACTGGGGCGATGGTTATGACTGGCGCAAGGCCGAGGCCAAGCTCAATGCCTTGCCGGAGTTCATCACCACCATCGATGGCGTCGACATTCAGTTCATCCACGTGCGTTCGCGCCACCCCAACGCCATGCCGCTGATCCTTACCCATGGTTGGCCGGGTTCCCAGTTCGAATTCCTCAAGACCATCGGCCCGCTCACCGACCCAACCGCTTACGGTGGCCGTGCGGAAGATGCTTTCGATGTGATCATCCCGTCGATTCCCGGCCATGGCTTTTCCGGCAAGCCGACCGAATTGGGTTGGGGCCCCGACCGGGTGGCGAAGGCCTGGGACGTGCTGATGAAGCGCCTGGGCTACAGCCATTACGTGTCCCAGGGCGGCGATCATGGCTCGGTGATTTCCGATGCGCTGGGCCGTCTGGCGCCGCCCGGGTTGCTGGGCATCCACCTGAACATGCCGGCCACCGTGCCGCCGGAGCTGGTGAAGCCGATCAACAGCGGTGATCCGGCACCCGCCGGGCTGACCGATCCGGAACGCCGGGCCTACACCTCCCTGAGTACGTTCTTCGGTCGTAACGCGGCCTACGGCGCGATGATGGTGACCCGGCCGCAGACCCTCGGCTACCTGCTGGCCGACTCGCCCACAGGCACGGCGGCGTGGATGTACGAGAAATTCGCGGCCTGGACCGACAGTGACGGCAAGCCTGAACGCGTGCTCAGCCGCGATGAAATGCTCGATGACATCAGTCTCTATTGGCTGACCGACACCGGCGCGTCGTCCTCCCGTTTCTATTGGGAGAACAACAACAATAACTTCAGCGCGGCCGCGCAGAAGACCACGGATATCAAGGTGCCGGTGGCGATCACCGTGTTCCCGCACGAAATCTATCAGGCGCCCAAGACCTGGGCACAGCGCGCCTATCCGTCGCTGTCCTACTTCAACGAAGTCAGCAAGGGCGGCCACTTCGCCGCCTGGGAGCAGCCTCAGCTATTCAGCGAAGAACTGCGTGAAGCATTCCGGCCACTGCGTGCGGCGGCGAAATAATCCGGCACCGCCGTACGTCCGGCAGACACTTTCGATTTCACAACTCGCAACCGCCGAGCGGCGGTTCGCAAGGGAGACTCACCATGACTACGACCCTGTTGAACCACACCTCCAAACCACGGCGCCGGCGTCTGCTCGCGCCGGCTCTCCTGGCGGTCGCCATGATGCAATTGGGCGCCCTGGCCGTGACCTCGTCACAGGCCAGCGCTGCCGAGGTGCCGGCCGGTACTATCGGTGCCATTACGCCGGGAACCAACACTTCGTTCGGCCCGTTAAAGCACGTCAAGGCAGGTTTGCTGGACGTTTCCTACGCCGAAGTCGGCCCCGCCGATGGGCCGGTGGTCATCCTGCTGCACGGTTGGCCCTACGACATCCATAGCTACACCGATGTGGCGCCAGCGCTGGCCCAGAAGGGCTATCGCGTGCTGATTCCCTATGCGCGGGGTTATGGCGATACCCGTTTTCTGTCGGCCAAGACCGTGCGTAACGGCCAGCCTGCGGCGCTGGCCAGCGACTTGATCGACTTCATGGACGCGCTGCACATCAAGCAGGCCGTTCTCGGCGGCTATGACTGGGGCGCTCGCACTGCCGACATCGTCGCGGCGTTGTGGCCGGAGCGGGTGAAGGCATTGGTGGCGGTGAGTGGCTACCTGATCGGCAGCCAGGAGGCCGGCAAGACACCGTTGCCGCCGGCCGCCGAGTTGCAGTGGTGGTACCAGTTCTACTTTGCGACCGAGCGTGGTCGCCTGGGCTATGAAAAGAACACCCATGACTTCGCCAAGCTGATCTGGAAACTCGCCTCGCCGAAGTGGGACTTCGACGACGCGACCTATGACCGCAGCGCAGCCGCCTTGCAGAACCCCGATCACGTCCCGGTATCGATCTTCAACTACCGCTGGCGCCTGGGCCTGATCAAGGGCGAGGCCAAGTACGACGCGCTGGAGAAGAAACTGGCGGCGTTCCCGTCCATTGGCGTGCCGACGATCACCCTTGAAGGCGATGCCAATGGTGCGCCGCACCCACCTGCCGAGGCCTATGCCAAGCGTTTCACCGGCAAGTACGAGTATCGGCTGATCAGTGGCGGTGTCGGTCACAACTTGCCACAGGAGGCCCCGCAAGCCTTCGCCCAAGCCGTGATCGATGCCGATCATCTCTGACTCGGTACGAGGGAAAACAACAATGAAACTCAAGCATCTGGCGGCATCCGCCGCTGTTGCGTCGGCGGCGTTGATCACCACCGGTCTCGCCTTGGGTGATACCGGCAGCGGTGAGGTTTCACCGATCTATGGGGTGAAGCTTCCCGATGGCTATCGCCAGTGGGCGCTGATCGCGCCGGCGCAAGAAGCCGAGCCACTGAACGAGCTTCGAGCGGTGCTGGGCAATGACCGGGCCATCAAGGCTTACCAGGATTCGACGCTGCCGTTCCCCGAGGGGACGGTCCTGATGAAGTTGGCCTGGAAGCACGTGCAGTCACCGGAGTTCGAGCCGGCCTCGATTCCTGGAGCGGCCACCACCGTCCAGGTGATGGTCAAGGACTCGAAGAAATATGCGTCGACCGGCGGCTGGGGGTTCGGACGTTTTATCAACGGCAAGCCCGCCGATGAAGCCCAACACCAGACCTGTTTCGCCTGCCACCAGGCGCGGGTGCAGAACCACGATTTCGTTTTTACGCGTTTCGCTCCATAACCCAGGCAACCAAGGAGTTTTCCATGAAAAAAATCATTGCCGCACTGGCCTGCACGGCTGGTCTGATCATCGGTGCCGACGCCTCGGCGCAGATTGCAAAACCCACCGTCGTTCTCGTGCACGGCGCCTTTGCCGATGCGTCGAGCTGGAATGGCGTGGTGAAAATCCTCGAGAAGGATGGCTACACGGTGGTGTCCGCTGCCAACCCTTTGCGCAGTGTGAAGGGTGATGGCGCTGCGGTTTCGGCGCTGTTGGGCAGTATTCAGACGCCGGTGGTGCTGGTCGGCCACTCCTATGGCGGCAACGTCATCAGTGAAGCGGCCAACGACCACGCCAACGTAAAGGCACTGGTCTACGTCAGCGCCTTCGCGCCCGAGGCGGGCGAAACCGTCGCCGGGCTGGCCGGGAAGTTCCCCGGCAGCACCCTCGGCCCGACCCTGGCGGTGCCTGTCCCATTGGCCGATGGCGGCAAGGACCTGTACATCCAGCAGGGCAAGTTCCATGACCAGTTCGCCGCCGACGTTCCTGCCGCACAGGCCGCGTTGATGGCGGCAAACCAGCGTCCGGTGACCGAGGCGGCATTGAATGAGCAGGCGGGCACACCGGCCTGGAAACACATTCCGTCCTGGTACATCTACGGCGACAAGGACAAGAACATTCCACCGCAAGCCATGGCGTTCATGGCCAAGCGCGCCGATGCGAGGGATGTGAAGGTGGTCAAGGGGGCTTCCCATGTGGTGATGGTGTCCCACCCGGAACCGGTGGCCCGGTTGATCGAGGAAGCGGCTACGGCGAAGTGATTCCTGTGTCTTGAGGGGCGCCGCTCACGCATCGAATCCCGATGCATGGGGGGCTTTCGATCAAGCCATCCATTGCCCATAGGGCCGATGGCGTATGCAAATGCCGCGTACACCCTAATCCAATGTGGGATCGAGCTTGCTCGCGATGGCGGTGGATCAGCTTGCATTGATGTTGACTGTGCCTCCGTCATCGCGAGCAGGCTCGCTCCCACAGGGACTGGGGGCATTTCCCCGATGTTGTGAGCAGACCGAGATCAGAGTGGGAGCGGGCCTTGCTCGCGAAAGCGGTGGGGCAACTTGCATTGATGTTGACTGTACTGCCGTCTTCGCGGGCAAGCCCGGCTCCCACAGGGTTGGGCGGCGTATGCAGATGCTGCGTACCCCGAAACCAGGGTGGGAGCGAGCCTGCTCGCGATAGCGGTGGGTCAGCTTGCGGGGATGTCGGCTGTGCCGCCGTCATCGCGAGCAGGCTCGCACACAACTCTTCCGCGTCACCTCGTAGATCCTGCTACCACAATGTTCCCGAGTCGTTAAAGCTGTACCCGCCGAAGCCTGCCGCTGAGCGGGACGACATGGCCGTCGGGCGTGGGCAGTCGACGTCCGGTCAGGCCCATGCCTTCGCTCACCAGAACGGCATCTTCCACTACACACAGGTTGGACGGGGTATCCAGGCCTTGGGCGAGCACGGTGACCTGGGCGGTCTGCAGGTTGCAGCTCAACAGTCGACCGGTGAACCGGGTGAAGCCGCCATGCAGCGGTTCGCCGTTCCAGTCCGGCAGCAGGGGCTGTTGCAGGCGGTCGCAGAGCTCCAGCACCAGCACGTTTCCAGCCGGGCACAGCGCCAGGCCTGTCGGCAGTTGCAGCCCATCGATCAGTCGCTCGATCTGCCTGCTACCGGGATGGACCCGGATCACCTGACCTGCCTTGTCGACGAAGTCGATGCCTTTGCGCGCGGGGTCGCCTTGCCGTTCGCCGGAGAACAGGCTGATCAGCACAGCGTCTGTCGCCGGTTCATACACCAACGTCACGGGCACGGCTTCCTGGCCCTGGTCCAGCTCAGGCAACTGGACCAATACCCGCTCGTCCTGGCCGTCGACGAACTCCACCAACTGATTGGTATCAGGCTTGACCGCCAGCCAACTGCGGCGAGAGGGGTGGTAGCACAGGGCATTGAGATTGCCACGGCTGCGAAACACCGGTTCGGGCGGTGTGAATTGCAGGTCCAGCAGCTTGGAGCCTTCGACGTAATCGGTCTGACTCACCAGATAACGGCCATCTCCGCAGGCCACGTCCGACAGCCCCATGATTTCATCACGCAGCATACGTACCTGCATGTTCATGGCGCGAAACCCATCCGCCAGGGTTTCACGGGGCAGGTAGGCGCCGGGCCGGTGGGGATCGGGTCGCAGGCGACTGATGCGACCGCTGAAGGTCTGTTCCGGCAGGCCGGAGCCGGCCTCCACCAGCAGCAGGCTGCCATCGGCCCGCACGCAGACGCCGCGAGGGTTCAACAGGCCTTCGGCAATGATCGTACTCGGGCGCAGGCTTTCGCTGGGCCGCGCAGGAATATGAATAGGCATGAAGCTTCTCTCCGTCATGAAGGATGGGGACGATCACTGCGGCGGTTGCCACGGCTCACCGGTGAGGTAGGCCCGCAGCAGCGCCCGCTGGCAGGGCGACATCGAGCGCACCACGGGCATGAACAAGGTGGTGCCTTTGTAGGCATCCGACGTCCGCGCCAGGATGGGATTCTTGGCGCCCATGATCGCGTCGGGCTGGTTCAGCGGGATGTAGCGCGACATGGCGGGGAAGGCCAGGTAGTGAAAGCGCAGGACGTTGGGGTACATCAGCGGCCAGGTGATGGTGGTGCCCTGGGGGATGCCGAAATCGGTCTGGGCGTATTTGCGGAAGTTGCTGAAGTAGGCGCTGCTGTCCACGCCATTGACGGTGCAGGTCAGCGTGACGAAACCCGCCTGGGCGGCACTGGCCTGCTTGACGGTGACGGGGAAGCTGACGGCAAGCTGGCCGGCGTTGACAGTCAGCGAGTCGGGGAAATCAAGGAAATCCCAGTATTTTGGCAGAACATAGGCCGCGGTCGCCGACGCCTTCACGCCGATTTCCGTGGCGCTGGGCACCGGCCCGCCCAGGTACCGGATCTGCAGGGTAATCGACAGGCCATTGGGGTAGTCCTCCAGGTAGACGTTGCGCTGGTCGGCATACAGACGATAGGTCGATTCAGTGGCCTGCAAGGTGGTGTCGGCGACTGTGCCGGGGGCGTTGATCGCCAGGGCGCTGGTCTGCACCGCTTGTATCTGGCTGGCGGTCATGGGCAGGTCGACGATGCCGCCGTACACGTAGTAGTTCACTAACGGACTGCTGGTCGGGTCCAGGGTGGCCAGGGTGGTGGTGCCGGCACTGATGGTGACGGGGCCGTAATTGGCGTTGGGCCCGATGGGGCTGGTGATGTCGTCCCTGACGGCGCGGAAGGTTTCCTTCGGAATGACATTCACCATGTCGATGCTCAGGTAACCGTTGCCATTGCCCAGGTCGGCATAGCCGGCATTCCCCGTGTCCTGGTTGACCAGTTGCCGGCCCGGCTGGCAGCTCAGCGGCTCGTCGGCGAAGGCTGGGGCCAGCGTGCCGATGACCCGGCCGATGCTCGGGTTGGGGGTGTATCGGCCGGCTGCGTAGTCGGCGTCCAGTTGCTCGGTGGTCATCGTCGGGCACATTTCGAACATGACGAAACGCAGGACGATCCCCGTTGCCCCCGGCGCCTGGATGATCGCGCGCAGGCCGGCGCTGTTCGTGTTCCAGCTGACGATGCTGCTCAGGGGAAAGGTCAATTGGAACGTGCCGCTGGCGTGAAAGGAGCCTGGTGAATCCATCTTCTTCGGCAGTAACACACGCCCGGCCACGTCAAAGCTGCTGCACACGGTATTGCTGTGAATCAACAGCTGGATGTCGCTGTTGCCGCCGATTTGCAGACCACCGACGAAGATCTGTGTGGTCGTGGTGCCGGTGGGGTCCAGGTCCACCATCATCGGGCCGGAGACGGGCGCCTGGCCCGTTACCGGATCCACCGAGCCAAGCAGGTAGACCGGCTGGCCCACCAGGTCGCCGGTGGTGCTGATGCCGCCCGGTATCCCTTGGGAGCTGATCAAGGCGTTCTGCATGTCGACGACGTGCTGCCCGTAGTGATTCCAGCCGCCGGCGGTGTAGTAGTCACCGTTGGGGGCGTTGATCATGTCGTTCAACTGGTCATCGGTGTAGGACTGCGCGCCCGGTGCCAGGGTCGAGGTGGTCAGGTCGAAGAGCGGCCAGTTGTCGTTGCCATCGAAGGGGATGGTGGGGGAGTTGTTCGGCAGGCTGACGTCGGTGCGGATGCCGCCCCAGAAATTCAGTCGAGGTCCGTTCAGGATGCTCATGATTTATTCCTCGTCCTTGATGGATTTGATGACCGGCGAATTGGCGAATTTGAACAGGTAGGAGAAATCGGACTTGTAGGGGCTCTTGACCGGCGTCGCCATGGAGTGGCAGTTCATGCAACTGCTGTTGGGCTGGATGTAGCTTTCCATGGTCACGTTGGCCGAAAGCGACGGGGTCGGCTGGCCCAGGGGGTTACTGGGGTTGTCCGGCATCAACGGGCGTTGGGTGGTGATGAGTTGGTAGTACTTCAACACGCTTTTCTGCAGGTCGGGGTTGCTGCGGTAATCAGCGTTTACCTTGTCGGTGACCTCGGCAATCGGTGTGACCCGGTTCAATGGGTTCGGGGTCTGGAATGTGGTGCCGGACTTGGGCACGCAGACCAGGTGTGCGCCTTGGGTCTGCCAGTCACAGGGCGACTGGTTGAGGCTGGCGGCGGGTGCGCTGGCGTTGAAGTACGAATAGGCCATGCCCGTTGCAGGCTGGTCGACCCACTGACCGTGCACCAGCGCCTTGGGCGGCACGTTGTCGATCTGCTCGAAGGTCGACCAGATCCACTGCGGATAGCCGTTCACCTTGGTGATGATGTGCAGGCCCACCAGACCCAGGTAGGCCTCGGTGACGCCGGTGCGTTGGCCCTGGTCATCGAACGTGGCGACGCGGGCGAGCTGGGTCAGGTAGCGGCTGGCATTGTCGCTGGTGGTCAGGATGCGCCAGCTCGACTTGATCTCGATGACGCCGTTGGGAAAGCTGATGTTGTTGGCCTTGGAGACGACATCGGCGTTGTAGTACTGGTTGTTGACGATGTAGTCGTAGGAGTTCTCGTTGGCCGAAATATCGTAGTAGGTCGGGTTGCCAGCCTGGTCGATCAGCCAACCGCCGACGGCCTGGTCGACGGCGTTCACCTGGCTGCTGTTCTTCAATGCCGCAATGTTGATGATGCCCAGGCTCTTGGCTTTCTGCGGGGTATTCCAGGGGCCCGGATTCGCCCCCTGCGGCAGGAAGATTTCCTCCACGGTCTTGTAGGTTTGCCAGACGGTGTAGCCGGCGTCGCCTGGCTGTTTGCTGCAGTCGGGATCACCGCGCTGCCCGTGCTGGGCGGGCCAGTTCATGGCGATGAACATCTGCCAGCTGTACTGATCGAACAGGTCCTGGCTGGCGTTGGCGGCGGGCGCCGTGGTGGGGGGCTGACAATTCAGGGTGCTGGCCTGTGTCGGTGTGCTCTGGTCGCGGGTCTGGTTCAAAGCCAGGGCCGGCAGACTGGCGATCCCCAGCAATATCAGGATGAACGTTTTCATGGCAATCCTTCGTCTTGAGTCGATTCACTGGCGGCGAGGAAGTTTGTTGTGGCAAGGGAGCAAGCGCCCTCGCCACAGTCTCCTTGCCGCATACCCCTTGCATATCCTTGTGAGTTTTCAGGGCCTGCGCTGCATCAGCCTGTTCCACTGCGCCTTCTGGCCGTTGCTCTGCGAAGCCGGGGGCTCGAACAACTGGCAGGGCGGCGGATTCGATGGGCACATGGCAGCCACCTGTGCCCAGGTCTGGGCCGGGTCGGGCTTGGCGATGCGGAAGTTGGTGTAGTTCTGGCTGACGATGGGCGCATTGGCGACGCTGGCGTCACCGGAAAAATAGAACGACTGCGGATGCCGGTAGGGCGGTTGTCCCGACATCTGCTTGTAAAAGGCGTAGCCGAACAGGATCGGCCCCTGCGGTGAGTCGAGGTCCAGGGCATAGGCCTGCACGCTGCCATTGAGGTTCTGGCTGCGCGCGGCGCTGTAGGGCAGGTGCTGGATGAAATCCTGCCGCGGCGGATGGTTCATCGGCGAGAACATGCAGCAGGCTGGCATGTCCTTGGGGCGATCCTGCGGATAGGTCAGGAAGTACGCCTTGTTGCCCAGGGACACGAAGGAGCAGGTGTAGTTGTTGTTCTTGATCGGGAAGATCGGCAGGCAGTATTTCTCGTAGTGCTCCATCATCGCGCCGAAGCCGTCACCATCCGGCGGGATGTAAGTAGTGTCGTAGTAGCTGGTGCCCCGGGAGACGGTGTAGTCCGCCGGAACGAGGGTGGTGGGTGGGTTGCTATAGGGCGGCGGGTTCTTCTCGTAGTTGTGCATCACTCGGTACATGGTCCAGTCGCTGATCCAGAACGCCGGGAAAAACGGATCGGAAGGGTCGCCCGGTGCGCGTTTGGCGATGCAGTTGCCGTTCTGTTCGTTACAGCCTTCGGTGTTATGCACCCCCATGGTGAAGTAAACCGCACCGCTGTCCTGGGCAAAAAGCCCCGGACTGAACAACAGGATCAGTAGCAACAGTCGGTTCAAAATGCTGGCTTTCATATCGACACTCCTGTGAATTGCCGGGTGGCGGGCTTGCCACCCGGTGATCCTGGGTGAAATTGTCAAAGGCCGTTGTAGTCACTCATGCTGAGAGTCTTGGGCGGAAAGTTGAGCTTCACCAGGCGTTTGGCCCACAGCTCCAGTACGGCGCGGCGGCTTTGTGACAGGTCGCGGGTGATGGGCATCGCCAGGGTGCTCTCATCCTGGTTCTCCTTGCTGATCAATATGATCAACTGATCGACGGCGCCCTCTACGCGCGTGCGGGAATCGAGCGGCATGTACTTGTTCATGATGGGGTACAGGTAATAGAAGGTTTGCAGGACCTTTGGAAAGATGAACGTGTTCCATATCTTTTCCGGGGCGTCCGTGGAGGTACACATGCCATTCCAGGCGCTGATGAAGTCCTCTTGCAACTTCATGTCCACGGGCAGGACCCGTATCGGCGCAAGGAAGTCGACGAAGGTCTGGGTGATCGGGAAGCTGAAGGGAATGACCGGATTTTTGCCGTTCTCCTGCACGAAGAAGCGCAGGGTGGGGAAGCCCGGCGCCACTGCCCGGTAGCCTATCTGGGCGATGCCTTGGGCGTTGGTGGTGATGACGGCGTAGGAATAACGGATGCTGCTGGCCTTCGTGTCCTGCAGTGTACCGGTGCCAGTGTGACCCTTCTCGAGATCCAGGCAGGGGCGCAGGTCGACGGCGACCGGTGCGCCGGAATGTTTGAGGAAGTCTTGATAAAAGACCGGGTTGCCCACGGGTTGGGTCACGTCCTGCAGGTCGGTCAGCTGGCGACCGCTGCCGGTGCTGCGATAGAGGTCGACCGTAGCCGCATCGGTGAACTGCGGCAGATTGGCCGTGTTCTTGCTGCGGTCCGGCGGGTTGTCGTAGAACAGGGTGAAGTCGGCTGCGTTGCTGAATGCCAGGTAATAGTTGCTGCTGGTGACCATGAAGGGATTGCCATACTCCGCTACATACAACGTGGTGTTGGCGGCTGGCTGACCATTTTTCTGCACCATGATGCTCATTATCTTGCGCTCACCGACGTCGATGAAGCTGCCGCTCTCGATCACTTCGGCGGTCCACTGTTGCTGATGGGCGGCCATTATCGAAGGGGTTGGGGCCGCGTTGCGCTGTTGCAGGAGTAGGGGGCCGGATTGCAGTACTCCCTTGGCATTGGAGCTGAGGACGAGGTCGAGGATGCCCGAACGTTTTTCGAAGGCCGATTGCTGGTATTGCTCGAAACCGAAGCCGGCCGCTGCGGTGAATCGCCCTTGCTGGCGGACGCCCAGCAGGTAGCTGCCGGAGTTGAATTTCTCTGGAACGAGGATGTCGGCGTCGGGGTTCACCGGATAGCATGGAAACGTGTTGCTCAGGTCCAGTGACAGGACGTTGCCGGTGAACTGCGCCGAGATCACCCCCAAACTCGCACTTTGATCATCCTGCCCCGGTTGAGTCATCGTCACTGGCTGGTTGGGCACCAGGCGCAGCCCGGCGGGGGCGGTGGGGTATTCGTTGGCGAACCACAGGCCCAGCACCGCCGAGGTGCGGCTGTAGGCGGGGTTGAAGAAAATCTGGTTGACGTTGTCCAAGCCCTTCTTGTACAGCTCGCGCACATGCGCCATGACTTCCGGGTTGTTGGAACGGGTGTTGAGGCGCTGCGGGTAATCGTTGAATATCCCGTTCTTGTCGTAGCAGGTCAGGTAGGCGGAAAACCGGAACATCAGGCCCTGCGCCCCTTGCTGCTTCATCTGCTGCTGGAGGTTGTTCAGCAGGGATGAGTTGCCGATCAGCCATTCCAGATTCTCCTTGGGGAAGCAGGTCTGCCAGGTGGTGCTGACATTCACCAGCCCACCCAGGGCGCCCCAACTGAAGTTCAGGAAGCGGTCCATCATCCGGTACTTGCGGTTCAGCGTCAGGCCGCAGGACCCGTCCCCCAGCACCAGTTTGTCGAAATACAACGCCGTGAACGTGTTCTGCCATGGACTGATGTCCACGAAGCGCGCCGGAGTCGGGGCAGAGCTGCCCAGGGGGCTGCCGAGCAGTTGGTATGGCTTGCCGACCAGCGAATCATGGTCGATGTAGGTATTGGCCTGCAATTCGCCGCCGATGACGGTCGAGGTGGTTTTCCCGTAGTTCACCAGGCCGCAACCGTTGTCGCCGAACAGATCCCATTCGGCGGGCATGTAGGGGTCATGCTTTGGATTGATATTGCCGGGCACCTGCTGCACATAGGTCGGCATGTTAGCCATGTGCTGCGTCGAGAGGGTCCATGGCATCAGTGTGTCGGGGGCGTTGTTGTTGTCGATGCCGAAGTGCTGCATGAACGGCCAGTTGATGTCCATGTTTACTGCGTCATACAGCGGGAACATATCGTTGTTGTTGGCCGTCGGCGGATTCCAGAACATCTCGCCGTTGAGGTAGATGCGGGGGAAATTCAATACGCTCATGTCGTGCTCTCCTTAGCGTTTCCACTGGGCGCGTTTCAGCGACCAGACAAAATCCAGCTTGTTGTAGCCGTTGAAGGCTTTGTCCGGCAGCGGTGCAGTGGGGTAGGTGAGGCCCCCTGAGCTCGGGATGGCGAAATTGAAGTAGCCGTCGTTCTTCGAGTAGGCGGCGGTGCTGTGGCAGGCCAGGCAGGACGATGAGTCCTGGAATGCCGATTCCAGCTGCGAGTTCGCCAGGACCTGGGTAATCGGTTGGAATTCCACGCCGATCAGCTCGTACTTCGACAGCGCCGGGTTACTGGCCTGGAACCGGGCATTGACCGGTATGGCATCCGGTGTCGGCCCGGTGAGGTTTGTCATCGGCTTGGGTGGCTTGCCCTTGGTCACGGTGTACTTGTGGTTATTGATGTTTTCGAAGGTGGTCCAGACCCAGTTGGCGTCCAGCTTGTTGACGACATGCAAACCACTCAACGCCGCATAACCGACCTGATAACTGGAGCCCACGGCGTAGTAGGCCTGGGCCACGTAGTAGCCATCTTTTTCCAGCTGCGTCTTGTAGTTCGCGTCCGTGCCGATCCACAGCCAGGAGGCTTTCAACTCCCAGGCCGTGGCCGGAAAGTTCAGGTTGCTCGTCAGGGCCGCTTGACCATCCACGTTGTAGACGTTGTTTTTGACGATGTAGTCGTAGGTGTCCTGGCCCATCAGCAGTTGAAAGCGCACGACGTGACCTTTTTGTGCCTCAGGCACGGCTTTGCCACCCATTTCCAGGCTCAGGCCGTCGACCTGCTGCACGGCGTTGAGGTTATGCAGCAGACGATTCGAGTTCAGCCCCAGGGCTCGGGCTTGCCTGATCACCTCATCCGGTAGTTTCATGCGGCTGTAATACGAGCCGGGGTTGGCGCCATTGGCCAGATAGACCTGATCGGAAGGTTTGAACAACTCCCACTGACGGTTGTAGCCGTTGGCGTCGGACTGGTTCAAACAGACGAACCAGTTCCAGGCCATGTTTTCGGGACTGGTGTTGAACGCGGATCGGGTCTGGTCGACGTTCGTTCCGAACTGCAGGAATTTGTCGCAGTTGAAGGGGCCGGTGTTCTCGGCCTGGGCCAAACCGGCCAGGGCACTCAGAACTGTGATGGAAATGGCTCGCCGCATGGAAGCTCCTTGGCATTGGCCGTGTCGGTGTGAGGGCGCCCCAGGAAGTGTTCCAGGAGCAGTTGTTTCACCGCCGTGGCCGCAAGCTGCTGGGGCAATGGCAGATCACAATTGGTGATGAGCAGCGGGCCGTTGAGCTCGCTGTCGGGCAGGCGTCCATGGCTGCCGCGAACCAGTCCGGTGTCCAGTGGAATCAGGTCCATGTAGTAGCGAAAACCGAGCTTCTTCTGCAGCAGGCGCCGCGCCACTTTCAGTTTTGGGAAACGAATGGCCGGGTCGATGAACAGCTCCAGCGGGTCGTAGCCCGGCTTGCGGTGGATGTCCACGGTGCGGGCAAAGTCAGGCGCCTTGCGGTCGTCGAACCAGTAGTAATAATCGAACCAATGCCCCGGCTCGGCCACGACCACCAGCTCACCGCTGCGCGGATGGTCCAGGTGCCAGGCCCGTTGTTCGGCTTTATCCAGCACCTGCTCGATGCCGGGTTGGCGCAGCAGCAGCGCCTTGACCCGAGGAATGTCCTGCGCCTGTTTCACATAGACATGGGCGATCTGATGATCGGCGACGGCGAACGCGGCACTGGCGCCGGGGTCGAGCAGTTCCCAGCTCAGGGATTGCCGGACCTGCAATAACCCTTCCGAGCGCAACAAGCGGTTGATGGACACCGATTGGCGGACAGCCTCAATGCCGTATTCGGAGAGCAACATCACCGCTGCGCCTTGCGCCTGGGCAAAGTCCAGCAGACGACCCACCTCACTGTCGATGGCACGCACTTCCCCCGCAATCGACGGATGATCAGGGCCCAGGCGTTGCAGGCTGTAGTCCAGGTGAGGCAGGTAGATCAACTGCAGATCGGGACGGTTGATGGCGAATTCGACGATGGCACAGTCGACGATCCAGCGGCTCGACGCGATGCCGGCGGCCGGTCCCCAGAAGGCTGGGAAGGGGAACTCGCCGATCTGCTGTTCGATACGTTCATGCAACGTGGGCGGTGCCGAATACAGGCCGAACATCTTGCGACCATCGGCGGGATAGTGCGGGCGCGGGGTGATGGCGGCGTCCACGTCCGCGTACATGTTGTACCACCAGAACAACTGGCTGCAGCGAAACCCCGGCAGCCGGCGCTTGAGCGCGTGCCAGACCTTTTCACCCTGGATCAGGGCGTTGGGCTGCAGCCAGAAACGTACTTCGGCCTGGTCGCGAAAATACCAGCCGTTGCCGACAATGCCGTGTTCAGAGGGTGCAAGCCCGGTGAGGATCGAGGCTTGCACCGACGAGGTGACGGCCGGGAACACCGGTTGCAGGGTCGCCATCTTGGCCGTCTTCAGCAGGGCATTGATGTGTGGCGTCGACGCGCCCAGCAGCGCTGGGGTCAGCCCTACCACGTTGATCAGCAGCAGCGGTTGGCGCGGGCGCTCAGCGGGCATTGGCATACGCCTCCGGCGCTTGGGGTTGCAGCAGTTGCCGTTGGCGCAGTTGCTCTTCGACCCAGCGCAGTTCCCTGGCGATGCCCTGGAGCTGGGCATGGGCGGTGGTGGGTCGCATCTGCTCGGGCAGGACGCCCCAGCTGTAGGTTTCCACTTCCAGTACCGGACGGAAATCCTCGTGGCCGGCGAGAAAATCGAAGGTCTGTGCCAGGGCGATCTGGCTGCCGCTGAGTTCAGGCAGCAGCAAGTGCTCGCTGAACAGCGGAACGTGGAAATGGATCCGCAACTCGGGGTGTTGCCCGGGGTTCCTCGCGCATTCGTCGAGGGCGGCGGGGAGGTCTGCCCAGGCCGATAGACGATCCTGCCCGTCGCGGGCTTTCACCTGATGCAGGTAGGTGGCTTCGGCAAAATCGCCCAGGGTCTTGAGGACCTGTTCGCGGCGCTCGACATCCTGGGGCAGTTGGCAGATCAAGGCGTTGGACAGCTGGATCTTGCCCACGGGCACCCGCGCCTGGCGCAGCTTATCCAGTGACTGATAACAGTCCTCGAAGACCACGGCCTGGTGGCACACGTCAAAACACAGCGCCAGATGATCATGGTGCGGATCGCTGGCCTGCAGGCGGTGGAAGAAGGCGATGGCCTGGTCGGTGTGTTCCAGCACACAGTCCGGTTCCATCTCCAGGCAGAACACGATCTTCTTGCCGGTCTCCTGATGCAGCCTGTGCAGCGAGGCCGTGAGTTGGCGCAACTGATGCTCGGCGCGCCGGTGCAAGATTGCGTTCCAGTGGGCGGTGTACCCCAGTGGCACGGTGGAAATTACCCCCTGGCAGCAGTCCGCCGGCAAGGCTTCGGCAAGGATCCTCGCCAGGTTCAGGCTGTACACCAGCCGCTTCGGGTCGGCCCAATTGGGCAGGTAGACCTCGGCCTTCACCGCGGCGTGATGAAACTGGCCGTAGGGAAAACCGTTGAGCGAGGTCAGGCGCAGCCCGCTGCATCGCAGCAGGTTCAGAAAGTCCATGCGCGCCGACGCTTGTTGCAGTTCGGCGGCGGCGAGAGCGCTGATCCACAGGCCGCTGTCCTGTTCGTCGAGCCTGCGCAACGTGCGCACACCCTTGAAATGCTGCTCGATGGAAGACCGCAGCCCGGCCAGGTCCCGGGTCGGGTGCACGTTGCTGCAATAGCCGACCTGCGCGGGCTGCCAACCGGTGTCGGCGTTCATTTGATCACCGGTTCCTGGCCGCGCAGGGCGGAGTTTTCCTGCCACTGCCGACGCTGGTCGATGGGCAACGGGGTGCTGACCAGGGCCTTGTCCAATTGGCCGCTCTGGGCAAAGAAGTCCACCGGGTTGTGGAACAGCACCTGCTCGACTTGCGTTTCACTGAAGCCGGCCGCCAACATGGCCTGGCCGGTTTTCGGCACCTTCAGCGGGTCGCTGATGCCCCAGTCGGCGGCGCTGTTGACCACCATTTTCTCGGTGCCGTACTGCTGCAGCAGGGCGACCATGCGTTGTTCCGACATCTTGGTATTGGGGTAGATGGAATGGCCGCGCCAGCAGTCGGTATCCAGCACCAGGGGCAGGGTCAACTCGTTGAGGTGGTCGATGATCACCAGGTGCTCGGCAATCCCGACTTCACGAATGACAGCCAGGGTTCGCTTGGTACCACCGATCTTGTCGCGATGCGGGGTGTGCACCAGTACCGGCAGATTGAGCTGGCGGGCCAGTTCCAGTTGTGCGGCGAGGAAGCGATCCTCTTCCGGCGTGATGTCGTCATAGCCGATTTCACCGACCGCGACCACGCCGTCTTTCATCAGGTAGCGCGGCAGGATCTCCAGCACTTCGTTGGCGATCGACAGGTCATTGGCTTCCTTGGGATTGAGGCCGATGGTGCAGAAGTGGTGGATGCCGAACATGCTGGCGCGAAAGCGTTCCCAGCCCAGCAGGGTGTCGAAGTAGTCGATGAAACTGCCGACACTGGTCCTGGCCTGGCCCTGCCAGAAGGCCGGCTCGATGACCCCGGTGATGCCGGCGGCCGCCATGTTCTGGTAGTCATCGGTGGTGCGGCTGACCATATGAATGTGCGGATCGAAGTACTTGGGCATGGTGAGTCCTCGTCAAGAATGCAGGGAACCGTTGAGCATCAGTTCAGTGAGATGTGGGCCAGGTCGTCGTGCCACTCCGGTGGCAGGCGTTGCTGCTGGCCCAGGCCGACCAGGCGCTGGCGTTGCGCCGGGCTGAGCAGGTCGAAGTCGATGATGCGGGGCATCCCGGCGGACACCGTCCGCTCGGCGGCAAGCTGTTCGGCCAGCAGGTCGAGGGCCAATTGGTTGAGACTGACGTTGCGCCGTTGTGTCAGGCCGAGCAGGCGCCGCACATCGAGTCCCATGCCCAGCGCCTTCAACACCAGTTGATGGAAGGCTCGGTCGTCGTAGTGACGTGACGGATAGAAGGTGTCCAGGGCGAGAGCGGCAAACACCTGGCTGTTACTGGTGCGCCCGGCTTGCAAGGCAAGTTCTACGCATGCCCCCTGGCTGTCGAGCCAATCGAGGGCTTTCAAGAGCGCGATCTTTTCCTGGTCGTCGCCCCACAGGAACAACTGGCGGAGCAAGGGCGACTGCTCGGCGGCGCACTGTTGCTCCAGCACCTGGGCCAGCAGCAAAGCCCGGGTGAGCTGCACGGTGCTCCAGTCGGCCTTGCCGGGCAGTGCATGTTCCTTGAGATGACGCTTGCACTGGCTGCTCAACAGCGCCGTGGTCGTCGCGTCCGGGCGTTGGGCAAGCTGCTCCTGCGCCTGATTCCACCATTGTCGTGCGGCATCGTCGAGTTGCTGAGTGAGCAACTGGCGATGTTCAGCGAGGCAATCTTGACGCATTTCAAGGGCCGTCGATGCCGGCGCGGTAACGTCCGTGTTCATGTCGGTTTGATCCAGCGTTGGAAGTGTGGGAGCAGGAAAAACACCAGGACACAGGCCAGGCTGCCCAATGGCTGGTCAGCCACGGCCAGCACCAGGGCATCGAACAATGGAAGGGCCGCCAGACCGGCGCCGATAAACGCACGGACCTGCCGTTGCCGTGGGTTCGCCAGATGACGCCAGTAATTGCGGCCCAGCCATCCCAGCCAGAGCAGCATGACTGGCCAGAACCAGAGGCTATTGGAGTAGAACGCCAGCACCAACGGGCTTAGCATCAGCAGCAAGGGCAAGCGGCTGAGCAATTGATTACGGTGTTCCTGGCGGGCCAGATAGGTCAGGCCGCTGATGTAGACGCCGAGCAGAATCGCGCACAGCCAGATCGGCCCCGGCGGAATCGCCAGGCTGGCCGCCGCCGTGAGGTAGAGCGCCGAGCGGCAGGCGCCCATCAGCCAGACGCTGTGGGCGTACTTCTTGTGCAGTACGTTGTAGCCCAGGATGCAGCCCACCAGCAGGATGGCGCTGCCCAGCATCCAGTGCGGTTGATCAATCAACCGACTCAGCCCCAGCAGTGCCGCGGCAGCCAGCATCAGCAGCAATGCAGTAGCCCACCGCACCTGCTGGCGGCTGACCAGTCCCAGGGTGATGGGGCGGGGGTTATGGTGTTGTTGGTCCCAGTCGGCGTCCAGCAGGTCATTCAACAACATGCCGGCCAGGTATAGCAGCGACAGGGCGGCCAGCAGCAGGAGCCACACCAGGGACGACGGCGGCGCCAGGGCTCCGGCGCTGCTGGCGAGCAGGGCGGCGGCCAGGGTGTTGGTCCACACCGTGGGCAGGTTGGAGACCCGGCCCAGGGTCATCCAGGTCTTGATATTCAGCGGTGCCTGGCTCATTGCGCGCAGCCTTCGCTAAGGGGAAGCGCCGGATCATCAAGGGCAGACAACCGCTGCAATGCCTGCTCCATTCGAGCGGCATCGATCTCGTGCAGGTCCAGGGATTCGCCGATCCGATTGAGCATGGGGATAGAGAGTTGCCCGCCCAAGTGCTGGCGGAACTCTTCCAGGCCGAGCAACACTCGCGAACGACCCTGTGCATCCTTGAGGTTCAATTCCGCGGGGTTGAGGCTGAAGCCGAGCTTGAGCAGCAGGCGCAGAATGCGCTCGCTGTCGGCATCGCTCAACAGTCCCAAGGTGTTGGCATACAGGCTGTCCAAGGCGATGCCTACCGCCACCGCTTCACCATGGCGCAGCCGGTGTTGGCTGAGATTTTCCAGCTTGTGCGCCGCCCAGTGGCCGTAGTCCAACGGGCGACCGTTGCCGCGCTCGAACGGGTCGCCGGCCCCGGTAATGTGCGCCAGGTGCAGCTCGGCGCAGCGGCGGATGGCATAGCGGCTGGCGGCATGATCGAAGCGGGCGAGGGCGTCGGCCTGTTGCTCCATCCATTGGAAAAAGGCCTGGTCCTTGATCAGCGCTACTTTCACCGCTTCGGCCAGTCCGGCGATCTGGTCGCGTCGGCTGAGGCTGATCAGCAACTGGAAATCGTTGATCACCGCCGTGGCAGGGTAGAACGCGCCAAGGAGGTTCTTCTGGCCGAAGGCGTTGATGCCGTTCTTCACGCCGATGCCCGCGTCGTTCTGGGCCAGCACCGTGCTCGGAATGCGGATCAGGCGCATGCCGCGGTGGAAGGTGGCGCAGGCATAACCCACCGCATCCAGCACCGCACCACCGCCCAGGGCCAGCACATAGCAATGGCGGTCCAGGCCATGCAGCAGCATGTCGCTGTAGAGCTGCTGCAACACCTGGGAGTCCTTGCTCAGTTCGCCAGCCGGTACCGCAATCGGTGGCGCCTGCAGATGCAGGTCGACAGGGTAGGCGGCGAAATAGGCATCGATCTGTTCCCGCAACGATGGGACGCTATGCAGCAGTTGTTCATCGGCGAACACCAGGACCGTCACCGGACCTCGTTGTCGGGTGGTGAGTTGGCGGTGAAGGCAGGGATTGAGCGGGTCGAACAGATGATCGGTGAATATCACCGGGTAGTCGTAACTGACCTCGAAACGTCCGCGCAGGGGGTGTTCGGTGTCGCGATCGCGCAGGGTCTTGAACAGGCTGTAGCCGGCAATGAACAACCCGGGCAAGACCATGCTGGCGAGTAGGGTCACCAGCAATGCATTCTGCTCGACGAGAAAGCTGCCAATGGCGCTATAGGCCAGCGCCAGGCCGGCATTGGCCAGGACAATCACCGGCACGAACGCACGCAGGGGATAGCGTTGCATCCCGGCGGCCACCACCGAGGTTTCTGCCAACACCGGTACGCCCCGCAGGCAGATCAACGACAGCGTGCCCAACCGATACGCCAGTTGTCCCGGCTGCCGCTGATGCAGACCCAAGCGGCCGGACAGCAAGCGGAAATATCCGGCTCCCAAGGCATAGCCCAACCCGGCCCCCAGGCACAGCCCGAGGAAAATGACCAGGTAGCCACCGATGGAGCCAAGCATCGCCACGGCCAGCAGCGCGACCATGCTCGACGGCACCGGCAACACCACATCCAGTGCCAGCAGGGTGATCAGCAGCAGCGCCAGGTTGAGTTTCTGGGACGGCGTCGTAGGCAGGTACAGATTGAGATGGGTCAGGAAGTCCTGGATCTGCTGTTCGAACAGCAGGAAGCTGGCGATCACCAGGCCTGAGAAGCAGATCAGTGACAGCCAGAAAGGCGTGGCTGGACCTTTTTGTGAGAGTGCACGAAACCACCGGCTACGCTTCATCAAAGCATCCCTCTTTTATATTTTTGACTCGTTCCGTGTCAGTAATCTAAAAGCAGCGTCTGGCGGTTTTCAGGTCGATAGAGGCTCTCGTTTGAGGGGCTGGCCCAAGTGCGTTGGGTTGCGCTTGTGAAGACAGTTTTGAATCTAGACGGGCATCGTCTTTTTGCAAGGCGATTTGATGGCAAATTGATTTTTCGCCGACAGGTGCCGCCGCCATCGCGGGCAAGCCTGGCTCCCACAGGGCCGGAGGTGTATGCAAAAGCTGCGTCCACCCTCGAATCCCATGTGGGAGCGAGCCTGCTCGCGATAGAGATGGCTCATCCGACGGCGATGTCAGCAGTGTCGCTCCACTCAACCGTTCAGCAACGTCATCGTCCGGGCATCGTATCGCTCGCCCGCCACCGCCTGGTTGGCGCCGAAAATCTCATCCAGCTGGGCGAGTTCATCGGCACTCAAGACCACCTCGGCAGCCGCCACATTGCTCTCCAGGTATTTGCGCTGTTTGGTCCCTGGGATCGGGATGATGTGGTCGCCTTGAGCCAACACCCACGCCAGGGCCAGTTGTGAAGCACTGATGTGTTTGTCCACGGCCAGTGCCTTGACCTTGTCCACCAGCATCAGGTTTCGGTTGAAATTGTCTGCCTGGAAGCGCGGGCTGAAGCGGCGATAATCATCGGGGGCGAAGTCCTCCGGTGTTTTCAGTTCGCCGGTCAGAAAACCCCGACCCAACGGGCTGTAGGCAACAAACGCGATGCCCAGGCGACGGCAAGTCTCGAGCACCTCATTATGTTCGGGCTCGCGTGACCACAACGAGTATTCGCTTTGCACCGCTGCCAGTGGATGCACTGCGTGCGCCCTTCGGATGGTGTCGGCGTTGGCCTCGGAAATACCGATCTGCCGGACCTTGCCGGCCTTGACCAGCTCGGCCATGGTCCCGATGGTGTCTTCAATCGGCACCTGAGGGTCGATGCGGTGTTGGTAATAGAGATCGATGTAATCGGTGTCCAGACGCTTGAGGCTGCCATCGACGGATTGCCTGACGTATTCGGGACGGCCATTGACACCTCGGGCATGGGGGTCGCTGCTGCGCACCAGGCCGAACTTGGTGGCCAGGTAGAGGCTGTCGCGCTTGCCTTTCAAGGCCCGACCGAGGAGTTCCTCATTGGTGTGGGGGCCATACATATCGGCAGTGTCGAACATCGTCACCCCCAGCTCCAGCGCTCGATGCAGCGTGGCAATCGACTCCCGTTCGTCGACGCCGGTGGTATAGAAATCCGACATGCCCATGCAGCCCAGACCGATGGCCGAAACGTGGGGACCTTGGTGGCCCAGTTGGCGGGTTTTCATGGTTTTGCTCCTGCAGATGAATGACACGCTCAGTTTCCGGTAAACGAATATATGGATAAATCTGCAAATGTTGGTTTAACTATTCGTGATTTCTGAATAATGAGGCGATCCAATGGACCGTTTACAGGCCATGCAGGTATTCAGGCGCATTGTCGAACTGGGCGGATTCGGCAAGGCCGCCGATGACCTTGAACTGCCCCGAGCCACCGTCAGCCTGCTGATTCAGCAGCTCGAAGCACACCTGGGCGTGCAACTGCTGCAGCGCACCACGCGACAGGTGCGCGCCACGCTCGATGGCGAAGCCTATTACCAGCGTTGCGGCCAACTGCTGGACGATCTCGATGACCTTGAGGGGTCACTGTCGGCCCAACGGAGCCAGCCGCGCGGCACCTTGCGGGTGGACATGCCCATCGCCTTCGGTTGCCACTGGATCCTGCCGCGTCTGGCGGATTTTTATCGGCGCTATCCGGCGCTGCAACTGGACATCGGCTTTCACGACCGGCAAGTGCATCTGCAGCGCGAAGGCGTGGATTGCGCAATCCGCGCCGGCAACATCACCGACCAAGCATTGGTGGCACGGCCCATCGTGCGGCTGCATCAGCTGACCTGCGCCAGCCCCGACTACCTGGCCCGCTGGGGCACGCCTCGACAATTGGAGGATCTGGCGACGCACCGCGCCATCAGCTTCGCGTCCGGCAATGGTCGATATTTCCCTTTCGAATTCGAGGTGGCAGGGCAGGTGCGCGAGTGGCAAATGCCGGGCGAGTTGACCGTCAACAATGCCGATGCCTACGTCAGCGCTTGCGAGGCGGGATTCGGCTTGATCCAGGTACCGCGTTACCACGTTCAGCGGCAGTTGGCCGAGGGACGCCTGGTTCAGGTCCTGAGCGAATACGTGGTGCCGCTTTGGCCGATTTCAGCGGTGTATCCACCCCATCGACAGCTGTCGCCACGGGTGCGGGTGTTCATCGACTGGGTAATTGAGGTGTTACACGGGGAGGCAGACAGGCGGGGAGAGTTGATGGTCAGAATCTAGTGCGGGCATGACGAGTCCGACGCTGACAGCTCCTGGCGCCACTACCGGAGTAGTTGCGCCAGGGCATGGCGGACTCGCTATTTCGCCGTCGGCATCACGAATTCGGCACCCTTGTCGATGCTTTCGGGCCAGCGCTGCATGATCGACTTCTGCTTGGTGTAGAAACGCACGCCTTCTTCGCCATACGCATGCATGTCGCCGAACAGGCTGCGCTTCCAGCCGCCGAAACCGTGCCACGCCATGGGCACCGGGATCGGGACGTTGATACCCACCATCCCGACCTGGATGCGCCGGCTGAACTCCCGTGCCACGTTGCCGTCGCGGGTGAAGCAGGCCACGCCGTTGCCGAATTCGTGGGCGTTGATCAGGTCGACGGCTTCCTTCAGATCGTTGACCCGCAGGCAACCCAATACGGGACCGAAGATTTCGTCCTTGTAGATACTCATGTGCGGCGTGACGTGGTCGAAGAGCGTGCCGCCCAGCCAGAAACCCTCCTCGCACCCTTCGCCGGCTTCGGCGCCGCGGAAATCGCGACCGTCGACCAACATCTCGGCGCCTTCGGCAATGCCCTGTTCGATGTAGCCGGTGATGCGTTGGTGCGCCGCTTTCGACACGATCGGGCCCAGTTCGGCCGTCAGGTCCATGCCGTTGAGGATTTTCAGCGCCCGGGTGCGCTCCACCAGTTTCGGCATGACTTTGTCGGCGACATCACCGACAAACACTGCCACCGAGATCGCCATGCAACGTTCGCCGGCAGAGCCGAAAGCCGCGCCGATCAGCGCGTCGACCACCTGGTCGATGTCGGCGTCTGGCATCACCACCATGTGGTTTTTCGCGCCGCCCAGGGCTTGCACGCGCTTGCCCTGGCGCGCGCCGGTTTCGTAGATGTAGTTGGCGATCGGTGTCGAGCCGACAAAGCTCACGGCCTTGACTTCAGGGTGATCGAGCAGTGCATCGACCGCTTCCTTGTCGCCTTGCACGACGTTGAACACGCCGTCCGGCAACCCGGCTTCCTTGAACAGATCGGCGATGAACAACGACGGTGACGGATCGGTCGGACTTGGCTTGAGCACGAAGGTATTGCCCGCCGCGATAGCCACCGGGAACATCCACATGGGCACCATCACCGGGAAGTTGAACGGCGTGATACCGGCCACGACGCCCAGCGGTTGGCGCAGGGTCCAGTTGTCCATTCCGGTGGACACTTGCTCGGTGAAATCGCCTTTCAACAGCTGCGGCATGCCACAGGCAAATTCGACGATATCGATACCCCGGGAGACTTCGCCCTGGGCATCGGTGAACACTTTGCCGTGCTCCGCCGTGATCAGCCGGGCGAGTTCGTCGCGGTGTTGGTTCAGCAGCTCGAGAAACTTGAACATGACGCGGGCCCGCCGTATTGGCGGCGTGTCGGCCCACTTGGGAAATGCCTCGGCGGCCGACTGCACGGCAGCATTGACCTGATCGACACCGGCCAGGCCCGCACGGCCGGTGACCCTGCCAGTGGCTGGGTTGAACACGTCCTGCGAACGCCCGGAGGTATTCGGGACGTGGCGACCATGGATGTAGTGATCGATTGGGGAAACAGGGCCAGTCATGCAATCTCTCCGATGAGGGGGTAGGGGACCGTCGAGAGTGTAGGAAGGGTGCGCTGGCGCGCCTAGCCGTCTAAGATTGAACTCATTGTTCACATTGGCAAACAATCACCTTATGAAAAAGTCACCTCTCGACATTCCCTGGAACCAACTCCATTGGCTCACCGTGTTGTCGGAGCAGGGGAGTTTTACCGCGGCGGCACGCCGTCTGGGGGTCAGCAAGGCAGCGATGAGTCAGCACATCGCCGAGCTGGAACGGCAAGCCGGGATTGCCCTGGTGCAGCGGACCACGCGCAGCGTGCGCCTCACCGATGCCGGCCGTGGCCTGGTAGAGGAAACCCGCACGGCCTTCGGTGCAATCGCCCATAGTTTTGCCAGTGTCCAGGACCTTGCACAAACGCCTCGGGGATTGCTTCGGATCACGGCCCCTGTCGCATTGGCCCGGCAGCAATTGATGCCGAGGCTGGCGACCTTCTTTCAGGCCTATCCGGAGGTTCGCGTCGAGCTGTCCATGTTGAACAACATCAGCGCTCTGGCCACGGAAGGATTCGACCTCGCCATCCGCCATACACAGACTCCACCTGATACCCATGTTGCCTTGCCGCTTTGCCGAACACGCACGCTGCTGGTTGCCAGTCGCGAGTATCTGGAGCGTCGAGGAACACCTACGGAGCCCCACATGCTGGTGGATCAGGATTGTCTTTACTATCTGCGCCAGGGTCAGCCGGTCTGGCATTTCGTGCCAAGGAACGCGGCGCCCGATCATCCTCGTACGACGGTGCCGGTCGTCGGCGTTTTTTCCGCCAACAACAGCGAAGCGTTGCGCGAGGCGGCACTCTGCGGATTAGGCATCACCTTGCTGCCGGACTTCAGCGCGCAAGCCGCTTTGCGTGACGGCACGCTCGTCGAGGTGATGCCCGACTGGGAGTCGACCGGGGCTTTTGCCTCCCACTTGTACGCTATTCGTCCTTACTCTGCCCATGTGCCACGGGCGGTGAGTGTGTTTACAGCCTGGCTGCGGGAGACGTTTGCAGAGGGTTTTGTGGCGGACTGATTATGTGTCGATGCAAAACACTTGTGGGAGCCGAGCTTGCTCGCGATAGCGGAGGATCAGTTGAAGGTTGTCAACTGACACACCGCTATCGCGAGCAAGCTCGGCTCCCACAGGTTGGGTCGGGTGCGTCAGAACAATTTGGTCAATAGCCAGTAGAGGCTACCCGACAGCAGAATCGCCGCCGGCAACGTCAATACCCAAGCCATCAGCAGGTTACGGATCGTGCGCATCTGCAATCCCGAACCATTGGCGACCATGGTCCCGGCCACCCCCGAAGACAACACATGGGTGGTGGACACCGGCAAGCCGAACATGTCGGCAGCGCCGATGGTCAGCATCGCGACGGTTTCCGCCGAGGCGCCCTGGGCGTAGGTCAGGTGGCTCTTGCCAATCTTTTCGCCCACCGTCACCACGATCCGTTTCCAGCCCACCATGGTGCCCAAGCCCAAGGCGATGGCCACGGCGATCTTCACCCACAGCGGAATGAACCGTGTGGAATTGTCGATCTGCTGCTTGAACAATTGCAGCTTGCCGCTGGTGTCCGCATCGAATTTGGTGACTTTGTTCTTGTCCATCAGGCGGATGGTTTCGCTGGTCAGGTACATGTCGTTACGCACGTTACCCACGGCTTCGGCGGGCACCCTGGCCAACGAGCCGTAACCCTTGACCTGCGCCCCGATGGCGCCGGTGAGGGCGGCGAGGGCCGGCACCAATTGCGGCGAGGCTTCCTTGCTGCGCACGAAATCGGAGAGGACCGCCCGGGGATCTGCCGGTGCCGGTTGCGGTGCGCTTTTTACCAGGGCCTGCTGGGTGACTTCGGCCACGGCAGCGAACTGCAAGGCTTGATCGGCTGGCATGGTGCGGTTCAACGCATACGCCATCGGCAGAGTGCCCACCAGAATCAACATGATCAGCCCCATGCCTTTCTGGCCGTCGTTGGAGCCATGGGCAAACGACACGCCGGTGCAGGTGGCGATCAGCATGCCGCGAATCCACCACGGTGGCGGCTCATGGCCTTGCGGTGCCTTGTACAGAGCGCGGTTCTTGACGAAAGCTCGCAACGCCAGCAACAGCAACGCGGCACAGCCGAAACCCACCAGGGGCGAGAGCAACAGGGCGTAACCGACCTTGGCCGCCTGGGTCCAGTCCACCCCGCTGGTGCCGTCACGGCCGTGCATCAGGGCATTGGCCACGCCGACGCCGATGATCGAGCCGATCAAGGTGTGCGAGGAGGACGCCGGCAGGCCCAGCCACCAGGTGCCGAGGTTCCACAGGATCGCGGCGATCAGCAGGGCGAAGATCATCGCGAAACCAGCCGATGAACCGACTTGCAGAATCAACTCTACCGGCAACAGGGCGATGATGCCGAAGGCCACCGCGCCGCTGGACAACAGCACTCCGAGAAAATTGAAGAACCCCGACCAGGCCACCGCGAAATTCGGCGCCATGGAGTTCGTGTAGATCACCGTCGCCACGGCGTTGGCGGTGTCGTGGAAACCGTTGACGAACTCGAAGCCCAGGGCAATCAGCAGCGCCACGCCCAGCAGCAGGAACGGCGTCCAGGTGGTCACCACGGTGCCGAATTCGCCCATGTCACGCACCAGGCTGTAGGTCGTGAACAGCAGCCCGCTGGCCAACACTGCGAAAAATACGATCAGGGTCAGCATGCTCGGCTTGCGGTTGAGCTGCGGTCTTGAGATGGGGCTTATGGAATCTGAGACGAAGGTCGGGGTGGTCATGATGACATCCGGTTCATGGAGGAAACGCCAGTTCCGGCGCTCTTTGCCGCTGCAACCAAGCGGCTTGTGGTGTGCGAGTACCAATGAAAATGCTATCCACAATTTGTTACGGGATAGAGACCAGCGTTAGCGAGTCGGCTGATTCAGGTATTCACAAAGCTCGCGTGCATCGCAACCTCCTGTGGGAGCGAGCCTGCTCGCGATAGCGGTGGGTCAGCTTGCATCGATGCTGGATGGACCTCCCTCATCGCGAGCAGGCTCGCTCCCACAGGTCTCGATGTGTTCGCCTGAGTTCCCCCGTGGGAGCGGGCTTGCTCGCGAAGGCGGTCTTCCTCTCAACCTTTGGTTTTCCGACGAAACCTCTCCCTTCTGGTAATTCAAAAGTTGACGTCAAAATGATGGCTCTTTACCATCGCGCCACTATTTTGATGGCACTTCTGCGCCCCCCCGCAACGAGACCTGATCATGGACGACCGCCAATACGCCCTGCTGGCCCGCCAACCTTCTGCTGTCCTGCAAAACCGCGAACGGTTCTGCGGCATGCCCAAGCGCGGCCTGGCATTCCTGCTGGCCAACGTCATGTTCTGGCAGCCGATGTGGGCCCAGGCGGGCGGCATTGTCGTCAGTGGGTCGGGCACCAGCCTCGGCCAGGCGGGCAACGGCGTGCCCATCGTCAACATCGCCAAGCCCAACGGCAGCGGCCTGTCCCATAACCAGTTCAAGGACTACAACGTCGGCAGCAACGGCGTGATCCTCAACAACGCCACGTCGCGGACCCAGTCCACTCAACTGGGCGGGATCGTCCTCGGCAACCCGAACCTCAACGGCGCGGCCGCCACCACCATCCTCAACGAAGTCAACGGCGGCAGCCCGAGCCAGTTGCGCGGCTACACCGAAGTGGCGGGGCAGTCGGCCCACGTCATCGTCGCCAACCCCTACGGGATTACCTGCAACGGCTGCGGTTTCATCAACACCCCCCAGGCAACTTTGACCACCGGCAAACCGGTGGTGGAAAACGGCCAGTTGACGCGCTACCAGGTCGACCAGGGCAGCATCACCGTCGAAGGCGCGGGCCTCAACGCGACCAACGTCGACCGCTTCGAAATCATCACTCGCAGCGCCAAGATCAACGCCGAGATCCAGGCCAGGAACCTGACCATCGTCACCGGCCGCAACGACGTCGACGCCACCAGCCTCGATGCCACCGCCCGCGCTGACGACGGCAGCACCAAACCGCAACTCGCCATCGACTCCTCGGCCCTGGGAGGCATGTATGCCGGGGCGATCAAGTTGGTGGGCACCGAGGCCGGTGTCGGCGTGAAGCTGGACGGCAAGATGATCGCCAGCGGTGGAGGCATCCAGCTCGACGCCAACGGTCATCTGAGCCTGGCCGACACCTCGGCCACCGGCGCGGTCAACGTCAAGGCCGCCAGCGCCGACGTGCAAGGCGCGGTCTACGCTGCCAGCGTCAACGTGCACACCAGCGGCGCGCTGGACGTGCAGCAGAGCATTGCCGCCCGCGACCAGATCAGCTTGAGCAGCGGCGGGCAGTTGACCAACAACGGCGTCATCGAAGCCGGGGTCAATGCCGACATCACCCGTAACGTCACAGGCGATGTCAGCCTCACCGCGCAGAATCTCAACAACAGCGGCAAGAGCGTGATCGCCAGCCGCAACCTGACGACCCACGTCACGCAGACCCTGAACAACCAGGGCGGGACCTTGAGCGCCGGACAGGCCTCGACTGTAGAAGCCGGAACCCTGGACAACCAGAACACGGGCCGGGTACTGAGCAGCAAAACGCTGACCGTCACCGCCGACACCCTGCTCAACACCCAGGGCGTCGTCAGCAGCGATGGTCACCTCACGGCCACTGTCGGGCAGTTGAACAACCACGCCGGCCAGATCCAGTCCGCCCAAGACATGCAACTGACTGTCGAGTCCCTGGACAACAGCCAGCAAGGCCTGCTGAGCAGTCAGGCCGGGCTGCGGGTGGATGGCGCGCAACTGAATAACGCGGCTGGCCTGCTCACTGCGGTGGGCCCGGTGCACCTGGAAACCAGCGAAGTCGATAACACTGGCGGGCGCATCTCCAGCAAGAGCGACCTCAGCGCAAACGTCGCCGAACTGACCAACCAGGGCGGCGAGCTGGTTGCCCAGGGCCCGTTGACCGTCAACGGCCAGGGCCTGGATAACCGCAACGGCGGCCTGGTCGGCGCGACAGGCGCGCTGACCCTCAACGTCGACGCCGTGGACAACCGTGGCGGGGAGATTTCCAGTTCGCTGGGGATCGACATCGACGGTCTGCGCCTGAACAACAGCGACAACGGCAAGGTCCTGGCCGGCACCGACCTGGGCCTGAAAGTCGCAGCAGTCATCAACCAGACCAAAGGCCTCTTGTTCAGCACCGGCACCAGCACCGTCACCGGACAAGGCCTGGACAACAGCGGCGGCAGCCTCGTCGCCCACCAAGGCCTGGACATTCACCTCGACAACGCCTTGAGCAACGTCGCCGGCCTGATCAGCAGCGAAGGCACCCTGACCGCGAAGGCCGGCAGCCTCGACAACACACAAGGCAGCTTCTCCAGTGTCGGCACCCTGGGGCTCCAGCTCGACAATGCCTTGCTCAACCAGGGCGGCGAGATCGTCACCGACGCCGGCCTCACCGTCAAAAGCGCCAGCCTCGACAACCGCAATAGTGGCACCATCAGCGGCAAGCAAGGCGTGCTGGTCGAGACCGGTGCATTCGACAACAGCCAGTCCGGCCGCCTGAGCAGCGCTGCCAGCCTCGACCTGACTACGCAAAAACTGACCAACCAGAACGGCGGCCGCATCGCCAGCAACGGCGCACTCACCGCCAGCGTCACCGGTCTTGACCAGCAGGGCGGCCAACTCTTCAGCAACACCGCCCTGACCCTGGACCTCAACCAGGGCCAGCTCAACAACCAGGGCGGCCTGATCAACGCACCGCTGCTGATGCTCAAGCACCTTGCGGGCGTCAACAACGACGGCGGCGAGATCTCCAGCGCCCAGGCATTCACCCTGGCCGCGCAAAGCCTGGACAACGACAACGGCAAACTGCTGAGCAACCAGGCCCTGACCCTGCGCATCGATAACGCCCTGACCAACCTCAAGGGCCTGATCGCCGCCGCGGCACTGGACGTCGAAGCCGCAAGCCTGAACAACAACGGCGGCACCCTGACCAGCCGCGCCAACCTCGACCTGACCCTCAGCGGCCAGCTGGACAACCAGAGCAACGGGCTGATCAACGCCACCGATGCCCTGACCATCCACACCAGCGGCCTGAACAACCAGCAAGGCTCGTTGCTCGGCAGTGCCATCGCCGTCGACTTCGGCGCCACCACCGGCGACCTCAACAACAGCGCCGGTCTGATCACCACCGCCGGCACCCTCAGCCTCAAGCACCTGCGGGACCTGAACAACCAGAACGGCGAAATCTCCACCAGCCAGAGCCTGGACCTGAGCGCCCGCGACCTGGACAACAGCGCCGGCCAACTGATCAGCAACGGCGTACTGACCCTGGGCGTCCGCGACGTCATCAACCAAGGTGGTCTGCTGTCCGGCTTCAAGGGCCTGGGCCTGACCGCCGCAAGTCTGGACAACCGCAACAGCGGCACCCTGTCGAGCCGCGACGAGGACGTCAGCGCCACCCTCAGCGGGGCGCTGCTCAACGGCAATGCCGGCGCACTGGTCGGCAAGAAACAACTGACCGTCAGCGCCGCCAGCCTGGACAACGGCGGTGGCATCCTCTCCAGCGGTGGCGACCAGACCCTGACCGTCACGGGCGGTGTGCTCAACAACGCCCAGGGCGGCCTGATCGACAGCGGTAACGCCCTGGTCATCAACGCCATGACCCTCGGCAACGCCGGCGGCACCGTCAACGCCCAGAATGCTCTGAGCGTCACCGGCACCACCCTGGACAACACCGGCGGCCAGCTGATCGGCAACGCCGCCGTGACCCTCGACCTGCTCGGCGCCCTGACCAACACCAACGGCAAACTCGCCAGCGTCGGCCCGCTGCGGGTCGACCGCGCCACGCAGATCACCAACCAGGGCGGCCAGATCGCCAGCCAGGGCCTGCTGACCCTGCTCACCGCCGGCCTGGACAACCGCAACCGCGGCACCGTCGCCGCCAATGACCAACTCATCCTGACCAGCACCGGCACCGTGCAGAACGACGCCGATGGCCTGATCTACAGCCAGAACGGCGGCGTGCAGATCGACGCCGCCAGCCTCACCAATGGCAAGGGCACCGTGCAGAGCCAGGGCGCCATGACCCTGACCGTCGCCAACGACCTCGACAACCAGAGCGGTCACCTCCAGGCCAAGACCGGCGACCTGATGGTCGTCGCCCGCAACCTGGACAACCGTGGCGGCGTGCTCGCCAGCCTGCAAGGGCTGCTCACCACCCAACTGAGCGGCGTGCTGAAGAACGGCTACGACCTGAACAATAACCGCCAGGGCGGCATCACCCAAGCCCAGCGCCTGAACCTGATCGCCCTGGGCGGCCTCGACAACTACGGCGGACGCCTCTCGGCGCAGACCGGCGACGTCAGCGTCACCACGCGCAACTTCGACAACCGCAATGGCGGCCTGTATGCCAAGGGCAAGGTCAGCGTTATCGCCAACGATTTCGACAACAGCGGCGACAACGACGGGCAGATTGCCGGTAGCCAGATCGATCTGGATTTGACCGGGGCATTGAACAACCGCCTGGGCATCATCGAGAGTGACAGCACCCTGGCGATCAAGGCGGCGAGCCTGGATAACCAGACGGGGCAGTTGCGGGCGTTGGGTGCCGGGGGCAAGACCGAGTTTCAGATTGGTGGGTTGTTTGATAACCGCAACGGTACGCTGGAAACCGCCAACGCTGATCTGAGCCTGGGTGTTGGCAGTCTGCTCAATACGGGCGGCAGCGTCCTGCATATCGGCAGCGGCAATTTCGGCATTGCTACCAACAACGTCATCAATGCGGGCGGCAGCTTTGTCACCCGTGGTGCGATGACGCTCAACGCAGACAGCTGGACCAACAGCAGCGTACTGCAAGCCGGTACGTTGAATATCAACGTCAATGACTTTACCCAGACCGCGAGTGGGCAATTGCTGGCTTCCAGCAGCCTGATCGGCACGGGCGGCAACTGGACCAATGACGGTGTGATCGCCAGCGATGGTGGCCTGGACTTGCAACTCACGGGTAGATACAGCGGCAATGGCCGGATCACCAGCCTGGGTGACATGACGGTGGATGCCGCTGCGATCGACTTGAGCAATGCGGCAAGTATTACCGGTGGTGGAGCCACGACGATTGGTGGGCGCGGTGGCCTGGGTAGCCTGAACAATAACGGGCGGCTTACATCGGCCGGCGCGTTGAACATCGATGCTGGCACCGTCAATAACTACGGAACCATCGCCGGCGCGGATGGATTGAAACTGACGGCTTCTACATTACTGAACGATCAAGGTGGTTTTTTGTTCAGCGGTGCGGATATGAAATTGCGGGTGGGAAGCTTGACCAACCGCAAGTCCGATGTTTATGCGCTGGGTGATATTGATATCGCGCTGAATGACCAAGGTGAGCGCTCGGCGTTGATGGAGAATGATTCGGGCACGATGGAGAGTGGTCGGGATTTTTCTATTAATGCGGATTCGATTATTAATAAGAGAGGGGATTTTAAAGCTGAGGTGGAGATCTCCTCGTCTGCCCTGGGAGTTCGTTGTTATAGCTGCGATTCCATTCCAAGTAGCTGGAGAGTACGGCAGCCATCTTTGTATTTGGTCTACCAACAGCAGTATCGGACATTCGTTTCTGGGGATGCTACAGCTAAAGCGGCCTCACTGAGTGCGGGAGAGAATCTAGCCATTAAAGGTAGTTTTTTCTTGAATTCGAATTCGTCTGTTACGGCCAGTGGTAACATCGCAGTGGTAGTGAGCGATTTTGAGAATTCAGGCGTCGCATTGGGAGATTATACTAGTTATCAATATTTTGCCGATAATAATATTGCTCTGAGCGAAATGAGAGAAATCGTAAGGTTTAATACTTACAATGACTCGGATTATGATAAAAACTTGCGCTTTTGGAATGGTGCGGGAGTTGAGTCTAAAGTATATTCTGATGTCCTGTTCGCTGGTTCGAAAAATCCAGACAAGGAAACTTATCAAGTTATAGGTCCGTTGGTATACTTGCTCGCATCAGCTTGGAATGCCTCCTCGGCAATTGTATTTGAATCATCAAAGTATTCGACAGGGGTTCGCGCTGAGCTGCCAGCCTTTATAAAAAACCTCAGCCCATTCAAACAGGACGTATTTTCTTCAACCTCATCAGACAATTTTGTTCCCGCCATCATCCAAGCCGGTGGCAACGTCTCCATCACCGCAACAAACAAAATCTCCAACGGTGTCGAGCGACCATTCTCTGCCGGCATCTCGGCTTCACCCCGTACCGCCACCACCACCGCGTCAGGATCAGGCAAAACCACCGTCATCACCCTCAACAGCCAACTCCCACCGGACCTGGCCCAGCAACAAATAAACCCCCTGACACTCCCGGGTTTCACTCTTCCGACCGGCCAAAATGGCCTGTTCCGGTTGAGCGAGCAGGGAGCTGGCGACACGTCATCCCAGGCTCCGAACGCGGCCCAGAACTGGACCATCGGCAGCGCCAGCATCACCCCGGTCCAGAGTCAGCATGCACTGCCCACCGGCCAGGCAAGCACCTTCGACACCAGTACTTCTGACGCCACAGGTGCGGGTACCTTGCCCGCCCGTACCACCGATTTCACGCTCAACCGCGTCCAAGGTCTGCCCACCCGCACCGTGGCGGCCAACCCACACAAATACCTCATCGAAACCAACCCGGCGCTCACCGAGCTCAAGTCATTCATGAGTTCGGATTACCTGCTGCAGAACCTCGGCTACGACCCGGACCAAAGCGCCAAGCGCCTGGGCGACGGCCTGTTCGAGCAGCGTTTGATCCAGCAAGCGGTCGCCACCCGTACCGGCCAGCGCTTCATCGACGGCCAGACCTCCGACGACGCGATGTTCAAGTACCTGATGAACAACGCGATCGCCAGCAAGGACGCCCTCAACCTGTCAATGGGCGTGACCCTCACCGCACAGCAAGTCGCTGCGCTGACCCATGACATCGTCTGGCTCGAAGAGCACGAAGTGAACGGGGAGAAAGTCCTGGTACCGGTGCTGTACCTCGCCCAGGCCAACAACCGCCTGGCACCTGATGGCGCGTTGATTGCCGGTCAGAACGTTACCTTGATTGCCGGCAAAGACCTGGAGAACGCCGGCACGCTACGGGCCACTCAAGACCTGTCCGCGACCGCTGGCCAGAACATCGCCAACCGCGGGCTGATCGAAGCAGGCAATCGTCTCGACATGCTGGCGGGCAATGACATCGTCAATAAATCCGGCGGGATCATCGCCGGCCGCGACATCAACATGAATGCGGTCACAGGGGATGTGACCAACGAGCGCACCATGACCACCGCAACGGTCAGCAACAGAGGTTACAACCAGCGACAGGACTACGCGGACAATGCCGCACGTATAGAGGCTGCCAACGACCTGACCATGGGGATCGGCCAGGACCTCAACAACATTGGCGGCGTCATGGTCAGCGGTCGTGACACCCGGATCGATGCTGGTCGGGACGCCAATATTGTCTCGGCGCAACAGCAGAGCTCCTATTCCGGTGGCAGGCGCAGAAGCTCCATCACCCAGCTTGGGTCTGATGTGGACGCCGGGCGCGATGTCATCGTGAACGCCGGGCAGGATTTCAACGCTGTCGCCAGCAAGATCAACGCTGATCGTAATGTTGCGCTGGATGCGGTGGGGAACATGACTGTCTCCTCCGGGGCCAACGAAAGCCACTCCTATTACAAGTCGAAGAAGGTTACGGCTCAGGAAGACCACGTCAAACAGGTCGGTAGCACGATCAGCGCCGGTGGTGATGTGGCGATGAGTGCTGGGAAGGACATGGCCCTTGTCTCGAGTCAGGTCAGTGCGGGTGATGAAGCTTATCTGGTGGCGGGTGAGCATCTTGGTGTGCTGGCTGCGCAGAACAGTGATTACTCGCTGTACGACAAAAAGAAGAAGGGCAGTTGGGGGAAAAAGCAGACCAAGCATGATGAGGTCACCAAGGTCACTAACGTGGGCAGTCAGATCACCACGGGTGGAGATCTGACGCTGGTGAGTGGAGATGACCAGCGTTACCAGGCCGCCAAGTTGGAGAGTGGTAATGACCTGATGTTGCAGAGCGGTGGGGCGATTGCTTTTGAGGGTGTGAAAGATCTGAGCCAGGAAAGTCACACGAAAAGCAACACCAGCCTCACCTGGAACTCGATGAAAGGTAAAGGCCACACTGACGAAACCTTGATCCAAAGCCAACTGGTGGCTCAAGGAAACTTAGTCATTAAAGCTGTCGATGGCTTGAACATCGACATCAAGAATATCAACCAGAAAACAGTTAGCCAGACCATTGATGCCATGGTCAAAGCGGATCCGAAGTTGGCTTGGCTCAAGGAAGCTGAGCAGCGTGGTGACGTGGATTGGAGGTTGGTGAAAGAAACTCATGAGTCCTTCAAGTACAGCAGTTCGAGCCTTGGGCAAGGCGCGATGCTGGCGATCATTATTATCGTTACCGTTCTGACGGCCGGTGCCGCGAGTGCGGCGGTGGGAAGCGCAGCCACAGCGACGGCCGGTTCAGGTACTGCCATGGCAGCGGCTGGTACTGCATCCGCCTCGGCGGTGGCCAGTGGAGCTGCAGTAGGTTCAACGGTAGCGGCAGGGTGGGGCAACATAGCCCTTACTTCCGTCATCACTTCGGCGGCTAGCGGTGCAGCAGTCAGCACGATCAACAACAAAGGTAATCTTGGAGCCGTTTTTAAAGACGTTACCTCTTCTGACTCGATGAAGGGATACCTGACATCAGCCGCCATGGCGGGGATGGCGACCGGATACAACCCAGCAACGCTTGGTTTTAACCTGCAAAGTCTTCAAGCCGTTCTGCTGAAATCAACCTCTGATGCGTTCGTAAACACAGCCATCAATGGAGGCAGCTTCAACGATAACCTGGGTAACTCCTTGGTGAATCAGGCCAGCAATGTCGGCATGGCCGTGGGCTTCAAGATGGTCGGCGATTATTCGCTAGGAAAATACCAAGAAGGGAGTATTCAAAAAGTCCTCGCCCACGCTCTTATGGGGGGGCTCTTGGCAGAGGCTACGGGAGGTGATTTCAAGACTGGCGCCGTCGCTGCGGGTGCGAACGAGGCCCTTATCAATGTGCTTAGCAACATGGTGGGAGGGAACAAGAACCTTGAGTCAATGGCGTCACAGCTAACTGGTCTTGTCGCTGCCGCGGCAGTAGGTGGCGATCCATCGAAGGGCGCTCAGATTGCCCAGTATGCGACGGCCTACAATCGCCAACTGCATTACGAAGAGCAGAAATGGCTTGATGAAAATGCCAAGGTTTTCGCTCAGAAGGAGGGAATAACCGAGCAGGTTGCAATGGAGCGCCTTAGTCAGCAGGCCTTGAAGAACACCGATTATCTTTGGCGTTCGGTCTTGAGCGATGGTGACGACGGCGCTGCGTTAAAGTTCCTATCCGGAGCGGGGAAGACCTTCGTAAATGATTTGGGGCAACCACAGGCCTTGTTCACCGCCACAGGGCAGCAGCTGTTCCGCCCGGAAATGTTTGCGGACACGGCCGATCCCACGTTCTACAAGCAATTCGTACAAAGTGGCATCAGCCGGGATCTGAGCTCAGGTCTTACCAAGGAGCTCAAAGACTCGGGCATCGCGGTCAAGGACGGAGCCATCAACCTCTACGATGCCGTTAGAGAAAATCCAAAGGCCGTCATGGGTGGTCTTTGGGAGGGAGTGAAAGGCTTGCCCCAAAGCGTGGTCGACAGCTTCCAAGAAGGCGGAAACGCTATCGCAGAAGGGGCTGCCGTTGCTCTGGATTCGGAATTGACTGCCAAGCTCAATGCCATTTACGGAGTGGACGTCTCCACTGCACAGCAGGCGCTGCTGTTCATCCGGACCGCCAGTGCAATTACGATGGCGGGTACGGGTGCTAAGGTTGGAGGGAAGCTGACTGGAGCTGCGGCTGAGGCGGTTGGGAAGAAGCTTGATGAGATTCTGATTGAAACGACTCGCAGACGTCTGCTGCAGCAATCGGATAACCGGATTAACGAGCTTGCAGCGCAGTACAACAGTTCAAGCCTTCAACCAAAGGATTTTAATCTGACTATAAGAGGTAAGACGTTTCAAGCTGATCCTCAACTTAGTATAGGTGCTCCTATTTACACTGGTACTACGGAATTAGATGTAATGAACTATTTTAAGCAGTTGGCGGGTGTTAAGGCTATGCCAGATGTAAAGTCAATTCCGGGGAAGGGTGATGTTTATGCGGTGACCATATCTTCTGGTGTTAACGTAGGTAGCAAGATTACCTTGAGGAACTTCTCTAGCTCGGCTCAGCAGTCAGGTGCAGCTTGGACTATAGATGTAATAAATCCATTGATTAACTCTGGTAAACGAGTCGAGATTAAATTCAAGTGAATATTGAATATTTGTGTTCTGTTGTTCTGCGTGATTCATTCGGTTTGTCAATGGGGGCAATTTGGCAGCATTTAACTGTAGAGCTTTCTAAGTTTGCTGTTGGCGATGAGGAAAGAGTAACAGTTTTTCTTGAGGTTCTGAGGCGCCTAATGTTAGGTGGGCATCTAAAATTGGCTTCGGGTGGGAGGTTTCTCTCTGGTGATGCTGAGGTGCAAATCGATGCTCTCAGACGCGCGTGGCCTATTTGCCCTGAAGAAGATGATCTTGATGGTTTCGGGTTTTGGTTTTTAACTACCGCTCCGGCAGGCGTAGTATGGCTTACCTCTGACGGTCAAGAGATATGGACATAAATAAACTAGTTTCCTAATCGCTTGATTCATTAGCTGGTGAAAAAGGGGACAGATTTGAATGGCGCTTACTTAACAGCTAACTAGCTGATACGACTGCGAAAAAATGAAAAAAGGCTGGCCTTGGTCTACGGTGATCAAAAAAAGGGGACAGATTTATTTTTTTAATCCTCTGCTACTCTGAGAGCTTCCACGGACGGAGGCTTCAGATATGCCCAGAATGGGACGTATTGTTTTACCGAATTACCCGCACCATGTCGTACAGCGCGGCCATAACCGTCAGGTGGTATTTGCGGTGGCTGAGGGTTATCAGCGCTATCTCGCGGATCTGCGGGAGCTGAAGGATGCACTCGGCGTGAAGGTCTACGCCTATTGCCTGATGACGAATCATGTCCATCTATTGCTAGCTCCGGGGAGTCGATCACTGGGCTAGGGCTGTTAATGAAAGCCCTAGCGGCGCGTGCGACACGCTATCGCAATCGATTGGAGGGGCGTTCAGGTACCCTATGGGAAAGCCGTTACAAGTCCAGTGTGGTGCAGTCGGATGCCTACTTGCTTGCCTGTTGTCGTTACATTGAATTGAATCCTGTACGTGCTCGTATGGTTGCTGATGTCGCAGACTATCCGTGGTCGAGCTATCGAAGCCGGACGGGTGATGAGCCTGATAGCTGCTGGTTGGATGCTGATCCATGCTTCGCTGCTTTGGGTAATACCGCGATGGAGCGGCGTCATCGGTACGAGGCGTTTGTACGGCAAGCGATTCCGGCTGATCAGATTCAATTGATCCGCGATGCTTTGCAGCGGGGTCAGCTGACGGGTACAAGTCGATTCGTCGATGAGGTAGAGCGGATCGTTGGAGTGCGGGTAGAACAGCGAGGGCAGGGCCGCCCAAGGACAGCGTCGGGAAAATAAATCTGTCCCGAATGGCACTTGTCGACAGCTTCCAAGAAGGCGGAAACGCTATCGCAGAAGGGGCTGCCGTTGCTCTGGATTCGGAATTGACTGCCAAGCTCAATGCCATTTACGGAGTGGACGTCTCCACTGCACAGCAGGCGCTGCTGTTCATCCGGACCGCCAGTGCAATTACGATGGCGGGTACGGGTGCTAAGGTTGGAGGGAAGCTGACTGGAGCTGCGGCTGAGGCGGTTGGGAAGAAACTTGATGAGATACTTAATGAGACCGCCGAAAAAGCGTTGTTAAAAAATGGTGGTTCGACAGACTTGCTTGCCGGGGCCGGCGGGAACTGGAATGTTTTGGATGAGTTTGCGAGCCCTAATGTTGTGACACAGTCGACCCCCACCGCTTGTGGTGCCGCTTGTGGAGAAATGCTACTTAAAGATCGTGGGGTTCTGGTCTCTCAAGTCGATTTGGGGACGGAACTAACCTCTATGAACTCATTAGCGAATAAGCTAAATAGTGTGGACTCTGGATGGGTTGGTAATGCTGTGGATTCGTCTAGTTGTAATGCTCTCAATAAAACAGGATCTTGGAGCACGATGATGTGGGACTCTGGTAATAGGGTGGGACATTGGGTTGTCGTTAATGGCGTAGATGATGCAGGGCGAGTGAATATTAAAGATCCATTTAACGGTACTCAATATAAGATGGAAGTTGAGCAGTTTAAGGAGGCTTGGAATGGCCACTCCGTTTATAAGCAGTAGCGTTCTCGTTTGGTCCATGGTTTACTCGGAAGTTACCTGTGAAATGACCTATGTTTTTCTAGTTGATGGTGTTGAGTTTAGTCTAGTAGGAAGGCTGCATGAGAGTGGAGGTATAAGGGGGATTGAATGTAGTGATGAGTTGGAGGGTTTTTTAATGTCGCTTATGCCGTTTGATCATGGAGTGTCTAAAAAGCTGTCTGCGATATCTTGGAACTACGTCGATGGTGGTAGTGTTGAGCTTCCCATTTCTCTAGTTGCCTTGTAGAACGGCGCACACACGGGACTGTCAGATTTTTTGTGTTCGGGCCGGTAGCGGCCTGCCGCCAGGCAGGCCTTGATTTCACCAGGTCGGCCTGATGAACCGATCTCCGTACAGAATCGCAAATTGATTCATCGCGCTTTTCCAATCATGCGCCGCCGAGCCCCAATTGGCTGTGATATTGCGCAGCCCCAGCCAGATCAGTTTGGTCGCGGCGTCGTCGCTCGGAAAGTGGCCACGGGTCTTGATGATCTTGCGTAACTGAGCGTTGATGCTCTCGATGGCATTGGTGGTGTAAATAACCTTGCGGATCGCGGGCGGGAAAACAAAAAATGGAATCACTCGATCCCACGACCGTCGCCAGGCCGCCACAACCGTTGGATATTGCTTGCCCCAGGGCCCGCGCTCAAATTCATCCAGAGCCTGTTCCGCCGCTTGTGCATTGATGGCCTGATAGATCGGTTTAAGGGCCTTGGCCAGTTCTCGACGCTTGTCCCAGGCCGCATAATCAAGGCTGTTGCGGATCAGATGCACGATGCAGGTCTGCAATGTTGTTTCCGGAAACACCGCACTGAGGGCCTCTGGCATGCCTTTTAGGCCATCGGTTACGGCAATCAGCACGTCCTCGACGCCGCGTGTCTTGAGGTCGTTGAATACCTTCATCCAGAACTTTGCCCCTTCGGTGTTCTCGATCCAGATACCCAGGATGTCGCGTGTCCCGTCGGGTAAAACGCCCAGCGCCAAGTAAATCGCCTTGTTGCGAACCAGACCTTCTTCGCGAATTTTGACCCGCAGAGCATCAAAGAAAATGACCGGATACATCGGCTCTAGGGGACGCTGTTGCCAAGCGCCAATCTCTTCCATCACCTCGTCGGTCACGGAGCTGATGAAGTCAGGCGAAACATCCGTCCCGTACTGCTCGGAAAGAAACGCCCGGATCTCTCTGACCGTCATCCCACGGGCATACATGGCGATGATCTTGTCGTCGAAACCGGTGTAACGGCGCTCATGCTTGGGAATAAGAATGGGCGAAAAACTGCCCTCTCGATCACGCGGGATATCCAGCCGGAGCGGGCCATCACCGGTCAGCACCGTCTTGCCGCTCTTGCCATTGCGCTGGTTGGTTTCATCCTCTGGACGCTGCGCGCCCGGAGGATAGCCCAGGTGATGGCCCAACTCAGCGCTCAGGGCACGCTCGATCAGCGCCTTCTTGAACGCCACAGAGGCCTCTTCGATGGCCTCCGCGGTCATCAGCGGGGCGGCGGAAAACTGCTCAAGAAGCTCTTTCGGGACTTTCGGTAATTCTCGAAGCGGTTTCTTTTTGGTTGGCATACATGCACCTCTTACTCATGTTATGCCCGAACACAAAATTTCTGACACCCTCCACACACACACACACAGGGCATCTTCGTCTTAGCCTCCACACGCTCTAAATTAATCACCTAAGGATAACCAATGCGTCATTTCTACTCGTCTCTCCTCCTGTCAACAACAATGCTCCTATCCGCTTGCAATACAACACCCTACGACAAAGCCACGATCTACTACGATCGCACTCAGTTCCCTTCGCAACTTGTCAAAGATTATCCAGAGCTGACCGACCCCATTCTCCAGCACGGTCGTTGTTCTCTAGTCGTTTCAACGCCGGGCTCGAATACGGGCACCTACTATTTCTGCACCTATGCGCTGACCTCCAAGGGGCTTTACATGCAGGGATGGGACCCCAAGGCGCTGAAATATGTCGAAATCGCCCATGTGGATCTAGCGGCGCTGAAGGACATTTCGTTGTATACCTTCCTGCGTACCAAGCAGCTCCAGCTGACCGAGGAGCGCCGTCAATTGGCACTCAGTGCATCCATTGACGAGGGGGGATATATCGATGGAGCGGCCACGGAAAATCTTTTCGAAAGCATCAAGCGCAAAGGCGTGCCGGTAGTGGAAAGCCAAGGCATGATCAGCCCACCCGCACCGCCTTCGCCGATGATTATTCCTGTCGTTGTTCCTAGGTAATCGAAACGGGAAAAACAGGGACAGGCAAACCTGTCCCTGAGGGCTGCCCGACTGTTCTTACGCAAAATCAAGAAGTTGGAATATTGACGAACCGCCATTACATACTGCCTGAGAGTGAAGCGGGCGACCTTCAGTCGCCCGCTTTGATTATTCGGCAGCCAGCTCCCGCAGCCGCCTCCCAATCACATCCATCACATCACACCCATCACGCAGCGCTATAGTCAGCATTTTACAAAAATCAGAAAGCACCACCGTATCCGAGCCGATCTCCGAACGAAACGCAATATTCTCCAACACCTGGGTCACGCTACGAATACGGTAGTCGGCAGTTTCGAAGAGGACATCGAGCGGTGCTTCGGTGTCGATGAGCAGGGTTGCGGGTGTGCAATCGATACCGGTGATGGGCATGTATCTAGTCATATAAGAGCCTCAGTGAATGGATGACTCTCTGTAATGCAGGTCGCCAAACCTGGCCGCCATTGGGGCGACGAGGAGAAATATAGGCCTCCCCGCCAAAGCAACACAAGCCACCACTTTCCCGCCTTCCTGTAGGAATTCGCCCCGATTGCGTTGATGTCGGTTGAGATTGCGTCGGACCCTGCAAAGCACACGACTGCTGTGCAGCCGAGGGGGAGCAGCCGTCTTGCATGGATGTTGAATGTGCTGCCGCCATCGCGAGCAGGCTCGCTCCCACAGGGATTGGCGTCGTAGCCGATGTTGTGATCAGTCCACGACCAGGGTGGGGGCGAGCCTGCTCGCGATAGCGGTATCCCAGCAGCTTCGGGCTCGCCCATCCGGTTTGTGATCTATAGTTTCCAGCGAACCCATCGGCAATCTGCCTCGCACGGAAGCCGCAAGCGACTCCTGGTATTTCTTTGAGTCCGAGCCCGGGTGCCCCGCTAACTTGAAGTGCTGATACAACGCAGGGAGCACAGCATGCAGTTTCAACGGCCCCATGGACTGAGGTTGGTCTCCGGCACCATTCCGTCGACAGACGCAGCCTCCGGGGGCGTGGGGTGGGGGCTTCGACGTGGGCTGGTTCATGTCAAGGAAGCCTATGTCCTGTTTCCGTTGCTCGCCGTTCTGCTATTGCTGGCGATCTGGATGACGACCTTCTACCTTATCAACAGCGAGCTGGCCCGTGCCCGGTACAACGCAACCATGGTCAGCCAGGAAATCAGCGCCACCTACGAAGCGCAGATGTTGCGTGCGGTTCACGAGATCGATCAAACCCTCAAGCTCGTCAAATACACCTATGAGGCCGAGGGTAAGCGTAATCCGCTGCCCCGGCTCAAGGAGCGGGCGTTGTTACCGCCGGCCCTGTTGTTTGATGTAAGTGTGGTCAATGCCGACGCAAAGCTTGTAGCCAGCACCCGGGCCAACGAAACGGTAGCGGTCAGCGACCCGGATGAGCTGCGGACCCTGCGCAGCAATGACACGCTGCTGATCAGCCGCCCCTGGAAAGACCCTTCGACGGATGAGTGGCGTCTGCGCTTCAGTCGCCGCCTCGACGCGCCGGATGGCTCGTTCTCGGGTGTTGCCAGGGTCGAGGTCGACGCGGCCTATTTCGCCAGCAGCTATGACACCTCGAAACTCGGTGAGCGGGGTGTGCTCGGGCTGCTGGGGACCGATGGGGTCTTCCGGGTGCGGCGCACCGGGGAGTCGATCCAGGCCGGCGATGCGGTGGATTATGCGGAACTGGTCCCGGACAGCGAAGACACTCAGGCGCAGCTGTTGACCAACAGTTGGGACGGGGTGCTGCGCTACACCAGTGCCCGTCAACTCTATGACCTTCCCCTGGCGGTGATTGTCGGATTATCCGAAGAGGAACAACTGGCCGCCGTAACCGAGCAAGCCCACACCTATCTGTGGCGGGCCGCGGGAGGCAGTCTGTTGCTGGTGTTGCTGGTCGTCTTGCTCAGCCGGACGAGCTGGCAGCTTGCACAAAGCCGTTTGCGCACTGCGGAAGCCCAGACCCAACTGGTCGCAGTCGCCCGTCAGGCCGGCATGGCCGAGATCGCCACCAACGTCCTGCACAACGTGGGGAACGTGCTCAACAGCGTGAATGTTTCCGCCGAGGTCCTGGCGCAAAAGCTGCGCACCAGCAAAGCCTTGGGGCTCAGCAAAGCGATGCAGTTGATGAACCAGCATGCCGCGGACCTGGGACACTTCCTGGTTGAAGACGAGAAGGGCAAGCTGCTTCCGGGGTATCTGAATCAGGTGACGGAAGCGTTGGCGGCCGAACAAAAAAGCATGTTCGATGAGCTTGAGCAACTGGCCAAGAGCATCGATCACATCAAGGAAGTCGTCGCGGCCCAGCAGTCCTACTCGGGCGCATCCAGTCTCTGTGAGAGCGTCGAGGTCGAGCACTTGCTGGAGGACGCGCTGCGCATGAACGCTGGCATTATCAAGGCCCGTCAGGTCACAGTGCTGAAAGATTTTTCGGCAATGCCAGCTGTGCAACTGGACAAGCATCGGGTGCTGATGATTCTCGTCAACCTGATCAAGAATGCCGGCGGTGCGATGGTCAATATGTCGGACCGACCGCCGCTGGTCACGCTTCATACCGAGCTAACGCCGGAACAGAAGTTGATCATCCAGGTGATCGACAATGGCGAAGGGATCGCCGAGGAGAACCTGACGCGAATTTTTGCCCATGGCTTTACCACTCGCAAAGAGGGCCATGGTTTCGGTTTGCACAGTTGCGTCCTGGCCGCGATGGAAATGGGCGGTGTGCTGAGGGCTCAAAGCGACGGGCCGGGGCAGGGCGCCACGTTCACTCTGGAACTGCCCATCAAGGCCCTGAACCAGGCAACGCTTGCATGATCAGGGCACGCAGAATTTTGTCGTCTACAATTCGGTCGTGGTATCGAGCCAACGTCATAAGGATTGGAACGAATGGTGGCAACTCCTTCAGGCAACCCGTCAGTCAATCTCGAACAGATTCCCTCAGCGATAGCCTGCCCGAACGGGGTCGCTCTCCTGTCGAGGCTGCACTGAGTCAATGGCTTCCCGACTCAATCCCTTGACCCTGACCGTGCTGACCCTCTACGTCTGCACGGCAAATGCCGCCGACCCCAATGGGCCGACGTTCTCCGTGAGCAGTTTCGGCACGGTCGGCATGGTTCATTCCAGCGAGAAGAAAGCCGACTTCACCTCCAGCATCTACAAGCCCAACGGCACCGGACACTCGCGCAGTTGGAGTGCCGATGTCGACAGCCTGATCGGTGCGCAAGTGACGGCACGCTTCACCCCGGAACTCTCGGCGGTGGTGCAGGTGATCTCGGAGCAGCGTTACGACAACAGCTATCGACCCTACGTCGAATGGGCGAATTTCAAGTATCAGGTCACACCCGATTTCAGTTTGCGCATCGGCCGCACGGTGCAGCCGGCCTTCCTGTTCTCCGACAGCCGCAAGGTAGGCTATACGCTTCCCTGGGTGCGCCCTCCGGGGGAGGTCTACAGCATGATCCCCGTCACCGCGACCGATGGCATGGACCTCAGCTACAGGCTGCACCTGGGCGATGTCATCAATACCGTGCAAGGCAACGTCGGCCAGAGCACGGTCCGGATGCCCAACAATACGGGCGAGACTCGGGCCAGAGGCTCGTGGGGTATTTCCAACCTGACCGAATACGGTGCCTTGACCACGCGCATCACCTATCAGCAGACGCGCTTGACCTACGAGCCGTTCAATCCGCTCTTCGATGGTTTCCGGCAGTTCGGCGAGGAAGGCAACGACATAGCCGACCGCTATGACACCAAGGGCAAGGTCTTCAACTTCGTCGGCGTCGGGGCTATCTATGATCCCGGCGACTGGTTTGTCATGGGCGAATGGGGACATTTCGACAGCCATGCGGTGTTTGGTCAGATGAGTGCCTGGTATGTCAGTGGTGGATACCGGATCGAGTCGTTCACGCCTTATGTCACCTATGCGCGTTCAAAGACGCTGAGCGAAACGTCCACCGAAGGGGTGGACACCTCGACGTTGCCGCCGGCCCTGGTCGATGCCGCAGCGGAACTCAACGGAACGCTCAATGCCATCCTGGGCGCCGGCAGCCGCCAGCAGACCCTGTCGCTGGGTGTGCGCTGGGATTTCACGAAGAACATGGATGCCAAGTTGCAATACGACCACACCCGGATGGATGACATCACGACGGGCCCGTTGACCAACTTCCAGCCGGGTTTCAAACCGGGCGGCTCGTTCAGCGTGCTCAGCCTCGCTGTCGATTTTGTCTTCTGATGAGGCCGATCATGGGGTTTCTCAAGCGCGCCGGATGCGCCCTGGCAGGAATCACCTTGTACGCAGGCAGTACGCTGGTCATGGCTGATGTAGTGGTCGTCGTCTCGACGGCCAGCCCGGTGAAAGCGCTGGCGAGTAGCCAGGTGGCGAATATTTTCCTGGGCAAGGCCAGTCGCTTCCCCGGGGGCGAGCAGGCCACCCCAATCGACCAGGCCGAAGGCTCTGCTGCCCGCGATGAGTTCTACACCCGGTACACCGGCAAATCCGCCGCGCAACTCAAGACGCACTGGTCAAAAATCATTTTTACCGGCCGGGGCCAGCCTCCGGAGACGGTTTCAAACGGTGCGGAAGTCAAGAAATATGTCGCCAGCAAGCCTGGTGCCATCGGTTATATCGACGCGCGCGAAGTGGATGGCAGCGTCAGGGTCGTGTCGTCCGATCCCCAATGAGTAACTACACGTTTGTGTCAGTACGCGCTGTCTGTGCTTGCAGCAATACCTTGAACTGATCGGCGGGTACCGGTTTGTTGAAGTAGAACCCCTGGAATTCGTCGCACGCGTTGTCCCGCAGGAAATCGGCTTGCTCCTTGGTTTCCACACCCTGGGCAACCACGGTCAGGCTGAGGCTCCTGCCCATGGTGATGATGGCCTCGGTCAAGGCTCTGTCTTCTGCCAGGCTGGTGACGTCGCGGATGAACGAGCGATCGATCTTGATCGAGTCGAGCGGGAACTGCTTGAGCGCCGAGAGCGAAGAGTAACCGATACCGAAGTCATCGATCGCGATCCGGATATTCATCTCCTTGAGTCCGGTCAACACCTGCAGGGTTTTCCTGACATCCTGCATGAGCAGGCTTTCGGTGATCTCCAGCTCCAGCAAACAGGCATCCATACCGGTGTCGCGCAGTATCGTCGCAAGGTCGGTCAGGAGATGCTCATCGACAAACTGACGGGCCGTCAGGTTCACGGCGATGCACAGATGCGGCAGGCCCTGTTGTTGCCAGGCCACGTTTTGCTCGCAGACGGTGCGAAGCACCCACTTGCCGATTGGGAGGATCAGGCCGGTCTCTTCGGCCACCGGAATGAACTGCATGGGAGCCACCAGCCCCAGGTCAGGATGCGCCCAGCGCAGGAGGGCTTCCATGCCGGTGATCCGGCCGCTGCGAATATCCCGCTTGGCCTGGTAGTGCAGCCGGAACTCGTTACGTTCAAGTGCATGACGCAGGCCGAACTCCAGCGTCTGCCGTTCCAGCGACTCTGCGTTCAGCTTCTCGGAGTAGAACTGGAAGGTGTTTTTCCCCTGTTGCTTGGCCTGGTACATCGCGATATCGGCGTTTTTCTTCAGGGTCTGTTCGTCCTGGCCATCCCGGGCAAAGAGACTGATCCCGATACTCGCGGTGACCCGAAACTCTTGCTCTCTGAGGTGGAAGGGCCGGGCGATCGCGGCGAGGATTTTCTGGGCGGTGCCCGCCACATACTGTTCATCAGACAGTTGTGGCAGCAACACCACAAATTCGTCACCGCCCAATCGGGCGACGATATCGCTTTCGCGCAGACAACCCTTGAGGCGGTTCGCGACTTCTTGCAGCAACTGGTCGCCGGCATCGTGGCCGAGGGTGTCGTTGATTTGCTTGAAGCGATCCAAGTCAAGGAACAGCACGGCCATCTGTCGCTGATAACGATGGGCCTCGTGGATGTGCTGAATCAACAGCTTGCTGAACAGGCTGCGATTGGGCAGCTCCGTGAGGGCATCGTGGTAGGCAAGGTATTCGACGCGCTCGGCGTAGGCCACCTTGGCCTCGGCGGCCTGTAGCCGGCTTTGCGCAAGCTGCCAGCTCATGCGGCTCAGCAAGCCGGCGAACAGCGCCAGCAGAAGGCTGGCCCCCGCCGCACGCCGCAAATAGGTCTGGGCTTGCCGATTCACGGCAACCAATTGTTCTTCTTCGGATAAACCGACAATCACCGCAAGGGGAAGGTCATAGAGCTGACGGGCACTGGTGTAGCGCCGCACCCCGTCCCAGCTGCTGGTCAACAATGATGTCTGGAGGTCTTCGGTATCCGGTACCAAAGCGTCATAGTCGACCGTATCGCCGGCCTGGATCGACTCCCCGGTACGCCGTACCCGGAACACACCGTCGGTGCCCAACAACCCGAGCACACCCCGCTCACCGAGTTTCGAGGCGTCATAGCTGCTGGCGAAATAGGCCGCGTCGACCTCGACCCTGGCGATGCCCGAGAACGTGCCATCCGGCGCGTTGAGGCGACGACTGAAGCGCAAGCGCCACTCTTTGGTCAGGGGATCCTTCCAGGGGCGGCTGATCAGCAGCGTATCGTTGTTGCGCAATGTCCGCAGTTCATCCCGGGCACTGGCGGCTCCCGTTTCCTCCGCCCGGGTACTGGCCAACAGCTTTGCGTCGGCGCTGACCACACTGACATCAAACAACAGGGCCGGCGGCAACAACGCCCGCTCCTTGAGCTGCGGCAACGGGTTGCGCTCGCCCTCGGCCTCGTAGGTGTATTTGACGAGCTTGAGGGTTTGATCGATCTCACGAACCGCACGCAGTATCTGCGCTTCGTAGATCGCGCCGATTTCCTGGCTGACCGTGGCTGCGTTGCGCTGGGCACGGCTCTGTTCGACCTTGATGAGGTAGAGGGTGGCGGACCAGAGGGCGAGCAAGAGCAGGGCGGACAAGAGCGGAAGCAGGATATAGGCTTCCCTGAGATGACCGAGCCCATCTCGGAAATGGCTCGGGCTTTTGGACATGGTGTCTTCGGATGCCGTGATACCGGGAACCAGTCTCAGTCCACTTGTCCGTTGGATCGACATGATGTGCTCCCTGAATGACAGCAGCGCGTCCGAGCGAAAAAACATCAATTAATTAGAGGGAAACTATAGACCAGATATTCCCCTTGTTCCGCACGAGCCAGCGGGGCGGTGCGAAGCAGTCCCCGTCAACCCGTCTGACATACCGCATGCTCAGGTTCTGGGGGCGCTTCGCGCCCCAGCGGGGATAAATCCCCTCGCCACGGGTGGATAATTCCTACGAGATTTTCAGAAGGCCCAGGCCCCATCAACGCCGCCCCACGCGCGTACTCACATCCACCCAAACCGCCAGCACCAGAATGCTGCCCTTGACGATCATCTGCCAGTAACTGTCGACGTCGAGCATCGACATGCCGTTGTCCAGGCTGGTGATGACCAGCGCGCCAAGAAGAGCGCCGTAGACGGTGCCGGAGCCGCCGCGCATGGAGGTGCCGCCGATGAAGCAGGCGGCGATGGCGTCGAGTTCGCCCATGTTGCCGGCCGAGGGTGAGCCTGCTGCCAGGCGTGCGGTGTTGACCAGGCCGGCGAGAGCGCACATCACACCCATGATGCCGAAGATCCACAGCTTCACCGCCTGCACATTGATGCCGGACAGGCGCGTGGCCTCCATGTTGCTGCCCACTGAGTAGATACGTCGTCCGAACACGGTCTGGCTGGTGACGTAGCTGAATACCCCCAGCAGGATCAACAGGAGCAGCACTGGAACCGGAATGCCGTCGTAGCTGTTGAGGGTATGGACGAACCCGGCCAGCACCGCGCCAATCGCCACCACACGCAACACGTCACGCGCCAGAGAGTGTGCCGCCAGGCCATGGAGAGCGCGGTTGCGGCGCTGTTTCCAGGTCAGGAAAGCCGTGAGGGCGAACAGCAGTACGCCCAATGCGATACCCACGGTTTGCGGCAAGTAACCCTGACCGACGTAGACCAGCTGCGGCGAGACCGGGGCGATGGTGGTGCCGCCGGTAATACCCAGCAGGATCCCGCGAAACGCCAGCATGCCGCCCAGCCCCACGATGAACGACGGAATGCGCAGGTAGGCGGTCATGAAGCCGTTGGCCAGGCCGATCATCAAGCCACACAGGGCCACCAGGCTGAGGTTGGCCAGCAGCGGTATGTGATAGACCACGTCGAGAATCGCCGCCAGGCCACCCAGCAGCCCGAGCAGTGAACCCACCGACAGATCAATTTCACCGCTGATGATTACCAGCACCATGCCGCAGGCAAGGATTCCGGTGATGGACATCTGCCGCAGCAGGTTGGACAGGTTGCGCGGGGTCAGGAAACCGCCTTCGGTCTGCCAGCTGAAGAACAGCCAGATGACCGCCACGGCGATCACCAGTGCGAGCATTTTGTAACGGGTGAAGAGTTGTTTGACCTGATTCATCTACGCGGACTTCCGATCGTTATTGTTATGGCCATCGGGATGGCTGAGCGCAGCAGCGAGCACTTGTTCCTGGGTAAGCTCCTGGTTGACGAAGTCACCGCGCAACTGGCCTTCGCCGATCACCAGCACGCGGTCGGAAACCCCCAGCACTTCGGCCAGTTCCGAGGAAACCATGATGATCGACACACCCTGGGCCGCCAGCGCGCCCATCAGTTTGTAGATCTCGTACTTGGCGCCGACGTCCACGCCTCGGGTCGGCTCATCGAGGATCAGTACGCGGGGTTTGGTCAGAAGCATTTTCGCCAGCACGGCTTTTTGCTGGTTGCCGCCTGAGAGGCTGGTGATAGGCAGGAACGGGCTCGCGGTCTTCAGGTGCATGCGCGAGATTTCCTTTTCGATGCTGCCCAGTTCGGCTTCGGCATCGATGCGGGTCAGCTTCGAGAAATTCTCCAGCACGGCGAGGGTGATGTTTTGACCGACGCCCAGGTCCGGAATGATCCCTTGGCGCTTGCGGTCTTCGGGGACCATGCACAGGCCGGCGCGGATCGACTTGAGGGGCGTGCGGGTGTCGATCGGTTGGCCATCCAGCCAGACTTCTCCCTCATGACGGCCGGGGTAGGCACCGAACAGCGCCGACACCAGTTCCGTGCGACCGGCGCCGACGAGCCCGGCGATGCCGAGGATCTCCCCGCGCTTGAGCACGAAAGAGATATCGTCGACCCGTTTGCGCCGGGGATTATCGACGTCGTAGCAGGTGATGTGGCGCGCTTCGAAAATCACCTCGCCGATGTCATGGGGTTCGCTGGGGTAGAGGTTGCTCATTTCCCGTCCGACCATCTGGGTGATGATCTGTGGGATGTCCATGTCGGCCATGGCGGTGGTCGCGATGTGCTTACCGTCGCGAATCACCGAAATGGTGTCGCATACAGCCGCCACTTCGTCGAGCTTGTGGGAGATGTAGACGCAGGCTACGCCCTTGGCCTTGAGGTCACGGATGATATCCAGCAGCACCTCGATTTCCGAACGGGTCAGGGCCGATGACGGCTCGTCGAGGATCAGCAGGCGCGCCTGTTTGTTCAGCGCCTTGGCGATTTCCACCAGTTGCTGGTAGCCACCGCCGTACTGCGACACCGGGAGCGAGACGTTCATGTCCGGTACCTTGAGCTCACGCATCAGGGCTTCGGCGCGGTGGATCATCGCCGGGTAGTTCATGCGCCCGCCGGGCAGGGTCAGCTCGTGGCCCATGAAGATGTTCTCGGCCACCGACAGGTCGGGTACCAGGGTCAGCTCCTGGTGAATGATGACGATCCCGGCGGCTTCGGTTTCGCTGATGGACTGTGCCTTGAGCGGTTGGCCATCCCAGAGGATCTCACCGTCCCAGGTGCCGTAGGGGTAGACCGCCGAGAGGACTTTCATCAAGGTGGATTTGCCGGCGCCGTTCTCGCCGCACAGGCCGACGCATTCCCCTGGCCGAACCTTGATGTCGATGCCATTCAGGGCTTTGACACCGTCGAAGGTTTTGACGATGCCGTTCATTTGCAGCAGGTAATCGGACATGGCAAGGACTCGTGGGAAGGTCTTACACATAAACCTGCCGGTCAGTTCCCTGTGGGAGCGAGCCTGCTCGCGATAGCGGTGGTTCAGCTTGCATCAATATTGAATGTGCTACCGCTATCGCGAGCAGGCTCGCTCCCACAGGGACTGTGCTTCACTGACCGGTGGTGTCTAACTTACTGTCCGGCGATCTGTGCCTTGGTGTAGAAACCGTCTTTCTCCAGCAGGTCGATGTTGTCCTTGGTCAACGGCGTCGGGGTGAGCAGGATGGTGTCGACTTTCTTGCTGCCGTTGTCGTACTGCGAACTGAAAGACGGCTTCTCGTTACGCGCCAGTTGTACCGAGAGCTTGGCGGCTTCGGAAGCGATCAGCTTCAGGGGCTTGTAGACGGTCATGGTCTGGGTGCCATCGAGCACCCGCTTGACCGCTGCCAGGTCGGCGTCCTGGCCCGAAATCGGCACCTTGCCGGCCATTTTCTGCGCGGCCAGGGCCTGGATGGCGCCGCCTGCGGTGGCGTCGTTGGAGGCGACGATGCCGTCGATCTTGTTGTTGTTCCGCGTCAGGGCGTTCTCAACAATGCTCAAGGCTTCGGTGGGGTTCCATTCCTTTACCCACTGTTGGCCAACGATCTTGATATCGCCCTTGTCGATGGCCGGTTGCAATACCTTCATCTGGCCTTCGCGCAGGACCTTGGCGTTATTGTCGGTAGGAGCGCCGCCCAGCAGGAAGTAGTTGCCCTTGGGGGCGGCTTTCAGCACGCCGCTGGCCTGCATCTCGCCGACCTTTTCGTTATCGAAGGAAATGTAGGCGTCGATATCGGCGTTCAGGATCAGCCGGTCATAGGACACTACCTTGATTCCGGCCTTCTTCGCTTCGGCGACGGCGTTGGTCAGCACGGTGGCGTTGAACGGCACGATGACGATTACATCGACGCCACGGGAGATAAGGTTTTCAATTTGCGAAATCTGCTTTTGCTCGTTGGCATCGGCTGATTGCACGAAGACCTTGGCGTCCATTTTTTCCGCCGCCGCGACGAAGTAGTCACGGTCCCGGGACCAGCGTTCCAGGCGCAGGTCGTCGATGGAAAAGCCGATCTTCGGGTGTGCCGCATCGGCCATGACCGGAAGCGACAGCAGGGCCAGGGCGCTGGCGATTAACGTACGTTTTAACGTTTTCATGGTGGTGCGTCCTTTTATTTTTGTTTGAAAGACACTGCCTGACGATGAGCGTGATGCCGGTAGAACTGTAGAGAGTCGCGCTGCGCTGCGGGCAGAGAATTGTCGCGAGAATGTAACAGCCTCGCTGTGCCAGCGAACGCTACTGAGTCAGGGGTAGATGAACCGATTGACGACGCCTTCGAGCATCTCCTGCCGGCCGCTGACCGCCTGCGGATTCAGTTCGTTGACGAAGGCATGCTCGGCCAGCGAAGCGAGGCTGAACTTGCCCGCCAGCACCGCCTGACCGAACGGCTGCTGCCAGCCGGCGTAGCGTTGATCCTTGAAATGCTGGAGCCGGTCGTTCTGCACCATGGCCGCTGCACGCTCCAGGGCCAGGGCGAGGACGTCCATCGCTGCGACATGACCGTGGAACAGGTCGAGTTCGTCCACGCTCTGGCGACGGACCTTGGCGTCAAAGTTGAACCCACCATTCTTGAAACCGCCGGCCTTGAGGATCTCGTAGGTGGCGAGGGTCATCTCCTCGACGCTGTTGGGGAACTGGTCGGTGTCCCAGCCGTTCTGCGGATCGCCACGGTTGGCGTCGATGCTGCCGAAGATCCCCAGCGAGGTGGCGGTGGCGATCTCGTGATGGAAACTGTGCCCGGCCAGGGTTGCGTGGTTGGCCTCGATGTTGACCTTGATCTCGTTTTCCAGGCCGAACTGCTGCAAGAAGCCGAAGACCGTGGCGCTGTCGTAATCGTATTGGTGCTTGGTCGGCTCCTGGGGCTTGGGCTCGATCAGCAGGTCGCCCTTGAAGCCGATCTTGTGCTTGTGTTCGACCACCATGCTCATGAAACGGCCCAACTGCTCGCGCTCGCGCTTAAGGTCGGTATTGAGCAGGGTCTCGTAGCCTTCACGACCACCCCACAAGACGTAGTTGGCGCCTTTGAGGCGCAGGGTCGCATTCATGGCGCTGAACACCTGGGCGGCGGCACAGGCGAAGACTTCCGGGTCCGGGTTGGTGGCGGCACCGGCGGCGAAGCGCGGATTGCTGAAGCAGTTGGCGGTGCCCCACAGCAGCTTGATCCCGGTCTGTTCCTGGTGGCGTTCCAGGTGGTCGATCATCAATGCGAAGTGGTTACGGTATTCCTTCAGCGAGCCGCCTTCCGGGGCGACATCGGTGTCATGGAAGCAGTAATAGTCAACGCCCAGTTTGGAGAAAAACTCGAAGGCTGCCTCGGCCTTGCCGATGGCCAGTTCCATCGGACCCCCGGCGTGTTGCCAGGGGCGCTTGAACGTGCCGGCACCGAACACATCGGACCCCGGCCAGACGAAGGTGTGCCAATAGCACACCGCCATGCGCAGGTGTTCGCGCATGGGTTTGCCCAGGACGAGTCTGTCAGCGTCGTAGTGACGGAAAGCGAGAGGCGAATCGCTGGCGGGGCCTTCGTAGCGAATCTTGTCGACACCGGGAAAGTACGGCATGGGCGATATCCTTTTTATTCTTGGCGGTGTCTCGATACTAACGCCGGCCCTGTGGGTGATGATTATGAAAATCACCAGCAGGTAGTTCGATTTTGTATTGAGCTTCGAGGGGCGCGCGCCTAGTCTGTGTTCACCGGCCCAGGGTGAAAACAATGAAAACCGTCCCCCCCGTCCACCGCATTGCGCTGTTGTTCAATGGCAGCAAGATCTACGACCGCGGCATCATCAGCGGCATCGGCAATTACCTGAGCAGCACCCGCGCGTCCTGGGACCTCTTTCTCGAGGAGGATTTCCTGTGTCGGCTGAAAGGGATCGAACGCTGGCAGGGTGATGGGATCATCGCCGACTTCGATGATCCGCTGATTGGCGAGGCGCTGGCCGGGATCCGTTTGCCGGTGGTGGCGGTGGGCGGTTCCTACCAGGATGAGCGTGCCTATCCCAAGGGCATTCCCTATGTCGCCACCGACAATTTCGCGCTGATGAAGTTGGCCTACGAGCACTTGATCGAAGCCGGCCTCACGCGCTTTGCCTGCTTCAGCCTGCCCGAAGCACAAGCCAATCGTTGGGCTCAGGAGCGGGAGAAAGCCTTCCGTTCACTGGTGCAGCGAGATGGCGTGCCGGCGGAGATCTATCGCGGCATGGGCACCAGCGCGCCACTTTGGGACAGTGCCGTCGAACAGCAGATCGCCTGGCTGCAAAGCCTGCCCAAACCCATCGGCATCATCGCCGTCAGCGATGCCCGTGCCCGACAACTGCTGCAAGCCTGCCTGACCGCGGGCATCGCGGTGCCGGAGCAGGTGGCGCTGATCGGCATCGACAACGACCCACTGACCCGCAGCCTGACCCGAGTACCCCTGAGCTCAGTGATCCAAGGCACTGAAACCATGGGCCGCACGGCCGCACGCCTGCTTCACCAGATGCTGCACGGAATGCCGTCCACGGGCACGCAGATATTGATACCTCCCGAGGCAATCAACGTGCAGGCCTCCAGCCTGCATCAACCATTGGGTAACCCCTACGTCATGCAGGCGCTGCTGTTCATCCGCCAGTACGCTTGCCAGGGCATCAAGACCGCGCAGGTGGCGGGGTATGTCGGGGTGTCGCGGTCGTCGCTGGAAGCGCATTTCCGCAAGGAGCGGGGGTGCAGCGTGCATGATGAGATCTTGCGGTTCAGGTTGGCTGCGGCTGCCAGCGGGTTGGAGAGGACGGATTTGGCAATCGCAGACATTGCCCGCAATTGCGGCTTCAAGTCGGCGCAATATCTGCACACAGTATTTCGTCGGGAGTTTGGGTGCACACCCAGGCAGTATCAGCAGCAGGAACGCGACCGTTCTCCAGGGAGCGCTCTTTGAACGTCACCATTGCCGAAAAATTCCGGTTGTGAAAAAACACAACTGGAGTAGCATCCGACTCAGGGACAGGGAAGCCTATGGACATACTCAAGCCATCACGTTTTGACGCCGCTGCCATTCTGTACCCGAACGACAAGGCCGGGCTCGATCGATGCCGGCGCATGTTGAAGATGGCCCGTCCGACAGCATTCGCGGACCTGCAAAAACTGTTCGGTACCCACGGTATCGATCTGTTCAAGCCGAGGGCCACGGTGAATTGGGTCGTGATTGACGTAGGTGGCAACAATCTCAGGGTGATAGGGGGTGTCCACTACATCCGACAGAAATTCTACGTCAAACACATCTGCACACATGCCGATTACGACGTTGCCAACGTCTGGTATGCAAGAAACAAAGGAGTAAAACGATGAGCGCAGTCAGGAATGACTTTCAGACCGTGATCGCAACGCTTGGCGAGCTACACGCGGTGCTGGAGCGTCTGCGCGGTGAGTTCGTGCATGGCATCAAGACGCCCGCCGACTATGAGCGTGCGACCGGCCTGCTTGACGAACTCACCGACGGTCGTGAGCTGAGCAAGGTCGAGGAGAAAATCCTCGTCGAACTCGAAGACGAAATACTGGCCTACCAGCGCGACTCCGACCAGTTTCGCGAAGCCACTGCTGCTTTTGAAGCGACATGCACGCCGGTGCAATTGATCAGGGACCTGATGGAGACGCTCGGGCTCACGGGCTCGGACCTCCCCGAGATTGGCGACAAGACGGCGGTGTCCAAGGTATTGAGCGGGGATCGGCCCATCAGTCACAAGATGGCGTATGCGCTGGCGCAGCGGTTTGCGATGGAACCGGGTGCTTTCCTGGTGGCAGCCCCGGCGAAGGCGACTCCTATTGAAACCGCTCGCCCTACGGTCCGGAAACCCGCGAAATACAGCACTCGCAATGAGCCATTGGTCGCACACCTGGCAACAGAGGCCGGTACCGGTGAATACAGGGTGGCTGCTTCCAAAAAGCGGAAACCGACCGATAAGGCCCCGGCCAAGGGCTAGTGGCGCCGCTGATTCGTTCACTCAAATTAACGTACAGGCCACTGGCCGAGTACCGCCTCCACATCATGCGCTTGTGAGACTCCAATGATCGAATATCACGGATTGATCCTTGAACGCACCCATACAGGTGCCACGGACCTTGCTATCTCGCAACTGGAAGCCAGCCTTGGCGCCCGCCTGCCGGAAGACTATCGACAGTTTCTCAAGACCTGCAACGGCGCCTGCGTGGAATACGATGTCGTCGCGACCCTGGCCAACGGCGACGAGGAACTGATGAGTTTTTCGCTGTATGGGCTGGATCCGGACAAAGCGTATGAGTCCAATCCCTTTGAGCTGGAGCAGCTACGGGCGGAGCCCGGCTTCCCCGCGAGCGGACTGCTGCCGATCGGACGTGACGGCGGTGCAAGCCTCTTGCTCCTGGACCTGCGGGAGGGTCGCCAGGACGTGGCCGCGATGGTCGCAGGCCTGCCCGCCTGGACCGGCCGCCGCCAGCAAGGCGACGAGTACGTCGTGTTGGCGAGTTCCTTCACCGGCTATCTGGATTCGCTGCATTTGTCCCACGAGCGGATCGAGGAACATATCAATCACTTCATCGTCAGCCCGGACAGTATCGAGGCGACATTGGAGTGGCTGGATAAAGGCAGTCCGGGGTGGCGAGAGCGCTACCGGGCGCAATGGAATGCCAGGGTGCTGGATCGGCCGATTTGAAGGGGGGTGTAATGACGTGCGTTTCTACGGTTCCAACAGGAAGGACACTTATGGACTCCGTGAGGATTCGGGTACTGCAACGTTCTGATACCGAGGCATTGCTGGCGTTTGAATTGGCGAATCGCGCATGGTTCGAACAACATATCGATGCGAGGGATGCCGCTTTCTACTCGGTACAGGGCGTCTGCGACCATATTGCCGCTTATCTGTCTGACTTCGCCGCGGGAACCTGGCATCCGTTTGTCATCGAAGAGGCTGACGGAAAGATAATCGGTCGAGCCAACCTGAAGGCCATCGATGAGTCCGCGCGGTCAGCAGAGGTGGGCTATCGAATTGCACAGGGCGCTTGTGGACGGGGTATGGCGACGCTGGCGGTGAGACATTTGATCCAGGTCGCGCGGTCGCATTGGAGGCTTCAGCAGTTGGTTGCCAATGTCTACGTGGGCAATATCGGCTCGACGAAGGTGCTTGAACGGTGTGGTTTCCTGGCCGAACGTGCCTCTGCGCGTGACGAGGCGACGCAGGATCGTTGGTTTCGGCTTTTGACCTAGGGCGGTGATTGGTCCAGGGCGGGTTTGACCAATCCAATCTGGGAGCGAGCCTGCTCGCGATAGCGGAATGTCTGTAACACAGATGTTGACTATGCCTCCGCCATCGCGGGCAAGCCCGGCTCCCACAGGGTCTTGTGGCCTATGCAAAAGGCTGCGTACACCCCGAATCCACTGTGGGAGCGAGCCTGCTCGCGATAGCAGAATGTCTGTAACACAGATGTTGACTATGCCTCCGCCATCGCGGGCAAACCCGGCTCCCACAGGAGCTTGTGGCATACGCCAAAGGCTGCGTACACCCCGAATCCACTGTGGGAGCGAGCCCGCTCGCGATAGCGGAATGTCTGTCACACAGATGTTGACTGTACCTCCGCCATCGCGGGCAGGCCCGGCTCCCACAGGGTCTTGTGGCCTATGCCAAAAGCTGCGTACACCCCGGACCCACTGTGGGAGCGAGCCTGCTCGCGATAGCGAAATGTCAGTCACACAGATGTTGACTGTGCCTCCGCCATCGCGGGCAAGCCCGGCTCCCACAGGGTCTTGTGGCATGTCCAAAGGCTGCGTACACCCCGAATCCACTGTGGGAGCGAGCCTGCTCGCGATAGCGGAATGTCTGTAACACAGATGTTGACTATGCCTCCGCCATCGCGGGCAAGCCCGGCTCCCACAGGGTCTTGGTTACATCCCAAAAAACCTACCGCAGCGGTACATAGATATCTGTCTCCCATTGGTCCTTAGGTGTCTCTGGGTACACGCTCAGGTAGTGGAAGAACAGCGGCTGGTCACGAAGCTCTTCTGCGCTGTTCGGAAGCCAGTCGCGGTAGATCGGGTAGATGCTTTCGCTGATGAGGTCTGTCGAGCCCACGTGTCGCACCACGGCGCAGCGGCCGCCGGCGATGAGGGATTCCCGTACGCCGAAGGTGTTAGGTGTGACAGCCTGGTGTATCTCACCGCAAATGGCGAAGCGAAACGCCTCTGGCGGTGTGGTATCGGGGTTATTGAAGGGGATGCCGAAGGTGCGACTCGTTGCCACCGGCGATTGTCCGCTTTGCATGCGCCACTGGATGAAATGACGCACGCTTTCATCCAGATGCTGTGCCGGGCCGCGATGCTCGAGTGTGGCGACCCTGACTTCGGGAAAATCCACGATCTGAAGTTGCATGATGACGCTCCTGGAAAAGTGGGGAATTTCAAACGCCGCATTCCAGACCTGCCAGCTCGGTTGCTGCCGAAACGTACTCGGCGCCACGCCGAAGGCCCGCCTGAAGGCCCTGCTGAACGCTTCGGGGCTTTCGAAACCGGCATCGAGGGCTGCCTCCAGTACCGCATAATCTGCACGCGACGCCAGGCGATTGGCCGCCTGCCGCAGACGCATCAGTTGCACGTACCGTGCGACAGGCAAACCCATGTATGCGGTGAACTGCCGGTGGAAGTGAAACGCCGAGAAGTTCGCCACTTGGCTCAGCGTATTCACCGACAGGTCGCCTTCGAGGTTGGCGTCGATGTAGGCGAGTACGCTGTTGAAGCGCTTTATGTAGGCAGCATTGGTCGATTTGGCGGGCACCGGGTACAGGCTCCTGGAAGGACGTTGGACGACAGGATCGGTTATGCCGATAGGTGCTCGCCTAGCCGTATTTGCTCAAGGCTGTATAGCCGCCCTGAAAACACAGGACTGCTACGCACCGGATAGCCAGACCCGTCAATCAATACTGCTTCGCTACCGCCAAGTTGTACCGCGACTGCAACTCGTCGTAACCGGCCCGGGCCGCCGCCAGGTCCTGATTCAGCTCCGCCGCGTCGGCTCCAGAAGCCCAGTGTTGTTGCAGGCGATTGAGAGAGGCGAGCCATTCCTCGCCCGTCAGACTGATCTTGCTCCACACCGGCGGGCCGCCATCAGCAGAGCGTAAACGGGGAAGCGCCCGTACGAAGTTATCTGCATCCGCCCAACGGGTTGCCAGGGATTGATGCAGGTTCAGCAACTGTTGAGGCGTCAGTGAGGCGCCGTTGCTCATTGCGTCGAGGGCATTGATGGTTTGGCGTGCGCTGATCATGAAGCGCAGCGTGTACCAATGCTGGTCATGTCCCAGGCGCTCTTCGATGGATGCCAATTGCTCTTCGCGAATCAGTATCTGCGGTTGCTCCAGGGCTTGGCGCAAAGGTATCGCCTGGTCGCGTGCGTCCTGCAAATGCAGCGCCAGGGCCCGTCCGATGGGCTCGAAGGGAGGCCTGTCTTGTGCCCGAGTCGCAAGCCATCGTTCGGCAGCCTCGGCGTTCGGGCGCAGGTAGTCATATGCCCCGAGGTAGTTCTTGGCAAGGTATTGCAAGCTGCCCGGTTCGCCACCGCCGAACCACCGATAGCATGGCGATGGTTGCGCTCCCTTGGGGGTAATAACGTCGCCCGAGCCCATGCCGAAACCGGCAAAGCTCCTCCAGCGCCCATTCGTTTCCTGGGACTGGGCAACGAGGTTGCGGTAGTCGGTATAGCGCTGTTCCAGCAGGTCTGCGCCTTCTACCAGGCAGGTGTTTATCTGCTCTACCTCCTGCCAGCGCAAGCGGGTCCCATAGTCGATACGCACCGGGTCTATCTGTTGGACCAGCCAGCTCAAGCCCAACAACACGAGCACGGCGGTTGCGAACGCGCGGCCGCTGATCATGGCTGGCCTGCCTTGGTCGCGTTGGGCACATGCCACTGGTCGGCGGACAGTTGGGATGGGCAGGGGGAGGCCGTTTGCTGGCGGGCGGCGCAGGTTCGCTGCGGCCAGGCCTGCAGGCCTTCATTCGCGGCGAGGGATGCATTGCCGGCCAGGACGTTGCCCAGCAGAACAAGGGGGACCAGGATGCCGAGGAGGAAACCGACAAGTATGTCCCCGGGCACGCGCTCATAAACGCGGGAGAGAAGGGACGCGCAGCGTTCGGAGAACGCTTTCCCGCTCAGGACCGCCAATACGGCGAGGCTGTTGAAATACGTTACTGCCCCGAGAATACCTCCGGCCAGGTAAATGACTCCGCCCAGCAGCGCGACCCATAGGCTCTCGCGGATCGGTAGCGGGGCAGGGCGTCGCAGGCTCAGCCAGTGCCCCAGGCGTGCATGAAGCTTTTGGTCCAGACGCCAGGCGATACGGCTCAGCGGTTTGCAGACGGCATGGAGTCCCCAGGCGATGATGCCGAGCGACAGCGCGCGAAGGAGCATGTCGACCACGCTGGTATAGAACGAGCCACCCAGGCGATATTCCAGGAACCAGCTCATACAAGCGGACGCGCTGAGGATCGCCATGGGCACGACCAGGACCGGTGGTCGCCGACGCCGCGGTCGCCAGTTGTCCGGTGCAAGTTGCGGCATCTGGTACAGCAATTGTGGGTAGCGAAGCTCAACAGTGCGATATAACGCTTCGCAAGCCTCCCAATCGGTATCGCTGAACGTCAGGCTCAAGCGTATCCGGGCGTCCTCGTCGAAGGCTCCAAACAGCATGCGCGCTGCTTGAGACTCACTGCTGTCGAATAGTTGAGTGAGACGGTTCTGTTGCTGGACAAACGTGTGGCAATGGCTGCGAGCCAGAAGTTGACTCCACCACGGCTCGGGGCAGAGGCTGTGGTGGCCGGTCTGCTTCCAGCCCTGCTGCGCACAGATGGCGTCGAACAATTGTTCCGACCAGCCTGGTGCTTGCAGGAGTGCGATGGCCAGGCTCTGATTCAACCATTGGCGCGCATCCAACCCTTGCAGCCACGGGCTGGCAGCCAGTTCCCGGGCCAGTTCGAGGAAGCGTCCGGTGTCAGCGCAAGCTGCATTCAGGCGAGCCTCGGCCAGCTCCATGAGTTTGCCGCGCAGTTGCTCGAGGGTTGCACGAGGCAGGTCCTCGTGTTGCCAAGGCGTCAGCCAGTGCAGCTGTTCAATGGCGGCCTCGGCGAGAGCGTAATTGTCCTCGTCGATCAGGCAATGGTGCAGCAGGCCGTGTTCGAATTCTCGCGCGCATCCGTAAAGGCGAGCCTGGGCCAGGCGATCGGCGAGGTTGCTCGCCGTGATCGCTTCCAGGCATTGAACAGCCAAGCGCTGGGCTGGGGAGGGGGCTTGTGATTCAAGCGGCTGCGCAAGGAACAGGTCAATGGGCGCAGGCAGCGGCTCGACTACCACGTCCTCTTGCTGCCGCCATTCGCTCCACTCCAGCGCCTGTTCGTAAGCCTCACGCAGCCGCTGGAAGCCCTCGGGGTCTTCGTCAGGCCGATGGCGTTTGAGCAGGCTTGCATACTGGCGCTTGACGCTGCGCTTGTCGGCATCCGCTGGCAGACCCAATACTTCCCAACAGCTCATCGCCAGACATCCTGCTCCAACGCTTCGAGCTGCTCGGTGATCTGCATCCGTAGCGCGCGGATGTCGTGCAGTTCCTGGGTGTCGAGCATCTGCGCAAAACGCGTGGCCAGGTCATCGACCCGATGGCGCAATTCACCACGGCTTTCCTGGTAAAGACGTTCCAGCCGGGCGATCAACAAGGTGTTGGGCTGCTCGTCACGGGGATGGATCTTCAGTGATTCGAGGGTCTTGAGGCGCTGGGCGATCTCTTCCTCGTCGAGTACGCCGGCGTTGTTGGCGATCACCAGATTGCGCCGTTCTCCGGTCTGGACGGTCAGCGCATCGGCTTCCAGCAGGCCGTTGGTGTCATAAGTGAAGCGCACGTCGATACTCACTTCCCCCGCTGGCATGGGCGGCACAGGTATTTCCAGTTCACCGAGGAGAATGTTTTCGCTGACCTGGCGGCTTTCGCCCTGATAGACCTTCAACAGGACCACTTTCTGCTGGTCACGCAAGGTCACCACGCGCTTGACCTTGCTCACCGGTACCACGCAATTGCGCTCGATGATTGGCAGGTAGTGGCCGGTTTCGAGTTTGTTGCCGTACTCGACCGAAATCTCGATACCCATCGAATACGGGCAGACATCCGTGAGCACCACTTCTTCGAGCGCCGCATCACGGCTTTTCAGTCCAGCCTGCACGGCGGCGCCCAACGCCACTGCTTCGTCGGGGTTGAGCTGGATCGATGGGAAACGCCCGAACAGGCCGGCCGTCAGTTTGCGAATCAGAGGCATGCGGGTGGTGCCTCCCACCAACAAGACTTCGTCCAGCTCACTGGCGCGGATACGTGCATCGCGCAGGGCCGTTTCGATGGGGGCGCGAAGTCGGGTGAGCAGCGGGGCGTAAAGTTCAGCCATTGCCGCCTGGGTGTATTCGTGGCGCCATTCGTCCTCGCCCTGGCGTGCCGAGAACGTGGCGCTCGGCTCATTCCCGAGGGCTTTGCGCACGCGTTCGGCTTCACGGCGCAAGCGGCCGAACAGCTGTGTGTCGTCCAGGGGCAACGGGCCTGCGGCGGAGCCAGCCTGGGCGGCCACGAAAGCCTGGAGCAGCAGTGTGTCGAAGTCTTCCCCGCCAAGGTAGTTGTCGCCGGCACTGGCCCGTACCTCCATCACACCTTCGAACAGCTCCAGTATGGACACGTCGAAGGTCCCGCCGCCGAGGTCGAACACCAGAAACGTGCTGGCGTTGTCGCGCTGGTGCAACCCATAGGCGAGAGCGGCGGCCGTGGGTTCGTTGATGAGTCGTTCGACCTTGAGCCCGGCCAGCTCACCGGCGATACGCGTGGCTTTGCGCTGGGCATCGTTGAAATAGGCCGGGACGCTGATGACGGCTTCCTCGACCGGCTCGCCGAAATGTCGTTCGGCATCCTCGCGCAGACTGCGCAGGACCATGGCCGACAGTTCCTCGGCGCGGAACTGACGGTTGCCGAGCGTGGTAAGTCGGGCGCTGCCCATGTAGCGTTTGAATAGCGAAGTCGTGAGCTGTGGATGGGTTTGCAGACGTTCCAGCGCCGCGCGCCCGACCATCATCCGACCTTCGTCGTCCAGGCCCGCCACGCTGGGGGTCAGCCACTCGCCAAGTGCATTGGGTACCAGCTGCGCGGCGCCATCGCGCCATGCCGCGATCAGGCTATGGGTGGTGCCCAGGTCAATGCCGACAATCATGTCCGTCAACTCTCCTTAGTCGTTGATTCTCGATGGCGTTGCGTGCGAGCCGGCTAGCCTATCAGACCTGTATCGGCGAAAGGGTGGAAACCTTTGCCATGCCAGGCTTGCCTGATGTCAGCCAAGCCAAGTGCCTGTGGGAGCCTGCTCGCGATAACGGCGGAACACTCAGTATCGAGGTCAGCAGCCCCATCGCTTTCGCGCGCAGGCTTCCCACAATGCTTTAACGCTCTTCCCGCATGATCCGCGCCACTTCGCCCGAAGCCTCGAGCTGCTCGAAAGCGCGCTGCGCCCGGGCGACGATCTCATCCGGCGTGCTCAGACTGAAGGCCATGAAGACCCTGGCAGGGCGTTCATCGAAGGAGTAGACCTCCTCCAGGTCGGCGAACGCCACATGCTCTTCGTCGCAGATGATCCGTGCCGCGTTCTCCGGCATTGGCAAGAGCTGGACCTGACGGTGGAGCAGTTTCTGGAAGTTATCGCGACGATCCGCCGATACCACCAACCGGGTAAATCCCTGTTGTTGCATGAGCAACTGCTTGGAATCGTTGCGTACCACGCCCACGGTGTAGAGCTTGGCATCCTCGAGATTGCTCAGGGTAATGTCGTGGCGCTCGCGCAGCTTGTAGAGTTTGATGGTCACCCGCTCCAGTTCGCCCACCCACTTGAACAACGGCTCTCGCAACACCGTGCGGTCCATGGGATAGATCAGTACATTGGGCTCATGCAGGGCCTTATCGTAAGCCCGGGCCCAGGGGTACAGCAGGATATGGTGGTCGGTCAGCCCGGCTTTATCCAGGGTTTGCTCGACGACGCGGGTGCCCGGCCCGACGAGTTTGCCGTCGCGCAGATACGCGTACAGCGAGTCTTCGGTGACGACTTCGATCCCCTCGGCGTGACTGTGCAGGCTGGTCAAGGCCAAGAGCAAACATAAGCAGAGCGTCAGTCGATAGTGCATAAAGGCCTCACTGGTTTAGAAGGCAACGCAATTACGTCCTTGATGTTTCGCCCGATACAAAGCCTGGTCGGCACGTTGCAGCAACAGGTCGAAGTGATCCATGGTCTGAGGGTCAAGCTCGGCGACGCCGATGCTCAGGGTGACAAAGGGGGATACTGCTGAGGCGCTATGGGGCAGTTCGCGCTTGGCCAGGCTGGCACGGACCCGTTGGGCCGCGTCGTAGGCCTGTTCTGCGTTGAAGTTGGGCAGCATCACGACGAACTCCTCGCCACCCATCCGTGCGGTCAGCTCGCCCGAGCGTCCGAAGACGCCGCGAAGGGTTTCGGCAATTTGCTGCAGGCACTGGTCACCCTGTATATGGCCGTAGGTGTCGTTGTAGAGCTTGAAAAAATCGACGTCGCACATGAGCACCGACAGTGGGGTCTTATGGCGAAGCGCACGACGAAATTCGACTTCCTTCAGTTCATCGAAATAACGACGGTTGGGCAGCCCGGTCAACGGATCCTGGCGTGACAGGGCTTCGAGCGCCTGGTTGGCCGCCTTGAGTTCTGCAGTACGCGCCTCGACCAGCTCGGCCAGTTGATCCCGGCTGGCCTCCATGGCCCGTTCATCCAGGCGCTGGCGTTCCAAGTGAGTATGAAGGTTGTCCTGGAGTTCGTTGAGCTGGGATTCGAGCAGGCTCAGTTCGTCCTGGCGGCGCACCGAACGCTGCAGCTTGAAGTGCTGCCTGAGGGTCTGTGGCGTCAGTTGGCCCAGGTGCCGGGCAATGTGGATGACATGCACGGTCACCAGGCGATTGAATACGGTCATGACCAACCCGGCCAGCAGCAGCGATTGGATCACCTGGGTGATGACGATACTGCGCACTTCACTCCAGAGCCGTTCCCAGAGCAGGTTGTTATCGCCTTCGATGCTCAGCTCACCGACCTTTTCGCTGGCGCCTTCGTAGGGTTGCGCGATGAGTTCATGTTGCAGCACGGGCGCCGGGCCGGACATGACGACGGCGTATCGATTGAGTTCGATGATCTCGGGCGATTGACCGGGCCGCAGGATCTTGAGCACCACGCGACCCACCGGCGCGGCCTTGGCGACGCTGGAGAGTTGCTTGCCCAGGGATTCACGGTCCAGTTCCCAGATGGCGTGGGACAAGGTGTTCTGGAACACCTGATCGATCAGGACCAGCTCCGAGTTCATTTCCGTCAGGTTGTTTTCCCAGGCGAGCCAGGTGCGCAACGTGACCATTGCCAGGGTAAAAAGGAGGCAGAACAACAGTGTCGCGAGTACCAGGCGACGCCCTAGCGAGCTGAACGCCTTGACCTGTGGCTGGGCTGAAGGAGTCTCGGAGTTACGCGCCATCTCATAGCCATTTGTGCAGGATGGCGTCGTAGACGCCATTGCGGTGGATGGCTTCCAGGCCGGCGCGGAATTTCTCTACGATCTCGGTCGGCGTCTTTCGGCTGAACGCCATGCTCAGGCCTGCATCGCTGCTTAAATCGGGAATCGGCAGCGAACGTACCAGCACCTCGGCCGGATTTTCACCGTTCTGGCGAACCAGGTATTGCGCGTTGAGTTCGTTGGAAATCCACATCTCCACATGGTCGACTTTGAGCTTGCGGTAGTTGTGCTCGTACTTGGTGCTCGACTGCAGTTCCTCGCCGATACGAAAACCCTTCGAAACCAGGTATTGCTCGCCCACGTCCTGGTTGACGGTGGCGATCTGGTGACCGCGGGCATCGTCCAGCGAGTTGAGCTTTACGGGACGGTCAGCCAGCGAATACAGATACCAGCGGGTCGGCGCGATGGCGCCGACCCATTGGAAAAGCGATTCGCGTTCAGGGGTGCGGGCGATGGAGTAGATCAGCACGTTATTGTCATCGAGCGCTGTTTGATAGGCACGCGCCCAGGGCATGGACTGGATCGGAGCCTGCATACCGACCTCCTTGAGCACGGCCTGGACCACCTCGGTGCTCATGCCGGTCATCCGCCCGTCCTGCGTCATGTTATAGGGCGGCAGTTCCTCCGTAACGATGCGCAGCGCGGGCTCTGCCGCGGCATTCGGCGAGAATCCGCTTGCAGCCATGAGCATCAGAACGCCAAGCACCAGCAAACGGTCAAGCGACAGGACCATCGAAAATTACCCTAAGAAACCGGCAGGACACGGTGGGGCCAAAGAAGCCTCTCCTCGATAGTTATCGGCTGGGTTGACTCAGGCTTGAGTCGCGCCTGTCGTCGTTCGTCACCTGGTGGGATGGAAGGCTCGTCCGGCGGATTGGCGTGAAAGTCGTCTGGAAAACTCCAGCCTTGGGCGGTCGAGCCGATATAGCTCATAGGCGCATTGGCGTTGGCGAGATGTTGGATCGGAGAGCAAGCGATGGTGCAAGAAGACTCAGGTTTCACCTCCAGCAAACGCTCACTCACAGCCCGTGCGCTGCGCCTGGCAGTCCTGCGGATCGGCCTGGTTTCATTGTGTGCCGGTGCGATTTCCTATTATGTGAACCTGTCCTCGCTGGAAAAAGCGATTACCACGCAATTGTTGCTCTCCACCGAGCAGACCTTGCAACGCGAATCTCTGCCATTCAACGAAATAAAGGACCTGCAGCGCAATTTCCTCAGCGAGTTCAAGAGTATCCTGGCCAATCCGGAAAGCCGGGCTGCACTGGTGCAGGACTTCGACCGGATCTTCTACCGGCACGAAGACGGTTCCTATACCCAGCGACCAATGCTGTTCGAAGGCGACCCGCTGCCGGATGGCCGTCGCTTCGCCGGAATGTCAGCCACTTACGCGCCCGACATTCCACCCAACGATGACATCAAGGCGCGGTTTGCCCTGTCGTATATCCTCTCGTACAAATACGGTTCCAGTGCTAAGGGGCGGCTGTTCAATTTCTATGGCGTGGTGCCGGAGAAGGGCTTTCCCATCTACCAGCAGGCCGACATCGCCAAGGTCTTTACCTATTCGGGGGCGGATGCCCTGAAGCTGGAGACCTATGAGTTCTATGCGCGGGGCTTTGCGAGCCCCGGCAGCGAAACGCTGTTCACCCGGATGTACTGGGATGCCTCCAACAACGCCTGGATGACCACGGTCGCCACGCCCGACGTGGCCGACACCTCCGGCAAGCACCAGATCCTGGCCTGTGTCGATGTGCTGCTCGATGAACTCATGAAGCGCACGGCCAAACCCTTCGTGGACGGTGCATACAGCACCATGTTCATCGCCGATGGCGACGGCACGCTGATCTACTACCCGGGCAAGATGGATCAGGTCGAAGCCAGCGAAGGCAAGGCCTCCATCCGTTCGCTCGGGCTGGACGGCGACTATCCGCTTCTTGATACAGTGCCCTCGCTGGCGCCCGGCCAGGCAGTGGTGGTGCAGACACGCGACGACATTGTCGCGATGGGCATCGTGCCCGGTACGCCTTGGGCGCTCGCCGTGCACTTTCCCCGGGCGCAGATGGTGCCGGCAATTGTCGACAACCTGCTGATCGTGGTTGCCCTGGGACTGCTGACCCTGCTGGTGGAAATCTTCATCCTGCGTTCCATTCTGCAGAAACAAGTGGCCATTCCACTGTTTCGCCTGATGCAGGCGACACGTTCGCTTGGTTTGTCCAGGGAACGCCTGAGCCACGACATGCTGCCGATCCGCTCCGCCGACGAAATTGGCGAACTGGCCCGAGACTTTGCCTCGATGGCGGATCGGATCCAGGACGCCCAGGAGCAATTGGAACTCAAGGTCAAGGACCGGACTGCGGCGCTTGAGGAGGCCAATCGTCAGTTGGTTGTGCTGAGCACCACTGATGGCCTGACGGGAATTGCCAACCGCCGTCATTTCGATGAAGTCCTGGTTAATGAATGGCGACGCTCGGTGCGTACGGGAAGCCTGCTGTCGCTGATGCTGATCGATGTGGACTTGTTCAAGAGCTATAACGACCATTATGGGCATCAGGCTGGCGACGACTGTCTGCGAAGCATTGCCAATACACTGAAGGTCCATGCCCAGCGAGCCGGTGATCTGGTGGCGCGCTATGGGGGCGAAGAGTTTGTCCTTATCACCACGGCCCCCAATATCGAGAGCGCGCTACGGCATGCCCAGGCTCTGGGCGAAGCCGTGGAAGCCATGGCGCGGCCCCATGCCAGGTCGCCGTTCGGCTTCGTGACGGTGAGCATTGGCCTGGCAGTCATGGTGCTCATGGAGGAGGTGACGGCGCAAGACCTGCTCAAGCAAGCCGACCAGGCGCTCTACATGGCCAAGGCCCGGGGCCGCAATCAAACCATGCTGGCGAATGCTTCGTGATCCTGGGCCTGACGTTGCGGCGCAAACGCCAAACTCCATCGATCCGGCGATTTAAATGAACCCAGTGTCACTCTCTCATGTCACTCGTTTGTCCAGGAACGATAACAGGGAGTCCACTGATGCGACCTTTGCAATTCACCAGCCTGTCCTTCGCCGTCGTGCTTTGCGCGGCCTGTTCCAGTCAATCACCGGCAACATGGAGCTACGCCGATGCCCAGGGACGGGCGAACTCGCCACCTGACCAGGCCTACCCGGAGCTGTTCGAAGCGGTGCAGCGCGGTCAGGTGTTTACCGACCAGAAACACTTCGTGGACGCGCTGCCCGACCGTGACCCGGCGTTGATCCGTGCCGATTACCTGGCCCGCCGTGAAAGCGCCGGCTTCGACCTCAAGACCTTCGTGAAGAACAATTTCACCGAGTCCGGCGAAGCCGAAAGTCCGGCACCGAAACCCGGCGCGCCGATCCGGGAGCACATCGACAATCTCTGGCCGGTGCTGAGTCGAACCTACAGGGAAGTGCCTCAATACAGCAGCCTGTTGCCCTTGCCCCAACCTTATGTGGTGCCGGGCGGGCGTTTTCGCGAGATGTATTACTGGGACTCCTATTTCACCATGCTCGGTCTTGAGCAAAGCGGCGACAAGGCCCAGGTTCGACAGATGGTCGACAACTTCGCCTACATGATCGACACCTACGGCCACATCCCCAACGGCAACCGCACGTACTACCTGAGCCGCTCCCAGCCGCCGTTCTTTGCCTATATGGTGGAGTTGCAGGCGCACATCGAGGGTGACCAGGCCTACAATCGGTACTTGCCACAACTGCAGAAGGAATATGCCTACTGGATGGCTGGCGCGCAGGCGCTCAAGCCCGGCACGGCTGACCGGCATGTGGTCAAGCTGGCGGATGGCAGCGTGCTCAATCGCTACTGGGATGCCAGCCCAACGCCGCGGCAGGAGTCATGGTTGCAGGACGTCAAGACTGCCGAACAGACGACGGACAGGGCGAAACCGCAGGTCTGGCGCGACCTGCGTGCCGGCGCCGAAAGTGGCTGGGACTTCAGCTCCCGCTGGCTGGGCGACAACAAGGACCTGACGACGATACGTACCACGTCTATCGTGCCGGTGGACCTCAACAGCCTGATGTATCACCTGGAACGTACCATCGCCAAGGCCTGCGCAACCGTCCAGAACGTGCCCTGTGTCCAGACCTATGGCCACCGCGCCGACCTGCGCCAGCGTGCCATCGAGCAGCATTTGTGGAAGGCCGATCGCGGTTATTACGTGGACTATGACTGGCAACTGAAGCAGCAACGCCCCAACCTGACCGCCGCGACGCTGTTTCCGTTGTACACCGGTTTGGCCTCGGCCGAGCGTGCGGGTCGTACTGCCGAGGCGGTACGTTCGGGCTTGCTGCGTCCGGGTGGTATCGCGACTACCCAAGTCAGCAACGGTCAGCAGTGGGATGAGCCCAATGGCTGGGCGCCGCTGCAATGGGTGGCGGTGGAAGGTTTGAACCGTTATGGGCAAACCGCGCTGGCAGAGCAGATCGGCACGCGCTTTTTGCAGCAGGTGCAGAATCTCTATCGCGCCGAGGACAAGTTGGTGGAGAAATACGACGTATCCGGCGCGGGACAGGGTGGCGGCGGGGGTGAATATGAGTTGCAGGATGGCTTCGGCTGGACCAATGGTGTCACGCTCAAACTGATGGAAAAATATGCCGTGAGCGCCGAATCCGGCAGTCATTGACCGTGCGGTGTCGAGGGTCTTCGTCATGAGCTGTGTTTATACGATAGGTCATTCGACCAGGACCCTCGAACAGTTCGTGGAAACAATCGCAAGCTTTGATATCGACACTGTGGTCGATGTGCGAACGGTTCCGCGATCCCGGACGAATCCCCAGTACAACCTGGATACCTTGCCTGCTGAATTGGCCCGGCTGGGGATCAACCATGAGCAGCTCCTGGAGCTGGGAGGGCTGCGAAAGAAGTCTAGAAGCGTCTGCGCAGAAACCAACGCATTCTGGACCAATCGCAGTTTCCACAATTACGCCGACTACGCGCTCTCGCAGGAGTTCGAGGACGGTCTGAACCGGCTCCTGGCGCTCGGCGAAACCCAACGGTGCGTCATCATGTGTGCGGAAGCGGTCTGGTGGCGCTGCCATCGCAGGATCATCGCCGACTATCTACTGCTCCGCGAGGTCGAGGTCATCCACATCATGGACAAGGATAAGTCGAGCAGGGCGATATTGAACCCTGCCGCAAAGGCCCACGGGCTCAAGCTGACTTACCCGGCATTGGAGCAGCAGGGTGGCGAGCGAAGCCCCCCCACCTTTTAGCTTCAGCGCGTCGACAACGGCGGCGTACGCGCCGGTACTCGTCGCTTCGACCCGGTCGATTCGAATGCCGAGGCCAGGCGCAGCAGCTTCGAGTCGTCATAGGCACGACCGGCAAACGTCAACCCGACAGGCATACCGATGTCCGCCATGACGCCCATCGGCACCGTGACGGTAGGCACGCCCAGATGGCGGATGGCGAGGTTGCCGTTGGCGACCCAGACGCCGTTGCTCCAGGCGATGTCCGCGGAGGCCGGGTTGACGTCGGCGTCTGTCGGCCCGACGTCGGCGACGGTGGGGAAGATCACCGCATCGAGTCCAAGTTGCTTCATCCAGTCTTCAAGGTCGATCTGACGGGTCTTTTCCAGCCCCCGCAGGCCGTCCGGCAGGGTGGGGATCTGGTCCCAGGGTGTGATGCCACGCTCGGCCAACTTCACGTATTCGTCCATGCCTGCGGCCAGATCGTCCTCGCGGTTGGGCAGGGTGCCCGGGTCGTGGGGGAAGATCAGCGGGCCGTTCACGTCGGCCAGGCGATTGAGTTTCGGATCACCGTTGGCCCGCAGGAAGTCGTCGAACGCCCAGGCGGACAGGTCCCACAGTTCGTGATGGAGGAATTCCTTGGAGACCAGGCCACGGGTAAACACCGTCGGTGCGCCGGGGCGGTCGCCCTCGCAGTTGGACACCAGCGGGAAATCCACTTCTACCACTTCGGCGCCACAGGCTTGGAGGGTCTTGCGTGCCTCATCCCACAGGGCGATCACCGACGCTCGGGTGATGATACGTTGCCCGGTCGGACCGCCGATGCCCGGGGCTTCGGCCGTGCCGGCGTCGGGATCGGCATTGATGTACATGCGCGGAACGCCGAAGCGGATACCTGCCAACGCCTCGGAAGTGGCGGCGAGCGAGGGATAGGAGGCGGGCCGCACGGTGTCGACGCTCGGGATGGGCACCCAGGGTTGCAGGCGCCACAGGTCGCCCCGGGTGTCCGGGTCCTGTGCGACCACCACATCCAGCACTTCCAGCAGATCGGCCATGGTTCGGGCGTAAGGCACAACCACGTCCATCGTTGGCGTCAGCGGCCAGTTGCCGCGCACCGAGATCACGCCACGCGAAGGCGTGTAGGCACACAAGCCATTGTTCGAGGCCGGGCCACGTCCGCTGGACCAGGTTTCTTCGGCGAGACCGAATGCCGCGAAACTGGCCGCCGTTGCAGTGCCGGCGCCGTTGGAAGAGCCCGATGCAAACGGTGCGGTGAGATAGTCGCCGTTGTACGGGCTCTCGGCACGGCCGTACACGCCGCGCTGCATGCCGCCGTTGGCCATGGGCGGCATATTGGTCTTGCCCAGGCAGATCGCCCCGGCACCGCGCAGCCGCTCGATGGTGAAGGCATCGCGGTAGGCAATCAGGTCCTTGAAGGCCGGACTTCCGGAGGCCGCGGTGAGGCCCTTCACCAGATAGCTGTCCTTGGCGGTGTAGGGAATGCCATCGAGCGGCCCCAGCGTCTTGCCCTGGACGCGGCGGGCATCGGACGCCTGTGCCTCGTTCAGTGCCTCTGGGTTTCGTACCACGACCGCGTTCAGGGCGGTGGACGTATTAGGGCCGTCGTAGGCCTCGATCCTGGCGAGGTAGGCCTGGACCAGCTCAACTGCTGTCGTCTGGCCAGACTCGAGTGCGGCGCGCAATTGGGCAATGGAAACTTCAGTGACTTCGATCATGCTGTTATCGCTGCGGATGACGAGAGATGGGGTTGGACACCCCGGGCCTCTCAAAGTGGATTCTCATTCGATTGCTGTGCACTTTACCACCGCCATCGCGAGCAAGCTCGCTCCCACATTGGATCGGCGGTGCATGCATTGCTTATGTACGACACAGGCCCCTGTGGGAGCCGGGCTTGCCAGCGAAGGCGGTGGTACATTCGACATGGATGCAAGCCGAACCACCGCCATCGCGAGCAGGCTCGCTCCCACATTGGAGCTGCGGTGTGTGCATTACTTTCGCGCGACGCAGGCCCCTGTGGGAGCCGGGCTTGCCCGCGAAGGCGGTGGTACATTCGACATGGATGCAAGCCGAACCACCGCCATCGCGAGCAGGCTCGCTCCCACATTGGAGCTGCGGTGTATGCATTACTTTCGCGCAACACAGGTCCCTGTGGGAGCGAGCCTGCTCGCGATGGCGGCGGCACATCCAACATTGAACGACCTGATCCACCGCTCTTCCAATTTGCCCCCGCAATACCGGTACCGGGGGGCTTCCCATTACATACGGGAAAACATATATTCGGATTTTCATATATGGGGCAGGCAACATGACGATCAAAGTGGGCATCAATGGTTTTGGCCGAATCGGTCGTCTCGCGATGCGGGCCGCCTGGCATTGGCCCGAGTTCGAGTTTGTGCAGGTCAACGACCCGGCCGGTGACGCGGCCACCCATGCGCACCTGTTGAATTTCGACTCCGTGCACGGCCGCTGGAGCCACCAGGCCGATGCAGACGGCGACGACATCGTCATCGAAGGCCAGCGAATCAAAGTGACGGCCAACAAGACCATTGCCGACACCGACTGGTCAGCCTGCGATCTGGTGATCGAGGCCAGTGGCAAGATGAAGACCGTCGCGGTGCTTCAGGCTTACCTCGATCAAGGCGTGAAGCGCGTAGTGGTCAGCGCCCCGGTGAAGGAAAAGGGGGCGCTGAACATCGTCATGGGCGTCAATCACCAGCTGTTCAAGCCCGCTGAACATCCCATTGTCACCGCCGCGTCCTGCACCACCAACTGCCTGGCCCCGGTGGTCAAGGTCATCCACGAAAAACTCGGCATCCGCCACGGCTCGATCACTACCATCCATGACCTGACCAATACTCAGAGCCTCCTCGATCAACCCCACAAGGACCTGCGCCGTGCCCGTGCCTCGGGCCTGAGCCTGATCCCCACCAGCACGGGCTCGGCCACCGCCATTGCGGAAATCTTCCCCGAGTTGCGTGGTCGCCTCAACGGCCACGCCGTGCGCGTGCCACTGGCCAATGCTTCGCTGACCGATTGCGTCTTCGAGGTCGAGCGAGCCACCACTGTCGAAGAAGTGAATCAATGGCTCAAGGACGCCTCCGAAAACGAATTGAAAGACATCCTCGGTTTCGAAGAGCGCCCCCTGGTGTCCATCGACTACCGGACCGACCCACGCTCATCCATCATCGACGCGTTGTCGACCCTGGTTATCAACGGTACCCAGGTCAAGCTCTATGCCTGGTACGACAATGAGTGGGGCTATGCCAACCGTACCGTCGAGCTGGCGCGGATGGTCGGTCTGGCCGGGCACCCATGAAAACACTGGCAGCTCTGACTCCAGAAGTGCGGCAATACCTGCTCGTCACGGGTAACTACTGGACGTTCACCCTCACCGACGGCGCCTTGCGCATGTTGGTGGTGCTGCACTTTCACGCGTTGGGCTACAGCCCGCTGCAAATCGCTGCGTTGTTCCTGTTTTACGAACTCTTCGGCGTCATTACCAACCTGGTGGGAGGTTATCTGGGAGCCCGGCTGGGTTTGAACCGCACCATGAATATCGGCCTGGGCCTGCAGGTCGTGGCATTGCTCATGTTGACGGTGCCGGCAGTGTGGCTGACCGTTCCCTGGGTCATGGCAGCCCAGGCTTTGTCCGGGATCGCCAAGGACCTGAACAAGATGAGTGCAAAAAGCACCCTCAAGCTTCTCGTTCCCGACGGGCAACAGGGAATGCTCTACAAGTGGGTGGCGATGCTCACCGGCTCGAAAAATGCCCTCAAGGGCGTGGGTTTTTTCCTCGGTGGCGCCTTACTGGCTTCGATGGGGTTCAGGGGGGCGTTGCTGGCGATGGCCAGTGCATTGGCGCTGATCTGGATCGGTAGCCTGATCCTGCTGAAGAGGGACCTGGGCAAGGCGAAAGCCAAACCCAGGTTTCGCGACCTGCTGTCCAAGAGTCGTGCGATCAATATTCTGTCGGCGGCGCGGATGTTTCTGTTCGGCGCTCGCGACGTCTGGTTCGTGGTGGCCCTGCCGGTCTACCTGAGCAGCGTCTTTGCCTGGGACTTCTGGAAGGTCGGTGGTTTCCTCGCCGCCTGGGTGATCGGCTACGGCCTCGTGCAATCGTTGGCGCCCTACATCACCGGCAAAGAACGGGGGCATGTACCGGACGGCCGTGGCGCGTTCCTCTGGGCGCTGGCGTTGGCTGGCCTGCCGATGGCTATTGCGCTGGGCCTGGGCACCGGGCTGTCGCAACAGATGGTGCTGCTCGGCGGACTGGCAGTGTTTGGTGCACTGTTCGCGGTGAACTCCTCCCTGCACAGCTATCTGATCGTGTCCTATGCCAAGGAGGACGGCGTATCACTGGACGTGGGTTTCTATTACATGTCCAACGCCATGGGCCGATTGATCGGCACACTGCTTTCCGGTTGGGTCTATCAAACTCATGGACTGGAAGCATGTCTGTGGATTTCCAGCGGCTTTGTCCTCCTCGCCGCCCTCATTTCCATGGCATTGCCTCGTCACGCGGGATATTGATCATCCAGCACAGAAAACACGGCCACGCCCGGCAGCATGGCCAAGGTGTGAAGTTCAGTCACTCGCCGCTCATCCAGCTTCTCCGCCCCGGGATCCGGGCAACTCGAAGCACGCCATTCGTCAGCCATATGCCGAGGCCATTCTTGACAACCTCGCTGCCTGGGCAAATACTCGGCGCATATTCATATATATGACTAGATAACAAGGTGAATAAAGTCGATGAAAGCCCTCCCCAGTGATGTTCGCCTGCCGCTTTATCAACGCCTGCGAGACCAGTTGGCTGAACAGATTGCCAACAATCGCTGGCGTCCGGGAGAAGCAATTCCCACTGAGGCAGCCCTCTCGGCGGAGTATCAGCTGTCTACCGGTACCGTGCGCAAGGCGATCGATGCGTTGGTCAGCGAGGGCATTCTGGAGCGTCAGCAGGGGCGCGGTACCTTCATTCGTCGCCCTCAGTTCCAGTCTTCGTTGTTCCGCTTCTTCCGGTTTCAAAGCGCGTCGGGCGAACGTCGGGTCCCGGAGAGCCGCATCTTGTCCATCGAGCCGGTGGCTGCGCCGTCGGCGGTGGCACAGGCGCTGGGATTGCCCGTCGACGCGCCGGTGATCCGCATCGTACGTGTACGTCTGCTGGAGGTCGAACCGGTGCTCGCCGAAGAGATCTGGTTGCCGCGCAGCCGCTTTCAGCCGCTGCTCGACATCGACCTGAGCCAGAAGGGGCCACTGCTTTATCCCATCTACGAGGAAACCTGCGGTCAGGTAGTTGCCTATGCCGAAGAAACCCTCACTGCTGAATCGGTGAATGACGTTCATGCGCGCTTGCTGCATGTGCCGGTCAACAGCCCGGTCGTGGTGATCGAGCGTCTGGCGCGGGACTACGCCGGCAACCCGCTGGAGTGGCGACGCTCTCGCGGCCATGCCGAGCATTTCCGCTACAGCGTGGAAATTCGTTGACCGTGCCGGATTAGCGGGTCACCCGACGGCGAGTCATTCGCCGCGGCTTTTACTGTTGTGCTTGCCATCACTGGCCCTGTAGCGGCGCGGTTCGCTCTCGGCTGCCTCTCGTTCTGCTTATAAGGATAAAAATCATGTTCAGTTGGTATCGCCAAGTCACTGCGCGGGAGCGCAAAACATTTTGGGCCTGTTTCGGCGGATGGTCACTCGATGCGCTGGAAGTGCAGATGTTCGGCCTGGCAATACCGGCGCTGATTGCAGCGTTTGCCTTGTCCAAGGGCGATGCGGGGCTGGTCAGTGGCGTGACGTTGATCACCTCGGCCATCGGCGGCTGGGTCGGCGGCACGTTGTCGGACCGCTACGGTCGGGTGCGCACGCTGCAATGGATGATTCTGTGGTTCTCGTTCTTCACCTTTCTGTCCGCGTTCGTCACCGGTTTCCACTCATTGTTGGTCGTCAAGGCATTGCAAGGTTTCGGCATTGGTGGCGAGTGGGCCGCCGGTGCGGTACTGATGGCCGAAACCATCAACCCCAAGTACCGGGGCAAGGTCATGGGCACTGTACAAAGTGCCTGGGCAGTGGGCTGGGGGCTGGCGGTCGGGGTCTTCACCCTGATCTACTCGTTCGTGCCCCAGGATATGGCCTGGCGGGTGATGTTCATCGTCGGTCTGCTGCCGTCGTTCCTGATCATCTGGGTCCGGCGTAACGTCGAAGAACCCGACAGTTTCCAGCGCTTGCAAAAAGAACAGGCCATACCCAAGGGGTTCCTCAAGTCCTTGGCTGGCATCTTTCGCCCTGAGTTGATCCGCGTGACGCTGTTCGGTGGACTGCTGGGACTGGGCGCCCATGGCGGTTATCACGCGGTAATGACCTGGCTGCCCACCTTTCTCAAGACCGAACGCAACCTGTCGGTACTCAATTCCGGCGGTTACCTGGCCGTCATCATCTTTGCCTTCTGGTGTGGCTGCGTGGTCAGCGGCTTGTTGATTGATCGCATCGGCCGTCGCAAGAACATTGTGCTGTTCGCCTTGTGCTGTGTCGTGACTGTGCAGTGCTATGTGTTCCTGCCGCTGACCAACACTCAGATGCTGTTCCTCGGGTTCCCGCTCGGCTTCTTTGCCGCCGGCATTCCGGCGAGCCTCGGGGCACTGTTCAACGAGTTGTACCCGGCGGATGTGCGTGGTGCCGGCGTGGGGTTCTGCTATAACTTCGGCCGCGTACTTTCGGCGGTGTTCCCCTTCCTGGTCGGCCACATGAGCGATTCAATGTCGTTGGGCTCAGCCATTGGCATTGACGCAGGAATTGCCTACGGAGTGGCGGTGCTCGCGGCGCTGTGTCTTCCGGAAACCCGCGGGCGGAACCTTGAAGCCGCCGCACCGGCAAACGCCAAGGTCGAAGGTAACGAGCGTGCCCATGCCTGACACGTTCTCCATGCCGATCACCGGTATCGATTCCCATGCCCACGTGTTCGATCGTGGGCTGGAGTTGACCGTCGAACGGCGCTACACGGTTGACTATGACGCGACGCTTGGCCAATACCTGCACCACTTGAAAGCCCATGGCCTGAGCCATGGCGTGCTGGTGCAGCCAAGCTTTCTTGGCACGGATAACAGCTATCTGCTGGCCGCGCTCCAGCAGGCTCCGCAGCAATTACGCGGAGTCGTGGTACTGGAGCGAGACGCCAGCCGTACCGATATGGATAACATGGCCCGACTGGGGGTGGTTGGTGTTCGCCTGAATCTGATGGGCAAGGACCTGCCTGATTTTCGCGACGCTGCGTGGCAGGGCTTTTTCGGCCACATGGCTGAGCTGGACTGGCATGTCGAACTGCACCGCAGCGTAGCGGACCTGCCAGGGCTGATTCACCAACTGCTGCCGTTTGGCATCAAACTGGTGGTCGATCACTTCGGTCGCCCGGATTCGCGCCTGGGCCTCGAGCAACCGGGTTTCCCCGAGTTGTTGGAGCTGGGTTTGAGCGGACGAGTGTGGATGAAAGTGTCCGGTATCTACCGACTGGCCGGGACCGATCAACAGAATCTCGACTTCGCCCGAGCCTCGTTGGCCTTGCTGGAGCAGAGCTTCGGCCCACGGCGGCTGGTATGGGGCAGTGACTGGCCGCATACCCAGCATGAGCAAACCGTTGGCTTCGACACGGTAATGGGGCAGTTGCACGCGTTGGGATGTTCGCAGTCGTTGATGCGGGCGCTGATGGTGCAAGCGCCTCAAGCATTGTTTGGCTTTCCGGACAAGGACTGTGGTACCAAGTTGACCTGAACTCGTACGACGAATAGGGATCTAGTAGCCTGTGTGGCTGATTCGTTTACTCAACTTCGGCGCCAGGACTTGCCAGCCTGCGTTGCCATTCCTCGCCGTAGCGGGGCTACGACTCGTCATGGCGCCTTGCCTGGTTAGCCAGGTGAATCGAGGATTACTGATGTCAAACGTTGAAGAACTTCCCAGGGAAACGCTGGCGTCGAGTGAATACGAAAGCCTTGTTTCGATTGGCACAAACGCGCTCGAGGCTATTCCCGGTGCGGTGTATTTGTGCGACCGCGAGGGTTGGCTCGTCAGGTACAACAGTGAGGCGGCTGAACTCTGGGGACGCAGCCCGGAGCTCGGAGTGAACGGTGATCGCTTCTGTGGTTCCCATCGATTGTTCTTGACCGACGGTACGCCGCTGGCGTTTGAGAATTGCCCGACGGCCACGGCGCTCGCCACAGGCGTCGTGGCGCGCAACCGGGAAATCGTCATCCAGCGCCCGGACGGGGTGCGGTTCGTGGCACTCATGAACATCCGTGTCCTGAAAGACCGGCGAGGTGTCATCCAAGGGGCGATCAATTGCTTCCAGGACATCTCTGCACACCACGCCATGGCCGAGGAGCTTCGCCGTAAGAGCACCGACCTCGAGGACTTCTTCGAAAACAGCGCCGTGGGTCTGCATATCGTCAGTGGCGAGGGCATCATCCTGCGCGCCAACAAGGCCGAACTGGCCCTGCTGGGTTATGCGGAAGAAGAGTACATCGGCCGCCATATCACCGAGTTTCATGTCGATGAGCCGGTCATTGGCGATATTCTCAATAAACTGAGCAGCGGTGATTGCCTGGAGAGCTACCCTGCGCGCTTGCGGGCCAAGGACGGTTCCATCAAGCATGTCTCAATCACGTCCAATGGGCGGTTCGAGGACGGGAGACTCTTCAACACCCGGTGTTTCACCATCGACGTGTCTTGCATTCATGCAGCCGAGGCGGCGCGCCAGGAGAGCGACGACAGGCTTGCAGCCACCTACGAGGCAGCGACTATAGGGATTGCCGAGGCCGACATCGACGGTCGTCTGCTCCGGGTTAACGATGCCCTCTGCCGCATGTTGGGCCGCACTCGCGAACAGTTGCTGGCGATGACGTTCCTGGACTATACCCACCCGGACAGTGTCGGGCAGGACGCGGCCCTGTATGCACGCCAGGTTGCCGGCGAACTGGATAATTATGTGCTGCGCAAGCGCGCCCTCAAGCCGGATGGCGAGATCGTCTACCTCGACATCCACAGTTCGTCGGTACGCGATGCAGGCGGCGAGTTCCGCTATGGCGTGCGGGTGCTGCAGGACGTCACCCTCGCGCAGCGAATGGAAAACCAGGTTCGCGAGAGCGAACGGCATATGCGCAATGTGCTCGAAGCACTGCCCGCAGCGGTCTATACCACCGACGCCGAAGGCCGTATCACGTTCTATAACCGTGCGGCTGTCGAATTGTCCGGGCGCACGCCTCAGTTGGGCGACATGTGGTGCGTGACCTGGAAACTGTTCAACACCGATGGAAGTCCGCTGCCCCACGACCAATGTCCCATGGCCGTGGCGTTGAAGGAAAACCGCGCGATTCGAGGTGTCGAGGCTGTCGCCCAGCGCCCGGATGGAACCCGTGTGCCGTTCAATCCCTATCCCACGCCCCTGCATGATGCCGAGGGCAACCTCGTGGGCGCGATCAACATGCTGGTGGATATTACCGAGCGCAAGCAGGCGGAAAACCGGCAGAAAACGTTGATCGACGAGCTCAATCATCGGGTCAAGAATACCTTGGCCACGGTGCAATCCCTGGCCGCCCAGACGGCGCGCAACGCGCAGGATGCAAAAGACGGCTACCGGCGGTTCGAAGCCCGGCTGCTGGCGCTGTCGCGGGCTCATGACCTGCTGACGAAGCGGCACTGGGAAGACACCCCATTGGACTCCCTGGCCCATGAGGTGCTGATGCCGGTCTTCGGGCTCGAGCTCGATCGCATCACGATCAAGGGTGCGACGATCGACGTCGGCACACGGGTGGCGCTCAACTTCACGATGACCCTCAATGAACTGGCGATCAACGCGCTGAAATATGGCTCGATGTCCGTCGAGACAGGCTCGCTTTCGGTGACCTGGGACCTGCAACCCCAACCAAACGGCACCTTGTTCACCCTGGATTGGCGGGAGCAGGGCGGACCGCCCGTGGCCCGGCCGGAGCGGGAAGGGCTGGGCTCTCGCCTGATGAAACGCTGCATCGAGCGCGATTTGGGCGGCCAGTTCGACCTGACCTTCGCCCCGGAGGGCGTTTACTGCCGCTTCTCCTTTCTGATCGGAGCCTAGGCATGCCTCCATTCGCTGGAGTCAGGGTGCTCGTCGTCGAGGACGAAGGCGCGATTGCCATGTTGATCGAGGAAATGCTGGAGGATTTCGGCTGCGAAGTCGTGGCCTCGGTGGCCCGGCTCGCGACGGCGCGGGACGAGGCAAGCGCGGCGCACATCGATCTGGCCATTCTGGACGTCAACCTGGCCGGCGAACGGGTTTTCCCGGTGGCCGAGATCTTGCGCGATCGCGGCATTGCGTTCTTGTTCAGCACCGGATACGGCGCCAGCGGCGTGCCGGTCGAATTCGCCGGGTACCCCGTTTTGCATAAGCCATTTTCGGAAAACGAGTTGCTGCAGCGGATGACCCAGGCGTTGAGGCGTTGAGGCGTTGAGCGTCGACGTGAGACTCCTGCGCAATGACCCGGCGCCTCCTGGGCAGCCTCCCTTCAGTGAAGAGCGCGTCGCCCGCTGAGCGCATTTGGACAAGGCCGTTATTTTCTTCCGGTTGATGTGTCGGGACTCGACTCTGGTGCTAGCCTTTTCAGCGCATCCAAGGAGGAGAGCGCCGTGTCCAATTGCAAGAAGTGCCACTACTCGGTCAGCGACCTGTTCATGTATTGCCCTTATTGCAATACGTTACTGGACGACGATTCAGCCTCTCTACCGAGCGCCTCTCCACCGAGCAGTGCAACGATCAAACATGTCGCACGCGTCACGCCGAAAATCGCCATCGGTAAGGTTCGAATCGAAGGGCTGGGCGAGATGGATCCGCCGGAAGGAGTGACCCCGCCGTTCAATTTCAATCCGACACCTGGTGGAACCGGTGCACTCGGCCGGCTTGTTGATTCAAAGGGGCGTGGTTGGTATTTGATGAGGAATCGACCTCACTCCAGTCTTTACCATTGGCGCAAAATCTTCAGGGCCAAGCGCAAAGGTGGCGGCTTCCACATGACGATGCGGCTTGAGCGAGAACAGCCTTCGATGCACCAGATCGCCGCCGACTGGAACCATCGCCAATGGGCGGTTGATGAGTCGGGCTACAGCAATATGTCGCTGGAACAAGCGCTGGTGGGCACCGGCCGCAATGCCGATAAGCGCAAGTCTCAAGGCAGCGTCATGGCGAAGTTTTTCATTGCCGTCGCTAACGGTACGGCGTTCGGCCTGCTGCCCCCCTTGAGCAGTGTCACTGTTGGCGACGCAAGGAGGGCAGTGGAATTGATCGAAAGTGGGTCGCTGTCGGCATCGCGCTATGCCGCCCGTGACGATCAGGAATGGCTTCATCTGCGCGGCCATGGTCTCGGTGGCAGGGAAGAGCCCAGTAATCTGGTCGCGGGCAGTCATGGAGCCAACAGTGAAATGGCAGCCATCGAAATGGTGCTCCAGCAATTCGATGGCAAGCGGCCCCTGACCTACAGTGTCAAGGCAGACTGCCTCCCCGGAACATTGATCAGCACCCTGATTACCATGGAAGTGTTGCTGAACGGCACGCGAATCTTCTCGCAGGTGATCAACGCAGCTCGCCTGCGACTTTCTTTATCTGAGTATGCTCATATCCAGGATGAACTGGTGAATCGCATCGTGACCGATGGCCGCAAAGGGCGTGAAACGGTGTTTGTGCCGGCGTCGACGAGTTGAATGACCCTCCTTGGGGAATAGTCTCTTGTGGTAATGGTCGCTAATCAACCGTGCTGTCGATGCGCTAATATCCGAGCTCACCTCCCGTACCCCGGACGTTCTCTTTCATGAAATTGCACTTGCTTGCTGCCAGTCTGTTCCTTGCCTGTACCCTGACTCACGCTGCCGAGCCGAAGTCCGTTCCAAAACCGTTGGAGGAGCAGATCGGGCATCTGGTGGCACTCCTTAAAGACAGCTACGCCACCGGTTACCCTGAAGCGACGCTGGTGCAGACGCTGGATACTGGGGAGGACAGCGAAGTAACGCTTGCGGTGTTCACCATTGAAGGTTTCGGTATGGGCAACAATTACAGCCAATACCTGGCGGCTTTTACCCCTGAAGAAAACGAAGAAGGCCAGCAGCGTTACAACTTGCTGGATGTGATTCGCATCGGTGGTGACAGCTGGCGTTCGATCGATAAGCTGGATGCCAGGCTGGTCAGTGATCCGACGGGTGAGCAGACCTTGATCGATCTTCCGGTTATGGAAAATACCGACGACGATGCGCCGAATTTTCCTAGCCGGGCGGCCACCATTCACCTGTCGCTGGATGGGGCGCAGTCGCTTCGGTTGGTGGAACTGAAGTAGGGCGGTTTTCACTTCTGGAAGCGCTACGAAAATGTGGGTGCCGAGCTTGCTCGTCCTGACGGTTGTATATTCAGCCTCTAGGCAAGCCGACCCACCGCCATCGCGAGCAGGCTCCCACAGGCTATGTTGGGTTCAGGTCTTCGGTTTGGGTTGAGTGATGAGTCTCGTCTTGCGTTCGATGATGATCGAATCATTGGGGATTTCCAGCCGGATAGCTGTATCCGCGGTACGCATTTCAATCAGTGTCGAGTTGCCCACTCCGCGGAATACCACGGTCGCATTTTCAAAGACCTTATAGTCCTGCAAGGGTGAGTCCTTGGGATCGGGCAGTAAGTTGGCATAAGGCGGTTTCACCAGAATCGTTGCCCGTTCGATGCGTATCTTTGCAAGGCTCATGGCGGTTTGCAGCAAGTCCGAGGTGACCCCGCCCATGAGAATGGGGGTCAGGATGATCAGTCCCGCGATCATCACCCTGAGTCTTTTCATGGGTTTCACATCGACGCGGGGGGCTTTGTCGAAAGGCTCGGTGCCAGCTATCTCCGGGGTCGGTTGGTAGGCGGTATTTATTTTTCTGTTCTGATTCAGGAAGGCCGAATAAACGATGTATTGAAAAATCGGCAATAGAATGAGGGGGATATGCTCAATGGGATTCTTGCGAGCAAGAAAATAAATGGTCACCACGCCACAAATGCCAAACAAGACCGTCAGCAACGTTATTTTTTGCAGTTTCAGTTCAGGTTTGGACTTTTCAGTGCGGAATATTGTTGTAAGCCAGATGAGAAATCTCAGCACCGGTACGAACAGTGGCGCAAGCAGCACACCCGCAGCCGTAACGGACGCCGAAAAGTAAAGGCAGATGACCCCGAAACAGAACGCCGCGACCAAAAACAGCAGGCTGTCTCCGATGGAAACGCCTTGCGGGTAATGGCCATTGCCGAGCAGGTAGCTGACGATGCACGTCCCGCCAGTCAGTAAGCCAACTTTCGCCGCCAGGGAAAGCAGCTTCGTTGCCAGATCAAGTTGCTTTTCAAGTTCACTCGTTGCTTCCCGCATCCTGCGTTTCCATGAGCGATATGAATGATTGGGTTTAGAGCCGTTTTCGCCAATGTGCAAGTCGATGGTAATGGGTTATAAATCCAGTTCCCGTGGAGCGCGGGTGACTTTGACCTCGAGTCGCTTTCAGAACGCGTTTTGTCGTCCATGTGCAATTGCCAGTTCCCGGGAATGGCAAGCTGTAAGGATGCCCCGGATCAGGCGCACCAAGATGCCTGACCGGAGAGCGAGGAGGGCGACCGGATAACCACGCTTCCGTGACGTGGCCGGACGCTGCAGCCAAGACTCCGGACGACTGCCTTCATTGGGCAGTGTCGTTCGAGATGCCGAGGTAAGTTTATGCCCGATGAGACGCTTCACCTGCCTCTGATTCAACGTGTATTGGAGCGCGAAAAGGACACCCCCGGTGCCTTGCTGCCGATTCTTCATGCCATCCAGGAGGGCTGCGGGTACGTTCCCGACGCGGCCGTCCCGGAGATCGCTCATGCCCTCAACCTCAGTCAGGCTGAAGTGCGCGGGGTGATCAGTTTCTATCACGACTTCCGCACCGCGCCGCCCGCGCGCCATACCTTGCGCCTATGCCGGGCGGAGTCCTGCCAGAGCATGGGGGCCGAACAGCTGGCCGCCCAATTGCGCGAACAGCTGTCGCTTGACGATCATGGCACCAGCGCTGATGGCAGCATCAGCCTGCGGCCGGTCTATTGCCTGGGTGCCTGTGTCTGCTCGCCGGCCCTGGAGCTGGACGGCCAGTTGCACGCACGGCTGACGCCTGAGCGCCTGCGTGAGTTGGTCAATGGCTGTCTGGAGGAAGGCACATGCTGAAGCTCTGCATTTCCCGCGATTCGGTAGCCCGTGCGGTCGGCGCGGACACGGTGGCCGCTGCACTGATGCGCGAGGCCGAGCGTCGGCAGTTGCCGCTGGAGGTGCAACGCACCAGTTCCCGTGGCCTCTACTGGCTGGAGCCGCTGCTGGAGCTGGAAACCGCCAGCGGCCGGCTCGGTTTCGGCCCCGTCACTCCGGCGGACGTGCCTGGGCTGCTCGATGCCCTGGCAGGCGATCCCGGCAACCATCCACTGGCCCTGGGGCCGGTGGAAGACATTCCCTATCTCAAGAGCCAACAGCGGCTGCTGTTCGCTCGCGCCGGTATTACCCGGCCACTGTCCCTGGATGACTACCGCGCTCATGGCGGCTTCCAGGGGCTGGCTCGCGCCATCCAGCAGGATGGCGCGCAAGTGGTTGCCAGCGTGCTCGACTCGGGCCTGCGCGGCCGGGGCGGAGCAGCTTTCCCGGCAGGTATCAAGTGGCGCACCGTGCGCGATGCGCCGGGTACGCAGAAATATGTGGTGTGCAACGCCGACGAAGGTGATTCGGGCACATTCGCCGACCGCATGCTGATGGAAGGCGATCCGTTCCTGCTGATCGAAGGCATGATCATTGCGGGTATCGCTGTAGGCGCCACCATGGGCTACATCTATGTGCGCTCGGAATATCCGGACGCTGTCGCGACGTTGAACGATGCCCTGGGCATCGCCCGCGAGGCCGGCTACCTGGGCGCCGACGTGGCGGGCAGTGGTCGCGCTTTCGAACTTGAAGTCCGGGTGGGGGCTGGTGCTTACATCTGCGGTGAAGAAACCGCTCTGCTGGAGTCCCTTGAAGGCAAGCGTGGCACGGTTCGCGCCAAGCCTCCGTTGCCTGCGTTGCAGGGCCTGTTCGGGTTGCCGACCCTGGTCCACAACGTGCTGACCCTGACCTCGGTGCCGATCATCCTGGAGAAGGGGGCACAGTTCTACCGTGACTTTGGCATGGGCCGTTCCCTGGGCACGATGCCATTCCAACTGGCCGGCAACATCCGTCATGGCGGCCTGGTTGAGCGCGCCTTCGGCCTGACCCTGCGCGAACTGGTGCAAGAGTATGGTGGTGGTACCGCCAGCGGCCGGCCGTTGAAGGCCGCCCAGGTGGGTGGGCCGCTGGGTGCCTGGGTACCGCCTTCGCAATTTGACACGCCGCTGGACTACGAGGCGTTTGCCGCCATGGGCGCGATGCTTGGCCACGGCGGTGTGGTGGTGGCCGATGACAGCCTGGACATGGCCCACATGGCCCGTTTCGCCCTGCAGTTCTGCGCCGAAGAATCCTGCGGCAAATGCACGCCGTGCCGGATCGGCTCCACCCGTGGGGTGGAAGTGGTGGACCGACTGCTCGCCAGCACCGATGCCGGTGCCCGTCAGGAGCAGGTCCTGTTGCTCCAGGATCTCTGCGACACCCTGCAATACGGTTCGCTCTGTGCCTTGGGTGGGATGACCTCCTATCCTGTCGCCAGCGCCCTCAAGCATTTCCCTGCCGACTTCGGTCTGGCGACCACGGAGGCCGACCAATGATCAACATTTTCGATCCCGCCAGTGATATCGACCTGGGCACCCCGGAACGCGAAAGCGAGGTGCAGGTCAGCCTGAACATCGACGGCCGCGAAATCACCGTTCCTTCCGGGACTTCGGTGATGCGCGCCGCGGCATTGCTCGGCACCACCATCCCCAAGCTCTGCGCCACCGACAGCCTGGAGCCGTTCGGCTCCTGCCGCATGTGCCTGGTGGAGATCGACGGTATGCGCGGCTATCCGGCCTCGTGCACCACGCCGGTCACCGAAGGCATGGTGGTACGCACCCAGACCTCCCGACTCGCCGGCCTGCGGCGTAACGTGATGGAACTGTACATCTCCGACCATCCGCTGGACTGCCTGACGTGCTCGGCCAACGGCAACTGCGAATTGCAGACGGTGGCGGGTCAGGTCGGCCTGCGTGAAGTGCGCTACGGCTACGAGGGTGATAACCACCTGGCCGAGACGAAGGACGTGTCCAACCCTTATTTCGACTACGACCCGAGCAAATGCATCGTCTGCAACCGCTGCGTGCGGGCCTGCGAGGAAACCCAGGGCACCTTCGCGCTGACCATCACCGGACGCGGCTTCGATTCGCGGGTGGCGGCCGCGGGCGGTGACAACTTCCTCGACTCCGAATGCGTGTCCTGCGGCGCCTGTGTGCAGGCCTGCCCGACGGCCACGCTGATGGAAAAAAGCGTGGTGGAACTCGGCCAGCCTGAGCGCAGCGTCATCACCACGTGCGCCTACTGCGGCGTCGGATGCTCCTTCCGCGCCGAAATGAAAGGCGATCAACTGGTGCGCATGGTGCCGGACAAGAACGGCCAGGCCAACCATGGCCATTCCTGCGTCAAGGGTCGTTTCGCCTGGGGCTACGCCACCCACCCGGATCGCATCACCAAGCCGATGATCCGCAAGCACATCAGCGATCCGTGGCAGGAAGTCAGCTGGGACGAAGCCGTCGACTACGCGGCCAGTGAGTTCCGCCGCATCCAGCTGAAATATGGACGCGACTCCATCGGCGGCATCACCTCCAGCCGCTGCACCAACGAAGAAACCTACCTGGTGCAGAAGCTGGTGCGTGCCGCCTTCGGCAACAACAACGTCGATACCTGCGCCCGGGTCTGCCATTCGCCTACCGGTTATGGCCTCAAACAGACGCTCGGCGAGTCCGCCGGCACTCAGACCTTCGACTCGGTGATGCTGGCCGACGTGATCCTGGTGATGGGCGCCAACCCCACCGACGCCCACCCGGTGTTCGGCTCCCAGCTCAAGCGTCGTCTGCGCCAGGGCGCGCGGCTGATCGTCATCGACCCGCGGCGCATCGACCTGGTGGATTCGCCCCATGCCCGCGCCGACCTGCATCTGCAACTTCGCCCGGGCACCAACGTGGCGATGCTCAATGCGCTGGCCCATGTGATCGTCACCGAAGGCCTGGTCAACCAGCCTTTCGTCGACGAGCGCTGCGAGGCGGCGGATTTCGCCCGCTGGCGTGACTTCGTCAGCCTGCCGGAGAACGCGCCCGAGGCCCTGGGCCCGGTATGCGGCGTGCCTGCCGAGCAGATCCGCGCCGCCGCACGGCTCTACGCCACCGGTGGCAACGCGGCCATCTACTACGGCCTCGGCGTTACCGAACACAGCCAGGGCAGTACATCGGTGATGGGCATCGCCAACCTCGCCATGGTCACCGGTAACATCGGTCGCGAGGGTGTCGGGGTGAACCCGTTGCGCGGGCAGAACAACGTGCAGGGTTCCTGCGACATGGGCTCGTTCCCCCACGAACTGCCGGGTTATCGCCACGTTTCCAACGATGTGGTACGCGCCCAGTTCGAGCAGGCCTGGAACGTGACCCTGCAACCCGATCCGGGGCTGCGCATTCCGAACATGTTCGAGGCGGCGCTGGACGGCTCCTTCAAGGCACTTTATTGCCAAGGCGAGGACATCGCCCAGAGCGACCCGAACACCCAGCACGTGACCGCGGCCCTGAGCGCCCTGGAGTGCGTGGTAGTACAGGACATCTTCCTCAACGAGACGGCCAAGTTCGCCCACGTATTCCTGCCGGGCAGTTCGTTCCTCGAGAAGGACGGTACTTTCACCAACGCCGAGCGCCGCATTTCCCGGGTACGCAAGGTGATGGAGCCCCTGGCTGGCAAGGCTGACTGGGAGGCCACCATGGCTCTTTCCGAAGCCTTGGGCTACAAAATGGACTACAAGAATCCTTCCGAAATCATGGATGAGATTGCCCGTCTGACGCCGACCTTCACCCGGGTCAGCTATGCCGAGCTGGATCGCCATGGCAGCCTGCAATGGCCGTGCAACGATGACGCTCCAGATGGCACGCCAATCATGCACATCGAGCAGTTCGTGCGTGGCAAAGGGCGGTTCATGCTCACCGGCTACGTGCCGACCGACGAGAAGGTCAACAGTCGCTATCCGTTGCTGCTGACCACCGGGCGTATCCTCAGCCAGTACAACGTGGGTGCCCAGACCCGGCGCACCGATAACGTTGCCTGGCACGAGGAAGACCGCTTGGAAATCCATCCGACCGACGCCGAGAACCGCGGTATCGTCGACGGTGATTGGGTCGGCATCGGCAGCCGCGCCGGGCAGACCGTGCTGCGTGCCAAGGTCTCCGAGCGCGTGGCGCCAGGGGTGGTCTACACCACCTTCCACTTCCCGGAATCGGGTGCCAACGTGATCACCACCGACAACTCTGACTGGGCCACCAACTGCCCGGAATACAAAGTGACGGCGGTGGAAATCGTGCGGGTCAGCCAGCCTTCGGAATGGCAGAAACGCTACCAGGCCTTCAGCGATGAACAGGGGCGTCTGCTGCGCGAACGCCGTCATGCCGAGAAAGCCGAGGTGCGGCGATGAGTACCGAAAGCCTGATCAAGATGGCCAACCAGATTGGCCAGTACTTCTCCAGCGAGCCGGACAAGACGCTGGCAGTGAATGGCGTGCGCCAGCATATCCAGAGTTTCTGGACGCCGGTCATGCGCCAACAGCTGATGAAGTGGCGGGTGGAGCACCCTGGCGATGGCCTGCATCCTTTGGTGCAGGCGGCGTTGACGGAGTCTTAGCGGACAGGTTCGGTGCGCAGCCCGGCCGGGGCTGTGCACCGAACTCAGGTGCTGTAAACCGGGACATGCAATGTGTCTGGCGAACTGAGGCGTCTGGCTTGGGGCTGCTTCGCAACCCAGCGGGAACAAACTTCCTCACCACTGGTGGTAATTTCCTACGAGATTTTCGGACGAACAGTCCCGCCGTCATCGCGAGCAGGCTCGCACACAGAAGCAGCATCACTGACGCCCATGTCCATGCCCCCGCTCCAGCCTTGATCGAGCAGCGTCTGGGAAGCGAGCTTTGATCAATGACAGCGGCACAGCCCGGATTCCTCGACCCTCAGCCACAAACGCGATACCTGATCTCCCGATCAAACGAGTCCTCGGGGTTCTCATAAGCTTCCAGCGTTTCCAGGAACCCCACCTGTTCAAGACCTGTCAGGTCTTCGAGCGCCCATCCAAACGGAAAGTCGCTGGAGACGTCTTCGCCCTGGCATTCGACCCAGTGGTAGACCCCGAACGGGATGTAGCCGAGCCACTCTGACTGATAGACGATTTCGTCGGTTTTGCGGGCTTTCACCACGGCTGTGATCAAGTCTTTGATGATTGCTTGACGGTCATTCATGGCGACTTCTCATCGGGTTTATTGATCTGGCAGCGGGCGGCACCGGTTATAGGTGTGGATGCCGGTGTTGTCAAAAGCCACGTCCCTGGTCACATAAATTTGAAATGCACCGTGTAGCCCGACAGAATCGCAGCCCGATCCGGCCAACGCTGTCGGACGCTTGTAGTGGGAAGGGGAGCGGGTGAACGAACAGACATTGTCCATGCGCCTGGAGCGGGTGGCGGCGCAGGTGCCTGTGGGCGCGCGGCTGGCTGATATTGGCTCGGATCACGGTTATTTGCCGGTGGCGCTGATGCGCCGCGGCGCCATTGCGGCGGCGGTGGCCGGGGAGGTGGCGCTGACGCCATTTCGCGCGGCCGAACGGACGGTGCGCGAGAATGGCCTGGAGCCGTGGATCACCGTGCGCCTGGCTGACGGCTTGGCGGCAATCGAGCCGGGAGACGGGATCACGGCGGTCAGTCTTTGTGGCATGGGCGGCGAGACGATCCGCGACATACTCCAGCGCGACCCGTCGCGCCTGAGCGGCCATGAGCGCCTGATCCTGCAACCTAATGGCGGCGAGCAACCACTGCGCCTGTGGTTGATGGAAAATGGCTATCGCATTCTCGGTGAAGAGGTGCTGCGGGAGAACCGCTTCGACTACGAAATCATCGTCGCCGAGCGCACCGGGCCGGTGATGTATAGCGCCGAGCAGCTGTACTTCGGCCCACTGCTGATGGGCGCGCGCAGTCCTGCATTCCTGGGTAAATGGCAGCGCAGGTTGCGCCAGAAGCAGAAGACCCTGATGAGCTTCGCCCGGGCGCGGCAGGCCGTGCCAGAGGAGGTAGTGCAGGATCTCGCCCGGCAGATCCGGTGGATTGCCGAGCTGCTGACTTGAGTTGGCAGTGCCCGCGATAGCGGCGGCCCATTCAACATGGATGCCAGCTGACTCGACGCCTTCGCGAGCAAGCCCGCTCCCACAGTGGGTTTATGGTGTATGCAGGCGTTGCGCCCGACACCGACCCTGTGGGAGCCAGGCTTGCCCGCGATGGCGGCGGCCCATTCAACATGGATGCCAGCTGACTCGACGCCATCGCGAGCAAGCCCGCTCCCACGGTGGGTTTGTGGTGTATGCCGGTGTTGCGCCCGACACCGACCCTGTGGGAGCCAGGCTTGCCCGCGATAGCGGTGGTGCATTCAACATGGATGCCAGCTGATCCGACGCCTTCGCGAGCAAGCCCGCTCCCACAGTGGGTTTATGGTGTATGCAGGCGTTGCGCCCGACACCGACCCTGTGGGAGCCGGGCTTGCCCGCGATGGCGGCGGCCCATTCAACATGGATGCCAGCTGACTCGACGCCATCGCGAGCAAGCCCGCTCCCACGGTGGGTTTGTGGTGTATGCAGGCGTTGCGCACGACACCGACCCTGTGGGAGCGAGCCTGCTCGCGATGGCGGCTGCATATTCGACGTTACCGGCACTGATCAGCCACGGATACGAATGTGCGGCGTAACCGACATCCCCACCCGCAGTTTCGCTGTCGCCGGTTGGTCAGGCTCGATGCGGATGCGCACGGGCAGGCGTTGGACGATTTTCGTGAAGTTGCCGGTGGCGTTGTGGGGAGCTATGGCTGAGTAGCTGACGCCGCTGGCGGGCCCCAGGCTTTGCACTGTTCCTGTCAGCGTTTCTCCGGGCAGGGCATCCACTTCGATGTCCACGGCTTGGCCAGTTTGCACGCGGGCCAGTTGTGTCTCACGGAAGTTGGCAGTGATGTAGACGGCATCGAGCGGGACAATCGCCAGCAAGGGTTTGCCGGCGTTGACGAACGCGCCGACGCGCATGGATTTTTCCCCGATCGTGCCACTGATCGGCGCGGTGATGCGGGTATAGGACAACTTCAGTTCGGCGATAGCCTGCGTGGCTTGGGCGTGGGCGAGGCTGGCCCTGGCTTGTTCCAGGTCGGCCTTGAGGATGTCCACCTGTTGTCGGGCCGCCTGCAGACCCGCCTGGCTTTTTTCCAGGCCGGCCTGTTGCACGCTCAATTGTGCTTCCGCCTGTTGTTGGGCCTGCACCGTGCCCGAACCGTCGGCGGCCAGGTTGCGATAGCGGGCGTGGTTGACCTTGGCCAGCTTGAGCGCGGCGGCGTCGGCAGCAACTGCGGCCTGGGCCTGGCGTATGACGGTTTGCTGCTGGATCAGGTGGGCTTCCAGGCCGGCGACACCGGCCTGGGCGCTGGCAACCTGGGCTTTCGCCACGTTCACGTTGGCGACGAAATCCCGGTCGTCGATGACCGCCAGCAGATCCCCTTTCCTGACTGGTTGGTTGTCTTCGACCAACACCGTTTCGACCGTACCCGATACCTGCGGCGCCACCGTGGTGAAGTCGGCGTGGACGTAGGCATCGTCCGTCGATTGGGTCGATGCGCTGGATTCGGAGCGATTGAGATAGAACACGCTGCCGATGGCCACGGTAAGCAGCAGCGCAGTACTGAGGATCCGGGCTTTCTTCGGTAAGGCCATGATGAGTTACCCGTGTGAGGGAGAAGGAGGTGTCAAAACAGGTGCCGGGATGTAGGCCAGCCGCAGCACCAGGGGAATCATCAGCAGCGCCAGCAGGCCCAGCACGCGGTAGGCATCGGCGATGGACAGCACCAGCGACTGCTGGCTGACTATGTTCATCAGGGAAAACGGCTCAGGCATGCCAACAGCGTTGCCGGCCAGGGCCGCTTGATCCAGCAGCATGTCCCCATGGAAGCGGCCGCGCACGGTCATGAGTTGGCCGATGACCGCCGCGCCGAACAGCGAACCAAAGGCCCGCAGCGTGTTGATGGTGCCGGACACATAAGGGCCTTCTGGGGGCTGTACCACGCTGGTGATCAGAAACAGCATCGACACCACCGCCATGGGTTGTCCGAAGGCCTGCAGCGTTTGCGCCAGGATGAACTGATCGCGATTCCAGTCGCCCGTCAGTTGCGCACCGCACAGGCACGCCAGGGCGATCAGCGCCAGGCCCGAGGCGAACACGATGCGCGCGTCGACCCACTTGCGGTACAGCAACAGCGCCACGACAGGCCCCAGCACCAGTTGTGGCAGCGCGACGATCAACCCAATCGATGCCATCTGCAGCGGACGATAGTTTTGCAGCGGGCCGAGATAACTGGCCGGTAACAATGAACTGGACATCAGCACCACCAGCAATGACAGAAACAGGATGCAACCCAGGCCCAGGTTGCGGCGCCCGAGGATCTGCAACTTGATGAACGGCGACGGGTGATACCACTCGGTCAACAAGTAGATCGCCATCAAAGTCAGGCCCATCACCAGGGATGCCGTGATCAGCGGTGATTGAAACCAGTCCAGCCGCACGCCCTGGTCCAGTGCAATGGTGATCAGGCCCAGCGCCGGTACACCGCAGGCCATGCCGGACCAGTTGGCCTGGCGAAAGCGCGGGGTCTGGATGGGCTCCCGGGGCAGTCCCCAGGCGATCAAGCAGGCGGCGATGAGGGCCAGGGGAATGATCTGCCAATACACCCAGCGCCAGTCATGCAGCCCGTCCGTCCAGCTTCCGGCCAGCCAGATGGACAGGTTGGGCGCGAACGTCGCGGTCATCGCATACAGCGCCAAGCCGTATAGCCGTATGGCCGGCGGGAGGAATTTCAGGGCCGCCATCATCAGCAAGGGTATCGTCGTACCGCTGGCAATGCCCTGGGCAAAACGCAGGATCAACAACAGTTCCAGGTTGTGAATGAACGGCAGGATCAAGGCGAGCAAGGTGCAAGCAGCGAGCATCCACAGTTCGAAGCGCCGCAACGACAAGGTCAGGGCGAACCAGGCCGAAAAGGGCATGGCGATCAGTTCTCCGGCGCTGTACACCGTGGTCAGCCATGAACCGCCATCGAAGCCCAAGCCCAGCGCGCCCCTGACATCTGCCAGCGCCAGGGCACCGACCCGGGTGTTCAACCCGGCCATCATGGCTGCGAGAAAAATACCGACAAGGCCGACCAGCGGGCGAACGGAGGAGCGGGCCCGGGGCGCTTCGCCAGCGTCAGCGGTGACCGGCGACGCGGCGGCGACGTTCATTGTCCGCCCTCCGGATCCCAGCCACCGCCCAGGGATTTGTAGAGATTGACCACGGTAAGCGTGGCATCGGTGGCGCTGGTGTTGAGGCGGGTCTGGCTGGCAAGCACGTTGAGTTGTGCTGTCAGCACGCTCAGGTAATCGGCGGCACCTTGTTGGTAGCCGCGCTCAGCCGCATGCAGTGCCTGTTTGTTCTGCTCGAAGGACATCTGCAGTTCGTCGTGCTGGCGCTGTTGGGCGGCCCAGGCATCCAGGGCGTTATCGACTTCATGCCAGGCCCGCAGAACCGTCTTGCGGTAGGCGAGGGCGGCGCTTTTCTGCCGTGACTCATTCAGTGCCAGGCGCTGGGTCAGTCGACCACCCTGGAAGATTGGCAGGTAAACCGTCGGGCCGATGGAGAAGGTACGTGAATCCCAACTGCTGAGGTCGCCGCTGTTGAAGGCTTCCACGCCAAGGCGTCCCTTGAGGCCGATACGCGGGTAGAAATCGGCCTTGGCAACGCCGATGGCAGCGGTCGCGGCATGCAACCGTGCTTCGGCGCGCAGGATGTCGGGGCGCCGGCGGGCCAGTTCGGAAGAAACGCCGACCGGTATGCGGGTGGGAAGCGAAGGCAAGGGCATCGCTGGGCCCAACTGGGCGTCGAGCGTGCGGGGTTGTTCGCCCAGCAGCAACGCCAGTGCATTCATCTGGGCATTGCGACGCTGGCTCAATTCGGGCAGCAGGGCCTTGATCGTCGCCAGTTGTGCGCGAGCGGTCGCAGTTTCGAAGTGGGTGGCGACGCCATTGCGTTCGCGGCTTTCAGCCAGGGCCAGGGTCCGTTCGGCGATATCGAGGTTTTGCCGGGCAATGGTCAGCTGCGCCTGGGTTCCACGTAATTGCAGATAGGTTCGAGCCACTTCGGCGGACAAGGCCACCCGAACGGCTTCGCGGTCATACACGGTGGCTTCCAGGGCCGCCGCCGCGCCTTCGCGGGCGCGTCGGGCCCGGCCCCATAGATCGATTTCCCAACTGGCATCGAAGCCCAGTTGCCAGAGATTGGTGGCGTCGGTAGGCGCTCCCAGGGCGGCGAACCTGCCGTTCTCGCTGAGGGCCTCACGGGTGTAACTGGCGTAGGCGCCGACGTTGGGTTGCAACTGCGATGAGGTGATGCCCAATTGCGCCCGGCTCTGTTCGATGCGCTCGGTGGCCATCTGCAGATCGAGGTTGCCGGCCTGGGCGCGTGATTGCAGTTGGGCGAGCGTTGCGTCGTTGAACAGCAGCCACCACTGGGGTGGAACTGCGGCATGGGACAGCGGCGTGACACTGGCGTGCTCGGGTCGTGGCGTCAGTTGCAGGGCGTCGAGGCCGTTCCCCGGTTTCAAGAAGTCGGGACCGACCATGCAGCCCGCCAGGGAAATTGCCCCCATGCCGATAACGCCAATACTGAACCGTCTCAGGATGCGTTGAGGTGACTCGAAAAATGCCGACATAGCCAAATCCCCGCAAGACTTACGGGCGAGTCGCCCGCCGTGAGTCCATGTTATTGAGGGCAGCTTGCTGGCGCACTTCTACATCGGTTCAGAAAAACCATACGTCAGTGGCGGCGGACTATACGAAGGTATGAGTGGGAGTGGTCAGTACCGTTGGTTGAGGGCGGTCTCGATACACTCCAGCAGCCGGTCGGCTTCACAAGGTTTTGGCAGGCAGGCCACCAGCCCGGGAGTGTTGGCGCCCAAGCGGGACACTTTTCCGGGATAGGCGGTGATGAAAATGGTGGGTATCCTGAAACCCATCGCACCGAGTCGCTCGTGCAGTTCCACGCCACTCATGCCTGGCATCTGGATGTCGGAAACCAGGCAATTCGTCCCGGCGGGGCCGGCGGTGTCGAGAAAGTCCAGGGCGCTGCTATAGGTGCGCACGTCATAGCCGCTGGAGCGCAACAAACTTTTGAGGGCGGCCCGAACGGACTCGTCATCATCGACGACTGCAATGGTTTGCGTGTTGCGTATCTGGGTGTCTTCCATAGGGGTCGCTCGTGACAGCGCCTGTCGTGAATTACACGATACGCGGTCTCGCAAAGCGCAGAAGTATACCTACGTATAACCTGTTAAAACCTAAGGGTCGTTTCGTTCCGCTCAATGAATCGGTCCACTCCTGCTCAACGGAAATAGCTGTGAAGGGGGGGCGCGGGACGCTAATCTACAGACCGGTGACACGACTCGTTCCGTTCCCGACGGCGTCTTGCAACAGCCCTGGATAACCAACGATTTATTGTTCCCGTGCCGGTGGAAAACAGCATGCAAATATTATGGGACGATGGTGAGCGTACCTTCTGTCGGCAACTGCGTTCGGACGCAGATGGCACGTATTCTGTCTTGGTTGCCCGACCTGCGGGCGAGCAACCTCGCCCTGGCTGCCTGGGCCGTCTGGCTCATGAGTTTGGTCTGAGGGACGAGCTGGAAAGCACCTGGTCGGTGCGCCCGCTGGAGATGCTGCGCGAAGGCGCCCAGGTGTATCTGGTGCTCGAGGACCCGGGCGGCGTGCCGCTCATGCAACTGCTGATCGCGCCCATGGAAACCGCCACGTTCCTGCGGCTTGCCGTGGGTATTGCCGTGGCGCTGGGCAAGCTGCACCAGCAGGGCCTCATTCATAAGGACATCAAGCCCAGCCATATCCTGGTGAACTGCACTGACGGTCAGACCCGGCTCACGGGATTCGGCCTCGCCTCGCGCTTGCCCCGGGAGCGACAGGCGCCCGAGACCCTGGCCGGCACGCTCGCGTACATGGCGCCTGAGCAGACCGGTCGGATGAATCGCTCGATCGATTCGCGCAGCGACCTGTATTCCTTCGGCGTCACCCTCTACCAGATGTTGACCGGCTCGCTGCCGTTCACCGCCTCCGATCCCATCGAGTGGGTGCACTGCCATATCGCTAGAAAGACCTTGCCGCCCAGCGAACGGGTCGCAACCGTTCCCGAGATGCTGTCCCTCATTGTCATGAAGTTGCTCGCCAAGACCGCCGAGGAACGCTACCAGACGGCTGCCAGTGTCGAGCATGATCTGCGGCGATGCCTGGAGGACTGGCAGCGACTGGGCCGTATCAATGCCTTTGCGCTGGGCGAGCACGGTGCGTCGGATCGGTTGCTGATTCCCGAAAAACTCTATGGCCGCGAGCAAGAGGTCGACACCCTGATTGCCGCGTTCTCGCGGATCGTCAACAGCAGCTCACCGGAGCTGGTACTGGTGACCGGTTATTCCGGCATCGGCAAGTCATCGGTGGTCAATGAGTTGCACAAGGCGCTCGTGCCGCCGCGAGGGCTCTTCGCCAGTGGCAAGTTCGATCAGTACCGGCGCGATATTCCCTACTCGACCCTGGTCCAGGCGTTCCAGAGTCTGGTGCGCACGCTGCTGGGCAAGAGTGACGCAGAGCTGACGCAGTGGCGGGACGCCTTGCAGGAGGCACTGGACGTAAACGCGCGTCTGATGACCGACCTGATACCTGAACTCAAGCTGATCATCGGTGAGCCGCCACCGGTCACGTCCCTTGATCCGCAGCAGGAGCAACGCCGCTTCCTGCTGGTGTTCCGGCGCTTTATCGGTGTGTTCGCTCGCGAAGCCCATCCGCTTGCGTTGTTTCTTGATGATTTGCAATGGCTCGACGCGGCGACCCTTGACCTGTTGGAGGACTTGCTGACCAGCTCCGACGTGCGACACCTTATGCTCGTCGGCGCCTACCGCAGCAATGAAGTGGACGTCTCGCACCCGTTGACCGCCAAGCTCCAGGCCATTCGCAGCGCGGGAGGCAAGGTCAGCGAGATCACGTTGACGCCGCTGGACAAGGCGCATGTCGAGCAGATGATCACCGAAGCGCTGCAGGACGAACGCTCACGTATCGAGCCCCTGGCGCAACTGGTGCTGGATAAAACCGCCGGTAATCCGTTCTTCGTGATCCAGTTTCTGCAAGCGCTCGCCGAGGAGCATCTGCTGACCTTCGATCATGAGGCTCGTCAATGGTGGTGGGACCCGGATCGCATCCACGCCAAGGGCTATACCGACAACATCGTGGACCTGATGGTCGGCAAGCTGGTCCGTCTGCCGGAGGACACGCAGCTGGCTCTGCAGCAACTGGCGTGCCTGGGTAACGTTGCCGGCTTCAAAGCGCTTTCGACTGTCCTGGGCACTCCCGAGACGCAGCTCAGAGCCTCGCTGTGGGAGGCGATTCGCCAGGAACTGGTCGAGCGCCTGGACGGCGCCTATCGGTTTGTTCATGACCGTATCCATGAAGCGGCCTATTCGCTGATTCCCGAGGACTCACGTGCCGAGGCCCATCTGCGTATCGGACGCCTGCTCGCCGTGCAGAGCTGCGAACGGGAACGGGATGAGGGGATTTTCGATATCGTCGGCCAACTCAATCTCGGCGCAGCGCTGATCACGGATCAGGACGAGCGTGAACAATTGGCGCAATTCAACCTGATTGCCGGTCAGCGGGCCAAGGCGTCGACAGCCTATGCCTCGGCGCTTAATTACTTCAGCTCCGGCATGCAGTTGCTGGATGAGGAATGCTGGAGCCGTCGACATGGGCTGGTGTTTGCCTTGGCGTTGAGTCGGGCCGAGTGCGAGCTGTTGACTGGACAGTTGGAGCTGGCGGACGCGGGCCTGAGCGCTTTGTCGGATCGCGCCACGACTGTGATCGAACGGGCCAGCGTTGCCTGTCTGCTGATGGATGTCTATTTGCTTCTGGACCGCAGTGATGGCGCGGTTGCGGTCTGCCTGGACTACCTGCGCCATGTGGGCATCGAATGGACGGCTCATCCGAGCGACGCCGAGGTCCGCGAGGAGTACGAGCGCATCGGGTTGTTGCTCGGGGAGCGGGCCATCGAGGATCTTATCGATTTGCCGCTCATGGAAGATCCGACGTCCCTCATGACCCTCGACGCGTTGGGCAAACTCTTCGCACCGGCCTTGCAGAGCGACGGCAACCTTGCGGATCTGTTGATCTGCAAAGCGGTCAATCTGAGCCTGGAGCGCGGCAACTGCGATGCATCCTGTGTGCTCTACGCCAATTTCTTCCGGGTCGCCGGCCGGCGCTTTGGAGACCACGAAATGGGGTTCCGATTCGGCCAGCTCGGTTGCGCACTTGTCGAACGGCGAGGCCTGACGCGATTCGAGGCCAGCACCTACCTGTGTTTTTCGTGCTTCGCCGTGCGCTGGATGAGGCCGGTGGGGGAGTGTCGCGATCTGCTGCGTCGGTCGTTTGCAGCGGCGAACCGGATCGGCGATCTGCCCTACGGTGCCTATGCCGGCAACAACCTCGTCGCGGACCTGCTGTTCGCCGGTGAGCCGTTGCATGACGTACAAGGTGAGTCTGAACGGGGCCTGGTGTATGCAAGGAAGGTGGGGTTTGGGTTGGTGACTGACTTCATCGTCACGCAACTGACGCTGATCCGAATGCTCCGAGGTCAGACTCCGACCTTCGGTCGCTTGGACGATGCAGAGTTGAACGAGTCTGCCACCGAAGCCCACTTGTCTGGTAATCCGGACCTGGTGTTGGCCGAATGTCTGTATTGGGTCCGCAAATTACAGGCGCGTTACCTGGCCGACGATGCGGAGGCTGCCGTTGAGGCGGCCGCCAAGGCTCACCAACTGCTCTGGGTTTGCCAGGCGTTCTGCGAGGAAGCCGAGTATCACTTCTACAGTGCGCTGGCCCGGGCCGCCCGCTGTGACAGCGTCTCGGCAGGCGAACAGGCGCAGCACCTGATCGCCATGGCGGCCGACCACCAGTGGCTCGAGGCCTGGGCCCGGCAATGTCCGGAGAACTTTGCCAGTCGCGCCGCCCTGGTCGGAGCCGAGATCGCCCGGGTCGAGGGGCGGGTGATCGATGCCGAGCGGCTCTACGAGCAAGCCTTGCAAACTGCCCAAGCCAGCGGTTTTGTTCATGTCGAGGCGCTTGCCAATGAGCTCGCTTCGCGTTTTTACCGGGCGCGCGGGTTCGGCAAGATTGCCCGGGTCTATTTGCAGGATGCCCGTTACGGTTACCTGCGCTGGGGCGCCGATGGCAAGGTGCGGCAGCTTGAAGACAAGTTTCCCGCGCTCAGGAGCGAAGAGCCCGCGCCCGGCCCGACCACAACGATGGCGACACCGGTCGAACACCTTGACCTGGCTACAGTCCTCAAGGTCTCACAGGCCGTGTCGGGCGAAATCGTTCTGGAAAAACTGATCGATATGATCATGGGCACTGCGATCGAACAGGCCGGTGCCGAACGCGGGCTGCTGGTTCTCTTGCAGGACGGTGAGCACCGGATCGCTGCGCAAGTGACTGCTGGCGGTACCACCACGCAACTGCGAAATGCACCGGTGAACGCCGCGTTGTTGCCGGAGTCGGTTCTTTATCATGTCCTGCGCACCCGCGAGAGCGTGGTACTGGGCGATGCCCTGGTCGAGGCGCCGTTTGCCACGGATCCCTATATCCGTCAGCAGCAGGTCCGTTCGCTCCTGTGCCTGCCTCTGACCAACCAGGCCAAGCTCGTCGGTGCGCTCTATCTGGAAAACAATCTGGCGGGCCACGTGTTCAGTCCGGGCCGGATCGCCGTATTGAAGCTGGTGGCCTCACAGGCCGCCGTTTCCCTGGAAAATGCCCGCTTGTACCGCGAGGTCGCCGAGCGCGAAGCGAAGATCCGCCGCCTGGTGGATGCCAACATCATCGGGATTCTCGTCTGGCATGCCGACGGGCACATCATCGAGGCCAACGATGCGTTCCTGCGCATGTTGGGCTACCAGCGAGAAGACCTTGCCTCCGGCGGCCTGCGCTGGAGAGACCTGACCGTGCCGGAGTTTCGTGAGCTCAGCGACCGCTCGCTGGCGCAAGCGTTGCTGACCGGACACGCCCGGCCCTACGAGAAGGAATATTTCAGGAAAGATGGCAGTCGCTTGCCGGTCATTGTCGGCCTGGCTCTGTTCGAAGCGGGTAGCAATGAGGGGGTTGCCTTTGTACTGGACCTGACCGAGCGCAGGCAGGCGGAAGAAAAAATCCGTGAAAGCGAACGCCGCTATCGCGAGGTGCAAACCGAACTGGCCCATGCCAACCGCGTGGCGACCATGGGGCAATTGGTGGCTTCGATTGCCCACGAAGTCAATCAGCCGATCGCCGCCGCCATCCTCAACGCCAATGCGGCACTACGCTGGTTGAACGCCCAGCCACCGGACATCGAAGAAGTCCGGCCGGTACTGGAGCGCCTCATCCTCGATGCCAATCGAGCGGCGGATGTGCTTGGTCGGATCCGTGGACATATCCGCAAGGCACCGCCACAGAAGGGCCTGGTGAACATTAACGCGGCCATCGAGGAGATGATCGAGTTTACCCGTGGCCAGATCATCAAGAGCGGTGCTTCGATACAGACACAACTCATGGACGGTTTACCCCTGATTGAAGGCGACCGGGTAGAGCTGCAGCAGGTTTTGCTCAACCTGATCATGAATGCACTGGAGGCCATGGGCAGCATCAGTGCAGGCGAGCGGCAGTTGGTGATTCGCGCGACGCTGGGCGAGGCGGATTGCGTGCTCGTCAGTGTGAGCGATACAGGTCCGGGGTTCGCCTCGCAAAGCACTGACCTGGTGTTCACCTCGTTCTACACCACCAAGCCCACCGGCCTGGGGTTGGGACTGTCGATCTGTCGCTCGATCATCGAAGCTCATGGCGGTTGCCTGAGGGCCATCGCCAACACTCCGCGCGGCGCCACCGTTCAGTTCACGCTGCCCATCGCCCGCTCATGAGCGCGCCGGTTTAATACTTAGGTTTAGGGGGCATATATCAATCGGTCACCTGAACCAACCCACGTACAAATGAAACGCGATAACCCCGGCGATATATTCCCCATCAAGGACTGCGGAGAATGTGTCATGAGTAACTTGACCGCCAGGGCAGCAGAGCAACTGTCATCCCTTCGTTCGATAGCGCTGATTTGCATGGCGCTCATCACGACGAGCGCTTTCTACCGCTTGAGCATGCCGATAGCCGAGAGCCACAGGCTCGCCGAGCCACGCCACTGCCACCCACGTCCGACGCGCCTGATGGATGTTTCATTGCGCCCCGTCGATGTCGAGCAACCTGCAGCCCACTTGCCGATAGGCGCCCACCTGGTCAGCCCGCGCCGGTTCTACTTGCATCACGGGATCTACCTGGGCGGGACAGACGTTGTTCATTACTCGGGGTTCAGTGGCTCGCTCCGCCCGGGTCCCATCGAGGTGACTGATCTTGAGCGCTTTGCCAACGGCAAGCCGGTCTGGATGCTTCAGGAACCTTGCAAGTACTCCAGCGAGGAAATCGCTGAACGGGCGCGCTCGAGATTGGGTGAAGCTCAGTACAGGGTGCTCTTCAACAACTGCGAGCATTTCTGCAGTTGGTGCGTCAGCGGGAACAGCTACAGTGCGCAGGTCGATGCCTGCTTCCATCGTCCCCATGCTCTGCTCGCTTTGATTTCGGCACTGGAGCCGTACTGGGTGGCCTAGTGTCCTGTGCTAGAATTTTTTCCGTCCACCCAAGAGGATCGTGCATGAACGGTAGTCCCTCATCCCATGAGCCGGGCAACAAGGACTCCATGGTGTTCGTGGTGGATGACGATGCCTCCATTCGCGATGCATTGAGTAATTTGTTGCGCTCGGTCGGAATCCGCGTCGAGACGTTTGCTTCCACCGCGGAGTTTCTACAGCAGCCGAAGACGGATTGCGCCAGTTGCCTGGTGCTCGATGTGCGACTTCAGGGGAGCAGTGGCCTGGACTTCCAGCGCTGGCTGGCGGAGTCGGACTCGAATATTCCCATCATCTTCATCACCGGCCATGGCGATATCGAAATGTCGGTCAAGGCGATGAAAGCCGGCGCCGTGGATTTCCTGGCCAAACCATTCCGTGAACAGGATCTGCTGGACGCCGTGACCGCCGCGCTCCAGGCAGATATCAAACGTCGCGAAATCCGGCAGCAGTCTGCCGACCTGCATGCCCACTACCAGACACTGACCGTCCGCGAGAAAGAGGTGATGGCTTTTGCGGTCAAGGGCCTGATGAACAAGCAGATTGCCGGGCAGATGCACCTGAGCGAAATCACCGTGAAAATTCATCGCGCCCATGCGATGAAGAAAATGCACGCCAAATCGTTCGCCGACCTGGTTCGGATGGCCGAGTCGCTGAACCGCAGCGCCTGACACCCTCCCGAATAACCCTCGAATCCCATGTGGGAGCGGGCCTGCTCGCGAAAGCGGAGTGTCCGCCACGGAGATGTTGACTGTGCCGCCGCCATCGCGGGCAAGCCCGGCTCCCACAGGGGCCGGAGGTGTATGCAAAAGCAGCGTCCACCCTCGAATCCCATGTGGGAGCGAGCCTGCTCGCGATGGCGGAGTGTCCGCCACGGAGATGTTGACTGTGCCGCCGCCATCGCGGGCAAGCCCGGCTCCCACAGGGGCCGGAGGTGTATGCAAAAGCAGCGTCCACCTCGAATCCCATGTGGGAGCGAGCCTGCTCGCGATGGCGGAGTGTCCGCCACTGAGATGTTGACTGTGCCGCCGCCATCGCGGGCAAGCCCGGCTCCCACAGGGGCCGGAGGTGTATGCAAAAGCAGCGTCCACCTCGAATCCCATGTGGGAGCGGGCTTGCTCGCGAAGGCGGGGTGTCTGTCACGGAGGTATTGCTCCCACTGGGTTTTGTGTCATCCCTGGGAAAATATGGAGTCCCAACAAGGCAAGAAATACAACATAAATAAAAAGTTTTATTGACTAAAAAATATCATCGGGTAATTATTTCCCTGCATCTGCTGTCACGCAGAGTCATCTCCAGGGGAAACCCGATGAATCAGAACAACGCGCCTTCACTGGCCAGTCTTTATGTCGAGACGCATGAGTCGTCCTCCGACGCACGCTCCACTTCTTCGTTCATGCAAGGTTTTCCGGCCGAACCTCACCATCGTGTCACCTGGCACAACTGGATGCGTGCGCCCTTCAATCAATGGGGCTTTCGCAATCTGGCGCGCCTGCGGCCTTCCATCGATGTGCAGGCAGGGGCGGGGCCGGTCAGCGTGCTGAAGCAGGCTCCACTTGTACTGGATGAACTGCACTTCAATAGCGAATGCGGCTTGAGCATCAGCGTGCTTGAGCACCTGGTGGCCAGCCAGACCGATGCTTTCCTGGTCATGCAGGGCGGCACCGTGCTGTTTGAGCGCTATTTCAACGGCCAGGAGCCTCAGGACCGACATGTCATGTTTTCGGTGACCAAATCGCTGATCGGTACCCTCGGCGAACAACTGGTCAGCGACGGTGTGCTGGATCCGGCGCTGCCCGCGGCCCACTACGTACCGGAACTTGAAGGCAGTGCATACGCCGATGCAACCGTACGCCAGTTGTTTGATATGGCCGTGGGCATCCAATACAGCGAGGTGTACGAGGATCCGGATTCGGAGAGCTCCCAGTACGGCTATGCCTGCGGTTTCCAACCGGCACCCACGCAATACGCCCAGTTCGAATCGCTGTACCAGTTCCTGCCGTCGCTCCGAAAGCAGGGCGATCATGGCGGTTTCTTTCACTACGTGACGGCCACCACCGAAGCCCTGGCTTGGGTCATGGAACGCGCCAGTGGCAAATCCTGTCATCGTCTGTTGGAAGATATCTGGAGCCAGTTGGGGTGTGAACGCGACGGCTATTTCATGGCCGACCCATGGGGTCGCAGCGTAGCCGGTGCCGGTTTCAACGCCACCTTGCGCGACATGGCGCGCTTCGGTCGCCTGCTGGCCAGTGACGGCCGTCACGACGGGCGCCAGTTGCTGTCGCCCAAGACGATTGCGCGCATCGCCGCCGGTGCCGATCCGGCGATCTACGCCACATCCCCCGACTTTGAAGCCTGGACCCCCGGCGCTTCCTATCGCAGCCAGTGGTACGTCTTCAACGACCACAGCCAGGCGCTCATGGCCGGTGGCATTCATGGCCAGTACCTGTTCGTCGACAAGCCATCCGGCGTGGTGATCGTCAAGCAGTCATCTCTGAACGAGGCCGTCAGCCCGTTCGACGGGGACAGCGTGCGCATGCTGCGCGCTATTGCGGCGCACCTCAGCGCCTGACCACGTTTGCCGATTACAAGAATCGCGTTCCATTCACCTGGTCCCGCCAGGTGTTGGCGACGTTCTGCGCCGCCATTTACTGCCCTGTAACAACAATAAATCACACAGGAGCTTCACATGGTTTCCACGATGCGTTTCTCTCGAACGCTCTTCGCGGTCGGGCTACCCCTGACGGCCCAGGCCGCGCTGGCGGGCTATACCTTCGAGGATGGCAATCTCAAGGGTGAGGTCAACGTCACCGCAGGCGCTGCGGCGATTTCCACCCGCAATGTCAACTTCGGCGCTGGCCGTATCGACATGCGCAGCCGCAAGAATGGCGGCAGCAAAATCGATTGGCAGGAGTTCTACGTCAAGCCTGGCGTCAAACTTGAGTACGCCTTGCAGCCGGACTTCAGCCTGCTGGCCGGTGGCTCGCTGGTCGGGGCGACGACCTTCGGCGATGGCGATGCCGGCGGCTTCACCCGCAGTTCCGATGGCGAGGTGGCCACCGAGGAACTCTACGGTGGGTTCCGGGCCGGGGAGTGGACGTTCACCGCCGGCCGCCAGAACTACATGATCGGCACCGGCTTCATCGTCATGGACGGTGATCTGGACCAGCTCAAGGACGGCGCCTACTGGCTCGCACCAAGGAGCGCTTTCAAGGATTCGGCGGTGCTGGCCTGGGATCACGGCACATTGAAAACCCAGGCGTTCACCTTGCGCACCGACGATGACCTGGGTGACTTCCGGATGACCGGGGCCAACCTCGATTACAACCTCGACGATCAAGTGACTCTCGGCGCCATGGCCATGAAGGTCAATGCCCTCGGCCCCAAAGGCGCCACGCCGCTGCGCCGGGACGGCATGCAGGTGTATAACCTGCGGGCGCTCAACGCCAAGGTCCCGGGCTTGCCGGCCTTGACCCTCAACGCCGAATACGCGGTGGAACGCGGCAACGGCGAGGGTGTCGAGTATGATGCCAAGGCCTGGTATGGCCAGGCTGACTATGCCTTCGATGCCTTGCCGCTGACGCCGGTCGTGGGCTATCGCTACGCGAGCTTTTCCGGCGATGACAACCTGACGGACAACCGCCAGAAGTCCTGGGATCCGCTCAGTAAGGGCTATGTCGACTGGGGGACCTGGCTGGTAGGGGATGTTGTCGGCAACTATCTGCTGTTCAACAGCAACGAAAACGTACAGCAGTTCTCGATCAAGACCCACCTCAACGAGACCCTCAACCTCGGGGCCATCCACTACCAGTTCTGGCTGGACGAAAAGAACTACATGGGCACGGCGGTCAGTGACCGGCGTTTTGCCGACGAGAGCGTCGTCTTCCTCGACTGGGCGCCGTCGAAGGCGCTGGTCTCTTCGCTGTCCTATAACTGGGTCAAGCCGATGGCCGCGGCCAAGCAGGTGTTTGGCAACGACCGGAAATTCAGCGCGCTGGAATTATCGTTCACCTATCGCTATTGATGCCGCGAGCCTTCGCGGCCGCGCTGGAGTGTTTTGCCATGAACAAGTCTTTGCGTAACACGGTGTTGGGTGCTCTCGTTTCGTTGCTGGCCAGCGGTGCATGCGTGGCTGAAGAGCGGACGGTGAGAATCTATAACTGGATCGAGTACCTGCCGCCGGAAATCCTCAAGAGCTTCCAGGAGGAGACCGGGATCCGCCCGATCTATGACGTGTTTGACAGTGTCGAGACCCTGGAGTCCAAGCTACTGACCGGCAACTCCGGGTATGACGTGGTGTACCCGGGCAGTTCCAACGTCAGCCACTTGATCGCCGCCGGCGCCGTCCAGCCTCTGGACCGCAGCCAACTGCCAAGCTGGCAGCAACTGGACCCGGAGTTCATGAAAGGCCTGGAAGCCGTGGGTGACCCGGGCAACCGCTATGCGGCGCCATACCTGTGGGGTACCACACTGATCGGCTATAACGTCGACAAGGTTCGGCAGGCTCTGGGAGCCGATGTGCCGATAGACACCTGGGACATCATCTTCAAGGAAGAAAATCTGGCCAAACTGGCGAGTTGCGGGGTCGGTTTTCTCGATGCAGCCAACGAGATCCTGCCCATCGCCTTGCATTACAAGGGACTGGATCCCAACAGTCAGAAACGTGAGGACTACCCGCAGGCACAGGCGGCGATGGCCAAGATCCGGCCGTTCATCTCCTACTTCAATTCGTCACGCTACGGCATGGACCTGGCCAATGGCGACGTCTGCATCGCCGTAGGCTGGTCAGGCGGCGTGGCGCTCGCCAAGCGCCTGGCCGATGCCGCTGGCAAGGGTGTCAAAGTGGCAATGGCGCTGCCCAAGGAAGGTGCGCCGATGTGGTCGGACGTGATGATGATCCCCACCAACGCCCCCCATATCCAGGAGGCCCATGCGTTCATCAACTACATCATGCGGGCCGATGTCATCGCCCGTATCAGCAATAAGATCGGCTACCCCAACCCCAACAAGGACGCCACCGCGCTGGTGAACCCTGAGGTCCGTGACAACCCCGCGATGTATATCCCGGATGACGCGCGCAAGACATTGTTCGCCCTGGAGCCTATGCCGGCTGCAATCGAGCGGATCCGCACGCGTACCTGGACGGCCATCAAGACCAATCGCTGATGGAGGAGAGTGTCCATCTACAAAACCTGTGGGGCTTGCTCGCGAAGGCGGTTTATCAGTCGACTCTGCAGTGGCTGATCCACCGTCATCGCGAGCAGGCTCGCTCCCACACAGGTTCTTCAGTGGACACACATTCTGCGGCCGGTGCCAATCCCCTGTGGGAGCGAGCCTGCTCGCGATGGCGATCTGTCAGCGTCTTCCTTCAGGCACGCATGCCCTGGAACAACAATGCGGTGATCCGCTTGACCTGGGCAGAGTGTGCCTCGATATCCGGCTGTTCCTGGTTGACCAGCCTGAACAGTTGCAAGTGTGAATAATCGTTCAACAAAAAGGCGGCCAGCTCGACGTCGAGGTCGTCGCGCAGCTTGCCGGCCTGCTGCAGTTCCTTGATCAGGCCACTGATTTCAGCCCTGAGCGCATCGTTCATGGCGCGATAACCGTCCGGCAATCCGCCGTCGCCGCCAAACAGGATCAAGGGCAGCAGTTCGCGCCAGAGACTGGGGTGCATGACTTCCAGGGCGTAACCCGTCAGCAGCCGTTCCAGGTAACACAGCGCCTCGACCGGATCCTCTATTTCAGGGACCTGCAGACGTGTGTCCTTGAGCGCACGCTGGTCGGCCTCGTGGAGGATTTCAAGGATGATCTCCTGCTTGTTGCCGAAATACTTGAACACCGTAGGGGCCGATACCCCGGCCTGGCCGGCGATCTGTTCGATGGTGGTGTTCTGGAAGCCCTGACGCTCGAACAGTTCGATCGCAGCCTTGCTGATGGCTTGGCGTCGTTCGGCTTTTTGACGTTCACGCAGTCCGCTCACGGGAGGTCCTTTGTCACTGGAAAAGAGGGCATACAGTGCCCCGGATCCATGCAAAATACTTAACTCGATAAAATATTTAAAGCATTTATTTAGATGCTGGCCTTTTAGTGCGAACGCTCTGCAATAGCCCTCGGATGGGTGATGCATGGCCAAATGCTACGTAGTTTATGACGAGATCAGGCACAAAAGGAGCGCTTACAGATAATTCTGTCAGCAAGTGAGACGGGTAACGTGGCGCACCGTTTCTTCGCCGCGTCTGTTACTCGGTACGTTCAATGTCGATTAAAAAGAGAACAAGAAAATGACCAGCCCCAGTTTCAAGGATTCGAACGGCCACTTGGCACAGGGCTTCAAGCCTCGTCACGTCACCATGCTGTCAATTGCCGGGATCATTGGCGCAGGTTTGTTTGTGGGGTCGGGGCATGCCATTGCAGCGGCGGGCCCGGCTGTATTGCTGGCTTACCTGGCTTCCGGCCTGCTGGTGGTGTTGGTCATGCGCATGCTCGGTGAGATGGCGGTGGCCCGCCCGGACACCGGCTCGTTCTCCACCTATGCCGACCAGGCCATCGGGCGCTGGGCCGGCTTTACCATCGGATGGCTCTACTGGTGGTTCTGGGTCCTGGTGATCCCCATCGAGGCGCTGGCCGCCGGCCATGTGTTGAACCAGTGGTTTCCGTCCATCGATGCCTGGTTGTTTGCTTCGGTATCGATCGTGGCCCTGGCGGTGACGAACCTGTTCAGCGTGTCCAAATACGGCGAGTTCGAGTTCTGGTTCGCGATGGCCAAGGTCGTGGCGATCATCGGTTTCATTTCCCTGGGGTTCGCCGTTCTGATGGGCTGGATTCCCGAGCGGGAAGCCAGCGGCCTGAGCCGCCTGATGGAAGAACACGGCGGCTTCGCACCCAACGGTTTGTCGGCGGTGGTCGGGGCCTTCATTACCATCATGTTCAGCTTCATCGGGACAGAGGCGGTGACGATTGCGGCGGCTGAATCCGATAACCCCGCGCAAAACATCGCCAAGGCGACGCGCTCAGTGATCTGGCGCATTGGCGTGTTCTATCTGCTGTCGATCTTCGTGGTCATTTCGGTAGTGCCGTGGAACGATCCGCAACTGGCTTCGGTGGGCTCCTACCAGCGAGCCCTGGAACTGATGAACATTCCCCATGCCAAGTTCCTGGTGGATGCCGTGGTGCTGATTGCGGTGGCCAGTTGCATGAACTCCTCGATCTACATCGCCTCGCGCATGCTGTATTCGCTGGGGCGACGCGGCGATGCGCCGAAGGCCTTGAGGGTAACGTCGGGGGACGGCGTCCCGCGCACAGCAGTGATTGCCAGTACCGTGTTGGGGGCAGGTATCACGTTGTTCAGCTACTTCATGCCCGCCGGCCTGTTCCAGTTCCTGCTCGCCAGTTCCGGCGCCATCGCGTTGCTGGTGTACCTGGCGATTGCCGTCTCCCAACTGCGGATGCGCCGACTGCTGCGTCGCCAGAACGTCGAGCTGACTTTCCACATGTGGTTGTTTCCCTGGCTGACCTGGCTGGTCATCGTGTTCATCTGCGCGGCGCTGGCGGTGATGATGGTGACGCCGGAGCACCGTAGCGAAGTCAGCTCGACCCTCGGCCTGGCGTTGATCATTTCCTTTATCGGTCTGGTCACCTCGCGGCAGCAGCCTCAGGTGGAAAGGGCGGCTTCCCTGGGATAGCCCCAGGGAAAGCTAGATGAAACACTTGTGGCGAGGGGAATCTGTGGCGCGGGGATAAATCCCCTCGCCACAAGAGGCGTTCCATTCCCGATCTGTTTCACCTCTGAAACACCCTCCTGAAATCAGGCTCTCCGCCTGTCACCCTGCCTGTAAACCCTTTTTGCCGATCTGGCACTAACCCGTTCGAGCGTTGTCATTAATTGGCGCCGTGGCGGCGTCACGTCAGCTGTATCGATGGGCTTCTCAAACGCCTTCGGGCAAACAAACTCGCGATGGATTGCGTCCTGGACCGACTATTTTTTTGCGGGTTGCCATTCTATGGGGCTGCTTCTCGATCCTCGTCATGACATCGATGCCGCGTTATTGAGCTATCGCCGGGTGTTCTGGTCCCTGGCGCTGTTCAGCGGTGTCATCAATCTACTGGTGCTGGTGCCGTCGCTCTACATGATGCAGGTGTACGACCGTGTCCTGACCAGTCGCAATGAAACCACTTTGTTCATGCTGACCCTGATCGCCCTGGGGCTGTTCATGTTCAGTGCCTTGATCGAGTGGGTACGCGGCGAGGTGATGATTCGCATGAGCGCGGGGCTGGACGACGCCCTGGGCGAACGGGTTTTCGATGCCGCTTTTGCCCGCAGCCTGCGCGAGCACAACGCCAACCCGGCGCAGGTGCTCAGCGACCTGGCGACGCTGCGGCAATTGATTACCGGGCAGGGGCTGATCGCCTTGCTCGATGCGCCGTGGCTGCCGATCTTCCTGCTCGTGGCATTCATTTTTCACCACTGGTTCGGGGTGCTGACCCTGGTGCTCGCCCTCGTGCTGATCGGCCTGGCGCTGTGGGGCGAACTGGCGACCCGCACGCGCCTGGGTGAAGCCAATCGCCTGGGTGTGCAGTCGGCGGTCTACGTCAACAGTACGCTGCACAACGCCGAAGTCATCCAGGCGCTGGGTATGCTCGGGCCGTTGCGTCAGCGCTGGAGCCTGCTGCAGCAACGCATCATCGCCGCCCAGGCCCATGCCAGTGACCGTGGCGCCCGTATCACCTCGATGACCCGTTTCGTGCGCATTTCCGGTCAATCCCTGTCGCTGGGGCTGGGGGCGCTGCTGGTGCTGGAAGGCCAGTTGTCGCCGGGCATGATGATCGCCATGTCGCTCCTGCTGGGGCGTGCCTTGGCGCCCGTGGAAATCGCCGTCGGCTCGTGGAAGCAATTCAATGCCGGGCGCCAGAGCTATCAGCGCCTGAGCCTGCTCCTTGCCCAGCATCCCCGTGATCACCTGCGCATGCCGTTGCCGCCGCCCACTGGCGCGGTGCGCCTGGAGCAGTTGTACGTCGGCCCGCCCGGCGCCTCGCAGCCGATTCTGCGGGGGATCAACTTCTATCTCGAAAAGGGTGAGGTGCTCGCCGTGGTGGGCCCCAGCGCCAGTGGCAAATCCACCCTCGCCAGGGCGCTGGTCGGCGTATGGCCTCCCTTGGGCGGATCGGTACGCCTGGACAATGCCGAGATCAGCCAGTGGTCCCACGACGCCCTCGGCCCCCACCTTGGGTATCTGCCCCAGGACATCGAGTTGTTCGACGGCAGCGTGGCCGACAACATCGCCCGCTTCGGCGAGCAGGATGCCGACAAGATCATCACCGCCAGCCGTCACGCCGGTATCCACGAAATGATCCTCAGGTTTCCCAAGGGTTATGACACGCCGCTGGGCCCCGGAGGGCTCGGCTTGTCCGGCGGGCAGAAGCAACGCCTTGGCCTGGCCCGTGCGCTCTATGGGCGTCCGGCGCTGATCGTGCTCGACGAACCCAATTCCAACCTCGATGAAGCCGGCGAGCAGGCCCTGGTGCAGGCCATTGCCGTGCTCAAGGCCGCGGGCAGCACGGTGGTGTTGATCACCCACCGGCCCAGCGTGCTGGCGATGGTCGATCACATCCTTGTGCTCAAGGACGGGACCCAACAGGCATTCGGTCCACGGGACCGGGTACTCAAGGCGCTGATGCCGGGGCCGCGACCGGCTGCGGTGAGGGAGGCTGGTGAAGATGCATGATCTGACTCCAAGTCCACACGCGTATAGCGAGCAGGGGAGGAGCCTGCGCAATGTCAGCCCGTTGCCCGGCGCCAATACCGATGCCGGCAGTGCGGCGCGTTATGGCGTGGGTTTCCTGGTGCTGGCGTTGGGCGGTGCGTTGCTCTGGGCTTGCCTGGCGCCGCTGGACCAGGGCGTCGTAGGCAGCGGCACGGTGGTGGTGGCGGGCGAGCGCAAGGCGGTGCAGTCGCTGGTGGGCGGCGTGGTGGAAAAGCTGCTGGTCAGCGATGGCGATCGCGTCAGCCAGGGGCAATTGCTGGTGCAGCTCAATACCGTGCAGGCACAAGCGCAGTTGGACGTGACGCTGGGCAAGTTGCTCAACGACCGCAGCATCGAGGCGCGCCTGATTGCCGAGCGCCTGGGCCGCGCCGATATCCAGTGGCCGGAGGACTTGTTGGCCCGTGCCGACGAGCCAAGGGTCAAGGCCGCCATGGCATTGCAGAGCCAGTTGTTCCTGAGCCGCCGCGCCGAGTTGGGCAGCCGCTTGCAGATCATTGAGCACGAAGTGGCGGCGCTGGAGCAGCAACTGCTCGGCTACGAAGGGGTCAAGCGCAACTACGACGCACAGATGCGCTTCCAGCGCCAGGAGTTGGAGGGACTGCGGGACCTGGCGCGTGAAGGCTACGTCCCGCGCAACAAACTCTTCGAGGCCGAGCGCAACGCCGCCCAATTGGCCGGTCAGATTGCCTCCGGGATTGGTGATGTCGGCAGGACCCGCCAGTCGATCAACGAAAGTCGGCTCAAGGCTTTGCAGGCGCAGCAGGAGTTCCGTCGCGATGCCGAAACCCAGCTCAGCGAAGTATCCGCCGAGGCGGCGGGTTACGCCGATCAGATCCGCGCCTTGCAGTTCGAAGTCGACAATGGTGCCATCCGCGCGCCGGCGACCGGACAGGTCATGGACTTGAATATTCACACCGTCGGTGGCGTCGTCCAGGCCAGCCAGACCCTGATGCAAGTAGTGCCCCTGGATGCGCCGATGGCGATCACTGCGCGGTTCGAGCCGCTGATGGCCAACAAGCTGCGACCGGGGCTGCCGGTGCATGTGCATTTCACTGCGCTGCAGCGGGTGGACACGCCGACGGTCACGGGCACGGTCAGTACGGTGTCGGCGGATCAGTTGATCAACGAGCAGACGCACCAGCCGTACTTCTCCGCCAAGGTCGAGATCCCCGCTGATACCGTCGCCTCGCTGCAGGCCGCCGGCCTGTGGGTACGGCCGGGCATGTTGGCCGATGTCACGGTGGTGACCGGCGAACGCACTCTGATGAATTACCTGATGAAACCTTTGCGCGAACGCTTGCTGGCTGCCTTCAAGGAGGAATGAGCATGACTGACCGTCGCCTCTATCGCTCCCGCGTGTTGTTGAGCCTGTGTACCAGTTGGGTGGCGATCAGCTCAGCGTGGGCCGCCGAAGGTGGCCTGAGCCTGATCGCCGCGTACGATGCCTCACGCCTCAATGACCCGACGCTGCAATCGGCCACCCATGCTTTCGACGCTTCGCGCAACGAAGATGCCATCGGCCGCGGTGGTCTGTATCCACAGGTATCCCTGACGTCGCGCTACGGTTACGGCGGACGTACCGACGGCGGCGATGACAGGGGCTACGTCAACAGCAACGACTACCAGGCGAACAGCGTCACTCTGGCGGCGCAACAAGCGCTTTACGACAAGGGCCGCTGGGCGGCTTATCAAGAGGGCAAGGCTCGCGGGCAACTGGGCAGCCAGCTGTTCGATGTTGCCGGCCAGACCTTGTACGACCGGGTTGCCAAAGGGTATTTCGATGTGGCCCGGGCCGAGAACGAAATCAAATTGATCGCCCAGCAGAAGGCGGCCATCAATGGATTGGTCATCCAGAGCAAAAAGCTTTACCAGGGTGGCCAGGGCGCGATCACCGATATCGATGAGGCCCAGGCGCGGCTCGATCTGGTCGAGGCCCAGGAGGCTGAAGCCCAGGCTCGCCGGGTGGCGGCGTTGCGAGCCTTGTCCGGCCGGGCCAGCGTGCCCATCGACGACATCCAGCCGATGCGTGAGGAACTGCCCCTCGGCAGCCCGATTCCGCCGGAGCAGGATCTGCGTTACTGGACGGCCATCGCCCGTGACGCCAGCCCCGAGCTGGCGGCCCGTCTGGCGGCGGTGAAGGTGGCCGAGGCCCAGGCCGACAGCCAGCGCGCCGGGCACTACCCGAGTCTGTCGCTGACCACTCAGTTGACCCGTAGGGAAACCCGTCAGTACCAGGAACTCGATCCGCGCCAAGACACTTATTACGTGGGCGTGCAACTGGATATCCCGTTGTATCGCGGCGGCTCGGTGCGTGCTTCGGTGGCCAAGGCCGAAGCGCAACTGGCCGGTGCCCAGTCGGACTATGACGTGCAGCGCCAGCAACTGGCCGAGAACATCGAAACCGATTACCTGGGCGTGGTGGCGGGGTTCGCCAAGAGCAAGGCGATGCAGCGCGCAGTGGAGTCCAACCAGCGCGCGCTGACGTCGACGGAGAAGGGCTTCCAGGGCGGCGTGCGCTCCACCGTGGACATCCTCGATGCCCAGCAGCGGGTGTTCCAGGCCCGTCGGGACCTGCTCAATACCAAGCTCGACATGCTGCAAAGCTATGTCAGCCTGCACACCCATACCGGCCAGATGAACCGCGCGGTGCTGGAGCAGGTGCAGCGGTTGTTCTGAGGTTCCGGGTGGGTAGGTTCGCCGCCATCGCGGGTAAGCCCGGCTCCCACAGGGGATTGGCGGTGGACATGAGTCCTGCGGTCACCCCGAAACCCTTGTGGGAGCGAGCCTGCTCGCGATAGCGATCTGCCGGGCAACACGCTTCCGGACTTGATAGCCCAAGGCCAACCCGGACATTGAGCTATCATGCTCACTTTCCCAGCGACCGACCGATTCCCATGACTGCCGTAACCGACACTCTGCTGCACGCCCTCGAAACCTGCGACATGCTGATCATCGACGGGCTGCATGCATTCGATTTTTCCCTCGACGAGCAGGACCAGTTGCACGTTGAGTGCATGAATGGCCGCACGCTCGCACATTGGCGTTTCACGCCTGCGCAGATGCAGGCCGCGACGTTCGACCCGGCTTCGAGGCACTGGATCATTTCCAGCGATTCGGGCGACCACCACCTGGAATGTGTGGAAGCGATCAGTGGCCATGATGAGGAGGACGAACATGAAGATGCGTAGTCTCTGGCCATTGCTGATGGCCGGCAGCGTGGGTGCCATGGGCATGTACGCCAACGCCGATGAGCGCTATCAATTGCTGGTGGGCTCCTACACGGCGGGCCAGAGCCAGGGCGTCTACCGGCTGCAGTTCGACAGCCGTACCGGCCAGCTCGATGCCAAGCCGTTGCAGGTGATCAAGACCGACAACCCGTCGTGGCTGACCCTGTCCCCGGACATGAGCCGGCTGTTCGTGGTCAACGAGAATGGGCCGGGGCAGAAGGATCCGGTGGGCAAGGTCAGCAGTTATGCCATCGACCCGGCGACCCACGCACTGAGCCTGATCAACCAGGTGCAGACCGTGGGCAATGAGCCGACCCATTCCAGCCTCAGCGGCGATGGCCGGCATCTGCTGGTCAGCAACTATTCGGTGGTGGAGGATCCGGGCGGTACGCTTGCGGTATTGCCCGTGGGCGCCGATGGCAAGCTGGCGCCCGTCGTGCAGTTGAGCAGTCACCAGCCAAGCCGGGTCAACCCCGAGCGGCAGATGTCGGCCCATGTGCATTCGGCCGTGTCGTCGCCCGACGGCAAATATGTGTTCGCCAACGACCTGGGGGCGGACAAGGTGTTCGTCTATCGCTACGACCCCAAGGCCAATCCCGAGCTGCCGCTGACTGCTGCCGACCCGGCGTTCGTGCAACTGCCGCCCGGCAGCGGACCGCGCCACCTGCTGTTCAGCGCCGATGGCAAGCACGCCTGGCTGACCCTGGAAATGACCGCGCAAGTGGCGGTGTTCGATTACCAGGACGGTCGCCTGGTCCAGCGCCAACTGGTTGACCTGGCGGCGGGCAAGCCTCAGCCGGCGAGGGCGGCTGCGGCATTGCATGCCTCGAAGGATGGCAGGTTCCTGTATGTCAGCAACCGTGGCACCAGCAACGAAGTGCTGGTATTTGCCATCGACCCGGCTGCCGGCACGCTGAAAGAACTGCAACGCCGCTCCGTGGAAGGCGATCATCCGCGGGAGTTCAGCCTCGATCCGAGCGGGAAATTCCTGTTGGTTGCCAATCAGAAGAGCAATCAGATCGTGGTGTTCGAACGTGATCCAAAGACCGGCCTGCTGGGTAAGCCGGTGCAGAAGTTGCCGATGGATGCACCGAGCGATGTCAAGTTCATCCAGCGTCAATAGGTCACAGGCCCCGTTTTTCGGGGCCTGTGCGGTTATATCAACGGGACTGATATTCGCTAGCATTGCAAAGCATTTCTAGACGAGACGCCTCGGCGCGTAAGTTTGCTTCACGGCCCGACCGGGCAAGACAGCCAACTGAATCCGAGGAATACCGCCATGAACCTGAACCTCTTCTCCATTATCGCCGCTTCCGCCATCTCCGCCACCGTGGCGCTGCCGGCCAATGCCAGCATCGAGATCAGCGACAAGAAGAATCGTACCCAGAGCTACACCGAGAAATACCTGCAACAGAGCGCCAACTTCTACGCAGCCCTGGATCACAAGACCCAGCACTGAGCGCGCCGGAACGACTGAAGCCTGCGATCTTTTCGTCTCGACAGGGAGAGAAAAGATCGCAGGCTTCGTCATTTTCATCAGGCGCTTCAGCGTGTTCTGAAAGACCCACTGTAATATCACATAGCCATGTGTTTAAATTTGACGCTGAAAAATTGACTCCTTTCTTCCATAAGGATCGACACCATGGCGATGCGTCTGGCAATGATGCTGCTGTTTCTCTATTCCACCCCGATTGTCTCGGCTGCCCAGCCGGTCCCCGACGAGCCGGAAGCGGCCCGTGAGCGATTACTGAGTTTGCTTCAAGACTGATCGGGTCAGCAAACCACCGACCCCTGTGGGAGCAAAGCTTGCTCGCGATTGCGGTAAGTCTGCCAGCCACAATATTGACTGGCCCACCGCTATCGCGAGCAAGCTTCGCTCCCACAGGTTTTGCGTCGTCTGATCGTTAACTGACTGGCGTTAGAGCAAACCTTGCTCCTGCAGAGATCGCTTGTTTCATTTCACCTCCACCGTACTCAACCCATTCCCCTGACGCTGGACCCGAATCTGCACCGGGATGCGCTCGTGCATTTCCTGCACGTGGGAGATCACCGCGACCTTGCGACCCTGGGCCTGCAAGCCATCGAGGGCGTCCATTGCCAGTTGCAGGGACTCGGGGTCGAGGCTGCCAAAGCCTTCGTCGATGAACAGCGACTCGATCCTCAGCGTACTGGACGCCATCGACGCCAGGCCCAGCGCCAGGGCAAGGGAGACCAGGAAGGTTTCGCCCCCCGACAGTGAATGCACCGAACGCAGTTCATCGCCCATTTCCGTATCCAGCACCAGGAGCCCGAGCATGCTGCCGCCGCGCTTGAGCCGGTAGCGGCGCACCAGTTGCCGCAACTGGACGTTGGCGTGGTGCACCAGCAAATCGAGGTTGTAGGCCTGGGCCAGTTTGCGGAAGCGGTCGCCAGTGGCCGAACCGATCAGCGCATCCAGCCGGGCCCAGCGCTGATACTCGGTATAGGCTTGCTCGATTTGCAGGGCCAGGGCCTGGTTGGCGTTCTGTCGGCGTTGGTCTTCTGCCTGTTCGGCACGCAGCTCGGCGCAACGTTGTTCGCTGGCGGAAAATTGCTGTTGCAGTTGGGCGAGGGCCTCGGCCAGTTGTTCGGGCAACAGGTTGCCGTTGTGCTGGGCCTGATGATTCTGCAGGCGCTGTTCCCGTTCGGTCAGCAATACGCGGGCCTGCTCAATGGCCTTTTCACTGCTGAGCAATCGCTGGCGCAACTGGCCGACCTGTTGCTCATCGAGAGCGAGCAGGGCTTCGAGGGAAGCGTCGTCCAGTTCCGCATGGGAAGTGCGCCATTGCGCGATGCCAGCGGCCAGGGCCTGGTATTCAGAATCCAGGGCGTTCGCCTGCTCCTGCCGGGCTTTGAGTTCGGTAGCCAGTTGCACCAGACTGTTGCGCAATTCGTGCAGTTGCTGATTGGCCGCTGTTTCGGTTGTGCGCGCCTGTTCCAGGGCCTGGTCGAGTTGTTGCTGCCACTGTTCTGCGCTGCCATGTTCGCCGAGCAGTTGCGCGAGGGTTTGGTGGCAGGCCTGCTGTTGTTCGGTCAGGCCCTTGAGTTGTTGTTGCGCCGACTCCAGTTGCTGGACGCGGGTCTGTTGACGGTCTCGTTCCTTTTCCAGGGTCTGCTGGCGTTCGAGCTGTTCGCTGAGTTCGTCACGCTGCTGTTCCAATTGCTCCAGGCGTTGGGCAATCTGCTGGTCGAGCTGCATGAAGGTCGCGGCGGGCTCGGTGCGCAGGGCTTGCAAGGTCTGCGCTGGCAACAGGCTGCTGAAGTGACTCAGCTCATCGTCCAGGCGTTGCCGATCCCGGTCCAATTCCTGTTGCTGATTGCTCAAGTGCAGTGACGCCTGTTGGCTCGCCGTTTCAGCGTTACGCAGGTGTTGGGACAGGCGTGCGGCGTCCTGTTGCAGGGTCAGAAGGGCTGCTTGTCGTTGTTCGTCCTGGTTGATGCGCTGATGCAGTTGGGTGTTCTGCTGGGCCAGCCAGGCGTCGCGCCTGGCGGCATCTTGCGCCAGTAGTTGCGCGGACAGCGGATGGGCTTCAAGGCTGGGGGTCAGATCCTGTTGCTGGGCTGCCAGCTGTTCCTGCTGTTGTTTCAGCTCCTTGAGCTGGGCTATGACACCGCTGTACTGCGCACGCAGGTCGATGACTTTTTCATTGAGCAGGTCGACGGCGCTGCGGGCGCTGGCCTCTTCGTTTTCATCGTGGCGTCCGAGGCTTTGCAGCAGCGCTTCTGGCTGATGATAAGGATGCTCGACGCTGCCGCACACAGGGCAAGGCTGCTCGTCCTGTAGCTGCGCGCGCAAGTGTTCGACGCTTTCGCTGCGGGCCAGTCGTTGGCGCGCCAGCAGTTCGCGGGTCACGGTCAGGGTCTGTTCGGCAACCGCCAGCTCGGCCTTGGCTTCGCCGCCTTCGCGCACCAGTCGGTCGCGCTCCTGCAACGCCTGTTGCTGGCGTTGTTCAAGCTCGGTGTCACGTTTGTCCAGCTCTTGCTGGCTGGCCCACAACCGCGTGAGGTCTTCGAAGGCCCGTTGTTGCTTGCGATTGTCTTGCAGCAGAGTGCCGAGCAGTTGGATCTGTTCGGCCACGGCTTCGGGTTCGGCGCCGGCCTCCTTGTAAAGCACTTCGAGCTCTTGCCGACGGGCTACCAACTCCTCGGCCGCGCGCGTGGCGCTGTGTTCCAGCGTAGCGAGTTCGGCCTGGCCCTTGTTCAAGCGGTTGCCGATCAGCATCAACTGTTGGAGGCGATCACGGTAAGCCTTCCAGGCATCGCTCAGCGGCGCGAGGTGGGTGCTTTGCTCAAGCTCGGTGGCGATGCGCGCCAGGCGCGCGGCCACCTGGTTCTGCTGTTCGAGCAGGGTGTCGATGGTACGCTGGCCATCCGTGCAGGCCAATTGCGCCTGCGCCTGGCGCTCGCCCCCCTGATTGGCTTCCGTGATCAGGCGGGCGAGGGTGTTCTGCTCTTCAAAGGCCTTGCGTAGCAACGGCGCGTTGTCGGTGTTTTGTTGACGGGCTGAGGCCAGTGCCTGTTGTGCTGCGGCCAGGGCTTTTTCCAGTTCTGCCTGTTGTTCATTCAGGTCGATCTGCTGCTGGCCTAGCTGCCGGATCTGTATCGCCAGAGGCGCCAGGAGCCGGGTCAGTTCCGCCTGGCGGATGAACTGATGGCGCTGGGGCGCCAGTTGCTCCAGGCGGGTCAGTTTCAGGCGCTCTTGCGCCAGGGTGTTCCAGTCGGCCTTGGCCTGTTGCAGTTGTTCAGCGGCGCTGGCGTGCGCTTCCTGCAATTGGTGCAGGTCCTTGAGCCAGGTGTGTTGCAGCTCCAGCTGCTTGAGTTGGGCCTGTTGGGTCTTGAGCTGTTGCTGGGCTTCGTTGAAGCGCGTGTCCAACTCGGCCCGGGCCTCGGGGGACAGCGGGGTGACGCCGGTGGCCTGGTCCTGTAAATGCTTGTGGTTTTCCCTGGCCTGCTTGGCCTTGTCGAATGCGCGGCGGCCGAGGCGGGTGTACAGGGCAGTGTCGGTGAGTTTTTCCAGCAGTTCGCTGCGGTCGTTGTCATCGGCCTTGAGAAATGCGCTGAACTCACTTTGGGCCAACAACACGGCACGGGTGAACTGCTCGAAGTTCAGGCCCAAGGCAGCTTCGAGCTGAGCCTTGTACTCGCCTTTCTGACTTGCCAGCAGTTGGTCATTGTCCAGGTCCCGCAGGCTCTGGCGACTGGCCTGCAACTTGCCGCCGGCCTTCTCCCGAGCGCGATTGGCCTCCCAACGGGCACGATAACGGCGCCCGTCGATGCCGCGGAAATCCACTTCGGCGTAGCCATCGCCGGTACCGCGGCGCAACAATGTGCGTGGGTCCCCGGTGGCGATTTCCCCGTCGGCGTCCGGCACCTTGGCATCGCGCCCAGTGTGGTTGAGGCGCGGCACAGCACCGAACAACGCCAGGCACAGGGCATCGAGCAAGGTGCTTTTGCCGGCGCCGGTGGGGCCGGTGATGGCGAACAGGCCGGCGCTGGCCAGGGGTTCGGCGGTGAAGTCGATATCGAAAGGGCCGGCCAGGGAGGCGAGGTTCTTGAGGCGGATCGCGAGGATCTTCATGGTTGCTCGCCCTCCATCTGAACGTCCTGCAGCAGCAGGGCAAAATCCTTGAGGGTCTGCTCATCCACTTCGTTGCCATAGGTGTCCTGCCAGGCCCGGCTGAACAGTTCCTGTGGGCTCAGCTGATCCAGTTCGATCAAGGCTGCGTCGTCATCGGTACTCCCGGCACTGCCGTGGCCCGCGTATTCGGCGGCGATCCGCACCAGTCGCACAGCTTTGCCTTGCAGTGCGGCTTCCACCTGATTGCGCAGGTCCGGCTGTGGCTCGTCGAGGCGCACCCGCACTTCCAGCCAGGGCAGCCGCTGGATGTCGGCCAGCAGGTCGATGTCCGGGAGGTCCTTGAGCTGCCCGAGGATCTCGGCCAGCGGCGCCGGGCCCAGGCGTTGCAGATTGACGGCCCGGGGAATCAATCGTGGCTCGACCTTGACCAGGGTATCGCCGTCCAGGGTGACGTCGAGGATCTGATGCTTGTAACCGATTTCCGAGAAGGACAGCGGAATCGGCGAGCCGCTGTAGCGGATGCGTTCTTCGCCGTTGACCTTTTGCGGTTTGTGCAAGTGGCCGAGGGCGACGTAGCTGATGCTCGGGCCGAAGAGGCTGGCGGGCAGGGCTTCGGCGTTGCCGATGATCAGGCTGCGCTCCGAGTCCTCGGACACCGAACCGCCGGCCATGTGCGCATGGCTGATGGCGATCAATGCCTGGCCCTTCTTGCGCTTGCCGTTGGCGGCGGCGATCAGCCATTCGTGGACCTGGCCGATGCCCCGCAGGTAGTCATCGCCCAGTTGCGCGCCGGTCACTTCGGCGGGGCGCAGGAACGGCAGGGCCAGGCACCAGGCCCTGGTCTTGCCCTTGGCATCGGGCAACGGCAGCAACAGGCGTTCGACGTCCAGTTGCCCGTCGTCCAGCCACAACACCCGGCCGAGGGCGTGGGTACGCAGCCGTCGCATCAACGGCGCGGGTAGCTCGATCCGAGAGCCGGAATCGTGGTTGCCGGCGATCATCACAATGGTCAGGTTGGGGTGTTGTTCGTGGGCGCTGACGATGAAGTCGTACAGTCGCTCCTGGGCTTTGACCGGCGGGTTGACGGTATCGAAGATATCGCCGGCAATCAGCAGGACATCGGGCTTTTCGCTGGCCAACTGGCGCAGCAGCCACTCGAGGAAGCACGCGTGTTCGAAATCGCGCTCCTGGCCGTGCAGATTTTGCCCCAGGTGCCAGTCGGAGGTGTGGAACAGACGCAAGGCAAACTCCAGAAAACAGGTGATGGCCGCGTGAAAAAAGGGCGGCTGAAAGGATGCTGAGTTTACTGGGAACAACCGATCCTGTGGCGACGGGATTTATCCCCGTTGGGCTGCGAAGCGGCCCTAAACCTGACACCTCGATGTATCAGACAGATTGAGTCGCCTGTTCTGGGGCTGCTTTGCAGCCCAGCGGGGATAAATCCCCTCGCCACAAGGGCTGGGGATTATTTCGGGTAGAGCGGTGGCAACCCACTGTCACCCAACGGGTCCTGGGAGCGCTCCGCGGCGGGAATGGCCCGAATGGCGCGCCACAGGTCTTCGCCCTGCCAGTGCTGGCCGGTTTCGCTGTAGAGCGCGCCGTTGAGGCCATCCAGGGCGTCGGACAGGGGGACGAAGCGCGCCGCCATGTCGGCCAGGGTTTCCGGCTGCTGACGGGCCCAGGCGTCGAGTGCCTGACGGGTGGCATGGGGGTCGTTGGCCAGGCAGGTACGCTTGAGGTCGTCCAGCAAGGTGCGTGGGCTCGGTCCGGCCTGGGCCGCGCGCAGGATCGCCGGCTGCGAGCGGGCGCGCCACCACAAGCCGAAGCCGAGCAGTGTCGTGCAGGCCAGGAGGAACGAGCTCAGTTGCCAGTACCACAAGGCTTCGTTGTCGACGGTGGTCACGATCTGGGGCGTACCCGTTGGCGTATCCACCATCAGGCTCGGGTTGTTTGCCACTTGCAGGGTTCGCGCCGGAAGACTGGTGCGGTCCAGGTGATTTTCCCGGGTGTTCCACCAGATCACCTCAACGGGCGGCAGCTCGATGGTGCCGCTGCGGTTTGGCACCAGCGCCTCGCGGTCTTCACGGCTGCCCACCAGTCCGCGTTCGCTGCTGCGGCTGCTCAGCACCGGCTGATCGGGATAGCGCCGCAGACCGCTGATTTCCGTGGCCGGCAACGGTGGCAGTTGGGCGCTGGCCAGACCTTCGGCTTCAAGGGTCAGGCTGCGGGTCAGGGAATCACCCACCTGGCTATGGGTCGGTTCCGGACTCCAGCTCTCGCTCAAGGACAAGCTGCGTGCCGGCAACCAGGGCACATCGGCCGGGTAGCTGGCCGGCTTGGGATCGACGGTCAACAGCAGTGGCGTCGAGCTGACGTGCATCAACTGGCCGGGTTTCGCCCCCGACGATGTGGCGTCCTTGGCCACGGGCTCGACCAGGGTGGCGCTGAAAGTCTGGGCCGGGATCGTCAGTTCGCCACTGCGCTGTGGATAGATGCCGTAACGCAGTTCGATCACGCCGTGGCGCACATCGTTGATGACTTTCTCATAGGTGCGGGACTCACCCAACTGTTCGGAACGTGCGTCGGGAATGTGCAGGGGCGTCAGGCTGCTGTCGTCGTACAGCGACACCGAATGATAGATGCGCAGGGTCAGGATCGCCTGGGCCTGCACATACACATGGCTCTGGTCGAGGCTGGCTTCGATGAATATCGGTGCGAGGGTCCCGGCCGCATTGCGGGTTTCGCTTTCGATCACTTGCAGCGTTATCGGCTGGCTGGCCACTTCGCCCAAATGCACGGCGGGGATGATCACGGTGCCGCTCTGGCGTGGCAGCAGGGTTACGATCCAGCGCGTGGTGGCGCGGTTTTCGCCATCCAGGGTGGTCAACTGGTTGACTTGGCGGGTGCCGCGCACATCGAATAACGACTGCAGCGAACTCAGGTCCGGCTTGCCGAACAGCGTGGCGTCGTTGGATTCCAGGGTCAGTTCCACCGTTTCCCCTGAGTTGAGGCGGCTGCGATCCACGCTGGCCGTCAACTGTGCAGCCTGGGCGGCGCCCATCCAGAACAGCAGGGCAAGGAACTGGGCGGTGAAGCGGATCATTGGGTTTTTCCCTGGGCCTGATGGCTTTGCTGTTCATACCAGAATTTTCGCCTGAGCAGTTCCCCCGGGTTATCCGGGATCTGGCGCAACCATTGCTCCAGCGCCTGATGCTCTTCTTCTTCGTTGCGCTGGCCGGCGGCGGGGCGCAGCGGGGGTGTGGTGGTCTGTTCATCGGGCAATTCGCTGCCCGGTACGTCCTGGGCGCCCGTCGCAGGCTTGTGGGACGCCTGGGTTTCATCCAGTGCCGTGGCGGCTTCGGCAGGGGTCGATTCGGTCTGCGAAGACTGGGGGGGCGCACCGGCGCTTGGCGATTGCTCTGGGGGGCCCGACTCCTCGCTTTCGGCAGGCTCGGGTTCATCCGGCGGCGAAGCCTGCTCCTTCAACAGGCTTTCCACCAGGGCCTTGTTGGTTTGCGCCGGGCGCAGGTCCGGTTGCAATTCCAGGGCCTGTTCATACGCATCCAGCGCGGCCTCCAATTCGCCACTTCTGGCCAACGCGTTGCCCCGATTGTAATGCGCTCGGGCGTCGCTGCCCTCGGCAAAACGTCGGGCGGCTTCGCCGTAGGCGCCCGCTTCATACAAGGCGACCCCTTGCCATTGGCTGTCCTCGAAGTGCTCGGCGGCCTCGGCGGGGCGCTTCTGCTTCAGCAGATGCAGGCCTTGCTGGTCGGGGCGCAACCACAGGTCCTGGAATTCGAAGGCATGACCGGTCTGCGGCAAGGAAAATAGCAATGGCAGACAGAACAACCAGCCCCGGCGTCCGGCGCAGGCGGCCAGCAGCAACAGCGGCAGGAGCAACCAATAGCCCTGGTCTGCCCAGGTGTCCAGCCGAAGGGTCTGGCCGTCGCTGCGTAGATGGCGCGGGCCGGCCAGCAGGCCGAGGCCTTTCAGGTCGCTGTCGTCCAGGCGCGCCGGGCGATAGCGACCGTCCAGCTCACTGGCGAAGGACTTGAGGCTCTGGCTGTCCAGGCGCGGCACCAGGATCGCACCTTGCTCATCCTTGAGATAGCTACCATCGTCCTGGGCCACCGGCGCGCCTTCCCGGGTACCGATGCCGAGCATCAACAAACGCGTGGCGGAACCTTCAAGCACCAGGTGAATGCCTTGGCGTTCCTGCTCGTTCAACGATGAGCCGATCCACAGGATCCGGCCATGGCCCAGCCCGCCCTGCTCCAGCAGGGCCATGGCCTTGTTGATCGCCAGGTCGGCGCGATGACCACTTTGCGGCATGATCGAAGGTGTCAGTGCTTCGAGCAGGTTGGTGCTGGTGGACAGGTCGTCGGACAGTGGGACCAGCGTATGGGCACTGCCGGCATAGACAATGATCGCCGTCTGCGCATCGCTGCGGTTATGCAGCAGGTCCAACAGCTTGCGCCGGGACTGCTCCAGGCGTGTAGGTGGAACGTCGGTGGCGAGCATCTCTGGCGTCAGTTCCAGCACCACCACCAGCGGGTCGGCGGGTTTCTGGCTGGTCTGCTCGACCCGCGCCCAGCTTGGCCCCAGCAATGCCAGCACCATCAGCAACCAGCCCAGGCCCAAGGCGATCCAGGGCAGCCGGCTTTCCCGGCCGCTGCCGCCACTGAGCAGCACGGCATGGAACGCCGGGGGCAGGATCATCTGCCAGCGGCCTACCCGTTTCTGCCGATGCCACAGCTGCCAGAGCAACCAGCCCAGCAGGGGCAGCAGCAACACGAAAGCGGGGCGTAGCCAGTGAGGCCAGAAAGCGCTCATCGACGCCTCCGCAAACGCAGGCGTTTGAGGCGTTGACGCCATTCGGTGGGGTGCGCTGGTTGGAAAAGGGGCTGGGTGAACAGGCGCTGCAACGGGTTGTCCGGCCAGCGCTCCCGGGCCACCAGCAACACGCTCAACAGCAGCGCAACGGCCAGCGGCCATTGATAGAGCGCCTGGGCGGGGCGCGCCTGGGTCGGTTGCTGGGCCACCGGTTCGAGCTGGTCGAGGGTGGTCTTGATCGCAAGCAGTTGCTCACCATCCTGGGCGCGAAAGTAGCGGCCGCCCGTGGCTTGGGCGATGTCCTTGAGTGTTGGCTCGTCAAGGTCCAGGCTCGGATTGACGCCGAGAAAACCCGCAGTGCCGCTTTGTTCCGGATCGGCACCGATGCCGATGGGATAAATCTTCACGCCTTCGTCGGCAGCCAGCCGGGCGGCGGTCAGCGGGTCGATCTCGCCACCGTTGTTGGCGCCGTCGGTGACCAGGATCAGCACGCGGCTGTGGGCCGGGCGCTGGCGCAGGCGTTTGAGGGCCAGCCCAATCGCGTCGCCGATGGCGGTGTTCTTGCCGGCAATGCCGACGCGCGCTTCGTCGAGCCAGCGCCGTACCGTGCGGCGATCGAATGTCAGCGGCGCTTGCAGATAGGCCTGGCTGCCGAACAGGATCAGGCCGACCCGATCGCCTTCGCGGCTTTCGAGAAAGTCCCCGAGCATGTGCTGGACCAGCGCCAGGCGGCTGACTTCTTCGTCCTTCCACTGCATGTCGGGAAAGTCCATGGAACCCGAGACATCCACCGCCACCAGCAGGTCACGGCCGCTGGCGGCAATCGGCAGCGGCTCGCCCAACCATTGCGGGCGGGCGGCGGCGATCAGCAACAGCAGCCAGAGCAGGATGAAGGGCGCCTGTTGACGCCAGCTCGGCAGGCTGGCCCGGGCCCGACGCCCGACGAGGCCTTCCAGGTCCTCCAGGAAGCTGACCTTGAGCATCGACTCGCCGCTGTCGGCCGCCGGCAGCACCAGGCGCATCAGCCAGGGCAGCGGCAACAGGGCGAAGATCCACGGCCAGGCGAATTCAAACATGCTTGCGAATCCAGATTTCAACGGCTTGGGTCAGGCCGGCGATGGCCTTGTCATCCAGCTTGCATTCGGGCTTGTACGCACCTTCGACCAGCACCATCCAACGGGTCAGCCCGGCCGCCGGGCAACGGTTATCCAGGAAGGCCAGCCACTTCCGCCCGTTGAGGGTGTGGCTCTGGCTGTAGGGGTAGTGGTTGCGGCACAGGCGCTTGAGCAGCCCGTTGAGTTGCTGCAGCCAGGCACCGGCCGGCGCGCCGTCATAGGGTTTGGGCAGGAGTGCGAGTTCGGCCAGGGCGGCGAGGCGCACCGGGTCCAGAGGTTGCTCGGCGCGGACAGTGGTGCGCTTGATGGGCAGGAACCGGCGCAATTGCCACAAGCCCAGCCCCAGTAACGGCAACAGCACCAGCAGCAGCCACCAGCCGGGCGCTGGAGGCCAGAAACCGACGGGAGGGGGGGCTATCAGCGGCTGCAACTGATCAAGGCTGCTCATCGGCTTTTCCCCGCCCGGCCGGGATTCAGGTAGTCGCGCAGTTGTTCGACCATGTCACCCTGGGTGCTGAGGGGTAACATCAGGATTCGCAGCTTCTGCGCCAGCCACTCCCAGCGTGCCTGGCGTGCTTCGGCCTGCGCCCGATAGGCCTGGCGCAGTTCGAGGTTCAAGGTATCGAGTTCCAGCTGCGCGCCACGTTGGGTGAAGCGCAGCAATCCGGCAGCGGGGAGGGCGTGGTCAAGCGGGTCCGACAGCGGCAGCAGCAACAGGTCGCAATGACGGGACAGCAGGCTCAGTTGCTGTTCGGCGCTGTCGGACAGCGCACGTTCGTCGCAGATCACAATGACCAGGCTGCCGGGGCGCAGCACCTCGCGGGCCCGGCGCAGGGCAACGCCGAATGAATCGCGGTCCGGCTCGCTTTCGGTGTGCAGCGACTGGTTGACCCGCACCAGGCGATTGAGCAGTTGCAGCAGGCTCTGCTTACTGCGCCTTGGCTTGACCTCGTAATGGGTGTTGTTGCCGAACACCAGCCCACCCACCCGATCGTTATGCCCCAGCGCTGCCCAGCCGATAAGGCTGGCGGCCTGGGCGGCAAGCACCGACTTGAATACTTGCCCCGAGCCGAAGAACAGGCGATGGCTCTGTTCGATCATGATGAAGATCGGCCGTTCCCGTTCTTCATGGAACAGTTTGGTGTGGGGCTCCTGGGTCCGGGCGGTGACGCGCCAGTCGATGGTGCGTACATCGTCGCCGGCCTGGTAGACCCGCACCTGGTCAAAGTCTACCCCGCGTCCGCGCAGCTTGGAGTGATGCAGGCCGATCAACGGGCTGCGCTGGCCCGGTGTCGAAAACAACTGCACTTCGCGCACGCGATGGCGCATCTCGATCAGCTCCGAAAGGCTGACGCGGATGCCCGGTGTGGGCGCCAGTGGGTTATTCATGACCTCATGCTCAAGCGACAGCGACAACGTCGAGAATCCGCTGCACGACCCGATCCTGATCGATGCCCGCGGCTTCCGCTTCGAACGACAGGATGATGCGATGGCGCAGCACGTCGAACAGCACGGCCTGGATGTCTTCCGGGCTGACGAAGTCACGTCCGGCCAGCCAGGCGTGGGCGCGGGCGCAGCGATCCAGGGCAATCGAACCCCGTGGGCTGGCGCCGTAGGCGATCCATTCGGCCAGCTCCGGGTCGAACTTGGCCGGGGTGCGGGTCGCCATGACTAGTTGCACCAGGTATTCCTCCACGGCGTCGGCCATGTACAGGCCGAGGATTTCCTTGCGGGCGGAGAAGATCGCCTGCTGGCTCACCCGCCGCTCCGGCGTGGTTTCGCCGTGCAGCGCTTCGCCCCTGGCCTGCTGCAGGATGCGGCGTTCCACCGCGGCATCCGGGAAACCGATCTTGACGTGCATCAGGAACCGGTCGAGCTGGGCTTCGGGCAGCGGATAGGTGCCTTCCTGCTCGATCGGGTTCTGCGTGGCCATGACCAGGAACAGCGGCGACAGCTCATAGGTGCTGCGTCCGACGCTGACCTGCCGCTCGGCCATCGCTTCGAGCAAGGCCGACTGGACCTTGGCCGGGGCACGGTTGATTTCGTCCGCCAGCACCAGGTTATGGAAGATCGGCCCCTGCTGGAACACGAAGCTGCCGGTTTCCGGGCGGTAGATTTCCGTGCCGGTGATGTCGGCGGGCAGCAGGTCGGGGGTGAACTGGATGCGGTGGAACTGCGCTTCGACGCCTTCGGCCAACTCCTTGATGGCCTTGGTCTTGGCCAGGCCCGGCGCGCCCTCCACCAGCATGTGGCCGTCAGCGAGCAGGGCGATGAGCAGGCGCTCGATGAGTTTTTCCTGGCCGAGGATCTGCGTTGAAAGAAAGGTTCGCAGCGCCAGCAGCGCTTCACGATGTTCCATCGGTGACGGTTCCTGGAAAGGGTGGCCCAGGGCGTTCGGATAACGCCGGGGCTGGGGGCGTTACTTTAATGCATGGCGGGGGGTGGCGACTAACGGGATTTTGATCGGGTGTTCACAATTGTGATCGGATCCTGGACATTTTGAGCCAACACGACTTTGCCGGATCTCTATGCCGCAAACCTGCGGCACGTGTGCGTACCCACACCGTCGTTGCCAGCCTGCGCAACCGAAGACCCGCTTTGCCGGCCATATGCCGGGGCAAAGGCGTTTTGTCAAAGGTCTCCGCGTTCGGCCAGGGCCTTGATCCGGTCGGCAGTGCGGCAAGCAATGGCCTGGATGGTCAATGAGGGATTGACGCCCCCCACCGTTGGGAATACCGAGCCGTCGCATACCCACAGGTTGGGAATGTCCCAACTGCGGCAGTCTGCATTGACCACGCTGTCTTGGCGGGAAAATCCCATGCGAGCGGTGCCATTGAGGTGGCAAGTGTCGTCGGTTTCCTGCCACACCTGACGCCCACCCGCGGCCTCCAGGCCCGACTGCATGAAATTCAGGGCATGCTCGATCAGACGCTTGTCGTTCTCGCAGTAGGAAAAGTCCACTTTTGCTATAGGAAGCCCGTATTTGTCCAGACGGTCGCTCAAGCTCACGTGGTTGCACAACTGAGGCAGTGTTTCTCCGACAATCTTCAAACCGGCCAGGTGATTATAGTGCTGCATCTGCCGAAGCAGCTCTTCGCCCCACAGGCCTCGCCCCGCCTGAACGGCTGCCCAGGCCATCGGCAGGGGGCCCTGGCTCATGAATGCATAGCCGCCATGGAAATCCTTGTGACGATCTTCGTAGTTCCAGTGCTCACTGATGGCCAGCGATGGAGGGCCTTTGTATGAGCGCACCTCTTCGGGCATCTCGCCCCATACGGCCTGATTGGATTGCACCATCAGATACTTGCCTACCAGCCCCGAGCTGTTCGCCAGGCCATCGGGGAAACGGGCGTTTGCCGAGTTCAGCAGCAGGCGAGGGGTCTCGATTGCATAACCGGCCACGATCACATGGCGGGCACGCTGAAAGTGCCATGCGCCTTGGCGATGAAAGTGCACCCCCGATGCTCGTCCGCGGGCATCGGTCTCGATGCGTCCCACCATCGCCAGATCACGAATTTCAGCGCCTGCTGCCACCGCTTCGGGTATCCAGGTGTTCAATACGCTTTGCTTGGCATTGGTGGAGCAACCGCTGACGCAGAAACCCCGATATACACAGGGTGGAGCCTGTTCACGGGGGGCCGACAGCGTTGCCAGCGGCGTGGGGGACCAGTCCACGCCCATTGCTTCACAAGCCCGCGCCAGCACCAGCCCAGCCGCATTCAACTCGTGATGACGGTACGGGTAGCGCGGGCGGCGGGGACCCCAGGGATAGCGCATGGGCCCGGAGATCTTGAGCATCTGTTCGACTTCTGCGTAGTACCGCCACATCTCTCTCCAGTCGATGGGCCAGTCGGCGCCATAGCCCAATAGCGAAAGCGACTTGAACCACTCTGGACGAAACCGTAGCGACACCATGGCGAAATGCACCGTGCTGCCGCCCACGGCCTTGCCGCTGTTGTTCGAGCCGAGTTTGATCGGGTTCCGGCCTGCACTGAGCCTGTCGTCGAGCCAGAATAATTTCTGCTGATGCGCCTCATCCGAAGCAAATTCTTCCAGTGGTCGCCACCAGGCACCGGCATCGAATGCCACCACTGAAAATCCCGCCTGTGCCAGACGGCACGCCAGTGTCCCCCCGCCGGCTCCAGTGCCGACAATGGCAAAATCGATCTGCTCCTCGTGACGGTGTTCTTGCATGGGCACCCAACCGCCCGGCCTGAACACGTCGGGCGCCCGACCATTGATCCCCCGTGGGGAATGCAGTGCATCGAGCAAGTAGTCATCTGACATTGCGGTTTGCCTCAGTGATTCGCACCACCTGCGTGTCCTTGAGCTCCACTGCTTCCCACGCATCCCGACGATCCGGGCCCAAACGCACATACCCTCGAGGGCTGGCCGGCCCGCCGAAGCCGACCTCGCTCCACGCAGTCGGGTGGCTGTAGTAGGCGCTGGCGATGTCGTGCATCAAGCGCGAGCGAAACAGCAATTGGCTGGGCAGATCCTTCCAAGCCGTCGCCATCACGGAGCCCTGTTCGATGGCCGTGATCACTGACCTTTGATCCTGCGTCGACAGTTGAGCGAACGGGACACCCTGGCGGGCCAGGGCTTCGGCGTCTATTGCAGCCAGGCCCATGCACCACGCCTGGGCGGGGGGTGGCAAGCGCGTATCGATGAAGCCGTCGCCGCGTTCTTTATAAAGCTTGTCGTCGACCATCGCCGCCACTGGAACAGGCTCACGATTGTCAGGTTGCGGCAGCACGCACCCACACAGTGCCTGGAGGGTGCGCCACTGGGCTTCATTGAAAAAACGCGGCAGGGCCGGCAACGCCAGTCGCTGATCAATGACGCTGCGCGTGGCGTCGTTCCACGAAGGGCCATGACGTTTTTGCATCACGTCGTAGCCGGGGTATCGGGATTTCATGCGCCGCCTCGTTGTTTCATGTGAGCTTCGGCGTCCAGCAGCCGGTGCGCCGCCAGACCTGCGAGGGCCAGGCCGGTGAAGCTTGGCGGGGCCGGAATGGGCGGTCCAGCCTGAAGGTTCTGGCGCCAGTTCTTCCAGCCGCCGAAATTGCGGTGCACGCCAAAGCCATGGAAGCACGCGCCGATGATGCCGAGGAGTGCTGTCATGCGCAGGCCCAGTCGAGAGAACCAGCGCAGCCGAGGTCTGCTGTCACCTTCCACCACGGTGGCTGTCAGTAGCGCGGCGACTGCCGGGGGAAGCGTGACCGGCAAATACATCGCCGGGTTCTGGAACGATCCGCGCAGGTGCAGCAATGCGGCTTCGGCGGTGGTGCCCAACAGGCCCGCAACGGTCAGCAACGCAACTGCCTCGCCGGCGGGAAGGCCGAATACCGTCGGTAACCGGTCGCTCGCCGCGTCGCGGACCCGCTCTCCATAACTGCCGAGCAAGCCAGAAAGGATCAGCGCGGCCGGTGCTCCAAGTGGCGCGGCGTAAAACAGGTTGTCCAGGCTCAGCCCGCCGGTTTTGCGAGTGACGTTGTAGACATGAAAGGCTGTACCGGCCAAACCTGTCAGAACGACGGCACCGTAGATCGAATCGCGCACGCGGTGCGCCGTCGCAGACCGGTCCTGCAAGCCATGGGCGCTGGCCAGAAATGCCAGGGTCGAGGCGACCAGGGGGGTATACATCGCACGATTATGAAAATCTGCGCGGTAGTGTTCCAGGGCACTGTCGGCTGCCACCGACAAGGCGAGTATCCCTGCGCCGCGGTTGAGGCGCCTGGCCGCCGACAGGTGAGGGGACGTTTCAGGCGGACGATGTTTGCGCGCCTGGCCTTTGCGGTCACCCTCCAGCGATTGCCAAACCCAGGCCCCGACGCCCAGGACACCTACCGCACCGGCCGCCAAGGCCTTGAGCGTGCTGGCTGAAACCATGTCATCCCTCCCAGATCGCGTAACGTCGGACGTTCTGATGCTTGAGGATCAGGCCATGTCCTGGCCGGTCAGCCTGGATGGCAATGTTTCCTGCGTGTATTTGCGGCGCCGCGTCGAAGAACATGGATTCGATCCTGGCGTGGTCGCAGAACCATTCGATGTCTTCGAGTCCGGTCGTGGCGCAAGCCAGGTGCAGATGCAGGGCAGGTGCACAATGGGCCGAACAGGTGCGGTGAAAGGCGGGGACCAACGCAGTGATCCGCCGCCAGCCGGTTACGCCTCCACAACGCGTGGCATCCAGCTGCAGCACGTCCACCGCATCCGCCAGCAGCAGCCGACGAGCGTCATCCAGCGTCCAGATGTATTCACCAGCGGCAATGTCAATGGCAAATCCCGCCGCGCCCATGGCTGAGCGGACCTCTTTGAGCCCGGTAAGGTCATCGCAGGTCACCGGCTCTTCAAACCAGGTCACCCCCTGGTCTGCCACGGCGTGGGCGAAAGTGATCGCGCTGCGAACCGTATGGGCGCCGTTGGCGTCAATCATGAGCTCGGCATCGGCGATGGACTTTCGGGCACGCCTGACCCGCTCCAGGTCTCGAGACTGCTCGTTGCCGACCTTGATCTTCACCCGCGTGCAACCGTCTCGTTGGGTCCAGCCTTCGAGTTGCTCGGTCAACTGATGCGCATCGAGCGAGGTAAAGCCTCCGCTGCCGTAAACCGGTACGCGGTCGCGAACCTTGCCCAGCACAGTGGCCAGCGGCAGGTCCAGTGCCTTGGCCTTCAGGTCCCACAGGGCGACATCCACTGCCGATATCGCAGCAGATGCCATGCCCGAGCGCCCCAGATTGCGAACATGGGCCTGAAGACGATCGAACAGGGCTTCTATGGACCAGGCGTCGGCCCCGAGCAGCAAAGGCTTGAGGGTCTGGACCACAAACCGGGCCATGAGTGGGTCGGTATAGCTGTAGCCCAACCCTTCGTGGCCGCCGGCCGTTACTTGCACAACAACGACGCCGGTGTCATCCCAGCCCAATGTGCCATCTGTCTCATGCTCGCCAGTGGGAACCCTGTAAGACCGGGCGTTGACCGACGTTATCGGCAACACCGCTTGTCTTGTCATGAGTCTTTGCTCCCGCCTGGCAGCACACTGCCGATCAATTGCTTGGCGGTCTGTTTGAGGATTCCGCCTTCGTCCGGGTCCCCTTCAAGCAAGGTGCTGGCGAACTTCTTCGCTTGTTCAAGCTTGATATGGGGCGGGAGCGGTGGAACGTTCGGGTCGGTCTTGAACTCGATCAGCACCGGTACGTCGCTGCTCAAGGCCCGTTCCCAGGCCCCTGCGATGTCTTCTTCGCGCTCCACATAAATGCCCTTCAAGCCGATGGAGATCGCGAAAAGATGGTAGGGCACATCCGGAATGTCCTGCGAGGCGGAGAACTTCGGGTCGCCTTCCATGACCCGCTGTTCCCAGGTCACTTGATTCAGATCCTGATTATTGAATACCGCGCATATCCAGCGACCGTTGGCCCATTGCTTCCAGTATTTGGCGACGGTGATCAGCTCGGCCATATTGTTCATCTGCATCGCGCCATCGCCAACCAGCGCAATCACCTGGCGCTCGGGGTGTGCGAATTTCGCGGCGATGGCATAAGGCACCGCTGCGCCCATCGACGCCAGCCCGCCCGAGAGCGAACACATCATGCCGGGGCGAATCTGCAAGTCGCGGGCGTACCAGTTGGCGCAGGAGCCTGAGTCACTGGTGACGATCGAGGCATCGGGCAATAGCGGGGAGAGTTCGTACACGACCCGCTGAGGATTGATGGGCTCGGCCTTGACCAATGCTCGCTTTTGCAGCGTCTTGTCCCAGTCACCGCGCCAGCGTTCCACCTTGCTGCGCCATTTGCGGTCGGTCTTGTGTTCGAGCAAAGGCAGCAGCGCATCCAGCGTTTGAGCGGCATCCCCGGTAAGGTTGACCTCCATCGGATAGCGCAGGCTCAACATGTCGGGACTCAAGTCTATTTGTACACCGCGGGCATCACCTTCCTTGGGCAGGAATTCGGAATAGGGGAATCCGGAACCGATCATCAGAAGCGTGTCGCACTCTTGCATCAACTTGTAGCTGGGCTCCGTACCCAGCAGGCCGATGCTGCCCGTCACCCAAGGCAAAATGTCGGGAAGTACTGCCTTGCCCAACAAGGCCTTGGCCACGCCCGCGCCGAGCTTTTCTGCGACGGCCCTGACTTGATCGCTTGCTTGCAGTGCCCCGGCCCCCACCAGAATCGCGACTTTCTTACCTGCATTGAGCACATCGGCGGCTCGTTGCAGGTCCTCGGCATATGGCAATACTCTGGGCCGGCTGAATCCTGTCCCGGAGTGAACGGTGCCATGGGCACGTGCAGGTGGCTCATAAGGCATGTCCTGGAGGTCGTTGGGCAGGATCAAGGCTGTGACGCGCCTTTCGCCCAAGGCCGTTCGGACGGCGCGGTCCACCAGATGGCGGACTTGGGAAGGCGCGCTGGCCTGCTGCACAAAGGCGCCCGCCACATCCTTGAACATCGAGACCAGGTCAAGCTCTTGCTGGTAATGGCCGCCGAGAGCGGTACGCGCCTGCTGGCCGGTGATCGCCAGCACAGGCATGTGGTCCATGCGCGCGTCGTACAGGCCGGTCAAAAGATGTGACGCGCCGGGCCCGGAGGTTGCGATGCAGACACCCAATTCACCCGTGAATTTGGCGTGAGCGCTGGCCATGAATGCAGCCATTTCCTCATGCCGACACTGAATGAATTCGATCTTGTCCGGTGCCCTGCGCATGGCGCCGAATACACCGTTGATGCCATCTCCGGGGTAACCGAAAATGCGCGTCACGCCCCATTGATGAAGTCGCTCAATCAGAAAGTCGCCCACAGTCGTCATATGCCTTCTCCCTTGCGCCGTGTCGATAGCGTGAAGAACCGCTGGTAAGGGTTACGACTGGACGGTGAGGGGATCTGTTCAGAGAGTTTTCATGAAAACTGGTTTCACAAAGCGCTCCGACGAGCGCCTCTCGCCATTTTCCTGCCTCAACTCGCTGTCATTGCAATGATTACACTGACGGATACTGCAATGATCGCAACCGTCACAGCCAACAACTTGCCCACTGTCTCATTGCTGAGCCCCATCGCCTTGTCGACGGAGCGTTCGGAAAAACGCCCACAGGTACGCGCCAAGCCATCGACCGGCTTATAAAGATTGTCCGGTCGGCCGGGCTCTTCATCTTCATCGGTGAGTTGGCCGTCCCAAGCTCTTTTAGCGGTGATCCGATCGAGCAGCCCAGGCATTAGCATGCCGCCGAGTATCGCCTGGAATGCCGCCTTGCCGAGCCAGAGTTCCCGTGGCGCATCAATTGCCGCGCGCAGGATTGACCGTGCGGCGACTTGCGGCGTGTGTATCGGCGGAACAGGCTGGGGGCGTTTGGACAAGGTATTACGGGCCCAGTCGAACTGCGGCGTATTGTGGCCGGGCAACTGCACCATACTCACGCGGATGTGGCTCTTTTCATGAATCAGTTCGCTACGCAATGAATCGGTGAACCCGCGTATGGCGAATTTGGCACCGCAATAGGCGGCCTGCATGGGGATCGCGCGATAGGACAGGGCCGAGCCGACCTGGATAATCGTGCCGCGGTCGCGCTTGCGCATATGACGCAGCGCAGCGAGCGTACCGTGGACGAAGCCCATGTAGGTCACGTTGGTGACCTGGCCTATGTCGGCGGCCTCGAGCGACGATAGGGGACCGAATAGTGTGACCATCGCATTATTGACCCAGACTTCGATCGGTCCGAGCGTTTGTTCGATAAGCTCGGCGGCACGATTCACTGCGTCGGCATCTGCCATGTCGCACTGGATAGCCAGTACCGTGGCGCCCATGCCACTGAGCTCATCTCGGGTGTCAGCCAGACCCTGTTCGCCGCGGGCAAGCACTGCCACGCGATAACCGGCGCGGGCAAAGACCACAGCCGTCGCTCGGCCTACGCCGGCAGTCCCTCCAGTGATGACCACGGTTGGCTCGTTCATGCATTCGACTCCTGCTCTATGAGGTCTGGAAAGGTCAGCGGATCAACCGGTTCCAGCCACCATAGCGGTGGCGGATCGGTCCTCGGGGCAGGCTGAGGACGATGACAAGCACGCCTGCGATCAGGCTGCCAACCGTCGAAGCCGTCGAGCCGCCTTCGAGAAGCCACGGGGCAACCAACAGCCAAATGCCGATTGGCAGGTTGAGCAAGCGCAAGGTGCGGGCGACTTCGGCCAGCGCCAATACAGTAACGGTGAGCAGCAATGACCCCATGAGGTGATCGCTGTTGGCCATGGCGCTGGTGGTGCCGAAAATCAATCGCGTGAACATCAGCCAGACGCCGAGCACGCATAGCAAAAGCAGACTCCAAGGCACGTTGACGCCACGCAATGCTTTAAGTGCCATGCCTGACAGGCTACCTGTGAACTCGGGCGTGTCGTCCTGCTGGCAGCCTTGCATGGCATCGCCCTTGAAGAACGTCTTCCACATGGGCTTGCCACGGCGCTTGGCATCCTTGAGAAACTGCCCCATGGCGACCAGCTCATCCAGTGCGTAAGGCATCATCAGCAGCATCGCCAGCGCCTGGATCAGGCACAAGGTGCACCAGGTGCCGATGATGATCGGCTGGGCGATGATGAAGAAGATGCTCACCGAGCCCAGTGGCACCACCACTACACCGAAGGCCGCGACCATCCATGGCATTGTGCGCCAGCGCCGACCATCCCCCATCACAGCCATGGTCAATTCGATCATGTAGGCCAGCACGCCTACGCCCGCATCGGAGACAGGCCAGAGGCGCGACATGTCGGAGGTGATGATGGCCTCTGTTCCATTGACCGTCGGGTTTTTGAAAGGCGCCGGAAAAAACGGATCCCAGGCATTGGCGGTGTGGCCTAGCTGGTACGCAGCCAGGTAGCGTGCCAACAGCACTCCGATCAGGGCCAGCGCGGCGATCGGCAGGCGCTGCAGCCAGGTCGAAGGGTTGTAATCCCATCCCGGGGGCACGGCGCCTTTCTGCATCATGCCGCTCATGCTCATACCCGGCATCATGGGCACCAGCACGGAAAAAGTGATGACCAGTCCGCCAATCAATATGGCGTTCCCATAGCTGGCAGCAGAGGGTGTCCAGAACAGCAACGACGCGCTCATCAACCATAGGCCCATGAGCGTATTGGCCCAATTCGCCCAGCCGACTCGCTTGAGCGAAAGCAGCGCGAACAATACGATCAGCGAGCCACTGACCACATCGTTCCAGGTCATCATCCAGGCACGCGTGGCGACGTCCGGAAGTTCGCGCTCAGCGGACAGGCGAGCCAGGTCAAGGTCGTCAGGGGCGATAGTCAGGTATCCGAAGACAAAGGGCGCACTGATCAGCCAGAAGCCCAGCAACGCGTTGAGGAAATGACACCACATCGTGGCCAGGTGGCGATGCTCCATCAATTGCATGTGCTCGTCCATGCTCTGATCGGAATGCATCGCCCCCTGGCGTTCATATTCTCCCTGGTTTTCCATCTAGCAACTCTCGAGTGAAGTTAAGACGGGCTACTGGAACCGACCCGTTGTACCTGTCCGGGTTCAGCCAGTCCGATGCAAGGTATGCACATCGGGCACCTTTGCAGGTTCAAGCAGCCTCTATTCCTTGGTTTTCCGAATGGCCAGGCTCAGGGCGGAGTTGATCAAGCCTACATGGGAGTACGCCTGGGGAATGTTGCCGCGCAGGCGTTGGCTCACCGGGTCGATTTCTTCGGAAAACAGACCGAATTCGCCCTGTAGACCCCGTAGCCGCTCAAACATGGCCTCGGCTTCGGCAAGCGCGCCGGTAGACGCCAGTGCCTCGACCAGCCAGAAGCTGCAGATCAGAAACGCGCCTTCGCGGGCTTTCAGCCCATCTGAATCGCCCAGGCCATAGCGTCGCAGCAGCCACGGTTGCCCTTCGATTGCCAGGGCTTGGCGGACGGCATCCACGGTATTGCGAAACAATGGATCATCACCGCTGACGAAGCCGGTGCGCGCCAGTAAGAGCAGCGCTGCGTCCAAGCCGTTTTCAGCGTAGGCGCGAACGAAGTGACGGCCGTCGGCGCTGAGACCTTCGCGTAGCACCTGCTGGTGAATTTCTTCGGCTTCACGCCGCCAGCTTTGCACATCGGCCTCGAGCTGGTGCCGACTCTGCAACCATAACGCCCGCTGCAGTCCGGCCCAGGCCATGACCTTGGAATGCACGAGCTGGCGGGGCTGGTTGCGCATTTCCCAGATACCCTGGCCAGGTTCGCGCCAGTTCGCGGCGATAAAATCGGCTACGGTGCGCATGTACGGCCAATGCGCACGAAGTGCCGGTGCCTCCATTTCGTCGCAAATGTGCACGCACTCGAGCAACTCACCGTAAATATCCAGCTGGCGCTGCGTATCGGCGGCGTTGCCTACTCTTACCGGGGCGGAGCCACCGTAGCCCTCGGCCCCTTCGACGCAGCGCTCTGTCGGCGCCGGTCGGCCGTCTACTGTGTAGAGGATCCGCAGCGGCATCCCGTGTCGCTCAACGGTGTCTTCCAGCCATTGCGCCCATCGGTGAGCCTCGTTGTGGCAGCCAAGGCTGAACAACGTCGCCAGTGTCAGCCCTGCATCGCGAAACCAGGTGTAGCGATAGTCCCAGTTACGCTCACCCCCGAGCGCCTCGGGCAATGAGGTGGTTCCTGCTGCGACAACGGCCCCGGTAGGCTCATAGATCAACAGCTTGAGGGTGATGGCGCTGCGCACGATCAGCTCACGGTGAGGGTCGGGGCAGCGCAATCCGGCGCTCCAGGCCCGCCAAGCCTCAAGCGTATTGTCCAGGTGTGCCCGGCATTGCTCAGGCGACAACGGCGTCGGCTGTGTGGAATCGAGCCCAACGTGGAGCGCCACGGTAAAACGTTCGCCGGCCTTTACCGAACGCTGGCCGCGCCAGCCTTTCCCGGAGCGCTCGATGGGTAACTCTGCGCTGATGTGCAGCGGAGGCTGATCGGCTTGCAACTGTCCAGGCTCCGATAGCGACCAGTTCGCGGGAGGTCCGTCGAAGCCGGCCGCTGGTTCAAGCAGCAGCTCAAAATCCAGCTCCCCGGAGATGCCTTCGACACACCACAGCAGGCTCTGTTTATGGTCGTCCGCGGGCCACACCATGCACAGCGTCACGCGTGCTTCCCCTTTGGCGCTGGACCACCGCTGCTCCAGGACTGCGGTGTCGTTCAAGTAGCGCATTCGCGGCGATGCACCGGTGCACGCCGTGAGGCTCAGCCGCCCCCCGTGGGCCCGGTCAAGCAGCGGCCAAATCAACGGCGCAGCGTCGAAGCGGCCCGGGCAGAACCATTCCAGACCTCCATCCGGGCCGATTACAGCGATCGATCGGCCATCACCCAGAGCTGCCAGCGAATTGATGGACGGATATTCGCCGTTCAGATACGGATTGTCGGAGTGGATTGTCATAGAGCCTCATCCTCGATCGAAACGCCAGGCCGGTCCGCGCGCTGGCAGTAGGGCAGGGTGATGGGAGTGTCGCCTATGCGCCATCAACTTCTTGAATGACGCTGGGAATGCTGTCCCTGCCTCCATGTGCTGGTTTGATATATCTGAATAGGACTAGCGGCAGGCTCGATTGGTGCACTTGGATTTACCCTGCAGCCAGGTCTGCAGTGCTGGGCCGTTGATCAGGCGCGACCGCAATTCGCTCTTGCAGGTGCCGACAGGTTGGGTTCGCGCGCGCCATGCAGCAAATTTCACGGAATTTTCCAAATGAGCTGGCGGTCTAGCGCTTAAGAACGCCTGTCGCCTGCCTTGGGAATGCGCGGTGGATGTCCATGCAGCGCCGACCGAGAGAGTCGCTCAGTTCCTATGCCTTGCCTGTTGAGAGCACGCCTTCGATGGCACAGATATTCACGCGATCCGCTGATACCTGGTTTCGCCTTGTGTTGCTTGGCGTGTTCGGTGGCGTGGCGTTGCTGTTTGTCCTGTGTTTCTGGTTCGCGCGTTCCGACTACGCGACAGGTGTGGGCTGGACCGTGAACCAACCGGTACCGTTCTCCCATGAACATCATGTCGGTGGGTTGAAGATCGATTGTCGGTATTGCCACAGCAGTGTTGAAACAAGCGCGGTCGCAACCATCCCACCGACTCAAACCTGTATGACCTGCCACTCGCAGCTATGGACCGGGGCCGAAGTGCTGAAGCCCATCCGTCAGAGTTTCGCCCAGAACACGCCGATCCAGTGGAACCGCGTCGCAAAACTTGCGGACTATGTTTATTTCCACCACGACATTCATGTCAAGGCAGGGGTCGGCTGCGTGGAGTGCCATGGCCACGTCGAGACCATGGCGCTGATGCGTCGGGACAAGCCTTTGCAAATGCAAGAGTGCCTGAATTGCCATCGCGATCCGGCACCCCGGCTTCGCCCTCGTCAGTTCATCACCGATATGACCTGGACCACACAGCAGGACCGACGAGAACTGGGGGAACGCCTGATGCGCGAATACCATATCGATACATCCGGTCTTACCTCCTGTTCCGTCTGTCATAGGTGAGCTGCATGAACCGCACGACGCCCGATTACGCTGCGATACGTCGTCACCTTGAGGGCAAGCAAGGGGTCCACTATTGGCGCAGCCTGGAAGAGCTGACTGACGATCCGGCCTTCGAGCGCTTTATAGAGGTGGAATTCCCGGATATTGCTCCACAGATGGATCGTAGGCGCTTTTTGCAACTGATGGGCGCGTCTCTGGCCTTGGGCGGTCTTGCTGCCTGCGGACCGACACCCGGCACTGCCGTGCCCTATGTCGCTCAGCCGGAAATCATCGTTCCGGGCAAAGCGCTGTGGTACGCCACGGCCGTGCAGTTTACCGGGTACGCTCAACCGGTGCTGGGGTGTACTCATGTCGGCCGTCCTACCAAGTTGGAAGGCAGTCCCGAGCACCCGGCCAGCCAGGGGGCATGCGATGCATTCACTCAGGCCGCGCTTCTGCAGCTTTATGATCCTGATCGGTCTCAGGCGCCCCGATTCAAAGGCGTCGAGAGCAGCTGGGATGCATTTGAGTCTGACGCGGCCACGCTGCAAGCCGAATGTGATCATGACCAAGGCCAGGGGCTGCACATATTGATGGGCGCCAGCAGTTCTCCTTCACTGCAACGCCAACTGGAAAAGTTGATTGTGCGCTGGCCAAAAGCGAGCCTTTATCGCTTCGAGCCGTTCGAGGAGGGCCGCTATGGTCCGGCGCGCCTGGCTTTCGGCCGCCCCGTCGAAATTCATTACCTGCTGCAAAACGCGGACCTGGTCCTGAGCCTGGAGGATGATTTCCTGGGGGCCGGCCCCAAGCAAACGTCGCAGGCGAGGGCATGGGCGAACCGGCGGCAGGCGGCTGCACGGGGTGATGGCGAGTCGCGGCTGGTGATGGTTCAAGCGTCGCCCACCTTGACTGGCGCCAACGCCACCGAGACCCGCCGGGTTCAACCCGCACAGCTCCCCGCTCTGGTACGGGCGCTGGCGGCGGCCCTGAGTGAGGGCAGTGCGGCCCCGCTGGCGGCCCCGGACCAGCAATGGGTCGAGGCAATGGCCGCCGCGCTGCAGTCCCGCCGGGGGCGCTGTTTGATCGTGGCCGGGCCCCATACGCCAGCGGATGTCCAGGCCGCCGTGCATCGTTTGAACCAGCGGCTCGATAATGTTGGAAGGACCGTAGGCTATACGGCCCCTGTCCTGTTCACCCGCATTGGTGAGGCGCAGTTGGGCGATATTCTTGCGCTGACCCAGGCCATTCACAATGCTCAGGTGCGCACCCTGGTCATGCTCGACACCAATCCAGCCTACAGCGCACCGGGTGATTTGTATTTTCGCGAGGCACTGGAAAAAGTGCCTACGCGTATTCACGCAGGCCTTTATTACGATGAGACGGGGGCACGCAGCCACTGGCACCTCTGTGCAAGCCACAGCCTGGATGGGTGGGGTGATGCACGGGCGGTCGATGGCAGCGTCTGCATCAGTCAGCCGTTGGTCCAGCCGTTTTACGGCACGCGCACGCTGGTTGAAATTGTGGCGATGCTCGCCGGTGAGCTCAGCCCGGATGGGCACGCGCTGGTCAGGAACACCTGGAGCAGCCTGCCTGACGATGAATGGCGTCGCGCAGTCGCCTTGGGCTTTATTGAAGGGAGCGCGTTGCCCTCGCTCCAGGTCACGGCCGAACCGGTTCGCATCGCCGATGCGCCCGTCGTTTCGGGGCTGCAGGTTCAATTCCGGCCTGACCCGAGCGTATGGGACGGGCGATTTTCCAATTCAGGTTGGCTACAGGAGTTGCCCAGGCCCATCACTACGCTGACCTGGGACAACATCATCGGCGTTTCAATCGCTGTCGCCGAGCGCTATCGCTTAGTCTCCGGAGACCGCATCAGCGTCATGATCGACGGGCGCAGCGTCGAAGGGCCAGCTTGGGTGATGCCGGGGCAGGCGGACACCGTGGTCACGTTGTTCGCGGGTTACGGGCGCGAGCGCAGCGGGCGAGTCGGCAACGGCGTCGGCTACGATTATGCCGCTCTGCGTATGGCTGACTCGCCATGGCTGCGCAGCGGTGCAACCATCGCCAGGCTCGATCAGCAGTCCTCCCTGGCTTTTACGCAGATGCAGCACACGCTGATCGGCCAGGATGTCGTGCGCCATGTGCCGCGCGCGCAGGCCGTCGGGCCCGCGCGCCCAACGCCCGAACTGCCGACCTTGTATGAGCAACCCGTCATGAGCGAGCCCACATGGGGCATGCTTATCGATACTGACCAGTGTATTGGTTGCAACGCCTGCATCGTCGCCTGCCAGGCCGAAAACAACATTGCAGTGGTGGGCAAGGAACAGGTCGCCAAGGGACGAGTCATGCACTGGTTGCGTGTCGATCACTATTACGACGGTTCTGCGCTCGATCCCGGATCGACCTTTCTGCCCGTGCCCTGCATGCATTGCGAAAAAGCACCCTGTGAAGTGGGTTGTCCGGTCAATGCCACCGTGCACGGCGCGGACGGGCTCAACGAAATGGTCTACAACCGCTGCATCGGCACGAGGACATGTTCTTCTTACTGCCCCTACAAGGTCCGCCGCTTCAACTGGTACAACTGGACGGAAAACGATGAGCCGTCCATCCAGGCTGCACGCAACCCTAACGTGACAGTGCGCTCGCGCGGGGTGATGGAAAAATGCACGTATTGCGTGCAGCGCATAAGCGAGGCGCGCATCGCGGCCAGGAAGGACGGACGTCCGATTGCCGAGGGCGAGATCCAGACCGCCTGCCAGCAGACCTGCCCGGTACAGGCCATCCATTTTGGCGACTTGAGCAAAAAGGACAGCGCCGTCAATAAAGCCAAGGACTCCATCCGTCATTACGCGCTGCTGGAGGAACTCAATACCCGACCCAAGACGACCTACCTCGCTGCGATCCGCGATCAGAAACCCGGGGAGGAAAAAGCATGAGCAGGCGCTGCATTTTCCATGGTTTTGACGGGGCGCAGGAGGAGAACGCCTGATGGCCGCGACCTCTCATTTTCTACCCAGGGATCTGGCTTGCGGCGCGGTGTCCGAGCAGATAATCGATACCCCATTGGCGTTCCGCCATAAGCGCCGGTGGTGGTGTCTGTTCGGTATCGCAATCGCGTTGTTGATGCTGTTCATGGTCTCGGTGGTCGTTCTATTCGCCCAGGGCGTCGGCGTATGGGGCAACAATATTCCAGTAACCTGGGCATTCGCGATCCTCAACTATATGTGGTGGCTGGGGATAGGCCACGCCGGCACTTTCATCTCTGCATTGTTGTTATTGGTTGATCGCCCGTGGCGCAATTCGCTCAACCGTTTGGCCGAGCTCATGACCATCCTGGCGGTGATGTGCGCAGGTATCTATCCCATTCTGCATTTAGGGCGCCCTTGGCTGTTCTTCTATACAGCACCCTATCCCAGCACCCTCGGACTCTGGCCGCAGTTTCGAAGCCCCACGGCGTGGGACTTCTTCGCCGTGGTCACTTACCTGGTGGTATCCGTGCTGTTCGTATATATCGGCGCCATCCCGGACTTTGCGACAGCCAGGGACCGGGCAACGAACAGATGGCAACAGATGGTCTATGGCGTTCTTGCACTGGGCTGGCGAGGTGCGGCGGCTCATTGGGCGCATTGGCGCCGCACCTATCGCTTCATTGCTCTGCTGGCCGTGCCGCTGGTGTTCTCAGTGTCCAGTGGTTACTCCTTTCTGCTGAACCTGGCGCTCGAGCCGGGTTGGCACTCTACGGTTTTTCCGCCGTACTTCGTTGCTGGGGCGGTGTTCTCGGGCTTCGCCATGGTTGCGGTCATCGCCTGCGGGCTGCGTCGTTTCCTGTCGTACGAGCAGCTCATCACGGATCGCCATCTGGACATGCTGGGACGGCTGATCCTGGCCACGGGCTGGCTTACGTCCTACGGCTACATTGCGGACATGTTCACTGCGTTTTACTCGGGCGAGTCGCACGAGATCCAGGTCGCCATGAGCCGTCTCGAAGGCCCGACCGCCTGGAGTTTCTGGTTGGCGATGTGCTGCAACGTGTTGGTACTGCAAGCGCTGTGGTGGCAGAAGGTTCGTCGGTCTCCCGTATTGCTGGTGATGGTGAGCATGGCCGTGTTGGTCGGCATGTGGGCTGAGCGCTTCATGTTGATCATTACGCCCATGACGCGTGATTTCATGGCATCGAGCTGGAGCAACGCCTATTCGCCGACGTTCTGGGAATGGGCGGTTTTCATTGGGACCTTCGGCTTGTTTCTGGTGCCGTTCACGTTGTTCATCCGGTTTGTGCCGATGGTCTCGTCCTTCGAAATCAAGGCGGCGCTCTACAAGGCGCGAGGTGAACCTCATGAGTGAGCCGCGTCGTTATGGACTGCTGGCCGATTTTGCCACTCCCGAGGCATTGGTCGACGCAACTCGGGCGGCACGCGAGGCTGGCTATTCACGTCTGGAGGCCTACACCCCATTTCCCGTGGAGGCGCTGGAACAACTGCTGGGGTTGAACGATCGACGAGCGCTCTGGTACGGCGTCGCGGGTGCGGTCGTTGGCGCAATACTGGGCTACGCCATGCAGGTGTACGCCAATCTTGATTACCCCTTGAACACAGGCGGCAGGCCGCTGATTGCAGTGCCGGCCTTCATGGTCGTCACCTTCCTGATGGCAGTGCTATTCGCAGTGCTGTTCGCGGTGTTCGGTCTGTTCTGGCTATGCCGTCTGCCACTGCTTCACCATCCACTGTTCGAGGCTGAAGCTTTCAAGCGGGCCATGGACGACCGGTTCCTGCTCTGTATTCATGGGGACGACCCTCGATTCGACCGGCTTGGCACCTCGCTCTGGCTGGCGGAACGAGCGCTGACAGTAACCGAGATTCGCGCATGAGCAGGGGAGGCCTGGCCGTGCTCGGGCTGTTGGCCTGCCTGCTGTTGGGCGCATGTGATGACATGTCGGAGCAGCGCAAGGCCAAGGATCAAGACCACAGTGATTTCTTCTCTGACGGTAAGGTCGATCAGGCACCGCCGATTGGCACCGTCGCACGGGGAGCGCTCGAGCGCGAGGCCGTTCTGAACGTCAGGCCGCCGATGACCCAGGCACTGCTCGATCGCGGGCAAGAGCGCTTCGAGATCTACTGCGCGCCATGCCATGGCTTGACCGGCAATGGCCAGGGGATTGTGGTCGCTCGCGGCTTTGCGAAGCCACCAGACCTTGCCGATCAACGACTGCGCGACGCGCCGGATCGTCAGCTGATCGACGTCATTACCCATGGCTACGGACAGATGTACAGTTATGCCGCTCGCGTGGAGCCGGCAGATCGTTGGGCCATCGTCGCCTATATAAGGGCGCTGCAACTGAGCCAGCACACAGACGTGCACAGCTTGTCACCTCAGCAGCGAGCGTTTCTGGAGGCCAAGCCATGACCTTGCGCCGCTTGAATCTGGCTGCCGTTGCCATCGCGCTACTTGTTCTTGTACTGGGATCTCTTTTTTCAAGCCGCGAAGTCGCCGCCGCGTGCCTGGTTGCCTTGGTGAGCATGGCGTGTTTTCCGCTCGGGTGCCTGACCTTGGCCATGCTGCTGGCCCTGGTTTCTGGAAGCTGGTGCGACATGCTCTGGTCGGGGACCGTTCGGATTGCCCGGACGACGTCTTTGATCGGAGTGATGTCGATACCAGTGATCATTGGCATGAGCCGCCTGTACCCCTGGGCCGACTCCTCGTTCTCAGGCTTCCGGGGCTTTTGGTTATCCCCGGCAGGCTTCGCCGTCAGAACGTTCCTGTATGCCGCCGTCTGGAGTGCACTGGCCTTGTGGGCCTTGCCCCGCGTGCGACTTCGGCCTGGTCTGGCTGCGGCTGGGGCGTTGCTGATGGTGCTGACACTGTCAGCAGCCGGCATTGACTGGATCATGACGCTGGACGAACGCTTTTATTCGTCGATCTTTGGTCTGTTGTATTTTGCCCGCGTGATGCTGTCAGCCATTGCAGTGGCCATTTTGATTGCACTCTCGCGCCACGCGCAGCGCCCCGGAGTTTTGCGGGGGGTGCTGGTCGCAGCGCTACAGGTTTGGCTCTATCTGCATTTCATGCAGTATTTACTGATCTGGTCGGCCGACCTGCCCAGGGAAACACACTGGTACCTTGTCCGCGTCGAGGGTCTCTGGCGAGGTGTACTCTGGGCTATTGCAGTTGGGCAAGGTGTGTTGGTGTTCCTGGTCCTGCTGTTTGCTGTCAGCGAGCGGCCTTCGGTGTTGTCAGGCCTCTGCTGGATCACTATCGCCTCAGGATTGCTTGAGTGTGCCTGGCTGGTAACCCCCTCGCTAGAAGGGCTGCGTCCTGTTGCTGTCATCAGCTTCACACTGGTGGCCTGGCTGGGTTACGCCGCGCTGTTGGGACAGATACTGGTCCGCAAGGAGAGCTGCCTTGAGCATTGACGTTGATCAGGTCTCGAAGGAGAAGGGATTCGAACAACAGGACGCCAATGTCCGAGGGATCGTGTATGTCGGTATCGGACTGGTGCTGGGGCTGCTCGTCTGCCTGGGTGGCGTTCATCTGGTGCTTGATTCATACGAGAAATCCATCCCGACCCCGCTCGCGACAGCATTGGAAAAGCAAAGAGCATTACCTCCCGAGCCTCGGCTCCAAGCCGACCCGGCCCGCGAAGCAGGGCGCATCCTTGATCAGGCCCGGGCCCAATTGATCAGCCTGGGCTGGATAGACCGTCACAAAGGCATCGTGCACATTCCGATCGCCGATGCAAAAGCAGCCCTGGCGCGCACCGGCTGGCCCTCGCGGGCACGGGGTCGGCCTGGCGAAAAGCCGTACCCGTTGTCATTGCAAGACACACAGGGGAGGGCGCGATGAGCCTCTTGAAAACAACGGTCGGCTGGGTGTGCTCCATTGTCGTCGGTATGCTTGGGTTCTGCATGCCGGCCTCGGCAACCGCAGGCTTCGATCCTTTCGCCGCGGCCGGAATTGAGCAAAGAACCGGCGCTCGGATTCCGCTTGAGACAGGCTTCACCGATCAGGATGGGCGGGTGGTTCGCTTGGGCGAATTGCTGCAGGGCCGTCCGGTGCTGCTGGCACCGGTGTATTTCACCTGCCCGAATGTGTGCGGTGCGCAGTTAGCCACACTGTTTCAGGTCCTGGCATCGGTGGGCTACAGGGTCGGTAAGGACTACGATGTGATCGCCTACAGTTTCAACCCGGACGAGACACCCGCCAATGCTCGCGTCGAGCGTGACAAACTCGGCAAGCAGTGGCCGCAGCTCATCGATGCTCCAGGCGTTCATTTTCTGGTAGGGGATGAGGCGGCCGCCAAGGCGCTGTCCAATGCCATTGGCTTTCGCTATCGCTACGACCCCGCCATCCGACAGTACGCGCACGTTTCGGCCGTGGGCGTTCTGACGAGCCAGGGGCAGCTTTCAAGATGGTTGTATGGTCTTGGTTACCAAGCCACCGACCTGCGACTGGCTATCACGGAAGCGGGGCGGGGCCAGGTCGGATCGCTGGGTGATCGGTTACTTCTGCTCTGCTATCACTATGATCCGAAAACAGGCGGTTATGACAGTCTGGTCATGGGGGCCCTGCGGGTCGGCGGTCTGGCCACCGTTTTCGCGCTCGCCGGTTTCATCGGGCTCGCGTTGCATCGTGAACGGTGCAGACAACGGAGTGGCGAATGAACCAGGGGGCGTTCATGCATTTGTGGCCCGAACAGGCATCCAGCTACGCTGGGCAGGTCGATTGGCTGGTCATTACCTTTACGGCGATGATGTTCCTTTTCGTTTTCCCTGTGTTCCTATGCCTGCTGGTTTTTTCATTCCGTTATCGCCAAGGCTCTCGCGTACCTCGCGATCATCGCCCTGTCGGTAATCACAAGATCGAAATTGTCTGGATAGCCGTTCCCTTCATCGGCGCCATGATCCTGTTTGTCCTGTCGTCGTATCTTTACTACGTGTCACGGACGCCCCCGCCTGATGCGATGCAGATCCATGTGGTCGCCAAGCAGTGGATGTGGAAATTCCAGCATCCAGGCGGCCAGCGTGAAATCAACGCCTTGCACGTTCCGGTGGGCCGGGCCATCAAACTTGACCTGATCTCACAGGACGCTATCCATAGCCTGTATTTTCCGGTTATGCGCAACAAGCAGGATGCTTTGCCCGGAAGCTATACACACATGTGGTTCAAGGCCAACAAGACCGGCGTTTTTGAGGGCAAGTGCGCTGAGTATTGCGGCACCAATCATTCCACCATGCGCGTCAGACTCGTTGTGTTGAAGCCCCAGGAGTACGCTCAATGGCTGCAACAGTCGCAGACGTCCGAAAGCCTTGCCGAACAGGGAGAAGCGTTGTTCCGCCAGTTCGGCTGCAGTGGCTGCCATGCCGAAAGCTCCCAGGTTCACGCACCTCCCCTCGAAGGCTTGTACGGTCGCAAAGTAGCCTTGGCGGATGGGACTTTCGTGGTCGCGGACGACAACTATATTCGCGATTCGATCCAGCTGCCCCAGAAGCAGATCACCGCAGGTTATCAGCCGATCATGCCAACGTTTACCAACGTCCTGGATGAAGAGGCCGTGATTCGTCTTACTGCCTACCTCAAGTCGCTGGGTAATGCGCAACCCAGGGAAGGTCTGCAATGACGCTCCTTACCGTCGATTTTCTCGGGTGTGTGTGGCGCCTTGTTCTGAAGGCCACTTGCCATTCAAGAGGGCAATGACATTGATTTCCGAAACGCCCGAAGTGGCTGGCACTGAACCGAGCTACCTTGATGTCGATCATGGGCTCAAGTCCTGGTTGCTGACCACAGACCACAAGCGTATTGCCATCTTGTTCATGATCGCAGTGACGTTGTTTTTTTTCATGGGAAGCCTGGCCGCCAGCGCTATCCGTATTGAATTGATCACGCCTGAGGGCGATTTCTTGACAGCTGATGGCTACAACCGAAGTTTCACGTTTCATGGCGTGATAATGGTCTGGTTCTTTCTCATTCCCTCGATTCCTTCCGTATTGGGCAATTTTCTGATTCCCCTGATGATCGGCGCCAGGGACATGGCTCTGCCGCGCCTGAACCTGGCGAGCTGGTATTTGCTGATGGGGGGCGGGCTCTTCACCCTGTTCGCGCTGATCGCTGGCGGAGTGGACACGGGCTGGACGTTCTATACGCCGCTGTCAACGATGTTCACTCATGGGCATGTAGTGGCGGTGATCATTGGTGTGTTCGTCACCGGGTTCTCGTCCATTTTCACAGGTATCAACATTATCGTGACGGTGCACACCCTGAGGGCGCCCGGCATGACGTGGTTTCGCCTGCCGCTGTTTGTATGGTCGCTCTATGCCACTGCGGTGATTCTGGTGCTGGCGACGCCGATTCTGGCAATCACCCTCATCCTGGTAGCGGCCGAACGTATATTCGGCATTGGCGTCTTCGATCCCGGCCTGGGTGGCGATCCACTGTTATTCCAGCATCTGTTCTGGTTCTACAGCCATCCGGCGGTGTACATCATGCTTCTACCGGGCATGGGCGTGATGAGTGAATTGGTCACGGCTTCGGCACACAAGCGTATTTTCGGTTATTCCTTCGTGGCCTTTTCCAGTGTGACGATCGCCATCCTCGGATTCATGGTGTGGGGACACCACATGTTCGTGTCCGGGCAGTCGATGTACGCCAGCATGCTTTTTTCGCTGCTCAGTTTCCTGATATCCATCCCCTCAGCGATCAAGGCTTACAACTGGACGGCGACGTACTATAAGAGCCGCTTGACCATCAACGCGCCATTCCTGTACTCGGTCACGTTTATCACGCTGTTCATGTTCGGTGGAACGGCCGGTCTGTTCGTTGCCTTGTTGGCCGCCGACGTTCACGTCCATGACACATATTTTGTGGTGGCCCACTTCCACTACATCATGGTTGGGGCGAGCGTTTCTGCCTATTTTGGCGGGCTGCATTTCTGGTGGCCGAAGATAACGGGCAGAATGTATCCAGAATTGTGGGCGCGCATTGCGGCGGTCACGATGTTCTTCGGGTTCAACATTACGTTCTTCCCGCAGTTCATCCTCGGCTATCTGGGAATGCCGCGGCGTTATCACAGTTACGATCCGGAATTTCAATTCCTCAACGATCTGTCTTCGGCCGGCGCTTGTGTTTTGGCGGTGGCTTACTCGCTGCCGTTCTTCTACCTGACCTGGTCGCTCGTAAAAGGGCAGAAAGCCGTGGCCAATCCTTGGCGCGCTGCCGGTCTGGAATGGAGTGTGCCGTCTCCTCCCCCCAAACATAACTTCGAACATATTCCGCTGGTGGACTTCGAAGCCTATGACTATCCGTCCGAGGCGACCCATGAACCGCGTTGACGGGCGTGTAAGCGATCCGTTTCAGACTGATTCTCAGCAACGAGAAGCGGCGCATCTGGGTATGTGGTTGTTCTTGGCCACTGAGCTGATGATGTTCGGTGGCTTGTTGTTCACCATCTGGTATTACCGGGTGGCCTATGAAGCTTCTGTCAGGACAGCGGTCGAGCACCTGCATTATCTGCTCGGCGGCGCGAACAGTGCCTTGCTGCTGACCAGTAGCTTCACCATGAGTCTCGCCATCCAGGCCGCCCGTCAAGCAAAAATCGTACGGTTGAAGGGACTGGTGCTCCTGTCGATTGCACTGGCGACGGTCTTCCTCGGGCTCAAGGTCTATGAATATCGATCCGAATACATTGAAGGCCTGTTACCGGTCCTCACGTCTCAAGCCCCGCTCAAGGCACCCCAAGCGCGCTTGTTCATGGGGCTTTACTTCATATCCACCGCGCTGCATGCCATTCATATCGTGATTGCGATCATCGTTGCGTTGGGGATATGGTTGCGGATTCACCTCGGACGCCTTCCGCTACCGCAACGGATATCGGTCATGGAAACGTTTGGGTTCTATTGGCACACCGTGGATGTCATCTGGATCTTTCTTTATCCTTCGCTTTATCTCATTGGAAGACCCATATGAGCACACTCCGCTTGACCCTCGTTTACCTGGGGGCGTTGGGTTTGCTTGGGACGACGATCCTGACTTCGCTGACTGGCTCAATTCCCTATCGAGGGCCTGTCATCATGGTTTGCGCAATCGGCGAGGCGGGCCTGGTGATGGCTTATTTCGTTGAGCTCAAAACCAGTCGCGCGCTGATTCGCCTGTTCGCGCTGGGGACGGTGTTCTGGCTGTTGCTGCTGTTCAGTGCCCCCCTGATCGATCGGCTGACGCGTTAAGCGCCTATGGGAGATGAGCTGGCAAGTTGGCAAAGTGGAGGAGGCCGGTAAAGGCGGCTCACGCGAAGGTACCCTCCCGGTCACCTTCGCCACCGCTCACATCAAAGTTGACGGATATAAGTCCCTGTTCCCTCGAGAATGTTCTGCAGCGTCAGCTCAACCTCTGCCAAGTCGGCTTCATCGGTGTCATGGCTGATTTCCAGCACGTCATCACCATTGAGCGCATCGGCATCGGCCGCAGCGATTTCGATTTTCAGCAATGTCGGGCTGAGGGTGACCTTCACGCCGTTCAGGGTCGACGGTTCGCCATCGAGGGCTATTTCCAGTTCGTCTTCATCGGGGTATCGGGTCATCAGGAACATTTCGCCCTGGGCGCTGTGGCAGCAAAGCATGGCCATGTTGTCTTCTTCGTCGTCGCACGGGTTGGCGATCAGAAGAGCGGTGGTCATTTGCATCGGGATGGCTCCTGGCTCGATGAGCCTTGCGGGTGCGAAGTAGCGGATTTTGCCAGTCCGCGGGATTTACTGCGACCACAGGCATCATTCGTGCGCGATTTCACATCCTGGGGTGCCGATTGTGCCCCAGACTGCTAGGGTTGTTCGATGCACAGCGACTGTATAGCTTGCCGATGACCGAATATGTCGCAGCGCTGCAAGCACAGGCCTTGTCGCACTCGTTAAGCTGCGCAACGGACGCGCACGTGCACGGGTGTTCCCTGTAGATGTCCATGACATGAAAATGGAATGTGACCTGCGGGTCTTGTCCAGCTTCACCCACCTGTCGTCCTGTTTCCTCTGCCCGAGAATCAGGAACAGGATGGCCGGCGGCCCGAGAGGGGCTGCACGACGCTTCCATCAATAACAAGCCCAAGCGGAGTACCACAGATGGCGTTCTTCACCGCAGCCAGCAAAGCCGACTTCCAGCATCAACTGCAAGCGGTACTGGCGCAGAACATCAGTGAACAGGCACTGCCACAAGTGGCGCTGTTTGCTGAACAATTCTTCGGCATCATTTCCCTCGATGAACTTACCCAGCGCCGGTTGTCCGACCTCGCCGGCTGCACCTTGTCCGCCTGGCGCCTGCTTGAGCGCTTCGACCACGCGCAATCGCAGGTTCGCGTCTATAACCCCGATTACGAACGCCACGGCTGGCAGTCGACCCATACCGCCGTGGAAGTGTTGCACCACGACCTGCCGTTCCTGGTGGACTCGGTACGTACCGAGCTGAACCGCCGCGGCTACAGCATCCATACCCTGCAAACCACCGTGCTGAGCGTGCGTCGTGACAGCAAGGGCGAGTTGCTGGAAATCCTGCCGAAGGGCACCCAGGGCGAGGGCGTCCTGCAAGAGTCGCTGATGTACCTGGAAATCGACCGCTGCGCCAACGCCGCCGAACTCAACGTCCTGAGCAAGGAGCTTGAGCAGGTACTGGGCGAAGTGCGAGTGGCCGTGGCCGATTTCGAGCCGATGAAAGACAAGGTCCAGGAGATCCTTGCCAGCCTGGACAATAGCGCCTACGCGATCGATGCCGACGAAAAAAGCGAGATCAAGACCTTCCTGGAGTGGCTGGTGGGCAACCACTTCACTTTCCTGGGCTATGAAGAGTTCGTGGTCCGTGACGATGTCGATGGCGGCCATATCGAGTATGACCCCGAGTCGTTTCTCGGCCTGACCAAGCTGCTGCGCGCCGGCCTGACCGCCGATGACCTGCGCATCGAGGACTACGCCGTCAACTATCTGCGTGAACCGACTCCGCTGTCGTTCGCCAAGGCCGCACACCCGAGCCGCGTACACCGTCCGGCTTATCCGGATTACGTGTCGATCCGTGAAATCGACGCTGACGGCAAGGTCATCAAGGAATGCCGCTTCATGGGCCTGTACACCTCCTCGGTGTATGGCGAGAGCGTGCGCGTTATTCCGTACATTCGCCGCAAGGTCGCCGAAATCGAACGTCGTTCGGGCTTCCAGGCCAAGGCGCACCTGGGCAAGGAACTGGCCCAAGTGGTCGAAGTGCTGCCCCGCGACGATCTGTTCCAGACCCCGGTGGACGAGCTGTTCAGCACCGTGATGTCCATCGTGCAGATCCAGGAACGCAACAAGATCCGCGTATTCCTGCGCAAGGATCCATACGGCCGTTTCTGCTACTGCCTGGCCTACGTGCCGCGCGACATCTATTCCACCGAAGTGCGCCAGAAGATCCAGCAAGTGCTGATGGATCGCCTGAAGGCTTCGGACTGCGAATTCTGGACGTTCTTCTCCGAATCGGTACTGGCCCGCGTGCAGTTGATCCTGCGAGTGGACCCGAAGAACCGCATCGACATCGACCCGCTGCTGCTGGAAAAAGAAGTGGTGCAGGCCTGCCGCAGTTGGCAGGACGACTACGCCAGCCTGGTCATCGAGAGCTTCGGCGAAGCTCAGGGCACCAACGTGCTCGCCGATTACCCGAAAGGCTTCCCGGCCGGCTACCGCGAGCGCTTTGCCGCGCATTCGGCAGTGGTCGACATGCAGCACCTGCTGAGCCTGAATGAAAAAAATCCGCTGGTCATGAGCTTCTACCAGCCGCTGGGCCAGGTGTCCGGCCAGCGTGAGCTGCACTGCAAGCTGTATCACGCCGACACGCCGCTGGCGCTATCCGATGTGCTGCCGATTCTGGAAAACCTCGGCCTGCGCGTGTTGGGTGAGTTCCCGTACCGCCTGCGTCACACCAACGGCCGCGAGTTCTGGATCCACGACTTCGCGTTCACCGCCGCCGAAGGGGTGAACCTCGACATCCAGCAGCTCAACGACACCTTGCAGGACGCCTTCGTCCACATCGTGCGTGGCGACGCCGAGAATGATGCGTTCAACCGCCTGGTGCTGACCGCCGGCCTGCCGTGGCGCGATGTGGCACTGCTGCGTGCCTACGCCCGCTATCTCAAGCAGATCCGCCTGGGCTTTGACCTGGGCTATATCGCCAGCACCCTGAACAACCATACCGACATCGCTCGCGAGTTGACCCGGTTGTTCAAGACCCGCTTCTACCTGGCCCGCAAGCTCACCGGCGAAGACCTGGAAGACAAGCAACTGCGTCTGGAACAGGCGATCCTCACGGCACTGGATGATGTCCAGGTGCTCAACGAAGACCGCATCCTGCGTCGCTACCTGGACCTGATCAAGGCCACCCTGCGGACCAACTTCTACCAGACCGACGCCCACGGCCAGAACAAGTCCTACTTCAGCTTCAAGTTCAACCCGCACCTGATCCCGGAACTGCCGAAACCGGTGCCCAAGTTCGAGATATTCGTCTACTCGCCACGGGTCGAAGGCGTGCACCTGCGTTTCGGCAACGTCGCCCGTGGCGGCTTGCGCTGGTCCGACCGTGAAGAAGACTACCGCACCGAAGTCCTGGGCCTGGTAAAAGCCCAGCAGGTGAAGAACTCGGTGATCGTGCCGGTCGGCGCCAAGGGCGGCTTCCTGCCGCGTCGCCTGCCACTGGGCGGCAGCCGCGACGAGATCGCGGCCGAGGGCATCGCCTGCTACCGCATCTTCATCTCCGGGCTGCTGGATATCACCGACAATCTCAAGGACGGCGTCCTGGTACCGCCGGCCAACGTCGTGCGGCATGACGATGATGACCCGTACCTGGTAGTCGCTGCCGACAAGGGCACGGCGACCTTCTCCGACATCGCCAACGGCATCGCCATCGACTACGGCTTCTGGCTGGGCGACGCCTTCGCCTCCGGCGGCTCGGCCGGCTATGACCACAAGAAGATGGGCATCACCGCCAAGGGCGCGTGGGTCGGCGTGCAGCGCCACTTCCGCGAGCGTGGCATCAACGTCCAGGAAGACAGCATCACTGTGGTCGGTGTTGGCGACATGGCTGGCGACGTGTTCGGTAACGGCTTGTTGATGTCCGACAAGCTGCAACTGGTCGCGGCGTTCAACCACCTGCACATCTTCATCGATCCGAACCCGGAGCCGGCCAGCAGCTTCGCCGAGCGCCAGCGCCTGTTCGACCTGCCGCGTTCGGCCTGGACCGACTACGACACCAGCATCATGTCCGAAGGCGGCGGCATTTTCTCGCGCAGCGCGAAGAGCATCGCCATCACCCCGCAGATGCAGGCACGCTTCGACATCAAGGCCGACAAGCTGACCCCGACCGAACTGCTGAATGCCTTGCTCAAGGCGCCGGTGGACCTGTTGTGGAACGGTGGTATCGGCACCTATGTCAAGGCCAGCACCGAAAGCCACGCTGACGTCGGCGACAAGGCCAACGATGCGTTGCGCGTCAATGGCAACGAACTGCGCTGCAAGGTCGTGGGCGAGGGCGGCAACCTGGGCATGACCCAGCTGGGCCGTGTCGAGTTCGGCCTGCATGGCGGCGCCACCAACACCGACTTCATCGACAACGCGGGCGGTGTGGACTGCTCCGACCATGAAGTGAACATCAAGATCCTGCTCAACGAAGTGGTGCAGGCCGGCGATATGACCGACAAGCAACGCAACCAGTTGCTGGCGAGCATGACCGACGAAGTCGGTGGCCTGGTGTTGGGCAACAACTACAAGCAGACCCAGGCCCTGTCCCTGGCGGCCCGTCGCGCATTCGTGCGGATCGCCGAATACAAGCGCCTGATGAACGATCTGGAAGTCCGTGGCAAGTTGGACCGCGCCATCGAGTTCCTGCCGACCGAAGAACAGCTGGCCGAACGTGTCGCGGCGGGCCATGGCCTGACCCGTGCCGAACTGTCGGTACTGATCTCCTACAGCAAGATCGACCTCAAGGAAGCGCTGCTCAATTCCCTGGTACCCGACGACGACTACCTGACCCGGGACATGGAGACCGCGTTCCCGGCTACGCTGGTGAACAAGTTCTCCGAGGCCATGCGTCGCCACCGCCTGAAGCGCGAGATCGTCAGCACCCAGATCGCCAACGACCTGGTCAACCACATGGGCATCACCTTCGTTCAACGGCTCAAGGAGTCCACGGGCATGAGCCCGGCGAACGTGGCGGGTGCGTATGTAATCGTACGGGACATCTTCCATCTTCCGCACTGGTTCCGTCAGATCGAAGCCCTGGATCACCAGGTATCGGCCGACGTGCAACTGGAGCTGATGGATGAGTTGATGCGCCTGGGCCGTCGTGCGACCCGCTGGTTCCTGCGCAGCCGCCGTAACGAGCAGAACGCTGCCCGCGACGTGGCTCACTTCGGTCCGCACCTGGCGGCGTTGGGCCTCAAGCTCGACGAACTGCTGGAAGGCCCGACCCGCGAAGGCTGGCAGACCCGCTACCAGGCCTACGTGGCCGCCGGTGTGCCAGAGTTGCTGGCGCGCATGGTTGCAGGCACCACGCACCTGTATACCTTGCTGCCGATCATCGAGGCGTCCGACGTCACCGGCCAGAACGCCGCCGATGTGGCCAAGGCCTACTTCGCCGTGGGCAGCGCCCTGGACATCACCTGGTACCTGCAGCAGATCAGTGCCTTGCCGGTGGAAAACAACTGGCAAGCCCTGGCCCGCGAAGCGTTCCGCGATGACGTCGACTGGCAGCAACGGGCGATCACCATCTCGGTCCTGCAACAGGGCGACGGCAGCCAGGACGTGGAAACCCGTCTCGCGCTGTGGCTGGAGCAGCAACAAGACATGGTCGAGCGCTGGCGTGCCATGCTGGTGGACATCCGTGCCGCCAGCGCCACCGATTACGCCATGTACGCAGTCGCCAACCGCGAACTGCTGGACCTGGCGTTGGCAGGTCAGACGGTCTTGACGGCCAACTGATCCGGCGTTGAATAAAAAGCCCCGCATCGAGAGATGCGGGGCTTTTTATTGGGCGCGGTTCATGCGCAGGCACCGATTTTCCTTGTGGGAGCGAGCCCGCTCGCGATGGCGGCGGGTCAGTCGAGGATGATGTTGGTTGGGCCACCGCTATCGCGAGCAGGCTCGCTCCCACAAGGGAATTGTGGTGTTGGTCAGTTTTTCAGCGGGATCAATACAGCTTCTTTCTCACCCATCACCATGAAGACCAGCAGTTTCGCCGGCTCGGTCGCGCTGGCGTTTTTCGAGACCAAGTGCTCGGAACCCGCCGCTTCGTACCAGAACTCTCCGGCCTTGTAGGTGGTCGCCGGTTCGCCTTTGACCTGGGAGGTAATGGCGCCTTCGAGGACGTAGGCCATGGCCGTGCCCTCATGTTTGTGGGCAATGGACGACTGGCCCGGGGCGTAGTCGACGGTCAGCATCATGGCTTTTTTGCCCGGCAGGTTTTTCAGCATCTTTTCCTGCAGCACCTGGACCTTCTCCGAAGGGGCGGTTTCGTGGGCGTAGACCTGGACGACAGGCAGCAGGCTGAGGGCGGCGATCAGACAGAGGGTTTTCATTGCAATAGCCTTCGTGGTTTTTGAGTGGATCCGCACTGTTGCGGCAATGGATTCACCCTATGCCCGCTGGCGGGGCAAGCAAACGTCCAATCTATCGGAAGGCCGGTAGACCAATTGGTCTACTACGAATTTGCAACTGACTGGCCCGTAACCCTGTGGCGAGGGGATTTATCCCCGCTGGGCTGAGCAGCGGCCCCAAGATATTCGTGAGGGCCCTATCTGGCGAGTGCTGCGCACTTGAACGGGGCGGTGCGACGTTTCGCTAAATCCCCTCGCCACAGGTAGGTCCGGCTCGGGAGAGCGAGCGCTTCAGACAATCGGGAAACTATTGAAATCCACGCTTCGGGCCAGACGGTTATCGATCAGGCCGATAAAGCCTTGTACTTCGGGGCAGGTGAAATGGGCTTGCATGGCCGCTTCCGATTGCCAGCGGGCGCTGACGGTCCAGCGGTCGCCGTCCACCGGGCACCGGTCGACCATGTAGGCGTCACAGCCGGGTTGGGTGCGCAGGGTTTCGACGATCTGCTGCAATTGTCGGCCGAGCTCTTCCGAGCGACCGGCGGCGGCTTGTACCTGTACGGTATTGATCACTTGGCGAGACATTGTTCAGGCTCCTGAATCAAGTCGGACGGGATGTTCACGATCAACGATACCCATGCAGGATAGGCCTGCATGGGCAAGACTCAAACAGCCAATGGGCGGATAAGCCGGCAGTCCAATTGGTCAGGCGACCTGTTGCAGGATGTCCCGCAGGCGATCCAGGGCGATGTCGATGTCCAGGACTTCGATGGCTCCAAAACCGAAGAACAGGCCCGGCCGTGGCGGCACTTCGTTGAAGAAGCCATCAAGGCTGTACAGCCCGACCTCGACTTTTTTCGCCAGTTCGATCACCAGCGGCAGATCGATCGGTACCTTGCACAACACCGCCAGGTGAAAGCCGGCAGTGGTGGGCACGGCTTCGAACCAGGGCGACAGGTCCCCGGCCATGCGGCCCAGTATCCGTTCGCGGCGCCCGGCGTACAGGGCGTGGCAGCGACGGATGTGCTTGAGCAGGCAACCCTCGGCGATAAACTTGGCCAGGGCCCATTGGGGCAGGGTAGAGGTGTGCTGGTCGGTGAGACGCTTGGCCAGAATCACGGCCTCGAGAATCGCCGGAGGAAGGACGGCGTAGCCGAGCCGCAGCTCCGGCAGCAGGGTCTTGGAGAAGGTCCCGACGTACGCCACGATTCCACGTTCATCCATGCTCTGCAACGAATCTGCGGGCCGGCCTTCGTAACGAAATTCGCTGTCGTAATCGTCTTCGATGATGATCGCACCGAGCTCATAAGCCCGGACCAGCAGGGCCTCGCGCCGGGTTTGGCTCAGGGGCATGCCCAAGGGGAACTGGTGGGAAGGCGTGACATAGATCAGCCGCGTGCCGTCGGGGATCAGGTCCACCCGCATGCCCTGGTCGTCCACGGGCACCCCGACCACCGTGGCGCCGAGGGAGCCGAACAGCAGTCGTGCCGGTGGATACCCCGGATCTTCCATTGCCACCAGGCTGCCGGGCCGGGTCAGCACCCGTGAAATCAGATCCAGGGCCTGTTGCGCACCGTTGCACACCACCACGTCATCGTCCTGGCAGTTGACCCCCCGGGAAAATGCGATGTGCCGGGCTATGGCATTGCGCAGTGCCGGCAGGCCCCCGGGTTGGCTGTAGAATCCTTTGCTATTGGCGATCTGGCGCAGGGCATGAGCGGTGCAACGACGCCAATCGTCGAGGGGAAACTGCCCCTTGCCGGTGGCGCCGCCGATGAAGTCGTAACGCAATGCGCTTTCGGGCGTCGGATGGTGCAACAGATCCGGCATGTTGCGCCAGGCCTCGACAACGTCCGCCCCGGCCAACTCCCGGTGGTCTTGTTTGCGCACGACCTTGGCCGGCCGCGCATTGACGTAGGTGCCCTTGCCGATGATGCCGGTCAGGAAGTTTTCATAGGTCAGCTGGGCGTAGGTATCGGAAACGGTCTTGCGCGAAACGCCCAACTGTTCGGCGAGCAGGCGGCTGGGTGGCAGTTGTGTGCCGGCCGCCAGGCGACCGCTTTCGATGGCGCTGCGTAGCTGTTGGTACAACTGACTTGTCAGGTCCTTGCGGCCATTGATGACGACATGAAGTTCCATACCCGCGGGCTCCTGGACAATCGCCTGGCGGCAGCGTCAAAGCTGCAAGATTACCTGCATTGTGCATTCGGATAGAAGTTGCGTGAAGAAAATCCAGCTGATTGGTCTGGCGCGGGATGGCCCTGCTTTTTTCGACCAATTGGACCTGTCGTCGAAGGCCTTCGGGTTCTACCGTGAAGGTATCCCTGTCACGGAGTCCGTCATGAGCCAGCGTCTGGATTACTACAGTGCGTCCCCCGGGGCGATGAAAGCGATGATTGGCCTGGAGGCGCTGACCAGTCGCCTGAGTATCGAACCGGCGCTGCTGCACCTGATCAAGATCCGTGCCTCGCAACTCAACGGCTGTGCCTTCTGCACCGACATGCATTCGGTGGATGCACGACGCCTGGGTGAGACCGAGCGGCGTCTTTTCGCAGTGGCCGTATGGCGTGACAGCGGCTTTTTTTCTGTTCGCGAACGCGCCGCCCTGGCGTGGACCGAAGCGGTGACGCTGTTGGCCCAGAGTCAGGTGCCGGACGATGTCTATGCCCAGGCCCGTGCCTGCTTCAGCGAGGAGGAGTTGGTGGACCTGACAATGGCGATCAGCACCATCAACAGCTGGAACCGGCTGGCGGTGAGTTTCCGCCAGCGCCCCGTTGACTGAGCCAGCAAGTCGTACGGTGTCTGGTCGGCCGCTTTCGCGAGCAGGCTCGCTCCCACAGGACGGTGGGTACGGGGGGACGTCGGGGCCTAAGTGAATGCTACGGCCCCGGCACGATCTATGCGACTGCTGCGGCGTTGCGCTCACGCAGCTCCTGCAGACGATCAGCCCCGCCCTCAGCCACGCGGTTCTGAATCAAGCGATCAGAGCCCCCTTCGGCCACGCGGTTCTGAATCAAGCGATCAGAGCCCCCTTCGGCCACGCGGTTTTGAATCAAACGATCGGAACCGCCTTCGGCCAGCTGATGGGCCGGGGCTTTGCTGTCTGTAGCCGATGCGACATTCGCCAGGCCGAAGCTGCCGACCAGTGCCAATGCGACTGCCAGGGAGGAAGCTTTTGGGAAACTGAACATGGTGGTTCTCCTTGCGTTTAATGGATTGGGTCGGCAGCAACAGAGGTGCACTGCTGTCCGGTGATCACAGTTAAACGCACGGTTGTATCGGCGCTGTGTGTCTGAAGGAGGCGAAATCGACGATTACGTATCAGGCTCCGGTTCATATACAGAGCGATACAAATCCTTGGGGGGCAGAGTGGTGCCGTTGCCGGGTCAGGATTAGCCGATAATCGCACCCTTTGTACTGCGTGTACGCCTGGGTTCTTGACCGAACTAACTGGTTGGTACATTTTAGGCGGAGCACGTCTTGTTCCACGCGACCAAGGCCCATAATAAAAACAGAGGAATCCCCTATGCGTAGCCGTCTGCGGGCACCTGACGCCCTCCCTTCGATCCTTCGCTTCAACCCCGAAGCCTTTTTCTTCTCCTCCGGTCCGGTCCTGTAGCGGCCTGTGTTGCTGCGGTCCCATTGCGCCGCCTGTGCCGGTGCTCGACAAGCCTGAGAGGTCTTCAAGATGACCAAAGTCGTCGATCTGTATTTCAAGTTGCTGAAGCTGCTGATTGTGTTGTGCATGGTTGCGATGATCGTGTTGGTGTTCGGTAATGTGGTGCTGCGTTATGCCTTCAATTCCGGCATCAGCGTCTCCGAGGAGCTGTCGCGCTGGTTCTTCGTCTGGATGATTTTTCTCGGAGCCTTGGTGGCGCTCAAGGACCGTGCGCACCTGGGCATGGACAGCTTGATCAAGCGCCTGCCGTCTTCGCTCCGGCGCGCCTGCCTGGTTATCGGGCATTTGCTGATGCTGTACATCTGCTGGTTGATCTTCATCGGCAGTTGGCAGCAGGTGGTGATCAACCTGCACGTGGTCGCACCGGCATCCGGCTTGTCGATGGCGGTGTTCTACGCTGCCGGCCTGGTGTTCGGCGCCAGCGCCGCCTTCATCTTGCTCTATGAGCTCTACCTGGCTTTGTTTGGCAAGCACGGCGATGCCGAGTGGGGCATGGCTCAGGACCACGACGCCGTCGAGGCGATGGCGCATAACCCGCTCAAGAGTAATCGCCCATGACACTGGTTATTTTTCTCGGGTCTTTGATCGGCAGCATGGCGCTGGGCATTCCCATTGCGTTTGCCTTGCTGGTGGTCAGCGTGGCGCTGATGTTTTACCTGGATCTGTTCGATGCGCAAATCATCGCCCAGAACCTGCTCAACGGCGCAGACAGCTTCCCGCTGATGGCCGTGCCGTTCTTCATGCTGGCCGGCGAGGTCATGAATGCCGGCGGCTTGTCCAGGCGCATAGTCAACATTGCCATGGCGTTGGTGGGACACAAGCGCGGCGGTCTCGGCTACGTGGCGATCATCGCGTCCTGCCTGCTGGCGTCGCTCTCCGGCTCTGCCGTGGCCGATGCGGCAGCACTGGCGGCGTTGCTGGTGCCGATGATGGTCCTGGCCGGGCATAATCGGGGACGTTCCGCCGGCCTGATCGCCGCCGGTGGCATCATTGCACCGGTCATCCCGCCGAGTATCGGTTTTATTGTGTTTGGCGTGGCATCCGGGGTGTCGATATCCAAGCTGTTCCTGGCCGGTATAGTGCCCGGGCTCATGCTTGGGGCTTCGCTGGCCCTGGCCTGGTGGTACATCTCGCGCAGCGAGCATGTCGAGACGCCGCCGAAGCGTTCCCGTGCCGAAGTGCTGCGTACATTGCTCGACGGCAGCTGGGCGATGGGCCTGCCGCTGATCATCGTCCTGGGGCTCAAATTCGGCATCTTCACCCCCACTGAAGCTGCCGTGGTCGCTGCGGTCTATTCGCTGTTCGTGTCCTTGGTCATCTACCGGGAGATGAAAGTCAGCCAACTGTATGAGGTCATCCTGTCCTCGGCCAAGACTACCTCGGTGGTGATGTTGCTGGTGGCGGCTGCCATGGTTTCATCCTGGCTGGTGACCATCGCTGATCTCCCGGGCCAGTTGGCGGAATGGCTGGCACCGTTCATGGACAACCCGACCCTGCTGTTGGTGGTGATGATGGTGCTGATCGTCATGGTGGGGACGGTGATGGACATGACCCCGACCATTCTGATCCTGACCCCGGTATTGATGCCTGCTGTCATCCAGGCGGGTATCGACCCGGTCTACTTCGGCGTGCTGTTTCTGATCAACACCGCCATCGGCCTGATCACGCCGCCAGTGGGAACAGTGCTCAATGTGGTTTGCGGGGTGGCAAAGCTGGACTTCGAAGAAGTTGTCCGCGGCGTATGGCCGTTTCTGCTTGCGCAACTTGTGGTGCTGTCCCTGCTGGTGCTGTTCCCGCAATTGGTCCTTGGGCCATTGAAATTCTTCACCGGATAACAAGGGTGTAAGCCTTTGGTAGCTCGACTTTAAAACAATAATGATTGGAGAGTGAAATGCATAAACTGATGAAAACCCTGGTGGCCGGGGCGTGTGCAACGGGGCTGTTGCTGGGCAGTGTGGCGAGCCACGCGGACGAGATCCGCGAACGCACCCTGCGATTCGCATTCCAGAACGTCAAGGAGCATCCACAGGGCCAGGGTGCACAGAAATTTGCCGACCTGCTCAGCGAAAAGAGTGGCGGCAAGATCAAGGTCCGTCTGTTCCCCGGCGGGACATTGGGCGGCGACGTGCAGACGGTCTCGGCCCTGCAGGGCGGCACGCTGGACATCACCGTGCTCAACTCCGGAATTCTGGCGGCCCAGGCACCAGATTTTGCCATGCTCGATTTTCCTTTCCTGTTCAACAACGCCGACGAAGCCCATGCGGTGATTGATGGCCCGGTCGGCCAGAAGCTGGCGGCGCAGTTGGACAGCAAAGGGCTGGTGGGCCTGGGTTACTGGGACCTCGGGTTTCGTAACCTGACCAATAGCAAGCACCCGGTGACCCGGCTTGAAGACATGCAGGGCCTGAAGATTCGTGTCATCCAGTCTCCGATCTACCTGGAAACCTTTTCCGCGCTGGGGGCTAATCCCGTGCCAATGGCATTTCCAGAGGTCTACACCGGTCTCGAGCAGCACACCATCGATGGCCAGGAGAACCCTTTCACGGTGATCGAAGGCAACAAGTTCTACGAGGTGCAGAAGTACCTTTCGGTAACGGGCCATATTTTCAACCCGCAGTCGTTGATCATCAGCCAGAAAACCTGGAGTCGCCTCAACGACGATGAAAAGGCGATGATTCGCGAGGCCGCCACCGAGGCGCAGAAATTCCAGCGGGAAGTCACTGCAGCAAGCATGGACAAGGCCAAGGCGACGCTGGCCGGTGCGATGAGCGTCAACGAAATCACCCCCGCCGAGAAGGATCGCTTCCGCGAACGGGTGCAGCCGGTGATCGATAAGTTCGCCAAGTCTCTGGATGCCAACCTGGTGAAGATGATGTATGACGAGATCGCCAAGGTACGGGCGGCGCAGTGAGTTGACACGCCGCCATCAAGAGCGGTGAGTTCGGGATAGCGCAACTTTCTGCGGTCATCCTCGACTATTGTGGGAGCGAGCCTGCTCGCGATGGCGTCGGCACTGTCGACCTTGCTGTAACCGACGCACCTCCATCACGAACAGGCTCGCCGCCATAAAGGGCAGCAGCCACGTCAAGCCTCACTGAGCGTCGGGAACGGCCAGCCATTGCCCAATGACCTTCTGGTAGCTGCCGTTCGCCTTGCTCAGGTGCAGCCACTGGTCAACATACATTTTCCAGGTGGAATCATCCCGAGGCAGCAGGTAAGCCTTCTCGCCGTATTGCAAGTAGCGGCTCGGGTTTACGGCGCACAGGCCGGGCTTGAGCTTTTGCTGATAAAGCGCTTCAGACGCATCGGTAATCATGACGTCGGCTTTCTTGTCCAGCAGCTCCTGGAAGATGGTCACGTTGTCGTGAAAGCTCAGTTGGCCCTTGGGCACGAAGGCGCGGACGAAGGCTTCGTTGGTACCACCGGCCGGCTCCACCAGGCGCACCGAAGGCTGGTTGATCTGCTCGAGGGTCTGGTAGCGCGACTGATCTTCGCAACGGACCAGCGGGATCTTGCCATCCACGTCCAGGGTGTTGCTAAAGTAGGCTTTCTTCTGGCGCTCTAGTGTCACCGAGATCCCGCCCATGCCGATATCGCATTTGTCCGCGATCATATCCGGCATCAGGGTTTTCCAGGTGGTCTGCACCCATTGCACCTTGACGCCAAGGCTTGCGGCCAGGGAGCGCGCCATGTCTGTGTCGATGCCTTCGTATTCGCCGCTTTCATTTTTGTAGGTGTAGGGCTTGTAGTCGCCGGTGGTGCACACCTTCAATTCACCACGTTGCAGGACCTGGTCCAGATGCGAAGGCGCCGTCTCGGCCTGGGCGCCGCAGGACAGTGCCAGCAGGCCGCAGAATGTCATTGTGCTTGTTATATTTTTCATAGGGCACACGTCTCGCAAGGGAAGGGGACAGGACGCAGCAGTGTAGTAAAAGTGTTTGCAGGCTGTCACGGGCATGTCGGCAACACTGGCTACTTACCCTGTTGTCGCGTCGGGCCGTTGCTGGAGGTTTGCGAGGTAGGCGCAGAACATCTCGGCCATGGCGCGGGCATAACTCTCAATCTCTTCAGGCGAGCGCGGTGCGGTGGAAAATTGCTTTCCTACCTTGCTGAGTGTCGTGATCATCAGGTCGCCCGCCAGGCTTCGAGTCTGTGCAGAGGCGGCTGGCAGTACTTGCAGCATGAAGGCATCGACCGACTGCTGGACCGACAGCCGCGCCGCCCGGGCCTCGGGCGTATCGCGGTAGAGCGGTGCAGCGTCGTTGAGGGCGCCACGCATCTGGGCCTCGTCGCATTCGGACCGGATGAACGCCCTTACAAGAATATGCAGCCGCTCGAAAGGCGGCTTCACCTGATCGTCAAGAATCCCGCGCAGCATGTCGCTGGTTTGCCGCCACTCATCACTTTGAAGGCGGAACAGGATAGCCGCCTTGTTCGGGAAGTATTGATACATAGACCCGACGCTGACACCGGCTCGCTCGGCCACGCGGGCCATGGTAAAGCGCGAGGCGCCCTGGGTCGCCAAAACCTGAGCAGCGGCCTCCAGGATGGCCGCAACGAGTTCGGTGGAACGCACCTGCTTAGGCTGCTTGCGCGATGAAATCTGTGGGCTTGGGCGTTCGGACATGAAGGCATGCACCTTGGAAGTGAGTGCGAATAGAAAAGGCGGCTGATTATTCGTACCTTGGATGCGACGCATCAATCACATTTCAAAGGCCCCTAGCGGGCAATGATTCCATGGTCGATCGCGTACTTCGCCAGGGCCGCGGGTTTGTCGATGTTGAGCTTGCGGCGGATGCTCAGGCGGTGGGTTTCGACGGTGCGCACGCTGATGTCCAGCTCCCGGGCCATCTCCTTGTTGTTCAGCCCCTGGACCATTTTGAGCAGCACCTGGCGCTCACGGGGTGTCAGCTCGTCATCGGTGCTGGCGGCAGTGGCAAGCCGCTGGGCGATCTCTGCGCTGTAGAAGGTACCACCGCTGATGATGGCCTCGATCGCGGCGATGATCTCCCGCGAAGGCGCATTCTTGAGAACGTAGCCGCTGGCGCCGGAACGCACCGACTCGCTCACATATTCATGATTGTCATACATGCTCAGGACCAGGATCTTGAGGTTGGGGTATTGTTTGCCCAGCAGCCGGGTCAATTCGAGCCCGTTCATGTCTTTTAGGCCGATGTCCATCAGCAGCAGGTCCGGCTGGCAGCGCCCGACCATCTCGATTGCCTGCGCACCGTTCTCGGCCTCGCCCACCACGTCCAGTTGGGGCATGACGGACAGCAAGGCCCGGATGCCATCGCGCACCAGGGAGTGATCGTCAACCAGTGCGACGCGGATTGCAGGGGGCAGGGTCATCGGCAAAGGCTCTCGGTATAAGGGGGACGCATCAGCTTTCTGTGGCCGACAGGTCCATGGGGAGCAGGACGTCCAATTCGCTTCGACCGGGCGTCGAGGTCAGCTCCAGTCGTCCGCCGAAATGCTCGACCCGTTCGCGAATGTTTCGCAGGCCGATGCCGGCATGGCCACGTTCGACCTGCGGGACGTTGAACCCCATTCCGTCATCCACCACCGTCAGGCGCAAGGATTGAGCGGAGCCAAACAAAGTGATGGCGACTCGTTTCGCCCCGGCGTGGCGTTCGATATTGGTCAGCGCTTCCTGGGCAATGCGGAACAGCGAGACCGGGGCGCCATTTTCCAGCCGGCAATCGAACTCATTGCTTCTGTAGGACACCTCGAGCCCGCTGCGTTGTTCGAATTCGGCCGCGAGCTGGCCGATGGCGGCGGGCAGGCCCAGGGTGTCCAGCAGGGAAGAGCGCAGGTCGTGGGAAATGTTGCGGATTTCACCGATGGCTTCCCCTAGCCGATCCGTTGCGTTCTTCAGGATGCCCAGGCCATTTTCCTGGCCGTTTTCGAGCACATGACTGGCCAGCTCGAACTGGAATTTTATCGACACCAGCAACTGGCTGATGCCGTCGTGGAGCTCGCGGGACACCCGCGAGCGCTCCTCCTCCTGCAAGCTGACAATGCGCTGGTTCAGCCGCTGCAGTTTCTTGTCGGCAAGGCGGTGTTCGCTCACGTTGAGGGTCATGCCGCCGGCGAAGACCAGCAGGACCGCCACCAGTGCAATGGCAGCGATGGCCTGCATGGTGGTGTGGATACCATGGGCGACTTCAGCGCGTGCCTGCTGGGTGGCGCGCTCGACATCTTCGAGGTAGATCCCGGTGCCGAGCATCCAGCCCCATCGATCCAGCATCACCACGTAAGCCAGCTTTTCGGTCACCTGGCCGGAGGATGGTTTGTTCCAGGCATAGCGCTGGAAACCCTCGCCGGTTTCGGCGCTTTTGATCAATGCCTGGATGACGGGCAGGCCATGGGGGTCCTTCATGTCCCAGAGGTATTTGCCCACCAATTCCGATTGACGCGCATGCATCAGGCTGCGGCCCTGGCGATCATAGACGAAGAAGTAACCGTTGATGCCGAAGCTGAGTTTGCGCAGCTCTTCGAGCACCTGCTGCTGTGCGTGTTCGTCCCCGAGGCCGCCGTTGTACAACGGAGCGATCAGGCTCTGCGCCATCTCGACATAGTTTTTCAGCTCGGCGCGCTTGCTGGCCAGGATACTGTCTTCAATCAGTTGCGCCTGCTGATCGCCCAGTTGGCGGTTGAGCGAGATCACCAGGGCGCAGATGACAGCAATCGCCAGGACCAGGGGCAAGATCCCGAGGGCGACGATTTTGTGTTTGAGCAGCATCTGGACTCCTGTCAGGGCCTGACGGGGGTAGGTGGATGGTCGGCATAATATGCCAAACATCGTACCGGATTGGAGATAAAACCTGGGGAGCAAGCTTTGCGCTCCCACAGGTTTGCACCGTTTGATCCTTAACTGGCATTAGGGCAAGCCTTGCTCCCACAGGGGCAGTTGCGCGTCTACGTAGTACTACGGATTTATTTATTGACGATGTACAGGGATATTGGGCCCGCTCCGAATAGCCGGGGCACACTATAAAAACAATCGCCGCAGTCCACTGGACCTCGGCAGGAGACACGCAATGACAACCCGTCTGGTTAAACACCTCGCCTGGTTTGCCGTGGCTGTTCTGGGAGCCTGTGCGTTGAGTGTCGTGGCCTTGCGCCGCGGCGAACCCATCAACGCCCTCTGGATCGTCGTCGCAGCCGTGGCCATCTACCTGGTCGCCTACCGCTACTACAGCCTCTTCATCGCCAACAACGTGATGCAACTCGATGCGCGCCGGGCCACCCCTGCCGTGCTCAACAACGATGGCCTGGACTTCGTTCCGACCAACAAGCATATCCTCTTCGGTCACCACTTCGCCGCCATTGCCGGCGCAGGGCCATTGGTCGGGCCGGTGCTGGCGGCGCAGATGGGTTACCTGCCCGGCACGCTCTGGCTGATCGCCGGCGTGGTGCTGGCGGGGGCCGTGCAGGACTTCATGATCCTGTTCCTGTCCACCCGCCGCAACGGGCGCTCCCTGGGTGACATGGTCCGTGAGGAAATGGGCCGCATCCCCGGCACCATCGCGCTGTTCGGCTGCTTCCTGATCATGATCATCATCCTCGCGGTGCTGGCGCTGATCGTGGTCAAGGCCCTGGCCGAGAGCCCGTGGGGGATCTTCACGGTGATGGCGACCATTCCGATCGCGATGTTCATGGGCATCTACATGCGCTATATCCGCCCGGGCCGCATCGGTGAAATCTCGCTCATTGGCGTGCTGTTGCTGCTGGGTTCGATCTGGCTGGGCGGGCAGGTCGCTGCCGATCCAGTCTGGGCCAAGGCCTTCAGCTTTACCGGGATCCAAATCACCTGGATGCTGATCGGTTATGGTTTCGTCGCGGCGGTGCTGCCGGTGTGGCTGATCCTGGCCCCGCGGGACTACCTGTCGACCTTCCTCAAGATCGGCACCATCGTCGCCCTGGCGATCGGCATCCTGATCACCATGCCCGAGCTGAAAATGCCGGCGCTGACCCAGTTCACCAACGGCATGGGCCCGGTGTGGAAGGGCGGGCTGTTCCCGTTCCTGTTCATCACCATCGCCTGCGGCGCGGTGTCGGGTTTCCACGCGCTGATCTCCTCGGGCACCACGCCCAAGCTGCTGGACAATGAAACCAACGCCCGCTACATCGGCTACGGCGGCATGCTGATGGAGTCCTTCGTGGCGATCATGGCGATGGTTGCCGCGTCGGTGATCGAACCGGGCGTGTATTTCGCCATGAACAGCCCGGCGGCGGTGGTCGGCGGTGACGTCGTGGCCGTGGCCCAGACCATCAGCGGCTGGGGCTTTGCCGTCACTCCGGACGCGCTGCAGGCGGTGGCCCGGGACATTGGCGAAACCACCGTCCTGGCCCGTGCCGGCGGTGCGCCGACCCTGGCGGTCGGTATCGCGCAGATCCTGCATTCGGTGCTGCCGGGTGAGGACACCATGGCGTTCTGGTACCACTTCGCGATCCTGTTCGAAGCGCTGTTCATCCTCACGGCGGTAGACGCCGGCACCCGTGCCGGGCGGTTCATGCTGCAGGACCTGTTGGGCTCGTTCGTGCCCTCGCTCAAGCGCACCGAATCCTGGACCGCCAACCTGATCGCCACCGCCGGTTGCGTGGCGCTGTGGGGCTACCTGCTGTACCAGGGCGTGATCGATCCGCTGGGCGGCATCAACACCTTGTGGCCGCTGTTCGGCATCTCCAACCAGATGCTGGCCGGTATTGCCCTGATGCTCGGCACCGTGGTGCTGATCAAGATGAAGCGCCAGCGCTACATCTGGGTCACGCTGCTACCGGCGGCCTGGCTGCTGATCTGCACCACCACGGCGGGCCTGATCAAGCTGTTCGACGCCAATCCGGCGATCGGCTTCCTGGCCCTGGCGCGCAAATACAACGATGCCCTGGCGGCAGGGCAGATCCTGGCCCCGGCCAAGAGCATCGAGCAGATGCAGCATGTGGTGTTCAACGCCTACACCAACGCCACGCTGACAACGCTGTTCCTGTTCGTGGTGCTCAGTATCCTGTTCTACGCGATCAAGGTCGGTGTTGCCGCCTGGGGGACGAAAGAGCGCACGGATAAAGAAGCACCATTCCAGGCCCTGCCGGACGCCTGACGCGAGGATTGCAACAATGTTCAATGACTTGAGTCGCCTCGGTAAATACCTCGGTCAGGCCGCCCGCCTGATGGTCGGCATGCCCGACTACGACAACTACGTCGAGCACATGCAAACCAAGCACCCGGACAAACCGCTGATGGACTACGAGGCGTTCTTCCGCGAACGCCAGGAGGCCCGTTACGGTGGCAAGGGTGGACCGAAGTGCTGCTGACCTGGCGGCCCTGAGGTAATCCCCCTGTGTGGAAGCCTGTGGGAGCAAGGCTTGCCCGCGACAGCATCGCCTCGGTATCACTGTAGACCGAGGCGCCAGCATCGCGGGCAAGCCTTGCTCCCACAGTTGTTTCTGGGTGGGCTCAGGATGTGCGTCCGCCAGCGATCCCTTGTGGGAGCGGGCTTGCTCGCGAAGGCGTGGTGTCAGTGATGAAGATGTCGACTGATCCACTGCTATCGCGGGCAAGCCTTGCTCCCACAGTTGTTTCTGGGCGGGCTCAGGTTTTTGTGTCTGTCACCGATTCCTTGTGGGAGCGAGCCTGCTCGCGATGGCGTCGGGTCAGTCGATATTGATAGTGACTAATCCACCACTATCGTGAGCAAACTCGCTCCCACAATGTTTCTTGCTGGCTAACGCTCACTCCGCCAGCAACACCGCCGCATCGAACCCCACCCGCAGATTGCCCCAGTGGCGGCCGCCGAAGAAGAACGGGACATCGATCTCGGTCATGATTTCCCCGGTATCGCGCAGGTAGGTCTGGAGCAGGAAGCGCTGGACGTTGCCCGCTGCGCGCAGGCCGATCGGGTCGTTGAAGATCCGTTTGTTGCGACACACCGGCAGGTCGACGGCGCGGTCGCCGGTGGGTGGCTTCGAGACCCAGCTGTTGTTCACCGGGCAGTAGCCCTTGGTGTCGACGATGAACGAGACCTTGCCGCCCGGTGTGCTGCGGGTGAGGGCGTCGCAGGCTTCCTGGCAGACCTGGGCAAAGCGTTCGGTGTAGCCGGTCATGTACTGCTTGGGATCGGTACCGGAGACCAACTGGTAATTCTGATCGAATAGGTTGAGACCCTCGAGTTGCAGCGCCTCCAGGCGTACCTGGAGGATGTCGCGGCATTGGCTGGCTCGGGTGATGGCCGCATCCAGCTTGCCGTGGCCGAGCACGAACCGGCCCAGCAGTGCTTGCACCCGTTCGGCGACACCGGACAGGTCCCGGGTGGCGGTTGCCGAGTGCTGCATGCGCTGGTCGATCGACTGGCTGTCGGCATGGATCTGAGTGACCCGGTCGTTGATACCCGTGTTGGCATCGGCGAACTGCTGGATGTGCCCGGCAATATCGGCCAGCTTGCCGTTGGTGGATTCGAAGTCGACGATCATGCTCTCGAAATGGCCGGAGGCACGTTCCACGACTTTTTTGGTTTCCCTGGCGCTGTGGCTGATCTGAGTGGTCTGTTCATGGGTGGAACCGACTTCTTCGAGCATGGCGTCTATGTTGCGCGAGATGTCGTCCGTGGCCCGGCTGACGTTCTGCGCCAGAGTCCGCACTTCATCGGCCACCACGGCGAAACCCCGGCCACTCTCGCCGGCACGGGCGGCTTCGATGGCGGCATTGAGGGCCAGCAGGTTGGTCTGGGCAGAGATCTGCTGGATCAACCCGACGATGGACTTGATACTCGAGGAACGCTGGTTCAAGGCGCTCACCAGTGTGGCGAACTCATTGAGGCTGCCAGCGATCTCGCCGATGTTGCCGGTCACTTCCAGCAGCTCGGCATAGGAGTCACGGGCCATGTTCAGGTTCTGCGCGGTGGTACTGGAGATGCCCTGGGTCTGGCGCGAGACTTCTTCGATGCGGTCCACGGCGGAGTTGCTCTGCTCCATCACTTCCTTGGCGAAGCGTGCCTGGTGGGTGGCACTGTCGCTGGAATCGCTGATGTTCTTGAGCGAGCGCGCCGATTCGACGGCGATGTGCACGGTGAGGGCCTGGACGTTGCTGATGATTTCCCGCTGCTTGGCCAGGAAGCGGTTGCAGGTGCTGGCCAGCACGCGAATTTCGTCGTGGGTCACCAATGGCAGGTCCCTGGAAAGATCGCCTTCACCGTTGGCGATCTCCTCCAGCGCCCGGGTCATGGCGGTGACGGGGCGCACGATGAGATGGCGGAAGTACCAGACCATGAAGCTGATCATGCCCAGCGTCAGGAGCGCACCGAACAGCAGGGCCTGGGTCAGGCTGTCGAGCCGGCTTTCGATCAGCCCCAGCAGGGCTGCGTCGAGCTGCGCGCTGCGCAACTGCAACACAATCTCGGTGCGGGCGCTAAGGGCCACCCAGTACAGCAACCCGCTGACGGCGACCAGCAGGAAAAGGCTTGAGAGTTTTCTGGTGAGCGTATCGAAGAATTGCATTTCGATGGACTCGTACAAAGCCTTCAACGTCTGCATGCCATAGCTCCTGGGCAAAGAAACCTCTCAATGGAATACATTCGACCGCAAAGGCCAAAGCTTTAGTGCGGCAGGGCGTTTTGATATCACTTCGTTTGTTTGGTGTACGGAGGACTTGTGGGAGCAAGCCTGCACGCGATGAGGGACTTCCATCCAGACAGGCTGTGACTGATGCACCGTTATCGCGAGCAGGCTCGCTCCTACAGGGGTTGGGCGTGGTTATAAGGACCATAGAAAGTATTTACTGGGAATCATTCTCAAAGTATATTCGCTCGCATTAACGTTCCCTACGAGTGCTGCGTCTTGAATCGTTCCACCCCTCCCGCGAATCGCAACGTCTTCATCAAGTGTGTATTACCAACCTTGTCCTGCTGCTTCATCGCAAATCCTTTGTGGGCACAGGACGTACTCGAACTGCCCACCACGGACATCCAGGGCAGCCGCATCACACAAGATGAGGGCTACACGGCATCGCAAGCCAGCACCGCGAGCAAAAGCGACGTACCGATCAAGGAAGAGGCACAAACGATCAATGTGGTGACCCAGCAGACGCTGGACGATTATCAGGTTCGCTCGCTGAGCGACGCGATGAAGTTCGTCAGCGGTGTCAACCAGGGCAATACCCTGGGTGGTTCGCGGGACTCGCTGATCAAGCGTGGTTTCGGCACCAACGACGACGGCTCGATCCTGCGCGACGGCGTGCGTTCGAACCTGGGGCACAACTTCAGCGCCACCACCGAGCGGGTCGAAGTGCTCAAGGGCCCCGCCTCGATGTTGTATGGTGCGCTGGAGCCTGGCGGTTTGGTCAACATCATCAGCAAAAAGCCCGAATACACCCAAAGCACCACGCTAAGCGGCTCGGCCTATAGCGAAGGCGGCGGCACCATGGCCGTGGACACCACCGGGCCGGTGGGCGATACCGGGCTGGCGTATCGGCTGATTGCCGAGCGTGGTCATGAAGATTACTGGCGCAACTACGGCGTGAATGAAAGCACGCTGGTCGCGCCGTCCCTGGCCTGGACCGGTGAGCGGGCTTCGTTAAACCTGAGCTATGAGTACAACGAATATTCCAACCCGTTCGACCGTGGGACGGTGTTCACCGATGGGCATCCGGCGGATATCGATTATGACAAGCGCCTCGACGAGCGCTGGGCCAAGAGCGTGGGGATTCGCGAGACGGCGACGGCACGTTTCGAGTATGAGCTGAGCGAGGCGTGGAAGACTCGCGTGACTTATGGCTGGAACAATGATCGGTACAGTCTTTCGATTGCGCAGCCCGACGTTCTGACGGGAAATCTATTGAGCCGAAAGGCCAACGGCGCTCATTACGACGACGAAACCCGCTACGTCAGTTGGGATTTCATGGGCAAGCAGGAGCTGTTCGGCCAGCGCCATGATCTGCTGATCGGTGTCGATAATCAGGTGTCCGATCAATACCGAGGCAAGACGTACCGTGGCACTGCACAAGGAGGGTTCGATATCACCGCGCCGGTTTATGGTGGTCTGGCAGAGCCAAGCAAGATAAATGCTGCGCAAAGCAACTTGAGTAACAAACTGACCTCCAGCTCCGTTTATCTGAAGGACAACTGGCACCTGGATGACCGCTGGATTTTGGTGTTTGGCGGACGCTACCAGCATTACGACCAGTTCAGTGAAACGGGAATGATCAAGCGAGTGCCTGTTCGCGACGATAACGGCGATGCCTTTGTTCCGTTTCTGGGATTGGTCTATAAAGCCGACGAAACCTTGTCCCTGTACGGGAATTACAGCCGTTCGTTCAAACCCAACGATACCGTCGATGACAACCTCAGCACTTTCAAGCCGGAGGAAGGGCGCAGTTATGAAATCGGTGCCAAATATGATCCTCTGCCTGGGCTGAATATCAATCTCGCCCTGTTCGACATCGTTAAAACGAATGTAGTGACGGTGGTGGATAATGTCGCGGAAGCCGCCGGCAAAGTCGGCTCCCAAGGCCTGGAGTTGGACGTCACCGGACGTCTCGCCGAACGCTGGGACCTGATCGGCACCTACGCCTACACCCACACGGAAATCCTCGACGACCCGGACGACGAAGGCCATCGCCTGGCGGACGCGCCCAAGCACACCGCCAGCCTGTACCTGTCGCATCACTTGAGTGTACCCGCCGAATTCGGCGCCTGGCACGCTGGTGCCGGCGCTCGCTACGTCGGCGAGCGTGCTGCCAACAACGACAACGAATTCTGGTTGGGCAGCTACACCGTGGCCGATGCCTTCCTGCGCTGGGAGTCGCCGGTATTCGGGCACAAGACCTCGCTGCAACTGAACGTGGACAACCTGTTCGACAAGCAGTACTACCCGTCCTCCACCGGTAGCCAACTGCAGGTCGCCGTCGGGGAACCGCGTACCGCGCGCCTGAGTGCCAGCATGACCTTCTGATCCTTGAAACAAAAAATGCCCGGGCCTTCAAGTCCGGGCATCTCATGGAGCATCTTTTCCTTCAGGCCGCCATCGCGAGCAGGCTCGCTCCCACATTGGTTTGCATGATATGCACTTGCTCTGGGTGCTCCATTAATCCCCTGTGGGAGCGAGCCTGCTCGCGATAGCGTCCTGACTGCACTGCGCGATCACCGAAACGCCGGCACCACGTGCTTGATGAACAATTCCAGGGATTTCTTCTTCTCCGCATGGGGCAGGCTGTTGTCGCACCAGAAGCTGAACTCGTCGACGCCCAGTTCCTGGTAGTACTTGATGCGTGGAATGATTTCTTCCGGAGTACCGATCATGGCGGTCTTGTGCAGACTCTCGAGTTCGAACTCCGGACGACCGGCGAACTTTTCTTCCGGGCTTGGCGCCAGGAAGCCGTTGACCGGGGTTTCCTTGTTACCGAACCAGGCGTCGAAGGTGCGGTAGAACTTCGCAATGGCCTTGGCGCCGACTTTCCAGCCTTCGGGATTGTCGGTCGAGTGCACGTGGGTGTGGCGCAGTACCATCAATTGTGGGCGCGGTATGCCGGGGTTGTTGTCCAGCGCGTTCTGGAACTTGTTCTTCAGGTCGAGGACTTCCTCGTCGCCCTTCATCAATGGCGTCACCATGACGTTGCAACCGTTGGCGACTGCGAAGTTGTGCGAGTCCGGGTCGCGGGCCGCGATCCACATGGGCGGGTTCGGCTTCTGGATCGGCTTGGGCACGCTGGTGGAGGTCGGGAATTTCCAGATGTCGCCGTCATGGGCGTAGTCGCCTTGCCACAGTGCCCGTATCGCCGGAACCATTTCCCGCAGTGCCTGGCCGCCGGAGGCCGCTGGCATGCCGCCCGCCATGCGGTCGAACTCCACTTGATAAGCACCGCGCGCCAGGCCGACTTCCATGCGTCCGTTGCTGATCACGTCCAGCAATGCGCATTCACCGGCTGCCCGCAACGGATGCCAGAACGGCGCAATGATGGTGCCGGCGCCCAGATGAATGGTGTTGGTCTTGGCTGCCAGATAGGCCAGCAGCGGCATCGGGCTGGGCGAGATGGTGTATTCCATCGCGTGGTGTTCACCGATCCAGACGGTGCTGAAACCACCGGCCTCGGCTATGAGAGTCAGTTCGGTCAAGTCTTCGAACAGCTGGCGATGGCTGATGCTTTCGTCCCAACGTTCCATATGTACGAACAGGGAAAATTTCATGGCGCTATCTCTTGATGATTGACGATCAGTTCAGGCGAGGACGGGCAGGGCGCCCATCTTTCCGTGGCAATAAACCAGCGGGCCTTGGGTGTGTTGCGGCACGATCAGGTTCTTCACGGCGCCGACCATGATGGCGTGGTCGCCGCCTTCGTATTCACGCCACAGTTCGCATTCGATGATGGCGGTGGCGTTGCTCAGCAAGGGGTTGCCCAGCTCACTCAGGGTCCATTCGATGCCCTGGGCCTTGTCCTTGCCTTTGCGGGCGAAGGCATAGGCTTCGTTCTGTTGCCCGCCGGAGAGCAAATGGATGGCGAAGCGCTTGTTGCGGATCAGCACCGGGTAGGAATCGGAGCTGTAGTTGGGACAGAAGAGCACCAGGGCCGGGTCCATCGACAACGAGCTGAAGGCGCTGGCGGTGAGGCCGACGATCTGCCCGTCGTCATCAAGGGTGGTGATGACCGTCACGCCGGACGGGAACGAACCCATGACTTGTTTGTAAACGTTGGCATCAATCATTTAACAGTCCTCGTACGCAGGCGGTAATGACTTCGTGTTCATCAATGAGCACCGGCGGCTTTGTTCAGGTCGCTCTCGGCCCATTGGGTGTAGACACACGCATCGGCAGTGGCCCAGCGCACACGCACCGGGTCGCCGGCCTTGAGTGGCATGCCGGCGGCGGAAAGGGCCTTGACGGTCATGGCGGTGCCGCCGGACGTCACCACGCTGCAGGTCTGGCTTTCGCCGAGGAACAGCACTTCGACGACCTTGGCCGAGACTTCATTCCAGCCGGCTGCCAATGGCGCTTGAGCAGCCTGTTCGGTGCTCAGGGCCACGGCTTTTTCCGGGCGTACCATCAGCAGCACGTCCTGGTCGGTTTGCAGGCCCGCGGTCAGGCGGATCGACAGCGACTGGCCATCGAAGGTCGCCACCGCGTTGCCCTGGGCCTTGAGCTTGAGGAAGTTGGAGTTGCCCAGGAACGACGCGACAAAGGCATTCGGCGGGTTCTGGTAGAGGTCATAACCGGTGCCCAGGCCAACGATCTTGCCGTGGCTGAAAATGGCGATGCGCTGGGACAGGCGCATGGCTTCTTCCTGGTCGTGGGTCACGTAGACGATGGTGATGCCCAGACGTCGATGCAACTGGCGCAGTTCATCCTGCAGATCTTCCCGGAGTTTTTTGTCCAGGGCTCCGAGGGGTTCGTCCATCAGCAGGATGCGTGGTTCATAAACCAGCGCCCGGGCAATGGCGACCCGTTGCTGCTGGCCGCCGGAGAGTTGCGAAGGCCGGCGATGGGCAAACTGCTCCAGCTGCACCAGCTTGAGCATCGCATCGACCCGACGGTCTCGCTCGGCAGGCGCCAGTTTGCGGATCGCCAGCGGGAAGGCGATGTTGTCGCGCACCGACAGATGCGGGAACAGCGAGTAGCGCTGGAACACCATGCCGATGTCGCGCTTGTGCGGTGGTACGTTGACCAGGGATTTGCCGTCCACCAGGATCTCGCCGCTGCTGGGGGTTTCAAAGCCGGCCAGCATCGACAATGTGGTGCTCTTGCCCGAGCCGCTGGAGCCGAGGAAGGTCAGGAACTCGCCGTCCTGGATCTCGAGGGCAATGTCGTCGACGGCGGCAAAGTCGCCGTAGTGCTTGTTCAGGTTGCGCAGGCTGACCAGGGTCTTGTTGTTCTGTTGTGCGGGGTCTTTGACGGCACTCATTGTGTTCTCCTAGGCGCTCAGGCGCTGATTTCATTGCGCCGGCGCAGGGCGGCGGCGATCACCATCACCAGGACCGAGAGGCCGATCAGCAGCGTCGAAGCGACGGCGATCACAGGCGTCAGGTCCTGGCGCAGGGTGGTCCACATCTTTACGGGCAGGGTTTGCAGGGTCGGGCTGGCCATCATCACGCTCAGCACCACTTCGTCCCACGACACCAGGAACGCGAACAGGGCGCCGGCGATCATGCCCGGGCGGATGGCCGGGAAGGTGACCTTGAACACCGCTTGCAGTCGCGAGGCGCCGCAGATCACGGCGGCGTCTTCGATGGACTGGTCGAACAGCTTCAACGAGTTGATGATCGAGATGATGGTGAATGGCAACGCGACAATGACGTGACTGACCACGAACGCGAACATCGTGCCGGTGTAGCCAAGCTTGAGGAACAGCGCATACACCGCCACGGCGATGATGACCAGCGGCACGATCATCGGCAGGGTGAACAGGCCGTAGAGCATTTCCCGCCCCGGAAACCGACCACGCACCAGGGCAAATGCGGTGGGCAGGCCCAGAGCTACGGCGCAGAGGGTGGTCAGTACCGCGACCTTGAGGCTCGCCAGCGCGGCGTTCATCCAGTCGGGATTGGAAAAGAACTGGCCGTACCATTTGAGCGTCCAGCCCGGTGGCGGGAAGACCAGCCACTGGGATGAGCCGAACGACAGCAGCACGATGAACACGATCGGCAGCAGCAGGAACAACCCGATCAACCCGGTCGTGAAGTACAGACCGAAGCGCATGCGCCGGCTCATGGCATTGGGAGTCAGGAGCATGACGATTTACCTCGCGTTACTGGCGCCAACCGGGGATTCCGGCTGAAGCTTCAGGTAGAAGTAGAACAGCACCAGCGTGATGACGATCAGCAACGCGGCACCGGCGCTCGCCAGGCCCCAGTTGAGGAACGATTGCACCTGCTGGATGATGAATTCCGGCAGCATCATGTTCTGCGCACCGCCGAGCAGCGCCGGGGTGACGTAGTAACCCAGGGACATCACGAATACCATCAGACCACCGGAAAACAGCCCCGGCCGGCACAGAGGCAAGAACACCCGGAAGAAATTGGTCCAGGGACTGGCACCGCAGATAGAGCCGGCTTGCAGGATCATCGGGTCGATGGCCTGCATGGTTGCCTGCAACGGCAAGACAATGAACGGGATCATGATGTAGCTCATGCCGATCACCACGCCGGTGAGGTTGTGCACCATCTCCAGGGGCTGGTCGATGATCCCCAGGGCCATCAACGCCTTGTTGATCACGCCGGACGCCTGCAACAGCACCAGCCAGGAGTAGGTCCGGGCCAGCAGGCTGGTCCACATCGATAGCAGCACGATGTTCAAGATCCAGCGTCCCCAGCCACGGGGCACCAGGGTGATGGCCCAGGCCAGTGGAAAGCCCAGCAGCAGGCTGAACAGCGTCACCAGGCCGGCCACCGAAAAGGTATTGAGCAGCACTCGGGTATAGGCCGAGTTGGCGAACAGTTGTTCGTAGTTGCCCAACCCGGGCACCGGTTCCAGCACGCCACGCAACAACAGGCCGATCAGCGGCGCCAGGAAAAACAGGCCAAGGAACAGCAGGGCGGGAGCCAAGTTACCGACCCCGCGCCAGCGTTGGGCCAGCGACGGAGTCGCCGCTGCCTTGACAGTTGCCACATCGGCAGCGCCAGGGGCGCTCCCGGTGTGTTGGGTTGTCGTTGCCGACATTTTCATTTGACCAGCCATTCGTTCCACCGTGTCGCGATGTCCTGACCGTTCTTGGCCCAGTACGCGAAATCGAGCGTGATCTGATCCTTGGCGTAGGCGGTCGGCAGGTTGGGAGCGAGCACCGAATCCAGGCGCGCGACGCTATCGACGTTGACCGGCGCATAAGCGGTCAGGTTGGAGAAGTCGGCCTGGCCCTTGGCACTGCTGGAGTTGGCCAGGAACTTCATGGCGGCGGCTTTGTTTTTAGAGCCCTTCGGCACGACCAGGATGTCAGCCATGACCAGGTTCTGTTTCCAACTCACGCCCACCGGCGCGCCGTCCTGTTGCAGGGCATAAATCCGGCCGTTCCAGAACTGACCGAGGCTGGCTTCACCGGATGCGAGCAGTTGCTGGGACTGGGCGCCGCCGCCCCACCAGACGATGTCTCTCTTGATGGTGTCGAGTTTCTTGAAGGCACGATCCAGGTCCAGGGGATAGAGCTTGTCCTGGGGAACGCCGTCGGCCAGCAGGGCCAGTTCAAGCACGCCAGGGCTCGGCCATTTGTACAGAGCGCGCTTGCCGGGATAGGTCTTGGTGTCGAACAGCGCGGACCAGTCCTGCGGCTTGCCGGCACCGAGCTTGCCTTCGTTGTAGCCGAGGACAAAGGAGAAGTAGAAGGAACCTACGCCGTGGTCGGAAACGAAGCGAGGGTCGATCTTGTCGCGCTGGATGACTGAGAAGTCCAGGGGTTCGAGCAGGCCCTCGGCGGCGGCGCGCAAGGCAAAGTCAGCCTCGACGTCAACCACGTCCCACTGCACATTGCCGCTCTCGACCATGGCCTTGAGCTTGCCGTAGTCGGTCGGGCCATCCTGAACCACAGTGATTCCGGTGCTCTTGCTGAACGGGTCGGCCCAGGCCTGTTTCTGTGCATCCTGGGTAGTACCACCCCAACTGACGAAGTTGACGCTCTCGGCCGCCATCGTCGCCTGGCTGGTGACACCTATCAAGCCAGCAAAAAGAATGGCAACTGCACTTTTCTTCAACACCATTTTCACGCCCTCATTGTTGTGTTTATTGAGCGGGCTTGTGTGTGCCCGCTTATCGGGAGCTATAGGTCCATCTGGCTTTGCAGGACCGTGCCAAGGGCTGGATGGCTGTGCTTTCCCTGCCGGGCGCACTTGGCTGAAACGTTCGGTCTATGGAATATCATATTATGGTATTCCAAACTTTCTGCAAGCATTTTGCCGTACCGGCCATCTGTCCAAGGCAGATTTTTCTTTTGATTTTTTTCGAAGCAGCCACCGACCCTGTGGGAGCGAGCCTGCTCGCGATAGCGGTCGTTCAGTCACTGCAAAGCCGAATGTCTGGCAGCTATCGCGAGCAGGCTCGCTCCCACAGGGTTTCGGTGTGATCTCGGAGCTATCCGGTAAACGGAATGCTCTCCACCACCTCCAGGTCGTACCCCGTCAAACCGGCATACTTGAGCGGCGGTCCTAGGTGGCGCAGTTTGCCGACGCCCAGGTCCTGGAGGATCTGCGCCCCGGTCCCGACCTCCGAATAGATACGCGATTGGGAGCGGCTGAACTGGCGTGGCGGCTGGGTGAGTTGCGGCACGCGCTCAAGCAGCGCCTGGGAGGATTCGTGGTTGGCCAGCACGACCACCACGCCGCAACCCTCTTCGGCGACCCGTTGCAGTGCCGCCCAAAGTGTCCAGTTGGACGGACCGTTGTACTCGGCGCCCACCAGGTCCCGCAGCGGGTCGATGACGTGGACCCGCACCAGGGTCGGCTCTTCCCGGCGGATATTGCCCATGACCATCGCCATGTGCACGCCGCCCTCGATGCGGTCTTCAAAGGTGAACAGCCGGAAGGTGCCGTGCACGGTGGGCAGTTCCCGTTCACCGATGCGTATCACGGTGTGTTCGGTGCTCAGGCGATAATGGATCAGGTCGGCGATGGTGCCGATCCTGATCCCGTGTTTACGGGCGAACACCTCCAGGTCCGGGCGGCGGGCCATGGTGCCGTCGTCGTTCATCACTTCGACGATCACCGACGCCGGTGTGAAACCGGCCAGGCGCGCCAGGTCGCAGCCGGCTTCGGTATGCCCGGCGCGCGTAAGGACGCCACCTTCCCTGGCACGCAACGGAAAGATGTGCCCCGGCTGCACGATATCACTGGGACCGGCATCGGCGGCCACAGCTGCAGCAACGGTGCGCGCCCGGTCGGCGGCAGAGATGCCGGTGGTCACGCCGGTAGCGGCTTCGATGGAGACGGTGAACGCTGTGCTGAACACGCTGCCATTGCTGGGCACCATCTGTTCGAGTCCCAGGCGCTGGCAGTGTTCGTCGGTCAGGGTCAGGCAGATCAGCCCGCGGGCTTCCCGGGCCATGAAGCTGATGGCCTGGGCGTTGCAGCAATCTGCGGCCAGCAGCAGGTCGCCTTCGTTTTCCCGGTCTTCGTCGTCCACCAGCAGCACCATCTTGCCCTGGCGATAGTCTTCGATGATTTCTTGAATACTGTTAAAGGCCATGTAGGGCTCTCTTTGTTCGGAGGGATGCATGATGGAAACGGCTTGTGGTATACCATAATACAAATTAGCGCGAGAGGTCACTATGAAGGCGTACTGGATTGCTCATGTGGATGTCAGCGACCCTGATCAATATAGCCAATACACCCAGCGGGCTCCGGCGGCCTTTGCCCTATACGGAGGACGGATGCTGGCCCGGGGCGGGCGTAGCGAGGCGATGGAGGGCAGGGCCACGCCACAGCGTAGCGTGGTGATTGAATTCGATTCCTACGAGCAGGCGCTGGCCTGTTATCACTCGCCGCAATACCAGGAGGCCAAGCACCACCGCAAGGGTGTGGCCCGGGCCGAAGTGATCATCGTCGAGGGTGTACCGACCCCGTAAGCGCAGGTGTTGGGTCACTCACTTGTGGGAGCGAGCCTGCTCGCGATAGCGGTGCTCCAGTCGCTGCAATGTCGAATGATAGGCCGCCATCGCGAGCAGGCTCGCTCCCACAATGGATTTTTGGTGTGTGCAGGGTCTTTGTACGGCATCGAACTCTGTGGGAGCGAGCCGGCTCGCGATAGCGGTGGCACATTCAACGCGGATGCAGGCAGGCCTGGCGTCTTCGCGAGCAGGCTCGCTCCCACAATGGATTTTTGGTGTGTGCAGGGTTTGTGTACGGCATCGAACTCTGTGGGAGCGAGCCTGCTCGCGATAGCGGTGGCACATTCAACGCGGATGCAGGCAGGCCTGGCGTCTTCGCGGGCAAGCCCGCCCTCACAAAGGGGTCAGCGGATGAAGTGGATCTTGCCGCTGTCGTCGTTGCCGATGTAGATGCCATAGACCCCGGCCTGGCGCTCCTCGATGTAACGTTCGAGGATCTGGCGGATGGCCGGGTAGTAGATGCTGTCCCAGGGAATGTCCTCCGGAGCGAAGAACTGGCAGGCGAGGGTTTCCGGGCCGAACTGGCCGGTGATCTCCAGTGCGACGGCGCGGAAGATGATGTACACCTCGCTGATCTTCGGCACGCTGAAGATCGAGTAGGGGGAGACGATGTCCGCCCGTACTCCGGTTTCTTCCCAGACTTCCCGCAGCGCCGCCTGCTCGGTGGTCTCGTTGCCTTCCATGAACCCTGCCGGCAGGGTCCAGGTGCCTGGACGTGGGGGGATGGCGCGCTGGCATAACAGGTATTTGCCGTCCTGCTCGATGATGCAGCCGGCAATGATCTTCGGGTTGACGTAGTGGATGTAGCCGCAGCCGCCACACATCAGCCGCTCGTGAGTATCGCCCGCCGGCATGCGTCGACTCAGGTCGCTACCGCCACACTTTGGGCAAAAGCTCGGGCTGAACATGTCAGTGTCCTATGCGGGGTTCTTTCAGAGCGATGGGGACCGTGATTTCAGGCATGTCGCCGGTCTCTTCCTGCTTGCGCTTGAGATACTCCAGGGCAACCTTGGCCGCGGCCCGTACGTGGTCCACCGAAGCCTGGTGGGCGGCCAGCGGATCGCCGCTCTTGATGGCCTCGACGATGCGTTCCATTTCCTGGTTGCTGGCGCCTCGGCGGTTTTCCTGGGACACCGAGGTGGCTCGCAGGTAGCTGATCCGCGCCTGCAACTGGCGCAGTTGGGTCGCGGCCACATGATTACCGGAGCCTTCAAGCAGCACGTCGTAGAACCCCTGCACCGAATCCAGCACCTGCTGCAGCTCGCCGTTCTTGAGGGCCTCGCGGTTTTCCTTCAGGGCCTTTTCGAGGGCCTTGATGTCCTTGGCGCTGGCGCGCAGGGTGAACAGCTGGACGATCAGCCCTTCGAGCACGCAACGCAGCTCATAGATGTCACCGGCATCGCTCAAGGTGATGATCGCGACCCGTGGCCCCTTGGCATCGGCGAATTCCACCAGGCCTTCGGATTCCAGGTGTCGCAAGGCTTCGCGCACCGACGTACGGCTCACGCCCAGACGATCGCACAGATCGCGCTCGACCAGACGATCTCCCGGCAGGAGCTGGAAGTTCATGATGGCGCTTCGCAGCTTGTCCAGCACGATCTCGCGCAGGGTAACGGGATTGCGATTGACCTTGAAGCTGTCGTCGAGGGGCAGGCGTTTCATGGGCGTTGCTCTTTAGGTGGCTGTCCACATAAAAAGAGCACGTCGATCATCACGTGCTCTTTGCGAAAACAGCCAAGGTTAACTGGAGGCCTCGGCATCGGCTTCAGCGAAGGCTTCACGGGCGAGCCGGAAACTGTCGACGGCTGCGGGTACACCGCAATAAATACCGACCTGAAGCAGAATTTCGCGTATTTGTTCACGACTCAGGCCATTGCGCAAGGCGCCGCGTACATGCAGCTTGAGCTCGTGAGGCCGATTGAGCGCCGAAATCATGGCCAAGTTTATCATGCTGCGTTCCTTGAGCGACAAACCCTCACGGCCCCAGACGTGACCCCAGCAGTATTCAGTGACCATTTCCTGCAATGGCCGGGTGAAGTCGTCGGCGTTTTCCAGGGAGCGCTTCACATAGGCTTCGCCCAGCACCTGGGTGCGGATCTGTAAGCCTTTCTCGTACTTTTCGTTGCTCATTTCGATTATCTCCCGTGGGGCTCAGAGCCCGCCCATCAGGGTGTATTTGAGTTCAAGGTAATCCTCGATGCCATACTTGGAGCCTTCACGCCCCAGGCCCGACGTCTTGACGCCACCGAACGGGGCCACCTCGGTAGAAATCAGCCCTTCGTTGATGCCGACCATGCCGTACTCCAGCGCCTCGCTCATGCGCCAGGCCCGACCCAGGTCGCGGGTGTAGCAATAGGCGGCGAGCCCCGAATCGGTGTCGTTGGCCATCTGCACGGCCTGGGCCTCGTTGTCGAAGCGAAAGACCGCCGCCAGTGGACCGAAGGTTTCTTCCCGGGCAACTTTCATCTGCGGCGTGACTCCGGCCAGCACTGTCGGCTGGAAGAACCCGTGCCCCAGGGCATGGCGTTCGCCGCCACAGATCAGCCGGGCACCGTGGGCGAGGGCGTCCTGCACATGCTCCTCGACCTTGGCGACGGCCCGTTCGTTGATCAGCGGTCCCTGGCTGACGCCGGCCTCGAAACCGCTGCCGACCTTCAATTGCGCCACGCGCTCGGACAGGCGTGTGACAAACGCATCATGAATGCCGTCCTGCACCAGGAAGCGATTGACACAGACGCAGGTCTGTCCGGCATTGCGGAACTTGGCGATCAGCGCACCCTCCACCGCGCGCTCCAGGTCGGCATCGTCGAAGACGATGAAGGGGGCGTTGCCGCCCAGTTCCAGCGAGACCTTCTTCAAGGTTGGCGCGCACTGGGCCATCAGCAATTTGCCAATGGCCGTGGAGCCGGTGAACGACAGCTTGCGTACCAACGGGCTGCCTGTCAGTTCACCGCCGATGGCCACAGCGTCGCCGGTCACCACGTTGAAGATCCCCGCTGGAATCCCGGCCTGTTCCGCCAGGGCCGCCATGGCCAAGGCCGAGAAGGGCGTTTCCGGTGCGGGCTTGACGATGCAGGGGCAGCCTGCGGCCAGGGCGGGGCCGGCCTTGCGAGTGATCATCGCCGCCGGGAAGTTCCACGGGGTGATGGCCGCGACGACACCGATGGGCTCCTTGCTCACCACGATCCGGGCATCGCCTTTGTGGCTGGGGATGGTGTCGCCGTAGATACGTTTCGCTTCTTCGGCGAACCATTCGATGAAGCTGGCGGCGTAGAGAATTTCGCCCTTGGCTTCGGCCAGTGGTTTGCCTTGTTCGAGGGTGAGGATTTCTGCCAATGCGTCGGCGTTCTCAAGCATCAGCCCGTGCCAGCGCTTGAGGGTCTGGCTGCGCTCCTTGGCGATCAGCCCGCGCCAGGCCGGCCAGGCCTGGTTGGCGGCGGCGATGGCCTGGCGGGCCTGTTCGGCGCCCAGGTTCGGCACCCGGCCGATCAGCTCGCCGTTGGCCGGGTTGAAGATCTCCTGGCAGGCACCGTCGGGGGCCTCGAGCCATTGGCCGTCGATATAAGCCTGTTGGCGGAACAGTTGCGAGGCTGCTGGACTCATGCCGGCTCCTGAAATAAAGATGGAAAATGACGCCTGGCGCTACCTTGTGGCGAGGGGATTTATCCCCGCTGGGCTGCGCAGCAGCCCTAAAACAGACAGCTCCGTGCGTCATGTCAATGAAGTTGCCTGTATTGGGGCCGCTGCGCGCCCCAGCGGGGATAAATCCCCTCGCCACAACAGTGTTCGGCTCAGGTTCTTCTTGCGCCGTTCAGGTCAGGGTGGGTAAGGCGCCCAACTTGCCCTTGTGGTAGATCATCGGCGTGACCGGCTGCTCGGGCAGGATCAGGTGCTTGACCGCGCCGACGATGATTGCGTGGTCGCCGCCGTCGTATTCGCGCCACAGTTCGCACTCGATGATTGCCGTGGCCTTGGCCAGGATCGGGTTGCCGAGGTCGCTCAGGTGCCAGTCGATGCCCTTGGCCTTGTCCTTGCCTTTACCGGCGAAGGCGTAGGCTTCGGCAGTCTGGTCGGCGGACAGCAGGTGAATCGCGAACTGCTTGCTGTCCCGCAGGATCGGGTAGGTGTCGGAAGCGTAGTTGGGGCAGAACAGCACCAGCGCCGGGTCGATCGACAGTGCGCTGAACGCACTGGCGGTGATGCCGACGATGTTCCCTTCAGGGTCCAGGGTGGTGACCACCGTGACGCCGGAGGGGAACGAGCCCATGACTTCTTTGTAAATGCCGGGTTCGATCATGGCGGCAGTCTCCTAGCGCATCACGAAGGGGTCAGGCATCGGTGCCTGAGAAAGGTTGATCCACACCGTTTTCAGTTCGGTATAGGCCAGCACCGAATCGATGCCGCTTTCACGTCCGTAGCCGCTGTTCTTGAAGCCCCCGATGGGCGCCATGGCCGAGACGGCACGGTAGGTGTTGACCCAGATGATGCCCGAACGCACGTCCCGGGCCAGGCGATGGGCGCGGCCGAGGTCGCGGGTCCAGATACCGGCGGCGAGGCCGAACTGCGAGTCGTTGGCGATGGCCAGGGCTTCGGCTTCGTCTTTGAAGCGAATCACCGAGGCCACCGGGCCGAAGACTTCCTCCTGCATGATCTTCATCGAATTGCGGTCGCATTCGAACAAGGTCGGCTCATAGAACCAGCCTTCACCCAGGTTCTGTGGGCGCTTGCCGCCCAGGCGCAGGCGCGCACCCTCGGCGATGGCGTCAGCAACCAGACCTTCGACCACGGCCAGTTGCTGGGCGGTGGCCATCGGTCCCATTTCGCTGCTGTCGTCTTGCGGGTTACCGATTCGGATGCGCTTGGCGCGCTCTTCCAGGCGCGAGACAAACTCATCGTAGATCTCGTCCTGCACCAGCAACCGCGAGCCGGACACGCAGCTCTGGCCCGACGCGGCATAGATCCCGGCAATCGCACCGTTGACGGCGCTGTCGAGGTCGGCGTCGGCGAAGATGATGTTGGGTGACTTGCCCCCCAGTTCCAGGGACAGCTTGGCGAAGTTCTCCGCGCTGCTGCGCACCACATGGCGGGCTGTGGCGGCGCCGCCGGTGAAGGCGATCTTGCGTACCAGCGGGTGACGGGTGAGGGCGGCGCCGGTACTTGGGCCGTAACCGGTCACGACGTTGACCACGCCTGCCGGAAATCCGGCCTCCAGGGCCAGGCGCGCCAGCTCCAGAACGGTTGCCGAGGCATGTTCGGACGGCTTGATCACGATGGTGTTGCCAGCCGCCAGTGCCGGGGCGAGCTTGATCGCGGTCAGGTAGAGGGGGCTGTTCCAGGGAATGATTGCCGCCACCACGCCCATGGCTTCGTGCACGGTGTAGGCAAACATGTCCGGCTTGTCGAGGGGCAGGGTGCCGCCTTCGAGTTTGTCGGCCAGGCCCGCGGTGTAATGGAAGAACTCTGGCAGATAGCCCACCTGGCCCCGGGTTTCGCGGATCAGCTTGCCGTTATCGCGGCTTTCCAACTGGGCCAGTTGCTCCTTGTTTTCTGTGATCAGATCACCGAGACGGCGCAGCAACTTGCCCCGGGCGGTCGCCGTAAGTCCACGCCACGCGGGGCTTTCAAACGCCATCTGCGCCGCCTGGACGGCGCGTTCGACGTCGGCTTCGCCGGCGTCGGGCAGTTCAGCCCAGGCTTGGGCCAGGGCCGGGTTCAGGCTTTCGAAGGTCTTGCCGGACAGGGCATCGACCCATTCTCCGCCGATGCACATCTGGAAGCGTGCGAGAGTCATGCAACGATCCCCTTCATTGAATTTTGTTGGGCGTACGCCTTGTCGAGGAACTCCAGCAGCAACTGGTTGACCAGACGTGGCGATTCCACCGGCATCATATGCCGCTGCTCGGCAAGCACGGCAACGGCAGCACCAGGAATACGCGCGGCCAGTTGTTCCGCCATTTCGGGGGTTGAACCCGGGTCCAGCTCACCGGTGGCGATCAGCGTCGGTGCCTGGATGCTGCCCAGGTCGTCGGCACGGTACATGTCCTGGGTGGCGAACAGTTCATAAGTGGTCAGGTAACCCTGGGGATCATTCTTCGCCAGGGTCTGGCGCAGCGCGGCGATCTGTGCCGGGTTGGCGGCCTGGTATTCGCGGCTGAACCAGCGAGACAGTGCCGCTTCGGCGTTGGCGTCCGGACCATGCTCAGCCGCCTGGGCGGTACGGGCGATGACCCCGGCACGTTGCTCGGGGCTGCGGTTGAACACACTATTGAGCACTACCAGGCTTTGCAGACGCAGCGGGTAATGCAGGGCGAAAGCACGTGCCACCAGCCCGCCCATAGAGAAACCGATCACTGTGGCTTGAGGCACTTGCAGATGGTCGAGCAGTTCCCGCAACTGGTCGGCGTAACCGAGCAAACCGGTGCCGCTGGCGGGGCGCGGGCTGGCGCCATGGCCGAGCATATCGTAGGTAATAACACGGTATGTCGTGGCCAGGCCAACGACCTGGCCGCCCCACATTTCTTTATTCAGGCCCACGCCGTGGATCAAGACCACGGGCTGGCCTTGGCCGGTCGCCAGGTAACTGGTGCCGGCCGGGGTGAGTTCAGCGGTGAGCCGAATCATGAAGCGCTCCTGCATGCCTTTTCTTGTTATGGGGCCGGGCTGGATTACTGAGCCTTCTCGGCGGCCAGTTCTTCCAGGTCGATATAGCGGTTGCCGATGCGCGGATGCAGGCGGCCACCATCGGCGCAACCCAGCACCACGACAATTTCGTCGGCACGCGGCGCATCTTCGATCTGCATTTCCAGGGTGATGTAGTGCGAACGCAGACCTTCGTCGTCCTTATGCATCATCGGGATCTGGATCGAGGTGCCAGGACCGCCGCGCTTGTTGGTGAAGCTCAGGTAGCTCTTGGCCTTGACCGCTTCGCGGTAATGGTTGCCGAAGCGCAAGGTATGGATCACGGCAGAGGCATGCTCGATTTCACCGTCGGCGCCGACGACAGCAGCCTTGCCATAGGCTTCGATTTTCTCGGCACCGCCGATAATGCCCACCAGGCGTTCGACCATCAGCGCACCGAGATCGGAACAGTTGGCGCGGATTTCCGGCTTCAGGTCTTCGACGAAACCCCGGCCCAGCCAAGGGTTTTTCATGACCACCGCCAGCCCGACCATGGTCACCGGCTTGTCGGTGGCCTTGCCGCCCTCGATAAAGGTTTCTTCGACATAGCTGACGATCTTGCGAATTTCGAAACTCATGGGCTGCTCCGTGGAGGGATGAAAGGTGTCTGTGCGTCTGATGGTATACCATAATACTGTTGGCGCAAGTGTCTCCGTTGAGTTTGTTCGTGAGCGGGCGACAGAAGGGCTTGCCAGGCAAGGCGAACCTATAGCGCGAAGGGTATGGGCGGTGGAGAAATCGAGAGAAACTGGTGCCCGATGTCGACAGGAGACATGTGGTTTGTCGAGCTGGAACGCCAGGGACCCGCGTTTTTGGGGGGGCAGGGCGCTGATGCTTTCTCGTTTCGATGGGCATAAGCTAATCGCAAATTGAGCTAAAAGAATAAATTGACAATCCGTTGTCTGAAGATAGGCTTCCAAAGCGTTGCTTGGTGGGACGCGCAAGACTTGGCCAAGATGGCCGGTCTGATGAGATTACTGGAGTTGTTGTGCATGGATAGCGGAGTGTTTGGCGGGCTGATGGTGATGTTGTGTTGGGGGATATCGGACTTTATTCAAAGTCTTATGATTCGCCAACTAGGCACCGCGAAAACAATGTTGGTTCGCAATGTATTTACCTTTGCTGTTGCACTCCTTCTCGGGGTGTATCTGATCACCTTCCAGCAGCTCAGGTTCGATGCGGACGCTGTATTGATCATCACCTGCAGCTCTGTCGCATATGTATCCGGGTACTACTTCTACATGCGTGGCTGTGAAGTCGGCAATTTATCCCTGGTCTCTCCGATCGCCTCTACCTATAGCCTGGTCACTATCTTTTTTTCCATCATTTTTCTCCGGGAAAGCCTGGCCCCGATTGCCTGGTTGGCTGTATTGATTATTTTTATCGGTATTGTCATGACGTCCGGCAATATCTTCCAATCGCTGCGCGGTGGCTCGCAAGGCTTTCTCCAGGCCATCCTGGCCATGGTGGGTTTTGGCGTAGCCTTTTTCATTCTTGGCTTTTCCGCAAAGGCGCTCGATGTCACCAATGCCTTCTTTTATTCTGCGTTAACCCAGGCCGTTCTTTTCACTGCATTGGCTTTGAGCAGAAACGGTCGGCTGGAAAAAGGTGATCTGACCCGGCGTCGTGGATGGTATTTTCTTACGCACTCTTTGTTGGTTAATGCGGGTTGGGTGTTTTACATCTTCGCCTCCAAAGTGGGTGAGCTCTCGCTTGTTACGCCTATCAGTTCGGTGTACTCCGGAGTGACGGTATTATTAGCTATTGCCATCTACAGGGAAATAACCACCCTGGGACAAAAGGTCGGAATAGGTACCGTTCTTGTTGGTGTCTTTTTGCTTAGTTATAAATGATCGTCATCCGACTATGACACTCCTCATTGAGGGGTGACAGATGTTGTTGTGCTGAATACCTATGCTGGTCATTTGGCACTGCATGCATGCCCATCTTAATTCTGTATGCCGATAACGGTAGAAGGAGTTCTTGGAATGATGCAGCCGAAAACAAGCCCTATCAACGGTCCACCCATTGTCTTGGATCTTGTCACTAAGATTGATGAATGGGCGGATCAGTATCCTGGAAGAACAGCGGTAGTGTTTCAAGGTCAGGCAGTCACCTATGCTGAGCTTTCAAGTCGAAGAAAGGCACTTGCCAAGCATCTCTTGAGTAAAGGTCTTGGCGTGGGAAGCAAGATCGGGATCCACTTACCCAGAGAGCCTGATCTGATCGTGGCCTTGACTGCGGTTTTGTCGATAGGCGCCGTCTTTATTCCACTCCCCCCGGACTCACCACAGCAGCGCAATGAACTGATCTCCAGGCTTGCCCATCTCGACGCCGTGATCAAGCCTCGGTCGGTTGATCTTTCACAGTGGTCGATGGGCACATCCCTGGATATTGAGGCGGTGGACTGGTGTGATTCGACATTGTTCTTCGAACCTCTTGTCGATGACCTCTCGCTGGCCTACATATTGTTCACTTCGGGTTCGACGGGGCTTCCCAAAGGGGTGATGGTTCGCCGACAAAACCTCGCCTATTTTTTGTCTGCGATCAATGAGGTGATCAATTTTCCGGCGTGGGGGGCGCTCGTTTCCACAACAACCTATGGCTTCGATATTTCCATCCTGGAGTTTTTCCTGCCTCTTGCTCAAGGTGGCACGTTGTACCTGGCCAGCGAGCAGCAGAGCCGGGACGGCCAGGCAATCGCACATTTGCTCGACCACTGCGACAAGGCTCTGCTTCAAGGCACCCCGGCTACCTGGCGGTTGCTGATAGCGGCCGGGTGGCCCCGTACCTGCGCCGTCGGAGCACTGTGTGGCGGTGAAACACTGCCGGTTGGACTGGGCGAAATAATCTTCCGCTCCGCGAAGGCGGCCTGGAATCTCTATGGACCGACAGAAACGACGATTTGGTCTTTCTGCCATCGCCTGCAGGCCAGCGACTTTACCGGTTCAGCGACCAGCGTCCCCATAGGCCAGCCTCTGCCTGGCACCCGTTTTCGATTGTCTGCATCGCAAGACTCTTTGGAGTCCGAACTGGTGATCGGTGGCCCTGGTGTCAGCGCGGGTTATTTCAATCGGGACGATCTGACGGCGGAGAAATTTCAGGGGACTGAAACAGGTGGCGCTTCAGCGACCTACTACACTGGCGATCGGGTTCAACAACGGCCTGATAACTCGCTGGTTTTTATCGGACGTAAAGACCGGCAACTGAAACTCAATGGCTATCGTATCGAGCCTGGCGAAATCGAGTCGGCCCTTCATAAATCCGGTCTGGTCAGTCAATCCTTTGTCACGCTGGTGGAACATGCGCCTGATGACCACAGGTTGGCCGCCTACGTGGTGCTGGATAACCGCGCGTCCGGCCAGCGCGTTGCAGATGCCGGTGTCTGGCTCGATGTGTGGGAAGCCGCTTACCTGTCGGCTCAGAAAAACGAGGTCGCCAGCGCCTCGAGCGGTTACACCTCAAGTTTCTCTGGCGAGTTGATCCCGGACAGTGACTTGCGCGAATGGGTGCAGGCGACGGCTTCGCGGGTCCTGGAATTCGCAGGCCATTCGGTATTGGATATTGGCTGCGGTATTGGCATGACGGGGGCGGTACTGCTGGAGAACGGCCTCCATCGTTACGTCGGTTGCGATGTCTCTGAAGTGGCGGTCGAGCGCGCGCGCCTGCGTCTGGATCAGGTCGCCGGTTCCCGCGCATCCTGTGCGGTGATGAGGAGGGCGGCCCACGAGCTGGGCACGCTGGATGAAGCACCTTTCGACGTTGTTCTACTGAACTCAGTCATCCAGTACTTCCCGGACATGGCCTACCTTGTCGGTGTGCTTGAAAAAGCCGCCGACCTGTGTCGCAAAGGAGGCGTGATTGTCATCGGTGATGTGCCTTACGCATCCCTGAAACAGGTATTGTCCGCCGCCGCGAGCCGTACACGGAAAAAGTTGAAGCGCACACCGCCCGTGGTTGGAGAGGGGGAGTTGTGGCTGGATCCCCTGCAGATCAAGCAACTGGCTTACGCGATGGAGCGCGTCGTCCACGTAGAGACTGAATTGCGAACGGGGCAGGGCAAGGATGAAATGACCCGCTATCGTTACGACGTCATCATCAGGCTCGACATGGACGACCGGGCCAGTCTAGCGCCGGTTGCACGCTATTCGTATCGGCACGAGCGTCTTCACGAACGAGATCTGGGTCAATGGCTGGCGTCGACCCCTTCGACGTTCGTGCTCTCGGGTGTTCCGAACGCCAGGATCAGTCTGGACCTCCAGCTTTCCGAGGGCGGTTCCTCGATCCACCCGGACGAGGCCTGCGACCCGGAATACATTCGTCAATGGGCCGCAAGCCGTCATCTCCAGGCCAAAGTACGCTGGAGCGATAACCTTCCCGCCGGGACAATGGACATATTCGTGGGGCCCCACGACAGCCTGGATCCTACGTTTGAGCCACGTCCTGCTCTGGGCGACATGCAGATTGAACCCGCTCCTGTCCGGGAAATTGGAGATGTCGCTATGCGACAAGAGTTCATTGAGCAACTCAAGGCATCTCTCCGAGCCCATGTGCCGTCCTACATGATTCCCGCTCACTTTATTTTCCTGGAGCGTTTCCCGCTGACGTTCAATGGCAAGTTGGATGTCGCCGCCCTTGAGCGGTTTGCGCCGCGCGTCCACTCCAGACGCTCGCCCGCGGACAACCAGCCATTGTCGGTCAAGCAGCGCCTGACGCAGATATGGTCTGACATCCTGATGACTGCCTCGATACATCCGACGCAGAGTTTTTTTGCGCAGGGAGGATCCTCTCTGCTCATCGTCAACCTGACCCGGGCATTGAACGATGCCTTTGGCTTGAGGCTTCAAGTCACTGAGCTGTTCGAAGAAAACAGCCTTGACGCGCAAACCCGCCTGATCAACCAAAAACTCGGATCGGATACCGCCTTGTCCATGAATCCTCCTACTTCTTCTTCCAGTGTGGACCGCAGGACCGCCGCCATCAGATCAGCGGCTCGTAGACGCCAGAAGCAGTTATAGGCGCCATGTGACCAAGTCACTTTCAAATTTGGGAGAGAAGAGGATGAGCGAAACCAACTATCACGGAAATGAGATTGCCGTCATTTCCATGGCTTGCCGATTCCCGGGGGCCGACTCCGTTGACGCTTTCTGGGACAACCTGGTCTCGGGACGGGAATCCATCGACTCCATTTCGCTGGGGGCCTTGCTGGAGGCCGGTGTTACCGCGGAACAGGCCGGCCGAGAGGACTATGTCGCCAAGGCGGCGCGCCTGGACAATGTCGATCGATTCGACGCCGGCTTCTTCGAGATGCCGGCCCGCGAAGCGGCGATTACCGATCCCCAGCATCGACTGCTGCTCGAATGCGCCTGGGAGGCGTTGGACGCTGCGGGGTTGAGCAAGGATCGTGAAGCACTGAACATCGGTGTTTTCGCCGGTGCAGGCAATAACGATTATCTTCATAACCAGGTTTTAGGCGAGGGCACCGGCGAAAGCGGTTTTTTGGACAGCAGCGCAGGCTTCATGAATCTGCTGGGCAACGATAAGGATTACCTGTCGACGCGGATCGCCTACAAACTGGGGTTGCGGGGCCCCGCGCTGAACATTCAGACAGCGTGCTCGACCTCGCTGGTCTCGATCCATATGGCATGTCAAAGCCTGTTGCTGGGCGAGTGTGATGTCGCGTTGGCTGGCGGTGTGACCGTGTTGGTCCCTCATGCCGTGGGTTATGTCTACCAGGAGGGGATGATCCAATCGCCGGATGGGCATTGCCGGGCGTTCGATTCATCCGCCCAGGGAACGATCTTTGGGAGCGGTGCCGGGCTGGTCACGCTCAAGCGTCTTTCCGACGCCCTGGAAGCGGGTGATTCCATTCAGGCGGTGATCAAGGGATCGGCCATCAACAACGACGGCTCGAACAAGATCAGCTTTGCCGCTCCCAGTTCCCAGGGACAAGCCCAAGTCATTGAACAAGCGCTGGCAAATGCGGAGGTAAGCGCTGCGACCCTGGGTTTCGTGGAAACCCATGGGACGGGGACCCCATTGGGTGATCCGATAGAATTCAAGGCGCTGAGGGATGTGTTTACGCAGCACGGTGCCAGGGCAAACACCTGTGCCTTGGGGGCGGTGAAAACCAACGTTGGTCATCTTATCGCCGCTGCTGGCGTAGCAGGGTTCATCAAGACCGTGTTGGCCCTCAAACACCGGGTAATTCCCGCCACGCTGCACTTTACCCACGCCAATGAAGACATTCATCTGGACGGCAGTCCGTTTTTCATCAGCGCTCGAACCGTCCCATGGCCGGCCGCTGACCTGCCGCTCCGCGCAGGTGTCAGTTCTTTCGGAGTAGGGGGGACGAACGCACATGTCGTTCTCGAGGAAGCTCCGCTGCGTCCGGCCCTTCCGGAGAAAGAGACCGACGGTCCTTGTCTCCTGGCGCTTTGCGCGAAGGACCGTGGGGCCCTGAGAGACCAGATAACCCAGTACCGGGAATGGCTCGAACGGCCCGGGACACCCTCCCTGGGCGATATTTGCTACAGCGCCCGGGTCGGGCGGGCGGAGTTCCCTTTTCGTTATACCGAGTCGGCCCGCCAGACAGAGACCCTGCTCGCCAAGCTCCAACAGGGCGACCAGGATATTCGCTGGGTCGACCCTGCCAGGGAGACCGGGCTGGTTTTTGTGTTCACCGGACAAGGGGCTCAGTTTCCAGGCATGGGCAAGGATCTCTACGCCCATAACGAGGTGTTTCGGGCATCTCTCGATCGCTGCGATACGATTGCGCGAGCTTGCATGGACATCTCCCTGCTCACGATCCTTTTCCCTTCGGCGCAGGATGATGCCGGGCTGATCGATCAGACACGCTACGCACAGCCTGCGTTGTTTGCGCTGGAATATTCCCTTGCCCAGGTGTGGCTGAGCCTTGGCGTCGTCCCTGACGTCCTGCTCGGGCATAGCCTCGGTGAGCTTTCGGCGGCCTGCGTGGCAGGAGTATTCAGTCTAGAAGATGGTTTGAGCCTGGTGGCCGAACGAGGTCGCCTTATGCAGGCGCTGCCTCGGGATGGTGGAATGTCAGCCATCACACTCAAGGGCGAAGAGTTGGAACAACTGCTGGCGGAACATGCCATCGACCTGAGCATCGCGGCCATCAACGGCTCAGGCAATGTGGTGGTTTCCGGTGCGTTGAATGAATTGGACAGGCTCCACGGTGTGCTCGATACCCGGCAAACCCAGTACACACGTCTGAATGTTTCTCACGCGTTTCATTCTGCACTGATGGAGCCGATGCTGGCTTCCTTTGCCTCCATTCTCAAGCGTATCAGCCTGTCGCCGCCGCGCTATCCGCTGATCAGCAACGTCAGCGCAACGATTGCGACGGCGCGGCTGGTGACGCCGGAGTACTGGCTGGAGCATATTCGCCAGCCAGTCCGTTTCATGGACTGCATCCAGGCCGCATTCGAAAACGGTGGCCGCACTTTTCTGGAGATCGGGCCGAAGGCTGTGCTGTCAACGATCGGGGCGGCATGCCTGCAACCGGATGATGCGGACCAGGTCACCTGGATAAGCAGCCTGAGCAGTAAGGTCGCCGATCGGGACCAGCTCCTGCAAAGCGCGGGACAGCTGTTCGGATCCGGGGTCGAGCTGGACTGGAATACGCTTCTGAACGGCTCGACATCGACACGTGTGACTGTTCCGAACTACCCATTCCAGCGGTCCTGTCATTGGGTAGGTAGGCCTGTTCCAGCCCCGTCGCAATGGCTTACGACCGTGGACTGGGTGCCGCAACCCAGTCGTCCGCCAATCGTTGACGTCCAGGCACCTTTGGGGGTGTGGCTGTTTATCGGCGGCACAAGCGAGCTGGCCCAAGGTATTGGCAAAGGCTTGCCGAGTACTGAGGGGCCGATGATTCACGCGGTGTTCGCCGATGATTGCCGCCAGGTCAATGCCCATCTCTGGCACATCAGAGCTGGCTTCCCCGAGGACCTCCGTGAGCTGTTTCAGTCGCTGCCAGTCTCTGCACAATGCCCGCTCAAAGGCGTGGTGCACCTCGGCGGGACCGACCAGGCATCCCCCCAGGATCGCCCTTCAGGACAGGAAGACCTCGCTCCCTTGGGGACCGGTCTCTACAGCGTGCCGGCGACCCTGCAAGCGCTGGCGAGCGCCTCCCGGTCAGAGGCCGCCAGGCTCTGGATCGTGACGCGCGCAGCGGTCAACGTACGTTCCGCTTCTTCGTTGATCAATGTTGCACAGGCCCCGCTTTGGGGCTTGGCTAAAGTGATCGCCCAGGAGGAGCCCGCAGTCTGGGGCGGTTTCATCGACCTGCCGCCTGACTTGGAGAAGACCGATCTGTCTCTTGCCGCGCAACTGATGCTTGTGCACGGTCAGGAAGATCAATTCGCTATTCGTCAGGGTGGCGTTCATGTACCCAGGCTCGTGGAAGCATCCCCAGGGAAGTCGAGGCCCCTGGCGTTAAGTCCGCAAGCGACCTATCTGGTCGTTGGCGGGTTCGGTGGGCTAGGGCGGGAGGTCCTTGCCTGGCTGGTGGAAAAGGGCGCTTGCCATTTGGCGGTGGTCGGGCGCAAGTCGCTGGACGCTACCGGCTCGAGCGTACTGGACAGGTTCAGACACCAGGGTGTGAGCATCGACTATCTGCGTATGGATATCGCCACCCATGAGGCCGCCGAAACCCTGACGTCGTACATGGGCACTCTGCGATGGCCCCTACGAGGTGTGTTGCAACTGGCGGGGACTGTTGAAGACGCTGTCCTGTCGAAACTGAGTGCGTCGTCACTCAGTCATGTCCTGTTGCCAAAACTGCAGGGCACCCAAATGCTGGATCGGGTCACCCGCGATCAGCCGCTGGATTTTTTCATCGGATTCTCCTCAATCAGCGCGTCGCTGGGATTCAAGGGCCAGGCGAACTATGTCGCGGCCAACAGTGCGATGGACGCCATCATGGAAAATCGCGTCAGTTCGGGATTACCCGGTTTGAGCATCGCATGGGGACCTTGGTCTTCCGACGGCATGGCCAGTCGGGTCGACAGTGTATTCAAGAAGCGCCTGTCGGCATTGGGCATCAACTACATATCCGCGCAAGTTGGCTTGCAGAGGTTGTGGGACAACCTGGCCACACAGGGTGTCATTGGGATCGCGCCAATCGATTGGAAGCCCTACAAGGCGCACTTGCAGTCCAGCGACTGGCCCTACCTGTCGCTGATCGATGCGCAGCACCCGACGGGCGAGACAGCGATGGAGGGCGAGACAGTTCCTTTCCTGGACACTGTGTCGTCGCTGGATGACGAGCATCGACAGGCGTTCACCCTGGGCCGGTTGAGGGCGGTTGCGGCACGTGTCGCAGGTGGCTTCGACGCCGATGCAACGCCCGTGGACAAGTCGCTCACGATGATGGGGTTTGATTCGCTGATGACCGTTGAATTTCGCAACAGTCTGAAAAAGCTTGGCATCAACTTTCCCCTGGGCAGGCTTATCGTCGGTGCCACGCTCAACGATATCGGCGATTTTGTACTCGAACATATCGAGGCGGTCCGTCAGGGCGATCCGGTCAAGCCTGCAAATGTTGGCCCGCCCAGATCGCAAGACGAGCAGACCTCTGGCTGCCTGGTTATTCCAGCCCCTCGACCTCAGGCAACGCTGCGCTTGATCTGTTTTCCGTATGCGGGCGGCGGGCCGGCGGTATTCAAGGGGTGGGCAGATCGACTACCGGATCACATCGAACTCTGCCTTTTGCAGTTGCCTGGACGCAATGCGCGACTGGGAGAAAAGTCGTACACCCGCATGGAAGAGTTGGTGACAAACCTGACGCCTGACTTGCTGCCCTATCTGGACCGGCCGTTTGCATTCCTTGGCTTGTGCCTGGGCGGTGTCCAGGCGTTTGAAGTGGCTCAATGCCTGGCCAAGGCGCATGACTTGTACCCCTCACACCTGATTTTTGCCGGAAGCCGGGCACCGCATTTTTACAATGAGCATCAATTCGCCTCGGATGTCCTGCAGTTCAATTACGAGTCGGATGGCGAGTCCCCAGAAAGGGGAGATAGCGAGCTCATCGCCATGCTCAAGGAAATGAACTTTGCCAACAATCAGGCGCTGTTCGACGATGTTGAAATGCGTGACTTGATGCTTCCAATCATCAAGGCGGATTACGAAATAAATAACACCTACCTGTACCGGGCCCATCCTCCGCTGGCGGTGCCCATTACCTCGATTGGCGGGCGGATCGACCCCTACGCCACCGGCGTTCACATTACCGGCTGGCGTGAGCATACCACCGGCGTGTTCAGGTCGGTGTTCTGTGCGGGGGATCATTATTTTGTGGAAGGGCAGCGTGATCTGATCGCCAATATCGTGGTGGAAACGCTTGCCGGTTTGCCTACCTCAGCGGCCCATCTCTCAGCAGAAAACGTTCAACCATAGGAGAGTTCACATGTCCTCACTGTTCCTGCGTACCGTGCTTTGCTTCGTCCTGAGCCTGACATCCCACTGGGCTTTGGCGACATCTGACACGCGTCCGATCCGGTTCTACGATGGAGGCTGGGAAAATATTCAGATCGACAATCATATCGCCATGTACATCCTCAAGCATGGATACGGTATGAACGTGGAGTCTGTCAGTCTTGATATCGCGCAAATGCAGAATGCGATGGAGACCGGTGCCATCGATATCAATATGGAGGTGTTTACCTCACTGATGCCACAGTGGGTCCAGGATCAGACGGCGAAGAAAGCCATCCTCGATTTCGGCCCCACCTATGAACGTCTTACCCAGGCTTTCTATGTCCCCACCTACATGATCAAGGGCGATGCCGGTCGCGGAATCAAGCCGACGACCCCCGATCTGAAGAGCGTCGCCGATCTCCCCAAGTATGCAGAGGTCTTCAGACAGGCATCGGGATCGGGCAAGCCGACCTGGCTGAACTGCATCAGCAGTTGGGCGTGCCGGGAAATCAACCTGATTAAAATGGCCACCTACGGGATCGATAAAACGTTCACGCCAGTGGAGCTCAAGTCCGAGTCGGCGCTCAACGCCGCGATCATTTCCGCTTACGAAAAAGGGCAGCCTTTCATGACGTATTACTGGGATCCGAGCCCCCTGATGGGCGAGCTGGCCCTTACGCGTCTGGAGGAGCCCGCCTACAGCGAAGCCTGCTGGGAAGCGATCAAGCAAAGCCTCGCGCAGTTCAAGGAAGGTGTTGGAAGCCAACAAGCCTGTGCCTATGCAGATATTCCACTCAATAAATACACCTCAGCCAGGTTCGCCGAAGAGCATCCGGGCGTCCTTCCTTTCCTGAAGTCGATGTTCGTGGGAACCGACACTATCCGGACGCTGGCAACCCGAATGGTTTCCAACAAGGAGACTCCCGAGCAGACGGCGCGCTATTACTTGCGTAACCACACCGCCGATTGGAAAGGGTGGGTGCCTGAGGATGTGTTCAAGAAAGTCTCCGAGACACTGTAGAAAAGACATCAGGGATGGATCGCAACGGAAAAGGCATGCCGAGAGAGTCGGTATGCCTTTTTTTGTGCCTGAAGATCCGGCAAGACATTCTCGTAATTCCCCAGCAGTGAGTAAAAATTTCCCTCTTTCGGGGCATTCGCGTCCTGTTACCGGTCTTTGTGCACCTATTCGACTCGTTCCCGCGCCCTCCAGGGACGGCTGAAATAAAACGTTTCAGCTATAGAGGCTGTTCCTGTCGCAAAAAAGACATCGAATTTCGCCTGGTCGTAATTTTCCGCCGTTTTCGCCAGCAGTTTCTGGCTGTTCCGTGCTTAGGCATAGCCTTTGCTACGCTTCAACAGCTAAGGCAACGTACCGATGGCTTGATTACAGGAGGGATTCATCACGCGGATTTAACCAGGGGGCGCACGTCATCCAGACGCAAAGGGCCACACCAGAGACGAATGTCCATCGAGGTGCCAAGAAAAAACAGGGCTCATTAACACAAGGCAAGGCCGGACCATTGGAATGACGAAGTAATAAGAAATGCCGTGTAGAACGCGGCTGGGAGTTGGCTATGCCCCGAGCTTTTTTTGACGAAATGTATGACGCCAAGGGTGACTGCCGCCCGCATTACCAAGCCTTCGCCCGCTGGCTGGCGGACACGCCGGTCGAACTGCTCGACCAGCGCCGACGCGAAGCCGACCTGCTGTTCCATCGAGCGGGGATCACCTTCACCCTGTACGGGGACGAGCAGGGCACTGAACGGCTGATTCCCTTCGATATCATTCCCCGCAGCATCAAGGCCAGTGAATGGCAAAAGGTCGAGCAGGGATGCATCCAGCGGGTCCAGGCCCTGAACATGTTTCTGGCCGACATCTATCACCAGCAGCACATCCTCAAGGAAGGCATCATTCCCGCCGAGCAGGTGCTGGCCAACGAGGGTTACCAGATTGCGATGCAGGGCCTGAACCTGCACCGGGGCATCTACGCCCATATCGCCGGTGTCGACCTGGTTCGCGACGGTGACGGCAGTTACTACGTGCTGGAAGACAATCTGCGCACGCCCAGCGGTGTCAGCTACATGCTCGAAGACCGCAAGATGATGATGCGCCTGTTCCCCGAGCTCTTCGCCGCCCAGCGGGTAGCCCCTATCGATCATTACCCGAACCTTTTGCTCGACACACTCAAGAGTTCGAGCCCGCTGGATAATCCCACTGCGGTGGTGCTGACCCCGGGTCGCTTCAACAGTGCCTACTTCGAACATGCGTTCCTGGCGCGGGAAATGGGCGTGGAACTGGTGGAGGGCGCGGATCTGTTCGTGCGCGACGACCACGTCTACATGCGCACGACAGCCGGTCCCAAGCAAGTGGATGTGATCTACCGGCGTCTCGACGATGCCTATCTCGACCCACTGTCGTTCAATCCAGACTCGATGTTGGGTGTGCCGGGTCTGATTGCCGTCTACCGCGCCGGCAATGTAGTACTGGCGAATGCGGTCGGTACCGGCGTCGCCGATGACAAGTCGATCTACCCCTACGTCGATGAGATGATTCGTTTCTATCTCACCGAAGAACCGATCCTGAAGAATGTCCCTACCTGGCAGTGCCGCAAGCCCCAGGAACTGTCCCATGTACTGGCGAACCTGCCCGATCTGGTGGTCAAGGAAACCCAGGGCTCCGGCGGCTACGGCATGCTGGTGGGGCCGGCGGCCACCGCGGCGGAAATCGAAGACTTCCGTGCTCGACTCAAGGCCCGCCCCGAGGCCTACATCGCCCAACCGACCCTGAGCCTGTCTACCTGCCCGACCTTTGTCGAAAGTGGTATTGCGCCTCGCCATATCGACCTGCGGCCGTTCGTGCTCTCTGGCAAGGAAACCCGCCTCGTGCCGGGCGGCCTGACCCGCGTGGCGCTTCGCGAAGGCTCGCTGGTGGTGAATTCGTCCCAGGGCGGCGGCACCAAGGACACTTGGGTAGTGGAGGATTAAGACATGCTTTCAAGAACCGCTTCGGACCTCTACTGGATGTCCCGCTACCTGGAGCGCGCCGAGAACCTGGCGCGCATGCTCGAAGTCAGTTACTCGCTGTCGCTGATGCCCCAGGCCGGGCGCAGCGACGGTCATGCCGAGTTGGCGATGTCGTTGCTGGCGGCCGGTACGCTGGACGACTACAACGCGCGTTATGGCGAACTCAACAGCGAACACATGCTGCATTTCTTCGCCCTGGATGAAACCAATCCCGGCAGTATCTACAGCTGCCTGCGGGCGGCGCGGACCAATGCCCATGCGGTGCGCGGGCGCATCACCGCCGACATGTGGGAAAACATCAACGCCACCTGGCTGGAGATGCGCAACATCGCCAGCAATGGCCTGGGTCGTTACGGCATCAGTTATTTCTGCGAATGGGTCAAGGAGCGCTCGCATCTGTTCCGCGGGGCGACGTCTGGCACCATCATGCGCAACGATGCCTACTGTTTCATTCGCCTGGGCACCTTCATCGAACGGGCGGACAACACCTTGCGGCTGCTGGATGCGCGCTACGAAATGTTCGGCGAGGAATCGGAAGAGGTCAGCGACAATTCGGCGCGCGGCTACTACCAGTGGAGTGCCCTGTTGCGAGCGTTGTCTTCGTTCGAGGCCTTCAACGAGATCTACCGTAATGCACCGAATGCCGAGCAGGTTTCGGAGATGTTGCTGCTGCGCGCTGATGTCCCCCGATCGTTGCATGCCTGCATCGAGGAGCTCGATCAGATCCTCGCCAGTCTGCCCGGCCACAACGGCCGTCCGGCCCAGCGCCTGGCTGCGGAACTGAATGCGCGCCTGCGCTATTCCGGGATCGACGAGATCCTGGCTTCGGGCCTGCACCTTTGGCTGACTGACCTCATCGACCAGATCCGTCATCTGGGCCAGACCGTTCACGAGTCCTATCTGGAGGTCGTATGAAACTGTCCATACGCCACGACACTACCTACCGCTATGCCGATGAAGTCTGCACCAGCATTCAGTTCCTGCGCCTGACCCCGAAGGACAGTCAGCGCCAGCGTGTCCTGCAATGGCATCTGGAATTGCCCCGCCTGGTGCGCAGCCAACTCGACCCCTACGGCAACATCCTGCATGTGATGACCATGGACGAGCCCCACGGCGCCTTGGTGCTGACGGCTTATGGCGAGGTGCAAATCCATCAGGAGGTGGAGATGGAACCGGACTCGCAGTCGCCGCTACCGTTCCTGCGCTCGAGCCGTCTGACCCAGGCGGATGAGGCGCTCAGTGCATTTGCCATGGCGCAATGTGCAGGGCGACGCGATCGCGATGCGCTGGTCGATCTGATGGAAGGCCTTGCTGCGCACATGCCCTATAGCCCGGGCACGACCGCTGTCAGCAGCACGGCCGCCGAGGCGTTTGCCGGCGGTGCGGGCGTCTGCCAGGATCATACCCATGCCTTCCTGGCGTGCGCGCGTAGCCTGGGTATTCCGGCGCGCTATGTCTCCGGTTACTTGTACTCCGAAGATGAGACTCATCTGGCGAGTCATGCCTGGGCGGAGGCTTGGCTGGACAACGGGTGGTACAGCTTTGACGTGACCAACCGCCTGACCCGCCCTGATCGACACCTGAAGCTGGCGGTCGGCCTGGACTACCTCGACGCCTGCCCGGTACGCGGCATGCGTCGCGGCGGCGGGGCAGAACAGATGCAGGCGCGGGTGCAGGTGAACTCGATGGTGCAGGTGCAACACCAATAAACGAGAAACTCGCTGAAGCGCAAGGCCTCATCGCGAGCAGGCTCGCACAATGGAAATGGCGTCGGGCACAAATCCAGCGACCACCCGATCCCCCTGTGTGCGAGCCTGCTCGCGATGGCGGCTGCACATCCAACATCTTCGTAATCTGACCCACCGCTATCGCGAGCAGGCTCGCTCCCACAATGGGGCTGGCGTCGGGCACAAATCCAGCGACCACCCGATCCCCCTGTGTGCGAGCCTGCTCGCGATGGCCGCTGCACATCCAACATCTTCGTAATCTGACCCACCGCTATCGCGAGCAGGCTCGCTCCCACAATGGGGCTGGCGTCGGGCACAAATCCAGCGACCACCCGCCCCCCTGTGGGAGCGAGCCTGCTCGAGATGGCGGCTGCACATCCAACATCCCCGTAATCTGATCCACCGCTATCGCGAGCAAGCCCGCTCCCACAATGGGGCTGGCGTCGGGCTCAAATCCAGCGACCACCCGATCCCCTGTGGGAGTCGGGCTTGCCCGCGAAGGCGTCTGCACAGTCGCTATCGGGCTAACTGGCGGTTTATAGTCGACGGCCATGTCATGTTTCCAGGAAGGAACCGTATGTCAGAGCCCACGATTACCATCGTCCGTTTCACTGAAGCCCATCTCGACGCAGTGACCGCGCTTTACAACGACCCGGCCGTTACCCGCCAGGTGCTACAGATGCCGTTCCAGTCCACCGAGGTGTGGCGCAGGCGTCTGGCGATCGACGATGAGCGCCATGTGAAACTGGTCGCGCTGCATCAGGGCGCTGTCATTGGGAATCTGGGGCTGGAGCAGTATTCGCGTATCCGTCGTGCTCACTGCGGCAGCCTTGGCATGGGCGTCGCCGTCGCCTGGCAAGGCAAGGGCGTGGGCTCGATGCTGCTGGCCGCCGCGTTGGAGGTGGCGGACAACTGGATGAACCTGCGTCGGGTAGAGCTGACGGTATACGCCGACAACGAGGCCGCCGTCGGGCTGTACCGTAAATTCGGTTTCGAGACTGAAGGCCTGATGCGTGACTACGCGGTGCGCGACGGGCGCTGGGTCGACACCCTGGCCATGGCGCGCCTGCGATGAGCACGTTGTAGCTGCGGGCGCTACCTAGGACAGGTCCCCGAAGACCTGTCGATCAGTCCAGGGCAAACGCCACCGCCGCCAGCGCATGCAGGTGGGTGGTGTCGAGCAGGGGCAGGGCGCTGTGCTCGGGTTTGACCAGCAGGCCGATTTCCGTGCAGCCCAGGATGATCGCCTGGGCACCGCGCAGGGTCAGGGACTCTATGACCTGCTGATAGACCTGGCGTGATGCCGGGTTGATCACGCCGACGCAGAGTTCGTCATAGATAATGCGGTGCACCGCCTGGCGTTCTTCTGCGTCGGGCACCAGCACGGTCAGCCCTTGGGCACTCAGCCGCTCCTTGAGGAAATCCTGCTCCATGGTGAACGCCGTGCCCAGCAGGCCGACCGTCACGGTACCCCCGTCGAGGGCAGCCTGGCCGGTGGGGTCGGCGATGTGCAGGAATGGAATCGAAATGGCCGACTGGATCTGCGCCGCCACCTTGTGCATGGTGTTGGTACACAGCACCACGCACTCGGCACCTCCGGCCTGAAGGCGGCGCGCGGCATCCACCAGGATGGCGGCGGCTTCGTCCCAGCGCCCGGCGTGCTGAGCTTGCTCCACCGGACCGAAGTCGACGCTGTGCATCAACAGTTGCGCCGAGCGCAACGGCCCGAGCCGGTCCCGTACCTGCTGGTTGATCAAACGATAGTATTCGGCGCTGGATTCCCAGCTCATGCCGCCGATAAGGCCGATGGTGCGCATTGGATGTCCTCGGGCAATGACCTGTGTCGACGGGACAGGCCTGCCTGGAGTCTCCAATTGTTCAAGGGTAGATGCCAGAGGAACATCAACTGTAACGCTCATCTGTGCGCCAGGTGTCATGGTATGGGGCCCTTGCCGCCACCAACCCGGGGCGAGGAGAAACCTGGCAGGCGCGTATTCGATCCATTGGCTATACCTGTAGTCCCGGCCCCGTCTCGTGTGGCTTACAGGAGTGACAGCATGAAGTTCGTGTCCATTCTCGGCATCGCCTGTGTCTTCTCGCTCACCTTGGCGGGATGTTCCAGCAAAGTCACTCAGCCGGAGCAATACTCCGGATTCCTGGGGGATTACAGCCGGCTCAAGGAAGAGAAATCACCTTCGGGGGCCGATGTGATGCGTTGGGTCGATCCCGGGATCGAACCGGGCAAATACACCCGTATCTATATTGAACCGACGCAGCTGTACCCCAAGCCGCAACCGACCGTGAAAATTCCCCAGACCACGTTGTCCGGCATCACCGCGTATTATGATCAGGCGCTCAGGCGAGAGGCAGGCAAGTCCTTGCCCCTGGCGACAGGTCCGGGGCCCGGGGTTCTGGTAATGCGTGCGGCCATCACCGCCGTCGGCAGCAAGACCGAGGGCCTGAAGCCTTATGAAGTGATTCCGATCGCGCTGGTGGCGGCGGCCGTCAGTACCGCCAGCGGTATTCGCGACCAGGAAACCACGCTGGGCACCGAGGCAGTGTTCCTCGATGGCGGTAACAATGCGGTGATCGCCCAGGTCGTGCGCAAGGGCACGGGAAAGTCATTGTCCAATGAGTCCCAGGTAATGAAGCCCGATGACGTCAAGGGGGTCATCGATGGGTGGGCAGCGGATCTGCACCAGTCGTTCCTGATGCTCAAGGACAAGTAGCGTAGATAAGCCATGACTTTTTATGTCCAGCCATAGGTCGCGGCGGCATTTCATGGTTAACTCCGGCCTCGACCTTTTTCAAACATGTCAGAAGGAATCCGTTCATGGCTCAAGTCACCCTCAAAGGCAGCCCGGTTCAAGTCAATGGCCAGTTGCCGCAGGCCGGTTCCAAGGCGCCAGCCTTTTCCCTGGTTGCCGGCAATCTGTCGGACGTCTCCCTGAAGGATTTCGCCGGCAAGCGCAAGGTGCTGAATATTTTCCCAAGCGTCGACACCCCGACCTGCGCCACGTCCGTGCGCAAGTTCAATGCCCAGGCCAACGAGCTGAACAATACCGTCGTGCTGTGCATCTCCGCTGACTTGCCGTTCGCCCAGGCGCGTTTCTGCGGCGCCGAAGGCCTGGAAAACGTTCAGAACCTGTCCACTCTGCGCGGTGCCGAGTTCATCCAGAACTACGGCGTAGCCATTGCCGATGGCCCGCTGAAGGGTCTGACCGCCCGTGCCGTGGTCGTGCTGGACGAAAACGACACCGTGCTGCACAGCGAACTGGTCAAGGAAATCGCTGAAGAGCCGAACTACGATGCTGCGCTCGCAGTCCTGAAATAAGTGCTCTGATCAGAGTATTTATTACAAATGTTAACGGCCTGGCCCTGTCCAGGCCGTTTTCGTTTGTACTTCAAATGCTTAGCTTGCAACGCGGTACGTAAGCCCAAGGTAAATTGCCGGTAAAGGCGCTTTGCTAAATACCCGCCAGTGCTTATCGTTCAGCCTCCCATAAAAGATGCCCACGCGCCCAATGGTTGATCACTCCATGCAATCCTCTGCTCCCCGAAAATCCCGTCGTTGGCTGTTCAGCCTGTTCATCGTGTTGGTCGTCGCGGTGCTGGCCTGGAAATTCTGGCCCGCCGGCGCGGATCACAAGTCCACCGCAGAACAGAAAGCCGCCGCTGGGCACATGGGGCGTTCGGGCGGCATGCGGCCCGGATTTGGCGGTGCGACGGGGCCGATTCCGGTGCGGGTGGCGGTCGCCGTCACCGGAGATTTCCCGGTGTATTACAAGGCCTTGGGCACCGTCACGGCGCTCAATACCATCAATGTGCGCAGCCGAGTGGGTGGTGAGCTGGTCAAGATCGCCTTCGAAGAAGGGCAGATGGTGAAGGCCGGGGATCTGCTGGCCGAGATTGACCCGCGCCCCTACCAGAACGCCTTGCTGCAGGCCGAGGGTACGTTGCTGCAGAACCAGGCCCAGTTGAAAAACGCCCAAGTGGATCTAGAACGCTATCGCGGCCTGTATGCCGAGGACAGCATCGCCAAGCAAACCCTCGACACTGCAGCCGCGCTGGTGGGGCAGTATCAAGGCACGGTCAAGACCAACCAGGCGGCGGTCAACGATGCCAGGCTCAACCTGGAGTTCACCAGGATCCGTGCGCCGATCTCCGGGCGCGTCGGCTTGCGGCAACTGGATATCGGCAACCTGGTGGCGGCCAACGACACCACGGCCCTTGCCGTCATCACCCAGACCCAACCCATCAACGTCGTCTTCACCCTGCCGGAAAACAAGCTCGACACAGTCCTCGCCCGCTATCGAAGCGGCGCGAAGCTGCCCGTCGAAGCCTGGGACCGTGGCGATGTGAAGCTCCAGGCCAGCGGAGTTCTGCAAAGCCTGGACAACCAGATCGACATCACCACCGGCACCCTGAAATTCAAGGCGCGCTACGATAACCGCGAGCAGTCGCTGTTCCCCAATCAGTTCGTCAACGTGCGTCTGCTGGCGGACACGCTCAGGGATGTGGTCCTGGTGCCGACCGCTGCCATTCAGTTCGGCACGAACGGCACCTTCGTTTATGCCCTGGAGGGCGACAAGAAAGTCACCATCAAGCAACTCAAGATTGGCGCCAATAACGGCGAGCACACGGTGGTCACTGAAGGACTGGCCGCCGGCGAACGGGTGGTGCTCGAAGGCACTGACCGCTTGAAGGAAGGCAGCGAAGTCGAGGTGGTCAACGACAGCCAGGACGTGCCGACCACGCCGACCGAACACCTGCTGGGCAAACCTGCGGCAGCCCCGGCTGAACCGGCCGTGGCCGACAAGGCGAAAAAGGGCGACGCATGAACCTCTCGCGGCTGTTCATCCTGCGCCCGGTCGCCACCACGCTGAGCATGCTGGCCATCGTCCTGGCTGGCCTGATCGCCTATCGGTTGCTGCCGGTGTCGGCCTTGCCCCAGGTCGACTATCCGACCATCCGCGTCATGACCCTGTATCCAGGCGCCAGCCCCGACGTAATGACCAGTGCTGTGACCGCGCCCCTGGAACGGCAGTTCGGACAGATGCCGGGCCTGACCCAGATGGCTTCCACCAGCTCCGGTGGCGCCTCGGTGATTACGCTGCGCTTCAATCTCGAGATCAATATGGATGTCGCCGAGCAGCAGGTGCAGGCGGCTATCAACGCGGCCACTAACCTGTTGCCGACCGACCTGCCGGCGCCGCCGGTATACAACAAGGTCAACCCGGCCGACACCCCGGTGCTGACCCTGGCAATTACCTCAAAAACCATGCTGTTGCCCAAGCTCAACGACCTGGTGGACACCCGCATGGCGCAGAAGATCGCCCAGATCAGTGGGGTCGGCATGGTCACCATCGCCGGCGGGCAGCGCCAGGCGGTGAGGATCAAGGTCAACCCCGAAGCCCTGGCGGCCAACGGTCTCAATCTGGCGGATGTGCGCACCCTGATCGGTGCCTCCAACGTCAACCAGCCCAAGGGCAACTTCGATGGCGCGACCCGGGTGTCGATGCTCGATGCAAACGATCAGTTGACCTCGCCCAAGGATTACGCCGAGCTGATCCTGGCCTACGCCAACGGCGCGCCGTTGCGGCTCAAGGACGTGGCGCAGATCGTCGACGGCGCCGAGAACGAGCGTCTTGCCGCCTGGGCCAACGAAAACCAGGCCGTGCTGCTGAACATCCAGCGCCAGCCGGGGGCCAACGTCATCGAGGTGGTGGACCGGATCAAGGCGCTTTTGCCAAGCATCACCGATAACCTGCCGGCCGGTCTGGACGTTACTGTGCTTACCGACCGCACTCAGACCATCCGCGCCTCGGTCACCGACGTGCAGCATGAGTTGCTGATCGCCGTCGCTCTGGTGGTCATGGTGACGTTCCTGTTCCTGCGTCGTTTCAGCGCCACCATCATCCCGTCGGTGGCCGTGCCGCTGTCGCTGATCGGTACGTTTGGCGTGATGTACCTGGCGGGGTTCTCCATCAACAACCTGACGTTGATGGCCCTGACCATTGCCACCGGTTTCGTGGTGGACGATGCGATCGTCATGCTGGAGAACATCGCCCGTTACATCGAAGACGGCGACAGCCCGTTGCAGGCCGCGCTCAAGGGGGCGAAGCAGATCGGCTTCACGCTGATCTCCCTGACGCTGTCGCTGATTGCCGTGTTGATCCCGTTGTTGTTCATGGCCGATGTAGTCGGGCGGTTGTTCCGTGAGTTCGCCATTACCCTGGCGGTGGCGATCCTGATTTCCCTGGTGGTTTCCCTGACCCTGACACCGATGATGTGCGCGCGCTTGCTCAAGCGTGAGCCCAAGGCGGATGAGCAGGGGCGCTTCTACCGTGCCAGCGGGGCGTGGATCGACTGGCTGATCGCCGCCTATGGCCGCAAGCTGCAATGGGTGCTCAAGCACCAGCCGCTGACCTTGCTGGTTGCGGTGGGCAGCCTCGTACTCACGGTGGTGTTGTACCTGGCCGTGCCCAAGGGCTTCTTTCCGGTGCAGGACACCGGGGTGATCCAGGGCATTTCCGAGGCACCGCAGTCGATTTCCTTTGCCGCCATGAGCGAGCGCCAACAAGAACTGGCCAAGGTGATTCTCGCCGACCCGGCGGTGGAGAGCCTGTCTTCCTACATTGGCGTGGACGGCGACAATGCCACGCTCAACAGCGGCCGACTGCTGATCAACCTCAAGCCCCATAACGAACGGGATGACAGCGCGAGCGAGATCATTGCCCGCTTGCAACCGCGACTGGATCGCCTGGTGGGCATCCGCCTGTTCATGCAGCCGGTACAGGACCTGACCATCGAAGACCGGGTCAGTCGTACCCAGTATCAGTTCAGCCTGTCGTCACCGGACGCCGAATTGCTCACCCTCTGGAGTGGTCGCCTGGTGGAAGCCCTGGCCCATCAGCCTGAACTGACCGACGTTGCCAGCGACCTGCAGGACAAGGGCCTTCAGGTCTACCTGGTAATCGACCGCGACGCGGCTTCACGCCTGGGCGTGTCGGTGTCGAACATCACCGATGCGCTGTATGACGCTTTTGGCCAGCGACAGATTTCTACCATCTACACCCAGGCCAGCCAGTACCGGGTGGTGCTGCAGGCCCAGGCCGGGGAGAAGATCGGTCCCCAGGCTCTGGACCAGATCTACGTCAAGTCCACCGATGGCGGGCAGGTGCGACTGTCGAGTCTGGCTCGGGTCGAGGAGCGTCAGGCCCAGTTGGCGATTGCCCATATCGGCCAGTTCCCGGCGGTGATGATGTCCTTCAACCTGGCGCCCGGCGTGGCTCTCGGGCATGGGGTGGATGTGATCGAGAAGGTCCAGCACGAAATCGGCATGCCGGTGGGGGTACAGACCGAGTTCCAGGGCGCGGCCCAGGCGTTTCAGGCCTCGTTGTCCAGCACCTTGCTGCTGATCCTGGCGGCGGTGGTGACCATGTACATCGTGCTGGGCGTGCTGTACGAAAGCTACATCCATCCGATCACGATCCTCTCGACCTTGCCCTCGGCGGCCATCGGTGCCTTGCTGGCGTTGATTCTCAGCGGCAACGACCTGGGCATGATCGCGATCATCGGCATAATCCTGCTGATCGGCATCGTCAAGAAGAACGCGATCATGATGATCGACTTCGCCCTCGATGCGGAGCGCAACCAAGGTGTCGATCCGCAGACAGCGATCTATCAAGCCGCACTGCTGCGCTTCCGACCGATTCTGATGACCACGCTGGCAGCGCTGTTCGGCGCGGTGCCATTGATGTTCGCCACCGGCTCCGGCGCGGAGCTGCGTCAGCCCCTGGGGCTGGTGATGGTGGGCGGGTTGTTGGTGAGCCAGGTGCTGACGCTGTTTACCACGCCTGTTATCTACCTGTATTTCGATCGCCTCGGGCGGCGCTTTGCCCGGGTTGATGGGAAAGAGGTGCAGGCATGACGGCTTGTAGAACGATGACCACCATGCGCCCAGGGCAGGGGAGCTTTTTGTGGCGAGGGGATTCATCCCCGTCAGGCTGCGTAGCAGCCTCTTTTGTGAGCGCTGCGTACTCAAGCGGGGATAAATCCCCTCGCCACAAAAGCGCTCGCCGCTTGAAGCTTGCGGATTGGAGCTATTGCCCATGAACCTCTCCGGCCCCTTCATCAAGCGCCCCGTCGCCACCATGCTGCTGAGCTTCGCGATCATGCTGCTCGGCGGCGTGTGCTTCGGCCTGCTGCCGGTTTCGCCGCTGCCGCAGATGGACTTCCCGGTGATCGTGGTCCAGGCCAACTTGCCGGGAGCCAGCCCGGAAGTAATGGCTTCGACGGTGGCGACGCCCCTCGAACGCTCCTTCGGCGCCATCGCCGGGGTCAATACCATGAGCAGCCGTTCCAGCCAGGGCTCGACCCGGGTGATCCTGCAATTCGACCTGGACCGTGACATCAACGGCGCGGCGCGGGAAGTGCAGGCGGCCATCAATGCCTCGCGCAACCTGCTGCCCAGCGGCATGCGCAGCATGCCGACCTACAAGAAGGTCAACCCGTCCCAGGCACCGGTCATGGTGCTATCGCTGACCTCGGACGTATTGGAGAAAGGCCAGCTCTATGACCTGGCTTCCACGATCCTGTCCCAGAGCCTGTCCCAGGTGTCGGGTGTCGGTGAAGTGCAGATCGGCGGCAGTTCGCTGCCGGCGGTCCGCGTCGAACTGGAGCCGCAATTGCTCAATCAGTACGGCGTGGCGCTGGATGACGTGCGCAAGGCGATCGCCAACAGTAACGTGCGTCGGCCCAAGGGTTCGGTCGAGGACGACCGGCGCATGTGGCAGGTCCAGGCCAACGACCAGTTGGAGAAAGCCAAGGATTACGAGACCCTGATCATTCGTTATCAGGATGGTTCGGTGCTGCGCCTCAAGGACGTGGCGAAGGTCACCGACAGCGTCGAGGATCGCTACAACAGCGGTTTTTTCAACAACGACGCCGCCGTGCTGCTGGTGATCAACCGCCAGGCCGGCGCCAACATCATCGAGACGGTCAACGAAATCAAGGCGCAACTGCCGGCGTTGCAGGCGGTCTTGCCGGCCAGCGTCAAGCTGAACCTGGCTATGGACCGTTCGCCGGTGATCAAGGCCACCCTGCACGAAGCGGAAATGACCCTGCTGATTGCAGTGGCCCTGGTGGTGCTGGTGGTGTTCCTGTTCCTCGGCAACGTCCGCGCCTCGCTGATCCCGACCCTGGCGGTGCCGGTGTCGCTGGTGGGCACGTTCGCGGTGATGTACCTCTACGGCTTTTCCCTGAACAACCTTTCGTTGATGGCGCTGATTCTCGCCACCGGCCTGGTTGTGGATGACGCCATCGTCGTGCTGGAAAACATTTCCCGGCACATCGACGAAGGTGTGCCGCCGATGAAGGCCGCGTACCGCGGTGCCAAGGAGGTGGGCTTCACCCTGTTGTCGATGAACGCCTCGCTGGTGGCGGTGTTCCTGTCGATCCTGTTCATGGGCGGCATCATCGAGAGCCTGTTCCGCGAGTTTTCCATCACCCTGGCGGCGGCTATCGTGGTCTCGCTGCTAGTGTCCCTGACGCTTACGCCAATGCTCTGCTCGCGCTGGCTCAAGCCCCATGTGTCCGGGCAGGAAAACCGTTTGCAGCGTGAGAGCCGGCGTCTCAACGACTGGATGGTTCGCGGTTATGCCACTAGCCTGGACTGGGTGCTGCGTCATCGACGCCTGACCTTGCTGAGCCTGCTGGTGACCATCGGTGTCAACGTCGCCCTATATGTAGTGGTGCCAAAAACCTTCATGCCACAGCAGGACACCGGCCAGTTGATCGGTTTCGTGCGCGGCGATGACGGCCTGTCGTTCAACGTCATGCAGCCGAAGATGGAAATCTTCCGCCGTGCCGTGCTCAAGGACGACGCGGTGCAGAGCGTGGCGGGCTTCATTGGCGGCAACAACGGCACCAACAACGCGTTCATGCTGGTGCGCCTCAAGCCGATCAAGGAACGAAGCATTTCCGCGCAGAAAGTCATCGAGCGCTTGCGCAAGGAAATGCCCAAGGTGCCTGGCGCCCAACTGATGCTGATGGCCGACCAGGACCTGCAATTCGGTGGCGGCCGCGAGCAGACCACTTCGCAATACTCCTACATCCTGCAAAGCGCTGACCTGGCGTCCCTGCGTGAGTGGTACCCCAAGCTCGTGGCCGCTTTCCGGACCTTGCCGGAGTTGACTGCCATTGACGCCCGGGACGGTGGTGGGGCTCAGCAGGTAACACTGGTGGTGGACCGCGACCAGGCCAAGCGCCTGGGCATCGACATGAACATGGTCACCGCCGTGCTGAACAACGCCTACAGCCAGCGCCAGATTTCGACCATCTACGACAGCCTGAACCAGTATCAGGTGGTGATGGAGGTCAATCCCAAGTACGCCCGGGACCCGAATACCCTGGAGCAGGTGCAGGTGATCACCGCCGACGGCGCGCGGGTGCCGTTGTCGGCCATCGCCCATTATGAGAACAGCCTGGAGGACGACCGGGTCAGCCATGAAGGCCAGTTCGCTTCCGAGAGCATCTCCTTCGACATGGCCGAAGGGGTGACGGTAGAGCAGGGCACGGCCGCCATCGAGCGGGCCATTGCCAGGCTCGGCATGCCCGAGGATGTGATCGTGAAAGTGGCCGGCACCGCCGATGCCTTCGCGGCGACCCAGAAGAGCCAGCCGTTCATGATTCTCGGGGCATTGTTGGCGGTGTACCTGGTGTTGGGGGTGTTGTACGAAAGCTACATTCATCCGCTGACCATCCTCTCCACCTTGCCGTCGGCCGGGGTCGGCGCGCTGCTGTCGATCTATGTGCTGGGGGGGGAGTTCAGCCTGATCTCCCTGCTGGGGCTGTTCCTGCTGATTGGCGTAGTGAAGAAAAACGCGATCCTGATGATCGATCTGGCCTTGCAGCTGGAGCGGGGTGGGCAGGCACCGCTGGAGTCGATCCGCAGCGCCTGCCTGCTGCGCTTGCGGCCGATCCTGATGACCACGCTGGCGGCCATCCTCGGTGCCGTGCCCCTGTTGATCGGCGGCGCTGAAGGTTCGGAAATGCGCCAGCCGCTTGGCCTGACCATCATCGGCGGGCTGGTGTTCAGTCAGGTCCTGACGCTTTACACCACTCCGGTGGTCTACCTCTATCTCGACAAGCTGCGCCATCGCTTCAACCGCTGGCGCGGTGTGCGCACCGATGCTGCCCTGGAAACTCCGCTATGACCGACCGTTCGTTTTTCAACCATGTCGCACCGCTGGCGACTGCCCGTGGCTCGCGGGCACTGAGCCTGGCGCTGTGCGTGGCCATGCTCAGCGCCTGTGCGATTGGCCCGGATTATCAGCGCCCGCAGGCCGCCGCGCCGGCGCAGTACAAGGAGGCCCAGGGCTGGCGCCAGGCCAACCCCAGCGACGCCCTCGCTCGTGGTGCCTGGTGGGAATTGTACGGAGACGCACAGCTCAATGGCCTGGTGGAAAAACTCAATACCTCCAACCAGACCGTGGCCCAGGCCGAAGCCCAGTACCGTCAAGCCCAGGCATTGGCGCGCAGTGCCCGGGGGGCGTTCTTTCCCTCGGTGGACCTGACCGTCGGCAAGAACCGTTCCAGCCAAGGCACCGGCAGCAGCAGTTCGAGCCTGAGCAGCTCGTCCAGCGGTATCCGCGACACCTACAGCGCTCAGGCAGGGGTCAGTTGGGAAGCCGACGTCTGGGGCAAACTGCGGCGCACCCTGGAAGCCAATGAAGCCAGTGCCCAGGCCAGTTTCGCCGACCTGGCTGCCATGCGCCTGAGCCAGCAATCGGAACTGGTGCAGAACTACCTGCAATTGCGGGTGATCGATCAGCAGAAACGTCTGCTGCAGGCCACCCTGGAGAACTATCAGCGTTCGCTGAAGATGACCGAAAACCAATATCGCGCCGGGGTGTCCGGCAAGGATGCGGTGGCTCAGGCGCAAAACCAGCTCAAGGCCACCCAGGGCGACCTGATCGACCTGATCTGGCAACGTGCCCAGTTCGAAAACGCCATCGCCGTGCTGATGGGCTTGCCTCCGGCCGAGTTCAGCCTGGCGGAAACCCAGGACATCCCGTCATTGCCACAGATCCCGGTGGCGCTGCCATCGCAGCTGCTCGAACGGCGACCCGACATCGCCTCGGCGGAGCGCTCGGTGATGGCCGCCAACGCCAATATCGGCGTGGCCAAGGCGGCTTATTATCCGGACCTGACCCTGAGCCTGAGCGGCGGCTACAGCAGCAGTACCTACGACAACTGGATCAGCGTACCGAATCGCTTCTGGTCGGTGGGGCCGCAACTGGCCATGACGTTGTTCGACGGCGGTCAGCGTTCGGCGGAGGTCGACCGTAGCGTCGCGGCCTACGACCAGACCGTCGCCACCTACCGCCAGACCGTGCTCGACGGGTTCCGCGAGGTGGAAAACTACATGATCCAGCTCAAGGTGCTGGGAGACGAAGCCCGCGTGCGCCAGGAAGCCCTCGATGCCGCGCGCGAATCCTTGCGCCTGACCCAGAACCAGTACAAGGCCGGGCTGATTGCCTACCTTGACGTGGTGACCGTCCAGGCCACCGCCCTGAGCAACGAGCGCAGTGTGCTCAGCCTGCAGCAGAGCCGGTTGATCGCCAGCGTGCAGTTGATCGCGGCGTTGGGCGGGGGGTGGGATGGGCAGGTGGAGGCGGACGAGTGATCAGAGATCGCAGCAGGAGATAGTTCTGGAGAACAACTGTGGGAGCAAAGCTTGCTCGCGATAGCTGTGGACCAGCCTCCCGGGATGTTGAGGCTGCCGACCCCATCGCGAGCAAGCTTTGCTCCTACAGATTCAAGTCCATGGTCCAGTGACTGCCGATCGTCTTCAATCATGCAACCAGGTCCTGCTTTTGGCCGATGCACTGCCTACGACCTGTCTCAATGGCTTGTTATAGTTCAAGCTTCTTTTCAGCCGGTAAAGGATCACTGCCATGTCGCAGTACCAAGCGTTCACCGTTGAACTTGCAGACAACATCGCCCATGTGCAGATCAATCGCCCGGACAAGATCAATGCGATGAACGCCGCGTTCTGGAGCGAGATCGTCGAGATATTCCAGTGGATCGACGACACCGACGAAGTGCGGGTAGTGGTTCTGAGCGGCGCAGGCAAGCATTTTTCCTCTGGGATAGACCTGATGATGCTGGCCGGCGTGGCCAATGAGCTGGGCAAGGACGTCGGCCGCAATGCCCGCCTGCTGCGGCGCAAGATCCTGCAGCTGCAAGCCTCGTTCAACGCCGTGGACAACTGCCGCAAGCCCGTACTGGCCGCGATCCAGGGCTATTGCCTGGGCGGTGCCATCGACTTGATCAGCGCCTGCGACATGCGCTACGCCGCCGAAGATGCCCAGTTCTCCATCAAGGAAATCGATATCGGCATGGCGGCCGATGTTGGCACATTGCAACGCTTGCCCCGGATCATCGGTGACGGCATGCTGCGTGAACTCGCTTATACGGGGCGTACGTTCGGTGCCGACGAAGCGCGCAGTATCGGCCTGGTCAATCGTGTCTACAGCGATACCGCCAGCCTCCTGGACGGCGTGATGGGCATCGCTCGGGAAATCGCCGCCAAGTCGCCGATAGCCATCACCGGCACCAAGGAAATGATCAGCTACATGCGCGACCACCGCATTGACGACGGGCTCGAATACGTCGCTACCTGGAACGCCGCCATGTTGCAATCGACCGACTTGCGCGTGGCCATGGCCGCCCATATGAGTAAACAGAAACCCGAATTTCTGGATTGACTGACGATGATTTCACGCTGGACCACCGCAGTACTCGATACCGATCTTCCCGGCGGCTGGGCCGTGGTTCGCAGCCCGGAAGGCTTTTTGTTCGATGATAACGGCGCATTGTTTCCCCGCGAATGGCTCAAGCGCCAGGACTTGTCGGGCCTCGCCGAGCATGGCATCGGCCACCTGGATGGCGAGCCGGTCTATTTATTCGAGTTGCACGCCCCGCAGGACATTCCCGGTTGCAACTGGAAAGGCCTGCGGGCCTTCATGCTCGAAGACGATCACACCCTGTTCAAGGTGCTGAGCTATGCGGCGCAGATCGGCACCTGGGCCCGTGAACACCGTTTCTGCGGCAGTTGCGGCACGCGCATGGGCCAGATTCCGTTGGAGCGGGCGATGTATTGCGATGAGTGCGACCTGAGGCACTACCCGCGGCTTTCACCGAGCATGATCGTGCTGATCACCCGCGGTGATGAAGTCCTGCTTGCCCGTTCGCCTCGCTTCGTCACGGGGGTCTACAGCACCCTGGCCGGGTTTGCCGAACCGGGCGAGTCGGCCGAGGAGTGCCTGGTTCGCGAGGTGCGCGAGGAAGTCAGCATAGAAGTGAAGAATATCCAGTACATGGGCAGCCAATGCTGGCCGTTCCCGCATTCAATGATGCTGGGCTTCCACGCTGAGTACGCCAGTGGCGACATTGTGTGCCAGGAAGAGGAAATCGAGGACGCCCAGTGGTTCAACATCCACGACTTGCCTCCTTTGCCGGCTTCGCGCTCCATTGCGCGTTACCTGATCGACCTTTATGTGGCGCGGCGCTTAGGCCATGCCGAACCAGTGCTGCCAGGCTAGGCGCACGGTCAGACCCAACACCACGGTGATGAACACCGGCCGGATGAACTTTGCACCGCCACTGATGGCGGTGCGGGCGCCGAAGAACGCGCCGATCATCACCGATAGACCCATGCACAGGCCGATGATCCAGTCCACTTGCCCCGAGAACATGAACACCACCAGCGCCGCGATGTTGCTGACGAAGTTCATGCTGCGGGCCACTCCGCTGGCCTTGACCAGATCGATGGGGTAGAGCAGCAGGCTGCTGACGGTCCAGAATGCGCCCGTGCCGGGACCGGCCACGCCGTCATAGAAGCCCAGGGCAAACCCCTGGGGCGATTGCCATTTCTTTCTGATCGGCGCGTCGCTGTCCAGCGGCGCCTTGGGCGTGCCGCCGAACAACAGGTACAGGCCACAGGCGAAAACGATGACCGGCAGCATCTTGTTCAGCCATTCAGCAGGCAGGTAATGAGCGACGATGGCGCCGCTCAAGGCGCCGACCAGCGTGCCGACCAACGCATGGGTCCATTGTCCTGGATCGAACAGCTTGCGCTTGTAGAAGGTGAAACTGGCCGTAGCCGAGCCGAAGGTCGCGCTGAGCTTGTTGGTTCCCAGGACCAAGTGCGGTGGCAGGCCGGCGGTCAGCAGTGCCGGGGTAGTCAGCAAGCCACCGCCACCGGCGATGGCATCGATGAAACCGGCCAGGAACGCGACAACGGTAAGAATGGCGAGGGTAGTGAGGTCAACGCTGAGTTCAAAAGGCATCGAGAGGGCTTATTCGGCAGGTCGCAGAAGGGCTGCGGGGAAGGCCGGTATAGTACCCATAATGGCTCTGGGCTGCGACTCCGGGATGAAGACACCGCGCACTTCGTGATGAGGGAGCCTGCTCTTGCTGGGCTAAGCAATCTCCCCTCGTCGCCCAATCACTCCGGCCGAAACACCGCGCGCAAGCAGTTTTCACGCTTGCTCTTGAACATCGCATAACCCTCCACCGACTGTTCCAGCCCCATGGGGTGAGTGAGCAAGTAGGAAGGGTCCAGTTGCCCGTTCTGGATGTAGTCGAACAGCCGCGTCACATATCGCTGCCCCGGTTGCTGGCCCGCGCGCAGGGTCAGGGACTTGTTGACGATGGCGCCCATTGGAAACTTGTCCAGCAGGCCACCATACACCCCGACTACCGACACGGTGCCGCCCTTGCGACAGGCTCGGATCGACTGACGCAACACCGTCCCGCGCTCGGTGTGCAGGCGCATCATCTGCTTGGTCTTGCCGTAGTAATAATCGATCTCGGTGCCGTGGGCCTCCATGCCTACGCAGTCGATACAGCGATCCGGGCCGCGGCCACCAGTAAGTTCCAGCAAGGCGGCATGCACGTCTGTGGTTTCGTAATTGAGGGCAATCGCACCGGCCTTTTCTTCGGCCAGGCGCAACCGGTCGGGGAAGCGATCGATGGCAAACACCCGTTCGGCCCCCAGCAGATAGGCGCAGGAAATCGCCATCAATCCGACCCCACCGCAGCCCCAGACCGCCACAGTGTCACCAGGCTGGATGTTGGCGTTATCGGCGGCGAAAAAGCCGGTGGGCACTGCATCAGAGACGAATACGGCCTGTTCGTCGCTGACTCCTTCGGGGACGCTGAACAGATTGGTATCGGCGAACGGCACGCGGATGTACGTTGCATGGCTACCCGCAAAACCGCCGAAGGCGTGGCTGTAACCGATGATGCCGCACGCCGGCTGGCCGTAGGCGATGTCCGTCATGCAGGGGTTGGGGTTGGAGTTGTCACAGCAGGAAAAATCCGCGCATTGGCAATGCTCGCATTCGCCGCAACCGAGGATCGACACGGTGACGACCCGGTCACCTTTCTTGAACTGCGTGATGGCCGAACCGGTTTCCACCACTTCGCCCATGAATTCATGGCCGATGATGTCGCCGGCTTGCATAGACGGTACATAGCCGCCCAGCAAGTGCAGGTCCGAACCGCATACCGACGACAGCGTCACCCGCACAATGGCATCCCGGGGACTGAGAATGGAGGGATCATCGACGGTTTCGACTTGCAGTTTGTTGGGGCCTTGCCAAGTCAATGCGCGCATCAGGCAGCTCCTCCATTGATAGGCGTGGGTGACGGACCGGTTGATGGAGTGGCGGAGCTCGCCGGGTGGATGAACAGAAAATCCTTCTCGCCGCGGGGCCGGATCCTGTTGGTGATCACTTCGCCAGTTTCCAATTGCTGCTTGATGCTGCGCAGCAGGTGCAGCAAGGCTTTATCCGAGAACCTGGAGATGGCGGCGGCCAAGGCATAGCCGGCAGCGCCAAAGCAGGGCTGGCAGGCTACGATGATCTTGATCTGCGTGCCCCGGCCCGTCGGCGCATCGCTGAAATGCATCTGGATATCGTGTTTGAACCGGGTGCCCGGTGTGACCACCCAGTGCAACTTGCGACCTTCCTTGGGTTCGCTCTGCTCAAGATCGCAGTGCAAGATCTTGTCCCTCGGGCCATGGACCTCCCAGCGGTAGGTGCGCTCACCGGTCTGCTCGATGGTATCGACCCAAGGTACCAGAGCGCCCAGGTTGGCCGGATTGCGGCAGAATGCGAAGACTCCCTCCCTGGGTTTACCGATCGTGATGCTGCGGGAGATCACTTTGCTTGAATCCCACCCCCGATCCTGTTCGAAAGCCTGCTCGAACGGGCTGTGGGTGAGCGCTTGCTTGACCCGGCACGCGCCTGAGTAAGCGCGCCAGGCCGCGCAAGCCCCCAGCAGAACCTGAGGCCAACCCCTGAGTCCGCCCTGGCGCAACCCGGTGGCGATCAGCAGGGTGCCCGCCAATAGTGAAACTGCACGCTCCGGCATACCGAGATTGGGGTGCGAGGGACTCGGCACCGCAGCCCGGCCCGCTACCAGTGGTGGGCGTTCAGTCATGATGCTGCTCCTTATCAATCCAGAGGCGACATAAGGAATGAGCCGCCGCGGCTGTGGTTGTTCCATCGTCATCTCGGGTTTCCGATGAGTCGGATTCTCTTCCGGGGTGGTCGAAGGCTTCACTGCACGGTGCATGGCTTTGGGAAACGAGATGAGAAAGGCTGGCCCACAGGACGATTTTTTTTTGAAATCAAGGGGTTGTCAGCTTTGGCAAATGAGTACATAATTGCGCCCATCGAATGCGTTGGGGCGTAAAAAAACCTAACGTTTTCAAGGAGATAGCGCTTAGTCAGCGATTTTCTCCAGATCAGGTTAGTACACGGTTGATGTGGTTTCATTGCATCAGGCGTTTTGAGGCCGAATAGCAAAATGGTTATGCAGTGGATTGCAAATCCACCTACGCCGGTTCGATTCCGACTTCGGCCTCCACTATCAAAAGCCCCGTAGCTCAATGAGTTACGGGGCTTTTTTGTGCTTGTTTCTTGGGTATGTGTTCCGCAACTTTTGAGATGTGTTCCGCAACGTGGATGTTTGGGTGCGCTAGGGTGGCCTGTCCTCGAACGTTCAATTTCGGCCCGAGGTCGTTCGTTTTATCCTTCGTTTATGGCATATTGCTATCTGGAATGTATCTCCAAGGAAAAACCAATGAAGGTGTTCGTAAGCTGGTCAGGGCAACGCAGTAAGGAAGTCGCCGAGCTACTCAGCGACTGGATCAAATGTGTCTTGCAGGCTTCCCAGCCTTGGATTTCAACTCGGGATATTGATAAAGGAGCAATTTGGTTTTCTGAGATTTCTGATCAGTTGCGGGAAACTGCCGCTGGTATCGTTTGCCTCACTCAAGAGAATAAAAATAAACCTTGGATCTTGTTTGAAACAGGTGCTTTAGCTAAGGGACTAAGTACGAACCGAGTTTGTACGTTTCTGATTGATTTATCCCCTTCTGATATAGAAGACCCATTGGCCCAGTTCAACCACACCCTGCCGGAAAAGTCGTCAATGTGGGGGCTAATTAGCTCGCTGAATTCTTGTCTAGAAAGCGCTCGCTTGGATGAGCGAATCCTCAAGCAGGTATTTGATACTTATTGGCCAAAGTTCGAATCATCTTTCGCTGACGTCGTTGCCTCTACGCCTCAAGAAGCAAACGTCGCACCGAGATCGGGCGATAGTATTTTGGCAGAGATATTATCGAACACCAGAATGCTGGCGAGTAGGGTTCGAGAGTTGGAAACGAGAGCTTCTATCCCTCCTGAAAGCGTGATCGAGGTGGGGGCGGTCAGTAAGCATGCACATCTCGTGAACCTGGCCAATACGCCGCAAATGACTATTCAAGACATTCTTAGTGCTGCAAGGGCGCTTGACGTTCCATATGCTGAAGTTGAGGCGATACTCAATAAATACAGGATTTTGGACGCTGATTTTACTAGGGCGACAAAGCTTCGCAGTCGAAAAGCCGATCCCGGGCCAAAGTAGCGCTACGCCCTTTGTTAATTCCATATAATTATCCCGGCGTCGGTTATTTTGTGGGCTTTACAATTTCACCGACCCGGCGATAGACCCTCTTTGTCATTTCTTCAGTTGAATGCCCAAGCAGGCGGCTTGCATCGGTTAGATCTTCAATTTCGCTTGCTGCTTTTGGACGGATGTCCCTGAACTGAAACTGACGAATGGTCGCGGCGAGCCCTGTATCACCGTTCGCTGCTGCGTTCGCTGCGGCCCGTTCGCGCGCTTCATCCCACCTGTTCCGCAACATCGCATAGCTCATGCGCAAACCGTTCTTGTTGGTTATTAGGGCTGATGTCGTGATGCCGGCCATCGCTTTCCGGTCGAGTAGTTCGTTGAGTAAGATGCCCAGCCGGGAGCCGTGCAGGCGGATACGCAGCAGCTTTCCGGTCTTATCCTGTCCGACCCTTAGAAATCCGTTATTGATGTCGGTCTTCGAAATTTTCAGCACGTCGCCGGGGCGCTGGCCGCTGAGATAGGCCAGATCCATGGCGTCCTTGAGTTCCTGGTCTGCCTCCCCATAGACAGCATTCCAGACGATTTCGCCGGCGTAAAAATCCCGCGGTACTTCCTTGTTCCGGCGGAGCCGTGAGCAAGGGTTAGCCTTGTCAGTCAGACCCCATTCCCTGGCGTGGGTGAATATCGTCGAGAGTAACGCTATTTCCCTATTTGCCCTGACTTTGGCCGACCTGGTATCACGGTACTGAGCGATCACTTGGGGAGTCATCGCGTCTACGGGGGCCAGCTCGAACGACTTACGCAATTGTCTCAGTCCTTTCTGGTAATCATCTTGGGTGCCCTTTGTCAGCCCCGGCATGACTTGAGATTCGTACCTATCAAATACGCTGCCCATTAGGTGTGATGGCTTAGGGACCGCCTTGCGGTCAAGGCGAGCCCACTCAACCTTTGCTTCATCCAGGTCATTGCCCAGCGGAATCTCTTTCCGCTTCCCATCGGCAGTCCTGCCGTCGTAGTAGTAGCTCACCCAAACGTAACCGTTTTTTCGTTTCCGCTCGCGACGGAGCATCCGTGGCGGCAGGTCCCGGTTTGTTGATTTTCTCGGGCGCATTGCTAACCCACACGCGATAGGTCGAGGGTCCAGGTTTCGGCCACGGCGTTGGTAGCAGTGGGTTTGACTCCAGCCAGCTTGAGGCGGGCGTATACACGACCGACGACGGGGCGCTGGGCGCCCGTCAAAACGAATTGCCAGGCGTTACGCGTGAGCCACTGGCGCTGGCAGGACGGGGTCTTGTAGCCGGTGATGGCCGCCAGCTCGTCATCGGTTAGGGTTTCACTGAGGAATTCCATGGTATGGGCTCCGAGTGGGGTGATTGCCGCTTCGCTCGATCTGGTCATGCTGCCCTCCGTTCAGCGCTGGTCTCGTCCATGTTGGCTCGTATGAGTGCGGCCATCGGCTGCGGTGAAACCGAGTTGCCAACCATCCGCACCTGGGCGCGCTTGCTGAACTTGCGACCGTCGTGTCCCGTATCGATGACGTAGTTATCGGGAAAGCCTTGGGCGCGGTACAGCTCGCGGGGCGTGAGCATGCGCATTCCGATGTCGACGATTACGTATGGGGTGCCTTGCACTGTGACGGTCACCAGCGCGAGGCGGTCCCGGGTCGTGATGGTTGCCGCCGGCTCCCGTAGGTCGTAGATGTTGTCGGTGCCGTAGTAGCCCATGAGGAATGCCGCCACGCGCAACGCGCCCGCTTGGTACTCCGGTGCAAGGGTGTATTCGACCAGGGCGTGGTGCTCGGCGCCGGCGGTGATGGTCGGTACCAGGCCATCCATTGGTTGTCCCACACTGTTTTTGCGAAGCGTGCAGAGGTGGGCTGTCACAACATTTTGCTGGCTGCCTGTCGTGGTGATCGCGGTCATGGGCTCGTTTGGGTGATGCCCGGGCGTGACGTTGAACCCACCGTTGTGTTGAGCCAGGTAGGCGACGGTCAATGCAAAGTGTCCACCTTTGACGTTGGCGCAGATGGTTGATAGGGGCGAGTCGCCGGCCATGTTGCGTTGTACGCTGCTATTGGCGTGCTCTGTGATGAACGGCGCCAACTGCGGCGTCACCAGCGCGAACCCGTGAGAGCCCGTAATGGTTTTTGTTGGCTGGTGAACGGAGTGGACCCGAGAGTCGTCGCTGCCAGAGTGGTTGACGCTGACGATGAACGGGTCCGCATGATCGATGACGTAGCGCCGTGCGCCTTTACGTAGGCGTTCCATCGTCTTGCTAACCAGCGGACGTCGCACGCCGGCGGCGCGGCCTTCTTCCTTGCTTAAGAAAATGCTGGGGCAGGGGATTGACCAGTCGATGCTACTGGCAGCGGTGAGCTGCGGCTTTTGACCTTTCTGTGGTGCCTTGGTGTGGGTGGGCTCGGGCCATTGGAGCTGCTTGCCGTCGCACCGTGCCACCAAGTACAGGCGCTCGCGCAGTGTCCCGGCGCCGAAGTCGCTCGCTTTCAATTTCCCATGGCGAAGGTCGTAACCCATGCCGCGCAATATCGACTCGAACCTGCGCCATGTCTGGCCTTTGCGCTTCGGGTCGGGAACCAGGTACTGGTCCTGCACGGGGACACGCTCGCCGATATCGGCGACACGAAGGTCTCGACAGACAACGCGCCCGGTTTTCGGATCGCGCTTGGCGATAAGGGGGCCCCACTGGAGCACCTGCATAACGTTTTCCATGGTGATCATCAAAGGGCGAACCTGGCCCGCCCATTTGATGACCACCCACGACAGAGAGCGGCTGGTTGTGCTGCGCGGCTGTCCGCCAGCCGCCAGGCTGTGGTGGGTACATTCTGGACTGGCATGCAGGTGCAGCACCGGTCGGCCACGCGTGGCTGCATGCGGACAGACTTCATAGACGTCGGTAATGTAATGCTCGGCGCTTGGGTGGTTGCGCTTGTGCATGCTGATGGCGTCAGGGTCGTGGTTGATCGCAATGTCCACCGGCAGGCCGGTGGCCATCTCCTGGCCCATGGTGGCGCCACCGCCGCCTGCGAATAGATCCACACGAATGCCGCCCGTCAGGTTCAAGCCGAACTGGGTGTTAACCGCGCTGGTGATTGGGGTGGGGTTGAAGATTTTGCTTTCGGCTTTCGAGGCTCGCCGCGACCTGCGCAAATGTAAGTTCGCAGTGCCTGCGTAGTCGGCTGATAGCTGCGTTTGAAAGGCAGTCATGCGGCAGCTCCGGCGGAGGGCAGACCAAGCGTAAGCCTGCGGAGATCCTGTTCGTAGGCTTCGCGCAATGCGTCGCGTAAATGTGGGTATCCCGCGGTTTCGATGGCGTGGGGGAAGCTGACTGAACTGATGTTGTGCTCGGCGTGAAAGGTGCCGTGTTGGTCGAGCCAGTCAATCAGCTGGGTATCCAGCGGAAGGTTGTTCAAGCTGCCGGCAGTTTCAACGACGTGAAAAACCCGATACGTCATGGCGCGGGCGATCTTGATTAGTTGATCAGCTCTTGCCTGGCTGGCTTCGGTGCCTTTCAGCGCCTTCCAAGTCTGGAGCGCGAGCGCCAGGAACTGGGTGATTTCGGTGAGGTTCCGGTAATCGGTTGAGGTGAACGGAGTGGTCTTGATGCCGTGCATCTGCAAGCGCAGGTCTGCCAGTTGCTGGGCTTCCTGGTTGCGGAGCTTGGTGATGGTTGTGAGGTCGGTGTTGAGTGCCGCAATGCGTTGGCTGTGCAGACCGTTGCGCTCGTTTAACCCAGCGTTATAGCTGCGTGCCAGCGCCTGGAGGATGAGCTTGCGGATGTAATACCCCAGAAAGATCAAGCCGAAAGCCAAGCCTATGAAGATGATCGTGTGTTGTGCGTGCATGTGCTGTATGCCTCGGTTAGAGCCCGCCGCCGGGATTCTTTGGTGAGAGGTCGGCGACGGGGTGTTGCAGAGAGTTAGTTAGAACGTGGCTTCGTAAAGCGGCACGTCGTTGATGGCATCGAGGATCTTGTTGCGCACCGCGTTGTAGGCTTCTTCGAGTACCTTGTCCGGGCGTACCAGTTCGAACCACATTTGCAGGCGGCCTTCTTGGATGCGGTAGCGGAATCGCGCCGGAACGCAGAACGTGTCACCGCCCAGGAAGGGCTTGAGCGCGATGTAAAACTCTTCGGGGATGCGCAGCTGCCCGGCCTCGCCGGCGCGCCCGTCGATTTCCTCGTTGTAGGTCAGTTGCACCTGGCCGTTGTCGAGGCGGGTACCCTGGCGGAAAGTGATGTTCTTCTTGGCTTCCAGGGTCCGGCTGATCTCCAGCATGTCGGCAGCGCTAGGCGTGTTGTCGTTTTCGGGGTGGTGGGTGATGTCCTTCACGTTGTCTTCGATGAATTCGGCGAAGCTGGCCTGGTCCATGCGCTTGCGGTCGCTGGTTTTCCAGTTGCCCCACTCGACGGTGGTTGGGCAGCGGTAGGTCGCAACGTGGTCGCGCCAGGCAGGAGCGGCTGGGTCGTGGTAGTCAATGACCGCCGAAAAAGTTCGGCCTTCGGGGCCGTTGCAAAACACAGCTGTCGCCTTGGTTGCGAAGCGGTTCACGTAGCTGATGAACGACTCGGCGTCGAGCACGGTCAGCTTCTGCTGGATGCGAGTTGGCGCGGGCAGCAAGTGTTCCAGGCTTTTCAGCGTTACACCGTCCGGTACCAGCGCGATGGGTGCGGCCAGGCCTTCGTGATCAATCGGTTTGCCGAGGGCTTGGGCCAGGGCGGTCAGGTGCTGTATGGCTTGTTGCATTGGATGTGCTCCAGGGGTTTATGACTCGGTGAGAGGTTTTTGCAGCGGGTGCTACTGGCTGACTTGCCGCATGGTTTCAGGCGGCAGGTCTTCGCCCACACTGCGTAGCGGGATTTCCTGCTGGCGTGGGTCGCGGCGGGTGATGTTGCCCTCCGGTGTGAGGAAGAACAGCGACGTGCCGCGCGACAGGACTGGCTCTTTGGATTTGACGTCTGCCTTCACGGTCATTTGGCCGCCGCCATCAGGCTTGTAGGTAAGCTTGATGGTCAGTTCGCCGCCTTTGCCGGTCAGGCGGATGGCGTCGATCGGGCTGTGCTGGGTCTCGGTGAGTTCGTCCAGCAGGCCACCGGCCTCGATGTCCCGCAGCGTGTCGATGAAAGGGCGTGCTTTACTCATGTGCTGTGCCTCATTAGGTGAGTTGCTGTTGCCCCTGGTCGGCAGGGGTACCGTTTGAATCAGGCCGCTTGCTTCGTTGCTTGCGCGTCGAGGTATGCAGCCAGGTCGTGCAGGTAAACGACAGGCTTGGCGCGGGCCGAGCAGTGCAGGCGCTTGACCACCAGCTTTATGCGACCGGCCTTGATTTCACTCAGCAGATAGCGGTCGGTACGGATGTGCGTGAAGTACTGCTCGCGCACGGCGGTCAGGCTCGGGCATGGCGTGGCGAACTGGCGCCTGAGTTGTTCCAGGGTTGTGCTCACGCGCTTCCTCCCCCATGCCCCTCCATTTGGGGCACCAGCTTGAGGCGGATCAGTTCGGCGAGGCCTTCTTTGCTCTTACCCTTGGCCGCGGCCAATACGTTGCCCTTGGCGTCCGCAACGACGGCGCCGTAGGGGTATTCCGGGCAGTTGACAGGGGTTACGTAGGCTACCTGGCCGTCGCCGATCACTGCATCTACGCAGCGGAACACTTCCGCCAGCTCAACAGAGACACAGGGCAGGGCCTCCAGCAGCTCGACAGCCTCGGCAGAGGCGCCGATGAGCGTGGCGCGACTGATCACCGTCGGGTGATTCAAAAACATGGGCACCAACTTCAGGGCGCCTACAGCGGAGTTGATTGCGTTGGGCTTCATGCTGCGGCGTCCTTGTGAGTGATCGTGATTCCCAGCTTTTTCGCCAGGTACTGCACTCCGGTCTCGGTCACCATCACCACGGCGTAATGCTTGGGGCACTTGGATTTGCCGACCAGCACGGTGCGCGGGTCGGAAAACAAGTTGCCGCCGTCACGGTGATGGCTCGCAAGATCGCCGGAGCTATTCAGGATCCGTAGGTCGCGGAGCTTGGCGCGGAACACGCGGGGTTTAAGGCCGAGAACGGCAGCAGTTTGATCGAGGGTGCGATTCATGGCGGTAACCTCACATCGCGGGCCGTAAGGCGCCGGTGCGAACGAAGTGAACGCATTCGTCGATCTGAAGCCTCAGGGCTTCCCGAGTACCCGTGTTGTAGACGGTCAGGTCTTCAGGCCGGCGCTGGATGCCGGCTTCACTGATGTGCGGGTTAACTGCAGGTGCGTCCGGCCGATGGATGTGAATGATCGTGCCGCCGCGGCGTCGGATGAATGTCGCTTCGTTCTCGAAACGCACGTCGCTGACCACGAACCCGATCACATCGGTGAGGGCGTTTTCCATGTAGTTCAGGTTCTGTTCTGCGATTTTTACCCAGATGTCCGGATGCACGGTCTGGCGTGCCCACTCGGTGCCCATGGACTGCATCAGGGTGCGTGGTGATTTGCCAAGCCAGTCGATTGGCTGTTCCTTGGAGTCACCCTCGAAATCTTCGGCGTCCAAGTTAAATATTTCCATCAGGCCGGTGCGCAACGGATCCGCGAAAGCGTAATGCTCAAGCATATGGTTGCGTACCAGATGGTCAGCTGCTGTGGATTTGCCAGCACGGGCTCGGCCTGTGAGGCCAATAAGGATTGGCTTCATGCTGCATCACCTCCCCATGGCCCGACGTCATCTGCCGAAACAGAGCGAGCGGGAAGGGTAGGTGCGGTGCGGCCAGTGTTGACGATCACCAGTAGGCCAGTGCGATTCTGGATCGCTTCAACGGCCTCAGGGCTGGTGCAGGCTGCCGGGTGCAGATAGACCGGGCAGCGGGTGGAGCTGTGCTGTGTTGTCTGCATGTCTCGTACTCTTTGGTGAGAGGGATACGAGACAAAATTAGTATTCGTTGTTTCTTAAGTCAATAGCATTACTGATATTTGCTTGTTTTTTATCGATGAGCAAAAAGAAACCCGCTCGGATGGCGGGTTTCCTTTGGTTCGGTCGGTGTGTCACAGATCGACAATTTTCCGTCGCGCTCTACCGTATACGACCCATTCGTCATTCATTTTGATAACCCGATCGGGCCAGTTGGGGTTGGTTGCATGAAGGAACATATCGCCACCTTCCTCAGTGAGCTGCCTGAGGGTGACGGCCTTATCGTTTTGACGTTTTGCAACTACGAAGTCACCAGATTTCCAGACCATATCAGGGTCGATTACTACCTTGTCCCCTGGCATAAAGTCCGGCTCCATGCTTTTGCCTTCGACACGCAGGATAAAGGCGCGTGGTCCTGCTGGCCCGCCAGCTTCGACCCATTCCTGAGCGTCGCCGGGCTCGAAGTCCCCGCGCCCTGCATGGTAAGCAGCCGCTTTCATATATCCAATCACAGGTAACAGCCTCCCCGCCGATCCCATCTCCGTGGTGTTTCGGTAGACGTCCCCTTGTAAGGGGGCGTTCGATGCCGAAACATTATTTGCCAGAGCCAACGTATCCGCGAGCCGAGGGCTGACGCTCTCGGGGGCGAAACGTAGGGCACGACTCAGGCTTAATAACGCGGGTAGGTTCAGGGCGATCTTCCCTGTCATGTACTGGCTTACTGCGCTTTGTCCCGACCAGCCGCAGGCTTCGGCGACCTTGTCCTGGTTGAGACTGGGGTCTTCCGATTTGCGGGTTTTGTAAATGCCTTTGAGGCGCGCGGCTTCTTCGGCGATGTAGGTCGGTTTTTTAGTCATGGCGACAAGTCTATAAGCAACACTTATGTTGCCCAAAGAGTAACGGTTGTTTTTTCTTGCAACGGATTATGAGCTGAGCTAATGTTTGGCTCTGCATCCATTCCGAGGAATTGAGAATGACAGTTGAATTTGGAGTGCCTTTGCGCGAGTTCGCAAAGGATAGGAGTCAGCTCGAAATGGCTGCGCTCCTGGGCGTTACCCAAAGTGCGGTTTCTCAAATGATCCTCAGTAGTCGAGATATCCGCGTGATCGAAGGCGCCGATGGAAAGCTGTCTGGCGTCGAGATCCGTCCGGTAGGTAGCCGCCGAAAGCAAATGGCAGCGTAAGGGTGCCGGACTGGGGCCTCTCACCAAAGAATCCCCCAGCCCGGCTACGACGACACACAGCACATGCATATCGGTCGTGGTCGTAGGATAGGGCGTGCCCGTTCCTAAGGCTAGGCCGTAAATGGGGAATTTACGGTTATGAGCACTTCCAACCATTCACCGGCCTTTGGGCCGGTTCTTTCGCTTCGCAAAGCGCTGTACCGGGCCGGCCACGATTACAAAGGTGGTGTTACGGCTCTGGCCCTGGACATGGTGATCGACTACGACACCCTTCAAAAGAAGCTCAAGCACGATGAAGAACGCCGTTGGCTTGATCCCGATGAACTCGAGGAGGTCATTCGCCTGACCGGTAATCCGTTGTTGTTGGACGCTCTGATGCGGCCGGCGGGTATGGTCTGGTACAAGCCCGAGCCCGCAGCGCCAACCAAAGAGGCATTGAAGTCAGTTGGCAGCCTGTTGCACGAAACTGGCGAATTCGTATCGAGCATGCACGAAGGCGCTGCCGACAACGTGTGGGAGCCGCACGAAGTTGCGCTGCTGGAAAAGCACGGCGTCGATGTGATCCGTGCAGTGCTGGGCATCATGGCCGGCGCCCGTCAGGCGATGGAGGAACGCGAAAATGGCTGATGACATCGATCGCGCCAACGACCAGGCCCAATACCTCCTTGACGTCGCTCTGCATCGGAACCGACACGTCCCCAAGTCCCGCGTCAGCGCGCAGTTTTGCGAGGATTGCGACGAACCTATCCCGTTACTTCGTCAGCAGACTATCGAGGGTTGCGAAACCTGTGTCAGTTGCCAGGGGTTGCGGGAGCGGCGTAGATGAGTGAATCGACCAATAGCGTGGCCACGGCAGCGTGGGCGCGGCGATACATTGAAACCTTCGGTCTAGCCCTCGTTTCGATTGAACCAGGTGAAAAAGCGCCAAAGGGAATGGGCTGGAACAAGCCGGGCGGGTACTTCACTTCGGCGGACACCGCTGAAGCTTTTTGGCAGACACACCCCAGTCACAATCTCGGCGTTGTTCTGGGGCCGAGCCGCGTTTGCTCGCTCGACGTAGACGATGTGCAATGGACCCGACATGTTCTGTACGAACTCTTGGGGCTGGACCTGGATGCGATGGCATTGGTCTTTCCGACTGTTGTCGGCAACCCGGCACGCTTTCGGATTTTGTTCCAGGTGCCTGAAGGCATCGAACTTAATCGGCATTCGCTCGCCTGGCCGAACGAGAACGACCCAGACGGGACGACCTATAAGACACTGATGGCGAAAGCCAGGGCGGCGAAAGCGGCGGGTGACGTCGAAGGTGAGGCGGCTGCCAAGCTCGAATCGGAGCAATACAAGCGCTTTACTGTGCTGGAACTCCGCGCGGGACTGGTGCAGGACGTTTTGCCGCCATCTATCCACCCTGGTACCGGAAAGCCCTACGTCTGGCGCACACCGCCTAGCGCAACGGAAGGACTGCCAGTATTGCCTGCCGATCTGCTGGCCATCTGGCAAAACTGGGACATTTTTAAGCGCGATGCCGAGGCAGCTTGCCCGTGGGCGCCAAAGCCCAAGCGCCCACCAGCGAAAGTGATAAAGCGGCCCACGGCGGCAGTCGGCAAACCACCTTCCGTTATCGACGAATTCAACCGCGGCCACAACGTCGAAGAGTTGTTGCGAGCCCACGGCTACATCAAGCGCGGCAGCAAATGGCTTTTCCCTCAAAGCAGTACAGGGCTGCCCGGCGTTACGGTCAGTGACGACGGCAAGGTCTATTCCCATCATGCTGCTGATCCGCTGGCGAACGGTCACCAGAACGACGCCTTTGAGGTGTTCTGTTTGCTCGAGCACGACGGCGATCAATCGAAAGCGGTTAAGGACGCTGCGCGCATGCTGGGCATGCAGTATTCGTCACGCCCAGATCCGCAAGAACTTCCCCCGGCCCCATCGAATGAAGGCCCAGGGCCTGACCCGGACGCCGCCGTAAGCGAGGCCGCTCCGGCTGTAGACGGGGGCGCGGGGGGCGCGTTGACCATTGAGCAGGTCCTGCGGCGTTTCGCATTGGTGGAAGGCACGACGCATGTGTGGGACTTCGACCAGTCGCGTGTGATGAAGAAATCCGCGTTCGAGGCCCGAGTCGGCAAGCCGGTAGCCAAGCTGTGGCTGGAGGACACCGACCGGCGCAAGCTGATATCGGACGAACACGTACGTGACATCGAGCAGTCGCGGCGGATGGCAGGTAAGAAAGGCGGTGCCTTCGGTATGTCGCCAACTGAGCGATATGTGTACATCGACGGTACGAAGGACGTCTGGGATCGCGAGAAGAAGCGGCGCGTTCCAGAAGGCGCTGTGAAGATGGCATTGGGTGACTCGTATGCGCTGTGGTTGAACAGCAGCGCCCGGCGCGTCGTTGACGTCGATCACATCGTCTTTGACCCAACGATGATGAAAGACCCAAGCGTTTACATCAACACGTTCGACGGTCTGCCCCTGGAGCCGGTCCGCGATGACGAGGCGTGCGCGAACCTGCGTTGGTTGATCTCGTTCCTTTGCAACCATGACGAGAATGCCAGTAGCTGGCTTACGCGTTGGCTCGCCTATCCGCTTCAACACCTGGGCGCGAAGATGGACACCGCCGTGCTGATGCATTCGATCATGGAGGGCTCGGGCAAGAGCCTGCTGTTTGCCGATGCCCTGGGGATGCTCTACGGCCAGTATGCGGCCACGGTCGGGCAAACCCAGTTGGAAAGCAATTTCAACGCCTGGCAAAGCCGCAAGTTGTGGTCGGTGTTCGAGGAAGTGGTAAGCCGCGATCAACGCTACAACCAGGTGGGCAAGATTAAGCACTTGGTCACAGGCAAGACGGTTCGCATGGAATCGAAGTTCATCAACGGCTGGGAAGAAGCCAACCACATGAACGCCGTATTCCTGAGCAACGAGATATTGCCGTGGCCCATCAGCGAGAGCGATCGGCGAATGCTGGTGATGTGGCCACAGGAGACGTTGCCGGTGGAACGTCAAAAGGCGATTGGTAAGGAACTGGAGGCGGGCGGCGTTGCGGCTCTGTATGGGTGGTTGCTGTCGATCGATCTTGGTGACTTTGACCAGCGAACGCGCCCGCCTTCCACAGATGCCCGCGAGCGGTTGGTGGCCTTGAGTCGTGCTGGCTGGCAGACATTCCTGCACCTTTGGAAGTACGGCGAGCTGGGTCATGGGTTGTGGGGCCCGTGCTTGTCGACAGACCTCTACTCACTGTTTCTCGAATGGTGCCAGCGCAATAAAGAACACGTGATGAGTCAGACGAAATTCTCGCTGTTCATCAGTTCTGAGGTGGACAAGACCCGGGCGATACCCTGGACCGATGGCAACAATCGGCGATTCGGTGCGTTCTTTTTTCCGGTGGATCCTGATGCTTCCCCAGCCCCATCACTCAAGGCGGCCCAGCTCGGCAAGCAGGTCGAGGAATGGCGAGCCCGGGCGAAGTTGGCCGGCTGGAACGTCGAAAACTGGGACCACATCAAGGCGGCTGCGGCATGAATACGTCAACAAGTGTGTTGGGTGTGTCGGGTGTGTGTTGGGTTGGTTTCGAGTACCCACCACAGTTTAAGGGCCGGAATTACGCGGCTTTGCGGGCGCTGTGTCGGGTGTGTTGGGTTTGTCTTCGCGCGCGTGCATGTGCGCGACATTTTCAATGGGGGCCAATGACTGAAAAAGATTTCCATGCGAGGACCAATAAACCCAACACACACAACACACCTAACACAGTGCTATTGAATCTATTGATTTGTAAGGGATTTGGTTGTGTTGAGTTTGTGTTGGGTAAGGGTTTTTTTGTGTCGGGTTCGGTTTTTCGAGGGGAAGGGCGATGATCGGGGCAATGGAAGAACTTTTGAAACACTGGGGCGAGCAATGCCGGCTGAACGGCGAGACCGGCGGCATGGGCAGCCCGATGGCGACCATCATGGAGTGGGGTGGGTCGGCGCCTCGCGGTACACCGGGATCGCGAATCATCCTGGGTGCAGGGGCTGGGCCTGATGCGGTCGCCCAGCAAGTCGCGGCAGCTCTGTCGGAGATCGGGCGGCAGGATGAGCAGGGTGCCCGACTGATGCGATTGGCCGGTTTGCGTTACGGCGATGATCCGGCGCCGACCTGGTTGATGCAGTTGCATTTGCTGGGGTTCGAGTCGAGGGCGAAGCAGACTTACTACGACCAAGTGCATCGCCTGCATGAGCGGCTGCTGGTGGTGCTGGCCGAGCGTGCCGATGCCCGTCAGTGGCTTACCGCTGGTCGGGGTGCTTTACCTCAAAGTCTCCTCAAAGTTGCGTCAAAGCTTCGTCGAGTTGGATAACCGAAAATGCCCCCTTTTCGGTTCCGTACTCAGGGGGTAAAAAGTCACCACGATATGAAATTTGCGCCTTGGCGCTTACCTCGCACGTGCTGTGCAGCTTCACCCGGCCACCCTGGGCCGGTCACTTAACCCCGCTTCGGCGGGGTTTTTATTTTCGGCCCCTTGGGTGTCTGCGACGGAGTAATCAGCATGAGTGAGCCGGCAACTGTTGTCGTGGCCGGTGGTGTGGGACTGGCTGCAACTGGCCTGCTGGCGGGTGTCGATATGCTCGCCGTGATTGGTGCATTGGCTGGCTCGCTGGTGTTCTTCACCACCACGGAGGAATTGCCAGTCTGGAAACGGGTTCTGTTCCTGCTGGTGTCTTTCGTGATGGGTTACATGTTCGCCCCTGGTATGGCTGAAGTTGAGCTGTTCGGTACCAGGCCATTCAAGTACACCGGGCCGGCGGCATTTGGTGCGTCGGTTGTGGTGGTTACTGTCGCGCTGGCTGTCATCAAGCGGCGCGGCCTCGTTGCTGATCAGCAAGGGAGGCAGGATGGATAGCCCTCTGGTACCGCAAATCATGACGCAGGCTACGTTCTGGCTGTGTGTTGCGTTGTTCGTTCGGTTGTTCACGTTCCGCCGTCGCGGTGCTCGATTCCGCCGGGACATGAGCTGTCTCGCCTGGCTGGTGATGGTCGCCGCGGGATCTGCGGTGGTGTACATCGGCAAGGGTCTGTTGGTGATGCCTGCCAACTCCTGGCCGCTGGTGTTGTTGCTCGCGGTGTTTGTCGGCTCGGTGTGTCAGAGCGCGGGCAACTTGGCTCGCGTATGGAAGATGGGCTGATGAATGACGAGCCGAGGATTTATAACAGTCGCTGGGAAAAGGCGCGTTCGGCATTTCTCGTGAAGCATCCGCTATGCGTGATGTGTAGCCAGCAGGGGTTGGTCGCGGCCTCGAACGTGGTCGATCACAAGGTTAGGCACGGTCTGAAGGCCGCGCTTAAGTCTGGAAACAAACAGGCAATCGCGAAGGCACAGAAGCTGTTTTGGGATCAGGGCAACTGGCAGGCCCTCTGTAAGGTGCATCACGACTCGACAAAGCAGCGCGTTGAAAGGCGCGGGCATGAGATCGGATGCAGTGAGTTGGGCATTCCACTCGACCCAGGCCACCACTGGGCCAATCCCTGAGGGCTCAGTGGCACGCCAGTCCCCCGGGATGCGCACCGAAAGGGTGCGGCACGTCACTGCCCCAGGGGGAGGGTGGGTAGGAAAGTCTGGACCTTTTTCCTCCCTGACCCCACGCCCCGCTTTCTGTGCAAAAGCGGGAAAAATGGGGGGGTACCCCTTCGGTATGTTTGGCGTGCGTATGTGAAATCTGAGGTTCGAAATGGCCGGAAACGAGAACTCCGGGCGACCCGGGAAGCCGGCCGTCGTCCACTTGATCAATGGCAACCCCAGCAAGAAGAACCGCGCGGACCTGCTGCGCGAGCAAAGCCAGCCGGTTATGCCGGTGGAAGCTCCGCCGATGCCTGATTGGCTCGACGATGATGCGCGACGGGAGTGGGAGAGGGTTGTGCCCGATCTGGTCACCTTGGGGCTGATCTCCAAGATGGACATGCAGGTTATGGCTCAGTACTGCGAGGCAGTTTCCGACTACCGCCGCTGGACCTTGAAGATTCAGGAACTGAACGACAGCCTCTCCGCCTCAACACGCGGCGATGTGCAGACCTATCGCACCGGCGCCCAGGACCTGTCGATCTGGCGCAAGTTGCGCAACGATGCCGAACGCCGCGCCAACGATGCCGGCGGTAAGTTTGGGTTCTCACCAATGGCCCGTAGATCGCTCAAGCCTGCGGCGCCTCAGGGAGACCTATTCCCAAATGAACACAAACGCATCGCCGACACCTACTTCTGACCGGGCCACAGCGTTTGCCCTGGATGTCATCGCCCGCCGCATCATCGCCGGCCCTGATGTGCGCAACGCTTGCCAGCGTCACCTCAACGACCTGAAGCAAGGCCCGTCTCGGGGGCTGCGCTGGGATCTGGCAGCGGCCCAGCGTGCCATCGGTTACTACGAAGACGTGCTGTGCCTCAACGGCGGCGAGTATGAGGGCCAGCCCTTCATCCTGAACCCATGGCAGGCATTCGTTATAGGCTCGCTGTTCGGCTGGAAAGCCGCCGACGGGTACCGTCGTTTCCGTACCGCCTATATCGAAACCGGCAAGGGCTCGGGTAAATCGCCCTTGGCGGCCGGGATCGGCTTGTTGGGCATGACCTCCGACGGTGAAGCGCGGGCCGAGGTATACGCGGCTGCGACGAAGAAAGACCAGGCGATGATCCTGTTCCGCGATGCTGTGGCAATGGTCGACCAGTCGGAGCTGCTAGCCGAACGGATTGAGCAATCTGGTCGTGGCGAGAAGGTGTGGAACCTGGCGCACGCCGCATCCGGTAGTTTCTTCCGCCCGATAAGTGCCGACGACGGCCAGTCCGGTCCACGCCCTCATATCGCGCTGCTGGACGAAATCCACGAACACAAAACGCGGATGGTCGTGGACATGATGCGGGCCGGTACCAAAAGCCGCCGGCAAGCATTGATCGTGATGATCACCAACAGTGGGCATGACCGCACCACCATCTGTTACGAGTATCACGAATACGGCATTGCGCTGTGCAAGGGCGATAAGCAGGACGACAGCCTCTTTGCGTTCATCTGCTCGCTTGATCCGGGTGACGATCCGATCAAGGACGAAGGATGTTGGTACAAGTCGAATCCTAGCTTGGCGTTCGGTCGCCCAGGCGATGCCAACGGTGGGGTGCCAGGGCTCAAATACTTGCGCGAGCAGGTCACCGAGGCCCGGGGGATGCCATCGAAAGAGTCGAGCGTGCGCCGCCTTAATTTCTGCGAGTGGGTGGACGCTGCCAACCCCTGGCTGGCTGCCAACATCTGGATGGCTTGTGAGGATGATTTTGACGTCGACGAGATACCCGAGGGTGAACCTTGTTATGGCGGGCTCGACCTTTCCGGTACGCGCGACCTAACAGCGCTGGTGCTGTACTTCCCTCGGCTGAAAAAGGCGATCGCGTTTTTCTGGACGCCCAAGGACAGCTTGCTGGATCGCGCCCGGGTTGACCGGGTGCCCTACGACGCCTGGGTGCGCGGGGGCTTCTTGAATGCACCACCTGGTATGGCCGTGGACTACGCGGCGGTTGCCAGCGTGGTCGGCGAACTTGCTGTTCGATACAGCATTCAAGGCATCGCGTTCGACCCGTACCGCATCAAGTACTTCACGCCCGAGCTGGAAGCCCAGGGTATCGAGGTTCCGTTACTGCCTCACGGCCAGGGCTACACGGTTTCGAAAGAAACTGGCCTGTGGATGCCGCGCTCAATCGAGTTGACCGAAACACTGCTCACTGAGCAGAGCATCACGATAAAAACCAACCCTGTGCTGCGGTGGAACGCGGCCAGTGCGGTGCTGGATGCGGACCAAAAAGACAATCGAATATTTGCCAAGCGCAGGAGTACCGGGCGAATCGACGGCGTTGTTGCGCTGGCGATGGCCATTGGTGCGGCAGATCTTCAGCCTGTCTTCGCTGGTGACCGCGACGGCTTCTTCGATAATCCGATCATGGTGGGAATTTAATGGCTCGCGAGAAAAAGACCGGGCGAGTTCGTGCCGCCCTCCAGCAGTGGCTGGGCGTGCCGATCGGGTTGAATAACACCGCCTTCTGGCAGGAGTGGTTTGGAACCTCCAGCAGCGGTAAGTCGGTGACGGTGGACAGTTCGCTCCGTTTGTCCACGGTTTGGGCGTGTGTACGATTGCTGTCTGAGTCTGTCTCGACCCTGCCGCTGAAGCTTTACAAGCGGATGCCTGATGGATCAAGGCAAGCGGCCACGGACCATCCCTTATATCGCGTGCTCTGCCGCTCCCCCAATATCGAGATGACCCCGCAACGCTTCATGCTGATGGTCGTGGCGAGTATCTGCCTGCGTGGCAATGCCTTCATCGAGAAGAAGATGATCGGCGGGCGCATAACGGCGCTGGTGCCTTTGTTACCGCAGTATATGAAGGTGGAGCGCGCCACCAGTGGACGCCTGGAATACACCTACACGGAGAACGGGGTGCGGCGTGAGATCCCCGAAAAGTCGTTAGTGCATATCCGTGGCTTCGGCCTCGATGGCGTATGCGGGATGCTTCCCATCACTACCGGGCGAGACATCATCGGCGCCGCCATGTCGGCTGAAGAGGCTGCCGCGAAGGTGTTTGCCAATGGTTTGCAGGCATCAGGTTTCCTGACCGTTGAGGGTGGTAGCGCGCAGGGTGCGGGCACACTAACCGACAAACAGCGAGAACTGTTGCGCGCAAGCTTGGCGGCGTTCAGCAGCTCGACCAATGCCGGCAAGACCATGGTGTTGGAAGCGGGCTTGAAGTACCAGGGGATCACCATGAACCCCGAAGCCGCGCAGATGCTTGAAACCCGCTCGTTCAACGTTGAGGAAATTTGTCGTTGGTTTCAGGTTCCGCCGTTCATGGTGGGGCACATGGACAAACAGAGCAGTTGGGCGGCGAGCACCGAGGCCCAGAACCTGCACTTCCTCACCAACTGCCTACGGCCATTGTTGGTCAACATCGAGCAAGAAATCGCCCGATGCCTGATCGGCGATTTGGACTCCGAAGAGTTCTTCGTGGAGTTCTCTGTCGAGGGGCTGCTGCGTGCAGACAGCGCAGGGCGTTCCGCCTACTACAACAGCGCGTTGGATCACGGTTGGATGAACCGTAACGAGGTTCGCCGCAAAGAGAATATGCCGCCGATACCTGGTGGTGAGGTCTACACAGTGCAGGGCGCAATGGTGTCGCTGGAGTGGCTGGGTCAGAACGGTGGGCTTTCCGCTAACGCCGCCAAATTCATGCAGGACCTGATGGCCGCCAATGATGCAGGTGACCTAGCGTCCATCCGCCTGGCCTATGCCGAGGCGGCAAAAGCGTTGCAAGCTGGCGATCCGGACGGAACCGTGATGGCCCACGCGTTGATCTCTATCGATCGGCTGAACAAGGCCGCCTGACCCTCTCGGAGTTTCCATGACTATTAAATCGCTTCCGGCAGCGCCGGCAGCTCGGCCGCGCTCGGACGTTTCCTGCGATATGTCGCCGTTGGCGCTTGATCGCTGGAACCCGGAGATCCGCGCGGCTGCCGACGACGACAACACCATTTCGATCTATGACCCCATCGGCTACGACTATTGGACGGGAGAGGGGGTGACGGCCAAGCGCATCAGCGCGGCTCTGCGCTCGATGAATGGGGCTGACGTCATCGTCAATATCAACTCACCGGGCGGCGATGTGTTCGAAGGGCTGGCGATCTACAACTTGCTACGTGAGCACAAGGGCAAAGTCACCGTTCGCATCCTTGGGCTTGCCGCCTCGGCAGCGTCGTTTATCGCGATGGCGGGGGATGACGTCCAGATCGCCCGGGCAGGTTTCCTGATGATCCACAACGCCTGGACCATCGTCGGCGGTAATCGCAATGACATTCGGGAGGTCGCCGACTTCCTGGAGCAGATCGATACGGCGCTCGCAGACATCTACTCCGTCCGAACTGGCGAATCCACACAGGACATGCAGCGCCTGATGGACGCCGAAACGTGGATGGCAGGATCGGTGGCCATCGAAGAAGGCTTCGCCGACCAGTTGCTGCCGTCCGATGCCACAAAACAGGAAGCCAAGGCCGGCAGCCCGCAACAGATCGCAGCGCGGCGCCTTGACGTGATCCTGGCAAAACAAGGAATGCCGCGCAGTGAGCGGCGTTCGCTGATTCAAGACATCAAGACCGGCAAGCCAGGCGCTGCCGATCAGGGTACGCGAAGCGCTACCGACCCCCAGGCCATTCCGGCCGACGCCATTGCTGAGTTCGAACGGGCCTTCGCCCAGTTCAAGGCAGCAGCCTCAACAGTACCTGGAGTTTGATACATGAGCGATACAGCCGAACTACTCAAGAACGTCTCCGCCGAGCTGGCGAAGGCCAGCAGCGAATTCAGTCAGAAAGCGGAAGCTGCGCTGGGCGAAGCCAAAAAGGCGGGTGCCTTGTCCACCGAAACCAAGGCCGCTGTCGATGAGCTGGCTACCAAGCACAACTCGTTGATGGAAGCCGAAAAGCAACTCAAGGCGAAGCTGGGCGAACTGGAGCAAGAGTTCGCCCGATTACCGTCTCAGTCCGCTCCGCAAACGCGCGATACCCTGGGCGGCACAGTAATCAAGAGTGAAGCCCTCAAGGCTTTCGCGGCGAGCATCGAGGGTAACAAGCGGCTGAGCATCCCTGTCAGCGCAGCGCTGCTCTCTGGTGATGTTCCTGCCGGTATCGTCGAGCCCCAGCGCCTTGCTGGAATCGACGTGTTACCCAAGCAACGTCTGTTCATTCGCGATTTGATCGCCCCTGGCCGTACCACTTCGCCGGCTATTTTCTGGGTTCAGCAGACTGGCTTCGTCAACGCTGCCAAGGCGACGGCAGAGGGAACGGCCAAAGCTTACTCGTCCATCAGTTTTGCGGCAAAGCTGACGGGCGTTTCCACCATCGCTCACATGTTCAAGGCATCGAAACAGATCCTCGATGACTTTGCCCAACTGGGCTCCACCATCGACATCGAAATGCGCTACGGGCTGAAGTATGTGGAAGAGCAGGAAATCCTGTTCGGCGACGGTACCGGGGTTCATATGCACGGCATCATCCCTCAGGCTTCCGTTTTCGACCCGGCCTTCGATGTTGAGGACCAGTCGGGCATCGATGACTTGCGGCTTGCGATGCTCCAGTGCCAGCTGGCAAGACTGCCATCGAGCGGGCACGTGTTGCACTTCATGGACTGGGCCAAAATCGAGCTGACCAAAGATTCGTTGGGCCGCTACATCCTGGCCAACCCGCTGGGTCTCGCGGGTCCTGTTCTGTGGGGGCTGCCTGTAGTCGCCACTGAGGCTGTTGGCTTCGAGGGCAAGTTCCTCACCGGTGCCTTCCAGACCGGCGCCCAGCTCTTCGATCGTGAAGATGCAAACGTCGTGATCAGCACCGAAAACGCTGACGACTTCGAAAAGAACATGATCTCGATCCGGTGCGAAGAACGTGCTGCGTTGATCGTCAAGCGCCCTGAAGCGTTCGTTTATGGTCCGTTCACGGCGCCTGCTCCCGTAGGCGGCTGAACCTGATTCGGGCCGCCCACCGGCGGCCCGTTGGAGATAGCGATGAAACTTATCACGCTGAAACCACTTTTCCTGGGCGGCACAATTTTGGTCGAGGGCAAGCCTTTTGAGACCATCGAGCAGCACGGACGCGAGCTGATTACAAAGGGCTACGCAATGTTGGATGACTCTGACGCTGAGCCGGTGGTGACGCTTGCCGAGGACCCTGCGCCTTTTGTTCCAGCATTCACCAGCGATCAACTGGCGCCGACTCAGTTGGCCGCGGTTGCTGCGCCGTTTGGTGACCTGATGGCCGCGCCAGCAGCCGGCGCGCCCGAGGCTCCGGATCTGCTGGATCCGTCAGCCGCTGATGCGCCTGATGCTCCGGATCTGCTGGATCCGCCAGCCGCTGATGCGCCTGATACTCCGGACCTGCTGGACCCTCCAGCCGACGCGCCCGATGCTCCGCAGAAGCCCGTCACCTCGAAAAAGAAAGCGAGTTGACCATGGGGGCGATTGATATAGCCCTGGCAATGCAACACCTGCGGGCAGAAGTGGATGATCAGGTTTACGTCCAGGCGTTGCTGAATGCTGCCGAAGACAGTGCCGCTCAATATCTGCAAAGACAGTTCTATGCCGATGCGGCAGCGTTGGAGGCCGCGGTGCTCGCCGGGACTGCCGGTAATGATCCGATAGTCGTAACGGGCTCTATTGTGGCGGCGTGCTTATTGATCCTCGGACATCTGTATGCCAACCGAGAAGATACAGTCACCGGCATCAACGTCTCATCGGTGGCTGAGTTGCCAATGGGTTCACGAACGCTGCTACACCCTTACCGGGTGCAGATGGGGGTCTAAATGGCTTTTCGCGAACCTGGTGCGGGCGAGCTGAACCGAAAGGTTCTGATTCGTCTGCGCACAGATCTGCCGGCGGTGGACATGGGGCTCGACTCGGTGTACAGCGACGAGCGGCCCAGGTGGGCCAAGATCGAGCCGGTTGGTACATCGGTTTATTCAAACGGTGTCCAGACAGATAACAAACTGACTCATCGCATCACGCTTCGGCTGGTTCAGGGCGTTTCCGATGCGCATGAGGTCGTGCATGGCACTACGATCTACCGAGTGAAGCGCAGTGCTGATCTGAACGGTACCCATCGGTTTACCCAACTTGAGGTTGAAGAACTGGGTTCGATCCGCGCTGGAGGTGGTATCTATGGCTAACTCCGCCTCGCTTGAGGGCTACCTGCACTTCGAAGGGTTCGACAAGTTCGAGCGTGATGCCTTCGACAAGCGAAAGATCCGCGCCGGCATGCGTAAGGTCGGCCTGCTGATCACCCAGCGCGCCCAGATGAACCTGGTGCTGGGTAAGGGCCAGGATGGCTACCCCATCAACAGGACCGGCGCGACCGTCGAATCTGTCACCTTCAAGGTTTCCCGCTCCGGATTCCTGGTGCGGATTTCCCCGACCAAAACCTCGGCCATGGAAGAGTTCTACCCGGCTTACCTGCACTACGGCGTCAAGCAGGGGCGCAGGCCCGGCAAGCTTGCGCCGGGTAAGGGGAAGGGCAGGAAGAACCGGCGCGCCGCCGGTGCTCGGGCTCGTCTCGTTGCGGAGCGCGCCGCCGGCGAATGGCGCATCAAGCCCCGCGACAACTACATGGCCGACGCACTTCAGGATTCGGCTTCGCAAGTTAAATCGATCCTCTCGGCTGCGTTCGCCGCTGCCCTTGGCTGATCGCTGCCCCAACGGACTCACGCATGAAACTCACCCCCATCGTTGCCCATCTGCGACAGACGTGCCCAACCTTTGCCGAACGAGTTGCAGGCGGCATCGACTGGGACGCCGTCGTCGAGAGTGCCAAGCTGCCGTTACCAGCTGCCTACGTGATCGCGTCGGCAGATGCTGCCACCCCGAGCAAAGCGCAGAACATGGTTCTTCAAAGCATCACCGACCAGTTCACCGTTGTGATAGTCCTAGCCACAACCGACGAGCGCGGCCAAGAGGACAACGACCTGTTGCACGACGCTCGCGCCGAGTTGTGGAGGTCTCTGGTCGGTTGGGTGCCTGGTCCAGAGTACACGCGCATCGAATACGGTAAGGGCGAACTGCTGCACATCAGTCGCGCCCGGGTGGTTTATCAATTCACCTTCTTTTCGGAATTCCAGCTTGGCCGAAACCATGCGAGCGACCCGCCGGAGACTTGGCAGGAATACGAGCTGGACGGCCTGCCGGGCTTCACCGGAGCGAACATCAACATGGACTGCATCGACCCAGCAGACCCGAACCTGAAACGACCCGGCCCGGACGGGCGCATCGAAGCGCAATTCACTGGAGACGTAACACCATGACCAATCGCATCACTGTGGTGCCGGCCTCTGGCCGTTCTGTGCCCGACCCGGAGGCCGGCGACTTGTTGCCCAAGGAAGGCCGCGAGGTTCCAGACAACGCATGGTGGCGCCGCCGTCAGGCCGATGGCGACGTGACCCTGAAAGCCGACAAGGCCCCATCCACCAAAGCCGGCGCGCCGGCGAAAGCTGAGGAAGCGCAATAATGGCTATCGGATTCAGCAACATCCCGGCCGATATCCGTGTGCCGCTGTTCTACGCGGAGATGGATAACTCGGCGGCCAACAGCGCATCGTCGGCCATGCGGCGGCTGATCGTCGGTCAGGTCAACGACAACGCGACCAGCGAAAGCATCGGCCAGTTGGTCCTGGTTTCCAGCGTGGCGCTGGCGAAGGAAATCGGCGGCCAGGGCTCCATGCTCGCCGCGATGTACGAAATCTTGCGCAAGGTCGATCCCATCGGCGAAATCTGGTGCCTGCCGTTGCAGAACGACACCGGCACCGTGGCGACATCGACCGTTACCATCACGGGCGCCGCCACCGAGGCCGGCCTGCTGAACCTGTACGTCGGTGGCACCCGGGTGCAATCGGTCGTGGCATCGGCGGCGACTCCGACGGTTGCGGCCGCCGCCCTGGCGGTGAAGATCAACGCAACCCCAGACCTGCCTGTCACGGCTGCGGCGGTCGCCGGAGTGGTGACGTTGACCTGCAAGTGGACGGGCGAAAGCGGTAATGACATCTCCATCGCCATGAACCGCCTGGGCAAGTCCAACGGAGAAATGACTCCGGCAGGCCTGACCGTCGTCACCACGGCAATGACTGGCGGTGTCGGCGTGCCGGATCAGGTGGACGCCGCGGCGGCCCTGGGTGATGAGCCGTTCGAGTTCATCTGCATGCCATGGTCCGACACGACCAGCCTGAATGTCTGGAAGGACACGATGGACGACAACACCGGTCGCTGGTCCTGGGCCAAGCAGTTGTTCGGCCACGTCTACAGCGCCAAGCGCGGCACTATCGGCACGCTGGTAGCGGCAGGCCAGGCGCGCAACGACCAGCACGTCACCATCCAGGCCGTCGAGGCGGGCGTTCCGCAGCCGGTGTGGGTTCAGGCTGCCGCATTGGCTGGGCGCACGGCGGTGTTCATCTCGGCGGATGCCAGCCGGCCTACCCAGAGCGGTAGCCTGCCGGGCCTCGACCCAGCGCCGGCTAGTGAGCGGTTCACCCTGACCGAGCGCCAGTCTTTGCTGACCTACGGCATCGCCACGGCGTATTACGAGGGCGGTTACGTGCGCATTCAGCGCTCGATCACCACCTACCAGAAAAACCCCTTCGGCCAGGCGGATAACTCCTACCTGGACAGCGAGACCATGCACCAGTCGGCGTTCATCATCCGCCGGATGCGCAGCGTGATCACGAGCAAGTACGGTCGCCACAAGCTCGCGAGCGATGGAACCGCGTTCGGCGCCGGCCAGCCGATCGTCACCCCGGCGGTCATCCGTGGTGAGCTGATCGCGCAATACGCCAAGCTCGAGCTGGAAGGGCACGTGGAGAATGCCGAGCTGTTCGCGCAGCACCTGGTGGTGGAACGCGACACGCAGGACCCGAGCCGGGTCAACGTGCTGTTCCCGCCGGACTACATCAACGGCCTGCGCGTCTTCGCCTTGCTCAACCAGTTCCGCCTGCAATACGACGAAGCGGCGTAACCCCGACCCACGACACCCAGCCCGCCCTGTGCGGGCTTTTTCATTCTGGAGACACAGACCATGGGTCAAAAAGTAGCGGGCACCGTCTACGTCAAAGTGGACGGCGAACAGCTGATCATCACCGGTGGCGCCGAAGCCCCGCTGATGGACGTGAAACGAGAAACGGTCTACCCGGGCTATTACAAGGAAGAGGCAATGACGCCTTCCCTGAAGGTGACAGCGGTGCACACGCCGAACTTCCCGATCAAGGCGCTCACCAACGGTCGCGATATGACCGTGACCTGCGAATTCAGCAACGCATCGGTCTACGTGTTGGCCGGCGCCTACCTAGTGGATGAACCATCGTCGAAGGGCGACGACGGCACCATTGAACTCCAATTCGACGGCATCAAAGGGAGCTGGCAATGAGTCATGTTCAAAAGCTTCAAGTCGCGATCGAGGCCCACGGCGAGCCGGTGACTGAGCTCACCCTGCGCCGGCCTACCGTGCAGGAAGTACGGGCGATCAAGGCGCTGCCGTACAAGATCGACAAGAACGAGGAAGTCAGCCTGGATATGGACGTCGCGGCCAAATACATCGCGGTCTGCGCCGGCATTCCCCCGTCGTCGGTCAACCAGTTGGACCTGTCCGACCTGAACGCCCTGAGTTGGGCGGTTGCCGGTTTTTTCATGAGTGCGGCGTCGCAGCCATCGGCGACCTGATTGCAGCCGCCTATGACCTGGCCTGGTTCTGGAAGGTTGACCCCGAACAGATGATGGCCAGGCCACTGGATGTGCTCCGTGAATCCCTGGAGCACGCCCAACGAATTAACGCAGCCCAGCAGGTGCAGTGATGGCGGACAAGTTCCAGCTCAAGGCGTTGATCACCGGCGTCGACAAGCTGTCGCCGACGCTGGCGGGCATTCGCAAAAACGTTGCGGGTTTCAAGAAAAACCTGGAGAAGACCGGGCTTGGAAAGCTCAGCTTCGGCGGTATCGCAAGCGGTGGCGTCCTGGCCGCTCCGTTCATACTGGGCGCCAAGGCCGCGATCGATTTCGAAAGCCAAATGGCCGACGTAAAGAAGGTCGTCAGTTTTGATACGCCCGGGCAGTTCAAGGAGATGGGCGATGATATCGAGCGGATGTCCGAGCGCCTGCCTATGGCTGCCGGGGACATCGCGAAAATCGTCGCGTCCGGGGGGCAAGCAGGCATTGCCAAAGCCGAGTTGCTGGGTTTTGCCGAAGCGGCAGTGAAGATGGGTATCGCGTTTGACCAGACTGCCGAGCAAAGCGGCGACATGATGGCCAAATGGCGAACCTCCTTCAAAATGAGCCAAGTCGAAGTGGTGGGTCTTGCCGATAAGATCAACTACTTGGGGAATACCGGGCCTGCAAATACCAAGCAGATCTCCGATATTGTTACCCGCATCGGACCACTTGGTGCGATCGCGGGCGTAGCCTCAGGGCAGATCGCGGCGCTTGGCGCCACGATGGCAGGCGTAGGCGTTGAGCAGGAAGTTGCAGCCACCGGCATCAAGAACTTCATGCTGGCAATGACCAAGGGATCGGCTGCTACAAAATCCCAAGCGGAGGCCTTCAAATCCTTGCGGTTGGATTCGAAGAAGGTCGCGGTGTCGATGCAGAAAGACGCGCAAGGGACCATAGTCGACTTGCTGGACCGTGTGGCCAAGGTCGATCCGTCAAAGCGAGCTGGTTTGCTTACCGAGCTGTTCGGTTCAGAGTCGGTGACAGCGATCGCACCGTTGCTTACAAACTTGGATTTGTTGAAAAGCAACCTGCAGAAGGTCGGCGACGCGCAAAAGTACAGCGGCTCAATGGAGGCCGAATACAACTCGCGAGCGGCCACCACATCAAATAATCTTCTTCTTCTGCGAAACGCCGCCGATAACGTCGCCCGGTCTATCGGCAGCGCTTTGCTGCCAGGTATCAACTCGGTAGTTGAAGCAATTCGACCTTTCGTAAGTCGGGTGGCTGAACTCATTAAACAGAACCCTGATTTAGTGAAGGGGCTCGCAGCCGCAGGGATAACGTTCGGCGTGCTGACTGCTGCTGGTCTCACTGCGATGACGGCGATAAAGCTGGCAAGCATTGCGTTTAGCGCTACGCCCATTGGCTTGATCGCTCTGGGCATCGCTCTGGCTGCCGGCCTATTGGTAGCCAACTGGGAAAAGGTCGCTCCCTTCTTTCGAGAAGTGTGGGCAAGAATGCTTGGCCCAATGCTCACGGTTTGGAATTTGTTCAAGTCGTTCGTTGAGTGGACCCCGATCGGTTTGATTGTTGAGAACTGGGGGCCTCTTACGACTTTCTTCGGCGCGCTGTGGGATCTGCTAACGGCGCTTTCAACACCGGTGATGGACTTCCTCAAGACCATGTTCGACTGGTCGCCGCTGGGAATGATCATCAACAACTGGGCCCCCATCACCGCCTGGTTCCAGCAGCTCTGGGAAAAGCTGCGCCCCATCATCGAGCCGATCATGAAGTGGTTCGGCGGCGGGGAGGGCGGTGAAGGAATCATCCAGACCGCCACCGACAAAGTGAACGCCTTCACCGAAGCCCAGCAGAAACGCAACGCGGGCGCCGGTGGCGGTACCGGTGAGCTGCTGATGGCGGATGCCGCTCAATCGGCCGCCGCCCGCCAGGCGATGAACAATCAGGCGTTCGGCATCAGCAACAACCAGCTCCTACAGCAGACCGCTGCCACCAACGGGCAAAAGCTCAACGGCGAACTCAACATCAACCTGAACGGCGCACCGCCGGGCACGACAATCGAGCAGCCGAAAACCAACCAGCCAGGGCTGAACATCAAGCCCAACGTCGGTACCCGTACCGTGGGCGTCATGAAGGGGTAAAACATGGCACGTGATTGGCGGAAGGAACTATTGCCGGCGTCATTCCGAGGGATCAGTTTTTTGATCCCCCGGGCGTCGGTACCGGTCGGCCAAAAAGGGCAGCTTCACGAATACCCCCAGCGGGACAATCCTTACTTCGAGCAGCTAGGCAAGCAAGCCCAGGTCCACACCATGACCGCGTGGGTGATCGGTGACGATTGCTTCGAGCGTCGCGACAAACTGCTGGAGGCGCTGGATACCCCCGGCCCGGGCGAACTGGTTCACCCCTGGCTTGGGCGCATGCAGGTCAAGGTTGGCGACTGCAACTTGTCTCACGAGCTCACCGCCGGCGGCATGGTCAGCTTTGACCTGACGTTCTACCCGGACAAACCGCTGACGTTCCCGACGGCCAAGGTGAACAGCCAGCAGCAGGTGGTGAAAGCGTCGGACAGCATGCTGGGATCGGCCTTGGAGCGGTACAAGCAGGCAATGGCGAAGGTTGATCAGGCCCGCCTGGGCCTGCTCCGTTTGCGCAATAGCCTGTCGAACGTCTACGCCGTCATCCAGCAGCAGTTCGCACCTTTCGTGGGGGTGTTCACCAACCTGACAGGGTTCGCCCAGTCATTGATGAATTCACCCGGGGCGCTGTCGTCGCTGTTCTCCAGCTACTTCAGCGACTTTTCGTTGCAGGACAGCGCTTTCGCTGACACCAGTTCGAGCTACAAGAATGCGGTGGCCACCACCACCCAGCAAACCGAGGCGGTGACGGCCATCAACACCGTGAGCCAGTCTGGCGGCATCGACTCGGCGGCAGCCGCCCAGGCCACCGCGAATCTGGTACAGGACGCGCTGCTGGTTCAGATGGCACTGATCATCAGTGAAATGCCCATCGCCTCGCAGCCCGTCTCCAGCGGATCAACGCCCAGCGTCGAGCAACAGGCCATCTTGCCGGTGGTTCGGCCAGAGGTGCCCGTGGCGGATGACGTGCTGCAGCTGCGCGACAGCCTCAGTGATGCGATTTTTGAAGCATCGCTGAAAGCCGACCCCGCTCATTACGTTGTGATGAACACGCTGCGCCAGACCCTAGTGAAACACCTGACGGCGGTTGCCGAGTCTGGGGTGCGGCTGGTTGACATCACGCCGCCCGAAACCATGTCCGCCCTGGTGCTGGCTTACCAGCGCTTCGGCGATGCCACCCGCTCGGCAGAAGTCGTGCAGCGCAATCGCATCCGTCACCCGGGCTTTGTTCCGGCGGCATCGATCAAAATCGCCCAGAGGTAAACATGACCGAAGATCAGAACACCGTCAGCCTCACGGTTGACGGTCTGGATTACTCCGGCTGGAAATCGGTCGAAATCACCGCCGGGCTAGAAGATCAGGCCCGGTCGTTCACCCTGAGCATCACCTGGAAGTGGCCGGGGCAGAACGTCGCGGTACCGATCCGGCAGGGTGCCAAGTGCCATGTGCGTATCGGTGGCGACCTGGTGCTGACTGGCTGGGTGTTCTCCTCGCCGATTGACTACGACGACAAGCAAATCACAACGACCATCAGCGGCAGGTCATTGACTGCCGACCTGGTGGACTGCGCGGCCGTGAACAAGCCGGGCCAGTGGAACAACCAGAGCGTGCTCACCATCGTCAGGGCGCTGGCGGCACCGTATGGGATATCTGTGCGCACCGAGATCCCTGAGGGTGCGAAGCTGTCGGACCACACCATCGAGCCAGGCGAGACGGCTTTTGAGTCCATCGATCGCTTGCTCACGCTGTTCCGGGTGTTCTCTACCGACGATGCGCGCGGCATGGCCGTGCTGGCCCGGCCAGGAAGTGAAGGACGGGCCTTCGATCATCTGGAGGTCGGCAAGAACATCCTCACCGGTAGCGCGCCGCTGGATTTCTCCGGAGTGTTCTCCGAATACCAGGTGCTCGGCCAGCGCTCGGGCACGGACGACGAATTTGGGGAGGCGGCTGCCGAAGTGTCGGCGGTGCTGACCGATGAGCGAACCACCCGTAAGCGGGTGCTGATCATCCAAGAGTCTGGGCAGATGACCAGCGAGCTTGCGCAGGCCCGGGCCAACTGGGAGCGCGGTACTCGCATGGGCAAGGCGCTGACCACCACCTACACCGTCCAGGGCTGGCGCCAAACCAACGGGGCGCTTTGGAAGCACAACACCCTGGTGCGAGTGATCGACCCCATCATCGGTTTCGACCGTTGGATGCTGATCGCCCGGGTGACCTACACCCTGACCGATGCCGGGATGATCACGAAAATGGAAGTCGGCCCGCCGGACAGCTACGAGCCGGAACCACATGACCCGCACAAGAACCGCAAGCTGAAGAAGGGCGGCAAGGCCGACAATTTCGAATACCTGATCCCCGCCGACTACGAGCCAAAACAATGACCGTGAAAAACATGCTGGCCCGCGGCACCGTGGTGCTCGTCGACGCCTTGAAGAAAATGCAGTCCTTGCAGATGCGCCTCACCGCCGGCGAACTGAAGGACAACGCCGAGCACTTCGAGCCCTACGGCTTCACCAGCAACCCGCTTGCCGGCGCCGAGGTGCTGACGGCGTTTATCGGCGGCGATCGCTCCCACGCCGTCGTGCTGGTTGCTGCTGATCGCCGGTACCGGATTCAGTCGCTGGAGCCTGGCGAAGTCGCGATCTACACCGATGAAGGCGACAAGATCCACTTCAAGCGCGGCCGGATTATCGACATCGAAACCGGCACGCTGAACATCAAGGCCACGACGGCCGTGAATTTCGAAACGCCGGTGATCAACCAGACCGGCCAGATTGTCTCTGTAGGCGACCAGCTGGCCGGTGGCATCAGCCAGATCAACCACGTACACACCGGTGTCCAGGCCGGTAGCGGACAAAGCGGCGCGCCCGCTGCGGGGGGCTGATGCTTACTCAACCTTCCGTTGAATCCGCGCTGATTCGGGCGGTGGTGATCAGTCTGTACACCTGGCGCCGCGCTGATACCGATGACCCGGTAGACGATGACCAGTTGTACGGCTGGTGGGGCGACAGTTACCCGGCCATCGCCGACGACCGCATCGGCTCGCGCCTCTGGTTACTGCGCCGGGTCAAGCTCACCGATGCCACGCAGCGTGACGCGGAGTTCTATGCCGCCGAGGCGCTGCGCTGGTTGATTGATGACGGGCATGTCCTGGACGTTTCCATCAGCAGCAACAGGGCGGACACCAACCGATTGAACCTCGGTGTGATCCTGACCATTGCGGACGGCACGCGCCTGGAAATTCCATCTACCCCTACATGGCAGGTGATCTATGCCGTTTGAAACGCCCTCGCTGCCGGTGCTGGTCGATCGCACCCAGAGCGACCTTGCCAGCGACACGCTGCGCCGTTCGGACGCCCAGGTGCTGGCGCGTACGCTGGCCGGTACCGCTTATGGCCTGTACGGCTATTTGGATTGGATCGCTGAACAGATCCTGCCCGACCGGGCGGACGAAGAGACACTGGAACGGATTGCCCAGTTGCGCCTGACCCAGCCGAGAAATCCAGCGCAGCCTGCGTCGGGGACGGCTTCGTTCACCGCTGTAGCGGGCGCCGTGGTTGATGCTGAAACCGTGCTCCAGGCGGCTGACGGGCGCACCTACCGGGTAACGGCAAACGTCACCACCGTTGCGGGACTCAATACCGTGACGGTGGAAGCGGTAGACGCCGGAACCTTGGGTAACGCGGACACCGGCCTGGCCCTTACCCTGGTTCAGCCCGTGGCAGGCGTTACCAATAGCTTCACCGTTCTGGCGCCTGGCCTCACTGGCGGCATCGCGCAGGAGAGCATCGAGTCGCTTCGTGCCCGGGTCATTCGCTCGTACCGCGTCATCCCGCACGGCGGGTCGGCGGCAGATTACGAAACCTGGGCGCTTGAGGTGCCAGGCGTTACCCGGGCCTGGTGCCGAGGCAACTACGTCGGTCCCGGAACGGTGGGCCTGTTCGTCATGCGAGACGGTGACGACGTGCCAGTGCCCAATCCTGCCCGGCTGGCCGAGGTGAAGACCTACATCGAGCCGCTTCGCCCTGTGACGGCTGAACTGTACGTGCTGGCGCCCGTTGAGGTGCCGGTGACCTACAGCATTCACCCGGTGCCGGACACCACGACCATTCGCGCGGCCATCCAGGCCCAACTGATTGACCTGCACGACCGTGAGGCCGGCCTGGGTGAAACCTTGCTGCTGACGCACATCGCCCAGGCCATCAGCGGCGCGGCCGGCGAAACGGACCACGACCTTGTATCACCTGTGGCCGACGTGCCGGCGGGCATCAACCAGCTGCTCACCTTCGGAGGCATCACATGGCTGTAGCCCGAACTGCCGACCAGTATCGGCGGCAACTGAGCGGCCTGTTGCCGTCCGGCCCTGCCTGGGATCCCGAGCTGGTGCCGGAAATCGCGCTGGTTCTCTCTGGCGTGTCGCAGGAGTTCGCCCGGCTCGATGCCCGTGCAGTGGACTTGCTTAACGAGATGGACCCCGCCGACGTGAGCGAGCTGGTGCCCGATTGGGAGGCGATCATGGGCCTACCTGATCCTTGCCTGGGCCTGAACCCCGCGTTTGAGGATAGGCGCCTGGCGGTTCGCCGGCGGCTCGTCGAGGTGGGCGGGCAAAGCATCTCCTATTTCATCGACATAGCCGTCAGCCAGGGCTACCCCGACGCCACCATTACCGAACACCGAGCGCCCCGAATGGGGCGTTCTCGTTTTGGCGTGGCGCGCTTCGGTGGGTGGAACGCCCAGTTCATGTGGACCCTGAACACAGGAGGTCGCCAACGGCAGGGCCGGCGTTTCGGCGCGAGTTATTGGGGCGAGCGCTTCGGCGTGAATCCAGGCAACCCGCTCGAATGCCAGATCCGGCGCGCGGCGCCGGCGCACACCGTCGTACAGATAAATTACAACTGAGGGATAAAGCGTGGACTTTCCGAAAAGCGTACCGAGTGTCGGCCTGGTCGATGGCAAATTCGTGGACGAAGATGTGGTAGCGGGAACCCCTGGCTCGTTGATCCCTGCTCAATGGGGTAACGCTGTCACTGAAGAACTGTTGAACGTTATTGAGTCCGCTGGCCTGACTCCGGACGAGGACAACAATGCCCAGCTCTTGGCAGCGGTCAATTCGAAGATTGCCGCTGCGATTCCATCGGCGCCGCCCGACGCGTCTACTACGGTCAAGGGGCTTGTCGAACTCGCCACTAGTTTAGAGGCTCAAACCGGAACGGATCCGGAGCGGGCAATAACGCCTTTGGCGCTAAGTGCACGCACGGCGACCGATGCACGCACTGGCCTTGTTGAGCTGGCGACCAATTTGGAGACCCAGACTGGTACCGACCCCCAACGTGCCGTGACGCCAGCAGGGCTGGCGTCCATTGCGACTACCTCAACGCTTGACGCCACAGTTGGAAAACTTGCACGTATTGGCGACTTTGGAATTGGCGGTTTCGGCCCGGACGCTGCGAACGTGGACACCATAACGGCGGTGGGCGTGTATAGCGTATCTGGAAGCTCGGCGGGCACGCTGCCATCCCCTGGAATGCTAGGGACATTATTCCATTTGGAGCGAAGCAGCTCTCTTGCCCGCGCTCAGATTCTCGTGGATTCAGCAGGCGTGTTTTGGTACAGAAGCTCTGTGTTCGGTACTGGTGCGTGGCGGAGTTGGTCGAACAATATGCCTACTCCAGCCACCACATCTGTGGCGGGCGTTGTTGAACTTGCCACCAGTGCAGAGACTACGGCGGGCGCGGATAGTACGCGTGCGGTAGTTTCTAGCGGGTTGCAGACAAAGATGTCTGGGGTTGTCTCGGGGCAATATCCGATTACTCCAGGTTCTCAAGCTGTCTTCAACCACAACCTCGGCGTAATTCCGTTCATGGTTGAGTTCAGCTTTGTTTGCCTTACTGCCGAAGGTGGCTGGTCGGCCGGAGACGTTATTCACCGTGGGAACTGGTATCAGAATTCTTCAGGAACAGATATCTCGGTAGGAATATTCTGGTACGGAGAAACGACCACTCAGGTTACTTTTGGAATCGGTTCTGTAGCAATGCTGTTGCCAACCAAAACCACTGGCTTTCGGTTTGGTGCCACGGCTTCAAACTGGCGGTTTACTGCGAGGGTGATCGGATGAGTGGAGAATTGAAATTCTTTGTAAATGACCAAGGCACCTATCTAGGTGCCATGGGAGGGGAGTTGTTGCCAGAGTCACCGCATCCTTACCCTGCGGGAGTGGAAGTTGGTTCGGCTCCCGAGAGTATGTCTTGCCGATGGGACTTTTCGCAGAAGGTATGGCTGCCTCCGGAAGGCACCGTTGCTACTTAGGGGCAGACATTTGCTTGTCCGTTGTGTTCGCCCGCTGTTGCTGTGCCAGGGCCCACGCGGCGGCCATCTCATGCTCGCTCGTTGAGTGCCCTTTCTTTGGTGTCACGATTGCAGTCAGGTCCACGGCGTCTGGGTTCCCCGCCTTCGTTATTCCGGAAACCAAGGACAAGGTTTCCGTAGTTCCAACCCTGTCGTCATCATTGTTGATCTGGATAAATAGGTGCTTCTTCGAAAGGGCCTCGTAATAAGGTGTCAGGCTGTATGCCGATTTATTGGCTTTGGAATTATCAAACTCTCGCAGGCGGAATACATCGGTTACGGGCGCCATGGCGATTACGGTATCGATACCCGGTACTTCGGCGGCCGCCTTCATTGCGATGTATCCGCCACGAGATACACCGAGGACGGTGACGTTCACTAGGCGAGCTTTATGTTTGTCCGCTACATCGCCAAGCACGGAGTTCAGATTGCTTATATAGCTGTCGAAAATGTTGCCGCTGGTTTTGTCTGCTCTGGCTCGCCAACATTCCAAACCAGTTCCTTCTTTTTTGATTGTGTCCTTGCCGTGGCATGGAACATCAACAGCTACAACGCTATAGCCCTTGGCAGCCAAAATCTGTCCAATAGGGCTGTAAGTGTTGGTCATTGATTCCTTTACGTCGGTCGTAATAACGATTAGAAGCGGACCGTTCGGTGCACCTTGGTGATACCCGTACTCGACGCCTGATTTTGTTTTGTCAATAGTGTAATCATCTGCTGATGCGATAGCAGGCAGCAGCATTGTTAAGGCAAAAGTGATGCTTTTTAAATCAATCATTTTGGGGTAACCAGTCTCTTGGTGTTCAGGGCAAGCGAACGGAGAAGCTGCTTGTCCTCAGCGAAGTGGGCGATTAATTTTGCGGCTGCGATTGAGAAGACAATGGTTAGCGCGCCGACGATTATAGAGTTCGTCACTGATCCATAAATAAATTGCTGAGTAGCGCCGAGGATGAACAGCATTATGGGGAAGTGGATAACGTAAAGAGTGTAGGAGTACCCGGCTTGCTTGTGGAATAGTACAGGGAATCGCGCGCCGCCACCCATGATAAGGGCCATGAAGGAAGCGAACCACAGGCCAGAAATCAACCGGAAGTGATTCATACGATCCAACCATATGCCGTTGCCGAGAGGTTCCGCGAACAGAACAAGAGCGATTGCCAGGGCAACGGCGGCGGTAAGCAACACAAACAACCAACCGAATAGCCTGTTGTTCATTTGTGGCGTGCGCTGATGTAGGAACGCCAAGGCGAACCCAGAGAACCATATCGGAGCTAGCATGTAAAACAGCTGGTTCTTGCGTGTGATAACGATCGTGATTACAAAAAGAGCGATTGCCGCTGCCTTCCTTGAAGGCCACAAAAATAAAGCAGCAGCGACAACGTAATACCAAGCCTCAATCGACAAACTCCATAAAGGGCCGTTTGCGGTTGGTGTTGTAGTTTTGAACTCGTTGAGAAATGCCAATGCACCGAACAACTGTTTCGCGATTGCTGTGAACTCGGTTCTCACGAATTTCGCGCCAGGTATCGACAACAGTTGTTGAGTCCCGGAAGGGAAAAATAACGGGGCGACGGCAGCCAGCAGAGCGATCAGGATGATAGCCACAACCAGGGGCGGATAAAGCCTAAGTGCTCTGTCTCTCGCGTACTGCTTGATGCTGAAACCCTGATTCTTTGCAATGTTGTTGCAGACCGACTTCCCGATGAGGAAGCCGCTGAGCACGAAGAACACCATCACCGAAAGTTGAGTGAAGAAGCCAACGAAAACCGAGCCTGCTTTTAGCGTCGGCAACAGGATCGTTTGGTTTGTGTGGCCGAGCAGCACTACCAGTGCAGACAGCGCACGGATGGAATCCAGCTGCTGCGATTGGTCAGGAGTGATACGAGACAAAGTGAGTTCCCATCCATTGATTGTGTCGAACCCGGTACATCATACGGGGTGGCACTATGCCCGCCTAGCCGCGGGTTTTTTCGCCCGGAGAAAGCCATGCCAGTTACCGCGCAGCAGTTGCTGCAGATCCTCCCGAACGCCGGTGCTAAAGCCGGCGTTTTTGCGCCTGCCCTCAACACAGCTATGGGCCGGTACCAGATTGTCGGCCTGCAACGTGTGGCGGCGTTTATCGCGCAGATCGGACATGAGTCCGGCCAACTGCGCTATGTCCGTGAGCTGTGGGGGCCAACGTCGGCTCAGGCCCGTTACGAGGGCAGGGTAGACCTCGGCAACACCACGAATGGCGACGGCTTCAGGTTCCGGGGACGCGGGCTGATCCAGGTCACTGGCCGGGCCAACTACGCCGAGTGCGGCGAAGCCATGGGCCTTGACCTGACCAGCCACCCTGAGCTGCTTGAACAACCAGAATGGGCCGCGAAATCTGCCGCATGGTTCTGGTCTACGCGGGGGCTCAATGGGCTCGCGGATGCAGGCGCCTTCGATAAGATTACCAGCCGGATCAATGGTGGGCAGAACGGTGCTGCTGATCGCCGGGCGCTGTACGAGCTTGCCCTGGAGGTTCTTGCATGAATCCAGCCACCCTAAAATTTCTGATCGCCAGCGTAGCCGTGGCGTTGATCCTGGCGATGAGCGCGACCTGGAAGATCCAGGACTGGCGGTATGGCGGTTGGCTGGCTGAGCAGGGCCGCCTGCACCAGGACGACCTGAACAAGATCAGTAGCGCGGCCGCCGCCCAGGCCCAGGTAGAGCAGGGCAAGCGCCTGGCTCTGGAGCAGCAGCTTTCGGTCAGCGAACAAACCCACTATAAGGAGCTGAGCAATGCCCAGCGTGATCAAGATCGCCTGCGCGATCGCCTTGCCACTTCTGATTTGCGGCTGTCAGTCCTCCTTGAGGATCCAGCCAGTTGCAGCGCAGTGCCTTCCACCACCAGCCCCGGCGGCATGGTTCATGGAAGAACAAGAGCCCAACTTAACCCAGCGCATGCTCAACGAATTATCGCCATCACCGATGACGGGAACAAAGGACTGATTAAACTGGCCGCGTGCCAAGCGTTTGTCCGAGAGCTCAACTAGGTTCGATAACCGACTCGTTATCTTGTTGGTCATAACAGATCGTGTGAAAACGTTGCTCGTAGGCTAGGATCTATCCTAAGGGACTAGGAGTGTGGCGATGTCAATTGCACAAACGATCGAAGACGCTGAATTTCTAAAAAAAGAAGGCCGGTACATCGCCGCGTTGGCTCAAGCTTTTATCGCCATTGCAGCATCTTCAAAAATCAAATTTCCCGAAGGGGTAAGATCTCGTTGGAAACCGTCTAAAAATATGAGTGACCGAGAGGCGTTTATTACTTTTTTAGGAACTGAGCTTCGAAGGAAGTACTTCAGTTATGCTTATGGCTTAGATGCAAGTTCCGGTATCATTGTGGATTTAGATGGTGAGGCTCAGCCAATCGAACGGATTTTATACGAGAAATACCGCTGCGGGTTAATCCACGAGGCTAAACTATCATCGCAATTTGAGTTGATTGAGGATGCAGATCCAGCTGCCGTTTCGATAAATAGAGCAAATGGAAAGCTTGCGATAGGGTACAGCTGGATTGACCTACTTTTGCAAATCGTAAAAACTGCGCCGAGCAATGGGAAAGAGCTCGGGTATATAGGTTACGAATTTCGGATGATAGGCGTCTTTGATGAGGCGGAGTTATCTGATGGGTTAAGGTTGAAATATATGACTTGGCCGTGGAATGAGATTCCATTTCCGCTGCATGTGTTTCGTCAGTTTATCCAGCTAATGCCTGGGGTTAATTTGTCGCGGTTAGATGACCCAGCGTTGAGTGAAATGTTCGCGGAAAGTATAGATAAACAATTGATTTCCGGTTCGATCGCGGGGCTTCGCGATCGAGGGTTAATCGACCATGCGCACAAGCTCACAAAAATCGGAATTTTGATAGCCAGGGAAGTCGGCACTCGCTATGAAATGATTGAAATCTGAATCATTCTACAGGCGGCGGGCCGCCAGTTTACTATGCACGGTAATGAGGCTTATATGGGCGAGACTCGAGATATACCCGAACCGATTAAGCGCCAAGTCAGGCAGGAATGCTGTTTTGGCTGTGTAATGTGTGGTTCTCCACTATTCCAGTATGACCATATGGTCGGCTTTGCTGAATCTCCTGAACATAAAGTAGAGAATCTGGTTCTGCTATGTGGGGTTTGTCATCCGGACAAGACGCATAAGCGGATTTCCGTTGAAAGTGTTCGTCGCGCGAGATTGAAACCTTTTAATCTAAATCGCCTGCATACGGCTGGTTACAGGTTGGCCCCTAATCACCACATAAAAATCCTGTTGGGGACTAACGAATCTGTTATCGAACTTTCAGAGCGTCGAGATATACACCATGTGCTTTGGATTAGCGGTGAAAGTTATTTGGCGGCACATTTTGAGGATGGGGCTATAACGTTTTCAATGAAAATCACGGACGCCGGAGGAAGAGTCCTCTTGGCGGCTGAGCGTGGAGAGGTAAAGGTTACTACTCAGGCATGGGACTATCGTTACGAAGGGACTACCTTAAAGATTTGGAATGGTCCAAGGCAGATTTTGCTTGAGGCAAATTTGAGTAATGAGTTAATACACGTTGTTTACGGTGTGTTTATGAGTTCACGTCTTGACGGATTCGTGGTGGAAGGTGGTGCGCTGGCCACAATTGCGGATGGGGAGATGAGAGGAATTTCGAGCGGGTCTACAATTCATGGCTGTGCATTTGGTAGTTGGGGGATCGCAAATGCTAAAGACATAGATTTTAACGAATTGCCCACAGGCTTCGGTGTAATGCAGAAAATATGAACGATTAGTCACCGCATTGGCCGTGGAGGAATACGTTTAATAAAACCTAGACCATTACAATACGTACAGGAATCCCGCTCACCGAACCCATCCAGGCAAGAAGGGCATTGAGCAAACCTTGCCAGCTCTAAGAACGGCCTGAGTTTCTCCATCAATACCAGATTTCGATTTTCGTGCGCGATTAGCACGGCATCGACAAGCCAACGGTAGACGTCAGGATCTTCTATGGGTTTGTAAACCACTCCCCGAATCATCCTTGCCGTCTCGACCAAGTCGAACCGGCGTCCGTCGTCCAGCGTGAGGACTAGTCCTTCAATCACGCCGTTCGGCGCGGCTCGACAGATCAACGTCAGTTCTCCGCCTTGTCGATAGACCTGCCCATCGTATGCATGAATCCGCTGGCTCTCGGTTTTATCGGTGAATGTTGATTGGCGAATCGTGCCCAGGCTGGGCAAGCCGTCACGTGACATAAGTTCGTAGTGGGACGCGCCGTGATAGAGGGCCGTAGTCGATTGCAGCTCTTCCACGGCGTGCCAGTAAGCAGAGTTTGCCATCTCATCCATATCGAACTTCTCGGCTCGATCAATCAACCGTTCCTCGGCCAGCCGGGCGCTGGCTGCAAGCAGACAGGACCGGTGAGCCTCCGGGTTCTGCATCCTGAAGTCGTGGTCGTCGAGCGTGTCGCGCCATTGTTGGATCCTCAGCGCCTTAGCCTGTTCAAAATTCATGATCTGGATGGATGCTCAACTACTGTTTGTATATACAGTAATCGAGAGGCGCGCTTGAGGCGAGGGTGGGGCGACGAGCTGCTACCGGCCTGCTTCTGGATCCCAAAAAGCGTTCCGCAACCAAAAAGGCGAGCCAAGCAGGGCGCGAGCTGTAGCCTGTTAAAAATCAGTAGCTTGCGGAACGCTTCCAGTGCTAACCTATTGAAATACAGACAAAAGTGGATGGATTGCAAATCCACCTACGCCGGTTCGATTCCGACTTCGGCCTCCACTATAAAAAAGCTCTGTAGATCGATGATTTACAGAGCTTTTTTCTTTCTAGGGCAATGAAGCTTTTTGTCTTGAAAACGACATGGGCAACCTTGCTTCGTCGAGGAGGGATGTATATATTTCGTCCCTCTGCTGTACCAGCCTCGATACTGCCGGATCTTCTGATCCGCCGTTTACTGGAGGCTTGGCCGCGCTACCGCCCGAATGGCGAAACTGGTAGACGCATGGGACTTAAAATCCCCCGCTCGTAAGGGCGTGCCGGTTCGATTCCGGCTTCGGGCACCATTTAAATTCAAGGGTTTGCAAGCGAAAGCTAATGCAAACCCTTGATTTTTTCCGGTCCGCTATTTTGATGCCGGTCCGCAATTCACTTCGTTGGTGATACCTTTTTGCCTTTCCGATTGCGGATGTATTGCTCTGTCATGACAACGGTCGTATACCCAAGTTGATCCTTGGCCTGCATAATGTCTCCGCTGGATTCCGCCTTGTCCGTGCCCGCCTTGGCGCGCAAATCTCGCATCTGGAACTCAGGCTTGGAAACCCCAGCCGCTTCCCGGGCGATATCAAATCTCCTCCGCAACATTGCCGCCGTCATCGGTGAGCCATCCTCAGCAACGATCAGCCGTGTCGAGCGGACCTTGTGGCCAGCCTTTCGGGCCATGATTCGATCAATTAACACCTCCAGTTCACCGCTGATTTCAATGCGCCGCTTCGCTTTGGTTTTCCCTTGGGTGACCCAGATCTGCCCGTTGCGGACATCCCGCTCGTCCATTAATCGGGTATCTGTCACGCGCTGGCCGGTCAGGTAGGCCAAGTCCATTGCGTCCTGCAGGCCTACGTCAGCCTTGTCATGCACCCGCTTGAACAGCTCGTCTTCGACGTAGGTGTCTCTTCCAGTCTCCTTGTTGCCCTTGATCCCTGCGCAGGGGTTCGCCAGCGCCGTATAGCCCTTGTCCCTGGCATAGTTCCAGATCGCGCTCAGCAGCGCTTTTTCACGGTTGGCCCGGACGGGGGCTGATTTTCGCCAGGTCAGGTACTGTCGAACGTGCAGCGGTTCTATTGTTTCGAGCGGCGCCGGTGGATCATCGAAAAAGGCGATCAGGTTTTTCAGCTCACGCTTGTTATCAGCCTGGGTGGCTGTGCTCTTTGTCGGGACAACATCCACCATGTATTTTTCAGCGACATACCGGAACGTGATGACCTTTGACACCAGGTCCGTGGCGGTGCGATCGCGTTCGAGCTTTGCGTATTCCATAATCGCAAGCCCGTAGTCGCTCCCCAGCGGGATTTCCCGACGGCCTTTGCCGCCGGTGTCGTAATAGTAGTAAATCCGGCCGCTGGCCTTTTTCCGTTCGCGCAGCCGCGCTATCGATCCTGGCTTGCTTGGTCGTCTTCCCATGTCAGCTGGCCTTACGTGGCGTCCATACGGGTTTTTCTGATTCGAACATACCTACTGCAGTCACGGCCTGGGCCGTTACGCTGGGCCAGCCGCTGACCTTGATCGTATGTCTGATGCCATTTTTTTTCAGATTGAGGATCTGGCCAGCCTTGGTCCGCGCGCCGGTGAGCTCGCAAACCTCCTCATGGGACAGAAACTGGATGCTCATGCGATGTTCCATGCCGCGCGTGGCGGCAGAAGGTGTTGATGGATCAGGCCAGGTCGGCCAGCGAGAAGACGATGCCCCGGCAATATTTTTCGACGTCGTCCAGCACTTCGAATGTGGCGTGGGGGATACCAGTTGCTGCTGGCTGCCGGTGTTGGTCACCGTCGTCAGCGGTTCATCCATGCCCTTCGCGTCGGTGGTGTTGAACCCCCCATTCATCTGGGCCATGAACACCGTGGACACGCCCATAGCGTGAGCGGCCCCGGCTGGGCGCTGGTAGTTGTCACCGCTGGTAATGGTTGGCAGCGGTTCGTCGAGCGCTTTGCCTGCATCGTTGAACCGGAACTTCACCAGGTGCGCAGCGGCCGCGGCATATTTTCCGCCCGATGCCATGATGGTGCCGAGCGGTTCACTCAGATCAGCGGTGCGTGGTGCTGATCCTGGTTTATCGCCGTTCCCCAACTGCACCAGCGTTGCCGCAGACATAGTCAGCTCGCCGCGATTGGCGCACGTCACCGTCGGCAGCGGCTCAAGCGGGTCGTTGATTCTGTCGCTGCCCTGGTGGGTGGCTGGCGCGATAACCGGGCTGACTACACTGAATGCGCCACCCTTTGGATAGGAGGTGATGGTACGCAGCGGCTCATGAGCAGACTGGACGGCCTCACCTGACCAGTTGGCGATCGGCACAATAAACGGCGACGGGTTGTCGATGACGAACTTCTTCATGCCCTTGGCAACCCGTCGCAGAGTGGCCGGTGCCAGGTCTTTCTTGCGGCCGAAGATGCTTTTGCCCAAGTCGCTGAAGTCGATGCAGTCGGCGGCTGTCTTCCACTTCTGCTGACCCTTGACCGGGTTCTTCGCGTGGGTGGGCTCAGGCCACACGATTGGCTGGCCGTCGCACCGGGCGATCATGAACAAGCGTTCCCGGCTCGTCGGCGCGCCGAAGTCGCAGGCCTTGATTACCTTCCACTCGACGACATAGCCCATGCCCTCCAGCAGGGCGACGAAACGGCGCCAGGTTCGACCGCGGTGCTTCGGGTCTGGCACCAGGAACTGCTGGCCCACCGGCACCACCTCGCCCGGTACCGCCACGTCCCCGCCGAGCTTCACGACGCGGCCTGTAGCCTTGTCACGCTTGGCGATCAGGCGACCCCATTGGAGGATCTGCTTCACGTTCTCCAGGCTGATCACCCGGGGCCGCTTCATGCCGGCCCACTTGAGCCCGATCCACGACAGGTTGCGAATCTCTCGCTTGCGCGGCTGGCCGCCGGCGGCTTGGCTGTGGTGCGTGCAGTCCGGTGACATGTGGAACCAGCCAACCGGACGGCCGCCGCATTCCGTATCCGGATCACCCTCGAAGACATCGGTGGTGAAGTGCCGGGCGGCCGGATGGTTGACGGTGTGCATGCTGATAGCGGCGGGGCTGTGGTTCTTCGCCACGGCCACAGCGCGGCCCAGGCCCATCTCCAGCCCGGTACCAGCGCCGCCACCCCCGCAGAAGAGGTCGACGACGATCTCATCATCCTGGGGGTTGAAGCCGAGTCCATACTGGGTTTTGAAATCGAAGGGGTGTTTCTTCCGGTGAGCGGACATAGGGGATCCTCGCCAACTGGCGTAGTGAAGAAAATTAGGGTATCTATGGAGTTGAGGGTGGCATTAGGCCGCCATGGAGTTGATTGTAGGAGTTTCAAAATGGCGAAAAAAAATGACGATGTCCTAGAGAAGCCACCCTTGACTTGTGGATTGGTCATGCCCATTTCGGCAATGGATGGATGTAACGCGGAGCACTGGGTTGAAGTTAAAAATATTATCTGTGATGCAGTAAGTAGTATTGAAGATGTTACATTTGTGGCGAAGCTTGTAAGTGAGCAAGATGATGTTGGTGTTATTCAAAAGCGCATTGTTCAAAATATCTATTCATCAGACATAGTTGTCTGTGATGTCAGCTGTAAAAATGCCAATGTTATGTTTGAACTAGGTATGCGGTTGGCGTTTGATAAGCCAACTATTTTAATAAAGGATGATAAGACTGATTTTTCTTTCGATACTGGTGTGATTGAACATCTTTTGTATCCAAGAGATTTGCGTTTTTCACGCATTGTTACGTTCAAAAAGTTGTTGGCTGAAAAAATCACTGCGACGTACCAAGCCTCTATCGATGACCCACATCATTCTACATTTCTCAAAAATTTTGGAAGCTTCAAAGTCGCGTCTGTCGATCAGACAGTAGGTACGCCCGATCAAGTAATGCTAGATATGATGCAGGATTTATCTCGGGAAGTTGCACGAATTGGTCGCAGAGTATCTCGTGATTACTCACCCCCCAAGTTCTTATAAAGAGCCGCTAACTTCTGAATTTATTGATGAGATTATCGTTGCTTTGAGACATTATAAGGAGAAAAATCCCGCCGCGACGGTAGACAGTTGCGTGGGTGATGAAATGTTCTACGATTTTCTACTTAGTAACACAAGAAGTGTGCGTAATTTCAAATCTTATGACGAATTCAAGAGGAATGTTAATGGGCTTATTACTATGAATCCACATCTTTTCTAGTGGCTTGCGTTATACAGAAGCTTTGTTGTCGCTGGTTCGTTCGGTGTATCTGAAATACAACGAGTCACGGCTGAGATAAAGATTTAATCGATAGAGATACGTGATGCCTCTCGTTGACTGAACTGTTGAAGCTTCCGCGCCACAGACGGCGAAACCGTGATTTCGTGTCGCGGAGGTTGAAAGAAAGGCGCAGAGCCTTTCGGACCAAGTGCATGCAAGTGATGTAGGGCCAGGGTCATTGCCTCACCCTGTTCATCGATCTGATGCCACTCCATCAAATCAGCAAGCACCTGCCTGGTTCCGACCAGCGCATGCATCCGCAATTCCTCTTCGCCGCGCTCCTTTCTCTTCGCCGAGGCTTTCGCCGAGCGATCTGCATTGCTTTTGGCCATGGCCTACCTCTTCAATTCCGCTGGCCGGCAGTGCCAGCCAGGTCTGTCGTTTGCGTTGTTGGGCGCGGAAACGTCTCACGCTGCTACCTTCACCTGGTTCCATGCGCCGACCGAGGCCAGCAGAGAAGACAGTTGCGCCTCCGTGACCCGGGTGTTGCCAGGCACGGCCAGCCAGCCCATGCCAACCAGATGGTTTGCATTGCAGTCGGCTTTCACCTCTTCATAGAAATGCTCGAGCACATCAGAAAGCCTTTCCACCATGTGGACGCCATCCGGCGTGATGTCGATGGACTTGATGTATTGGGCACCATCCTGCCGAACGCAGATGCCGGCGATGTAGATCGTCCAGCGGTGGGCTATATCGCACAGGGCGTCGGAAACCGCTCTCGACAGAATCTGCTTCCCATTCTTCCAATTGATCATTACCTGTACGCCGCTTGGGTCGATATTGATGCGCGCCTCAGGCTCCAGCTCATGGCCTCTGCGCATTTGCCAGGTTTCAAAGCCTCCATCCAGCGGCGCACCGCCAATCCGCTCGACTGCTAACTCGAAGGCGTAGGTCAAAGCGGCGCTTGATGGCTCACCGACTTTCTCGCCGTCAAGGGCACGCTGAACGACCTCGGCTTTCGGTCCAGCCTTGTAGCCGGCCAGATCGCGGGCGCGGGCCTCGCTGTGGCCGGCAAGAATGGCGTCGACGTAGGTACGTTGCTGTGCGGAGAGTCAAAGCCGCGCCCGTCTGTTGAGGCGCCGGACAATCTGCAAAGCACCGCTTTTGCGCGGATCCTTGATCTGGTCAGCGAAGGGGAGATCCGGGGCCTGGTCAATGGCATGCGCTCGGTATTCCTCGACGAGACGCCGCTGGCAAACGCGGATGGCAGCCTGAACTTCAGCGGGGTGACCCTGGACGTGCGCACCGGTAGTCAGGACCAACTGCATATTCCTGGCTTCCCTGCTGTGGAAAGCGAGATTGGAATTGGCGTTGAGCTTCGCTCCGACCAGCCATGGGTGCGGGCGATCAGCAACCTGCAGCTATCAGCGGTACGTATCCGTCTTTCGGTACCGCGGCTGGCGCAGACCAACACGACCAATGGCGACACCAATGGCTACACCATCCGCTACCGGATCGAGTTGTCCACGGACGGCGGGCCATTCGTTCCTGTGCTGACTGCCGCCTTCAGCGGCAAGACCTCGACGAAATATGAGCGTTCGCACCGTGTGGATCTCCCTGAAGCAGCCAGTGGATGGACCGTGCGGGTTGTTCGATTGACCGCCAACTCCACCAGTGGCGCTATTGCTGACACCACCAATGTCGACGCCATTACCGAGATCATCGACGCGAAGTTGCGGTACCCAGGCTCAGCGCTCATGGGATTGCAATTCGACGCCTCGCAGTTTCAGTCGATTCCAACCCGCTCGGGCGACTGGTACGGTCGGATCATCAAGGTACCGAGCAACTACGATGCGGAAACCCGGACCTATACCGGCGTCTGGGACGGCAGCTTCAAGAGCGCCTGGACTGACAACCCTGCCTGGATCTTCTACGACCTGTTGCTGCACTACCGCTATGGCCTCGGCCACCTGCTGAATGCCGCGCAGGTGGACAAGTGGGAGCTGTACCGAATCGGGCAGTACTGCGATCAACCTGTTCCAGACGGTAAAGGCGGCACAGAGCCGCGCTTCACCTGCAACCTGTATCTGTCCGTGCGCGCCGACGCGTTGCGCGTGCTTCAGGACCTGGCTACCACGTTCCGAGGCATGGCGTACTGGGCTGCCGGCTCGGTGATGGCCGTGGCCGATATTCCCGAAGATCCTGTTTACACCTACTCGAATGCCAACGTCATCGATGGCAAATTCGGCTACACCGGATCGGCCAAGAAGACCCGTTACACCGTTGCCCTGGTGAGCTGGAACGACCCCGCCGACTTCTACCGCCAGAAAGTCGAGTACGTGGACGACCAGGCGGGGATTACCCGATACGGCATCCAGCAGACCGAGATCACGGCGACGGGCTGCACCTCCCAGGCACAGGCACAAAGGATCGGTAAATGGGCATTGCTCACCAACCGCCTGGAAACCGAAAGCGTTGGATTCTCGGTCGGCCTGGACGGAACCCTGGCCCGCCCCGGGCAAATTATCCGCGTCGCCGATAACGATCGGGCAGGCCGGCGCATTGGTGGCCGTCTACGCTCTGCCACCTTGGACACGCTTGTCCTTGATGCTGATGTCACCGCCTTCCCGGGCGACACCATCACGCTGATCATGCCCAATGGCAAGGCTGTCTCTCGTTCCATCCAGTCGGTTGGCTACCCGTTGACCTGGGACAGTACCGGTATCACCTGGGACAATGGGAGCATCACCTTCGACACCACGGGCTTTCCGTCTGAGGTTCAGCAGGTGGTGCTCAGCGTAGAGCTTGAGGACCTTCCGCCGAAACACTCCATGTGGGCTATCGACTCGCCAACGTTGGCTGTTCAGCAGTTCCGGGTCATGTCGGTGATTGAGGATTTTTCGGATACGGACATCAAGTTCACCATCAGTGCTGTTCGGCACAACTCGAGCAAATATGACGCAATCGACAATGGCAGCCGAATCGAGCGCCCGCCAGTCACCGTGATTCCACCCAGCGTTCAAAGCCCGCCTACCAATGTGACAGTCAGCAATGACCACTTTGTTGACCAGGGCAGCGCCGTCAGCGTGATGACCATCGCATGGGACAAGCCAGAGTCTGCGATTGCCTATGAGGTGTATTGGCGCAAGAACGATGGCGACTGGATCTTCGCGGGCCGCACCGGGACCACTTCAATCGAGGTGAGCGGTATTTATGCCGGCCGCTATGTTGCCAAGGTTCGGGCGATCAACTCGCTCGACATTGGGTCGATCTTCGCGACATCCGAGGAAACAGTGCTGAACGGAAAGACAACGCCGCCGCCGGTGGTGTCCACGTTCACTGCTGACTCGATTGTGTTCGGCATCAAGCTCAAGTGGGGCATCCCGCAGGAGTTGAACACTGCCGATCTGCAGCGGACGGAGATCTGGTACGGCGAGACAAACCAAATCAGCAACGCGATCAAGTTCGGCGACTACGCATATCCGCAGACCGACCTGACGATCATGGGGCTGGCCTCCGGAAAAACGTTCTTCTTCTGGGCTCGCCTGGTTGATCGAATCGGCAATGTGGGGGCTTTCTTCGGTCCCGTCTTCGGGCAGTCGTCAGCGGATGCAGGACCGATACTCGATTACCTCAACGACCAGATCACGGAGACACAACTCAGTCAGCATTTGCTGGAAAAAATCGATTCTGGTGGCGGCGCTCAGATTGAAGTTGAGGCACTGAAAACCGAGCTCGCTGCGATGTACAGCATCAAGACCCAGCTTACCGTTGACGGAAAACCTTACCTGGCCGGCATCGGCATTGGTGTTGAGAATGATGAGGGAATCATCACTAGCCAGGTGCTGATCGCGGCCAGCCGCTTCGCCGTGGTCGATCCGAACACCACCAATGTGTTCTACCCATTCGTGATTCAAGGCGGTGCAGCATACATCGATACCGCCTTTATCCGTGACGGTAGCATCAGCATGCTGAAGATCGGTCAATACCTGCAATCCGATAATTACGTAGCCGGCGTTCAAGGATGGCGCCTGGACAAAGCAGGGAATCTCGAGTTCAACGGGCCAGCGCCCGGAGGCGGTCGACTGACTATGACCAATCGCGCCATCAAGGTTTTTGACGAAAACGGTGTTAAACGGGTGCAGCTCGGAGATCTATCGGCATGAGTTATGGCCTGCAAATCTGGGATGAGAGCGGAAACCTGACGCTTGATGAAACCTCGTTCACGATGCGAGTTGTTTACAGTGGGATTGTGAAGGGGGCTAACTCAGTTTCGTATCAAACAATCTCAGTCCCTGGGTTGACTCCTACCAATGGCACGGCTTTTGTCGTGCCTATTGGAAACTACAATGTAAACTCTGACAAACAGCTTGAAACACAAGTTCTGACAGGTGCTGTTCGCGTATATAGCTATATAAGAGGTCGCGAGCAATACAGTAATACTACCGGAACAACAATGCGGCTTATTGTGATAAGGTTTTCGTGATGTCATATGGATTACAGTACGCAAACAGTAGTGATGTCATAACCGTTGATTCAGAATTCACGCGGCTTGTGGTGCTTGCGAAGGGGGCATATGTTCCTAACCAAGAATCTGGCCTTGGATCGGCTACCACATTTCCTAGGACGATAACGAGCCAAGAACCACCTCTTGTATTTATAAGGCCGTCGGGTAGCAGCGGTATAGCTGGTTTGTGCCAGATGCGTGTGACCGGGTCTCCTGGAGCCTGGACCGGCTTCTATGTTCGGGCCTATGACGTAAACACGCTGCAGCCCAATGGGTCCTATTTTGCCTGTGGTTTTGCTGCGACAGCCTTGGCTGATTTCGGTATGAGGCTGTGGGACGGTGATTCGAAGCTGCTTTTTGATAGCGGCACGCCTTATGCGAGGTTTACACGATCATTTCAAAATTGGACCTATGTAAAAACCGACTACACAGGTCCGGGGCTTCCCAGAAACTATTATCGAGTTGCGTTTAATTTTCCTGCTGGTGAGTTTATGCTGATTAATACATTTGGCATGCCTATGCTTGATGATGGGGTGCAAAGTAGGCAGCTTTACTGTTGGTGGGATTTCTCTGGAGGAAATCTATATGCATTAACGGTTGGTTCTTCAAACCCATTTGCATTCTTTCTACCTGCTGTATTTGCCAAACTCTAATTACGTTATTTAGATCAACCAACGAAACCCGCCATTGAGCGGGATTTTTTTTGCCTGGAGAAAAACAATGACAGTTTCCGAGAAAGACCGCGACATCCTGGCTCGCACGCTGTGGGGTGAGGCTCGCGGGGAAGGTCTGGCAGGCCAGATCGCCGTGGCCTGGACCATCCGCAACCGGGTGGAAGACGGCCGGGACAAGTCCTGGTGGGGTGAGGGCTATGCCGGCGTGTGCCAGGCGCCGTACCAGTTCAGTTGCTGGAACAAGAACGACCCGAACTATCCGTACCTGAGTGGCGCGAAGCCGATCCCGCCGAAGCAGTTCGCCCAGGCCCAGCGGGCGGCAGACCTGGTGATTTCCGGCGCAGAGCCGGACCTGACCAAGGGCGCGACCCACTACTACGCCACGACCATGCCGAAGGCGCCGGTCTGGGCCGCCAAGGCAACCCAGACCCTGCGCCTGGGCAATCACCTGTTCTTCAAGGATGTGCCATGAATCCCGTGGGCGTGAAGGCCTGGGCAGTCGGCTTGCTGGTGGCCGTGCTGCTGGCATTCGTTGCAGCTTGGAAAGTCCAGGACTGGCGTTATGGGAAGCAGTTGGCGGAGCAGGCCGGCCTGCACAAGGATGACCTCACCGCCATCAGCAACGCAGCCGCCACCCAGGCCCGAGCCGAGCAGGACAAACGCCTCGCGCTCGAGCAGCGGCTATCAGCCAGCGAACAAACCCACTTCAAGGAACTGAGCGATGCTCAAACCAATCAGGCTCGTCTGCGCGATCGCCTTGCCACTTCTGATTTGCGGCTGTCAGTCCTCCTCGAGGATCCAGCCAGTTGCAGCGCAGTGCCTGCCACTGCCGGCGCCGTCGGCGTGGTTCATGGAGGAGCAAGAGCCCAACTTGACCCAGCGCATGCTCAAAGAATTGTCGCCATCACCGACGACGGCGACCGGGGGCTGATCGCGCTGAAGGCATGCCAGAATTATGTGCTTGAAAATTCTCGCTGAAAAAGTTCGGCGCAAGCACATTTAGGACGAACAGTTGGCTGTTTGGCCATCCAGTACCGAATTCAGTAGTTGGCTCAGGGCTAAAACCGTGTCTGATCAGCAATTGATTGCCGTGGAATATGTCAAGCTTGTGTGCGAGAGACTAGCAAGCCTGAAGCAGTTGGGAGTGACGACCGGAGAACTGCCAGTGGACCAGCTATGTATGTGCGTTAATCTCTTAGAGCCTCTCGCAGTTCAGATCTTATGGTGATTTCTGTTGGTTTTTTCTGCAATGTCTTCAGACGTCTACTATTTTATTGCTAGAGCGGGTTGATATTTTCTTTAGTCCTTCATCTAGTTTCTTTTCCAATAATTGTCTTCTTTCGAAATCGTGAGTTTTCATTATGGTGCTGTCTAGTTTTTGAAATTGATCTAACTCTTTTTCGTTGCCAGTGAAGGCGATTTTATGGCCCTTGAAATAGTTTCCTACATAAGTGGTATAACCCTGGACTCTACAATTGTGAAACATTAATATTTTCATCTCTTCGCTGAATCTCTTTGCGAAGGATTTACTTTCCGCTGATATTCCCAAGCCAGAATAGCAGCCATATATTTTAATTTTTCCGGCGTAACTAGTTTTTAATCCTGCCTCTTTCAGAAAGTCGGCTAATTCCTTTGCGGTTATTCTGCTGTCGTTGTCGATAGATGAGATCGAATCTTCTCCAATGGAGCAGTGACCCAGAATGTATATTGTATCAAAGGACGAAGCTGCTGAGCTTATAGTAGATTCAGCTTTTGTACGGATTCTTTGGTTTGTAGACTTGATGTCTGATCCATTGATGAAGCGATAGTCTGTGTAGTGGTTTTTTATTGAATTAATTCGCTCGCTCGAATCCATTTTGACTTTTTTGATATTTTGCTCGGTGATTTGGTTGTGTAATTGTCTTTTTTTGTGTTTTAAGGATGGTTCGTCGTCGGAGTCTGAGTCAGCAGGTTCTTTTTCTTCTATTTGTATCTCCTTTCGTATTTCTTCATATAGGATTTTTCTTTTTGCGGTGCGTGCGTTATTCCAGTTTTTTTTGGTGTCGGAAAATTGAGTGTCTTCTTCTGTTTCGAAAGGATGTATAACGATAATATTCCTATTCATTGTGGCTCTTCCATGTGGTTGTATGCCTGATAAATTTTAGAATATGACATGAGGGTCACAAAGCTTTCTGTATACGCTATCTCTCAACCCTGTATGGGAAGTCTAGGCGATGGATTGAGTTATGAGCTCGTTCTGTTTGCCTCGCCGACATCGCGCACTTCATTCGGATACTGGCCGATGGCGGCAGAGTGGCTTGGCGCTTGCTCCATTTGCCTAATCAGGTAAGGCTGTTTGTTGGTCCGTCCTCGTCAACCCACTCAAACCGTATTTCGGTCGCCGATTATCGCCTGGTGCGGCCAGTTCGCGCGGAAGAGTGGGCCGTGGGTGACCTTCTCTACTCTGGCATCATCGGTGCTTCCCGATCTTTTGCCCTGTACGACTTCCAGCCGCAGCGTACTAGTTCGGCGTACAAATCGTCGCCCTCCTGGTGGAAGAGGGCGAGCAGTTGCGAAGGCGCTGCACTGTACCGCTCCGGGGGCGCCAGGGTATCGACAAAGGTCCCGGACCACATGACCGACCCAGCCACGAAGTCGTGGATGCCGGTTATTGCGAGAGACGTCCGCACATAAGTTCTCCGGGGCTGGTCAGGATCGATTCTTCCCTGTTCGCATATCCGGAAGGCGATCACCCTCAAAGACCTTAAGCCGCTTGTATAATTCAGCTATTAGGGCGTCCTGGCCCAAGAGTTCCGACCGAGTGCTGTTCGCGAGTTTCGTATTTTCCCGGTACTGATCGCTCAGGTTCCGTCTGATTTTTGCCAGCTCAGCCCGAAGTCGGGCGCACTCTTTAGCCTCGGCTGCATGCATTTCTATCAAGCCGAAAATATCCTGGCGAGCCTTGCGAAGCTGGGTGGTCAGCTCCTGCACTTCGTTCTCCAGCATGAGGCAGGAGTGCCTGTACATCTCCAGAGGAGTAGGGCAGCCCAACCAATCGTCGGTGTCTTCTATGTCTAGCGGATCCACGGGTAACGCCTCAAGCTTTACTGTTTGGATATACAGTAATCGAGGCGCTAGGAAACCGGTGAGGACTCGCCGACGAGCAGCGTGCTGTCAGTCGGGAGAGCTTATTACCGCCAAGGCCATTTTGATGAACTCATCATTCTGAACGAGTGTATCCAAGGCGCCGCACGGCCGAGCCGTTGAGAGCGACCCAGTTAGACAACTCCATGATGGCTGCCTCGAGCGCAAGCTGGTTTTCGTTGATCTTGGAAAGCAGTTGGGGAAGCAGATCGAGGTTGTGCATTTTTGACTCCCGCTGAGTAGAGATCAGCGTAGCAGGGTAGGGATTTTCGGGAGCCATGACGCCGGAGAGGAGAGGGAATACTGTAGGAATATCCAACGCTAAGTTATTGATTCTTATGGGGCAATATGCTTGTTTTTTACCTACTCAATGACACCTGTTTTCCTTTTTAGATCAAGCGGTTGCGCAGGTTTTATGGTCACCTTGACATGGTGGTGGGCTGACAACGATCCGGCGCCTAAGCGCGGGCGCCGGTTGCATCGTAATCACTTTCCTTTCGGTGCCGCATTTCCACGGCCGCCACCTGATGGGTTCCCGGTCTTGCTTGGCAGATTGGGAACAGGTGCTCCTTTCGATCCGCCAGACTTTCCGCCCGTGTTGGGGCCTCCTGATCCGCCACTTGATTTGGTCATGTCAGTCTCCTGGGTAGTGCGATTCCGATTTGCTTATCCACGATGGACATACCTGTGACTCGTCGGCGGCACCTCGGTTCTGATTGCCTGCTGGGCGAGTGAGATGTATGCAACATTGGCATAACGCGTCCGGCCGTTGCATCTGCGGAGTCGTCAATCGCCGTCGAAATCTCCTACATTTTTCTGGTCCGCAATTATTTACAGGTATGCAGAAATATTGGGCTGTATGGCAGGCATTTGCGCACGATTGCGAACCAAAAAACCTATCGGAAGCCGCATCCTCATTGATTTCCTCTCGGGACTTAAAATCCCCCGCTCGTAAGGGCGTGCCGGTTCGATTCCGGCTTCGGGCACCATATAAAACAAAGGGTTGCGTGAGGTATCTCAGGCAACCCTTTTTGTTTGCACCTCAGTCTCCCGAGAGTGCGGGCCGCCCTCATAGCCGCCGCCTGAAGGCCTCAAGTATTTCCCGCATCCCCTTTTTCATCTGCAATTGCGCAATGGTGTCCAGCGGATACCAGAGGCAATCACTGATTTCATTCTGTGGCCTGGCCGCCCCGATGTCGCTGACTGAGGCCTCGAATACATGATGCAGGGTATCGCCGTCGCTGAGGCGCATCAGGTACAACAGGTTTTCGGCGCCCAAGCCAGTTTCTTCTGCAAGTTCTCTGAAGGCGGCATCGGCATGGCTTTCCCCGCGTTCGACGGCGCCGCCTGGCAAGGCCCAACGGCTATTGGGTTTGCGCACCAGCAAAATATGGCGATTTTCCTCGCAGATGACGGTCGCTCGAATTTTCATGGGCACGCTCGTTCAGTGACTGTCATTAAAGTGAAATATAAATGAAATATTAAAGCCCCGTCATCGTCAGTTCCAGCAACATATATAGGCTCATACCCTTACGACCGCAGCGCTGCGGAAAAGACTGAACTTCATTTTGTGCTTTGATTCGTCATCTGTCGGTTTTCCCGACCTTGCCTGCATTCATGACCGGCCATCGCCAAAAATGAATCAGATCCGAAAATAGGTATCCATCTTGGGTGGATGGCCGACCCCTGGGCAGTGGGGGAGAGAGGAAAGATGACTACTGTTGAAGATTTCAAAGTCAAATCCCATGAGCTCCTGGTGGAGCTCGACTCGGCGACATCGGAGATGATGACGCTCATTTGTGCCCATCAGATGTCCGGGGACGCTTGGGAAGAAGCCGTAAGGCGTCAGCACGAAGCTTATGAGCGATGGGTCGGTTATATGAACGAGCGCGCCTAGACCTGCCGAGCCAGATTCTTTGAACCGACCCGGAGAGCCTGTGCCTAATCAACAGTGACCTGTGTGGCTGATTAGTACCGGCCACCAGGCTCTGTACGAAAAACCTTGATACTCGTTCATGCTGCGTTGAAAACAGCCTGACCTTCGTCTCAAGACTTTTCGTACAGCGCCAAGAGACCGTCAGGAGGATTGGGCCATGTCTGAATTAGCCAGTTATTTCTGGATTGCTGCCGCGGTGCTTCTATTGCTCGTGGATTTGTGGGCGATCGTCAGCGTGTTTCGTAGTGACAAGTCGGCCGGGACCAAGGCGGGTTGGGCCTTGTTGCTGATCATTCTGCCGGTGCTGGGTTTGATCATCTGGGGCGTTGCCGGGCCAAGGGGGATCAAGGAAGGGCCCTCCTCGCCGGAGCACAGCAAAGGCTAACGGTTCTGCCAGCGGCCGCCGGTGCTTTCACAGTCTTTTTGTGCTTGTTGCAGTGGCTCGACGCGATGGTAATACCAGATGATTTGCGCATGATCGGGAATGTTGACCGAGCCACCGCCGCTGTCTTTGCTGGTGGCGCTCCTTTTCGCGGTTTTCTGCATCTATCAATTTCGAGGTGCAATAGAATTCCGCATTCCATCGGCTTTCCAGCCGGTAGAACTCAGGAGAAGCTGGGCTGACGCAAAGCGCTAGCGGAACTTGGGCAAAGGCCGTTCAATGGGCTTGAGGGATGACAGTGCGTGCTGGATCGATGGAACGTCTTTATCGATATCGTTCAGGCGATCCCGGATACGCATGGCAGTCGGGTGCCCGCCATTGTGGTCGACCCAGTCGGCAATTTCCTTGCAGGCCGCCGTCAGGCGGGTCTGGCGCGATTCCAGCAGGGTGAGCAGGGTGGTGATGGACTCTTTTTCAGACATGTCACACCTCCATTCAGGGTTGATGAGGCAGCACGAAACCCGCCGCAGACGGGTCGTACTGTCGTTTAAGCGTAGTTCAGTTATTGCCGGTTTGCCGGGGGAATACGGCGCCCGGCGGGTAGCCGGCGCCGAATGATGAAGGCCACGATCAGCCGGACTCCTTGATCCAGGTGGGCGCGACGCTCGCTCGCCAGCGCACGTCGGTGATGCCATATTTTTCCGCAAGGGGTTTGGTAACCCGCTTGACTTTCTCCCTCCCGAATTTGGGTATGCGCCCGACACCTGCGTCGCAACTGGCCCAATGCCAAGCTTCGGAGTTATTCATCGCTTCGGCTCGAATGATGAATGACTTGGGCTCGCCATGGAGCATGTAATCGATGATGTAAAGCGATGGCCCGCCCATAAATCCTCCCTAATTAGTTCTATACGGATGGATGCGGAGGCGTTCGGAAAATTCAATCCAATTTCCGGACGGTCGAAATAGACCGGTCAGGCGCCAGGTCTGATCAATGACAAGCGAGACGAAGCAGTGCTCACCGCCAGGAACCAAACCCGGTTAACCTTCTCCAAGGTGGGTTTCAAACATCATGCGCCAGGGAGCGGAGGCGTAGCAGTGCGGTATTACCTAAAGGCAGAACATGAAAAACATCGCCAGGGCGCTGGTCATTGCGGTCATCGCCAGCGGTTTGTCGGGGTGCATCGGCTCACCCATCGAATTGACTGCGCAAACCGAGCAACGTTTGCGTGAACAACCCCCGATCCGTTTCCTGCTGACCTTCGATGACGGTCCGAGCGCATCCTCCTTCTGGAACCCGAGCATTGACGTATTGGATGCCCTTGCACAGAACCCGGTCCAACCCGGGATCAAGGCAGTATTCTTTGTCCAGACCCGTGCCTGGCGCGCCGGCGATAGCGATATCGGCCGCTCGGTGATGCATCGTGAGCAAAGCGAAGGTCACGTACTGGGTTTTCATACGGCCACCCATTGGCACACCAATCATCGCTCCCTGAGTCCCGAGGACCTGGAACAGTCGCTCATCGACGGTGGAACCGACATTGCTGCCATCACCGGTGCGGCGCCGACCCTGGTAAGGCCGCCGTTCTGGAGTTATGACCGGCGCACGTTCGCGGCCTACCAACGGCATGGCATGCATGTACTGCTCACCGACCTGAGTGCCAACGACGGCAAGATCTGGGGGATTACCGTCAGTCCGCGACGACGGATCAACCTGGTCCGCCAGCTCTCCGAAGTGCGCGAGCGCATCGCGGCCGGGCAATTGCCTGCAGTCGATGGCGTGATTCCGGTGGTTGTGACGTTCCACGATCTCAATCGCTATACCGCTCGACACGCCCGGGAATACCTGCAGATCCTGATCGACAGCGCCAGGGTTACGGGCGTGAGGACCGACGCCAAGCCATTCTATGACGATCGCCAGGCGCTGACGCGGGCGGCCATGGCGCGTACGGTCAAGGAAAGCGGCCAGCCGGTGCGCTTGCCCGGCCTGTGGGATTGGCTTTGGGACTCGGATTCGCACTGAAGGATGTGGCGACGTTCGGTCGTCTCTACGGCGCAACTGAGTGTAAGGTAGGCGATGTAACCCTTGGTCCTACCGGAGGAGGTGACGATGAGTACCGCAATGCTGACGAAAATGCACATCAACGGTTATGACGTTCTCAGCGTAAACAGCGGCCCATGGAGAGTCTGTACCCAGGCTGACCGGTTGGGTTCCTTCGCTTCGCGTGAAGAAGCACTGGCTTACGCCGCGGCGTTGCCGACCAGGAGAGACCGCGAGGCGCGGGCGACGAACGCCAAATAACCGCGGCGGACGCTAACCCCGTGGGAACGGGCTGCCCGCGAAGGCATCGGCAGATCCAGCCTCGATGCAACTGAGCCAACGCCATCGCGAGCAAGCTCGCTCCCACAAGTATTCCGAGTGATCACACCAGCTGTGTTTGCCAGCAAGACCTGTGGGAGCGGGCTTGCTCGCGATGGCGTCGGCACGTCCACCAACGATGTTCGCCTTGCTCAGGGCTGCGCCAGTTCCAGCGGAATCTCCAGCGTGAAGAGGGCGCCTTGACCAGGTCCGTCACTATGGACATGGAGACGGCCATTCATCTCGACTGCTGCCAAGGCGCAGCTGTGCAAACCGAACCCATGGCCATCCTTGCGAGTCGTGAATCCGTGATTGAAGATGCGGGCCAGATTATCGGGGGCAATACCTTCACCTAGATCCTTGACGCTGAGGCATAGCGTTGTCCGGTCGATGATCCGTATGCCCAGGGTCATCTCCCGTGGTTCGGGCACATGGGACATTGCGAACTTTGCATTACTGATCAGGTTGATCAGAACCAGCAGCAGCCTGTGTTTATCGCCCAGGATCATGGGCGTATCTTGATATTCCTTGATGACAGTGACGTGGTGCCGGCTCAGCGCACCCGAGTTCATACGTAATGCATCTTCGAACAAGTCACTGACATTGAGCGGTTCGATCAGCCGTGCCGCCCCGGCATAGGATTGTTGTGTGGTGACAATTTCCTTGATGTGGTCGACGCTCTTGGTCAGCTGCGCCAGTTCATCGATGAGCAATGCTTGCTCGGCGGCGATGGAATCGACCAGTTCGTTGAAGTAACGGGGGAGCAACTTGCCCTTCTCATCGAGGGTAATGAACTGGCCCAGGTCGCCGGCGTGTTCATTCATCATATTGACCGCTTTTCCGAGTCCCAGTGTCTTGCTGTTCTTCAATTTGCGGGTAACGAGCTCCGCGGAAATGTTCACGCTGTTAAGCACGTTCCCGACGTTGTGCAGTACGTTGGTGGCGATCTCGGCCATGCCCGCCATTCGCGCCGCGTCCACGAGCTCACGCTCGGCCTCCATCAGTTCACGAGTGCGCTCTTCGACCCGTTCCTCCAGTCGTTCATTGGACGACTGCAACGCCTGGTTGATCAGGTTGATGACGGCGTAGCTGCGCACCAATCGCACGGCCAGGTAGATCATCAGCAACGCCATGAGCGTGGCGCACACGCCCAGGTAGATGTGATATTGACGTTCTGTTTCAGCTGTCCGGCGCTGTGTCTCATTCAACAGTTCATTGATGTTATCCAGCTCCTGGGCCACCGGAATCACGTTGATGCGGTCAAGCAGATCATTGACGATCGGCTGCTCCTCGATAATCGACCGGACATGCTGCGTCAGCGTGATAAAGGGAGGCTGGTAGGAGGCGGGCAACTGCTGGATGTAGTTCTTCAGCTCGTCCAATTGACTCTCTATCTGCCTGGCTTTGTCTGATGTGACATACGCCGCGTACTCCAGGGTCGTCAAGGTCAGTTCAAGGACATTGGAGGCAGCTGTCAGACGCTCCGTCGCACTGCCGATGTTCAACGTCTTGAGCAGTGCCTGAATGTCATCCTCGGCCGTGGGCAACGCATCCAGGGCTGTACGCAAGCTAGCATTGTGCTGTTCGAACTCTTCTACCAGCAGGGTCTTGTTCTTGATCGCGTCGACATAACCCTGGCGCCTGGAGTTCCAAAGTGCGGCCAAGGGGCCTGCGTTGTTGAGCTGTTCCAGTTGCTCCCATCGACTGCCCGCTTCCGGCGGCGGCGCCAGCGACAGGTTGTTATTGACGCCGATCTTCTTCCTCAGAATCTTGACGTTCCAGTTGGCGTCGGACTGTTTGAGTTGCCGGATGAAATCACGAGATTCGAAGTAGGTTGTGGTGTCGTACGTATACGACTTGATCAGAAAGAATATCAAGGCCGAGAAAACGGCCAGCGCGACAGCCAACAAGGCAGGCCACTTATATTTTTGGATAATTGTGGTCACGCTGTTCTCCTGTCCGGGATGTTGATCGACGGATTCGCCGGGCTTCCGGATCGGGCAAGGTTTTCAGGGGGTGGGACGATGAGCTGAAGCTGTATGGATCGGATGGGATGGCGCGCTGGCCTGTTTATGCCTGGGTACACGTTGAGCTCCCTGCTAACGATGAACTGTGGGTTCGTCATTCAGGCCAGTGTAGCGCTAACGGGGAACGGGGCGATGTTCCTGCTGGGAAACAGGCGCGGCCATGGCGGGCCGCGCCGCAGAATCACTTGGTGTCGATAAAGGGCAGGGTGCCACCGGGCAGCACGGTGGTCGGCAGGACTCCGTTCCAGCGCTCGGCCTTGGTCAGTTCCACCAGGTTCTGGTTGCTGGCCAGCGCCTGAGCCCGAGCCTTGATCGCCTCGGCTTCGGCCTTGCCGCGCAATTCGGTGGCCAATGCATCCGCCTTCGCCTGGGCGATCTGCGAGTCGGCTTCCGCCTGGGCCTGGGTCACGCGAATCTGTGCCTGGACCTGCTCAGTGGCGAGCTGTTGCTCGCGGGTCTTGACCTGGACTTCCGCTGCCATGCGCGCTTCGATCGCTTTCTCGTAGGCGTCACTGAAATCGATGTTCTCAACCTGGACGCTGTCGATGATCACAGGGCCGGTGATGGTGGACTTGATGGCGCTCGAGATATCGTTGACCAGCTGGACGCGGTTCTGCACAGCGGCCACGGCATTGAACCTGCCGAACACGTTTTCTACCTGGGTCGGCACTTGCCGGCTGATCATCCGGTCGCGAATACCTTCGATATCCTTGAACTGGCTGTAGACCTTCGCCACGTCCGCCGGGGCTATGTGCCAGGACACCGACACCTTGAGCTGGGCGGACTGTTGATCCTTGCTGTAGGCCTGGAGGTCTTCATAGGAAGTGACCTGGCTTTGTACGCTGATCAGGCGCACGGATTCGATGAAGGGCGCCTTGAACGACAATCCTGGCTCCACGACTCCGACCAGCGCGCCGTTGCGCAGAAGTACGCCGCGCTCGGTTTCGTCGACCGTGTACCAGCTGCCAAAGAATACGCATAACAGGACGATGGCCATGATTGCTGCAACGAGAGAGCCGATGGTTTTGCGGGTCACTGTTCTTTCCTTGAGTGAGGGCTGCGCGCGATGCGCCTTGTCCGGTACTGAAGTCGACGGCCGCTTTCTGGACGCCAGACACGAAAAAGCCCTGAATTATCAGGGCTTTAACGTACAAATATGGCGGAGGCGATGGGATTCGAACTCATGGACCTGTTACAGTCGACGGTTTTCAAGACCGTTGCCTTAAACCACTCGGCCACACCTCCGTATTGCGTTGCGGGCGCCATAATACCCGAATGAAACACACTGTCAAACTCTCTGCGTAGCTTGTTACAGGGCGTCTGTTATGATCCTTGCCACTGAATGTTTCAAACCGGAGGAGTGTCGCCATGCGCGAACAGGATTACGCAGTGAACAACAGCGTGCAGGCCGAGCAGCTAGAGGTTAGCCGCGTCCTGCGCAACACTTATGGCTTGCTGGCACTCACGCTGGCTTTCAGCGGTGTGATGGCTTACGTCGCCCAGCAGATGCATGTCGGCTACCCGAACGTGTTCGTGGTGCTGATCGGCTTCTATGGGCTTTTCTTCCTGACCAACAAACTTCGCGATTCGGGCTGGGGCCTGGTTTCGGCGTTCGCCCTGACCGGCTTCATGGGTTTCATACTTGGCCCGATCCTCAACCTTTACCTCAAGATGCAGGGCGGTGCTGAACTGGTCAGCTCGGCTTTTGCCATGACCGCGCTGGTGTTCGGTGGGCTGTCGGCCTATGTACTGATTTCCCGCAAGGACATGAGCTTCCTGGGGGGCTTCCTCACCGCCGGTTTCTTTGTACTGGTTGGGGCGATGCTGGTCAGCTTCTTCTTCCAGATCAGCGGTCTGCAATTGGCGATCAGCGCAGGTGTCGTATTGTTTTCCGCGCTGATGATCCTGTACCAGACAAGCGCCATCATCCATGGCGGCGAGCGCAACTACATCATGGCCACCATCAGCCTGTATGTATCGATCTACAACCTGTTTATCAGCCTGTTGCAGTTGTTTGGCCTGATGGGCCGCGACGACTGATTGCATACGCTACCCAAAGCCCGCTTCGGCGGGCTTTTTTTCGCCCGCGGTTTGTGTTGTGGCTAATTGCCTTGAAAGTGCCGCTATGTGATGGCGGCTTCAAAAAAATGATCTACACCTAGGGCAAGGGAGCGGTATTGCCAGGAAGGTGAAATGGACCGTTTGGCCATGCGCAGTCTCGCATCAACCGTTGAGGCACTTGTGTTCGGCGACCGAGCCTGGACCGACCGTGCCCGGCCTCAAGCCGAAGGAGCTAACTGACAACTATTGAAAGTGGACCGTGACAGGCTTGGCGCCGTGCCGCCTGGAAACAGAAGGAGGTCCTGCGCATCGGTCAGGAGGCCGATGAGAGGGCGCTTCCCTATAAGGAGATATCTGATGACCCATCCTCAAGGAAAAGCCGCTGCATTTCTGATCCTGGCAGGCGCGATGTCCGTGACCAGCGCCCACGCCGGAATCTTCCCTGATTTTGGCTATGCCCCCCCAAAAAGTGACTACTCTGGAGAGCTTTTCCAGCTCAGTCAGAACTATCCCACCGTGGCGCCGGGCGCATCTTCGATGCCGGCGTTCTTCAAGCAACTACCCAAGACATTCTCCAACGACTTTGAAACCTGGCGCCCGTATATGAACGAGGCGAAGAAATACTGCCTGGAGGGCAATATCGGCATTGGCTGGAATGTGCAGAAGAACAAGGTTCGCCAGTGGTACCACATGCCTTGGCAGCATTACGGTCTCAATGGCCGCGAGGGCATTCACGGGCTTACCAAGGAGGCGCCAATCCAGCCCCAGCAGTTGGCGAGTACGCAAACCGGCAGCGGGCAGACCTATGCGGTGGGTATCTACAACGACATAGGGGCCTACACCATTGGCCAGGTCTGGAAAGACCCGCAGAACCCCGATCCGAGCTACACCTCCAAACCCAAGGGCTTTGGTAACGGCACGGTCGTGTGCAAGGCGCTGTTTGCCGATATCGATGTCAGTACGGTGCCGTTCCTGGCCAACCCATTGCTGTGGAAGGCTTACACCGCCAAGACGTTCACCTCGACAAGCCGTGCCGTGACCAATGTTGCGCTGATACAGATGGACATTGCTGTGCGCGACACCCGGGTGAGCGATACCGGGTGGCTCTTCGGAACCTTCCAATACAACGGCGCCATTACCGGTAAAGCGAATTGGGACAACCTGGTGCCGGTGGGAATCATGTGGGGGAACGATCCCCAGGAGAACGGCCATGCTTTCACCAACCCAACACCAACCGAAACCAAAATCAACAAGGCGTTGAAGCAGACCGCAATCAATGCCAATACCAAGGAACTGCCGCCGACCCATCTGGGGTGGAACGGGCGCCTCAATGGTCCGGTGGACAATCCCCAAGCGTCCTGCACGAGCTGCCACATGACCGCGGAATACCAGCAACGGGCGCTGATGAACCCGACGTTCCAGGCCAATCCGCCGCCGGTCGGGGGTGATGTCTGGATGCAGTGGTTCCAGAATATTCCGGCCGGACAGCCTTTTACACCGAGTGCACAAAGCACCGACTACAGCTTGCAGTTGTCCGGTGCCCTGGCCAACTTCTATAACTGGAAGTGCAACCTCAGCGGGGTTTATGCGGACAAGAAAAATGTGTGCGACAAGGCACAGCCACTTACGTTGATGAAAGAGAGCAATGTGCCCGAGGAGCAGGTGCACAAGGTACAACGCAGCCCGGAACCGGAATGACGTGAGCCCGGCCTCGGTCCGTCGCCGAGGCCGGATCCGACTCAGGCCATCGGTGGCAGGCGCCGCTTGACCGGGGTCTTCTTGACGATGGCAGTATTGGTTTCGGCAAGGACGTTGAGCTTGTCCAGCACCGTATCCAACTGTTCCATCGAGCGAACGTGCAGCCGGGCAATGAAGCAATCGTCGCCGGTCACCTTGTCACATTCGGTAAATTCGGCGATGGCCTGGATCTGCCGTTCCACTTCCTGTAACTGCCCCGGTAACGGGCGGATACGGACAATGGCCTGGAGTTGGTAGCCGAAACACTTCGGGTCTACCTCAACGGTATAGGCCCTGAGCACGCCGCGTTCCTCAAGCCGCCGCAGGCGCTCGGCCACGCTGGGCGAGGAGAGGCCGCTCAGGTTCGCCAGGGCCTTGAGCGAGCGCCGTGAGTCTTCCATCAACGCGCTGATGAGAATCTGGTCAATATCGTCGGTCATCTCGACTCCGTTAGGCGATTGGCTGAAGTTGCCTTGAAAAAAAAGGTCGAATGCCAGTTTAGCCTTTTTCAAACCATGGAGAAGCCCTTCACTGCCTTGTCATACTGTGCTCCACTTGCTGAAGGAGCCTGATGATGGACAAGACCTTACGTCGCGGTTCGCTGGAAATGACCGCCGCCATGTTGATTTCCGGAACCATCGGTTGGTTCGTGCTGGTTTCCGGCCTGCCGGTGCTGGATGTAGTGTTCTGGCGCTGCGTGTTCGGCGCGGCAACCTTGTTGTTGATTTGCGCCGGTTTCGGCTTTTTACGCCGGGACATCCTGACCCGAAGGACATTTCTGCTGGCGGTGCTCAGTGGGGTGGCGATTGTCGGTAACTGGGTGTTGCTGTTCGCTTCTTACTCACGGGCCTCGATTGCAATCGGTACCGCGGTGTACAACGTCCAGCCGTTCATGTTGGTGGGGTTGGCTGCGCTGTTCCTGGGGGAGAAAATCACCGCGCAAAAATTGTTCTGGCTGGCGGTGTCGTTTCTCGGGATGCTGGCGATTGTCAGCGCCCACGGTGAGCAAGGGCAGGGCAACGGCGAGTATCTGGTGGGTATCGCCCTGGCACTTGGGGCTGCGTTGCTGTACGCGATTGCCGCGCTGATCATCAAGCGCTTGACCGGTACGCCACCGCACTTGATTGCGCTGGTGCAGGTCAGCACCGGGGTATTGCTGCTGGCACCCTGGGCAAACTTCTCGGCTTTGCCGCAACAGCCAGAGGGCTGGGCCAGTCTCGTCACCCTCGGCATGGTCCACACCGGGGTCATGTATGTGCTGCTGTACAGCGCGATTCAGCGCTTGCCGACCGCGATCACCGGCGCGCTGTCATTCATCTATCCGATCGCGGCGATCTTCGTCGACTGGTTCGCCTTCGGCCATCGCCTCGAACCGTTGCAATGGCTGGGTGTCGCGGCGATCCTGCTGGCGGCTGCCAGCATGCAGCAGGGCTGGGGCATCAAGGCGCGGCGTCCAGCCCTGCAGTAACGCGGGTCAGAAGATGTAGTCGGTGGTCAGGAAGTTCGAGTCCCGCTCGCGGATGATGTCGCTGATCAGTGCCTTGTTGCTCTCCTGGAATTTGGTCGCTACCAGGGTGCGGATCGAAAAGGTACGCAACGCATCGTGCACCGACAAGGTGCCCTCGGCCGAATTCTTCCGGCCGTTGAACGGGAAAGTATCCGGCCCGCGTTGGCACTGGGCATTGATATTGATGCGCCCGACCTGGTTGGCGAATGTGTCCACCAGCCTGCCGACTTCAGCCGGATGAGTGCCGAAGATGCTCAGTTGCTGGCCGAAGTCGGACTCCAGCACGTAGTCGATCACTGTGTTGAGGTCGCGATAGGGCACGATGGGCACGACAGGGCCGAACTGTTCCTCGTGATAGACCCGCATCGCGGTGTTTACCGGATAGAGCACGGCGGGATAGAAGAATGAACTGCGAGATTCGCCGCCGTGTGCATTGGTCACCGCCGCACCCTTGGCCACCGCGTCGTCCACCAGGGAACGCAGGTAATCGATCTTGCCGGCCTCGGGCAGCGGCGTCAGTGCCACACCGTCCTCCCACGGCATGCCCGGCTTGAGGGCGGCGAGCCTGGTGTTGAATTTCTCGATGAACGCGGGTGCCACGTCTTCATGGACGAAGAGGATTTTCAGTGCGGTGCAGCGTTGGCCGTTGAATGACAGCGAGCCGGTCAGCGCTTCGCTGACGGCATTGTCGAGGTCGACGTCCGGCAACACCAGTCCCGGGTTTTTCGCATCCAGCCCCAGGGCGGCACGCAGGCGGTGTGGGCGCGGATGGAGTTTCTTCAGGTCGCTGGCGGCCTTGTTGGTGCCGATGAAGGCGAAGATGTCGATCTTGCCGCTGGCCATCAACGCGCTGACGGTTTCCCGGCCGCTGCCGTAGATCACGTTGATTACGCCCGCCGGGAAACTGTCGCGGAAGGCTTCCAGCAGCGGACGCACCAGCAGGACGCCGAGCTTGGCCGGCTTGAATACTACGGTGTTGCCCATGATCAAGGCGGGAATCAGGGTGGTGAAGGTTTCGTTCAACGGGTAATTGTAGGGCCCCATGCACAGGGCCACGCCCAGGGGAACGCGACGGATCTGCCCGAGGGTGTCCTGCTCCAGTTCGAAACGACTGGAGCGCCGGTCGAGCTCCTTGAGGGCATTGATGGTATCGACGATGTAGTCACAGGTGCGGTCGAACTCCTTCTGGGAGTCCTTGAGGTTCTTGCCGATCTCCCACATCAGCAACTTGACGACGGTTTCGCGCTGCTCGCGCATGCGTGTCAGGAAAGCCTCTACGTGCCGGATGCGCTCAGCTACTCGCATTGTCGGCCACGGGCCCTGGCCGCGGTCGTAAGCCCGGACGGCAGCGTCCAGGGCGGTGAGGGCGGTCTCGGCATCGAGCAGCGGCGTACTGCCAAGTACGACCTGTTCATCACCTTGTTCACCGGCCAGGCATACCGGGCTGCGCACGACGGCCAGCGGTCCCGGCCAGGTCTCGAGGACACCATCGACCAGGTATTCACGCTGCTCGATCCGCTCTTCGAGGCGATAGGCCTGGGGAATATCGGTGGGACTGGGAAACAGATCGGCGAGAAGGTTGGTTGTGGTCATGTCGTTACTCCCTCAAAGAAATGAACCCTGACGACTGACCGTCGTCTTCGCTTCCAGGGTTATACGCCTTAATGGGGGGAGTTTTTAAGTGGCAAGGGCCGGCAGCTGCGTTTTTGCCGACCCGGATGCGCAATGCTGCTCACTTGAGACTTGCGCAGTTCATTGTGGCGAGGGGATTTAGCGAAACGTCGCACCGCCCCGCTGGGCTGCGATGCAGTCCCTGAATACAGGCATCGTGTTGTGCCGAGCTGATCGCATTCAGGCTTTCTGGGACTGCTGCGCAGTCCAACGGGGATAAATCCCCTCGCCACAGTTCGGGGTCTCACCAACGCATCCGTACGCCCAGGCTGGCAATGACGCCATTGAGGTCGTTGTCGTCGACGTCGCTGCTGTAATCGGCGCTGACATACAGGCTTACCACGGGCGTGACCCGGGCGACCAGGCCCAGGCCCAGCTCGACGGTGGAGGATTTGCGACTACTGCTGATCTTGTCAACCTTGCCCAGGGATAGGGTGTCGGCGCTCTGGACGGTGTGCCACAAGTTGGTCCGCACGTAAGGCTCCACGCCCAGGCCGTTGACCTCGTAAGTACCTTTGAGCCGTGCCCCCACACGCCCGCTCCAGGTCCTCAGTGCACTGCTGTTGCCATCCTCGGCGTTACCGGTGTCGAGGGTCACACGCTGGTTGATCAACTGTGCCTGGGGCTCTACCACCCAGTTGTCACTGATGCCAATGGGAAAGCCGCCTTCGACCGACAGCGTGACGGCATGGCCCTCGGCCGCCTGGCGCTGGCCCTGCTCGGTGCGGCTGTAACCGTTGACCCTGCCGCCACTGGCGCTCAGGTCCACATGCCAGCCAGTGGGGCCAGTGAGGCTCCAGTAGGCACCCAGGTTCGTTCCTTGCAGATTCAACGCGTCTTTGCCCGGTTCGGCCATGGCCGGGCTTACCAACACGCCGCCGACATTGGCGATGATCTGGTTCTGGCCACCGATCAGGCCCATGCGCTGGGTATGGCCATTGTCGTTGGAAAGCGTGAACAGCCCTGGGCTTTTGTCGGATGCCGAGTCGGTGTTGATGAGGGTGGCATTCGGGTTGTCGGAGGGTGTCTGGCCGTACCTGGATTGCGGCGATTGCTCGACGGGCCAGGCCATGACCTCCATGGATGAGCACAGCAACAACGAAGTGGACACGGCGTAAAAGGTGGTCGTGATTTCTTGTGAGCGGGGGGAAGTTCTCATGGGGGTCTACCTTGCAATCGCATGCGTCTCTCGCTTAGGGCGTCTCTCCTACCCCGAATGAGGGGCGACCGAACGGATTGAGGCAAGTCTCGGGCGGCCCGCCGCAACGGGTTCCCGAGGCCTGCCCCTGACTGTATTTCCGGGGGTAGTACGGTGTAGTCAAGAAGACCGATGTCATCGCGTCAAGAAACTGTGCGATGAATGGCGATATGAAATCAGCTCAAATAAATAGCTGATTCTTTTCAGTTATCCGTAGAGCAGAATGACGTCAAATCACCGTCGTGAGCGGCCGCTTCAATGTCACCAACTGACCCGCACACCGAGATTGCCCGCCACGCTGCGTTGCTGGTTGCTGTCCAGGTTGTTGCTATAGTCCGCGCTGGCGTAGACGCTGACCGAGGGCGCCAGGCTTACGATCACGCCGACCCCCAGATCGCCGGTGGAGGCGCGCTGTTGGGTTTCGACCCGCTCGGTGTTGTCGAACGTCACTGTGTCGGTGCCGGAAAAGGTGTGCCACAGGTTCGCCCGCAGATACGGTTCGGCGGGCATGCCACTGACCTGATAGTGGCCCTTGAGCCGGGCGCCGAGGCGGCCGGTCCAGGCACTGTCGGAATCGAATTCGACCCTGGAGATCCCGTCGTCCTGGGTGTCCAGGGATATTTTCTGGTGGATGACCTGGACCTGTGGTTCCAGGACCCAGTCAGCGGCTACGGCGAATGGATAGCCGGCCTCTGCGGAAAGCGTCAGGGCGTGCCCACGATTGTCGATCTTGAGACCGCGTTCGGAGCGATTGTCGCCGTCCAGCCGCGTGCCCATCACGACCGCATCGACGTAACCGCCAGAGGGATCGGCGAGCGTCCAGTAGAGCCCGTAGCTGTCGCCGTCGAGTTCTATCTTGCCGGCGCGTCGGCCTCGGAAGCCCTGGTTGAAGCCGTCGACGTTACCGTTCAGTTCCGTGTGGCCGACGAAGAAACCGATGCGTTGGGTCTGGCCGCCGGACATCGGCGAGCTGTACAGGTCGTTGCCCACCTGGAAGCCTTTGATGGAACCGTCGAACCGAGGCGAGACCGTACCGGCCCAGGCCTGGTCCAGATCCTTGCCATAGACCCGGCCCCAACCCGCGCCGAACGCACCGGTTTCGTTGAGCAGGCGCTGGTCGCCCTGGCGGTCATGGAAGGTGCCCAAGGCCATCAGGGTCAGTTGCGCGGCGGCAGGAGGCAACACCGACCAAGTGGGCACTTCCGGGCGATACAGGGGAATGGGCGCGGCGCCCGGCACGGCAGTGGGCAGCGCAGGCAAACCCGGGCTGGCCGCCGCCACCGGGCCGGCGACCACGGTCGAGCGCAGGTACCAGTTGTTGTCATTGCCGTTCACGCCGCCCTTGAACAGACGGTAATCGAAGGCGCCGGCCGACACCGCATTAGCCAGCGAAAACGCGCCACTGTCGCTGACCGCGCCGCCTTGGGCCTGGACCAGCTCGATGCCGTTCTGCGTGGTCAGTGCGCCCGCGCCCCCCAGATTCGTGACCGTGATGGCGGTGGTTCCCGTGAGCGTTCCACCATTGACCACCAGCTTGTCGCTGGGGGAATCATCGGCCCCCAGGACCGATTGCAGGCGTAGCTGGCCGTTGTTACCGACGTAGTTACCCTGCACGGCGAGGGTGTCGCTGGTGCGGCTATTGCCCTGGGTAAGGTCCACCGTCCCGCCGTTGTTGAGCGTTGCCAGTTGGCCGGCGGCGAACGGTGTGAGGCTGCCCTGGGTCGAGGTCAACACGCTGCTGCCATCGAGGGTGAGGGTGCCCGTGGCGGTGGCGCTGTCGCCCAGGACCAGAGCGTCATTCAGGTCCAGGCGCGAACCCTGGGTGAGGTTGACGCTCTCCCAGTTGACGTAACGAGCGCCCGTACTGGAGGTGCTGCCTTCAAGGGTCAGGACGTCCTGGCCCAACCCGCCGTTCAGGCTTGGGGTGATGGCGAGCGTCGTTTCATCGAGACCGCCCAACAGCGCCGTGTCATTGCCGTCGCCCATCAGAATGGCAGAGTGGATCAGGCCGCCGCTCCACTGCAACTGGTCATCTCCGGCACTGGCTCGGACCTCGCCGATGATCTCGCCACCGCTGACAGTAATGCTGTCATTGCCGCCACTGACGCTGACGTTGCCGCCAATGCGTCCCGCAGACAGGATGATGGTGTCCTGGCCGAAGCCGGTCACCAGGTTACCGATGATCTGGCCGCCCGACATGTCGAAAAGGTTGTCATCGAGCTTCATATCGACCCGGCCGATCGTACCGCCGCTCATGTGCGCGATATCGCCGTCTTCGAACGCATCGACAATGGTGCCGCCGGACATCGTGAAGGTATCGAGGCCATCACCCTGGGACAGGGACAGGATGCGGCCGCCCGTCATGAGAAAGTCGTCGGCCTCGGAGCCTTGGCTGACGTCACCGTCAATCACACCGTTGGCGTGGATTTCGATGTGATCGGCACCATCGTCAAACGTGACGTCGCCCTGGATGACGCCACTGCCGTTGGCAGGCATCGTCAGGCTGTTGTTGCCTGAAAGGTCCGTCAGCCCGGGGCTGGTGCCGCTGTCGCAGACATAGGTGTCATTACCTGCGGTTGGCGTCAGCGTACAAGCCGCCATGGCGGTGGGAAAGGGCAGCAGGAAGGGGGTCGATATCCATAAGGCATTGAACAGCCGCTTGAAAGCGTGATCTTGCGAGCTCATGTGCTATCCCTCTGCATCGGCATTCGAGGAACGCCGGTTTCAGCATCGGCTGCACGACAGCTGGCACACTGGGCCTGGCAACGCTCGCTGTATGGGATGGCACCGTAACAATGAAAAATATACGTCGCTACTGTCAGAACTTACAGGTGGCCCGTTGTCATCAACGATTCGTCACCGGGTTCACAGATGCACTTCCACTGACAGCGGCAAGTGATCGCTCAGGTGTGTCCAGGGCTTGCTTCCGAGGATTCTCGGGCCATGGCTGGTGGCGTTTCGCAAGTAGATACGGTCCAGGCGCAGCAGGGGGAAACGGGCGGGGTAGGTTCTGGCCGGACGGCCGTGGTGGTGTTCAAAGGCTTCATGCAGATACTGACGCTTGGCAAGGGTGATATTGCCGCGCAGTTGCCAGTCGTTGAAGTCGCCGGCGATGATCACCGGAGCGTCATCGGGCAGGGATTCGAGCAATTGACAGAGCAGTTTGAGCTGCAGTTGACGATGGCTTTCCAACAGGCTCAGATGCACGCAGATGCCGTGGACTTCGGCATGGCCCGGCACGTCCAGCACGCAGTGCAGCAAGCCACGTCGCTCCGGGCCGGTGATTGAGACGTCGAGGTTGCGGAACTGGCGGATCGGGTATTTGGACAGCAGCGCGTTCCCGTGATGGCCGTCGGGGTACACCGCGTTGCGGCCGTAGGCGAAGTCGCTCCACATGCTGTCGGCAAGGAATTCGTACTGTGACGTTTGGGGCCAGTTGTCGTAGCGCGAGGCATGGCGGTCATGCTCGCCGAGGACTTCCTGCAGAAAAACCAGGTCGGCACCAGTACTGCGCACCGCTTCACGGAGTTCCGGCAGGATGAAACGGCGATTGAGGGCGGTGAAACCCTTATGGGTGTTGACCGTCAGTACCCGTAGCCGATGGACCGCCGCAGGCGAGTCCAATGGCACCGATTCGACAGCTTGCCAGTCGGGATCGCGAGTCACGTTCACTCCTGAATCAGACGTACCTGTTCATGCGACTGACGGGCAGCATCGGCAGTTCCGGATATTTGCTGCGTTTTCGCGGACCGGCTCGTGTCGATAGAGAAGAATGGCGTTCACAGAACTGCGTTGGAACCTGTGGGAGGGGGCGTGCTCGCGGAAGCGGTATGGCAGTCACAAAGATGTTGAATGTGCATACGCCTTCGCGAGCGAGCCCGCTCCCACAGGGATCACTGGTGTTCACAGCATCCGCTGTGGCAGTCGGGGTCTAGATGAACACTATCTCGTACGGCAGCCCCATGCGATCCAGGATGACCCGCGGCACCAGCGGTGCGATGCCGCTGGCGGGTTCGCCGTTGAGCTGGCTGGCGTAGGCGTGCATCGCGTGGCGTTTGCGGGCGGTGGTCCAGACGTCCAGGCGCAGTTTTCGTGCGCGGTGCCAGGGAATCTTGTTCTGCTCGCGAACCGGCCAGTGCCAGGCCCACACCGGCAGCTCGTTGAACGTCGCTCCCACGCTTTCGGCTGCCAGGGCTCCGGCGCGGCCGACGGCTTCGTGATCGCTGTCGCCGTCCTTGCGCCAGGTGCTGAATACCACATCGCCGGGTCGTAGGTAATGCCCGATGAAGGCGGTCAGTTGTGCCTCATGTTCGGTCAGGGCTTTTTCCGGGAAGCCGCCGCGTACCCACTGCAGACCGTGGTCCGACACGCCCAGGCGATGCAGGGCATCCACGCTTTCCTGGGGATGGGGCCGATAGATGCGCAGGCGCTCATCGGTCCACAGCGGCGAAGGGGAGTGGTTGAGGTCCCCGTCGGTGACCGAGATCAGCAAAATCGGATAGTCCAGGTTGCCAAGCAACTGGAGCAACCCGCCGCACGCACCGATTTCATCGCCAGGGTGCGGGGAGAGGATAACGGCACGGGTGCCGGCAGGGATGAGTGTCTGGGTGCTGATGATGGGAATATCGGCCAACTGGGGCGAGCTGTTCCAGATTTGCGGGTGCTGCCGGCCTTGCGAGCGAGAGGCAAGTTTCATGGGGTACGTCCTTGTCGTATTCAATCTTTCAGCCACGCATCGGGCCGATTGCCCGGGCGCCCCGAAGGGGCTGGCTGTGATCTGCAGTGTTCCGAATCCTGGAATACCGCCTGCGAAGTATTGACCATGACGCTCGATTCGTCGCGTCACTTGTGTATCTGAACTGCAATTTTTTATTCGAACTGGACTGCGCAACGGGGGAGCACAGCTCCAGAGCCGCGTCCTTGCGGCTCTTGATGCTCTGTTACCGTTTATCACCGATCCCGTGTTTCCTCTTCGCGCTGCAATTCGAACAACAGCAACGAGCGGCCCGTGACGGAGTATTCGGAATCGAAATCGAAACGCTCCCGGCCCCGCACCGTTGGCTGGTTGGTGTCTACCATGCAAGTCCAGAAACTGCCTTCGGGCACTTCAGGCAGGCGGAAATTGACGATGTCGTGGTGCGCGTTGACCACCAGTAGCAACGTCGCATCACCGCCCTTGCGGCGGATGCCAGTCTCCTGGGCACGGCCGTCCATCAGCATCCCCAGGCAGCGACCATGGCTGTCCTGCCAGTGTTCAATGGTCATCTCACTGCCATCCGGTGCCAGCCAGGTTACGTCCTTGACGCCGATGTCCTCGTTGTAATTACCCACCAGGAACCGTCCACGCCGCAGGATCGGGTAGGCCAGGCGCAACTTGATCAGGCGCTTGACGAACTCGAGCAGTGCCGCGCCGTCTTCGCTCAAGTCCCAGTTGACCCAGCCGATTTCGCTGTCCTGGCAATAGGCATTGTTGTTGCCATTCTGGGTGCGGGCGAACTCATCCCCGGCGACGATCATCGGTGTGCCCTGGGCCAACAGCAGGGTCGCGAAGAAGTTGCGCATCTGTCGATGGCGCAGGGCGTTGATCTGCGGATCATCCGTCGGTCCTTCGACACCGTGGTTCCAGGACAGGTTGTTGTTGCTACCGTCCTGGTTGTTCTCGTCGTTGGCTTCGTTGTGCTTGTCGTTGTAGGACACCAGGTCATGCAGGGTAAAACCGTCGTGGGCGGTGACAAAGTTCACCGAGGCATAGGGACGGCGCCCGCGCTGATTGAACATCTCGCCCGAGGCGGTCATGCGACCGGCAAAGTCGGCGAGCTGGCCGTCGTCACCTTTCCAGAATGCGCGCACGGTATCTCGAAACTTGTCGTTCCATTCGACCCAGCCCGGTGGGAAGCGTCCCACCTGATAACCGCCGGGACCGCAGTCCCAAGGCTCGGCGATCATTTTTACCTGGCGCAGCACCGGGTCCTGGCGGCAGGCTACGAGGAAGCTGTGGCGCTCGTCGAAGCCGTCGTGATACCGACCGAGGATGGTTGCAAGGTCGAAGCGGAACCCGTCGACATGCATCTCCGTGGCCCAGTAACGCAGGGAATCGGTGACCATCTGCAGCACGCATGGATGGCTCAGGTCCAGGGTGTTGCCGGTGCCCGAGTCGTTGATGTAGTAGCGTTTGTCATCGGGCATCAGCCGATAGTAGGAGGCATTGTCGATACCGCGCATGGACAGGGTCGGGCCCTGCTCGTTGCCTTCGGCGGTGTGGTTGTAGACCACGTCGAGAATGACTTCCAGATTGGCATCGTGCAGGTGCGCGACCATTTCCTTGAATTCGGCAATCTTGCCGCTGGCCAGGTAGCGCGGGTCAGGGGCGAAGAATGCGATGCTGTTGTAGCCCCAGTAGTTGGTCATGCCTTTATGCAACAGGTGCTGGTCGTTGACGAACGCATGGATGGGCAAGAGCTCGACCGAGGACACTCCCAGCTTGCGAATGTGTTCAAGCACGTCGTCGACCATCAGCCCGGCAAAGGTGCCGCGCAGGTTCTCGGGTACGGCGGGGTGGCGCATGCTGATGCCGCGTACATGGGTCTCGTACAGGATGGTCTTGTCCCAAGGTACGCTGACGCGATGGTCATGGCCCCAGGTATGAGCAGGGTCGATGACCTTGCACTTGGGTACGAACGGGGCGCTATCGCGCTCATCGAAGCTGAGGTCGCCATCGGGGTGGCCGATGGTGTAGCCGAACAGTGCCTCGGACCATTTCAATTGGCCCACCAATTGTTTGGCGTAGGGGTCGATCAGCAGTTTGTTGGGGTTGAAACGATGACCGTTCTCAGGATCATACGGACCGTAGACCCGGTAGCCGTAGATCAACCCGGGATGGGCATCGGGCAGATAGCCGTGATAGATCTCGTCCGTGTACTCCGGCAGTTCGATGCGTTCGAGTTCGACCTCGCCGTTGTCATCGAAAATGCACAGTTCGACCTTGGTGGCGTTGGCTGAGAACAACGCGAAATTGACCCCCAGGCCATCCCAGGTCGCGCCGAGCGGGAACGGCAGCCCTTCACGAATCCGCGATGCCTCGATAACAGGCGGCGGGGTGGTTTTCTTTGGACGGGTCATGGGTTGCTCCTGCAAAAGACAAACAGATACGGCAAAGCGGGTGGCGTAGGAGCTGTCGAGCGAAGCGAGGCTGCGATCTTTCCTCTGCCACTTGAGTCTCAAGCGCAAAGATCAAAAGATCGCCGGCTTCGCCAGCTCCTACAAAGCGGGCGGTGCGACGTCTCGCTGAATCCCCTCGCCACAGGGGGGTGTGCCAGCCTGAGCCCGAGGATCAAACCGCCGGTGGCTTGCGTGCCGCGCGTGGCTTCTTCTCAGCTGGCTTGCCAGCTGCTGGTGCCGCCGCAGCGGGTTTAGCCGCTGGTTTGGCCTTGGGCGTGGTGCTTTTTGGGGCAGCCTTGGCCGTGGTGCTCTTGGCCGCCACAGGCTTGATGCCGTTGGCCTTGCTGGCGGCCGGTTTGCTGGCAGCCTTGGGTGGCTTGCTCGGCGCCAGCGCTTCGGCCTCGGCGAGTTTGCGCGCCATATCCCAATGACGCTCTTCCTGCCCGGTAGGCTTACCTTCGGATTCCCAGATCTGATAGGCGAATTCACGAATGCGTTTATCGTCGGTACTCATCGCAATGCTCCTGACATGACTCAAGATGGGATAAAGACGTTGACCGGGAAATCCCCCAGCGCGGTGCTGACCATCAACTCCCCTTGGGGTGTGACTGCTGCACGTGTAAAAAGTCCCTTCAGTTTTCCATCCTCCACGGCGAACGGTAACGAAACGCGGGTATCGCCCCAGTTAGAAGCGGTCACCCAGGGTTCGCTACCGTCCCCCAGCAGGCGAGCGGCGTGGATCGGCACCACCACGATGGCCCGTTGTTGCTCGTGCTCGCGCATGAACGCCAGGACCCGATCGGCGTGTTCGCCGATCACGGGTAGCGGCTTATAGCTGCCCCGTTGGAACAGCTGCGGGTATTCGGCCCGCAAGGCCAGGGTCTTGGCGATCAGCACCTGCTTGACCCGGCCATCGCGCCAGTCGCTTATCAGCTCGGCAGGAGGATTGCCGACTTGCAGTGCCTGACGGCGGGTGTCGAAGTCCACCGGGCGACGGTTGTCCGGGTCGACCAGGCTGAGATCCCAGAATTCGGCGCCCTGGTACAGGTCCGGTACACCGGGTACCGTCATGCGCAACAAGGTCTGTGCCAGGCTGTTGAGGGCGCCCGCCGGAGCGATGAGCTGGACAGCCTCGGCGATGGCACTGCGCAGCGGTAATCCTTCATCGCACAGCAGCAGTCGTTCCAGGAACATCTGGGTCGCCTGTTCATAGGCGTCGTTGACGGCCGCCCAACTGCTTTGAAGCTTGGCTTCACGCAACGCCTTTCGCTGCCACTGCCACAGGCGTTCATTGTAGGTCGAGAGTGCCTGGTGATCGTTGAGATCAAGGTCCAGCGGCCAGCTTCCGAGCAGCGCCTGGTACATGATCAGCTCATCGCCTGCCGAGGGCGCGGCGGGATCACTGTGCAGCGACGGCGAGAGAATGCGCCATTGCTCGACGCATGCGGTGTACCAGTCAGGACGTTCGCTGAGCACCGCCAATCGCGCCCGGGTGTCTTCGCCGCGCTTGTGGTCGTGGGTGGCAGTCGTGACCAGATTGTCGGGAAAATGCATCTGTCGCTCAAGGCAAGCGTCATGGAACTCCTGCGCCGGAGCGCTGAAACGCTCGGTGTTGTAGCCCACGTCGTTGCGCGACAGCAGTACCGCGCTGCGATACAAGGCGGTGTCCTCCACCGCCTTGGCGGCAGCGGGTGAGGTCAGTTGCTGGAAGCGCACACAGGCATGGCGTAGCCGCTTGCGCTGGTTTCCTCGCGGGCGTTGCCGCCAGGGCATGCCACCGAGCCAGTCGGCCAGGCAGTCGAGTACCGGCCAGTCGGCTTCGCCGAGAGTCTGCCTGGCGCCTTCCAGGGCCTGGCGGAAAAAGCTTTCGTCTTCGGCGCCACGGCCCAAGGCGCTGATATAGGTGCGGTACACAGGGAAGTGCACGATGAGCTCCTGCAATGCCCGGCGAATCGCACCGAGGGTCAGGTCGCGGGTCATCACGTCGTCCCGGGCGACTTGCAGCAGGGCCTGGGCAACGCTTTCGAAGTCCCCGGCCAGGGAGCCGTTGAGAATCTGCTGGCGGGCCAGTCGGGCTTCCTCGATAAAGTGCGCCGGGCGTTCGCTGTGTCGGCTCCAGAACTCGGCGAGGGGAGCGGCACCGTTCGGATCATGCTGCAGCAGCGAAACCTGATTCATGAATTCGTAGCCGGTGCTGCCATCGATGTTCCAGTCCCGGCGCAGCGTCTCGCCATTGCCGAGGATTTTCTCGACGAAGATCGGCAGGTGTCGCGACGGTGACAGCGCATCGACGCGCCTGCGCAATTTGCGACAGTAACCGCGAGGATCGGCCAGGCCGTCGATGTGATCGATCCGCAGCCCGTCCACCAGTCCGTCGGCGATCAGCTGGAAAATCTTTGCGTGAGTGGCTTCAAACACCGCAGGGCGTTCGACCCGCAGGCCGCCCAGTTCGTTGACATCGAAAAACCGCCGCCAGTTGATGTCGTCCGCCGCTGTGCGCCAGCTGGCGAGGCGGTAGCTCTGGCGCTCCAACAGTTGATGCAGGCGTTCGAAGCCCTCGGGGTCTTCGGAATCGTAGCCGCGCAGGTTGTCTTCGATGGCCGCCAGGATGTCGGCTTGCCCGGCCAGCTCGCTCAGTTCCTGCTGGAGGGGGCGGGCGAGGGTATGGGCATCGGTCTGGTAGTTCAGCGTGGTGAAGCGTTCCGCCAGGGACTTGAGGGATTCGGCCTGTTCGGCCGGCAAGGTGTCGGCGGGTTTGAGCAGTTCGCCGTACTGCATCGGGCAGATGGGAAAGTGGTGCTCGTAATGTTCAACGTAGAAGCGGCCCAGTGCAGGGGCGAAGCGCAGCCTCAGCGTTCCTTCCTGCAATGCCACGCCGTAATCGCTGCCCAGGAACGGCAGCAGCAACTGGCCTTCCATCAGCGGATCGGGAGAGTGCCACTGGATATCGAAGAACTGGCCATAGGGGCTCAGGCGCCCCCACTCGAGCAGGTCCAGCCACCAGGGGTTGTCGTTACCGCCGACGGCCATGTGATTGGACACGATGTCGAGGATCAGGCCCATCCGATGCTCGCGCAAGGCCGCCACCAGGCGCCTGAGCGCGGCTTCGCCACCGAGTTCGGGGTTGACCAGGGTCGGGTCGACTACGTCGTAGCCGTGCATCGAGCCGGCCCGGGCCTTGAGCAGGGGGGAGGCGTATACATGGCTGATGCCCAGCGAGGCGAAGTACGGTACCAGCGGTACCGCATCGTCCAGGGTAAAGCCTTTATGGAACTGCAAGCGCAGGGTTGCCCGCAGGGGGTGGGTCGACGTCTGTTTCATCGGTCACGCTCGTTCGCCTGAAGCCTTGCACAGGCGAGTATTTCCAGGCGCCGAGCGGCGTCCGGGCCATCCAGTAGCGCCTGGCTCTCGCCGGGCAGGCGCCTGCGCCAATTGGGATGAGTGTCGGTGGTGCCGGGCAGATTGGCCTGCTCATCGATGCCCAGTGCGTCTTCGAGCGGCAGCAGCACCAGCGGGGCACGGGTATGGCCGAGGAAACGCACGCTGGCGTCCAGTACTTGATCAGTCTCGTGATGTTCTTCGCGAAAATTCTGCGGGTCCTGGTTCAGCACGTCGCGCAGGCCCTCGCGTTCACGCTCGCGGTGCCGGCGCCAATCCATTTCGGTGTGGGAGTCGATCAGGTCCAGCCGGGCATTCCAGTCGATGTCATGACCATGCCACCAGCCGTTGAGGGTCGGCAAATCATGGGTGCTGGTGGTCGCCAGGGCATTGTCCGGCCAATCGAGAATGGGCTTGAAGCGGGTGTTGTCTTGTTCGAACAACAGTACCCGCATGCCCAGGATCGAGCGGGCGCTGAGCTTCTCCCTCAGGCCATCAGGTACCGTGCCAAGGTCCTCGCCGAGCACTATGGCCCGGTGGCGATGGGATTCGAGGGCCAACAGGCGCAGCAAATCGTCCACCGGATAATACAGGTAGGCGCCATCGGACGGCGGCGCATCGTTGGGAATCACCCACAGCCGTTGCAGGCCCATGACGTGATCGATGCGCAAGCCGCCGGCATGGGCAAAGTTGGCCCGCAACATCTCAATGAAGGCGCGAAAGCCATTGCGGACCAGGCCTTCCGGCGAAAACGCCGAGATGCCCCAGCCCTGGCCGGAACGATTCAGGATGTCCGGTGGCGCCCCCACGGTCAGCGAGGCCAGCAGTTCATCCTGGCGGCTCCAGGCCTGGCTGCCGGCACCGTCGGCACCCACCGCGAGGTCAGCGATCAGGCCGATGCCCATGCCGCTGGATCTGGCGGCGCTCTGGGCCCGTTCCAGGCACCGGGCAATCAGCCATTGGCAAAAGGCGTAGTAGCCGATTTCGTCGGCGTTTTCCTCGGCGAAACGAGCCAGCGCCGCACTGCGCGGGTTGCGCCACTCTTCGGGCCATTGACGCCAGTCGAGGCTTTCACCCCGAGCCGCGCGTTCCGCTTGCAGGGCCTCGAAGCGGCAGTGGTTTTCCAGGGCTTCGCCGCTGGTGTGGCGGAAGCTGCTGAAGTCTTCATGTAGCGGATGTTCGCCCTGACTGAAGCCATCGTACAGGGCACGGAGGATCTTCTGCTTGGCCTCGGCGGCTACCGGCCAGTCCACCAGGGGCTGTTCTTCCAGGTGGCGCAGTTGATTGACCAGGCCTGTGGCGTCGATCGCGGTGCGCAAGGCCCGCTCACCCAGGATCGTGCCCGGCGCGGCATACAGGCTGTTGAGGAACAGCCGGCTCGACGGCGAATAGGGGCTATAGCGACCGGTGTCGCTGCTGAACATCGCGTGTATCGGGCTGATAGCCAGAGCATCGGCACCGCGCTCGCCAGCCACCCGTGCCAGTTCTTCCAGCGCCTGGGTGTCGCCGAAACCGCCGTCGCCGGGGCGACGCAGCGCATACAGCTGTGCGCTCAAGCCCCAAACCCTGGGCGTCGGGTCGTCGACGGCCTCGGCCACGCTGTAGCAGCGGGCAGGCGCGACGGCCAGGGTGAAATGCTGGTCCTGGATGCGGACCTGCTGATAGCCCACCGGAACCATTCCCGGTAGCTTCGCGTCGGCATCGAGCTTCAGGTTCAGCGTAGCGCCGTCCTCGAGCTGGATTTCGCAGGGCGTCGAGCCTTCGAAATAGCGGCTCAGGTCGACGTTGGCACCGACGTCGGCGGTGATCAAGGGGGGCAGACGATGATTCTGTTGATCTTCCTGCAGTTGCAGAAGACTGGCGTCGATTTCCTGGGCACTGCTGGCCGGATGGCCCAGGCCCGTCAGCACCGAGCGCAATACCGCCGGCGAGACTTTCTGGGCCCGGCCATTGGCGTCGATCCAGTCCACCGCCAGGCCCGCGCGGCCGGCGAGGATTTCCAGTTGCGCATCGCTCATGGGCGCTCTCCAGTAATGTTGGGCAACGTTGCCGCTTGCGTCAGAGTGACCAGCGCGCTGTAGGGCGCAAGGGCGCCCTGTTCCAACAGACCCATGGCTTGCCGCGGATGTTCGAAAAGAATGCGCGCTTGTTCCGGGGCGCTATGTTCAACCGGCTGTTCGCTGAGGTTCAGGTCGATGCGCAGTACGCTGCCGTCCTCCATCCGCCAACGCGCACTGATCGCGCCGTGGCCCAGCACGTCGGCTCCCAATGCCTGGATCGCGGGCAGGCGCGGGACGATCTCTTCGCGACGGATTTTCAGCAACTGACGGTACAGCGCTTCGCTGGCTTGCTGCTCCGGTCCACGGGACTCCAGGTTCGGTCGTGAGGCATCGAACGTAGCAGTCGCGTTGGGATCGGGAATGCGTTTGCGCTTCTCGGGGTCGGCAAAGGCACTGAAGGCCTTGAACTCGTTGCGCCGACCCTCACGCACCAACTCAGCCAACTCACCGTGGTGGCTGGTAAAAAACAGGAACGGCTGTTCGGCGAGCACTTCGTCACCCATGAACAGCAACGGAATCATCGGACTCAACAGAAGAAGCACCGTCGCCGCCTGCAGGGCCTGGGGCGGGGTCAATTGGTGCAGGCGCTCGCCCAGGGCCCGGTTGCCGATCTGGTCATGATTCTGCAGGAACAGCACGAACGCGCTGGCGGGCAGGTGGCCACTGGATTCGCCCCGGGGCTCGCCGTGGCGGTTGATGTGACCCTGGAACACGAAACCCTGGCTGAGACAGCGTGCCAGTTTCTCCGTTGTCTGTTCGGCATAGTCGGCGTAATAAGCGTCGGTTTCCCCGGTGAGCAACACATGCAGGGCGTTATGGCCGTCGTCGTTCCACTGGGCGTCGTAACCCTGTTCGAGCAGGCTGGCCTGGTTGTGTTCGTTTTCCACGGTCAGCCAGACATGCCGCGCCGGGTCGACCTGTTGGCGCACCCTGGCGGCCAGTTCCTGGAGAAAGTCCGGATCTTCAATTGCGTGCACGGCATCCAGGCGCAAACCGTCGAAGCGGTATTCCAGCAACCACATGAGCGCATTGTCGATGAAGAAATCCCGCACCTCGCGGCGCCGGAAATCAATGGCCGCGCCCCAGGGGGTGTGCTTGTCTTCGCGAAAGAAGCCCTTGGCGTAGCGGTGCAGGTAGTTGCCATCGGGACCGAAGTGGTTGTAGACCACGTCCAGGATCACAGCAAGGCCGTGGCCATGGGCGCTGTCGATCAGGTGTTTGAGCTGTTCCGGCGTGCCATACGACGCCTGGGGCGCATAGGGCAGTACACCGTCGTAACCCCAGTTGCGATCACCTGGAAACTGCGCCAGGGGCATCAGCTCGATGGCGGTGACACCCAGCCCGGCCAAGCGTGCCAACTGCTGCTCGACCCCCTCGAAGCCACCGAGGGCGCCAACATGCAATTCGTAGATCACTGCTTCGTACCAGGGGCGGCCGGACCATTGGGTGTGACGCCACGCATAAGCGTGGGGATCGACCACCACGCTGGGGCGGTCGATGTCCCCGGCCTGGGCACGTGAAGCGGGGTCGGGTACCTCCAGTTCTCCATCGATGTTGTAGCGATATCGAGTACCAGCGGGGCAGCGGGTCTGGATCATGAACCAGCCGTTGGCTTGGGGCAGCAGCGGTATTGAATCGCCAGTGTCGAGTTCGACACTGACGTAAAACGCATCCGGGGCCCACAGTGCGAAGCGAGTGTGCTCGGCATCAAGCATGATCGCGCCGTGGGTCCAGGTATCAGGCGTCCTTGACGGCATCGATCACCTCATTGTCTGGCCGATTTACCCAGGGATTTCGCCACCAGTTGTTCGTAGAGTTCGGCGTAGGGTTCGACCGCCTTGCTCCAGTTGAAAGGCGCCGACATCGCCCGGCAACGCATGGCGTTGAGCAGGTCGGGGAAAGCGAAGACCTTGAATGCCCGGCTCAATGCCAGTTTGTAGCTGTCCACGGTGGACTCGGCGAACAAAAAGCCGGTAATGCCGTCTTCGATGGTGTCCGCCAGGCCGCCGGTATTGCGCGCCACCGGCAGCGAGCCGAAGCGCTGGGCATACATCTGGCTCAAGCCGCAGGGTTCATAGCGCGAAGGCATCAGCAGGAAGTCGCTGCCGGCGAACATCCGTCGTGCGTCGGTTTCGTTGAAGCCGATACGCACGCCGATCCGGCCGGGGAAGCGCAGCGCCAGCTCGCGCATGGCCTGTTCCTCTTCCGGTTCACCACGGCCGATGATGGCGATCTGGCCGCCGGATTCGACGATGAACTCGGCGACGGCTTCGGTCAGGTCCAGGCCTTTCTGATACACCAGGCGCGACACCACGGCGAACAACGGGCCGTTGGACTCATCGAGACCGAACAGTTCGCGCACATGATCGGCATTCACCGCTTTGCCTTCCCAATCACCGATGGCGAAATTGCGGAACAGGTGTGTATCGGTGGCCGAATCCCAGCTTTCATCAATGCCGTTGGGAATCCCGCTGAGCAAGCCTTGTTGGGTCTTGGCCGCGAGAAAACCATCGAGCCCGCAGCCGAACGCCGGGGTGGTGATTTCCTGGGCATAGGTGGCGCTGACCGTGGTGATATGGCTGGAATAGGCCATGCCGGCCTTGAGAAACGACAGTTTGCCGTAGAACTCCATGCCTTCCTGTTGCAGCGCGTGCTCGGGAATGCCCAGTTCAGGGCAGGAGGCCAGGCTGACGACGCCCTGGTACGCCAGGTTATGGATGGTGAACAGGGTCGGGGTGCGCTGTCCGCGCCAGTGCATGTAGGCGGGTGCCAGCCCGGCCGGCCAGTCGTGGGCATGGACAAGGTCGGGGCACCAGTGGATCTGGGCCAGATTGGCGGCGATGTCTGCCGCGGCCAGGCCCAGGCGTGCGAAGCGGATGTGATTGTCCGGCCAGTCGCGGCCATTGTTGGCACCGTAGGGCGAGCCTTCGCGGGCAAAGAGTTCGGGGCAGATCAGCACGTAGATCACCAGGCCGTCAGCCATGTCCATGCGACCGATCTTGCAGGGAGGCAGTGCGGCATGGCCGCCGAGTTCACCAATGATGTGGATCGGATTGCCGCTGTTCATCACTTGCGGATAACCGGGGATCAGCACCCGGACATCATGCAGGCCGGCCATTGCCCGGGGCAGTGCGGATGAGACGTCGCCCAGGCCGCCGGTTTTCACCAGGTCGGCGATTTCCGAGGTGACGAACAGAACTTTCTTGCGGTTGGGATTCTGGCGGACGACGGGGAGCAGTGCCTTGCCTCCGGTGGATAGCACCGGTGCCATCGGCGATTCAGTCGCCGGCGGTAGTTGTGAACGGACTTGCTGGGGTTCCAAGGCAGCACTGATCATAAATATCTCCTGTTTCTCGATCTGTTTCCGGCAAGCGCCAGAGCTGTTGTTTCATTGGCCGAATCCTGCGGCCAGGCGCACAAGCGCTACGCAAGGAGAGCAAAGCGCTGCCCAATGCGGCGAAGCGAATCAGGTAATAGGGCTGTGCAAGGACTGCACCACCCGCTGTTGCCCTACCTCTAACCTGACCCGTCGCCGTCACGAAAAGTTTCGACTTTTTTTCCTCTGGATGACCGGTCGGTTTTCCACCCGGATTGGCAGTCTAGGTCAGAACCTAGAGCGGTGCGGTGCGCTTCGTCGATTTGTCGGACAATCACGTTTTTTGTCGGCAATGTCTTACAGGACAAAGGGAGATACCCGCCGACGAAGTGCACGTGTTTGAAATAAAAATGCGGTAGGGGGGCAGGAGCGGTTTCATCGACGTGCGCGATAGGGTGACGTGTTGCACCATTGGAGGGCGTGAGAAATGGAGGCGTTTTGATGGCCTCTATTCATCAACGGCTGGCACTGTTCTGGGGAACGGATTTCGGCGATTGCGCGCTGTCAGCTATGAAGGTGTCAGTTGCTGAATCGCTATCGCGAGCAGGCCCGCTCCCACAGGAGATTTGGCGTGATCTCGGATCTTGCGCACACTGGAGAACCACTGTGGGAGCGAGCCTGCTCGCGATAGCGATCTGTCGACTATGCGGTCGGGGTCAGTAAGCGGATCGGTGCCCCGGCGGCCCAGGCTTGCAGGTCTTCGATCATCTGCGAATAGAATTGCCGGTAGTTCTGTTGGCTGACGTAACCCACGTGCGGTGTGGCCAGTACGTTATCCAGCGTCCGGAATGGGTGATCGGCAGGCAGGGGTTCCTGGGCGAATACATCCAGGGCGGCGCCGGCCAGGCGCTTGTGCCGAAGGGCATCGATCAGCGCGTTTTCATCGACAATCGGCCCCCGAGCGGTGTTGACCAGCAGCGCCTCGGGTTTCATCCAGGCCAGCGCCTGGGCGTCCACCAGGCCTCGGGTGCGTTCGCCGAGCACCAGATGGATCGAGAGTATGTCTGCCTGCTCGAACAGCTGCTGTTTGCTCACGTAGGTCACGCCCGCCTCGGCGGCCTGTTCTGCACTGAGGTTCTGGCTCCAGGCGATCACCCGCATGCCGAATACCTGGCCGAACTGTGCCACTCGCTTGCCGATGCTGCCCAAGCCCAGGATAGCCAGGGTCTTGCCATACAAATCGCCGCCCAGGCCCTGCTGCCACAGGCCCGCACGCAGGGCATTGGCTTCCTGGACGAGGTTGCGGCTCAAGGCCATCACCAGCGCCCAGGTCAGTTCGGGGGCGGCGTGCTTGTAGCTTTCGGTGCCGCACACCTGAACGCCCAGCTCGGTAGCGGTCTTGAGGTCGAGGGCGGCGTTGCGCATACCGCCGGTGAGCAGCAGTTTGAGATTTGGCAGGCGACGCAGCAGGCTTTCGTCGAATGATGTGCGCTCGCGCATCACGCAAATCACTTCGAAGGGTGCCAGGCGCTCAGCGAGCGTATCGCGGTCGGCAGGGTAATCATGAAGCAATGTGACCTGGCCGATGTTATCCAGCACCGACCAGTCCACCACGTCCCGTGCCACGTCTTGCCAATCGTCGATGACCGCTATTTGCACTGCCATGGAGCACCTCGTCAGGAAAAGGGTTTGTTCAGCCAGCTCAGCAATGCTTCATGAAAGCGCTCCGGTTCTTCCATCTGCGGAGCGTGCCCCAGATGAGGGAACTCCACCAGGGTCGACCTGGGAATGAGTTGAGCGGCCTGCTTGCCCAGCACCTCGTACCGGCCGAGTCTGGCTTTCACGGCCGGCGGGGCGATGTCGCTGCCGATGGCTGTGGTATCGGCGGTGCCGATCAGCAACAGAGTTGGCACTTTCAGGTTCTTGAATTCGTAGTAGACCGGCTGGGTGAAGATCATGTCGTAGATCAGCGCCGAGTTCCACGCGACCTGAGTATGTCCGGGCCCCTTGTTCAATCCGGCGAGCATGTCCACCCAACGCTCGAATTCCGGCTTCCAGCGGCCGCCGTAGTAAGTCGTGCGTTCGTAATTGCGAATGCCGTCGGCGTTGAGTTTCAGCTCCCGTGCGTACCATTGATCGACGGTGCGGTAGGGCACGCCGAGGGCCTTCCAATCCTCCAGGCCGATGGGGTTGACCATCGCCAGGCGCTCTACTTGCTCGGGAAACTGCAAGGCATAACGGGTGGCGAGCATACCGCCGGTGGAGTGCCCCAGGATGATTGCCTTCTGTACGCCAAGGGCCTTGAGCAGGGCCTGGGTGTTGGTGGCCAATTGTTGGAAGCTGTACTGATAGTGATCCGGTTTGCTGGACGTGCAGAAGCCGATTTGATCAGCCGCAATCACCCGGTAACCGGCCTCGCTAAGGGTCTTGATGGAGTCGCCCCAGGTGGCGGCGCAGAAGTTCTTGCCGTGCATCAACACGATGCTGCGGCCATTGACCTTGCCCTGGGCCGGTACATCCATGTAGCCCATCTGCAGGGGCTTGCCTTGGGACTGGAATGCGAAGTGCTTGAGGGTATAGGGGTATTCGAACCCCTGGAGCTCTGGCCCGTAGGCCGGCCCCTCCGGAGGGTTCTCGGCGTGGGCGAGCAGCGGCAGGGTGGCGATCAGGAACAGGCTGGGTAACCAGCGAAAGTTGGGGCGCGGCATGGTCAATCTCCTTGTGGCAGCCGGCCGCTCCTGGAACGGTCCGGTTATAGCGACATTAACCACAGGCAACCGACAGGCCGGAATGTTCAACCCACCCAGGAGAAAATGCACCATGACGCAGCGCAGCGTTCCCCTGTCAGTGAGCCGGGTAATCCGCCACCACGGTTTGCGTTCCGTCTTTTTTCAAGCCAATTACCTGATAGGCGTCGCTCATGCCGTCCATTTCCATGCCGGGCGACCCCATGGGCATGCCGGGTGCGGCCACGCCGAGCAGGTCATCACGTTGGCTCAACGCTCGTACCTGATCGGCAGGGACGTGACCCTCCACGAATTTGCCGTTGATCTCGGCGGTATGGCAGGAACGCATGTTCGGCGCCACGCCCAGGCGCTGCTTCACTGAACTCATGTCGGTTTCGACATGGTCGTTGACCTTGAAGCCGTTCTCTTGCAGATGAGCGATCCATTTTTTGCAGCAGCCGCAGTTGGCGTCGCGGTGCACATCGATGGTGGCAGGCGCGGCGGCCTGGGCCAGGGTGGTCACGAACAGGGCGCTCAGGGCGAGCAGGTGCAGGGGATTGGCCATGAAAACGGTCTCGTGTGGAGCGGGTTGGGGGGAGGATACCAGAGTAGCGGTTGTGAGCTGACAGGCTGCTGAGAGACAGATGACAGAATTGTCAGGTGGGGGCATCAAGCTGAATGCACAGGCCGCCGGACCCTATGGGCACTGGGTTTGCTCGCGATGGGCAGGGACATTCAAAATTGATGCAAGCTGTTTCGCCGCTATCGCGAGCAGGCTCGCTCCCACATTGGATTCGGGGTATACGCAGCACCCGCATACGCCGCCCACCCCTGTGGGAGCCGGGCTTGCCCGCGATGGCGGTGGCCCAGCCAATATGGATGCAGGCTGACCCGGCGCTTTCGCGAGCAGGCTCGCGAAATACGAACGTGTCGCTCCTTCAAATTGCCCGTTGAGCTGGTTATCAAAACTATGTGCGGGAATGTCAGATGGGCTTTAATGCCCGTGCGACTTATCTTCACCGCCAATGGGGTGCAGACCGCGCCTGATAGCGCGTTCAAGTTTCCGCGCTTTTTCTGATCAAGGAAGATAAAAACATTGAAAACAACTTTCGGCGCCTTGCTTCTGACCTGCATGACGACCATCGCGCTCGCGGATGAAAGCCCTGTCGGTTTCTACGCTTCGACCCTGCCGGACACGCACAATGGCCCCTGGCAACGTTACCAGTACCCACGCTGGTGATCGCCGCCGGCGTACCGTCTCATGATCTTCCCGCCCAGTTGGAGTCCGCCAACCTGGCAAAACGCCTGGCGCCGGCGTCCAACCGTTACATCGAAATCAGCGATGCCAGCCATTTCAGCTTCCTGTCGATGTGCAAACCTGGCGCGCAGGCGTTGCTGGAAGACGATGTACCTGGCGATGGCATCATTTGCCGCGACGGTAACAACGGTCGTCCGCGTGGGGTGATACAGCAGCAGATTACATCGCTGATTACCGAGTTTCTCGCGCAACCATCAGGCAGTCCGGAGGCACGTGCCCACCGGCTGACGGAAGAGCGGTTCAGCCTATAGATAACCCGGACGCCTGTGGGCGCGAGCCTGCTCGCGAAGAACGAGCACACCGAGTGTCGCGTCAGGCACCATGAGCGCTTCTCCAGGATTAGACTGAAAGCCCCCGCGCAGATCATCGTGGGGGTAGCCAGGCGCGTGCACCCGCGTTCGCCAGGCGTTTCCCCACTCGGTGATGCGGCAGCGCGCAGCCGGGTGCCAATCCATCCGACCACCGCTACAGTTTTCAGGTCCTGCATGCCCGTGTCGACGGTGGCCTTCTCACAGGAGGGTACGTAATGGACGAGGCAAAACTTAACGAGTTCATGGGCAGGCTGGTGTCCGACATGGGCGCTTCGGCAATGCTCGCCAACGTGATGCTTGGCGATGAGCTTGGGTTGTATAAAGCCATGGCGGATAGCCGGCCGGTCACTTCTCAGGAACTCGCGTCCAGGACAGGCTGCAATCCACGACTGATCCAGGAATGGCTCAGCGCCCACGCAGCATCCGGGTACATGGAACATCAGGACGGCCAGTTCGTCTTGCCTGAAGAACAGGCGTTGGCGCTGGCCATCGAGGACTCACCGGTTTACGTAGCGGGCGGGGTCATGGTGGTTGCCTCCATGTTCCACGACAAGGATAAGCTGGTGGCGGCCATGCGCGGAGATGGAGGCCTGGCCTGGGGGGACCACCATCCCTGCATGTTCCACGGTACCGAGCGATTTTTCCGGCCCGGGTACAAATCCTATCTGGTGTCGCAATGGTTGCCGGCGCTGGAGGGGGTCGTCGATAAGCTCACCGCCGGCGCGAAGGTGGCGGACGTCGGCTGCGGGCATGGCGCATCGACAATCGTCATGGCGAAGGCTTTTCCGGCTTCGCGCTTTGTAGGTTTCGATTATCACGCACCCTCCATTGCCACGGCGACGCAGCGTGCCGAAGAGGGTGGCGTCGACGACCGCGTCAGCTTTGTCCAAAGTACCGCGAAGAGCTTCCCGGGGGATGATTACGATCTGATCTGCTATTTCGACTGCCTGCACGACATGGGGGACCCGGTCGGTGCAGCACAGCACGCCTTTCAGGCGCTGAAGGCAGACGGTACGGTGCTGCTAGTCGAGCCCTACGCCAAAGACACGCTGGACGAGAACATTACCCCCGTCGGCCGGCTGTTCTATGCCGCTTCCACGTTTATCTGTACACCGAACTCGCTGTCCCAGGAAGTGGGGCTGGGCCTGGGTGCGCAGGCCGGAGAGACGAGGTTGCGGGAGATATTTGCCGAGGCGGGTTTCAGACACTTCCGTCGGGCAGCGGAGACGCCTTTCAACCTGATCCTGGAGGCTCGCAAGTAGTCGCGCGGGGGCACGTACTCACTCGGACTCCTGTGAGAGCGAGCCTGCTCGCGATAGCGGTCTATCCGCTGATGGCGAAGGTGGCTGTGCTGACGCCTTCGCGAGCAGGCTCGCACAAAGGGCTATCGGTGCTGCTTTATAGCCACCGGGGTGTGGTGAAGAACGAGGCCATTTCCGAGCGGGCCAGCGCCGAGCCGAAGTAGGGGCCCTGGACATGATCGCAGGCGACGTTGCGCAATTGTCTGAATTGTCTGGCGTTTTCGATACCTTCGGCGGTGACCATCAATCCCACGCTGCGGCTCAGTCGGATCATCGCCAGGACACCTTCGTGATCATGCTCCAGGCCCAGTTGCGAGAGGATATTGCGATCGAAGCGGATGCCGTCGAACGGTTGGTTCAAGACTTCGCGTAGAGAGGCGATGTTGGTGCCGAACTTATCGATGTTGATACGCACCCCCAGATCCTTGAGGGCATGCAGGGTGTCGGCCACTGTCTTGTGGTCGACCAGCAGAATGCCCTCGGCCACTTCCAGGACCAGTCGATGGGGGGCCAGGTTGCTTGTCTCAAGAGCTGTCTGCACTTGATTAAGCAAGAAGCTACTGCCGAACCATTTCGGCGAAACCGCGATAGATACGTTGACGGGTGTCGGCCAGCTCATCGCTTCCTCGCAGACGTTGATCAACATCCAGGCCCCCAACTCTTCCAACTGACCTGACGCTTCGGCAACCGGAATGAAGTCGGCCCCCCCCAGTTCACCTTTTTCTGGATGGTGCCAGAACGTCTGGGCTTCGAAGCCGTACAACTGCTCGGCGTTGACGTCGAAACGGGGCAGGTAACGCAGTTCCAGCTGGTCCCGGTGCATGGCGTCGCGCAGTTGCTGTTCATAGCGCCGACGGTCGCGGGCCACGTTACCCATTGCTTCCACGTAGACGCGCCAGGTGTTGCGACCGGCTGCCTTGGCCGCATACAAGGCAATGTCGGCCTGGCGCAACAGTTCATCGGCCCGGCTATCACCGGGGTGCGCCCAGGCCACGCCGATACTCACTCCCAGGTACAGGGTGTTGCCGTCCAGATGCATGGGGCGCTGCATGCAGTCGATCAGGCGTCCACAGAGTTGATCGAGATCGTCAGCATTGCCTGGTTCGGGCATGACAATGACAAACTCGTCACCGCCCAGGCGGGCCACCAGATCGGAGTCGCGTACATTCTGTTGAAGGATATGGGCCACTTCCTTCAACACTTTGTCGCCCACGGCGTGGCCCAGGGAGTCGTTGACCGGCTTGAAACGGTCCATGTCCAGGTTCAGCACCGCCAACGAAACGCCGCTGGCTGGGTCCAGGTACTCGCTGAGGCAATCGAACAGCCGGTTGCGGTTGGCCAGCCCGGTCAGCGGGTCATGCAGGGAGAGGTGCTTGATCTGGGCCAATGCCCGCAGCTCATCGGTGATATCGGTGGCGGTACCTCGAAACCCCAGAGCGCCGGCATCAATGGCCCGGACCGAGAGTTTGCAGGTACGTATGCGTTGATTGCGCGCGGTGTACTCGCACAACAGCGGGCTCGATGACGCGTTGTTGGCGCCGCCGAGCAACCACTGGGCAATGGAAATCGACCCGCCGTGAGGGTGTAGTAGCCGGTGCAGGGGCTTGCCCAGCCACTCGGAAGGACTGAATCCGGTCACTTGCTCGAAGCGTTCCGACAGATAGGTCAATGTCCCGGCGGAATCGACCTCCCACAACCAGTCGGAGGACACCTCGGCAATGTCGCGAAAACGTTCTTCGCTGCGTTCCAGCGCCTTGCGGTGGGCCAGGAGGCTGTCGTACTGGTACTCCTGGGCGCGAAGCATCGTCAGGGCATGGCGCAACACAGCGAGGGCCAGGATCCCCAGGATCAGCAGAGCCAGCACCAGCAAGGGCAACAGTACCTTGCGCAGATCGTTGCCGGGGGTTGGTGGCCGCCATGCCAGGGCCTCATGGATATTTTCGCCGAGTGATAATTCGGCCGTTCCGTCCGGGCCCGGTTTGTGGGCGATATAGGCATCCGGGAGAGCGAAGTCCCGGGCCAGACTCTCCAGCGACGCCGGGTCAAGGACCTTCACGAATAGCAGCAGGCTGGGCGGTCCAGGAATCTCGGGCACGCTGTTGTCGGTGCCGGTGGTGATGGCCGACGCGGCGACGAATGCAGGCGCCCCTTCGTGATGCAACAACTTGACAATCACTTCATCCCGGTTTTCCGAAGCGCTGGCGGTCTTTCCCAGGCCTTGCAGGTCGCCCGTCAACCAGGTGCCGGCCTCGGCGTCGCTCATTTCGCCGTTGATCACCGAATAAACCGTCTTCCCCGTGGGAGAAATGACGAACACAGCCTGGTAACCGTAGAGCGAATAGACGCTGCTGCCGATATTTTCCTGGTCGTAGGCCCAAGCCTTATCCACCGTCACGTGCAGATGCCGGTAAGCGTCGCTCCATTTGGAGTAGTCGCTCAGGTCGCGACCGATGCCGGTGCGGATGCCGTCGATGGCGCGCTGGGCAAAAAACAGGCTCTGTTCCCGGGCACGCTTGTCCTGGGCCCCGGTGATGTTGAGCAGCACGGCAATCGCCAGTGCGGACATGACAAACAGCAGGAGCATGATGGCCGGGAAGGTGCGTCGGGTGAAACTTCGGGTCGGCTTACCCGGGGAAAGGTCGGTGGAGTCGTTGCCTGCATCTTCAGTCATAAACAAGTCATCAGCTAAACGCGAAATATCCCGCACGCTTCTGTATCGGCTGTCAGGCCAATTAACTTAACTGACCTGACACCCGGTAACTTGATAAGACGGTCAAGTATCGGCGTGGGGCGCGACGACAGCTGATAACGCGCCTATTCCCTGTCTTTGCGATGGCCCGGCAGCAGTGCGCCCAGGACCTGCTTGGCGGTTTCCATCACGATGTCTCGTTCGTTCGGGTCCCCATGCGATTCTGTGGGCGCCCGAGGAATCTGTGGGAGCCGGGCTTGCCCGCGACGGCGTCAGCACATTCAACATCCCTGCAAACTGAGCCTGCTCGCGATAGCGGTAGACCGGTCAGCCCAAGGTCAATTGCCGAGCGAGGCGTCGCGGCTCAGGCGCAGTTCGGCGCACAGGCCGCCGCCTTCGCGGTTGCTCAGGGTCAGTGAGCCGCCCATGGCCGTCGCCAGTTGCTGGGCGATGGCCAGTCCCAGTCCGGTTCCGCCGGTCTCACGGTTGCGCGAGCTTTCCACCCGGTAGAACGGCTTGAGCACTTCGGCCAGCTCCTGCTCGTTGATGCCGGGGCCGCGGTCCAGGACCTGGATCGCCAGTTGGCCATCGCGATCGGCCTGCACCTCGATCCGGGCCGCGCCACCGAACTTCAGCGCGTTGTCCACCAGGTTCACCAGCACCCGACGCAAGGCATGGGGGCGGGTGTCGATGACGGCGGCATTCTTTCCGGACAACTGCACATCCTGCCCGGTGTCCTGGTAGTCGAACACCAGACTGTCGAGAAACGCATCCAGGCTGATTCGACAGCTGGCCTCGGTAGCGCCATGGATGCTGCGGGCATAGGCCACGCCTTCGCGCACCAAATGCTCCATCTCACCCAGGTCGCTCCAGAGTTTGTCCTTCTCAATGCCCTCATCCATGAATTCCGCCCGCAGCTTCATGCGGGTGATGGGGGTCTGCAGGTCGTGGGATATCGCCGCCAGCAACTGCATGCGCTCCTTCAGATAGGCGGCGATACGGTCCTGCATGGCATTGAACGCCTTGGCCGCATGGACCACTTCGGTCGGGCCTTGCTCATCCAGGCGTACGCTGTGGGCGTTCGGATCGAGGGTTTCCACGGCCTGGGCCAGCCGGGTCAGGGGGCCGACGGCGATGCGCACAGCCAGCCAGGTACAGCCGATCAGCAATGCCAACTGTCCCAGCAGCACCACCGGCAGCCAGGGGGAGAGGGGCATCATGGCCGGACGGACGTCGATGGTCAGTGGACTGCCATCGCTCAGGCGCAAATGAGCCTGATAATGCTTCTGTGGTCCCGGAATGTCGATAAAGGTCAGTGGATAGGCCTGGCCGATGGCGTCTTCGATCGAACTCACCGAGATCGGCGCGTTGCCACGTTCTATCGGTTGGCCGGGTTGACCTTCATTCAGCAGGTAGCCGTAGTTGCGCCGGGTGAGTGTGGGCAGCCAGGCCGGGCGTTCAGCGGCGGGCAGGCGATCCAGGATGGCGACGGAGGTCGAGACATCGGTTTCCAGATTGCCGAGCATGGTGGACTTGGCGGTCTGGTAGCGTTCGTAATATTGGGCGCCGAACGACAAGCCCTGGGCCAGGATCAGACCGATCAGGAAAATCAGCGACAGCCGCGAGGCGAGGGTGCGCGGCCAGCGTAGCGGCAGACTCATGTCGATGCCTCGAGAATTTCCACTGGCAAGGAGAAGACATAGCCTTCGCTGCGCACGGTCTTGATATAGGCCGGCTCGCGGGCATCATCCAGCAGACGCTGGCGCAGGCGGCTGACCAGCAGGTCGATGGAGCGATCGAACAGATCGGCGTCCCGACCCTGGGTAAGGTTCAGCAGTTGGTCGCGGTTGAGCACCCGCTGTGGGTGGTCGAGGAACACCCGCAACAGCCGGTATTCCGCGCCGCTCAGGGCGACCATGGTGCCGTCGGTGTCCAGCAGGTGACGCGCCGTGGTGTCCAGGCGCCAGCGACCGAACGCCAGCAGGCGGCCGCTTTCGGTGACCACCAGATTGGGCGGCAGCATGCGGGTGCGGCGCAACACCGCGTTGATCCGGGCCAGCAGCTCACGTGCGGCAAAGGGTTTGACCAGATAATCGTCGGCGCCCATTTCCAGGCCAATGATGCGGTCGGTTTCGTCGTTGCGGGCGGTGAGCATCAGGACCGGCGTGGCCTTGTGCTTGCCGGCGCGCAGTTCCCGGCACAGGACCAGGCCGTCATCGCCCGGCATCATCAGGTCCAGCACGATCAGGTCCACCGGCGTGGTTTCCAGAAAGGCGCGCATCTGCCGGCCATCGGCGACGACGGTGGTACGCAGTCCATTCTTTTTCAGGTAGTTGCCCACCAGTTCCCTGATTTCGCGATCATCATCCACTATCAACACATGATCGACATGATCCATGGTGTCCAGCCCTCTTGGCGTTTTGTTGTGGTCAGAATACAGGGCGCGGCGGGCCTGGCTCCCGACGGTTTGTATTGCAGTGTATCTGGCGCGCGACGGATACACAGCGATGCAAAAAGCCCCCGGCTCGATACAGGCGCGATACCTCAGCGGCATTCAATGGCATCCAACGAGGCAACACACCCGGCCTCGACAGCAAACACACCCATTGAATGAATCGAGGACACCGCCATGAACACCAAAGCCATCTACGCCGCCTGCCTGTTCGCCGCGCTGAACATCTGCACCCTGTCGGCCCGGGCCGAAAGCAATGTCCAGACGCAGACCTACGCCTACGGCAATCACCTGGACATCCAGAAAGTGCTCTCCATCTCCGAAGACAGCGGTCCTTCCTGCGGCGTCGTCAATGCTCACATGACCTACCTGGATTCGGCGGGGCACCGCCAGGCACTGGAATATCGCAAGTTGGCTGACAACTGCAGCAACGAAAACTGAAAGTTAAATATCAATAAAGTCATATAACTGATTGTTTTAAATCGATAAATATTTGTGGTTTAGGCCTGGTCCGGCCTGACTGCCCATGAGGTGATGCCATGCTTCTGATCGCTTTCCTCGGCGGGATTCTGACGATCCTCAGCCCTTGTATTCTCCCCGTGGTGCCGTTTCTGTTCGCCCGGGCCAACCGTACGCCGGGCTCGATGTTGCTGACCCTCGGTGGCATGGTCCTGACCTTCGCCCTGGTATCGAGCCTGGCGGTGGTCAGCAGTGACTGGGTGCTGCGTGCCAGCAGCGTGGGACGGCAGGTCGCCCTGGGGGTGATGGTGCTGTTCGCCTTGTCCCTGATCTTCAGCCGGGTTGGCACCTGGTTGGCGCGGCCGCTGGTCAGGCTGGGCAATCGCGTCGATGCGGGTGCCGGGCGACTGGATGGGCCGTTGGCATCGGTATTGATCGGTGTCGCCACCGGGCTGCTCTGGGCGCCCTGTGCCGGGCCGATACTCGGTGTGATCCTGACCGGGGCCATGCTGCAGGGCGCAAGCGCCGGGACCAGCCTGTTGCTGCTGGCCTACGGCCTGGGCAGTGCCTTGTCGCTGGGAACCTTGATCTTCGCCGGACGTGGTTTGGTTGCACGGCTGAAGCTGTCGTTGCCGGTGACAGCCTGGTTGCGTCGTGGCAGCGGTGTGGTGGTGTTGCTGACTGCCGTGGCGATCGGTACCGGCGCCGATGATCGACTGTTGGCCAGCACTTCTTCCCAAGGCGCCGCAAGCCTGGAGCAAAGCGTACTGGAAAAGGTACCCCAGGCAATCGACTACGTGATCAGCAAGGCCAGCGCCAACCCGATGCCGAACCTCGAGGCCCAGGGCGCCATGCCTTCGCTGGACGGTGCGGTGCAATGGCTGAACTCGCCGCCGCTCGACAGCGAAGCGCTGAAGGGCAAGGTGGTGCTGGTGGATTTCTGGACCTACGACTGCATCAACTGCCAGCACACGCTTCCCCACGTGAATGACTGGGCCAAGAAGTATGAGAAGGACGGGTTGGTGGTAATTGGCGTTCACACCCCGGAATACGGCTACGAGAAGATCATCGACAACGTGCGCCAGCAGGTTCGCAAGCTGGACATCAACTACCCGGTGGCCATCGACAACCAGTATGCGATCTGGCGCGCGTTCAACAATCAGTACTGGCCGGCGCATTACTTCATCGATGCCAAGGGGCAGGTGCGCTACAGCCACTTCGGTGAAGGCCGCTATGGCGAGCAGGAGCAGGTGATCCAACAGTTGCTGCAGGAGGCCAAGGCGAGCCAGTAATAACTGTGGCGAAGGGCCAGTCGAGTACTGGCCCCTAGTCCATTCAAAGGTTGTCAAACTTCTTTTATTTCAGAATGTTGGACGACAAACTTATGCGATTTTCTATGTGGGGCGTGGCCATGTGGGTCGTAGTGACATCCTTCCTGGCCTGCGTATCGCTCGAAACCCAGGCGCGGGCGCTGACGCAAAACCAGCAGTCCGTATGTCGCTGGGGGGCGGACATCGCGGCAGGCGCACAAGCTTCCAAGCTCTCCGGTGTCTCCCTGTACGGCGCCCGGAAAAAGCTGCAAGCGCGCAAGTTTCCCCGGCCGTGGATGCGCATGACCGCCCTGGGCATCACCGAACAGACCTACGACAGCGCCTCTCGCCTCAAGCCCGCCGCAGTCAAGCAGACCTACTACGAGCAATGCGTACGTCACGAGTTGGCGCGCCGCTAGCCGATCCCGCTCATGCCGGGCTTCGGCCAGGCATGTCGATGCCGTGCTGATGGACCCTTCGGTACAGGGTGGCCCGGGAAATGCCAAGGGCCCGGGCGGCGGCAGTGGGTTTCCAGCGATGGCGCACAAGGGCATCGAGCAGGGCCTGGCGTTCCGGGCTGGCGCTCGGCTCAGGCGCAAGGGCGGTGACTTGCGCGCCGTGTAACGACTCGGGCAGGTGAGCGCGCTGGATCACGCGGCTGTCGCATACCGCGCAGGCGTAGCGCAGCACATGGCGCAACTGACGGATGTTGCCCGGCCAATGGTAACCGAGCAGGCATTCCAGGGCCGCGCTGCTCAACTGCACGGCGCCGCCGCAGCGAGTCGATTCTTCTTCGAGGATGCGGTTGATCAGCGTCAGCCGGTCACTGCGCTCGCGCAACGGCGGCAGTTGGAAGCGGGCACCGCCCAGGCGGAAGTACAGGTCCTCGCGAAACTCGCCGACGGTGACCAGGGCTTCCAGGTCGCGGTGAGTGGCGCAGATCACCTGGATGTCCACGGCTTTGCGGCGTGACGCACCGAGTGGCGCCACCTCTCCCTCCGCCAGCACCCGCAACAGGCGGGTCTGCAAGGCCAGCGGCATGTCACCGATTTCATCCAGGAACAGCGTGCCGCCGTCGGCCTGCTGCAACAGGCCCTGCATACCCTTGCTCGATGCACCGGTGAAAGCTCCGGCCACATAGCCGAACAACTCGCTCTCGATCAGGCTTTCAGGAATCGCGGCGCAGTTCAGCGCGACGAACGGGCGCTCGCGGCGCTGGCTGGCCTGGTGCAATTGGCGGGCGAATACCTCTTTGCCGGAGCCGGTTTCGCCCTGGATCAACACCGGCAGATTGCGATCCTTGACCCGCACCGCCAGGCGCAGGCTGTCGGCCAGGCGTGGATCGATGTCGACCGGGGTCATCGCCACCCGCGCATGCGGCTGCGCCCGATGCCGTGGCGCGCTCAAGCGGCCGTGCAGGGACGACTCGGTGCCCTGACGGCTGAAGGGGTAAAGGCTCTCGTCCCGGGCACGGTGCAACCATTGTTGGTCGAAGACCTGGCTGATGTGCTGTGGCAACTGGCCGTACTGTTGCAGCAGGTACTGGCGTGCAGCGGGGTTCAGGGCTTGCAGGCAACCGTCGTCGTCCCAGGCGAACAGGTAATCGGGCTGGCTGTCGACGTAACCGGCGTTGCGATGGGCCCGCAGCACCCAATAGCCCTGGGCGCTGCTCATGAAAAATGCCTGTTCGATTTCCCGGGCACTCTGCACCACCATCTGGCGGATCAAGTGCTGCGAGCGGCGGTCGTCCGGTGAGCGAACCGCCGACACGTCCAGCACCCCGAGCAGTTCCCCCTGGGGGTCGAAGACTGGCGCGGCGGAGCAGGTCAGGCCAATGAACGCTGCGCGGAAGTGATCGCGCTTGTGCACCGTCACCGGGGTCTTGGCCGTGAGCACCGCGGCCACGCCGCAAGTGCCTTCCTCGCCCTCCGACCAGCAGGTGCCCAGGTAGAGCCCGGCCTTGCGGCAGTCATTGCGAATGGCGGTTTCGACACGGTAATCGATGGTCTGGCCCTGGGCGTCGGTCAGCAGCACACAGTAGTCGGCATCCCGTACCCGGCCATGGAGGCGCGCCACTTCTTCGCTGGCGATATTGAGGAACAGCTCGGAGCGCTCGCGGCATTGCTTGAGCACATCTTCGGACAGGATGCGCGGGCCCTGCAGCGAGCCGGGGTCGAGGTGATGCTGCTCCATGGATCGACGCCAGGAGTCGAGGATCAGGTCCGGGACAGGCAACTGCGGCAACTGGCTCGCGTTCTTCACGACGCGGCTGACGCAATCCACATGGGCCCGGGAGTGAGCGGAAAGCATGATTGGCCTCCGGTTCAGCTTCTTATCGTTGTGCGCTCATTAAGCGCCGTTCACTGGACACAGACAAGCCTGGCAGTAGGGGGGAGCGACTTGAGACGCCACGTCTCACGGTCTCGCCGTCGGCTCGTGCAGGCTGACATGTGGCGTCTCACAGAGCCCTGTGCCGGCTCGTCGCTCATCTGGCTTGGAAGGCTCTGGCCCGGGTATCCGCCGGCTTTTCTCCATGCCTGGCACCGGCCTTGCTCTATGCCCAGAGCCCGCACGGCGACGGGTCTTCCAAGAATAAAAACGAGGTATGCCATGTCTTTCTGCCCAGGTCATTCTCCAGTCACATCCACGGTGGTGCCATGAGTCATCGTCCCCTGACCGTCGGGATCATCGCCAATCCTGCCTCGGGACGTGACGTGCGGCGCCTGACGGCCAATGCCGGGCTGTTTTCCAGCACCGACAAGGTCTCGGTGATCCAGCGCCTGCTGGCGGCCTTCGGCGCCACCGGCGTCGAACAGGTGCTGATGCCCACCGACTTGACCGGCATCGCCGCTGCCGTGCTGAAGAACAGTCACAGCCGCCAGGCGCGCGACAGTCATTGGCCGGCCCTGGAGTTTCTCGACCTGACCTTGCGCCAGACCGTCGAAGACACCCGCAGGGCCGCACGCCTGATGGCCGAGCGCGAGGTGGCGCTGATCGCCGTGCTCGGCGGCGATGGCACCCACAAGGCCGTGGCCGCCGAAGTGGGCGACATTCCGTTGCTGACGCTTTCCACCGGTACCAATAACGCCTTTCCCGAATTGCGCGAGGCCACCACGGCGGGGCTCGCCGGCGGTTTGTACGCCAGTGGCCGGATCCCCGAACAGATCGGCCTGCGGCGCAACAAGCGCTTGCTGGTGTGCGAGGCCCGTCGCGGTCTGCGGGAAATCGCCCTGGTGGACGTCGCGGTTTCGCCGCTGCGCTTTGTCGGCGCCCGTGCAATCAGCCGGGCGGCGGATCTGGCCGAAGTCTTCGTGACCTTTGCCGAGCCGCAATCCATTGGCCTGTCGGCCTTGTGTGGCTTGTGGCTGCCGGTGACGCGGCAGGAGCCGGGCGGTGCCTGGATGCGCCTGGACCCGCAATCGCCTGAGGCGCTGCTGGTGCCGCTGGCCCCTGGCCTGTTGCAGGGCTGCGGCGTGCTCGCGGCCGGACGCCTGGAGCCCGGCGTGGCCCATCCGCTGGCGCTGTCCAGCGGCACGCTGGCCCTGGATGGCGAACGGGAAATCGAATTCAACCCGCAGGACCGACCCACGGTCACCCTCGATGCTGGCGGCCCGCTGAGCATCGATGTCGACGCGGTGCTGGCCTACGTCGCGCAACAGCGCCTGTTGGGCATCGGCCGCGAACATCCGCAACACCCCCTGAACCTGCAAGTCAGCCTTCAAGACACCCCTGGAGAATAAAAATGTCGACACCGCTCACCCACGATCAACTGCTGCACGCCTATCAGGTGATGCGCACCATCCGCGCGTTCGAAGAGCGCCTGCACGTGGAGTTCGCCACCGGCGAGATTCCCGGTTTTGTCCACTTGTACGCCGGCGAAGAGGCGTCCGCCGCCGGGGTCATGGCCCACCTGGGCGATGACGATTGCATTGCCTCCAACCACCGTGGCCACGGCCATTGCATCGCCAAAGGCGTGGATGTCTACGGAATGATGGCCGAGATCTACGGCAAGAAAACCGGGGTCTGCCAAGGCAAGGGCGGTTCCATGCACATCGCCGATTTCGAGAAGGGCATGCTCGGCGCCAACGGCATTGTCGGTGCCGGTGCGCCGCTGGTGGTGGGCGCCGCGCTGGCAGCCCGACTCAAGGGCACCGACAGTGTCGCGGTGGTGTTCTTCGGCGACGGCGGCTCCAACGAAGGCGCGGTGTTCGAGGCCATGAACATGGCTTCGGTGTGGAACTTGCCGTGTCTGTTCATTGCCGAGAACAACGGTTACGCGGAAGCCACTGCATCCAATTGGTCGGTGGCTTGCGATCACATCGCCGATCGCGCCGCCGGGTTCGGCATGCCGGGGGTGACGGTGGACGGTTTTGACTTCTTCGCCGTTCACGAAGCCGCCGGGGCGGCCATCGAGCGTGCCCGGGCCGGGGAAGGGCCATCGCTGATCGAGGTCAAGCTGACCCGCTATTACGGCCATTTCGAGGGCGATGCGCAGACGTATCGGGCACCAGATGAGGTCAAGCATTTCCGTGAACACCAGGACTGCCTGATGCAGTTCCGCGAGCGCACCACCCGGGCCGGGTTGCTCTCGGTCGAGCAACTGGACCAGGTCGACCGGGAAGTGGAGCTGCTGATCGAAAACGCGGTGCGCAAGGCCAAGTCCGATCCCAAGCCTGCGGCAGCGGACCTGCTCACCGATGTCTACGTCTCCTACCCCTGAACGCCCCTTCATAAAACAAGAACAGAGAATTCCATCATGGCGAGAAAAATCAGCTATCAGCAGGCAATCAACGAAGCCCTGGCCCAGGAAATGCACCGCGATACCAGCGTGTTCATCATGGGCGAGGACGTGGCCGGTGGCGCCGGCGCGCCCGGTGAAAACGACGCCTGGGGCGGTGTGCTCGGCGTCACCAAGGGCCTCTACGACCAGTTCCCCGGTCGCGTGCTCGACACACCGCTGTCGGAAATCGGTTACGTCGGTGCGGCGGTCGGGGCCGCGACCTGCGGCGTGCGCCCGGTGTGCGAACTGATGTTCGTCGACTTCGCCGGCTGCTGCCTGGACCAGATCCTCAACCAGGCGGCGAAGTTTCGCTACATGTTCGGTGGCAAGGCTTCCACGCCTTTGGTGATCCGCACCATGGTCGGTGCCGGCCTGCGCGCCGCGGCCCAGCATTCGCAGATGCTCACGTCCTTGTGGACGCACATCCCCGGGCTCAAGGTGGTATGCCCATCGTCGCCCTACGATGCCAAGGGCTTGCTCATCCAGGCGATCCGCGACAACGATCCGGTGATCTTCTGCGAGCACAAATTGCTGTACGGCATGCAGGGTGAAGTGCCCGAAGAGCTCTACACCATCCCGTTTGGCGAGGCCAACTTCCTGCGCGACGGCAAGGACGTGACCCTCGTGTCCTACGGCCGCATGGTCAACACCGCCATGGATGCGGCACGCAGCCTGGCCGGGCGCGGTATCGATTGCGAGGTCATCGACCTGCGCACCACCAGCCCGATGGATGAGGACAGCATCCTCGAAAGCGTGGACAAGACCGGGCGCCTGGTGGTCATCGATGAGGCCAACCCACGCTGCTCCATGGCCACCGACATCGCGGCGCTGGTGGCGCAGAAAGCCTTCGGCGCACTCAAGGCGCCGATCGAGATGGTCACCGCGCCGCATACGCCGGTGCCGTTCTCCGATTCCCTGGAAGACCTGTACATCCCTGACGCGGCGAAGATCGAACAAGCCGTGCTCAACGTGATCGAGTGGAGCAAGCGCTGATGAGCCAGATTCATACCCTGACCATGCCCAAATGGGGGCTGTCGATGACCGAAGGCCGGGTCGATGCCTGGCTCAAGGAAGAGGGCCAGGCCATCACCAAGGGCGACGAAGTGCTGGACGTGGAGACCGACAAGATTTCCAGCAGTGTCGAAGCGCCGTTCTCCGGTGTGTTGCGCCGGCAGGTTGCGCGGCAGGATGAAACCCTGGCGGTCGGCGCCTTGCTGGGCATTGTCGTCGACGGCGAGGCCAGCGACGCCGAGATCGATGCGGTCATCGAGCAGTTCCAGTCCAGTTTCGTGCCGGGCGACACCGGTGATGAAGACACCGGCGCGAAACCGCAGAAGGTCGAGCTGGATGGCCGGGTGATTCGCTACTTTGAACGTGGCGAAGGCGGCATGCCCTTGGTGTTGGTCCACGGTTTTGGCGGGGACCTGAACAATTGGCTGTTCAACCATGAGGCCTTGGCGGCCGGCCGCCGGGTGATCGCCCTGGACCTGCCGGGTCATGGCGAGTCCGGCAAGACCCTGCAACGTGGCGACCTGGACGAGTTGAGCGGCGCGGTGTTGGCCTTGCTCGATCACCTGGACATCAGCGTCGCACACCTGGTGGGCCATTCCATGGGCGGGGCCGTGTCGCTGAACACCGCACGCTTGATGCCCCAGCGGGTGCGCTCCCTGACGCTGATCGGCAGTGCTGGCCTCGGCCCTGAGATCAACGGCGACTACCTGCAAGGCTTTGTCGACGCCTCCAATCGCAACGCCCTCAAGCCGCAGTTGGTGCAGTTGTTCTCCAACGCCGAGCTGGTCAACCGGCAGATGCTCGATGACATGCTCAAGTACAAGCGCCTGGAGGGCGTGGACGCTGCATTGAGGCAGCTGTCGACGACCTTGTTCGCCGATGGTCGCCAACAGGTGGACTTGCGCGAAGTGGTGCAGGCCGGTCACGTGCCGACCCTGGTGGTCTGGGGCAGCGATGACGCGATCATCCCGGCGGCCCATGGCGAGGGGTTGGACGCCCAGGTGGAGGTGCTGAGCGGCCAAGGCCACATGGTGCAGATGGAAGCGGCCGAGCAAGTCAATCGATTGATCCTTGGGTTCATTGAACAGCACTGATCGAACGGGCGACGCGCGAGTCGTCGCCCCCAAGTATTCTGGAGAAACGCTATGAACGCTTCAATCACGCCTACCCGCAGCATGCGCGCCGCCGTCTGGCATGGCCGCAACGATATCCGTGTCGAAGATGTACCGTTGCCCGTTTCGCCGCCCGCCGGCTGGGTGCAGATCCGCGTGCAGTGGTGCGGCATCTGCGGCTCCGACCTGCATGAGTATGTGGCCGGGCCGGTGTTCATCCCGGTGGACGCGCCACACCCGCTGACCGGTATCAAGGGCCAGTGCATCCTCGGCCACGAGTTTTGTGGCGAAATCGTCGAACTGGGTGCCGGAGTCGAGGGCTTCAGCGTTGGCGAGCCGGTGGCGGCGGATGCCTGCCAGCACTGCGGCACCTGCTACTACTGTACCCACGGGCTTTACAACATCTGCGAAAACCTGGCGTTCACCGGCCTGATGAACAATGGTGCGTTCGCGGAACTGGTCAATGTGCCGGCCAATTTGCTCTACAAGTTGCCTGCCGATTTTCCTGCAGAGGCCGGCGCGCTGATCGAGCCGTTGGCGGTGGGCATGCACGCGGTGAAGAAAGCCGGCAGCCTGTTGGGCCAGAACGTTGTGGTGGTGGGCGCCGGGACCATTGGCCTGTGCACCATCATGTGTGCCAAGGCCGCCGGGGCGGCCCAGGTGATTGCCCTGGAAATGTCCGGTGCACGCAAGGCCAAGGCCCTGGAAGTCGGCGCCAGTCATGTCATCGATCCCAACCAGTGCGATGCGTTGGCTGAAGTGCGCCGCCTGACCGGGGGGCTGGGCGCCGATGTCAGCTTCGAGTGCATCGGCAACAAGCACACCGCCAAGCTGGCCATCGACCTGATCCGCAAGGCCGGCAAATGCGTGCTGGTGGGGATTTTCGAGGAACCGAGCGAATTCAACTTCTTCGAACTGGTGTCTACCGAGAAGCAGGTGCTCGGCGCGCTGGCCTACAACGGCGAATTTGCCGATGTCATTGCGTTCATTGCTGATGGCCGCTTGGACATTTCTCCATTGGTAACCGGGCGCATCCAGTTGGAGCAGATTGTCGGGCAGGGATTCGAGGAACTGGTCAACAACAAGGAACACAACGTGAAAATCATTGTGTCACCGGCCCGGATCTGAGCTCAGCCTGATGTGGGCGATTGGCGATGGCCGGTAGCGACCATCGCATTTTTTGCCGTGGGCTCAATCCGCTAGATAGGCTCGCCAGACGCGGCCCTCGTCGAGTTGCAACTGCTGTTCTTCCGTTTGCCGAAACTTGTGGTCGCAGTCGAGGAAGAACTCGTCGAGCTGTGGCGGCTCGATGTCGGTGTCGCTGAGCATCGTGTGGACCTGTCCACGGTGGTGAATCTGGTGTTCGAACAGGTGCAGGAGCAACCGGTCGATTCGCTCGGGCACCACCGCACCGTCGGCGCGTACCAATTCGACGGACCGGGCGAGGTCTTTCTCCCGCAGGGATTCGCAGAACGCCACCAGTCGCCGGTCGGTGCGGGCCTGGCTTCGAACCAGCTCGGCAAAGGCCAATGTCTCGGAGAAGTTCTTGATCTGACCGTCACGATCACCCTCCAGGGCGGTGAGGTAATAACGATCCACCTCCAGGATATGGCAGAGCGTGGCTTGTATGGACGGAAAGAACCCCGTGCGTCGCGTCAGGTATTCGTCCTCGCTCAACTGCGCACAGGTGCCGAGCAGGCGGTGGTTGGCCCACTGGTTGTTCAGGGCCTGGGCGAGGAAATAATTCATGGTAAGCCTTCCTTGTGGGAGCGAGCCTGCTCGCGATAGCGGCGGTACATCCAGCATAGCCGTTCCAGACAGACCGCTATCGCGAGCAGGCTCGCTCCCACAGTGGGTTTATGTGCTGGCTGATAGTCCTCCATACACCTCGGTCAGTGTGGGAGCGAGCCTGCTCGCGATGACGGCGGTACATTCAGCATAGCCGTCCAGACAGACCGCTATCGCGAGCAGGCTCGCTCCCACGGGGGAGTTCATTTGCCTCGGGTCAGAGCCCCACATCCGGCAGCGCCGGTCGATTCGCCAGGGCCTTGGCCATGATCTGTTCCACATACACCCGGTCTTCTTCCGGCAGGGCCAGGCGTGGTGGGCGGGTGAGGGCGCTGCCGCGGCCGGCGATGGCTTCGCACAGCTTGATGCATTGCACCAGGTCGGCGCGGGCGTCGAGGTGCAGGATCGGCATCAGCCATTCGTAGATCGGCATCGCTTCGGCGAAACGCCCGGCGCGGGCCAGGCGGAAGATGGTTTCGCCTTCCTTCGGGAACACGTTGGACATGCCCGAGACCCAGCCTTCGGCGCCCACGGCGAGGCTTTCCAGCACCACGTCGTCGAGGCCTGCGAACAGCACAAAGCGATCACCCACTTCATTGCGCACGTCGATGAAGCGTCGGGTATCGCCGGAGGAGTCCTTGAAACACACCACGTTGTCGCAATCGGCCAGGGAAATCAGGATATCCGGGGTCACGTCGTTCTTGTAGATCGGTGGGTTGTTGTAAACCATCAGCGGCACGTCGGCATGCCGGGCGACATAGCGAAAGTGCTCGGCGGTTTCGAACGGCTTGGAGCCATAGACCAATGCTGGCATCAGCATCACACCGTCAACGCCGACCTTGCGCACCGCGTTGGCGACCTTGGCCGCCTGCACGCTGGTGAACTCGGCCACGCCGCAGATCACCGGCACCCTGCCGCGGGAGGCGTCCACCGCGACTTCGGTCACGGCGATTTTTTCTTCGGCGCTCAGCGAAGTGTTTTCCCCCACCGAACCACAGACCACCAGGCCCGAGACGCCGTCACGGATGACGTTGGAAATGACCTCATGGGTCTTGTCCAGGTTGATGGAGAAGTCTTCGTTGAATTGGGTGGTAACGGCGGGGAATACGCCGCTCCAGTTGATGCGTTTGCTCATGGGTGGTTGTCTCCGGTGGTTAATGGTTTGTGGCGAGGGGATTCATCCCCTCGCCACAAAGGGAATGTGCAAAGTCGAGAAAATCATGCGCCAGGCCACGTATCTGAAAGCCGATAGCCCTGCGGCCATGGATCAGCCGGGTCCAGCAGCAATTGATGCGTGCCGGTGATCCACGCCCGTCCGGCAATGCACGGATAGATCGCCGGGCGCCCGGCCACGTCGGTCAGCGAGTCGATGCGGCAATGGAACTCGGAGCCGATGATCGAGCGCCCGATGAACCGCTCGCCCACGTGCATCAACCCCTTGGCCTGCAGCACCGCCATGCGCGCCGAGCAACCGGTGCCGGTGGGGGAGCGGTCGATCTTGCCGGGCTGGATCACCACGGCGTTGGCGCCGGTCGCGACACCGGCTTCCATGACGATGGGCGCGGCGATCTGGCAGAACGAGATGTGCGACCAGTCTGGGTTCAGCGGATGCTCGAAACCCAGTTGCTCATTGGCGGCCCGGGTGATTTTCAGCCCGACGGCTACCAGGTCGGCGGCCTCGTCAGGGCGGATGGCAAAGCCCAGGCGCTGGGCGTCGGCGATGACGAAACTGTCGCCGCCATAGGCGGTGTCCACCTGCAGCGAGCCCAGGCCCTCGACTTCGATCCAGGCGTCGAGACGGTCGGCGAAGGAGGGCACGTTCTTGATCTCCACCCGTTGCACCTTGCCGTCGCGGCAGTCGGCGAGGGCTTCAATCAACCCGCCAGGGGCTTCGAGCACCAGGCGGGTCTGGGGTTCGGTCATGGGCAGGATGCCGCTGTCCAGCAGCACGGTGGCCACGCACAGGGAGTTGGAGCCGGACATCGGCGGCGTGTCGACCGGCTCCATGATGATCCAGGCCATCTGCGCCCGAGGGTCCTTGGCCGGCACCAGCAGGTTGACGTGGCGGAACACGCCGCCACGGGGTTCGTTGAGGACGAAGTTGCGCAGGGTCTGGTCCCGGGCGATCCAGCGCGACTGTTCCCACACGGTGGCACCGGGGGGCGGGGCGACGCCGCCGACTATCACATCGCCGACTTCGCCTTCGGCGTGGCAGCTGACGATGTGGATGATTTTTGATGAGCGCATTGGGCTGTTCCTTGTGTTGTCCGTTCCGGCCTCATCGCGAGCAGGCTCGCTCCCACAGGGTACAAATCCCATGTGGGAGCGGGCTTGCTCGCGAAGGGGTCATTGGCTATTTCACCGACTTGAGAAACGCCGCCGTCTCCCGTTGCATCGGGTTGCCGATCACCTGGTCCGGCGGCCCGATCTCATGCACCCGGCCATTGCAAAAGAACGCCACGCGGTCGGACACGTCCCGGGCGAAACGGATCTCGTGGGTCACCAGCACCATGGTCATGCCGTCCTCGGCGAGCATGCGCATGGTGTCCAGTACTTCCCCCACCAGTTGCGGGTCCAGGGCCGAGGTGGCTTCATCGAACAGCATGTAGTCCGGCGACATCGCCAGGGCCCGGGCGATGGCCATGCGCTGTTGCTGGCCGCCGGAGAGCTTGTTCGGAAAGGCCTTGAGCTTGTCCCCCAGGCCCACGTGCTCCAGCTGTTTCACCGCCAGGGCCTCGGCCTCCTGTTTGCTCTTGCCCAGCACCTTGCGCGGCGCCAGCATCACGTTCTCCAGCACGGTCAGGTGCGGGAAGGCGTTCCATTGCTGGAAGACGATGCCGATCTTCTGCCGCAAGTGATTGAGGTCGGTGGCGCGGTCATGCACCTCGACGCCGTCCACGCGAATGCTGCCTTGCTGGATCGGCTCCAGACCGTTGATGCACATCAGCAGGGTCGACTTGCCGGAACCCGAGCCACCGATGATCGACACCACTTCACCCTTGTCCACGGTGAGGCTCACACCCTTGACGACTTCCAGGTCACCGAAGGACTTGTGCACGTTCTCGATCTCAATCATTTTCCTGCCACCTTCTTTCCAGACGTGCGCCAAGGCGGGCAACCACCAGGCTCATCACGTAGTAAATGAGGCCTGCGATGCACAGCACCAACAGGGGTTCCTGAATGCGCGTGACGATGGTTTGCGAAGCACGCAGCAGTTCGACGATGCCGATCCACATCACCAGCGCGGTATCCTTCATCACCCCGAGTATCAGGTTCAGCCAGCCGGGAAAGGCTACGCGCGTGGCAATCGGCAGGACGATGAAGCGCAGGTCCTGCAGGTAGCTCAAGCCCAGGGAGCGGCTGGCCCGTCGGGTGCTCAGCGGCACCGCCAGCACCCCGCCACGGACGATTTCGGTGAAGTACGCGGCGGCGTAGACCCCGAGCACGATGCAGCCGACGGCGAAGGCGCTGAGGTTCAGGCCGACGATGCTCTTGAGCGAGTTGAACAGCACGAACTGGATCAGCAACGGCACGCTGCGAAACACGTCCAGGATCCAGGCCAGTGGCAGGCTGGCACGGGGCAACAGCGCCCGGAGCAGGCCGCACAGCAACCCGGCCAGGGTGCCGAGCAGGATCGACCAGGCGGTCAACTGCAGCGTGACCCAGGCCCCCTCGAGCAAGAACAACAGGTCGTTAACGGTGAGGCTTGTTGCAAACATGACCAACCCTCAGTAGCGGAACAGGCGCCAGGACAACAGTCGGGCGAGCCCGACGATGAGCTTGGCGATCAGGTAATACAGCGCGGCCGCGAGGGCGAAGTATTCGAAGGTGCGGAACGTCTTGACGTTGTATTCCTGGGTCACCCCGGTAAGGTCGTTGTTCAGGCCGACCACCACCCCCAGTGAGGTCATCAGCACTGCCCAGACCATCTGGTTGGTCAGCGGGTAGAACACGATGCGCAGCAGTTGCGGGACGATGATCATCCGATAGGCCTGGAACGCGCTCATGCCTAGAGAGCGGGCGGCGCGCATCTGCGTCCCGGGCACTGCCTTGAGGCCTCCGCGAAAGTTCTCCGCCAGGTAGCCGGCATTGTTGAAGGTGATCCCGGCCAGCAAGGCCAGCCAGGAACTGACGTGCAGGCCGAGGGAGCCGAGGCCGAAGTAGAGGATGTAGATCTGGAACAGCGACGGTGTGTTGCGGGCGATGGACACCCAACCGTTTCCGATACCGCGCAGCACTGGATGACGCGCCTGGCGCATGACCGTCAGCACTAGGGCGATCAGCACGCCGAAGATCATCGACAGCGCCGCGGTCTCGAACGTGACCCAGGCCCCGGCGAGCATGTCGGGCAACGCGCGCAGGGCCGGGCGCCATTGGAAGCTGTAGTCAAACATGGAAGGGGTTCCCCTGGCGGGTGGCAGGTTGCAGCCAGAGCGGCGGCTGACCAGTGGCGGAGGCGTTGCACGCGGCGTCGACGCAGGCCGCGAGGCTGGCGAAGTGCACCCCGCGTCCCACCAGACCGGGCGCGTAATGAGCGTATTTGCCGGAGTTGGTCATCAGGGTGATGGCAGCGGGTGGGATGACCGGTTCGCCCAGCATGCACCAGCAGGTGTCGGTCACCAGCGTCGCGCCGAAGGCTTCGATGGCGTCCAGGTGACCTGCCAGGCGGGCCTGCTCCAGTACTGCTCGGCCGCAGGTGATGGCCAACACCACGCCCGGGTGCTTGCTCCGGCTGGCGCAGAGCGAAGCCAGGGTTGCAAATTCGCTGAGGGAAAAGTGCGGGTTGCCCAGGGAGACCACGTCCACCCGGTTGTCCCGGGCGCTGTTGAGTTCGCGCCAACTGGCAAGCAGGCCCGCAGCATCGACCGTTTCCACCTGCGTCGGACAGTCTGCTGCCACGGCATTGACCGGCTCGAGGGCTTCCGGCGTCACCCCGGCGAAGTGGAACAATGGCGCGGCACTGGTGGTGGCGAAAGCAGCGCCGAAGGCCTTCAGGTCATCCAGAGTGGGCGCGGCGTGCTCCAGACCGCGTATCAAAGGGATACGCCGGCCCGTCAGGCTGCCGATGTGATAGCCCAGCAGCGGATAGAAACTGTCGTCGACGTCGCCCAATCCCTGCACGTCGACGATCAGCCTGGCCTTGCGCGGGTCGTCCAGGTGACAGCCGGTCAAGGGTGCCCGGCCGCACAAGGCGATACAGATATCCAGGAAGTCCGGGTACTTCTGCGTGCGAGCCCCGAGCACACTGTTGGCGTAGACCACCGCGTTGGACTCGGCCCAGACGATCTGCTCGCCGGCCTTGGGCGCGGTGTCCAGCAGATACGGCGCGCAAGTGAAGCTCAACTGCGCGCCCATCGCCATGTAGGCATCGCCCAGGGCACTGGCCGGTTCACCCAGGGTCGGGTCTACGCCCAGTTCACGCCAGCGGCGCTGGTCCACGGAAATGGAATTGAGGGTGGTGGGTACGCGCACTTTTGCGTCCCACTGCACCAGTTGCTCGGCAAAGCGCAGGCTGGCCGGGCCGGTGTAGATGCAACCGTCGATGTGGGCTTGGGTCACGTCCAACAGCTGCGTGGCTCCCTGGATTTCGGCCATGCGCAGTACGATTTGCATGGCTACCTGGGCGGCCTTGCCATGGCTGCCGTCGAGCAGTGCCCGGTCCTGTTCGGTGAGGTTGACCGTAGACGGCGTGGGCGGCTGCAAGGGGATGTCGGCCCCATACCAATGATCGTTGGGGCGACGGCCGGACAAGGTCAGGCAATTGCCTTCGACGCGCACAAAACCCTGGCCGCGCAAGCTGTCGAAGGCTTCACGACCGATCTGCACGACCGGCAGGGAACGCTGGAAAATCAACTGCGCCACCAGCACGCCCAAGGTCAGGATCTCGTCCGTTTCGGCCAGCACCAGCGCTGCGGGTGCATGGCCGTTACTGATTAGCTCCATCAAGACGCTGCTGCCGGTGCATGAGCCGCGTCCGCTGGGAATTGCCAGCACGCGCCCGGCCAGACGCTCGCCGCTGAGCGGGTGATGCCGGTCGATGATTTCACCGCTGGACGGATCCACACCGCCCCAGAAACTCAAGCCCACATCGGCAAAGAGCAGGGCGCCCTGGGCGGCACCCTCCACCAGACTGCGGCCCATGACGCGGACAGGCGTACTTGGCATGCCGCGATCCTCAGTAATAGACCTGGGGAACGGTCAGGTCGGCCGGCGGGATATCGGTGCCGACCCATTTGACGAACAGCTCTTTGTAACGGCCGGTGCGCACCTGTTGGTTGACGAACAGGTTGAGGTAGTTGATCAGGCCGAACTCGCTACGCTTGGCGCCGAGGGACACATAGTCGATGACATAAGGCGCGTCACCGGCGATCTTCAGGTTTTTGTATTTGCCCGACTTGATGGTTGCGGCCGCCACGGTATTGGTCACCACCGTCGCGTCGATGTGCCCTTGGGCGACGGCCAGCAGCGTGTCGTTCTGCGACTGGTAGGCACGGAAACTGCCGCTGCCCCAGTTCTTCTGGTCTTTCTCCAGGGCGATGGCTTCGTAGGTGCCGCTGGTATTGCCCACGGCCTTGCCCTTGAGGTCGGCGAAGCTGTTGATGCCGGTGTTGTCGCGGGTCAGCACCACCATCTGGAAGGCGAAGTAGGGCACGGTCAGGCCAACCGTCTTGGCTCGCTCCAGGGTGTCGGAGGTGGAGGCGACGATGACATCGGCACGCCCGGAAATCAGCGCCGGGATCCGGTCCGGGAACGGCGTTTCCACCACTTCGGCATCTACCCCCAGGACCTTCGCCAGATCATGACAGTAGTCCACGTCGAAGCCCGCCGGTTTGTTGCTTTCGTCACGAAAACCCATCGGCGGGAAGTCCAGGGTCACGGCGCAGCGCAGCTTGCCGGAGCCGATGATGTCATCGAGCTTGTCGGCATAGGCGGGGGTGATGAACAGAGGTGCCAGGACGACACTTAACGCTACGGCCAATGCAGGGTTTTTCATAAATGCCTCGCTGTCGAATAAATGCGGTGAGATATCGTATTGAGGATTTCGTATACGATATTAGATAAGCAATCGGCGTGCCTGTCTGGCGAACTTCTCGCTTTCATGGGTAATCCATTGATTACAAAGCAGTAATAAGAAGCGTGGGCGCGAAAGGTGCCAATGGCCGTTTCAGTCAGGTGTTACAGATGGGAGCACTGGGCGCTCCGGCGCCCTGTAAGGGAACAGAATTCAGTGCCGGTTTTCCCGATATTGGCTCGGCGACAGGCTGGTCAGGGCCCGGAACTGGCGACTGAACGCGCTGTGGTCGGTGTAGCCGCAGCGCAAGGCGATGTCGGTGATGGGCAGGTCCTGGTCCAGCAGCAGGCGCGAGGCTTCTTCCAGCCGGGCCTTGTGGATCATTTGCCGGGGCGTGAGCTGGAAGATGCGTTTGCAGTGCCGCTCCAGTTGGGCCACCGACAATCCGGCGATGGCGGTCAGTTCGGCAAGGCTGATAGGGCGGGAGAAGTGGCTCTTGATGTAGGCATCCACCGCCGCCAGTTTCTGGAACGCCGGGTGGCTGGACTGAGGCAGTTGCAGATCCCGTGAGATGCCGGCCAGGCCGACGATCTGGCCGTTGGGCTCGCGCAGGGCGATTTTATGGGTCAGGCACCACACAGGTTGATTGCCGTAGTACAGGTGGAGTTCGAGTTGGTCGGCCAGCTCCCGACCGCTGGCCAGCACCCGTCGATCCTGTTCGGTGTACAGCGGGCCGAAACGCTCGGGGAATACTTGCTCAGCGGTGAGGCCCAACAGATCGCTGCTGTGCTTGAAGCCACAGCGCCGGGCCAGGGTCTGGTTGACGAAGGCGTAGCGGGCCTGGGTGTCCTTGATGAAGAACACCACGTCCGCGAGGGTGTCGAGCAGCGGTGCGATGGATTGCAGGCTGTGGAGCAGGGTGTCCAGGTCGCAGGGGGGGAAGGAGGTGAGCGAGGGATACATGGGGTTGGCATCATCTCGGGTGGTGGCAAGGGTTGCGCAAGAGTAGCAGCTGAATGATCGGCCAACTCATGTGGGAGCGAGCCTGCTCGCGATAGCGGTGTGTCAGCAACCTATCGGTATCTGATAAAGCGCTATCGCGAGCAGGCTCGCTCCCACAAGCAGCCGCGCTTATGCAGCCTATGTGGGCGGGGTTTCTTCCAGCCCCAGCAAGGTTTCGATCCGCGCCGGGCTGAACGGCGGGCGTGGGGTGGGTGGCGTCCAGTCGAACAGATACTCCAGGGCGGCGCCGCAGACCCGGCCCTGGCACGCGCCCATGCCACAACGGCTGGCGAGCTTGGCTTCGCGCCAGCTCACGTGGCCGATCAGGTCGCCATAGGGTACGTCTTCGCACCGACAGACCAAGGTGTCGGCACGGGCCAGAGACTTGAGTCGCCCATCGAGGGCGAAGGCCTTGTTCAGTGTCCGGGCGAAACCCTGCCAGCGTTCCCGACGCGGCCACAGGCGTTGGGCGAGCGCGGTATCGCCGACCGCCGCGTGACCGGCGATGGCGCCTTCCACCAGCGCCAGTTCGCTGCCCCCGAAACCGGTGCATTCGCCCGCGGCGTAATGGTCCTGGCGGCTCGTTGCCTGCCACGCATCCACCGCGAGGGCATTCTCGGCAAGCTCGCAGCCCAGGGCCTGGCCGAGCTGGATATTGGGGATGAGCCCGAAGCCACAAGCCAATCGATCACAAGCCAACTCGACGATCTTGCCCTGTTGCAGTAGACGGACGCCTTCGAGTCGCTCCCGTCCCAAGGCCTCCAGCACATGGCTGCCGGTACGATAATGCCGGTCGAACAGGCCGAACCCTTGCAGGAATTTGCCCGGCCAGCGCGGCAATTGCGCGGCGAAACCGGCCACGGCGGCACGGCCGGCCTGCTCGGCCACCCGTAGCACGCGGGCACCCTGGTGCCTGGCCGTGGCCGCGCTGGCCAGCAGCAGCGGCCCACTCCCGGCGATCACCAGGCGTTCCTCCCGCACCGGCAGGCCTGCCTTGATCAGTGCCTGCAAGCCGCCGGCACCGGTAACGCCGGGCAGGGTCCAACCGGGGAAGGGCAGCAGCAACTCCCGGGCGCCGGTGCACAGGATCAGGCGCTGGTAGGTGATCTGCCAACCGCGCTCGGCATTCTCTACCAATAGGGTTTTATCGGCGGCGCAAGCGATCACCCGGGTGCCGGCATGGCAGCGCACATTGGCGCAGGTCTGCAACCGCTCACGCAGGCGGCGTGCCGCGCTGGGCAGACTGGCCTGGGGGCCGTCGCGCCAGATCTGCCCCCCAGGCAACGGGTTGTCGTCCAGCAGCACGATAGACGCGCCGCGGCTGGCCGCAGCCAGGGCGGCGGCCATGCCGGCGGGGCCGGCGCCGATGATCAGCAGGTCGGTGGTTTCGTTCATGGTCGGGTCTGCACGTGCATGCCGTCGCGGCACAGGGTCTGGCAAGCCAGGCGGCGCTGGCCGTCGATTGTTACCCGACATTCCTGGCAAATACCCATGCCGCACAAGGGCGCACGTCGCTGGCCGCTGACCGAGGTGCGACTGCAACCGTCCGCGCCCAGGGCCAGGGCGGCGGCGACACTGGTGCCGTGGGTGACCGTGAGGGGGCGGCCGTCCAGGAATAATTCAGGCATCGGGAGGATTCCAATATGAAACCGTGGCGAGGGGATTTATCCCCGTTGGGCTGCGCAGCAGCCCCTCTGGATTACCCTGACACATCGAGTAGCCAGACTTCAGGGCCGCTACGCGCCCCAACGGGGATTTAGCTGACATACACAGGTTCTCCCAGAAAACGCTGCGGCAGATAGGCCTGAGGGGCCAGTGGCGAGGCTTCGTTGAACAACTGCGCCACCAGCAAGTCAGCCGTCGCGGGGGCCGTTGTGACTCCCAGTCCTTCATGCCCCACCGCCAGCCACAGGCCCTTGCGTTGCGGGTGCTGTCCCACCAGCGGCAGGCCATCGGGGCTGGCGGCGCGGAAGCCGGTCCAGGCGCGGATGCCGTTGAGTTGTGCCAACCCGGGCATGTAGTCGACGGCGCGCTTGAGCATCTTCGCCAGCATCCAGCCTTCCACTTGCGGGTCGACGGTGCCGAACTGCCGCGAGGCGCCGATGAACAGTTGCCCGGTGGGACGGGGCTGGATATTGCAGGCCACCGACGGACCGCTGGCGTTGTGGGCGCTGGTGACATAACCCAGTTCGACCAGGGTGTGGGTAATAGCGGCGGGGTAGCGATCGGTAATCAGCAGATGGCCTTTCTTTGGCTCGATCGGCAGCTCCGGGCACAGCTCGGTGGCCTGGATGCCGTTGGCGAGAATCACCGCCTCGGCCCTCAACCAGCGACCATCGTCCAAACGTACACGCGGGCCGTCCACTTCGGCGACTTGTGCCCGCTGCTGGCGGATGTGCGGGCCGCTCAGCATCCAGCGGGCCGCAGCGGGCGCATAGAGGATGCCGTCACCTTTGATCAGCAGGCCACCTTCCAGGCCTTCGCGCAGCTCGGGTTCGCGTTGGCGCAAGGCCCCGCGTCCGATCAGTTCGCAGTCTTCTCCATGAGCCAGCAGATTCAGGTACTTGCTGTTGGCTACCGCCATTTCCTGCGCATTGGCCGCCAACCACAAGGTGCCGTTATTGCGCCATGCGCAGTCTTCGGGCAGGACGTGCGCCAACTCGCGCCAGCGCTGCAGGGAGTATTGACTGAGGGCCAGTTCAGCCGGATTGTCGTCCAACACCAGCAGATGCCCCATGCCGGCCGCCGTCGCGCCGTGCCAGCCGGCGTCGAGCACCACCACCTTCAATCCACGCAGGGACAAGGCCCGGGCACAGGCTGCACCGATGATGCCGGCACCGATGACGATCACGTCGGCGATCAGGCCCTCGGTCACAGGCGAATGCCCCAGGCGAACGGGTCATCCGCTTCGATGATCAGCGTGGCTTCGGCGCTGATATAGGCGCGGCCGCGAATCGTCGGCACGATGCGCTCGCCCGCCTGCTCATAAGCGCCTTCGAACTCGCTGCCGATCACGCTGGCCTGACGCCAGGTCTGGCCGGGTTGCAGCTTGCCGTCCGCAGCCAGGCACGCCAGCTTGGCGCTGGTGCCGGTGCCGCAAGGGGAGCGATCGTAGGCCTTGCCGGGGCAGAGTACGAAGTTGCGGCTGTCGGCTTGTGGGTCGTCGGCGAACAGTTCGATGTGATCGATCAGCCCGCCGTCCTCGCCACGAAAGCCTTGCTGCTCCAGCGCTTGCTGCACGGCGTAGGTGTAGGCAGTCAATGCGTCGAGGTTGTCGCTCGCCACTCGCTGGCCGTGGTCGGCGATAAGGAAGAACCAGTTGCCGCCCCAGGCCACATCGCCTTCCACAGGGCCGATACCGGGTACTTCCAGGCGCAGCGCCTCACGGTAACGATAGGCGGGCACGTTGCGCACGCTGACCGAACGATCCTCATGCAAGGTGGCCTGGACGGTGCCCACCGGGGTTTCGATGCGATGCACGCCCGGGCCGATCCGCCCCAGGTGAGCCAGCGAGGCCACCAGGCCGATGGTGCCGTGGCCGCACATGCCCAGGTAACCACTGTTGTTGAAGAAGATCACCCCCGCACAGGCACTTGGGTCGACCGGTTCACAGAGCAGCGCGCCCACCAGCACGTCGCTGCCCCGGGGTTCCAGCACGCAGGCGGCACGCCAGGCATCATGCTGCGAGGCCAGGCGCTGCCTGCGCTCGGCCATGCTGCCCTGGCCGAGATCGGGAAAACCGTCGATGACCAGTCGGGTCGGCTCACCGCCGGTGTGGGAATCGATCACAGTGATGCGCTTCATGGGACCACTTCCGTTCAGATAAGTGAGCGCAAGCGTGGCCCGCAACAGGGGGTAGCGGCTTGATGGTTTTATCTGTTGCCCATGACGAAATCGGCACAGCGCGGCGCGGCACTCATCAGTCGGACGCGTATCTCCACTGCCACTCGATGTGTTCTGTATTGATGCCCAGGGCCTCGAACTTTTCCGCCACGTAGCGCAGGCAGGCACCTCCGTCGGGGCGGTAGTGCCCGGAGGCATCGTTGACCATGGCAATCACATGTTCCATGCGATGTTCCCTGATCCTGAATTCCCCCGCGCACATGACGGGCCTGCCACTGCCGAGTTGGCTATGCCTGATGTAGTTGGCCCGATCCGCGTGTTCCCAGCGTTTATAGATAATGGAATTCTCGGGGGTATAGACCCAGGTGTAGCTATTGGACTGGTCGTTGGGAGAGAGCATTTCACTGGTCTGCGATTTCAGTTGATTGCCGATCAACTTGCCATCCCACATACCCACCAGTTGACCGACGCCGTCGATTTTCGACGGGTCATAGCAACGCCAGTGCATGAGATCGCCGATGAAGGGCATCCACCTGATCGGGTAGGTCTGAGCGTTGAGATCAACCGATCGATGGTCGGAATTCATCCAGTCGGAAAAATGCACATGGCCCGACCATACGGCCAGCAAGTGCGAGGAGGAATTCCTGAGCCAACGGTGCACCTGTTTGAAGGACAGGTTGGTGTAGATGTCATTGGCCTTGATCAGCACGGATTCCAGTTCCCAGTCATCGGTGGCGATCGGGTGGGCTTCGGGCCTCTGGTAGAAGGTCACGCCGTCGATTTCGGACAATGAGATCCGGGGGCGGCCGAACAGTCTGGGCAGGTCGATTTCCACCGTGATGGTCTGTCCGACTCGCGGGGCTTCACAGAATAATTGCATCTGGCTGAGGGGGCCCATGGACACATACAGGGTGTCGTCGGTGCCAGCCCAATGTTCATTGGTGATCGAGGCTGTCACCGTCAGGGTGTCTACAATGGTGTCGGTCATGATTGAAGGTGCGTTCTATCTCTGATTAAGAAGTCACCGATTCTGGCGCCGCATGGCAGGACCCTGGTGGTACATATGTATGCGCGCAAAAAAAATGCCGGGTCGCTCAGAGCCCCGGCATTGTCTTTTAGCGATCAGCTTCAATGGCTGGAAGGCAGGAACTCGAACAGCGTCTTGCAGACGCCGGCAATGTGCTCATCCAGCAGTTTCACCGCCCGTTCAACATCACCGGCACGGCAGGCATCGAGGATTTCCCGGTGCTCGTGATCGGCGCGTTCCTTGCCGGCCGACAGGCTCATCTGCATGCGCAGGTAACGCTCCAGCTTGTCGTGGACCGAGCGGATCAGGCCGACCAGGAAGGGGCGTTGTGCCGGCTCGTAGAGGCAGGCGTGCAACTGCCAGTTGAGCTCGGCCCAACGCCCGACGTCGTCCTCGCCGATGAACTCGCGGCAGATTGCCTCGGCGCGAGCGAACGTGTCTTCGGTCATGTTGGGAATCGCCAGGCGCAGCACTTTATCCTCCAGCAGCATCCGCACTTCGAACATCTGCGCCAGCTCCACCTCGGAAATCCGCGTGACCATCGCGCCGCGATTACGCTGGAACATCACCAGCCCCTCGGCCTCCAGCCGCTTGAGGGCTTCGCGCACGGGGATCTTGCTGACGTTGAACTGACGGGCGATATCGTCCTGGCGAATCGGCTCGTCCTCGGCAAAATGCCCGGCCACGATGGCTTCGCGCAGGTGACGGGTAATGATTTCCGAAGTAGAAGGGGTGTTGCCCAGGTCGGGCAGGTTGAACTTGGATAAAGTCACGGCGGCGGGTCGGTGGCTGAGTTGGGGATATGGTATACGACTTGGCGGAGGTGGTGTCTCGGATCTTGACGCTACCCTCCAGACGAGTGAACCCTTGTGGCGAGGGGATGAATCCCCTCGCCACAAGGGGGATGTGTCAGCCGTGGGACATGCGGGTGACATACGCCTCTGTCCGCACGATGACCCATCCCGTCACCAACGCACCCAGCGACAGCGCCACCCCAAACAGGACCAACGCCACATCGGCGCCGAATCGGTCAGCCAAAAGGCCTGTGACCACCACCGGAATGCTGAACCCGACGTACGCAAACAGGAAGAACCCGGCGCTGACCCGGGCCTTTTCCAGGCCGGCCATTGCGGTGATCGCCGATAACCCGCCCAGGTAGAGAAAACCGTAGCATGCGCTGCTGGCTCCCAGCGCCCCAAGCAGCACCGCGATCAGCGAACCGGTGCTCGCCCCCCAGGCCAGCAGCACATAACTCAAGGGCAGCACCAGCAAGCCAAACCCGGTGGCCCTGGCCGGTTGCATGCGGCGCACCCACGGCTGGAACAGCAACCCGCAACTGATCACGGTGAAGGTCGACAGGCCCGACCATTGCTGCAGGTCGTGGCGTGCCAACACCGAGGGCAGTATCGCGATGACCAGGCCCGAGGTTGCCCAGGCCAGCAACATGGAGAAGCCGTAGGGCAAGCTGCCGCTGGGGAACAGCGGCAGGCGCAGCATCGGTGCCCGAGGCGTTCTGGCGGCAGGGTCGGGCAGCCTGGAAACCACGATGAGCGCGATACTGGCCAGGAGTAATTGCAGCAAGAAACTGCCGGGCACGACACTTTGATGGGCGAACAGGAAAAGACTGGTCAAGGCCGCCCCCAGGCCGAAGCCAAGGGACGTACTGGCGGTGATCCGATTGGCAGCAGAGCGGGTATCGCTGCCCGCCATCAGTTCGGTCATATAGGCCGTCGACGTCGCCGAGGCCAAGCCCGTGCCCACGCCCATCATCAGCCGCGCCAGACCCAGCGCGACAAGGTTCGGCCAGATCGAAGTGATGACCGTCGCCAGCATCGACAAACCCAGCGCCAGCAGTATCAGGGGCCGGCGTCCGACCCGGTCGGCCAGCCCGCCGAAGGCCAGCAGCACCGGCAGCACCCCCAGCACATAACACGAGAACGCAACCGCTGTTGCGCCGGCCCCGTAGCCGGACGCCTGGGCGTAGGTGGTGTACAGCGGCGCCTGCAAGTTGACCGCGAGGGTGATCAGGCAAAGACCGAAAGCCAGTCCCCACGAATGTCGATGCTGTGCGTTCAAGCGTATTCCCCGGAAGTCCGATGAGTAGTCGTCCAGCGGACTATTACCGCCTGGCTTCACGGGAACAAGGAACAGGCCTAGGGGTTTTGTGATTAACTGTTTGCTCGAAATCGGCGAACACTTCAAGAGTCTCCCAGCATGGACCTGAACATCGACCGCAATGCCGCCGAGCCCATGACCCGGCAACTGATGACTCAGCTCGTTGGCTGGATCAGCAGCCATCGCATCCGCCCCGGGGCACGAATGCCTTCCATCCGGCAATTGGCCCAGGAAAATGACGTCAGCTTGTCGTGTGTGATCAAGGCCTACGATCAACTGGTCGCCAGCGGTGTATTGGAGTCCCGGCATGGATCGGGTTTCTTTGTCGCCCAACAAGTGTCCCGGCCCGTGGGGCCGGATGCTGAGACAGGTGAGGGGGCGTGGACGTTATTCGACAACGAATCGACGCAGCTCAAGCTTGGCTGCGGTTGGCTGCCCGACACCTGGCGCGACGACACCGATCTGGGCCAGGCGATCCGTCAGGTAGTGCGCAGCGACAGCCACGCACTGTTCAACTACAGCACGCCCCTGGGCTCTGTACCTCTACGCCAGCACATTCAGAAACGCCTGAGCCTGATCGACATACACGCCGATCTTGCGCAGATCCTCACCACCCAAGGCGCCAGCCACGGCCTTGACCTGCTGGTGCGCACGCTCCTCAAGCCTGGTGACCTGGTCCTGGTGGAAAGCCCTGGTTACTACAACCTGTTCAATCTGCTGAAACTGCATGGCGTCAGAACCCTGGCCGTCCCAAGAGGCACCCAGGGCCCGGATCTCGACAGCCTCGAGCGCTTGCTCGGCCAGCACAAACCCGCCTATTTCTTCATTAACAGCATGTACCAGAACCCCACCGGCACCAGCCTTGCGCCGAGCGTCGCATATCGTCTGCTGCAACTGGCTAGCCAGCATGATTTGCGCCTCATCGAAGACGACATCTACGCCGACTTCCAGAACGGGCCGACGTCCCGCCTGGCGACCCTGGACGGCCTGGACCGGGTGATCTACCTGGCGAGCTTTTCCAAGACGTTGTCCAATTCGCTGCGCATCGGTTATGTCGTCGCCCAACCCGACATCATCAACCGGCTGGCCGAGGTCAAAATGGTGACCGGCATCGGCTGCTCGCTGCTGGCGGAAAATGTCGTGGCGACTTTGCTGGCCAACGGGGCCTATCGCAAGTTGTTGCAACGCCTGCGTCAGCGTTTGAACAAGCAGATGGCGAGCACGCTGCGTCAGCTTGACCAGGCGCACTGGGAGGTTTTCGCCGAGCCGACCGGTGGCCTGTTCGTGTGGGCCAGGCCTCGGCATGTGGAGAGCGGGCGGGTGCAGCAGATCGCCCGTGAGGCTCAGGTCCAACTCTCCCAAGGCGCCAGTTTCATGCCAGCGAGTGAAACGTGTGACTGGCTGCGGCTGAATGTGGCGTTCGTCCAGGACATTCGTGCGCAGACGTTTTTCCGGCGGATCGAAGAGGCGTCGCTGGCTGAATAGCAGAATGAGGCTGTGTGAGAGTGGGGCGGAATATCGGACTGTTCCCGCAAGCTGCGACAACAGCCGAGGAAGCGCAGTGTACTGGAGTACATGAGCATTCCGAGGCTGTTTTCGCCTTGCCTGACCTTCGTCTCAAGGCTTTTCGTCCAGAGCCTAGGGGCTGAGAGCTGAGAGCTGACGAATGTACTGCACGAGGAAGGGTTTGTTATCCGAATCGACCGGTAATGTAGTCTTCCGTCTGTTTCACTTTTGGCGTGGTGAAGATCCTATCGGTCACATCATGTTCAATCAATTCGCCCATGAACATAAAGGCGGTGGAGTCTGACACCCGTGCGGCCTGCTGCATGTTGTGGGTCACGATGATAACGGTGTATTGCTCTTTCAGCTCAGTGATCAGTTGCTCGATGCGCCCAGTGGAGATCGGATCAAGGGCAGAGGTCGGTTCATCCAGAAGTAATACTTGAGGTTGCAACGCAATGGTGCGTGCGATACACAGGCGCTGTTGCTGGCCACCCGACAGGCTCTGTGCGCTCTGTTTGAGCTTGTCCTTAACCTCGTCCCAGAGTGCTGCACCTTTGAGGGCCTGCTCTACGCATGCATCCATCTCACGACGGGAGAGTTGTTTATGATGGCGCACGGCGTAGGCAACGTTGTCGTAAATGGACATCGGAAACGGCACCGGTTTCTGAAACACCATGCCTATATGGCTACGTAGCCGGTTCATCGAGTAACCAGGCTCGAGGATATTCTCACCGTTAAGCAGCACCTCGCCGCGCGCCTCCTGCTTTGGGTACATGGCGTAGATGCGGTTGAATACCCGCAGTAGCGTCGACTTCCCGCAGCCCGAAGGCCCAATGATTGCAGTGATGCGTTTCTCTGGAATATCCATATCAATGGATTTCAGAGAGCGCTGGTTGTTGTAAAAGAATTCCAGGCCACGAACGCGAATTTTAATTCTTTCGTTGGCAAGGTCACGGCTATTCATCAGGTCGACCTATTGCGTAAAAGGATCCATCGGGACAGTAAGCTGAGTATCAGTACAAATGAGGTCAGCACTAATGCGCCAGCCCAGGCCAAAGAGTGCCAGTCATCGAATGGGCTCATGGCGTACTGGAAAATCACTACGGGCACGCTGGCTATCGGTTTGAGCAGATTGCTGCTCCAGAACTGGTTGCCGAACGCTGTAAACAACAGCGGTGCTGTTTCACCGGTGATTCTGGCGAGTGCGAGAAGCACGCCGGTAACCACACCGGCTTTTGCCGCTCGCAATACGATTTGCAGAGTCAGCTTCCATTGCGGGACACCCAGCGCCAGAGCGGCTTCGCGCATGGTTGAGGGTTGTAACTGAAGCATTTCGTCAGTGGTTCTTACCACCACTGGAATCACTAAAAGGGCCAAGGCCAGGGCACCGGCGATCGCGGAGAAACCGACCTGATGGTTCGTCAGCAGGTTCAATGGCAGGATCACGCCGGTGTAAATGAACAGACCCAGCACAATGGACGGTGCCGACAGCAGAATGTCATTAATAAAACGGACAGTGTTGCCCAGGCGCGAATGTCGGGCGAACTCCGCTAGCCAGATTCCTGCCATCAAACCAATAGGCGTTCCGATGAGCAGGGCGATAGCCGACATCAGGGCACTGCCGTAGAAAGCATTTGCCAGCCCACCTTCCGTACCGGGCGGCGGCGTCATCTGTGTAAAAAGACGAAGGTTGAGCGCCTGGAATCCGTTGATTACCGTGGTCAGTAGAATCCAGACCAGCCAGATGAGGCCGAAAGCAGTAGCACCACAACTGAGCACCATTGCAAGTCGATTCTTGAAAGCTCGGATTTGGTAGAGACGTTCGTTGCCAGTCATAGACCCTCCTTGCGTGAAAGCCGCATAAGCAGGAGTCGGGCTAGCGCCAAGACGATAAAGGTGACGACAAACAGCAAGAAGCCCAGCGCAATCAGCGCGGAACGATGCAGGTCGGTATAGGCTTCGCTGAACTCGTTGGCGATGACTGACGCAATGGAGCTGCTTGGCATCAGCAATGAGGCGGAGAATTGTTGAGCATTACCCAGCACGAAAGTCACCGCCATGGTCTCGCCCAATGCGCGTCCGAGTCCCAGAAAAATTCCCCCGACAACCGCGGACCGCGTATAAGGCAGAACGATGTCCCAGACCACTTCCCAGGTGGTGCTGCCCAGTGCATACGCAGACTCCTTGAGTGTTGTGGGAACGGTACGAAACACTTCATTCATGACGGAGGTGATGAAGGGCATGATCATGATTGCCAACACGATGCCCGCTGTCAGCATGCCGATGCCTAACGGAGGGCCTTGAAACAGCGAACCCACCAAAGGAAGTTCACCCAGATAGTCGTTGATCCAGGGTGATAGATGTTCTGCCATGAACGGGCCGAAAACGAATAAGCCCCACATGCCATAGATAATCGATGGAATCCCCGCAAGCAGTTCAACCGCCGAGGCAACAGGCATCCGCAGCCAGGGCGGCGCTACCTCAGTGAGAAAAATCGCGATGCCAAAGCTGACGGGAACTGCGATCAGCAGCGCCAGAAGAGACGTTACGAGGGTGCCGTAGATCGGTACCAGAGCACCAAAGTGGTTGTTGACAGCATCCCATTCAGTACTTGTAAGAAAGTCAAGGCCGAAGGTCTTGAAGGCAAGACTTCCGCCCCAAAGTGTCGAGGCAGCAATGCTCGCCAGTAGCAACAGCACCAGCACTGCGGCGCCCAGCATTGACCGTTTGAACCAGAGATCATGACGTTGATCGCGCATTGCACGCCGATCACTCGCAACGTCGTTCGTGTGAGTGGTCATGGCCAGAGGATGGACTGTGTCGTTCATAATTCGTCTGCTCACAAACAAACCCCTTCGCCAGGCAACACGTGCTTGAGGAAGGGGTGTTTTAAGTGTTGCCGGATCAACGGGCGAAGTCAGACTTCCAATAACCTTCGATCCGCTTCACCAGGGAGTCAGGCAAGGCGACATAGTCCAGTGCCGATGCCTGTTGCTGGCCATTTTCCAACGACCATTTGAAGAAATTGAAGGCCGCTTGGCTTTGCTCGGCATTCTTGGGCTGTTTGTACATGATGATCCAAGTGGTCGCCGTGATCGGCCATGCGCCATCGCCAGGCGCATTGGTCATGATCAGGTTGAAGTCCTTGGCGTTAGCCCAGTCCGCAGTATCGGCAGCCGCCTGGAACGCTTTGGAATTGGGTTGTATGAATTTCCCGGCGGCGTTCTTCAACTGCGCATGCGTCATCTTGTTCTGCAGGGCATAGGCGTACTCAACATAACCGATTGAGTTTTTGATCTGCTTCACGTAGGCGGAAACACCTTCGTTGCCTTTGCCGCCCACTCCAACGGGCCACGGCACAGTAGTGCCGAAACCGATTTTCGATTTCCAGCCATCACTCACTTTGGAGAGATAGTTGGTGAAGTTATATGAGGTGCCAGAGCCGTCGGAACGGTGAACGACGGTGATCTTGCTGTCGGGCAGTTTCATGCCCGGGTTCAGTGCGACGATAGCCGGGTCGTTCCAGGTAGAAATCTCACCCAGGAAGATTCTCGCCAGGGTCTCACCGTCGAGCTTCAATTGGCCCGGCGCGACGCCTTCAATGTTCATCACCGGCACGATACCGCCAATGACACTGGGAAACTGGCCCAGACCGCCAGCCTTGAGGTCATCAGCGGACAGCGGGGCGTCGGACGCACCGAAATCTACTGTTGCAGCCTTGATCTGAGCGATACCGCCACCCGATCCAATCGACTGGTAGTTGATACGGTTGCTGGAGCTTTTGCTGTAGTCCTGCGACCACTTGGACAAAACCGGATAGACAAAGCTGGAGCCTGCACCGTTAACATCGGTCGCATGAGCAAGGCTACTCATGCAGAGGGAAGCCAGCAGGACAGACAGGCTTTTTTTAGTCAGCAACATCACGACAGCACCTCAATGAAAGGAGTTAAGTGGGGGATACCCACCTATCGGAGAAGTGACGATTTAATTCTTTAAATATTTCTGTCTAATGACAGTTTCGGTGTTTTTGGCAATATTTTGAAATAAATGTGAGTCGATCACATTCACTCGTCTGCTCGCCGAAATGCTCGACTGTAACGGTATAGAGCCATTGGGATGGCCATCAGGCATGCAGAAACGATGAGGCAAGCTTGCTCACATGACGGTTTCCCAGCGGATAGAGGAGGCATTGCTTGTACTCAGCGGAGGGTGGCCGCATATAGCAAAGAGATGTTAATGGGAATAGATATCAAACGGTAATGAGTTGCTGTATCTTTCGCGACACATTCTTGTCGACCGTCCGGAGACGGTCGGTGTCTTCCCATTAAGGTTGTGCTTCGATGCGTCGGATTCTCGTTTCACTGTGTGTGCTCCAGACTTGTTCCGTTTCAACCTGGGCTGATGAGCCCATTGCCCCGGACCGGGCGCCGCTGGAGTTGCAGGCCACGGATATCGTGGGCCTTTCGGACACTGAAACCGCACAGGGCCCCGTCAATGGCTATCACGCCACCCGTTCGGCCAGCGCCACGCGCACCGACACCGCCCTCCATGAAACCCCGCAATCCATCAGCGTAGTGTCCCGCGACGTGGTGGAAGACCTCGGCGCCACCCGCCTGCAGGATGCGCTCGATTATGCGGGCGGAGTGGGGCGGGCCAACAATTTCGGCGGTCAGGGCCTTACCACGTTCACGGTGCGCGGCTTCACCACCGGAGAGTTCTACCGCAACGGATTCCCGATCAACCGTGGCTACCCGAACATGCCCGACGCCAACACCATCGAGCGGCTTGAAGTGCTGCGCGGCCCGGCGACCATGCTGTACGGTCGTGGCGATCCGGGCGGTACATTCAACGTGGTGTCCAAGCAACCGCTGGCCGAACGCACGGTGACCCTGGGCAGTCAGTTCAACGACCAGGGCATGCGTCGCGGTACGCTGGATGCGTCCGGCCCGTTGGATGAAGAAGGGCGCCTGGCCTATCGCCTGAACGTGATCGGCGAGGGTGGCGACACCTTCCGCGACCATGTCGAGACCGAGCGCTATGGCGTCGCGCCGGTGCTGACCTGGCAGGTCAACGACACCACCCGCCTGACGCTCGAGGGCGATTTCATGCGCAACAACCATCCGCTGGACCGTGGCCTGACGCATTATGGCGGCCAGCGTGGCACGGCCTCCCGCGATACCTTCTTCGGCGAAAAAGACGCCGGCAAACTGCACAACGACAACAACATGCTGCAGGTACGTTTCGAGCACATGCTCAACGACGACTGGACCCTGGCCGGCGGCACCCAGTGGCTCGACGGCACCTTGCAGGGCAACGCGGTGGAAGGCAACGGCATCGCGGCCGACGGGCGTACCCTGGGCCGCAATTTCAGCTACCGCAAACTGGAGTGGACCGACCGGGACACACAGCTCAACCTCACCGGGCACTTTTCGACCGGCGGGTTCGAGCACACGCTGTTGACCGGGGTCGAGTATGAGGACTACGACTATCAGTCCATCATCCAGCGTTCCGCCGCAGGAGCGGGTGCCTACCCGATCGATATCTTCAATCCGGTGTATGGTCAGCCTCGCCCGGCATTGACCCGTACGCCTACCGATGATCAGGAAAACCTCAAGACGTTCGGCGTGTTCGTCCAGGATCAGGTGGCGCTCACCGAGCGCTTGAAGCTGTTGGCGGGGGCGCGTTTCGAGCGCTTTGAGCACAAGTACGAAACGTTCGTCCCACAGACCCCGGCTGGCAGCAAAAACTGGAACGTGACTGACAGTGCCGTAACCCCGCGCCTGGGAGTGACCTACGACCTGACTGACACGGTGGCCGTCTACGCTAATACCGCCCGCTCTTTCAAACCCAACACCGGTGCCAGCCGTGAGGGACAAGGGAACGGCTTCAAGCCGGAGAAGGGCAAGTCCTATGAAGTGGGTGTCAAATGGGAAGCGCTGGATCGTCAGCTGAGTGTCGATGCCGCCATCTACCAGATTGAAAAACGTAACGTGCTCACCACCGATCCCGTGGATTCGACTTTCAGTGTGGCGGCAGGCGAAGTACGCAGCCGTGGCTTCGACCTGAACGTGGCCGGCAACCTGACGCCGGAATGGCGCATGATCGGCGGCTATGCTTATGTCGATGCCGAGGTGACCAAGGACATCAGCATCCCCAGCGGCACCCGCCTGCTCAACGTGCCGAAGAACACCTTCAGCCTGTTGAACGTCTACGAGCTCCAGGACGGTGGCCTCAAGGGGCTGGGCCTGGGAGCAGGGGTCAAATACGTGGATGAGCGGGCCGGCCAGACCGCGGCGAATGCGTTCTCGATGGACAGCTACACCGTCGTCGACCTGCTTGGCTACTACAAGGTCAACGAACGGATCCGCCTCAACCTGGACCTGAAAAACCTGTTCGACGCTGATTACGAAGAAGGCGCCTTCGGCAACGTCTACGCCTACCCGGGCGCACCGCGAACGGTGCAGGCGGGCATTTCCTATACCCTCTAAAGCAAGTGCACTCCCTGTGGGAGCGAGCCTGCTCGCGATAGCGGTCTGTCAGTCAATAATTTCCAGCTGACACACCGCCATCGCGAGCAGGCTCGCTCCCACAATGGGGCTGTGGCGATGCCTACCACTTACCCGTGCTCATCCCGCCATCCACCGGCAGTACCGCGCCGGTCGTAAAGTCGGCACCCGCCAGATACAGCACGGCCTCGGCGATTTCCCCGATGGTGCCCACACGGCCGGCCGGGGCCAGGTGGTTGAGGAATTCGCGATGAGCCGGGTCATGCATCGGTGTATCGATGATGCCAGGGGCGACGGCGTTGACCTTGATGTTGTACGGCGACAACTCGAGGGCCAGGGCTCGGGTCATCTGGTTGACGCCACCCTTGATCAACACCGGCAGCGCGGCCGGCACCTGGATGTTCGGCTGCAGGGCCACAGCGGCGGAAATGTTGATGATAAAGCCCTGTCGGCGACCGATCATGTGCGCGGCAGCCGCCTGGCTGGCGTAGACAAGTCCCTTGAGGTTGGTGTCCAGCAACGATTCCAGGTCTTGAGGGCTGTAGTCGACGAAGGGTTTGGGCAGGAAGAACCCGGCATTGTTCACCAGACCGTCAACAGCCCCGAACGCTTCGATGGCCTGGGCGATGAGCTGGGTCGACGTGGCAGGGGCGGCGATATCGCCGGCCACACCGATGAAACGGGCCGAGTGATCGAGCTGGCCAGCGGCATCGTCCAGTCCCGAGCGGGAGCGGGCATTGCCGACCACGTTATAACCCCGGTCCAGAAACGCCTTGACCAGACCCAGGCCGATGCCACTTGAGGCGCCGGTGATGATGACGGTTTTATTGAGACTCATGATTTGACTCCTGATCACATTGGGTTGAACCGCTGCGCCGTTGGGGCGGTGGTTGAGATCAGAGTATTAGTGCGCTGGAGATTGATAAACGGGGCTGACGGTACTTGAGTTGATACCTGATGTAATCAATCTCTCATTCAACCCAAGCCCCTTGTGGTGCGAGCCTGCTCGCGACAGCGGTCTGTCAGTAAAACAATTTTCAGCTGACACACCGCTATCGCGAGCAGGCTCGTTCCCACAGGGGAAACAGGGCCGACAGACATAAAAAAGCCCGGTCAATCAGGCCGGGCTCGATAGAAGCAGGTGCTCACTCCTTGGGAAGACTTCGGTACTGCGTGGTCGTCATGCCCGCGTAACCCCAGTTATCGGTATCGACCTCCTCGATCACGATATGGGTCAGGTGCGGATCTTTGCCCAGTACACGCTGGAGAGTTTCGGTGATCTCCGAAATCACCTGGGCTTTCTGTTCGCGGGTGACGCCATCACGGGTGATCCGCACATTGACGAAAGGCATGTTGCACTCCTGCTGGTTGAGAGAAGGTACGCAGGCTTTCCTGCGAACCGAAGCCACTGTATTTATACGCTACGGACTGATAAACAGGCATCTGCGATCTTCAGTTGATACACGGTGTAACGAATCATGAAGCGACATTTTGAAGACCTGCAGTTGGGCAGCATAGAACTGTTTTGCCTGGCGGCCGAAGCGGGCAGCTTCACGGCGGCGGCCCAAGTGGCGGGTGTTACCCCGGCGGCGGTAAGCCGTTCGATCTTTCGCCTGGAGGAGCGCCTGGGCTCACGTCTGTTCGTGCGCACCACCCGCAGCATCCGCCTGACCGATGCCGGCAAGACCTATTTCGAGCAGTGTCGGCAGGCGCTGACCCAGTTGGTGGAGGCGCAACAGGAGATGATGGGGGCGCAATCGATGCCGTCAGGGCAACTGCGCATCAGCCTGCCTACTACCTATGGTCATCACCGGATCCTGCCCTTGCTTCCGGCCTTCCGTGCGCTGTATCCGCAAGTCAGCGTGGACGTGCACCTGAGCAATCGGAACATCGACTTCGTCGCCGAGGGCTATGACCTGGCGATTCGGGTCCGGGCCCAGCCGGACTCTTCCTTGATCGCCCGGTTACTGGAGGACGCCAGGCTGGTAGTGGTCGCCGCGCCGGACTATCTGCGCAAGGCCGGCACGCCACGAGCCCTCGAAGACCTGGACGATCACGAATGCATTCAGTTCGAGTTGCCCAGCAGCGGTCGACGAATTTCCTGGCTGTTTAATGTCGATGGCAAAGAGCGGGAGGTGTTCGGCCAAGGCAACTATTGCTGTTCGGATGATGTGCTGGGCGGGGTGACGCTGGCCAGGCATGGTGCGGGATTGTTCCAGACCTACCGGTTCATCGTCGAACAGGAACTGGCGGACGGGAGCCTGGTGGAAGTGCTGCAACCTTTCAGTGGCCGGTCACGCCCCTTCACTTTGCTCTACCCCCATGGCCGATACATGCCCCAGCGGGTTCGCGCCTTCGTCGATTTCCTGTTGCAGCATCGGGAGCAGTGGGCTGGCAGCTGAGGACACTCCCTTGTGGGAGCGAGCCTGCTCGCGATAGCGGTAAGTCAGTCGATACTGAGCTGACTTGAAGGACGCCATCGCGAGCAGGCTCGCTCCGACATTGGGTTCAGGGTTGACCGCAAGCTCATTGTCTACCGACAAACCCTGTGGAAGTGATTAGAACTTGAACGCCTGCCGCCCGATCAGCAGCCACTTGCCGTCCTTCTGCTTCTGCCAGATCTGAAAGTTCTCGATTTCAGTCGGCACGATGTCGGAACCCTTGATTGACTGGGCCGAGAAGTGGTTGCGCACCAGGGCGGTGTCACCTGACAGGATGATTTTCTGATTCTTCATTTCCAGAGTCTTGAACGCGCTCTTGCCGGTTTCGATGTCGGCGATAAAGGCTTTCTTGTCCTGGATGTTACCGCTGGAGTGACCGTAGGTGAGGCTCTCGGCAGCCAAGGCCTGAAGCTGGGGGATGTCCTTGTGCAGCATGGCCTGGGTCAGATGGTCGACAGCCTGTGCCACGTCTTGCTCGGCCGAAGCAGCGGCTGTGGCTGCGTAGCCGCCGAACAGGCAGAGGAAGCTCATCACCAATGTCGCTTTTTTCATGGAGTGTGTCCTTGTTGTTGTTAGATATGAGAAATGAGCGTTTGAAATACACTCATCTGTCATCGTACAACTACATTGGTGTGACGGAAACAGCTGAGTCGCAGCCTTTTCACTGAAATTGGCCGTGAACCGCCACACATGTGTGCTCGACAAGCCTGCTTCGGCAGGCTACGGATCAGAATCCCTCGCGAACCGCCCCCCGAATCCCTTCCAGCAACATGGTGAACGCCGGGTTGTCATTGTCTTCGTGCCACACCAGATGCAACTCGCTCTGTACGCCTTCGCCCAGATCGATCTCGCGGAACACCACCTGCCTGAACACCACGCTGGTGGCACAGCGTGGCACCAGCGCCAGGCCCATGCCGGCGTTGACCAGTGCCAGGATGGTCAGTGATGACCCCAGCCATTGCACGAATTGCGGTGCGACCCGGGCCGAGCGGAGCATGCCGGTGAGCAATTCGTTGAAGGGTGGGTAGGCGGTATGGGAATACATCAGGAATGGTTGGCCATCAAGGTCCTGGACACTGACGGATTCGGCGCTGGCCAGCGGGTGACCGGCAGGCACCGCCAGGACAAAGGGCTCGCGCACCAGGCATTCGGTGGCGTAGCCGGTTTCCAGCAGCGGCGAGCGGACGATGCCCAGGTCGATGCGCCTCGCGCGAAGGGCTTCGTGCTGCTGGTAGGTGTTCATTTCCGACAGGACGATTTTGACTTGAGGCTGTTTCAGCCGTGCTTCGGCGATGACTTTCGGCAAAAACTCGTACACCGCGCTGCCGACGAAACTGATGGTGACCGAGCCGATGTCGCCTTGGGCAAAGCGCCGGGCGGCCGTGGCGGCTTGTTGCGCCTGCTCCAGCAGGTTCTGCGCTTCGATGAAAAAAGCCCGGCCGGCGGCAGTGAGGGCAACGCTGCGGGTGCTGCGGGTGAACAGTTCGACGCCCAGGTGATGCTCCAGCAATTGGATCTGCCGGCTCAAGGGCGGCTGGGTCATGTTCAGCCGTTCGGCGGCGCGGCGGAAATTGAGTTCCGTCGCGACGGTGGTAAAGCAGCGCAGTTGGGCGAGTTCAAACATTGATTCAATCCAGGTATCAATCAAGTGCCAAGTTAGATTAGACGGGAACAATGTACCCCGTCCATCATCGAGCCGTTCCCCACAAAAACAACGACTGGGAGGCTCCCTTGGATAACGCACTGGACTCTATGTATGACAGTACCCTGGCGCGAGCCAGGCAATGACCTCGCTGGTCGCCGCCGTGGTGATCTTTTTCGCCGTACCTCGCCGCGGCGTGACACACCCGACTCATTCTCCTACAAGCGCGAAACCGCCGCGCAAGCCAATCCGCCGGAAAACAACCAAACCCTGAACCCTGGCCTATCGGGAGCCGCTATATGAAGATCAAACGCGTCACCGTCACCCCCATTGCCTTTCGCGATCCGCCATTGCTCAACGCCAGCGGCATTCATGAGCCGTTTGCGCTGCGCTCGATCATTGAGATCGAGAGTGACAACGGCTACATCGGTTTGGGCGAGAGCTACGGCGATGCCCCGGCTCTGGCGATCCAGCAGCAAGTGCAGGACCAACTGATCGGCCTGGACCCGTTCAACCTCAACCAGTTGCGGGCCATCGTCCAGGCCACCGTCGCCGCTCAACGGCCCGCCAGCGTCGCAGGCGCTGAACTGGCACCGGGTTCCCATGCGAGCAAGGCAGTGAGCAATGCCTACTCGGCATTCGAAGTGGCCTGCCTGGACCTGCAGGCCCACTACCTGAACGTGCCGCTGGTGGATCTTCTGGGTGGGGCGATTCGCGAGGAGATACCGTTCAGCGCATACCTGTTCTTCAAGTATGCCGAGCACATCGATTCGCCGTATCCACCGGACAGCTGGGGCGAGGCGCTCAATGAGCAGCAGATCGTCGCCCAGGCTCGGCGCATGATCACCGACTACGGCTTCAAGAGCATCAAACTCAAGGCCGGCGCTCTGGAGCCGGAGCATGAAGTGGCATGCATCAAGGCGCTGAAGCAGGCGTTTCCTGGCTACCCGTTGCGCATCGACCCGAATGCCAACTGGTCGCTGGAAACCTCCATTCGCATGGCCGGACTGCTTGGCGACGACCTGCAGTATTACGAAGATCCGACACCGGGGCTGGAGGGCATGTCCGAGCTGCACAAGCGCACCGGCCTGCCGTTGGCGACCAACATGGTGGTCACCGATTTCGACGAGTTTCGCCGCAGCGTGGCGCTGAACAGCGTGCAGATCGTGTTGGCCGACCACCATTACTGGGGTGGTCTGCGGGACACCCAGGCGCTGGCGAAAATGTGCGACACCTTTGGCCTGGGCGTGTCGATGCATTCGAACTCGCACCTGGGCATCAGTCTGATGGCCATGGCCCACGTGGCCGCCGCGGTGCCGAACCTGGACTACGCCTGCGACACCCATTACCCCTGGCAGGAGCCGGATGAGGAGGTGATCAAGGGGGGCAAGCTGCCGATTGTCGATGGCTGCGTGAAGATCACCCGGGCACCGGGGCTCGGGCTGGAGCTGGACCGGGATCAACTGGGCATGCTGCATGAACAGTTCCTGCGCTGCGGCATTCGCCAGCGCGACGATGTGCGGCAGATGCAGCGCTACCGGCCGGACTGGAAGACCGTCAAGCCGAGGTTCTGAGTGGGTGCGAGGGGGCCTGTGGGAGCAAGCTTCCTAGCCACAGGAGCTTCGCTGCCACAGCCCCGTGGGAAACCCTGTGGGAGCCGAGCTTGCTCGCGATGACGGCGCTACATTCAACAGAAATGCAAGCTGACACACCGCCATCGCGAGCAAGCTCGGCTCCCACAGGTTTCATTGTTCGCCCACCGATCAATCGGCTCACACCCAAAGTACCGCGCCCATAGGCATGGCAGTCGTACACCCAAACTGCCGCGCCGGGCCGGCGCTTCCAAAGCACTCGCCAATTGCCTCCAAGGCAGCGTATGGCGGGGCCCTCAGCCTTTCGATAATCGCCTCCGACATCCCGTCCCCTGTTGCGGAGCGCGCCATGCACAACAATAAAAATACCCGTCGCCGTTTTATGCCTGCGGTCATCGCCAGCCTTTCGACCCTTGGCCTGACGCCTTTGGCTCAGGCCGAAATCATGCTGTACGACAAGGATCAGACCACCTTTTCCACCGATGGCTACATCAACGCCTTCTACGTCAACAGTGACGTGGACCGGGCGGGGGAGCAGTACGACCGGCGCCAGGCGCGGGTCAAGATGGGTTTCCTGCCCAACTACCTGGGCTTCAACATGAGCAAGCAGGTCGATGACCTCAAACTCGGCGCCCGCGCGTCGTTCTGGGTGACCATCAACGACAGCGAAACCAACGGTACCGATACTGCCATTGATGTGCGCCAGTTCTATGGCACCGTCGCCAACCCGGAGTGGGGCGAGGTGTTGATCGGCAAGGACTTCGGCCTGTTCGCCCGCTCCAATATCCTGCTCGACGAATTGCTCGCCGGTTACGGCCAGGTCAGCGACACCCTGGGGCTGGTGGACGGTGGCGGTGTGTCGTTCGGCAACATCGGCAGCGGCTATCCCTATCCATTCCCGACCTCGCAGATCACCTATCGCACCCCGGTCATGGACGGGCTACGGGTGGCGGTGGGGATCATGGATCCGGTGGACACCAATGACAGCAGCGCCACGGGCAAGGCTTATCAGGAGAACCCGCGCACCGAGAGCGAGATCACTTACCAGTTCGACCTCGGTGGCGCGAAAATCTACAGCTGGCTCAACGGCAGCTACCAGACCTCGGACAACACCGACTCCACCGTCGAGTCGGTGACCTCCAAAGGCCTGGGTTATGGCGTGCAAGCGAAGATGGGTGGCCTGTCTCTCACCGGCTCCGGATTCCAGGCCAAGGGCATCAACCCGTTCTTCACCAACAACGCCGGCGAAGCGACATTGCGCAACGTCGACAGCAAGGGCTATCTGCTGCAAGGCTCCTACAAGCTGGGCAAGAACCGCCTGGCGTTGTCCTACGGCAAGACCGATGACGATGGAAACGGCGTAGTAGGCAGCGGCGCTGATTACGAAACCCGCGGCATTGCGCTGTTCCATGACGTCAACGACAACCTCAAGCTCGTGGCCGAGTACAACCAGTTCGAAATCAACGGCCATGACACCAGCGCCCAGAACGAGGACACCGATACGTTTGCGGTGGGGGCTGTGTTGACCTGGTAATACCTAAGGCAACACAACCCCTGTGGCGAGGGGATTTATCCCCGCTGGGCTGCGAAGCGGCCCCTTTTCAGTCACCCCAGCTTTGTGTCGACTGAACTATTTTCCGGGGCCGCTTCGCGACCCAGCGGGGATAAATCCCCTCGCCACAAAGGGATTCGGTGTTCGAGAGTTTGTGGTGGCCCCAGCCGTGCGCATCGCGGCCCGGGCCGCCACCGTTCTCATCCCATGGAAGCGCACACCCGCTACCCAAGTAGCATTCGTGGGGCCGGCGCGGCTTCGTACACTCAAGGCTCCTGTCACGGAGGCGAAGATGCAGGCCCAGAGCGAAGGCGTGGTAAGCGCGATGTCCCAGGCAATGGATGTCGAGCAGGTGGCCCAGGAACTGGCGCGGCAGTTGCTGCATCCGTACCTGGGCTTCGTGCTGTTTTTCTGTTCCGCCGAGTACGATCTGCCGGCTCTTGGCCAGGCGCTGTCGCAGAGTTTCGGCGGGATTCGCCTGGTGGGTTGCACCAGCGCAGGGGAAATCACCGCCCTGGGCTATGGACGCAACTGCGTGACGGCGGTGGGGTTCGATCACCGGCATTTTTCCATTGCCGCCGAACTGATCGGTGAGATGGGGCACTTCAGCCTGATCGATGCCCAGCAGATGGTCGAGCGACTGGCGAGCGGCTGCCGCAGCAACGCCTTGGCACCGATCAAGGGCCACAGTTTCGCATTGACCTTGCTTGATGGTCTGTCCAGCCGCGAAGAGATGGTATTGGCGGCATTGAGCGCTGCCCTTGGGGACATCCCGCATTTTGGCGGCTCGGCCGGCGACGACAATTACCTGACCCATACCCACGTGTACTTCGAAGGCCAGTTCCACAGCGGTGCGGCCGTGGTGGTGCTGATCAATACCTGGCTGGAATTCGAGGTGTTCACCACCCACCACATCCTGCCCCGGGAAGAAAAACTGGTGGTGACCGGCGCCGACAGCGCTTCGCGCCGGGTCTATGAACTCAATGCCGAACCCGCCGCCGAGGAATACGCCCGGCATATCGGCGTGCCGGTGAGTGCCCTCGACTACCGGGTGTTCGCCGCCCATCCGTTGGCGGTGCGCATCAACGACCAGTATTACGTGCGGGCCGTCCAGCAGGTGCACCCAGACCTGAGCTTGAGTTTTTATTGCGCGGTGGAGAACGGCATCGTCCTCACGGCGATGGCCCCGGGCCCCTTGCTGAACAACCTGGAAAACCTCTTTGACGGCTTGCAGGCGCGTCTCGGTGATCTGTTGCTGACGATCGGCTGCGACTGTTTCCTCAGGCGCCTGGAGCTGGAAGATCGCGGTGGCCTGGAGCAGATCGGCCAGTTCCTGCGCAAACAACGGGTGATGGGTTTCAACACCTACGGAGAACAGTTCAATGGCATGCATATCAACCAGACCTTTACCGGAGTTGCCATTGCCCGACATCGCGTCCCCGGCCATCGCTGATCTGCAGGCGCAGATTGCCGGACTGCAACACGAAAACCACAAGTTGCAGCGCATCAACGCAGCGCTGATCGAGCGGGTGGAGTCCGGCGTGACCCGGGGCAGCGACCCGTACGCGGCGTTCCAGCATTCGGTGGTGCTGGCCGAGCAGGTGCGCGAGCGCACCGATGCACTGAACCAGGCCATGGCCGAGCTCAAGGCCGGCAACCATTTACTTGGTGAGGCGCGGCTGCGGGCGGAAACGGCCCATCGGTACCTGATCGACGCCATCGAGAGCATTTCCGATGCGTTCGTGCTGTTCGACGCACAACAACGCATCGTCCTGTTCAACAGCCGTTTCAAGGCATTCTGGGCCCACAGCCGGGTGCGCATCATGGCCGGGATGCGGCTGGGCGAGGTCAAGCGGCTGATGACCGCCAATGGACTGTTCAGCGAAGAAAATCGCGGCCAGGATGATGAGCATGTGTTGTATCGCTTGCAGAACGGTCGCTGGTTGCAGGTCAGCGAACGGCCGACCCAGGAAGGTGGCCGGGTGATCCTGTTCACCGACATCACCGACGTCAAACTCAGTGAGACCGTGCGCCGCGAGCAGGCCATCGCGCAGAAATCCCACCTGTTGCAGCGTGCGGTAGACAACCTCTCCCAGGGCGTGGCGATGGTCAACGCCCAGGGCGTGCTGGAGTTGTGGAACCGACGTTTCCTGGAGCTCAGCGGCCTGGCCCCGGTGGCGGCCCACCGGCCGTTCAACGAAGTGATTGCCGACAGCGAACTGCAACTATTGACCCCGGCCAGCCGCGACAGCAATGGTCGATTGATTCATGAACGCGAGCAGCGCCTCTCCGATGGCCGGGTCCTGGAAATCCGCACCCATCCGCTGCCCACCGGTGGCTACGTCAATACCTTCACCGATATTACCGAGCGCTATCAGCACGCTGAGGCGTTGAGTGAAAGCGAGCGCTGGATCCGGCTGATCACCGACCATGTGCCGGCACTGATCGCCTACCTCAATGCCGACCTGGTCTATGAGTTCACCAACAAGGTCTACGAACAGTGGTATTGCTGGCCCCGTGGCGTGATGCTCGGCCAGAGCCTGCGCGAAGCCCACAGCGAGCAGCACTATCAGCGCCTGGAGGCCTATGTGGCCCGGGCCCTGGCCGGGGAGAGCGTGACGTTCGAATTCGCCGAAACCAACATCAACAACCAGGAGCGCTACATGTTGCGCTCCTACGTGCCGAATCGCTTGGCCAACGGCGAAGTGGTGGGGATTTTCGTGCTGATCCGCGACATCACCGAACGGCGACGTACCGCCGAGGCTTTGCACCAGGCCTATCAGAACCTGGAACAGCGGGTCCAGGAGCGCACGGCTGAACTGACCACCCTCAACGAACAGTTGCTGCGCGAAATCGATGAGCGCAGCCGCGTGGAGCTGCGCCTGCGTGAAGCCAAGCGCGAGGCCGAGCAGGCCAACCTGTCGAAGACCAAGTTCCTGGCGGCGGTCAGCCACGATTTGTTGCAACCGCTCAACGCCGCGCGGCTATTCACCAGCGCCTTGCTCGAACGTCGTGAGCCAGTGGCGAATGCGCATCTGGTGCGCAACGTCAGCAACTCCTTGCAGGACGTGGAGAACCTGTTGGGTACTCTGGTGGACATTTCCAAGCTCGATGCAGGAGTGATCAAGGCGGACATAGCGCCGTTCGCCCTCAGCGAGTTACTTGGCAACCTGGCCGCCGAATACGCCCAGGTCGCCCGCAGTGAGGGGTTGGTGCTGCGCTTCGTGCCTTGTTCAGTACTGGTGCGCAGTGACATGCAGCTACTCGCCCGGATCCTGCGCAACCTGTTGAGCAACGCCATCCGCTACACCCCCAGCGGCCGCCTGGTGTTGGGGTGCCGGCGCCAGGGGCAGCGGGTGTCGATCCAGGTCTGGGATTCCGGCATTGGCATCGCCGAGGATCGCCTGGAGGAAATTTTCCAGGAGTTCAAGCGCGGCGATGTACAGCGTCCGGACCAGGACCGCGGGTTGGGCCTGGGCCTGGCGATTGTCGAGAAGATCGCCGGCATCCTCGGACACCGGATCCAGGTGCGCTCGTGGCCGGGCAAGGGTTCGATGTTCGCCATCGACGTGCCGCTGAGTGCCACCGCGCCCAAGCCTGTGCCATGCGTGGACATGAGTGAGCCAATGCTCGAACGCTTGCGCGGGGCGCGAATCTGGGTGCTGGATAACGACGCGGCGATCTGTGCGGGTATGCGTACCTTACTCGAGGGATGGGGTTGCCATGTGGTGACCGCACTATCGGAGCAGGACCTGGCGCGCCAGGTGGACAACGAGCACACCGAGGTGGACCTGCTGATCGCCGACTATCACCTGGACAACGACCAGAACGGCGTCGACGCCGTGGCCCGGATCAACGCTGGCCGCGAATCAGCGATCCCGGCGATGTTGATCACCGCCAACTACAGTAATGAACTCAAGCAACAGATCCGCGAGCGCGGGCACACCCTGATGCATAAACCGGTGCGGCCGATGAAGCTGAAGATTGCGATGAGTCATTTGCTGGCCCAATCCAACCGTCCCTGAGCCGAACACTTTTTGTGGCAAAGCAACTGTAGGAGCAAAGCTTGCTCGCGATGCAGGCGCTGGAGTGTCAGAAAGAACACTTGGCCTTCATCGCGGGCAAACCTTGCTCCCACAAAGTTTCTCCCCGCAAGGACGCAGAACATCAACGCCGCAGATACGCCCCGAAATCAATATCCCCCGCACTGAGAATCGCCTGCACCCGGTTGTGCACGTTGAGTTTGCGCAGAATCGCCGAGACGTGGGCCTTGACCGTGGTTTCGGCGATGTCGAGGGTGTAGGCGATCTGTTTGTTCGATTCGCCCTTGGTCATGCGCTCGAGCACCAGCAGTTGCTTGCGGGTCAAGGCCTGGAGCAGTTCGGGCGGGAAGGCCGGGGTTTCATTCAGGCGCCGGCCTACCGGGTTCTTCTGGGTACGGATGATGTCCGGTGGCAGGTACACGTTACCGTTGAGGATCTGTTCGATGGCGTCGGTCATCTGCGAACGTGGCGAGGATTTGGTGATGAACCCCACCGCGCCGTAGGTGATGGCCTGCAAGACAATCTGTTTGTCCTGTTCGGCCGAGACGATCACCACGGGAATGGTCGGGGCCTCGTTGCGCAGGTTGATCAGGCCATTGAGGCCGTGCATGCCGGGCATGTTCAGGTCCAGCAGGATCAGGTCCAGGTCGTCGTGCTCGGTAGTCAGGGCCAGGGCGCTGTCCAGGTCGGCGGTTTCCATGACCTCGCTGCCAGGAAAACCGTCGCTGATGACGTTATGGATGGCTTCGCGAAACAGTGGGTGATCGTCGGCTATCAGGATTTTATACATGGCCATTCACCTCATTATTGTGTTTTGGCTGGAGCAGTTGCACGCACGTTCAAGATCAGGGAAACGGTTCAGGCCGTGCAGCTTGAAGGGGCAGGTGGGCAGCCTCCCACGCATCGACGCCGTCGCGGTACCAATACAGATGCTTATAGCCCATGGCTGCGGCGCGTTTTACCGCGTTCCAGCTCAGCCAGCAATCGGAGCGGCAATAAAAGACCAACGGTTGCTCCGCACGCCCGGCGGTGGCCTGGCGCAGGTGGTGAGCGAAGTAATCCTGCCAGGTCGGGTCGAGCTCGCCGTCGCCGGTATTGGCCAGCCAAAGGCTGCCTGGGAGGTTGGCGTGAGGCTCGTTGTCGATGAAGCGTCCCTGGACCCAGGGCCGGCGATAGACGTCGATCAGCACCGGGCCGGGTGTCTGTTCGAGCAGTTGTTGCAGTGCCGGGGTATCCACCGTCCGGGCGCCTTCCACTGCGTCGGGGGTGGGGCTGCGATACCGGTCGATGCGATAGCCCTGGGGGGAAAACAGTGCCGTGTCGGCCTGCGCGACATTCAACGACAGGCCCAGCAAGACGACCGCCAGTAAACGGAGCATAGGATTGGTCCTTGTTGTTATGCGTCCATTACATGACAGGGTCGCGGTCTTGGGAATGCGACCATGGACAGGGAAAGCAGTACTAAAGTCGTAATTTCTGGCCTTTGCACAATGGTCTTTACGCCCGCGAACCCTGTGGGAGCCGAGCTTGCTCGCGATGGCGGTGGATCAGCTTGCCGCGATGGTGGCTGTGCCGCCGTCATCGCGAGCAAGCTCGGCTCCCACAGGGGGATGTTTTCCTTCAACGGGATCGTATCGGTTTGGATCAACCGGCCTTGCGCAGCGCCGCATGCTGCGGGTTGAACGTCCACACCGCCAGCAGGGCGAACGCCAGGGTCAACCCCGCGCACACCGTCATCGCCAACAGATTGAACTGGCCATACAAGGCATAACGCACCAGCTCCACGCCATGGGTAAACGGGTTCACCGCACACAGCCAGTACAGCCACGGGCTGGCTTCGAGCATCTTCCACAGCGGATACAGCGCGGAGGACAGAAAGAACATCGGGAAGATCACGAAATTCATCACCCCGGCGAAGTTCTCCAGTTGCCGGATCGCATTGGACAGCAGCAGGCCCAGGGCGCTGAGCATCAGCGCCACCAGCAGCAATGCCGGCAGTGCCAGTAACATGCCTGTTGCTGGCGGCTGGACGCCGTATAGCCAGGCGATGGCGAGGAAGGCGTAGACCTGCAGCAACGAGATCAACGAAGTCGCCAGCAGTTTGCTTGTGAGCAGAAAGGCACGGGGCAGGGGACTGGTCAGCAGCACCCGCATGCTGCCCATTTCCCGGTCGTAGACCATCGAGAGCGAACCCTGCATGCCGTTGAAGAGCAGGATCATGCAGGCCAGGCCTGGCACGATGTACACCTCGTAGGGAATGTAGGTGTCATAGGGCGCAATGATCGCGATGCCCAGTGCTGCACGAAAACCGGCGGCGAACACCAGCAGCCATAGCAGCGGACGTACCAGGGCGCTCAGCAGCCGTGTGCGCTGCAATACGAAGCGCAGCCATTCGCGCATGACGATGCCGCTGAAACATTGCCAATACGCGTTCATGCATGGACTCCCGAGGTGGTCAAGCGAGTGAAGGCCGACCCCAGGGTGCCGCCATGTTCCTGGCTCACGTCCTCGGCGCGGCCGCTGGCGACCAGGCGGCCCTGGTGCACGATCAGCAGGTCGTCGCAAGGTTGTACTTCGTCCAGCAGGTGGGTGGTCCAGAGCACACTGATGTCTTGTTCGTCGCACAGTTGGCGAATGTGCCGGCCCAGGGCCAGGCGGCTGGCCGGGTCGAGGCCGACGCTGGGCTCGTCCAGCAGCAACAGGCGGGGTTCGTGCAGCAGCGCCCGGGCGATTTCCACCCGGCGACGATGCCCTCCGTTGAGGTCGCGGACCCGTTCATGGCGTCGCTCGGTCAATTGCTGACGGGCCAGCTCGGCATCGATCCGCGCCATCCCTTCGCGTCGCGACAAACCGTGCAGGGCGAGGTGATAGCGCAGGTTCTGTTCGACGCTCAGGTCCAGGTCCAGGGTACTTTGCTGGAACACCACGCCCAGCTGTTGCAGGGCCGGCCGTGGAGAATGTTGCATGGAATGGCCGCCGACCCGGATCTCGCCACGCTGCACATCGTAGAGGCGCGTGAGTAGGGCGATCAGCGTGGATTTGCCGGCGCCGTTGGGACCCAGCAACGCAGCGAAGCGCCCAGTGGCGACACTGAAACTCATCTGCTTGAGGGCTTCGCGCGGCCCATAGGCAAAGCTCAGGTCGCTGACCTCCAGGGCGCTCATGGAGTCACCACCACACCCCAGGGGTAGCGCCCGACCTTCACCGACTTGAGCACCTTGCGGCTCTGCACGTCGATCACCGAGACATCGCCGCTGACGCCGTTGGTTGCCAGCAATTGACGCTGGTCCGGGGTAAATGCCAGCTGCCAGACCCGGCGGCCTACCAGCAGGTAATCCAGGATCTCGAAGGTCTTGGCGTCAATCACCGCCACATGGTTGGCCGGGCCCAGGGCGACAAAGGCCAGTTGGCCGTCGGCGCTGAGCTTGACGCCCACCGGCTGGACCTTGTCCGGATGAACGCCTTTGATCTGGAAGGTCAGGGTCTTGAGTACCTTGCGGGTGGCGACATCGAGAATCGTCACGGTGCCACCGATCTCCGCCGAGGCCCAGAGCTGGGTGCCGTCGCGATTGAACTCGACGAAGCGTGGTCGCTGATCCACCAGCGTGCTGTCGGCCAGGGTCTGGGTGCTGGTGTCGATCCAGTGCAGCATGTTGGTGGTTTCACTGGTATTGACCGTCCACTTGCCGTCGGGGCTGACGGCCATGCCCTCGGGCTCGACACCGACGCCGATCTGGCTCAGCACTTCGGAGGTCTGGGTGTCGATGACGGTCACCAGCGCGTCGTCTTCGTTGGAAACGTAGAGCCAGCGGTCGTTGGGGTGCAGGGCAAACTGCTCCGGATCCTTGCCGGACGGCAGCTCCTTTATGATCTTGCGGGTGGCGACGTCCATCACCTGGACCCGGTCCGAATCGCTGGCGCAGATGTACAGCAGGCGATTGTCGTGGGACAGCAGCAGACCCCGCGGACGTTGGCCCACCGGCAGGGTTTCGACCACTTCCAGGCTCTGCATGTCGATCAGGCTCAGGCTGTTGTCTTTCTCGTTCGAGACCCAGGCGGTGCTGGCGGCGGCAGGGCCGGTGGCGAGCAAGACCGCGCCGAGGGCGAGAACCTGGCGCAGCAGGATCGGTTGAAACAGCGGGCGGCGCATGGCGGTTTTCCTTGTTGTTGTTTTCGATCAGGGGTAGCGGCAGCTCACTTCGGGCCGGTCGTAGCCCAGGCTGTCCATTTCATTGCTGGGGTGCAGGAAACCGTCCTGGGGCGAGGTGCTGACCAGGGCCCGTGGCTGGACCAGGGGAATCGGTTGGCGCAGTTGTCCGTTCCAGGGGCGATAGCTGAGCTTGCGCCCCTTGAAACCATCCAGCGGCAACTGATCACTCAAGGCCAGTTGACGGATGGCGAACGGGTCGGCCTGGCGCAGTTTGCTCACTGCGCTGGCGACGCTGCGCACGGCGATCCAGGCGGCGAAGTCGCGGTCGTTCATCCAGCGCCCGGCCAAGGCCTCAAAGCGTTTTTGCAGCTGCGCCGCACCGTAGGTTTCGACGGTCTTGTGCCAACCGGTGGGGGTCAGTCCCTGTGTGCCGGCCACCGGACGCGGGTACCAGGTCTGGTAGGGCAGGTACTCGCCGAAGTCGCCGCGCTCATCGGCCACCAGCACCACGTCGTATTCCGCGGTCTGGGTGAACAGCGGCATATCGGCCTGGGCGCTGCGGCGTTGATCATTGTCGAACTGCCAGGTCTTCTCGGCCACGGTCTTCAGGCCGAAGCGTTTCATGGCCCGGCGCAGGGCGCTGGCATAGGCCTGGTCCTCGGGCGTCTGCCCAACAATCAGCAACGCCTTCTGCCATTTGCGCACGACGCTGAATTGCACCAGGGCGTCGGCGAGCATGGCCCGGTCCGGCAGGCTGTGCAGCACGTTGCCCAGACAGTCGGTGGTGCGCAGGCTGTCGTCGGGGCTGCCGGCATTGAACAGCAAACTGTCGGGCAGGGCGGCGCTGAGCTGGCGCAGGCTGGCGACCGGGGCGTTGACCACGAACAGCCGCAGGCCCTGCTCATGTTGCGCGCGGGCGGACTCGAGCAAGGCTTCGGGGCTGTCGACGCTGGCGCTTTCCAGGCGGTAATCCTGTTTGAGAAAACGTCCGGTGCTGTTGCTGTCGATGATCGCCAGCTCGGCGCCGCGCAAGCCTGCGTCGGTGGGCTCGGTGATGACGTTGGACAGCAGGGGCCCCGGATCGGGACGGTAACCCAGGTATCCGATGCGCACCTGCAACGGCGCGACGTCCTCGGCCTGGACCGTGGCGGCGGCCATCAGAGCGATCAAGGTGAAACTGGCGAGCCGGCGCATAACACCTCCATTGCAGGTGACGCCAGCATAGGAAGCCCTTGATCAGGGGGGAATATGCAGAAAGTACCGCCGGGGCAGTACCAAGGTAGTAGCTCGCCGTCGACCTCGGGGTTTTAGGATGCAGGCAATCGTCATTCATCAGGGAGCGAACAGACCGTGCAGACTTTCAAAGCGTTGCTTCTGCCGTTGTTGCTGATCCTGAGTCTGATTGGGGTTGATCGGTTGTCCGGGGGGCACCGCGGCCCCCCTGTGGGAGCGAGCCTGCTCGCGATAGCAGTGGTCCAGCCGGCAGAAAGGTTGGATGTGCCGCCGTCATCGCGAGCAGGCTCGCTCCCACAAGGGCTTTGTGTCGATTCAGTGATGGGGTGTTGAGCATGTCGGCCCTGTGGCGGATCAATCTGTGGGTGACGGCCTTCTTCGGCCTGGTCACGCTGGCTTGTGCGAGCCTGTTGCTGCATCAGGCCATGACCGACGTAAAGCGCGAGCTGCAATCGGCCGGTTCCGTGGTGCAATACCTGCGCGAGACCGCCGAGCGCGATCCGACCAGGCTCCAGGAGCGACTGACCGGCAGCTTGCGCCATATACGGGTGCGCTGGCAGGCGCCGGGGGATCGCCCCCCGACGGGTATCGACAGCGGACTGAAGGCCTGGCTCGGCCGCCAACTGCTCGTCGATGGCCCTGCGCCTCAAGTGGTGAGCCTGGGCGACGGTCGTCGGGCTTGGATCGCCGTCGATCCACGGGATGAAATCGAGGAAATCCTCGATTCGCTGGTGCAACTGCTGGGCGTCTGCGCCCTGGCCCTGTTGCTCAGTCTGTTGGTTATCCGCTGGGCGGTGCGTCGGGGCATGCACTTGCTGGATGAGCTGCTCGACGCACTGCGCCAGGTATCGGCCGGCGATCTGCGGGTGCGCCTGCCCGCCGAAGGCATCCCGGAGGCGCGGCAACTGGCGGGGCACTTCAATCGAATGACTGCCGCCCTGGCCCAATCCCAGGCCGATAACACCCGGCTCACCCAGGCACTGCTGGCTGTGCAGGAACAGGAACGGACCCATTTGGCCCAGGCCCTGCACGATGATCTGGGCCAATACGTGGCTGGTATCCGTGCCCGGGCCTGCCTGCTGCGCCTGGTCACCGACCAGCCGTCGGTACTGGAACAGACGGTCTGCCAGCTCGAAGATCACTGCGAGCACTTGCAACAGGGTTTTCGGGCGCTGGTGCACGACCTGTACCCGGTGGTGTTGCAGCACTTGCCGCTGGACGAAGCCATCGGATTGTTAGTGAGGCAATGCCAGGACACCCATGGCATTGCCTGCGAGCTGCGGATCGATGCCGCGTTGCCGGCGTTGTCCGGTCCAGACAAGACCCATCTGTATCGCCTGGTCCAGGAGGCGCTGACCAATGTTGCCCGTCATGCCAGCGCCACCCGGGTACGGATTCGTCTGCGTCAGCGCGGCGGACGTCTGCGGCTGCTGGTACGCGATAACGGCCTGGGGGCGACGCCGCCGCCCCGACCGGGAGTCGGCCTGCATTCGATGTCCGAACGGGCTCGCAGCCTGGGCGGCGAGCTGCGAGTCATCTGTCGCCCCGGTGCCGGCTGGGCGCTGGCCTTGAACATCCCCCTGGAGGCGCGATGAACATTTTGTTGGTGGATGACCATGCCGTGGTTCGGCAGGGCTTCGCGAGCCTTCTGCGGGCCTTGATGCCCGATTTGCAGGTCCGAGAGGCGGCCACGGGCGAAGAGGCCCTGAGCCAGGTGCAAGAGCAAGTGCCTCACCTGGTGATCATGGATTTCGGCCTGCCCGGCATCAGTGGCCTGGAAACCACCCGGCGCCTGCGCCAACGCCTGCCGCAACTGCGCGTGCTGTTCTTCAGCATGCACGATGAGTTGCCGCTGGTGCGCCAGGCGCTGGACGCCGGCGCCGCGGGTTACCTGACCAAGAATTCGGCGCCCCAGGTGCTGGTGGAGGCGGTGCGGCGGGTATTGGCCGGCCATGCCTACATCGAACAATCCCTGGCGACCCAACTGGCCTGTGCCAGCTCCCGGCACGACGCCGACCCGCGCCTGCAATGCATGACCCAGCGCGAGCTGGAAATCTTCGTCATGCTCGCCAAGGGCACCCCCGCGCGCACGATCGCCGAGCAGCTGTGCATCAGCGCCAAGACGGTGTCCAATCACCTGACGTTGCTCAAGAGCAAGCTGCAGGTCAGTTCCCATGCAGAGCTGGTGCATTTGGGGATCGACATGGGCGTGGTGCGGGTGGCGCGGTGATTGTGGGCACTGTGAGTTACTCGGCCCAAGACGTTGGACACCCGGTACAACCCTCCATGTTAGCCCCCTGGAAATTCCCGTAGTGCTGACGTGATCCGCTCAGGTTGGCCTGTTCCAGGTTGCTTTCCCCCAGCTTGGCTTCCTGCAGGTTGGCGTCGCGCAGGTCGGCGTCCTTGAGGTCAGCCTTGCTCAGCCAGGCCATTTCCAGGTCGGCGGCTTGCAGGTTGGCGCCGTGCAGGCGCGCGCCCGACAGTCGGGAAAACTGCAGGTACGCGGCGCTCAGGTCGGCGTCCTGGAACTGCGCGCCCTGGGCGAACAGCCCCCAGCCCTGAATAGCCTTGAGGGTGGCGTCGGTGAAGTCTGCCAGGCGCAGGTTGCTTTGTTGCAGGCTGGCGCGGGTCAGGTTCGCGCCTTGTAAACGGGCTTTCTCCAGGTTCGCCAGATCCAGCCGCGCATGGCGCAGATCGGCACCCCGCAGGTCCGCGCCGCTGAGGTTCATCTTGCGCAGGTCCTGATTAGCCAGTTGAGCACCGCGTAAATCGGCGCCGGGGCATTGGCTGGATTCGGCGATGACGCAGCCGTTAATGGTCAGGGGAGTATCGGTGTCGTCGGCGTGGGCGTTGAGGGCGAGCAGCAATGCAAGGGGTAAGTAATTCATGGCAGTAAACTCGGTCAGCTCTGTGGGAGCGAGCCTGCTCGCGAAGCGGTGGATCAGCCTGCATGGATGTCGACTGACACACCGCTTCGCGAGCAGGCTCGCTCCTACAGGGGGATGGGATTGAGTTTTGAGGGGGGCGCGCTACTTCTGCGCCATGGCCTTGTCCCAGCCTGGAATCTTGAACACCCAAAATGAGCCACCCTGTGCCACGGGCTTGGTCAGCTCCGCCATGTCGCCGCCCCACAACGGCACGGCGCCGCCATAACCGACAGTCACGCCGATGTACTGCTCGCCGTCCTGTTCCCAGGTGATGGGCGGAGAGACGATGCCGCTGCCGGTCTGGAATTTCCACAGCTCCTTGCCGGTCCTGGCATCGAACGCCTTGAAGAAGCCGTCACCAGTACCGGTGAACACCAGGTTGCCCTGGGTCGCCAATACGCCGGCCCACAGTGGCAGAGGCTCCTGATGCTCCCAGACGACCTTGCCGGTGGTGGGGTTCATCGCCCGCAGGCTGCCGACGTGATCGTCGTACATGCGCTTGATGCGAAACCCCATGCCGAGGTAGGCCGAACCTTTCTTGTAATTCACCTCCTCGGTCCAGTATTCCTCTTTCCATTGGTTGCCCGGGACGTAGAACAGCCCGGTGTCCTGGCTGTACGCCATGGGATTCCAGTTCTTGCCGCCCAGGAACGGCGGCGAGACCTCCACTGGCTTGCCCCTGGTTTCGCCAGGCAATGGCTTGGCCGGACGCTGGCCGGGGTTCTCCACGGGGCGACCGGTCTTGAGATCGATGTGGCTGGCCCAGGTGATGTTATCAACGAAGGGAAAAGCATTCTGCAGCTTGCCGTTGTTGCGATCCACGACGTAGAAGAAACCGTTGCGGTCAGCGTGGGCCGTGGCCTTGATGATCTTGCCGTCCTTGTCCTTGTAGTCGAACAGCACGAGCTCGTTGTTGCCGGAGAAATCCCAGGCGTCGTTGGGCGTGTGCTGGTAGAACCACTTCACTTCGCCAGTGCTCGGGTCGACTCCGACCTGGCCGGAGGTGTAGAGACTGTCGTAGTCGTGGGGATTGCCGTCCTTGGCTGTCCGGGCCCAGGTGTTCCAAGGGCCCGGGTTACCCGCACCGACGATGATGGTGTTGGTCTCGGAGTCGAAACTGGCGCTCTGCCAAGGCGCGCCGCCACCGTGGCTCCAGGCTTGGACCTTACCCGTTTCGGTGGTCTTGTCGTCGGGCCAGGAGGGCGCCTTTACATCGCCGGTGGGGGTGCTGTCCTTGCCATTGAGGCGGCCCATGTGGCCCTCGACGAACGGGCGCATCCAGATTTCCTCGCCTGTGTCGGGATCGCGGGCGAACAACTGCCCGACCACGCCGAATTCATCGCCGGAACTGCCGTGGATCAGCAGCACCTTGCCGCTGGTCTTGTCCTTGATCAGCACCGGGGCACCGGTCATGGTGTAGCCGCCGGCGTGATCGCCGAACTTCTTGTTCCATACGACCTTGCCGGTGTTTTTGTCCAGGGCGACTACGCGCGCATCCAGGGTGCCGAAGTAGATCTTGTCGCCATAGATGGCCGCGCCACGATTGACCACGTCGCAGCACGGGCGAATGTTGTCCGGCAGCCGGTGGTTGTAGGTCCACAAGCGCTTGCCGGTCCTGGCGTCGAGGGCGAATACCCGCGAATAGGAACCGGTGACGTAGACCACGCCGTCGCTGACGATGGCCTGGGATTCCTGGCCGCGCTGCTTCTCGTCGCCGAATGAGTAGGACCAGGCCGGGGTCAGCTTGAACACGTTCTTGTCGTTGACCTGGGCCAGCGGGCTCCAGCGCTGGGCGTTGGTGCCCATACCGTATTGCAGCACGTCCTTGGTGGTCAGGTGATCGTTGGCAATGTCTTCCCAACTCACCCCTGACGTAGCGGCGCTGGCCAGGGGACTCAACGAAAGGCTGCCGGCCAGCAGCAAGGCATGCATGGCGACAGCCAGGGTGCAGGGTGCGGGTAGCGTTTTTATTGTCATGGTGGGGGTTCCCAGTGAAAGGTTTTGGCCTGACTAGGTTGGGTCGCACCGGGGCCTGGCCGATACGGAAAAGATCCCGCCTTTGCCGGGAAGACTTCCCGAACCGCCAGTCTTTGCGACCTGCGTCGGATGGCCTGCTACCAAGGAACTAGGACCCGGCCACCAAAGCAGCATTCGGCTTGCGTGGCACGGTTCCTAAGATGACGGCACGGCCTCTGTAGAGAGGTCAGCGTGCAATCCAGAGGGCATAACAATGACAACAAAACGCAACGCCATCATCGCTACCGCGCTGCTGATGGGGCTGACCGGCGCAGGCTCTGTATGGGCCCATGGCAACGTAGTGCCCCAGGCAGTGGAAACCAAGGGACTGACCCCGATCAAGGACGCCGGCGTAGCCGTGGACGGCGACGGTTGGGCTACGACAAACCCCTATCGTAACTCCCCTGAACATGACCGGGCCCTGGAAATCGGCTCATCGGCCTATAACCAGAACTGTGCAGCCTGTCATGGCTTGGAAGCCAAGTCTGGCGGCATCGCCCCCGACCTGCGTCTGTTGGACGCCGCCGAGGCCGGGGACGAGTGGTTCGTTGAACGGGTGCGTCACGGAGCGGTACGCGACGGCCGGGTCTACATGCCCAAAATGGCCGACTATCTGAGCCAGGAGGCCTTATGGGCGGTGCGCACCTATCTTGACAGCGTGCATGTCGAGGAGTGATCGCCATGCGTCTGTTCGTGTGGGTGATCTGCGGCGCACTGCTGTGTAGCCAGGCCGTACAGGCGCAAGTGCGCAGCTACGATCAGATGATCGCCGCCGGTGAGTTGAAGGTTGCGGTCTACAAGGACTTCGCGCCATACAGCTTCGAAGCCGACGGCCAGCCCAGGGGCGTTGATGTGGAACTGGCCCAGGCCTTGGCGAAGACGCTGGGTGTGCGCCTGAAACTGATATGGGCGCCACCCGGCGAGAAGCTTGATGACGATTTGCGCGATTACATCTGGCGCAGCAGTCCGCTGCATGACCGTCAACTGGCCGATCTGATGATGCGCGTACCCTACGACCACGATTACGTGCAAAGACGCAATGATATCGGTGAACTGGAGAACGCCCAGGTAGTGATGTTCGGCCCTTACCAGCAGGAATGCTGGCAGGTGGCTTATGACCACCGGCGATTGGATTCGGTGGGCAGCGTTGCGGTGTTCCAGCAGCACCCCATCGGGGTTGAAGTGGACAGCGTGCCTTCGTTCTATCTGACGTCGGTATTCAACGGCATGCTCAGCGCCAGGACCCGTCACTACCCCAGCGTCGGCCAGGCGTTCAAAGCCATGCAGGCCGGGGAAGTCGATGCCGTCATGGCCATGCGCGGGGAGGTCGACTGGCAGGTCCACGAGGCGGCCGATCCGCAATTGGCCCTGGCGGAAAATGCCTACCCGAACATGGGCAAGCAGCGTTGGGAGATCGGCATGGCGGTGCATGAGAGCAACCGGCAGCTGGCCTATGCAGTGGAAGAGGCGCTGGAAGGTCTCATCCGCGACGGCAGCCTCAAGGCGGTCTACGCCCATTACGGCCTGCGTTACGACGTGCCGGAAATGTACCAATAGGAGCGCAGGGATGAAATGGCTCGCGTGCTGTCTGCTGGGGTTCGGCTTGCCGATGATGACGCTGGCGGCGGTCGAGCCGGGAAAGGATCCGGTTCCGTCGGTGATGTGGGCGTTCTATCACAAGCAACTGCTGGGTGACGCACCGTTCGTATTCGACGAACGGGTCCGGCTGCTGGCGCCGCCCTTTGCCGAAGATGCGCGCCAGGTGCCGCTGGAAATCGATGCCCGCGCCTTTACCGGTGACGTGGTCCGGATGCTGGCCTGGGCTGAGCTCAATCCACTGCCCAGGATCGTCGATTTCCAGCCGGGGGAGCGGGTGTTGCCCTGGCTGTCGATCCGCATACGCATCGAGCAGGCCACACCATTGCGCGCCGCCGTGCAGACCCGCGACGGCCTGTGGCACGTCGGCTCGACCCTGATCGACGCGGCCGGCGGTGGCTGTACGGCGCCGAGCGTGGTGCGAACCCAGCCGGGCTGGGAAGAGCACTTGGGCGAAGTACTCGGCGCCCGTTATCCACGAGGCGACATCAGCCGCCTGCGCTTGCAGGTGGCCCATCCGATGGACAACGGCCTGGTAAGCGGCATTCCTGAGTTTTTCCTCAACCAGGCTCAATTGCTGGACGCCGACGGCCAAGTGCTGGCGCGCCTTGAGCTGTTCCCGGCGGTCAGCGAAAACCCCAACCTGGGCTTCGACGTACAAGGCCCCGGGCAGACCCGCCTGATGTTGCGCGACAACGGTGGCAATCAATTCGAGGCGGCGATCCCCTGACCCCAAGGAGCGCGCCATGCGCTGGATGTTATTGATCTGCTTGTGCCTGCCGGCGTGGGCCTGCGCGGATTATTCGCTCAAGCCCCGGCAGATTGCCGAGGGCACATGGCTGCTGGAAGGCAGCACCGAGAATTTCGCCAAGGCCAACGGTGGCAACATCGTAAACACCGGCTTCATCGTCACCGATGCCGGCGTGGTGGTGATCGATACCGGACCGTCGAAGCGTTACGGGGAGGCCCTGCGCCAAGTCATTGCGGCGACCACGGGCAAACCGGTGGTCCAGGTACTGTTGACCCATCATCATCCAGATCATGTGCTGGGCAACCAGGCTTTCAGCGACGTACCTATCGGTGCGCTTGCAGGCACCACGGACCTGCTCCGCCAACAGGGCGATGCCATGGCGGAAAACATGTACCGGTTGGTAGGTGACTGGATGCGTGGCACCGAGGTGGTGTTGCCGACCCAGGTATTGGCTCCGGGTACGCTGAAGGTGGGCAATCATTCGTTGCGACTACTGCAACTGGCCGGGCACACCGGGGCTGACCTGGCGATCCTGGACGAAACCACCGGCGTGCTGTTCGCCGGTGACCTGGTGTTCTACGAGCGTGCCCTGACCACGCCAAACAGCCCGGGACTGGAGGTCTGGCTCAATGACCTGGACACCCTGCAGGCCTTGCCCTGGAAACTGATCGTCCCCGGCCATGGCCCGGTGGCGAGCGATGCCGGGCCCTTTGCGCAGATGCGCGACTACCTGGGCTGGCTCGATCAATTGATGCGCGACGGCGCGGCCCGTGGCGATGACATGGCCGAGATGATCCGCAGCCCCATTCCCGAGCGCTTTGCCGGGATCAGCCTGAGCCGCTATGAGCTGATTCGCAGTGTCAGTCATCTTTATCCGCGGTATGAGCGGGTGGGGATGAAGCGGGTGGAAGTCCCTCTCTGTGGGGGCAAGGCTTGCCCGCGATGAAGACACCGCGGTCTATTTGAAACCGAGGCGTTTTCATCGCGAGCAAGCTTTGCTCCCACAGCAAACTCCCTCGCCACAAGGGATTGTGTGTGTCTTACATGTACCAAGGAACTAGAAAACTCAACACAGCGTGCAATTGTTGGCAACGGCCCCGAGCCCAAGAATCTGTGCCAGACCGGGAAAAATTCCCGGGTATAACAATAACCGCAGAGGTAGCCGTCATGACTCATCCCGCACGTCGCCAACCCTTCGCCGTGAGCCTGCTGCTCAGTGCCATGCTGCTGTCCGGTTCGGCCTTGGCCGCCGTGACCGATCAGGAAATTCTCCAGGACCCGAAGAACCCGCAACAGATCGTCACCAACGGCCTTGGTGTCCAGGGCCAGCGCTACAGCCCGCTCGATACCCTCAATGTCAATAACGTCAAGGAACTGCGGCCGGTCTGGGCGTTCTCCTTCGGCGGCGAAAAACAGCGCGGCCAGCAGGCCCAGCCGATGATCAAGGATGGGGTGATGTACCTCACCGGATCCTATTCGCGGGTGTTCGCGGTGGACGCGCGTACCGGCAAGAAGCTCTGGCAGTACGACGCGCGCCTGCCCGATGACATCCGTCCCTGCTGCGACGTGATCAACCGTGGCGTGGCGTTGTACGGTGACCTGGTGTTCTTCGGTACCCTCGATGCCAAGCTGGTCGCCTTGAACAAGGACACCGGCAAGGTGGTATGGAGCAAGAAGGTCGCCGATCACAAGGAAGGTTACTCCATCAGCGCCGCCCCCATTGTCGTCAACGGCAAGCTGATCACCGGCGTGGCGGGCGGCGAGTTTGGCGTGGTGGGCCAGATCAGCGCGTTCGATCCGAAAAACGGTGACCTGCTGTGGACCCGTCCGACCGTGGAAGGCCATATGGGCTACGTCTACAAGGACGGCAAGGCCATCGAGAACGGCATCTCCGGTGGCGAGGCCGGCAAGACCTGGCCGGGAGACCTCTGGAAAACCGGCGGCGCTGCGCCCTGGCTGGGCGGCTACTACGATCCGGAAACCAATCTGCTGCTGTTCGGCACCGGTAACCCGGCCCCGTGGAACTCCCACCTGCGTCCTGGCGACAACCTTTATTCCTCGTCGCGACTTGCCCTTAATCCGGACGACGGCACCATCAAGTGGCACTTCCAGAGCACGCCCCACGACGGTTGGGACTATGACGGCGTCAACGAGCTGATCTCCTTCAACTACAAGGAAGGCGGCAAGGAGATCAAGGCAGCGGCCACCGCTGACCGTAACGGCTTCTTCTACGTGCTCGATCGCACCAACGGCAAGTTCATCCGTGGCTTCCCGTTCGTCGACAAGATCACCTGGGCCACCGGCCTGGACAAGGACGGTCGGCCGATCTACAACGAGGCCAGCCGGCCCGGCGCGCCGGGCAGCGAAGCCAAGGGCAGCTCGGTGTTCGTTGCTCCGGCGTTCCTCGGCGCGAAGAACTGGATGCCGATGGCCTACAACAAGGACACCGGGCTGTTCTACGTGCCTTCCAACGAGTGGGGCATGGACATCTGGAACGAGGGCATCGCCTACAAGAAAGGCGCGGCGTTTCTCGGGGCCGGGTTCACCATCAAGCCGCTGAACGAGGATTACATCGGCGTACTGCGGGCCATCGATCCGAAGACCGGCAAGGAAGTCTGGCGCCACAAGAACTACGCGCCGCTGTGGGGCGGGGTGCTGACCACCAAGGGCAACCTGGTCTTCACCGGCACGCCTGAAGGGTTCCTCCAGGCCTTCAACGCCAAGACCGGGGAGAAAGTCTGGGAATTCCAGACCGGCTCCGGCGTACTCGGCTCGCCGATTACCTGGGAAATGGACGGCGAGCAGTATGTCTCCGTGGTTTCGGGTTGGGGCGGCGCCGTGCCGTTGTGGGGCGGTGAAGTGGCCAAGCGGGTGAAGGACTTCAACCAGGGCGGGATGCTCTGGACCTTCAAGCTGCCGAAGGATCTGGTGGCCAAGCGTTGAGTTGAAGCAGAGCAGGGCGCTGTCTCTGTGGTGAGACAGCAACCTGTGGGAGCACGGCTTGCCCGCGATGGAGACGCCTCGGTTTCAGGATGAGCCGCGTCAACTTCATCGCGGGCAAGCCTTGCTCCCACAGAACAACAGCGCCGATTCCAGCTTTCCGCACTCCAACCCACAAATCTACGACCAAATAACGAGAGCCCCTCCTGCCAACGACGCATTCGTCCGGCAGGCGGGGCTCTCTACCATCGGCCTATCGCCTGTCCCGTGACAGGCATCGACCAGGCAGAGGCCCATCATGATCTACGCACAACCCGGAACCCCAGGCGCCGTCGTTTCCTTCAAGCCGCGCTATGGCAACTTCATCGGTGGCGAATTCGTCGCACCGGTGCATGGCGAATACTTCACCAACACATCACCGGTCAATGGCCAGGTGATCGCTGAATTCCCGCGCTCCAGCGCCGCTGACATCGACAAGGCCCTGGACGCAGCCCATGCCGCCGCCGATGCCTGGGGCAAGACGTCGGTACAGGACCGCTCCCTGGTGCTGCTGAAGATCGCCGACCGTATCGAGCAGAACCTGGAGATCCTCGCTGTCAGCGAAACCTGGGATAATGGCAAGGCCGTGCGCGAAACCCTCAACGCCGACGTACCGCTGGCGGCCGATCACTTCCGTTATTTCGCCGGTTGCATCCGCGCCCAGGAAGGCGGCGCGGCCGAGATCAACGAGTTGACCACCGCTTACCATTTCCATGAACCGCTGGGTGTGGTCGGGCAGATCATCCCATGGAACTTCCCGCTGCTGATGGCGGCCTGGAAGCTCGCGCCAGCCCTGGCGGCGGGCAACTGCATCGTGCTCAAGCCAGCGGAACAGACGCCGCTGTCGATCATGGTTTTTGCAGAACTGATCGCCGACCTGCTGCCGGCCGGTGTATTGAACATCGTCCATGGTTTTGGTCGCGAAGCTGGTGAAGCCCTGGCGACCAGCAAGCGTATCGCCAAGATCGCCTTTACCGGTTCCACCCCGGTGGGCTCGCACATCATGAAGTGCGCCGCCGAGAACATTATCCCGTCCACCGTGGAACTGGGCGGCAAGTCGCCGAACATCTTCTTCGAAGACATCATGCAGGCCGAGCCGGCGTTTATCGAGAAGGCGGCCGAAGGCCTGGTGCTGGCGTTCTTCAACCAGGGCGAAGTCTGCACCTGCCCATCCCGCGCGCTGGTGCAGGAGTCGATCTATGCACCGTTCATGGCCGAAGTCATGAAGAAAATCGCCAAGATCAAACGTGGCAACCCACTGGATACCGAAACCATGGTCGGCGCCCAGGCGTCCGAACAGCAATACGACAAGATCCTTTCGTACCTGGACATCGCCCGCGAGGAGGGTGCCGAACTGCTGACCGGCGGCGCGGTCGAGCGTCTGGAGGGCGACTTGTCGAGTGGCTACTACATCCAGCCGACCCTGCTCAAGGGCCACAACAAAATGCGCGTGTTCCAGGAGGAAATCTTCGGCCCGGTGGTGGGCGTGACCACCTTCAAGGACGAGGCCGAAGCCCTGGCGATCGCCAACGACAGCGAGTTCGGCCTCGGCGCCGGCCTGTGGACCCGCGACATCAACCGCGCCTACCGCATGGGCCGGGCGATCAAGGCCGGGCGCGTCTGGACCAACTGCTACCACCTGTACCCGGCCCACGCGGCGTTCGGTGGCTACAAGAAGTCCGGCGTGGGTCGTGAAACCCACAAGATGATGCTCGATCACTACCAGCAGACCAAGAACCTGCTGGTGAGCTATGACATCAACCCGTTGGGCTTTTTCTAACTTTCGGAAACAGCGCTGAACCCTGTGGGAGCGAGCCTGCTCGCGATGAAGCCGGATCAGTCGACAGTTGTGTTGGCCGACCTGCCGCCATCGCGAGCAGGCTCGCTCCCACATTTGATGTGTAGAACCTGCTACCAACGCACCCCACCCACCGCTTCGAAAGTAGCATTCGAACCCACGGCACCCCGTGCATTAATGACCTTGCCGGAATCACCCGGTACAAGAAGAGGAAAGACCCATGTGGACTAAACCCGCGTACACCGACCTGCGTATCGGCTTCGAAGTGACGATGTATTTCGCCAATCGATGAGTGTCGGCCCGGCCTGATGCGTTCAGGCCGGGCTACCCATTGGTCTGATTGCATTCGCGGCGGGATGCTTTAGGCTCTGGGTATCCAACACAATAAGAACAGGCTTACCAATGAGCCATGCACCTGTAAAGATGAGCCTCAGCCCGCTGCGCAAGTTCGTTTCACCTGAAATCATGTTCGGCGCCGGTTGCCGGCACAATGTCGGTAATTACGCCCAGACCTTCGGCGCCCGCAAGGTGTTGGTGGTCACCGATCCCGGCGTCATCGCCGCCGGCTGGGTGGGGGATGTCGAGTCAAGTCTCCAGGCCCTGGGTATCGATTACTGCATCTACAGCGACGTTTCGCCCAATCCCCGGGTCGAGGAAGTGATGCTCGGTGCCGAGTTGTACCGGGAAAACCACTGTGACGTCATCGTCGCAGTCGGTGGCGGCAGTCCCATGGACTGCGGCAAAGCCATCGGGATCGTCGTCGCCCATGGCCGCAATATCCTCGAGTTCGAAGGCGTCGACACCCTGCATGTGCCCAGCCCACCGCTGATCCTGATTCCCACCACTGCCGGAACTTCGGCCGATGTCTCGCAGTTCGTGATCATCTCCAACCAGCAGGAGCGCATGAAGTTTTCCATTGTCAGCAAGGCCGCCGTGCCGGACGTCTCGCTGATCGACCCGGAAACCACACTGAGCATGGACCCGTTCCTGTCGGCCTGTACGGGCATCGACGCGCTGGTGCACGCTATCGAGGCTTTCGTCTCCACCGGTCATGGCCCGCTCACCGACCCCCATGCGCTGGAGGCGATGCGGCTGATCAACAGCAACCTGGTGCAGATGATCGCTAACCCGGGCGACGTCGCCCTGCGGGAAAAGATCATGCTCGGCAGCATGCAGGCCGGGCTGGCGTTCTCCAATGCCATTCTCGGTGCCGTGCACGCCATGTCCCACAGCCTGGGGGGCTTTCTGGACCTGCCCCATGGGTTGTGCAACGCGGTGTTGGTGGAGCATGTCGTGGCATTCAACTACACCTCGGCGCCGGACCGTTTCAAGGTAATCGCCGAGACGCTGGGCATCGACTGCCGTGGATTGAATCATCGGCAGATCCGCACTCGATTGGTGGAACACCTGATTGCGCTCAAGCGCACCATCGGTTTCCACGAAACCCTGGGACTGCACGGGGTGAGTACTTCGGATATTCCTTTCCTGTCGCAGCATGCAATGCATGATCCGTGCATCCTCACCAACCCTCGGGAGTCGAGCCAGCGGGATGTCGAGGTCGTTTATGGCGAAGCCCTCTGACGAACAGCAAAGAGCCCTGGCCGGGCTGCTGGGGCTGGGCAATCATTCGACGCGCAAGAGCCATTATCCCGAGCTGGCGGCGCGTCTGGAGGATCTGGAGCTGGCCCGCCAGCGCCTGCAACAACTCAACGACCAGTTGGAACAGCGGGTGGCCGAGCGCACCGATGAACTGCTGGAAGCCAATCACAACCTCCAGCAGCAGATCGCCCAGCGCAAGCTCGTCGAGCAACAGTTGCGCGACGCCCGCGACGCCGCACAGGCCGCCAACCGCAGCAAGGACAAGTACCTGGCCGCCGCCAGTCACGACCTGCTCCAGCCGCTCAACGCCGCGCGCCTGCTGATCGCCACGCTGCGCGAGCGTCAGTTGCCGAACCCTGAGCAGGTCCTGGTGGAGCGCACTCACCAGGCCCTGGAGGGCGCGGAAGATCTACTCACCGATCTGCTGGATATCTCCCGGCTGGACCAGGCTGCGGTTCGCCCGGACATCGCGTCCTATCGACTGGACGAGTTGCTGGCGCCGTTGGTTTCCGAGTTTCAATCGGTGGCGGGCGCCGCGGGGCTGGAGTTGCGCGCGCGTTTTGGCGAAGAAGTGGTCATGACCGATCTGCGTCTGCTGACGCGTATCTTGCGCAATCTGCTCAGCAACGCCTGCCGCTACACGGACCAGGGCGGCATTCTCCTGACCGCCAGGCGCCGGGGAGGGCGCTTGAGCCTGGAAGTCTGGGACACGGGGCGCGGTATTGCCGCCGACTGCCTGGAGTCGATTTTTCTCGAATTCAATCAGTTGGACGTGGGCCGGGCGGCGGACCGCAAAGGTGTGGGACTGGGATTGGCGATTGTCGAACGCATCGCTCATATCCTGGGCTATCGGGTCCAGGTGCGTTCCCGGCCAGGGCGCGGCTCGGTGTTCAGCATCGACGTGCCGCTGTCGGATGAAAAACCGCTGCCGTTGTCCGAGACGCCCGTCCAGGCGATTACCGGCAACCCGTTGCCCGGACGCCGGCTGCTGGTGATCGACAATGAACTCAGCATCCTGCAAAGCATGGCTGCACTGCTGGGGCAGTGGGGCTGCGACGTGCTGACCGCCACCGACGAAGCGGCCGCTATCGAAGTGCTGCAAGGCCAAGCACCAGAGCTTATCCTGGCGGATTTCCATCTGGATCATGGTGTGGTCGGCTGCGAGGTGGTCAAGCACCTGCGTGAGCGTTTCCACCAGACCATCCCGGCCGTGATCATCACCGCCGACCGCAGCGACCAGTGCCGCCGGGCCTTGCGCAAACTGAATGCGCCGCTGCTCAACAAACCGGTCAAGCCGGGCAAGTTGCGGGCGGTGTTGAGCCAGTTGCTGGGCTAGCCTCCACCGCAAACACCTTGTGGGAGCGAGCCTGCTCGCGATGGCGGCGGCATGTCTAACATCAATGTAAACTGACCCACCGCTATCGCGAGCAGGCTCGCTCCCACAGGGTTTTGCAAGTAACCCTCAAATTTTTTCGAGCTGAAGACCGCCATCAAAACGCCGCCATTTGGTCGGCGTTTTCGTCCCGAATGAAAAAAGAGGCTTCGGTCTGGTTATTTCATTCTGTAAACTCCCCCCGCTGCGACAATCGGGCACGGCCACGCCTGCCCCGATCGAGTGGCCTGTGCGGCTAATTTGTGTACTCAAATCAACCATACAGGCCACTAGACGTTTTGCAGTGTCCCTCACCCAGCTGAAGCCAAGACCTACAAGAAGTCAGTGCCGGAGAGACATAAAACTTGAGGCCGCCGTTTCGCGCGGTCCTGTAGGTCCATCCTCCAGTCCATTCGAACCCGTCATGCTGGTTTTCCCGGCCATGGGCTTGGTTTGTCCTTGAACAGACCGGAGGGTGGAATGGCGTTCCATCCTAGGGATACACACATGTTGAAGAAAACACACACGGCGCTGCTGGGCCTGGCGATGGCGATGGGTCTTGCGACCACGCACGCCGCCGAGGCAAATAAAGTGGACGTCCTGCTCATTGGTGGGGGCATCATGAGCTCGACACTCGGCGTCTGGCTCAATGAGCTGGAGCCGGGCTGGACCATGGAAATGGTCGAGCGCCTGGACGGTGTTGCCGAAGAAAGCTCCAACGGCTGGAACAATGCCGGTACCGGTCACTCCGCGTTGGCCGAGCTGAACTACACGCCGGAAGACAAGGACGGCAAGGTCGAGATCGCCAAGGCCATCGAGATCAACGAAGCCTTCCAGATCTCCCGTCAGTTCTGGTCCTGGCAGGTCAAGAACGGCGTGCTGAAGAACCCGCGCTCGTTCATCAACTCCACGCCGCACATGAGTTTCCTGTGGGGCGACGACAACATCGCTTTCCTGAAGAAGCGCTACGAAGCCCTCCAGGCCAGCCCGTTGTTCGCCGGTATGCAGTACTCCGAAGACCCCGCGCAGATCAGCAAGTGGGTTCCGCTGATGATGCAAGGGCGTGATCCGAGCCAGAAAGTCGCGGCCACCTGGAGTCCACTGGGTACCGACGTGAACTTCGGTGAAATCACCCGCCAGTTTGCCGCTTACCTGCAAACCAGGCCGAACTTCTCGCTGAAACTGTCCAGCGAAGTGGAAGACATCACTCGCAATGAAGACGGCACCTGGCGCGTGTCCTACAAGAACCTGAAGGACGGTACCGAAACCGAGACCGACGCCAAGTTCGTGTTCATCGGTGCTGGCGGCGGAGCCTTGCACCTGCTGCAGAAGTCCGACATCCCGGAAGCCCGCGAATACGCCGGCTTCCCGGTGGGTGGTTCGTTCCTGGTCACCGAAAACCCGACCGTCGCCCAACTGCACATGGCGAAGGCCTATGGCAAGGCTTCGGTTGGTGCGCCACCGATGTCGGTTCCGCACCTGGACACCCGCGTGCTCGATGGCAAGCGTGTGATTCTGTTTGGCCCGTTCGCGACCTTCTCCACCAAGTTCCTGAAGAACGGTTCGTACTTCGACCTGCTGACCAGCACCACGACTCACAACGTCTGGCCGATGACCAAGGTCGGTATCGAGCAGTACCCACTGGTCGAATACCTGGCCGGCCAGCTTATGCTGTCGGATGAGGATCGTTTCAATGCGCTGAAGGAGTACTTCCCGGAAGCCAAGCAGGAAGACTGGCGCCTGTGGCAGGCCGGCCAGCGTGTGCAGATCATCAAGCGTGACGAGGAGAAGGGCGGCGTCCTGAAGCTCGGCACTGAAGTGGTTGCCTCCCAGGACGGCAGCATCGCCGGCCTGTTGGGTGCATCGCCAGGCGCCTCGACCGCCGCCCCAATCATGCTGAGCGTGCTGGAGAAGGTCTTCAAGGACAAGGTCGCCAGCCCGGCCTGGCAGGAAAAACTGCACCAGATCGTGCCAAGCTACGGCACCAAGCTCAACGAGAGCCCTGAGCGCGTGGCGCAGGAGTGGGCTTACACCAGCCAGGTCCTGCAACTGGATCCGCCGCCGGCGATCGGCAAGCCAGGCGTCCCTGCGGCACCGGCAAAGCCTGCTGTCAAAAGCGACGGCAACCCGGCGGCCGACATGGCGTTGTAAGCCGGATACGGTCTGGTGATATACAAGAACGCCGCTCATTGAGCGGCGTTTTTTATTGGCAAATCAGCGGTGCGCCGCGGTCGCGGGCGCGTCCCGAAAGCGTCGGTCAAAATCCTCCGCCAACTGCGCCAGGGTAATGCTGCCCAAGCGCTTGAGCAGCAATGCCTGGGCCTCATCGAAGGCGTCGGTCAATGCCCCGTTGACCGCTTGTTCTACCAGACATTGGGGGTGGTCAGTGGACAGGCCGATGGAAAAAATCGAGGTACTGCCCAAGGCCTGGTGGATGTCGAGCAAGGTCATGTCCGACAGGGGCTTGCTCAGGGTCCAGCCGCCCCGATGACCTTTTTCCGAGGTGACATAGCCCTGTTCCTTGAGCAACGCCATGGTCCTGCGCACCACCACCGGATTGGTGCCCAGCATCTGGGCGATGGTGTCCGAGGTGGCGGATTGTTGGTGACGGTCCATGTGGATCAGGACGTGGAGCATGCGGGACAGGCGAGTGTCGGTTCTCATGATGGGCGTGGTTTCTGTGGCTTCGGCAGGTGCGAGTATCGCCTGTAATTGTAAAAGTTACGAGATCGTTGACAGGCGCTTTTCAAGGAACTTACGATGTGTCGAGACTTTCCATTCGTCGACACTTCCCTTGGAGATCGATCATGCACTACGACGTCATCATTGCAGGCGGCAGTTACGCCGGTATGTCCGCAGGGCTTCAACTGGCCCGCGCCCGGCGCAAGGTGTTGCTGATCGATGCCGGCCTGCGTCGCAACCGATTCGCCGCGACCTCCCACGGCTTTCTTGGCCAGGACGGCCGGGCGCCCGGTGACATCGTTGATGATGCCCGTGCCCAGCTCATGGCCTACTCGACCGTAGAATGGCTTTCGGACACCGCTATCAGTGCCACTCCCCAGGCAGGTGGCTTCACCCTGGAAACCGCCCAGGGCCAATGCTACAGCGCCCGGCGTCTGCTATTGGCCACGGGAGTCATCGATGATCTGCCCGAGGTTGAAGGGCTGGCGGAGCGTTGGGGCAAGAGCGTTTTCCATTGCCCTTACTGTCACGGTTATGAACTGCAGCAAGGACCTATTGGCGTATTGGCGACTTCAGAAATGTCGTTGCACCATGCGCTGATGCTTCCGGACTGGGGGCCCACCACGTTCTTTCTCAATGGCGCCTTCGAGCCAGACGCGCCACAGCGGGCGAGTCTCGGGCAGCGGGGCGTTACCCTGGTATCTGAACGTATCGAACGCATTGAGGGGGAACGGGCCAATGTCGCCCTGGCAGATGGCCAGGTAGTGGCGATCGATGGTTTGTTTGTCCTGCCACGCACCCGTGTGGCCGGCTCGCTGGCTGCGTCCCTTGGCTGCGATCTGGAAGACGGCCCGCTCGGGGCCTTTATCCAGACCGATCTCACCCGCGAAACCAGCGTACCGGGGGTGTTTGCCTGCGGCGACGCGGCGATGCCATTCGGGTCGGTCGCGCTCTCCGTCGGCGATGGGGTGAGGGCAGGATCGGGGGTGCATCGGTCATTGATATTTGCGAAGGAGTGAGGCCAGGGCCGCAACGCGGCCCCACTGGAGCTCTATTGAGTGCCGAACATGGCGGTCCAGTAGATGCCCGCATCACTCTTCGGGTCCACGGCGTAACCTGCACCCAGTTCGCGAAACTTCGGATTCATCAGGTTGGCGCAATGTCCCGGACTGGCCAGCCAACCGTCCACCACTTTCAGGGCAGTGTCCTGTCCGGCGGCGATGTTCTCGCCGATCAACTGGCCCAGATAGCCGGCCAGCTCGGCGCGGTCACCTGGCATGCGGCCATCGCGGTCCTTGTGGTCGAAGAAGTTGTTGTTCGCCATGGCTCGGGTGTGCGTCACAGCGGCAAGGGCCAGGGTGGCGTTCCAGGACAGTGGCGTGGTCGCCTCGAACGCCTCGCTCCCGCACCGGCGTGGCTGGGCACGAGCGCTATTGATCAGCTTCAGCAGCTTCTGGCCTTCGGTTTGCCAGTCCGCCAGGCGTGCCGACAACAAGGGGCGCGCCAGCACAATGCGCCATTCGCGATCCAGGCGGCTGACGCCGATGTCGACAAACTGCGGGTCCAGCACCACCTGGCAAAAACTTTCCTGTATGGCTTTCATCGCCGATTGCGCGTTGCGCGGCCCGGACAGGCTGATTGCCTGAACATTGACCATCGGATAGGCCGTGCGTGCCAGCGCTTGCTGCAGGTCGCCAATGCCGTTGGCCGACAGGATCAGCCGCGAGTCCATCGCCAACGGCGGCAATTCCAGGGATGCCTGGTCCGAGCAGCTCTGGGATTGGCTGCGATACAGGTTGATGGACTCGATCAGTTGCGTCTCTTCGGTAGCCACGGCACCGACGGTGAACGCCAGCCCCAGTGACAGCACGGCCAGGCGCAGGATGGATGAAATGGCACGCATGTAAATCTCCCTTGAGCGGACGGCGCCTATGATGCGCAATTTTTTGCCCCACTGGGGCAACGGTATTCACGCTCTTTTGAAATCCCGGAACAGTACCGTCTGGTACTGGTTGGGACAATCCTCATGTAGTGGGATCAGTTTTCTGCCGAATAAGTCCACGATTGTCGTTTCAAAGCCATAAAATCCGGAAGAACAGCCCGGCGCCAGTGGTGTACGTGAAGGGATAAGGGAGGCCGTCATGTTGAAAACGATTGAGCAGCAGGCCAGCGCATCGCTGCGTCAGCGGATGGAAAAGGCCGGGTGCGCCTTCGATTTTCTCGTGTGCGCCCTTGACGCCGGTGAGGCGATCACCCCTGCGTATCACCGCCAGGCCGTGGATCAATTATTCCTCGCCATCAAGCATCTGTGGCTGGAGCGACATCGCCAGATGATCCTCGATCCCCGCTGCGCCGGCGCGACGCCTCCCGACATGGCCTGGGACCTGGACATGGCCATGGCGAAGCCTCTGAACCGGCAAGAGATCGCGCAACTCATGGACGCCGACAAGCATGCGCATAACCCGCCACCGTTCGCCTTGTATGAGGCCTTTTGCGAGCCGCCTTACGGTACCCGCTTCAGCGACGGCGACTCAGAAGTGCTGTTCAGGGAGTGGCTCGACCTGCTCGGGCTTGAAGCCGGTGTCGAGGTGGAGGTACTGAACTGGGTCGATAATTTCAACGTCAACTGGCTGGCCAGCGACGAACCCGATCCCGCACGGGATCCCTGGAGTGACTATTTCGACGACGGTCTGCAGTGGTGGGGCGTTTGGTGCCTGAGTGTCTGGAATCCCCAGCGCCGCACACTCAGCGTGTTGGCGGCCAGCATTACGGATTGAACAGTCGCAAGCCTGGATGTGTATAAAGCGAGACATGTGAGTGTGAAATCACCTGTGGCGAGGGAGCAGGCTCCCTGGCCACAGAAGGACCTTCACAACGAAGATTGAGGCAATCAACGCACTGCCTGCGCCCCACTTGGCGGCATTGCGCGAACCATCACACTGATTGCGGCCAACGCCGCGATCAACAACCCTGGCGAAGTCGCCAATAATACCCCCGTAGTTCCCGCTCCGGCAGCCAGGATCTGTCCGGCAGCCAAGGGGCCTGCGACTGAACCCAGCCTGCCGATGGCAACCGCCGCGCCGACGCCGGTGGCACGTACGGCTGTCGGATAAGAGGGAGGCGCCAGGGCGTACAGCACCAGTTGCGCGGCCATGACAAACAGGCCGGCGCAGAATCCGGCGATGGCCATCGGTATGATACCGACCGACAAGCCAACCCCGGCCAGGGCGCTCAACAACCCGGCATAGACGAACAGCACCACCCTGACCCCATCGCAACGGTCCAGCAGCAGGCCGCCAAGCAACGAGCCTAGGGCTCCGCCAATATTGAACAGCATCTGTACCAACCCGGCCTGGGGCTTGCTGAAACCTTGTTCCAGCAGTAACGACGGCAGCCAGTTGAGCAGCATGTACATGACCGTCAGTGTGAAGAAATAACTCATCCACAGCGCGAGGGTGGTGCGTCCCCGCCCGTCCCCGAACAGCGCCTGGCCAGTAGAACCGCGGGCCTCAGCTCCGACATCCCGCGCCTGGCGAAAGGCGCTGGACTCCGGCAGCCACAGCAGCATCAGCGGTACCACCAGCAGTGGCGCCAGGCCGCCGATGAGGAAAGTCATCTGCCAATGTTCACCAAACAGCATCGCGACCACGGCCGCCAACGCCCCCCCCAGCGGTACGCCCGCGTACATCACGCTGATGGCCGTGCCCCGTCGCTGTTCGCCCACGGCCTCGGCGCACAGGGCGATCAGGTTGGGCAGGGCGGCGCCAAGACCCAGGCCCGTCATGAAACGCACCATCAGCAGGCTGGAGTACTGCTCGACATGAGCGGTGCCGAGGGAGAACACACCGAACAGCAGCACAGCACCGACAAGGATCTTCTTGCGGCCGATGCGATCCGCAATCCAGCCCCCGAAAAAGGCCCCGGGTAGCAGCCCGATGATTCCCGCGCTGAACACCCAGCCCATCATTTTCGGGTCCAGCACAAAAGTCTGCCGCAGGCCGGCAGCCGCGGTGCCGGCCGATTGCAGGTCGAAACCCTCAATCAGAGCAACGATGAAACACAAGGCGATGGTCAGCGTCGCACGACGCGCCGGATGGTTCATGACAAGTCCTCTTATTGTTTTTGTCAGGGACTGGCTTTCAGCCAGCCGGAAAGGAGAATTCAGATTAACAAACCTAACTAAAAAATGAATGGTGTCGATTTGTGGCGTTATTGAGCGTAGATCACTAATAAAAACAGTAGGTTGGGATCTAATTTAGGAAGAATCGAAAAAATGGTTAATGATATTAATGTTCGATTATCGGTCATTGCGGATTGACGGGGAGGGGACTCGGTTTCCATTCTCCTGCTCCGGGCTCCCTCAAACCGTAGGGGACCGCTAAAAAACAACAACAATAAAAGGACTTCGAACATGCCGAACCTTGTCCGGGGGGCTTGTGCAGCATCCCCAGCTACACGTCTCGCTCATCTGCTGGTCCTGGGGCTGAGCCTGTCTTCGGCCACTTCGTCGGCCGCGGGATTGATCGACGACAGCCACGGCACCCTGACCCTGCGCAACTACTACATGGACCGCGATTACAAGGACGACGGCGCCAAGACGGCGACCAGGGAATGGGCCCAAGGGGCGATCATGAACATGGAGTCGGGCTTCACGCCCGGCGCCCTCGGTTTCGGCGTCGACGCCCGGGGACTGCTGGGGATCAAGCTCGACTCTTCGCCCGATCGCAGCGGTACCGAACTGCTGCCGGTGTCCAGCAGCGACAAGCGCGCTGCGGACGAGTACTCACGCCTGGCCCTGACCGGCAAGCTGCGCTTTGGTCAGACCCTGGTGAAGACCGGCGATGTGTCGATTTTCTTGCCGTTTGCGTTCGCCAGCCCGTCACGGTTGCTGCCGCAGACCTTCCGCGGCACGACGCTCAGTTCCAAGGACATTGAAGGGCTGACGCTGAACACCGGCTACATCGATCGCATCAACCGGCGCGACTCCACCGACTACCAGCCAATGAGCATCGCCTCACCCAATCGCCGCTTCAACGGCGCGGCCACTGCATCCCACATGGTGTATGCCGGCGGCGATTACCAGATCAACAAAGACCTCAGCTTGCGCGCCTATCACGCCGAGGTGGCGGATCTCTATCAGCAGGACACCCTGGCGTTGCTGCATAACCTGACCTTGGGTGACGGCGTCTTGACTACGGATGTGCGCAGCTTTTTCAGTCGTGAGGACGGTGCCGCCAAGGCCGGCAAGGTGGACAATCGCAATGTTTCGGCGCTGGTCGGCTATCGCTGGGGCGGCCATCGGGTCAGCGTGGGCTACATGCACGCCAGTGGAGATACCGCCACGCCCTATGTGTCCGGCACCGAGTTGATGGGCTTGAGCGAGATGACCATGAGTTCGGATTTCCTCAATGCCCGGGAGCGCACCTGGCAGGCTATCCACGACTACGACTTCGCCGCAGTCGGGGTGCCCGGGCTGAGAACGCGCTTGCGTTATGTGCGCGGTGACCACATTGACCTGGCCGCCCTTGGTGCCGATGACCGCAAGGAGCGTGAGTTTCAGATGGAGCTGGGGTATGTGATCCAGAGCGGTCCGTTGAAGGGTGTCGGGTTGCTGGCGCGCAAGTCGATCTACCGCAATGACTTTCCGGGCAGCGCGGCGTTTCGCGATGAGAACCAGACTCGGTTCCTGGTGACGTACAGCGTGCCCATTTGGTAACAGCCAAACTTTCTTGTGGTGAAAATATCTGTGGGAGCAAAGCTTGCTCGCGAAACAGGCGCCTCGATTTCTGACAGACCGCATCGCCCTTGTCGCGGGCAAGCCTTGCTCCCACACCTCCAGCACCACAAAAGCATCCTGCTACTGATAGACCTTCTTCAACAACCGCAACAATTCTTCCCGCTCCGCACCGGAGAGGGCAGCCGTGGAGTCGAGGTCGCTCTGGGCGGCGATCTGCTTGAGTTCCTTGAGCAGGGTTTCGCCGGTCTTGCTCAGGAATATCCCATAGGAGCGCTTGTCGGGCTTGCAGCGCACCCGCACGGCCAGCGCACGGCTTTCCAGCTTGTTCAACAGCGGCACCACTTGCGGCGGTTCGATCGCCAGGGCCTTGGCCAGGTCGGCCTGCATCAGGCCGGGGTTCTGGTCGATGATCGCCAGCGCCGAGAACTGTGCCGGCCGCAGATCATGAACGGCCAGTTGGCTGATGAGGTTCTGGAACAGTTTCAGTTGGGCGCGACGCAGGGCGTAACCGATCAGGTCATCCAGCGCGGAGTCCAGCGGCGCCGGCGCAGTGCCGCCGTCAGTCACGATCCCGGCGGGTTCGGCAAGCTTGGAAGACTTGGCCATCGAAAAAAGCATCCTCAAGGTAAATTATTAACAAGGCTATCCAGTTTGCCGAGGTTATGCCCCGATGGCTACGGTCGATTAAACATTCGTTGACCGAGCGCGTCATTTTTGTGAACGGACATACTTGGGTAAATCGATTAATAGTTAATTGACATAACTAGTTTTGCGGTTTAGCTTTTGCTCATCTTCAGCCGAGAACTAGAGAGCACGTGTCATGAGCAATTACGAAGGTCGCTGGACAACGGTCAAAGTCGACGTCGAGGAAGGCATCGCCTGGGTCACCCTCAATCGCCCGGAAAAACGCAATGCGATGAGCCCGACCCTTAATCGCGAGATGATCGACGTATTGGAAACCCTGGAACAGGATCCAGCCGCCGGCGTACTCGTGCTGACCGGAGCCGGTGATGCCTGGACCGCCGGCATGGATCTCAAGGAGTATTTCCGCGAGGTGGACGCAGGCCCGGAAATTCTTCAGGAGAAGATCCGCCGCGAAGCCTCCCAATGGCAGTGGAAGTTGCTGCGCATGTACGCCAAGCCGACCATTGCCATGGTCAACGGCTGGTGCTTCGGTGGCGGCTTCAGCCCGCTGGTGGCCTGCGACCTGGCGATCTGCGCCGACGAAGCGACGTTCGGCCTGTCGGAAATCAACTGGGGCATCCCGCCCGGCAACCTCGTCAGCAAGGCCATGGCCGATACCGTGGGGCATCGCCAGTCGCTGTACTACATCATGACCGGCAAGACCTTCGGTGGGCAGAAAGCCGCCGAGATGGGGCTGGTCAACGAAAGCGTACCCCTGGCGCAGTTGCGTGAAGTCACGATAGAGCTGGCGCGCAACCTGCTGGAGAAAAACCCGGTGGTACTACGGGCGGCCAAGCACGGCTTCAAGCGTTGCCGCGAACTGACCTGGGAGCAAAACGAAGATTACCTGTACGCCAAGCTCGACCAGTCGCGCCTGCTGGACAAAGAGGGCGGTCGCGAACAAGGGATGAAGCAGTTCCTCGACGACAAGAGCATCAAGCCGGGCCTGCAGGCCTACAAGCGCTGAGACGAAGGCGCAGCGGGTGGCTCCAGAAGCGCCCGCAGGCTGTTCGTCAAAGGCCCTTGGCGCTACCGTGAACGTATTCCCGATAAAGACAATAAAGAGGAATCACCATGCTGGACGTGCCCCTGTTGATCGGCGGCCAGTCGTGCCCCGCCCGTGACGGTCGGACTTTCGAGCGTTGCAATCCGGTGACTGGAGAAGTGGTGTCCCGTGTGGCCGCCGCCACGGTGGAAGACGCCGACGCGGCCGTGGCCGCCGCGCATGCCGCGTTTCCCGCCTGGGCCGCGCTGGCCCCCAACGAACGTCGCAGCCGTCTGCTGCGGGCGGCCGAGCAGTTGCAGGCCCGCAGCGCTGAGTTCATCGCCGCCGCCGGCGAAACCGGCGCCATGGCCAACTGGTATGGCTTCAATGTGCACCTGGCGGCGAACATGCTGCGCGAAGCCGCCGCCATGACCACTCAGATCAACGGCGAGATCATTCCTTCGGACGTGCCCGGCAGTTTTGCCATGGCCCTGCGCCAGCCCTGCGGCGTGGTGCTGGGCATTGCACCATGGAATGCCCCGGTGATTCTCGCCACCCGCGCGATCGCCATGCCCCTGGCCTGCGGCAACACCGTGGTGCTCAAGGCGTCGGAGATCAGCCCGGCGGTGCACCGCTTGATCGGCCAGGTGCTGCAGGACGCCGGGTTGGGTGATGGTGTGGTCAACGTGATCTGCAATGCGCCTGCGGACGCTGCGGTGATCGTTGAGCGACTGATCGCTAACCCGGCGGTGCGCCGCGTCAACTTCACCGGTTCGACCCACGTCGGGCGTATCGTAGGTGAGTTATCGGCCCGTCACCTCAAGCCGGCGCTGTTGGAACTGGGCGGCAAGGCACCGTTTCTCGTGCTGGATGACGCCGACCTGGACGCCGCGGTGGAAGCGGCTGCCTTCGGGGCGTACTTCAACCAGGGCCAGATCTGCATGTCCACCGAGCGTCTGATCGTGGACGCGAGCGTGGCCGATGCCTTCGTTTCCCGGCTGAAAGCGAAAATCGCCACGTTGCGTGCCGGTGATCCAGCCAGCGGTGATTCGGTGCTGGGCTCTCTGGTCGACGTCAGTGCCGGTCAGCGCATCAAGGGCATGATCGACGATGCCCTGGCCAAAGGCGCCACGCTGGTGGCGGGCGGCCAGTTGGAGGGCAGCATTCTGCAACCGACCCTGCTCGATGGGGTGACGCCGGACATGCGCCTGTACCGTGAAGAGTCCTTTGGTCCGGTGGCGGTGTTGCTGCGCGGCAGCGGTGACGAAGCCTTGCTCCGCCTGGCCAACGATTCCGAATTCGGCCTGTCGGCGGCCATTTTCAGCCGCGACACCAGCCGGGCACTGGCCTTGGCCCAACGGATCGAATCGGGCATCTGCCATATCAACGGTCCGACCGTGCACGACGAGGCGCAGATGCCCTTCGGCGGGGTCAAGTCCAGCGGTTACGGCAGTTTTGGCGGCAAGGCGTCCATCGAGCATTTTACCCAGTTGCGCTGGGTGACACTGCAGAACGGTCCCCGGCATTACCCGATCTGATATCCATCGCATCGCGGGCGGCAGAGTCTCGAAACGTCGCCCCGATGCAGGCCAGACATAACAATAACAAGGTCGCAGCCAGACGCTGCCACGTTCCGCTCGCATCGCGACCCGAGCGTGCCTTGGTGGAGGAAATGTACGTGAGTTCCGAGTTCAGATCGTCCTCCCAAGCCGGCACGGGGCATTATCGCCAAGTGTCGATTGGTCATCCCGCGGTTGAGGTCAGTGAGCAGCAGGGCATCCTGCACATGCGCTCCCTGGAAGCCTTGGCGCCGTTGCCGACGCGCTTGCTCGATCGGCTGGTGCATTGGGCCGAGGTGCGTCCGCAGCAGACCTTCATTGCCGCTCGGCAGAAAGGGGGTGACTGGCGTCGCATCAGCTATGCCGAAATGCTCGACAGCGTTCGCGCTATCGCCCAGGGCCTGCTGGCTTATGGATTGTCTGCCGACAAACCCCTGGCATTGCTTTCAGGCAATGACATCGAACACCTGCAGATGGCCTTTGGTGCGATGTACGCCGGCATTCCCTATTGCCCGGTTTCGCCGGCCTATTCCTTGTTGTCCCAGGATTTTGCCAAGCTGCGGCATGTCTGCGACTTGCTGCAGCCGGGCCTGGTGTTCGTCAGCCAGGCTGCGCCGTTTGAACGTGCAGTCAATGCGGTATTGCCGGCGAATGTGCCGTTGATCACGGTGGATGGCGAGATGGCGGGGCGCTCCCGGGCAAGTTTCGCCAGCCTGTTGGTGCAACTCGGCGGTGCCGAGGCCGAGCGCGCTTTTGCCGCCACGGGCCCCGATAGCATCGCCAAGTTTCTCTTCACCTCGGGTTCCACCAAACTGCCCAAGGCCGTGATCACCACCCAGCGCATGCTCTGTGCCAACCAGCAGATGCTGTTGCAGACCTTTCCGGTGTTCGGCGAAGCACCGCCAGTGCTGGTGGATTGGTTGCCGTGGAACCATACCTTTGGCGGCAGTCACAACGTCGGCATTGTGCTGTACAACGGCGGCACGTTTTACCTGGATGACGGCAAGCCCACCGCCCAGGGGTTCGCCGAAACCTTGCGCAATCTCAAGGAGATTTCACCGACCGCGTACTTGACCGTGCCCAAGGGCTGGGAAGAGTTGGTCAGTGCCCTGGAGCGCGATGGCGAGTTGCGCGAGCGCTTTTTCGAGCGCGTCAGCCTGTTTTTCTTTGCCGCCGCCGGTCTGTCGCAGAGCACCTGGGACCGGTTGGACAAAGTGGCCGAGCAGCATTGCGGTGAGCGCATCAGGATGATGGCCGGGCTGGGGATGACCGAAGCGTCCCCGTCCTGCACTTTTACCACCGGGCCGTTGTCCATGGCAGGCTATATCGGCCTGCCGGCGCCGGGTTGCGAAGTGCGACTGGTGCCGGTGGACGGCAAGTTCGAAGGCCGCTTCCGCGGGCCGCACATCATGCCCGGCTATTGGCGCTCGCCGCAGCAGACGGCCGAGGTATTCGATGAGGACGGTTTCTATTGCTCGGGCGATGCGATCAAGTTGGCCGATTCGGCTAATCCACAGTTGGGGCTGATGTTCGATGGGCGGATTGCCGAGGACTTCAAGCTGTCCTCCGGCGTGTTCGTCAGCGTCGGGCCGCTGCGCAACCGTGCAGTTCTGGAAGGCACGCCCTACGTCCAGGACCTGGTGGTGACCGCGCCGGATCGCGAGTGCCTGGGGGCCCTGGTATTCCCGCGGCTTCCCGAATGCCGACGCCTGTCGGAGCTGCCCGCGGACGCCAGCGATGCCCAGGTACTCGCCAGCGCCCCGGTCCGTCGTTGGTTCGCCGACTGGCTGCAACGCCTCAACCACGGTGCCAGCGGCAATGCCAGCCGGGTCGAGTGGATTGCCTTGCTCGATGAACCGGCGTCCATCGACCGCGGCGAAATCACCGACAAGGGCTCCATCAACCAGCGGGCGGTGTTGCAATGGCGGGCGGCGAAAGTCGAGGCGCTATACCGCGGCGAAGATGAGTCGATCCTGCGGGCAACAGTCGCCTAGATCCACCCTGGAACCTGTGGGAGCGAGCCCTGCTCGCGATAGCGGTCTACCAGTCGACGCTACAGTGGCTGACCCACCGCCATCGCGAGCAGGCTCGCTCCCACACGGGTTCTGCAGGGGACACACATTCCGCGTCCGGCCCCAATCCCCTGTGGGAGCGAGCCTGCTCGCGATAGCGGATTATCAGTCAACGCTGTAGTGGCTGACCCAGCGCCATCGCGAGCAGGCTCGCTCCCACGGGGTTTTGCTTTTACTATGGCGGTCTCTTTTCCCTGGAAGTACCCCGGATGAGTAAGCCCGGCCAAATGGTGCTGGTTGCGTTGCGCAGAATGATTGCCTCTGGCGAGTTGGCAGCCGGTGAGCGGTTGATGGAGATTCCCACGGCGCAGCGGTTCGGTGTTTCGCGGATGCCGGTTCGTATGGCGTTCAGGACGCTGGAGCAGGAGGGGTTGCTGGTGCGCTTCGGCGGGCGTGGGTTCCAGGTGCGTTCGGTCAGTGCCGAGGACATTGCCGGCGCAGTGGAAGTGCGCGGCGTGCTGGAAGGCCTGGCCGCGCGTCAGACCGCCGAACGAGGCCTCGACGCAGAGGCCCGCGCCATCCTCGAACAATGCCTGGTGCAGGGCGACGAACTGTTCGCCAAGGGCTACGTGACCGAGGAGGACCTGGAGGTCTATCACGACCTCAACATGCGCTTTCACCAGGTGATCGTCGAGGGCAGCCACAACCCGGCCATTGCCGATGCGCTGGCTCGCAACGATCATCTGCCATTCGCCTCAGTCACCGCCCTGGCGGTGGATCGGCAGAACATGGCCGGCGAGTATCGGCGCTTCAACTATGCCCACATGCAACACCACTCGGTGTTCGACGCGCTGATCCATCGCCAGGGCGCGCGGGCCGAGGCGATCATGCGCGAACATGCCAACGCCACCCTGCGTTACGCCGAGGTGTTCGGCTCGACCTTGGCGGATGAGCGGATGAAGGTGATCTTGCGTTCCGAGTGAATACCCATTGTGGGAGCGAGCCTGCTCGCGATGGCGGTGTATCAGTTACAGATCTTTCACTGATCCAGCGCCATCGCGAGCAGGCTCGCTCCCACAGGGACTTGTGTTGTTCAGAGACTAAAGGTCCAACACCAGCAACGGCGTCTTCGACCTGGAGCAGCACGGAGTGAACTGATCGTTGCAAGCCTGCTCGGCCTCGGTCAGAAACATGTCGCGATGTTCCGGCACGCCTTCCAGTACGCGGGTCAGGCAGGTGCCGCAGACGCCTTGTTCGCAGGAGATCGGAACTTCGATGCCATGGCTTTCCAGTACCTGCACGACGCTGCGGTCCTTGGGCACTTCGAACACTTGGCCGCTGCTGGCCAGCTTCACGGCAAAGCTGCCATCGGAGCTGGTATCGGTGGGGGCGGCGGCGAAGTATTCGCGGTGCAGGCAGGCGTCCTCCCAGCCCTGGGCCCTGGCGGTGTCCAGCACATGCTGCATGAACCCACCGGGGCCGCACACATAGAGGTGCACGTCTTCACTGGGCGCCGCCAGCACCCGAGCGGTATCCAGTGCGGTTTCAGGCGCTTCATCGAAATGCAGAAACACCCGGTCGACATACGGGGACTGGCGCAGGCGCTCGACAAAAGCTGCGCGCTCCAGCGACCTGGCGCAATAATGCAATTCAAACGGCGCACCATTCTGCGCAAGGTGCTCGGCCATGGCCAGGATCGGCGTGATGCCGATGCCACCGGCAAACAGCAAATGACGTCGGGCCTGGATGGCGAGGGGGAACAGGTTGCGCGGTTCGCTGATGAGCAGCCGCGCGCCGGGTAGAATCTGCTCGTGCAGACTGCTCGAACCGCCCCTCGAGGCTGGATCCTTGAGCACGCCGATGAGGTAACGGTGCCGTTCCTCGGGGTGGTTGCATAGCGAATACTGACGAATCACGCCGCCAGGCAAATGCACGTCGATATGGGCGCCGGCCGTGAATGCCGGCAGGGGCTGGCCGTCGACACGGGTCAGCTCGTAGCTGCAGATGTCCAGGGCTTCGTTGTGCCGCGCCGCGACCTGAACTTCGATCATGGTCTTTGCTCCGCGGGTTGTGGCTGGTGGGTACTGGCAATCAACCCCGCCTGGGACTCGCGCTCACGGGCGATCCAGCGTTCCAGCACCCGGCGCGACTGCACGCCACCGGCATCGATGTTGAGCTTGAGCAGGTTGCGTTGCGGATGCTCCAGCAGGTTGCGCTGCTGGCGTTCGAGCATTTCCAGGTCTTCGCTGAAAATCTTGCCCTGACCTTCGCGAATGCTCGCGGTCAGGGCTTCGTCCTTGGGCTGGAAATGCCGGGCCATGCCCCAGAAATACCAGATGGACGTTTCGGTTTCCGGTGTAATGAAATCCACCACGATGCTCGATGCCTTGAACTGCGGCGCGGCGTGATAGCCGCCGTTGCCGGCGTGGGCGACGCCGACTTCGATCATGACATGGCTGGGCGGGGTGAAACGGCAGATCTGCCAGCGGTCCACCGGCACGTCGTCGGCCAGGTTGTTGCCACGCAGGGCCATGCGCCAGAAGGGCGGGGCCATGATGTTCTCCATATGCCGGGCGGTGATGACCTCGTCGCCTTCGACCGTGGTTACGGGGGGCGCCTCGTCGATCTCCTTCTGGCCGATGCTCGAGGCATGCACGTAGGTTTCGTGGGTCAGGTCCATCAGGTTGTCGATCATCAGGCGGTAGTCGCACTGGATATGGAACAGGCCGCCGCCGTAGGCCCATTCATCGTTTTCCGCCCATTCCAGATAATGGATCAGCGCCGGGTCTGCCAAAGCCTGGTCGCCGGGCCAGACCCAGATGAACCCATGTCGTTCCTCTACGGCGAAGATCTTGTTGCAGGGAAACCCGCGCACCCGTTGCCCTGGCATCTCCACCGTCTTGCCGTCACAGCCCATCACCAGGCCGTGATAACCGCACACCAGGTTGCCGTTTTCGACGTAACCCAAGGAGAGCGGGGCGCCACGGTGGGGGCAGAAGTCCTCGACGGCAGCGACCTTGCCTGCATGCCCACGGTAGAAAACCATTTTCTCGCCGCAGATCTGGCGGCCCAGTGGCTTCTCGGTGATTTCATCGGGGGTGCAGGCAACGTACCAGGCATTTTTGGGGTACATGACGGGTCTCCAGGCTGATTTTGTTTTTCTGTGGATCCATTAAGTCTCTTAACTAGTTTTCCTGTCAACGTATTATCGACAAGTAGAGCAGTATTTCATCTTTAATGGATCCATTGAGGCGGTCGCCCGACGGGCAGGATTTCGAACGGGTTGGCTCGAACTGCCGTGGAGGACATACTGCGACAGGGCTTCTTGCGTGGCACAACGGAGTGATTCATGAAAACCAAGGCAGTACTCACCGAACAAGACGTCGCACAGCTGCTGGTGGCAGCCAAGGAGCTGGCGCATCAGCGTCAATGGGCCGTATCGGTCTGTGTGGTGGATGATGGCGGCCATCCTCTGGGCTTGTTGCGACTGGACGGTGCCTCGCCGTTGTCGGCCTACATCGCTACCGAAAAAGCCCGCACCGCCGCCATGAGCCGGCGTGACAGCAAATTTTTCGAGGACATGATCAACGAAGGTCGCTACGCCTTCCTCAGTGCTCCACATTTGCACGGCATGCTCGAAGGCGGTGTGAGCATTCGCCACGACGGCCAATGCATCGGAGCCATCGGCGTATCCGGGGTCAAGTCCGAGCAGGATGCCGAACTGGCGCGACTGGCGCTGGAAGCGGTGTTGCCGACCCTTGTTCCTGATCCTTGATCGGGTTGGGGAACGCCAGTGTGTCCAGTGTGGGAGCGAGCCTGCTCGCGATAGCGGTGCATCAGTCACTGCAGGGTTGACTGATTGACCGCTATCGCGAGCAGGCTCGCTCCCACAGGGATCTGTGCAAGGCCTTCAGAATTCGCTGCACAAATCTTCCAGACAGTCCTTGCCCTGAGCAGTTAATCTGCCGAAGCGGATAAATCAGGCAGGGGAACCCATGACAGCGCGCAACTGGATCGATCTCAAGCAGGACGCCACGTCCGGTATCGAGACCGTGCGCGCACATTTCGAAGGGCATGCCTACGATCCCCATTGGCATGACGCGTATCTGGTCGGCGTGACCGAGGAGGGGGTGCAGCAGTTTCATTGCCGCCGCCAGCAGCACAACAGCACGCCGGGCAAGGTCTTCCTGCTCGAGCCCGGTGAGCTCCACGATGGAAATGCGCCCCAGGTCGGCGGTTTTACCTATCGCACCTTGTACCTGGAGCCCCACTGGCTGGAGCGAGAGGTGCGCTCGTTGTTCGACGTGGCGCCAGACAACGCGCAGCTGGGGTTCGCCGCCACCCTGGCTGACGATGCGCGCTTGGCGAGCGCGACGGCCCTGGCGTTCCAGAGTCTGCACGACCAGGAAATCCGCATCGTCCGCCAGACGGCGCTCGACACCCTGTTGGCCAACCTGACCCAGCACTTGCACTGGCGGGCGCGGATCAACCCCGACCCACGCCTGCCGTTGGTTGCGCAGCAGGCCCGCGATTATCTGCACAGCCACCTGAGCGAAGACATTGGCCTGGATGACTTGGCGCAGGTCACCGGCGTCGACCGGTTCCGCCTGACCCGTGCATTCAAGGCTGCGTTCGGCCTGGCACCCCACGCGTATCTGATCCAGCTGCGACTGGCCCGGGCGCGGCGTTTGCTGGCCAGCGGTGAAAGCGCCGTGGCAGTGGCCGCACAGCTCGGGTTTGCCGATCAGAGCCACCTGGGCCGCTGGTTCCAGCGCGCCTATCGCTTGAGCCCGGCGGACTACCGCAAGCGCTGCTCAATTGTTCCAGACTGAGCAAGGTCCACGGGGGAGGATAAGGCTGATCCTTCACCGAGAAATTGCTCCATGGACCAGTTACTGCCGTTTGCCTTGTTCGCGTTTGTTGCCTCCATCACCCCGGGCCCGACCAATATCCTGGTATTGAGCCACAGCTCGCGCTTCGGCCTGCCGACCACAGTCCCGATCATCCTCGGGGCCTGCGCCGCGGCGGCGTTGCTGGTGCTGCTGGTCGGCACGGGGCTGGGGGACGTGCTGGCCCGCCACGCGACGATTCAAACAGCACTGTCCTGGGCCGGCATCGCCTGGCTGAGCTGGATGGCCTGGCAGATTTTCAGCGCGCCGGCCCAGGCCATCGATCCCGACCAACCCGTTGAAGGCCCGAGGCTCGGTCTGGCCGGGGCGGCCGGCTTGCAGTTGGTTAACCCGAAGACCTGGATGATGGCATTGGCAGTGGTCAGCGTATTTGCCGGCGCCGAAGCCGACCGCAGCGTGCGGGTCCTGTGGCTGTCCCTGGCGTTTTTTGCGATCTCGATTCCCTGCATGACCGTCTGGGCTTACCTGGGCCTCGGTGCTGCCAGGTTCTGCCGTTCCGCCGTGGCGATGAGGCGGTTCAATCGGGCCATGGCGCTGTTGCTGCTGGCATCGGCGTGGCTGACCTTGCTGGTCTGAGGGGAAGTGACCTCCGTGGCTACCAAAGCCCGCAACCCCTTGCAACGGTTGCGCGGTTTTAAAAAACGGCCATTTCTTGGAGCATCGGGTTCGCGCCCGGTTGAGCGCATCTCGATTCCCAACTGCCCCCAAGGATGGAGGTCCACCATGTCTACCCTCGATACCCATGTCGAGTTCATCCAGGCCCGGCTGCCTGCCTGGTTGAAGCGGGCCGCACGGCCCCAGCAGGAACGCTTCAAGGTGCTTGCCCGGCGACTGCAGCGCGACAGCGACGCGCTGAATGCGTTGCTCACCGACCTGCCATCGCCCTATGCCTTTACCCTCGATCTGCTCAAGGTGCAGCCGCAGCTCCAAGGCTGGAGCCGGGTGAACGGCGGCAGCAGAGTCGTCGATGCGATACGCCGGGCACGGGTCAGGCGTGGACCTTTCGTGACCGATCCCTCGTTGTCGGTGATCGAAGCGGCCATGGGCAACTTTCCTCCCGCCGACGCGGTTGTCGGGGGCGATTTCGACAAGAAGGGCGAGTTGTTCATTCAGGGCAGGCCGGGAGAGTTCAACCGGGGGGATCCCCCAACGAACCGTGCGCCCCTGGACATGACTCCGGCCAGTTTCGCCAGCCTCTGTCGGCAGGTGGACGTCGGTGGGGCATATCGGCGCAAGCTCGAACAGCGGCTGCCCCGCATCGCCGGTGAGACTCCGGCCGTAGCAAAGGCCTATATGGCGTATGCACGCAGCCTGTTGGCTCATGATGCCTACGAGGCGAAGTTGGCCGGACGCCTGGATAGCACCGGTGAACGGCTATTGGCCCATGCCGGTGTCCAGTTGGAAGCGCGGCCCGTGATGCCATTGGCCTGCGAGGTCAAGGCGCTGGAGCTGCTGTCCGCGCCATTGTTCGGTGCCCGGGTGTACTGGGGACTGGCGAGTGACGCCAGCGGTGTTCGTCCGGTCGTCCTGCACATGCCCCACGATACCGTGGCTCCGCTCAAGCAGTTCGCAAGCTTGCAGGCGTTATCGGCGGAACTGACCGATCGGGTCCGTAAACGCAGTTATCGCCAGAGCCTGACGCAATACTTCCCGCTGCGCCTGCAGGCGCGCCTGGGGGAAGCCCTGCACGATCAGGTGGAGTGGACGATCACCGACAACCCCAATCTGTTCCAGGAAATCCATGCTTGCATCACCGGTTGGCGTGAGGGCGAGCAGGGTGAGAGCGGCAATCCCCGTCGCATTCGGATCCCCGTGCCCAGGGTCGCCTGGGGCCTGAATGAGGTGCGCGAGGATCATTGGCACGCTGCCTACCATGAGTGGCGGGGCCATGCGTTGGGCAACGCCTCGGCACTGATGGTGTCGACCCGGGACCAGGATTGGCGGGCGTTGCTGGCGCGGCTCGAGTACTGGGAAGGTCTGGTCGAACGTTCGCTGATGCTTGCGGCAACCTTTTTCCCGTTCTGTATGCCCATCGGCATGGGAGCAGCGGTAGTCGGTGGGGTACGCCTGGTGTATGAGATTTTCGAAGGTATCCAGGCGTTCAACGAAGGCCATGCGCAAGAAGGGATCGAACATATCTTCAATGTGCTCTTCGGGGTCGCTCAAGGCGCCTACCTGGGGTTCATAGGCGCAGCCATTGAACCCATGCCCGTGGCGGACGGTAGCACCCGGTTGTGGAATGGCGACGTCCGTCCCTTCGAAGCGCGGCGCCTGCCGCCTATGGAGGCCGAGCAGGACGCCTGGGGCGTCTGGCGCACGACCGACGCGGCCTGGGTGCGGATCGAGGATCGTTATTTCGAAGTACAAGGCACACAGGACAATCTGAGCCTGCGCCTGCCGTCGGGGCACAGGGGCGTCACGCCGCCGTTGGAATGGAGCCGCGCCCGTGGCTGGCAGTGGGCGCATCGCAACCCGTTGCAGCGCGGTAATCTGGAGTTGCTGCGCACGTTTGCCGAGACACCTGCCGAACTGGACAACCCTACGGTCCTCAGCGTGCAACGCCAGGTTGGCATCAGCGAGGCGCATTTGCGCTACCTGCAAGTCGAGGCGCAGCCGATGCCCGCCATCTTGGCCGATGCCCTGGATGAGGCACGGAACTGGCAATGGGTGCGGCACACCATCGACCGTCTACGCCGTGGCGAAGCCCCGCAGGGCATGCATTTTCGCATCGTCCAGACCCTCGCGGAGCTGCCGGGCTGGCCGGAAGACATGACGTTGCGCTACCACGATGGGATGCGAATTTACCCTGTGGGCGATGCGGCCGACACGCGCTCTATCCTGTTAATGCGAGCGGATCTCGCGCGGGATAACTGGGCCGCTCGAATCCTGGATGGGCTGAACGTGGATGAGCAGACCGCGCTGCTGGGCCAGAACAGCCTCGGCTTGCGCCCGCTGGAGCGCAGTCGCTTGTTGGCCGCGCGCTGGGCCGCGCGGCTGGAACGCGATGGCAAGCGGGTGACCCTGGCCATGGCAAAGTCAATCGCGCTTGACCCGCTGGCCGTTCCCTTGATCCGGGCGTTCCCGGGTTTGCCTGAGTCCATTGCCAACGAGCTAGTCCGCAACGTATCAGGTCAGGATCGACAACGGTTGCTGGAAGGACGGGTGACTGGAGCACTCGGCAAGCAGGGGGCCGAAGCCTTGCGTGAACTGCGCCTGAGTCGGGCCTTGCGCGCCTTGGCGCGAGGTGAAAGCACGGTCGATCGAGACCGCATCGTCATCAACCTGCTGGCCAATACTCCTTCGCTGCGGGGGCGGCTGCACCTGCGCCTGTGGCTGCGCGAGCTGCCGGATCCGATTGAGGTGGGGCAGGATGGTCCGTTCAAAGTCATCCGCCAGGAAGGTGACCGGTATCACCCCTTTGACGAAACCGGCGAGGAACTGGCGAGCGCCATGGCCCTGGAAGATGCGCTGCTCAGGGCGATGCCGGACGATGCCCGCAGGGCATTGGGCTTGAATATCTGGGAGGCGGACAAGCTACGCAACCAATTGCTGGTACAAGCCATGGATGACCGGCAAGCGTTGCGCCCCTACCTGGCGATGCGCCGCCTGGGCAGCCTTGGGTCGCGTCCGCTGTGGTTGAACGGACACCTGGTCTATCCACTCAGCGGCCGTGGCCGGCTGCCGCTGCAAGACTGGAGCGGTAGCTTGAACCAGCGGCTTGAGCGGCTGTATCCCGCTCACGCGGGGGATGCCCTGAGACGGTTGCGGTTTGGCCTGGTCGAGCAGGCCCAACTCGAAGGCGTTCGCTTCGATGACTTGATCAACCGCCTGGAGAACGACTGGACCACCCTGGACCAAGGGTTGCGCCAGTGGGAAGAGCAGGAAGGATTTCACCATCCCGTCGAGCAAACGCTGGGCCGTGAGGCACTGTTGGCGCAACGTCGGAGCGTTGCCCGGATTATCCGCCGTGCCTGGCAGCGCGCACCTGATCCGGGCAGCGAGGGCAGTGAACTGGTGGTGCGGATCGAAAACGTCAACCTCGGCCGGCTGCCTCCGGTGACTGTGCGCTTGGAACATATCGAGACGATGATCCTGACCAACCTGGGGCTGGTGGAGGATCCTTCGGATTTCCTGCGGATGTTCCCCGGCGTCGATTCGCTGAACCTGCAGGACAATCATCTCACCGCTGTCCCCGTTGCGGTGGCGCAGCTACGGGCATTGGTGGATCTGTCGTTGAGCCGTAACCCGCTGCACCTGGACGCGAATGTATTCACGCCTTTGCTGGGTACCGATCCCTACATCCCTTTATGGACCCTGGACCTGTCGGGGATCGGCAGCGCACAGGCGGGCACCGATGCCGAGGTGATTGCCGCCATCGGCAGCCTGGCCGGATTACCCTCCCTGCGTGAAGTCATATGGGCCGACAACCTGAGTTTCACGCCCGAACAGTTGCAGGCCCTGACCTCTTCGCTGCCGGATTTGCGCTCGCTGAACCTGGCGCGCTGCGGCTTGCGCCTGGATGAAGAGGGCAGCGCGTTCCTGCGCACCGCCACGGCTTTGCAGGAACTGCGCTTGAACGAAAACAGCTGCCGGGACCTGCCTGATCTGCCAGAGCTGGTGAACCTGATGACCCTGGAGTTGAGCCGGACCGGGCTCGATCGGGTGCCACCGATCGCATTGTCGGTGCTGGCCAGGCATTCCGAGGTGTTCATTTCCGATACGTTCGTCGTCGATCTCAGCGGCAATCGCATCACCGGCATTCAAGATGACCTGATGCCTGTGCTCGCCCGCTTGAGCGACCAGGACTCCCTCGGGGTCTGGCTTGACGACAACCCGTTGCCCAGTGTCCAGGTCAACGCCCTTCGGGCGATCTTCCCCGAGTCTTTCCGATATACCGTCGATGACTGGTTGTACATTTCGCCCTCGCTCCAGCGGGCACTGGAGGTCGCCCGCGACGATCCGGGGATGCGTAGCTTCATCGACTGGTTCTCTACGCTCGTGCGCGATGCCGATAGCGGGACGACTGCCGGGTTGTCATTCAGCGTTCGTCAGAGGGCGGCCGCTGTCCTGCAGCATTACATGGGCTATCCAGGCGCCTATGACCGCCTGCCGACATTGATCGGCGACTTCGACCAGCAACTGCGGCAACTGCGTAGCCGTCTTCAGGCCCGTACCCTGGACAGGGAACAGCCGGACCTCCCCGAGCTGGAACTGCATTTCAGAATGTTCCAGTCGGTCATGCGCGCGCGCCTTTCCCGACACGGTGCGCCTTTTGCCGGCTTCCTGACGGATCACCTGTCCAATTGGGAATACGTGCTGATGGAGCGATTTCCCAACCCCTCGCAACTTGAAGCGCAGATGACCCGGGACGCGTTCATCGACTGGCTCAGCGATGCCCAGGACACCTTCAACAGCAACGATCAGACCCCGAGCCCGGGCGAGATGCTGTGGCGGCCTTACCTGGGATTGATGTCGCCCCGTTGGGCTGAAGGGCTGGCGATCTGGGAAAACTTAGATGACGACCTGGTGAATGCCTTCAGCGGGCCGGTGAATCCATCCCGCTGGCCCCAGGTGATGCTGGACAACCTGGCACACCCGGACCCCGAGTTGCCCAGCGCCCTGGAGCCGGTCACGGAAGGCGGGCGAACGGTCTGGCGCCGGATCGGGCTCGAAGCCGTCGCGGATGTGGATTGGGCCGCCGGCCGGCCGGTGACCCTCACCGAGGATCAACTGCGCCGCACCATGGCCATCTACCGTTCGGTCAAGAGCCGGGAAATCGAAGCCTTGGTGCGTCGGGTGACCATGGGCCTGGTCAATGCCTGGTGGCCGGTGCTGCCGCTTTGAAGACCAGGGCCTTCAAACCGCACTGACTGTCGATGTCGGGAAACTCCGGTGGGTTGGCCAGGCGTTCGCTGAAGGCCAACCCAGGGGCTTCGCGGGTAACTCCGTCGATGAGAAAGTCCGGGCCGGTGGCCGGGTCATTGCTGCAGGCCAGGACGGTGCCGTCGGCGGCCAGCAGCTCCGGCAGTCGACGCAGCACCCGCTGGTAATCCTTGGTCAGCAGGAAACTGCCTTTCTGGAAGGTCGGCGGATCGATGATCACCAGGTCATACGGTCCGCTGTTGATCACCTTGCCCCAGGACTTGAACAGATCGTGGCCGAGGAAACTCACCTGGCCCAGGTCATGGCCGTTCAAGCGATGGTTGTCGCGGCCCCGGCTCAGGGCCGCGCGGGACATGTCCAGATTGACTACGTGCTGCGCGCCACCGGCGATCGCCGCCACCGAGAAACCGCAGGTGTAGGCGAACAGGTTGAGCACGCGCTTGCCGGCAGCATTGGCTCGGACCCAGTCACGACCATAGCGCATGTCAAGGAACAGGCCGTTGTTCTGCTTCTTGCCCAGGTCGATCCGGTACCGCAGGCCGCCTTCGGTCAGGGTCCATTCGTCGATGGGTTCGCCCACCAGCCATTGGGTGAGGCTTTGCGGTAGATAACGGTGTTGCACCGCCAGGGTATGGGCCTTGCTGTGTTGCCATGCCGGTGCGGCAGTGACGGCAAGCAGTGTCGACAGCAGGTTGCCCAACTGCGCAGGCTCCGGTTCCTTGAACAAGGAAACCAGCATCACACCCTGGAGCCAGTCGACGGTGATCTGTTCCAGCCCCGGCCAGCAGCGCCCGCGGCCATGGAACAGGCGACGGGTTTCTTCCGGCACGGACGCCAGGGCGGTCAGTAGGTGGGTCTGCAGGGTTTGAAGAGCTTCTGGGTTCATCAGGCAATGCCGGCGATTCGAAAGGCCGGCATTTTAACCACCCGCTGATTAGGCGCAATCCCTGGGAGCGATGGGATCTGTGGGAGCACAGCTTGCTCGCGATTGCGGTAAGTCAGTCAGCAACAATGTTGACTGGTCTGTCGCTATCGCGAGCAAGCTGTGCTCCCACAGAATCCTCACAGCAGGCTTCTGTCCGGTGGGCCGTCAGCCACCACTGGTAGCCAGAATGCTCGCCACCTGCTGCGGTTGGCAGTTGAGATAGGCCGAACGTTTGAGCCAGCTTGGGTCCGGGTACCAGGAAAACATGAATTGCCCGCCCTTGAGCTTGTCGATCACTTGACGCGCCACCTGGGGGCGCACGGCAGGACAACCCTGGCTGCGTCCGATACGGCCCTGGCGCTGGCTCCACAACGGATTCACATAGTCGGCGGCGTGGATCACGATGGCTCGATCACGGGCCTGGTCATTGAAGCCAGGTTCCAGGCCATCCATGCGCAACGAATAGCCGTGGGTGCCTTGATAGCTCTCCTGGGTGCGGAACAGCCCCAGGCTGGACTGGTAGCTGCCCAGGCGATTGGAAAATTGCGTGGCGAAATTCTCCCCGGATTTCTGCCCGTGGGCCACCAGGTCGCGCAGCACCAGCTTCTTCTTCTGCAGATCGAAGATCCACAGGCGCCGGGCCGTGGACGGCTGCGAATAGTCGATCACCGCCAGATGGCGGGCCTGGCGGGCACCGTTGGCGACCGCGCATTGCATGGCGCTCAAGGCACTTTTGAGTGCCAGGGGATTGAGTTCCGGCGCGGCGTGGGCGAGGCTGTTGTAAAGCGTTTGAGAATTCGCCTGCTCGGCCAGCGCCGGAGCGCATACCGCGCCCAGTGCTGCCATGGCCAGGCAGAATTGGCGAATAAGCTTCAGCGAGGATGAGAAAAGTCCACGCGGGTCCACAGGCTGGTGTTTGTTTGCGGCATCCCGTCCGTAATTGTTCGTTTGCATCATGATGGCGGGTCGTACCTGTCACAAAGTCAACCGTCAACGAGACGGCCATGGATTGGAGTAAAGCAGTTGTTCAAAAAGCCCGTATGTTACTTGAGCCTTTTATTGCTCGCTTCGCCATTGGTCGCGACAGCCGGTGACGTTCCGTTTGGTGAACAGGCACCCGTACAGGCCACGCTGGCACAGCTATCGGTTGCATGCCCGGCGCTGGCGGCGGGTGTCGACTTCCCGACGATGCTGAGCTTGCAGGCGTTTTATCAGCAAAACGCCGGCCAGGAGGTCTGGTCGGACGACGAGCGGTTGATGGCTTTACGGGTCCAGTTGCAGCAATTGGCCGATGACGGACTGGACCCGGCCCGCTACAGCTTGCCGGCCGACAACACTTCCCCAAGTCCGGACTGTGTCGATATCGCCATCAGCCAACGCTATCTGCAAGCCTTGCACGAACTGCGTTTCGGCTATTTGTCCCAGGACCGCCTCGAGCCGGTGTGGAAGGCCAATGCGCAGCCCCAGGACCGCCAGGCGATGATCCTGGCCATTGCCGGGCCAGGCCTGAACAACCTGGCCGCAGCCTTTGACCAGGCGCGCCCGAGCCTGGACCTTTATCGCAACTTGCGGGTGCTTTATGCCCAGCAGCGACAACAGCCTTTGGCCGAATGGCAACCGGTGCCCACAGGTGCCCTGTTGCAGCCGGACAAGCAGGACGCCCGGGTACCCGTCCTGGCACGACGGCTGTTCAGCGAAGGCTACCTGAGTGCGCCGCCGGCCGAGGGCGATGAGCATTACAGCCCCAGCCTGGTGGAGGCGATGAAAAGTTTCCAATTGCGGCATTCACTGCAGGCCGACGGCGTGGTGGGACCGTGGACCGTCACTGAGCTGAATGTCAGCCCTGCCATGCGTCGCGAGCAATTGCGAATCAATCTGGAGCGTATGCGTTGGCTGGCCCAGGACCTGGAACCTGACAGTGTGTTGGTCAACGTGGCGGCCGCCCAGTTGACGGTGTACCAGGGTGGCGCGCCGGTCTGGCAAACCCGCACCCAGGTGGGTCGTGCGGAGCGGGAAACCCCGCTGCTCAAATCCCGGGTGACAAGGTTGACCCTCAATCCCACCTGGACCATCCCCCCGACCATCCTCAAAGAAGACAAGCTGCCGCAGATCCGCCGCGATCCCGAGTTCCTCAGTCGCCAGAACCTCAGGATCATCGATCGCAACGGCCAGCCGCTGATGGCCGAGAACATCGATTGGGATCATCCGGGCGACCTGATGCTGCGCCAGGATGCCGGGCCGAAGAATCCGCTGGGCAAACTGGTGATCCGCTTCCCCAACCCGTTTTCCGTGTACCTGCACGACACGCCCAGCCAGGCACTGTTCAGCAAGGGGCCGCGGGCGTTCAGTTCGGGATGTGTACGAATCGAGCAGGTGATGCACCTGCGGGACCTGCTGGTGACCCCGGCCGAACGCTTGCGCACCGACACTCTATTGGCCGACGGGCAGACCCATGAGTTCAGGCTGGCCAGGCCCATGCCGATCCTGCTGGGTTACTGGACGGTGCAAGCGGACGGCCAGGGCCAGGCGGTGTACATCCCGGATATCTATGGGCGGGATGTGAAGCTGTCCGCAGCCCGCGGCCGATCGCTCTGAGCCAGGCTCAGTGCCGCTATCGCGAGCAGGCTCGCGATGAGGCCCGCCCATCCAACCTCTGTACTGACTGATCCCCCGCCAGAGGCGCTGCACTTTTATGAAGCCGGCAGTATCGGATCGCACCATGGGAAGGCAATTGCCCCGGCGTCGCAGACTTTGAGTTTCCAAGGTAAGCGGAGGGTCGTCTTGGCGAGCGAGCCTGCACCCGCAAGGTTAAAGCCAGTGCGGGTCTTTGGAATCGACGCAAGCAGCAGGGTTGGCACGCTCGCTGCAAGAGAGCCTTCAGGCCCGCCGCGAATACAATCGAGCGGGCAACCCCATCGGTCAACGAAGATCGAGCGCCAGCAGGCCGGGGGATAACGGTAGATCCGGCGCAGTCGTCAGGTCGATACCGCACAGAACAGGCAAAGACGCCTGGAACCGCAAGGTTTCAGGCGTCTTTTTTTTTGCTTTCAAAATCGTGATGGGCTTTTGTCGGGTGCTTTCTATGAATTCCAACGTTGCTTCCCTGAACAAGCTGCAAACGCTGATCGTGATCGGCAATGGCATGGTCGGTCATCACTGCGTCGAACAACTGATCGAACGCGGTGCCCTCAACCATTACCGTCTGCATGTGTTCAGCGAAGAGCCGATGCGTGCCTATGACCGCGTGCACCTGTCCGAGTATTTCTCTGGCCGCGACGCCGAATCCCTGGCCCTCGGCGAAGCCTCGTTGTACCAGACCCCCGGCGTCACGCTGCACTTGGGCGTACCGGTGCTGGAGATCGATCGCCAGGCCCGTCAGGTTGTCACCGGCCAGGAGCGCATCGGCTATGACAAACTGGTGCTCGCCACCGGCTCCTACCCGTTCGTGCCACCCATCGAAGGCGCCGACGGCGACTCTCGCCTGGTTTATCGGACCCTGGAAGACCTGGACGCGATCCGCGCCGCCGCGACCAGTGCCCGTCGTGGTGTGGTGGTTGGCGGCGGCCTGCTGGGTCTGGAAGCGGCCAATGCCCTCAAGACCCTCGGCCTGGAAGCCCACGTGGTGGAATTCGCCCCACGCCTGATGCCGGTGCAACTGGACGAGCAAGGCGGCCTTGCCCTCAAGGCGCGCATCGAAAAACTTGGCGTTGGCGTGCATCTGTCCAAGGGCACCCAATCCATCAGTGCCGGTGAGCACTACCGCTATCGGATGAACTTCGGCAACGACGACTTCCTGGAAACCGACCTGATTGTGTTTTCCGCCGGTATCCGTGCCCAGGACGCCCTCGCTCGCTACAGCGACCTGCAGATCGGCCCACGCGGTGGCGTGGTGATCGATGACCAATGCTTGAGCAGCGACCCGGACATCTATGCCATCGGCGAATGCGCGGCCTGGAATGGCAGCATCTTCGGCCTGGTCGCACCGGGTTACCAGATGGCACGTAGCGTCGCGGCGCAATTGAGCGGTGAAAACGGCGAGCCGTTCACCGGCGCCGACATGTCCACCAAGCTCAAGCTGCTCGGCGTCGACGTTGGCTCCATCGGCGACGCCCACGGGCACACGCCGGGCTCGCGCAGTTTCCAGTTCATCGACGAAACCAGCGCCAGCTACCGGCGACTGGTGGTGGACGCCGACGGCAAGCGAGTCATCGGCGCGGTGCTGGTGGGTGACAACAGCTACTACGACACCCTGCTGCAGTACATGCAGAACGGTATCGCCTTGCCCAAGGATGCCGCCAGCCTGATCCTGCCCACCTCCGAAGGCGCACCGACCCTCGGCCCGGCCGCGTTGCCTGCGGCGGCGACCATCTGCTCGTGCCACAACGTCACCAAAGGCTCCATCTGCTCGGCCATCGATGGCGGCTGTACGGATCTGGGGCAACTCAAGTGCGACACCAAGGCCGGTACCGGTTGCGGTGGTTGCGCAGCGCTGGTCAAGCAGGTGTTCGAACATGAGCTGGTCGCTCGTGGCGTCAGTGTCGACAAGAGCCTGTGCGAACACTTCGCCTACACCCGCCAGGAGCTGTACGCCCTGGTGCGGGTGGAAGGGATCATCAGCTTCGACGAATTGCTGGCCAAGCACGGCCGTGGGCACACCGGTTGCGACCTGTGCAAACCGGCGGTGGGCTCGATCCTGGCTTCGTGCTGGAACCAGCCGATCATGGATCCGTCGTTGGTGCCGTTGCAGGACACCAACGACACCTTCATGGCGAACATGCAGAAGAACGGCACCTATTCGGTAGTGCCGCGCATCGCCGGCGGCGAAATCACCGCCGACAAACTGATCGCCATCGGTGTGGTGGCGAAGAAATACGACCTCTACACCAAGATCACCGGTGGCCAGCGCATCGACCTGTTCGGCGCCCAACTGCACCAGTTGCCGGACATCTGGGCCGAGCTGATCGAGGCCGGCTTCGAAACAGGTCATGCCTACGGCAAGTCCACCCGCACGGTGAAATCCTGCGTGGGCAGCACCTGGTGCCGTTACGGCGTGCAGGACAGCGTGCAAATGGCCCTGACCCTGGAGGATCGCTACAAGGGCCTGCGCTCGCCCCACAAACTCAAGTTCGCGGTGTCCGGTTGCACGCGCGAGTGCGCCGAGGCCCAGAGCAAGGACGTCGGCGTGATTGCCACTGAGAAGGGCTGGAACCTTTATGTCGCCGGCAACGGTGGCATGCGTCCGCGGCATGCAGAGCTGTTTGCCACCGACCTGGATGACGCAACCCTGATCCGCTACATCGACCGCTTCCTGATGTTCTACATCCGCACCGCCGACAAGTTGCAACGCACGTCGGTCTGGCGTGAAAGCCTGGAGGGCGGCCTGGATTACCTCAAGGACGTGATCATCGACGACAGCCTGGGCCTGGGGGCCGAGCTTGAAGCCCAGATGCAACTGGTGGTCGACCGCTACGAATGCGAATGGGCCAATGCCCTCAACGATCCGGAAAAACTCAAGCGTTTCCGCACGTTCGTCAACGACAAGCGCGGCGATCCGGATGTTCATTTCGTCCGCGAACGCGGCCAGCGTCGACCGGTTCACGCCGGCGAACTTCACCTGATTCCCGTCACCGAGGAGGTGCTCTGATGAGCCAGTCAAACGTCGTTCGTATCCCAACCGCCGAAGCCCAGGTGCAATGGCGTGCCCTGTGCAGCCGCGAAGACCTGGTCCCGAACTCCGGCGTGGTGGCCTGGCACGACGGCAGCCAGGTGGCGCTGTTGTACCTGCCTGAACAGCAGGACAAGCCGCTGTACGCCATCGACAATCGGGATCCCAAGTCGGGTGCGAATGTCATCGGCCGCGGCCTGTTGGGCAGCATCAAGGGTGATCTGGTGATTGCCTCGCCGATGTACAAACAACACTTCCGCCTGGAAGACGGCCACTGCCTGGAATACCCGGAACAGCGCCTGCGGGTGTGGCCGGTGCGGTTGAATGGTGATGTGGTGGAGATTAGCGAAGAGGCATGACAAGGCCGAGGGGCCTGTGGGAATCCTGTGGGAGCGAGCCTGCTCGCGATAACTGTGTGTCAGGCAGCATCAATGTTGGCTGACAGCACGCCATCGCGAGCAGGCTCGCTCCCACAAGGGGATCATTGACCAAGCGGCATGCGTCTCAGCGTGCCGTCAATTGAAACCGGGAATTAGCAATGAAAACCGCCGCTCAACTGGTGAAACTCAAGAGTGTGCAGAACCAGCAGGTCCATAGCATCGCGCCCGAGCAGACGGTGCTCGAAGCCCTGCGGATCATGGCCGAGAAGAACGTCGGCGCGTTGCCGGTGATCGAGGATGGCCAGGTGGTGGGGGTGTTCAGCGAGCGGGACTATGCGCGCAAGATGGTGCTGCACGGCCGCTCTTCAGTGGGGACTCCGGTGCGCACCATCATGAGCGCGCCGGTGGTCACTGCCGATAGCCAACAGAGCATTGAGCGCTGCATGGAGGTCATGACCGACAGCCATCTGCGGCACTTGCCGGTGCTGGATAAAGGGCAGTTGATCGGCCTGCTCTCGATTGGCGACCTGGTGAAGCAGGCCATCGTCGAACAAGCGGATCTGATTCGGCAGTTGGAGCATTACATTCGCGGTCATTGAGACCGTACCCACAGGTTACTATGGGAGCAAGGACTTGCCTTGATGACAGGCAGCCAGCGCAAACCCTGTGGGAGCAAAGCTTGCTCGCGATAGGGGCAGACCAGTCGACATTTTTGCTGGTTGACCTACCGCAGTCGCGGGCAAGCCTTGCTCCCACAGCCCACAGCCCACAGCCCACAGCCCACAGCGCCTACTGGCTTGGCCCGGGCCGATGCTGGCGCAACAACTCGATCTGCTGGGCAGGAATCAACTCGCGCAGCGCCTTGTAGAGCGCGCGGGTTTCCAGCAGGTTCCAGATGCGCAGCATGGTTTCCAGGGCATCGAGGGGTTTGCTGATGAAGTCCCGGGCACCGAGGGCCAGGGCACGCAGGCGGGTGTCCCGGGTGGCGTCGGCGGTCAGTACCAGGATGGGCAGGTAATCATTGGCCGGAATGCGCCGGTTGAGTTGTTCCAGCACGGCGAAACCGTCGAACGCCGGCATGTGCAGGTCGAGGATCACCAGGTCCGGCTCGAAGCTGTTGAACAGATCCAGGGTGCGCAGGGGCTCGGTGCTGCTCAGCACGTTGTGCAACCCTTCGCGGGCCAACAGTTGCTCCATCAGGTCCAGGTTGGGGCGCTGGTCGTCGATGATCAGGATGCGCAAGTCGCGATTCATGCAGGCTCCGGTAAATAACGTTCAAGGTGGGCCAGGAAGGCCTGGATATGGATGGGTTTGGTCAGGATCGCCGTGGCACCGGCATCCTGAAGGGCGCGATGGGTCAGGTCGCTGGCATCGGCCGTGATCATCAGCACCGGGGTGGATGCGGTGGCCGGGGACTGGCGCAAGCGGCGCAAGACTTCCAGGCCTTCCAGGTCCGGCAGCGTCACATCCAGCAGGATCAGTTGCGGCGCATGCTGGCGCGCCAGGTCCAGGCCCATCTGGCCCTGCATGCTCGACAGCAGTTGGATGCCGGGGCGGCGCTGCATCAGGGTTTCGATCAACGCCAGGCTCGAGAGGTTGTCCTCTATGCACAAAATCCTGCCGTGGTATTCAACGGGCGGGCGGGTGACCTTCAGGGCCGCGATGGGTGGCAAATGAGTGGTAATGACTTGGGCGCCCGGCAACTGCAAGGTGAAACAGCAACCCTGGTCGGGTACGCTGCGCACCTGAAGATTGCCCTGCATCATCTCCAGCAGGCTCTTGCTCAGGGACAGGCCGAGGCCGGTGCCTTCGACCTGCGGATCGGCGCCCAGACGTTCGAACGGCTTGAACAACTGGTCGAGTTGTTCCGGGGCAATGCCGCGTCCGGTATCGCTCACGGCAATGTCCACCCGTTTGTCCTGGACGGTCACTTCAATGCGTACTTCACCCTCGGGCCGGTTGTATTTGATGGCGTTGGACAACAGATTGAGCAGCACCTGGACCAGCCGCTGCCGATCGGCCAGCACGCCGCTGCCCTCGGGCAGCGACGGCAGTTCGACCAGACGAATGCCGGCGTCGGCAGCCATGGGGGAAACCAGCGTCAGGGCTTCGTGCAGAACGCTTGCCAGGGCTATGGGCTCGATGTTCAGCGGCAAGCGGCCGGCTTCGATCCGGGCAATGTCCAGCACTTCGTTGATCAATGCCAGCAGGTGTTGGCCTGCGCGCAGGATGTGGCTGACCTGGGGACGCTGGCCGGCCGTGGAGTCCATGTCCAGCAGTTGCGCGAAGCCGAGGATGGCATTCAATGGCGTGCGCAGTTCGTGGCTCATGCGCGAGAGAAACTCGCTCTTGGCCCGGCTGGCACTTTCCGCTTCTTCGCGGGCGGTGCTCAGGGCGATCTCGGCGGCGCGCCGGTCGGTGATGTCGCGGGTGATCTTGGAGAAGCCGCGCAAGGCGCCGGTACTGTCGTATTGGGCGGTGATGACCACGCTGGCCCAGAAGCGGCTGCCGTCCTTGCGACAACGCCAGCCTTCTTCCATGTAGTGCCCGTCGCGGGTGGCTTCGCGCAAGGCCATCTCCGGATGCGCCGGACATTCTTCGGCCAGGTAGAACAGGGAAAAATGCCGGCCGATGATCTCCTGCTCGGTGTAGCCCTTGATCCGTTCCGCGCCGGCGTTCCAGGTGATCACATACCCCTTGGCGTCCAGGGCGAAGATCCCGTAGTCCCTTACGCCATCGATGATCAGCCGCAGGCGTTCTTCGTTGTCGCGCAGGGCCCGCTCGCGTTCGGCCAGCAACTGCCCGGCTTCCACCAGGCGAGTGCCCAACTGGCCGATTTCATCCTGTTCCGGCGGTTGCGGCCGCAAGGGTTGGCCCAACGCCAGGCGCCGGGCATTGCCTTGTACCTGCTGCACCCGGGCGACAATGCCCTTGGACAGGAACAACACCGCGACAATTGCGCCGAACAGTCCGCACAGCGCGGCGAGCAGAGTGGCGAACAGCAACCGCATGCGAGTGGCCGAGGCGGCGGCGCTGCGCTCGGCGAGCAGAGCATCCTCGCGGATACGCATGGCGTTGATCTGTTCACGCAGCACGTCCAGCACTTGCTTGTTCTTGATCAGCAGCGCGGTGATTGCCTCGGTGTCGTCGCCCTTGCCGCTACGCAGTTCCACCAGTCCGCTGAGTTTCTCGTCGATCAGCGGGGTGATGGTCTGGAGATGTTCGCGCATCCTGGCGTCGCGGACGTTGTGGTCCAGGCGTTGCAGTGCGGCCTCGATCAACTGCGTGGCCTGTTCATAGCTGGGCAGGAAGTCCTCGCGCCGGGTCAGCAGGTAGCCACGCACGCTGGCTGCCGCTTCTGCCAGCAGGGTATGCACCGTTTGGATATCGCCCTGGACGCGCAATACCCGACGAACATCTTCTTCGGCCCGGGCGGTCTGGCGTTCGGTGATGTAAATCAGCACCAGTGACAGCAGCAGGATCACCAGCGGCAGGGAGATCACCACCAATGCCTTGCCCCGTAGTGGCAGATCGGCCCAGCGGCGGGCAGCAAGGTATTTCATGGCCATTGTCCGGCGGGTTGTGCCACCAATCCCAGAGCGATGCCGCGCACGGCGGCCTGGGTCCGGTCGGCGGCCCCAAGCTTGCCGATGACCCGTTCCACGTGGGCCTTGGCAGTGCCGGGGGCGATGCCGAGCTTTTCGCCGATTTCACGGTTGCTGAAGCCGCCGGCCACCAAGCCCAGTACCTGGCGTTCCCGTGCGGTCAGGGCCTGGAGTTGTGATGCGCCGCCGGCGCCACGTTCGGTCATGCGCCGCAACAGGCGCGCACTGACCGAACTGTTCAGTGCCTCTTCGCCCCGGGCGACCCGCTTGAGCGCGTCCAGTACCTCGTCACGGCTGGCATCCTTGAGCAGATAACCGACAGCTCCCGCACCGATGGCCGCCTCCAGGTGGTCGGGACTGTCGTCCATGGTGAAGATCACCACTTTGATGCCCGGTTGGCGCTGCTGCAGGATGCGCGCCGCCCCCAGGCCGTTGAGCACCGGCATGCGGATGTCGAGAATGGCGATGTCCGGTTGCAGCTGCTCACACAGGTCGAGGGCTTCCTGGCCATCGCGGGCCTGGCCGACGACCTCGAACCCTGCGTTGCCGGCCAGCAGGGCGATGAACCCGGCGCGGGTGACTTCGTGATCGTCGGCCAACAGCAGTCGTAAAGGAGAGGTCATGGATGTGCTCCGTGGAGGGGCAGCGGTACGCTGGCCAGCAATCGGGTGCCATCGCCGGGCTGGCTGAAACACGTCAGGTGGCCTCCCAGCAGGATGGCCCGCTCCTGCATGGCTGCGAGGCCCAGGTGGCGAGTGCCGTTGGTTTCGATAGGGGGCTCCAGGGCAAAGCCACGGCCATTGTCTTCCACCCGCAGGGCGGCCTGGCCGTTGCCGATCGAGAGTCCCAGGCTCACGTGGCCGGCCCGGGCGTGCTTGAGAATGTTGTTGATGCCTTCCTGGGCGATGCGGAACAGGGCGATTTCGATATTGCCTGGCAGGCGTATGTTGCTTTGTTCGACCCAATTCACTGTCAGGCCGGCCTCGCGCAGGCGATCGGCTTCCTTGTCGACGGCTTTGTACAGGCCGAAATCATCCAGCACATGGGGGCGCAGGCCGCCGATCAGTTGCCGACCCTCACCGACACAGCCCTGGGCCAACGCCAGGATGGTCTGCAATTCGCTCGCCAGGTCTGGCGGCAACACCGGGCAACGCCCGGCAAACCCCTGCAGGCGCTGATGCAGGCCGGCCAGGTTCTGCGCCAGACCGTCGTGCAGGTCATAAGCCACGCGCTTGCGTTCGTCCTCCTGGGCAGTGAACAACCGGTGGACCAGTTCGGACATGGTGCGCTCGCGGGCCTGGAGCGCTTCGAGCAGCCGATGATTCTCCAGGTGCGCGGCCAGCAGGGTCGCCAGCAATTGCAGGGATTCGATGTCTTCGCTGTCGGGCGCGCTGATGATCACGCTGTTGCCCAGCAACAACACACCGAACACTGTCCCGTCGGCGGCTCGCAGCGGGACCCGCAGGACCTGGGGCAGGGGGCTGCCGGGGTATTCGAGCCACTGCGGGCCGGATAGTGGCGAATGAGCGAGGCTGGCGAGCCAATCGAGTCGCTCGCCACTGCCATGGCAGGCCAGGGCGCTTGCCGGGTGATCTGGCGTCCATTCCAGCAGCAGGCCATGGTCCATGGCGATGAACGCGCAGGCCCTTTGCACGACGCGCTGGCGCATCTGCGCCAGGGGTAATCGGGTCAGTTCGTGACCGGTGCCCAACAACAGGCCCAGGCGCGCGGCGCGGCTTTGAGACTGACGGTACTGGCTACGGATGGCCAGGGCGCTGCCAGGATCATGGGGTGGGCTTTGCATGAGGGCTCCAGCGTGAAAGGGACCGGTCCGGTCGCGACGTCGGTATTAGAGCGCGTCATCGGCGCCGGGCCTATCTGCCGATCGGCATAGTCGATCAGCACCGGTTGGCCGATGGCGGGAGCTGCTGCGAGCGGCAAAGTGGGGTCATTGAAACCGACGCTATTAATACCGAAAGGAACGCTACGATGAAAATGAAAACCCTGGCCCTCGCCACTTTTTTTGTACTGACTACGGCTTTTGTCCACGCCGCCGATGCCACGCCTTTCGTGTATCGCACCGTGGCTGAACAACCCCAGAACGTAAATGACCGGGAGATCGCTGCGCTGTTCGACCAATGGAACAAGACGCTGCAGACCGGCAATGCCAGCGCGATGACCAGCCTCTATGCGCCGGATGCGATCCTGCAGCCGACCCTTTCCAACAAAGTGCGCACCACGCCGGCGCAGATCCAGGATTATTTCGAACACTTCCTGGCGGGCAAGCCGGTCGGGCAGATCAACTACCGGGAAATTCGTCATCTGGGGCCCGATGCGGCGATGGACAGTGGGGTCTACACCTTCACCCTGACCAATGCCGATGGCAGCAAGAAGGACGTCCAGGCACGCTACACCTACCTCTACGAGCGCTTGAACGGGCAATGGAAGATCATCAACCACCACTCTTCGGCCATGCCGGAAGTGCCGAAAGTCCTGCACGCCAGCCACTGATATCCCACGCCACCCGAGCGCCCTTGATCCCAAGGGCGCTTTTTTTGTGTGTCAGAAAGATCCCTGTGGGAGCGGGCTTGCTCGCGAAAGCGGTAGACCTGCTTGCATCGATGTTGACTGACCCACCGCCATCGCGAGCAGGCTCGCTCCCACCATGTCCCGGTTGAATCCAATCCCAGCGTCTGACCGCCGCCCCACAGTATTGCGCGGCGCCTGCGAAAGTCCTGAAGGCCCGCAATTCCCCTGTGGGAGCGAGCCTGCTCGCGATGGCGGTGGGTCAGCTTGCATTGGTGTTGACTGGCAGACCGCTATCGCGAGCAGGCTCGCTCCCACAAGAGATGGTTGGCCTAGAGCCCTCGGTTTCGCCTTTATTTACACATCTCGCCGCACAAAGGACTTGGATTAGCTCGAGAACATTAATTAGAATCAGTCTCATTTAAGACATTCCATGCGCAGGGCTTCTTGACATGTTTGATGCAGCTACGCCGGCGGAGCACTCCCTTCACGCGTTGTACCGTGACCATGGCGGTTGGCTGGAAGGCTGGTTGAGGCGGCGCATGGGCAATGCCTGGGATGCGGCGGATCTGCGCCAGGATACTTTCCTGCGGGTATTGTCCAGTGCCCAACCCCTGGCGGACCTGCATGAACCACGGGCCTATCTGCTCACAGTGGGCAAGCGGCTGCTGAGCAATTTCTATAGCCGTCGCAATCTGGAGCAGGCTTACCTCGATGCCCTGGCAAGCCTGCCCGAAGCGTGCGTACCGTCGCCGGAGCAACGCTGGCTGCTGCTCGAAACCCTGCACGCCCTGGATGAATTGCTTGATGGCCTGCCACCCCAGGTGCGGCGGGCTTTTTTGTGGAGTCAGCTCGAAGGCCTGGGCTACCGGGAAATCGCCGAGCGCATGCAGGTCTCCGAACGCACCGTCAAGCGCTACATGGCCCAAGCCTATGAGCATTGCCTGCTGGTGGACTTTTGATGCGCCCGGCCCCGTCGTCCGAGGCTCGGGACATCGCCCGGGCGGCTGCCCGCTGGCTGACCCTGATGGAGTTCGGCGGCAACGAGTTCGACTCCGCCGGCCTGCAACGCTGGCGCGACAGCAGCGCTCACCACGAAGCGGCCTGGCAGAAGGCTCAGCGACTTCGTCAGCGCTTCGCCGGGGTGCCGCCTTCGCTGGGCATGGCGACCCTGGATCGTCCGTCCTTGCCCCGGCGTGCCGTACTCAAGCGCGCACTGGGTGTCGCCGCGCTGGTTCCAACGGCCTGGATGCTGGGCCGGGCGTTGCCACTGGACGCCTGGCGCGCCGACCTGCACACCGCCACCGGCGAACAGCGGAGCTGGTCGCTGGTCGATGGCAGCCTCTTGCAACTGAACACCGACAGCGCCGTGAACCTGGACCTCAAGGCCCGGCGCCTGAGGCTGGTGCAAGGCGAAATGGCCCTCAAGGTCAGTGGCGTCACGCCCTTGGCTGTCCAGGCGCCCTATGGGCTGATTACCGTCAGCCGGGGTGAAATCTGCGTGCGCCTGGGTGAGCAAGGTTGCCGGGTGTCGGTGGTCAGCGGTTCGGCACAGCTGCAACCGTTGCACGGACTTGTGCTGCGGCTGGAGGCGGGCCAGCAGGCCAGCCTCCACGCAGCAGGCGCAGGGCCAGTGGTCGGGCTCGACGTCACGCAACCGGGTTGGCGCGAAGGGGTGCTCGTGGCGCAGAACCAGCCGCTGGGGGACTTTCTCCGTGAACTGGGCCGCTATCGTCCCGGTGTGCTGCGCTGGGACGACGCCCTGGAGTCGCTTCGGGTAACCGGCAGTTTCCGCCTGGAAAACACCGATAAAGTCCTCGCTTTACTTTCGGCCAGCTTGCCCCTGGATATCCAGATGCGCACCCGTTATTGGGTCACTCTGACGCTTCGAAAAAATATCGCCTGAAGCCTGTCCCCTTTTTTTGTCTCGCTTGTCATTCAAGGCAAGTGCACAAAAACGAGAGCTCCTTCCAATGTCCGCAGTAGTCCCTTTGCATGTTCGCCCGGCCCTTGCCGGCTGGCGTCCGCTGTTGAACCTGAGTCTCATGCTGAGCCTGAGCGCCAGCCCGTTCTTCATCTCATCCAGCCATGCCGAAGAAGCGGCCCGGCGCAGCTACCAGGTGCCGGCCGGCAGCCTCAGCGCGGCACTGACCCGCTTCGCCGGGTTGGCGGGTGTCAACCTGTCGGTGGATCCGGCGCTGGTGAGTGGTCGCAACAGCGCCGGACTCTCGGGCGAATATGGGGTGGAGGAGGGGTTTGCCCGGTTGTTGCAAGGCTCCGGCCTGCAACTGCAATCGGTGGGTGAACAGGCCTACATCCTGGCCCCGGCGCCGGAGGGGGGCAGCCTGCAACTGGCGCCCACCTCGATTCTCGGCACCGCGAGTTCGGAGGAGGGCGAAGTGTATGCCGGCGGCCAGGTCGCACGTCGTGGCTCCCAAGGCTTGCTGGGCTCGCGTGACTTCATGGAAACGCCGTTCAGCATGACCACCTACACCAGTGAGGCCGTCAAGAATCAACAGGCCCGAACCCTGGGCGACCTGGTCAACAGCGACCCCTCGGTGCGTGCGACCAACCCGGCAGGCGGGCGGTATGAGCAGTTCACCATTCGCGGCTTCAGTCTGTTCAACAGCGATGTGGCCTATAACGGCCTCTACGGCATCCTGCCGACCTATACGATCGACATGGAAATGGCTGAACGCGTCGACATCCTCAAGGGACCGAGCCAGCTCATCAACGGCATCTCGCCGCGAGGCAGCGTAGGCGGCGGGATCAACGTGGTGCCCAAGCACGCCACCGACAAGCCCATCACCTCGTTCACCGGCAGCTACGCGTCCAACAACCAGCTCGGCGGTGCCGTGGATGTCGGCCGACGCTTTGGCGAGGACAACAAGTTCGGCATTCGCTTCAACGGCGTGAAACAGTCCGGGGACACCGAATGGGATCACCAGAGCGTGGACCGCGAGATGGCCGTGGTTGGCCTGGATTTTCGCGGTGAACGGCTGCGTCTCTCCACGGACATCGGCCACACCGAGCGCGATACCGATGCGCCGCAGGAACGTGTGCAGGTTGCCGCCGCCGCGCCGGTTCCCCATGCCAGCGATGTGCGCAGCAACTATGCCCAGTCCTGGAGCAAGGCACGGACCAAGGACACCTTCGGCATGGTGAACGCCGAGTACGATGTCAGTGATTCGACCATGCTGTACGGCGGCGTCGGTGCACGCAGGAGTAATCATGATTTTCTTCGGCACGGCGTTATCGTCACTAATGCCGCTGGTGATTTCAGCGTTGCCCCGCGAGACTTTACCCGAGATGAGAATGTCCAGACGGCTAACGTAGGGGTGCGAAACTGGTTCCATACAGGGCCGGTGAGCCATGAGGTCAACCTGGCTGCCAGTTATTTTTATATGGACTTTACCAATGGCGGCGCGCGTTATGCGGCCTCCCCAAGCAATCTATATGACCCCGTTGAAACGCCAACCCCGAACGCCCCCACGCGTTCGGACCCAAAGGTCTATACCGAGAACCACTTCAGCGGAGTAGCGTTGTCCGACACATTGGGTTTCTTTGATGATCGGTTGCTGCTGACCCTCGGTGCCCGCTGGCAGCGGGTAGAGGTTGACGATTGGTCGAATGGTGTCAAAGGCCTCACTGCCTACGATGAGGAAAAAGTCTCGCCATCGGGCGGCATCCTGTTCAAGGCCACCGATAAACTGTCGCTGTATGCCAACTACATGGAAGGCCTGAGCCAGGGCAAGATCGCGCCGTCAACCTCGATCAACGAGGATGAGATTTTCCCGCCATTCATCAGTCGCCAGGTCGAGGTAGGGGCCAAGTACGACGCCGGTCCGTTCGCCTTGACTGCCGCTCTGTTCCGGATCAAGCAGCCGGCCTACGCGACCGACGCCACGACACGTGTCTTCGGTCCGAATGGCAAGCGTGAAAACACCGGCGTGGAACTGAGCGTCTTCGGTGAACCCCTCAAAGGTACCCGCCTGCTCGGTGGCGTGATGTACATCGACAGCGAACTGACCAACACCACCGGCGGCACTTACGACGGCAACCGCGCGCCGGCCACGCCGAAATACAACGTCAACCTCGGCGCCGAGTGGGACGTTCCGACTGTGCAGGGCCTGACCCTGACCAGCCGCGGCATCTATTCCAGCTCGCAGTACCTGGACCAGTCCAACACCAAGGAAATCGATTCCTGGGTACGCTTCGACGTCGGTGCGCGCTACGGCTTCAAGGTCGATGAAAAGAACATCACCCTGCGTGCCAACGTCGAGAACGTGGCGGACAAACGCTACTGGAGTTCAGCCGGGGCTTCGGATGACAGCGAGCCCGGTCTGACATTGTCGACCCCGCGCACCTACCTTCTGTCGGCTACCGTGGATTTCTGAACGGTGTACAGCTCCACGGACGGAGCTATTTACCTATTGTGATGTATCGTTCTGATATTGGTTGATATTAATCTGCAATTATTTGAGGCCTGTAATTCGATATAAAAGCTGATTAACACTGCTTTCGGTACTGATATTAAAGTGCCTTGTCCCTATGTTTATTCCTGAATACTCCAATTCATTTCGGTGAATTTCCCCTGCGCGTCATTTAATAAAAATAGACCGCGAAAAATGCCCAATTTATTTGAAATTAAATATTGCACTCATCAGCGAATGAGAATAATTTGCATATCGGGACTTAATCAGGATTGATTCTCATGTTGAATGAAAGCGCTGTACGCATCGATTCTTTGCAGAAGGACAATGCACATTATCTGCGCCGCCAAGGCCAGTTCGAATCCAATGTTCGCAGTTACCCGCGCAAGTTGCCCCTGGCCATCGCCAAGGCCCATGGCGTCTGGGTGACGGACGTGGAAGGCAAGACCTACCTCGACTGTCTGGCGGGGGCCGGGACGTTGGCATTGGGGCATAACCATCCTGACGTCATGGCCAGCATCGATTACTTCATCTCCTCAGGCATGCCGATGCACACCCTGGACCTCACCACGCCGCAGAAGGACGCCTTCAGTGAAAAGCTCCTGAGCCTGCTTCCAGGGCAAGGCCATGACTACTGCCTGCAATTCTGCGGGCCGTCCGGGGCGGATGCGGTAGAGGCGGCGCTCAAGCTGGCCAAGACGTTCACCGGGCGCAGCAGCATCATCAGCTTCAGCGGCGGCTATCACGGCATGACCCACGGTGCGTTGTCGGTGACAGGTAACACCGGGCCGAAAGACGCTGTGGCGTCCTTGATGCCGGGCGTGCAATTCATGCCGTACCCCCATGAGTATCGCTGCCCGCTGGGCATCGGCGGCGAAGCCGGGATCGAAGCGCTGGGCTATTACTTCACCCAGTTCATCGAGGACGTCGAAAGCGGAGTGTCGCTGCCGGCGGCTGTGATCCTCGAGGCGGTGCAGGGCGAGGGCGGTGTCAACTGCGCGCCGTCGCAATGGTTGCGCCGTATCCGCGAAGTCACCCAGCGGCACGGTATTCTGCTGATCATTGATGAAGTGCAGGCTGGCTTTGGTCGCACGGGCAAGATGTTCGCCTTCGAGCACGCTGGGATCGAGCCTGACATCATTGTCATGTCCAAGGCCGTAGGCGGTGGATTGCCGTTGGCCGTGCTGGGCCTCAAGCGTGAGTTCGATGCCTGGCAGCCGGGCGCCCATACCGGGACATTCCGAGGCAATCAGATGGCCATGGCCACGGGCCTGGCGACGCTCAACGTTTTGCAGCAGCAGGACCTGCCCGCCCAGGCTGAACGTCGCGGCGCCTGGCTCAAGACTCAGTTGGTGCAGTTGCAGCGCCGTTATCCGGCCCTTGGGCAGGTGCGAGGACGCGGGTTGATGCTGGGGATCGAGATCGTCGACGAGCGCCAGGCCCCTGATCGCCTGAGCAGCTATCCGGGCGACCCCACCCTCGCCGTGGCCATCCAGAAGCATTGCTTCGACCACGGGCTGTTGCTGGAGCGGGGAGGACGACAGGGCAACGTGATCCGGTTGTTGCCGCCGCTGATCATCGATGACGAGCAATGCGCCTTGGTAATGGAGCGATTTGAACAAGCGCTGCAGGCTGCACTTTCACAAGAACGTCGTTAAACAATCATTCGATATATACGTGGCGATATAAGTTATATCGGCCACTTGATAAACAGCGCTAAACAATTTTCCCGAAGTTGGGGAGGCGGGCACCTATTGTCTTGGCGCTGAACAAACGAACTTGCCCAGACATGAAGTCATCCGTAACCCGCAAGTTACGAGGAGCAACTATGCAATATCCCGATCGTACTGCTTTATCCCACCGCGTCAGTGAATTGGCGAGCACTCGCGCCTTGCTCAATTGTTTGATCAAGGAGTTCGCGCTGCCGGAAAACTGCCTGGATTATCACTGGCCCCAGGATATGCGCGGCATTGCACCTGGAAGTTATCTGGAAGGGCTGCAATCGAAGGGGATTCCCCTGACCATCAGCCTGCCCAACGGCCAACAGTTCTTCGTGCTGGTGGATCGTCGCGATCGTCTCGGCAGCCATCGCTACCTGTCCGATGTGTATGCGCGGCAGGGCGATACGTCGTGGAGCAACCTGGCGTTCCCCGAGTTCGTCGCGCAACTGCTCGGCGCCTGTGAGCACATGACCCGCGCCAGCAACGACGAGTTGCTCGAACAGGTGCTGCAAAGCCAGTCCCTGACCGCCGCCATCGTCGCCCACAATATCGACGGTGATGGTCCGGCGCCGCTGAGCAACTACCTGGCCAGCGAGCAGGGGCTGTGGTTCGGTCATCCGAATCATCCGGCGCCCAAGGCGCGGCTCTGGCCAGCCCACCTGGCCCAGGAAACCTACGCTCCCGAGTTCCAGGCCCGGACAGCGCTGCACCTGTTCGAGGTCCCGCGCGAAGGACTGCGGATCTCCGCCAACGGACTGACCGAAGAACAAGTGCTGGCCGGATTCGCCGACCAGCGTCGTGCCCGGCCGGGCCGGGCGATCATTTGTCTGCATCCGGTCCAGGCACAGCTGTTCGTGCAGGACCGACGGGTACAACAGCAACTGGAATTGGGCGAATTGCGGGACCTGGGCACCACTGGCGCGCTGGCCAGCCCGACGGCCTCCATGCGCACCTGGTACATCGAAGGGCATGACTACTTCATCAAGGGCTCGCTGAACGTGCGCATCACCAACTGCGTGCGCAAGAACGCCTGGTATGAGCTGGAAAGCACCCTGATCATCGACCAGTTGTTCCAGCGCTTGCAGCAGACCCAGCCGCAAACCCTGGGTGGCCTGTCCACCGTGGCCGAGCCGGGCTCTTTGAGCTGGGCGCCCAAGTATGCGAGCGAAGCCGACAGCCACTGGTTCCGCGAGCAGACCGGCGCGATCCTGCGCGAGAACTTCTGCCGTCGCGGCGGCGCGGACGTGAGCATCATGACCGGTACGCTGTTTGCTCGGGATATTCATTCCCAGCCGCTGGTCCATGAATTCCTGCAAGGTTTTAACGGCCGGACATTGGATGACGGGCAATTGCTCGACTGGTTCGACCGCTACCAGGCGCTGCTGCTGCGTCCGGTGCTGGCGCTGTTTTTCAACCACGGCGTGGTGATGGAACCCCATCTGCAGAACAGCGTGCTGATTCACGACGACGGCCAGCCACAGCAACTGCTGCTGCGGGACTTCGAAGGGGTCAAGTTGACTGAGGAACTGGGCATGTCCGGCATAGACGTTGGCCTGCATCCCCGCGTGCGCCAGTCGCTGGTCTACAGCCGTGAGCAGGGCTGGAGTCGCATCAGTTACTGCCTGCTGATCAACAATCTGTCCGAAGCGGTGCTGGCCCTGAGCTGGGAGCGTCCGCACCTGGCCCCGTTGATGTGGGAACGGGTGACGCGCCAACTGCGCAGCATTCGTCAGGAGCTGGTACGGCCTGCGCCGGAACTGGACGCGCTGATCGCCGGCGAATCGATTTCCTGCAAAACCAATCTGAAGGTGCGCCTGGCCGCCAAGGCCGATCGTCAGGCCGGTTACGTCAGCCTGCGTTCGCCTTGGGGCGAGGAGGTGCGTTATGCGTGATCTGCCCGAAACAGTGATGGCCGCCATTGATGCGGCCCGACGCAACAGCGAGGATCCGCTGGCGCTGTTTGTCTATGACCTTGAGGCGCTGACCCGCCATGTCAGCGAGGTCATGGCCGCGCTGCCCGCTGGTGTGGAGTTGTATTACGCGATCAAGGCCAACAGCGAGGCGCCGATGCTCGCGGCCCTGGCCCCCCTGGTCAGCGGTTTCGAGATTTCCTCGGGCGGCGAGATCGAGCGGGTCGTGGCGTGCCCGACGCGCAAGCCCTACGTGTTCTCCGGGCCGGGCAAACTCGACTCGGACCTGCGGGCCGCCCTGGAGAACCGGGTCGAGGCGATCCACCTGGAAAGTCTCAATGAAATCGACCGTCTGCAGCGTCTGGCGCAACAGGCCGGCCGTGTCCAGCCAGTGTTCATCCGCATCAACCCGCAGTTGCCGTCGATTTTGTCGAGCAAACTGGCGATGGCCGGCACCGCGACGCCCTTCGGCATCGACGAAGCGGAACTGCCGGAAGCCGTGCGACGGGTGCAAGCGTTCAGTCACCTGAGCCTCAAAGGCTTCCATGTGCATGCAATGTCCCACCAGAACTCGGTGGAGCGTCACGAGCAGCTCTTGGACTTCTACCTGCAGCGCTGGAACGAATGGAAAGCGCTGGCGACCGGGGATGAGCAGCCTACTCACCTGAACGTCGGCGGCGGCATTGGCGTCGACTACCTGAGCGGGCAGCGCTTCGATTGGCAGCGTCTGTGCCGGCACCTGGGCAAGTCCCTGGCGCAGCATGAGCAGCCACCAGTGGTGCGCTTCGAGCCGGGCCGCTTCATCAGCGCGTTCTGTGGTTACTACGTGATCGAAGTGCTGGACACCAAGACCAGCCATGGCGAGCACTTCCTGGTCTGTCGTGGTGGCACCCACCAGTTCCGTCTGCCGGCGGCCCAGAGTCACGATCACCCGGTCATCCACCTGCCACGTCGGCGCAAGCCGCAGCCGGACACCGCGCAGGCCTGGACCGTGGTCGGCCAGCTGTGCACGCCCAAGGATGTACTGAGTCGCGGCCGCCAGTTGCAAGGCGCCGAGGTGGGGGACCTGTTGGTACTGCCCATGGCCGGTGCCTATGGCTACAACATCTCCCACGCGGACTTCCTGTGTCATCCGCGTCCGCTGCAACAGTTTGTCGGCGCCACTGCGACTGGAGCGCGGTTGTGACGGTGCCGCGTCACTGGGTGGTGATCAACGTCATGTTGGGCACCCTCACGGTCAGCCTCAACAACAGCTCGCTCAACCCGGCGTTACCGGCGTTCATGGCGGCGTTCGCCATCGGACCACTGATGGCGACCTGGATCGTCGCGGGTTTCATGACCGCCATGGGCATGACCATGCCGTTGACCAGCTTCCTGAGTCAGCGCCTCGGCCGCAAGCGCTTGTATCTGTGGGGCGTGGCGCTGTTCATCGGCGGTTCGCTGATGGGCGCGGTGGCTGACTCGATAGTGCTGGTGATTGCGGCGCGGGTGGTCCAGGGGATCGCCAGCGGGCTGATGATCCCGTTGTCCCTGGCAATCATTTTCTCGGTGTATGCCAAGGACGAGCGGGGGCGGGTCACGGGGCTGTGGAGTGCCGTGGTGATGCTCGCCCCGGCGGTGGGGCCATTGTGCGGCAGCCTGTTGCTGGAGTGGTTCAGCTGGCGCTCGCTGTTCCTGATGAACGTGCCCATCGGGCTGGTGGCGCTGATCCTGGGATTGGGCGTGTTGCCGGCTTCCGAACCGCCGGAGCGCAAGCCGTTCGATGGCGCCGGGTATCTGCTGATCGCCTCGGGTATTGGTTTGCTGATGGTCGCCACCAGTCGCCTGCATCACGCCGACGGCCTGCTGGATCCGCTCAACCTGGGGATGCTGACGGCGGGCGCGCTGTGCCTGACCGCCTTCGTGCGCGTCGAGTTGAGCCGTCCGGAGCCGCTGCTCAACCTGCGGATCTTCAACCTGCGCGGCTACCGCCTGAGCGTGATCATCGCCGTGGTGCAGTCGGTGGGCATGTTCGAGTGCCTGGTGCTGGTGCCGCTGCTGGTGCAGATGGTGCTGGGCTACAGCGCGATCTGGACCGGGTTCGCCCTGCTGTGCACCGCCGGGTTCGCCAGTCTGTTCGGCCAGATGGGCGGCAAGTTGCTCGACCGGCACGGGCCACGGGCCGTGGTGTCGGTGGGCATGCTGCTGACCGGCGCCTCGACCCTGGCCCTGGGCATGCTCGGCCCGCAGGCCACCCTCGCCACGGTGTTCGTCTTGATGATGGCGCGCGGTGCCGGGCTGGGGCTTTCCTACATGCCGGTGACCACCGCCGGGCTCAACGCCTTGCCGGAGCCGATGGTCACCCAGGGCGCGGCGATGAACAACATCTCCCGGCGCCTCGTGTCGTCGCTGGCCATCGTGATCGCCTCGCTCTGGCTGGAAATGCGCCTGGGCGCCGAAGCGGGTTCTGCGTTGCGAGCCTCGGGCGCCGTCAGCGAGGTGTTCATCGCCACCGGCGTGCTGATCCTGCTCGCCTTGCCCTGCGCCTGGCGTTTCCCCATGCCGGAACGGGCGCCCGAAGTGCGGTCCGTGGCGCTCGAACAACGTTAATTGATAAGGAATTCCCATGACGATTTTTGAACAAGCCCCTCAGCCCACCGCCCCAGGTGTCTGGCTGGCGGATACCGATGCCGATGTCCGGGTAAAAGTCCAACAAAGGGTGGTCGGTCAACTGCTGCAAACCCTGCTGTACGAGGACGTGCTGGCGTACCAGTGCCAGGCGCTTGCGGACGGCCGGTATCGTTTCATGGTGCAAGGCATCGATGCCGCGCAACAACCGGTGCAATACCACTGCAATGGCCTGCGCAGCAGCAGTTTTGAGCTGATCCGCCTGGATCACGCCAGCCTTGAGCGAGTCGATGCCGCAGGCCATTCCCGGGTACCTGACCTGCACCAGGCGTTGGCCGAACTGCTTGGCGAGTTCGAGGGCAGCACCCATCTGCCGCGCTTTATCCAGGAACTGGAGCAGACCCAGCTCAAGGATCTGCAATCGCGCAGCCAAGGCTACCGTGCACCGCGTGCTCCCCATCGGCTGGACGTGGATGCGCTGGAACAGCACTTCATGGACGCCCACAGCTACCACCCGTGCTACAAATCGCGGATCGGTTTCTCCCTGCACGACAACACCCGCTACGGGCCGGAGTTCGCCAGCCCCATCGCCATTGTCTGGCTGGCCGTGGCCAAGTCCTGCGGGGCGATGAACCATTCCAGCAAGATGGATTTCGACGCGTTCATCCGCCAGGAAGCAGGGGAGACGCGCCTGCAACAGCTGGCCACGATCCTCGAAGGCCGCGGTCAGTCGCCGGACGCTTACTGGGTGCTTCCCGTCCACCCATGGCAATGGGAAAACACCATTGTCCCGACGTTCTACCCTGAGCTGCTCAGCGGCGAATTGATTTACCTGGGCACCTCGCAGGACCAGTACAAGGCCCAGCAATCGATCCGCACCCTGGCCAACGCCAGCGCGCCCGAGCGCCCTTATGTCAAGCTGGCGATGAGCATGACCAACACCTCCAGCACGCGGATTCTGGCACGGCATACGGTGATGAACGGCCCGATCATCACCGACTGGCTGCAGCAACTGATCGCCACCGACAGCACCGCCCGTGCCCTGGATTTCGTCATCCTCGGTGAAGTGGCCGGGGTCAGCTTCAGCTACGACCACCTACCGGTCACCCGCGCGTCTCAAGCCTACGGCACTCTCGGCGCTATCTGGCGTGAAAGCATCCATGCCTACCTCAAGCCCGATGAGCAAGCGGTGCCATTCAACGGCCTGAGCCATGTGGAAAACCGCTACGGCCAGGGCGAGCAACTGCCGTTCATTGATGCCTGGATTGCCCAGTACGGTTTGCAGGCCTGGACCCAGCGGCTGCTGGAAGTCACGGTGCCGCCGATCATTCATATGCTTTACGCCGAGGGCATCGGTATGGAGTCCCACGGTCAGAACATTGTGCTGATCACCAAGGACGGTTGGCCGCAACGCATTGCCCTCAAGGACTTCCACGACGGCGTGCGCTACTCCCCGGCGCACCTGGCGCGGCCGCAACTGTGCCCGACCCTGGTGCCATTGCCCGCCAGCCATGCAAAGCTGAACCGCAACTCGTTCATCCTCACCGATGACGTGAATGCGGTACGGGATTTCTCCTGCGACTGTTTCTTCTTCATTTGCCTGGCGGAAATGGCGATTTTCTTGCGCCAGCACTATCAGCTGGATGAAACCCGCTTCTGGCAGATGACCGCCGACGTCATCACGGCTTACCAGGCTGCGCACCCGCAACACCGCGAGCGCTTTGCGTTGTTCGACGTGTTCGCACCGTCCTATGAGGTGGAGGAACTGACCAAGCGCCGCCTGCTGGGCGACGGGGAGCGGCGCTTCAAGTCGGTGCCCAATCCGCTGCACCCCTTCAGGCCGCAGACATGCTGAGAACCAATCAACTGAAGCTCAAGCTCGCTGCGGGACAGGCCGCCTATGGCCTGATCAGTTCGATTCCGTCGGCCATGGCGATCGAGTTGATCGCCGAGGCCGGTTACGACTTCGTGATCATCGACATGGAGCATGTGCTGATCAACCCGGAAACCGTGGAGCACATGATCCGCATGGCCGAAGCCTACGCCGTCACACCCTTGGTGCGGGTGGCGGACCTGAATCCGAAAACCCTGCTGCGCCTGCTCGACGGCGGCGCCCAGGGCATCGTGTTGCCGATGATCGAAAGCCCGGAGCAACTGGCCGATGCGATTGCCGCGTGCAAGTACCAGCCGTTGGGGCGGCGCAGCCTGAATGCCGGGCGCCCCGGTTCGTTTGGCAAACACAGCCTGGCCGAGTACGTGGGACTGGCCAACGAGCAAATCATGGTGGTGGCGATGATTGAAAGCGCCGAAGGCGTACGGCGTGCGGCGGACATCGCGGCGGTGCCCGGCCTGGACATGATCCTCGAAGGCGCGGCGGACCTGTCCCAGTCTCTTGGCACGCCCTGGCAGATCAACACGCCGGCGGTGCAACAGGCGCTGCTGGACACCTGGCAGGCGGCCCGCGATGCCGGCATTCCCTATTGCGCCATTCCCCGCCAACCCGACGACCACGCCCGCTGGCGTGCCCGAGGGGTGAACACCTTTGTACTGGGCGACGAGCGCGGCATCGCGTTTCGCGCCCTCCAGGGCCGCTTGGCCACACTTTCTTCAGAAGGACATGAATCAAGATGACTCGCCTGACCTCACAAGCCCTGGCCCAAGCCGCCGATATCGTCATGCAGGATCTGGTGGATTGCTTGCTGGCCGAACATTTCTTCGGCAGCGAGCCGTTGCCCCTGGCACGCATCGGCGACTGGCAGCAGGCCCACCCGACAGCGCCGGTGCTCGACGGGCTGCCCCCGCAACAGTGCATCTGGGATTGGTGTTACGACCCGACCGAACAGCGCTTCATCAGCATTGCCCTGCGTGCGGGTATCACCCAACAGTGGGAAAAAGTGCCGGGTACAGCGGTGCTGGCCCGGCAGGAGGAACAATGGACCGTGCTCTCCCCGGAAGACTTCATGAAGCGGGTGTTCAGCGCGATGGCCGAACGCTTCAAGGACAACGATAAAGGGCTGGCGCTGTTTCTCGATGTGCTGCGCACCAGCGTCAAGCAGACGGCACTGTCCTTGTCCCATGCGGTAGATGACCGTGAGTTGATGGCCCAGGATCCGGCGACGTTCTTGCGCACCATGGAACAGTGGGCCTCGCTGCGCGACCGTCCCTATCACCCGCTGGCCAAGGCCAAGCAAGGGCTCGACGACGAGGAGTACCTGCGTTACCAGGCCGAGTTCGCCCGGCCGGTAGCCTTGAACTGGGTGGCGGTGGACCGCACGCTTCTGCAATGCGGTGAAGGCGTGGGAGACCTGGCGCAGTGTTATCCGGCACGTTATCTGTTGCCTGAACCTCTGCAGGCCCGGCTCGCCGGGGAAATGCAGTCACGGGGCCTGGCCGACAGCCACATCGCGCTGCCAGTCCACCCCTGGCAGTGGGACCACGTCCTCGACGAACAGCTGGGTGCGGTATTTGCCAAGGGCGACTGCCAGCGCCTGAGCTTCAATGAGGGTGATTTCTTCGCCACCTCATCGCTGCGCTCCATGACGCCGTGCTTCGACAGCGCCGACTACCTCAAGTTGCCAATGGCCATCCACTCCCTGGGCGCATCGCGCTACCTGCCAGCGGTGAAGATGATCAACGGCGGCCTGAGCGAAGCCTTGCTCCACGAGGTCCTGGACAAAGACGCGACCTTGCGTCACTCGCTGCACCTGTGCAACGAGGGCAAGTGGTGGGCGTTCATGCCACCCGAGGCCACGCTGTTCGATGAGGCACCGAGGCACCTGTCGGCTATGGTTCGGGGTTACCCCAGCGCGTTGCTCAACGATGCCGATACCCGCCTGCTACCCATGGCCGCCCTGGGCACGCCGCTGCCGGGCAGCAACCGCCACTTCTTCGATGACTGGATGCGGTATCGCAACCTGCCGGCGGACGCCGAGTCGGTCATGACCCTGTTCCGCGAACTGGCCCGCAGTTTCTTCGACATCAATCTGCGCATGTTCCGCCTCGGCATGCTGGGGGAAGTCCACGGCCAGAACGCTGTGCTGGTGTGGAAGGACGGCCATGCCGAAGGCTTGCTGCTGCGCGACCACGATTCGCTGCGGATCTTCGTGCCGTGGCTGGAGCGCAACGGCATGGCGGACCCGGTGTACCGCATCAAGAAAGGCCACGCCAACACGCTGTACCACGCGCGTCCTGAAGACCTGTTGTTCTGGCTGCAGACCCTGGGCATCCAGGTCAACATGCGCGCAATCATGGACACCCTGGCGCAGGTCTATTCGATGCCGGTGAGCGGTTTGTGGCAGGCCCTGCGGGACGTGCTGGACGAGTTGATCGAGACCATCGACTTCGACGCCGAGACCCGGGCGATGCTCAAGGCGCAACTGTTCGACGCACCGAACTGGCCGCAGAAGCTGTTGCTCACGCCCATGATCGAGCGGGCCGGTGGGCCGGGCAGCATGCCGTTCGGCAAGGGCGAGGTGGTCAACCCGTTCCGCCGGCTGTCGCTGGAGGCCTGAGGGCATGGCGGTCACTCGAGGGCTCGGGATCGAACCGGCATTCACCGATGCGGCCCGCCGGTTTACGGCTGGCGAGTGGGCGGTGCTCAGCGGCCCCTTGCGGTTGAAACCGGCAGGGGAACGCGATTCGTCGCGTTCCCTGGCGGCCCATGAACTGTTGAATGGCGGTGTGTGCCTGCGGCTGTTGGACGAGCTGACGCCGGTCCTTGGCTCACCGTCCCGGGCAATCACCGCCTCGCTGTTGAGCAAGCGAATGTCGTTCCTCATCACCAACACCTGCCTGTATGCGCTGTCGGCATGCGACAAGGGGCTGCTGATGTCCTTGGACAACAGCGTCATCGAATACGGTCACGACGAGGGACGCTGGACCTCGTCGATGCCATTGCTGGACCTGGAGAGCTGGACCTATGCCGCCGGCGAGCGGGAGGCTTGGCGTGAAGCGGTGGTCGGCAGCCTGTTCGCCGGGCTGCTCAAGCCATTGTGGGATCGGTTCGCCCAGGTCAGCGGCATCTCCCGACGCATCCTCTGGGAAAACACGGCGGTGCGGGTCTATTCGCTGTATGAAAAACGCATGGACAGCCTGCGGGACCCGTCCACGCGCCGGCGCATCAATGCCGACTTCGACTGGCTGCTGAACCAGGCCGATCCTGGGCTGTTCGGCCTGGATTACAACCCGTTGCAGCATTTTCGTCGCGCCCCCATGCCCCTTGCCGATGGAGGCTGTCGGCGATTGCGGCGCACGTGCTGTTTCTATTACCAAGCGAGCAACCCGGTCGAATACTGTTCGGCCTGCCCGTTGCTGCGCAAGAGAACAAGACATGAATGATTCAATCACGCCAGCGGAGCTCACTGAGTCGCTGTTGGCACAGTACCGGGGTATCGCTTCGTCCACCCTGGGGCACTTCACCGACAGCGGTTACCTGCGGGGTATTCGCCCGCTGTTCGATAACCTGCGCATGCTCGGCAGGGTGGTCACGGTCAGGCTCTTCACACCCGACGGCAGTGTCTTGCGCGAAGCCTTGCTGTTGAGCGAGCCGGGGGATGTGCTGGTGGTGGAATGCGTGGGTGACCCCGATTGCGCTTGCTGGGGAGAATTGCGCACCCTGGCCGGCCTGATCAAAGGCCTGGCCGGCGTCGTGGTGTGCGGCGCGGTGACCGATGTGGCCGCCCTGCGGGCCCATCGCCTGCCGGTGTTCAGTCGCAGTGTCAGCGCTTTCACAACCCGTAGCCTTGGGCTCGGCGGCGAAGTCAATCAGCCGATCCGGGTGTCGGGTGTCACTGTGCATCCGGGCGACCTTGCCATCGGCGATGACGACGGTGTGTTCATCCTCGGGGTGCAACAGGCCATCGATCTGCTGCCCAAACTACTGACGAAAGAACAGGCGGATCGGCAGAAAAGAACCGAGTTTCTGCAACGGATTTAGTGGCCTGTGTGGTTGATTCGCGCACTCAAATCAACCGTACAGGTCACTAGCGCTGAGCGTCAGGCGTCGCGGAACAAGTCGTGGGCGTCCAGCAAGCGCCAGGCGATTTCCGGGCGTTTTTCCAGCCCGCGGCGAATGGCGGCCGGGATCGATTGGCGAATCTTGCGGCAGAGACCGGGTTGTTCCTGGAACTCGATGGCGATACCGCGCATGGTCCGGACTTCGTTATAGCCCGGCTCGATGGTCAAGCGGATGCCCAGGTTTTCGTAAAGCCGCTGTTGCAACCGTTCGAGCTCGGCCAGGTCCTGGATGTTTTCCAGCCGTTCGAGCAGGCGCTTTTCTTCCTGACGGTTCAGGCAAAGGATGCGCAAGTCGCTGCCCGCCGTTTCCAGCAATGCATCGCGCCCGCAGTCGCAGACGCCAGGCGGGCAGGGGGGGCGGATCGGAATCGACGCGGTCATGGGCTCCACAAATCCGGGTACGACGAAACTGCCGTTGAGTCCATCGGCGGTCCAGGCAATGTGATGCCTGGCGATATTGGGGTCAACCCTGTCATATGGCCGCCGGTCTGTCACCTGGCATGGCCCGCTCGTCTGTTTATCCGCCGATCCGATCAAATTTTTCCAACACGGGCACCCTCAAGAAAGACAGGCACGTTACGGTCCGCTCCGTCATCGGCACCGCGACGGCCCCGTGGCAAGCATAAGGAGAGTCCGATCGATGCAAGCGAATCTGTCTACATTACCGTTGCTGGAAGAGTTGCTGATGGCCCGCGGACCCGGCGGACAGGAAGACGAAGTCCGGCAAATCTGCCTGCGGGAACTGGAACCCCATTGCGACAAGACCTGGGTCGACCCGGCCGGCAACGTGATCGGCTTGATCAAGGGAGTCGTCAGCGGTAGCGGCCGCCAAACGCCGGTCAGGGTCATGGCGCATCTGGACGAAATCGCCATGCTGGTCAAACGCGTCGAACCCGATGGAACACTTCGGGTAGTGGCCTTGGGAGGTGCTAACCCGATCAACTTCGGCGTGTGCCCGGTGGACATCCTGGGCGATCGGGATTTCATCCCGGGTGTGTTGTCGTTCGGCTCCATGCACAGCACGGCCGAAACCCATCAGGGGGCGGATGTCCTGTCCGGGAATGTGCACTGGGAAGATGTCCACGTGATCACCCGTTGTTCCCGGGAACAATTGCACAGGCACGGTGTGCGCCCTGGCACGCGGGTGGTGCTGAGCCAGCACTGGCGCCGGCCGTTTCGGGTGGGCGATGCCATTGCCGCACACTTTCTCGACGACCGTGCACCGATGGTCGCGACCCTGCAGGCTGCCGCGCTGTTGGCCGAGCGCCGGGCGGAACTGACCGGTGAAGTGTATTTCGTGTTCAGCACCCTGGAAGAGGAGTCCAATGCCGGAGCACTGTATGCCGCCGCCCACCTGCCGGGCGAGGTGACCGTTGCCGTCGAGGTCGGGCCGGTAGTGCAAGAGTATGGAACCCGGTTGAGCGTCAACCCGATCATCAATACGGGGGACGAAAAAGGCTGCTACAGCCGCAATATCGTCGACCAGTTGTACCGTGCCGGCGAACGCAGCGGCCTGGAGCCGCAATTTGCATTGCTTGTGGACTTCGCCAGTGATGCCAGCGCCGTCATGGGCAGCGGCGTGTCGGCCATGGGAGGTTGTATCGCGATACCCACGGAAAACACCCATGGGTATGAGCTGATCCTGGAAGGCAGCATTGAAGCCTGCGCGGCGACGTTGCTGGAGTTCCTGCTCAATCGATGAGGCCCTGCGGCCAGTGAACCCTATGGTGTGCGAGCCTGCTCGCGATGACGGCGGAACCTTCAACACAGGAGCAAGCAGATCCACCGCTATCGCGAGCAGGCTCGCTCCCACAATGGGCCAAGGTGCCAGCAGGATTTGAGTCCCACCGCAGGTTCTCTGTGGGAGCGGGCTTGCTCGCGATGACGGTGGCACATTCAACACTGGAGCGGGCAGACCCACCGCTATCGCGAGCAGGCTCGCTCCCACAATGGGCCAAGGTGCCAGCAGGATTTGAGTTTCACCGCAGGTTCTCTGTGGGAGCGAGCCTGCTCGCGATGACGGTGGCACATTCAACACTGGAGCGGGCAGACCCACCGCTATCGCGAGCAGGCTTGCTCCCACATTGGGCCAAGGTATTGGCAGGTGTTGTGTCTACAACCCCAGTTCGGACAACCCAGGGTGATCATCCGGCCGGCGCCCCAGGGGCCAATGGTATTTGCGTTCGCTTTCCTGGATCGGCAGGTCGTTGATGCAGGCGTAGCGGTTGCGCATCAGGCCTTGTTCATCGAACTCCCAGTTCTCGTTCCCATAAGAACGGAACCAGTTGCCCGAATCGTCGTGCCATTCGTAGGCATAACGCACGGCGATGCGGTTGTCGGTGAACGCCCAGAGTTCCTTGATCAGCCGGTAATCCAGTTCCTTGGCCCATTTTCGGGTCAGGAAGGCCTTGGCGTCTTCGCGGCTATGGACGAATTCGGCGCGGTTGCGCCATTGGGTGTCCAGGGTGTAGGCCAGGGACACTCGCTGTGGGTCACGAGAGTTCCAGCCGTCCTCGGCCAGGCGAACTTTCTCGATAGCCGATTCACGGGTGAAGGGCGGCAACGGCGGACGAACTTCAGCAGGGGACGACATGGCAATTCTCCGGCGAGTGATGAATCAAGTTTCATGACCTTTGATGAGGCAGGCTTTTTACTGCTTTTCAACCAACAACACTTTCAACATGTCCTGGGCGTGATCGGCGGCACTGTGATCGCCCATGACCAGTGCGACAGTAATGGCCCCATCGATCAGAATGAGCAGTTGTCGGGCCAGGGCTTCGGGATTTTCGGCGCCTTGTTCAACGCACAACCGGGTGACGTAATCGAGCAACTTCTGCTTATGCAACTTCGCCAATTGGCGAACCGGGTCCTGTGGGTCTCCGGTTTCACCGCTGGTATTGATGAACGCGCAGCCTCTGAAGCCGTCGCTGTCAAACCAGCCCTTGAGCACGGTGAACAGGTTGTACAGCCGTGCAGCCGGGGTAGGGGCCTTGTCGACCTCGGTGCTGAACCAGTGCATCCAGCGCTCGTCCCTTCGCGCGAGGGCGGCCAGGATCAGCTCGTCCTTGTTGGCGAAATAGCGGTAGATGCTTTTCCTGGAGACGCCGGCGGTTTTCACCAGAAGATCCATGCCGGTGGCGGCAATGCCACTCTTATAGATCAACTTTTCGGCGACATCGAGGATGATGTCTCGTGTGTCGTTACTGATGATTTCGTTCATGGCGAATACAGTGGAACGACCGTTCTCCTTGGTCAAATGTTTTTTTCCTGTGGCTGCCCTTTTTGAAACATGGCTTGCTGGCAATGGGGCTCCGCCATCGTGATCGCGAGCAAGCTGTGCTCCCACAGAGTCCCAAACCCATCCGCCATGGTGTAAGCTCAGCGGCTCTTCGGAATCGACCTTTTGCGAGCCCTATGCCGTCGCTTTTCAAACGCTCCCTGCTGCCCAAGCTGCGCAGCTTTGCACTGACCGCCGATGCCGTGACCATCCTCGATGGCGCAGCCGAGTTTCGCCGTTGCCTGCTGGAAAAAATCGCCCAGGCCACCCAGCGCATCTACATCGTCGCCCTGTATCTGCAACAGGACGAAGCCGGCCAGGAAATCCTCGACGCCTTGCATGCCGCCAAAGCGGCGCGCCCGGAACTGGAGGTGGTCGTGGTGGTGGACTGGTTGCGGGCCCAGCGCGGGCTGATCGGCGCCAAGAAGCAGCCGGGCAACTCGGCGTGGTACCAGGAGCAGACGCGCACCCATGCCAGCAAAGTGCCGATCTACGGCGTGCCGGTACAGACCCGCGAACTGTTCGGGGTGCTGCACCTGAAAGGTTTCGTGATCGACGATTGCGTGCTCTACAGCGGCGCGAGCCTGAACAACGTCTACCTGCACAAGTTCGACAAGTACCGCTACGACCGCTATCACCTGCTGCAGAACACGGCGCTGGCCGATTCGATGCACCACCTGGTGCAGCACGGCCTGATCACCTCCAAGGCCGTGCATCGCCTGGACCTGCCGAACCTGCCCAGCACCCGCAGCTTGCGCAAGGACATTGGTGACCTGCGCAGTCGACTCAAGTACGCGGCCTATGACACCACGTCCGGTAGCCTCGACAAGAGTGGCCTGTCAGTGAGCCCGTTGCTGGGCGTCGGCAAGAACAATCCGTTGAGTCGGGTCATCGGCGAACTGATCGCCAGCAGCCGCCAGCAACTGACCATTTGTACGCCTTACTTCAACCTGCCCCTGGCGGTGACCCGGGAGCTCAACCGCGCCCTGGCCCGTGGGGTAAAGATCGACATCATCGTCGGCGACAAGACCGCCAACGACTTCTTCATCCCGCCCAGCGAACCGTTCAAGATCATCGCCGCGCTGCCTTACCTGTATGAGATCAGCCTGCGTCGTTTCGCCAAGCGGCACCAGCGCTACATCGACAGTGGTCAATTGAACCTGCACTTGTGGCGTGACGGCGACAACAGCTATCACCTCAAGGGCATGTGGGTCGACGAGCGCTACACCTTGCTGACCGGCAACAATCTCAACCCACGAGCCTTCCGCCTGGACCTGGAAAACGCCTTGCTGCTGGACGACCCCAAGGGTGAGTTGCTGGGGCCTCGTCAGGCCGAGCTCGAGCAGATCTACCGGCACACCCGCCGAATCGACCGCTACCTGGACCTGGAAGCGCTGCCGGACTACCCGGCCGCGGTGGCCAAGTTCCTGAAACGGGTCAGTCGGGTGCGGATCGAACGGCTGCTTTACCGGATCCTGTGAACGCCGGCACCATGGCCGAAAAAGACACCATCTCGATACAGCTGGTGCGTGAGGCGCTGCTGCAAAGCTGCGCCCCAGGCCCTGCAACCGATGAAGTGTTGAGCAAGGTCGGCATCGATCCCGGGTGGCTCGACAATCCCCTGGCGCGGGTGCCTGCCGCAGCCTATGCGCGGCTCTGGCGCTTGCTCGCAAGGCGCCTGGACGATGAGTTCTTCGGCATGGATCCGCGCAAGCTCAAGTCCGGCAGCCTGGCGTTCCTGTGCCAGTGCGCCATGGCGCAGCCAACACTGGCGACCGGCCTGACAGCGGGGCTGGGGTTCCTGTCGCTGATGCTTGAGCAGTTGCCTGCCCAATGGGTGCGCCAGCAGAGCCTGGCGGAAATCGTCTTGCTGGAAGACGATCAGGAGCCACGTCGGGCCTTTACCTACTTCACCTATTGGATGATCGTCCATGGCGTGGCCTGCTGGCTGGCTGGACGGCGCATTCCCATCCTCTCCGTCGAGCTGCGCTGCCCGGCGCCGGATTTCTGCGATGACTATCGGGTGATGTTTTCCCAGAACCTGCGCTTCGACCGCCCCCGTACCCGGATGATCTTCGCCGCCGAGTACCTGGACCTGCCCATTCGCCGCAGTGTCGAAGAACTCAAGCGTTTCCTGGCCCGGGCGCCGGCCAATATCCTGGTCAAATACCGCGACCCGCAGAGCCTGGCCAGCCGGATCCGGCACGACCTGCGCCAGTTGCCGGCCGAGCAATGGCCGGAAACCGAAGCGCTGGCCCAGCAGTTGTGTGTGTCGGCGTCGACCCTGCGCCGGCGCCTGGCGGAAGAAGGGCAGACCTATCAGGGACTCAAGGACAGCGTGCGCAAGGAGCTGGCGATCACCTGGCTCGCCGAACCCTCCATCAGTTTCGTCGACATCGCTTCGCGCCTGGGTTTCGCCGATGCCAGCTCGTTCTACAAGGCATTTCGCAAGTGGTCCGGGTCCAATCCGGGGCATTATCGCAGCTTGATTCTCAACGACCCCCGCTGATTCATCGGGCCCCGGCTTTCAGCTTTCAGCGCGCGATACGGGGCTCCCACTTTGTTTGATGCGAGATCGGCAACTTGCACGAATCGCCACGGCCTATCGGAAAGTACTGGAACCCCCGCTGCGCCAGGCGCTCTGCGTCGTACAGATTGCGGCCATCGAAGATCACCGGGGCCTTGAGCCGTTTTTGGATCAGGTCGAAATCCGGCGCCTTGAACTGTTGCCACTCGGTGCAGATGATCAGCGCATCGGCACCGCTGAGGGTCGCTTCCGGTGTGCCCATCAGGCTGAGATTGAGATGATCCTGGTACAACGATTGGGTCTGGCGCATGGCCTCCGGGTCAAATGCCCGTACGTGAGCGCCGGCTTCCCATAGCGCTTCCATGAGTACCCGGCTGGGCGCGTCCCGCATGTCATCCGTGTTGGGCTTGAATGCCAGGCCCCACACCGCGAACGTCCGGCCTTGCAGGTCGCCCTCGTAGAACGCATTGACTCGCTCGAACAGTTTTTGCTTCTGTCGCTGGTTGATCGCTTCCACCGCCTGCAACAGGTCATTGGAGCACTGGACCTGCTGGGCGCTGTGGATCAATGCGCGCATGTCCTTGGGAAAGCAGGAACCGCCATAGCCGCAGCCGGGGTAGATGAAGTCATAGCCGATGCGCGAGTCGGCGCCGATGCCCAGGCGCACCGATTCTACGTCGGCGCCCAGGTGCTCGGCCAGCTCGGCGATCTGGTTGATGAAGCTGATCTTGGTGGCAAGCATGCAGTTGGCCGCGTACTTGGTCAGCTCGGCGCTGCGCAGGTCCATGAACATGATGCGTTCATGGTTGCGATTGAACGGTCCATACAGTTCACGCATCACGTCGCGGACATCATCCCGCTCGCATCCGATGACGATCCGGTCGGGACGTCTGCAGTCAGCAACGGCTGAGCCTTCCTTGAGAAACTCCGGGTTGGAGACGATAGCGAAATCCAGTATCCGGCTGTGGTGTCGCAGGGCCTCGTTCATTCGGTCACGCAGGGCATCGCCGGTGCCCACGGGGACCGTGGATTTTTCAACGACGATGACGGGCTCGGTACGGTGCCGGGCAATGGCTTCCCCCACTGCGAAGACGCTGCCCAGGTCTGCTGAACCGTCCGGGTGCGAAGGGGTGCCTACGGCAATGAACAGGACCTTGCCATGCTCTACGGCAAGCTTTTCCTCGTAGGTAAAACGCAGCCTTCCATTATCCAGATTGTCCTTTACCAGCGCGGCCAGGCCAGGCTCGAAAATGCTGACGTGGCCCTGATTGAGGGCCGACACTTTTTCGGCGTCGATGTCCATGCAGACGACATCGTGACCGACCTCTGCCAGTACGGCTGCCTGGACCAGACCGACATAGCCGCTACCGAATACGCTGATTTTCATACGACCTTCCTGGGTTCGGATGCTTGAACGGGGCGAGAGTTGATGGTGAGGACGCCGAGGATGACCAAGGTCACTCCGAGGCTTTTCGAGAGGCTGAAGCTTTCATTGAAGAGTGGCAGCGCGGCGGCAAGCAGGTACACCAGCGCATAGCTGATGCTGAGCAGCGAATAGGCGCGGCCCAACGGCAGGTCCCGCAACGCAAACAGCCAACAGAGCATCGACAAGGCATAGGCAAAAATGGCTCCCAGGACCACGACCAGCGCCATTGGGTCGACGCTGCCCGCGAGCCACTGCCCAGGCAGCGGAAGGCGACTCATGCTCCAGCGCAAAGCCAGCTGCGCGATGCTGACCAGCAACACGCTGCCCAGCGCAAAAATGACACCGCGGCGAAGATTCATGCGTGCTGTCCCAGCAACATCACCCCGACGATCACCAGGGCGACGCCCAGCCAATGGCGACGGTCAACGGTCTCGTGGAATACAAAGCGGGCGACAAGGGTGATCAATACGAAATTCAGGCTCAGCATGGGGTAGGCGATGCCCACTTCGAGGCGCTGCAGTACCAGCAGCCACACCAGCAGGCCAGCCCCCAGCGTCGCAAGCGCCAGCCACAACCACGGCGAGCGCAGTTTCTCTCCCCAGCCCGACGACCGGCCGCGCCAACCCTCGACGGCGTACTTCTGGGCAATCTGTCCCAGACACGTCAGCACGCAGGCAGCCAATAGCAGCAACAAGCTCATGATGCGTCCTGAGAAAAGATCAGGATGACCAGGTTGCCCTGTTCATAACGTTTTCCGTCCTTGGGTAACCGTTCGATTTCCTCCAGCTCCTCTTCACCCTTGACGCGCATGACCACGCCGACCGAACCGCCTCGACGGGCGTCGCGCATCCATTGCTGCACCTGTGGCGGGTCGACCCGTTGCTGCAGGCCGTCAGGGTAGGCAAGGCCATACTTCAATTCACCGATGGTGTTGTACAACGCCACCTCCGGACGCTTCAGGCGCCAGGCGAGGGCGGATGCGGCGCCAAGGTCGTTGGCCAGCAACTTGTCGGTATGACTTAGTTCATCGAGGTGTTCGAGGATGAACTGGTCGGGCATCTTGTTGGTGACCACGGACGCGGGCATCGCCATTGGTAGCAAGCCGATCAGCAGCAGGCTGCCGAAGGCCGGGGCCGCCCAGCAGCGCAAGGGCCTGAGGGCTTGCAGCAGGTTGCTCATGATCCAGCCGATCAGGCCGACAGAAACCAACACAAGATTGTGCGGCTCATGGGCGTACAGCGGTTTCTTCAGTTGCAGATAGACCAGGGCAAGCAACGCCAGCAAGCCCAGCACCAGGTTGAGCCAACCGTTCATGGCAAGGGAGCGGCCTTGCTTGTGCTCCAGCCGGTCCGCCAGGGCATGGCCCAACAGCAGCGCCAGCGGCAGCAGGCACGGCAGGATGTAGCTTGGCAACTTGCCTTTGCTGAGGCTGAAAAACAGCAGTGGCATCAACAGCCACAACAACAGGAACGCGATACTCGCCTGACGCCGTGTCTGCCACGCTTGCCGTAGCGCAGGCGGCAGCAGCGCCACCCACGGCAGACTGAACGCCACCAGCAGCGGTAGATAGAACCACCAGGGCGAGTCATGCTGGGCATCGTCCCCGGCAAAGCGCCGGATATGCTCATGCCAGAAAAAGAATCGCCAATAGTCCGGTTCCTCGGCGTGCACCGCCAGGGCCCAGGGCAGGCTGACGATAATCGCCACCGCGATTGCCAGTGGCCCGAAGACCAGCAACTCACGCCAGCGTCGTTGCCAGGCCATCCAGGGCAGGGCGATCAGCACCGGCAGCAACCAGGCGAGAAAACCCTTGGTCAAGAAGCCCATGCCGCATGCCAGCCCCAGCATCGCCCAGCCGATCAGGCGCTGGTTGCGGCCGTTGCTGTCCAGAGCAAACCACAAGGCGGCCAGACTCAGGTTGACCCAGAAGGTGAACTGCGGATCGAGGTTGGCGTAACCTGCCGCGCCTGCGACCACGGTCAGGCTCATGTACAACAGCGCGCAGACGAAACTCTTGCGAGGATCGTTCCATAGCCGGCGGGCAAGCAGGTAGCACAGCATCACGCTGAGCCCGATGCTGATGGCCGAGGCAATGCGCACACCGAACAGATTCTCACCGAACAGTGCCTGGCCGAGGGCGATCATCCAATAGCCGGCCGCCGGTTTTTCGAAGTAGCGCAGGCTCATGAAGTGGGGCGAAACCCAGTCGCCACTCAGCAGCATGCCCTGGCTGATCTGGGCGTAACGGGTTTCGTCGGGAATCCATAGCCCATGACTGGCCAGCGGGAGCAGGTATGCCAACAGGCAGGTCGCCAGCAGCAGGGGGAGTGCCCAGGGCTTGCTCATGCGCCTTGCACTCCCAGCCAGCCTTCACGCCCTTCGAGCGTGCCGCGCTTCACCCGACCTGCTGGCAAGCCTTCAATGGCTGCAGGTAGCAGATCGCCCAGGGGCTGAAAGCGGATGCTTCGTCGGCCCGCTTGCGCCAGCAATTGGCGGAAAGGGTTGGCCATCAGTATCCCTTCGACTTCGGCATGGATCGTGTAGACGTTGAGTTTTCCGGCGGCAAAGCGCTCAAGGATGAAAGCGTTGTAATCCTTGGCCATGACGCTTGGGCCAACCACCTCGTCGAAGGTCGGCAGGTCCACGGGGATCTGTGGCGTGCCCAGGTCCCCGCCGGCCAGCACGGGCCGGAACAGGCTCTGTCCCCGGCAATCGCTGTTGTAGCGAAAGCCGAACCCTTGCTTGGCCTCGATCACGCGTTCATCGGCGCGCCAACCAGCTGCCGCCGAACATGTAACGGGTTCGCCGAGGATATCGCCGAGGCTGTCTACGCCTCGGCGAATCTGCTCGATCAGCCGTGCCTGTCCCCAGCGCCCTGCGTTGGCCTGCCAGCTATGGTGATCCCAAGCGTGCAAACCAACCTCATGCCCAGCCGCCCGAGCCTGACGCATCAGGTGCCCGAGATCGCGGCCGATAGGCTTGCCGGGCCAGGCGGTACCGGCCAGGAGAATGTCCCAGCCATACAGCCCAACGGCGTTGGAGCGCAGCATTTTCCATAGGAATTGCGGTCGCAGCAGTCGCCACAGATGACGTCCCATGTTGTCCGGCCCGACGCTGAAGAAAAACGTCGCCTTGACCTGTGCCTCCTGGAGAATATCCAGTAACTGCGGTACGCCTTCGCGCGTGCCCCGGTAGGTGTCGACATCGATTCGAAGACCCGCCTGCATCAGCGTTGGTCCGCGATTTCAAGCATCGCTTCGCGCAGGAAGAAGTCCAGCGTGTTGGCGATGGTTTCACTCATCTGCACGGTTGGCGTCCAGTCCAGCAGGCGCTTGGCATTGGCGATGCTTGGTTTGCGGTGTGAGACGTCCTGGTAACCGGTGCCGTAGAAGGCCTTGCTTTCGACGTCGCGGAACCCGGCGAAAGGCGGAAAGTTGTCGCGCAACGGGTGCGCCTCGAACTGTCTCAGCAGCTCCTCGCCCAACTGGCGGATACTGGCTTCGTTGTCCGGGTTGCCGATGTTGATGATCTGCCCGTTGCAGGCGTCATTCTGGTTGTCGATGATCCGCGCCAAGGCCTCGACACCGTCGGCGATATCAGTGAAACAACGCTTCTGTTCACCACCATCAAACAGGCGGATCGGCGTACCTTCCACCAGGTTGAGGATCAGTTGGGTAATCGCCCGGGAGCTGCCGATGCGTGCCGAATCCAATCGATCCAGGCGCGGCCCCATCCAGTTGAAGGGGCGGAACAAGGTGAATTTCAGGCCTTTCTGGCCGTAGGCCCAGATCACCCGGTCGAGCAGTTGCTTGGAAATCGAGTAGATCCAGCGCTGCTTATTGATCGGGCCGACAACGAGGTTGGAGGTGTCTTCGTCGAAGTTGTTGTCCTGGCACATGCCATAGACTTCGGACGTCGAGGGGAAGATCACGCGCTTGTTGTACTTGACGCAGTAGCGCACCAGTTTCAGGTTCTCTTCGAAATCCAGCTCGAACACCCGCAGCGGATTACGGGTGTACTCGATGGGTGTGGCGATGGCTACCAACGGCAGGATGACGTCGCATTTCTTGATGTGGTATTCGATCCATTCGGAATGGATGCTGATGTCGCCTTCGACGAAGTGGAAATGCGGGTGACTACGCAGGCGCTCGATGGCATCGGAGCCGATGTCGAGGCCATAGACATCGTATTTGTCGTCGCGCAGCAGTCGTTCCGACAGGTGATTGCCGATGAAGCCGTTGACGCCCAGGATCAACACCCGGGTACGCCGTGGACCTCGGCGAGACTCCGTGCCGCGTAGCACCGAACCGTCAACCAGTCCCAATTCGTTGGCCAGTTGTGGCCCGCCCAGGTACAGGCCGTTTTCGTTGCGTTGGCCCGAGGTGATCACCAGCGAATCCACACCACACGCAATGCGCAGCGGGTCGACGCTGATGACGCGCCCCGGATCCTGGCCTTCGTTGCCCTCGACGACTTCCGCGCTCCAGACGATCAGCTTGTGTTCGCCAACGGCGCAAAACGCCCCGGGATAGGGTTGGGTCACGGCTCGGACCAGATTGAACAGTTCCTCGGCCGGGCGCTGCCAGACCAGCTTGCCGTCAGCCGCCGTGCGCCGACCGAACACCGTGGCCTTGGATTCGTCCTGCTCTCTTTCGCGGACCTCACCGGCAAGCAGGCTGGGCAGCGTGTCGCGCAGCAGGTCGATGGCCGCCTGGCGTAATTTGCCATGCAAACTCAACGCGGTGTCGCTGCGCTCGATGGCGACCTTTTGCTGGGCCAGGATCGCACCGGCATCCGCGCGTTTGACCATGCGATGCAGGGTTACGCCAGTCTCGGTTTCACCGTTGACCAGCACCCAATTGGCCGGCGCCCGTCCGCGATAGCGCGGCAGCAGGGAACCGTGCAGGTTGAACGCGCCTTTAGGAGCAATGGCGAGCAGCGGTTCGCTCAACAAGTGACGGTAGTAGAAGGAGAACAGGTAATCAGGAGCGAGCTTGCCGATGCGCTCGATCCACAGCGGATGATTGACGTCTTCGGGAGCATGAACCGGGATGCCCTTGCGCGCGCACAATTGCGCGACGGAGCCGTAGAAGGTGTTCTCCTTGGGGTCGTCGGCGTGGGTAAACACCGCGACAATGTCGAAGCCGGAATTGAGCAGGGTTTCGATGCCGGCACAGCCGATATCGTGATAGGCGAAAACTACGGCTTTTGTGCTCATGAGTGAACCTGATCTGAAGAAATGGAAGTAAGGCCGTCAACGGTGATAACGGGAGCCGGCGTGGCAGGTTGTCCACGCAGGACTTTTTCGACGAAGAAACGGGGGCGGGCACGCACATCGCTGTACATCCGCCCCAGGTATTCCCCCAGCAAGCCCATGCCAATGAATTGCCCGCCGGTGAACACGAACAGCACGGCGAACAGCACGAAGGTTCCGCCGCCGGCCCAGCCGGCACCGAAGACCAGCCGCAGGACGATCAAGGCGATGGCGAACAACACGCCCAGACCGGCCATGGCGAAACCAACGATGCTCAGCAGCCGCAGAGGTGTGGTGGTCATGCAGGTGATCAGGTCGAACATCAGGTTGACCAGGCGCATGGCGCTGTACTTGGATTCCCCGTGCTCGCGCTCGGCGTGGCTCACCAGGATCTCCGTGGTGTGCCGGGCAAAGCTGTTGGCGAGGATCGGGATGAAAGTGCTGCGTTCGCGGCATGCGAGCATGGCGTCGACGATGGACCGACGATAGGCACGCAGCATGCAGCCGTAGTCGCTCATGGCAACGCCGGTAGAGCGTTGCACCGCCAGGTTGATCAGCTTCGACGGCCAGCGCCGCAGGGCCGAGTCCTGGCGGTTGTTGCGCACCGTGGCGACTACGTCATAGCCCAGTTCGGCCTGGGCCACCAGGCGCGGAATCTCTTCGGGCGGGTTTTGCAGGTCCGCGTCGAGGGTGATGATGACGTCGCCCTTGCAGTGTTCGAAACCGGCCATGATCGCGGCGTGCTGACCATAATTGCGGTTCAGGATCACCGCGACGATCGGGCTGCCCCGCAGCGTCGCGGCTTCTTCCAGTATCTGCGCCGACTCGTCCCGACTGCCGTCGTCGACCAGCACGATTTCGTACTTGTGGCGCAATTGCCGACATGCCGCTTCGGTACGCCGAAGCAATTCGGGCAGACTTTCTTCCTCGTTGTAAACCGGAATGACAATTGACACGCAATTGATCGGATAAGGTTTCACAGGTGTGCATCCAGGACGTTTTCAATGGTGTCGACGACGCGACTCACGTCATCGCCGGTCATGTCGGGAAACAGCGGGATCGAGCACAGACGAGCCGAATTCCATTCTGTGTTGGGCAGATGGACGTCAGGGAAGCGCTGGCGGTAGTAGGTGTGCAGGTGCGTTCCGATAAAGTGGATGCCCGTGCCGATATTTTGCTCCTGCAAGGCTTTCATGAACGCTTCGCGGTCCAGGCCGCAGCGCTCGGCATCGATACGCAGGACGAACAGGTGCCAGGCGTGCTGCTGCGCATAGGTCGGGATCGCCAATGGCTGTACCTTTGAACCTTCCAGCCGTTGCAAGTACACCTTGGCCAGTTCCGTGCGCTTGGCGTTGATGTCGTCCAGGCGCTCCAATTGCACGAGAGCTATGGCGGCGTTGATGTCGGCCAGGTTGTATTTGAAGCCTGGCTCCATCACTTGCGCCTGGGGCTTGCGACCATGGGTGAGGCGGTCGTAGGCGTCGACGCCGAGGCCATGGAACTTGAGCATGCGCACCCGAGCGGCGAGTGCTTCATCGTCCGTGACGAACATGGCGCCTTCGGCGCAGGTCATGTTCTTGATCGCATGGAATGAGAAAATGGCCGTGCCCTTGGCGCCGACGTGGCGATCTTTGTAGCGGGTGCCGGCCGCGTGCGCGGCGTCTTCGATAACGGCGATACCGTGTTTTTCCGCCAACCCATAGAGAGGGTCGAGGTCGAACGCGGCACCGGCATAGTGCACCGGGACGATCGCCCGGGTACGCGAGGTAATGGCCGCTTCGATGCTCGACAGATCACTCATGAGCGTGTCGCGGTCCACGTCGACGAACACCGGTGTGGCGCCTAGCAGGCAGATCATGTTGGCCGTCGACACCCAGGTCTGGGACGGCGTAATGACTTCATCGCCCGGGCCAATGCCTAATGCAAGTAACGCGATATGCATACCGCCGGTGGCCGAAGAAAGTGCAACGGCGTGCCGGCAGCCGACATAGGCGGCGAACTGCTCTTCAAGTTGCTGGCTTTTCGGGCCCGTGGTGATCCAGCCGGAGCGCAGTACCTCATTTACAGCGGCAATCTCTTCCTCGCCGATACTGGGGCGAGAGAAGGGCAGAAACGTTCGACTCATGGGGGCCTCAGGGACTGAAGAGTAACCGTTGAAACGAGAGATTGGATCCAGCGACAGCGTAGACGCTAAAAGAAAAGCTGCATCAAAGAGTTACCTTGTAGGAAACACATCCTTGTCATGTTTTCACCACCGGTTGGCGGATGCACACTTATGACAAGTGGCCCCGTATTCATTGAGGTTAGGCGATTTTCTTTGAAAGGATTGTGAAAAAAAGATCAGTGAAAAAAACTTAACTTGTCAGGTGCGACTCAGGTTTAAGTCTGTTTCGTACATCGCTAGTAGCGGAATGCTTACAGGCGATTTTTAATATGTATTACATTTTCGTTACTGGGCAGATATTTTTCTGATACCTATCAACAGGATCGCGCACGAAACGTTTTTTTTACCGTTGTCACTCCCGCATTGAGCAAGTCATGTTTCGATCATAAAACCGTCATTTGTTTTTGATAGAAGCTCTGCAAGTGCCGAAAAAGTTGGGCCATCAAACAGAGTGAAGTATGCAAGTGACCGTTTTGAGTAGCCGGTATGTCAGTTTCAAGGCGCGCGCCTGTCTTCCAGTTGGACAGGAGTCCGTCGCATGACCATTCTGGTCACCGGCGCCGCCGGCTTCATTGGCTTCCATACCGTCAAGCGGCTATGCGCCGATGGCCATCAGGTCATTGGCATCGATAACCTCAATAGCTACTACAGCGTCGAGTTGAAGCGGGCCCGGCTGGCACAGCTGGATGCCTGCTCCAACTTTCAGTTCCGCTGGCTCGATGTCGCCGACAATCAGGCGTTGCGGGAGCTGTTTGCCGAACAACCTTTCGAGCAGGTCATCCACCTGGCTGCCCAGGCCGGCGTGCGTTATTCCATCGACAATCCCGACACCTACGCGCAAAGCAATCTGGTGGGGTTCCTCAATATCCTCGAAGCCTGCCGTGCCCATGGACCGGCGCATCTTGTCTACGCCTCGAGCAGCTCGGTATATGGCTTGAACGAACACCTGCCATATGCCACGACCGACCCGGTCGATCGGCCCATGTCGTTCTACGCCGCGACCAAGCGCGCAAACGAGTTGATGGCCCATTCCTACTCCCATCTCTATGGCATCCCTACGACCGGCCTGCGCTTTTTCACCGTGTACGGACCTTGGGGGCGACCCGACATGGCGCTGTTCAAGTTCACTGACGCTATCCTGAACGGCCGCGCCATTGATGTGTACAACGATGGCGCGATGTCTCGGGATTTCACCTACATCGACGACATCGTCGAAGGCATCGTCCGACTGCTGCCACTCCCGCCCACCGACAAGAGCGGTGCACCGAACAAGGTCTACAACATCGGGCACGGTTCGCCGGTGAAGCTTCTGCATTTTGTCGAGTGCATTGAAGAGGCGACGGGCTTGCGCGCCATCAAGAATTTCTTGCCGTTGCAATCAGGCGACGTGGTCGACACGTGGGCGGACACCCGCGACTTGGAAGAACGGGTGGATTTTCGCCCTCGGACCCCGGTGTCCAGCGGCGTGCGGTCGTTTGTCGATTGGTACCGCGACTATTACCGCGTTTAACCGCGCATTTGGAATATCTATAGGAAAGTCATGCACGAAACCCCTTATGTATCCGTCTTGATCCCGGCGAAGAACGAAGCAGGCAATCTCATCCCCCTGTTGGAGGAGGTGCGTGCGGCGCTGGTCAACGAGGCATTTGAAGTGATTGTGGTGGACGACGGCAGCACCGATGCCACCGCGGCCGAACTGCGCACGCTGCAAGGCCAGGGCTACCCTCAGTTGCGGGTGCTCAGCCATGCGCGCTCCCTGGGGCAGAGCACCTCGATCCACCATGCCGCGGTGGTGGCTCGCGGGCACTGGTTGGCGACCCTGGATGGCGATGGCCAGAACGATCCGGCCGATTTGCCGAAGATGCTCGACCTCGTACGTGGTTCGGAAGGCAAGCCCGCGGGCGTCAAGCTGGTGGCGGGGCATCGGGTGAACCGTCGCGACACGGCGAGCAAGCGCTGGGCTTCACGATTTGCCAACAAGCTGCGGGCCAGCCTGCTGAAGGACCAGACCCCGGATACTGGATGCGGCATCAAATTGATCGAGCGCGAGGCGTTCCTGCGCCTGCCGTACTTCGATCACATGCACCGCTTCATTCCTGCCCTTATCCGTCGTCATAACGGTCGGATGCTGGTTCAGCCGGTCAATCACCGTGAACGCGGGGCAGGGGTGTCCAACTACGGGAACCTGGACCGGGCCCTGGTGGGCATCGTCGATCTGTTGGGGGTGTGGTGGTTGATCAAACGCACCCGTCTGGACGTCAACGCGCAAGAAAGCGAGGCCTGACATGGGCAGGGAATCGATGTGGTTGGCCGTGGGATTCATGGGCCAGTTGGTCTTTACCGGGCGCTTTGCCCTGCAGTGGCTCTACAGTGAGTACAAGAAACGCAGCATGATCCCGGTCGGCTTCTGGTACCTGAGCATCGCTGGCAGTGCATTGCTGTTGGCGTACGCCATTTATCGCGAAGACCCGGTCTTCATTCTCGGCCAGTCCTTTGGCTTCATCGTGTATCTGCGCAACTTGCAACTGATCGCTCGGCAGCATGAAAACAAAGGCCTTGAGCTGGATAAAAGAGGCTGAAACGGTGCGGATACGATTAGCTTCCCCTCGGTTGGAATTACTGGGCTTTGCAGTGTTGGCGCTGGTCATGGTGGGGGCCGGGCTTGGCTGGCGGCAACCGCTGAATGTCGATGAAGAGCGTTTCCTCGGCGTGGCTCTGGAAATGCTGCAGAATGGCTCGTGGTTCATTCCTCACCGGGCCGGGGAAATCTACGCGGACAAGCCGCCTCTGTTCATGTGGGCCGTGGCGCTGTTCGTGCAACTGACGCACCTGCCCAAAGTTGCCCTGTACTTGCCGGCGCTGCTGGCCGGCAGTGTGACCACGGTTTGCCTGTATGACCTGGGCCGGCGCTTATGGGGGCGACGTATCGGTGTGATTGCTGCGCTGCTGTTCCTGGCGACCTACCAGACCTACAGCATTCTGCGCACTGGACAGATCGATGGCTTTCTCGCGCTCTGGACCATTCTGGGTCTCTATGGCCTGTGCCGGCATCTGTTGCTTGGGCCGGACTGGCGCTGGTACTACGTGGCCTGTGCGGCGATGGGATTCGGCATCATCAGCAAAGGAGTTGGCTTTCTGCCGGTGTTGATGCTGATTCCTTACGCCTATGCAGTGCGCAAGGGCTGGAAAGGCGTGGTGCCGATGCCTGGCAAGGCCGGTGCCTGGTGGCTGGGGCTGCTGGTGGCGCTCGCTGCCGTTGCGGTATGGCTGGGCCCGCTGTTGCTGATCGTGGCGCAGGGCAGTGCCGACAGCCTGGCCTATGCCCAGGAAATCCTGTTCAAGCAAACGGCGGGGCGCTACGCCAACGCGTGGGAGCATCGCGAACCCTTCTGGTACTTCTTCGTCGAGGTGATTCCCAAGTACTGGTTACCCATATTCTTCATGCTGCCCTGGCTGGTGCCAGCCTGGCGCAAGCAGTTGCTCAAGCACGATGGTCGGGTGTTGGTATTGCTCGGCTGGGTGGTGCTGGTACTGCTGTTCTTCAGCCTGAGCAGCGGCAAACGCAAGTTGTACATTTTCCCCGCTTTGCCCGGGTTGATCCTGCTGGTGGCACCGCTGGTTCCGTGGATGTTGCACCGCTGGTTCAGCCAGCGTCCGCGAGGCAGGACGGTATTTACCGTGCTGACCGTGGCGTGGCTGTGCGCCTGGTTTGTTCGCGGGTTCATCGAGCCGCACAAGGAGGGCGTCAATCCCCACGAAACCCTCATGGCTGACGTCGCGCGACTGAGCAATAACGCCGAACTGGTGTTGGTGGGATGGCGCGAAGGGCACTGGTTGTTCGCCCGACAACCTATCGTGCACTTCGGTTTCTATAGCAATCAGTCCCTGGAACAGTCCGCGCTGTGGCTTCGCAGCCATCCGCAGGCCTATGCGCTGGTGCCTGAGCGGGACCTGGCGCGCTGCTACGACCCGCAAAAGGCCCGCAGCGTCGGCGAGACCTCCAGGGCCGAGTGGTTCCTGGTGGGGGCCGATGCGGATAACCAGCAGTGCCAGCCTCCGGCACCGGGGAAGGTGTATTCATTCGCGTGGAAGCAGCTTTTGTAGCGACTGGGAGATTGCTATCGCGGGCAGGCTCGCTCCCACAGGGGATTTGTGTTCACCGTGAAACCCTTGTGGGAGCGAGCCTGCTCGCGATAGGGCCATGACCGGCAACCCACCCCCAAACCATGGCCAAACCAGTCAGCCAACTTGATAGCTTTGACCATTGCCGCCCAAGTCCTTCGGCGCGAGTATTCCCCTGTTTACGGTTCCCCCAACCAATAAAAAGTACAGAGGGATTCTGGTCATGCGCGATTATCTGTCCGCTACGTCGCAGTTCGATTACCTGCACACCGTCAATACCGCACTGCACGGCTCGCTCGAGGCGTTGAACGCCTGCGTCGAGTGTTGCGACCGGCATGCGTTGCCGGGACGCATCGCATTGTTCTGGGAGGGCCGTGACGGCAGTGACGCGACCTGGACTTATCGTGATCTGCAGGACCGCGCCGCACGCTTCGCCAACTTCCTGCTGGCCCAAGGCGTAAACAAGGGCGACAAGGTGGCCGGTCTGCTGCCGCGTACCGCAGAGTTGCTGATCGTGGTGCTCGCCACGTGGCGTATCGGGGCGGTGTATCAGCCGTTGTTCACCGCGTTCGGCCCCAAGGCCATCGAGCATCGTCTCGGCAGTTCCGGCGCCCGTATCGTCGTCACCGACGGGGTCAACCGGCCCAAACTCAATGAAGTGAGCGGTTGCCCCACCGTGGTCACCGTCGGCGGCGAAAAAGGCCGGGGGATCGTGCGGGGCGACTACAGCTTCTGGGCTGAAGTCGAGAACCACTCCAATCAATGCGAACCGGTCATGCTCACCGGTGAAGACCCGTTCCTGCTGATGTTTACGTCCGGTACCACTGGGCCAGCCAAGGCGTTGTCCGTGCCGCTCAAGGCCATCGTTGCCTTTCAGAGCTACACCCGGGACGCTGTGGACCTGCGTCCCGAAGATGCCTTCTGGAATCTGGCTGATCCGGGCTGGGCCTATGGCATTTACTTCGGCGTGACCGGCCCGTTGGCGATGGGACATCCCGTCACCTTCTACGATGGTCCGTTTACCCTGGAAAGCACGTGCCGGGTCATCAACAAGTACGGCATCACCAACCTCACGGGCTCGCCCACGGCCTATCGCCTTTTGATTGCCGGAGGCGAGCAGTTCGCCCGGTCGATCAAGGGTCGGCTGCGTGTTGTCAGCAGCGCCGGCGAGCCGCTGAACCCGGAGGTGATCCGCTGGTTCGCCGATCACCTGAATGTGGTGATCCACGACCATTACGGCCAGACCGAACTGGGCATGGTGCTGTGCAATCACCACGGGCTTGAACATCCGGTTCACCTGGGGGCGGCCGGCTTCGCCTCGCCGGGCCACCGGATCGTGGTGCTGGATGAAAACCACCAGGAACTGGACGTCGGCCAGCCGGGCATTCTCGCCGTCGACCGCAGCCAGTCGCCGATGTGCTGGTTCGCCGGTTATCAGGGCGGGCCCACCAAGGCGTTCGTCGGCAATTATTACCTGAGCGGCGATACCGTCGAGCTGAACCCGGACGGCAGCATCAGTTTCGTCGGTCGCAGTGACGACGTGATCACCACCTCGGGCTACCGCGTTGGTCCCTTCGATGTGGAAAGCGCCTTGATCGAACACCCTGCGGTGGTGGAAGCCGCCGTGGTCGGCAAGCCCGACCCGGAGCGTACCGAGCTGGTGAAAGCCTTTGTCGTGCTCAATGCCCAGTATCGCGCCGAGCCGGAGCTGGCCGAAGAGTTGCGCCAACACGTGCGCAAGCGCCTCGCGGCCCATGCGTATCCCCGTGAAATCGAATTTGTCAGCGACTTGCCGAAAACCCCAAGCGGCAAATTGCAGCGCTTTATCTTGCGCAACCAGGAGATCGCCAAAGCTCAAGAGGCCGCGGCGGCTAACGTTTCAGCTTGAATCCAAGGAAACCATGATGCAGATCGACAACAAGATTTTCCTCGTCAGCGGCGGTGCGTCCGGCCTCGGTGCGGCCACCGGCGAGCTGTTGGTCAAGGCCGGCGCCAAGGTGATGCTGGTGGACCTCAATGCCGAAGCCGTGGCCACCCAGGCACAGAAGCTCGGCTGCCAGAGCGTGGTGGCGGACATCAGCAACGAGGCGGCGGCCGAAGCGGCAATCAAGGCCACCGTCGAGGCATTTGGCGGCCTGAACGGCCTGGTGAACTGCGCCGGCATCGTGCGTGGCGAGAAGATCCTCGGCAAGAACGGCCCTCACGGGCTCGCCAGCTTCAGCCAGGTGATCAACGTCAACCTGATCGGTAGCTTCAACTTGCTGCGCCTGGCCGCTGCGGCCATCGCTGAAACCGAGGCCGATGCCGACGGCGAGCGTGGCGTGATCATCAACACCGCGTCGGTGGCCGCCTTCGACGGCCAGATCGGCCAGGCGGCCTATGCGGCATCCAAGGGCGCCATTGCCAGCCTGACCCTGCCCGCTGCCCGGGAGCTGGCGCGTTTCGGCATCCGTGTGATGACCATCGCACCGGGGATCTTCGAAACGCCGATGATGGCCGGCATGACCCCGGAAGTCCGCGATTCCCTGGCCGCAGGCGTACCATTTCCGCCGCGCCTGGGCAAACCCGCCGAGTACGCGGCGCTGGTCAGGCATATCATTGAAAACAGCATGCTCAACGGCGAGGTGATTCGTCTCGACGGCGCCTTGCGCATGGCAGCGAAGTAAGGAGAATTTGTCATGACCCACGATCCGATTGTCATCGTCAGCGCCGTCCGCACGCCAATGGGCGGCTTCCAAGGTGAACTCAAGAGCCTCAGCGCCCCGCAATTGGGCGCGGCCGCGATCAAGGCCGCCGTGGAGCGCGCCGGCATCAGCCCTGGCTCCGTTGAAGAAGTGCTGTTCGGTTGCGTGCTCGCCGCAGGCCTGGGCCAGGCCCCGGCGCGGCAGGCGGCGTTGGGTGCCGGGCTCGACAAATCGACCCGTTGCACCACCCTGAACAAGATGTGCGGCTCGGGCATGGAAGCGACCATGCTCGCCCATGACATGCTCGTTGCCGGCAGTGCCGAGGTGGTGGTGGCCGGTGGCATGGAAAGCATGTCCAACGCCCCGTATCTGCTCGACCGCGCCCGTAGCGGCTTGCGCATGGGCCACGGCAAGGTCCTGGACCACATGTTTCTCGATGGCCTGGAAGACGCCTACGACAAGGGACGCCTGATGGGTACCTTCGCCGAGGACTGCGCCGAAGCCAACGGTTTCAGCCGTGAAGCCCAGGACGCCTTTGCCATTGCGTCCACCACCCGCGCCCAGCAGGCGATCAAGGACGGCAGTTTCGACGCCGAGATCGTGCCGCTGCAGGTCATGGTCGGCAAGGAGCAGGTCACGGTGAGCCACGACGAACAGCCGCCAAAGGCACGAATCGACAAGATATCGTCCCTCAAGCCGGCGTTCCGCGAGGGCGGCACGGTGACGGCGGCCAACGCCAGCTCCATCTCCGACGGAGCCGCTGCGCTGGTGCTGATGCGCCAGAGCCAGGCGACTCAGCGGGGCTTGAAGCCCCTTGCAGTGATTCACGGCCACGCGGCGTTTGCCGACACTCCGAGCCTGTTCCCCACCGCACCGATCGGCGCGGTGAAAAAGCTGATGCAAAAGACCGGCTGGTCGCTGGATCAAGTCGATCTGTTCGAAATCAACGAAGCGTTTGCCGTGGTAGGGCTGGTGACCATGGACAAGCTGGAGATTCCCCACGACAAGGTCAACATCCACGGTGGCGCCTGCGCCTTGGGCCACCCGATCGGTGCATCCGGGGCTCGGATCCTCGTGACACTGCTCTCGGCCCTGCGTCAGAAAGGCCTCAAGCGCGGTGTTGCGGCGATCTGCATCGGCGGCGGCGAAGCCACGGCCATGGCCGTTGAATGCCTGTATTAAGGAATCACCATGCTCCCAACTGAAGAACAGATACAAATCAGCGACGTGGCCCGGCAGTTCGCCCAGGAACGCCTGAAGCCGTTCGCCGCCGAGTGGGACCGCGAGCACCGCTTTCCCAGGGAAGCTATCGCCGAGATGGCCGAACTGGGCTTCTTCGGCATGCTCGTGCCGGAGCAGTGGGGTGGTTGCGACACCGGTTACCTGACCTATGCCATGGCCCTGGAGGAGATCGCCGCCGGTGACGGGGCGTGCTCGACCATCATGAGCGTGCACAACTCGGTGGGCTGCGTGCCAATCCTCAAGTTCGGCAGCGATGAGCAGAAGGCCCGGTTCCTCACGCCCCTGGCCAGCGGCGCGATGCTCGGCGCCTTTGCCCTGACCGAGCCCCAGGCCGGCTCGGACGCCAGCAGCCTCAAGACCCGTGCGCGACTGGACGGCGATCATTACGTGCTCAACGGTAGCAAGCAGTTCATCACCTCGGGGCAGAATGCCGGGGTGGTGATCGTATTCGCGGTGACCGATCCGAGCGCGGGCAAACGGGGTATCAGCGCGTTCATCGTGCCCACCGATTCACCGGGGTATAGCGTGGCGCGGGTCGAGGACAAACTAGGTCAACACGCCTCCGATACCTGTCAGATCCTGTTCGAGGATGTGAAGGTGCCGGTGGCCAATCGGTTGGGGGAGGAGGGTGAAGGCTACAGGATCGCCCTGGCGAACCTGGAAGGCGGGCGAGTCGGCATCGCGGCGCAAGCGGTCGGCATGGCACGCGCGGCATTTGAAGCGGCCCGGGATTATGCCCGCGAACGTCAGAGCTTCGGCAAGGCGATCATCGAACACCAGGCCGTGGCGTTCCGCCTGGCGGATATGGCGACCCAAATCGCCGTGGCGCGGCAGATGGTGCATTACGCCGCCGCGCTGCGGGATAACGATCAGCCTGCACTGGTAGAGGCTTCCATGGCCAAGTTGTTCGCCTCGGAAATGGCCGAAAAAGTCTGCTCCATGGCGTTGCAAACCCTGGGTGGATACGGTTATCTCAATGACTTCCCGCTGGAACGCATTTACCGCGACGTACGGGTCTGCCAGATCTATGAAGGCACCAGCGACATTCAGCGCATGGTCATTTCGCGCAATCTTTGAACAGGAGTCCTGCATGAGCTACGAAACGATTTTGTTGGAAATCAAGGACCGCGTCGGCCTGATCACCCTCAACCGGCCCCAGGCGCTGAACGCCTTGAACGCGCAGATCGTCAGCGAGTTGAACCACGCGCTGGACAGCCTGGAAGCGGACCCGAAGATCGGCTGCATCGTACTGACCGGCTCGAAGAAAGCCTTCGCCGCCGGGGCCGATATCAAGGAAATGGCCGAGCTGACCTATCCGCAGATCTACCTCGACGACCTGTTCAGCGACAGCGACCGCGTGGCCAACCGCCGCAAGCCGATCATCGCGGCGGTGAACGGCTTCGCCTTGGGTGGCGGTTGTGAGCTGGCCCTGATGTGCGACTTTATCCTGGCCGGCGACAATGCCAAGTTCGGCCAGCCGGAGATCAACCTTGGCGTGCTGCCGGGCATGGGCGGCACCCAGCGCCTGACCCGGGCGGTGGGCAAGGCCAAGGCCATGGAAATGTGCCTGACCGGACGCTTCATCGATGCGGTGGAGGCGGAACGTTGCGGCATCGTGGCGCGGATTGTACCGGCTGATGAGCTGTTGGACGATGCCCTGAAAACCGCTGCACTGATCGCCTCCAAGTCGGTGCCGATCAGCATGATGGTCAAGGAAAGCGTCAACCGTGCGTTTGAAGTGAGCCTGTCCGAAGGCGTGCGTTTCGAACGACGCGTGTTCCATGCGGCGTTCGCGACCCAGGACCAGAAAGAAGGCATGGCGGCCTTCGTGGCCAAGCGGCCGGCGGAGTTCCAGGACAAGTAAGCGGCGCCCTGACAGACGCCATCGCGAGCAGGCTCGCTCCCACACGGGATCGGCGCTGTACGCAGCCTTTGCATACGCCGCAGGATCCTGTGGGAGCCGGGCTTGCCCGCGAAGACGGCAGTCCATCCAACATCACCGTGGTAGACACGCCGCCATCGCGAGCAGGCTCGCTCCCACAGGGTTCTATGGCGTACACACATGCTGCGTACATCGTAGATCCCGTGTGGGAGCGAGCCTGCTCGCGATGGCGGCCTATCGGCTTGCAGTCATTTGACTGGCAGGTTCGCTACGCGGCCTCGTGGAACTTCGCCTGGGATTTGCCGGCACGCTTGGCCCGGTACAGCGCTTCGTCGGCCTGGGCCAGCGCGTCGGCAAACGCGCCGCCGCTCCAGAGCGTGCCACCGATACTGCAACCGATCTTGATCGAGTGTCCGGCCAATACCACCGGTTCGGCCAGTTTCGCGAGGATGCGTTGCGCAGCACCCTGCATACTGGCCAGTGATTCTTCGCTGTTCAGGCGCAGCAGCAACACGAATTCGTCCCCTCCGTGGCGGACGGCAATGTCGCCTTCGCGCACAGCCGTCAGCAGTCGAATGCCGACTTCATGAAGTAACGCGTCGCCAGCGGCATGGCCGAAGTCATCATTGACGGGTTTGAAACCGTCGAGATCCACGCACAGCACGCCGAAGTCGCACTGTGTTTCGACTTCGCGACCCACGGCCTCGACATACTTGTTCAGGGCCGCCCGGTTAGGCAGGCCAGTGACGACATCGCGATAGGCAATGCCTTCGACCACCGCCAGTTGGCCTCTCTTTCTGGTCAGGCTGTCGACGAGGTGGCGGATCGCAACACTCAGCGTTTCGACCTCCCGACTGCCCTTGAGCAGAGGGATGCTGACATCGGCGCCCTCGGACAGCCGGGCGGCCGCCTCGGCGATTTTATTGATGGGGCCGGTAATGATGCCCGCGACAAACCACCCGATCACGGCAAACAGGACGGACAGCAGGGCACCCCACATGAGGATATCGTTACGCAATCGATGCGCTTCAGCGAAAGCCGCTTCAGTCGGCTGTCGCGTGACCACAGTCCAGCCCAGGCCGCGATAATCGCCGACGCCAACGCTCCGGGCCGAACCTGCCATGTACACGTTACCGTCCTGCCAGCGCTTGACCGACCAGCTTTGCCCGACACCTTCGTTGACAGTGATGCCGATAGGTTTACCGATCATTTCGTCAGGCCCCAGGATGACGGTGCCATCTTTGCTGATCACCAGGAACTCCAGCCCAGGCAGGCGCTTTTGCAAGGGTGCGAACAATGACCGTCCAACCTCGTCAGCCCACTTCCACGACAGGTGCGCCGCCAGCACTCCCATGAATTGGCCGGAGTTGTCCCGGACTGGCATGCTGATGTCGACAAACTTCATCGCTTCACCGGAAGGGTTGGGCAGCAGCTTCGCTAGCATGACCGCCTCATGGACATCGCCGATAAAGGCCTCGTCCTGACCATTGACGAAGACAGGGCGGTGTGAAATGTCGACGCCTTCGAGCAGTCTTTCGGTCGAGGCGACCACGGTGCCATGGGCATCGGTAAGGCCGATCCATGAATAGCTCGGGAACTGATCGCTGAGATGATTGAGCAGTGCTCGTGCTTCATCGATGTTCGCAGCGTTGCGCAACGTCTCCAACTGACTCAGGACGGTGAGCGCCTTTGACCGGTTACTCATGTCGCGATCAAGGCGATCAACCATCGAGTACGCATATTCGCTCAGTTGAAGACCGGTTTTGCCTTTGAGCCTGGAGATGGACGATTCGCCTATAACGGTACCGAACAGGCAACTGAGGACCAGCACGACCAATGCGACAGTCAGCGCAAGTCGCGCTCGTAAACTCTGAAAGGGAAGGGAATACATGTGAGCCGCCAAAGGGATGGAATCGAATACCTGGGTCCCTGGCATCCTGTTGTTTCGTTATCGTCTCAGAATTCCCTCGTCCAGGGTACTGCAGTCGGTAAATGGAGATGGCTACGCGCCGTCTCCACGCTGACTCGATAGGTAGTTGGCGCACAAAGCAGGAGAATATCCGCCGGGCTCACGACGCACGGGAGACGCGCGACCCAAACCCGGCAGCTGTTTCAGTCAGAAGATGAATTTGAGTAGCGCGATGACCACGATCAGGCCGATCAGGAAAATAATGCCAACGGTACTGCCAAGAAATTTCAACATGGGAAGTGCTCTCATCGGATGGGCTTAATGGTCTAGACCTCTGGTGCGGGAGCTCGTTTCGATTATTTTTCGATGGCTTCCACCCATCCGAATGCTCGGTTTGACGATCCTCGACATAAGCGGCATTATTGCTCGATTGTGAGCATTGTTGCTCGATTGTGCGGATTGTGAACTCATGGGCTCATCCAACGACGTATTTCCCGGCGAACGCCAGCAATTGATCAGCGAACGCCTTGCCCGATATGGCCGTGTGATTGCGGCTGACCTGGCCAGTGAACTGAATGTATCCGAGCACTCGATCCGACGTGACCTGGGCGCGCTGGCGGCGGCAGGGTTGTGCAAGCGCGTGTATGGTGGCGCTATCCTGCTGCCTGCGGCGGAACGACCGATAGGTGTTCGCGTCAGGCAGGATGCCGGACGCAAGGACTGTCTCGGCCAGACCGCTGTCTCGTTGCTGAGCGCCGGCCAGCACGTTTTCATCGATGCCGGGTCGACCAACCTCGCTATCGCCTGCGCCATTGATCCCCAGCTCCCGCTCACCATCACCACCAACTCGCCGTTGATTGCGGTGCAACTGATGAAGTTGCCTCGCGCCGAGGTCATCGTGTTGGGCGGGCGCTTGAACACTGTCGCGGGAGGCGCAATCGGGCTGGCTGCAGCACAGCAACTACGGCAGTTCAGTTTCGACCTGTGCTTTCTCGGCGCTTGCGCCATCGATCCGGACAACGGCATTACAGCCTTCGGCCTGGACGACGCCGAGTTCAAGCGCGCAGTGGTCGCGGCGAGCGGCCAGGTGGTCGTGGCAGTGACCAACGAAAAACTCTCCAGCGTTGCGCATTATCAAGTGGCCGCGTGTGGCGAAGTGTCTACCCTGGTGGTGGAACACGATGCGCCGCGGGAGCGCCTGGAGCCGTTTTTCAACCGGATCTCCAATGTCGTCACGGCCGCTCGTTAAGTCGCTGGCTGTCGGGCTTGCCCCAATGCCAGTCAGTTGAGGAGCAAACGGCGCAAATCCTGTGGGAGCAAAGCTTGCTCGCGACAGCGACAGACCAGTCAACATTGTTGCTGACTGACTTACCGCAATCGCGAGCAAGCTTTACTCCCACAGGTTGTGGCTTAACTGATTGGCATTAGGCTTGCCGGGCCTCGACGCGAACGACCATCCAGATGCCGCCCCCGGACACCAGTATTCCCAATGCCATCGGCCACGACAGTGGTTCGTTGAACATGGCCCACGCCCAAAGCATCGTAACCGGTGGGCTGAGGTAGAGGATGCTCGCAACGCGAGTGGCAGTTGCGCGGCGCAGGCAGAGCCAATAGAGCCCATAGCCGCCTATCGTGGACAACCCTACCGTCCATAGCACGCTCAAGGCAAACCCGGCGCTGGGTATCGGAACCAGGCTAGCCGGTATGCCTTCAAGAAGAGCGAATACCACGCCCGAAACACAGCATTGCAGCCAAAGGTTGGGCATCAGGCCCAGTGATTCGGACGCTGGCAAATACTTTTGCCACAAGGTCGCGACAGCCAGGGAAAGCATGCCCAGCAGGGGCAGGGCGTAGGCCCACCCTGGCGCGTTTCCCCAGGTGAGTGCACCGTGGGTGGCCAGCGCCGCGCCAGCCAGGCCGATTATCAGGCCTGCCCAGACCTGCCAGGCCAGTCGTTTTCCGAGTACGCAAGCCGCCAACAGCGCCATGCCCATCGGCAAAAGGTCGGCAAACAGCGCGGCAAGGCCCGCTGGCACGCCCAGGGCAATGCCTTGGGTAATGCCGGCGAGATAGCCCCCCATGGCCAGCAGGCCGATGCCGGCGTTTTTCAGGAGCACCGCCACCGTCGCCTGTCGTAACTGCTTCGCGACGAAGGGAAACAGTACCAGCGTGACAACCAAGCAGCGCCAGAACACCACCAGCAACGGAGGAGCGTAATCGATGGAAAAGCGCGCGCCGACAAAACCGGAGCTCCACGTCAGGATCAACGCGGCTTCCAGAAAGGGTAACGGAATCATCCAGTACCAGGCTGAACGGGGTGAGGCTGTGCATGGGGTCGCTTTCATGACTCCACGCTACAAAAACGGCGTAATCTGATAAATCAAAATGTATTGCAGCAGTCCTTCATAAAAGGTGAATCATGGCGGCCGTACTCGACATTGAGCTGATTCGTACATTTCACGCCGTCGCGCGTATCGGCAAGTTCAGCGCCGCGGCAGAACACCTGCATAAAAGCCCGGCGGCGGTGAGCGTGCACGTGCAGCGGCTGGAGACGGTTGCCGGGGGGCGCTTGCTCAACCGTGATAATCAGTCGGTCTCGCTGACGGCGCTGGGCAAGCGCCTGCTCGTGTCGACCACAGAGCTGCTGAGCGCCCACGACCGGGTGCTGGCCGACCTGCATGGCAACCGTCTGGCTGGACGCATCAGCCTGGGGGTGCCGGACGAATATGCGAACCATGTCATCCGTGACATTCTTCCGACGTTCGTAGCGGCCTGGCCGAACGTGGTGCTGGAGCTCAAGACTGCCCCCAGCTATGCGCTACAGGACCTGGTGCAGCGTGGAAAACTCCAGGCGGCTGTCGTTACCCGGCCGAAGGAACGGCCGGACGCGCCAGGGCAGGTGCTGGTACCCACAGCGCCCGTCTGGGTCGGACCGATCAACATGATGCTGGCCTCATCGCAGCCGCTCCCACTGGCCGTGCACGCGGCACAATGCCCTTACCGACAAGCCATGCTCGAATCGCTCAGGCACAGTGGACGCAAGGTGCGCATCGTGCTGGAGAGTCCCTCCAACCAGGCCGTCAAGGCGTGCGTCGAGGCCGGATTGGCAATCAGCCTGATCGATCGCGCCCGTGTGACGGAGAAGATGCAGATACTCGCCGGCCTGCCGGTCATCCCGGAGCATGAGGTGGTGTTCATGCGCTCGCGCATCGGCGAGACCGATGCAGCGGTGGATCTGCTGGGCCAGGCCATGGGGCAGCTGTTTCGGCTCTAGGGACTGTCGGTACGTCCCTCAGGTGCGGAAATGCCCGACCCGTTGCTGCTGATGGTTCGCCATCTCATAGAGCTGGAGGCTGGCTTGCGACGCGTCCTGCATCCGGCTGGTCAATGTTTCGCTGATCGTGCGGATGTCGCTGACGCGATGACTGATGTCTTCGACCACTGAGCTTTGTTCCAGGGCAGCGCTGGCGATCTGCTGGTTCATTTGTTCGATCACTTCCACGGCGTCGCTGATGTTCTGCAGCGCCACCTGGGTCTGTTCGACCTGAACCACGCTGCCCCTGGCCAGTTCACGGCTGAGTTGGGTGTTGTGCACCACCTCCTGGCTGAGCTGTTGCAGCGCTTCGATCACCCTGCGGATATGTTCGACCGAGTTCTGGGTGTTGCTGGCCAGGTGCCGGACTTCGTCGGCCACCACTGCGAAGCCGCGCCCCTGTTCACCGGCCCTGGCCGCTTCAATCGCAGCATTGAGGGCTAACAGGTTGGTCTGCTGGGCGATGGCGCAGATCACATCCAACACTTGGTTGATCTGCTGGCTGTTGTCGGCGAGGGTCTGCACCTGACCGAGGGTGGTTTCGAGGCTTTGATCAAGGGTGCCGATACTGCTGACAGCGTTGGCGAACAGGGCTCGTCCGGATCGGCTGGCACTTTCGGCGCGAGTGGCCGCATCGGCCGCTTGATGGGAATGACGGGCTACTTCTTGGGCGCTGGCGCTCATTTCATGCAGGGCGGTGGCGGCCAGTTCGACATCCCGGTACTGCCTGGACATGCCGGTGCTCACCTCCTGGGCCACTTGCGAGGAGGTGTCGGCAGTGTTGCGGGTGTCTCGAGAGGCTTGCTGGATATCGCGGATGATGGGTTGCAGTTTGGCGAGGAAGCGGTTGAACCCATTGGCCAGTTGGCCCAGCTCGTCGCTGCGGTGGTCGGGCAGGCGCCGGGTAAGGTCGCCATCGCCTTCGACAATGGCATTGAGCATGTCGGCGACGCTGAGCAGCGGTCGAGTCACGCCGTAGGCGGTCAGCCATATGAGTGACAATCCCAGCCCGCCGGCCAGCAGTCCCAGTCCGAGATTGACCCAGTTGGCGTATTGCTGCCTTTCATCCAACTGAGCCTGCATCTGCAAGGCCGGCGCCTGAACCAACGTCTCGGGAACGCGTATCTGCAACTGCCAGGGGGCGCTGTTGGCGACCGTCTGCACAGCCTGATGCACGTCGACCGAGGTCTCCGACACGCTGCCGCTGTGGCCGGCAGGCTGGCCCGACGGGGACAGAATGCTGATCTCGCTATGGCCTGGATACAGGTCATCGGCCAGGGTCGCGGCGAGCTTCTGCAGGGTATCGAGGCTGATGTCCATACCCACGACGCCAATGGCCTGGCCGTTGTCCATCAACGGGATCGAGATGCTGCTCATGAGAGTTTTCCGGCCCTCGACTTCAACCTCGTAGGGTTCCGTCATGCAGGTACGCCGCTCGGTCTGTGGGCAGAAGTACCAGGCGTTCCCCGGCTCGCTGCCTGGCGGCGCAGTGTTGGCAATGATCTGGGCTTCGCTGAGCACTTCCTGAACCAGTTGCCCAGGCTGGCTTTGCGACCAATACAAGGCAAAGCGTCCCCTTTCGTTCCCGGCCAGGTTCCGCTGGCCGGAGAAACCGGCATCGGCTCCGGCGAGCGCGTCAGGCAACAACACAACGTACAGCCCGAGGATCTTCTCGCGTTTGAGCAGAGCCCGGCGGGCGGCGCCGATCAGCGCCTGGCGCAGTTGGGTGGCGGTCAATCGCCCATCCAGGGTTTGGGCGCGTAGCTGCAGAACCTCTTGGGCGAATCCTTCCCCATACAGCGCTGTTTCGTTGAAAAAACGCTCCACCCGCTGGCCATGGGCGAGGGCTTGGGCCTGCAAGCGCTCCAGGGCTGACCGGCCCAGCAGAAGACTGCTCTGATGCTTCAACAACTTTGCGCTCTGTTGGTTCTGGTACAGGGACGCGCCGGTCAGCGCGCCGACGACGGCCAGGAGGGACAATCCACTCAAGAGTGTGATCCGCCACTGAATACTGAGACGCGCGAAGAACATGCCGGGACTTCCTGCTGGAGGCTTCAGATCGCACGCAGACAAAGCCTGGGGTGGCGTTGGAAGGCGCGTCCCACCTGATTGTTATTGTTGGGTACCCGGCACTTGGTTCAAGGCCGGCGAGGCCATCTTGCTGGACGCAATGTCCGCGCCGTTAGCCCGAATCGGCAGCAACTGCCGGGTACCGGACTTCAAGGCTGCCCCACTTTGGGGCGAGGCTCCCGATGCTGCCGATTTGGGATAGCGAACGGTTTTGGCGAGGGCATAGGATCGACCCCGGCAACACACAACAAGCCTGTGCGGAACGGTAAGTCTGGCGTGCACCGATCCTGCAACAGCGGCCTCATACAATAAGGTTAAAAAAATGAGCGTATCTTTTCCGATCAGCAGCTCCACGGAGTTGAAGCGAGGCGCCTTGGGTGTCGGCTTCATCATCTTCTTTGTGGTATCGGCGGCGAGCCCACTGAGTGTCATCGCGGGGGGCTTCCCCATCGGCATCATGCTGGGTAACGGTGCCGGTACGCCGGCGTTGTTGATCCTGGCCCTGCTGGTGTTACTGGCGTTCTCGGCGGGATACACCGCCATGTCCCGGCACATGACCAACGCCGGCGGTTTCTACGCCTTTACATCCCGCGGCCTGGGCGGTCTGGCCGGCGGCGCGGCGGGGGTATTGGCAATGTTCGCCTACAACATCCTTCAGGTCGGCCTGTACGGCATGTTCGGCGGAGTCGTCAGCGGCACGATGGCCAGCGTGTTCGGCCTGGAGCTGCCCTGGTGGGCTTATTCGCTGATGGCCATGGCGAGCGTGGCGATTCTTGGCTATCGCAAGATCGACCTCTCTGCGCGGGTGCTCTCGGTGGTGGTCATCGCCGAGTACCTGGCCATCCTGATCCTGGACTTCGCCATCCTCAAGACCGGCGGTGACAGTGGCATCAATTTCGATTCGTTCGACCGCAGCCACGTGTTCAGCGGCACGCCGTCCATTGGCCTGCTGTTCTGTTTCGCCGCCTTTATCGGCTTTGAGGCCACCACCATTTATGGCGAAGAAGCCCGGGATCCGCACCGCACCATTCCGATTGCCACCTATAGCTCGGTGCTGTTGATCGGCGGCTTCTATGCCTTGTCGGTTTGGGCCATGGTGGTGGGCGTGGGGGCGGACAAGATTGTCCCGACGTTGCAGGCATTGCAGGACCCGACCACGTTCATCTATGGCATGTCCGATCACTTTGTCGGCCCGTACCTGACCCAGGTCATCCGTATCCTGTTCATGGTCAGCATCTATGCCGGACTGCTGGCGTTCCACAATGCCGCGGCCCGTTATTTCTACGCCATTGGGCGTGACGGGCTGCTGCATCGCCAATTGGGCACGACCCACCGCGTCCACCAGAGCCCGCACATGGGCTCGGCGCTGCAAAGCCTGATTGCCGCCGTGGTGGTGCTGATTTTCGCCGCGCTGGATGCCGACCCGATCCTGCAACTGTTCGCCTGGTTCTCCAACCTGGCGACCCTGTGCGTGATCCTGCTGATGGCGCTGACCTCGGCCGCAGTGGTGGTGTATTTCCAACGTCACCCGGAACTGAAGCTCGGGGTCTGGCGCGGACGGATCCTGCCGGTTTTTTCCTGCCTGGCATTGCTGGTGGTCCTGGCGCTGGCGGTGATTCATTTCGACGTGCTGACCGGGGCCAGCGCGCTGCTGTCCTACGCCCTCTGCGCCATCATCCCCGTCGCGCTGATTGTCGGTGTAGGCCTGGCGATCCGGCTGCGCAGGATTTCCCCCGAGCGGTTCATGGCGTTGGGTAGCCACAAACTTTAGGGCCTCACGCGGCACTGTTCAATTCTCACGAAAAATACCGGTCCGCGCGGTACGGGACGGCCCGTCCGCGCGCGAAAGGGAGGTACTGATGCACGATTATCAAATGCTCATCAACGGGGTTGCGGTCAGCGGCGAACAGGGTAGCTTCGATGTCATCAACCCGGCCACCGGCAGCGCCTTTGCCCGCTGCCCCGCCGGCTCCCTGGCCCAGTTGGACCTGGCGGTCGATGCAGCCCAGGCGGCTTTCAGCGAGTGGCGCCACAGCACGCACGAAGACCGGCGGGAGCGCTTGCTGGGCATCGCCGCGGACATCGAAGCGCAAGCCGAGGCGTTGGCACGATTGATTGTCCAGGAGCAGGGCAAGCCGCTGGCTCTCGCGCTTTTCGAAGTCATGGGGGCGGTGGCCTGGACGCGCTACACCGCCGAACAGCAGATTCCGGTGGAGCGGGTGGAAGAAACCCCGACCCAGCGTATCGAGCTGCACCGCAAGCCGTTGGGGGTGGTGGCCTCGATCACGCCTTGGAACTGGCCGTTCATGATCGCCATCTGGCACATCATGCCGGCGCTGCGGGCCGGCAATTGCGTGATCAGCAAACCGTCCAGCCTCACCCCCTTGAGCACCCTGAGCCTGGTGCACCTTATCGCCCGGCATGTGCCCAAGGGCGTGATCAACGTCGTGACCGGAGAACAGGGTTTCGGCAGCGCGATCACCTCTCATGCCGGCATCCACAAGATCGTATTCACCGGCTCGACGGCCACCGGCCAGAGCGTGATGCGCGGCGCCGCGAGCAATCTCAAGCGCCTGACGCTGGAGCTGGGGGGTAATGACGCCGCCATCGTGTTGCCCGGCACCCCGGTGGAGGCCGTGGCCGAAGACATTTTCCAGGCCGCCTTCCTGAACATGGGCCAGACCTGTGCCGCCCTCAAGCGCCTGTACATCCACCAATCCCAATACGAGGCCTTTGCCGACGCGCTGGTGCGGATCGCTGCGCGCCAGGTGGTGGGTGACGGCCTGGAGCCCGGCGTCACTTTCGGGCCGGTGCAGAACCTTGAACAGCTGGAACTGGTCGAGGCGCTGGTCGCCGATGCCCGTGCCCATGGCGGCCGGGTGTTGTGCGGCGGTGCTCGGTTGGACCGGCCGGGGTTTTTCTATCCACCGACCCTGGTGGCCGATGTGACAGACGGGCATCGCCTGGTCGATGAAGAACAGTTCGGTCCGGTCCTGCCGCTGATTGCCTATCAGGATGTCGAGGATGTGCTGCGCCGCGCCAATGCCAGCGACATGGGCTTGGGAGGCTCGGTATGGGGTGGCAACGTCGAGCAGGCACAGGCCTTGGCCAGCCGCCTGGAAAGCGGCGTGGCCTGGGTCAACTGTCACGCGCAGATCCAACCGAATACGCCTTTTGGCGGCAGCAAGATGTCCGGGTTCGGTGTCGAGTTCGGTCTTGAAGGGTTGCTGGAGTTCACCGGCCAACAACTGCTGTTTGTACGCACCCGTGAAACTGAGTGAGGACTTGAATCATGTACGAGAAATACAAGACAGCGCAGAAGAAGTTCTGGCATCCGATGAGCTCCGCGGCACCGGCCCAGCGTTCGAAAACCCTGATCATCGCCAAGGGGGACGGCAACTACATCACCGATATCGACGGCCAGCGCATGCTCGACGGCGTCGGCGGCTTGTGGAACGTCAACGTGGGCCACAATCGAGCTTCGGTAAAGGCCGCCATTGCCGCGCAACTGGACGAACTGGCGTATTACCAGACGTTCGATGGCATCGCCCATCCGCGGGTGTTCGACCTGGCTGAGCGGCTGATCTCGATGTTTGCCCAGGAGAGCATGGCCAGGGTGCTGTTCAGTGCCGGTGGTTCGGACGCGGTGGAGACCGCATTGAAAATGGCCCGCCAGTACTGGATCGCCAGCGGCGAGCCGGGGCGTACCCGTTTCCTGTCATTGCGCAACGGTTACCACGGCGTGCACATGGGCGGCACTTCGGTGGGCGGTAACGGTGTGTATCACTACAACCACGGGCCATTGCTCGCGGGCTGCCATTTGCTCGACACGCCGTGGCTGTATCGCAACCCCTGGGATTGCCGCGATCCGGAAGAACTGACTGCCCACTGCATTCGTCAGTTGGAAGACCAGATCGCGCTGTTGGGCGGGCAAACCATCGCTGCGCTGATCGCCGAACCGGTGCAGGGGGCGGGCGGCGTCATCGTGCCGCCGGCGAACTACTGGAAGAGGCTGCGGGAAGTCTGCGATCGCCACGGCATTCTGTTGATCGCCGATGAAGTGGTGACGGGGTTCGGCCGCACGGGTTGCATGCTCGGCAGTCGGGGTTGGGGCGTCGCGCCGGACGTGTTGTGCCTGGCCAAGGGCATCACCGCCGGTTACATCCCGATGGGCGCCACGGTGTTCAACCAGCGGATCGCCGATGCCATTGAGAGCGGGCCGGGGTTCAGCAGTGTGATCATGCATGGCTACACCTATAGCGGGCACCCAACCGCGTGTGCCGCAGCCCTGGCAGTGCTGGATATTGTCGAGGCTGAGGATCTGCCGGGCAACGCCGGGAAAATCGGCGCTCAGTTGCTGGAGCACTTGCAACCGTTGGCGGAACGCTACGCGGTGGTCGGCGAGGTGCGCGGCAAGGGCCTGATGATCGCCCTGGACCTGGTAACGGACAAGGCCACCCGCGAGCCCCTCGATCCGGCGACCGGCCTTGCTACGCGGATTGCCGATGAAGCGCGCCGTGGCGGTGTGCTGGTGCGTCCGATCGGCAACAAGATCGTCTTGTCGCCGCCGCTGACCCTGACATCAGAAGAAGCCGGTTTGATCGTTCGGGCCCTCGATCACGGCCTGGCCACCTGCCGCTGACCTGCAAAGCCGGTGCAGTCATCTGCACCGGCTTCACGAATCGCCAAGACAGCCTTTGAAAGGCGCACCACAAGGAGCTTCAGCCATGCGGTATCCATCGCGTATTGAATTTTTCAGCAGCGGTCTCGCCTGCACGTTGGCGTTCTGCGCCATGGGCCAGGCCCAGGCCTATGAGCTGTACGCCGACGAAGACAGCCACCTCAACGCCGACCTGCTGGCGGTGTTCGGTCATTTCAACAGCCGCAAGAACTACGACGGCACACCGGGCGGGTCTACCTGGCGGGAAGGTTTCATCAAGTATGGCGTGAGTGGCGATCAGGCCCTGGCCGGCCGTGGCACCGCCTACGGCGCATTCAGCCTGGTCAGTTCCGCGACCTGGGGAGACGGTGACGCGGCGGGGAACAGCCTGGGCACCGAGCGGACCACGAAAATCGAAGACGCTTATCTGGGCTGGCGTTCCGCCGATCTGTTCCCGCTGTTGGGCCAGGACGGCGTCGACATCTCCGGCGGACGCCAGGTGGTCAAGTTGGGCAGGGGATTCTTGATCAACGACGACGGGCCGAACATGGGCAAGGGACCCGCCGATGGCCGCCTGAACCGCGGTGGCGCCTATTACCTGGCGGCTCGACACGCTTTCGACCAAACCGCCGTGGTGCGCCTGGGTGGGCAGGGCGGTGTGCATGGCAGTGTGGCGTGGCTCAAGTCCGACAACCGCGCCCAGGCCGAAACCGAACTGGCCGCCAGTACCCTGGACTACACCGCCAAGGCCGGAACGCTGGGGCTGACCTGGGTCCATGGCATTGACGTGAGTGACCGCTGGGCCAGTGATTTCCAGAAACAACGCATAGGTATGAACGTCTACAGCATTCGCGGTGAGGGTGACGCAGGCATCGAGAACGCCAGCCTGGCGTTTGAATATGCCTGGCAAGACAAGGACGCCGGTCCCGAGAAAGCCTGGTACGCCGAGGCCGGATATACCTTTGCCGACGTGACCTGGTCACCGAAACTGACATACCGCTATTCCCGCTACTCGCAGAAATGGGACTCGCTGTTTACCGGCCAGAGTACCGGCTACGGGACCTGGTTCCAGGGCGAAGTGGCCGGCAACTACGCCGGGCCATTCAACAGCAATACCGCCATCCACCACGTCGGCCTGAAGGCCGCCCCACTGGAGAACCTGACCCTCGGCGTGCTGTTCTTCGATTTCAACACGGTGCGCAAAAGCAATGCGCTGGACCTGGATGCGCGGGAGCTGGACCTCTATGCCGAGTGGGCCGTCAATCCGCACCTGATCGTCACCCCGCTCATAGGGCTCTACAAACCGGACCGGGACTCGACCACAGGCGGCAATCAAGCCACCGGCAACGGCACCAACGTGTACAGCCAGGTGAGTGTGGCCGTTCCGTTCTGAGGCACGGGCTGCGGCTGTCATGACGCCGCGGCGTCGCGGTCTAGCGCTGAAGGGGAGCGGGTGGATTCTGCATTTTTTCGGCAATGCGCCGGGTGGTCTCCATCACCATTTCAACCACGGTTTCCTGGCGCAGCAGCTTGAAGCTCTGGGTGCTGCCGACCGCGGAAAGGCTGCCCACCACCTCGTCGATCTCGGAATTGATGATCGGCGCGGCGATACCGGTCAGTCCCTGGTTGAGTTCGTCATGGGTCAGGCAGTAGCCATCCTTGCGGATCTTTTTCGCCGCCTTGGAAAAGCTGGCCCAGTCGTAGGGATTGTCCGGGTCGTTGGCCAAGTGCTCGTCGTACAGGCGTTGCAGGCGCCGGCTCTTCTGGAAGGCGATCAGGACCTTGGACTGCGCACCGCGAAAAAACGGCAGCGGCTGGCCGCGACCGAAGGCAAAGCGGTACGTGTCAGTGGGTTCGGCGATGTAGGTGTTGATGATGTGACCGTCGTAGAAAACGCTGGCGAACACTGCCAGGCCGGTTTCTTCGGACAGCTCGTGCATCAGCTCGCGGCCGGCCACAAGGATCGGATCGTACTGCCGCATCATCCAGTCCAGCTCGATGATCCGTGGACCCAGGCCATAGCTGCCGGCATCCACCCGACTCAGCAGGCCGGCGTCGCACAGGTCCTTGACGTAGCGGTACACGGTCGCCCGTGAGAGGCCCATGTGCTCGGCGATGGTGTCGGGGTCGATCTTCAACCGTTGCGGGCCGAACAGGTCCAGGACACTCAACATTTTACTCAGACTGCTCATTTGGCTCCTAAAGGGGAAGGGCGCGTGGCTGGCCGTTTGGTGAGCACTATAGGTAGACGCGCCTGGGATGGAAAGCCTGCTCACCGGCTGATGCAAGCGCTGCCACGTTACTCCAGAGCTTGAGAAATGCAAGCGGATTTGCAGGTTGTGATGCGCTATAAACTCACGCTAATCTCAAAATACGAGCTTTATGCAAATAAAATACTTGTTTTGTTGGTTTTGATGTGTGATAAATCTCAGCCATTGCAAACGCTCGAACAAGAGGGCTGGAAATGAATGGCGCGCAATTGATAGTGAAGGCGGCGGTGGCAAGCGGTATCGAGTACTGCTTCGCCAACCCCGGAACGACCGAAATCCCCCTGGTGGCCGCCATGGCCAGCGCCCCGGCCCTCAAGCCGGTCCTGTCCTTGTTCGAAGGTGTGTGCACCGGCGCCGCGGACGGTTACGGCCGGATTGCCGGCAAGCCGGCGATGACCCTGACGCACCTGGGGCCTGGTTTCGCCAACGGCATTGCCAACCTGCACAACGCCCGTCGCGCCAACACGCCGATTGTCAACGTCATCGGCGATCACGCCTCCTGGCACGTCAACTACGATCCGCCGCTGGCCAGCGATATCCAGGCATTGGCCGGGAGCGTCTCCGGCTGGGTGCGTACCTCGCGCACGGCATCGGGTATCGGCGAGGATCTCCAGGAGGCCGTGCGGTCCGCCTGGCAAGCCAAGGGCCAGATCGCCAGCCTGATCCTGCCGATGGACCTGCAAGCCAACGAAGTGGCGCGGGAAACGGCCTTCAGCACCTTGCACGCGCCGGTTCGGCGGTTTGCCGGTGACCGGATCGAAGCCATCGCCCAGGCACTGCGCAATGGTCAGCGGCTGGTGTTTATCGTGGGTGACCAGGGCCTGTCGGTTGCCGGCCTTGAAGCCGCGGGACGCCTGGCGCGATTGCCCGGCGTGCACCTGTTCGCCGAAACCTTCCCGCGCTTGAGCTATCGCGGCGGTGGTCTGCCGGACCTGGATCGCTTGCCCTATTTCCCCGAAGTGGCCATCGGCGTCCTGGACCAATACGACGCGGTGGTGTGTGCCGGCATTCCAGAGCCGATCAGTTACTTCGGCTACGAAGGTATTCCTTCTCGCCTGGCGGAACGTGATCGCCTGCTTTACCTGGCCGACGTCGGGGACGACGTGGCCGGTGCACTCACCGCACTGGCCGATGCACTGGAAGCACCGGCCTTCGTGCCGACGCCGATGGGTGTCGAGTTGCCGCCCGCCACCGACGAGTTGACCCCGCAGTCGATAGGGCAGGTGTTGGCCGCTTCGTTGCCGGATGACTGCATTGTCTCGGTGGAGGGTGGCACTTGCGGCTACCCGTTCTTCACCGCGTCGGCCCGTGCCGCACGGCATCGGGTGCTGACCAATACCGGGGGCGCCATCGGCCAGGGCATTCCGGTGGGGTTCGGTGCTGCGCTGGCCGAGCGAGGCAATCGGGTGTTCTGCCTGCAATCGGACGGCAGTGCCCAGTACACCATCCAGACCCTGTGGAGCATCGCCCGGGAACAGCTGCCGGTGGTGATTCTGATCGCCGCCAACCATCGCTACGCAATTTTGCAGAACGAGTTGCGCCGGTTTGGCATGACCGATTTCGGTCCCGAAGCCCTGAGCCTGACCGTGCTGGACCGTCCACGCATCGATTGGAAGGCCCTGGCCAAGGGCTACGGCCTGGCGGCGAGCACGGTGCACACCAATGCCGAATTGCAACGCGCCTTGGCCAATGCGGCCGTCGATGGCGGTCCTTGCCTGATTGAAATGGCGCTGTGAAGGAGGGGATATGAGCCAGATCCAATTGTTACCTGCCGTCGAGAAATTCCTTGCGCAACCCGGCCGCTTGTTCATTGGCGGCACCTGGCAGGACGCCGCCAGCGGTCGCCGGTTTGCCGTGGAAAACCCGGCCAGCGAAAGCAGCGTGGCTGAAGTGGCGGAAGGCGGTGAACGCGATGTCGACGCGGCCGTCGCAGCGGCCCGCGCAGCTTTCACCGGGCCGTGGGCGCAGCATTCGCCGGCCCAGCGTGGCCTGTTGTTGTTCCGCCTGGCGGAATTGCTGGATCAGCACCGCGAAGAACTGGCCCAGTTGATCACGCTGGAGAACGGCAAGCCGATTGCCAATGCCCGCGGTGAAGCGGCCAGCGCCGCCAACATCATTCGTTATTTTGCCGGCTGGCCGACCAAGATCGAGGGCAGCACGCACCCGGTGTCTCCCGCCAGCGGCGCGCCGATGCTCAATTACACCGTGCGTGAGCCCGTGGGCGTCTGCGCGCTGATCGTGCCGTGGAATTTCCCGCTGACCATGTGCGTGTGGAAGCTCGGCCCGGTGCTGGCGACCGGTTGCGTCGCGGTGCTCAAGCCGGCCGAACAGACGCCCCTGGTTGCGATTCGCCTGGTGCAGTTGATCGAGGCCGCCGGCTTCCCGGCCGGGGTGGTCAACCTGATCACCGGCCTGGGCGCCCATACCGGCGCGCCGCTGGCCGGGCACCCGGACGTGGACAAGATCGCCTTTACCGGTTCGACCCAGGTCGGTCGGCTGATCGCTCAAGCGGCCACCGGCAACATGAAAAAGGTGTCCCTGGAACTCGGCGGAAAGTCGCCCAACATCATCTTGCCCGACGCCGATATCGTGCGCGCCGCCAAGGGCGCCGCCGATGGCATCTTCTACAACCAGGGCCAGGTCTGCACCGCCGGCTCGCGTCTGTATGTGCACGCCAGCGTCCTCGACCAGGTACTGGAAGAGCTCCAGCGCCACGCAGCCGCCCATGTGTTGGGCCCTGGGCTGGATCCGGCCAGCAGCATGGGGCCGCTGGTGTCGGCCCGCCAACTGGGCTCGGTCCGTGGCTATCTGCAGCGGGGCCAGGAAGAAGGCGCCGAGCTGATCTGCGGCGGCGACCGGCCGGCCCACCTGGAGCGCGGCCATTTCATTCAGCCCAGCGTGTTCCTTGACCGCGCCGAGCGGGCCTGCGTCGCCCGCGAGGAAATCTTCGGCCCGGTGCTGACTGTCATGAGCTGGACCGAGGTCGATGAGCTGGTCCTGCGGGCCAACGACTCGCCCTACGGCCTGGCGGCCGGTCTCTGGACCCGGGACTTGCGCTCCGCGCACCGCATAGCCGCGCAGCTGAAGGCCGGTTCGGTGTGGATCAACTGCTGGAACGTCGTCGACCCGGCCTCGCCATTCGGTGGCTACAAACAGTCCGGATGGGGACGGGAAATGAGCAAGAACGTGATCGACGCCTACACCGAAACCAAAAGTGTTTTCGTCGATCTCGCCTGAGCCGAACAATCACAAGAGGAACTGCTATGGATCTGGAATTACAAGGCCGCGTGGCCATCGTCACCGGCGGTGGCATGGGCATCGGCAAGGAAGTCGCACGCTTTCTGTCCCAGGAAGGTTGCAAGGTGGTGATCTGCGCGCGGCGCATGGAGTATCTCGAACAGGCCGCTGAAGAAATCACCGCAGAGACCGGCAACGAAGTGCTGCCGCTGTTCTGTGACACCAACCAGATGTCGGCCGTGTCCGACATGGTGCACGCCGCCCACAAGCACTTCGGCCGCATCGACATCCTGGTCAACGGTGCCGCGGCGCCGTCCGGCGTGGTGCGCAATGACATCGAGCACGCGGGCGACGATGAACTGCTCTCGGACCTCAACACCAAGGTCATCGGCTATTTCCGGTGTGCCAAGGCCGTGACCCCGCACATGAAGGCGGGCGGCTTCGGTCGCATCATCAACATCGGCGGCCTGACCGGTCGCGGCAGCAAGGTCCTCTCGGGGATGCGCAACCTGGCCATTGCCCACATGACCAAGACGCTCTCCGACCAGCTCGGCCCAGCCGGCATCACCGTCAACCTTATCCACCCCGGCGTGGTGGACACCCCGCACATCCAGGAGCTGTACGAACGCGAAGGGATCAAGCAGGGCAAGACACCGGGGCAGGTCGAGCAGGGCTACATCGACGCGACGCCGATCCGACGCACCCTCGCGCCCATCGAAATGGGATGGCTGATCGGCTTCCTGGCATCGCCCAAGGCCGGCGCGGTGACGGGCGAATCCATCGGCATCGATGGCGGCCTGACACGTGGCATCTTCATTTGAGGAGCAGCAGCAATGAGTAACGGAACCCTTTTGGTCGCCACCGTCGGGCAGGCGGTGATCCGCAGTGCCGACGACGGCCGCACCTGGCACCGCCTGGGCCTGGGGCAGGACCTTGAGTTCGATGCAATCACCCGATCCCTGAGTGTCCACCCTGGCACGCCTGAAGTGATCTATGCCGGCACCGACGTCGGCCTGTGCGTCAGCCACGACACCGGAGGTCACTGGCAGCAGGTGGACTCGCCGTTCAACGGCCAGACCGTGTGGAAGGTGGCCGTGGATCCGGCGGATGCCCAGCGCATCTTCGTCGGTACGGGCGCTCCTTCCCGAGCCGTGCTCTGGCGCACCCTCGACGGTGGCCGGAGCTGGGACCGTGCCCCGGTGGAAATTCCGGAGTTCTGCGAGGGTGTCAGTCGACCACGCTTGCTGGCTTTCGCCTATGACCCCACGGATCGCAACCAGCTCTGGTTCGGCCTGGAAGAGGGTGGCCTGTTCCACAGCCACGATGGCGGAGACAGTTGGACCCGCGTCGACGACCGACTGCTGTGGGACTTCAACTCGGATGTCCACAACATCCTGGTGCTGCCCAACCATGGCCAGAAAGTCATCGTGGTGGTGTGCGTCAACGCGGTCTACCGCAGCCTCGATGAAGGACAGACCTGGACCGGGATCATTGCCCGCGAAACTTTCGGCTTGTACTACGTGCGGGCCATGAACGCACCGTTGGGCAGCGAGAACACGCTCTACCTGAGCATTTCCGACGGCACGCCCGGCACCACCAGCAAAGTGCTCGTCTCCCGCGATGCGGCGGTCAGTTGGGAGGTGTTGCCACTGCCGCAGCAACCCAATTCGTGCGTCTGGGCGATTGCCTGCAACCCGGCTGATCCGCGCCAGATCGTCGCCGGCACCAAGTACGGGCACCTGTTCACTTCCGAGAACGGCGGTGACGGCTGGCAGAAGCAGTGGCGTGAGTTCAGTGAGATCGCTGATGTGCTCTGGACGCCGGCGGTGGCGCAGATCAAGTCCGGGCACCAATCCATCATCAAGAAGAACTGAGGTATCGCGCGATGAAAGTCGAGGTCGTTCGTACTCACCTGTCGCTGTTCGTTCGCGACCCGGAAACGTCGGCACGCTGGTACGCCGATGTGCTGGGCATGCACGAAAGTGCCCGGGGGGAGAGCTGGATCATGATGGCGTTCGGTGCCAAGCACCACGACATCGCGTTACTCCGCGCCGAGCCGGGGGCCCATCAGGGTGGCCTGGGATTGCAGCACTACGGGCTGGAAATCGCAGGTGACTTGACTACGCTGCGCCAGCTGTACGGCATGTTGCTCAGCAAGGGGATCGAAGTGGTGAAAATCACCGATCACGAAATCGGCAATGGCGTGTACTTCAACGACCCCGACGGCAACCGCATGGAATTCTTCCTCGAGACTGAACATGACGATGAGCGCGGCAAGGCCCGTTTCAGGGCCGCCGGAGCACCCAGTCGCAAGTTTGATCTCGATCCACTTTGAAAGAGCACCGAGCCATGAAAACCGCGAATTTTGCTACTTACCACATCCGTAAATGGTACAGCTTCGTCGAAGAAACCCTGGCCAACGAAAGTGGCCAACTGGCCGATGGCGAGCCCTTGTTCAAATATGCCATTGGCGCCGTGATCGCCAATCCCTATGCCGGGCGCTTCAGCGAAAGCCTGGCCGAGTTGATCGAGCCGTCGCCCTTGCTGGGCCAGGAGTTCGGTCGGCGCATCCAGGCACTGGCGGGCGAGCACGAGATCGTCAGCTATGGCAAGGCGTGCCTGGTCGGCAGCCAGGGCGAGTATGAGCATGGCAATGCGCTGTTGACCAATCCGGCGGCGGATCCGATTCGTGTCGCCCTGGGCGGCGGCAAGTCCTGGGTACCGTCCACCGGCAAGCGTGGCGGCCCTGGCGTGACCATCGACGTGCCGCTGGCTCACAAGGATGCGCTGTACGTGCGTTCGCACTACGACAGCATTTCGCTTTCATTTGGCGACGGCCCCTCTGCTGACGAACTGGTCATCATCTGGGCGTTCGCCACCCGTGGGCGTTTGCACGCGCGTCTGGGCGGCCTGCAAGCCGCGGACGTCAAGGGCAACGACGGCTTGTATTAAGGGGCGTTGATCGTGGGAACCGAACGAATGTCCGCAAACAGCCATTTCTTCAGCAATCGGACGGGGATGCGCCTGCACTATCTGTCCTGGGGCAGCCCGTCAGGCATCCCGGTGGTGCTGCTCCATGGGCTGCGATCCTACGCCCAGACCTGGCAATCCCTGGCCGATGCCTTGGGTGCGCCCTATTGTTGCTATGCCCTGGACCAGCGTGGCCGAGGGCACAGCGACTGGGCGCCCGCCGACACCTACCGGACCGAGGCCTATGTCAGCGATCTGGAAGACCTGGTTGCGCACCTGGGGTTGCAGCGATTCGTCCTGCTGGGCCACTCCCTCGGGGGTACCAATGCGCTGGAGTATGCACGGCTCAATCCCGGGCGGCTCCAGGCGCTGGTGATCGAGGATATCGGGCCCGGTTCCTCCATCAGCGGCGATGGCGCCGAGCGCATTCGCCGGGAAATGAGCGAAACGCCCCTGTGTTTTCCTGACTGGGAAAGTGCCGCTCAATTCTGGCTGCAGGCGCGTCCGGGGTTGTCCCAGCAGGCGCTGGCGTCCAGGTTGACGTATTCCATGAAGGAAACCCTCAAAGGCATCGAATGGCGTCACGACCAGCAAGGCATTGCCCTGGCACGCCTGAGTATCACGCCGACCGACCTGTGGCCGGCGGTGCGGGCGCTGGATTGCCCGACGCTGTTCATCCGTGGCGGGCGTTCCGACTTTCTTCCGGCGGCAACCCTGGAAGCCATGAAGACCGCCAATCCGCTGGTGCACACCACGGAAGTCGCCGATGCCAGTCACTACGTCCATGATGACCAGGGGAAAACCTTCAACCGTGTCGTCAGGGATTACTTGCACGGCCAGCACCTACAACCACAACAACGAAGCGGTGAAGCGTGATGAAGCAGGACAAAACCCAGGTGGTCATCGTGGGCGGTGGCCCGAACGGGATCACCGCCGCGCATTACATGGGCCTGTACGGTATCGATTGCGTCGTCCTCGAACTGGCGGACGGGATCCTGCCGTACCCCCGCGCGGTGGGCATGGATGATGAAGCGTTGCGGGTGTTGCAGGGCATCGACATCGCTGAGCTGGCCAGCCGGGACATGATCTGCAACGTGCCCCTGCGTTACTACAACGCCCGCGGCGTGTGCTTTGCCGAAGTCAAACCGAGCACCGCCCACTATGGCTGGCCGATGCGCAATATTTTCATGCAGCAGTTGCTGGAAGGGACGTTACGCGAACAACTGGGCCGGCATCCTGGTGTCGAGCTGCGCCAGGGGCATGAGATGCTCGACCTGGAGCAGGACGGGCAAGGGGTGACGTTGCAGGTGCGCGACGCCCAGGGCGAGTTGTACCAGTTGCAGGCGCAATACGTGATTGGCGCCGATGGCGGCCGTTCCAGCGTGCGCAAGAAGCTCGGCATCGAGCTGCTGGGCCTGACCCATCCGCGCAAATGGGTGGTGGTCGACACGGCCAACGATACCCTGGATGCACCCTATACGGCCTTGCACGCCGATCCTCAACGGCCCTTCGTCTGCATCTACCTGCCGTACCAGCAGCGCCGCTGGGAGTTCATGCTGCTGGAGGGCGAAGATGAAAACACGATGTGCGAGGAAGCGACCATCCGTGGCTTGATCCGCGGGCACATCGGCAATGCCGCGGATGAACTGGAGATCATCCGCATACGCGCCTACACCCATAACTCCCGGGTCGCGGCGCGGTTTGTCGAAGGGCGCGTGGCCTTGGTGGGCGATGCGGCGCACATTTCCCCGCCGTGGGCCGGGCAGGGGCTCAATTCGGGTCTGCGGGACGTGGTGAACATCGCCTGGAAAATCGCCGCCATCATCCAGGGGCGTGCGTCGGCATCGATACTTGCCAGTTACGACCAGGAGCGACGTGGGCACGCCACCGACCTCATTGCCTTGGCCGATAACATGGGCGCCGTATTGGGGCTGACCAATCCGCTGATGGCGGGTGTGCGGGACTGGCTGTTCCAGGCCGTCAACAGTGTCGACAATCTGCGCTCGCACCTGCTGGAGTTCAAGTTCAAACCCAAGGCGACCATTACCAAAGGCCTGGTGCATCACGAACGGGCGGAGCTGCACGAGGATGACCTGGTGGGGCAGTTGTTCATCCAGCCGACCGTCGAAGATGAGCAAGGCCAGCGTCGGCGCTTGGACGAGGTGCTGGGAACTTCATATGCCGTGCTGGGTTATCGGGTCAATCCGAACGAGCCGCTCAGCGAAGAGACCCGTGCCTACTGGGCGCGCTGGAACACCCGCTTCATTCAGGTCAACCGTTCCCGAAGCGGCAAGGGGCGTAACCAGCCGTTGTCCGCGAGCCAGGCGATCTGCGTCGAAGACGTCGATAACCGCTTGGGAGAGTGGTTTGCCAAGGTGCGGGACTGCGTCGTGGTGGTGCGGCCAGACCGTTTCGTTGCCGCGATTACCACGCCCGAGAGGCTGGAAGGCGTACTGCGCAAACTCGCGGAGCAGCTGTCATGAAGCCATGGGATGAACTGCCGGGCCAGCTTCATCAGGCGACGTTGACGGCGCGGGCGCTACCGCCATTGGCCCCCCAGGCCTTTGACTTGTCGACCGGCTACGTCCTGCAGCGCGAGGCGTTGCGCCAGCGTCAGGCCCGAGGCGAGCAGTTGAGCGGATGGAAGGTGGCCTTCGCCGGGGGCGCGGCGCAGAAGCGGATGGGTATCGAAGAACCGGTGCTGGGTGCGCTGACCGACGCCATGGCCGTCGAGCCCGGCGGTTCGGTAGACCTGGCGAGCCTGATCCAGCCCAAGCTGGAGATCGAAATGGCATGCTTCCTGGGACGGACCCTGGCGCCGGGTGAGCACAGTGACGAGGCGATCCTGGCGTGCGTGTCCGCAGTCGCCCCGGCCTTCGAGATCGCCGATTGTCGATGGCAGGGCTGGAGCTTCGGCGTCGGGGCGTTCCTGGCCGACAACGCGGCGGCGGGGCGGTATTGCGTGGGCCCGCGTATTGAACTCGAGCCGGGCCAGTTACCCCACGTGAGCTATTGCCTGGAACGGGATGGGGTGGACTGCGGTAACGGTGACACCCAAGCGCGGGAGGATACGCCACAGGTCAATCTCTGTTGGCTGATCCGGCGATTGCTGGCGGATGGGCAGCGCCTCGAGGCGGGGCAGGTCGTATTGTCGGGGGCGTTGCTGCCGCCCATGGACATCCAGCCCGCGCAATACCGTTTGCACATGCTTGGCACGGAACTGGCTATGGCTTTCCGGGCGGGCGCTGGCGCTCCGTAAACCCTGCCGCTGTCATGGACGATCGAGCACCTTACGCACGGTCGGTCAATCAAAGACCGACCCTCGAGGAACACTGATCATGCTCGCCGAAGTCCGTACCTTCAATGATCCTCAACAGCATGCCGGCTCGATCCTGGGCTGGCAGCAGGTCTATGACCAGCTCGGGCGCGGATGCCTGTCCAGCGAGCTGCAGCAGATTTGCGCCGAGCGTTTCCAGATCTTCCAGGAAGTGCTGGATAAGCGTGTGGTGCAGCGCGGCTGCGCGCCAAAGGGACGCCTGTGCATTGCCATGTCCCTGGGCAGCGCGCCGGTGGTCCAGGGGCATCAGGTCGATGCTCACAACGTCGTGCTGCTGCGCGACGGAGAAGACTTTGTCCTGCACGCCCCGGAAGGGACGCGGTTCTTCGCGATCAACGTCGACATGGTGCGTTTCGCCAAGCTGGCGGCCTATGAGCTGCCGGACGAGCAGCTCAAGCGCTTGAAAAACGTGTCCCAGGTCAGCGTGGATGAGACGGTTCTGCTGCGTGTGCAGCAGAGGATTCATCCGCTGTTTCGCCGACTCCTGGAGCAGCCGGACGCGATCACTCCGGCCTCGGAAAAAGTTCTGGAGGACGTCCTCCTCGATGCCTTCCTCGATCTGTTCAGCCATGCCTCGGACGAAGTCCGGGGACGGCGCGGTAATTTTGCCGTCAGCGCCTATCTGGTCAAGCGCTGCCAGGAGCTGGTAGGGGACAGCGATACATCCCTGAGCATCCTCGATCTTTGCGAGCAACTACGGGTCAGTCGCAGGACCCTGCAGAACAGTTTTCAGGCCGTGACCGGTATGCGTCCGGTCGAGTACCTGCGCAACCTGCGGCTCAATGCCGTGCGGCGTCGCTTGATCACTACCCAGGCAACCGCGCAGAACGTTGGCGAGATCGCCGTGGCCATGGGCTTCTTTCACCTGAGCCACTTCGCGACGCATTACCGGGAGTTGTTCGGCGAGTCACCCTCGGAAACCCCCAGGGTCAGATAATGCTGTTCACTTAAGAAAAGCGATGAACCGCATTACAGGAGCCAGAGGTGGATAACCTGGCAATGTTACCGGGCTACCTCTTTGCACATTAATGGGCGTCCCTGAGCCAATAAGTAGCACACCAGCACGGCCTCGCCGTGATTGCTGAGTACCTAACCAGCCTGTCTGGCTATTCCCAATCCCTTTAAATCAATCACTTGTGCGTGAGCCGGATGTCTTGGCACGCATCCTGCTATTTTTTGAATCCATGGATAATTGGATACAAAAATACAAGGGGTGCGGCCATGCAATTTGCTCCGTCTTACACTGAACGTCCCCCGGTGACCGCCGAGGAAGAGGCTTACAACTTTTTGCTGGAGGCCATCTGCGGTGGCCGGTTCCATAAGGGGGATCGGCTGATCGCCGAGGACATCGCCAGTGAAATCGGCATGAGCCGGATGCCGGTGCGCGAGGCGTTCCGGCGCCTGGATGCCCAGGGCCTGGTCACGCTCCGACCCAATCGCGGAGCCGTCGTCAGCGGCCTGGACATCGACGAACTGCAAGAAGTGTTCGAGATGCGCAGCGCCCTCGAAGGGCTGGCGATCCGGGTCGCAGTGGGGCGCATTGGCGACCGCCAGTTGGCTGCCCTGGAACGTCTGCTGGACGAGATGGACGACTACCGCGACGAAAGCGCCGAATGGGTCAGCCGTCATCGGGCCTTTCATGAATACCTGTGCAGCCTCAGCGGTCGCCCCCGGCTGCTGAAGCAGATCAGTGCCCTTTATTCCCTGGTGGAGGCGCCCATGCGCCTGTGGTTGCAGCACGTGGAGAAACCCATGAGCGCGCGCCAGGAGCACGTGGTGATCCTCGACGCGATCCGCGCCGGTGATGCCGACAAGGCCGAGGCGGTGGTGCGCGCGCACATCGAAGGCACCATTCCTGAATTGATCGAGTTCCTGCAAGCGAAAAAATAAACAGAGCAGGCATGAGCCTGCCCGTGTTTTGACTTTGAGTACTGCCCGTTACCCACTGAACTGGAGTGTCTGGTCATGCATAAGCCTCGCGTGTTGATAGCCGCAATATCCTTGGGATTCTGTGCACAGTGGGCGTCCGCCGCCCCCGTGGTGCCGGAGCGCTTGATCAAGGCCGACAAACTCGTCTATTGCTCGGGCATGGACTCGCCGCCGCTGGTGTCTTTTGATGAGGCACAGAAACCCAAGGGACTGACCGTCGACCTGGGCCTGGAAATCGCCAGGCGACTGGACAACAAGAAGGTGGAATGGCGGGTCGTGCCGTTTTCCGGGTTGCTCCCCGCGTTGCTGGCCAAACAGTGCGACATGATCGTCGACCAGCTGTTCGACAAGCCCGAACGCCGCGAGGTGATCGATATCGTCAACTACATGTACTCCAGCCAAGCGGTGGTGGTGCCCAAGGGCAATCCCAAAGCCATCAAGACGCTCCCGGACCTTTCCGCGCGCAAGGTGGCGGTGCTCAACGGCTCCACCATCAAGACCCTGCTCGATGCCGAGAATGAGAAGCTGACCAAGGCCGGAAAACCGGCGATGAAGCTGGTGGTCTATAACACCGACACCGATGCGTTCCAGGCGCTGCGCATCAGTCAGGTCGATGCCTATGGCACCACCGTGGAAACCGCCGGTTATTACGCCGCCATGGCCCCCGACTTGTTCGAGGAAGGGGTGCCGGCCTTCAGTCGGATTCTCACCGGCATCGGCATCCGCAAGGACGATCCGCAACTGAGCGTCGCGGTGCAGCAGGTGATCAGCGACATGCGCGGCGACGGCAGCTACAGCCAGTTGCTCAACAAATGGCATGTCGCCGGTGACTCTCTCGATTGAGGTAAGCGTTGATGAATTTCAATTGGGATGTGTTCTGGCAGTATTTGCTGCAGCCCAGTGGGGTCTATCTCACCGGGCTCTGGCTGACTTGCCTGATCAGCGTGCTGGCGATGTTGCTGGGCTGCGCCCTGGGTCTGGCGGCGGCGCTCTTGCGGCTGTCGAAGAACCCGTTGCTGCACCTGCCGGTGCGCTTTTACGTGTGGCTGATGCGCGGCACGCCGCTGCTGGTGCAAATTGTCTTTCTCTACACCGCACTGGCCGCCGGCGGGATCTTCCGCTTCGAGGACATCGATCTGTTCGGCTTGGTGATACCCGGCAATATCCAGGCGGCGATCATCGCCCTGGGCCTGAACGAAGGCGCCTACATGGCCGAGATCATTCGCGCCGGCATCGGCGCGGTCGACAAGGGCCAGTACGAGGCCGGGCGGTCCCTGGGCATGACCTTCGCCAGGCTGATGCGCCGCATCATTCTGCCCCAGGCGTTCCGGGTCATCGTGCCGCCGCTGGGCAACGAGTTCAACGTGATGCTCAAGAACACCACCCTGGTCAGCGTGATCGGCGTTCAGGAATTGCTGCTCAGCACCCAAATGGTGACGTCGGCGACGTTCCGAGTGTTCGAGCTGTACCTGGTGGTGGCGATCTACTTCCTGCTGCTGACCACCCTCTGGGGCTTCTTCCAGCGCTGGCTGGAGGCCCGCTTCGGTCAGTCGGACCGTCCGTCTTCGCCGCCGCCAGCCGCTACGCGGATGTTCGGCCGCAGCACCTTGAAACTGCTGAGGGAACGTTAACCATGGCGCACAAAAGTGAAGAGCTGATCATCGAGGCGCTGGATGTCCACAAATCCTTCGGTGATCTGCAGATCCTCAAGGGTATTTCCCTGCAGGTACGCCGTGGCGAAGTGGTGGTGCTGATCGGCGCCTCCGGATCCGGCAAGACCACCTTCATCCGCTGCATCAATCTGCTGGAGGACATTCAGGGCGGGCGCATCCGCGTCAATGGCCAGGCCATGGGCTACCGGGAACGGGCCGACGGCAGCCTGGTGCGCGATTCGGAGCGCAACATCGCTCGCCAGCGCCGGGACATCGGCATGGTGTTCCAACGCTTCAACCTGTTCCCCCACATGACCGCCCTGGAGAACATCATCGAGGCGCCGATCCAGGTCCTCGGGATACCGCGCGCCACCGCGTTGGAACAGGCCCGCAGCCTGCTGGCGCGGGTCGGCCTGGCGGACAAGGCCAGCCATTACCCCTCCATGCTCTCTGGCGGACAGCAACAGCGCGTGGCGATAGCCCGGGCGTTGGCGATGAAGCCCCAGGCCATGCTATTCGACGAGCCCACCAGTGCCCTCGACCCGGAAACCGTGGGCGAGGTGCTGCAGGTGATGAAGGAACTGGCGGAAGAGGGCATGACCATGGTGGTGGTGACCCACGAAATGGGCTTTGCCCGGGAGGTGGCCGACCGTGTGGTGGTCCTGGACCAGGGCGAGCTCATCGAGCAAGGTCCGCCGGAGCAGATTTTCAGCCACCCCAGCCATCCGCGTACCCAGGCCTTTCTCAGTCGCGTGCTCTGACTCATTTTGTCTGTGAAGAGATTCTGCCATGTTGAAATTTTCTGCTCACGAGTACCCGTATCCGTCGCAACGCCAGAGCGTCTTTGCCCGTCGCGGCATGGTCGCCGCCTCTCAACCCCTGGCCGCACAGGCAGGTATCGAAATCATGCAAAAGGGCGGCAACGCCATTGACGCCGCCATTGCCACGGCGGCGGCGCTGACAGTGGTGGAGCCCACCGGCTGCGGCATCGGCGGTGATGCCTTTGCCTTGGTCTGGTGCAAGGGCCAGTTGCACGGCCTTAACGGCAACGGGCATGCGCCGGCGTCTCTGAGCGTCGAAGCGGTGCAGGCGGCGGGCCATGAATGCATGCCGCTCTATGGCTGGACGCCGGTGACGGTGCCCGGTTGCCCATCGGCCTGGGCCGAATTGTCGCAACGCTTCGGCAAGCTGCCCTTTGCCGATCTGTTGCAACCGGCGATCAGCCTGGCGCGGGGTGGCTTTGCGGTGTCGCCGGTGGTTGCCCATCAATGGCAGATCGCCGTGAAGGAGTTCACCCCCCATCGCGACCCGGTGCTGGAGGCGTGGTTCGATACCTTCCTGATCGAAGGGCGCGCGCCGCGGGCAGGAGAGATCTTCCGCAACCCCGCCCAGGCCCGCACCCTCGAAGAACTCGCCGCCACCCGTTGCGAAAGTCTCTATCGCGGTGCCCTGGCCGAGCGCCTGGATAGCCATTCCCGCGCCACCGGCGGCTACCTGCGCAGTACCGACCTCAAGGATTATCGCGCCCAATGGGTGGAGCCGATCCACGTCAGTTACCGAGGCATCGATGTCTGGGAAATCCCGCCGAGCGGGCAGGGCCTGGTGGCCTTGATGGCGCTGAACATACTCGAAGGCTTCAGCTTCGATCACCGCGACAGCCAGCAGACCTGGCACCGCCAACTGGAAGCGATGAAGCTGGCCTACAGTGACGGCCTGCACTACATTACCGATCCACGGCACATGCGCGTGGCGGTGGCCGACCTGCTGAGTGACGCATACAGTGCCCGGCGCCGTGAACAGATCGGCGAGCAGGCATTGCCGCCCGCGCCCGGCGATCCCCACGCCAGTGGCACGGTGTACCTGGCGACCGCCGACGAAGAAGGCAACATGGTTTCGTTCATCCAGAGCAACTACCACGGCTTTGGCTCCGGTGTGGTATTGCCCCACAGTGGGATTGCCCTGCAGAACCGCGGGCAGGAATTCAGCCTTGACCCGACACACGCCAACTGCCTTGCGCCGGGCAAGAAGACCTTCCACACCATCATCCCCGGCTTCCTCACCCAGAACGGTCAGGCCCTTGGTCCTTTCGGCGTCATGGGCGGCTACATGCAGCCCCAGGGACACGTGCAGATGGTCATGAACCTGGTGGACTTCGACCTGAATCCCCAGGCGGCCCTGGACGCGCCGCGCTGGCAATGGCTGGGCGGGATGAAGGTCGGCATCGAGCACGGCGCCTCACCGGACCTGGTCAATGCTCTGGCGCGTCGCGGTCATGAGGTGCAGGTCAGCAGCGACCTGACCGACTACGGGCGCGGGCAGATCATCCTCCGCGATCCGGTCAGTGGTGTGCTGTGCGGAGGGACCGAGCCCCGGGCAGATTCGCATATTGCGGTTTGGTAATGCGGTAGGCTTCTGCCGCGGGAAAGCCTTTCGCATCGGTCGTGTGGTTGAAAAAAAATGTATCACTGTGCCACTATTGTTCTGGCCATTGCTGCCGACACAGGCAGCATCGTTTTTAATCATAGGGACTTGATGCATGTCTTTTCGTACACTCCGCACTCTTGCGGCACTGTCGCTGTTCGCCTGCTTGACACTGACCGGCTGCGCCCACGTTCAACCCCCGGTACCGCTGGATAATCAATTCTGGGATGCCAAAGAGCCAACGATCGGTGTGGCAATTACCGTGGTGCCGGAACCGGTGTTGGCGCTGACCGGCAATCAAGGCATTCTGGATTTTGCAATCAACAAAGGTGTCAACAGCAAGCTCAGCGATAATGTCGAAAAATGGCAAGTGCGCGACCTCAACACCTTGCCCGATGCCATTGTTGCCAAGTTGCAGGCCAAGGGTTTCAAAGCCAAGCGAATCAATGAGCCAGTGGACCTGAAGATATATAAGGAAGTCAGTTTCCGCGAAGGTTACATGGCCCGCGACCTGACCCCAATCAAGGCGGCCTATGGTGTTGATCGTCTGTTGTTGGTGAACATCCTCGGCACGGGCGCCACTCGTAGCTACTACAGTGTCGTGCCGACCAGCGTGCCCATGGCCCAAGTGGGCGGGCAAGGGATGGTGGTCGATCTGGCCGACAACAAATTGCTCTGGTTCAAACCCTTCGCTGTCGTGCAAGCCGCTCAGGGCGAGTGGGACGAGCCGACCTACACCAATCTGACCAATGCCTTCTACCAGGCCATGGACACCAGCCGTCAGCAAATGATCACCCCATTCGAACAATGAGGTGCTCGCTGATAGCGTTCAGTGCGCTGACATTGCTGACGCTGGCCGGCTGTGCACAGAAACCGGCACCGGAAACCGGTTTCAAGTCGCAAGAGGCAGTAGCCTACGTCCAGACCCATGGGGTCAAAGTAGATGTGCAACTGCCTCAAGCATTTGTAGGGGCCAGTACCGTAGTGGATGCCGCGGCCGCGCAGAATGCCGCGACGGCGAGTTATACCCTGGTTGCGAGTTCTGGTAACTCTGCCGGGGTCGCCGGTTTGCTGGTCGCCAGCCTGATCAATACTCAGATGGGCAGCGGCAGCTTGCAACGTGACGCGGAAAATACCGCCGCCAAGGAGTCACGACCGCTCGCCGACTTGTTGGCCGGGGTGCCATTGCAGGAGCGTTTGCAACAACGCTTTCAGCAAGCGTCGGCGGCGGCCGGTATCAAGCAGGGAGCAGGGCAGGTCAGCGCACGTCTGTTGATCGAGCCTAAACTGATACTCACACCGGATCGCGGCAGTTTCGTACTGGTCAATCAGGTGCAAGTCCAGGATATTGCCGGTTCGGCGCTGTATCGCATGCGCATTGAAGTTACCAGCCAGCCGATTCGACGCTGCGGCAAACAATGCGTGGATGACGGCACCCTGGAGCTTTCTCAAGTCACGACTGTACTCGACGAATGCATCGATGAGTCGATGCGCGTGCTTGCCACTGACATGATGCTGCCGACACCGCCACAGGCTGCCCAGGAAACCTTGCGCTATGTTCTGGATGGACAACGGGTAGTCGAGCGTGGCTATCAGTTGGCGAGTCATGGACACTATCGGCGTTATCGCAACCTTTACGGTGCGGTGAAATCCATTCCGGTGCCCTTCGAGGATGCGTTGACGCAGGAACAGTTGCGGGCGGCTTATGAACGCTAGCTAAACCCCTCCCTGTCGAACTGTCGGCGGGTCATGCCATCAGGGGGTTGCTTCAGAGGGGGCAGCATGAAGCGGGCGTAGACGTCTTGCGCCCACGCCCTCGTGCAGTCAAAGCATGCGACGCAGAACGTCTTTTTGCGGATCCCGGTCGAGGAAACGATGCTTGAGAGCGCCGGCGATGTGCAGCAGTATCAGGACGAGCAGGGAATAGGCGAGTACTTTGTGCAGCCACTGGAACACGACGAACCAATCATCATTTTTCGGGAGCAGCTCCGGGAGGTTGACCCCGAAGAAGAACACCCCGTCACTCATCGTGTAGGTGCTCGACATGGAGTAACCCATCAACGGCACGATCACCAGCAGCCCATACATGACCCGTTGCACCAGGTTTGACATCACCTGTTCAGGCCCGGTCAGCGTGTGCAGCGGCTTCGGCAACCTGGGCGTCATGTAGCGCAGGGCGATCTGGACCAGCACCACCATGAATGTCAACACCCCGAAGGATTTGTGCCAGGGGTAATAGAGCTCGTACTTGCTTGCCACTTCATCATTCATCCCGGTCATGTGCCAGCCTGCCCAGAGGAGGCCGGCTACGAGCACGGCGCGTACCCAGTGCAGAAGCAGCAGGGACGTCGGATACCGATCAATTATCTCTTGATTTGTGGTGTTCATCGCAGTCGCCTCATCAATCGTCAAAGACATCGGGAATGCACTTTGAACCACCACCCTCGGCACCTTGCAGGGTTTGGAGGGTGGTTCGCTCAGTGCAATATTGTTCTCAGGCCGGTAGCAGTACGGTAATGACCTTCTCCTCGGTGTAGGCCAGTGCGCCGCTGAACCCTCCTTCACGGCCAATGCCGCTGTCCTTGACGCCGCCCCAGGGCAGGTTGGCGTCCAGCGGGCTCCAGCAGTTGATGCCTACGGCACCGGCCTTCACCGCAGCGGCCACGCGATGCGCTCGCACCAGGTCGCTCGTCCACACCGTGGCGGCGAGACCATAGCTGGAATCGTTGGCCAGCGCGACAGCCTCATCTTCGGTGTCGAAGACGATCACCGTGCCGACCGGGCCGAAGATCTCGTCCCGGGCGATCGCCATGTCATTGCGGGCATTGGCGAAAATCGTCGGCCGCACGAACCAACCTTGCTCAGGGTTCGATACACCACCGGCCAGCAGCGTAGCGCCTTGATCGATGCCCAGTTGGATGTAGCGGTTGACCCGATCGAACTGCGCTTTCTTGGCCACCGGTCCCATCTGCACGTCGGGCTGCCGGGGGTCACCCACCTTGACGGCACACGCGGCATTGGCAAGCGCGGCGGCGAAACGCTCTGCGAGGCTGCGCTGGACCAGGATGCGCGAACCGGCGGCACAGACCTGGCCCTGGTTGGCGAACAGGCCGAGGGTACAACCAAACAGCGCATCGTCGAAGGAGGCGTCATCGAAGACAATCTGCGGGCTCTTGCCGCCCAGCTCCAGTGCCACGCGCTTGAACAGTACACCGGCAGTGCGCTGGATCTCGCGTCCGGCCTCGGGGCTGCCGGTGAAGCTGATCTTGGCGACATCCGGGTGCTCGCACAGGGCACGGCCGACTTCATTGCCGTAACCGGTGACCACGTTGATCACACCGTCGGGAAAGCCCGCTTCCTGGGCCAGGGCCGCCAGGTGCAGGGCTGACTGCGGCGTTTCTTCCGACGGTTTGATCACCACGGTGCAACCTGCCGCCAACAACGCGGCGAGTTTCCAGACCGTGATCATCAGCGGTGAATTCCAAGGCACGATGGCCCCGACCACGCCCACCGGTTCGCGTACCGTGTACGAGAGGGTCTTGGTGCCAAAGTAGCCACCGGAAGGGATGGTGCGACCTTCGAACTGGTTGGCCCAGCCGGCGGCGGCACGCAAGTTGGCGAGCACGTTGGGAATGTCCAGGCGACGCGGCTCGATCGGCGAGCGCCCGATGGCGTCGGCGTCCATGTCGGCGAGCAAGCCGGTGTCGCGTTCCACCAGGTCCGCCAGCTTCAGCAGCAGCCGGCTGCGCTGGGCTCCGTCGAGCTGGCTCCAGGCGCCACCTTCAAGCTGCTTGCGCGCCGCTGCCACGGCGCGGTTCACGTCCTCGGCCGTACCGCGCGCGGCGCTGCCGTAGACCTGTTCCGTCACGGGGTTGATGAGGTTCGTTCGACGGCCGTCGGAGGCCTCGAAGGAGCCGCCTTCGATGAAGTGATTCAGATGCTGTGTCATGTTTGGATCCATGAATGTTGTGCAGTGGTCAGGTAGACCCGTTTCATGCCTTGAGCGAGGCCAGGGCGTCGCCGAAGATGTCCAGCGCCTTGAAGAACAGCGAGCGCGAGATCGTCAGCGAAGGCATGACACGCATCACGTTGCTGTAGCGACCGCAGGGGATCATCAGCACGCCGTGGTTCAGCAGGTAGCCCATGAGTTGGCCGATCCTGGCGCCTTCCAGCGGTGCCTTGGTGGCCGGGTCTTCAACCAGTTCGATGCCGATCATCAGGCCGCGGCCGCGCACCTCACCCACGAACGGGCTGTTGAAGCCACGGATACGTTCCTGCGCTTCCAGCCCCAGGGTGTGCGCACGGTTGAGCAGATCGAGCTCTGGATCCTGCAGGATGCTGATGTTGGTCAACGCCACGGCGGCGGACAACGAGTTGGCAGCGAAGGTGTTGGGCACCGAGCCGTCAGGAATCGCAGCGGCCAGGTCCGAGCGCATGATCAGGCCCGCCATGGGCAGGTCGCTGCCGATGCCTTTGCCGAACGTGAGCATGTCGGGTTTGACGCCCGAGTGTTCAACTGCCCACATCTTGCCTGTCCGCCCGGCGCCGGATTGCACTTCATCGACGATCAGCAGCGCGCCGCTGCGGTCGCAGGCCTTGCGCAAGAGCTGCAGGAACTCAGGCGAGGGAGGCACGTAGCCGCCTTCGCCCTGTACGGGCTCGACGATCACGGCGGCGACGTCATCGGCGGCGGTGTAGGGAGTGTTCAGCAAGTAGTCCACGTAATCGCCGGCGATCTGCTCGGCGCTTTTGTGGGTGGTATCGAACGGGAAACGGTAGGCATAAGGGTAGGGCGCGTGAATGACACCGCCCATCATGGCGCCGTAGCCCTTGCGGTAGGCCGTACCTGTCGTCAGCGCGCCTGATGCGTTCCACACGCCATGGTAGCCTCCATGGAAGGCGATGATCTGGTGCCGGCCGGTGATGCGCTTGGCGAACTTGACCGCGGCCTCCAATGCATCGCTGCCGCTTTGGGTAAAGAATGTGGTGCAATCGCCGCGCAAGCCATCGGGCGCGATCTCGGATATCTTGGCTGCCAGCTCGGTGCGTCGGGTGCTGTTGACTTCCAGGGCGTGCATCAACACTTCGGACTGTTCGCGGATGGCCTGTACCACTTTCGGGTGGCAGCGGCCCACGCTGCTGACGCCCACGCCGGCGGACAGGTCGATGTAGGTGTTGCCGTCCGGATCCTTGAAGGTCGCGCCGAACGCCCGGTCCATGGCCACCGGCATGCGTCCGCCGCCGCGGGCCATGGACTCGGTACGCGCCGACAACGCCAGGGCTTCGCGGGTCATGGGACCGGGGAGGGTGCTGGAAATAATCCGCGGGGCATCCGCGAAGTGGAGGGATTCAAGTTTGGCTTCACTCATGACGGTCTCTCTGGATGTCGATTGGAGTGTGCCGATCATCTCCAGCGCGCCTCCCCAAGCGGTAGCCCGAATCGGCACATGGGTGAATTGCGCCGAAGGTGGCGAGTGATATTCTGCTATGGAATTTTTAGAAATCCCTTTAATGTGCGAATATCGGTCAAGAAGGCAGGATAAGAACAATAATATTTGAGAGGCTTTCGCGTATTATGAGAAATGTTCACATAAACCACTTTCGCGACGTCCACCTCCATGCCGCTACCGTCCAGGAGTGGAGTCAGGACTACAACCAGCTCACCGCCGGTTCGGCCGAAAGTACGCTCATGCAGCTGACCACTGCCCATTGCCACGTCTTTCGCGAGCAGATCAACCAGCGTGTCGTGCAGCACGGCGTGGCTCCTCGAGGCAAAATGTGTTTCGCGGTGCCGATCAACGTCCCGGGCGCGATTCGGATGCAAGGGCGCGACGTGGACGACAGCAGCCTGTTCTTTCTTCACGGCGGTGAGGAGTTCATGTTCCATATGCCGATGGGCATGGAGCTGCTTTCAATCACCTTCGAGCGAGAGTTGTTCGAGCAGGCGCTGGCGCAAACGGCCTCGGCGAAGGACATCAGCCAGCTGCTGCGTCAACCGGTGATCAGGGTTTCCACGCCGCACTTCGCGCAGGCGCGTCGGCGGTTGCTGGCGATATTCTCCCAGGCTCTGGTGAACGAAGAGCTCGACAATGTGTGGGAACAGGAGCTGGAACAGGCGATGCTCGGCGAGATGCTGCAGCTCATGACCGATCCGGCCTGCGACAAATACCAACGCACCACGAGCTCCACCCGTAGCTTCATTGTCGAGAAATGCCACCGTCTGACCACTGCCGAAATGAACAACGTGCCCAGCGTGGATGAGTTGTGCCAGCGCCTGCAGGTGAGTCGGCGTACCGTGCAGAACAGCTTCCGTGCGGTGGCCGAGACGACGCCGCTGAACTATCTGCGCTCGGTCCGGCTGAACGGTGTGCGCCGCACCTTGATGTCCACCCAGGCGTCGCATCTGTCGATTGGCGATGCCGCTGCCCAGTGGGGCTTTTATCACCTGAGCCACTTCGCGGCGGAGTACCAGGAACTGTTCGCGGAGCTGCCGTCCCATACCCAGCGCGCAGCCATTCCCGAGTGCGCCCTGGCCTGAGTGCGCACTCAAGTCGCGAAGCAACCCCTGTGGCGAGGGGATTTATCCCCGCTGGGCTGCGAAGCAGCCCCAAAACCTGCTTTGTGGAGCATCAGCCAACTATAACCAGCCTTAAGGGGGCTGCTACGCAGCCCAGCGGGGATAAATCCCCTCGCCACGGTTTTTGTGGGAAGGGCTGTCTGATGACCGATTTGGGTTACTGGGACGTTGATGGGCAGGCATAGGATCGAACCCGGCGTGCAACAAGAACAATAAGCCATTCGGTGCCGGTGAACGGATGACTGCATCGATCCCACAGCGACTGCCTCATACAATAAGGTCAAGCACATGAGTGTATCTCTCCCGGTCAACAGCTCCACGGAGCTCAAGCGTGGTGCCTTGGGTGTCGGCTTCATCATTTTCTTCGTGGTGTCGGCGGCGAGCCCGCTGAGTGTCATCGCCGGTGGCTTCCCCATTGGCATCATGCTGGGTAACGGCGCCGGTACACCGGCGTTGCTGATCCTGGCCTTGCTGGTGTTGTTGATGTTCTCGGTGGGCTACACCACCATGTCCCGGCACGTCACCAATGCCGGTGGTTTCTACGCGTTCACCTCCCGTGGCCTGGGTGGCCTGGCGGGTGGTGCGGCAGGGGTGTTGGCGATGTTTGCCTACAACATCCTTCAGGTGGGGTTGTACGGCATGTTCGGCGGCGTGGTCAGCGGCACCATGGCCAGCGTGTTTGGCCTGGAACTGCCCTGGTGGGCTTATTCGTTGATGGCAATGGCCAGCGTCGCGATCCTGGGGTATCGCAAGATCGATCTCTCGGCCCGGGTGCTGTCGGTCATCGTGATTGCCGAGTACCTGGCGATCCTGAGCCTGGACTTCGCCATCCTCAGCACGGGCGGCGACAGTGGCGTCAATCTCGACGCGTTCGATCGCAGCCACGTGTTCAGCGGCACGCCGTCGATCGGCCTGCTGTTCTGCTTCGCCGCGTTCATCGGTTTCGAGGCCACGACCATCTATGGCGAAGAAGCCAGGAACCCGCAACGGACGATTCCGATTGCCACCTACTGCTCGGTACTGCTGATCGGCGGGTTTTATGCGCTGTCGGTCTGGTCGATGGTGGTGGGGGTGGGCGCGGACAAGATCGTGCCGATGCTGCAGGCCCTGCAGGATCCCACGACCTTTATCTACGGCATGTCCGATCACTTTGTCGGCCCGCACCTGACCCAGATTATCCGGGTGCTGTTCATGGTCAGTATCTATGCCGGGTTGCTTGCCTTTCATAACGCCGCCGCCCGTTACTTCTACGCCATCGGACGCGACGGGCTGTTGCCGCGCCAACTGGGAACGACTCATCGGGTCCACCAGAGTCCCCATATGGGCTCTGTCTTGCAGAGCTTGATTTCTGCGGTGGTGGTGCTGATTTTCGCCGCCATGGATGCCGATCCGATCCTGCAGTTGTTTGCCTGGCTGTCCAACCTGGCCACGCTGTGCGTGATCTTGCTGATGGCGCTCACGTCCGCCGCGGTATTTGCCTTTTCCCGCAGCCACCCCGAGCTGAGGCTCGGACTCTGGCGTGGGGGGATCTTTCCCGCGCTATCCTGCCTGGTCCTGTTGGCGGTCCTGATCATCGCGGTGCTGCATTTCGATGTGCTGACAGGCGCCAGCCAGACCTTGTCCTATGGCCTCTGCGCGATTATTCCCGCAGCTTTGCTGGCTGGAGTGTTCCTGGCGGCTCGACTGCGCAAGAGCGCCCCGGAGCGGTATCTGGCATTGGGGAGCCACAAGCTCTAGGAGGTCACAGGTGCTGCTTCAGGAAGCGTATAAACTCAAGGGCCAGTTGCGAAGGTTCTTCCTGGGTAGGCAGCAGCAAGGCAATCTCGTACTTGATGGCGGGCTTGAAGGGTTTCAGGACCAGGTCGCGGGCGAAGGGACGGCTGACCACCGGATCGACCATACCGACGCCCATTCCGGAGCGGACCAGTTCGCATGCTGTCGCAAAGAACTCTGTCTCGGCCACCACGTTCCAGGATGACCCGTACGCCGAAAACGCCATTGCCAGTTGCTGGTAGAGGGGGTCGCCCTTGAACAGCGAAACGAACGGCACGCCATCCAGCTCCGCCGGGGTAATCATGTCCAATGCTGCCAGCGGGTGATCGGCAGGCATCATGCACTGGCATTCATAGGCAATCACCTCCATGCGGGACGTCGGATAGTCGAGCGGCAGCTCGGCAATGGCCAGGTCGAATTGCTGCGTCGTGATCAACTCACGAACGGACTGGGAGTTGCGGGTGATGACCTTGAGCTCCAGGCCCGGGCGCTCCCTGGCGAATTCGGCCATCAGGCGTGGCAGCAAACTGATCGAGATGCTGGCGTAGGCGGCGATCGCCAGATGACCGCGCTTGCCCGTGCGGATTTCCTTGGCGATGCGTTGGGTTTTCTCCACGGCCTCCAGCGCCCGTTCCGCCTCGATGAAGAACAGCCGGGCTTCAGGGGTAGGTTGCAGGCGACCGCCCTTGCGCACGAACAGTTTGAGGCCAGTTTCATGTTCCAGGTTGGCGATGGTGCTGCTGATCGCCGGCTGGGAAATATTCAAGAGCTCCGCAGCGCGGGTCATCGTGCCGTGAATCATCAAGGTTCTGAAGCACTCGAGCTGACGGATTCGCATGGGTTGACCTATAGATCCAACTTATACTGAAGCCACTTTATATTATTGGTTTGAGGTTTTCTTCCGTGTTTTCCTTGATAGCAGGCCCATCAGCGCAGAGGAAAACCGCGACATGAACACGATGACTTCGATGCCCCCCGGTGAGCGGCTTCTCCTGCCAGCGCGGCAGGGTGTAGCGCTACGGTTGAAGCAGGGGCAGACCCTCCAGGTGGTCAACACCCATGGTAAACAGGTGGTGGACACCTGGGCCTTCAACCCGGGCGACCTGCAGGAAGCCATGTCGATGGAGCACAGTCGTCCCTTCTGGTTGAAACTCAACCCACGGGAAGGCGACAGCTTGCTGACCAACAAGCGTCGCAGGATCCTGACGCTGGTCGAGGACACGACGCCGGGCATCCACGACACCCTGGTCGCCGCCTGTGACCCGACCCGCTATGTTCAACTGGGCGTCGTCGGCCATCACGCCAGCTGCAACGAAAACCTCTTCCTGGCCCTGGAGGCCATCGGTCTGTTGGCGCCTGATACGCCGAGCCCCTTGAACCTCTTCATGAACGTCCCGGTGCACGAAGATGGACGCATCGAGTTTGCCGAGCCTGTCAGCAAGCCAGGACAATATGTCTGCCTCAAAGCGGAAATGGACGCTATTGTGGTGCTGTCCGCCTGCCCTCAGGACGTGACGGCGGTAAACGGCATGCGGCCCCAGGACGTCCATTACCGCATCCTCTGACGGATCGCCAACCTGCTGGCACCTGTTGCTCGCCAGCAGGATACTGAATACGTCGCAAGCACCCCGTCGGGTGCCCGGAGAAAACCATGCGCAAAATCCCCCCTCTGAATTCCGTGCGCGCGTTTGAGGCGGTCGCACGGCACCAGAGTTTTTCTGCCGCGGCGAACGAGCTCTCGGTGACGGTCGCCGCGGTCAGCCATCAAGTGCGCCAATTGGAAGAAGGCTTGGGGCAAAAGCTCCTGGAAAGAGGCCGAATGGTGACCCTCACGCCTGCCGGGAAGGCGATCTATCCGTTGCTGCGCGAGGGCTTCGACCAGATTGCCCAGGCGTTTGCCTTGTTGGGCGGGGCAAAGGAGGGCGATGCCATCCACGTGTCCACCACACGGGCCTTCGCCGAACGTTGGCTCATGCCGCGTCTGGCGAAGTTCAACGAGATTTATCCGAACATCGTGGTGTCCATCCACGCCTCGGAAAAAGTCGTGGATTTGCGTGCTGAGACCGTCGACCTGGCGATCCGATATGGACCGGTCGATGCCGAAGTGCGCGGGCCGGTGTTGTTCGAAGACCGGTTCATCGCGGTCGCGGACAAGCGCATTTGCCCACTGGAACACAACGCAACGATCAACGATTTCCCTAATCGACCGCTGCTGGCGTTCAAATGGAAGAACCAGGCACTCGAAGCCCCCTCGTGGTCGGCCTGGCTGGCCGGGGTCAAACGCGATACCTCGGGTGATTTGCGAATCTCCTGGTACAGCGAGGAAACCCTGGCGCTGCATGCGCTGGAGCGGGGCCTGGGGCCCTTGCTGTGCAGCGATGTGCTGATTGATGATGAGTTGCGTTCGGGGCGGATCCGGCGGCTAGAAGGACCGACCTTGGCGGGCTTCACCTATCACCTGATTGAAAACAGCCATGGCCACCCACGACGTAGCCTGGCGCTGTTCAGGGAATGGCTCCTGGACGAGGCCAGGTCATTCAGGGGCAATGCCCTCAATGACCTGGCGGGACATCAACGGTTACTCACCACCTGAGGCCATCCGCGAGCATGGCCGACTCTATGGCCAGGCATGCGCTGAGCAGTGGGTCATCGCGACCCCGGGTCGTCGAGAACAGCACTGAAGTGGCAAGCCCGAGGCTGTCCTGGCCGGATGGGAGGGCGACCCCCGGCATGTCCAGCAGGCTGCCGATCATAGTGAGTGACAAGGTCTCCAGATTGACCGCCGCGAACAGCGCGTCGTCCTGCTCCAGGGGCGCCATGGGCGGGGCGACATGCTTGACCGTCGGCATCACCAGCAAGGCGCCGTCGAGCTCATCCTCGATGGCCGCCATCAGTGCTTCACGTGACTGTCGGATCCTGGCCTCGGTGGCCGAGTCGATGTCCTTGGCCGCACGCAGGCGCGCGCACACGCGTCTGTCCATCCGGACGCCTTGCGGGCTTTCCACGATCGGGCCCAGTAGACGCCAGGCTTCTATCGCGCCCAACCAGACCGAACGGGCAATCAGTTCACGGGTTTGGGCAACGGCGGCAACCGTTCGATACTCAACCTGGGTCCCGGCGGCGCGCAGCCGTTCCATCGTGGCGACAAGGTTCTGCCGTACCGCTGGTTGCAGCGCCGGGTCGGACAACACACCTTCGTCGACTACAAGGCGCAGGTCCGAAAGCCTCGCAGCCGGGCAGCCCCCGTCGTTGATCCCGCGCATCGCCCTGTCCAGCGCGGCGCAGTCAGCCACGCTGTGGGCGAAGGCGCCCAGGCTGTCGAGCGTGACAGCGAGGGGGTGAACGCCTTGCTGGCTGTATCGGCCTGTCGAGGCCTTGTAGCCGACCACACCATTGAACGCCGCCGGGACGCGAATCGAGCCGGCGGTGTCCGTGCCAATGGCGCTGGTGACGATGCCCCGTTGAACCGCGATGGCCGAACCGGAGGAGGAGCCGCCGGGCACGCGGGTTTCATCGACCACGACAGCTGAGGCCGGTGTCCCGAAATGCGGGTTCAGGCCCAGGCCGGAATAAGCGAACTCCGCGAGGTTGGTTTTCCCCAGCGGGATCATGCCCTGCGCGGTGAGGGCGGCGATGACTGCCGCATCCTCGACGGCGATCTCAGCGTCGACCCGCGTGATGGAGCCGGCCGTCGTCCGGCTGCCGGCAACGTCCAGCAGGTCTTTGACCGCGTAGGGAATGCCGTCGAAAGCGCTCAACGGGGTGCCTTGTTGCCAGCGCCGGGTCGACGCGCGGGCGGCGTCGAGGGCGCGTTGCTCCAGCAGGGAGATGAACACCGGCTGCGCTTCTTTCGCCGCGGCCAATGCGCAGGCGACCAACTCATCGGGTGTCGTCAGGCCTTGCCTCAATCGCTCGGCGGTTTGCAACATGGTGATCATGTGTTCTCCCTTGTCGAATAGGCGACGGTGCTGGACGCTCAAGCCAGCGACACCTGGTGTTGTCTTTGCTCGATCATCTGCCGGACCAGCACCGGAACGGCGTCGAAGGCATTGGCGATGGAGGCTTCATGGCGAGCGTCGGCAAACTCCTGGTAGTCGATGGAAATCACATGGGTTTCATTCACGCCCAGGTAGTGCGCGCACGTCTGGATGTGCGTGTCCAGGTGGTTCATGTTCTCGCGAACGCCACCCGGGCCAAACCCGAATTCGCCTCGGGACGACAGGATGACCAGTTTCTTGCCGCTCATGATCGGTTCCAGTGGGTAGTCGCCACGCTCCAGGTCGAAGGTGAAGGTTTTGCCGATTCGGATCACCTTGTCAAACCAGGACTTGAGCGCGGCGGGCATCCCGTAGTTGTACATCGGGGTGCCGATGACGATGACGTCGGCGCGGTCGAGCTCATCGATCAGTTCGTCCGAGAGGCGGATTTGCTCACGTTTTTGCGGCGTCATCTGCTCTTCGGGGGTGAAGACCGCGGCAATCCAGGCTTCGGTCACGAAAGGAGGTGGGTTGCGGCCGATGTCACGGGTGATGACCTGGGTGTTGGCATCGCGCTCACGCCACGCCTCGACAAAGGCCTGGGACAGTTTACGGCTCAGTGAGCGGTCGGATCGTGCGCTGGCGTCAATGTGAAGAAGGGTGGTCATGTCATGTTTCCTGTTAATACCGAGGTGGAAATACCTCAGTGACGGAGACAAGTTGGCCATGGGGTTCAGTTGTTCGACTATTGATATTTATTTGAACGACATCAAATAAAACTCAACAAGTGAATATTCTTGCTCGGACTGTTTTGAAAAGACGTTATTTTCAGCCCTGAAAGGCTAGTTTCATGCCTGGAAGTCTTGCGCGCTTAAGGAAAACTCAAGACGGCAAGTTTTCTAAAGGACGCTTTAGTTATCGTCAATTACTTAAATTTGCGGACCTCGCTTTAATGAATCCGGGCGATACAGGTGGTCGCCGGTCAGCGAGGAAAATAATAATGTCAACGCGTCGCGAATCTGAAAACAGCTTAATCAACGAGGCTAACTATGATGCACTCGGTGTCGAGCCCGTGCCCGATAGTCATCGCACTTCTACACCCCTGGACCAGTTCTGGATCTGGGCAGGGGCGAACGTGGCTCCGATCAACTGGGTATTGGGTGCCATCGGTATCCAGCTGGGCCTGAGCCTGATCGAAACCCTGCTGGTCATCGTGGTCGGCAACCTGTTGGGCGCCGCCTTGTTCGGCGGCATCTGCATCATGGGACACCGCACGGGAGTGCCGCAGATGGTGCTGTCCCGGCTGGCGTTTGGCCGACGCGGTGCCTACCTCCCGACCCTCATGCAAGTGCTGATGCCGATGGGCTGGGTGGCGACCAACACATGGATCGTGCTGGACCTTGCGGTGGCCGCCCTGGAACGAATCGGCATCAGTGGTGGCATGGAGCTCAAGTACGGCATTGCCCTGGTCGTCATGATCGTGCAGGTCGGGATCGCCGCCTGGGGTTTCAACGCAATCAAGTGCTTCGAGCGCTACACGATGCCGGTGATCCTGCTGATCATGGTGGTAATGACCGGTCTGGCCTTCACACACGTGGATATCCAGTGGCAGCGTTCGACCGTCGAGGGCATCGGCAAGCTCTCGGCCATGAGCAGTCTCATGACGGCGATCGGGATCGGTTGGGGCATTTCGTGGCTGGTATACGCTTCGGACTACACCCGCTTCACCCAGCGCAAACTGTCCGATGGGCAGGTGTTCCGCTCGACGTTCCTCGGCATGTTCCTGCCCACCGTATGGCTGGCTTTCCTCGGCGCGGCGATTGCCTCCGCGGGTGCCGGCTCGGACCCGGCACAATTGATCATTGCGGTCTTCGGCACCATGGCGTTGCCGGTCCTCCTGGTGCTGCTTCATGGTCCGGTGGCCACCAACATCGTGGTCATCTACTCGGCAGCGCTGGCCACCTTGTCCCTGGACCTGCGCGTCCCACGCTGGGTGGTTTCAACGGTCTCGGGCCTGGTGGCGCTGTTCATCCTCTATCTGTTCCTGCAATCCGGCGAGTTTGTCCACGCCTTTGAAAACCTGATGGTGTTTTTCGTGGTGTGGATCAGTCCGTGGGCGGGTATCACCCTGGTCGATTTTTTCCTGATTCGCCGGGGCCAGGTCGATTTGAAGTCGCTCTACTGCCATCACTCGGAAAGCAACTGCACCGATGTGAACTGGAGAGGGGTATTTGCACTGGCGGTCGGGGTGTTGGCGGCCTGGTTATTCCAGGTAGGCACCATTCAATCGCTGCAAGGTCCTCTTGCGATGGCATTGGGTGGAATTGATTTGTCCTGGTTGGCCGGGTTTGGCGTGGGCGGCGGTATTTATTACGTATTGCACCGTTCGCGCCCCACCGAAGTTATTCGCTCGTCAGTGATGGCCAAGTAAGCGCTGTGCAACGATTCATCATTAAAGAGGTTATTGCAAATGTCTCATCTTGAACAAACCAATGTGCTGGCTGCGCTGAGCGGCGGCGCCGAGATCGATGCGTTCCTGGGCAACGTCGTGGAGATCGCGATCGTGACCCGGGACCACAAACGCACCATGGACGGCTTGCTCAAGCTGGGGATTGGTCCATGGCGGGTGTACACCTTCAGCCCGGAGAACACCCAGAACCAGACGTACCACGGTGAACCGGCCGATTTTGTGCTGAAAGTCTGCTTCGCCCAATCCGGAAACATGGTCTGGGAGCTGATGGAGCCGGTGTCCGGGCCGACGATTTTCGCCGACTTCCTGGAAAAACACGGCGAAGGGATCCAGCACGTTGCCTATGACTGCAACAACATTCCGTTCGAGGAACGTATCGCTGAATTGCAGCGGCGCGGTTTCAAATGCGTGCAGTCCGGCTCCTGGATGGGTGTGAATCATTTCGCGTTCTTCGGCACCGAGGCCGACACCACCACGGTCTTCGAAACCTACGCCTTTCCTGACGATTGGGATTATCCGGAGCCGGAGTCCTGGTATCCGCCACGGGCATAAGCCCGCACGGCATCACCAGGTTTCGCCTGGGCGCCACTAGGTACAGAGCCTAGCGTCCAGGCTTGGCCGCTTTGCAACGACACAGGAGTAGAACCATGAACCCTGTCCGGATGGATAACATCAGTTGGGTGGACTATGAGCGCCGAGTGCGATCAGGCGCAGTGGTCTTGCTGCCTATCGGCGCCACAGAGCAGCACGGGCCCCATCTGCCCTTGGGTACTGACGCCTTGCTCGCCAGTGCAATCAGTGAAGACGTGGCACGGGAGATCGACGGTGTGGTCGCCCCGGCCTTGTCCTACGGCTATAAATCCCAGCCCAAGTGTGGAGGCGGGCAGCACTTCTGCGGCACCACCAGCGTGGATGGCGCGACGCTGATCGCCATGGTCCGCGATGCCGTGCGTGAGTTTCATCGCCATGGCGTGAAGCGCCTGGTCCTGGTGATCGGTCACTATGAAAACCAATGGTTCGTGACCGAAGGTATCGAGCTGGCGATGCGCGATATCGGCCCGGAGGCCGGACTGGAGGTCATGCGCCTGGAGCACTGGGAGTTCGTGAAGTCACAGACCCTCGACAAGGTCTTTCCGAACGGCTTTCCTGGCATCGCATTAGAGCACGCAGCAGTCATCGAGACGTCGATGATGCTGCATTACCACCCGGAGCTGGTGTGCCTGGACCAAATCCCCGATCACGGCCCGGCCGAGTTCCCGGTCTACGACATGTACCCGACCCGAACCGAATGGGTGCCGGCCAGCGGCGTGCTGTCATCCGCGCTGGGGTCGAGCGCAGAGAAGGGGCAGTTGCTGGTGGCGGATGTCATCAGCGGTATCGTCCAGGCGGTGCGGTCGGAGTTCAGGCTCGCCGGGGCCGAGTCGCAGGTTTCAAACGACTGAACCGGGTTCTTGTGCAGGGTTGCCGGACGCAAACATCGGCAACCGCTGCAACATCCAGTTCAGCAATTCTTGGGCAGGGGCCGCCAGCGCCCGTCCGGACTTCACCAGCAGTTTCGCCTCCACCCCTTGGAACAGTGGATGATCGACGGCCACCACCGCGAGGCTGCCTTGCGCAATCTCCCGATAGGCCGCCACTTCGCCCAATAGCGAGGCAAACTCGCCGCTGGCGACAAGGCGCTTGAGGGCGGCCAAGGAGTTGCTGACCAGCGCCGGACGGATCTCGATTTTCTCGGCGTACTCGAGCATCTTCAGCGCGTGGCCTATACCGAAGGTCGGCGGCGTCAGCACCAGTGGGCAGTCGAGCAAGTCAGCGACGGTTGCCATTGTCCCTTTCAAGGCCAGCGGATGGTCCGGGCGAACCAGCAGCATGACGGGCTGCCGGGACGTCGCGCGGTAATCGATGTGAACGTGGGGAGGCGGGTTGTAGGCCAGGCCGATGTGTGCGCGATTTTCCGCGATTTCGTTCAGGACATCGTCCACGGGCAGTATGTCCAGCCTGACGTCGAGCTTGGGATACTGTTTACAGAACGGTGCGAGCACGTGGTCCACCAGGGTATCGACGTAACCTTCGCTGATGACCACCCGCACGTGTCCCTGTTGCAGCCCCTTGATGGCCTGGAGCTGATCTTCGAGCTTCTCTTGATGTGATCGATAGCCGCGCCAGAACTCCAGCAGGTGCGCGGCTGCCTCGGTGGGCTGGACCCCACGGGCCTGGCGCTCGAACAGCCTGGCGCCCAATTCCTCTTCCAGCAACTTGATCTGACGGGTGATCACCGAGGGGGAGGTGTTGATGCTGTCCGCTGCGCCACGGATCGATCCGTGGGTCAGCACTTCATGAAAATACCGCAAGCGTTGCTGGTTGATCTCGCGCATGGCTGGTGTCCTTTCGAATCTGCGTTGCCCATAGAGCAACGTTACACGAACATAGTTGCTCTTGCTGCTATTGAGGCCGTCGGCGCAACATCTTCGACACATCAGAGCAACAAGAAAATTGGAGACGCCCATGTCGACCATCGTGAATCCGGTACCTAGCGCAGCCCTTTCAACCTTGTACCGCAAGCTCAATTGGCGCCTGTTGCCACTCCTGTTCGTTTGCTACGTTTTCGCCTACCTGGACCGCATCAATGTCGGCTTCGCCAAGTTGCAGATGCAAAACGACCTCGGGCTGTCCGACGCCGCTTATGGTGTCGGGGCAGGGGTGTTCTTCCTGGGCTATGTGCTGTTCGAACTGCCCAGCAACCTGATGCTGCCCCGGGTGGGGGCGCGAAAGACCTTCAGTCGCATCCTGGTGTTATGGGGCATCACCTCGGCCTGCATGCTGTTCGTGCGCAACGTGCCGATGTTCTACGCCATGCGCTTTCTGCTAGGAGTCTTCGAAGCCGGTTTCGCCCCGGGGATGATCTATTACCTGTCCTGCTGGTACGGCCCCAAGCGCATGGCCCGGGCCATCGCGATCGTATTCATCGCCGGCCCCGCTGGCGGCATTATCGGGGGGCCGCTTTCGGCCTGGTTGATTACCACGTTCGAAGGCGTGGGAGGGCTTGCCGGGTGGCAATGGATGTTCCTGATCGAAGGCTTGCCCTGCGTCCTGCTCGGTGTGTTTGCCTATTTCTACCTGTGCAACCACCCGGCCGAGGCTCGTTGGCTGAGCAGCGAGGAAAAGCAACTGCTGCAGCGTGAGCTGGGAACTGCCCCAGGCGGTGCGCATTCGTTCCGGGCGGTGTTGCGCGATCGCCGGATCTACCTCCTGGCGAGCGCTTACTTCTGCATCATCTTCTCGATCTACGCCATGAGCTTCTGGCTGCCGGCAATCCTCAAGGCCCAAGGCGTCCACGACATGATGCAGCTGGGCTGGTTCGCCGCCATCCCCTACGTGGCAGCGGGCGCTGGCATGTACTGGATCGGACGTCGCTCCGACCGCTTCGGCGAGCGTCGCTACCACTGTGCGGTCCCGGCGGCCGTCGGGGCGGTACTGATACTTCTGTATCCTTCTGCCGATGGGAACCTGATGCTATCAATGGTTCTGCTGACGCTGGCGATCGCCATGATGTTCATGGCCTACACGGTCTTGTGGGCGATGCCCTCCGAGTTGATCAAAGGCGAAGCGGCGGCGGGTGGCATCGCCCTGATCAACACCATCGGCCTGTGCGGCGGTTTCTGGGGGCCAGCGGTGATCGGTTGGGCGAAGACATCAACGGCGAGCATGAACCCTGGCATCGTCGCGGTCGGTTGCGTGTTTCTCTGCGCCGCGCTGGTGATCATCGCGAGCAAGCCGCTGGCGCGTCGCGACCGGGTCTTGAATCCCGTGCAGATTGAACAGGCGCTTTGAACTTCACATCCATCGTGTTCCGCAAGGAACCTTTCCAAAGAGAGAACGCAGATGCTTTTACATCTATCCACCTGGGCCGAAATCGAAACATTCCTCCAACGCAGCCGTACCGTGGTCATCCCGATCGGCTCCAACGAGCAGCACGGGCCTACCGGCTTGCTGGGGACGGACTGGATGTGCCCCGAAATCATCGCCCATCAGGCGCAGCAGGCCGCAGACATTCTGATTGCCCCGACCTTCAACATCGGCATGGCGCAGCATCACCTCGGGTTCCCGGGAACGATCTCGCTCAGGCCTTCGACGTTCATCGCCGCCATCGGTGACTGGGTACGTTCGCTGGCTGCCCACGGGTTTGAAAAGATACTGTTCCTCAACGGCCACGGCGGCAATATCGCCTCCATTGAAGCGGCGTTCTCGGAGCTCTACGCCGAGGCGAGTTTTGCCCGGCGTCCGGCGGGTTTCGCCTTGAAGCTCTGCAATTGGTGGGACCTGGAAGGGGTCAATGAGCTGGCGCGGGAGCAGTTCCCCACCGGTCACGGTGTCCATGCGACGCCGTCGGAAATCGCCGTGACCCAGTGGGCCTATCCCCACGCCATCAAATCGGCGGATTACTCGCCACAGATCGCCAACTGGGGCCCGATCCGGGAGGCGGCCGATTTCCGCGCCCGTCATCCAGATGGCCGCATGGGGTCAGACCCGGCGCAAGCTTCTGCGGAGAAAGGCCGGCAACTGGTGATGCTGGCTGCACAGGGTCTGGTGCAAGAGGTGCAAGCCTTCAGCCGCGAGTCCATGCCGGGTTGAACCGCAGCGCTGCCATTGCGCACGCCTGGGCATCCCGGGCGTTGGCGCTTCATCTCGTAAAAACCGCAATCAATCAGGTACGCCGCGATGTGGAAAATCGATCACAGTTACATCGATGGAGCCTTCGTTCCTGTCCATGGAAATGAAACGGTGGTATGCATCAACCCGGCGACCGAGGCGGTCATCGGAACGGTCACCTTGGCTGATCGCGATGACGCCCGCCGCGCCATCGCTGCGGCGGCCCGTGCGCAAGCCGCGATGAATCGTACCTCCAAGGCTGAGCGTATCGAGATGCTCGAACGCTTGCAGGCCGCCGTGCTGGCGAGCACGAACGAGATCCGCGATACCGCCATCGAGGAGTACGGCGCGCCGCTCGCCCGTGCCCAATGGGTCAGTGGTTATGCTTCGCAGTCATTCGCCAACGCGGCGCAGGTATTGAAGGACTACGAACTGGTTCGCTCGATTGGCGACGCCACCGTGGTGATGGAACCAGTCGGCGTATCGGCACTGATCGCCCCCTGGAACAGCACCGCCGGAACGATCTGCAGCAAACTGGCATCGGCCATCGCCGCCGGTTGTGCGTCGGTCATCAAGCCGAGCGAGTTGAGTCCCTTGCAGACCGACGTGCTTGCCCGCGCATTGCATGGCGCCGGTTTGCCGAAAGGCATTTTCAACATTTTGCTGGGACGCGGCAGTGACGTCGGTGATGAAATCAGCACCAACCCACAGGTCGCCAAGATTTCATTCACCGGGTCCACCGCCACCGGAAAGCTGATCGCTCGTGCCGGTATCGAGACCATGAAACGCGTAAACCTGTCGCTCACCGGGAAGTCGGCCTCTATCGTCCTGGATGACGCCGACCTCGACACGGCCATTCCCCTTGCCTTGAACGCGGCGTTCATGAACAACGGCCAGGCCTGCGTCGCTGGCACGCGCCTGCTCGTACCGCGCACGCAGGCCAAAGAAGTCATTGAACGGGTGAAAAGCCTGGTCGAGGCGATGGTCGTCGGCCATCCGCAGGACCCGTCCACCGTCATTGGACCGCTGGTCAACCAGGCCCAGTTCGACCGCGTGCAGGGCTACATCCGCCGCGGACAGGCGCAAGGTGCAACGCTGGTCATTGGCGGTGAGGGCAGGCCGGCTGGTTTTGACCAAGGCTATTTCGTCAGGCCCACCGTATTTGCCGACGTCAGCAATGACATGGATATTGCACAAGAGGAGATTTTCGGCCCGGTGCTGTCGATCATCGCTTATGACTCGCAAGAGCAGGCGATCGACATCGCCAATGCCAGCCTCTACGGCCTGCAGGCCTACGTGTTTTCCCGAAAATCGGACCGCGCCCGAAGCCTGGCGAGCCGGCTGCAGGCGGGCTCGGTGCTGATCAACAGAATCACACCGGAGCTGCTGGCCCCGTTTGGCGGGGTCAAGCAGTCTGGGGTTGGGCGGGAGTTTGGGGTGTTTGGTTTGGAAGGGTTTTTGGAGGCGAAGAGTATTGTGTTGGGGGAGTGCGGAGTTTGTGGAGCAGGGTGAGCCGATAGCAGCTGCCTCCGGAACGCACGGGGGAACGAGCGATCAGATCAACGCCGGATAGTCGGTATACCTATCAGCGTACCGTACGTGCTCAATGCCGGGAGCAATTTTTATGCGGAGTCTGCCGATCAGATCGAAGTGTTGCTGCGAGTTGCGATGAGGTGAGCAACGACTCGACCCAGATCGCGGGTCGCGTCAGAGTGGCCGCCTCCCATGGATTTCTTCAACTGGTTCCCGGCACAGGTTATCGCTCAGCTCGTAGCTGAGCGCCCGCGAGCAAACCTTGAGTTCGAGTTGAATGACGCCCGAGTGGATCTACTGGGCGAGGACATTGACGTCGCGTTGCGCGGAGGTGATCGGGATCCTTCACTGTTCGCGCGCAAGCTCGGCACGGGTTGCCAGACCCTGGTAGCGAGTCCGGGTAACCTGGCGGCACATGGCGTACCGCCACAGCCAGGCGATTTGAGTTCCCATCACTGCGTCACCTCGCCGTCGCACGGTGGGGCGGCGCACTACCTGGCGGTTGGGAGGCGTCGACAATCAATCGGTAACCGTGGAAGTGGCTGGACCCTTTCAGGCCTATACCTCCTCTGCTTAGCTCGAAGGAGCACTGGCCAGAATGGGCATAGTGCTGCTGCCCCGCCGCACTCCGTGCACCCCATCGACGATGGGGGGCACTGTTCGATATCTGGGGATTGAGATCGATGACGCCCTGAGATGGCGGAACAGATTGAGGTTTGACCATGCACAGCGACGTTCGAAGTCAGGCCGTCGAGTGATGATCCGTGTCTGCTCAGTTAACCATATTGGGTGGCTCGGTCCATCCCAGAAAGTTGACCAGCTTAGCCGCTCAAAAAAAATTCCAAGCGAGGCTTGACCGAGGAGAACGATCGTTCTACATTGAGTCCGTGGAGATGAAAATGACAGATACCCGAGAAAAGATTCTAATGACCGCTGAGAAACTTATTTATCAGAACGGCATTCATGCGACAGGCATGGATCTTCTGGTGAAGACCTCAGGTGTCGCTCGCAAAAGTATTTATCGCTATTTTGCGACCAAAGATGAAGTGGCCGCTGCTGCACTGAATGCTCGTGATGTACGTTGGATGCAATGGTTCAGAACGGAATGCGACAGAGCGGATACTCCGCAAGAGCGTATTCTCAATATATTCACGGTGCTCAAGGGATGGTTTGAGTCAGACGGATTTCGAGGCTGCGCTTTCATTAATACAGCCGGAGAAGTTGGGGACCCCGATGATCCTATTCGCCATATCGCCAAACTGCATAAGCAGAAGTTACTCGATTACACACTCGAGCTGACCGAGCAGTTGAATACGGAGCACCCGGTCGTCTTGGCGAGACAACTGCTCATATTAATCGAAGGCGCAATCACCATGGCGCGCGTGATGGGCGATTACAGTGCCGTCGATGACGCAAAAGAAGTTGCACGGTTGCTCTCGTATCCGTTCGCATAGCTAGATTGTTGAGATACTGATGTAAATCGCGATTATCGTGACGCGTTGATGTTGTGATGATGATCGCTGAAAGAAAGTTGTACCGCTTTGCTGAGTTCCGAAAACGTTAAATAAACCGATACATCCAATTGTCCTGGAGGCACTACCATGTCCAATGCACAAACTCGTCCGCCACTTCCTCCGTTCACTCGTGAAACGGCGATTGAGAAAGTCCGACTCGCTGAAGATGGCTGGAACAGCCGCGATCCCGAAAAAGTATCGCTTGCCTATACACTGGATACCAAATGGCGCAACCGAGCGGAATTTGCTACCAATCGCGAAGAAGCCAAAGGTTTCCTTACACGCAAATGGAAAAAAGAGCTTGATTATCGCCTGATCAAAGAGCTCTGGGCGTTTACCGACAACCGCATCGCTGTACGTTACGCATACGAGTGGCATGATGATTCAGGTAACTGGTTCCGCTCTTACGGTAACGAAAACTGGGAATTCGAAGCGGATGGCCTGATGCACCGTCGCTTCGCCTGCGTGAACGACATGCCCATCAAGGAGAGCGAACGCAAGTTCCATTGGCCACTGGGACGCCGCCCAGATGACCATCCAAGCCTGTCTGACCTCGGTCTGTAAATATCTCAACCGACCTGATCCTTTCGTTGAAAAGGCTCAGGTCGGTTTTTGAGTCTAACGTTATAAATAGTTTCTTCATCAAAAATCCTCTAACCCGTAACCGCCCGCAATCCCTCCAAAGTTTTATCCTCCAATTCTTTGCCGGTCCTATCCAGCTCTTCCGCCTGCCAACGATCCTCACCGCCTGTTTCGCGAAAGGTCTAGCGGTCGCAGCTTTCCAGCCATGAGTCTATTACTGAAGGCCTCTAACAATACCTGCTCCACCAGATCCACCCATGAGGCTGCAAAGGCTTCGTAAGGGTTCTGAGGGCAGCCGGCTAAAGCAGGCATCAGTACCGGCGGGACAGACGATAGGTGCGCAATTTTCAGGCACTACCGTTCAGGGAACTAGAGTTACCTGCACTTTTACTTACGCGATTCTCAACGTGATGCTCCATGACTGACCTGGATTGTGCGAATCAAGTCCAGTCGGCGCGGTGCTGTGCTGTGGTCCTGTTCTTAACGACGGCAACTGATCTCCCGTCGTAATGCACGAGGTGGTAGCAAGTTGTTCCTCAGATCCATGTGCAGCCAAGTGGGGCGCGCTGATGACTGCTGCACTTACAGACTGAACGCAATCCTTCTCGCTCAAGCGACAGCGCTCGTGATCGTACGGCGTCCCTGCCTGAAGACACGACAAGGTGCGCTGGCCCGAATAGAGGATTCAAGGTAAGGGTTCGGCTTCTGACTTTGCGTTTAAGCCGGCGTGAAAGTGACAGAAGTGCCACGTCGGCCGATTTCCTCTCGCTACTCCGTTTCTAGCAAGCGGGAACTCGCGGTGAGCTGGAATTTGGCAGTCAGCCGTCGGCGGTTCTTGGTAGTGGATACGGCCTGAGTAAACGCACTTGCGTGCTATTACTGCCGAGTAGAGGCGGGAAGCGCGCTGTATGGGCGCAAGTAACGAAGGGTTATTTTTTCAAAGGACAGGGGACCGCGGTGTCTGAGCCCCCGTCCCTGGCGCCGAGCGATCGAGCGCCAGAGCGGACGGGAGAGGAGTCAATTGGTACAGCCGGTACCTATGACGTGGTACTCCATGATGTGCCGGTCGCCCTTGGAGTCGTCATAAGTCATCTGCACCGGCACTACATCACAGACACTTGGTATCTGAGTAATCGACACAATGTGAGCGATGTCCAGGTGTTGAGAGTAGCGATAGGGCTCGACCGTAATATGCGCAGTCTGAGTATCTTGCTCATCGGCCATAGCGACAGAGCCAATGCAGGCTAGGAGTAAAACGAGTAACAGTTTCATAGCGATTACCTGTGTTGAGGGCGTGAGAAGGCCAAAGCACTTAAGCGGTGCTCAGTCGTACTAAAGGGTTGGGGTGTAGCCCGGTCGCCGTCTGACGCCGGGCTGACTTGCATCAGAAGGGTTTGGTAGGCAGGTACTTGCCGTCCAGCGTGATCACAGCGCGATGGCCGCCCTCCGGATCTTCGACCTTCTTGATGTCCAGCTTGAAGTTGATGGCGCTGATGATGCCGTCGCCGAACTTTTCGTGGACCAGAGCTTTGAGGGTGGTGCCGTATACCGACATCATCTCGTAGAAACGGTAGATGGTCGGGTCGGACGGTACGCCGTCAAAAAAACTGCCGCGAACTGGCATCGATTGCAGCAAAGCGACTTGATCAGCATCAAGGTCGAGTTTCTTGCCCACGACATGGGCGGCGCTGGAAGGCAGCGGATGCTGGCCGAGCAGGGCGGCAGTGACGAAGGCTTCGGACAGGCCGGTACCGTCAACGATCTCGGCGAAAGACAGGTCCTTGCGAGCCTTGGCCAAAATGATGGTTTCGGTCAGTTCTTGGCGCGCGGTGCGGGTGGCTTGAGTCTGGATCATGGCGAATCTCCTAGGTTAGTAAGGGGTACAGGTACGGGTTTCAGGCAACGTGCCTGGCTTGCTGGGAAACGGCGTGGATTTCGGGGTTCTCTGCGAGGGACACGAAGGTCCCGGTACTGCCATCGAAGGCGTCGATACGCCCGCTCTCGATGTCATAGATCCAACCATGCAGGGTGACGCGGCCTTCTTCGAGAGCCAGGCGAACGGATGGATGTGTCTGGAGGTTGGCCAGTTGCGCGATGACGTTTTCACGCACCATGGACGTAACTTTGCTCGGTAGATCCGGGTGGTTGCGGGCTTCGTTAACCACCTTGGCCGAGTCGGCGTAACGGAGCCATCCGGCAACGGCAGGCATGTGATCCAGGCACTTGCACGTGGCTATGGCGGTCATCGCGCCGCAGTCGGAGTGGCCGCAGATCACGATGTCTGCGACCTGGAGAGCGGCGACCGCATATTCAACAGAGGCCGAAACGCCACCCGGCTCCGGGCCATACGACGGCACGATGTTGCCGGCATTGCGGATTACAAACAGATCGCCTGGCTCGCGCTGGGTGACGAGTTCAGGCACCAATCGGCTATCTGAGCAAGAGATGAACAACGCTCTTGGGCTCTGCTGATTAGCCAAGTCCTTGAACAGTTTGACCCGCTCAGGGAAGGCGTTTTTTTGGAATTTCAGAAAACCGTCGATGATCGCTTTCATGGTTGCTGTCTCAATGTCTGGGTGTGAGACAAAGATTAAGCGGCGCATTACATAAGGTAAAAGTCTGATTTATTATGATGTGAATCAGATTATCTTATGGGTTGAATCATGCTTGCTCGCCACATTCAATACTTCCTTGCGGTTGCGGAACATCTCAGCTTCACGAAGGCCGCAGCGGCGCTCCATGTGTCTCAGCCCGCCCTTTCGCAGCAGGTGAAACAGTTGGAAGAAAGTCTTGGAGCCCAGTTGTTCGACCGCTCAGGACGCACAACTCGTTTGACTGACGCGGGAAACGTCTATCTTCTGTATGCACGCCGTGCTTATCAGGAATTGCGAGATGCTAAAAGCGCCATCCACGATGTGAGCGATCTCACCCGCGGTTCATTGCGCCTGGCCGTGACGCCGACGTTCACGACTTATCTGGTCGGGCCGGTGATCGAAGCATTTCACTCGCGGTATCCCAAGATCACTCTCAACCTGAAGGAGATTTCCCAAGAGCGCATTGAGGAGCTGCTTTTGGCAGGAGAATTGGACGCGGGGATTGCGTTCGATGAAATAAGTACACCGAATATTGATGCCATCCCTTTGCTGAACGAAACCCTCGCTTTAGTGGTGAGTCGCAGGCACCGCCTGGCCGAGGTGCGGTCCATTGGATTGCAGGGTCTGAATGCCGAATCTCTGATTCTGCTCAGCCCAGAGTTTGCAACCCGCGAACAAATCGACCGCTACTGCCGCAAACACGCGATTCGTCCTCATGTGCAGATGGAGGCTAATGCCCTCGGCGCAGTGATCGAAATTGTTCGCAGAACTAATCTATCGACTTTATTGCCAGCCAGAATCGCGTTGAACCATGATGATCTGGTGGCCATCACACTGGAGCCCGAGCGCTTGCAGCGCACCGCCGTCCTTATGCGGCGCAAAGATGCCTTTCAGAGCGCAGCGATGCGAGCTTTCATCGAGGTGGCTAAAGAGGTATCCAATCAACTAAATGTGTAATAGCTGCGGCCGTCGATCCGGAAGGGGCTAAGCCGAGCCTGTGCCCTGTCAATAACAGGCTTGTTAGAAAAAACAGACTGCCCCTTTTTAAGAAATTCTGCTGTCCGCGCGAAGATATGTTCGCGTGCTACGATTGCAGTGACAGCTTCTGGCTGGCTACAGCCGGTCGTGGAAGGCAGAAATAGACCCAAAGCGTCCATCCAGGACAAGCGACTATCCCTGCGCGTTACTTCAGCCCTCTCAAGCGCATATTCGCCCGTTGCACCGCGGCCATTTTTTCAGGCCGCTTCATGCGTTTCCACTTTTTAATGTCCTCCTTGCTCCGCCCACAACTCACACACAGATCCCCCTTCAGCAGGCATATCGAGATGCAGGGATTTTCGATTTCCTTGGCCATCGTCAATCCCCTCTAGCCAGACGCTTTTGCCAATCGCCGCTATGAGTGCGCTGGCATTCTTCTTCGGAGTCAAGGCGGACATTGCGATCTGACAAGTTCAGATCGATGCCGGCCTCATTCAACGCGATGGCTGTCAGCTCAAAGATGCGAGCCTTCGCGTCAACCTGGGCCAGCTGTCTGTCAGCGAGGGTTTCGAACACCCAGGTCACCCTCAGGCTTCTCGCTAACGCGTTCAGGTCCGCCGTGTGGGTGAGCCAGGTAAAGCCCTGGATCTCACCCTTTGCTGTTTCGCACGCTTCGGTCAGCGTGGTTATCAACCGGCGTTCGATCCGCGCCAGTTCACGTTGCCCTGGAGGCATCGCAAGTTCCTTTGGAGTTAATGGAGGGCAGGCCCTGAATCAGACCGGTCGAAACTCGACCGTAAGATGGCTGACTTCGTGAACCGGTTTGAGACGCTCACGAATGCTGTCGGTGTTCGCAGTGGCTTCACCGAGGACGCTGACGATGGCCGCATGGGCTTGCGGTCCAACCCGCCAGACGTGCAAGTCCGTGATGGAGGCGTCCCCCGGCTTTTCGACCAGCTCGCGGATTTCCTCGGCAATATGTGCGTCTGTCTGATCCAGCAATACACCTGCGGTGCCCCCATCAAGGTCCATGCCCAACGCGCGATAACGATGGCGCCGACGATGCCCATGACCGGGTCCAGCCATACCCAGCCCAGATACCGACCGGCGAGTAGCGCAGCGATGGCCAGAACCGAAGTCAGCGCGTCGGCGATGACATGGGCATAGGCCGATTTCAGGTTGTTGTCGTTTGCATGGTGAGCATGGCCATGGCCATGATGGTGGTCGTGGTCGTGGTCGTGCCCGTGCCCCAGCAGCAGCGCACTGACGATGTTGACGATCAAGCCAGCTATCGCGATGAGTGTAGCGGTGCCGAACTGGACTTCCGTTGGCTGCAAGAGGCGCATGACGGATTCAGCGCCAATGCCCAAGGAAACCATACCGAGAATCAGCGCCGAAGCGAACCCTCCCAGGTCTCCAACCTTTCCGGTACCGAAACTGTAACGCTGGCTGGAGGCGTGGCGTTTTGCGTATCCGTACGCGGCCGCCGCGATGCCCAATGCGCCGGCATGAGTTGCCATGTGAAAGCCATCGGCCAGTAATGCCATCGAGCCCGTGATATACCCAGCGGTGATCTCGCCCACCATCATCACAACGGTCAGTACTACCACCCAAAGCGTGCGCCTGGCATTCTCGTCGTGCGCCGAGCCAAGGAACAGGTGATCGTGTGCGTAGGGAGTGTTGTTACTCATGAGAGTGTACCTGGATGCGTTCACTTGGAATAACGGCGAATGGCTTCAAGCAGCTCTTCGACGCCCTGGTTGCGCTCTTCTTCGCTGAGCGCAGGGTTCGCGACATGCTCCCGCGCGTGATCCTCGATGATTTCTTCCATCAAGCCGTTGATGGCGCCGCGGGTAGCGGCAACCAGATGCAGTGTTTTGGCACAGTCGAGATCCGATACCAACGCCCGTTCAATGGCCTGGATCTGTCCCGCGATACGTTTTACGCGCTTGAGAAGATCGTCTTTGTTTGCTGCGACATGACTCATTGGATACCCCCTATCCTGATCATGTGCATGATAGGTATACCCCCTATGCCTATGCAAGGGGGGCGGACAAAGGGGATCATCTACGGCCTGTCGTGGGAAAGTGTCGTTGAATATGAGGGAACGCATGACGGTTTGGAGCGGCCGCTTTCCGTCAAAGAGCGGGCTTCGCCAGGATCTGTATGGCACTCAAATCGGGGAGCGGGTCACTAGGCTCTATACGAAAAACCTGGTTGCCTGGCAAGCACCAGGTCTTCAGCCTGCGGAGCGCATTTGGCTTCTCCAGCGATGCCTTTGACTCCCCAAAACAATCACAGCGGCTCCAGGGAGCCGCTGTGCCGTGCACGCAACGTCGAGGCCATGTTCGCCAGCGGCTTTTGACCCCGGCCGATAGCGAGCCAGACCATCGCCACGGGCAGCAGATTACCGATCACGTCCGCCATAGCGTATGGAATGCGATCCGATGGATCAGCTCCGTGTGCATGTCGTCCCGTTCGCCGCCCCGGATACGCAAGCCGTTCCGCTTGTCCGAGGTTGCCTCATCTTCGATCGGTAACGAGCGCGCTCGGACTTCTGTCAATCGAGTTTCTTGTCCACCTCCACCAGCAACGCGGCGATTTCTTTACGTCGCCCGGCGTCCGCGCTTTCCCGGCCGGGCCGGGGCGCGGCTTGCAGGGCTTTTTGCAGTGCTGCCTTGGCTTGCGCGTAGTGTTTCTGACGGTAGAGGTGATCGCCCCAGAAGTACAGGCTGTCGATGCCATCAGGGTTGAGTTGCAGCGCTTGCTTGAGCAATTGCTCGGCCTTGTCGCTGTCACCGAATCCGATCGGCCAGCCCGGCACCCGGTCATACAGCGCGGCCAGGCTGGTGTAGGCCGAGCCTTGCAAGGCTTTGGGGTCCAGGGTCAGGGATTTCTCAAGGTCAGCCTTGGCGTCCTTGGCCTTGCCCAAGGCTCCGAGTCCACCCTCGGCACCGGCCCAACTGCTGGTGACAATGCCTTTCCAGATCCATGCTTCGGCGACGGCTGGACGCTCCGTGGTGAAGTTCGTGGCTTGCGACGCCAGTTGTTCGAACGCGTCGGCGCGTTGTTTTTCCGGCGTTTCATATTGGATGTGCGCCCAGCTCTGCTGGATGCTGCTGAGGCGTTGCTGATCGGCGGCGTCCAGGGCCCAGACACTTTGGCTGAGGGTGCCCAGCAACAGACATGCGAAAAGTTTCTTCATGGTTTTGGCGGCTCGTTTTCGGTTTTTTCACTGAGGCGACGGATCAACGGCAGCTGTTTGCGCAGGCCGCGATCCACCAGGTTCGGCAAGAGGCTGTTGAGGCGCACGAAAAAGCGCTCCGGCCAGCCCAGGTAGAGGTCGCGACGGTCGCCGGCAATCGCGTGGACCACCGCCGACGCCACGGCTTGCGGATCATCGACATTGGCCTTGAGCGCGCTGTTCAGTGCTTGCGCGGCGGCGCTGTTCATCGAAGTGCGGGTGGCGCGGGGCGCGACGTACAGTACGCTGACCCGGGTGTCCGCCAGTTCCCGGCGCAAGGCTTCGGAAAACCCGCGCAGGGCAAACTTGGTGGCGCAGTAACTGGCGTAACCGGGGTATCCGATCGAGCCATAGGTCGAGCCAACGTTGACGACCATGGCGTTGTCGGCCTGTTTGAGCAGCGGTAGCAGCAGTTTGGTCAGGCAGATCGGCGCGCTGATGTTCACCGCCAGCATCGCACTGATGTCGCTGTCGTCGAGCTGTTCAAGCATGGCGAAGTGATTGACCCCGGCCGCGTTGATCAGCAGGTTGATTCCGCCAATGCCCTCGGCAGCGGCCAGCACCTTGCGCCGGTCACTGAGGAAGGTCAGGTCGGCGGCGACGTGACACAAGGTATCAGGGTATCGGCTGAGCAGTGGCGCCAATGCCTCGTGATGGCGTGCTACGGCCAGCACTCGGGCTCCGGCGGCGCACAAGACGCCTGCAATGGCCAGGCCGATGCCACCACTGGCACCGGTCAATACGACACGTGCATCACGCAACTGCATATTGAGCCTCCGGATCGCGGGGCAATCCACGGAACATATCGGTATAGAGTCGATAGACGACTTTCGAAGCGTGGATCACCGCCGCTTGGTCTTCCTTGTCCTCAAGTTTGTTCATCAGTGCGCGATAGGTCTGCATGTGTTCGATATCCAGCGAACCGTGAGAACTGAGATAGCTGAACGCGGTTTCCGGCAATGCCAAACGCTCGCGAATGCTGCCCGCTGCGTGAGTGGCCAAAGCAATGCTAGTGCCTTCCAGCACGTTGACCATTCCGAACAGGCCAACCGGATTGCCCCGGGCGATCAGGTCGTAGAGGAAACTGATCATCAGCTCGATAGGCAGGGACGGCTGCGCGTCTCGCACCGCATCGCGATCCCCGCCGCACGCGGCGATGTCGTTGAGCACCCACTGTTCGTGGCCATATTCATCCTCTATGTACTCGCACACTGCTTTGCGCAGCCATTCCAGGCGCATCGGCAGGCGTGCGCCACAGGCCATCATCAGCGGGACGGTGTGGCGCACGTGGTAGTAGGCTTGGGCGAGGAAGGCCCGATAACTTTCCAGACTGACCTTGCCTTGCAGGGCATCCAGGATGATCGGCAGGTTGAACAGCTCATGGCGTTCCTGTTGCGTGGCTTCTTGCAGGGTGTCGAAAAAACTCATGATGCGGATTCCTCGGATGCGACAGATCCAGTCAAGGTGTGGCGGTATAACTCGATGATGGCGTCCCGACGCGGGCGGCCATTGGAGGTCAGCAGGCCATTGGCGGCGCTGAAGGGCTGCGGCAGACGCGTCCAGTGATGCACTTGGGCGTAATCGGGCAAGGCTTCGTTGGCTTCGGCAACGGCCGCGGCCACTTCGGCGTCGGTGCAGTCCGGACGATGCGGCCAGAGTAGGGCGTGGTTGTGCGCAAGCGCTTCGCCGTAGACGAAGGCCTGGGCGATGTGGCGGCGCTGGGTCAGCTCCGACTCGACCCATTCCGGGTTGACGTTGCGCCCGTAACTGGTGACGAACTGATGCTTCTTGCGGCCCTTGAGATAAAGAAAACCTTCCTGGTCGAACTCGCCCAGATCGCCGCTCGGCCACCACTCATCGCCGTACGCCGGCTCGCCGAGATAGCCGAGCAGGGTCGAGCCCTTGATCAACACTTCGCCGTCCTCGGCCAGGCGTACTTCGACATGGGGCAGTGGTTGGCCGACGCTGCCCGGCCGGTGCGCACCGGGACGGTTGAGGCATACCACCGACGCGCATTCGGATAAGCCATAGCCTTCGTAGACCGGTATGCCGACCTGCTGGGCACGGTGCAGCAAATCCTCCGAAACCCGCGCTCCACCGACGGCGGCGAAACGCAATGTTTGCGTATCGAAAGCTTTCTGTTCTGCGGCGTTGGTCAACAGCAACAGCAATTGTGGCACCAGGATCAGGCTCTCGGGCTTGCGCCCGGCCAGATAACCGAGCAAGCGCGACACATCGACGCCACTGGCGCCCTGGATGCCCAGGCTTTTCTGGCTCGGCAGACTCAGCGTGACACCGGCGTACAGCGCCGCGTAACAGCCGAGGTTCTCCAGCAGGATCGCCAGCGGCAGCAGCGCCATGTGGTGTTGCGGATGGGTAGACTTGCTCGCCTGATCCAGTTCCCGCGCCACCCGCAGCAAGCTGTCGGCGCTCAGGCATACGCCTTTCGGGGTGCCGGTGGTGCCGGAAGTGAAGGTCAGTTTGGCGGTGCGGGCGGGCATTCGGTGGGGGCCGTTGAAGCGTCGGCACCAGAACTCGCCGCGTTTTTCATAACCGGCGTCGCGCAATTCGGCTTCCAGCGCCGGCTCGGCGATCACCCGTTCGGCCTGGCTTTGTTCCAGGCAATGGATGCGTTGCGTCGGGCTGAAGAATGGTGGCAGCGTCACGCAGGTCAGACCTTCGAACAGCACAGCCAGATCCCACAGCATCGCCTCGACGCCATTATCCAGCGCCAGAGCGATCACCTGTACCTGTTCGTCGCGCAGGCGCTCCTGGCGATACATTACCTCGGCATACAGCGTGGCGTAGTCGAGCTTCAGCGTGTCGCCCCACAGGGCGACGGTACTGTCATTGCGTCGGGCATGATCGCGCAGGGTTTCCTGGAAACGGTGCAACTCAAGCGACATGGCAGGCTCCTTCAATCGAGGTCGGCAAACCCAGTCGGGTAAAGAGGCCGATGTTGCACAGATGGATGAAGCCGGCGCGGATGTTGCCTACGTGCACCCAGGGTTTGCTTTCGTAATAACTGCCCCAGTGTTGGCGCTCATCACCCAGGCGCTGCGGGTCGGCAGCGCACAATGTCACCGGCTTCAGGCCGAGACGATGGAAGCTGTTGACCAATCCGATGTTGCCAGTGAACGTCACCCATTCCAGACCGCCCATGGCGAGCAGATAAGTGATGGCGATGATGCTCATGCGCGCGCTGCCCGTGTCGCTGGCGGCGAGGTTGCCGACTTCGACAATGCCTGCCCGGTCCACTGGGCGATCAGCTGCGGTGCTGATCAGCGGTTCGATCGGTTCATCCAGGTAACGCTCCAGAAACAGTGGCTCCAGATGTGCCCGACGCACCCCGGCCACCGCGCACAACTCGCCGTTGCCGTTATGCACCCCGAACAGCTCGGGCATGAAGTGTCGGATGTCTGCGCCATGGGCCTGGCGAAAACGGTGTTGGATGAATGCTTCGAACGTCTCTCGTAGCGGGTCGTCGGGCAAGGCGCCGGTTAACGTCATCTGCAGGGCATCGGCTTGCCCAAAGCGCAGGGGAAGGGGGATGTTCCAGTCAAGATCGGGCATGGGCAGAACGCCTCCCTTAATGGTTTGAACGGAGTATGGGAGGCCTTTCTTAACGAAGTCTGAAGGTGAAATTAAGTTAACGACCGATCTGTCTTCAGACTGTCTTAAGGATGGGCTGGCAGGGTGGCGCCATCGGTTCGCTGGGCAACCGGATCGAGACTGTCGAACGATTCGACCGTCACGAAGGACAATCACGAGGCGCTTCTTATGACCCGCGACAAAGGCATACCCCGTTATGGAAAACTCTCAATCACCCTGCACTGGCTGATGCTCGCGCTGTTTGTCGGCGTGTACGCGTGTATCGAAATCAAAGGCTTCCTGCCCAAGGGCAGCGAAGCGCGTGGCCTGCTGTTGGGCTTTCACGGTCTCTTCGGCCTGAGCATCTTTGCTTTGGTATGGGTGCGACTGCTCGGACGCCTTTCGCCACGTCCACCAATCACCCCGCCGCCCCCTGCATGGCAAACCGGCACATCCCACCTGATGCACTTGGCGCTGTATGTGCTAATGATCGCCACGCCGGTACTGGCCTGGTTGATGCTGGCCGCTGGAGGCAAACCGTTCCCCTATTTCGGCTTCCATTTGCCAGCCCCGGTGGCGATTGACCCTGATCTAGCAAAGCGCTTGAAGTATTGGCATGAACTGTTGGGCAGCACCGGCTACTGGCTGATCGGTTTGCATGCGGCGGCGGGACTGTTTCATCACTATTGGGTAAGAGACAACACGCTGACTCGGATGTTGATTGAGCGAGATCATTCCTGAGGCGCAAGTCACGCTCGTCTCGGCACTCGGAAGGTACTGAATTCGTTGACGAGCGCACCGTTGCGGCGCTGCCGGGTGAGGGTGAACGGCCCAAAGCGCGCTGAGCTTGAGGACTGTCCCGGCCTCGGGGCGGTCTTACTGCGGCCACTGCTCAAGCAGGATAGAGACAAATTTCTCGGCGGCGGGGGACAGGGAAGCACCTCGTCGATAGACCAGGCCCAGTGACCGGTTGACCACCGGTTCGATCAGCGGCACGCTGACCAGTGTCGGATGGTCCCCGGCGGGCATCGCCAGGCTGGGCATTGCCGACACACCCAAGCCAGCCTCCACCAGCCCCAGTGACGTGGACAGGTGTTGCACCTCGTAGAACCACTGCGGACGCCAGCTCAGGCCCGACAAGGCATGATCGAGCAGCATGCGATTGCCGCTCAGGCGACCCACCCCGATCAAGCGATAGTCACTGAGTTCCGACCAGGTGACGGCGCTACGTCCAGCCAACTCATGATCGCGGCGGCAAGCCAGGACAAAGGGTTCGTTGACCAGAGGCACGAATTCGATATCCGGATGCTGGCCGCTCATCATGTTGATGCCAAAGTCGGCTTCGCCGCGCAGTACCGCCTCGAGTCCTTCGTTGGCACTGAGATCGAGAAGGCGGATGCGGATTTTCGGATAGCGCTCGTTGTACAAACGGATCACCGACGGCAGGAAATAGAACGCTGCGGTGGGAATGCACGCCAGGGTCACCCGGCCTATCTGCCGCTCGGCCAGCTCGCGAATGTTGAGGATCGAATCGTCGAAGTCATCCAGCAAGCGCCGCGCCTTGGGCAGGAAGTCACGTCCGACGCTGGTCAGGCTGACCTTGCGCGTCGTGCGATCGAGCAAGGCGGTGCCCAAACCTTCCTCCAGTTTCTTCATGCGCCGGCTCAGGGCCGGCTGAGAAAGGTGCAGGGCGTCGGCAGCCTCGTGGAAGCTGCCTAGTTCGGCGATTTTGACGAAAGATCGTATGTCCTGAAGCTCATATTCCATGCCAGATCCCATAAGCAAAGAGATGCGTCGTGCCAATCATCCTACGGTTATTCATTCGTAAAACGCAATAAAACCTCCGATCTTTGCATTGGAAACACTTTTCAAAGCCTGCCACTCTTGCCTCCAGAACATCAATTATCCAGATTGATTAACAAGAGTTAGTGTTCATGCAACGAATTCCTTGTGTGCTCATGCGCGGCGGTACCTCCAAAGGCCCGGTTTTTCTCGCTTGGGACCTACCGGCCGCCATCGTTGAACGTGACGAGCTGCTGCTCGACCTGATGGGATCTGGCCATGAGCTGGAGATCGACGGCATCGGCGGCGGCAGCCCGCAAACCAGTAAGGTGGCGATTGTCAGCCCATCATTGCACCCTGATGCGGATGTCGATTACTTGTTTGTCCAGGTCATGGTCTCCCAGCGTCGGGTCGATACCGCGCCCAACTGCGGCAATATGCTCTGTGCCGTCGGCCCGTTCGCCATCGAGCAGGGACTGGTCAAGGCGGGCGGCGACCGTACCCAGGTGCGTATCCGCAATCTCAATACTGGTACCTTCGTCGTTTCCGAGGTGCAAACCCCGGGCGGCAAGGTCAGCTATGAGGGTGACACCGCCATCGACGGCGTACCGGGCGCTGCCGCGCCGGTGCAACTGACATTCCTGGATGCGGCGGGCAGCAAGACCGGCAAACTCTTTCCCACCGGCCAGCCGCAGGACGTCATCGACGGCATAGCGGTGACTTGCATCGACATGGCCATGCCCATGGTGATCGTCGAAGCGAGTCAGCTCGGCAAGCGTGGCGACGAAAGCCCCGCCGAACTGGATGCCGATAAAGCCTTCCTGCACCGCCTGGAATCCTTGCGACTCAAAGCCGGCTTGGCCATGGGCCTGGGCGACGTCAGCGACAAGGTGATTCCCAAGCCGGTGCTGGTGTCGCCGGCCAAGTCTGGCGGAACGCTGCAGGTGCGCTACTTCATGCCGCACAACTGTCATCGCGCGCTGGCGATTACCGGGTCCATCGGCCTCGCCACCGCGTGTGTGACCGAAGGCAGCGTGGCCGCCCGATTGATCGGCGGCGTCAGCGAGCCACGCTTGCAGCGGGTCCGCATCGAGCACCCAAGCGGTGGTATCGACGTGGTGTTGTCCTATGCCGGGGATAAGGGAGAGACCATCCGCGCCTCGGTGGTGCGTACCGCGCGCCGACTGTTTTCAGGTTTCGTCTACGCCAAGGGTTCCCAACGACTGGCCGGTTAGCCAGGCTGTCGTTGTCGTTTGCATCAGAACAATTCCAAAAATGGGTGATGCCATGAAAGTTGTTAAATCGCTCTACTTCCAGATCATCTGCGCCGTGCTGTTGGGTGTAATGGTCGGGCACTTCTGGTCGCAACAGGCGATTGCCTTGAAACCGCTGGGCGACGCCTTCATCAAGCTGATCAAGATGATGATCGCGCCAGTGGTGTTCTGCACTATCGTCACCGGCATCGCCGGCATGAGCGACAAGCGCTCGCTGGGGCGCTTGTTGAGCAAGACGATGCTGTTGTTCCTGGGCTTGACCGTGGTCAGCCTGATCATCGGCCTCGTGGCGGTCTATGTGTTCAAACCCGGAGCCGGGATGAACATCGATCCGACCCGGTTGAACACCCAGGGCCTGGCGCAGTACGCCGACTCCGCGGCGAGGCTGGGGGTGGTCGACTTTTTCATGCACATCATTCCCGACACCTTCATCGGCGCCTTCAATAAAGGCGAGGTACTGCCGGTATTGTTCATCGCAGTGCTCTGCGGTTTCGCCCTGTCTTCATTGGGGGAGCGGGGCAAACCGGTACTGGACGTGCTGGAATCGGTTTCGCACATGGTGTTCAAGATCTTTTCCTACCTGATGCGCTTCGCCCCGATTGGCGCGTTCGGCGCCCTGGCATTCACGGTCGGGCAGTACGGCATCACTTCGCTGGGCAGCCTGGCCAAGCTGATCATGACCTTGTACATCGCCTGTGCCTTCTTCGTTTTCGTGGTCTTGGGCGGTATCTGCCGTGCCCATGGCTTCAGCCTATGGAAGCTGCTGCGTTACCTGCGCGAAGAGTTTCTGGTGGTGCTGGGCACCTCTTCGACCGAGCCGGTCATGCCGCGTATGCTGGAGAAACTCCAGGCCCTGGGTTGCAAGAAGGGAGTAGTGGGGCTGGTGCTGCCGACCGGTTACTCGTTCAACCTGGACGGTACCGCGATCTACCTGTCGCTGGCGGCGATCTTCATTGCGCAGGCCTGCAACATCGACCTGACGCTGACCCAGACCTTCACCATGCTGGCAATCATGCTGCTGTCTTCCAAGGGCGCGGCCGGGGTGACCGGCAGCGGGTTCGTCGCGCTGGCCTCGACCCTGACGGTCATCCACGACATTCCCCTGGCCGGCCTGGCCCTGTTGATCGGCATCGACCGCTTCATGTCGGAAGCCCGGGCACTGACGAGTCTGGCAAGCAACGCGGTGGCGACCGTGGTGATCGCCCTCTCGGAGGATGCCTGCGACCGCCAAGTGCTGTTGCAGACCCTGGATGGCAAGCCTTCCCCGTCAGTGGCTCAGGCTACGGATGACGCCTGGGACGACGCCAAGGCCGCGAAACACCTCTAGCCGGTCACGGCAAACTCGAGATATCACGGCGCTGCATCATTCATGACCTCTGCCAGGCACACTGAACGTGTCGCCTGGCAGGTTGGAAGGCGTGCGCCTGGGTGTTGGTAAAGCTACTAATAACAACAAGAGAACTGACCTATGCTCGCTTTACTTGGCTTGGCCATGGTGGTGGTCTTCACCTTCCTGATAATGACCAAACGCCTGTCGCCGATCGTGGCCCTGACGATCGTGCCAATTATCTTTGCGGTGATCGGCGGGTTCGGCGGCACCACCGGCAAAATGATGCTGGACGGCTTGAAGATGGTCGCGCCCTCGGCAGCCTTGCTACTGTTCGCGATCCTGTTTTTTGGCCTGATGATCGACACGGGCCTGTTCGATCCGCTGATCCGCAAGATCCTCAAGCGGGTCAATGGCGACCCGATGAAAATCGCCGTCGGCACGGCCCTGCTGTCGTTGGTGGTGGCGTTGGACGGTGATGGCACGACGACTTACATGATCACCTGCGCCGCCATGCTGCCGTTGTACAAGCGCATCGGCATGAACCCGATGATCCTGGCGACCGTGGCGATGCTCTCCCTGAGCATCATGAGCGGCATGACCCCCTGGGGCGGCCCGGCGACCCGTGCGATCGCCGCACTGGGCCTGGATGCCGGCGAATATTTCGTGCCCTTGCTGCCGACCATGATCGGCGGTGCGCTGTGGGTGGTGTTCACGGCGTTCCTGCTGGGCCGTGCCGAGCGCAAGCGCATTGGCAACGTCCAACTGCAAAGCGGCGGGGGGGACTGCTATATCAAGGCAATCATCGAGGACACCCCGCACAAGCGTCCGAAACTGGCCTACGTCAATCTGCTCCTGGTGATCGCGGTCATGGCTGCCCTGGTGATGGGGCTCATGCACTCGGCGATCCTGTTCCTGATCGGTTTCGTCCTGGCACTGATGATCAACTATCCGCAACTGGACATTCAGAAGGAGCGCATTCTTGCCCACTCGGGCAACGCCATGACCGTGGTCCTGCTGGTTTTCGCGGCCGGTATTTTCGCCGGTATTTTCTCCGGGACAAAAATGGTCGACGCACTGGCGCAGACCCTGGTCGATTGGATTCCACCCTCGTGGGGACATCTGTTCCCGCTGGTGGTAGCGATCACCAGCATGCCGCTGACCTTTGTGCTGTCCAACGATGCCTACTACTTCGGCGTCGTGCCCATCCTGGCCAACGCCGCTGGCGCGTATGGGATCGATCCGGTGGAAATCGCCCGCGCATCCATTCTCGGTCAGTCGGTGCACCTGATGAGTCCGCTGGTGGCTTCGACCCTGTTGTTGGTGGGCATGGTTGATCGCGACCTTGGCGACTTCCAGAAGGCGACCGTCAAGTGGGCGGTGCTCACGTCCCTGGTGATTACCGCGCTGGCCTTGCTGACGGGTGCGTTGACCCTGTTCTCCTGATCAACCCGATACTTTCGCTTTGCGCCTGACACGCCTCGCCGCCGAGGGGTGCGCTGGCCTGCACGCAAAATAACGACAACGAGAAAACCTGGATATGAACACTTTTCTGACCCGTGGGGCTGTATTTTCAATGCTCGGCCTGTTGCCGCTGGCCACGGCCAGCGCCGAAGGTTTCATCGACGACAGCAAGCTCAAGCTGCAATTGCGCAACGTCTACATCAACGAGAATTTTCGCGACGAGCATGGGATGAGCGCAGGAGCGGCGAGATCCGCAAAGAGCGAACGCACCGAATGGGCTCAAGGCTTCCTGTTGGATTACCAGTCGGGTTTTACCCCCGGCACCGTTGGCTTTGGCGTCGATGCCCTGGGGCTGCTCGGGGTCAAGCTCGACTCCGGGCGCGGCCGCAGTGGCACTGGCCTGTTGCCCGTCCATGACGATGGTCGTGCCGCCGATGAGTTTGCCAGCGCGGGGATGACCGCCAAGGCCAGGGTAGCCAAGACCACGCTCAAGTACGGGACCTTGTTGCCCAAGACACCGGTGCTGATCTACAACGATGCACGAGTGTTGCCCCAAACCTACCAGGGCATGCAGATCAGCAGCACAGACGTCGACAATCTCGCCCTGACCGGCGGCCATCTTGAGCGTTTCAAACTGCGGGATTCCAGCGACAGCATGCCGATCGTGCCTGACGGCTACCGTGGGGATCAGTCAGGCGATTTCAACTACGCCGGTGCCGATTACAAGCTGGGGAAAAATACCCGACTGAGCTACTTCTATGGCGAGCTTGAGAACTTCTACCGACAGAATTTCGCCGGCATCCAGCACGACCTGCCGCTGGGCAGCGGGGTACTGACTGGCGACCTGCGTTACTTCAACAGTGTCGATTCCGGTTCGGCCTACGGCGGCAAGATCGACAACGACATGCTCAGCGGTCTGCTTTCCTACGCCGTTGTCGGCCATACATTCAGTGCCGGCTACCAGACGCTCAGCGGCGAGGCCGGTCTGCCGTACATCAGCGGCGCCACGGTCTATTCCTTCAGCAATGTCGGGATTGGCAAGTTCATCGAGGAAGACGAGAAGACCTGGATGCTCGGCTATGGCTACGATTTTGCCCGCCTCGGCGTACCTGGCCTCACGTTTTCCAGTCGCTACCTGAGCGGCAACGACGGCAAGTCCGACAGCGCGGTGAAGGAATGGGAGCGTGATGCCGAAATCGCGTATGTCGTGCAGCAAGGCACCTTCAAGGGGCTGGGGGTGAAGCTGCGTAACTACGTCTATCGCTCGGATTTCTCACGGGGGCGTGACAGCAACCGCATCTATTTCACCTACGATGTCGCGCTTTGGTAGGACGCTGGCCGAACCGGCTTGAACGTCTGCCCCAATGTGGCCTCTGAGAGTAATGCAGGGCGAGCACACTTCGCCCGTTTACCTCGGAGGCTGGATGCACATGAACATTCTGATGGTTCTTACCTCTCACGATCAGTTGGGCGACACCGGCAAGAAGACCGGTTTCTGGCTGGAAGAATTCGCCGCGCCTTACTACGTGTTTGTCGACGCCAAGGCTTCGGTCACGCTCGCGTCTCCCAAAGGCGGGCAGCCACCTCTGGACCCCAAGAGCAACGAAGCAGATGCTCAAACCGATGCGACCCGTCGTTTTGGTGCGGATACCCAGGCCCAGATGGCATTGGCCAACACCGTGCCGCTGGGCGAGATCGACCCCTATGACTTCGACGCGGTGTTTTATCCAGGAGGCCATGGACCTCTCTGGGATCTGGCCGAGGACACCGACTCCAGGGTCCTTATCGAAGCCTTCTACGGGGCGAATAAACCCATCGCCGCCGTCTGTCACGCGCCCGGGGTGTTCAAGAACGTCAACGCACCGGATGGGCAGCCGATTGTGAACGGTAAAAAGGTGACCGGTTTCACCAACTCCGAAGAGGAGGCGGTAGGGCTGACGCAAGTGGTGCCGTTCCTGGTGGAAGACATGCTCAAGGCCAAGGGCGGCGAGTATTCCAAGGCTGCGGACTGGGCCAGTTATGTGGTCGAGGATGGGCACTTGATCACCGGCCAGAATCCCGCGTCCTCTGAAGCTGCCGCCCATGCGCTGCTCAAGCGCCTTAAGCAGGAGCAATCGGCCTGACTCATAGGTTGTTCGCTTAAAGAAACGGACACTGTCGGCCGCGATGGATGCGGCCGGCCGCGGAGGAAAACGGCTCATGCACGACACTTACAATCTGTCCCGTTTTGTCGAAGCCCAGCGCCCGGTGTTCAGCAGCGTCATGGACGAGCTGCGGGCAGGCCGGAAAACGAGCCACTGGATGTGGTTCATCTTTCCGCAGTTGGAGGGGCTCGGACGTTCAGGGATGGCGGCCCGGTTCGCCATCTCCGGTCTGGCCGAAGCCCGCGCGTATCTGCAGCACGCGGTGCTCGGCCCTCGGCTGGAGGCGTGTGTCACCACTGTCCTGCAACACCACGACATGAGCGCCCGGCAGATATTCGGCTCGCCCGACGATCTGAAGTTTCGCTCCTGCCTTACGCTGTTCATGACGGCACAGCCCGAGTCTGCGCTGTACCCACAGGCGCTCGATCAGTTTTATTCGGGTGAGCCCGATAGCAGAACGCTTCTGCTGCTGGAAGGCTGATCATCAATGCCCGAACGCCGCGGTCATGCCGAGCAACCGCTTTTGCCGCCAGATCGGCGCGCTGGTGGGAAAAAGCACCTCGTTTGGTCGAAAGCGGGCGAGGCCGCAGGCGGCAGCGATGCGCTGGCGTTGTTGGCCGCAAATCAGTACCTGTTGAAATGAGCGTTCGCTGTGCGCCAGTCCCAGTAGGTAGCGAGTGCCCACCTGAAACTGACCGCCGTTGGCTTGCCACCAGGCTTCGATCGGGCGCGGATCGGGCCAGGGCAGGTTCTCATCGGGGTCCATGGCGACGTCCGGGTCTGCGGGGTTGTCGTTCGGGCCTGCATTGAAATCGGGCAGGTCCTGCAATTCAAGATCAAGTAGCGCCAGGTCGGCGCCGGTGATCATGCTGAAGGCTTCGCCGGCGACGCGGGCGTAAGGCAGGTTGCTCATCTGCTGGATCAGCCAGGGTACGCAGACCGGATCACCCAACAATCCAAGAGCCTGGATGCCAATCCGTAGGTCCCTGGGGTCCTGTACCAACTGGCGTATCCAGGCGATGCTGGGCTCGAGTTCTTGCCACACCAATAATGCGCAGAGGGCGCGATACTGGAATTGACCCGGTCGCTCGGCGAATTGGCGCAGAGGCTCAAGGGCTGGCTGATCGCCCATCTGGACTGCGGCCCAATTGGCCCAGAAGCGCGTGGCGGCCTCAGGGTGCCTGCAGTGGGCGCGGATGCTGGGTAGCAACTCGCGCCGGCGCAGCTCGCCGGCGGTACGAGCGGCACGGGCCAGCACGCTTGGATCGGTGTCGCAAAGTCCGTCAAGCAGGGCTGGACCAGGGTCGTGCCGATGCATGCCGCAGGCCGCCAGGCCCAGGCGGCGGAACATGGCTTCAGGGGCGGCGAGCATGCGATCGATCCAGGGCGATAGCTGCTCCCAGTCGAGCCAGCCCAAGGCCATCAGATAACCGCGTTCCGTTTCTGCAGCACTTCGCAGGTGTTCACTCAGCTGTGATAACACTTTTCCGTTGGCCGACTCGAAGGCCAGCACCACGCAGGCAAACATCTCGCCAATGGCATGGGGGCCAAGTTGGCTCAGCAGCGTTTCCAGGCCGTTACGGGCTGCAATACGCAACCCGTCGAGGTGAGCGTCAAGGCGGTTATCGAGTATGCCGAGGTGTTCGATGTCGTAGTGAGGCGCGTGCAGGGCGTCGTCCCGCAGATTGGCGAGGAAGCTGGCGTCTTCGGCATGCTGTTCGATCACCAGGGACAGCGAGTTGTTCATGGGAAGTTCATGTGTTGTGCAGGCATATCAACCGCTCCCACTGTTTGCCATTGAGTTTGAGAGGATGCTTGCCTTCTAGTTGATCTGCACCGAACCGCCCTTGATGCGGTTGACCCCGCTGGAGCGGCTGGAGAGGTAGGCGCCGCTGATGATCACTTTGCCCGCGCGGGTCAGGGTGATGCTGGCCTTGCCGCAGCGCAGGACGATTTCCCGTTCGGCGGTGAACTCCAGGCGTTCGCCATCCAGGTGGGCGAGCGCTGGCGATGCAGGCTCCTCCAGGCGCTGGATGCGGCCGATCACCAGGGGCCGTGCCGGGTCGCCCGCCTCGAACATCAGCGCGACCTGGACGCCGATATCTTCACGGGTCAGTGGGGTGGTGGTGCGGGCGGCGAGGCCGGTTTCACCGGGGCAGCCGGGAAAAGCCACCACCGGGGCGTCCACCCTGGGCACGTCCAGCAATACGCCAATCACCACGCCATCCACGCGCATCGGCGCGGAAGTGGGGGCTACGGGAAGCTGGTATTCAACGGTCATAGCGGCCACTCCATGGCTAGTTCTGCAGGATCTTCTGGCCCTTGACGACGACGTTCCTGTTGGCCTTGATATTGATGGCGCCGGAGCCGTCGAGGGTGATGTTCTTGCCGCTGATCATGATGGTGCCGTCCTTCTTCATGGTGATGCTGGCCGCCCCCGTGGTCAGCGTGATCGAGTCGCCGGCGGTGACGGAGAAATGCTTGCCAACCTCCAGGCTGTCGTTCTGCTTGATGTCGGTGCTGCGGTTCTGGGCGACATCACGGGATTCGTTCTGGCCGATCCGGGTGTTGTGGTTGCCGTTGATATCGGTGCTCTGGTTGCCGCTGATCTCGATGCCTTCATTGCCTTTGACCGACTCATCACGGTTACCGGAAATGCCGATCGTCTCGTTACCGCCGACGTCTTCGCTGCGGTTGCCGACGATGGTGATGGCCTCGTTGGCGCCGACTTTTTCCGTGCGGTCCGCACCGATGGTGATGGTCTCGTTGCTGCCGACTTTCTCGGTGCGATTGACGCCGATGGTGATCTTTTCGTTGTTGCCCACTTTCTCGGTACGGTCCACGCCGATGGTGATGGTCTCGTTGTTGTCCACCGTTTCCGTGCGGTCATGTTTGACGTGCACGGTTTCATCGTTGTCGATGGTCTTGCTGCGGTCATGACCGACCCAGTGGGTTTCGTCGTTCTCGACCTCGATGTCCTGGTTCTTCTCGGCATGGATGAACAGCTGCTCCGCGCCTTTCTTGTCCTCCATGCGGATTTCGTTGAAGTTGGCCGGCGACCCGCCCTTGCTTGAACGGCTTTTCACCCCGCTCTGGGTGGCATTGGCGGGCAGCCCATAGGGCACGGTCTGTTCGGCGTTGTAGACGCGGCCGGTGATGATCGGCCGATCGGGGTCGCCTTCCAGGAAGCTGACGATGACTTCCTGGCCGATCCGTGGGATCTGCACCGAACCCCAATTCTTGCCGGCCCAGGCCTGGGACACTCGAATCCAACAGGAGCTGTTTTCGTTGGATTGGTCGTGACGGTCCCAGTGGAAATGCACTTTGACCCGGCCATACTGGTCGGTCCATATTTCCTCGCCACCGGGGCCCACCACCACGGCGGTCTGCGGCCCGCGGACAATGGGCATGGGTGTCAGCGGAAGAGGGCGGAAGGCCTGATGAGCGTCCATGCAGTCCAGCTCGCTGACGAACTGTTCGGCCAGATCCGACTGCCCGCTTTCATAAGGATCCTGGCGGATCTGATAGCGTGCGACCACCACCAGGTATTCGCGATTCTGGTCTGCCCGGTCGTAACCCGTCAGCGTGAACAAATGACCGGAGCCCAGCCCACGAGCGAGACCGCGCAACTGCACCCGTTCAAACTGGCTGTGAATGGCTTCGATGCGGGTACGCGCGTAGTGCTCGCCGTCATTGCTCTGCAGGTATTCCCCGGGGTAGTCGTAGAGCGGGTAGTCACCGTTGCTGTGGTCGCGCATGACACTGGAGCGCACCTCAAGGCTGGCGCGAGGGCGTTGGAAGTCATAGTCGTTCAGCGCCAGGGAACCGGGTTGGACTTCCCGTGCCAGTTGCCAATCGTAGAAATGGTCCCGCTCGCGCATCTGTCGATCAGGCGGATAGAAGGGGACGCAGGCGTAGTCCGGCACCGTGGTATGGGCACCATAGGCATCGGCCAGCACCAGTACATGGCGTGCCTTTTCATGCCGGAAGTAATAGTAGATGCCTTCCTGTTCCATCAAGCGGCTGACGAAATCGAAGCTGTTTTCGCGGTACTGCACGCAGTACTCCCACTCGCGATAACTGCCGCTCAGGCTGTCTTCGAAGTCGGAGAAACCGAGGTCACGGAATACCTGCTTGATAATGTCCGGGACTGTCTTGTTCTGGAAAATCCGGCAGTCCGACGTGCGTGTTAGCAACCAGAACCACGGCCGCAGTGTGACCCGGTAACCGGCGAACTGGCCGTGGCCGGTCAATTGACGGCAACTGCAGACAATCCCGTGGAAGTAGCGTTGACCGCCGTCGTACAGTTCCAGGGTCAAGCCCATCGGCTTGCCCAGCAACTGATCGAAGGTGATCGCCCGGTCTTCGGAGGTCAGATCCAGTTCATAGTGAAAACAGCGACCTAATTCTTCACTGCCTTCCATGCCTTGCAGCAGCAGGACGTCACCACCGAGGGGGCTGTCGACCTGCACCAGGCGGTTGTTTTGCGTGATTGGCATCAACGGCGTCCTCTGGCTCGGGTTCGGACGTCAGTGGGCCGTCTTGACTGCATATCGCTGTCTATCTACCACAGGATGATCTCCCTATCGGTCTGTTCGGCGCTCAGTTCCACCCGTCTTCTACGGGCCGAGGGTGTCGTGCGCTTTAGCCTCGTTCAGCAAGCGTAGACGGGAATGGCGGTGTTGTTACTCGCCTCTTGGTCAAAGAGTCGAGCCAAGCGCCGAGCCAGCGGCATGCTATCGTTGCAGTACAACAACGCAGGTGTGCCAAGGAAAGGGAGGTGTGGGCTCGTAGCGCCACGGCATAGGGTGTTCATGCCCTTCAGGACTGTTGCCAGGCTATGTGCACGAGCCACCAGCACTATGCAGATCACCAGCAACACCACCCCGTTTCTCGCCGAACGCTTTGTTTCAACAGATAAAAGCGGACAGAAGCACTGCGTTGTGGTCGTCAGGGCGACCTTTGACGTTATCGATCAGGGCCGCTGCGTGCCTGCATCGGAGCAGGTCCCCTTTGTCTATTGCGACCAGCATCACGGCGATCCCGGTACGACATCGGTCCGTTTCGAGACCGACTTCGCACCGGTGAAACCCCGCGTCGATGTGCTGGTCCATGCCTTGGCCGTTTCTCCGAAGGGTGAGCCAGTAAGCCGATTACAAGTCGGCTTCGCGGGTGCGGGTATCCATAAGCATGCAGTGGTGAGTGGCGATCGTGTCTGGACGCTCGGGGCTACTGGCATCATCGCGTCGCCGCCGTCGTCCTTCACCTCGATGCCGCTTTCCTGGGATCGTGCTTTTGGTGGCAGCGATCAATCCCATTACGACGAGACGAAACGTGGCAGCGATCTTCGTAATCCCTCCGGTGTTGGTTTCCATCTGAATGACCGAGACGACAACATCCTCAACACGATGTTGCCGAACGTGGAGCGCCACGACGATCTGATGGGGGCATGGACGGATAAGCCGCAACCCATTGGTTTTGCACCCGTCGGCCGGGGCTGGCACCCGCGTATTGGCTTCGCAGGGACATACGACCGACACTGGTTCGAGACACGCCGGCCCTTTCTGCCGGAAAACTTTGACGTTCGTTATTTCCAGGCGGCGCCGCTCGATCAGCAGCTGGATCGTCTGGACGCTGGCACACGTTTCACCTGTGCCAATATGAGTTCGGGCGGGGCGTTTGTCGCTCAGACGCCGGCCTTTGAGATCCCGATCACCTTCCGCTTCGAAAGTCGCCAGGTACAGGCGCTCATCAACGCCGACACCGTTATCCTCGAGCCCGGTTGTGCGAGGCTTACGTTACTCGGCAGAACATCGGTGCCGCTGCCTCGCAAACTGGCGCAACTGCGAGAAATACAGGTCGGCAAGCGCCGTTATACAGACCTGCACGGTAAACCGCATTTCGCCAACCTGGCAGACTTGGTCACCTCATCTGGACATGGGCAGGCGAAGACATGATGCAGCCCGTCTACCTGTCTTGCCTGGGATTGGTCTGCGCTGTCGGTCTGTCTCCCGCGGCCGCTGCTGCAGCAATGCGTGCAGGGATAAGCGGCTTCGATGAATTGCCATGGGTCGAAGATGGCTTGGAGCCGATCATTGGGGCCAGAGTGCCAACGGTAGCGGAGGATCTCCACGGACGTGCACGGCTCGTAGAAATGCTGGTTCAGGTCCTGGAGCATAGCCGTGCCGCATTGGCGGGCCGCGCGGATCCAGGTGAGTTGCCGCTTCTTCTCTGCACCTCCGAGCCGCAAAGGCCTGGCTCGCGCATTGACGGCATCGTGACGGAAGTCGAGGCGCGATCAGGATGGCTGCTGCAGCGTAAAGGCGCTGCCCATGTAGCCCTTGGACATGTAGCAAGCATCGAGGCGTTGAGTCTGGCAGAGCGGGCCATGGACCAGGCCGACCGTGACGCCTGCCTGATCGTAGCGGTCGATTCCCTCACGGATCCTCGCTGCTTGCTCTGGTTGGAGCAGAGCGGTCGGCTCAAGAACACGCTACGCTCAGACGGCGTGATACCGGGGGAAGGCGCGGCGGTGCTACTCGTCAGTCGAAAGCCAATGAATGCGGCGCCCTTGGTCGTTCGTGGCGTGGGTACTGGAAACGATGCCGCCACAGTGTTCAATGACGAGCCACAACTGGGACTGGGAATGACAACGGCTGTCGCAGCGGCCATTGCACAAGCCGGCGTTGCCATGCACGACATCGCTTGGCGTTTGAGCGATGTGTCGGGCGAAGCCTATGGGTTCGAGGACCTGGCCCTGGTCCAGTCTCGCCTGATGCAGCAAACCCGCCCGACCCAGGATCTATGGCATCCGGCGAGTTATGTTGGTGACTGTGGAGCAGCGCTGGGCGCGATACAAATCGCTTGGATTGAACAAGCGTTTGCGCGTGGCTATGCCCCCGGTCCGATTGCGCTGGTACACAGCTCATCAGCGAACGGTGCACGCGCAGCCGCCGTAATCAGTGGCACAGTGAGGGAGCGCTGACATGTCGCACGAGGTCTATGCCAACAGCAATGAGATTGCCGGAAAAGCCGGCATGGGCAAAGTGATCGCCTCGTTTCCCGATGTCTGCCTTTCGCCCCCAGGGCCACCTGCCGGGCCGATTCCGGTTCCTTATCCAGATACTTCCTTCTCGTCGGCGCTTAAACAGGGCTCCAGGACGGTCATGCTGCAACGCAAGCCGGCAGCGTTGTCACAACAGTCCTATTACCAGCCATCCATGCTCGGCGACGAAGCGGCAACCCGGGCCTGGGGAATGTCGGTGATCACGCACCAGATTACGGGCAAGACCTATTTCCAGGCCTGGTCGATGGACGTCCAGATTGAGGGCAAGTATGTCTGCCGACACTGCGACATCACCACCAGCAATCACGCCAGCGCACCTGGCGTGGGAGCTCCCAATCCGAATCTTGAAGCAGTGGGTTGGGGCGAACTGGAGGATGAAAGCCCTTACAAATGCGCGTGTTGCAACGGGCCTCGTCATTCCGCCGGCAAGCCGATGACGATGGACGATTGGTACATGAAAGATTCTGCCGGTAATGTGGCCCCCCATGCGGCTACATACACCACCTTGATGAACGACGTGAGCAATCGCAAGACGGCAACGCCTCCTTGCACCTGCAACAGCCGGCTCGTTCCGTCTGCGCCCTGCAACGTATTCAGGCGACCCGTGACGCCAGCGGAGCGGCAGGCGAACAAAAGTGCCTGGAACAGCCTGCGTGACACGTACCAAGGGGTCTTCAATGTACCGAGCGAAGCACAAGTGATTGCAAATCTGACGCCGAAGCTGGGTCGCGCACCGGTGCAGGCCGAGATTCAAGACGAGCGGCAAGTCAATCACTTGGTTCCCAAGGCTGCGGCCGGCGGCTGTCCCGTCGGTGAAGGTAATCTTGAGAAAAACGGCGACTTGTGTCCTGTATGTCGGAATCTGGACAAGCGCTTTGGTACGCTGCAGTCATTGGCTTCAAAAGCCTGAACCAGCGCAAGCGACGACTGTGAGGAGTGACAATGGAGTGGAGTCGTTATGGCAACCCCGAAATGGTCGACTGGGAAGGGCGGGGGTATTTTGCCTACCCTGATGCAGTGACCATGCCTCCCAAAAGGGAAGTCGGGCAGCTGCCGCAGGAGGATGACTACTTTCAGTGGTTGGAAGCCCTGAGGCGGGCAAAGCATGGCGATTTCAGCCTACTGCCAGGGCTCGTCGAGTTGAGCGGCGGCGACACCCATCCGGTAAACCGACGCCTATGCGCGGAGCTGCTAGGCGATGCCGGACCGACTTCTACCGTCGACACTCTCGCAGCACGACTGGCATCCGAAGACGTGGGCCTGGAGCTCACACTGGCCTGGGGCGCAGTGCTCACGCGGCGCGGGAAGCTGGCCGATATGCCCATTGTTCTCGCTGCATTCGAACGGGTCGCGACCATCAGCGACGCCGAGATCCTGCCCGTGCATCTCTCGGGTTGCCTGGAGACGGGATACGAACTTTGCGACCACCAGGACTATGACTCACTGGACAGCTATCGCAACGCGGTGCTGAACAAATGCGCCGAACTGGCAGGTAGATTCGGTACGGACCAAGTCTGTGTCGACGGCGGTGAACCGCTGAGCGTGATTGGCTTGGCCCAGCGGATTCTACGGCGCCTGCGGGAACCTTGCTTCCCATTCGAACTGCGACGGCACTTCGAATGTGCGACCGGCATCGACTGCTCTTCCTTTTATCATGATCGGGTGTTCAGACCGATGCAGGCGTCAGCACTTCTGGAAGCCTTTCTCGAGGACTCCCATGCCAGTGAGTTTGAAAGTGGCGTCCGTTATTTCTTCGGGCATCGCATTCCAGATTAGGGAAACGATTCGCTTCGTTTGTGCAAATGCGCGCTTGCCAAGTAAGACTCTGTCAAAGTTTTACAGGGGCGGGCTTGGGGGCGGCTTTGATCACCGTGCCCGGTTGGAGTACCGAATTACAGTATTCGATAATCGTAGTTCTCGCAGCGAGCATCGAGTCTACGACCGTAGCTTCGGTAGCGAAGCGGGTCATCGTGTTAAAGCACACGTAGGCCTCGTCCGTTTGCTCGAAGATTTTGAGCGCAATCTCTTTTACCGCATCGGTACTGTTCGTCATCGGGCTTCCGGCAGCGTTCACAGTAGTCTCAGCTTTAGCAACACTTGATCCCGACGTCAGCAAATTGGAGCCAGCTGCTATCAATTTGTTAAGTTCTGCCATTTCAACCGCCAGTGCCGCCAACTTCTGTGTCTGCTCAGCCGTGGCCGGTGTGGCCGCAGTGATCTGACTCTCGATGTCTGCTTTCTCAGCCTGGGCTTCCTTCAGACGTTTCGTCGCAGCATCAATGCTGCCAGTGATCGAGGCCGTGCCGGTTTGCGTAAGGCTGACTACGGGGACCTGCCGTACCCCGGAGAGTTGTTCGATGGCCAAAAGCGCCACGGTGTAACGCTGATTTCGAGTCAGCAGCATCTGGTACTCCACATCGCTAATGGCGCCATTCATGCGCGCCTCGCAAAGCCGGAACATCTGATCGCGCAGGACCTGAATTGTCTGCGTGCGCATACCAACGAACGTCGCAGCCTCCTGCTGAGCTGCGCTGATCTGCGCAGGGGTTTTTCCGACTTTCGCGGCTAGCTCGCCAGCATAGCTAGCCATCGCATCAGGGCTTGGCTCGGCACACACCACCCTGTTGGCGCCTACGACATTGGTCAGAATGGCTCGCTGCTTGATATCGATTAGTGCGCTGTCGTCTCCACTGAACGAATGATTGCGGTAAACGCTATTGAGATTTCCACATCCTTGGATCGCCAGGAGAGTACTAACCAGGGCCAAGCAGCAACCTCTATTCATGGAGCGGCTTCCTTGTCGAAGGGGTAATCCTGAGCAGCGTAGCTGAAGGATGGCGCTATGCCATATGTTTAGCCTCATAAGGAGCGTTTCCCTATGCAAGGGGATTGGTCAACGACACCGGCAGAGTGCTTTCTAAAAATGGTTTCGCGAAGATGCTTCTCCACAGACTCCCAGGGGGTCTTTGTATCCACGGCGCTTAGCATCCAAGCTCCAACAGCTACAGGATCATTGGCATACACGTGATTCCCATCCCGGGCATAGGTCAAAAGCCAGCCCGGATATTTGTCGTTGAAGCTATGCTCGTCACCACCATGCTTGTCCTTAGCCTGCACCCGATAGTTGTAGGCTTGAGTGAGGACGGCGTAATGACTACCGTCGACAACCTCCTCCTTACGGCAGGTGTGAGCAGGGGAGAATGAGTCCTGGAAAATATGAAATATGCTGCCGAGCGCCACATCAGGTGTGCGCTTGTTTCGATCATCGATGGGAACGCCAGAGCGAGCAAAGAGCGTCCGAATTTTTACGTTTTTTTGCTTAACGCATTGATTTAGAGCTATCGAGGGGAGTCCCAAGCTGGCTTCGATTTGAGGTGTGAGAGGTGCGTCGAATGGCGTATCGCCCGTCGCCACGTCATAAGCGAACTTGATCCACACGAGAGTCAGCCTTGTGGTTTCTTCTAATCGCGCCTCTTCACTGGCATCCTTGGGCATTTGGCTAGACATGAAGTGGAGGTATTGGAGGTTTCCATAGTGAGAGTTCCAGCCAAGATGATTTTTCCCCTCAACCTCACAATCTTCGCGGCCCCCAGCGTATTTTTTAGATTCGGGTTTGAACTGGCCATTTAGATTCCACAGTCCATTTCTGAAGTCTTTGCTTTCACCCCACGTGTACATCAAAGGATCATCGTTCCACCAACTGCCATAGATGATTGCAAAGGTGTTGTGAGGAGTCCTGCTTGGTGACTTAGCCCACACTGGGTCATTCATGTATTCAAAAATGAGCCGTTTGGGCTTGGAACTGTCAGTCTGTCTCTTGCGGACCAGGAATCCTTCAAAGTCGGCGCCGCGGTACTCGTCAATGGCGAAATTGGTCATATGCTCATGGACGGTCCCTTTTGAATATTTGCCATTGGCATACTCCTCTATCAGGTCTGTTTTCTTGCAAAGATTCCAGTCCCTGGTCGGCGCTTGATCAAGGTAATAAGTGTTGTAGACCAGCACCCTCAGGCAGGGGTTAATTTCAAACCCCCAGGTTGCAGGCGAGGAAAGGGCGCACTCCCCGGCAACGAAAAGAGCGGCAATCAGCTTGGCTTGTTTCATGGCGCCCCTGCTTTGATGGTATTTTAATATCATGCTAGGAGACGGTAGCTAAAATACAAGCCGTTTTGCCCGAAACTCATTGGGGAGGGGGGCCTGGCGAGATCAGCGACTTTTTGAAATCACGCCACTCATGTATTGATTCAAATCCCGCAGGTCTTGAACGCTCCAAGCGTGGGGCGGCAGCTTTACACCATTCTCTCGCAGGGTCTTTGGAATCAGGTTTCCATTGGGACGAAGGATGATCGATGAGACGACTACGCCGGGATAATCATTGAGTCGTTTCTTGAAAGCGGCGCTGGTCAGGTCAGGGGTAGGAGGATTGCTTTTGTTAGCCAAGGGGCCTGTGCCTTTGATGTCAGACCCGTGGCACATGGCGCATCTCTGGAGGTAGAGATTTTTACCGTTAGCGTTGTCCGCCAAGGATAGGGGTGTTTGAGTGAGTGATAAGCACCCTATAAAAAGCGACAAGCCCAGGTGGTTGCCGATTTTACGGGGGAGGGTCGCTATGCTGCCGGCCTGTACCGGAATCACGATCCATGGCATGACGAACGTCCTTTTCAGCCGGGGCAAATTCGGGAAACTCCACCAGCAATGCCTTGTTCCCGCCGATGATGAGTTTTTTCACTACCTGAGAGATGTTCACACGCACCACTCCGGTCGAGATAGAGTACATCGCCCAGGCTTGTTCGGGAGTGCAATGAATGATTTGTTCTTCAATCTCGTTATAGGCTTTGCGCTCGTCCGAGTTCAAGCAGGCTTGGTAATCACCTTGGCACATGATCTTGTTCCTTCCTAAGACCTCTATGACAGTCCCCCTGTAGTGAGGACTGTCCTTCCCTATGTGGTTTTAATTACGCCAGGCAAACCAGTGGTTTAAATGCCGCTCTTCACTTTGGTCCAGACGCGAGTGCGAATTCGTTCCAAGGCCAGGGGCAACGGCTCTAGAGGGACAAGTGAAGCAACTGTTTTCTTGTCTGGATAAATCCAGGGATTGTCACGTAACTGTTGCTCGACAAACTCAGTGGCGTCTCCGTTGGCGTTGGGATACAGCGTGTGATTTGAAGTCTTTGCGATGATTTCTGGGCGTAGCATGTAGTTGATAAACGCCATGCCTTCCTTCGGATGGGGAGCGTCTTTCAATAAGACCAGATTTTCCGACCAGACCAGTGCTCCCTCGCGAGGGAGGCTGTAGGCGATCTTGCGCCCGGTTTGGTTTTTCTCGTTGATGGCCTGGGCAGCCAGAGCACCATTGGCCCATCCCACTACCGCACAGATATTGCCGTCGGCGAGGTCAGCGTCAATTCGGGATGAATCGAAATAGAGCACGTAAGGACGGATTTTCAACAGCAGCGCCTGGGCCTTCTTGTAGTCATCCGGATTCTTGCTGTTGCTCGGCAGCCCCAGATAATGCAAAGCAATCGAAATGATTTCGCTGGGTGAATCGAGCATCGCCACGCCACAGGACTTCAGTTTACTGATGTTCTCTTCTTTGAATATCAGGTCCCAGCTGTCGACTGGAGCATCATCGCCCAGTGCGGCCTTGACTTTATCGACGTCATAGCCGATGCCAGTGGTGCCCCAAAGATAGGGTACGGCGTAACGATTGCCAGGATCATTGACGGCAAGTTGAGACAAGATGTCCGAATCGACATGGGATAAATTGCCCAGCTGTTTGCGATCCAGCGGCTGGAGCACCCCGGCCTTGATCAGACTTGGCAAGACATTGGATGTGGCGACAACCACGTCATATCCCGTGCGGCCAGCCATCACCTTGCTCTGCATGATTTCGGCACTGTCGAATGCATCCATATGGAAGCGGATGCCGGTTTCCTGTTCGAACTCCTTCGGGGTCTGCGGGGCGATAAACCCAAACCAGTTGTACAGATTCATGCCGGGTTCCACAGCCCCCACCGAGCTGCTTATCCCGATACAAAGAAGCGAGGCTGAAAATATGCTGCGCAGGCGCGACTTGCTCATACAGCTATCCTTGTCAAGAGGAGGGCCCTCATGACCCTCGTAACTCGGTAGCGAATATACCGGGCATTGACGAAGAGTAAATACCTACGAATACTTACCCGCGCCCGACGAATCTCTAACCCAAAAGGGGTAGAAAATGCCTCTCGACCTCCATAGCCTGGCTTGGCATCGATCGATTGGACAATTGATCATGCGACTGAACCGTCCAGAATTCTGGAGCTCACTTGTTCGTTTGTTGAATGAATACGTGCAGGTCGATAACTGGGTTGTACTGATTTTTAGCAATCACCAAGTGCAAGTTGTCAGCCTTCCTGAAGTGGCCGATACAGAAGAAGTCGATGCGTTTATCCATCGCTATGTGAAGGGTCTTTACATGTTGGATCCGTTCTACATAGCAGATCGAGAGAACCCTCAAAGCGGCTTCTTTCATATGCTCGATGTCGCACCTGAGCACTTTCTCGAGACAGAGTATTACCATCAATATTTTGAACAGTATATTTCGGTGGATGAGGCGCAATACAACGTCAGACTCGATGCTGAAAGAACCTTGTGCGTTTCTTTTGGAAGTCATATCCGCTTCAGTCAGGAGCAGATAACCACGCTTGATCTTATCAAGCCCTGGGTGACGGCACTCATGCATCAGCGCATGAATTTCGAGGTTGACGTCGCGAAGGATTTTACCGCGCCAGCCCCATGGCCGGAGACAATGTCCCCACTCGGCACGCCGTTGACGACGCGGGAGAATGATGTGCTCAAATTATTGCTGAGCGGTTTTTCCAATAAGGAAGTCGCGGGTAAGCTTTCCCTGTCAGCCGAAACGATAAAAGTGCACCGTCGCAATATCTACTCGAAATTGAATATCAAGTCACAGTCCGAGTTGTTTGCTCGCTTCTTTACGTCGAAGCAGGATGCTCTTACGTCGAGTTGAACCTGCGGACTGCTCCAAAGGTGGCTCTTACAAGGCGCTACCTTTTCTTCCAGTACTTCTGCATTTCGAGAAACAGAAAGGACGCCGTCCAGGTGATCAGCACCAGACCGGTCAGCGCTTGTAGGCCGGTCAGGTACTTGAGGTCGCCCACGGGGGTGATGTCGCCGAAACCGATGGTGGTATAGGTCGTGAAGGAAAAGTACACGCAGTCCATGAACGAGCCATTGAACTGGCCGGAGAGGTTGCCCCACTCGCCATCACGAGTCATCAGGTAATACGTCAGGGCGAAGCACCAGACTTCGATCGCGTGAGCCAGCAGAGCACCCAAAACTCCGATGACCATCCTGAAGCGGCTCCAGACCTTCAGCCGTGGCAGCCAATCGTTCAGACGCAACAGGCATTCGTAATGAATGACCACCGCGATGGTCACCACCAGCATGTTGATCAGCGTGACGGTCAGCATGGTGAGCCTCGGCAGGTTTTTTCAGGGCGCTGCCAAAATCGCGGCAACCGCAACCGGTGCAAGTGGCAACAGCGCGGGGAAGTCCTCTGGGGTCAGGCTTTCCTTTTCCATCAACAGTCGCGCGCCGGCCTCCAGGTCGGCGCGATGCGCCTGGAGCAAGGTCTTGGCCCGTGCGTAGGCTTCGTCGAGCAGGGCACGTATACACAAGTCGACCTCCCGGGCGGTCTGTTCCGAATAATCTTTCTGCCCCGGGGCCTGCATTTGCTCGCCCAGGTAGCTCAGGCTTTGTCGCTCCAGCACCGACTGTCCCAGCTCGGCGCTCATGCCGAAGCGGGTGATCAGCTGCCGGGCGATATCAGTCGCGCGGGCCAGGTCGTCGGCTGCCCCGGTGGAGATCTGGCCATAGATCAGAGACTCGGCGGCGCGGCCGGCCATCAACACGGCGATGCGGTCCTTGAGCATCTGGCAACTGATCAGGAAGTGGTCTTCCGTCGGACGCTGCAGGGTGTACCCCAGGGAGCCAATGGCACGCGGTACGATGGAGACCTTATGTACCGGGTCCATGGCCGGCAGGTGAGTTGCCGCCAGGGCGTGCCCCATCTCGTGGTACGCCACCACCTGGCGTTCTTCGGGGCGCAGCACGCTGCTCTTGCGTTCGAGGCCGGCGACCAAGCGTTCCACGGCTGCGGTGAAATCGTCCAGGCTGACCGTGTCGGCACCACGGCGGGTCGCGACAATCGCCGCTTCGTTGACCAGGTTCGCCAGGTCTGCGCCGGTGAAACCGGTGGTGATCTCGGCAATGCGTGCGCTGTCGAGAGTCGGCTCCACGGTGATTTTTTGCAGGTGCACGCTGAGAATCGCCTGCCGGCCCTTACGATCCGGACGATCGATCAACACCTGACGGTCGATCCGGCCAGCGCGCAGCAGTGCCGGGTCGAGAATTTCCGGGCGGTTGGTGGCGGCCAGCAGCACCACGCCCTCGCGTGGGTCGAAGCCGTCCAGTTCCGCCAGAAGCTGGTTGAGGGTCTGTTCCTTCTCGTCATTGCCACCCAATACGCCAACGCCGCGCATCTTGCCCAGAGCATCCAGTTCATCGATGAAAATGATGCAAGGCGCGGCCTCGCGGGCCTGTTCGAACAGATCATGGACTCGCGCAGCGCCGACGCCGACGAACATTTCGACGAATTCCGAGCCAGAGATCGAGAAGAACGGTACCCCGGCTTCGCCTGCGATGGCTTTGGCCACCAGGGTCTTGCCGGTGCCCGGCGGTCCGACCAGTAATGTGCCTTTGGGAATGTGCGCCCCCAGCCGTGCGTACTTGGCCTTGTCCTTGAGGAACGAGACGATCTCCACCAGCTCGGCCTTGGCTTCATCGATGCCGGCGACATCGGCGAAGGTGATGCCGGTGTCCCGTTGAACAAATACCTTGGCCCGGGACTTGCCGATGTTCATCAGCCCGCCCAGGCCCTGCTTTTGCGCGACGCCGCGGAACAGGAAGTGCCAGGCCACCATGATCAGGATGAAGGGCAACAGCCAGCCCAGCAGGCCGCTCAAAAAGCCATTGTCATTGACGCCGGTGAAGCTGGCACCCGACTGCGCCAGGTTCGTGGCCAACGCGGGATCGACCCGTACTGTCGAGAACAGCGTGTGACCGTCGATCGGCACTTGCAGCTTGCCCCTGATCTGGTCTTTCTCGACCAGCAGGTCGCTGACTTTCTGTTCGTTCAACAGTTGCAGAAACTGGCTATAGGGGATGGTTTGCACTACCCGATGTTCCGCCCACAGAAACTGTGCAGCTGCGAACACGACAAACGCGGTCAGAAAGTAAGACAGGTTCCATTGATGGTTCTTTTTCATGACCTTGACTCACAAGAAGGTGCGCACCGCGAGTGCAGTCTCTGAATGCCCCCGGTTCGCCGGCCGATGTCCTGGGGCATGCCTCACTTTCAGGCCAGCAGCAGGTGATCTTCCACCCGCATGACTCCCGGCACCGACCAGGCGGCCCGCTCTATGAGTTTGCGCTGACGCCACAGGTGGACCTTGCCGTCGAGCCTGACCACATCACCGTCGACTTTGATGTGTATATCCCTGGCGTCCACTTCGGCACTGCGTTTGAGCGCTTCTTCAATCCGTTTGTGGATATCGACGATGTCCACCCGCGGGCTCAGGGTCAGCCGATTATTGACTCCAAGCACGCCGGACAGCTTGCGTACCATCTTCTCCACGGTTTCCTTCTGGTACTGCCAGTCGACTTCTCCTTCAAGTGTGATCCAACCGTTCTGAACGATGACTTTAACGGCGTTGGGCGGGACGTCGGCGCTCCAGCTGATGATTTTCAGGGCGCGGTTGGCGATGGTGTCGTCCGCTGTGCCAGCACCTTTGTGCAGTCTGACTTCGATTTCCTCGGCCACGGCGCGAACGCCTTTGACCGCTTTTACCGCGCGCTCGGCGCTGATTTTCTGATCGTAGCTACCGACATGTCCGGTCAGTGTGACAACGCCGTTTTCCACCGCGACACCGATGTTGGCTGCATCGATCTGGGGCAGGAATTCAAGTTCTTCCAAAATGGCCTTACGCAAGCTCAAGTCGCTCATGATGGTGTCCTCAGTCGAATTCGTGGCTCATGACGGGCCGTGAGTGGCCAGTGAATGGTTTCTACACCCGAGCCACGGAAAATCATTGAGGTATATCAACAAGGCCCGAGTGATTCGGTCATTGGGTTGGAGCATGCCATTAGTTGACAAAAATCAGAGCGTACGCAGGGCAGCGCCAGATACTTGAACGACGGTTTTCAGTCGTAAAGCAGGGAAGTCGCGTTGTATTCAGGGGCGCATGCACCCAGGTCGAGGTCTCTAATGTTGTCACTCAAACGTATTTTGTTGATTGCGCCTTCAGAGATGATACGCACCCCTGCCTTTGACCGGGGCCAGGCACTGGCCAGTGCCACTGGTGCGCTGTTGCATATTGTGGCGTTTGACTACGTCACCCCGCTCGCATTGGCCGGGCTGCTCGACCATGAGGCGATGGCCCAGGCCAGGGAAGGCTATCTACAGATCCATCGCCACTGGCTGGAGCAGCAAGTTCGCTTTCAACGGCGCGCGGGGCTGGAGATCAGCTATGAAGTGGTGTGGGCAAAACCCAGCCCGGCGCATGTGCTGGCGTATGTGAACGACTTTAACGCCGACCTGGTGGTCAAGGACGTTCAGCATGTTTCGGCCCTTGACCGGACCTTCCATCAACCCCTGGATTGGCTGCTTTTACGCGATTGTCCGGCCTGTCTGCACCTGGTCACCGACGCCCAACATGCAAAGCCGTTGAAAGTACTCGCCGCCGTGGACCTGTCGCATCTGGAAGAACTGACCTACGGCCTGAATGAGCGCGTGCTTGAATTGGCGTCGACATTGGCACAGGCGTGCGACGCGCAATTGCATCTGCTGAATGTCAGCAACTGGTCGGTGATGGGCGATCCCCCAATGAGTGTGCCGACCCTGAGCCTGGAGAGTAATTTGAGCGATGCGGTCCATGACGCCCAGGCTGAAGCCTTCGACGCTCTCGCCGAGCGCTACGGCATCGAGCAGGCGCGCCAGCATGTATTGACCGGCATTCCTCACAAAGTGATCAGCCTGTTCGCCCGGCACAATGGGTTTGACGTGGTTGTGCTGGGCACGGCCTATTGCGACAGGCTCGACCGGATGATTGGCAACACCGCAGAGAGCGTGCTGAACCGCACCTCATGCAGTTTGATGATGGTCAAACCCCTTGCCCTGGCTTGACTGAAACCGCTGACCCCATGGCATCTCGGGGAGACAACCCAGGGGCGTGACATTTATTTGGGGTAGCGGGTACGGGCACCGGCAGTAGATACCTGCTGGAGGCAATCGAGCCGTCTGCAAACTGATTACCCCGCATTGGGTGCCGCAGCAATTGGCGCACGGGGTTTTCGATGTCGCGCGTACTTGATTTTTATCAATCGCTGCCTGCGGAAAAACGAGCAACGTGCCAAGCAGTATGGCTGGTGATTTGCGGTTGCCCAAAGGTGCGGAATGCCTGGTCATCCTGGTCCATGGCAGTGGGGGCGGTCATTCGAACCCTCGCAACCAGTTCATTGCCGACTATCTGTCGCGCCATGGGATGGGCACGCTGGTGGTTGACCTGCTGACCAGAACAGAGCAGCGCTGGGATAACCTGACGTTGGTCGCCGCCGCTCACAGCGGCAGTGTGCGGGCGGTGGTCAGTCGGGGAGGGCGCACCGATCTTGCCGCCGAGGCATTGTCCCGGGTCAGTGCGCCGACCTTGCAGGTGGTGGGTTCGGAAGATCCGATGACACTGCGCCTGAATGTGCGGACCGGCCAGACGCTGCACTGCATGCAACGTCTGGAGGTGGTCAACGGTGCCACGCATCTTTTCAAAGAACCCGGCGCGCTTGCCGACGTCGCAAGACTGACCGCGGATTGGTTCGAAATGTACTTGCACAAAGTGCCTTTGCCCACCGGGCCACTGCACAGAATGAACGGCAAGACCTCAACCTCATCGAGTATCGGTTGACGGGGCCTGCACCACCGAACCCGTCATGGAGCAATCATGCATTTCCTAGCCTTGGCGGTGGACTATGACGGCACTATTGCCGAGAGCGGCAATGTTCCGGAGCAAGTCTGCACAGCGCTGGCCACCCTCAGGGACAGTGGTCGCAAGCTGTTGCTGATTACCGGCAGGGAGCTGCAAGCGCTCAAGCATCATTTTGACCGTTTGGATCTGTTCGACCTGGTGGTCGCGGAAAACGGAGCGCTCCTGTATGACCCGCGCACCGATACAGAGGAGCTCATCGCCGATTCGGCCTCGACTGAACTGGTACAGCGCCTGCGCGAAAAAGGCGTTTCGCCCTTATCGGTCGGCAGGTCTGTCATCGCCACCTGGCATCCGTTCGAGGGCGCGGTGATCACCTCGATACGCGAACTCGGCCTAGAGCTGCAGATGACCTTCAACAAAGATGCGGTCATGGTCTTGCCGTCGGGGGTTAACAAGGCCTCGGGCCTGAGCGCGGCGTTGCTGAGACTGGGGATCTGTGAATTGAACGTGGTCGGTGTGGGCGATGCTGAAAATGACCATGCGTTTCTGGCGATCTGCGGCTGTTCGGCGGCGGTGAACAACGCCATTGAGTCGATCAAGGCCCAGGCGGATATCTGCCTGCGCAATGATCACGGGCAAGGTGTCTGCGAATTGATCGACATGCTCCTGGAAAAGGACGCGGCGCTGGTTCCGGTCGAGCGTATAGGCATGGAACTGGGGCAGACCGCCGATGCACGCAAGGTCTGGCTGGCGCCGGAGTCGGTGATGCTGGTCATCGGCAATTCCGGCTCCGGCAAGTCGAGCTATGTGACCTGGCTGACCGAGCGCATGGTTGAGGCGCGCCAGGGATTTTGCATCATTGATCCCGAAGGCGATTACCTGTCCCTGGACGGTGCGGTAACCGTGGGTGGCCTGACCGTTCCGCCGACCACCGAAGAGTCATTGCATCACCTGTTGCTGGCACGGCTCAACGTCGTGGTGAGCACCTTGGCCCTGGACCCGCCGGCCCGGGTGCAACTGTTCGGCGAGTTGCTGCCTTTTATCCAGCAGCTACGCAGCACCTCGGGCCGGCCCTACTGGCTGGTGGTGGACGAGGCTCATTACATGTTGCCCCACTGTGCCGCCTGGCCCGCGGGGTTTCTGGCCAATATGGGAGCGGTCATCGTGGCCCTGGATTTCGATCAGGTCTGCCCGTCCTTGTTGGAGGCGGTTGATGTACTGGTGACGTTGGGCAGTACCGCCCGGGAGCTGGTCCAACGTTATGCCCAACACACGCAGCGCAGCAGCCCGGAGTTTGCGCCGCGCACCTCAGCGCCTGAATACTGCTTTCTCTGGGAGCTGCGCAAAGGTAATGAAGTGGTGCAGATGACCCCGCAGCAACCCCAGCAGAAACATCATCGCCACAGCGGCAAATATGCGGTGGGGGATGTGGGGGACTGGCATGCGTTCTACTTTCCAAGCCTTGACCAACGCGCATCGAACCTGGCTGAGTTTTTATCTTCGCTGGCGCGCCTGGACGATGGCGCCTTCTGCCAACACCGCGAGGCCGGAGATTTTTCCAACTGGTTTCGCGAGGTGATCCGCGACGACGTGCTGGCCAACGAAACCCATCTGCTGGAAACCGACGCCTCGGTGGCGTCCCAGGATGCCTTGGCTCGGATCGCGCGCCTGGTACAAGCGCGCTACCACCTGGAACACCGATGAAAAGTCGGGCAACTTACCCGATTAGAGCTCCAGTTCGTGAACAATGCGATCAAAGTCCCGGTCCAGGTAAGTCGAGGTAAAGCCAAATTGTTTGTACAACCCATGTACCGGGTAATCAGTCGACAGGTTCGTCGAGCACATTTTGCGATACCCCTTGCGCTTGGCTGCATCTATCAGATGCCCGAGCAATAAACGGCCCAGGCCCTTGCGTAGCCAGGGTTCGGCAACGGCGACAGCGCAACCGCAGTGTTCGGGATTATCCTCGGCACGCCTGTAGTGGCTGACGCCGATGACCTGCAACTCGCCCTCATGGTGGATCAGTGCCAGGTAACCTCGGCTGAACATCTCGGACTCACTCAGCAGTGTATCGATGGCGTGCCCATCGACATGGTGCACCGCCCCCAGAAAGCGCAAGCGCAACGACAGAGGAGACAGACGCTGGAAAAAAAGCAGCAGGCGCGCATGATCATCGGTCGACAGCGGACGAATGAGCACATGGGTTCCGTCGTTCAGTTTCTCCAGCCAGTGCTCTGCGGGCGATGCTTTATCCATCTCGGCAATGAGAGCAGCAGTGTGTTGATTAGCTAGCATGGTGGACTCCAGCGCACAGTGAGGTCGAACAACGACCGGGACCACATTGAGGGTTTGGCGGCGCAAACGTATTGATCAAAGTCAGAAAGCGCGCTGCGGACCCGCAAAGCCCGTCGCGTGACATTCAGCGGCACATGCTCCACCCGCACATCCGAGCCACTGCCGTTCGCGGTTTGACCTGGATCAAACGCAGCCATCCGTACCGCGCCAGAATCAGGCACTCTGCTGATTCGTTCAGGGGCACGGCATGCCTGTCAGATCGCCCACTTCAGGTGTCATTGATTCGCCTGTGTTTGAAGAAGAGCCCCCCTATAGCCGCTCCGCGCTGTGGCTAACCTGGCTGCTGGGGGCCGCGATGTTTGCAGCCGTGGTCGGCGTGGCCCTGCGATTCACCGACGTCGAATCGTTCACACGCCTGCTGGCCCGGGCAGAGCCGTTATGGCTGGTCACCGCGCTGGCTCTGCAGGGGTTGACGTATATCGCCCAAGGCCAGGTCTTTCGGGTCGTGCTCAAGGCCGGGGCGCAATCGCTTTCACTCTGGGACGCGGGCAGACTCAGTGTGATGAAGCTGTTTGTCGATCAAGCGCTACCGTCCTCGGGTATCAGCGGAGCCTTCGCGGTCGTGGCCTCCTTCGTCCGCCTCGGGTTCGCAAAACCGGTGGTACTGGCAAGCCTGGTGCTGGACTTGTCCGGGTATTTTCTGGCGTATGCAGTGTCAGTCGGCGTGGCATTGCCGGTGGTGATCCTTCAGGGCCATGCCACACCGACGGTCATGACGGCGTGCCTGCTCTTCGTCAGCGTGAGTCTGCTGCTGGCAGTCGTCATGCCTCGACTGACGGGCAACCCGCGCCTGGTGGCGCATCTTCCGGGGCAGCGCTTCTCGATTGTCGCCAGAGTCGTGTCATTGCTCACGGGCGCGGACAAAGACCTGGCTCGCAGCCCGGCTCTGCTCTGGCGCATTACCCTCCTGGAGCTGATGATCATTGTGCTGGATAGCGCGACATTGTGGGTTCTGGTCCGGGCGCTGGGTGTCTCGGCACCGCCGTTGGGGTTGTTTGCCGGCTTTATGCTGGCCAGTGTGCTGCGCAGTATCGGCATCGTGCCCGGTGGGCTCGGTGCCTTCGAAGCAGCGGCGGTGGTGACATTGCATTGGATCGGGGTGAACGTTGCAGTGGCACTTTCCGCCACTTTGTTGTTTCGCGGGTTGACCTTCTGGTTACCGATGCTGCCCGGCCTTTGGCTGGCCCATCGCGAATGGCGCTCCACCGCCAGGCAACCGGAGCGCTTGGCTACCACCGATTACTGGAGCCCGGCGCTTAACCAGGTGTTCTGCAACGTCCACAGCAGTCCGCAAGGGTTGAGCCAGGCCGAGGCCCGTGCGCGCATGCGTAGCGCGCCGGCCCGGCCCAAGGACCGCCCGCGCGGTCTGGCCAGGCTGGTGCTGGAGCAAATGCGCACGCCCCTGGTGCTGATCCTGATTGTGGGCGCGCTGGTGGCCGTGTCGGTGGGGGACTGGCTGGATGCGGCGATTGTCGGCTGCATTGTGCTCATCAGCGCGGTACTCAGCGCCTGGTATGAAAATCGCGCGAGCACGGCGGTGGAGCAATTGCGCAGCAAGATCGCACTGCGCGCCACGGTACGTCGCGACGGCAAGCCCCTGGATATTGCCGCCAGCGAGGTGGTGCCGGGGGATATCCTGTTGCTCAGCGCCGGCAGCCTGATCGCGGCCGATGGCCGGATTCTGCAGGCCCTCGATTGCTTCATCGGCGAGGGTCTGCTTACTGGCGAAACCTTCCCGGTAGAGAAATTACCGGGCGTTTGCACACCTGAGGCCACCCTCGGCCAACGGCACAACTGTGTATTCATGGGCACCTCGGTGCGCAGCGGGACCGCCGAGGTGCTGGTCACCCGCTACGCCTCGGACAGTGAAATCGGGCGCATTGCCAAGACCCTGACGCTGCGCCCGCCCGAGACCGAGTTCGAGCGCGGCCTGCGACGCTTTGGCGGGTTGCTGCTGCGGGTGATGCTGGTGATCACGATTGTGGGTTCGGCATCAATATCCTGTTGCATCGTCCCGCCCTCGATACCTTGTTGTTTGCCATCGCGCTGTCCATCGGGCTGTCGCCGGAGCTGCTGCCGGCGATCCTGAGCATCACCCTGGCCAAAGGTGCGCAACGCATGGCGGGCAAAGGCGTGATCGTGCGTCATCTCAATGCCATCGAAAACCTGGGGGCGATGGACATCCTGTGTACCGACAAGACCGGTACGCTGACCCGGGGTGTCGTCGTGCTGGACGGCGCCATGGACGTAGAGGGCAATGGCGATGCCACTGTCCTGCAGCTGGCGGTATTCAATGCCAGTCTGCAGACCGGCATGCGCAACGCGATGGATGATGCGATCACCCTGGCTGGCAAAACCCTGGCACCCTGTCCCGGGGCGAACAAACGCGATGAAGTACCGTATGACTTCGTCCGCAAGCGCTTGAGCGTGGTGGTCGCGAATGCACCGGAGGCCGTGAGGCTGATGGTGACCAAAGGGGCGCTGGACAACGTGCTTGAGGTCTGCACCCATGTGCGCCGTGGTGAACAATTGTTGGCGCTGACCGCGACCGAGCGGGCCGCGATCACGCAGCGTTTCGCCGACTGGAGCGAGCAGGGGTTCAGGGTTCTGGGCCTGGCCACGCGTGTCTTGCCGGACCTTCCGCACTATGGTCGGGACGAAGAAAAAGACATGACCTTTCGCGGTTTTCTCCTGTTCTTCGATCCGCCGGAGCCGGGTGTCAAAGACACCCTTGCCAGCCTTGACCGCCTCGGCGTGCAGGTGAAGATCATCAGCGGCGACAGCCATCTGGTCGCCCGGCATGTCGGCCAGGCCGTGGGCCTGCCGGTGGAGCGGATCATCACCGGCGCCGAGCTCAGCGCCATGAAAGATGAGGCATTGATGCACTTGGCGCCGCTGACGACGCTTTTCACCGAGGTCGACCCCAACCAGAAAGAACGCATCATCCGCGCCCTGCAAAAGACCGGGCATGTCGTTGGTTATATGGGGGACGGCATCAATGATGCTCCGGCGCTGCAGGTGGCCGATATCGGTATTTCCGTGGATAACGCCGCCGATGTGGCCAAGCAGGCCGCCGACTTCGTACTGCTGGAGCACAACCTCGACGTGTTGCGCGAAGGCATCGAGGAGGGCCGGCATACGTTTGCCAATACCCTGAAGTACATTTCCATCGTCTCCAGTGCCAATTTCGGCAACATGATCAGCATGGCTCTCGCGTCCCTGGTCTTGCCCTTCCTGCCGATGCTGGCCAAGCAGATCCTGCTCAACAACTTCCTCTCTGACATCCCCTCCATGGGTATCGCCAGCGACAACGTCGACCGCGAATGGGAAAACACCCCTCATCGCTGGAACATCAGTGACATCCGCAGCTTCATGGTGGTGTTCGGACTGGTCAGCTCACTGTTCGATGTATTGACCTTCGCGGCGCTGTACCTGTTGGCGGAAAAGGGTCCCGAAGTCTTTCGCAGTGGCTGGTTCGTCGAGTCGCTGTTGACCCAACTATTGACGATTTTCATCGTGCGCACCTACCGCCCGTTCTACCAGAGCCGGCCGGCGACGCTGTTGCTGTCGAGTGCCGCTGCCATCGGTGCGTTGGCCGTCGGGCTGCCTTACAGCCCGAAAGCGCCGTGGTTTGGCCTGGTACCCTTGCCCTTGCCGATCCTGCTGACGGTGCTGGAAATCAGCGGGGTGTACATGGCGGCGGCTGAAGGAGTGAAGCGGCTCTTCTACCGCCACCAACGTTTGAGCCGCGCTCGCGGTATGCCATAGGGTCGGGTGTCATTCGTCACGAGTCCAGGTGATGTGTACGCCGTACTCAGTATCGCCGTAACGGTACTGAGCCTTTCCCTTGAACGCGCCTTCCAGGGCATGCCCCAGGCGATTCGCGAGATGGATGCCGGTGGTGGTCACCGTCAAATCCTGCGCAACGGGCGACAAGTGGATGATGCGCTCGAGCGCATGCTCCGCCATTTCTTGTTTTTCGGTGTTCTCGATCAGGTGGATGATTTCATCATGGTGCTTCTGCATGAAGCTCCCCGTTAGCGTAAGGGTGCCGGCCGGGGCATTATCCGCGATGCGACGGCAGGCAGGGCAGGTCACGCTTTGCGCGTTATGCACTACAGCGCTCTCGGGTTGGATCCAGGTCCAGTTCCCGGCCTGGTACACCGCGTTGCACTGCGGGCACACGGCTGAACCTTCAACACGCTGCAAGCAATAGGGATCATGGGGCGGTGTTTTGAACAGTTTGTTTTTCTGGCTCTGCTGATATTTGTCCATGCTGGTTCTCCTGGCGCGTCGAAAGGGGAAAACCCACGTATTGAGGCACGCGTGGATTTCACACTCTGATTGGGACGCGGTTTGCCGCCGGGCGGATTGATTTTTGTCAACTCTCGGAGCGCCGGGCGACAGTCGGTAAACCAACGCGACAAGCCTCGTCATGGGTATGGCTTTGTTGATAAAAGTCAACATGGGCACCGCCTCTTCAGAGAAGCATGCAGATTCCGTCGAACCGAAAGGAGAGCACTCTGGTGGCCCACAGCAAAATCGAGTTTCGCGCGGCCGCGCGCGAGCGAGTCCTCAGTGGTGCCACACAGTTGGCGGATGCGGTGTGCGTGACACTGGGGCCGAAATCCAAATCGGTGTTGATGCAGAATAAATGGGGCAACCCCACGGTCTGCAACGACGGCGTCACCATCGCCAAGCGCATTGATCTGCAGGACCCCGAACAAAACCTCGGTGCGCAAATGCTACGCCAGGCCGCGGAACGTACCGGTGATGCGGTAGGCGACGGCACCAGCACCGCAACGATACTGGCTCACGCCATCCTGGCCGATGGCATCCGCAACGTGGTCGCCGGCGCCAGTGCCATCGATCTCAAGCGCGGCCTGGACCGTGGCCTGTTGTTGGTGCTGGAATCGCTCGCGGCGCAGTCCCGCACGGTCAGCACGCCCAAGGAAAAGGCCCAGGTCGCGACGCTGTCGGCGCACAACGATCCAGTTGTCGGGCAACTGGTGGCGGATGCCCTGGAGAAGGTCGGGGTCGAGGGCGTGGTCAGCGTCGAAGAGTCCAAGACCACCGAAACGGTGGTCGAGGTCATGGAAGGGATGCGCTTTGACCGGGGTTATGTCTCGCCCTACTTCGTCACCGACACCGAAAAGATGCAGGTCGAACTCGAAGACGCTTGCCTGCTGCTCTGCGACCACAAGATCGGCGGACTCAAAGACTTGATTCCTTTACTGGAGCAGGTCGCCAAAAACGGTCAACCCCTGGTGTTGATCGCAGACGATATCGAAGGGGAAGCGTTGACCACCCTGGTCGTCAACCATATCCGCGGCGTGCTTAAAGCCGTGGCGATCAAGGCCCCAGGCTTTGGCGACCGACGCAAGGACATGCTGCAGGACATGGCAGTGTTGACGGGGGGCACAGTGATTTCCAGCGATCTGGGGATCTCCCTCGAACAGGTCGAACTGCAGCAGTTGGGCCGAGCCCATCGGGTGGTGGTTTCAAAGGACAGCACTTCGCTGATAGGCGGCGCCGGTACTCGCGAAGCCATCGACGCACGCCTGCAGCAGATTCGCGCGCAAATGGCGGCTACCACCAGCGACTATGACCGTGAAAAGCTGCAGGAGCGGGTGGCCAGGTTGTCCGGCGGCGTTGCGGTGATACGGGTGGGCGCGCCGTCCGAAGCCGAAATGAAGGCGCGCAAGGACGCCTTGGATGATGCGATCTCGGCGACCCGTGCGGCGATTGCCGAGGGGATTGTCCCGGGAGGAGGGCTGACGCTGCTCAAAGCCGTGACGTCGATTGCCGCCGAGGAAGCCCGTCATGAGGGGGATGTCCGTACCGGCCTGCAGATACTGCGCCGGGCATTGGAAGCGCCGGCCCGGCGTATCGCGGAAAACTCGGCGGTAGATGCCGGCGTTGTCGTGGCGCGCATGCTGGCGGAGCCTGGAAACATCGGTTTCGACGCGGCTGCAAACACGTACGTCGATATGTACGAAGCCGGCATTATTGATCCGACCAAAGTCGTGCGGATTGCCCTGGAGAATGCGGTTTCAGTGGCCAGTATCCTGCTACTGACCGAGGCGACCATCACCGATATTCCAGAAAAAGAACCGCCAGCCCAGCCGTCGTTTCCCGAGGGTTGAGCGGCAGGTCACGCCTTGCTTCGATATGAATCACCCGACCGTCCGCTCGGGTGGACGCCGTGATGAAACACTGGAGGCACGTACGCATGAACCTGACCCAGGCAATTTCCGGACGGCGCTCGACACGTGATTACACGTCTGAGCCGGTCGATGAGAAACTCATCTGTCGCTTGATCGAAGCCGCCGTCCAGGCGCCCAGCGCGATGAACCAACAGCCGTGGACGTTCACGGTGATTCGCGATCAGGCGTTGCTGGAGCGGGTTTCCCGCGAGGCCAAGGCCTGGATGCTCGCCACCATGCCGGCAGGCAACCACTCCAGCCACTTTCAGGCGTTGCTCGGCCAGGACAGTTTTCAGATCTTTTACCACGCGCCGGTACTGGTGCTGATCTCGGGTAACGCGCCCGGTCAATGGATGGTCGAAGACTGTGCCCTGGCTGCCGAGAACCTGATGCTAGCGGCGTATGCCGAGGGGCTCGGAACGTGCTGGATCGGTTTCGCCCAGGGCTTCCTGAATACGCCGCAGGGCAAGCATGCGCTGGGACTTGCGTCCGAGTGGACGCCCGTGGCTCCGATTATCGTGGGGCATCCCAAGTCGGCACCTGTGGCCATCGCGCACAAGCCCCCCGAGATCCACTGGATAGGCTGATTACCAACGCAAAAAGCAATAGCGCGCCTGCGTGCGCAAACCGGCCGCGCCGCGCCGCAAGCGGAGGACAACATCATGAACATGGACGCACTGAAACAGCGAGGCGCACGCACAGGCCCGGTGTAATCAAACCAAAGGCGTCAGCGCCTGACGAGGTGACCCATGACTCATAACCCTTCTCTGCAAACCCTCTGGCAGGATCGGTCGGCGGCCGGTCAAAGCCTGGTGGAGCCGTTGCTTAAATACGCACGGCGCCCCGACGTCATCATCCTGGCCTTGCCCCGTGGCGGTGTCCCGGTGGCGTATGAGGTGGCTAACGCCTTGCAGGTGCGGCTGGACCTCCTCGTGGTGCGCAAGCTCGGCGTTCCGTCCCAGCCGGAATTCGCCATGGGCGCCATCGCCAGTGGCGGGATACACATCCGCAATGAAGAGATGCTGCGGGCGCATTCGATAGATCAAGACAGTTATGACGCCGTGGTCGCACGGGAAACCCGCGAGCTATTGCGCCGCGAGCAGGTGTACCGGGGGACGCGGCCGCCGGTGCTACTCAAAGGTCAGGTGGTCATCCTGATCGATGATGGCCTGGCCACGGGGGCCTCGATGATCGCCGCCATCCACGCGGTGCAGCTGCAGGCCCCGGCGCGTATTGTCGTGGCGGTGCCGGTGGCGCCGCCAGATACGGTGGAAACCCTGCGCTGCATCGTCAATGAAGTGATCTGCCCGCTGATCCCTGGGCGGATGATGTCCGTCGGTTACTGGTACTCGAATTTCCCCCAGACCAGTGATGAAGAAGTCATTGAGCTACTGCAACGGGCCTGGCAGCGCGGATCGACGCAAGGGCGCCCGCCGCAGTAGTAACATCGGCCGCCGCCACCTGGCCACGGTCGGTGCTACCGATCGACATAGCCGGCGTCCGGCCAGTCGGCGTCTCAGCACTACCTGGGCATCGGTGAAGCGATCGAAATTGAGGTTTATCAATAAAGCCTGCTCCGCCTTGAGCGAAGGTGTTTGTACACTGAACTCGGGCTGTCGACGCTGATCATGGAGGTATGTGGTATGACGCGCTCTATCTCCCTGACGCTTGCCCTTTGCATGGCGACGCTCGTGGGCTGTACCGGCACAACGGATCGGCCCCCGGAAAAAACCGCGACAGCGCCCGCGCTGGTTCTGGTCGATGACGTGTGTTCCCTGTGTCATGGGCTGACCGGGGAGTCGGTTTCACCGATGTTTCCCAAGCTGGCCGGGCAGCAGAACGACTACCTCAAGGTGCAGTTGATCGATTTCAAAGGCCATGCACGCATGGACAAGGCCGCGACCCAGTACATGTGGGGCTTTACCCATTTGACAGAGTCGCAGATAGCCGGGTTGGCGGACTACTTTTCCAGGCAGCGCCCCATGCAAGCAGAAGCCGAAACGCCTGACTCAAGAGGGGAGTTGATCTTTCGCCACGGCGTACCTGAGTCAAATATCGCCCCGTGCAGCACCTGTCATGGTGCCGAAGGTCAGGGTCTCGGCCAGACGCCGCGGGTGGCGGGCCAGCACGCGGCCTACATGGTTCGCCAGATCAAGTTGCTCCAACAGGCCGACCTTCAGGAGCGGCGTGATCCAGGCAATCAGATCGCGCATGCACTGTCTGATGGCGACGCGCAGTCTGTCGCGCTTTACATGGCAAGGCTGGGGCGATGAGGCTGAAGGCTGCAGCGTCTCGGGCACCGCTGTCGACCCCGACCACAAGTTCACGCGCAATGAGCAACGATGACATTGCCGGGATTTTTGACGACATCGCCGACCTGCTGGAGATCGATGAGGCCATCGACGCACGCCGGTGACTTGGCGATCATGGATGAGTAGGGTTATCTGAGGATCATCGGGCGCAAACAAAGACATGATCATTCGGGGTGGCGAGAACATCTATCCACGCGAAATCGAGTAATTCTTCTTCACCCATCCTTCGGTGGCAGACGTGCAGGTGATCGGCGTGCCGGACGAAGTTTATGGAGAGGAGATCGTAGCTTGGGTAAGGTTGCATGAGGGGCACCAGGCAAACGCCGACGATCTTCGCGAATACTGCCAAGGCTGTATTGCTCATTTCGAGACGCCACGCCACTTCAAGTTCGTTGACGACTTTCCCATGACCGTCAGCGGTAAGGTGCAGAAATTCCGTATGCGTGAAATCAGCGTAGAGGAACTGGGGACGTCAAGTTGCTTTCACCCATGAGTGCAGAAAGACCATATGAGTAGCGAAAGTCCACACACCAATGTTGAGCGTCTTCGTATTCCGCGCACGATCTGGGCCTTGGGCTTTGTCAGCCTGTTCATGGATATATCGTCTGAGCTTGTACACAGCTTGGTGCCCGTGTTTTTGGTCACCACGCTAGGTGCGAGCGCATTGACTGTCGGGATAATCGAGGGGATTGCCGAGTCGACCGCCATGCTCGTCAAGATATTCTCTGGCGCCATCAGCGATTTCATTGGCAGGCGCAAAGGACTCCTGTTGCTTGGGTATGGTTTGGCGGCCCTGACCAAGCCGCTTTTTCCTTTGGCTCACTCGGTTGAAGTAATTTTCACTGCACGCTTTCTGGATCGAGTCGGAAAAGGTATCCGAGGTGCGCCGCGAGATGCCCTTGTGGCAGATGTTTCGCCACCCGAGATCCGCGGGGCCTGCTTTGGGTTACGCCAATCGATGGATACCGTAGGGGCCGTTCTCGGCCCCGCTCTGGCGATCTCGCTGATGCTGTGGCTCGCAGATATACAGCTTGTACTGTGGGTTGCGGTGATTCCCGCAGCTATAGCGGTGGCTCTCATTGTCACTGGAGTAAAAGAGCCCGCTAGCGCCTCTCGAGAACACAAGTTTCGGTCTCCAATACATTGGCGAGTTCTTCACGACTTCTCCGCTGGGTATTGGTGGGTGGTTGTCGTTGGCGGGGTGTTTACGCTCGCCCGGTTCAGCGAAGCGTTTCTGGTGTTACGGGCACAACAACTGGGCTTGTCAGTGACTTGGGTTCCGCTGGTGATGGTAGTAATGGCGCTTTTCTATGCGTTGTCCGCTTACCCTGCCGGTTGGCTATCTGATCGTATCAGTCGCACGAAACTGCTCTGTGTGGGTATGGGGCTACTTGTCTTGGCGGATCTGATTCTTGCTCAGTGCGGTTCTGTCATCACGATGCTGCTGGGTGTTGTGTTATGGGGAGGGCATATGGGATTCAGCCAAGGGATTCTTGCCTCGCTGGTGGCCGATAAAGCGCCCGGAAAACTCAAAGGTACGGCCTTCGGCATTTTCAATCTGGTTAGCGGTGTATGCATGCTGATCGCCAGCATTCTTGCGGGCTGGCTATGGCAAAGCATTGGATCAGACAGCACGTTCCTCATGGGAGCATTGCTTGCCACAATCGCTCTAGTCTTGCTTTTATTCAAGAAGCAATAGCATCTTGGTCGGGGAACGCTTTGACGCGTTGTTCACGGTCTCAAAGAGTGTTTGAAGTCCCCCGGACAGGTCAGTGATCTGGGTGAACACCGGAAATCCTCTTGTTCTCCAGGACGGGGGCTTGTTGGGCGGTGCGCAAAGCAATTCCGCCGAAGGATACGCTGGCATCCACATAGCGCAACGCCGACTTCATGTCCTTCCAGCCCACATATTCCATCAATCCCTTGATGTCCCAGCCGTTCGCAGACGCCCAAGTCGCAAAGCCGCGCCGCATCGAGTGACTGCTGTATAGCTCCGCTGGTAGTCCGGCTTCTTTGAAAATACGGCGCAGTACGGGGATAAGACTATGGGGCTGCATGGGTTTGCCTGACAGGTTGCCCCAGCGATCAATCCGCTGGAACACCGGACCTTTCGCGATCCCGGCCACCGTTATCCAGCTGATATAAGCCTCTACGGGGCAAAGCATGACCAGCGCTGGCGTATGGAAGGAAGTGCCCTCATGCTGACGATCCCCCTTGGTGTAGGGCAGGAAAAAGGTAATGCCTTCGCCGCTTACGGCTTTCGTATTCTCCACCGTGAGCCTTGCCAGCTCATCGCCCCGAAAGCCACGCCAGAATCCGATCAAGATAATCGCCACCGAGCGACGATGACGCACCAGCGACTTGTAGTCTCCGCGTTCAAGCGCAGCTGCAGCTTGCCCTTCAAGCCAGGTGACCGCCTGCTCCAGATGTTTCAGCAGCAGCGGGGCGGCCTGTCTGACCTGTGCCGGATGCACGACCCTGATGCCTTTGATCATTTGACGAACGTCAGGCGTCTTGGTCGGATCTGGGAAGCCCTGAGTGATGTGCCACTGCGCCAGGGCTGCCAGACGCTGCTTCAGCGTGTTGATGGAGAGCTTGTCGGCGTACTCCGCCAAGTACCGAACCACACCTGTGCCGGTCGTGGGTAGATACCCGCCCCACGTGACCTCGAAGTGCTCGATCGCCGCCCGGTAGCTTTTCCGCGTGTTCTCCCGGGTGCCGGCGCTGAGGTACCGATCTGCCTTTTCCATCGTCTGCCGCCTTCAAAATCGGAGCGTTTCTGCCTGCATACGCCGCGGGGGAGGTGCTCCGGACGCAGCGACGGTTCAAGAAGCCATAAAGCACTATTATGGACTTCTAGATAAGCGCGATAAAAGGGTGTAATGTTCGCTTAATTCATTATGTATTTACATGACATGTAATACGGTACGTAATCGTAGGAGGCCCCATGGCTCGAGGCGGAATCAACAAAGCTGTAGTGCAGAAAGCACGTCAGGCGCTGCTGGCCAGGGGCGCCAACCCCAGCATCGACGCCGTGCGCGTAGAGCTCGGTAACACGGGCTCCAAGACAACGATTTCGCGCTACTTGAAGGAGCTTGAACCCTCCAACTCAGAGCCTGCGACCTCACGTGAACGCATGGGCGAAGCGCTCAGCGGCATGGTGCAGACGCTGCTGGATCAGCTGATGGAGGAGGGCCAGGAAGTCATCTCCCAGGCGACCGCGGCTTTTGAGCAGCAGCGGACTGCGCTGGAAGACCAGCTCGTCGAGCTCAGATCGGAGTTGGCGACCACTCAACGTCATTTGGCCACCCAGCAGGCCGCGACAGAGACGCAGAGCGCTGAGCTTGCGACCAGCCAGTCCTCGCTTCAGGCTGAGTTGATGCGCAACGCACGCCTCAGTCAGCGCTGCACCGACCTGGAGTCTCTGGTTGCAGAAAAGGACAAGCACATCCAATCCCTGGAGGAAAAGCATGTGCAGGCCCGTGGGGCACTCGAGCACTATCGAGCGGCGGTGAAGGAACAGCGAGATCAGGATCAACGCAAGCACGAGTCTCAACTGCATGAGATGCAGGTTGAACAGCGCAAGCTGCGAGAGACCATCGCCGTAAAACAGGACGATCTGACGCGACTCAATCGCGACAATGAACGCCTGCTTGGTGACGCCAGGCAGCAAACCAAAGCCCTGCATACTCAGGAAGCCTTGGTTCAGTCTCTCAACATTCAAATTGACGCACTGCGCCAGGGTGAGGCCAGGACCGCTGGGGTGACTGAGCACCTCATCGAGCAGATCTCGGCTTTGCGTGAAGAGGCAAAGGCGCTCCACAAGGCCGCCACTGTAGCTGATCTGCGTGAGCAGGAAGCCATGGCGCTGCTGGCGTCGCTTCAGAAAGAGAATGAGCAACTTCGGCAGGCTGAGACAGATGAGTCAAGGGTAGAAGAGGAGGGCGCTGACTCCTCCGGGGCAGAGGATAAAGCGCCCGCCAAACCTACGAAACGACCTAGGAGATGATAAATGGAGCAGATCGCAGGAAAACCGCACAGCCGTGACGAAGGCACGTCAGCTTGGAAATTCGCTCATCAGCGTCTATCCCAACTGCTCACGGACAGGGGTGAGCCGTTTGGCCCACTGACTCCGATCATGAAGCTGGATGCGGCCCGAAACAGTCAACCTGTTAGATGGAGGTAGTGCATGTGACGCTCGTACTGGTCGAGAATGTCGCCGATCACTTCCTCACGTGACCACCCCATAATGTCAGTGTCTTGGCCACCCTCGCGTAAATGCACTTCAGCTCTGAAATACTTTCGTTCCTCATCTTCGGTGTCGCCCATCACAAAGCTCGGCATGGCATAGGGATGAGGACGCACCTCGTAAACGAACTTTGGATTCTCCGCGCTCCCGACACGTAGTCGAACACCTCCGTCTTCTCCATCTTCGACATCGCATGTGTAACCTTGCTTGCGCCATTCTTCCACCACGGACATGCAAGCGGGTTTGGCTGTCTCGGTGATGAAGCGTAGAACATGAGCGCGACGTGGGAACATGGCCATTGTTCTAAGCCGGCGCTGCCATCCGCCTGTGCTACGAGCGGTCGCAGATGATATCGATTGATAGCGAAGCCCGCGCTTGGTCGCGTCAAGTTTCAATGCCTTCAGCAACCCTCGTATACTGCATAGCAGCGCGATAGTGAAGGGGAGCGCACTGGCAATGGTTGCCGTTTGTAGCGCCTTCAATCCGTCAGCCAACAACAATGCGATAGCTACCAGCCCCATGCTGGAGGCCCAGAATACTCGTTGCCACACCGGGGTCACAGGTGATCCCCCCGAGGCGAGCATATCTACCACCATCGCACCGGAGTCCGCAGAAGTTACAAAGAAGACCACCACCATGATGATGGCGACCAGCGAAATGACACTCGAAAACGGGAAGTGCTGAAGAAAGGCAAACAATGCCAGCGAGGTGTCCTTGTCAATAGCGGCACTCAGGTCAGTCACCCCCTCGGTCAGAATCATATGAATAGCAGTGTTGCCAAACACGGTCATCCATAGCAGCGTGAATGCAGTGGGCACCAGCAGGACGCCCATCACAAATTCACGAATCGTTCGACCGCGGGAAATTCGGGCTATGAAAAGACCTACGAATGGAGACCACGCCAGCCACCATCCCCAGTAGAAAAGTGTCCAGCCACCAATCCAATCCGTTGGCTGATAGGCATACAAGTTCAAGGTTCGGCTGACTATCTCGGTCAGGTATCCACCCGTGTTCTGTACAAAGGTCTGCAGGATAAATACGGTCGGCCCGAGCACAATCACCATCAAAAGCAGTAACACAGCTAACGACAGGTTCAGTTCCGAAAGCCGTCGTACGCCTTTGTCCAGGCCGGTTACCACCGAGATGGTGGCGAGCGCAGTGGTTGCGAAGATCAAGATGATCTGCACTGTCGTATTGATGGGCACATCGAACAGGGCATTGAGTCCGGTATTGATCTGAGAGACACCGAATCCTAGGGATGTCGCTACGCCTAACACTGTGCCGATGATCGCGAAGATGTCGACTGCATGACCAATAGGACCAAAAATTCGGTTGCCAATCAGTGGATATAAGGCCGATCTCAATGTCAGCGGAAGACCATGCCTGTAGCTGAAGTAAGCCAGGATTAACGCGACGATGGCATAGATCGCCCACGCGTGCAGACCCCAATGGAAGAACGTGATCTTCATTGCTTCCCGCGCGGCTTCAACCGTGTTGCCGTCCCCCACGGGCGGGTTGAGAAAGTGCATGACGGGTTCGGCAACGCCAAAGAACATTAAACCGATTCCCATGCCCGCCGAGAACAGCATCGCGAACCAGGTTGTGCTGCTGTAATCCGGTGTGCTGTGGTCTGGTCCTAGCTTGATGTCTCCGTACCGGCTGATTCCAAGGAACACTACAGTGCCCAGGATGATCGCGACGGCAAGGATGTAGAACCAACTGACGTTCGTGATGATCCAGCTCTGGACGTGCCCGAATACGATCTGGGCGTGACTGTGAAAGACACTTGCGTATAACACCAGCAGAAGCAGAATGACGCCTGAGGTGTAAAAAACCGGCGGATTAAGCGTCGGCTTCCGAGGTGGCTCGACCTGGTCTGGCATGGACATCTCCTTCGGTGCGAGCCCAGGACAGCAACAGCCCGGGGCATGAATCGTGTGACACAAGATTGTGCATTGTTTAAAGCGCTGCCTTTGAAGAGAGTAGCGCTCATGATGTATCGATTTACTCGGCCTCTTCGCCGCTAACGTTCAGGCCCGAGAACAAGCCTAACGGATTCGACCGCCAGCAACGCATTTCGTCCCAAACATGGGGGCGGCAGACATCTTGAACTCGCTCGACGTACCTGGAATCAGCCTTGCCGGCCAAACCTTGAGTGTGAAAGTTCACGCATCCGAGCCCGTTCAAGGCTCAGATAACCAAATTCAAGAAACCTTCGTGTTCTGTCTCAAGTCGAACGTCTGACGAGGAAAAACTCCTAAACCTGACGGGAGAATTCAGATGACCAAGACTTACGAAGATTGCGTTTCCGAGTGCTTACGCTGCGCTTTAGCATGTGAAACGTGCGCATCATCTTGCTTGCAAGAGCAAAACGTTCAAATGATGGCTAATTGCATCAAGCTGGACCGAGACTGCGCGGATATGTGCGTACTCGCGGCAAGACTTATGGCACGCAACAGCGACCTTGCTACCGGCATCTGCCGTCTATGCGCTCAGGCCTGTCGAGCATGCGCCAACGAGTGTGGCAAGCACGAAGCGGAGCACTGTCAAAAATGTGCGCAGGCCTGCCGGACATGCGCTGAAGCTTGTGAGGCGATGGCCGCATAACAGGTCGTGAATCGGGCTCGGAGGAGGGTAGTGATGTCTCCGGGGGTGGAGGATATCCAAGCCCCCCGTGAAGTTAATCGGTTAAAAGCGTCCCAATCCAAGGGGATACTCGATCACCACGTAAATCCGGTCGATGTCATCCCCGCCCTGGGCGCTGTTGGCCCGATGAGTCACCTGGGACACCTGCAGGGACAAATCCTTGGCCCGCCCCGATTGCACGGTGTAGTGCAGATCGATATCCCGCTCCCAGTGGCGACCGCCATCCCCTTGTTGCGGGATGAATTGGCCGGTAGCCGGGTCAAATGGGTTGTAGGCGCCACCTAGAGGGGCATGGGAGCCGTCGATGCCGCGGCCGGTAACGTAGCGGGTCATGAATTTTAATCCCGGGATACCAAAAGCTCCCAGGTCGAGGTCGTAGCGGGCCTGCCACGAGCGTTTGCCAGCGCCGTTGAAGTCAGCGTATTTGATGGAGTTGGCGAGGTAGATCGAGTCGCCGCCCACAAAGTCGAAGGGCGTGTCGCCATGGATTTTCTGATAGGCCAGGGTGAATCCCTGAGCGCCGAGGGTGTATTTGCCAGACAGGCTATAGGCGGTGTTATCAATCGCGCCAGCCTCGGCGTCGCCGTAATCCTGGGTATGGTAAAGGTTTGCGTCCAGAAAGAATCCCGATTGTTTCAGATGCAGGTTGGCGTAGTACTGACGCCAGGTGTCGGTCAGTTCGGAAGCATACAGAGCGCCGCCCAACGGCTGGTCTTCGAACAATTGGGCACCGAGCAAGCTGATGCTGCCGGTATCGGTGCCCACTCCATAACCAGTGAAATCCCCTCTGCTGGTCGAGGCGTCCTGATTCTTGAAAGCGGTGAAACGCCCGGCCTGCAAATGCACGTCGTCGAATTCCAGGCTGTCGAGCAGAAACCCCGTGGCGTATTCCGGTTGCAGGCGTTTGTCGGCAGTGTCGAACACCGGGGTTTCCACGGTCATCTCACCGTAGGCCAAGGTGGTTCTAGAGGCGCGCAGTTTCAACGCACCACCGGCACTGGAGAAATCGCTCTCACTTCGGCCATCCGAATCCAGCGGCAGCAAACCTGTTCCGGAATGCCCCTTGCCACCATCCAGTTTCACACCGAGAAAACCATGGGCGTCGACACCAAACCCAACGGTGCCAGGGGTAAAGCCGGAGGCAAATGAGGCGATGAAGCCTTGAGCCCACTCCTGCTTATAGTTTTTGTTCGCCGGGGAGGGGGATCGGTAGTCATTCTGCAGGAAGAAATTGCGGCTCAGCACATCCAGGGTTGAGCCGTCCATAAAGCCTTGCGCCGATGGCTCGGCAGCCAGGGCTGTGCCGCAGGTGCCAATCAGCAACATGGATAACCAGAACCTGGATCGTGGCCATTGTTGGGCGCGAGCTTTACTGCTGCAAAGGCTCTGGGTGTTCAGTGCTTGGTTTGCGGTATGCATGCTGTAGCCAGTTCGGTGACGAGGGCCTGATTATTGGCCGCGGGGCTCTGGCTGGTGAGTTAAACGTTGTTAATTCTGAGTGGGTACGACTCGTCGGGCTAAAGCTGGCGCAAGCTCGTATAGCATTGAACGCCTCGCAGTGCCTGTCCTCCAAGCACTATCAGAAAGAAGAAGGAGAACCAGCATGCAGCCTGAGACTGAAGGACTTGAAGAGCAGGGCCCTAGCGGCGTGCCTTACATCAACGATCCGGAAAAGCCCACTTCACCGCCCTTGAACGATGCCGACGCCACGGATGAGGATGAGGCGGAGGAAGATATTCAGGACGAAGCAGAATCCATTTGAATGTGAGGAGCAAGGCAATGGACAACTACCACCTGAGCCCGTCTGCGGATGGCTGGGAACTTAAGAAAGCCGGCGCAGAACGTGCTTCCAAAAAAGCTGCCACAAAGCAGGAGCTGATGAACTCTCTGGCAGATTTCTTTGATGGCAAGACCGCCTCGGTGAAGATTCACAAAGCCGACGGCTCCATTGAGGAAGAACGCACCTATCCGCGTTCCGCTGACCCCAGGCGAACCAAGGGGTGACCCCCATTTCCGCTGCCGACCTGGGTATCGAGATCGACGCCCCGGGCGGCCACGGAGTGTTTCGGTGGCTGCTCGCCAGTTTTCTGATCGGTAAAAGGATTCGGTCCTCTGTCGCCGTCGAGGCGTACCGGAACCTGGTTGATCGATATGGCCTGGATACGCCTGCAAAGCTCGCCCGATGCTCCCGTCGAGACCTTGTCAGGCTCCTCGGGCAAGCGGGCTACGCACGCTACGATGAGTCCACGGCGCGGCGACTGCACGAGCTGGGTGTAGGCCTGGATACCGAACTGGAATCTCGGATGAACGCTTTGCAGAGCGGTTCAATGGAAGCTGCGGAGTTTGAGCGATGGTTGCTCAGCTTTAACGGCATCGGGCCGAAGACGTTGGAGATCTTCAAGCGCGGAGTTGCTCTAGGAGACAAATGACGCGTGTTGTCGCATGACTTTCCCTACCCAGTTGATTGGCCTGGAGCTTGTCCTCGGCCACCACCAGCCGGTAGCGGTGTGCCTCGTCGAACACATGGAGCCTCCAAGTACGTAAACGGCAGGACTGGCAAAATGCCACGCGCGTTGCTATTTTTTGACGTATCGACGGTTAGACTTACTACCGGACATTCGCGGACGTCGCTGTATCTGCCCAGTTCGCTGCGGAAAAGGAAACCCGGAGTATGTACATCCCATCGGTTACGCGAAGCCCGGCGCCGCGCTTTGCATCTCTTCTAAAGTTTTTAATTGTCGTTGCCATTGCGCTGAATCTGTTTGCTCGTCCCGCGCAAGCCGAAGACCGGGAAACGACATTTCGTTATTTCCCTTCCGGGCCCATCTATGAGTATCGCTGGAAGCTCCTGGAGCTGGCGCTTTCGCATACACAGGCGACCGATGGCCGCACCCATCTCGTTCCCTATGGGCAGGAGGCCAGTCAGAATCGTGGCATGGAGTTGCTTCAGACGGGGCAGATCGATGTCATCGCACTGGGAACCAACACCGAACGCGAATCCCTTATGCTGCCGATCAAGATCGATATCTTGCGTGGTCTTATCGGTTACCGCCTCCTCTTGATTCGTGCTGCCGATCAACCTCGCATCGCGCGGATGGACGAACAAGCGTTTCGCGAGCAATTGACATTCGGCCTTAATAGTCAATGGGCCGATGTACCCATCATGCAAGCCAGTGGTTTTACGGTGGTCACTTCGAGCAACTATGAAAATCTTTTTGGCATGCTTGCAGCTAAACGCTTCGACGCGTTCCCGCGTGGATTGAATGAAGCGGCTCGTGAGCTTGAGGAGCACAAGGATCAATACCCTCAGCTCGTCATTGAAAACAGCAAGGCGTTGTTCTTCCCTTATCCGGTGTACTTTTGGGTCAACAAGAGCGACACCGCGCTGGCCCGACGCATCGAACATGGACTCAATCTGTCGTTGGCGGACGGGTCCTTCCGCAAACTGTTTGAAACTTACCACGCAAAGGAGATAAGCGCGCTTGCCAAGGAACATCGGAGGGTCATCCGTCTTGCCAATCCCGTCCTGCCTGCCGGGACGCCTGAACCGGATACCCTCTGGTGGTGGAAATAAATGCAAGTAGGACGGATGTTTGCCGCTCAGACGCTTTTCAGGCGACTGCTTTACACCATGTTCCCGTGGTATCTCTTGATTGCTCTGGGTATGACTGGGGCGCAGTTGAGCATTCAATATTTCAGCGTCAGCAGGGATATCACGGATGACCTGGTCTCCCTAAGCAGAACCATCAGCCCCAGCTTCACCAAGGCCGTATGGGAACTGGACAAGGCTGAGCTCATGAGTATTGTCACAGCCGTGCGTCAGAACGCTATCGTCAGCGGCGTCCAGGTGGTCTCTGCCGGGGGGGAGGTCCTGGCGGTCTCCGGGCATGTGCCAAGCGGGAGGAGGGAAGGGCGGACGCTCTTTCCCGCCAGGTTCCGCCAAGCCGAATTACCGCTTACGTCGCCTGGGCAGGCGGGCGAGCATAATGTGATCGGTGTTCTCAAGATGTATTCAGATCGCAGTGTGCTATGGGATCGGACCAAGTACGCCTGCCTGTTCATTCTGCTAAATTCGATCGTCATTACCTCGGCACTCTGGCTGATCATTCTCTGGGCCATTCGTTATCGACTGTCCAATGCCGTCACCCGGGTCTCCCACGCTGTAGCGAACTGGCGTTTCAGGCCGGACAATGCGCCCGTGGAGAAAATCCAGTATCCCTACCGCGACGAGCTCGGAGAGTTGGTAAACGCCTTTAACGAGAGCCGCAGTCGACTCTTCGATTCGCTGCAAGCGCTTAACCAGCTCAATCACAATCTTGAGGGCATTGTTGCCGAGCGAACTGAAGAACTGCTTCTTGCCAAGGAGGAAGCGGAGCGGCTGACGCAGGTCAAGAGCGATTTCCTGGCTAACATGAGCCACGAGATCCGCACCCCCATGAACGCCATTCTCGGCATGCTCTATCTGGTCCTGAAAAAGGATCTGCCGCCGGCCTTGCGTAGCCAACTGGGCAAGGTACAAACGGCCGCCCATTCACTGCTGGGTGTGATCAACGACATTCTTGATTTTTCCAAAGTTGAGGCGGGCAAACTTAAACTCGAACAGATCGAGTTCGGGTTGGATTCCGTGTTGGAGCAATTGACGGATGCCATCGCCTTCCAGGCCGAAGAAAAAGGTATCGAGTTTCTTATTCGTCATGACCCCACCATTCCCACGCGGTTGTTGGGCGACCCATTGCGCCTGGGCCAGATCCTCCTCAACTTGTGCGGGAACGCTATAAAATTCACGGAAAAAGGCGAGGTGGAGTTAGCACTCCACAGCTTGGGCATTCGGGACGACATCCTGCATATGCAGATTAGCGTGCGCGACACGGGCATTGGCATGAGCCCTGAAACACAGCGTCATCTCTTTGAAAAATTTACCCAAGGCGACTCATCCACGACGCGGCGATTCGGTGGAACCGGCCTTGGGCTGGCCATCAGCAAGAGCCTGGCCGAACTGATGGGAGGGCGTATCTGGATTGAAGACTCGCAATCAGGCAAAGGCAGCACGATCAGTTTCACCGTGCAGTTGCCCGTCGCGCGGCAAGCACAGATACACCAACGACAACTGGTCGAGCAGAGCGGACCGTTGCTCAAGGGCATCCGCGTCTTGCTGGTGGATGACAATGCGGTCTCTCGTGAAATCCTGGCCGAGATGTTGCGTTTCTTCCAATTGGAAGTTGTCACCGTTGCCAGCGGCCCGGCCGCCCTCACCGAACTGCAGGCCCCAGCCGCTGAGCCCTATGATCTGGTCCTGATGGACTGGCGTATGCCCGGCATGAATGGCGACGAAACCACCCAGCGCATTCACCGTGATATTCGTTTGCCCCGTCTTCCCAAGGTCATCATGATCACCGCTTATGGTCGCGAAGATGTCTTGCGCCTGGCCGAGCAGGCCGGGGTGGACGGGTTCTTGATCAAACCAGTCTCACCTTCAGTGCTGCTTGACTCGATTCTTTCAGTCCTTGGACGTGGCCGCGTTCTCGGAATGGATGCTCAGGGCAGACCTACAACGCTCCAGCCCCCGAATAACAATCAGTTGGCGGGGGGCCACATACTGGTCGTTGAGGACAACGATATAAACCGGGAATTCGCCGCCGAGTTGTTGCACTGCGAAGGCATGGTCGTGGATGAGGCCGTGAACGGTCAGGAAGCGCTCGACAAGGTCCAAGGTCATGATTATGACGCGGTGTTGATGGACATCCAGATGCCCGTGATGGATGGCCTGGAGTCAACCAGGCGTATTCGGGCATTGGCTGATATGCCTGGCGGAGAACGCTTTGGTGCACTACCGATTATTGCCATGACCGCGCTGGCGATGGCGCAAGATACCCAGGCCAGTCACGATGCGGGAATGAACGACCACATTACCAAGCCAATTGCACCCGATAGGCTGATGACCGTACTCTGCAAGTGGATACAATCGCCCGGCCGGCGTAGCGATCAGCCTGCGGTGCTCGATGTTGTGAAATCGCCGGCAAGTAGCCTGCCTGCCGATCTGCAGACAATGGTCCATATCAACGCTCAGGACGGTTTACGCCGTATTGGCGGCAAGGCTGATGGCTATCGAAAACAGCTGCGGCGGTTTCGCCTGCATTACGCTGACGCGGTCCTCAAGATCCGCTGTTTTGTTGCAAGTGGCGACAAGCAAGGTGCAGAGACATTCTGTCATTCACTCAGGGGCGTTACCGGAAATATCGGGGCCCAGCGCCTGTATGACATCGTTAAAACCATCGACGATCAACTCAAGCAGAACAGCTTCCCTGATGATCGCGTCCTGGAGGAGGCTGAAGGTCTCCTCCAGCTCGTGCTCTGTGAGATCGATGGGATTGCCGAGATTGATTACCCGTCCCAGTCGAGTGTCGAAACACCCTTATCACCATCATTGCTCGACGCGTTGCTGAACCAGCTCGTACAGGCCCTGGAATCGGACCTTGGTGCGGCAGAACCTATACTCGCTCAGTTGCTCAAGGGGACGCGCGGAACCCGGATCGAGCAAGAAATATCCGCTATTGCCGCCTTGATCGATGATTTCGAAATAGACGCCGCACTTACTCGATTACAGCACCTGAATGGGGTCGCCCCGGATACGTCTTCATGAACGAACTTGCTCCTAACAACAAACGTGCCCGCATTCTGATCGTCGATGATATCCACGAAAATCTGCATGCCTTGATGGGGATGCTGCGCGACGATTTTTCTCTGTGTGCGGCTACCAACGGTGAAAAGGCGCTTGAGCTGGCCAACCGCCAACCGCAGCCAGACCTGATCCTGCTGGACATCAAGATGCCGGACATGGACGGTTACTCCGTTCTTTCCGCACTCAAGCTTGACCCGTGCACCACGAATATCCCGGTGATTTTTGTGACCGCCCTGGCTGATGCCATGGATGAGGCGCGAGGCCTGGCGATGGGTGTCGCCGATTACATCACCAAACCGTTCAGCCCTGATCTGCTCAAGGCGCGCATCCACAATCAACTTGAGCTCAGGCGCCTTCGCCAGAACCCCATCCGTTTCGATATAGCCGGACCGGCAGACCCAGCCAACCGCCCCTCGCTGTTGGTTGTCGATGACATCCCGGAAAACATCCATGAGCTACTCGAGGCGCTCAAGGATGACTACCGCATCATGGTTGCACGCACTGGCGCCCAGGCGCTGGACGCCATTCAGGGCACCGTGCCCCCAGACCTTGTCCTCCTTGATATCGTGATGCCTAGCATGGACGGCTATGAAGTCTGCAGGCGCATCAAGGCAACGCCGACAGGCAGCCGAATCCCCATCATTTTTGTCACGGTCATAAATGCTGCATCAGAGAAAGTCAAAGGCTTCGAGATCGGAGCTGCCGACTACATCACCAAACCTTTCGATATCGACGAAGTGCGCGCGCGTATTCGCACCCATTTGGAGTTGGCCAGGCTGCATCGTTTCCTGGAGGATCTGGTGGCGCAGCGCAGTGCGTTACTGCAATTAACTGAAGACAAATATCGCATTCTTGCCCATCGCGACCCTCTGACCGGCTTGCCGAACCGCGTACTGTTCGCGGAATTGCTGGATCACGCGATTCTGCAGGCCGAGCGTGAGCAGTCCCAGTTTTCCTTGCTCAACATAGACCTGGATAACTTCGCGACGATCAACGAAAGCCTCGGCCACAAGTCGGGTGATCAACTGCTGACCCAGGTCGCACAGAGGTTGCGAAGCCTACTGCCCGAAAACGATAGCATTGCACGCATTGCCGGGGATGAATTCAACATTATTCTGGAGCATGTCGATGTTCCAGTGGACCTGATGTCCCAGCGCATCATCAATGCGTTGGCAGAGCCATTCGTACTAGGCAAGCAGAATGTCTACATGGGGGCCAGCATCGGAATTACGCTCTATCCCGACGATGGGACTGACTCCGAGACCCTTCTGAGCAATGTCGACGCCGCACTTCATCGAGCCAAAGAGCAGGGGCGGGGAGTGCTGTGCTTTTTCTCGCCAGAGATGACCCACCGCGCCAAGCGGCGTTTAAAACTCGAAGCAGAGTTGCGCAATGCCCTTGAGCAAGGAGAGCTGCGGGTTTACTACCAGCCCCAAGTTGATCTGGATACCGGTAATATTGGCGGTCTTGAGGCCCTGGTCCGCTGGCAACATCCCGAGCGCGGGATGATCTCTCCAGGCGAATTCATTCCCCTTGCAGAGGAAAGTGGCCTGGTTATACAACTCGGCGATTGGGTGTTGCACGAGGTCTGCCGCCAAATCAAAAACTGGTCAGAGGCAGGCATTGCGCCGTGTCAAACAGCGGTGAACATCTCTGCTGTTCAGTTAAGCGCGGGGAATCTGGTGAAGTCGGTCAAAAACGCCCTGGCGCAAACCGGCATCGAGCCCAGTCAGCTTGAACTGGAAATCACCGAAAGTTATGTAATGGTGGACCGCGATCAGTCATTCAAGTCCCTGAGCGAACTCAAGGCGCTGGGTGTTCGACTGTCGATTGATGATTTCGGAACGGGTTACTCCTCGCTGGGATATCTGCAGCAACTGGAAGTGCACAGGCTCAAGATCGATCTCTCCTTTGTCCGCGATATGACGACTAACGCGGGCAATGCCTCTATCGTCAAGGCCATTATCGCGCTGGGGCACAGTCTCGGCCTTGAAGTGGTGGCCGAAGGCGTCGAACATCCCGGTCAAGCGCGGTACCTGCGATCTATGCACTGCGATCTGATCCAGGGTTACCTGATCAGCCATCCCATGCCCGTCGAAGACACGGAACGCTTTCTCTCTTCCTACCAGCCACTGCATGTCGTACTTGAAAATGAAACATCATCGACGTTGTTGCTGGTGGACGACGACCTGGGCGTTTTGTCCTCGCTCAAGCGCCTGCTGCGCCACGAGAACTACCTTATCCTCACTGCAACGAGTGCCCAGGAAGCCCTCAAGCTTCTGGCTGAACATCAGGTTGGCGTCATCATCGTTGACCAACACATGCCGGGCATGAATGGCACGGAGTTACTCGCTCGTATTCGAACCATGCACCCCCATACCGTTCGAATGGTCCTGTCAGGCTCCGCCGCCGTCGATAACGTGACCGAGGCAATCAACCGCGGTGAGATCTACCGTTTTCTGACTAAACCCTGGCATGAAGCAGAGTTGCTCGAGACTGTGCGCGAGTCTTTTCGCCAGTACCGAACGTTGAGCGGGGTAAAGTCGTAGGAGTGGGGTGTCCTGGGTGATCTAAAGTAAAGGAACGGCGACCCCGCCTTGCCTGATTACGCCGGCTGTCACTTATACGACGTTTAGGGTGTGGTGGTTCTTGGGCTTAGCACCACACCCATGAGATCGCCGCCCGACCTATGCGCTTTGACAGGTCAAACCTGAAAGCACAGATCTGAGTCGATCCATCGTTGTTGAGGAGCAAGTTTGCATGGGCTCACGAAGCTCGTTGCTGATCAAGCCGTGGACGCTCAGAGCTGCTTTGATGACAGCCGGGTTGGGCTCAGCGAACGCCATCTTTATCCAAGGCAGGAGGCGGTAAAATGTAGCCCGGGCGCACATGACATCGCCTCTATCCATCTCCTGCATCATCTGGACATACAGATTTGGACGAATGTGTGCCGAGGCCGAAATTGCGCCGGCTCCGCCCAGGGCGAGGTTTGTGAAGATCTGGATATCCTCGCCGGTCAGAATCTCTGCATTGCCGTCCTCGATCAGGGCCATGGTGGTTTCGACATCACCACCGCAGTCCTTGACCGCTGCGATTTTGGGGTGACGCACGATCCTTCTCAGCGTCTCTCGTTCGATCCTCACGCCTGTTCGATAGGGGATGTCGTAGAGGACCACCGGGACAGATGAGGCATCAGCGACTGTTTGGAAAAATGACTCGATGCCTTGCTGCGAAGGCCGAATGTAGTAGGGTGCTGGAACCAGAACGCCGGTGATGTCACGGCTCTGGATCTTTTGTTGGAATGCCAGGGCTTCCTGCAGGTTGTTGGCCGACAGCCCCATGATCACCTGGTCAGGTCGAGCAATCTGTAGAACTGCATCCAGTACCTCGAGCTGTTCATCCTTGTTCATCGCTGCGGCTTCACCAGTGGTGCCGCATACGACCAGCCCCCTAACGCCTCCAGAAAGGAGCGTTTTCACCAAACCTTCGAGCGCGTCGAAGTCGACGTGTCCCGAATGAAAGGGCGTGGCCAGTGCAACCCAGATACCGCGAAAATTAGACATGCATTACTCCTCAGGCAGACCGATTAGTCGACGTCAGAGGAGGGGATGGGAATCAAGCGGGGAGGAGGCCTGGCGCTATCTGTCCTGTCAGCTCATCTGACGGGACAGCGCCCCGGTCAAATGAGCGGCTGTTTCTTGGATTTCTTGGCAACGGACACGCATGCGCATGCCTGGGCGCAGTGGCCCTCGGCAGACAGCATGTGGTCAGTGGTGAGAATCATGGTTGATCCGTTGCGAAGAGGAACTGCTCGATAGTGCACAGGGAACGGTGGCTTGGTCAACTCTGCAGCGGAAAATTGATCACGCAGTTCGGTTGGGCGCCATGCTCAACGGCGTGACAATCCACGAGGGGATAAGCGGTGGACATGTTCAACCTCCTTGAGCACAGGCATCCAGCGCTTGGGTGATGTCGGCCAGCAGGTCCGCGATGTCTTCAAGGCCCACCGACAAACGCACCAACCCCTCGGAAATCCCGTGGTGCGCACGCTCTTCAGGCGTGTAGGTGGAATGGGTCATGCTGGCTGGATGCTGGGCCAGGGACTCGGCGTCTCCCAGGCTGACCGCGCGGGCGAACAACTCCAGTGCGTTCATGAAACGCCGGCCGGTGGTCAGGCCGCCCTTGAGTTCGAAGGCGATCATGCCCCCAGGCAACTTCATTTGCCTCGACGCCAGGTCGTACTGAGCAAAGGAGGGCAGGCCGGGGTAAGCGACCCATTCGACGGCCGGGTGCGCGTGTAAATACTCGGCGATCACCTGGGCGTTGCTACAATGGCGTTCCATGCGCAGTGACAGGGTCTTGAGCCCGCGCATCAGCAGAAAAGCGTCCTGAGGCGACATTACCGCACCGGTCAGGTCCTTGAGGCCTTGCAGGCGAATGCGGTCCGCCAGTGGATGACTGGTAACTACGATGCCGGCCGTGATATCGCCATGGCCACTGAGGTACTTGGTGGCCGAATGCACCACTACATCCGCACCCATTTCCAAGGGGCGTTGCAGGTATGGAGTGCAGTAGGTGTTATCGACCACCAAGGTGACATTCCGATGATGGTGGGCAATCTTAGCCACCGCGCAAATGTCGACCAACTGCATGTTCGGATTGGCCGGGGATTCGAAATAGATCATGCGCGTCGAAGGACTGATGGCATCGCGCAGTTCGGCCAGGTTGGACATGTCAACATGACGCACCTTGACGCCAAACTCGCCGATACCGTGGTGCAGCAGGGCGAAGGTGCAGCCGTACAACGTACGGTTGAGAATGATCTCGTCACCGGGGCGCAGCAGGGTCCAAAAGGTCGCGGCAATGGCTCCCATGCCGGAGCTGAAGGCCACCGCCGCCTCGCCGTTTTCCAAAGCCGCCATGCGTGACTCCAACAGAGCCAATGTGGGGTTGGAGATCCGCGTGTAAAAATGCCCGGATTCTTCGCCGGCGAAACAACCGGCGCCGTACTCGGCGGTAGGGAAGGCGAACGTGGAGGTCAGGTAGATCGGCGGGATCAGTGCGCCGTTGTGGTCCAGCGGCTTATAGCCGTGATGGATGGCGCGGGTGGAAAAGCCCAGTTCATTGTTTTTATTGTTCATGTTGGACGCTCCTGTATTTCCTACAATGCTATGCTCAATTTCAACAAGAAAAATTCCAAATTGACCCAGAAATAACCCATAAATTGGAATAAAGGCTCCGGAAAACAAAATTAGGAGGCAAGACATGCCTAGCGAGCTGGATCGTACCGACAAGGCCTTACTCGCGGCCCTGCAAGGCAACGCCCGGCTGACCATCGCCGAACTGGCCGAACATGTGGCGCTGACCACTTCGCCGTGTTGGCGCCGGGTGAAAATTCTTGAAGAGAACGCAGTGATTACCGGCTACCAGGCGATTCTTTCGCCCAAGGCACTCGGCTACGGCGTCACCGCATTTGTTAGCGTGATGATGGAGTCCCACAGTCAGGAAATGGCTCGATCCTTCGAACAGCGCCTATTGGAAATCCCGGAGATCGTCGCCTGTCACAACGTTTCCGGACGCTACGATTTTCTACTGGAAGTGGTGGCCAAAGACCTGGAGTCTTTCGGCGAGTTTGCGCGAGAGGTGCTGCAAACCTTGCCGGCGGTCAAAGAGATTTATTCAAGTTTTTCGTTCAAATCGGTCAAGCCCTCGCGGGTGATCCCGGTGCTGGGCTGAGCGCGGTATTACCTTTTGATGTTTGTCCGGGCAGGCGCGTTATTTGGAGTGAAGGCCAGGTCGCAATATGGCTTCGTTAGCGAAGCTGATCACTTCAAGCACAGATGAGCTTGTCCACCTGTGCGCTGCGCAGTTGAGGAGGGCCCTCAGTTGAATACGTCGATGGTTCCAATTGCGATAGCCGCCACGAACATGACCAGGCACGTACCGATGCTCCAGCAGATGGACGCTCGCTGGTTGTCGCCGTAGTCGATATACAACAACCCGCACAGCAGGTAGGTGGAGGCTATAAGTGGGCTTAGGAGATGAACGGGCTGGCCGATGAGACCAGCAATGGCCATCTCTTTTGCGCCAATGCCATAGTGGCTAGCGGTCTCGGCCAGGATCGTCATAATCCCGAAGTAGAAAGCGTCATTCGTCGACACGATCCTTTGTTGAACAAGTGGGCGATGTCAGATGTTCATGTGTCGGTCAAGGCGCCGTAATAGCTGGATAGCATTCTATGAATGGGAATGGTTGTTCATCTATACGTGTTCATGAACCTTGTTCGTCCAGTACAACGGCAGCAGCGTCTGCTTGGAGATGGGCAACCTCGAATAGGAAGGAAAGACATCGCCGTGGTTCACGAAGAGTCCTGAAATCGCTATGTCCGGCGCCTTGCTCTAATTGTGGAGCCGAATGTTCATAAATTGATGCTCATGAGAGACAGCTCTCTAGGCCCCCCCCTTTTTCGGACCGCTGCAGCGCGTTCAGATTGAACGCGCTTGTCTGATTCATGCTGGACCGACTCAGCTCACCTCGGGGTGAATGAACCCGCCTGCTCTTGATACCCTTTGCGTAGTTTCTCCCCGATCAGCTTTTCCGCTTCACGCAAAGCACGTTCGGGACTGTCGAGGGACTTGATCAGGGTCTGACCCTCGGTGCCGATACGGCCAAAATTCACCGTCACCTCGGCCTCTGCGACACCAATACGCCAGAACTTGTTGGAGTTGCCTTCACCGAAGGTGAACTCGCGCATCAAGGGTGTCGCTTCAGCGGTGACAGGCGGCTCAGCCTCGATCTCGACGCTTTCCTCTACCGACTCCGGTTCCGGCAACGCAGGGGCTTCCTCACCCCGCAGGAGCGTTTCGATGCGATTGAGCACGTCTTCCGGATCGCGCAGCCAGTCATGGCTAAGCACGTCGATGATCTTCCAGCCAAAACTGCGCAGTACCGTCGGGCGGAAGATGTAGCGCTCACGCACGTCAGTGGCCGATGCGGTGTCGCCGTCCAGCAGCACGCCGAGGCTGAAGTGTTCGCCACTGGCGTCACTGATCGCCAGGTCACAACGGAACTGAGAACGCCCGACATATTCCTGGACCGAATGCCCGCGTTTGCGCAACGCAGCGGCTAGGGCGCTGCGCAGGTGGTCCTTGGGCAGGCTGACGGCAAAGGATTGCTTGGCGCCTGGATTGAGGTTGGCGAGGATACCCTGGGAGCGCGGCGCATCCCCAATGGCACTGGCCTGGGCAAACTGCAGGAACGCACGCAATGCAGCGGCACCATCGTTGTGGGTGTTGGTGATGGCCTCGGACTCAATGCTGGAGACGATCGCCATGCGCTTGCGGGCGCGACTGAAGATCACATTCAGGCGTTTTTCCCCGCCACGCTGGTTGATCGGGCCGAAGTTCATCAGCATCTTGCCGTTCGGCCCTGGCGCGTAGCAGATGCTCAGGATAATAACATCACGTTCGTCCCCTTGGACGTTTTCCAGGTTCTTGACGAACAGGCCATTGAATTGCCCGGCATCTTCACGCACATACTCGCGCTCAAGCCGTGTGGCAAAGGCCGAGTCGCTGCTGGCCAAGTCTTCCAAAGCCTGCTCGATAGCGCCTTGCTGGGCCTCGGAAAACGCCACGATGCCCAGGCTAAGGCCGGTCTCGCGTTGCAGCAATTCACGCACCAGGTTGGCGATATAGCGTGCTTCGGCCAGGTTGCTGCGGCTGAGATAGACACCGTCGCTCATCTTCAAGAAGCTGATCGGGCTTTCCAACAGCGTATCGGCACCTTGGATCACGGCCTCGGTATCCGTGGAGTCCAGCGCGGCGTGGGCCGGGGCAGGGCGCTCGATGCGACGGTCGGGAATGGTGATCAACCGCCCTTCATAGAACGCCGCGTTGGAAAAACTGATCAAGGCTTCGTGGCGGCTGCGGTAGTGCCAGGCCAGCAGGGTCGCCGGCAGGTTACGCGCAGCTTGACTGAGCAGGCTGTCGGCATCAAGGTTGATAGCGATCTGTTCGCCGTCCTCCATGGCAATCAGTTCGTTATCGTCCTGGTCGCCGGCACTGGAGAAGAAGTTGGTCGGTGGCAACTGCATCTCGTCACCCACCACAATCACCTGCTGCGCACGGCTCAAGGCCGGCACGGCTTCTTCGCTGGGGATCTGGCTGGCTTCGTCGAAAATCACCACGTCAAACAGGTCCGGCGTCAATGGCAGGGTGTCGGACACTGACAGTGGGCTCATCAACCAGATGGGCTTGAGGTCGTTGATCACCCGGCCACTGTCACCACTGGCCATTTCACGAATGGAGCGATAGCGCATGGTCTTGCCCAGCTCATGCTCCAGTTCACGGCGACCCTTGGCGTAGGCCTTCTTGAACTCGCGCGCCTGGGCGTCCAGTTGCGTCACCGACATCGCCGATTGCTTCACATGCTCCAGAAAACGCTGGTGCAGCGTGGCGCTGAGTACGTGAGCGTTGCTTTTGAGCAGGTTGCTTTCTGCCTGGCTGACCTGACGCGCAGCCAAACTCAAGGCAGGGCCATCGAAGCGGGCCAACTGAGGATTGGCGCGGTACAGGCGGGTCAGGTTTTCCTGGGCAATCAAACCGTCCAGTGCACGTTGCGCCAAGGCGTACTGTTGCACGACCGCGAGGCAGACAGGATTGGCCTGGTGCAGCTCATTGAGCAGGGGCAGGGTATCGGGCAGTTCGTCGAGTTCTTCACGTAGATCGCGCAGGTATTCCGCCAACTCGCCCAGGCTTGGCGCGGGGTCGAACACACAATGTTGCGCGACCACCTCGGCCAGGCGCGCCAACGGCTGACGCAGGCTGGCTTCCTGGCGCACGCCGGGCAGGGCATCCGGGTTACCCCGCAGGCTTTCGACCCACTGGCGCAACAGCGGTGATGCGCTGAGTTGCTGGAGCAGGGCTTGCAGGTTGTGCACGAACAGGTCGATGTCCGGGATTCCATAACGGCTTTGCAAGCGTTGCTGCTCGGCGTGCAATTGGGCCGTGGCGCGGTGCTCGCCCGCCAGGTTGTCGAGCACACTGCGCAAACTCGGGCGAATCGCGTGCTGGCTGAAGTCGTAGCGTCGTTGCAATTCACCGCGCAGCCGCCACCAGGCGGGTTGCAGCCAACGCAGCGGCGAGCTTTCCAGCCGCTGTACCAGCTCGAGGGCCGCCTGGGTGTCCTGTGGTGCAAGTTTTTCACGCCAGTAGTGGGTGGATTCGCGGGCGTTGTGTTGCTGCACAGCCAGTGCCTGCAACGCCGCTTGTTCGGCATGCAGCGCTTGAGAGCCTGATGAGCCTGGCTCCAGCAGATCGAGGTGCGCGGCCAGGTTGGCGCTGGTCAGTTGTTCGGCGGCCTGGGTCAGTACGCACGCATCTGCCAAGCGAGTATTCCCGGACAGCAGGCTCGATGATGACTCCAGAAACAGCTCGACACTGTCCATCAACCCACAGGCTTCATCCAGGAACGCCTTGAGTTGACCGTACGCATGTTCATGGGTAATCAGGCTTGAGGCCAAATGGCTGAAAGGATGACGTGCAAAGCTGTCGAGACCGAAACGTTCTTTGATCGCCTGATACACGCGGCCGGTCAGCTCGCTTTGGGCCTGCCAATGACGCCACTCGGGCAGACGCTCCAAGGCTTCGGGTGGCAGCTTGGCAAGCACGGGCGGCAGCTCGATCAGATGACGCACCAGCTCGCGTCCCGAGCATGCCAAAGACTCCGGCACGCCCGTCATGGCCTGTTCAAAACGCTCGATCAAGCCCAGCTGTTGGCTCAGGCCGGCCAGTAAGGTGTCGCGCCGCGCTTGCAACTGCGGCGACTGGGCATCGCCGGCGATCCAACGCTCATAGCACTCGCGCAGGTTACCCACGAAGGCTTTCTTATCGGTCTGGGAGTCATGGATCAGGCAGCACAAGTCGCCCAGTTCACTTTGTTGCAGGCGATGGAATACCACGTCCAGCGCCGCACGTTTCTCACAGACAAACAGCACTCGCAGGCCGCGACCGGCATAGTCCGCGATCAGGTTGGTGATGGTCTGGGATTTGCCCGTGCCCGGCGGCCCCTGAATAATGAAGTTGCGCCCGGTGCGGGCCAGGCTGACGGCAGCATTTTGTGTCGCGTCGCCGGCCACCACGTTCCACTGTTCGGGTAGTGGGATAGGGTCGGGGGCCTTGACCTCGACGTCCCGAGGCTCGATGGAGAACATCCGGTCAAACGCTTCGTTCTGCGCCGGTTCGTCGATCAACTGCGCATAGTCACGCACCAGCGACATCTTGCGATAGTTGAAGTTGGCCAGGGTCACCTGGGTTAGGTCGATGTCCCAAGCGTAGCGATGGCCCTGGTTCTCGGGCAGGGCGAAGGTGCTGTTTTCGGCGCTGCTCGCAACCATCTGAGGATGTTGATTGCGCAGCACAGGTTTGGCGCCTACGGCCAGGCGCAGCGGCAACTCACTGGGCAGGACCTTCTGCTGGAACCATTGCAGGCCCAGCGGACGGAAATCTTCGCGGTCGTAGCTGAAATCCGGTTTCACCAAAGGCGTCGACAGGCGCTGGCGGGCACGATGGCGCTGGAAGTGGTGCAGATGCTGCACGGCCTTCTGGTGGATCAGCTCGATTTGCGGTTTGCTTTGCAGGCGTAGCTCGACCCCGGGCTCGGTCAGTTTGATCTGGCGCGCAATATCGGCGTGGATGTCTTCCAGCGAAGTCTTTTGCAGGTCGACGGTTTCCGGCAATCGGATATCGTAGAGCTGACGCAGTTGATGGCGCAGCACCGGGTTGAATTCGGCCTCGGTTTCGTCGCACTGCAACACGAACTGATCACGCACGCCTTTCTTGCGACTCAACTCCACTGGAAGCCACAGCAGCGGGGTGACGATGCGTTCTTCCGGCGTGTCCTTGAGGTTGTGCCAGCGCATGAAGGCCACCACCAGGCGCAGGTTGCTGAAACCGAACTCGGCGCGGTCGCGGCGGGTTTCCTGGATGATGCGCTCCAGCGACGCCTGCAACCAAGTCTGGTCTTCAAAGCGCAGCCACTGTTGCAGGCCAACGGGCTTGCCGCTCAGCACTTGCTCGGAGAATCCGCCGAAGGTCGGCTGCCAGGTGCACAGCGCTTCGGGCCGGATGCTTTCAATGCGCATCACCAACGGCACGCTAGCCACGGTCAAGTTGACGTTGGCCTGGGTCGGCCGGAAATACAGCAGGCGATTGCGCCGCGAAAGGTCAAACAAGCGGTTGCGCAGATGTTCCAGCACCACCGTACGCCGCGACGCCGGGCCTTCAGCCTGGGCCAACACACGCTCGACATCCAGGCTGGCCGGCTGTTCGCGCCAGGACTCCAGGCGCCGCGCCAGCGAGCCGACATCCGTGGCACGTTCGTGGCGGTTGAGCTCCGTCATCTCGACGATCAGGTTGGCCAGCACCGGGTTGAGCCGGCCATTGAGCTGGAACAGGTTACGGCGGTGCCGTGCAAACGTCTTGAGGTCATTGATATCGGCAAAATCCAACCCGCACGCCAGACACGCCAGTAACTGACCAAGCTGGAATATGTCGGTGATCTCATCGTGGTGCCCGAGGCGATGCTCCCAACTGTGCAGGTCCGGAAGGAACACCGGGTGGTCGATAGCCTGATGCAGATCCTCCTGGACCTGCAGGTCGGTAATGGCCACGCCACTTTCCGAATCCCGGGTCAGGCGGACTTTGCCGACGACGTTCAGCGCCGATTCCGGATTGGGCTGCACCTGCTTGATCGCTTCCAGCGCCAGCCGCGGCGGCACACCCTCAGGATTACGCAGTTGCAGCGTGCGTTCCGGTCCCTGCAGCACATCGAGATAACCGAGCTGGGCGACACGTCCCAGTTCGTGAAGTTGTGCCACTTGACGTAGCAATGGCAGCGCCAGGAACAACACATCGTCGATGGGCACGGCGGCGCCATCGTGGCTCTGCAGTAATTGAGTGAACGTGACGGGTTGGATTACTGGGTCCATGTGTCGACCTCCGCTTTGAGCGCGCGAACGAGCGGGTCGAGCTCACGTTTGGGTAATTTGATATCGCGCTTGAGCACGCTGATAAAGTCATCGGCGCTGCCGAGTTTCTTCGCGGTGCGCGCGGCATGCAGCAGAGCCTCATCCCGCAAGTCACGGTCCACGAGGCTCAGGTCGAGCATGATGAAGTGCAAGTATTCATGGATGCTGGTGTCGATGCGCTCGGCATTCAACGTCGTCAGGTCGAGTGGCGTTTCGTTGTCTTTCCAGTCCGGGAAAAAACCACGTACCTGATTGAGCACAACCTCGGATTGCAACACCGGGGAGCCGATGAAATGGGCCATAAAGCCGCGGGTGAGGGCGGTCAACTCGACCTGATCGGTCACATCCAGGCGATTGAGCGACAAGGGCCCGCGCAACCGGCGATCCAGCCAGTTATCCGTCTGCGGGAGTTGCTGCCACCAGCTGTCCACCGCCTGGGAGCGCAAAAACGTCTCCGGATGGGAAACGCCCTGGGACAGCTGCGCATCCTTGCCATCCAGCTCGCGGGCCTGCTTCAAGTAACTGGCCGCATCGACGCTCACAATGCCGGTGTGAATCTTGACCAGCGAGGTAATCGACGCCTCCGACCCATTGGCCACCAGTGCCGCGCCGCGGTCGGCATAGATCTCAGTGTGCAGGCTATATAGACGTGCAGTCTGTTCCAGGCTGGGCGGCGTATTCACGTCGGCCATGGCGTGATTGAGAATCCGCTCGGCGGTGAGAAAGTCGCCACCGTGCTCCGACCACAGTCGGTAATGAGCCAGCTCGTGCCCAAGCAATGCCAGCAGTTCCTGGGCGTCCAGACGCTCAAGAATCGGCCCATAAAACACCACATGCACCTCATCGGCCAGGTAATACAGGCTCGCGTTCATCGCGCCGTCGCCGGCCTGGTAAAGGGTGGCGGGTGCCTTGATCTGCAAGCACTGCAACGCCTTTTCACAGGCTTGATAGGCCTGTGGATGGGCCTCGGGGCTCAGGCGATAAGTATCTCGCAGTAACTGTGCACGCACATCTTGAGCATGTTCCTGCTGAACACCCAAAGACGATGCCCAGTTCCAAACGACAGGTTCATGGGTCTTCAGGTAATCAACCACACGTTGCTGGTAAGGCAGTGGTGTCAGGTTGCTGATATCCAGCGCGGGGGGGCTCATCGTTCAAACATCCTTGAGGATACGGCTCCATAACTGCGACTGCGCAGCAGAGATATGGGCTGGCATCCCGGTATCAGTGATTGGCAATAAGCGCGGAGCATACCTAGGGGGCAGGGAAATTACTTGTGAAACTGCATGTTACCTGGCTCAAGAGCTCAGGCGACAAACCAAATACGCATCGTTTAACATAATATACATTATGCGTAACAAAATATTACCAAGCCTGCCTAGTCATGAACGCACATTGCTGTCGAGAACAGCTAAAAATGCGAAAGCTGTCATTTAAAAATGCCACCCTAGATTCAAGCGCTTACGAGCAACCCGCTTCGTCCACGTCGATCCCTGCAATTAATTAATGCGACATTTTAGCGATCTAGGATCGCGCGCCCGTCCGCGCTTATTCGTTCTTTGCCACACGGTGAGTGTAAAAAACACCGGCGAACTCCATATGGTGCGTGATGTTTAACTCATTGAATTTTCAACGTATTAGTAGAAATCTGGCTTTTTGGTTTTTGCCGCGCTAACCCGTTCTATAGAGTTCCTTGGGACAGGTAAAAAAGCGATTTTTTGAAAAAGACCGTCTTGCGAGTTTTTGTCAGTTAAAAATGATACTGACGCTGTGTGAAATCTGTAGCGTTGAACATGGGGTCTGTTAACGAATTTCAAGCACAATCCTTCGTGGAAATATCAATTTCAGCTATTTACAGCCAGATGCGGAAGGTTTGGGGGTAGACACCCTGTACTGCTTCCACCCAAAAACCTGATAGGTGGAGGTAGGCGCCGCCCATTTTCATCAACCAAAACGATGTCCATGATGAACGTGGAAGTCTCAACGTATTTCTTCATTGATAGGTACCCCATAAGATTTTAATCTTGAGAATAGACTAGTCGCTATGGGACGTTTTGCGTAACTCAACCAAACGGCTATTTAGTTGAGTTAGATTTACATCCATTTTATGGCGAGTTCAGTCACCGTTTCAGTGGCCCTATCTAGATCGTCAGGAAAAATGGTGTAGAACAGTTAATAGATCATCACTTTACATAAAAATGCACGTGCAATGTACTCAGCAAGGTTACCTACTCTAACCCGCCCTCCCCCCTTTTTTTTGTATTTTAAAGGATGTCATTGATATCACCGGGCATCTCAAATCGCATACTTATAGTCCGGTCATGCGCTACAGCAGTCTTATCAACATCAGACGTGATGTTAAAAGGCACAGATTGAGTAGTATCGTTTTTGATAAAGTCCATGACTTTCAGCATTGTCTCAATTTCGGCAGCTTGAGGACTCTCTCCACCGTGCACCATACCGCCGACATGACCATCATGTGGGTGCTGCTCGCCATGTGAGTCAAGGCTCACACCAAGGAACGGAGTGTCGGTAATCACCCAGGGTGGGTTAACTTCAAACCAATCGATACCAAGCACTTGTTGGCGCTTGATTTTTCCGGGGTTAGCGTTTTCTTGAGCTTTAAACCAGTCGTCAATCCGATCGTCGACCCAGCCATGAAGGCGCCAAAAAACCGGGTTTACGTGAGATGAGTAAAACTCACCAAGGTAATCGTATTTTGGGGAATTCCACTTATCGGCAAAATCGAAAGGGCCTCGCTCGGAGGCTTCTCCTGTTACCGGATCTACTACCAGCTGCCCTGTTTCGGGATCTCGAGCTGGTGTAGCCCATCGATTGTGCATCGCGTTATGAATGGTGAACTCAAGCAAATTGCCCAATGCCCCAAGACTTAGACTGGCGAGCGTCGTAGGACTTTTAAACTGCAGCTCCCACTGCCGCATGACACTTGCGAAATAATCCGAAGATTTTGCCCACTCGGAGGTGGAAGGGACCATGTTGCCGGACAGGGTGAGATCTTTCCTATAGATCACCTCACCCGATGCGATTTTGACTGGAGCATAAACAATTTGGGCAATATCTGGAGACGGAATATTTTTCCAGGAAGTGGGAGGGGGTAAACCTTCTCGGACATAACTGTCATGCACCATCTTGATCATCCATCGGTGCATGAAAAGAAAATCCTCTCCAGCCCCATTGTCGAGAATCAAGCTACCTCCTTGGTCTTTAGACTTGCGAGGCGGACGCTCGACCGCCCAACCAAGCTTGGTGATGTCAGCATAGGTATCGGGGTTCTTAAAATTAGGCCACCCTCCCCGCACGGTATGCCATGTAGCATGCCATAGCCTATGCCACTTGCTTGAAAGCATGGAAAGGACTGATGACGATAAACCGACACCTTCAATATCTCTTGGCTCAACGAACTCTCTCTGTATTGCAACGACACTTGCTGTGAACCCGGCAGCATCGTTACCGTGATCTTTGGCACGCATGACCGAGCCGACGAGGCATGTACGGCGGCCAGTCGTTTCGGGCCATTGTGGTGCGAGCGTTAAGTCATAAACATAATCGTAGCCCTCAGTGGAGGATCCTTTGGCCCCGGTGCCGTGGAGGCGGAGAATTAACGGCTCACGAGAGACGACTTGGCCAGTAATACCCATTACCCCGCGCTGAGTATCATCTTCATTTTCGGGCCAAGAAAGGCTCCCGGTAATGGCACCCCCAAGGTTAGAAAATATCGTCATTTCGGCCTCAGCAAACTGAAGCTTATTGAAATCGACAACAATGGCCGGTTCGTTGATGAAACTACGGTAGGTATAAGTTCCGACCAGCTCGAACGGTTCCATTGAATTATTCCTTATGATCAGCCATGCGGAGGAGCATGGCCCAGGAAGGTATAGCAGAGCTGCGTTGAAAATATCCGCCATCCCGGATTGCTGATTACGCGGCCCAAAGGCTCGGTTTCCCCTGCCAACGATTCGCCCAGCACCTCGCGGGGCAACATGCATGACTGGGGTCAGGTTGATTCGCCAATTCTTACCAGAATCGAAGTCGAAAACTCCCACTTGCTTTGACCTTGTATCTTCAGTGGGTAGTGCTATACCTAGCCAATATGGTGGCGATTTGCCTATGGGGCTAGCCATCGAATCGCGTCCTGACCGGTAACGACGATTGGGTCGCAAACGCGTATTCAGTTATTTCCTAGAAGTGCCGGTGGATCCCACCACGGGTGCGCTGATGTAGGAGGACGCGGTGGGAAGGTAAGCGAACAATGCTCCTACGTGATGCGCTTGTTCTGTTCTCCACCGACTGGCAGCTGGATCTCCCCTCGCCTTGGCGAAGCGTCCTGGGTTCAGTCGAGCCCGCCGCCGCCGACGTCGCATCCTTCCTGACATTCGGGCCCGAGCCGGTGTTTCCCGCACGACGCGCAAGTCCGCTACCGGACGCCCGGGCAGACGCCCACGTGTTCCGTGCTTTCGACGGCCTGGCGCCGGAGAAAGTCCGGTGCATGCTTGTCGGCCAAGACCCTTATCCTCGCATTGCACGCGCCACTGGCCGCTCGTTTGAACAAGGCGACCTCCAGACCTGGCCCGCGAAATCCAACGAGATAGCGCTTAGCCTCCGATGCCTGGTGCAGAAGCTTGCACAGTCGCGCACTGGTAAATCGGCCTATGTTGCCCAGGACGGTTGGTCGACGGTCATGGCCGACGCGATGTCGGGCGCACTGCCGCTCGAGTCTCCACAGTCGCTGTTCGATCACTGGCAGCAGAACGGCGTGCTGTGCCTGAACGCCGGTCTCACGCTGACCCGTTATCTGCAAGGCGGCGCGCCAGAACAGGCGCACGGCCATATCCCATTCTGGGCGCCGGTGGTTGGCGGCGTGTTACGTCATCTGGCGGCGCGGCAGGACAGGCCGGTCGTTTACCTGCTGCTGGGCGGATACGCGCAAACGCTGGCACAGAGGATAGGCATCCGCCAGACCGCCGAAGCCGCAGGTCGCTGGGGCGTCGAAGTGGACGAGGTACGTCTGCTGCATCCCGCCGCGCAAGGGTTCCTGTCGGGCCCGAACCCCTTCGATGAAGTGAATAAGAAACTCGTAGCGCTGGGCGAAACCGCGATCAACTGGTGACACCAAGGAAAGGAGGACGCGATGGCTAAGGCCGTATTCTGCGACATCCGCGATACGCTCGGTATCGTCGACTACAAGGGCCACTTGGTCCTGTACAGACCCACGAGCGTCGACTTGCTCAAAAGTCTCAGAGACATGGGGTTGCGTGTCGGGCTAATCACCAACCTGCCCAGCGACGTCTCGACCCAAGAAGGCTTACAGATGGTCAAGGACGCCGGCATCGACGAGTTCATTGATCCCGATGGCTTCGTGACCAACCACGACGCCAACGCGGGCAAGCCGGACCCCGCGATATACCGGTTCGCCGCCGCGAAGATGGGGCTGCTCACAGAGGACTGCATCTTCATTGGCGAGAATCTGTCCGAGGTAGTCGGCGCACAGGCGGCCGGTATGGGCGCGGTGCTAAAGCCATTCCCGCCGGGCCGGGAGTTCCTCCAGAAACCGCTCGCCGCCGGCCAGATCTCGGACACGTCCAGCGGCCGGCTGAGCGAAGTCCTTCTGGAGGAGGATCACCTTATCGCCAAGCGAATCGTGCTGAGCGCCGTCAAGCTGAAGGAGAAGCTGAACGCCCTGGGGCCGACCGACGAGGTGCGCACGTTACTGCGGCCCATGGGCTTAATCGTCTGGCTCACCAACAACTTCGTGGACACCTACCACCACCGCAAGGAAGAGGAGGTACTTTTCCCATTCGCGATGATGTGCGGGGTCGATCCCGCCGACTTGGCCGGCACCCTGGTCGATCACGACCAAGGGCGGGCCTACTTCCGGGCCATGGGCGCTGCCTACCGGCGCGTCTGCATGGGCAATCGGGCGGCCACGGTCGAGTTCGCGGCCCTACTGGGCGCTTTCGCGAACCTCTACAAGACCCACGGCAAGTACGAAGACGACATCCTCTTCAAGAAGATCGGCGACCGTCTCAGCGACCAAGACGACGCGCTCATGGCGGACCTGATCGGCCGGATCGGGCCGCCGGACATCACGCTCTACATCAATCTGATCGCCATGCTGGAGAAGGAGCTGGGTCTATGAGCTGGACACAGACTTCGCAGGCCGAAGGCTTGACGCCGGAACAACTTGCCCAGCTCGCGGTGCTCATGGATCGGTTGCTACCGGGTGATGCACGGCGCGGGATTCCGTCTGCAGGTGAGGTTGGCGCTGCCAACTTCGTTAGCCGGCTGCTGGGGCGCACGCCCGACGTCTACCATGAGACGTCGGCTTGGCGGACGCTCTATCCGATTGCATTGGCAGGCCTCGACGGCTATGCACTGAGCCAGTTCGGGCGTCCGCTCACAGGGCTTACGCAGGCGGAGGTCGACTTTGTACTGAACGGCCTGCAGGTCAGCGGACTGCCCGGCATCGCCGCGGCTGACCAGAAGGTCTGGTTCAAGACACTGCTCCGACATTGCTACCAGGGGTGTTTCGGCGATCCCCGCTGGGGCGGTAACCGTGGGGCCAAAATGTGGCGGGCGATCGGGTACCCGTTGCTGCCGGCGACGGAGGATGCATGATGGACAAGACCTATGACGCTATCATCGTTGGCAGCGGCGCCGGTGGCGGCACCGCCGCGCGGGTCCTGACCAAACGCGGCTGGAACGTCCTGGTGCTGGAGAAAGGCGACTGGCGCCACCCCGACGAGTTCCTGCCCTTCGACGAGATTCACTTCAGCGAGCACAAGGCGTTGATCCCACCGATCGAGGACGGCCAAATCTGTGTCGACCCCGTCGATCCGACCAAATCGCGACCGGTCGAGCGCTGGTGGATCGGCAACATGGTGGGCGGCTCCACGATGCTCTGGGAAGCGAACCTGCCCCGCTACACCGAGGAGGATTTCACCCTCTCGAGCGTAATGCCGCAAAAACCTGCGGACGTTTCGATGCCCGACTGGCCATGGCGGTACAGCGACTGGCATCCCTACTTCGAGATGGCCGAATGGGAGTGGGCGGTTTCGGGCCGCACCAACCAGAGCCCCGCGCAGGAACCAACACGGGCCGGCTACGACTACCCCATGCCACCGATTCGGCAGCACGGATCGACGCCGTTCCTGGTCGAGGCCTTTGGAAAGGCCGGGATGAAACCCTACTTGAGCCCTCGCGGCATCAACTCGCGGACATTCGATAGCCGCCCTGCTTGCCCGTTCTGCGGCTTCTGTCAGGGCTTCGGTTGCGCGGTGAACGACCGGTCGAGCAGTACCAACACCGTGCTCGCCCGCGCGCTGCGAACCGGCCGATGCGAGGTTCGCACCGGGCACTACGTGACTAGCATCGTCCACGAAAAGGGTAAGGTCGTGGGCGTCGAGTACATAACCGAGCGTTTTGGCGTGCGGCAGGTCATCAAGGCGTCGCGTGTCTTCGTGTCGATCCAGGCGATCGAGTCGGCTCGGCTCTTCCTGTTGTCAAAGGTGCCCAATCCCAACGTCGGCAAGTACTTGACCTACCATACAAAGGGTACGGCCGAACTGACCTTTCCCGGTCAGCCGGCATGGAACGAGGGGCCGGAGGGTATCTTCCAGCCTAAGACTTCGCTGGGTAGCCTGCAGCTGCGAGACCTCTATGTGATCCGCGATCCGAAGCGGCCTGAGCTAACCAAGGGCGGGAAGTTCTCGATCTACGACCCGATGACGGTCGCGCCTCCGATCAAGTGCATCTCGCGCACCGGCGGCGCTGGAAAGCTCGCTGGCGACCTCTGGGGCGCCGACCTCGTGAACCGTCTGGCCGAACTCCGGGATCAGGGCGGCGTGCAGTTCTCGTTTACTGGCGAGACCATGTCGATGGAGTCCAATCGCGTCGAGCTGGATCCGAAGGCCGTCGATTCCTGGGGCGTGCCGATGGCGAAAGTCTTCTACAAGCACCACCCGTACGACCTCGAGATCAGCAAGTACTGCCTGGAGCGGGTGGTCACGATCATGGTCGATGCGGGCGGTGAGCTGCGCAAGTTCGATCCTCAGAAATTTGCAAATGAAGGCTACGGCCACAACCACGGCACGCTGCGTGCTGGCACCGACCCACAGACCAGTGTCCTGGACGCCAACTGCCAGTCCCACGACGTGAAGGGCCTCTACGTGCTCGACTGCGCCTTCATGCCGACGGCGGGTGCGTCGAATCCGACGCTCACGCAGATCGCCAACGCAATTCGCGTCTGCCAGTCGGTTCCTGGGCCATGACGCGTTTAATCGCCCGCCGGGGGGCCGCCCGGCACGCACCCGAGAACAGTTTGGTGGCGCTTCTGAGCGCCTATACTGCCGGCGCAGATGGCTTGGCCATCGAGGTGCGCCGCACGGTGGATGGCCAACTGGTGCTGGCGGCCGACGACGACCTCTCGCGCCTGACGGGAACAACGGTGAAAGTTTCGACGTCGACCCTGGCGGATCTGCTGGCACTGGACATGTCGGAGACCTTCCGCCCGCCAGCATCGCCAAACTTCCACTACTACGACCCGTCCGTCATCGGCCGCAAACTACGGATCGCTACCCTCCATTCAGTGTTGACCGAATTGCCGCACGACCTGGACCTCGTGGTCGCGCCGTTGCCGCCGGAGGGCGCGGCTGATGCAATGATCGGCGAGGTCGTGAGCCTGCTCGCCCTGCACCGCGTCCTGGATCGTGTCGTGCTGTGCGTCGAAACTGCGGCGCTGGCGGCCAAAGCGCGGGCGGTCGCGCCCGAAACGCGGGTGGTGACCTTCGCCGATGAGACCGCCTATTTGAATGGCATTGTGGACGGTTCGGTCACATCCCTCGACGACCTATTCGATGCGGACGGCGGACTGACCACTCGCGCGCAGGCTTTCAAAGCTGCATTCGAGCATGGCGGTCGTCTCGGCGTGCTGGTTCAGCCCTCGGTACCGACGCTGTCGGCGAGCGACTGGACGAAGCTGGCGGCACACGCCTGGATCTGGGGGGCGCTCACCGACTCACCCCAGGAGCCGGGCGTGCGCCCCGGCGGTCTGACGCACCTGGACACCCAGTTCGCGGGAACTCAGGTCGACACCACCCAGATCGCTCTAGGCTATGCCAAGGCCAACCGTTTCGCGTGGATCCGGCAGCAGGATGGCGTCCACATCAACATTGCACCCTACGACGACCCATTCCCTGCCGCACCGACCACGCCCGAGGAAGCGAGGCTTCAGCGCCTCGAGAACGGCCTGATGTATACAGCCAAGGACTGGCCGTACTACTCCGGCGGCGGCCTAGGCACCGTGGTTGGTATCCGGGGCGATTTCGTCGCCGAGACGCAGTACCACGTCGAGGCCGTAGGCCAGGCCACGACGCTTGAGATGGCTGCCACGAACGTGGACCCTGGCGCCCATCAGGCGACGCCTGCGACAACCTTCCGCCAGAAGGACAGCTTCTACGACCCGCATGGTGCGCCGCCTTACGTGGGCGTCGAGCACGATGAGGACGACGGCTACCGAATTAATTGGAACCTCGGTGTCGAGTACGACAGCAATCAGTACGGCAAGCCCGTGGGTGACGGTCGTTCTCCCCGCGGAGCGCGAATGCGCCTGGAGCGTCGTGGATCGGTATTCACGGCTTACTACCGCGAAGGTGTCGACGCAATGGACAACCCTCTGGGGCCGTCCGACTGGGTCGCAGTGGGCGCAATCCGCAACGAGTCGATGAACCCCACGGTCTTCCTGCGCTGCGCTGGCAAGCGCTGGCGCCAGGAACGCGAGGACGATCCTGACAAGTACATGCCAATCCTGGCCAACAGGTTCCTGTTCAAAAGCCTGAAGGTCCGTCGTTTCCCCTAACTCAGCCGGAGCGCCCATGCCATTCATCGAACCCGACTTCGAACGCCAAATGATCGACTACGGCCTGACGGTGGAGGATCTGGGCCCGCGCCTGGATCCGGGGACGACGGCGGCCGCCCAGCTGGATCTTGGATTGCCTTGGCCTCCGGGCCTGGCGCCCCAGCCCAAGGCGATCATACCGGAACCGGACCGCGATACCCCACTGCCCCATGCCGACGTGCTGGTGGTGACGTGGACGGTCGCCGAGGTCGAAGCCCTGGCCGACGTGCTGACGCCGGGTGTCGGCCGCAACAGCTGGTACCGCTATGCAAACAAGTTTGAGAGCGACTATGTAAGTGCAAACAAGATCCGCAAGGGCGCGCCGGCCCTCGCAGCGAAACGGCTAGGTTCGTACTACCTCACCGAGATCGCGGGCAAGAAGCTGCTGCTCTTCAAGTCCGAGCTCCACCTCAATCAGGACGGCATACGCACGGCACCCGGTAAAGCAACGCTGCCGGTGGCGGACCTTTTCCGCCAGATAATCAAGGAAGTGAACCCGTCGCTCGTCATCACCGTCGGCACGGCGGGCGCGACGTTTCCACCGACAGGAGAGACTGCGATCGACGGTCAGAACTGGCAGCCCCATGCACTTGGCGATGTGATGATCACCCGGGGAGCGAAGTTCAGGCTCTCGCAGGAGTTCGCCAACGAGGCGTTCGCCCACACCGGGTACACGTCCAACCACAATCTGCCGACCTCCCGACTGGCCCAGGCGGCAACTCTGCTGGACATGCACGCCGCCAAGCTTACGGAGCCAGGGTTCGGCCCACCAACTACCAAGTACGCCTGGCCCCAGGGCGGGTTGGTCAAGGGCCATCCGAATAAGCCGAAACTGCGGCTGGACGGCGAGGACTTCCCGGCCTTCCACCCCATCCTGACCACCGATTCCTTCGAGTTTGGAACCTCGACCAACGACCTTCAACTTCAGGGCTGTGGGGTAGAGATGGGCGATGCCGTCCTGGGCATGGTGGTTCAGGAGCTGCGCGACGCCGGCAAGCTCGCGCCCAACTGGCTGGTGATCCGCAACGCCTCCGATCCGCAGATCAACGGTGGTCTGCCCGACGGCCAGTTGACCGACATCGACCCACGAATGCGCCGTGCCCTGAACATGCAGGCGCACTGGGCGGTCTGGTATTACGAGGTCTACGGCTACTGGACGAGCGTCAACAGCGCCATTGGCGTTTGGGCGATGGTGGCCTGAAATGGATGAAATTAAAGTCCGTGCGCTTCCGACAGAGGTGGAACTGGTCCTGGACGTGATGCCCTGCCAGGGCCTGCGCCGAACCTACGACTCAGGATCTGCGCCGCATCCCTGCGGCCACTTCGCCGAGTGGGGACTACACCATAGCTTCGACTATGCGAAATCGGGCCCGCCGCCCGCGCCCGGCGTAATCCAGCCCGCTGTGTACCGCGGCAAGCGGCCCCTCTTGCCCGAGGTGCTGTCGGGCTGCCGCAAGGCGCCAATCATGTGCGTCGGCATCAATCCCAACCTGCCCAGTTGGTGGGATCACAACGCGCTCAATCCGTACTTCGAGGACTATCTCCAGTACGCCCACTACTTCCGCTATCGCTCGACAGCCAAGCTGCGCATGCCGGAGGCGGCTTACGTGGCGGCCCTGGCCGGACGCCAGGACGGGCCAGGCGTGGCGGAGCCGCTGATACCCGAAGGCACTGAGATCCCGGTCGAGCTCCATCCGGTGACGATGTACCTGGCCTACCAATCGCTGCTCGACGGCTTGGCCGACGCCGAAGGCTGGCCGGCCGGCAAACTCGTGGTCGGCGAGGACCTGAGCTACGCCAACATGGTGGCCTGCCCATCCGCGCGCTGGACCTCACGACCCAATCCGCAGGCGCCGGACCTGCCATTGATGGGGACGAAGCGCGAACAGGGGATCGTCGCGGAGTGCTTCTATGGACGAACCCACTTCCTGCGGCAGCTCTTCCAGAGTCTGCCGGCGGTGATCCTGGTATTCAGCGCCACCACTGCGCGACCCTTCATCACCGCGCTCAAGACGCACTTCCGTCCCCAGGGCGCGCCGAGCCCCGACGAAGACCTGGATCAACTGGCCCAGCGGGAGATCCGACTGGAATACGGCCGCCTGGCCGATGGCACGGTTCTAGACGCCCGGGTGCTGTTCATGCCACATGCCTCGGCCAACCCGGCACAGTTCAAGGTAGCCCTGCCGAAGACTATCGAACAGCTTCGCCAGGAGGTGGCCGCGGGCCGGATCCGCTTCCGCCCGGATACCGGACGGCTGGAGCGCCCGCGCGGCGGATGCGTGTTCTGCACTAACGAACTCTACAGGATCGGCCCCTGTGACTACCGCGCCGAGCTGCGCGCCCTCGAGGTGGGTGCTGTAGGACCGCTGGGCGCGGCGGCGGCCGTGCCGCCCGATCCGCTGACCGAACGCGCAACCCAAGAACGGCTGCTGGCCGACTTCATGGCGCCGCCGCAGCCTGACCTGGAAGTCGAGGCGCTCGATGCCGCCGCGCCATCGGCACCGCCCTTGATCCTCTTCGGCAAAGTCGTGCCGATGGCGGGCGATCCGATCCCGAACGGCGCGGTGTATCTGAAGGCTGGATTGATCTTGGGAGTGCAGGACCGCGATGCCCCGCCGCCCCCGGGCTTCGAGGCTGCGGCGAAGATCGAGACCGCAGGTGTGATTGTTCCCGGTCTGCTCGATACGCATAACCACCTTGCCTACAACATCCTGCCACTATGGAACGCCAACCGACGCTTCGACAATCGCTCGCAGTGGCAAGGCCTCACCGACTACCGGCGCTTGATCTCGATTCCAATGACCATCCTGGCGCAGGAGCGCAAGGATCTTATCAAGCTGATCGTCCGCTACGTCGAGGCCAAGTTGCTAATGGGCGGTGTGACCTCTGGCCAGGGTATGATCAGTCGCTTCCGCGGGGAATCGCTCTATCGCGGCATTGTCCGCAACTTCGAGGTGACAGGCGATCCCAATCTGAAAGCCGCCCGCCACCGCGTCGGCGACCTGACCGCACGGCCCAAGGACATCGACGAATTTCGCGGGTTAATCAACTCAGGGGCACCGTTCTTCTTCCACCTTGCGGAGGGCGAGGATGCGGATGCGCACCGCCAGTTCGAGCTGCTCGAAGAGCACAATCTGCTCTCGGAAAAAATGCTGGCGATCCACTGCGTGGCCCTCAAGCGCCCAGACTTCGACCGGCTGGCCGAGGTCGGCGCCAAGGTGGTTTGGTCGCCGCTAAGCAACCTGCTCCTCTACGGCCGAACCTTGGACCTCAAGGCCGCACTGGCCTCGGGCGTATCGCTGTCGCTAGGGAGCGATTGGACGCCGTCCGGAAGCCGCAACATCCTACTGGAGATGAAAGTCGCTCGGCGTGTCGCCGATGCTCAGGGTGCCGATCTGACCGATCGCGCTATCGCCGAGGGCGTCACTGTGAAGGCTGCGCAGGCGGCTGGCTGGGGCGAGAAGTTGGGTGTGCTAGCGGCAGGCCGTTACGCCGACCTGCTAGTCGTGGACGACAAGGGCGGCGATCCGTACAGCTCGCTGGTAGCTGCGACCGAGGCCAATGTGCGTCTGGTGGTGGTGGCCGGGCACGCGCGGTACGGCGATGCGGACCTGATGACGGCTGCCGGCATCGCGCCCGCCGCGGGCGAGGCAGCTACGGTGGGCGGACGCGCCAAGCGGCTCAACCTCAACCACCCGGCCTCGCCGTTGAACAACGTCACGCTCGACTTCGCGCGGTCGATCCTCGCGGACGAGATGTCGGACATCCAACGGGCGCGGTCGCGGGCGGCATTCTTTCCCCTCGCCGACGAAGCCGCCGAGATCGAGCTAGACCTGCAGGCCGACGACGAGTTCGAAGCGTTGGCTGAGGTGGCGCCAGTGGCGTCGATCATCCTCGACGCGCTGACCATTGTGGACGACCCGGGATACTTCGGCCGATTAGCGACATTTGCACACCTGCCCGACTTCTTGACCGGTGAAGACGGAGTGTCGCAGTACTACAGCGAGTGAGGGTAGACGATATGGTTAAGGTTCCGGATCTGATCCCGGTTAGCGTCATGGCGACTAGCGGCTCGGGCGTGAAGGCCACCGAGGCTGCTCTCCTGCGGCACGGGCAATTCCTGCGACAGGGTGCGTATCGGCTCGGTCGTCTCAAAGCCCGCGACATCAAGGAACTCGAGCGCCTGGGCCAGATCGTCGAGGTCCTGCCCACCGCGGACCGCGAATTGACGATCGGCTGGCTAGAACCCGGCACTACCACCACGCCGCCCGAGGCGCTTAACGCCGAGGAGCCCGTGCAATACCGGGATCTCGCGCAGCAGAGCCCTGAGTACTACGTCGTCCAGTTCAACGGTCCTCTCAGTGACCAGCTCCGGGCCGAGATTGCAGCCGGCGGCGTTGCGTTTGGCGGTTACGTTCCCGAGTTCGCCTACAAGGTAAAGCTGACGAAGGAGCAAAGGGCGGACCTCATGCTCCGCCCTGAGGTGCGCCGGATTGTGCCTTTCTCCTCTGAGCAGACGCTTCGGCGCCTGCGAGTCGTGGAGGAAATCGAAGTGGTGGGTCCGAAGCGGCCGCAGGAAGAGGTAATCTTCGACATCAAATGCCACGATAAACGCGACTTGCCGCAAGTGGCGGCGGCCCTGAAGGCCGACGCGCGTCTGATGCGGGTCGAAGTGGGCCGCAACCGCGCCCGCCTCTGGCTCGCAGACGGCGCTACCGAGGAAGTGGTGAAACAGAACCTGGGCAGTGTGCCGCAAATCTCGGTGGTGGAACGCTTCCACTATCCCACCATCGACGCACAGTTCGTCCGCGCCGGTCTACACGCCCCAGCGGCCGACGCCGCCGTGCCGGGCCCGACCCAGGGCAAGGGTGAACTCATTGGCGTCGCGGACACCGGCGTCGACCGTACGCACCCCGATATCGGGACGCGCATCAAGGACGTAGTGCTCCTGGCAACCAACGCCGTCGAGGGCGATCCCGCCGGCCACGGTACCCATGTCTGCGGCATCATTGCGGGCGACGGTGCCGCGTCCGACCACGAGATCCTGGGTGTGGCGCCGGCGGCAGAGCTGTTTGTGCAAGTGCTCGCCGACGCAAGCGGTCGGTTCAGCGGCATCCCCGTCGACCTGAACGATCTGTTCCAAGAAGCCTACGACAAAGGCGTGCGCATCCACAACAATTCGTGGGGGGCACTGGCGGCCGGGCTCTACACGATCGACGCCTACGAGGTGGACCAGTTCGTCCATGAGCACCCCGACTTCCTCATTGTTATTGCTGCGGGCAATGCTGGGCAGCAGGCTGGGGCCGATGGTGGGCTGGGCCGTATTGCCTTCAATTCGCTGCAATCGCCAGCGACGGCCAAGAACGCGCTCTCGGTCGGGGCATCGTGCTCGCCACGCCGCGATGGCGCCTACGAGGGCATGATCTGGCGCAATTGGGCCGGCCGTTTCCCTGCGCCAACCTTCCCGATAGTAGCCGACGAGCCGATCTGCGGCGTACCGGACGTGCTGGCGGCTTTCTCCAGTCGTGGGCCCACGGACGAGAGCCGTGTGAAGCCTGACCTCGTCGCGCCGGGCACCGCCGTCGTCTCCGCTCGTAGCGTCGCATCGTCGCCAACCACGCCCTTCCCGGGCCACGGCGACAAGTACTGCTACATGAGCGGTACCAGCATGGCTGCGCCCGCGGTAGCCGGCAGCGCCGCCCTGCTGCGCCGCTGGTTCATCGAGAAGCGCAACACGCCGACACCGTCAGCCGCGCTGCTGAAGGCAGTCCTGATCAACAGCTGCCACTGGCTTGAGCGGGAGTCGGCGATTGACACGACCGTGGGACGACCGAACTTCCACCAGGGCTTCGGCCTGCTGGACCTGGATCGTGTGTACCCCAAAAACGGTTTCGACATGGCGTTCGAGGACATTGCGAGCAGCGACGCCAACGCGCTGAAGGCCGACCAACCCGAGCGCGCGGTGTGGCGACGTCGAGTGACCTGCCGTTCGAGCACGCGCCTGTCGGTGACCCTAGCCTGGACCGATCCGCCTGCACACGGGCTGCAGCACAATCTCGACCTCATCGTGGTCGACTCCGCGCGGATGCCGCGCCCGGGCAACGAGCAACTATCGCGAGTGAGCTGGCAGAAATTCGACCGCACCAACAACGTTGAACAGGTAGCCTTCGATGCACCAGCTGGCGTCTATGTCGTGCAGGTGACTGCCCAGAACACCCTGTTCGGGCCGCAGGGCTTCGCCATCGTCGCCACAGGCGATATCGATCCCACGTTCACCTAGGCCATCCCTTCCTTTGATGCAGCTGGCGCCAGGCACTGCGAATGGCCATACCGTTATCCTGGCGAAAGTCGGCAATGGTCTTATCGTCTTGGGCCAAGCGTCCCGTGAGCCACATCTGCTCGAGGTCGCGCTTGGCCTCACGCTCAAGCCGGTGGCTGGTTCGCCTCCTCCATCACGTCGAACCGCAGGGACATTTGCAGCGTTGAGGCTGCGCTCCGCTTTCTCAGGTTAGCCCTCACGACGTTGTCTTCCCCTGCGCGCCACGGGTTCTGCGGGCGAACTGCTCCAGGCGACGAGTGGAGCAGCCAGCGCCAGCTGTAATGCCTCAAGCCGTGCCAGCGGCGGCCGCACGGTCGCCACGACGGTCAGCCAGCTATCTCAAGCGCCGGTTCATCACGCTGCACTTCCAGCTGCGTGCTACCGAGCAGCGTCATCCGCGACCAGCAGGCCAGAATCGCCAGTTTGCCTTGGGGAGATGCCAGGTTGGCGATCGCCTGCGCCAACGTCGGTATCCCATCGGGCTGTTGTTCGCGCTTGCGCTCATCATGGTCGTGTAGCGGCGCACCGATCCGCGCGCGAGTCGCCAATTCGGCAGGCTTCGGTGCGCCACCGAGGCGATCTTCCAGCGCCTTGGCGGTTGCTTCAGCGACGTCAGCCAGCCGACTTGCGCTGGCAGATGCCATCTTGCCGCACAGAGCAGCAAACAATGCCTCGCGATCTGCGGGCTTGCTAATCGACGTCACACCCCAGCCTAGAGCGCGGCGCAACTAGACCGTTCGCTGTGTGTCGTCACCGGCGGCGCGCAGTCCGGCGATTAGGTTTGCACATGCGCTGTGCAATGCGCTGTATCTAAGTGTCAGCTCGTCGTAGATATCGGCATCGACAGCCTGCTGTGTTGAGGCGTCCTGAGTGACATCGTGGCCTGCGGCCGGACGATTACCCAGCGCCGCCGCGAGGTACCGCGCCAGTTGGTGCTGCGGCGGCGGGTCAATACGTACCTGCAGTTTGGTGTCAGGCCTGTACAAAGGCCTGCAGTTTGTACAGGCTTAGTGACAGGTCGAGTGCGAGCGGCGCCCCAAGTACAAGTCACTGGCCGAGACGGCGGCACTCCTGGTGTTGGACAACTGACCTCGCTGTCTGAACCGCTGCAATCGTTAACTATCCTGACACCGGGGGAGCCACTAGTATTCAGCAGATCTGACATTTGCGCAGGCACGCGATTTTCGCACTTACTCTTATAGCCAAATTCCTCTACAGCGCTTTCATACAACTTGGATCTGTACCCGCTCAGGCACTCTAAAGCGCCTAACAAAAACGTACTACAAGTGCAAAACTTTGCTCCTCCAAAGCAATGGAAAATGCGTTTACCGTAATGTTGGCTGTGCCGCCAGGCACGTCTTTCCACAACACCTGTTCGACGTTGTTGGTTCGATCGAAGTCCAATGAGCTTGGGCTCATGTTTCCGTGGCGTTCGTCGCCCCCAATCTCTACAGAAAGATCCAGGTCGTTTTGTAGGCCCTCCCCTGGAGGGTCCGTCCATACAAGGGTGACCTTTAACTGACTTGCATCGATGGGCACCGGAACATTGAAGACTTGGTTTTCTCCAGTGTCTAAAGCCATATCTTCGTCAAGAAGCTGAATTGATTTGTTTGTCCCATCCGCCGCCACGATTGCATGCACATCGACTCGTCCAAAACCTTGACTGTTATTGGGAGAGGCACCCGCTTCGGAGGCTTGGTACTGACCGGCCAGGGAATATGCCCCGTTAATGATCAGCGCCTTAATTAGTGCTGCACTCGGCGACTTCAGATTGTGCTCCACTCGTAGAAACTCGCGCACAACCGCTGCTGAACCTGCAACCAGAGGGGTGGCCATGCTGGTGCCTCCCTCAAACATATAGAGTGGGTCGTCGCTGAGCCCCCATCCTTCCGACCTCGTGGCGCGTGACCTGGTGGACAAGATATACGAGCCAGGAGCAACGACATCCGGCTTTATCCGCCCATCAGCTGTAGGCCCCCGACTGCTGAAAGCAACCATGCCTTCAGCGCTATTGGCCACTCTGTCGGACTTGATGGGATCTGCAGAGAAATCTGCGGGCCATCCTTGCCCGTAAGTCAGGAACTGTTCTGGGCGACTGTTCTCGCTCGCACCAACGGTCAGGCAATTCTTCGCTGTGCCTGGGGGAGCAACTGAGCCTAGATCAATCTGTCCATTAGCATCGCGGTCAGTACCTTCGTTGCCTGCGGCAAAGCAAATCAGCATATCGCGATGCTCATAAACGAACTTATCGAGGGCCCTTGCCTGACCATCATACTGACCAAAATTTCCTACACTCCCCCAGGAGTTCGTGTGAATACGTGCCTTGTCGGATGTATAGGGCGTTGTGAACAGTTGCTCAAGTTCGTCAGGCAATCCACCCAAGCCACCTGAATCATCAAGGACCGATTGAAAGATGAGTTTTGCGCTAGGTGCCGTTCCCTTGACAGGTCCATCGGAAGTTGAAATGCCGTCACCAAGCACACTTCCAGCGACATGCGTCCCATGCCCGTCGGGATCATCCTTCCTTCCAGCGCGCCCTAATGCATAGAGTTTCTTCACCCTGCCTGTAAATGCGGCGTGTACGTCCGTAGTCGAACCGAGATCAAAACCAGTGTCCGCGATTGCAATGAGCTCCCCTTGACCGGTGTACGGGATCGCTGTGTTCGTGTTTGGGTCTTCAATGCCCAGTATTGTCCGCGCAATATTGTTGAAGAGTTTGCGAGCGACAACGCCTTCAATGTGACGAACATCATCAACCGCCGCAACATCGGACAGGCGACGACGCTTGAGGGTTAACCGAATTTTGTTGCCTTGGATAGACAATTCCGATTCATGAAGATGTGCTGCTTCGGCGATGCACTTGGCCGCATTCTTAACATCTGCATTGCAGTGCAGGACTGCATCGACCGTAATCCGGTCAGAATCCAATGCTGGTGTTCTTGCAATAACTGCTGCAGCAGCCTCGACACCTCCCTGCTTTGGCGGAATCTGAAGAAGCCGAGGTCCGATCTTTACGACGTTCGGGTAAACGTCTGCCCAGCTAACAAACGACAACGCTCGGAGTTTAGCCAGATCGGTTCCGGGGAAGTGGCAGATCAATGCGCCGGGGACGGCCTCGAGAATATGAGCACCTGCCTTAGCAAGCTCAGTTCGCTCGGCCGCTTTTAGTGGGTGAGAGGTTTGGACGAGCACGTAGTCCGAGTCGGTTGCTGTCGCGTTATTAAGTGAAAGCGCCGCAAGCATCACTTTGGGAGCGGACGTATTTATCGTAATGCCGTTGATCATGATAGGCGTCATGGTTTCCTCCAAGTTCCCTTCAAGTTGGTGGACTGGCAAGCTGTCGCGCATAGGGCATGCAGGTGTGAAAAATGCTAGGTCTGTATTAACTTCGCAGTCATCACCACCTGATTTTTAGGTAATACTTCATTTTTTGTTGGAGTAAGACGTGTGACCGATGCAAGCTGATCTTCGGGCCGCGATAACATCGAGGTGTACTACTAATTCAGGATGAACAGATCCCCTTCCACATCCGTAGCGTTGTGTTTACGACTCTTCGCCGCGGAGTCGTAGAGGATCAGCAGAACCTCCCCACGCTGCTCGCCCGACTCGAACAGACACATGCCCTCAGCATGATCGTTGCCTTGTCCGAAAGGCACCTCCAACACCTTCTCCAATTGATCCGTAAAGACCACGCTTTGCTCGTCGGACGTGAAACCACCACGCCAGCGGAAGACCGATACCGGACCGTCATGGTCCATAGTGGGCCCCGCCAGGATCAGCAAATCGTCGCCGCTCGTGCACAGGTCACGCACTCCCAGGCCGTTTAACGCAAAGAAGTGCTTGCGGTAGTGGCGCGCATCTGGGCCGATCTTCTTGAGCACCAGCATTTCAGTCGAGTCGTCGCTCAGCTCGGGCTCGATCTCCAGCAGCAGGGCCCAGCCGCGAAGGACCGGTCCACGCAGCCCCAGCAAAAGGCGCGAGCCGATCACCGTCAACCCTTCGATATCTAAGCTGTTGTCTTTACCCGGGATACGCAGGAAGTCGCGTAGCTGATGATCTTCAGCAATTTCCGTGGTCAGATCGTTTCCGACCTGGTTGCCATGCAGCTGCGCCGCCGTACGTCCATCGGCGTCCACCTTCCTGGCGAGTGCATAGCGGTCGTACTGCTGAACCACAGGGATGCGGGCCAGCAGAAAGCGATTGCCGTCCGCCTCTACCGTCGATAGCCGCTCGACATTCATCTGGGCAGGCTTGTCGACCTCGGCCTTCTTTCGCTTCAGACTATGGGAGCCCGCCACCCAAAGATAACCACTGTCATGTGCATAGGCCAACCCTTCGATATCGATCTCGGCGGCTTGGTTTGGTTTGGGCAGGTCCAGGTACTCTAAGAGCTGAAACGATTCGTGCTCAGCGCACATCACGACGCCGCCAGGCGCAGTGTCTTGGATTGTCAGGCGTTCCAGGTTCGTGGTTTCGTCGTTAGCCACCCAAAGTGTGTTGCCAATCTGCTGAGCGACCGAAAGGCCATCGCGCAACGATGCAAACGCCGGATCAAATCTCAACATCGCAGTATTGCTTCGGCTACTCATTGCGCTCTCCTGTCCTCACGATGTTGTGCCCAGGTTATTCAGAATCAGACTTTCCGCGTCTCCTTCGTCCGATCCTTGCGATCGTCCTGTCCGACCGTTCCACCGTTGATGGCTTCGGTCAAATCGATGGGGCTGTCCAGGTCCGCGTACTTGTTGCAACCGCTCGCTTTCCATTTGGCGCAGCAACGAATCTGATGTCGAGGCTAGTAGCTGCCCAACGATTATCAAGGCCATTTGCTAGTACGTTTTCTGACAATCAATAGAGCGCTGGGGAATTTGTGAGGTGGGTGAATGCCTCGATCGCGGTAGCTTTGACATCTTTATCGGGATCAATTGTCATGGGATGCTTCCTAGTTACCTTTCAACGCTTCTGCTGCACAAAGCGTTGCTGGTGTGCAGCGGGCGAAGTGCCTAACACTTCAGGCGCCAATATCGCTATGACTTGATTGTAAACGCCGAAGTTAATTATTGCGGTTTAAGCTTGGCTCCCAACCACTGTGAAAATACGATTCCAATCTCGAGCCACCAATGTTCGACACGCGATTTCTGATCCCCCGAAGCAGCGTTTTGAGACCGTCTGCATGCTTGCTTCAGTTACATAGAAAATTGACTCGCCATTTTCATCGAGCAAAATGCCACCTGCACCTCGCAACAATGCGTGTCCTGCAACGACGTCATGTGCGGAAACCGCGTACAGAGAAACTCCGCAGACTCCATCTCCTGCGGCGACTTTTGCAAGCCTATAGGCAATTGAGGGCATCGCAACAAAACTGCTGGGGGTGCACAGCTCACAATTGATCTCTGGCTTCAAGATCGCGGCGGCACTCACCATCACGTAGGAGCTGCTCGACAACGCCAGCCCAGAAAGCTTACTTGTTACTGGCTGTCCGTTGCGTAACAAATCGGGTAGTCCTTCGGACCAGGCGATGCAATCAGGCGAGCCCTCAACAGTGACTGGTGCGTAGACCACCCCCAATACCGGAATTTGCTTATGCAGAAGGCCGACAGAAATGGCAGACCCTTTGAGACCTTTGAGAAAATCACTCGTACCGTCGTTAGGATCGACGACCCAACACCAGGAATGTCCCGTGAGGCTATGTCCGGTTTCCTCGCCCCAGAAGTCACAAGAATAAAGTCCTAGAAGTTGCTGGCGTAGAACGCGTTCGATTTCTATGTCTACTGTGGCCTTATCGCCCTTCCCTCGTGGTCCATTTACCCTCGCCCATTCCGCAATAAGTAGCTGCCCCGCGCGGATCACTACCTCGATAGTCCGAGTGAGTAGCGTTGGGAGATCTGATTTGTGCATGGGTCTCTCAATATCGGAAGAAATGCTGGGGCGCTTGATGAGGGTTAGGCTGTCAGCTAGGCAATTCAGATTTGTCTATGCATCCAGGGGGCATTATCTGACCACATGTAATGCGTCGAAAATAGGCGTGTGGAGCCGCGGTCACCTTGAGGATTAGGGTTATGCTAGCCACCCGCAAGGCGCCCAGTAGGTTCATGTTCTATTCCGAATTGCGAGGCCGCATCAAGAAATCTATGTGCAGCTTCATTAGATCTATTTGCCATTATGCGCTGAGCTTCGGCCTCAAATTGAGCCTTTAAAAACCACTTAGACGTTTTGACTTTACGTCTTCCTTTCATGGCCGTCTCTCGTGAACGCTGTTGGGTAAGGGGGCTTCGTCGTCGCGCTCGTCGTGGCCTATTGCTGGCAGCGATGATTGGCGTGGAGGTCGATAAGTTTGAAAGCCAGAAGTATCCGTACCCTCCTCCCCGGTTTGATCTGCAAAAAGGTCTCCTTTGGTATTGAGCTACAGTACCAATGGAGAGCCGACAACTACTCAGGGGCATCCTCCTCATCAGGTAGATTTACTGCGTTGACCATTCGAGTGATGACGATAGACAACCAGGTTTGATGGGCGACAAGCTCTGGATCAACGTCACCATCCGCATTGGACGTTTTATAGAGTGATCTCCAGCCCAGGATATCTGCTGGGTCGACCTTGTCGTTGTCTCTGAATACAGCTTTTGAAGCAAGCCGGTAGGCGTATGTATCTAAGCAAGCGTCATCCGCTAACCTTAGCTCGACTCGGCCAAAATCAAAGACATTCTCAGCGATCCATCGCGAAGAGCCGTTAAGTTTTGGAGGTATTGTCAGCAGGACACCAACGATGGCCTTATCTGAATCAGGCCGATCCATTTCGTTGAACAGGTCGATCAGTTGTTGGCCGGAGAAGCGTTTGATTATCTCTATCCCCTGCTCCGGCTGAGCAACGTTCGCCACCGCGACCATAAGCATGGTTGAAGGACTGTGCTCATTACTCGTCGCAGATAACTGACGGGCGCTAATCTGAAGTGCGGGCATAAATCTCTCTCAAAATGAACACTATAGATTGTAGCTCTATAGAGTTCAAAAAGGCTTCATCGTTCCTTTTGTGGATTAAGCAAAATGGAACTGAAGGAAGCGTTCGCCATTGCGTTACGTAACACACGGCTTCGCCGGGGCTTGACCCAAGAAGATTTTGGAATCGTCAGTAGCAGGACATATCTCAGTACGCTTGAGCGCGGCCTTAAGAACGTTACATTGGAAAAGGCATCGGAGCTTGCCGACAGAATGGGGGTGCACCCGCTTACCCTCCTCCTTGAGAGTTTTTTGCTCCTCGATCCAGATACAGATTTAGACTCGCTGTTTGAACGTATTCGGCGTGAGATCAATACGGACCAAAACTCTTAGCTCGGAGCCGGTGATGTCGAATTATTGCGGAGCGTTGTCTGGCGTCTCGTAAGGAGTCAGGTAGATCGACCTTGAGCAACTTGAGGTTTCCGGGGAAGCCCACTAGTCAATCTCAAGGTATACGAGAATCTCCAGCATGGCCCTGATGGCGTGCCGGCCAGGTAGGCGACTGGTTTTCCGGCGATATGTCACCTGCCGTTGACCAGCCTCTCCCCGCGGCCTGTCATATCTGCAAAGTGCTTATGCGCCATAGAGTCAGAATGCCAACCCTTCTGCTAACTGAATCAGCATCTCCTCAACCCGGCGGGTGCCCTGGATGGTTGAAAGCATCGCAATTGGGCTTTTACCCGAAAAGCAATCCTTGGACTTGGAGAGCCAGTGCTTGGCCTTTTCGTCGTCTCCGAAGAGCGTCTGGGCCATGGCGATGATGTGTGCAACACGAAACAGGCGATCGCTCTCGTCCACCGTCAATCGCTGGCCGCGCGCCAGCCTGGTTTTGAGAGCTTTGGGCGAAAATATTTGGTCGCGCTCTAGCGGACTCATTCTGCCAAAGTCGCAAAGGGCTTTGACATTACCAGCCGAGAAACCAGCTTCGATCAGTTCGTGGATGTCCCGATCTGAAGCGTCCGTGGGGATTTGGAGAAGTGCTTCCAACCGTACCCGGTAGGCACCATAGGCATTCTCACGCAGAATTTCAGCAAACATAGGGCACCCTCTTGTTCGGCATTTGCCGTGCACCTTTCGCGACAGGCAGCGACCGTCCATGACCGGCCGGTAATATCCGTCCGAGTAGAGCTCAGCATGAGCATAATGAAACGTCCCCTACGATGGAATGAGAGTCAAACGATCATGAGCGAAAACGAACGCTGGACAGTCAAATGCCAGGAAACCGTGGATGGAACTGGCGACGTCATCGTTGATCTGCCACCAGAATTGCTTGCGAGATTAGGTTTGGGCCTTGGGGACGAGTCGACTATCGAGATGGTAGATGGCGCGATAGTCCTGAAACCGAAGCACAATACGTCGTCCTCGTCCTGAACTTTGCTCTACTCGTCAGAACTGCCTCGATTTATCGAAAACCGGTAAGAACCCAAGCCCGCTTCCCATTGCGGTTTTTTGACTTGGGATCGCCTTCGAAAATCCATCTTGCTCAAGCAAGAATATTGATCGCCCCTCTATCCAGCGTCGATTCTCCGAGGACGAACACAGCGACCAATCTGGTTGAACCCCTATCATTTCCCAAAGCTTTGGTTGAGTTGGGCTGGAAAATACCTGCAGTGAGCAATACCCTGCGTGTATCCGCCGAACGTTACGAGCTGAAATATGTCAGGGACTAAGATATTTGAAAGCCCACGTTGGCTGCGCGACCTGTTGCGCTTCCTGCCGCTGAAGAGCCAATTCGTACTGTCAGGCAACATTCGCGATCTGCAAGCAAGCGAAGTGACACCTGGGACAGTAACCGCGCAGAGCTTCAATCAGACCCTTTGTAATGCCCTGCTCGATGCAGGCTATGCCCACGTGCTTGTCTGGGACCCGGTATCCGGTTTCCGGTTCATTGGTAAGCCCGGTACTGATCCTGCAACTGGCCAGACATTCATGCAGGAACTTGGTTTGACCCTAATTGACGGGGTCGCGCCAGCAGGCATCGATCTGTTAAGCGCCACCTTACCGCGCCTGGTGGGCCGAACCGGCGAGCCCGTCGCGCTGTTGGTTGACTTCGCTTCGCGCCTAGTAATGCGCAACGATTCACTCAACGCCGCTGAACACCAACTGTTCACCCAAGCTCTGGTGCAATCCCATCAGGCCCGTAGCCGTCCTGCGACTGAGTTGCGTAAACCGTTCTTTAACTCTCTGATCTGGCTAGTGGAAAAGGAAGGTGATCTACCTGATTGGTTTTTGGTCGACAACCCACGCCTTCGCCATATCCCGGTGTCCAAACCTGATCAAGTTGTCCGCCGAGCACTCGCGCCCGCTCTGCTCAAAGCGCTCACAGGTAGTCAGGGCGTCAGCGAAGAAACCACTACCCAGGCTGTTGAAGCGTTTGTACAAAACACTGAGGGGCTGTTGTTGCTCGATCTCAGTGCCATCGCGCAGTTGGCACGGGTAGAGAGTGTACCTATGGAAAAGATCGCCGATGCCGTGCGCCGCTATAAGGTCGGTGTTACCGAAGACCCTTGGCTAAAAATTGATCGTCAGCGAATTCGCCAGGCAGACGCCATCGTTCACCAGCGGGTCAAAGGCCAAGAGCATGCCGTGACTCACATGCTCGACATCGTCAAGCGCACGATGACCGGTGTCGGCGCCAGCCGCAAGGGCAATCGGCCCAGGGGCGTGGCCTTCCTCGCCGGCCCGACCGGGGTGGGCAAAACTGAATTGGCCAAGACCATCACCAGCCTGCTGTTTGGCGACGAAAGCGCCTATATACGCTTCGACATGTCAGAATTTAGTGCTGAACATGCCGATCAGCGCTTGATCGGCGCACCGCCCGGCTACGTTGGCTATGACGTCGGCGGCGAGTTGACCAATGCGATTAGGGAGAAACCGTTCAGCGTGGTGCTATTCGATGAAATTGAAAAAGCCCACCCCCGTATCCTCGACAAATTCCTGCAGATCCTTGATGACGGTGTACTCACCTCCGGCCGCGGAGATCGGGTGTACTTCTCTGAAGCACTGATTGTGTTCACCTCCAACCTGGGCATCTACCGTCAAGGCGACAACGGCGAACGAGTGGCTAACGTGCTGCCTGGCGAGGCCTTCGAGCAGGTTCAGAGCAAGGTGCATAGCGAGATCGACCGGCATTTCAAGCTGGTGCTTAACCGACCGGAAATTCTCAATCGTATTGGCGAGAACATCATCGTCTTCGACTTTATCCGCGAGGATGTCGCCGTACAAATCTTCGAGCAGATGGTCAACGCTACCTTTAGCGACCTCCAGGGGCAGGAGCTGTTTATCGAATTGACAGCCGAGGCACGCCAAACCCTGCACAGCCTTTGCTTGCAGGACCTATCCAACGGTGGACGGGGTATCCGCAACCAGTTGGAAGCACGCCTGCTCAACCCATTGTCGCGAGCGTTGTTCGACCAGGATGCGCAGCCAGGTGAACATTTCACGATCACCGAGTTGACTAGTAGTGGACTGATGATGGAACGTCATTGAGCATGGACTTGAGCCTGTCGCGCGTGCATTTCCCGGTCACTACCCTAGGCCCCGGCCGACGCCTGGGCATCTGGTTTCAAGGCTGCAGCATCCGCTGTCCTGGCTGTATTTCTGCCGATACATGGGGGCCAGGGCAGCGTCGACTGTCGACGGCACAACTGCTGGATCAGATTACGCCCTGGCTGGACGTTGCAGACGGCATCACGATTTCAGGCGGCGAACCGTTCGATCAGTTTGATGCCTTGATCCGCCTGCTCCAAGGCCTGCGTCGTCTTAGTCAGGTCGATATTCTCGTTTACAGCGGTTATTCCCTGGAACAACTCGACGACCAACTGCGCCAGGCCAACGGCCTGATCGATGCGTTGATCAGCGACCCCTACGACGAAGCCCTCAGCCAAACTATGGCTCTGCGCGGAAGTGACAACCAACGCCTTAACCTGCTTACCCCCTTGGGTCGGGCGCGCTTGGGCGACTTTGAACGCCTACTGATGACCACCGACAAGGCACTCGACCTAATGTTCGACGAGACGGGCAGCGTGTGGATGGCCGGTATTCCTCGGCGCGGTGATTTGCTGCGTTTGCGCGACCTGCTGCAGGACCAGGGCCATCAATTACAGATCAGCGCTCACGCATCGCGACGCCGCTGAATGGAGTACCCCATGATTCGTTTCTGCCCCAATTGCAACACCGAGCGCTCGCTTCAGGAGATGTTCTGCGAGGGATCCATCTTCGAGATGGCCTGTGGCTGGGATCTCGCTGGAGAACCCATCCACCCTGAAGGATGGCGCCCCCAGGCCATCACGACTCAGGAGACCATCGCTAGAGTGAGCCCAGCACCGGACAACGCAACGGCCTTGCTTTGTGAAAATGGTCACCCGATGGACCTAGGCGACCTGATGTGCCACGAATGTGGCGGCGAGCTCGCGCAATCGGTACCTTCCGCTTCCGTGCCAGACAGCGGCGAATCAGAAGCAGTCACGGAAACCCTGATCGATGGCTGGCGCTTTGTTCGAGAAATCAGCAACACCGACGGCGTTTGTGAGCGCTACCTCGTCGAGCACAACGAAACCGCGCAACAAGCGGTATTGACCTTGTATCGATCCGGCTCTGAGCCGGATCCGGTGATCTACGATGTGATACGCCGGTTGCCTCGCGAGCATGTACCCGAGATCATCGTCACCGGTCGCTGGAATGATCGCGCCTACGAAGTTATTGAGGAACTTAGCGGTGGGACCCTGGCTGACCTTGGCAGCGTCATTCGCGATAACGCCAGCGTACGTCACGTAGTCAGCGAATTGGGCCAGGCGCTGCATGTGTTCAATGAGGCCGGCTTGCGCCATCGCGACCTGCGCCCCGCCAGCCTTCTCGTTCGCTCCCGCGAACCGCTGGACCTGGTGATCAGCGGCTTCGGCTCGGCACGCCTGTCGGAGTTCGACCTGGATATCGTCTCGCCCCTAGAAACCAGTCGTTACATGGCGCCAGAGGCCATTGCAGGCGGCGTTGCAGCGGCCTCAGACTGGTGGAGCATGGGCATGATTCTGCTCGAGCAACTGACGCAGGGTGCCTGCTTCAGTGGCATCAATGCCAATGCCTTCCTGATCCACGTACTGGCAAACGGCGTGCCGATCCCCGACGACCTCGACCCGCAACTCCATTTGCTGCTGCGTGGGCTGTTGGCGCGCGACCGCCACCAGCGCTGGCAATGGCTGCAGGTCGAGGCCTGGCTTAACGGTATTGCGGTAGAGGCACCGCCCTCCTCCGTTCAACAGAATGATGAGGGCGAAGGCGCTACGCTGCAGTTAGGACAGCGCCGCTATCACTTGCCCGGCGTATTCGCCCTTGCAGCGGCACAGACGGACAACTGGCAACAGGCCCTCGACCACCTGCTTCGTGGGGTAATAGTGACCTGGGCCGAGCAGGTCAGCTTGGCGCCTTCCCTGGTCGCAGGTTTGCGTCAGATCGTTCAACACGAAGGCATCGAGGACGACTTCCGCCTGATGCTGGCACTGAAGGCTCTCAATCCAGAAATCCCCTTAATCCATCGCGGCGAGATCGTGACCCCGGGATGGTTGCTGGAACACCCCCTGGAAGGCTATCGCCTGATCAGCGGTTCGGTTCCAGACCTGCTCGAGCAGCTACAGACTGACCATTGGCTGTCGCGCCTGAAGACCCGTGCGGAAAACGTCCGTCAGCGTGCCTTGCATCAACATATCGAGCTGGTCGAGGAGCCGTTGCGGATTTACTTGCTATCGACCTCGCGTGCCAAGTTGGCGACGCAGTGGCTGGAGCGCCAACGACTACTTCCCGACACCGATCACCCGGGGCTGCTGTCACTTTCAGAGCGCCGGGTAATCGCGGAAGAGGATCTAATTGTGCTGCTCAGTGCCGCGATTAGCCAATTTCGTTCGGCCAGCTCGATCATCGAAGAGGCCGCCCAGCTGGCCAAGACCGCCGACGTCAGCTGGTTCGATACTGAGACTGCGGGTGAACTGCTGCTGCATTCACGTCTGGAGTTGTACCGTAGTGTCGATGAGCGCATTCGCGGCTTCGCCCGCTCCGGCGTGGCAACAGTGGACCAATGGGCCGAGCACTTCCGTCTGGAGCGGCGCATGCCATTGGCTCAGATGTTGGTGCTGCTGGCCATTCCGTCCAACCAGTGGCTGGAGCCACAGAAACAGCAGTATGTGTCGCAGATCCTCGAGTTCTTCGAGAAGAAGGTAGTGACCGCCGTGATGCGCGGTCCGTTGGTGCGCATGAGCATTGGTAAGACCACCGCCCGCGTTGACGTCAACGAACTGAACAGCGAACGCAGTCCGGCTGCGGCCTTGCTCGACCATCTGTTGCAACGCAATGCCAATGCGGTGAACCTGGACCCGGAAAGCTTCCAGCTCAACAGCCAACTGGAATCACGCCTGCATGCCCTGTACCGGCAGAGCGCGCTGTACAAACGCGACACCGGTATCGATGGCCTTTATTTGGGTTTCCCATTTCTGCTCAACCGCGATGCACGCGGTACCACGCGTACGCGGATTATCCCGTTGTTGCTGTGGCCGGTTAAGCTGCAGCTTGAACTGGGCAGCCGTGGGCACGCCGCCCTGGCGTTTGACAGCGAGCGTGAAGAAATTCGACTCAACCCTGCCTTGGAAAGCGTGCTCGGTGCTGAAACCTTCAAGCGCTGGCGTAAGACCGCCGATGAACTACTAGGTCGCTCGTCGATCCGCGCGGCGGATGTGATGGATGCCTTCGGTATGCTCGCTACCATCCGCTCGCGGGCGCTCGGCAGCTTACCGCCCAGTATCGTGGAAATTGCTCCTTACCAAGATGAACTGAGATGCGCTGCGGTACTTTTTCATGTGACTTTCATGGGGCAGGCGATCGGCGAAGACTTGCGCCAGCTGAAGAATCTGTCGCCTGTCGGCACCGGCCTGGAAACTGCATTGCGCCTCAAAGCAGCCGATGCAGCTGTGCCTGAGACACCACCAAACGAGTTGCAGCGGTTCTTCACTGTTGCAAGCGACCCGTCCCAGGAAGCGGCGGTGATCCAGGCACGACATAGTCCAGGGCTACTTGTTGAGGGGCCGCCAGGTACAGGTAAGAGCCAGACCATCGTCAATATGGTCGCCGACGCCATCGGCCATCAGCGCAGCCTGCTTGTTGTTTGCCAGAAGCATGCCGCGCTAGAAGTGGTGTACAAACGCCTGGTGGCTGAAGGTCTGGGCCAACGCATCGTTATGCTCAATGACGTCAACCGCGACCGCGAGCCGGTTATCCGTAGCATCCGCGAACAGCTGGAGCGTTTGTTCGCCGACGGCACTCGGCCGCCAAGCTGGCAGAGACAACGCGAGCAGATCGCTGCCCGTATCGAAGCCCTGGAGGGTGAACTCGACCGCTTCCACCAGAGCTTGCACCGTCTCGATGAAAGCACCGGTCTTAGTTATCGCCAACTGCTCGGCGAGCTGATTGAATTGGAGGCAGGTCCTGAGCCAATCGAGTTCCCGGCCTTACGTCAACGCTTGGTAACACTGGACCTCGCCAGCCTGACGCGTTTAGAGGAAAACTGCGCCCCTCTGATACGTCTGTGGCTACCCTCTCGCTTCGAAGGCAGCCTGTTGAAGCAGTTGAAGCCATTCGCCGCCGACCGTGCGACCTTGCAGGCCTTCACTGACAACCTGAACAGTTTCACCCAGGCCGAAATTAACCGTCAGGCAACGCTGCAGACGCATTCGGCCAGCTTCGAAATTGACGATCCGACGCCGTACCGTAGTTGGATAGCGTCCCATGTCGCTACTCTGCTCGATTTGAAAGAAGAGCAACGCCTACGCTTGGCGCGCTGGCTGCCATTGTTCCGCAGCCGCGAAGTCGGCCAGGCGCCGAGAGGTGAGTCGATTCTCGGCGAATTACGCCAGCTCGATCAGCAGCTCGGTCAGCTGGACCAGGGCCACTTCGCAGCCACGCTATCGCCAGCGCTGAGTCTGGTTGAGAGCAAGACACTCAGGCATTTGGAGCACGACTGCGCCAAAGTCATGGCTACCCGAACCTGGCTGGCGAACATCAACCCGTTGCATCTGCTGCGGCGCAAGCGCTTGCGCAACTTTCTTCAAGAGCAAGGGCAAAGTCTCGCTGCTGATGTCCTCCCGACTCTGCATGCCGCGATCCACCTGGAAATTCAGTGGCGTCCTCTGCGCGCCGAGTTGGCGACACTGCATCAGGTACTTGAGCTGGAGACCGTGAGCCAGCAAGCCTGCCTGGAGTTGGTCAGCGCAGTGAAGAGCGACATCCGCCACCTACTAGAGATCCAGGCGCTGGCCCACGCCATAGCGCAATCGCCGCGCCCTGAGGAAGCCGACGAGGCCGTCCTGGCTGGAGACAAGCAGCACCTCGAGGCGCTTCTCAATAATCTCGACGCCTCGTTGATGCGCCACGGGGTCCGCCAGTCCAGCCTTGACCAGCTCAAAGTGCTCGGTGATTGGCTGGGCGATGAGCTGGTGCAACAACTGCAACACGCCATCGCGCACAACCTGAACAATCAATTGACGCTTGATCGCCTGCATGAGGCGCAGCCGTTTCTCGCCGCCTATCAGTCATTCCGTGGCCGCGCTAGTCAGCTGGCCGAGCTGGATCTGGAGCTACTCGCACTGCTGAGACAGCGCCAGGAGCAATTGGACGGCATTGCACCCGAGCAACTGGAGGCCGCCGTAAGACGGTTGCTTAATCGCGAAGCGCGACTAGGTTGGAAACATCGACTTGAGCAGGCCCACCCCGAACTGCTGTTCAGTCAGGATGAGGCTCGGACAAAGGTGGCCAGCCTCGCTCAAGCCGACGCGCAGATGCGTGTGCTCAACCGAGAGTTACTCGCCAACGGCATCGACCTTACTCGCCTGGGCAATCACAAACAGTGGGAGGACGTCACCCGACTAACGGGCAAGCGCTCGCGGCGCCTGCGCGAATTCATCGAACTGGGCAGCCACCTCGGCCTAATGAGCTTACGTCCGGTATGGTTGATGAATCCGGACGTGGCCAGCCGTGTGCTGCCGCTTAAGGCCGGCCTGTTCGATACCGTAATCTACGACGAAGCTTCGCAGATGCCTGTGGAATTCGCCTTGCCGACCCTGTTTAGAGGTCAGATCACCGTGGTCAGCGGCGATGAGAAACAGATGCCGCCGACTGCTTTTTTCTCCAGCCGCATCGAAAGCGACGAAGCCGAAACATTCGATGGCGACGAGCCTGACGCTGACGCTGACGAGGAACAACGCGAAGCCTTCGAAGACACCTGGAACCGTCGCGAGATCAAGGACTGCCCTGACTTGCTGCAATTGGCGCGCACCGCCCTGCCCAACACCACATTGCAGATCCACTACCGTTCGGCCTACCGCGAGTTGATCGGCTTCTCCAATGCATCATTCTACGGCAACCGTCTTAACGTCCCGGTCCGTCATCCGCAAGCGAACATCCTGCGTATCAAGCCTCTGGAGCTGATCGAGGTCGGGGGGCTATACCAGAACCAGAGTAACGCCGAGGAAGCCGAACGTGTCGTCGAGTATCTCAATGAACTCTGGCAGCAACCCTACGATCTGCGTCCCTCGGTCGGCGTGGTCACGTTCAACCGAAAGCAGGCAGAGTTAATCGAGGAGCACTTGGAGCAGCGTGCGGAACAGGACGAACTTTTCCGTGCTGCCTACACCGAAGAGCGCGAACGCAGTGAGGACGGCGAGGATATGTCGGTGTTCGTCAAAAACGTGGAAAACGTACAGGGCGATGAGCGCGACGTCATCGTCTTCTCTTCGACTTTCGGTCGCAACAGTCAAGGCACCTTCCGTCGCAGCTTTGGTGTACTCGGACAGACCGGCGGCGAGCGTCGCCTCAATGTGGCGGTGACCCGTGCACGACGCAAGGTGGTGATGATCACCTCGATGCCGATCGCCGATATCTCCGACATGCTCAACACACACCGCGCGCCGATCAGCCCGCGTGACTATTTGCAAGGCTATCTGGAGTACGCGCGCGCGCTCTCCGCGGGTGAGTTCGGTAGTAGCGGTAAACTGCTTGAGCGCCTGCAGACAGACCGAAACGGCCAGCAACGAGAACAAGGCCAACGCCGTGATGGTTTCGTCAGACTGGTCGGCGAGTTTATTCACTCCCTGGGCTGGCTGGCCGCCCCTGCCAGCGAGGGCGACGCCTTCGGTCTCGACTTCGCCATCGAGAACGCAAGCACGGGCCTATACGGCATCGGCATCGAATGCGATGCCCCGTGCCACGCACTACTAGAGCGCGCCCGCGCCCGGGAAATCTGGCGTCCGACCGTACTGCACCGTGCCATCCCTCATATTCACCGAGTCTCGTCACAGGCTTGGTATCACAATGGTGAAAGCGAGCGTGCACGCCTGCGTGAAGCCATTGAACAGGCCATGCAGGCCGCGCCCCCGTCACAACAGACGCCAACTACAGCCGATACGGAAACCTGCCTATGAGTGGTCCGAAGGTCGTTCGCATTGTCACCCGGGAAGAAATCATCGCCATCTGCGAAGGCCACCTACAACGCCTGGAGCTGGTCTTGGCACGTTGGCAGGCGCAAGCCAGTAAGGTCGGAGAGCTGAACGAACAGGAGCGCGTCGCCACCTTCGCCCGACGCGATCGCCTGCGCGCCCTGTTGGCGCAAGAGCGCTTTGCTGAGCTGCAGAAGGCCGTACCGGCCGAGATCGAGCACCTACGCCGAGACCTGGAGGATCGCGAAGAACGCGCGATTATTCGTGCCGCTCAGCGACGCCAACGCGAACGACGCCTTAAGGAGAACGCCGCAACATTGCTCGAGGCATTGCAAGCGCGCTCCGAAGGCGCCGATCAAGACCTGTTGCGTTCTCTCACGCAATTGGCCAACGGCATCATCAAGGAAGATGGCGAGCGTCTGCTGGCTGCGGGTTTCGCCCAATTGGCCAAGGCCGATCAGAAAGAGACGCTCAGCGAAACCCAGCGAGCTTTGGCACAGCAACTCAAGGTCGATGACACTCCGAACTCCTTGAGCGAATGGATGGCTGCCCGACACCCTGAAACCTTGCCCGATATACGCCTGCAACGCATAAACCGACACATCGCTGAACTACAGCTGCTGCAGGGTACCGACAGCGCCGCGTCATTCCTTCAGGCGCAGGAAAGAGCCGAGGCGGAACCCGAATCGCAACGGCGTAATCTGCTGCTCGACAGTCTCGTCCTCGACTTGGTCTCATCCACTCGTACTTTCAAAAACAAGCGAGAGAGCCTCGAACGGCTACAGGACTTGGCCAGCGAAATGGAAACACAGGCAGGTACTGACTATACCGCGCTGTTAAGTCAAATCAGCACCTGTAGTACTGTCACCAACCTAGAGACGATTGCGGGACTGACCGAGCAGTGTGAAGCCTTTATCGCAACCCATTTGCAGGCCGAGGCGGCCCTGGCCCGCCGCGAAGCCGTGCTAAGTGGATTGGCCAGCCTCGGCTACGAAGTACGCGAAGGCATGGCGACCGCTTGGGCGGAAACTGGTAAGGTCGTGCTGCGTAAAGTAGCCACTCCCGGCTATGGCGTAGAAGTCGGCGGCAAGGCTGACAATGGTCGTCTGCAGGTTCGTGCAGTAGCTCTCAGCGGTGACCGTGACAAAACCCGGGATCGAGATATTGAAACTATTTGGTGTAGCGAGTTTCAGCGGTTACAAGCGCTGTTAAAAGACAGGGGCAGCGAGTTATTGATCGAGCGCTCCCTCTCAGTAGGTGAAGTTCCGCTCAAAGAAGCGAGCGCTTCCATACAGGTCGCGGAAGCGGTCATTGCTCAGCAAAAAACAGTATAAAACACTACAGTGCAACGCTCTCGTAAGCGTGGCTTTCTCACATTCTGCTCAACTGGTGTGGCGACCCGCACGCTCCCTGGTTATGACTGGCAGCAGACTGCCCCACCGCTGCTGTTGACGCCGCCCTACTTCGATTGTTTTCAAGCCAAATTGCGCCTACCTGAGTAATAGCCAACCGTACGGCTGCCGTTATGCCGGTAAGGAAGTGAGTCAAAGTATCAATGATGGCCACTAATTCCTTCACCACGCTCTGCGGCTGAGGCATAGTGATGGCATCGCTTAGCCCCACCAAGGACAGGGTATGAAGGTCAAGCTCCTACCTGCTGCGTTTCTCTTTCTCGGCTCGTATTTTCCGCTGAGTGTCATCCTGTTGTTGCAAGACATCGCCGAAGCCAGTTGGAAGAAATCCATTTGTTGGTCCCTGCAGAACTGCGAACTGCCTACGCTGATGAACAGTGGGCGTTCTCTCACCCTTTTCATCCTGTGCTCCGCTAGCTTGATCGTATTTCTGTGGGTACTTCGCAACCTGCCCAGCGACCATGAGGTCACGGTCAAAGATGCCAAGACCGTTCCCAACGACCTGATCAACTACGTTTTCCCATACGTTGTTTCATTCATGGGGCTGGATCTGGGGAGCGACGGAAAATTTTACGGGTTTGTGGTTTTCCTGGCCTGGATGTTTTTGATCACCTATCGATCGGGGCAGATCCTGATGAATCCACTGCTGCTCGCAATGGGATGGCAGTTGTACGAGCTCAATGTCGTGACCACGAAACACGACCGCACTCGGATGGCACTCTCCAAATCAGCGGTCTATCCGAAAGACACGCTCAAGTGTTGCTACATCCAAGGAATGTATATTTTGTCGAAGGATCAGAATTGATGAACGCAGACCAAGCCCTTGATGCACTCCATCAGTTCGACGTGGAAGCGGCAAGCTGCAGCGTTTGGACTTTCAAGAAAAGCCAGAGTAAGGCCGGCCGCTTCAAGGCCCAGTCAGTAGTCGCTACGCCGGAGCTGATTGCCGAGCTCAAGGACGTGACAAGTGCGCGAATTGGCAGATGTGCTGAGGCCGAGAACTACGATTTGATCACTCAAATCAATGAGGCATCATGCTTGTTTCTGGAAGCTGACGAGACGCTATTCCCTCAGCTTCAAGATGTTGTTGATCAGCCTCCAGAAGAGCATCTCATCGACAATTTTTCAGACTTGCAGGGCAGCCTCGGATACGTTGTCCGGCTCACCCACGAGGACGATATCCTGTACTGCGTGTCTCGGCTTCCAGGTGATTGGCAGGTTAAAAAACGCAGGCAACGCATCAGTCTTATCCTGCATGAGAACCGCCTTGATCTCGCCAATGATGAGACGTTTACCATCAGCAAGACTTTCGATTTCTTCGTGCTGAACGAAGGTATCCTTGTGCTGAACCGATCCAATTTCGAATCCTTGCTGGAATACAAGCAGACCTATATCAGCTCGTTCGAAGAGCTTCGGGCAGATGCAGTCTTCCAAGCTGTGTTTTCCGACATGGCACTGCTGATTGAGCATGTTGGCACCAACACCATGCATCTGCGTAGGATGGCCGTTGTTCAAGAGCGCGCGTTCTACAGCAGCGCTTTATTCATGGACAAGTTGCGTGAGGTCAACCGGGCCAGAAACTGGAACATTGGCTTCGATGCTGACGGCAGGATCGTCCCATCACCAGAATCTGTCAGATCCATTATCCAAGTCTTGCTGAACCATAGGCTGCACTCGGAAATCACCGGAGATGACTTCGACGTGCCCTCCGCTAACCCTGTGAAATAACGGCGCGTCATGCCCATAGCCCGCTTTTTCGGCAGCGCCGAACGGCTCTCAACCATAGCGTATTTCATGACCTCTATTTACGAATACTTATCGAAAGTACAGGCCGGCGAGCCGATCAATCTTGAAGCCCTACTCAATCGGCTCGGCGCGTCTGGCATTAGTGCTGTCGACGCCAGCCGCATATTGGTCGGCCAGAAACTAGCCAAGGGGAATTCACGCTATGCCGTGACCATTAAGGATGAGCTCGAATTTGCAAGCCTACTGGTACGGTTCGCGCCTTCTAAGATTGCAGGGAGGGTGGGCGCTGCATTGGACGGTGACAGCCATAGATCTTCTGTATCTGAGTCTTTTTTGCTGCTGCGCTCTGAGCAGCACCAACACCCGGTAGTTGCCATTAGCGAGTCAGGTCAGTGGGTAACTACCCGGCGACTCGCAAAATCCGGGGTTATCGTCGAGAACCTTGAAAACTTTTTGCGCTTCCACGAAACGCTGACTTTCGTTAGCTCTTTACTGTCTCACCCTATCACTGACGCTGAGCTGATTTTCGGCTCAGGCAATCAGGTCACAAATGGTCTTAACGGCGCTTTCTTGGCTCAATTTGATCCGCTTTACTGCTTGTTCGATGTCGATGTAGGCGGCCTACGTATGTTCAAAACACTAAAAGCCTTGGTACCCGATCGGGCCATCCACTTCCTCGCCCCTGATGACATCGAGTCGAGGCTCGCACGCTCCAAATACGAGCTTAGTTTTGAGCATCGACAAGAACTCTTTGCGCGTTATCGCGGCATGTCACCCGAGACAGATAATTTGATTATTCTCATGCGAAACTCCGGCAAGACACTAGAACAGGAAACCTATTTAGCCCCGCTACACACGGAAATATAGGATTAAGCATGTCCAGCATGTTTCACGAAGCGTTCAAGATTCGACAAGTCATTCTGGTCAACAGCGGCGCCTACTGCTACACCAGAATTCGTATCGACCAGCACACCGCACTGCTAGGCGCCAATAACTCAGGCAAAACCTCCCTGCTCAATGCGCTGAAATTCTTCCTCCTTCCCGAGGAAAACTTGAACGACTGCGTTAAGAAGTTCGGCTTCAAGAACCCTGATGGTTTCTACACCCGTGAGCAGACTTTTGGTTTCTACTTCCCAGAAAGCAGCTCGTTCATCGTGCTTGAGGCAGAAAATCCTCATGGGCCTTTCTGTGTCGTCATTAATCCAGGTTCCAAGCAATTCAGTTACGAGCGCACCTGCGTACCGCGGCCCTACTCAGACATTGAACACCTCTTCTGGGATCATGACTCTCATGCTAACAATGGTGCTGGCGCTCCTATAGCAGGGCTGTCATCTGCATCAGCAGCATCACAGCTCAAGGCATTGGGCGGGGTAGTGATCCGAGACACAGAGACAATCAAGGCTCGTTTCTATCACCATCACCACAACCGCCCCGATCTTGGCAGGTTCTGTTTGCTGCCACTTAGCCAGGGCGGCAAGCCACGTGAGATCGAGGCATGGAAGAAACTCATCCATCTGGCTTTTGACATCGCGGCCAAGGATAAGCGCACTCTTCCCGATACCATTGCGACCATCATCGAAGGCAAAAAAGATCGCAAGGAAGCTGAGCTGAACGTTAACTTGCCCGCGATCCTTGAGCGCTACGAAGCGCTCAAGGCCACAAAGCTTCGGTTGCAAGAGATTCGTAACGGCAAGGCCTTTTGGGATGAATTTGAGCATGCCTATTTGTCCTTTCTGCAATCAGGCTCTGCCGTGATGAATCATCTTCAGGATGCTGACGCCGCAATCAACGAAGCTGAAAAAACTCACCATGAGGAGCGCCAGAAAAGATTCGATGCGCACACGGCTGCGAATCAAAAATCGAACTTCTTGCGTAATCAAACCGGAGATGTTGACACCAAACGCAAAGAGAAAATCGGCGAAATGGGCGCAGTAAAACGTCAGTTTGACGCCATGAAGAAAGATGCTGAAGCCCTCTCTGTCGTCATTCACGGTTATCCCGATATGACGATTGATCAAATGATCGAATCGATAGAGGCCGCATCTGACGACGACACGAAGAAGGTAGAGTCCCTCAAGGATAGAGAGGTCTTCCGGCAAGAATTCGAGTCCAGAACGCGTGAAATCAATGCCGATGTGGCACGGGCAGGCACGTTAAAAGCCCTGCTAGAAGGTAACAGGAAAACAGTCCTTGATTTCCTAGGCCTAGAGGCAGCTACCGCGCTTTTCTCGCTGAATAGCGCCGCTTTTTCTGGAGAATGTGAATCCTTGCGAAGTGACGCACGGGAATCTATCAACCAATTCACCGCGCTTTTTGATCAACGCGAAAACGTTCTTGGGTTTCTGGGCCAAGCAACCCCCGTTGCCATCAAGGAATACGATGCAGCTAAAGTCTTGCGCGAGCGGGAAGAGGAGCTGAGCACCCTTTCGAGACGTATTAATGCCAATCGCAAGCGCATAACCGAAATGGCCTCTGACGCCACTCAGACCCTTGATCAGCTAGCGACAAAGATTCGCGAGCTGGAAAGTCAGATCGCGAAGGATAAAACCAACATCGCGAGGCTTAAACGTAAGGACTACATTGAAACCGAGTACCACCGGCTTGAGCAGGAACTAGCTGCTGCCACGAACGATCTACAGCAACTTAACGCAACGCATACTGAGATCAGCGAGCAATTGACCGAGGCAGCTGTTCATCTTGAACAGGCGCGTGAAGAATTGCGCGTGGCGGATAATCGAGAAGCTAATCTGGCTGCATGGTCTAAGCGCGTTCAGGACTGCATTCAATACCGTTTGGAATTTTTGCGCGATGGATTTAGCCAATCGGAGCGTCAATTCGTCGTTCTTGATGATGAACTCATCTACAGCCTTGAGACTCGAGTTTACGGTACCTCCAGCGATTTCAATATACTGAAGGAGTTCGCATCGAACCTTATGGAAGCGGTTCCTCAGCCAGAGCATGATCTAGCGCACCAGAGTGCCATGAGTCTTAGCGCCCTACTTCGAATACATGAGCACTATTCATTGCTCTATGGACGGTTGGACCTAGAAGAGAACAACCACTACAACCACGTGGTGGAGCACAACTCCGACACCCGCCTGCAAATGCAATCGATCGAGCATGCGAAGCGACTCATTGCTGACTTCATCAAGAAAATCGAAATGCATCTGACCGAGATTCAGGTCTCGAACATCGACCAAGTTTGCATCGAATACACGTTGCACCCCCAGTTCGATGAGCTACTGAGCACGGTTAAATCCGTGAACATGACGGGTGGTGAGCTACCCACACACGTACTTTATGAGCGCATCGGAAGCTTTTCGGCTGAGTTCTTCGACGCCGGTCAGCGCCGGGACGGACACCTCAACATGGCGCGACTGCTCGTGGGAGTGGAATACAAGGTCAAACTAGCTGGTCGCGACTGTTTCGCTTCCGAAAGCCAGTCCACTGGCACCTCCGTCATGATCAATAGTCGCCTTCTCGCGTTCCTGCTGAAAGAGCTGCTCCAGATCGACACTCAGGTTAGTCTGCCCCTTTTAATAGATGAAATATCCAATCTGGATGCTAAAAACCTCAGCGCCGCCCGTGATATCGCGGAGGCTGATGGCTTTTTCATCTTCGGTGCTACCCCCGACCTCACGACCAGCATTGGTAAGGTAATCTGTAACTACGTCAATTTGGATTACTTCAGAGCCAATGAGCTCGCGTACAACCGTCAGCGTACGATCCTCTATACGGGGCTCAATGAATCTCTGACCACCGTCCAGGTCTGATCGCCATGATTGTTAAGGCGGAAGTCACACTCGTTCACATGATTCAGAACAAAGGCATCTTTTTTGATCTGATCGATCACATGGACAAGACAGGCGAAGGAGATGAAGTTCGCACGGTCATGTACCAGCAAAAACTTCGCGGCCTTCTCGATGCCATCGCCCCGCTCCCAGAAGCCCGCTTTGTACGCGAAATGCCGGCCGAACGGCGCAAGCTTGAAGCGGCACTAAGCGTCGAGAACCTTCTACGGTCAGGACTTGTCACCCAGGTAGACAATGCTCGTGGCGTCATGGTGTTTGCACCTTTCGTAATCGAAATGTTCAGGCATTTCGATAGCGCCCGACTTCGCCACCTCAGTAGTGCAGATTACGAGGTTATCCGTAGAACCCTTACTGACCTCTATATTGCCTTCGGGAAGTTGCCTTCGCTCGACCCGCACGACGTCGACTTTAAAGAGCATGTCAAAACCTTACAATACGAGATCCGGCGCGCGACCAGCAAAATGCAGGAGTGTGTGGCTTCTCTTCAAGGATGCGTGCAACGCCTAAGTGAGATCGTAGAGCAAGCTGATTACACCGAGGTTGATGAGGTGCGTAAGGCTCAGGATGCCTTATCCGAGATCAACACGATCTACATGCGAAATATTTTGCCGGCTCTCCAGTTCTTAGACGAGGAGCCGGATATCAAGGGCGGCATCTCGGCCCTGGCTGCCTTGATACGCATCGGTGAGCTATTGGATGGCAATGACCATGCGAACCTAGTGACGTCAATTTACTACGCTGTGGAATCGATACGCTCGTATCGGCATGACATTTCAATTATCAGCGCATCGCTCATGCGTTATGTCCAGCAAAGCGAAGCTCATCGATTGGCTTACGATCGCATTGAGCGAGCTTGGAATCGTTTGTATGGGGCGGTCAGAGAGATGCAGGACGGAAGCCTAAAAGACAACACGCTCCCCTGCACTCACCCTGCCCTGGCCAGCATCAAAACCTTCCTAGGAATAAAGGTTCGGTACTTCGAGGCGAAGGTGCACTGGCCGAAGGAAAATCATCGCATCATCTTTGGTGAGCATCTACGCACGGCGCTGCCCCACGTCAGCATTTCAGCAGGCGTAATCCATGAGGTTGTGGCACCAGCAACGCATATAGGTCACGCCAAGCGACTGAGCGATGCCCGCCTGCTTACCATCGGCGCCCTGGTTGATAGCTGGGTGGCTCGCACCACGGTTAATGTCCATCTCGAACTACATGCTCACCTTCTCAAACACTTGGACGACTACGAGCTAACCGACCTTTTGGTATCGCTGGAATGGCTCAAGAAACGGGAAGGCCTGACAATCACGCCACTCTTCCAGATGAGCCTGCTGGAAAGCGGCTGCCAGCGACTGCGGTATTACAACCTTCATGTGGAGGCAACTACAGATGCTTGATGAAAAGATTGCGACAAACGATGGGGCTAAGAAAGGACTGAACCGTCAGCATTCGGTCGAGATATACAGCCAACTCATGAACGGAAAAATGGTCAATCGGACCCTCCTTACAGAGGGAGCGTTGAGGTCCAACCCGCTCTTTGAGGAACTGCTTAATCACTTTGACCGATATCAGGATCACTATGGACTGATGGGCTATGAGCTGATCATGCGCGATGGCTTTGCCTTCATCCGCTCCAATGACACCAGCGACAGCAAGGACGAGTTGGCGCGTAACATCCAGGGTGTTCTCCTAGTGCTTTTCCGTGGCGTCATGGAAATGGGCTTGACCATGGATGCCCTGCTGAAAGACGCAGCAGGCCTATCAAACACTCATATAGAAGAAATCGGGAAGGATCAGGACAAGCAGGAAGTTCTCATTGCCTGCGGGATGAAGACTGGCACCCTGCTTGATCACCTAAAAAAGCTTGAAACCCGCTGCATTGCCTACCGGAATGCCAAGGGTTATCTCGTGCTGTCAGAGGCTGGGGCAGCCTTTTTCAACGACCTATTAGCTGAGGGTGACATTGAAAACTAGCTAATACGCTATACAGGGTACGGTCGTCTGGCGGAAATGGGTGAAATGGGTGAAATGGGTGAAATCATATTGAGTTGAACGGCCTGTCTGGTCAAACAGCCGATCTGCGCAATACGCGCGGATGTCTTCGTTGCTGCGACCGATTGTTTGATTCCACTACTACCGGCCACATCGAACAGCAGATCACGCCTTAGCGTTGAAACCCTGGCTTTTGCTTCTACATCGTTTGGACTCTGTTGTTCGCCTCCGGCCTTTGCTGAGCGACACCTCCTTCTCGGCCGGCCAACTGCACAGGGCGCTTCAGCGGGCCTGAAATAACATCCGTTAAAAACATTTCAAAGAGGCGCTCATGAGCATACTTCAAGCCCAATCGCTTCTTCGACATACCGTTATTAACCGCTTCTGTATTGGTCATAAACCTCACCTGTGGGTGCGGGCAAGTTGAAGGGATCACCTAGCCACTTGTGGAATGATTGGTGCGCCAGCTCAAATCTTTACCAAATCACGTAGCGTCCGGCTGCCTCGTGTTCAGTCGCAGCTGTGTGACCTCCGCGGAGGATTGGTCCAGTTGCCGCCTTGTCTCAAACACCTGGTGATTGGCCTGCGCAATCGATTCTTCAAGCCTTTTAACTTCATCGCGTGATAAGTCCAACTGCTCTTGCAGCATCTCCTTGGCTCCTTCGGCCCTGGCGACAGCCGTTTTCATTTCGGCAATTTCGCCCGTCAGATGCTGCATTGTGTCCCCCTGCGTGGACATAGCCTTCGTCTGCTGCCGGGCCTCGCTAAGGAGGCGCTCGTTATCTCTGTTGAGTCGAGTCAGTTCGTCCTGCTTGACCATCAACGTCTGCTGGAGTTGGCGCAGCTCAACCTGAACTTGCTGCACCTGCCCTTCGTGTCGCTGTTGCTCCTGATCCCGCTGTTCCTTGACCGCATTGCGGTAATGCTCCAATGCATCTCGGGAGTGAAGGTGCTTTTCTTCCAGAGAACGTATCTGCTCATCCTTCTCCTGCACGCGAATTTCCAAGTCACTGCAATTTTGGCTTAGGCGTGCATTGCGGGTGATTTCAGTTTGAAGGCCGGTCTGGCAGATCAGCAACTCTTCCGTTTGAGCCTCCAATGCCGCCTTCTGGCTATCAAACTGGCGCTGCAAAAAGGTGAACTCTGCATTCAGAGCGTCGTACTTTTTCTCCAGTGCAAGGCGCTGCTTGTCAAAAGCGCCTTGAGCGTGCGCGATTGCCTGACCTCCCTCCTCCGTCATTCGCTCTAACAAGCCAGCCACAAGCTCGGTGAGCTCATCACTTAATCGCTCTCGGGATGCCAGCGGCCTGGGGTCAAAATCTTCAATTTCCTTCAAATAACGATGAATAGTCGACTTCGAGCCGGTATTACCCAGTTCGATGCGCACGGCGTCGATGCTCGGATTCTTCCCTCGAGCCAGCAGTGCCTTTCTAGCCTCCAGGACAATCGCCTTGTTGATTCCGCCGCGGGCCATCTTTCACTCCTACGATTACGTACTGTTTTACATACCACATATATACATAGCATTTTACAATTATAAAAAGAACTATATGAGGGCGTTTCTTTGATAAAATAATGGAGCGTTATCGCATCATAGAGCCGTTTTTCGCTTTTTCCAGCGTGGGAAAAGGTACGTTTGGCGTAGGAACGAGATGAACAAGGCGGATCGCTACCTGCAGGCCGGCACACGGGAAAATACCCGGCGCAGCTACCGTGCGGCGGTGGAACATTTCGAAGTGACTTGGGGTGGCTTTCTCCCCACGACGGGCGATGGCATCGTGCGCTACCTCGCCGAGTACGCGGACAAGCACACCATCAGCACGCTGAAGCAGCGCCTGGCCGCCCTCGCCCAATGGCACATCACGCAGGGATTCCCCGATCCCACCAAAACGCCCACCGTGCGCCAGATGATCAAGGGCATCCGTGCGTTGCATCCCGCCCAGGAGAAACAAGCGACTCCCCTGCTCCTGCAGCACCTGGAACAAGCTGTTCAGTGGCTGGAGCAAGACGCGGAGCAAGCAGCCGCCCGCCAGGACCTGGCCACCCTGCTGCGCAGCCGGCGTGACATGGCCTTGGTGCTGATCGGGTTCTGGCGCGGTTTTCGCGGGGATGAGTTGTCGCGCTTGCAGATTGAGAACACCCAAGCGCAAGCAGGGGTGGGCATTACCTTCTACCTACCGCACAGCAAGGGCGATCGCCAGCACCGCGGCACGACGTTCCGTACACCCGCCTTGAAGAAGCTTTGTCCGGTGCAAGCCTATGTGAACTGGATCACCGTCGCCGGCATTGCGCATGGCCCAGTCTTCAGAAAGCTCGATCGTTGGGGGCATCTGGCTGAAGACGGCTTTAACGCCAACAGCCTGATTCCACTGCTGCGGCGAATTTTTAATCGCGCGGGGGTGTCTGGCGATCTGTACACCAGTCACTCACTACGTCGCGGCTTCGCCACCTGGGCCGCGGCCAATGGCTGGGATATCAAAGCGATGATGACGTACGTCGGCTGGAAGGACATGAAGTCAGCCATGCGCTACATCGACACGGCAGATTCCTTTGGGGAGTTGGCGACAGGTCGGCCGCTCACTTCATCAGCTATTCCCCAAGTGCAAGCGTTGACAGTGGCTGAAAATCCCTAAGGGCCGGATGAATTGTCACCGTGCGCTCCGATATCAGCTGCCGCACGCAGAAAATGCTCCAGTGTTACTTCAGACATGTCCTTATCCCCGGCCGACGACCTCTGTTAGCCGGGCACAGTGCACCGACAATCCTTCACTCAGCGATCATCTCAGCACGCCCAGTGCATGTCGATAGACGCTTGGTAGCGAAGGTGGCGATCCTCGATCTCTGGGCACAATGCAGTAATGAATACTGTGCGAACGGCTTCCCAAGGGCAGTGTTTTGTCATTGTCTCGCGTCTAGTATGCTTCCCAAGTGGTTTGTCATGACCACGGGAGGTAGTGATGAAGGTTAAAGAGAAGAGAGAAGTCGAGATCGTCAGCGACATCCTGTGCGATGTCTGCCTCGATAGTACTCGCGTCGCGGGCAATGGCCTCCAATATGCCTTATTGCAGGCCCAGTGGGGATATGGCTCGGCCCACGATGGTGAGCGTTATGAGATACACCTGTGTGAGCATTGTTTTTTCCAGACCGTCGCCAGCCTTAAGCAAGAACGGCGTACCCAAACGATGTTCAGTGAAAACGACAAGGATAAACTCACTGACAATTTCGGCATGGTTGCGACGGACGATTTTTTTAACGACGGTGGAAGATCTACAGAGAAATCGTGACAAGATCAAAGCTCAACGGCCGATCAGCGCGCTAACGACTGGCCCCTTTTGGCCGTTGGCTAGCTTCCACGAAAGGAAGCTTTGGGTCGACTCCTGCCCCTCGTGACGGGTGGCAATCGGCCAAGAGCGGACGGTGGGCTAAGTCAATTCGCCATCTCGAGAGAAGAGTTGTGCGTATTCCGTTGGGCTAACCCCAAGACGTCGCACAAATGCATTTCTTAGGACGTCCACGCTTTGGTAACCACAGCGACGCGCAACTTCTGATATCGACTGCCCTCCAAGCTCAAGTTCTCTACAGGCTGCTTCCACCCTAACGTCCTCGACGTACTTTGCCGGCGAAGTCTGCAGCTCTTGCTGGAACATGCGTAATAACGTCCTGATGCTTGTGGAAAGCCTGCCGGCCAGTGCTTCGACTGACAGTTCCGAATTTAGATTTCCCCTGATCCACTCGCATAGCTCACCCAGAGTCGTACCGGGTGCATCCTGCGACTGACTGGTGACACTGAACTGCGCCTGTCCACCCGGACGCCGCAAGAACAGGAGCAGGTTTTTCGCAATGTCCAAAGCGACGTCATCACCTAAATCCTCGCTGACCAATGCCAGCGCAAGATCGATCCCGGCGGATGTGCCAGCCGAGGTATATACGTTTCCGTCCTTGCCCCAGATTAGATCAGGATCAACCTGCACATTTGGATAGCGTTCAGCCAGGGCGGGAGTCATCTGCCAATGCGTCGTGGCCCTACGCCCCTCCAGAAGTCCCGCCTCGGCAAGTGCGAACGTACCTACACTTATCGAACACAGGCGCCTCACCGTTTCGGACTGCAAGCCAATCCATGTGATAGCTGCCTGATCAAGCTGATCCATTACTTCCCAGCCCGCAGCCACGATCAACGTGTCGATGGCTTTGTTTTCGAGGCGTTCTTGCGCAAGCGTCCTGTGCGCTGTGAGTTTGAAGCCGGTGCTGTTCTCCAGATGCTCATTAGCATCCGAAGAAACCAGCTCAAGTACGTATGGGGCGGCCTCCCTGTCGTACAGACTATTCGCAAAGGCGAACACATCTGCGGGTCCAACCACGTCGAGTGCATCTATGGGCGGCATGGCCAGAATCACCACTCGTTTTTGCGTCCCACCTACAGCTGATGAGTTGCACTGGTTTGTTTCTTCACTGCCCGCTCCCGTCTTTGTCATGGGTGCATATTGGCACAAATCATTGGAAATAGTTAATACTGCCAAACCGATAAGCACGCCTGACATCGGGCAACTTCATTTTCAAGGAGCAAAATGCGAGTGAGCGGCATTTTTCGAGACCGTACCAGTGACCGAACGAGCCTAGACGAATGAGTGTTTTGGTAAGTCGCCGCCAGGTTATTGCAGGCTTAGGAGTATTGGGTCTCAGCCTGCTGGCCGGCTGCGATTCTGGAGGTAGGCCGCCGTACAAGTACGGCAAGGATCTGAGTGATCAGATGCTTGGGCGCACATTCAAGTTAACGGATACCGACGGCTATGAAACGTCGCTCTCAGCCTTTCGCGGCATGATGCCAATGGTGATATTTGGCTTTGCAAAGTCCCCTTCGATCGTCCCCACTGCCTTGGCTCGTGCGGTAGAAATCAAAAAAAGGATGGGCAAAGACGGCGAGCGTTTCCATGTCATATTCGTCACCTTAAACCCCGAACGGGATACACCGGCGAGACTGGATGCCTACGTCAAATCCTTTGACCCATCATTTGTTGCCCTTTACGGCACGCTGGAGGAAACGGCCGCCACCGCGAAAGAGTTCAATGTGGCCTACGAGAAAACTCCCAGCGGATCGACGTACACACTGTCTCACTCAACCACGAGCTATGTTTATGACTACAGGGGAACGCTGCGCCTCGGCCTGTCTCAATCGCTTTCTGCGCAAGAGTGCGCTGAAGATTTGCTGAACCTTATGGAGATCTGCGAATGATCTCCAGTGCGCTCCCTTCGAAATTGATGAACGACATAACGACCGAGCACTTAGGTCTAGGGCATTGAGCTCAAATCAGATTCGATTGACGCTAAACCGCTGCCTGTATTCGCCCGGGGTCAAACCAGTAACCCTGACGAAAATTTTGCGGAACGCGCCGGGGTCGCTGTAACCAACTTCCCACGCAATAGCCTCGATCGACAATGTACTGAATTGCAGCATCTCACGGGCACGGCCAACTCGCAGCCTCTGGCAATAATCGATGGCGGTGAAGCCTGTGGCCTTGCGAAAGCGTCGCAGGAAAGTTCTTTCTTCCAGGCCCGAGCGCAGAACCAGCGACGCAAGGGCCGTATCTTTCGCACCCGTCGCCTGTAGCCAATGCTGGACTTTCAGAACCGGGGCGTCGCCATGAGTCAGGTTTGGAGAAAAAGCACTGTAGTAGCGCTGCTCTCGGCCGGGCGGATCTACCAGCAAATAATGTGCGGTTTCCGCCATGATGACCGGCCCTAGAAAACGGTCGACCAACTTCAAACCGAGATCAATCCACGCCATCAGGCCCCCTGCGCTGATGATATCGCCGTCATCAATGACAAGCCGATCGATATCAAGATGCGCATCGGGAAACCTTTGCCGAAACAAGTCAGCATGGTCCCAGTGCGTGGTGACCGATCGCCCCGCCAGCAGACCGGTTTCAGCCAACAAGAAAGCCCCTCCGCAGACAGAACACAACGTCGTGCCCGCGCGATGATGGCCGAGGAGCCAGTCAACAAACGGTGCAGCTTCCTGCGACGAGACTTGCGTACCCAAGCGAGGTGGCATCAATAGCACTGTTGGAGACCCACCGGCCTCCCCCGCCTTCTCCCCGACTCTGACAGGTGTGCCACTGTGTCCCTCAACCTGCCATTGGCTGACCTGCAGGAAAACGCCCGCCTCTTTGTAGTGCTGCGCCGCAAAGCGATCGGCAACCGCGAATAGATCAATCAAACCATGCACGGCCGCAAGCTGTACGCCAGGGAAAAGGACGATGCCGATTTCAATTGGGAGAGGTCTGGTCATTTGTCGGTATTTACCCTGTTTATGTCGATATCGCCACGAGACACTATCATGCCTGCGAATCATCATGTCAAAAGTTTCACCACCAAACGAAAGGGGTAGGAGATGACAAACGAAGTAGCAACAGTCGCAACTCCAGAGTGGCGAATTGCAGGTGAATGGCTGGACGTCTGTTCGTGCAATTCACCGTGCCCATGCACATTCGCTCAGCCTCCCACAGGCAATCATTGCGAAGTGCTGTGGGCGTACCGAATCAATGAAGGTCACTACGGCCCGACACCCATGGCAGGCCTGAAGGTGGTCCTGCTCGCAAACTTCACCGGCAACCTTTGGGACGGCGCTTGGCTGGATGCAGGCGTATTCCTAGACGCTGCCGCCGACGATGCACAGCGAGCGGCCTTGGCGGCAATTTTCACCGGCCAGGCCGGCGGCTGGATGACACAGTTCGTACCAACGCACGTGCGTGAGCTCAGGGGTGTCGAGTTTGCGAAGATTTCGGTCGACATCGAGAGCACGCTCGAACACTGGCGGGTGACCGTCGATGACAAGGTCGAAGCGAGTGGCCAGGCCATGAAGGGGCCGACCTCCGATCCGACCAAGCTGCTGCAGAGCTTCAATCCACCCGGCAGTGAAGTCGGTCCCACCGACGCGCCCGTGACCTGGGGCAAGAGCGTTGCGGGCCGTTGGAAGGCCTTTGGATTCGATCAGAATATCCCAGCCGGCCAAGCGAGTAAGCACATCCCGTTCGACTGGCATGGACCGGACGCACCATGATGAAATCGGTCCTCTCCGCTTCACGATCCGCAGCTTCTGCGCTCGGGCGGGGTCAAGCGGGCCTGGGCTGGACGATAGTTGTCGTTGCGCTCAGCCTCGCCGCCTGGTTCGAAATGCTGGTGGTCATGGGTGACATGGATGAGGGGCCAGGAACCCCGCTACACGGCTTACCCGCCTACCTTATTGGTTGGGTCGTCATGTTGACAGCAATGATGCTGCCGTCAGAACTCAACTACATTGCGGCGTTTGCCGCCATGCTGAAGTCCCGTGGAGGAAAATCGCTCGCACGAACGCGGCGCATGGCTTGCTTCATCGCGGGCTACGGAGTCGCCTGGATCGGCTATGGACTGGCGGCCTATCTGCTGGATTATGCGATTCGTGCCCTCAGCCTCGAGTTTCTTGCGTGGAACCGCGCTGGTCCCTATTGGGCTGGCGCCGTTTTGATTATCGCGGGAATCTTCCAGGTCTCGGCCTTGAAAAATGTTTGCCTCACGGGATGCCGTTCGCCGCTGTCCTTTTTCGCTCAATATTGGCGAGGGGGCGATTTCGGGGCTGTGCTGATGGGCGCGCGACACGGCATGGTCTGTGTGGGCTGTTGCTGGGCGATGATGGCGGTGATGTTCGCTGTCGGCGTCATGAGTCCTACCTGGATGGCGTTGCTGACCCTGTTGATGTTCGCTGAAAAGGTACTGCCCAGTGGGCATAAGCTCGCGATTCCAATCGCCGTGTTCCTCGGAGCCATGGGGATCTGGATGGCGCTGTCACCCGACACAGTACCGTTTCTGAAAAACCCCATGACAGCCACCGTGAACATTTCGCACATCCACATACACTGACTAACGGAGCGATTTCGTTTTCCGTAATGGGGACTGCGGCATTTTTATGCCGCCGCCCCCAGTCTTTTGCCGATCGCGGTGGCCTACGCCATCTCGCCATTTGGCGAGAAGCGTTGTGCGTACTCCTTCGGGCTCACGCCAATCCGCCGCACGAAGGCTTTTCTCAGGACATCCACGCTGTGGTAGCCACTCCGCCGTGCGACCTCTTCCATAGACCGACCACCCAGTTCGATCGAGCGACAGGCAGCTTCAATTCGGACATCCTCGACATACTTCGCCGGCGTTGTCTGCAATTCTCGCTGGAACAAGCGGATTAACGTCCTGACGCTGGTGGAGAACTTGTCCGCGAGTATTTCGACTGTCAGATCTGAATGCAGGTGTTCCGCAATCCACAGACACAACTCATCCAGGTTGGAACCGGGAACATGCTGTGATTGCAGGGCGACACTGAACTGCGCCTGCCCGCCGGGACGCCGCAGGAAGAGGACAAGATTTTTCGCGATCTCCATAGCCACTTCATCGCCCAAATCTTCGCTGACCAACGCGAGCGCAAGATCGATACCGGCGGAGATACCGGCTGACGTGTACACGTTGCCGTCCTTGACCCAGATGGGATTGGGATCGACCTGCACCTTGGGGTAGCTTTCGGCCAGGCTTCGCGCCATACGCCAATGAGTCGTTGCCCTGCGACCATCCAAAAGTCCTGTCTCAGCCAGAGCAAACGCCCCGACACAGATCGAACACACCCGCCGAACACTCGCGGACTTCGTTCTTATCCAATCGATAGCGGATTCGTCCACCTGCTCCCGAGCTTTCCAGCCCGAAGTCACGATCAACGTATCGATTGCTTTGTTGTCACTACGTTCTTGTCCAAGCGTCTTGTGTGCCATCAACGCGATGCCCGTGCTGCTCTCCAGGTGCTCGTTGGCGCCTGCACAGACCAACTCGAGTAGATAGGGAGCAACGTCACCACGGTGCAATCGGTTCGCGAAGGCAAACACCTCCGCAGGGCCGATCACGTCTAGCGAGTCCACAGGAGGCAATCCCAGAATCACGACACGTTTTGGTCTCACACTTATAAGCGGATGGCTTGGTTTCGTCGTTTTGCTCACATCAATCTCCGCGCAGACAGAATGCGCATATTGGCACAAATCATCTGCCAATAGTCAATTTAGCCAGCCAGAAATACTTAAACTGAACCTCAAGCCACCCACTCTGAGGAAAGCAAACATGAGTACCCCTGTCATCATTGGCGGCTTCAGCGCTCCCGACTCTGAACTTGCCCAAAAGGCTTCTTCGCTCGTCGAGCGCGTCCACACTAAACCGCTCCTGCACCATGTGCATCGTACCTGGTGGTTTGCCGAATTCCTTGGTCAGCAGCGTGGCCTGAAGTATGACCGTGAAGCCGTCTATCTCGCGGCGCTGTTGCACGACCTGGGACTGACGAACGAGTTTTCCGCCGAACAGCGCTTTGAAGTCGATGGCGCTGACGCTGCCAGCCGCTTTCTACTAGCGAACGGCTATTCGAAGTCGAAAACCGAGCTCGTCTGGGACGCGATAGCACTTCACTCCAGCGCTGGTATCGCTGACCGCAAGCAGCCAGAAATCGCCCTCATCTACCTAGGCGCTCACGTCGACGTTATGGGCTTGAATATAGAGGAGATTACACCTTCGCTGATCGAGGACGCACTCGCGCTCTATCCCCGCATCGGAATGAAGGCTGCGTTCACTGAGGCGGTAGCAGAAGTAGCCAGGAAAAAACCTTTTACTGCCATCGGCACCGGGCTCGCTGACGTCGGCCGTCGCCACATACATGGTTTCGACTGCCCGAACGTGTGCGACCTGATTGATAACGCGCCCTTCGACAGCTGACATTCGGTGTTGCGCACGGGAATTTACTTTATCCAGATACCCCCGCACACCGTCCTCGACTGAGCGAAGCGTATTTCACCAGTACCGGAGTATTCACTATGCAACGACGTAAGTACTTAGTCACCGGGGCTACCGGAAAAACAGGCGTCTATACCATTCGCCATCTTCTCAACGGAGGGCACGCGGTTCGGGCTTTCGTCCATAAGCAAGACGAGCGCAGCGAAGCACTGAAGAATGACGGCGCCGAGATTGTCGTAGGCGATCTTCTGGAGCACGACGACATCATCCGTGCGATGGAAGGGATCACGGGCGCGTACCTGTGTTATCCCGTACGCCCAGGCTACATCCAGGCCACCGCATATTTTGCGGATGCGGCTAAAAAAGCCGGCGTCGAAGTCGTAGTGGAGATATCGCAGATTTCTGCTCGCGAAGACTCACTGAGTCACGCCGCGCGTGACCACTGGATCGCGGAGCGAATTCTTGATTGGTCTGGCATACCGACGGTTCATATTCGTCCGACGTTCTTTTCTGAGTGGCTGATCTTCCCTTGGGTACTCGATCAGATCGTGAAGGAAGACAAGATCACGCTGCCATACGGTAGCGGTAGGCACGCGCCGATCGCAGCTGAAGATCAGGCGCGACTCATTGCCGCCATTCTCACGCAACCGTCTGCACATATCGGGAAGACCTACCCATTGTATGGCCCCGTCGAACTGGACCACGAAGAGATTGCCAATGAAATCAGCAGCGTTGTAGGCCGCACGATCACCTACACCCCTTCGACCATCGAGGAATATAGCAAGCATCTGGAGACCTACAATCTGCCAGACTTTTTGATCCAGCACTTCCTTGCTGTCGCGCTTGATTACCAGAACGGAATTTTCGCTGGCGAGGACAGGATTATTGGCGAGGTCACTGGAAAGTCGCCTCAGTCAGTCAGTGACTTCGTACGTGCCAACAAGCAAACGTTTGAGTGTTGAAGTTTTTTGGCGCATGCGTTGTGTGTTTGTTGTCTTCGCATGCGCCATTTTTAATTGATGTATCAACGAGAGGCCGATGTCGTGCGAGTGGCCGGCTAAATTTGCTTCTCGTTCAGCAGCCGCAGTGAATGGCGCTCGCGCGAGTACCTGCGCCCGGCCGCCTTCCATCAAAACCTGTTCAATCACAATTCTCTGAAAGGAGAAATTCAATGAAACTCAGCGGTAATACGATATTTATTACAGGAGCGACATCTGGCATTGGACGCGGGCTTGCCGAGGCCTTTCACAACAAAAGGAACAAAGTGATTATCGGCGGTCGCCGCAAGGCACTGCTGGATGAAATCACCCAGGCCAATCCGGGTATGGACTCGGTCGAAATCGACGTAAGTAACGCGGCGCAGATTACTCGCGTGGCGCAACTCCTGACGCAAAAATATCCAGAACTGAACGTCATCATCAACAACGCAGGCATCATGCCGTTCGACGACGTGACCGGCCCACTCGATGACGCGCAAGCCATCGATCTGATCGACACCAACCTGATGGCGCCGGTGCGTATCAGCGGCGCTTTTATCGAACACCTGAAGCAACAGCCGCAAGCGTTCATCATCAACAATAGCTCGACGGCCGCGTTTATTCCGATGGCGATGTTCGCGCTTTATTCCGCGACCAAGGCCGCTATCCACTCTTACTCGTTGTCCCAGCGTTTCGCATTGCGTGACACCAGCGTGCGTATCCTTGAAATTGCGCCGCCCTGGGTCGATACGGATCTGGTTTACAAGAGCGGTGACGCGCGCGCCATGCAGCTGGAACCTTTCATTGAGCAAACCATGGCGCTACTTGAGACCGCGACGACCGAGGTCGTTGTTGAAGCAGGCCAGGCACTACGCAATAGCGCAGGACCGGGGGAGCACGATGTAGTGAACTACCTCAACCAAATGTTCATCGACAACCCACTTCCGGCGCCTTGACTGCAATCCAGCAGGCCACCAAGCCATCGGTGGCCACTCACTACGTTGATACAAAAGCAGGGTAATTACATGGGACACAGGCTAGACAGAATCAAAGAGATTCTTAGCGCAGAAGCAAAGGCCATCAGTAGTGTAAAAATAGACGATAGCTATGATAAGGCAATTGAATTCATCAAAGCGTGTCCGGGGAAACTCGTCATAACCGGCATTGGAAAGGCAGGTTTTATTGCAAAAAAGTTCGCGGCGACGCTCTGCTCAACAGGAACGCCTGCCGTCTATATTCACCCCGCAGAAGCCGCTCATGGTGATCTCGGCATTGTCGAGAAAAACGATTTGATTTTTGCTTTTTCTACCAGTGGTAAAACTCAAGAAGTCATTGAGCTCATTAAATTCAGCCGTCATCTCACTACTGGAAAAGTCATCGCTATCACCTCTCACCCAGAAAGCGAGCTCAGGAACAACGCTGATCTGGTTCTCGATATGGGTGTCATAGAGGAACCCTGTTCTTTGGGTTTGACTCCAAGCGCCAGCATTGCGGTCATGAGCGCAATCAGTGACGCCATCACCCTGACGCTAATGGAGGAGAACGGAATTACTCGCCACGATTATGGTGTACGTCATCATGGTGGTTACCTCGGGCACAAGGCCAGGCTAGCTAATGACACTGAATAGCACAGCTGACCAGAGGCAAACGACGTTGCAAATTTCTGAACTGATTAATTCATTTTACCGCTATCGGATGAATTCAGTGCTCGAGCGCTGGCTTCGACTGTGATCGTTTCCTTCTTTCCATTAGCACCCTCCACCGTCAGTGTCAGTGGTACTTTGTCTCCTTCTTTCACCTGGGCGTACACGCCGATGAGCATCACGTGGTAACTGTCAGGGTCAAAGACGACAGTTTTTCCAGCCGGTAGCGCAACCGAATCAACAGGGCCCATGCGCATCACTTCATTCTGCATGGTTGAGTGGTGCATCTGCACCGTCTTGGCAACCGGGGATTGCACGTTCACCAGTTTGCTGTCGGTGCTTGAGGTGATCTTCAAGAACGCCCCGGTTGATTGCTGCCCTGGCACTGTTGCTCTAACCCAAGCGTCGTCGATCTTGGTCTGTGCGCTAGCTTGCCAAGCCATCCCCAATAGAGAAAACAGTATTGCTGCCTGTGCAAGAGGCTTGATAACGACGGTTTTACGGCATCGAAAATTCATTAACTTGCCTTCATGACAGAGAGAAGATCTTCCACACATTCTTGTTCCGTGCGCGACTGGCTAAATCCAAGTCGCAAGACACCCTTGGCGTCGTACACATAACTCATGGCGGTGTGGGACAGGGTGTACGTCGAACCGATAGGGTTTTTTTCATAAAAGACACCAAACTCTTCAGCAGTGGCGGCCGTCTCTTCAAGATTTCCGTACAGCGCCTCAAACGTTGGATCAAAAGCCTTCACGTAAGCATCCAGCACGTCAGGCGTGTCACGCTCTGGATCGAGCGTAATGAAAATGACCTTGAGTCGATCGCCATCAGGCCCCAAGAGTTTTTTGATCTTTACGGCTCTCGCCAGTGCAGTAGGGCAAGCCGCCGGACACTGGGTGAAGCCAAAAAAGATCATCGGCACCATACCCTGGTAGCTCGCTAGCGTTTTTTGATTGCCTTGAGGGTCTTTCAAGGTGAATGAGCGTCCGCGCGCCTGACCACTCAAGTCCCATCCGTATTTAAACGTGCCTGCGACGCTGTCGAAGCTTGCGAGCATGCCCAAACCGAGCACGCCGATGCCTGCAATCAACTCTCGGCGAGTCAAGAGTGCGCTCATGTGTCGAGACCTGTAATGAATAAGTTATTCGCGCTGACCTTCATTGCCTGGACTCCTCGAAATGCGTAGTGACGAAACAGAAAAATTCACAATTTGGATGTCTGGAGGTTGGAGTGAGCCAAGTCCCCCAGCCATCTCGGGGCTTTCAAAAATTGCTCAATGGGCTACCTGGACCGTGGCGGCGGCTTTCTTTTCTTGCTGTCTGATCGTCAGAATGGCAAGGCCGGCGATCAGGCAAAGTGCTCCGCCAGTGAAAAAGGCTGGCAAGTAACTGAGCAAGGTCACTCGCGACCAGCCAGCTCCGAAAGCCGCGACGGCTGCGCCAATTTGATGTCCGGCGAAAATCCAGCCAAACACAAGTCCGGCGCGTTCTGCACCGAAGCGGGAGGCGGCGAGTCGTACTGTAGGCGGAACCGTCGCGATCCAATCAAGACCGTAAAAAACAGCGAACAATGAGAGACCGTAGATCGAGAAGTCAGTGAAAGGCAGCACGATCAGCGACAGTCCGCGAAGGCTGTAATACCAGAACAACAAACGACGGTTGTCGAAGCGGTCAGACAGCCAGCCTGACGCAACCGTACCGACAAGATCGAATACGCCCATGGCCGCGAGCAAGCCCGCTGCTTTCACCTGCGAGATACCAAAATCACCGCACATTGGGATTAAGTGAACTTGTACCAGGCCGTTGGTTGTTGCGCCGCAGATGAAGAATGTTCCGAATAGAATCCAGAATACCTTCGTCTTCGCCGCGTCACGCAGGGCAGTGAATGAGGCCGCCAGAATCGACGCGCTGGTTGAGGTGGGTACGGTAATCGGACCTGAACTGGTATCGCCGTACGGCCGCAATCCCATATCACTTGGTCGATCACGCATTACGAGCAGCACCGCCAGTGCTGCAATCACCAGCAAGAGGCACATCAAACCGAGCGCCCAGCGCCATCCGGAATGATCGGTGATGCTTGCGAGAATTGGCATAAAGATCAACTGCCCGGTCGCGGTGCTGGCGGTGAGAACGCCGACGACCACACCCCGGCGAGCACTGAACCAGCGCGACGCGACGGTGGCACTGAGGGTCAACGCGGTCATCCCTGCGCCGACGCCAACCGCGACACCCCACAGGACCACCAGTTGCCAGACCTTTGTCATACCGAGTGAAAGCACTAGGCTGACCACTATCACAGTCAGCGCGGTGAGGGTGACATTGCGTAGGCCATACCTGTTCATCAGCGCGGCGGCGAACGGCGCGGTCACCCCGAATAGCACGAAACGGATCGACAGGGCCGAGGAAATTTCCACGGTGTTCCAGCCGAACTCCATCTGCATTGGCACGATGAAGACGCCAGGTGCGCCTACCGATGCGGCGCTAATCAGGGCGGTTAGGAAAGTGACCGCAATCATGGCCCAGCCGTAGTGAACGTTACGTCGCGCGAGAACTGTCGAGAGCCATCCGGAAATCATAAGTGCTCCTATTGCTGGCGGAATGTGGCGCTCGTCGCCACTTACGGTTTCGAAGAGAAAGGCAATGAGAATTACCGAGTGATCAACTACGTCGCAGGGGCTTCGTAGTTCGCCGGCAGGACCAGCTAAGGGTCAGTCTATGGATTTCCGGCTGTAGCAAATGACTGTTTCCGGATGATTCGTGCCAACTTCAGTCGCGCGTTCGCGTACGGTGTTTCACTCGCCGCTGTAAGGAGATCCGATAAACCGGCGTGGAATGGCGTTCGACCAATCGAATCCAAGGGGTAGAAATACTTTTGCACCTCGGATCGGCAGAGAAGGGTCGCTGGTTGGATTACTGGCTCTCGAACGCTTTCAGTCCCCGCTGGACGGCGGGCCTGGCTTCTACCGCTTTGTACCAACGCGATAGGCATGGGAGCGTTGCCCAATCCAGTTTGTCGTTGACTGACGCAACAATGGTGAACGCTGAGATATCCGCCATAGAGAATTGGTCTCCAGCCATAAAGTCCTCAGTAAGAAAACTTTCGGCGTACGCGAGTTGCTCAATGACGCGCAGATCGATCACCGCGGCTGCATCGCCTAATCCAGTTTTGCGCAGAAAGAACGCCGCATGGCTAGGCGCAATAACGTCAGTCACGAAGTAGAAGTAGCGATCGAATACTTTGTCGCGCCCCGGCCCTGGCTGTGCGGGCGCCAGCCGACCCGGAGCCCACGCGTCAGCGAACTGTATGATCGCGTTGGATTGGTTGATGACTCGCACTGTTGTCGACGTAGAGTCGACCAAGGTAGGGACCTTTCCGGCCGGGTTCAGCGCCAAGTACGCCGGGGTGCGATGCTCAAGTGCTCGCAGATTCAGCAGACCTGCCGTGTATGGCACGCCTGCTTCTTCCAGCGCGATTGCAGCTCTCAGGCTGTTGCCGGTTTGGGCGCCGTACAGTTCTATAACTTTGTTCATCGTGCACTCCGTCGCGCGCGATCTGGCAACGCAAAGGCTGGCTACTCAGGTTGTCCAGTGTTGAACAGCCCAAGCAACCAGCCCTTAGAGCTCTTTAAGCACCAGGCAAGAAAGGTCGTATAGCGGTGGCGGAAATATCTGGCGGTGTCAGTCGGCGATTCGTCGTTGAGCCGCCTATGTAGCGCTCGGCGATCCTCCAGCCGTTATCGGTCTCGCGAAGTCGATCAAGCATCGGAGAATACATCCAGATCATCGGTAGGTAATCGCTCTCAGTCAGCTCGCCGTCGCTCATTTTCGGAGCTTCTTCCGGAACCGCATAGCGCACAAGAAGGTTGTGATATCGGACTGCAACGAGCCCGTTTTCTTCTTCATCAACAATGTGACCCGAGCCGCAACGACTGACTCCTGGAACCAGATAGGGATAGATTTCGGTGAGGAAATGGCGGATGTTGGGTCCACCGCTAACTTCACCCTTGAAATGTATAACCTTTGCGTCGGCCGTAAAGGAACTGATCATTTCCTCGAGATCCCATGTCTCGAAGAGCCAGTTGACTCGGTTGACGAAATCTACTGCACTCGCTCGCTTATCAGGATCAATTCTGCGCGCGGCAACTACCCTCGGAAAGAAACGCATCGTTACCTCCTAAACAAATAGTTAGCACTGACACTGCACGAAGCGAATGCTCGGTTCGCTCGCTCCGTCCTACCCCGATTGAATAAGTAATCGTTATCGTGCGCTTGGCTCCCACTCGCGCCATAAGCCTCTGCAGCAACCGGCCTGTCGATAGGTGCGATGTCCCACTTGGCCCACAAGCGACGGTCATTAGGGCGAACTGCCCTTCAGGCATCCCCTTAGAGCTCTGCCCTCAGATGTTGCATAAATTGGCGAGTAGCAATTGCGACCGCCTCGTGATTTTCAAGTGGTGACAGGTGTCCAGTACCAGGTAATACATGCATTCGGGCGCCCGGAATTCGTGGCAACAACTCGCTTTGCAATGTCACCGGTGGATCTATCTGATCAAGCTCTCCTGCAGTGACCTGGACGGGGCCTCTGATGGACAAGACGTCAGCAGTGATGTCTTCAACCACCCCACCCAGTAGCCATGCTGCTTTGGCCTGTGCTGCACCATAAATTTGAGCACCTCGGGCCTTCACATACATTTTCGTTCTTCGCGTCTATTTACGAGCTCACGGATGCCTGACTCGCCAAGGCATGCGAGGGGGCGGCGAGATTCAGTCTATGCTGTTCGGACGGAGCACAAGTGACAGATCCAAGACTATTTCTGCCACAAATGCTCACTCTATGCCCGGACGCACGGGGCCTCCTCCAATGAAAAAGTTGACGAAACCAGGTGCTCCGCCCGCAAACGTGAGGCAGAAGCGGATTGTCATATTGGGTTTGCCACCGGTGGACGCGCTCGACGTGATCGGCCCAGCGGAAGTATTTGCGTGGGCGAATCAACTGGACGGCGCTGGGCTTGCCCCGTACGTGCTCGAACTCGTTAGCTCTGCTGCTGATGTGCACCTCGAGAGCGAAACAGGTATTGGGTTCAGAGGGCATAGCACACTCGAGCAAGAGCGTCGTGCGAACAAACCCATCGACACCTTGATCGTGACAATGGGCTCCAGGTCGTTCGAACAGGTCGACCAGGAAGCCATAGAGTGGCTTCGAACGCGCTCGAAGACTGTGCGGCGCGTGTGCTCTATATGTGTTGGGGCGTTCGCCCTGGCTGCCGCGGGCCTTCTGGACGGCCGCAGGGCGACGACTCATTGGAGCGTGGCACGACGTTTGGCGGAGCGCTATCCCAAGGTACAGGTCGACCCGTCTCCCATTTGGGTGCAAGACGGCAACGTCTATACGTCAGCTGGCATATCGTCCGGAATCGACCTCGCGCTATCGCTGGTAAGTGAAGATCTTGGAAATGACTTCGCCATGGAGATAGCGAAGAATTTGGTTCTGTACTTACGTCGTCCAGGCGGACAAGCGCAGTTTAGCTTCGCACTTCAGTCGCAGCAGGCGCACAATTCAAGTCTGAGCGACTTATGCCACTGGATCAGTGAGCATCTGCATATGGATCTCACAGTCGAGATGATGGCAGCCAGAGTTTCAACCAGCGTCAGAACGCTGATACGAATGTTTCAGCGGGAATTGCAGACCACGCCTGCAAAATACGTCGAAACCGTCCGGCTGGAAGCGGTCTGCCGTTCGCTTGCGCTTGGCGAAAAATCGATGCACGACATCTGTCGCCGGAACGGTTACCACGGCGTCGACGTGCTTAGGAAGGCATTTACGCGCCGCTTCGGTGTGAGCCCAATGGAATACTCCCAGCGCTTCGACAAAAGCACTGAGCCGACGCAGTCCGGTTGACGTCGGCTTCCAGCACCTGCAAGCGATACCTCCAAACCTATGGGCAGCCGATAGTCTGCGACTAATCGTCAGAGACACCGTGCGCGATGTCGCCGACTACCACAGACGCAAGCTCCCGCCTTAACGAGTCTACCTTTTCAGTACCGTTCATTTGCTCAAACTGTCGTTGAGCCTGTTCCCAGAGAGGTGCAGTCCTTTCGAACAAGCTCCGCCCCTCCTCCGTTAGCACTACCAGGCGGCTTCTTCCATCAGATGGAGAGGGGCTGATCGAAATCAATCCTCCCCGTTCCAGGAAACCCGCCATTTTCCCCATCGCCGTGCGCTCGATATCGAGCCGCTCAGCAAGGGTATTGATTGCAGCAGTCCCCATTTCGTGGAGAGCAGCCAAGGTAAGGTATTGGGTGATCCGGAGACCCGATGGCTCAAGCTGCGCATCATAAAAGCGAGTGATCTGCCGGCTCGCCCTCCTTATTGCGGAGCAATTGCACTGGTCGATCCCTGTTGGTTGGTTAACCGGCAGCATCTGTATATTTCCTCACTACTACTGATGACTATTTACGCCCCGGACGTGCGAGTCACGCATAGACGTCACGGTATTTTTCGATGAACGCCTGCACGGACAGCGCAGGTGTGCCGGTGATCTTTTCAACCACGTCGTTCACACCCGCAAAGACACCCTCTCGGTAGTTCTGAGCAACTTCGACCAAGTGTTGTACCAAGGCCGGAGGAAACTTGTACTCGTGTTCCATTTTATGCTGGAACGCCTCGATTGACGTCGGAGCGTACTCGATTTCCGCGCCAAGCACTTCGCTCATGGCAGCAGCGATCTCGGTGTGATTCATCTCGATCGGGCCATGAAGGCTGTAAATTTTACCTTCATGCCCTGCAGGGTTGGCCAAAATGTGGGCGATCACCCGACCTTGGTCGTCAGTAGCAATAGGAGCGTGGCGACCATTCTCGAAGGGGAACTCGATTTTCTTCTTGGCCCAGATTTCCTTTGCGAAGTGAGGGTACGCAAGCCAGTCCGCGAAGAAGGTAGGGCGAAGGTGCGTTGTCGGTACACCCGACCAGTCGAATACACGTTCGGAGATCCAATGGTCCTGTGCCAAATGGCTTTTGGAATCACGCCGCGCGGAGATCTGCGACATGTTCACGATCGCCTTTACCTCAGCCTCTTTCGCTGCTTGGGCAAAATAGGCCGCACCTTCGACGATTCCCGGTGCGAGTGGATAAAGGAAATAGGCCGAGCGAATGCCTTCCATCGCTGCACGAATGGCATCGATGTCGGTGAAATCACCAATAGCAATTTCAACTCCGCGCTGGCGCAGAGCTGCTGCCCTTTCGTCGTCCGAACGCACGTAGGCGCGGACGCTCTTGCCCAACTTAAGCAGCTCATCGATTGCTGCAGCACCAGTCCGCCCGGTTGCACCGCTTACAAGAATTTCAGCTGCGCTCATGATCGTAGTCCTCTCAATTGGTTAGAGCATATGCTCTTTAATTCACGATAGGAGCATATGCCCCTATGCGATTTAAAATAGGAGCATGTGCTCCTATTGTCAACTGACGGCAATGACCGTTCAGCGGTTCGATAATTCTCGGAATTCAACAGAACCACGAACCACCCGATGGCCTCCCGGGTGTGGTGCCTCGTGTATCGCGTGGATGCAAGCCGCCTGCCCCCACTTCATCTACAGCGAGCAGAGATAAGAAGCGGGTCAGGCCTCACCTGAGTCCTAACGATGTATTTGAGGATTGGCTCTCGAACGGAATCCCCCTGGTGCTCGCAATTTTCCGATCCGCGAGCACCCTGCGGCAGCGCTAACGTTGATCGGTGTTGATCAGAAGGCGCTCTCAACCGGTGTCGATATCAACCTCAATTATGTCGATATCGCCAATAGCTGCCATGCAGTTGCCACCGTACTCTGTGCCTGAAGCGGACGGTTATAGCCCTTAGCTTCCCCCTGCGCTTAGGTGGCTGAGGTCCGGGCGACCGTTGTCGCAACTCTCACCTCCAACTCTTCTAGGGGTTTTACGTGGGATCGGTCGCTCGATATGCAAAGTGGACAGCTGTCGGTCGAAACCTCTGTCGATGCGAGATCGGAACGTAGACCGACTGAGGCTAGCGAACCACTTCACCTCGGCAAAGAAAGTAAAGAATCGCAAGTACCACTTATAGCACTCTGATGATTTGCGATAAGTGGTGGTTGCAACACTGTGACGAAAAAAACGTCTAGGAGTTAAGAATGAAGATTGTGTCTAGTTCATCAAGCGCTCTCGATATTTCAGTCGGTTCTGTAGAATGGGGAGAGTCCACCAAAGGAGTCCTTCGTGAGAGCGAACAAGTACAACTTATCGACAACTTAAAATTCATCTTCAGCCAAGAAAAGCTTGATACCGAGCGCCACCGACTTGGCCTTTTAAACCCGAAGTATATTTCTATCGATGACCTTGTGCCGCCCGACACAAAAATGGTTAGAGAGTCTCTGACCTACGTTCAAGAACTGTACAAGCCAACTTTAATGCGACACTGCTGGCGCACCTACTACTTTGGATCATTGATCGCGCTGCACGATGGAATCGACTTCGACCGCGAACTTGGCTTCACCTCCGCCATGCTTCACGACCTGGGCCTGACGCCCACAGCTAACCCGCAACCATGCGACTGTTGTTTCGCCGTCAATGGTGGCGTGCACGCACGAGACTTCTTGCTCGGAAAAGGGTTCTGTCGCGAGCACGCGGATATCGTCGCGCACGCAATTGCCGTTCATCTTAATTATCATGTTCCGGCTGAGGAACATGGTGCAGAGGCATTTTTAGTTACTCGCGGCGCTATCTGCGACGTTTTTGGAACAGGTGTTTCTCGAATGTCACAACAATCAGTAAAAGAAGTTCTTTCCAAATACTCTCGAGACGAACTCTACAGTGTATTCAGCGCGACTGCTTTCGAACACTTGGTCGGTACACGTTTTGAAGTGTCCTTCAAGGCAGTAACAAGTGGACTGATTGAGACAATTCCTCACGCACTTGATTTGCCTCCTTACGTGCAAGATAAAAATAATCTATGATTAGACGCGGCTACATGACTCCACAGCTTTTTAGCTCGGAGTAGTAACCTAACTTAGTTCGATCACAAACTATTGAAGCCTTGTTATTTACAGAAACCTCGGGCTGCAACTTACTTAAGTAGTAGTTGCCAGCCCGGCTCAACCCTGCCAGTAACTTCATATCGACGGAGTTTCTATGCCTGCTTACGTTGTCATGACACGCGTTCGGATCACCGGCGCGAACGAGCTAGACGTTTACAAGAAAATGGGCCCGCAGACACTTACTGGGCGTCCGGTGACACCGCTAGCGTTCTAAGGAGATCTCGACATCCTTGATGGCCAGCAGATTGAAGGGGCTGCCATTCTTCAATTTCCCTCGATCAAGGACGCCCATGAATGGTATGCAAGTGACGCGTATCAAGAAGCGCTCGAACATCGCTTGAGGGGCGGGGATTACCAGGTGTTTGTTATCGATGGCATTGAGCACGTTACGTGATCAGACGAACGCGAACAATTTCCCTAGCGTAGTGAGGGGTACTAAAAGCTTAGAAACGGAAAAGGCGCTAATTCAACTCGCTAGCAAAATAAGCGGCGACCAACGGGCTGTTGGCCGCCGCTCCTAAATCAAGCCTCTGCCTGGTCAGGAATGTCGCTCACCACCTCAGTCAGTTCGAGGGAATCGATATTGTAGAAGAACCCGTAGATTTTCACGTGCGCCGGTACCCCTGGGTTTGCGCGAACGACTCCGACGTCGTATTTCAGTGAAGTCTCGAAATCCGAAATGCAAATGCTGTCATGGTCAAACGCCGACGAAATATCGCTGCCGTGCTCATGTTTGAATGCGTCGATGATGCCATCAGTGGTGAAGGACGTAGCACCGCAGAAAGAATGGTGCACGACCACTACTCTTTCGATACCGAAGAGATGAACCATAGTAGCGATAGACTGCACGCCCGCAACAGCCCGACCACCGGCGACTGATACGGGGAACAAGGTGGTGGTATGCCCAACCCTGTTACCAGCCTCATCGAGAACGTTCTCGCCCGGGTAGACCTCACCGAAATGCTTGGCGACAACGGCCGGAATTTCCGACGCACGCGGATCGAAGCAATGGATGACGATGGTATTGAGACTCACTGCCTTGGCGAAGAGCGGGCGGAACTCCGACTCGTTGTACCAGGGCTGTGCTTTGAACGAGAAATCATTGAAGTTGGGCATTTTCTGTCTCCAGTGCTTTAAGAATTTTGTGACTGGGCTGAACCAGTCGACCAAAAGTACACAGATCTGTCTACCTCTTCAAGAAAAAAGTAGACAGATCTGTGTTCCGGCATTACGCTGCATAGTGGAGAATTTCTATGAAAAATATTGCTTCAGACTTCAAAGACCTTCGCTTTGAGCAAATCGCGTCTCTCAAGCCACGCGATCGCATTTTAAAAACAGCGATCGTCCTTTTTAATGAGCGTGGCGTACACACAGTCGGAATTGATCGCATTATTGCTGAGAGCGGTGTATCGAAGAGAACTTTCTATAACTACTTCCCTTCGAAGGCAGATCTTATTGCTGCCTATTTGGATTTTTGGCATTGGCTTCGATTTACGAATTTGAACAAATACGCCGCGCGAGTTAGCGGCAACCCAAAAGCCGAACTGTTGGCGATCTTTGATTTCCTCGAGTATTGGTTTTCAGAGCAGGACTTCAGAGGCTGCGCATTTGCTCGTGGTCTAAATGATTTCAATGATGACGCATCGACTACTTTACGCGCAAAAGTAAGCATGCACTTCGAAGAGTGGGCAACATTTATTAATGCGCGCTTATCCCAGCTCGTGAATTCTGACAGAGCTGAAGTTATTCTCCCACAGCTTCTGAGCCTCATAACCGGCACAACCGTTGTTGCCCATGCTTCAGGCAATACAAAAATCGCGCAACTAAATAAACAAATAGCCGAAATTTTATTGAGTGACGGAGTCCCCTGATACGGACGGACGTGGTGTGTTAAAACTCTCGAAGAAAAGCTCCAGGTTGGGCCGAGCTGTTTCTCGATTTCAGGTGGGTAAGTCGCGCATTGTCATGCTCGATAGTCATCACGAATAGCGCAGCCATGCCTTGGCTCTGAGCGCTATGAACTAATGTACTGGCTTTACTATAGGTCGTTCCGTCTAGCAAACACGGCAGTTGATGAGCTCAAACCAACGCAAATGCTTGTCGCGCTGTGGGATCTGCCGATTCGCCAACTCACCCATTTGGAACTGCTCCGCAGGTGACGGATACCAATCAGCCAAAAGCGGACAGTTCCCACGCGGATCAGTAAACCCACCTTGGGTATCGAGATCTCCAGAAAAGCTGTACCTGTTACGGCCCTATTGCAGCGCGCTCGAATTGGTCATAACCTATTGTTGGTTTTGGAAGCCCCAGCCTCCCCCATCGCACACCAGTGCACGGTAAATGCCTTCCCACCCTCCGCTATCGCGGGGGCGCCACACACTCATGCTAGGCCCTAAATCAACTCGATCTAGTGTCTGTAATCGGGGGGAACCAGATGCATATGGGTCGATTATCTGGTGCCTCGTATGTCCGCGCTCTCCTCAAACGATGTAAAACTGCTGTCGCAGATCCTCCACTCCACATCAAAAGCTCTGGGCCGTGCCAGCAAACTCGCAGCTCAGCGTGAAATGCTCAGCAGGCTGCTCGGCTTCAATGACTGGAATGGGGCATGCGCAATGTTGCCCAACCACACGCCCGACAATACCCATGTTGGCATTGCCTTGCTCGAAGTGCCGTCCGCACCACCGGAGACATTCATAGCCACCGGCATTGATGCTCCATGGCGGCTGCCCGATAAGGTGCGCAATCACCTGACTAAAAATTCCTTGAGCCCGGCAGGCTTCACCGTGCCCAGTTACTCGAGGCCTGACCCGAAAGGTGATCCGAAACCACGGTACCGGAGTTTTACGGTCGCGCTGAAACCTGGGAGCAGCACGGAGCACAAAGTGCCATTTGGTCCGCACGCGCCCGATTACAGCCGCCTGGATCACACCCCCACCGTGATGACATTTGCCAATGCACAGGGCCGCGTCGATTTCACGCTCACTGTCTGGTGCATCACCCTGCACTCTGGCACCGGCACGGCGACGAACTTCACCGGCGCGATGTCAATGCCGCTGTCCCACACACTCATTGCGTCAATCACCGGCCGCGCTCCTGATCTTCGCCAGGCCTATTGCTTGGTCAACAGCCGCCAAGGCGGATTTGCCTACGCAATCGTTAGGTGCAATGAGAGGGGCAGCGAGCTGGAAATCGTCAAGCATCTTCCCCACGTGACGGAAGACGAGGCTTGGGCAGAACTGGCGCCGTACAACAACGTACTAGGCCTATCTCTTCTGGATGTAGCAGACATCACCGACGCATGCTTTAGCGCGGACAATGAGGACATCGGGGAAACCTGGTGACGGTCGTTGCGTAATTGCACCGGCCTGCCCAGCCTGCTGCGTCCATATTGACCATCTATTGCATCTGACTTGGACGGTCCCAGCCAATGGTGACCGTCAGGAACAGCCAAAAGCAGCCGGTTACGATCGGCTGCAAACGGCCAGCAACTCGCTGTTTGACCATGACAGAGTTCAACTACGCGTTGACGACCTCCGACCGAGAACATTAGAAACCTCAAATAAAACCAGCACCCAGAGCGCCATAGAGATCAAAAAATACCCAACGCTCGCCCCGATTATCAACAATCTACTTTCCCACATTGCCTTAAACACATGATATGAGAAGTGCAAATCACTATTTGGCAGCGCTTGAAAAATTGGCAATAACAAGAATACTAATATGAACCCAACAGTCAGGACTCTTGATAAACAGCTTTTTCTCTCAACAGCCTGAAAAGCATGCATATGAAGACGAGTCAACGACGTCACAATGGCAGCAACCCAAGACAAAATAACCGCCATAGAAAAACCAACCATTACTACCAATCTATGACTTGATCCTTCACTAAAACTTCCCATATCCTTGTATCCAACCAAGATCATCTGCTGGACCAGCAACCACCCTCCTCCCTCAGCTGTATCGGGCACAATGGCGCTGACTGCCACCAGTAAAAGGATAAGCGACACAATCACCAGCTTCGTCTGCCCTATACTGAAAACTGGAAAAAAAATACTTGCCCTGCTGCGCCCATAGCCGTCATCGGACATAACCTAACCTCAGTTGGTACCTGTGTGTTGTGATCGAGATATCAGGTGCTAATGCGAGCGTAGACAAGAAAATTTCGGCAAGTTAAAAACGCTTAGATCAAAATGCTATCATTCATCTCGGGACGAAGAACTGTCGCTGGCAAAATTGTAGGGGTCATGAGTTGCACCATTGGGTGGATCGAGTGTTCGCATCCCAAATAAGCGAGCAAGCTTGCTAGAGAGACTCTACGAATGACCGCTTCGGGTCGGATAGCGACCACCACGCACTGTGCCTGCCCCCCCCCTTTCCCTCCCTCAACGCGGAGGACAACACCATGAACACTATTGCTACATGCAGCCATCAGCCTTGGAACAAGGGAAAGCTTGTCGGGCAGTAAGCCCCGCTCCGAGTCAGATATATCTGGACCATCCGCGTAAGACTTCAGCTTGCCGAGAAGACGCGTGATTTGGCGCTGTTCAACTTGGCCATCGACAGCAAGCTGCGTGTCTGTGACTTAACCAAACTGCGAGTCCGAGACATCGCCCATGGGGAACATGTGTCGTCACGGGCCATCGTGATGCAGCAGAAAACCCAGCATCCAATGCAATTTGAAATCACTGCGCAAACCCGAACGGTCCTGGAGGCTTGACTGCATCAGGCTCACCTCCGTGGGGAGGACTTCTTGTTTCCGAACCGGCGGCTCAGACCATCTCTCCACCAGGCAATACGTTCGAATAGTCAAAGCGTGGGTGACAGCCATTGGCCTTGACCCAACCATGTACGGTAAACACACGCTACGGAGAACCAAGACATCGTTGATATATCGCAGGACGAAAAACCTGAGAGCTGTCCAACTCCTGCTTGGTCATACGAAACTTGAAAGTACTGTCAGATACCTGGGAGTCGAGGTCGATGATGCCCTGGAAATGGCGGAACAGAGGGAAGTCTGACAAACCAATTATTGGAAGGTCTAGCGATGTCTAGCGAATTTTGCCAGACATCGCTAGCAGCTCTTCGGAAACCCGAACGCATCAATTGCTCAGGTTCAGATCGAGATCCGTCCCCACCGACACGCTCCCCTGGGCGCAGCGACCGAAGATTGCCTTCGGCCGCCGCGCCAGCCGTGGGCAAAGCCAGCTGTGGATCAGTAGGTTTCCAGCTTAAACGGCGCGTCCGCAGTGGCAGCGTTGCCTGTGCTGAGCAGACCTGCCGCATCTGGCCGCGTCAGGACCGTGTCACGGGTCTGTATTTCCACCTCGATACTGTCGTCGTCAATCGCCGAGTTATCGGCGTTGAGTGGCAGCTTGAAGGTGGCCTTGGCTTCCAGGTGCGTCTGGCAGTTCATGCAACCTTCGACGTGCCAACGGCTGAGGATCGGTCGGGTACCGAGGTACTCGCGCTTGCCGTCGACCTTGGCGTAGGCCGAGATCAGGAACGAACCACGGATTTTCGCTCGGTTGATACGGCTGATCCGCAGGGTCTTGCCGATTGGCTGCGGTGCCTCGGCCTTGAACAGCAACTGCTTGGCGGGTTGGGCATAGGCATCCAGGGAACCGGCGCCATAGACGTAGCCCAGTTGCTTCTCGATGTTGATGCAGTCACGGGTGGTGAAGGGTTTGCCGTCGGCCTTGACGAAGGGGTCCAGGGTGGTGTCCAGGCTCAGTATGGCGTTCGGGTCCAGCCCCGCGCCGCCCGCAGGGGGTTGCACGCCGTCGGGTTTATAGTAAGTGGCTCCGGGATCCTGGGGGTCGATGCTGAATTCATCGGTGGCCCCTTGCCGGCGCTGCCAGGTCCAGAACACATAGTCGATAAAGCAGTGGTGGAAGAAGAAAACCGGGTCCAGGCCAGCGGTTTCATTCTCGCCCATATCGCCATTGGCCCCGGGAATCGCCGAACTGTCGCCCTGGCCCGGGTAGTCGAAACCGCCGACCGCCAGGTGCATGAAGTTGTGGGGCTCCTCCAGCGACACATGGTGAGGGCCCTCCGGGACGGCGTCGTTCTTCGCGCCAGCGGAGGTGGTATTGGAGAACAGCGTATAGCTCGGAGAGTCGAGGCAGGCTTCGAAGCGACTGAACACCTCGCCGCGCCACTTGCCACCAATCTTGATCTTGCCGCTCAGCCAGGTGCTGACGTTCTCATTGAGGTAGGTGATGTTCTTCGCCGTGTCCTTGAACTGCGCGTTGTGTGCCGCCGTGGCTACGCGGTCCGATTCGGTGCCCAATAGCCCGGACAGCGGATAGCGCACGGTCTCGTAGCCTTCGGGTTTGCTGTAGATGATCGGTGTGTCCTTGACCTCATCGGTGATGGCTTGCGGGAACACGAAAGAGCGCAGCGGGTTTTCGATGTTCTGACCGTCGATCACGAAGTATTCCTGGGTCAGGGCCGAAGGCAGGCCATTTTCTCGTGACTCGTCGCTACATTCATCCCAGAACGGCAGGGTGACGTTTTCACATTTGGGGACACTGCGCAGCGCCTCTTCCAGGCGCCAGAGATAGGCGCGGTGCCAGCTCGGAAAGAGCACCGTGCCGTGCTGGCAGTAGCCACCCCACCAGTTGGGGTCGGTCTTGCCTTCACCACGGAACGGTTCGCCATGCAGACCACCGATGGAGAAGAAGGAGTTGGGGTGGCTGGCGGGAAGATCCTTGATGCCTTTCCAGGCGCGGATCAGTGCTTCAAGTTCATCTTTCTTGCCGTGGTCATAGTCGTACTGAACATCACTGAGAGAACGGCGTACACGAGGGGCGGATGACATGGTGACCTCCTTGTTGCCAGAAGTCCCGAAAGGCTCGGGGGGTACTGCTCCGTCGTCAGCATATATCGGATCTAGCAACGTGCCAGTACGAACGCCAATACACAGACCAGCGGCTCATATTGGTCGAAAACAGATGAGCAACGGTTTTCGGCCTGAAACGGTCCTGCCGCGACCGCAAAAAAGTCGCCGGAACTCCCCTCCTCGCTAATCACACTCCCACTCCCGTCGATCAATACCACTCAGCACCTGCCTGAGAAAACGCCTTGCAGGTGGAAGGGCGCCAACTATGCTCCCCAGAAGCTGCCCTTGGGCATTGGTTTCAGGCAGCAGGACCTCCGGTTTTGCCGTCCGGGCATCGCAACGTTGATTAGCAGGACGCTACACACCTGACGACGCAAGCGCGTTCGCCGCGGTGTTCCCCAGGAGGGAGCCATGCCCGCACCAGGACAGTTCTTGATTGCAATCCCGGTCTACGATGGCGTGGACTTGCTCGACGTCAGCGCCCCGTACGAGCTGTTCAACCGGATGGCTCAGATTGAATCGCAGCACAACCCCGCAGCACCACCCCGCATGCCGCTTGCCATGTAATTCAGCTGATCAAAGGACACACGGCCGTCAAGGCCGTCGCACACATTCGCGCAGTGGCGCAGGGAGCACAACATGACTTCGCTTCGTATAGTCCTGGCCGGGTTGATGGTCTGTACAGCCTCCTCGGCAGCGCTCGCCGAACTCGCCGCCCAGCCTTTCCTCGCACCGCCCAGGCTCCTTGAAAAAGGACCGACGGGCACACTGAAGGCGACCGAACTGGCCGTTCCGGAAGGTGGTTGCAACCCGGCGGGCGACATCACCCGCGACGGTCAAACCGTCGAACTCAACCTGCAAGTGCAAAAGCGCGAAAACTCTATCTACAACCCGGGCAATCCCGGCGGCGCCAAGGACCAGGTCAAGCTACGTTCCTATGGTGGCTGCCTGTCGGGGCCGCTCATCGATGTGCAGCCAGGCAACACCCTGCGAGTGCACCTGGACAACCAACTGGAGAAAAACGATCCCAGCTGTCCGGGGGGAAGTGATCCGGCGAATGGTGGGGCGGGTTGCTTCAATACGATCAACCTGCATTACCACGGGATGCACGTCTCGCCGTCGGGCAACAGCGACAACGTGCTGCTGAACATCGCTCCGCAAACCAAATTCGAATACGAGATCAACATCCCCACCGATCACCCTTCGGGCACTTTCTGGTACCACGCGCACCGGCATGGTTCCACGGCGCTGCAAGTAGCCAGCGGTGCCGCGGGCGCCCTGATTGTGCGCGGCAACCGCCCCTACACCGGCAGCAAACCAGGCGACATCGACACCATTCTCAAGAACGCTGCCGGGAAGCCCATTACCGAGCAAGTCTTTCTGTTCCAGCAAATCCCGTATGCCTGTTTCGATGACAAGGGCGCCATCATTACGCAAAAGGATGGCACCTGGACGTGTCCCAGCGGCAAAACAGGTGTGATAGAGAACTTCGATGCGCAACTCTCCTCGGCCACTGTCTGGGATGAGAGCGGTCGGTTCACCAGCATCAACGGCGCGGTGCAACCGACCCTCCAGGGCATTGCCGCGGGAGAAATCCAACGCTGGCGTTTCATTCACGGGGGTATCCACGACACCGTGAACCTGCAGATCGTGCCCATGAACACGACCAATCCCAAAGCCAGTCTCGCGCTCAAAGGTGTGCTCAGTGGTACGCCGAAGGAACAGGCTGCGCTGATCGCCGACCTGTGCCCGGTGACTGTGCCCGATTCCAGCAAACCGGTCGAGCTCGTCCCTCAATTCGAGATCGCCGCCGACGGACTCACGCGCACCATAATTCGCCCCATCGGCGTGAACAAAAAGAGCGTCAGCGGTGGCATCGGCAGCAACTTCCTGCAACCCGGTTATCGCAGTGATGTGTTACTGATGTTCCCCCGCGATGGCACCTACTGTGTGCTGAACCAGGCGGCAACACCCGCAGAACGTGCCAATGCCGGCCCCAATGGTGGCCCGGGCGGCCAGGGCCCGAACGAAACCCAATTGCTGGCGACGGTGATCGTCTCTGGCGGCAAGGTCGTGACCGACGATCCGCAAAGCTATATCCAGCAAGCGCTCTACGACGCCAACAAAACGGACCCATCGCTGCCTGCCACGGCCCTCGAAGGATTGCGTACCGGCAATCTGAACCCTTGGCGCGGGATGGACGACCTCAAGGGTGCGGTGGTCAACAACGACATCCAGAAGGTTGCCTTCTTCATCGGCAATCCGCCATTCCCGCCCTCACCGCCTGCCACCCCGCCGAAAAAACCGGGAGATCCGTGGACAGGCGCGTTCGGCTTTTTCATCAACTACAAGTCCTATGACCCCGACCGCATCGACTTCACTCGCCAGGTCAACACCACCGACGACTGGGTGCTGAGCTCGCAGGGCGAACCCCACATCTTTCACATTCATGTCAACCCGTTCCAGGTGATGGACGTGCTCTACGCCAAACCCGGCGAGAAACCCAAAAGTATCTTCGGCCCCAATGGCGAGTGCCTGGTTCCAGCCGACGAACTGGGCCTGCAAAACCAATACTGCGGGATGTGGCACGAGTTCAAGGACACCCTCTTCGTGCAGAACGATTACCAGGTGTTGGTGCGCACCCACTACGACCGTTACATCGGCGAGTTCGTCATCCACTGCCACATCCTCGACCACGAAGACGGCGGCATGATGACCAATATCCAGATCGTTCCAGACCTCAAAGCCGTTGGCGGCGGCATTGGCATGGCCGGCATGAAGCACACCTCGAATCAACCGTCGGCCCCCCATCAACATTGATGGGTAATCCGATTGCACGACAATTGTCGACAAGGAGTCGGGCATGACAATTAATTCCACAACCGCGCCTGTCACCGACCCCACCTGGTATGGGCAGATCCGCGATATGTTCACCTCCGAGGACCGGGGGCTCATGGCCAGGCAAGGCCTCGACCTGGCCAGCTACGGCGTAGTGGCGGGCAACATGCCGCCGGGGCAACCCTGGTCCCCTGACTGGGTGGGTAAGCGTTCTCAAGCGAAGTGGTGTCGTGAGTTGAGAGCGACCTCATGCGACTAGGCCCTGTTCTACGCAGTTTTACTTACGACCCCTGGCCATTGCTTTTGGCCACGGCGGGACTCGGCCTGGCCCTTTCCGTTTACAACGAGGTCAACACAGAAGGTCCCGCGTTTTGCGTGGCCGTGAATGGGCTATCGATCATCACCAGTTGGCCCGCTGCACTGCAAGCGGAGCTCGCACTGAACCCACTCCACCGAATCCTGGCGGGTTGGGCCTTGATGCTTCTGGCCATGATGCCGCCCCTTTTGGCGATGCCACTCATGCATGTCTGGCGCTCTAGCCTGCCGAGCAGACGAATACGAGCGTCAGTCGGATTCCTGCTCGGTTACTGTGCGCTGTGGATGGCCGTCGGCCCCATCCTGATAGCCCTGCAGTTGCTGCTACAGATTGCTGTCGTAAAAAACGCCCTGGTCGTGGCACTGCTGATCGCGATGCTATGGAGCGCGAGCCCGTGGCACCACGCAGCACTCAATCGTGGCCATCAACGGCGGCGAATAGGCCTGTTCGGCTGGGCTGCCGACAGGGATTGTCTGATTTTGGGCATGACGCATGGCGTCTTTTGTATTGTTTCGTGCTGGGCCTGGATGTTAGTGCCGCTTGTTAGCGGTGCATGGCACATTCCGATGATGTTGTTCGCAGGCGTAATCTTGCTCGCTGAACGGCTCACGCCTCCTGGCCCGCCACGCTGGGGCTGGCACCCGGTTTTTTCACCGATTTACCTTTACACCCTCCTCACTAAGCGCAATGCGGAGCGTCCCCATGGTTAAAGGGGCTTGTTCAGTCTGATCGGCATGTACGATCGACTCTTCAAGCAGTGCTGCAAGATCCTCCTCCGGCTTCCTGCCGACCGCCCCACCTTCCCTCCCTAACGATTGACGACTGCTACGCTGAAGTCTCCATGGAGGATTCGCGATGCCAAATTCTGACCTGTTCCCTTCCCTGCTGTTTAAGCTCAACGAAAACCAACTGGCTCTCGAAGCCGCTATCCTGGAGCTCTCGAACTGGGTCGAGCAGCACGGATCCGCCGAGGTTGCCGACAACGTGCGCGGCGCCCTTGAAACCATCGATAGGAATGAGGAATTCATCAAGATGACGCTCGCAGTGATGATGGCGCCGGAGTGATGGCTATCTCAAGTAGTCCCTCGCAACAGGCAAAAAACGGCCAAAAGGGGACATCGAAGATTGGCCGATAACGGACCGCTAACCTTCCCAGTGCTTAATGTAGTTCGCGGGTACTGGATACCGGGAGTGCACATCATGGGCAGTGGCTCAGCTCCCAGGCCAAGCCACTGGGAGAAATTAAAGCACAAGGCCAAGCACTGGATTACGTACCTGGCCCTAACCACCAAAAAGGGGACCTTTTATCGACTGATTGGCGCCGAGAGAATCGTATAGCCATACCCGGACACTCTCCACTTGCTCCAACAAACCTCAGTCCCTCAGTCCTTCTGCAAAGCGCACGGCTGCACGCATCGGCCCGACAGCGTGCGAACTGGAAGGGCCGTCGCCAACCTTTAACAGATCAAAAACACTCCAGCGGCATACTTAGTTCCGCAGCTAACGCTGGTGGATGATCAGGCTTTGTAGACCGGAAAGCGTTCGCACAGCTCTGAAACGTGGCGAGCGATACGAACCTCTATCTCGGCATCACCGAGTTTGTCGAGGATGTCGCAGATCCAGCTTGCAAGGACGCTGCATTCTGGCTCCTGGAATCCACGTGTGGTAACCGCAGGAGTACCAATTCGCAGGCCGGAAGTCACAAACGGCGACTGTGGGTCGTTCGGCACCGCATTTTTGTTCACGGTAATGCCTGCCCGGCCCAGCGCAGCATCGGCATCCTTACCCGTCAGACGCTGACGAATCAGACTGACCAGAAACAGATGATTGTCGGTTCCACCCGAAACCACATCGTAACCTCGGTGGATGAATACGTTTGCCATCGTCCTGGCGTTTTTGATGACCTGCTGTTGATACGCTTTGAATCCAGGCTCCAGCGCTTCCTTGAAGCACACAGCCTTCGCGGCGATCACATGCATCAATGGGCCGCCCTGCCCGCCTGGAAAGACTGCCGCGTTGAGTTTGCGCTCAAGGTCTTCATTACCTTTGGCAAGAATCAAACCACCACGGGGACCGCGTAGCGTCTTGTGAGTGGTAGTCGTGACCACATGCGCGTAGGGAAGCGGATTCGGATACAGGCCGGCCGCCACCAATCCGGCCACGTGGGCCATATCGACGAACAGGTAGGCGCCGACCTTATCAGCGATGGTGCGAAAGCGCGGGAAATCCAGGGTTTTTGAGTAAGCGGAGAACCCGGCGATGATCATTTCCGGTTGATGCTCGACCGCCAGTCGTTCCACCTCGTCGTAATCAATCAACCCCGTCACGGTATCGATACCATACTGCACCGAGTTGTAGAGCTTACCGGAGAAACTGACCTTGGCACCATGAGTCAAATGTCCACCATGAGCCAGGCTCATCCCCAATACGGTGTCACCCGGCTGGAGGAGTGCCAGGTAAACCGCGGCATTAGCCTGACTACCGGAGTGCGGCTGAACGTTGGCGTAATCTGCACCAAACAATTCCTTGGCTCTGTCGATCGCCAACTGCTCAACCTTGTCGACGTGCTCGCAGCCGCCGTAGTAACGCTTGCCTGGGTAACCTTCAGCATACTTGTTGGTCAGCCCACTGCCCTGGGCTTCCATCACCCGCTGACTGGTGTAGTTTTCTGAAGCAATCAGCTCGATATGCTGTTCCTGACGGAGCTCTTCGGCGTCAATCGCACTCAGCAGTTCGTCATCGTAGCCCTGGATTTGGTCTTGCTGGCTGAACATTGCTTATCTCTCCTTAAACTTTTATTTTTGTTCGAATCAGGAAATCCAGCGCGCAGAAACGGTTCCAACAGCGAACGTGAACGCGCCGGATGAACGACTTTTGAATGTTTGAGTTGGTCAGCTGATATAGGCGATAAAGGCATTGACGCCTGCTTGCGCCACAATCTCATCCTGATCGGGAGTACCTGAACTGCACCCTACCCCACCCACGATGAACTCTTGCATGAAGAGCGGCAGCCCACCGGCGACAATGGAAAAGCGTCCCTGGTTGCTGGTATTGATGCCGAAGGCCGGCTTGCCTGGCACGCTGATGTCGCCATAGGCGCGCGTCGATTTACGTGCGGCGGCAGCAGTGAAGGATTTGCTGATGGCAATGTCGATACTGGTGATCCGCGCATTATCCATGCGCTGAAACATGATCAGATGACCGGCGTCATCGGTAATGGCGATGTCCATATCAACCGCCAGCTCCTTGGCTTTCGCAAGGCAAGCTTGCATGATGTGTTGAGCATCAGCCATTGACAGTCTGGGTACCATTTTCATTGTCTTCGACCTCAGATTTGATGAATTAAAACCACTCCAACCCTATTTGTTCAGAACTCCAGAATTCTCTTCTTGGGTTTTACTTCTGCACCTCCTCGCTCAATCTCTGCAAAGAACTCAGGCAGTGAAGTCGATAGCGCGGACAGGATCTTGCCCAGCGTGTTAACCCCGGGGCTTGCTTGATTCTTTTCTATGACAGATATGGAGCTATGGGTAACCCGTGCTTTTTCGGCGAGTTTGCGCTGTGTAAGGCCTTGTCGAAGACGTAGTGATTTAAGCGTTTGCGCCATCACAAAATCATCCGCCCCAGCTGTTTTTCCACCCTTGTCCAGGGTCAGCCCGTCGCTGGCTACAAGGACAGGTATTTCCTCGGCAGGCATGTCCCGCTCGAACTCAAGCCAGGTCGTTTTCCAGGTTTTACCGGTGACGGGATGCACTCCCTCCGGAGCGAGCACAGCCAGCGGCATCATCACGTAAGGTCTATCGATGAGATCCGACCTTGGCAGCACCCCATGCGCATAAACGCCCACAAAATTCCCGTACAACAAAATATCGATATCCACCGGCAAGACGATTCGAGGAACCAGCACGCGCGCGTACCTGGCCTCAAAACGCTTTAGAACATCACTCAACTGGCCCAGCGATAGATCAGTGCGCCCGGACAGAACCACGTTAAAAAAATCGTCGCCCACGCAGCCGGCAGCCGCGGAGGAATAGACCGGGGAGCACTGAACATCCACTAGCAATGCGGCCAGGAACTCCAACGCCAACCCCAAATGATGATCTCGGTCCTGGTTACTCCCTAACCCGAGGTAAATCAAAGTCGACATGGCGCTGGACTCCTGAGAAGGCTGTAAAGGCAAAGGTTTACTTTGTCAGCCAGGCATTGAAGCGTTCATTGAGTTCGTCGGCGTGGTCACCCCACCACTCGGCATTCATTTGTAATGCTGTCTTGAAGTTATCCGGGGAGGTCGGCAGATGCGGTTTCATCTCCTCGCTGACCAGGGCTTGCGACGATTTACGCGTCGGGCCATAGGCGATGTATTTGCTTTGCTCAGCCAGCACCGGGGTGCTCGTGGCGAACTTGAGGAACTCCATGGCCCGCGCTTTGTTCTTGCTGCCGGCCGGCACAGCCCATACATCCATGTCGTACAGCTGACCGTCCCAGATAATCTTGAACGGTTGCTTCTCTTGGGTCTGGGCCGTCCAGATACGTCCATTCCATGCTGAGGTCATTACGACCTGGCCGTCCGCAAGCAATTGCGGCGGCTGGGCACCTGCTTCCCACCAGATCACCTGACTCTTGATCGAGTCGAGTTTGGCGAAAGCCCGCTCGATACCCGCCTCGGTTTCCAGGGTGGAATACACTTCATTGCGAGGCACCCCATCGGCCAGCAGTGCCCACTCCAACGTGCCTTGAGGCGCCTTGCGCAAGCCACGCTTGCCCGGAAATTTGTTCAGGTCGAAGAAATCCTTCAGCGTGGCAGGCTGCTCACCTTTGAACGCGTTGACGTTGTAAGCGACCGCCGTCGACCAAATGATGTTGGCCACCGCACAGTCGGTGACGGCGCCGGAGATGAAGTCCACGTCAACCGGGGCGCCGCCCGTTCCAGCTTCCAGGTCCTTGCTCGGGTTGATACGTTCAAACAGCCCCGCATTACACGCCCGAACGGCATCCGGTAATTCCATGTCGACGACGTCCCAGGTGACGTTTTTGGTATCGACTTGAGCCTTGAGCTGAGCGATGCCGCCGGAGTAATCCTCTAGCGTGGTTTTCACCCCGGTTTTCTCGCTGAATGGCTTGATCGCTGCCTTGGTCTGGGCAGCAGCCAATGAGCCACCGTACGTGACAATCGTCAGATTCTCTTGCGCCATCGCAGACACACACGCGAGGCTTGTTACCGCGCATATCAACATCTTTTTCATAACTGCTTCCCTAGATCTCAGATCAATTAGTGATTCCACGAACGCGGAGCGAACGACGGCGCAGGACTTCGATAGACAACAACAGCAGAACAGACAAAATGATCAACAACGTTGCAGCAGCGAGAATCGTGGGACTGATCTGCTCACGCATTCCGGACCACATCTGACGAGGGATGGTGCGCTGCTCGACCCCGCCCAAAAACTGAACGATCACCGCCTCATCGAACGAGGTGATGAATGCGAACAGCCCGCCTGAAATGATGCCAGGACGAATGAGGGGAAACGTCACGTTGAAAAACGTATAGGTCGCCGATGCGCCCATGCTGGCGGCGGCGCGGGTCAGTGAATGATCGAACCCCACGAGCGTTGCGGTGACGGTCAGAATCACGAAAGGCGTACCCAGCACAGCGTGCGACAGGATCAGCGCGAGCAGGCTCTGGCCAATCCCCAACTTGCTGTAAAAAAAGTACATGCCAGCGGCTGAAATAATCACTGGGACGATCATCGGCGAAATCAGAATGCCGGTGAGCAGGCGCTTGTAAGGCAAGTCAGAGCGGCTCAGCCCAATGGATGCAAGCGTACCGAGCGCGGTAGCGATCACAGTTGCACCGCACGCCACCAGGAAACTGTTATTGATCGACAGCACCCAAAGCGGATCGTTGATCAGCTGGTGATACCAGCGCAGGGAAAATGCCTCCGGTTTCAGATGAAGCATGTCCGACGTGAAGCTGAAATACGGCTCGACGTTAAAGGACAAAGGGATGATTACCAGAATCGGCACCACCAGAAACAGCAGCACGAGCAGGGCAAATCCGCGCACGGTGAAAAACCAGCAGCGTTCGAAAGGTCCGATGTATTTTGGAAGGCTCATGGCTCACCCCAACTTCATATTGGTAATGCCTACGAATCGGTCGTAGACCCAGTACATCAGCAGCACTACCACCAGAAGCAGGCTGGCGATTGCCGAAGCCAGGCCCCAGTTCAAGGACGTCTGCATGTGATAAGCGATGAAGTTGCTGATCATCTGGCCGGTTCGCCCCCCCACAAGTGCAGGCGTGATGTAGTAACCAACCGCGAGAATGAAAACCAGAATCCCCCCGGCACTGACGCCCGGCAGGGAAAGCGGAAAGTAGATCTTGAAAAAGGTACGCATGGAGCTGGCGCCCATGGAGTGCGCGGCACGGATGTAGGTCTGGTCGACACCGCGCATGACGCTGTAAAGCGGCAGCACCATGAACGGCAGCAGAATATGCGTCATGGCGATGATCGTGCCGTACAGGTTGTACATCAGATCGAGCGGCTGATTGATGATGCCGAGACTGCGAAGGACATCGTTGAAAACCCCGTTTGACTGGAGAATCACAATCCAGGCGCTGGTCCGCACCAGCAGCGATGTCCAGAACGGCAGAAGCACAAGGATCATCAACAAGTTGCTGAAACGGTCCGGCAAGCTGGCCAGGAAATACGCCAGCGGATAGCCCAGCAGAAAGCAGATGAAGGTGATCGCGACGCTGACCGCCAGAGTCTTCAGCAGGTTGTCGACATAGATCTGCCGGCTTTCGGGCTGCTGGACGATGTCGCCGTTATCGTCGTATTGACGATCCAGCGCCGCCAGGTAATGCACCGCGGAAATCGAGGGGGCCATCACCTTGAGTTGCGACCACGTTGCGGTTTCACCCCAGCGTTTGTCGATGCTGATCATCAGCGGCTTGAATTCGGTGATCCCAACTTGACTCTGTTTTTCCAGGCCTCTCGCCGTCTTGTTCAACAGCAGCTTCATGCCGCTTTGAACGCGATTCAAGTCAGTCCCGACCCGGTCCAGGTTCTGCGATTTGAGCAGCGCGAGAATATCGTTGCCGAGGACTGCAAACGTCTTCTCCTCAGGCAACGTCTGCCGATCCCACTGCTTCAACTCGACTGCACTGTTCGGCATGTAGTCGGCGAGCGTGCCGTTTTGCACGCTGCGCATCAGCATGTCGCCAATAGGCATGAGAAAGAAGACGGCGATAAATGCAAGCAGTGGCAACACCAGTAGCACGGACTTGAACTTGTTCCGACGCTCGGCCTTGTCCAGGCTTTCCTTTATTGACTGGCCAACCTTCGGCTGCACAAACAGCCGATCCGCAGGCCCTTCAGACATTACAGGGCGATTCATGGAGTGATCTCCGTGTGAGCGGTGACGAAAGTTAGATAACGGTGTTGAGCGCTCGACAGTCGTCAGCACGCCACCCTACGGTCACCAGGGCGCCGGGAGTCGGCGTCGACTGGTTGACGCCGTTGACCACTTTGACGATGAAGTCATCCTGGTCCGCGACGCTCAACCGCAGACGCAGGTGGTCCCCGTGATAGATCAGCTCTTGAATTTTTGCCGGAAGCCGGTTGTCACATTGACCGTCGGTTGGATCGAGGTAGACGCGCTCCGGTCGAATCGACAAGGTGGTTTTCGTGCCACGGGCGGTACTCGCGGATTTCGCCGCAACGGCCTTCACTCGAAGGTTGCCGACTTGCACTTGGCAGTAATCCCCGTCGCGCTCGATGACCTCCCCCGTCAGCCGGTTGTTTTCACCAATGAAGCTGGCAACGAAGGCGGTCTCGGGTTTCTCGTACAGGTCGGACGGATTGGCCAGTTGCTGAACCACTCCATCGTTGAACACCGCAATGCGATCGGACATGGTCAGTGCTTCAGTCTGATCGTGGGTGACGTAAACAACGGTAATGCCCAGTTGCTTGGAAAGGCGCTTGATCTCGTACTGCATTTGCTCGCGCAGTTGTTTGTCGAGCGCGCCGAGCGGCTCATCCATGAGCACCAGGCGAGGTTCAAAAATCAGCGCCCGAGCCAGGGCCACTCGTTGTTTCTGCCCACCGGACAGTTGTGCCGGCATGCGATTGCCCAGCGGGCCCATGGCGACCATGTCCAGGGACTTTTTAACTTTGCCGTGGATGTCGCTTGAAGACAGGCCGCGCACCTTGAGCGGAAAAGCCAGGTTCTCAGCAATGGTCATGTGCGGGAACAAGGCATAGTTTTGAAAGACCATGCCGATACCGCGCTTCTGTGGCGAGATGTCGTTGACCGGCTGGCGGTCGATGGAGATTTCCCCGTGAGTGACGGTTTCAAACCCCGCCAACATCATCAGGCACGTTGTCTTTCCAGAGCCGGACGGCCCAAGCATGGTGATGAATTCGCCGCGCTGAATATCCAGATTGAAGTTTTTGACCACGAGGTTTTCGCCGTCGTAGCTCTTCTGCACATTGCGAAAACTCACAAAGGATTCTGTTTGCATGTGAACACCCTTCTGCAATTCTTTGATCAGCTAAGTGCGAAGCCGTCTTAAACGGCGCTCACACGGTTTCTCTTGTTCGCGTGGACACAGGACAGCCATCAATCAGGCGTACGGACGCCCGTGTCTGATGGTCGACGCGGCAAACTCAAGAGGAATCTTTCGGCAGAAAAGGCTCAGGGCAAGCCCGGAATCGATAAGGTGTGATGGAGCGGCACAAAGCTGCGCACCCGACGGGGTTGGCGACGACTTGGACCTGGCGATGCATTTTGCATTCATGGTTGTCTCCGGCGATTTTTGCGCCTGGCCCGGAGTCGGACCTCCGGGCACTGCGCGATTCAATCGACTTGTTGTTATGACGTTTCTATACCGTGCCTGACCGCCGCTAATACGGTTGGCCTAGGGGGTCAGCACTTGATTTTGTTCATCTCAGGGTCGTAGAACGCTCGAAGGCTGGCCTCCACCTCATAGCGCTTGGTGGCCACCTCGATCTCGTACTTGCCTTCTTTCACCCAGTCAGCCGTTGCACCTTCGGCGTTGCAGACATAGCCCATGGCGACGTTGCCGCCGATGAAGTGGCCGTACATGCCAGAGGTGGTGCGCCCGACGATTTCTCCGTTCCGATAGATCGGTTCTTCGTGGTAGTTGGTGGCCTCCGGGTCGAGGAACTTGAACAGGACCATGCGCTTTTTCACGCCTTCGGCTTTCTGCTTGAGCAAGGCTTCTTTGCCGATGAAACCGCCGGCCTTGTTGAAGTCCGAGGCAAACGACAGCCCGGCTTCCAGCGGCGTGTCCTCCTCCACCACGTCGTGGCCGAAGTGGCGATAGCCCTTCTCGATACGCAGGGAGTTCAGGGCGTGATAACCACACAACTTCAAGCCGTGAGGCTCACCCGCCGCGACGATTCGGTCGAATACATCCGGGGCGAATTCAGTCGGAATGTACAGCTCCCAGCCCAACTCGCCCACGTAGGTAATCCGTGACGCTCGTACGCGGGCATAGCCGAGTTCGATCTCCCTGGACGTGGCAAACGGGAAGCCTTCGTTGGAGAGGTCGTCGGTGGTCAGCGGTTGCAGCAAATTGCGGGCGTTAGGGCCCATCACGCTGATCACGGCCATCGACGAGGTGACATCGGTGTAAACCACATTCGCCTCGTCCGGCGTGTTGCGGCGCAGCCAGTTCAGCTCGCGAGTCTGCGTCCATGGACCGGTGACGATGAGGAACGACTCCTTCTCAAGTCGAGTCACGGTCAGGTCGGCCTCGATACCACCGCGCTCATTGAGCCACTGGGTGTAGACGATCTTGCCTGACTCGACATCAATGTTGTTGCTGCAAATCCGGTTGAGCACCGACATCGCATCGCGGCCCTGGACCAGTATTTTGGCGAAGGAGCTTTGATCAAACAGGCCGACGGTTTTGCGAACCGCGTTGTGTTCGGCTGCCGACCACTCGAACCAGTTTTGTTTACCCCAGCTGTAGCCGTATTCCGGCTTCTGACCCTGCGGTGCAAAGAAGTTCGCGCGCTCCCAGCCGACCACTTCGCCGTAGCAGGCGTTGGCGGCCACCAAACGGTCATGGAGGATACTTTTGCGTGCGTTGCGAGCGGACTCGAACTGACGGAATGGCCAGTGCATGGCATACAACAGGCCCAAACCTTCCGTGGTGCGGTCGTACAGGTACTGAGAGTTACCCTGGAAAGGCAAATTACGCTTGATGTCGACGTCCCACAGATCCATCGGGGCGTGACCTTTGGCGATCCACTCGGCAAGCACCTTGCCGGCCCCGCCCGCTGACTGGATGCCCACCGAGTTGAAGCCTGCGGCGACAAAATAGTTGCGCAATTCAGGTGCTTCGCCCAAGTGGTAGCGGTCATCGGGGGTAAAGCTTTCTGGACCGTTGAAGAACACTTGCAGCCCGGTCTTCTCCAGCGCTGGGATTCGGCGAATAGCCGCTTCCAGGTAGGGTTCCAAGTGATCGAAATCAGGCGGCAACTCATCAAAACTGAAGCTGTCGGGAATGCCTTCATGGCCCCACGGTTTGGCATTGGGCTCAAAGGTGCCGATCAACAGTTTGCCGGCGTCGGTCTTGAAGTAGTTGTAGTAGTCCAGGTCACGCAGTGTCGGCAGCATGATGCCGTTGATTTCCGGCATCGGCTCCGTGACCACGTAGTAGTGTTCTGCGGCGTGGAGGGGAATGTTGACCCCGGCTTTCTTGCCGAAATTACGCGCCCACATACCGGCGCAGTTCACCACAAACTCAGCGTCGATATCGCCCTGAGCCGTGACGACGCCGGCGGCCTTGCCATCCTTGATCTTGATGTCCAGGACCTGGGTGTTTTCAATGATTTTAGCGCCGCCCATTCGAGCACCCTTGGCGAGTGCCTGGGTGACGTCAACCGGGTTGACCACACCGTCCAACGGCAAATACACGCCGCCGACGATGTCTTCGATGTTCAGCAGCGGCCACAGGTCAAGCGCTTGCTCAGGGTTGACCACTTCACAGGGAAAGCCACAAAGCTTGGCCATCGACGCGCCGCGCTTGAGTTCGGTGAAACGTTCCTGGTGAGTCGCGACGCTCAAGGAACCGTTACGCACGAAGCCAGTGGCCTGACCGGTTTCTGCTTCAAGGCCCTCGTACAAACCAGCGCTGTACTTCGCCAGCATGCTCATGTTGTAGGTCGCGCGCAGGGTCGGCACCAGTCCGGCAGCATGCCAGGTCGTGCCGCAGGTCAGCGTCTTGCGCTCCAGCAGCACGACATCCTTGATGCCCAGTTTGGTCAGGTGGTATGCAACGCTGCACCCTATAACCCCACCACCGACGATGACGACACGAGCCGAACTCGGAACGGTATTGCTCATTTTAAAACTCCAGGGCCAGCACCCCAGGCAGGGCAACTGGCTCGACGATTGGGGGGGTGCTTAGAACACGATGGTTTTATTGCCGTACACGAGCACGCGATCTTCGAGATGGTTTCGAAGCCCACGGGCCAATACGGTTTTTTCGACGTCTTTGCCTAACCGCACAAGATCATCGACAGACTGTTCGTGGCTGACGCGCGCGACGTCCTGCTCAATGATCGGCCCCTCGTCGAGGTCTTCGGTCACGTAGTGACAGGTCGCGCCGATCAGCTTTACCCCACGACGGGATGCCTGGTGATACGGCTTTGCGCCGATGAACGAGGGCAGGAAGCTGTGATGGATGTTGATCACTTTGTGGCGGTATTTTTCACACAGGTTCTGCGGCAGGATCTGCATGTAACGAGCAAGGACGATGCAGTCCGCGCGGTACTCATCGATCAGTTGTTCGGTTTTGGCAAACCCTGCAGCCTTGTTGTCTTTGTCGACCGGCACGTATTCGAATGGGATGCCGTACCACTCAGCCAGGCTGCGCAAATCCTCATGGTTGGAAATCACGCAGGCGATGTCACAGACCAGGTCACCGGTTTTCCAACGGTCCAGCAAATCGGTCATGCAGTGCGAGCCTTTGCTGCACATCAACACCACACGCTTGCGCTGGTCACTGTCGACCAGACGCCAGTTCATCGACATCTCTTGCGCGAGCGGTTCGACTTTGCGTTTCAACACTTCGATGTCAAATGGCAGGGTCTCCGCGCGAACAACCATGCGACTGAAGAAGCGATTGCTCTCTTCGTCAGAGAACTGCGAGGCCTCTTCAACCCAACCGCCATGACTGGCGAACAGGCCCGCCGTGCGGGTGATGATTCCCACCCGGTCCGGACAATCGAAAGCAAAGGTATAAGTACGCTTGGCGCTCATTTCAGACTCCTCAAGACAGGGCAGCTTCAAGCGCTGGAACGGCGTCGAACAAATCGGCAACCAGGCCGTAGTCCGCAACACGGAAAATCGGCGCCTCCTCGTCCTTGTTGATCGCAACGATGATTTTGGAATCTTTCATGCCGGCCAAATGTTGAATGGCACCCGAGATGCCGACAGCGATGTAAAGGTCAGGCGCCACGATCTTGCCTGTCTGGCCAACCTGCATATCATTGGAGACGAAACCGGCGTCGACGGCTGCGCGAGAGGCACCCACCGCGGCACCCAGCTTGTCGGCGACTTTTTCCAGCAGCGCGAAATTTTCGCCACTGCCCATGCCGCGCCCCCCGGAAATGACGATCTTGGCCGAGGTCAGTTCGATCCGTTCAGAGACGCTGAAATCGGCACTCAAGAATTTGGAAAGACCGGTGTCGTGAGAGACGGAAATGGCCTTGATGGGCGCCAATGCCCCCGTCCGTTCGGCAGCTGCAAACGCCGTGGTGCGAACGGTCAGCACCTTGACGGCGTCAGAGCTTTCAACGGTCGCCAGGGCATTACCGGCGTAGTACGGTCGAACGAATGTGTTCGGGGAAACGATTTCCACAACGTCACTGACCTGGGCGACATCCAGTAATGCAGCAACGCGAGGAAGCAGATTTTTGCCGTAAGCGGTCGAAGCGGCGATGACGTGACCATAGGCCGAAGCCTTGACCAAGTCGGTGACCAGGGCCGCGACGTTCTCGACACCTTGATCGGCATACGCGGGCGCATCGGCAATCAGTACGCTCTTCACACCGGCGAAGGCCGCCAATTCTTCGGCAACGTTGCCCGCCAGTTGACCGGCAACCAGAATGTCGACGTCGGCCCCAAGGCTCGCAGCTGCTGAAAGAGCGTTCAAGGTGCCTGACTTAAGAGCCCCCTCATGGTGCTCAGCAATCAATAAAACAGCCATCAGATCACCCCCGCTTCGTTCTTCAGCTTCTCGACCAGTTCTTGAACGCTACTCACACGAATGCCTGCCTTACGCTCAGGCGGCGCTGAGACCTTGATGACTTTCAAACGAGGAGCGATATCGACACCGAGGTCGCTGGCATCAATGACCTCCAGTGGTTTTTTCTTCGCTTTCATGATGTTGGGAAGTGAGGCGTAGCGTGGCTCATTCAGACGCAGGTCAGCGGTGATCACTGCGGGCAACCGCAAGCTTCTGGTTTCCAGTCCACCGTCGACCTCGCGAATGACATTGGCCCACTCACCGACGACGTTGATTTGCGAAGCGAAGGTGCCTTGAGCGCTGCCCATCAATGCGGAAAGCATTTGACCGGTCTGGTTGTTATCACCATCGATGGATTGCTTGCCCAGCAGCACAATGCCGGGTTCTTCACGCTGGGTGACCGTGTAGAGAAGCTTAGCAATCGCAAGGGGTTCCAGATCGCTACCCGCCTTGATCAGCACGGCTCTGTCTGCGCCCATCGCCAGGGCGGTTCGCAACTGCTCCTGACAAGCATCAGGGCCCACCGATACGGCGATGACTTCGCTGGCCTGGCCGCTTTCCTTCAGTTGAAGTGCGGCCTCCACAGCGATCTCGCAGAAGGGGTTTATCGACATTTTTACGTTGCTTAACTCAACGTCAGATTCATCCGCTTTGACACGGACTTTGACGTTGGCGTCTACGACACGCTTCACCGCCACCAGCACCTTCATAGCAACCTCCGAATAAGTCCAAACCTCTGGAATCCGATGCTATAAGCCCCTATAGATGCTTACAAACGATCTATATAGGGCACATGGATAAGTAGGACTTATTCGTCGTTGATCGCTCTAACATGCGGTGGAAGTTCGTGCCAGACGCTCGCGGACGATGCGAATAACGGTCGGGTCGAGTGATAGCGCCAACGCTGGGGCAACCGCAGAGTTTGAAAACGGAAGAACGAAATAGTGAAAGCTGATTGACGAATAACAGGGCTCAGCCAGGCTAAACCTGCGTCAGTTTGGCGCTGTAACTTCCATCGTCGCCTCCCCTACCACTTCCCGAACTTTGTCCATCAACGCCTGCGCCGCTGGCGATTGAAGCGACCCCGCTCGGGAGATCAGACCAATCGGTCGCGTGGTGTGGCTAAGGGAAAGGGGCAGTCGCACCAGATCACCGCTGGCCATTTCATGTTCCAGCTGATGTGCCGAAACGGCAGCGAGCATATCTGAGCGCAGCAACACACCGCGCAAAATCGCCAAGTCGCCCGTTTCAATCACAGGGATGGGCGCGGCGATACCGATGTGGGCGAAAAATGCGTCCAGCAATTGTCGCGCCGGGGAACCGGCGCGAGGCAGGATCCAGCGGGCGCCACTCAAGTCTTCATAGACTGGCGTCCGCTTCAACCAAGGATGGTCGCGGCGTACCAGGATCACCATTTCTTCCTGTAGCAACGCCTCGCTATGCAGGTCGCTGGCATAGGCCGACGGGCGTAGAGCGCCGAGGATAAAATCCACATCGCCAGCGCGCAGCTCACTGGCCAACAAGTCGAACGGGCTTTCATTGGTGACGATCCGTACATGAGGGTGTTCCAGGGTCAGGCGCACGATGGCTTCGGGCAGTATTCCCGTGCGTCCCAGAGGCAAGGCCCCCACGTGCACGGCACCTTGAAGGGAGCCACCCAACGCGGCGATGTCCGCATCGATGTGACGCAGCTCATTCAGTGCTCGGCGCACCCGCAGCAACACCGCAAGGCAGGCGCGGGTGGGCAGCAAGCCATGGGGCGTGCGTTCAAACAGGCTAGAGCCACTGCCCTGTTCAAGGACTTTGATGGCGGCACTGATCGCTGGCTGGGATACCCCAAGGATATTCGCCGTGGTCTGCATATGGTGGGTTTCACAGAGCTTCGCGAACACCTCCAGGCGTCGGGTCTGGAACAGATAAAGCGGCTCGGCGGCGTGCCCCTTTACCTGCCCCAGCAAAGGTGGCACGGCAAGCAATTCATCCATTGCACGATGCGCCCGAGGAGCTGCACGTTCACCGTAATTGGTCAGACGCATACCATTGACGTTGCGCTCAAACAAAGAGACTCCAAGACGTTTCTCCAAGGCAAGGATGGCGCGCGTCACGACGGGCTGAGCACGAAAAAGCACGGCGGATGCCTTGGATACGCTGCCGTACTCGACAACACGAAGGAAGGCACGAATCTGCATGAGATTGGGCAGTTCAAGACTGTGCATGTGCACCTACCGTGTTATCGAGGAAACGGCCGTACAGCATGCAGAACTCATCCCCATAAGTAAAACGCATACCTCTTGCAGCCGAACGCATTATTCACCACAGACCCCAAGTGCGAATGTGGGCCCTATCAAACAGCCGCAAGAAGAGCCCTCCAATGATCAATACAAAAAAAACCGCACTGATTGTTAGCGCCCACTCCGCCGATTTCGTCTGGCGCGCAGGTGGCTCCATTGCGCTACATGCACAACAGGGTTACGCCGTTCATATCGTGTGCCTCTCCTATGGCGAAAGGGGTGAATCGGCCAAGCTCTGGCGCAAAGGCGAGATGTCGGAAGACAAGGTTAAAACAGCGCGTCGCAGCGAGGCCGAGGCCGCAGCGGAGATCCTTGGCGCGAGCGTGGAATTCTTCGACATCGGCGACTATCCGATGCGCGCTGACAAAGAAACGCTGTTTCGTTTGGCCGATGTGTTTCGTCGCGTGCAACCGGATTTCGTGCTCAGTCACTCGATCAAAGACCCTTACAACTACGACCATCCGTTGGCCATGAACCTGACCCAAGAGGCGCGCATCATCGCCCAGGCGGAAGGTTATAAGCCCGGTGAAAAAATCGTCGGTGCGCCACCGGTCTACAGCTTTGAACCGCATCAGCCTGAGCAGTGCGAATGGCGACCGGATGTCCTGCTGGATATCACTGAGGTCTGGGACAAGAAATATGCCGCCATCCAGTGCATGGCCGGCCAGGAGCATCTCTGGGAGTACTACACCCGCGTCGCTCTGCAACGCGGCGTGCAGGCCAAGCGCAATGTCGGAATCGCCTCTACCCGCAACATCGTGTACGCCGAGGGTTACCAGAGCATCTTTCCACGGGTAACGGAGAACTTGGCATGAGCGCACTGATCGGAAAAACCGGCATTGTCGTGCGCAACATTCCCCGTGCCGACTCGGCGCTGATCGACGAACTGGATCGCTTCGGCGTTGCGACCGTGCATGAAGCTCAGGGTCGCAAAGGCTTATTGGATTCAGCCATCCGCCCAATCCAGCAAAACCAAAGCATCAGCGGAACGGCTGTGACAGTGTTGGTTGCGCCGGGTGACAACTGGATGTTTCACGTCGCCGTCGAACAATGCCAACCCGACGATATTCTGGTGGTTGCGACATCTTCACCCTGCACCGATGGCTACTTCGGCGACTTGCTAGCCACCTCATTGATGGCTCGGGGGGTACGCGCCCTGATAATCGACGCTGGGGTCCGCGATACTCGAACTCTGCGAGACATGGGCTTCAAGGTCTGGTCACGGGCAGTTCATGCCCAAGGTACGGTCAAGGAAACCCTCGGCTCGGTCAACGTTCCGATCATCTGTGCCGGCCAATGGGTCGAGCCTGGTGATGTGGTTGTGGCTGACGATGACGGCGTGGTCATTGTCCGCCGCGAAGAGTTACCAGACGTCGTTGAAACCAGCCGCAAACGCGCTCGATTCGAAGAGCAGAAACGAGTGCGCCTGGCTGCCGGCGAATTGGGCCTGGATATCTACGCGATGCGTCAGAAGCTCGCTGACCGGGGTCTGACCTATTACGACAGCCTTTGCGACCTGCAAGGATGACCCCATGAGCCAAACTCGTATTCCGTGCCTGATGATGCGCGGTGGCACCTCCAAAGGCGCGTACTTTCTTGCACCAGACCTGCCCGCCGAAGAGGCGGTGCGGGATCGGGTGTTGTTGGCAGTCATGGGATCGCCCGATGCTCGACAGATCGATGGTATCGGCGGCGCGAATTCGTTGACTAGCAAGGTCGCGATCATCCGCCGCTCGGAGCGGGCGGACGCCGATGTCGATTATCTGTTCGCGCAGGTTCTGGTCGAGCAAGCCCAGGTCGATTATGGCCAGAACTGCGGGAACATCCTGGCGGGTGTTGGGCCATTCGCCATCGAGCGCAGGCTGGTAGCCGCCCAAGGCGCGCTTACTTCGGTGCGGATTTTCATGGAGAACACCGGCCAGATTGCCATTGCCCATGTCCCCACCCCTGACGGTACGGTCAGTTACGCGGGTGAAGCCCACATCGATGGCGTTCCCGGCGGCGGCGCCCCCCTGATTATCGAGTTTGAAGACATTGCCGGATCCAACTGCGGCGCATTGTTGCCAACTGGCAACCCCACAGACCGTTTCGACGGCATTGACGTGACTTGCATTGATAACGGCATGCCGGTGATTTTGATTCGCGCCGCCGATGTCGGCCGCAGCGGCTACGAAAGTGCCGAACAACTGGACGCCGACAGCGAACTCAAAGCCGCACTCGAATCCATCCGTTTACAGGCGGGGCCATTGATGAATCTGGGGGATGTCAGCCAGCGCAGCGTACCGAAAGTGTCCTTGATTGCAGCTCCCCGTGAGGGGGGCGCGATTTGCAGTCGCACCTTCATCCCCCATCGCTGCCACACGTCAATCGGGGTATTTGGTGCCGTGAGTGTAGCGTCCGCCTGCCAGATTCCGGGCTCTGTCGCCGATGGACTGACCCAAGTGCAACCAAGTGCACGAGTACAGCTCTCGGTAGAACATCCGACGGGCGAATTTACCGTCGAACTGCACATGCAAAACGGTGAGTTAGCCGGTTGCGGTCTGCTGCGCACGGCCCGGCTGCTGTTCGACGGTAACGTGTGTATTCCCCAGAGTGTCTGGCAGAACGAGGTGACTCAATGAGCATGAAAACCTTAACGTTGATTGGCTTCGGCGAGGCTGGAGCCATTTTTGGCGAGGATCTTGCGGCCTCGGGTGTGACCGTTTACGCCTATGATCGCCTGCAAGATAACCCCAGTACTCGCGCGGCTCTTTACGACAAGGCCGATCAATGCGGCGTGCTGCTATGCGACAGTTTCGCCCACGCCATTGCGCTCGCAGACTGGGTCATTTCAGCGGTGACCGCCGATGAGGCTTTGACGGTGGCTCAGGCCGCGGCGGTGCTGATGAGACCCGATCAATTGTTCATCGATATCAATTCGGTTGCCCCGTCCACCAAGCGGGCAGCATTCGCCGCTATGCAGCGCCATGGCGTCGGCTATATCGATGCTGCCGTCATGGCCCCGGTACCTCCCCAGCGCTTGAAAACACCCATTTTGCTCGGCGGAGCAGTTGCCGGACAGGTGGCTGAACAGCTCTCTGCACTGGGCATGAACGTACGCCGGGTGGCCGATGAGGTCGGCGTCGCTTCAGCGATCAAGATGTGTCGCAGCATCATGATCAAGGGCCTGGAAGCGCTGACGACCGAATGCTTGAGCACCGCACGCCAGTACCAGGCAGAACGGGAAGTGCTCGCGTCGTTGCACCAGAGTTTTCCGCAGATGGGCTGGGACGACGCGTTGCCGCACTACTTGATCAGCCGCGTGGCTGAACATGGTCGGCGACGCTCCGAAGAAATGAAAGAAGTAGCAAAAACCTCGACCGACATGGGTGTGGTGCCGAACATGAGCCTGGCAATCGTCAACGCCCAACGTGGCCTGGTGGATGCCATGGTGGATGCCGATCTTGACTACCCCAACATCGAGCCTTTCGACTGGCTGAACCTGGTTGATACGCTTTATGGCAGCCCACTCACCCGGGAAAGTCTGGCGGAGGAAAAGCGTTAACATGAGTTTTTCCCCCGAGAACGGTTCATGGACTTAAAACAACTCGAATGTTTCGTACGGGTCGCCGAATTCGGAAGCTTTACCAAAGCGGCCGCGGTATTGAATATCTCCCAGTCGGTGGTCAGCCGCCAGGTTCGACAACTGGAAGTCGAATTACAGGAGCATCTGCTGCTGCGCCATGGCCGTGGCGTGTTGCTGACAGCTTCCGGCCAGCGGCTGTTCGATCACGGAAAAGGCATCTTGCGGCAGGTGCAAGTGGCTCGCGAGGAGTTGCGCGAGCAACGTGATACCTTGTCCGGCAAAGTGGTGATCGGGCTTCCACCGAGCATTTCCCGACGCCACACCGTGGCCCTGGTGTCAGCCTTTCGCGAGCGATTCCCCGGTTGTTCCTTGGGTATCAAGGAGGGTTTGAGTCATTCCATGCGAGAGTGGCTGTTGCTGGGCCGTCTGGATTTCGCCCTCCTGTTCAACCCCGCCCACAGTGCGCAGCTGCACTACGAGCATATCCACTCTGAGCCATTGATGTTGATCGGCGCCTCCAACTCGGACCTGCCTGACACGGTCGCGATGCAAGACCTTTGGCGCTATCCACTGATCATTCCCAGCGAACCTCATTCGCTGCGTCGACTGGTCGAAACCCAGGCCTCACGCCACGACATCAAACTGGATGTGTGCCTGGAAATCGACAGTATTCCCTCGCTCCTGGAACTGATCAATCTGGGCATGGGTTACGGCGTGTTGTTCCGATCTGCCCTCGCCGCCCGCAACAGCCTGCCCGACGGATTGAAAGCGGCGCAGATTGTCGAGCCGTCCATCCCTACCCATTTGTTTATCGCGACATCCGAGCAGCGACCGCTGACGCGTCTGGCTGAGAAGACGTTGGCGATGGTCCGTGAGATATGCATACCTTGATGTCACGCATGCAAAAACAGCATAGCTGCTAGTACTTGGGCTTTGTTGTTCGAGACGCTTGCAAAGCCGACCATCAGGTATCGCGTTCAAACGCAGATCAATGAAGGACATCTGATGAAAAATTGCCTGGCTCCCGATTCCAATCCCACCCAACCTGCGCATGCCCTGCCAGCGGGTGCCTGGGACGCACACTGCCACGTGTTCGGCCCAGCCGCTCAATTCCCTTACGCCGCCGACCGCAGCTACACCCCGCCCGACGCGCCTTTTGAAACCCTGCGAGGGTTGCACGATCACCTGGGGTTCAGCCGTGGCGTTATCGTCCAGGCCAGCTGCCACGGCACTGATAACCGCGCCATGCTCGATGCCATTGCCCGTAGCGACGGACGTTATCGCGGCGTGGCAATCGTTGACGGCAGCGAAACCGACGCCCAACTCGCGGAGATGGATGCCGGCGGCGTGCGCGGGGTTCGTTTCAATTTTGTCGCGCACCTGGGCGGCGCACCCGACCTGGAGGTTTTTAATCGCACCGTCGATCGGCTCGCGCCGTTGGGCTGGCATGTGGTGCTGCATCTCGACGCTCAGGACATCCTGACCTATGTCGATCGCCTGGCCCGGATCCCCGTGCCGTTCATCATCGATCACATGGGTCGGGTCAAGGCTGAAGAAGGCGTTGAACAATCGTCCTTCCTGGCCCTGCTCGATCTGATGGAAAATCCCCTGGCCTGGGTCAAGGTGTGTGGCGCCGAGCGAGTGTCCAGCGGTCGTCGACCGTTCGATGATGCTATCCCCTTCGCCGAACGACTGATCCAGGCAGCACCGGATCGCGTGCTATGGGGCACTGATTGGCCACATCCCAATATCAGCAAAGACATGCCCAACGACGGCGGTCTGGTGGATCTGATGTTCCGCTTCTGCACCGCCCCGTCATTGCGCCAGAAACTATTGATCGATAACCCGCTGAAACTGTACGGACGCTGACAGCAGGACCTTTTGCCACACCTCCAACAATAAGATGGCAGTGAGTAAACCTTATGAATCCGATCCCTGTGCCTGCTCAGGTCGAGACACCGACCAGCGCTAACGTAAAGACCAAGCAACCGTTTTACCGTGCGATGTATTTCCAGGTCCTGCTGGGGATCGTCGTCGGTGTGCTTGTCGGTCACTTCTGGCCTGACTTCGCTGCTGACCTCAAACCGCTGGGCGATGCGTTCATCAAACTGATCAAGATGATCATCGGCCCCGTCGTTTTCTGTACGGTGGTCACCGGCATCGCCGGCATGCGGGACTTGAAAAAGGTCGGCCGTGTCGGCGGCAAGGCGCTGCTGTACTTCGAAATCATTTCGACGGTCTCGCTACTGATCGGGCTGATCGGCGGCCACCTGTTCAACCCAGGTGGCGGCTTCAACGTTGACGTCAATACGCTCGATGCCTCCGCCGTCACCGGGTTCGCGGAAAAAGCCCAGCACCTGCACATGGTCGACTTCCTGATGGGCATCATTCCCAGCACGTTCACCCAGGCATTCGCAGAGGGCAACGTGCTGTGCATCTTGCTGGTCTCGGTGCTGTTCGGATGTGCGCTGTCGGCTATGGGAGAGAAAGGCAAGCCGGTGTACGACATCATCGAAGGCTTGTCAGGTGTGTTTTTCCGCATCGTTCACATCATCGCCAAACTGTCTGCGATTGGCGCTTTCGGTGCCATCGCGTTCACCGTCGGCACTTACGGCGTCGAATCGCTGCTGCCGCTTCTGAAATTGATCGGCAGTTTCTACTTGCTCTGCATATTTTTCGTGGTCGTTGTACTTGGCGGCGTTGCACGGCTTTGCGGCTTCAGCATTCTGCGCTTCCTCGCCTACATCAAAGAGGAATTGCTGGTGGTGCTGGGCACCAGTTCCTCAGAAGTGGTTTTGCCGCAGATCATGGACAAAATGGAACGTCTCGGTTGCTCCAAACCCGTCGTGGGCCTGGTGATTCCGACTGGTTATTCCTTCAACCTCGATGGCACGAACATCTACCTGACGATGGCCGTGCTGTTCATTTCCCAGGCGCTGAACATCGACTTGACCCTGTCTCAGCAACTGACTCTAGTGATCGTCGCGATGCTGACCTCCAAAGGGGCCAGCGGGGTGTCCGGTGCAGCCTTCGTGATGTTGACCAGCACCTTGATGGTCGTACCAATCGTCCCCGTGGCTGGCATGGTGTTGATCCTCGGCATCCACCGTTTCATGGGCACAGGGCTGGCCATGACCAACCTGGTAGGCAACGGCGTGGCGACGCTGGTGGTCTCCGCTTGGGAAAAAGAGCTAGACCGCAAAAAACTGGCTCAAGAGCTGGGCTGCAAGGCTTAACACTCTCCCCCTAACAACTTCCAATCGAGTGCCTGTTCGGTCCAGTACCGAACAGCGGCTCGTCGTGTCAGGAAAATAATAAAAATGAACCGTACCCTGTCTATCGCAATGTTTGTACCCGGTGTCTGCTGGAGCATTTCCTCGATGGCCGCAGGCTTTATCGAGGACAGCAAGGCGAGCGTTGAAGCACGTAATTTCTACTATAACGGCGACTTTCGAGATGGCGTTGGTGTATCCAAGCGAGATGAATGGGCCCAGGGCTTTTTGCTCAACTATGAGTCCGGGTTTACCCAAGGAGCGATTGGTTTGGGCGTCGATGCGCTGGGATACGCCGGGTACCAATTGGACTCCAGCCCCGACCGCTCCGGCAGCGGATTATTGCCCCGACGCGCGTCCGGTGAGGCCGCTGATGAATACTCCAAAGGCGGACTCGCAGCCAAGGCCAGGTTTTCCAAAACCACCCTGACTTACGGCATCGCACTGCCCAAGGTGCCCGTCCTGCAATTCAATGGCAGTCGGCTGTTTCCCCAGACTTTCCAGGGTACGCAAGTCAGCTCCAGCGAAATCGAACATTTGACGGTGAACGTCGCTCAGTTTGATAAAACCGTCACCCCGGACTCTACCGATCAACGGGACATCGGCATCGCGGCCAAGGACGGACGTTATCGGGCCACCGGCGTCGGTGACCACTTCCGTTATGGTGGCGGCAGCTATCAAATCACTCCGACACTGACCGGTAGCTATTACTACGGCGCACTGGATGATGTGTATCGCCAGCAGTTCCTCGGCCTGATTCACACTACACGCGTCGGTAAAGGCAAAATGACCACCGATCTACGCGCCTTCTCCAGTCGCGATATCGGCGCCGCAAAAGCAGGCGAGGTTGATAACCGGGCCTATTCCGCGGCTGTGGGCTACAGCTTCGATAGCGGCCACAGCATGCTGGCCACTTATCAAGTCATGAAGGGTGCAACCGGCTTCCCCTACATCAACAACCCCTACCTGCCCAATTATGTGCAATACCATGACTTTGGTAGCGCTGGCGAACGCAGCTGGCAATTGCGCTACGGTTACAACTTCGCGCCGATGGGCATTCCTGGCCTGACCTTTTTCACTGCCTACATACGCGGGACGGGGCTGGACAAACCGGGCGCCGAAAAGGAATGGGAACGCGACATCGATGTGACCTACGCTTTTCAAGACTTCCTGAAAGGCTTCTCTGTCCGCCTGCGCAACGCGACCTATCGCAGCGACGATGGCCGCGACATTGATGAAAACCGGTTGATCGCCAGTTACTCGTTTTCTTTGTTTTAAATAACGCTCAAAAAAAGCCCGACGCAAGCGTCGGGCAAAGTGCACCAAGCAGAGAGCAATTCCTTTGATCAGCTCGGCTAATAGCCGCTATCCATCACCGAATCTGGTACTTCGATGGCAGGCCCAACCACACGGCTTAACGGCTAAAGTCAGAGGATCATTTTGCAAGCCAGGCATTGAAGCGTTCGTTCAGCTCGTCAGCATGATCACCCCACCACTGCGAATTCACCTGCAATGCCGTGGCAAAGTTGGCCGGGTCGGTTGGCATACTCGACTTCATATCGGCGTGAACCAGTGGCTGGGACGACTTGCGTGTCGGGCCATAAGCGATGTACTGACTCTGGTCAGCCATAATTTGAGTCGAGGTTGCGAAACGCAGGAAATCCATGGCCTTGGCTTTATTGGGCGCACCCACCGGCACCGCCCACACATCGATGTCATACATCTGGCCGTCCCAGATGATTTTGAAGGGCTGTTTTTCTTTCGCCTGTGCGGCCCAGATCCGACCATTCCAGGCGGAAGTCATCGTGACCTGACCATCTGCCAGCAACTGCGGAGGTTGCGCGCCGGCTTCCCACCAGATGACCTGGCTCTTGATCGAGTCGAGCTTTTTGAAAGCACGCTGAAGCCCCTCATCGGTCTCCAGTGTTTCGTACACCTGATCACGAGGAACACCATCCGCTAACAGAGCCCACTCAAGGTTGGCCTGGGGCGCTTTGCGCAAGCCACGCTTGCCGGGATATTTTTTGAGGTCGAAGAAATCAGCCAGTGTTGTGGGGGCCTGTCCTTTGAAGGCATTGGTGTTGTAGGCAACCGCCGTGCTCCAGATGTAGGCACCGACTCCGCAATCGTTCAGCGACCCTGGCAGGAAGTCCGTCGCCGTAGAGCCATCGGGCGCGGCGGCAAGATCTTTCGCCGGGTTGATGCGCTCCAACAGGCCGGCATTACAGGCCCGCACAGCATCCGGCATTTCCATATCGATCACATCCCAGGCCACTTTTTTCGAGTCAACCTGAGCTTTGAGCTGGGCAATACCTCCCGAGTAATCTTCGGTACGAATCTTGACGCCTGTTTTATCGGCATAGGGTTTGATCGAGGACTGTTGCTGAGCCGCCGCGACGCTCCCGCCATATGTGACAACCGTGAGGTTTTCTTGCGCCATCACGGTGAAGGAGGTCAAGCCAGAGACGAGGACTAACGCTAATTTTTTCATGATGCTCCCGATAGATTTCTAGTAAGGAAGGCAGTGTGATCATTGAGTTCGTTATTGTTTTGTTCCACGCATCGCACTAGTCACGCTTCGGTCGCTCAATCGCGTAGCGACTCTTTCTCCTCTACATGCTGGTGTAGTTGGGTCCCCCGCCTCCCTCGGGTGCACGCCAAACGATGTTCTGACTCGGGTCCTTGATGTCACAGGTTTTGCAGTGCAGACAGTTCTGCGCATTGATCTGAAATCGGCTCGCTGACGCATCCTCCACAACCTCGTACACACCGGCGGGACAGTACCGTTGAGCCGGCTCGGCATAGGTGGGCAGGTTGAACGCGATGGGTATCGAGGAGTCCCTGAGCGTCAGGTGGCAGGGCTGATCTTCTTCATGGTTCGTGTTCGATAAATAGACCGAGGAGGTCTTATCGAAGCTCAGGACGTTGTCGGGTTTTGGGTAGTGAATGACCGAAGCACTATCAGCAGGATCCATGGTCGAGTAGTCGGGGCGTTTGTCGTGGAAAGTCCAAGGCAATTTCCCTTTCAACAGGTTCAGATCGACCCAGGCGTAGGCGGCCCCGATCAGACTGCCGAACCGGTGCATGGCGGGACCGAAATTACGCTGCTGGTAAAGCTCGTCATAAATGGACGACGCCCTGAATTTTCCCGCATACGCTGCCAGATCCTGACCGGCCGACTCATTGACGGCAAACGCCTCAAAGATGGTTTCAGCCGCCAGCATTCCGGACTTCATGGCCGTGTGGGAGCCTTTGATCTTGGCAAAATTCAAGGTGCCGGCATCACACCCAATCAGCAGGCCCCCTGGGAAGTGCATCTTCGGCAAAGACTGAAGCCCGCCTTTCGCAATGGCACGGGCGCCGTAGCTGATGCGCGAGCCACCGCGCAGATACTGCTCGTAAAGCGGGTGATGCTTGAGTTGTTGAAGCTCATCAAACGGCGACAGGTAAGGATTGCGATAGTTGAGATCCACGACCTGTCCGATCACCACCGTACCGTCCTCCAGGTGATACATGAAGGCGCCGCCCTGCGTGCCACTCTGGGTCAATGGCCATCCAGTGCTATGAATCACAAGCCCGGGAACATGCTGCTCAGCGGGGATTTCCCAGACTTCCTTGATGCCCAACCCGTAGTGTTGAGGATCGGAGTCCGCATCGAGCTGATACTTGCTGATCAGCTGTTTGCCCAAGTGCCCGCGACAGCCTTCAGCGAAGATGGTTTGCTTGCCGATCAGCTCGATACCCGGCGTAAAGCCGCCTTTATGCTCTCCAGTTCGGCCGACGCCCATGTCGGCAGTCAACACGCCCCGGACCCTGCCCTCCTCGTCGTACAGCACGTCGGACGCAGAAAAGCCTGGAAACACATCGACCCCTAGGGCTTCCGCTTGCTGGCCCAGCCAACGACATACATTGCCCAGGCTGACGATGAAGTTGCCTTCGTTGTGCATCGTGCTGGGCGCGAAGACTCCGGGAACCCGGATTGAAAGGCGTGAAGACGACAGGTAGAAAATCTCGTCCGACTGCACCGGGGTGTTCAGTGGCGCACCCATGTTTCGCCAGTCGGGAAACAATTCGTTCAGTGCGGTAGGTTCGAACACAGCACCGGACATGATGTGCGCACCGACCTCTGCGCCTTTTTCGACCAGACATACTGACAACTCCCGCCCTTCTACCATTGCCAATTGACGCAGGCGAATGGCAGCAGATAGCCCGGCAGGCCCTCCTCCTACTACGACGACATCGAATTCCATAGCCTCGCGTTGCATCAAAACCTCCACAGGCATCGAACATAGCCTCTGGAGCGAATCGTACGAGCGGTTTTATGCCTACAACAAACGATGTATCAGGTGCTTATTAATAAGCTGTACTGATTCGTAAGTTGCCACGTTGAAGGCTCGACAATTCGTCAGCCGCTCATCGCGAGGGATTCGAGAAAGGTCTCCAATACCAAATGGGGACGGCGACCTTTCCGGGTAACAGAAGCCAGCGTCAGATCGTAAAAACAGGAATAGGGCTTCAACGCTCTGAGCCTTCCTTCTGCAACCCAGCTCCGCGCGTAGTGATCAGGCAGATAGCCGATGTACTGACCGGTGAGAATCAGGAATGCCATCCCTTCTCGGTCCGATGCGCTCGCCGTGCAATTTAGCGCCTGATAGTGCTCCTGGATGGTTGCCGGCAAACGGAATGTCGGGGCGATGGCGTCCTGCTCCTGGATACGCTGCTCATTTAAATCCAGATCCTTGACGAAAAACAAAGGATGGCCAACACCGCAATAGAGCTGAGAACGCTCGCTATACAGCGGCTGATATTCAAGGCCTGAAAGCGCACCGACCTGCGGGATTACGCCTACGTGCAGACGGCCATCGAGCACGCCTTGTTCCACTTCACCCGGTGTACTCATTCGAATCTGGATCTGAACGTCAGGTCCTTTTTTCTTTAGGGAAGCCAATGCATCCGTGACGCGCATGTGAGGCATCGTGACCAGGTTATCCGTCAAGCCGATGATTAACTCGCCCCGGAGATGACTGTGCATCCCGTTGACCTCGCTTCGAAATCCCTCCATCGCCGACAACAAGCGTAAACACGCCTCATACACCTGCTGCCCATCCTCCGTCAGGGAGAACCCGGCACGTCCCCTCTGACATAACCGTAAGCCTAATCGCTGCTCAAGCTCTGTCATTTGCTGACTGATTGCTGACCTGCCAACACCTAGAACGCTCTCTGCAACGGAGAATCCTCCGCACTCCACGACACTGCGAAATATCTTGAGCATCCGAATATCAAAATCAGTGACTTGAGCAACTGGATTGGCACGGCGCGCTTTCATAGTTTAGATGACCTGAAACCAAGGGTATCGAAAGGTGTGTTTTATTGAATCTAAGCGCGTGTCAGTTTCTAGGCAAGCCTTGAATTGCATTTCAGGACGCTCAACAAGGCCAACTCTCCGAATGACCACGATGAGTATCTCTCCACGAGGACCACTGCTCATGAACACACAACAGGCTCACGAACTTCCCTTGGCCAGCCAGCTGAAACTGGATTCACACTGGATGCCGTTCTCCTCGAATCGCAACTTTCAGCGTGACCCAAGGTTCATCGTTTCTGCGCAAGGCAGCTGGCTGACAGACTCCGAAGGCAGAAAGGTCTACGACAGTCTGTCAGGCCTGTGGACCTGCGGCGCAGGCCATTCGCGCAAGGAAATCCAGGAAGCCGTCGCCCGCCAGTTGGGCACGCTTGATTACTCGCCAGCGTTTCAATATGGCCACCCGTTATCGTTCATGTTGTCCGAGCGCGTCGCTGACCTCATGCCCGGCGACCTGAACCATGTGTTCTATACCAACTCGGGCTCCGAGTGCGCGGACACCGCGGTCAAAATGGCCCGGGCGTACTGGCGCCTCAAGGGTCAGTCGACCAAGACCAAAATGATCGGCCGAGCACGCGGCTACCACGGCGTGAACATCGCGGGCACGAGCCTGGGTGGCATCGGGGGCAACCGCAAGATGTTCGGTCAACTGATGGATGTCGACCACCTGCCCCACACGTTACAGCCGGGAATGGCCTTCACCAAAGGCATGGCAGAAACTGGTGGTGTGGAACTGGCAAATGAGTTGCTGAAGCTCATTGAGCTGCATGATGCGACGAACATTGCAGCCGTTATTGTCGAGCCTATGTCGGGCTCCGCAGGTGCCATCGTGCCTCCCAAAGGTTACTTGCAGCGCCTTCGCGAGATCTGCACGCAGCACAATATTCTGTTGATCTTTGACGAAGTGATCACCGGGTTCGGGCGGATGGGCACCTGGAGCGGCGCGGAGTACTTCGGCGTGAAGCCGGACATCATGAACGTGGCCAAGCAGATCACCAATGGTGCCATTCCAATGGGCGCCGTGATCGCTTCCAGTGAGATCTACCAAACCTTCATGAATCAGACGAGTCCGGAATACGCGGTCGAATTTGGCCATGGCTACACCTACTCGGCGCACCCGGTTGCCTGCGCTGCGGCCCTCGCAACACTGGATCTGCTGGAGAAGGAAAACCTCATCCAGCAATCAGCTGATCTGGCACCGCATTTCGAACGCACATTGCACGGTGTCAAGGGCGCAAAACACATCGTTGACATCAGGAACTGCGGCCTCGCAGGCGCTATTCAAATTGCACCCCGCGAAGGGGATGCAATTGTTCGTCCGTTCGAGGCGGGCATGGCGCTTTGGAAAGCGGGGTTCTACGTGCGCTTCGGTGGCGACACCCTTCAGTTCGGGCCGACCTTCAACGCTAAACCTGAAGATCTTGACCGCATGTTTGATGCCGTCGGGGAAGCCTTGAACCACATCGATTAACGCAACAACGTGCAGGCAAACCACCCGTGCTGGCGGGTCAACGCCGCCAGCATCACTTCTATTTTCAATCTTGCAGGTCTTCATCCATGAGCATCATTCAACACCTGATCAACGGCGAGCATATCGCCACCACCGGCCGCACCGCGGACGTGTTCAACCCTTCCACGGGTGAGGTTATCCATCAGGTCTCACTCGCGGATCGCGCCGCCGTTCAACACGCCATTGACGTTGCGACAGCCGCCTTTCCTGCATGGCGCAAGACTCCGGCCGCCAAGCGCGCTCAGGTCATGTTTCGTTTCAAGCAGTTGCTGGAGCAGAACGAAGCCAAAATCGCCCGGATGATCAGCGAAGAGCACGGCAAAACCATTGAAGATGCCACTGGGGAACTCAAACGAGGTATCGAGAACGTCGAGTTTGCGTGCGCGGCCCCTGAAATCCTGAAAGGTGAGTTCAGCCGCAACGCGGGCCCGAACATCGATGCCTGGAGTGACTTCCAACCTGTCGGAGTTGTGGCTGGTATTACGCCGTTCAACTTTCCGGCGATGGTTCCACTCTGGATGTATCCGTTAGCCATCGTCTGCGGCAACTGCTTCATCCTCAAGCCTTCGGAGCGCGACCCAAGCTCTACCCTTTACATTGCAGAGTTGCTGATAGAAGCGGGTTTGCCTAAAGGGGTGATGAGCGTGGTTCACGGCGACAAAGAAGCGGTCGATGCTTTGATCGAGGCGCCGGAAGTGAAAGCATTGAGCTTCGTAGGGTCGACGCCAATCGCTGAATACATCTACGCCGAAGGCACCAAACGCGGCAAGCGTGTCCAGGCCTTGGGCGGCGCAAAAAACCATGCTGTGCTGATGCCGGACGCTGACCTGAACAATGCCGTTAGCGCCCTGATGGGCGCGGCTTACGGTTCCTGCGGCGAACGCTGCATGGCGATTTCCGTCGCCGTTTGTGTGGGCGACCAAATCGCCGATGCACTGATCGATAAACTGGTACCGCAGATCCAGGCGCTGAAAATTGGCGCCGGCACATCCTGTGGCCTCGACATGGGACCACTGATCACTGGCGCCCACCGGGACAAAGTGAAGGGTTACGTGGACGAAGGTGTTGAATCCGGGGCCGAGTTGGTCGTCGATGGCCGTGGGCTTCAGGTGACCAACAACGAAAACGGCTTCTTCCTGGGTGGATGCCTGTTCGACCGCGTGACGCCTGAAATGCGCATCTACAAGGAAGAGATTTTCGGCCCGGTTCTCTGCATCGTGCGCGTAGCGAGCCTTGAACAAGCCATGCAACTCATCAACGATCACGAGTACGGCAACGGTACTTGCATCTTCACTCGCGACGGTGAAGCTGCGCGCTTGTTCTGTGACGAGATCGAAGTCGGCATGGTGGGTGTGAACGTTCCGCTACCGGTTCCGGTGGCGTACCACAGCTTCGGCGGCTGGAAGCGCTCGCTGTTTGGCGATCTTCATGCGTATGGTCCGGATGGTGTTCGTTTCTACACGCGTCGTAAGGCGATTACTCAGCGCTGGCCTCAGCGTGCCAGCCATGAGGCTGCACAGTTCGCGTTTCCGAGTAACAGCTAAGGGAAAGGAGCCCGCCTGTGGCGGGCTCCTGACTCCTCACCCAGTCCGCAGAGATTAACGAAGCTCTGACTCCAGCCAAGTGCAAAAGGCCTGTGCAGCCCCAGACAGCGGCTTGTTATGTGGCTTCAGCAAGTAGAACCCGGCAAGGCACTCAATGCTCTGATCGAGCGGCGACACGAGCTGTCCACGCAGCCTGGATTTCTCCACGAGTTCCTCGTTAAGCAGACACACGCCTGCGTTTTCAATCGCCATGCTCGCCGCGATTGCGTAGCTGTCGACGTAGAAACGCTGATAGTTTTCTGCCTCGCCTTGCGGGTAAGTAGCCAGCCAGTCGCTCCAGCCATTGGGTGTGCCCAACACATCGATCAAGGGCAGGCTGAGCAATCCCCCGGCACTTCGAAGTTTGGCAGCAACGTCCAGTGAGCAATACGGCTTCAGCTCAGTCGAGAGCAGCTGCTGGATGTCGTACTGCTGCCAGTTTCCCGCACCGTAGCGAATCTCCAGCTCTGCGCTGGAAGGTGGAGCATCCGCCTCCCAGTTAACGCCGTACATGCGAAGAGAAATTTGCGGATACAGCTCAGCGAACCGCTCCATACGGGGGGCGAGCCACAACTGCGCAAAGGAGTTGTTGACGCTCAATTCAAGTACGCCTTGGGCGACCGAGCTGAAGATGTTGTTCATCCCTTGGTGCATATGCCAAAGGCCTTCCCGGACCACTGCCAAATACGCCCGCCCCGATACGGTCAGCTGGATCGAACGTGTTTGCCTCAGGAATAGCGCCTTGCCAAGTTTGTGCTCGAGCAATTTTATCTGCTGGCTCACCGCAGACTGGCTCATGTTCAGTTCAATCGCCGCAGCCGAAAAGCTTAAATGTCGCCCTACTGATTCAAACGTCCGAAGCCAGTTGAGCTGAAGATTGGTCAACGACATCGCGGCACCCCGGCATAAGCCCTACTTATAAATGACACTGGTATACATCGTTTGTAGAGCCATCTCAAGCGCCTTAGCATCGAATCCAGACGCCCGGAGCCCCGGCGAATCATGTCTCCAATAGACCCGTCAAAGGATCCCCCCGAGATGAAATCGGAAGCCAAAGTTTTAGTGATCGGTGGTGGTATTACCGGTGTGAGCACGCTTTACCATCTGGCCAAATCCGGCTGGACGGATGTCATGCTGGTGGAGAAGCTTGAACTGACATCTGGATCGACCTGGCACGCCGCGGGCAACCTTCCTTCGTTCAGCACCAGCCTGAACATCATGAAGCTTCAGAAAAACAGCATCGAGCTGTATCAACAACTCGCAGAACAGACGGGGCAATCGGTCGGTCACCACCAAACAGGTTCGATCCGGCTCGCGCATACCAAGGAACGTCTGGATGAGTTCAAACGGGTCGCAGGCCTGGCCACGCTTGCCGGTTTGAATGGCGTCGAAGTGGTCGACAATGAGCGCCTGAAGGAACTGCATCCCTTCCTGGACACCACCGGGTTGCTGGGAGGGCTTTGGGACCCGTATGACGGTCATATAGATCCGACCAGCGTGACCAACGCCATGGCTCAATTGGCCCGTGGTTACGGCGCTACCATTGTTCGGCACAATCCGGTTACCGCGATTACTCAACTCGCCGACAAAAAATGGGAAGTGACCACCGAACAAGGCGTCATTCACGCAGACATTATCGTGAACGCCGCAGGTTTCAGGGCTAATGAAGTGGCCGCGATGATCGGCCATCAGTTCCCTATCTGCTCCCTGGAACATCAGTATCTGGTCACCGACAATATTCCAGCCTTGGTGGACAGACCCCACCACCTTCCCCTGCTTCGCGATCCGGATATTTCCTACTACCTTCGCCAGGAGGGCAAGGGGCTGATCCTTGGCCCGTACGAGCGAGAGCCGGTGGCCTGGGCAGTCGATGGGGTTCCAGCGACATTCGGGCAGGAACTGCTGCAACCGGAGCTGAACCGTCTCGAAGAAATCATCGGTGCAGCGATGGAACAGGTGGGAATTATCGGTGACGGCGGGATCAAGACAGTGGTCAATGGCCCTATCGTGTACACCCCGGATGGCCTTCCCCTGCTCGGGCCCGTGCATGGCTACGACAACTACTTCGCTTGCGCAGGGTTCAGTTTCGGGATCACTCAGGGTGGCGGCGCTGGCCGTTACCTTGCTCAGTGGATCATCGACGGCCACCCTGAGGTTGAGCTTTGGGAGCTGGATTCCCGCCGCTTTGGCAGCTACGCGAACCTTTCCTACACCGTCACCAAATCGCTTGAGCTGTACGCCAACGAATACCAACTAAGTTGCCCGAACGAATACGCGATGCGCCCGGCGTGTCGCGAGGTCAAGACCACGCCAATTTACGAAATCCTTAAACACAAGAATGCCGTGTTCGGCGCTTATTACGGCTGGGAGCGTGCCAGCTGGTTTGCACAATCTGCCAATGCCCCTGTCGAGAACTTCAGCTACAGCCGGGGCAATTGGGATGCCGCAGTTCGGTCGGAATGTGAAGCGGTGCAAAATCGCGTGGGTATCCTCGACCTGAGCGCCTTCACAAAATTCGAGATTTCTGGAAAGGATGCTCGCTCATTTCTGGATCGGATCAGCCCCAACCAGGTTCCTGCCAAATGTGGGGATGTAGCTCTCGCCCATGTACTTACCCCATCAGGAAGCGTGGCGTGGGAGTTCTCCATGACCCTCCTGGAAAGCGGCGCGTTTTACCTGATGTGCCCGGCGGCTTGTGAGCTGCTGATTGAAGATTGGCTGCGACAACGGGCAGCGAGATACGCGAATATCTCCATCGCGAATATCACCAGGGACTGGGGCACACTCATCCTGGCGGGCCCTAGAGCACGAGAAGTGCTTTCCAAACTCACCGACACCGATCTGAGTAATGAAGCATTCCCCTGGTTTACCGGCCAGGAGATCCAGGTCGTTGGCGCTCCCGTACGCGCGTTGCGGATGAACTTTGTCGGCGAATTGGGATGGGAACTCCACCATCCACTCCAACACCAGCAAGCACTTTACGAAGCACTCGTTTGGGCGGGTGAAGCGCATGGAATCGTCGACTTCGGGCTACGGGCGATGGACTCGATGCGCATCGAAAAGGGCTATCAAATCTGGGGCCGCGAACTGACAACAGAGTACTCGGCGCTGGCTGCCAACATGGGCTACTTCATCAAGACCGATAAGGGCGATTTTGAAGGGCGTGCGGCAGTGCTGGCAGAAAAAGAGAAGCCGAGTACCCATCGTCTCGTACTGATGGAAGTGCAAGCGGGCCTTGCTGATGCATTGGGTAGCGAGCCAATTTTCCATCAAGGGAAACTGGTAGGGCTTACGACATCAGGAGCCTTTGGTTATCGCGTTAATAAGAGTTTGGCCATGGGCTTTATCAAGCGCGAACTGGCGTCCCTGGATACTGAACTCACCATCACAATTCTGGGTGAAGAATGCTCCGCGAAAGTCATTCGTGGGTGCCTTTACGATCCTAAAGGCGAACGCCTTAAATCTTGATTATGCAGCTGCCTTCAAGAACGTGGAGGCAGCTTTCTGACCGCTAATGGGTAGGACGAAATGACCACTACACAACCTTTGGATAACGCGCCCAATGCAGAGGCCTCCATAATCGATGGGAAGGCGTTTGCCGAAATCTTGCGCAAGAATGTTGCCGTCGGTGCGAGGGCCTTCAGGGAGAAACGCGGCAGAGCACCAGGGCTGGCTGTCGTACTAGTCGGGAGCGATCCTGCCAGCCAGGTTTACGTGAAAACCAAAATGAAAAAGGCGCTTGAGTCCGGGATTGACTCCTTCCCTCACCTACTCGAAAGCGACACGTCCGAAGCGGACCTGCTGAACCTGATCGATAAGCTGAACAATGACCGCTATGTGCACGGGATTTTGGTGCAGCTTCCGCTGCCCGCCCATATCGATGAATCGAAGGTTATTGCGGCCATAAATCCGGCCAAAGATGTCGACGGTTTCCATCCGATCAACGTGGGTCTGCTGGGTCAGGGTAAAGCCAAACTAATCCCCTGTACGCCTCTCGGATGCCTGATGATGTTGAAGGATCAGATCGGTGACCTCAGTGGCAAAAAAGCGGTAATTGTCGGCAGGTCTAACATCGTTGGAAAGCCAATGGCGAATTTGCTCTTGCAGGAAAACTGCACGGTCACGATTGTGCATTCCCGAACGCAAGATCTCATCGCTGAATGTCGTCAGGCCGACATCCTGGTGGTAGCGATTGGACGGGCGGAATTTATTGATGCAAGGTCGATCAAGCCCGGTGCTGTGGTCATTGACGTTGGCATCAACAGAGTCGAAAAGAATGGTGTTTCGGTACTGGTTGGTGACGTCGATTTCAACTCTGCCAAGGAAATCGCCGCGGCCATGACTCCTGTTCCAGGAGGCGTTGGTCCAATGACCGTAGCATGTTTGATGAGAAATACGCTGGCAGCGGCAGAGGCGATTGAAAGCAATGCTGCGGCTCGCTACTGATAGTGCGGAGCGCTCAGACTTGATCTGACAGTTAGCGGACCTCCAGTCGTGCCTGTCAGATCGAGCTTTGCTAATCACTGCTGTTTGCCAGACTCACCGTCCATCAAAAGAAGTCCTTACATCTCTGGTGCCACAGGCTGCTATCGGCCCAGAGTGTGTAAAAACGCCTACGCTTACGATATCTTGAAAATCGCACAGTTCCGCTCCAGCAATCCCAGATCCAGCTATATTAGGTCTGATAATAGAATGTTATCCGCCGTTATTTCCGAAGACGGAAATTTCAGTCTGATGAACGTACTGAATAACACCGATTAGTTAGCGCTGGTCGAGGCAACGCCGCTGGACCTGCAGCCCTTGGCGATTCATGCCCAGCAGGCTGCTGCGGCGTTCATCGCGGTCGGCACGGCGGCCAACACGTTACGCAGCTACCGCAGTGCCCTCGCCTACGGGTCGGCCTACCTGCAACTGCGTTATGGCCAAGCGCTGGGCGACGCACCTCTTCCCGCTACCCTGCCACTCCAATTCATCTTCGATCATTAGGCCTGTCCGCGAGAAAACTGTACGTGGGCGCACTTGCTGCCGCTGCCGCTGGCGATCGACGCCGCTCTGCTCACCGCCCGGGTTAAGGGCGGACTGGGGCACTAGCCTTCAACACAGTCAGTTACTTCCTTTCGGTGATCGGTAAATGGCATCGGCTCAACGGCTGGTACAATGCATGCGAGGAAACAGCGCTGAAAACCTTGCTGCGCGACGCGCCCAAGGCGCGCCAACGCGTGGTGGTGCACTAGAAAAGCGCGACGGTGCTCGAGCCGTCGCAGGTGCTGCTGTCCACCTGCGACGACGGCGCGCGTGATCGTGCCCTGCTCCTGCGGGCCTGGGGTGACGGCGGGCGCCGGCGTTCCGAGGTGGTGCCCACTGGATACCGACACTTTGTTGAACGCCTTGGGCTCGACCAAAACTGACACCGTCGGGGTGCGCCGCGAGAAGCCGTTGCGCGGGCCGGCGGCACACGCCCTTACCGCTTGGTTGGCCGCGGCACCAGCCACAGAGGACCTACTGTTTCGCCGGATGTATAAAGGTGGGAAGGTCTCCACTGGCGGTCTGTCGAGCGACCAAGTAGCGCGCATTGTTCAGCGCCGAGCGCAATTGGCCGGATTGGAAGGCGATTGAGCGGCGCACACTCTGCGCTCGGGCTCCGTGACCGAGGACGGCGCCAGGCCGGATCGCTGCTCAGCAACCGTGCTACTGAATTGCTGTCGGACAAAGACACTTCAGACACTGAGTAAATTGTCGGCGTCTCTAGTATAGAGCCCCCGCAGGTTATCCCGGAGCAGACGACGCACGTGGAGAGACGGCAATAGATGTAGAGGTTACAGCTCTGCCAGTTACAATATTTAGCCCACGTAATAAATCAGCTGTTTGGTCTCAGCACTTAAAACTGATTGAGCTGGCAATCGCCATGCATCGCGCCAATTGCAACATGAAACTTGACTACCACGCCGCAAAAAAATCAACAAGCGACACCAACCACTCCCCCCCGGACATCTATTCCCATAAAATCCCTCACCCAAATGTCAGGATATATACGCTATTTAATAACCGCCAACCATATATGATTAAATGAAAAGCATAATTACCTGATTTTTCAATCAAAAGCGGATATCTCAGTCTTGATGTACTTAAATCGCTGCACACCTCAGTAGAGGTAGATTAGTAACCTTCAGCGAACCTACTTTTCATAATATTCTCATAAGAAAAACTTCGGACATGTTTAGAAAGGCCGGCTAAAAATAACCGTATATGCCTAAGGAAGGCTTCCGAACTACCGCATAATTGATGACGTGCCAATATTTGAAAGTCCATAATCCACAACGCATGAAAGAGCTCACCTATTCCTTTGATATCTACGTCACGTATAGTAAATGGAACAATAAAGGAATCAGTAAAATCCGACAAGGACTGAGATGGTGAAACACCCAAGATTAGGCCAATCAAAAGAAGCGCAAATACTCTGGCGAACACATCACAATCTTCACAGCCTGCACGCAAGGCGGAATCTTGATCAGGAAACCTCGACAATGGCATTTTGTACTCTCTGAATCGTCCAATGCCGTAATACACGCCAGGCCTACGAGGATACAAAACATGATTAAATACAAAAGCACAAAAACTCAAGACGTCTACACTGTCAAACTTAATCTGAGACCCATAGATTTCCACGCGATCCTCTTTATGTGCACGTCTGATAAGATTCTGAGTTTTCAATGCGAAGCGTATAGCCTTACTGCCAATTGAATTATATACCAGCGGGAGTTGCAGATTCCTACAGGACTCATCATGCCGGCCCCACTCAGCCGAATTTGAAAAAGCTGACCAAGCTTTATCAAATTCAAAGTCCAATTGATCCATACGAGTCAATACGATTTTGTGTATTGGGCAAATGGGTGCATATAAATAACACCACGATTTTCTCCAGCAAGGTAGACCGCCTGCGACTATATCTGACTTCAAACATTCCAAGCAATATACTTGCCGCTCACGACAAGGTAACAGCCACATGCACTCCGGCCGGAAGTACCATATAAGCTGATTTGCATCAAACGAATACCTCGCAGCGAACTTGGCCAGCCCCATCACTGAAAAATCGTAGTCCCGCGTGGAATCAAAACACTCCATTACTTCATCAACGTGAATGGGACGAGGGAGATGTTGCTTCATTGATGCTCTATAAATCCAAGAGGAGAAGCATTCATCGGGTTCACATTTTGGATAGCCATTGATTTTCATGTCTCGAATACTCAATATAATCAATAACCAGGTGGTGATTTATCGAAAATAACACGGACTACATAATTGCCAAGTCGAACGCTCATAGCGTAATTATCCTTTTGATGCCAGGTTCAATTCGAACCTGAACTGAAATGGAACGTTCAAATCCATTCAAAAACAATCTAAAATTGTGAGGTATTTCATCCCCGACCGTGCCAAACAAACGGCCTACATCAAGATACTCCTGGACCGTGAATAGCTTTAAAAACTCATAACCAAACAAGTAAGGGTTGTTCGGAAATTCAACCCCAACTGAGCGAAGCTTTTTGATAACAAGAGCCATTTCACCATCGGGGATCAGGTCTAAGATCCAGCCGGCGATGAGCAACGCGATGAATCGCTCTCTGGGCAAACTTTCTCCAGGTCCCTCTAAAAGGATGTCGTAAAGTTCGGCATTTACAGAAGCATGTCGCCTTTTTTTGTACCCCGCCAAATAAATCGCGTATCCCGCTGGGTGATGAAACGTGAGCACCTTTAATGATAAAATATAGAGCGCCTCAAGAAAATTGCACAGCGAGCCAATACTGGTATTTCGACGATAATTTATTAGCCATCTGCACAGTCGATTGGCTACGCAAGCTCTCAACCGAAGAAATAACGGTGCATCCCATCGCTGGATGGATTTTTCCTGCTGGATGAACTCACTGAAACAGTTCCACGCTTTTGCCAGTGAGGGCCTAACGGAACCTATCGAAAGTTCTACCATGTGCTCAGCACAATTGATTGAGAAAGAATAGCACCAGCTTTTTCTCCAGCTAGGCAACCGTCCTTGAGCTATGTCTCTTTCAATACAAAGCGCACAAAAATGCAATCTATTTTTCCAAGGCGTAAAATCTTTAGCTGTAGGCTTGAAAAAAAGCCATGCCCTGTCCGCGTCTATCCGCAAGATCTGACACACTGAAGCAAAAAAAAATGAGGAACGATCAAAGTCTGGATCTTCGGTTAGTACGCGGTCCGGATTCAATAAATGGAAACCATGAACACTTTTGAGATACGCGTCTAATTCCGGCAAACATTTAGAGCAACGATACACCCAAGATGTGAATGTTTCGTCACACCCAGGCTTTATTAATCCAGAGAATATTCGCATCAGTACAACCAAGGGTTAGCAATCGTTTTAGACAATGCCTCTATATCGATATGTTCTTTTCCCGACTTTATAGTATATGCTGCAGCATTCTGGATCAGTTCAATCACACTATCCATCCTGCCGCCAGTTGCAATCAGAATCGCTTGCATTAATTCTTCTTGGTACAAAAATGAGGGCTCTCTCAAAGGAATCCATTCCTCCAGTTCAAACAAGAAGGATCTAAAATCAGGGGCTTCTTCCCAATCTTTCAACTGATACTGATAAAACCTGCGCTTGAATTCATTATTAAAATTCAACGCAGTCGATGCCGCCGCGGTTCCAAATGCAATTATAGAAACACCAAATTCTTGGCCTGAAAGCCGCTTTAGCATTGACAGCGTCAAACGCTGATCAGTTTTATTGCGTAGTAATGCATCGTGCAGTTCGTCGATTACAATTCCCCATTTGTTCCTTAACCTTATGACTTCGGAAATCTCCCTCGGCAAATCCAGCCCTGACTTTCCAAATGAAGGTGTATCAATCGGAAGCCCCATTGCCTTGGCCAGTTCCATGCGAAAGTTTTTCTTGGTTTTTATCTCTGGATCTTCCGCCATAGAAACATAGACCAATCCTTCAGATTTTTTTATTCGACTCTTCATCTGGTTAATGATTGCTGTCTTCCCTGACCCACCTTCACCAACAACTAATAAACACGGCGCACTGATTCGCCCTCTCGCGTCTCCCATATTATTTATCATCTTGAAGATAGTTTCGGCGGGCTCATAATCAACCCAAACACCACGTTGGATTAGGGCGATCCTAACGTCATTCGCCAAGTGCGCTAAATTCCGGCGATCAGCTCTCAGATGAGTGTACTCATTCATTTTTCCGTATCCTCATTTACTCTGAATCGCGTCGGCGGTTTCGAGTAATCGGGTTTTTCTTTCGCACTGGGCTTCTTTTCTACCGATCCTAATCCTTGAAATCTTTGATATTCAGCTTGCGCGGCTTGCTGTCGAAGCGCGTTCTTTTTCTTTATAGCGCTATTTTTACAGAGCGTTTGATTATCACGCCGAAGCCCTACTGCCAATGGATCGTCAAGTGTTCCCGCACGGACGGGACTGCTGTAGAATTTAGAAGCTCGATACTCTTCATAAGTTAAATCCATCTCCATTAAATTCGAATAGCCCACCTTAGAGTAAGAACCATCTATTTTTATCCATATTTGCCGCATGCTGAAAGGATCATATTTTATCTGAACATTTTTTTGCCCGTAAAACGGCTTAAGTATTGGATCCCAATATAGCTTGCCGAATAGTAAAACCCCTTCCGGTTGAATTGTACGACTTTCCTCTGGCATAAAACGTAATTTGAATTGTAAGGGGTCGTCCACCAATGGGGGGAAAGGTGTCATGCCAGTGGGTTTAAAATAATCTTCCCAAGCACGTTTTGGAGATTTTTTCAGTTCAGAGTGAATAGTTGAGTGGTAAATATTCACTTCACGTGCAAACCAGACCGAAAAATCATAGAAAGTCATTGTCGCATTTTTTTCACTATCTGCCCCGCGGCGCGCTACGGCGTTAGACATGGTCGTCCCTTTCAATAGATGAACTTTAGAGATCATTAAAGTCCCTATCAGACGCTCTACATGCCCGCCAAAATGTTTTTTGCCAATGGGCCGCAATTTATGTTTGATGCCGACCCCATTACATGCATGAACGAAATTATTAGCTGTGAATTCCGCTGCATTATCCATATGAAGGAGCCTTGGAACTCCAAAGAATGGGTACACGAGATCCCCTAGGCCCAAGCGCTGGAGATAATCAGTCTTTGGGAAGACGGCATGCGTCAATGTGCAAGCTACTGATAACGAAGATGGCACATGGAGACTGAGGTAATATCCGAGAATAACTCTGGTGTGCACATCAATAGCAATAGTTAACCACGGCCGTCCTATTACATGTAAGCGGTCGTTGGACAAGAGCATCACATCAACCAGCGTATGGTCCATCTGTACAAATTCTAACGGTGTGTGTGTTTTGAGTTTTCCGCGGTAGCTGCCGAATTTGTCTCTTGCCGCCTCCGCTCCTTCCTTCGCCCGGAATAACTCCTCAGTTGACAACAGCATATTGATACGTGACCTCAGCGTACCTCTGGAGGGCAACTTCAAGTTGCGTTCAACACATAGGTTTTCCAACTCTCGATAGACCTGGCTGTAGGTGCAACCTTTGCCTTGGAACGTCGCCACAGCTTTCTTAATAACTTCTTCTAATTGCTCACTGAGCAGACGAGCCCCCTTTTGCCTACCACGATTATGGATCAACAGCGAATACACACCGACGTCTTCGTCATGCTGTTTCATCAATTTATACAGATGTGGCTTTGTTACCCCCAGCTGAATCGCAGCATTCGACAGAGTAATTTGTCTATTCTTCAGTTTCGATATAGTTTCAAATCGACGCCCTGCTTCTGAAAGACGCTCTTCAGAGATACTCTCTAATACTTCATCATTTTCAATAGGCAAGCCAGCAGAATCAGCGCTCTTGATAAACTCTATACTTTCCAAATGGACAATTTCAACTGCACCAGAAGAACTATATCGAATTTTTAAACTTATAGAATCAACAGCATCGCAGACAATTGCCAATTTTCCGTTGGCGATTACCTGTAGTCCTTTCTTAATCGTCACTGCCGACATGACAGCACCAATTCGCGCGATAGGTTAATTTCAGTCTAGTTGAAAATGATAAATTTTCCTGTTTTTTACTTTTTATTATCATTTTTTAGTGGCAAATGTTCTAACTTGTTGTTTTTTATAGTTATGTACACCTATCATTTTTAACTGTTTTCGACAATTGCCCCAGCGCTCACCGATTCCGACCAAGACAACTGACGAAGCTATCCAATCCCTTGAGACGCACCTCACACACCACAAGCCCAGCGCTTGTCCAACGCGAAAGTCCGTGCAAGCCTTGGGCAGCATCTGGAATCGTTTCCCCTTTGTCTGGACCACTCATCATGCCGCGTCTCTTACCCTTGGCTTTATTCCTCCTGGCCAGCCAGGCCATGGCGCACCCAGCCCTGAAGGACACCGAGCTCTACACCGAAAAAGCCAGCGACTGCCAGGATGTCGACCTGGCTACCTGGCAGCACCCAGCTCGAACCGTACTGGAGAGAAACGGCATCAAGCTGGAACGGGTTCAGCTATGTAATGGTGGGCGTTATCCGATCTTTCTGGGTGACGTCCCGTACGATCCTCAGGGTCAGACCAAGGATTTCTTTTACCCCTTGTATGAGCAACTGCGAAAGGCAAACGGCAAGTGGCCCTATGTACTGGTTGCCAGCAATTACGGCGAGATGGTGTACGTCAGCTATCCGGGGAGCGATTCGATCTCCCTGGCCTACGAAAACTTTGAGGCGCCTTAGCGCTGGCTGACTGCTCTTGGCAACGGTCTTATCCAGTCGCTGCCGTTCTACCCTGCCCCAGCCTATTGAATTCACTGGATTTTTGCTCGGGTGCATGCCGCTATCCAGACGTAAGCTTGCCAAGCTTGGTCTATAGATTTTCCATAGCCTTTAACCTCCCAGCATCGTAAAAGCGCCAACATAATGGCGTTATTTTTTCCATAATCATCGATATCTGAAAAAGTGACGTTTTCCCGACGGAAGGCATGGGTGCGCCATTGCTGGAGGTTCGAAGGAAGGATCATCATCCGCTTGTCATTGTTACTCGCTTAAGCCTTCCCGGGCTTAATGCAAGACACATCAATCGCATTGCTTCTATGGGAGCAACATCAGGATGATGACCGTTTACTTTATGGTTATGACCCTCTGCAGGGGCGACGAAGGCTGCGTGGATGTGCGAAAAACTGAGCCGACTTACCTCACTAAAGAGCTGTGCATGGCAAAAGCCAGGGACATAACACCTCGCAAAGGCGTGAAGTACAAATGTCGCAGCGAGCGGACGTGGGGGCCGAGCAAGGCACCCAGTGCCAATAGCTTGGACAGCGTTGTCTCGACCGACGTCAAGCAGCAGCCTTGAAGCGTGCAACAACCCGGCTCAACGGCTCGGTATATCCAAGTCCAGCAACGCCGCACCCAATGCCTTTCCATGGGCATCGAGTGCCAGCGAACGGGTAACACCACCGCGCAAGACACCGGGCAAGACGAAGTTCAGCGCGTGCACGCTAGGTAGCTCATAGCGTCGCACCGCCGGTCCTTGGATGGGCAGCAATTGAGCAAAATGTTCGGCCACCCGTTCCACCGTCAGCCATTCGCACAGACGTGGATAGTCTTCGGCATTGAAGGCGATCACGGAGATATTCGACGTATCGCCTTTGTCTCCCGTACGGGAATGGGCCAGGTCACGCAATTTAAGACGAGTCACTACACGTCCTCCAAATGAATCTGCACGCTGACAGCGTCCCGTGGCAGCAACAGCGACGCCACCGCCACCACTTGGCGCACCGATTTACTCGCTCCGCCGCCGCCGTAAGGACCGTTGGTGTAGAGGGTTTCCACTTCGTTTCCAATCCGCACGGCCTCGGCGCGATCGGTGCAACGGGCCGCGACCCGCAGGCGCACTTCCCAAGGCTCGCCGTCCAGTCGGGAACCCAACTCAGGGCCGTGCAAGGCATCGACGCCGATCAACTCTGCGCGGATTTCTTCATAGACCACGCCTGTCAGTTTCAAACGTTCCAGCACGATTTCCCGCGCCAATCTGCCTCGTGCCAAGGCTCCCGGTCCGCCATAGGACATCTGGCCTTCGCCGATCCAGCCGTCGAGATAACCCACTGACACTTTCAGCGATGAGGGGCGTTCCCGGCCATCGGCGCCCTGGACCTGTACCTGATTCGGTCCCTGGAGCGTAAACGACACCTCGGAAAAGTCCGCACTGACGTCTGGCGTGAGGTATGCGGCGGGGTCGTGCACTTCATAGATCATCTGTTCGGTGCAGGTCGCGGTATCGATGCGCCCGCCTGAGCCTGGGACTTTGCTGATCACTGCATGGCCCGTCGCGTCCACTTCGGCGAGGGGAAATCCCAGCCGCGCCAGGTCCGGCACATCCTTGAACCCAGGATCGGCAAAGTAGCCGCCACTGATCTGGCCTGCGCATTCGAGCAGATGGCCGACCAAGGTGCCGCGTCCTAATCGTGGCCAATCGTCCGTGGCCCAGCCGAACTCGAATATCTGTGGCGCGAGGAACAGCGACGGATCCGCCACTCGCCCAGTAATGACCACGTCAGCATCCGCCTTCAAGGCCTCGATGATGCCGTCCACGCCCAGGTACGCGTTGGCCGAAATCAGGCGTTCGCCCAATGAGGCCAGGGTGATGCCGTTGTCCAGTGTTTGCGTCGGATCGCCGAGCAGTGTGGTCAGCACATCGTCACCCGTTACGGCGACCACTTTGAGGCCCGACAAGCCAAGCTGCCCGGCAATGCGCCGCACTTCCCGCGCTGCGCCCAATGGGTTGGCAGCACCCATGTTGGTGATCACGCGCAAGCGCCGGCCCCGGCCATTGGCACCACGAGCGACAAAGGGCAGTACTCGACGCATGCGCTCGCTCAACAGTGGATCGAAGCCGGCCTGCGGATCGAGCAGACGCGCTTGCTGCGCCAGGGCAATGGTGCGTTCGGCCAGGCATTCGAACACCAGATAATCCAGCTCGCCGTGCTCGGCCAGCTCAATCGCCGGTTCGATGCGATCCCCGGAGTAACCGGCACCGGAGCCGATGCGTAAGGTTTTCATTCAAAAGACTCCAATGAGCAGCGCCGTCACCGTCATCAGCACCGAGGCGGCGAACAGATAAGGAATGGTGAAACGTTGATGATCGGCCAGTTCGACCTTGCAAAGTCCCACCAGCAAGAAGGTCGCCGGGGTCAGTGGGCTGACCGGGAAGCCGGTGGTGTGTACGCCCAGCAGGGACGCCTGGGCCACATGCAGCGGATCGACACCCAGGGCTCGGCCGACTTCGGCCACCACCGGCATTACGCCAAAATAGAAGGAATCGGGATCGAACAGCAGGCTCAGCGGCATGGAGATGAACCCCACGACCATCGGAATCAACTTGCCGTGCCCGGCAGGAATCTGTGCCACCGCCACCTCGGCCATGGCCTTGAGCATGCCGCTGCCTTGCATGATGCCGGTGAAGACCCCGGCAGCCAGGAGAATGCTGGCCATTGTCAGGGCGGTTTTCGCATGGGCGTCGATGCGTGCCCGTTGGGCGTCGACGTTGGGATAGTTGATGCACAGCGCCAGCACCGTGCCGAGCATGAACATCACCACCGGATCGACCACGCCAGCAATCATCACCCCCATCACCACCACGGTCAGGATCAGATTGACCCAGAACAGCCGTGGCTTGCGCAAAGCGCTCTCGGCCTCGGACAGAACCCGCTGCGGTATCACCTCCACCCCTGCCCCGGCGCCCAACCCCAGACGCTTTTCTTCGCGACGACCGAGGAACCAAGCGCAAGCAAAGACGAACGCCAGACCGATGATCTGCACCGGAATCAGCGGCTGGAACAAGTCGGCCACCGGCACGTGCAAGGCGGCCGATGAACGCAGCACCGGGCCGGTCCATGGCAGGAAGTTGACCCCGGCCGCCATTGCCGTGACGCAAGCCAGAATGCGTTTATCCATGCCCAGGCGCATGTACAACGGCAGCATGGCCGGAATGGTCACCAGGAACGTCACCGCACCGGAACCGTCCAGGTGCACCAGCAGCGCCAGCAGCGCGGTACCCATGACGATGCGCGTCGGACGGGTGCCGACGCGTTTCAAGATGCGGTCAATGATCGGGTCAAGCATGCCGGCGTCAGTCATGACGCCAAAGAACAGAATCGCGAACACGAACATCCCGACCACCGGGGCGACGTTCTTGATACCGGTGATGATGAACGCGCTGGTTTGCAGGCCAAAACCACCGATCAGTGCGGCGATGATCGGCAATGCGATCAGTGCAACCAGGGGGGACAGGCGTTTACTCATCACGCAGATGAGCAGACAGAGAATGGTGACGACACCGAGTATGGCGAGCATAGGTAGGTCCTGTTCGGCACTTCTGTCCGCCGTGGCGATGAAATGCGCTGTTGTTGTTTTCACCGAGTATTGGAATTGCCGTTATTCTTTGTAAATTGAAATGTTCGGCTGCCTGTATTCGGAAAAACAAAATGAAGAACTCGATCCAGCACATCCGCGCCTTCCTGGCCGTGGCGCAAACCGGCAATTTTGCCAAGGCTGCCGCGATGCTGAACCTCTCGCCTTCGGCCCTGACCGTACAGATTCAACAGTTGGAGGATTGGCTCGGCGTCGCGCTGCTCGAACGCAGCCCGCGTCATGTGGCGTTGACCAACGCCGGACAGAACAACCTGCTGCCCATGGAGAAACTGCTGCTGGACCTGGACAACATTGTCAGCGCTTCTCGGGACCTGGCAGCGTTGCGTCGAGGCGTGGTTACCATCGCCGCCCTGCCCTCGCTCTGCGCCGGTGCGCTACCGCCGCTGTTGAAACAGTTCCGTGAGAAATTTCCCGGGATAGAGGTACGCCTGCGGGACGTGGTGGCGCGCCGGATCGACACGTTGGTGCGCGACGGCGATGTGGATTTCGGCCTTGGGGTGCGGGCAAGGACGAGCCATGGGTTGGAATTTCAACCGGTGCTGGAGGATCGGTTGTGCCTGTTCATTCCAGCCGACCACCCCCTGGCCCGTCGACGTACGGTCAAGCTAAGCGAGTTGACGACGCAACCGATCATTCTTACTGGGCGCGACAGCAGCGTACGAGAGTTGGTGGAGCAGCTGTTCGCCGATGCCAACCTCCCACTCTTGCCGGGCCTCGAAGCCAATTACATGTCGACGGTCCTGGCGCTGGTGCGCCAGGGGCTGGGCGCAAGCCTGCTACCGGAGTCCGCGGACGAAGGTCGGGAGGAACTGGTCAAGATCCCCATGGATCATCCCGGCGTTACTCGCCAGATCGGCTTGATCACCCGCCAGAGCCAGACAATGGCGCCGGCAGCCGAGCAATTCATCGAGATGTCCAAAGGTTTTTTTGAGGAGATGGCGAGAGCCTGAGCAACCTGGCTTCAGGTCCGGAACTGGGCAACGGCCTCCCGCAGCTCGTGCTCCAGCCCGGCCAGATCTCCGCAAGCCTGGACCACTTGCTGATTCACCCCGACACAACGCTCGGCCTCATTGCGCACCTGCATGACATTGCGGCTGACCTCCTCGGCCACGATGCTCTGCTGCTCGGCGCTGGCGGCGTTCTGTTGGTTCATCTGCTCGATCAGCGACACCGCTCCAGTAATGCCGCCCAAGGCTGTGCTCACCTGATCAGCCAGGGTGACGGTATCCACCATCAGGCGCGCGCAGCCCTGGATCTGTCCGACGCTGTGTTGCGACAGATGCTGCAGTCCGACAATCAGCGTCTCGATCTCGCTGGTCGAGTCACGGGTTCGCCGTGCCAGCGCCCGCACCTCATCGGCGACCACGGCAAACCCCCGGCCCTGCTCTCCCGCCCGAGCGGCTTCGATGGCCGCGTTGAGTGCCAGCAGGTTGGTTTGTTCGGCAATTGAAGCAATCACGTCGGCGACCGTGCCGATGGTCTCTACCTGCCGCTGCAAGGACTCGATGGCTTGCTCGGAAAGTGCCATCTCCGCTGCCAGGCGATGGATCTGCTGGCTCGCCAGCTGCACGACCTGCTCACCACTGCGTGCCTGATGGTCGGCTTCGCCGGCGGCCTGGGAGGCCTGTTCGGCGTTGTGCGCCACTTGCGCAACCGTGCTGCTCATTTGCTGCATGGCGGTGGCTGCGTGTTCTGTCTCGACCCTTTGGCGTTGGGCCGCCCCGCTACTTTGGGCGCTGGCTGTGCTCAGGGTCCGGGTCGTTTGCCCCAATCCCTCGACACTCAGCCCGATACGCGCTACCAGCCGACGCAGATTGGTCGTCATCTCTCCAACCGCCGCCTTCAACTGACCCAGCTCATCCCTGCGCTTCGTGATGCCTTCGACCGCGTCACTCAGATCGCCCTGTGCAATCCGCCGGGCAATCTGCAGCGCCTCGCGTAGAGGGGCGACAATCAGATGGCGGATAACCAGAGATGCCAGCAACGCCAGGACAACGATAATCACCGCTCCCATTGCTTGCAGGCGCATCATCGAACTGCCCCGCTCGCCCATCTGCAATTGTCGATCGGCGGCGGCTTGTTCGACCTGGGTAAGCACGGCCTGGGCCTGGGAATCCATCTGCCCGGCCGTTTGCCTGCTCAGCGTCCGACTGTCCCGATAGCGCTGGAATGCCTTGCGATATTCGACCAGCGCCGCCCGTGCCGCCGCCAGGGACTCTTCGGAGTTCTCATCCACCCGGCCCTGGAGCAGCTCCAGCGCGTCACTCATTTCCTCCACTGTCTCGGTCCAGCCCTGGAGCGCCTCTGCTGCGCCCTCTTCCACATAGCGAAACTCCCGGTTGCGGGTGATCAGCAATTTTCGTTGCAGCGCCGAGGCCTGTTCGGCGAGGCTCAGCGGATCCCCTTCCAGAGCCTGGCCGCTGTTCAGTACACCGCGGATCTGGTCGTACATATCCAGTTCGACGGCCTCGAACTGCAGGCGGGCCTGTTCCGCCTGCTCCTGCATATGACGCAACGCATCCACCGCCAGGCGCTGATGATCGATGAAGTGTGCGAACTGACCTGCATAGCTATCGACGGATTGCTGCATGGCGGTCAGTACCGCCACATCCTCCCTCGATGCGCCGGTCTTCACTTTATCGAGTTGAGTGCCCAGTGCCTGAATCAAATCCCGGACCTGGCGCATTGCCGAAGGTTCGGGATCAAGTGCATAGGCTTTCTCAGCATTGCGCATCTGCAGCGTCAGGCGATTGATCTCCACCATGGCGCCGACCTGCCGACTGTGTGCCAATAGACTAGCGCTGGCATACAAGCCCTGGGCGATGGCGACCACCGCGAGCAAGGACACCAGGCCGAAACCGAGCAGCAGCTTCTGCCCCACCGAACAGTCGGCGAGCAGCCGGGCAGTTTTCTTCAGCATTATTCTTATCCTTATGCCTGAAGCAGATTGAGAGCACGCCTGAACACGGTCGCTGAATGACCCCGTCAGCCCTCCTCGACCGCCTGCAACGCGCCGCAGGCCTCAGGCTTTTTTGCGAACAACCTCTGCGGCAACAGGAAGTGAGCCAGCGCCGGTAACAGGATCAGGGCACCGAGCATGTTCACCAGGAACATGAACGCCAACAGGATGCCCATGTCGGCCTGAAACTTGATCGGTGACCAGGCCCAAGTCGCCACCGCGATGGCCAGGGTGATGCCGGTCAGCAGTACCACCTTGCCGGTGAACAACAAGGCGCGGTAATACGCCTCGGACAGCGAGGCGCCGGCACGCATGTGCGCCAGGATGATGCTCAACACATAGAGCGCGTAGTCGACACCGATGCCTACGCCGAGGGCGATCACCGGCAACGTCGCCACCTTGACGCCCATGCCGAGGCCAACCATCAGCGCCTCGCACAGGATCGACGTGAGTACCAGCGGCAGCACCGCGGCCAGTACCGCGCGCCAGGAGCGAAAGGTCACCCAGCACAGCAGGATCACCGCGCCGTAAACCCAGAACAGCATCTCGTGCATGGCCTTCTTCACCACGATATTGGTCGCTGCCTCGATCCCGGCGCTGCCGGCGGCCAGCATGAACTTCACCTCCGGCAGTTTCTGTTGCGCAATGAACGCTTCGCTGGTCTGCACCACTCGCTCCAGGGTGTCGGCCTTGTGGTCGGCCAGATACACGTAGAGCGAAAGCAGCGAACAGCCCTGGTTGAACAGTTCGCGTGGTGCCCGAGTCTGCACGGCGCCGAGGGCACCGTCGTTGGGGATCAACTCGTACCACTTGAAATTGCCCTCATTGTAACCGGCGGCAGCGACTTTACTCAGGGCAGCCATGGAGTTGGTGGATTCCACACCTGGCAACTGCTCCAGTTGCCAGGCCAGCGAATCGACCGCGGCCAGTGTCGGATAGCGTGTGCATTGGTCCTCCGGGGTTTTCACCATGACCACGAAGATGTCCGAACTGGCCGCGTAGTTTTGCGTCATGAACGCTGCATCACGGTTGTAGCGCGAGTCTGGTCGCAGCTCCGGGGCACCGGGATCCAGATCGCCGATCTTCAGGTGCAGGCTGACGGCAAACCCGCCTACCGCCAGGGCCACGCCGACCAGGCAGGCGGCAACGGCCCAGGAGCGTCGGGTAAAGAGGTCGAGAAAACTCCACAGCGGGTGCTTGACGTTCGCGGTCAACTCAGCGGTTTCCGCCCGCAGGCTGCGGGCAGCGGCCTTGGCACCGACGCCGATGTAGCTGAGCAGGATCGGCAGCAGGATCAGGTTGGTGAAGATCAGCACCGCCACGCCAATGCTGGCGGTGATCGCCAGGTCCTGGATCACCTGGATCTTGATCACGATCAGCACGGCGAAACCCACCGCATCGCAGAGCAGCGCGGTCATGCCGGCGGCGAACAGACGGCGGAAGGTGTAGCGTGCCGCGACGACCCGGTGGGTGCCACGGCCGATGTCCTGCATGATCCCGTTCATTTTCTGCGCACCGTGGCTCATGCCGATGGCGAATACCAGGAACGGAACCAGCGCCGAGTATGGGTCCAGATCGTAGCCGAGGGTGGCGAGCAGGCCGATCTGCCAGAGCACCGCCACCAGGGAGCAGAGCACCACCAATGCCGTGCTGCGTGCACAGCGGGTGTACCAATAGAGCACTGCCACGGTCACCAGCACGGCAACCGCGAAGAACAGCAAGACTTGCCCCAGCCCGGCGATCAGGTCACCGATGATCTTGGTGAAACCGGTGATGTGGATCTGGATACGCTCGTTCTGGTACTTGTCGCGCAAGGCTTCCAGTTGCCGTGAAAACTCACCGGCATCCAGTGCCTTGCCAGTCGCCGGGTTGATTTCCAGCAGCGGCACGAAAATCACACTGGACTGGAAGTTGCCGGCCACCAATTGGCCGATCTCACCGGAACGGGCAACGTTGGTCCGCACCTCATCCAGGCTGGCCGGCGAACCGTCGTAGCTGTCCGGAATCACCGTGCCGCCATCCAGGCCGTCCTCGGTCACGGCGGTCCAGCGCGTGGTCGGCGTCCACAGAGACTTCATGTAAGGCTTGTCGACACCTGGCAGCAGGTAGATCTCGTCGTTGAGCTTGGCGAGAGTATCGAGGTAATCCTTGTTGAAAATAGTGCCTTGCTTGACCGCCACGGCGACGCGGATCGAGTTGCCGAGGCCGCTCAACTCACTGCGCTGTTCGAGAAAGTTGGCCACGTAGGGATGGGAGGTCGGGATGGTCTTCTCGAAACTGGCATTGAGGCCGATCTTGCTGGCCTGATAACCCAGCACCAGGGTCACCAGCAGGCAGAGCAGCATGACCCAGGGCCGGTGGTTGAAGATCGCCCGCTCGCCGAGGTTGCCGGAACGCGGATCGAAATCCTCCAGGCGAGCCATCACCACTTGCTGTTCGAGGGAGGAATTATGGTCGTTCACATCGGACTCCAAATACGGCCGCATGGGCTGTGCAAATAGCGCTCTGGCAAGTAGGTTCAGCGCTGCGCCGAGGCAAGGGCTGGCTCGAGGCGGGTCAGCCCGCCCAGGCCGACGCAGATCAAGCTGCCATCGGGGGCCGCCACCAGACCGGCGATCGAGGTGCCGGTCGGACCGGAAAGATGCCGCAAGCGGCTTCCCCGACCGGAACTGAGCAGCAGGTCACCGGCCTGGCTGGCCAGGACCAGCGCTCCGTCCTTCAGTTGGGTGCCGGCGGACAAAGCCACCTCCAGGCCGGTTTCGATACGCCGCCAACTGTTCCCCTGGTCACCCGACCAGAAGGCGTTGCCGCGCAGGCCGAAGGCGATCAACTCGCCGCTGGCACTGCCTTGCAGACCAAAGAAACTGCCTTCATAGGGGGATTCGAGCGACTGGAAGCTGCGACCGTTGTCTTTGGAGCGCAGTAACAGACCCCGCTCACCGACGATGAACAGTTCGCCACCCATCGCCCGGATGCCATAGAGGTTGAGCCCCTCGGGGTTGTCCACCTGCTGCATCCATGGTTTCCAGGTTCCACCACCGTCCACGGTATGCAGGATCAGGCCATAGGCACCGACTACGTAGCCGTTGCGACGGTCGCTGAAGTACAGGTCGAGAAACGGCTTGTCCGGCCCGTCCGCGACCAGCCGTTCGGCGTCTTCGATACGCTGGGTGTCGTCGCCCTGTTGCGCGTCAACCAGCGCCAACTGCGCCGCAGCGACGCCATCGAGTTGCTTGACCCAGGTTTCGCCACCGTTGGTGCTGTGCAGCACCACGCCCATATGGCCGACGGCCCAGCCCTGCTCGTCATCGACGAACTGCACCGCCGTCAGGCTGACACTGACCGGCACCCGGGCCTGGCGCCAGCTCTTGCCGGAATCGTCAGAGAGCAGGACGATGCCGCGCTCGCCGACCGCCACGAGCCGTTCGCCTGCGCGAGTCACCGCCAGCAACGCGGCGTGCGTTGCCTTGGCACTTTGCAGTGCCGTCTGGTCGAGCAAGGCAATTCGTGGGCTGGCCGTTGTCCAGCCCGACATCAGCAAGACCGTCAGCGCCAGGACCACCGACGACGCCCGCCTGAGTGAAAAGTTACCGATCATATCCGCTCCAGCCACCACTCAAGAGTTATCCAAACCGAACGCGCCAGTGCCAGGGCTCCGGCGCGTTGGCAACGGCTCAACGCGAACTGTCGTTGGCCATGGCGTCAGGCGTGAAGAATGAAGATGGCGGACGCGGATAGCTCTGGTACTGGATATCCAGGTCGTTGGCGGCCGAGTTCAGGAAGTAGGCGCCGGTCTCCAGGTTGTAGCTGCCCCACGACATCTGTGCGGTGAGCGCCGGCATTTCCGGTGCCAACAGGGTCAGCGAGTAGTTGGTGCGACCCAATTTGCCCTGGGCGTCGTAACCGTCCACCAGCAGCACTTGCCAGGAGTCCTCGTCCACGTAATAGGTGCGTTTCGGCACCACGTGACGCTTGCCGTCCTTGAGCGTGGCGCTCACTACCCAGACCCGGTGTTTCTCCCAGCGCACCAGGTCCGGATTGAGGAAATTCGGCTTGACCAGATCATCGCTCTTCGCCGCGGCCGCACGGTTGTTGTTGTAGGGCACGAGCAACTCTTTCTTGCCTATCAGCTTTAGGTCGTGACGGTCGGTCGGGCCGAAGACCATGAAGGCCTCGTCGAAGAAGCCCACGCCCGAGGTGACGAAGTCCGGCGTGTCATAGGCGATGTTCGGTGCGCGCCGTACTCGACGCTGGCCGACCAGGTACTGCCAGGCGGCGCGTTTGCCGGGGTCCATGTCCCAGTGGGTCATCAGGCCCTCGCCGGCCTTGGACGAGGGCAGTTCCGTGGCCAGCTTGCCGATCAGGAACTTGCCGCCGAAGGTTTCGAGACTGCCGTCCTTGAAGTAATAAGGGCTCTGATACCAGAAACGTGCCCGGGTGGCCTGGATCTTCTTGCCGCCGGCGGTCATCAGCCAAGTGTCGAACGGTGAGTAAAAGGTATCGGCCCCCTGCCAGGACAGGCGGTAGTTCCACAGCACCTCGGCCCCGTTCTGTGGCAACGGGAATGGGATGCCGCCATAGGCACCGCTGACTTTTTCCGAGTCCACGTCAAGGGTGGCACGGGTCGCGTTCTTCAGCGTGTTGTCATACACCCATTGCGGTGCGGCGGCGCTGCGGTGAGTCGGATAGACGTCCAGGCGATAGCCCGGGTATTTCTGTAGCAAGGCTTTAGCGCCGTCGGACAGCTGGTCGGCGTACTGCGCCATGTTGGCCGCGCTGACCGAGTACAACGGCTTGTCGGCGGCAAACGGGTCGGCACGCTTGTCGCCGTTCTTGTAGCCCGCCGGTGCTGTCGTATAGCCGCCGGTCCACGCCGGAATGCTGCCGTCCTTGTTGCCCGCGCGCTCGGCGCCCATGGGGGTGAGGTCAGTATTGAGCCGCGCGGCCTGGTCGGGGGAAACCGCCGCCTGCACCACGCCGGCACTCAGCAAGGCAATGGCCAGGGCCGACATACGCAAGGAAAATTGGCTTTGCATAGGGGATGAAACCTCTTATTAGAATGTGGTTTTCACGTACATGGAGACGAAGTCACGGTCGGCCAGCGATTGCGCATAGCTGAAGTTGCCCGCCTCGTTCAGCCCTGCCGCAGCCTTGCCGAAGAAGTTCACGTAGTTGATGCCGAAGTCCCAGCGCTGCAGGTAAGTGGCCTTGAGCCCTACGCTCCAGTCACCGGCGTGGGAATTGCCGAAACCGCCCTTGCTGACGGCGGACGAGCGACCATCGAGGCCCACGCCGAAACCCACCGGTACGCTCACGTCGAGACCGTCGGCCACTTGGAAGTAAGTCGGTTCAGCCAGTACCCGCAGAGCAGTGGCATCCCGGGTGGTGTTGGGGTCCAATGCACCTGGGTTGTCAGTCACGCTGAGGGTGCGGTTCCAGGCCAGTTCGGCAAGTACCGAGCCACCGTCCCAAAGCGCGCCGGGCGACAGCAGGTAGATCGTCGACAGGTTCACATGCGCGGTCTTGCCTTTGGCGTAGAGCGCATCACCGTTGTTGTCCGCCGCGGTGCCCGGTGTCACCACCTGCAGATTGCTGACCAGCGGTGCATTCCAGCGCACCGAAGTTTCCCCGGCGAAGTTGAACGGGCCATAAGCCGTGGAGAAGCTGGCGCCGACAGTCTTGATGTCTTCGGCGTAGACCTGGCGGTAGGAACTCAGGATCGGCAAGCCAGTGGCGGCGGCCGCCGCACCGTCCAGGTAGGCGTACAACGCGCTCGGCGTCTTGTCGTGATACTGGGCGGCGTAGAAACCGAGTTCCAGTTCGGTGTCTTCGGGCTTGAAGCGCAGTTGCAGGCCGCCCTGCCCCGAGTTCTTCGCCTCGATATCGGAAGCATGGACGGTGGTGTTGCCAAACACCTCGGTCCAGTCCCCTGCCCCCTTGCCAATACCATCGTTGTCGCTGAGGTAGCTGCCCGCCCCTGGCACGTTGGAACGCTCCCACTCGAACTGGTAGTAGGCCCCGACGGACAACTGCGGGTTGATCTGCAACTGGCCGGACACTTGATTGACCGGACGCAGGATTTCCTTGAACTGGGTCCCTGGTACGCTGAGCAGCTTGACGACGTCGGTTGGCCCTTGTGCGGCGGCGATGCCGTTGCTGCCGTAGAACAGGCTCTCGCCATAGATCAGGCTATGCCGGCCCAGGCGTACGGTGCCCTGGCTCGCATCGCCGACATCACCGCGCAGAAACACGAAGGCATCCAGCAATTCGGCGTCGCGCCCGTGGAGTTCGCGGGTATCGCTGAGGAAATGCGGATTCGCGCTGTCGTCGGTGTCCTTGTTGTAGATATCGTCATACCAGGCCGCCCCGCTGACGCGCAGCCCGTAATTTTCCCGATTCAGGTCCATTTCGCTGAACAGGTCCAGTCGGTTGGAGACCAGGCCGCGACTGAAATTCTTGTCGCCCTGGCCCTGGATCGAAGGGTACAAGCCGCCCGCCGTGGAGGCGTTGGTCAAGTGGTCGTCGGCACCTTGCAGGCGCCAGGCCTGGCTGTACTTGATGGTGTTGTCCCAGCGCAGGCGCCAGTCACTGTCGCCCAGATCTATCTGTGCGGCCTGGGCCTGGGCGGCCAGCCCGGCGAGGCACACCGAGAGTGCCAGGGTGGAACGCTTGAAGCCCGGATAGCATCGAGTGTTGTGCATGGTGTTCCTCATTGTTCTTGTTGTGTGGAAACGTGTTGTCTGGAAAGCGACCGGCAATGAGCTGCCCGCCAATGTGCAGGCGATGGTTCCTCGTTCAGATGTAGGTGGAGGCCAGCCCGCCATCGACAGGCAGGTTGACGCCATTGATCCAGCGGGATTCGTCTGCACTCAGGAAGGCGATGGCAGCCGCCACCTCATCGGCATAGGCCGGACGCTTCATGCGATGAGCATCGGCCTCGACGCGTTCCTGGCCGAGCATGCTGACGAAATCACCCAGGATGGGCGTGAACACCGGGCCCGGCGCCACGCTGTTCATGCGTACCGAGGACTGCAGGAACCAGGGCTGGGCCTGCACATAGTTCCAGACGATCAGGGCTTCTTTGAAATACTGGTAGCAGCTCTCCTGGGGCACCGGGTGCTGAGCCAACCAGGCTTGCCCCTGGAAAAAACTTTCAGTGCGGGCCAGGGCTTTATGCAGCTCTAACCGCTGTGGCCACTGCGCACCGAGGATCGAGGCCACGTTGACGATGCTGCCTCCGGCTCGGATCCGGGGCAGGACCGCGGCGCAAAGGTGACGCAGGCCGAGGTAATTGACCTGGGCCACCAACTGCGGATCGGCTGTTCCTGGCACCCCGGCGATGTTGCACAAGCCGTCGATCTGTTCCGGCAACCGTCGCACGGCGGCATCGATGGCCTCGGGGTGACTGAGGTCGGCCTGGACAAAGTCATCCAGGCTCAGGTTGGGCTCGTTGCGATCCATGCCGATCACGATGGCCCCGTGGGCACGCAGGGTTCGGGCTGTCTCGGCGCCGATGCCCGAAGAGACTCCGGTCACGACGATCCTTTTGCTGGTCAGCTTCATACGGGTTTCCCGATTCGTGCTCGTACTGCCTCCCATGAAAGCGGGCAGCCAAGTCATATTGTTATTGCCGAACTAGTTATGCTCGGTAACTAGTTGTAGCAAGCGATATGCCATCTAACGGCAATGACAGGGCAACCGCTCAAGCTCGCGGCATACAGACATTCTTGGTGAATATCGACGTGAGACAGGGGGAGTCGGGGGCTGAAAAAAGTGATGATTTCAGCAATTTCATGCTGCACTATGCAGATTATGATTACTCATATTAAGGATTTCCGATGGCAGACAAGCTGATCTCCCTGGCCGAGCTCTCCAGCGGAGTCCGAAAGAAACCCGTGCGCGGCGCGAGCGAACAATTGCCTCCCGACACGGCCCCCACACTGCAGGATCTGACCGAATGCCTGATGTTCAGCCCCGGCGACGGTCGTATCTGGCTCAATGGCGCACGCATGCTGCTGATGCACAGCAGCGGCGTTGGCGCGCTTCGTCGGGAGATGATTGAAAGCATGGGCCTGGCCCGCGCCCGCGGCATTCTGCTGCGCACCGGCTACCACTGCGGTGCGCGGGATGCGGCACTGATCAAGGAGCGCTTCCCCGAGGCCGACTTCCTGGCGCTGTTCGCGGCCGGTCCGATCATCCATGCCATCGAAGGCGCGGTTAAAGTCGAGCCCGTGCATTTCGAATTCGATATGAACCTGGGCACCTATTACGGCGAATTCCTCTGGCACCACTCCAGCGAGGATGACGAGCACATCGCCCAGTTTGGCATCGGTACCGAGCCGGCCTGCTGGATGCAGACCGGCTATGCCACTGGATATACCTCGGCAATGGTTGGTCGATTGATCCTCTACCGCGAGGTCGAATGCCGTTCCACCGGTTCAAGCATCTGCCGGCTGATCGGTAAACCCGCGGAAGAATGGGACGATGCGGAAGAGGACCTGGCCGCCCTGAAAGCGGAACCCTTCGTCAGCAGCGGCGGACGTAGCACGGTGGCTCCCGACCCTGGCGGCAAGGGCGTATTACCGCCCGGTCTGCAAGCCGATCCGCAACCGACCCAGGACGGCGACATGGTCGGTATCTCCTCGGCCTTCAACGCTGCCTGCCACATGCTGCGCCGGGTCGCACCGACCCAGGCGACCGTGCTGTTCACCGGCGAATCCGGCGTCGGCAAGGAAATGTTCGCACGCATGCTGCACCGCATCAGCCCGCGGCACGATGCGCCTTTTGTCGCGATCAACTGCGCCGCCATTCCGGAAAACCTGATGGAGTCGGAGCTGTTTGGCGTCGAGCGCGGGGCCTTCACCGGGGCGACCCAATCCCGCGCCGGGCGTTTCGAGCGAGCCGATGGCGGCACCCTGTTTCTCGACGAAATCGCCACTCTCAGCCTGGTCGCCCAAGGCAAGCTGCTGCGGGCCTTGCAGGAAGGTGAGATCGAGCGGGTCGGCGGCAGCCGAACCTTGAAAGTCGATGTTCGAGTGGTCGCTGCGACCAACGTCGACCTGCGCGCCGCCGCCCAGCGCGGCGAGTTTCGCGAGGACTTGTTCTTCCGTCTGAATGTCTTCCCGATCCACCTGCCGCCCCTGCGCGAGCGCAAGGAAGACATCCCGTTGCTGATGACTCACTTCCTGCACCGCTTCACCCGTCATCATGGCCGGCAGATAAGCGGCTTCACCCCGCGCACGGCCGACACCCTGCTTGCCTATGACTTTCCGGGCAACATCCGCGAGCTGCAAAACCTGGTGGAGCGAGGCGTGATCAGTGCGCCGGATGGCGGGGCCATCGACCTGGCCCACCTGTTCACCAGTGGCGAGCGGCTGGCCCAGCCGATGTTCTCCATTGGCACCCGCGGCCAACTGGCGGCCGCCCCGAATGACCCGGCCACCCCTGCGCCTGTCGCGCCTGCCCATGCTGGCAATGAGGCGATCCAGGCCCTGTTCGGCGGCAAGGACCTGAGTCGGCTGTCACTGCAGGAAATTGAAGAAACGATGATCGACCATTGTCTGGCCGAGGTGAAAGGCAATGTTTCCGAGGCGGCACGCCGGCTTGGGTTGACCCGTGCTCAGCTGTCGTATCGGCTGTCGCGGCGGTCGGCGGGGGATTAAGGATCCATGGCGAGAGTATCTGTGGGAGCCAGGCTTGCCCGCGATGAAGTTAACGCGGTTTGTCCTGAAACCGAGGCGCCTTCATCGCGGGCAAGCCTGGCTCCTACAGTTCTCTTGCCAAAGGCTCATACCGACTCTGATTCGCGCTGGATGAAGCAACGCCCAAACATGTCGAGGGCCACGTCGACCCGTTGGCCGATCTGCTCGTCGGACCAGCTCTGCTGAACCCCAAGGGTGAACAGCTTGAGCGGTTGCGAGATCAACAGCGCATCGATCAGTTCGACCGCCGGTTCGACATCCCCACGTGCCAAGAGCCCCTTGCCCGCTGCCTTTTCCAACCAGCTGCGCAACAGACCCAGGCAGCGCTCGGCGCCCTCCTGGTACCAGATCCTGGCGATGTCCGGAGCTGTCTCGCGCCCTTGCGCGGCCATCAAGTAGAGCCCCAGCGCCAACGGCGACAGGGTCAGGCGCGCCCATAGGGTCAGGTACATGCGCAGTTCGCTGAGCAGGTCTTCGGCGCAGTCGATTCCGCTTTCCAACAGCAGCTCGAGGGTCGACAAGTCCCGGGCCACCAATTGTGAAAGCAGCGCTTCCTTGCTCGCCACCAGCAGGTACAAGGTTTTCTTCGAAATGCCCGCGGCGCGGGCGATGGCATCCATGGTGACGTTGGCAAAGTTGCCACTGCCGAGTATCTGCGCCGCCGCATCGAGCAACAGACTCATCTGCTCCTCGCGGCTGCGCACCGGCGGACGACCGCGCCTGACGGCCTGTGGAGTGGTTTCAGGCATGAGGGGCATCCTGGTTAGCGTTGATCAAACATGCACATGTTACCTGTGGCGAGGGGATTTATCCCCTCGCCACAGGGGGAGTCAGTGATTCTCGACCAGCATGCTATCGGCCTCCACCCGCCCCCCCTCGAAAGCCCCGCGCAATGCATCCTCGATGAACTGCCATGCCTCATCCGCAGAAGCATCCGGTCCCAGATGAGTAAACATGTGATCGCAGCCGGGGAACATTTTCTCGTTCACCGTAACGCCGGCCTGACGCAGTTTCTCTCCATAGGCCTCGCCTTCGGCGCGCAGGATATCGTACTCGGCAGTGATCAATGTGGCGGCAGGCAGGCCTCGCAATGCCTCGACCGGCGCCAGCAATGGCGAGACGAGGGGATCGCGGGCCTGTGCCGGATCGCTCAGGTAACACCGGTTGAAAAAACGCATCAGCCCCGGACCGAGTAACGGTTTGTCGAGGGTCGAACGCTTCAGTTCGGGAGCCTGGGAGACATCCAGCGCCGCATAGTCGATGATCTGGTGCACCAGCCGCAGGCGCTGGTGCCCTCGCGCCAGGATAGCCAGACCGGCGGCCAGGTTGCCGCCAGCGCTGTGCCCTCCGACGGCGATGCGCTGCGGATCGATACCCAGCGTCGCGCCCTGCTCTGCCAGCCACTCCAACACCTCGAAGCTCTGGCGCAAACCCGCCGGAAAGGGATGCTCGGGAGCCAGGACGTAATCCAGGTTGACCACCAGGCAACCCAGGTTGTGAGCCAGACGGCGGCAGTAGCTGTCGTCGTGTTCCGGCACCCCGGCGACAAATCCACCGCCATGCAGGTTCAGATACACCGGCAGGCGTTCCCCGGGCGGCACATCGGGCCAGTAGAACAAGGCTCGCGCAGCCCCCCAGGTCGTCGGGATGTACTGCTCGTCGACCGAACGCAACGGATAGCGTGCCGGGTCGTAGACGAACTTGGGCTTCATGCGCTTGGCAAGGGCGCGCAGCAGCTTGGCCTTGAGCGTTTGCAACAGGTTCATGGTCAGATCTCCCGGGTGGCTCAGTTGGCCGTCAGCAAGTGGTCAAGCAGGCCATGGATCATCGGGCCGTAGGGAGCGCGCATTGCCAGGTTGGACTCACCGATAGCGCTCTGCACAACCACCGCCTTGGCGTGGCTGAATGTTCGGAAACCATAGACGCCATGATAGGCCCCCATGCCGGAGTGACCGACCCCGCCAAAGGGCAGTGCCTCGAACAGCACATGGCTCATCACGTCATTGATCACAACGCCGCCCGAGGTTGTCCGCTCCAGCACGTCGCGGCGCTCATCGGCGTCTTCGCCGAAATAGTAGGCCGCCAACGGCCGAGGCTGCCCGTTGACGTAGTCGATGGCTGTGGCGAAGTCGCGATAGGTCTTGATCGGCAGCAACGGTCCGAAGATTTCCTCGCGCAGTACCTGCATCTGCTCACTGGGATCGAGCACCAGAGTCGGGGCGATCTTGCGGATCTCGCGGTCGCTCAGGTCTTCTTGAGCGGGGTTGATCTCCACCAGTCTGGCCCCCTTGGCCTCGGCATCGGCGAGATAGTCCCGCAGACGGTCGAAATTGCGCGGGTTGATGATTGACGTGTAGTCAGCATTGCTGCGCAGGGACGGGTACATGGCGCTGACGAAGCGTATGGCCTCGCTGACGAAATCCTCCAGGCACTCTTCCGGCAGCAACACATAGTCCGGAGCCAGGCATATCTGCCCGGCGTTGAAGGTCTTCACCGTCAGGACCCGCTGCACCACGGTAGCCAGGTCGGCGCTACGGGAGACCAGCACCGGCGACTTGCCGCCCAACTCCAGGGTCACCGGCACCAGATTGTCCGAGGCGGCACGCATGATATGCCGGGCCACTGACGTGCCACCGGTAAAGATCAGATGATCAAAGGGTTGCGCGCTGAACAGCGCTCCCACCTGCGCATCGCCCAGTACCGTGCAGAGCTCGCGCTCGTCGAAATATCGGGCAATCAGCTCATCCAGCAGAGCCGAAGTACGCGGCGTCAGCTCCGAGGGCTTGAGCATGGCCCGGTTCCCGGCAGCGAGAATACTTGCCAGCGGCCCGAAGGCCAACACGATGGGGAAATTCCACGGACTGATCACCCCCACCACGCCCAACGGCTGGTAGTCGACCCGCGCTTCGCAACCTGGGAACGGAGCCGGCTGCGTCTCCGACTGCATCCACTCGGCCAGGTGCTCGCGGCAATGCTTGAGGCTCGCCACCGAGCCGGCGATATCCGACAGCAGGGTCTGTTCGCGACTGCGGTTGCCGAAGTCCGCAGACACCGCCGCGACGATGGCTTCACGGTTATCCAGCAGCAGGGCAATCGCCCGGTCGAGTCGGTCACGGCGCAACTCCAGGCTCGCGGGCCCATCGTCCACGTGGGCCTGCTTCATCCGTGCAAGAGCGCTAGCAAGTTGTTCGGCGGGGGGCATTGTAGCGGGGCGACCGAGAATACTCATGACATGGGTTCCTGCTGGTTAAATTGTTATTAGCCAGTACTAATACCGGACAAGCTGGCACCTCTGCCGGCTCGCACGATGGAGTATGACAAAAAACAAAATAAAGGAAACCCATGGGTTTCCTTATTTTCAGCAGGCGGACGAATGGCTTTTAATGCCCATAAACATGGGGTTCATCTCTAAAGGATGGTCATGCCGCGCAAAGGTGACTTCGAGCATGACTGTTTTCTGAGAATCCTTATCTACGACTTAAAAGCGTGCCCCCGCGAAGAATTGATTATATTTACTAACATTACCCTGGCGCCGCTCATTTGAGCAGCGCCTTGCTGTGGCCCTCTGCTTACCAAAGCGCCATCGTATAACTGACAATCAACCGGTTCTCATCCAGGTCATTGCCAAAGTTCGATCGCACCGAGGCGTTGCGCCATTTCAATCCCAACCCTTTCAACGAGCCGTCCTGCACCACGTAGGCAATGTCGGTGTCGCGTTCCCACTCCTTGCCCTCCCCCGGCGCAGCACGTTGCACGTTATCACCGGAAATGTAGCGACTCATGAACGTCAGACCAGGAACACCGAGGGCGGCGAAATTGTAGTCATAGCGCGCTTGCCAGGAGCGCTCGTCGATATTGGCGAAGTCGCCGATCTGGACGAAGTTGACCAGGTACGGGTCGCTGCGACTGATGTACGGGAAAGGGTCGTCGCCACTCATGCGCTGGTAGCCCAGGCCTAATGCATGACCACCAAGACTGTAGGTAAACAGCGCGCCAAAGGCCTGGTTGTCGATGTTGCGGAAGTTGCCGTCCTCGCTGCTGCGCGAATAGCGCACGTCGCTTTTGAGTGCCTGGCCGGCCCCCAGGTCCAGGGTATGGACGAATCCGAAATAATTCTGCTGGTAAATGTCCTGCAGCTTTCCATAACGGTATTGCGCCGTAAGGTTCGGCAGGAACTGATAGTCCGCTCCGGCGAACTGGAACTTGTCACTGGTGCCGCCGATGCGGTTGGCGGTCATGTCCTGGTAATCAGTGGAGTCGACGACGTTGATCTGGGTGATCTGCCCACCGGTCAGCTTCAAACGATCGATTTCCTGCACATTCAGCAGCCCCCCCTTGAACGTCGCCGGCAGCAGCCGCGTATCGTTGGAGCTCACCACCGGATCCTTGATCTGCAGCGTTCCCGCCTTGAGGGTGCTGTTGGACACTCGCATCTTGGCGGTCAGACCCAGTTCACCGTAGCGGTCTTGAGACCCTCCGGACAAGTCCGCCGGCAACAGGTTGGTACCCGCCGTGCCGCCACCCGAATCCAGCTTGAAACCGGCCATCCCCAAGGCATCCAGGCCGAAACCGACGGTGCCGGCGGTGTAGCCCGACTCGATCCGTACCAGGAAGCCCTGGGCCCACTCCTCGGCCTTGTCCCGTGAACCTTCCTGGCGAAAGTCGCGGTTGAAGTAGAAGTTGCGCGCCTCCAGGGTGCCTTTGCTGTCGGCGATGAAATCCGCATGGGCGGCGGGCATGCCGATCAGGCTCAAGCCAAGTACCGTACCGATTGGGGCGTATCTGCGTGGGGAGTATCTGAAATGTTGCATGCGTGCTCCTTTTATCGGCGCGAGCGAACCCTCTCGGGGGGCTTTGCGGGCGCCTCGTTATTCTTGTGTGAAGACGTTGTCGTTGGGACACGAGCGCAGCGACCTGCGTCGTCGGAGTGGATTCTTCGCGCCGCGCCTCGAAAGCGTCAAACGGGAAAAAAGGCAGATCGGGTATAAGAAAATTTGATGCATCCATCGGCCGGATCTGGAGTAACAATTGCAATCATAAGAACCACAAGCACCAAGAGAGCCGTCATGAACCTCAAGTTTCTCGAAACCTTCGTATGGGTTGCCCGGCTGCAGAGCTTCAGCCTGACCGCCGAAAAGATGTTCAGCACCCAGGCCGCGATCTCCGCCCGGATCGCATCACTGGAGGACGAGTTGGGCCAGCGCCTGTTCGTGCGAGATTCCCGGGGTGTATCGCTGACGCCCGAAGGCTTCAAGGTGCTCAATTACGCCGAGCAGATGCTCGAGGTCCAGCGTGCGCTTAAGCAGTCGCTGGACACCGGCAGTGAGCAGCAAGGACTGGTGCGCATCGGTGTGATGGATACGGTGATCCACACCTGGCTGAGCCCGTTGATGTCAATGCTGATGCAGGCCTTTCCGGCGGTGGAAATCGAAATCACCGCCGACGCTGCACGTAATCTGTGCGAACAGTTGCAGAAGGGTTACCTGGACATCGCTTTCCAGACCGACCTGGTCCGCCACGAAAGCGTGCGCAACCTCGAATTGGGGCACTACCCCATGCATTGGATCGCCGCCAGTCATTCGATCTATGCCCGCCCGTATGCTTCGCTGGCCGAGATGGCGAGTGAACGCATCATCACCTTCGTCAAGCAGTCACGCCCCCATCAGGATGTACTCAACCTGCTGTATGCCCAGGGGGTCAACACGCCACGGGTCAGTTGCGTCAACTCCGTGTCGGCCATGACGCGGTTGATTCGTGACGGTTTCGGTATCGGCGCCCTGCCTGCAGCCTTGGTGGCCAAGCCCCTGGCGAGCGGCGAGTTGATCCAGTTGGAGCCGGGCACGTCCCTGCCCCAGTTGAACGTCGTTGCTTCCTGGCGCGCGGGCGTGGGACTGGAGCTGATCGAAAGCATCGTCCAGATGAGTCGCCAAGTGGTCGGTCAATATGCCCTTGATGTCGGTCCTCAACGCATGGTGGCGGCGCCAGGTCTGAACAGCCTGCTCGCCCTCGAATAACTTTTATTTGTCACGGGGTAGCAACATTCCTTGTTGGACGCCATTGCCCGGGTTTTCTAAAAAGAACGGACGAACCCACGGAGAAACCTTGATGTCCCTCCCAGCCCTGTCTTTTGAACAACTGCAGCAGTACGACCCCCTTGCCCTGCGCCAGCGCATCGCTGCCGGCCAGTACCAGGGGCACACCAGTGGCTTGGGCAGGGGCCGGGTACAAGCCAATATCGTGATCCTGTCCGGCGATTGGGCCAACGAGTTCCTGCGCTACTGCACTCTCAATCGCCAGGCCTGCCCGATACTGGATGTGACCGAACCCGGGGACCCGTACTTCCGCAACCTGGGCAACGCCATCGATATCCGCCACGAAGTGCCTCGCTACCGGGTCTTCCGTGACGGCGAGTTGAGCGAAGAGCCGCGGGACATCGAGCATCTCTGGCAGGACGACATGGTCGCCTTCGCCCTGGGCTGTTCATTTTCTTTCGAACAACCACTGCTGGAAGCCGGCATTCGGCTGCGACACATTGATCTGGGCCGTAACATCGCCATGTTCCGGACCAACATCGACACTCGCCCCACCGCCCGGCTCTCCGGCAAAATGGTCGTGACCATGCGGCCGATGAAAGCCGCCGCCGCGATCCAGGCGATCCAGATCACCGGTCGCATGCCCAATGTCCATGGTGCTCCAGTGCACATCGGCGACCCTTCGCTGATCGGCATCCAATCCCTGGGCAGACCGGATTACGGCGACGCCGTGCCAGTCGAGGCGGATGAGATCCCGGTGTTCTGGGCCTGCGGCGTGACCCCGCAATCGGTGGTCCAGGCCTCCCGTCCCCCGCTTTGCATCACCCACGCACCGGGTTGCATGCTGGTGACGGATTTGTGGAATAGTGCTTTGTAGAGAACGAACAAGGCTCCTCGGTCAAGCCACCCATCCTGTGGGAGCGAGCCTGCTCGCGATAACGGTGTGTCAGGCACCGTCGATGTTAACCCTGCCGCCGCCATCGAGAGCAGGCTCGCTCACACAGGGTTTTGCGTGGCACTTTCAATCAGACATGGATACCCGATGAACACGGCCCAACGATCGATCCAACAGTACATCAATGCCAAGGACAGCAACCGCCCCCACCTGCTGGACCAGGCCTTCACCGCCGATGCCACGCTGGACATGGTCGTGCGCACCGGCTCGATTTCTTTTCCGGGGCACGTGGAAAGCCGCGAGGCCATTGGCGATGTCCTGGTCAGGCGTTTTGGCCAGACCTTCGAAAACGTCTATACGTTTTGCCTGAGCGCCCCGCCTTCCGGGAATGCCGAGGCATTCCAGTGCACGTGGCTGGTGGCGATGTCGGACAAGCACAGCAGCGAGGTCAGGGTCGGTTGTGGGCTGTATGACTGGCAGTTCGAGCCTGAGTCCAATCTGGCCGAGGGACTGACGATCACCATCGAGCATATGGTGACGTTGCCGGCAACCGATCTGGCGCCGGTCATGGCGTGGGTCTCGGCGCAGGACTATCCGTGGTGCGCCGTTCGCGCGCTCATGAACAGCGTGCCGGATACCGCGGGGCTTGAAGCGGTGCTCCAGTATGTGGCGGCCCAAACGCAGTAATCCACTCATTGCCAATCTCAGTACCGGAGAGCCGCCAACGTGAATATCAAGTTTCTGGAAACCTTTGTCTGGGTCGCTCGCCTGAAGAGTTTCCGGCTCACGGCGGAGAAACTGTTCACCACCCAGGCGTCCATTTCCAGCCGTATCGCGGCCCTGGAAGACGAGATGGGCGTGCGGCTGTTCGTGCGCGACTCCAAAGGAGTGTCGCTGACCTCCGAAGGGCAACGGGTGCTGGAGTATGCCGAGCGCATCATGGACACCATGCAAAGCATGAAAGCCGTGATCAAGGATCCGCGCCAGGTACGCGGCAGGATCCGCATAGGCGCCATGGATACGGTCATCCACACTTGGCTCAGCCCGCTGGTGACGCGCCTGATGGAATGCTATCCGGCCCTGGAAATCGAACTGTCGGCCGACACGGCGAGCAATCTGTGTTCCCAGTTGGAAAAAGGCTACCAGGACATTATTTTTCAGACCGATATCCTGCGTCTGGACAGCGTGCGCAATGCACTCTTGACCCGTTATCCGATGCATTGGGTGGTGCGCACCGGCTCTATCTATGACCGGCAATACGCCTCGCTGGAGGATCTGTCCCAGGAGCGTATCGTGACGTTTTCACGCAACTCGCGGCCCCACCAGGACATCCTCAACCTGCTGCACTCGGCGAACATCGTGTCACCGCGCATCAACTGCGTGAACTCGGCCTCGGCCATCACCCGCCTGGTTCGTGACGGCTTCGGCATCGGCGCCATGCCGGCGGCGTTGGTACAGGGCGAACTGGCCCACGGCACATTAACCCTGGTGACCGGCGTACCGCTGCCCTCGGTGATGGACATCGTTGCCAGTTGGCGCACCGGCGCGGGCATGGAGCGGGTGGAAGACATCGTCAGCCTGACCCGGGAGGTGGTGGGTGAGTTCGTCGCCGCTCTGCCGGTAGAGTGCCGTCTGGACGCACAGTAGGCGTCCCTGGCCTCTGTGGGAGCGAGCCTGCTCGCGATAGCGGTGTATCAGTCAACCTCGTCATCATAGCTTCACACCGATGGCCTACCGTGTGCGCCGATTGCTCCAGTCCCCTTCAATCGGTGAGTCGCTTACCTGATGCAAGCCCTCCTGAAAAAAACAAGAAATCAAGCCACCAACGCCGCGCCAGCAAACCTGCAACCAGCCCATGACGATGAGATCGATGTCCGGTTCCTGACGTCTACCGATCTCCCTGCGCTGCTGGAGCTCGAGCAAAGGAAATGGACCGACGACCAGCGTGCCGATGCGGTCATGCTGGCGAGTCGAATTGCTGCCTTCCCCACCTTGAGTGTCGGTGCATTCTGCGTCCATACCGGCGCCGCGTTGGCCTCGTTGTTCATGAAACCCACCCGGCACGACGTCATCCACCGCTGCTCGACGTGGGAAGACTGTGCCAGACGACAGCACGGCGATGAGTCCGCAGCGACCGGCACGTTGTTCGGCATCAGCCTGAGCAGCATCGACCCGAAAGCCGCGAACGCCATCTTCGAGTTCTTCTGGCCCTACGCACTCAAGCAGGGATGGTCGGACATCTACCTGGGCTCTCCCGTCCCAGGCCTGCGGAGCTGGCGCTCGAAGAACCCCGATATCACGGTCGCGCAGTACGTGCGCAGTGAACGCCAGGGGCTGCCGCTGGACCCACAGCTGCGTTATTACTTCAAGAAAGGTTTTCGCCAGATAGTCGCGATCAAGGACAACTACTTCCCCCATGAGCCGTCGCTGGATGTCGGCGTGTTGATCCGGGGTAAAGTGCCGCTTTCCGGGCTTTCATTCATCTGGAGGCGAATGCCGTTGCCGTGGTTGCAACGCATGAAAAAACTGGTCTTCGTGTGCTTGTGAAGACCAGCCTTCCTGGCACCGGAACCAACCTGCCCAGCTATCTGTTCCTGGCACTGTGTATCGGGAATACGGCTGCACTCGCCTGGCTCGCAGGGGACGAAGCATTCGGATGGCTGGGGCTTGCGCCGTTGGTGATACTCCAGGCGGTCCTGATGATCGGTGTCCAGGAGATCAAGCACCAGGGCGTGCATCGTCAGTTCCTCGTCGGCACGCGCCTCAATGACGCCGCAGGAATGCTCGCAGCGGCGATGTCCGGCGCCAACTTCGTCGGCTACCGCTACTTTCATCTGGAGCATCACCGTAAGACCTGTCAGGCCGACGATCCCGAAGGACTCATGTATGAACAGTCATGGCGAACGCGCCTGATCTGCCTGCTGGGCCCCGTCGAGCAACTCTGGACGACCCTCTCCACCAATGCCATCTCCCGACGTTATGTCCCGCCTCGCGAAGTCTGGCGCTGGCGCCGGAACAACGCCTTGATCGTCCTGCTCCTTGCCGCGCTGGCAGTGGGGATCCATGAGGTGCCTCGCCAAGTCATATGCGCCTGGCTGATCCCCTACTGCCTGTTTGCCTGGCTGGATTTCTGGTTGACCCAGGCCGAGCACTACGGTGTAGCGATCTTGGCCCAGGGTTCGCGTCGTGCCCCGGCGGAGATCACGACGGACGTTTACCTGCCGACTTGGGTGTCCTGGCTCATCCTGCACCGCTCGCTGCATCGCACGCACCATGATGCGCCGGCGACCCGTTGGTTCCATGCCCTCGCCCGCTCGAAGGTGCTGGCTGAAACCCGGCCAGGCAGCGCGGTGGGGCTGTGCGCCTTTCTTGCCACCTGGATGCGTTTCGGTCCTCGACTCTGGAAGTAAGCCTTGGAAAATCAAAAGCAGGACGAGCCTTTGCCCTTCCAGCCCTTCTGGAACGACACGCCGATCAAGACCTATCTGTTCGATGCATTTTCAGTGCTGCTGCCCGCGGGTGAACAGTTTGTGATTTCGGTGGTGGAGTCAGCCGCCTCACAGCTGCAACAGACCTCGACACTGGCCGCCGAATCGCGCCGTTTCGTCGCCGAGGAGCGCGCCCACCAGCGAGCACACAGGCTCTACAACCAGCAACTGGAAAAACAGGGGTTCGAGGTCAGGAAGTACGAAATCAGCATCGAAAAGGACCTCGGGCATGCGCAATCGAAGTTGTCGCTCAATGCACAACTGGCCCTGGCTGCCGCGTTCGAGCATGTGACGGCGGTGATATCCGGGATCGCCTTGCGCCAGGGCGGCCTGCTCTCGGAAGGGGAGTCTTCGCAGACACGCCTGTGGCGCTGGCATTGCCGCGAAGAAGTGGCACACCAGCACGTCACCACGGACCTGTTGCAAGCGTTGGGCATTCCTTACTGGCAACGCATGTTCTGGTTCATGGTGGCATCGGCGCTGCTGGCGTTCGACGTGCTGCGCCATGTCCACGGTTTTGCCCGCTTCGACATCCGGCGTGGTCGGGTCAGCGGCGCACAAGTGCGACGAGCTGCAGCTCGCCTGTTGCTGCGCGATGGCGTGAACCTGGGCTTGTTGATCGCCGGGTGGATCGGCTACTGCTTGCCATTAAGATCCGGCGCGACTGCGAACTGTCAGTGAACTGCAATATTCCCGACTTATTCTGGGACCCATACGCCACGGTTCATCACGGATCGCGGGTCATGCGTGCCGGGAATTGCCCAGGGAGCCCACCAGATGAAAATAACGGTATTCGGAAGCGGTTACGTCGGGTTGGTGCAAGCCGCCGTGCTGGCCGAAGTGGGCCATGACGTGATCTGCATGGACATCGACGAGCAGAAGGTCGAAAGCCTGCGTCAAGGCCAGGTCAGCATCTACGAGCCGGGCCTGGCGCCATTGGTGCGTGAAGGGCTTGACGCTGGAAGACTGCATTTCACCAGCGATGAACGGCTCGCCGTGCAGCACGGGCAGGTGCTGTTCATCGCGGTAGGCACACCCTCCAGGGAAGATGGCTCGGCCGACCTGTGCCAGGTCATGGCGGTGGGTGAGGCAGTCGCCCGCCATCGCGAGCACCCGGTGCTGTTGGTGGAAAAGTCCACCGTACCGGTGGGTACCGGAGACGCCCTACGGGCACACATCGACAAATGCCTGATCAAGGCCGGTCGCTTGCTGCAATTCGATATCGCCTCCAACCCGGAGTTTCTCAAGGAAGGCTCGGCGGTCGCCGATTGCCGGCGCCCGGATCGTATCGTGATCGGCTGCGAGCGCGATGAGGTGCGGGAAACCATGCGAGACCTGTACGCGCCGTTCAATCGCAACCACGACAGGGTCCTGTTCATGGACCTGCGCAGCGCCGAGCTGACCAAATATGCCGCCAACGCGATGCTCGCGACCAAGATCAGCTTCATCAATCAGATTGCGGAACTGGCGGAGCACCTGGGGGCCGACATCGAAGCGGTGCGCCTGGGCATCGGTGCCGATTCACGCATCGGCTATCACTTCATCTACCCGGGCTGCGGCTATGGTGGCTCGTGCTTCCCCAAGGACATGCGTGCCCTGATCCACAGCGCCGAGCAAGTCCATTGCGCCAGCGATCTGCTGCAAGCGGTGGAAGCCATCAACGGACGTCAGAAGCACAAGCTGTTCGAGCGGATCAAGGCGTTCTACAACGGCGATCTTCGCGGCAAAACCTTCGCGCTGTGGGGGCTGGCCTTCAAGCCCAACACCGACGACATGCGCGATGCCCCGAGCCGCGTGCTCCTGGAGTCACTGTGGGCCGCCGGCGCTGCTGTCCGGGCGTTTGATCCGGAGGCAATGCAACAGACCCAGCAGCTCTACCCCAACGAGTCGAAACTCATGCTGATGGGCACTCCGGAGGCGGTCTTGCCGGGGGCCGATGCGCTGATCATCTGCACCGAGTGGCAGCCGTTCAAGGCACCGGACTTTGCGCTGATTCAGCAACGGCTCAAGGCCCCGGTGGTGTTCGATGGTCGCAATCTCTACGACCCGGAGCGCATGGCCGACAAAGGCTTCACCTACTTTCCGATGGGGCGCGGGCGGTCATGCGACTTGCCCATCGCACCGCAAGCCAGGTACCAGATCCCGCGAAGCGCTTGAGCACACCCTTACTTCAAAATAAATGATCTCAAACAGCATTAATATGAATTTGTAAGCGAGGATGACGAACGTCACACTGTGCATCGTTCCTTCCCCAATTGTTGGAACACTTAAAGGGCTTTCAGGGATTCTCCCGTAAGCCCCTTTTTTTGTTCGCTTTTCGGATCTGTACTCAATGCTTTCTCGCTGGTTCCCTGCTGCCGTCAATACCCGTCCCACCGAGTGGAGTCGTGCCGCCATCGGCATGGCCCTGGGGGTCATGTTCAGTGTCTGGCTTTGCGGCCAAGTGTATGGCCTCGAAGTGGCGCAACACTTGATCGGCCCCCTGGGGGCTTCGGCGGTACTGCTGTTCGCGGTGTCTTCGGGCGCCCTTGCCCAACCCTGGTCGATTTTTGGCGGTTACTTGTGCGCATCGGTCGTGGGGCTGCTGGTGGCCCACGTGCTGGGCCGCACGCTGGGCAGCGCCTGCCTGGCAGCCGGCATGGCACTGGTGTTGATGTGCTGGCTGCGCTGTATTCATCCGCCGGCCGGTGCACTGGCAGCGACGTTGGTGCTGGCGGATTCGTCCATTGTTGCCCTGGACTGGCAGGCCCTCGGCGCGGCCATGCTCGCAGGTTGCGCTCTGCTCGTCAGTGCGCTGGCTTACAACAACCTGACGCGGGTGCGCTATCCGAAGCGGGCCAGCGAGCCGGTTGCGATCATTCCGGCCGACCACCCCCCTGTGGACCGTCAGGCCATTACCGCCGAGGACCTGAAACTGGCTCTTGCGGAAATGGAAGCGTTCTTCGACGTAACCCCTGAAGATCTCGAACAATTGATCCATGCCAGCGAGCGCAATGCCAAGCGCCGCAGCATCACGGAGGTGCTGTCGGGTCGCGACTGAGCCTGTGGCTGCTATAAATATGCAGACAGGACCTGCACGTATACCGGTTGTGCGAGGCAATTTTGCACTGTTACGATCCCGACCGGATACGCGCGAAAAAATTCATAAAGAACAATAAAAGCAGGGAGTTAGCGATGACTGCTCAGGTTTCATCCCAAGCCACAGGGAGCGTCGAAGTCGTGGCCTGTGAGGTGTTGGTCGATGTTCGCAATCACATCGGCCATTTGACCCTGAACCGCCCCGCCGGCCTCAATGCCCTTACCCTGGGCATGGTGCGCAGCTTGCAACAACAACTCGATGCCTGGCTTCCCGACCCTCAGATCCATGCGGTGGTGTTGCGCGGCGCCGGAGACAGAGCGTTCTGTGCCGGTGGCGACATCCGGTCGCTCTACGACAGCCACAAGCAAGGCGACACGCTCCACGAAGACTTTTTCGTCGAGGAGTACGCCCTCGACCTGACGATTCACCATTACCGCAAACCCATTCTCGCCCTGATGGACGGTTTCGTCCTGGGCGGCGGCATGGGGCTGGCGCAGGGCGCGGATCTGCGGGTGGTGACCGAACGCAGCCGCCTGGGCATGCCCGAGGTCGGCATCGGCTACTTCCCGGATGTGGGCGGCAGTTATTTCCTGCCCCGTATTCCTGGCGAGCTGGGTATCTACCTGGGAGTCAGCGGTGCCCAGATAAAAGCGGCCGATGCGTTGTACTGCGGCCTGGCCGACTGGTACCTGGAAAGCCGCAAGCTCGCTCAACTCGATGAGCGTCTCGATCGGCTGGAATGGAGCGACATGCCGCTCAAGGACCTGCAGAGTCTGCTGGCGAAACTCGCCGTACAGCAACTGCCTGCCCCTCCGCTGGACGATCTGCGCCCGGCCATCGATCACTTCTTCGCCCTACCCGATGTACCGAGCATGGTCGAGCAATTGCGCCAAGTCACCGTCGCCAACAGCCATGAATGGGCGCTGCAAACCGCCGAGCTGCTGGAAACCCGTTCGCCCCTGGCCATGGCGGTCACCCTGGAGATGCTGCGACGTGGTCGCCACCTCAGCCTGGAAGAGTGTTTCGCCCTGGAGCTGCACCTGGACCGGCAATGGTTCGAACGCGGCGACCTGATCGAAGGCGTGCGCGCCCTGCTGATCGACAAAGACAAGAAGCCCCGCTGGAATCCGCCGACCCTGGATGCGCTGGACGCGAACCTGGTGGCGAGTTTCTTCGACGGCCTCGACGACCTCGGGAACTGAATCCATGCACGACCTCGAACTGACTGAAGAACAAGTGATGATCCGCGACATGGCCCGGGACTTTGCCCGCGGCGAAATCGCGCCCCATGCCCAGGCGTGGGAAAAGGCCGGGTGGATCGACGATGGCCTGGTGGCGAAGATGGGGGAACTGGGCCTGCTGGGCATGGTGGTGCCCGAGGAATGGGGCGGTACCTACGTCGACTACGTCGCCTACGCCCTGGCAGTGGAGGAAATCTCCGCAGGTGATGGCGCCACTGGCGCACTGATGAGTATCCACAACTCGGTGGGTTGCGGGCCGGTCCTCAATTTCGGTACCGATGAACAGAAACAGACATGGCTGGCCGACCTGGCGAGCGGACAGGCCATTGGCTGCTTCTGCCTGACCGAGCCCCAGGCCGGGTCCGAGGCCCACAACCTGCGTACCCGCGCCGAACTGCGGGACGGCCAGTGGGTCATCAACGGCGCCAAGCAGTTTGTCAGCAACGGCAAGCGGGCGAAGCTGGCCATCGTGTTCGCGGTGACGGACCCCGACCTGGGTAAAAAAGGCATCTCGGCCTTCCTGGTGCCGACCGATACACCGGGCTTCATCGTTGATCGTACCGAGCACAAGATGGGCATCCGCGCTTCGGACACCTGTGCGGTCACCTTGAACAACTGCAGCGTTCCCGAGGCCAACCTGCTGGGCACGCGTGGCAAAGGCCTGGCAATCGCCCTCTCCAACCTGGAAGGCGGCCGGATCGGCATCGCGGCCCAGGCCCTGGGCATCGCCCGAGCGGCGTTCGAGGCCGCCCTGGCCTACTCCCGGGATCGGGTGCAGTTCGACAAGCCGATCATCGAGCACCAGAGCATCGCCAACCTGCTGGCCGACATGCACACCCGCCTGAATGCCGCTCGCCTGCTCATCCTCCACGCAGCCCGCTTGCGCAGCGCTGGCAAACCCTGTCTTTCAGAGGCTTCCCAGGCGAAGCTGTTTGCCTCGGAAATGGCTGAGAAGGTCTGCTCCTCGGCAATGCAGATTCATGGCGGGTACGGTTATCTGGAAGACTATCCGGTGGAGCGCTACTACCGCGATGCACGGATTACCCAGATCTATGAAGGATCGAGCGAGATACAGCGGATGGTCATCGCCCGAGAGTTGAAAAACTACCTGGTTTGAAAGCATCGCGGGCAGGTTCGCTCCCACCTGGGATCGGTGGTCTACGCAATATCTGCATACACCACCTGCCCCCCTGTTGGACCGAGCCTGCTCGCGATAGCGTCGTACCTGTCACTGAACTACTGAAGGTGCCGCCGCCTTCGCGAGCAAGCCCGCTTCCACCGGGAATGCTACGCGATCAATCGTAGAACGGTTCAACCAACGTCCGGCTGCCGACAAAGAAACTATCCGCCACCAGCCGCAGCGGTTGCAGGTCCAGGTCGCTGGCCTTGTCAGCGATCAGCTGTTGGAAGTGTCGATACACGGCTGCGTACTCGCCCTCCTCCGAAACCGCCTGCCGCACGCCATCAATGCTCAACAGGGCGCCGCCGTTGTCCAGGCGCAAGGTGCCTTCGGCGCAGCGGATCTCGATGCTCCATAGTTCATCATGACCATGGTCGAAATCGAACTCCGCGCGGATGTCGAGGTGGCGCGCGTCCGACATCCGGATGCTCGCGGCGATGGGCGACTGGCAGTTGTCGGGAACGCGCAACTGCGCCGACTCGACAAACAGCGGCCGTGGCAACAGATGGGTCGCAATCGACAAGGCATTGATGCCGGGATCGAACACCCCCAGGCCACCCGGTTGCCAGATCCACGCCTGGCCCGGATGCCATTTGCGCACGTCTTCTTTCCAGTCGATCTTCACGCTTTGCAGGGTGCGGCTGGCCAGCCAGTCCCGGGCCGCTTCGATCCCGGGCGCGTAGCGCGAATGCCAGGCAAACAAGGCACTGACGCCCTGCCCCTCAGCCTGGCCGACCAACGCCATCGCTTCGCCAAGGGTAGCGCAAGGCGGTTTTTCCACCAGGACGTGTTTGCCGGCGGCCAAGGCCTGCTCCACCAGCGCGAATCGACCCTGCGGCGGAGTACAAAACGCAATCGCATCAACCTGGGGACCGCTGGCGAGCAGCTCGTCCAGGGACTTGAAATTCTCTACCCCGGCACAGGGCTGCCCTTGCGTGGCGACCGCCACCAGTTGAAACGCGGGATTGGCGTGGATGGCCGGGACATGTTGATCCTGGGCGATCTTGCCGTAGCCCACCAGACCGAGACGAATCGGTTGCATCTGGGACTCCTGATTTTTTGTATTTGTGATCGGCCAGCAAACTAGACGTAAATCGCGTGGCAGACAATGGGGCAGTGGAATTTCCTGCGAGTCATGACGCCCTCGTAGTCCTACGCGCAGTGAGAGTGATGCGCGTCACAGATCAAACGGGCGCCTGTTCCACCGAAGGGGCTTTTTTCCGCATAAACGCTTATAAAGCGCTCAGGAATTCGCGGAAGAACGTTTTACCACTGCATGGACCATCAAGGAGCCGTAAACATGAGCACCACCGAACACGTACAAGGCACTGGCAAATACAGCGCCAAATGGCAGGAACGCTTTAATTTCTTTGATACCTATGGCGCGCCGAACGACCCGCGACACAGGGAAGCTTTCAAGGCGCTGCCAGGCTTCAAGAAGAAAATGCTGATCAATGCCAACGTGATTGCCTTCTTCTTCGGCCCGATCTACCTGTTCGTCCTGGGGCTCTGGAAAAAGAACCTGGCCATGATCGGCATCATGCTCGGGATCAGTCTCGCAGTGAGCGTGATCTTCGGACTCATGGGCATGGAATCTCCCAGGGCGCTGGATTCGGGCATGAGCGCCGCCTTCTCGGTGATGTACGCGATCATGACCAACTACGCGTACTACCTGAAGGAAGTCAAAGGCGAGCAAAGCTGGAACCCGTTCGAAGGCATGCGCTTCTGATCGCAGGTTTCGGTCGCCCAAGAGCCCGCACCTCGTCATGAGCGTGCGGGTTTTCTGTTTCCGGGCCGCAGAGTTTCAGATGAATCCGTGTCATCGTCCCTGCGGCGAATATTCGTGTCGAACTTCCCGGATGATCGCTTGTTCAAAAAAAGGAAAGACCACTGGAGCTTCGGCGAGCTCTTAACCCTGGCGATTAGGTGGTCTTTGTAAGCCTATGGCATGATGCCCTAGTACTTTCCCTGATGAGAGGCTGGTTGTGTCAGAGATTCCCCTAGTGGTGTGTGATGACTCCAACATGGCCCGTAAGCAAGTGTTACGGGCATTGCCGGCGGACTGGTCAGTCTCCATTACCGAGGCCAGTAACGGTCGCCAGGCCATGGAGGCCATACGCAAGGGGCTGGGCCACGTGGTGCTGCTCGACCTGACCATGCCGGAGATGGATGGTTACCAGGTGCTGAGCGCCCTGCGCACCGAAGGATTGAAGGCGCAAGTCATCGTGATTTCCGGTGACGTCCAGGAAGAAGCAGTACGCCGCGTCAGCGAATTGGGCGCATTGGCGTTCCTGAAAAAACCTTTCGATGAAAACGAACTGCGCCAGACCCTCAGCAGACTGGGCCTGTTGACGAAGTCCGCGCAGACGCCACAGCAGCATCGCACCACAAGCAACACCGCCATTCATTTTCACGACGCGTTCCGCGAGACGGTCAACGTTGCCATTGGCCGGGCCGCCGCCCTGATCGCCAAGGTCCTGGGTGTCTTCGTGCAGTTGCCGGTGCCGAACGTGAACATTCTCGAAGTTGGTGAGTTGCACATGGCACTCGCCGATGCCGGCAGTTCCCAGCAGCTCACAGCCATCTGCCAGGGCTTTATCGGCAGTGGTATTGCCGGTGAAGCCCTGCTGATATTCCATGACTCGGAAGTCGCCGATATCGCGCAATTGATGCAGCGCCAGAGCGCCGATTATTCGGATCTGGAAATGGTGCTCGATCTTTCCAGCGTGCTGATCGGCGCGTGCCTTAGCAGCATTGCCGAGCAGATCGATGTGGTGTTTTCCCAAGGTCACCCGCAGGTGCTCGGCCAGCATGCGGCGATCGACGAGCTGATCCTGGTCAACCAGACCCGCTGGAAGAAAACCCTCGCCGTGGAAATCAGCTACAGCCTGGAAGGCCACGACATTCGCTTCGACCTGTTATTGCTGTTCACGGAAGACTCAATCGAGCGGTTGACCCACAAACTCGCCTACTTGATGAGCTGAGCCATGAACAATCCTGTTGATCTGAACGAATTCCACTGGTTGCTGGCGATTGTCCAGAGCATTGACGTCGGCGTGGTGGTACTTGACCGCGACTATCGGGTGCAGGTCTGGAATACGTTCATGGAGAACCGTTCCGGGGTCCAGCCGAAGGACGCCCATAATCAGCATTTCTTCAGCCTGTTTCCCGAAGTCGATCACCAATGGTTCAGTCGCAAGGTGGAAAGCGTCGCCGCCCTGGGCACACCCGCCTTCACCGTCTGGGAGCAACGTCCCTATCTGGTGCGGTTCAAGAACTACCAGCCGATCACCGGCCACGAGGAGTTCATGTTCCAGAACACCACCCTACTGCCCTTGCGCTCCCCTGACAGCAAAATCAATCATATCTGCCTGGTGATCTATGACGTCACCGACGTCGCCACCAACCGGCATCAGCTCCAGGCCGCCAACGCACAGTTGCAGCAACTGTCCAGCACCGATCGGCTGACCGGTCTGTATAACCGCGGACATTGGGAGGAGAACCTCAAGGCCACCTATGCCCGGCATCAGCGCTATGGCAACAATTCCAGCCTGGTCATGTTCGACATTGACCACTTCAAGCGCGTCAATGACACCTACGGTCACCAGGCCGGCGACAAGGTCATCGAGCAGGTCGCCGGCCTGGTCCGCGAGCATGTACGCGACTCCGATGTTGCCGGGCGTTATGGTGGCGAAGAGTTCGGCATAGTGCTCTCAGACACCGACAAGGCCGGTGCTCGGATGTTCGCCGAGCGCCTGCGCAAGGCCGTCGAAGAAATGGATGTGCCGTACGGTGACCAGGTCATCCGTTTCACCATCAGCCTGGGGGTGGCCGACTTGAGCCCGCCATCCAACAGCCACGCTGACCTGATCGCCTGGGCGGACGAGGCGTTGTACGCCTCCAAGAAAACCGGGCGCAATCGGGTGACGGTACACGAGTAACCAACTATGTAGCCTGCTGGCTCCTCAATGCACCGATGATGAAGGCGTGAAGGCTGTTCACTGCCTTCGAGCCCCGAGAGGCTCGACTCCGGAAGACCGAGACCTCCATCGGTTGTATGCCGCCCAGATCATGTTCGTTGCCGAGCACTTGCAATGAAGCCGGGACACTGCACTGGGTGATGGCGGCGATGGCAATCCCGCCTTCCACCGCCGCGACTTGGCCTGCGAGGCTGGAGCTGTTGTAGACCACCTTATACCGACGGCCTTGCAACGTTAACGAATTGACTGCGTTGCGCCGGGCCAGGCTGGCGCTTTCGTAGACCGCGATCGGTATGGGGTCGCGCCGCCAGAGCTCGAACTGAGGCGACCCCACCCACACCATGGGTTCCTTGAACAGAAAGGTGCCCCGTTGAGGAGAATCCCTGGAAACCAGCGCCAGGTCCAGGTCCCCACTCACCACCCGTGGAATCAAGGTTGTCGACTGCTCGCAATCCAGTTCTATTTCAACGCCCCCATAGCGGGGAGCGAAACGCTTGAGCACAGGCGTCAGGTACTTGGCCGCGTAATCCTCGGCAACGCCCAGCCGTATACGTCCGGTCAGCTCTTCGCCATGGAAAGCGGCCTGCGTCTCGGCATGCAGCGCCACCATGCGCCGTGCGTAGCCCAGGAGGGTCTGGCCGTCGAGGGTCAGCTGCAGATGCCGCGGGCCGCGACTCAACAACTGCCGCCCAAGCGCCGTTTCCAGCTTCTTCATCTGCATGCTCACGGCGGACTGCGACCTATGCACCTCAAGGGCCGCACCTGACAGCGAACCGGCGTCCACCACCGCAACAAAGCACTTGAGCCAGTCCATCTGCAAATCGCCGGAAGGCATGTTCACGACCTCTATTCGATAATCGAATGTCTAAGCCATGAATTATGCGCTTCCGTTGACCGGGTTTCACCACCAGGATGTGGAGAGCCGACGCTGCCTTTCACTGGAGAACATCATGCCCTTCGAGACCTGGCTGCTTTATCTGGTTACCTGCTGCGGCATTGCGGTGGTACCAGGGCCCAACGCGTTGCTGGTCCTGACCCACGGCGCGATTCATGGCAACCGCAAGACCCTATTCACCATCAGTGGCGGTGTGGCGGGATTCGTCGTGATGCTGTCGCTGTGTGCCCTCGGGCTGGGTGCATTGATCCAGGCTTCAGTGACCTGGTTCATGGTGTTGAAGATCGCCGGCGGGCTCTATCTCATCTGGCTGGGCCTGGGGTTGTGGCGGTCGGCGCCGGTTTCCCTGGACGTGGATGCCGTGACAGGATCCGGCCCCTGGTCGCTTTTCCGACAGGGCCTGTTGTCTGCGGTCTCGAATCCAAAGGCACTGTTGCTGTTCACTGCGTTTATCCCGCCCTTTCTTGATCCACACAGAAACCTGCTTGCCCAGACCGCCGTTATCGCGCTGACCTATGCCGTCGTGGAGTTCATTGTCGAGTACATCGTGGCCACGGCGGCGTATCGGGTCAGGCCATGGCTGGCCCGGGCCGGGCGTCGGTTCAACAAGGTATGCGGCGGTTTTTTCGTGGCATTCGGCTTGGTCTTGCCGGTCCATTCTTGATCCGGGGAACTATTCAAACGTCGCAGAGGGAAGGTTCACACCGATAATGACGCCTGACGCCGTGCCCATCCAACCCTCAGGCTGGACAGGCTGCAGGACACATCAAAAAGCGCCGGCGTCATGGATTCGACTACTGCTCAGTAGTCCCAGAAAGCCGCCACCCAGCGAAACGCGTCCCCCTCCACCGCGACCCTTCCCACCGACGGAAACGGCAAATGCGTGGCGACCAGCAGCTCGCCGCTCGCCGCCGCTTCCTGCATGAGCCGGACCCGAACGCGAACGGCTTCCTCGGGGTCATGTTCAAAACCGTTGTGCCAGTCAGGATGGTCGAATGCGACCGGAAACAACGCGTCGCCGGCGAAGGTCAGCCGTTCACCAGCGGACATCACATGAACCACGCTGTGCCCCGGAGTGTGTCCCCCCGTCAGCCTGGCGATCACACCCGGCGCGACCTCATGCTCGTGTTCGAACGTACGCAGTTTGCTGCCGTACACCTTCATGAACTCATCGGCAGTGGCCCGCAGGACGTCCGGCACCGGTGCCGGCATGGAGGTCAGGGTGAAATCGGGTGACGCCCAGAACGCAACCTCGGCGGCTGCAACGTGGATCCGCACGTCCGGACGCAGCCAGTTCTTCACCTCGTCGACCAGCAGCCCGCCGATGTGGTCCATGTGCATGTGGGTGATGACCACGTCGGTCACGGCCCCCAGATCGATACCGGCGGCCGCCAGTCGCTTCGGGAACTGCCCGGCGCGCGGAAAGCCGGGGAACTGCCCACCCAGCCCGGCATCGACGAGTATGGTTTGCTCGCCGCTGCGCACCACCAGCACGTTCAGCGCCCAATCGAACGCATCCGGGCCCAGGAACATGTCCTTGAACCATGCCGCGCGAGCCGCCGGATCGGCGTTGGTGGACATCGTAGTGGTCGGCAGCGGCAGTACGCCATCGCTCACCACCAGCACGTCGATCTCGCCGACCCGCACGGCGTAGCGCGAAGGAACAAGCTCTTCGACGTTCAACCCGGTTGGGGCCAAATGCATGCCCGACGCCGGTTGAGCGTGGTTGTTTTCTTCATCGTGAGTGCGGTAGTCCTGATGTGTTGTCATGGTCACTCTCCATAGATTTGAGGGCAGCAATCCGCTGTTCTCAGGACGAGAACGACGAAGCGCCTGGAGAATGAGTGTGCGATGCAACGCGCTGGGTCCGATACCGCACGCGGGTATAGCGCGCACCCACCTTAGGCTGATCGATCCAAACAGAAAGATAGGGAGGCTGGATGGAATAGCCCGCCGGCCAGTGCGCAGGATCGGGCAATCATCAGCCTGAATTGTGCAATGCGCTTATGGGATTCCTTCCTATAGTTGATCGGAGCCAAACCTTGCGGAGCAGGTCCCACCATGAGCGCCCTCAACATCAATGGCCGTGACTACACGGTCGACGTCGATCCTGGCACCCCTATTCTCTGGACATTGCGTGATACGTTGGGCATGACCGGCACGAAGTTCGGCTGCGGCGCAGCGCTGTGTGGCGCGTGCACGGTTCACCTGGACGGCCAGGCCATCCGCTCCTGCGTGACGCCTGTCGCCGCCGCCGAAGGCAGGAAAATCACCACCATCGAAGCCGCCACCGACGGCAGCGATCCGGTCGGCACGGCGGTGCATGAGGCCTGGGTCAAGCATGACGTCGCACAGTGTGGCTACTGTCAGAGCGGCCAGATCATGAGCGCGACCGCGTTCCTCAAGGCCCAACCCAAAGGCAAGCAACCCACCGCCGCCGAGATCGACTCGGCCATGGCCGGCAACATCTGCCGCTGCGGTACCTACGTCCGTATCCGTGCTGCCGTGGCCGATGCCGCCAAAGCCCTTGCCTGACCGGAGTGCGCCATGCTGAACGACATTTTTCCAGAGGAACTCCCTCGCACCCTGCAATCGATTCTCACCGACGACGACATGAACAGCTTCGCCGCACTCCCCCGGCGCAGCTTTCTCAAAATCGTCGGCATTGGCGGTCTGGCGTTGGGGGCATTCCCGCACTTGGCCCTGGCACAACAAGCAGGCGACGGCGCGCAAGCGCTCAAACCCACCCAGCAACCGTCGGCGTTCGTGCACATTGCGCCCAACGGCGAGGTAACGGTCACGATCAACCGCCTGGAGTTCGGCCAGGGTGTGCAGACCGGACTGCCCATGATTCTGGCCGAAGAGCTCGATGCCGACTGGAGCCTGGTGCGCACTCGCAATGGCAGCAACGACGCCGCTTATCAGGATCCGAGTTTCGGTATGCATATCACCGGCGGTTCCAACTCGATCAAGAATAGCTACACCCAGTATCGCGAACTGGGCGCCCGCGCTCGCGCCATGTTGCTCGCGGCAGCGGCCGCGCGCTGGAATGTCGATGTGGCGAGCCTCAGCACCCAGGCGGGCATGGTGCTTGGTGCCGGAGGCCGCAAAGCGAGTTACGGGGAACTCGCCGATGCGGCGATGGCATTGCCCGTGCCTGAAACAGTCACCCTCAAGAATCCTAAGGACTTCCGCATCATCGGCCAGGCCACGACGCGCATCGACGCCAAGGCCAAGAGCAGCGGCCGGCAGGAGTTCGGCATCGACATGCACCTGCCCGGACAACTCACCGCCGTGGTGGCCCGCCCGCCTGTATTCGGGGCTCGTATCGCTTCGCTGGATGACAGCGCGGCGCGTGCCACCCAAGGGGTGAAAGCCGTCCTGCGGGTGCCGCTGGACGGAGGGGCCGAGGGTGTGGCGGTGGTCGCAGAAGGCTATTGGCAGGCGAAAACGGGCCGTGATGCGCTCAAGCTGCAATGGGACACGTCCACCGTCGAAAAGGTGGACAGCGAACAGCAGCTGGCCCAGTACCGGGACCTGGCCAACCAGCCCGGCCCCCTTCATTTCGATGCCGACATGACGCCGCTTGCCACGGCTGCGCATCAACTGGAAGCCGAGTTCCTGTTTCCCTACCTCGCCCACGCGCCCATGGAACCGTTGAACTGCACTGTCCAGGTTTCCGGGGACCGCGCCCAGCTATGGGTCGGTACACAGTTCCCCGGTGGCGACGGCGTCGCGGCGGCACGGGTGTTGAATCTCAAACCTGAGCAGGTCCAGGTCAATGTGCAGACGGCGGGCGGTGGCTTTGGCCGGCGTGGCGTTCCCTCCGGCGACTTCGTTGTTCTCGCCTGCGAAGTCGCCAAGGCCGCGCGCACCGCCGGGCTCGATGCGCCCATTCGCACCCTGTGGAGCCGTGAAGATGACATCAAGGGCGGCTACTACCGCCCCATGCACCTGCACCGTGCGCGGATCGGTTTCGATGACAACGGCAACGTACTGGCCTGGGATCACGTGCTGGTCGGGCAATCGATCCTCGCCGACACGATGTTTGGCGCTCGGATGAAGAACGGTATCGACCCCACGGCCACGGAAGGTTTGCGCAACCCCTATCCGCTGCCGATGCGCCTGACGGTGCATCATCCCAAGCTCAACGTTCCGGTGCTGTGGTGGCGCAGCGTGGGATCCACCCATACAGCCTTTGTGATGGAGACATTGATCGATGAAATTGCCCGGACAACCCGGCAAGATCCAGTAGCCTACCGGATGAAGCTGTTTGCCGATCAAAACCCACGCCATCGCGCCGCGCTGCAACTGGCAGTGGACAAAAGTGGTTACGGCAAGAATCAGCTGCCCGAAGGCCAGGCCTGGGGCGTGGCGGTGCACGAGTCGTTCAGTTCGGTGGTGGCCTACGTGGTCCAGGCCTCGGTACAGAACGGTCGTGCGGTGCTGCATCAGGTGACCGCGGGCGTCCATTGCAACCTGGTCGTCAACCCGCGCAGCGTCGAGGCGCAGGTACAGGGTGCGGCCCTCATGGGCTTGTCCATGTGCCTGCCGGGCGGCGCCGTCACGTTGAAAAACGGCGTCGTGCAACAAAGCAACTTCGCCGACTTCAGCGTGCCGCGTATCACCGATACGCCGCAATTCTCGATTCACCTCGTGCCCAGCGCCGAACCACCCACAGGTATGGGGGAGCCCGGCCTGCCGGCATTGGCACCGGCCTTTGCGAATGCGGTGGCGAGCCTGACGGGTAAGCCGGTGCGTCAGTTGCCGTTCAACCTGACGTGACTGGGTTATCATGACCATCATTTCAATCCCCTGACCTGATGGAACCGTCATGACTTTCGATTTCGACCTCGTGTTCGAGCGCCACGGTACCGGCAGCACCAAGTGGAGTCGCTATCCGGCCGATGTGTTGCCGATGTGGGTAGCCGATATGGACTTCGCTGCCCCGCCCGTGGTCATCGATGCGCTGCGCAAGCGTCTCGAGCATCCGATGCTTGGCTACAGCGTGGCCCAGGACACCCTGCGCGCCGCTATCGTGGCTGATCTCTGGAACAAGTACGCCTGGCGCGTCGAGCCTCAGCAGATCGTCTTCCTGCCGGGTGTTGAGCCGGGTTTCAACATGGCTCTGCATGGGCTGGTGGAGCCGCAGCAGAATGTCGTGGTGCAGGTGCCCAACTACCCGCCGCTGCGCAATGCGCCGGACCACTGGCAGTTGAACAAGGTGGAATTGCCTTTCAACCCGGTCAACGGCGAATTCCACACGCCCCTGCCGGCGTTGCGCGAGGCCCTGCACGGTGGCGGTGCCCTGTTGCTGAGCAATCCCCACAACCCGCTGGGCAAGGTGTTCGGCCGGGACGAGCTCAAGGCCGTGGCGGATATCTGTCTGGAGCAGGATGCCTGGATCATCTCCGACGAGATCCATGCCGAGCTGTGTTTCGACGGCCGGGTGCACATTCCCACCGCCAGCCTGAGCCCGGAAATCGCCGAACGCACTATCACTCTGATGTCCGCCAGCAAGGCCTACAACATCGCCGGGTTGAAAACCTCGTTCGCCATCATCCAGAACGCCAAGGTGCGCGAACGGGTCAACAACGCCCGTGCCGGTATGGTCGACAGCGTCAATGCCCTGGGCCTCGAGGCGACCCGTGCGGCCTACAGCGAGGCCGGCCCGTGGCTCGAAGCGTTGAAGGTGTATCTGCAAGCCAACCGTGATTACCTGGTCAATGCGGTGCAGACCCGTCTGCCGGGCGTCGCCATGACCATCCCCCAAGGCACCTATCTGGCGTGGCTGGATTGCTCGGGATTGGGCTTGGACGACCCGCAAGCCTTCTTCCTCAATGAAGCCAAGGTAGGGCTCAGCGCAGGGCTGGATTTTGGCGACGACGCCCAACAGTTCGTGCGCCTGAACTTCGGCTGCCCTCGGGCCTTGCTGGAGGAAGGGATTGCACGGATGGAGAAGAGCCTGAAGGCTCGGCGCTGACTGTTGGAATAACCTACGTGGAGAGGGATTTATCTGTGGCGAGGGGATTTATCCCCGCTCGCTCGCCCAGGGTTCTCAGTGCTGGAAAAGCCGGGTTGCTACGCAACCCAACGGGGATAAATCCCCTCGCCACAAATGATTACTCATGCAGATCCGGCGCATACACAAAACACAGCTTGTTTCCCTCCGGGTCCCGGCAATAGGCGCCAAAGTAGCCCTCCGAGTACTGCGGCCTCGGGCCCGGCGGGCCTTCGTCGAAGCCGCCCATGGCGATGGCCAGGTCCCAGGCGGCGCGCACGGTTTGCGGTGAGTCGGCGGCGAAGCTGACCTGCATGCCATTGCCCCACGTAGCCGGCAAGCCGTTGAAGGGTTTTTGCACGAATACCTGGGGCCAACGCTTGCCGGGTTGATGCCAGCCTTCCCCAGGCGGTCCGGAATCGTTTTCGCTGTCCATGCGCACCAGTCCCAGGCAGCCCAGGACTGCATCATAGAAAGCAATCATCTTCGGCAAGTCTCGCGCACCGATCTGTATATGACTGAACAATTCTTTCTCCCCATTGAATAACGTATGGCCGTTGGAGAATGCCTGTTCTCCAACGTTGCCACGGGCAACTATTGGTCGACAGATGGAGCCGCATCCCGATTGTGGCAAGGGGACCTGTCCCCTCGCCACAAGAACTGCGCATATGAGCGCTGGCGAAAGCCTTCCGGAAAGCCTTCCGGCTCGGTGTGGTTGCTCATGGGACTGTCCTATCGACGCTCACCCGCCAGGGCACGCTGATGAAAGTGTCGCAGTTGCAGGAGCGCGTGTTCGGCGGCCCACAACTGCACCTGTCCGCGACCTCCGAAGAAGCGCTCCTGCCGGCTGAACAGCGCCCGTTTGCCATTCATCTCAAAGGCCCAGGCGAAGCACACGGTGCCTGCCGGGATGCCATCCATGTCGTCTGGTCCGAGGATACCGGTGGTGGCCACCGCCACGTTGGCATTGGCGTCGTGCAAAGCGCCGAGGGCCATTTCCTCGGCCACTTCACGACTGGTGAGGTTGAAGGCATCGATGGTGCGCGGGCTTACGCCTAACAGCCGTTGTTTCGCCTCGGGGGAATACACCACGTAACCGCTTTCGATCAGCGCACCGCTGCCCGGCACCTCCGCCAGCAGCGTGACGATCTGGCCGGCGGTACAGGATTCGGCCGTGGTCAGGCGCAAGTCATGGTCTCGCAGATAATCAACCAGGGAGTGGGCGACAGTCATGGTTCGAAGTCCTTCCGGGATGCTGATGGGTTGACCCCTGCCGCTTGGATTCATTCCCTCTGATCACCTTCCGACGCGCCTCGCCAAATAAATGAAACCGTCACTCAATACTGCGCCTCAAACCCATAAAGGCCTCACGCTGAGGCTGTGCCGATCAGGAGGTCGTCATGTCCGCATCTTTCGTCAAACTGCTCACGCATCCCGAATTCGCCTGGCAGGACATCCGCCAAGAAGAACAGACCCACCCTCGCCACTACCTCGGCCACTTGCTGTTGCTGGCCTTTATTCCGGCGGCGTGCCTGTTCCTCGGCACCACCTGGACCGGCTGGAGCCTGGCCGAGAACGAAACGGTACGGCTCACGGCCCCCAGCGCACTGCAACTGTGTGTGCTGCTGTACCTGACCATCGTCGTCGGCGTGGCCCTGATAGGCCTGTTCATTCGCTGGATGTCACGCACCTTCGAGGCGCGTCCGACATTGAATCAGTGCATCGGCTTTGCCGCTTATACCGCCACACCGTACTTCCTGGCCGGGCTTTGCGGGGTTTACCCCAGCCGCTGGCTGGCGGTAGCCGTATTGCTGGTGGCCTCGGCCTATTCGACCTACCTGCTGTTTATCGGCTTGCCCAAATTCATGAGCCTCAAAAAGGAACAGGGACTGTTGTACTCGGCGAGTGTCTGGGGTGTCGGGTTGCTGGTCCTGGTGACCATGCTGGTGGAGATGATTTTGCTGTGGTTCAACGTGTTGCAGCCGGAATACTTGCGGTTTCCGGTGGGGTGATCACGGGAGGGGCGAGCGACGCAGGCCCCATCTCCGCTCACACAATCCGTTTGACCCGTTGGATCATTTATCCGTTTTCTTCATGCCGATTCGCCGGCGCATATCGGCCGTGATGCTCTGGCGGGTTTTCTTCAGGTCGGCCCAAGGCTCGTGCCCCACTTCCGCAAGACGCTCATGAACGTTGTGTACATTCCACAGATTCGCCCCCTTGAGCTCCGCCACCTCATCCCGAAAGATGGGCACCGACACCGGCAGCCCCTCTCGGGTCCGGACGGCGTAGGCGCAGATGGTGGTGGCGCCCAAGCCATTGCGCAGGTAGTCGATGAAGATCCGCCCTACCCGATTCTTCGGCCCGGACACCGCAGAGAAACGATCCGGCAGCAGCTTTGCCATATGGCTGACAATGGCGTGGCTGAACCCCTTGACCTCGTCCCAGCCGAGTTTGCGCGTCAGCGGCACCACCACATGGATGCCCTTGCCGCCACTGGTCTTGAGGAATGCCTTGAGGCCCAGTTCATCGAGCACCGACAAGGTCAGCTGGGTCGCTTCGACCATGCTCTTCCAAGGCAACGCCGGGTCCGGGTCGAGGTCGAGGACGAAGCGATCCGGCTTGTCCAGATCCACGGTGGTGGCATTCCAGGTGTGCAACTCCACCGTACTCATCTGCACCGCACCGATGAGGGCTTCGGCGTTGTTGATGATCATCACCGGCTGCCCGGTCAGTGCCTTGTCCAGGCTGGTAATCCCGGGGATCGCCAGGCGCTCGGGATTCTTCTGGAAAAACAGCTCGCCGGCGATCCCGTCCGGCGCCCGAACCAGTGCTACCGGACGCTCGTACAGTTCCGGCAGAATGAACTCGGCAACGCCGGCGTAATATTCGGCCAGTTGCAGCTTGGTGGTACCGCTGGTGGCGTCGATGACCCGGTCAGGATGGGTGATCCGCACCTTGCCATCCATCGCCGGGATTTGAGTGCCCTTGGTTTTCGTCGCGGATTTGACCGGTTTTTTGCCGGCTTGTGCAGGCTTGTCCAGCGTTTTCGGACGCTCCTGAGTAATTTCCCTGGCTGGTTTATCACTGCGTAAACCATGGAACACCGCGTGGCGCACCGAACCTTCCTTGGTCATCTCGGCATACGCCACTTCGGCCAGCAACGTCGGCTTGAGCCAGTGCACGCCCTTGGCTTCGTAGCCGGTGGGCGGATTCACCACGGCAGCTTGCTTCGTCTCCAGGGGCAGCAACTGCTGGTGGATGTTCTTGAGGGTGGTCTCGTTGAACCCGGTGCCGACCTTGCCGGCGTAGCACAGCTCGCCGCTGTCGGCGTCATGCAACCCCAGCAGCAATGCACCGAAAGCACTGCGCGCGCCTTTGGGGTCGCTGAAACCGACCACCACGAACTCCTGGCGATTCTTGCATTTGAGCTTGATCCAGTCGCTGCTGCGCCGGGACACATAGGCACTGCCCGCGCGCTTGCCGATCAGCCCTTCCATTTGCATCCGGCAAGCGCTGTTGAGCAACGCTTCGGGGGTTTCCTCGAAGGCATCGGAGAAACGCAACAACGGACTCTCACTGCCTTCCAGCACTGCCGCCAATGCAGCCCGGCGTTGCTCTACCGGTACTTTGCGCAAGTCCATGCCATTGAGATAAGGCAGGTCGAACAGGTAATAAGCGATCTTGCCGCTGCTGCCGGCGTCGAAGGCGTTTTGCAGGGCCTGGAAATCCGGTACGCCCTGTTCGTTGACCACCACCATTTCTCCGTCGAGCCAGGCCGACTCAAGCCCGAGCCCGGCCAGGGCCTCGGCCTGGCTGGGCAACTTGTGGGTCCAGTCGTGGCCGTTGCGGGTAATCAGGCGAACGTCACCGTTCTCGATACGGGCCATGACCCGATAGCCGTCGAATTTGATTTCATAGAGCCATTCGCCGTCGGGGGCGCTTTCCACCAGGGTCGCCAGCTCCGGCTTGAGTGTCTCGGGAATCGGCACGGCCACCGCGCCGCTGAGGGTGGTTTTCGCGATTTTTTTCGATGACTTGGGCTTGGCGGCTTTGTCCGGCTGCTTCACCGCTTTGGCAGCAGCGGCTTTACCCCGGCGCTTGGGTGCGATGGTGCGATCGCTGAGCACGCTCTCCGGCTCGGCCTGCACTACGTCGTATTCACTCTCAGGACGAGCGGCGTCGTCCTGGTGTTTGATCAGGAACCACTGTTCCTGCTTGCCCGGCATGTGCGTACGCACCAGATTCCACAGGCCGGCCAGCTTCTCGCCTTGCAGCTCGAACTTGAGCCGGCCTTTCTCGTAGGCCTCATGGGGATCGCCCTGGGGAATCCACATGCCCCGATCCCAGACAATGACATCGCCGGCGCCATAATGACCTTCCGGAATGCTGCCCTCGAATGTTGCGTAATCCAATGGGTGATCTTCGACATGCACGGCAAGGCGCTTGGACTTGGGGTCCAGGCTCGGTCCCTTGGGCACCGCCCAGCTCTTCAGTGCGCCGTCCAGTTCCAGGCGGAAGTCGTAATGCAGGCGTGAAGCATCGTGTTTCTGAATGCAGAACTGCAAGGCGTGGGCGGTTTTCTTCGATTTGCGCGTGCGCTTCGCCGCCGGCTCCGGGGTGGCGGCGAAATCACGCATACGGTTGTATTCATCAAGGTTCTTGCTGGTCATCGGCCACCTGCGACTTGCTGTAGCGCCGGACCGGCCACCGGCAGCCCGGCAGTTTCCGATACCAATTGATCCACGACCCGACCCAGGGCCTGCACAGGTGTATCTCCCAGGAGCAAGCCTTGTTCGTAGAGGACCACTTGCCGGTCAGCACTGGTGCCTTCCTGCACGATGCGTCGCGCCTGCTTGAACACGTCGCAAACGCCCAGGGCGGCGGCCGTTTCACCAAAGGTCTGTTCGGCCAGGGTCAGCCATTCACCGATGAGCATGGGCTGCTCCTGCACCTCGATGATGAACTCCGCGAGGATCCCGTGGCGTTTGGCCCGCCAGCGGTTTTCCTTGAGGATCCACTGGGATGTCTGGCTGTAGCGCGCCCCGGGTTTGGGTTGGGCAATGGCGTGGGCCACCATCAGCCGAAACAGCGAGACGAGACAGAGCACATCATCGATCCGGGGACAGGCATCGCAGATGCGCATTTCCAGGGTGGGGAAATGCGAGGAAGGCCGGATCACCCACCAGCAATCGCTGGCCTGGCGAATAGAACCGGTGCGCATGAGCAAGTCGACATACTCGGCAAACGCCGATTCGTCTTCGAAAAACTCAGGGACACCCATGCGCGGCCACTCATCGCAGGCGACCTGGCGGTAGCTGTTAAACCCGGTATACGCGCCATTCCAGAACGGTGACGAAGCACTCAGCGCTAGAAACATCGGCAGCCAGGGCAGAACCTCGTTCATCACCCGTACCCGGTCCCGGTCGGCCGGAACCTCCACGTGCACATGCAAGCCCGACAGCACGCTGCGTCGGGCCACTCGCTGGTAATCATCGAACAGTTGCTGGAAGTGCAGTTCATCGGTGGGCTGTAATCCCTGGGCAGCCATGGGATGAGAGCCGGCGCTGAGCAACCCCAATCCATGGGGCGCCAAGCGCCGCGTCAGCCCTGCGCGCACTTTGGTCAAGTAATCGGCGGCCTCGGGCAGGCTGCGAAAGATGGGTGACGCCACCTCGACCTGGCTCTGGAACATTTCATGGGCGAAATGCTTGCCCAGCTCGATCCGGCATTCGGCCACCACCGCTTCAGACGTTTGGCCGGGCATGCAGCGGGTTTGCAGATCGGTGATGAAATATTCCTCTTCAATGCCGAACTTCAGACGCCTGTTCATCGATAATCCCTCCGATTCCCGCGCCGATGCGGGTTACCACCAACGCCACCACGGCGATCCTTTCCACGTCCCGATAACCCGGTGTCAGCAATTCTTCACCAAACACGTCCGGGTCCAGTTCCTTGTAGGTCCAGCCAAAATCCGGCGAATCGCGCCAAGCTCCCAACGCCTCCAGGAACGGATCGCGACCTTCGACCATCGCGACACCGGTGTAGAGCACCAGGGAGCCGCCTGGCATGAGCCGGGGCAACGCCTGCTCGACGATGCGCAACGACAGTCCGGCGCCGAGGGTTCCACCACCGTCGCGATAGGCGCGCTCCGCCGGATCGGCCATATACGGAGGGTTGGCGACGATCAGGTCGAACTGGCCGTCCACGTTCTGCAGCAGGTCGCTATGCGCGATCTCTAGGTTACCCACCTCGGCCAACGCGGCGTTGACTGCGCTCAGGCGCAGGGCCAGCGGGTTGATGTCCAGGGCGAGCACCTGGGCCTCGCGACGGGCCCGGGCAATTACGATCGCGCCGACACCGGCGCCACAGCCGATGTCCACGGCTCGATGCACTGCCGTGAAATTCTGTTGCAGATGAGTATGGATCAGTTGTGCGAAGCGGTAGCTGTCCGGGCCAAAAAACACCGCGTCGCTGGACTCGGTAGGGAATGCCGAATGGGCAAACAGCAGCCCATCCAGGCTCGACCAGCGTACCCGGCTGCGAAGCAGACCTTCGCGCTCTTCCAGCACCTCGGCTTCCTGCAATTGACGCTGCTCATCGGCCGAAATCAGCCCCGGCGCAAATGGCCGCGACCAGCCGAACACGTCACGCAACGTCTTGGAATGTTCGTTTCCGGGGCGCTGGTTGACCCGCTTGTGGGTCAACGGCGTTGGCGTGATGAAGCGATAACCGTCGGCTTGCAGGCGACGGCCCAGCTGTAACAGCGCCAGGTCGGGTTCGGACAGGCGTTCTTCCTGATTCATGCAGGGCTCCTAGCGAAGTACGGATTTGAGTTCGATGAACCGGCGGGTCGCCAGCAATCCGGCCGGATGGCTGTGGCAACGGGGCGAAAGCCAGGGCATCAATGTCTGCATCTGCTGGGCGGGCGTTTGGCCACGCAGCGCCTGCTGCAGACTTTGCACATCGGGATCTTCCGCCGGCGTTGGCAGCGCGCTGGCGGCGCCGTGGTTGCGCCGGGGCGCCGCACGAGGGCCTTCGTCCAGCCAGTCGCCAGCGATCCAATCATGCAAGAGCTGTTTTTCGTAAGGGCTGAACACCCCGAACATCGCCGCGCCGGGACCTTCGATCAGGGTCCAGAACCGGCTGTTCTGCGGGTCCTCATGGCGCTTGATCCAGCCTTTGCCCTGCAGCGCATCGAGGAAGCCTTCCAACTGTCCCGGCATCGCCAGCCACTGGTTGACGGTCTTGCCCTCGAATTTGCAGTAATCGGAGTGCATATGCTGGCCGAACGGGCGTTTGCGTTCGAGCATGTCCAATACTTCGCGATACAGGTCGAACGACTCGATGATCGTCCGGCTGCCTCGCCCGAGGTCATTGAGGCGATAACCCAGGGTCACCCGGCGCCAGAAGGCGTCGCGATCGGCTTCCATCGGCATCAGTTGCAACAGCGATTGCACGGCTTTGTGAGCGTGGCCGGTACTGGCGTTATCGATGGTCACGTGGAGGGTGAAGTAATACGGGTCAATGTCCAGTTCGCTCAGCTCATAGGCGCTGATCAACAGGTGCAAGGGCAGTTGCTCGTAACCCAGGTTGTAGCCGATGACCTCGGGCAGGTATTCATCACCGGCATATCCCAGGGCCAACTGCACCGCGCCTTGCAGGTAGTGGTCATCGTCGATGTCCGGAGCATCCGCCAAACCATGTTCGGCGAGCAGCTTGCGGTAGATCACAACATGGTTCTGCGCCGGGACGCCGTCGCCCAACTCTTCCAGGTAGGTGCACAGCAGTCCTTCGAAGCGGTGGTCGTGCCAGTGTTCAAGCACGCCATACAACCAGGCTCCGTCTACCAGCTTGGTCGGTGCGACGGCCTGGAGGAAGTACAACGCGTGGGCCTTGTTGGAAAAAAACTCCCGTGCGCCTCCGTTTTTGCGCCGTTCCAGGTAATCACCGTATTGCCGGGCCACACCGGCGCTGTGTTGCTCGACCCAGGCTTGCAGAGCCATGGGGTCGTCGGGCATCTCCTGCGCCAGCGTGGCTGCTTTATCCAGGCATGACTGGACAAAAGCTTGGGCCACAGCCTGCCGGTCGGCATCGTCCGGGCCCTGGAGCAGCCGCTCGTAGCATTGGCGCACGTTGCCGGCAGCGGTGAACGGATCTGTAAACGGTCGCACGGTGGCGGGCCGGTGAAGGGTGGTCAGCGCAGTCATAAGGGCCTCATGGGTGCTTGGCAGGACGCTGAATCAGCACGTCTCTTCCAGTGCAGAGCCTTGAGCGGAGCGAAAAATTCCCTCGGATTGAAATGCAGCCGGATAAACGGGGCGTGCTGTTGTAAGGGGAACCCTGGCTTTGTTCGAGCTCTCGAATGGAAGAGCCGAAGGTAAGTGCCAACCCTTGTGGCGAGGGGATTTATCCCCGCTGGGCTGCGAAGCAGTCCTAAAACCTGCCACTGCGGTGTACCAGACAGATTGAGTTGACTGTTCTAGGGCCGCTTCGCAGCCCAGCGGGGCGGTGCGACGTTTCGATAAATCCCCTCGCCACAGGGTTCTGGTTTATCCCGCCATCAAGGAGCACCAATGATTTTCACAGCGTGGGTTGCGGTGCTCGGTACCGTATTGCTGACCCTGGCCCTGACTTCTTCATACCTGCGCTGGATGCCGGTGACCACCTCGGCGATATGCCTGGCGCTGGGCGTCGCCATCGGTCCGGCGGGGGTGGAGTTGTTGCAGTTGGACATCCATGACTCCACAACGTGGATGGAACACCTCACTGAAATAGCCGTGGTGTTTTCGCTATTCGTCAGCGGTCTCAAGTTGCGCCTGCCCTTCAAAGACCGTACCTGGCGCGTAGCCTATGGGTTGGCCGGACCGGTGATGATCCTGAGCATCGCCGGTCTGTGCCTGACGCTGCATTATCTGTTCGGCCTCGGCTGGGGCGTGTCACTGCTGATCGGCGCGATGCTGGCGCCGACCGACCCGGTGCTGGCGGCGCTGGTGCAGGTCAACGATGCCCGGGACGACGATCGGGTGCGTTTCGGGTTATCCGGTGAGGCCGGGTTGAACGATGGTACAGCGTTTCCGTTCGTGATCCTTGGTCTGCTGATGCTGCGCGACGGCAACGACGGTTTCCTCGCCGAGTGGGCCTTGCGCGATGTGCTATGGGCCGTACCGGCAGGCTTGTTGATCGGTTACATGATGGGCCGTGGCATCGGTCGCATGACCTTGTCGATGCGTATCAGGAATGCCGACAGCACCCTCTCGCCCAATGATTATCTGGCCCTGGCGTTGATTGCGTTGGCCTACGTCGCCGCCGAATCGGTCCAGGGCTACGGCTTTCTCTCGGTGTTCGCCGCCGGGTTGGGGTTGCGCCAGGCCGAAGTGGCTTCCACCGCCGAGGACTCGCCGCCAGCCGAACACCTGGTGCAACCGGTGGTAGGACACGAAACAGTCGCTCCTCGGCAAGCCGTGCTGGCGGACACCGAGTCCCTGGAAGACAGCCAGGTGGCCGCCGGTGTGATGATGGGCGACATGCTCGCGTTTGGCAGCCTCGTGGAGCGCGCCATGGAGGTGTTCCTGGTGACGCTGCTCGGGATAGTGCTGGTTAATCACTGGGACTGGCGGGCCCTGGCCATCGGCGCGCTGCTGTTCGCCGTCATTCGTCCATTGTGTGTGCTGGCAATGCCTTGGGGCCGTTTGATGGACCGCTCGCAACGATTGCTGATCGGGTGGTTCGGCATACGTGGCATCGGCAGTCTGTTCTACCTGTTCTATGCCTTGAACCATCACTTGCCACCCGAGGTGGCGAATCTGTGTATCAACCTCACGCTCTCGGTGGTGGCCCTGAGTATCCTGGTCCACGGTTTGAGCACCCAGCCGACCCTGGCGTGGTATGAACGCCACAAGCGTTCAGGCTAGACCAGTGACCTCAAGCCCCGGGGTCGCTCACCTGGATGTAGACCGAATACATCCCCAGCAGTACCCAGAACGCGGCGAAGATCCACGGCGTACGCACCGAAAACAACAGGGATTTGCGGTACCCCTTGTGGGTCGATTCCCGCTCGCTGAACAGCGGCGACTCGTCATAGACCAGGCCCATCATCGGTTCGCAGCGCAACAGCTCACTTTGTTTGAAATGCCAATGATCGATGATCTCGTAGGCGGCACGAATACCCGGCCAGGCGTTGAGGGAGCTCAGGAAGCCCAGCAAGGCCAGGAACGGCGGCACGATCAAGGTAAACAGCTTGCCCCATTCCGGGTTCAGGTTTGCCATGCAGGAGGCGAAGGCGATCACCAGGAACGACTGGGCGGCAAGATACGCATCGGTACGATTGGCCAGGATACTGGTTTCGTACTGGATCTCCCGACGATAGAAATCCAGTCGTTCCTTGGGGGAGCCGAACAGTTTGGCCTGGTGTTCCGTCAGCGCTTCTTCCTGGGTCTGGCTGGTCAGGATTCGGGGCATTGCGTGGGCTATCCCTCGGTAATGATTCGAACCTGTTAGAGGACCGCGCCAACAGGCAAGTTCAAGTCGATGGACCGCAGGTTCAACGAAACGTCGTCCCGCCGCCAGGGTCTTTAGATCATCGATGGCGTTGAGGAAAATTGGGTGGATTATCTTGCATGGGTGCAGTGGCCGGCGATGGTGGTGACGGTGCTCGCCGCCTGGCTGATCGGATCACGCCAGCCACGGCGGCGGCTAATGGGCTTCAGTTGCTTCATTGCAAGCAACATTCTGTGGGTTGTCTGGGGGCTGCATTCGGATGCGTATGCGCTGATTGTGTTGCAGTTCTGCTTGTGTGCCATGAATCTGCGGGGGTTCAGCAAAAATGCCCGATAGCCAGGGAACGCAAGCTTCTGTGACAAGGGTATCTGTGGGAGCAAGGCTTGCCCGCGATGAAGCTGATGCGGTCTTCTCAGAAACCGCAGTGTATGTATCGCGGGCAAGCCTTGCTCCCACAGGTTCTCCTGCCACAGGTTCTCCTGCTACAGGTTCTCCTGCTGCTGGGGATCATCAACAGGCCATGGTCATTTCATCGTCTGCCCAATAGCCTGCACCAGGTCAATCTGCTTGAACGGCTTGGTCAGCCGCGGCAACTGCGTGGCGAAACCCTCCAGGCGCTCGGCGTAGCCGGTGGCAAGAATGACGGGCAAGGTGGGTTGCCGGTCTCGTAGCAACTTAGCCAAGTGCGCCCCATCCATCTGTGGCATGGCCATATCGGTGATCACCAGGTCGATGTCCGGATTGCGCTCGTATAATTCCAGCGCCTGCGCGCCCGACGGGGCGCAGAGCACCCGGTGCCCCAGATCTTCGATCAACAGGCGAGTGCTGGTCAGCACCAGGCTGTCATCGTCGACCACCAGCACCAGCAGTTCCTGGGTCGACAACGGTGCCTGCGCCTGTACCGGCACCGTCTCCGGCACCGAGTGATCAGCCACTGGCAGCCATAACTCAGCCGTGGTGCCGACCCCCTTCTGGCTCTTGAGTATCAACCGCCCCCCCAACTGTTCGGCCAGGCCATGCACCATGGACAAGCCCAGGCCTGTGCCCTTGCCGACACCCTTGGTGGTGAAGAACGGGTCCACGGCCGAGGCCAGCGTCGCCTCATCCATCCCCTCGCCTTCGTCGGTGATCGACAGACAGACGTACCGCCCGGTCCTCAGAGACGTGTCCGGAGCCCCAGTATCCCGTCGCTCATTGGCCGCAATCAGGATGCGCCCGCCGTGGGGCATGGCGTCCCGGGCGTTGGTCGCCAGATTGAGGATGGCCAGTTCCAGCTGGTTGACGTCCGCCAGGACCGGCGACAGCGCATCGGCGAAAGCGGTCTGGATATGTATCGACGGGCCCATGGAGCTTTGCAGCAGGCCGCTGATGCCCTGCACCAAGGCCGCCAACTCCACCGACTCGGACGTCAGTTTCTGCCGACGGGCAAAGGCTAGCATCCGCTGGGTCAGCGAAACCCCGCGCAGCGCGCCCTGTGTCGCGTTGTCCAGCAATTGGGCCAGTTTCGGGGTACCAGGCATGCGCTTGCGCACGATCTCCAGGTTGCCGAGAATCACCGTGAGCAGGTTGTTGAAGTCATGGGCAATGCCGCCCGTGAGTTGACCGATGGCCTGCAATTTCTGGGACTGGAACAGGGCCTCGCGGGTCTGCTCAAGGGCCTGCTGCGCCTGGGTGGCGTCGGTGATGTCGCGGGTGATCTTGGCAAACCCCAGCAGCGTGCCGGTGTCGCTGCGGATCGCATCGATGACCACATGGGCCATGAACCGCGTACCGTCCTTGCGTACCCGCCACCCTTTCTTCTCGAAGCGCCCTTCGCTGGCGGCGATGCTCAACGCCCGCTGTGGCTCGCCATTTTCACGGTCTTCGGGGGTATAGAACATCGAAAAATGCCGGCCAATGGCCTCAGCCGGCAGGTAGCCCTTGATCCGTTGCGCCCCCTGGTTCCAATTGGTCACTTGCCCTTCAGGATTGAGCATGTAGATGGCGTAATCGGTGACACTCTGTACCAGCAGGCGAAACTGCTGCTCGCTTTGCTTGAGGGTTTCCTCGGCCATCTTGCGATCGGTCAGGTCGCGGGTGATCTTGGCAAAACCGAGCAAGGCGCCGCTCTGGCTGTCGATGATCGGGTCGATGACCACATGGGACCAGAACAGCGTACCGTCCTTGCGCACCCGCCAGCCCTCGCCTTCGAAACGGCCCTCGCGCAAGGCGGTATCCAGCGCCCGTTGCGGCAGGCCGGCGGCGCGGTCCTGGTCGGTGTAGAAACGGGAGAAATGCTGGCCGAGGATCTCGGACTCTTCGTAGCCTTTGAAGCGCCGGGCACCGGAGTTCCAACTGGTGATGATACCCGTAGGGTCGGTCATGTAGATGGCATAGTCGACCACGGCGTCGATCAGCAGCCGAAAACGCTGTTCCTCGTTAATGCGGGCAGTCTTCTGATTGTTCTCAAGCATTTTTGGCCGGGGTGTCCGTGTAGATTCTTTGCGAAGTATGGTGCAGGTCCTGCCTCGGAAATTATTAACCGGCGGGACCAAAAATGGAAATCGACGCAAATCCCTTTGTGGGAGCGAGCCTGCTCGCGATAGCGGTCGTTCAGTTGGCCCTAAGTGACTGAAACGCCGCAATCGCGAGCAGGCTCGCTCCCACAGGATTTAGCAGGATGTTCTTGAGTGACAGACCACCAATCCGGCAATAAGTGCTGCACCCGGGCTTCGCCGAACCGGTCGTCGATCAGCATCACCACCCCACGGTCCTGTTGGGTGCGGATGACGCGCCCGGCGGCCTGGACGACTTTCTGCAAGCCGGGGTACAGGTAGGTGTAGTCATAGCCGTCGCCGAAAATCGCGGCCATGCGCTGCTTGATCTGTTCGTTGACCGGATTGAACTGCGCCAGCCCCAGGGTGGCGATAAACGCGCCGATCAGCCGCGAGCCCGGCAAGTCGATTCCCTCGCCGAACGCACCGCCCAGCACCGCGAAGCCGATGCCCTGGCTGTGCTCCATGAACCGTTCGAGAAAGGCCTGCCGGGACGCTTCGCCCATGCCCCGGGATTGGGTCCAGATCGCAATGTCCGGGTGCCGTTCGGCGAACAGCCCGACCACCTGTTGCAAGTAATCGAAGCTACTGAAAAAGGCCAGGTAGTTGCCGGGACGTTCGCCGAACTGGCGCGCCATCAACCCGACAATCGGTTCCAGCGATGCCTGGCGGTGGGCGAAACGGGTGGAAATCCGACTGACGACCTGAACGTCCAGTTGTCCGGCATGGAACGGTGATTCCACATCGATCCACACCATATCCGCCGGTGTGCCCAACAGGTCGGCGTAGTAGTGCCGTGGACTCAGGGTGGCGGAGAACAGCACGCTGCTGCGGGCCGCCGTGAGCCTTGGCCGCAAGAAGCCGGCCGGCACCACATTGCGCAAGCACAAGGTGGACAGGCTGCGTTGACGACCGAGCTCACGCTTATGGATGTCAAACAGGAAATGCTCATTGAACGATTCCGCCACCCGACCGAACTGCAAGGCCTCGAAGTAGAACGCCTGCAAGTCGCCGTCCAGGCCCTGGGGATGGTCATTGAGGTAATCGCCGATGGCCGTGGTGCACAGGGACAGTGCCTGGAGCAGTTTCTCCGGTGGTTTTTCATAGGCCTGGTAGGCCGCAACCTGAAGAGCGTGCAAGGCGTTCCACTGGCGATTGACCCGCTGCAAGGATTTCTTCAGGGGTTCGGGGGCGGTTTTGCGCACCGCGGCCAATGTGGACTGGTCGAGGGTCGCGCTGTACATCTGCCGCCCCCGTTCCACCAGGTTATGGGCTTCATCAACCAGGGTCGCGACGGTCAAGCCATCGGCCTGGGCCAGGGCGAACAGCAAGGCGCTGAAGTCGAAATAATAGTTGTAGTCGGCGACGACCACGTCGGCCCAACGGGCCATTTCCTGGCTGAGGTAGTACGGGCACACTTCATGGGCCAGCGCAATCTCGCGCAACGCGGCCTGATCGAGCAAGGTGAGCCTGCTGGCGGCCTCGCGGGCGCCGGGCAGGCGTTCATAGAAGCCACGGGCCAGTGGACAGGATTCGCCATGGCACGCCTTGTCCGGATGCTCACAGGCTTTATCCCTGGCGACCATCTCCAGGACCCGCAACGGCATCGACGGTGCGCTATGGGTGATCACCCGCGCGGCATCCAGCGCCAGCTTGCGTCCCGGCGTCTTGGCCGTGAGAAAGAACACCTTGTCCAGTCGCTGCGGCGCCAGGGCCTTGAGCATCGGGAACAGCGTACCGATGGTCTTGCCGATGCCGGTGGGCGCCTGGGCCATGAGGCAGCGTCCGGTGCTGACCGCCTTGAACACCGACTCGGCCAGGTGCCGTTGTCCCGGCCTGAAGCCAGCATGGGGAAAGGCCAGCGCCTGCGCACCGCCGTTGCGCGCTTGCCGGTGAGCCATCTCCTGTTCGGCCCAGGCCAGGAACAATGCGCACTGCTCTTCGAAGAAAGCCTCGAGCTGCGTCGCCTCGAAGCCTTGCGTCAGGCAGGTTTCCTGTTCACTGACGATGTCGAAATACACCAGGGCCACGTCGATGCGTGGAAGGTGCAGTTTCTGGCACATCAGCCAGCCGTAGATCTTCGCCTGGGCCCAGTGCAACTGGCGATGATTGGCCGGTTGCCTGGACAGGTCGCCGCGATAGGTCTTCACCTCCTCGACGCAGTTGCGGACCGGGTCGTAGCCGTCGGCTCGCCCCTTGACCCGCATGCTCCGGTAGCGGCCTTCGAGGCTGATCTCTGCCTGATACGTAATATTGCGCCGTGATGCCACGGTGCGGTGGCCAACGATACCTTCCAGCGCCGTGGGCGAAGGGGTAAAGCGCAGGTCCAGGTCGCCGGTCTTGGCGGTGAACTCACACAACGCCCGCACGGCGATGCTGTAGGCCGGTTCCGGGGTCATGCGCCCTGCTCCATCCATTGCACATGGCAGACCGCGACGGGCATCCGGTGTTCGTGACAGAACGCCAGCCAACGCAATTGGTTGTCCTGCAGGCGGTCGCCGGGGCCTTTGACTTCGATCATGCGATACGTCTTGTGCTGCGGCCAGAACTGGATCAGGTCCGGCATGCCGGCACGGTTGGCCTTGATGTCCAGCAGCAGGCGATTGAACCAGTGCTTGAGGTGTTCGGCCGGGAGGCAATCGAGTGCCTGATGCAACAGTTCTTCAGACATCGCACCCCAGAACACGAAAGGCGATTGGACACCCCATTTCTCTGTATAGCGACGCACAATGGTGTCCCGATAGCGCCCATCGTCGAGTTCCGCGAAGCAGGTGGCGAACAGTTCGGCGCGGCGGACCGGGAAATCTTCGTTGAGCAGGTCCACCGGGCCGCGCTGGAACGGATGGAAGAACGCCCCCGGCAAAGGCGCGAAAATAGCCGGCCAGCACAACAGGCCGAACAATGAGTTGATCAGGCTGTTCTCGACGTAATGCACCGGGGCGGTCTCGTCGTGCAAATGAGCCTGGACGTGATACTCCACCGACAAGGCCGGATCGACGCGGGGCAGACGAAGGTCCAGCCGCTCCGTTTCCCGGACCACGGCACGAGGCACCGGCGGGCCGCCCAGCTTGCGCTGCAACCGCGGCACGACCCTGAGCAACGCCTGGCTTTCAGCTGCGTTCTCCGGCGCCAGGGCTGCCGCTTCCCCCAGTTCCAGGGCCAAGGCGTACTCACCGAGGCGCTCCAGCACGCGGATCATCCGCAACCGTGCGCCGGGGTAGCGGCAGTCGCGATAGATGCACAGGGCCAGGGCAAAATCGGCGATGCGTTCGGCGTGCTGGCCGATCTGGAACAGCAACTTGCCTCGGCGCCGCTCCAGCCACGGGTTGTCCAAGACCAACGCGTTGACTTGGGCGACGATGTCGTCCAGTGGCTCGCCGGCTTCGAAGCGCTGCTGGCACCCGTGCAGGAACAGACAGGCATCGACATCCTGTCGGCTGCGCAAGCCTCGGGATTCGGCGCTGAACGCCACGGTTTCGTAAGTGAAGATGCCCAGGTCCGCCAGCACGAACTCCGACCAGTCCTGATAGAGGTTGCCAAAGAACATCAACCGCAGCCGGTCGCAGGTTTCCATGATCGTCAGGCTGTACAGCCGCTCCTCCAACTGCGGGCACCATTGATTGAATGGCCGTGTTTCGTCCAGACGATCGTCCAAGGCCAGGAGCCATTCGGACTTTTTCGCCTTGGGCCGTTCGATCAGGTGGCCCAGGCACAGGATGATTTCCGGCTTGAGCAGCACCTCGAACAGTTCGGCAAGGTTCAGGGGTTGATCCTGTACCCAGCCCAGGGACAGCAGCGGTTCGACCGCCGCGCCAATGTCACCGATTTCCAGGTAGTGCAATTTGCTGTGCCGAAAGCGCAACCCCTTGCGCATCACCATGCGTACCAGCAAGCCTTGGGACGAGCGAGGCAACGACGCGAAGTCGTCGATGAAGCGCTGCTCCTCGATGCTGAGTACGTCGGCATAGCGTTGCGTCAGCCAGGCAAGCACCTGCTGGAAATTGTTCAGGTAATAAAAGGGATCGTCGAGAGGGTTGGCTGTCACGGGAAGAAGCGCCACGGGCATTGGAGTACTGGTTATGCGTACAGATACCAGCTACGGACGACTCGAGCAACTGCAAAGGATGAGTGGTTCCCTCAATCAATAAAGTGAAATCCTCTAGTCGGCGATGAACTTTCCTACAGTAAGCGGGACCAATGGCGGTTGATTACAGTGATGGCGCGGCCGGATGAGCCGCGTCCTTTGATCGAGAGGTATGGATATGAATATCAGATTTCTGGGCCTGCCTTTGGCTGCCGCAGCTTTCCTGGCGCTGGCCGGCTGCTCGACGCCGACCGTCGTGACCTTGCAGAACGGCACCCAGTATTTGACCAAGGACACCCCCAACACCCGAACGTCCGATGGCTTTTACGAGTTCGAAGACATTGCCGGCAAGAAAGTCCGGGTGCGCGCCGACGACGTGGCGACGATTCGCAAGGAAGACTGAATATCTTTGGCCTTGGCCGGGATAACGATGGCATCGCTGGCATCACTTGCGGCTGTACTGCCGCCATCGCGAGCAGGCTCGCTCCCACAGGGGATCTGCGGTGGTCATGGAATCAAAGTCAGCCCCGATCCATGTGGGAGCGGGCTTGCTCGCGAAAGCGGTGAACCAGCCGCTTAAAGGATTGACTGTACTGCCGCCATCGCGAGCAAGCTTTGCTCCCACAGGGGATCTGCGGTGGTCATGGAATCAAAGTCAGCGCCGGTCCATGTGGGAGCGAGCCTGCTCGCGATGGTGGCACATTCAACATCGATGCAGCAGGTCCACCGCTATCGCGAGCAAGTTCAGTTCCCACAGAGGTCAGGGTTCAATACCCAGGAATCAGGCAAACACGATGTTGTCTCCAACCTGCCCCAGCCCTACCCCCACCAAGGTCACGGAGTTGTCGCCAACCGTGAGCAGCGTATCGGCGCCCACCTGCGACAAGTGCTGGCTGTAGTCATAACCCGCCCCAGCCCCCTGTATGCCGAGGAAAACCAACTTGTCACCCCCGTCGTAACCGCTGATCCGGTCCTGACCGAATACGCCACTGAAGATGAAGGTGTCGCTGCCGCCACCCGATTGCATCACGTCGTTGCCCGAACCGCCGACGAAGGTGTCGTTGCCCACACCACCCACCAGTTGGTCGTTGCCGTCCAGGCCGAACAGCCAGTCACCGGTCGCCCGAGCCATCAAGGTGTCGTCAGCCGCGCTGCCGTTGACCGATGAGGCATACGCCGTCAGGTTGCCCGCGGTCACCAGACCGTTGGCGGTCACGCTGTGGCTGACCTCATCCTTGAGCATTCCCCAGAGCGATCCGGGCTCCCGGCTGACCAGCGTACCGATGTCACGGGTGATGCTGATCCCGCCATGAGCATCACCCACGTACAGCGTTCCGGCCCCGTCATGGGCAAAACTGAAGTCCTTTATCGATTGCTGCAGTTGCAGGCAGTTGGTGCCCTGCCCGCCCAGGATAACGTTATAGCCACCGCCATCGCGGAACGTATCGTTGCCGGCGCGACCTTCCAGGTAATCGTTACCCTGGCCGCCCTGGATCAGATCCGCCTGGTCGCTGCCAATGATGAAGGTACTGCCGGTATGGGCTTCGGCATTGCGATTGAGGTCCTGCACCCACGTATTGCCCCGAGCCGGGTCCGACAGATTGGCAACGATGATGGTGGAGTCCTTTCCGGTCAGGTCGTAGAACGCCGAGCCCATGATCCGCCCCATGCCATCGCCGTAGCCGGTGGGCAGATGGGAAATCCAGGTGGGAATGTTCAGGATGGAAAACGGCAACACGTTCCAGGCCGTCGACGCGTAATGGTCGTTGAAGCTGACGATGTTGTTCGTGGCTGATTCCTGCTGCGCATCATGCACGCCCACCGACGCCAGATTGAAGGTCGAACCGTCCAGCGCCCGGAATACCGGATCGTTTTCATAGCCGATGTTCAGCACTTTGTCGGTGCCGCTCTGGGTCGGTGAAGCATAAGCGATGTAGTTCGCGCTGTTGTAGAAGCCCGACCACTTGTCCGCGCTCAAGTCGGCCATGCTATTGACCGCCAACCCACCCAGGCTGTGGCCGCTGACCAACACGTCCTTGCCCGTCAGGCCGTGGGCCTGGGCAAACTTCGCGACGTCGGCAAGCAGATTGCCGAAGGCCTCACCGGCGTAGTTTTTCGCATAGTCCTTGGGCCCCAGGGCGGCCATCAGGTCGTTGAACACATCGCCTATTGAGTCGGTGATCAGGTTTTCCCGGGGGCCGCTGGTGCCACGAAACGACACGCCGATTTCCTGCAGATGTCCATCAGCGTCGTACTTGCCAAGGATCTCCACTTGCGCGGTGGTGTAGCCGGTTTTCTCGCCGAAAAATGTTCCGCGACCATCCACCTTGCCGGTATAGCCCAGTTGCGAGGCACTGATGGGCGTCCAGCCGGCCTTTTGCACCGCTTCCAGGGCAAGCTTTTCCGAGTCGGGATTCCAAGGCACGCCGGGAATCACCCCTTGGGAATCAGTGCCGCCCAGCAGTGCCGTGACCAGGGTCGCCGGTAGACCGGCACCGAAGCCATTGTGCTGGTACCCGGCAGCAAAGCCATTGTCGAGGTTATGGTAGGAATACAACATGATGGCCATTGCATCGCTCACCAATGCCTTGGACTCGGTGGTGCCGAGGTTCTTGTAGTCGTAGATACCCATGTGTAGCTGCCTCTCTTTTTGTTGTTGGAATGGGGGATGAAGTGAAGGGGCCAACCGGCCATTTCTCCTGGTTCAGAATTGCCAATCCAGCGTCAGCCCGACACCATGGCTTTTATCCCGGGCACCGAGCACGCCGTTGTAGTCCAGGTTGACGCGCACATCCTTGGCCACTGCGAGCCCGGCCCGTGCACCGATCACCGCGGCATTGCGGTCCATGGCCACGCTCTGCACCGCGAAGGTATCCGCGCTGCCGGCGAACGCCAGGTCCTGTTCGGAACGGGTGTTGCTCAAGTTGTGCTGCCAGCCGAGTGACCCGGAGAGCTGCAATTGCTGCGTCTGCGACAGCGCCAGGGTATGGCTGGCCCGCACACCCAGCGTCGACAGCACCGCATCGCGACGGTCGTTGCCACCGTGCAGGGCTGCGCTGTCGCCTTTCTCATGGAAACTGTCACTGTCCAGATGCACATAAGCCAGGTTGGCGAACGGTTCCAGGTCCACGGGTTGCAGGTCGAGGCGATATGCCGCTTCGGTGAAGAGCTGGGCGGTGCGGGCATCACGCTTGGTTTTCTCCCGACCATTGATCTCGGCCCACTGCAGCTCGCGTTTTACGTCGATGCGATGCCAGCTGTAGGCGCCACCGACGGTCAGGCGCAGCGCGTCGATCTCATGTCCCAGGTAGGCCCCCAGGTGATAGCTGTCGGCCTTGGCCGACGAATGCGTGCCATCCCCCATGCTCAACGAGCTGTCGCTGTATCCGGTGACGAAACCCAGTCGTGTCCGTTCGCTGATCAAGCCATCGCCACCGATCAGCAGCCCGCCGATGGAGCTGTTGGAACTGGCATTGTCATGTCCCCCTTCGCTTTTGCCCCAGGCACCGAGCACCTTGACCCAGAGGTTGCTCCCGGTATCGGTGGGCGTATTGGCGTCGTACAGCGCGTCCTGGCGCAGGCGATCACCTACGGCATCTCGCAGGTAACGGCTTTGGTTGATCAACAACGTGCCGATGGCTGGATGGATCTCGCCGGACAGTTGCTGGAACGCCTGTTGGGCCTCGGCGGCGCTGGGTGACAGCAACAAGGCTTCGTAGAGGCCGTTGCCAGCCCCCAATTGCTCTGCCGCGGTCGCCACCGAGCGCTGGTTGGGGGTCAGGCCAAGGCTGCTGAACGACGTTGCGTTGCGCGCCACCGCCAATCGAACGCCGCTGGCGGAATACGCCAGGTTTCCTCCCAGGAACGCATAATTGGGTAGCACCTCGCCAAAACGCCCCTCGATACCGTCGGCCGCCTGCAGGATGTCGAGCTGACGCCCCAGCAGACTATTCACTTCGCTGGCGGAAAGTAGCGTCGGGCTGTTTTCCAGGGACAACGACACCGTCGCGCCGTCGATGGAGACCTTGCCGCCGGCAATGATCAGGTCGCTGGAGGTAGGCGACACCTCCACCGCGTAGGTCGAACCCGATTGGAAGGTCACATCCCCGGCCACCTGCAACGTGCCGATGGAATTGCCCGGCGCCACGCTGCCTCCCTGCTTGGCCGTCAGGCTGGCGATGCGGCCATTCCCGCCCAGCACACCGCCGTCATTGACAGTCACGGCCGATGCCAGAGAGCCGTTGATTGCAAGACGCCCCTCGTTGACCAGGGTCGGCCCGCTATAGGTACTGTCTCCCGTGAGTACCAAGGTGCCGATGCCTTCCTTGGTCAGGCCACCGTAACCAGTTATGTCGTTGCGCCACACATCCAGCCCGCACTGGATTCCGCTGCACACCCGTTCAGTGGGTTTGCCAGCATCGACGATCGCACCGACGCCCGGCAGGTCCGCCACGAATTGCCCTGTGCCGTAGGCGCCGTCGATACGGAATTCCACGGGAATGTCTTGCTCGGTCACCAGCATCGACGGGCCGTCTATGGCCTTGCCCAGGTTGATCATGCCCCAGCCATACAGCGAATCGACGCCAGGGGCGCCCATGTCGGTGGCCGTGGTACGCAGCACACTGGCGACCTGAGCACCGGTCATGTAGGGGAAGCGCTCCATCAACACCGCCACACTGCCGGCGACATGGGGTGCCGCCATGGAGGTGCCGCTCTTGTTGGCGTAGCCGACCGTCAGGTCATCGGCGCCGGTGCCGCCGATCACGGCGCTATAGACCCGGGTGCCTGGCGCCGATACACAGAAACTGGCGGTATAGCCACAGCGCGACGAGAAGGTGCTGATGGTGTAGGGATCGGGGCTGCTGGTATCGGGGTTGATCTGAAGGGCGGCAACCGTGAGCCAGTTCGGCGCGATGTCCGGCACGAAATACGCCAGGCCCGCGATGGCATCGGGATTGTTGAGGTTGTAGTCGTTGCCGGCGGCGAAAATGGTCACGATTCCACTGCGGGCCGCAGCGATGGCGCCTTCGTAGGCGCCGCCCGGCCGGGTGCCCAGCAGCGGCTGGATCTGGTCGAACTGCAATTGCGCATCCTGCACGGTGAAGTGCGGGAAGGCAGGGTCGCGGCCGCCTTGGTCGAAGCGGTCGGTGATGCCGATGCCCCAACTGTTATTGATGATCCGTGCGCCGCTGGCGATCAGCGCATCCCAACCGGCCTTGTACACCGCGCCATCGTTGCCCAGGATGATGCCGTCTTCGGGTCCTGGATCGCCGTTGTCGGCACTGACAATCTGAGCGTCGAACGCCACGCCGTGCATCGGGCTGCCATCACGGCTGCCGGCGGCGATCCCGCCGACATGGGTGCCATGGGAGCCCAGCTTGCCATCGGAGCCTACCGTGGGCGAGCCGTCATAGCGGAAGGGGTCACCGGCCCTCACCGGGATGTACGGGTCGGTGTATTCACGGATACCGCTGGTGACCAGGGTCACGACTTTGTCGGTGCCGGAAAACTCCGGATGCGCGGCATAGACCGGCTGGTCGAAAATCCCCAGCTTGACGCCCTTGCCCGTGTAGCCGGCGGCATAGGCCTGCTGCGCATTGATCGCGCCCAACCCCCATTCGGCGTTGAATTCGGCACTGCGCCAACTGTCCGGGTCCCCGGACCTGCCGCCCTCGACATAAGGCGCTGCCTGGGCCGTGCCCAGGGTCGCCACAGCGCAGAACACGGCCTGATTCAAGGTTTTGAGCAGGAACAGACTGCGTGTTTTTCCGGGGTGCTTATTGTTATCGATTTTCATGAACCATCCTTAGTTGATGCAAAAGTCCTGTAGCTTTCCCGTCCCTTGGGGCTTGCACTGGTCTCCTGTGGCGAGGAGTCAATGGATCAGCGGGTTACAAACGCCTCATCCACCTTCGCCAGGTCCTGTTCCCCCAAGGTGCCGGCGTAGTAATGCAATTTCACCCAGGCCATGAGGTAGTCGTAGCGGGCCTGTGCAAGGTCGCGGCGAGTGGTGTAGAGCTGTTGCTCGACGTTGAGTGCGTCAAGGTTGACCCGCTCGCCACCAAGAATGCTTTGCCGGGTCGACACCACCAGCGCTTCGGCGGAGACCAGGGCTTTCTGATAGGCCCGCAGCTTGTTCACCCCCGACACGCAGGCGCTGAACTGCCGGCGCAGTTCGATCAGGGTTTCGCGGGTCTTGGCGTCCAGCTCGTACTCGGCCTGTTCCATGGTGCGGCTGGCCTGACGGGTCGAGGCCGAGACGCCACCGCCGGCATACAAGGGCACGCTCACTTCCAGGCCAATGGTGTTGGTGTCGTAGCGCTGGTTGTAGGTGTTGCCGCTTTCCGACTCGTTCTGGCGCATCGTCGCGTAAGCGCTGATCTTGGGCAGATGCCCGGCGCGGTTGCGCTCTACCTCGTAACGCGCCACGTCCACGGCTTGGCGCTGGGAAGCCAGGTTGGGGTTGTTGCTCACAGCCAATTCATGCCAGGTATCGAAACCGGCGGGCTGCAAGGCGAAGGTCTGGAAAGTTTCGTTCAACGGAGCCAGGTCGCCGATCGCCAGGGTGGGCACGCCGATCAGCGAACCCAGCTCGCGCAGAGAGGCATCCTGTTCGTTGTGCGCTTCGATCTCTTCGGCAGTGGCCAACTCGTAGCGCGACTCAGCCTCAAGAATATCGGTACGGGTGCCTTCGCCCTGGCGGAACAGGTGCTCGTTCTGGCGGAACTGCTGTTCGAAAGCCTTCTTCTTGGCCTGGGCAATGTCGATCTGGTCCTGAGCGAACAGCGCCTGGGTGTAATGGCTCAGCACCCGCACCAGCAACTCCTGGCTCTTGCCGCGGAAGTTCTCATCGGCGAACAGCGCCTGCGCCACGCCTTTGCGATAAGCCGCGTAAGCCTCGTAGTCCAGCAGTGGCTGTTGCAGGGTCAGGCTGGAGCCGTAACTGCTGTAGTTGCGATCGTCGTGCTGGCTGGCGCCGCGGTCATTGAGGTAGGTGACCTTGGACTGGTTGCGGCCCTTGTTGTAGCTGTAGCCCAGGTGCGGCAGCAGCCCGGCACGGCCGATGGCGCGATTCTCCAGGCCCGCGTCGCGCTCCTTGATCGCCCCGAGATAAACCGGGTCGTTGCGCAGGGCCTGTTCGTAGAACTCGAACGGCCCCATGGCCCAGACATTGTTGCAAATAGAGACGGCCAGCAGTGCCAACCCGTAGAAACGCTTCATACACCGGACATCCTTATTCCTCGGTCAACGCAGAGCCGGCCCGGTCGAGCAGCGGTTTGAACAAGTAGTTGAGCAGCGAGCGCTCGCCGGTACGCACGAACATCTCCGCCGGCATCCCGGGCTTGATCACCAGGCCATTGAGTTTTTCCAGCGCCGCATCGCCAACGTTGCTGCGCAACACGTAGTACGGCGTACCGGTTTTTTCGTCGATCATCTGGTCGGCGGACACCAGGCTGACCTCCCCCGACACCCTCGGCGTGCGGCTCTGGTTGAAGGCAGTGAACAGGATGTTCACCGGCAGATGGATACCGACCTTGTCGATCAGGCTCACCGGCAGGTGCCCTTCCACCTCCAGCCGTGTGCCTTGGGGCACGATCTCCAGCAGGGTGTCGCCCTGGCGCACCACTGCGCCTTCGGTGTGCACTCCCAGGTTGACGGCGATGCCATCGGCGGTGGCGAGGATCTCGCTGTGTTGCAGCTCGAACCTGGCCGACGTGAGCTGTTGTTGCAGGGTTTCACTCTTGAGCTGGGCGTCGGCCAATTGGCTGCGGACTTCCTTTTGATACTCCTCGCTGTGTTGCTGCAGCTTCAGTCGAGACTCGATGATCCCCTGCTCCACCCGGCCGCTTTCGCCGCCGTTCTGAGCCAGCTCCTGCTGTACCTGGGACAATTGCCGTTGATAGTCCAGCAGGCGGTTACGCGGGATATAACCGTTATCTGCCAAGGGCTGCAGGTTGCCCAGTTGCAGGCGCAGGGACTCGGCCTGGGCAGTCAGGTCGCCACGGGCCCGTCGCATCCCCGCCAATTGCGCGATGGCGCCTTCGATGCTGGCGCGCAACGCGGCTTGTTCCCGGGCGAAGGCTTCGCGGCGGCTGCTGAACAGTTGTCGCTGGCCTTCGAGCACCAGCGCAAGGCGTGGATCCGGGTCCTGGCTCAATGCGCTCGGAAAACTCACTTGCGCCAGGTTGTCCCGCTCGCTTTGCCAGCGCGCCAGGCTGGCCCAGGCCATCTGGTACTGGGCTTGCAGCGATTGCACGTCCGCTGAGGCCTGGGTCTGGTCCAGACGAAACAACGGCTGCCCTTGCTTGACCGCTTCGCCCTCTCGCACCAGGATCCGACTGACCATGCCGCTGCTCATCGATTGCACAGCCTTGCGCTTGCCGGAAACCACCACTGTGCCTTGTACGGGAATGCCCTGATCCAACGGGGCCAGGCTGGCCCAGGTAAAAAAACTGCCCGCGCCAAGGAGCGCCAGGGCCCAGCCCATGCGCATGAAGAAACGGGCGTCACGTTCGGGGCGCTCGTGGTGTCGAGTGTGTTCGAGGGTCATGTCGCGATCCTTGCTCATGCGTTTCCGGGCTTGCCGGCGGCCTGGTACTGACGACTCATGCTCAATCCGTTGGGCGTTGCCTGGGTTTTGTCTCGCGGAGTGTCCGATTGGCCGGATAGCGCCCGCAGCACTTCCTGGCTTGGTCCGAACGCTTGTAGCCGACCTTCGTTAAGCACCAGCAGCTTGTCGGCCTGGGCCAGCGCCGAGGAGCGATGTGTCACCAGCACGACGCTGGTGCCCTGGGCCTTCAGCTGCGCGATGGCACTGGCCAGCGCCGCCTCGCCGACGGTGTCCAGGTTGGAGTTGGGCTCGTCGAGCACCACCAGGCTCGGCCGGTCGTACAGGGCCCGGGCCAGGGCGACCCGTTGTTTCTGCCCACCTGACAAACCGCTACCGTCCTCCCCCAGGACCGTGTCGTAACCTTGGGACATGCGCAGGATCAGCTCATGCACGCCGGCCTGCTGCGCGGCAGCGACGACTTTCTGTGGGTCGGCCTCGCGAAAGCGGGAGATGTTCTCGGCGATGCTGCCGCTGAACAGTTCGATGTCCTGGGGCAGATAGCCGATGTACGGACCGAGTTGGTCACGATTCCAGCGATGGATATCGGCCCCGTCCAGCCGCACTGCACCTCCCAGGATCGGCCACACGCCCACCAGCACACGGGCCAGGGTGGATTTGCCGGAACCCGAAGCCCCCAAGACCCCAAGTACCTCGCCGGCAGCGAAACTGAAACTCACTTGATGCAATGTCGCCTGGCGCTGCCCCGGCGGTCCGGCGCTGACTTGCTCAAAGCTCACCTGGCCCTTGGGCGGTGGCAGTGGCATCGCGTCGTCCTGGGGCGGATAGGCCTGCAACAACGCGTCGAGACGACGATAGGCCAGCTTCGCGCCGCTCCATTGCTTCCACACGGCAATCAATTGATCGATAGGGCTCAATACCCGGCCCATCAGGATCGAGCCGGCAATCATCATCCCGGCGGTCATGTCGCCCTTGATCACCAGCAGCGCCCCCAATCCCAGCACGAGCGATTGAAGGCTCAGGCGCAAGGCTTTGCTGAACGCACTGATGACCGCACCGGTGTCGCTGGCCTGGTTTTGCAAGCCGAGAAAACGCGAATGCACGGTAAACCAGCGGTTGCGCAGTGCATCGAGCATGCCCATGGCCTGGATCGATTCGGCGTTGTGCAAATGACTGGTGGCCAGTTGACTGGACTGTTGCGAGTAGCTGCTGGCCTGCCCCAACGATTTGCGGGTCATGATCTCGTTCAGGCATGCCAGACCGATGAGCAGCAGCGTGCCCACGCTGGCGAACACGCCCAGCCAGACGTTAAACAGATAAATCACCAGCAGATAGACCGGGAACCAGGGGGCATCGAAGAAGGCAAATAGCGCCGGCCCGGTGACGAACTGGCGCAGATGGGTCAAGTCACCCAGGGACTGCCCGGCGTTGCCTTCGCCCTGGAGCAGGTTGCGCTCGAACGCGGCTTTGTAGACCTGGAGATTGAATCGTCTCTCCAACTGGCTGCCGATGCGGATGACAATGAAGCTGCGCACCATTTCAAGCAACCCGATGAACACAAAGAAGCCCACCACCATCAACGACAACATTACCAGGGTGGTTTCGTTTTGCGATGATAATCCCCGGTCATATACCTGGAGCATGTAAATGGAGGGCGCCAGCATCAGGACATTAATCAGCGCGGTAAAACAACCGACACTGAGCAGAATGTTTTTATAATCGCCCAGCGCCTTGAACAGCGGCACCGCGGCGGCGGTCTTTGCCCTCTTCATCATTCTTCCCTGCAATTGGCTTCGCCACAAAGTTGGCAAACACTTGAACTTTCCAATCATTTAATAGTTGAGCATGCCCACACCAAAGTGCGCGCCTGATGAACAAGCGCGTCTGGATTCAAGGTAAAACAGGCTCAAGCCGTACGAATAAGCTAACGCGCGCCCTCTTGGATATTGCGCTCAAGGATGACGCTCAATCCCGATTTCAAATTGACTTGATAATGCTGGCCCTGACGCAGCCCCAGATGAACTCTGGCATCTTGCTTGCCAAGCAGCGAAAGACCATCGGGCTCAGGAAACCAACGGACCGGTTCATCCCCGAGCCACTGGCCCAGGCAGTCGGTTTGCCCGCCTACGGTCTGGTCCGCCTTGAGCTCGATGACACAGATATTGGACGGCTTGTCCTGCAGCGCCTGGGTTTGTGCGTTGTCCTGCGGGCCTGCCAGAACGGCGCGCCACTGACCGGCCAACTGTGAGGGTTCTGCTAACAACAGGCTGCGCGCCATGGTGACTTCTCCGGAAAACAACATCAGCGCAGCGAGTAACCAGGCGGTTGCCGGAAGACTGCGGGGCATGATCTTTACTCGCTGAAAGAATTGGAATGCGTCTGTGGCGAGGGAGCTTGCTCCCGCTGGGCTGCGAAACAGTCCCATTATCGATGGGAACACCCCCCTCACCTCAGTGAGTCACACGGGCATCAAGCCACGATGTCCGAAACCGCTGCCTGGCCGACGGTGCTGACCAGGAAATCGGCCACGCCATGCCCGGAGAAGTCCACCGACAACAGGCTGTTGCCACCCGATGTCGACAGCACCGCATCGCCCGCCGCACCGGTGAACGCATTCACGAAGTGCAGGCCCGCGCCGTTGGTGATGCCGGTCAGGTCGATCTTGTCCAGGCCGCTGACGAAATCGAGGATCTGGTCCGTGGCACCCGGCCGCGAATCGGAGCTCGCGGCGAAGACGAACGTGTCGGCACCCGAACCGCCCGACAGCTTGTCCGCACCGCCGCCCCCCCAGAGGATGTCATTGCCGGCGCCCCCCTTGAGCTCGTTGGCCACTTCGTTGCCGATCAGCAAATCGCTGCCCGACCCGCCGATGGCATTTTCGATGGTGGCGCCCTGAGCGATGGACACGTTGCCCACCATGCCGCCAACGTCGGAGAACGAGGCGTCATTGAGATTTATTTTCTGGTTCTGGGTGAAACCGGAAAAGTCCAGGGTATCGCGACCGCCCGCATCCCATACCGAGAACACCACCTTGTCCGACGAGGACGATGCGCTGAGGAAATCGCGACCGGCGTTGGAATTGAAGCCGTAGGTGGTGTCACCGGTACGGGTGCTCATGTTGGCACCGTAGAGTTTCTGGATCGCCGCGATGTCGTCCATCAACGGGCCTGAGGAATAGGCTTCGACTCCGCCTTTGCTGAAGTTCTGGTCGGTGTTGCTTTCACTCCAGTAGCTCATGACGCTGTAGCCACGGGTGTCCTGGCCGTACGTGGCGTCATCGTAGGTCGGGCTGCCTTCGCCGGCGTTGTAGTCGCCTGGGTGCGCCAGGCCCAGGGTGTGGCCGATTTCGTGGGTCAGGGTCTGCCGGCCATAGTTGTTCAGGCCCGGATTCTTGTTCTGGGTGTAGCTGCTATTGATCAGGTACCAGGACGTCCCGTCATACCCGGCGCCGGTCCCCGGCAGGTAGGCGAACGCCGCTGCGCCGTCCTGGCCACTGCTGTAGTTGCCGAAGGTCATGTGTCCGTCGCCACCGCTGCTTCTCTCGGTAAAGGTGACATTGGCCACATCCGCCCAGGACTGCATGGCCAGCACTGCCTGGCCCTTCTGCTGAGTACTGAACTGGCTGAAACCGCTGATTCCATGCTTGTTCATGGTGCTCGAGGAAGCGGAGGTCAGAAAGGTATAAGTCAGCTCGATCTTGCCGCTGCCGTCTCTGTCCTGATACGCCGCGCCGTCGCGCAGCAATTGAGTCGCCGCCTCGTCCACCGAGTACGAGGGTTTGCCATTGATGGTGAGGTTGCCGCCACGGTCATATTGATGGCTGAAACTATTGATCTGGTTGAATGCATTACTGGACGCGGCCAATGATTGCGGTGCCCAGAGGAGTTGTTCAGCAGAATCAACAGTGCCGGTTTTGACTTTCGACATAAACACACTTCCTTGTTTGCAATGGAACAGTTTTTGTCAGACAGACAATCTCTGGCGAGATCGTCCTATCACTCGCCCAATTGAGGACGCAAGAAAACTGACACAATTCGAAATCATACGTCTAGCGATTTTTTCGACGCATATGGACAACAACTCTGACGACACGCGGGGCACTAGGCGCCCGTCCCGTTAATACAGGCAGCACAGCCTCAGGATCAAAAATTGTCGGACAAAACCCTATTTAAATATTAAATATCGCCCTATGTCGAGCAGTACACTTTCAGCAACTAAGTGCCAGTGAAGTGCTATTAATTAATATGAATTAGTGGCCTATTTGCTCCCCAGTGTTGCGCGCGCAAACCTCACGCAAACAACCTCGCAGCCAGCGGTGTACCGGATCGGCATCCATTCGTGGATGCCAGAGCATGGCAATCGTGAATATCGGCACCGGGAACGGCAGCGCAAAGCTGTGCAGGCCGGCGCGCAGGCGGGTGGTATAGCGTTCGGGCACACTGGCGATCAGGTCACTGGACCGCGCGAGCCCCAACGCCGTGGAAAAGCCGGGGACGGTGGTGATGATCTCTCGCGTCAGGTTCAAGGGCTCCAATGCCCGATCGATGGGGCCGTGGTCGAGGTCGCGCAAGGCGACAGCGATATGCCCGCCCTCGGCATAAGCAGCGGCGGTAACCTCGGCCTGGCTCAGCGGATGCCCCAGGCGTACCACGCCGATAAGTCGGTCGACAAACAATGCCTGGGTGCGTAGCTCCGGTCGGGTGTCCTTGTCCACGACGGCGGTTTCCAGGTCCACGGTCCCCTCGCGCAGTGCCGTACTGCTCTTGTCAGCCTTGTCCACGAAGCGCATTCGGACACCGGGGGCCTCCTCGCCGATGCGGGTAATCAGGTCGATCCCGAAGTTTTCCACGAACCCTTCCCGGGTGCGCAGCGTAAAGGTCCGATTCAACCGCCGCAGGTCCGGGGCCTCGACCGGGCGCAGTACTGTCTGGGCATCCTGCACCAGTTGACTGACCTGCTCGCGCAGTTCCAAGGCACGGGGCGTGGCCACCAGCCCTCGCCCGGCCCGCACTAACAGCGGGTCACCGGTGGTATCGCGCAATCGCGCCAACGCCCGGCTCATCGCCGAAGGACTGAGCCGCAGCCGTTGGGCCGCTCGGGCAACGCTGCCTTCCGCCAACAGCACGTCAAGGGTGATCAACAGGTTGAGGTCGGGAATGGACATGGTCAGGCCTCGGGCTCATAGATGGCGTCATATGCAGCTATAAAGTGCAAATGCTGCGTCTTCCGCCATGTTATGCCTGGGCGTACTGTTCTGACAGTCCAGTTTTTGTGAACCGCTCCGGAGAACAGCATGAAACCAGTCCATACACCGCCGGACATTCCCGGCGCTCCCCAAACCTCCTCGTCGCGCTGGGCGTTGACCAGCCTTGCCCTGGCAACCTTGCTCGCCTCGCTGGGCACCAGCGTCGCCACAGTCGGCCTGCCCGCCTTGGCCGAAGCGTTCGGCGCCTCTTTCCAGGCAGTCCAATGGGTGGTGCTGGCTTATCTGCTGGCGATCTCCACGCTGATTGTCAGCGTCGGGCGCCTGGGTGATCTGCTGGGACGCCGACCACTGCTGTTGACCGGCATTCTGTTGTTTACCCTGGCGTCTGTTCTCTGCGGGCTCGCGCCTTCCCTTGGGCTGTTGATCATGGGCCGGACGCTGCAAGGCCTGGGAGCGGCCGTCATGATGGCGTTGACCCTGGCTTTGGTCGGTGAAACGGTCGAGAAGGAGCGAATCGGGCGCGCCATGGGCTTGCTGGCCACGCTGTCAGCGGTAGGCACCGCCCTTGGACCCTCGCTCGGCGGCACGCTTGTCAGCGTATTCGGCTGGCACGCTATCTTCCTGATCAACGTGCCCCTCGGACTGCTGACATGGCTGTTGGCCTGGCGTTCCTTGCCCACCCATCGCCCGCAGACGAGTGCCGCAAGACCCGGCTTCGATATCCCGGGCACAGTGCTGCTGGCGACGGCGCTGGGCGCTTATGCACTGGCCATGACCCTGGGACGCGGCCATTTTGGTGGACTCAATCTCGCCTTGCTGCTGGTGGCGATCCTTGGCGGCGGGTTGTTTGTCCTGGCCCAGCGCCGGGTAACGTCGCCGTTGATCCCCCTGGCATTGTTCCGTGACCGGCTGCTGGTGTCAGGCCTGGCAACGAGTGCATTGGTCGCCACAGTCATGATGGCGACGCTGCTGGTAGGACCTTTCTACTTGTCCATCAGCCTTGGACTGCCGACCTCGCTGGTGGGATTGGTGCTGGCCGTCGGGCCCTGCGTCGCTGCGTTGGCCGGCGTGCCTGCCGGGCGCCTTACGGATCGGTTCGGCGTGCGGCCCATGCGGCTTGCCGGGTTGGCGACCATGGTGCTGGGCTGCTCGATGCTGGCGCTGGTGTCACCCGCGTTGGGCATGGGCGGCTACGTCATGGCCATCGTGGTGACTACGCTGGGCTATGCGCTGTTCCAGACTGCTAACAACACGGCCGTGATGGCGGATGTTGCTGCACAGAAGCGCGGCGTCATTGCCGGGTTGCTCAACCTGTCGCGTAACCTGGGTTTCTTTACCGGTGCATCGGTGCTCGGCGCGGTATTCGCATCAGCATTACCGACGGTCGGTGTCTCCGCGGCCAGTCCCGGGGAGGTCGCAAACGGCCTGCATCTCACCTTCGCCGTCGCTTTATCGATGGTGGGCCTGGCTCTACTGATCGCTCTGCAATACCGCGCGCCAGAGGCGTTGAGAAACCAGCAGACTTCGTCAGGAAAAGGATGATGGCATTCTGAGTCCTGGCCTTTAAGTCATGATGCAGATCAAAAAAAGTGAACCAATCGCAAAACGGACTGAAAAAAGCCACATGACTTTCATTATCAGGTGCTATTTTTAGTTTTCACTGGTAGGGCCATGATGGCTCTTCCTTCCTGACAAGAGCAAACGGAAGCGCTTGATGAAGAAGGTGGGCAGCAGATGAATAAAGGATCGTTCAGCAAGGTTACGTTTCCCAACGCTTGCCAGCTGATGCGCTGGCATTTCCATCCAATGGGCTTCGAGGCCAGTATGGATGCGCCGGGCAGCATGGTCGCCCGGCTGTTCGACCGTGCCAGCGGCGAAACCATGATCGCGATTGCGGGTATCCCCTGCGCGACCGTGATGAATGCCCCTGACGTGGAGCGAATAATCGAAGCGGTGGAAGCCGAGCTGGAGGCCTTCGTACCACCGGTTGGTTTGAGGCGATTCGCCTCCTGAGTAAAAAAGCCCGCATTCTGTGGGCTTTTTTGTGGGCGCTATCCCGGGCATTTGTGCCAGCTGTCCCGCCGCTATCGCGAGCAGGCTCGCTCCCACAATGTCTCGGGGCGGCTTCAGCAAGTGTGTTCACCCAACCCCCTGTGGGAGCGAGCCTGCTCGCGATGGCGATCCTCCAGGCAACTACCAGACCAGTCCCACTCAACCGCAGGCGCGGCGATGGTCAACAAAGAAAGGCTTGCCTTTGTCGATACGGTCCGAGGCCCTGGGCCCGTTGGCGGCCTGACTGTCCGGCTCCTCCACGTACCAGTAGCAATGCTGCACGGCACGGGTGATGCCCACGTAGGCCAGGCGCAGGATTTCGTCCTTCTGCGCCGTGTCGTACGGCTCGGTGTCACTGTCCTGGCCCAGCCCGGCCATCCGATAGACCTGATTCTTGTAGGGGGAATGGGTCAGGTGCTGGCAATCTCCCAATAAGAATACTGCATCAGCCTGGAGCCCCTTGGCACTGTGATAGGTCATCTGCCTGAGGCGCCGCATCTCATATGGCAAGCTAGAATCCACATTAACTATTGACTGAATATGCTTCTCTATCAATGTCTTATCGATACTTCTTCGATACAACATCAATATCGAATCCCCCTTGCGATAATGCTCCTCCAGCCGTTGGGCCAAGCCCTCATCGTCCCGATCCAGCACATTGACCGGGCTCAGCAATGGGGATTTGCCGCTGGCCTTGGCCTTCTTGCCAGGGATGGCAGCCGCCGCACGGACAATATGCTCGGCAGCATCGATGATGTGCTGATGGCTGCGATAATTGTCAGTGAGCATCACTCGGGTAGTGGCCGACGACGGGAATTGTTGGCTGAACGCCATGAAATAGCTCGGTGAACTGCCGCGCCAACCATAGATCGACTGCCAGTCGTCGCCGACACACAGCAATGAAGAGTGTTGAGCACCTCGCCCCACATGCATGGCAGGGCCCCGGCGACGCACTTCCCGAAGGCTTGCACGAAGCCAGGAGACGATCTGCGGAGAAACGTCCTGGAACTCATCAATCATCAGGTGTGACATAGGCCTGAGAAGCGCATCGCCCAGTAACTTGAAGTTCTCCGGCGAATGCTCGCTGAACAGCGCAAACATGCGGTTGTAGGTCATGATGGGAGGCGACTGGTCGAGCAGATGGTCTTCAAACGCCCGCCAATAGCGGCTCAACGCCTCGAAAAAGAACCGATCAGGGTCATCCTGGGCGAAACACATTCGCCCTACGGCATCCGGTACATCCAAACCCAGGTTCTCAATGAAACCGGCAGCGGCGACGAAACAGTCCAGCAATGGCGCCGAACCCAGCTCCCCCTTGACCTTGTAATCGAAGCCAGGCCCTGCGCTCGCGTCCCCGGCCAACGAGGCGAGAAGACGCTTGGATGACTCATAGCTTTCTATCCATATCAACGGCTTACGGCAGAAAGCTTGAAACAGGGTTCGCTTTACTGCCCATTCCGCACGCAGGCTCAGCCGCGCGCCTGGACGACTGAGTCGGGCATCCTCCCGCGAATCGAACCCCAGTATCACCCAAGCATCCAAGGCTGGGACGTAACCATGACAATGGAACGTTGAACCGTTGATGTTGAATGTCTGACGCTTGGGCTCGACACCCTTGATGGGCCACGCGCCGGCGCGAAACCACAGATCCTCGATGGCATCGCACAGTTCTTCATCACGTTGGGCAGCCAGTTCGGTCACGGCTACCCGCTTCTGCACGTCCGGGTGGTCACGCTCCAGTTGCCTGAGCTGAAAAGCGTGCCGGGACAGTGGTTTGATCAGCTCGCGAAAACGCTCGTCGCGTTGATAGAGATGGTGATAACACGCATTGAGTTGCTGGCGCTGAGCATCGTTGATGCGCAAGTCGAAGGGGTTGCCGTCGATGTCGTCATCGCCCGCCCCCGTGCGATGGCCCAGGGTTTCGAAGGCCTGGAGCCGCTCGAATCCCGGCAGGCTGCGCACCATGGGCAAGATGCGCGAATGGAAGGTCCGCACCAGATCGCGGGCTTCCCTGGGGTTGACCGCTCGCCCCCACAAGGCGAAGACCTCGATCAACTTCTGAATAAAGTCTTTGCGCGATTCCCGGGTAAACGTCACCACGGTCATCGAATCCAACTCGAAGCCCAGATACTGAGACAGCAACACGATGCGCAGCACCAGGGTCGTGGATTTACCCGCACCGGCCCCGGCAACCACCGAGGTGGAAGGCGTGTCGCTGAAGATCATCTTCCACTGCGCAACACTGGGCTGTGCATGAGCCGGCAGCAATCGGGCGACATCCGCCTTCACGCGCTTCTTGAGCTCGGGGGTCAATGGCAGGCGCCAGTCGTCGAACAACAGGTCATCCACTTTGGGCGCCGGGTGTTCCGTACTGCGGAAGTCGCGGATCAACAAGACCTGGCGCGCCTCCTCCAACCCCTCGGTCTTGCCCTCTTTGAATCCGTAATCGAAACCGGCAGCATGACCGCTGCGAAAACCATCAGCCTGTCCATGTAACCAGGAAGCCCTATGCTGCCCGCGCAGACGTGTCAGTCCATGGCCAAAGAATCTGGCTGCCAGACGCTTGAGCAGCGGCATTTGCGCCAGGGGAAGCAGTTCGGGAGGAAGATCGGGAGAGTGTTGCGGCACGCTTTGGGACTCCGGCGTTCAAAACCATGACGACTATGGTGTCTGGATTTACCGATGAGTGCTACCCAAAAGCTTGTAGGTCATGGGGTTAGGCGATGAAGTGAAAGTGGTATCGCATCGACATGACGGCCGCCTTGACCACCGCTATCGCGAGCAGGTTCGCTCCTACAGGATATCTGTGGCATACGACCTCTATATGTACGCAGCAGAATCTGTGGGAGCCAAGCTTGCTCGCGATGACGTCGGCACATTCAACATCTATGTAACTGACCCACCGCTATCGCGAGCAGGCTCGCTCCCACAGGGTTCTGTGGCATACGACCTTTAGCCGCTGATAGCGCCATCCACCAGCGTCTGCGCCTCACTCACCAACTGTTTGAGGTGCTCGTCGCCAAGGAAGCTTTCGGCGTAGATCTTGTAGATATCCTCGGTGCCGGACGGACGCGCTGCGAACCAGCCGTTTTCGGTCATCACCTTCAGGCCGCCGATGGCCTGATCGTTCCCCGGCGCGTGGCTGAGAATGCTCTGGATTGCCTCACCGGCCAGCTGGGTAGACGCGACCTGATCCGGTGAAAGTTTGCTCAACAGGGCCTTCTGCTGCGCAGTAGCCTTCGCATCGACGCGTACGGAGAACGGCTCCCCCAGTTCGTCTGTCAGGGCGCGGTAGGCCTGGCTTGGGTCGCGGCCGGTGCGAGCGGTCATTTCAGCCGCCAGTAGCGCCGGAATCAGGCCGTCCTTGTCGGTACTCCACACGCCACCGTCCTTACGCAGGAACGAAGCACCGGCGCTTTCCTCACCACCGAAGCCCAGAGAGCCGTCGAACAGGCCATCGGCAAACCACTTGAAGCCTACCGGCACTTCATAGAGACGACGCCCCAGGCGCCTGGCCACGCGATCGATCAGCCCGCTGCTGACCACCGTCTTGCCCACACCGGCATCGGCGCGCCATTGCGGACGGTTCTGGAACAGGTAGTCAATGGACACAGCCAGGTAGTTGTTCGGTGCCAGCAAGCCTCCGGATGGTGTCACGATGCCGTGGCGGTCGTGATCCGGGTCGCAGGCGAAGGCGACGTCGAAACGCTCCCTCAGGCCGATCAGCCCTTGCATCGCATAGCTGGAAGAAGGGTCCATGCGGATCTGCCCGTCCCAGTCGACCGTCATGAAGCGGAACGTCGAATCCACCTGAGTATTCACCACGTCCAGATCCAGGCGGTAATGCTCGGCGATGGCTGGCCAATAGCGCACCCCTGCCCCGCCCAGCGGATCGACGCCCAGGCGCAGCCCGGCGGCGCGGATGGCATCGAAATCGATGACATTGATCAGGTCCGCCACGTAGGTGTTGAGGTAGTCGTGACGATGAGTGGTTTCGGCCTTCAGGGCCCGCTCGTAGCTGATGCGCTTGACGCCGGCCAACTGGTTGGCCAGCAGTTCGTTGGCCTTGGCTTCGATCCACTTGGTGATATGGGTATCGGCCGGGCCACCGTTGGTAGGGTTGTACTTGTAGCCACCACTGTGCGGCGGGTTATGGGACGGCGTGATGACGATACCGTCCGCCAGCCCCGTAGTGCGCCCCCGGTTGTAGCAGATGATCGCGTGGGAAACCGCCGGCGTCGGTGTGTATTCGTCGCCTTCGGCGATCATCACGGTCACGCCATTGGCGGCCAGCACCTCCAGCGCACTGGCCCCCGCAGGGGTAGAAAGCGCATGGGTGTCGATACCAACGAACAACGGGCCATCGATTCCGTGGGCTTCACGGTACAGGCAGATGGCCTGACTGATAGCCAGTACGTGCCATTCGTTGAACCCCAGATCGAAGGAGCTGCCACGGTGACCGGAGGTGCCGAAAGCCACTCGCTGGGTCGCAACCGAGGCATCGGGCCGGCCGGTGTAATAGGCCGTCACCAGTCGCGGGATATCGATCAACAACTCTGCCGGCGCCGGCTTGCCCGCAAATGGACTGACTGTCATGCAAAACCTCTGGGTGGAGTGGCTTGGGAAATGGGATGCAGTTTACTGACAGTTCGACCATGGCGCGATGGGTTCGATCCATTGCCCTTCTCACGATTGCTCGAGCCGCAAGGCATCGGCCAACGCGTGGAACGTAGTGTCCAGGTCGGTTGCCCCACTCAAGGCATGCGTCATACGCAAATGCTGGGTATAAAGCCCTTGGATACTGAACAGTTCGCCAGGAGCAATGACGATGCGCTGGGCCAGCAAACGCTGGAAAACCTGCCGCAGGTCCACCCGGCGTGACGATCGAATCCAGATCGTTGCGCCTCCCTGGGCTTCCACCCATTGCAGGCTGTCCCCCAGCCTTTCCCGCAGCAGTTGCATCGTCGAGGTCGCGCTTTCACGCAACAGTCGCCGTAATACCAGCAAATGCTGGTCCATCCGGCCGTTGCTGTACAGCCGCGCAATGGCCTTCTGCCGAATGGGCGACAGGCGAAATGCGCGCAGCAGGAAATGCCGCTGCAGTTGCAGGGTCAACTGACGCGACAGCACATAGCCATACGGTGCTTCCGGGCCGATGGTTTTCTCGAAAGTGGAATAGACAATCAAGCGATCCGGATCGAGCAGGTCGCGAAAAGGCACCACCCCGGTGTCGAATATCAGGTCCGTGTAGCTGTCGTTCTCCAGCACCCAGGTACCATGGACCTCCAGCAGATTCGCGACGGACCGGCGGTTGTCCTCGGGGATACACGTTCCCCTTGGCATGCTCAACACCGAAGACACCACCACCAGGCGTACGGTTTCGTTCTGCAGAAGTTGTTCCAGTTGCTCTAGACATATCGCGCCGTCCGCCAGCAACGGCAGCTCGATGACCTTGACGTCGGCTGCTTGCAACAAGCGCAGAATCATCCAGTCGCACGGCGACTCGATCAATATTGTGGAGCCCCTGAGCGCCAGCACGGCGATCAGGATCTCCAGTACACCACGCAGATCCGCACCGAGGTACACGTCATCGGCCTTCCAGCAGCGCGCTGGCGAGGAGGTGTAACGGGCCGCCAAGGCAGCACGCAGCTCCAGCTCACCCCAGGGCTGAGAAGGCATCTGGGAAACGCGCGGATACTGGCGCAACAGCTCGCGTTCGAGCAGCAGCAGCGGGCTGTCCAACGGCTGCATCGAGGCTGGCTCGTCCGCGCTGAGCACCAGCATGCCCGGTCGCCGGGTATTGACGTAGAGCGTCTCGAGCAGATCGTCACTGCCCCCCAGGGCGACCATACTGGGTACTGGCAGCGCGTAATAACCGGACTTGGCAATCGAATAGACCCGGCCCTCCTTTTCCAGCAACGAATAGGCGTACTGGATGGTAGAAATCGACACGTTCAACCGGTCAGCCAACTGCCGTAGCGACGGCAGTCGCACCCGGGCATCGCTTCCCAGCTCGCTGATCAGGGCCGTCAGGTAGCGATAGACCGCCTGATAAGCGAAATCCGTTTCCCGCGAGCCCTTCATGGCTTCAGCCCCGTCGGAGGGGCCACGACCGGCCGCGGCGTGACATCAACAGCTGCAACTGGATACAGGGGGGGTGAAGCCGTCAAACCGCACCCCTCAATATCTGGCCGAGCTTTCGCGCAGGCCGTCGTCAGCCAGACCGGGCGCCTCGGTATCGGCGCTGTCGACGGCTTGTGAGCCGGTTCCCGGCGCACTTTCGTATTCCGGGAGCGCTACGCTCGCCCCATAGAGCCTGCCGAGCATGTCGATCGAAAGACCACTGACATCGACCATCCATTGCGCCACCTGATCGGCAACTGTCGCACCCTGCATGGCCTTGTGCAGGTCCGGCATCGCTACCAGCATGCCGGGGTGGCAACAGCGCAGGAAGTGCTCCAGCCCCGCGCCTTTCTCGACAAAGGGCGCGAACAGCATGCACACCAGTTGCGCCTCGTTGAGCCCGAGAGTCGCTTGGGCTTCGGCAGCAGCCTGGACACGGCGCTCAGCAATGGCCGAGGACGGGCCGAACAGCTCCCGGGCCTGTTCGCAGACATGTTCCGGCAGTTGCTTGCGATGCATGATCATGATTGCCCGCTGCACGTAGTCCCCGTAGCCCGCTTCGTAGCTGCGTCCCTGCAGGCAAGCCGCCTGCAGGCCATGCAAATGGGCCGACAGCAGCGGACTGAGGTATTCGTTTTCCGGCGCCGAAGCGATGAGGTCGTCGGTTCGTATCCTCAGGAACTCACTGAACAGCAACCAGTTCATTTCTTCGCAGCGATCGACGATCAGGTCGTCGATGCCGATGTGCCCTACCCGCCGGCATGCCTCGAAATGGCCCTCGGGTTTCCATGAGCAGGGGCGTTGCGGCCCATGGAAATGCCGATAGAGATCGCCCCCCAGGGCATCGAGTTGCGCAAACAGATTGTCGAAAGTGCAGCTTGTGTCGATGCCCAGGCCGATCTTGCGGCAGGCACGTCGCAGGCCCGACATGAACTGTTTCTGCTGGCGCGGCGTGTCGCTGCTGACCAGGGAATCGACCCCGGATTCCCAGCGGGCCATGTGGCGATAGAACTCTGCCATGGCCAGGTAGCCGTCATCGCCGACCTCCAAATGACTGTCGACCGAACGGAGATGCCCCATGACCAGCATGTCCATGCGATTGGATTCGTGCCCGGCCACCGACAATGGCTGCCTGTGGTTGAACGGCACCACTTCGCGGTTATCCGCCATCAGCAGCTCCACCCGGGGATCGTCGTAGACGAACAGCGCGCTGTAGCATCGATGGATGTTTTCCAGGGTCGCCTGGGTGGTCTCGCTCAACCGCGGCGTCGCGACGCGCAGGTCGAAGGTCACCGGATTCCTGCCCGCGATGCTCAGTTGCGCAGCCCTCAGCGCCGTCAGCACGTAGAAGCTGTCCCGACTCCCGTTCAGGACCGTCAGTACGCGGTAATCACCAATCCGCTCAATGCCACCAGCGGCGACGATCAAACGCTGGATCAAAAGCTGCAACGCCGTACGTTCCGCACGGGAATAGAAACCCAACAGCCGCTGCAGTATCTGTTGATACACGTGAATCATTGCCTGCTCATGAATTGCGCTCATAACCATTTACCTGGAAGTTCAATATCAGTGCCGCACCCACCCACGTGTCGCGCGACGCATTCGGATGGAGGACTTATTTCATTACTGCGAAGAGTATTAGCAATACGTTCGAGCTTTGCTCGTCGTAATTATTTGACACATACACAAAGGGGCGACCGATGAATCTCCCGCAAAAGCCTGAAAGGCGCCAAATCATTGGGCCTTGCGCACCCTGCGATGCGTCCTAGGAGAATTCCGACAGCGTCCCACAGATAATGAGTACGAAAAACAAAGAACTTGCCGAGCTTTAATTGACCGCTTGCCTCGTACTGCTTATCCAATAATCGATGGAAGATCCTGCCTCCATTAATACCTGACGCATCTTGAACAGACATTGAGGGATCAAGTTTTGCCGTAAACATGTATTGAGCCATGACTTCTTCCTTGAGCTGAAAACCAGCATTCAATTATCAGGACTTCAATAATGATTAGAAGATACAGATTGAGGGCAAAAACCAGTTCAGTTGCCGACAGGATAAACGGCGTGGTTGTGAACGGGCCGTCGGGCGCGCACGCAAGTTGAAGCAGGGAGGGAGGAAGGAAGGCCTGATTCAGGCCAAAGACAACGCAAGAGCCAAGGAACATGACTCTTGCGCAAGACAGGCGTCAGGCAGGATCAACGACCTGAAGGGCTACGCGCTCACGGCAAGGACATTCGTCCATGTAACGGTGAGCCTCGACAAACTCGTTGAACGGAAAAACCCGGGTCTTGAGTGGCAACAGGACGCGGTCGGCAGTCAATTGATTGATATCGCGCAGCGCCCGCTGCACCGCCACCTGATCCTGGATGATGCCCAGTTCCGGCTTGCCGGTGAAATTGCCAATGCAATGCACGAAGAACTGAATGTTCTTCTGGAACGCCGCGCAGGCAGGGAACGGTGTCTGATTACCCCCTTGCAGGCCATACAAAACCAGGCTGCCTCGTGGGGCAAGGACATCGCCGAGCAATGACATCTGCGGCCCGCCCAAACCGTCGAACACCACGTCGACGCCACGACTGTCGGTGAGCTTGTTGATTTGCATCAGCAAGTCCTGCTCTTCCGTGACGATGACTTTCTCGGCACCCAGGGACAACAGGTACTCGCGTTCGTCAGCGGTCTTGGTGGCAGCAATCACCCGTACACCCAGCGCCTTGCCGAGCTGTACGAAGGAAGGGCCGGCGCAATGGCTGGCATCGGTGACCAGGGCGAACTGCCCGGGTTTGACCCGCGCCAGGTCAACGTAGGCAAAATAGGCGACCAGCAGCGGCGTGTAATGCACCGCGGCTTCGATCGGGCTCAATACATCCGGGTATCGGGTCAGCGCGGTGCGCGGCAGCACGATGATCTCACCGTACACCGGATAATCGTTCGCGCTTTGCGCGGGGAAGCTGGCGACCTTGTCGCCCACAGCCAGATCGTCGACACCTTCGCCGACGGCCGTCACCACGCCGGCCATTTCGTGGCCCAGGCCGGAAGGCAGGCGGGCCTGGGACGGCGCCAGGTTCTGGCGCCACAGGGTGTCATGCCAACTGATGCCGATCGCTTCGACACGGACCTGCACTTCTCCTGGCGCAGGAAGAGCCGCCGGCTGCTCTTCGCATTTGAGCACCTCGGCACCACCAAACTTGTGAAAACGGATCGTGCGGGACATCGCAAACCTCGTCAAAGTAACCTCTAATGCCATGAACTCTATCCGGGCTTTGTAGCCAAGACCATCAGTGGCTATTAATAGTCGACATGCCTGTCATTGATTCCGCAGCAAGAAAATCAATCAGCCCCCTAGGGCAAATCCTACAAAAATTCATTTAGCCAGTGCAGAGTACCAGTCTTTCCCCGTAAGATTCATGCCGGTCATTGTTCGCATATGGCCGCTCACGTCAAGCTCGCCGAATCTGCCAGGACCCCAGATGAATCGCAATGACCTGCGTCGTGTCGACCTGAACCTGTTGATCGTATTCGAAACACTGATGCATGAACGCAGCGTGACCCGCGCCGCCGAGAAGCTGTTCCTCGGCCAGCCGGCCATCAGCGCCGCGCTGTCGCGCCTGCGCAGCCTGTTCGATGACCCGCTGTTCGTGCGTACCGGTCGCAGCATGGAACCCTCGGCCCGGGCGGTGGAAATCTTCGCCCTGCTCTCCCCGGCCCTGGATTCGATTTCCACGGCGGTCAGCCGCGCGGCGGAATTCGACCCGGCCACCAGCACCTCGGTGTTTCGCATCGGGCTGTCGGACGACGCCGAATTCGCCCTGCTGCCGATGCTGCTCAAGCGCCTGCGCGCCGAAGCCCCCGGCATCGTGCTGGTGGTGCGCCGGGTCAACTACATCCTGATGCCGAGTCTGTTGGCGTCCGGTGAGATATCCATCGGCGTCAGCTACACCGACGACCTGCCGGCCAACGCCAAGCGCAAGGTCCTGCGCCGCAGCTCGCCCAAGGTGCTGCGGGCCGACACCGCACCGGGGCAACTGACCCTGGACGAATTCTGCGCGCGCCCCCACGCCCTGGTGTCCTTCGCGGGCGACCTGAGCGGTTTCATCGATGAAGAGTTGGAAAAACTCGGCCGCAAGCGCCATGTGGTATTGGCGGTGCCGCAGTTCAACGGGCTGAGCACTCTGCTGGCAGGCACGGACATCATCGCCACCGTCCCCGACTACACCGCCGATGCACTGACCGCCGCCGGCGGCGTGCGTGCCGAAGATCCTCCGATCCCGGTGCGCAGCTTTGAATTGCACATGGCTTGGCGTGGTTCCCAGGACAATGACCCGGGGGAACGCTGGTTGCGGTCGCGGATTCAGATGTTCTTTGGCGATCCCGATAGCCTATAGGCGTCCTCCGCAGCACAAGACCCTACCGCTCGAAGCACATGGCAGCATCGATAGTTGAAGCACCCTCTGCTCCCGACCTTCAACGACGACCGCTGCCCCCGTGACCGCGGTGCAACCGAGCTACATTCTGATCGATACTGCTCTGGATCGTGCGCAAGGTGTCTTGGGTAATAGCCTGTGGGTGCAGGTCCTCGGCGATGGTTGCAATAAGGCTCGCTCCCACAGACACCTACTGTTGGAGCCAATACCTGCGCGCCCGGCCAAATCGGCTTGTGTCATGTCCAGCGCCAAGCGCTCGGTGCGCAAGCGAGCGCAGAGGCGCTTGACGACTTCGCCCGGCTTGATTCGCTAGCGCCAATCCAGATAACGAAACAGCTCTTCCTCCTGTTCAAAATGCAGTTGCACCAAGGTGTCCAGGCGGATCAGTTGATGTTGGATCTCATCGGCAGTTGCGGTGGCGGGGGCGCAACTGAAATCGTCGCTCATGCGCGCCAGCAGATGAATAAGCCGAAAAATCTCCCGGTGGACGTGGCTCATGGCCGATAGCGGGTCCTCACCGGCCATGTTTCGTATCAGCAGTGGATACAACGTATGTTCATCTTCGCGCTCATGCTGTACCAGAGAGGTCTGCAGATGGTTGACCAATTCCGCCAGGTCAGCCCGTGCCTGCTCAGGTGGTCGCTGGGCAAAGTCGTTGGCCAGTCGGTGCAGATTGCTCGTTAGAGCAGAGAGTTGCTGGTGTTCAGCTTGCAGGTGATCAATGTGCTCAGCGGCCAGCTTTCTTTTACCCAGCGCTCGCAGCGGCCCCAAGGCGCGCAAGGCGTTGACGATGATCACCACATCGATGCCCTCCTGCACCACAGCGCCAATCAGCGGTGGTAGATAACCGAGGGCCGCCAGCGTCATGGCCAGCATTGACATTCCCATCCCCACCAGCACGCCTTGACGAGCAATAAAACGGGTTCGCCGGGCGATGTCCAATGCCTCGACCAAGCGATCGAGGCGATCAACCAGCAGCACAACGCCCGCCGCTTGCGCAGAAGCGGTGACACCGCTGGCCCCCATCGCCACGCCGACGTTGGCCGCCGCCAGCGCGGGGGCGTCGTTGATGCCATCACCGACCATCAATGTGCTGGCGCGCAGGCAACCCTGCTGTACAGCCTGCACTTTATCCTCGGGGCTCAACCCGGCACGCAGTTCATCTATCCCGGCGGACAGGGCAATCATTTCGGCAGTTTCCAGGCGATCCCCGGTGAGCATGACGATCCGTTCAATCCCTCTATTGCGCAGTCGACGCAGGGTTTGCGGGGTTTCGCGCCGAACGGTGTCCAAAAAGACCAGCAGGCCAGCGAGCTTGCCATCCACGGCGATGAAGCTTGCGCTGCATGCCTGGTAGTCCATGTGGCGCAGCATGGTGGTGGCCCAGTCGCTCACGGGCGCATCGTGATTGGCAAACGACAATGTGCCAAAACGCACCTGTACACCGTCGACCTGCCCAGATAGCCCTGCACCAGGACTCTCCTCTACCCCTTGCGGAACGTAGAGCGGTAGTTTGCGCTGATGCGCCGCGTCGACGATGGCCTGGGAGATGGGGTGCGTCGAAGCCTGTGCGAGTGAAGCGGCCAGCCCAAGCAGACGTTGCGGATCGATGGGGCCATTCGTCTCGATCGATTGCAAGCGGCCATGCCCGCTGGTCAAGGTGCCGGTCTTGTCGAGGAATACCTGTTTAATATCGGCCAGTGCTTCCAGGGTCACGCCATCCTTGATCAGAATCCCACGCCGCGCTGCCCGCGAGATACCGGACATGATGGCAATCGGCACCGCCAGTATCAAAGGGCACGGCGTGGCCACCACCAGCACCGCCAGTGCCCGCAGGGCATCGCCACTCATGTACCAAGCCGCGGCTGCCATCAGCAACGTCAAGGGGATGAAGAACAGCGCATAACGGTCAGCCAGGCGTACGAAAGGCGCCCGCGAACGGCGTGCCGCCTCGGCTAGGCGCACGATCCCGGCGTAGGTGCTTTGCGCTGCCGTACTTGTGGCGATGAGCAGGATGGAGGCGCCGACATTGGAAACCCCGCTGGACAGTTGCTCGCCTTCCCGGCGCGTCAGGGGTAACGACTCGCCGCTGAGCGCCGATTCGTCGAGAACGGCCACAGGGCTCAGCAAGCGACCATCGACCGGAATCACTTCCCCCAGCCGTACCAGTAATGTTTGCTCGGGCTGGACCTGCTCAACGGGGATCTTGCGTAGGCCGTCCTCCTGCACCCAAGCGAAACGTGGCGCCCGATCGATGAGTGCACTCAGCTCCCGCTCGGCACGTTGGCGGGTGAAGAACTCCAGGATCCGGCCGCTCGCCAGCATCAAGGCAATCAGCGCGGCCACCAGGGCCTGCCCAAAGATCAGTGCGGCGGTGATCGACAGCAGGGCTATCAGGTCGACACCACCCTCGCCCCGGGACAGGCGTTTGAGGATTTCAACCAGCAGGACCCCGGCCATCACCAGGCTACCCGTCGCCCAGCCTATCGACGCCCACTCTGGTTGCTGCGCAACATGCGCAACGGCCCCCACCACCAGTGTCAGTGCGGTGAGCAGCAAGAGAACGGGATCCAGCCATTTATCGAGCATAAAAAGTCCCTCAAAAACGCTTGGCCTGCCTCGCTGCGCACATCTTGGCAGCGCGCTCAGGGCTTGAACCGCCTCTTTGTCGTTGCCTGTCGGGGCAAGCCCCTTACCTGTCGATCAGCGGCAAACGAGCACTGCGATCTATCTGACTTAACTCAATGTGCTGACGCTGCCCAGGGGTAAAAAGGAGAGTAGGCAAATCCTGCCCCTTCTTCAGAGGACATCGTCATGAGTGATCTGAGCCTGCGTAACACCATCCTGGAAGAGCTTGAATTCCAACCCGACATCGATGCCGCGGAAATTGGCGTTACAGTTCACAATGGGGTTGTCACCCTGACTGGGCACGTCAGCGACTACGCCCAGAAAGTCAGTGCCGAACGTGCAGTCAAGGCGGTGAAAGGCGTGCGCGCGGTGGCCGAAGAAATCCAGGTAAGACTGAACAAGGATGCCGGCACAACGGATGACGCCATCGCCAGTCGCGCTCTGCACATCATTGATTGGAGTTCCGATCTTCCAATAGGCGCTGTCAAGGTGATCGTGGAAAACGGCTGGGTCAGCCTGGAAGGCCAGGTGGACTGGCAGTACCAGAAGGAAACGGCAGAACGGGCCGTGCGCAAACTTTCGGGGGTGATCGGCGTGGACAACCGACTCATGCTTCGTCCCCGGGTTGCCGTGGCCGATATCCAGCGGCGCATTGAAGAAGCGCTTGAGCGCAATGCCGAAATCGACGCCAAGGCGATTCAAATCAAGGTTGAAGGCAGCGTGGTCAAGCTTGAGGGCAGAGTGCATCTGTGGCGTGAACGCCAGATCGCGGAACGAGCCGCCTGGTCTGTGCCGGGGGTCAACAAGGTGGAGGATCATTTGCTGATCGCCTGAATCAGTGGTCTGCTCAAGCCCCGTTTTCTCCGGGGCGCTTGCTATGTTCAATGTAACGACCTCGGGCATGGTCCGAAACGGGCGAACAGGCTTCTGAGGCGCCGCGCTGCACTACGCAGGTCATGCAACGCTTCAGGATCGGTTCGTGCCTCCGTCCGCAGGCCTGATAGCGCCTCACGTGCAAGGCAATGGCGATAGCAGCGTTCCGTCCGGGTGGGGCATGGCGCAATTCCGACGCAGTGGGGTGGATAACATCAGCATCGCCGATCCCGCTCCCTTGTCCTTGATGCAGATCAGACGAGCCTGAAGGATCGCGTCGATGGGCAGTCGCACGGTTCATCATGGGTTGCTTCCATAGAGGTTTGTCCTTGCTTGGAAGATTCGAGCTTTTGTTGACTCACCTCAATCCATCCCCAGCAGCACGGTGTAGGAGTAATCAAACAGGCCAAGACAGCAGGTTTGAAGCGTTAACGCACCGTGTCGAGAACCTGCGCAACGACTCCGGGCGGTGCGGCGTCTGATAGGACATAGACGCCTTACTGCCACCCGCGGCTCACTTTAGAGGGATGACGTTCATGAACTCGCCTTCGCAAAAATTGATGGAAAAGCTCTATGGCCGGCAATATCACGTTGATAGAGCCCACATAGTCCCTTTGCTGCGTCAATACGCAGAACCACTGCCGGACCTGGACTCACCCAGCTTTGCCGAACTGTTCGATCGCTACGCCGACGCGCGCGTGGTGCTGATCGGCGAGGCGAGCCATGGAACCCACGAATTCTATCGAGCCAGGGCAGCGATTACCCAACGGCTGATCGAGCGTCACGGGTTCAACATCGTAGCGGTTGAGGCCGATTGGCCGGACGCCGGCCATGTCGACCAGTACGTCCGGGGGCTGGCGCATTCGGCGTGGAAGCGCCATATCTTCAGCAGGTTCCCCACCTGGATGTGGCGTAACAGCGAAGTGAAAACCTTCACCCATTGGCTTCACGAGCACAATCACCGACTGGCTGCCGAGCAGCGCGTCGAGTTTCGCGGATTGGACGTCTATAGCTTGCGCAACTCCATTCATGAGGTGCTGAGCTATTTGGAGCGGGTCGACCCGCAGCTGGCCCATGAAGCCCGGCGACGCTATGGTTGCTTGACCCCGTGGCAGGATGACCCTGCGCTGTATGGCCATTTTGTCGAGCGCGACGGTGTGATGCCCTGCGAGCAACCGGTGGTCGAGCAACTCAACGTCATGCTGGCCGAGCAATTGGCCGGGCTCATTCGCGACGACGAGGCGTTCTTCAACGCAACGCAGAACGCCAGGGTGGTGGTGGCGGCGGAACAGTATTACCGCGCGGTTTATCGAGGATCGACACTCTCCTGGAACCTGCGGGACCGACACATGTTCGAGACATTGCGTGCATTGCTCGAACATCGAGGGCCGCACGCCAAGGCAGTGGTTTGGGCACACAATTCCCATATCGGCCACGCAGGCGCCACGGAAATGGGTTGGAAGGGGCAGTTCAACATCGGTCAGCTGTGCCGTAGCACCTTTGGGCGCGACGCCGTCCTGATCGGCATGGCCACCGACAGAGGCCAAGTGGCTGCCGCCGATGACTGGGACGGTGAGATGCGGATCAAGGACATTCGCCCTTCCCGACCGGACAGTTGGGAACATCAGTTCCTCAAAGCTGGGGTTGCGGCGTCCCTGACCGACTGGCGGGATCCGCAGCGAACAGAGCTGCGACGGGTCTTGTCTCCTCCTTTGCTGGAGCGGGCCATCGGGGTGATTTACCGCCCCGAGAGCGAGCGTTCCAGCCACTACTTCGAGTCGGTACTGGCCGAACAATTCGATGCCATGATCTGGTTCGAGCAAACCACGCCGGTCACGGCACTGCCCCTGGCGCACAACCAGCCACTGGAACCGGAAGACGAAACCTATCCGTTTGGCGTATGAGGAGGTAGGCAGCCTGCGGAGGGGTCGGAGGCCAGCAGGAATTTTTCAAACCAGTCGCCGGCTAGCCTGGCGACTTCCTCCAGAGTACCCGGCTCTTCGAAAAGATGCGTGGCACCCGCCACGACTTCCAATGCCTGCTCGCACCGAAGGGCTTGACGACTTTGACAATTCAAGTCGAACACCCGCCGGTCCTGTGCACCGACAATCTGCAAGGTCGGCGCCTCCACCTTGAGCAACGCCGGCCCCGCCAGGTCGGTCCGCCCTCCCCGGCTGACCACTGCCGCGACCACATTCACCCGCTCGGCCGCCGCCACCAGCGCCGCAGCTGCACCGGTGCTGGCGCCAAACAGTCCGACCCGCAGCGCATGCAGTTCAGGGTTGCGGCCGACCCAGTCGATCACATGGATCAGACGCCGGGCCAACAGGGGGATATTGAAGCGCAACTCGCCGGTCAGATTGTCCATGCGTTGTTCCGACTCCGTGAGCAGATCGAACAACAGCGAACCCAGGCCACGACGGGCCAGGACATCGGCCACGTATTGATTACGCGGGCTGGTACGACCACTGCCACTGCCATGTACGAAGATCACCAGGGCGCGGGTGTCCGCCGGCAAACGCAGATCGGCTGATAACTCCACGCCTGGCAGGTCGATGGTTCGAGATCTAGGTTCAAGCATCAGGAGGCTCCATCGTGCAACCGCTCGCCGCTTCCCGCTGCCAGGCTCGGTGCATGAGATCGATGACTTCGTCGTCCGAGGTCTGGGCAAAACTCAAATACCAATAACCGATCGACGTCATCCACTCGGGAATGAGCGGGCAAATCACTTCATTCACTTCGCTGCGCAACGCCTCGACCGTTTCCAGGGGAGCAACCGGCACCGCGACAACGATGCGCGCCGGGGACTGCACGCGTACCGCATGGACCGCGGCCATCATGGATGAACCGGTTGCCAGGCCGTCGTCGACCAGGATCACGACCTGGTCCTTGAGCTGCAACGGCGGGCGATTACCCCGATACACCTGTTCGCGCCGCAATAATTCCTGCGTTTCCCGGGCAACGACGGCATCGAAACTTGCGCGGTCGATCGGGTGCACCCGCAGCGCCTCGTCGTTGAGGATTTGTATGCCACCACTGGCAATGGCGCCCATGGCAAACTCCGGGTGCGATGGGACGCCAAGCTTGCGCACCAGCATCAGGTCCAGGCGAACGTTCAGGGCCGTCGCGACTTCATAAGCCACCGGGACGCCACCACGGGGCAAGGCAAGGATGATGACGTCAGGTCTGTTGGCATATTTGAACAAGGGCTCGACCAGCCGCCGACCGGCCTCGGTGCGGTTCGGCAAAGTGATTTGCAATGAGGGGCTCTGAATCATGGGAACCTCCTGAGGCAATGATGCCTGTCGCTTCGTTATGGACGTTGCTGGTCGCCCTGGATGGCCAGGACGCTGCAAGTTACCTGGTACAGGGTATGTTCGGTCGTGCTGCCCAAAAGCTTGTCCAGGCCATAGGACTGGACCCTGCCCATCACAATCACATCCATATGCTGCTCATCGGCGAACGTGCTCAGCACCGCGACAGGATGCCCTTCAATGAAGTGACGTCGGTCAGCAGCCACGCCATGTCGGTCAGCCAGGTCGAAAAAGGACTTTTCATGTTCTTTGCGCAACTGCTCGTCGAGATCCGAGAGCGCCAGACCGCCGCCGCCCATATCGCCCATGTACACCATCGAAATGTCGCAGGCGTAAAGCAAGTGCAACTCGGCATCGCATTGGATGGCGAGTCCGCATGCCTGCTGGATGATCCGCTCATTGAGCTCGTTGTCTTGCGCCAGGGTACTGGACACGTCGACCGCCGCCACGACCTTGCGAGGCAAGGAATGGTTGCCTTCACCCAGCAGGTACACCGGTACCGGGCAATGGCGCAGCAAGCGCCAGTCCAGGGGGGTGAAAAAGGCCCGTTTGAACGCTGACTCGTGCTGCACCTGCTTGATCAGCAGGTCGGGCTGCATCTCGGTGACGTGATCGAGAATGTCTTGCTGCATGTCATCGGCCCAGGTCACCTCCGTGGTCACCTCGATACCTCTGTCGCGCAGGTGATTCGTCTGGTTCTTGAGCCAATTGCGATGGTCTTGCAGGTAGCCTTCGCGCGCCAGCTCCCGATCACCTTCTTCGAGCAGTGACAACAGTTTCCAGGAAGGGATCAAGGCGGCGATGTGCAGGCTCGCACCGCTGGCCTTGGCCAAGGCCGCAGCGTGTCCCAGGGCATGGGAGTGGCGCAGGGCCGGGTTGATGATCAGTAATAACCGTTGATACTGGCTCATGATCGGACTCCATGGAACTTGCATAGGAACTGGCACGTTTGTCACTGCCTGTCACCGCGGGCCATTGTCGTATCTGCCTCTGTAACGGACACCTTCGTTGTAGATTCACCATCCTCTGTCAGGGCAACCGCGGCGTTGATATATCTCAATAATTATCGTCGACCAGGCCTTCAACGGCGCATGCGTGTCGGGACTGGGTGACGGTTCGCCCTCGTCAATCACCGGCCTTTGTTTGGACCGAGATTGATCAATGTCAATCTCGTCAGTGGCACCCGGATTACCTTGGGTACATAACCCGTGGTTCACGGACAGGAGAAAGGCGATGACGATCCTATTGGCCAGTCAGCGGGTGCGCCTGTATGACAGCAACGAGCTGGATGACGTGCTGCAGGTAATGGCGCGCAAGGCCGCGAGCCTACTGCCCCCGACGCACGCAGCACTGATTGGTATCCAGCGCCGGGGCGAACCACTGGCTCAACGGTTGCGCGAGTACATCGCGCAACGGACCGGCCAACCGCAACTGCCTCTTTACCCTCTCCAGGTCAAGCGCTACGCCGACGACCTGCAAGTGCTGCATACCCACACCCAATTGACCGAAAACCCGGCCCTGGGCGGTCTCGACCTGGCCAATACCACGTTGCTGGTGGTCGACGATGTGCTCTTCGAAGGTCATTCGCTCTTGCGCACCTGCGCGTATCTGGCGCAACTGGGGGCTCGTCGCGTCCATACCGCCGTACTGGTGGACCGGCATATCTGTCAGCAACCGATTCGGGCCGACATTGTTGGCATACATTTGCAGGTCGCCGCCGATGACATCGTCGAATGCCATGTGCCGCCCTTCGAAGAGACGTGTTGCATTGAGGTGGTGCGCCATGGCGCCGCCCGTTGAGGATGCGCTCGATCAAGGCCAGCGGGCCATGCAGGCTCGCAATGGCAAACATGCATAGGGATACGTGCCACTGAAATGAGGCGCCATTGCCGGCAGCCTCGGAGGAGTCTTGCATGCTTACCCTGCTCCCCCTTCTTTTTGCCCTGCAAGGCAGCGAGCACTATGCCGCTCGCGTGGCTCAACGACTTGGCTGCCCGTTGGCACGCCATGAGGAACGTGACTATGAAGACGGCGAGCACAAGTGTCGGCCATTGGACTCGGTAAACGGTCGCGAGGTCGTAGTCTTCCACGCCTTGTACGGCGATGACCGGGAGAGCGCCAACGATAAGCTGTGTCGCCTGCTGTTTTTTTGCGGCGCCCTCAAGGATGCCGGCGCGCGCCAGGTGCAGGTGGTTTCACCTTATCTCTGCTACGGGCGCAAGGACCGCCGCAGCCAGCCTCAAGACCCGATCATCACCCGCTACGTGGCGTCGTTTTTTGAAGCCAGTGGCGTGGATCGCCTGCTGACCCTGGACGTGCATAATCCCGCCGCGTTCGATAACGCATTTCGCCTGCCTGCATGGAATCTGCAGTGCGCGGAACTGTTCGCCGAGCATTTCGCCACACGAGTCGGCGACGCCGCCGTGGTGGTGGTGTCGCCGGACTCAGGAGGGACCAAGCGCGCCGAACACTTTCGTCAGGCCCTGGAGCGGCAGCTGGGGCGTACGGTCGGCAGCGCATTGATGGAAAAGCACCGTACCCATACCACGCTCACGGGCAGCCTGCTGATCGGCGATGTTGCCGGCAAGACCGCCATTATCTTCGATGATCTGATCAGCACCGGGGACACGCTCAAACGTGCCGGCCTGGCTTGCCAGAAGGCCGGCGCCACACGTTTGTTCGCCGCCGCCACCCATGGTTTGTTTACCGCTGGCAGTCACCTGTTCGACCCGCCGATCTTCGAGCACGTCGCGATTACCGACACCGTTGCGCCGTTTCGCCTACGGCCCGACTGCCTCACACAACACTTGCAAGTGCTCGACAGCAGCGGCCTGGTCGCGGCGTTCCTGGCGCAAAATGGTGCATTTGAACGTCTGTGAACACGTGGATCATTGATGCCCCGCCTGGGGCAGTCTGGCCAGTCGATGTTCATCAGTGCGTTCCTCAAAAACGGTTATGTCGTATTCACCGCTTGTGGGTCGAAGGCTCAGGTGTGGAGGATCGTCCTGTTTGCTCCAGATAGGTGATGAGCTTGTCCAGGGTATCCACGTGTTGGTAATCGCTTTCGGGAATTGCCATAGGTCGAATTCGACTCCGAGATTGCCGCACTGGGGGCATATCTGGAGCATGCTTTGGATGGTTCAAAAGGATGCCCTGTCCGGGCCTTGAAATTCCCCCCCCGAAATCACTCTCGTCCAAGCCAAAGAGTGGCCTCTTTCCAAGCTCCGACCGTCACAAGCTCCTCCAGGGTTTCCAGCAGAATCTTTTCCCAGCTCAATGCCAGGCGACTGTTCCTGCGCTCCCTGAGCGTGGTCAACGAAACCGTGGAGCGAATACCCGGTCGTTCAATTGCATGGCCCACCAGGACTCCCTTGGCGATATCCTCCTGGACAGCGGCATGCGCCAGGATCGAATAGCCCATGCCTTCCGCTACCAGTCGCTTGGTCAGGCTGACGCTGTCGACATCGAATCCGACATTCAACTGAAAGCCATTTTGCGCTGCAACCTGTTCGATCAGCCGCCGATTGCTGTGGGGCAAGCCTGGAAGGATCAACGGAAAATCCGCCAACCCCATGATGCGCACCGACTTCGGTGCCTCCCCAGGCGGCCCGACCAGCACCATGCGTTCACTGAAAATCGGCCTGACGTCAAATGCTTCGAGCAGCGGCTGGTTATACACCACCGCAACCTGAATCCGCCCGTCCAGCAACCACTCCTGCAGAGAAGTGCTCAAGCCTTCCAGTACATGCAATGAAGCCTTCGGCCAGCGTTCGTGAAAACGCCGGATCAACTGCGGCCCAACGATGGTACCGATCGCAGGCGGCAACCCGACCGCCAGATGGCCGCGCTCTTCAAACGCACTGTTGCGCACATGGTCGGCGGTTTCTTCCATATAGCGCAGCATCACGTCCGCGCGCTCGAGCAAGCGCGCACCGGCAGCGGTGAGTTCCACCCCCCTTCCATGCCGAATGAACAGTGCCACCTGCAACTGCTCTTCTAACTTGGCGATCTGCCGACTCAGCGCTGGCTGGGCGATGAAGAGCTCTTTCGCCGCGCGACTGAAACCACCGCACTGAGCCACTTTTACAAAGGAGCGAAGTTCTCGAATGTCCATCGTACTTACCATGCCGTCAGAGCATAGCTTTGTATCAAAATAAGGTTTTTGTGCCTAGCGCTGGTTTTTTCTATGCTCAACACAGATAGCTGAAGGCCCAGCTTGACCGTCTAGGGACGTGCTACCACAAGAATAATGATGCCCACTATTGGGTCAGGAAATGCCATGAATCAGTTGAAGAAGCTCCACGTACAGGTGCTGATCGCACTTGTTGCAGCCGTCATACTCGGTTTCGCCGCGCCGCAATGGGCGGTTGCCATGAAACCCCTCGGACAAGCGTTCATAGCTCTGCTGAAAATGATGCTGGCGCCGATCGTATTCGTCACCCTCGTGCATGGCCTTACCCACGTCCAGGACATGCGCAAACTCGGCCGGCTTGGCGTCAAATCGCTCATCTACTTTGAAGTGGTCAGCACAGTCGCCATGTTGATCGGTTTCATTCTGGTCAACGTGGTGGAGCCCGGCGTGGGCCTGCATGCCACCAGCCTTGAAGAATCCAGCGAAGCGATCAAGGCCACCTCAGCTGCCGGCAGTGTCTCCATGATCAACTATATGCTGGGGCTGATTCCGCATACGTTGGTCGATGCATTCGCCAAAGGCGACATCATCCAGGTACTGATTATCTCGGTGCTGGCCGGTATCGCAATCAACCGAGTGTGCGGCCCGGACTCGGTCGCCGTGAAAGCCATTGGTGAAGCCCAGAGCATCTTGTTCAAGATGCTCAGTTTCATCATGAAACTGGCTCCGCTGGGCGCATTCGGCGCCATGGCCGCCGCCATCGGCAGCTATGGTGGCGACACCCTCCTCTACCTCTTGAAGCTGATCGCGGTGTACTACGCGGCGTCCCTGATCTTCGTGTTCGGCATTCTGGGTTCGATCAGTTGGTCCATCGGTTTGCCGTTCGGCAGCGTGCTGCGCTTGATTCGCGATGAAATTCTGCTGGTATTCGGCACCGCGTCCGGTGAGGTGGTGTTTCCACGGCTGATCGAAAAACTGCAGCGCAGCGGTTGCGATGAAGTGGTGGTCGGTTTTGTCCTTCCCGCCGGCTACAGCTTCAACCTCGACGGCACAGCGATCTACATGGCGATCGCCATTGGCTTCATCGCCCAGGCCACCGATACGCCGTTCTCCCTACTGCAGCAATTGGGCCTTCTGGCCATCCTGAGTATCACCTCCAAAGGCGGCACCACAGTGGCGGGCGGCGCGTTCATCAAATTGGCCGCCACCTTGCAATCGGTCCAAACCCTGCCGCTGAGCGGCCTCGGGCTTCTGTTTGGCATCGACCGCATCATGGCCACTGCCACCGCCCTGACCAATATCGTCGGCAACACGGTCGCGGTGTTCGCCATCGCCCGCTGGGAAGGCGCTTTTAACCCTGAAGACTTCGAGCGCGAAACCGGCGGGAAGCCGAGCCGCAGCCTGCTGCGCCCGCCGCAGGAGCCTGAATCGGCCGGGCGGCCCATCGAGCCGACGCAGAAACCCCATATTCACAGTCACCGCGCCCCTGACAGGAAAGTTCAATGAATCGTCTGGCCCCTATCGACCCGAACAACCTCAGCGATACGCAGCGCCCGGTCTACGAGCGCATTGCCAACGGCCCGCGCAAAGGCGTGCGCGGCCCCTTGGCCATCTGGCTGCATCGGCCTGAACTGGCCGAGTGCGCTCAGGCGTTGGGCCGCTACTGCCGCTATGACACCTGCCTGAACCCGCGCCTGTCAGAGCTGGCCATCTTGATGATGGGTCGCTACTGGCTCGCCGAATACGAATGGGCAGCCCACAAGCCGTTTGCCCTTGAAGCCGGCTTGGCACCCCACATCATCGATGCCATTCGCGATGACGTGGCGCCTGCGTTCGAAAACACCGACGAAGCGCTGGTGTACCGCTTCATCCGCGAACTGCATGCCGAGCGTGCAATCAGCGACGGTTTGTATGCCGAATTCGTCGAGTTGTTGGGCACCGATGCCGCCGTCGACCTGGTCGGCATCGCGGGCTACTACAGCCTGATTTCCATGACCATCAAGGTATTCGAAGTGCCTCCGCCCGCCGGCGCCGCTGCCGAACTGCCGACTAAATTGAAGTAAGGATATGTACATGATCGATACTCTTCCAAAAAGTGATCGCCTTCAGGGCAAGGTCGCTATCGTTACCGGTGCCGGTTGTGTCGGCAGCGGCTGGGGCAACGGCCGCGCGGTCGCGGTGATATTCGCCATGGCCGGTGCCAAGGTTTTCGCGGTCGATCGTGATCTGGGGGCCATGGAGGAAACGCTGGAGCGCATCCGCAATGCCGGCGGTGAGGTCACGCCTTATGCCTGCGACGTCACCAACACCCAAGCCGTCGCCGCAATGGTCGCAGCTTGCAAAAAGACCTATGGCACGGTCGATATTCTGGTGAACAACGTTGGCGGCTCGGCGGCGGGTGGCGCCGTTGCCCTGGCTGAAGAAAAGTTCGATGCCCAGATTGCCCTGAACCTCAGTAGCGTCTATCTGACCTGCAAGCACGTGCTGCCGCTGATGGAGGCCCAGGGCAGCGGTTCGATCATCAATACCGCATCGACGTCCGGTATTCGTTGGACGGGCTCGGCCCAGGTGGCCTACGCCGCCAGCAAAGCCGGTGTGATTCAGCTGTCTCGGGTTACAGCCGTGGAATACGCGTCCAAGGGCATCCGCGTGAACACCGTCGTGCCAGGGCAATTGCATACGCCGATGGTCGAGGTGCGCCTGGCCGGGCAACGCACGGGGGGTGACGTGAGCAAATTGCTCGACACGCGTCTGGCACGCATTCCACTCGGGTTCATGGGTGATGGCCGCGACACCGCTTATGCCGCGCTGTACCTGGCCAGCGATGAATCACGCTTCGTCACCGGCACCGAAATCATCGTCGATGGCGGCATGACCGCACGTTGCGACTGAGCCACCCGAAGGAGCCAGCATGTCGACTTCATCCAACCCTATGGGTGTGTGGGATTGCCACACGCATATTTACGGCCCCTGGGCTCAATTTCCTCTGCCGGCCAATGCCACCTACACGCCAGAGCCCGCGCCGTTCTCTGAGTTACTGACCCTGCATCGTCAGCTAGGCATCAACCATGGCGTGCTGGTGCAGGCTGCGCCCTACGGCACGGATCACGCCGCCATCCTACAGGCAATTGCCGGCAGTGGCGGCCGCTACCGTGGTGTCGGGATCATCGACGATACCACCACCGATGCCCAATTACAGGCGCTCCACGACGGCGGCCTGCGGGGTATTCGCTTCAACTTGATGGGCCACCTGCCAGGCACACGCGACCCACAAAAACTGCGCGCCCTGGCCGAGCGCGTCGCGCCTTTCGGCTGGCATGTGCTGGTGCATGGGGACTTGGCTGTGCTGATGCCGTTGCTGCAGGCCTGGCGGGATCTCAAGACGCCACTGGTCATCGATCATATGGCTCGTCCCGACCTCACCGGGCCTGTCGATCCGACGCTTATGCGCGAACTGCGTACCGAACTGGGCCACTCGAACCGCTGGATCAAATTGTCCGGCATCGATCGCGCCATGCAAGGCAGGCCCGGCCCGTGGCCACAGGCGCTAGACCAGGTGCGTACGCTGCTCGAATGCGCACCGCACCGCGCTATCTGGGGCTCGGACTGGCCGCATCCGAATATCAAGGGGCCGGTTCCGGATGACGCGCATCTGCTCGATTTCATTCGACAAGTCTGCGACAGCCCTGCCCTGCGGCAAGCGGTGCTGATCGATAACCCGGCGCGCCTCTACACCTGACGCCCACCCATTTCGGAGATCAAACGATGGACGAGACTCCCTGGTCGTCCAGCCCACGCGTGCCCGATCCCAGGGTACGTGAGCTGGACCCGCGTTTTGCCCACTACCGTCTGGCCCATGCCAAGGTCGAGCGTCTCGGTAGCGGCCTGCGCTGGGCAGAAGGCCCGGCATGGTTCGCCGATGGTCGATTCCTGTTGCTCACCGACCTGCCCAACGATCGCATCATGCGCTGGGACGAGGCCACAGGGGGCCTGGGCGTGTTTCGCCAGCCCTCGAACCAGGCCAATGGCATGACCCGCGACCGTCAAGGTCGTTTGCTGATCTGTGAGCATGGCGGGCGGCGCGTCACCCGCACCGAGTACGACGGCAGCACCACGGTGCTGGCTGAAAGCTTTGCGGGCAAGCCGCTGAACTCGCCCAATGACATCGTGGTGAAGTCCGACGACAGCATCTGGTTCACCGACCCGCCTTTCGGCCTGATCAGTGACTACATGGGGCGCCAGGGCACACCCGAACTGCCGGCCAACCTCTATCGCCTCGATGCCGACGGCACCCTGCGCTGTGTCGCTGAAGATCTCGAAGGGCCGAACGGCCTTGCCTTTTCCCCGGATGAAAGAACTCTCTATCTGGTTGAGTCCAGGGCTCGCCCCCGGCGAATCGTGGCCTACAGCGTCGATGAGCACGGCCAGGTCGGGCAACGCCGTGAGCTGATCGATGCCGGCAGCGGGTTGCCCGATGGTCTACGTGTCGATGTAGACGGAAACCTTTGGTGCGGCTGGGGGGCGCTTGAGCCTGGTCTGGATGGCGTGCGCATCTTCGCGCCAGATGGCACGGCAATCGGCCATATCGACTTGCCGGAACGCTGCGCCAACCTGTGTTTCGGCGGTCCGCGCGGCAATCGCCTGCTGATGGCTTCAACCACGTCGTTGTATTCGTTGTTCGTCAATACCCGTGGCGCTTGAAACGGGCGCTCATTAGAGAAGGTAGCATCATGAAAAAAACAAAATCCGCGCCGATATTGGTGACCACCGGTTTGGTCAGCTTGCTCGGTTTCTCTCAGTTGGGCGAGGCGGCCGAGCTGAAGGTCATTGCCAGCGGCGCACTCAGGGGCGCAATGGAACACCTTCGGCCGGCCTATGAAAAAGCCAGCGGCAACACCCTGAAGTTCAGTTGGGGACCCTCCATGGGTACGTCGCCTGAATCCATTCCAGAGCGCATCAAACATAAAGAGCCCATGGACCTGGCTATCATGGCGGACGAAACCCTGGAAGTGCTCTCGACCACAGGCGCCTTCGACATGACCACCCGCCGCGAGATCGCTGATTCGCGCATCGGTGTCGGCGTACCTCACGGCAAACCTGCGCCAGATGTCTCAAGCGTCGCCGCGCTGAAATCCGCTCTGCTGAAGGCCGACAAGATCGCTTACTCCCAGGGCGCTAGCGGCGTATTTATCCGCACCGAGCTCTTCCAGCGTTTGGGCATCAGCGACCAGATTAGGGGCAAGACCATTGAGATCGCCGGCAAGGAACTGGTTGGCACGGCCCTGGCCAGGGGAGATGCGGACATCGGAATGCAGCAAATCAGCGAGTTGAAAGTAACTCCAGGCGTCGACTACTTGGGCCCACTGCCCGAAGAAGTTCAGAAAGTCAGCCGGTTCTGCGCCACCGTTGCACGCCAAACCCCAAACGCGGCCCCTGCCCGCGAATTCATTGCCTACCTCAGCAGCCCGGCAGCACGCCGTCTGCTTGAGCAGAGCGGTCTTGAGCCGGTGCACAACCTGGCTGCCCAGGAGTCCAAATAATGAAAACTGTCTCGCGTCTTCTAATCGGTGCCACGTTGAGCCTGGCCTCTGCTGTAGCCATGGCCGCCGGTGCTCCACCCAAGCAAGAGCTGGTCCGTTATGACAATGTGCAAATCGAAGTCAACACCCAAGGCACCGGGCCGGTGATCGTAATGTTGCCCTCGCTGGGTCGCTCGGGTCGCGACTACGACAAGGTCGCCGATTACCTTCAGGCCGACGGGTTCCGCGTGGTCAGACCGGAGCCGCGTGGCATAGGACAGAGCAAAGGACCGATGGAGAACCTGACCGTGCACGACTTTGCCCGTGACGTCGCGGCAGTAGTCCAGCATGAGAACAAAGGCCCAGTCGTGGTAGTCGGTCACGCATGGGGCAACTTCGCGGCGCGTATGCTCGCTGCGGACCACCCTGACCTGGTACGTGGCGTGGTCATGGCCGCGGCGTCCGCGGGTAAGGTACCGCCGGGCTCGACTGAAAAACCCATCAACGCTGAGATGCGCCAGGCCATCGACGGCGCGGGCGATCTGTCGCTGTCCGAAGAGCAACGCCTGATCTACCTGCGCAAGGCATTCTTTGCGCCCGGCAACGACCCCAAGGTCTGGCTGGGCGGCTGGCACCAGGCGACCCACGATGCCGAAGGCCATGCCCGCAACATCACGCCGGTGGACGACTACTTCGCCGCGGGCACCGCACCGATTCTCGACCTGCAGGGTGAGGCGGACACGGTTGCCCCACGACGTTTCTCCGGCGTGCTCAAAAGCATGCTTGGTGATCGGGTCCAGGTGGTGGTATTGAAAAATGCCGGCCACGCCATGGCCCCGGAACAACCCGAGGCGATGGCGGATGCGATCGCTACGTTTGCCAAGGCGCAGTACGCAAAAAAATAGCTGTTGCGAGACATGAAAAATGCTCCGAACCAAATGGTTCGGAGCATTTTTCGTTGGGATGGGGCCAGACAGCGAAGGGAACTCTCCTCAAGGGATCGAACAGCCCGCTAATTACCTGGTCGCATACACGCGCTTAGCAAAGTCGGCGATGGCATCGGCCATTTCACGAGGCTGCTCGGGCGCCATGGCGTGCCCAGCGTTGGCGATGGTCTTGTGTTCGACCCGCTCACCGAGCATCGATTCAAGTATGTTCGGAATCACCACCGCATCATGCTGCCCCTGCAGGTCAAGGATGGGCACGGTGTTACCGGCTGACCAATAGAGCTCAACAGGCGTAGTGTCCCGCGCATGGTCCTGGGCCTGGTGGGTCTTGTCGTACCAGCCAGTCAGCCAGGCACGCGGATCATTTCCGGGTGCGAAAAACGCCTCTTTGAGATAGTCGATACGCTTGGCTTCAGGCAGAGAATAATTACCCGCGCCTTTGATCGCCTCGACCATCCGCCCATAGGGTTTTTCGGATGAGCCTGCGGGCAACTTGCCAATCGAAGCAGCCGCCAGCACGATGCCGTTGACCAGGTCCGGGCGATCCACCGCAAGCATGCGCGCCGGCTGGCTGCCCCAGGCATGCCCGACCACAACCGAAGGTCCGGTCTTGGCCTTGTCCATCACCAGCGCCACGTCGGCGGCGAAATCGTGCAGTGTCGGCGTATCCATCGGGGCCTTGCTGCCCTTGACTCCACGCGGCTCAGGGCGGATCACGCGGTAGCCGTCGGCGGCCAAGTAGCGTGCCACCTCGTCATAGTCATTCGCGCCACGGCCTTTGGACGGCAGGATCACAATGACATGGCCCTTACCCTGATCCAACGCCTCGATATGTACATTGCCTTTCTCGGCAACAAGGGTGTGTACCGAATCATCTGCATTTCCAGGCAGGCTATAGGCAACGAGACCAGCGACGATTAAAGATTGCATGACGCGAGTGTAGTGCATTGGATGAGCCTTTTATTATTGTTTGGCACGCCAAACCTATGGATGTGAGGCCTCAGGGTTATGCACTTGGAAGAAAATAACCAATACTGATATCTCATGGTTTTCGATGCTCATCGGGCATGACTGTGCGCTGCATCCAACGCCCTCTAAGTCCCATGCCCTGCGGTTATGGGTACCTATGGTTTAAAGGTCTTGGCGCGCACTGGAACCCCGCCCATATGCTTCCAGGCTCCTGATTACAAGAACAATGGAGCCCCATGAATACACTCACCACCGCTCAATCAACAACGCAGGCCGCCCTGGAATCCAGCGCCTGTCGCAAAGCTGCGACAAGGCTGATTCCACTGCTCGCCATCGCGTATTTTTTCAACTATCTGGACAGAACCAACGTCGGCTTTGCGTCGTTGACCATGAATGACGACCTGGGTCTTACCGCCTCACAATTCGGTTTTGCGGCAGGCATCTTCTACGTCGGTTATTGCCTGTTCGAGGTACCCAGCAACCTGGCGCTCTACCGTTTCGGTGCTCGGCGATGGCTCGCCAGGATCATGATTACGTGGGGGCTGTTCTCGGCCTCCACCGCGTTGGCGCAAGGGCCAACCAGTTACTCGGTGATTCGGCTGCTGGCCGGCATTGCCGAAGCCGGTTTTTTCCCCGGCGTGATCTTCTTCCTGTCGCTGTGGTTTCCCATTCAATATCGAACTAGGGTCATGGCCTGGTTTCTGTTTGCCATTCCGGTGTCTTCGGTACTGGGTGGGCCACTTTCCGCTGCCATGCTGGCAATGGATGGCATCTGGGGCTACCGCGGCTGGCAGTGGCTGCTGGTGCTGCAAGGCTTGCCGGCGTGCATATTGGGGGTGATGTGCCTGAACATGCTGGCCGACCGGCCTGCCGAGGCGAAATGGCTGACCGAGGATGAGCGCCAGGCGTTGCAATCGGCCCTCGATGCCGAGCACGAATCGAAGGGCTCCCACAGCTTTCGCGAGTCAATCAAAGACGTACGTGTATGGTTGCTGGCAGCCATTCTGTTCAGCTATATCATCGGCATCCTCGGCATCGGCGTCTGGCTGCCGCAAATCCTCAAGACCCATGCGCTGACCACCACCCAGATCGGCTGGGTGTCGGCGATCCCGTATCTGATAGCCAGTATCGCCATGCTGCTATGGGCGAAAGTGCTTGCGCGCAAGCGCCGTTATGTCCTGCACCTGGCAATTACCTGCGCCACGGGGGCGGCCGGTTTTATCTTCTCGGTGGTTTACAGCGACCTGATTCCGGCGCTGATTGGCCTAACGGTCGCCTTGATCGGCCTGAGTTCGGTGCGCACCTGCTTTTACAGCATCCCGGCGACGTTTCTGAGCAAACAGGCTGCGGCCGGCGGCATTGCTTTCATCAACGCGGCGGGAAGCCTTGGCGGATTGGTGGGGCCGTACGCAGTAGGCTGGCTCAAGGACATTACGCACTCATTCAACGCCGGGCTCATTGCGATGGCTGTGATGCTGTGCGTCGCCACCGTATTGACCTTGATTCTGCGGTCGGTGGTCAAGGAAGCCTGACACAGCTTGGCCCCGGTGGCTCGACATACCACCGGGGCTTTTCGTCAGCTGCCGTGAAAGGTTTTCTGGCGGGCCATGAACATCGCGAGTTCCTTACCCTCGCGGTTGTAGTGCTTGAGCGCACTCGCCACGGAGCCAAGTCCTATCTGGTCGGCGTAGTAGGTCAACCCGCCCTTGTAACGCGGGAAACCATAGCCATGAATCCAGACCTGATCGATATCAGCAGGGTGCGCCACGATGTCGTGGTCGATCAGCCAGGCGGCCTCGTTGATCATCGCAAACAGACAGCGCTCTTCAATTTCCTGATCGGTGATGCTGCGGGGCGTAATGCGCCATTGGTGTCGATGATGCTGCAACAATTCGACCAGCCAGGGGTCAGGCAAGGCCTGACGGCTGCCCGGCGCGTAGCGATAGAACCCGAGGCCTGTCTTTTGCCCAAGCCGACCTGCGGCATACAGTTTATCGACCCAGTCGCAGCGTTGTTCACGCGCACTCAATTGCGATAGACGCCCCTGGCGATTGCGCCAGGCGACGTCCACGCCAGCCATATCCCTCAGTTCAAAAGGGCCAATGGGAAAGCCGAACGAGCGCATCGCTCGGTCGACTGCTTCGGGAGATGCACCCTCCTCCAGCAGGAACATGGCTTCGCGCTCCCGGGCCGCCAAAAGCCGATTGCCCACAAAGCCGTCACAGACTCCCACCGTGACCGCCACTTTGCCCAGTCGCAGCGCAAAATCAAGCACCGCGGCCAGCACGGACCTATCGGTTTGGGTAGTGCGCACGACCTCCAGCAGCTTCATCACCGGCGCGGGGCTGAAGAAGTGCATGCCCAATACCTGCTGTGGGCGACGGGTACAATCGGCGATGGCCTCGACGTCCAGATACGAGGTATTGGTCGCCAGTATGGCGTCCGACTTACACAGGGTGTCCAACTGGCGAAATACCTCGCGCTTGACCTCCATGTCTTCGAAAACAGCTTCGATGACCAAGTCGGCGTCCGCCACAGCGTTCAGTGATGTCGACGGCGATATCAGCGCTCGGCACTCCTGGCAGGCGTGCTCATCCATGCGTCCTTTGAGCAAAGCCTCCCGGTAATAGTCGTCGATATTTTTTACACCACGTTGCAGTGCGGCGTCCTGAACATCAATCAGGATCACCGCCACACCTGCATTGGCCATACAAATGGAGATCCCTGCGCCCATGGTGCCTGAGCCGATCACCGCGACCTTTTTAATCGCATGCCCCTGGCCGGTAGCGGCGAGCTTGCGCGTGCGGCCGGCCAGGTCTCGCTCAGCGAAAAACAGATAGCGCAAGGCCTTGGCCTGGGCCGATTGCCGCCGCTCTAAGAACAGTGTGCGTTCCAACGTCATGCCGGCGTCAAACGACTCGGACAGCGCTGCGTTGATCGCTTCCAGAGCCGCCTGGGGGGCTTGTTGCCCAGCCAGTTTTTTCATCACCGTGGTCACTTTTGCATCGAATTCAGCGGCGCTGTGGACCGGTATCAATCGATCCCGCGTGCGTCCCAGGAAAGAATGAGTAAGGATAAAGCGCCTGGCGTGCTCGATGGCTGCGCCTTGCGGGTCGGAGGTCACACAATGGTCGACCAACCCGACAGCCTGAGCCTGCGTCGCAGTCAGACGCTGCCCTGCGATCACAACATCAACGGCAACCAATGGCCCGCAAAGGCGAACCAGCCGCTGCGTACCTCCCGCTCCAGGTATCAAACCCAGGCTCACCTCCGGCAAGCCCAGCACCGTGTGTTCATCGGCAATACGCAAGTGACACGCCATCGCCAATTCCAGACCGCCACCGAGCACCGAACCATGCAGGGCCGCGATCACCGGCTTCTGGTTGTTTTCGATAACGCTCAGAACGCCCGGCAGATGGGGCTCCATCAGTGGCAGATCGAACTCCTTGAGATCGGCGCCGGCCACAAACGTCTTGCCCTGGCAAGTGATGACAATGGCTTGCACCCCGGAGTCGGACGACGCCTGCGCGAGACAGGCTGAGAGCTGTTGCCGGACGCTTTGGGACAGGGCATTTACGGGAGGGTTATTGATTGCTATGACAGCGATGCCGTCATCTGTTTTCAGACTTACCAAGGATTCCATAGGGGTTACCCGCATCACAGCAAGGAAATGGGATAGCTGAGGATCACCCGCGTGTCGTTAGCATTGCGAGAGAAGTCCGAACGGTACGCAGCGTTGCGCAAGCGGATGTTCAGTGCCTTCAGCGGTCCGCTCTGTACCCGGTATTGCAATTCGACATCCAGCTCGCGCTCGCGGCCTGAATCAGTGGCCGACACCTGGGCATCCGCGCCCTTGGTATAGCGGGTCATGAGGATCAGCCCGGGCAGGCCCCACGACGCCAAATCACGGGCATAGCGCGCCTGCCATGAGCGCTCGCCCTTCTCGGCGAAGTCACCCACTTGCACGAAGTTGACCAGATACGGATCGGTGCCCTCAACGTAAGGAAATGCTGAGTCCCCGCTCATTGCCTGGTATCCCAGGCTGAACGCGTTGCCACGCCATTCATAGGTTGCCATCGCGCTGAACGCGCGATTGTCGATCGGACCGGCATGGGCCTGCCCCTGCTCGTCACTGACGAACAGCCGCAGGTCCGACTTGAGCTTTCCTTCACCGACCTGGTGGGCACTTGTGAGTCCCAGGAAATGCTGCTGGTAGACGTCTTCCAGGCGACCGACCTGGTAGGTCAGTTGCACAGTCTTCCAACGATAGGCGGCGCCCGCCACCTCAAAATCGCCGCCGTCCAGCGGGCCGCTGAAGCGTCGGTTCTTGTTGTTGATGGCCAACCCCTGCGCACCCGTAGCATCGCGGTCCGTGACCTGGTCAAGGTGTCCGCCTATCAGCTCCAGGCCGCCCCACTCGCGGGATTCGAGCATGCCGCCATGGAAGGTCTGGGGTAGCAAGCGACCGAAGTTCGATTGCAAGGTAGGCAGCTTGGGTATCAATGTGCCCACCTTCAGCTCGGTTTTGGACACGCGCATTTTTGCGGTCAAGCCGGCCTTGGAATACTCATCGGGTGCCCTGCCATCATCGTGAACCGGAAGCAGCCCGGTGCCGGTGCGGTCAGGGCTGGAGTCGAGCTTCACGCCTACCATGGCGATAGCGTCCAGGCCGAAACCGACAAATCCGGGGGTATAGCCCGACTGCGCGCGCAGAATGAAGCCCTGGGCCCATTCATCGCGTTTTGATTGGCCGTTGCCATCGCGAAAATCGCGGTTCATGTAGAAGTTGCGCAGCTCCAGGTTGACTTTGGCATCTCCCAGGAAGTCCGCGGCCTGTGCACTGACAAGCCATGGCCCGGCGGCAATGATCAAACACCAGGATGCAGCTGTTTTCTTATTATTCATGAGCAATTCCGGGCCGTACTCAGTCACACCGAACTCGATTGAGGTCGGTGGACCGGTACGTGCATCAGTGTGAGAGGAGTATCAGCGTGTCGAGGTCATGTAGTCGCTGGCCTTGCCTGGAATCGAATGGCCCTGGATCTTGCCGAGAAACGCAATGGCACGGGTCACATCTTCCTCGCTCAGATAGGGCGTTTGCGGGAACGAGTGCTTGTTGGATTTCCACGCCGCGGCATAGACGTTGTCAGGCGTACCTGCAAAGCGGGCACGCACCAGCTTCATCGCCTGCTCGGGATTTTCGTTGATCAGTTGGGTCGCTTGCGCGAGGCCGTCGAGGAACTGCTTGACGGTCTGCGGATTTTCATCGGCCCACTGTTTGCGTGCGCTCAGGGCAATCGAAGGATAGCCATCAAGTTCCTTGACCTGCCCGTCGGCCATGTCCAACAGGATGAAGCCTTTGTGCTCGATAATTGCGCTGTCCGAGGTGGGCGACGACAAGGCGAAGCCGTCGATCCGTCCTTGGGAGAACGCGGTCAGAATGGCACTGGCGCTGTTGAGGTAGAGCAAGGTAAAGTCTTTCTCGGCCGAAAGTCCCCCCTTCTCGCCGAGGAAGCGCACTAGAAAGTCAGCGCTACCGCCGGCACCGCTGACGGCAATCTTCAAGCCCTTGATCGCCTTCAAGCGTTCTTCCATAGGCGTCTGCGCGGTCAGTCCAAGCTGGTCGGCTTTCTCCTGGCTGATGACCACATTACTCGCATACTGCCCAACCAAGCGCCCCAGCAGGGTCAGGTCGGCGCCCTTCAATTTCGCATTGATCGAATTCTGGATCGCGCACGAACAGAACTCGACGGTTCGACTGGCCAGTCCCGACGTTGCGGCGCCGCCGCCCTTGAACTTGATCAGCTCGACATTTATCCCCTGCTTTTTGAAATAGCCACCGTCCACTGCCACGAACAACGGCATGTGCACGAAACCGTCGGTGCCCAAGGCAACCTTGATGTCCTGCGCATAAGCGCCGGCGCTTGCGGCCACCAGCGTAGCGACCAGGCCCATCTTTGCAATCAGCGTTCTAATAGACATGTGTACACCTTTATCTTCTTGTGCGTTATGGACAGGTCAAACCGAGGCTTCACGATCACCCAGGTCTTTTTTCCACGGCATCAGACGGGTTTCCACCATCCGCACGACCGCTTGCAGCAGCAGCGCCAGGGCGATAATTGCGATTAGTGCAGCGAACACGCCGGCCGTGTCCAACTGCCCGGCGGCATCTTGCAACAAGTAGCCGAGCCCACGATTGGAGGCCATGATTTCGCCGACAATGGCGCCAATCAGGGCATAGGGCACCGAGAGCTTGAGGCCGGTAAACACCCATTGAATGGCCGAAGGGAAGACCACTTTGGTGATCAGGTGGTGTTCGCGGGCACCCATCAGGCGCAGGATCTCCAACTGCTCGCGATCGACCGCTCGCACGCCGCTGTAGGTGTTGAGAAACACCAGGAAGAACACGATGGTGGCGGTCAGGATGATCTTCATCTCGATACCGATACCGAACCACATGATGAAAAGCGGAGCCAATGCCACTTTCGGCAGGCTGTAGATCGAGATCAGGATCGGATCGAGCAGTTTGGCCAGCAACTCGTTACGGCCCAATAGCAGCCCCACGGCAATCCCGACGGCCGCCCCGAGCACGAAACCTGAGAGGGTTTCCACCACGGTAATACCGCCATGGGAGAACAGCCGGCCACTGATGACCAGTTCGTAGAACTTGCCGGCGATCTCGCTGGGTGAGCTGACGAAGAAGGGGTCGATCAACGGCCCCGATGAGAGTTGCCAGGTGACGAAAAGCACGATGAAAATCGCGAGGCGTCCAAGGAAGATATTCATGCTTGGTTATCCTTTGCTGCATCGTTCAAAGACGGGGTCATGAAGTCCCACAAATCGCCGCATAGCTGGTGATAGCGAGGGTCCTTGCGCAACTGCAGAATGTTGCGCTCCCCTCCCAGGGGAATTTGCACGTCCTTGACGATGGTGCCGGGGCGACCGGCGAAGATCAGACAACGGTCGCCAAGTGCAACGGCTTCGTCCAAATCGTGGGTGACAAAAATGACGGTCTTGTTCAACCGCCGGCTGAGCCGGATCAGCTCGGTCTGCATGCGCATGCGCAGTTGCGCATCAAGCGCCGCGAACGGCTCGTCCATCAGCAGGGTTTCAGGGTCATACGCCAGCAGGCGGGCCAGCGCCGCACGTTTGCGCATGCCACCGGAGAGCTGGCTGGGGTAGGACTTTTCGAAACCTTCAAGACCCACGAGTTGAATCAGCTCCTGGATGCGCACACGCCGTTCGGCCTTGGCCATACCCTGTATTTCCAACGGCACGGCTATGTTGCCGACCACATCACGCCAGGGCAGCAAGTGGTCACTCTGGGTCATGTAGCCGGTACGGCCATTGACCCCGCAAACGGCCTTGCCGTTGTAGACCACCTGCCCTTCGGTGGGCGCGAACAGTCCCGCGACCATGTTCAGCAGGGTGGACTTTCCGCAGCCCGACGGCCCGACCACGGTGACTACTTCGCCTTGGTTGATCGACAGGTTGATGCCGTGGGAGGCCTGTTTGGCCACGCCCTTTACAGTGAAGGATTTGGAAACGCCTACAAACTGGATGAGCGATAGAGCCTGCTCGCCGCGTTCGACGCTTGGCAGAGCGAAGGCTTTCATTGCGACAGGCATGATGGACTCCCGCTCTGAGAATGGACGTTACCCAGAGGGAGCGTTTGATTCGATGTGCAATTAAGTACGTTCATAGCGACCTACTTGTTTTTATGAGTCGTTGATGAAGCTGTCTTTGATTATGAAAGCGAGGGTATGAGGGTCAATCCACCTGTTCCACGTAATGGAACAGGTGGCACCTCAAGCCAGCAGCGCGAGGCCATCCACTGCCCTTACGCCCTGCCCCTCGGCCAACACGCGCAAGGGGTTGATCTCGGCCTCTTGCAGCTTTGTGCCCAGGGTGGTTGCCATGTCAGCGAACGCGACAATGCAATCGATCAGCGCGCGGATATCGGCCTTGGGCGCACCGCGATAACCGTCGAGCAACGCGAAGGTTTTCAGCTCCCGGAGCATTGCGTCCGCGTCATCGCGCGTGATCGGCAGCAAGCGCATGCTGGTATCGCGCAGCAGTTCGGCGCTGATACCGCCCATGCCCAGCAGTAACGCCGGTCCTAGTTGCGGGTCGCGATGGAAGCCCAGGATCAGCTCCTGACCGCCGCTGACCATCTCCTGGACAAGGAAACGCTCGGGCGCGAACCCGGCCTTCTGCGTGACAACGCGGCGCATGGCGTCCAATGCCTGACCAATGCTGTGTTCGGTCAGGCCGAGTGCAACACCACCGACTTCGGTCTTGTGGGGGATGCGCTCGGAGAGCACCTTGAGTACTACTTTCGGGCCGAGCGCCCGGGCGGCCTCGATTGCCTCGCCGGCGTCCGCGACCGCCTGCTCGCGGGTGACGGGCACGCCAAAACGAGTAAACAAGGCTTTGCTCTGCTGTTCATCAAGGCTTCCGCCGGGCAACTGCTCAACGTCCGCGGCGCTCATGTTCTGGCGGCTTGGTTGCGCTCGCGGCGTGTCCTGGACGACGCAGGGTCTGGCCTTGAGCGCCAGCAACGCACTCGCACAGGCCTCCGGCGCAGTAAAGGCGACGCCCAGGTTGCTGTTGATGCGCAGCAAAGCTTGCGGCGCGTAGGGGCTGACATAGGCGAGCACAGGCTTGCTGCTGTCGCGCTGGCTGTCACGGATCGCATCGGCCATCAGCGTCGGGCGCGCAACACCGGATGAGCCCACCACACTGATGACCGCGTCGTAGTCCGGGCTTTCCAGCAGGATGCGCATGGCCTCTTGCATGATCTGCGGCTGCAGGCCGGCCAGGGTCAGGTCGATGGGGTTGCGGTCGAGCACCGCCTGGTCGCCGAGATCCAGATCACGCAAACGTGCAGCAGTGGCTTCCCCCGGCGGCGGCGTATCGAAACCAATGGCGCCCAGAGCATCGGCGATCAACGTGCCGGCGCCGCCGGTCGAGGTCAGAATTGCCACGCGGTTACCCGCCATCGTGCGTCGGCTGGCCAACGCGAACGGAAGGTCGAGCAGATCGGCAAACGTCTGTGCCCGCACAATGCCCAATTGCTTGAAGTACACGTCGTAGAGTGCGTCGGCTCCCGCCAGGGCACCAGTATGGGACGCCGCCGAACGAGCCCCGGCTTCGGAACGCCCGACCTTGAACACCACGATGGGCTTGCCGGCCGCGCGAGCTTTGAGCGCAGCGCGGCTGAACTTCTCGGTATCGCGCAACCCTTCAAGATAAAGGGCAATGACTTCGGTGGCGTCGTCATCCACCAGGTAATCGACGAAATCGGCGACGTCCAGGTCGACCTCGTTGCTGGTCGCCACCAGCTTGGAAAAGCCGATGCCGGCAGCGGCACCACGGGACAGGAGCGAGCCCAGGATCCCACCACTCTGGGAAATCACCGCGATGTTGCCCGCTCTCAATGCCTCCTGATCCAACGCACCGCTGGCCGACAACGTAATGCCTTGGGTAAGGTTGATCAGGCCGATGGTATTCGGCCCCAGGATACGCATGTTGCCTCGCGCCTTTTGCAAGGCATGCTGGCGAGCGATGCCCGTCTCGCCGGCCTCTCCATAGCCACCGGCAAGGACGATGGCCGCTGGCGTGCCCATGGCCGCCAGTTCGGCAACGGCCTGGTTGGCACGCTCAGGGCCCAACAGGATGATAGCGGCGTCCGGCACCTCTGGTAGCGCGGCGATAGTGGGATAGCAAGTCAACCCATCGATCTCGGTGTAACGCGGGTTGACCGGATACAAGCGACCTTCGAAGCCATGTTTGCGCAGGAACGCGATTGGCCGCCCTGAGGTTTTTTGTGCATCGCCGGAGGCGCCGATCACAGCGACACTGCGCGGGTTCATCAGGCGGGAAATGTTATCCATGTTCATCCTCTCTTCGCCTTGGCCGCCAGGAAAGCCGCGACCGACGCCTGATGCTCGGCCGAGGTGTAGCAGATGCCTTGGGCCTGACTACCCATGGCCAGTACTTGGGCTTGGGTCAGTTCGAAGCTGCTGTTGAGGATGGACTTGCTCAGTGCCAGCGCGGTCGCCGAGCCGGCGGAGAGTTCCAGCGCCCAACGCCGGGTTTCGTCAAGCAGATCGTCGTGTTCGACCACTCGGTCCACCAGGCCGATCGCCAGTCCTTCGTCAGGCAGTACGCTACGGCCGGTATAGATAAGCTCCTTGGCTTTGGACAGTCCGACTCGACGCGGCAGCAAGTACAAGCCGCCACCGTCGGGGATCAGGCCCCGGGCGATGTAACTCATGGCATAGCTGGCTTGTCGGGAGGACACCACGAAATCGCAGCTCAATGCCAGGTCGCACCCCAGCCCAGTGGCTGCACCATTGACCGCAGCCAGGGTTGGCTTGGGCAAGTTGAGCAACAGGGAGACCGCATGATGTACTCGCTGCTGACGCTTCCAACCGTTGTAGGCCACCTCACCCGTCGGAGCGCTCATGCGCTTTTCCATGCCCTTGATATCGCCTCCCGCACAGAAGCCTTTGCCGGTGCCTGTGATGATGAGGGCGCGGATCTGGCCGTTTGCAGCCACCTCTTCCAGCAACTCGATCATCTGGCTACGCATCTCGTCGCTGATGGCATTGCGCGCTTCGGGTCGATTGAGGGTCAACACCGCGATGCCATCGTCATCGACGGCCATGTGGATCGGCGAGGTAACACTTTGCAGCATCGTCATGGGAACTTTCTCTCTTGTTGTCGACATGGCAGCGGCCCAAACTGAGGGACCTTGCGCTGATCTCGAGTCTATGGAGCTCCCCATGATTGACAATCCGCCAATTCCACTGGGTGGAACACAATGAAAGAGGACGACGGGTTTGATACGCCGGGTGCCGGCAAGGCTCCGATAAACCGTTCGCTGGAGCGCGGCCTTGAAATTCTGCGAGCATTTCGCGCGGGCACCGAGTACCTGGGCAATGGAGAAATCAGCGAGCGCACGGGGTTGTCCAAGTCCACTACCAGTCGCTTGACCCAGACGCTGATCCACAGCGGCATGCTGGTGTACGACGGCCAGCGCAGTGCCTATCGCCTCGCACCCGCCACCCTGTGCTTCGCCAACGCCATGTACAACAGCAGCTCGCTGGTACAGCTCGCCGCGCCCTTGATGCGCGAAGCCGCCCATGCCCTGAGAGTGAATGTCGGACTGGCCGCCGCCGATCGCGATGAAATGGTTTACCTGGAGTCCATCCGCCTGAGTCGCAAGAACACCCCACGCACCGTACAAACCGGTCAGCGAGTCCCCATGGAGTTCACTTCCCTGGGGCGCGCCTATCTGGCGACAATCAGCACCCGTGAACGGCAAGCGCTGATGGCGCACTTCAAATCCAGGCGCTGCGATGCCAGGTGGACGGTATTGGAAACGGAGATTGCCGCCGCCTGCGAAAGCGTGCAACTAACAGGGTACTGCGCAGCATCCTGGCAGGCCGAAGTCGTGGCTATTTCAACCCCGCTCGGCATCCGCAACTACCAGGACCATATTTTGAATATCAGCTTGTCCACCCCACAGTCGATCGACGCCGTCGTGACGCGTTACGCCGGCCCGTTAATGGTGCTGGCAGACAAGATCCGCGCCGGTTTCAACGTCGTCTGACAGTCAGCCGGACCGTTCGGGCCTGGGTAACCTGGTTAAGATAGCGCAACGGGGCACCTAGGCGCCTTGCTGCACCCAAGGTCCCGCATTTGTCGATTTCATGTGCGAAAGATGCCCGGACATGCCACTGACTCTGAATGGATAGAGCCCCTTCGTCCTACTCGTGGGCCCGCTTTGGTTCGGATACTTCACTGGCGTTAGTGCCCTCAAGAGGGATATCGAGGGTAAAGGTTGCGCCCTGCCCGACTCCGTCGCTGTGCACGGTCAAGCCGCCGCCCATTTCCTGAGCGGCCAGCGCGCAGCTGTGCAGCCCAAATCCGTGACCGTCCTTGCGAGTCGTGAAACCATGGGAAAAGATTCGCTTCAGATGCTCTGGCGCAATCCCATTGCCGTTGTCGGTCACCGTAATCCGCAGTACTGGCCCGTCAGCGAGAAAGGCGCCAAATGTGATGCACGGGCTACGATCTTTCACGCCTTCCAATGCCTGCCTGGCATTGCGGATCAGGTTCACCAGAATCAGCAGCACCCGGTGCCGGTCCAGTAACAGCAGGGGCAAGTCGGTAATTTCCTTGACCACCGTCACCTCCTGGCGCGCCAGTGATCCAGTACTCATGCGCAAGGCATCGTCAACTAACTCGGGAACCGGAACCGCCTCGACCACACTGACGGCAACCGCATGGGACTGCTGGGCGGCGACAACGGTTTTGATGTGGTCAATGCCCTTGGTGAGTAGCCCAAGCTCTTCGATGATGCCCTGCTGCTCCGCCGTCACCACTTCCGCCAGCTTGAGCAGGTAGCCGGGTAGCATCTTGCCTTTCAGGTCTGCGGTGAGGAAATCGCTGAGGTCATCGGTGTGTTCGTTTATCAGCTGAGCCACCTTGCCCAGCCCCAGGGCCTTGGAGGCGCGCATCTGGCGGCTGACCGTCTCAGCCGACACGTTCACGCTGTTGAGAATGTTGCCAACGTTGTGCAGCACAGCAGTGGCGATTTCGGCCATACCCGCCTGGCGGGACCTTGCCTGCAATTCGGCTTGCACCTGACTCATGCGCAGCACCGCACGAACGCGAGCCTTGAGCTCCAGCGGCGAGAAAGGTTTGGCGATATAGTCGTCGGCGCCGCTCTCCAGCCCGGAAACACAGGCCTCGCTGCCGCCACGGGCAGTCAACAGGATGACAGGCAAATGGGCGAATCCGGCGCTGGCTTTGATTCTGGCTGTCAGGCCAAAGCCATCGAGCTCCGGCATCATCACATCCGAGAGGATGACATCGATTGGCCGATGCTGCAGAAGCGCCCAGGCCTGCTCGCCATCAGTTGCTGTGGTGACGATGTAGTCGTCGAGCAAAAGTTCGCTGAGGTAATCCAGCATTTCCGGGCTGTCGTCTACCACCAGTACCCTGGATTGCGAGGCGTGCTCCGAGTGCTGCTCATCATCTGTACCTGGCGCCGATGTTCGGTCACTGCTACTGCCATGGTGGCCATCATCGAAACGCAGATGACGCTGTTCGGTTGTGATCGTTGAACTCGGGGATAATCGTCCGCGCCCATTGCCGGTTTCAGCCGGTACGGTATTTTGCGCAGTCCCCAGCGGAAGCCGGACAAAGAAGCACGATCCGCGTCCCGGCTCGCTGCTGACACCGACGTCACCGCCCATCAGTTCGACCAGATCCTTGACCAGCGCTAGGCCAATCCCTGTGCCGCTGTAGTGGCGCGTGGCGGAATTGTCGATCTGGGAAAACCGCTGAAACAGCAACTGCAGTTTGTCAGGCGCAATGCCTATGCCAGAGTCGTGCACGGCCAGTTCGAAACGCTCGCCCTCCAGTATAGTTGCAGCCAGGTGGATAGTGCCGCCAGTGGGCGTGAACTTGATGGCATTGCTCACCAGGTTGAGGAGAATTTTTTCGAAGTGTCCGGGATCCACAAACACCGTTGTGAGCGCAGGATCGATGCTGAACGTCAAGATGCAACCTTTGCTCTTGGCCACCATGGCGGCATCCTCGGCAAGCACACCCACCGCCTTGTTCAAATCAACGGGCGCCGGACATGACTCGAACTTACCCGCTTCGGCCTTGGAGAAATCGAGGATGTCGTTCACCCGGTTCATCAGGCGCAGCGCGTTGCGTTGGGCGCGGTCGATTTGTGCACGCCAGTCCGCCGGCGGGGTGTTCGCCGCCGAGAGCTGCTCCAGAGGGGCGAGAATGAGGGTCAGCGGGGTGCGCAGTTCGTGGCTGACCGTGGCCACGAAATCGCTCTTTGCCTGGTTCGCCGCCTCGGCCTGGTTGCGCGCCTGAATGAGTTCGACGGCCTGCGCCTCGAGCATCCGGGTCTGATGGTGCAGCGTGTCGGTCCGTTCGGCGACCATCCTTTCCAAAGAAGCCTGGACTTGCTGTCGCTCCGCTTCAGCCTCCGCCTCCAGCACCCGGATGCGCAGGGCATTCTCCTGGAACACCCGTACGGCACGGGTCATGATCCCAATTTCGTCGCCGCGTCCGGCGCTGGCGATCTCGGCGTTCAGGTCGCCGGCCGCAAGCCGGCGCATGACGGTGGCCAGGGCCACGATGGGCTGCGCGACAAACCGCGACGTGCTCCAGGCGATGGCGCCGGCTAGCAAGATGGCGACGGCACCCGCCACCACTGTCGCCAGCATGCCGCGATCCTTGTGCACCAGGGCGTCGGAGCGCGCTTCGCCAGCGAAGCGCGCAACCAACAGGCCGGCGCTCCGAGCCTCGTTGCGCACCTGGTCGCGCGCGTCGCTCAAGGCGTTGCTCGCCTGATGGAACCTGGCGAATGCCGCCCGGTAGCCGGCAATTTGATCACTGACAGTCAGGGGCGCAGCCTTGGCTTGCAGTCCTCCGGCCGACGGGAGCACACGAGAAAGACGCGAGAGCTCGTCCAGGATATCGCCGACAGAGCCGGCGACCTCGGCCGACGGTGCCAGACGAAACGACAAGGTCTGCGCCTCCAGGGTGGCAACACGTTCGGCGAAACGCTTGGACAACGCTGCTGCATTGTGCAACAGCCCGGTTGCGGCCTGAATGTCGTTTGCGTCATGGCTGACGTGCTCGTCCAATTCATCCAGCATTGCGTCGAGGCGCTCGACCACTTCCTTAACGGCGGCGAGCTGCTGCAAAGCTTCGGTTCCCCGCAGCTTGGGCGCCTCGTCAAGGTGATCGACCGCCAGGCTGGCAGCAGCGACCGCCGTCGCCAACCGGTCCAGGGCCTCTGCCTCCTGCGGCGTCCCCATCACCTCGCGCAACTGTTCGACCACAGGCGCGAGTGCCGAACTGGCATTGCGCGCCGTGGCGGCAGCTGCCCCATTACCGGACACCAGCATCTTGGCCACATTGGCGGTGATGATCCGTTCGCCATTGCGCAGGACATCCAGGATGCGATGGGCGCTTTCGATGTTGCTCCTGCGCGCTTCGTGGTCATCGGCGCGCGTATCAAGTCCTTTCAGCCCATCGGTGACGCCCTGTTCGATGAGCCTCGTCGCCTCTCGCATGCGGCCATAGTGGGCAGTCATGTTCTCCGTTTCGCCATCCATGGTCAGGGTCGCCGCACGCAAGGCGGTGATCGCCGCGGCGAGCCTCTCCAGGCTGCCTTTGAGCGATTGCGCTTCTGCCACCGGAATAGCGGTGAGCCCGGCAATCGCCGCTGTCACCATGCCTTCGGCCTGGAGCAGGCTCTCCAGGTCGCGGGTGGCGATGAAGTTTTCCACCCGCCCGGTGGCGCCGTTGACCGAGGCCAGGATTTCCGCGGAATGGCTGGCGGAGTCCACCGCACGTACCATGCCTCGCAGGCCGTAGAAGTTCACTACCGATACCACCAGCATCAGGAATACCAGTGCGGCGACCGCCATGCCGATCCTGACGGCAATAGGTCTGTCCCTGGCTGGTTTAAGTGTCACCATGACCTCTCGCCTCCCCCCGGCGCCACTACTGCTGGATAGCCTCCGGCAGAGACGCCGACGGCGCTGTACGATTGACGGCCGCATCGATCATTGCCGCAACGGACGCCTGGCTATAGAAAGGATCCGCTGCGCCGCCTGCTGGCATAGGCGCGAGCCAGGTATCCAGGTCTTTCGCGTCGATGCGTACCAGCGGCACCTCGACGAACTTCGGCACTTGCTTGCCCGCCAGAATTTGCTGGGCCACCCAGAAGCCCACCTGGGAAACGCTCGGGGAGGCAGAGACCGAGACAGTCTCGTAGCCATTGCTATCGCGTTCCTGTTTCCACAGGGCGAGCTCGTCCTGGCGGTTCCCCATGACGATGATCGGCAAAGTTCGACCCGCCGCCTTGAACGCCATGGCAGCACCATAACCGTCGCCACCCTGGGTAGCGACCGCATCAATGCTGGGCAGCGACGGCAGCGCCAGCGCCACTTCCTTGCGTGCGACGGAAGCCGTCCAGTTCCCATACACCGTCTTGGCAAACTTCAGGCCCGGATAGTCGCGGGCAGCCTTGTGAATGCCGTCACTGATATTTTGATCGGTGGCATCGCCGGCAATGCCGCGTATCTCCAGCAGCGTGCCATTCCCTTTGAGGCGCTCGGCGATGTAATCCATTTCCACGCGCCCCATGGCGGACCAGTTGTAGTCCACGGTATAGACGCAGCGTTCAGTGACCAGGCTGGCCATGACGACCACCACGATGCCGGCATTGCAGGCGTCCCGGATCACGCCGTCGAGGGCCGTGTCGGACGCGGCCAGGATGACGATAGCGTTGACGCCCTTGACGATCATGTCTTGTATGTGGGCCGCTTGCTCCGACGCGGAGTTATTGGCGCTGACCACCGGAGCCTCCCGGATCAAGCCATCTTTTTGCGCCTGGGCGGCAACCTCCTGCCAGTTGCGCACCATCACCTTGCGAAAATCACTGCCTGCGTAGGAGTTGCTCAAGGCAATGCTAAAGTTCCCGGTAGGGCCGCTGGCGATGCCGCCGTCGGCCGCCTGGACTGGATGGGCCGCAACCATCGCCAGCCCGGTCATGCAACCGGCCAGGCGCCACAAGATTGTGCGGATCCGTTTGATGTTCATGGCATTCTCCATCGCGCTTGGGGTTGACCAGCGGTACTCCATCTGCGCCTGCCGACAGGACCGGCTGTTCGATCGGGTTGACCGGGCTTCAGGATCCGCGGCGCAGGTAAGCCGAGCGGAGGTTTAGAGTCGATCCCGCGGGGCCTGGCAACGCCTTTTCGGAATCGACCAGAGACAACGCTCTCACCGAGTCGGGGATGGGGAGCTTGAAAAAGCTTTCATGGAACGAGGGTGTGTCGTCGATCATCCGGATACGCCAATAGGCAGGCGCTGCCGGACGGGTCATTCGGCCATTCCGATGATGGAATCGGGCATTGAACGCTGAACTCATGGGGACTCCTTTCCTCGGCGATCGACACGTAAAACCCATACACTTGCTGCAATAGCGATGAGCATAGCCTCAATTCAGGCTTCATCCTGCTGAAAGAACCGCCGCCCTCGGCAAGCTTGTCAATCGCGTCGAACCCCTGCCCTGCAAAACCCTCCAAGCACACGTAAACTGGGAAAATCCTCTCAACCCGCCCCTTTCGGAGACCGCAATGCTTCGTGCGTTTGAACGAAGACTCGACCCTTTCCCGCCCGACGAGGCACCACCGCCACCGGTTGGCCTGACGCGGTTCCTGTGGGCCTGCACCCGGGGCGCCCGGGGCTATATCCTGGTCTTTGCGCTGCTCAGTGCCGGCGTGTCGATCTACGAGGCCTGGCTGTTTTCCTTTCTTGGACAGGTCGTAGACTTGCTCTCGACCTGGCAGGCCGGCGGTGATGCGCAGGGGCAGGAAAGCCGAGTGCTGTGGGGGATCGGCATCGTACTGATCACCAGCATCGGGCTGGTGGCGCTGCGGACCATGGTTCAGCACCAGGTATTGGCAATCAATTTGCCGTTGCGGCTGCGCTGGGACTTCCATCGCCTGATGCTGCGCCAAAGCCTCTCGTTTTTTTCCGACGAGTTCTCAGGCCGGGTCACGACCAAGGTCATGCAGACGGCACTGGCCGTGCGCGAAGTCTTGTTCACCGTGATCGAAATCGCACCCGGCATCGGCGTGTACTTCATCGCGATCATCGCGCTGGCCGGCGGCTTTGCCTTGAAACTGATGCTGCCTTTTATTGCCTGGATCGTGCTGTTCGGGCTGGCCATGCTGTATTTCGTGCCGCGTCTGGGGCAAGTCGGCCAGGAACAGGCCAATGCGCGGTCGTCGATGACAGGGCGCGTTTCGGACGCCTACACCAACATCACCACTGTAAAGCTGTTCTCGCACTCCAAGCGAGAAGCGCACTTCGCGCGCGCAGCGATGGAAGACTTCAAGCAAACCGGTTTTCGCCAGATGCGTCTGGTCAGCCAATTCGAGATCGTCAATCAGGCGCTGGTGGTGGGGCTGATCCTTGGCGCAGGCGGCTATGCCTTGTGGCTTTGGCACCAGGGCGAAGTCGGCACGGGTGCGGTGGCGGCGATCACGGCCATGGCGTTGCGTATCAATGGCATGTCCCATTGGATCATGTGGCAGATGACCTCGTTGTTCGAAAGCATCGGCACCGTGCAGGATGGCATGGATACCTTGACCCGTGGCCCCAAGGTGCAGGATGCGCCGGACGCAGGCGTGCTGGCGCCCTCCGGCGGCGCGGTAACGTTCGACAACGTGAGTTTCAACTACGGTGGTGAACGCCAGGTGCTCGACGGGCTTAGCCTGACGATCCGTCCGGGCGAAAAGATCGGTCTGGTGGGGCGTTCCGGTGCCGGCAAATCCACGCTGATCAATCTGCTGCTGCGTTTCTACGACGTGGACAGCGGTGAGATTCGCATCGACGGGCAAAACATCGCCCACGTCACTCAGGACAGCCTGCGCAGCGCCATCGGCATGGTCACCCAGGACACCTCCCTGCTCCACCGCTCCATTCGTGACAACATTGCCTACGGCCGCCCGGATGCGACTGAAGCACAGATCCGCAGGGCCGCAGCCGAAGCCCAGGCCGACGGGTTCATCAACCAATTGAGCGACCGGCAAGGCCACACCGGCTATGACACCTTGGTCGGCGAGCGCGGCATCAAGCTATCCGGCGGCCAGCGCCAACGCATTGCGATCGCCCGGGTGATGCTCAAGAACGCCCCGATCCTGCTGCTTGACGAGGCCACCAGTGCCCTGGACTCGGAAGTCGAAGTCGCCATCCAGGAAAGCCTCGATGAAATGATGCAAGGCAAGACGGTGATCGCCATTGCCCATCGTCTGTCGACGATCGCAGCCATGGATCGGCTGATTGTCATGGATGACGGGCGCATCATTGAACAAGGTACCCACGCCGAACTGCTGGCGAAAAACGGCACCTATGCGCGGCTGTGGCAGCATCAGAGTGGTGGCTTCCTGGGTGAGGATCAGGGGGTCGCCGAAGCTATGGTATAGGAATGGCTCTGCCCCAGGCAGGACACCATTCCTTGTGGCGAGGGAGCTTGTTCCCTCGCCACAAAAACCACGCTCCACTGTCAAACCGATTGGCGTGTCCTAGAACCACGTTTCCATCTGAATGCCGTACTGCCAGACCCCACCTGCGTTGAAATCCGTCTTGCCAAACGAATCCGAGGCACTGTAACGGTCCAGATCCGAAGACCAGTTCATGACGCTCGCGAACACCCGCAATTCAGGACGGGTGAGCAGGTCGCCCAAGTCAGGCTTGAATGTTGGTGCAACGGTGAATTTCCAGAAGTTGCCGTCCACCGCGTTACGCTGTTTGTAGCCCTTGGGATCGAGGTCCATGGTCTGCCAGCTCATCTCATAGGCCATCTCGAAATTGCTGTTGATCTCGTTGGCCAGTCGCACGTTCAGGGTCATCCAGCGGTAGTCATCCCCCTTGACGTAACGGTCCTTGCTCTGCTCGGCCAGCAAGCTGGGGCCAATGCGCCAGCCGGGCGCAATCGGGGTTTCACCGTAGAGCGCCAGGCGCAGGGCACGGGCTTCGTCGATCAGCTCGCCGTCCGCACCGATGTTCTTGACCTCCGCGCCCAGGCCTTGACCATAGAGCAGCGCCGTCTTGAAGAAGCCTTCCCGGCCAAAAAAACTGCGCTGATGATTCGCGATCATGCTGTGCAGGCCGGAATCCGCCGGGGCCAGACCCGCTTCGTTGGTGCGGGTGCTGAAATCGTTTTTCTTCGAGCCGATGCCATTGAACATCCACTGCCACTCTCCGTTGGCAAAAAACTGATTGGAGGTCAGGACATAGCTCTCCACATCGGCATTGACCCCACCCTCACTGAAGTCCCCGTAGTTACGCCCGATCAACGAGTAGTTGGAACGCCAATCCTTGCTCATCTGCACGTCGTAGATGCCACCGCCGGTACCGGCCAGGTAGACGACGTCCGAGTCCAGCCAATGGATATCGAAGTTGTCCCGGTCGAATCGCTTGCCTGCCCATAGGGTGGCCTTCTCGAACATCGGATTGCCCTTGAACGCGGCAAGATGGTCGAGTTCGGTAAACACCTGGCGCACGTTCAGGTTGCTTTCTTCGGCGGTCCAGTCATTGGAGCTTTCCACACCATCGGCAATGGAAACGGTGAATTTGGAACGGGTGCCGTTCTGCGCGTACAGCTCTTTCGACAGGTCGATGCGCATGTAGGTGTCGTCCTCGTTGCCCAGTCGTCCGACCGCGCCACCCACGGAACCGGCCGGTGTGGTGTAGGGACCGCCGCGCCCTCCTCCCAGCCCATCGTTGATCAGCAATCCGGAGCGGGCGTAGCCCTTGAAGCTGAACCCGTCGGAGAGGTGTCCGCCGCTGCCCGCCTTTTCCAGGTTTTGCTGATTGGCTTCGAGTTTTGCCAACCGCGCGTCCAGGGTGGGTGCCACGGGAGTGCTCGCAACGGAGGCTGTCGGTTGCAAGCCAGGATGCGTGAGCTTGAGTTGCTGCAGTTCCCTGGCGAGTGCCTGGGCCTGCTGTTCGGCTGCGGCTGCGCGCTCTTCCGCTACGCTGGTGCGGGCTTCGAAGGCTGCCATGCGCTCTTCCAGTGTTGCGGCCTGGACAGTCGCCGCCGAGGTTCCGAGCACGCCCGCAATGAGCCAGCTTGATGCTTTCTGCATGTGGATTTCCCTGTTTTGTTTTTATTGTTCTGTCTCGCGACCGACCTCTTTTTCATGGAGGATCAATTGTCACATTCCACGAAAAAAAGGGTGCCTCATCGCAAATACGCTGCTACATTTGGCGATGTTAACGTTAACTTTTATAAAAACAAAAATAAAGAGGGCTTTATGAAACGACTCAAATCGCTCCTTCCAGCAGCGCTGTTCAGCGCTCTTGCCGGGCTTCCCTGCCTTTCCAGCGCAGCCGATCTGACGATCTCCTGCGGCGCGGTGGGTGCGGAGTTGCAACTGTGCAAAGAGGCTGTCGAGGCCTGGTCGAAACAGACCGGCCACAGCGTCGACGTGGTTTCCACGCCAAACTCGGCAACCGAGCGGTTGTCGTTCTACCAGCAGATCCTCAGTGCGCAGTCCAGCGACATCGACATCATCCAGATCGACATGGTGTGGCCGGGGATGCTGGCCAACCACTTGATGGATTTGCGCGAGATACTCCCCGCCAACGCGACCCAAGGCTACTTCCAGGCCCAGGTGGATAACGCCACGGTGAATGGGCGGCTGGTCACGATGCCGTGGTTCACCGACTCGGGGCTGTTGTATTACCGCAAGGACTTGCTCGATAAGTACGACAAGCAGGTCCCCCAGACCTGGGAGGAAATGACCGCTACCGCCAGGGCTGTGCAACAGGCAGAGCGCAACGCCGGAAATGCCAATGCATGGGGTTACGTCTTCCAGGGGCGCGCCTATGAGGGCCTGACGTGCAACGCGCTGGAGTGGATCAGCAGTCAACCGGACGGCGGCCTGGTCAATCCGCAAGGCGACATCGTGGTCAATAACCACGCCTCAAGGGCTGCGCTGACGCTGGCGAAAAGCTGGGTAGGCGATATATCTCCCCGTGGCGTGCTCAATTACACCGAAGAGGAAGGACGTGGGGTATTCCAGTCGGGCAATGCCCTGTTCATGCGCAACTGGCCGTATGCCTGGGCCCTGGTGCAGAGTCCTGACAGTGCAGTGAAGGACAAGGTCGGCGTCGCGCCCCTGCCTCGTGGCGGCGCGACCGGCAGCCATGCTTCCACCCTCGGTGGCTGGGGCCTGGCGGTATCGCGCTACAGCGCCAGGCCCAAGCTTGCTGCGGAACTGGTGAGCTACCTGACCAGCGCCCAACAACAGAAACATCGTGCGCTGGTGGGTGCCTACAACCCGGTTATCGAGTCGCTCTACCAAGACCCTGAGCTGCTCGCGGCCATGCCGTATTACAGCCAGTTGCACAACATCCTCAACGATGGGGTCATGCGCCCCGCCGCCATCACTGCCGCCCGCTACCCACGGGTCTCCAATGCGTTCTTCGATCAAGTCCACGGAGTCCTGGCTGGAGAGTTGCCGGTCGATCAGGCGCTGGTCGACCTGGAAAGCGAACTCACGCGCATCAAACGCCGGAACTGGTAAGCCACAAGGAAGGAAATCACCATGTCTGTCTCTTCTGCCCACGCGCCCTGCGCCGAGCACCTGCCCGCCCGGGAAACGCCGGTACAACGCCGTCGAGTACGCGCCGCCTGGCTGTTCCTGGCGCCGATGCTGCTGTGCCTGACTCTGGTGGCGGCCTGGCCGCTGCTGCGTACGCTCTGGTTCAGCCTGACCGACGCCAGCCTCGCGGACACCAGCGGCGGCACCTTTGTCGGCTTGAGCAATTATCTGTTCTACAGCGACTCCGGCTGGTCCGGCGTGCTGGTGGATCCGCAATGGTGGAACGCGGTGCGCAACACCCTGCATTTCACCGTGGTGTCGGTGGGACTGGAAATGGTCCTGGGGCTTCTGGTGGCGCTGTTGCTCAACGTGCGGTTCACCGGGCGCGCCCTGGTACGGGCATTGATCCTGATTCCCTGGGCGATTCCGACCATTGTCTCGGCAAAGATCTGGTCATGGATGCTCAACGACCAGTTCGGCATCATCAATCACCTGATGCTGGGCCTCGGTCTGATTGACGCGCCCCTGGCCTGGACCGCAGATGCGCAGCTGTCGATGTGGGCGGTAATTATCGTCGACGTCTGGAAGACCGTCCCTTTTGTCACGCTGTTGATGCTGGCTGCCTTGCAGATGTTGCCGGGCGATTGCTACGAAGCCGCACGGGTCGATGGCATCCACCCGTTGAAAGTGTTCTGGCGGGTCACCCTGCCATTGCTGCTGCCGGCGCTGCTGGTGGCAGCGATCTTCCGCATTCTCGACGCCTTGCGGGTGTTCGATGTCATCTATGTGCTGACCTCGAATTCGTCGAGCACCATGAGCATGTCGGTCTACGCCCGTCAGCACCTGGTGGAATTCCAGGACGTCGGTTACGGCAGCGCCGCCTCGAGCCTGCTGTTCCTGGTCGTGGCAGTGATCGCCATCGTCTATCTGTACCTCGGACGCCGCCAGATGGAGGTCCGCTCATGAATCGGCGACTGCTGAAAAAAGCGCTGTTGCGCCTCGGGTTCTGGTGCCTGATCGGGATCCTGCTGCTGTATGCGGTCTTCCCTTTCTACTACGCCATCGTCACGTCGCTGAAGTCATCCACGGCCTTGTTCCAGGTGAGCTACTGGATCGACAACCCTGACTTTTCCAACTATGCCGCAGTACTCCAGCAAGCCTCGTTCCTGCGGGCCATCGGCAATTCGCTGGTGGTTTCGCTGTGCGTGGTCGCGCTGGCGCTGTTCCTCAGCCTGACGGCTGCCTATGCATTGGGCAGGGTCAAGTTTCGTGGCCGAGGCACGGTGTTGATGCTGGTCCTGGGCGTGTCGATGTTTCCTCAGGTCGCCGTGCTGTCCGGGCTGTTCGAGGTGATACGGGCCCTGGGCCTTTACAACACGTCCTGGGCACTGATCCTGAGCTACACGATTTTCACCTTGCCCTTCACCGTCTGGGTGCTGACGACTTTCATGGGACAACTGCCCCACGAATTGGAGGAAGCGGCAATCATGGACGGGGCCTCACCCTGGGTCACGCTGACCCGCGTGTTGCTGCCGCTGCTCTGGCCGGCACTGGTCACCACCGGCCTGCTGGCCTTCATTGCGGCCTGGAACGAATTCCTGTTTGCCCTGACGTTCACCCTGACCGACACCCAACGCACGGTCCCGGTCGCCATCGCCCTTATCTCTGGCGGCAGCTCCCATGAACTGCCTTGGGGGTTGCTGATGGCGGCGTCGGTGCTGGTCACTGTCCCACTGGTCATCCTGGTGCTGATCTTCCAACGCCGGATCGTTTCCGGACTTACCGCCGGCGCGTTGAAGGGCTGAGGCCCCATAAAGACAAGGAACCCCATCGTGAGCAAATTGAAACTGCACAACGTGAACAAACAATTGGGTGGCGCGCGCATTCTGCGCGATGTCAGCCTGGACATCGCGGCGGGTGAGTTCGTGGTGTTCGTCGGCCCGTCCGGTTGCGGAAAATCGACCTTGCTACGCCTGATCGCCGGACTTGACTCGATCTGTGGCGGCGACCTGCTGATCGACGGACGCCGGGTCAATGACCTGGAACCCCGTGAGCGTGGCGTTGGCATGGTCTTCCAGTCATATGCGCTGTACCCGCACATGACCGTCTACGACAACATCAGTTTCGGGCTCAAACTGGCCAAGACCGAAAAGACCAGCCTGCGCGAGCGCGTGCTGAAAACCGCGCAGATCCTGCAACTGGACAAGCTCCTGCAACGCAAGCCAAAGGAGTTGTCGGGGGGCCAGCGTCAGCGGGTGGCCATGGGCAGGGCCATGGCGAGGGAACCGGACATCCTGTTGTTCGATGAACCGCTGTCCAACCTGGATGCCTCCCTGCGCGTGCAGATGCGCAACGAAATCGCCCGGTTGCACGCCCGGCTGGGTTCGACCGTGATCTACGTCACCCACGATCAGGTCGAGGCGATGACCCTGGCCGACAAAATTGTCGTGCTCAACGGTGGTCGCATCGAGCAGGTCGGCTCGCCGCGTGAACTTTACGAGCGCCCGGCCAGCCGCTTTGTCGCCGGTTTCCTGGGCTCGCCCAGGATGAATTTTCTTGCGGCGTTTCTGCATGCGCCAGGGGAAACCAGCCTGGTGGAAAGCTTCGTGTTGGGCAAGGTATCCCTGCCCTTCGACAGCTCCGGCCTCGCGGCGGACACCCAACTGAGCCTGGGGATCCGCCCGGAACACATGACGCTGGAAGCCGCGCCAGGATCCGCTGGCGTGGTCGTGACCGGGGTCGAATACCTCGGTAGCGAAACCTATGTGCACGTCGATACCGGCCAGGACGAGCCTTTGATCTGTCGTTGCGAGGTGAACGCAGGCTGGCAGGTAGGCGACCGGGTCACACTGCGCCTGGAAACCGACAATCTGCACCTGTTCGATACCGACGGGGTGGCCTTGAAGCGCCACGCCCTTGAAACCCTGCCCGATAGCGTGCCACTGCACCCGGCACCCGCAGGCGCCCTATGACCTTGTCTTTGAATACCAAGAACGCACCTATGCCCCCTGCAACCCTGTCCCCGGCCCTTGAACATGCACAGCAGGCGCTGAGCGATGGCCAGTCCCGCGTGATCCAGGATTACCGACCCGACTATCATCTTGCCCCTGTGGCGGGCTGGATGAACGACCCTAACGGAGTGGTGTACTTTCGCGGCGAATACCATGTGTTCTATCAACACCATCCCTTCGAAGCGAAATGGGGCCCCATGTACTGGGGCCATGCCAAGAGCGTCGACCTGGTCCATTGGCAGCATCTGCCGATTGCCCTGGCACCGGGCGACGACTTCGACCGCGACGGGTGCTTTTCCGGCAGTGCGGTGGTGTGCGGAGATACCCTGGCGCTGATCTACACCGGGCATGCGTGGCTGGGGGATATGGGAGATGAACGCCTGATCCGGCAAGTCCAGTGCCTGGCCACCAGCGTCGACGGCATTCACTTCGTCAAGCACGGCGCGGTGATCGAACGCCCACCCGAGGACACGATCATGCACTTTCGTGATCCCAAGGTCTGGAAGCAAGATGACCATTGGTACCTGATTGCCGGCGCTCGCCTGGGCGACACGCCACTGCTGCCGCTGTACCGCTCGACGGATCTGCACACCTGGGAGTTCCTCGATTATGTCGACCGGGGCGGTGAAGGCGACGGCTATATGTGGGAGTGCCCGGATCTGTTTCGACTGGGCGGACGCGATGTGCTGCTGTATTCCCCCCAGGGCATGTATCCCCAGGGTTACGAACGTCTCAACAAGTACCAGGCCGGTTACCGGGTAGGCCGGCTCGACAGCGATTGGCACTTCGTCGGCGGGCCCTTCATCGAACTGGATAATGGCCATGACTTCTACGCTGCGCAGACACTGGAAGCCGCCGATGGTCGACGCCTGATGTGGGCGTGGCTCGACATGTGGGAGAGCCCGATGCCGAGCCAGGCACATCACTGGTGCGGCATGCTCGGTCTGCCCCGCGAACTTGAGCTGCATGGCGATCGCCTGCGCGTGTTCCCGGCGCGGGAGCTGACGGCCTTGCGCCAAGCACCGTTTCCAGGCCCCCCACCGTCGGCCGGTCCGGGCACTCAAGGGGTGTCGCACATCAACGGCGACCGGCTCGAGCTCCTGGTGCACCTGGACCTGCTCGGCTGCACCGACGGTCATCTGGGCGTCGCCTTGCGCTGCAGCACTGATGACGAAAGCGCCGAACAAACCCTGCTCTACTACGATGGGGCGTTGCAACGCCTGGTACTGGATCGCAGTCGCTCGGGGGCGCAAGTCGACGGTCAGCGCAGCGTGCCGATAGACCCATCACTCGAGCACCTGGAATTGCGCGTGTTTCTTGATCGTTCGTCCATCGAGGTGTTTGACCAGAGCGGACGCTTCAGCCTCAGCAGCCGCCTCTATCCCCGCCCCGACAGCCTGGGGGTGAAGTTGCTGGCCAGCGGGTCCGGCGGGCGCGTCTCCATTCCAAGGGCATGGCCGCTGGGATCAGGCTGGCTATGAACGGTCGCGAGAAGCCCGGACCCTGTGTCATGATTGCCCGTCAACCTGATGGGCCCCACTTCGCATGACTTCAGTGAAAGACGTTGCACAGCTGGCCGGCGTGTCCCTTATGACGGTTTCCAGAGCGCTCAACAATCCGGAAAAACTGAGCGCCGAAACCCTTCAGCGGGTACGGAGCGCCATTGATGAGTTGCAGTTCGTACCGAGCCTGTCGGCACGCAGAATGCGTGGCGATAACCTCCAGGCACGGACCATCGGAGTGTTCGCCCTGGACACTGCGACCACGCCGTTCGCGGTCGAGCTGCTGCTGTCCATCGAACAGACCGCGCAGCAGGCAGGCTGGAACGTCTTCATCCTCAACCTGTTGAACAACCCGCCCACCGACCAGGACATCGACCTGATGCTCTCGCACCGGCCCGACGGGTTGATCTTCAGTGCCATGGGGTTGCGCCAGGTGAGCATTCCCGAGCGCCTGAAGAGCAAACCGCTGGTGCTCGCCAACTGCCTGGAGGATGACGGTCGCCTGGTCAGTTATGTGCCCGATGACGAGACCGGCCAGCATCGCGCCGTGCATCACGCCTTGAGCCAGGGCTATCGGCGCCCGCTGTGCATCAATCTGCCAAAACGCAGCCTTGCCTGGGGCCTGCGACAGGTCGGCCTGCAGCGTGCCTGCCAGGCATTCGGGCTGCCTCCCGAAGCACTGTTGCAATACGACCTCTCCGATCACGATGCCTATGGTGAAACCGCCACCATCCTCGACCGGCACATCGTCGACGGCCGCCCCGAGTTCGACATCCTGATCTGCGGCAACGACCGCATTGCCTTTTGTGCCTATCAGTTGCTGTTGGGCCGTGGCCTGAAGATTCCCGGTGACGTGGCCGTGCTCGGCTATGACAACATGATCGGCATCGCCGAACTGTTCATCCCGCCCCTGACCACGGTGCAACTGCCGTACTACGAGATCGGCCGCCGGGCCGCCCGGCACCTGATCGAAACGCTTGAGGTCACGGGCACCCAGCCAGTGGATTGCCCGTTGGTAATCAGGGCGTCGCTCTAGACCGACGCCCCGTTCGCCCCCTACTTCGCACCTTCGCAGTTGACCATCCAGGCAATCCCGAAACGGTCTTCGAACATGGCGAAACGTTCCGCCCAGAAAGTCTTTGCCAACGGCATGAGCACGCTGCCCCCCGCACTCAAGCCATTGAACAGTCGCTCGGCCTCGGCCACGCTGTCGACATTGAGGGACACCGAAACACCCTGCGGTTTGCGGTAAGGCTGGCCTGGCGGGCAATCGGAGGCCATCAGGCTGAAGTCGTCCACGGTCAGGCAGGCATGCAGGATCAAGTCGTTATCCTTGGGCATGCCCGTCTCTTCAGGCGCTTCGGCAAAGGACATGGAAAACAGCTCGCCGCCCAGCACGTCCTTGTACAAGGCGAAGGCTTCCTTGCAGTTACCGTTGAAGGTCAGGTAGGGAATGATTCTCATGGTCGGATCTCCTGGTGTCAGGTTTTACGATTGATCAGACATCTGCGCCCGCAGACGTGCTTCCTGCTCGCGCAGGTCGGGAGTAAAGGTCTCGCCGAAATCATCCATTTCGAAGATCTGCCGGATCTCGATGTCGCTGTCGCTGACCATCGGGTTTGGACAACGCTTGACCCAGTCAATGGCCTCCTGCAGCGACTGGACCTGGAAGATCCAGAAGCCGGCGATCAGCTCCTTGGTTTCAGCAAAGGGGCCGTCGACGACGGTCCGGTCCTTGCCGGAAAACTGTACGCGTACGCCCTTGGAACTGGGGTGCAGGCCTTCACCCGCGAGCATTACCCCGGCCTTGACCAATTCTTCATTGTAGGCGCCCATGGCGGTCAGCAACGCTTCACTGGGCATTTCTCCGGCTTCCGATTCCGGACTGGCTTTGACGATCACCAAAAATCGCATGGTCTTATCTCCTGATGCTGAGTTAAGCCGCCATTGCAGCGGTTCCATGGTTAATCGAATGGCGATGGGGGAAATCGACAGGCTGGCGGAAATATTTTTGTGGCGAAGGAATTTATCCCCTCGCCACAATGACTCATAAGCCGATCGGTCAGGCGACCAGATCACTGGCGCTGAAGGTGTTGACACCCACCAGCTGGATTTCGAAATCCGCTCCCAGATTGCCGTCGATGTTGCCGGAAAGCACATGATCGACGAAGCGCAATTGCCCTGCACCGCTGAAGTCAGCCGAATCGATGAAGCTGAATTTGTTGATCCCTGTGGCGAGGATATTGGCATCCAGCTTCGACAGGTCAAGTTTGTCGCCTTGGAGCCTGCTGAAATCCGTAATGACGTCGCGGGCAACGTCGATACCCAGCTCATTCAGCGCGCTGAACACAAATCGGTCGGCTCCAGCACCACCGCTCAGGGTGTCAGTGCCAATGCCGCCGATCAGCAGATCATTGCCTGCGCCGCCATCAAGTTGATCGTTGCCTGCGCCGCCGTTCAGCGTATTGCTGGCAGCGTTGCCGGTCAGCACGTTGTCCAGTGCGTTGCCGATACCATTGATAGCCGCGGTACCGATCAGCGAGAGGTTTTCCAGATTGGCGCCCAGGGTCCAGCTCACCGACGAACGCACGGTATCGATTTCGCTGTCCAGGGTACTGGTTTCGCTGATGACGTCCTTGAGGTTGTCGACGATATACGTGTCGTTGCCGGTACCACCGATCAAGGTATCGGCTCCCGCGCCGCCGTCCAGGATGTCCGCACCGTCCAGGCCATTCAACACGTTGGCGGCACTGTTGCCGACCAGGCTGTTGTCCGAGGCGTTACCGACAAGGTTGATGGCGCCAATGCCGAGCAACTGACCGTCCTCGACGTTGGTCGACAGGGTATGACTGACCGACGTGCGTACCAGATCGCGGCCTTCGCCGGCGAGCTCGGTGACCGTGTCACCGAGGTTATCGACAAGATAGGTGTCATTCCCCGCACCGCCGATCAGGGTGTCCCGCCCGGCTCCGCCGTTGAGCACGTTGTTGCCGGCGTTGCCGATCAATACGTTGCCCAGAGCGTTACCGGTGCCGTTGACGGCGGCGTTGCCAGTCAGCGTGAGGTTTTCCAGGTTGGCGCCCAGGGTCCAACTCACCGAGGAGCGCACGGTATCGATTTCACTCGCCAGGGTGCTGGTTTCGCTGACGACATCCTTGAGGTTGTCGACCACGTAGGTGTCGTTACCGGCCCCACCGATGAGGGTGTCGATACCCAGGCCACCGTCCAGCACGTTGGCGCCGGCGTTACCGGTGATTCGATTGTTCAGGGCATTGCCGGTGCCGTCGATATTGCCGGTGCCGCTGAGCGTCAGGATTTCGAGATTGGTACCGAGGGCGTAGCTGATGGACGACAGGACGCTGTCGATTTCGGTGAGCGATGCACCGGCCTCGGTGACCGTGTCACCGATATTATCGACCACGTAGGTATCGTTGCCTGCCCCGCCAATCATGGTATCCGCACCGCCCAGGCCATTGAGCACGTTGGCGGCGGCATTGCCGATCAGCACGTTGTCCAGTGCGTTGCCGATACCATTGATAGCGGCGGTACCGATCAGCGAGAGGTTTTCCAGATTGGCGCCCAGGGTCCAGCTCACCGACGAACGCACGGTATCGATTTCGCTGTCCAGGGTACTGGTTTCGCTGACGATGTCCTTCAGGTTGTCGACGATATACGTGTCGTTGCCGGTACCACCGATCAAGGTATCGGCTCCCGCGCCGCCGTCCAGGATGTCCGCACCGTCCAGGCCATTCAACACGTTGGCGGCACTGTTGCCGACCAGGCTGTTGTCCGAGGCGTTACCGACAAGGTTGATGGCGCCAATGCCGAGCAACTGACCGTCCTCGACGTTGGCCGACAGGGTATGACTGACCGACGTGCGTACCAGATCGCGGCCTTCGCCGGCGAGCTCGGTGACCGTGTCACCGAGGTTATCGACAAGATAGGTGTCATTCCCGGCGCCGCCGATCAGGGTGTCCCGCCCGGCTCCGCCATTGAGCACGTTGTTGCCGGCGTTGCCGATCAATACGTTGCCCAGAGCGTTACCGGTGCCGTTGACGGCGGCGTTGCCAGTCAGCGTGAGGTTTTCCAGGTTGGCGCCCAGGGTCCAACTCACCGAGGAGCGCACGGTATCGATTTCACTCGCCAGGGTGCTGGTTTCGCTGACGACATCCTTGAGGTTGTCGACCACGTAGGTGTCGTTACCGGCCCCACCGATGAGGGTGTCGATACCCAGGCCACCGTCCAGCACGTTGGCGCCGGCGTTACCGGTGATTCGATTGTTCAGGGCATTGCCGGTGCCGTCGATATTGCCGGTGCCGCTGAGCGCCAGGATTTCGAGATTGGTACCGAGGGCGTAGCTGATGGACGACAGGACGCTGTCGATTTCGGTGAGCGACGCACCGGCCTCGGTGACCGTGTCACCGATATTATCGACCACGTAGGTATCGTTGCCTGCCGCGCCAATCATCGTATCCGCACCGCCCAGGCCATTGAGCACGTTGGCGGCGGCATTGCCGATCAGCACGTTATCCAAGGCGTTGCCGGCTCCATTGATTGCGGCAACACCCGTCAGCGTGAGGTTTTCCAGATTGGCGCCCAGGGTCCAGCTCACCGACGAACGCACGGTATCGATTTCGCTGTCCAGGGTACTGGTTTCGCTGACGATGTCCTTGAGGTTGTCGACGATATACGTGTCGTTGCCGGTACCGCCGATCAAGGTATCGGCTCCCGCGCCGCCGTCCAGGATGTCCGCACCGTCCAGGCCATTCAACACGTTGGCGGCACTGTTGCCGACCAGGCTGTTGTCCGAGGCGTTACCGACAAGGTTGATGGCGCCAATGCCGAGCAACTGACCGTCCTCGACGTTGGCCGACAGGGTATGACTGACCGACGTGCGTACCAGATCGCGGCCTTCGCCGGCGAGCTCGGTGACCGTGTCACCGAGGTTATCGACAAGATAGGTGTCATTCCCGGCGCCGCCGATCAGGGTGTCCCGCCCGGCTCCGCCATTGAGCACGTTGTTGCCGGCGTTGCCGATCAATACGTTGCCCAGAGCGTTACCGGTGCCGTTGACGGCGGCGTTGCCAGTCAGCGTGAGGTTTTCCAGGTTGGCGCCCAGGGTCCAACTCACCGAGGAGCGCACGGTATCGATTTCACTCGCCAGGGTGCTGGTTTCGCTGACGACATCCTTGAGGTTGTCGACCACGTAGGTGTCGTTACCGGCCCCACCGATGAGGGTGTCGATACCCAGGCCACCGTCCAGCACGTTGGCGCCGGCGTTACCGGTGATTCGATTGTTCAGGGCATTGCCGGTGCCGTCGATATTGCCGGTGCCGCTGAGCGTCAGGATTTCGAGATTGGTACCGAGGGCGTAGCTGATGGACGACAGGACGCTGTCGATTTCGGTGAGCGATGCACCGGCCTCGGTGACCGTGTCACCGATATTATCGACCACGTAGGTATCGTTGCCTGCCCCGCCAATCATGGTATCCGCACCGCCCAGGCCATTGAGCACGTTGGCGGCGGCATTGCCGATCAGCACGTTGTCCAGTGCGTTGCCGATACCATTGATAGCGGCGGTACCGATCAGCGAGAGGTTTTCCAGATTGGCGCCCAGGGTCCAGCTCACCGACGAACGCACGGTATCGATTTCGCTGTCCAGGGTACTGGTTTCGCTGACGATGTCCTTCAGGTTGTCGACGATATACGTGTCGTTGCCGGTACCGCCGATCAAGGTATCGGCACCCGCGCCGCCGTCCAGCACGTTGTTTCCGGTGTTGCCGGTCAGCACATTGTTCAGTGCGTTGCCAGTGCCGTTAATAGCGGCTACGCCAGTCTGCGTGAGGTTTTCCAGATTCGCGCCCAAAGTCCAAGTGACCGAAGAACGCACGGTGTCGATTTCGCTGGCCAGGGTACTGGTTTCGCTGATGAGGTCCTGCAGGTTGTCGACTACATAGGTATCGTTGCCGGTGCCGCCAATGAGGGTGTCAATGCCAGCGCCGCCATCCAGGGTGTTTGCACCCGAGTTACCGATAAGGCGGTTGTTCAACGCGTTGCCGGTTGCATTGATAGAGGCTACACCTGTCAGCGTGAGGTTTTCCAGGTTACTGCCCAAGGTGTAGCTAACCGATGAAAAGACGCTGTCGACTTCCGTTAGCGACGTACCATCCTCTGTGATCGTGTCCCCGATGGCGTCGACCACATAGGTATCGTTGCCTGCCCCGCCAATCATCGTATCCGCACCGCCCAGGCCATTGAGCACGTTGGCGGCGGCGTTGCCAATCAGCACGTTGCTCAAGCCGTTGCCGGTGCCATTGATGAGGGCGGTGCCGGTCAGCGTGAGGTTTTCCAGGTTGGCGCCCAGCGTCCAGCTCACCGAAGAACGCACGGTATCAACTTCACTGCCCGGGGTACTGGTTTCGCTGACTATATCCTTCAGATTATCAACGACGTAAATGTCATTGCCGGTCCCACCGATCAGAGTATCAACACCCGCTCCGCCATCCAGCACGTTATCGCCGGAGTTACCGGTCAGCACGTTGCTCAGCGCATTGCCTGTCCCGTTGAGGTTATCACTACCGGTCAGCGTAAGATTTTCCAGGTTTGCACCGAGAGTCCAGCTTACCGAAGAACGCACGGTGTCGATTTCGCTGGCCAGGGCACTGGTCTCGCTGACAACATCCGCCAGGTTATCGACCACATAGGTATCGTTGCCTGCACCGCCGATCATCGTATCCTTGCCGGCAAGTCCATTCAGGACGTTACCCAGCGCATTACCTATCAGGGTGTCGTCATTGGCTGAGCCGACTGCGTTTTCGATCTTGGCCCCATACGCTATCGCCAGCCCTTCATTGAAAGCCTTCTGGTCGCTATCCAGGAACGCCTGGCCGATCTTGCTGAACTGCCCCTCATTCAGGTTGATACGGACTGCTTCCGCCTGATTGCTGGCATCGATCGTGTCATTGCCACCTGCGTCCCAGATGGTTTCGAAAACCGACTGGTCAGTTGCCCAGCTATAGGTGTTATTACCGGTCTGCCACTGGGTGTTGGCGCCATAGAGCCTCTGGATGGCGGCAATATCCAACAGCATGGGCGTGGTCGGCTCGTAGGAGTAAGCGTTGGTGTAGCTCATGATCGTGTAACGAACATCATCGTACTGCGTAGCGAGTACCGTGGAGTTCGTCAGGCCCTGGGAAAACGGATGCTTCAAACCCAGCGCATGGCCGATCTCATGCATGAAGGTCAAGTAGTCGTAGGAGCCTTGGACTGGATTCGGATCATTCGTCACTGAACCGATCCAGACATCACCGGCGGCGGCGCTTCGACCAGGGAAATAACCCCAGGCTGCCGTGTCGGTGTCCATGTCCCCATACCCGCCGAATCGCAAGTCACCGACGTTGATGAAGCTTTCGTTGACCTCGGTGAATTTGATGTTGGCCACCGAACTCCATTCAGCAAGTGCGCTGACAATGGCGGTTTTCTGCGCCGGGTCCAGGACATAGCCGGACTGATACTCGTTGAAGTCGCTATAAAAACGAGAGAAATAGGAGTTGGTGGTCATGAAACTGTACGTCAGAGACGTAGTAGACGCACCGTGAGTCCAATAGGTGCCATAGATCAAACTGTCGACTTGCGCATTGCCCGTCAGACTTGCCGATGAAACAGATGAATAACCAAGTGGGCTGGGCATGCAAAGCTTCCTGTATGCAAATCCGCGGCCTTTCCTGGGATGCGGCCGCTGCAGAGATCACGGTATTGGAAAATGGCAGCATTGATATCACCCTGATATCAATAGTGCAATTCTGACGCTATTTTCTTGGCGCAACAAGCCATTCATTGGCTTGACGAATATCCCCGTCCCCCAATCTCCCGCTCCAACGATGCAATACAAGCAGACTGGTGACGAAGCGGTACTGGGACTGATAGAAATCACGTCGTGCGCGAAACTCTTCCTTGATGCTGTCCAGGACATCCACGGCATTCTTGACGCCATATCCGAAGGCTTTCTCCGTGGCCGTCCGTGATTTCTCAGCGGACTCCAGCGCGTGGCGCGTTGCCTTGATCCGGCTGAGTTCGGCCGACATCCCGAGATAGGCGGTGCGGGTTTCCTTGATCACCTGGCGCCGCAAGGCTTCCAGTTCTTGCTGGGCGACTTCCTTGTCGCTTTCGGACGTCGATACCCGGGCACTGGTGGATCCGCCGCTGTAGAGCGGCATCTGCAAATCAAGGGAAGCGACAAGGTTGTCCGAGCGCGGCGTCACCGCTCCCTCATAACCGATATCGCTGCGTTGCGCTGTCAGGTTAAGACCCAGGCGGGGCAGATGGCCGGCCCTGGCTTCGCCGATAGCCGCCTCGGCGGCACGGATACTGTGCTCACGGGCATGCAGTGCCGGGTTGCTGTCGAGTGCCGTCTGCACCCAATAGTCCGGGGCTTGCGCCGGCAGACTGAAGGCAGGGTTGTCGCCGATACGCTTGAAGGGCTCCTGGACATCACGCCCCACCAATTCGGAAATGGCTTCCCGACTGACCTGGACTTTGTTGCCGGCCTCGATCTCATCCGCCTTCAGCGCATCCACTCGCGCCTCGAGGTCAAGGGTATCAGTCACCATCGCCATCTGCCGCGCATACAGCGCATTGACGCGCTTGAGGTTTCGCTCGGTTGCGTCCAGCTCGCTGCGCACCAGGGACAGTTCGTCCTCCGCCGCGAGCACGGCGAAATAGCGCTCGGACAGGTCGATGCTGGACTGCACCTGGGTATCGTCGGATTCGTATTCGCTCTGTCGGGCCAGTTCTACGTACTTCTGGTAACTGCGCCAGACCTGCGGGTCGTATATCACCTGGCTGAGCGCCACGGCCATGCGCTTGCCGTTGTACTGGATACGGCTCAGGTCGTCGTCACGCCGACCGCGATTGACGCTGCCGCTGGCATTGAGCTGTGGCAGCAACTGGCCAAAGGCCGCACGCTCGTTGCCCTTCCCGCTGTGGATACGGGCTTGCGCCCGCAGAATACGCGGATCGGTACCCTGCGCCTCCTGATGGAGCTGCCACAGGTCTATATACGTGTCGTCGGCAATGGCGCCAAGGGGCATGACAAGCAGACAAAACGCGATCAGGAACTTCATGTCAGTCCTCGATCAACGAACGGGCGAACGCATTGCTCGCAGGCTGCATCAAGTACTGCAACAGCGTCCGCTCTCCGGTATTGATCAGCACCTCGACCGGCATGCCCGGCACCAGGATCAGGCCGCCCAGCGCCTGACGCTCCTTCTCGGTCATGGCCACCCGGGCCAGGTAGTACGGCATACCAGTGTCCTTGTTAACCAGGCGATCAGCAGATATTTGCACCAGTTGCCCTTCGACGACCGGCGTAGTGCTGTTCTTGAACGCACTGAAACGAATGTTCGCCAACTTGCCCACTGCGATGCGATCAATATCCATTGGTGAAACCTGCGCCTCGACGATCAGCTCTTCGTTGGCCGGGACGATATCGAGCAGCGCTGTGCCTGGACTGACCACCGCGCCCAAGGTGTGAACGGTCATACCCATGACCATGCCCGACTCGGGTGCGAGGATATCAGTGCGTTGATCACGGTCCTGCAGGGTTGCCAGCCGTTCGCGCAGTTCGAACACTTTGGTGCGGGCATCACCCAGCAGGCCTGCAACTTCGCTGGCGAAAGTCTTTTTCAGTTGCAGTATCTTCAGTGTCGCCTCGTCGACATTGACCCGCGCCTGGGCGATCTGGGACTGAGTTTCGGCTATTTCAGTCTGCAATCGGGAGAGACTGCGCTCCTGCTCACGCAACCGCTGCTTGTCCACGTAGCCTTCGGCGAGTAGCGCTCGCAAGTCGACGATTTCGTCCTGATAGGATGCCGCCAGCACCTGCTTGCTGGCGATGATGGTCTTGAACCCGCGAATCTGCTCTTCGATTTGTCCGATAGTCTTTTCCTGCAGGCTGATTTCACCCTGCAACGAATTCCGTCGAGCCTGAAAGATTCGTGCTTCGCTGTCGCGAGCCTCACGCACTCGCGGATCAGTGGGATCCAGGGTTGGCACGGCTGCCGGCTCGGACAGTGCGTCCCGCTCAGCCTCCAGTCGGGCCAGCAACTCGAGCGCAGCGATCAACTGGCTGCGCATGGCTTCCATCTCCGAGCGCGCCTGGGTGTTGTCGAGCACCAGCAACACATCACCGGCATTCACCCGGTCGCCGTCATGAACGCGCAGCTCGCGCACGATGCCACCTTCAAGATGTTGTACGGTCTTGCGATAGCTCTTGACCGTGACCACGCCCGGCGCCAACGCGGCACTGCCGAGCGGCGCCAGACTGGCCCAGCCTCCGAACAGACCGAACGTCACCAACAACATGAGGTAGCCGATGCGCCGTGCCGGTAAATCATCGATCGGTAGCGCGGACATGTGGGCGGATGAGTGCTGACTGTTCTGCATGAAAGTTTTTATCCGCTGCTTACGATTAAATCACGGTGGCCGGGGGAACTGCGGACGCAACGCCCTGCAATCGCGCCAGGACCTTGTCCCGTGGGCCGAACAGACTCAGTTCGCCCTGATTGAGCACCAGCAGTTTGTCCACCTGGGCCAGCACCCCGGAGCGATGGGTAATGACAAATACCGTGGCCCGGCTCTGCCTGAGTTTGCGCAGGGCCTCGGCGAGCATTTTTTCGCCGGCGTCATCCAGGTTCGAGTTGGGCTCGTCGAGGACCACCAGACGCGGTTCGCCATACAAGGCACGGGCCAGGCCAACGCGTTGACGCTGGCCACCGGATAATCCGCCGCCATTGGCACCGATCACGGTGTCGTAGCCCTCGGGCAATTGCAGCACCAGCTCGTGCACGCCGGCCATGCGCGCGGCAGCGACCACCGCAGGCGCGTTTGCCGGGCCGAAACGCGAGATGTTCTGGCTGATGGTGCCCTCAAACAATTCGATGTCCTGGGGCAAATAGCCGATGTACTGACCCAGTTCATCGCGACGCCATTGGCTGATGTCCGCATCGTCCAGGCGCACGGTACCGGCCTGGCTTGGCCAGATCCCCAGCAGTGCCCGGGCCAGCGTAGATTTCCCCGCACCGCTGGGGCCAATGATGCCCACCACCTCCCCCGCGGCAACCTGGAAGTCCAGGCCGCGAATGATCGGTTTGCGAGCGTCGGGGGCACCGACTGACAACCCTTCGACACGAATTGCCCCGTGCGGCGCAGGCAGTGGCATGCGTTCGGGATCTACAGCAACCTTGACCAGCAATTCGTGGAGCCGGGCATATTGCGAACGCGCCCCGAGAAAGCCTTTCCATACGCCGATCAGTTGGTCGATGGGCGCCAACGCTCGCCCCAGCAAAATGGAACCGGCAATCATCAGCCCGGGCGAAATCTGGTGGGTGATCGTCAAATAGGCGCCCAGGCCCAACACCAGGGACTGGACAATCTGACGGAATGTCCTGGATACCGCCGCAATGGTTGCACCGCGATCACTGGCCAGGCTTTGCAGGACCAGGACCCCGTGGACCCGCCGGCTCCAATGCTCACGCAGGCTTGCAAGCATGCCCATGGATTCGACCACTTCGGCATTGCGCAAACTCTTGTTTATGAAGGCGGTGGCCGTCATCTGTTCGCGGTTCGCGGCCTGCAACGGTGAGCGCGTGAGTTTCTCGTTGACGAACGCCAACGCCCCCAGCAACAACGCGCTCAATACCCCCATCCAACCGTACCAGGGATGGAACATGAACATGACGCCCAGGTAGATCGGAATCCAGGGCGCATCGAAAAAAGCAAACAGCCCGTTACCGGTCAGGAACTGACGCAAGCCGCTCAGATCGCTCAACGGCTGGGCCGAAGCGTTCATACCGCAGGTCGTGAGTGCCTGCTTGAAGCTGGCGTCGAACAGACGCTGCCCAAGCAACGAGTCCAGGCGCGTACTGACTCGCACCATGATCCGTGAGCGCACCCACTCCAGGCCGCCCATCGTGGTCATCAATAACAACATGATCAGGGTCAGCATCAACAGTGTCGACAGGCTCGCGCTGCCGACCGCACGGTCATACACCTGCAGCATGTAGAAAGATGGAACCAGCATCAGCAAATTGACGAAAAAACTGAAAAAACCGACGGCAAGAAAACTGCCCTTGCAGAGGGCAAGGGCGCTATCCAGCTCGGTCCTGGGATGGGCTGACATGGTTCATTACCTGAGGTCGGCTTGGGAGCCAGCCGGCGAAAATCGTAGTAGACGCTGGCGCATGAACGCCTTGAGGGAGCGTCGGCAGGCAGCTCTGAAGCGCCCGCACGGTTTGAACTGCCAGCGTTGTATCGGCAAGGATATGCGGTTCTGAAGTGGGAAAGTTGCAAATGCCTAGATGATCCGCGACGACCGCAGCGTTGCTTTCCGGATTGTCGGATACACGATCGTCCACCCCCTTCCGCCAACCCGGAATCAAAACGCAAGGCCTCTCGCGGCCAAATGATCTATACCTTCAGAGCAACCATTAAGGTCGAGGCAATAAACAGCAGGATGTGCGGATGAAACGATCGCGGCGGGTCTATCTTCGGGAACGCCGCATCGAATGATTCATAATCAGCGCAACGCTGTTTCACGACGCCGGCCCCACGTAGAATGCCGCACCTACTTTTCAATGCCTGAAGTATCGATCATGAGCCGGATCATCTGCGTGTTGAATATTCGTTCAAGAGCACTTTCCCGGTTATGCCTGTTGTTATCATTGCTGCTCGCGCCCACCGCCCACGGCGAGCCCAGACCGATTGAACTGCACATCCTCGACGCGCCCCCCCTGACCTTCGTCAACGATCCCAGAGGCTATGGCATCGTTGGCGATATCGCCGTGCAGGCCATGACCAAGGCGGGTTACGCAGTGCACATCCGTGTGCTGCCCTGGGCCAGGGCACAAAAACATGTCAGCGAGGAGCGGGATCGCCTGATTGCCCCCCTGTCACGCATCCCCAGTCGTGAAGACCGCTTCACCTGGATAGCCTCTGTCATGCCGATGGACCGGGCTTTCTTCAGCCTCGAGCGACAAGTGAGCAGTTTTGCCGAAGCCAAGGAAACCTACCAGAAAATCGGCGTCGGCCTGGGCAGTGCCCAGGAAGATATTCTGCGCGCCGAGGGATTCAGGGATGATCAGATCCATCGACTGACCATTGGCGACAATCCCGCACAGATGCTCCTGATGGGGCGCATCGATGCCTGGTTCAACGGCGTTCCGGAAAGCCGTTACATCTGGCCGAAGGTATCCAAGCGAAAGCTGCTCATGAGTCCGGTCAACAGTCACGCCGACCTTTACCTGGCCTGTTCGAAGCAATGCTCTGCCAAAATGGTCGAGGCTTTGCGCGACGCCGTTGAAGCGCTGCGCGAGGACGGTACCATCGACCGGGTGCATGACCTCTATCTGCCACGGTAGGAGCTGCCGAAGGCTGCGATCCTTTGATCTTGATCTTGATTCTTCGCCTTGCGACTCAATCGTCGGGGACAAGATCGCAGCCTTCGGCAGCTCCTACAGAGCCATAGATCCGCAGCTGGGCAGTTTTTGATCGCCTTATATCATTCCGAATGATAGTTACCTTTGCTTCATTCGATTCGTTCCCCCGCACCCGGCCACGCATCATCCGCCCATCTCAATACAATTGGCGGATGCTATCCATGGACCATTCACTTTCAAAACTACGTTTTCCCCTCGCACTGTTGGCAGTGCTGGTGATAAGCGCCTGTGGCAAGACACCTGATACGGCAGCGTCCATGCCGGCCGCCAAAGTCAGTGTGGCCAAGGTACTGGAGCAGCCGGTCAACGAATGGGACGAATTCACCGGACGCCTCGAAGCACCGGAAACCGTCGAGATTCGTCCACGGGTATCGGGGCAGATCGACGATGTGGCGTTCACCGAAGGTGCGCTGGTCAAGAAAGGCGATCTGCTGTTCCAGATCGACCCTCGCCCCTTCCAGGCTGAGGTGCGTCGTCTCGAAGCCCAACTGGCCCAGGCACGCGCCACCGCCACCCGCAGCGAGAATGAAGCCCAGCGTGGCGAACGCCTGCGCCAGAGCAATGCCATCTCCGCCGAACTGGCGGATTCGCGTACCAGCGCCGCCCAGGAAGCCCGTGCCGCCGCCGCGGCGATCCAGGCGCAACTGGATCTGGCCAAACTGAACCTGAGCTTCACGCGGGTCACTTCGCCCATCAGTGGTCGTGTCAGCCGCGCTGAAATCACCGCAGGCAACCTGGTAACCGCCGATGTGACTGCACTCACCAGCGTGGTTTCCACCGACAAGGTCTACGCCTACTTCGACGCTGACGAACGTGTCTTCCTCAAATACACCCAACTCGCCCGCCAGGGCCAGCGCGGCCAGGCCACGCCGGTCTACATGGGCCTGTCCAACGAGGAAGGCAACCCGCACCAGGGCCAGATGAACTTCATCGACAACCAGGTCAACCCGCAGACCGGTACCATCCGTGGTCGCGCCGTGTTCGACAACAAGGACGGCGCCTACACCCCAGGCCTGTATGCCCGTCTGAAGCTGGTGGGCAGCGGCACCTACTCCGCCGTGCTGATCAACGATGAAGCCGTAGGCACCGACCTGGGCAAGAAATTCGTGCTGGTGATGGACGCTGACAACAAGCCAGCGTATCGCCCCGTCGAGCTGGGGCCGAAGATCGAAGGCCTGCGCATCGTGCGTAGCGGCCTTAGCAAGGACGACACCATCATCGTCAAAGGGCTGCAACGGGTTCGCCCAGGGGCACCGGTCACGCCTGAAACCGTGCCGATGGCCAGCGAACAGACCCTCGCCGCTCTGGCTCAACAACGCAAAGCGCTCGAAGCCAGCAACCTGCCCCAGGTCGCGCCGTCCAAGGCGACGTCCACTGTGGCGGGAAAGCTGGCCACTGCGACCCCACGCGGTTAAGGAACTGAACTCAAGATGAAATTTTCCCAGTTCTTCATTTCACGGCCGATCTTTGCAGCGGTGCTTTCGCTGCTGATCCTGATCGCCGGCGCCATCTCGCTGTTCCAATTGCCGATCAGCGAATACCCCGAAGTCGTGCCGCCTACGGTGGTCGTGCGGGCCAACTTCCCTGGCGCCAACCCGAAGGTCATCGGTGAAACCGTGGCTGCGCCCCTGGAGCAAGCCATCACCGGCATCGAGAACATGCTGTACATGTCCTCGCAATCCACCGCTGACGGCAAGATCACCCTGACCATCACCTTTGCCCTGGGCACCGACCTGGACAACGCCCAGGTTCAGGTGCAGAACCGTGTCACCCGGACCGAGCCCAAGCTCCCGGAAGAAGTGACCCGGATCGGCATCACGGTGGACAAGGCGTCGCCCGACCTGACCATGGTCGTGCACTTGACCTCGCCGGACAAACGCTACGACATGCTCTACCTGTCCAACTACGCCCTGCTCAACATCAAGGATGAGCTGGCGCGCCTGGGCGGCGTGGGTGATGTGCAACTGTTCGGCATGGGCGACTACTCCCTGCGGGTCTGGCTGGACCCGAACAAGACCGCTTCGCGCAACCTGACCGCCACCGACGTGGTCACCGCCATCCGCGAGCAGAACCGTCAGGTTGCGGCTGGTGCCCTGGGTGCGCCACCGGCGCCGAATGCCCAGGCTTTCCAGCTCTCGATCAATACCCAGGGTCGCCTGGTGACTGAGGAAGAGTTCGAGAACATCATTATCCGTTCCGGCGCCAACGGTGAAATCACCCGTTTGAAAGACATTGCGCGAGTGGAGTTGGGTTCCAGCCAGTACGCGCTGCGGTCGTTGCTCGACAACCAGCCGGCGGTGGCGATCCCGATCTTCCAGCGTCCAGGCTCCAACGCCATCCAGATCTCCAACGACGTCCATGCCAAGATGGACGAGCTGAAGAAGAACTTCCCGGCGGGAATGGACTACAGCATCGTCTATGACCCGACGATCTTCGTTCGCGGCTCCATCGAGGCGGTGGTCCACACCCTGTTCGAAGCGCTGATCCTCGTGGTACTGGTAGTGATCCTGTTCCTGCAGACCTGGCGTGCCTCGATCATCCCGCTGGTGGCCGTGCCAGTGTCGTTGATCGGTACGTTCGCCGTGATGCACCTGTTCGGCTTCTCGCTGAACGCGCTTTCGCTGTTCGGGTTGGTGTTGGCCATCGGTATCGTGGTGGACGACGCCATCGTCGTGGTGGAAAACGTCGAACGGAACATCGGCCTCGGCCTCACTCCGGTGGAAGCGACCAAGCGCGCCATGGGCGAAGTGACCGGCCCGATCATCGCCACCGCACTGGTGCTCTGCGCGGTCTTCGTTCCGGCGGCCTTCATCAGTGGCTTGACCGGGCAGTTCTATAAGCAGTTCGCATTGACCATCGCCATTTCCACCGTGATCTCGGCATTCAACTCCCTGACCCTGTCGCCGGCCTTGGCCGCGGTACTGCTCAAGAGCCATGACGCCCCCAAGGACCGCTTCTCCAAGTTCCTTGATGCACTGTTGGGCAGTTGGCTGTTCCGCCCGTTCAACCGTTTCTTCGACCGGGCCAGCCACAGCTACGTGGGCGCTGTAGGCCGCGTGATCCGCAGCAGCGGCATCGCCCTGTTCGTCTACGCGGGCCTGATGGCGTTGACCTTCTTCGGCTTCACCAATACCCCGACTGGCTTCGTACCCGGCCAGGACAAGCAATACCTGGTGGCCTTCGCCCAACTGCCGGATGCCGCGAGCCTGGACCGCACCGAGGACGTGATCAAGCGCATGTCCGACCTGGCGCTCAAGCAACCGGGCGTTCAAAGCGCGGTGGCCTTCCCTGGCCTGTCGATCAACGGCTTCACCAACAGCCCGAACGCCGGCATCGTGTTCGTGACGCTCAAGCCCTTCGACGAGCGCAAGGACCCGAGCCAGTCGGCCGGTGCCATTGCTGGCGCCTTGAACGGCCAGTTCGCAAACATCCAGGAAGCCTACATGGCGATCTTCCCGCCGCCGCCGGTACAGGGCCTGGGCACGATCGGTGGCTTCCGCCTGCAAATCGAAGACCGGGGCAACCTGGGCTACGACGAGCTGTACAAGGAAACCATGAACATCATCACCAAGAGCCGCAGCGTGCCTGAGCTGGCCGGGCTGTTCACCAGCTACACCGTGAACGTGCCCCAGGTCGATGCCGCCATCGACCGGGAAAAAGCCAAGACCCACGGCGTGGCCATCAGCGACATCTTCGACACCCTGCAGATCTACCTGGGTTCGCTGTATGCCAACGACTTCAACCGTTTCGGCCGTACCTACCAGGTCAACGTCCAGGCCGAGCAGCAATTCCGCCTCGAGTCGGACCAGATCGGCCAACTCAAGGTGCGCAACAACCGTGGCGAGATGATCCCGCTGGCAACCTTCATCAAGGTCAGCGACTCCTCGGGACCGGACCGCGTGATGCACTACAACGGCTTCATCACCGCTGAAATCAATGGTGCCGCCGCTCCAGGCTACAGCTCCGGCCAGGCCGAGCAAGCCATCGAGAAGCTGCTCAAGGAAGAATTGCCCAACGGCATGACCTACGAGTGGACCGACCTGACCTACCAGCAGATCCTGTCGGGCAATACCGCACTGTTCGTGTTCCCGCTCTGCGTATTGCTGGCGTTCCTGGTACTCGCGGCACAATACGAAAGTTGGAGCCTGCCGCTGGCCGTGATCCTGATCGTACCGATGACTTTGCTGTCCGCCATTACCGGGGTGATTCTGTCCGGTGGCGACAACAACATCTTTACCCAAATCGGCCTGATCGTACTGGTGGGACTTGCCTGCAAGAACGCGATCCTGATCGTCGAGTTCGCCAAGGATAAACAGCTCGAGGGAATGAACCCGCTGGCAGCGGTCCTGGAAGCCTGCCGCCTGCGTCTGCGGCCGATCCTGATGACCTCCGTGGCCTTCATCATGGGTGTGGTGCCCCTGGTGTTCTCCAGCGGTGCCGGTGCGGAAATGCGTCACGCCATGGGTGTCGCGGTGTTCTCGGGCATGCTGGGCGTGACCTTCTTCGGCCTGCTGCTTACCCCCGTGTTCTATGTACTGATCCGTAACTTCGTCGAGCGCAGCGAGGCCCGCAAGGCGGCCCGGGCGTTGAAACTGGAGACGCAACAATGAGCTTGGCAACATTAAGCTTGAAAGTGTTTGTGCCGAGCTTGCTGGTCCTGGCGCTGAGTGCCTGCGCCGTAGGGCCCGACTACAAGGCACCGCAAACCGAGGCGGCGAACATCACCACCGCCACGGACGGCGCCGCCGGCCAGAAGAACTTCGACCGGGCGCGTTTCGAGGGCGTCTGGTGGCAGCAGTTCGAAGATCCGACGCTCAACGCTTTGGTGTCCCGTTCCCTGGAAGGTAACCGCGAGTTGCGCGTCGCCTTCGCTCGTCTGCGGGCGGCCCGGGCCATTCGCGACGACGCCAGCAACGACATCATGCCGACCATCACCAGTCGCGCCAGCAGCAACCTGGGCAAAGGCCAGATTCCGGGTCAGACCACCGACCGGGTCAATACCGAGCGCTACGACCTGGGCCTGGACATGGCCTGGGAAGTGGATCTGTTCGGGCGCATCCAGCGCAACCTGGAAGCCACCGACGCCGATCAGCAGGCCGCCGAGGCTGATCTCTACCAACTGCAGGTGACAATGATCGCCGAACTGGTGGACGCCTACGGCCAACTGCGCGGCGCCCAGCTGCGGGAAAAGATCGCCCTGGCGAACCTGCAGAACCAGCAGGCCTCGCGCAAGATTACCGAAAGCCTGCGCGATGCCGGCGTAGGCGATCAGCTCGACGTGGTCCGTGCCGACGCACGCCTGGCCTCGGTAGAAGCCAGCGTGCCGCAGTTACAGGCCGAGCAGGTGCGTCAGCGCAACCGCATCGCCACCTTGCTGGGTGAGCGTCCGGACAAGTTGAGCGTAGACCTGAGCCCCAAGGATCTGCCGGCCATCGCGAAGGCCCTGCCGATCGGCGACCCGGGACAATTGCTTCAACGTCGCCCGGACATTCTCAGAGCCGAACGGCAGTTGGCAGCGGCCACAGCGCGCATTGGTGTGGCCAAGGCCGACCTGTTTCCACGGGTCAGCCTCAGCGGTTTCCTCGGCTTTACCGCAGGGCGTGGTTCACAAATCGGGTCCTCGGCAGCCAACGCCTGGGCGCTGGGTCCGAGCATTACCTGGGCGGCCTTTGACCTGGGCAGCGTGCGGGCTCGCCTGCGCGGCGCCAATGCCGAGGCCGATGGCGCCCTGGCGACTTACGAACAGCAGGTGCTACTGGCCTTGGAAGAATCCGAGAACGCCTTCAGCGATTACGGCAAACGCCAGCAACGCCTGATTTCGCTGATCCGCCAAAGCGAATCCAGCCGTGCCGCCGCCGACCTGGCCGAAATCCGCTACCGCGAAGGCACCGTGGACTTCCTGGTGCTGCTCGACGCCCAGCGCGAACGCCTCGCCGCCGAAGACACTCAGGCCCAGGCTGAAGTTGACCTGTACCGCGGCATCGTCGCGATCTACAAGGCCCTGGGCGGCGGCTGGCAGCCTGAAACCGTCGCCAGCAACTGACCGACCGTTCACACCGAGCCCCTTTGGTTGACCGCAATCAACCAATTTTTTGCCCCGCGTTCATTTGGACGCGGGGCTTTTTTGTCTGGCTGATAGCGCCCGAAGATAATGAGCTCACCTTGCAAGTCTCAAGAGTGTCCGCTTGGCTTGCAACATCACCCTATAAATTGATTTACGTGTTACCAGGAACGGTAACGTCGAAAGTTCCCTTCAAGATCTTCGTCTCGTTGAATGGAGCAATCAATTCAAACTCACCGACGGCGTGCAAATTGGCCTCATCCCATTTGCATACGACTCTCCCTCCTGTCGCTGTCCCCTGCGAAGCACCGAACCGTATCCAACTTCGAACGTAAGGCGATGGCAAGATAATCTCTTTTTTCTGAAGGCCGTCGCGCATGACAGACACCTCAATGAACTGAGTTATGCCGTACTCGCCGTCATTCAAGGCGAATATCATATATACGTTTCCATGCTCAAACTCCCCTCTGATATCAGTGAACTTCAGATTCTCTAATGTAGCGAATGCAAAACCCGCTCCCTTCTTTGCAGCATGCTCGACACTTCTATCCGTTTCCGATGCGCTCTTCATGTCAACTCCTGTCAATCCAATGATTAAAATTGTCCCTACCAGACTTACCAGCAACAACTGACGAGACCGATGCCTCAACGACCCTCGATAACGGGCCGTTAGTCTTGCAAATTCATTCGAGCACACGACAGCGCAACACAAACACTGTCAGATCTGACAGCGGTTTATATTAATTCGACATAACCCATACTGACTGGCATACCATCTTCACAGGCCAGCCAACAAATCAACCTCGTAGATCCGACGCCATCGCGAGCAAGCCTGCTCCACAGGGTTCAATCCATAGTTCAGGGTTTGACTCAGGCCCTCACCTGACCGAAGCTTGCGACATTTCAAGCTTCTGGTAATGGATTCCCTGCATGCTCTCGCCTCGCCGTCGCTATCTGCTCCTCAGCCTCTGTGTCCTGTTGTTGATCGGTCTTGTCGCGGCGTGGCTACGCAGCACCACGCCGCAAATCCCCGAAGCGATCAAGCGTGGTTACAGTGAAGCCCTGGAAAGCGCCCGCAACGGACAGCCGGGAGCGGCGCGCAGGCTTTACCAGCAACTCGGGCGTCCGGACCTCTCGCCCAAGCGGCGGGTGTGGCTGCACGCCGAACTGCCCAACTACCCAAGTCCTCAGGCCCTGAAACTGGCGGATGCGGATCTGCACAGCGAATCGGCGGATGTACGTCGGGCGGCCATCGGCAGCATTGCCGGGCTGGTGCCGACGGGGCAGCGCAGTCTGCTGCTGGGGCCGTTGCTTGACGATGACGACCCCAGCGTGCGATTTGCGGCCGTAAATGCGCTGCTGGGACTCTCGCCGGATGACCTTGGCCTGTACTTCGGCGCCATGCAACTGGCCATTGACACTTGGGAACAGCAGCTTCAAGACGGTCCGCAAACCACCGGTTCCTTCTATCAACTCGCCCGCCTTTACCAACACAACGCCGACTTGAAAAAGGCCCAGCAAGCTTTGGAGCAAGCCCTGCGCCTGCAGCCGGACAACCTGCCGGCAGTGGTCATGCAGATCGAAGTGCTCGACAAACTGGGACGGGGCGAAGCCGCGCGACAATTACTCGCAAAACAATTGCAAACCCAACCACAGTCGGCTTACCTGCAACATGCGCTGGGCATGTGGTTGTTGCAACATGGCCAGAGCGAATACGCGGTGCTCGGCCTGGCAAAAGCCGTTGAACTCGAGCCTGACAATCGTCATTACCGTTACGACCTGGCAACCACCCTGCATGCCGAGCAGGAGCTGGAAGCCGCGCAGAAACAGTTGCAGGAAATTGTTCAGCGCTACCCTGCAGACCGCAAGGCTCGGGTGTTGCTGATCAACTACTGGAAGGAAACCGGGCAGTTGCAGAATGTACAGATCCTGCTAGCGAAACTGGAGCAGTTGAACCCCGACGATCCAGTGCTGCAGCAGGGCTTGTAGACGCACTGTAGGCGCTGCCGAGTGCAACGAGGCTGCGATCTTTCCCCAGACAATTGAATCCTGAGCGAACGCCAGCCAATCAAGGTCAAGATCAAAGCCAAGATCAAGAGATCGCAGCCTTCGGCAGCGCCTGCAGAGTTGTACAACTTCACCAGTTTTGTAGCGACAAGTGGAACCGCTATCTCCGCCAAGGGTCAAGTATTCAGACACTTCAACCTGCTTTACTTCCCTGGCCATGAGGGGGCTATTTTTGTCTACATTGAACGAGTTGATCGACGCCAAAGCCGCCACCGGTATCGAAGGACTGGACAATATCCTCTCCGGTGGCTTGTCCCGCGGTCATGTGTTCCTGCTGGAAGGGGAACCTGGCACTGGCAAGACCACGGTCGCGTTGCATTTCCTGTTGGCCGGCGCCCAAGCCGGCGAGCGCTCGTTGTACATCACGCTCTCGGAAACCGAGCGTGAATTGCGTCAAGGCGCGACCTCCCACGGGTGGACGCTGGACGAGAACATCCACATTTTCGAACTGACGCCGCCTGAAAGCCTGCTCAATGCCGAGCATCAGCAAAGCCTGCTGTATTCGTCGGACCTGGAGCTGGGTGAAGCGACGCGGCAGATCTTCGAGGTGGTCGAACAGGTCAAGCCGACCCGGGTCGTACTCGACAGTCTGTCGGAGATCCGCCTGCTGGCGCAGAGCTCCCTGCGCTATCGCCGGCAGATCCTGGCGATCAAGCATTACTTCGTGCGCTACGATGCCACCGTCTTGCTGCTCGATGACCTGACCACCGAATCCCTGGACAAGACCGTGCACAGCGTCGCCCACGGGGTAATTCGCCTCGAAGAACTGACACCCAACTATGGCGCCGAACGGCGACGGATCCGGGTGGTCAAGTATCGCGGGCAAAAATACCGCGGCGGCTTTCATGACTTCACCATCATGGGGGACGGTCTTCATGTCTTCCCGCGCCTGGTGGCGGCCGAGCATCGCGGGCAATACCTGCGTCAACAACTGTCCAGTGGCATCGCGGAAATGGATGCCCTGCTGGGTGGAGGTATCGAGACGGGGTCAAGCACCTTGATCCTGGGGCCGGCAGGTACCGGGAAGTCGCTGATTTCGCTGATTTTCGCCGCAGCGGCCGTAGAGCGCGGCGAAAAGGCTGCCCTGTTTATATTTGACGAAGAGCTGGGCCTGCTGTTCGAACGCATGAACAATATCGGCATCGACCTGAAGTCGCTGCAACAAACCGGCAACCTGTTGATCGAACAGGTAGACGCCGCAGAGTTGTCTCCCGGTGAGTTCTCCCATCGGGTACGTCGCTGCGTCGACGAAGGTGACATCAAGACCGTCGTCATCGACAGCATCAACGGCTACCAGGCCGCCATGCCGGAAGAAAACGCTCTGGTACTGCACATGCATGAGCTGTTGCTGTACCTCAATCGCAAGGGCGCAGCGACCTTCATGACCGTCGCGCAACATGGCCTGGTAGGCGACATGCAGGCGCCTGTGGACATTACTTATCTGGCTGACACCGTGATTCTGTTGCGTTATTTCGAAGCGCTGGGCAAGGTCCGACGGGCGATTTCCATCATCAAGAAACGCACCGGCAGCCACGAATCGACGATCCGCGAATATCGCATCAGCGGGCAAGGCATGACGATCGGTGAACCGCTGGAAGCGTTCCAAGGCGTATTGCGTGGAGTACCGACCTATATGGGAGCGGACCATCCACTGCTCAGGGATGAGCTCCAGTGATGTTGTTCGAGCCCCTGTCGGAGCGGGCACTGATCCTCGCACCGCTGGGGCGGGACAGCCAGATCGCCATGATGATCCTCAACGAAGCCGGGTTCACCGGCCTCATTTGTCGTCATCTGGGGCAATTGTGCGAAGAGCTCGAACATGGCGCCGGCCTGCTGGTCATCTCGTCGGAAGCCTTGGTGGGGCCGGACCTGGAGGCGTTGTTCCTGCAGATTGAGCAACAACCGGCCTGGTCCGACCTTCCCATCGTCCTTTTGACCCATCACGGTGGTCCTGAACAGAACCCGGCGGCACGTATCGGCATGCAACTGGGCAACGTAACGTTCCTGGAACGTCCTTTCCATCCAGTAACCCTGGTCAGCCTGGTCACCACCGCCTTGCGTGGTCGACGAAGGCAATACGAGGCTCGGGAACGCCTGATCGATCTGAGCAACAGTGAGCTGCGCCTGCAAAACACTCTCGAAACCCTTGAACAGCAGGTAGAAGAGCGCACCGCTCAACTGCGCCACAATGAAGAAGCCTTGCGCCAATCGCAGAAGATGGAAGCGGTCGGCCAACTGACTGGCGGCATCGCCCACGACTTCAACAACATGCTGACCGGGATCATCGGCAGCCTCGAACTGCTGCGCAGGCGCCTGGCCCGGGGTCGCACCGAAGACCTGGACAGCCTGATCGACCTGGGCGTGACCTCGGCCAACCGCGCAGCCGGCCTCACCCATCGCCTGCTGGCGTTCTCCCGACGCCAGTCGCTGGATTCCAAGGCCGTGCAGATGAACACGCTGGTACTGTCCATGGGGGAGCTGCTTCAGCGCAGCCTCAATGAAAGCATCCGGCTGGACATGCGGTTGGACGAGCAGCTCTGGATCGCCGAGGCCGATCCCAACCAATTGGAAAGTGCCCTGCTCAACCTCGTACTCAACGCGCGAGATGCCATGCCGGAAGGCGGAATGCTGGTGGTGCGCACGCTCAACAAGCATCTGGACGCCGGCTTCACTGACGCGTACACCAACCTCGAACCCGGCGACTATGTAGTACTGAGCGTGCAGGATAGCGGGTGCGGCATGCCCGAGTCGGTCATCAATCGCGCGTTCGATCCATTTTTCACCACCAAACCCATCGGCCAGGGCACTGGACTGGGCCTGTCGATGATCTATGGATTCAGCAAGCAATCACGTGGCCACGTGGCAATCGACAGCGATGTCGGCAAAGGCACTACTGTCAGTCTCTATCTGCCACGTTTCCTGGGCGAAGAAACCCCCGAGTCGTCAGTCGACAAGCAGCATGCGGCCCCGGCACAGGCCGGCGAGACCGTGTTGATCGTCGAAGACGATCCGGCAGTGCGAGTACTGGTCAGCTCGGTACTGGGCGAACTGGGTTATACCTTCCTTGAAGCCAGCGACGCCAACGGTGCGGTGCCGATTCTCCAGTCAGGCCAGCGCATCGATCTGCTGATCAGCGACGTGGGGTTGCCGGGCATGAATGGCCGGCAACTGGCGGAAGTCGGCCGGCAGATCCGCCCGGACCTGCGGGTGCTGTTCATCACCGGCTACGCCGAACACGCGGCAGTACGCGGAGGCTTTCTCGACCAGGGCATGCAAATGATCACGAAGCCCTTCACGTTTGACCTGTTGACGGCCAAGGTTCGGGAGATGATCGGGGCCTGAAGTACATCCCTGTGGGAGCAAGCCCGCTCCCACACCGGGTATGACGTTGACGCTGAATCTATGGACGCCACAGAAATGGTGGGAGCGGGCTTGCTCGCGAAAGCGGCTGTACCTTCACCACAGCGGCAAGCTGGACCATCGCATTTGCGAGCAGGCTCGCTCCCACAGGGATCCAGGGGTGAATTCAAGAACGTCAGGACAACATCGAGCGCATGATGCCTTGCAGTTCGTCCAGGTCGAACGGTTTTTCAAGGATCGGCGCCTGGCGGGTGATGGGGCTGTCGGTGTCGCGCACTTCCTGGGCATAACCGCTGATGAAGATCACTTTCAGATCCGGACGCAACCTGACTGCGGGTTCAGCGATCTGCACCCCGGAAATGCCGCCCGGCAGGCGGAAGTCGGTAATCATCATGTCCAGGTGGGGTTTGCTTGCCAGGACTTCGAATGCCTTTTCGCCATTCTCGGCCTGCAGCACCCGATAGCCCTCGCCTGACAGATAGGCGGACAATATCATCATGATCGACTCGTCATCCTCGACGAGCAGTACAACATCTTGCGCATCTTCACTCATGAGAAGCCTTCGTTCGATCAATAGCTGCTGATACGACCGTAGGGCCATTCAGAGGTTGCGTCAATGCAACGTTTTTCGGAAGGACGGCGCCCTGCAAGGGCAGGCAAACGCGGAACAACGCGCCTTCGTTGATTCGACTGTCGACCGTGATGGTTCCCCCATGGGCGGTGACGATCTGCTCGGAGATGAACAAGCCCAGGCCCAAGCCGGAGGCAACCGCCTTGGAGGTCACCCGCTCGAACTGCTGGAAGATGCGTTTCTGGTTCTCCTCGCTGATACCGATGCCGCGGTCCTGGACCTCTACGCAGGCATGCTCGAGCGTCTTGTAGACGCGCACATCGATCGGGCTCTTGCCGCCATAGCGCAATGCATTGGTCAGCAGGTTCGACACCACCTGCTCGATCCGAAACTCATCCCACAGTCCCTCCACCAAAGGCTCGGCGGAGTAGTTCAACGCGGATTCGGCAGCCACGATCTGCGGCTGGAAATTGCGCAGCAGGTTTTCCACCAAGGCCGAGAGGTTGAAACGGGTCGGGCGGATGGACAACTTGCCGGTACGAATGCGCGACACATCCAGCATGTCCTCAATCAGCCGGATCAGGCTCTTGATCTGCCGCTCGTCGCGCTCGACCATCGCCTTCACCTTATCCAGGCTGAACGCTGCAGCATTGTCCCGGGCCAAGTGCATCTTGCGCAGTTGTGTTTCGAGAATCAGGCCGTTAAGGGGCGTGCGCACTTCGTGGGCGACGATCGACATGAAATCGTCGCGCATCCGCACCGCCTGCTCTAGTTCGTTGCGGGTGGCCTGCAATTGCTGGAGGAGCACTTCCTGTTCCCGACGGCTCTGTTCCAGGGCGACGACCTGCTCCTTCACCGCCCTCTTCTGACGATGGAGCTCCACGAACACATTGACCTTGCTCTTGACCGCATGGGTGTCCAGTGGCTTGTGCAGGAAGTCCACCGCACCGTTTTCATAGCCGGTAAAGGCATAGTTGCGCTCACGGCCGGCGGCGCTGACAAAAATGATCGGAATGCTACGGGTCTTCTCCGTCCCCCGCATAAGCTCGGCCAGTTCGAAGCCGTTCATGTCCGGCATCTGTACGTCGATGATGGCCAGGGCAAAGTCATGTAGCAGCAACAGGGACAACGCCTGATCAGCTGACTGAGCCTTGTAGACCTTGCGGTCGTCACCCTTGATCAGGGCCTCCAGTGCCAACAGATTCTCCGGCAGATCATCGACGACCAGCAATTTGGCTTGAATATCTCGTGGCATGTGGTTCATTCCAGCCCAGCCAACAATTGGCCGATGCCTTGCAAAGTGAGGATATGGTCGGGCTCGTGCAGAGCCAGCGCGGCTTCCGGCATGGTCGAAACCTGGGCTTCGGCGGGGTCTTGGACGACGGTGATGCCACCCAGTTCCTTGACCCTGGCCAAGCCTCGGGCGCCGTCGTCGTTAGCCCCGGTCAGTACGATTGCCAGCAGGTTCGAGCCATAGACGTCGGCGGCCGATTCGAACAACACATCGATGGAGGGCCGCGAATGGTGCACCGGTTCCTCCAGGCTCAACGACAGGCTGCGATCGGCCTCGACCGACAAATGGTAGCCTGGCGCGGCGACATACAGAGTGCCGGGCCGGATGTCCTGTTTGTCCCGAGCCTCTTCTACCGGTATCGCCAGACGATGATCAAGGACTTGGGCCAACTGACTGTAGCGCTCGTTGGGCAGATGCAGCACCAGCAGGACAGGCAAACGGAAACCTTTGCGCAGGGGCCCGAACAGTCTGAGCAGGGCCTCCACGCCGCCGGCGGATGCCCCAATGGCGATGGCTTCTATTGCGGATCCGGATCTGTCGGTTGTCTGGTTCATAGCTTGCGATAGATCCGTTCCTGTTTGACCAACGGCTCGAATTGCTTGCCGAATATCGAGAAGTCCAGCGTCTCCTTGCTGCCCAGCACAAGGAAACCACGGTGACACAGGGACTCATGGAACAGCCCGAACGCACGATCTTGCAGATTTTTATTGAAATATATCAATACATTACGACAAGAAATTAATTGAGTTTCTGAAAAGACGCTATCCGTCGCAAGACTGTGATCGGCAAAGGTCACATTCTCACGCAGAGTCTTGTCGAACATCGCGTAATCGTAGGCGGCGGTGTAGTAATCGGCAAACGATCGCCGCCCCCCGGCCAGCTGATAGTTCTGGGTATAGGCCCTCACGTTCTCCAAGGCAAAAATGCCCTGCTTGGCCTTCTCCAGCGACCTGGGATTGATGTCGGTGGCGTAGATGAGCGTGCGGTCCAACAGGCCCTCTTCACGCAGCAGAATCGCCATGGAATAGACCTCCTCCCCTGTACTGCAACCGGCGATCCAGATCTTGAGCGACGGATAGGTCCTGAGCAGCGGAACCACTTCCTGGCGAATCGCCAGGAAGTGTGTGGGGTCGCGGAACATCTCACTGACGGGGATCGTCAACAGCTGCAACAATTGCATGAACATGCCCGGGTCGTGCAGCACACGTTCCTGGAGCGCCGAGATGGTCCGGCACTCGAACTGGCTCAACGCATGATGGACCCGGCGCTTGATGGACGCGCCGGAGTAATCCCTGAAATCGTAGCTGTACTTGAGGTAGATCGCGTCGATCAGCAAACGCAGTTCAATGTCGGTGTCTCTTTCCACTAAATTCTTTCCATATTCGGCAACCACACGCGAATCAGCGAAAACAGACGATCGAGGTCGATCGGTTTGGCCAGGTAATCGTTGGAACCGGCGGCGATGCAACGCTCCTGATCATCCTTCATGGCCTTGGCCGTCACGGCAATGATCGGCAACTTGCGCCAGCGCGGGTCCTTGCGGATACGCGTGGTTGCTTCGAAACCGTCCATTTCCGGCATCATCACGTCCATCAGCACCAGGTCGATGTCTTCAACTTCATTGAGGCGCTCGATCGCTTCGTAGCCGTTACGGCCAATGACCACGACCGCCCCTTTTGCCTCCAGAGCGCTGGTCAGTGCAAATATGTTGCGCACATCGTCGTCCACCAGCAGCACCTTGCGGCCTTCGAACACCTTGTCCCGGCTGCGGGCTGTCTTGAGCATCCGCTGCCTTTCATGGGACAACCGGGATTCGACTTTGTGCAAAAAGAGTGTCACCTCGTCCAGCAGTCGTTCTGGTGAGCGGGCGCCTTTGATGATGATCGAGCGCGAATACCTGCGCAGTTCTGCCTCTTCATCGCGGGTCAGATTGCGTCCGGTGTAGACAATCACCGGCGGAAATGAACAGATCTCTTCGGTGGACATGCGCTTGAGCAGGTCATTGCCCAACATGTCCGGCAGCTTCAGGTCGATGACCATGCAGTCGTAGACATTGCTCCGCAGCAGATCCAAGGCCTGCTGGGCCAGGCCAACAGCGGTGATCTCGATGTCCTCGTCGCCGATCAGGCGGGTAATGCTGTCACGCTGCAGATCATCATCTTCCACCAGCAACACCCGTTTGACCTTCTGGGTCAGCTTGGCTTCCAGGCGAGCGAACACGTCCTTGAGTTCTTCACGGGTGGTCGGCTTGACCGCATAGCCGATGGCACCCATGTGCATCGCGGCTTCGACACGGTCTTCGACGGAAATCACGTGCACCGGGATATGCCGGGTCTCGGCCTGCTCCTTGAGCCGCTGCAACACCGTCAGCCCGGAATGATCGGGCAAGCGCATGTCCAGCAGGATCGCATCGGGGCCCAGTTGCAAGGCCAGGTCAAAGCCTTCATCGGCACCGTGGGCCACCAGGCATTGGTAACCCAATTCATGGGCGAGGTCGAAAAGGATCCGCGCGAACTTGGGCTCATCTTCGATCACCAGGATGCAACGGCCGTTGAACGGCGCCTTGTCCCGGTCATCGGCGAAGCTGGCAATGGGGGGCTCCACCTGGGCAACCAGCGGTGCCGAGGTGGTTGCCGGCGCATTGGTCACGGAGGCTGGCACAGCGGCTGTTGGTGTGAAGGTCCGCGGCTCCACCGGAGTCTCCCCGGGCTCGACATAATACTCAGGCAACACCAGCGTGAACACACTGCCCTGCCCCGGCGCACTGGAGACGGAGATCGAGCCGCCCAGCAAGGTTGCCAGGTCCCGGGAGATCGAAAGCCCCAGGCCAGTACCGCCGTAACGGCGATTGGTAGTGCCGTCGGCCTGGCGAAATGCCTCGAAGATGCTTTGCTGCTGTTCGGGGGAGATGCCAATACCCGAATCCCGCACCAGGAAGGCAATGCCTGAACCCGGCTGGCCGGCCACGGAAAGGCTCACGGTACCTTGTTCGGTGAACTTCACTGCGTTGGACAACAGGTTCTTGAGGACCTGCTCCAGACGCTGGCGGTCGGTGTACAGCATCGCTGGCGCATCGGGCAGCACCTGGACTTCGAAGCCCAGCCCCTTGTCGGCCGCCAGCGGTTTGAACAGATCGCGCAAGCCTTCCACCAGGCGCGACACGCCGGTATTTTCCGGGCGAACCTCCAGCTTGCCGGCCTCGACCTTGGAAATATCGAGAATGTCGTTGATCAGGTTCAGCAGATCGTTGCCGGCGGAATAGATCGATTCGGCAAACTTGACCTGTTCCTCGCTCAGATTATTCTGCGGATTCTCCGCCAACAGCTTGGACAGGATAAGCGAGCTGTTGAGCGGCGTCCGCAGCTCGTGGGACATGTTGGCGAGGAACTCGGACTTGTACTTGCTCGAACGCTGCAACTCTTCGGCGCGTTCCTGCAATTGGAGCTGGGCCAGGTTCAGCTCGTTGTTCTTCTGGTCCATGGCATCGCGTTGTTCGGCCAACTGTTCGTTGGTCTGTTCCAGTTCCTGTTGTTGGGCCTCCAGGTGAACCTGAGACTCTTTGAGAATGCGCGACTGCTCTTCAAGCTCTTCGTTGGCGGTCTTGAGTTCTTCCTGCTGGACCTGCAGTTCTTCGTTCAACTGCTGGGTCTCCGCCAGTACTTCCTGCAGGCGCTGCCGGTAACGGGCTGCTTCGATGGAGGTGCCGACGTTACCGGCAATCAGTTCCAGCAGTTCGATATCACGCTCGGTCAAGGGACGCAGGAAGCCCAGTTCGATGACGCCATTGATTCGGTCGTCGTCGCTGGTCGGCACCACCACCACACTGTTGGGCAAGCCGTGCCCCAGCCCGGAGCTGACCTTCAGGTAATCGTCGGGGACATGGTCCAGACAAATGAGACGCCCCTGCTGCACGGCCTGGCCGACGATGCCTTCGCCGGCAACGATCACCTGATGCTGTTCGTCGTCCTCCCGGGAAAGGCCATAAGTGGCGACCCTTTTGAGCACGCCATTTTCTTCCCGCGCATACAGTGCAGCGACGGCGGTACCAAGGTACTTGGCGCAGAACTGCAGGATGTTGCGCCCCAACAGATTCAGAGTCAGTTGCCCCAGCACCTGCTCGGCCAGTTGGGTCTGACCATTACGCAGCCAAGCCTGTTTCTCCAGGTGCAAGGCACTCTCTTGCTGAGTCCTGAGGCTGGCGCCGTAACTGTTGGACAGGCTCAACAGATCTCGCCTTCCGACATAGGCCAGCAATCCACTGACAGCGGCAACGAACAGCAAATAGAGGGTGATGCTCCAGACTGTGGTGGTCCGTACCTCCTCGTTGCGTGCCGTACGCAACTGCTGCTCGGTTTCGACGATGTCTTCAAAGGTCTTGCGGATTTCATCCGTCAGGCGCTTGCCGCGCCCGGCCTTCACCGCGCCCCGATAATCGCCGCGGCTGCGTTGCAGCTCGATCATGCTCTGGGCGTAATTGGCCCACTCCGTCTGGAGTGCTTGCACCTTGTGCAGCCGCTCGGTCTGGATGGGGTTATCGGCTGTCAATTCCAGCAACGTCTCAAGCGCGACGGCAATACGTGGCCTGGCGATCTCATAGGGGTCAAGGAAGTGCTCGTCCCCACTCAACAGATAACCGCGGATGCCGGTTTCCAGGTCCACACTCAGCTTGATGGCTTCGTTGGCATTACTGATCACCCGATCGCTGTGCCCGACCCATTGGATCACAGACAGCAGATAGGTGATCAGCACGATGAAAAACACCGCACTAAGGGCACCCATGCCCAACGGCAGGCTGATATTGCGGCTCAGGAGTTTGCGGAAACTTTGCTCGTCAACCGAAGACGAAGGAGTCATGGAAAAGGCCTTGGCGAACAGTTGGAAACCATGGAGTTTGCCCGAAATAGATGGGTTGGATCCACATTTCTGACAAAGTCAAAGGTACGGTTCCTACAACGAACGGCCTCGTAGCAAGGAAGCGACTATCCTTGTCAGCTCTTGTACTATAGATCCTTTCTTGTACAGGTTCGGGAACTTGTGTCGCCTCGCTACTTACTCATGCATGAGGCCCCCTTTTCGCCCTTCCCGATTTTATCTTCTGAGAATAATTATTATGTCCACCCCCGCCCCTGTCACCGCCGCCACCGTTCTGGTAGTCGAGGACGACGACATCGTCCGCATGTTGATCGTTGACGTACTGGAAGAACTTGAATACCAGGTACTCGAGGCGAACGGTTGTGAGCAGGCGCTGGACTACCTGCGCAACCTGAGTCAACCGGTCGACCTGATGATGACGGACATAGGCCTGCCGGTGATGGACGGCCGCGAGCTTGCCAGGCAAGCGCGCCTTGTGCGGCCCGGGCTGCCAGTCCTGTTCGCCAGCGGCTATGCGGAAAGCATCGACGTACCGGAAAGCATGGCGGTGATCGGCAAGCCTTTTTCCATCGATCAACTGCGCGACAAGGTCAACAGCATTCTTTCTTGAGCCCAAGCGGATTCTTGGTCACTATCGGCGCCCCGCGCGCCGAGTGCGCCTGATTCATCCCAAGGAAATACCTGCTCATGCCTCATCCCGCCGCCCTCAAGGTCCTGGTTATCGGATATGTCTGGCCCGAGCCGCGTTCATCGGCGGCGGGTGGGCACATCATGCAGATCCTGGAAGCCTTCCTCGGGCAAGGCTGGGACGTCACCTTCAGCAGCCCGGCAAAGCCCGGAGAGAATCGCGCTGACCTGATCGGCCTGGGCATCCGCGAAGTGCCCATCGAGCTCAATAACAGCAGCTTTGATGTGTTTGTCAGCGAACTGGCGCCGGACATCGTCCTGTTCGACCAATTCATGATGGAAGAACAGTTTGGCTGGCGGGTCGAGACGCACTGCCCCGATGCTTTGCGTGTGTTGGAGACTTCCGATTTGCAAAGCCTGCGTCACGCCCGGCATCAGCGCCTCAAAGACCGTTTGAAAGCCGACGACGCGTCCCAGGACTTCAGCGATCTTTTCACGCCAAACCTGCCCGAAGCATTCCAACTGATGGCGGATACCGATATGGCGAAGCGCGAGATCGCGGCCTTGTACCGCTGCGACTTGAACCTGATGGTGTCCGAGGTGGAGATCGAGTTGCTGGTGGAACAGTTCAATGTGCCCCGCAGTCTCTTGCTCTGGTGCCCGTTGATGGTCGACCTGCCGGGCACGCCACCGGTGCGATTCGAAGACCGGGCGCATTTCTTGAGTATCGGCAACTTCCGTCATGCGCCGAACTGGGATGCCGTGCTCTGGATGAAGAATGCCATCTGGCCGCTGATCCGCCAGCAACTGCCTGGCGCGCAACTGCACCTGTACGGCGCCTACACCCCGCCAAAAGCGGCCGCGCTGCACAATCCGGCTCAAGGCTTTCATATCATGAACTGGGCCGAGGACGCCCTGCAGGTAATGTCCGCGGCTCGCATCTGCCTGGCACCACTGCGTTTCGGCGCCGGTATCAAGGGCAAGCTGATCGAAGCCATGCTCTGTGGCACACCAAGCGTCACTACGCCCATCGGCGCCGAAGCCATGCATGGAGAGATGCCATGGCCTGGGGTTATCAGCCAGAGCGCCGAGGACATCGCCAACGCCGCCGTGCAGCTGTACAGCGACCCGGCACGCTGGAACCAGGCCCGGGATGCCGGCCTGAAGCTGCTGGCGGAGCGTTACCGCAAAGAGATTCATGGCCCGGCGCTGATTGAAAGTATCCAGGCGTGCCGTGCCAACCTGGCGCAACGACGTCGTGACAACTTCATCGGCAGCATGTTGCGCCACCACCAGCACAAGAGCACCCAATACATGTCTCAGTGGATTGAAGAAAAGCACCGCAACCACGCAGCGGTGTAGGTGCCAGCACCACTGATGGCATGAAACCGGGCGACCATCGGCAGACTATTCGGGGTGGCACCTGCCCGGCGAAGGGGGCATTATCCAACGGCAATAACAATAAAAGTGCAGGCCCATGACCCGAACAGCAAGAGTCACCGACCCTTCCTACGAGTTGATGGATGACCATAACGGACTGTCCATCATCTATCGCCAGCACGGCTTTCCCTGCCCGTTGGTGCGCTGGCATTTCCATAAGGAATACGAGTTGCACCTGATCGTCGCCAGTTCCGGCAAGGTGTTCATTGGCGATTACATTGGCAATTTCTACCCGCAGACCCTGTTTCTCACCGGCCCCAATCTGCCCCACAACTGGATCAGCCAGGTGGCCGAGGACGAGGTGGTGCCCAAGCGTGACATGCTGGTGAATTTCACCGACGAATTGTTCGAAAGCGGACATCAGGTATTTGCCGAACTGAAGAGCATCACGCCGCTGCTCGAACGGGCCCGCTATGGCATCGAGTTCCGCTGCAAGCGCACCATCCGCCAGGCAATGATCCTGATGCAGCGCATTGCCGATTCCCAGGGCATGAGCCGCCTGGGGTATTTTTTCATCCTGATGGAGTTGCTGGCGGCCACGGATGACTATCAAGTGCTCTCCGGCGGTGCCTCTTCGCAGATGACCGATGAGCACAGCGTCGACCGTACCAACCGGGCCGTGGACTATATCTTTGCCCATTACGCCCGGGAGTTGCCCCTGGAGGAAGTCGCCGAGCATCTGGGCATGAAACCCACCTACTTCAGCCGGGTGTTCAAGCAGGCAACCGGTCGCTGTTTCATCGAATTCGTCAACCGCCTGCGCATCAGCAAATCCTGCGAACTGCTGGCCGACGGAGACAAACCCGTCACGGATGTGTGTTTCGAGTCGGGCTTCAATAACATCTCGAACTTCAATCGGCGCTTCCAGCAACTCAAGGGCATGACCCCTTCCCATTACCGGCGGCTGGCGGTGCAGCGGCTGACCGAGCAGAACCAGGGCTGAGGCTCTCGAATCATTTCTGTGGCGGGAGTTATGTGGGAGCAAGGCTTGCCCGCGATGCAAGCGCCTCGGTTCTCCAAGAGACCGCGTAATTTTCATCGCGGGCAAGCCTTGCTCCCACAAAGGGGGGCGGGGCGACGTTTCGCTAAATCCCATCGCCACAGGCCATCCTTTCACTGCCGACCTAAGCCCAGTGCAAAAAAGTATCAGCACCAGTGCGACGGATGATTTGTCACGCCGGCCATTGAAGGCTGTAATCAGCGCACATTCTTCCCTTCATCCGGAAGACAAAAAACAATAACTGTCCTTCCGTCGCCTTCCGGCACGGAAAAGGAGTGCGCGATGAAACCTTCGGTAAAAGCTCTGCTTGTCTCCACCTGCATGACCCTCAGCAGCGTCAGTTTTGGCGCACAGACCCTCACCATTGCCACGGTCAACAACAGCGACATGATCCGCATGCAGAAGCTCTCGAAAACCTTCGAGTCGGAGCACCCGGACATCAAGCTGAACTGGGTGGTGCTTGAGGAAAATGTCCTGCGCCAACGCCTGACCACCGACATCGCCACCCAGGGTGGACAGTTCGATGTGCTGACCATCGGCATGTACGAAGCTGCACTCTGGGGCGCCAAGGGTTGGCTGGAGCCGATGAAGGACCTGCCGGCCTCCTACGACCTTGACGACGTCTTCCCTTCAGTGCGTGACGGCCTGTCCGTCAAGGGCTCGCTGTATGCCTTGCCGTTCTATGCCGAAAGCTCGATCACTTATTACCGCACCGACTTGTTCAAGGATGCCGGGCTGACTATGCCCGAACACCCGACCTGGACCCAGATCGGTGAGTTCGCGGAGAAACTCACTGACAAGAGCAAGGAACAATATGGGCTGTGCCTGCGGGGCAAGGCCGGTTGGGGCGAGAACATGGCGCTGATTACCACCCTGGCCAACGGCTACGGAGCACGCTGGTTCGATGAGAAGTGGCAACCGCAATTCAATGGTCCCGAGTGGAAAGACGCGCTGACCTTCTACGTCGACAACATGAAGAAGTCCGGCCCTCCTGGCGCGTCGAGTAACGGCTTCAATGAGAACCTCGCTCTGTTCAACAGCGGCAAGTGCGCGATCTGGGTCGATGCCAGCGTCGCCGGTTCGTTCGTGACCGACAAGACCCAGAGTAAGGTCTCCGATCATGTCGGCTTCACCTTCGCGCCTCATGAAAAAACCGACAAGGGCACCTCCTGGCTGTACTCCTGGTCACTGGCAATCCCGACCAGCTCCAAGGCCAAGGATGCCGCCAAGGTCTTTACCAGCTGGGCGACGTCCAAGGAATACAGCCAACTGGTCGCCAAGACCGATGGCATTGCCAACGTACCGCCAGGCACCCGCACCTCGACCTACAGCGACGAGTACATGAAAGCCGCGCCGTTCGCCAAGGTCACGCTGGAATCGCTGAAAGTCGCCGACCCGAAAGCGCCCACCCTCAAACCGGTGCCTTATATCGGTATCCAGTTGGTAACCATCCCCGAGTTCCAGGCGATCGGTACCCAGGTGGGCAAGTTCTTCTCGGGTGCACTGACCGGCCAGCAGAGTGTTGATCAGGCGTTGACCGCCGCGCAGTCCACCACCGAGCGCGAGATGAAGCGTGCCGGGTATCCCAAGTAACAGCGCCGCTTCCATTTCTGTCGGAGATCCAGTGTGGGAGCGAGCCTGCTCGCGATGACGGTGTGACAGCCACCTCGACGTCGACCGTCAGGACGCTATCGCGAGCGAGCTCGTACCCACAGGGGGATGCTCTCACATTTGGGTTCTTCATAGGCCTGCACAAAACGGTTCAATGCCATGAATACTTCAACGACAACTGCCAAAGCGCCTCTCGACATTGCCGCACCGACGCGCAAGATCCGCCTGGCGAACCCCGGCTGGTTCCTGGTCAGTCCATCGGTAGCCTTGTTGCTGCTATGGATGATCGTGCCCCTGGGCATGACCGTCTATTTCTCGATGATCCGCTACAACCTGCTTTACCCTGGTGAAAACCAGTTCGTCGGCCTGGAGAACTTCACATATTTCCTCACCGACTCGGGCTTCATTCCCGGTGCAACCAATACTTTGTTGCTGGTGGGCAGCGTGCTGCTTATCAGTATTGTGTTCGGGGTTTTGATCAGCGCGTTGCTGGAGGCCAGCGAGTTCTTTGGCCGCGGCATCGTCAGGGTCATGCTGATCTCGCCGTTCTTCATCATGCCCACCGTGGGCGCACTGATCTGGAAGAACCTGATTTTTCACCCGGTCTCGGGAATCCTCGCTTCGGTGTGGAAACTGTTCGGCGCACAGCCGGTGGACTGGTTGGCCCACTACCCGCTGCTGTCGATCATCATCATTGTCAGTTGGCAGTGGCTGCCCTTCGCGATCCTGATTCTGATGACAGCCATGCAGTCCCTCGACCAGGAGCAGAAAGAAGCCGCTCGCCTGGACGGCGCCGGTCCGATCGCGATTTTCTGGCACTTGACCCTGCCCCATCTGGCCCGGCCGATTGCAGTCGTGGTGATGATCGAAACCATTTTCCTGTTGTCGGTGTTCGCCGAAATCTTCACCACCACCAACGGCGGCCCCGGCTACGCCTCGACCAACCTCGCCTACCTGATCTACAACCAGGCGCTGGTGCAGTTCGACGTCGGCATGGCTTCGGCCGGTGGCCTGATTGCCGTGGTGATTGCCAACGTCGCCGCCATCATCCTGATACGGATGATCGGCAAAAACCTCACCGACAAGAACTGAGGCCGCCGCCATGACACTTCAACAATCCCGTCGGCTGCAAAGCCTGCTCCTGGGCACGCTGGCCTGGGCCATCGCGATCCTGATCTTCTTCCCGATCTTCTGGATGGTGCTGACCAGCTTCAAGACTGAAATCGACGCCTTCGCCACGCCGCCGCAGTTCATTTTTGCGCCGACGCTGGAGAACTACCTGCACATCAACGAACGTAGCGACTACTTCAATTTCGCCTGGAATTCGGTGGTCATTTCCTTCAGTGCCACTGCCTTGTGCCTGCTGATCGCGGTACCGGCGGCATACTCCATGGCGTTCTACGAAACCCAACGCACCAAGGGCACCTTGCTGTGGATGCTGTCCACCAAGATGCTTCCGCCGGTGGGCGTGCTGATGCCGATCTACCTGCTGGCCAAGAGCTTTGGCCTGCTGGATACACGCGCTGCGCTGATCATCATCTACACGCTGATCAACTTGCCGATCGTGGTCTGGATGATTTACACCTACTTCAAGGACATTCCCCGCGACATCCTCGAAGCAGCGCGCCTGGACGGTGCCACCCTATGGCAGGAAATGGTTCGCGTGCTGCTGCCGATTGCCAAGGGCGGCCTGGCCTCCACCGTGCTGCTGTCATTGATCCTGTGCTGGAACGAGGCCTTCTGGTCGCTGAACCTTACTTCATCCAAAGCCGCACCACTGACAGCGCTGATCGCTTCCTACTCAAGCCCCGAAGGTTTGTTCTGGGCCAAATTGTCCGCCGTCTCGACCCTGGCCTGCGCGCCGATCCTGATCTTCGGCTGGATCAGCCAGAAGCAATTGGTCCGCGGTTTGTCCTTTGGCGCCGTGAAATGAATTAGCAAAAGATCGCCCTGTAGGAGCTGGCGTAGCCTGCGATCTTTTAATCCTCAAGGCGTCCCCAACCGAATAACGTCAAGTGGAGGCCCATCATCATGGCCAACCTGAAAATCAAGAATCTGCAAAAAGGCTTCGAAGGTTTTTCCATCATCAAGGGCATCGACCTCGAAGTGAATGACCGCGAGTTCGTGGTCTTTGTCGGCCCCTCGGGTTGCGGCAAATCCACCCTGCTGCGGCTGATCGCCGGCCTGGAAGAAGTCAGCGACGGTACCATCGAGCTGGACGGGCGCGACATCACCGAAGTCAGCCCGGCCAAGCGCGATCTGGCGATGGTGTTCCAGACCTACGCCTTGTATCCACACATGAGTGTGCGCAAGAACATGTCCTTCGCCCTCGATCTGGCGGGCGTGCCCAAGGCCGACGTCGAGAAGAAGGTCAATGAAGCGGCGCGCATCCTCGAACTGGGGCCGATGCTCGAACGCAAACCCAAACAGTTGTCCGGTGGCCAGCGCCAGCGAGTGGCAATCGGCCGGGCCATCGTGCGCAACCCGAAAATCTTCCTGTTCGACGAACCGCTGTCCAACCTCGACGCCGCCTTGCGGGTACAGATGCGACTGGAGCTGGCGCGGCTGCACAAGGAACTGCAGGCGACCATGATCTACGTGACCCACGATCAGGTCGAAGCCATGACCCTGGCCGACAAGGTGGTAGTGCTCAACAGCGGGCGCATCGAGCAGGTCGGCTCGCCCCTGGAACTGTACCACCAGCCGGCCAACCTGTTTGTCGCCGGGTTTCTCGGTACGCCGAAAATGGGCTTTCTCAAGGGCAAGATCAGCGCACTCAACGGCCAGGGATGCGAAGTCCAACTGGATGCAGGCACACGCATCCAGCTGCCGGTGAACGGGGCCAGCCTCAACGTCGGCAGCGCGGTCACCTTGGGCATCCGTCCAGAACATCTGAACCTGGCGCAATCCGGCGAATGCACGCTTCAGGTGACTGCCGATGTGAGCGAGCGCCTGGGCAGTGACACCTTCTGTCATGTCAACACCACGTCCGGGGAAGCCTTGACCATGCGGGTTCGCGGCGATCTGGCGAGCCGTTTCGGCGAGCAGTTGAACCTGCACCTGGATGCCCAACACTGCCATTTATTCGATGCTGATGGCGTAGCAGTCACCCGTGCGCTGCGCGCCGCCGCCTGATTACCGAGACTCGTGATGAAACTCAATCGCCAAAACCTGCATAACCTCAAGCCGGAAGTCGCCCTGCCCGCCTATTCCTTGGGCGATATCCGCCAAGGCATCGCCCACATCGGCGTCGGCGGCTTCCATCGGGCCCACCAGGCGTACTACACCGATGCGCTGATGAACACCGGCACCGACCTGGACTGGGGCATTTGCGGCGTCGGGTTGCGGGCCGAAGACCGGCGTGCCCGGGATGACCTGGCCAGCCAGGATTATCTGTTTACCCTGTACGAGCTGGGCGACAACGACGACACCGAAGTCCGCGTGATAGGCGCCATCAACGACATGCTGCTGGCCGAGGACGGCGCCCAGGTACTGATCGACAAACTGGCCGAGCCGCAAATCCGCATCGTTTCGCTGACCATCACCGAGGGCGGCTACTGCATCGACGACAGCAACGGCGAGTTCATGGCCCATCTGCCGCAGATCCAGCACGACCTGGCCCATCCGGACGCTCCAACCACCGTGTTCGGCTTCCTCTGCGCCGCCCTGGCCAGGCGCCGAGCCGCCGGGACACCGGCGTTTACCCTGATGTCCTGCGATAACCTGCCCCACAACGGCGCGGTGGCCCGCAAGGCACTGCTGGCCTTCGCCACGCTGCATAACGCCGAACTGGCGCAGTGGATCGACCACAACGTGGGCTTTCCCAACGCCATGGTCGACCGCATCACGCCCATGACCAGCGCCGCCCATCGCCTGCAACTGCACGACGAACACGGGATCGACGATGCCTGGCCGGTGGTCTGCGAGCCGTTCGTGCAATGGGTGCTGGAAGACAGATTCGTCAACGGGCGCCCGGCCTGGGAAAAGGTCGGCGTTCAGTTCACCGATGACGTTTCACCCTACGAAGAAATGAAGATCAAACTGCTCAACGGCAGCCACCTGGCTTTGACCTACCTGGGGTTTCTCAAAGGCTATCGCTTTGTCCATGAAACCATGAACGACCCGTTGTTCGTGCGTTATATCCGTGCCTATATGGACCTGGACGTGACGCCGCAACTGGCCCCCGTCCCGGGCATCGACCTGAGCGACTACAAGAATACCCTGGTGGAGCGTTTCTCCAATCAGGCCATCGCCGACCAGTTGGAACGGGTATGCTCGGACGGCTCTTCAAAGTTTCCGAAATTCACCGTGCCGACCATCAACCGCCTGATTGCCGACGGTGGCGAAACCCGGCGCGCTGCGCTGGTGGTCGCGGCTTGGGCCGTGTACCTCAAGGGCGTGGACGAGAACGGCGTGAACTACACGATTCCAGATCCAAGGGCGGAATTCTGCCAGGCGCTGGTGGCCGATGATGCGCTGGTAACCCAGCGGATGCTGGAAGTCGAGGAGATTTTCGGTACGGCGATCCCGCACTCGGCGGAGTTCGTCGCGGCCTTCGAATGGTGCTGCAACAGCTTGCGCGAGCATGGGGTGACCCGGACACTTGAGCGGGTGCTGGAGGGTTAGGTTGATCGTTCCCACGCTCCGCGTGGGAACGCAGCCAGGGACGCTCCGCGTCCCAAAAGCCGAACGCGGTGCGTCCGTTGAGGCATCCCCACGCAGAGCGTGGGAACGATCTGTCACACGAGGGTTTCTATGGCAAATCAACAGTTGTTCCTGGGTATCGACTGCGGCACCCAAGGCACCAAGGCCCTGATCCTGGATGCGAACAGCGGCCAGGTCCTGGGCCAGGGCGCCGCAGCCCATACCATGATCAGCGGCGCCAACGGCCGGCGTGAACAGGACACCGGGCAATGGATCGACGCGTTCACCCAGGCCACTCATCAAGCCTTGGCCGACGCCGGTGTCGACGGCCAGGCTATTCTCGGCATTGGCGTCTCCGGCCAGCAACATGGCCTGGTGCTGCTGGATGACCAGAACCAGGTGCTGCGCCCGGCCAAGCTCTGGTGCGACACCGAGAGTGCCCCGCAAAACGATCGATTGCTGATGCACCTGGGCGGCGAAAACGGAGCCCTGGAGCGTCTCGGTGTCGCCATCGCCCCAGGCTACACGGTCTCCAAGCTGTTATGGACCCGAGAGCACCATCCGCAGATCTTTGCTCGCATCGCGCACATCCTGTTGCCCCACGACTTCCTGAACCACTGGCTCACCGGTCGTTACTGCAGCGAATACGGCGATGCCTCAGGCACCGGCTACTTCAATGTACGCACCCGTCAGTGGGACCTGCAGCTGCTGCAACACATCGACCCCAGCGGCCGGTTGCAGGCGGCGTTGCCGGAACTGATCGAAGCCAATCAGCCGGTCGGGCGCGTCCTGCCGGCCATTGCCGCACGCCTGGGTATCAACCCCAATGCCGTCGTGGCAAGCGGCGGCGGGGACAACATGATGGGCGCCATCGGCACCGGCAACATCCAGCCCGGCGTGATCACCATGAGCCTGGGTTCCTCCGGCACGGTCTATGCCTATGCCAGCGAGCCCGCCGTCAGCCCCGAGGCGTCGGTAGCGGCCTTCTGCTCCTCCAGCGGCGGCTGGCTACCGCTGATCTGCACCATGAACCTGACCAATGCCACCAGCGCAGTACGCGAGCTGTTCGAGCTGGACATCGAGACCTTCAACGCCCTGGTTGCCCAGGCCCCGATCGGCGCCGAAGGTGTCTGCATGCTGCCGTTCCTCAACGGTGAGCGTGTTCCCGCCCTGCCCCATGCCACCGCCAGCCTGTTGGGCCTGACGACCACCAACCTGAACCGCGCCAATCTGTGCCGGGCCGTGGTCGAAGGCACCACCTTCGGCTTGCGCTATGGCCTGGACCTGCTGCGTGCCACAGGACTCCAGGCGCGGAGCATCCGCTTGATCGGCGGCGGCTCGAAGAGCCCGGTATGGCGGCAGATCGTCGCCGACATCATGGACACCACGGTCATCTGCACTGAACAGAGCGAAGCGGCGGCCCTGGGCGCGGCGATCCAGGCGGCGTGGTGTCATTCCGGAGCGCAACAAGGGCTGGCCGAACTCTGCGAGCGTTGCGTCAAACTCGACCCCGCCAGCGAAACCCGGCCAATCGCTGAGCATGTCGCGGCCGCCCAACAAGCCTATGAAACTTATCGACAACACGTCGCAACCCTTTGAGAGCAGACATCCATGTATCTGGTGTGTGGTGAAGCACTGTTTGATTTCTTCAGCGATAAAGAAGACGGCGGCCCGGCCTCACAGGTCAATTTCAAGGCCATAGCCGGCGGTTCGCCGTTCAATGTGGCGGTGGGGCTGCGGCGCCTGGGGGTGGAATCGGCGCTGTTTGCCGGGCTGTCCACCGACTACCTTGGCCGGCGCTTGCAGCAGGTCCTGCTCAACGAAGGTGTCAGCGCGAAATACCTGCGAGACTTCGACGCTCCGACTACCCTGGCAATGGTCGCCGTGGGCGCAAATGGCTCGCCCCACTACAGTTTTCGTGGCGAAGGCTGTGCGGACCGGCAACTGGGCTTGCAACACTTACCCGAACTGGGCCCTGAAGTGAGTGGCCTGCATTTCGGCTCGTTCTGCCTGGTGGTGCAACCGATTGGCGACACCCTGCTGGCATTGGCGCAGCGCGAAAGCGGCAAGCGCCTGATCAGCCTGGACCCGAACGTGCGACTCAACCCGCAACCGGACATCGAGCTGTGGCGCTCGAGGATTGCGACGCTGGTGCGCTATGCGGACCTGATCAAGGTCAGCGACGAAGACCTGAGCCTGCTCTACCCAGGGCGAGACCCTCAGACGGTGATCGAAGGCTGGCTGGAGCATCGCTGCCAATTGGTCTTTCTGACCCGCGGCGGCCAGGGTGCAACCGTGTTCAGCAGCCATCATGGCAGTTGGTCGATGCCTGCCCAGCCGGTGAAAATTGCCGATACCGTGGGCGCAGGCGACACTTTCCAGGCCGCATTGATTACCTGGCTGGTCGAACAGCAATTGGACTCGGCCGAAGGCCTGCACACCCTGGCCCGGGATCAGATCAACACGATGCTCGACTTCGCCATGCGTGCAGCCGCACTGACCTGCGGCAAGACCGGACCGGACCTGCCTTACAGGCAGCAGCTCACCTGAGCGGCACGGATTGAACGTCGTATACAAATAAGTCCCATGGCGAGGGAGCAGTTTCTCTCGCCACGGGATTTGTTTGCTTTCAATAGGTCGGCATTGCCGCTCTGTCAGCGCCCGGTCATCCGGTGCTGCTGATGAAAGTAGTTCCCGGCGCCGTGGTTGTGGTCGAGTTCGGTGCGCAACTCGGCAATCAGGTCGTTGATCGCCCGACAGCCCGTGAGTTTGTTGGCATCGATATTGGACTTGATCAAGGCCACGCGATCGGTTTCATGATCGTCGAAAATCTTGATCGTCATCGTCAGATCGGGTGACAAGGTGCATTGCGAGCGCTTGGGCAACAAACTGCTTTCAATGATATTGCGCATTTCGAGGGCAGATAAAAACATGGCGACTCTCTCCTGTTGAGGCGGCCAATTTATGTTTACGACGACGGAATTTCGTCCGTTTCTTCCCTGTGGACTGAGACTACGAATACCGTGCCGTATGTTCATTCTTGGCGTTCTGATCAAAAAGTCCGGAAGCGAACTCTTGAACCATCTCGCAAAGAACATGCCTGCATTTGCCACATCTTGATTTGATATAAATCAACTACTTGGTGTGCGGGTGTGCCGAACACGTCGTGCAAAATGCAAGAGACAGCGATTTGCTGCTTGCAAACTGCATTCAGAATGCAATCGCTTTATCGCTGTAGAAGGCTAGAGTAGCCCCAATTTGAAAAGGTAGAGCCGGGCATCCGTCGGGTAGTTAAAAAAAGCGATGACAGGTCGTGGGTCATGCTGTTTCGACGGCGGCGCGCTCCGCCACATGGCGCAAACTGTCGAAGTTGATGTTGGCTCCGGAGTCGATGGCAATCAGCGTCTGGCCACGTGCACCGGTGCGAGCGACGTATTGTTTGATGCCTGCCACGGCCAAGGCACCGGATGGCTCGGTGATGGAACGGGTATCGTCATAGATGTCCTTGATCGCAGCGCACAGTTGGTCGTCGCAGACAGTCATCACTTCGTCGACGCAAAAGCGGCAGATCTCGAAGCCGTGGGCACCAATCTGCGCCACGGCGACACCATCGGCGAAGGTTCCCACGGTCGGCAGGATGACTCGCTCTGCGGCGGCCATCGCGGCCTGCAGGCAAGCAGAGTGTTGCGATTCCACACCGATGATGCGGACTTCCGGACGCAGGTATTTAACGTAAGCCGCGACCCCGGCTATCAGTCCGCCACCGCCCACCGGGACAAAGATGGCGTCCAGCGCCCCCGCGTGCTGGCGCAGTATTTCCATGGCGACCGTGCCTTGGCCGGCGATGACATCCGGATCATCGAAAGGTGAAACGAACTCTCTACCGGTCTGCCGGGCCAGATCCAGCGCATGCGCCAGGGCGAACGGAAAACTCTCACCGTGCAGCAATGCCTCGGCACCGCGATTGCGTACGCCCAGGACCTTCAATTGCGGCGTGGTTACCGGCATGACGATGCAGGCCGAGATCCCCAGTTCCCGTGCCGCCAGTGCAACGCCCTGGGCATGGTTGCCGGCCGACGCGGTGATGACGCCACGGGCTCGCTGCTCTGGCGTCAACTGCACGAGTTTGTTGTAGGCACCGCGGATCTTGAACGAAAACGTGGGTTGCAGATCCTCACGTTTGAGCAGAATCCTGTTTCCCAGGGTTTCGGACAGTGCAGGAGCCGCTTGCAGTGGTGTGCGCACGGCCAGTTCGTACACCGGCGCGGCGAGGATCTTTTTAACGTAATGCTCCAGCAATGTTTGCTCGGGGCGGGAAGCGGTCATGGCAGTCTCCTGGTTCGAATCGGGCCCAGGAGACAGAAAGAAAAAACCCGCCTCAAGGGCGGGTTGGGTGCAGCCGTCAGCTAGCCCGCCAGATAAGGAATGGCGGTAATAATGCTTGGCTGGCTGCGCAGTACGGTAGAAGTCATGGCTGGAAATTAGCCGGGCGCCGGAGGCAAGTCAATGGCGAATTGTTCTTGGACAGTAAATCCCTGTAGCGAACCAGTGCTGGTGAGGCTGGACGTACCGCCGCTTTCGCGAGCAGGCTCCCACAAATTTCGGCGGGTGACGGCAGGATCCATCTCCCACCGGATGGGTCATTCAAGCCCGACCTTATACAGCGCACCGTCGTTTTCATCCGTCAGGACATACAGGTAACCATCCGGTCCCTGGCGCACATCGCGGATCCGCTCCTGGAGGTCGCCCAGCAGGCGCTCTTCATGCACGACCTGGTCGCCTTCCATCTGCAAACGGATCAGGTTACGGGACACCAGCGCACCGATGAAGACGTTATGCCGCCAAGGCTGGAAACGCTCATGGTCATAGAACGCCATGCCGCTGAGGCCCGGCGAGACCTGCCAGACATGGTGCGGCCCAAGCGTGCCTTCGGCGTGCTTACCCTTGGCCTCCGGAATCGGTGCACCGGAATAGTTGATGCCATGGGTCGCCAGCGGCCAGCCGTAGTTCTTGCCACGCTCGATGATGTTCAGCTCATCGCCGCCCTTGGGTCCGTGCTCGTTTTCCCACAATGTGCCATTCCAGGGGTTGAGCGCGGCCCCTTGGGGATTGCGAAGACCGAAGGCCCAGATTTCGGGACGGACATTCTTCTGACCGACAAAGGGGTTGTCATCCGGCACTTTGCCGTCCGGATAGAGACGCACGACCTTGCCCTGCAGCTTGTCCAGGTCCTGGGCCGTCGGCCGGTCGTTGTTTTCACCCAGGGTGATGAACAGGTAACCCTCCCGGTCGAAGACCAGCCGCGAGCCGAAGTGATTGCCCGTGGAGAGCTTGGGCTGCTGACGGAAAATCACATCGAAGTTCTCCAGGCGCTTCGAATCCTCGGAGAGCTGTCCGCGCCCCACGGCGGTCCCGGCCCTGCCGTCCTTGCCAGCCTCGGAGTAGGACAGGTACACGGTGCGGTCCTGCTTGAAGTCCGGCGACAACACCACGTCCAGCAAGCCGCCCTGGCCATTGGCCCATACCTCAGGAACACCGCTCAATGGCGCCGAGAGCCGACCCTCGGGGCTCACCAGGCGCAAGCTGCCCGATCGCTCCGTGACCAGCATGCCCCGCTGCCCCGGCAGGAATGCCACGGACCAGGGATGTTCCAGGCCCCTGACCACGGTGGTCACTTCCACGCTGCCCTCCTCGCTCTTCAATACCTGGGTTTGCGCGGCCCAGGCCGGCGCGGCAAGGGTCAGGACGGCACTGGCGCAGAGCACGACCTGGAGTGTTTTACGCAACATGCACACTTCCTTCTGTGATGGGAAACAGGACGACTAGCGATTGCTGTCGTTCGGGCTCCTGGGTGGCGTACCGGATTCGATGGTGGGCCTGGGCGAACCCGGCGGCGGCCCCGACCGCGGGTAGCCATTGCCGATGCCGCCGTTTTCCAGGGTTGGCGGGCGAGGCACCGGTACCGTCGGGTAGCGGTGGATCGTCGGGACGTTGGGCTGTGTTCCCTGCATGCTGTTGGGATTGGCCCGACGTATGGGATTGTTATAGGGGTTGTTGTTGCCCGGCAGGTTCTGGGCCACGACCACAGGGCCCTGGCCGGGGGGTGCGGCCTGAACGACAGCGCTCAGCAACAGCGTGGTGATCGCGAGTACTAGCCTGTTCATCGGTACCTCCCCTGCTTTGCGGAAATCGCTCAGGCATTTCGAAAACACGCTACCGCGCAGGTTCACGGTTGTTAAGCGAAATGTCTGGTTGAAGATGTAACGAGGCATCTCTGAGGAAAACCTGCTTGTGAAGGCTATGGGGCCGTCGACATCTGACACATCGCTTTCGCGAGCAGGCTCGCCCACAACCCCACCCGGGCCTATGCATCGTATCTGTCCTGCCCCACCGCCAGCCGGCGCCCAATGGAAACTTTTTCAACGGCCGGAAGGTCACCAGAGAGAATCATTCACGGCAAGGAAACCGCACCATGGCACGGGCAATCTGGAAAGGCGCAATCAGTTTCGGACTGGTCCACATTCCCGTGGCGCTGGTCTCGGCGACGTCGTCCCAAGGCGTGGATTTTGACTGGCTGGACAAGCGCAGCATGGACCCGGTGGGCTACAAGCGGGTCAACAAGGTCACGGGCAAGGAGGTGACCAAGGAAGACATCGTCAAGGGCGTCGAGTACCAGAAAGGCCAGTACGTGCTGCTCAGCGAGGAGGAAATCCGCTCGGCCCACCCGAAGTCCACCCAGACCATCGATATCTTTTCTTTCGTCGACAGCGAGAAGATCCCGCTGCAGAACATCGATACGCCCTACTTCCTTGCTCCCGACAAGCGTGGCGGCAAAGTCTACGCCTTGCTTCGCGAAACCCTGGTCAAGACCAACAAGGTGGCCCTGGCCCATGTCGTGTTGCATACCCGCCAACACTTGGCGGCCCTGATGCCCCTGGAGTCGGCCCTGGTACTGGTGATGCTGCGCTGGCCGGCAGAGGTGCGTGGACTGGACATCCTGGAACTGGGGGACGAGGTCACCAAACCCAACCTGGTCAAAGGCGAGCTGGAAATGGCCAAGCGCCTGGTGCAAGACATGAGTGCCGACTGGGAACCCCAGGACTATCGGGACAGTTTCCAGGAAAAGATCATGGAGTTGGTGGAAAAGAAAGCCAACGAAGGCCGGCTCGAGGCGGTGGAAACCGACCCTGGCGAAGAACAGCGCAAGACCGCCGATGTCATCGACCTCACCGAGCTGCTCAAGCGCAGCCTGGGCAGCAAGGGCAAATCCGCCGACAAGCCCGCCGCAAAAGCGCCTGCTAAAGCGGCGAAGACCAGTAAGTCCGCCCCCGCAAAAAAAACCACCAAGGCCTCCCGGGGTTAAACCCCGGACGTCAGCGATACAAGGGAATCTGTCATGGCCAAGGCCGATCGTGAATCTGCCCCTACATCCGAAGAAACAGTGAGCAGCCGCCGGGGTCGCAAAGAGCGCCTTCCCGAACGACTGCTGCCGCAACTGGCAACGCCCGTAGAGCAACCGCCCACCGGCGAATGGCGCTATGAAGTCAAGTTCGATGGCTATCGCCTGCTGACGCGCATCGTAAATGCTGAAGTCCGCTTGTTCGGCCGCGACCAAGAGGACTGGACCGAACGCCTGAAATTGCACGCAGAAGCGCTGGCCGAGCTGAACCTGGGAGACAGTTGGCTGGACGGCGACCTGGTTCTGCTGGACGAGACCGGCCAGGCTGACATGGCCGCCCTTCGGGACGCCTTTGAGATCGGTCGCACCGTGGACATGGTTTACGTGCTGTTCGACGCACCGTTTCTCAACGGCGAAGACCTGCGACAAACACCCGTGGAGGAGCGACGCGCGGCGTTGAGAAGCGTCCTCAGGCACCACGGCGGCAAGCGACTGCGCTTCTCCGAAGCCTTCTCTGCCAGCGAAGATGAGATCCTGGAAAGCGCCAGCGCCCTCTCGCTGGACCGTGTGGTCGGCAAGCGTCAGGGCAGCCCTTATGTGTCACGGCGCAGCACCGACTGGGTCAATCTGAAATGCCGGCTGCGCCAAGCCTTCGTGATCGTCGGTTTCACCCGTGCGCAAGGCAGGCGCAACGGCTTCGGTGCCTTGTTGCTCGCAGTCAACGACCCTTCGGGCTTGGTGTATGCCGGCCGGGTCAGCAGCGGGCTCAGCCAGGATGAAAGCAAACGATTGTTCGAGCGACTCTCCGCGCAGAAGAGCGCTGTCTCTCCCCTGGCCAAACCAGTCACCCCGACACAGGGTCGCGCCGTGCAGTGGGTCGAGCCTGACCGGGTCTGTGAGATCGAATTCACCGAGTGGACCGCCAGCGGCCTTGTACGCCAGGCCGCTTTCGTGGCGCTGCTCGACGACATGCCAGCGAACAAGGTTATCCGCGAGCACCCTCTGCCGAAAAAAACCAGGGCGCCAGAACCCAAGCGCGGCGGCAAGAACCGCAAGGCAGAAATCGGAGGCGTGAAAATCACCCATCCCGAGCGCGTCATCGACAGCGTCAGTGGTGTGCAAAAAGGTGAACTGGTGCAGTATTACGCGGACATCGCGCCGTGGATCCTGCCCCACCTGAAACAGCGTCCCATCGCGTTGTTGCGGGCACCGGACGGCATCGGCGAAGAACAGTTCTTTCAGAAACACGCTGATCGCCTGGAGATCCCCCATATCAGGCAGCTGGATCCGGGACTGGACCCGGGCCATGCCGCCCTGATGGAAATCGATAGCCTCCAGGCGCTCGTCAGCGCGGCGCAGATGGGTACGGTGGAGCTGCACACCTGGACCGCCACCCATGACCGGATCGAGACGCCGGACCTGTTCGTCCTGGACCTGGACCCCGATCCATCGCTGCCCTGGCAAGTCATGCTCGAGGCCACTCGCGCGACCCTGTCGGTGCTCGATGAGTTGGGCCTGCGGGCATTCCTCAAGACCAGCGGCGGCAAAGGCATGCACATCGTCGTGCCGCTGGCGCGCAGCGAAAGCTGGGATGCCACCAGGTCCTTCGCCAAAGCGATCTCACAGTTCATGACCCGCCAGATGCCAAAAAGGATCACCGCCACCATGGGGCCCAGGAATCGGGTGGGGAAGATATTCGTCGATTACCTGCGTAATGCCCGAGGCGCCAGCACCGTCGCCGCGTACTCGGTACGCGCCAGGCCGGGCCTGCCGGTGTCGGTCCCGGTCGCCAGGGCCGAACTCGACGGCCTGCGCAACGCCCAGCAATGGGATATCCAGACGGCCCTTGAGCGGGCCAGAAGCCTGGGAGCCGACCCATGGGAGGGTTACAGCCATCGCCAACGGATCACCGCCAGGATGTGGGAACAACTGGACGCGGAAAAGCCCGGGGAGTGAACATATGTTCTCGTACAGGGCCAGGCCAGACGTCAGATCCAGATGAACACAGCCAGCAGAGCAGCGAAGAACGCCCATTTCTGGAGGTAATACAGCGTTCGGTTGCGCTTCTTCAGCGCTTTGCCCTGCAAGCGAATCTTGTAGAGCCTGGAGAACGCCCGGTTCAACCCGCCCGTCTTGTCACCGGCGTCGTTCGGCGCGCCGGCAGCGGCCATCACGGTACGGCTGAACCAGCGATTGAAGGCCGTTGCCCAGCGAAACCGCATTGGCCGCTCGACGTCGCAGAACAAAATGATGCGGTTCTGAGAAGTGGTGTTTTCGGCGTAATGGATGAAGGTTTCGTCGAAGACCACCGCCTCGCCATCGCGCCAATGGTAAGCCTCGCCATCGACATTGATATAACAACCCGCATCGTTGGGGGTCTGCAGGCCCAGATGATAACGATAGGACCCCGCATAGGGGTCTCGGTGCCTAACCAGTCTGGAACCTGGCGGCAACTCGGCGAACATCGCCGCCTTGATCGAACCGATACTCTGCACCAGTTCGGTGGTGCGTGGGCACAGCTTCATGGCCGAGGGATGACTGTCGCCGTACCATTTCAGGTAGAAGCGCTTCCAGCCGGTCTTGAAGAACGAATTGAACCCTACGTCGTCGTATTGACTGGAACGCTTGATCGCCCCCGCCTGCAACAGGCTCTGGCCCTCCGCACGGATGTCCTCCCAATGGGCTTGCAGGAGGCTCAGGTCAGGGAAGTCCGCCGGGTTCAGGTACGGCTTGTTGGGCAACTTCGAACACAGGTAAAGCAGGCAGTTGATAGGCGCCAGGAAGGAAGAATGGTCGCTCAGCTGGCGTCCGAGCTTGTGCCGCACACGCCCGCGCAGGTGCACGTAGCCGATGGACAGGATATAGATTGCGGCAATGATGAGTTTCACGAAGTCCATCACACAACGGGAGTGAACAGGTCGCATCCCTGGCCAACCAAGCGGCGAAAGAGATGGCATCTGGAAAGTGGCATTTTAGCCACAGGTTGTAACTGAAAGTTATCCTCATTTGTGAAAAACTGTCTTGCCCGGCCAATACCCTATCGTTAACGCGGTCAGATCAGTACAATCGCCGCCAAATATTGTGCGCCCCCCTTTTGGCCGACACCGTTGACCCGGTTTCGCGCACATCCACTCGGGCTCGGCGCTTCGTATGCTGCTGTCCTCTTATGCCGGATGGACCCTTGCGCCTGCGACCGCGCCGCCTTTGCACGGACGCGGATCGGCGCAGACAGGTACTGAACAGGTACTGCCGCACCCTTAGCTACTCTGAATGTTCCGCAGGATAAACCTTTGATCTCTACAGCTAACATCACGATGCAGTTCGGCGCCAAGCCGCTGTTCGAAAACGTCTCTGTCAAATTCGGCGCGGGTAACCGCTACGGCCTGATCGGCGCCAACGGTTGCGGCAAGTCGACCTTCATGAAGATCCTCGGCGGCGACCTCGAGCCCTCCGGCGGCCAGGTCATGCTCGAGCCGAACGTGCGCCTGGGCAAACTGCGCCAGGACCAGTTCGCCTACGAGCAGTTCACCGTCATCGACACCGTGATCATGGGTCACGAAGAGCTGTGGAAGGTCAAGGCCGAGCGTGATCGCATCTATTCGCTGCCGGAAATGACCGAAGAAGACGGCATGGCCGTGGCCGAGCTGGAAACCGAATTCGCCGAAATGGACGGCTATACTGCCGAATCCCGCGCCGGTGAGCTGTTGCTGGGCCTGGGCATTCCGCTGGAGCAGCATTTCGGCCCGATGACTGAAGTCGCGCCAGGCTGGAAACTGCGGGTATTGCTCGCCCAGGCACTGTTCTCCGATCCGGAAGTGCTGTTGCTCGACGAACCGACCAACCACCTGGACATCAACACCATCCGCTGGCTGGAAAACATTCTCACGGCGCGTAACAGCACCATGATCATCATTTCCCACGACCGGCACTTCCTGAACAGTGTCTGCACCCACATGGCCGACCTGGACTACGGCGAGCTGCGCCTGTTCCCGGGCAACTACGACGAATACATGATCGCAGCGACCCAGTCCCGCGAGCAGTTACTGTCGGACAACGCCAAGAAGAAAGCCCAGATCGCCGAACTGCAGACCTTCGTCAGCCGCTTCTCGGCCAACGCCTCGAAGGCCAAGCAGGCCACCTCCCGTGCCAAGCAGATCGACAAGATCCAGCTCGCCGAGGTCAAGCCATCGAGTCGCGTGAGCCCGTTCATCCGCTTCGAGCAGAACAAGAAACTGCACCGCCAGGCAGTGACCATCGAACGCATGTCCAAGGGCTTCGATGGCAAAACCCTGTTCAAGAACTTCAGCTTCACCGTCGAAGCCGGCGAACGCGTGGCGATCATCGGCCCCAACGGTATCGGCAAGACGACCCTGTTGCGCACCCTGATGGGCGAACTGGCGCCGGATGCCGGTTCGGTCAAGTGGACCGAGAGCGCAGAACTGGGCTATTACGCCCAGGACCATGCCCATGACTTCGCCGATGATGTCAGCCTGTTCGACTGGATGGGCCAGTGGACCCAGGGCGAACAGATGATTCGCGGCACCTTGGGCCGCATGCTGTTTTCCAACGACGAAATCCTCAAGTCAGTCAAAGTCATCTCCGGTGGTGAACAGGGCCGCATGCTGTTCGGCAAGCTGATCCTGCAAAAACCCAACGTACTGGTGATGGACGAACCGACCAACCACTTGGACATGGAATCCATCGAAGCGCTGAACCTGGCGCTGGAGAACTACCCGGGCACGCTGATCTTCGTCAGCCACGACCGAGAGTTCGTCTCGTCCCTGGCCACCCGCATCATCGAGTTGAGCGCAGACGGCGTGGTCGACTTCAGCGGTACTTATGACGACTACCTGCGCAGCCAGGGTGTGATGTTCTAAGAGCAGCTCTGAGCCGCAAGCCGCAAGCCGCAAGTGAAAAGCCCTGTCCAATGTGACAGGGCTTTTTTCATTTCAGGGGCACAAGACCTGTGGGAGCGAGCCTGCTCGCGATGGCGGTGTGTCAGCCGAGATTTTGATCAACCGACGCACCGCCATCGCGAGCAGGCTCGCTCCCACAAGGGGATCTGCGGTGATCTTCAATCCGCGTATTTAGTTAGCCAGCTTTCTTTTCTTCTCTCCCCGCGCCATGATGAAGCTCTCCTGCCGCCGCCCGCGAACGAGCCCATGTCTACGCCGCAAGCCACCCCCAGCTCCCTGTCGATCACCCTGCAGATCGTCTCCATCGTTTTCTACACCTTCATTGCCTTCCTTTGCATCGGCCTGCCGATTGCCGTGTTGCCAGGGTATGTCCATGAACAATTGGGCTTCAGTGCCGTGGTGGCTGGCCTGACCATCGGTTCGCAATACCTGGCGACCCTGCTCAGCCGCCCCATGGCCGGGCGGGTGTCGGACAGCGTCGGGACCAAACGGGCGATCGTCTACGGGTTGTCGGGCATTGTGCTCAGCGGTGTGCTGACGTTGATTTCCACCTTGTTGCAAAGCCTGCCGCTGCCGAGCCTGGTGATCCTGATTGCCGGCCGTTTTTTGCTCGGCGTGGCCCAAGGCCTGATTGGCGTTGGCACCATCAGTTGGTGCATGGGCCAGGTCGGCGTGGAGCACACCGCCCGTTCGATCTCCTGGAACGGCATTGCCTCCTACGGCGCCATTGCCATCGGCGCCCCGCTAGGGGTGGTGATGGTGGGTAACCTGGGCTTCAGCAGCCTGGGGATCGCGCTGTCACTGTTGGCAGGTGCGGCGCTGTTGTTGATCCGCAACAAGCCCTCCGTGCCTGTGGTCCGTGGCGAACGCTTGCCCTTCCGGGCCGTTTTCGGCCGCATTGCGCCGTACGGGACTAGTTTGAGCCTGGCCTCGATCGGCTACGGCACGCTCACCACGTTCATCACCCTGTTTTATGTCAGCCGTGGCTGGATCGGCGCAGCGTGGTGCCTGACGGTGTTCGGCATCTGCTTCATTCTTTCGCGATTGCTGTTCATTTCCAGCATTGCCCGCTTCGGTGGCTTTAACTCGGCCATCGCTTGCATGAGCATCGAAACCCTTGGGCTGGTGCTGCTCTGGCTGGCCCCTTCTCCCGCATTCGCATTGGTAGGCGCCGGGCTGGCGGGTTTCGGGTTGTCGCTGGTGTATCCGGCGCTGGGGGTGGAAGCCATCAAGCAGGTGCCGAACACCAGTCGTGGCGCGGGGTTGAGTGCCTATGCCGTATTCTTCGACCTGGCCTTGGCGATTGCCGGACCATTGATGGGGGCGGTGGCGTTGAACCTGGGCTATTCGTCGATCTTTTTCTGCGCTGCCTTGTTGTCGATCACGGGGCTGGGGCTGACCCTGCTGCTGCGTCGACGCGCCGAGAAAAACCCTTACTGATCGGCCGTGCGCATACCGGCCCGGTTGGGCTTGCGCAGGGCCTGACTGAAGAAGCGCCCCGCTTCGGAAATCATGGTGCGGTGAATGTCCTTGCGGTCGACACCATCGGCATCGGTACACAACGCAGGCATCGCGGCAATCTGCTCCTCGGTGCATGGCGCCAGGAAGACAAAGTGCCCTGCCCCGGCCAGGGTCTTGAAGTCCGGCGCGGTAGGCAGCTTGCGGGCCAGGGCGGCAGCATTCTTGTCAAAGGCCACCAGCTTGTCGCCATCGCCGCTGTACAGCAGCACCGGCACATGGACGTCGACCAGGGTATGGCGACCAAACTTCAGGCTCAACGGTGCCATCAACAGCAATGCCCGGACCCTGGGATCGGCCATCGGTTGCAGATCGTCACGGTCGGCAATCAGCTCGCCCTGGGTGTTACAGGCGTCACGGTCTTCCGGCCGCTCCTGGCAATAGCGGCGCAAGCGATTGAGATCCGGCGTGGCACCGGACAGGATCAGCGCAGTTTCCCCACCGGCGGAATAGCCGATCACCCCCACCTGCCCGGCATTGACGAACGGCGATAGCATCGGATCGTTCAGCGTCGCGGTGATGGCCTCGGAAATCTGGATCGGCCGTCCGTAAAGGTTGCTCAGGGTACCCAACCGGCTGTGGTCCTGGGCGTTGTCGCCAGGGTGGATGACTGCGACCACGACGAATCCCTTGCGCGCCAGTGAAGTGGCCAGGTCGTGCAAGGCCAGCGGCGTACCCGTGTTGCCGTGGGACAGCATCAACATCGGAAAGCGGCCGATGGCTATCTGGGCGTCCGGCGCAGCATCGATCTGATAGCCGCCCAGCAGGCTGGTTTGCCCCCTGGCGATAGACGGATAGAAAGCGATGGCGTGCATCGGCTGGTTATCCAGCGGATCGAGAAAGCTCAGTTCATGAAAGCCGGCACTCCAGTTGGGGTGCAGCGCCGGTGCGGCGTGCACCGTAACCAGGCTGCCAAGCAGACAAAGCAGTAACCCTGCACCAAGACGTTTCATCGAATCATCCACCTTCACCAGCGGACAGGAAGGCCCCGTCGCTCGCTGCCTGGACTTGCATGACCTGCGCCAAAAGCCCGATGAGCAGAATACAGCGTTTTACGAAGGTTTCGATATTCATCATCGTGCAAAAGGGTGATGCAATCTCACGGTCACCGAAAAACCAATGAGGGAGCGAGCCTGCTCGCGAAAGGGGTGGGTCTGTCACGCAGAGGTTGAATGTACCGCCGTCATCGCGGGCAAGCCCGGCTCCCACAAGATCAGGTGGTGAATGCAAAGACCGCATACACCCTGAATCCTCTGTGGGAGCGAGCCTGCTCGCGAAAGGGGTGGGTCTGTCACGCAGAGGTTGAATGTACCGCCGTCATCGCGGGCAAGCCTGGCTCCCACAAGATCAGGTGGTGAATGCAAAGACCGCATACACCCTGAATCCTCTGTGGGAGCGAGCCTGCTCGCGATAGCGGTGCATCTGTCACTGAAATGCTGACTGGACCGCCGTCATCGCGGGCAAGCCTGGCTCCCACAAGGTCAGGTGGCATATGCAAAGACCGCATACACCCTGAATCCTCTGTGGGAGCGAGCCTGCTCGCGATAGCGGTGGATCTGTCACTGAAATGCTGAGTGGACCGCCGTCATCGCGGGCAAGCCCGGCTCCCACAAGGTCAGGTGGCATATGCAAAGACCGCATACACCCTGAGTCCTCTGTGGGAGCGAGCCTGCTCGCGATAGCGGTGGGTCTGTCACGCAGAGGTTGAATGTACTGCCGTCATCGCGGGCAAGCCTGGCTCCCACAAGGTCAGGTGGCATATGCAAAGGCTGCGGACGCCGCCAATCCAATGTGTGGGCTTGCTCGCGAAAACGGTGGGTCAGTCAGCATGGAGGTGACTGGTACACCGTCATTGCGAGCAGGCTCGCTCCCACAGGGCTTGGGCTTGGGCAGATCTTATGCGGCGGCGAACTGTTCGCCGATCTGTGCCTTGGCGTCGCTCATGGCCTTGTTACGCATGTCATCGCCGTAGGCCAGACCCTCGGCGCGAACGATTTCGATATCGGTAATGCCGAGGAAACCGAACAGCAGTTTCAGATACTCTTCATGACCTACACCGCTCGGCTGGCCAGCATGCAGGCCACCGGCGGTGGAAACAATCACCAGCTTCTTGCCACCGCACAGGCCTTGTGGACCGGCCTCGGTGTAGCTGAACGTCTTTCCGGCCACGGCGATACGGTCGATCCAGGCCTTGAGCTGGGTCGGGACGGTGAAGTTGTACATCGGGGCCGCGATCACTACGGCATCCGCCGCGAGGAACTCAGCCATCGTCGCGGCGCTGAGGTCGGCTTCGTGCTGCAGCGCGGCATCACGCAACTCAGCGCTGGTACCAGCCGCAACCAGCGTCTGTGCAGAAAAGTGACTGATCGCATCGGCGGCCAGGTCGCGGTAGGTCACGACCACTCCCGGTTCAGCGGTTTTCCAGGCCTCGACCACGTCGCGGCTCAATTGGCGGGAAGCCGAGTTGTCGCCAAGGATGCTCGAATCAATGTGCAGAAGTTTCATGTGAGTGCTCTCCAATGAGGATCGCTACCGGGCGATCGAATGGGGACTATCCTACCGATGAAACCAATGGCCGATTAGCCAGCAATAATGCGATAGTTCGTTCCACTGACAGGACAATCGAGCCCGACATGCAAGACCTCAACGATCTCTACTATTTCGCCAAAGTCGTCGAAGCCGGTGGCTTCGCTGCAGCCGGCCGCGCCCTTGGCATCCCCAAGTCGCGGCTGTCCCGGCGTATCGCCGAACTGGAGGAGCGCCTCGACGCCCGCCTGCTGCAACGCACCACCCGCCAATTGAAACTGACGGCGGTGGGTGAACGTTACCTGCGCCATTGCCAGGCCATGTTGCTGGAGGCAGAAATGGCCGACGAAGCGGTGGCGAGCATGTCCAGTGCGCCCCGTGGCCGGCTTCGGGTTTCAAGTCCGGTGGGATTGGCCCACGAAATTCTGGCCGGGGTGGTGGCCGATTTCCTGGAAAAATATCCTCAGGTCCAGTTGGAGATGATCCTGGTCAATCGCCGCGTCGATCTGGTGAGCGAAGGCGTAGACGTAGCGCTGCGCGTGCGTGACCTGGGTGACGAAGACCCGCTGTTGATGACCCGCCGCTTGCGTCAGGCACGGTTGATCATGGTCGCCAGCCCGGCCTTCGTCGAAGGGCGACGGATCGAAACCCCCGAGGATCTCAAGCAGGTCCCGGTGCTCGGGGCACTTGAGAGCGATCGCCTGGTGCATCTGCGCCTGCACAGCATCGACGGACAGGTCGCCGAACTGGCCCTGGAGGCACGCCTGGGCATCGATGATTTCATTGTGCGCCGCGCCTGCGTTCTCGCCGGCCTGGGATTTACCTTATTGCCGAGCATGTATTGCGAGCAGGAGTTGACGGACGGCACACTGGTGGAACTGTTACCGCAATGGTCGCTGCCCGATGGCTGGCTGCAGGCGGTCTATCCCCATCGACGCGGAATGTTGCCGGCGGTACGCGCATGGCTCGACCATTTGGTGGACGCTTTCAATCGTTGTGGAGAAAGGACGTTATGAGTTTGAGCGAAGAGGATGTCGCACGGTTTTGCCTGGGCTTGCCTGGCGCCAGGGAAGATTACAAATGGGGTGGCGTACGGGTGTTTTCCATCGCCGGGAACAAGATGTTCGCCCTGCAAGGGCTGCGTAGCGACTCATTGGCGTTCAAGGTCGACAAGGACCTGTTCCTGGGACATTGCGACCGACCGGGCATCCATCCTGCCCCGTATCTGGCACGAGCCCAGTGGATCATCATGCACACGCCCTACCCCATGGGCGCCGAGGAACTGCATGGCCTATTGCAACGCTCCCACCAACTGGTGGTCAGCAAATTGCCCAAGCGCACGCAGGTCGGCTTGCTACTGCCGTAATACTCACACCTGCTGGCCCTTGCGGTTAATTTGAGTACACGAATTAACCACACAGGCCATTAGGCCAGCAAATGACCGCCCAGGAACAACTGGTCGACCCAGAACGCCTGGTGCAGCAGCACGATGAACCAGAACACCACCTGGAACGACACCTTGCGGGTCTTGTGTCGAAAGACCTGCTGGGCCAGTAATGCCCCGGGCCAGCCGCCGGCCAGCTCCACGGCATGCAACACGTTCTCGGGGGTGCGCCAGGTGTCGGAACGCGCCTTGCGCTTGTCACTCCAGTACAGCAGGAACGCCACGACGCTGACGGTCCCATAGGCCATCAACGGCACCCATGACGCCTCCTGCAGCACGAGCAGCAACGAACCCGTCAGCGGTAGCGTGCATAGCAGCGCAAACACGATCAACTTGAGCCGAAGGTTCTGTACTGCGCCCCCGGTGTCGCGGGCTGCGCGCCTGCGGGTGCCCGAATCTTTCATGGCTGGGCAGTCGTCCAGTCGACCCAACCGAATTGCCAGGTCGCAAGGATCAGCAGACCGAACGCGATCCGATACCAGGCGAACACCGCGTAACTGTGGCTGGTGATGAACCGCAGCAGTCCCTTGACTGCGATCATGGCGAAGATGAACGCGGTGACGAAGCCGATGGCGAACACCGGGAAATCCGCCGGAACGAAGAGTGCGCGGTACTTGTAGCCCGAGTAGACAGCCGCGCCGACCATTGTCGGCATGGCCAGGAAGAAGGAAAACTCGGTCGCGGTCTTGCGCGAAAGGCCGAACAGCAGCCCGCCGATGATGGTCGAGCCGGAACGGGAGGTGCCGGGAATCATCGCCAGGCACTGGGCCAGACCGACCTTGAGGGCATCCTTCCAGGTCATATCGTCCACCGTGTCGGCGTGTACTTCATGCTGGCGCTGTTCGGCCCAGAGCATGATGCCCCCCCCCACCACGAGCGCGGCGGCCACGGTGATCGGGTTGAACAGGTACTCGTGGATCAGGTCGGCAAACAACACGCCCAGCACTACGGCGGGCAGGAAGGCGATCAACAGGTTGGCGGTAAACCGTCGGGCACCGGGTTGAGTGGGCAAACCCACTACCACGTCGAAGATCTTGCGTCGAAACTCCCAGACCACCGCCAGGATCGCACCCAACTGAATAATGATGTTGAACGCCATGGCCCGTTCCCCACCGAACCCAAGCAAGTCTGCGACAACAATCTGGTGCCCCGTGCTGGAAATCGGCAGGAACTCCGTCAGACCTTCTACAATGCCAAGAATCAGTGCCTGAAAGGCAGTCCACAAATCCATTCATCCCCCAAAAAAGCCCCTGTCAGACAGGGGCTCATCGATAATCAAAGTGTTATGCCAATACAAGCAGCGGGGCACGATAACTGCGCCCTCCCCAAAAAAACCAATGAAAAATCATAGGCAGGCTTAGGTTTTGCGTTGCGAGGCCGAAATCCTATCAGACAAGCCCTCATAACGCCGCCGCGTTATGGCCCAGGGGGCAATCCACCGGCCGTGGATGACAAGAACAAGAAACTGGAGTGACAGCGTATGAATAGTTTGCGCAATGTGTCGATCAGCCGACGCTTGTGGCTCATCCTCGTCGTGGCCATCTTGATGGTATTTACGTTGGGCGCCTTGATGCTGAAGCAGATCCACGGTGACCTCTATCAGGCCAAGGTGCAGAAAACCCAACATGTGGTCCAGACCGCCAGCGGCGTGCTGAGCTATTACCATGGCCTGGAAACCGCTGGTACCCTGACCCGCGAAGCCGCCCAGAAACAGGCCCTCAGCGCTGTGCGGGGCCTGCGCTATAACGAGACTGATTATTTCTGGATCAATGACCTGACCCCGGTCATGGTCATGCACCCCGCCAACCCGAAGCTCGAAGGGAAGAACCTCTCGGCGATCCGCGACCCGAACGGTTTCGCGCTGTTCAACGAGATGGTCAACATCGCCAAGGCCAAGGGCGCCGGGATGGTGAACTACCTGTGGCCGAAGCCGGGTGCCGAGGCACCGGTGGCGAAAACCTCCTACGTCCAACTGTTCGAGCCCTGGGGCTGGATCATCGGTTCAGGCGTTTACGTAGATGACGTGCAAGCCGAGTTCCAGGCCCAACTGATCAAGGCTTCGCTGATTGGCCTGTCGATTGTAGTGATCATGAGCCTGCTGTTGACCCTGATCGTGCGCAGCATCGTGGGGCCCCTGCAGGAAACGGTGAACGCCATGGCCAACATTGCCAGCGGTGAAAGCGACCTGACCCGCACCCTCGACACCCACGGCCAGGATGAGGTCACTCAACTGGCGCGACACTTCAACGCGTTTACCAGCAAGCTGCGCCATGTGGTAAGCCAGTTGCAGGATTCGGCCAGCGCACTGGGACAATCGTCCAATGAACTGGGTAGCGACGCCGCCCAGGCCCAGGAACGCAGCCAGCAGCAATCGCAGCAGATGGAGCTGGTGGCCACTGCGATCAACGAAGTGACCTATGGTGTGCAGGACGTGGCCAAGAACGCCGAACACGCCGCCAGTGAGATGCGCGACGCTGAATCCCAGGCCCAGCAGGGCCAGGTCAACATTGACGGCAGCCTGCAGCAAATCGACCGTCTTTCCCAGACCATCGACCAGGCGGTGGAAGTGATCCGTACCCTGGCCAGCGAAAGTACCCAGATCGGCAGCGTCCTGGAGGTGATCCGCTCCATCGCCGAGCAGACCAACCTGTTGGCCCTCAACGCGGCGATCGAAGCCGCTCGCGCCGGGGAACAGGGCCGGGGCTTTGCGGTGGTGGCCGATGAGGTGAGGTTGCTGGCGCAGCGCACACAGAAGTCCACCGCCGAAATCCAGGGCATGATCGAACGCCTGCAAACCCACTCCGAAGCCGCGGTAAAGGTCATCAGCGACAGCAGCCGCGCCTCGCAACTGACCATCGAACAGGCAGGCCTGGCGGGCGCCAGTCTCAACGCCATCGGCCAGGCCCTGCGTAATCTCAACAGTCTCAACGCCTCCATCGCCAGCGCTACCCTGCAACAGGCCCACGTGGTAGAGGACATCAACCAGAATGTCACCCAGGCCGCCGGACTCTCCCACAGCACGGCCCTGGCGGCAGAGCAGTCGAGCCTGGCAAGCACCCGCCTCAAAGCACTGAGCGAACAGCTGAACGGCCTGCTCAAACAATTCCGGGTGTAAAAGCAAAGCTTGCATCCAGCCTGGATGCAAGCTGAACCACCGCTATCGCGAGCAGGCTTGCTCCCACAGGTCCTGCTGGCGACCACAGATACTGCAATCAACCTGGCCCCCCTGTGGGCGAGCCTGCTCGCGAGAGCACCGGCACATCCAACATTGATGTTGGAGCTGCCCCCACCATAACGTTTACAATCGCCCCCCTTTTCCATTCCCTCAAGGAGCCGCCATGTCCGGGCTTGAACTGTTTGCCGCAGCCCTCGGCGTGATCGCTGTCTGGTTGACCGTCAAGCAGAACCCCTGGTGTTGGCCGATCGGCCTGGTCATGGTGTTGCTGTACAGCTGGATTTTCTACGACGTGAAGTTGTACTCGGACATGCTGTTGCAAGTGATCTACGCCGCGCTGCAATTGTATGGCTGGTGGCAATGGACCCGCGCCGGGCAGCATCATGACGGACGCCAGGTCACACGTCTGGGCGGGCCGTCAGTGCTGCTTGGGCTGGCTGCCGGAGCAGCGGGCAGCCTGGTGCTGGGCGCCGCCATGGCGCACTGGACTGATGCCGCCCAACCCTGGCTCGACGCGGCGCTTACCGGCTTCAGCCTCGTGGCCCAGTGGTGGATGGCGCAGAAGCGCGTGCAATGCTGGCCTTTGTGGATCGCCCTGGATGTGATTTTTGTTGGCCTGTTCATCTACAAGGGGCTGTACCTGACCGCCGCGCTCTACGCCCTGTTCACCCTGCTCGCCGTGCAGGGCTGGCGGGAATGGCGCGCCGACCCGGCCCTGCGCGCATGAAAGTGGTGGTGCTCACCGGCCCCGAATCTGCCGGCAAGAGCTGGCTGGCGTCGCAATTGCAGGAACACTTCGGCGGCTTGCGGGTGGATGAATACGTCCGCCACTTCATGGAACAGTACCCCCGCGACACCTGCCTGGACGACATCACCGATATCGCTCTCGGACAACTGGCCTGGGAAGACGCAGCCCGTGCCCGACAACCGGCACTGCTGATCCTCGACACCCATCTGCTGAGCAATATCCTCTGGAGCCGGACCCTGTTCGGCGAATGCCCGGACTGGCTGGAACCAAGCTTGCTGAGGCGCCATTACGACCTGCATCTGCTGTTGAGCCCCGAGCAGGTCGAATGGACCGGCGACGGCCTGCGCTGCCAGCCTGAGCTGGCGCAACGCCTGCAGTTTTTCACCGCCATAGAGGATTGGCTGACCCGGCGCCAGCAACCCTTCCAAGTGATCGAAGGCAACTGGGCGCAGCGCCAAAGCCAGGTGTTCGCAGCCGTAGCCCAACTGCTCCAGGCCTGAACAGATCCCACCGGGACAGGTGATGGTATAGCGCCATCCTGTTGCACTCTTGAAACATCCCCGTCTTGTCAAACCCGGATCCAAAGCTGTTTCACTGGTTTGTCATCCTGACTGTCACGCCACTGAAACACCCCCTCAAAAGCCTGGATCCAGAGCCACTGGCCGCAGATGGCCTATTGACCCTCATGAGCCTTGTCTCATTCATGAAACAGGTCGCGCAACGCTCATTGCGCACAGCTAGCCAACCCATTGAATCGAAAGACTTTTACAAACCCGGCACGACATCTGCTCTTCTCCCCTCGCAACGCTGGACCAAGGCCAGCCCACCGAAGAAGGAACCGATGCCGTGGGGACTTTCGATAGAAGTTTGACCGTCCTGTTGTTGATCGGCTGCGCCGCCAGCGCGCTGCTCAGCCTGCCAGTACAGGCCGAAGGCAACGGCGTCATCGTCCTCAACCGGGACGTACAGCCCGTCCATATCGGTCGCAACGGTGGTAAGGACCCCTACCCGACCACCGTCAACGCCAACCCTTCCGATCGAATCAGCCAGGCGACCATCAGCACCGAATTGAGCGACGGCGAATTTGCCAGCGTCGCCAGCGGCTCGTCGATCCGCAACACCCTCAACACAAATACCAGCGTGCAAGGCCTGAATGTCGTGACCAACCCCAACGGCATGCCCGGCATGAACGCCGGCCACGGTGGCGGCAGCGGAGGTGCGATCTCAGGCACCATCAACCGCTCGCTGAGTTCCGGCCTGGCGCCGCTGGGTCGTCTGGCTGGAGGTCGCTGACATGAGAGCGACCCTGTTCCTGCTCGCCCTGCTCGGCTCATCCACGGTATTCGCCGATCCAGGTGTGGCGGTGGTCAGTAGCGCCAACCTGCAGGATTCCGGCAGCCGTTATACCGGCAACTTCAACATCAACCAGGCGGCGGGCGACCGAACCCAGCAAACCAACGCTCGGGCCATCGCCATCGGCACCGGAGCCCAGGCCAGCACCCATGTGCACCAGCGGTTGGACACCCCTGCCGATTCCTCCATGAACGCGACCGCCCGCATCGGCGGCAGCTCTTTCAGCAACGGCAACGGTGTGCTGGGCGTCAACCAGTCCGCCGGGGCCAACAATCAGATGGCCAATGTCATGCGGGTGGGCATCAGCGCCCAGCCGCAGAGCATTGACGACAGCGCGCTTTCTCAACAGAACGTGGCGTTGTTACCGAACTCAGGAGCAACTGGCACCCCAACCGGCAGCCGCCAGGTCGTCACCGGCGACCAGGCCTTCACCGGCAGCCGAGGGGTAATCCAGGTGAACCAGAGTGCCGGGGTGGGGAACCGTATGGCCAACACCCTGAGCATCCGGGTTGCAGACTGACCCGGGCAGTAAACCCATAAGAAAGTACCGACACACTTAACCAACGACACGCAAGGAGAAACACCATGAAACCAACAATGGCACTTAAACCATTGGTTTTCGCTCTCGCCGCTGTGATGGCAATGGCCGCACAGGCCGGTGGAAACGATAACAATCACGGCAACGGGCATGGTCATGGCAATGGCAACCATGGCAGCCATGACCCCCAAGGCCCGACGCTGGATCAACTGCTCTCCATCAGCGCCGGTGCTGGGGCTACGGTGCTGGATGAGCAGAACAGCGACGGCAACGTGGTGACCAACCAGGCCACCAAAAACACCGCTGAAGCCAAGGACTCACTCAATGGCAGCAACGGTAACATGGGCGCCAACGTCGCGGCCGGCGACGGTAACCAGCAAGACAACGCGGCCGCCCTGGCCACTGCAGACGAAAGCTTCATCTTCGGTTCGGCCGTGTCCATGTCCAGTGCCACCCAAGTCAATAACAACAACTACGTCAAAAACAACTCGACTCAAAACAACGCCTCGCTCACCAACGCGGGCAACAACGGCTCCGGCAACATCGGCATCAACGTGACAGCCGGCAATTTCAACCAACAGAAAAACAACCTGGCCATCGCCGTATCAGGTGGCCGTGTTGCACAAGCCTCGGCCGCAGCCGACCAGACCTCCACCGGCCTGGTGGTGGACAACAAGGGCGTGAAGACCTACAAGACCGACACCCTCACCAGCACCTATGAAGCCTCCGGCACATTCAAGGCCAAAGGCACCGGCACCGCCGAAGACGACAACCATGGCGGCTGGGACAACAAAGGTGGCTATGGCGGCGGTCATGATGACGACAAGTTCAAGTTCTCCGCCGTGGGCACTTTCGAACTGGCCGGCAGCAACACCCAGCAAGTGCTGACCCGCGATGGCTGGAAAAACCCAGTGATCAACAACGCCACCATGAACAACTCCATGAACGGCTTCTCCGGCAACGGCGGCGCCAACGTGTCGGCGGGCGTGGGCAACCAACAGAGCAACTCGCTGTCCATCGCTGCTGGCTGCAAGGCCTGCATGTAACTGCGCATGAAATGGGGCCCCGGCAACGGGGCTTCTTTTCCTGGGTTTCCACAAGGCGTATCGATCATGCGTGCGACTGCTCTTTCCCTGCTGCTTTGCATGGCTTGTGTCACCGAAGCTGCGCAAATGCCGGTCGCTGCCCTGCCCGGCGGCATGCTGGTCTACAAGCCGGTGCAAAGCGTGCGCGAGCGCAAGTTCAGCGACATCGTCGAGCAGAAAACCGATTTCAGCTGCGGTGCCGCCGCGCTGGCCACGGTACTGCGCCAGGCCTATTGGCTTGATGTCGATGAAGAGCATGTCATCAAGGGCATGCTGGTCAATGCCGACCAGAACCTCGTACGTACCCAGGGCTTTTCCATGCTGGACATGAAGCGCTACGTGGAAAGCATCGGCATGCGCGCCCGAGGCTATCGGATACCGCCAGAAAAGCTCGAAGCCGTGACGATTCCGGTGGTGGTCCTGATGGAAATACGTGGCTACAAGCACTTCGTGGTATTGCAGCGGGCCGACAAGCAATGGGTCTACATCGGCGACCCGGTACTGGGGCACAAGCGCTACGCCCACGACGATTTCGTCAAAGGCTGGAACGGCATCGTCTTCGCCATCGTCGGTCCAGGCTACGACAAGACCAACGCACTACGCAGTCCTCCGCAGCCGTTGACGGCACGTAACAAGCTGGACGGGTTCAACCCGGTCAAGGATGCGGAACTGATGGATTTCGGTTTCATCCAGAGCGACTTTTTTTAAGTCGCCGACCTACTGCCAACGATAAGTACACAAGGAGCAGGATGCTCCGGGAGCGGGACATGAAAACGTCACACTGGCTGTCGCTGGCCTGTTTGGTCGCGACCGCGTCGGGCTATGCCCATGCCGGATTCAAACCCATCGAAATCAAGGACCAGGAGCTCGCCGAGCTGCGTGGTCGTTATGTCATGCCCGGGCGGGTCATCAGCTTCGGCATCGTCATGAGCAGTACCTGGCGCAACGCCAGCGGTGACCTGATCGGCGCGAGCAGCTCCATGCAGATCCAGGCCTCCACCGTCAAACCCGAGTTTTACGTTTCCACCATCAAGCAGACCGGCAACGGCAGCGCTCCGGAACAGGGCAGCGGCAACATTACCGGTGGTGCAGGTCTTGGGACGAGCCAGGGCGTGACCCAGAGCGTACGCGCTGCCGGCGACGGCAATACCGCCTACAACAATGTCAGCATCAACGTGAAGGAAAGCCACCAGCCCCCCGCCCTCGTTCCTTCCCAAGGGCAGTTACTGACTAGCGGCCAGACCATCAGCGGCAGCAACGCCGCCGGAAGCGTCGCCGTAACCGCTACCGGCAGCGGTATACAGATGGCGATCCAGGCCAGTCACAACCAGGGCAGCGCCCTGCAGCAAGTCGCCCAGGGTGGCCTTTTGCAAAATACCCGCCTGCTGGGCAACAGCAACCTGGTCAACAACATGACCCAGCTCAATGTAGTACTCAACAACAACGGCCCCAGTGCCGGGGCGCTGGACTGCAACCTGACGCAGCTGCGCGGCCTGCGCAACCTCGGGTATTGAACTAAGCTCTGTACGAAAAGTTTTGAGACGAAGGTCAGGCAAGACGAAAACAGCCGAGCAAGCGCAGTGTACTGGAGTACATGAGCATTCCGAGGCTGTTTTCAACGCAGCATGAACGAGTACCAAGGCTTTTCGTACAGAGCCTAAGCTGCTTTTCGACCACTGAGCAAATAGGGACGGCATTTTCATGTATCGATCCGTATCGTTGCGCGCTGTAATGTGTCTGAGCACCTTGTTCCCGGCAACCCTGCTGCAAGCGGCACCGGATGCGGACATCGAGGCATTGAAGCAGGAGCTGCTCGAGCTCAAGCAACGATACGAGGTCCAGCAGAAAGCCCTGGCGGTACTCGAACAACGGGTTCGCCAGGTGGAAGACCAGCCTGCCGCCCCACCGCCCAAGCGCCTGGTCAAATCCCCGGCCGACATGAAGGGTAACCAGAACGTGGCCGGCGGGGGCGCGGCAACGGCTGGAGGCAGCGGCTACGGGCAGTCCCTGGCGGACGACTCGCAGCCGGCCCAGAGCGTCTCCAACCTCTATGACGAGGCCAGCGGCTTCTTTGGCGGCGGCAAATTCAGCTTCGAGACCGGCGTGACCTATTCGCGCTACGACACCCGGCAACTGATCCTCAATGGTTTCCTGGCCCTGGATTCGATTTTCCTGGGCAACATCAACCTGGACCGGATCAAGGCCGACACCTGGACGCTGGACCTCACCGGCCGCTACAACTTCGACAATCGCTGGCAGTTCGACCTCAATGTGCCGGTGGTCTACCGGGAATCCACGTACCAGTCCGGCGGGGCCAATAACGGGGCGGCCGGTGTTACCAGCGAAGAAACCGTCACCCGCGACCCCACCATTGGCGATGTCAATTTCGGCGTTGCCTACAAGTTCATGGACGAATCGATCAACACCCCCGACGCGGTGGTGACCCTGCGCGTCAAAGCCCCTACCGGCAAGGATCCATTCGGGATCAAGCTGCGCCAGTCCCCGAACAACACCAACCTGTTCGTACCTGAGGATCTGCCCACCGGCAATGGCGTGTGGTCGATCACTCCCGGGCTTTCCCTGGTCAAGACCTTCGACCCGGCCGTGCTGTTCGGCACGCTGGCCTACACCCATAACTTCGAAGAGTCGTTCGACGACATCAGCTCCACCGTCAACCAGAAGGTGCCGGGCAAGGTGCGGATCGGCGACAGCTTCCAGATCGGCGCAGGCCTGGCCTTCGCATTGAACGAAAAAATGAGCATGTCGTTCTCGGTCTCAGACCTGATCCAGAAGAAAAGCAAACTCAAGCAGGACGGCGGGGATTGGGAGTCAGTGGTCTCCAGTGATGCCAATGCCGGCTACTTCAACATCGGCATGACCGTCGCCGCCTCCGACAACCTGACCATCGTGCCCAACCTGTCCATCGGATTGACCGACGATGCGCCGGACTTCAGCTTCAGCCTCAAGTTTCCGTATTACTTCTAGCCCAGGACGGGCACCTTGTGGGAGCGAGCCTGCTCGCGATAGCGGTGGATCTGTCACGAAAGAGGTGCCTGCGCTACCGTCATCGCGAGCAGGCTCGCTCCCACAGGTTGCAACCTTGCTTCAGGATGATTCAGCGAATCTGATGCTTGTGCAGCAGACGATAGAACGTTGGCCGGGACACACCCAGCACCCGGGCCGCGACGCTCAGGTTATCACTGTGGCGGTTGAGTACATCGCTCAGTGCCTGGCGCTCGGCGCGGGTCTTGTAGTCTTCAAGGGTGCCCATCGGTGCCGCGATCCCATGGGGACTGGCCAGGCCAAGATCGCGGGCTTCGATCTGCCGTCCCTCGGCCAGCACCAGGCCGCGTCGGACACGATTGGCCAGTTCCCGGACATTGCCCGGCCAGTCGTGCATGCCCATCGCCACCAGCGCATCCTCGCTGAAGCTGCGGGGCCGGCGGCCGGTTTCCTGGCTGTAGAGATGGGAAAAGTGACTGGCGAGCATCGACAAGTCGCCGTGGCGTTCACGCAGAGGCGCCATCACCACTTGCAACACGTTCAGGCGATAGTACAGATCTTCGCGAAACAGCCGCTGCTCGATGGCCGCCTCCAGATCCACATGAGTGGCCGCCAGTACCCGGACATCGACTGCAATCGGCTGGCTGCCACCGACCCGCTCGATATGTTTTTCCTGCAGGAAACGCAGCAGATTGGCCTGCAGCTCCAGCGGCAGATCACCAATCTCATCCAGAAACAGAGTCCCGCCGTGGGCCGCTTCGATGCGTCCGATCTTGCGCTGGTGAGCGCCAGTGAACGCTCCTTTCTCGTGGCCGAACAATTCGGACTGGATCAGATGTTCGGGAATGGCGCCACAGTTGATGGCAATGAACGGCTTATTGCGACGCAGGGACTGTGAATGCAGCGTGTGCGCCACCAACTCCTTGCCGGTACCGCTCTCGCCACGGATCAAAACCGGCGACTCGGTGGGCGCCAATTTACTCAGCAACTTGCGCAACTCGCGAATTGGCCGACTGTCGCCTAGCAGTTCATGTTCGGGCAGTTGGACATGAACCGAGCCCTGCCCACGCAGACGCGCCATGCCAAACGCCCGACCCAGTGTCACCTGGACCCGTGATACATCGAAGGGCAGCGTATGGAAGTCAAAAAACCATTCGCAGACAAAATCACCCACATTCTTCAGACGCAGCACTTCCTGGTTGAGCACCGCGATCCACTCGGTACCGCTACGGCTGATCAATTCCTTGACCGCTTCCGGGCGTTCCAGATGAAAAGGCTGCAACCTCAAAAGGCCTACGTCGCACGTTCGATCGCCGGCATGTTCCAGAGAGCAACTCTCTACCGCCCAACCAATGGTGCGTAACCCCGGCAACAGACGATGGCAATCATCGCAGGGATCAACCACGAGCAGACGACGTGACGTACTGGCTTCGACCATGACTGATCCTTGGCGCCAAAAATAGGAAATATGATTAGAAACAGTCGTTTGGCGAACCTGCATGTAACAGTAGCAAGAAGTTGACACACCCTTGTATCAATTGATTATTGGAATCATTGGAAAGTGGTTATAAGCCAGCGTTTCGTTAGTTGCCCGGCCGAAAATCTTTCACGATGCTTTCAAACAAAAGCCTCTTTGCCGGGTCTGAAAGAAAATCGAAATTTATTCAAGAATTGTGTGACCTGAACCACGGTCCGGAACATCAGTACAAGTAACCCGCCGCACGGTCCGCCCAACCGACGGCAGATCATCTGATTGGGCACTTTTATGAGAGAACGCCATGAACGCCCCGCTCCGTATCAACGAAGCTCTTTTGATTGCCGACCGCGCATTTAAACCTTTCCAGTGCGTGGCCTGGGCCCCTCAAGATGGCAACGGCGAATTGAGCCTGACCGTCGTCGACCGCACTAATACTCATATTGGCCGCACTCAGATTCCAAGCAGTGCCTATACCGATCCAGTCCAACTGGCGAATCTGTTGAAACAGGCCCGAGCCGAACTGAGCCAGGAAGGCTACAAGTTGCAGTCCTGGTCCATGCCTGAATAAACATCCTCTTTTTTCGTATACAGTCCGAGCCTGTATTGATAGCAGGCTTGGTACTGAGTCGAAAAGTCATTGCTCTGGCACGATCCGCAGCTGTTTGTTCGAGGTCTGGCAGTTGTGCGCTGCCACATTCAGGGATTGAATGTTGCCCTCATGCAGTCATCGCCCCTCCGGGCCGGTCGACGCGCAAGGAGAGGCATGCATGCTCAATCAATTCGCGCCTGAGCCTCCAGCGGCAGTGGTACACGCCGGCCAGCTGGATGCCGACTTTGCCAACAACGGCAAGGCAATGGTTCATTTCTCCGGCAGCACCTCCAGCCTGACCACCGGGCTGACCCTTGACCGTCTCGGAAAAATTCTGGTGGCAGCCAGGATCGAGACTTCGCTTGGCAGCCGGTTCGGGCTCGCACGGCTCAACCACGATGGCTCGACCGATCAGGGCTTTGGAATCGGTGGCTGTGTAGTCGGTTCTTTCGAGCACGGCTTCGAAGCAACGGCAGGCAAAGTGACTGAATTGCCCGACGGAAAGATTCTGTTATCCGGCCTGTATTATGAAAACGCTGACCGCACCCTCCCCGCCCTGGCTCTGTTCGATCAACAAGGCCGTCCTGTTTCTGGTTTCGGCAACGCCGGACAACAAGTGATCCGGATTGAAGGCAATCTCTCCCAAGGTCTGCGCGACCCCTGGCTGCCACCAGGCATGCAGGGCCTCGAAGCCAGCGACATGCGCGTGCAAACCGATGGCCGGATTCTCTTACTGGCCAACCATCATTATCAACGGTCCGACCATGTCGGCATCCTGATCCGACTGCTGCCGGACGGCGCACTGGACACTTCATTCAACCGAGGTGGTTTTGTCATGGTCCGGCGCCTGCTGAAAAACACCTGGCTGAGCTGTCTCACTGTCCAGGCCGACGGCAACATCGTGGTGGGTGGCGCCATCGATCTGCCTCAGCAAGGCTTGATGGTCCGTTATGATCCAAGCGGCAGACTCGATGATAGTTTCGGCGAGAACGGCTTCCTGTCCGTCTCGGCCAAAGAGCGCAGCGTGATGATCAATCAGATCGTTCAACATCAGAACGGTGATCTGCAGGCCTTCGGCGGCAGTCGCGACCCTATGCATTGTCTGTCCCTGAAGGTGCATCAGGACGGCAAGCCGGATCATCACTGCAACCAGGGGCAGTACAGGCTCCTGGAGATCGGACGCAACGCCAGTCAGTGGACCGCCGCCCAGGTTCAATCCGATGGCAAACTGGTGACTGCCGGAACCACCATCGGTGGTATCGAGACCGACTTCGTACTGGCCAGGCATCTGCCGGACGCCAGCCTCGACCCGACCTTCGGCCAGGGCAAAGGCTGGGTTCGCACGCGACTCGGCTACAGCCTGGACACCGCCACTTCTCTTGCGGTACAGGTCAACGGAAAAATCCTTGTGGGAGGCCATTCCCTCTTCGGTACCCACCGTGCCATGGTGGCTCGGTATTGGGCCTGACTTGGCAAATATCGACCGCGATTAAAGCGGTATGAATTCCTACGCTTGATATTCCGCATTGCTTACGGCAATTTGCGCGCTTCTAAATAAAAGGAGCAGCCGATGTCCGGTTCCATGACTCAGGCTTTCGCCCACAACTTCCTTGGGCACTCACCGCGCTGGTACAAGGCGTGCATCGTCACCTTCCTGATCATCAATGCCCTGGTACTCTGGACCCTCGGCCCGGTTGTGGCGGGCTGGATGCTGGTCGTGGAGTTCATCTTCACTCTTGCCATGGCCCTCAAGTGCTATCCATTGATGCCCGGCGGGCTGTTGATGATCGAGGCCCTGGCAATGGGCATGACCACTCCCAAGGCGCTGTACGATGAGTTAGTGCACAATTTCCCGGTGATCCTGCTGCTGATGTTCATGGTGGCCGGGATCTACTTCATGAAGGATCTGCTGCTCTTCCTGTTCTCCCGCCTTCTATTGGGCGTCCGCTCCAAGACACTGCTGGCCCTGCTGTTCTGCTTCCTCGCTGCGTTTCTGTCGGCCTTTCTCGATGCATTGACCGTCACGGCGGTGATCATCAGCGCCGCGGTGGGTTTCTACTCGGTTTATCACCGCGTGGCTTCGGGGAATGACCCCCGCCAGGACGCCAGCGTCGATGAAGACCACGCCCTGGCTTCATTGCACCATCAGGATCTGAATCAGTTCCGGGCATTTTTGCGCAGCCTGTTGATGCATGGCGTCGTCGGTACCGCGCTGGGTGGGGTATGCACCTTGGTGGGCGAGCCGCAGAACCTGCTGATCGGTCATGAAATGGACTGGCACTTCGTGGAATTCTTCCTGGAAGTCGCTCCCGTCTCGCTGCCGGTACTGGTGGCCGGGCTGGTGACTTGCATGGCACTGGAAAAGCTGCGCTGGTTCGGTTACGGCACGCTGCTGCCGGATAACGTTCGCGCCGTACTGGCCGACTACGCGGAGCAGGACAACCGCGAGCGCAACTCACGCCAACGCGCAGCCCTGGTTGTCCAGGGTATCGCCGCACTGATCCTGATCGTGGCCCTGGCCCTGCATGTCGCCGAGGTCGGCCTGATCGGCCTGGCGGTCATCGTACTGATCACCGCGTTCACCGGCATCACCGATGAGCACCGACTGGGCAACGCGTTCAAGGACGCGATGCCGTTCACCTCGCTGCTGGTGGTGTTCTTTGCGGTGGTGGCGGTGATTCACGATCAGCAGTTGTTCACGCCACTGATCCAATGGGTACTGGCCCTGCCCGCCGATCAGCAGCCCGGCATGCTGTTTATCGCCAACGGCCTGCTGTCGGCCATCAGCGACAACGTGTTCGTGGCAACCATCTACATCACCGAAGTGAAACAGGCCTTCATCTCCGGCCACATGAGCCGCGAACAGTTCGAGACCCTGGCGGTGGCGATCAATACCGGCACCAACCTGCCCAGCGTTGCCACGCCTAACGGTCAGGCCGCCTTCCTGTTCCTGCTGACCTCGGCCATTGCACCGCTGATTCGCCTGTCCTACGGTCGGATGGTGTGGATGGCCTTGCCCTATACCGTGGTAATGGGTGGCTTGGGGTGGTTTGCGGTGACGTATTGGCTGTAATGGAATAACCAGAGGTCTGCGGGGTTATCGGGGCAGGATGTAGCGCTCGATCGCCAGCGCCGCGCCATCCTCGGTAACGGCTGCGGTGATCACATCGGCCTGGCGCCTGATCGCCTCCTCTGCCTGCCCCATGGCAATCGACAGGCCCGCGCGATGGAACATCGCCGGGTCATTGCCGCCGTCCCCCATGGCCGCCGTCTGCTCCAGCGGTACGCCCATGAATGCCGCCAGGGTCGACAGCGCCTCCCCCTTGTTGGCTTGTATCGCCGTAACGTCCAGGTAGATCGGTTGCGAACGAGACACCTGGGCCTGCCCCTTGAGCAGCGGATGCAGACGGGCCTCCAGTTCAACCAGAAGGCCGGTGTTGGCGCTGGTGGCGACGATCTTGTCGATGCGTTCCAGGTAGGGCTCGAAACTCTCGACTTCGAGAGGCGGATAACCCAGGCCACGGGTTTCCACCGGCACCATCGGCCCGTTGGCGTCAAGCACCAGCCAATGGTCATCTGCAAACACCCAGACCTCGATGCCGGGCTGGTCGGCGTACAGCGCCAGGGTCGTCAACGCTACCTCGGGTGGCAGGTAGTGCACGGCAAGGAAACTGCCGTCCGGATGCACCAGGGTGCCGCCGTTGAACGCCGCCGTGGGCAAGTCGACACCCAGGGCTTCGATCTGCTGCAGCATTGCCCGAGGCGGTCGGCCGGTAGCGAGACTGAACAACACGCCCGCCTCGCGCAGGGAACGAACGGCTTCAATCGTGCGCGGGTTGAGACTGTGGTCGGGCAGGAGCAGCGTGCCGTCCATGTCGCTGAGCAGAAAACGGATGGGGCGTTTCACTTGATCACTCATCCGAGGTCATGCCAGGCGCGACCATCGCGCGTCAGCAAGTCGTCTGCGGCCGCCGGGCCGTCTTCTCCGGCCTTGTAGGGCTGGACGGTCGCGTCCTGTTGCCAGGCATCGAGAAACGGCTGCACGGCACGCCAGCCATTCTCGATGTTGTCGGCGCGCTGGAACAACGTCTGATCGCCGGTGAGGCAATCGTAGATCAGGGTTTCGTAACCCGTGGATGGCTGCATTTCGAAGAAATCCTTGTAGGCGAAGCCCAACTCTATATTCGCCATGTCGAGGGCCGGCCCCGGCCGCTTGGCCAGCAGATCGAACCACATGCCTTCGTTGGGCTGGATCTGTATCTTCAGGTAGGTCGGTTGCAACTCCTCGACTTCAGTGTCGCGAAACTGTGCGTACGGCGCCGGCTTGAAACAAATGATGATTTCCGTGTCCCGAACGCTCATGCGTTTGCCGGTACGCAGATAAAACGGCACCCCCACCCAACGCCAGTTGTCGATCATGACCTTCAGCGCAACGTAGGTTTCGGTGCCGCTGTCGACCGCCACGTTGGCTTCCTGGCGGTAACCGTCCACCGGCTTGCCATCGATTGCACCGCCGGTGTACTGCCCACGTACCGAATTGGCGCGAGCCTGCTCCACCGACCAGGGCCGGATGGCCCCGACCACCTTGGCCTTCTCCCCCCGTACGGCGTCGGCACCGAAAGCAGCCGGCGGTTCCATGGCCACCATCGCCAGTAACTGGAACAGATGGTTGGGCACCATGTCCCGCAGGGCACCGGTGTGCTCGTAAAAACTGCCACGGGTTTCCACCCCCACGGTTTCGGCGGCGGTGATTTGCACGTGGTCGATGTAATGATTGTTCCAGAAAGCCTCGAACAAGCTGTTGGAGAAACGGCTGACCAGGATGTTCTGTACGGTTTCCTTGCCCAGGTAATGGTCGATCCGATAGATCTGCTTCTCGCTCATGACCTTGAGCAAGCAGGCATTGAGAGCTTCGGCGGTGTGCAGATCCGAGCCGAACGGCTTTTCGATCACCACCCGCCGAAAAGCATCAGCCTGCTCCTCAAGCAACCCGACCGCACCAAGGCGGCGGACCACTTCACTGAAAAAACGCGGCGCGGTCGCCAGGTAGAACACCGCATTGCCGGTACCACTGGCAGCGATCTTCGCCGCCAGTGCTGCATAGGTGCTGTCGTCGAGGAAGTCACCCTGCACGTAACTGATACCCTTGGCCAAGCGGGCCCACAGCAGCGGGTCGAGCGCACGGCTGGCATCGCCGCCCTTGCGCGCCGCTTCGTGACGGATGAAGTCCTCGAATTTCCTGGCGAAGTCCACGTCGCTGATGGCGTTGTGATCAACGCCGATGATCTGCAGTCCATCTCCCAGCAACCCGTCACGGCTGAGGTGGTAGAGCGCTGGCATCAGCAGGCGCTTGACCAGGTCACCATGGGCACCGAACAGGAACAAGGTGGTCGGTGGTGCGGGTTCTGCCTTGGACTTCCTGCCGATCGAGGTCATTTTTTCGGCGTCTCCACATGGCCGCCGAAGCCGAAACGCATGGCGGACAGCATTTTATCACCGTAGGTGCTCTGCTGACGGGAACGGAAGCGGGCGAACAGCGAGCTGGACAACACTGGTACCGGCACCGCTTGCTCGATGGCCGCCTCGATGGTCCAGCGCCCTTCGCCGCTGTCGGCCACTTCACCGGAAAAGCCGTCCAGTTTCGGATCGCTTGCCAGGGCATCGGCGGTCAGGTCCAGCAACCAGGAAGAAACCACGCTGCCGCGCCGCCAGACTTCGGCGATATCGGCCAGGTTGAGATCGAAACGTTGCTCCGGCGGCAGGCTTTCGCTGGACTTGGTCTTGAGGATATCGAAGCCTTCGGCGAATGCCTGCATCATGCCGTACTCGATGCCGTTATGGATCATCTTCACGAAATGCCCGGAACCTGCCGGGCCAGCATGGATATAGCCACGCTCGGCGCGATCGTCGTCGGACTTGCGGTCACGGGTGCGGGGTATATCGCCGATGCCCGGCGCCAGGCTGTCAAACAGCGGATCCAGGCGCTTTACCACCTCGGCGTCGCCACCGATCATCATGCAATAACCACGTTCCAGGCCCCAGACGCCGCCGGAAGTGCCCACATCCATGTAGCTCAAGCCTTTTTCCGACAGCGCCTGGGCGCGACGGATATCATCCTTGTAATACGTGTTACCGCCATCGATGATCACATCGCCTGGCTCCAGCAGCTCGCTGAGGGCGTTGATGGTGTCTTCAGTTGGCGCGCCGGCCGGCAGCATGACCCAGACCGCCCGTGGCTTTTCCAGACCAGCCACCAGCGCCGCCAGGTCCGCCACGCCCGTGGCGCCTTCCTGGGCCAGGTTTTCGACGAACGCGACATTGCGGTCATAGACCACCGTGGTGTGCCCATTGAGCATCAGGCGCCGCGCAATATTGCCGCCCATGCGGCCCAGTCCAATAATCCCGAGTTGCATGTGCTGATGCTCCCTACTACAAATAAAGGTAAGTCAAAGGTTTAGTGGCTTGTGTGGCTAATTCGTGTACTCGACTTAACCGTACAGGCCACTCGCTTCGAAACGGTTTGGCTGCGACTAGTGGAGGTTAGTCCAGAGCCTTGCTGCATAGTTTCCGGTTAATTCGTGCGATCACAAGGGGGATAACGCTTCAATCCCGGTCGAAGGCACGGCGACCATGAAAAATAAAAAAGTTCCATTCACGAGCAAAAGAAATCAGAATCGGCGCCGATAGTAGAGGCGTCGACCAAAAAGCTGGCGACATCTCTATAGTTGATGTAGCCATTTGCGAGGTGAGCAATGGACCCAGTCGTTACCGCACGTCCTCCCCAAACCCTTTACGTGACCATTCGTCGCGACGAATTGCGCCTTCTCAAGGAAGAACGCGATCTGCTGCTCGATGAAGTGACCCAGCTGCGCATGCAGCTGCAGCACGCCCAACTCTCCCACCAGGGCCAGGCCCTGGCTCGATAACTGCCCCTTGGCGAAGCCTGCGATCTTTTGCTCTTGATCTCGCTCGAGACTCAAGTGTCGATGGAAAGATCGCAGCCTCGCTCCGCTCGGCAGCTCCTGCGACGATATTCTTGCACCCGGCAGGGATAATTCCCTTCACCTCACGTGCATTCGCGTCTGAACCACCAATCCATAACCGGAAACTCACAAAGTTTTCACAACGCTCCCAGGATACTCCCCGCCTTTAGGGTGCTCGGCGCATGCCTGGGGTTGCCATCCGGTGCCAACAGCTTCGTCGGTGTAGATAAAAAAGGCTGGAGCGCTTGATGAGTCTGTTCAAACGCAGCAAAACGACTGCGAAAGGTTTCGATTGGGCCGGGTTCGGCTGGCTGTTCCTGTTCTTCTGGTATTTCTCGGGTATTACTCAACTGCTTATCCTGTTGAGCGATACTTCCGGCTTCTCCGGGTTTCGCCAGGCATTCATCATGAGTGCGGTGTGGCTCGCGCCCATGCTGCTGTTTCCTGCTCGGACCCGCCTGCTCGCTGCGCTGATCGGTGTAGTGCTATGGGCCTGCTCCATGGCCAGCCTGGGTTATTTTTTCATCTATCAGCAGGAATTCTCCCAAAGCGTCATCTTCATCATGTTCGAATCGAACGTGGCTGAAGCCGGCGAATACATGACACAGTATTTTGCCTGGTGGATGGTACCGGCGTTCCTCGCTCATACCGCCGTGGCGTATTTCCTCTGGACGCGCCTGCGTCCGGTGTACCTGCCCCGTGGCCAGGCCCAGGTAGCGGCAATTGTGATCCTGGGTGCCGTCATCGGTTACCCGCTTGTCAAGCAAACCCAGCGCGTCGGCACCCTGGCCGGCGGCCTGGAGAAACTCGAAGACCGCATCGAGCCGGCCGTACCTTGGCAGATGCTGGTGGCGTACCGTCGTTACAGCGAGCAGTTGGCAAACATGCAAGGCATGTTGCACAGCGCCAGCAAGATCGAGCCACTGCGTAATCTCAAGGACACCATGGCCAACCAACCGGCGACCCTGGTGCTGGTGATCGGCGAGTCCACCAACCGTCAGCGCATGAGCCTGTATGGCTACCCGAGAGAAACCACGCCGGAGCTGGACAAACTCAAGGACCAACTGGCGCTCTTCGACAATGTGATTACGCCACGTCCGTACACCATCGAAGCGCTGCAACAGGTGCTGACATTCGCCGATGAGCAACATCCGGACCTGTACCTGACGACGCCTTCGCTGGTCAGCATGATGAAGCAGGCGGGCTACAAGACCTTCTGGATCACCAACCAGCAGACCATGACCAAGCGCAACACCATGCTCACGACGTTCTCCCAGCAGGCCGATGAGCAGGTGTACCTGAACAACAACCGCAATCAGAATGCTGCGCAGTACGATGGCGACGTAATTGCTCCATTCAACAAGGCGCTGGCCGATACCGCTCCGCGCAAGCTGATCGTGGTACATCTGCTCGGTACTCATATGAGCTACCAGTACCGGTACCCACCGACCTTCAACAAATTCACCGACCGTCAGGGCGCTCCGGCGGGCCTGCGCGACGATCAGGTTCCCACCTACAACAGTTACGACAATGCGGTGCTGTACAACGACTTCGTCGTCTCCAGCCTGATCAAGGACTACGCCAAGAGCAATCCCAACGGTTTTCTGTTGTACCTGTCGGACCACGGTGAAGATGTATTCGACTCAGCGGATCACGCCACCCTTGGCCGCAATGAAGGCAAGCCCACTGCGCCGATGTACACCATTCCTTTCATGGCCTGGGCTTCACCCCAGTGGCGCGAAACCCATGACTGGAACTTTGCCGGGGACCTGTCACGGCCTTACAGCAGCTCTCAGCTGATCCATACCTGGGCAGACCTGGCGGGCTTGAGTTTTGATGAGCTGGACCGCAGCAAGAGCCTGGTCAGCACCGACTTCCAGGCCCGACCACTGTTGATCGGCGATCCGTATCAACGCCAGCACAAGGCGCTGATCGACTTCAGCCTGATGCAGCCCAAGGCGCCGACGGCCAAGCTGGTGCAGCAGTAAAGTAACCGCGCAGCACCGAGTGTGGGAGCGGGCTTGCTCGCTCCCACAGGGGATCCGGTGCAATGGACATTGCTATAGGGGCTTGGTCCAGAACAGCATGCGGCCGTGGGCCGGGTCGAACATGCCGGCGGCGAAGCCGAACTTCGAATAGCTGGCCTGGGCCACGGCATTGCCTTCAAGCACCTCCAGGGTGATCTTGCAGCAACCGCGCTGGCGCGCGATGTCTTCGACTTTCTGCAGCATCTTCTGGCTCAGGCCCAGGCCGCGAAACGCCTTCATGACGGCGACATCATGAATATTCACCAGCGGACGGCAGGCAAAGGTCGAAAAACCTTCAAAACAATTGACCAGCCCCGCCGGCTCACCGTTGACGAAAGCCAGCACGCTGAACGCATGGGGACGCTTGGCCAGTTCTCCCGGCAGATGCAGCAGGACTTCTGCAGACAGCGACTGGCCGCCGCCCATGGGGTCCTCCGCATAGCCATTGAGCACGTGACAGATCGCTTCCGCGTGAACCGGATTGGTGTAGCTGGCTTGCAGTACGAGAACGTCCTTGGCTTCTTCCATGATCTTGCATCTCTCTTCGCGGGTACGGCGGATAGTACCGACGGATGGAGCCGTCGGCGGGTACGGATCAGGCGGGCTGACCGAAACGTTGCATCTGCATTTCCTGGAGGCGACTGAGGGTACGGCGAAACGGGAATTGCAGATAGCCCTTGGTATACAACTGGTCCATCGCCACCTCGGCCGAAAGACAGAGCGGCACCTTGCGATCGTAGCATTCGTCGACCAGGGCAATGAAACGTCGCACACCGTCGTCGTGGACCGACAGTTGCGGCAGCTCTCGATCCCCCGCCTCGACCCGCTCGACACCATCTTCCGTACCGCGGGCAATACGCCCTTCTCGCTGCTCGGCACTCAGGCAGGGCACATCGCTGAGCAGAATGACCTTGTAGCGATCGCACAGCCCCATGAAATCCAGGGCCGAGAACGGCTGCTCGCACAGATCCGGGTAGCGGCTCCAAAGCACCGTATCGCTGGCCTTGACCGGCTCCAGGAGGCGATGACCGACAGTCACCGGGCCTCCGCTGGATTGCTGCCCTGCACTCAACCGTTCGAAGATCTCACCCAACGGGTCGGGTTGCCCGGCTCCCCTTAGCCAGTAACGCTGCTGCACCGCGCCAGGGTGTTGACGATGATCCTGCCAGCCGTTCACCGGCACGACATGCATATGCTGCTTGATCGCGGTGATGGTCGGCAGGAACCGTTCGCGGTTGTGGCCGTTGGCATAGAGTTCTTCAGGCGGCAGGTTCGAGGTGCTCACTACCACCATGCCCAACTCGAACATGACCTGGAACAGGCGTCCAAGGATGATCGCATCGCCAATGTCGGTGACAAACAACTCATCGAAACACAGCACCCGCACTTCCCGGCTCAATTCCCTGGCCAGGGCCTGCAACGGGTCCGGCGTGCCTGTGAGCTGGAACGAACGCTGGTGCACCCAGGCCATGAAGTGATGGAAATGCTGACGACGGGCAGGAATCTGGAGGGTTTCATGGAAACGGTCCATCAGCCAGGTCTTGCCACGTCCCACGGGGCCCCAGAGATACACCCCCTTGATCGAGTTGCAGCCCTCGCGCAATGCCTTGTGGCATTGCTCCAAGGTCATGATCGCCAACTCCTGGGCCTCATCCTGGACAAAACCGTGATGTTCAATGGCATGCTGCCATGCACTCAAGGGGGAGTCGAAAGTCATGCGGCCCGGGTCCGGAGGAGGAAGGGCCTGAGTATGCCATGCCAACAGCCCCCAGTGAGCGGCCCTACCCATGAATCAACTCGAACCCCTTGGCGAGTGGGGCCTGTAGGAGCTGTCGAGTGCAACGAGACTGCGATCCTTGCGCTGCCAATTGAATTCGGAGCGAAGGATCAGGATCAAGAGATCGCAGGCTTCGCCAGCTCCTACGTGGAGATATCCAGCCGGGTGATCTTCCCCTGCTCATCGAGCCGGAAGGTATACCGCAACTCCAGCGGACTGCCGGGGAAGGTCCCCGAGATCAGATTGTGAACCAGCACCTTGCCCGTGCGTTGCTGCACGTTGAGCACCTCAACCCGTGGCTGGAAGCGGCGGGAGGTATCTTCCATCCATTGGATGATGGCCTGGGTGCCAGCCCGATGCTGGCCTTCATCGAAGACATTGGCATCCTCGGCAAAAAAACGCGCCACCGCCGAGCTGTCACGGGCATTGGCAGCCTCGATGTAGCCAGCGATGGCCGGGGCCAGGGAAGAGACGGGATTTGACATGGTATGGCTCCTTGTTTTATCGAACTGGCACCATGCTAGAACAACCCCATGTCAGTTCTTGTCAGGAGTGAAGCGCCCGTTTTCGTCCAGTTTCATCGACTTCATCCAGGCCCGCAGCAAGTCGCTGCGCCTGCCGGGATAGCGCTCGCCCTGCTCGGTAGCGGAGGCAATCCGGTCGGTGCGGAAAGTCCGATAGGCACCCCGCAGTTCGCACCAGGCCACCACTACCCGCGCCTCGTTGAAAAAACCCAGGGCAAGAGGCCAGACCAGCCGCTGGCTTGGGGTATTGTTCACGTCGGCGTAATCGATGTGCAGTTTCGCCTGGGTGCGGATGGCCTGGCGATATACGTTCAGTTCCACCGTATTCTGCGGGTACCCATAGCCTGGCGGCCCGGGCAACACCGTGGGATTGCGCAAGGCATCCCGCACGTCGGGGGCCAACACCGCGGCGACCTTCGCCAGGGCGTCGGCGGCAGCCTTGCCCAGCACCTCATCGCCGCGCTGATCCACGTAGCGCAAGCCCAGTACAATGGCCTCGATTTCATCCGCGGTGAACATCAGCGGCGGCAGGAACAGGCCGCTGCGCAATACATAGCCGATGCCCGCCTCACCCTGAATCGGTGCCCCAAGAGCGGAAAGCTCGGCAATGTCGCGGTAGAGCGTGCGCTCGGATACCTTCAGCTCTGCCGCCAGTGTCGCGGCGGTGACCGGGCAGCGCTTGCCGCGCAAGACTTGCAACAAAGTGAGCAGCCGAGTGGTACGGGACACGATGGGCGATCCGAATGAAAAGTTGCTGCAGATTAGCAGACGCTGTTGTCAGAAACTGTCAGGAGCCCAGCGCCCATCTGGATCGAGAACAGGATGGACTTCGCGTGTCCTTGGGGTTGTGGGTTATCGTGACCAAAATTCACAGTGAGAGTACGCCCATGCGCAGAATTCCCGCCCTGTTCCTTTTACTGACACTGCTCAGCCTGAGCGCCTGCGCCCTCTTCCCGCATCGCGATCCCTTGAATATCAACGTAGTCGGCATCGACCCCTTGCCCAGCCAGGACCTGGAGATGCGTTTCGCCGTGAAGCTACGCTTGCAGAATCCCAACGAAACCGCCATCGAATACAACGGCGTGGCGCTGGACCTGGAGGTCAATGACCGCACTCTGGCGACCGGGGTCAGCGACCAGAGTGGCTCCATTCCGAGGTTTTCCGAAGCAATATTGAGCGTCCCCGTGAGCATTTCGGCATTCTCGGTGCTACGCCAGACCCTCGGCCTGAGCCAGGCCCAGGGTCTGGATAATCTGCCCTATGTGCTCAAGGGCAAACTCTCCGGGGGATTGTTCGGCACCATGCGCTTCATCGACCGCGGCACTCTCGACTTGCCGGAGTCCGCGACGACCTGGTAACTCATGCGGTGAACCGAACGCCTGGCCGGGCCCGCTCATCCACGACCAGTTCGAATACGTCCGGCCTGGCGTAATGACCGACCACGTCATAGTCATAACGTGCCCGTACCAGATCATCGGTGTCGATCTCGGCGGTCAACAACCCCGCCGCGTCTTTCAGCGGCCCGGCCAGCACATCCCCCATGGGGCCGATGATCACGCTGCCCCCCGCGATCAACGGACGGTCCGCCGGCCAGTGCTCGACATCGATGCCCAACGCCTGAGGCGAGGCCTGGACCTGACACGCACTAACCACGAAGCATCGCCCCTCATGGGCAATATGACGCATGGTCACCTGCCACATCTCCCGCTCATCCACCGTCGGCGCGCACCACACCTCCACGCCCTTGGCATACATCGCGGTGCGCAGCAGCGGCATCATGTTTTCCCAGCACACCGCCGCGCCGAGCCGACCGACCTGGCTATCGATAACAGGCAACGTCGAACCATCGCCCTTGCCCCAGATCAGCCGCTCGGTGCCGGTGGGCATCAACTTGCGATGCTTGGCCACCAGCCCCGCATCGGGTTCGAAATACAGCGCCGTGCAATACAGGGTACTGCCGGCACGTTCGATGACCCCCAGCACCAGACTGGCTCCCGTGCGCGCCGAAAGGCCGGCCAAGGCCTCGGTTTCGATACCCGGGACCTCGATGGCATTGGCAAAGTAGCGGGCGAATGCCTCACGCCCCTCCGGCAGGCGGTATCCCAGCCGGGTCCCGAACCCTTCTCCCTTGGGATAGCCACCCAACAGGGCTTCAGGCATCACCACCAGGCGCGCGCCGGCCTGGCTTATGGCGTCTTCGTAGGAAAGGATCTGCGCCAGTGTCTCGGCCTTGCCGCCAGGCAAGGAACCGATCTGCAGGGCAGCCACTATGGATTTAGGCATGGGTGTTGAACTCCTTGGTCATCAGGTGTTGCCGATTCTCAGGCGTCGACCGATCATGAATAAAGCCCCATGCATTGCTAAACGATATGAACAACATGAATATCACTGATATCGATCTGAATCTGCTCAAGACCTTCGAAGCCCTGCACGACGAATCCAGTGCCAGCCGCGCCGCTTTGCGCCTGGGGGTGACCCAGTCGGCCATCAGCGCGGCTTTGCGCAGGCTGCGCAATGTGTATGACGATCAACTGTTCGTGCGCACCGGTCGAGGCCTGGCACCAACCCTGCGGGCCAATCAACTCAAGCCAGTGATCAGCGATGCCTTGGACAAATGCCGCCAAAGTCTGGCGATGATTGATCCGGATACCACTCATTACGACGGCCGCTCGGTCATCGTCGGCCTGTCCGACGACTTCGAACTGGCCTATGGGCGCCGGCTGATCGAGGAAGTGGCGCGACGGGCGCCGGGGTTGCGCCTGATTTTCCGCCAGACCCACAGCCAGATCGTCGGTCGCAACCTGATGGAGCGAAATTTCGACCTGGCGATCACGGCGGGTGGTTTCACGGAACGGTTGCTCAGCCGCCTGGTATTGGGCGAAGGCGATTATGCCTGCCTGGCCGATCCGGACAGCCTGGAGGAGGGCCAGCAGACACTAAGTATGGAAGCGTTCGTGGGCCGCGAACATCTGCTGGTGTCATCGGGTGGTTTCATCGGCATCACCGACGAAGGACTGGCCGGGCTCGGGCTGAGCCGCAGGGTGTGTGCCTCGACCACGCATTTTGCCGCGCTACCGTTTCTGCTCAAGGGCAGCCGGGCCGTGGCGACCATTCCGGAGCATGCCGCGCGGAGCATCGCGGCACTCTGTGACCTGGCGTTGCTGCCCTGCCCCCTCGCCTTGCCACGTTATCCCATCGAACTGGGATGGCGCACCCACACCCAGGTGGATCCGGCAGTGGTCAAGGTTCGCGAGGCCATCGTCATGACCTTTTCGTGAGGTCTATTTGTTGGCGGCCATCAGCCGATTGACCTCACTGCGCACCATGTTGGCGTACTCCGGGGGCGACATGCCGTCCAGCTCGGCACGTACCCACTCAGCCCATTTGCCTTTGCGCTTTGAGCGTTCGCCAAACAACCGGGCAGCGTCGCCCTTGGCCTTGCCCAGGTTGTTCTGCCACAGCTCGAACAGTCGGGATTTTTCGTCTTCCAGTGCGGCACGCTCGGCCAGTGGTTTGTCAGCCAGATTGAAGCTCATGGAAATTACCTGTTGCATAAATAGGCGACATCTTACACCTTGAAGGGAAACGCCTTAACCATCATTTATGCTTGGCCATGCTGACACGGCCAGCCCCTCTGCAACTTTTGCACAAGCGCAGCACTCCACTGTTCACGGTAATCATCAGTAAGGAGTAATTCGATGGCTCGTAGACCCACCGCGCAAGCGAACGGAGAGCAAATCAAGGATCAAGTGTTCAGTGAACTGAAGGCCTTGATCGAAGAGTCGGAAAAACTGCTCAAAAGCAGCGACTCGCTGGTCGGTGAAGAGGCCGAGAACCTGCGGGGCCAGATCTCCCAGAAATTGCAGCAGGCCCTGGACTCGGTTGCCAGCGCACGGGAACGTACCCGGCCCATGGTCGATGCCACCGAACTCTACATCGGTGGCCATCCCTGGCAAACCGTGGCGATTTCCGCCGGTTTCGGGCTGGTGGTGGGCTTGCTGCTCGGACGGCGTTAAGCACCAAACCCGTGGGAGCAAAGCTTGCTCGCGATAGCGGCGGACCAGCCAATACAGTTCGACTGACTGGCCCCATCGCGAGCAAGCGTTGCCCCCAAGGCTTGTGGTTTAAAACCGACTGTTATCAGGCAACCAATCCTTCGCCTTCGGATTATATCCCCGCCAATTCCCGCAGCTGTTGCAATGTCTGCTCATCCAGCGCAATCCCATGCTGGTCGCAATGACTGCGTTCCCGATGCCGGCGATCTCCTGGTAACCGCCGCAACCCCACTCCCTGCATCTGCCGGACCAGCTCCTGGCTGCGCTCGGCGAAGTTCTGCCCGGCGGCCTTGCTCGGGTCAATCACGATCAGCAACTGCCCAGTCCATGGCGTCTTGGCCCCCGGATGGTTGTTCCAGTCGAACTCGAACGAGAAATTGCCGCCGGTCAGGGCCGCCGCCAGCAGCTCTACCATCATCGATAACGCCGATCCCTTGTGCCCGCCAAACGGCAACAGCGCTCCGCCTTCGAGAATCGCTTTTGGGTCACAGGTCGGTTGACCGAGGCTGTCCACCCCCATGCCTGGCGGCAACAACTCACCCTTGCGCGCGGCAATCTGCACGTCGCCATGGGCGATGGCGCTGGTGGCCAGGTCAAATACAATCGGCTCGCCGCCGGCCCGTGGCGCGGCGAAGGCAATGGGATTGGTACCGAACAACGGACGGTCAGCACCGTGGGGTACCACGCACGTCATGCTGTTGACCACGCTCAACGCCACCAGCCCTTCGTAGGCAAACGGCTCGACATCCGGCCAGAGGGCGGCGAAGTGATGGGAATTGCGGATAGCCAGCACGGCGATACCGGCGCTGCGCGCCTTCGCCACCAATAACGACCGCGCAGCAGCCAGGGCCGGCTGGGCAAAACCGTTTCCGGCGTCCACCCGGACGAAGCCCGATGCGACGTCTTCAACTACCGGCACAGCCTGGCCATTGACCCAGCCGCTGTTCAGCGTCGAGACATAGCCAGGAATACGAAATACCCCATGGCTGTGGGCACCGTCGCGCTCCGCGCGGGCGCAATTTTCAGCCAGGGTGCGGGCGACGTCGGCCGAGGTGCCATGGCGCAGGAAAATCTTCTCCAGCAGCCCCACCAGGGCATCTAAGGAAAGGGGGCCGGAACCGGCATGATCGGATAGCGCGGACATCTGAAGCTCCAGAATGATTGTTGGAGGTAGCCACAGTGAAGGAGGAACGACCCCGGATTAAACACTGCTTCAGCCGCGTACTGTCAATCTTTTCACCGCCGGCATGTTTGAAGCTTCGCGTGCGGTAACTATGTACCACCTTCCCCCCTTCATCGTTCTCTAGTCTGGCCGCTTCCATACATGTGCCGCCTCATGGCGCCTTGATCGAGAAGCAACGATGACCCGTGAGACCACGCCACTGCTATTGCCCGCCATCCTGAACGCCAACCGCCTGGACGAACTGAGCGCAACCCATGGATTGACGCAAACCGACCTCGACTGGTTGCGCCACGCAGCCCTGCCCAGCCACACGCTGCGCGCTGCGCAAACGCCATCAATGTGTGCCGAAACCATTCTGCTCCACGCCGGAGGCCAGGCCCCTATCCCGCTGGCCGGCTGTTTTACGCTGACAAGTTTGCCAGAAGCCGGCACCTCGCCCCCCAGGCCTGCGTTCCTCTACACCCCCCAGGGCGGGATCGAGAAATTCGACCGCCCGGAGGCACTGCAAACCCGGATCGATCAGATGCTCGCAACCCCTGCCGAGCGTGACGACCTGTTCCAGCTCCTGTCCATTTCCCAGCGTGCCGAACTGAACACCAGCATCGCTATCAGACAGTCCCGGCGCACCATGGACGCAGGTGTATCCAAGACCCAGGTCGAATCCATTGAGCACGCTCAACACCTCAATGCGCTGACCATGGTGAATGAGCTGATCAAACTGCCCTCACTGACCTCAATGCTTGACCAGGTATTGAATGAGGTCCTGGCGAACCTTGACCATCGACAGACCCGCATGGCAATCACCATCGATGCGGGGCTGGGCGATCCGACCATGGGCAAGGTGACCAACAACCTGTCACTGTCCGAGGCGGTTCTGCTGTACTTCCACCATCAGGGCCGGCCCGCCCGGCATGACGTCGATTTCATCCATCCGCACATCACCGTATCGCCCCACAACTCGCGGCAATGGGAGAGCCTGCTAAGGGTCACCGCTGGAAACCTGATCCCCAAGCTCACCGATTGCATCAATGCCTATTGGAGCGCCCCCGGCCCGTTCCATCTCTCACGCCGGGCGCTGCTTGCGCAGGTTCTCAGCGATGCCCTGCGCGCAAGCATCCTGAGTAAACGGGAGCAAGGGCAACTGAGCGACGCACAAAGCCAGGAGCTGCTCCGAGTGTTCGGGTCATCCCGCCAGGACGAGACGCCGCTGTTCATCGAATCGATTCGTCTCTGGGAATATGAGCCACTCCATGTCGAGCTTGCCGGTTCACTGATGATCAGTGGCAAGGGGCATTACCTCTACCGACCCAGTCATGGCCTGCAGAAGGTCGACCATTACCGGGGGTTCAGGAACGCGCTAATGGCTACGCCGACGAGCCTGGCAAGCAAGGAGGCACTCTATGACCTGCTCAGCCTGGATGAGCGCAACCGCTTTCTGCGCCTTGATGAACCACAAGTCTCAGGACGCTCAGTGACGTTGCCGGTATTCGAGTCCCTGGCGGATGCCATCATCGGCAAGCAGATCAGCAACCTTCGCTACGCCCTGGAAATGTCCCGCCAGGGTATCGTGGACATTCATGCCTTGGTCGACAAGGCGCTGGATATCCGTTCCTTGATCAACAACAACCTGCTGGAGCATGGGACCGAAGGACACTGGGGTACCCTGCCGGCTTTTTATGGCGACTCGCGGCCGTCCAACTTCATGGCCGATCAACTGACGAGGAAGATCAAGAGCTATACCTCTGTCGAAGAGGCTTTCAATACGCTGTTCGCCCAACTGCCGCTCTCCAACGAGATATCACTGCACAGCCGACTCAGAGCCCTGCTGCCTGAACTCAGCAACGTTTTTTCCCTGGGAATACGGGCTGAAGCCGAACTCAGGAAGCTAAACGGGACACTGCCGCCTGCCGCAGCCGATCTCATCAACAGTGTGTTTGCCTACGACGCCGATTATCCGAATCGTGAGCAGCGCATGGGGCTCAAAGGCTTTCGGCCCGATGCCTATTCACTGAGACTTGCCTACACCATGGAGGGCAGCACAGCCTCCTTGTCCCTCGCCAATTGCTTTTTCCTGAGCGAGCGCGGAGGGCTGGATACGCCCTACTCGGGCCTGGGCGTCCTCTGGACGCCAACCGACGGCCTGCAGGTTTTCCCCTCCGTCGACGCCGCTACGAAACAATTGAACCGAAACCTGCTCGACTCCCGCAGACGCTTTGGCCTGCTCGCTGGCCTGCCCTCCACCCAGCGCAAGCCCCACGGGCGCTATCAGCTCGAGGCCTTTGAGTTGATCGAGGACAACGTGTTGCTCGATCGGATGAACTCGTTCATCCGGTTGTTCGAGATCGAATACGGTTATCTGAAGACGTTGAAAACCCGGGACTGGCAATTGACCGGGGCTGCATTGGTTAAAAGCCTTGAAGCGCTACTGGACAAGGGGGCCCCCACCAATCTGACGCGTGCCAAACGCATCGCCCAGGCGGACTGGTGGCAACAGAAGCTGCCAGCCTGGCTCGGCATGGCCTCTCCCGAAGATCAGCGCCTGCATATCAATCTGCTTGAGCAATATCGAAACAGCGTCGTCAATGGCAAGGACTACCTGGACGATATCGAGCCCTTACAGGCCTATACGAGTAAAAAACTGAAAGCGCTGCTGGACGCACGCTTCACCGAAAAAGATCTGGACCCAGCGACCATTCAGATCACACCTGACCTCGCGCTGGCGGGGCCTCCCAGCTCCCTGAACGAGTTTGCCCTGAATCATATCGACGTCACTGAGAAAACCGGATTCAAGGTTTCCTCGACTTCCAGACGGAAGCTACCCGGCAGCTTGAATGAGACGGCGGTCAAACAGCTGCTGCTGTCATTGGATATTTCCACCTCATATAAACAACATGTACTGGACAAACTGTCCGGCTCGACGGCGGACGTTCAACAGAGAAAGCAGCGCTTCCGTCAACAACTACCCTGGCAACTGTTGCAATACGCCCACGCACGGTGCCTGCAGCAATACCTCTCCCCTTCAGCCTTCGACTTGATTCGCCAGGTGCTGGACATGCCGGACGCCATTGCCCGCCAGGCGGTGAAAGGCGCCAGCGCTCTGATTCGTCCGTTGGAACTGATAAAAACCGATGGCGCGGCGGCGATCAAGGCCCTGGGGCTTTACCTGATCGGGTCGAGCACCGATGCGAAAGCGCCCCAGGTCCTGTACGCCCCCTACCATACGGGCCCGACCTTCACCGAGTTCAAGAACGAGGCGAGTGTCGTGGACACCTTCAACAGGCCAGGGCCGCTACAGAACCTGTTGATCAGTCGCCTGCCCGTCAACCAGCGGAGCACGTTCAAAAACCTGTTCAGTTCCACCATCGGACAGCTCTCGGAAATAACCCTGGCCTCGAATCCGGTCCGGACGAACATCCTCGATACGTTGTTCAATGACAATACCCATCTGATATCGGACCTGCTGACCACTCAAACAGATAGGAAACGTCAGTTCGACTGGGAAACCGTGCGGCATTTGCTCAGCGTCGGCACCAGATTCGTGAGCAGACAATTGCCGGGCAAACTGACTTTTTTCGAAACGCTGTGGGAAAGCTATAAGGACTTCGAGTCTTCCTCCGAAGCACTGCAGCAGCATGAGTGGAAAACCGGTCTGCATGATTTCATTGCCGGGGCCGCAGAAATGGTGTCACTCGGTTTCCTGAATCGGGAGGATACGTTCGGGCTGCTCGACCCCATCGGCCCTGTCGCGCAAGACTCCCCTGCGCCCCCGATCCATTGGGAGCGCATCGCTTCCACAGCCCCGCTCCGAACCAACCTGCAAGCCTTCGAAGCCAGGGGCGTAAGCCTCCAGAATCTACAAGAGAACCTTACTGACGGGACCTACAGGGCCACAGGCTCCGGCAAGCTCTATGTCAGCCTTGTCGGTAAAGTCTTTCAGGTGGCGAGGGCCAATCAGGTCTGGCGCGTTGTCCATGACAAGGGAGAGGGACCGATACTGAGGAGATTGCCTGAAAGCCAGGAGTGGGCAATTGACCCTCAACGCCAGACCATTCGTTACGGCAAGGTGATGTCGACGCTTGCGAACGCGTACAGCGATTACAAAGCCGCAGACACACTGAATATCGAAGCCCGGGGCATGGCTCAGATACGCAGGAAATACCCCCTCCATGCCAATGTCATTGTGCAGGCACTGGAGACAGCCAGGTATTACTCGCTCAATACGCTTCATAACCTCGACCAGGCCAGGCAACAGGTCTCATCGGGATCCCGGCTGGATACTTTCCTCAAGACCTTTTTCGGCGTCGATCAGGTCGATGCCAGCTTGATCGTCAAGCTACATGCCGCGGTTGCCCCGATATGCCAGGTACTGGCCGATCCTTCCTGGGAATCGCTGAACGAAAAACGCATCGTGATCGGCAACCTCAAGAACGCCGACGACACGGCCACTGCATTCGTGCTCGAACCCAATGCTTGCGGAAAAATCTACCTCACACAGTTTTTCTTCGACGTAGGGCTGGACTCGTACAAAGCCATCGTCCCCGACTCATTCAACGTCGACGCTCACGCCCAGGGAGCGACCCTGATCCACGAACTGACCCATCAGTTGATCGATACGCATGACATCGCTTATCTGGACGCGCTGTTGCCATTTCCCGACCTGATTTCGCAAGTCACTCATTACGGACGAACCCGGTATGACGTTCAGCAAGACCAGCAACTCAATGGGCTCTCGCTGACCACGCCACGCTCAAAGTTGTTCATGGGATGGGATAGCGCAGCCAGCACGTTCAAGAGCCTGGAACTACTCCCCGAGTCCAAGGCCACCGCCAAGGAAATCCTCAAGGTGACCGGCGCCCGGACCATGAGCGAGGCGCGCGATGTCTTTCTGAACCCCAACTCTGCAGACAAACGCATCGACATCATCCTTCGAAACGCCGACTCCCTGACCTTGCTCATCTGTGAGTTGGGACGCCAGCTCGATTCGCCCTCATGAACGAGATCGCCCCGGAGCGGAAGCAGAAAAAAACCTGTACTCGACCAATCACATCGGTTTAACGACATCCCGGCGAATTTTTCACATCACGGCCCGCATGATTGGCCGTTCCTCTTGAAGGAGCACGTGTGACTATTTCTGATCAGGCTGGTAAGGACCTTCTGCATGCAAAACGCGCAACTGCCCATGGAGAATAAGCCGGGGTCGAGCGGCGCCTCGGTGACGACCACGAATAACGTGCTCGCCAAAACGACGGAAAGGGGCAGCAACGAGCACATCAGGCGCCTGCTCAAGAGCTTCGGGCTCAGAACCAGCCTCATTCGCCTCAAGATCATCGACGTATTGCTCACGGCTACGGTGGAGAACCATTGCCTGGGCGTGCGGGGCGTGCACAGTCAGTTGCTGGAGCTGGACATTCCCTTGTCCTTCCTCAGCGTTCGCGAGGTGTTGAAGCGCCTGTGCAGCGAAGGCGTGGTGACGCTCAACCCCGATAAAAGCTACAGCCTGCACGCCAGGGCCATGGCCGTGCTCGCGGCCACGGAATGACGTTCAGGGCTTGACCTTGCGCCGCATCACACCGTTGATCACCACCACGATCACTGCCACGGCAATGGCGATGTATTGAAACAGTTGCTCGCTGATCATGCCTTTGTTCTGCATCCACGACAGTCCAAGCATGATCGCCAGGACCACGAGGACAATCAGAATCGAGTATTTCAAACGTTGCGAATGAGTCATTGCCTATTCCTGAATGTATCCGTTCTGTATCCGTTCACTGGCCAAGTGCCTACCCGGTTTCAGGGACAAGCGGCAGCTTACGGGGTCCCATGGTACAGCCCAGAGAGCGCTGTCGCGCAACTCCGGTGTTCAACCATGAGGATTTTATTTATGTTTCGTCGCATGTCACTGCTGCTGCCGCTGTTATCGATCCTGACGCTGAGCGGCTGTCTCTTCTTCCCACCAGGCAACAGCCATGGGGAAGGACCGGGTCATCCTCGTGGGCCTGGTTTCAACCTGCACCGCTAGGCACTTTCCCCTGTCCCGATGTTGCAGTATCTGGCGCGGGCAATCCATGCACAGATTGCTCCTACTCGTCGGGTTAGAAATCACTTACTTCTACACAGAATAAATGTCCGCTTTTGCGGACATTTTCTTACAAGCAGCAGGCATGTTTTTACCGTTAACTACGGGGAAGTCCTTCTTTCAACCGTTATCGCCCCCCACGTATTCTCGAATAAGAGGCGCTCACCTCTTTACTCAAATAAACGTTGGGAATGAAAACTTGCTGACAACTTTCTCGCCTGGACGATTGACAGGTTTTTGCCTGGCTATCGCACTCTTTGAATTATTAACTTACATGGCCAGCGACTTGGTCATGCCCGCCATGCTCGCCGTTACCGAAGAACTCGGGGCCCCGGCGGATCAGATTCCCTACGCGTTCAATCTCTATCTGCTGGGTGGCATCCTGCTGCCCTGGTTGATCGGGCCATTGTCGGATCGCCATGGGCGTCGTCCGTTCATGCTTGTTGGTTGCGCCGGGTTCGCGCTGGCTTGTGCAGCGACGACCCAGGTCACCCATATGCAGGGTTTCAACGGCCTTCGCCTGCTCCAGGGCATGGGTCTGGGCTTCGTCATTGCGGTCAGCTATCCCGCCATACAGGACATGTTCAACGAGTCGGATGCCGTGAAAATCATGGCGCTGTTGGGCAACCTCGCTCTCCTGTCGCCCTTGCTGGGCCCCTTGCTGGGTGGGTTGTTGCTGCAATGGCTATCCTGGCGCGAGCTGTTTGTGCTGCTGGCCGGCCTCGGGACAGTAAGCTGGCTGGCGCTCTGGGGATTCATGCCGCGTCACCCGAGGCCGGGCAGCCAACAGCCCTCTCCTGTTCCTTTCGAACTGCGTGCACTGATCAGGCGATATGGCGCCTTGCTCGGCCATCGCGGATTCATGGCCGCCAGCGTCGCACTGGGGCTGATGAGCCTGCCTCTGATCGCCTGGATCGGCCTGTCGCCCCTGCTGCTGATAGAGGGACAGGGCATTTCTCCACTGGTTTATGGGCTCTGGCAGATCCCGGTTTTTGCAGCCGTGATCCTTGGCAATCTCCTGCTCAATGCTTTGGTGGAACGGGTCGGCGTACGCGGCGTGGTCCGCTGCTGCCTATGGCCCCTGTGTGCCGGCCTGCTCGCCTTGGTCACCGCCAGTCAATTCAACCTCTGCTTGCCGGTGCTGGTCGGCGGTCTTTCGTTGTACGCCCTCGGCCTAGGCCTGGGCAACGCGGCGCTGTATCGACTGGCGTTGTTTGCCAGCGACGACAGCAAAGGGTTGGTTTCGGCCATGGTCGGGATGATCTCCATCGCCGTGATGAGCGCTGCCGGTTCGCTGCTGGCGTTACTGGGCGCGGGCAACAGTCTGGAGTCCTTTGCCTTGATGGCTGGTATCGCCGGGCTCAGTTGTCCTGTTGCGTTGTGGCTGTTCATGTCGCGACCGGTCGCTCCTGTTTGATTTTTTCCGCCCCAGAGGAAAGTCTCCGATGATCCATTTTCCCCACGCCGATACGCTATGTGCATCGCCCCATCCCTATAGCCCCGAGTCGATACCCGCGGGGCTGTTCGATCGCGCCATGGCCGAGATCAGCCTGTTCCATAGTCACCACACCCCTGGCTACGAAGACTGGCTCAACGCAAACGGGCTCTCTGTCGAGGACCTGGAACATCTGACAGACTGGTCGCGCCTGCCGCCCATTTACGCCAACTACTTCAAGCAACGCTTGCTGATCAGCCCTACGGGCGAGGAGGCCCTGGAGCTCACTTCCTCCGGCACCGGCGGCCAGAAAAGTCGCATGCGCTATGACGAACGCAGCATGGCGGCAGCCCAGGGGATGGTGGCGCGCATCTTCGATCATTACGGCTGGTCCACGCCGGACAGACCCTGCAACTACCTGCTGCTCAGCCATGAACCCGAACCGGATAATCGACTGGGGACAGCCTATACCGATCAATTCCTGTGCCGCTTCGCCCCGGTCAATAGCCTTACCTACGCCTTGCGACACACCGGCAACGGTCATGAGTTCGACGTTTTCGGCGTCATCCGCGCCCTGCTGGGATTCGCCGAGCAAGGTCTGCCCGTGCGAATTTTCGGCTTTCCGGCGCTGCTCTGGCACGTCCTGGAGCGCATGCGCGAAAGTCGCATCCCGAATCTGACGCTCGCGCCTGATTCCCTGGTGTTCCTGGGTGGCGGCTGGAAGAAACGGGCGGCCCAGGAAATCCCCCGTCGTCAGGTCTACCAGCGCATTACCCGACAACTGGGCATCGAAACCCATCGGTGCCGCGACGGTTATGGCGCCGTCGAGCACGCCGTGCCCTACATCGAATGTGCCCATCATCGATTTCATGTACCGGTCTATTCGAAAGTCTTCGTCCGTCACCCCTCGAACTTCAACGTGCAGCCATTCGGCGAGGCCGGATTGCTGTCGTTCGTTTCGCCCTATATCTCCTCCAGTCCCGCCCATGCTGTGGTGATGAGCGATCTGGCCACCCTGCACCCCGCCGACTGTGAATGCGGTTCGAGCACCCAGTGGTTCGAGCTGCATGGACGTGCCGGCACCAGCGCCGGGCGAAGCTGCGCCATGGCTGCCGCTGAACTGATCAAGGAGCATTGATATGTACCTCATCAACGGCCAACTCCATGAGAGCCTGACACTCGACCAGACCCTGGGACGCCTGCAAGCGCAATTGCCCGCCCTCCTGGCTTCGGCGCCCTCGAACGACAACGTGCTCGACTGCGCCGAGGCATTCGCCCAATGGCTGCGCGCGGGACGGGAGGCGTTCCTCGACGAGGAACAACGCCAGGCACTGATCGCATTCTGCGGCCGCGAGCACCTGAGTTTGAAACTTGCACGGGAGCTGGGACCGGATCCTCGCTCGCTGCGGCGCATTGACTATAGCGATGGCCCCTTTGAAAGCTGGCAGCCCTTGGGCCTGGTGGTGCATGTCACGCCGAGCAACGCACCGCTGCTGGCGTTCTGCGCAGCTCTGGAAAGCCTGCTGGCGGGCAATATCAACTGGATACGCCCGAGCACACGGGATGGGGAATTGACGGCGCGCCTGCTGGCGGCTTTTCTGGCGTGCGACAGCAGTGGCCGGCTCTGCGATTACCTGGCGGTGCTGCCGGTTTCCCACCATGACAGCCAGCGCCTTTTCGCCCTCGCGCAAGGTGTCAGCGCCTGGGGTGGCGAGACGGCGCTCAAGGCCCTGCGCGAACAGGTCCCAAGTGGGTGCCGCTGGATCGACTGGGGGCATCGCGTCAGCTTCGCCTATATCACGCCTCGCGCCGCCACTCCCCAAGCACTGGATCGCCTGGTGGATGAAGTCTGCCGCCTCGACCAGCAAGCCTGCTCCAGCCCGCAATGGCTGTTGGTCGACACGGACGAACCCGTCGTGATGGAGCAAGTGGGCGGTGCCCTGGCCGCCGCATTCGAGCGAAGGGCCGGACGGTGGCCAGCACTGACGCTCACCACGGCCGAAGCCTGTGAGATCACCACCCGAACGGCACTCGCCCGCCTGGACCAGAGTTTCGCGGGACATTCAGGCCAGGTCTGGCCCGGTGATGGCTGGCGCATCCTCTGGGAACATCATCGCAACCTGGCGCCGTCGCCGTTGTTCCGCACGCTGCTGCTGCGGCCTGTCCCCCAAGCGTCGTTGACCGAGACGCTGCTGCCCTGGCGTAACGTATTGCAAAGCTGCGCACTCATCTGTGAACCGGAGCAGGCGCCAGGACTGACCCGGCGTTTGATAGCCGCCGGCGTGTCCCGGGTCTCGGCAACCCGTGAAATCCAGCAGGGTTATGACGGCGAGCCTCATGACGGCGTTTACGCACTGCAACGCCTGAGCAGGCGGGTGTCGGTCGGCCTTGAGTCCCATGTCGCGAGTCATCGTGTCACCCTGGACACTGCTCCAGCACCGATATCGGTGAGTCCTTCCACGCCGATCATGGACAAGGCAGGCTTCATGTCCCTGCCCATCGGCCCCGAGGCGCAACTGTTCTTCCGTTCCGGCGGCAGCAGCGGCGAGCCTGTGCTGTCGTGCTACAGCTATCGCGATTTTAACCGCCACATGCGTGCCGCCGCCGACGGACTGCGTGCGGCCGGCCTGGACCCCGCGCACGACCGGGTGATGAACCTGTTCTACGGGGGCAACCTCTACGGCGGTTTTTTCAGCTTCTCGAAAATACTTGAACAGATGGGGGTCGTGCATTACCCCATGGGCGCACCAACAGACGAGGCGTTCGATGAAATTGCCCGGATGATCGTCGCCCATGGCGTCAACACACTGATCGGCATGCCGAGCACGCTGCACCGTCTGTTCTCCAGCCAAAGGCAAACCCTTCAAGGCTACGGCGGTGTGTGCAAGATCCTGTTGGGTGGCGAGCACCTGGGACAAGCCACTCGGCAATTGTTCCTGGCTTGCGGTGTCACGAGCATTCGCTCGGCCCTGTACGGCAGCGTGGACGCCGGCCCCCTTGGCCATGCCTGCGCCGCGAGCGAAGATGGCGTGTTCCATCTGATGGACGATATTCAACACCTGGAAATCATCGATCTGGATCGAGATGCATCGGTCGCCCCTGGGAAAATCGGTCGCCTGCTGTTCACTTCCCGACAGCGCCAGGTGCAACCTCTCCAACGCTACGACGTCGGCGATTGCGGACGCTGGATGCCAGGCCCTTGCCCTTGTGGCCTGGAGTCGCCCAGGTTCGAGCTGCGACAGCGCCATGGCCGCGTGCTGCGTGTGGCCACGGAATCCGTCAATACCCGGGAACTGGTCGAGTTGGCCCAGGTGCCCATTCAAATCGTCCTCGATCACGACAGCGGCGGCTATGAGCGGATGCTTATCCGCGCCGACGGCGAAGCCGAAACGGTACGGCGCAGGGTCCTGGTACTGCAGCCGCTGTGCGCATCAGTCGATGCCGCACTACTGATACTGGAAGTCCAACGCTGTGCGCCCGAATGTTTCGAACAATCCAGACACAGCGGCAAGGTCCCGCTGGTGATTGATAACAGACGCCCCGACTGACAGCCCTTCGCCTGCGCCTTATCCAGCGAACTTCATAGCCCGAGAGCCCCCCTGATGAGCCCTTCCTTTCCATCTGAACAATGGCTTGGCCATATTCGCCTGCATTCAAAGTATTACCAGAAACACTGGACGCATTTACCTGCGCAAGGCAGCGCTTTTGAGGACCTGCCGATTGTCGACGCCAGCGATTACTGGCGCGGCAGTCATGACCTGGACACCTGGGAGGTATTGACCGGGCCCGTCACGGACGCACTGATCTATAAAACCGGTGGCACCACCAGCCAGGGGAAGCTGTCGGTGTACACCCATAAGGAATGGCAGCGGATGCTCGATTGCTTCGCACGCGATCTGTCCACCCAGCTTGAAACAGGCGATCGAATTGCCAATCTGTTCTTTTCGGGGGACCTGTATGCGAGCTTCCTGTTTATTCATGGTGCTCTCTGCCGGGTTGATCTCCCGATTACCGAGTTCCCGTTCACCGGGTCGATAGATCCCGATGCGCTGGCCGACGCCGTCACTGCACACCGCATCACCGTGCTGGCGGGCGTACCGGCCCATCTGCTGGCCATTGCCAGCCATCTGAACCGGCAGGGGCGAACGCTGCCCGGTATCAGCACCGTGCTGTTCGGCGGCGAGCATTTGTTCGAGTTCCAACTTCCGCTGTTGAGAAAAGCCTTCCCCCAGGCACGCTTCGCGTCCATCGGTTATGCCAGCGTGGACGCCGGGCTGGTGGGGGCCAGCACACCTGATTGCTTGCTCGGCGAGCACCGCGTATTCGACGAGCAGACCCGGGTAGAGATCATCGACGAAGTGAGCGGCGAGGTCATCGAGGCCTGCGATCGCCCCGGCGACCTGGTGGTGACCAACTTCACCCGGACCCTGATGCCGATGGTGCGCTATCCAGTGGGTGATCGGGCCTGCTGGCGCGAGCCTGTCGGCACCCCTCGGCGCAAGTTCGAACTGGCCGGGCGTAGCGCGCAGAGCCAGCGGGTGCGGGTCGGCGTGGCGTCGCTGTTCCCGCAACACATTGGCGAGATCATCCAGAGCATTGGCGGCGAACTTCAATGGCAACTGATCATCGAGCCCGTCGAAAAAAATGATCGTGTGGTGCTCAAATGGGTACCCGACGCTCCGTCGGACATCTGCGAACCACTGTCCCAGGTGCTGAAATTCGCGTTGATCCAGCAGCACCCGGGCATTGATCAACTCAACCTGCAAGTGCAAGCCTGCCAGGCGCAGGACTTGGAGCGCCATCCACGCTCCGGCAAGCACCTGCAGGTCATCGACCGTCGGGTCTATGGCCCGATGGCAGCGAGACGCCCCGGATGAGTGCGTTGGTCATCAGGACATTCAGGCCCGCCGATGCCGTCGGCACCAGCGAACTGTTCCGACGGGTATACGGCGATCACTACGTTTCGCCGGACGTCTACGTGCCCCACATGATTTGCCAGCAAAACCAGCATCGACACTGGTTTTCCATGGTTGCCGTGATAGGGGACCGAGTGGTTGGCCACGCCGCGTTGTGCCGCCCTGCCGCGAACCGGGAGGACGCTGAACTGGCGCTGGTGGCAGTGGACCCGGCGCTGCAAGGCAGTCAGATCGCGACCCGTCTGGGCTGGCAACTATTGGATCGTTGTGAAGGTCTTGGCCTCGTCAGGCTCTCCATCAAACAGGTCACCAGCCACCCCTACAGCCAACGACTGGCACAACGACTCGGTTTCCATGGTATCGGGCTGATGCCCGACCATGTGCCCTCGCCGTTCGTCCCGGACCAAGCCGAGACCATTGTGATCGGCTGCCAGTTGATGGGCGGCCATCAACGGCCGTTACCGGCCGTGCACTGGCCTGCCCCATGCCAATGGCTGATGGCGCCCTTGGTTTCACAGTTCGGCACCACGTTTGACGACATACCCGACCCGATGCAGCCTCTGCAAATCAGCTCATTACCTGGGCGTGTCGACGTTGTCGCCGGACACATGAGCAAACATCTGGCCAGGCAGCTGCAACGCTTGCCGGTCCACTGGTCGATCGCGCTACGACTCGGACTGCGCCAACAGTTCCCCGAGGATTACCGGCGGTTGATGGCTGCAGGATTCATTTTTACCGGTCTGATGCCCGTCGAAGGCGAGCTGAACTGGCAGGTGCTGTTTCACCGTGGTGCGTTGACTCGTCCGCTCGACCTGCATGCGGGACCGATGCAACGACTGCACGATGAACTGCAACTCCATACGCAGAACTGGAGAGGCACGCGGTCCAGCTCGGCAGCGTGACGGGGAAACGGTGGCGACGAACGGTAATCCTCGCCAAGCGTGCGACATTCAAGCGCTTGGGTGAGGCGCCGATACAGATACGTCTACCGCCCCGAAACATGCCTTCGAGCAAGGAACTGTCCAATGCCCTCATTTCGCACCATTCAGGCTCGCTACACGCTGTTCCTGATCTTGTTCATCCTGGTGTTGTCCATCCTGACCGTCGTTGGCATCAGCTATCTGGTCGCGCCCAAGCTGCGCCAGACCGAAGAGCAAGTGGCGCTCAATCGCATCGGCGAAGTCGCCGAGCAGATCCAGGGCGAGCTGAACAAAGTGCAGGCTCAGCAACGCAGCATCACCCAGACCATTCCGTTGCTCGACAGCGACGCCATCGACAAGGTGCTCCCGGGCCTGGTGGATCAATACGGCGAACCGAAAGTCTTCGGTGGCGGGATCTGGCCGCTGCCCAACCAGCGAGCCGAAGGACGCAACAAGTTCAGCACTTTCTGGCACCGCGACGGCTCCGGCAAACTGGTGGTCAATACGTTCTGGAACAGCGACGCCGCGCCGAACTACTATGAACAACCCTGGCACAAAGGCGGCATGGCCACCCCACCCGGCAAATGCGCCTGGGCCGCCGCCTATAAAGATGACGCCAGCGCCGAACCACGCACCAACTGCGCCATGGCCATCCAGAAAAACGGCGTGCCTTATGGTGTATCCACCATCGACGTGACCCTGGGATTCTTCAATGACCTGGTGGCGCGCAAGGAAGCCGACCTGAACGCCGAAATGCTGATTGTCGAAGCCGACGGCAAGATCATCAGCAACAGCTCGCGCATCAGCGGTCCTATCGTGCTCAAGAACATCAGCGAACTGGCGGCCACTTCGCCGTTTGCCGCTCAGGTCAAGGCGGGCCTGGATCACCGCGACCAGCCGTTGCAGCGGGTCGAGTTCGATAACAAGGGCGAAGCCAGCACCTTCTTCATGCGCCCCATCGAAGGCACGCCCTGGTTCCTCGCCACCGCCCTGCCAACCCGCCTGATCACCGCCCAGCGCGATGACGTACTGAGCACCCTCAGCCTGCTGCAGATCCCGATGGTCATCCTTCTGGTGCTGATGCAGTTGTACGCAATCCGCCAACTGACCGGCCGCATGAAGGTACTCAAGGGCAACATCGATGCGTTGTCCACCGGCGATGCAGACCTGACTCGGCGCATCACCATCCGTGCCGAGGACGAACTGGGAGCGATCGGTCATTCGGTCAACCGCTTCATCATCTACTTGCAAGACATGATCAGTGAAGTCACCCAGGCAACTGGCGCCATGGCGTCGAGCCTCGACAACCTGCAGCGGACCTCGGCCCATACCAGCGAGATCCTGATGCGTCATGCCTCGGAAACCGACCAGACCGTGACGGCCATTACCCAGATGAGCTCCACGGCCGAAAGCGTGGCCCAGAACGCCGCCGAAACGGCTGCGTTCACCCAGCGCGCCAACGAACATGCCGACCGCTCTCGCGTCGTGGTGGGTGAGGCTTCCAACAGCGTGGTGGCGTTGATCGATGAAGTTGCCAGCGCCACCCGCAAGGTCGAGAGCATGCAGCAGGATGCGCAACGCATCACCGAGATCCTCGGTGTGATCGGTGCCATCGCCGGACAGACCAACCTGCTGGCACTCAACGCCGCCATCGAAGCCGCCCGGGCCGGCGAGCAAGGCCGCGGCTTTGCAGTGGTGGCCGACGAGGTACGTGCCCTCGCCGCCCGCACCCAGGCCAGCACCTCGGAAATCAACGAAATGCTGACCCGCCTGACCCAGGGCGTAAGTTCATCGGTTTCAGCGATGGAAAATACCCAGGCCAGTTGTCAGTCGGCTGCCGACGCGACCTCCCGGGTCAACACCGGCCTGGATGAAATGGCCGGCTCCGTCGGCCAGATCAACAGCCTGAGCACGCAGATCGCCACCGCCGCCGAACAACAGAGCGCCGTGACCGAGGAAATCAACCGCAGCATGGTGCAGATCCGCCATATGGTGGAGGAGTTGGTGGAAGGCGGATTGGCGAGCGAAAACAACACCCGGCAACTGCTGGAAGCCAACAGTCGGGTGAATGCAATCATGGGGCGGTTCAAGCTTCGCTGAGAACTGCGGCCACGCTGCTCGCGGGCGAGCCCCGGCCAGCGTGGTCTCCTCGAGGGAGCGAGCTTGCTCGCGATGGCGGAGGGTCTGTCACACAACTGCGGACTGTACCGCCGCCTTCGCGGGCAAGCCCGGCTCCCACAGGGGTGGGCGGCGTATGCAGGTGCTGCGTACACCCCGAACCCAATGTGTGGGGCTTGCTCGCGAAGACGGCGCATTGGTCGCCGGGAGACTGAATCATGACACCGTCAGCTCGCGCAACACGCCCCCCTCCTGTTCCAGGCGTTGTTGATACGTCGTCGCGTTCAGCAATTGATAAGGAAAATAAAGGCCCGGCGCGGTAGGTGGCTGTCCGTCCAGGCCGAGCAGCCGTTCAAGGAGCAACGCGACACTGAGGCCGGTCAGCGGTGCCGTGCCCGCTGGGTGGACGAGTGCGTGACGTGTACGCAAAGCTTCGCCCTTCTGGTCCTCGCCGGCCAGTTCGATGATGATCTCTGTCGACAGGGGTCCACCCTGGCGCCGGGTCGAGCTCAGCCCGATGGCCATGTCGAATTGGACATTGGGCGCGCCCGTGGCGGCCGCCAACCCGACGACGTCGATGGAGGAAAACCCGCCGGCTTCGATGTCCCTGCCATCCACCGCGCGGAAGCTGGCCTTGGCCGCATCCCCTTCCCGCCAGACGTATACCCCCTCGCGCCGTGTCAGGGCGGCGGGGAGCATCCTGTTCAAATGTTCGAAGTCGGTCGCGACCGTCGGGCCTCCCGTGTCCTGCTCATCGATCAACGCGCTGATCCTGATGTCATGCACACGGCTGAAGGCCTCGGCCACCCTCAGCGTCGATACCGTCGTGGCGCCGACCATCCATTCGTACCCGAGGACGATGGGCGCGGCATCGGGCCGGTGCATGTACGTCGCAATTTCCGGTGCGATCTCGAAAATGCCGGAGGATATGCTGAGGTGTGGCACGCCACGCTTTTGGGCGTAACGCAGTCCCGCAAGTGCGTGATCCATGTAGAAAACCACGACGCCGCTGACAGCACGGTCGCCGAGCCCCAGGTCACTTGCAAAGGCATCGATCGATACGCCCTGAGCGTTGCCGAGCTGTTCTGCGGCCCGTTGGGCCTTAGTGAGATCGCGGCCACCGATCAGCAGCGGTACGCCGGGATGGGCGGCGCGCAGTGCCTGGGCAGTATGATGGCCGATGGCGCCAGAGCCGCCCATGAACAGGATAGGATCAAGAGTCATGGTATGTTCTCCTTGGGTTGGGAACGAAACCTACTATTAGTAGGAATAAACATCCCGAACATACACCTCGCTACCTACCATTAGTAGGTTTATTTATTTGGAGCGACGAAGTGCAAACAGACATCGAGTCCCCAAGCACGTCGTCCGCCCGCAGGCTTTCAAAAGCCGAGCGGCGGCGGCAGTTGCTGGATACCGCCTTGCTGGTCGTGCGCGAGGAAGGCGCCGACCGCTTGACCCTGGGGCATCTGGCGGTGCGCGCAGGTGTGTCCAAGCCGGTGGTCTACGATCATTTTGGTACCCGATCGGGCCTGCTGATCGAGCTCTATAAATGGATCGATACCGAGCGGGTCAACGCGTTCCGTGACGCGATGGCAGGCACCGAGCGGTCCCTGGAAGAAACCGCGCAGGTGCTCGCCAGTGCCTATATCCAATGCGCGGCAGACAACACCGACGAGTTCTTTGCGGTGGGTGCGGCGCTGGCGGGAAGCAACGAAAAAGCCGCGGTTTTCCAGGAGCTGCTGGATAATTGCGTGCAAATGTTCACCAGTGTGCTCAAGCCCCATACCTCGCTGCCCGCGACCGAACTGGAACGGCGTTGTACCGGCCTGGTCGGTGCGGGAGAAGCGCTTGCGGGGGCCTTGGTGCGCGGTCGGTATGACAAGGACGAAATGACCCAAGCATTCGCGGCGCTTATCCGCGGCGTTTTACGGGAAGCTGATTGATGTCCCCCATAGCTGGCGGACATCCCCAGCAAACCCTGCCTCTATCCAGTCAAACTCACCAACAAGCATTCACCGCCGGCATACGCCCCCGCCACGGCTGTGCACGCTCCAGTTGCGCAGCCAGGGCCAGCAACGTGCCCTCCTCACCAAAGCGTCCGGCAAAGTGCGCCCCCATTGGCAGGCCTCTGGCACTCCAGGACAACGGTACCGACATCGCCGGTTGACCGCTGGCATTGAACAGGGCCGTGAAGGGCGAGTAGCTGTGGTAGCGCTCGATCAACTGATCAAGACTCAAGCACACGTCCTGAATGTCCAGCTCGCCAATCTGTGCCGGTTCGCGGGTCAGGACTGGAGTGAGGATCAGGTCGTAATCCTGCATGAACATCGCCAGTTGCCGGCCCAGGGCGTGTATCCACTCCACTGCGGCCGCGTACTGGGCGCCACTGACATTGCCCTTGTCCCGCAGGATGATCCGGGTGCGCACTTCCAGCTCTTCGGCCTGGACCGCGAAGCCGCGCATCTGGCCCAACAGATCGACGTAGTGACGGGTGCTTGCACCGATGATGGTGAACACTTGGTCGAGAAATTCCGGCAACACCACCGGCAGGCTCACCGGCTCGACACGATGCCCCAAGGACTCGCACAACCGTGCCGCCTCGCCCACCGCTCGCAAGCTTTCAGGCGACGTCGGCCAGGGGCCGAGCTGCTCGACCAGGGCGATACGCAGCGGTTTCGGATCGCGCTGCACTGCGGTCACATAAGGCAGCGCCTGCATCGGTGCTGCATAGGGTGCGCCGAGGTCGATCCCGGCAGTCGCGTCCAACAACGCGGCGCTGTCACGCACTGACAAGGTAATCGCATGGGGCGTGCCCATCCCCGCCCAGCCCTCACCGACAATCGGCCCCGACGGCAGCAGGCCACGGCTGGGCTTGAGGCCGAATACGCCACAACAGGACGCCGGCACCCGCAACGAACCACCGCCATCGTTGCCATGGGCGAACGGCACCACCCGGGCCGCCACCAACGCCGCCGCACCACCGCTGGAGCCTCCGGCACTGTAATCGGTGTTCCAGGGGTTGCGAGTCGCGCCGAAACGCGTGGACTCGGTGGAGTACGACGTACCGAACTCCGGCGACGTGCTGGTACCGACCAACTGGCACCCTGCCCGCCGCAAACGCGTCACGACTTCCGCCTCGAAATCCGCCCGAGCGCTTCCCAGGGAGCGGGAGCCATTGGTCATCGCCGCCCCGTTGACCGGCGAAAACAGATCCTTGATCAACGTCGGCACGCCGGCCAACGGGCCCTGTCCCGTTTGAGCCATATCCGCTTCCGCCCGCGCCGAGTCGTACAGCCGCTCGGCCACGGCATTGAGTTGCGGCTCGACCCGCTCCAGGCGCTCGATGGCCACCTCGAGCAATTCGCCAGGCCGGACCTCGCCGCGCCGGACCCACTCGGCCAGCCCCACGGCGTCTTCGCGATCCATCAACTGGTGGATGTCTTGCATACTCATGCTTCGGATTCCTTATTCATGACGATGGGCGTGAGCCGGGCGTGTTGAATCGACAGTGCTCGCCTGGACGTGGCCTCGGGTGCGCAAGCCGGCAATCACCCAAAGCAGTGCCGCGGCAAGGCCGGCGAAGACCATCCATTGAATGGCGTGGCGCAGGTCTCCGGCGAAGGCAGTCACGGCAGCCACCACCAGCGGACTGACGAACTGGCCGATGTAGAGAAACGAGGTGAACCCGCCCAAGCCCCGGCCACGGGTGCTGGCGGTCAAGGCATTCATCACCGGCGCCATTACATTCGGCACCAGCAACCCGGAACCCAGCCCCTGGATGAAGACCGCCACCAGCACCGCGTTGTAGCTCTGCCCCCGCATCAGCAGCCATAGACCCACGCCTATCAGGCCCAGCAACAACGCGTTGCAGCCGGCGATACCCAAGCGGCGACGCAACAACGGCCACATCAACGAACCACCCAGGGTCGCCAACAGGCTCAGGCCCGCCGCCAGGCCAATCATCGTGCTCGACGTAATGCCCAGGCTGACCAGCAGCATCGGTGCCTGGACCGGCACGACGAACGTCAGGACCATGCCGCCCAGAATCATCAGGTAGCCGACCACCAACTGCCGCACCGCGACCCTGCTCGGACCCGTCTCATCAGCCGGCTGCTGAACCGCCTTGTGCCTGGCCAGCGGAGGTTCCCACAGTACCTTCAGCATCGCTGGCACCAGCAGCAATGGCAGGAGATAGAGCAGGAACGGTGAACGCCAGGAGTGCTCCCCCAGCGCCCCGCCCACGACGAAGAACAGCGCGCCTACCAGGCCGATCGTCACTACCTGCCGGTTGACGTAGCGCAAGCGCTCCTCGCCGTGCCAATAGTCGGCGATCAGGGTGGCGCAGCAGGTCATGACGGCCGCTTCGGTGCAGCCGAACAGCAACCTTGTGCCGACAATCGCAGGCAGGCTGTCGAGCAGCGCCGGTAACGCGCCGAGCAAGGCATAAAACAAGGTGGCAAGCACCAGCAACGTCTTGCGCCCGACGCGGTCAGCCAACCAACCGGCCAGCGGCGCACACAAGGCAATCGCCAGGGCCGGCCCGGTGACCGCCAACGGCACGAGCAAATCGGCACGGGGCTCGACGGGACCGAATTCGGCGCCCAACCGAGGCAGGATCGGCGCGACCATGACCGAGCCCATGATGGTCAGGCTGCTGCCCAGCATCAGCACCAGGCCCTCGCGCCGGCCAGCCTGGCGTGACGGGGTTGCGGCCGTTGAAACGGAACTTGATTGGTTCATGGCGAGCCCCTTCAGAAACTTTGAGAGATGCGCAACGCCGCGGTGTAGCCCTCGGCGCGGTTACGCGCGTCGAACTCCTTGTAGACGTGCAGCCAGACCGGTGGAATACCGGGCTTGAAGTAACTCACCGCCGGCCCGACGGCCATCACCCGGGCGCGATTGCCACTCTCCAGCCCCGGTGCATCGTCATCGGTGAACTGGCGGTAGTAGTAGCCGCCCACCCCCACCGTCCAGGGCCCGGCGTGCTGGCCCACGGCAAACTCGTGGCGGTACTCGACGCCGTTCTTGTAGTCGGTGGCGTTGTTGCGGGTGTTCACGTCGACCTCGAAGCTTGAAGACACTTCAAAGCCGCTATCCGAGAGGTAGGTGGCGTTGACGATCGGTGAGAACGTCCAGTGGTTGAGCCCCGGTGAAATCAGACGATTCTTGTCGTAGTCGCCCGTGGGTGCCTGGATCTGGAACTGGGTGTTGACGAACAGATTCGGCGACAGGGTCCATTGCAGGATCACCGGCAGGAACTGCACGTCCGCCAGGCGAAACGGATCGGCCTGAAGGTCCAGCGGGCCGACGGGGGTCTGCACCTGTACCGAGGCGTCCATCTTGAAGAATGGCACCACGGTGCCGAAGCCATACTTGGCGCCCAACACGGTGTAATCGGTCATGCGCATGTAAGCGACGCCGATGGACAGTACGTCCAGGGAGAAATTGTTGTCCGCCGAGTTCCCGTGGCGGTCTTTCTGCACATTGGCTGAGTAAAACGCCGTGCGCAGGCCGACGGTCCCGAAGGGCGTGGCCGGCGGCATCATGCCTGCGCCGAAGTCATAAACCCCGACCGCCGTGGTCGGCGCGCCGTTTTCGGTGCCATGGGCAGCGGCGCAGAGGCCGAGCATCCCCAGGGTCAACCAGGTAAAGCGCAAGACGTTTGTTTTCTTGTTGTGATTCATCGAATGCCCCTTCCGACCATATGGTGGTGGGGTCATCCTAGGGAGCAGGCTGCATCAGCCGTTATCCGTTTTCAGCACAGATGCGTACGACGCAGGGTTTGCGAAGGGGTTTCGCCGAACAGGACCCGATAGTCGCTGGAAAACCGGCTCAGATGCCAGAACCCCCAACGTGCGGCCACCTCCTGCACGCCCTGGACCTGATCGCCATTGCGCAACTCACGGCGCACGGCATTGAGGCGCAACGCCCGCAAATAGGCCACAGGATTGATGCCCAGAGTCTCCTGGAAGCAATACTGCAATTTGCGCCGGCTGGCACCGATGTGGTTGCACAGGTCAAGGATCGACAGCGGCTCGTCAACATGGGCCAGCGCGTACTCCCGAGCCCGGTCGACCATGCGTTTGCGCGCCGTGGGGCTGAGGGGCGGCGCCTCATCCGGAGCCACCAGCTCCAGCATATGCAGCATCACCGTATCCCGCAGGCCACGGCGGATCGATTCATAGCCCAGTAATGAGTCCCGCCCCTGGTCGCTTTCCAACTCTGCGAACAAGGCCGCCAACTCAGCCGGCAGCGTCGAATCGCCGAGGCGGTAACACTTGGGAAGATCGGTAATTCGAAAACGACTGCCCTGCCGCTCCAGCACATGGGCCAACGCCTGCTCGTCGATGGCGACACCCAGCACATCCAGATGCTGGGGCGTGCGCAACTCAGGCAGATTGTGCCCTCGGGCCACCAACAGGCTGGGCTCGAGAATCGGATGTCCGGAGCAAAAGACCGGGCCGTCCGCGACCAACGGCATGCTGAAGGTGATGGCTCCTTCCCAGGCCGTCCCATGCTTGGTCATGGCCTGATTAGAGCGGTCGCGCACCAATTGCATCCAGTCGGAACGGAATTCGATCAACTCGCCTTCAAAACGTCCCGGGGTCAACTGGTCGTAACAGACCTGCCAACCGCCCATGTTCCGGGCATGCTCGTCGATGTCGACGGTGCGGAACCGATTGACCGGCGATACGATGTTGTTCTTATTCATTGACCCGACCTTCATCGATTCCTGGGCTTATGGGCGATAAATCAGGCAAGTTCCATTCCGTCTCCCAAGCGAGTCGGGCAATTGTGCCGAAAACGGATAATTGGCCAGGAATGGACCCGCTGCCGGTGTATAAAGCAGAATGAACCGACCTTTTGAACCTCCACGCCACCATGAACGAAATGCCCCGTGACATCGACCTCGCGACCCGGTCTATCACCCAACCACGCACGCTGGTTTTCCTGGCCTACCCGAAAATGGGCCTGTTGGACCTGACTGGGGCCCAGACGGTTTTCTGGGCGGCAACCAAAGCCATGGCCGAACGCGACCTGCCCGGCTACGCGATGCATACCGCCAGCCTCGCGGGTGGGTTGATGCGAACCGCCGAGGGCCTGGTCGTGGAGACCTGCTGCCTGCGGCAGTTCGACGACGTCCTGATCGACACGCTGATCGTCCCAGGCGCGCCCGACATCCGTCAGGCGATGATCGATTGCGTCGACCTGGTCGATTGGCTGCGCCATGCCTCGGTCAAGGCCCGACGCACCGCATCGGTGTGCAGCGGCACGTTCCTGATGGCCCAGGCCGGCTTGCTGGACGGACGGCGCGCCGCGACCCACTGGGCCATGTGCGACATGCTCAAGAGTGGTTTTCCGGCCGTGGAAGTGGATCTGGACGCGATTTTCATCCAGCAGGACCACGTGTGGACCTCTGCAGGTGTCAGCGCCGGCATCGACATGGCCCTCGCGCTGGTGGAAGCCGACTGCGGTCGCGAGGTCGCCCTGCAGGTGGCCCGCGAGCTGGTGGTGTTCCTCAAGCGCCCCGGTGGCCAGGCGCAGTTCAGCCAGCTGTTGCAACTGCAAACCCGGGACAGCGCCGGCTTCGATGAGTTGCACCTCTGGATTGCCGAGCACCTGGGCGACGACAATCTGACCATCGAACGGCTGGCCCGTCAGGCGCGAATGAGCCCGCGCAATTTTACCCGGGTCTACAAGCGCCAGACCGGGCGAACCCCGGCCAAGGCCATCGAGTTGTTCCGTCTGGAAGCTGCGCGAAGACTGCTGGAAGATTCTCAACGCAACATCGACCAGATCGCCCGGTCGTGCGGCTTCGGTGATGAAGAGCGGATGCGCAATACGTTCCAGCGCCACCTTTCGATTTCACCTAGGGATTACCGCAGGCGATTTTCCCGCTGACAGGGACTCACCTGCCCCCTCGCCACCGCGAAGCCATCAAGCCACCTTCCTGGAGTCCTGATGCTCAGCGCGCTCGACTACGAACGCGCTGCAACGGGAGCGCAGCCAGCATTCCCCCGGATCATTGTGAGAAGCACCACCCCAGACCATCGACAGCGCGTGCTCGGGCAAGCGAATCGGCGCCGGCTCGGCCCTCAAGCCTGCAGCCACCGCCATGGCCTGGGCGACATAGTCCGGCACGATGGCGATCATGTCGCTGTGGGCCAACAGTACGGGCAAGGCGCTGAACTGTGGCACGGTCAGCACCACCCGACGCTGGCGCCCGATCAGGCTCAAGGCACGATCAGAATCATCGATGACATTACCCATGGACGACACCACTGCGTGGGGTCGTTGGCAGAACTCGTCCAGGGACAACTCGCCGGGCTGCAAATCGGCCCGCAGCAGCATCGGCCGAATCCGACGCAAGTCCTTGCGCCGAGCATTGGCTGGCAACTCCAGGGTGTGGCTGATGCCGAGGGTGATCTCCCCGCTGATCAGCATTTGGGACATCTGCCACTGATCGGCCCGGCGCACCACCAATGTCGTTCCCGGTGCCTCGACCCGCAGGCGGCGCAGCAGATCCGGCAGCAACGCGTATTCAACGTCATCGGACAGTCCGACATGAAAGGTCGCCTCACTGGTGCCTGGGTCGAACGCCTGGCAGCGACTCAGGGCAGCGGCAATACCATCCAGTGCCGGGCTCAGGTTGGAAAATATCTCCTGGGCCCGTGACGTCGGCTCCATCAACCGGCCCGAACGAATGAACAAGGGATCGTCGAACATCAGTCGCAGGCGTGCCAGTGCACTGCTGATCGTCGGTTGACCGAGAAACAGCTTCTCACCGACACGACTGACATTTCGCTCATGCATCAGGGTCTCGAAGACAACCAGCAGATTGATGTCAGCACGACGCAGGTCATTTCTGTTCATCATAGTAGCCGTCCCAGGCGCAAGGCCTTTGATTCAAGAATGGACAGAATCATCGCCGGCCCTTTCATCGAGACGTACCGGCGACGGTATGCCTGGCAGGTTATGCCTGCGGCCACACGCTTGTCTGTTGTACCTGGGGACGACCCACTCAACCTTTAGGCAAGCCCACCGATACTTCGGTATGCAGCGTTCAAGGGTCGGTGGCGGAATTTCAGGGTTTTATGTCCTACTTGGTGGTAAGCGGCACTTTTAAAATGCAACGACTTCCATGACCGTAGGATACGAGCACTGCTCAAGGCACTTCGTTCAGTTTCACGCCGCCCCTCTCACTTGCACATGATTCGTTTCGGAAACCCAATGACGCCCACCCATTCCAGCTGCCAGTCCGTCAACGACGAGCCGCTCGTCTATATCGTCGATGACGACCAACCGCTGCGCGAGGCACTCGGCTGCCTGTTACGTTCCATTGGCCTGCAGGTCGCATTGTTCGGCTCGGTTACCGAGTTCATGCAACACCCTCGCCCCGACTTGCCCAGTTGCCTGTTGCTTGACGTACGGCTGCGAGGCACCAGCGGCCTGGACTTCCAGCAGCAACTGGCAACGACCAGTATCAACCTGCCAATTGTGTTCATGACCGGCTACGGTGATATCGCCATGACGGTAAAGGCCATGAAAGCCGGCGCGGTGGATTTCCTGAGCAAACCCTTCCGGGAGCAGGACCTGATCGATGCGGTATCCGCCGCCCTCCAGCAGGATCGGCTGCGTCGCGAGTCTGACCGTAGCCGTCAGGAGCTCCAGGACTGTTACACCACCCTGACGGTCCGGGAACGACAGGTAATGGCCCTGGCCGTGTCGGGCTTGATGAACAAACAGATCGCCGGGGAAATCGGCCTGAGTGAAATCACGGTCAAGATCCACCGGGGCCAGGCCATGCGCAAAATGCGTGCGCGCTCGTTCGCCGATCTGGTCCGCATGGCCCAGACGCTGGAGCTGCATCGCGCCGGGTGAAAGTTCATACCCAGGTATAACTTGGCGGAGTGGCAGGACAAGGTATCTTGCAGGGAAGACGGGGCCTTTATGGCGACCTGACATCACCCTCGGTATCTAAATGTCCAATACCGCAATTATTTCAGTGGTCGATGATGATGAGTCCGTTCGAATCGCATTGGACGGCCTCTTGCGCTCCAGCGGCTATACCGTCCGAACGTATGCCAACGCGTCGGATTTCTTGTCCTCCAGCGGCCCCGAACAGACCGCCTGCCTGATCTCGGATATTACGATGCCCGGCATGAGCGGCATCCAGATGTATAACGAACTGGCCGCCCAAGGCATTCATATCCCGGTGATCTTCATCACCGGCCATCTCGCCCCGATGCCCCCGGTCAGGGCTGGCGCAGCGGAGCCGGTGGCATTCTTTCCCAAGCCGTTTCGCTGCGCTGAATTGATCGCCAGTATCGAATCGGTGCTCAATCGGCCAGTCGACTGAATCAACCTACCCGCCGCGCCAACCACAACTCCCCTGTGGGAGCCTGCTCGCGATAGCGCTGGGTCAGCTTGCATCCATGTCGAATGTACCGCCGTCATCGCGGGCAAGCCCCAATGCCAGTCAGTTAAGGATCAAACCGCACAAACCCTGTGGGAGCAAAGCTTGCTCGCGATTGCGGTAAGTCAGTCAGCAACAATGTTGACTGATCTGTCGCTATCGCGAGCAAGCTTTGCTCCCACAGGTCTGTGGCTTAACTGATCGGCATTAGGGCAAGCCCGGCTCCCACAGATTCCGCGTGGTTCATGAAAACAGCGTCCAACCGCCAATCCTCTCGCCCATCGCTCTAACACCTTCGTATAGATCCTTCATACCCAGACATGCCCCCGCTGACCTTATGTAGAAGTGTCGGACGCCGAGCCGACGAATACCATTTCCTACAGCGAACCGAAGCTGAATGCATGAAGCCACGCACGTTCGGGTACTTCGCGACACGGTCACGCTGAAACAGCTGAACAATTCAACGTATCGATTTTGTCTTCGGGAGCACATCATGAAACAGCATATTCTGGTAATTGGCGCAGGTTTCGGTGGGGTATGGAGCGCGTTGAGCGCAGCCCGTCTGTTGGACCAGCATGATCGCAACGATGTGCAGATCACTGTCCTGGCGCCCCAGGCGGAACTGCGGATCCGGCCACGTTTCTATGAGCCGGACGTCCATACGATGAAGGCCCCGTTGGACGAGTTGTTCAACGCGGTCGGGGTGAACTTCGTGCAAGGCTCGGCGGATAGCGTCGATGCCGATCTCAAGCAGGTGGGCTATCGCGACGCCTCCGGCGCCCAAGGCACGCTGAACTATGATCGACTGGTGCTTGCCGCCGGCAGCCAACTGATGCGCCGCGAGTTCAACGGCGTCGTCGAGCATGCCTTCGACGTCGATGAAATCGAGCAGGCAACCCGTCTTGAAGCTCATATCAAGTCCCTCGCAAACCTGCCGGAGAGCCCTGCCCGCAACACCGTGGTGGTGGCCGGCGGCGGTTTTACCGGGATCGAAACCGCAACCGAAATGCCCGCCCGCCTGCGCGCCGCCTTGGGCGAACAGGCCAACGTCCGCGTTATCGTCGTCGACCGCGCACCAGAGATCGGCGCTTCCCTGGGCGAAGGCATCCGTCCTTCCCTGATCGAAGCGTCGGCTCACCTGGGCATCGAATGGATCCTCAACGCCTCGGTCGAATCCGTGGATGCCAGCGGCGTCACCCTGTCGAACGGCCAGCGCATCGAGTCCAACACCGTGGTCTGGACCGTGGGTTTCCGTGCCAGTCCGTTGACTGAACACGTACCCGGCACCCGGGATCGCCAGGGCCGCTTGCACGTCGACGGCAATCTGAAGGTATTGGGCCAGGACCACATCTTCGCCGCCGGTGACGTGGCCTATGCCGCCACCGACACCGTGGGCAACTACGCGGCGATGTCCTGCCAGCACGCAATCGCCCTGGGCCGCTATGCCGGCAATAACGTCGCCGCCGACCTGCTGGGCGTGGCACCGATGACCTACAGCCAACCCAAGTACGTGACCTGCCTGGACCTGGGAGCCTGGGGTGCGGTGTACACCGAAGGTTGGGATCGTCAGCTCAAACTGGTGGGTCAGGAAGCCAAGAGCCTGAAGAACCAGATCAACTCGATATGGATCTACCCGCCTGCCGCCGACCGCGCAACAGCCCTGGCATCGGCTGACCCATCGATTCCGGTGGCGTGATTTCATTTTCCGACTCCGGCCAGGTCCCTCCTTTCTGAGCCGGTTTTTCCCAGACACCCGCCGTTGATAGTTAGGCGGGTGTTTTTCTTGTCTGCCCAGCCTGAGTAAGGCACTCGTGGTGAACATGGATTTACTGTGTGCGAGCCCGCTCGCGAAGGCGGTGGCTCAGCTTACGACAATCTGGGCATCCTCAGACTCATCCACCGACGCCCCCCTCAATGCAGATCGAACACATCGCCGTGAGGCAGCACCTGGTAGCGCGGCTGCAGAGGTCAACGTCGTACCATCACTCCAGTAACGAGACGATCCGCGGCTCGATCGAACCTGCACTCACCTCAAGCAACCCCAGCGTCACCGGCAACTTGAAACGCCGCCGGCCGGCACTACCGGGGTTCATGTACAAGCGCTCACCGCGCCATTCAATACCTGGCTTGTGGGAGTGCCCCGTGATGACCACCTTCACACCCGGGTCGAGCGCAGCCGGCACATCGGCAATGTCATGCACCAGCAGGACCTGCCACCCACACAAATCGAATTGCAGACTATCGGCAAGGTACCCGGCCCAATCGGCATCGAGGTCGTTATTGCCACGCACCACGTGCAGCGGAGCAATGGACGCCAGTTGTTCGAGGATCCCCGAGCTGCCGATGTCGCCGCCGTGAATGATCCGCTCACACCCCGCAAGCGCGGCAAGCGCTTCGGGACGGAGCAATCCGTGGGTATCGGAAATGACGCCGACTTTCATGAGAGTCTCCCACACTGTGTCTGCACCGACGCCTGCTTCGTCGCAACTGGCTAACGTGCTGGAATTGAATAAGATAGGCTGCGCAGCCATAGTGCGCAGACTTGTCGTAAAAGGAAATATTGATGCTGGGACGCAAACGGCCGGAGCCCAAGAGCGAAAGCTCCGTCGAGGACTTCGACCCCCAGGCTGCGCGGCCAGGCGCGGCATTGAGGCTTACCATCAGTTTCATGCTGGTGGTGGTGATAGCCTTCCTGTCCGTTGAAGGCTGGAGAACATGGCGTGACTACCGTGCTGCATTTTCGGCCGCCCGCGATTCGGTGACGAACCTGGCGCGGGCGACAGCCCAACACGCCGAAGACACCATCCGCCAGGTGGACGTAGTCACCGCCGCACTCGCCGAACGGGTGGAAGGTGACGGGATCGAGAACATCGATATCTCGCGCATCCACAAGCTGCTGGTGCAGCAGTCCGCCATCATCCCGCAGTTGCACGGACTGTTTATCTACGGGCCCGACGGACAATGGGTGGTCACTGACAAGGAGACGATCCCGGAGCCGGCGAACAACGCCGACCGTGATTATTTCCAGTATCACCGCACCCATGCGGATCGAAACGTGCGCATCGGCGAGGTCATCAGGAGCCGGTCCACCAATGATCTGGTCATTCCCATCTCCCGACGCCTGAACAACCCCGACGGTTCGTTCGCCGGCGTACTGCTCGGAACGGTCAAGGTCAGCTATTTCGTGGACTACTATGGCGACTTCAAGATCGATGACAAGGGCGCCCTGGTCCTGGCCATGCGCGACGGTACCGTTCTGGTCCGGCGCCCCTTCGTCGAGACAGTGATCGGCAAGAGCCTGGTCAATAGCGTGATCTTCAAGAACTTCCTGCCGACGTCGAACCAGGGCACCGCCGAAGCCCGTGCGGTGATCGACGACACCGAACGCCTGTATGGCTACCGTGCCCTGACCACGTACCCGTTGGTGGTGGAAGCCGGCCTGTCCCGGGACTCCATCACTGCGCCCTGGCGTCGCGATCTGCTCAAGACCGGGTTCGTGCTGGTTTTCCTGATCGTCATCCTGCTCGGCTTCGGGCTCATCGTGTTGAGCCAACTGCGCTACCGGATGAGCATGGAAAAGCAGATCCGTCATGCGCACCAGAGCATGCGGGACATGGCGCTGTCCGACAGCCTGACCGGGCTGGGCAATCGCAGGAAGCTGGACCTTGCCCTGGCCGATGAGCTGCGCCTGGCCAGGCGTCAGGGCTCCTCCCTGGCGTTGATCATGCTCGATGTCGATTACTTCAAGCGCTTCAACGACAAGTACGGACACGCCGCCGGGGATGAGTGCCTGCGGGCAATTGCCGGGGCGATCCAGGGCGCGGTCAAGCGGCCGGGCGACCTGGCGGTCAGGTACGGCGGCGAAGAATTCACCGTTCTGCTGCCCAATACCGACAGCACGGGTGCCAGCAAGATCGCCCAGGAAATCCTCGACGCCATCAGGGCGCTGGACATCGAACATGTCGATCATCCATTGGGCATCGTCACGGCCAGCGCCGGCATCACCACCAGCCAGCCGGGCACGGTGGATGTGACGCCCGCCATGCTGATAAAAGCCGCCGACGCCTTTTTGTACCTGGCCAAGAACACCGGGCGGAACCGCTGGTGCAGCGCCAGCGCAACATCGGGTTGATCCTTGTACGGGACAGCCGTGCATCGGTCCGGAACGCGCAAATCCAAGTCCACAGGTGCCGGCAAGGCGCCTGGCAGCTACAATGGCCGCTTCGACCGTGACCAGCCTGACTAAAAACACATGTCCTTGCCCAAACATCATCTCGAATTGCTCAGCCCTGCCCGCGACGTGACCATCGCCCGCGAGGCCATCTTGCATGGCGCCGACGCCGTGTATATCGGTGGCCCGAGTTTCGGCGCGCGTCACAACGCCTGCAACGAGGTGGGCGATATTGCCCGGCTGGTGGAGTTCGCCCATCGCTACCACGCCCGGGTGTTCACCACGATCAACACCATCCTGCACGACAACGAACTGGAGCCGGCCCGCCAGCTGATCCATCAGTTGTACGATGCAGGTGTCGATGCATTGATCGTCCAGGACCTGGGGGTGATGGAGCTGGACATCCCGCCGATCGAGCTGCACGCCAGCACCCAGACCGACATCCGTACCCTCGCCCGGGCCAAGTTCCTCGATCAGGCCGGTTTTTCGCAATTGGTGCTGGCCCGCGAGCTGAACCTGCAGGAAATCCGCGCCATCGCCGACGAAACCGATGCCGCCATCGAATTTTTCATCCACGGCGCGCTGTGCGTGGCGTTCTCCGGCCAGTGCAATATCTCCCATGCCCAGAATGGGCGCAGCGCCAACCGTGGCGACTGCTCCCAGGCCTGCCGCCTGCCCTACACCCTCAAGGACGACCAGGGCCGGGTCGTCGCCTACGAAAAACACCTGCTGTCGATGAAGGACAATAACCAGAGCGCCAACATCCGCGCCCTGGTGGAAGCCGGCGTGCGCTCGTTCAAGATCGAGGGGCGCTACAAGGACATGGGCTATGTGAAGAACATCACCGCCTACTACCGCCAGCGCCTGGACGACGTCCTCGAAGACCGCCCCGACCTGGCCCGCGCGTCCAGCGGTCGTACCGCGCACTTCTTCGTGCCCGACCCGGACAAGACCTTCCACCGTGGCAGCACCGACTACTTCGTCAGCGAGCGCAAGATCGACATCGGTGCCTTCGACTCACCGACCTTCACCGGCGTGCCGGTGGGCGTGGTGGAAAAAGTCGGCAAGCGCGACCTGCAGGTCGTGACCTTCGATCCGTTGTCCAACGGCGACGGCCTGAACGTGCTGGTCAAGCGTGAAGTGGTGGGCTTCCGGGCCAACATTACCGAGCCGAAAGGCGAGTTCGAAGAAGACGGCCAGAAGCGCTACCGCTACCGCGTCGAGCCGAACGAGATGCCGGCGGGCATGTACCAGTTGCGCCCCAACCACCCGTTGAGCCGCAACCTGGACCATAACTGGCAGCAAGCCCTGCTCAAGACCTCATCCGAGCGCCGTGTCGGCCTGGCGTGGGTCGCGCGCCTGCGCGAAGAACACCTGGAACTGACGGCCACCAGCGAAGAAGGCATCAGTGCCAGCGTCGCCCTGGCCGGACCGTTCGGCGTGGCCAACAAGCCGGAGCAGGCCCTGGAGCAATTGCACGACCTGCTCGGCCAACTGGGCACCACCGAATACCACGCCACCGCCATCGAGCTGGATGCGCCCCAGGCGTTCTTCATTCCCAACTCGCAGCTCAAGGCCCTGCGTCGCGAAGCCATCGAAGCCCTGACCGCCGCCCGCATCAAAGCTCACCCCCGCGGTGGCCGCAAGGCCGAGACCAGTCCGCCGCCGGTGTACCCGGAGTCGCACTTGTCGTTCCTGGCCAACGTCTACAACCAGAAGGCCCGGGACTTCTATCATCGCCATGGCGTCAAGCTGATCGACGCGGCGTTCGAGGCTCACGAAGAAACCGGTGAAGTGCCGGTGATGATCACTAAGCACTGCCTGCGCTTCTCGTTCAATCTCTGCCCCAAGCAGGCCAAGGGCGTCACCGGCGTACGCACCAAGGTCGCGCCGATGCAGCTCATCCACGGGGATGAAGTCCTGACATTGAAGTTCGACTGCAAACCCTGCGAGATGCACGTGGTCGGCAAGATCAAGGGTCACATCCTCGACCTGCCGTTGCCGGGGAGCACCGCTCAGCCGGTGGTCGGTCACATCAGCCCAGAAGATCTGCTCAAGACCATCCCCCGCGCCCCGCATTAAGCAACACCGTAATGGCCTGTGGGAGCGGGCTTGCTCGCGAAAGCGGTGGATCTGTCACTGAAATGCTGACTGGACCGCCGTCATCGCGGGCAAGCCCGGCTCCCACAAGGTCAGGTGGCATATGCAAAGACCGCATACACCCTGAATCCTCTGTGGGAGCGAGCCTGCTCGCGATAGCGGTGCATCTGTCACGCAGAGGTTGAATGTACCGCCGTCATCGCGGGCAAGCCCGGCTCCCACAAGGTCAGGTGGCATATGCAAAGACCGCATACACCCTGAATCCTCTGTGGGAGCGAGCCTGCTCGCGATAGCGGTGCATCTGTCACGCAGAGGTTGAATGTACCGCCGTCATCGCGGGCAAGCCCGGCTCCCACAAGGTCAGGTGGCATATGCAAAGACCGCATACACCCTGAATCCTCTGTGGGAGCGAGCCTGCTCGCGATAGCGGTGCATCTGTCACGCAGAGGTTGAATGTACTGCCGTCATCGCGGGCAAGCCTGGCTCCCACAAGATCAGGTGGTGAATGCAAAGACCGCATACACCCTGAATCCTCTGTGGGAGCGAGCCTGCTCGCGATAGCGGTGCATCTGTCACGCAGAGGTTGAATGTACTGCCGTCATCGCGGGCAAGCCTGGCTCCCACAAGGTCAGGTGGCATATGCAAAGACCGCATACACCCTGAATCCTCTGTGGGAGCGAGCCTGCTCGCGATAGCGGTGGGTCTGTCACGCAGAGGTTGAATGTACTGCCGTCATCGCGGGCAAGCCTGGCTCCCACAAGGTCAGGTGGCATATGCAAAGACCGCATACACCCTGAGTCCTCTGTGGGAGCGAGCCTGCTCGCGATAGCGGTGGGTCTGTCACGCAGAGGTTGAATGTACCGCCGTCATCGCGGGCAAGCCCGGCTCCCACAAGGTCAGGTGGCATATGCAAAGGCTGCGGACGCCGCCAATCCAATGTGGGAGCGGGCTTGCTCGCGATAGCGGTGGGTCAGCTTGCACTGATGTTGCATGGACGGCCGTCATCGCGAGCAGGCTCGCACAGTGGCGCTGCCCGCCTGGTTGTTTTTCATTTCTGCGCCGTTTTTGCTTGAGTGTGCGACAAATCCACTTCATAGGCTCCCTGCCCGCTGAGCAGCAGTGTTAGGTTGCGTAGTTGTTTCGCCAATGAAACATCTTCTCTCAACTCCTCTGCAAAGGAATGCCCCCCAGCAATGGACTTCTCGCTCAAGCACCTGGCTGTGACCACCCTGCTGCTGTCCAGCTTCGCAACGTTCTCCGCGCCAGCGTTCGCCAACATCACCGCACAGCAGAGCGCAACGCTCGTCAAAACCCTCGCTGACACTTCGGTCACAGACTTCAGGCAATTTCTGGGCAATGTGGCCAAGAGCGACCTGGCCAAAACGGCTGCCCTGGGCCCGGCCATCAGTGCCTTTCTCGACAACAACCCCCTTTCGTCCGAACAGCAGAATGAAATCCATCGTCTGCTGGGCATCTACGCGCGAGTGAAATACGGCAACGCAGCCACCGAAACCCTGAAAGAGCTGGTGGCAATCCCGACCTTTCGCAAAGACGGCGTGGCTCAGCACGAGAATCCCGAATTCCTCAAGATCGCCGACAAGATCAAGAGCCTCGCCCAGGCCTTCAACCTGAACTTTCGCAACGTCGACAACCGTGTCTATGAAATTTCCCTGCCGGGCAGTGGCGACGAAGTCGTAGGCATCCACGCCCATGCCGATGTGGTGCCGGTGACGCCGGAAAACTGGGTGCTGAAGGACGGCACACGGCTCGATCCGTTCAAAGTCACCCTGGTGGGTGACCGCATGTACGGCCGGGGTACCGAGGACGACAAAAACGGTATCGTCGTAGCGCTCTATGCCATGAAGATCATCAAGGAAGAGAAGCTGCCGCTGGCGAGGAGTTTCAAGCTGCTGGTGGACACCACCGAGGAAACCACCGGTGACGCGATCCCCTACTACTTCGAACACAATCCGACGCCGAATTACAACCTGGCACTGGATGGCGGCTACCCTGTCGTGATTGCTGAGAAAGGCTACGGCACGGTCATGGCGAACTTCCCCCGCCGTCCTGCACAAGGCAAAGGCGCCGAAATCACAGCACTGACTGGTGGCCTGGCAACCAACCAGATTCCATCGACATCGGTGGCCACCTTCGTCGCTGACAAGCCTGCCGAACTGGCCGCCAGCCTGCTCAAGGCCGGTACCGATTATGCCAAGCGCAACGGCGGCAACTTCGAGGTCGCCAGCAAGGTCGTCGACAAGGGGGTCCAACTGACCTTTACCGGTGTTTCCGCTCATTCGTCAGAACCCGAGTCGGGCGTGAACCCGGTAGCGCGGATGTTGGTCTTCATCAACGGCCTCGAGGGCCAGGTGGTGCTCAAGCACAACCACATCACCGACGCCGCCCGCTACGCCGCCGACAACTGGGGCCTGGACTACCTGGGCAAACAATTGGAAATTGGCTTCTCCGATGCATTCATGGGCCCGTTGACCGCCTCACCGACCTATGTCGGGATGGATGACAAGACCTTCAAGCTCGCCGTCAACCTGCGCGTTCCAGTCGGCAAGTCCACCGAAGCGCTCAAGACTGAGATTGCCGATAAACTGGCGGCATGGAGCAAGAAGTCCCACGTAGCGGTGGCCTTCGATTATTCCATCGATGATCCGATGTACCGCAACCCCGAGGGCGAATGGGTCAAGGCGCTGCTGGCAGTGGCCACCGAGAACCTGGGCATGGAACACAAATATGGCACCTCCGCAGGTGCCACGTCGGTCCACGATCTGCCCAACGGCGTGCAGTTCGGTCTCGCAATGCCCGACGTCAAATACACCGGGCATAACGACAACGAGTTCAAGACGGTCGAGCAGTTCATGTTGGACTTGCAGATCGTGACCGAGATGATGGGGCGGATCGGGCAGATGCCGAAGCTCTGAGCACACCTGCCGGCCAGGTAGTTCCAGGCTGGCAGGTTTTAATGTGGCGAGGGGGATTTATCGAAACGTCGCACCGCCCCGCTCGGTTGCGCAGCGACCGCAAGATTTTGGGGCCGCTGCGCAGCCCAGCGGGATTAATCCCCTCGCCACAGAGCGTTTTATTCCTTCAGGGAACTGGCGCTCGGGTCCACGACCTTTCCTGTTATGTCAGTCAATTCCAATCCCCACTCCCCATGCAGGTACCAATCCTCCCCGATCATCTCAACCGGATGCATGGTCCGGTCGGCGCCGTTGCCACAGGCCAGGGCGTTCGACGCGCAGTAACGGTCGCAGCCCCAGCAGATGCGTTCAGGGTGTTTGGGACTTACGGGAAAGGGCTTGGCCATGGGAACCCCGCTGACAGATGGGTGTAGCTGCACCCTACCGCGCCAGTCCCGTACAGCCCTTGATTTCGATCAAGAGCCTTCCTCTCATCGCTTTCATGGAATCACGCTGAAAATTGACAATAATCATTATTATTCGCAGCAAAGCTCCCTAGACTCCGGCCAACTCTTACGTTGTCCAGGAAGCCATCATGCGCACACTTGTACCTCTGTCTCTCGCCCTCCTTGTTCTCACGCCGCTGGCCCAGGCCAAGGAATACCCCATCGGCGAACCACAACAGTGCCCGGGACTGGAAGTCGGTGCGGTGTACCTGCAACCGATTGAAATGGCCCCAGCCGGCATGATGCGCGCCACCGCCGATTCCGATGTCCACCTGGAAGCCGACATCCGCGCCACGGCGGACAACCAGCAAGGTTTCCAGGAAGGCAGCTTCGTACCCTACCTCAACGTGTCGTTCCGGCTGAAAAAACAGGGCACCGACACCGAACTCAAGGGTGACTTCCACGCCATGGTCGCCAATGACGGACCCCACTATGGCGACAACGTGAAGCTGCTCGGCCCGGGCAAATATCAACTGACCTTCACCGTCCTGCCCCCAGGCGGTCATGGCTCACTTGGTCGTCATACCGATAAGGAAACCGGCGTCGCGCCGTGGTTCGAACGTTGTGAGTTGCATTACGAATTCGTCTACGCCGGGATCGGCAAGAAAGGCGGGTATTGAAGGTGGCCCGTCGAACCTGCAGGCAGCCAGCCACAAGGCATGGACGCTTGGCCTGGCTGATGCTGGCGAGCGTGCTGCCTTCAATGGCCCAGGCCGAGTTGCCAACCTATGAACTGAGCATCCGCGACGGACATTTCACCCCACCGCTGTTGGAAGTACCGGCCGGGCAGCGCTTCAAGATCGTACTGAACAACATCGGCCAGGGCCCGGCAGAGTTCGAGAGCACACCGTTGCGAGTGGAAAAAGTGCTGTCGCCGGGGGTCACCACCTTTGTCGTGATTCACCCGCTGCGTCCGGGACGCTATCCGTTTTTCGATGAATTCAATCCGCAACTGCCCGAGGGCGGCATCCTGGCCCAGTGATCGGTCAGCAGGAGGCGTTTGCATGACTCAATCGATGTTTATTGTCTGGCGCGAAAGCGTCGAGGCATTGTTAGTGCTCGGGATTCTCCAGGCCTGGGTCAGCCGTCAGCAACAGACCCGGCCGTTACTGCGCTACGTATGGAGCGGCGCGGCCCTGGGCCTGCTGCTTTCGACCGGGCTGGCTGGTCTGATCCTGCTGGCCGGCGAGGCCATGAGCGGCGCGGCCAACGAATGGTTCCAGGCCTCGCTGGCGCTGGTCGCCAGTGTGCTGATCGTGCAGATGGTGGGCTGGATGCACCGCAACGCCAGCACGCTCAAGCAGGAGCTGACCCGCCACGCCGATCAGCGCCTGAGCCGCCAGGGTGGCCTGGGACTGCTGGTCCTGGCGCTGCTGGCCGTCAGCCGCGAAGGCAGTGAAACCGTGGTGTTCCTGTATGGCGCCGGTGCTCGCTTGCACGGGTCGCAACTGGGCTTGTTTGCCGTTGGCGCGGTGGCTGGGCTGGTGCTGGCGCTGCTGACCGTTTCCTTGCTGCACAGCAGTCGACGGGTCATCTCATGGCCACGTTTCTTTGCTATCAGCGAAGCGATTCTTTTGCTGCTTGGAGCGGCGTTGCTGGTCAGCGGCATCGAGCGGATCGGCGGGCAGTTGCTGGCGATGGACTGGCCTGAGGCAGTGTATCGCGGCATTGGTGACGCGTTGTGGGACAGCAGCGCGATCCTGGATGACGGTCATGGGTTCGGTGGTTTCCTCGCTGATTTTGCCGGGTATCGGGCGAGTCCCGGCGCGCTGACGTTGCTGGCGTGGATCGGCTATTGGCTGGCAGTCGTCGGCTGGCTGCGGCCCCGCAAGGTGGAACCCCTGCCATGCCCGACCTGAATGCCTGGCTCCAGCGCCTGGGTGACGGCATGCGACGCCACGGCGCGACCATTCGCGCCGTGCAATGGGCGGTGGTGCTGTTTTATGGGGTGCTGCTGGTGGTACCTGCATTCCTACCCTTGCCGAACAGTCAGGCGCGCCTGTTCGATAACCTCACGTTGCTTGCGCAGTTTCTGTTCTGGGGCCTCTGGTGGCCCTTCGTGTTGCTGTCGATCGTGCTGTTCGGCCGGCTCTGGTGTGGTGTGTTGTGTCCCGAAGGTGCCTTGAGCGAATGGGCCAGCCGATACGGCAAAGGCCTGGGCATGCCCCGAGGCTTGCGCTGGGCCGGCTGGCCGACCGTGGCGTTCTGCCTGACCACAATCTATGGCCAACTCGTCAGCGTCTATGACTATGCCCAGGCTGCGCTGTTGATCCTGGGCGGATCGACCGTCGCGGCGGTGATCGTCGGCCTGTTGTTCGCCCGGGGCAAACGGGTGTGGTGCCGCTACTTGTGCCCGGTCAGCGGTGTCTTCGCCCTGCTCGCCCGCCTGGCGCCAGTGCATTTTCAGGTGGACGAACAACGCTGGCTGGAAAACCCGACGCCCCGTCGACCACCGCCCAATTGCGCACCGTTGCTGGACATTCGTCGCATGCGAAGCGCCGCCGACTGCCATGCCTGCGGTCGCTGCAGCGGCCAGCGTGACGCCGTCCGCCTGATCGCCCGTTCCAGCAACCAGGAAATCCTCCGTTCGACACCGAACAGCGTCTCGCCGTGGGATGTGCGCTTGCTGTTGTTCGGCGTCATAGGCCTGGCCATGGGGGCTTTTCAGTGGACCGTCAGTCCGTGGTTCATCGCCTTGAAACAGAACCTGGCCCAGTGGCTGGTGACCCATGACGTGCTCTGGCCCCTTCAGGACAACGCGCCCTGGTGGCTGCTGACGCACTATCCGCAACTCAATGACAGTTTCAGCTGGCTCGATGGGTTTTGCATCCTCGCCTACCTGGGCATGAGTGCCTTGCTGCTGGGTGGCTCGTTGACGCTGCTGATACGTCTGGCGGCGAAAATATCGGGGGATACTGCACACTATTGGCCCTTGGCCATCACCTTGGCGCCTCTTGGTGGTGCAGGACTTTTTCTCGGCTTGTCGGCCACTACGGTGAAGCTGTTGCGCTATGAAGGGTTCTTACTCGAATGGGTGCAGCCAGCCCGGGCCGCGATTTTGCTGGCGGCGATGGCCTGGAGTCTGTGGCTGGGTTGGAAACGCTTGGAACAGATGCCCCCGGTTCGACGATTGCCCGCCATGCCATGCCTGGCATCGGCCTGCGGTTTGGTGGGGTATGGGTGGTGGTTGCAGTTCTGGGGGTGGTGATCCCGCAAGACTGTGTATACGCCGCCAAACCCGTGGGAGCGAGCCTGCTCGCGATGACGCCGGCACATCCAACATCATCCTGGACTGACCCACCGCTATCGCGAGCAGGCTCGCTCCCACATGGGGTTTGCGGCGTACACAGCATCCCGTACAACGCAAAACCTGTAGGAGCGAGCCTGCTCGCGATGACGCCGGCACATCCAACATCTTCCTGGACTGACCCACCGCTATGGCGAGCAGGCTCGCTCCCACATACCTTTCACCCCGACTCGACTACACCTTGAACCGCGCCACCGTCTCATGCAGTGAGCCGGCCATCTGCGCCAGGTCCTGGCCGGCCGTGTCGGTATGCCGTGCCCCCAGCAGCACCTGCTCCGACAGGTTGCGAATGCCCACCAGGTTGCGATCCACCTCCCGGGCTACCAGGGCTTGTTGTTCCGTGGCACTGGCGATCATCAAGTTGCGCTCGTTGATTTGCGAAATGGAGCGGGCGATTTCATCCAGGGCGTCACCGGAGCGCTGGGCGACCTGCAAGGTGGCCTGTACCCGCTCGCTGCTGCTTTGCATGGCCGTCACGGCGTGCCCGCTGTCCTGGCGGATGTTGCCGATCATGTCCTCGATTTCACGGGTCGAGTCCTGAGTACGATGGGCCAGTGCGCGGACTTCGTCGGCCACCACCGCAAAGCCACGCCCGGCATCACCGGCCCGGGCGGCTTCGATGGCGGCGTTCAGGGCCAGGAGATTGGTCTGCTCGGCGATGCCGCGGATCACGTCCAGCACCGAACTGATGTCCTCGACCCGCCCTGCCAACTGCTGGATGCGCGCCGAAGTGTCCGTCACACCGTCCGCCAACGCCGAAATGGAAGCGACCGTTTGCTGAACCTGTTCACGGCCACGCTGGGCGGTCTGCTCGGAGACCCGCGAGGCTTCGCTGGTGCTCACGGCGTTGCGCGCCACCTCGTCCACCGCCGCCGTCATCTGGTTCACCGCCGCCGCAGCCTGCTCGATCTCCATGCCCTGCAACTGCAGCGTGCTATTGGTCTGGCTGCTCACCGCACTCAGCTCTTCGGATGAACTGGCCACCCGGTCTACCGAGGCCGCAATGTGACGGACCATGGTGTTGAGGCTCTGCTGCATGTCGTGCATGTTGCTCATCACACTGTCGTTGGCGCCGACGCCCACCGGTACCCGAATCGTGAGGTCACCCTGGGCGATGTGGCTCAGCACCCGTGCGGCATCATCGGGTTCACCGCCCAACGGACGGGTCACGCTGCGGGTTACCAGTATCGCCACGGTACTCACCAGGGCCAGGCAAGCCAGGACCAGTGTCAACATGTTGCGCCGCGCGTCGCTGTAGCGCGCCTGGGCCAGGCGCTCACGCTCGACAAAGAGCTTTCCCTGCATCGCCATCAGCCCTTCCAGGCTTTTGTACACCTCAAGCTCGGCCGGGATCACACCCTGCCTGAGTTGCGTCAGCGCATCATCCGTCGCGCCCTGGCGGATCAATGCCTGCACCTGGACGAACGCGGCCACGTAAGCCTCTCGATGCTTCTTCAGTTCGGCAAAAGCTGCCTTGCCTTCGGGTTGAAACAACAGCGGCTCCAGCGTCGCGAAGGCCTCGGTGATGCGTTGCCGCGTGGCATCGATGGATTGCTGCACCTGGGTGTTGTTCTTGTCGATCAGCAAGTCCCGGGTATTCCTGGCGTTATCGCGCACACCTGTGGCGATCACCATGATCGGGTCGATCTTCGGCCAATCCTGCCTGACGATCTGCTCGGCCTGGTCGCGCAACACAGCCAGGTCGTGCAAGGCGTACAACGCCAGGGCGATCAAGGCCAGTGGCGCGATGGCAAAGCCGATCACGATACGCTGGGCGGTGGTGAGTCTGGTCATATCAAATGCTCCCTGTTCAACTACCTGCCGATCCGGCAGCGCATTTGAAAACCTTGGAAAAAAGAGTGGCCCGGTCATCCCGGGCCGCGGTGTCGTGCGTCCCGACAGCGGTTTAGCTGCGCAAAACGAATGACGGGAACAATTCGCGCAGGGCGGCCCACAGTTCGGGCCGCAAGGCGTGTGCCGAAACGCTGGAGAGGTGCGGGTCGAGCATCCGGGCGGTGCGCACCAGTTGCACGGCGAACCGGGTGACACCCCGTTCGCTCAGGCGTCGGGCCAGGGTCAACAGCCGTTCGGGGTCGAACAGATGCCAATGCACCGTGGTGCGACACTCGTAATCCACGCCGCTGTCCAGCAGATGGTCGAGGCTGCGCCAGTTGGCCGTGCCACTGCCCTCGACCCGGGTCACGTCCAGGGCATCTCCGGGCAGCGCCTTGACGTCGAAGCCCACCCAGTCGGCTTGCCTGATCACCTTGGCGAACGCCGTCGGCTTGATACCGGCGCTGTGCAGGCCGATGCGAAAACCCAACTGCCGCACCTCCTCCATGGCCGAGGGCAGGCCGTCCTGCAAGGTCGGCTCACCGCCGCTGAACACCACGGCGTCGAGCAGATCCTGGCGGCGCTGCAGAAACGCCAGCACCCGACACCAATCCACTTCCTCGTTGCCACGTGGCGGGATCAGTTGCGGGTTATGGCAATAACGACAACGCCAGGCGCAGCCCTGGCAAAACAGTACGCAGGCCAGTTGGCCCGGATAATCGAGGGTGGTCAGGGGCACCATGCCCCCGACCCGCAGCACTCGACTCATGGACGCCCGGCCGCGCGTTCAGTGAAATGCACCCGCTCGCGGTGCTCGGATTGCTTGCCAGGATTGAACGCTGCCACCGGGCGGTGATACCCCATCACCCGAGTCCAGACTTCACAACGTTGGCGCTGGGCCAGTGGACGATTGCTCGATTCATTCATGGTGAAACTCCTTGCGGTGGATGATCGGATCAGTGAACGCTGCGTGCCTGCTGCTGTTGCAGCAACAACGCCTCGTCACATTTGGGACAGAACTCGTGTTCACCGGCCAGGTAGCCGTGCACCGGGCAGATGGAAAACGTCGGCGTGACCGTCAGGTACGGCAGCCGGAAGCGCCCCAGGGCCTTGCGCACCAATTGCTTGCAGGCCTGGGTGGAAGAAATCTGTTCGGCCATGTACAGGTGCAACACGGTGCCACCGGTGTACTTGCATTGCAGTTGGTCTTGCAGCTCCAGGGCCTCGAACGGATCGTCGGTAAACCCCACCGGCAGTTGCGAAGAGTTGGTGTAGTACGGCGCAACCGGGCTGCCGGCCTGCAGGATATCGGGGTAGCGCTTGAGGTCTTCCTTGGCGAAACGATAGGTGGTGCCTTCGGCCGGCGTGGCTTCCAGGTTATAGAGGTGGCCGGTTTCCTCCTGGAAACGCAGCAGCGTCGCCCGCACGTGATCCAGCAACCGCAATGCGAACTCGCGCCCCTGCTCGGTGTGCAGCCCTTGTTGGTCGTCGGTGAAGTTGCGCAGCATTTCGTGCAGGCCGTTCACGCCGATGGTGGAAAAGTGATTGCGCAAGGTACCCAGGTAACGCTTGGTGTAGGGATACAGGCCGGCATCCATGTGGTGCTGGATCACCTTGCGCTTGACCTCCAGGCTTTCCTTCGCCAGTTCCATCAGGGTATCGAGACGTTGCAACAGCGCACTGGTGTTGCCCTTGTACAGATAGCCCAGCCGTGCGCAGTTGATCGTCACCACTCCCAGGGAGCCGGTCTGCTCCGCCGAACCGAACAAGCCGCCACCGCGCTTGAGCAGCTCGCGCACGTCCAGTTGCAGACGGCAGCACATTGACCGCACCTGGTTGGGTTGCATGTCCGAGTTGAGGAAATTCTGGAAGTACGGCAAGCCGTAGCGGGCGGTCATTTCGAACAGGCGGTCGGCGTTTTCACTGTCCCATGGAAAATCGTGGGTGATGTTGTAGGTCGGGATCGGGAAGGTGAACACCCGCCCTTTCGCATCGCCGGCCTGCATCACCTCAATGTAGGCACGATTGATCAGCTCCATTTCCGCTTGCAGGTCGCCATAGGCGAACGGCATCTCTTCGCCGCCGATGATCGGAATCTGCTCACGCAGATCCTGCGGGCAGACCCAATCGAACGTCAGGTTGGTAAACGGCGTTTGCGTGCCCCAGCGCGATGGGACGTTGAGGTTGTAGATGAACTCCTGCAACGACTGGCGGACCTCGTCGTAGTTGAGCCGGTCCTTGCGCACGTAGGGCGCCAAATAGGTATCGAATGAGCTGAAGGCCTGGGCCCCGGCCCATTCGTTCTGCAGGGTGCCAAGAAAATTCACCATCTGCCCCAGGGCGCTGCTCAAATGCTTGGGCGGCCCGGCCTCGACCCGCCCCGGCACGCCATTGAGGCCTTCGTGCAACAGCGTGCGCAAGGACCAGCCGGCACAGTAGCCCGCGAGCATGTCCAAGTCATGGATGTGCAGGTCGGCCTCGCGGTGCGCCTCGCCGATGGCCTGGCTGTAGACTTCGTCGAGCCAATAGTTGGCGGTGACCTTGCCGGACACGTTGAGGATCAACCCGCCGAGGGAATAACCCTGGTTGGCGTTGGCCTGCACACGCCAGTCTTCACGGTCGAGGTATTCGTTCATCGAGGTCGCGACTTCCACCAGGGTGCGACGATCCCGGCGCAGGCGTCCGTGTTGCTCGCGATAAACGATGTAGGCACGCATGGCGAGGAAGAAACCGGCATCCATCAGCACCCGCTCGACCCGGTCCTGGATCTGCTCGACGTTCAATCGCGACTGCCCTTCCAACCGGGCAAGCACGGCTTTGAGCAGCTCTTCGGCTTCGGCCTCGGCATACTCGCTGGTGGCCTTGCCGGCAGCGATCAGCGCCTGACGAATCTTGTCCGCATCAAAGGCGACCACACTGCCGTCGCGCTTGTGCAGGCGGTTGCACCCTACTGAGATCAACGTGCTTTGCATTTGGGCTCCAGACACTACATATAGACTATTTAAGTTCATAAAACACAATATGCAGTGGAGAGTACGGGTTGAAGGCTGGTTTGCAATTGACTGATGTCAAGAATCGGGGGAGTCAATTGATAGGGATGTGACTGGGCTGCCGTCATCGCGAGCAGGCTCGCTCCCACAGGGGACTTGGGTGAACACAGATCTCGCAATCAACCCAAACCCAATGTGGGAGCGAGCCTGCTCGCGATAGCGCCAGCACAGGCAACGATGCTCCTCACCCCCCACTCATGTTCATGAACCGCACGATCTGCACCTCCCCATCCGGGTTGAAGTCGTGGCGCAGGGGCTTGCCGCGCAAGGCGTGTTGCACCGCCTGGATCACCGGCTGATCATCCAGCGGATAGCGCCGCAACAGGCCACGCAGGTCGAGGGAGTTCTCTTGCCCAAGGCACAGCAGCAAGCGCCCTTCAACGGTCATGCGTACCCGGTTGCAACTGGCGCAGAAGTTGTGGGTGTTCGGCGAAATGAAGCCGATCCGGGTTGCACAATGCTGCTCCAGGCGTACATAGCGCGCCGGCCCGCCGCTGTTCTCGGCACTGTCGAGCAATCGGTGATGACGGGCGATCACGGCCCGCACCTCGTCACTGGAACAGAACGACTCACCCCGGGAACGCCCTACTTCTCCCAACGGCATTTCCTCGATGAAGCTGATATCAATGCGCTGCTCGATGGCGTATTGCACCAACGCCGGCACCTCATCGAAATTGCGCCCTTTCATCACCACGCAGTTGAGCTTGACCCGCTCGAACCCGGCCGTCTTCGCCGCTTCAATGCCCGCCAGCACCTGGTCGAGGTTGCCGTTACGGGTGATGGCCCGAAAGCGTTCCCCGTCCAGGCTGTCGAGGCTGATGTTCATGCGCTTGACACCAGCGTCGACCAGCGGCCGGGCCAACCGCCCCAGCTGCGAGCCGTTGCTGGTCATCACCAGCTCCCGCAGGCCGGGCAATGCCGCGATGTCGCGGCACAACCCGACGATGCCCGGGCGAATCAACGGCTCGCCGCCGGTCAGGCGGATCTTCTTCACCCCCAGGCCGACGAACAGCCGCGCCAACCGCTGGAGCTCTTCCAGGGTCAATACCTGCTGGCGCGGCAGGAAGGTCATGTTCTTCGCCATGCAATACACACAACGAAAATCACAACGATCGGTCACCGACATCCGCAAATAATCGATCTGGCGCCCAAATCCATCCTGCAGCACAGCGTTCATGAATGCCCCCTGTTCGAAGCGATGCTCACTGCACCAACGGCGAGTCGGCGCCCTGAAGATGAATGCCACGGATGTCCGCCGCACCGATCAGGGTTTGCAGGTACTGCACCAGGGCTTTCTGCCAGACGCCCTGCTGCAACTGAGTGCGGATCGCCGTCGCCACCGCCTCGTAAGGCAAGGGCTGGCCGTCGATACGCTGGTCGATGCTGATCACGTGCCAGCCATAGCGACTCTCCAGCGGTTTTCCGCACAATCCCGCCGGCAGGGCAAACAACTGGCGCTCCAGCTCGGGCACGGTCTGCCCCTTGCTGATCTGCCCCAGCGACCCGCCCTGCTCCTTGGACGGACAAGCCGAATGCATCCGGGCCAGATCGGCGAAGCTGCCCGGGGCCTGGTCCAGTCTTTCCAGCAGCAGCTCGGCCTGGACATGCGCGAGGCTGCGACCCTCGGCGTCGTCCGGCGCGCATTCGAGCAGGATATGCCGCACTGCCAGCAGCGGTGCGCTGTGAAAGCGCGCCCGGTTGCTTTCGTAGTAGCGCAAGCAGGTCGCCTCGTCGCATTGCGGCACCTGCACTTCGCGCTCGAGCAGCAGCCGCGTCGCCGCCTCCTCGTTTTCACCGGCACCGACCTGCAGGGACAAGCCCAGCTCGGTAATGCGTTGCTGGAGCAACTCCCGAATCACCAGAGCCCGCGCCGCCTGATAGACCGCATCCTCACGGCTTCGCGCCGGGTGATACTGCAGCTCCTGGGCCATCGCCTGCGGGGTGATCGAGACCCCGTTGACGCTGATGATCGGCCACTCCTGCTCACTGCTGGCGATCAACTGCGGCGGCGCTTGCTCAACCGCCACCGGCTCGAACTGCACCGCCCCCAGGGGCGCGACGTCCGCCACGGGCGCCGCTTTTGCCGAAGAACCACAGCCGCCGCTGCCGCCGTTACCACCACCACATCCGCATCCACTGGCCATGATCGCCTCCTCAGAATTTCTGCCGAACGATTTGATAACGCCGTCCCAGGTACCAGACCGGCGCACTGACGATGTGCACCAGGCGGGTGAACGGAAACAGCACGAACAGGGTCAGGCCCAGCAGCACATGGAGCTTGTAGACCAGGCCCACCGGCGCAATCGACGTGGCAGCGTCAACCGGACGCAACAACACAGTGTTCTGCGCCCAGTCGGCCAGCATCACCATCACCGAACCGTCCATGTGGGCAGTGGAGGCAACGATGGTCATCAGCCCCAGTACCAACTGCACCAGCAATACCACCAACACCAGGATGTCCGAGGTATTGGACGTAGCGCGAACCCGCGGGTCGCTCAAGCGCCGGTTGAGCAGCATCAGCAAACCGATCAGGCCCAGTGCGCCGAAGAAGCCACCGGACACCATCGCCAACAACTGCTTGTTCTCGGTGCTCAGGACATGGTGGTAGACCGCCGACGGCGTCAGCAGGCCCACGAAGTGGCCGGCCAGCACGAACAGCACGCCGACGTGGAACAGGTTGCTCGCCACCCGCATGCCGCGGTTGCTCAGCATCTGGCTGGAGCCGGCTTTCCAGGTGTATTGGGCCAGGTCGAACCGCGCCCAGCTACCGATCAGGCAGATCGCCAGGGCGACATAGGGGTACACCCCGAACAACAACAGATCCCACTTAGACATTGCCCACCTCCCCGGCCGGCGCAGCGGCCCGCCCTTCATGCTGAAAATCCACCCAATGCAACGGCACCGCACTTTCTTCCCGGGACCTGCCCGGCGCGCTCGGCAGCGAACTGCAACGGTCCTGCTGTTCGGCCTTCATGAAATCCACCGCCTCTTCCTCCCAGACCCGGTCCAGTGCTTCGAGGGAGTCATCCCGTGGCTCGGCCTTCACTTGCTCACGCAACTCGGCGACCGCGCCCTGGGGTTCGGCCCCGGCGATCTGCAGCAAGGCCCGGAAGCAACTGGCGTAGGCGCTTTCACGCTCATCCAGGCGCGCGGCGAGCAAGGCCAGCAGGTGTGCGACATCCGCCAGACCCTCGCGGGCCTCGAGGTCCTCACGGGTGGAGAGATATTCCAGGTACAACGGGATGTAGTCGGGAAGCTCCTTCACGCCGATGGCGAAACCGGCCGCTTCGTACTGGGCCATCATGTCCACCATGGCCTGGCCCCGGTCGCGGGACTCGCCGTGGACATGTTCGAACAGCAACAGCGACAGCGAACGTCCACGGCCGAACAACGCGCCGTAGTGTTCCTGGCCGTCCATCAGGTCTTTGCCGCAGATCACCTCCAACAATTCGAACAATCCGGCACGCTGGTTTGGGCTGATTTCCCGGGCCTGAAGAATCGCTTGTTCCAACTCGTCACGACCGGCTACCAGGGTTTCGGTCGGGTAGTCGAGCAGCAACGAAATCACCTTGAGAATGCGCATGCTCATTCCTCCCACAACTGCACGGTCTTGATCACGTCACGACGGTTGGCCTTCTTGCCGCCAAACATGTTGGTGTCGGAGCTGCCGCTGCAACCGCTGCCGAAACTGAAGCCGCACCCGGAACGCTCGGCGAACGCATCGCTCATGGCGTCTTCGCGGTGGGCACTCGGCACGACGAAGCGGTCTTCGTAGTTGGCGATGGCCAGGTAGCGGTACATCTCCTCGACCTGGTTCACGCTCAAGCCGACATCGGCCAGCACTTGCAGGTCCTTCACGCCGTCCACCTGTTCGGAGCGCTTGTAGGCACGCATCGCCAGCAGACGCTTGAGGGCCAGCTTGACCGGCTTTTCATCGCCGGCGGTCAGCAGGTTGGCCAGGTAGCGCAGCGGGATCCGCAGGCTGTCGACGTCCGGGATCACCCCGTTCATGCCCACGGTGCCGGCGGCGGCAGCGTTCTGGATCGGCGACAGTGGCGGTACGTACCAGACCATCGGCAAGGTGCGGTATTCCGGGTGCAGAGGCAGCGCAAGCTTCCAATCCACGGCCATCTTGTAGACCGGCGAGCGTTGCGCCGAATCGATCACCGACTGTGGCACGCCATCGGCCAGGGCCTGGCGAATCACCGCCGGGTCGTTCGGGTCGAGGAAGATCTCCAGTTGCTTCTCGTACAGGTCCTGTTCGTTGGCGGTGCTCGCCACTTCGCTGATGCGGTCGGCGTCATACAGCAATACGCCGAGGTAGCGAATCCGGCCGACGCAGGTCTCCGCACAGACCGTTGGCATCCCGGCTTCGATGCGCGGGTAGCAGAAGATGCATTTTTCCGACTTGCCGCTCTTCCAGTTGAAATAGATCTTCTTGTACGGGCAGCCGCTGATGCACATGCGCCAGCCGCGGCATTTTTCCTGGTCGATCAGGACGATGCCGTCCTCTTCGCGCTTGTAGATCGCACCGCTCGGGCAGGACGCCGCGCATGCCGGGTTCAGGCAGTGCTCGCACAGGCGCGGCAGGTACATCATGAAGGTGTTTTCGTACTCGCCGTAGATGTCCGCCTGGATCTTGTCGAAGTTCTTGTCCTTGCGCCGCTTGGCGAATTCGGTGCCGAGGATTTCCTCCCAGTTCGGGCCCCACTCGATCTTCTCCATGCGCTTGCCGGAAACCACTGAACGCGGCCGCGCGGTTGGCTGGTGCTCGCCCAGGGGCGCGGTGTGCAGATGCTGGTAATCGAAGTCGAACGGCTCGTAATAGTCGTCCAGGCCCGGCAGGTCCGGGTTGGCGAAGATATTCGCCAACACGCGGAATTTGCCGCCGATGCGTGGGTTGATCGAGCCGTCGGCATTGCGGACCCAGCCACCCTTCCATTTGTCCTGGTTTTCCCATTCCTTGGGGTAGCCGATGCCGGGCTTGGTCTCGACGTTGTTGAACCAGGCGTATTCCATGCCTTCACGGCTGGTCCAGACGTTCTTGCAGGTGATCGAACAGGTGTGGCAACCGATGCATTTGTCCAGGTTCAGGACCATGCCGATCTGTGAACGAATCTTCATTTCAATCTCCTCAATCCAGCTCAGTCGGCAGGGGACGCGGCAGGTCATCGCCGCTGGAACCGTCGAGCCAGTCGACCTTGGCCATCTTGCGCACCACGACGAATTCGTCGCGGTTGCAACCGACCGTGCCGTAATAGTTGAAGCCGTAGGCCTGCTGGGCGTAGCCACCGATCATGTGGGTGGGCTTGAGCACCACGCGGGTCACCGAGTTGTGGTGGCCGCCACGGGTTTTGGTGGTTTCCGAACCGGGCACGTTCACGATCCGTTCCTGGGCGTGGTACATCATCACCATGCCCTCCTTGACCCGCTGGCTGACCACCGCCCGGGCGGTCAGCGCACCGTTGGCGTTGAAGCACTCGACCCAATCGTTGTCCTCGATGCCGGCGCGCCCGGCGTCGATCTCCGAGAGCCAGATGATCGGCCCGCCTCGGCTCAAGGTGAGCATCAGCAAGTTGTCGGTATAGGTGCTGTGGATGCCCCACTTCTGGTGCGGCGTGATCCAGTTGAGGACAATCTCGGTCTCGCCGTTGCTGCGCTTGCCCTTCACCCCTTCGATAGTCCGGGTGTTGACCGGTGGCCGGTAGCTCATCAGCTGTTCGCCGAACGCCTGCATCCATGGGTGATCCTGGTAGAACTGCTGGCGGCCAGTGATGGTGCGCCATGGGATCGACTCGTGAACGTTGGTGTAGCCGGCGTTGTAGCTCACGTGATCGTCTTCCAGGCCAGACCAGGTCGGGCTGGAAATGATCTTGCGCGGCTGGGCCTGGATGTCGCGGAAGCGGATTGCCTCGTGCTCCTTGGACACCGCCAGGTGGCTGTGGTCGATGCCGGTGAACTCCGACAGCGCCGCCCAGGCCTTGACCGCTACGTGGCCATTGGTTTCCGGGGCCAGGGACAGGATCACTTCGGCGGCGTCGATGGCGCTGTCGATTTTTGGCCGGCCCTGGCTGATACCGGCGTCCACTTCGTGGTGGTTCAGCTCGCCGAGGAATTTCACCTCGGTGTCGGTGTTCCAGTTGATGCCCTTGCCGCCATTACCGAGCTTCTCGAGCATCGGACCCAGGGAGGTGAATTGCTTGTAGATGTTCGGGTAGTCGCGTTCCACCACTTGCAGGTTCGGGGCGTTCTTGCCCGGTTGCGGGGCCACCCCGGCAGTTTTCCAGTCGGTGCCGCCAAACGGCTGGGCCAACTCACCGACGCTGTCGTGCATCAACGGGACGGTGACCAGGTCCTTCTCGACACCCAGGTGTCCGACCGACATGGCCGAGAACGCCTTGGCGATGCCCTTGTAGATTTCCCAGTCCGAACGCGACTCCCAGGCCGGATCGATGGCCGCCGACAACGGGTGGATGAACGGGTGCATGTCCGAGGTATTCATGTCGTCTTTTTCGTACCAGGTAGCGGTCGGCAAGACGATGTCGGAGTACACGCAGGTCGAGGACATGCGGAAGTCCAGGGTGGTCACCAGATCGAGTTTGCCGATGGCGCCTTCGTCGACCCATTCGGCCTCGGTCGGCTTGCAGTCACCGACCTGGCCGATGTCTTCGTTCATCACGCCGTTCCTGGTACCGAGCAGGTACTTGAGCATGTACTCGTGGCCCTTGCCCGAAGAACCCAACAGGTTGGAGCGCCAGATGAACATGTTGCGCGGGAAGTTCACCGGGTTGTCGGGCTGCTCGCAGGCGAAGCGCAGCGAGCCGTCCTGCCAGGACTTGACCACGTAGTCCTTGGGTTCCATGCCCGCGGCAGCGGCATCGCGGCAGATGTGCAGCGGGTTGGTGTTGAGCTGCGGCGCACTGGGCAACCAACCGGCGCGTTCGGCGCGGATGTTGTAGTCCAGGGCATGCTCGGGGAACTGCGATTTGTCCGCCAGGGGCGAGAGCACATCGTGCATGCTCATCTTCTCGTGGCGCCATTGGGAGCTGTGGCCGTAGAAGAAACTGGTGCCGTTCATCTGCCGCGAAGGTCGGTTCCAGTCCAGGCCGAAAGCCAGGGGCAGCCAGCCGCACTGCGGACGGAGTTTTTCCTGGCCTACATAGTGAGCCCAGCCGCCGCCGGTCTGACCGATGCAACCGCAGAGCATGAGCATGTTGATCAGCCCGCGGTAGTTCATGTCCATGTGGTACCAGTGGTTCATCGCCGCACCGACGATGATCATCGAACGCCCGCGGGTCTTGTCGGCGTTGTCGGCGAATTCACGGGCGATCTGGATCGCCTTCTCGCGGCTGACACCGGTGATCTGCTCCTGCCAGGCCGGGGTACCAGGCACCGAGGCGTCGTTGTAGTCCTTGGCTACGTTGGCGCCGCCCAGGCCACGGTCGATCGCCAGGTTGGCCGCCGACAGGTCGAATACAGTGGCGACTTTGGCCACGCTGCCGTCGGCCAGCACCACGCTGTGCACCGGCACCCGGCGGAACTGCACCGCGTCACCGGCCACGTGCTGGAAGTATTCCTGGGTTTCACCGGCGAAGTACGGAAAGGCCACTTCGGCCACATCGCCGCCGATCAGGCTCAGCTTCAGGTCGATCTCACGCCCCTCGCCGCCTTCACGGGGCAGGATGTTCCACTTGCCTTTCTCACCCCAGCGATAGCCGATGGAGCCTTGAGGCGACACCAGCTCGCCGGCCGCATCGAGGGCGATGGTTTTCCACTCGGGGTTGTTGTCCTGGCCAAGGTTATCGGTCAGATCGCTGGCCCGCAGGAAGCGATCCGGCTGGTAACCCGAACCCGGCGCAGCACCGAGCATCGGCTTGAGCATCACCAGCACCGGCAAGTCGGTGTAGCGCTTGGCGTAGTCGGTGAAATAGGCGCTGGGCTTGTCCAGGTGAAATTCCTTGAAGATCACATGGTTGAACGCCTGGGCCAGCGCAGCGTCGGTGCCCTGCTTGGGGTTGAGCCACAGGTCGGTGAGCTTGGCGACTTCCGAATAGTCCGGAGTGATCGCCACGGTCTTGGTGCCCTTGTAACGTACCTCGGTAAAGAAGTGCGCGTCGGGAGTACGGGTCTGCGGGACGTTGGAGCCCCAGGCAATAATGTAGTTGGAGTTGTACCAGTCGGCCGATTCAGGCACGTCGGTCTGCTCGCCCCAGACCATCGGCGAGGCCGGTGGCAAGTCGCAGTACCAGTCATAGAAGCTCAGGCAAACGCCACCGATCAGCGACAGGTAGCGCGCACCGGCAGCGTAGCTGACCATCGACATGGCCGGGATCGGCGAGAAGCCCACCACCCGGTCAGGGCCGTGTTGCTTGACGGTATAGACGTTGGCCGCGGCGATGATTTCGTTGACTTCTTCCCAGTTGGAGCGGATGAAGCCACCCATGCCGCGCTTGCTTTTATACGAGTCGGCCTTGGCCTTGTTTTCGACGATACTGGCCCAGGCCTCCACCGGCGGCAGGGTCTGACGGGCGTCACGCCACAGCTTGAGCAATGGCTTGCGTACCTTCGGGTATTTGAGCCGGTTGGCGCTGTAGATGTACCAGCTGTAGCTCGCGCCGCGAGGGCAGCCGCGTGGCTCGTGGTTGGGCAGGTCGTTGCGGGTGCGCGGGTAGTCGGTCTGCTGGGTTTCCCAGGTGATCAGGCCGTTCTTGACGTAGATTTTCCACGAACACGAGCCGGTGCAGTTCACCCCATGGGTGGAGCGCACGATTTTGTCGTACTGCCAGCGGGAACGATAGACGTTCTCCCAGTCCCGGGACTCCTTGCGGGTCTCGCCATGCCCCTCGGAAAACTCGCCTTGCTTGCGGTTGAAGAACCGCAGTTGATCCAGTAAATGACTCACAATGTCTTTCCTCTCAGGCTTGCTCCGCGGGGTCTGCGCCCCGCCCACGCAACAGTTGAATTCGTCTTAGCAGGGAGTCGCGGCGCCCTTGCGCGCGTACCACCACCAGGTCACCACGATGCAGCTCAGGTAGAAGCCGACGAACATGTAGAAGGCCATCTCCGGGCCGCCGGTCAGGGCCATCGAAGTGCCGAAGGACTTGGGAATGAAGAACGCACCGAAGGCACCCATGGCCGAGCTGAAACCCAACACCGCGGCCGATTCCTTGCCGGCGTTCTTGAGTGCTTGCTCACGCAGCTCGGGCTTCTTGCCCAGGGCGGCTTTCTCGTGAAGGGTGCGGAAGATCACCGGGATCATGCGGAAGGTGGAACCGTTGCCCACGCCGGTGGTGATGAACAGCAACATGAACATGCCCAGGAAGCCGTAGAAGCTGCCACCCTGGCCACCTTGCGGCAGGAAGTGCAGGACGCCGAACACCATCGCGATCATCAGCACGAAGTTCCACAAGGTGACTTTCGCGCCACCGAGCTTGTCCGCCAGCCAGCCACCCAACGGCCGTACCAGCGCCCCCACCAGGGGGCCGAGGAAGGCAAACTTGAGCGCAATGACGTCGGGGAACGAGGTCTTGATCAGCAGTGGAAACGCGGCAGAGAAACCGATGAACGAGCCGAACGTGGCCAGGTACAGCCAGCACATCAGCCAGTTGTGCTTGCGCTTGAAAATCACCGCCTGCTCGCTGAACGAAGCACGGGCACTGGATAGGTCGTTCATGCCGAACCAGGCAATCAGCGTCACAGCGAGGATGAACGGCACCCAGATGAAGCCGGCGTTCTGCAGCCACAACGAACTGCCGTCGGCCAGCACCTGGGGTTGACCGCCCATGAAGCCGAACACCCCGAAGGAAATCACCAGCGGCACGCTGAACTGCATCACCGACACGCCCAGGTTGCCCAGGCCGGCGTTCAACCCCAGGGCGGTGCCCTGCTGGGACTTGGGATAGAAGAAGCTGATGTTGGACATGCTCGAGGCGAAGTTGCCACCACCAAAACCGCAGAGCAGCGCGATCAGCACGAACACGCTGTAGGGCGTGGTCGGATTCTGTACGGCGAAGCCCATCCACAGCGCAGGTATCAGCAGCGACGCGGTGCTCAGGGCGGTCCAGCGCCGTCCGCCGAAGATCGGCACCATGAACGAGTAAAACACCCGCAAGGTCGCGCCGGACAGACCCGGCAGTGCCGCCAGCCAGAACAACTGGTCGATACTGAAGCTGAAACCGATGGCATTCAGGCGCACGATCACCGTGCTCCAGACCATCCACACCGCGAAGGCCAGCAGCAGCGCCGGGATCGAGATCCACAGGTTGCGGCGTGCGGTCTGTTTGCCACTGCGGCCCCAGAAGGCCGGGTCTTCCGGGCGCCAGTCATGAATGACCGGGCCTTTGTCAGGCGTTTGCAGAACGGACATGTTCTTCTCCTTGGGCAATGCTGGAAAACGGGGGTTGGCTGGCTAGCGGTTGCATACCCAGCAGCGGGCGCTTGCGCATTTCGCTGAGGTACATCCAGATCAGGGAGACCCAGACCACGCCGTACAGCAACATGAAGCAGGACGAGCGCACGCCGGTGAGGTCCACCAGGGCACCGAACAGGATCGGCAGAACGAAGCCGCCCAGGCCGCCGGCCAGACCGACGATGCCGGACACCGCGCCCATGTTTTTCGGGTAGTCGTTGGCGATATATTTGAAGACCGAGGCCTTGCCGAACGCGAAGGCAATGCCCATCACGAACAGCAGCACGGTGAACAGCGTGGCATTGAGGCCGATGTGAAAGTCGACGAGGCCGTTGACGGTGTGCACTTGCAGTTGGGTCTGGGGGTAGGACAGCAGGAACAGGCAGATCCAGCTCACCCACAACACCCACCAGGTCACGCTCTGGGCGCCCCAGCGATCCGACATCCAGCCACCGACGGCACGCAGTACGCCACCTGGCAGGGAAAAACACGCGGCCAGCAGCGCTGCGCTTTGCAGGCTGAAACCGTATTCCTGCACGTAGTATTTGGTCATCCACAGGGCCAGGGCCACGTAGCCACCAAACACGATCGAGTAGTACTGGCAGTAGCGCCAGACGGCCGGTTCTTTCAATGCCTTGAGTTGTTCGCGCAGGCCCGTGCCACTGACGCTGCGGTGCTCTTTCTTCTCACTGGTAAGGAACCAGAACAGCAACGCGGTAATGAACAGAATGGCGCTGAACACTTTCGGCACCAAGTGCCAGGTGCCCAGGGCGATCAGGGCCGGCGCCAGGAACTTGGTGAGCGCGGAACCGGCGTTGCCTGCACCGAACACGCCCATGGCGAAGCCCTGGTTCTGTTTGTCGAACCATTTGGCGACGTAGGCAACGCCGACCGAAAACGAACCACCGGCCAGGCCGACGAACAGGCCCAGCACCAGGAATTGCCAGAACTCGGAAGCCAGGGTGATCAGGTACAGCGGCAACACGCAGGACAGCATCAACAGAAAGAACACGATCCGTCCGCCAAAGCGATCGGTCAGAATCCCCAGGGGCAGGCGCACCAGCGAACCGGTCAGTACCGGGGTGGCGGCCAGCAGGCCGAACTGGGTTTCGTTGAGGGCCAGCATCTCCTTGATCGGAACGCCCAGCACGGCAAACATCATCCAGACCATGAAGCAGACGGTGAAGGCCAGGGTACTCATCCCCAGTACCAGCCCTTGTTGCACTTGCGCTCGCATCACGACGCTCCCATCAATTGGATGAGCGCAGACTAGTGACGGCTATCCCGCAAAAACTTGACGTGAGTCAAAGAGCCATCAACGCGTATAGACCTATGCTTGGCCCATCTACCTCCAAGGAGGTAGTTCCTGATATTGATACAACCCTTTATTTATCAATGTCTTGAACGAATTGGCCAAAGCTTTTACAGAAACGGAACGGCCAACAACTCTTTAGAGGTAGTGCGCCCGGATCGGCTGCAACACCCCTTGATCCGGGATGTCCCATGTTCGCTTTACAGATATTTTTGCCGGACCAGCCGAGATGATGGGCTGGCTGCGCAGTTCCCTGCCCGCGCGAGCCGGAGTGGCGGTGATCCTGATCGCCATCCTGGCGTTGGCCAGTTCCCTGAGCGCTGGATTGATCGCCTGGTTCAGCCAGGGCGACGCGGCAGCGATCAACACGGCCGGTTCGGTGCGCATGGAGACCTACCACCTGAGCTGGAAGCTGGCAGCCGCTGCCACCGATGACATCCCGACGATCATCGACAGTCTGCAGCAACGCCTCGATAGCCCTGCGCTTCGCGCCGTGCTGGAGGACGGCCCGACAACCGCCCTGCACCAGAGTTATCGCGATCTCCTGCAACGCTGGAACCAGACACTGCGTCCTGCCGTCGAGCGCGGCGACTCGGCCGTCTTCCAGGCCAACGCGGATTCCTTCGTCGCGCAACTGGACCAGTTCGTCAACCTGTTGCAACGCCAGAGCGAACACAAGCAGGGCTGGCAACAGACGATCCAGGGCATGGCGTTGTTCAGCACCATGATCATCCTGCTCATCGGCCTGTACGAACTGCAATACAGCGTGGTCACACCGTTGCAGGAACTGGTGGTCGCAACCCAGCGCTTTCGCCGTGGTGAATTCGATGTGCGGGTCAATCATCAGTCCGAAGATGAGCTGGGCCAATTGGCAACCAGCTTCAATACCATGGCCGAAACCATCGAGCAGTCCCACCGCACCCTGGAAGATCAGGTTCGACACAAGACCCTGAATCTGCAACGTGCCAACGCCGCATTGGAATTGCTGTACCAGAGCAGCCGCAGCCTGGCCACGCGCCAGGCCAATGCCCAAGGCCTGGACGAGTTGATCCAGCGCTTCCAGCAAAAGCTGCCAGGCCTGCGCCTGTCGCTGTGCCTGCAGGGACAATTGCAGGCTCCCGCCCGGCAACTGCTGGCCATTCATGGCGCCAACAATCGCGAAGTCTGCGCCAGCAGCGATTGCGCCACTTGCCAGAAACATGGGGTTGCGCAACCACTGACGTTCAGCATCAGCAACCAGGGCAATGAACTGGGAGAACTCAAGGCATACTTTGTCGACGGCCACGCGGCACAACCCTGGGAGACCGCACTGATCCAGGCCCTGGCCAACCTCATCGGCACCTCCCTGTCCCTCAAGCGCCAACGCGAGCAGGACCATCGCCTGCTGCTGCTTGACGAACGCACGATCATTGCCAGGGAGTTGCATGACTCACTGGCCCAGGCCTTGTCCTACATGAAGCTGCAAGTCAGCCGCATGCAGACTCTGTTGCGCCGCGGCGAACCGGTGCAGACCCTGGAAACCGTCACTGGCGAGCTGCGCGAAGGGCTCAACAACGCCTACCGCCAGTTACGCGAGTTGCTGACCACGTTTCGCTTGCAGATCCACGACGATGGCCTGGTGGAGGAGCTCAAGGACACCGCCGAAGAGTTTTCCTCCCGCGGGGATTTCCAGGTGCACCTGTTCATCGACACCCTGGCCTTCGAGCTGTCGGCCAGCGAGCAGATCCACATCCTGCAGATCACCCGCGAAGCCTTGTCCAACTGCCTGCGCCATGCCCATGCCGAGAATGCCTGGTTGCAGTTGCGCCAGGAAGGCGAGACGGTGCAACTGTCGATCGATGACGATGGCCGTGGTTTCAGCGGTGAGGTGGACCAGCGCGAACACCATGGCCTGAACATCATGAACGAACGGGCCCGCAGCCTGCGCGGGCAGCTGCAGATCCTCTCCAGAACTCCCCAGGGCACCCGTATCCAGGTGCGTTTCCAACCGGAATTCCTGGGCCAATACTCCGAAGGCATCGCACCATGAACGCCCCTCTGCGCCACACCCTGCTGCTGGTCGACGACCATCCGATGATGCGTCACGGGATCCGCCAGATACTCGAACTGGAAGACGACTTGCTGGTTGTCGGCGAAGCCAACCATGGCGAGGAAGCCCTGGCGCTGATCGAGCCGCTCAAGCCCGATCTGGTACTGCTGGACAACAACATGCCGCAGATGAACGGCATCGAGACCCTGCGTCGGCTGCGGGCCATGCACTACAGCGGCAAGGTGCTGCTGTTCACGGTGTCCGACGCCGAGGACGACATCCGCGACGCCCTGCGCCTGGACGCCAACGGCTACCTGCTCAAGGACATGGAACCCGAATTGCTGATCCAGTACATCCGCGACGCCCTGGGCGGGGCCCTGGTGATCAGCCCCGGCCTGACCCGCGTCATGGCCCAGGCCCTGCGCTCCCCACCGCGCCAACCCGAAGTGGAACTGACCGAACGCGAACGCCAGGTACTCAAGACCATCGCCAGCGGCTACAGCAACAAAGTCATCGGGCACAAACTGGGCATCACCGAAGGCACGGTCAAGGTCCACGTCAAGAACCTGCTGCACAAGCTCGGCTTGCGCTCGCGGGTCGAGGCGGCGGTCTGGGCGATGGAGCATCTGCGCGGAGCCGGTTGAATCAGCTCCCCCACCTAGTGCTTGCAGGCAGGTGTGTCTGACACAGATCCCCTGTGAGCGAGCCCTGCTCGCGATGGCGTCAGCACAGCCAACATCCCCGCAAGCTGACACACCGCTTTCGCGAGCAGGCTCGCTCCCACAGTGGTTACGGGTGTCTGCCGACTTTGCGTCTGGCACAGATCCCCTGTGGGAGCGAGCCCTGCTCGCGATGGCGGCGGCACATCCAAGATCACAGCAAGCTGACCCACCGCTATCGCGAGCAGGCTCGCTCCCACAGGAGTGTCTGGTGTCTGTTGGCATTGCGTCCGACATAGATCCCCTGTGGGAGCCGGGCTTGCCCGCGATGGCGTCAGCACATCCCAGATCACAGCAAGCTGACACACCGCCATCGCGAGCAGGCTCGCTCCCACAGTGGTTCCTGGTTCCTGGTGTCTGCTGGCTTTGTGTCTGGCACTGATCACATTGTGGGGATTCGGAGCAAGTGCACGAGCCATCCCTCTTCAGAGGTAGGCCTGCCGAGGCATAGGCCGGCGGCGCGCGGGGTTCTACCATGACGGCACGCGGAGGTACGCCATGCTGACTCACCCTTCCATCATTCTAATGTTGCGTCGTCACCACTTGTTCAGCCACCTGCCGGAGCACGTCTTCGAAGACGTGTGCAACCTGGCCGTGCTCAAGCGCCTGGAGTGCAACGGTACGCTCATGCACCAGGGCGATCCGGCCAAGCGGTTTTTCCTGCTGATCAGCGGCCAGGTCAAGCTGTTCCGGGTCACCGGCGAGGGCCAGGAAAACCTGGTGGAGATCATCCAGCCCGGCCAGACTTTTGCCGAAGCGCTGCTGTTCAGCCAGGCCCGTTGCTATCCGGTGAGCGCAGCAGCGCTCAAGGACAGTGTGTTGGTGAGTATCGAAGGCACCCATTATCGCAAGGCACTTGAAGATCAGCCCAAGGTCTGCCTGGCGATTCTGGCGAGCATGAGCGTGCACTTGCACCAGCGGCTCAAGGACATCGACAACCTGACCCTGGCCAGCGCCAGCCGGCGTGTCATCAATTTCCTGCTGCAGGAACGCGATCCCCGCGACGGCCAGCTTGTGCTGCAAGTGTCCAAGCGCCTGGTGGCCTCCAAACTGGGAATCCAGCCGGAAACCTTCTCGCGCATTCTCCATCGTCTGGTGGACGGCGGCCTGATCGCCATGGAGCGGCGCAACATTCGTATCCTGGCCGAGGATGCGCTGGTGGATTACCAGCAATAGCGCGGCACGGTGGCAAGGGGATTTATCCCCTCACCACAAGGCCTGCGGTGATCGCAGGCCCCACAGGATGTTAGTGACCCCTTTAATCTGCGCTCGACACCCCGACAATCGGTACGAGGTACTCGAACAACACATCCCCCTCATCTTCCGTGCAATCAACCCCATACCGCTTGCGCAAACCCAACTGACTCAGGATCACATGCACATCCGCATTCAACGCGTGCTGCTGCAAGCAGCCCTGCACGCATTGCAAGGGACAGCCATCCAAGGCAATGATCCGCCGCCCCGAGCGCGCCTTGTTGACCAGCGCCGCGACATGCCCACCCACTCCGACAATGCAGGACATCTCGGCCAGTCCTGCGCGGTCCAGGCGCAGGGCGACGGTATTGGCCAACTGCGCGACGTTGGAGCAACCGGAGCAGGAGTACACCAGAGGCAAATCATCAGGAGCCTTCATCTCATCCCACCGTCGCCACGCCTTTCCCCGCCCGCTCCAGGTTGCGCCACAACCATGGCGGCAACACATCAGGGTCGAGGCTGTCGATCAGGTTCTTCAGCGCCAGACCCAATTCGGTATCGCCTTCGATGACCAGCCGTCGCCGGAAGAACAACGTATCGGGGTCCTCCTGACGACTGGCCAGCAACAGGAACTCACGCCAGTTGCCGCTGATGGTGACCTGGGCTTCGGCCCGCTCGGCAATGCGCAGCCCCCCGCGCCCCAGCGTCAGGTACCAGCGCAAACCCAGGTCAGGCACTCGCAGGCACAGCCAGCGATCACGCAACACATCGAACCCGCCATCGCGCAACGGTTCGGCCAGGCACCGATTGAGCGCCTGCTGCAACGCCAGGCGTTGCACCACGAACGGTACCTTGCCGAGCAGCGGCAGCACGCGGTCGGCACCTTTGAGCATCCATTTCTTCGGACTCAACACAACCCGGCCTCCTCTACTTTCAGCATGCCGGCATGGCCGTGCCAGTAACCGTTACACCCTTCGACAAACAGCGGCGGCGCCTCGCCCTGGCGAACCCGGTCGAAGGCACTGACCACTTCAGCCATGCCCTGGGCTCTCGGGCTCAGGCGCAGCAAGTCGGCACCGCAAGCCTGCAAGGCGCTGTAATCGGCGAGCAGGTTGCTTACCTCGCCAGACATCGTCTGGATGCCATTGAGGGTGAATAATTGCTGACCTTCCTGACTGCTCAGCGCCAGACCGTCGGGGTAGTTGATGCAACAGAACTGGCAGTCGTCCTTGGGCCGGTTTTCTGCCCGGGCGGTAAAGCAGCGCGCCGAGTAAGCCAGGGGCAAATGTCCATAAGCGAAGATTTCCACCTCGGGTAATTCGCGATCCATTTCCCGCACTTGTTCCAGTACATCGCTGATCAGAGCCGCCGAGCACTCCACCGGCGGCACCCAGCGGATCATGCCGCTGTCGAGTAACTGCGCCAGGGAATGACCGTTGTACAGATTCAGCGCCGGACCACCGACAAAAGGCAGTTTGCGTTCGGCCAGCAATTGCACGGCGCCCATGTCGTTGGCTTCCACCAGCAACTGGCCGTTGTCGCACAGGCGACGCAACGTGGAAAACTCCGAGGCCGCCTCGATCAGCGTCAGGCTCGACAGCACGATCTGTGCCTGGCTGCACGCCTGTAGTTCGCGCGCCAATCCCAGCCATTGATCCAGGGAGAATGCCCGGCGTTTGGAACACACCGTTTCCCCCAGGTAGATCACATCCAGCGGCAATGCCGACATCTCGGCGTAGAAATTTCCCAATTGTGTTCTGTCCCAATAGAACAGGACTGGTCCCAGGCTGAGTTTCATCTGGCCTCCCTCATTGCCATGATCGATGGTAGGCGCCCAGGGTGGTCTGGCTGCCTTCCGACAGGCCGGCCAGCACCTGGCGCCATTCTTCGCGCACACGGAAACGCTGCGGCGCGGCGCGGTGTGCATCCAGCGCGGCGCGCCAGACCCGGGTCACTTGTTCCACATAGGCCGGGCTGCGCTGGCGGCCTTCGATTTTCACCGCCTCGACGCCGATGGCTGTCAGCTCCGGCAACAGGTCCAGGGTGTCCAGGCTGGTGGGCTCTTCCAGCGCATGGAAGCGCTTGCCGCCGACCAGGAAACGGCCTTTGCACAAGGTCGGGTAACCGGCTGATTCCTGTGGGGTGTAGCGGTCGATCAGCACTTCGCTCAAGCGGGCACTCAGCCCCTCGGCGTCTTCGCTCCAGCGCACGGCCTTCGCCGGCGAGCAGACGCCACAGAGGTTCGGTGATTCACCGGTGATGTAAGACGATAAGTGGCAACGCCCCTCGGCCATGATGCACAGGCTGCCGAAGCCGAAGACCTCGATGGGCACCGGGCTGCCCGCCGCCACCTGCCGGACCTGGGCCAGGGACAGCACCCGAGGCAACACCGCACGGCGGATGCCATAGCGTTGGGCGTAGAACGCCAGCGCGGCGGCGTGGGTCGCCGAGCCTTGGACGGACAGGTGCAGCGCCAGGTCCGGATGCCGCTGGCTGGCGTAGCCGAGCACGCCGGGGTCGGCGGCGATCAGGGCATCCACACCGAAATCGGCGGCACGATCCACCGCCCGTTGCCAGCGCTCCCAACCCTTGGGCTGCGGGTAGGTATTGACGGCGACGTAGAGTTTGCGTTGATGCTGGCGGATGTGTGCGACAGCCGCGTCGAACTGTTTGTCGTCCATGTTCAGCCCGGCGAAATGCCGGGCATTGGTGTCATCGCGAAAGCCGACATAGACGGCATCGGCGCCTTGGCGCACCGCCGCTTTGAGGGCAGGCAGATTCCCTGCCGGGCAAACCAGTTGCATGGGGCATCCTCGTGAGAAAACCTGGGGCGCCGCCAGTCTAGCCAGTCGTCAGCCGGCGACCTTGACGGCAGTCAATTGCCGTCAATGCATCAGTTCGGCAAACGGCAGGTACATCACCCGGTCGTGCTTGTGCACCTGCGCCTCGCACTCCACCACCGCCAAACCATCGGCCCAGCAGGCGGCGGTCAACATGGCCGAGCTCTGCTGCGGATGCAGTACCACACACAGATGACCTTCGGCATCTGGCACCAATCGGGCTCGCAGGTACTGGCGGCGACGATTGCGCTGCAACCAGTCGAAACCTGCCGGCAAGTGCAAAGGAACGGGCAGCACCTGATCCATGCCCTGGGCGCGGAACAGGAAAGGTCGCACCACCACCAGCGCCGTGATCAGCGCCGCCGACGGGTTACCCGGCAGCCCGATCCAGGGTGTACCGGCCACCTCGCCGAAGGCCAGGGGTTTGCCCGGTTGTATCGCCAGGCGCCAGAGGTCGATGCTACCGAGGCGCTCGATGGCTTGCTTGAGATGATCTTCCTCGCCCACGGAGACGCCGCCGGAGGTCAGCAGCACATCGCAGTCGGCGGCCGCCAGGCTCAGTGCCTGCTGACTGGCCTGGAGTCGATCGGGCATGACGCCAAAGTCATGCACCTCGAAACCCCAGCCGCGCAACAACGCGGCGATGCTACGGCGATTGCTGTTATAGATCTGCCCTGGCGCCAAGGGCTCACCCGGCTCACGCAGTTCGTCGCCGCTGCTGAGCAGGACAACCCGCAATGGACGATAGACCTCCACCTCAGCGATCCCGGCGCCGGCCAGCAGCCCCAACTCCTGGGCCCGCAAGCGAGTACCGACCTTGAACAAGCGCTCGCCTCGACGCAGCTCTTCACCCTCCTTGCGCACGTGGTCCCCTTGCTTGGCCGACGGCAACCAGACCCGCTCGCCCTCCATCCGGCAACTCTCCTGGGGCACCACGGTGTCGGCACCCGGCGGCAGTGGTGCGCCGGTGAAGATCCGTACCGCCTGCCCTTCCCGCAACGGCTCACCCGGTCCATCGCCAGCGGCGATTCGTCCGCTCAACGCCAGGTATCCCCCAGTGGGAGACAGATCGGCGGCCCGCAGCGCATAACCGTCCATGGCGCTGTTGTCCCAGGCAGGCAGGTTCATGGGACAAAGGACATCGCCAGCCAATACACGGCCCAGGGCCTGGTCCAGGCCAATCCGTTGGATCGGTGGTGGCAGTGGCGCCTGGTCGAGCAGATGACGAATGGCCTCATCCACCGGCATCAAGGTTGCGCTGTCGCACGCCGTTCCACACCCCCGGCCGCTCACGAGCGCGCCTCGCAGGCCACCGGCACGACGCCCGCCTGGGGCTTGAGGTGAGGCGTGAAATTGCACGGACCGGTGCGACTGTCCAACTGCCCGACCAGGATCTGTGTCCACCCGGTCCGGCAAGCGCCCGGCGAACCCGGCAGACAGCACACCAGCACGCCGTTGCTCATACCGGCCAATGCGCGGGATTGCAGGCTGGACATGCCGATCTCCGCCAGCGAGACCTGGCGGAACAATTCGCCAAAGCCGTCCACCTGCTTGTCCAGCAACGGCGCCACCGCTTGAGGGGTGTTATCGCGGGCAGTGAAACCGGTGCCGCCGGTCATCACTACCACCTGCACCTTGGGGTCGGCGATCCACTGCGAGACCTGGGCGCGGATCTGGTAGATGTCGTCTTTCACCAGCCCCCGGTCGATCAGCACGTGACCGGCTGTTTGCAGCAGATCGACGAGGGTCTGGCCGGAAGTATCGGTGTCGAAGGTACGGGTATCGCTGATGGTAAGCACCGCAATGTTCAGCGGTTGAAAGAGGCGTTGCGTCAGATGGGCCATGATCAGCCGTCCTGTCAGAAAAGATGGCCCAGCCTGAACCGCAATCGTTGCCGGGCCTATTCCTCCATGGAGGTACCTCCCCTGGTGCTCAGGGCGCCAGTCGGCTGCGCTGCCATCTACCATCCAGCCGGCGATAGTCGAGACGGTCATGCAAGCGATCGGCGCGGCCCTGCCAGAACTCCAGTCGCTCGGGTTGCAGACAATAGCCGCCCCAATGCCTGGGACGCGGCACCGGTTGATCGGCGAAGCGTTGTTCGGCAAGCACGAGCAAGCGCTCCAACGCAGCACGATTGTCCAGCGGTCGGCTTTGCGGCGACGCCCAGGCCCCGAGCTGGCTGGCCAGTGGGCGTGAGTGGAAATAGGCATCCGACAGTGCGGGGTCGAGTCGGCGGACGTGCCCCTCAATGCGCACCTGGCGCTCCAGACCCGGCCAGAAGAACGTCATCGCCGCCCAGGGATTGACTGCCAGGTCCTGGCCCTTGCCACTGCTGTAATTACCGAAAAAAGTGAAGCCGTCTCCACCGAACCCCTTGAGCAACAGCACCCGGGCATGCGGGCGGCCCTGATCGTCCACGGTGGACAGCACCATGCTATTGGCCTCGACCGGAGGGCTTTCGGTTTCCCGGGCCTGTTGCATCCATAGCCCGAACAGCGCCAGCGGATCGTCGGAGGCATGGGCTTCGTCCAGGCCATCGCGGATGTACTGGCGACGCATGTTTGCCAGAGACAGGGGCATGAGAGTGATCTCCACAAGGGTTTGGCCCAGTGTGGGTGCTATGACGTGGGCCGACCTTGATCGTCGTCAATGCGGGTTCCTGTGGTGATCTTGCCGACGCCATCGCGAGCAGGCTCGCTCCCACAGGATTTGCGCTGGACCTGTGGGAGCGATCCTGCTCGCGATGGCAGCAACTCGGTCCACTGCCCTACTTGAGCCCCAACCGCCGCGCCAATTTATGCAGGTTGCTCGGATCGACCTCCAGCAGCCGCGCCGCGCCGGCCCAGTTCTGGCCGCAGCGATCCAGGGCCTGGAGAATCGCCTGGCGCTGGCACGCGTCGACGGTCTCGCTCAAGGGCTGGAGCGGCGCCTCGAGCGATTCCGCAGGCTCCTCAAGCATGGCTCGTGCGCTGGATGCGCCAGCACTGACGTCAAGGTCCAGCACCTGCGGCTCCAAGGTCATGATCAAGCTGCGACTGGCGCCCCGGCTCAGCGCCTTCAGTGCCGCACGGCTGATCACATGCTCCAGCTCCCGCACGTTGCCCGGCCAGCTATACGCCAGCAGCGCCTGCTCGGCGGCAGGAGACAGGCGCAAGCCGCGCAAGCCCAGTCGCGTGCGGTTCAGTTCGAGAAAATGCCCCGCCAGCATCAGCACATCGTGGCCGCGCTCGCGCAGCGGCGGAATCGGCACCGGGTAGACCGAGAGCCGGTGATACAGGTCAGCGCGAAACAGCCCGTCGCGAATGCTGTCGGGCAGATGGCGGTTGGTGGCGGCGATGATCCGCACATCGACGTGCAGTGGCTTGTCCGCGCCCAGGCGCTGGATCTCGCCGTTTTGCAGCGTGCGCAGCAACTTGGCCTGCACGCTGAGCGGCAACTCGCCGACCTCATCGAGAAACAGCGTGCCACCATTGGCCGCGTCGAAACGCCCGGCGCGGTCGGTCGTTGCCCCGGAAAACGCACCTTTGACGTGACCGAACAACTCGCTTTCCGCCAGGGATTCCGGCAACGCCGCGCAATTGACCTGAATCAGCGGCTTGTGGCCGCGTCGGGACAGCCTGTGCAAGCGCCGGGCGAACAGTTCCTTGCCGACCCCGGTTTCCCCCAACAGCAACACCGGGAGCTCGGAATCGGCCAGTACATCCAGTTCGTTGAGCAACTGCTGCAGGCCCTCGCTGCGACCGAGAATCTCGCCCTCTTCGACGGGCAGGTGCAGGCCCGGCGAATCGCTGCGCGAAGCCCGCAGACTGCGGTTCTCCTGCTCCAGCCGGGTCACCCGCACCGCCGCCTCGATCTGCAGGGTGCAACGCTTGAGTTCCTCGCGGGCACGGCTGTCGAAGGTGCCGGCGTGCAACGCATCCAGGGTGATCGCCCCCCAGAGGCGCCCTTCCACATACAGGCTCACCCCCATGCAGTCGTGTACCGGCAGCGGTTCGCCGACGTGGTGATCGAGCAGGCCGTCATAAGGGTCCGGTAACCGGCTGTCGGGCTCGAACCAGGTGGGCTCGCGCGATGCCATGATTGCCGCGAGGCGCGGATGCCGGGCAATCACGAAGCGACGGCCCAGCGCCTCATGGACCAGGCCGACGGTCGCCACGGGCCTGAGACTGTCATCGTCCAGGCGCAGCAATCCCACGGCACCACAGTTGAAGTATTCGCGCAGGGTCTGCACCAGACGCTGCAACCGCACGGCATTGGGCAGCTCGACGATCAGGTCGGCGGCCAGGCTTTCACGCAGCATGGTAGTGATGACCCTCCAGGGTTGGTTTAACCCTTTCCAGCCAGGGTTGGAATCACCCGGCTATAAAATAAATGTGTTCAATATCAGCCAGTTAAAAATGGCATGCTGACTGCAAAGCTGAATCATCTGTCCCTACCGGGATTCAACCCAAGGAAACATGATGAGCCTCGAACTGCTGGAACAAAGCCTGGGCCAATTGGCCTGCGACATTCCCGGTGCCACCCGTACCTTCCATCACTACAGCCTCGACTTCTGTTGCGGCGGGCAAAAGACCCTGCGTGAAGCCGCGCTTGGCAAAGGCTTGAACCCGCTGCTGATCGCCGACGCCCTCAAGACGCTGCAGGCCGCCGGAGAACTGGGCCATGACTGGCGCGACGAACCCCAGGCCCTGCTGATCGCCCACATCCTGGAACGCTACCACGCTCGCCACCGCGAACAACTTCCGGAACTGATCCGCCTGGCCCGCCGCGTCGAACAAGTGCATGGTGCCCGAGCCAGTTGCCCGAACGGCTTGGCCGATCACCTCCAGGATCTGTATCAGGAACTCGAAGGCCATATGCTCAAGGAAGAACAGGTGCTGTTCCCGATGTTGCAACAGGGCCTGGGCGAACGGGCCTCGGCACCGATCCAGGTGCTGCGCTACGAACACGACCAGCACGGCGAAGCCCTGGAAACCATGCTCGCCCTGACCGACCAGATCACCCCACCCGCCGACGCCTGCAACACCTGGCGCGCCCTGTATCGCGGCCTGGTAGAACTACGTGACGACCTGATGCAACACATCCACCTGGAGAACAACGTGTTGTTCGTCAAGGCGATGAGCCCTTCCAACCACTAGCCACCATTCCCTGTGGGAGCGAGCCTGCTCGCGATAGCGGAAGGTCAGTCAGCACTGAGCCAACTGACCCACCGCTATCGCGAGCAGGCTCGCTCCCACAGAGGAATCCTCCACTACCCGCGTTTAGTCAGAACTGCCAGTAGAACATCCCCTTCGCCAACACAACGATCACCAGCATATGCCCGAGGATGCTGCGCCGCAGCCAGCATGCCCGGGACGGACCCAGGCGACCGCGCTTGAGCCAGTAGGCCAGCAGCAGGTAATGCCCGATGATGCTCAGGGCCAGCAGGATCTTCAGGCTCAGCAACAGTCCGAAGCTGCTGTCCAGTGGATGGCTCAAAGCCCCCCGATGCTGCCACGCCAAGCCGACGCCGGCACCATATAGCAACAGCACCACACCATGCAGCACGTGACGCGAGCGCTGAGCGATGGCCTGGTCGGCGGCGTCCCGTGTGCCTTGGGCCAACGGTCGGCGAGCGGTGTGCCAGATGCAGACCTCGAAGAACAGCGTGCCGATGAAAGCAATGGCCGCCAACAGATGCGTGACCAGCAAGACCCCATACATCATCGATCGTCTCCGTTCATTCGGGTCATCCCGGATGCCCATCCACCCGAGCCTGCCAGAGCATCGGTCCATAACGCCAAGCATAGAGCCCGAATGCCAATGTCCAACACAGCCCCGCCAGCCACAAACCGCCCAACGGCAACACCAGCACCAGCAACACTCGACTCAAACACGCGAGATTGAGCAGGATGAACGCCAGGGTCATGCCCTTCGGCGGCTCCAGCGGACGCCCGGTGTGGCCGAGGCTGACGCGGGCGATCATCGCCAGGATCAGCCCAGCCATGGCACCGATGGTCAGGCTGTGCACCGCCAGGCTCGGGTTCAGCGGCGCGCCGAAATGCCACAGCGCCATACCCAGGCACGCCAGTGCCAGCCAGGCGTACGCCAAGTGCAACGACCACAGCAGCGGCACCCGCCACAAGTCCCGATCATGCCAACGGATCAATCGAATCCCATGCCCCGTCGCCAGGGCGGCAAACAACAGGCCGGTCCAGGCGTTGGCCGACAACGCCACCCCACCGGCATAGAGCAGCGCCACCAGGGCCGAGCCGCCCAACAGCAATCGGTCCAGCCACGGCCAGGGCGCAACGCCCTCGACGCGACCCAGTCCACGCTGGGTAAAGAACGGAATCACTCGTCCGCCGATCAACCCCATCATCGCCGCCACCAGCCACAAGCCGGTAAGCACGCTTTGCCGTTGCATGCCGTCATCGTGTTGAACCAGGCCGTACACGGACAACCCATCGGCCGCAGCCAAAAACAGCAAGACCAGCACAATCGGGTAGTTGCGCTTCTGCCGCACGCGCCATAGCGTAACGCCCATCAACGCGGCCACTGCCAGGGCGAACCCCATTTCCAATGTCGCCAGCAACGGCCAGGGGGCATCGACCAACCAGGCCAGCCGCGCCCCCAGCCACACCAGTGCCAACGCCGCCAGACGCTTGCCGCTGAGCCCCGGAGAGCCCGTCCAGGTCTGCACCGCCGTCAGCAGGAACCCGGCGATAATCGCCAGGCCGAAGCCGAACAGCAGCTCATGACGGTGCCAAGCCAACCAGCCACCCGCCGGTTGCCAGGCCGACAACCGCCCGGTAAACACCGTCAGCCACAACGGTACGACACACAACGCAAGCACACAGCCGGCGAGGAAAAACGGCCGGAACGCCAGGCGCCATAACGGCAGGATGGCCATGGCCTTGCGACGGTCAAGCACTTGCATACTTCACTCCTTAACCTCTCCCGGGACTGGCCATGGGCGAGATTGACAATCAGATCCGAATGATCGGCGATCGGCGCTGACGGGGCTTGTCTCAGATCAAGCAAGTCCACCAGCAGTCCGCCTCGAACCGGGACTTGCAAGGGGCTTGCCGAAACCGCACCAAGCGCGTGCCCCCTTCTAAAGAACAACCCTCTTCCCCCTGTGGGAGCGAGCCTGCTCGCGATAGCGGCCCGGCAATTGGCATCGAGTCGGCTGACACACCGCTATCGCGAGCAGGCTCGCTCCCACAGGACGCCAGGGTATTTATGACCGTTTCGTGGTTATTTTTACCCGGTAAAGCCGAGGTAGTTTTGACCCTGATCAATGGAAACCGCCGAAGCACAAGGGCCGCAAGCATGGCCCGGCTCTTGCTCAGGCACGGCATAACCCTTTGCCGAGAACGTCCATGAAACATGTCGTCCTGCCGCTCACCTGGTTCTTCCTGCTCTCCTGCGTCGTGGCGCTGGCCAGCGGCCTGTCCCTGAACCTCGTCTGATCTCCATCAATTTTCCCGTTACTACAAGGATCCACGCCATGGTGCTCCACCGCGTCCATCACCAGATTCTGCGCAGTCATCATCTGTTCGAACCACTCAACGACGAACAGCTCAACGAACTGATGAGTTCCAGCCAACTGCTGAATATCGACAAGGGCGACCCGCTGTTTCGCCAGGGTGAACCGGCACAGGCGTTTTACTTCGTGATTGCCGGAGCAGTGAAAATCTATCGCCTGACCCCGGACGGCCAGGAGAAAGTGTTCGAGGTGATTGGCGAGCGCCAGACGTTCGCCGAAGCCATGATGCTGATGGACACCCCCAACTACGTCGCGTCCGCCGATGCTGTCGGCCCGACCCAGTTGTATCGCCTCTCCAATGCCACCTACATGCGGCTTTTGCAAAGCAATAGCCGACTGACCTTTGCTTTGCTCGGCAAGCTCTGCGTGCGCCTGCACCAGCGGGTCAACGAGATCGAAACCCTGTCGCTGAAAAACGCCACCCACCGCGTGGTGCGCTACCTGTTGACGCAATTGGTTCGCCTGCAGACCGTGGACAGCCAGTTCGAGCTGCCGATGGCCAAGCAGCTGATTGCCGGGCACCTGTCCATCCAGCCGGAAACCTTCTCGCGGATTATCCGGCGCTTGATCGATGAAAAAATCATCACCCAGGATGGCCGCCAGATCGCCATTCTCGACCGTCTGCGCCTGGAACAGTTCGAATGAGCGCCCAGGCTACTTGCCTGTATTGCCAACAGGCCAGCCCGGCGAATGAACCCGAATGTCGCCAGTGCGGCATGCCCCTGCCGGACAGCACTGCACTGGCCACGGAGCGTCGGTTGCGACGTTTCACCTGGTTTTGTGTCGGCCTGACGATCTTCTGCATCGTCATGTTCTTCTGGTTGCCCCGCGACATGCTCTGAAGATTGAAGTTCTAATCCTGGGTCAGTTGTCGGTACAACTGCGGCAGACGCAGCGGCAGTTGTTCGGGCTGGCGGATCAAGGTGTAGCCGTTGGCACCGAACATGTACGGCAGATAATCCCCCGCTTCGCGATCGATGGTGATGCAAAACGGCGTCAATCCCTGGCGCCTCGCTTCCAGCACGGCCTGGCGGGTGTCTTCCACACCGTAGCGTCCTTCGTAGAGGTCCAGGTCGTTGGGCTTGCCATCGCTGAGCAGCAACAGCAGCTTGCGCCGCCGCTTGCAGCCCGCCAGCCGTTGCGTGGCTTGACGGATCGCCGCCCCCATGCGCGTGTAATAGCCCGGTTTGAGTTCCTGGATACGACCACGGGTGTGGTCGTCATAGCGCTGGTTGAATGCCTTGAGTTCATGCATCCGCACGTGATGGCGCCGCAACGATGAGAACCCGTACAGCGCGAAGTCGTCCCCCAGTACCGACAGGGTTTCACCGAACAGCAGCAAGCTGTCGCGAATCACATCAATCACCCGATGCTCGTCATTGAGGTGGGCGTCGGTGGACATCGACAGATCGGCCAGCAACAGGCAGGCCAGGTCGCGGCGGGTCTGGCGCTGCTCGATGAACAGGCCGCGTTCGCTGCATTGGCCGTGCTGGCGCTCGACATGGAAATCCAGCCAGGCCTGCAAGTCCAACTCCGAGCCCTGGGTTTGCTGGCGCAACCATTGTCGGTCGTTGCGCAGATGTTCGAACTGGCGACGCAAGCGCTGGGCCGGCGTTCGCAGGCGTGACGGCAGGGGCTGGGGCTGGCAATCCCTGGGAATGAAGGTCTGCAGGCTGACGAAATCGTCCTGCAGGTGCCGCTTTCGATAGTCCCATTCCGGCAGCAGGATGCCCTCGCCCAACGGGACGTCGTCCACATCCGCCGGCGGCAGATCCAGGTGCAGTTTCAACCCGCCGCCCTTGCGCAACCGGGTACGTGACAGGGTCAACTGGTCCAGGTCTTCGGCGACCCGCGCCGCGTCCGGGTCCTCGCTGTCATCGGACCAGCGATCCAGATCCACGTGCTCGGTCCAACTGAACAGATTCTCCAGGCGAACGATCAGCAGCCCACCGTCACGGGTGGTTTCGTCGATCCGCTCGGCGCGTTTGCGTCCACCCTGCTGCTCACCCGGCGGGGTCGCCAGGTATTGCTCGGATTCCTCAAGGTCGGCGGCCTGGGGATTGCCCAGGTGCCGGGGTGGATACAGCCACAACGGCAACGGCCAGGCCGCCCGTTCGCTGCGTGGAAAATGCTCGACACTGCCGGGGTCACGCAGGGCCTGGCAAAGGGCACGTTCCAACAAGGCTTCGTCCGGGTTCAGCGACGCCGGATCGGGACGCAGGGACAGGTGCGCTTCCACCAGCCGCCGATAGCGTGGACGCAGCGCCGGGTAGCGCCGCAACACGGCTTGGGTCCAACGCTGATTGTCCCGTCCCCAGTGTTTCATCGGTCCCGATTGCGCGGCCAGCAAGGCCAGCCAGCGATACAGCTCCTCGTTCAACCCGGTATCGGGAAACGCCGCCAGGCTCGCGGGCAGACGCAGATGGTCAGCATCGCACCAGGCCAGGGGCATTTGTTTGCAGGTGCCGGCGATCTGCTGGAGCAGGTTGCGGCGCAACAGCAGGTCGCGATCACTGACCGCCTCCACACCCTGGTGCCGAGCGCCGCCGGTGGCGTGAAACAGCACCTGCAGGGATCGTTGCCGATGACTCAGCTCGACCCGGGCTTCGGGAAAGTCGGCACTGGCACGCCGGGTGATGAAGCGGTGCCAGACACTGCCGACCCACTCTTCCAGCTCAAGGGTGAATGCCATGGTTGTCCTCCTCTTTGTGGCGAGGGGATTTATCCTCTCGCCACAAATCATGGGTCGGCTTCAGTTGTTGTGATCACTCACGACGACACCGCCACTGCCGGAATGCGTTGAGCCGCACGCCCGCGCTGCCTGAAGCTCAACAGATAGCAGAGCAATCCCAGCAGGAAGCCAACGCCGCTGACCAGCCGTGCCCAGAACAGTGGACGCAAGTGATCGGTCGTGGCCATGAACGGCAACGCACTGCCATCCGTCGCCCAGCGTTGCAACCACATCTGGACAACACCGGCCGCGGTGAGGAACAAGGTGATCATCACCATCGACAAGGTCATCAGCCAGAAGCCCCATATTTCCAGGCGCTGGGAGCGCTCGTCCGCCGCCTCGCCCAAACCGCGCAAACGTGGCATGGCGTAGCTGATCAATGTCATCACGATCATCGCGTAGGCCCCGTAGAAAGCCAGGTGACCGTGGGCCGCCGTCAGCTGCGAACCATGGGTGTAGTAGTTGACCGGTGCCAGGGTATGCAGGAAACCCCACACACCCGCGCCGAAGAACGCGGTGACGGTGGTGCCCTTGGCCCACAAGGTGGCGGCGCGGTTCGGGTGCTGCCGGCGGCGGTTTCTCACCATGCTGAACGCGAAGATCACCATCGCCAGGAACGGCAGCGGCTCCATCGCCGAGAAGATCGAACCCACCCACAACCAGACCTCGGGTGCGCCGATCCAGAAGAAGTGGTGACCGGTACCGATGATGCCGGTGATCAAGGCCATGGCGATGATCACGTAGAGCCATTTCTCCACCACTTCCCGGTCCACGCCGGTGACCTTGATCAGCACGAAGGCCAGCATCGCGCCCATGATCAGTTCCCAGACGCCTTCGACCCACAGGTGCACCACCCACCACCAGTAGAATTTGTCACGGGCCAGGTTTTCCGGGTTGTAGAAGGAAAACAGGAAGAACACCGCCAGACCTATCAGGCCAGTCATCATCACCATGCTGACGGTGGTCTTGCGCCCTTTGAGCAGAGTCATGCCGATGTTGTAGAGAAACCCCAGGCACACCACCACGATGCCCATCTTGGTAATGGTCGGCTGCTCCAGGAACTCGCGCCCCATGGTTGGCAGCAGGTCGTTGCCGGTGATCCTGGCCAAGGTGGCGTAAGGCACCGAGAGATAACCCAGGATGGTCAGTACCCCGGCCGCGGCGAATACCCAGAACAGCACCCGCGCCAGCATCGGGCTGTGCAACTCGCGGTCGGCCTCCTCCGGTATCAGGTAGTACGCCGCGCCCATGAAGCCGAACAGCAGCCAGACAATCAGCAGGTTGGTGTGGACCATGCGGGCCACGTTGAAAGGGATCAGCGGGAACAGGAAGTCGCCGACCACGTATTGCAGCCCCATGATCAAACCGAATAACACCTGCCCCAGGAACAGCATCAGGGCAAACACGAAATAGGGCTTGGCAACGGCCTGCGAGGCGAATTTCAGATGCGGATTAGCCATGCTCATCTCTCAGCCCTCCTTGTTTGGCGGCCAGCCATTGGTATTGATCTTCGAACTCCACTTGAGGAACTCGGCGATGTCGTCGACCTCCTGCTCGCTCAGGTGGAACTGCGGCATGGCCCGGCGTCCGGGTACCCCCAGGGGCTGCATTTTCATCCAGGCCTGCAGGAACGGCTTGAAGGCTTCCTCGCCGCCACGGCGGTTGATCACGTTGCCCAGCTCCGGCGCAAAATATGCCCCCTCGCCCAGCAGCGTGTGGCAGCCGATGCAGTTGTTGCGCTCCCAGACGCCCTTGCCGCGTATCACCGATTCGGTCAGTTGCGCCTGGTTGCTGCGCTCCGGAAAGGTCTGTTCCGTGTGGTAGGTCAGAGCCAGGAATATCAGGAAAAAGAACACGCTTCCCCCGAAGTAAATATTCCTGGCCATGCCTTTGGTGAAGGTATCTGACATGGTCACTTCCTCATTGCTTGGCGTGTCCATTCTAGGAAGCGAGGGGTCTGGAACCGCTTGATGGCGATCAAGAATCTCCGATGGTTTTAGTGGGTTGTTCCGGGTAGATGAGCTTAATCGTTTTGATCGTTCCCACGCTCCTGCGTGGGAACGCCGTCAGGGACGCTCCGCGTTCCGCTTTTGGAAGGTGACGCAGAGCGTCACGGGATGCATTCCCACGCAGAGCGTGGGAACGATCAGCTCGTGAAAGAGATGACGATCCCTATAACGGTTGCCAACACCACCGCCCAACTCAACACCAGCCGCCGCCACAATCGCGGCGCATGGCGCAGCTCCATGAAGCCGTCGGCGATCAGCCAGGCCTTGGTGACCGCCACGCTGAGCAGGGCGACGGATACGACAGCGGAACCGGTGACCTGGCCCAGGGCAACGGTGCCGCCGCTCAGCACGGCCAGTGCCATCCAGCAAAGAATCAGAACAAGGGAATTCGACACGAGCGCCTCAGCTCAATCCAGGATGTAGACCAGTGGAAACAGCAGCACCCACACCAGGTCCACCATGTGCCAATACAACACGCCGGACTCAAGGCCACTGTACTGCCGGGATCCATAGCGCCGTCGCCGACAGCCATCGGCCAGCCAGCCGAGGATCACCATGCCGAGCAGCACGTGCAGGAAATGGAACGCGGTAAGAATCCAGTACAGAGTGAAGAAGGTGTTGTGCTCCAGACCCAGGCCGCTTGCCGAGAGATGGGCATATTCGGTGAGCTTGATGCCCACATAGCTCGACGCAAACAGCAACGCCACACACAAGAACAACGCACCCCGGCGCGGTTGATCCAGCTTGACCTGCTCCAGGGCCAGCGCGGCGAACAGCCCGGCGGTCAGCAGGCTTAGAGTCATCGCCAGCCCCGTGGAGCGCTCCAGCAACTGCCGGCCTTCGCTGAAGATTTGCGGATACAACGCCTGGGCGACGATGAAGGCCAGCATCAGCAGCGCGAACACCGAGAGCTCGGCGAGGATGAAAAACCACATTGCCAGATCCCCCGGCAAACGCCGGGGCATGACTGTGGTTTCAGCCGAAGTGGACATCGACCACATCCATCAATGCGGCGACGGTTTGCGGATCGTCGCTCAACGGCTCGGCCAGACACGCCAGGCACGCCTGGCGCGGATCCACGCCGGAGCCGATCATGCGCGCCGCGAAAATAAGCAGCCGAGTCGAGGCGACTTCCTCCAGGTCATGCTGATCGAGCCGGCGCAGAGCCTGGCCCAGGCGCACCACCTGGGCGGCCAGGTCCAGGTTCACGCCCGCCTCACGGGCAACGATACGCACTTCATCGGCCACGGCCGGATAACCGAAACGCATCGCCACGAAACGCTGGCGAGTGCTGGGCTTCATGCCCTTGAGCAGATTCTGGTAACCGGGGTTGTAAGACACCACCAGCATGAAGGATGGCGGTGCCTGGAGCACCTCGCCGGTGCGTTCCAGATACAACTGCCGGCGATCGTCGGCCAGTGGGTGCAGCACGACCGCCGTGTCCTGGCGCGCCTCGACCACTTCGTCCAGATAGCAGATGCCGCCCTCGCGCACCGCCCGGGTCAATGGCCCATCCTGCCACCAGGTGCCCTGCGCGCCGATCAGGTGGCGGCCCACCAGGTCGGCGGCGCTCAGGTCATCGTGGCACGCCACAGTGTAGAGCGGCAGCTTCAGGCGGTGCGCCATGTGCTGGACGAAACGGGTTTTGCCGCAGCCCGTCGGGCCTTTGATCAGCACCGGCATGCCGTGACGCCAGGCCTGCTCGAACAGCGCCGGCTCGTTGTCCTGGGGTTGATAGAAGGGCTCGTCCAGATGTGCGGAGACATGGCTTGGGTTCATGGCGTGACCTGCTCGAACAATGCAATTGCCGGCCACGCTACGGGGCCCTGCGACAACCTGGCAAGGCGCTCGGCGGGCAAACTTGATCGACGTCAAGCGAGTAATCACTGGCCAGGGAATAGCCTTGCACCGCACCCGGAACCTGCGCGCCGAACATCCATTAGCGCGCAGCGCGGGTCATGCCTGAGGAGAAATGGAATGCTGATCAGCCACAAAAAAACGTGGGTCCTGAGGGTCACGGCGCTATGTACGGCGCTGGCGGTACCCCACGCCTTCGCCGACCAACCCGCCGCCCCGGAGCAACCGCGCATGGTCAAGACCGAAGGCGCGCCGGATCTGAGCCAGGCCGACTTCGATGCGGCCAAGCAAATCTACTTCCAGCGCTGCGCCGGCTGTCACGGCGTCCTGCGCAAGGGCGCCACCGGCAAGCCGCTGACCCCGGACATCACCCAGGCACGCGGCCAGGCCTACCTGGAAGCGCTGATCACATACGGCTCGGCCGCCGGCATGCCCAACTGGGGCACCTCCAACGCGCTGACCAAAGACCAGATCACAACGATGGCCAAGTTCATCCAGCACACCCCGCCGACACCACCGGAGTGGAGCATGGCCGAGACCCTCAAGACCTGGAAGCTGCTGGTCAAGCCTGAGGACCGGCCGACCCGGCAGCTCAACAGCCTCAACCTGCAGAACCTGTTCTCGGTGACCCTGCGCGACGACGGCAAGATCGCCCTGGTGGACGGTGACAGCAAAAAGATCGTCAAACTGATCGACACCGGTTATGCGGTACACATCTCGCGAATCTCGGCGTCGGGGCGCTACCTGCTGGTGATTGGCCGGGACGCCAGAATCGACATGATCGACCTGTGGCCGAAGGAACCGACCAAGGTCGCGGAGATCAAGGTGGGGATCGAAGCCCGCTCGGTGGAAACCTCCAAGTTCAAGGGCTACGAAGACAAATACACCATCGCCGGTTCCTACTGGCCGCCGCAGTTCACCATCATGGACGGCGAGACCCTGGAGCCGAAGCGGATCGTCTCGACCCGCGGCATGACTGTCGACACCCAGCAGTACCACCCCGAGCCACGTGTGGCAGCCATCATCGCCTCTCACGAATGGCCTGAGTTCATCGTCAACGTCAAGGAAACCGGCAAGGTGATGCTGGTCAATTACCAGGACATCAAGAACCTCACCATCACCAGCATCGACGCCGCGCCATTCCTCCATGATGGCGGTTGGGACAGCAGTCATCGCTACTTCATGACGGCGGCCAACAACTCCAACAAGGTAGCGGTGATCGATTCCAAGGAGCGCAAGCTCACCGCCCTGGTGGACGTCGGCAAGACTCCGCATCCCGGGCGCGGCGCCAACTTCAACCATCCGCTGTACGGGCCGGTCTGGGCCACCAGCCACCTGGGCGATGCCGGGGTGTCGATGATCGGCACCGACCCGGTCAAGCATCCGCAATATGCCTGGAAACAGGTCGGCTCGCTCCAGGGCCAGGGCGGCGGTTCGCTGTTCATAAAGACTCACCCGCAATCCCGCCATCTGTATGTCGACACCACCTTGAGCCCCGACGCCAAGCTCAGTCAGTCGGTGGCGGTATTCGACATCGACAAGCTCGACGCCGGCTACACCGTGCTGCCGATCGCCGAGTACGCAGGCATCAAGAAAGGCGCCTTGCGGGTGGTGCAGCCTGAATACAACAAGGCCGGTGACGAAGTCTGGTTTTCGGTCTGGAGTGGCCAGGAAGACGAGTCGGCGCTGGTAGTGATCGACGACAAGACCCTCAAGGTCAAGAACGTGATCAAGGACAAGCGCCTGATCACCCCGACCGGAAAATTCAACGTCTACAACACCCAACATGACATCTATTGAGCTCCATCAATAAGAGGAAAAACCATGAGACCTATTCTGATCGCGCTGGCACTGACCGCCGTCTCCAGCATGCAACCGGCGCTGGCCGAAGACGGCCCGACACTGTTCAAGAGCAAACCCTGCTCGGCCTGTCACTCCATCGACACCAAGGTGGTAGGCCCGGCCTTCAAGGACGTCGCGGCGAAAAATGCCAACGTCCCCGGGGCACAGGAAATGCTCGCCAAGCACATCAAGGAAGGTACGCAAGGCAACTGGGGACCGATGCCGATGCCGGCCAACCCGGTGACCGAAGAGGAAGCCAAGATCCTCGCGGCGTGGGTGTTGAGCCTTAAATAACCCTGCGAGAGACACTTTGTAGCAAGTGGATCTGTGACAAGTGGACCTGTGGCGAGGGGATTTATCCCCGCTGGGCTGCGAAGCAGCCCCAAAACCTGATATCGCAGTGTGTCAGGCTGATGAGTGCCGCTTTTTGGTGGGGCTGCTTCGCAGCCCAGCGGGGATAAATCCCCTCGCCACAAATCAATCCCTTAGCCACAGATAAATCCCCTAGCCACAGATAATCGTTGTTGCTCGCACCCTTTCAATCCAGGAGGACGTCATGGAACGACATCGCGCTGCAACCTGTATGACGGCCCTGCTCCTGACCTTTTCTGCCTGTGCGCTGGCTGCCCCCGGCCCCCAGCGCCAAGCCCAATTGCAACACCTTCTGGACCAGGACTGCGGCGCCTGTCATGGCCTGTACCTGACCGGCGGCCTCGGCCCGCCCCTGACCCGTGCCGCCCTGGCCGGAAAACCCCGCGACAACCTCATCGCCACCGTCACCCAAGGACGCCCCGGCAGTGCCATGCCCGGCTGGGCGCCGCTGCTCGGGCCTGACGACATTCGCTGGTTGGTGGACCGACTCCTGCAAGGAAAAACCGCCCCATGATCCGTTCCCTCCTGTCATATACAGCCGCCGTACTGTTGCTGTCGGCCTGCGCACAGACACCACTGCGCGGCACCGGCGACCTCGGCGTGGTGGTGGAGCGCGCCAGCGGCAGTGTGCAGATCATCGAAAGCGACAACCACACCGTCCTCGGTCGCGTCGAGGGGCTGGGCGACCTCTCCCACGCGTCAGTGGTGTTCTCCCGCGACCAGCGTTATGCCTATGTGTTCGGCCGTGATGGCGGCTTGAGCAAGGTCGATCTGCTGACCAAGCGGATCGAGCGGCGCATCCTCCAGGGTGGCAACAGCATTGGCGGTGCGATCAGCCAGGACGGCAAGCTGATCGCCGTCTCCAACTACGAACCCGGCGGCGTCAAGGTGTTCGATGCCCGGACCCTGGAACAGGTCACCGACATTCCGGCCACAGCGTTGCCGGACGGCGACAAGCGCTCCCGGGTGGTCGGCCTGGTGGATGCACCGGGACAGCGCTTCGTGTTCAGCCTGTTCGATACCGGCGAAATCTGGACCGCCGACTTCAGCCAGGGCCCGGTACCACGCATCGAGCGTTTCACCACCATCGGCCAACAACCCTATGACGCGTTGATTACCCCCGAGGGCCGCTATTACATGGCGGGCCTGTTCGGTGAGGACGGTATGGCACAGCTCGACCTTTGGCATCCGGAACGCGGTGTGAAGCGCGTACTGGGACATTACGGACGCGGCCAGGCCCGGCTCCCGGTGTACAAGATGCCCCATCTGGAAGGCTGGGCCATGGCCGATCGACAGGCCTTCGTGCCCGCCGTCGGCCATCACCAGGTGCTGGTGATGGATGCTCGCGACTGGCGGCAGACCGACGCTATCGCCGTGGCTGGCCAGCCGGTGTTTGTCACGGCGCGCCCGGACGGGCGGCAGCTGTGGGTCAACTTCGCTTATCCGGACAACGACCGGGTCCAGGTCATCGACACCCAGACCCACGCCATCGTGGCTGATCTGCGGGCAGGGCCTGCGGTGCTGCACATGGAGTTCACCGCTCGGGGCGACCAGGTGTGGCTATCGGTTCGGGATGGCAACGAGGTCCAGGTCTGGGATCCCTACCGGCTCGAACGCCTGGACACCCTGCCCGCCCTCAGCCCCAGTGGCATTTTCTTCAGTAGCCGCGCGCACAAACCGGGGTACTGAGCATGATCGCGAATTCACTGGCCCGTCGTCTGATCGATCGTTTCCAGCACGGCCTGCCGCTGTGCGCCGAGCCCTATCGGGCAATGGCCTATGCCCTCGGTTGCACCGAAGCCCAGGTCCTTGACTGTCTGCAACACCTGCAAGTGGCCGGCACCGTGTACCGGGTCGGCCCGGTGTTCGAACACACCCGGGCCGGTGCCAGCACCCTGGCGGCCCTCGCCGTGCCCGAGGACCGCTTGCAGCAGGTAGCCGCCCGCGTCAGCCAGTATCCGGAGGTCAATCACAACTATGCCCGAGAACATCGCTACAACCTGTGGTTCGTCCTCACCGGCCCCGACCGCGCCCACTTGGAAAACATTCTTCGGGAGCTGGAGAACGATACCGGCCTGACGCCGCTGGACCTGCCCATGCTCACAGCCTATCGCATCAACCTGGGTTTTGCCTTGGAGACCACCCTATGAACAAGCCCCTGAGCGAACAACAGTCGTTGGCGTTGCGCCGTCTCCTGGAGAGCGGTCTGCCCCTGACCTCGCGTCCCTTCCAGACCCTGGCCGAGCAGATCGACGCCAGCGAACAACACGTGCTCAACCAGATACGCCAATGGCAAGAACAAGGCCTTTTCCGTCGGGTAGGCCTGGTGGTCAACCACCGAGCCTTGGGCTTCGCCGCCAACGCCATGCTGGTGCTGGATGTGCCGGACGCCTTGGTCGATGAGGTTGGTCGCCGCCTCGGCAAAGCCCCGGGAATCAACCTGTGCTACCAACGGCCGCGGCGCCTGCCCCAGTGGCAGTACAACCTGTTCTGCATGATCCACGGTCGCCAGCGTGACCGCGTCGAGGCCCAGGTCCAGGCATTGCTGGCCGAGCATCTGCTGGACGACCTGCCCCACCAGTTGCTGTTCAGCACCCACCTGTTCAAGCAGTGCGGCGCACGCTTCACCCCGCCGGCAGGAGCCCGTCTCGATGGATGACCTGGACCGACGCCTGATCAATCGCCTGCAACTGGGCCTGCCGCTGGTCCGCCAGCCCTGGCAGGCATTGGCCCTTGAGCTGGACAGCAGCAGCGCAGAACTGCTCGACCGGCTGCACGAATTGCTCAACGACGGCATGCTCACCCGTTTCGGCCCGATGTTCGATGTCGACCGTCTGGGCGGCGCGTTCACCCTGGCGGCACTGGCAGTGCCCGAGGTTCGTTTCGAGACCGTCGCCGAGCTGCTCGCGGCGATGCCCGAGGTGGCCCACAACTACCGTCGCGAACATCACCTGAACATGTGGTTCGTGTTGGCCTGTGCCAGTGAACAGGCCATCAACGACAGCCTGCTGCGCATCGAGCGCCTGACCGGCCTGGTGCCGCTGAACCTGCCCAAGGAGGAGACTTACCATGTCGGCCTGTATTTCCCCGTCTGAACCATCGCTGCAAGCGCCACCGCGGTTGAATGAAACGTCTCTGGCGCGACGACTGGTCGAACTGACCCAGGAAGGCCTGCCACTGCTGGAAGACCCGTGGGCCTGGCTCGCGGAACAACTGGAGCTGAGTGTGGAATCCACCCTCGACCTGCTCAAACGTCTGCAAGCCGAAGGTGCCATCCGCCGCATCGCCGCCGTTCCCAACCACTACCGGCTGGGCTATCGCCACAACGGCATGACGGTCTGGGACGTCGCTGACGCCGACATGCCGCGCCTGGGTTCGCTGCTGGGCGCGCAGTCCTTCGTCAGCCACTGCTACCGGCGCCCGCGCAGGCCTGGCTGGCGCTACAACCTGTTCGCCATGGTCCACGGCCGCAGCCGTGCGCAAATCGACACCTACCGCGACCACTTGCGCTACCTGCTGGGAGACGCCTGCGCCGCCGACGACATGCTGGTGAGCAGCCGAATCCTGAAGAAAACCGGCCTGCGCCTGATGCCAGTCAGTTGAACCACGACCTGTAGGAGCAAAGCTTGCTCGCGATTGGGGCAAGTCAGTCGATCGCTATTGGCTGTTCCACCGCTATCGCGAGCAAGCTTTGCTCCTACAGGTTTGTGCACTGAGCCCATAGATCGAGAACTCGTGTATCGGAAGGAGCGACCATGTTGAGGATCAGCCACTACCTTCGTGCCCTGGCCGGCCAGTGCCCCCCTCCACGCATCGCACCTGCGGGCAGCAGCCGGGCGCCGGTGGTGATCTGGAACCTGCTCAGGCGCTGCAACCTGACCTGCAAGCACTGTTATGCCACTTCGGCCGACAGCGTGTTTCGCGATGAGCTGGACACTGCGGCCGCGCTCAAAGTCATCGACGATCTGCATGACGCCGGCGTACGCATACTGATCCTGTCCGGTGGAGAGCCGCTGCTGCGCGAGGACCTGTTCCAGCTCAGCGCCCATGCTCGTGACAAAGGCTTTTTTCTCGCCCTGTCCACGAACGGCACGCTGATCGATCCGAGCAATATCGAGCAAATCCGGGCAGCGAACTTCGACTACGTCGGCATCAGCATCGATGGCCTGGAGGCAACCCATGATGCCTTCCGCCAGCTCAAGGGCAGCTTCACCCGCTCCATGGCGGCCATCCAGCTCTGTCGTGAGCAAGGGATCCGGGTCGGACTGCGTACCACCCTGACCCAACAGAACCATGCCCAGCTACCCCGGCTTCTGGACCTGATGAATGAGTACGACGTGCAGAAATTCTATCTGTCGCACCTCAATTACAGCGGAAGGGGCAAGCGCAGCCGCAAGCTCGACGCCCATCAACAGATGAGTCGCGAGGCCATGACGATGATCTTCGAGCGTGCCTGGAGCGACATCGAACAGGGCCGCGAAAGTGACTTCGTCAGCGGCAACAACGACGCCGATGCAATCCTGCTGCTGCAATGGATCGCCCATCGTCAGCCCCATCGTTATGTCGAACTGGAACAGATGCTGCGAGCCTGGGGCGGCAATGCCTCTGGCAGCGGCATCGCCAATATCGACAACACTGGCGAGGTCCACCCCGACACCTACTGGTGGCAGCACTCGGTAGGCAATGTCCGCCAGACGCCGTTCAAGACCCTCTGGCTGGACCGCCCCGAAGCGCTACTGCTGAAACTGCGCGAGCATCCGCGAGCCGTCAGCGGTCGCTGCGGACAATGCCGCTGGCTGGCGATCTGCAACGGCAACACCCGCACCCGTGCCTGGGCCGATGGCGACCTGTGGGGCCAGGACCCCGGCTGCCATCTCAGCGACGAGGAAATTGGCCTGGACGCGATCCCAAGCGTGGCGATGCCTTGCACCCAATAACCTGAGTTCGAATCAAGGAAATCTCATGCTCGCCCCCCTCGCTTTACCCGCTGCGCTGCAATCTCCCTTCAGGCCGGGCGAAGTCGCCCTGGTCGGCGCCGGCCCCGGTGACCCCGGTTTACTGACGCTGCGTGCCTGGAGCCTGTTGACGCAGGCCGATGCGGTGGTCTACGACCGCCTGATCAGCCCGCAATTGCTGAGCCTGATCCCATTACCGTGCGCCCGGCATTACGTCGGCAAGGCTGCCGGCTGCCACAGCCTGCCCCAACCGCAGATCAACGAACTACTCGCCGATCTCGCCGACCAGGGCCAACGGGTGGTCCGGCTCAAGGGTGGCGATCCGTTCATTTTCGGCCGTGGCGCGGAGGAGCTGGAATACCTGCTGGCCCGAGGCGTCGATTGCCAGGTGGTACCCGGCATCACCGCCGCGGCCGGTTGCAGTGCCTACGCCGGCATCCCCTTGACCCATCGCGACCTGGTCAACTCCTGTCGCTTCATCACCGGCCATTTGCAGCGTGAAGGCGATCTGAACCTGCCATGGCAAAGCCTGGCGGATGCAAGCCAGACCCTGGTGTTCTACATGGGGCTGTCGAACCTGAGCACCATCGCCGCGCGGCTGATGGAGGCAGGCCTGGCGGCCGACACCCCGGCGGCATTGGTCAGCAATGGCACCCGCCCTGACCAGCAGGTGTTGCGCGGCACCCTCGCACAACTGCCGGAGATGGCAAAGAGCTGCGCCGAAGGCCTGCCGACCCTGACGGTGATCGGTCAGGTGGTCGGGCTGTTCGCCCACCAACCGCTGCATCATCCGGCGCGCCTGTTGCCAATACCCGCCCGTCCTCGGCTAGCTAAGGTGGCGCCATGAAGCGCTGGTGGTTGATGCCGTTGATGTGGGTCGGCGCGGCCCACGGCAGCGTGACCGGCGGGCCAGACGTGGAACAGGCCGAGCGCGATTACCAGCAGCACTGCCAACAGTGTCACGGCGTCAATCGCATCGGCGGTGCCGGACCCGCGCTGTTGCCCCAGAGCCTGAGCCGGATCAAACCTGACGAAATCCGCCAGGTGATCGAAAACGGTCGCCCGGCCAGCCAGATGGCGGCGTTCGGCGCGGTGCTCGAGCCTGCGCGGATCGACGGCCTGACGCTATATCTCCAGCGTCCGCTCGCCGTCGAACCGACCTGGAGCGAAGACGACATCCGCCACAGTCACCACGTGTTGGCGGATGTCGCCAGCCTGCCCGATAAACCCCAGCACAACGCCGACCCGTTGAACCTGTTCGTGGTGGTGGAAGCCGGTGACCATCATGTCGACATCGTCGATGGCGATCGCTTCGAGGTGCTGGCCCGCTTCGCCTCGCATTTTGCCGTGCATGGCGGGCCGAAATTTTCGCCTGACGGGCGCTTCGTCTACCTGGCGTCCCGGGACGGCTGGATCAGCCTCTATGACTTGCACAACCTCAAGTTGATCGCCGAGGTGCGCGCCGGGCTCAATACCCGCAACCTGGCGGTGAGCAAGGATGGTCGCTGGGTGCTGGTTGGCAACTACCTGCCCGGCAATCTCGCGGTGCTGGATGCCCGGGATCTGTCGCTGGTGAAGATGATCGACACCGTGGGTCGCGATGGCCAGGCCTCGCGGGTCAGCGCGGTCTACACCGCCCCGCCGCGCAACAGTTTCATCGTCGCCTTGAAGGATGTGAAGGAAGTCTGGGAGCTGTCCACCGGTCCCGAGCCGGACTTCGTACCGAGGCGTATCGCGGTCCAGGACCAACTGGATGATTTTTCCTTCTCGCCCGATTACCGCCAGTTGCTTGCCACTTCCCGCCAGGCCCAGGGCGGACAGGTGATCGACCTGGACACTGGCCGCGTGGTGACCGACATCGCCTTGCCGGGGATGCCTCATCTGGGCTCGGGCACTTATTGGAAACGCGACGGGCGCTGGCTGTTCGCGACCCCCAACATCAGCAAGGGACTGGTATCGGTAATCGACCTCGGCACCTGGAAGGTCATCAAGCAGATACCGACCCTCGGGCCGGGCTTCTTCCTGCGCAGCCATGTCAATTCCCGCTACGCCTGGACCGATGTGTTCTTTGCCCAGGGCAACGATGCCATTCACCTGATCGACAAACAGACCCTGGAAATCGCCCACACCCTGCGGCCCATGCCCGGCAAGACCGCCGCCCATGTCGAGTTCACCCGTGACGGCCGTCATCTGCTGCTGAGCATCTGGGACACGGACGGTGCACTGATCGTGTATGACAGCAACACACTCGAGGAAATCAAACGCCTGCCCATGAACAAACCATCGGGCAAGTACAACGTCGGCAACAAGATCGAGTTTGTCGAAGGTACATCCCACTGAACAGTGGCGATTCGGTAGCGAGTCACTCAGGTACTGACAGTGTGCTTATTGTGGCGAGGGGATAAATCCCCTCGCCACGGGTCAGTGGCTCATCGGTGACATCGCCGCAGCCTGCCCCAGCAGCGTCTGGTCGATCTCCTCCAGGCGAAGTACCCGGCCGCCGGTCTCGGTGGCGAGTCTCTGTGCCGCCTGGGCATCGGAAAACGAGGCCAATACGACGCCCATTGCGCCCTTGAGCCCCGTGCCGATGACGAAATAAGCAGTCCGGGCATCGATCAGGTGCGCATCGTCTGGCGTGTTCCAATGGCTGCGGCCCATGTCATGGACGAGCAGCTTTACGTCGGCCCGATGGTTTTCCGGCTGCAGCCACCAACCCAGCATTTCCGCCGGAGAACAGAATTTCTTGACCCCAGCGGCGCTGACCGCCGCGCCCTTGGGTCCGGGAAAGTCGTTGATGACCATGCCACACACATGGCATTCGTCACCGGGGTGAAAAGCCAGCGCCGCTTCTGTGGCCGGCGGCGCCCCGGCCTTGTCACAAGCCACCAGCGCCAGACACACCAGCACCCCGGCAAAAAGGCGACCTGCCTTGATATACGCCCTGTTCATTGTTGCTTACTCCCTTATCCAGATCAGAAATTCATGGGCAACGGCGATTGAACAACCGATAGGCCAGCCATAACGGCACGACCATCCATGCCCCCAGGCACAGCCAAAGCAATGGCCCCGAGACCGGCAAGTCGCTTCCGAGCGTCAGCACGGCGGCACCGCTGGGGGCGGAGTCGAACCCGGACAGATTGATCAGCCGATACACATCAGTCGGATTGAACAGCAGCAGCCACGGCAGCAAGTCCGGGCTGAAGCGCCCTTCGCTCAACACCAGGAGCGCCAGCAACACCAAGTCGAATACCAGCACGAAGAAAAACCACACCCCCAGCGCCAGGCCGGCCGCAGTGGACTTTTCCGCGGAAAGGCAACTCAACACATAGGCCAGCCCCAGGAAAACCCAGCCCAGCAGCGTGCTGGACAACATGAAGCGGCCAAACGCCCAGAGCAGCAGGCTCAGCTCCACATCGTCCACCAGCAGGGCGATGGCGAGCATCGCGCAGCCGAAGCCAATCAACGTCGCCAGCGTCAGGATCAAACCATGCCCCACGAACTTGCCCAACAGCAGTTGGCCGCGTCCCAACGGGTAAGTCAGCAACAACAGCAAGGTCCCGCTTTCGTCCTCGCCGACGATCGCGTCATACGCCAACAGCAACGCAATCAGCGGCATCAGGAACGTCGCCAGGCTGGACAGGCTCGCCACTGTTGCCGGTACCGAGGTAAAACCCACTTGACCGGACGCCGCCGCCCCCAGCCAGGCGATACCGATGGCCAGGACCGCGAACAGCAGGCTGATCGCCAACAACCAACGGTTGCGCAGGCCATCGCTGAACTCCTTGCGCGCCATGCTCCAGATCGGGTTCATTGACTGGCCTCCTCGGCTGCCGCGCGGTTCATGAAGTGACGGTACAGATCCTCCAGGGATGGCGGCTTGACTTCGACATCCGTCGGGTTGTGTTGCGCCAGCAACTGACGCAGCAAGGCCAGCTTGCTGCCGTCCGGCGCGGACACCTGCAATCCCTCGGCTCCCCACCCTTGGGTGACATGCCCCTCGCTGCGCCAGTGCTGTTGCAGCTGGCTGGCCCGTGCCAGGCCCGACGCACGAATCACGGTCGGCAGACCCGCGTCCTTGCGCAGCCGCGCCAGGCTGCCCAGGGCCAGGAGACGTCCCCGGGTCAGGATCGCCGCACGGTTGATGTGCGCCTCGACGCCCGGCAAGACATGGGAGCAGAGAATGATGCTGGTGCCCTGCCAGCGCAGACGATCGAGCAACTGATAGAGATCCTGGGTAGCGATAGGGTCCAGGCCCACGGTGGGTTCGTCCAGCAGCAACAGGCGCGGTTGGCCGAGCAAGGCCTGGGCCAGGCCCAGCCGCTGGCGCATGCCCTTGGAATAGGTCCGCACCCTTCGCCGTGCCGCCTCCGTCAGGCCCACTTCTTCCAGCAGACGCTCCACCTGTTCCGGCGCGGCGCCCTTGAGCCGGGCGAAATGGCGCAAGGTTTCCAGCCCGCTCAGCTGCGGATAGAACATGACATTTTCCGGCAGATAGCCGAGCAGGCGTCGCACATCGGGGTCACTGGGCTCGCGACCGAACACCCGCACCCGCCCTTCGCTGGCTCGCAGCAGACCGAGGATCAACTTCATGGTGGTGGTCTTGCCGGCACCGTTGTGCCCGAACAGGCCGAGCACTTCGCCCTGGGCCAGGTTCAGATTCAGCCCGCGCAACACGGCAACCTCACCATAGTGCTGGCTGACGTCTTCGATCTCGACGACGTTCAAGGCGCGTCCTCCTCGGTTCTGTTGGGTTGCGGGACGAGGATCGGTGCCTCCATCAACGGATGGCTGTCCATCACCCCGGGGGATTTCGTCACCGGGAATGCCCGCTGTACCCAACGCAGCAGTTCGACCCCCGGGCTGTTCATCAGCAACCGTACCTGGGGGTACAGCCACAGCAGGCGGTCGACGTTGTCATTCGGCTCGTAGGCCACGTCCCCCAGGCCGTCGCCGTTGCGGTCCCAACCCAGGTAATCGCTCCAGTAATTGCCGCGTCCGTCCGCCGACCATTCCTGCAAGCGGGTGGCGACGTACTTGACCTGGCGCTGGTTGTGCACGAAGGCATTGTTGGCGATGCGGTTGTCCTCCGAACCGGCGGTCAGGTGGATGCCCACGGCGCTGCGCTCGAAATGATTGCCTTCGATGCGGTTGAACAGGGAGTTATAGATAAACAGGGCCTTGCCTTCGGCCCCGGCGATCATGGTGTCGCCAGTGGACCCGTCGCGCACGTCGGTGACGACGTTGTCGCGCAGGGTCGAATAAGTGATGTAGTTCATCAGGATCCCGTAGTTCTGGTCCTGTTCAGAGCGGTTGCCGATGACGGTCAGTTGACGGCTTTGCATCAAGGCATAGCCGGTACGGGTGCGACGGGTAACGTTGTCCAGCAGGCGGTTATCGTTGGCGAACATGTAATGCACGCCGTAGCGCAGGTCCTCCAGGACGTTGCCCTGGAGCAGGTTGCCATTGGAGGTATCGATGTAGATCCCGTCGCGGGTATCGCGCACCTTGTTGCCGATGACCCGGGCACCGTGAACTGCATACAAATGGATGCCGTTGCCCCGGTCCTGGGAGCGCAGGCTCGAATCGCCCTGGATGCGGTTGTCGATCAGGCTGACGTCCCGCGTGCCGTCGACCCAGATGCCGAAGCCCTGGCCCTGCATGCGGTTTCCCTGAATCACCGTTCGTTGGGCAACAGGCTGGATGAACACGGCGGCATCCATCGCCGTCAGGTCGTGGCCCCAGTTCACGAACGTGCACCCGCGAATCTGTACATCCGGCGCACGGATGATCAGCGCATTCCCCTCACCCAGGCCCTTGAACACAGCGTCCGGCGCACAGGTGAGGGTCATGGGTTGATCGACGCTGAACGATCCCTGGTACTGGCCCGCCGGCAGGTGCCATTGCCGGTCGCCCTCAGCCTGCAAGGGCAGATCGGTGACCGGTTGCGGCGCGGCGAACGCGCCACCCGATAACAGGCAGAGCGCCAGCGCGATGGCCGGTTGGCAAGCGAGGCCCTTGGGTGGCTGCTGTCTTCCGGCCATTGAGCTGTTCCTCTCGATCAGCCGACTCAGGCCTTTTCAACCAGCATGCGCCCGACCATTTCCATGTGCAGGGCGTGGCAGAACCAACTGCAGTAGTACCAATGCAGGCCCGCCTTGTCGGCGGTAAAGGTGATGGATGAGGTCTGCTGCGGGCTGATCTCCATGCCCACGCCGTGGTTGGTCATGACGAAACCGTGGGTGACGTCCTCAATCTGGTCGATGTTGGTGATCGTCACGGTAACCTCGTTGCCTTGCTTGACGGTGAACTCCGTCAGGCCATAGGCCGGCGCCATCGACGTCATGTACACCCGCACCTGGTTGCCGTCGCGGATGACCTTGTTGTCGGTTTCCAGGTTGATACCGTCCTTCTTGGCCAGCGCGACCGTGTCGGCAAAGAACGGATCGTTGCGGTTCCAGATTTTCTGGGTCTTGATCTGGTCGCGCCGGGCGAGGATGCAGTCGTGGGGTTCGGCGAACGCCGGGCCGTCGTGGACCAGCTTCATTTCATCGCCGGAAATGTCGATCAACTGGTCGTTCTCCGGGTGCAATGGCCCAGTGGGCAGGAAGCGGTCCTTGGAAAACTTGCACAGCACCACCAGCCACTTGCCGTCCGCCTCGCTGGTTTCGGTCAGGGACGCGTGGTTGTGGCCGGGTTGGTACTGCACGTCAAGCTTCTGCTTGATGTAATTGACCTTCTCGCCCTTGTAGGCGCGGATGGCCTCGTCCATGTTCCACTTCACCACCTGGCTGTCGATGAACAGCGTGGTATACGCGTTACCACGTCCGTCGAAGGTGGTGTGCAACGGTCCCAGGCCCAGCTCCGGCTCCGCCACGATCACTTCCCGTGGGTCTTTGTAGCGGTCGTTGAACAGGTCATCCAGGCGGTCGATGGCGATCATCGACACCGTGGGCGACAGTTTGCCGTTGGCGATGAAATATTTGCCGTCGGGTGAGGTGTTGAGCCCGTGAGGGTTCTTCGGCACCGGGATATAGCGCGTGAATTCGGAATCCTTGCCATCGGTTTTACGACCGTCCACCACGGGCACCTTGGAGCCGTCCAGGGTGATGAACTTGCCGGCCTTGATCGCCGCCTCGATGCGCGGGATGTTGAACACCACTACCCAGTCGCGCTCGTTACGCATCATGCCGCCCAGGTCGTAGGCCTTCTCGGAGTTGTAGAAGGTGCTGGCGGCATATTTGCCGGTGTAGTCGGCGTCGGAGTTGTCCAGGTTGCCGTCAACGATGACCTGGAACGCCATCTCCATTTTCTCGGCGTCGACGGCGTTAAACATCGTGAAGCTGTTCTTGTCTTGAAGGTCGAACGTATGCCCATCGTTGGGATGCGGGATCACGAACTCGGCGTTGGCGAACACGTACTTCGTGTGGGGGACTTTTTGCAGGCGCAGACCGTGGATGGCCTGCACATTGGGCACGGTCAGGATCTTGTCGCACTTCATGATGTCCAGGCGAATGCGCGCGATCCGGGAGTTGGCCTTGTCATTGATGAACAGGTATTTGCCGTCGTACTTCCCGTCGGTCATGGAAATATGCGGGTGATGGCAGTCACCGTTTCGATACTTGGCGCTGTCGCCCAGGATGCGTTTGCTTTCGTTGGTCAGGCCCCAACCGGTAGCCGAGTCGACGTTGAAAACCGGGATGCGCATCAACTCGCGCATGGACGGCACCCCCAGCACCCGTACCTCGCCCTGGTGACCGCCACTCCAGAATCCATAGTATTCGTCCAGCTCGCCAGGGGCGACGTGAATCTTGGACTTGGCTTCCTTGGCCGCCGCGGCCCATGACTCACGGGTGAAGGTCCCGGCGCCCAGCGCCGAGGCACCGGCCAGCACCGCGCCGGTGACCGCTCCTGTGCCGAGAAAACTGCGCCGACTCACGCCCCGCGGCTCCTCCACCACGTCTGACGGGTGTTTTGTTTTGTCGCTCATGCTGTGTGCTCCATCAAGAGTGAAACGGTCAAGGGACAGGCCAGTCGGGTGCTCAGGGCGCCGGCGTCACCTGCACCACGGGAATCAGTTGCGGATCGGTCACGGTCGACTTGCCACGCTTCCTGCGCTTGTTGATCAGCGGCGGGCATTTGTTTTCGTTGTGCCAGGTCATCTGGCAGTCGAGGCAGTAATGACATTCGTTGGCATTGATCCGGCCATCGGGATGAATCGCCTGGATCTCGCATTCGTTGGCACAGAGCTGACAGGGGTTGCCGCACTCCTTGCGACGTTTGAGCCAGTCGAACAGCCGCAATCGGGTCGGCATAGCCAGGGCGGCGCCCAGCGGGCAGACGTAGCGGCAGTACACTTTGCGGGTGAACAGGTTGATCAACAGCAAGCCTGCCGCATACGCCACGAACCACCATTGGCGATCGAACCGCAGGGTGATGGCGGTCTTGAACGGTTCGACTTCGGCCAGGCGTTCGGCGGTGGCCATCGACTCCAGCGAGACGCCGAACAGCACCAGCAAGATGATGTACTTGATCGCCCACAGCCGTTCGTGGACGGCGAAGGGCAGCTCGTATTGAGGCACCTTGAGCTTGCGCGCCAATTCGTTGATCAGTTCCTGCAGGGCACCGAACGGGCACAGCCAGCCGCAGAACACCCCGCGGCCCCAGAGCAGGATACTGGCGGCGGTGAACACCCAGAGAATGAAAATCAGCGGATCAGTGAGGAACAGCTCCCAGCGAAAGCCTTCGAACAAGGAGTGGACGAAGGTGAGCACATTGACCACCGACAGCTGGGCCAGGGCGAAGCCTCCGAGAAACACCACCGTAAACACCAGGTAACCGCGGCGGACCCAATGCAACAGCGTCGGCCGACGGGCCAGTGCGTCCTGGAAGAACAGGATGGTGGTGAGCACTAGAAGGGCCAGTCCCAGTACAACGATTTCGAAGCCTTTCTGATACCAGAGTGTCAGCCACAGGGGCCGACTGGCTTCTTCGGCCGCCGCCAGTTGCTCGGCCGTAGGCAGCGGACGCTCAAGGTAGGGTTCGGGCAACTGATAAGGCAGTTCGAAGCTGCTGAAGATGCCGCTGACCGGACCGGTTTGACGGCGTACCAGCAGTTCCAGGCTCCAGGGCGAACCGGGGTCGAAGCGGTGTGAAGCGCGGACGATGAAAATCGCCATTTCATCAAACGCCGGCATGTCGGCGGCGGCCACGTCATCCAGGCGCTGGAAGTCCAGGTCGCGGAAGCTGATGGTGTCGCCGAACTGGCGCAACGACACCCGATCGAAAATACCGCCGCGCACATAGCCCGAGCCCTTGAAGGAGTAGCGTCCGCTGCCCATCACGGCGATGGCCTGCTCGCCAGGCTTGAGCTCGGCCATCAGCGTGCGGTACTGCGCATCGCCCAGCAGGTTGCGGCCGATGGTAGGCGGGTTCAGGTGAGTGACGTACAGATCGATGAAGGTATCGTCAGCCTGTCCGACACCGGCGGCCTCGACCTGCTCGGCCTCGGTCCCCTTGAAGGAAGCGTCTACCTGGGCACGGGTCAGATGCAGCCGGCGCACTGCGCCATTGCCGGCCAGGGTGCTCCAGTCTGCCGGCTCGTAGAGGTTGTCACGGACGCGGGCCGGCGCCACGGCCAAACCGGCGTCACCTTTGACCAGGCCCAGGGAAACCGCGACATCATGGGCAGCGCGCATGATGATCTCGTTGACCACCATTGCCGTCACGGTGGCGCCGGCAATCGCGTCAACCGTTACCGCATTCGGATCGTTGGAACGCCCTACCACTACACGCTGATTGACCTTGACGCCGCTGTAACGCGCACTGAAAGCGTGGAGTTTTGCCTCGGCAATTCCGATCAGCAGGATCGGCTCATGGTGCTCCAGTACATAGGCATCGAGAATCACACCCGCAGGATCGAGGATCACCTGGACGTTGATCGGCTTGCCCGAGTAAGCCGGGATGTCCACCACATCCAGGCTCTGGAACACGTAGCCCAGGACCTTGTTCGCAGCGGACAGCGTACGCACCTTGAAAGGACCTTCAGGCTCGGAAATCGAGTCGGTCCGATCCAGTACATGGTGGATGCGCTGCTGCTGGATATCACCGTAATCCCTGGCCTGGGCGATACCCATGGTCATGCAGAGGAAAAGCAGGAGGAATGTTCCAGGGAGCCAGACGCGGCGAGGGTACAGCCTGACAAAAAGGGGGGTCATGGACGCCAAGGCTCGAAGGCAGGATCTTGGCGACGATGGTAAGGGCCTGTCCTATCCTCGGCCCTTGATTGAAATCAACTTGGCCCGCTGGGACAGACCTGAGCTGGAAAACATCCACAAACCCATGGCGAAAGAACCTGCTCCTTCGCCACAAGTGCGGTGTTCAGGCCTCAACGCAAACCATAGGAATAAATGCCCTCATCTCTACTGTCATACCAATTGCCTTTGGCCCAGATCACGCGATCCTCGGTCGGTTGGAAACCAAGGATACCCAGATAACCGTCGATGGCGAGGCGTTGCCAGGAACGTCCCCAATCCTTGGAATAAAACACCCCATCCGCGGAAATGCTCGCGTCGGACCACCAGTAGAGCCAACGCGGTGGCCGGTGTTCGCTGCTGGTGTTGATCAGCAGACTGTTCTGCCCCAGATGGAAATGCCCCTCTCGCAGCCGGGTATCCGATGCCAGCGGTCCGAATACGCTGGGAAGATCACCCAAGGGACGCCAGGTCAGTGCACTGGTATCCAGTTCGGCGACTGCATCCTGCCCATGGTCGCCCTGGTCGATAAGACCCACCACCCGCCCCGAGCTGTTGTGCGCCAGCGCATCGATGAACAGGTTGTCGTCACGCTGCACATCCACGACTTGCCAGCGTCCCGCCTTGCGTAGCAACTGGGCCCGGGTCGTGACGTTGAACGCAATATTGTCGCCTTCACCGTCGGGATCGCTTCCCCAGAAACGTTGGGACACCCAGATGTACGCCCGCTGCGCATCCATTTGGATGACATGGGTGCGCGTCTCGCCATAAGTGCCGTCGCCAGTGCGCCATTGCGTAACGTCGGGGCGCTTGACCTGCACGTACTCGGCGCTCACCAGCAACGACTCCGCCGCGACGATCGGCGTGCTGCTCATACCCCGGTCTGCAGAATAGAAAACTCCGGTGGAAATAGCCCCGGGGGTATCTTCGCCGCTCTCGTTGTCGATGCCGCTCGGCTTGCCCCAGGCCCAGACTTCATCGGCGCCATGGAAATAGGGCTCAAGATTCCAGGCCAGTTGATCGGCCCCGGGAAACCAGCAGTTGACCAGCCAGGTCCAGCGTTTGCCCTGATCATCACTGCGAAAAACCACCGTCTGGCCCACGCCATCGGGGGCAGCGGTTTCCGGCCGGTCGAGCCCGGTGAGCAGGAACACGCTGGCCCCGTCCGGACTGGCGACCAGGCAGGCCGCGGCGCTGACATGGGCCACGAGCTGGAACCGCCCCTGGGCATCAAGTCGCGAGATGAATGACGTCTCCTTCCCTCCGCCGGAAAGAAGGCTGGCGAAGGCACCGGAATCTTCCGGCTCCAGGTCTTCATCCCGCTTGCCGTAGGCCACTGTATCCAGGTTTACGCTATCGGCAGAGCCTTCGAGTTGCCCGGCCTCCCCTTCCATGCGTGCCACCAGCCAAGTCCCTTGCGGAGTCACGACCACTCCCGTGCAATACTGGGTTGCTGCCCGTTGCCGGGTGTCCTGCACGGTACCTATCTGCTGTTGATCGGGACTGGCACCGCCCCACTCCAGCTTGGCACGGGCAATCATCCACATGTACCACAGACCGGCGCCGACTATCAGCGCGACAAACAGCGTAGAGAGAAGCTTTGATCGAGGCATGAAAGATCCATATCCATGGGAAAACTGAGAAGCTTTTCTCATTTCTTTCAGCGCTAGTAAATTTTTATTGCACCAAAACGGCTGAATCAGGTCGCATGATTTTTATTGCTGTGAATCAAGTGGCATTCTTTCGAGCACACCCTCAAAGTCAGGGTGCGCACTGAACCACAAGGGATTGAACACCTGATGCCCCCACGCACCAGCCTGGCTAACTCTGCCCCGCGACTCGAGAACAGTGGTTTCGTCCGGGTGCGTGGTGCCCGCGAACACAACCTCAAGAACGTTGACGTCGACATTCCGCGCGATGCCCTGGTGGTGTTTACCGGTGTGTCGGGGTCTGGAAAATCGTCGCTGGCCTTCTCGACACTCTACGCCGAGGCCCAGCGTCGCTACTTCGAATCGGTCGCGCCGTATGCGCGGCGCCTGATCGATCAGGTCGGCGTGCCGGACGTGGGCAGCATCGAAGGGCTGCCGCCGGCGGTGGCTTTGCAGCAGCAACGCGGTACGCCCAGCGCGCGATCCTCGGTGGGCAGCGTCACCACCTTGTCGAGTCTGATCCGCATGCTGTACTCCCGCGCCGGCAGCTACCCGGCGGACCAGCCGATGCTCTATGCCGAGGACTTCTCGCCCAATACGCCACAAGGCGCGTGTCCGCAGTGCCATGGCCTGGGGCGGGTCTACGAAGTGACCGAGGACTCCATGGTGCCGGACCCTTCGCTGACCATCCGCGAGCGCGCCGTCGCGGCCTGGCCGATGGCCTGGCAGGGCCAGAACCTGCGGGATATCCTGGTGACGCTGGGCTATGACGTTGATATCCCGTGGCGCGACCTGCCGAAACAGCAGCGCGACTGGATCCTCTTCACCGACGAAACCCCCACCGTCCCTGTGTACGCCGGGCTCACGCCGGCCCAGACCCGCGCCGCCCTCAAGCGCAAACTCGAACCCAGTTACCAGGGCACCTTCAGTGGCGCCCGGCGCTACCTGCTGCATACCTTCATGCATTCGCAAAGCGCGCAGATGCGCAAACGCGTGGCGCAATACATGCGCGCCAGCGCCTGCCCCGAATGCGCAGGCAAACGCCTCAAGCGCCAGGCGCTGACCGTGACGTTTGCCGGTCTGGACATCGCCGAGCTGTCGCACCTTACCTTGCTGGAACTGGCCGATGTGCTCAAGGACGTCACAGCTGCGGATTATCTGAAGCAACCCGAAGAATCGACCGAAGTCCTCACCCACCGGCAAACCAGAGAGGCCCGCGAGCAACGTGCCGCCAGGGGCGACAATCCCCACGCGGGCGGGCCGGATGCGCGCCATACGCCCAACCTGTCCCTGGAAAAGCGCTTGGCCGCGCAGCGCATTGCCGCCGAGTTGCTGGACCGGATCGTCACCCTGATCGACCTCGGCTTGGGTTACCTGGCCCTGGAGCGCAGCACGCCGACGCTGTCCTCTGGCGAGTTGCAACGCTTGCGCCTGGCAACCCAGCTCAACTCCCAGCTGTTCGGGGTGATCTATGTGCTGGACGAGCCCTCCGCCGGCCTGCACCCTGCCGACAGCGAAGCCCTGTTCGACGCCCTGCAACGCCTCAAGGCCGCAGGCAATTCGGTGTTCGTGGTCGAGCACGACCTGGACACCATGCGCCGCGCCGACTGGCTGATCGACGTAGGCCCGGAGGCCGGTGAACAGGGTGGCCAGATTCTCTACAGCGGCCCGCCTGGCGGTCTGGCCCAGGTGCCGGAATCGCGAACGCGCACTTATCTCTTTGCCGAACAGACCCTTGCCCCGCGCAGTCCGCGAACGCCAACCGGCTGGCTGCGCCTGGAAGGCATCACCCGCAACAATCTCGACAACCTGAGCGCGGCCTTTCCCCTCGGTTGCTTCACAGCCGTGACCGGCATCTCCGGCTCCGGTAAATCCAGCCTGGTCAGCCAAGCCCTGCTGGACCTGGTGGGCACCCACCTGGGCCTGGCCAGCCACGACATCGAACCGGATGAGACAAGCCTGGAAGACGAACCCGAGCAAACCAGCGGCGGACGTGTCACCGCCGGGCTCGACGCCATCAAGCGCCTGGTCCGGGTGGACCAGAAACCCATCGGTCGCACGCCGCGCTCCAACCTCGCCACCTACACCGGATTGTTCGACCACGTGCGCAAGTTGTTTGCCGCCACGGAACAGGCCCGTGAACTGGGATTCGATGCCGGGAGGTTCTCTTTCAACGTCGCCAAGGGCCGCTGCGAAACCTGTGAAGGCGAAGGCTTCGTCAGTGTCGAGTTGTTGTTCATGCCCAGCGTGTATGCCCCCTGCCCGACCTGCCACGGCGCTCGCTACAACCCGCAGACGCTGACCGTGAACTGGCAGGGATTGAACATCGCGCAGGTGTTGCAATTGACTGTCAACCAGGCACTCGAAGCATTTGCCGGGCAAGCCGCGCCAAGGCGCGCGCTACAGGTGCTGCAGGATATCGGCCTCGGCTATCTGCGCCTGGGTCAACCCGCCACGGAGCTATCCGGCGGTGAGGCACAACGCATCAAGCTGGCAACGGAACTGCAGCGTAAAGCCAGAGGAGCCACGTTGTACGTACTGGATGAACCGACCAATGGCTTGCACCCCCAGGATGTGGATCGACTGCTCGTGCAATTGAATCGCCTGGTGGATGACGGTCACACGGTAGTTGTGGTGGAGCACGATATGCGGGTAGCGGCGCAGAGCGACTGGGTCATCGATATCGGCCCGGGAGCGGGCTCCCAGGGGGGAAAAGTGGTGGTTTGCGGAACGCCAGGCCACGTGGCCGACTGTGCGCAGAGTCGAACTGCAGGGTTCCTGAAAAGCGCGTTTCAGCCCCAATGGTAAAGCTTTCTCAATGTCACTGGCCGGATCGGAAAAGTTGTCTATACTGCCTTCCAGTTAATCGTTTCAGTACGTGTAGTTTAACTAGCGGTCTCGCAGCTCATGTTGTGAGGCCGTATCTGCCAGGAGGCACAATGACATTAATCCGCGGTTCAAAACAGCAACATCCCGGGGTGCCGGAACAGCATGATCACCCCTTGGCAATCCCTCTGATGAGCGCGGAGATCCTTCTCGCCCCGAGCGCCTTCATAGCGCCGAACACCCTCCAAAGCCAGCTCACTTCCATTTGGCGACTCTAAAGGTATAGCGCCTGACCAAGTCAAAGTCTTACATTCAAATTGTCGAGCTCGCTCATTATGCTCAAGCCCATTTCAAGCCATCTGTTCAATTTGATCCAAGAGGTGGAAAACAATATCTCAGGCGTGAGCGAAGAGGAGTACACCGAGATACTCGGCTGGATATTCTCCAGACTGGGAATCGAAAAATTCGCCTACGTCCATCTTGAGCCCACACCGTTCAACAACTCGAAGATTTCCATCTACAGCAACTACCCATCCGAATGGGTGGACACCTACCGCAAGAACTCACTCTACAAATCAGACCCGGTCATGGCCAACACCGCCATCACCGCGACTCCTTTTTTCTGGAATGAAATACCGGCGGAAATCGACAACAATCCCGAGATATTCGACCAGTCAGCCTCCTATGGCATCAAACAGGGTTACACCGTCCCTATCCATGAGCCCGGTCGAGCATTCGGTTCCCTTCACCTGTCTTCAGAAGAGAATGACCCCGACTTTCCCATCATCGTCCGCTCGAATCTGTTCATCATCAAAACCCTCAGCGTCATCGCCAATCAATATCGCCCCATGGAAACCACCATTGAAAGCAACTTGAAACTATCCCCCAGAGAAATAGAATTCCTGCGCTGGCTCGCGTTGGGAAAAAACTATAAGGAGATAGGCTTGATCATGAATATTACCGAACGAACGGTAAAGTTTCACGCCAAGCAGATGACCGAAAAGATGGACTGCACCAATGTCAAGCAAGCAATGATCAAGGCAGTACAGCTAAACTTCGTTTGACCCCTTCCCTTCATCTACTCGCGATTGCAGGCGACGGTCCTATGGGGACCCGACGCCATGCCCGACGTTACCGCAAATGCCCGCGTTCAGGCGAATACAACCTGCGAGGCGATGTTGAAAAGCATGCCGCATGCGAATAAGCCAATCACCAACGAAATGGCCCGACTCAAAAACCGGCCGGAAACAATAGTGTGGAGTTTACGTCCACAGAATGCCCCGATGGCGATCCAGGCCAGCCCGACCGGAAATATTACAGCTGTGAACAGCATCATGAATGGCAGGTAGTTGCTCAGCGATAAAAACGTTCCGGGTGGCGCAACAAAGGAAACGAAGAACAATCCTTTCGGATTGGTCAGCGTCGCCACAAACAGGTCAGGCACACTGATACCCGCCGAGTTACCAGGGAGATGGTCTTTTACCGAGAACCATAGCTTCAGGGAAATATAAAATAAAAAGCACACGGCAAAAAACTTGGTCACAATGACTACCCAGGAATGTTCAGTCATCAGAAGATCAATGGATACTCCCCACATCGTCATCTGAATGACATAAGCCAGCCACTCTGCCACGACATACCTCATGGAGCGAGCATTCAGCCCTCTCTTTATTCCGGTTTGCAGCAGCAGTGAGTTTGTCGGTCCCGGAACCAGCAGCACAGTCATCAGTGAAAGCGCAATATAAGACATAAGGTCATCCATGCCAGGAGCCACGATGGCTCATCTTTTCAGGTTCGGACTGGTCTGCTCGTACAACATCAACTTTCTAGTTGTATGACATCAGACCAACTCTTCCACAGTTAGAGCAGTTACACTAAAGCCACGACGACACTCTCGGTGCTTTTCGCCCCCGGCTCATACAGTCGTTTAAACTTCCACGCCTGGGCTCACCCTGCTTTTCAAAAAAACTTCCACACCTTTATTACAGCCAGGTTACTTACCTCGACCCAGGTGTCAATTTTTCGACCCACCCATTATCAGCACGTTATCGCCGCTTAAGCCGGCCGTCAAAAAACACGCAGTCGTCGACTATCAGAAACCGCCATACTTTTACCTGTAAGCGCCATCTACCGCCGACTTCAAGTCGGTACTTTTTTGGACTCCAGACGATACTAAAACACCCTCCTGGCGCACTCTCCACGAATACGATTCAGCGCACTGATCGGGCAACTAATTAGACTATACACTCTACTAAACCCCACCCTGTACTTTAGGACAGTTGAAATGATTTAGTGCAAAGTTAACAGTAGCCTCATCCACAACCAAGAAACGTCATTCATGAACTACTCCTCCTGTATTCATCACTTCTTCGGCGTATCTACCTGCATTGCATCCTACTCGAAAATCCCAACCCAAACGTTGCAACAGATACTTGCAATTCGGAAAACAGCCTTCATCGATAGAAAGAAATGGGACATTGCAAGTTATCAAGGCAGCGATTACGAACGGGATGAATATGACGATCCTGATGCAGTTTACATTTATGCTCAGACCCAAGGGCGGGTCTCCGGTTGTGTGCGTTTACGCGCCTCCAACAAACCAACCCTCATGAGCGGCGCTTTAAGTTTCATCCTTCCCGCCGACAACATCAGGCCTCACTCACACACTTGTTGGGAAGCTACCAGATTTGCACTTTCGGCAGATAAGACCTTAGCCGGAGAAGTCACCCAGGCCAACATAGACGCTCGCACGGCGGCACTTTTCCTGTCAATGATAAAGTTTGCCCAACTGCAAAATATAGACACCTATGAAATCGTCGTTGACACCATGATGGAGAAAATCCTCAAACGATCCGGGTGGACAGTCGACAGACACAACACCGCGCTGGGTTCAAAGGGAGAAACCATCATCTACGGCACACTCCCATGCACGCCTGACACTTACAACGAAGTGTTCAACAAGAATGCCGTCCAGACCATCACCGCCTACGAACAATTCTTTATGACCAACCGTTCGTCAGACATATCCCATCAACCCTTTGATATCGACCAAACACACATCGACCGAAATATTCCAGCAAGAAAACAGATGCACACTGAGTTGCATCTATAACACCAAGACTCTGGCATGAAATTGGAGAAAGGATGAACCTACAACGACTATTCCCACATGTTGGCAAAGTGATTGCCAGTACTGGAAGCCGCAACTTTCCTCGTTTGTTGCACGACCTGATACTTACCGAAATACCTGTCGATGCAACGCATATTACCGAGCAAAGAATAGGATCGAGCCAACTCTCTGAACCCAGCACTTCCAGCATCGGTGGTGTTGGTATGGACAGCGCCTGCATCGACGCTGTCATGGATGCGCATACCGCAAAGCCTTTTTTCCTCGCCGAGGATATTTTTTTCGAGGATTCGACCCCACAAAAGGTCCCCAATTTTTCCCGCTGCCTGCTCAATCGCGAACAATCGGAAAGCCCCTCCAGTCACAACACCACCACTCAATTGCACCTGGCCACACGTAAAAACGGCATTCGTTATGTCCTTTCCGTATACCGCTCACCTTTTTCCAGCGGATTCACGGCACAGGAACATGCCCTGCTGAAAGATTTTTCCTGCCTTCTTTTACCCATGGTCGAAGAGCATGTTGCCGCCATGGTGCCAGCGGAGGTCAGCCGACAGGACGCTTGCCTGCCGTTGGAAGGCTCGGAAAACGGCGGGATGGAGGCATTGCGCCAGAGATTTGCCGACCGGCTGGCTTTATCCGGGTTGAGCTTGTCCTCCCGTGAAACCGAAGTGTGTGTAGGCTTGCTGGCCGGACGCACGGCCCCGGAACTGGCCGAGCAACTCAACCTGAAAGTCAACACCGTCGAAAGTTATCTGAAGCGTGCTGCCATAAAAATGGGCATTGGTGGACGCCGCTCGCTCATCCGCTGGATGCACTCGATGGATGCCACACCATCGGCCATCGAGTGGAATGGTATTTCCGCAATTCGCCAAGCCGTATAGAACGTTCCCCCCAACCTTTGCTCGGTCATCTCAATCGAGCGGGTGTTGGGGGATGATTCATGCCCGGGTATTCTGACCCTCCATTCTTTCCCCGGTCGATCTGCGCGTGCGCAGCTTCAGCCACTCCAATACATCGTCGACATACGTAAAAATCACCGGCACCACCAACAGACTCAGCAGGGTTGAAGTCAGCAAGCCTCCCATGACCACCACGGCCATCGGCTGCCTGAAGCTGGGGTCTTCACCCATGCCCAGGGCAGTGGGCAACATGCCTGCACCCATTGCGATGGTGGTCATCAGAATGGGGCGGGCACGCTTGTGACAGGCATCCACCAACGCGTCATATCGACCCAGGCCATAATCGCGGCGAGCCATGATGGCGTACTCCACCAACAGGATGGAGTTCTTGGTCACGATGCCCATCAACATCAGCAAACCGATGACCGATGGCAGGGAAAAGCTGAAATTGCACACCAACAACGCCACCAGCGCTCCGCCCAAGGAAAGCGGGAGCGCCGAAAGAATCGTGGCCGGCTGCAGGAAATCGCGGAACAGCAACACCAGGACCGAGTAGATACAGAACACACCGATGGCCATGGCCAGGCTGAAGCTGCCGAACAATTCAGTCATCAGCTGCAACTCGCCTTGCTCCACCCTTTTTACCTCAGGTGGAAGATTGCGCATTGCCGGTAGCTGGCTGGCCTCGGCCATGACTTCACCCAGGTTGCGTCCGTTGAGTTCAATGGACAGGGTGATATTGCGCAAGCGATCGAGCCGACTGATCTGCGCCGGCCCGCTGCCCATGCTGATGTCTCCCAACGAGGACAAGGTGACCTGACCATCGCGGCCGGTCACCCGTAGCTGGTTGATGCTCTGCAGATCATCGCGCAGCAGTGAATCCATCCGCACCCGCACATCGACCTGGCGCTGCGACAAATTGATTTTCCCCAGCTGGGAGGAGTATTCGCCGTAGGTCGCCATGCGCAACGTATCGGCGATCTCCTGGCTGGTGATCCCCAGCTCCGCCGCGCGGGCGAAGTCCGGCCGCATCTGGATTTCCGGGCGTTGCAGGGCGCTGCTGGAGGTGACGTTGCCGATCCCGTGCAGCTCGCGCAGTTGCGGTTCCAGCGCACTTGCCGTGCGCTCCAACAGGTCACCGTCGTCGCTGGCCAGGACGATATTGAGTTTCTCGCCGCTCCCGTCGCCCCCGACATTGATACGCACCCCGGGCAGTGTACGCAGTGCCTCGCGCATTCGGGCTTCGACTTGCACCTGTTTGAGGTCGCGCTGGTTCCGATCCACCAGATCCACGGTCAGGATGGCATCGCCGGCGCCGGTTATATCGGCCGGCCCGGCCCCCGAGCTACTGGCCGTCCCCACCGAAATGAACACATGCTTGACCTGGGGCATCTCGCTCAGCCTTTCGCTGGCCTGCAATGCCATCCCGGTGGTCTGCTCCAGCGTCGTGCCGGGAGGCAATTCCAGGGTTATCCGGCTGCGACCGACGTCCTGGGCCGGCAGGAAACTCGTGGGCAACAAAGGCACCAGTGCGAGGGCTCCGATGAAAAACAGGCTGGCCAGGACCATCGTGGTTTTGCGGCGGGACAGGCTGGCATGGATCCAGCCCAGGTAGCGAGTCATCAACGGGCCGTCGTGTGCGGTATCGGTCTTGGCCTTGAGGAAATAGGCCGCCATCATCGGGGTCAGTACCCGGGCCACCAGCAACGAAAACAGCAACGCCACCGAAGCAGTCACGCCGAACTGGCGAAACAGTTTTCCAGCCACGCCGCCCATGAACGCCGTGGGCAGAAAGACCGCGACCAGGGTGGCCGTCGTGGCGAGCACCGCCAGGCCGATCTCATCCGCTGCTTCGGTAGCCGCCTGAAGCGGCGTCTTGCCCATGCGCAAGTGCCGGGCAATGTTCTCGATTTCGACGATGGCATCGTCCACCAACACACCGATGACCAACGCCAGAGCCAGCAGGGAAACGGCGTTGAGCGTGAACCCGGCCAGGTACATCACGCCAAAGGTGGGGATGATCGACAACGGCAGCGCCGTGGCGACGATCAGCGTGGCGCGCCAGTCCCGCAGGAACCACCAGACCACCAGCACCGCCAGCAGCATGCCTTCGTACAGCAGGTTCATCGAGTCGTGGTAATTGGCAAGCACGGCCTTGACCGTATCGCTGGCCTCGTCGATACGCACATTGGGATGCTGCTGCACAAACTCGGTCATGCGCTTGCGCACGTCGTTGGCCACACCGATATCGGAGAACCCCAGTGACCGGGTGATCTGGAAGCCGATCACCGGCTTGCCATCGCGAAAAGCCCGGCTGCTGCGCTCGGCGTGGGTGTCGCGAATGTCCGCCAGTTGGTTCAATGCCAGCAGGCGCCCATCGCCACTGGGAATATCGATGGTGCCGAGGACAGCCGGATCATCGATGGCTCCCAGGGTGCGCACGGCCTGCTGGCCGCTACCCAGATTGCCCTGACCGCCGGAATTGTCTTTCTGCATTGCCCGCAGTTGCGCAGCGACATCCGCGACACGGATGCCCAACCCGGCCATCAAGGCCGGATCGAGATTGACCTGGACCTCCCGATCAACCCCGCCGATACGTGAGATCAGCGCCACGCCGGGCACCGACAGCAACTGTTTGCTCAGCTCGTTATCGACAAACCACGACAGTGCTTCCTCATCCAGGGCATCAGAAGCGATGACATAGGTCAGCAGCGGCGATGCACTGGTGGTCAACCGCGACACCGAGGGCGTATCCAGGCTGGCCGGCAGTTGCGGCATGGCGCTGTCGACCGCATTGCGCACTTCGTTAAGCGCCTCGTTGCCGTCCTTGTCGATGTCGAAACTGACACTGATGCTGACGGCGCCGTCGGTGATCACCGTCGTCACATGCTTGAGCAAGCGCAGGGACGTGAGCTTGTCCTCGATCTTGCGCGCCACCTCGGTTTCCAGCTGTTCGGGAGCGGCACCCTCCAGTGACGCGCTGATCACCACCACCGGCAGGTCCATGTCCGGGAAATCCTGGATGGCAAGCTTGCCGAAACCCAGCAGGCCGAAGAGCGTGAGCAGAATGAACAGCATCACCGCCGGGACTGGATAACGAATCGACAACGCCGAAATATTCATGGCTGGGCGACCTGGGATTGTACGAGGGTCACACTCGCACCGTCATTGAGGAAGGCGCCACCGGCGCGCACGATACGGGCCCCCTGATCATTCAGGCCGCTGAGGATCTCCACCGCCTCATGCATCCGCCGGCCCACCACCACCGGTCGCTGGACCACGTGCATGTCGTCGTTGAGGGTAAACACATAAGAGCGGCCATCACGCAGGATCACCGCCGTGTCCGGTACCGTGAGCGCTTCGCGGGGCGCCAGTTCGATCTGGCCACTGGCATACATGCCGGCCTGGGCGGGGCTGCCGGTAGGCAGGGAGATATACACCAGGGCCCGGCTGGTCTTGGTATTCAATGTGGGCGACACCAGCCGCACCCGCCCTTCCAGGCTCTGCCCGCCAGGCAACGTCAGTCGGGCAACCTGGCCGACCTGGACCTGGGCCAGCTGGCGGGCGTCCAGCTCGGCCTGCCATTCGATGCGACCGTCGCGCACCAGGCGAAACAGCTCGTCGCCGGCGGACAGCACTTTGCCGAGCAGCGCGGTGCGCGCGGAGATGATGCCGTCATCCACTGCCACGATTCGGGTCTGCCGAAGCCTGATCCGGGTGCTCTGCAATTCCGCCCGGGCTCCGGCCAGGTCAGCCTCGGCCAACGCCACCTTGATGCGATAGTCTTCGCGCTGCTGCTCCGACAAGGCGCCGCCCTGGCCGACGACCCGGGCACGACGGTCGTTGGAACGGGCCTGTTCCAGGTTGGCCACCGCTTGGGCGACCAGAGCCTTTTGCTTGCTTTCCTCGGCGAGCACCGTGTCAGAGGCCAGCGTCGCCAGCAGTTGCCCCTTCTTTACCCGACTGCCCACGTCGACTTCCAGGCTGGCAATGCGCAGGCCGCTGGTTTCGGCATTGATGACCGCTTCCTGCCAGGGTGCAAGTGCACCGTTGGCGAACAACAGTTGCGGCCAGAGCTGGGGCCGGGCCTGGACAACCTCCACGCTCAGGCTGCTGATACTGGAAGCAGCCGCGACCGGCTCAGCGCCACGACGAAACGTCATCAGGATCGCCACGACCGCGACCACCGCGATGGTCAGCAGGATTTTTCGCAACGTCGGCCTCACACGCCCTCTCCATTCGATGTCGGGTGCCGAGCCAGCGGCTGGCCGGTTTGCCATCCGCCGCCCAATGCCTTGTACAGGGCGATCCAGTAGCGAACCTGATCCTGTTGCAAGGTGATCAATTCGATTTCCGCCGTCAGCGCCTGGCGGCGGGCGGTTTCCCGGTCCAGCAGACTGACGCTGCCAGCCTGCCAATTGCGGTCGATGGCCTCGAACGACTCACGAAAGCCAGCGGTGGAACGCTCGACATCGGACTCCCGTCGCCGTGCCGCATCAAGGCGCACCAAGGCCTGTTCGACCTCCATGACACTGGTGCGCAGCGTCTGGCGATAAACCGCGAGGGCCGCATCGTAGGAAGCCTTGGCACCGTCCACCGCCGCGCGACGTTTGCCGCCGTCAAACAGCGGGACCGACAACACCGGGCCCAGTGACCAAGAGCGATTGTGCTGCCCTACCGTATTGCCTACCGAAAATGTGCCGGACAGGCTCAGACTCGGCAGCCGGTCGGCCTGGGCCACGCCGATCTCGGCATTCGCCGCCGCCAGCTCCCGTTCGCTGGAGGCTACATCCGGGCGCTGGCGCAGCATGTCGGCAGGAATCTGCTGCACGTTGAGTCCGGCAGGCTCCGGCAGTTGCGCCGGGGTCTTGCCGAGCACGCCGATCAATCGCTCTTCGTCGCCCCCGGTCAACGCCACCAGACTCTTGAGCAGGACCTCGCATTCACTTTGCTGCTGGACCAGAGCTGCCGCGCTGCTGGCGGCGCTGGCATCGGCCAGGGCGGCGTCGGCGGACGATGTGAAGCCGGCACCGAACGACTGGCGCGTGATACGCGCCGTGTCCTGCTGCGATTGGGCCTGATCCCGGTAAGCCAGCACCAGTTTCTGGCAGCCACGGTACTGCACGTAGTAGTCGCCCACCTGTGCCGCCAGGGAAACTCGCGCGTCATGCCAGTCATCCACTCGCGCCTCGACCCGTGAACGGGCCGCTTCGTTATTGCGACGCAGCTTGCCGAACAGGTCGATCTCCCACGCCGCGTCCAGCGCAGCGGAAGAACCTGAGCCGCCCAGGCGCTGGCTCCCCGTCTGTTGGCCGCCACGCCCCTTGGATAACTGGCCGTCGATCCTGGGCATGGCATCGGCTGCATCGCTGTCTGCAGTTGCCCGTGCCAATGCGATATTGGCCCACGCCTGATCCATCGACGGACTGTCGGCTTCGGCCAGGCGCAGCAGCTCGGCCAACGCCGGGTCGTCGAACTGCTGCCACCAGTCGGCCAAGGCGGCCACCGACGCACCATGGGGCAAGGGAGCCTGCCACTTGGCCGCTACCGGGACGGCCGGTACCCGATAGTCCGGCCCCAACACGCAACCGCTCAGGACCGCACACAGTGTCGCCAGCAGTAGGTTTGCCCGGGGCTTGAAGACATGCATAGGTTTTTTTGGAGGCCTGGCAAAGGTGAACGAACCGTTCGGAGACGCGGCAGATTTGATTCGGTTATTTAACCTCGGAGCCGGTTTTGTGTCTGGCGTGGGAAACGGGGACAGGTGCCGGCAAGAAAGTTCGCGATAAGTGCGGAGGCCTGCTGAAATGGCCCGGACTTGCGAATACCACCCCCTGTGGGAGCGAGCCTGCTCGCGATAGCGGCGGTACATGCACCCTCGATGCGACTGCCCTACCGCTATCGCGAGCAGGCTCGCTCCCACAGGGTCTTGCGCAGAACCTACGGGTGTCCTGCGCCCCTCCCTTTCCATAGCCAACGGATGATCGAACATGGAAGCACTCAGTTATCTCGAAAATGTCGAGTCGAATGCGCGAACCTATGCGCAGACTTTCCAGCGGCTATTTGTCAGCGGCAAGGGGATGCGGATCAAGGACGCCAGCGGCCAGGAGTTTCTCGATTGCCTGTCTAACGCCGGGACCCTGGCCCTGGGACACAATCCGCCGGAAGTCCGGGATGCGGTGATGACGTTTCTCGCTGGCGATCATCTGCAGCAGGCCCTCGACCTGGCGACACCGGCCAAGCATGCCTTCGTCCAGGAGCTGTTCTCCACGCTGCCGGCGAACATGCGCGAGACCAGCAAGGTCCTGTTCTGCGGGCCCAGCGGCTCGGATGCGGTCGAGGCCGCCATCAAGCTGGCGCGCCACTACACCCGGCGCTCGCCGCTGATGGCTTTTCACGGTGGCTATCACGGAATGACCGCCGGGGCGCTGTCGGCGATGGGTAAGCTATCGCCGAAGACCGGTGACGGTCTTATCGCCCAGGGCACGCACTTCCTGCCGTTCCCCTATCGCTTCCGTTGCCCCTTCGGCACCGATGGCGAACACACCGATCAGTTGTCCATCGACTATATCCGTACCGTGCTGTCGGACCCTGAGGGAGGCGTTGCCAAACCGGCGGCGGTGATCGTCGAGGTGGTGCAAGGCGAAGGCGGTTGCATCCCGGCCTCGGCCAACTGGCTGCGGGCACTGCGGGAAATCACCCTGGAGCAGGAGATCCTGTTGATCGTCGACGAAGTCCAGACCGGCCTGGGTCGCACCGGCAGTACCTTTGCCATCGAACACGCGGGTATCGTGCCGGACATCCTGGTGCTGTCAAAAGCCATCGGCGGCGGCTATCCCCTGGCGGTCGTTGTCTATGCCGAACACCTGGACACCTGGGGGCCGGGGATGCATGCAGGGACTTTCCGCGGCAACCAGGTGGCGATGGTCGCCGGGGCTGCGACCATGCGTCAGATCAGGAAAGACAACCTGGTTGCCAACGCCGCCCGGATGGGCGAACGACTGGAAAACGGCCTGCAGGATATCGCGCAGCGGTTTTCTTTCATCGGCGATATCCGCGGACGCGGCTTGATGATCGGGGTGGAAATCACCCAACCGACCACCACCCAACGCGCTGGCCAGGCCGACGGCGCCCTGGCGCACGCCATCAAGCTCAAGTGCTTCGACAATGGCCTGATGATGGAGACCGGCGGACGCCACGGCGCGGTACTCAGGTTCCTGCCGCCCCTGACCATCACCGAGGGTGAAGTCGACATGGTCCTTGACCGGTTTGAACAGTCACTCGGAAAAATCGTCGAAACATGCCCCCATGCGGCACGCGAAACAGTCTGAAAAACCACCCTTTGCAGCACGCTAGCACCCGCCCCCCTTTGTGGGAGCGGGCTTGCTCGTGAAGGCGTCGGCATATCCAACATCAGTGCACGCTGACCCACCGCTATCGCGAGCAGGCTCGCTCCCACACTTGATCTGTGCCGACCGTAATATCCGCAACACCCCATTCCCCTCTGTGGGAGCGAGCCTGCTCGCGATGGCGTCGGGTCAGTCAGCATCGAAGTTGGATGCACCACCGCTATCGCGAGCAGGCTCGCTCCCACAGAGGACAGTGATGCTGGCCCCGAATACCTCAATCACGCGCCAAGGCATTGATCGGATCAAGCCGTGCCGCATTGCGTGCAGGTACGAAACCGAACACGATGCCTATGAGTGTCGAACAGACGACCGCGGTGATGATCGATCCCATCGAGAACACCATTTGCCATTCCTTGACGAAGATCGAAAAGACATAGCCGATGCTGAACGACAATCCGATGCCAATCGTGCCCCCCAGCAGGCAGACCATCACCGCCTCCACGAGAAACTGCTGGCGTATATCGGACTGACGCGCGCCCACTGCCATGCGGATGCCGATTTCACGGGTTCGTTCGGTCACCGAAACCAGCATGATATTCATCACGCCGATCCCCCCGACTACCAGTGAGATGACCGCGATGAGCGAGAGCAGCAGTGCCAGTGACTGACTGGTCTTCTGCACCGTCTGCATCACGCTGTCGAGGTTGTAGGTGAAGAAGTCCTTGATGCCATGACGCTGCGTCAGCAGCTTGACCACGTTGTCCTCCACCAGTTTGCTCGGTTGCCCGTCCTTTATCCGCACTGTGATGCTGTCCAGGAAACGCTGGCCCAGCAAGCGTCCCGCCGCCGTTTCATAGGGCATCCAGATGTTCAGGTTCTTGCTGGTATTGAACACGCTCTTGCGGTCCTCGGTCACGCCGATGACAGTGCAAGGCAGGTTGTCGACAAGAATCACCTTGCCCAGCGGGTCCGTGTGCGAACCGAACAGTCGCTGGCTGGTGTTATGGTCGATCACCACCACTTGCGACTGCCGCCGGGAGTCGTCCTTGTTGAACGCTACGCCCGAGCCGATCTTGATACCGCGAACCTGGAAGTAACTCTCGCTCACACCATTGACGGTCGCATTGACGTCGATGTTCTGGTAACGCAACAGCAGGTTGCGCCCCAGGTTCGGGGTGGCACTGTCGATGTAGTACAGGTCGCTCAGGGCCGTGACGTCGGAGAGCACCAACGTTTCGATTGCCGTCGAGCGGCTGTCGCCCCAGTCGGCCCCGGGCATGATCTCGATGGTATTGCTGCCGATCGCTTCGATGTCTTTCAAGACATATTGCTTGACCCCTTCACCGATGGCGACGATCGATACCACCGAAGTGATGCCGATGATGATGCCCAGCATCGTCAGCAGCGTTCGCATCCGGTGCGAGATCAGCGCGACCCAGGCCATGTTGAACGCTTCGCTGAACAGCCCGAAACTGGCGAGCAGTCGGTTCGACGGCTTGACCTTGGCCGGTGGAGTGCCCTGTGGCGGCTGATCTTCCATTGATCGCCGTGGATTGGCCCTGTCGCTGACAATCTCGCCGTCGCGGATCTCGATGATGCGTTGGGCGTAGGCCGCGACTTTCTCATCGTGGGTCACGATGATCACCGTGTGCCCCGCCGCGTTGAGCTCCAGCAGGATCTTCATCACCTCTTTGCCGCTGGCGGTGTCCAGCGCACCGGTGGGTTCGTCGGCGAGGATGATCTCGCCTCCGTTCATCAAGGCCCGGGCAATACTCACCCGCTGTTGCTGCCCGCCGGAGAGCTGGCTGGGTCGATTGGCCAGGTGCCCGGTCAGCCCCAGGCGGCCCAGCAACTCCCCGGCACGGTTGTGCCGTTGCGACTCGGCGGCGCCGGCATAGATAGCCGGCATCTCGACGTTGTGCAAGGCACTCAAGTGGGGCAACAGGTGATAGCGCTGAAAAATGAAACCAAAGTGATCGCGACGCAGCTCCGCCAACTCATGGTCGTCCATCGAGCCGGTTTCGCGCCCATCCACTTTGTAGCTGCCGGAACTCGGATGATCGAGGCAACCGAGCACATTCATCAGGGTGGATTTGCCGGAGCCGGACGCTCCCGTGATCGCCACGATTTCCCCGGCATTGATCGTCAGGTTGATGTCCTTGAGCGCGATGAACGCCTTTTCGCCCGCTTGAAAACTACGGGTGATCCCTTCGAGTTCCAACAGTGGTCGCGTCATGGTCAGGCTCCTGCCACGGCTGGGGTCGGCTCACCGATGACGACCTTGTCACCTTCTGCCAGGCCATCCTTGATTTCAGCCCTGACGTTGTTGTTGATACCCGTCTGGACGTTGCGCGGCTGGGCCTTGCCTTCCGCGTCCAGTACACGGACCACGTAGCTGCCATCCTGGTTCTTCGCACCCAGGGCCGCGACCGGAACGGTCAGCACCGCTTTGGCCTTGTCCAGGACGATACGGACCTGGGCCGTCATCGAGATACGCAGGCGATGATCGGGGTTCGGCACGTCGAACAGGCTGTTGTAGAACACCGCGGTGTTCTGCTTGGGCGTCCCGGCGTTCTGCGTCTCCAGGAAGTTCTGCGGTGCCGGCTCAGTGCCGCGCAGCGTGGCGTAGTAGCGCTTTTCCGCCTCACCGAGGATGGTGAAATACACTTCTTGCCCGGGCACGATGTGAATCACGTCGGCCTCGGATACCTGGGCCTTGACGGTCATGGTGTCCAGGTCGGCCAGTTTCAGCAGCACCGGCGCCAGTTGTTCGGCGATCACGGTCTGGCCTTCCTGGGTCACGATCCCCACCACATAGCCGTCGATAGGCGCGACGATGTGGGTATAGGCCAGGTTGACCCGGGCCGTTTCCACCTGGATCTGCGCGTCCTTGATCTGTGCATCGAGGGACAGCAGGTTGGCAGCCTCCACCTTGTAGTTCGATTCGGCGGTCTCGAATTCCTGCTTGGAAATCGCGTCGTCCGGTTGCAGCACCTTGTAGCGATCGTAGGTGGCTTTCGCGTCCTTGAGTTGTGCCGCGGTGGCTTGCCGCTTTGCCTTCAGGTTTTCTTCGTTGACCAGGGCCTGGCGCAAGGCGTTCTGCGCCAGCAGCGGGTCGATTTCCGCCAGCCACTGGCCCTTCTTCACCTTGTCGCCCAACTTGACCTTGAGCGACTTCAATTGCCCGGACACCTGGGCACCGACATCAACCTGCTTGACGCCCTGGAGCGTCCCGGTGGCCAGCACCGCGTTTTCGATGTCTGTGCGCTCGACCGTAGCGGTCAGGTACTCCGGCGGTTTCCCCGGCGACTGAGCGCTGTAGAAAACCAGGCCGGTCACTACGACCAGGACAAGCACGATAGCGATTTTGCGAAACTTAGACTTTTCCATAAATAACCATGAGTGCGTTGAGTTCAGGCCCGGCCAACGTAGCGCCGGGTTCCATGGGTGTGCCCAAAGGCAGGGCGGCTAGACGTAGTCACTGGCCTCCTCCTCATCGAGCATGGGAAGGCCGTCCTGCCACCAGGCAGCCAGGTTATGTACGTGAGGCGCCTTGAGAATCGTGAAGTGGTTGCCCGGGCCGTACCAAATGCTCAGGTCCGGTACATGCTTGCGCCACCCTTCGATCATTTCCTGTTGCTCGCGCTTGTTGCCGGCGGTATCCAGGGTTGGATCATTCGCCAGCACCAGCCGCACCGGCCCGGTGTATTGATGTTGCGGTTGATAAACCGTACGCAGGGCCGTACCAAAGGCCCGCGCCGGACCACGCATCGAATCCACCGCCGAACGCTGTGGCAACATGCCGGCGCGGACCATGCCGGCATGCAGCAGGCGCATCTGCGCCGAATCGTCCTGGGCGCCGAACACCGTGGCATCGATCCCCAGGGATTTACCCGAGGCCAGTTGCATCGCCTCGATCAACCGGTTCAACACTCCAGTCCCGGTATAAGGCCTGCCCACCACGCCGTTGCCGCCGGGCGATTCGCTGTCGATCAGCGTCAACGAGGCTACTTTGCGACCACGGGCGTGCAGACGGGCCGCCATCTCGAAGACAATCCAGCCACCGAAGGAATGCCCCAGCAGATGCACCGGCCCCTCCGGTTGCACCTTGTCGATGGCTTCGAGGTACGCCTGGGCGGCGGTTTCCACCAGGCTGAAAGGCTCTGTGCTGCCGTCCAGCCCCCGATGTTGCAACCCATGGATAGGCCAGTCCGGGCCAAAGGCGTCGGTCAGGCCGATGAAACCGGTGACGCTGTCGCCGGCCCCCGGTACGCAGAAGATCGGCGCCCGGTCGGCCCGTCCGCCCTGGATCGTCAGCAGCGGCTGGTAACCGCTCTTCGGCAAGGGTGCCGGACGCGATGCGGCGGTGTGAAGCTCGGTGCTGAGGGCCTGGCCCAACGCCTGGACATGGGGCGCCTGCATCATGCTCTGGTGGTTACCCGGTACCTTGACGCAATGCAGCTGCGACGTGGGCAGGACAGCGTCCCAGCCCAGATAACCGGAGTGCTCGGGAGCGTCGTCCTGGCGTTCTTCGGCCACCAGCAGATGCACGGGTACGGAAATCGGATACACCATGTAATGGGCCAACGCATGACCGTGGGCCACTTCGCGATCGAGGTACTGCCAGAGCTGCTCCGCACTGTAGACGGCCAGCTCGGCCGGCAGCACCGCCTCGTCGCGGCAATGCTGCACCAGGCCTTCGAAATCGAATCGATCCAGTTGCCCCTGCAGATCGGCCAGTTTCGCCAGGATCGCTGCTAATACCTCTTCGCCAGGCAACGCAGCCCTCCAGAACACATCGCAACGGTCCAGCAGATGCAGCTTGTGGGCTTCGTCCAACGCCCAGCGCGACCGCCCCTGATCCACCAGCCGAGGCAGATAGCTGTCGATGAGGCCGACGAACTCGACCTCCTCGTCCAGGCCGATCAGCTGGATCGCGGTCTCGTAGGCCAGCACACCACCGAACGACCAGCCGGCCAGGCGATAAGGCCCTTGGGGTTGTACCGAACGAATGATCCCCACCAGCCGCGAGGCCATGCATTCCATTGTCTGCAACTGCGGCTCGCCCCACTCGACGGCAGGCAGGCCATACACCGGGATATCCGGGTCGATGTGCTTGCCCAGCGTCGGGAAGTACAGGTCCAGGCCACTGAACTCGTGCACCAGGAACAGCGGATTCTGCTGGCCGGTGGTGCGCACCGGTACGATGGCCTCCTTGACCTGGGCATCCTCGGTACGGGTCTGCAGCATCGATGCCATCGACGCGACGCTTTCGTGCTGGAACAGCTCGGCCAGCGAGACGGTCAGGTTGGCCTGTGCCAACAATCCGACCAGCCGGATCGCCAGCAATGAATGACCGCCCAGTTCAAAGAAGTTGTCGTGACGACCGACCTGCTCCAGCTTCAGGACGTCGGCCCACAAGCCTGCCAGCGTGACTTCCAGATCGCCTTGCGGCGCCTCGTAGCCCTGGCTCCCATAAGCGTGCAGTTCCGGTACCGGCAACGCCCCGGTGTTGACCTTGCCGTTCAGCGTCAGCGGCAACGCCGTCAATTTCACATAGGCGGCCGGGATCATGTATTCCGGCAGCACGGAGCGCAGTTGGACGCGCAGGACATCCGCATCGAGGCCCCCAGCGTTCTCGTGCTCGGTGTAGTACGCGATCAGGCGCTTGTCGCCCGGACTGTCTTCACGCGCGACCACCAGGGCTTCGCGTACCCCGTGGCACTCGTGCAAACGGGCCTCGATCTCACCGAGCTCAATACGGAAACCACGTATTTTGACCTGCCCGTCGTTGCGATCCAGGTATTCGATGGTGCCGTCGGGCAGCCAGCGGCCAAGATCGCCACTGCGGTACAGACGCGCGGTGCCCGAATCGCTGAACGGATCGACAATGAAACGTTCCTCGGTCAGGTCCGGCCGGTTCAGGTAACCGAGGGCCACCCCGACACCACCGATATGGATTTCCCCCGCGACACCCACAGGTACCGGTTGGCGCGCGGCATCGAGGATATATACCCGGGTGTTGGCGATAGGACGGCCGATCGGAACACTCGTTGCGCCATGCGGCACGGCAGTGACCGCATGGGTCGTCGCAAAGGTGGTGGTCTCGGTGGGACCATAGCAATGCACCAGCCGCAGCGAAGGAGCATGGGCCAACAGCCGCCGGAAGGATGCCGGATCACCGCGCTCGCCACCGCACAACAGGATCCGCAGGCCTGCCAGGGCATCCGGGATCAGTACCAGGTATTGATTGAACATGGCGGTGGTGACGAACAGTACCGAGACCTCGGCATCTGTCAGCGCCTGGGCGAATTGCGTCGGGCTGAGCAAGGTTTCGTGATCAATGATCACAACGCGCCCGCCATTGAGCAATGCCCCCCACACCTCCATCGTACTGGCGTCGAACGCCGGGTTCGAGGCGAAAGCCACGTGATCCTGTACACCGAAATCCGCGTAGCCGTTATTGATCGCCAATCGGCCTATGGCCAGGTGCGGCACGATCACCCCTTTCGGGTGGCCCGTGGAGCCGGAGGTGTACATGATGTACGCCGGTGTATCGCTGGTTTGACCGGGGAATACCGCCGGCCTTGCAGCCTGGATCAATTGCAGTGTGTCCAGGTCCAATCGCGGCATGTCTTCCGGCAAGACCCTGTCACTGGTCGTCAACACCAGCACCGCGGCACTGTCTTGCAACATGAAGCGCTGCCGCTCCTCCGGCGCATGGTGGTCCAGCGGTACATAGACAGCGGCGCACTTGAGGATCGCCAGTTCGCTGATGATGAGCTCGAACGAACGGTTCAGCATGATCGCGACCCGCGACCCTGGCTGGACGCCCTGTTCAAGCAAGCAATGCGCCAGGTGACTGGCTCGCTCGTGCAGCTCCCGGTAGGTGAGTTGCTGCGCCCCATGCTGGAGTGCAATCCCGTCGGGCCGGGCCCTGACCTGGGCTTCGAACAGGCCGTGGACCGTCTCTTCGCGGGGATAGACCGTGTCGGTTGCATTGAAGTCGACCAGCAGCTGCCGACGTTCCGCCGCCGGCAATATCGCCAGCTCGCGCAAGGGTACCTCGGGCGTGTGCTCAAGCGCATCGACCAGGCTCTCCAGCGCCGTGTGCATGTAGCCGCAGATGCGTTCCGCCCCGATGCGCGACTCCGCCAGGGCGGTCAGCACGAAGGCCTCACCGAGATCGTCGACGTTCAGCGACAGTGGATAGTTGCTCCACTCCTCACCGCCGAGCCCCTCGATCCCGTTCCAGGCCGACTGGGCCTCCTGGGTGACCTGCGTTGCAGTGTGCCGGTAATTCAGCAGTGCACTGAACAATGGCGTCGACGTAGCAACACCGCTGCAACGCTGTGCCAGCGCCAGCGACGCATGTTCGTGTCCCAGCAGCGCGGTGAGACGCGCATGCGTCGTCTTGACGCCTGCCCGTGCCCCGTCGACGCCGACGTCAACCCGCAGCGGCAAGGTGTTGATGAACAACCCCAGCGCCCGATCGGCCCCCTCACCGCCCTGCATCCGGCCCATCAGTACGGTACCGAACACCACGTCTTCGCGCCCGGACACAGCGCCCACCACCCGCGCCCAGGCCAGGTGATGCAGGCTCGCTGCGCTGACGCCAAGCAGACGCGATTGTGTCCGCAGACGACGATTCAAACTGTCGTCCACGCCCAACCGGGCCTGTTCGATGACATGGCTGTCGCCCTGCACGTCCTGCAGGCCGAATGGCAGGGTCGGCTCCTGGATATCCTGGAGCATGTCCCTGAAGAACGCCTCGTGGGCGCTTTGCGTCACGCCAAGCCGCGCCTGGGCCACGTAGTTGCGATACGGCACGGCATCGCCCAACTGGGCCTGCTGCCCGAGCAAGTACGCTTGCATATCGTGCTGAATCACCTCCAGCGCGGTGTGATCGAGTGCAATGTGATGGAACAGCAGTAGCGCAACCCAACGCTGGTGTTCGTCGTCATAGGCACAGGCAAGCCGCATCATGGGTGCCTGGCGCACATCGAGCCGATAGTGCCGAGGGTCGAAACGCTCACGAAGCTGCGCGCCCACGTCCTGGCCCGGCTCGACCATACAGGTCTGCACCGCCAATGGTGCTTGGCGCAGCACCACCTGCACCGGCTCGCGCAAGCCCTCCCAAAGCACAGCCGTGCGCAGGATATCGTGGCGGTCGATCACGCCTTGCAGGGCATTGACGAAGTCATCCAGCCGGGCACGATCCTTGAAGTTGAACATGGCCTGCTGCACATAGAGATCGCCCTGCTGCGAAGCCAGGTGGTGATACAGAATCCCTTCCTGCAACGGCGCCAGGGCGTAGATGTCCTGGACATTGCTCACGCCGCCGGGCACGCCGGCGACGACGGCGTCGATTTCCCGCTGGCTCAGATCGGCGAGCGGCAACATCTGCGGGGTGATCTGCTCACAGTCCGGCACGATGCCGTTGTCCGGCACCACGATTTCCGTCGCGCCGCCCACGGCCGCCGCCAACGCGGCCAGGGTCGGTTGGCCGAACAGCACCCGCACATCGGCGCTCAAACCGGACTGGCGCATGCGTTCGATCAGCGTGACCGCCAACAACGAGTGCCCACCCAACTCGAAGAAGTGGTCATGACGCCCTACCCTCTCAACCTTGAGCAGCTCGGCCCACAGTTGTGCCAGCGTCGTTTCCACCGCGCCCTGTGGCGCTTCGTATTCACGGGTAATTACCGAGGCCTGGTCCGGCGCCGGCAGTGCCTTGCGATTCAGCTTGCCATTCGGCGTCAGCGGCAATGCATCAAGCCGCACATAGGCCGCCGGCACCATGTATTCCGGCAGTTGGGCTTGCAACTGGGCACGCAGGCTTTCGATCTCGATGTTGAACTCGTCACCGTGCACGGTGAAGTACGCCACCAGACGCTTGGCCCCCGGCACGTCTTCGCGAGCCAGCACCACGGCTTCCTTGATCGCCTCGTGCCGGGCAAGCTTGGCCTCGATCTCGCCCAGCTCGATACGGAACCCGCGGATCTTCACCTGATCGTCGTTACGCCCCAGGTAATCAATGTTGCCATCCGCCAGGTAACGACCCAGGTCGCCGGTGCGGTACATCCGGGCATTCGGCCGCTCACTGAACGGGTCGTCGAGGAAACGCTCCGCCGTCAGTTCCGCGCGGTGCAGGTACCCCCGCGCCACCTGGACGCCACCAATGTAGATCTCCCCGGCCACGCCCATGGGCACCGGTTGCTGATGGGCGTCGAGCAGGTAGATCCGAGTATTGGCGATCGGTTTGCCGATCGGCGTGCTGTCCGGTGTCTCGGCGCCGGAGCAGTCCCACGCCGTCACGTCGACGGCCGCTTCGGTCGGACCGTACAGGTTGTGCAACGCAGTTTGTGGCAATTGCGCCTTGAAACGCCGTACCAGATGCCCCGGCAAGGCTTCGCCGCTGCACATCACCTGACGCAACCCCTCGCACTCGCCAGCCTCGCCATGGGCCAGGAACACATCCAGCATCGACGGCACGAAGTGCAGCGTGGTGATGCCTTGGGTCTGGATCACTTCGCGCAGGTACGCCGGATCGCGATGCCCGCCCGGACGCGCCATCACCAGCCGGGCGCCGGTGAACAGCGGCCAGAAGAACTCCCACACAGAGACGTCGAAGCTGAACGGGGTCTTCTGCAGCACCGCGTCCGTGGCGCTCAGTGTGTAGGCGTCCTGCATCCACAGCAGGCGGTTGACCACCGCGCCATGCTCGTTCATCACGCCCTTGGGCAGGCCGGTCGAACCGGAGGTGTAGATGACGTAGGCCAAATGGCTGGCGTGCAGGCCCGAGGCCTGCGGATTGCCGGTCGGCTGCGTGGCGAAGTCTTCGTCTTCAAGCACCATCACCCTGGCGTCGGTCGCGGGCAGGCTCGCCTGCAAGGCGCGTTGGATCAGCACCACGGCCGGGGCGCTGTTTTCCAGCATGTAGGCCAAACGGTCAGCCGGATAATCCGGGTCGAGCGGCACGTAGGCAGCGCCCGCTTTCAGGATTCCCAGCAGCGCCGCGACCATTTCCACGCTGCGGTCCATGCAGATCGCCACGCGGTCATCCGGGCGAATGCCCAGGGCGAGCAACCGGTGGGCGATCTGGTTGGCTCGCTGGTTCAGTTGGGCGTAGCTCAGTTGTTGCGCTTCGAACACCACGGCGACGGCATCCGGACAGGTCGTGACCCGTGCCTCGAACAGGCCATGCAGGGTCAGGCCTTGCGGATAGTCGACGGCTGTAGCATTGAAGGCTTCCAGCAGATGCTGGCGCTCAGCGTCTTCCAACAGCGGGATCTGCGCCACCAGGGCCTGCTCATCGGCAACCATGGCGCGCAAGATGCATTCGAGATAACCGAGGTAGCGCTCCATCGTGGCCTGGTCGAACAGCGCCGTGGCGTACTCCAGCGAACCGAACAGGCGACCATCGATCAGGGCCATGTCCAGCAACACATCGAACTTGGCGGTACGGCTGCTGACCCCCAGCCCTTGCAGTGACAGCTCGGACAATTCCATCCCGCCGGTTTCGCTGTTCTGCCATGACAACATGGCCTGGAACACCGGGCTGTGGGACAGGCTGCGCAATGGCCGGACCACTTCCACCACCTGTTCGAACGGCAAGTCCTGATGCGCCTGGGCGCCCAGGGTCTGGGCCTTGACCCGTTGCAGCAAGGCCTCGACGGTCAGCTCGGTCGAAACCTCGACGCGTACCGCCAGGGTGTTGACGAACAAGCCGATCAGGTCTTCGACTTCCGCATGCATGCGGTTCGCCGTCGGCGTGCCGACGACGATATCGTCCTGCCCGGACATCCGGCTCAGCAGCGCGGCCCATGCGGCCATCACCGTCATGAACAACGTGGCGCCATGGCGCTGGCTCAAGGCCTTGAGGCCTTCGGTCAGTGCTTCATCGAAGGCGATCCCTACCGCATGACCGGAATGATCCTGCTGGGCCGGCCGTGGCCGGTCCGTCGGCAAGGTCAGCAATGCCGGTGCACCGGCCAGGGTGTCCTGCCAGTAGCGTTCCTGGCGGCTCAACACCTCGCCGGAGAGCCAGCGCCGCTGCCAGACGGCGTAATCGGCGTATTGCACCGGCAAGGCCGGCAGCGGGTCGTCCTGGCCTTGGCTGAATGCCGCGTACAGCACGCCCAGCTCACGAGTCAGGACATCGGCGGACCAACCGTCCGAGACGATGTGGTGCAGGGTCACCAGCAACACATGGTCGGCATCGCCCATGCGCACCAGGCGACCACGGGCCAGCGGGCCACGGCTCAGATCAAACACCTGCCGCGCTTCCTGCCCGGCCATGCGCGACAGCTCGGCTTCGGCATCCGGGTGGGCGGACAGGTCATGCCGTTGCAAGGCGAAACCGATGTCGGCCGGGGCAATGCGTTGCTCCACCTCCTGGCCCTGGACAAAGGTCGTGCGCAAGGCTTCGTGACGGGCGACGATGCGATCCAGGGCACGGCCCAGGGCGGCGGTGTCCAACGCACCACGCAGACGCAAGCCGGTGGGGATGTGATACGCCGCGCTGGCATTGTCCAACTGCGCGAGGAACCACAGGCGTTGTTGGGCAAACGACAACGGCAGTGCCTGCTCACGGGACACCGGCATGATATCCGGCCGGGTGCTGCGGGCCGCTCGGGACAGCACCTTGGCCAACGCGCTCAGCTCGGGTTGGGCGAACACCTCGTTCAGGCTCAGTTCCACCCCCAATTGCTCGCGCACCTGGGCAATCAAGCGCATCACCAGCAACGAATGCCCACCCAGTTCAAAGAAGTGGTCGTGACGCCCCACCGCTTCGACGTTGAGCATGCTTTGCCAGATCTGCGCCAGGGCGACCTCCGTGGCGCCTTGCGGCGCTACGTGCATACGGCTGGCGAAGGCCTCGGCATCCGGCTCCGGCAGCGCCTGGCGGTCGAGTTTGCGGTTCGGTGTCAGCGGCAGCGCGGCCAGGCTGACGAATGCACTCGGGACCATATACTCGGCCAGCAGGGTCGACAGTTCCGAGCGCAAGGCGGCTGCGCTCAGAGTGAGGCCGGCCTGCGGCACGACGTAGGCTACCAGGCGCTTGTCTCCAGGCGTGTCCTCGCGCACGATCACCGCCGCTTCCTTGACCCCGGTGCAGTGGCTGAGCCTGGTTTCGATTTCACCCAGCTCGATACGGAATCCCCGCACCTTGACCTGGAAGTCATTGCGCCCCAGGTACTCGATGCGTCCGTCCGGACGATAACGGGCCAGATCGCCGGTCTTGTACATGCGGGCATCGGACAGGTCGCTGAATGGATCGACGAGGAAGCGCTCGACATTGATCGCGTCGAGGTTCAGATAACCCCGGGCGACGCCATCGCCACCGATGTAGATCTCCCCCGCCACGCCGAATGGCACCGGCTGGCGGTGCCCGTCGAGCAGGTAGATACGGGTGTTGGCCATCGGCGTGCCGATGGTGGCGTTGCCGCCCGCGCCGTCGGCGTCGTAGCGCATGTAGGCGGCGGTGCACGACACGGTCGCCTCGGTCGGGCCATAGGTATTGATCAGTCGGGTATGGGCCGGGCGTACCGCGTCCCACATCTGCAGCTTTTGCATCGACAGGGCATCGCCGGTGACGTTGACCAGGCGCACATCACGCAGATGATCGCGGGCCTGCGCCGGCGTGTTGTGCCATTCGGCCGCCAGGGTGTGCCAATGCGCCGCGGTCAAGTGCAGGAAGGTCGGCCGGATCTCAACGTCCTGCTGCAACTCGATGCTGCCAAACAGCGCGCGGGTCGGCGCCAGAGTGGCACCGGCGACCAGCGCCGGGAAAATTTCTTCCACCGACAGGTCGAAGTTCAACGTGTTTTGCTGCAGCACCGTGTCGGCCGGCGTCAGTTCGAACAGGCGCACGGCATCCACGCAGTAGTTGACCAGACCCCGGTGTTCGATCATCACGCCCTTGGGCGCGCCGGTCGAACCCGAGGTGTAGATCACGTAGGCCAGGTGACGCACGCCGAGGCTCGCCACCACCGGGTTGTCTTCGCGGCCTGTGGCAATGCCGCTGCGCACCCGTTCGACGTAGTCGAGCAGCACCACCGGCGTAGCCAGTGGCGGCAAGCGGTCTTGCAGTGCGCGTTGGGTCAGCAGCGCTACCGGGGCACTGTCGGCAATCATGTAAGCCAATCGTTCGGCGGGATATGCCGGATCCAACGGCACGTAACCGCCGCCGGCCTTGAGTACCGCCAACAGGCCCACCAGCATCTCGGCGCTGCGCTCGACACAGATCGCTACGCGGTCGTCCGGACGGATGCCCAGCCCGATCAGGTGATGGGCCAATTGGTTGGCCTGGCGATTCAGTTCGGCGTAGCTCAGGCGCTCACCTTCGAACACCACGGCAATGGCCTGCGGCCGGGCCGCGACCTGGGCCTCGAAGAGTTGATGGATGGTCTGTTCACGGGGGTACGGTGCCTGGTTCGCGTTGAGCCCGACCAGCAGACGCTGGCGTTCGGCGTCATCCACCAGCGCGATCTGTTCGATCAACGTCTGGTCACTTGCCACCATGGCACGCACCACCCGCTCGAAATAACCGAGGTAACGCTGCACCGTGGCCTCGTCGAACAAAGCCGTGGCGTATTCCAGGGCGCCGAAGATCTGCCCCTGGGCCTCGCCGAGTTCCAGGGACAGGTCGAACTTGGCGACATTGTTCGCCACACCGAGGCCTTCGAGCGTCAGGTCGCCAAGCACCAGTTCGCTGTTGTCGAGGGTCTGCCAGGACAACATGGCCTGGAACAGCGGGCTGTGGGACAGGCTGCGTACCGGATTGAGCACTTCCACCACCTGCTCGAACGGCAGGTCCTGATGCGCCTGGGCGCCTAGGGTCTGGCTCCTGACGCGTGCCAGCAAGTCCTCGACCGTCGGTGCGCCGGAGACATCGATGCGCACGGCCAGGGTGTTGACGAAGAAACCGATGAGTCCTTCGACTTCCGACCGTGTGCGGTTGGCCACCGGCGAACCGATCACCACATCGTCCTGACCACAAAGACGACTCAACAATGCCGCCCAGGCCGCCATCAACGTCATATACAGAGTGACGCCGTGACGCTGGCTCAAGGTTTTGAGATTGGCCGTCAGCTCAGCGTCGAACGCCAGCGGCAGGGCCGCCCCGCTGTAGTCCTGCTGCGCCGGGCGCGCACGGTCCGTCGGCAACATCAACAGCGCCGGCGCATCGACCAGGGTTTGCCGCCAGTAGCTGCTCTGGGCTTGCAAGACTTCGCCGCTCAACCAGCGGCGTTGCCACAGGGCATAGTCGCCGTATTGCACGGCCAGCGTCGGCAGCGGATCGTCCAGGTCATGCCGGAACGCTTCGTAGAGCGCTGCCAGCTCCTTGACCAACACCCCCATGGACCAGGCATCCGAAACGATGTGGTGCATGGTCACCAGCAGCACATGCTCCTCGTCACCCAGGCGAATCAACCGGCCACGGATCAGCGGGCCGTGTTCCAGGTCGAAGGCGTCGACGGCTTCCCGCGCCGCCAAGGCGTGTACTTCGGTTTCGCCATCGATCCGCTCGGAAAAGTCATGCTGCAGCAAGGCGAAACCGCTATCGGCCGCGGCGATACACTGCCAAGGCTCCTCGCCCTGGGCCTGTACGAAAGTCGTGCGCAACGCCTCATGGCGGGCAACGATGCGATCCAGTGCCCGCTGCAGGGCGACGTGGTCCAGCGTGCCGCGCAGACGCAGGCCGGCCGGCATATGGTAGGCCGAGCTGGCCCCTTCCATCTGCGCCAGGAACCACAGGCGCTGTTGAGCGAATGACAGCGGCAAGGGTTCGTCGCGGGAAGCCCTGACGATCTCTGGCAATGTGCTGCGCCCGGCCTGAGACACGGCCTGCGCCAGCTCCATGAGTCCGGGATGAGCGAACAGAGCGGTGAGGCTCAGCTCCACGCCCAGGCGCAAACGGACCTGGGAGATCAGTTGCATTGCCAGCAATGAATGGCCACCCAATTCGAAGAATTGGTCGTGACGGCCGACCTGTTGCAGGCCCAGCAGGTCCTGCCAGATCTGCGCCAGGGTCGTTTCGATTTCGCCTCGGGGGGCTTCGTAGCCGCGGGTGATGACCGAGTCCAGGTCCGGGGCCGGCAAGGCCTTGCGGTCGAGCTTGCCGTTGGGGGTCAGCGGCAGTGTGGCGAGAAGTACGTAGGCCACGGGAACCATGTATTCCGGTAGCTGCCCTTGCAGATGAATGCGCAGAGCCTCGATGTCCACCACTTCCGACTGAGTGAAATAGGCGACCAGACGCTTATCGCCTGGTACGTCCTCGCGGGCCAGCACCACCGCCTCCTTCACGGCCTCGTGCTGAGCGAGCTTGGCTTCGATCTCGCCCAGTTCGATGCGGAAACCACGGATCTTCACCTGGTCGTCGTTGCGACCCAGGTATTCGATGTTGCCGTCCGGCAGGTAACGGCCGAGGTCGCCGGTCTTGTACATCCTGGCGTTCGGTTCGCTGCTGAACGGATCCTTGAGGAAACGCTCGGCCGTCAGGTCATCACGATTGAGATAACCCCGCGCAACACCTGCGCCACCGATGTAGATCTCACCCGGCACGCCCAGCGGCACCGGTTGTTTATGCTCATCCAGCAGGTAGAACTGGGTGTTCGCCACAGGCTTGCCGATGTGGGCAGCAAAGCCGTCTTCACGGGCCATCGACACCCAACTGGAATAGGTCGTGGTTTCCGAAGGCCCGTAGAGGTTGCACAGGCGCTTGACGGAAGTCTGCTCGAACAGTGTTTCCACCAGACTACGCTTGAGCGCTTCGCCGGCCACGTTGACCGTATCGACGCCATCGCTCAAACCACCGGATTCCAAAAGCGCCTTGAGCGCCGACGGCACGGTGTTGATCAGGGTGATGTCGTGCTCACCCTGTTGCAGTTCCAGCACATTAGTGACCACCTCGATGCTGCCGCCGCTAGTCAACGGCGCGAAGCATTCGTAGACCGCCAGGTCGAAGTTCAGCGAGGTCGAGAACAGCGTCTTCGATAAGGTTTGCGTATCGAACGAGCGATGGGCCCAGGTCAGGAAATTCACTGTGTTGCGGTGTTCGATCATCACGCCTTTCGGCAAGCCGGTGGAACCGGAGGTGTAGATCACGTAGGCCAGATGCGCCGACGTCAGGCCATCGACCTGCGGATTGGGCGCCGCCTCGTCCTGCCAGATACCTTTGTCGAGATCGATCAACGGGATTGCCGTCTCGCCCAGCAAGCCACGTGTGGCCGTCTGCACCAGGATCGCCGCCGGAGCACTGTCCTCCAGCATGTAGGCAATCCGATCCGCCGGATAGGCCGGATCCAGTGGCACGTAACCGCCACCGGCTTTCAGGATCGCCAGCAACCCAACGACCATGTCCAGACCACGCTCGACGCAGATCGCCACCCGCGAGTCCGGCTGCACACCCTGCTTGCGCAGGTAATGGGCCAACCGGTTGGCGAGTCCATTGAGTTCGCGATAGTTGAGCTGGTGCCGGCCATGACGCACCGCCAGCGCATCCGGCGTGCGCCGCACCTGGTCCTCGAACAAGCCGTGAATGGTCTGCTCCAGTGGATACTCGGCGTCAGTGGCGTTGAACGCCACCAGCAATTGCTCGCGCTCGTCGGCAGGTACAATCGACAACTCGCGCAACGGCGCGTCAGGTGCATGCTCCAGCGCCTGCACCAGGCTCTCCAGCGCCCTATGCATGTAGCCGCAGACACGTCGCGCACCCACTTCGACCACCGCCTGGGCCGTCAGCAGGAAACCTTCGCCGAGGTCGTCGACGTTCAGGCACAACGGGTAGTTGGTCCGTTCTTCCATGCCCAGGGTGTGAATCCCGTGCCAGGCCGAGATGGCCTGCTCGGACGCGGCTTCACCGGCGCTGTGCCGATAGTTCAACAGCGTGCTGAACAATGGAAGCGAGGCCGGTACGCCGCTGCAACGCTGGGCCAAGGCCAGGGAAGCATGTTCATGCCCCAGCAACCCGCTCAACCGGGCGTGGGTGGCCTTCACGCCTGTACGGACGTCGGTTTGCCCCACACTCACCCGCAGCGGCAAGGTGTTGATAAACATCCCCAGCGCCCGGTCTGCACCGTCGCCGCCCTGCATCCGGCCCATCAGTACGGTGCCGAACACCACTTCTTCACGCCCTGAGACGCGCCCGACTACCTGGCCCCAGGCCAGGTGGACCAGGCTCGCCGCACTCACCCCGAGCTGACGGGCCTGCACCCGCAAGCGCTGGGCCAATGCCGCATCCACGCCTTGTTGCACTTCTTCGATGCCACTGCCGTCGCCCTGCACATTCAGCAGACCGAACGGCAACGTCGGTTCGTCGATGTCACCCAGCATGTCGCGGAAGAACGCTTCGTGCTGTTCGCGACTCACGCCCAACAGGGCCTGGGCGACATGATTGCGGTACGGCACAGCCGGTGCGAGCAGCTCTGCCTGGTCCAGCAGGCTGGCCTGCATTTCATGCACCACCACCTCAAGGGCGGTGTGGTCCAGCGCCACGTGATGGAACAGCAGCATGCCGACCCAACGCTGGTTCGCCAGATCCTGGGCATAGGCCAGCCGCATCAACGGTGCCTGGGCAATGTCGAGGCGGTAGTGACGCGGGTCGAAGCGTTCGTGCAACTGTTGCACTGCATCGCCCGCCGCCGGATCCAGCCCGATGTCTTCAAGGGCCAGCGTCGCGTGGCGCCAGACCACCTGCACCGGTGACTCCAGGCCCTGCCAGGCCATGCTGGTGCGCAGGATATCGTTACGCGACACCACGCTCTGCAAAGCCTGGGCAAAGGCTTGCAGGCGCTCGCGACTGTCAAAGCCGAACATCACCTGCAACACGTAGGGGTCGCCCTGCTCCGCGGCCAGGTGATGGTAGAGAATGCCTTCCTGCAACGGCGCCAGGGCATAGATGTCCTGCACGTTGGCGACGCCGCCAGGCACTGCGGCCACGATCCGGTCGATGGCTTCCTGGTCCAGATCGGCCAGGGGCAACATGTCCGGGGTGATTCGCGTGCAGCCAGCAGGAATGAGGTTGGCCGGCACCACGACGTCTGCGTGTCCGCCGACCGCCGCAGCCAGCGCAGCCAATGTCGGCTGGCCGAACAGCACCCGCACATCGGCGGACAGATCGACCTGGCGCATGCGCTCGATCAACTTCACCGCCAGCAGCGAATGACCGCCCAATTCGAAGAAGTTGTCGTGGCGCCCCACTCGTTCGAGCTTGAGCAAATCCTGCCAGATCCGGGCAATGGCGCTTTCCACTTCTCCTTGCGGGGCTTCGTATTCACGGCTGATCACCGCCGACTGATCCGGCGCCGGCAAGGCCTTGCGGTCCAGCTTGCCGTTGGTGGTCAGCGGGAAAGCTTCCAGCAGCACGAAGGCGCTCGGCACCATGTAGTCCGCCAGCGAGCCCAGCAACTGCGTGCGCAGCTCGGCAGCCGCTGGCTGCGCGTCTTCCTTGGCGATGACATAAGCCACCAGACGCTTGTCGCCCGTCTCGTCCTCGCGGGCGATGACCACCGCCTCGCTGACCCCTTCGCAAGCCGCCAGCGCGGCCTCGATCTCGCCCAGCTCGATACGGAAACCACGGATCTTCACCTGGTCATCGTTACGGCCCAGGTATTCGATGCTGCCGTCCGCCAGCCAGCGACCCAGGTCGCCGGTCTTGTACATCCGTGCGTTCGGCTCATTGCTGAACGGGTTCTTCAGGAAACGCTCGGCGGTCAGCTCGGCGCGGTTCAGGTAACCGCGGCTGACGCCCGCGCCACCGACGTACATCTCACCCACTACGCCGACCGGTACCGGCTCGCGTTGAGCATCGAGCACGTACAGCTGCAGATCGGGAATGCGTCCGCCAATCGGGCTGACGCCGACCAACTGCGCATCCGCCGCACACAGTGCACGATAGGTCACGTGTACGGTGGTTTCGGTGATGCCGTACATGTTCACCAGTTGCGTACCGGCATTGATTGCCCGGGCGTACCATGGCTTGAGGATGCCGGTTTCCAAGGCCTCGCCACCGAAGATCACCTGGCGCAGGCTGTGGCTCAGGTCGCTTTCGCCCTGGGCCGCGATCAACTGGCGGAATGCGCTTGGCGTCTGGTTGAGGATGGTCACCCCGGCCTCGCACAACAGCGAGTAGCATTCCTGCGGCGAACGGCTGACCAGTTGCGGTACGACCAACAGGCGGCCGCCGTGGGTCAGTGCCCCCCAGATTTCCCAGACCGAGAAGTCGAAGGCGAAGGAATGGAACAGCGCCCAGACGTCTTGCGGGCCGAAGTCGAACCACGGCTGGGTGGCCGAGAACAGCCGCGCGACGTTGCGGTGCTCGACCATCACGCCCTTGGGCAAGCCGGTCGAACCCGAGGTGTAGATCACATAGGCCAGATGGCTGGAGTCGAGCCCCTTCACCTGCGGATTGCGCACGGACTGGTCCTGCCAGTCGCGACCATCGAGATCAACCACAGGAAGCGAAATGTCGGCCAACAAGCGACGTGTCGCGGTCTGTGCCAACACCGCAACCGGCGCACTGTCCTGCAACAGGTAGGCGAGGCGTTCGGCCGGATAGGCCGGATCCAGCGGCACATAACCGGCGCCCGCCTTGAGGATGCCCAACAGGCCGACGATCATGTCCAGGCCACGCTCGACACAGATCGCCACCCGATCATCCGGGCGAATGCCCAGGACCAGCAAATGATGCGCGAGCCGGTTGGCCCGGGCATTGAGTTCACCGTAGGTCAGCGTCCGGCTCTCGAACACCACGGCCACGGCATCAGGGTGTGTCGCCGCACGTGCCTCGAACTGCCCATGGATCAGCGCATTGTCGGCATAGACCACATCCGAGGCATTCCAGGTTTCCAGCAGTTGTCGGCGCTCGGCCGGCGGCAGGATCTGCAACTCGCCCAATGGCGCCAGGGGCGACTGCTCCAGCGCCTCCAGCAGATGCTCCAGCACGCATTGCACATAGTCGCAGACACGCCCGGCGCCGATCGACGCTTCAGCCATGACGGTCAGGTTGAAGCCTTCGCCCAGGTCATCCACCGACAACGTCAGCGGATAGTTGGTCCGCTCTTCGCCGCCCAGAACCTGGATACCTTCCCAGGCCGCGATGGCTTCGCTGGAAGCCGTCTGCGCACCAAGGTGACGATAGTTCAGCAGCGCGCTGAACAACGGTGCCGGCGCGGTCACGCCACTGCAACGCTGGGCCAGCACCAAAGAGGCATGCTCATGGCCGAGCAAAGCGGTCAAGCGTGCATGGGTCGCCTTGACCCCGGCACGTACACCCTGCGTGCCCAGTTCCACCCGCAACGGCAAGGTGTTGATGAACATCCCCAGTGCCCGGTCGGCCCCCTCGCCGCCCTGCATCCGGCCCAGCAACACGGTGCCGAACACGACGTCGTCCTTGCCCGAGACACGGCCCAGCACCTGCGCCCAGGCCAAGTGATACAGGCTCGCCGCGCTCACCCCGAGTTGACGGGCCTGCGCCCGCAAGCGCTGGCTGAGCGCTCCATCGACCGGCTGGCGGACTTCTTCGATCCCACGTCCGTCGCCCTGCACATCCTGCAGGCCGAACGGCAACGTCGGCTCGGTCACATCGCCCAGCATCTCGCGGAAGAACCCTTCGTGTTCTTCGCGGCTGATGCCCAGACGGGCCTGGGCTACATAGTTGCGATACGGCACCGAGGCTGCCAGCAGATGCTCGCGCCCCATCACATGGGATTCGATTTCCGCCGTGAGCATGGCCAGGGACGTCGCGTCGTCGACCATGTGGTGGAACAGCAGCATGCCGACCCAGCGATTGTTCGCCACGTCTTCGGCATAGCCGATGCGCATCATCGGCGCCTGACGGATGTCCAGGCGATGATGGCGAGGGTGCAGGTGCTCGCGCAGTTGTTGCGCGATACCTCCCGCCGCCGGGTCCAGCACGATCTCATCGAGCCCCAGTCGGGCCTCGCGCCAAACCACTTGCACAGGCTCGTCCAGCCCTTCCCAGACCACGCCGGTGCGCAGGATATCGTGGCGAGACACCACGTCTTGCAACGCCCTGGCGAAGTCGTCCAAGCGGGCGCGGCTGTCGTAGGTGAACTGGACATATTGCAGATAGGGGTCGCCCTGGGCCGCAGCAAGGTGGTGATACAGGATCCCCTCCTGCAATGGGGCGAGGGCATAGATATCCTGCACATTGCCTACACCGCCCGGCACCGATGCGACGACGCGGTCGATACCGTCCTGGTCCAGATCGACCAGGGGTAGCATGTCCGGTGTGATCCGTGTGCAGTCGGCGGGAATGAGGTTGGCCGGCACCACGATTTCGCGCACGCCGCCCACGGCTGCGGCCAGCGCCGCCAGCGTCGGCTGGCCGAACAGCACGCGGACGTCGGCAGCCAGGTCGATCTGGCGCATGCGCTCGACCAGCTTCACTGCCAGCAGCGAATGGCCGCCCATTTCAAAGAAATGGTCATGACGGCCGACCTGCTCCACCTGCAGCAGGTCTTGCCAGATCCGCGCAATCGCTGTCTCGACCTCGCCTTGGGGCGCCTCGTATTCGCGGGTCACCACCGAGGACTGGTCGGGCACCGGTAAGGCCTTGCGGTCCAGCTTACCGTTGGTGGTCAGCGGGAATACCGTCAACATCACGAACGCACTGGGCACCATGTATTCCGCCAGGGAACCCAACAGCTCGGCGCGTAGTTCGGCCGCCGACGGTGGCTCGCCCTCTTCGGCAATCACATAGGCCACCAGACGCTGATCGCCCGGGGTGTCCTGGCGCGCCAGAACCACGGCTTCGCGCACGCCGTTGCAGGCGGCCAGCTTGGCCTCGATCTCACCCAGTTCGATACGGAAGCCGCGGATCTTCACCTGGTCGTCGTTACGCCCGAGGTATTCGATACTGCCGTCCGCCAGCCAGCGACCCAGGTCACCGGTCTTGTACAGGCGGGCGTTCGGCTCATCGCTGAAGGGATTGTCGAGGAAACGCTCGGCGGTCAGCTCCTCGCGATTCAGATAACCGCGGCTCACACCCGCGCCACCGACGTACATTTCGCCGACCACACCGACCGGCACGGGTTCGCGTTGGGCGTCGAGCACATACAACTGCAAGTCAGGAATGCGTTTGCCGATGGGGCTGACGCCGGTCAGTTGGGCATCGGCGACACACAACGCACGGTAGGTCACATGCACGGTGGTTTCGGTGATGCCATACATGTTCACCAGTTGCGTGCGGGCATTGGCTTGACGAGCGTACCAGGGCTTGAGGATCCCGGTTTCCAGCGCTTCGCCGCCGAAGATCACCTGCCGCAGGCTGTGGTCCAGGTCGCTCTCGCCCTGGGCCGCGATCAACTGGCGGAACGCGCTCGGCGTCTGGTTGAGGATGGTCACCCCGGCCTCGCACAGCAGCGCATAGCAGTATTGCGGCGAGCGGCTGACCAGTTGCGGCACCACCAGCAGGCGTCCGCCGTGGGTCAATGCGCCCCAGATTTCCCAGACCGAGAAATCGAAGGCGAAGGAATGGAACAGTGCCCAGACGTCTTGCGGGCCGAAATCGAACCACGGCTGGGTGGCCGAGAACAACCGCGCGACGTTGCGGTGTTCGACCATCACGCCTTTGGGCAAGCCGGTCGAGCCGGAGGTGTAGATCACATAGGCCAGGTGACTGGCCCCAAGGCCCGGCACATCCGGGTTATGCCGTGGCTGCTGCTCCATTTCGCTGGCTTCGAGCGGATCGAGCAGCACGGTCGGCACGCTCAATGGCGGCAGGGTTTCACGCCATTCCCGCTGGGTCAGCAGCGCCACCGGGCTGCTGTCGTGCAGCATATAGGCGATGCGCTCCGCCGGATAGGTCGGGTCCAGCGGCACGTAGCCCGCCCCCGCCTTGAGGATGCCCAACAGGCCGACGATCATGTCCAGGCCGCGCTCGACACAGATCGCTACCCGGTCGTCCGGGCGAATACCCACGGCCAACAGGCTGTGGGCCAACTGGTTCGCGCGGGCATTGAGCTGAGCGTAGGTCAGCGTCTGGTCCTCATGGACCACCGCCACGGCGTCCGGCTGGGCCATTGCCCAGGCTTCGAATTGACGATGGATCAGGGCGTCTGCGGCATATTCGGCATCCCGGGTGTTCCAGGTTTCCAGCAACTGCCGGCGTTCGGCTGGCGGCAGGACCGTCAAGGCGTGCAGCGCAGTGTGCGGCGCTTGCTCCAGGGCGGTGACCAGGCTGTCCAGTGCCATCTGCATGTAACCGCAGATGCGTGCGGCACCGATCGAGGTATCGACCAGGGCCGTGAGGGAGAAACCTTCCCCAAGATCATCGACGTTAAGGGTCAGCGGGTAGTTGGTACGTTCGTCACCATTGAGCGCCTCGATCCCGTTCCAGGCCGTGAGGGCGTCCTGGGTCACCTCGGCGGCGCTGTGCCGGTAGTTGAGCAAGGCGCTGAACAGCGGCGTCGGCGCCGCCACGCCACTGCAGCGCTGGGCCAGCGCCAGGGAGGCATGTTCATGGCCCAGCAAATCCGTCAATCGGGCGTGGGTCGCCTTGACCCCGGTACGAACATCTTGAGCGCCCACGTCCACGCGCAACGGCAAGGTGTTGATGAACATCCCCAGCGCCCGGTCGGCACCCTCGCCGCCCTGCATCCGGCCCAGCAATACCGTGCCGAACACCACCTGCTGGCTGCCGGACACCTTGCCCAGCACTTGCGCCCAGGCCAGGTGCACCAGGCTGGCGGCGCTGACGCCCAATTGCCGGGCCTGGGCCCGCAGGCGCCTGGACAGTTCGAGATCCACCGGCTCGCGGACCTCATCGATGCCATGACCATCCCCCTGCACATCCTGCAAGCCGAAGGGCAGTGTTGGCTCGTCGATATCGCCGAGCATGTCGCGGAAGAACGCCTCGTGCTCCGCCTCGCTCGCACCCAGTCGTGCCTGGGCCACATAGTTGCGATAAGGCATCGCTGCACCCAACTGCTCGCCTTGTCCCAGCAGGTGCAATTGCATTTCATGCTGCATCACATCCAGCGCGGTGTGGTCCAGCGCCATGTGATGGAACAGCAGGATCGCCACCCAGCGGTCCTGGGCTTCGTCCCGGCTGTAGACCAGTTGCAACATCGGCGCATGGCGCAGATCCAGCCGGTAGTGGCGCGCATCGAAGCGGCTTGCCAGTTGCGTGGCGACATCGCCGGCCGTGGCATCGGCTTCGAAGCGTTGCGGCTCCAGCTTCACCTGGCGCCAGACCAGCTGCAGCGGTTCGTCCAGGCCTTCCCAGGCCACGCTGGTGCGCAGGATATCGTGGCGGTCGATCACCACCTGCAACGCCTCGACGAACGCCTCGAAGCGTCCGAGGCTATCAAAAGCGAACTGCGACTGGAGCACGTAGGGATCGCCCTGCTCCGCCGCCAGGTGGTGATAGAGAATCCCTTCCTGCAACGGCGCCAACGGGTAGATGTCCTGCACATTACGGGCACCGCCCGGCACGGTCGCCACGATCTGGTCGATCGTGTCCTGGGTCAGGTTGACCAGCGGCAACAGCTCCGGAGTGATGTGTTCACAATCCGGCGGAATCAGGTTTTCGGGAACCGCAATTTCTTTGCCACTGCCCACCGCCGCGGCCAGCGCGGCCAGGGTTGGCTGACTGAACAGCACGCGCACATCGGCACTCAGGCCGGCCTGGCGCATGCGCTCGATCAGGGTCACCGCCAGCAGCGAATGACCGCCCAGTTCGAAGAAGTGATCGTGGCGACCGATCTGCTCGACCTTGAGCAGCTCGGCCCAGAGCCGGGCCAGGGTGGTTTCGATCTCGCCCTGCGGGGCTTCGTATTCGCGACTGGCATAGGCCTCGGCGTCCGGTGCCGGCAGTGCGCGACGGTCCAGCTTGCCGTTGGCGGTCAATGGGAAGAATGGCAGCACCACAAAAGCGCTGGGGACCATGTACTCGGCCAGCGTGCTGGCCAGTTGGCTACGCAGCTCGTGTACCGACAGGGTGATGTCCGCTTCCGGAATCACATAACCCACCAGGCGTTTCGGCCCGGCTTCGTCCTGGCGCGCCAGCACCACGGCGTCTTTCACGCCGGCGCACTGGGCCAACCGGGCCTCGATCTCGCCCAGTTCAATACGGAAGCCACGGATCTTCACCTGATCGTCGTTACGCCCCAGGTAATCCACGGCGCCGTCGGCACGCCAGCGCGCCAGGTCGCCGGTGCGGTAGAGCAAAGCCGCCGGATCGGCGCTGAACGGGTCGGCGACGAACTTCTCGGCGGTCAGTTCCGGACGGTTCAGGTAACCAAGGGCTACACCGTCACCACCAATGTACAGCTCGCCCGCCACACCCACCGGCACGGGTTGCTGTTGGGCGTCCAGCACATAGACCCGACTGTTGCCGACGGGACGACCAATCGGAATCCCCCCCTCGCCCACGGTACGGATTTCGTGCGTGGTGGTGAACGTGGTCGCTTCCGTCGGGCCATAGCCGTTGAGCAGATGCTGCGGTGCGCCATCTTTCAGGACGCGACCGATCACCGCCGGATCCAGCACGTCGCCACCCACGATCAGATAGCGCAGCTGTTTGAACACCGGCAGCAGGCCGTCGGCGTACTGGTGGAACAGCCCGGCAGTCATCCACAACACGCTGACCGATTGCTCGGTCAACAACGCCGCGAACCGCTCCTGGGATAGCAACACATCCTGCTCGACCACCACCACGCAACCGCCATTGAGCAGCGGCGCCCAGACGTCGAGCGTACTGGCGTCGAAGGCCGGGTTCGAAGCGAACGCTACCCGGTCCTGCTCGTTGAAGTCGGCATAACCGTTGTTGATCACCAAGCGGTTGATCGCCCGATGCGGCACCAGCACACCCTTCGGTGTGCCGGTAGAGCCCGAGGTGTACATGATGTAGGCAACCGATTCGGCGCTCTGCGTCAGGTCGAGATTTGCGGGTGCTTCATCCAGCACCACGCAATCCAGGTCGACACGCACAGGGCCTCGCGTCGCGGTCGTGGCACTCAGGGTCAGCAGCACCCGCGCCCCGCTGTCTTCAACCATGAACTGCTGGCGTTCCAGAGGCGCGTGGATATCCAGCGGCACAAAGGCGGCGGCGCATTTGAGCACCGCCAGTTGGCTGACCAACAGTTCAAGAGAGCGCTCCAGCAAAATCGCCACGCGCTCCCCCGGCTGTACGCCCAGGCCGACCAGATGACGGGCCAGGCGATTGGCCCGGTCGTTCAGCTCGGTGTAGGTCAGGCTGTGCTCGTCATGCACTGCCGCCAGCGCCTCGGGATTGGCCCGCACCCGTGCCTCGAACAGACTATGGACGGTCCTGTCCTGCGGATAGCTGCGGGTGGTGGCATTGAATTCCACCAGCAGTTGGCGACGCTCGGCCGACGGCAGGACCACTACGCTGCTCAATGGCGTCTGTGGTGCCTGCTCCAACGCAGACACCAGGTTCTCCAGCACCACGTTCATGTAAGCGCAGATCCGCTGCGCGCCGATCTGCGGCAGCGCTAGCGCGGTCAGGTGGAAATCTTCGCCCAGGTCGTCCACCGACAGGGTCAGCGGATAGTTGGTGCGCTCTTCGTTGCTCAGGATCTCGATGCCGTTCCAGGCCGCCAATGCATCGGCCGAAGTCACATGCGCGCTGCTGTGCCGATAGTTGAGCAAGGCACTGAACAGCGGCATCGGCGCGACCACGCCGCTGCAACGCTGGGCCAGGGCCAGGGACGCATGCTCATGACCCAGCAGGCCGGTCAACCGGGCATGTGCGGCCTTGGTGCTGCCGCGCACATCCTGATCGCCCACGTCCAGCCGAAGCGGCAAGGTGTTGATGAACATGCCCAATGCATGCTCAGCACCGTCGCCACCCTGCATCCGGCCCATCAACACAGTGCCGAATACTACGTCCTGTTTGCCGGACACCTGGCTCAGCACCCGCGCCCAGGCCAGGTGATGCAGGCTCGCCGCACTCACGCCCAACGTCCGGGCCTGGGCCCGCAGGCGGCGACTCAGGTCTGCGCAAAGGTGCAACCCGGCCTCCTCGATATCGCTGCCGTCGCCGCGCACATCCTGCACACCGAAGGGCAGCGTCGGTTCGTCGATGTCGCCGAGCATGTCGCGGAAGAATGCTTCATGTTCCTCGCGGCTGACACCCAGGCGGGCCTGAGCCACGTAGTTACGGAACGGTGCCGCTTCACCCAATTGATCGCCCTGGCCCAGCAGATGCGCCTGTATTTCGTGGCGCACCACTTCCAGTGCCGTGTGATCCAGTGCCATGTGATGGAACAGCAACAGCGCGACCCAGCGCTGGTTGGCCGGGTCATGGGCAAAGGCAATGCGCATCAGCGGTGCCTGTTGCATGTCGAGACGGTAATGCAGTGTGTCGAAGCGCTCGCGCAGCTGTCCGGCGATATCCCCCGCCTCGGCGGCCAGCACCACCTCCTCGACCGCCAGCTGCGCTTTGCGCCAGACCACTTGCACCGGCTCGTCCAGGCCTTCCCAGACCACCGACGTACGCAGGATGTCATGGCGATCGATCACCGCCTGCAGCGCATGGGCAAATGCGTCCAGGCGTTCATGGTCGGTGACGGTGAATGTCGCCTGCAACACATAGGGGTCACCAGTGGCCGCTGCAATGTGGTGGTAGAGAATGCCTTCCTGCAACGGTGCCAGGGGATAGATGTCCTGCACATTGCGCGCACCACCCGGCACCGTCGCGACGATGCGGTCGATAGCCTGCTGGTCCAGAGCGACCAGCGGCAGCATCGACGGCGTGATCCGAGTGCTCCCCAACAGAATGCCGTTGTCCGGCACCTCGACATCGCGACCACTACCGACCGCGGCGGCCAGCGCCATCAAGGTCGGCTGACCAAACAGCACACGGATGTCCGCCGACCAGCCGAGCTGGCGCATGCGCCCGATCAGGCTGACGGCCAGCAGCGAATGGCCGCCCAGCTCGAAGAAGTGGTCGTGACGCCCCACTTGTTGCAGGCCCAACAGGTCCTGCCAGATCTGCGCCAGGGCGATTTCGGTCTCACCTTGTGGCGCTTCGTAGCCGCGGGTGATGAGCGCATCGTGTTCCGGGGCCGGCAAGGCCTTGCGGTCGAGTTTGCCGTTGGGGGTCAGGGGCAGTGCATCAAGCTGCACGTAGGCCACCGGGACCATATAGGCCGGCAATTGCGCTTGCAGATGGCTGCGCAGGATCTCAATGTCCACCGCTTCGGATTGAGTGAAATAAGCCACCAGGCGCTTGTCGCCCGGCACGTCTTCACGGGCCAGTACCACCGTTTCTTTCACAGCGTCATGCTGGGCAAGCTTGGCTTCGATCTCGCCCAGTTCGATGCGGAAACCCCGGATCTTCACCTGGTCGTCGTTACGGCCCAGGTATTCGATGTTGCCGTCCGGGAGATAACGGCCGAGGTCGCCGGTTTTGTACATCCGGGCATTGGGTGAACAGCTGAAGGGATCGCTGAGGAAACGCTCGGCGGTCAGGTCATCACGATTGAGATAACCACGGGCGACACCGGCACCGCCGATATAGATTTCCCCTGGAACACCCAGCGGCACCGGCTGCTTATGCTCATCCAGCAAGTAGAACTGGGTATTGGCAACCGGCTTGCCGATATGCGCGGCAAACCCGTCTTCACGGGCCATCGACACCCAACTCGAATAAGTCGTGGTTTCCGAAGGCCCATAGAGGTTGCACAGGCGCTTGACGGAAGTCTGTTCGAACAGCGCTTCCACCAGACTGCGCTTGAGCGCTTCGCCGGCCACGTTGACTGTATCGACGCCCTCGCTCAAACCACCGGATTCCAGCAACGCCTTGAGCGCCGACGGCACGGTGTTGATCAGGGTGATGTCGTGTTCGCCGTGTTGCAGTTCCAGCACATTAGTGACGACCTCGATGCTGCCGCCGCTAGTCAACGGTGCAAAGCACTCGTAAACCGCGAGATCGAAGTTCAGCGAGGTCGAGAACAGGGTTTTCGACAGGGTTTGCGCATCGAAAGACCGATGGGCCCAAGTCAGGAAGTTCACCGTGTTGCGGTGTTCGATCATCACCCCTTTCGGCAAGCCGGTGGAACCGGAGGTGTAGATCACGTAAGCCAGATGCGCCGAGGTCAGCTCGGCAATCTCTGGATTCGAGACGGATTCGTCCTGCCAGCGCCCGCTACCCAAATCAATCACTGGCATCGTTGCATCAGCCAACAACCCAAGGGTCGCAGCCTGGGCCAGCACCACGGCCGGCGCGCTGTCCTCCAGCATGTAGGCAATCCGATCCGCCGGATAGGCCGGATCCAGTGGCACGTAACCGCCACCGGCCTTGAGAATCGCCAGCAAGCCCACGACCATGTCGATACCACGCTCGACGCAGATCGCCACCCGAGAATCCGGCCGCACGCCCTGCTTGCGCAGGTAATGCGCCAACCGGTTGGCCCGTTCGTTCAGCTCGCGATAGCTCAGGCGCTGCTCGCCATGCAGCACCGCCAGCGCATCCGGCGTGCGCTGCACCTGTTCCTCGAACAATCCGTGAACGGTCTGTTCCAGCGGGTACTCGGCGTCAGTGGCGTTGAACGCCACCAGCAGTTGCTCACGTTCCGCTTCAGGCAGAATCGGCAAGCGATACAACGCCGCCTGGGGCGTCTGCTCCAGCGCCTCCACCAGTTTTTCCAGGGCAGTGTGCATGTACCCGCAGACCCGCTGCGCGCCAATCTGCGCCGCCACCAGCACCGTCAGGCTGAAGCCGTTGCCCAGGTCGTCGACGTTCAATGTCAGTGGATAGTTGGTACGCTCTTCGCCATCCAGGGCATGGATACCCTGCCAAGCGTCCGTCGCCTGCGCCGACACCTCGCCCATGGCGCTGTGTCGATAGTTGAGCAAGGCGCTGAACAGCGGCAACGGCGCCGCCACGCCGCTGCAACGCTGAGCCAGGGCCAGGGAGGCATGTTCGTGGCCCAACAGCGAAGTCAACCGGGCATGGGTGGCCTTGACGCCCGCACGCACGCCCTGGTGCCCCACCTGAACGCGCAATGGCAGGGTGTTGATGAACATCCCCAGGGCGCGATCAGTCTCGGCACCGCCCTGCATCCGCCCCATCAGCACAGTGCCGAATACCACATCCTGCTTGCCGGATACCTTGCCCAGCACCTGTGCCCAGGCCAGGTGCACCAGGCTGGCGACGCTTACCCCCAACTGACGGGCCTGGGCCCGCAAACGCAAGTCCAGGGAAGCCTCCACCGATTGCCGGGCCTCTTCGATATCATGGCCACTGCCCTGCACATCCTGCAGGCCGAACGGCAATGTCGGTTCGTCGATATCGCCGAGCATCTCGCGGAAAAACACCTCATGTTCTTCCCGGCTCATGCCCAGGCGCGCCTGGGCCACGTAATTGCGATAGGGCACTGCATCAGCCAGTTGCCCGACGTTGCCCATCAGATGCGCCTGCATTTCATGCTGCACCACTTCCAGCGCCGTGTGGTCGAGCACCATGTGATGGAACAACAACGTCGCAACCAATCGATGATTGGCGGCATCCTGTCCATAGGCCAGGCGCATCAGCGGTGCCTGGCTGACATCCAGGCGATGGTGTCGCGGGTCGAAGCGCTGCTGCAATTGTGCCACGGCATCACCGGCGGCCGGATCGAGGTCGACCGCTTCAACGTGCAGCTTCGCCTCGCGCCAGACCACTTGCACCGGCGACTCCAAGCCTTCCCAGGCCACGCTGGTGCGCAGGATGTCGTGACGATCGATCACCCCCTGCAACGCCTCGACGAACGCATCGAGCCGTTCGCGGTGGTCGAACGCGAACTGCGACTGCAAGACATACAGATCGCCCTGTTCGGCCGAAAGATGATGGAAGAAGATGCCTTCCTGCAGCGGCGCCAGCGGGTAGATATCCTGTACGTTGCCCGCACCGCCCGGCACCGTCGCGACGATGCGGTCGATGGTTTGCTGATCCAGCTCGACCAGAGGCAGCATCGGCGGCGTGATCCGCGTGCAGCCCGGCAGGATGCCGTTGTCCGGTACCTGGATTTCGCTGCCGCTACCCACCGCTGCCGCCAGCGCCATCAAGGTCGGCTGGCCGAACAGCACGCGCACGTCGGCGCTCAAACCGACCTGGCGCATCCGCCCGATCAGGCTGACGGCCAGCAGCGAGTGGCCACCGAGTTCAAAGAAGTGGTCGTGACGACCGACGCGCTCGACCTTGAGCAGATCCTGCCAGATCTGCGCCAGGGTGGTTTCAACTTCACCTCGGGGGGCTTCGTAGCCGCGGGTGATGACCGAATCCAGGTCTGGGGCCGGCAGGGCCTTGCGGTCGAGTTTGCCGTTGGGGGTCAACGGCATGGCATCAAGACAAACGTAGGCCACCGGGACCATGTACTCCGGCAATTGCCCTTGCAGGTGGCTGCGCAGGGTCTCGATGTCCACCGCTTCTGACTGGGTGAAATAGGCGACCAGACGCTTATCGCCTGGTACGTCCTCGCGGGCCAGCACCACCGTTTCTTTTACCGATTCATGCCGGGCAAAGCGGGCTTCGATCTCGCCCAGTTCGATGCGGAAACCGCGGATCTTCACTTGATCGTCGTTGCGGCCCAGGTATTCGATGTTGCCGTCCGGCAGGTAACGGCCGAGGTCGCCGGTCTTGTACATGCGGGCGTTTGCGGCGCTGCTGAACGGATCCTTGAGGAAACGTTCAGCCGTCAGGTCATCACGATTGAGATAACCCCGAGCTACACCCGCGCCGCCGATGTAAATCTCTCCCGGTACACCCAGCGGCACCGGTTGTTTATGTTCATCCAGCAAGTAGAACTGGGTGTTGGCGACCGGTTTGCCAATATGCGCGGCAAACCCATCTTCGCGAGCCATCGATACCCAGCTGGAGTACGTCGTGGTTTCCGAAGGACCGTAGAGGTTGCACAGACGCTTGACCGAAGTCTGCTCGAACAACGCTTCCACCAGGCTGCGCTTGAGGGCTTCGCCGGCCACGTTCACCGTGTCCACGCCTTCGCCCAGTCCACCGGACTCCAGCAAGGCCTTGAGCGCCGATGGCACGGTGTTTATCAGGGTGATGTCGTGTTCGCCGTGTTGCAGTTCCAGCACATTAGTGACGACCTCGATGCTGCCGCCGCTAGTCAACGGTGCAAAGCACTCGTAAACCGCGAGATCGAAGTTCAGCGAGGTCGAGAACAGGGTTTTCGACAGGGTTTGCGCATCGAACGACCGATGGGCCCAAGTCAGGAAGTTCACCGTGTTGCGGTGTTCGATCATCACCCCTTTCGGCAAGCCGGTGGAACCGGAGGTGTAGATCACGTAGGCCAGATGCGCCGAGGTCAGCCCAGGTACCTGCGGATTCGAGACGGACTCGTCCTGCCAGAGCCCGCTACCGAGATCGATCACAGGCATCTTGGCACCAGCCAACAACCCAAGGGTCGCCGTCTGGACCAGGACCACGGCCGGAGCGCTGTCTTCCAGCATGTAGGCAATCCGATCCGCCGGATAGGCCGGATCCAGTGGCACGTAACCGCCACCGGCCTTGAGAATCGCCAGCAAGCCCACGACCATGTCGAGGCCACGTTCGACGCAGATCGCCACCCGCGAATCCGGCTGTACGCCCTGCCCGCGCAGATAATGCGCCAAGCGGTTGGCTTGCTCGTTCAGCTCGCGATAGCTCAGGCGCTGCCCGCCATGCAGCACCGCCAGCGCATCCGGCGTGCGCTGCACCTGTTCCTCGAACAATCCGTGAACGGTCTGTTCCAGCGGGTACTCGCCGTCAGTGGCGTTGAACGCCACCAGCAGTTGCTCGCGCTCCGCTTCCGGCAGAATCGGCAAATCGGCCAGCGATGATTCAGGCGCACACTCCAGCGCCTGGGCCAAAGTCGCCAGCGCCGTTTCCATATAGGCACAGATCCGCGGCGCGTCGATCCCGCTCGCCGCCTGGACGGTGAGACTGAAGCTTTCGCCCAGATCGTCCACCGAAAGCATCAGCGGGTAGTTGGTTCGCTCTTCGCCACCAAGCACCTGGATACCGTTCCAGGCAGACACCGCATCGGTCGAAGTCGCCGTACCGGTGTGGCGGTAGTTGAGCAAGGCACTGAACAACGGCGCGGGTGCAACCACACCACTGCAACGCTGCGCCAAAGCCAGGGAGGCGTGCTCGTGGCCGAGCAATGCGGTCAACCGTGCATGGGTGGACTTGACCCCGGCGCGTACGTCCTGCCCACCAATGCTCACCCGCAGCGGCAAGGTATTGATGAACATACCCAAGGCGCGGGCGGCGCCCTCGCCGCCCTGCATCCGGCCCATCAGCACGGTACCGAACACCACATCGTCCCGGCCCGACACACGGCCCAGCACCTGCGCCCAGGCCAAGTGGACCAGACTCGCGGCACTCACGCCGAGCTGCCGCGCCTGGGCCCTCAAGCCCAGGCTCAAGCTGTTGGCGAGTGTCAGCGTGGCTTCCTCAATGCCCGATCCTGCGCCCTGCACCTCTTGCAGGCCGAATGGCAGTGTCGGTTCATCGACATCACCCAGCATCTCGCGGAAAAAACCCTCGTGGGCTTCAGCGCTCACACCCAGGCGCACCTGTGCCACGTAGTTGCGAAAAGGTACCGGCTCAGGCAATGCATCGGCCCGACCGAGGAGGAATGCCTGCATCTCGTGCTGCACCAACTCCAGGGCTGCATGGTCCAGCGCCATGTGATGGAACAACAGAATCGCCACCCAGCGGTTGTTAGCCCGATCCTCAGCACAGACCAGGCGCATCAACGGCGCCCGGCCCACGTCCAGACGGTGATGTCGGGTATCGAAACGCTGATGCAGTTGCCACTCGATATCGCCCTCGGCCGGATCGAGCACCAGTTCCTCCAGCGCCAGAGTGGCCTGGCGCCAGACCACCTGCATCGGTTCCTCCAGCCCCTCCCAAACCACCGCGGTGCGCAAGATGTCGTGGCGATTGATTACGCCTTGCAAGGCCTGGAGAAAATCATCCAGGCGAGCCCGCTGGTCTGCCCCGAACAAGGTCTGCAGCACATAGGGATCGCCGTGCTCTGCGGCAAGGTGATGGTAGAAAATGCCTTCCTGCAACGGCGCCAGCGGGTAGATGTCCTGGACATTGCCAGCGCCACCGGGCACGCCGTCGACGATCCGGTCGATCTGCTCCTGAGTCAGGCTCGCCAACGGCAACATGTCCGGTGTGATACGGAACGCCGGGCTCAACCAGTCGCCACCGTTTCTCTCCACCAGGGCGAGCAGTTCGTGCTTATGGACGGCCAGACTGTCCCATACCGCGCTCTCCAGCCCTTCGTCATCGCCCTCGATCACAAGGTTTTCGCCATCCTGCTGGAGACGAATCGGGTGCTTGGAAAGCGCTGCCATCAGTTCGCTGAATTGCATCGAAGGACCTGCTTTTCTGGTTCGGAGTGGTTGACGATCAATGTGCTTTTCAGACACGGCGTGTCGCCTGGACGCGAGGATTGGCGGTGGACGGGCCGATCACCGCGTGCGGGCCAATGCAATGAATATCGTCATGTGCAACCGAAGGAGATCCGTCTCCGGGACTGTCTCCTTACAGGCCAAAAAAAATTAGAGCATTCGGTAGGGCATGTCTGTCATGGGAAGCAGGGACAAGTCCCGGCGACGAGCAGGCGGATGCCAATCCTGTAGGAGCCGGGCTTGCCCGCGATGGCGGTGGCACAGTCAACATCAATGCAAGCTGACCCACCGCTATCGCGAGCAGGCTCGCTCCCACATTGGACTTGGGATGAGCTCGGCCTTTGCGGACGCCGCCAGACCCGTGGGAGCCGGGCGTGCCCGCGATGGCGGTGGCACAGTCAACATCAATGCAAGCTGACCCACCGCTATCGCGAGCAGGCTCGCTCCCACATTGGACTTGGGATGAGCTCGGCCTTTGCGGACGCCGCCAGACCCGTGGGAGCCGGGCTTGCCCGCGATGGCGGTGGCACAGTCAACATCAATGCAAGCTGACCCACCGCTATCGCGAGCAAGCCCACTCCCACATTGGACTTGGGATGAGCTCGGCCTTTGCGGACGCCGCTAGACCCGTGGGAGCCGGGCTTGCCCGCGATGGCGGTGGCACATCCAACATCTGCGTGACAGACACTCCGCTTTCGCGAGCAAGCCCGCTCCCACCCTGATCGCGGGCTGGTCATAACATCCGCTATGACGCCATATCCTCTGTGGGAGCGAGCCTGCTCGCGATGGCGTCATGCCGGCAGACAGGCTCTCTCCCATCGGGCTCAGATGCGTCGCTGACGCGTGAGCGCCGGAATCTTCGTCTCGGGCACTTCGATGCGTTGTACCTGCCCCACCGCCGCGGCCACCAACGCCAGCGTCGGCTGACCGAACAACACACGGACATCGGCCTCCATGCCTTCCTTGCGCATGCGTTCGATCAGCGCCACGGCCAACAACGAGTGTCCGCCCAGTTCAAAGAAATGGTCATGGCGACCAACGCGCTCGACCTTCAGCAACTCGGCCCACAGCGCGGCAAGCTTCATCTCGGTGTCACCCATGGGGGCTTCATAAAGACGCAGGAAAAACGCGCTGCTATCGGGTGCCGGCAAGGCCTTGCGGTCGAGTTTGCCGTTGGGGGTCAGGGGCAGTTCATCGAGGTGCACGTAGGCCATGGGGACCATGTAGGCCGGCAGTTGCGCTTGCAGATAGCTGCGCAGAACCTCGATATCCACCGCTTCCGATTGAGTGAAATAGGCCACCAGGCGTTTGTCGCCCGGAACGTCTTCACGGGCCAGCACCACCGTTTCTTTCACAGCGTCGTATTGAGCGAGCTTCGCTTCGATCTCACCCAGTTCGATGCGGAAACCCCGGATCTTCACCTGGTCGTCGTTACGGCCCAGGTATTCGATGTTGCCGTCCGGCAGGTAGCGGCCGAGGTCGCCGGTCTTGTACATGCGGGCGTTTTGAACGGCACTGAATGGATCTTTCAGGAAGCGTTCAGCCGTCAGGTCATCACGGTTGAGATAACCACGGGCGACACCCGCGCCACCGATGTAGATTTCCCCCGGCACGCCCAACGGCACCGGCTGCTTATGCTCATCCAGCAAGTAGAACTGGGTGTTGGCGACCGGTTTGCCAATATGCGCGACAAACCCATCTTCGCGAGCCATCGATACCCAGCTGGAGTACGTCGTGGTTTCCGAAGGACCGTAGAGGTTGCACAGACGCTTGACTGAAGTCTGTTCGAAGAGCGTTTCCACCAGACTGCGCTTGAGCGCTTCGCCGGCCACGTTGACTGTATCGACGCCCTCACCCAGCCCACCGGATTCCAGCAACGCCTTGAGCGCCGACGGCACGGTGTTGATCAAGGTGATGTCATGTTCACCGTGTTGCAGTTCCAGCACATTAGTGACCACCTCGATGCTGCCGCCGCTAGTCAACGGCGCAAAGCATTCGTACACGGCCAGGTCGAAGTTCAGCGACGTCGAGAACAGGGTTTTCGACAGGGTTTGCGCATCGAACGACCGATGGGCCCAAGTCAGGAAGTTCACCGTGTTGCGGTGTTCGATCATCACCCCTTTCGGCAAGCCGGTGGAACCGGAGGTGTAGATCACGTAGGCCAGATGCGCCGAGGTCAGCCCAGGTACCTGCGGATTCGAGACGGACTCGTCCTGCCACAGCCCGCTACCGAGGTCGATCACCGGCATCGCTGCATCGGCCAGCAACCCAACCGTTGCCGCCTGAGCCAGCACCACCGCCGGCGCACTGTCCACCAGCATGTAGGCAATCCGATCCGCCGGATACGCCGGATCCAGCGGCACGTAACCACCGCCCGCCTTCAAGATCGCCAACAAGCCCACGACCATGTCGATACCACGCTCGACGCAGATCGCCACTCGCGAATCCGGCTGTACGCCCTGCCCGCGCAGGTAATGCGCCAAGCGGTTGGCTTGCTCGTTCAGCTCGCGATAGCTCAGGCGCTGCCCGCCATGCAGCACCGCCAGCGCATCCGGCGTGCGCTGCACCTGCTCCTCGAACAATCCGTGAACGGTCTGTTCCAGCGGGTACTCGGCGTCAGTGGCGTTGAACGTCACCAGCAACTGCTCGCGCTCCAACGCCGGCAGTATCGGCAGATCGTGAAGTGGCGCCTCCGGTGTCTGCTCGAGCATTCGGATCAGGCCTTGCAACGCCTGCTGCACATAACCGCAGATGCGTTGTGCGCCCATCTGTACCGGGGTCATGACCGTGAAGCTGAACGCCTCGCCCTGGTCATCGACATTCAAGGTCAGCGGATAGTTGGTGCGCTCCTCGCCACTGAGTATCTGGATGCCCTCCCAGGCCGACAACGCCTCGGTCGAGGCCGTTGTCCCGGTATGACGATAGTTGAGCAACGCACTGAACAACGGCGTCGGCGCCTCCACGCCACTGCAACGCTGCGCCAGGGCCAACGAGGCGTGCTCATGGCCAAGCAACGCGGTCAAGCGTGCGTGAGTCGCTTTCACACCCGCACCAACAGTGGTTTGCCCCAGGCTCACCCGCAGCGGCAAGGTGTTGATGAACATGCCCAATGCACGGTCGGCACCCTCGCCACCCTGCATCCGGCCGACCAGCACGGTACCGAACACCACGTCGTCCTTGCCCGACACCTTGCCCAGCACCTGCGCCCAGACCAGGTGATACAGGCTGGCGGCGCTCACGCCCAGTTGACGGGCCTGCGCTCGCACCCGTCGACTCAGATCGGCATCGACGTCCTGGCGAAGCTCTTCAATGCCGCTGCCGTCGCCTTGCACATCCTGCAAGCCGAACGGCAGCGTCGGCTCGTCGATGTCGCCAAGCATGTCGCGGAAGAACTGTTCATGGGCTTCGCGGCTGACACCCAAGCGGGCCTGGGCTACGTAGTTGCGGTACGGCACCGATGTTGGCAAGCGCTGTGCCTGCCCGAGCATGTGCGTCTCGATTTCCGCCGCCAGCACAGCCAGGGAGGTGGCATCGTCCACCAGGTGATGGAACAGCAGGATGCCCACCCAGCGCTGGTTCACCGGGTCTTGCGCATAGGCAATCCGCATCATCGGAGCCGTGCGCACGTCCAGGCGGTAGTGCCGCGGGTCGAAGCGCTGATGCAGTTGCCCAGCGATATCGCCTGCCGCCGGGTCCAGCGGTACCGCTTCCACACCCAGCTCTGCGTTACGCCAGACCACCTGTACTGGCTCCGCCAGGCCTTCCCAGACCACACCGGTACGCAGAATATCGTGACGAGCAACAACCGCTTGCAACGCTTGGGCAAACGCCTCCAGGCGGGTGAAATTGTCGAAACCGAACATCACATATTGCAGGTAGGGGTCGCCCTGGGCGGCAGCGAGATGGTGGTACAGGATGCCCTCCTGCAATGGCGCCAGGGCGTAGATATCCTGCACGTTGACGACGCCGCCGGGCACCGTGGCCACGATCCGGTCAATGGCCTCCTGGTCCAGATCGGCCAGGGGCAACATGGCGGGGGTGATCCGCGAACAGCCGTGCGGGATCCGGTTGACCGGCACCACGACGTCCGTGCACGTACCAACCGCAGCGGCCAATGCAGCCAATGTCGGCTGGCCGAACAGCACGCGCACATCGGCGCTCAAACCGGCCTGGCGCATGCGTTCGATCATTTTCACCGCCAGCAGCGAATGACCGCCCAATTCGAAGAAGTTGTCGTGGCGACCGATCCGCTCCAGGCCCAGCAAATCCTGCCAGATTCCGGCAATGGTGACTTCGACTTCACCGAGCGGCGCTTCGTATTCACGGGTAATTACCGAGGCCTGGTCCGGCGCCGGCAGTGCCTTGCGATTCAGCTTGCCATTCGGCGTCAGCGGCAATGCATCAAGCCGCACATAGGCCGCCGGCACCATGTATTCCGGCAGTTGGGCTTGCAACTGGGCACGCAGGCTTTCGATCTCGATGTTGAACTCGTCACCGTGCACGGTGAAGTACGCCACCAGACGCTTGGCCCCCGGCACGTCTTCGCGAGCCAGCACCACGGCTTCCTTGATCGCCTCGTGCCGGGCAAGCTTGGCCTCGATCTCGCCCAGCTCGATACGGAACCCGCGGATCTTCACCTGATCGTCGTTACGCCCCAGGTAATCAATGTTGCCATCCGCCAGGTAACGACCCAGGTCGCCGGTGCGGTACATCCGGGCATTCGGCCGCTCACTGAACGGGTCGTCGAGGAAACGCTCCGCCGTCAGTTCCGCGCGGTGCAGGTACCCCCGCGCCACCTGGACGCCACCAATGTAGATCTCCCCGGCCACGCCCATGGGCACCGGTTGACCATGGGCGTCGAGCAGGTAGATCCGAGTATTGGCGATCGGTTTGCCGATCGGCGTGCTGTCCGGTGTCTCGGCGCCGGAGCAGTCCCAGGCCGTCACGTCGACGGCCGCTTCGGTCGGGCCATACAGGTTGTGCAAAGACGTTCGTGGCAATTGCGCCTTGAAGCGCCGCACCAGATGGCCCGGCAAGGCTTCGCCACTGCACATCACCTGACGCAACCCCTCGCACTCGCCAGCCTCACCATGGGCCAGGAACACATCCAGCATCGACGGCACGAAGTGCAGCGTGGTGATGCCTTGGGTCTGGATCACTTCGCGCAGGTACGCCGGATCGCGATGCCCGCCCGGACGCGCCATCACCAGCCGGGCACCGGTGAACAGCGGCCAGAAGAATTCCCACACCGACACGTCGAAGCTGAACGGAGTCTTCTGCAGCACCGCGTCCGCCGCGACCAGCGTATAGGCGTCCTGCATCCACAGCAGGCGGTTGACCACCGCGCCATGCTCGTTCATCACGCCCTTGGGCAGACCGGTGGAGCCGGAGGTGTAGATGACGTAGGCCAAATGGCTGGCATGCAAGTCCGCGACCTGCGGATTGCTGGTCGGTTGCGTGGCGAAGTCTTCGTCTTCGAGCACCATCACCCTGGCAGCGGTCGCCGGCAAACTCGCCTGCAAGGCGCGTTGGATCAGCACCACGGCCGGGGCGCTGTTTTCCAGCATGTAGGCCAAACGGTCGGCCGGGTAATCCGGGTCGAGCGGCACGTAGGCGGCGCCCGATTTCAGAATGCCCAGCAGCGCTGCGACCATGTCCGTGCTGCGGTCCATGCAAATCGCCACGCGGTCATCCGGGCGAATGCCCAGTTCCAGCAAGCGATGGGCAATCTGATTGGCGCGGCCGTTCAGTTGCGTGTAGCTCAGTTGCTGCTCTTCGAACACCACGGCGACCGCCTCTGCGGACGCTGCCACCTGTGCCTCAAACAGGCCGTGCAGGGTCAGGCCTTGCGGGTAGTCGACGGCCGTCGCATTGAACGCTTCCAGCAGGTGCTGGCGTTCAACCGCCGGCATGCTCTCAATTTCATACAGCGGCGTCTCGGGAGCTTGCCCCAGTGCGGCTACAAGGCTTTCGAGGGTGGTTTGCATGTACTCACCGATGCGTTGCGCACCGATTCCGCGCGCCACCTGCACCACCAGGCTGAACCCTTCGCCCTCATCATCCACGGCCAGCGTCAACGGGTAGTTGGTACGCTCCTCACCGCCGATGGACTCGATACCCTGCCACGCCGACACCATCTGCGCGGTGACTTCGACCGAGCAATGGCGATAATTGAGCATGGAACTGAACAGCGGCGTCGGTGCCACCACGCCACTGCAACGCTGGGCCAGCGCCAGCGGAGCGTGCTCATGACCGAGCAGTGCGGTGAGCCGTTGATGGGTGGTTCTCACACCCTCCCGCACATTGCCCCCCACCAGGCTCACCCGCAACGGCAGGGTATTGATGAACATGCCCAACGCATGATCGGCGCCCTCTCCGCCTTGCATCCGACCCAGCAGCACCGTGCCGAACACCACTTCGTCGCGTCCGCTGACACGGCCCAGCACCTGTGCCCAGGCCAAGTGCATCAGGCTCGCCGCGCTGACACCCAACTGACGCGCCTGGCCGCGAAGACGCCGGCACAGCCCCATCTCCAACGCCAGCCTGACCTCCTCCACGCCGTTACCGTCACCCTGCACATCGCGCAGACCGAACGGCAGCGTCGGTTCATCGATATCGCCAAGCATGTCGCGGAAGAACGCTTCGTGCTCCTCCTGGCTGACCCCGAGGCGCGCCTGGGCCACGTAATTGCGATAAGGTACCGCAGCGCCCAGTTGATCGGCCCTGCCGAGCAGGTGGGCCTGCATTTCCCGCTCCAGCACCTCCAGCGCGGTATGGTCCAGCACCGAATGATGGAACAACAACATCGCCACCCAGCGCTGGTTGGCGACATCTTCCGCGTACACCAGGCGCAGCAGCGGCGCCTGGCACAAATTCAGCCGATACTGACGGGCATCGAAACGCTCATACAGCTGTGCAACCACCTCTGCGCCGTGAACATCCGGTTCGAATGCCTCGCAGATGAGTTGTGCCCGACGCCACACGACCTGCATCGGTTCGTCGAGCCCCTCCCAGGCCATCGATGTCCTGAGGATGTCATGGCGATCGATCACCTGCTGCAACGCCTGGGCAAAGCTGTCCAGACGGGCGCGGCCGTCAAAACCGAACAGCGTCTGCAGCACGTAGGGATCACCGCTGTTCGCGGTCAGATGGTGATACAGAATGCCTTCCTGCAACGGCGCCAGCGGGTAGATGTCCTGGATATTGCCCGCACCGCCCGGCACGCTCGCCACGATTCGATCGATGGCGTCCTGGCTCAGAACGGCCAGCGGCAACATGTCCGGCGTGATCCGCTCGCAACCTTCGACAATGGCGCTGGCCGGCACGACCACATCACGATGCCCACCCACCGCAGCGGCCAACGCCCGTAGCGTCGGTCGGCTGAACAGGTCGCGCACATCCACCGACAGACCGGCCTGGCGCATCCGCTCGATCAATCTCATCGCCAGCAGCGAATGACCGCCCAGTTCGAAGAAATGATCGTGGCGGCCGACCCGTTCCACCTTCAACAGCTCCGCCCACAAGCCGGCCAGGGTCTGTTCGATCTCTCCCTGCGGCGCCTCGTAGGCTTCGCTCGCGTAGTCCTCGGCGTGCGGCGCGGGCAGCGACTTGCGGTCCACCTTGCCGTTGAGCGTCAGGGGGAAGGCCGGCAATATCACGAACGCGCCGGGCACCATGTATTCGGCCAAGGCAGTGGACAGTTGCTCCCGCAGTCCGGCCACGGTCAGCGCGACCTGCGGCTGCGCCACGACATAGGCGACCAGGCGCTTCTCGCCCGACTCGTCGGCCCGCACCATCACCACGGCGTCCTTCACGCCCTCGCAGGTGACGAGCCTGGCTTCGATTTCACCCAGTTCGATACGGAAACCGCGGATCTTCACCTGGTCGTCGTTGCGTCCCAGGCATTCCAGGCTGCCTTCCGGCAGCCAACGGCCCAGGTCCCCCGTGCGGTACAGCAAGGCACCAGGTTCGTCGCTGAACGGGTCGGCTATGAACTTCTCCGCGGTCAGGTCGGGACGATTCAGGTACCCCTTCGCCACGCCTTTGCCGCCGATGTAGATTTCGCCGATGACACCCAGGGGGGCCAGTTGCTGGCGTGCATTGAGCACATACACCTGGGTATTGGAGATCGGTCCGCCAATCGGCACGCTCTGCGCGTCTTCGGCCACCGCCTTCACTTCCAGCGTAGTGGCGTAGGTGGTGGTTTCAGTCGGGCCATAGCAATGCACCAGGCGCAACGCCGGCGCCAGGCTCAGCAGGCGCCGGAACGACGCCACATCGGCCCGTTCGCCACCGCACAGCAGGATGCGCAAACCAGCCATGGCCTCGGGAATCAGCTGCACATACTGATTGAAGATCGCCGTGGTCACGAACAACACGGTGGCCCCCGACTCACTCAGCACCTGGGCAAAGCGTGCCGGCTCAAGCAGGGTTTCATGGTCGATCACCACCACCTGTCCGCCGTTGAGCAGCGCGCCCCAGACGTCCATGGTGCTGGCGTCGAACGCCGGGTTGGAGGCAAAGGCGATCCGGTCGTGCTCATTGAAATCGGCATAGCCGTTGTTGATCACCAGCCGATTGATTGCCCGGTGCGGCACCAGCACGCCCTTGGGCTGTCCCGTGGAACCCGAGGTGTACATGATGTAGGCAATCGACTCGCTGGACTGTTCCAGCCCTGGATTGTCGATGGCCCCTTGCGGCTCCAACGTGTCCAGGTCGACGCGGCTCGCGCCCTCGGGTACCTGCTCGCGGCTGGACGTTAACACGAAAGACGCCCGGCAATCGGCGAGCATGAACCCCTGCCGCTCAAGCGAAGCATTGCGGTCCAGCGGGACATAGGCCGCCGCGCACTTGAGAATGGCCAACTGGCTGGTCAGCAGATCGATCGAGCGCGGCAACAGGATCGCCACACAGTCGTCCGGTCGCACACCAAGACCGATCAAGTGATGGGCCAGGCGGTTCGCTTGCGCGTTCAGTTCCCCATAAGTCACTTGCCGCTGTCCATGCACCACCGCAGTTGTCTGCGGCAGTCGTGCCGCCCGGGCCTCGAACAGCGCCAGCACGGTCTGGTCCTGAGGATAGACGCGCCGGGTAGCGTTGAAGTCCACCAGCAACTGCTGACGCTCAATCTGCGGCAGGATATCAAGACGGTAGAGTGGGGTTTGCGAATCTTGCTCCAGCGCCTGCACCAATTGATCGAGTGCGGTGTGCATGTACGCGCAGATGCGGCTTGCGCCAACGCCTTGCAACACCAGGGTGCTCAGGGAGAAGCCATCGCCCAGGTCGTCCACCGACAGCGCCAGCGGATAATTCGTGCGTTCTTCGCTGTCCAGGGTGTCCATGCCCTGCCAGGCTGCAGTGGCATCCGCCGAGATGACGCCGGGGGCACTGTGCCGATAGTTCAGCAAGGCACTGAACAGCGGCGCCGGAGCCGCCACGCGGCTGCAACGCTGGGCCAGGGCCAGCGAAGCGTGTTCATGAGCAAGCAATGCACTCAGCCGCCCATGGACGGCCTTGACCCCGGCCTCCACGCCCTGCTCATGCAGCATCACCCGCAGCGGCAAGGTGTTGATGAACATGCCCAGGGCCCGGTCGGCGCCTTCGCCGCTCTGCATCCGCCCCATCAGTACGGTGCCGAACACCACATCCTCGCGCCCGGACAGGCGCCCCAGCACCTGCGCCCAGGCCAGGTGATGAAGGCTGGCTGCGCTCACGCCCATCCGCCGCGCCTGGGTCCGCAGACGACGACTCAAATCGGCATCCACTGCGAGCCGCGCTTCCTCGATGCCGCGACCGTCACCCTGTACCTGCTGCAAACCGAGAGGCAGCGTCGGCTCATCGACATCACCGAGCATTTCCTGGAAAAACGCCTCGTGCTGTGCCTCGCTCACGCCCAGGCGCGCCTGGGCCACGTAGTTGCGGTACGGCATCGCTGCCGGCAATTGGTCTTGCCGCCCGAGCAGGTGCATCTGCATTTCCTGCTGCACCACGTCCAACGCGGTGTGGTCCAGGGCTATATGGTGGAACAGCAGCATCGCCACCCAGCGCTCGTTGAGCGGGTCATGGGCAAATCGCAGACACATCAGCGGAGCCTGGCGGATGTCGAGGCGATGATGACGGGAATCGAAACGTGAATGCAGCTGGGCCAAGACGTCGGCATCCGATACTTCTATATCGAACGGCTCGACGCTCAGTAAAGCCTTGCGCCAGACCACCTGCATCGGCTGCTCCAACCCCTCCCAAAGCACCGAAGTGCGCAGAATGTCGTGGCGATCGATCACGCCCTGCAATGCTTGCGCGAAGGCATCCAGGCGCGGCTTGTCCTGGAACGCGAACAGCGCCTGCAGTACATAGGGATCACCCTGTTGCGCCGAGAGATGATGATAGAGAATGCCGTCCTGCAGGGGGGCCAGCGGGTAGATGTCCTGCACGTTGTCCGCACCACCCGGCACCGTTGCAACGATGCAGTCGATGGCATCCTGGGTCAACGTGGCCAGGGGCAACATGTCCGGGGTAATCCGTTGACAACCGGGAACGATACCGTTGGCCGGCACCAGGACTTCATTGCCGCTGCCCACCGCCGCGGCCAGTGCCGCGAGGGTCGGTTGGCCGAACAACACCCGTACATCGGCGCTCAAGCCGACCTGGCGCATCTGCTCGATCAGGTTGACCGCCAGCAGGGAGTGACCGCCCAGTTCGAAAAAGTGATCGTGACGCCCCACCCGCTCGACATTGAGGATCTGCGTCCACAACTTCGCCAGGAGGGTTTCGGTTTCGCCCACGGGCGCCTCATAACCGCGCGTCAGGATCGACGCCTGATCCGGCATCGGCAAGGCCTTGCGATCGAGCTTGCCATTGGCGGTCAGTGGCAAGGCATCGAGGCGCACATAGGCAGCCGGTACCATGTAGTCCGGCAAGCGGCTTTGCACATGCACGCGCAACGCTTCGATATCTACTGTGTCGTGGGGCAGATGCAAGGTGAAATAGGCGACCAGGCGCTTTTCCCCCGGCACGTCTTCGCGAACCAGTACCGCCGCGTCTTTTACGATCTCATGTTGAGCCAGCCGGGCTTCGATCTCTCCCGGTTCGATGCGGAACCCGCGGATTTTCACTTGACCATCGTTCCGGCCCAGGTATTCGATGTTGCCGTCCGGCAAATAGCGTCCCAGGTCGCCGGTGCGGTACATCAAGGCCTGTGGGTTGAACGGATCAGGGATGAACTTCTCGGCGGTCAGCTCCGGCCGGTTCAAATAGCCGTTTGCAACACCCAGGCCGGCGATATACAGCTCACCGGTCACACCGTGGGGCACGGGCCGATGCCGGGAGTCCAACAGGTAGACCCGAGTGTTGCCGATCGGACGACCAATCGGAATGCTGCCTGCGCCGGCCGACTTGATTTCGTAGGTGGTCGAGAAAGTGGTGGCTTCCGTTGGTCCGTAGCCGTTGAGCAGATGCTGCGGTGCGCCGTGTTCCAGGACGCGGCCAATCACGGTCGGATCCAGCACATCGCCGCCGACGATCAGATAGCGCAGTTGCCGGAACACTGCCATCAGGCTGGCGGCGTACTGGTGAAACAGCCCCGCAGTCATCCACAACACATTGACCGACTGTTCAAGCAGGAACGTTGGCAGCCGTTCCTGGGACAGCAATACGTCCTGCTCCACCACAATCACACAACCGCCATTGAGCAACGGTGCCCAGACTTCCAGGGTGCTGGCGTCGAAAGCCGGGTTCGAAGCGAACGCCACGCGATCCTGCTCGTTGAAGTCGGCATAGCCGTTGTTGATGACCAGCCGGGAAATGGCCCGGTGCGGCACCAGCACGCCTTTCGGTGTGCCAGTGGAGCCGGAGGTGTACATGATATAGGCCGGTGCTTCGCTCGACTGCGGCGGCGCCCCGTCCCAAGCCGGCAGTCCCTCCAGGTCGAGGCTATCGAGATCCACCCGCCGCACGCCATCGGCCAGGCTCTCGGTACCGTGGGTCAACACCAGCACGGCCCGACTGTCCTGCAGCATGAACTGCTGGCGCTCCGCGGGTGCATTGACGTCCAGCGGCAGGTAGACCGCCGCGCACTTGAGGATCGCCAGTTGACTGATCAACAGGTCCAGCGAGCGCGGCAGCACGATGGCCACCGTATCCTGGGGCCGCACACCGAGGTCAATCAGATGCCGGGCCAAGCCATCGGCTTTGGTATTCAGTTCACGGTAGGTCAGGGTCTGTCCTGCCTGTACTGCCGCCAGCGCATCCGGACGGGCCTGCGCCTGCGCCTGAAACAAGGCATGAACCGTTTGCGCCTGCGGATAAGCGCGATCGGTGTGGTTGAATGACTGCAAGACTCGCTCGCGCTCCTCCTGCGGCAGCACCGACAGGTCGTTGAGCAGTGACTCCGGAGCGCATTCCAGTGCGGTGATCAAGTACTCAAGCGCCGCCTGCATGTAATTGCAGATGCGTTGTGCACCGATCTGCCCGCTCGCCTGCACCTCCAAGGCAAAGTCATCGGAGAAATCATCCACCGAGAGGATCAGCGGATAGTTGGTCCGCTCCTGCGCGCTCAGGGCTTCAATACCCTCCCAGGCCTGGAGCACTTCCGGCCCGGGAACCTGGTCCGCACCCGCGCTGTGGCGGTAGTTCAACAGTGCGCTGAACAGCGGCGCCGGTGCCGCCACGCCGCTGCACCGTTGTGCCAGGGCCAGGGAGGCATATTCATGACTGAGCAAGGCACTCAGCCAGCCATGGGTGCTTTTCACCCCGTCGCACACACTCTGCGCGCCCACGCCCACCCGCAGCGGCAAGGTGTTGATGAACATGCCCAATGCCCGGCTCAGGCTTTCACCGGCCTGCATGCGCCCCAGCATCACGGTACCGAACACCACATCTTCACGCCCCGAGACGCAGCCCAGCACCTGGGCCCAGGCCAGATGGAAGATGCTTGCCGCGCTGACCCCGAGCTGACGCGACTGCATCCGCACCCGGCGACTGAGCTCCTGGCTCAGCGGTTGATGGTGCTCTTCGATGGCGCTGCCGTCGCCCAGCACATCCTGCTGGCCGAACGGCAAGGTCGGCTCATCCAGATCACCCAGCATCTTGCTGAAGAACGCCTCATCGGCCTGGCGCTGACCCGCCTGGCGGGTTCGCGCCACATAGTTACGGTAAGGGATAGCCGGCTGCAATTGCCCGGCCTGTCCCATCAACCAGGCTTGCATTTCGTTCTGCACGACCGCCAATGCGGCATGGTCCAGAGCCATGTGGTGGAACAACAGCATGGCGACCCAGCGCTGGTTGGCGGGGTCCTCGGCACACACCAGCAACAGCAGCGGTGCCTGGCTGAGATCCAGGCGATAGTGACGAGGGTCGAAACGGGCTTGCAGTTGCGTAAGGACGTCGCCCTCGGCCAGCTCGGCGCTGATGTCCTTGACGCCCAGTCGAGCCTGGCGCCAGACCACCTGGAGCGGTGCCTCCAGATTCTCGCGGACGATGGCCGTGCGCAGGATGTCATGGCGATCGATCACGTGTTGCAGGGCATCGACAAAGTCCGACAGACGCTCGCGATTGCTGATGCTGAAATGCGCCTGCAGGACATAGGGATCGCCTTGGGTCGCGGTCAGGTGATGATAGAGAATCCCTTCCTGCAAGGGTGCCAGCGGATAGATATCCTGCACGTTGGCCGCCCCGCCCGGCACCGTGGCGACAATGCGATCGAGGGTCGGCTGATCCAGCGTGACCAGCGGCAGCATCTCTGGGGTGATCCGAGCGCAATCGACAGGAATTGCATTGGCTGGAACGTCGACCTCACCGGCCCTGCCGGCGTCGTACTCCCCGCTGTTGATCAACTCGATCAATTTAGCCTTATGCTCTCGCAACAAGGCCAGCACAGTCGGCTCCTTCAATGACTGTTTCCGGCCCCGTACAACGAGCTGATCGCCGTTGACCGAAAGCTGCACGTCTTTTTCTTTTAATGTCGCCAACAGTTCGATCACACTCACAGGACAATCTCCATTTTTTCTGTCGTTGCCGCGTATTCCGAGAGCGTGGGCTGCTCGAACAGCGTCCGTACATCTGCTTCCATGCCCTCCTGGCGCATCCGCTCCATCAGGCTGACGGCCAGCAAGGAGTGCCCGCCCAGCTCGAAGAAATGATCGTGACGACCAACGCGTTCCACGTTGAGGACCTCGGCCCACAAGCGGGCCAGATTGATTTCGGTTTCACCGACAGGGGCTTCGTAATCGCGGGTGATGACTGACGTCAGATCCGGTGCCGGCAGTGCCTTGCGGTCGAGCTTGCCGTTGGGGTTCAGCGGCAGCGCGTCGAGGCGTACGTAGGCCATCGGCACCATGTGGGCCGGCAGGTGTGCCAGCAGGTACGCACGCAACGCCTCGATGTCCGTCGTTTCGTCCGGCGAACAGGCAATGAACCACGCTACCAGGCGTTTATCGCCCGGCACCTCTTCACGGACCAGCACCACCGCCTCCTTCACCACCTCATGCTGGGCGAGCCTGGCTTCGATTTCCCCGAGTTCAATACGGAAACCACGGATTTTCACCTGATCGTCGTTGCGTCCCAGGTATTGCAGGGTGCCGTCCGGCAGCCAGCGACCGATGTCGCCGGTCTTGTACAGGCGGGCCCCGGCCCGCTTGCTGAACGGGTCGTCAATGAAACGTTCGGCGCTGAGTTGCGGCAGGTTGAGGTAACCACGCGCCACGCCGACGCCGCCGATGTGGATCTCACCGGGCACGCCCATTGGCAGCAACTGACCGTGGCTGTCGAGCACATGCAATTGCATGTTGCGGATTGGCCGGCCGATGGGGATCGACTGGTTCCGGTAGGTGTCCAGGTTGGTATCGACAGTGTGCCAGGCAACCACGTCACTGCACTCCGTCGGCCCATAGCTGTTGATGATCACCGGTCGTGGCAGCGGCAGTTTTTCCAGCATGGCGACCTGGATCGGCTCGCCGCCCAGCACCACCCGTTTCAGGCAGGCCAGTGCCGCGTGCCGGTCGGCATCCACCAGGGCGTGGAAGGCGCTGGGGGACATGTTGAGGTGGGTAATCCCGGCCTCGGCGACCTGGGCGACGATGGCGCCCGGGTTGAACGGTTCTTCGGCCAGGTGCAACGAGGCGCCGACCATCAGCGGGGCGAGGATGTTCTTCTGGGTCAGGTCGAAGTTATAGGACGAGGCCAGCAGCACCGCATCGCCGGCATGGAAGGCCAGGTCGTCGAGGTACCAGTCCAGCAGGTTGCGCAGGCCGCGATGTTCGACCATCACGCCCTTGGGCAAACCGGTGGAGCCAGAGGTATAGATCACGTAGGCCAGGTGGTCTGGTGTCAGATCCGTCGCTGGCGGGTTGTGTTCCGGTTCGTCTTGCCAGGCGCCGGCATCCAGGTCGATCAGTGGCACCGGTCCGTGGGACAGCAGGCCCCTGGTCCCGACTTGCGTGAGAGCAGCAATCGGTGTGCTGTTCTCCAGCATGTAGGCCAGACGGTCAGCCGGGTAAGCCGGATCCAGCGGTACGTAACCACCGCCTGCCTTGAGCACCGCCAGCAGGCCGACCACCATGTCCGCGCTCCGTTCGACACAGATCGCCACCCGGGAATCCGGTTGTACGCCCTGTTTGTGCAGGTAATGCGCCAACCGATTGGCCCGGGCATTCAACTCGCGATAACTCAGGCGCTGTTCGCCATGCACCACCGCCACGGCCTCAGGCGTGCGTTGTACCTGGGCTTCGAACAGCTCGTGAATGAACGATTGCTGCAGGTCTTCGGCTTCGTTGGCATTGAATTCCAGCAGCAGCTTGCGGCGTTCGTCTTGGGGCAGGATGGACAACTGGTGCAACGGTGCTGCAGGTGTCTGCTCCAGCATCACGATCAGACTTTCCAGGGTCTGTTGCACGTAGCCGCACAGGCGCTGCGCACCAATGCGTGCCGGGGTCATGACCGTGAAGCTGAATGCCTCGCCCTGGTCATCGACGTTCAACGTCAATGGGTAGTTGGTGCGTTCTTCGCCGCTGAGCACCTGGATACCGTTCCAGGCCGACAGCGCCTCGGTCGAGGTCAGCGCACCAGTGTGGCGATAATTGAGCAAGGCACTGAACAACGGCGTCGGCGCCGCAACGCCGCTGCAACGCTGAGCCAGGGTCAGCGAGGCATGTTCATGACCGAGCAACGCGGTCAAGCGCGCATGGGTCGCTTTCACGCCCGCACCGACAGCGGTTTGCCCCAGGCTCACCCGCAGCGGCAAGGTATTGATGAACATGCCCAATGCACGGTCGGCACCCTCGCCGCCCTGCATCCGGCCGACCAGCACGGTGCCGAATACCACGTCGTCCTTGCCCGAGACACGGCCCAGCACCTGCGCCCAGACCAGGTGATACAGGCTGGCGGCGCTCACGCCCAGCTGACGGGCCTGCGCCCGCAACCGGCGGCTCAGGTCGCCGTCGACGTCCTGACGAAGTTCCTCAATGCCGCTGCCGTCGCCTTGCACATCCTGCAAGCCGAACGGCAACGTCGGTTCGTCGACGTCACCCAGCATGTCACGGAAGAACGCTTCATGAGCCTCAGGGCTTACGCCCAAGCGGGCCTGGGCCACGTAGTTGCGATACGGCACAGAGGCCGACAGGTGCTGCCCCTCGTCGAGCATGTGCGCCTCGATTTCCGCAGACAGCACCGCCAGCGACGTCGCGTCGTCCACCAAATGATGGAACAGTAGGATCGCCACCCAGCGCTGGTTCGCCGGGTCTTGCGCATAAGCGATGCGCATCAGCGGCGCCTGGCGGATGTCCAGGCGATAGTGCCGCGGATCGAAACGCTGGTGCAGTTGCATGGCGATATCGCCTGCCGCCGGATCCAGCGACACCGATTCGACCTGCAACCGAGCATCGCGCCAGACTACCTGCACCGGCTCGGCCAGGCCTTCCCAGACCACACCGGTGCGCAGGATGTCGTGGCGGGCAACGACCGCTTGCAACGCCTCGGCAAAACTTTCCAGGCGCGTGAAGCTGTCGAAACCGAACATCACATATTGCAGGTAGGGATCGCCCTGGGCGGCGGCGAGATGGTGATACAGAATGCCTTCCTGCAACGGCGCCAGGGCATAGATGTCCTGCACATTGGCGACGCCGCCGGGCACCGTGGCAACGATCCGCTCGATGGCGTCCTGGTCCAGGTCGGCCAGGGGCAGCATGTCCGGGGTGATTCGCGTGCAGCCAGCGGGAATGAGGTTGGCCGGCACCACGACTTCGTGGACACCGCCCACGGCCGCAGCCAACGCAGCCAGGGTCGGCTGACCGAACAACACCCGGACGTCGGCGCTCAGGTCGACCTGACGCATGCGCTCGATCAACTTCACCGCCAGCAGCGAATGACCGCCCAATTCGAAGAAGTTGTCATGGCGACCGATCCGCTCCAGGTCCAGCAAGTCTTGCCATAGCGCGGCGATGATTGTCTCGACCGCTCCCTGCGGCGCTTCATATTCACGGGTTGCCACCGACGACTGGTCGGGGACTGGCAACGCCTTGCGGTCCAGCTTGCCGTTGGTGGTCAGCGGGAAAGCTTCCAGCAGCACGAAGGCGCTCGGCACCATGTAGTCCGCCAGCGAGCCCAGCAGCTGGGTACGCAGTTCAGCCGCGGACGGTTGGGCATTTTCCCCGGCAATCACGTAGGCCACCAGACGCTTGTCGCCCGTCTCGTCCTCGCGGGCGATGACCACCGCCTCGCTGACCCCTTCGCAAGCCGCCAGCGCTGCTTCGATCTCGCCCAGTTCGATACGGAAACCACGGATCTTCACCTGGTCATCGTTACGGCCAAGGTATTCGATGCTGCCATCGGCCAGCCAACGACCCAGGTCGCCCGTCTTGTACATCCGTGCGTTCGGCTCATTGCTGAAGGGGTTCTTCAGGAAACGCTCGGCGGTCAGCTCGGCGCGGCTCAGGTAACCGCGGCTGACGCCCGCACCACCGACGTACATCTCACCCACTACGCCGACCGGTACCGGCTCGCGCCGCGCGTCGAGCACGTACAGTTGCAGGTCGGGAATACGCCCGCCAATAGGGCTGACGCCGACCAGTTGGGCATCCGCCGCGCACAGTGCACGGTAGGTCACGTGCACGGTGGTCTCGGTGATGCCGTACATGTTCACCAGTTGCGTACCGGCATTGATTGCCCGGGCGTACCACGGCTTGAGAATGCCGGTTTCCAATGCTTCGCCGCCGAAGATCACCTGGCGCAGGCTGTGGCTCAAGTCGCTTTCGCCCTGGGCCCCGATCAACTGGCGGAACGCGCTTGGCGTCTGGTTCAGCACCGTGACGCCCGCCTCGCACAACAGTGCGTAGCAGTCCTGTGGCGAACGGCTGACCAGTTGCGGCACCACCAACAAACGACCGCCATGGGTCAGCGCGCCCCAGATTTCCCAGACCGAGAAGTCGAAGGCGAAGGAATGGAACAACGCCCAGACGTCATGCGGGCCGAAGTCGAACCATGGTTGCGTGGCCGAGAACAGTCGCGCGACGTTGCGATGCTCGACCATTACCCCTTTCGGTAAACCAGTGGAACCGGAGGTGTAGATCACATAGGCCAAGTGCCGGGACGTCAGCGTCTCGAGACCAGGGTTGTGCTGCGGTTGTTGCGCGATACCCGCTGTTTCAGGCTGATCGAGCAGCAATACGGAGGCAGACAGCCCGGGCAGATGAGCTAACAGATGCGACTGGGTGAGCAATGCCACCGGCGCGCAGTCGTCGAGCATGAACGCCAGGCGCTCCTGAGGATAAGCCGGATCCAGCGGCACATAACCGGCACCCGCCTTGAGGATGCCCAACAGGCCGACAATCATGTCCAGGCCACGTTCGACGCAGATCGCCACCCGGTCATCCGGACGAATGCCCAGGGCCAGCAACCGGTGGGCAAGCTGGTTGGCCCGGGCATTGAGTTCGCCGTAGGTCAGCGTGCGGTCCTCGAACACCACAGCCACGGCGTCGGGTTGCGCCGCCGCCCAGGCCTCGAATTGCCCGTGGATCAATGCATCATCGGCATACACCGCGTCCGAAGCATTCCAGGTCTCCAGCAACTGCCGGCGCTCGGCCGCAGGCAACACCGTCAGGTTGTGCACCGGCGTTTGCGGGGCGTGCTCCAAGGCATCCACCAGGCTTTGCAGGGCAACCTGCATATAGCCACTGATGCGTTGGGCACTGAGCTGCGCATCCACCTGGACCGTCAGGCTGAAGTCGTCACCCAGGTCATCGACGTTCAATGTCAGCGGATAGTTGGTCCGTTCCTCGCTGGACAGCATCTGCATGCCGCTCCAGGCCGACAGCACTTCGTCAGTCACCTGAGTCGCGCTGTGCCTATAGTTCAGAAGCGCGCTGAACAGCGGGGTTGGCGCAGCCACGCCGCTGCAACGTTGGGCCAACGCCAGGGACGCATGCTCATGGCCCAACAACCCGGTCAACCGCCCGTGGGTCGTGCGGACCGCGTCACGCACACTTTGCCCATCTACCGGTACACAGACCGGCAAGGTATTGATGAACATGCCCAGCGCACGGTCGGCTCCTTCGCCGCCCTGCATCCGGCCCAGCAATACCGTGCCGAACACCACTTCTTTCTGCCCGGTCGCCATGCTCAAGACCTGGGCCCAAGCCAAATGGACCAGGCTCGCGGCACTCACGCCGAGCAGTCGGGCCTGGGTCCGCAGACGGAAACTCAGTGCTTGACCGAGCGCTTCGCTCACTTCCCCGATGCCGCGTCCGTCGCCCTGCACCTGCGCCAACCCGAAAGGCAGCGTTGGCTCATCAACGTCAGCCAGCATCTCGCGGAAGAACGCCTCGTGCTCCGCCTCACTCATACCCAGTCGGGCCTGGGCGACGTAGTTGCGATACGGCACGGCTTCAGTCAGTTGCCCGGCCTCGCCGATCAAGTGCGCCTGCATCTCGTGTTGCACCACTTCCAGCGCAGTGTGGTCCAGCGCCATGTGGTGGAACAGCAGGGTCGCCACCCAGCGATCCTGGGCTTCATCCTGGGCGTAGACCAGTTGCAGCATCGGTGCATGGCGCAGGTCAAGGCGATAGTGACGAGCATCGAAGCGGCTCCCCAGTTGCGTGGCGACATCGCCGGCCGTGGCATCGGCCTGGAAGTATTGCGGCTCCAGCTTCACCTGGCGCCAGACCAGTTGCACCGGTTCGTCCAGCCCTTCCCAGACCACGCTGGTACGCAGAATGTCGTGACGGTCGATTACCACCTGCAGCGCCTCGACGAACGCGTCGAGACGCTCACGATTATCGAAGGCGAACTGCGACTGCAGTACATAGGGGTCGCCCTGTTCGGCGGCCAAATGGTGATAAAGGATGCCTTCCTGCAAGGGCGCCAGCGGGTAGATGTCCTGCACATTGGACGCGCCCCCCGGAACGGTGGCGACGATCAGGTCGATCGTCTCCTGGTCGAGGCTCACCAGCGGCAGCATGGCCGGGGTGATGCGCCCACAGCCGGACTCGATGAGGTTCGCCGGCACCTCGACTTCCCTGCCGCTGCCGACGGCGGCCGCCAGTGCCGCCAGGGTCGGCTGGCTGAACAGCACCCGCACATCGGCACTCAGGCCGGCCTGGCGCATGCGCTCGATCAGGTTCACCGCCAGCAGCGAATGACCGCCCAGTTCGAAGAAGTGATCGTGACGACCGATCTGCTCGACCTTGAGCACCTCGGCCCAGAGCCGGGCCAGGGTCTGTTCCACTTCGCCTTGCGGGGCTTCGTATTCACGGCTGGCGTAGGCGTCCGCGTCCGGAGCCGGCAGTGCACGGCGGTCCAGCTTGCCGTTGGCGGTCAGCGGGAAGGATGGCAACACGACGAAGGCGCTGGGCACCATATACTCGGCCAGCGTGCTCGCCAGTTGGCTGCGCAGCTCGTGCACCGACAACGTGACACCCTCTTCAGGGATCACATAACCCACCAGGCGTTTAGGTCCGTTGTCGTCCTGGCGCGCAAGTACCACGGCATCTTTCACGCCGGCACATTGGCCCAGCCTGGCTTCGATTTCGCCCAGTTCGATACGGAAACCACGGATCTTCACCTGATCATCGTTACGCCCCAGGTAATCCAAGGCGCCGTCGGTACGCCAGCGCGCCAGGTCGCCAGTGCGGTAGAGCAAGGCCGCCGGATCGGCGCTGAACGGGTCGGCGACGAACTTCTCGGCGGTCAGTTCAGGACGGTTCAGGTAGCCGTTCGCTACGCCGTCACCGCCGATGTACAGCTCGCCGGCCACGCCCACCGGCACGGGTTGCTGATTCGCATCCAGCACATAGACGCGGGTGTTGCCGATCGGATGACCAATCGGGATACCACCCTCGCCCACGGTCTTGATTTCGTAAGTGGTGGTGAACGTCGTGGCTTCCGTCGGGCCATAGCCGTTGAGCAGATGCTGCGGTGCGCCATCTTTCAGGACGCGACCGATCACCGCCGGATCCAGCACATCGCCACCCACGATCAGGTAACGCAGTTGCTTGAACACCGGCATCAAACCCGCCGCGTACTGGTGGAACAGGCCGGCGGTCATCCACAGCACGCTGACCGACTGCTCGGTCAACAACGCCGCAAAGCGCTCCTGGGACAGCAACACATCCTGCTCGACCACCACCACGCAACCACCGTTGAGCAACGGCGCCCAGACGTCGAGGGTACTGGCGTCGAACGCCGGGTTGGAGGCAAACGCCACCCGGTCCTGCTCGTTGAAGTCGGCATAACCGTTATTGATCACCAAGCGGTTGATCGCCCGATGCGGCACCAGCACGCCCTTCGGCATCCCGGTGGAACCGGAGGTGTACATGATGTAGGCAACCGACTCGGCGCTCTGGGTCAGGTCCAGGTTATCGGCAGACCCGTCCAGCTCGACGGTATCCAGGTTCAGCCGTTGCACACCTTCAGGCACAACCATCGTGCTCAGGGTCAGCACCAACCGTGCGCCACTGTCCTGGACCATGAACTGCTGGCGCTCGGCCGGTGCGTTGACATCCAGCGGCACGTAGACGGCAGCACATTTGAGCACGGCCAACTGGCTGACCAGCAGGTCAATCGAACGCGCCAACCCGATGGCCACGCTGTCCCCCGGTTGGGTGCCCATGCCGATCAGATGACGGGCCAGGCGGTTGGCCCTGGCGTTGAGTTCGCGGTAAGTCAGGTGTTGCCCGGCATGGATAACGGCAACGGCATCGGGATGCGCCTGCACCTGGGCTTCGAACAGGCCATGGACGGTGCTGTCCCGTGGATAGCTGCGAGTGGTCGCGTTGAAGTCTGCCACCGCCTGTTGGCGCTCGGCCGCTGGCAAGATCGACAGACTGTCCAATCGCGTCTGCGGTGCCTGCTCCAGGGCCTCCACCAAATGTTCCAGCGCGACGTTCATATAGACACAGACCCGCTGTGCGCCGATCTGCGGTACGGCCAGCGCCGTCAGGCCGAAGCCTTCGCCCAGGTCGTCCACCGAGAGGCTCAGCGGATAGTTGGTGCGTTCTTCGATGTCGAGGGTCTCGATGCCTTCCCAACCGGCCAGGGTCTCGCTCGAATGCTCGTCAACCGCGCTATGCCGATAATTGAGCAACGCACCGAACAACGGCATCGGCGCGGCTACGCCGCTGCAACGCTGGGCCAGCGCCAGGGAGGCATGCTCGTGCCCCAGCAGGCCGGTCAACCGGGCGTGAGTGGCCTTCACGCCGTCACGCACGCCCTGGTCGCCCACATCCACCCGCAACGGCAAGGTGTTGATGAACATGCCCAGCGCCCGATCAGCCCCATCGCCACCCTGCATCCGCCCCATCAGCACGGTGCCGAACACCACATCCGGTTTGCCGGACACCTGGCCCAGCACCTGCCCCCAGGCCAGGTGAACCAGGCTGGCCGCACTCACGCCGAGCTGGCGCGCCTGGGCTCGCAGACGCAGGCTCAACGACAGGTCGACAGGCAGTCTGGCTTCCTCGATATCCCGTCCATCCCCCTGCACATCCTGAAGACCGAACGGCAGCGTCGGCTCGTCTACATCACCGAGCATCTCGCGGAAGAACGCTTCGTGCTCCGCTTGGCTCACGCCCAGGCGAGCCTGGGCCACATAGTTGCGATACGGCGCAGCCGCGGCCAGCGGCTCGGCCTCGCCCAACAGATGCGCCTGCATCTCGTGCCGCACCACCTCCATGGCGGTGTGGTCCAGCGCCATATGGTGGAACAGCAGCATCGCGACCCAACGCTGGTTGGCCGCGTCCTGGGCAAACACCAGGCGCATCATGGGCGCCCGGGTGATATCGAGACGGTAATGCCGTGGATCGAAACGGTCCTGCAACAGGGTAGCGACATCGCCCGCCCCGGCTGCCAGCGCCACCTCATCCACCGCCAGCGGCGCGTTGCGCCAGACCACTTGCACTGGCGAATCGAACCCTTGCCACACCACGCTGGTACGGAGGATGTCGTGCCGGTCGATGACATGCTGCAACGCATCTGCAAAGGCCGACAGCCGATCCCGACTGCATACTTCAAACAGGATTTTCAACACATAGGGATCGCCCTGCTCGGCGGCCAGGTGATGGTAATGGATACCTTCCTGCAGCGGCGCCAACGGGTAGATGTCCTGCACATTGCGCGCGCCGCCCGGCACCGTTGCCACGACCCGGTCAATTGCTTCCTGATCAAGCTGGATCAGCGTGAGCATGGCTGGCGTAATCCGTTCACAGCCGCAGGCGATCAGGTTCGCAGGCACCTTGACCTCCTTGCCGCTGCCGACGGCCGCGGCCAGCGCCGCCAGGGTCGGCTGGCTGAACAGCACCCGCACGTCAGCGCTCAAACCGGCCTGACGCATGCGCTCGATCAACGTCACCGCCAACAGCGAGTGACCGCCCAGCTCGAAGAAATGATCATGACGACCGATGCGCTCGACGTTGAGCAGGTCTTGCCATAGCTGTGCCAACGTGGCTTCGACTTCGCCTTGCGGGGCCTCATAGGCCCGTGTGGCGAGTGAGTCAAGATCCGGCACCGGCAGTGCGCGACGATCCAATTTGCCGTTGGCGGTCAGCGGCCATGCGTCGAGGCGCATGTAGGCCACCGGCACCATGTACTCCGGCAGTAGCCCTTGCAGATGGGCGCGCAACGCCTCGATGTCCACGTCCTGCGCTTGAGTGAAGTAAGCCACCAAGCGTTTCTCACCCGGCACGTCTTCGCGGACCAGGACCACGCAGTCCCTCACAGCATCATGTTGTGCGAGTCGGGCTTCGATCTCGCCCAGTTCGATGCGGAAGCCACGGATCTTCACCTGGTCGTCGTTGCGACCCAGGTAATCCACGGCGCCGTCGGCACGCCAGCGCGCCAGGTCGCCGGTGCGGTAGAGCAAGGCCGCCGGATCGGCGCTGAACGGATCGGCAACGAATTTCTCGGCGGTCAGTTCCGGACGGTTCAGGTAGCCTTTCGCTACGCCATCGCCACCGATGTACAACTCACCCGCCACACCCACCGGCACCGGCTGCTGGTTCGCATCCAGCACGTAGACGCGGGTGTTGCTGATAGGTCGACCGATAGGGATACCGCCCTCGCCCACGTTCTTGATTTCATAAGTGGTGGTAAACGTCGTGGCTTCGGTCGGGCCATAGCCGTTGAGCAGATGTTGCGGTGCGCCATCTTTGAGCACGCGCGCGATTACCGCCGGATCCAACACATCGCCACCCACGATCAGGTAACGCAGTTGCTTGAACACCGGCAGCAGGCCGTCGGCGTACTGGTGGAACAGCCCGGCGGTCATCCACAACACGCTGACCGATTGCTCGGTCAACAGCGCCGCGAACCGCTCCCGGGACAGCAACACATCCTGCTCGACCACCACCACGCAGCCGCCGTTGAGCAACGGCGCCCAGACGTCGAGGGTACTGGCATCGAAGGCCGGGTTCGAGGCGAACGCCACCCGGTCCTGCTGGTTGAAATCGGCGTAGCCGTTGTTGATCACCAAGCGGTTGATCGCCCGATGCGGCACCAGCACACCCTTCGGCATCCCGGTGGAACCGGAGGTGTACATGATGTACGCAACCGACTCGGCATCCTGGGTCAGGTCCAGGTCATCGGCAGACTCGTCCAGCTCGACGGTATCCAGGTCCACCCGTTGCACACCTTCAGGCACAACCAGGGTGCTCAGGGTCAACACCAGCTGTGCGCCACTGTCCTGGACCATGAATTGCTGGCGCTCGACCGGTGCGTTGATATCCAGCGGCACGTAGACGGCAGCACATTTGAGCACGGCCAATTGACTGACCAGCAGGTCGCTCGAACGTGCCAAGCCAATAGCCACGCTGTCGCCCAATTGAGTACCCAGACCGATCAGATGACGGGCCAGGCGGTTGGCCCTGGCATTGAGGTCGCGGTAAGTCAGGCGTTGCTCGTCATGGACCACGGCAACGGCATCGGGATGCGCCTGCACCTGTGCTTCGAACAAGTCATTGACGGTCCGGTGCCGCGGATAACGACGGCTAGTAGCGTTGAACCCCATCAACACTTGCCGGCGCTCGGCTTGCGGCAGTACCTCCAGACTGTGCAGGCGTGTCGTGGGGTTGAACTCCAGGGCCTTGGCCAGGCTGTGCAGCGCGGTTTCCATGTAGGCACAGATCCGCTGCGCGCCCACGCCGTGGCTGGCCAGGACGGTCAAGGCGAAGTCGTCACCCAGGTCATCCACCGACAGGGTCAGCGGATAGTTGGTGCGTGCTTCGCCGCCCAGGGTTTCGACGTCCTGCCAGGCCGCCAGGGTGTCCCGTCCATTGGCTTGTTCGCTGGAGTTACGGTAATTGAGCAAGGCACTGAACAGCGGCGTCGGCGCCGCCACCGCGCTGCAACGCTGGGCCAGTGCCAATGGGGCATGCTCATGCCCCAACAGGGCGGTCAGTCGACCGTGCACTTCCTTGACGCCGGCCTTGACGTCCCGCTCATCGACACCGACGCGAAGCGGCAGGGTATTGATGAACATGCCCAACGCACGATCGGCCCCTTCGCCGCCCTGCATCCGGCCCATCAGGACCGTGCCGAAGACCACATCGCTCCTGCCCGAGACCCGGCCCAGCACCTGCGCCCAGGCCAAGTGGTGCAGGCTCGCCGCGCCCACGCCCGACTGGCGGGCCAGACGCCGCAGGCGACGGCTCAGGTCGCTGTCGAGCAGCTGTGTCGCCGTCTCGATATCGTCACCGTCGCCCTGTACATCGTGCAGGCCAAACGGCAGTGTCGGCTCGTCCACATCGCCGAGCATGTCGCTGAAGAAGCCTTCATGCTCTTCACGACTCACCCCCAGGCGGGCCTGAGCCACATAGTTGCGATACGGCGCGGGGGTGTCCAACTGGTCAGCGTGCCCCTGCAGATACGCCAGCATCTCGCGCTGCACCACTTTCATCGCCGCATGATCGAGGGCGATGTGATGGAACAGCAGCATCGCGATCCAGCGCTGGTTGGGCTGATCTTCCGCGAACGCCAGGCGCATCAGCGGGGCCTGGGTCAGGTCAAGGGCATAGTGCCGGGCATTGAAACGACTGTGCAGTTGTTCGCTGACGGCACCGGCCTGTGGATCCGCAACGAACGCCTCCAGCCCCAGACGCGCCTCGCGCCAGACCACTTGCTGAGGTTCATCGAGGCCCTCCCAGACGATGGCCGTGCGCAGGATGTCGTGGCGATCGATCACCACTTGCAGGGCCTGGACGAACTCGTCCAGACGCTCGCAGCTGTCGAAGGCGAACTGCGACTGCAACACGTAGGGGTCGCCCTGTTCGGCGGCCAGATGGTGATAGAGGATGCCTTCCTGCAACGGCGCCAGCGGGTAGATGTCCTGTATGTTGCCCATGCCACCCGGCACTTTCGACGCGATATGGTCGATGGCCTCCTGATCCAGGTGGGTCAGTGTGAGCATGTCGGGGGTGATCCGCGTGCAACCCGGCGGGATACCGTTGTCCGGCACCACGATTTCGCTGCCACTGCCCACCGCTGCCGCCAGCGCCATCAACGTCGGCTGGCCGAACAGCACGCGCACGTCGGCGCTCAAGCCGGCCTGGCGCATCCGCTCGATCAGGCTGACGGCCAGCAGGGAATGGCCACCGAGTTCGAAGAAGTGGTCATGACGGCCGACGCGCTCGACCTTGAGCACCTCGGACCAGAGTTGTGCCAGGGCAATCTCTGTTTCGCCTTGCGGGGCTTCGTAGCCACGGGTGATCAGTGCATCGTGTTCCGGAGCCGGCAAGGCCTTGCGGTCGAGCTTGCCATTGGGGGTCAACGGCATGGCATCGAGGCGAACGTAGGCCACGGGGACCATGTATTCCGGTAGCTGCCCTTGCAGATGGCTGCGCAGGGCTTCGATATCCGTTGTGTCGTTCGCCGGCGTGAAGTAGGCCACCAGGCGCTTGTCGCCCGGCACGTCTTCACGGGCCAGGACCACCGCTTCTTTCACCGCGTCGTGTTGAGCGAGCTTGGCTTCGATCTCGCCCAGTTCGATGCGGAAACCCCGGATCTTCACCTGGTCGTCGTTACGGCCCAGGTATTCGATGTTGCCGTCCGGGAGATAACGGCCGAGGTCGCCGGTTTTGTACATCCGGGCATTGGGTGAACAGCTGAAGGGATCGCTGAGGAAACGCTCGGCGGTCAGGTCATCACGATTGAGATAACCACGGGCGACACCGGCACCGCCGATATAGATTTCCCCTGGAACACCCAGCGGCACCGGCTGCTTATGCTCATCCAGCAAGTAGAACTGGGTATTGGCAACCGGCTTGCCGATATGCGCGGCAAACCCGTCTTCACGGGCCATCGACACCCAACTCGAATAAGTCGTGGTTTCCGAAGGCCCATAGAGGTTGCACAGGCGCTTGACGGAAGTCTGTTCGAACAGCGCTTCCACCAGACTGCGCTTGAGCGCTTCGCCGGCCACGTTGACTGTATCGACGCCCTCGCTCAAACCACCGGATTCCAGCAACGCCTTGAGCGCCGACGGCACGGTGTTGATCAGGGTGATGTCGTGCTCGCCGTGTTGCAGTTCCAGCACATTAGTGACGACCTCGATGCTGCCGCCGCTAGTCAACGGTGCAAAGCACTCGTAGACCGCCAGATCGAAGTTCAGCGAGGTCGAGAACAGGGTTTTTGACAGGGTTTGGGCATCGAACGACCGATGGGCCCAGGTCAGGAAGTTCACCGTGTTGCGGTGTTCGATCATCACCCCTTTCGGCAAGCCGGTGGAACCGGAGGTGTAGATCACGTAAGCCAGATGCGCCGAGGTCAGCTCGGCAATCTCTGGATTCGAGACGGATTCGTCCTGCCAGCGCCCGCTACCGAGATCGATCACCGGCATCGTTGCATCGGCCAGCAACCCAAGGGTCGCCGTCTGAGCCAGCACCACCGCCGGCGCGCTGTCTTCCAGCATGTAGGCAATCCGATCCGCCGGGTAAGCCGGATCCAGCGGTACATAACCACCGCCCGCCTTGAGGATCGCCAGCAACCCGACCACCATGTCGAGGCCACGCTCGACGCAGATCGCCACCCGCGAATCCGGCCGCACGCCCTGCCCGCACAGATAATGCGCCAGGCGGTTGGCCTGCTCGTTCAGCTCGCAATAGCTCAGGCGTTGCTCGCCATGCCGCACGGCCATTGCTTCCGGCGTGCGTTGCACCTGCTCCTCGAACAACCCATGAATGGTCTGATCCAGCGGATATTCGGCGTCGGTGGCGTTGAACGTCACCAGCAGTTGCTCACGCTCCGCTGCGGGCAGAATCGGCAGATCGGCCAGCGATGACTCAGGCGCACACTCCAGCGCCTGGGCCAGACTCGTCAGCGCCGCTTCCATATAGGCACAGATCCGCGGCGCGCCGATCCCGCTCACCACTTGGACGGTCAGGCTGAAATCTTCGCCCAGATCGTCCACCGAGAGCATCAGCGGATAGTTGGTCCGCTCTTCGCCACTGAGCACCTCAATGCCGCTCCAGGCAGACGGGGCCTGGTTCGCATCGGTGTGACGGTAGTTGAGCAACGCACTGAACAGCGGCGTCGGTGCCGCCACCCCACTGCAACGCTGCGCCAGCGCCAGAGACGCATGCTCATGCCCCAGCAGCGCGGTCAAGCGGCCATGGGTCGCTCTCACGCCTGCACGGACCGCGGCCTGCCCCAGGTTCACCCGTAGCGGCAAGGTGTTGATGAACATCCCCAGGGCGCGGTCGGCGCCCTCGCCGCCCTGCATCCGGCCCATCAGCACGGTGCCGAACACCACGTCGTCCCGGCCCGATACACGGCCCAGCACCTGCGCCCAGGCCAGGTGGACCAGACTTGCCGCGCTCACACCAAGCCGGCGTGCCTGAATCCTCAGGTTATGGCTCAAGCTGTTGGCGAGCGCCAACGTGGCTTCTTCGATCCCCTGTCCTGCGCCTTGCACATCGTGCAGGCCGAACGGCAACGTCGGCTCGTCCACGTCGCCAAGCATGTCGTGGAAGAAACCTTCGTGCTCCTGCTGGCTGACGCCCAGGCGAGCCTGGGCCACATAGTTGCGATAAGGCATCGCCGCCGCCAACTGCCCGGCCTGCCCGAGCAAGTGCGCCTGCATCTCATGGCGCACCACTTCCAGTGCGGTGTGATCGAGCGCCATGTGATGAAACAACAGGGTCGCTACCCAACGCTGGTGGGTTGCATCCTGAGCAAAGCGGATGCACATCAACGGCGCCTGGCGGATATCCAAGCGGTGGTGCCGCGCATCGAAGCGTGCTTGCAACTGACCGGCGATGTCACCGTCCTCATCCCGCAGCAATACCTGCTCGACGCCGAGCGACGCGTTGCGCCAGACCACTTGCACCGGCTCGTCCAAGCCCTCCCAGGCCATGGCCGTGCGCAGGATGTCGTGGCGATCGATCACGCCTTGCAAGGCCTGGGTGAAATCGTCCAGGCGTTCGCGGCTGTCGAAGGCGAACTGCGCTTGCAGCACGTAGGGGTCACCCTGTTCGGCCGCCAGGTGGTGATAGAGGATGCCCTCCTGCAACGGCGCCAACGGATAGATGTCCTGCACATTGGCCGCACCGCCCGGTACCGTCGCGACGATACGGTCAATGGCATCCTGGTCCAGCGATACCAGTGGCAGCATGGCCGGGGTGATGTGTTCGCAATCCGCAGGAATCAGGTTTGCCGGAACTGTCACTTCACTGCTACCGCCGATGGCCGACGCCAGCGCAGCCAGGGTCGATTGATTGAACAGGATACGCACATCGGCACTCAGGCCGGTCTGGCGCATCCGTTCGATCAGGCTGACGGCCAGCAGGGAGTGGCCACCGAGTTCGAAGAAGTGATCGTGACGACCGACGCGCTCGACCTTGAGCAGGTCCTGCCAGATCTGCGCCAGGATGGTTTCAACTTCGCCTTGGGGGGCTTCGTAGCCACGGGTGATCAGTGCATCGTGTTCCGGCGCCGGCAAGGCCTTGCGGTCGAGTTTGCCGTTGGGGGTCAGGGGCAGTGCATCAAGCTGCACGTAGGCCACCGGGACCATATAGGCCGGCAATTGCGCTTGCAGATGGCGGCGCAGGACCTCAATGTCCACCGCTTCGGATTGAGTGAAATAAGCCACCAGGCGCTTGTCGCCCGGCACGTCTTCACGGGCCAGCACCACCGCTTCTTTCACAGCGTCATGTTGGGCAAGCTTGGTTTCGATCTCGCCCAGTTCGATGCGGAAACCCCGGATCTTCACCTGGTCGTCGTTACGGCCCAGGTATTCGATGTTGCCGTCCGGGAGATAACGGCCGAGGTCGCCGGTTTTGTACATCCGGGCATTGGGTGAACAGCTGAAGGGATCGCTGAGGAAACGCTCGGCGGTCAGGTCATCACGATTGAGATAACCACGGGCGACACCGGCACCGCCGATATAGATTTCCCCTGGAACACCCAGCGGCACCGGCTGCTTATGCTCATCCAGCAAGTAGAACTGGGTATTGGCAACCGGCTTGCCGATGTGCGCGGCAAAACCGTCTTCACGGGCCATGGACACCCAACTCGAATAAGTCGTGGTTTCCGAAGGCCCATAGAGGTTGCACAGGCGCTTGACTGAAGTCTGTTCGAAGAGTGTTTCCACCAGACTGCGCTTGAGCGCTTCGCCGGCCACGTTGACTGTATCGACGCCGTCGCTCAAACCGCCGGATTCCAGCAGCGCCTTGAGCGCCGACGGTACGGTGTTGATCAAGGTGATGTCGTGTTCACCGTTTTGCAGTTCCAGCACATTAGTGACCACTTCGATGCTGCCGCCCGACGTCAGCGGTGCGAAGCATTCGTAGACCGCCAGGTCGAAGTTCAGCGAAGTCGAAAACAGGGTTTTCGACAGGGTTTGCGCATCGAATGAACGATGGGCCCACGTGAGGAAGTTCACCGTGTTGCGGTGTTCGATCATCACACCCTTGGGCAAACCGGTGGAACCGGAGGTGTAGATCACGTAGGCCAGATGCGACGAGGTCAGCCCAGGTACCTGCGGACTCGAGACGGACTCGTCCTGCCAGAGCCCGCTACCGAGATCGATCACAGGCATCTTGGCACCAGCCAACAACCCAAGGGTCGCCGTCTGGACCAGGACCACGGCCGGAGCGCTGTCTTCCAGCATGTAGGCAATCCGATCCGCCGGATAGGCCGGATCCAGTGGCACGTAACCGCCACCGGCCTTGAGAATCGCCAGCAAGCCCACGACCATGTCGATACCACGCTCGACGCAGATCGCCACCCGCGAATCCGGCCGCACGCCCTGCTTGCGCAGGTAATGCGCCAACCGGTTGGCCCGTTCGTTCAGCTCGCGATAGCTCAGGCGCTGCTCGCCATGCAGCACCGCCAGCGCATCCGGCGTGCTCTGCACCTGTTCCTCGAACAATCCGTGAACGGTCTGTTCCAGCGGGTACTCGGCGTCGGTGGCGTTGAACGCCACCAGCAGTTGCTCACGTTCCGCTGCCGGCAGAATTGGCAAATCGGCCAGCGACGACTCAGGGGCACACTCCAGCGCCTGGGCCAGACTCGCCAGCGCAGCCTCCATATAGGCAGCGACGCGCCACGCATCGACGCCACTCACCGCCTGGACGGTGAGGCTGAAGCCTTCGCCCAGATCGTCCACCGACAGCGCCAACGGATAGTTGGTGCGCTCCTCGCCACCCAGCGCCTCGATGCCTTGCCAGCCAGAGGACGGTTGCAGTGCGAGGGGCTCCGCCATCGAATGACGATAGTTGAGCAAAGCACTGAACAACGGCGTCGGTGCAACCACGCCACTGCAACGCTGGGCCAATGCCAGGGAAGCGTGCTCATGCCCCAGCAACCCGGTCAGCCGCGCATGTGTCGCCAGTACACCATCGCGCACGCTCTGCGCCCCCACCTGCACGCCCAGCGGCAAGGTATTGATGAACATCCCCAGAGCGCGGTCGGCCCCCGCGCCCCCTTGCATCCGGCCCATCAATACGGTGCCGAACACCACCTCTTCGCGACCCGATACCCGGCCCAGCACCAGGGCCCAGGCCAAGTGGTGCAGACTCGCCGCGCTCACGCCCAACCGACGGGCCTGGCTGCGCAGGCGACGGCTCAGATCGATGGTGACCGCTTGCCTGGCCTCCTCGACATCGCTGCCATCGCCACGGACATCCTGCAAACCGAATGGCAAGGTGGGTTCGTCGATGGTACCCAGCATGTCGTGGAAGAACGCTTCGTGCTCCTCACGGCTCACACCCAGGCGGGCCTGGGCCACATAGTTGCGATACGGCACCGCTGCGCCCAATTGGTCAGCCTGGCCCAGCAAGTGTGCCTGCATTTCGTGGCGCACCACTTCCAGTGCTGTGTGATCGAGCGCCATATGGTGAAACAACAGGGTCGCTACCCAGCGCTGGTGAATTTCATCCTGGGCAAAACGGATGCACATCAACGGCGCCTGGCGGATGTCCAGGTGCTGCCGGGTGTTCAACTGAACAGCGATGTCGCCGTCCTCCCCCCGCAGCAACACTTGCTCGACGCCCAGCGATGCCTCGCGCCAGACCACTTGTACCGGCTCGTCCAGCCCTTCCCAGGCCATGGCCGTGCGCAGGATGTCGTGGCGATCGATCACGCCTTGCAGGGCCTGGGTGAAATCGTCCAGGCGTTCGCGGCTGTCAAAGGCGAACTGCGCTTGCAGCACGTAGGGGTCGCCCTGTTCGGCCGCCAGGTGGTGATAGAGAATCCCCTCCTGCAACGGCGCCAGCGGGTAGATGTCCTGCACATTGGCCGCCCCGCCCGGCACGGTCGCGACGATGCGGTCGATGGCGTCCTGGGTCAACGTCACCAACGGCAGCATGTCGGGGGTAATGCGTTGGCAGTCCGACGCAATCAGGTTGACCGGAACGCTCATCTCGTTGCCGGCATCGTTGCCGACAGCCGCTGCCAGCGCAGCCAGGGTCGGTTGGCTGAACAGCACGCGCACGTCGGCACTCAGGCTGACCTGACGCATCCGCTCGATCAGGCTGACGGCCAGCAGCGAGTGGCCGCCGAGTTCGAAGAAGTGATCGTGACGACCCACTTGTTGCAGACCTAGCAGGTCCTGCCAGATCTGCGCCAGGACGGTTTCGGTTTCGCCTCGGGGGGCTTCGTAGCCACGGGTGATCAGTGCATCGTGTTCCGGAGCCGGCAAGGCCTTGCGGTCGAGCTTGCCATTGGGGGTCAACGGCATGGCATCGAGGCGAACGTAGGCCACGGGAACCATGTATTCCGGTAGCTGCGCTTGGAGATGGCTGCGCAGGGTTTCGATGTCCGCTGTGTCGTTCGCCGGCGTGAAGTAGGCCACCAGGCGCTTGTCGCCCGGCACGTCTTCACGGGCCAGTACCACCGTTTCTTTCACCGCGTCGTGTTGAGCGAGCTTGGCTTCGATCTCGCCCAGTTCGATGCGGAAACCACGGATCTTCACCTGGTCGTCGTTGCGGCCGAGGTATTCGATATTGCCGTCCGGCAGGTAGCGACCGAGGTCTCCGGTCTTGTACATCCGGGCATCCGGTTCGCTGCTGAACGGATCCTTGAGGAAGCGTTCAGCGGTCAGGTCATCGCGGTTCAGGTAACCCCGCGCGACACCGGCACCACCGATGTAGATTTCCCCTGGGACGCCCAGTGGCACCGGTTGTTTATGTTCGTCCAGCAAGTAGAACTGTGTATTCGCAACCGGTTTGCCGATGTGCGCGGCAAATCCGTCTTCACGGGCCATGGAGACCCAACTGGAGTAAGTCGTAGTTTCCGAAGGCCCGTAGAGGTTGCACAGGCGTTTGACCTGGGTCTGCTCGAACAACGCTTCCACCAGACTGCGCTTGAGGGCTTCGCCGGCCACGTTCACCGTGTCCACGCCTTCGCCCAGTCCACCGGACTCCAGCAAGGCCTTGAGCGCCGATGGCACGGTGTTTATCAGGGTGATGTCGTGTTCGCCGTGTTGCAGTTCCAGCACATTAGTGACTACCTCGATGCTGCCGCCGCTAGTCAACGGTGCAAAGCACTCGTAGACCGCCAGGTCGAAGTTCAGCGAGGTCGAGAACAGCGTTTTCGACAGTGTCCGGGCATCGAACGAACGATGCGCCCAAGTCAGGAAATTCACCGTGTTGCGGTGTTCGATCATCACGCCTTTCGGCAACCCGGTCGAACCTGAGGTGTAGATCACGTAGGCCAGGTGCGACGAGGTCAGCTCGGCAACCTGCGGACTCGAGACGGACTCGTCCTGCCAGAGCCCGCTACCCAAATCAATCACTGGCATCGTGGCATCAGCCAACAACCCAAGGGTCGCCGTCTGGGCCAGCACCACTGCCGGTGCACTGTCCGCCAGCATGTAGGCAATCCGATCCGCTGGATAGGCCGGATCCAGTGGCACGTAACCGCCACCCGCCTTGAGGATCGCCAGCAAGCCCACGACCATGTCGAGGCCACGCTCGACGCAGACCGCCACTCGCGAGTCCGGCCGCACACCCTGCCCGCCCAGATAATGCGCCAACTGGTTGGCCCGCTCGTTCAACTCGGCATAGCTCAGGCGTTGCTCGCCATGCAGCACCGCCAGCGCCTCCGGCGTGCGCTGCACCTGCTCCTCGAACAACCCATGAACGGTCTGTTCCAGAGGGAAATGGGCTGCGGTGTTGTTGAATTCCTGCAATACCTGCCTGCGCTCGTTTTCCGACAGGATCTCCAGATCGTTGATCGCGGATTCAGGCGCACACTCCAGTGCCTCCACCAGGCTCGCCAGGGCCGTCTGCATGTAGGCACCGACCTGACGCGCATCAACCCCACCGGCCGTCTGCACGCTCAGCAGGAAGCCTTCGCCCTGATCGTCCACCGACAACATGCACGGATAGTTGGTCCGCTCCATGACCTCCAACACCTGCGTACCCGCCCAGCGGTCGACACTGTCGCCTTCCTGGAGCGGGCTATGCCGATAGTTCAGCAACGCACTGAACAGCGGTAGCGAAGCTGGCACGCCACTGCAACGCTGAGCCAGTGCCAGAGAAGCGTGTTCGTGGCCCAACAAGGCCGTCAGGCGGGCGTGGGTCACCTTGACCCCGGCACGCACGTCCTGCCCGCCCACGTTGACCCGCAACGGCAGGGTATTGATGAACATGCCCAGGGCGCGGTCCGCGCCCTCGCCGCTCTGCATGCGCCCCAGCAGTACGGTGCCGAAGACCACGTCCTCGCGACCGGACACACGCCCCAGTACCCTAGCCCACGCCAAGTGATGCAAGGCTGCCGCGCTCACGCCCAGTTGGCGCGCCTGCTGCCGCAGACGCCGGCAAAGATCCGGGTCGAGATTCAGCTTGACCTCTTCTACGCCCCGGCCGTCCCCCTGGACTTCCCGCAGGCCGAACGGCAGCGTCGGCTCCTCGACATCAGCGAGCATGTCGCGAAAGAAGCGCTCATGCTGCTCACGCGGCACGCCCAACAGCGTTTGCGCCACGTAATTACGGTAAGGCATGGCCGCTTCCAGGCGGTCGCCCTCGCCATTGAGGAACGCCAGCATTTCCTCCTGCATCACGTCCAGGGCGGTATGGTCCAGGGCGATATGGTGGAACAGCAGAACCGCGACCCAGCGCTGGTGCACACTGTCCCAGGCGCAGGCCAGACGCATCAGTGGCGCCTTGCCGAGGTCCAGCCGGCAATGGCGAGGATCGAACAATCCTTGCAACTGCGCCGCGATATCGCCCCTGGCCGGATCGAGGGCCTGCTCATCGAGCGTCAACCGGCACTGGCGCAGAACCACCTGTAACGGCGCCTCCAGGCCTTCGCGCAGCAGCGCGGTCCGGAGGATATCGTGCCGGTCGATCACGGCCTGCAAGGCCGCGACGAAGCCGTCGAGTTGAGCGCGGCTGTCCATCGCGAAGGTGGCTTGCAGCAGGTAGGGGTCGCCTTCCTCGGCGGCGATGTGGTGATAGAGAATGCCCTCCTGCAACGGCGCCAGGGGGTAGATGTCCTGGACGTTGCCGACGCCGCCCGGCACAGCGGCGACGATCCGATCGAGGGTTGCCTGGTCCAGCGTCACCAGCGGCAGCATCGACGGAGTGATCCGTTCGCACCCCGCAGCAATACCGTTGGCCGGCACGCTCACCTCGGTACGACCGCCCACTGCCGCCGCCAGGGCAGCCAAGGTAGGTTGACCGAACAGCACCCGCACATCGGCGCTCAGCCCAGCCTTGCGCATCAGTTCGATCAGTTTTACAGCCAGCAGCGAATGGCCGCCCAGCTCGAAGAAATGATCGTGTCGCCCCACCTGCCCGACACCGAGCACATCAGCCCACAACCCTGCCAGCGTGGTTTCCACCTCGCCCAGTGGCGCTTCATAGGCACGGCTGGCGAAGGCGTCCGCTTCCGGGGCCGGCAGCGCGCGGCGGTCGAGTTTGCCGTTGGGCGACAAGGGCAGCGTATCCAGGCGCACGTAGGCCGCAGGAACCATGTAGTCCGGCAGCAGCGCCTGCAAGTGCGCGCGCAGTGCATCGGCCTCCGGCGCCGCATCCGCCACCTGGGCGGTGATGTAGGCCACCAGGCGTTTCTCGCCGGGTTGGTCTTCACGGGCGACGACAACCGCCTCCTTTACTTCGCCGTGTTGGCAGAGCCGGGACTCGATCTCACCCAGCTCGACACGGAAGCCTCGGATCTTGATCTGATCGTCGTTGCGTCCCAGGTACTCGATATGACCATCGGGCAAGTAGCGGCCCAGGTCACCGGTCTTGTACAGGCGCGCCTGCCCGTCGGTGGCAAACGGGTCACGGATGAACCGTTGTGCGGTCAGGTCTTCGCGGTTCAGATAACCATGGGCGACGCAAACGCCACCGATGTGGATCTCGCCGGCCACGCCGACCGGCACCGGTTGCTGCTGTTCGTCCAACAGGTAGATACGGGTATTGGCTACCGGCTGTCCGATGGCAGGCAGCGTCGGCCACGCCGCGACATCGTCCGGTAGCGTCAACGCAGTGGTGACGTGGGATTCGGTCGGCCCGTAGTGGTTGTGCAGGCGACAACCGTCCAGGCGCTCGAACAAGGCACGGATCTGTGGCGTGATGCGTAACTGTTCGCCAGCGGTAATGACGTCTTTCAAGTCGCAGGTCAGCGGCGTGCCGTCACGCTCGTCGGCGACCGCTTCGGCCAGGGCCTGCAGGGCGATGCACGGCAGATACAGGCGTTCGATGCGCTGCTGGCAGATGTGTTCGAACAGGCGGTGGAAATTCAGGCGGATGTCGGCATGGATCAGCGACAGCTCGCCGCCGGCACACAAGGTGCTGAAGACTTCCTGGAACGCCACGTCGAAGCCGAGTGCGGCAAACTGCAAGGTGCGCGCAGCAGCCCGCCCCTGCTGCGCCGCTTGCGCGATCTGCCACTGCATCAGGTTGACCAGGGCACGGTGCGGCATCGCCACACCCTTGGGCTGGCCGGTGGAGCCCGAGGTGTAGATGACATACGCCAGGCTGTCGGGGGTAAGGCCGCTCACCTGTGCGTCCGGGTTACTGGACGGTTGCCGGTCGATGCCCGCGGCGGCGCGGTCCTCACCGTCGAGCAGCAAGACCGGCACGCCCGCCGCTGGGAAGCGTTCCTGCAGGCTGCCCTGGGTCAGCAGCACCTTCGGTGCGCTGTCCTCCAGCATGTAGACCAAGCGCTCGGCCGGGTAAGCCGGATCCAGCGGCACATAGCCGGCCCCGGCCTTGAGGATCCCCACCAGCCCCGCAACCATTTCCAGGCCGCGCTCCACGCAGATCGCCACCCGGTCGTCGGCACGGACACCCCACTCGATCAAGTGATGGGCGATCTGGTTGGACAGCCGATTCAGTTCGCCGTAGCTCAGGCTCTGCCCCTGATACGTCAGCGCAACGGCCTCAGGCTGAGCTTCAGCATGGGCCTCGAACAGTTGATGGATCAGCAGTCCCGACGGGTACACCGCATCGAACGCATTGAAGTCGTGCAACAACTGCTGACGTTCACTGGCGGGAACAAAGGCCAGTGTGTGCAACGGGGTATCCCCATCCCGGTCGAGGGCATCGACCATAGCTTCAAGCACGGTGTGCACGTAGCCGCATACCCGTTGTGCACCGATCCCGGCAACGGCTTGCACGGTCAGTCCAAACGAATCACCGAGATCATCCACCGATAGCGACAGTGGGTAGTTGGTCCGTTCCTCGCCGCCGAGAATTTCCGCACCGGCCCAGATTCTTGCCTGGCCCGCATCCTCGCTTGCCTGTGCCGCCACGGCGGTCTGCCGATAGTTCATCAGCGCGCTGAACAGCGGCGCCGGCGGCGCAACGCCACTGCACCGCTGTGCCAAAGACAACGGCGCGTGTTCGTGGCCCAGCAGCGCCGCCAGGCGGCCATGGGTCGCCTGCAACGCGGCCAGCACCCCTTGGTTCCCCGCCTCGACGCGCAATGGCAGGGTGTTGACGAACATGCCCAGGGCGTGTCCGGCCTCCTGTCCACTGTGCAACCGGCCCATCAACACGGTGCCGAACACCACGTCCTGACGACCGGACAAGCGCCCCACCACCTGACCCCAGGCCAAATGATGCAGACTGGCGGTGCTCACCCCCAGGCGCCGGGCCTGGGCACGCAGACGCCGGGCCAGCCCGACCTCCAGCGACAGCGTCGCCTCTTCGATACCGCTGCCGTCGCCCTGCACATCCTGCAGGCCGAGCGGCAACGTCGGCTCGTCGACGTCGCCGAGCATCTCGCTGAAGAACGCCTCATGTTGCTCGGGATGACTGTCCAGGCGGACCTGGGCCACGTAGTTGCGATAAGGCACCGACACCGGCAGCTCCGCCGAACGACCTTGCAGGTGTGCATCGATTTCCTTGCCGAGCATGCCGAGGGAGGTCGCGTCATCGATCAGGTGATGGAACAGCAATACCGCCACCCAACTGCCATTGACGGTATCCTCGGCAAAGTGAATACGCATCATCGGTGCCTGGCGCAGATCGAAGCGGGTATGGCGCGGATCGAAACGGGCCTGCAACTGGTCAGCGATGTCGCCTTCGATCGGGTCCAGGGCCAGTTCTTCGACCCTCAGGCGCGCCTCGCGCCAGACCACCTGCACCGGCTCGCCCAGCCCTTCCCACGCCACCGAGGTGCGCAGGATGTCGTGCCGGGCGATGACCGCCTGCAAGGCGTGCCCGAATGCTTCCAACTGTTCCCGAGTGCCGAAGCGCAACAGGGCCTGCAGCAGGTACGGATCACCTTCGCTGGTAGCCAGATGGTGATAGAGAATGCCTTCCTGCAACGGCACCAGGCCGTAGATATCCTGCACATTGTCCACGCCGCCCGGCACGGTTGCGACAATACGATCGATTTCGTCCTGGGTCAGGGTCGCCAGGGGCAACATGTCCGGGGTGATGCGCTCGACGTCCCGGGGAATCCGATTCTCCGGCACCCGCACGCCGCGGCTGTTGCTGGTCGCGGCAGCCAGGGTCTGCAGCGTCGGTTGGCCGAACAGCACCCCGACGTCGGCGTTCAGGTCGAACTGGCGCATGCGCTCGATCAGCTTGACCGCCAACAGCGAGTGGCCTCCCAGTTCGAAGAAACGGTCGTGGCGGCTCACCTGCTCGACGCCAAGCAGCTCGGCCCACAGCGCAGCCAGGGTGATTTCCACCTGGCCCATCGGCGCTTCATAGCTGCGCCGGGCAAGGGCCTGCGAGTCGGGAGCCGGCAGTGCCTTGCGGTCGAGCTTGCCGTTGGTGGTCAGCGGAAACGCTTCGAGCATCACAAAGGCACTCGGTACCATGTAGTCCGCCAACGAGCCCAGCAGCTCGCTGCGCAACTCGCCCGCAGACACGCAGGCGCCATCTTCGGCAAGCACATAGGCCACCAGCCGCTTGTCGCCCGGCTCGTCTTCCCGGGCGACCACCACCGCTTCGCGCACTTTTGCGCAAGCCGTCAGCTTCGCCTCGATTTCACCCAGTTCGATACGAAAACCGCGGATCTTCACCTGTTCATCGTTGCGACCCAGGTACTGCAGCTCGCCGTTGTGCAGCCAGCGACCGAGGTCGCCGGTACGATACATCCGCGCGTTCGCATCGGCATCGAACGGATCGGGCAGGAACCGCGTTTCGTTGAGCTCCGGCCGGTTCAGGTAGCCTCGCGCCACACCGGCGCCACCGACGTACAGCTCGCCCTCCACGCCCTTGGGCACCGGCTTGCCGTACTTGTCCAGCAGGTATAGGCGCAAATCGGGAATCCGCTTGCCGATCGGGCTGACACCGATCAACTGGGCATCGGCCGCTTGCAGCGCACGATAGGTCACGTGCACCGTGGTTTCGGTGATGCCGTACATGTTCACCAGTTGCGTGCCGGCATTGATTGCCCGGGCGTACCATGGCTTGAGGATGCCGGTTTCCAAGGCCTCGCCACCGAAGATCACCTGGCGCAGGCTGTGGCTCAGGTCGCTCTCACCCTGGGCCGCAATCAACTGGCGGAACGCCGTCGGCGTCTGGTTCAGCACCGTGACGCCGGCCTCGCACAACAGCGCGTAGCAGTCCTGCGGCGAACGGCTGACCAGTTGCGGCACCACCAGCAGGCGGCCGCCGTGGGTCAATGCGCCCCAGATTTCCCAGACCGAGAAATCGAACGCGAAAGAATGGAACAGCGCCCAGACGTCTTGCGGACCGAAGTCGAACCACGGCTGCGTGGCCGAGAACAGCCGCGCGACGTTGCGGTGCTCGACCATCACGCCCTTGGGCAAGCCGGTCGAGCCCGAGGTATAGATCACGTAGGCCAGGTGATGGGGCGCCAGTGTGCCGATATTCGGATCATGCTGTGGCTGCCCGACGAACCCCGCGGCTTCAGGCTGATCGAGCAGCAACACCGGGACAGCCGGCGCAGGCACTCGGTCTAGCAACGCAGCTTGGGTGAGCAACGCCACCGGCGAGCTGTCCTCGAGCATGAAGGTCAGGCGGTCCAGGGGGTAGGCCGGATCCAGCGGTACATAGCCAGCGCCGGACTTCAGGATACCCAACAGGCCAACGATCATGTCCAGGCCACGCTCGACGCAGATTGCCACCCGATCATCCGGGAACACCCCCAAGGCCAGCAGGCGATGGGCGACCTGGTTCGCCCGGATATTCAGCTCGCCGTAGGTCAGGCTCTGGCCTTCATGGACCACCGCCACTGCTCTCGGCTGCGCGGCAGCCCGCGCTTCGAACAGACTGTGAATGGTGCGGTCGTGCTCATACCGCTGCGCATCGCTCGTGTTCCAGGCCTGGAGCAGACGGGCTTCAGCCGGTGTCGGCAGGACAAAGTCACGGATCGGCAACGTATCGTCACTCAGTCCTTGCTCCAGAACGTGGACGAAGCGCTCGGCCATTGCCTCGATTTCATCGGCCTGCAAGAACGCCTGGTTGTAGATCCAGTGCACCCAGGCATTTTTCTCGTTGGGGTTGGTCCGGAAATGAATCGCCAGGGGCATCTGCTCCTGACCGTTGGAACTCTTCACCGAATAGGCCGTGGCGTCGCCGAACCGGTACAGGTAGTTCTCTTCCTCATAGGAGAACGACACATCGAACAGCTGGGCACGATTGTCACGTCGCAGCTCCAAGGAGCGGTGAATGTCGCTTAACGGAAACCGCTGGTAGCGATAGTCCTGCTTGAGCGCGCGCGCCACCTCTTGGATCAGCTCGCCGAACGACAGGTCATCGGCGAATCTCAAGCGCATGGCACTGACCTGGGTGAACAATCCCACGGTTTGCTTGAAGGTCGGATTGGAGCGATTGAGGATCGGCAGGCCCACCACCAGCTCGTCGCGCTGGGTCGTACGGACAAAGTACACGTACAACGTCGCCAGCAGCACCGGGAAACGCGAGACCTGATGGGTCAGCGCCAGGGCGTCGATCCGCTCGTTCAGCGTCTGAGGGAAAGACGTCATGGCATGAGCGCTGGGCACCACGGGCTCGACAAAGCGATCACGGTAACGGGCAGTGAACAATGGATCCGGCACATCCCGGTATTTATCGAGCCAGTAGGCCTGGTCCCGCTGGAAACGGTCCGATTCGTGGTAACGGGCGTCATCCTCGATGAATCCGGCATAGGACGGTGCCGACAGGTCAGGCTCGCGGTTCTCCCCAAGCGCGTTGTACAGGTCACTGAGGGACGCGAGCATCAGGTTGATGCCCCAGCCGTCCTGGATAATGTGGTGCAGGTTGACGACGAAATAGAACGAAGCCTCATCGAGCTTGACCAGGTAGAAGCGGAACAGTGGTCCCTTATCGAGAGCAAATGCCACTTCCAGCCCCTGTTGTACCCAGGTCTGGGCCGCGGTCTGCGGTTCGGGACGATTGGAAAAATCGATCAGCGGGACCCGCACCTCCAACGACTCGACCAGGGTCTGCATGGGCACGCCGTCGCCGCCGACGTCGCAGTGCAGGACCGTGCGCAAGGCATCGTGCTTGCGGACCAGCAGTTCGACCGCTTGCTCCATGCGGTCAGGGTCGACAGCACCCTGGATATGGAGGTAACCACCCATGGTGTACAAGGGAGAATCGCCCTTGGTCATCTGGTCCAGCCAGATGTCCCGCTGGGACGCCGTCAGCGGATAAGTTGCCGCAAGCTCCAGAGACTGGTTCATACGCGGCCCCCGGTCACTCGCACACCGGCAGGTTCTGGATGACGGTCGGCCAAGAGGCCCACTGCGATAACAACGCCCACAGCAAAGAAAAATGTCATACGTTCCTTCTCAGATATTTGTCAGTGCTGCCCGGGGCAAACGCAACAGGGCACGCCTGGAGTTGATGATGCAGATCCGCGCGGACAGCCGGCGCCACCCGGCAGGAGTTCCACTGCTGTCGGGCGGGTTGGATGTCAGGCGTCTTTCACGGGTTGGCGGGGATGTTGTCGCGACAACATCGCCAGCCGGACGGTGCAGTCAGAACAGCCATTCAGGCGCGCTTGTCGCGAATGGCACAGTTGATATCGGAGACGATGTGCCCGTCGGCCAGCTTGATGATCCGGTCGGCCAGCTGGAAGTACTGGTCGTCATGGGTAATGATCAGCACCGTCTTGCCGCGCCGCTTGAGGTCGGGCAGCAGTTCTTCGTAGAAGAACTTCTTGAACGGCGGGTCCTGGTCGGCTGCCCACTCATCAAGCACGTACACCGGCCGGTCTTCCATGTAGGCGCATACCAGGGCCAGGCGCTTCTGCTGTCCGTAGGACAACGCCTTGAGGGTCGAATAACCCAGCCCTTCGATCTTGATCTTGTCGGCCAAACCGAGGGTTTCCAGGTATTTGCTCGCCAGCTCCGGGTTGCCATCCTCTTCGTCGGGACCGATGAGGCGATTGAACAGATGGAAGTCCGAGAACACCGCGGAAAACAGATCGCGGTATTCACTGCGGCTCTCGTCAGAGATCGCCACGCCGTCGAGCAGCACCTCGCCGCCTTGAGGGATGTAGAGCCCGCACAGCACCTTGGCCAGAGTGCTTTTGCCGCAACCGTTGCCACCAACGATGTAGATCAGTTCACCCGCCTGTACCGTCAGGTCGATGGGTCCCAGGGAGAAACCACTTCCGGCATGCGGGTCCTGGTAATGCATCCGCACGCCCTTCAACTCGATGCTGCCCCAGGTCTTTTTGTGCTCGAGCAGATGCACTTTCGGTGCTTCGACCGCAACGGGTTCGGGGTGCGGATCGTTGATCGCGAAACCGAACTCTGCGAGCCGCGTACAGGCAACCCTGCCCGCCGCCAGCACCGGCATTGCCCCCACCAACAGCGACAGCGGCCCCATGATGTAGAGCACCGCCAGCACACTGGCGGTCATCACTTTGGGATCGACCGTGCTGACCAGCGGCGCGGCGAACAGCAGGCAACCGATCAGCAACGACAGGGTGAACTGGCCCACGTTGTCGGCAGCGGTGTACCACAGGCGCTCGACGAAGTTGTAGCGCGCCACCCGGGTCGAGGACGCCTCGATGGCGGAGCGGCCGAACCAGCGACGGCGAATGCCGTTGAGCTTCAATTCCTTGAGACCGAACACCAGGGCATGGGTGTATTCGTTGAACGCGGTGAACTCGTCCCGAACCCGATTGGTGGACCTCACGCCGCTGGCGAAGAAGAACAGGTACAAACCCACACCCAGGACCATCAGCGAAACCGTCAAGGCCAGGACTACCCACGACAGGTACGCCAGGTAGGCAATACCGAACAGAAAGACCGTCGCCTCCACCAGCACAGTGGGCATGACGATCAGTGTCGTGTTCAGTTGCGGGATGTCGTTGGTCAGCATGGTCAGCACGTTGGGCGGGCCGCGCCGGTCCACCTCTTCCAGCGGCGTGGCAAGGATCTTGCGGCACAGTGCGATGCGCAACCGGGTCATGATCCGCATGCTGGCGTAGGCCGGGAACAGCGCAGCACCGTTGCGCAGGATCAGCGCTATGGCACTGAGCCCGGCAAACCAGTACAGCGCCTGCATGCGATCACCGTCATTGTGGATCGCCTGATTGATCACACTCACCACCGCGATGGATGCGACCCCGCTGATGACACCACAAATCAAGGTGAAAAACGTCAGCCAGGGGTGGTTGCGCCACAGCAGGCGCATGACCGACCCCGGCTTGGGTTTCTTCTCTTTCTGGTTTTTCATGGGTTGCTATCCTCGAATGAACTCGCGATATGGCTCAGGCCGGCTGCCAGACGTCGCCCCGGGCGGTCATCTCGCCCATCGCCACGACAATGAGGCGCGGCTCCTCGTAAGGATCACGGGCATGGGCGGCCAGCATGTTGTCGAGCATGACCACATCGCCCTTGCGCCAGTCGAACCTGACGGCGCAGGCCTCATAGGCGTCGCCCACCAGGGCCATGACCTCATCTTCAATCGGTGTTCCATCGCCGTAGCTGACCATGCGCGGCAAACGGTCGGCGCCGAACATGTCGAGCAGGTCTTCACGCATTTCCTCGCCAAGGCAGAATGGATGGTGCAACTGCACCTGGTTGAAGAACGCCGCCTCGCCGGTCTGCGGATGACGGATCACCGCCGGGCAGAGGGTGCGTACTTGCAGGGTGTCGCCGTCGAGCCATTCGAAATCGGTGCCCTGCTCCCGACAACGCCGTTCGACTTCACCCCGGTCAGTGGTGCCGAAGAACGATTCCCAGCCTGGCTCGACCCCGGCGGTGAAGGTGCGGCTGTACATCAGCCCCTTTTGTTCGAAGCGTGCCACTACCTCGGCGGGCAGTTGCCGCAGCACTTGCCGGATGTCCGCCAGCGGTGTCGCACCGCCGACCCGTGAAGGCTGCTCGCAATAGAACCACTGCTTGCGCGGCCAGCTTTCCAGGTGGGAGCTCTCGTTGTGGTAGAGGATCATTTCCCGTTCGGGATAAGGCGTTGAGCGATAGACGTTCCGTCCGCCCTCCTTCTTCGGCAGGTCGCCGTAACTGCCATGCAACCCGGGGGACAAGGCTTCGGCAAACGCTTCGAAGGCCGGCACCGAGGCGAGCTCGAAACCGCGAAACAGCACCGCGCCGTGGCGGCACAGCAACGCCTCAACGGCCTGGCGATGGGTGCCGGCCCACGCCGACGGGTCCAAACCTGGTGCGATCGCTTCGATCACCACGGGCAAGTTCAGGCCATCGGCGAGCAGCGACAATCGGACCTGCCCATCGACTGGCTGACCTGGCCAGGAAAGCGAATCCGCCATCCCGTCATCGCTCAACACGGGCGAAGCGTTAGTTTGAAGATTCATGCATCACTCCTGAACCACGGACCCTCGGATCCACGTCGTACGGGGCAAAACCAATGCGCCCCACTGTCGGGCAAGGATAAAAACACTGATCCACGGTGATGTCTGGCACCGCAAACCGGGACAGACCCGACACACCCGGTTACACCGTCGCTGCCGACGTTCATCCCAAAGCGGCTTGTCCCCATTTCCCGCGACAGACGCCGGCACGAAGTCGGTGCTGAAATGCGACAGCTGCGAATCGCACAGGCGCATTAAACGATCCCGTGGGCCGCAGTGACGTCTCGAGTGCAACGGTTTTCGCAAACGCGCAAATACGCTGCACCTGGCAACCAACAGGAGCGTTAGTCATGCCGATTAAGAACACTGGCGGATCGGTCAACCCCGCGCCAGCCCCTCTCACGCCCGGTGCATTCCTGCATGAAATCTTCACTGCCCGGGCCCGTGAATTTCCCGAGCGAACGGCCGTCTCCGACGCCACTCGCGCGTTGAGTTACGCGCAACTCGATGCGGCCTCTTCGCAACTGGCAGCCCGTCTTCGCCAGGAAGGCGTCAAGGACGGCATGCTGGTCGGGATGTGCCTGACGCGCAGCGTCGACCTGGTCATCAGCCTGCTGGGCATCCTCAAGGCCGGCGGCGCCTACGTCCCGGTCGACCCGCAGTACCCCGGCAAGCGCGTGGAACACATCGTGCGCGACAGCGGCCTGAACCTGATGATCGGCGAGCCCGCCAATCTGGCGCAGAGCCCGTCCGTGCGCGTCCTGCCCCTGGCCGATCTGCTGGCCGGCCCGGCACTGGAGCCGATTGGCGATGTCGACCGCCGCGCCCCCGACCAGGCACCGGCCTACGTCATCTACACCTCCGGCTCCACCGGCGAACCCAAGGGTGTGCTGGTGGCCCACGCCAACGTCAGTCGCCTGTTGGACAGCACCCAGCGCGAGTACGCTTTCAACGAACATGACGTCTGGTCGATGTTCCACTCCATCGGCTTCGACTTTTCGGTCTGGGAGATCTGGGGCGCACTGGCCCATGGCGGCCACGTCGCCGTGGTGCCTTACGATGTGTCACGCTCACCAACCGCAACCCGTCAATGGCTGCTCGACCAGGGCGTGACCGTCCTCAGCCAGACCCCGTCGGCCTTCCGCGGCCTCGACGAGGCAGACCGCCAGGCCAAGACGCCGCTGGCGCTGCGCTACGTGGTATTCGGCGGCGAGGCTCTGCCAGCCACGGTGCTGCGCCCCTGGGTCGAACGCCATGGTGACCAGAAGCCTGCGCTGATCAACATGTACGGCATCACCGAAGCCACAGTGCACACCACCTTCAAGCGCGTGCTGGGCCAGGACCTGGAAAGCGCCGCCATGGTATCGATTGGTGCCCCGCTGGATGGCTGGCGCCTGAATCTGCTCGATGCCGATCAACAACCCGTGCCCCAGGGCACCGCCGGTGAGCTGTACATCGAAGGCGCCGGCGTAGCGCTGGGTTACCTGAACCGCCCGGCGCTGAACAGCGAGCGCTTCGTGCAACTGCCAGGAACTTCAACTCGCGCCTATCGCACTGGCGATCTGGTGGTGCTGGGCGATGACGGCGAGTACCGCTACGCCGGTCGTTGCGACGAGCAACTGAAAATCCGCGGTTTCCGCATCGAGCCCGGCGAAGTCGAAGCCTGCCTGCAGAGCAGTCCCGCCGTGGCCGCGGCCCATGTGACCGGTCACGATTACGGCGACGGCGACTGGCGACTGCTCACCTACGTGGTACCGGCCCAGGGCGTGAATGCCTGGACCGAACAGGTCCGCAGCGAAGTCGCCGCGCTGGTGGCCGCCAACCTGCCGGACTACATGCGCCCTTCAGCCTACATCGCCCTGGCACAACTGCCGGTTACCGACCACGGCAAGATCGACAAGAAGCGCCTGCCCTCGCCCGACTCCATCGAAGCCACCGTCCACCACACGGCCGACAACCTCACCGAGCAAGAGCAGTTCGTGCTCAAGGTCTGGTCCCAGGACATCGGCCTGAAGAACATCGGTCTGAACGATGACTTCTTCGACTTTGGCGGCACCTCCCTGGCACTGATCCGCTCCCTGAGCACTTTCAAGGCCCATTACCAGGTCAACCTGGACCCCGGCGTACTGGCCAACGGTGCAACCGCCAAGGTATTGGCCGACTGCATCCAGCGCTCCCTTGTCCAAGCCCATTGACCGAAAAGGAACAGCCCATGAGCAAGAAATTCGCCTTGACCCCGGAAGAACGCGCGTCCTTTGAGAAGAATGGCTTCATCGGTCCTTTCGACGCCTATACCCCGGAAGAAATGAAAGAAACCTGGAAACGCACCCGCCTGCGCCTGCTCGACCGCAGCGCCGCGGCGTACCAGGACCTGGATGCGATTTCCGCCGGCACCAACATCGCCAACTATGATCGCCACCTGGACGACGAATTCCTCGCCAGCCACATCTGCCGTCCACAGATCTGCGACCGCGTCGAAAGCATCCTCGGTCCGGACGTACTGTGCTGGCGTACCGAGTTCTTCCCCAAATATCCGGGCGACGAAGGCACCGACTGGCACCAGGCCGACACCTTCGCCAACGCCTCGGGCAAGCCGCAGATCCTGTGGCCGGAGAACGAAGACTTCGGTGGCACCATCACCGTCTGGACCGCGTTCACCGACGCCAACATCGCCAATGGTTGCCTGCAATTCATTCCCGGCACCCAGAACAGCATGAACTACGACGAAACCAAGCGCATGGCCTACGATCCGGATGCCAACAACAGCTCGGTGGTCAAGGATGGCGTGCGCCGCGGTTTCTTCGGCTACGACTATCGCCAGCTGCAGATCGACGAGAACTTCAAGCCTGACGAATCCTCCGCCGTGCCCATGCAGATGAAGGCCGGCCAGTTCATCATTTTCTGGTCGACCCTGATGCACGCCTCCTACCCTCATAGCGGCGAGTCCCAGGACATGCGCATGGGCTTCGCCTCACGCTATGTTCCGTCCTTCGTGAAAATCTACCCGGACTCCGAGCACATCGAGGAGTACGGCGGTCGCATCAGCCTTGAGAAATACGGCGCGGTCCAGGTGATCGGGGACAGGACCCCGGAATACAACCGCCTTGTCACCCATACCACCCGAGGCAAGAAATTCGAAGCGGTCTGATTTTTCAGTGCCATAAGACAGTGGCATGCGCAACGTGCCTGACAGGAGTCCCCCAATCCATGACTATTTCCACCGACGCAGCAACGCGCCTGTGCGAGACCGTGAGGATGCTTAGGCACCTTGCCATCCATCTGCCCGATCCCATTTGCCTGAGCTTTCTCGCCCAGGCAAATGAGCCGCCACCCGACCAGGCTTCTCCGAGCGTGAGAGCGACGGAACGGGCGGTCAGTGCTACCTTCGCACGCATCGGCGTAAAAGCCGTGCAGTATGTGCACGATGGTGAGGCGCAGCTGTCGTCCTTCGAAATGTTTATCAGCAAGAAAATCTGCCAGGCGCTGGATTTTTCCTATGACCACTTCGACGAGTTCGAAAGTGTCAGGGAGTTCGGGCGCCTGGTCAGACACTTCGATTTCAGTGGTTCGGTGCCCGAGGTTGAAACGGTGCACCTGATCACCCGCGACAACGTCGCGTTGTCAGTGCATGCCAGCACGGATCAGAACCGCCCGGCGATCGTCCTGGCACTGCCCTGCGGCATGCCGTTCGACCTGTGTCGCGACTGGTTCAATGCCCTGAGCGAGCGATTCTTCGTGGTCACCTGGGAGACCCGGGGGCTGTTCGGTTCCTGTACCTCATTCGACCAACTCTCCGTGGACACCGATGCCCAGGTCGGCGACCTGATCAACGTGATGAACCACTACGAGCTGCCCAGCGCGCACTTGATGGGCATCTGCGGTGGTGCGGTGATCGCGTTGAGCGCCGCCGCCATCCACCCCGAGCGGGTGAACTCCCTGAGCCTGTGGCACGGCGACTACAATCTGGGCGACAACAGCCTGCGCACCGCCCATCAGCAGAACTTCGAATGGCTAATGGAGTCGGCCGCCGTCGACCGCAACGAAGCCAGCGACTTGCAGGCGTTGTTCCTGGACCAGGCGACACTGGCGACCATCCCGGACTCGATCGCCCATGCGGCGCTCTACCCCTATGTCAACGAAGAGTTGTTCTACCGCTATGCGCGGCTCAACGATGCGCTGAACAAGACTGAGCTGCAATCGCGGTTGGGGCAGATCAGCGTGCCGACGCTGGTGGTTGCCGGCGACGCCGACGAAACCACCCACATCGGCGGCTCACAGCGTATTGCCGAGTCCATCAGCGACGCACTGCTGCACGTGGAGAGCAACGGCAGTCACCTGGCGTTCTTCGAATCGACCCACCACTCTAAACAGACGGCCTTCCGCTTCCTTGAATCGACCCTGGAATCGGTCGCCGTCTGAGCTGCAAGACAGAGGCCTGTCCTGATGCCAGTCAGTTAAGCCACAAACCTGTGGGAGCAAAGCTTGCTCGCGACTACGGTACGTCAGTCAGCAACCATGTTGGCTGGTCTGCCGCTATCGCGAGCAAGCTTTGCTCCCACAGGTTTTGCGCCGCTAGCTGGCATCAGGCTCTGCCCGCCTCTGGACTCATGACCTGAGCACCGTGCCAACCATTGAGGTCGGCACCCTGTGGTTGAACAGGCGCATCCTGTTCAAGGCGGGCTGATGCCAGTGAGTAAGCCACAAACCCGTGGGAGCAAAGCTTGCTCGCGACTACGGTACGTCAGTCAGCAATCATGTTGAATGGTCTGCCGCTATCGCGAGCAAGCTTTGCTCCCACAGGTTTTGCGCCGCTAGCTGGCATCAGGCTCTGCCCGCCTTTGGACTCATGACCTGAGCACCGTGCCAACCATTGAGGTCGGCACCCTGTGGTTGAACAGGCGCATCCTGTTCAAGGCGGGCTGATGCCAGTGAGTAAGCCACAAACCTGTGGGAGCAAAGCTTGCTCGCGACTACGGTACGTCAGTCAGCAACCATGTTGAATGGTCTGCCGCTATCGCGAGCAAGCTTTGCTCCCACAGGTTTTGCGCCGCTAGCTGGCATCAGGCTCTGCCCGCCTTTGGACTCATGGCCTGAGCACCGTGCCAACCATTGAGGTCGGCACCCTGTGGTTGAACAGGCGCATCCTGTTCAAGGCGGGCTGATGCCAGTGAGTAAGCCACAAACCCGTGGGAGCAAAGCTTGCTCGCGACTACGGTGCGTCAGTCAGCAACCATGTTGGCTGGTCTGCCGCTATCGCGAGCAAGCTTTGCTCCCACAGGTTTTGCGCCGCTAGCTGGCATCAGGCTCTGCCCGCCTCTGGACTCATGACCTGAGCACCGTGCCAACCATTGAGGTCGGCACCCTGTGGTTGAACAGGCGCATCCTGTTCAAGGCGGGCTGATGCCAGTGAGTAAGCCACAAACCCGTGGGAGCAAAGCTTGCTCGCGACTACGGTACGTCAGTCAGCAACCATGTTGAATGGTCTGCCGCTATCGCGAGCAAGCTTTGCTCCCACAGGTTTCGCGCCGCTAGCTGGCATCAGGCTCTGCCCGCCTCTGGACTCATGACCTGAGCACCGTGCCAACCATTGAGGTCGGCACCCTGTGGTTGAACAGGCGCATCCTGTTCAAGGCGGGCTGATGCCAGTGAGTAAGCCACAAACCCGTGGGAGCAAAGCTTGCTCGCGACTACGGTACGTCAGTCAGCAACCATGTTGGCTGGTCTGCCGCTATCGCGAGCAAGCTTTGCTCCCACAGGTTTTGCGCCGCTAGCTGGCATCAGGCTCTGCCCGCCTCTGGACTCATGACCTGAGCACCGTGCCAACCATTGAGGTCGGCACCCTGTGGTTGAACAGGCGCATCCTGTTCAAGGCGGGCTGATGCCAGTGAGTAAGCCACAAACCCGTGGGAGCAAAGCTTGCTCGCGATTACGGTACGTCAGTCAGCAACAATGTGGGTAGTCTCCATTGTCAGTGAGTTCACCGTCTCATCGTAATGGATTACCGACCGCGTTGCGTCGGGGGGAAACCCGAAGATCCTGCTGGCAACAAAAAGCCCCGATACCGCATGGTACCGAGGCCAGACCTGCATCGGCAGGCTCTATTTTTTTAGCGAGTCGTACGCTTCCAACGTGCGCAACGAATAGATGTAAGCTGCGCCGGCGTTGAGCGAAATGGCGGTTGCCAATGTGGCCGCCACTTCTTCGCGGCTGGCTCCAGCCTTGATCGCCGCGTCCGCGTGGACGGCAATACATCCGTCACAACGGGTGGTGACAGCGACGGCAATCGAAATCAACTCTCGGGTTTTCCCATCCAGTACATCGTTTTCGGCGGAAGCTTCGCCAAGGGCCATGTAAGCCTTGACCATTTTCGGGTTGCTCTTTCCGAGCGAGCCGAAAGCCTTCTGAATGGTGGGTAGCAGTTCGGACCAGTTGTTGAACATCGCATGACTCCTGAGCAAGTTGGTGTACTGTTTCGACAGGCTCAGTCTCCCCCCAGGGCGAGATTCGAGTTTGTCCGATCCGCTCAAATTTTTATGCGAAGCGCTCAAATGAATTCGATCGATAAACTCATCAGCTTGGCCAACGTGCGAGGCAGTGTGGATCTACGGTGTCAGTTTCAAGGAGATTGGGCACTCGATCACGCGCAGGAAGCCTTGGGAAAAGCGCCCTATCACATTGTGTTGGCGGGAGAGTGCCGCGTCGAACTTCCGGACGGACAGCGCCTGCCAATGCGTGCAGGAGACATTCTGCTTCTGCCTCGCGGGGCACCGCACCTCCTGCATGGCATCGGGAAAACGGCTGAGCCGCGAACCCCGAGGCTGGTGTCCGGTGGCACACTGCCGCTTTACCGCATTGGCCGCGGGAGCACTGACCTGGACATGCTTTGCGGAAATTTTCACTACAATCGTGCCTCCCTGTTGTTCTCTGCCCTCCCTGAACATCTCGTGATTCCCAGTGCAGCCCTCCCTGCAAGTGCCCCCTTGCCGGCCCTGGTCGACATGTTGCGAGGTGAAGCCGATAGCGATCAGGTCGGCGCGCACTTCTTACTCGATGCCTTGTCCCAAGCTTTGTTCACCCTGATCCTGCGCGCTCACCTCGCGAGCCACGGCCAACACACTGGCACCCTGGCCTTGTTGTCCGAAAAGCAGCTGGGCCGCGCCTGGCAATCGATGCTGGCGGACCCGGGCTACGAATGGACAGTGGATGCGCTTGCCGGGATTGCGAGCATGTCCCGTGCAACGTTCATGCGAGCTTTCGTGCGGGTCGCCGGCGTTTCGCCGTGGGTCTTGTTGACGCAGGTTCGAATGGAACTGGCCTTCAGCCTGCTGAGCCATTCGCACTTGGGACTGACTGACATCGCATCCCAGGTGGGCTATCAATCCCAGGCGGCTTTCAGTAAGAAATTCAAGGAGATATATGGTGAGACGCCGGGGCGGGTGCGGCGTGGATTGAATGGATCAGGTGTCTTGTAGGCCGCGCCCGCCCGCTCACATATGCAAGGAGATGAAATCCACGAAACAGCGCAGCTTGGGCGTGATGAAGCGATTCGGCGGCCACAGCACGCTAAAGTGGATGGTGCGGGTTACTTCTTGGGTCAGCACGGCCTTCAACGCTCCGGACTCAAGGGCCTCCTTGACGGCGAATTCCGGCAGACAGGCGATGCCCCGCCCCTCGATCGCGGCGTTGAAAAGCATATCGATGTTGTTGCAGACCAGCACGGCCCGCAGATCCTGCGCGCCGTTATGAGCTTTATCCGGTAGCGGCCAGCGCTCAAGCTTGCCGGTGGAAGGCACCCGATATAACAAGCAGTCATGGTTGCTCAAGTCGCTGGCATTCAAGGGGGTGCCCTGGACCTGGAAATAGCCCGGAGCCCCCACCAGCAAGAAACGAAAAGCACCCAATCGCCGCGCCACCAAGCGAGAGTCGTTCAACTCACCGGTTCTGACCACCGCATCAAAGCCCTCCTCCACGACATCCACCAGACGATCGCTGAAGTCCAGTTCCAGATGGATATCCGGGTATCGCTTGGCAAAGCTGGACAACAACGTGAACAGGAACTGCCCGGCCAAGGGCAGGCTCACGCGCAGCTTGCCCCGAGGTTCGCTGCTGGTGCTCGACAGCTCAAGTTCCGCCGCTTCCAGTTCATTGAGCACGCGCTGGCAGCGGTTCAGGAAAAGCAGGCCCTCCGCTGTCAGGTTGATGCTTCGGGTGCTGCGATGAAACAGCCTGACGCCCAGGCGCTGCTCCAGGCGCGCGACGCTTTTGCCAATCGCCGATGACGACACGCCCAGTTGCCGTCCGGCCGCGACAAAACTGCGAGTTTCGGCAACTTGAACGAAAACCGAGATTCCGCTGAGGTTGTCCACGCTCTCTCCTTGAGTTTTGCGTCTTGGATTGCGGAACGAAACGTCCGATGTGTCCGGAATTCTAGCCTCTGTTTCCCCTGCCGTCTGCGACCTAGCATGGCGACGTCCATTACAGCAGGGAATCGTAATCATGACCGCCAAAGAATCCATCCAATTAGCCAGCGCTTTCGCCACTGACCCCATGCAGGCGAAAATCGACGCGGCCCTGAACAGCGCTATCGAAGAAAAGCGCCTGGTGGGAGCCGTGGTACTGGTTGCCCGTCGCGGCGAAATCACTTATCGCAACGCGGTGGGCCTGGCCGACCGGGAGGCTGGCCTGCCGATGCGCACCGATGCCTTGTTCCGGCTCTCTTCGGTTACCAAGCCAATCACCTCGACTGCGGCCCTGGCCTTGGTAGCCCAGGGCCGCATTGGCCTGGATGACCCTATCGCTCGCTGGCTACCGGAGTTCCAGCCAACCCTGGCGGACGGCACCCGCGTGTCCATCAGCGTACGCCAATTGCTCAGCCATACCGCCGGCCTGAATTACGGTTTTCTCGAAGCCAAGGGCGGCGGCGCTTATGCGCAGGCTGGTGTGTGTGACGGGCTGGAAAGCGCGCCGCTGACTCTGGAGGAAAACATCCGGCGGCTGGCTACCGCGCCGCTACTGTATCGCCCTGGCACCCATTGGGGGTATTCGATCGCGACCGACGTGTTGGGCGCGCTGATCGCAAGGGTGTTTGAAACCAGTCTGTCCGACGCGATCGAGCAACTGGTGTGCAAGCCTCTCGGCCTGTCCGATACCCGTTTCAACGTCGTCGACACTTCCCGTCTGACGGCCGCCTATCTCAATGCCGATCCCGCACCACGCCGCATGAACGGCGTCGAAGTGATCGAGGTTTTCGAGGACACCGCAGGCATCCGCATGGATGCGGATCGTGCCCTCGACAGCACTGCCTACCATTCGGGAGGTTCCGGGATGATCGGCTCCGCCGAAGAGTTCCTGATCCTGCTCGAGACCTTGCGCCAGGGCGGCGGCGCGCTCATGCCAGCGAGCCTTTCGAAGGAGATGGGAACGGTCCAGACCGGCGATCTTGAACTTGCCAACTGGCCTGGTCGTGGGTTCGGCCTGGGCTTCACCGTGCTGACTGACCCACAAGCGGCACAGGTGCCGGAGTCTGTCGGTACCTGGCGCCTGGGCGGGGCTTTTGGTCATTCCTGGTTTGTCGATCCGGCCCAGCAGATCTCCGTGGTGGCATTCACCAACACCGCCTTCGAAGGGATGTTCGGGCAGTTCACTGTCGATCTGTGCAACGCCGTATACGGCGCTTAAAAGACGCCTGCCTTGCGTTGCGATAAGGAGTCCATCATGAAAAGACCGGCTTGAGAGCCGGCCTTCATGCGAATGCAATTTGAGTTGCCCAGCTTTGTTTTGGCTACCTGCCCCACGGAATCGACCAGGCACCTGGGCCTCCGCCAGTGCCGCGGATCTTTATTGAAAGGTATCGACTCATGACGCATTCACGCCTGTACCACAACCATGCCAACGTGCGACTGGACTCCCTGACGGGGTTTCGATTTGTCGCGGCAGCCTTGGTGTTCTTCTTTCACGCCTCACTGACGAAAATCATCGGATTCAATCCGTTTACAGACCAGCACATCGTCTCCGGCTTCCAGCGCTTGTTCAGTGTGGGTGGCTGGATTGGGGTCTCGTTTTTTTTCGTGCTCAGTGGTTTCGTCATTACCTGGTCCGCCCGCAGGAACGATACGCTCGGGGCGTTCTGGCGCCGACGCCTGGTAAAAATCTACCCCAACCACCTGATCACCTTCATCCTGGCGATGATCTTGTTCGCCGTACCACTGACCGCCCTCAGCGCCTGGTTGCCCAACTTGCTATTGGTTCACGCCTGGGTGCCGGATATGTCGGTGTTCCTGAGTGTCAACGGACCGTCCTGGTCACTGTGTTGCGAATTGGTTTTCTACCTGGCGTTCCCGTTTCTGTTGCGCGCATTGTGGAAGGTCCCTGAGGACCGACTCTGGCTGACCGTCGGCGTGACAGTCTGCGCCATGGCCGCAACTCACTGGCTCATTGCCGAAGTTGTCAACGATGAACCGCAGATCGCCGAATACCCGATCTCCCTGAATCAGTGGTGGTTGGCTTACTTCTTTCCGCCACTACGGCTGTTCGAGTTCGTTCTCGGCATGCTGATGGCGAGGATTCTGATGACGGGGCGCTGGATTGCCATCCCGCTGGCACCGGCCCTGGCATTGGCGGCGATGGCTTACTTCCTCGCAGGAGAAGTGCCCTTTATCTACAGCCTGTCACTCACCACCGTTATCCCGATTGCCTTACTGATCACTAGCCTGGCTGCCGCCGATGTGGCGCAACGCAAGTCTTGGTTTCGATATCCGTTGATGGTCTGGCTGGGGGAGATCTCGTTCGGCTTCTACATGATCCATCTGCTGATCATGACGTGTGTGACCTCGCTATTGGACGGCCAACGTTTTGCCGCTGTACCGGCGTCTCTCATTCTTGCCACCACGTTCTGTCTGTCGCTCCTGGGTGGCTGGCTGCTATTCACCTTCGTTGAGCGGCCCGCCATGCGGCGCTGGGGAAAGGCCAAGCCGATCGAGCGGCCACTGAGTGTCCCGCAAATCTGATTTTCTCCATTTAGAAAGGATGCTTGCCATGTCATCGTTTACTCGCAGGTTGAGCGGCGTGCCCGCCTGGGCACTGGGCGCACTGGTGCTGGCGGCGCTTGCCGGCTTCGCAATCAGCATGAAGTCGCCGGTTGCCCAGGCTAACCCCGCCCCCGCACCGCTGCCCCAGGTGCAAGTGATGGCCGCCGTCACGCGTGATGTCGTCGACTGGCAGAGCTATACCGGTCGCCTGGTCGCCACCGACACCGTGGTTATCAAGCCTCTAGTCGCCGGCACGCTCATCAGCGTGCACTTCAAGGACGGCGCGATGCTGCGCAAAGGTGACCTGATGTTCGAGATCGATCCACGGCCTTATGCCGCGGCGCTGCAACAAGCTCAAGCTGCGCTTGTGGCTGCCAGGTCGATGAGTGTGTTTGCCCAGAAAGAACTGCAGCGCTACGAGCATCTGATTTCCAGCAACGCCATCGCAAAAACCGACCTGGACAAGCGCATACAGAGCGCCAACGAAGCCCAGGCCAGGGTCAATGAAGCCCAGGCCAGGGTCGAGCTGGCAAGGCTTGATCTTGAGCACACCCGCATTCTCGCACCGTTCGACGGTCGAGCTTCACGAGTAGAAGTGACACCGGGCAATATCGTCGACGTGGGCGAACGCTCCACGGCCTTGACAAACCTGGTGTCGATCTCGCCGATCTACGCAGACTTCGACGTGGATGAAAAGACCTTCCTGCGCTACTTGGGCAACCGCCCGACAGCCGATCCGGTACCGGTCATGCTCGGGTTAGCCAATGAAGAGGGTTATCCCCGAAAAGGCAAGCTGAGCTCCCTGGACAATCGGCTGGATACCCGGTCGGCCACTATCCGGGTCAGGGCCAGTTTCGACAACAGCAACGGGGAACTGCGCCCGGGCCTGTTTGCCAGGGTGCTGCTGCCAGGCAGTGCCAGTCGCCCCGCGACCCTGGTTGACGACAGCGCCATCGGCACCGACCAGGACAAAAAGTATGTGCTGGTAGTCGATGCCGAAGGCCGCGTCCAGTACCGGCAGGTCAAGCCAGGGATCCGCCAGGGCGCCCTTCGTGTCATTGACCAGGGTATCGAACCCGAGGAACAGGTTGTCGTGAGTTCCTTGCATCTGGCGACGCCGGGCACCCAGGTTGCTCCGGTACGCGCACCGTCACAGCCACAGGCGCAACAGTGATGAATATTTCCGGATTCTTCATCGACCGTCCGATTTTTTCCGGTGTCCTCAGCGCCCTTGTGTTGTTGGCCGGCCTCCTCTCATTGGCGCGACTGCCGGTGTCGGAGTACCCCGATGTCGTTCCGCCGCTGATCGTCGTGAACGCCCAATACCCAGGCGCCAACCCCAAGGTGGTGGCTGAAAGCGTTGCCGCGCCCCTTGAAGAGCGCATCAACGGCGTGGAAGGCATGCTGTATATGCAATCCCAGGCCAACAGCGATGGAACGTTGGCGATCAACGTGACATTCGCCTTGGGTACCGATCCCGACAAGGCCCAGCAGCTGGTGCAGAACCGCGTCTCAGAAGCCCTGCCGCGTCTCCCGGCCGACGTGTTGAACCTGGGCGTCACCACCAGCAAATCGTCATCGACCCAGACCCTGGCGATCCATCTGGTGTCGCCCAACAATGAATACGACGCCAACTACCTGCGCAACTACGGCATCCTGAACATCAAGAGCCAGCTTGAGCGCATACCTGGCGTCGGCGAAGTGCGCATCTGGGGCGGCGGCGATTACGCCATGCGCATCTGGATCGACCCCGACAGCGTGGTGCAGCGAGGCCTCACCGCCGGCGAGGTAGTCCAGGCCATCCGCGAGCAGAACATTCAGGTCGCGGCCGGCGTCATAGGCGCTTCGCCTATGCGCGCCGGCGTCCAGCTGCAGCTCTCGGTCAATGCCCAGGGGCGCCTGAAAACCGAAGAGGAATTCGGCAACATCGTCATCAAGACGGTGCCGGATGGGGGCGTGACATATTTACGCGATGTGGCCCGGATCGAGCTGGCGGCTTCTACCTACGCGCTTCGCTCGCTGGTGGACGGGCAGCCGGCGGTGGGCTTCGGGGTTTTCCAGATGGCGGGCGGCAACGCCCTGGATATCTCTGCCCGTGCCCGGGAAATCATGGCTGAAGCCAAGGCCGATATGCCGGCGGGCGTCGATTACAAAATCGTCTTCGACCCGACCCAATTCGTTCGTTCCAGCATCGATGCGGTCATCAGCACCCTGTTCGAAGCCATCGTGCTGGTCGTGCTGGTCGTCATCGTGTTCCTGCAGACCTGGCGTGCATCAGTCATCCCACTGCTGGCCGTGCCGATATCCATCGTCGGCACGCTGGCGTTCCTGCTGGCGTTCGGGTTCTCCATCAATGCCCTGTCGCTGTTTGGCCTGGTATTGGCGATCGGCATCGTTGTCGACGACGCAATCGTGGTAGTGGAAAACGTCGAACGCAATATCGCACAAGGATTGGCGCCTCACCCAGCAACTCACAAAGCCATGGCAGAAGTCAGCAAACCGATCATAGCCATCACCCTGACGCTGGTTTGCGTGTTCATTCCGTTGGCGTTCATGCCCGGTCTTTCCGGCGGCTTCTACCGCCAGTTCGCCTTGACCATTGCGATCTCCACGGTGATCTCGGCGTTCAATTCGCTGACACTTTCCCCAGCCCTCTGCGCTCTGCTGCTCAAGCCCCACGGCGCACCTAAAGATCCACTGGAGCGTGGGATCGACAACGTCATGGGGCGGTTCTTCAAGGGTTTCAATCGTCTATTCAAGCAAGCCGAGGACCGCTATGGCGCCGGCGTGCGCGGAGTCCTGGCACACAAAGGCAGGACGTTCGCATTATTCGGCGTTCTGCTGTGTGCCTGCGCATGGCTCAGCCACACGCTGCCGACGGGGTTCGTTCCGGCCCAGGACAAGGAGTTTCTGGTGGGTTTCGCCCAATTGCCCGCCGGCGCCTCGCTGGATCGCACCGAGCAGGTCATCCAGCAAATGAATGACATCGCGCTCAAGCATCCTGGCGTTGCCCATACCCTCGAGTTTCCCGGCATGTCCGTCAACGGCCTGATGAACTCGTCAAGCTCCGGGATCATTTTCGTGATCCTCAAGCCATTTGCCGAACGCTCCGGCGAGTCGCTGGGGGCGAACCGGATAGCGGCAGACCTCAATGGCGAATTCAAGAGGATCACGCAGTCCTTCACGGCAGTCTTCCCCCCGCCCCCCGTCCTGGGCCTGGGGACGCTTGGCGGATTCAAATTGCAGATCGAGGACCGGGCGAGCCTGGGGTATGTCGCCCTCGACAGCGCGGTCAAAGCGTTCATGACCGAGGCTGCCAAAGCACCGGAGCTGGGACCACTGTTCTCCAGTTACCAGATAAACGTGCCTCAACTGGATGTCGATCTCGACCGGGTCAAAGCCAAGCAGCTCGGCGTCTCGGTGACAGACGTATTCGAGACCCTGCAAATTTACCTGGGTTCTCTGTACGTCAACGATTTCAACCTTTTCGGGCGTGTCTACCAGGTTCGGGCGCAGGCAGATGCGCCCTTCAGGGCCAATCCCGAAGACATCACGCGTTTGAAGGTACGCAATGCATACGGCGACATGGTGCCCCTATCGACGTTGTTGTCGGTCAAGCCCGGTTACGGGCCGGAAATGGTCGTGCATTACAACGCTTTTACAGCGGCGGACGTCAATGGCGCGCCTGCCCCTGGCTACTCCTCGGGCCAGGCGGAAGCGGCCATCGAGCGCATCGCCCGGCAAACACTGCCCCAGGGCATACGCATGGAATGGACCGACCTGACCTACCAGCAGCGGTTGGCCGGTGACGCAACCGGCTGGGTGCTTGCGGTCAGCACGCTACTGGTTTTCCTGGTACTGGCGGCACTGTACGAAAGCCTTCTGTTGCCGCTGGCGGTGATCCTGATCGTGCCAATGGGCGTGTTCTCGGCCCTCGCGGGCGTCTGGCTGACAGGAGGAGATAACAATATCTTCACCCAGATCGGCCTGATGGTGCTGGTGGGCCTGGCGTCCAAGAACGCCATCCTGATCGTTGAATTTGCAAGGGATCTGGAACGCCAGGGGCGTACCCCTCTGAGCGCCGCCTGGGAAGCCAGCAAGCTGAGGCTTCGACCGATCCTGATGACTTCGATTGCCTTCGTGATGGGCGTCGTTCCCCTGGTGATTTCTACCGGTGCCGGTTCGGAAATGCGCCAGGCCATGGGCGTCGCGGTGTTCTTCGGCATGCTGGGCGTGACCGCTTTCGGCCTGCTCTTCACCCCGCTCTTCTACGTGCTGGTTCGCAGCGTCGGCCGCCGGCTACCTCAGCGCCAATCGATTTCCATTACGGACACATACATCCGTTAACACCGGAACTCCAGCGCGTTTTTCTGCATTGGACACGCCCCTAGACTGAAAACGTTCCTAACCCTTGCGAGAAATACCATGACACGTGTCGTTCGATTTTATGAGTACGGTGATCCAGAGGTCCTGCGGATAGAGGACCTACCGGTCACCCAGCCCGGCCCCGATGAGGTCAGCATCCGCGTCAGGGCCATCGGTCTCAACCGCGCCGAGTCGATGTTCAGGCGCGGCCAGTACCTGGAACAAGCTGAGTTCCCCAGCCGACTGGGATACGAAGCCGCAGGTTTTGTCGAAGCCGTGGGCGACGCCGTACGCGACTTTGAAATAGGTGATCCGGTCAGCCTGGTTCCCCCTTCGAGCATCGCTCAATGGGGAACCTATGCCGAGCGAGCGGTCGTCCCGGCGGCGATGCTGGTCCGGCATCCCGACTCGCTCAGCATGGAGCAGGCCGCTGGAGTCTGGATGCAATATCTCACGGCCTGGGGCGCCTTGTTACCCGTGGCAAAGCTGGATGCGGGAGATTTCGTGCTGATAACCGCGGCGTCGAGCAGCGTAGGCCTGGCCGCCATCCAGATTGCGAACCGGGTTGGGGCGATTCCTATCGCAGTAACCCGTGGTGAGGAGAAGGTGCGCAAACTGCTGGCGGCCGGTGCCGTCCATGTGATCGTCAGCGACGTGGAAGACCTGGCAGCACGTGTCGAGCACATCACCGCCGGTAATGGCGTGCGGGTTGTCTTCGATCCTGTGGGCGGTCCGGCTATCGAGCAACTGGCGGACGCCACCCGTCGCGGCGGCATCATCATCGAATACGGCGCCCTGAGCAGCGAACCTTCGCCCTTTCCGCTGTTCACCGTGCTGGGAAAAAGCCTGACGTTGCGGGGATACCTGCTGCATGAAGTCGTCAACGATCCCGTCCTGTTTGCCCAAGGCAAGAGGTTCGTATCCAGCGGCCTGGTCGATGGCAGCCTGTCCCCAGTGATCGCCAAGACCTTTGCCTTCGAAGAAATCGTCGAAGCCCATCGATATCTGGAAGCCGGAGAGCAGTTCGGTAAAGTCATCGTGACCCTGGAGGACCGGCCATGAAAATGTTCAACCCGTTGTTCTTCATTGCCCTGGGTTTGTTCGGGGTCTACACCATCGAGTTCGGCGTGGTCGGTATTTTGCCCGTGATCATCGAACGCTACAGCGTAAGCGCCTCGGAGGCAGGCTATCTGGTAGGCCTGTTCGCCCTGATCATCGCGGTGTTCGGTCCCTTCATGGTGCTTTTGCTCTCGCGTTACAACCGCAAGCGGGTCCTGACCTTGTCACTGTTCATTTTCGCCGGCTCCAGCGCCTTGTCGGCTTATGCGCCCAATTACGGATCACTGGCAGTCCTGCGGATCATTCCGGCGTTCTTCCATCCGGTGTATTTCTCACTGGCGTTCGTCGCGGTGGCCTCTCTCTATCCCAAGGAACAGGCTACACAGGCGACGGCAAAGGCATTTGTCGGCACCAGCATGGGCATGGTTCTGGGCGTGCCTATCACCACCTGGATCGCCGCACGCTTCTCCTACGAAGCGGCCTTTCTGTTCTGCACCGTGGTCAATGTGATTGCCGGGCTGGGCATCATCGCCCGGTTACCCGATACCTTTGCCGGACAGCGGACGCCTTACGGGGAACAGTTGGCTATCCTGCGCAAACCGACGTTGTGGCTCAATATCCTGGCCTCCACCCTGATCTTCGGTGCGATGTTTTCAGTGTATTCCTATAGCGCCGAGTACCTGTCTCGTGAAGCCGGCATGAGCGGTGAGGTGATCAGCGCCCTGTTGATCCTGTTCGGTGTGGGCGGTGTGGCCGGTAATCTGCTGGCGGGCCGCTTGCTGTCCAGGAACAAAGTGGGTACTACCCTGATGCACCCGATCATGCTGGGCGCGTCGTACCTGATTCTTCATTTCTTTGCCAGTCCAGCGATTTTGCCGATGGTCTTGATTGTCGTGCTTTGGGGGGCCACCCATACCAGTGGCCTGATCGTGACCCAGGTATGGCTGACCTCCGAAGCCCCGGAGGCTCCTGAATTTGTTACCGGCCTGTATATCTCGTTCATCAACCTTGGCGTGACGCTCGGCGCAACTGCCGGTGGCTGGTTCCTGGCACGCATGGGCATGGAAGGAACCATCATCAGCGGCCTTGCTTTCTGCACGCTGGCAGCCGCGACAATCGCGACCAAGGTGCTTGTGTACGGGGCGCGACAGCCTGGTCTTGCGCCGGAAACCCAAGCGGTTTTGCACTAAAGTCATTCATTGAAGACCGTGGCAAGCCACGGTCTTTTTCGAACTCAGCGGAGTTTCTATCGGTCAGAACCACTCGGACGGAGTCACGATATGGATGTTAGCAGCACCCCACTCACAGCCACGCAAACCGTCGATTTCCCTGTGGACAGCACCCAGTTCGACTGGGAAAACCTTCGATACTTCATTGCCTTTGCGAGGATACGGTCCCTGGCGGCTGCGGCACGATCGTTGAACGTCGAGCACGCCACCGTCTCACGACGGATAGCCGCCCTCGAAACGGCCCTGAAGATACGCTTGGTGGACCGACGCAGCCACCGATACGAGTTGACCGAAAACGGCGAACGAATCGCCCAATTGGGTAACCGCATGCAGGAAACGGCTTGTGCCTTGAGTCGCGCGGTCTGCGCGATTCGCACCGATAAAGTCGCGGACATTACCCTTAGCGCGCCTCCCCACCTGACGACACACTTCATTGCGCCCCATCTCGGTCGGTTAAGGGAACAATGTCCTGACGTCAACGTGCGGATCCTGTCCAACCCGCGCATGGCTTCCATGGCCAGACGCGAAGCGGATATCGCAATCAGCGTCGGACGCCCGACCGAGACGGATCTGGTCGTGCGCAAGATCGGCACCCTGGACTTCGGCTTCTTCGCTGCACCTTCCTATCTTCAGGACCGAGCGGCCTCAGCCTATGAATTCATTGCCCATGACGATGAGCAGGAGCCTTCTCCTCAGCGCATCTGGCTGGAGAATGCCGCAGGCCAACGGCCCGTGGTGCTAAGGGTAAAATCCTTCGATGTACAGGCCGAAGCGGCCAGGGCGGGGGCTGGTATCGCGTTGCTGCCTGTGTTCATGGCCGATGCCCCAGGCGGTTTGCAAAGAGTCCCGGTCGAAGAACAGCCGTTACATGCTGAACTATGGCTGGTGGTCCATCGCGACATGCGAACTGCTCCCGGAATACGAGCAATGATGGACTTCGTCATTCATTGTTTTGCCCAGCAACATCGCTAATAAATGGTTCGATTCGATTGGGAAATTTTTAACAGCGGCTGTTAAAAACAACCTGTTTACAACTCATGGGATATTGTCCAGTATCGAACCAGGTCAGGCAAATGAGCTGCCGCTTGAAGCATGACCTTGGATAAAGCTGTATCGCTGTACTCCTACAATAATAAATCCCCCTGCCCGTACGATGAATAACGCTGCCGCTGCCGGCAGAATGTTATACGTATTCGGCTGCGCAAGACATTGTTACTCCTGGTTGCCTCTGTTTATTCGAAGTAAAAACGGCACACTTGCGTGCCTTCGAAACATGATAAAGGGACTGTATTCATGAGCCAGATAAAGATTATCGATGTCACGCTGCGAGATGGTGGGTACCGTAATGATTTCAACTTTACTGTTGATTACGCCCAAACCGCAATTTCTCAAATGATCGAAGCCGGCATTCCTTATTGCGAAATCGGTTACCGCAACGGTTCGTTCGTACGCAAGCACGAGCATGGGCTCACCAGTGCTGTCGATGCCCGGTACCTGAGCGCGGTCCATGCCGCCGCGGCGGGCAGGATCGACTTGTGCGTCATGGTGCATCCGCACAACGTTGATGCCAGCGACTTTCAGTTGCTTCAGGAGCATGGCGTGTCAATGATCAGGGTTTGCCTGCGCCGCGACCGTCTGGAAGATGGGTTGGCCACTGTGCGGTTAGCCAAGTCCTACGGTTTTCAGGTAAGCGCGAATATCACTCACGTCACGACGCTGGGGCCAGCGGAAATTTCCGACATGAGCCTGCGCGCGGAAAACGCCGGGGCAGACCTGCTGGTGTTTGCGGACTCCAACGGCAACATGATTCCGGCCGATGTCGACCGGCTGATCACGCGAATATCCAGCCGAGTCCTGATTCCCCTGGGCTTTCATGCCCACAACAATCTCTCCCTGGCGCTTTCCAACTCAATCGCCGCCATGGATGCCGGGGCCGAATACATCGATGCATCCATTTGCGGCATGGGCAAAGGAGCCGGCAACCTGCACCTGGGTGTATTTGTCGCGTACCTGCAGCGTGCCGGGATTCGCAATGACTATGATCTGGTAAGTGCCCTGCACTTATCCCAGCTCACCGCCGACACTGTACCGGCCAGCAGCCTTCCGTTGTCGTTGACGGATGTCATGATGGGCACTTACAACATGCCCTTCGATGTTCAGTATCGCCTGGATGAGGTAGTAAAGACGCATCGCCCCGCTTCAACTTTCCACGCCTTGCAAATATTGCACGAACAAGGCAATCGCAAATCGGAAAAGCCTATAAAGCCGTTGACGACAACTCTGTCGCCTTCGCTTGCAAGTGGAGGTATTCGCTAATGAGCCAGCGCCAACAAGTATGTGTATTGGCAGGCGACGGCATTGGCGTCGAAGTTACCGAAGCGGTACTGCCGTTATTTGAAGCGCTTGAGTTGCCCATCGACCTGAAGTTTGGAGATATCGGTTGGAGCTGCTGGCAGAAAGAGGGAAATTGCATTCCGGATAGAACCTGGAATCTGATCAACGAAAGTAATGCAACGCTGTTGGGGGCCATCACCAGCAAGCCTCTTCGAGAGGCAGAAGCAGAACTTTCATCAGCACTCAGGGGGACCGGACGGGTTTATGTTTCGCCAGTAATCCAGCTTCGCCAAAAACTCGGGTTGTTTGCCAACGTACGGCCTGTTACCGATGTGCTGGGCAATAACCGCTATCGTTTTTCGGTGATTCGAGAGAACACCGAAGGCCTGTACGCCGGGCTGGATTTTGCCAGCATTCCGCAAGCCTTCGAGCCGATACTGGCTGAGCGCGAACGCAACGGAGCGCCGTGGATGCGCGAGAGCTGCAGCGACGCCACGATGACGGTGCGCCTGCAAACCCGCGCAGGGCTTTTGCGCCTGTTCCGCTTTGCGTTCGAACACGCGCGCCAGCAAGGCTATGACCGCGTCACGCTGGCGGATAAACCCAACGTTCTGCGATACAGCGGCGCGTTCGCCCGAGAGATCCTGGAATCGGTTGCCGCGGACTTCCCCGACATCCAATGCAGTATCGACAACGTCGACGCCGTTGCGTTGTGGATGGTCCGACGGCCAGAACGCTTCGGGGTGATCGTGGCGGAAAACATGTTCGGAGACATTCTTTCCGACCTCGGGGCCGGCGTCATGGGTGGCCTGGGCCTGGCTCCCAGCGCCAATATCGGGGCCCAGGGCGCCTACTTCGAACCCGTGCACGGCAGCGCGCCCGCCTATGCAGGCCAGCACCGGGCCAACCCGAGCGCGATGTTCCTGTCCGTCGCGCTGATGCTTGAACACCTTGGACATGCCCACGCCGCCCAAGCGACTCGAAACGCGGTTGCCCAGGTGGCACGCAGTGATTGCCGCACCTACGACCTGGGCGGAACGGCCAGCACCTTCGAAGTCGCGACAGCCATCGTCAAGCAAACTCTCGAATGGGCGGTTCTGCTTGACGAGCCGACCTCCCGGCCGTCCGTAAACCAGGGCAAGGACGCCCTGAAAAAAGGAGCCCACGCATGAACGCAATCATCTCTCCCGACGTGAGAAACAACGACGCGCTGCTCAAAGCCTGTGAGGCACTCGACACCGCCAGCCTGTCGGATGCACTCGACAGCCTGGGACTGGCCGGGGGCCTGGCAGGTCTCAATCAGCAGGTGCCGGGAACCCGCTGCGTGGGCTTCGCCTACACGGTGTTGTACGAGCCCGTGCATCAACGAAGCGGCTTCAGGACCGCTGCCAACTACATCGATGAGGTGCCGTCCGACGCGGTCATTGTGTCCAGCAACCCTGGGCGCACCGACTGCACGACATGGGGCGACATCCTGACCCACGTCGCGAAAAGCCGGGGCATTCGCGGCACGCTGATCGACGGGGCCGCGCGGGATATCGATACGGTCCAACGCCTGAACTACCCACTGTTCAGTCGCGCCCGCTTCATGCAATCGGCGAAGAACCGAGTGCAGCTCAAGGCGACCCAGGTTCCCGTGCAGATATCCGGCGTCACGGTCAATCCGGGCGACCTGGTGATCTGCGACAGCAGCGGCTGCCTCGCCATACCTGCCGACAAGGCCGAACAGGTCATCCAACGCGCCCAGGCCGTCGAGCAGACCGAGAAAGACATCATCCAGAGCGTGAGCGATGGCTCCACCCTGGAACAAGCCCGCGCCCTGCACCGCTACGACCAGCCCTGGCTGTCACCCAAGGAAAAGCAAGCCAACGTTTGAGTTACGACTTATTCCATTCATTTGAAAGAGTACTCACGACATGACCACTGCAAACGTTTCCATTCGCAAGCCGAACCCGGTGCGCGACAGCCAGAACAAAATCAAACTCGGCGTGTTCGGCTTCAACATTGAAGGCGGCTGCACGCTGACCACCGCTCCGGAGCGCCACCGCGCGGCTGACTGGCAAAGCAACCTGGCAATCGCCACCCTGGCCGATCGAGCAGGCCTTGAGCTTTTGCTGCCCGTGGGTCGTTGGCGCGGCTGGGAAGGCGCCAGCAATCCGATGGGCGTCTCCTACGAAACCTACACCTGGGCCGCCGGCCTCGCATCGGTCACCGAGCAGATCGCACTGTTCACCACGTCGCACTTGTCCACGGTCCACCCATTGTTTGCCGCCAAACAGGCGGCGACCATCGACCACATCAGTGGCGGCCGCTTCGGGTTGAACATGATCTGCGGTTGGTTCGGCCAGGAAATGGGCATGTTCAATGGTCACCAGCGTGACCACGACAAACGCTACGACCATGCCGATGAATGGATAGAGATCGCCAGAAAAGCATGGGAGGCCAACGGGTACTTTGACTACGAGGGCGCATTCTTCAACGTCAAGCAAGGCTATGCCGAACCCAAGCCGATCAACCGACCGTTCCTGATGAACGCAGGCGGCTCTCCAAGGGGTCGCCAATTCTGTGCCAAGCACTGCGACGCAGCGTTCCTGATCCTCAAGCACGAAGATGACGACGACACCATCCGCGAGCAGATCAAGGCCTACCGCGATCTGGCTCGCCTGGAACATGGCCGGGAACTGCAAATCTGGGTGTATGCCTACGTCGTTCACGAAGACACTCTGGACCAGGCGCACCAGAAGCTCGACTACTACGTGACTCAGCATGGAGACGATGCCGCGCTGGATAACGTGACCCGCGAGATCGGTGTGCAAAGCGGCATGTTCAAGGATGCCGCCGATGCCGAGCGTTTCCGTTTCCATTTCAAGGCGGGTTTCGCTGGCGTGCCGTTGGTGGGTACCTCGCAGATGATCGTCGACCAGATGCAGCGCTGGTCCGACCTGGGCGTGGACGGCATCAACCTGACCTGGCTGGACTACCAGAGCGGGCTTGAGCGCTTCGTCAAGGAAGTGTTGCCGTTGATGGAACAAGCCGGCCAACGCGCGCCGCACAAACCTGTCAGGATCATGGAGGCCGTGGCATGAGCAGATATTCTCGAGCCCGCAGTGTTTCGGGCAATGTCGCGATCTTGCCGATGCCTGCCGACGTCGATCCTGGCGAATTGACAGATCAGTTCAAGAACGCCATGCGCAGGTTGACCTCCAGCGTGGCAATCATTGCCAGCCGTGACGGCGATGATCCGGTGGGCATGGTCGCGACTGCGGTGATCTCGGTGAGCACCTCGCCCCCCGCGCTGCTGATTTGCGTCAACCGCTCCGCCAGCCTCCACAGCCCGCTCACGCTGTCCGGGCGTTTCAGCGTCAATCTGCTGAGCGCGGCCCATAGCGCTCTGGTGCCGGTGTTCGCCGGACAGGTCAAAGGCCCCGAACGTTTCGCCCACGGACAATGGCAAGACGTCCAGGGCCTGCCCTGCCTGGCGGATGCGCAATCGAGCCTTATCTGCACCTTGGACAAACGCCTCAGCTACGGCTCCCACGATGTGATCATCGGCCGCGTCGACGCAGTCCAGTTCGCCGAGCCTATCAATCCACTGCTTTGGGAAAACGGCAGCCCGGCGATATCCGCGCGGCTGACGCAATGACCCGCCCCCATCTCAAGGAGAATGACTCATGACTCAGATCGAACAATTCCAGGCGCCACAATCGGGCGAAGACCAAGCCATTTTTCTGGTGAACGTCGTCCATGTGAATCCAGGCCAGCAAGATGCCGCCCTGGCCGTCCTCCGCGATACCGTTCAGTACGTGGCGCAGACCTACCCGGCTTTCCAGTGGAGCCGACTGTACAAAAGCCTCGATGGGAAAACCGTCATCAACCAGGCGCAATGGACCAGCAAGGATGCCTTCGACTCGTTGTTTCAGGACGAGTCATTCATGTCACGTTATTCAGGCCTCAAGGACACCGGGACCTGGGAGTTTCACCTTTACCAGGTGAGCGATTTCATCCCCCAGGCGCTGACCGCGGCCCTCATCACTGAGTGAATCAAAAAGCCGGAATGGGCAGGCCTTACTGGCCTGCCCGCACGAGAACAGGAGTATCGATATGGCTGACCTCAACACGCGCCTCACACAAAGCTTGAACATCACCCACCCAATCGTCCTGGCGCCCATGGGGGGAGCCTCGGGGGCGAAACTGGCCACGGCGGTATCCAGGGCCGGAGGGTTGGGGCTGGTCGGCGCCAGCTATGGCGACGAGCAATGGATGCGCACCGAGCTGGCGCCGATGCGGGAATTGAAGCAACCATGGGGTGTCGGCCTGGTGATGTTCACCGTGGCCCGAAACATGGCTCTGCTGGACCTGGCACTGGAACACGGACCCAGCGCCGTCGCATTGTCATTTGGCGATCCTGCGGCATTCGTGCCGATCATCCATCGGGCCGGCGCGAAGGCTATCGTGCAGATCCACGAGTTGGACCAGGCCATTGCGGCCCTGGACGCCGGGGCGGATGCATTGATTGTCCAAGGGGCCGAGGCTGGCGGGCACAGCCTGCGCCGTGGCCTGATGCCATTGCTGCCCGCCGTGCAGGATCGAGTCGGAGACAAAATCCCACTGATCGCCGCTGGCGGTATCGCAGATGGGCGTGGCGTGGCGGCAGCGCTGATGCTGGGAGCCGATGGGGTCATGCTGGGCACGCGTTTCCTCGCCTCCGAGGAAGCCTTACCCTCGGCCGCGTTCAAGAAGCGCCTGATCGAATCCAGTACCTCGGACACGGTGCGCACGCGGATTTTCGATCTGGTGCGTGGCATTGAATGGCCAGAACACTACAGCGGCCGGGCCATTGCCAACAGCTTTTCGCAAACCTGGCTAGGCCGTGATGAGGCACTACGAGAAGCACCGGACTCGGTCCGCCAGGACTACGCCAGGGCGGTCCTCGCTGACGACCTCGATAATCGGGCGATCTGGGCAGGTGAGGTTCTGGATCTGATAGGCGACATCAAGCCAGCGCGCCAGATCGTCCATGATCTGTTGAGCGAAACCACGCGGATCTTGCGCAACAGTCAGCAACTATTGGCTCTAGACAAAATTGCCTGATCAGCCGGGAGAAGCATTATGCAAACGTCCAATGCAGTCAGCAGCCAATGGGGCAATGGCAATCAACTGGCAGTGGTCATGTCGCCGGTCATGCCCGTTTGGGATGAAGGCCTGTTCTTCCAACCGATGATCGCCCCATTGGTTGATGCTGGTTACCGGGTGATCATATTCGACACGCTATCGCTATTGACCGACGAAAACGAATCGCTTGAGGATTTTTCGCAGCGCTGGCAGCAAGTATTGTCGGCGCTGGGCCAGATCGATTTGCTGGTAGGCTCGGCCCTGGGTGGCGCAGTTGTCCAGGCGATACTCGGCACCTGCCTTGCGACCCACGTCAGCAATGTGCTGTTGCTGTCCTCCCCTGCCCTGGCGGATGGAATTCTCGATGGTCGACTGGGGAAAATGGCCGATCTGGCCCTGCTTGGCGATCTTGAACAAGCGCTCCAACTGCTCGATCAACTCGTACAACCAGCGACGCGGATACGCCCCAGTGGGCCAATCGACATCGACCAGACCAGTGCGGCACTCCAGGCCAGACGCCTGCACCTGGGTTTCCGGCTGCTCAATCGCCTCGACCTGCGTCAAGCCAGTCACAGCTATCGCGGTGCGTTATTGACAGTCTATGGCGAACAGTCACAGCTGGTGCGCGGTATCAATGTGCATATCAACGAGCAGGCCCGGCATTGCCGGTTACCCATCCCCGATGGCGGCATGCGCCCGTTGCTCGATGCGCCGGCATTGGTTATGCGCACCGTGCGCGAACACTTGGGCATCGATCTGGAGGTGGTTGCATGAGTTATCCACGCCGTTTGTTCGAGGCTGATTTTATCGACGTGCATTATCACGCGGGTCCGGACGCCTACCTACGGCGCCATGGCGTGATGGAGGCTGGCCGTCGCTACAGCTCGTTGAACGGCTGGGTGGTGCTGAAGAACCACCTGGGCTGCACCGCATCCCAAGCCTGGGAGGCCCGGCAGGAAGGGCTTCCGGTGTCCGGCTCGGTGGTGCTCAACGAAGTCGCCGGCGGTATCGATTTCAGGGTGGTACAACGTTCGCTGTGCCATCACGGGGACAGTGACGCCCGGCTTATCGTGCACCTTCCCACCGTCACGGGCCGCCCCCATCAGTCCCGTCTCAAGCGCAACAGCGGCCATTGGATCCTGGATAAATACCCCATCCGGCCGCTGACCGTCAGCCATGAGGGGAAGCTGAACGCGCAGACTCTGGACGTGCTGCGGATGGCCCGAGACTATCCAATCGTCATCTCCACCGGGCATGCCGACGCTGATGAAGTGCGTCTGTTGATAGACGCGGCGGTGCGCTTGGATGTGCCCAGACTGATGCTCAACCAGCCGGCCAATCCCTTGACCGGCTTGGACGCCAGAGCCCTGCTCGCATTGGCGCAAGCGCCCATGGTCTACACCGAACAGACCGCTCTGACCTACCTGCTTGGCTACCAGCCATGGGAAGACTTTACCCAGGTCCTGCGCGACGTACCCCGGGCACTCTATAGTTCAGACTTGGGCCAGACCTCTCAGCCTGATATTGAACAATGGCAGGTAGACAGTTTGCTGTGGTTTGAACGGATAGGATTAGGCAGCGAGCGAGCGCAGCAGGTCTGGCAGGGAAATGCGCGGAAGCTGTTACAGCTGGAGCCGTAGCGCAGATAGGCCGGTGCTCGTTCGCCCAAGGAATTGGATACCGCACCTCAATCGACGTATCGCCTTGCCTTGCAAACGTTCCGTGATGCCATGAGCAAAGCGATAGCGAGCGCCTGAACGACGGCAACAGCGTCAGCGCATTGCAGGTAGAACCCGAAGAACCGTGATCTGTTTCGCCCAGTCTGCTCCCGTGAAATGTCGTAGCGGCCATGATCCAGGTCGTATCTGGATGCACCACAATCTTACCGGTCAGTATAGTCGGCTCAGTTGCCATGCCGGAGTGCCTGAAATTGGACGATACCCGTGAACGCTTGATTGACTCAGCGCTCAAGCTGTTTCTGTCACAAGGTATATACATTACTGGTGTGATGGCCATCGCCTCGATGGCGGGTGTTACCAAGATGACCCTCTACAGTCATTTTCCCTCCAAGGATGCGCTAATAGTGGCTTGCCTTGAGGAGCGTGACCGACGCTGGCGTGAAGAGGTAGCATGCACCTTGGCAGAGCATCCTGACCCGGTCAGTGGCATGCTCGCGTTTTTCGATTTATATCAACGCTTTCTTTTGCAAGATAGCGAGCGCGGGTGTCTGTTCGTCAACAGCGCAGCTGAATTTCCCCAGTTCAGCCATCCTGTGCATTTGGCAGTGAACAGGCATAAGCAAGGGATACGCGAAAATCTTGCTGCCTTGGCCATAAGCGCCGGCATAAGCAATCCTGAGGTAGTTGCCGAGGGACTGTTTATCTTGCTGGAGGGCAGTTTTGTCAGCGGCGCCATGGCCCAGGATGTGCGGGTATTCGACACCGCCCGGCACGTTGCTCATTGCTGGATCCGGAAGCAGAGCCAGCAGGTGCAGAGCGTATGACCATAGGTTTATTAGCGGCCATTGCCGCCACTTTTTCATGGTCGCTGCTCTACATCTTTCCGGGGCTGGTCGGAGATTACAGCCTTTTTGATCTGGCTGTGGTGAGCTATGCCTTTGCCGGTTCAGGTAGCCTGCTCGTGCTGTTTGCTTACCGTAGCGAAGTGCGGCAATTGCGACTGAGTGACTGGGCCTGTGCCGCACTGCTGGGCTTCCTGGGATACATCGGCTACTTTTTCCTGATCACCACTGCGGTCTTGGCAGCTGGGCCAGTGATCCCTCCAGTGATGATGGGTTCGGTACCGATCGTACTCGCAATTGCCGGCAACATGCGAAGCTCCAGCGTGCCCTGGCGCGCCATTGCCGGGCCCCTGTTGGTGGCGGCCTTGGGCATAAGTTTGGTCAATCTGAGCGTGTTTGATTTTAGCCGTGCGACGGCAGTGCTCCCGACCGCTTCGTTACTGCTTGGACTACTCGCATCGTTGCTGGCAATCGGGTTCTGGACAGGTTTTGGCCTATTGAATGAAAGTGCTTTGGCTCGACGCCCAGGCCTGTCTCCCATGTTGTGGTCAGCCATGCTGATCTTCATGTGCAGCGTCGAGATGCTGGCCTTCATCCCAGTCGGGCTGTACTTGAAACTGTCTCACTTCGCTAGTCATCCGAGCGGATTGGCAGGTACTCAGGCGCTAATAGTCTGTGGCTTAATTCAGGGGTTAGGGGCGACCCTTGCAGGTGCCTGGGCATGGTCGATCGCAACTCGGCGTCTACCTCTGGCTCTGAGCGGGCAATTGATCGCCAGCGGAACCATTTATGCAACCACGATGGGCCTGCTCATCAACCAACGCTGGCCCTCACCGATGGAAGCGCTTGGGACAGGATTGCTATTCGTAGGTGTGGTGTGGGCTATTCACGCCTTTTATCGCAGACAAACATGCCTCGCGACGCGCAGCGGATAACTGACGTCAGGAGGCTGAGTACGAAGCAGCGACAAAGCTTGGCCTGGATCTGCATAGCGCCAGAATGGCCGGTTTTGATGCGACCGACGTGAGAAATGGCTGCCCTGTACGTATCCAGATCAAAGGGCGATGCGTGGTGAGCCCGGCGAAGATACAAGGCCGCTTGGGCTCCATTGATTTGGCGCAACCGCTCGACGTTGTGCCGTTGGTGCTGCTTGATTCCGATTTCAACGCTTTTGCTATGTACGAGACCGATCGTGTTACGGCCCTGACAAAACTGGGATCAAAGGTCCGCAATGAGCATGGCTCGTTGGGGATCAGGCTATGTTCGAAGTACCGAGAGACCCAATGGGCACCCCTTGGAAGCTGAGATTTTTAGAGTTTCCAGCTATCTACGGAAAGGAATTCTGTGACGGCAAAGCGTTACGAACCCTCGGATGAGGCCTGGACTGTGGTTCGCTCCAGCGCTGCTCGGCTGAATCTCGGGCCATCTCATCATTCTCAAAAAAACCACAAACAGCTCACAGAATTTTCATCTGATTTGGCCAACCCTGTAGTAGCTGGCAAAGAGCCAGCTCTCGAAAGGCGTTACGTGGTACGCCACCGGAGCCAACATGAATCTGAGATCGCTCAATATCGCGCGCAGAGCTGCATTCTGCTTCGGTGTCATCACTTTGCTTTTGATCGGACTTGGGGGATTCTCCTACGTTCAAGTCAGCCAATTGCGCGCCGCAGAACAGGACATAGAAGAAAAATCACTGCCTAGCATTCAAGTGGTCGATGACATTCAAATTGCACTTCTACACGCTCGCCTCGAGAGCATCAGAGTGCTGGCCAGCACCGATCCCTCAGTCAAAAGCGCGTCGCAAGCCAAAGTACGACAAGCCATGGAGACCCTGCAGTCGCGCAGCGAATACTATCGGCAGAATCTGATTACAGGAGACAAGGACCGCGCGCAGCTCGATGACGCTCAAACCGCGATGAACACCTACATCGATGGATTGAAGCAAGTCCTTGCATTGGATTCTTCCGACCATGACAAGGCCGTTGCCTTAGCCAACTCCGAGCAGGCAAACCGCGCCACGGCCTATCAAGAAAAACTCACGCTCATGCGCGAGCTGAACGCAAAAGAGACGGAGCAGTCAGGCGCTATTGCAACGGCAGTGTATAGCCATAGCGTCAACGTCCTGATGATTGTCGTAGTCGTCGCACTGATTCTCACGGTCTTGCTCGCTATCGCCTTGACCCGCAGCATTGTCGACCCGATCAATACATCGCTGAAACTGGCTGAAGACATTGCCGAAGGGGATCTGACCCGGCAGCTTGAGGTCACCGGGAAAGATGAAGCATCCCGCCTGATGCAGGCGCTCAACATCATGTCGCAGAAGCTGCGGCGAACTGTTCTGGAGATTTCCGGCGCGTCTACTCAACTGAGCACTGCCGCCGTCGAAATGACGTCCATTACTGAAAGCGCTGACCGGACATTGCAGCAACAGAACAGCGAAATCGAGCAAGCCGCTACCGCAGTCAACGAGATGAGTGCGGCCGTTGAAGAAGTGGCTCGCAATGCTACGTCAACCTCTCAGGCAGCCCAACAGTCGAGCCTGTCGGCAGACTTGGGCAATGAACGTGTCACTGAAACCCTGGCGGCCATGCGCAACCTGACGAACCTGGTGGAAGGCTCATCCGCGCAAGTACTGGCGCTGGCCGGCCAAGCCCAAGACATCAGCAAAGTGTTGAGCGTCATCAGGGGCATTGCCGAGCAGACCAATCTCCTGGCATTGAACGCCGCGATCGAAGCGGCTCGAGCAGGCGAGCAAGGTCGAGGCTTTGCAGTGGTTGCCGACGAAGTTCGCGCCTTGGCACATCGTACGCAAACCTCCACCCAGGAAATCGAACAGATGATCGCGGCGATCCAGGCAGGTTCTTCTGCCACGGTGGAGTCGATGCACAAAAGCACCCAGGAGGTGCGTAGCACCCGGAAAACTGCAGAAGACGCCGGGCAGTCCTTGCAACAAATCACCCATGCCGTACTGGAGATAAACGAACGCAACCTGCAAATCGCAACGGCGTCCGAGCAACAGGCGCATGTGGCACGTGATGTGGATCGAAGCCTGGTCAGTATTCGCGATCTGGCGGTGCAAAGCAGCGAGGGAACCCGTCAAACCCTCATTGCCAGCAACGAACTGTCGCAACTGGCGGTGAACCTGAACAATCTGGTGCTGCGGTTCAAGACGTGACTGCCTCGCTGTCTTTCTGGAAGGTACGAGCAGGGCCTTCCAGGGAGAGTCAAATCACCGACTGGTTCCATTTCCGCACATGCAAATCACCCCTCACCTCGTACCCCGTCCAACTCATCCGGACGCAACGTCAGTACCAAAACACCCGATGCAGTCACCGCGACGGTGTGTTCGAATTGCGCGGAAAGCGTCCCGTCCCGGGTCACCACCGTCCAGCCATCAGCCTGAGTCCTGACGTGGCTGGTGCCTTGGTTGAGCATGGGCTCGATGGTGAACACCATCCCCTCGCGCAGCACCAGGCCGGTGCCGGGCTTGCCGAAATGCAGCACCTGGGGTTCTTCATGCATTTGCTGGCCGATGCCATGGCCGCAGTATTCACGTACCACAGAGTAACCATAGCGCTTGGCATGGTGCTCGATGGCCGCACCAACGTCCCCCAGCCGCGCGCCTGGGCGTACCGCGCGGATGCCCCGCCACATCGCATCGTATGTAACCTGGACCAGGTGCCGGGCAGCGGCGCTGACGTTACCGATAAGGTAGGTCTTGCTGGAGTCGGCGATATAGCCATTCTTTTCTAGGGTGATATCGAAATTGACGATATCGCCATCACGCAGAATCCTGGAGGACGATGGCACGCCATGGCAAACCTCCTCGTTTACCGAGCAGTTGAGCACGAATGCAAAACCATACTGGCCCTTGCTCGCCGGTCGGGCCTTGAGCTCATCGACGATGAACCGCTCCACCATGGCATCGACCTGGAGGGTCGACATCCCCGCGAGCGTGGTTTGGTCCAGCAGCTCGAACACGGACGCCAGGAGTCGGCCGGATTCCGCCAGCAGCGCGACCTGTTCCGGGCTCTTGACCATGCTCAACTCATCACCAGTGGCTGGGCGCGCACGCCCGCGCTGTCGAGCTCACGACGGATGACTTCGTTGAAGGTCAGTTCCGGGTTCATCTCGCACAACATGCCGACCTTGATCCAGAAAGCGGCCTGCGCGTTGATGGAGCGGCAGGACACCTTGGTGGCCCGGCGCAGTTGATCATGCAGTTCGTCGTCGATGTTCACGATGCCCATGGGGTCGCCCTCTATACGTTTCGTATATTGCAAGCATATGCTTCGTATCGACAAAAACCAAGATCAATTATTGAACGCCTGTGCTGGCAGCCCTGACGAATCAGTGCTGCCGGCGATGATCAGCTTGCCGAAGAAGCTTCTCCTTTCCCGGCTGCAGGTGCCCTGGCCCCTGAGTCATGCCCGCCCGCCGGGCACGTCTGCTCCTGTTTGAAGGCCTGCTGCCGGCGCTCCAGCGCATCAGCGCCGTCCGAGGCCTGTGCGACCCACGGAACAGACATGATCAAGCCGAACAGTATCCGAATAAGAAGTGGCTTCATTTCATTTCACCTTGGTTGTGTTAACGAAAACTTTTGCGGATATCCGCGCTCGCAACGCTTGCGTAGCTTTCGAGCAGCCTTGCCAACTCCAGATAACCAGCCGCCAAGTCATGGGCGCCGAGGCGGGTCAGTGACTTTGACGTTCGACGGGCCTGGGCCGCGCTGATCGCTAGATGGGAGGCGTGGGTCGAAATCCGTCGATCGCCCCGTCGCGCGCACGTGCCCACCAATGATTCAGGCTCCAGGTCGCGGGTTTGGCGTTGCAGTCGAATCAACTGTCGGCTCAGTTGCAGGGCCGTCGAACCGGTCTGGGCAGCTTGTCGTTCATCGGCGCCGGACAGCGTCTGCAAGGCCACCCATCGGTGCTGTTGTCTTGCCTGCCACTTGAGAACGTCCATCCGGTGTCCATGACGAAGCAGTCGCCGGATGTCCTTATGAATCGCCTTCCTCAGGACATGCGGGTGGCTGTGGGTTTTTCCCGGCAACAGCTGGAAGGCCAACAGGCATATGGCAAGGGCCACGATCCAGGCGAGAGCCTGGTTGGCGAAGTCGACGAAGTCGTACTGGGCGGCCAGGCCTGTGCTGACGAGCGTGTTGAAGCCAATCAGGTAGGCGATGCCTTGCAGGGCATGACGCGGGCGGGTCGTGGCATGAATCCCGGCGGCCCAGAACGCAATCATCACGACCGTGAGCAATGCAAGCCCGCTGATGTGTGGCAACACCAGGAACTTGCACGTGGCTGCCGCCACTATTGCGTAGACGGTGCCCTCGAAGAAGCGAGCCAGGCCTTGAACGGGCGCCGGGCTGGTGGCCAGCAAGGTGCAGCACGGCCCCGATACCGCCAGCAACGTTGGCCCTTGGTCCCAGGCGGACAGGTACCAGAAAGCCGCGATTGCCAGCGTCGCCAACAGAGCTCGCAAGCCGTTACGCAGCGCGTCGCCATAATGTCGGTGGAAACCCACCGCGCGGACAGGCGTCTGGCGCCCATGCTCAAGGCTGGCGAAGCTCAGCAAGGCGCTGGACAGGTCTGCCAATTGTTCCTTCAAGCGCTGCTGGCTCGTGTTGTTTTCAGGCGCTTGCGCAAGGCGGTGTTGCATCTCCAGGACTTCGTCGGCCGCCACGCAAAAGCCAGGCAACGCGTCTGCCAGCTGGTGCAGGTCCATGCCCGTTCGGGCGAGCGAAGGCGAAACACGCCGTTCGGTCTCGCACTCGTCCAGAACAACGGCATGCAGATACGCCAGCCCTGCCTGCAAGGTCGCAAGCCTGGAGCGGATCAGCAAGGACTCACCTCGGCCGATCCCGAGCAGTTCGTCCACCTTGCTGATGTCGATGGCGAGCGGGCGTTGCGCAATCGCCGGATCCGCACTGTGTTCCCCCTTGAATCGCGTGGCCAGCAACCGCACGGTGCGGGAGCAGACGTCCTGGAGGGCCCGGTTCAGTTTGGGCTCGACGGTCTTGCGGCTGAACAAGGTGGCCACCAGGCTCAGGCTCAACACCCCCAGTACGACCGCCGTGCAACGCGCCACGATATGATCGAAACCCAACTGTGGGGCGACGATAGCGGGGCCCAGGGCAAGGCAGACCGTGTAGCCAGCGACGACGGCCGCCGTGGCGTGATAGTGCCGAAGCAGGGTCATGGCCCCCACACAGAGTCCGAGCCATACCCCGATCCCGAGGATGAACAGCAGCATTTTCTGAGCGAACATGCCGGTCAGCAGCAGCGCAACGGCCAGCCCCACCAAGGTTCCCAGCACCCGATTGAAACCCTTGCCGACCACTGCACCTTGAAGCGGATGGATCAGCAGCAGCACCGTCGAAGCCGCCGAAAATGGCGCCTCCAGGTGTAACTGGAAGCCCAGCCATAACGCCAGAGAGGCGGCCGCAAGACTGCGCAACATGTAGCCCGATGCCTGGGGACTCCATGATCCGGCCCGTGCGCCGAGCATTCGCCACGCGCGGCCCTTCACAGGAACGCCTGAAGCCACTGCGTCAGCCTCCAACGTGGCTCTGCCCCCGCCTCGGCGACCTCGATACTGGCGGTCATCCCGGCCGCCAGCTCCACGTCCGGCGGCACGCGGTCCAGTTCGATCCGTACAGGCACCCGTTGGGCCAGGCGTATCCAGCTGAACGTCGGCGCCACTTGAGGCAAACCATTGTTACCGCGCTGCTCGTTGCCGTCGGCGATGCCCCTGCCCATGCTTGCGACGTGCCCTTCGAGCAGCGCGGCAAAGCCCATGAGCTTGATCGATGCCGTAGCGCCCACTCGAATACCCGACAACTTGGTTTCTTCGAAATAGCCGGTGACCCAGAAGCTATGGCTATCGACCACAAAGATATTGGTTTCGCCCGCCGAGGCGTAGTCACCCGGCTGAAGGCGCAGTTGGGTCACGTATCCATCGACCGGTGAGCGAATGGTCGTGCGGTCCAGGTCAAGCCGCGCCTGGGCCAGCTGGCTCTGGGCGGCGTCCAGACGCGCCTTGGCCACCGCCAGGTCCCGGGCGGCATTGTCGATCTCCTCCCGCGCAATGGCATCGCCGAGCCGATTGCGACGCTTGAGCTGTGCGCTGCGCTGCTCGAAGACACTGCGCGCTTCGGCAAGCTCGGCCGTGCGCTGTTGCTGGGCAAGCAGATAGGCGCTGCGATCGATCTGATACAGCGAAGCGCCCTTGGCGACCCATTGGTTGTCTCCCACGAGCAGTCGTTCAACCTGGCCAGACACCTCGGGGGCGATACGAATGACGTGCGCACTGACCCGCCCGTCCCGCGTCCAGGGTGCCAGCTCATAGGCGCGCCACAACTGCATGCAGAACAGCAGTGCAATCAGGCCGAGCCCAAGGGTTACGAGCATCTTGAGGAAATGATTGATGGTCATCGCGCCGCCCTCAACACTTCAGGACCAGGATCGAGAGGACAATCAGCGACACGAAGAAGCGCGCCATGCTCGGGTGCCAGGTCCAATCCAGCCAATGCCGCATGCTCCGTTCCAGCACGCCGTACACCAGCACTGCGATGCCCAGGTAGAGCAGCAAGGGTGGAAGGTAGAGGTGGGCAATCGTGATTTCGCTCAGCATCGTTGAGTCTCACCGTAGGCAATCACCTTGATGGCCTTGATGACGATGGTAGGGACTGCGAGAACGTGCCGATATTGAGTATGCTGCCAACCTATAATCAAATTCGGACAATTCGGGTGGTGCGCCATGGACGAGACGATTCGCTATGCGGTTGATCAATTCGAACTGGATAGCTTCGAGCAGCCCGCCGTCGCTCTGATGCTGGAGAGCCAGCGAAACGACACCGAATTTCCCGTGCACACCCATCGCAAGGGTCAACTGGTGGTGGCTTATCACGGGGGCATCGTATGCACCGTAGAGGATGGCGTCTGGATGGTGCCGTCGGGTTTTGGCGTATGGATTCCGGGCGGTATCGCCCATAGCAACCGGGTGACTGCCAACGGCAAGATCGGCTACTTGTTCGTAGAGCCCGGCGCCGCCGCTCTACCGGAGAAATGCTGCACGCTGGTGCTTTCCCCGTTGGTCCTTGAGTTGATCCTGCACCTGAGTGCCCAGGCCCAGGACTATACGCCCGCCTCTGTCAACGCACGCGTGGCAAGCGTACTCCTCGAACAATTGGCGCTTGCCCCCTCGGAACAGCTGTACCTGCCGCTTCCCGCCGCCACGCAATTGCGTTTCATCGCCCGCGGCTTGGCCCAGGACCCGTCGAATCGGTGCACCATGGCCCAGTGGGCACGCCAGGTCGCCATGAGCGAGCGGTCCCTGGCGCGCCTGGTCAAGAGCGAAACAGGGCTGACCTTTGGCCAATGGCGCAAGCAATGGCAAATCATCGTGGCATTGCAGAGTCTTGCCGAGGGTGAGTCGGTGCAACGAACCGCAGAAGCGCTCGGGTACGAGTCGGTCAGTTCGTTCATCAGCATGTTCCGCAAGACACTGGGCTCATCGCCGGCTCGTTACATCCGCAGCACCGCGATGCGTTAGCCGGAACCGCGCAAGCCAAGTGCGAACAAAGATGCGCCGTGATGCCAGGACGACGTTCCCCTTTCAAGGGAGAGTCCGCTCGCGATGACGTCGGTCCAGCCGGCGGTGATACCGGCTGGCACACCCTCTACGAGCAGACTTGGCCCCACTCAACCAGGTGAACCTCACGCCGCCATGTGCTTCTCGCGATAGAACTCAAGATAAAGCACAGTACGGTGAGCCCGGGAAGCGTTGACGGCGAAGTGATCGAGGGAGCCGTCGAAGATCACCAGGTTGCCGTTGGTGCTCTGGTTGAAGTTGCCATTGACGTTGAGGTAGGCATAGTTCTGGGTGGTCGGCGCATCGATGGTCAGTTGCATGTGCAACAGGCCTTCTTCCCAAGTGCCGGTGTGGGAGTGGGTGCCGAGAAAAACGTTGGGTTCCATGCGCAGCAAGGCACAGAGCTTGATGCCGGGGATCTTGCTCAGCAGGTCGATGGTCCCGGGCATGGCGGCGCGGGCATAGGGGATCGGGGTGTCATAGGCGACCAGGCCGTATTGGGTCCATTCCGGCATGACATCCATGTCATCACCCCAGCCCCAGAGCCAGCCATACTCACCGCCGGCCTCCATGTGCGCGGCCACTTCATCGACGATCTCGGTGATCGACTTGCCTACGCGGTTGATGGTCAGGGTCGGCGCATCGAGGGCCAGGAACTCCTCGCGGATCACTTCCCAGTTGTCGGCGAGGTTCTTGAGATGCGGAAAACGGCTGGAATCATAAAACGACGGGCGCATAGGAGCTCCTTTTGTTGAGGGTTGTCGATTCCGGTGGCGACGAGGGGCACAGCGGACCAGTCTGGGAAGGTTGACCCAGTGGGCCCGGCCTGTCTGTCACGGGAATCCGGTACAGCGTCACAGCGGGTCGACCTGCGGGCCGTCGGCCATCCGCACCACGGCCATTGGCGTGGGCGCCTCGTCCAGGCGACGCATCGGTGCGTAGAGCAGGACGCTCAGCGGCAGCAGCGCAAACAGCGCCCCGGCGACCACGAACAGCATCCCCACGCCACGTCCCGGCCCTGTTCCCAACCAGCGTCCAATCGAATCGGCGTACAGTCCGCCGGGCATCAGCGCCGGCTGGAACCAATGATCGACCAGGAAACCGCCGACGATGACGGCCAGGCTGGTGGCGGCAATGGTCAACATACTGATCAAGGCAAACACACTGGCGCGGCTGCCGGCGGGAATCCTGCGCATCCACAGCGCGTTCACGCTGGCATCGGCGATGCTCGCCATGGTGATCGCCACGAATGCCAAGGCGCAGTAGGCCACGGCCTGCGAGACCATCCCCAAGGCAACGACGCACCCCGCCAGCAACAGGTCGGCCACCGCCACCATCGCCATCAATCGGCGCGGATTGCCCATGGAAATCAACAACCCCGCACCGGCCAAACCGCCCAAGGCCGCCCAGGTATAGGCCATGCCCAGGACCTGGCTGCCCAGGGTCGACAACAGCAACGGCGTCATCATCAACGTCGCCAGGGCCAACAGCGCGCCGCGCATCATGGTGTACACCAGCAGCCCCGCCATCAGGCGTTCGGCGACGAAGAACTTCAGTGCCGCGGCGACATTGCCCAGGGCACCACCGAAGACCGTGCCCTTGGCCATCGCGTCGTGATGGGCCGCCGGCCGCCGCACATGGGAAAACGCCTTGATCACCAACAGCGTGCCGGAGCAGAACGTCACCAGGTCTACCGCCAGGATCGTCACCAGTCCGGCCTTCGCCATGATCGCCCCCGCCAGCAGCGGCGCCACCAGGGCCGAAGCGTTCTTGCTGATGCTGATCAGTCCCGAGGCCCGGGTGAATTTATCCGGGGCGACAATCGTGCTGACAGCTGCCTGATACGCCGGCTTGCGGAAGGCGCTGACAATCGACGCCAGGCAATTGAAGATGTACAGGTGCAACGGCTCCAGGCGCTCGAACCAGAGCAACGCCATGACGCCCAACAGCAGCACCGCCAGGCTGACATCGCAACAGACAATGATGACCCGGTGGCTGATCCGGTCGGCCAGCCCTCCCGCCAGTGGCAGGAACAGCACCGCCGGCAAGGTGGCCGCCAGTACCACGTTGGCGAACGCCACCGCCGAACCGGTGTGGGTGTACACCCAGACGCCGAGGGCGAACTCCATCAGCGCCGTACCGATGACCGCCAGGGATTCGCCACACCAGAGGAAATAGAAACCCCGCCCCAGGTCGAAGCCCCTGCGATCGTTCACCAGGCTCATGTGCGCACATCGCGGGACGTGGCGACATCGATCAGCTTGCTCATCAGCCGATAGACCATGGAGTACGCCACCGCACCCACCACCAGGGGCGCATAGCGGGAAAACAGGTAGTTGCGCAACACGCGCCTGGCGATGGGCGAGCTGATGTTGCCACTGACATGCAAAGGCGTCGGGAACGTGGCCGCGACCGTGGCGCCGAATGCGTCGTCCATGGACTGGACCGCATGCCACCAGTAGACCGGGATGTACAGCGCATCGCCCGGCTCCACCACCGTACGCAGGGCACGCAGGTCCCGCGTCCCGGGAAAACGCCCGGTATCGATGTCGTAAAGGTAGCCCGCTTCCTCGATTACCGGCCGCAACGCTCGCCAACTGGCTTCGTCCGGCGGCAGCAGCAGGACTTCCTTGGCCCCGACCACCTGGGCCATGAACGTTTCGTCGGTGACATGGAAATGCCAATCGGTGTAGGAGTTGCGGTACAGGAAACTGCGATGGGGAGGATAGGCCCGGGTCTTGCCCAGCTGAGGCATGAACGGCAGGCCACCGACGTCCTCCTTCAGCCGCTCGATGGCCGAACCTTCGGAGAAACGGCAACTGTCGGCCACCAGCGGCGAATCGCCCTCGCCCAGGCTGTCGAGGAACTCATGGAACGGCATGTCCCGGTAGACCGTGTTCGCATACTCGGTCAGCTCGGCCTTGACCTTGGGATTGGACCAGCCGATGACCTCCGAGACGATCTGCGAACGGACCACCACGGCACTGTTGTGGGAGTGGGTCTTGAGGTAGTCCAGGCGATTCCACTTGTGGAAGGCCGGCCAGTGCCGCACGGCATTCTTGATCAGGCAGGGCCGGTTGCGATTGACGTAGCGCCGGGTGAACTCCTCTTTGGAAATCGCCAGCGCGTCGATCACTTCGACCGCCCCTGCCTGCGGGTGATTGGGAAAACGGGACAGGCTCCAGAACTTGGAGACCGGACGCTCCGATTCGGCGATCAGTGGCATGTTCAACCCTCGCAAACTCACTCAGGGTCGTTGGTATAACAGACTCGCGCGACCACGCCCAAGCGCCGCAAAGCCGCGTTTCCCGTCGTTGTCCCTGCTTCCCATGACAGACATCGGGAAGCGGATCCTCTAATTTTTTCCCACATTGTGAAGGGACATCAGGCGTGACCGGACGGCAGGACGGCCCATCGACAGCCGCACCACAGCCCCCCGACGCCCCCCTCGCATCAGGCGCCTGCCAACGGCCCCGATGTCCCTCTCCACGACTATTTGCATCCGCCGATTGGCAGTCGCCCAGGCCTTCATGCACCGCCATTCGAACGGAGACAAACCTCAATTGATTCTGCCTGCAGGTGCTCCGAAATGGATTCGTCGACCGAAATGCTGCCCACGCAAGACTGCGCCACCCACGAATTGGCCTCCGTCCAGCAGGGCATTTGGCTCGACCAGATCGCGCACCCGGACCTGCCCTACTACAACATTGGCATGTCTCTGGAGATCAAGGGCGAAATCGACATCCCGCTGTTCGAGAAAGCCATCGAGCTGGTCGCCAACAACCATGACGCCCTGCGACTGAGCTTCAGCCATGAGGGCGGCATCGGCCGCCAGCGGGTCCTGCCCGAGGTCAAGGTCAAGCTGGACATCGTCGAGTTTACCGAGGCCGAAGCCGATGCCGGATTGGCGATGGAGTACCTGCGTAACGCTTTCCGCCAGCCGTTCCCGGAGCTGACTGGTCAGCTTTGGGAAGCGCGCATGGTGCGTTGTGGCCCGAACCGTCACTATTGGCTCAACCGTTACCACCACCTGGTCACCGACGGTATCGGTGTGGCGCTGATCGGTCATGCCGTGGGCGCTGCCTACAACGGCTTGCTCGCCGGCAATGAGAAAGTCGCCGAAGGGCACTCCTATCTGTCGTTCCTGGAGGACGACCGCGCCTACCTGCAATCGTCACGCTACGAGCGCGACCGCGAGTTCTGGCAGGAAACCTACGCCCAGCTGCCACCGTCGCTGCTGCAACGCAGGGCCGACTTCAAGACCGGCCAGGCCAATGAACTGGCCCCCAGCGCCCAGGTCCAGGCGATGCTGCCACGGGCGCTCTACAATGCCCTGACGGAATTCGCCAGCGAGCGCAGTTTGTCGGTGGCCCATGTGCTGATCAGCGTGGTCGCCACGTATTTCTGCCGTACCGTGGGCGTCGATGAGATGGTCATCGGCATGCCCGTGCACAACCGCACCAACGCCCGCACCAAGGAAACCGCAGGAATGTTTTCCTCGGTGAGCCCGATTCGCCTGCCCGTCGACCTCGACGCCTCGCTGCTGGACCTGATGCACGCCGCCGGTGGCCAACTGCGCCGCTGCTACCGCCACCAGCGCTTCCCGATTGCCGAACTCAACCGCATCCTGCGCCTCGCGCAGGCCGGGCGCCGGCAGCTGTTCGACGTTTCACTGTCATTCGAAAGTCTGGATGGTGACGACCAGTTCGGCGGCACCTCATCCACCGTCATCACCATGGACAACGGCTACGAACAGACGCCGATGGCGATCTTCGTGCGTGATTACCACCCGTTCGAAGATGTGCATCTGGACTTCAACTTCAACACTGCCTACTACAGCGTGGAAGAAGCCCGTCTCCTGCAACAGCGCGTCGTCTCGATGCTCGAAGCGGTACTTGAGCAGCACGACACGCCAGTGGGCGACTACCCGCTGATGAGCGCGGCCGAACGTCAGCGCCTGCAAGTAGAGTTCAATGCCACTGCGCGAGAGTATCCGCGGGATGTGTTGATCCACACCCTGTTCGAACAGCAGGTCGAGCAACGTCCTCATGACTGTGCCGTGCGCGGCGACAGCGGGCCGCTACTCAGCTATGAACAGCTCAACCACCAGGCCAACCAACTCGCCCATCGCCTGATCGAACTCGGCGTGAAGCCGGATGCAAGAGTGGCTGTGTGCCTCAAGCGCAGCCCGGAGATGGTCGTCGCCCTGCTGGGCGTGCTCAAGGCCGGCGGCGCCTATGTGCCCATCGACCCGGACCTGCCGAGTGCGCGTCAGGCCTATATGCTCGAAGACAGTGCCCCCCGCGCTGTACTGAGCAGCCACGCCTTGCTGAACCCGTTGCCGCCATTGAATATCCCGGCGTTGGCGCTCGATGACGATGACCTCCTGAGCGCCCTTCCCACACACAATCCGGATTCGCAGGCGCTTGGCCTGACGCCGCAACACCTGGCCTACGTGCTCTACACCTCGGGCTCCACCGGTACCCCGAAAGGGGTGATGAACGAACACCTGGGCGTGGTCAATCGCTTGCTGTGGGCCCGGGACGAGTACGGTGTCGACGCCAGCGACCGGATCCTGCAAAAGACCCCGTTCGGTTTCGACGTGTCGGTCTGGGAATTCTTCCTGCCCTTGCTGGCCGGTGCCGAGCTGGTCATGGCCCGTCCCGGCGGCCATCAGGAACCGGCCTACCTGGCCCAGGTGATGCGCGAGGCGGGCATCACCATGCTGCACTTCGTGCCGTCGATGCTCGACCTGTTCCTGGAGCACCCCGACAACCGCGACTTCCCCGAACTGCGTCGGGTGCTATGCAGTGGCGAAGCCCTGCCCCGTGCCCTGCAACGGCGTTTCGAACGGCAACTGGCGGACGTTGAACTGCATAACCTCTACGGTCCGACCGAGGCGGCCATCGACGTGACCGCCTGGCACTGCCGCCCCAGCGATCCCGGCGAGAGCGTGCCCATCGGCAAACCGATTGCCAACATCCAGATGCACGTACTCGACGCCCGTGGCAGACCGCAACCGTTGGGTATCGCCGGGGAAATCCATATCGGCGGCATCGGCGTGGCGCGCGGTTACCTGAACCTGCCGCAACTGAGCGCCAAGAGCTTTATCGCCGACCCGTTCAGTAAGGCCCCGAACGCGCGCCTGTACAAGACCGGCGACCTCGGTCGCTGGCTCGCCAACGGCGCGCTGGAGTACCTGGGCCGCAATGACTTCCAGGTGAAGATCCGCGGCTTGCGCATCGAGATCGGCGAAGTCGAAGCCGCCCTGGCGCTGTGCCCCGGTGTCCGCGAGGTGGTGGTGATTGCCCGCGAAGACCATCCCGGCCAACCCGAGAGCAAGCGCCTGGTAGCCTATGTCTGCGGCGAACCGGTCCCTGCCGAACAGCTGCGCAACGCCCTGCTCAAGCATCTGCCCGAATACATGGTGCCCAGCGCGTTCGTGCACCTGGACGCCCTACCCCTCACCGCCAACGGCAAGCTCGATCGCCGCGCCCTGCCCGAGCCCGGCCTGGAAGCCCTCGCCAGCAAGGCCTACGAAGCGCCGCAAGGTGACACCGAAGTCGCCATCGCCGAGATCTGGAAAAACCTGCTGCACCTGGACCAGGTCGGCCGTCACGACGGCTTCCTCGAACTGGGCGGCCACTCCCTGCTCACCGTGCAGTTGCAAGCCCGCCTGCACCAGGACCTCGGCGCCGAGATCGACCTGCGCACCCTGTTCGCCCAAACCTCCCTGAGCGAACTGGCCCAACACGTCGAACAGGCCGGCCAGTCCCGGCTCCAGGCGATTGCCGTGGTCTCTCGCGAGCAACCGCTGCCGCTGTCCCTGGCCCAGCAGCGCTTGTGGTTCCTCGATCAACTGGACCATGCCGCCAGCGTCGCCTACCACATGCCTGCCGCCCTGCACCTGCGTGGCAGCCTGGACCGCCAGGTCTTGCAGCGGGCCCTGGACCGCATCGTCGCCCGCCACGAAAGCCTGCGCACCACCTTCGAGCGCCAGGACGGCGAAGTGCGCCAGCGTTTCGCCCCGGCGGACATCGGCTTCGCCCTGGTCGAGCACGACCTGCAAACCCTGGCCCCTGAGGCACGGCAACCGGCCGTCGAGCGACTGTCCCAGGAAGAAGCCCGCGCCGCATTCGACCTGAGCAGCGGCCCGCTGATTCGCGGACGTCTACTGCGCCTGGCCGAGGACGAGCACATCCTGCTGGTGACCCAGCATCACATCGTCTCCGACGGCTGGTCGGTGGCGGTGTTGATCGGTGAGTTCAATGCGCTGTACGCCGCGTTCAGCCAGGACCGCGAAGATCCGCTGCCGCCCCTGTCCCTGCAATACGCCGATTACGCCGCCTGGCAACAGCAGCATCTGCAAGGCGAACGCCTGCAAGCCCAGACACAATTCTGGAAGGAGCACCTCACCGGCGCCCCGGCACTGCTGGAACTGCCGGCCGACCATCCACGGCCCCAGGTGCAGAGCTATCAGGGCGCCGCACTGGCGCTGCAACTGCCCGCACCATTGAGCGCGCGCCTGCGGCGCTTCAGCCAGCAGCGCGGCCTGACCCCGTTCATGACCCTGCTGGGAGCCTGGTCGATCCTGCTGTCGCGCCTGAGCAATCAGGCGGAAGTCGTGGTCGGCACGCCCGTCGCCAACCGTCCACGGCGTGAAACCGAAGCGCTGATCGGCTTCTTCGTCAACACCCTGGCCCTGCGCATCGACGTGCAGGCCGACAGCCCTGTGGAACAACTGCTCGAACGCATCAAAGCCACCACCCTCGATGCCTACGGCCATCAGGACCTGCCGTTCGAACAAGTGGTCGAAGCCTTGCAACCGGAGCGCAGCCTCGGTCATAGCCCGCTGTTCCAGGCCATGCTGGTGCTCGGCAACACGCCACAGGACCAGGCTTTGGAATTGCCGGGGTTGAGCCTGAGCCCACTGGCCCAGCCGACCGGCACTACCCAGTTCGATGTGAGCCTGTCCCTCAACGACGACGGCGAAACCATCAGCGGCCAGTTCGAATACGCCACCGACCTGTTCGACGAAAGCACCATCGCCCGTTGGGGCCAGCACCTGCTGCACTTGCTCGATGGGATGCTCGACGACGCCACGCAGCCGGTGGCAACCCTGCCCCTGCTGGATAACCAGCAACGCCGGCAATTGCTCGGCGGTTTCAACCAGACCCACGCGCCGTTTGCCGAAGGCCGACTGCTACAGGAATGGTTCGAGCAGCATGTACAGGCACGCCCCCAGGCCATCGCCGTGCAGGCCGAAGAGGTCAGTCTCAGCTATGCCGAACTCAACACCCGGGCCAATCGCATCGCCCATCGCCTGATCGCCGCAGGCCTGCGCCCGGATGAACGGGTCGCCCTGCTGGTGGAACGCAGCCCGGAAATGATCATCGGCATCCTGGCCATTCTCAAGGCCGGCGGCGCCTACGTGCCGCTGGACCCGAACTATCCGCAGGACCGCTTGCAGCACATGCTCGACGACAGCACGCCGCGGGTCCTGCTCACCCAGGGTTACCTGATCGAAACCATGGCCGAACAACTGCCGGCGCTGCACATGCCGCAGCTGTTGCTCGACGATCCGGCTGACGGGGACGACAGCAACCCAAGGGTCGAGGGCCTGACCTCTCGGCACTTGGCCTACGTCATGTACACCTCCGGCTCCACCGGCAAGCCGAAAGGCGTGATGCTCGAACACCGCTCGGTATGTAACCAGATCGGTGCCTTGCAGGAACGCTACGGCCTCAACCCCCAGGATCGCATCCTGCAATTCGCCACCATGACCTTCGACATGTCGGTGGAAGAGATCTTTGGCGCCTTGCTGTCCGGCGCCACCCTGGTACTGCGCAGCGACGCCTGGATCGCCGGCACCGCTGCCTTCGCCGCGCTCTGCGAGCAGCATGCAATCAGCGTTGCCAACCTGCCGACCGTGTTCTGGCAACAGGTCGCCCGGGATGCCCATGTCGCCCTGCCCGTTTGCCTGCGTCAGTTCATGATCGGTGGCGAAGCGGTGGGCAAGCAGGCCGTGAGCCAGTGGTTCGCCCGCGCCGGCCATCGCCCGGCGCTGTTCAATGCCTACGGCCCGACCGAAGCCACGGTCAACGCCTCGATCCGTCGGATGGAAAGCGACCACGACGATTTCCGCTCCATCGGCAAGCCGCTGCGCAACACCCAACTGCACGTACTGGATGCGCTAGGCGAGCTGGTCCCCATGGGCGTCGCGGGGGAAATTCATATCGGCGGCGTCGGTGTCGCTCGCGGCTACCTCAATCGCCACGAGCTGACCGCCGAGCGTTTCATCGCCGACCCGTTCAGCACCGATCCGGACGCACGCCTGTACAAGACCGGTGACCTTGGCCGCTGGTGCGCCGACGGCACCCTGCAGTACCTGGGACGCAACGACGACCAGGTGAAGATCCGCGGTTTCCGCGTGGAACTGGGGGAGATCGAAGCCGTGCTTGCCGGGTGCGCCGGTGTCCGCGAAGCGGTGGTGGTCGCCCAGGAAAGCAAACCGGGTCAATCCGACAGCAAGCGCCTGATCGCCTACCTGTGCGGTGAGCCGGTACCGGTGGAGCAACTGCGTGCCGCGCTGCTGGCGGCGCTGCCGGAGTACATGGTGCCGAGCGCCTTCGTCCAGCTTGAAGCGTTGCCGCTGACCCCCAACGGCAAACTCGACCGCCGCGCCCTGCCCGCGCCGGGCATTGAGGCATTCGCCAGCCGAGCCTACGAGGCACCACGAGGCGAGATCGAACAGATCGTTGCGAACATCTGGCAAGACCTGCTGGACATCGACAAGGTAGGTCGTCATGACCGCTTCTTCGAACTCGGCGGGCATTCGCTGCTGGCCGTGAGCCTGATCGACCGCTTGCGCCAGCATGGCCTGAGCGCCAGCGTGCGCACCGTGTTCACCGCTCCCAGCGTGCGGGAAATGGCCCAGGCCTTGAGCCGCAGCAATGAAACGCCGTTCCTCGCCCCAGCCAATCGGATTCCGGACGGCTGCACTGCCCTGACCCCCGACATGTTGCCCCTGGTGGAACTGACCGAGGCCCAGCTTCAACGCATCGTCGCCGCCGTACCGGGCGGGGCCGCCAATATCCAGGACATCTACCCGCTGGCCCCGTTGCAGCAAGGCATCCTGTTCCATCATCTGCTGGGACACGAAGGCGATGCGTACCTGGTCCGCTCGCTGATCGAATTCGACAGCCACGCGCGTCTCGAAGCCTTTATCGGTGCCTTGCAGCAGGTGATCGACCGCCACGACATCCTGCGCAGCGCCGTGCATTGGGTCGGCCAGCCGCAGCCGGTACAGGTGGTGCAACGCCAGGCCACGCTGCCGCTGCAGCACATCGCCCTGGCCGCCGATGAAGACCCGCGCGCTCAACTGGAGCGTTTGAGCGACCCCCGGCATCTGCGCCTGGACTTGCAGCAAGCACCGCTGATGCGCGCCTGCGTCGCCCGGGTTCCGCACTCCGAACGCTGCTTGCTGGCCCTGCTCGACCACCACATGATCAGCGATCATGTGTCCCTGGGCATCGTCCTCGAAGAAGTCCAAACCCTGTTGCAAGGCCAGGGCGACAGCCTGCCGCCGCCGATGCCTTATCGGGAATTCGTCGCACAGGTCCTCGCAACATCGCCTCAGACCCATGAAGCCTATTTCAGCCAACGCCTGGGCGCTGTCGACGAACCCACCGCACCGTTCGGTGTGCTGGATGTCCAGGGTGACGGCAGCCAAGTCGCAGAAACCAGCGTGCGCCTCGATCCGGCCCTGAGCCAGCGGATACGCGCCCAATCCCGTGCGGCCAGCGTCACGCCAGCCGTGCTGTTCCACATCGCCTGGGCCCAGGTGCTCGGACGCTGCACCGATCGTGACGATGTGGTGTTCGGCACCGTGGTCGCCGGCCGCCTGCAAGGCTCGGTGGGCGCCGACCGGGCGCTGGGGGTGTTCATCAATACCTTGCCGGTGCGGGTCCGACTGGCCGGGTTCGGGGTGGCCGCGCTGGTGGACGAAACCTACCGCGACCTCAGCGAACTGCTGAACCATGAACAGGCCTCCCTGGCCCTGGCTCAACGTTGCAGTGGCGTCGGCCCCGGCCTGCCGCTGTTCACCACACTGCTCAACTACCGCCATCAGACCGACGGCGGTTCGCTGGCCAATGCCGATCAGGTCCTGGCCTGGGACGGTGTGCGCTTCCTGAGCAACGAAGCCCGCACCAATTATCCGATCGAAGTGGCCGTGGCAGATGAAGGCGATGACTTCTCCGTGACCGCCCAGTCCATCACCGGCATCGATCCGCAACACATCGCCGCCTACCTGGGCCAGGCCGTGGCCGCCCTGGTGGACGCTCTGGAGCAATCCCCCGGACGCCTCGCCAGCAGCCTCGACGTGGTGCCCGCCAGCGAACGTCAGTTGCTGCTCAATGACTTCAACCGCACCGCCAGCGATTTCGGCGCGGCGCAACCAATCCACCAGTTGTTCGAAGCCCAGGTGCACGCCAACCCCGACGCCGTGGCCCTGGTCTGCGAAGAGCGCCAGCTGAGCTATCGCCAGCTCAATCGTCGCGCCAACCACCTGGCCCGGCAGTTGCTCGCCCTCGGCGTGCAACCCGATCAGCGCGTGGCCATCTGCGCCGAGCGCAGCCTGGAGATGATCGTTGGCCTCTTGGGCGTGCTCAAGGCCGGTGCCGCCTACGTGCCCATCGACCCGGCGCACCCGGCCGAGCGCATGGCCTTCATGCTCCAGGACAGCCAACCCCAGGCGTTGTTGACCCAGTCGGCGCTGTCCCTGCCGTCCGGGGAACTGCCGGTGTTGTTGCTGGACATCGTGGAGTCGTTGCAAGCAGCGGACGATTCAGCTTTCGACAGCAACCCACAAGTACCGGGCCTGACTGCGGAACACCTGGCCTACGTGATCTACACCTCCGGTTCCACCGGCCAGTCCAAGGGCGTAATGGTCGAGCACCGTTCGGTGTTCAACTTCTGGCACGTGCTGACCCGCACCACCCATCAGCACTGCCCGACCCCAGCCACCGTGGCCCTGAACGCCGGGTTCTTCTTCGACATGTCGATCAAGGGCATCTCGCAGTTGTTCTCCGGCCATCGCCTGGTGATCATCCCGCAACTGATCCGCGCCAGCGGCAGCGAGTTGCTGGACTTCCTCGAACAGCATCAGGTGCATGCCTTCGACTCCACGCCATCGCAGCTCGACACCCTGCTCGCCGCCGGCCTGCTGGAGCGCCAGAGCTACCAGCCGGTGAGCGTGCTGCTCGGTGGCGAAGCGATCAACGCCGCCACCTGGGAGAAATTGCGTAACTGCCAGAGCATTCGTTTCTACAACATGTACGGCCCCACCGAGTGCACGGTGGACGCCACCATCGACCTGATCCGCGACCTGGGTGAGCGCCCGAGCATCGGCCGACCGTTCGCCAACGTCCAGGTCCACGTGCTGGATGCGCGGGGTGAGCCGGCACCGTTGGGGGTGGCCGGGGAAATCCATATCGGCGGTGTCGGTGTGGCCCGGGGTTACCTGAACCGGCCGGAGCTGAGCGCCGAGCGTTTCATCGCCGATCCGTTCAGCAGTGAGCCGAGCGCCCGCCTGTACAAGACCGGCGACCTCGGTCGTTGGATGGCCGATGGCACGCTCGAATACCTGGGCCGCAACGACTTCCAGGTGAAGATCCGCGGCTTCCGTATCGAGTTGGGTGAGATCGAGAACGTGCTGCTCAGTTGTGCCGGGGTCACCGAAGCCGTGGTCATTGCCCGAGACGACAATCGCCTGGTGGCCTACCTGTGTGGCGAACCGACCAGTGCCGAGCACCTGCGCAGCACCTTGCTCAAGCACTTGCCCGAATACATGGTGCCCAGCGCCTTCGTGCACCTGGACGCCCTACCCCTCACCGCCAACGGCAAGCTCGATCGCCGCGCCCTGCCCGAGCCCGGCCTGGAAGCCCTCGCCAGCAAGGCCTACGAAGCGCCGCAAGGTGACACCGAAGTCGCCATTGCCGAGATCTGGAAAAACCTGCTGCACCTGGATCAGGTCGGCCGTCACGACGGCTTCCTCGAACTGGGCGGCCACTCCCTGCTCACCGTGCAGTTGCAAGCCCGCCTGCACCAGGACCTCGGCGCCGAGATCGACCTGCGCACCCTGTTCGCCCAAACCTCCCTGAGCGAACTGGCCCAACACGTCGAACAGGCCGGCCAGTCCCGGCTCCAGGCGATTGCCGTGGTCTCTCGCGAGCAACCGCTGCCGCTGTCCCTGGCCCAGCAGCGCTTGTGGTTCCTCGATCAACTGGACCATGCCGCCAGCGTCGCCTACCACATGCCTGCCGCCCTGCACCTGCGTGGCAGCCTGGACCGCCAGGTCTTGCAGCGGGCCCTGGACCGCATCGTCGCCCGCCACGAAAGCCTGCGCACCACCTTCGAGCGCCAGGACGGCGAAGTGCGCCAGCGTTTCGCCCCGGCGGACATCGGCTTCGCCCTGGTCGAGCACGACCTGCAAACCCTGGCCCCTGAGGCACGGCAACCGGCCGTCGAGCGACTGTCCCAGGAAGAAGCCCGCGCCGCATTCGACCTGAGCAGCGGCCCGCTGATTCGCGGACGTCTACTGCGCCTGGCGGAGGACGAGCACATCCTGCTGGTGACCCAGCATCACATCGTCTCCGACGGCTGGTCGGTGGCGGTGTTGATCGGTGAGTTCAATGCGCTGTACGCCGCGTTCAGCCAGGACCGCGAAGATCCGCTGCCGCCCCTGTCCCTGCAATACGCCGATTACGCCGCCTGGCAACAGCAGCATCTGCAAGGCGAACGCCTGCAAGCCCAGACACAATTCTGGAAGGAGCACCTCACCGGCGCCCCGGCACTGCTGGAACTGCCGGCCGACCATCCACGGCCCCAGGTGCAGAGCTACCAGGGCGCCGCACTGGCGCTGCAACTGCCCGCACCATTGAGCGCGCGCCTGCGGCGCTTCAGCCAGGAGCGCGGCCTGACCCCGTTCATGACCCTGCTGGGAGCCTGGTCGATCCTGCTGTCGCGCCTGAGCAATCAGTCGGAGGTGGTGGTCGGCACGCCCGTCGCCAACCGTCCACGGCGTGAAACCGAAGCGCTGATCGGCTTCTTCGTCAACACCCTGGCCCTGCGCATCGACGTGCAGGCCGATAGCCCGGTCGAGCAGTTGCTCGAACGCATCAAAGCCACCACCCTCGACGCCTACGGCCATCAGGACCTGCCGTTCGAACAAGTGGTCGAAGCCTTGCAACCGGAGCGCAGCCTCGGTCATAGCCCGCTGTTCCAGGCCATGCTGGTGCTCGGCAACACGCCACAGGACCAGGCCCTGGCACTGCCGGGCTTGAACCTGAGCCCGTTGCCGCAACCGACCGGCACCACCCAGTTCGATGTGAGCCTGTCCCTCAACGACGACGGCGAAACCATCAGCGGCCAGTTCGAATACGCCACCGACCTGTTCGACGAAAGCACCATCGCCCGTTGGGGCCAGCACCTGCTGCACCTGCTCGACGGGATGCTGGAGGACGCCACGCAGCCGGTGGCAACGCTGCCGTTGCTGGATGACGCGCAACGCCGGCAACTGCTGGAGACGTTCAACCCTGCCCCCGTCAGCCTGGATGAAAGCCCGAGTCGCTTCCCCCACGCCGTGTTCGCCGCACAGGCAAGTCGGACGCCGGATGCAGTGGCGCTGGTCGGTGCCGGGCAAACCCTGAGCTACGCCGAACTCAATGCCCAGGCCAATCGCGTGGCCCACGGTTTGATCGCCCTGGGCGTGCGGCCCGACGACACCGTCGGCCTCTGTGCACGTCGCAGCCCGGAGATGGTCATCGGCCTGCTGGGTATCCTCAAGGCCGGGGCGGCCTATGTGCCGCTGGACCCGCAATACCCGGCGCAACGCCTGAGCCACATGCTCGCCGACAGCGCACCGCGGGCCCTGGTGCGCCAGCAAGGCCTGGACGAACTACCGGTGCCCCAGGGCCTGGCCACCCTCGAACTGGGCAGCCCGGCGCTGCTGGAGCAACCGGCCCATGATCCGCAAGTGAGCGAACTGAATGTGGGCCACCTGGCCTACGTGATCTACACCTCCGGCTCCACCGGTTTGCCCAAGGGCGTTATGGTCGAACATCGCGGCCTGCGCAACCTGCTGGACTGGTACCTCGACGACCTGGCCTTCCATGCCGGCGATGCGGTGCTGCTGGCCTCGTCCTATAACTTCGACCTGACCCAGAAGAACATCCTCGCCCCGCTGATGGTCGGCGCCTCGTTGCACCTGGCCGAAGAACCGTTCAACCCGGGCGCCATCGTCGCCCAGGTCGCCGAGGCCGGGATTACCCACCTCAACATGTCCCCCAGCGCCTTCCACGCCCTGGTGGATGCCGACCAGCACGCGGCACTGGCCTGTCTGAAACGGGTGGTGCTGGGCGGCGAGCCGATCCAGGTCGCCATGCTGGAAAAACTGCCGCTGCCACGGCCGGCGATCATCAACAGCTACGGGCCGACCGAATGCAGCGACGTAGTCGCCTGGTACACCGCCGACACCGACCTCGCCACCTACCGGACCCGCCCGATCCCCATCGGCCGACCGATCCGCAACATGCAATTGCATGTGCTCGACAACCACGGCCAGTTGCTGCCCCTGGGCGTGCCCGGCGAGATCCACATCGGCGGTGTCGGTGTGGCGCGGGGTTACCTCAACCTGCCGCAACTCAGCGCCGAACGCTTCATTGACGACCCGTTCAGCGAGCGCGCCGGTGCCCGCCTGTACAAGACCGGCGACATTGGCCGCTGGTTGCCCGACGGCACCCTGCAATACCTGGGACGTAACGACGATCAGGTGAAAATCCGTGGTCTGCGGGTCGAGTTGGGCGAAATCGAAGCTGCCCTCGCCGCCCTTGCCGGGGTCCGCGAAGCGGCCGTCATCGCCCGTGACCACCAGAGCGGCAAACGCCTGGTGGCCTACCTGTGCGGCGAACCGGCGGCCGCCACGCAATTGCGTGCCGAACTCCTGGGCCGCCTGCCCGAGCACATGGTGCCCAGCGCCTTCGTGGTGCTCGACGCCCTGCCACTCACCCCCAACGGCAAGCTGGACCGTCGCGCCCTGCCCGAACCGGATCAGGACGCCTACGCCAGCCAGGCCTACGAGGCACCGCAAGGCACGGTGGAGCGGACCATCGCCGATATCTGGCAACAGCTGCTGGGCCTTGAGCAGATCGGCCGCCACGACGGGTTCTTCGAACTGGGCGGCCATTCGCTGATGGCGGTCAGCCTGATCGAACGCCTGCGCGAACATGGCCTGAACGCCGACGTGCGCAGCGTCTTCGGCGCACCGACCCTGCGGGACCTTGCCTCGGCCCTGACCGACACCACCAGTACGGCCTTCCAGGCCCCGGCCAACCGGATTCCGGCCGATTGCACCAGCCTGACGCCGGACATGTTGCCCCTGGTGGATCTGACGGTGGACCAGCTCGAACGCATCGTCGCTGCGATACCTGGCGGCGCCGCAAACATCCAGGACATCTATCCTCTGGCCCCGTTGCAGCAAGGCATCCTGTTCCATCACTTGCTCGGACACGAAGGCGACGCCTATCTGGTCCGCTCGCTGCTCGAGTTCGACGACCGCCAGCGCCTCGATGCCTTTATCGGCGCCTTGCAGCAGGTGATCGATCGCCATGACATCCTGCGCACCTGCGTGCAGTGGGACGGCTTGCCCCAGGCGGTGCAAGTGGTGCAACGCCAGGCCCGCCTGCCGGTGCACAGCGTCACTCTGGACAGTCACCAGGACCCGCTCAGCCAGCTCGAAGCCCTGAGTGACCCACGGCAACTGCGCCTGGATCTGCGCCAGGCCCCACTGATGCGTGCCTGCATCGCCCGGGATCCGCATTCCGAGCGCTGGATGCTGGCGCTGCTCAATCACCACATGGCGAGCGACCACGTCACCCTGGAAATCGTCCTGGAAGAAATCCACGCCATCCTCCACGGACAAGGCGACAGCCTGGGCACACCGCAGCCTTATCGCGACTTCATCGCCCAGACCCAGGCCACGCCGGCCCAGGTCCACGAGGCCTACTTCAGCCGCCGGCTGGCGGATGTCGATGCGCCCACCGCGCCCTTCGACCTGCTCGAAGTACAAGGGGATGGCAATCACATCGAAGAGGCCAGCGTACAACTGAGCCTTGAACTCAACCTGCGCCTGCGGGCCCAGGCCAGGGAACGGGGCATCACCCCGGCGGCGCTGTTCCATGTGGCCTGGGCGCAAGTGCTGGCCCGCTGCACCGGGCGCGACGACGTGGTGTTCGGCACCGTGGTCGCCGGTCGTCTGCAAGGCTCGGCGGGGGCCGAACGGGCCCTGGGGGTGTTCATCAACACCTTGCCGGTGCGGGTGCAACTGGCCGGCGCTGGCGCCAACGACAAGGTCCTGGCGACCCATCGCGACCTGATCGAACTGCTGGCCCACGAACAGGCCTCCCTGGCCCTGGCCCAACGTTGCAGCGACGTGCCCAGCGCCTTGCCGCTGTTCACCACCCTGCTCAACTATCGACACCAGCGCGACGACAGCCAACTGCAATGGCCGGGCATGCGCATCCTCAACAGCGCCGAGCGCACCAACTATCCGCTGACCCTCTCGGTCAACGACTATGGCGATGCCCTGGGGCTGACGGTACAGAGCGTCCGGACGGTGGACCCGCAACGCATCTGTGCGCTGATGCAGCGGGCCCTGGAACAACTGACCCAGGCCTTGATGTACACGCCACGGATTCCACTCACGCAACTGGACGTGCTGCCGCCCCAGGAACGCAGCCTGCTGCTGGAGACCTTCAACCAGACCCGCGAGGACTACCCGACACACCTGTGCATCCAGCACCTGTTCGAAGAGCAGGTGCTCCGCACGCCGGACGCCTGTGCCCTGGTCGACGCTCGGCAAGCCTTCACTTACGCCGAGCTCAATGCCCAAGCCAATCGCCTGGCCCATCACTTGATCGCCACCGGGGTTCAACCGGGGGATCTGGTGGCGATCTGCGTCGAACGCAGCGCGGCGATGATCAGCGGCCTGCTGGGCATCCTCAAGGCCGGCGGCGCCTACGTGCCGCTGGACCCGGCCTACCCGGCCGAGCGCCTGGCGTCGATTGTCGAGGATGCGCGGCCGCGCCTGCTGCTGGCCGATCCGGTCGGTCGCGCAGCCGTCGGCACACTGCAGGAAGGCACCCGCTACCTGGCCATCGAACAGGCCCTGACGGCGCAGACGAGTACCCGCGATCCGCGCTGGGATGCCACCGGCCTGACCCCGGCGCACCTGGCCTATGTGATCTACACCTCCGGCTCCACCGGTAAACCCAAGGGGGTGATGATCGAACATCGCAACCTGGTTGCCTCGACGCTGGCCCGGCGCACGGTGTATGGGCCATCGATCGACAAGCGCTTCCTGTTGCTCTCGTCGATTGCCTTCGACAGCTCCGTGGCAGGGATCTTCGGCACGTTGATCAGCGGCGGCACCTTGTGCGTTCCGGCGGCCGAAGCCGCTCGCGATCCGCAAGCCATTGCCCGCTTCATCGGCGAACAGGCCATCACTTCACTGCTGTGCGTGCCGTCCCTGGGCCGTCTGGTGTTGGCGAGTCTTGCCAGCGAAAACGGACACGGCTGCCTGCGGGAGATGATCGTCGCCGGCGAAGCCTGCCCGGCGCAATTGGTACAGGAATGTGCGGGCCTGGAACCGGCCATCGCCTTGTACAACGAGTACGGCCCCACCGAAGCCACCGTCTGGGCCACGGTGCATCGCTGCAGCGCCCAGGACCAGGGCACGGTGCCAATCGGTCGTGCTATCCCGAACAGCCGCCTGTACGTGCTCGACGAACAGGGCCGGCCGGCACCACTCGGCGTGCCGGGTGAACTGTACGTGGGGGGCGCGGGCGTCGCCCGGGGCTACCTGGACCGTGCGCAACTGAACGCCGAACACTTCCTCGCCGACCCGTTCAGCCCGGACGAGGAGGCGCGGATGTACCGCACCGGCGACCTGGTGCGCATGCGCGCCGATGGCGTACTCGACTTCCTCGGACGCAACGACCAGCAGGTCAAGATCCGCGGTTTCCGCATCGAGCCCGGCGAAATCGAAGCCCTGATGCTGACCCTGCCGGGGGTGCGCGAGGCGGCCGTCATCGCTCGCGAAGACAGCCCCGGGGCCCTGCGCCTGGTGGCCTACCTGAGCGTCGAGCCGCACCTGGCCGGCCGCAATGCCAGCAGCACCTTGCGCCCGTACCTGACCTCGCAGTTGCCGGACTACATGGTCCCGGCGGCGTTCGTGGTGGTCGAACAACTGCCGTTGAGCCCCAACGGCAAGCTCGACCGCCGCGCCCTGCCCGCGCCTCGCAGCGAGGACTTCGCCTACCGCGAGTACGAAGCCCCCAACGGCGAAACCGAAGAACTGCTGGCGCAGATCTGGGCCGAGCTGCTGGGCCTGGAGCGGATCGGTCGGCACGACGATTTCTTCGAGCTTGGCGGCCATTCGCTGCTGGCGGTGCAAGTCACCCTGCGGGCACGAGAAACCTTCGCCGTCGAAGTGCCCCTCAGGAGCCTGTTCGAACACCCGTCGCTGCTGGCACTGGCCGACCTGATCAACACCCTGCAACTGGCCCAGTACGAGTCGGATGAATTGATGGACCTGCAACAAGAAATGGCTTCGCTGTCTGAAAGCGAACTGCTCGCTATCGTCTCCAAGGATGCTTAACAATTGAACGAACATAACGATAGTCTCGACCAGTTGAAACGTGCCGCACTGCTGCGCCTGCTCAAGCAGCGCGGCGCCACACGGGTCATCGAAACAGCTCCCGACGACATCACCGGCGCGGATCGCGAAGGTCCGCTGGCACTGTCGTTCGCCCAGCAACGACTGTGGTTCCTCGATCAGTTGGACCCGACGGCCAGCGCCGCCTATCACATCCCCGCTTCGCTGGTGCTGCGCGGCGCCCTCGACCGTACCGCGCTGAAGAACGCCCTCGATGGTCTGGTGGCGCGACATGAAAGCCTGCGCACCACCTTCCGCCGCGACGGCGAACATCCGCTGCAAGTGATCGCCCCGGCCGATTGTGGCTTCAACCTGCAGGAACAGGACCTGCGCCACCTGCCTCGGGACGAGGCCGGGCGGCAAGCCACCCGACTGGCGGAAGAGGAAGCGGCCCGAGCGTTCGACCTGCTGCACGGTCCGCTGATTCGCGGCACGTTGCTGTGCCTGGCCGACGATGAGCATCGGCTGTTGATCACCCAGCACCACATCATCTCCGACGGTTGGTCCATTGGCCTGCTGGTCAAGGAGTTCGCCGCGCTGTACCAGGCATTCAGTACCGGACAAGCCGATCCGCTGCCGCCACTGCCCCTGCAGTACGCCGACTACGCCGCCTGGCAGCGCCGTCATCTGCAGGGCGAGCGCCTCGACCAGCAAGTGGAATTCTGGCGCGCTCACCTGGCCGGCGCCCCGGCGGTGCTCACGCTGCCTACCGACCGGCCGCGCCCGGCGGTACAAAGCTACCGGGGTGAAACCCTGGGCTTCGACCTGCCCGCCCCGCTGTCCGCTGCCATCGCCCGGTTCGCCCAGTCCCGCGCCGCAACCCCGTTCATGACCCTGATGGCGGCCTGGGCGGTGCTGCTGGCACGGATCAGCGGCCAGCAGGACTTGGTGATCGGCACCGTTGCCGCCAACCGCGACCGCCAGGATGTGCAGTCGCTGATCGGTTTCTTCGTCAACACCCTGGCCCTGCGCATCCGCCTGGAAGCCAACCCGACCCTCGAGCAGGTGCTGCAACAGGTCAAGGACCTCATGCTGGAGTCTTCCAGCCGCCAGGACACCCCGTTCGAGCTGGTGGTCGAAGCCCTCAAGCCGCCGCGCAGCGCCAGTTACAGTCCGGTGTTCCAGACCATGCTCTACACCAACGCCGGGGGGGCCGGCGGCCAGTTGCACCTGCCGGGACTGGACCTGGAGTTCCTGCCGTCGCGCAAGGACAACACCCAGCACGACCTGTCCTTGCACATCGACGAAGGTGGCCCGAACCTGTCTTGCAGCCTGTCGTATTCCACGGCACTGTTCGATGCCGCTACCGTCGAGCGCCTCGCGGCGCGCTTCGAACGCCTGCTGCAGTGTTTCACCGAAGCACCGGACACCCGTATCGGTGCATTGGAACTGGACCCGACCCTGGTCCTGCCGGCCATCACCGCGCTGACGCCGGTGCCGGAGCGCATGCCACTGTCCTATCACCAGGAACGGCTCTGGTTTGTCGACACCTTCGAGACCGGTTACCTGTACGACGCCAACCCGGTCTATCACAACATCCCGTTGCTGCTGGAACTGACCGGCGAGATCAATCAACCAGCCCTGCAAACCGCCCTTGACGGCCTGCTGGCCCGTCACGACATCCTGCGTTGCCGGATCCAGAGCGACGGCGCGAATGCCTGGCAATGCTTCGACGGACCGGCCACCCTGGCCCTTGAACGGATCCAGGGCAACCCGGACACCCTCGCCGCCCAGGCCCTGGCCGAAACCCGTCGGCCGCTGGCCATGAACGGTGGCAGCCTGGTGCGCGCCAGCCTGGTGCAAGCGGACGAACGCACCGCCGTGCTGGCGATTGCCGTGCATCATTTGCTGGCCGACCGCACCTCCATGCAATTGCTCAAGCGCGACCTGCTGGCCCTCTATGCTGCCGCTTGCGCCGAGCGCAACGCCGAGCTGCCGGCCCTGCCGCTGGGCTATGGCGACTTTGCCGCCTGGCAACGCCAGCTCCCGGCTGCGGTGCTGGAAAACCTGCGGGCTTATTGGAGCTACCAGTTGCGCGGCAAGCTGCAAGCCCTGGAGCTGCCGCTCAATCGCCCGCGCATGGCCGTGCATGTGTTCGCCGAAGCGACCCACGCCTTCACCCTCGAAGCACCGCTGGTCCGCCGCCTTGACGCTCTGGCCAGGGAAGTCGGCGTGAGTACCGACAGCCTCGCCCTCAGCGCCTTCACTGCATTGCTGCGCCGCTATGCCGGCCACAATGAACTGGTGATCGGTACCACGGCCGCCTGCCGCGAGCCCGGCCTGAACGACGTTGTCGGGCCGCTGGACAACCTGCTGGTCATGCGTGGGTTCTGCGACAGCGACACCACCTTGCAGCAGCTCTGGGAACAAACCAGCCACAACCTGACCCAGGCCCTGCGCCATCGTCACATGCAGTTCGACCAACTGGTGCTGGCGCTGAATCCGGCCAAGGACATGAGCCGCACCGCGCTGTTCGACGTACTGTTCAACTTCCAGCGCGACACCGACGCCAGCACGCTGGTCGCGGGGCTGGCGGTCAGTACCCTGGAAAGCAACCTGGGCTACGGCAAGAACGATCTGCACCTGCTGATCAGCGCTGGCGAACAGCGCTGGGCCGGGCATGTGGTGTACAACGCGGAGTTCTTCGACGCCGGGTTCATCGAGCAGTTGATGCGTCACTACGCGCGCCTGCTGGAAGCCTTTGTCGAGGATGCCCGGCAGCGCGTCGACGATGTTCCCCTGCTGGACAGCGCCGAGCGGCAGCGGCAGATCATCGACTTCAACGACAGCGAAGCGGCCTGGCCCGACACCCTGACCCTGCAGCAGATTTTCGAGGAGCAGGCCCGCCGGACACCGGACCGTATTGCCGTCAACCTCGGCGAGGAACAGCTGAGCTATCGCCAGCTCAACGAACAGGCCAACCGCCTCGCCCACCGTTTGCGCGCCGCAGGTGTGCGGCCCCAGGAACTGGTGGCCATCACGCTGGAGCGCTCGGTGCAAATGATCGTCGCCACCCTGGCGGTGCTCAAGGCCGGCGGCGCCTATGTGCCCATCGACCCGGCCTCGCCCCAGGAACGCATTGCCTACGTGCTGCGCGACAGTGGTGCCGGCAAGGCCATTGCGCGCCAGGGCATGGCGCCGACGCTGCGGGCACTGGGTATCGAGGTCCTCGATCCGACCCTCGGCAACATTGACGCCAGCGTCGCCAACCCGACCCACGTCAACACCCCGGACCACCTCTGCTACGTGATCTATACCTCGGGCTCCACAGGTGAACCCAAGGGCGCGCTGCTCGAACACCGCAACGTCGTGCGCTTGCTGCACAACAATCGCCCGGACTTCCAGTTCAATGCCGAGGATGTCTGGTCGCTGTTCCACTCCAACGCTTTCGACTTCTCGGTCTGGGAAATCTTTGGCGCGTTGCTCCATGGCGCACGCCTGACCCTGGTGCCCGAGGCCCTGCGGCGTGATCCGGTAGAGCTGCTGGGTTTCCTCGAACGCGAACAGGTGACGGTGTTGAACCAGACCCCCTCGGCGTTCCATCAGCTCAGTGCCGCCGCGCTGACGACGCCGGATGTGCGCCTGGCGCATTTGCGCTACGTGATTTTCGGTGGGGAAAGCCTGGAGCTGGGCAAGCTCGATGCCTTCCACCGTGCCTTCGGGCATGTGGCCCTGGTGAACATGTACGGCATCACCGAAACCTGCGTCCACGTCACCTACAAAGCCATTGGCGCGGCCGACATCGCCGCCGGCATCTCCAATGTCGGCCGGCCGATTCCGACCACCGTGGCCTACGTGCTCGACGCCCAGCAGCGGCTGCTGCCCGTCGGCGTGGCCGGTGAGATCTGCGTCGGCGGCCTGGGGGTCGGCCGGGGCTACCTGAACCGTCCGGCCTTGAGCGCCGAACGTTTCATTGCCGACCCGTTCCGTCCCGGCGAGCGGCTGTATCGCTCCGGGGACCTGGGCAAGTTGCTGGACAACGGCGAGATCGTGCACCTGGGCCGGATGGACGCTCAGGTGAAGATCCGCGGTTTCCGCATCGAGCTGGGGGAAATCGAAGCCAAGCTGCTGGCCTGCGAGGGCGTGCGGGAAGCCAAGGTGCTGGCCCGTGATGATGCGAACCAGGGCAAGCGTCTGATCGCCTATCTGATTCCCCGTGCGGGCGCGGTGCTGGAAGTGGCCGCCTTGCGTAAGCAATTGGGCGCGACCCTGCCCGACTACATGATCCCGACGGCCTTCGTCAGTCTGCATGCCTACCCGCTCACGGCCAACGGCAAACTCGACCAGGAGGCCTTGCCCGAGCCGGACCTGGGCGCCATGTCCGAGCGCGGCTACACCGCCCCCGAGGGCGCCACCGAAACCGCCCTGGCGCAGATTTTCCAGGAGCTGCTGGGCCTGGAGCGCGTGGGTCGTTGTGACAGTTTCTTCGAACTGGGTGGGCATTCGCTGCTGGCCGCGCAACTGGTTTCCCGGGTACGGCAACAGTTGGGCTGCGAGCTGATGCTGCGCGAGCTGTTCAGCCACCCCACCGTGGAAGAACTGGCACGAGTGGTGGGCGCCCCGCACACCGCCGAGGCCGAGACCATCGGCCTGGTCGACCGCAACGGGCCGCTGGCGTTGTCGTTCGCCCAGCAACGCTTGTGGTTCCTCGACCAGCTCGATTCCGGCGCCGGCAGCGCCTATCACATGCCGGCCGCCTTGCTGCTGCGTGGCGATCTCGACCGTGCGGCCCTCAAGGCCGCTCTGGATCGCCTGGTGGCCCGGCATGAAAGCCTGCGCACCACCTTCGAACGCCATGGCGAGCAGCCGGTGCAGGTCATCGCCCCCGCGGACTGTGGCTTCGCCCTGGCCGAACAGGACCTGCGCGCACTGCCCTACGAACAAGCCAGCGTCAGTGCATCGCGCATCGGCAACAACGAGGCCCTGGCGCCGTTCGACCTGAGCCGTGGACCGCTGATCCGCGGGCGCCTGCTGAGCCTGGCCGATGACGAACACATCCTGCTGATCACCCAGCACCACATCATCTCCGACGGCTGGTCGGTGGGTGTGCTGGTCAAGGAATTCGCCGCCCTCTACCGGGCCTTCAGCCAGCAGCAACCCGATCCTCTGCCGGCGTTGCCGATCCAATATGCCGACTACGCCGCCTGGCAGCACCAGGCCCTCGACGGTGAACGGCTCAATCGCCAGGCCGAGTTCTGGCGCGACCACCTGGAAGGCGCGCCGGCCTTGCTGTCCCTGCCCACCGACCGCCCACGTCCGGCGATGCAGAGCTATCGAGGCGGCGATGTCGCAGTGACCATCGCCCCGGCATTGCGCGAACGCCTGGAGCACTTCTGCCAGGCCCACAACGTGACCCTGTTCATGGCGCTGCTCGGTGCCTGGTCGGTGCTCATGGCGCGCCTGGGCAACGAACGGGACGTGGTCATCGGCGTACCGACGGCCAACCGCAGCCGCACCGAGACCGAAAACCTGATCGGTTTCTTCGTCAACACCCTCGCCCTGCGCGTAGACCTCTCGCAGAACCCGAGCGTGACGCAACTGCTGGAGCAGATCAAACAGACCACCCTGGCGGCCCACGAGCACCAGGACATTCCTTTCGAGCAAGTCATCGAAGCCGTACAGCCGCCGCGCTCTCTGAGCCACAACCCGCTGTGCCAGGTCGCCCTGTCGCTGGACAACACCCCGGGCGGTGGCGAATTGAGCCTGCCCGGCCTGACCCTGGTGCCTGTGGCCCAGGCCCATGAAACCTCGCAGTTCGACCTGATGCTGACCCTGGGCAATGACGGCGGCACGTTGTCCGGCGTGATCGAATACGCCAGCGACTTGTTCGACCGTGCCACCGTGGAGCGTTTCGCCCAGCATTTCCAAACCCTGCTCGAAGCCATGGTGACGGACGTCGAACAACCCGTGCTCGGCTTGCCGTTGCTCAGCCCCGCACAACGCCAGGCCTCGCCAGCGGTGTTACCGCCCAAGGCCGTGTTTACCCCCGAACCGTTGATTCATCAGCGCTTCGAACAACTCGCCGCCGCCCAGCCCGAGGCCATTGCCCTGGTCTTTGGCGACACGGCGTTGAGTTACCAGGCCCTCAATCGCCGGGCCAACCGCATCGCCCAGGCGCTGCTGGCCCAGGGCGTGCGCCCTGACGACCGGGTGGCAATCCTGGCTCAACGCGGCGTGGAAATGGTCTGCGCGGTACTGGCGGTGCTCAAGGCCGGTGCGGCCTATGTGCCGCTGGACCCGGCCTACCCCGCCGAACGACTCGGCTACTTGTTGGACGACAGCACACCGGTCGTACTGCTGGCACAACCGACGTGCCTCGCCGCGCTGCCCGAGCATGCCGTGCCGCTGGTGAATCTCGACGATGACCCCACGGCAGATGACCTGGCGGAACTGGACCGCAATCCGGACGCCCAAGCGCTCGGCCTGACATCGCGGCACCTGGCCTATGTCATCTACACCTCGGGTTCCACCGGTTTGCCCAAAGGGGTATTGGTGGAGCACGGCAACGTGGCGCGCCTGTTCGACGCCACTGCCGAACTGTTCGACTTCGGTCGCAACGACGTCTGGACGCTGTTCCACTCCTTTGCGTTCGACTTCTCGGTCTGGGAAATCTGGGGCGCGCTGAGCTACGGCGGCAAGCTGGTGGTGGTGCCGAGCGAAGTGGCCCGTTCACCCGACGATTTCTATGCGCTGGTCTGCCAGCAACAAGTGACCGTGCTGAACCAGACGCCGAGCGCCTTCCGCCAGTTCATCGAGGCCCGTGAGCGCAGCGACCTGGAACACGGCCTGCGGGAAGTGATTTTCGGCGGCGAGGCCCTGGATTTCCGCAGCCTGCGGCCATGGACCGCACGCACGGCCCTGTCCCGCACGCGCCTGGTGAACATGTACGGCATCACCGAAATCACCGTGCACGCCACCTACTACCCCGTCAGTCAGGATGAAATCGACGCGGGCGCGCCGAGCCTGATCGGCCCACCATTGCCCGACCTGTGCCTGCGGATTCTCGACGACTACGGGCAACCGGTACCGGTGGGGGTCAATGGCGAGATCTACATCGGTGGCGCCGGTGTGGCCCGGCATTACCTCAATCGCGACAAACTGAGTGCCGAGCGCTTCATTCCCGATCCGTTCGCGACGCAAACCGAGGCCCGGCTGTACCGCACCGGCGATATCGCCCGCTACCGCGCCGACGGCGGGGTGGTCTACGTGGGCCGCAACGACTCGCAGATCAAGATCCGCGGTTTTCGGATCGAGCTGGGCGAAATCGAAGCCCAACTGCTGGCCTGCGCTGAAGTCCGTGAAGCCCTGGTGACCGTGCGCGAAGACCAGCCCGGCGACAAACGCCTGGTGGCGTACCTGATCGCCCATGAAGGGGTCGTGGTGGAGTCGTCGGCCTTGCGCAGCCAACTGGCGAGCGTGCTGGCCGAGCACATGGTGCCCAGCGCCTTCGTGACCCTGGCGGCCTGGCCGTTGACCACCAACGGCAAGCTGGACCGCAACGCCTTGCCGACACCGGACGCCTCCGCCGCCGCAAGCCAGCGGTATGAGGCACCGCTGGGGACTATCGAAATCACCCTGGCCAATGCCTGGCAGGAGTTGCTCGGGGTAGAACGGGTGGGTCGCCAGGACCACTTCTTCGAACTCGGCGGCCATTCCTTCCTGGTCATCAGCCTGATCGAGCGTCTGCGCCAGGCCGACCTGCAACTGGACGTGCGCACGGTGTTCTCGGCGCCAACCCTCAAGGCCATGGCCGCGGTCCTGGCCGGCGGCAACAACACGCAGCGGGTCGTACCGGCGAACCTGATCCCCGCCGACTGCACCGCCATCGAGCCGCAAATGCTGCCGCTGGTAACCCTCAGCCAGCAGGAAATCGAGCAGATTGTCGCCGATGTTCCCGGCGGCGCCGCCAATGTGCAGGACATCTACCCACTGTCGTCGTTGCAGGAAGGCATCCTGTTCCACCACCTGTTGCAGTCCGAGGGTGACGCCTACCTGATGCGCACGGTGGTAACGTTCAACCGGCGCCAGTTGCTCGATGACTTCCTCGCTGCGGTGCAGGTAGTGATCGACCGCCACGATATCCTGCGCACCGCCCTGCGCTGGCAGGGCCTGCCGCAACCGGTGCAGGTCGTCCATCGCCAGGCGCAATTGCCGGTGGTGACCCTGGATTGCTTCCCCGGCGAAGACGCCTTGCAGATCCTGCGTGACACGACCGACACCCATCATCTGCGCCTCGACCTGCAGCGGGCGCCGTTGATTGCCGCGTACATCATCTACGACGAACCTCGTGGACAATGGCTGCTCGCGCTGCTCGACCATCACCTGGTCAGCGACAACGTGACGTTGCGCTTGATCATGCTGGAGATCCAGGCGGTCCTGGCCGGCCAGGCCGACAGCCTGCCGTCGTCCCAGCCTTACCGTAACTTCATCGCCCAGGCCGCCAGCGTGTCCCAGGCCGACCACGAAGCCTACTTCCGGCGCTTGCTGGCGGATGTCGATTCCACCACCGCGCCTTATGGTGTGCTGGATGTGCGTGGCAACGGCGCCGGGATCAAGCGCGCGGTCGAGCACCTGGGCGATGAGCTCAGTGCCCGGGTGCACCGCACGGCGCGCCAGCAAGGGGTGCCAACCTCGGTGCTGTTCCATGCGGCCTGGGGCCTGGTGGTCGCCGCGACCAGCGGCCGCGACGACGGGATTTTCGGCACGGTGCTGTCGGGTCGCTCCCAAGGCACCGCCGGTGCCGACCATGCGCTGGGGATGTTCATCAACACCTTGCCGATGCGCATCCGCTTGCAGCAGCACAGCGTCAGCGACATTGTCCATGACGCCTACCAGCAACTGAGCGAACTGCTGACCCACGAACAGGCCTCCCTGGCCCTGGCCCAGCGTTGCAGTGCGGTGGACGCTTCGTTGCCGCTGTTCACGGTGATCCTCAACTGCCGTCATGGCGACCTGGTGAACGCCTCCGGGGAAAACGTCGAGGACATGGGCGAGCACGAAGGCATGCACTTCGTCGCCTCGGAAACCCGCACCAACTACCCCATCGAAATCGCCGTGGCGAATGTGGCTGACGGCTTCTCCCTGACGGCCCAGTCCATCACCGGCATCGATCCGCAACGCATCGCCGCCTACCTGGGCCAGGCCGTGGCCGCCCTGGTGGACGCCCTGGAGCAATCCCCCGGACGCCTCGCCAGCAGCCTCGACGTGGTGCCCGCCAGCGAACGTCAGTTGCTGCTCGAAGACTTCAACCGCACCGCCAGCGATTTCGGTGCGGCGCAACCAATCCACCAGTTGTTCGAAGCCCAGGTGCACGCCAATCCCGACGCCGTGGCCCTGGTCTGCGAAGAGCGCCAGCTGAGCTATCGCCAGCTCAATCGTCGCGCCAACCACCTGGCCCGGCAGTTGCTCGCCCTCGGCGTGCAACCCGATCAGCGCGTGGCCATCTGCGCCGAGCGCAGCCTGGAGATGATCGTTGGCCTCTTGGGCGTGCTCAAGGCCGGTGCCGCCTACGTGCCCATCGACCCGGCCCACCCGGCCGAGCGCATGGCCTTCATGCTCCAGGACAGCCAACCCCAGGCGTTGTTGACCCAGTCGGCGCTGTCCCTGCCGTCCGGGGAACTGCCGGTGTTGTTGCTGGACATCGTGGAGTCGTTGCAAGCAGCGGACGATTCAGCTTTCGACAGTAACCCACAAGTACCGGGCCTGACTGCGGAACACCTGGCCTACGTGATCTACACCTCCGGTTCCACCGGCCAGTCCAAGGGCGTGATGGTCGAGCACCGTTCGGTGTTCAACTTCTGGCACGTGCTGACCCGCACCACCCACCAACACTGCCCGTCACCGGCCACCGTGGCCCTGAATGCCGGGTTCTTCTTCGACATGTCGATCAAGGGCATTGCCCAGCTGTTCTCCGGCCATCGCCTGGTGATCATCCCGCAACTGATCCGCGCCAGCGGCAGCGAGTTGCTGGACTTCCTCGAACAGCACCAGGTGCATGCCTTCGACTCCACGCCATCGCAGCTCGACACCCTGCTCGCCGCCGGCCTGCTGGAGCGCCAGAGCTACCAGCCGGTGAGCGTGCTGCTCGGTGGCGAAGCGATCAACGCCGCCACCTGGGAGAAATTGCGTAACTGCCAGAGCATTCGTTTCTACAACATGTACGGCCCCACCGAGTGCACGGTGGACGCCACCATCGACCTGATCCGCGACCTGGGTGAGCGGCCGAGCATCGGCCGACCGTTCGCCAACGTCCAGGTCCACGTGCTGGATGCGCGGGGTGAGCCGGCACCGTTGGGGGTGGCCGGGGAAATCCATATCGGCGGTGTCGGTGTGGCCCGGGGTTACCTGAACCGGCCGGAGCTGAGCGCCGAGCGTTTCATCGCCGATCCGTTCAGCGGTGAGCCGAGCGCCCGCCTGTACAAGACCGGCGACCTCGGTCGCTGGTTGGCCGATGGCACGCTGGAGTACCTGGGTCGCAATGACTTCCAGGTGAAGATCCGCGGCTTCCGCATCGAGTTGGGTGAGATCGAGAATGCCCTGGTGGCTTGCCCGGGTATCCGCGAAGCCGTGGTGATCGCCCGTGAGGACAGCCAGGGCGACGCGGAGAGCAAACGCCTGGTGGCCTATGTCTGCGGCGAACCGGTTCCGGCTGAGCAACTGCGCAGTGCGCTGTTGAGCGGACTACCCGAGTACATGGTGCCCAGCGCCTTCGTGCACCTGGACGCCCTGCCCCTCACCGCCAACGGCAAGCTCGACCGCCGTGCCCTGCCCGAACCCGGTCAGGACGCCCTCGCCAGCAAAGCCTACGAGGCGCCGCTGGGTGACACCGAGATCGCCATCGCCGAGATCTGGAAAGGCCTGCTGCACCTGGATCAGGTTGGCCGTCACGACGGCTTCCTCGAACTGGGCGGTCACTCGCTGCTCGCCGTGCAGTTGCTGTCCAGGCTGCGCCGCAAACTGGGCGCGCGGATTACCTTGCGCGAACTGTTCGACGCACCGACGGTGCGTGGCCTTGCCGCGCTGGTCCACAGCGCGTCGCCCAATGAAACGGCATCGATTCCACTGGCCAATCGCTCGGGACGGCTGCCGTTGTCCTTCTCCCAACAACGGCTGTGGTTCCTCGATCACCTGGACCATGCGGCCGGCGCCGCCTACCACTTGCCCCTGGCCCTGCGCCTGACAGGCTCGCTGGATAAGGCCGCCTTACTAGCCACGCTCGACCGCCTGGTGGCGCGCCATGAAACCTTGCGTACCCGTTTCGAGTTGGTGGACGGCGAGCCGGTGCAAAAAATCGCCCCGGCCGACTGCCGCTTCCAGCTGGAACAGCAGGACCTGCGCCAGATGCCGGCCGACAAACGCACGGCCACGCTGGAGCGCCTCAGTCACCTCAACACCACGCAGTTGTTCGACCTGAACCAGGGACCGCTGATGCGCGGCCATCTGGTGCAAGTGGCGGACGACGAACATGTGCTGTTCATGACCTTGCACCACATCGTCTCCGATGGCTGGTCCAACAGCGTCCTGGCCCGGGAAGTGAGCGTGCTCTACAGCGCATTCGCCCAAGGCCAGAAAGACCCGTTGCCACCGCTGGCGCTGCAATACGTCGACTATGCCGCCTGGCAGCGCAAATCCCTCGAAGGGCCGGCGTTGCAGGCGCAGATCGACTTCTGGCGGCAACACCTGGAAGGCGCGCCCGCACTGTTGAACCTGCCGCTGGATCGCCCGCGTCCGGCGATACAGAGCTATGCCGGCGGCATCGTCGACTGTGCTTTCTCTGCATCCCTCAGTGCCGAACTGCGTGCCTTCAGCCAGGCCCAGGGCACCACGTTGTTCATGGTACTGCTGGCCGGCTGGTCGGTGTTGATGAGCCACCTGAGCGGACAGCACGACGTGGTGGTCGGCACGCCGGTGGCCAACCGTCAGCGGCCGGAGCTGGAGGCGCTGATCGGTTTCTTCGCCAACACCCTGGCGTTGAGGATCGATACCGGGCGCGACAGCCGCGTCGACGGGTTGCTGACGCGGATCAAGGACCAGACACTGGCGGCCTACAGTCACCAGGACCTGCCCTTCGAACAGGTGGTCAGTGCATTGCAGCCGACTCGCAGCATGAGCCACAGCCCGTTGTTCCAGGTGATGTTGAGCCTGGACAACACGCCACCGGCGCCGCTGCAACTGCCGGGGCTTGCGGTGCAAACCCTGGAAAGCCCGCACAACACCACCCAGTTCGACCTGTCGCTGTCACTGGTCGACAATGGCGAGCGCATCGGCGGTAGCCTGCAATACGCCAATGATCTGTTCGACCGAGAGACCGTGCAGAACATCGCCGGACTGTTCGCCAAGGTGCTGGAAAACCTGGTTGCCGATTCACGGCAATCCATCGGCCAAGTGCTGGAAAACACGCCGCCGCTGGAACGCTCGGCCGCCGCCGTGGCCTCGCCGACCGGAGCAGAAGACACTCCGATCCCAGCCTTGCCTTACGAAGCCCCACGGGGCGAGACCGAAATCGCCATCGCGGCGCTCTGGCGGGACCTGTTCAAACAGGAGCGCATCAGCCGTCACGATGACTTCTTCAGCCTCGGCGGAATTTCGTTGATGGCGGTGCAGATGGCTTCGCGCTTGCGCAAGGTCCTCGGCAAGCCGATTGCCGTGCGTGATCTGTTCGTCGAGCCGACCATTGCCGGCTTCGCCAGGACCCTCGATGGCCAAGCCCGACCGGGGGCCAACAGCAACCTGGTACCGATCCGTCGCAGCGGTTCCCAGCGGCCGCTGTACCTGGTGCATCCACTTGGTGGCGAGGTGCAATACGCACGGGACCTGGCGCCGTCGCTGGATCCCCAGGTTCCGGTCTACGGCCTGGCCGCCAGTGGCCTGGTGGCAGGAGAAGCGCCGCTGTCGGATGTCCCGTCCATGGCAGCGCGTTACCTGGCGGGCATCCGTCAGGTTCAGCCGCAGGGTCCGTACCGGATTGCCGGGTGGTCGGCCGGTGGTCTGATCGCCTATGAAATGGCCCGCCAACTGCTGGCCGGCGGTGAGGTGGTGGAGTTCCTCGGCATCATCGACGCGTCGGCACGCCCTGAACCGGTGCCGATGCAAGCGATGAGTGAAGCGCAATTCCTGATGGCCTGGCTCCCCGAACAGATCGCCCCCGACCTGCTCGGACAACTGACGGAACTGGCGCAACACTCGGCCATCGAGGCGATGCTGACGCTGTGTATCACCCACCGCCTGCTACCGGAGGAACTGCCCCATGATATCGACGCTGCCCTGCTGCGCACCCACCTGGGGGTGGCCTATGCAATGCGACAGGCCATCGGCACCTACGTCAGCCCACCGAGCCCGCTCGAGGTATCGCTGTTCACCGCAAGTGAACAGCAGCGCAACGACCCGACCCTGGGCTGGCGCGGGCTGCTCAATGACCAGGTGAACGTGACCGCCCTTCCCGGCACCCACAACACGGTGGTCAAAGCCCCCAATGTGGCCAGGTTGGGCGAGGCGATGTCCCGGGCCTTGAAAGCTCGAGCCATGTCATAGGATCGGGTTTGCGCAAGTCAGTCAGCATGGACGCTGGCTGACCTACCGCTATCGCGAGCAGGCTCGCTCCCACATTGGACTTGAGGTGTACGCAGCCTTTGCACACACCACCAGACCCTGTGGGAGCCGGGCTTGCCCGCGAAGACGGCGGCACATTCAACATCTCTGTGGCAAACACTCCGCTATCGCGAGCAGGCTCGCTCCCACATTCGACTTGAGGTGTACGCAGCTTTTGCATACGCCACCAGCCCCTGTGGGAGCCGGGCTTGCCCGCGATGGCGGCGGCACATTCAACATCTACATAACAGGCACTCCGCTTTCGCGAGCAGGCTCGCTCCCACATTGGACTTGAGGTGTACGCAGCCTTTGCACACGCCACCCGCCCCTGTGGGAGCCGGGCTTGCCCGCGAAGACGGCGGCACATTCAACATCTACATAACAGACACTCCGCTTTCGCGAGCAGGCTCGCTCCCACATTGGACTTGAGGTGTACGCAGCTTTTGCACACACCACCAGACCCTGTGGGAGCCGGGCTTGCCCGCGAAGACGGCGGCACATTCAACATCTCTGTGGCAAACACTCCGCTATCGCGAGCAGGCTCGCTCCCACATTGGACTTGAGGTGTACGCAGCTTTTGCACACACCACCAGACCCTGTGGGAGCCGGGCTTGCCCGCGAAGACGGCGGCACATTCAACATCTACATAACAGGCACTCCGCTTTCGCGAGCAGGCTCGCTCCCACAGGAGATTTGGGGTGTACGCAGCTTTTGCATACACCACCAGACCCTGTGGGAGCCGGGCTTGCCCGCGATGGCGGCGGCACAGTCAACATCTCCGTGGCAGACACTCCGCTTTCGCGAGCAAGCCCGCTCCCACAGAGGATTGGCGATTGGACGCTGTATTTGTGCACCTCGCAGGAATCCGAGGCGCACGCCTACCAACCGTCGAGTGTCCCCATTTTCCGCCACAGACTTTTGCTCCCCGCCAATGCTTAATGCCCCCCGACAGGCTGAACCGTTTTAGTGGACGGAGTCCACGGACGGTCTCTGATCGCTGCAGATCAGGGTGGCCTACAACCGCAAGATCACTCTGGAGGGAACCTTATGCATGTGATCATTACGGCCGTCGGCTCAGCCGGTGACGTTCATCCATTTGTCGGCATCGGCCGCACGCTGGTGGCACGCGGGCACCGGGTCACGTTTTGCGCCAGCGCGGCGTTCGCGCCGTTGATCGAGCGCTGTGGTTTCAATTTCTTGCCATTGGGTACCCGTGAGGAATATGACGAGGTCATGGCTGACCCGGCGCTGTGGCATCCGCGCACGTCACTGCCGACCCTCTGGAAAACCATCGCCAGCACCCTGCGCGAACAGTACCGGCTGCTGGAACAGGCCTGTGACGACGAGACAGTCATGCTGGGTTCCCTGTGGGCATTCTCGGCGCGTCTGCTGCAGGAAAAGCACGGTGTCCCGCTGATCACCGCACAGGTGTCGCCGTTCGGTTTCTGGTCGGCCGCAGCGCCCTCGACCCATCCACCGGGCGCCAACCTGCCGGCCTTCGTGCCTTATCCCGTGAAGCGGCTGCTGCTGGGAATGATCGAACGGGCATTTCTCGACCGAGTCATGGCGCCTGAGCTCAACAGCTTCCGCCGCGAACTGGGGCTCGCGCCGACCAAACGCATCATCAGCCAATGGATTTCCTCGCCTGACCGGGTGCTGGGGTTGTTTCCGGAGTGGTTTGCCCCGGTGCAACATGACTGGCCTGCCCAGACCGTCCTGACCGGCTTCCCATTGTTCGACGAGTCGGGTCTGCAACCGCTCGACGCCGAACTGGAAGACTTCCTGAACGAGGCATCTCCAGTGGTGTTCACCCCGGGCTCGACCATGGTCAACGGCGAGCAATATTTCACCGCGGCGGTTCAGGCGCTGAAGCTGGTCAACCGCCGCGGCGTGTTCCTGACCAGCCAGCCGGTGGATCCTTCAGTATCCGGTGAAGGCAGAATCCTGGTACGGCGCTACGTGCCGATGAGTCGCATCCTGCCCCACAGCGCGGCGCTGGTGCATCACGGTGGTGTCGGGACCACGGCCCTGGCCATGGCCGCCGGCGTGCCGCAGATCGCCACGCCATTCGCTCACGACCAGTTCGACAATGCTGCACGAATGGAACGTCTGGGCTGTGGCATGCGGGTCTTCCCGCCCGCCTCCGCCGAGTCGCTGGCCGCAGCGCTGGACAAGGTCTTGAACAGCCAGGAAGTACGCGCCAGTTGCGACCGCTACCGCACGTTGATTCCGAGCGGTGACAGCGCCAGTGAAGCGGCAGCCCTGCAGATCGAGGCGCTTGCCCGGTCTGCCAGGTCACGCGCTGCCTGAGGCCGACATCGCCCAGCGCAATCATGGATGAAACAGCCACCGACAGGAGAACGCCAGCCGTTCTTCTGTCAGGGCTTTGAAAAGGACGACGAACATGGACGTGCTCTACCCGCTTACCGCCCCGCAACTGGACATCTGGCTGGATCAAGTGCTGCACGGCGACAGCCCGCTGTACAACATTGGCGGGTATGCCTGCATCAACGGCCCGGTCGACGCCGCAAAGTTGCAACAGGCGATCGACCAGGTGATCAGTCGTCACGACGCTCTGCGCATTCAACTGGTACCCGGCTCGGCGGAGCACCCCCTGCCGCGACAACGCTTCCTTGAATCGGCCAGCGCATCGCTGACCTTGCACGATGTGTCAGCAGAAGCCAATCCGCAGGCCAGCGCCCTGGCCTTGCTGCAAGTCAACCTGCAAACACCGTTTTCCTTTGAAGGCGGACTGCTGTTTCGCACGGACCTGATCAAGGTTCGCGAAGACCTCCATTACTTTTTCGTCAACTGCCACCACCTGATCATCGACGGCTGGTCCTTCGCCATGATCGGCCGAGCGATCAGCGAAGCCTACACCGCCGCATTGGATCCGGCGGAAGCGTCGCTGCCGGCACCGACCTACCGGGCGTATGTCGAGCAACATAAGAACGACAAAGACTCACCTGCCTTCCAGCGTCAGCGCCAATACTGGCTGGACAAATACCACAGCGTGCCCGAGCCCCTGCTCGCACCCCGTCACCCCGGTCGCTTCGAGCAACGCCTGGCCCCCAGCCAGAACCACGCCTGGCGCTTGCCCCGTGCGCTCTACAATCGTCTCGGCGAACGGGCGAAGGCCTGCGGGCAGGCGACGGTTTTCCATGCCATGTTGGGGCTGCTCTACAGCTATTTCGCGCGTATTACCCAACGCGATGAAATCGTGATCGGCATGCCGGTCCTCAACCGAGCCAATGCCACACACAAGGCCACCCTCGGCCTGTTCGTCGGCATGAGCCCGGTACGCCTCAGCCTGGGCACCGAACTGAGTTTCAGTGAGCTGGTGACCAGGATCGCCTTGACACTCAAGCAGGACTATCGTCATCAACGCTATCCATTGAGCGAACTGAACCGTGAGCTCGGCCTGCAGAATGTCGGCCGTCGGCAATTGTTCGACCTGGTGGTGTCCTACGAACAAGACCAGGACACCTGGTACGGGACCGCCCCCGCCCAACCGGTCAAACTCAGCAATGGCTACGAACAGATGCCCCTGTCGATGCACATTCGCGAAGCCGCGCCGGACGATGATGTGTGGATGCACTTCATCTACAACGAAGCCTGGTTCGACGCGGCGCAGATCGAGACCTTGCAGCAGCGTTTCATGACGGCGCTGCACTGTGTGGTCGATGATTTCGAAGTGCCAGTCAACGCCCTCGACATCATGCCTCCTGCCGAACGCTACCGGGTGGTCAATGAATGGAACCACACGGCTGTCGACTACCCCAGGGAGGTACTGCTTCATCAGTTGATCGAAGCCCAGGTAGCCGCGCATCCCGAAGCCACAGCGGTACGCTTCGAAGACCAGGCGCTGACCTACGATGAACTTAACCGACGGGCCAATCAGGTAGCTCATGCCCTGCTCGAAACAGGCATCGGCCCTGACGCACGGGTTGCCATCTGCCTGGAGCGCAGCCTGGAAATGGTGGTGGGCCTGCTGGGCATTCTCAAGGCGGGCGGCGCCTACGTGCCCCTGGACCCGGGCTATCCTGCCGACCGCTTGCGCCACATGTTGAGCGACAGTGCCCCCAGCGCACTGATCACCACGCGCACGTTGCTCTCGAATCTGCCCGCGGTGACAATGCCAATGCTGTGCCTGGATACCGATCTCGAGCACCTGTCCCGGCAACCGCAGCACAACCCGGACCCCATCGCGCTAGGGTTGACGCCCCGGCACCTGGCCTACGTGATCTACACCTCCGGCTCCACCGGCCTGCCCAAAGGCGTCATGAACCAGCATGACGGGGTGGTGAACCGATTGCTCTGGGCCCGCGACGCTTACCAGGTCGATGAACACAGCCGTGTCCTGCAAAAAACCCCGTTCAGTTTCGACGTGTCCGTCTGGGAGTTTTTCCTGCCGCTGCTCAGTGGCGCGCAACTGGTGGTCGCCGCCCCCGGCGGGCATCAGGACCCCCGCTACCTGCTGGACATCATGGCGAGTGCCGGCATCACCCTGCTGCATTTCGTACCATCGATGCTGCAGGTCTTCCTCGATCAGGTCACGGCGCAACCGCTGCCAGACCTGCGAAAAGTCCTGTGCAGTGGCGAAGCCTTGCCCTATGCCTTGCAGACGCGTTTCTTCGAGCGCCTGCCAGGGGTGCAGTTGCACAACCTCTATGGCCCCACCGAGGCGGCCATCGACGTGACGGCCTGGCATTGCCGGCCCGACGTGCACCCGGGCATCGTCCCCATCGGCCAACCGATCGCCAATACCCAGCTGTACATCCTCGACGCCAACCTGCAACTGTTGCCGCCGGGCATCGCCGGCGAGCTTCACATCGGCGGTATGGGGGTCGCACGGGGTTACTTGAACCGTGAGCAACTGACCGCCGAACGGTTCATCCGCGACCCGTTCCAGGCCGACCCGCAGGCGCGCCTGTACAAGACCGGCGACCTGGGTCGCTGGCTGGCCGACGGCAGCATCGAATACCTGGGCCGCAACGACTTCCAGGTGAAGATCCGTGGCCTGCGTATCGAGCTCGGTGAGATCGAAGCGCGCCTGGCGGCATGCGCAGGCGTCAAGGAAGTCGTGGTCATTGCGCGCCAGGAAAGCGAAGGCGATGCCTGCCTCAGCGCCTACCTGGTGGGCGAATCCGGTTGCGTGCTGTCACCCCAGGCCCTGAGTACAACTTTGCGCCAGCACGTGCCCGACTACATGGTGCCCCGGCACCTGATCCAGCTCGAACAATTGCCCTTGAACGCCAACGGCAAGCTCGACCGCAAGGCCTTGCCGGAACCCGCGCAATCCTTCGGCAGCACCGACGCAACCGAACCGCGCAACGCTCTGGAACAGGCACTGGCCGAGCTCTGGGCAGACAATCTGCAACGCCCCGTGCCCGGCGTTCACGACAATTACTTCATGCTCGGTGGCGACTCCCTGAAAGTCATCCACTTGCAGATCAAGGCCCGTGAACACGGGATCGGCCTGACGCTGGCACAGGTCTATCAGCACCCGACCATCGCTGAACTGGCCCAGAGCCTGCAGGCGCAGGCCGTCGCGCCGGCGGACCTGTCGCCCTCGGCCCATGTCGCCCCGTTCGCCCAGGTGCCGGAGGCGATCCGCCTGGCCAATGAAGGTGAGTTCGAGGATGTTTTTGCCGCCTCGCAACTGCAGGTCGGGATGATTTACCACTCGATGATGCACCCGGATTCGGCGATCTATCACGACATCTTCCGCTACCGCCTGCGCCTGCGCTGGGATCCGCTCGCCTGGGACCGCGCCTGCCGCGCGTTGATCCGCCGTCACCCGGCATTGCGCATGTCGTTCGACATCGGCCATGCCGAAACCCCCATGGCCCGGATTCATTCAAGCGTCGAACCGCCGGTGCAAGTCATCGACGCCGTGTCACTGAGCCCTGAAGCCAGGGCCCAGGCGATTGCTGCCTATGTGGAGGAGCGCAAGCGCTACCGCGAAGACTGGCAACGGGCGCCGCTGTATCAGTTCTGCGTGTTTGTCGCGGCCCAGGAAATCGACCTGGTGTTGAGTTTCCATCATGCGATTCTCGATGGCTGGAGCGTCGCCACCCTCATGCGTGACCTGATCAGGCTCTATACCGCAGAACCCGGTACGGACGCACTGCCCGCGCTGACCACCACCCCTGCCGACTTCGCCGTCCTGGAGCGGGAAGCCATGGCGTCCGACGTCCACCGCCACTTCTGGAGCGAATACCTGCGCGATGCACCGGCCGCCTCCATGACCAGTTGGGTCTCCGTGGTCGCCCCCGACCCGGTTCAGCACCGCTCGGCCTGGCGGGAACTGCCCCCGGCGGACCTGGCGCGGCTCGAGGTGTTCTGCCGCGTCCAGGACCTGCCGTTGCGCGCGGTCCTGCTGGCGGCCCACGGTTTCGCCCAAGCCATTCTGTCCAACCAGACGGAAGTGCTGTGTGGCGTCATCAGCCACGGTCGTCCGGAATTCGAAGATGCGGCCTCGGTGCTGGGCCTGTTCCTCAATACCCTGCCCATCCGTTTCGACACCCAGGGCGGCAATTGGCTCGAGGTGATCCGCGCGCTGATCGCCCAGGAGCAGCAGGTGTTCGCCCATCGGCGCTATCCCTTCGCACTGATCCATCGCGAAACCGCCGTGGCCCTGGACGTGGTGTTCAACTACGTCGACTTCTACGTGCTCCAGGACATGCTGGCGCAGGACGAGGAAATCCTCACCGAATGGGACACCACCGAAGCCAGCAACTATGACCTGCTGACCACCATCGGTCGCCATCCCGCCAACGGCTCGCTGATGCTGAAAATGGACTACTGCACGGCGCGGGTTGCCACCAGCCAGGTCGAGGCCTACGCCGATTACCTGCTGCGCACCCTTGAGCTGATGATCGCCGGGCCCGGTTCCGTGCCAAGCATACCGGCCTGGCTGCCCAACCCCGTCCAGGCCACGCCGGCGGAGGTCACGGCAATGCCCCATGCCAATCTGTCGTCCTTGTTGCTGGACCGCCTGGCGGGCCACGACGAACGAATCGCTGTGAGCTTCGAGCAGACCCACCTGTCCTATCGCCAACTGAGCGACACCTGCGCGCAACTGGTGAGTTGGTTGCACCGACACGGCATCGGACAAGGCGATCGGGTGGCGATCATGATGCCCCGCTCGCCCGAGCTGATCGTTGCCCTGCTCGGCGTGGTGCAGGCGGGCGCGGCCTATGTGCCGATTGACCTGAGCTACCCCCATGAACGTATCCGGCTGATTCTCGAAGACTCCCAACCGAGCCTGCTGCTGTTTGCCGATGCGTCGGCCACCCTGGCGACCACCCTGGCAGGCCAGACGGTCAAGCGTCATTGGAACGACGTGGCCGCCGGATTCGATGACGACCTGGCCCGCAGTCATGAGCTGGTGGCCCAGATTGCCGCCGGCATTGCAGGCGAAGATAACGCCTACCTGCTCTATACCTCGGGCTCGACGGGACGCCCCAAGGGCGTGGCCATGCCGCACCGTGCACTGACCAACCTGGTGCTCTGGCAGAACCGCCAGCAGGACATCGGCATACCGTTGAAGACACTGCAGTACGCGCCCATTTCGTTCGACGTCTCGTTCCAGGAGATTTTCTCCACCCTGTGCTGCGGTGCAGAGCTGGCCATGATCGACGAAGGGCTGCGCTATGACTTCATCCGGCTGCTGAAATTTATCCAGCTGCAAGACATCAATCGGCTGTTCCTGCCCTACGTCGCCTTCCAGGGGTTGGCGGAAGTCGCCGAGCAACTCGATCTCCGCCCCGCCTCGCTGCGCCAGATCAGCGTGGCCGGCGAGCAGCTGAAAATCACCGCCGAAATCCGCAACCTGCTGGATGGCCTCGACGATTGCCGAGTGGAAAATCACTACGGCCCGACCGAAGCCCATGTGGTCACTTGCCTCAAGCTTGAAGGCGCCGCAGCGTCCTGGCCGAGCATGCCGCCGATTGGCACCGCCATTGACGGGGTCCGCATGCATGTCTTGGATGCCACGGGCAACGCCTGCCCGGTCGGGGTCACAGGAGACTTGTTCATCGAAGGTATCTGCCTGGCGAACGGCTACTGGAATCGACCTGACCTGACTGACGAGCGCTTCATCTATCGCCAGTTGGACGGCAAGACCCGGCGTCTTTATGAAACCGGCGACATCGGGTTCTACCTGCCTTCGGGTGACCTCGTCTATCAGGGCCGCAGCGACGCGCAGGTGAAGATCCGCGGCTATCGCGTCGAACTGGGAGAGATCGAGGTGGCCATGCTCGGCTCCAGCCGGTTCGGTGCCGACATCCAGCAGGTGGCGGTCATCGACAAGGCGGCAGCGGACGGCAGTCGCTACTTGGTGGGCTTCGTCCAGGCCATGCCGGGGCGCGAGCCGGACCTGGATCAACTCAAGGCCGAGATGCGCCTGGCGTTGCCCGACTACATGGTGCCGAACACCCTCGTCGGCATCGCGCGGATACCCCTTGGCCCCACCGGCAAGATCGACCGCCGGCAACTGCAGAAGATCGAAGTGCAAACCACTCTGTTGCGCCCATTCACCGCGCCCAGGAACGCCATGGAGGATTTGCTGCAAGCCTACTGGCAAGAGGCCCTGGGCCTGGAAGACATCAGCGTGCATGACAACTTCTTCGAGCTCGGCGGCAATTCGCTCAAGGCCGTGCAACTGGTTGCCATGCTGACCCGACACCAGGGCCTGGAGCCGTCACTGTCCGACTTCATCCAGGCACCGACCATTGCCGAGTTCGCCCAGGTCCTGCAGCGGACCGACGCCGTGCCCTCTGACACCGGTGCGCTGGTGGACTTCAAGAATGCCGGCCGGGCGCCGACGCTGTTCCTGGTCCACCCCATCGGCGGGCATGTGCTGTGTTACGCCGCCCTCGCCCGGACGCTCAAGGATCAGGTTCATCTCTATGCGCTGCAAGCGCCAGGGACCTGGGATGCCCGTGAGCCGCTGCAATCGGTGCAGGCCCAGGCCGTGTGCTACGCAGACGCCATTGAACAGGTCGCACCCCAAGGCCCGCTGAACATCGGCGGCTGGTCCTATGGCGGCATCGTCGCCTATGAGCTGGCGAGCGAGTTGCGGCGGCGCGGACGGCGCCTGCACAACGTGTTCCTGCTGGATACCATCGTGCGCGTCAAGCAGGGCGAGGTCCGGATAGAACGCAGCGAGTTCATGAACTGGTTCATGTGGGAATTGCTCAGCGGCGACGGCCAGAAGGAATACGACTACCAGGCCCTGGACTTCTCTTCCATGACCGATGCGGACGCTTTCGATGCGATCAAACGGCACGGTATCGAGCAAGGCATTTTCGACAACAACATCACCCGGACCGCCTTGACGCAATTGTTCCAGGTATTCCATGCCAACTGGCAATCGTTGCTGGACTACCGCTTCCCGCCGCTGGACTTGCCGATCACCCTGTTCGCTGCGGATGTCGAGCTGCCCGATGTGTTGCAAGCGCCCCATGAGCTGGTGGGCACCGCCTTTCACGACCCGTATCGCGGCTGGCGGACAATTGCGCCCCAGGTGCAGCGGGTGGCCGTGGAAGGCGACCATCTGACCATGATGCGCGAGCCGTACATCGAGCGGGTGGGCGACATCATCCGCTCACGAATGGACGCGGCCCGGGCTGCACATGCCAGTGCCCTGGCGGCGCTGGCCTAGACGCTCAAGGGTCGACTGAAATTAATCCGTGGCGAGGGGATTCATCCCCTCGCCACAACGATTCATACAAATCTCAAGTGAATAGCACCACGAAACAGGTGAAACCAACATGACAAAAACCAGGAAAGCCATTGTGGCGGGCGCCGGTATCGGCGGTCTGACCGCAGCCATCGCCCTGCAACGAGCGGGCTGGCAGGTCAAGGTCTTCGAAGCGGCCCAGACGCTGCGCACCGGTGGCACCGGTTTGTCCATCATGGCCAATGCCATGGCGGCGCTGCATTCGATCGACGCCCACGTTCCGGTGGAACAGGCGGGCCAGGCGATCCGGCAGTTTTTCTTCAAGAAGCACAACGGCGAACCCATCACCCGCATGCCGATCCACGAGGTCGGCGAGCAACTGGGCCATCCCAATGTGAATATCCAGCGCCCTTTGCTGCTGCGCGCCCTGGCCCAGCAGCTCGCACCCGACAGCCTGACCACCGGGTTGCGTTGCGTGGGCTACAGTCATCGCCCGGATAGCGTGGCGGTGCAGTTCGAAGACGGCAGTACTGAGGAGGCTGACCTGCTGATCGGCGCCGATGGCCTGAACTCGGTTATCCGCCGCCAGATGCTCGGCGAGACCCCTACACGCCCCTCGGGCTATATCGCCTGGCTGGCGGTAACGCCGTTGAGCCATCCGGCAATGACCGAAGGCTACGTGGCGCATTACTGGGGGCGCGGCAAGCGGTTCGGGCTGTGTGACGTAGGAGATGGCCACGCGTACTGGTGGGGGACCTGCAACCGCGCCAATGCGGCGGATGACGCCTTGAACGTCAGCAAACAGGAAGTGCTCGACGCCTACGCCGGCTGGGCACCGGAAGTCGTTGCCGCCATCGAGGCCACGCCCGAGAGCGCCCTGTTGAAAATGCATGCCCGGGATCGTCACCCCGTGAAGCAATGCCGTGACGGACACGTGGTGCTATTGGGCGATGCCGCCCATCCGATGCTGCCCAGCCTGGGCCAAGGCGCGGCACAGGCCATCGAGGATGCCGTGGTGCTTGCCGATTGCCTGACGCAGGCGCCGGATCTTGGCGGCGCGTTGGCACAGTACCAGGCGTATCGACTCCCTCGGGCCAACGGCATCGTCAATGCCGCACGCTTCATGAGCGGCATCGAACAGGCCGAGTCGACATTCGCCTGCTGGGCGCGGGAATGGTACTTCCGCCTGACACCACAGAGCAGCTGGCGCAAAAAGAACCTTGACATCCTGTCGTTCAAACCCGGCCTACAACCGGTTGCAGCCTACGTCAATGACTGAAATCGACTCGCACATAGACAAAAAATGAAAAAAAATTCAAAAATAGGAGGCGTCCTACAGATTTGGAACTTTAATTCTGAACGTTTGGCCAGGAAAAAAGCGCCATCGGGACGTCGAAAAACAGACGCAGGAAGCCTCCAACGATCCAGACTTCTCTGTAACCCTATGTTTTCAGATAGAAAATCCAAAAGCATTCGAACAGGCAGGATGCCTATACAAACCAAGGTTTTTGCAAGTGAGAGGTTTTCCCAGGAATCGTCAGCTAAAACAGGACCGTCAGACTGTCCCTGTTTTCCCTTACAGACTTTTCCTACATGAGAATGCTTAATAGTCCCACCGGCTGAATCGTTTTTCATGTGAATGGATTCACAGGTGATTTTGATCCTCAGGTCTTAAATCCAGAAAAGGCTTCAGCATTTTAGGAAGCGATCGGATTTTTCTCCGTCGACGGTCACTGAGATGCAGAGCAGTTTCGATATGCAGGATAAGCATATGAATCGACATGCGGTTTTTGGAGGTGCGCAAAACACGCACATCTACGCGGAGCTAGGGAAGCTGATTTCAAGTGTCGGACACGAGAGTTTCTTGACCAACATGCACCAACTGATCGAAACATCGGTGCCTGTCAGTCGACTCGAACTGAGTGAGTGGACAATTGACGATGCCCAGGCAACGGTCCTCGATGTGCAGTTGCTCGGGGATGCAGGCCAACCGAAAAGCCCGCAGATGCAATCCGTCTGCCCTACCACTGCGATACAGCGCAACGACCATCCCCTGGTGAAACGGGTGCTGGAAGTGGACGACGCCCTGCTGATCCACCTGGGCGCACGGATGAAAAACGAAAGAGACAACAACTGCCTGGGTACTTCCCATCAATGCAGCCTGATTTCGCGCAAGGGCAACCGTCGCTGCGTGATCTCGTTGCATCGGCCCCAGGCACAGCGCGACTTTTCCCTGCAGGAACTGTCCTTTTTGAAATACCTCTCCGAGACACTGTTGCCGCTGGGGGAGCGCCATGCCCACCTCAATCGGCAGTCGTCTATCAGGAACCCGGGCAGCGCCGCCTCTCATCCGCTGAACATCGCCGACCAGACACAGTTGCAACGGGATTTCGATGAACGATTGAGCCCATGTGACGTGACCCTGTCGGTGCGGGAAAAAGAGGTCTGCCTGGGACTCCTGGCAGGCGGTACCGTCCCGGAGATTGCGGAAAAGCTGCAGGTCAAGAACAGCTCCATCGAAACCTACCTCAAACGCGCCGCCGCCAAGCTTGGCGTCAGCGGACGGCATGGGCTGGCGAAATGGATGATCGGATCCTGATGCGCAGGCACCGGCGAGCAAGGATCTAACCGAACCCCTCCTGCCAGAGCCACCGGGGCCTGGCAGGCATCACGATGAGGCAGGTCGATGCGTAAACTCCTGAGCCCCTTGACGGCCGCGACACTCCTGCTCGGCGGTTGCTCGCTGATCCCGGACTACCAGCGCCCCGATGCCCCCGTTGCCGCGCAATATCCCCAGACATCCGCCTATGCCCCGGCCCTGGCGGGACCCGCCGCGGCCGATCAGGGCTGGCGGGACCTGTTCCATGATCCGGCGCTGCAGCAACTCATCGAAAGCGCATTGGCCAACAACCGCGACTTGCGTGTGGCGGCCCTGAACGTCGAAGCCTATCAGGCGCAATATCGAATCCAGCGGGCGGACATCTTCCCGGCGATCAGTGCCAACGGCACCGGCTCGCGGCAGCGGCTGCCGGGCAGCCTGACGGGCACCGGCAAACCGGCAATCAGCAGCTCATATTCCACCACCCTGGGCATCAGCTCCTACGAGCTGGATCTGTTCGGACGCATACGCAGCCTCAGCGACCAGGCGTCCCTCATCTATCTGTCCAGCGAAGAAGCCCGCCGCAGCACCCAGTTGAGCCTGGTGGGCAGTGTCGCCAGTGCCTATCTGACCTGGCGGGCCGATCAGGAGTTGCTGGCACTGACCCGTGACACGCTGCAATCCTACGAACAGAGCCTGCGCCTGACGGAACGAAGCAATCAGGTGGGCACTGCCTCGGCCCTGGCCCTGAGCCAGTCACGCACCTCGGTGGAAGACGCCAGGGCACGCTTGGCGCAGTTCCAGCGCCAGGTCGCCCAGGACTTCAACAATCTCACTCTGCTGGTGGGCACTTCGGTTGCGGACGACCTGCCCGCCCGCCCCCTTTCCTCCGAGCTGCTGAGCGAGGTACCGGCCGGCTTGCCTTCGGACCTGTTGCAACGCCGCCCGGATGTCCTCGAGGCCGAATACCTGCTGCAAGCGGCCAACGCCAATATCGGCGCGGCCCGTGCCGCTTTCTTCCCGAGCATCAGCCTGACCGCCAACGCCGGCACTTCGAGCAACGAGCTGTCCGGGCTGTTCAAGGGCGGGTCGGGCAGCTGGCTGTTCCAGCCACAGATCAACCTGCCGATTTTCAATGCCGGCAGCCTTCGGGCAAGCCTGAACTATTCGAAAATCCAGAAGGATATCCGCGTCTCCCAGTACGAGAAGTCGATCCAGACCGCCTTCCGGGAAGTCTCCGATGGCCTGGCGGCGCGCAAGACCTACAAGGAACAATTGGTCGCGCAGACCGATCTGGTACAAGCCAACCAGGACTACTACAGGCTGGCGGAGCGTCGCTATCGAATTGGCGTCGACAGCAGCCTGACGTTCCTCGATGCACAACGCTCGCTGTTCAGCGCTCGCCAGACCCTGATCGTCGATCGGCTGTCGCAGCTGCTCGCCGAGGTCAATCTGTACAAGGCGCTGGGTGGGGGTTGGGTCGAACGCACAAACACCATGACTGTGAGGTGAACGAAGATGGGCACATTCGAACCTGGAACACTTGTCCGCTTACGCTCGGGAGGCAAGACCATGGTGGTCAAGCCGTCCTCATCGATCGCCCAGTTGCCCGATACCTTGCTGCTGCTTTGCGAGTACCGGGCCAAGAATCGGCTGGTGCAGGGATTCTATGCCGTGCGCGACCTGATCCCGGCGTCTGCGGCCCCCAATGGTGAAAGAACCTGACCTGGCTTGGGCACGTTTAACACCCACGCAAGCTGACCTATCGCCATCGCGAGCAGGCTCGCTCCCACAGGGGATTGGCGCCGGACGCAAATGCCGAACGCGCCCCGGATAATGTGGGAGCGAGCCTGCTCGCGATGATGGCGGCAGTCAACATCGTAGAGCTTCATCACGGCCTTACACCGTTCGCGAATACTGGACCGTCGGGGCTGCTTCCAGGTAGGCGTCGAAGGCCATGGCGACGCTGCGCATCATCAGTTGTCCCTGGGGCAGCAGCACCAGCGCGTCGGGGTGGATCTGCAGCAATCCGTCGCGCACCTGTTCCTGGAGCCGGGCCAGCGCGCTGGCGAAGTATTCGCTAAAGCCAATGCCGTGACCGGCCTCGATCCGGCCAAAATCCACACGCCCATGGCACATCAGTTCGTTGATGACTTCACGTCGCAAGCGGTCGTCATCGCTCAGGCGATAGCCGCGCTGCACCGGCAGCAGCCCCTGATCCAAGCGGGCGTAGTACTGGGACAGTTCCTTGACGTTCTGGTTATAGCTGTCGCCGACCTTGCCGATCGAGGACACACCCAAGCCGATCAGGTCGCAGTCCGCATGAGTGGAATAGCCCTGGAAATTGCGCTGCAGGGTACCTTGGCCACGGGCACGCACCAGCTCATCGTCCGGCAGCGCAAAGTGGTCCATACCGATGTAGACATAACCCGCCTCGCTCAGCCGGTTGATGGTCAGCTCGAGCAGCTCCAGCTTGCGCTCCGGCGGCGGCATGTCTTCAGGACGGATCATCCGCTGCGCCCTCACCCGCTGCGGCAGATGCGCGTAGCTGTAGGCGGCAATCCGGTCGGGTCGCAGGGCAATGATCTTGTCCAGGGTGACATCGAAACTGGCCAGGGTCTGCAACGGCAAGCCGTAGATCAGATCGACGCTGACCGACTTGAAGCGTGCCTCGCGGGCCGCCGCCACCAGCGCCGCGACCTGGGCTTCGCTTTGTACCCGATTGACGGCGGCTTGCACCTGGGCATCGAAATCCTGGACGCCGAAACTCAGGCGGTTGAAGCCCAGCCGACGCAACCCACTGACCTGCTCGGCAGCGATGGTACGGGGGTCGACCTCGATGGAAAACTCATGGGCATCGCTGTCATCCATGTCGAATGACTGGTGCAGGCAGGCCATCAATTCGGCCAGTTGCTCGTGGGTCAGATAGGTCGGCGTGCCCCCTCCCAGATGCAATTGGGTCAGTTTGCGCGAGCGGTCGAACAGGCTCGCTTGCAGGGCGATTTCCCGCTTGAGGTACGTCAGGTATTCGGCGGCGCGATGACTCTTGCGGGTGATGATTTTGTTGCACGCACAGTAGTAGCACAAGCTCTGGCAGAATGGGATATGGATGTACACCGATAACGGCTTGGGCACCAAGGCCTGGTTGCTGCGCCGGGCCGCCTCGCGGTATTCATCCATGGCAAATGCCTGGTGAAACTGTGGTGCCGTGGGATAGGACGTGTAGCGAGGGCCCGGACAGTCGTATTTCTCGACCAGGGCACGATTGAATGCGGATGGGGAATTCATGATGGATTCAACCTTTCAAAAGGCCTGGTAAGTATCGGTTCGAAGGGCACGGCAACTGCATCGTCAGGGCATGGGTCGAACAGATTGCAGATCGCGTCCACGTTCAACCGGCCGGCCGGCAGGATGCCGATGAAGCAGCTCGACAATTCGATCAGCCCATCGATATTCAAAGCTTCCAACTGCGGCCAGACGGACGCGAAATGCTCGCGAAAAACCAGCCCGAATCGGGCCTCGATGGCCGGGATGTCCAGTTCCAGGTCACAGGACAGCCGTTCGGTCACCGTCGCGCTGACCTGATCCGCAGCCTCGCAGCGCCAACCGTGACAAACCGGCAGTTGTCCGGCCTCCAGTTGTTGGCGGTACTGCAACAAATCATTGGTGTTCTGCACGTACAGATCGTCGATCCGGGTAATGGCCGCCAACCCGAACCCCACGTGATCACAGCAACCATACCGGGTAAAGCCTTGGCAGTTATGGTGCAAACGTCCATGTTCCTGGGCGACCGCCAGGTCGTCGTCGGCCCGGACAAACAGTCCCTGGCCAATGTAGTGGTACCCCGCTCCGATCAGTTGTTCACAGCTGTCCCGGCGCATGACGTCCTTGTCCGCCTGACTGCAAAAACTGCCGGTCATGGCGTCTGTCGAACGATAGCGATAAGGTGCCCGGGCATAGTCGAAAACATGCAGCCGGTCCGGCTCCAGTTCGATCAAGGTGGCCAGCTTCAGTGCGAAACTGTGGGGTGTCTGCCAGGCGTGGCCATAACCGAGGTCAATGCTGATGGAGCGAAAGCCAAAAGTGCGCGCCGCGTCGATCAATGAATGGATCGGAGCCGGGTTCTGGTAGCAATCCACCGACAGGTCGCGGTCGGCGCCCATGTCGGGGACCCCGATGCTGACGTGAGTGAAGCCCTGATCGCGAATCAGCCCCATGGTCGACCAGTCGGTGTGATGCAGGTCCAGCTCGATCCCCTGGTCGCCGCTTTCGGAAAAGTCGAAGCGCTTGCGCAGTTCTCCCATCAGCCGCTGTAGATGGACGATCACCGGTGTGCCGCCGGTCAACCAGAACTGATCGACCCGCCGGCCCGTCCCCAGGTGACAGCCGACCAGGCCCATCTCGTACATCAGCGATTGCAGATAGACGTCGATCTCGGCGCATTGGCAAACGCTGGCAAGGGGCGAACACGATGCCAGCCTCAGGCGTGACGGCAGGTGCACCGACAACGAGAACGGTCGCCGTTGTCGGCGGCTGTGGCGCAACCCCCGGAGCAGATCGAGGGAGCCGACGCCTCCGTGGAATTTATGTAGCGGGTCGAGCATGACAATCTCCGAGTGGCTGCGCGGGGATATTGTCCGGCTTCACCTGCCACGCCACCTTGACCTGTATCAAGCGCCTCGCCCCCTTACCAGCTGACGTAGAACATGCCCTTGGCCAACAGTACGATCGCCACCAGATGCAGGAACACCCGGGTATGGATGATCTGGACGTAACGGGCGTTCATGCGTCCACGCTGGAACAGCCACATGGCCCAGAGAAAATGCCCCAGCACGCTACCCGCCAACAGGATCTTCAGCCCCAGCAACACACCGAACGACGATTGCCACGGCGATATCAACAACGGCCAGTAGCGCAACCAGACCATCCCGCCACCCGCACCGAACAGCACCAGCAGCACCCAGGGCATCAACTGACGGGCACGCCGGCTGATGCCCTGTTCGAGCAGCACCATGACTTTTGCCGGCAGTTGCTGACGAATGCTCTCCAGGAACAGCACCTCGAAGAACACCGTGCCGATGAACACCAGGGCGGCGAAGAGGTGCAGGGTCAGGAACAGCGGATAGATCATGAGGGCCGTCCGGTTGCGCTCGATGGTTTACCCGAGACTAACGCGTGGGCCGGATCCCCGGGTTGATGCCAATCAAGGAACCGCTCATCAAGCACCACTCCCCTGTGGGAGCGAGCCTGCTCGCGATTGGCGGCGGCACATTCAGTATCCATGCAAACTGATCCACCGCTATCGCGAGCAGGCTCCCCACAGAGGCATGCGGCGTCAATGGAACGTAACTTTCCCGCACAAGGTTCCCGACCGCTGATCCGTTAGTTCAGCTTTTTGACACTTCCCCGACATTCGGTCACAACTTTCGCGCTCCGTCAGGTCCTAACCCTGTGGTCGCCGATGGAATATTGGCATCTACCGTGGTTCCAGCCCGATACGGAGATAAGCTCATGATTTTCAACGTACAAAATTTTGGCGCCAAAGGAGACGGTATTACCGATGACACCGCGGCCATTCAGGCAGCGATTGATGCGGCGGCAGCGGCAGGCGGGGGGCAGGTGTATGTGCCGGCCGGGACCTACATCGTTTCGGCAGGCGAGGAACCTTCCGATGGCTGCCTGATGCTCAAGAGCAATGTTCATCTGTATGGCGACGGCATGGGCGAAACCACCGTCAAGGTGGCCGACGGCTCCGACACCAAGATCACCGGCATCATCCGCTCCGCCTACGGCGAAGAGACCCACGATTTCGGCATCAGCCAACTCACCATCGACGGCAACCGCGACCACACCACGGGCAAGATTGATGGCTGGTTCAACGGCTACATTCCCGGGGAAGAAGGCTACGACTCCAATGTCACCATCGACAGCGTCGAGATCAAGGACTGCTCCGGGTACGGCTTCGATCCCCACGAGCAGACCGTCAACATGGTCATCAAGAACAGCGTGTCACACGGCAATGGCCTGGACGGCTTCGTGGCCGACTTCCTCAGCGACAGCACCTTCGAAAACAACGTCGCCTACGACAACGACCGGCACGGTTTCAACGTCGTCACCAGCACCCACGACTTTACCCTCACCAACAACGTCGCCTATGACAACGGCGGCAACGGCATCGTGGTGCAGCGCGGCAGCGAGGACATCCCCTCCCCCAGCAACATCACCATCACCGGTGGCGAGGTGTACGGCAACGGCGCCGAAGGGGTGCTGATCAAACTGTCCAGCGAAGTAACAGTCACCGGCGTCGATATCCACAACAACGCCAGCGCCGGGATACGTATCTACGGCAGCAACCACGTCGAGATCATCGACAACACCCTCAACAACAACTCCCTGGGCGGCGCCGTTCCCGAGATCATCATCCAGTCCTACGACGACACCCTCGGCGTCTCCGGCAAGTACTTCAACGGCAGCGATAACACGATCCAGGGCAACCTCATCAGCGGCAGCGACCTGTCGACCTATGGCGTTGCCGAGCGCAACGAAGACGGCACCGATCGCAACGCAGTCATCGCCAACACCATCAGCCACACCAGCAAGGGCGCCACGTTGATCTATGGCGATGGTAGCTACGTCAGCGCCACGGCACCGATGACCACCGTACAAGGCACGGCCGGCAACGACACGTTGCTGGGCACCAGCGCCAGCGAGATTTTCTACGGTGGCGCCGGCAACGACACGATCAACGGCGCAGCCGGCGGCGACATTCTGGTGGGCGGCGCAGGCATCGATAAACTCACCGGCGGCACGGGCGCCGATACGTTCCGCTTCGCCAGCCAGTCCGACAGCTACCGCAACGCGACCACCAGCTTCGACGACATCATCACCGACTTCGACGTCACCCAGGACAAGATCGACCTCGCCGGCCTGGGCTTTACCGGCCTGGGCAACGGCCGTGGCGGTACCCTGCAGGTCAGCTACAGCGCCAGCAGCGACCGCACCTACATCAAGGACTTCGACGCCGATGCCAGCGGCAATCGCTTCGAGCTGGTTCTTTCCGGCAACCTCGCCAGCACCCTGACGGCCAACAACTTCATCTTCAACCGAGTGCTCACCGGCACCAGCGGCAACGACTCGCTGTCGGGCAGCGACTCGGCCGATACCCTACTCGGCCTGGCGGGCAACGACAGCCTCAGTGGCGGCGCCGGCGATGACAAACTCGACGGAGGGGCTGGTATGGACACCCTTACCGGCGGCGCCGGGGCCGACACCTTCGTGTTTTCCAACCGCCTGGACAGCTACCGCAACTACAACACCGGCGGCGCCAACCTGGGAGACCTGATCACCGACTTCAATGTCGCCTCCGACAAGATTGACCTGTCGGCAATGGGCTTCACCGGCCTGGGTGATGGCAAGAACGATACCGTGTACGTGGTGCTCAACAGCGCCGGCACCAAGACCTACATCAAGTCCCTGACCGCCGACGCCAATGGCAACCGCTTCGAGGTGGCCCTGGAGGGCAACTACCTCAACACATTGACCAGTGCCAACTTCGTGTTCGCGACGTCGTCGCCGACCAACCACGCGCCGGTGGTGGCGACGCCGCTGCTGGACCAGAACGCGACGGAGAACACACCGTTCAGCTACGTGGTGCCGGCCAACAGTTTCAGCGACCCGGACAACGACAGCCTCAGCTACACCGCCAAACTGGCCGACGGCAGCGCCCTGCCCGGCTGGCTGGTGTTCGATGCCGCCACGCGTACCTTCAGTGGTACGCCAAGCGACACCGCCTCGGGCACTTATTCCATACAAGTCACCGCAACGGATGGCAGCAACGCCACCGTCAGCGACAGTTTCACCCTCGCCGTCCAGGACGTGCCCGCCTCCGTCGTGATCAATGGCACGCCGAACAACGACACCCTGACCGGCACCGCGGCCAACGAACAACTGTTCGGTGGCGCCGGGAACGACACGCTCAACGGCGGGGCCGGGAACGACATCCTGGTCGGTGGCACCGGGGTGGACAAACTCACCGGTGGCGCGGGTGCCGATGTGTTCCGCTTTACCTCGAAGCTCGACAGCTATCGCACCGGCACCACCAGCGCCAGTGACCAGATCCTCGACTTCGACGTAGCCGCCGACAAGATCGATGTCTCGGCGCTCGGCTACACCGGCCTGGGCAATGGCCTGAATGGGACCCTGCAACTGACCTACAGCACCTCGACCAACCGCACCTACCTCAAGGACCTGACGGTCGACGCGAACGGCAACCGCTTCGAAGTGTCGTTGGCAGGCAATCTGGTCAGCAGCCTGACGGCCAGCCACTTCGTGTTCGCCGACCAGAACACCCCCGGTAACGTCGCGCCGGTCGTGGCCATCCCGCTGCTCGACCAGAATGCCAGTGAAAGCACGCCGTTCAGTTACACCGTGGCCCACGACAGCTTCACCGACGCCAACCAGGACGTACTGACTTACACCGCGACCCTAGCCGACGGAGGGGCCCTGCCCGCGTGGCTGAGTTTCGATACCACCAGCCTGACCTTCAGCGGCACGCCGACCAGCACCGCAGCCGGAAACTATGACGTGCTGGTCAAGGCAACCGATCCTGCAGGTGCCTCGGTCAGTGACAATTTCGCCCTGGTAGTGGCTGACGCGCCGGCCAACACCATCACCGGGACCAACAGTGCCGAAACCCTCAACGGTACGGCTGGCGCAGACCTGATCCTCGGCCAGGGCGGCAACGACACAATCAGGGCCGGCACCGGTGCGGACATCGTCGACGGCGGCGTCGGGCGCGATTCCCTGTACGGCGGCGACGGAGCCGACACCTTCCGCTATACCAACGTGTTCGACAGCTACCGCGACTATGACACCGGCGGCGTCACGGCCACCGACACGGTCTATGACTTCACCGTGGGTGTCGACAAGATCGACGTTTCCAGCCTGGGCTTTACCGGCCTTGGCGACGGCACCCATGGCACGCTGTACATGACTTTGAACTCGGCCGGCGACAAGACCTACATCAAGTCCGCCGATGCCGATGCCGATGGCAACCGTTTCGAGATCGCCCTCAGCGGCAACTACCTCAATACCCTGACCGCCAGTGATTTCGTATTCGGCGAGCGCGCCCAGCAAGACATTCTCTATCTGCCGACCCTAGGCCAATCCAATGCCCGCCTGCTGCGCATGACCGAGGACGACGATCAATCCGGCACCTCGATGCTGGTCAACGACCTGGACCGCTACAGCCCCTACGACGTACGCAGCCAGTTCACCGACGCCGACGGCAATGGCATCGACATCGCGGTGGGTGGCAGTACCGTCAACGGCTTGTCGACGCTGCCCCCCGAAGAACTGAAGTTGTGCTGGTGGCTGACCGACACCAACCAGCCAGGGCCCGCACTGTTGCGCGCCGTGACGTTGCTGAAGGACCAGCTCAGTGAACTCGAGGCCATCGATAACGTCACCATGGGCATTATCTGGGGCCAGGGCGAAGAAGCCGCCCAGGAGATTGCCCGCGCCACCGACAAACAGGCAGCGACCGCTGCCTATCAGGCCGCGACGCTGAAGGTGTTCGACTACCTCCATGCCCAGTTCGGCAATTTCAGCGTGTACTTGATGGAAACCGGTCACTACGAGCAGGATGCGGCCCGGGCCCGTGGCTATTCAGAAGAGAAGATTGCTTCGATTGTCGAAGGTGTCGGCTATGTCCGCGCCGCCCAGGAAGCCATGGCCGCCGAGCGCGCCGACGTCAAGCTGGCGGTGGACTACACCGACTTGCCATTGCGCTACGAAGTCGATCCGTTGGTGTACCCCGATGACGTCTGGCATCTGCACGAGGAATCGGCGGAAATCGTCGGTCAACGACTGGCCGACTACATTGCCGATGATCTGGGCTTCCAGGGTAATCCCGACGACAACAACAGCGTGCAGGACATCTTCGACAACGCCCAGAACCAGGGTGGAATGATCTCCGGCACCGACCAGGCGGACACTCTGGTGGGCAGCTCGGGCAATGACACCCTGGATGGCGACCTGGGAGCCGATACTCTGACTGGCGGTGACGGAAATGACATCTATGTGGTCGACAACGCGTTCGACAGCGTGGTGGAAACCAACACCTCGACCTCACAGATCGATACGGTAAAAGCCTCGGTCAGTTGGACGCTGGGGGCCAATCTCGAGAACCTGGTGCTCACCGGCGTCTCGGATATTGATGGCACCGGCAACGAACGACGCAATTTCATCACCGGCAATATTGCCGACAACGTGCTCGACGGTGCCGCCGGCAACGACAGCATGAGCGGCGGCGATGGCGACGACACCTACTATGTCGACAATACCGACGATGCCGTGATCGAGACCAACAGCAATCCGCTGTCCGGAGGCATCGACAGCGTACACAGCCGCCTGGCGACCTACACCCTCACCAGCAACGTCGAGAACTTGTACATCGACACACCCGACGCGGCCAACGGCACGGGTAATGCGCTGGACAACACGTTGTTCGCCGGGGCCGGCAACAACGTGCTGGACGGGCGCGAAGGCAACGACACAGTGTCCTTCGAGCAGGGTCTGGCCGGCGTCACCGTGACCCTCTCGACGTCCGCGCAACAGAACACCGCAGGCTCGGGCCTCGATACGCTGAAGAACTTCGAGAACCTGACCGGCAGCGCCTACGCCGACACCCTGACCGGCAACAGCGCCGGGAACGTCCTGGATGGCGGTGCGGGCAACGATACGCTGGTGGGTGGCTCGGGCGATGACCGACTGATTGGCGGTGCCGGTACCGACACCCTGACCGGTGGAACCGGCGCGGATACCTACGCATTCGGTGCGCTGGCGGACACGGGCACCGGCGCCTTGCGCGACGTGATCAACGGCTTCAAGAGCACCGAACTGGACCAACTGGATTTCACCGGACTGGACGCCAACCCACTGACCGCCAATGTCGATGCCTTCACCTTCATCGGCAGCAACGCCTTCGACACCACCAACGCCACCGGTCAGTTGCGCTTTGCCGACGGCATTCTCTACGGCAGCGTCGACGCCGACGCTACCGCCGAGTTCGAGTTCGAACTGGTCGGCGTCAAGGAGCTGCACGCCAGCGACTTCACGGCGTGAACCTGATGTGAGGGCTCGGCTTGTCCGAATGCCAGTCAGTTAAGCCATAAACCTGTGGGAGCAAAGCTTGCTCGCGATTGCAGTAAGTCAGTCAGCAACAATGTCGACTGGTCTGTCGCTATCGCGAGCAAGCTTTGCTCCCACAGGTTTCCGCGCCGTTTGATTAGGGCAAGCCCGCTCCCACAGGGGCTAAGTGGTGTAAGCAAATCCAGCATTCACCCAGGAACCACTGTGGGAGCGAGCCTGCTCGCGATGCGGCCGTCCATCGAACCTCAACGGAGCGGCCGCCCCGCGATCGTCAGAGCGCGTCGCGGCCCGGTACCCCGTCCACCAAGCGCTGGATCCCCAGCGGATTGGCATTTTTCAGGGGTTCCGGCAGCAGGTTGTCGGGGTAGTTCTGGAAGCACACCGGCCGCAGGAAACGGTCGATGGCCAGGGTGCCCACCGACGTGCCTCGGGCATCGGAGGTGGCCGGGTAAGGGCCACCGTGGACCATCGAATCACACACCTCGACCCCCGTCGGGTAACCGTTGAGCAGGATCCGGCCGACTTTCTGCTCCAGCAGTGGCGTCAACTCGCTGAATCGCTCGAAATCACCCGGCTCGCCGATCATGGTCGCAGTCAGTTGGCCGTGCAGACCGTTCAGTGCGGCGCTCAGTTGCGCCTGGTCGGCTACTTCAACGAACACGGTGGTCGGACCAAACACCTCTTCCTGCAACGCCTCATCCCCTTCGATCAATAGACTGGCGTCGGCCTTGAACAACTGCGGCTGGGCCTGGTTGCCCTGCTGTGCGCGACCGGCCAGGTGCTCGATGCCCGGGTGGGCAAGCAACTTCTGCAAACCCTTGCCATAACTCTGCAAGGTGCCGGCATTGAGCATGGTCTGTGGCGCCTGGTCATCGATCAGCGCTGCGACCTGTTGAGTGAATGCCGTGAACTGCGGCGAACGGATGCCAATCACCAGGCCCGGGTTTGTGCAGAACTGGCCACAGCCCATCACCACCGAGGCGGTCAGGTCGCGAGCAATACTGTCGGCGCGGGTCGCCAGCGCTTCAGGCAGGACGATGACCGGGTTGATGCTCGACATTTCAGCAAACACCGGGATCGGCTGCGCACGCGCGGCGGCCATGTCGCACAAGGCACGCCCACCCCGGAGCGAACCGGTGAAACCCACGGCCTGGATCGCCGGATGCTTGACCAGCCACTCGCCGACGCCACCGCCGTAGATCATGTTGAAGACGCCGGCCGGCATCGCGGTTTTTTCGGCGGCGCGGATGATCGCATCGGCCACCCATTCGGCGGTCGCCATGTGGCCGCTGTGGGCCTTGAACACCACCGGGCAGCCAGCCGCCAGGGCCGACGCGGTGTCGCCACCGGCCGTGGAAAAGGCCAACGGGAAATTGCTGGCGCCGAACACCGCCACCGGGCCCAGGCCGATACGGTATTGACGCAGGTCCGGGCGCGGCAGCGGCTTGCGCTCCGGCAAGGCCTGGTCGATACGCGCACCATAGAAATCACCACGGCGCAGGACTTTGGCGAACAAACGCATCTGCCCGCTGGTACGCCCCCGCTCACCCTGGATCCGTGCGGCAGGCAACGCGGTTTCACGGCAGACCACGGCGACGAACTCATCGCCCAAGGCGTCCAATTCATCGGCGATGGCCTCGAGGAACTCGGCCCGGCGCACCGCGCTCAGGCTGCGGTAAGCCGGGTAAGCCGCGGCCGCCGCCTTGGCGGCTGCATCGACCTCTTCAGCCGTGGCCTGGATGAAATCACCCGGCAAGGCTTCGCCAGTGCTGGCATCGAGGCTCTGCAAACGCGTCTGGCCGGCCGCGCTGCGCGCCCCACCGATGTAGTTGTGACCAAGGATCTGGTTCATCGCAAGTCTCCTCTTAAAGTGTGCCGATAGTACCCGGGTTGAACACCGCGTCCACCGGGGCAATGCCGTTGACCAGCGGCGCGCCGAATTCGGCCTGGCTGATTTCGAACACATCCCCCGGCTGGGTACGGATGCCATCGGCGAACGACAGGGTCGCGGTGCCGAAGAAGTGAACGTGCACATCCCCCGGACGCAGGAACTGACTGTACTTGAAATGGTGGAATTCCAGGTTTTCAAGGCTGTGGCACATGTTGGCCTCGCCACTGAGGAATTCGTTCTGCCACAGCACTTCGCCGTTGCGCAGGATACGACTGCTCCCGGATAGATGTTGAGGCAATTCACCGACACGAAGTTCCGGACCGAAGCTGCAGCTGCGCAGTTTCGAATGGGCCAGGTACAGATAATTCTTGCGCTCCATTACGTGGTCGGAAAACTCGTTGCCCACCGCGAAGCCCAGGCGATAAGGCTTGCCGTCGAGACCTATGACGTACAGGCCGCTGATTTCCGGCTCTTCGCCGGCGTCTTCGGCGAACGGCGGCAACGGGAACGGATGCCCCGGACGGACGACGATGCTGCCGTCGCCCTTGTAGAACCACTCCGGTTGCACGCCGGCCTGGCCGGCCTCGGGTTTGCCCCCCTCCACGCCCCACTTGAAGATGCGCATGGTGTCGGTCATGGCGGCTTCGTCGCCGGCCTGCTGGTGCATCTTGTCCCGGGCCGAGGCACTGCCCAGGTGGGTCAGGCCGGTGCCGCTGACCAGCAGGTGCGCCGGGTCTGGATGATCCAGCGGCGGCAGGATGCGCAGCTCACCGCGCAACCGCGCGTAATCATGCTCGGCACCGAATCCCAGGCCGTTGACCTGCTCTTGCAGCTTCACACCCGCCCCGATGGCCGCCAGCGCCAGCTCACGCACGGTCGTCGCGCATTGCACTTCCCGCACCCGGTCGCCGTCGACCACACCGACACGGCGCTCACCGTTATCCAATTCGAACTGAACTAAACGCATGGTTTTCTCCTGTAAACACAACTCAAATACAGCACCAGCCCCCTGTGGGAGCGAGCCTGCTCGCGATGACGGCGGCACATTCAACAGGGATGCAAGCTGACCCGACGCTATCGCGAGCAGGCTCGCTCCCACAGTGGATCGCCCCCCCCTGAATCAGGTACGCGTCGCCCCACGCGCACTGGCTGCGAACTGGTCCGCCGGCAGCGCATGCTTGCGCTCCAGCAGGCGGTACACCACGCCGGTCAACACCAGGCCGAACACCATCACACAGGACAGGAAGTACAGCCCCGAAGCCAGGTTGCCGGTGTATTCCTTCAGTGCACCGATCACGAACGGCCCGATATAGCCACCCAGGTTACCCACCGAGTTGATCAACGCGATGCCCGCCGCCGCGCTGGCGCCTGCAAAGAACCGTCCCGGCAAGGTCCAGAACACCGCCGTGCAGGAGAACAGTGCAAACGCCACCAGGCACAGCGCCGCCAGTTGCAGCACCGGCACCGACAGCCAGGCGCTGAGGAACAGCCCCATGGCACCCAATACGTAGAGCACGGCCAGGTGACCATAGCGATCGTTCAAGCGGTCGGAGCTGCGGGGAATGACCAACAATCCGATGATGCCGAAAATATAGGGCACCGAAGACACGAAGCCGGTCACCAGGTCGCTGCCGCCGAACTGCTTGATCAGCGTCGGCAACCACAGGCCCAGGCCATAGATACTCAGGGTCACCGGCAGGTAGAACAGCGCCAGCAGCAAGACCCGCTTGTCCTTCAGGGCGTGCAGCGGATTACCGTGACGGGTCTGGCCGTACTCCTGCAGGTCCTTTTTCAGTTCACCGGTCAGCCAGTCCTTCTCGGCCTGGTCCATCCACTTCACCTGTTGCGGGCCATCCGGCAGGTAGCGCAGCACCGGCCAGGTCAGCAGCATCGCCGGCAGGCCAATGACGATGAACAACCACTGCCAGCCGTGCAGGCCCAATACACCGTCCATGCCTAGCAACCCACCGGAAACGGGACCGGTGATCATCATGGCAATGGGTTGGGACAGAATGAACAGGCCCAGGATCTTGCCGCGATGGCGAACCGGGAACCACTGGGTGATGTAGTACAGCACGCCGGGAAAGAAACCGGCTTCGGCCGCACCGAGCAAAAAGCGCATCACATAGAAACTGTGGGGGCCCTGCACAAACGCCATGCCGATGGTGATGGCGCCCCAGGTGATCATGATCCGGGCGAACCAGCGCCGGGCGCCGAAGCGTTCGAGCATCAGGTTGCTGGGAATTTCCAACAGGAAGTAACCGATGAAAAACAACCCTGCGCCCAAGCCGTAGGCGGCATCGCCGATACCCAGTTCAGCGCCCATGTGCAGCTTGGCAAAGCCCACGGCAGAGCGGTCTACATAGGCGATCAGGTACAGCAGGATCAGGAAGGGAATCAGTTTCAGTGTGATGCGACGGATAAGCCGCAATTCCTGGCTCATGGGACCGGTCTCCGATTGTTGTTATGGAACCTCGGGGGATTTCTCTCGCGAATGCACGCCAGGACAACCCCTCCATTGAGCCGGACTATATAGTAATACTATTTACCCAACAACACTTCCAAACCGCACAAATTGCGCTTATGTTACGCTTCATCCAGAACAATATAGTCATACAATAAGAGAATCGATCATGTCTGATAAAAAACCCTCCCTGCGCTCGGCCCAATGGTTTGGCACCGCCGACAAAAACGGCTTCATGTACCGCAGCTGGATGAAAAATCAGGGCATCGCCGACCATCAGTTCCATGGCAAGCCGATCATCGGCATCTGCAACACCTGGTCGGAACTGACCCCGTGCAACGCGCATTTCCGGCAGATCGCCGAGCACGTCAAGCGCGGCGTGATCGAAGCCGGGGGTTTCCCGGTGGAATTCCCGGTGTTTTCCAACGGCGAATCGAACCTGCGCCCTACCGCCATGTTGACCCGCAACCTGGCGAGCATGGACGTGGAAGAGGCGATTCGCGGCAACCCGATCGACGGCGTGGTGCTGCTCACCGGTTGCGACAAGACCACCCCCGCCCTGCTGATGGGCGCCGCCAGTTGCGACGTGCCGGCTATCGTCGTCACCGGTGGCCCCATGCTCAACGGCAAGCACAAGGGCCAGGACATCGGCTCGGGCACAGTGGTCTGGCAGTTGAGCGAACAGGTGAAGGCCGGCACCATCACCCTCGACGATTTCCTCGCGGCCGAGGGCGGCATGTCCCGCTCGGCCGGCACCTGTAACACCATGGGTACCGCCTCGACGATGGCCTGCATGGCCGAAGCCCTCGGCACGTCGCTACCCCATAACGCCGCGATTCCGGCCGTGGATGCGCGCCGCTATGTGCTGGCCCACATGTCCGGCATGCGCGCCGTGGAAATGGTCCGTGAAGACCTGAAGCTGTCGAAGATCCTGACCAAGGAAGCCTTTGAAAACGCCATCCGGGTCAACGCGGCCATCGGCGGCTCCACCAACGCGGTGATCCACCTCAAGGCCATCGCCGGGCGCATCGGCGTGCAGCTGGATCTGGACGACTGGACCCGCATCGGTCGCGGCATGCCGACCATCGTCGACTTGCAACCCTCGGGACGCTTCCTGATGGAGGAGTTCTACTATGCCGGTGGCCTGCCCGCCGTGCTGCGTCGCCTCGGTGAAGCCAACCTGATCCCCCACCCGTACGCCCTGACCGTCAACGGCAAGAGCCTCGGCGAGAACACCAAGGACGCACCGATCTACGGCCAGGATGAAGTCATCCGCACCCTGGACAACCCGATCCGCGCCGACGGCGGCATTTGCGTGTTGCGCGGCAACCTGGCGCCATTGGGGGCGGTGCTCAAGCCCTCTGCCGCCACTCCCGAGCTGATGCAGCATCGCGGTCGCGCAGTGGTGTTCGAGAACTTCGACGAGTACAAGGCACGGATCAACGACCCGGAACTGGAGGTGGATGCCAACTCGATCCTGGTGATGAAGAACTGTGGACCCAAGGGTTATCCGGGCATGGCTGAAGTGGGCAACATGGGCTTGCCGGCCAAGCTGCTGGCCCAGGGCGTGACCGACATGGTGCGGATTTCCGACGCCCGCATGAGCGGCACCGCCTATGGCACCGTGGTGTTGCACGTGGCACCGGAGGCCGCGGCCGGCGGTCCGCTGGCCGCAGTGAAGGAAGGCGACTTCATCGAACTGGATTGCGCCAGTGGTCGCCTGCACCTGGACATTTCCGATGCCGAACTCGCCGCCCGCCTGGCCGATCTGGCCCCGCCACAGCAACTGCTGGTAGGCGGCTACCGTCAGTTGTACATCAACCATGTACTGCAAGCGGACCAGGGCTGCGACTTCGACTTCCTGGTGGGCTGCCGCGGCGCCGAGGTGCCGCGACACTCCCATTGATCCCACCAAATCCCTGTGGGCTTTTGTGGGAGCTGAGCTTGCTCGCGATAGCGGTGTAACAGACAACAGAGATGTTGACTGGAAGGGCCTCATCGCGAGCAAGCTCGGCTCCCACAAAAGCCCCACAATGGATCGGCATCTAAATCAAAAATCGCACTAGCGACCCGCCCTCGCTGCGCCTGCTATCATGCGCAGCATCTCCTCCACAGGATCGCGCCGCCCCCCATGGATTACCGCAAACCTTCCGACCGCAAAAGCATGCACGCGCGCATCGTCCAGGAACTGGGCATGCAGATCGTGTCCGGACGCTTCAAGCCCGATGACAAGTTGCCCGCTGAAGCCTTGCTGTGCGAAGAGTACGCCGTGAGCCGTCCGGTACTGCGTGAAGCCACGCGGGTGCTGGTTGCCAAAGGCCTGGTTTATTCGCGGCCGCGAGTGGGCACGGTGGTCAAGGCCCGTCGGGAATGGCACATGCTTGACCCGGATGTGTTGCACTGGTTGATGCAGAGCAGCCCGCAGAATGAGTTCTTCGGCTTGTTGACCAGCGTGCGCAGCATCATCGAACCGGCCGCTGCCGCCCTGGCCGCACAGTTCGCCACCGACGCCGACATCGCCGCCATCCGCGAAGCCTATGAGCGCATGGACGCGGCACCGACGCCCGAAGCGCTGCTGCAACCGGACCTGGATTTCCATAGCCGGATCGCCGACGCTACCCACAATGACCTGCTCGCCAATCTGTGCAACATGCTGTCGGTGGCCATTGCCGAAGCACTCAAGCATTCCAACCAGCGACCGAACCTGCATGAGCTGGCGATGCCACGGCACAAGGCGATCCTCACCGCCATCGAGAATCGCGACGCCCTCGGCGCCCGCCATGCGACGTTGGTGCAACTGGACGACGCCCGCAGCGCGCTGAACGTGGTACTGGGCAACGAAACCAACTGATCCCCCGCCATCGTTGCCGAACAGACCCGGCACACTTCTTCCCAGGCACGGTGGTATCTATGTACCACCCGCACCGGACTGAGCAGTCGATACTTTTCACGCCGTCATCCCGACGGCCATGTTTTGTGAAAAGGACTTCTCATGACCACCCCCTCCACCGCTGACGCGATCCCCGCGTTGGCCCAAAACGTCAGCCTGCACTTCGCCAGTCGCCCGACCTTCGAACAGGTCGCCCGAGGCATGCTCGAACAAGCGATCAAGCAAAGAGACCCCTGGCTGAAGATCGACCTCTCCAGGACCCAATTGGCGATGCCAGAACCGGTCACACGCGGTTGGCACTTCCAGCCCTTGATGTCCGCAGCCCTCGACTACCTGGCCACCGGCACGCCCCCGGACTTCGACCCACAGGGAGCGTTTGACTGTTTTCTCTCCGACAGCCCGCCACGCCGCCTCTGGTCAGGCGATCGGGGCCTGGACATGCAGCTCATCAAGAAATCCATACTTGAACTGGCCTGGACTCTGCCGATCGGGCTGGAGGATGCCCTGGTCCGCTACTGGAACGAGGACATCGACAGCGGTGACCAGACCGCGACAAGTGGCCGAACCAGCCGCTGGCGCTGGCTCAGCGATGTACTCAGGAACACACTGAGCATCCGTGGTCTGCAACAACCCGAGCTCACGGATACGGCACGGGAGGCCCTGGACCAGATCGTCCGTTGGCCGGACCGGGCGCTGCGCTTTTGTCTCAACCGACAGGCCCCTGTGTACGCCTACAACCTGGAAACCTGGCTCACCCAGGACAGAACTCGCACCGTGCTGGTCGGCGGCGATATCCTCCTGGTCCGCATCAAGAACGGCACCGCCGAATTCCTGCTGTGCAGCCCCGGCAGCGCCGTCAAGTCTTTTGCTTCCCTGGAGGCCTTCAATCAGCATTGGGGCGAATGGATTGCCCGCCAGTACACCGTCGACACCATCACTTGCCAACGCTACGAAATCGGCGGCAACGTCTTCGAGCGCCAGGCGGCGATGTTGCTGGAGCAGCAATTGGTCGACCTCAAGGCTGTGCAACTGCCTGCCCGAATCGACCTGCAAGACCTGAAGCGCCTCTACGCCGACTTGAGCGACCCGGCGCGCTCGCTGCTGGAGGCCCCCCGACCGTCGCCTGACACTTCGGCACGCCTTGGGTCGCTGTTGCCCGAATGGCTGAAAAACGCCTCCATCGTCGACCAGACGACCTTCCAGCACTACAGCCTGGTCCTGGCCAGCGCAAAAAAACGCCATCAGGGCCAGACATTTCTCGGTGGCATCGACGACATCAAGGCCTTCACCGTCGACGCCTTGCTCGGCCGCCTGCGACAGACCAACGACAGCAGCGCGGACAAGCTGCCATCGGGCCGTTACCAACCCGACGATGTAGTGCTGACGTTCAGCGTTTCGGCAGGCTATCCCGGAACCGTCGGCCTCACCGAGAAGCGGCAGATGAGCCTGACCGAACTGGCCATCCACAATCTCGTCGCCCGCCCCAGCGGCACCTTCACCCTCAGCCATCGCCAGGGCCAGACGCTGCCGACCTGGCTGACGCCGGGCTTCATAACCGCGCTGATCGAACAGGTCGATATTGGCGCGACCTATCCTCGCTGTCTGCAACAGCATTTACTCGGCGATTCGCCCCAGGCACAGAACCGGCAACGGATCTTCGCCGAACAGATCCCGGCGCAACTGATGCTCGAGGCGCTGAAGCAGAAACTGAACCACGAGAACGGCGTGACCCTCCAAGGCTTGCGCCTGCTGGAAGCGGTCCAGCAACCCGACGCGGCGAGCCAGCAGGTCGAGGGTCGCCCGGTAGTGATTCGCCACCTGGGTTTGCTGCGCAAACCCCAGGCCCAGCCCGATATCGTGACCAACATGTTCATCATCGAAGGGCAGGACACCGCCACCGGCCCGCACCTGTTGTATCGGCCGCTCTACGCGCCCTCGCTGCAAGAGTTTCCCACACGCGAAGCGCTGTTGCAGGCCATCGCCACCACTGGGAGCCTGCAGGACAGCATCCTGACCTGGTTGCCTGACGCCGCACGCCCGATCTATGCCAACGGCGGATTCCTGGAACCCCACATCGTGCGGTTCTTCAGCGGCGACGAATTCAATGTTCCCGACAAACCCGCCCCAGCCACCCTCGCCGTCGACGATAGCCGCGGCGAGCTGCTGCAATCGCTGCACGAGGGCGAGCTGATGCAGTACCTCTACGGCTGCAACGCTCAAGCCCTGGTCACCCAGGCCGACCGGGACTCGGTGTCCAACAGCGAGAGCCGCTGGGCGGTGTTGCTCGAAGGTGGCAGTCTGTTGTTCAACACGCTGCTGTTTCCTTTGCTGCGCGGCCCGGCCATGACCACCGTCTGGCTCTGGAACCTGATGGCCAGCGCCCAACAGGACATACCGGCGCTGAGCGGCGAGGACCCGGTGGCCCGGGAGCTGGCTGCCGTCGATCTGCTCGTCAACCTGGCCCTGTTGGTGAGCCAGTCGCCCGCCGGTCATGGGCCTGCGACTCGTGCGGTCGTGCCCGAATCGATAAAGGAACAAGCCATGCGCCCTCCCGCGCCGCGCGCCATCGCCGAGCAATGGCCTGCACCGCAGGCGCCCACCCTCGTAGAGGGCACCGTCACCTTGCCCGACGCCAACACCGATACCGGCAGGCGCCTGGACTTCAGTTTCGCCAGGGCCAGTGGTCGCCTGACACCAGCACTCCAGGCCAGACTGCAATGTTTACAGGTATCGACCCCCTCTTCCCCCCTCGCACCGATTGAGAACGGCCCCTACAAGGGCCTGTACGTGATCAACAATAAATGGCATGCCAAGGTTGAAGGTGTCCTGTATCGGATCACGCCTGAAGCGGGCGGCAGCGCAACCATCGTTGACCCGCTCGATCCACTCGACGCTGAAAAAAACGGTCCCTCGCTGCGAGTCGATAAGAACGGACACTGGCACCTGGATCTGCGCCTGCGTCTACTCGGCGGCGCACCGCCCAAGCGGGTGGAGGCACAGCGCCGTGTCAACCTGCAGCGGGTCCAGCAGTTGACCGAAGAATCCAAGCGGTTGGAGGCGCAAGATGCCGATCGACAAAAAGCCCTGGACGTGGCCCAGCAAGTCATGACCCGGACCGAGGAAGGCGGCAACTACACCGAAGCCCAGAGGGCGGCGAAACGCAAGATTTTCTATGACCTGCTCAAGGAGCAGACCGAGATATACCTGAAGCTGGCGGACAGCGCGGCCGAACGCGTCAGCCTGGGCATCGGTTTCCCGTCCGGTTACATGCATGTGCTCATGGAAAACCTGATCAACAATGCCCGCAAGGCGTTCCTGATCACCGAAAAGGAGCGCGTGGCCATCCAACGAGTACATCCCCAGTTTGGAGAGCGTGCCGACATCAGGGAAATTGTCGACCGCGACTACGAAGCCTACATGAAGTACCTCGACGCCAAGAGTGACATCAACGACCGAGCGATCTATTGGTTGGAACTCAAGGACAATTACCTCGAGCAGCTATCGAACCTTGATGCGTCGGGCGCGCGGGCATTTGAACGGCTGACCAGCAACCGGCCCCTGGATGAGAAGAACGCCATCGGCAGCAAAACCATGCAGCTCTCCACGCTCCCCGTGCTGTCAGTGAAAAACCGGCAATCCGCCCTGCCCAACCGCCTGCTTCGCATTCTCATGCCATTGATGGAGCACATGCGCTCCCATTGGGACCTGCAAACGTACGACGTCTCCCCGGCGGAAAAACTCGAAGTGCTGGAAAGCCTGACCGAACATTACGGCAAGACCCTGGATACGTTGAAGGGGACAAAGGCCCTTTACCTGGACGACATCAACGAGTCCTATTTCGACAGGTTGGTCAAACTGGTCGAGGGCCTATACCAGGAGGTCTCCAGCAAACTCGCCGCCGAAATCAAACCCGAGCCAAAACCGCGCAAGCGTACGCCGAAACGCCCCAGGACCGGCGCCGGGCTGCCACAGAAAAAGTTGATCAGAACCCGCCACAACGGCGTCTTGATCGGCGACCTGAAACCCGCCGGCACGAGCCTGCCCATCGAAGTCGTCGAAATGCGCTCCGAAGCCAACAACCAAGTACTCGCCACCTATTCGCGCCACGAGGATGTCTGGGATGTGGTCGACGTACGGCGTCCGACCCCGGCGCCCCAGACGCGATCGATCAAGGCGATCCGGGCCCATGGGCGAGCACTGCTCGACGAGCTGGACAAGCGCATGAGCCGCGCTGAAAGCTACAAGACCCACTGCCGTCATCCTCAGGAGATCGAGGAAATCCTGAACAATGAAGCGAGTCACTTCCGCACACTTTCCGAAGAACTCGATCGGGCCCTCACCGCATCGCCAACCTCACGCACCCCGGCAAACGATGCCCTGGGCCAGCTGTTGTCAGACGCCGCCGCCAACCTGACCGCCAAGGGCAGTGACCTGCGTATCGAACTGAGCCTGAAACTGCCACCCACCGACGGCAACCTTCGCTTCCTGTTCGAGAAAAACCTGATCCAGGTGGCCCGGCTCGGCGACCGCACGACCCTGCAAGGAACCCGCAAGGACTTCCTCCAGGAATACGCCATCAACGACCCTGACGGCTTCCCTATCTGGTACGCGCACTTTCATTACGAAGCCGCCGATACGCCGAAAGACAACTTCAGCGTCGCGCACCTCAAGACCAAGGAACAACGCAAGGAGCACTACCACTCACTACTGGCCAAGGCCACCAGCCCTTATGCGGTGGTGAATGTGCATCGGGGGCAGATCAGCAAGTCGTTGGCGCAGAGCAGGTTCCTGCCGTTGGCGCCTTGATTGCTGGAGGGATAGCGTCCGCTTTTGTGGCGAGGGGATTTAGCGAAACGTCGCACCGCCCCGCTCTGTAGGAGCAAAACTTGCTCGCGATAGCGACAGACCAATCAACATTGTTGCTGACTGGCTTATCGCAATTGCGAGCAAGCTTTGCTCCCACAGGTATCAGTCAGTGGGCAAACAACGAATTACCCTTCTGCCCCGCCAGCTTCTCCGGCTTGATCAGGAACCGCGCCAATGCCGGCAGCAGCCACAACGCGCCGAACATGTTCCACAGCAGCATGAAGGTCAGCATCAACCCCATGTCCGCCTGGAATTTGATGGCCGAGAAGATCCAGGTGCACACCCCGATCGCCAGGCACAAGCCGGTGAACAGCACGGCTTTGCCGGTGGACTTCAGCGTCTGGTAATAAGCTTCCTGCAACGGCAACCCGGCCCGCAGGAAGCTTTCCAGGCGGCTGTAGATGTAAATCCCATAGTCCACGCCAATCCCCACCCCCAGCGCCACCACCGGCAGGGTTGCGACTTTCACGCCAATGCCCATGAAGGCCATCAGGGCGTTGCCCAGCACCGAAGTCAACACCAGCGGCAGCACGATGCACAGGGTCGCCGCCCAGGAGCGGAAGGTGATCATGCACATGGTCGCCACGCAGATGTACACCAGGATCAGGATGGTCAGTTCCGACTCCTTGATCACTTCGTTGGTAGCCGCTTCGATGCCGGCGTTACCGGCGGCCAGGATGAACTCCAGGCCCTCGCGGTTGTTTTCCTGGGCGAAGGCTTGCACCGCCTTCACTGCACGGTCCAGGGTCTCGGCCTTGTGATCGTTGAGGAACACCAGCACCGGTGCCAGGGAGCAGTTGTTGTTGTACAGGCCATCGGCTCGGGCAATGGAGTTGTTCAGCACGTCTGGGTTGCGCGACAGGGTTTCCCATTTCAGGTTGCCCTCGTTCATGCCCTTGATCATCTGCTTGGACACGGTCACCAGGGAAATCGCCGATTGCACGCCCTCGGTGTTCTGCATCTTCCACATCAAGTCATCGATCGGTGCCATGGCTTCATAGCGCGAGCAGCCTTCGGCCTTGGTCTTGACCATCACCACCAGCACGTCGGAACTGGTGGAATAGTTGCTGATGATGAAGTTGTTGTCCTGGTTGTAGCGCGAGTCGGGACGCAGTTCCGGGGCCCCTTGGTCGAGGTCGCCGATCTTCAGGTTCTGGCTGTACCAGAGACCACCACCGAAGGCGAGCACCGCCAGGGCAATGGACACCGGCGCGACCCTGGCGCTGGCGAAGTTCGACAGCGACCGCCAGAACGGATGCTCGCGCGTCGCGTCTTTCTTGCTGCGCTCGATGGCGCGCTTGCTGATGCCGACGTAGGAAATGGCCACCGGCAGCAGGATCAGGTTGGTGAACACGATCACCGCCACGCCGATGGACGCACCGATGGCCAACTCGCGGATCACGCCGATGTCGATGATCAGCAAGGTAATGAAACCCACCGCATCCGCCAGGATCGCGATCATCCCCGGCAGGAACAGTTGCCGGAAGGTGCGCCGCGCAGCCGTCAGAGCGTTGTCAGCCTCGCTGGACTGCAAGGCAATGCCGTTGATTTTCTGCACCCCGTGGGAAATCCCGATGGCGAAAATCAGGAACGGCACCAGCATCGAATAGGGATCCAGCCCGAACCCGGCCGCGTGCATCAGCCCCAACTGCCAGACCACTGCCACCAACGTGGTGCTCAACACCGCGATGGTGCTGCGCATGCAGTGGGTGAACCAGTACAGCAGGACCAGGGTGATAACGAAGGCCACGCCGAAGAACATCACCACCATGATCAGGCCATCGATCAGGTCACCGACCTTCTTCGCAAATCCGACAATGTGGATCTGTACGTTGGGGTTCTGGACTTCGAACTTGTGGCGGATCTTGTCTTCGAGCTCGTGGGAGAACTTCTGGTAGTCCAGTTTCAGCAACTTGCCCTGGTCCTGGGGATCCGGGTAGGACTCCAGCAACGGGATGTCGACGATGCTCGATTTGAAATCGTTGGCCACCAGGCGCCCGACCTGGCCGGACTTGAGCACGTTGTTGCGCAGCAGGTCGAGGCTGTCGGCCGAACCGTTGTAGCTCTGGGGAATCACCTCGCCGCCGGCGAAGCCCTCTTCCGTCACTTCGGTCCAGCGCACGCTCGGACTCCACAGTGACTTGAGGCCGGAACGGTCGACGCCGGGTATGTAGAAGACCTCGTCATGGATCTGGCGCAGGGTCTCCATGTAGTCCTTGGAGAAGATGTCGCCGTTGGTGGCTTCCACGGAAATCCGCACCGTGTTGCCAAGGTTAGCCAGGTCGTTGCGATGTTCGAGCATCTTCTCGATGAACGGATGCTTGAGGGGGATCATTTTCTCAAAGCTGGTGGAAGGACGGATCAGCGTGGCCTGCCAGAACAGGAAAACGCTGACCAGCAGGCAAATGACGATCACTGCCGGGCGGTTGTTGAAAATCAGGCGCTCGAGGAACGTCGCCTTGTCTTGGTGATGACTGCTCATGGGGTCCGCCTTCTTGTTATTGTGCCCGACTCATATCCGCGGCTCATTTGTTCAGTTCAGCGCCGCTGGCCGTGGTGGTGCGCACGCCGCCCTGTCCGGCCAGGACCAGGTTGCCATTACCCGCCGCCGTGACGGCTGCCACGGAAATCCGGTCCGGACGGTTGAAGACGCTGAAGCTCACACCGTCGTCGGTACTGCGCACCACGCTGCCGCCGTTGCCGACGATCACGATGGAACCGTCCGGCAACAAGGTCGCCCCTGACAAGCCGAACTCCAGGGTACCCCGGGCGACCTTGAGCTCGACCTGCTCCCAGGAGCCGCCGAAATCGGTGGAGCGATAGAGGTTGCCACGCAAGCCGTAGGCCAGCAGCGTCGAAGGCTGCGCGGTGCCGATGACGCCGAACAGCGAGCCCTGGTACGGACCTTCGAGCTTCTCCCAGGTCTGGCCCCAGTCGGCGGAGCGGTACATGCTGCCAGCCTCGCCGACGATGAACAGCCCCGCGTCTTTTACCGCCGCGATGGCGTTGAGGTGGAACTGATCTTCGTTGTCGAGACGGTCGCTGGCGTCTTCCCAGTGCTTGCCACCATCGGTGGTTTCGAGCAACGCACCGTACGCGCCCACGGCGAAACCCTGGCGGACATCCCTGAACCAGACGTCCAGCAGCGGCGCTTCACGGGTGAGGTCTTCGAACTGCCGGGTCCAGGTGCTGCCACCGTCTTCGCTGGCAAGGATCTGCGCGTCGTGCCCCACGGCCCAGCCATGCTTGTCATCGACGAAGAAAACGGCGGTGAGCAGTTGCCGGGTCGGCACCTTGGCCTGGGTCCAGGAAGCGCCCTGGTCGTCCGAATAGACAATGTGCCCACGATCCCCGACCGCCACCAGGCGCTGGCCGGCGTGAACCACGTCGAGCATCAGGGTCTTGCTGGCCTTGGCCGATTCGACCGAATAGATGACATCGGTTGTCGTGGCTGCAACGGCCAGCGCCGGTGCCGACAACCCCACAGAGCCCAGCAGCGAGAGCGCCGAGGCCAGCAACGCGACTCGGCGCAGCACCGGCTGGCGGGCGCGACCCACGGCCATGACAGGCTCGTTCATAGACCTTTTCCCCCATTATTATTGTTAGGCCATTCGACCTTTCAGGGCGCCGTAGGCAGCTCGATCGGGGCGCAAACCTGCAATCTAGAGCCACTTCGGAAGCTGACCTATCCTATCGGGCTTTCGGAAGGCCTGACAATCGACGCCACGTTATCTTTTGTTAACCAGGGGGGTTGGTGCAGGGGGTGAATGGCGGGGTATTCGGTGGGGTGATAAGCGATTATTTCAGAACCGGCATTGTGGTGCGCCCAATCGCGAGCAGGCTCGCTCCCACAGGGGTCTCGGTTGGTCACACGATGTGTGTTCACTGAAGATCCACTGTGGGAGCGAGCCTGCTCGCGATTAGAGCGCCGCGGTTCACCAGGTAAACCACGGCATCAAGGTCAAGCCAGGCTCTTGCTCACCACCTCGAACACATCGCTGGACAGCGCGCCGGACGCCAGGATGCGCTCCAGCTCGGCTTTCATCAGCGCCTGACGGGCGCTGTCGTATTTACGCCAGCGGGTCAGCGGTGCCAGTTGCCGCGAGGCGATCTGCGGGTTGAAGCCGTTGAGCTGGATGACCAGGTCCGCCAGGAAGCGGTAACCCGAGCCGTCGGCGGCGTGGAAGTTGATCAGGTTCTGCCCGGCGAACGCACCGATCAGTGCCCGCACCTTGTTCGGGTTCTTGAGGTTGAACGCCGGGTGCTCCATCAACGCCTTGACTCGCTCCAGGCCTCCCGGCAGGGGGCTGCCGGCCTGGACACTGAACCACTGGTCCATCACCAGCGGGTTGCCCTTGAAGTTTTCCGCGAACACTTCCAGCGCCCGGGCCTTCTCGGTTTCGAACGGCGAATTGACCAGCACCGCCAGCGCCGTGAGACGTTCGGTCATGTTGTCGGCGCTGTCGAACTGCTCCAGGGTGGCACTCAGCACTTCGGGCTTGTCGGTCAGCATCAGGTAAGACAGGGCGATGTTCTGCAACGCACGGCGGGCAAAATGCTCGGCTTCGGCCACATAGGGCGTGCGTTTCGACAGGTCGCGGTTGGCTTCATAGCGCAACCACAAGGCCTCGAACAGGTTGTCGGCCAGTTGCTGGCGAGCGAACTCACGGGCGGCATGGATCGCCTCGACGTCGGCCACTTCGCTGATTTCCGTCAGGTAGGCTTCGCTTGGCAGCGAGAGCATTTCCGCGACCATGGCCTGATCCAGGGTTTCATCCGACAGTACCGTGCGCAATGCGCTGACCAGACGCGGGTCCAGCACCAGGCTCTCGCCCTTCTTATGCTGAGCAATCAGTTCCTGCAACACCTGCACCGACAGTTGCTGGCCGGCATCCCAACGGTTGAAGCCGTCGCTGTCGTGCTGCATCAGGAACATCAATTGGTCGCGGTCGTAGGGGAAGCTCAGCTTCACCGGCGCCGAGAAGCCCCGCAACAAGGAAGGCAGCGGTTTTTCAGCGATGTCGACAAACGTGAAGGTCTGTTCGGCTTCGGTCACCGAGATCACCCGGGATGTGCCGTTGGCCGTCGCTTCGCCGGTCAGGCGCAGCGGGATCCCGGCGCCCTGGCTGTCCAGCAGGCCCAGCTCGACGGGAATCACGAACGGCAGTTTTTCCGCCTTGTCCGGGGTCGGCGGGCAGCTCTGGCGGAAAGTCAGGCTATAGGTCCTGGCGGTCGCGTCATAGGACTCGCTGACCGCCAGCCGTGGCGTACCGGCCTGGCTGTACCAGCGTTTGAACTGGGTCAGGTCGACACCGTTGGCATCTTCCATGGCCTTGACGAAGTCATCGCAGGTCACGGCCTGGCCGTCGTGGCGCTGGAAGTAGAGATCGCTGCCCTTGCGGAAACCATCAGCTCCCAACAGCGTGTGGATCATGCCGACCACTTCCGAGCCCTTCTCGTACACGGTCAGGGTGTAGAAGTTGGAAATCTCGATGAAGCTGTCCGGGCGCACCGGATGGGCCATGGGACCGGCGTCTTCGGCGAACTGGTGGGTACGCAGATAGGCCACGTCCTGGATACGCTTGACGGTGGCGGAGTTCATGTCGGCCGAGAACCCGGCGTCGCGGAACACCGTAAAGCCTTCCTTGAGCGACAGCTGGAACCAGTCGCGACAGGTCACGCGGTTGCCCGACCAGTTATGGAAATATTCATGGGCGACGATGGCCTCGACCCGCTGGTGCGCGGCATCGGTAGCGGTTTCGGCACGGGCCAGCACCGCGCTGGAGTTGAAGATATTGAGGCCCTTGTTCTCCATGGCGCCCATGTTGAAGTCGTTGACCGCGACAATCATGAAGATGTCCAGGTCGTACTCACGGCCGTACACCTCCTCGTCCCAGCGCATGGACTTCTTCAGGCTGGTCATGGCGTGCTGGCATTTGTCGATGTTTTCCGGCTCGACATAGATGCGCAGCGCCACGGTGCGTTCGGTCATGGTGGTGAAGGTGTCTTCGACGCACCACAGGTCACCGGCCACCAGGGCGAACAGGTAAGCGGGCTTCTTGAACGGATCTTCCCAGGTCACCCAATGCCGGCCGTCTTCGCCGGGACCGCTGGCAATCGGGTTGCCGTTGGACAGCAGCACCGGATAGCTATGCTGCTCGGCCACCACGGTGGTGGTGAACTTGCTCATGACGTCCGGACGGTCGAGGTAGTAGGTGATCTTGCGGAAACCTTCGGCCTCACACTGGGTGCAGAACATGCCGCCGGACTTGTACAGGCCCTCCAGGGCCGTGTTGGTTTCCGGGTGGATCCGCACAGTGGTGTCGACCGTGAACGCCGGGACCTTGGGCTGCAAGGTCAGGTGACTGTCGTCCAACTGGTAGTCGCCCGACCCCAGGTCGGTGTCGTCGAGCTTGATGGAGACCAGCTCCAGATGCTGCCCGTCAAGCACCAGCGGCGGCAGCCCGCCCCCCCGCTCGGGGTTGCGACGCATCACCAGTTGCGCATGGACCAGGCTGTGGTCCTCGAACAACTCGAAGGTCAGGTGTGTCTCGTCGATCAGGTACTCGGGCGCCTGATAGTCCTTCAGGTAGATCATCTTCGGTTGTTCGGTGCGCATGGGTCGAATCCTTCTACTGATGCACGGCGAGCTGGTAAGCCGTGTATTTACGAATGTTGATCACGCCGGTGTCGAAAATCAGGTACTGGCCCTTGATCCCCAGCAGCGTGCCTTCGGCAATCGGGTCCTTGTCCAGGTTGAAACTGACGATCTTGGCCGGGTATTGCTCCACCGGATAACGGATCTCGAGGGGTTCGACGTCCGCTATGGTCTGGATCGCCTGCAGGCCGAATCGTTCCTGCAAGCCCTGCAATCCCTGGGCGCAACTTTCAAACAACGAGTCGCGGATCCGCGGCAGGTCCACCGCGACGGCATCGCCCTTGAGCAAGGCGCGCCAATTGGTCTTGTCCGCTACCTGGCTGCGGAACAGATCTTCGACGAACCCCGACTGCTGACGGGTGGCAACCCGCAGGATCGGCAGCGCCTGGCTCGCACCCTGGTCCAGCCAGCGGGTCGGCAGTTGCGTGGCACGGGTGATCCCGACCTTCACCCCCGAAGAGTTGGCCAGGTACACCACATGATCGGTCATGCAGAACTGCTCGCCCCACGCCGGCTCACGGCAGGTGCCCGCGTCGAAATGGCAGCGCTCGGGGCTCATGATGCACACATCGCATTGCGCCAGCTTGGTCATGCAGGGGTAGCAATAACCCTGGCTGAAGCTGGTCTTGGTCCGGCGTCCGCAGTGGCTGCAGTGGATCGCGCCAAGGAACTCCAGGCGCACCGTGCTGCCGATCAACGGGTTGACCGGCACCTCGACATCACCCAGGCGAAAGGCATATTGAACGGTCGGTCCGTCCAGGCGTGCCGACATCTTGCTGATTGCACCGCGGCCAATCTCGATCAATGGATGGCATCCGACTTGAACAGGAGGTTCGGCACTTCGATCGATTTCGAATGGCACTCCTGCGGGCCCATGTAGCCGGTGCGCTCTTCTTCGGGCAGGTTCTGGATTTCCCAGGCGATCATTGCCTGCAACGACAACTCGCGTTGCTCGGCGGTGAGCTTGTTGCCATCGGCCCATTTACCGATTTCCACGGCCAGCTTCAGGCTCTTGTAGATGTCGGGGGTGATGTTCTGGATCATTTCGTTGAACGAGGACATGGGGTCTCCGCGCGTTCGTTTAAGTGCCAATAATAAAAAAGGTTAAGCTGACTATTGGGGCATTCGTATCATTGCCGGGGCATTTTACGGCGGGCGAAGAGCCCACCCAACAAGCCCGTGAAGCAGCCGACGAGCAGGCCGCCGACGTGGGCCCCGTTGGCGATTTCTCCGAAACCGATCATCGAGACCAGCCCGGACAGGCACAGCGCCAGCCACACCAGCATCATCACCAGCACCCCGCGGGGCAAGTGATAGGCCGGGTTGGGCGCCAGCAGTTGATAGATCCAGCAGTGTCCCAGCAGGCCGTACAACACACCGGACAAACCACCGAACAGCGTCGCGCCGCTGACCAGGTACTGGACGAAATTGGACACGAGGCTGAACAGCAGCGTCAGTCCAAGCAGGTTGATGCTGCCCTGGCGCGCTTCGATCCGCCGCCCCAGTTCCCAGTACCACATGCCATTCATGGCAATGTGCAGAAAACCGAAGTGAATCAGCATCGGTGTCACCAGGCGCCACCACTGCCCCGCAGCCAGGCTGTCGGCCAGGGGCGAGAACTGGATGTAGTCGCCGACGACGCGAAATTCCAGGAAGGTCAGCCACCGCAGGGCCTGGAGATTGTCCCCCAGCAGAGTCACGGCGCTGACGATCACGCTCAGCAACAGCACCAGGGTGGTAACGGGGCTGCGGGTCAGTTGTTCGACGATCCCGGGCCGCCGCGAGCCAGTGCCCATGGCCGGGAGTTCCAACAGTTGCTCCGGATCGCCCACCGGAAAACGCGCGTACAGGGAGCGCACGTCTTCACCGATCTCGTCCGGCACCCAGAGCACCTGCTCCCCCGCCTCTTCGCTGACGCGATGGGGTACTTGCATGCGCTGCAACAGCTTGACGAAGCCGCTCAGGTCCACGGTCAAAGGCAGGCGCAACACTGCGACAAGGCTCACTTCACCACCTCCGGCCGTTCCACATCGACCCAGACGAACTTGTGCGGGTCCAGGTGGGTTTCCTGGTCCAGCCGATAGGCGACCAACTTGCCGTAGAGCACCGCGCTGTAGTCCAGACACGCCAGGTTCGCGCGGATCGGCGCGGGTTTGCCGCTGCGCCAGTAGTGACCGACAAACAGCAAAGGCTCATCGACGCCGTAGCGCAGCAGGTTGTTCTTTTCATCCGGAGACAGTGGCCTGCGTGCCACCGGCTCGGGCAAGGCATCGGGTTGGAACACGATGTCCCCATAGGTTTTCGGATCGTCCTCCCAGAACTTGGTGCGGAAGAACGAGCGGGTCAGGCCATCGCCACCGGTCAGGGTCATGCCATGGGGCAGGCGCATGTCGGTGCCACGCAGCAGGCGGTCGAACACCGTGCAGGCGAAACTGCCCGCCTGCGCCGAGGCCTGAAGAAAGTGTTCGTCGATCCGGGCGTCCGGGAACAGACCACGCAACGGCTCGATCAGGCCGGCATCCCAGCAGGCGTGCACCACCCGGAAGCGCCCGGCATCGATAAACAGCGGCAGTTCATAGAACCACTGGAGGAAATCGTGCCATTCACCGGGGTACTGCTCGAACTGGGTCAGGGTTTCATTGAGCAGGCGGGCATGGCGCGACGTGTGTTCACGCACATACCGCTGGCCACTGCCCGGCAGTGCCGGCGTGCTCCAGCCCAGGGCGTTGAACTCGTGGTTGCCCATGATGCACAACGCCTGGCCGGCCACGACCATGTCGTGGACGATATGCAACGCCTCGCGGATCCGCGGCCCACGGTCGATGATATCGCCCAGGAACACGGCCATGCGCGACGGATGGCGCCAGACCCCGCCCTGCTTGTGGTAACCGAGTCGGTCCAGCAGGTGTTCCAGGGTCAGGGCGCATCCGTGCACGTCACCGATCAGATCGTAACTGCGCGCAGGATCGAGCATCAGTCGCCTCTACCTCCCAATCGACTGCCCCAGCCGAGCTTGGTCCGGCAGACTTCGTAGTAATTGTGATCCAGTGGATGGATCAGGCGCAGCTTCTGCGCCTTCTTGCTGACGGTGATGGTGTCACCCGGCGCGCAGGTGAAATGGTTCTGGCCGTCGCAGGACACTTGCGGGTAGATCTGCATATCCTTGGACACGACGATTTTCAGCTCACTGTTGCCATCGACCACAATGGGTCGCCCAGACAAGGTATGGGGGTACATGGGCACGATCACAATAGCGTCGAGCTTGGGGTGCATGATCGGGCCACCAGCGGAGAGCGCGTAGGCGGTGGAACCGGTGGGCGTCGCAACGATCAGGCCGTCGGCCTTCTGGCTGCAGACGAACTGGCCGTCGATGTACAGCTCGAATTCGATCATGCGCGTGGATTTGCCGGGGTGCAGCACCACGTCGTTGAGGGCGTCGCCCTGGCCGATGGCTTCGGCGTGACGGCGGACCTCGGCCTGCAGCAGGAAGCGGTTTTCCACCAGATAGTGGCCGTCGAGCACCTCGGCCACTTTGGTTTCCAGCTCGTCGGGGCGGATATCGGTCAGGAAACCGAGGCTGCCGCGGTTGATCCCCAGCACCGGAATGTTGTGCCGCGCCAGGGCTCGTGCGGCCCCCAGCAGGCTGCCGTCGCCGCCGACCACGATCACCATGTCGCAGACCTCGCCGAGCATCTTGCGCGACGACGTCTGCAGGCCATGGCCCGGCAGCACTTCGGCGATGGTATCTTCGAGGATCACATGCAGGTGTCGCTCCAGGAGAAAACGTTTGAGGCGGCGAACGGTGTCCAGGACCTGCGAACTGCCCAGGCGACCGATGATGCCGATATTGCGAAATTGCTCCATGGGGCTCCTGCGAGGGTCTGCGGCGGGCGAAAAACCCGATTATGGGCGAAAGCGGCCCATAGACAAAATTCTTTAAGCCTTCTCTACAGGCTATGCTCGCAAAATGATCCTCTTTCCCGAATTGCTGGACCTGCCCCGTCGCTTGCGCCATCCCGAGGTGCGCGATCTTGCGTGGGTGATACTGGCCCCGCCGATGCTCATCGACACGCCCTGGCCCCAACGTCATCCCCTGACCGGCAGCGACTGGGTGCAACACCCTCACCGACTGGAACAGTGGCTGCAGCAGCTGGACCGCGACAGCTACCCGCTGCTGCACTGGCTGTCCCAGGGGCGGACCCAGCGCCTGGGCCTCTATTACGAGCGGTTGTGGCAGTTTGCCGTGCAGCATGCGCCGGGCATCGAGCTGATCGCCGCGAACCTGCCGATCCGCCGCGAAGGCCAGACCCTGGGTGAACTCGACCTGCTGCTGCGCGATAAAGATGGCATCCATCACCTGGAACTGGCGATCAAGCTGTACCTCGGACCTCAACAGGGCGATGGCCGGGACACCGCGCAGTGGCTCGGTCCGGGCTGTCATGACCGGCTCGACCGTAAACTGACTCATCTGCGGGAACACCAGCTGCCGATCTCGGCGCGCCCGGAAAGCCGTGAAGCCTTGGCAGCCCTGGGCATTGAACCGTCGGGGCTCGAGCTGTTTCGCTCCGAGCTGTGGCTGGGGGGCTACCTGCTCTATCCCTGGCCCGGACAGGCCGAACCGCCAAGCGGCGCGCACCCCAGGCACCTGCGGGGCAGTTGGCTGCGCCAGCGGGACTGGCCGGCGTTCATTGCCCAGCGTCCGCCCGGCCGCTGGCAACCCCTGCCCCGCGCCGCCTGGCTGGCGCCGGCCCACTATCCGGCGGAGCAGACCTGGAGCACTGCTCAACTGGACGCCTGGCGAATGGCCCTGGACCCAATGGCGCCCGCACAGCTGATGGTGCGCCTGAGTGAAAACGCCGAAGGTGAGTGGGAAGAGGCCGAGCGGGTGTTTCTGGTGGCGGATCCGTGGCCGGATGTGCCGGGCAATGGTTGAGTTTTGTGCTGCCTGGGCGGCCCCCATCGCGAGCAGGCTCGCTCCCACAACGGATCTTCAGTGAACACAAGTTTTGTGTTTGTCATACCCCCTGTGGGAGCGAGCCTGCTCGCGATAGCGTCGCTACGGTCTAAAAGGACAAACGCAACGCCAACGCCGCCAACGTCACCAGCAACACCGGCACCGTCAACACCACCCCAACCTTGAAGTAATACCCCCAGCCAATCCGGATATCCTTGCGCGCCAGCACATGCAGCCATAGCAGCGTTGCCAGGCTGCCGATCGGCGTGATCTTCGGCCCCAGGTCGCTGCCGATGACATTGGCGTAGACCATCGCTTCCTTCACGGCGCCACTGGCCTGGCTGGCATCGATAGACAACGCGCCGACCAGTACCGTCGGCAGGTTGTTCATGACCGACGAGAGCAACGCCGTCAATACCCCGGTGCCTATCGCCGCGCCCCACACACCATAACCGGCGAAAGCGTCGAGCCAGCGGGCCAAGTGGTCGGTCAGCCCCGCGTTACGCAGGCCATAGACCACCAGGTACATGCCCAGAGAAAAGATCACGATCTGCCACGGCGCTTCCTTCATGACCTTGCGGGTGGAAATTTTGTGACCGCGTGCCGCAACCGCCAGCAGCAACGCGGCGCAGACGGCCGAAATGGCACTGATGGGAATGCCCAGGGGCTCCAGGGCAAAGCACCCCAGCAGCAGAATCACCAACACGGCCCAGCCCGCGTAGAACGTGGCGGTGTCGTGGATGGCACGGGCCGGATCGTCCAGTTGATGCGGGTCGTAGTCACGGGGGATATCGCGGCGGAAAAACCACATCAGGATCGCCAGGCTGGCCGCCACGGCCACCAGGTTCACCGGCACCATCACCGCCGCGTAGCGGTTGAAGCCGATGCCGAAGAAGTCCGCCGAGACGATATTCACCAGGTTCGACACCACCAGCGGCAGGCTCGCGGTGTCGGCAATGAAACCGGCCCCCATCACGAAAGCCAGGGTCGCCGCCGGGGAAAACCGCAGGGCCAGCAGCATGGAAATCACGATAGGCGTGAGGATCAGCGCCGCGCCGTCATTGGCGAACAACGCCGACACCAGGGCACCGAGCAGCACCATGTAAGCAAACAGCTTGCGTCCACTGCCCCGCCCCCACCGGGCCACGTGCAGCGCCGACCAGGCGAAAAAACCCGCCTCCTCCAGCAACAGACTGGTGATGATCAGCGCGACAAAGGTACCGGTGGCATTCCAGATGATCTGCCACACCAGCGGGATGTCGGAAATCTGCACTACCCCGCTCAACAACGCCAGCAGCGCGCCGAACGTCGCGCTCCAGCCAACGCCGAGCCCTTTGGGCTGCCAGATCACCAGGGTTATGGTCAGCAGGAAAATCAATGACGCGACAAGCATGCGTTACAGCCTTGGAAAGAGGGATTGATAAGCAGCGTCAGCAGCAACGCGCCAGCGGACGATCGGTCATCGCCGCCAGGCGCTCGACATCCGCCGCCAGCCAGGCCGCATTGGCCGCCAGGGCCTGCTGCAGCAAGGTGCTGATCCAGGAAGGCAATTGTGGGTGCAGACGGTAATAGACCCACTGCCCTTGCCGCCGATCACTGAGCAGGTCGGCATGACGCAACTGCGCCAGGTGCCGGGAGATTTTCGGCTGGCTCAGGTCCAGCGCGGCCGTGAGCTCACAGACACACAACTCCCCCTCGCGGGCCACCAGCAGCGCAATGCGGGTCCGGGTGTCATCCGCAAGGGCCTTGAAGACATCGACGGGATTGTGGGGATTGGACATGACGGAAAACAGTCTGGGGAAGCGAAGGACGAATATATGGAAACTCGAATATTCAGTAAAGCGGCGATTGGTGCTGCAAGCCCCCCCCTGTGGCGAGGGGATTCATCCCCGCTGGGGTGCGAAGCAGCCCTAAAATCCAGCAACTCGATATGCCAGATAGAATCAGGGGGCGCTGCGACGTTTCGCTAAATCCCCTCGCCACAGGGGGATGGGTTGTGCCTGCTAGCGCGGATCGACGTTATCCAGCGCCCGGTTCGCCAGTAATCCGCCCAGCTCGATCAATTGCTGAATGCCCAACGCTACATGTCGTCGCGAGCCGTCCAGTTCGAAGGCCAGGTCGCTGATCATGGCGTCCGCAGAGGCCAGGGTTTCACTGAGGTTCGCGAGCAGGCACTCCGTGTCGATGCCATTCACAAGGGTGAAGAGCTTGCCTGGCGGCGGATTCGTGTCGGACTCGGGTTTGAGGTAGAAGTCGAGGGCGCGCTTGGCGGCGTCGTCGAAGGTCATTGAGTCTGGATCGGTGTCCGGCGGATTGGGTGTTGGTTTGAACATGATTGAAGCTCCTATGGGGTGAAGCCACCAAAAACTGTCGCTAAACAGAAATGGGTGGCAGCTGCACGCAGGTTAGCGAACCGGTCATAGGCACCCGGTAGACCCGAAGGTCTCCCACATACAGCCGCCATAACGTCATTGCAGTCATATCTGCCATGAAGCATGGAGCGCTCATGTGCCTAGAATGATCCGGGTCGCTAAACCCGATCGCTGATTTGTCAGCGACCGGCAAACGATAGAACCCGCGCCCCAGGCGCACAAGCCGGCGGATTCTGGCGCAGTTGTAGGCAATGGCGCAAGGCGGTGTAGCCCGGTGCAGCTGTGTCCTACATCGGACTTACTCTTACGAAAATAAATGCGTCCCCTTTTTTTGTCCTTCCAGTAAAGGTGGAAAACATCACCGACCTCCATCTGGGTCCAGGGATCGACGATGCATAGCAGTCCTCCCTCCACCAGCCTGGCCGGAATGCCCGCGTCATAATCCTCGACGAAAAGCGTCCAGCCCGGAAACCAGGGCGACTCAAGGCCGGCAAGCGGTTGGCTGTCTGGTGAATAGCGTGGGGGAAATCGCTTTTCCATGGGGGTACACCTCGGCTGGTTGAGGGGCCGCCAATAAAGCAGTAGAAACGCAATGACGGTGGGAAGGGCCTGCTTCGCAGTCCAGCGGGAGCAAGCTCCCTCGCCACGGGATTATTAGGACGCGCCGGGGTGAAGGCGTCTACTGTCAGAGCTGACAGTAGACGGGGGATCTGAAGCGAGAGATAAACCTGTGGCGAGGGAATTTAGCGAAACGTCGAACCGCCCCGCAGGGATGCGACGCAGCCCTAAAAGCTTTGGGACCGCTGCGCGCTCCAACGGGGATAAATCCCCTCGCCACAGAGGAAGTTGTTTGCCTAAGGCACCAAGGACATCAAGCCTTTTTGTGCTGCTCGACCCACTGGCCATAGGCATTGATGAATGTCTGCAGGAACGGCTTCACCGACTCCGACACATGACCCGCCTCATCGAACGCCGTACCGGCATTGCTCAGGTAGCCTTCGGGTTGCTGCATGCACGGCACATTGAGGAACACCAGGGACTGGCGCAGATGGTGATTGGCGCCAAAACCGCCGATGGCGCCCGGCGAGGCGCTGATCACCGCACCCGGCTTGCCGCTCAGGCAGCTCTGGCCGTAGGGACGCGAACCGACGTCGATGGCGTTCTTCAACGGTGCCGGCACGGAACGGTTGTACTCCGGGGTGACGAACAGCAAAGCGTCGGCTGCGCCCACCTGCTGGCGGAAGGTGCTGTAGGCAGCCGGGGGCGAGGCATCAATGTCTTCGTTGTAGAGCGGCAGGTCGCCTATCTCGACGATCTCCAGCTTCAGGTTGGCAGGCGCCAGATCCGCCAGTGCCAGTGCCAACTTGCGATTGATCGACGCCTTGCGCAGGCTTCCCACTAAAACGGCCACTGTATAGACATTACTCATTGGATGTTCTCGGCTAGGGATCAAAGGGGACTCTACTTATAGATGATCGGGCGGATTATTGGACCAGCGGAAAGTCGAAAACCGGCCGCTTGGACTATTTTTTTCTTGTAGGAAAACTTACCGCGCATGGGCAAGGTCTACAGAACCGTAAATCGAGTGATCTATTTCCAGAGGTTCTAAGCAATGGCAGCAGTACTTGTCGGACAATTTCATGCGCGGGACGCCGAAGGTCGCGTCTATTCGGTGCATGAATTCCAGGAATCGACCCCGTCGCCGGACGGAAACGGCAAGGAGCCTGTCACCACCTACAAACTGGCCATCGGTGATCGGGTCAGCAAGCTCGATGAGGACAGGTTCCTGCTGGTACAGTCCGGCATTGAATTGGTGCGCGAACCCGAAACGCAAATAGCTTTATGACATAAGCAGAAGTCATGCCCGGACTTGGGTTAGGATTCAGCCATTCAATGGCTCTCCCGCCGCACACGGACTTCTTGCATGCGACTACGCCACATCGAAGTGATCCAGGCGCTGCTGCAGACCGGCCACTTGGGCACGGCGGCCGAATGGCTGCAATTGCCGGTCGCTGACGTCGAGTCGACCCTGCGCGATGCCGAAGCTCAACTGGGCTTCATGCTGTTCGCCAGTGTGCGCGGACGATTGCAGGCTACTCGCGAAACCCTTGAATTGCGCGATGGCATCACGGGCGTGTATGACGCCCTCGAGCCGGTACAGCGGTTGGCCAGCAGCTTGAAACACTACCAGGCGCCACCCCTGCGGATCATCTGCACCCCACCATTGGCCCAGCAACTGTTGCCGCGAAGCATGGCCGCCCTGCGCCGCCGCTATCCTGACGCGCCTTGCACGCTACTCAGCCAGCCAACCCGCGACATCGTCCGCAGCCTGCTGCTGCGCGACAGCGATCTGGGTCTGAGCCTGCACGACCCCGAGCATCCGGACATCCACTGCCAGATGATCGCCCAGGGAAAACTGCAACTGCTGGCCCCTCACGGCTGGCTGCAGCCGCGGCAAAAGTACATTTCTCTTCAGGATCTCGCTGGCCAGTCGCTGGTGGGGCTCGACGGCCAGGATCCGCTGAGCCCGGTGTTCGACAATAAACTCGGAGCGCTGCGCCCGGCACCGGTAATCCAGATCCGCGTCCAGACCCACCAGATGATGCGCGCCATGGTCGAGGCCGGCGAAGGCCTGGCCATCGTCGATCCCTTTACCGCCTCGGGCGCCAAGGATGGCGGGCTGGACGTATGCCCGGTGTCACCCGCCATTCCCATCTGCCTCTATGCCCTGCGCCTGACCGGCGCGCCCGCGTCACCCACGCTTCAATCGCTGCTGGAGCTGGTTACGGAACAAGCCGAGGCATTGCTGAACCATTGACCGACATACCCAGCGGATCGTCGAACAACCGGTACCAGAACAGCGCCACTTCGGCGGTATGCCGGTCAATTCCGCGATAGCGCAATTGATCGATGCCGCCGAGGACATAACCGCAGCGCTCATAGAGCCGGCAGGCACCCAGGTTGTTGTTCTGGGTTTCCAGCATGATCCCCGGGAGTTTTTTCTTGCGGCTCCAGAATTGCGCCACGTCGAGCAGAGCCTTGGCCACCCCATGACGACGGGCCGGGGCATGCACCGCCAGTTCGTCGATGTGGGCAACGCCGTTCCAGTTGGTACTGATCACCAGGTGCCCCACCGGCTGGTCATCCAGATAGGCCATGAAGATTTCGCTGTCAGGGGCATCGTGAAAGCTGCTGAATTCTTCCGGGTCGATGCCATAGCACTTTTGATAGGGAACAATGGGCGTTACCGGCCATTGGCTCACGGGTTGGCCGATCTGCGCCGCGCCATAGGCGCTGACTTCAAAACTGAAATCACTGCCCCATATGTACGCAGCGAAGCCGTCATCGACGACCCGCACGGACAGGCCTGGGTGTTTGGGATTCATGACCGACTGCATACTGGTATAGGTCCTCATTCCTTGAGCCAACCAATGGCACGTTGCAATCCATTACCCTTGCCTCTCGAAACTGTATACATCAAACGGCTACCCATGGATTGCCGTTACCTCAGGTTAGAAGGTACTGGCGATTGTGGCGAGAAATGAACAATGAACAATGACACTGCTGTCCCCTGTGGGAGCGAGCCTGCTCGCGATAGCGGTGCGCCAGTCATCTCGTGAGTGACTGTTCGACCGCTATCGCGAGCAGGATCGCTCCCACAGGGGTTCAATCGTCAATTCCTCACTGGCCGGCTTCAGCCAACTGCGTCCACAGTGCCGGGGCGCCAGCGGACTTGGCGATGGATTCCAGGCGCGCGGCATGTTCGGCCAGGTCGGTTTCACTGGCACGAATGATCCGGGCGGGCTGACGGTCGGCGGGCAAACGACGAATTTCGCTGGCCCGGCCACCCGAGCCTTCGCCGGAGCCATTACCGTCCGACGCGTTGCCAGCAAGGGAGAGGCTGGTTTGACCGCCGGTCATCGTCAGGTAGACGTCGGCAAGAATCTCGGAGTCGAGCAAGGCGCCGTGCAGTTCACGGCCGGAGTTATCGACGCCATAACGCTTGCACAAGGCGTCGAGGCTGTTGCGCTGCCCCGGGTGCCGCTCGCGAGCCATCAGCAAGGTGTCGAGAATGGAGCAATGCTGGCTGATGTCGGCCCGGTCGTGCTGCCCCATCAAGGCGAATTCGTTGTTGATGAAGCCAACGTCGAATGCCGCGTTGTGAATGATCAGCTGCGCGCCCTGGATGAACTCGAAGAATTCATCGGCCACTTCGGCGAAGCGCGGCTTGCCCACCAGGAATTCGTTGGTAATACCGTGGACACCGATAGCGCCCTCGTCGCTTTCGCGGTCCGGTTGCAGGTAGACATGGAAGTGGCGACCGGTCAGCCGCCGACCGATCAGCTCGACACAGCCGATCTCGATAATCCGGTGACCATCGGTCACCGGCATGCCGGTGGTTTCGGTATCCAGTACTACAGATCTGTTGGCCATCAGTGTTCAGCTCTCAACGGGCGTGCTTGCAAAGGCGGGGATGGTAACACGCCCAAGGAAAACTGCCGCAGTCGGACCTGTGGGAGCATGGCTTGCCCGCGATGCAGGCGATGCGGTATTTGAAATAGAGGCGTCTGTTTCGCGAGCAAGCTTTGCTCCCAGGGTTCCCCTCGCCGCAGGGGGCTTTGCTGAAGCATCAGGCCTGCTTGTAACCCCGCACCTCATCCACCCCACGGTTGGCCAACTGGTCGGCCCGTTCGTTGCCGTGGTGGCCGATGTGCCCGCGAACCCACTTCCAGGTCACGTTATGGCGGCTGACCTGCTCGTCCAGCAGCTTCCAGAGGTCGGCATTCTTGACCGGTTCTTTCGCGGCGGTCTTCCAGCCGCGCTTCTTCCAATTGGCCATCCACTCGTTGATGCCTTTCATCACGTACTGCGAGTCGGTCACCAGCAGCACGTCGCAGGGTCGCTTGAGTTCCTCCAGGCCGCGGATGGCGCCCATCAGTTCCATGCGATTATTGGTGGTATTGGCTTCGCCCCCCCAGAGTTCCTTCTCCACGCCCTTGAAGACCAACAGCGCACCCCAACCGCCCGGACCGGGGTTGCCCTTGCAGGCGCCGTCAGTGAAGAGTTCTACGCTATCGCTCATGCCCATCCATCCAGAAAAAATGCAAAGGCCTGCCAGTCGGGAGCGCCAACCTCCAGGTTGACGATGCCGGGCAGGCCATCGGAAACAGTTATGGCTCGATATGGCGACGATTGACCTTGGCCATCGGCAAGGGAATCAGCTTGCCCATCGGCTCGCGTCGCACCTGACGCACCGGGCGCAGCCCGACCACGATCTTGCGGGCCACCAGCAGATAGAAGCCGCCACCGGACAGCTGCCAGTCGCCAGCTTTGCGCTCCCAACCGGCCAGGCGGGCCTGCCACTTGGGCGACGCAAGCGGCGGACGATAGCACCCGAAGCGGCGTTTCTCCAGCGCGAAGCCCAGCAGGTTGAGCCAGTCGCCCACCCTCGATGCCGAGATGCAGCGGGCCTGGCGCAGGGCGTCATGGGCGAAGACATGACGCAGCCCCCAAGTGCTCCAGGGGTTGAGACCGATGATCAACAGATGACCACCTGGGCGCACGCTGCTGGCGGCTTCACGCAGCAGGCCGTGGGGAGACAGGCAGAAATCCAGGCCGTGCTGCATCACTACCACATCGGCGGCGTGCTCGCTCAACGGCCAGGCCTGCTCCTCGCAGACGATCTCCACCCCGGGCAGCGGTGCGCCCAGGCGCACGTTGCGCTGGACCTGCGGTGCCGACGGCGGCGTCTGCGCCGACGGACCGTAGTGCACCAGGTAACCGCCGAAGAAGCGACTCAGCTCGTCTTCGAGCATGCGCCGTTCCTCTTCCAGCAAAAATTGCCCGACGGGGCCGGACAGCCATTCACGGGCCGCGCTGATCAAGGCCAGCCAGTCAGGATCGGCCTGAGCGAACGCTTCGTCAGTCATTGCATTCTCCAACGCGTCAGGAAGTTCTAAGATGCGCCTTTGTTTTCCGCTTGGCGAATTCCGCGATGATACAGATCAGTGCCCTGCCCGCCTTCACCGATAACTACATCTGGTTGTTACAGGATCACTCCAGCCGCCGCTGCGCCGTGGTCGACCCTGGTGACGCCGCGCCTGTCCAGGCCTGGCTCGATGCACATCCGGCCTGGGTCTTGAGCGACATCTTGATCACCCACCATCACCATGATCATGTCGGCGGCGTCCAGGCGCTGAAAAATGCGACGAACGCCACCGTCTGCGGCCCGGCCAGCGAGAACATCCCGGCGCGGGACGTAGCGCTCAAGGATAACGACCAGATCAAGGTGCTCGGCCTGGACTTCGATGTCTACGCCGTGCCCGGCCATACATTGGGGCATATAGCCTATTACCACCATGGCCTGTTGTTTTGCGGCGACACCCTGTTCGCCGCCGGTTGCGGACGGCTCTTCGAGGGCACGCCGGAACAGATGCACCACTCCCTCGGCCGCCTCGCCGCCCTGCCGGACGATACGCTGGTCTATTGCACCCATGAATACACCCTCAGCAACCTGAAGTTCGCCGCTGCGGTGGAGCCGGACAACCCGGACATCGCCGCCCGCCTGGAAAAAGTCGGCCGACAGCGCAGCGAGGGCATCATGACCCTACCGTCGACCCTGGCCCTGGAAAAACTCACCAACCCATTCCTGCGCACCACTGCAACATCCGTTAAACAAAAAGCAGACGAACGGAACAACCAGCGAAACGGGACGCCGAGTGAGGTTTTTGCGGCCTTGAGGGCCTGGAAAGATAAGTTCTAAGCCCCCCATCGACTGATACAAAAATTCTGAATGGTTGACCTGTTGGGGTGCGCTTTCTAGAATCGGCCGACATTTTTGCCCGGAACTTACTTCCAGCCAATGTCGTCATCCATACGCAGGTCCGTCCCGTCAGCTACTTTGACCCGCCTGGCTCAAGCCATCGCGGTGGCTGTGTCCGCGATCCTGGCGGGCTGCCAGAGCTCGGGCCAGATCCCCCAGAACGACGCGGTCACGCCGAAGAACATGGCGGCCCGTGCCAAGCAGAAGCCGGTCTGGCTCAGCGAGAAACCCAGCCCCCAGGCCCCCCAGGACATCTGGGAGCGCATGCGCCAGGGCTTCCAGTTGCAGGAAACCGCCGGGGTCAACCCGCGTATCGAGCAACAGCGCCTGTGGTTCGCCAGCAACCCGGCGTTCCTCGAGGGTGCCGGTGAGCGCGGCAGCCTGTACATGCACTACATCGTCGAACGCCTCGAAGAACGCAACATGCCACTGGAGCTGGCGCTCCTGCCGGTGATCGAAAGCGCCTACAACCCCATGGCCTATTCACGGGCCAACGCCGTTGGACTATGGCAGTTCATTCCGTCCACGGGTCGTTACTTCAACCTGCGCCAGACCCGCTTCTATGACGGGCGTCGCGACATCACCGCCTCCACCACGGCGGCCCTGGACTACCTGACGCGCCTGCACGACATGTTCAACGGTGACTGGCTGTTGGCGCTGGCCGCCTATAACGCCGGCGAAGGTACGGTCAGCCGCGCCATCGAGCGTAACGAAAAACTCGGCCTGCCCACCGACTACTGGAACCTGCCGCTGCCCGCCGAGACCCAGGCCTACGTGCCCAAGCTGCTGGCGCTGTCCCAGGTGGTGCTCGCCCCCGAAGCCTATGGGGTGAACCTCAACCCGATCGCCAATGAGCCCTACTTCCAGGTCGTCGAGATCAACCAGCGCATGGACCTGTCCAAGGTCGCGGAGGTGGCCAACATCGACGAAGACGAGCTGTTCCAGCTCAACCCGGCCTTCAAGCAGCGCACCACCATCGACGGCCCGCAGCACCTGCTGGTGCCCACCTCCAAGGCCCAGTTGCTGACCGCCAGCCTGTCGACCATGCGCCCGGAAGAGCTGATCAGCCAGCGCTCGCTCAAACCGGTTTTCGAATCCGCCGATGACGCTGAAGTGGAAGGCGCCAGGCGCACCTACCGCGTCAAGCGCGGTGACAACCTGGGCCAGATCGCCAAGGCCAACCACGTCCAGACGAAGGACCTGCAACGCTGGAACAAACTCAGCGGCAGCAAGCTCAAGATCGGCCAGACCCTGGTGATGCAGGACGCCAGGCCGGCCAAGGCGACCGGCAAGCGCATCAATACCGTGGTGGCCGCCAACAGCACCAAGGAAAAGACCAAGCAGACCCAATACAAGGTCAAGCAGGGTGATTCGTTGTATGTCGTGGCCAAGCGCTTCAATGTGGAAATGCAACACCTCAAGCGCTGGAACCCACGCATGGGCAAGGCCCTCAAGCCTGGACAGATGCTGACGGTCTATTCCCCACACTGACCTGTGAGAACCCCACAGACCTTTGAAGCAGAGCCCTGTGGGAGCAAAGCTTGCTCGCGATAGCGGTGCACCAGCCAACACAGTTGTCGACTGCCCCACAATCGCGAGCAAGCTTCGCTCCCACAGGTTTGCGGCTAACTGACCGGCATTCCCCCCAGGCCGCCTTTTTCCTGCCGATACAAGCTGTTACTGTACAGGCCATGAAAGCCCAAGCCGCCTGGATCGGATACCAGACTTGATACGTCCCCTCCTCCCGCTCCTGATCAGCCTGGCCCTGAGCTTCCCCGCCAGCGCAACCATCAGCGAAAGCCATGGCTACGCACAATTTGGCACGCTCAAGTACCCGGCCCGATTTACCCACTTCGACTGGGTCAACCCGCAAGCGCCCAAGGGCGGTACCTTGCGAGTCATGGCATTCGGCACCTTCGATACGCTCAACCCCTATACCTTCAAGGGCAGCAGCCCGGTTTCCACACCCAATTTCCTGCAATACGGCATCAACGAGCTGAACGAGCCGCTGATGGTCGGCACGGGCCAGTACGCGCCTTCCGGCGATGAGCCGACGTCGAGCTATGGCCTGATCGCCCAGAGCGTGGAATACAACGAAAACCGCAGCTGGGTGGTCTTCAACCTGCGACCCGAGGCGCGGTTTCACGATGGCGTCCCGATCACTGCCTATGATGTGGCGTTCTCCTACCGGACGCTGCTCAAGGAAGGCCACCCGCAATACCGCACCAGCCTGCAGGAAGTGCTGCGGGTCGACATCCTCAATCCGCTGAAGATCCGTTTTGTCTTCAAGCGCTCGGGCAATCCGTTGCTGATCCTGCGCCTGGGCGAGCTACCGGTGCTGCCTCAGCATTACTGGAAAGACCGCGACTTCAAGTCCACCACGTTCGAGCCGCCCCTGGGCAGCGGACCCTACCGCATCACCAAGGTGCAGCCTGGCCGCCAACTGGTGTTCGAGCGGGTCAAGGACTACTGGGGCAAAGACCTTCCGGTCAATCGCGGCAAGTACAACTTCGACCGGATGGAAGTGGAGTTCTACCGCGACAGCGACGTGGCCTTCGAAGCCTTCAAGGCGGGCGAGTTCGACATCTACATCGAACACCAGGCCAAGAACTGGGCCAACGGTTATGACTTTCCGGCGGTCAACCGTGGCGACGTGATCAAGGCGCAGATCGCCCACCAGATCCCGACGCAGACCCAGGGCCTGTTCATGAACACCCGGCGCAGCACGTTCGCCGAGATCAAGGTGCGAGAGGCCCTGGGGTTGATGTTCGACTTCGAGTGGACCAACCGCACGCTGTTCAGCAGCGCCTACAAACGCACCCTCAGTTACTACCCCAACAGCGAATTTTCCGCCAGTGACCTGCCGGTGGGCCACGAATGGCTGTTGCTCAAGCCATACCGTGAACAATTGCCGCCCCGGCTGTTCACCGAACCCTTCAGCCTGCCCCATACCGACGGTCGCGGCATTCCCCGGGAAACCCTGCGCAAGGCCCTCGGGCTGCTGAAAGAGGCCGGATGGACCCTCCATGGCCAGCGTCTGTCGAACAGCGACAGCAAGCCCCTGAGTTTCGAGATCCTGCTGGTGAACCCGAACCTGGAGCGCATCCTGCAGCCCTACGTCGAGAACCTCACCAACATCGGCATCCAGGCCCGTCTGCGCACCGTGGATCGCGCCCAGTACAAACAGCGCCTGGACCAGTTCGACTTCGACATGGTCCTGCTGACCCTGAACCAGACGCTCAGCCCGGGCCTGGAGCAATGGCAGTACTTCCATTCCAGCCAGGTCGGAGTCAAGGGCAGCAAGAATTACGCCGGGATCGCCAACCCCGTGGTCGACCACTTGCTGGAAAAACTGCTCGCCGCCCAGACCCGCGACGAACAGGTTGCCGCCGGCAGAGCCCTGGACCGTGTACTGTTGTGGCAGCACTACTGCATTCCCAACTGGTATCTGAATTATCATCGCCTGGCCTACCGTAACCGGTTCGCCTTTGTCACCACGCCGCCCTACACCCTGGGCCTGAACGCGTGGTGGCTGAAATCTTCGGAGAAAGATCAATGAAGCCTTTACGCGCCCTGCTCCTGCAGGCCGGTGGCCTGCTTTTCGCCGGGCTGGCCTGCGCCGCGCCGCAGCACGCCTTGACCCTGTACAACGAGCCACCGAAATATCCGGCCGATTTCAAGCACTTCAACTATGTGAACCCGGACGCGCCCAAGGGCGGGATATTCCGCCAGGGTGGCTTTGGCAGCTTCGACAGCCTCAACCCGTTCATCAGCAAAGGCGTGCCGGCTGATGACATCGGCCTGATCTACGACACCCTGGCCAAGCAAGGCCTCGACGAACCCTTCACCGAATACGGCCTGCTCGCCGAAAAAATCGAGAAAGCCCCGGACAATGCCTGGGTGCGTTTCTACCTGCGTCCCGAAGCCCGGTTCCACGACGGCCATCCGGTACGCGCCGAAGACGTGGTCTTCAGCTTCCAGACCCTGACCAAGGACGGCGCACCGATGTTCCGCGGCTATTACAACGACGTCGCCGAAGTCATCGCCGAAGACCCGCTCAAGGTGCTGTTCAAGTTCAAGCACACGAACAACCGTGAACTGCCGCTGATCCTCGGCCAACTGCCGGTGTTGCCCAAGCACTGGTGGGCTGATCGCGACTTCAACTCGGGTAACCTGGAGCCCCCCCTGGGCAGCGGCCCCTACAGGGTCGCCGAGGTGAAAGCCGGACGCTCGATCCGCTATGAGCGGGTCAAGGACTATTGGGGCAAGGACCTTCCGGTCAATCGCGGCTTCTACAACTTCGATGTGCTGACCACCGACTACTACCGCGACAACACCGTCGCGGTCGAGGCCCTGAAAGCCGGGCAGTTCGATTTCTGGCTGGAAATGACCGCCAAGAACTGGGCCAACGCCTACAACATCCCGGCCGTCGCCGAAGGCCGGCTGATCAAGGAACAGATTCCCAACGGCAACCCCACCGGCATGCAGGGCTTCATCTACAACCTCCGTCGCCCGGTGTTCCAGGACGTGCGGGTGCGCAAGGCCCTGAGCCTGCTGCTGGACTTCGAATGGACCAACAAGCAACTGTTCAACGGCGCCTATGCCCGCACCCGCAGTTATTTCGAGAATTCGGAAATGGCTGCCACTGGCCTGCCCGGTGAAGACGAACTGAAAATCCTCGAGCCCCTGCGCGGCAAGATTCCCGAGCAGGTCTTCACCGAAGCGTTCCAGCCTTCGATATGCGATGGCAGCGGCATGATCCGCGAGCAGCAGCGCAAGGCCTATCAGTTGCTGCAAGAAGCCGGCTGGCGCATCGTCGACGACAAGATGGTCGATACCCAGGGCAAACCGGTGGTGCTGGAGTTCCTGCTGGCACAGACCGAATTCGAACGGGTGCTGCTACCGTTCAAGCGCAACCTGAGTGACCTGGGCATCGAGCTGGTGATCCGTCGGGTCGACGTGTCCCAGTACGTCAACCGCGTGCGCTCCCGGGATTTCGATCTGATGGTGGGCAGCTTCCCGCAGTCCAGCTCGCCGGGTAACGAGCAGCGCGAGTTCTGGATGTCGGCCGCCGCCGACAGGCCCGGCAGCCGCAATACCATGGGTTTGAAGGATCCGGCCGTCGACGAGCTGGTGGAACAACTGATCAACGCCGACTCACGCAAGAGCCTGGTGGCCCACGCCCGAGCCCTGGATCGCGTGCTCCAATGGGGCTACTACGTGATTCCCAACTGGCACATCAAGACCTGGCGCGTGGCCTACTGGAACCACATCGCTCATCCGAAAGTCACGCCGACCTATGACATCGGCACGACCACCTGGTGGGTCAAGCCGGACACCAAACCTGCCGATGAAGTAAAGCAAGTGATCGAACAACAGAACAACGCTGCCCCGGCGAGCGTGGAGTAACCCGATGCTGGCTTATATTTTCCGGCGGCTGCTGCTGATTATCCCGACCCTGTTCGGCATTCTGCTGATCAACTTCATCATCATCCAGGCCGCGCCCGGAGGGCCGGTGGAGCAGATGATCGCCAAGCTCGAAGGCTTCGAAGGCGCCACCAGCCGCATCGCCGGCGGCGGCGCGGAAGTGTCGGTGGCCGGTTCGTCCTATCGCGGCGCCCAGGGCCTGGACCCGGCGCTGGTCAAGGAAATCGAGCGCATGTACGGCTTCGACAAGTCGGCGCCCGAACGCCTGTGGATCATGATCAAGAACTACGCCCACCTGGATTTCGGCGACAGTTTCTTCCGCGACGCCAAGGTCATTGACCTGATCAAGGAAAAGATGCCGGTGTCCATCTCTCTCGGGCTATGGAGCACGCTGATCATGTACCTTGTGTCGATCCCTCTGGGGATCGCCAAGGCCACGCGGCATGGCAGCCATTTTGACGTATGGACCAGTTCGGCGATCATCATCGGCTATGCAATTCCGTCATTCCTGTTTGCCATCCTGCTGATCGTGGTGTTCGCCGGTGGCAGCTATTTCGACTGGTTTCCGTTGCGCGGGCTGACCTCGAACAATTTCGACCAACTGACCTGGGGAGGCAAGATCCTCGATTATTTCTGGCACCTGGCGCTACCAGTGACGGCTCTGGTCATCGGCAACTTCGCTACGATGACCCTGCTGACCAAAAACAGCTTCCTCGATGAGATCAACAAACAATACGTGGTCACCGCCAAGGCCAAGGGCCTGACCCGCAACCGGGTGCTCTACGGCCATGTGTTCCGCAACGCCATGCTGCTGGTGATCGCCGGTTTCCCTTCGGCATTCATTGGCATTTTCTTCACCGGTTCCTTGCTGGTGGAGGTGATTTTCTCCCTCGACGGCCTCGGGCTGATGAGTTTCGAAGCGGCCATCAACCGCGATTACCCGGTGGTCTTCGGCACCCTGTTCATCTTCACCCTGCTGGGGCTGGTGGTGAAGCTGATCGGTGACCTGACCTACACCTTCGTCGATCCACGCATCGACTTCGAAAGCCGGGAGCATTGAGATGAACCTGTCCCCCCTCAATCGCCGCCGGCTCGAACTGTTCAAGGCAAACAAGCGTGGCTGGTGGTCGCTGTGGCTGTTCCTGATCCTGTTCGTGCTCAGCCTGGGCGCCGAACTGATCGCCAACGACAAGCCCCTGCTGGTGCATTACGACGGTGGCTGGTACTTCCCGGCCCTCAAGCGCTACCCGGAAACCACCTTCGGCGGCGAATTTCCGCTGGAAGCCAACTACAAGAGCCCATACATCCGCGACTTGCTGGCAGCCAAGGATGCCTGGGTGCTGTGGGCACCGATTCCGTTCAGCTACCAGAGCATCAACTACGACCTGAAGGTCCCGGCCCCCGCGCCTCCCTCCGAGGTAAACTGGCTGGGCACCGACGACCAGGGCCGCGATGTACTGGCCCGAGTGATCTATGGTTTCCGCATTTCGGTACTGTTCGCCCTGACCCTGACATTGCTCAGCTCGATCATTGGCGTCATTGCCGGCGCCTTGCAGGGGTTCTATGGCGGTTGGGTCGACCTGGCCGGCCAGCGGTTCCTGGAAATCTGGTCCGGCCTGCCGGTGCTTTACCTGCTGATTATCCTGGCCAGCTTCGTCCAGCCCAATTTCTGGTGGCTGCTGGGGATCATGCTGCTGTTCTCCTGGATGAGCCTTGTGGACGTGGTGCGCGCCGAGTTCCTGCGTGGGCGCAACCTCGAATACGTGCGCGCCGCCCGAGCCCTGGGCATGCAGAACGGTGCGATCATGTTCCGTCATATCCTGCCCAACGCCATGGTTTCGACCATGACATTCATGCCTTTCATCCTTACCGGCGCCATCGGCACCCTCACCGCCCTGGACTTCCTCGGTTTCGGCCTGCCTGCCGGCGCGCCGTCCCTGGGCGAACTGGTGGCCCAAGGCAAATCCAACCTCCAGGCGCCCTGGCTGGGCATCAGCGCATTCGCCGTACTCGCGATCATGCTGAGCCTGCTGGTGTTCATCGGCGAGTCCGCTCGCGATGCCTTCGATCCGAGGAAGTGAAATGAACCAGGACAATCTGATCGAAGTCCGCGACCTGGCGGTGGAGTTCGTTGTCGGGCAACACCGCCAGCGCGTGATCGAGGGTGTCAGCTTCGACATCAAGCGCGGCGAAACCCTGGCACTGGTGGGGGAAAGCGGCTCGGGCAAGTCGGTGACTGCCCACTCGATCCTGCGGCTGCTGCCCTACCCGCTGGCCCACCATCCCACCGGCGCCATTCAGTACGCCGGGCAGAATATGCTGGGGCTGAAGGAAAAAACCATCCGTCACATCCGTGGCAACCGGATCGCGATGATCTTCCAGGAGCCGATGACGTCCCTCAATCCGCTGCACTCCATAGGCAAGCAGATCAATGAAGTGCTCGGCCTGCACAAGGGCCTGATTGGCAAGGTCGCGACCCGACGGACCGTTGAGTTGCTGGAACTGGTGGGCATCCCCGAGCCGCACAAGCGCCTCAAGGCCCTGCCCCACGAACTGTCCGGCGGTCAGCGCCAACGGGTGATGATCGCCATGGCCCTGGCCAACGAGCCGGAACTGCTGATCGCCGACGAGCCGACCACGGCCCTGGACGTCACCGTCCAGCTGAAAATCCTCGATCTGCTCAAGGATCTGCAGGCACGATTGGGCATGTCGCTGCTGCTGATCAGCCACGATTTGAACCTTGTGCGAAGAATTGCGCATCGCGTATGTGTCATGCAGCGCGGTTGCATCGTCGAACAGGCATCGTGCGAGGAGTTGTTCCGCGCGCCGCAGCATCCGTACACTCGGGAACTACTGGGTGCAGAACCCAGCGGCACCCCGGCAAACAACGTTGTCGGTCCGCCGTTGTTGCAGGTCGAGGACCTGAAAGTCTGGTTCCCGATCAAGAAAGGCCTGTTCAAGCGCACGGTGGATTACATCAAGGCCGTGGACGGCATTCGCTTCAGCCTGCCCCAGGGCCAGACCCTGGGCATCGTCGGCGAGAGCGGTTCCGGCAAGTCCACCCTGGGGCTGGCGATCTTGCGGTTGATCGGCAGCCAGGGCGGGATCCGCTTCGAAGGCAAGCAGCTGGACAGCCTGACGCAGCAACAGGTACGACCGCTGCGCCGGGAGATGCAAGTGGTGTTTCAGGACCCGTTTGGTAGCCTGAGCCCGCGGATGTGTGTGGGCCAGATCGTCGGTGAAGGCCTGCGGATCCATAAGATCGGCACCGAAGCCGAACAGGAACAAGCGATAATCGCGGCATTGAAGGAGGTAGGCCTGGACCCGGACACCCGGAACCGCTACCCCCATGAGTTTTCCGGAGGGCAACGGCAGCGTATCGCCATTGCCCGGGCCCTGGTGCTCAAGCCGGCGTTGATTCTGCTGGATGAACCGACGTCGGCCCTGGACCGTACCGTGCAACGCCAGGTGGTGGAGCTGTTGCGGTCGCTGCAAACCAAGTACAACCTGACGTACCTGTTTATCAGCCATGACCTGGCTGTCGTCAAAGCGCTGAGCCACCAACTGATGGTGGTCAAGCATGGCCAAGTGGTCGAACAAGGTGATGCCCGCAGCATATTCGCCGCGCCGCAACACCCCTATACACAGCAGTTGCTGGAGGCCGCCTTCCTGGCCCCAACAACTGCCGAATAACCTGAAAGAGGAGCAACACATGGGTTTTCTCGCCGGTAAGCGCGTACTGATCGTCGGTGTCGCCAGCAAGCTGTCCATCGCATCCGGCATCGCCGCCGCCATGCATCGCGAGGGCGCTGAACTTGCCTTCACTTATCAGAACGACAAACTCAAGGGTCGTGTCGAAGAGTTCGCCCAAGGCTGGGGTTCGAGCCCTGAGCTGTGCTTCCCGTGCGACGTGGCCAGCGATGAAGAAATCGCCAAGGTCTTCGAAGAATTGAGCAAGAAGTGGGACGGCCTGGACTGCATCGTGCACTCCGTGGGCTTCGCCCCGGGCGACCAGCTGGACGGCGACTTCACCGAAGCCACCACCCGTGAAGGCTTCCGCATCGCCCACGACATCAGCGCCTACAGCTTCGTTGCCCTGGCCAAGGCTGGCCGCGAAATGATGAAAGGCCGCAACGGCAGCCTGCTGACCCTGTCGTACCTGGGTGCCGAGCGCACCATGCCGAACTACAACGTCATGGGCATGGCCAAGGCTTCCCTGGAAGCCGGCGTGCGCTACCTGGCCGGCTCCCTGGGCCCGGACGGCACCCGCGTCAACTGTGTCTCGGCAGGTCCGATCCGCACCCTCGCCGCTTCCGGCATCAAGAACTTCCGCAAGATGCTGGCCGCCAACGAAGCGCAAACCCCGCTGCGTCGCAACGTCACCATCGAAGAAGTCGGCAACGCCGGCGCCTTCCTGTGCTCCGACCTGGCGTCGGGCATCAGCGGTGAAATCATGTACGTGGACGGCGGCTTCAACACCACCGCCATGGGCAACATCGAAGAGTAATCTTCGCCGCGCCTGAAAAACGCCGCTCGCCCTGAAAAGGACGAGCGGCGTTTTTTTTCATTCCCGATGCTCCAGCCCCCATTCCCCTTGTGCGAGCCTGCTCGCGATAGCGGTGTTCAGTTGCAGGTGTTGGAGGGCATCAGCACCGTTTGCCCTGTTTATGGGCATACATGGCTGCGTCGGCGTCAGCCAGCAAGCTGTCGATCGATTCGTGGTGTTGTGGCCCGTACTCGACCTGCCCGACGCTGAAGCGGATGTCGTAGCCGCGCTGCAGCATCGCATTGCGCTCATCGAGGACTTCCCGGAGTCGCGCCATGATCGCCGAGATCTCGACATGGGAAGAGCCGGTGAGCAAGGCCACGAACTCATCACCGCCCAGACGGCCGATCACGTCGCTTTCGCGAAAGGCGATGCGCAGCACGTCGGCGAAGGTTTTCAGCGCGCGATCACCCTCGGCATGCCCGAAGCGGTCGTTGATGGGTTTGAAATCATTGAGGTCGAAGTACAGCAGCGTCGCCGGTCGCGATAGGCGCTCACACACGTCCAGCGCATGTTGGGCCAGTGTCCTGAAGCCACGTCGATTGGACAGCAGGGTCAGTTCGTCCATGCTCGCCATCTGCACGGCGACCATTTCCTGCTCGGCCATGCGCGCCAGGTCGCGCAGCAGCTCGCGCTCTTCGTCATCGAGCTTGCGCGGACGGGTATCGATCAGGCATAGCGTCCCCAGCTTGCTGCCACCCTCCAGCCTCAACGGTTGCCCCGCATAGAAGCGAATGCCGGGGTCACCCGTGACCAACGGATTGTCTCGAAAGCGTTCGTCCTGCTCCGCGTCGCTAACCTCCATGATCTGATCCTGCAAGATCGCATGCCCACAGAAGGAAATCGCCCGCGGCGTTTCACTGATGTTCATGCCACTCCTGGATTTGAACCACTGCCGGTTGGTATCCACCAGGGACACCAGCGCGATAGGCACATCGAACAGGCGTCGAGCGAGGCGGGTCAATCGATCGAAGCGCTCTTCGGGTGCGGTATCGAGCAGTTTCAGCGATTGCAGAGTCTTGAGACGGACGGCTTCGTCGTCAGGTTTACCTGGTTCGAGCATCGGTCACTCCGTTGTCGGTACTGGTTCCAGTCTAGCCCAGCCCCACTCCGCTTCCACCGCTGATGAGGTCGCATGACTGAATCAGACGGGCATTTGCCGACGAGGGCTTATACACTGCGACACAGGTTCAATAAGAGGCGCTGACCGATGAAGCCCGTCCCCCAGGATTCCGCCCCCCGTTTCTGGCGCGATGCGGCCTTGCCCTTCATTGAAGCCCGGGCCATCGCGGATGGGCGCAAGGTCTGTTATTCACGGCATTCCCACGACCATTTCTCCATCGGGGCGATCACTGCCGGATGCAGCACCTACGTGCATGAGCAGTCGAATTTCAAAGTCGAAAGCGGCACCGTGGTGCTGATGAACCCTGGGGATGTCCATGCCTGCAACCCGATTGACGATCAGCCATGGTCATACGTGATGCTCTACGTCGACACCCTGTGGCTGAGGGACCTGCAACGGCGGATCGGCTTTGACGAGCAGCTGGATTTCCAGGGCTTTGCCACCACCCACAGCCGCGATGCCGAGCTGTTTGCCGCGTTGCAAGGGTTGTATGGGCAATTGGTGGATGAACGGCTCGCCCCCCCGTCCAAACAGGCCGCCGCCGAGGCGTTCTTCATCGATCTGCAACAGCGCCTCAACCCGGCGGGACGTCCGGACCGGGGCAGCCATCCCGGTTTGATGCGAGCGGCACAGTTCATCCACGACCATTGCGCCGAAGCCTTGAAGCTCGAAGACATCTGCAGCGCCGCTCAACTGTCACCGTCCTACCTGAGCCGGGCTTTCAAGCGCCATTACGGGATGACGCCCCATGCCTTCCTGGTCAATCGCCGGATCCAGTTCGCCCGCCGGCAATTGCGCGAAGGCAAGCTGATCGCCGACGTCGCCCTGGACAGCGGATTCGCCGACCAGGCGCATTTCCAGCGAGCGTTCAAGCAGCACCTGGCGGCGACGCCAGGGCAGTATCGCGGCTGACACGGGCCATCGGGTGATCCCCTGTGGCGAGGGGATTTATCCCCTCGCCACAAAAAAGCGTGCAGGTCAAAACACCCGAGATACCTCAAGGCAGCAACAAATACACCGCACTGGCTACCAACAACCCCGCCATCGTCCGATTGAACCAGCGCATGGTCGCCGGATTGCCCAGCCAGTTGCGCAGGAAACTGCCCGCATACGCCCAGCACCCCACGGAAACGTAGCAGATCACCAGGTAGACGGCTGCGAATTGCCAGACCAGCCTCGCTTCACCATCGGCCACGAAGGCGCCCATTCCCGCGACACAGGCCAGCCAGGCCTTGGGGTTGAGCCATTGCATCAGTGCCCCATGGAACATCGAGGGCGCGCGCCCTTCATCCGCGCTTCCCAGGTGTCCGTTATCCCGGGCCAGCTTCCAGGCCATGAACAACAGGAACGCCACGCCGCCCAACTGCACCACTCGCGTGAGGTCGGGCCAGCGCTGCAGGACTTCGTGCAAACCCAGCCCCATCAACACCAGCAGCAGGACGAAGCCCAAGGTTGCACCGGCCACATGGCGCAACGTCGCACGAAAGCCGTACCGGGCCCCGGAGCTGAGGGCTACGATATTGACCGGGCCGGGCGTGATGGAGGCGACAAGCGCAAACGCCGCCATGGAGAAAAACAGAGTCATCGCATACCTTCTTCATGTTGGTGAGGTGGCGCACACAGTAAATCTGCGAAAGACGCAGGTATTGAACAAAACTGCCCATTGCAACCACGCGGTATCGCGGTGATTTTTATGTAAATTTTATGCAGTATCCGGCCTGTGGAGCCGATACTGTGCGGCTCATTCAGTCAGGCGTGCCCTATGTCCTTTGCGGTATTGCGATTCATTGGTTTCATTCTCGGTATTTTCCTGATCACTCTGGCCGCGAGCATGGTGATTCCGCTCATCACGCTGATGATCTATGGGCGGAACGATGACCTCTCGGCATTTTTATGGTCGAGCCTGATCACCTTCACCTGTGGCATCGCGCTGGTCGCTCGCGGACGACCCGCACACACGCAGATGCGCCCTCGGGACATGTACCTGTTGACGACCGCCAGTTGGGTCGTTGTCTGCATGTTCTGCGCACTGCCGCTGGTGTTGATCCAGCACATCAGCTACACCGACGCCTTCTTCGAGACCATGTCCGGTATCACCACCACTGGCTCGACCGTCCTGACCGGACTGGACAGCGCATCCCCCGGCCTGTTGATCTGGCGCTCGATGCTGCAATGGCTTGGCGGGATCGGTTTTATCGGCATGGCGGTGGCGGTCTTGCCGCTGCTGCGGGTCGGCGGCATGCGGCTGTTCCAGACCGAGTCGTCGGATTGGTCGGAAAAGGTCACGCCGCGCTCCCACGTCGCGGCAAACTACATTCTGTGGATCTATATAGGTTTGAGCGCCCTGGCAGCCCTGGCCTTGTGGCTGGCAGGCATGACGCCTTTCGAAGCGATCAATCACGCGATGTCCCTGATCTCCACGGGTGGCTTTTCCACGTCGGACTCCTCCCTGGCGCACTGGCCTCAGCCGGCCATCCATTGGGTATCGGTCGTCGTCATGATGGCCGGTTCACTGCCATTTACCTTGTATGTAGCCACCTTGCGGGGCAACAGGCGAGCGTTGCTCAAGGACCAGCAAGTCAGGGGATTTATCGGCTTTTTGGTCGTCACCTGGCTCGTGGTTGGAACATGGCTGAGCCTGAACAGTGACTACACATGGTGGGATGCAGTCCGTATCGTGGCCGTCAACGTGACTTCCGTGGTCACCACCACGGGCGTTGCGCTAGGCGACTACACCCTTTGGGGCAGCTTTGCCTTGTTATTGTTCTTCTATCTCACGTTCGTCGGCGGCTGTTCCGGATCAACCGCCGGTGGCCTGAAGATCTTTCGCTTTCAGGTGGCCCGAGCCTTGCTGATGGGCAGCTTGAAACAATTGATCCATCCGCGGGCAGTGATCCAGAAGAAATACAACAACCATCCCATCGATGAAGACATTGCCCGCTCGCTGCTGACGTTTTCATTTTTCTTCGCCATTACCATCGGCGCTATCGCCCTGGGGCTGGCACTGATCGGCCTGGACTGGACAACAGCCCTGACCGGCGCAGCTACCGCCGTGTGCAACGTGGGACCGGGGCTGGGGTCGATCATCGGGCCGGCGGGCAACTTCTCGACATTGCCGGATGCCGCAAAATGGCTGTTGACCGTTGGCATGTTGCTCGGTCGCCTGGAGATCCTGACCGTCCTGGTATTGTTCACACCCGTATTCTGGAAGTACTGAACCCTTCGGTTCTTTTGCAAAATACGCGGCAAAAAAAACCGCGCCGCCTCGATAGAGGCAGCGCGGTTTTTTCGGACAATCAGCGGTCGTTCTTGATTGAAGAGCTGGTCGCGTTGGTCAGTCCTTTAGTGTTGTGGGTACCGGGTGTGGTGTCGGAGATTGCCGAAGCCTTGGTCAAGCCGCGGGTGTCGCGATCATTGGCAATGCTCGACGTGACCGATGCATGGCTCGTACGGTCAGTGCGAGTGGTCCCGGTGTGTTTGCCGCTCACGCCATGATCGCGGGTGCGTGTCGCGGTGCCGGTGTGATCGCTGCTCAGGCCCTTGCCATGGCCACTGGAGTCGCTGGATTTGCCGTTGCCGCCGCCATTGCCTCCGCCGCTGCCGCCTCCGTTGCCACCGCCATGACCGCCCCCATTTCCACCCCCAGCAGCATAGCTCGCGCCGATGGGCGACAGATCCGCCGGCAGCAAGGCAGACGCCCCTAGCATCAGGGTGCAGACTGCGGCGGCAATTAATGACTTCTTGTGCTTGGACATGTTGTCTCCGAAAGACAAAATCAACGGTTGAACCTTTAAGATTCAAAGGTTCAGTTTTTGTTCGCGGTTGTCCGACCAACGACAGAAAATTCACTGTCGATTTTTCGGTGGAGCTGTACCGGATGCAGCTCTATGCTCAGCCCCATGAACAGACAAGACTCGCTGCTCCCACCCCACGCCGAGATGGTCCGCGCCATGCTCGAACGAGACACCGCCTACGAGGGGGTGTTCTTCACCGCGGTCAAGACCACCGGCATTTTCTGTCGCCCCGCCTGCACGGCGCGCAAACCCAAACCGGAGAACGTGGAGTTCTTCGCCCATGCCGACGAAGCCATGTCAGCCGGTTACCGCGCCTGCCTGCGCTGCAAGCCCCTGGATGCAGCCGCCATCGCACCAGACTGGATCCAGGCGCTGCTCAAGGCCGTGGACACTGAACCCGATCTGCGCTGGACAGACGCCCTGCTGCTGGAACAGGGCATCGAGCCCTTGAAACTGCGGCGCTGGTTTAAGCAGCATTTCGGCATGACCTTCCACGCGTACCTGCGGACCCGGCGCCTGGGCATCGCCCTGGGGGGGATCAAGGACGGCAACTCCATCGACAACGCGGCGTTCGATTCGGGCTATGAGTCCCTGAGCGGCTTTCGCGATGCGTTCGTAAAATCTTTCCACATCACGCCTGGCCGCGCAGCCCACAGTGAACCCCTGCTGTTCACGCGCCTGACCACGCCATTGGGGCCGATGCTGGCCATGGCCGAACGACGCGGACTGGTACTGCTGGAGTTTCTCGACCGCCCCGCCCTGACCCGGGAAATCGAGGAACTGCAACAGCGCTACGGCTACACCGTCGCGCCGGGGCACAACGCGCACTTGCAGCAGATCGAAACCGAACTGACAGATTATTTCGCCGGGAACCTCACGACATTCAATGTCCCGTTGCACATGCCTGGCAGTGCGTTCGCCGTGCGGGTCTGGGCCGAACTGCAAAAAATCCCCTATGGCGAGACTCGCAGCTATGGCGCCATCGCCGCCGTACTCGGTAGCCCTGGCGCCAGCCGTGCCGTGGGGCTGGCCAATGGTCAGAATCGCCTGGCCATCGTTGTACCGTGCCACCGGGTGATCGGTGCAGACGGTTCCTTGACCGGCTATGGTGGTGGGCAACCGCGCAAGGCCTTCCTGCTGCGCCTGGAAAAAGCCGCGGTGCAGGTTACCCTGCCCCTGGCGTTCTGATCAGTCCGAGGACAACGCCCTGATGCCCGTGCCGTACCACGATGCCAGCGTCTTTCTTGCCAACCTCGATGAAGATTGGCGGCGCCATGTCGAAACGACCGGCCCCTGCCTGCTGCAACCCAGACCGGCCCGCGATCCCTACGAAGTCCTGGTACGGGCCATTGCCTACCAGCAGCTGCACGCCCGGGCCGGCGATGCGATCTTCGGCCGGTTGCTGGCGTTGTTCCCGACGCAGACCTTCCCCAGGCCGGAGCAGATCCTGGCGACCGACTTCGAACAGCTGCGCGGTTGCGGATTCTCCGCCAGCAAGATCGCGACCATCCAGGGCATCGCCCAGGCGGCCCTGGATGGCGTGGTGCCGGACTATCCGACGGCGCTGGCCATGGACGACGAAGCCTTGATCGAGCGCCTGGTCACCCTGCGCGGCGTCGGACGCTGGACCGTGGAGATGTTGCTGATCTACAGCCTGGAGCGGCAGGATATCCTGCCAGTGGACGACTTCGGTGTGCGCGAAGGCTATCGACGCCTGAAGGGCCTTGAACAACAACCCGGCCGCAAGCAGATGATCGACATTGGCCTGGCCTGGAGCCCCTACCGGACGGTGGCGGCTTGGTATCTGTGGCGGGTGCCGGTGCCTGCCCGTGGGACCGTGTGATCGCCAAGGCGTCGGACCAGTCACCCTGCACACCAACCGTCTACGCTGTCCCGGGTCATTCCATCTCCCATCGGAGGCTCCCATGCAGCTCGAAGGTTCCTGCCATTGCGGCGAGGTGTCATTCAGCCTGACCTGTGCCCACCCCTATCCTTACCAGCGCTGTTACTGCTCGATCTGTCGCAAGACCCAGGGCGGGGGTGGTTTTGCGATCAACCTGGGCGGCGATGCCCGCAGCCTCAAGGTGCGCGGTCGCCGGCACATCTCGATCTACCATGCGCGACTCAAGAACGAAGGCGATAAACGCGCCCACCGCAGCAGTGCCGAACGGCATTTCTGCTCTCTTTGCGGTTCCGGATTATGGCTGTTCAGCCCCGAATGGCCGGAACTGATTCACCCTTTCGCCTCGGCCATCGACACGCCGCTGCCGGTTCCGCCGGAGCACACCCACCTGATGCTTGGTTCCAAAGCCCCCTGGGTTGAAGTCGAAGCGCATCCGGGCGACCAGCGGTTCGAGGTTTACCCCGAGGAATCCATCGCCCAGTGGCATGAGCGCCTGGGGTTGACGGCTTAAGGCCCCATCGCGAGCAGGCTCGCTCCCACATGGAAACGCATTCCCCCTGTGGGAGCGAGCCTGCTCGCGATGGCGTCAGTACCGACAACGCCGCACTACAACGCCGGCACGCCACTGTGAAAACGAAACTCCACATCGGGCGACTCGATCAAGTCCCGCTCGGCCTCACGCACCTTGTCGATCACCTGGGCGATGTCCCTGGCATCGCCATACTGGCAGGCCAGTTTCAGATAGCCCTGGAAATGCCGGGCCTCGCTTTTCAGCAGACCGAAATAGAATTTGCCCAGTTCTTCGTCCAGATGCGGGACCAACGCCTCGAAACGCTCGCAGCTGCGGGCTTCGATGAACGCCCCCACCACCAGGGTATCCACCAGCTTGACCGGCTCGTGGCTGCGCACCACCTTGCGCAGGCCCGAGGCGTAACGCCCGGCGGAGAGCTGGCGCAAGCCGACCTTGCGCTTTTTCATCAGGCGCATGACTTGCTCGTGGTGCACCAGTTCCTCCCGAGCCAGGCGTGACATCATGTTGATCAAATCGACGTGGGAATGGTACTTGGCTATCAGGCTCAGGGCCGTGCTGGCGGCCTTGAACTCGCAGTTCTTGTGGTCGATCAGCAGCGTTTCCTGATCGGCCAACGCGGCCTGGATCCAGGCATCGGGAGTGCGGCAGCCAAGGAATTCGTGGATTTCGGGAAGGATCATGGGGCTCACGGGCAAAAGGTAGTCGAGCGAAGGGCGCCGATTATACCGGCCTGCCCCCAGACCACCAGTCACCGCTGTTGATATGCATCAAGTCGACGACGCTTCATAACAACTAGAACTATAGTTGAGCAACGCCACGCCTTTTCATCGCTGGAGACAACGATCATGCAAGCCATTCGCAGTATCCTGGTGATCATCGAACCCGAACACTCGGAAAGCCTGGCGCTCAAACGCGCCAAGTTGATTGCCGGCGTGACCCAGGCCCACCTGCATCTGCTGGTATGCGACAGACAGCACGACCATGCCGGCATGCTCAGCGTGCTGAAAGCCGCACTGCTGGCAGATGGCTACAGCGTGACCACCGAACAGGCCTGGAACGAAAGCCTCTACGAAACCATCATCGACGTGCAGCAAGCCGAAGGCTGCGGGTTGGTGATCAAGCAGCATTTCCCGGACAGCCCGCTCAAGAAAGCTCTGCTGACACCAACGGACTGGAAACTGCTGCGCCATTGCCCGTCGCCGGTGTTGCTGGTGAAAACCGCAGGGTCCTGGCGGGACAAAGTAATCCTGGCCGCCGTTGACGTGGGCAATGCCGACGGTGAGCACCGGCACCTGCACACCACCATCATCGACCACGGCTATGACATCGCTCGTCTTGCCAAGGCCCACCTGCATGTCATCAGCGCCCACCCTTCGCCCATGCTCTCGGCGGCCGATCCGACGTTCCAGCTCAAGGAAACCATCGAGGCCCGCTATCGCGAACAGTGCCGCTCATTCCAGGCGGAGTTCGACATCGACGACCAGCACCTGCACATCGAGGAAGGCCCGGCGGACGTATTGATCCCATTCATGGCGCACAAGCTGCAGGCGGCGGTGACCGTGATCGGCACCGTGGCCCGCTCCGGGCTGTCCGGGGTGCTGATCGGCAATACCGCCGAAGCGGTGCTCGATACCCTGGAAAGCGATGTGCTGGTGCTCAAGCCCCAGGAGGTGGAGGATCATCTGGTGGAATTGGCGGTGAAGAGCTGAAGTGAGTCGTCATTGACCATTGTGGCGAGGGGATTTATCCCCGCTGGCATGCGTAGCGCGCCGCCTTCGGCTGTTTGATACACCGTTGGGGGCTGCTTCGCAACCCAACGGGGATAAATCCCCTCGCCACACAGTGTTTCAGCAGGATCCCTGGCGGAGCGTCAGCGCCCCATCGCATCCTTGAGGAACCCCGGCGCGATGTAGCGCTGGTAATGGGCTTCGGACAGCAGGAAAAACTCCCGATCGATGGCATCGCGCAGGTCCGGCAGTTCCCAGTCTCGAAACTCCGGCAGCAGCACCATGCCGTAGGCTTCGAGGTTGTTGATCACCCGGGCGCCCCGGGCGATCAACTGATAGGCCCAGCAGTATTCCGACTGGTGCGCCACGAAGCGGATCTGGCGCGCGACCAGTTGCTCGCGCAGCAGCCCGGGGTCGAACACCTCGAGCTTCGCCACCATGACCTGCACCAGCAATTGCTCCAGGCGCATCCACACCGCGCGTTTCTCGTCCTCGTTATAGCCGTTCCAGTGAATCACCTCGTGGTGGAAGCGCTTGCAGCCACGGCACACCAGGTCACCGTAGACAGTGGAGCAAAGGCCGACGCAAGGGGTCTTGATGAGCTGGTTGGGCATAACGGAACGCACACGCAAAAGCAGGACAGGCCGGCATGTTAGCCCTTTGTCTAAGATTGATCACCCCTCAAACTTCCCGGCCCAACTTACCTTTAATTTTTTTTTCCCGTAGAATCAGCCAGCCTTTTAAGGCGCCAATGTCCGTTAGAAGCTGTTTTCAAAGCGTCACGAGCACAGTCGTTCCTTCAGAGCGGTGTTGGCGAAGGGTCTTTCCAGCGGGGAAAGCCCAACGCCAACCCTCATCAGCTCCCCGTTCTGCAGGCGTAAAACTTTGAAAGCAGCTTCTGTGAGGAACCCCGGAAACCCTGGCGTGGAGGCCCAAAAAGCCCCCGACGCGCATGAGTACCGCGGGTTTCTGGATGAGCGTCCCGGACACCCATTTGGGACCACTGATGAGGGTAATACTGTGCTTGAAGCCTACCGCAAACATATCGAAGAGCGTGCAGCACTGGGTATCGTTCCCCAGCCGCTCAACGCCGAACAAACCGCAGGCCTGGTCGAGCTGCTGAAGAATCCCCCGGCTGGCGAAGAAGCTTTTCTCGTTGACCTGATCACCAATCGCGTTCCACCTGGAGTCGACGAAGCCGCCTACGTCAAGGCCGGTTTCCTCTCCGCCCTGGCCAAGGGCGAAGTCCAATCCCCTCTGCTGGACAAGAAGCGCGCCGTTGAACTGCTCGGCACCATGCAGGGCGGCTACAACATCGTGACCCTGGTGGAGTTGCTGGACGACGCCGAGCTGGCGCCAGTGGCCGCCGAAGAACTCAAGCACACCCTGCTGATGTTCGATGCTTTCCACGACGTGGCTGAAAAAGCCAAGAACGGCAACGTCCACGCCAAGGCCGTGCTGCAGTCCTGGGCTGACGGCGAGTGGTTCAAGAAGCGTCCGGTGCTGGCCGACAAGATCAGCCTGCGCGTTTTCAAGGTTCCCGGCGAGACCAACACCGACGACCTGTCCCCTGCCCCGGACGCCTGGTCGCGCCCTGATATTCCGCTGCACGCCCTGGCCATGCTGAAAATGGCCCGTGACGGCATCGTTCCGGACGAGCAAGGCAAGACCGGCCCGATGAAGCAGATCGAAGAAATGCGCGGCCAGGGTTTCCCGATCGCCTACGTCGGTGACGTGGTCGGTACCGGTTCCTCGCGTAAATCCGCCACCAACTCGGTGCTGTGGTTCTTCGGCGACGACATTCCGTACGTGCCGAACAAGCGTGCCGGTGGTTTCTGCTTCGGCAGCAAGATCGCTCCGATCTTCTACAACACCATGGAAGACGCCGGCGCCCTGCCGATCGAATTCGACGTGTCGAACATGAACATGGGCGACGTGATCGACCTGTACCCGCATGCCGGCAAGGTCTGCAAGCACGGTACCGACGAAGTCATCACCACCTTCGAAATGAAGACCCCGGTCCTGTTGGACGAAGTCCGCGCCGGCGGCCGTATTCCGCTGATCATCGGCCGTGGCCTGACCGAGAAGGCACGTGCCGAGCTTGGCCTGCCACCGTTCGACCTGTTCAAGAAGCCTGAAGCACCGGCCGAAAGCACCAAGGGCTTCACCCTGGCGCAGAAGATGGTCGGCAAGGCTTGTGGCGTAGCCGGTGTGCGTCCTGGCACCTACTGCGAACCGAAGATGACCACCGTGGGTTCCCAGGACACCACCGGTCCAATGACCCGTGACGAACTGAAGGACCTGGCATGCCTGGGCTTCTCCGCTGACCTGGTGATGCAGTCGTTCTGCCACACCGCGGCGTATCCAAAGCCGATCGACGTGACCACCCACCACACCCTGCCCGACTTCATCATGACCCGTGGCGGCGTTTCCCTGCGTCCGGGCGACGGCATCATCCACTCCTGGCTGAACCGCATGCTGCTGCCGGACACCGTCGGTACCGGTGGTGACTCCCACACCCGTTTCCCGATGGGCATCTCGTTCCCTGCCGGTTCCGGCCTGGTAGCGTTCGCCGCTGCCACCGGTGTCATGCCGCTGGACATGCCGGAATCGATCCTGGTGCGTTTCAAAGGCAAGATGAAGCCTGGCATCACCCTGCGTGACCTGGTTCATGCCATCCCTTACTTCGCCATCCAGAACGGTCTGCTGACTGTCGAGAAGAAAGGCAAGAAAAACGCCTTCTCCGGCCGTATCCTGGAAATCGAAGGCCTGGAAGGCCTGACACTGGAACAGGCTTTCGAGCTGTCCGACGCGTCGGCCGAACGTTCGGCTGCCGGTTGCACCATCAAGCTGTCGAAAGAGTCGATCACCGAGTACCTGCAGTCCAACATCACCCTGCTGCGCTGGATGATCGGCGAAGGCTACGGCGATGCCCGCACCCTGGAACGTCGTGCCCAAGCGATGGAAGCCTGGATCGCCAACCCTGAGCTGATGGAAGCCGATGCCGACGCCGAATACGCTGAAGTCATCGAAATCGATCTGGCCAACATCAGCGAGCCAGTGCTCTGCGCGCCGAACGATCCTGACGACGCCCGCCTGCTCTCCAGCGTTGCTGGCGAGAAGATCGACGAAGTGTTCATCGGTTCGTGCATGACCAACATCGGTCACTTCCGCGCTGCCGGCAAGTTGCTGGATCAGGTCAAGGGTCAGCTGCCAACCCGTCTGTGGCTGTCGCCGCCGACCAAGATGGACGCTCACCAACTGACCGAAGAAGGCTACTACGGTATCTACGGCAAAGCCGGCGCACGCATGGAAATGCCAGGCTGCTCGCTGTGCATGGGTAACCAGGCACGCGTCGAGCCGAACAGCACCGTGGTGTCGACCTCGACCCGTAACTTCCCGAACCGTCTGGGCGACGGCGCGAATGTCTACCTGGCTTCGGCCGAGCTGGCATCCGTTGCATCGATCCTGGGTCGCCTGCCGACCGTCGAGGAGTACATGGAATACGCCGGCAAGATCGACAGCATGGCAGCGGACGTGTACCGCTACCTGAGCTTCGACCAGATCGCCGAGTTCCGTGAAGCGGCTGCAAACGCCAACATCCCGGTCGTCCAAGCCTAAGGCTTCGACGCTCGACTGAAAACGCCGCCCTTCTTGCGAGGGGCGGCGTTTTTTTATGCCTGGGCTTTTGATGCAAGCCGGGCCGCCGCTATCGCGAGCAGGCTCGCTCCCACAGAGGATCTGGGCTGAACACAATTCCCAAGAACACCTCAGAGCCTGTGGGAGCCGAGCTTGCTCGCGATGGCGGCGACACATCCAGCATCACCGCAACTGACCCACCGCATTCGCGAACAAGCCCGCTCCCACAGAGGATCTGGGGTGAACACAATTCCCGAGAACACCTCAGAGCCTGTGGGAGCCGAGCTTGCTCGCGATGGCGGCGGCACATCCAGCATCACCGCAACTGACCCACCGCATTCGCGAACAAGCCCGCTCCCACAGGGGAGTTGTGGTGTCAAGCCGTAAGGGAATAGACCAACGCGGTAATCGCCACCAGCCCCACAGATACCACGAAGACGTTGGACGCCTGGCCACGATAGCGGGCCATGGCCGGGACTTTGCGGATGGCGTACATCGGCATCAGGAACAGGATGGCCGCGATCACCGGGCCGCCCAGGGTTTCGATCATGCCGAGGATGCTGGGGTTGAGCGTGGCGACGACCCAGCACACCAACAACATGAACACCGCCGTCAGGCGGTCCAGGGTCTTGGGTGCCGGGCGCCGGCCGCTCTTGACGATCAGCCCCTTGAGACCTTCACTGGCACCGATGTAGTGCCCCAGGAATGACTTGGAAATCGCCACGAACGCAATCAACGGTGCCGCAAACGCGATGGTCGGGTTGCTGAAATGGTTGGCCAGGTACGACAGGATCGACAGGTTCTGCGCCTTCGCTTCGGCCAGTTGCGCCGGCGACAGGGTCAGCACGCAGCTGAACACAAAGAACAGCACCATCACCACCATCAACCCGTGGGCGCGGGACAGGATCTGTGCACTGCGCTCCTCGGCACCGTCTCCGTGGCGACGTTTCTGGTCCACCGCGAACGCCGAGATGATCGGCGAGTGGTTGAACGAGAACACCATCACCGGAATCGCCAGCCAAAGGGTATGCAGCAGCGCCGAAGGGGCCGGCGGCGTGGACGCAGTGCTCAAGATACCGCCGCTCCAGTGCGGAACCAGGAACACCGCCAGGAACAGCAGCGCAACGATAAACGGGTAGACCATCAGGCTCATGGCCTTGACGATCACCTGCTCGCCACAGCGCACCACCGCCAGCAGCCCCAGGATCAACACCAGGGACAGCACCGCACGGGAAGGCGGCTGGATATGCAATTGATGCTCCAGGAAGCTGCCCACCGTGTTGGTCAGCGCTACGCTGTAGATCAGCAGGATCGGAAAAATTGCAAAGAAGTACAGCAGGGTGATCAACGCGCCAGCCTTGATGCCGAAATGTTCCTCTACCACCTCGGTGATGTCCGCACCATTACGGCCAGACAGCACGAAACGGGTCAGGCCCCGGTGCGCGTAGAAGGTCATGGGAAATGCCAGCAATGCCAGGATCAGCAACGGCCAGAAACCACCCAGGCCGGCATTGATCGGTAGGAACAGCGTCCCGGCACCGATGGCGGTGCCAAACAGACCCAGCATCCAGGTCGTGTCCTGGCGACTCCATTGGCTGAGGGTGGCTGGGGCTGTCGATTCAAAGCGCTCTTCGACGCTATTGGCCTGATCATTCATCCGGTCGGATCTCCGCTTTCCGGTCATATGCACCCGGCCGGGACGAGTCGGAAAAACCCGACAGGCAGCGTCCTGGCCGAAACAGGGGCGCGATTGTCCGGGATTAACCAGCAGAAGCAAAGACTTAGCTGAGGAGCGGTGGTGCGGATCAGCTCAGCCCATTGCGAGCCCGCTCCCACACGGACGAAGCCAGACAGAAATGAGCATAAAAAGCCAAAGACCTCTGCCTTCGGCTCCTACAATCAAGTTGAATACACAAGCATCACCAAAAGTGCCCACAGGAGCCCAGCATGACCGCAACCGTCCTGGTACTGGTTGAAACCGTCAACGAATACCTGCCGATCCTCGAACGCCAGGGTTATCACCTGGAATTGGCGCCAACGCCGGCCGAACGCAAGGCAGCGATTTTCGAGCATGGCGAGCGGTTCAATGCGGTGCTGACCCGTGGCCCCCTGGGCCTGACAGCCGACGAGATGGCGGCCCTGCCCAACCTGCAGATCATCTGCGTGATCGGCGCCGGCTACGAGCAGGTGGACCTTCAGGCTGCCCGGAACCGCGGCATCGTGGTCACCAACGGTGCCGGGGTCAACGCGTCCTCGGTGGCCGACCACGCCATGGCGCTATTGCTGGCGCTGGTGCGCGACATCCCCCGAGCCGACGCTTGTATACGCCGCGGAGAATGGACGAAAGTCATGCGCCCTTCCCTGGCCGGCAAACGCTTGGGGCTGCTGGGCCTGGGTGCGGTGGGCATGGCGATTGCCAAGCGCGCGGCCCTGGGCTTCGACATGAGCGTCAGCTACCACAGCCGGCAGGTGCGCAACGATGTGCCCTACACCTTCTGCGCTACGCCCACGGAGCTGGCCCGTGTTTCGGATTTCCTGATCGTCGCCACGCCTGGAGGGCTCGACACCCGACGATTGATCAACAAGCAGGCCCTCGATGCCCTGGGTCCCAAAGGCTTCCTGGTGAACATCGCCCGGGCCAGCGTGGTCGCCACTGATGAGCTGATCAGCGCCCTGGAACATCGACGCATCGCCGGAGCGGCCCTGGACGTATTCGATCACGAGCCCGAAGTGCCCGACGCCCTGAAGCACCTGCCCAATGTGGTCCTGACGCCCCACGTCGCCGGCCTGTCGCCGGAAGCGACCCGAGGCACGGTGGAGCTGGTGGGGCAGAACCTGAATGCGTTCTTTTCCGGCAAACCCGTGCTGACACCGGTGCCAATGCCCGAGCCGAGTTGATTACAAAGCTGTAGAACTGACACCGAACCTGTGGCGAGGGGATTTATCCCCTCGCCACAAAAGCCATTCGCCTGTACTAGCACAACTCAGAGAACCCCCAACAACGTCCACAACCGTCGGGACTCGGCATCGGCGCTGATCAGTTCCCCCAGCAGCTCGCTCAACGGTTTGTTGCCCCACTCCACCCCCCGCCGGATCAAGTAAGGCACCGGGCTGTGGGGTTCGGTGCGCGACAGGTAGCCGGCGATGACCAACAATTGCCGGTAGGCCTCTTCGCGACTGGCCGGTTCCTGGAAGACCTGGGCAGGCGTTGTACCTGCCTGGGCCTGGACAGTCGACGGCGCGACCGCGGGTGATGCTTGCACCGGCACGTTACCGGGTTGCTGTGGATGCATCGCGATGAACTCCTCTACCAGTGCCAGCAAGGCTTGTATCACGTCCTGCAGGGATTTGTAGCCCGGGGCCAGGTTGCCCAGGTAGGCGTCGCTCCAGGCTTCGAGCCGCTGCAAGTGCTGGCGGCTCAACATGAGACTGCCCTGGCGATGCAGCCAGAACGACAACGGCGTGCCGCGAATCAGTTCATTGAGCTTCTTCTGATCACTGCGCGCCGCTTCCGTCGAGGCCTTGGCATTCTTGCTGTCGTTGGCCAGCACTTGCTGACGCTGCAAGCGTTGCCAGTCGTCCAGACTGAAGCCGTCGAAGGACGAGTCGCGGCCATTGAACAGCGGCACCCGCGTCAACAACACCTCACTGTAGCGCCGGGCCAGCCACTCCAGCGGGATCACCCGCCACGACTGGTCGCCCTCATCGGCTTGGGGATGCAGTTGATCGGGATAGCGTTCACACAGGCCCGCCACCAGCGCCAGACTGCCCGGCAAGCCCTCCATCCCGGCCAGGTGCAGCCAGGCTTCCCCCAGCCAGGCGCTGATCATCAGGTCTTTGCTGCGCTCAAGCAGCAGCGTGGTGGCGAGCTTTTCCAGCTCCGGCCATTGGGCACGCTTGATCTGGGACTGCCACACCCCGGTGGGCAGGCTGGTGTCGTCTTCTCGGCGCAGCTCCCGCAGTTGATCGTATTCCGGCTCATAGCGAAGGTCCTGTCCGCAGGGCGATTCGGCGCTGACCGGTTCGAGCAACTGGCTGATCAGCTCGGGCAAGGGGGAGACAGGTACGCTCACAGGCCTTCCTCACGGGTGGCGATGGCGGGACTCGACGAGGGTGCCATGAAAGGTGAACGGGGCGCCTGGGTCGGCAGCGGTGGCATCGACAGCGGCAGCTTCGAGCCCTGACTCATCAACGACAGGCGCATGAACATCATCGTTTGTTGCGTTGTCCGGGCCTGGAGCTGGGCCTGGGCCGGGCTCAGGGATGGAATCTGGCCCGTTACCGGCAGTTGCAGGGTCAGCGGGAAATCGGTGTAGTCGACATTCGGCTGGCGTTGCACCGACACCAGCGAACGCATCAGGCGCAGCAACGCCCACGGCCCCTGGTATTCCCAACCGGCCTCCAGGTCGCGCACCACCAGGTTCGGCTGCAATGGATCGTTGGCCGGTCGCTGGTAACCGTTGCGGGCCCAGCGCAAGGTCAGCCGCACGGGTTGTCCGACCATCCAGCGCAGGTTCTGCTGGGCGTCACCGGGGTAGTTGATCTGTTGGTTACCGGCGTTCAGTCCCCAGGCAATCACCTGGTCGGCGCCACGCTCCTCGTTGCGATCGGTGCGCCAGCGCACATCCATTTCCACGCCGAGAATGCCGCTCTTGTCCCGCACGAACAGCGGCCCCAGCCAGGTACCGGCCTGTTTCAATCGGTTGAGAAAGTTCTCGGCGGCGAGGCGCTCCGGTGTCTGGCTCAGTGCCAGCCCGGCCTCGGCCAGGGGCAAGCGTGTGTCGATCAGTTCCAGCAAACGCTGCACCCGCGCCGGGTCGGCGTCACTGGCCCGCAGGTCCTGGGAAAACGGAAAGCGCCCGGCCAGGTACTGGTTGAAGTAGTTGGCCACGTCGTTCCAGGCTGTCGCGGCCTGATTCTGTTGCAGGTACAGACACCGTTGCAGGGCCCCCTGTTGCAAGCTGACGGCGCGCTGGGCCAGGTCACCACGACCGCCGGACAGGTTGGAAGTCTGCAAGATCTGCGCACAGGACGAAGTGTCCATCTGGTTGAAATCCCGGCTCACCAACTGCTCCAGTTGCGCCGCCGAACTGGCCGGGTTCTGGCTCTTGTACTTGAGCAACTCGTCGTTGATGGCCATGAACCGCGACACCCGGTCGTGCTCCAGGGCCGAGAGGTCGTCCTGCTGGATAATCAACCATTCCAGGGCCGGCATTCGCTGCTCGGCGATCTGCACCATGGCGTCGAACTGCTGGTTCAGGCTCAGTTTCAGACCTTGTGGATCGCTGGCCCCGTAGAGCTGCAAACCGAAATTCTTCGAGCCATCCCAGCGCTGTACATCGGCTCGCTGGCTGAACAGTGGCTGGGCTTCGATTTCATCCAGGCCACTCTTGATCTGCGCCAGGGCGCGACGGTTGAGCAGCCGCTGGAAGCGCATCGCCAGGTCGGCACGGTGCACGTCCATGAACGCCTTTTGCAGCGCGACGGCCTGGGTGGTCTGGACATTGAAACCCATGCCCGGCAGCTGCTCCTCGCTTTCATCCAGGCTCAGCCACATCGCCCGGGCCGCAGCGCCTTCAGCCGCCTGTATGAGCGCATCACGGTAGTCCGGTGGAATGCGCGGCAGCTCCTCGTTGGCGTAGCTCTTGTAGCTGGCGAAATAGTTCAGGGCGACGCTGAAGTCGTCGCTGCCACCGCCCTGTCCCATGGCATTGGAACTGTTGCCAGATGGATCCTTCTGCAACGCCAATGCCACGAAGTCACGCTTGAACAAGGCTTTCACCGCGTCATCCAGGGCCGTGACATGCTCCTGCAACACCAGCAAGCCACTGCCCTGTTGGACCAGAAGATTGTCCCGGGAGCCAGTCTGGACGATCCATTGGTCGCGAAAGCTCTGTTGCAGCTTCGCCGCCTGGCTTTCCAGGTCCTGCGCAAGCTCCGGCCCCAGCAAGGTGCTGTGGCTGACTTTGTCCATCATCTGGGTGTAACCGGGAACCAGGTCCTGGCCCTTGCCTCGCCCCCAGGCCGCGTTAGTCAGGTTGACCAGGGTCTGCAAGTCGTCGACCAGCGCCATCAGGTCCTCGAGTTCGCTCAGCGAGTTGCCACTCCCCGCCTCCAACCGTTGCAGGTGCAGCTTGAGATAACCGGCCTGGCGCACGAAGTTGTCGGCCAGGAAGTAATGATCCAGCCAGCGCTGCATCAGGCCGGTGAAGTTATCACCGATCACCGTACGCGCCGCGTTCAGGTCCAGCCCCTGCAAGTCCTGCCCTGGTAAACCCGCGCCTTGTGCATTGAACAGCACCCGGTTGTAGAACCGCGCCTTGCTCAGCGTGCCGGCGTTGAGACTCAGCGACAAGGCGTTATTGCTCAATTGCACCAACTCGTCCAGCGGTGCCTTGGGATTGCTCACCAACTGGCTGAACATCTGGTTCTGCTGTTCGAGGCGCACGGCACGCTCCACCAGATCCTTGGCCTTCACGTAACTCTGCCATTGCGCCGGGTCTTCGCTTTCCACGTTGCCCCGCCGCTCGGTGTTGCGGATGGCCTGGAGTTGCCCCAGGTCCGACGCCAACAGGTCACGCAAGGGCAATACCCAGTGATGCCGGGCGGTCAGGCGCAAGCCTTCCTCCAACTGCGCGTCCACCGTAGAGAACCACGAGGTGGGAAACACCACTGCGACGTAGCGCCAGCTCGGGGCTTTTTCCAGCATGTTCCAATAGGTTTGCACGTTGTAGCGGGTGGGCTCCAACTGCGGTTGGTCAGGGTCGACTACCAGGTAATTCTTATGGGTGTGCAGAATCAACTGCGACAGCTCCTCGGCCTCCTCCACCGAATCGTGCCAGACCCAAAGCATGCCCCCCAACCAGACCAGCCCGACCACCAGCGCGACGACACCGGCCAGTCGATGCCAGCGCTGGCGCAAACGCAGCAGGCGCGGCACGGGCTGGGCCAGGCCGCGTTCGGCAACGAAACGGCGCGCCCACAGCTGCCGGGCGAACACTGTCTGACACAAGACCTTGTCGCTGGCGGCAAAACCGTCCCCGGTAACAGTGGGTGCCTGGGTCGCGGTGAAGTAGACGCCGCGAAAGCGTGGCGCCTCGCCCTGGGCATTGCCCTGGAAGACGGGTTCCAAGAGGATCTGCAAGGCCCGCCGCAACCTTTCGAAGCGCTCCGGCAGCCCATATAAATCGCCGCTCAACTGCCCTGAAAGCGCACCGATTTCGATAATCGACTGCGACAGTGCGGCATTGACCTGGTCCAGCGCCTGGTCACTCCAATGCGACTGCCATGCCGCATCGGGTGAATACGGGGATGACCAGCCGAGCGTCGCTTCCCGGGCCTCGGTGGGCAGCGCGCTGACCAGTTCCTGGAAACCGGGCAGCTCTTGCATCCCGGTAATCACCACGTACACCGGCAGACTAAGGCCGAACCGCTGCAACAGGTCAATGAAACAGCGGCGGACCTTGAGGCTCAACTCGGTGGTATGTTCGATGTCGTCGAGCTTGCCGAACGGCACGGTCCAGATCACCGCGTCTATCGGACGCCGGCTGCGCAGCCGCAGGATCAGCCCCAACAGCCGCCACCAATTGCCCCGTTGCCGGTTCATGCCTTCATCGGGCAGGAACAACGCTTGGGGCACCACCAGCACCGCACCCTCGGCATCCGACCACCAGCGCCCGAACCACGCGGCCTTGTCCGTCGCCTGTAAATGCCACTGGGTGCACAGCTGGGCCCCGTCGGTCTCGTTGCCGAGCATCAACAGCCAAGGGATCTGGTAGCGATCCCGGGTGCCCTGCTCCTGCTCCATGCGGCGGACCGCCCCGTAGAAACTGCGAATCGCCGCTCCACCCTGGGTCCGCAGCCACCCTATCAGCGCCGCGATCACCAGTACCACGACGATGACCGGCACCACCACGGCGATGATGCTCAAGGGACTCATGAGTCCTGCTCCTGAACCACCGACTCGTTCAATTGCAACACCGGCTCAAGCTCCGAGCGGATGTCGCGCCAGAACACATGCCCCAGCCCGGTCAGCAGCAACACCATCGCCATGATCGCCAGCCCCAGGCGCAATCCGTCCGGCAGTGATGTCTGCGCCGGCATGCGTACCGGCGGTGCCGACGCAGACATTGCCAGGCGCTGACTGACGTCGACATAGTCCGGGTCATGCTGCCAGGCGAACGTGAACAGCGCCGCGCGCCATTTCTCATGCTGTAGTTGACCGGGCTCGCCGCGCAATCGCCCCTGGAACCCGAGGATCAGGCATTGCAGGTAGACGTTTGCCAGGTCCCGGGTACCGGGCATCTGCTCATCCAGCAGTTTCTTGATGGCCGAGGGCAACCGTTCGCCAGCCTGGCGACTGGAGTACATGCGCGATTCAAGGGGATGCTGTTGCCATGCCAGTTGCCCCGGCCAGGGGGTGAACAACAAGGTTTCGTCCACCAGGGCGACGAAGGCATAGACCAATGCCTTGACCTGCTCTGTAGCCGAGTCGCCGACGGTGGCAAAGGCCACCCGCCACAAGCGTTGGGCGCTACGTCCGGAAAACTCCACCACCCGGCTGACCAGGGCCGCGGAATCGTTGTCCTTGGGCAAGTCCTGCCACTCCTGGAACCACTTCAACCAGGCCTGCCGAAACGCGCTGCTCAGCGGCGCCTCATGCAGACCCCGGACCGCCCCGCCACTTCCGTCAGGCATACGACTCCCCTTTTGCGATCAGGCACTTTCACCGACTTGCGGGACAAACAACACGACTTGCCACGGGCTGCTGGCCTGGGTCGAAGCCGGCGCCACGATGTGCAACGGCAGTTGCCCGTCGAACCATTGGCCGCTGGCAGCCACCACGAACAACCGGGTATCGTCGCCCACACTGTAGGCCACCTGCTCATTGCGGCTCATGGCCTGATGCGGCAGCCCGCTCATGCGCTGCCGGCTCAACAGCAGGACATGGGGCGCGGACGCGATGATCGCACCGCGCAACCAATCGGCGGCGGCCTGCTCACTGGCCCCGTTGGGCATGCGCAGCCCGATCACCAGACGCTGGCTCGGCTGATCGTCAGGCAACTGGATGGAGAACACCTGCTCATTGCGCTCGAAGGCCAGGCTGCGATAACCGGCACGGACCAGTTCCAGGGTGGTGTCGAGCCACTCGAGCAGCGGTTCGTAACCGCGTTGCAGCTCGAGGAAATCCAGTGGTGCAAACGCCGGTACGCCGGCCAGCGGGTCGAGGGCCGACCAGGCACCGGCCAGGCCCAGCAACAAACCGTACAGCGCCTGGGGAGTCGCCACCCGGGTGTTCAGGCTGCCTTCGACTTCCGGCAGGCGCGCCCACAAGGCGGTCATCTGCCGGCGGATCTCCAGCGCATCGTCCTGGTTGCCGGCCGCCTGAGCCTGGCGCAGCCGACCGGCGAGAAACAGGCACTTTTCCCGGGCCCGGGCACACAGCCCGGCCACTCGCCGGCCGAGCATCGATTCAGGCAACAGTACCGGCGTGGGCGGCGTATAGGGCATACGCAGAAAGCCGCCGCCGTCCTTGCGAATGCGCAGCAGCGGCAGGCAGATCGAATCGGCCTTGCTCAGTTGCGTGCACAGCCTCGGATTCGGGCGCCAGACGGTGATGGACTCGGGAAACTCGCCGCTGGTGAGATCCGGCAGCGCATCACCGACCACCGATTGCAGGCGCCCCTTGAGCGGCAGCAATTGCCCGGCACGCCAGAGCGGACTGATCGCCAGGTAGACGGTGACGGTAGCATCGTCGGTTTTGTTGACCGCCTCGGTGATATCCAGCTCCAGGGTCGGCCCGACGCCGGCCTGAAGATTGACCGGCAAGCCGTCCGGCAAGGTGCCCTGCAATTGCAGCAGCCGGACCTGGCCGGCGCTGAGGGCCGAAGGATCGACCTCCAGTTGACTGACACCCCAGAACCAGGGATTGCAGGCAGCCGCGACATGCGCAGCCAGGGCCTCGGCGCGCAGCCCTTGCAGTTGAAAATGTTGGGGCAGCAGTTGCATGCCCTCATGCCAGCACACCGCGTCAGGTAACAGACTCATACGACTCCCTTCGACATCCCAGTGTCGCCGCACAAGGCGGCCCGCGGTCATTCAAGGCTGACTTGCATTGAGCTGGCCATCATCGACGAGGCTCATCTCACGACTGTCGAACTTCAGCCAGGCCTTGCGCTGATCGTCCAGCCGGAGCCGGTGGGCTCCGGGAGTGTTATAGCTGGCGAAGACCAAAAGTCCAGCGGCGCGCCGGCCCTCCAGTGGGAAGGGCTGGCGGTCGATGAACTGCCCCGGGACCAGCTCCAGCCCCCACACCGACATGAGTTGACGATAGTCGCGCTGGAACTGTTCGCGCTCGGCGAACCACTGGCTGGCAGTGATAGCCGACAGTTGCTTGAGCAGTTCAGGATCATTCACGGCGATGAAATCCACGGCAATGGGCGTGTTGTCGTTGGCGCCGGACGCGACGTCGAGGGTCAGGCTGTCCAGGTCGACGCTTGGCGCAAAGAGCGAGCAACCGCTGAGCGCCATGCTGAAAAAAAATCCGTAAAAAAAAACACGCAAAATGAATTTTCCTTTTCGTCGCGGTCAAAATTTGTTTTTGCTTGCATTTTTATAGACCTGTTCTAGCTTCTTGGGTAGTTCGACCTGCACGGTCGAATGCACCAGGTTCGTCAAGGGAATGACAGATTTTCTGCTCTCCATTTGCAACCTGCGGATCAGCAAGGGAATGCGATGAGCGGGCCTCCCGATGCATTGCTCCCCCACATGCAATCGGAGTCGGCCGCCATGGCAGAAAGTACCCAGCACAAGCTTGACAGAGTCCGCCCTCCCCGCGTCCAGATCACCTATGACGTGGAAATCGGCAACGCCATCGAAAAGAAAGAATTGCCACTGGTCGTCGGCATTCTGGCCGACCTCTCGGGCAAGCCACTGGACCCGCTGCCCAAGCTGAACGAACGGCGCTTCACGGAAATCGATCGCGACAACTTCAACGAAGTGCTCGCCTCGATCTCCCCTCGCGCCACGCTCCAGGTGAACAACACCCTCAGCGGCGACGACAGCAAGCTCAACATCGAACTCAACTTCCGCCACATCGATGATTTCGACCCGGTCAAGGTCGTGGAACAGGTCACGCCGTTGCGCCGCCTGTTCGAAGCCCGTCAGCGCCTGCGCGACCTGCTGACCAAACTCGACGGCAACGATGACCTGGACAAATTGCTGCGCGACGTGATCGTCAACACCGAAGGCCTGCAAGAGATCAAGTCGGCCCGGCCCCAGGACGCGCCGCAAGAGCTGCCGGCCGTGGCCGCCAACGATGATCCGGCTCCGGCCGAACCACAGGCCTGATCGTGCTCATCACTCAAGGGAGATAAAGCCATGCCTGCTTCATCCAGCGCTCAAACCAGCGAGAGCACGACCCAGACCTTGTCCCTGCTGGACAAGATCATCGCCGAAGGCCGTATGGCCCATGACGACAGCCAACAGGACTACGCCCGCGACATGCTGGCCGAATTCGCCACCCAGGTCCTCGACGAAGGCATGGCCATCGACAAGGACACCGTGGCGATGATCAACGACCGCATCAGCCAGATCGACCAACTGATCAGCGCCCAGCTCAACGAAGTGCTGCACCACCCCGACCTGCAGAAACTCGAAGCGTCCTGGCGCGGCCTGCACCTGTTGGTGCAGAACACCGAAACCAGCACCCGGCTCAAACTTCGCCTGCTCAACGTCACCCAGAAAGAGCTGCAGAACGATCTGGAAAAAGCCGTCGAATTCGACCAGAGCGCGCTGTTCAAGAAAATCTACGAGGAAGAGTACGGGACCTTCGGCGGGCATCCGTTCAGCCTGCTGGTGGGCGACTACACCTTCGGCCGACACCCGCAGGACATCGGCCTGCTGGAGAAACTCTCCAACGTTGCCGCCGCGGCCCATGCCCCGTTCATTGCCGCCGCCAGCCCGCGCTTGTTCGACATGACCAGCTTTACCGAACTGGCAGTGCCCCGGGATCTGTCGAAGATTTTCGAGAGTCAGGAACTGATCAAGTGGCGCTCGTTCCGTGAAAGCGAAGATTCGCGCTACGTGTCCCTGGTGCTTCCGCACTTCCTCCTGCGCCTGCCCTACGGCCCGGACACCCGGCCGGTGGAAGGCATCAACTACGTCGAAGACGTCAACGGCACCGACCACAGCAAGTATCTGTGGGGCAACGCGGCCTGGGCACTGTCGCAACGCATCACCGAGGCCTTCGCCAAATATGGCTGGTGCGCGGCGATTCGCGGTGCCGAGGGTGGCGGCGCGGTGGAAGGCCTGCCGGCCCATACCTTCCGCACCAGTTCCGGAGACCTGTCCCTCAAGTGTCCGACCGAGGTGGCGATCACCGACCGCCGCGAGAAGGAGCTCAATGACCTGGGCTTCATCGCCCTGTGCCATAAGAAGAACAGTGACATCGCGGTGTTCTTCGGCGGCCAGACCACCAACCGGGCCAAGGTCTATAACACCAACGAGGCCAATGCCAACGCGCGGATCTCGGCGATGTTGCCCTACGTACTCGCGGCCTCGCGTTTCGCCCACTACCTGAAGGTGATCATGCGCGACAAGGTCGGCAGCTTCATGACCCGCGACAACGTGCAGACCTACCTCAACAACTGGATCGCCGACTACGTGCTGATCAACGACAACGCGCCCCAGGAGATCAAGGCGCAGTACCCGTTGCGCGAGGCGCGGGTGGACGTGACGGAAGTGGCCGGCAAGCCCGGAGCCTACAACGCCACGGTGTTCCTGCGACCGCACTTCCAGCTTGAGGAGTTGACCGCCTCGATCCGCCTGGTGGCGACCCTGCCGCCACCGGTTGCTGCCTGACCGCTGAAACCTGAGGCGAGGATGCTCGTTGTGGCGAGGGGATTTATCGAAACGTCGCACCGCCCCGCTGGGGCGCGAAGCGGCCCAAAATCCCGGCAACTCGGTCTATTCGAGAGATTGAGCTGACTGTTCAAGGGGCTGCTACGCAGCCCAGCGGGGATAAACCCCCTCGCCACAGGGGTTCGGCGTTCGTTTTTAGCGGTATTGGGTACCCCCCATTTGTCTTCTTCTGGAGTTCCACACCATGGATGCAATCATTCTCGACCTCGGCGGCGACATCAAGGGCGACAGCCTGCTGGAGGGTTTCACGGACAAGATCGAGGTCATGTCCTACAGCCACAACGTGGCGATGCAAGTCACCAACGACGTCAGCAACTCGGAGCGCACCTCGGGTCGACCGCATATCGGTGAGTTCACCCTGACCAAATTCATCGACAGCTCCACCCCTTCCCTCAACGAATATTGCTGCGCCGGCAAACCGATCCCGCAAGCCGTCATCACCATCGGACGCAATGCTGCCGAAGGCAGCGGCAAAATCATGCCCTTCATCGTCTACACCCTGACCAACGTCGTACTGTCCAACGTCAGTGTCAGCGGCGGCACGGGCGGCAAGCCGGTGGAAACCCTGTCGCTGAACTTCACCAAGATCAAATGGGAACTCACCGCCCAGAAAGACGACGGCACCAAGGAAGGCACGGCGGGCACGACCTGGGACCTGGCGGCCAACAAGATGACCAAGTAGGGACACTGCCCTGATGACTGGCTTCGGGCTTCGCCCGCCGCTGTTCGAACGCCTGGCCAGCCAGGCGGATGAACATGGCCGGGTGTTCGACCGGCAGGCGCTGCAGGATTCGGTCCACGCCGAACTGCATCGCCTGTTCAACACCCGACGCGGCCCCCAGGCGCTGACCGAACCGCCGAGCATTCTGGACTACGGCATAGCCGACTGGACCGCATTGCAACAGCAACGCAGCGATGACCGGCGCCTGCTGACTCGGGAAATACACCAGGCCATCAGCCATTTCGAACCCCGCCTGCAACTGGGCGAGGTCCAGGTCGTCCCGGTACCGGGCCACCCACAACAACTGGGCATACGGCTGTTGGGGGTGCTGCGTGGCGACCCGCACTCATGGCCCGTGGCGTTTGTCATCGAGCACGCCGGCGACGGTCTTGAGGTGCGACATGAGCGACTCGATTGATCCGCAACTGCTGGATTACTACCAGCGCGAACTGACCTGGTTGCGTCATGCCGGAAGCCTGTTCGCCGAACGTTACCCCAAGGTTGCCCGACGCCTGGAGCTGTCCCCCGGCGAATGCCCGGACCCGCACGTCGAGCGACTACTGGAAGGCTTCGCCCTGCTGTCCGCCCGGCTGCAACGCCGGCTGGACGACGACTACGCCGAATTCAGCGATGCCCTGCTCGAACAGCTCTATCCGTTGGCCATGCGCCCGTTGCCTTCGTGCGCAATCGTGCAGTTCGAGCCCGACCCGAGCAAAGGCAACCTCGACGACGGCTATCCCCTGCCCCGGGACACGCCCTTGTTCGTCACCACGGACAAGGGTCAGAGCATTCACTTTCGCACCACCGCCGCCGTGCACCTGTGGCCGCTGGAAGTCAGCGAAGCCCTGTTGCTGGGCAGTGACGAGGCCCAGGCGCTGACCGGGGTGGTCCAGGCGCGCTCAGCCTTGCGCCTGAACCTGCGATGCCTGGGCGAGCGCCAATGGTCGACGCTGGGGATCGACACCCTGCGGGTGCACCTGGCGGCCTCGCCAATGATCAACGCCTGGCTGTACGACCTGCTCGGCGCCCACACGGTCAAGGTCTTGGCCGGCTCGCCGGGCAGCGTACCGGAACCGTTGGCCGGCCTGCCGCGGATCGTCGGTTTCGCCAGCGACGAAGCCCTGCTGCCGGATGAGGATGGCGTGCATCCGGGCATGCGCCTGCTGGCGGAATACTTTGCCTTCCCCGACAAGTTCGGTTTCTTCGACCTGCCCCTGGCCGGAGCGACCAGCGACAGCTCGTCCCTGTACCTGTACATCGTCTTCGATCGCGCCCCCGCCAATCGCCTGCCGCTCCAGGCCAGCGACATCGCCCTGGGCTGCACGCCGGTGATCAATCTCTTCCCCAGGACCAGCGAGCCGCTGCGCCCTGACGGCACCCGCAGCGAATATCGGCTGGTGGCCGACAGTCATCGGGAAAACAGTGTCGAGATCCACAGCATCCGCACCGTGCGTGCCACGTCCAGCCAGGGCGTGCGTAAAGTGCCGACCTATTACGGCAGCCAGCACGGCAACGACCAGCACTGCTATTGGCATGCACGGCGGGTCAGCGGCATGAGCCCGAACCGGCTGGGCACCGACTTGTTGGTCAGCCTGGTGGACACCCAGCTCGACCCGCTCGCCGACACCCGCGACTACAGCCTCACCGCCGAATTGCTGTGCACCAGCCGACACCTGGCCCAGAGCCTGCCGGCGGGCACGCCGCTGGGCTTCGAGCGTCCGGGCCCGGTGGCCTGGGCCCGCCTGCGCAACCCGCCGAGCCCGCAGAGTCTGCCGCGCCTGAATGGTGAATCGCGCTGGCGGCTGGTGTCGCAATTGACCCTCAACCATTTGTCCCTGGTGGAAGGCCCCCAGGCGCTGGATGCGCTGCGCGAGATTCTGGAGCTGCATAACCTGCGGGACGAGGCCAGTGCCCACCGCCAGATCGAAGGGGTCATGGGCCTGGGTTGCGACCGGGTCATCGCCCATGTCGGTGAAGATGCCTGGCGTGGCTGGCGCAATGGCCTGGAAGTACGCCTGCAACTGGACCCGCAGCATTTCGTCGGCAGCAGCGCCGTGCTGTTCTCCGGCGTCCTGGCGCAGTTCTTCTCACTCTATGCCACCGCCAATCGCTTCGTGCGCACGGTGCTGGTTCAGTCCGACAGGGAGGTTAAGACATGGCAACCCCAAGCCGGCAAACCCCTGACGCTCTGAACCTGAGCCAGCGCCTGAGACGCGATCCACAGCGTTTCGAATGGCTCCAGGCCTTGTTGCTGCTGGAGCGCGAACATCCCCAGGCCGAGCCTCTGGGCAGCGGCACCGCGCCCCACGCCGAAGCGTTGCGCCTGCGAGGACCGTTGACGCCGCTGTTCGCCGCCAGCGAAGTCGAGAACCTGAGCCAGGAACCCGGTTCGCCCCCCGTGCTGACCACGCCGATCTTTGGCCTCGGTGGCCCCGACGGCCCGTTGCCCTACGCTTATCAGGAATGGCTGCAACAGCGGGCACGGGCGCGGGACCATGCGCCGGCGGAATTTCTCGACCTGTTCCAGCACCGGCTGCTCAGCCTGCTTTACAAAGTGATGCGCAAGCATCGCATTGCTCTGGGCTTCACTCCCCCGGGCGCCTCCGCCGTGCAGACACAATTGCGCGCCCTGACCGGCCTGCTGCCCAAGGCCTTGCAGGAACGCCAGGCCGCCCCCGATTCCGCCGCGCTGGCGTGCACCGCGCTGTACGCCGACGGCCGCCGCTCCCTGGCCGGGTTCGCGGCCATTGTCCGCGAGCAGTTCGGTCTGCCAGTGGAACTGACCGCCTATGAAGGCGGCTGGCGCGAGATCCCGCCGGCCAGCCGCAGCCGCTTGCAACCGGGCGGCCGCAACTTGCGCCTGGGTCGTAGCGCCGTGGCCGGCACCCGGGTCTGGGACGAGCATGCCGGCGTGCGTCTGACCCTCGGCCCATTGAGCGCAGCCCAGGCCAGCGGATTGCTGCCCAACGGCGAAACCCATCCGTTGCTTGCCAGCCTGTATGCCCTGTATTTCGGCCCCGACCTGGATTGCACCCTGGTGCTGCTGATCCGGGGCGCCGGCCCACTGCAACTGGGCCACCAGGCCCCGCCACGACTGAACTGGAACGGCGGCCTGCAACGGCAGTCGAGCCTGGCCCTGCAACGGATCGAAACCCGCCTTCGTCAGCCGGAGATCGCCTGAAATGGAACTGGCCAGCCTGATCGGACGCCTCAACCCGGACAATCGTCGCGCCCTGGAACGGGCCGCCCAGCGCTGCCTGCAACGCAGTCATCATTACGTGGAAATCGAACACCTGTTGCTGGAGTTGCTGGACATCGAAGGCGGTGACTTCGCCTGTCTGCTACCGCGCTTCGGCCTTGAGCGTGACGCGGTGGCGGCGGAGACCAACAAGGCCCTGGACCTGTTCAAGTCCGGTAGCACACGCACACCCGCGCTGTCGGCGCAAACCATCGGCCTGCTGGAAGACGCCGTGGTCCAGGCCAGTGTGCTCGGCCTGGCCAGCATCCGCTCGGGGCTGTTGCTGCTGGCGCTGCTGGACCGCGATGAGCGTCGCAGCCTGTTGCTCAACAGCGCCTCGTCGCTGCTGCGTATTCCCCGGGATGCCCTGCGCACCCATCTGTTGGAATGGACCGAAAGCTCCCGGGAACATGCCGGCGTTGCCCGTCCGGCGAAACCCGGGCAGGCAGCGCAAAAACAGGACCCGGTACTCGACCAGTACACCCAGGACCTGACCGACGATGCCCGCAATGGCCGCATCGACCCCATCGTCGGGCGCGACGGCGAGATCCGCCAATGCATCGATATCCTGCTCCGGCGCCGGCAGAACAACCCGATCCTGGTGGGCGCACCGGGTGTCGGCAAGACCGCCGTGGTAGAAGGCCTCGCCTTGCGCATCGCCGCCGGAGATGTGCCGCCGTCGCTGCAGGAGGTCACGTTGCGGGTGCTCGATCTCGGTCTGTTGCAGGCCGGCGCGGGGGTCAAGGGTGAATTCGAGCAACGCCTCAAAGGCGTGATCGACGCGGTACGCAGTGCCGAGAAACCGATCATTCTGTTCATCGACGAAGCCCATACCCTGATCGGTGCCGGCGGCGCAGAGGGCGGCAGCGACGCGGCCAACCTGCTCAAACCGGCCCTGGCCCGGGGCGAACTGCGCACCCTGGCCGCCACCACCTGGCTGGAATACAAGAAATACTTCGAGAAAGACCCGGCCCTGGCCCGCCGCTTCCAGTTGGTACAGGTCGAAGAGCCGGACGAACTCACTGCCGTGGAAATGCTTCGTGGCGTGGCCAGCAAACTGGAACACCACCATGGCGTGCAAGTGCTGGACGCGGCGATCCACGAAGCGGTGAAGCTCTCCCACCGCTACATTTCCGGACGGCAACTGCCGGACAAGGCCATCAGCGTGCTCGACACCGCCTGCGCCCGGGTCGCCCTCGGCCAGCACGACGTACCGCCGCCACTGGAAAGCCTGCGACACCGGCAGAACAGCCTCAAGGACGAAGTCGAACGACTGCGCCGGGAACAAGCCACCGGGCTGGACCATCGCGAACGCATCACCCTGCTCGAAGGCGAATCCGCCGACAACGTGCAGGCCATCCGCGAACTGGAAACCCGCTGGGGCGAAGAGCGCGAAGCCGTGCGCGAACTGCTCGATACCCGGCGCGAACTGCTGGCCCTGAGCGAACGCGCCGACGCTGAAAAAGCCGACACCGATATCGATAACCGCATCGACCACCTGGCGGCCGAACTGCTGCGCCTGGAAGCCGGCCTCGATGCCATTCGTCAGGACGACCCACTGGTGCCCGAGCAGGTGGACAGCAAGACCGTGGCCGCCGTAATCGCCGGCTGGACCGGTATTCCCGTGGGCAAGATGCTCGCCGATGAAGCCCATGCCGTGCGCACCCTCGGCCAGCGCATGGGCTTGCGGGTCATGGGCCAGGGCACGGCCCTCAATACCATTGCCCAACGCCTGCAAGCCTACCGCGCCGGCCTCACCGACCCGCAAAAACCGGTGGGCGTGTTCCTGCTGGTCGGCCCCACCGGAGTGGGCAAGACCGAAACCGCCTATGCCCTGGCCGATGCCTTGTACGGCGGCGAACGCAACCTGATCAGCATCAACCTCTCGGAGTACCAGGAAGCCCACACCGTCAGCCAACTCAAAGGCGCCCCGCCCGGCTACGTCGGCTATGGCAGCGGTGGCGTACTCACCGAAGCGGTGCGGCGCAAACCCTACTCGGTGGTGTTGCTGGACGAAATCGAAAAGGCCCACCCGGACGTGCTCGAAGCCTTCTACAACGTGTTCGACAAGGGCCTGATGGAGGACGGCACCGGCCTGGTGGTGGATTTCAAGAACACCGTGATGCTTGCCACCAGCAACGTCGGCGCCGAATTACTGCTGGACACACCGGCTGCGCAACTGGGCAGCGATGCCTTCAACGAAGCCTTGCACAAGGTGCTGCTGCAAGCGTTTCGTCCGGCGTTCCTGGCGCGCATGACGGTGGTGGCGTATCGACCGCTCGATGAGGCAACGCTGGAGGGCATCGTGCTGGCGAAGCTGGAGAAATTGCGCGGGCGCTACAAGGCCGCGACGGGCAAGCAGTTCGAGTTCGATGCCGGGATCGTCAAAGCGGTGCTTGCCAAGTGCAGCGCGGCGGGGGCACGGGATGTGGAGAATGTGTTGATGACGCAGGTGACCGGAAAACTGGCGGAATGGGCATTGGAATAAAACGTTGCCCCAGTGCCTATCGGAGATGTGATCAAAACCTACAGGAGCTGCAAATATGGGCTATGCACAATCAACACTTACCGCAGCGAGTATTGCCACGCACGATCCTTGGACACCGATGGTGAACTCCATCATTAAATCCGGGGCTGTCTACGGAGAGGAACTTGATGTAATCGGTGCTGTGGGTGGTACAAATCTTGTCACCGGCACCCGTTCAGGGATGCTTCTGCTTGATGGCCTGAAGGTGGGTGACAATAGCGCGCATATTTCTATTACTCCGAACGATTCAGGCATGTGGACCTATTTTCATGTAACTATGGTAGGTGGAAAAAATAACGGATCTATTTACTTTCAACTTGAAACTGACCAAGACGATCAACTTGACGTCAAGTCTTCAACGAAGACCTTGCTGAAAGAAGAAGGTAAAAAAGCAAAAATATCCAAAGCCACTCATACCATTACCACGCCACCTGAACACTTACTCAAAGACCTGAAAACAGTGATGGAGAAGCTGTTAGGCAGTAATTTCGTGAAGGGTGAGGCGGTATAGAGGTATCAATCGATGGCCCGCTCCACCGACAGCAACACCACCCTATCCCTCACCGCCGCCACGGTGTCGGCGCTGTACCCTGAATCGCTATCCGGCGAAGAAAGACTCAATGCCTTGGGCTCGCACATCCTCAATGGCGTCGTCGACGGCGCCCCGCTGACGCTCGCCAGCGCAGTCGCCAGCCATGTCACCACTACCCTGCACAAGGACGCCCTGCTACGTCCGCTGGATTGGCTGGTCGCCGAAATCCGCCAGTTGCCCGCCGACGCTACCGCCGAGCGCTATCAGCTGTTGCTCAGGCCCTGGCTCTGGTGGCTGAGCCTGGCCAGCAACAACCGGGTGTTCCAGAACCTCGCCACGTCGGACATCGTCACCACGATCTTCAAGGCCCACGCGTTTACCGATTTCCAGCTCAAACTCAGCGGCAGCTACACGCCGAGGGAGTATTGCGTGCAGTACGGCGAAACCGATCTGGCCTTCATTTCCCGACTGTTGGAAGAAGATGGGATTTTCTGGTTCTTCAGCCATGAAGCCGGCACGCACACCCTGGTGCTGGCCGACAGCAACGACGCCTTCGCACCGATTCCCAACGGACCGACGGTGAACTATCTCGGGCAGGGAATGGGCGAGCGGGAACTGCATGGCATCCGCTCGGGGCACGTGTCCCTGCAAGCGGTGGCCGGGGTCTATCAGGCGACCGACTATGAATTCACCACGCCGACGACCTCGCTCTACAGCCAGGCCGAAGCCGTGGCCGGCCCCAGTTCGATATACGAACATCCGGGCGGCTACAACGCCAAGGCCCAGGGCGATGCATTGACCAAGCAGCGGGTGGACGGCTTGCGCAGCCAGGCGCAGCGGTTTGTCGGTGAAAGCGATTGCCGCTGGCTGGTGCCGGGGTATTGGTTCACCCTCGCTGGCCACGAAGATCCGTCGTTGAACATCGATTGGGTGGTGACCTCGGTCAGTCATGAAGCCAGCCACGACAGTTACCGCAATCGCTTCGAAGCGATTCCCAAGGCCACGCCATATAGACCGGCCCGCCTCACGCCGAAACCGCGCATGCACACCCAGACCGCACTGGTGGTGGGCAAGGCCGGCGAAGAAATCTGGACCGATGAATACGGGCGGATCAAGCTGCAGTTCCCCTGGGACCGCACCGGCAAGAATGACGAAACCTCGTCTTGCTGGGTGCGGGTGGTCCTGCCCTGGAGCGGCAAGGGTTTTGGCATGCAGTTCGTACCCCGGATCGGCCAGGAAGTCATCGTTACGTTCATCGACGGCGACCCCGACCGACCGCTGGTGACTGGCTGCGTCTACAACGGCGACAACGCCCTGCCCTACGCGCTGCCGGCGAACCAGACCCAATCCGGGATCAAGACCAACTCGTCAAAGGGTGGCGGCGGTTTCAATGAGTTGCGCTTCGAGGACAAGAAGGATGCCGAGGAGGTGTTTCTCCAGGCCCAGAAGGACTTCAACATCAACGTGCTCAACGACACCACCGCCACCGTCGGCCATGACGAAACCCTTACCGTGCAGAATGCCCGCACCCGCACGGTCAAGGACGGCGATGAGACTGTCACACTGGAGAAAGGCAAACGCAACGTGACGATCCAGACCGGCAGCGACAGCCTCGATGTGAAAGACACCCGCACCGTGACCGTGGGCTCGGACCAGACCCACAGCACCGGCGGCAACTACACGCACAAGGTCACCGGCAACTACGAGCTGACCGTGGACGGCAACCTGACCATCAAGGTCAGCGGCACCCTGACCCTGCAAAGCGGCGGCAGTTTCGCCATCAAGAGCGGCGCGGACCTGGCGGCCCAGGCCAGCACGTCCATCAGCCAGAAGGCTGGCACGGCGCTGAGCAATCAGGCCGGCACCTCGCTGGAGAACAAGGCCGGCACCACCCTGACCAATGACGCCGGCATCAGCCTGGTCAATAAGGCCGCCGCGGAACAGACAGTGGACGGCGGCGGCATGCTGACCATCAAGGGCGGCCTGGTGAAGGTCAACTGACAGGAGCGCGACGATGGCCTCGAAGAAGCTTGACCTGGAACGTGGCGACAGCCAACTGAGCGGTCAGTTGATCGACGGCCGGCTCGACGGCCCATTGCACATCGAAGAAGCCCGACGCCCGCAAGCGAAACTCAACTACAGCCAAGGTGAACTGCAAGGCACCAGCACCTTGTACCACCCCAATGGAAAGGTTTCGGCGGTGTTGCCGTTCGTCAAAGGCAAGTTGCAGGGCGTGGCGAGCTTTTACGCGGCCGAAGGTGGGTTGCAGCGCCAAGCCACCTATCGCGGCGGGTTGCTGCACGGCGAAACCAACAACTATTTCCCGGACGGGCAATTGGCCGAGGCGGAGTTTTATCGCGACGGCGTGCGCGACGGTCGCTATCGCCGCCTGCACCCCAACGGTAACCCGGCCATCGAAGCCCGCTACCTCAACGGCCAACTGCTGGAACCCGCCCACGCCTACGCCGAGGATGGGCGCCCGCTGGATGCCGACGGCAAGCCGATTTCCCGGGTACGCTGGTGGTTCCGGCGCTGGAATGATCCGGCGCAGGCCTGAGCGCCTGGCTTCTGCTGGACTTTGAGACCTGAACCCACCGGCAAACCTTGTGGGAGCGAGCCTGCTCGCGATGGCGTCGGCACACTCAACATCTCCATGACAGACACTCCGCTATCGCGAGCAGGCTCGCTCCCACACTGGATTTGAGATGTAGGCATCAATTTCATACACCACCAGCCCCTGTGGGAGCCAGGCTTGCCCGCGATGGCGTCGGCACATCCAACATCTTCATTTCAGACTCTCCGCTATCGCGAGCAAGCTTTGCTCCCACACTGGATTTGAGATGTAGGCAGCAATTTCACACACCACCGGCCCCTGTGGGAGCCAGGCTTGCCCGCGATGGCGTCGGCACATCCAACATCTTCATTTCAGACTCTCCGCTATCGCGAGCAAGCTTTGCTCCCACAGCAGATCCTCGATAAAACGCCCCTGTCAGGGAATCAACATCTGCACCTGCCCCGGCACAACAATCTTGATCACCCCCGCCCAGGTACACATCAAGGTGCTGTTGGCATCGATCGCCGGCATATTGCCCAACAACAAGGTAGGCGCACCGCCGGGTATCCAGGGTGCGGCAGTAGCGGGAATACAAGGCATGGGCGTCAACACACCCAGGGCCGCCGCAGTCGCAGCGGCTACGGTGGGATTGGCCAGGCTCGTGCACATGCCGAACGTGGTGATGTTCACCAGCGGAATGTGATCCATGATATTCGCCGCCGGCATGCCACCGGTCAGCATTCGATTGACCGGCAATACGTTGAGCACCGCCGGGGCTGCACCGAAGCTGCATTGCAGGGTGGCGGTACTGCAGACTTGCGGGCATCCCATCGTGGGCGACTCCTTGAAGCGACCCCGAAACCATAGCTCACCTGCGCGCATCAGGCCCGCTGATTATCCGGCAACACGCTAACCTATAAGACCCGGGCGTGCTTGTGACGCCTCCCACACGCCATTAGATTAGCCAATGATTGATGGCCTCCAGAATAAGCAGAAGGGATAAGCATGGCGTTTACTGATCAGTCCACCCGCGTGCGCGACGGTGAAGAACTCGATGCCAACCTGATCGACCCGTACCTCAAGGCCCACATTCCCGGCCTGACCGGCGCGCCACGGATCAGTCAGTTTCCCGGTGGCGCATCGAACCTGACCTACCTGCTGGAGTATCCCGAACAGGAATTCGTCCTGCGCCGTCCACCGTTCGGCCACAAGGCCAAATCCGCCCATGACATGGGCCGTGAATTCCGCATCCTTAATCAGTTGCGCGACGAGTTCCCGTATTGCCCGAAAGCCTATGTGCACTGCACCGATGAGTCCGTCATGGGCGCCGAGTTCTACGTGATGGAACGGGTCAAGGGCATCATCCTGCGTTCCGACCTGCCGCCGGAGCTGGGTTTCGACGCCGCCCGCACCGAAGTGCTGTGCAAGAGCTTCATCGACCGGCTCGTAGAACTGCACCGAGTCGATTACCACGCTTGCGGCCTGGCCGACCTCGGCAAGCCCGAAGGCTACGTGGCCCGCCAGATCCGTGGCTGGAGCGAACGCTACGAAAAAGCCCTGACCCCCGACGCGCCGAAATGGGAGACGGTCAAGGCCTGGCTCAACGACAAGATGCCGGCCGACCATCCAGTTTCCAGCATCGTCCACAACGACTACCGCTTCGATAACGTGATCCTCGACCCGGACAACCCGATGCAAATCATCGGCGTGCTGGACTGGGAACTGACCACCCTTGGCGACCCGCTGATGGACCTGGGCAACAGCCTCGCCTACTGGATCGAAGCGACGGACCCGGCGCCGGTCCAGTTGATGCGCCGCCAGCCCAGCCACGCGCCCGGCATGCTGACCCGTCGCGAGTTCGTGGATTACTACGCCGAACGCGCCGGTATCCGCATCGACAATTTCGACTTCTATTACACCTACGGCCTGTTCCGCCTGGCCGGTATCGTCCAGCAGATCTACTACCGCTTCTTCCACGGCCAGACCCAGGACCAACGCTTCGCCCAGTTCGTTCAGATGAACAAACTGCTGGAGCAAATGAGTTTGCAGGTCATCGGCCAATCCACGCTCTGAGCGCTCCATGACAAGGAAACAGCATGTCCAAGACCCAGTTGTTCGACCTCGACGGTAAAATCGCTTTCGTTTCCGGCGCCAGCCGTGGCATCGGCGAGGCCATCGCCAAGTTGCTGGCCCAGCAAGGTGCCCATGTGATCGTTTCCAGCCGCAAGCTCGACGGTTGCCAGCACGTGGCCGACGCCATCATCGCCGCGGGTGGCAAAGCCACGGCCATCGCCTGCCACATCGGTGAAATGGAGCAGATCAGCCAGGTCTTCGCCGGCATTCGCGAACAGTTCGGGCGCCTGGACATCCTGGTGAACAACGCGGCCACCAACCCGCAGTTCTGCAACGTGCTGGACACCGACCTGGGCGCCTTCCAGAAAACCGTCGATGTGAACATTCGCGGTTATTTCTTCATGTCGGTGGAAGCCGGCAAGCTGATGCGCGAGCACGGCGGCGGCAGCATCATCAACGTGGCATCGATCAACGGCATCTCGCCGGGCATTTTCCAGGGCATCTACTCGGTGACCAAGGCCGCGGTGATCAACATGACCAAAGTGTTCGCCAAGGAGTGTGCGCAGTTCGGCATCCGCTGCAACGCCCTGCTGCCGGGCCTGACCGACACCAAGTTCGCCTCGGCACTGGTCAAGAACGACGCGATCCTAAAAACCGCCCTGGCGCAGATTCCGCTCAAACGCGTGGCCGACCCAAGCGAAATGGCTGGCGCCGTGTTGTACCTGGCCAGTGACGCGTCGAGCTACACCACCGGTGTGGCGCTGAATGTGGATGGTGGGTTCCTTTCCTGACATCGCACTTTCCCCCTGTGGGAGCGAGCCTGCTCGCGATGACGGTGGCTCAGTGGCATTGATGTTGACTGATACACCGCCATCGCGAGCAGGCTCGCTTCCACAGGGGCCCTCACCCACGAAAGAATATTTATTCCAATATTTGCAATTTACGAATATTTATTCCATAAAGAGCCCTCCTGAACATCACTATTCAAAGGGCTCTTTCTCATGCGCGAACTTGGCATTGGCTTGATTGGCACCGGTTTCATGGGCCGTGCCCATGCCTTGGCATTCAACAATGCCAAAGCGGTATTCGACCTCCCCTTTAACCTGACCCTGGCGGCCCTGGCCGATGCCGATCCGCAGCGTGCCCTGCAATGCGCCAGCAACTGGGGTTTCGAGACGGTTCATAGCGACTGGCAACAACTGATCGACGACCCGAAGGTCCATCTGGTAGCCATCACCACCCCCAACCACCTGCATTATCCGATGGCCATGGCGGCGCTGGCGGCGGGCAAGGCGGTCTACTGCGAAAAACCCCTGGCGGTGTCCCTGGAACAGGCCGAGCAGATGCGCCAGGCCGCCAAGGCCGCCGGCGTGGTCACGCGGGTCGGCTACAACTACCAGCACAACCCGATCATTCATCTGGCACGGGAGATGATCCAGCGCGGGGAGCTGGGCCGGATCATCAGTTTTCAGGGTGAGTTCAGCGAGGACTTCATGGCCGACCCGACTTCGCCATGGTCATGGCGCTGCGAAGCGGCCCATGCCGGTGGCGCATTGGCGGACCTGGGCAGCCATCTGCTGGCCATGGCCCGTTACCTGCTGGGCGATGTCGAAGCGGTCTGCGCCGACAGCCAGACCGTGCACAACCAACGCCCGGCCAGCACGGGCAATCCCGAACAACGCACCATCGCGGTAGATGATCAGGTCCACGCCCTGCTGCGCTTCAGCAGCGGCGCCCGCGGCACAGTGAGCAGCAGTTGGCTGAAACACGGGCGCAAGAATCATCTGGGCTTCGAGATCAGCGGCACCCTTGGCACGCTGATATTCGATCAGGAACGACTGAATGAACTGCAGGTGAGCCGTGTCGGCCAGGCGGGTTTCCAGCGGTTGCTGGCCGGCCCGGACCTGCCGGGCTATGCCGCGTTCAGCCCGGCCGCCGGGCACCAGTTGGGCTACAACGAATTGAAGACCCTGGAGGTACAGGAACTGATCATGACCCTCGCCGATCAAGGTGGCAGTGGGACGGACTTCGAAGAGGCCTGGGAAGTGGAGCGGCTGGCGGCGGCCATTCGCTTGTCGGCACGGGAACAGCGGTGGGTGCAAGTCTGCGGATTATGACCCCCTCTTCCACCTCACCACTGGCTGTCTCGTCTCCAGAGGTCAAATCACCACGTTGCGTACGAACCGCGTCGCCTCCGCCCCATCGTTGCGGTAACCATGGGGCTGGTTGCTGGCGAACATGAAAAACTCTCCCGCGCCGATCCGAAGCTCATCATTGCCCAGCAGCAAGGTCAGGCAACCCTCGAAGACATAAAGCTGCTCACTCCAACCATCGTTATCGGGCTCGGAGGCGTAGTGTTCGCCAGGCTCCAGGCGCCATTCCCACAGTTCGACTTCACGGCTGGCATTGGCTTTGGCCAGGAGCACGGCTTTACTGCCAGGGACCGCGCCGGCCCAGGCCAACTCGTTGATGCGACTCGGGTCACGGGCATCGGGGGCCTGGATCAAATCGCTGAAGGCCACATCGAGAGCTTCAGCCACACGGTCGAGGGTGGTCAGGCTGACGTTCTTTTCACCGGCCTCGATGGCGACCAGCATCCGCCGGCTGACCCCTGACAACTGCGCCAGCGCTGTCTGGCTGAGCTGCGCGGCGTGTCGCAAACGGCGGACGTTCTGGCTGACGTGTTGAAGGACTGAGGCGCGCGGGCCATTTTCTTTGTTCACGGTATGACTCATTTTTCGAGATTGCGCATTATACTGCCCAACTTCGGACGCATTGTGCGTCCCTCTCCAGTGGCGCGCAAGGTCATGGCATCGGTGAACTCTCCTCAAACTTCCTCCCGCTTTCTGCGGCTCAGCAAGGCCGAGTGCGTGCTGGTGCTGATCACCATGATCTGGGGCGGGACTTTCCTGCTGGTGCAGCACGCCATGACCGTCAGCGGGCCGATGTTTTTCGTCGGCTTGCGCTTCGCCGCCGCAGCGGCGTTTGTCGCGCTGTTCTCCTGGCGCCATCTACGGGACCTGACCCTGTTCGAACTCAAGGCCGGCTGCTTCATCGGCGTGGCGATCATGCTCGGCTATGGTTTGCAGACGGTCGGCCTGCAAACCATCCCCAGCAGCCAGTCGGCGTTCATCACCGCGCTCTACGTACCCTTCGTGCCGCTGTTGCAATGGCTGGTGCTGGGCCGTCGGCCGGGCTTGATGCCAAGCATTGGCATCATGCTGGCGTTCACCGGGCTGATGCTGCTGTCAGGCCCCGCCGGCGCATCGCTGAACTTCAGCTCCGGCGAAATCGCCACGTTGATCAGCGCCATCGCGATTGCCGCCGAAATCATCCTGATCAGCACCTATGCCGGCCAGGTCGATGTTCGCCGGGTGACCGTGGTGCAATTGGCAAGCACGGCAGTGCTGGCGTTCCTGATGGTGGTACCGACCCAGGAAACGATCCCGGGATTCTCCTGGCTGCTGCTGTCCAGCGCCGTGGGCCTGGGGGCCGCCAGCGCGGCGATCCAGGTGGCGATGAACTGGGCGCAGAAAAGCGTCTCGCCGACCCGCGCCACGCTGATCTACGCCGGTGAACCGGTATGGGCCGGCATCGCCGGACGCCTGGCGGGCGAGCGGTTGCCGGGGATTGCCTTGCTCGGCGCGGCATTGATCGTGGCGGCGGTGATTGTCAGTGAACTGAAGACCCGGAATAAAACTGCCGTCGAGGCGGATAACGTGCTGGAGGGTGAAGGTTGAGGTCCGCCACTGAAACAACGCAAAGCAGGAAAAATCTGCCTATCTTGTAGGATTCTGCGACACCCTCGCGGTTGGTGATCGGGGACACGCCACGTATGATCCCTCACTATCTCCCGCCGAATAGAAGCCTATGTCACTGATAGTTCTATTGCTTTTGCCCTTCATCGGCAGCGGCGTCGCGGCGCTGCTGCCGCATAACGCCCGTAACGCCGAATCGCTGCTGGCAGGCCTCGTCGCCCTGGTCGGCACCGTTCAGGTGGCCTTGCTTTACCCGCAGATCGTCGACGGCGGCGTGATCCGTGAAGAATATTTCTGGCTGCCGAGCCTGGGCTTGAACTTCGTGCTGCGCCTGGACGGGTTTGCCTGGTTGTTTTCGTTGCTGGTGCTGGGCATCGGTACGTTGGTGTCGTTGTACGCCCGCTATTACATGTCACCGGAAGATCCGGTGCCGCGTTTCTTCGCGTTCTTCCTGGCATTCATGGGGGCCATGCTCGGGCTGGTGATCTCCGGCAACCTGATCCAGATGGTGTTTTTCTGGGAACTGACCAGCCTGTTCTCGTTCCTGCTGATCGGCTACTGGCATCACCGCGCCGATGCCCGGCGCGGCGCCTACATGGCCCTGATGGTGACCGGGGCCGGCGGGCTGTGCCTGTTGGCCGGAGTGTTGCTGCTCGGCCATGTGGTGGGCAGCTATGAACTGGACAAGGTCCTGGCGGCGGGCGACCTGATCCGGGCCCATGCCCTCTATCCCATCCTGCTGCCGCTGATCCTGATTGGCGCCCTGAGCAAAAGTGCCCAGTTCCCGTTCCATTTCTGGCTGCCCCACGCCATGGCCGCGCCCACGCCGGTCTCGGCCTATCTGCACTCGGCGACCATGGTCAAGGCCGGGGTGTTCCTGCTGGCACGGTTGTGGCCGTCGCTGTCGGGCAGTGAACAATGGTTCTACATCGTCGGCGGTGCGGGAGCCTGTACGCTGCTGCTGGGTGCCTACTGCGCGATGTTCCAGAATGACCTCAAGGGATTGCTGGCCTATTCCACCATCAGCCACCTGGGATTGATCACCCTGCTGCTGGGCCTGAACAGCCCGTTGGCGGCCGTGGCCGCGGTGTTCCACATTCTCAACCACGCCACCTTCAAGGCCTCGCTGTTCATGGCCGCCGGGATCATCGACCATGAAAGCGGCACCCGGGACATTCGCAAGCTCAGCGGCCTGGTGCGGCTGATTCCCTTCACGGCGACGCTGGCAATGGTCGCCAGCGCGGCGATGGCCGGGGTGCCGCTGCTCAACGGCTTCCTTTCCAAGGAAATGTTCTTCGCCGAAACGGTGTTCATTTCCGCCACCGCCTGGGTCGAGCTGGCGCTGCCGATCATCGCCACCATCGCCGGGACCTTCAGCGTCGCCTACTCCTTGCGCTTCACGGTGGACGTGTTCTTCGGCCCCGCGGCCACCGACCTGCCCCATACCCCCCACGAACCACCGCGCTGGATGCGCGCGCCGGTAGAGTTGCTGGTGTTCACCTGCCTGCTGGTGGGGATCTTCCCGGCCCAGGTGGTCGGCTCCTTGCTGGCGGCGGCCGCGCTGCCGGTCGTGGGCGGCAGCCTGCCCGAATATAGCCTGGCAATCTGGCATGGCCTCAATGCGCCAATGATCATGAGCCTGGTGGCAATGTCCGGCGGCGTCGTGTTGTACCTGCTGCTGCGCAAGCAATTCAAGCGCGGGCAGATCACCCGCACGCCGCTCATTGGCCGGTTCAGCGGCAAGCGACTGTTCGAGCGCAGCCTGGTGCTGATGATGCGCCAGGGCCGGCGACTGGAACGACTCATCAGCACTCGGCGCCTCCAGGCCCAGTTGTTCCTGCTGGTGCTGGCTGCGTTGCTGGCCGGGCTGATCCCGATGCTGCACAGCTCACTGGCCTGGGGCGACCGGCCGAAGATCCCCGGTTCCATCGTCTTCGTCATCCTTTGGCTGCTGGCCATCGCCTGTGCCCTGGGCGCGGCGTGGCAGGCCAAGTATCACCGTCTCGCGGCCCTGACCATGGTCAGCGTCTGCGGCCTGATGACCTGCGTGACCTTCGTCTGGTTCTCCGCCCCCGACCTGGCCCTGACGCAACTGGTGGTGGAAGTGGTGACCACGGTGCTGATCCTGTTGGGCCTGCGCTGGCTGCCGCGGCGGATCGAGGACGCATCACCCCGGCCCAACAGCGAACGGCGCGCGCGTATCCGTCGCCTGCGGGATTTGCTGTTGTCCGGCGCAGTGGGCGGCGGCATGGCGCTGTTGTCCTATGCGATGCTGACGCGCCAGACGCCCAACGACATCTCGTCGTTCTACCTCAGCCGGGCCTTGCCCGAAGGCGGCGGCAGCAACGTAGTGAACGTGATGCTGGTGGATTTCCGCGGCTTCGACACCCTGGGGGAAATCACCGTGCTGGTGGCAGTGGCCCTGGCCGTGTTTGCCCTGCTGCGACGTTTCCGGCCACCTAAGGAAAGCATGCAATTGCCGGCGCAGCAGCGCCTGCTGGCGCCGGACGTGGTCACCGACCTGGTCAATCCGCGGCATGCCAGCGATACCGCATTGGGCTTCATGATGGTGCCGTCGGTGTTGGTGCGCCTGCTGTTGCCGATTGCCCTGGTGGTGTCGTTCTACCTGTTCATGCGCGGCCACAACCAGCCGGGTGGCGGCTTCGTTGCCGGCCTGGTGATGTCGGTGGCGTTCATCCTGCAGTACATGGTGGCCGGTACCCAGTGGGTTGAGGCGCAAATGAGCCTGCGTCCACTGCGCTGGATGGGTACCGGATTGCTGTTCGCAACGGCGACAGGCCTGGGCGCTATGGCCGTGGGCTATCCGTTCCTCACCACCCACACCTGGCATTTGAAGTGGCCACTGCTGGGTGACGTTCACCTGGCCAGCGCACTGTTCTTCGATATCGGCGTGTACGCCGTGGTGGTTGGCTCGACGCTACTGATCCTCACCGCACTGGCGCACCAGTCGGTGCGGGCCCACAAGCCGGCCCTGCTGTCCAAAACCGCCGCCCCCCTCAAAGGAGCCACCTCCTGATGGAAGAAGTCATCGCTATAGCAATCGGCGTCCTGACCGCCTCCGGCGTCTGGCTGGTGCTGCGGCCGCGGACCTTCCAGGTAGTCATGGGCCTGTGCCTGCTGTCCTACGGCGTCAATCTGTTCATCTTCAGCATGGGCAGCCTGTTCATCGGCAAGGAGCCGATCATCAAGGACCGCGTGCCCCAGGACCTGCTGCACTACACCGACCCCCTGCCCCAGGCCCTGGTGCTGACCGCCATCGTCATCAGCTTCGCCATGACCGCGTTGTTCCTGGTGGTATTGCTGGCCTCCCGGGGCCTGACCGGTACCGACCACGTGGACGGCCGGGAGCCCAGGGAATGATGCTGACGCCTCACCTGATCGCCGCGCCTATTCTCCTGCCATTGCTCACCGCCGCGTTGATGCTGATGCTGGGGGAAAAGCACCGCGCGCTCAAGGCACGGATCAATCTGTTCTCCAGCCTGCTGGGCCTGGGCATCGCGGTGCTGTTGCTGTACTGGACCCAGGACCAGGCCCTGCCCGCCTCCATCGGCGTGTACCTGCCGGGCAACTGGCAGGCACCGTTCGGCATCGTCCTGGTGGTGGACCGCCTGTCGGCGCTGATGCTGGTGCTGACCGGCATCATCGGCGTCAGCGCCCTGCTGTTCGCCATGGCCCGCTGGCATGGCGCTGGGGCCAGCTTCCATGCCTTGTTCCAGATCCAGCTGATGGGCCTCTATGGCGCCTTCCTCACCGGGGACCTGTTCAACCTGTTCGTGTTTTTCGAGGTATTGCTGGCCGCCTCCTACGGCTTGCTGCTGCATGGCTCGGGCCGGGCACGGGTGTCGTCGGGTTTGCACTACATCTCGATCAACCTGCTGGCCTCCTCGCTGTTCCTGATCGGCGCGGCGCTGATCTATGGCGTCACCGGCACCTTGAACATGGCCGACCTGGCGCTGAAAGTGCCTCTGGTGCCGGAAGCCGACCGCGGCCTGCTGCATGCGGGGGCGGCGATTCTCGCCGTGGCGTTTCTGGCCAAGGCCGGCATGTGGCCACTGAACTTCTGGCTGGTGCCGGCCTATAGCGCCGCCAGTGCCCCCGTAGCAGCGCTGTTCGCAATCATGACCAAGGTAGGCATCTATACGATATTGCGCTTGTGGACCTTGCTGTTCTCCGGCCAGGCCGGCGCTTCAGCGTATTTCGGCGGCGACTGGCTGATCTACGGTGGCATGGCGACCATCGTCTGCGCGGCCATCGCCATTCTGGCGGCCCAGCGCCTGGAGCGCATCGCCAGTCTGAGCATCCTGGTATCGGCCGGCATTCTGTTGTCGGCTATCGGCTTCGCGCAGCCGAACCTGGTGGGCGCTGCGCTGTTCTATCTGGTGAGTTCGACCCTGGCGCTGTGCGCACTCTTCCTGCTGGCCGAATTGATCGAGCGCTCGCGTTCGGCCAATGAGCTGTCGCTGGAGGACGACCTCGACACCTTGCCGCGACCGCTGGAGTCCCTGCAACCGCCCAAGGGCACCAACCTTGATGACGAGCAAAAAGCCGTGGTCGGGCAAGTGATTCCCTGGACCATGGCCTTCCTCGGCCTGAGTTTCATTGCCTGTGCGCTGCTGATTGTCGGCATGCCGCCATTATCGGGATTCATCGGCAAGCTGGGTCTGTTGAACGCCCTGCTCAATCCCCACGGGCTCGGAGTCGACGCCGGCCAGCCGGTGTCGCCTCAGGCCTGGGGGCTGCTGGCGCTGCTGATCCTGTCCGGGCTGGCCTCGTTGATCGCTTTCTCACGCCTGGGCATCCAGCGCTTCTGGACGCCGCAAGAGCGACCCTCGCCCCTGCTGCGGCCGTTCGAGTGCCTGCCGATCATTGCACTGCTCGGCCTGGGAATCGCGCTGACGTTCAAGGCCGAACCCCTGCTGCGCTACACCCGGGACGCCGCCAATGCGTTGAACACCCCCGAGCACTATGTGATGTCGGTGCTCGGCACCCGCAGTGTCCCCAGCCCTGATGCCCTCAGTGCAATGCCGGAGGTGCGACCATGAAACGCCTGTTTCCCGCGCCATGGCTGTCCCTGGCACTCTGGGCGCTGTGGCTGCTGTTGAACCTGTCCCTCAGCGCCGGGCACCTGCTGCTGGGGGCGGCGCTGGGCTTCCTCGCACCGCTGATGATGCGCCCGCTGCGGCCACGCCCCATTCGTATCCGACGCCCCGGGGCGGTGCTGCGGCTGTGCCTGCGGGTGGGACGCGATGTGCTGGTGTCAAACCTGGCGGTGGCCTGGGGCGTGCTGAATGCCGGGCGGCACCCGCCTCGCTCGCGGTTCGTCAAGGTGCCGCTGGACCTGCACGACGCCAATGGCCTGGCGGCATTGTCGATGATCACCACAGTGATTCCCGGAACAGTCTGGTCGGAACTGGCCCTGGATCGCCGTATCCTGCTGATGCATGTGTTCGATCTGGAAGACGAAGCGTCGTTCATCGCGCATTTCAAGGCCACTTATGAGCGACCGCTGATGGAGATTTTCGAATGAGTCCGTTGCTGTCCAATGCGATTTTGCTGAGTCTGTTCCTGTTTTCTCTGGCGATGGTGCTGACCCTGTTGCGGCTGTTCAAGGGGCCATCGGCGCAAGACCGGGTCCTGGCCCTGGATTACCTGTACATCGTTGCGATGCTGATGATGCTGGTGCTGGGCATTCGCTACGCCAGTGACACCTACTTCGAGGCGGCGCTGCTGATCGCCCTCTTCGGCTTTGTCGGCTCTTTTGCCCTGGCCAAGTTCCTGCTGCGTGGCGAGGTGATCGAATGACCGGGCACTTGTCGATGTGGATCGAGATCCCGGTGTCGGTCCTGCTGGTACTCGGCAGCCTGTTCGCCCTGGTCGGGGCGATCGGCCTGGTGCGGTTGAAGGATTATTTCCAACGCATGCATCCACCGGCCCTGGCCTCGACGCTGGGAGCCTGGTGCGTGGCGCTGGCCTCGATCATTTATTTCTCGGCGCTCAAGTCCGGGCCGGTGCTGCATGCCTGGCTGATACCGATCCTGCTGTCGATCACCGTACCGGTGACCACCCTGTTGCTGGCCCGGGCGGCGTTGTTCCGCAAGCGAATGGCCGGGGATGATGTACCGGTGGAGGTGAGTAGCCGACGTCAGTGAAGGATCAGACGGTGCAAACCTGTGGGAGCATAGCTTGCTCCCACAAAATCTCCTGGGCACAACGGTGATGCTGTGTTTCAGGCCCAGGCCACCGCCAACAAGCCGGCACCCAGCACAACGCACAACGGGGAATAGACCCAGGTGTCGAGCCGGGCGAAGGTCGACTCCTTGAACTCCTTGAAGAAGCCCACCAGGTTCGACTCGCCAATGGCCCGGGCGAACATCAGCAAGGCAATCGCACTGATCAGCCACTGCAGCGCTCGATGGGTGACAGGCGGCGCCAACAGGCCGCCTCGCAGGCTCACCAGCACGGCTATGAACAGCAGCGCCAGGGCCACCAACAGGGTCAACCAGCCTGAGGGGTCGAACGCCGGTCGCAGGATATCCCCCTGCTTGACCGGAACCTGGGGTACCACCGCCTGGGCCGCCCAGCGTCCACCCAAGGCCCAGTACAAATGAATCAAACTGATGGTCGCAAACACAGCGACCAGCGTTCGTGCCAATAAAAGCGTCATTCGCCAGCCTCCTGGAACAGGTTGAACAATCATCCTAGCTCGAATTTGGCATTTCGCAGGACGAGCACAGATTGCCCGCTTCCAGCGGATGACACATTGCTCGGGATCAAGTGTTCAAACCGGTCCTGGTGGTCTGTACGGTCAGGTTGAGTGCTCGAGTCTGCCATACGGGCCACTAGAGGCCCGCAGAGACCTTGTCCGCCACTTCGCTGGGCAGCCAGGCCTGCCACACCTGGGGATGGGCCTTGAGGAAAGCCTCGGCAGCCTCGCGGGGCGGCGTACGCTTTTCGCTCATCTCGGCCAGGGCCTTGTTCAGCGGATCGATCGGCAGGTCGACCTTGCTGAAGAATTCGGCAATGTCCGGATGCTGTTTCTGGAACGGCGCCGAAACGCCGATCGACAGCTTCGACGCCAGCGAGCGGGTCGGCCTGGGGTTGGGATTGTCGGCGTCGGTCAGGGTTTTCCAGGCCTCGGCATCGAAGGGCGGCTCTTGCAGTTGCACCAGTTTGAATCGCCCGAGTAGCGGCGTGGGTGACCAGTAATAGAACAGGATCGGTTTGCCGCGGCGAATCGACGAGGTGATTTCCGCGTCCAGCGCCGCCCCGGAGCCACTGCGGAAATTCACATAGCTGTCGGTCAGGCCATACGCCTTGAGCTTCTGCTTGTTGACGACCTCGGATGTCCAGCCGATGGGGCTGTTGAGGAAGCGCCCCTTGTCGGGACTCTCCGGATCCTTGAACACATGCTTGTAGCGCGCCAGGTCGCTGACGCTGCGAAGGTCCGGCGCCAGCGGTTTGATGCCCTTGGCGGGATCGCCCTTGATCACGTATTCCGGCACCCACCAACCTTCCGTCGCGCCCTTGACCGTATCGCCCAGGGCGATCACCTTGCCTTCGGCTTCGGCCTTGACCCACACCGGACTGCGACCGGCCCACTCTTCGCCGATGACCTGTATGTCGTTATTGGCCAGCGCGGTTTCCAGGGTGATGGTGGTACCCGGCAAGGTGTCGGTTTTCAGGCCGTAGCCTTTTTCGACGATGATCCGCAGGATATCGGTGATCAGGCTGCCGCTTTCCCAGTTCAGGTCGGCGAAGTGGATCGGTGCTGAAGCAGCCGATGCGGGAAATGATGAAGCCAATACAGCGCAGGTGGCCCAGGCAGCCAGCCACTGTCGAACGCGTTTCATGCGATGTTCCTCATACCAGACAGCAATAGCTGAACGGTCCTGCGTAACCGAACGCAAGTCCCTGAATAACTCAGTCAACTGACTTTAGCCGAGGTTCCAGCAAAACGGTCGCCGCCTGGGTGCGAACCGCAACTGTGAGTGCAAGCCTGCTCGCGAAGCGGCTTGTCAGTCTGCGAAGAAAGCCGGTAATCCATCATTTCGGCAAACGGCCAACTGCAGGCCCCCGACTCGACTTCCCCGGGTATCACTCGCTGGCCTTGAAGGTCACCAGTTCGCCCTTGCGCCATTTCGCGGCTTTGGCGGTGACTGCCTTGAGGATCTTGGTCAAACCTTCTTGCAGTTGTTCGTTCGCCGCATACACCGTCACCACGCTGTGGCCTTCCTTGAACAGAATGGCCTGACCGCCCGGGGTCGTTACAAATGCATAGTCCCCAATTCCATAGACCGTCAGCTTGATTTCGCGAAACCTGATCTCAAACTTTCCCCCCTCGCGACTTGGCAATACCGCCGCGCGAAAATGGTCGCCCACCTTGAGCTCCAGCCGGGGCTTGTCATCGACCACAAGGGCCGACTCGGCGTCGATTTCGGCGACGTAGATACCTTCGGCGGTCTGCTCGGTGATGTAGACGAAACGTGACTGGAACAATTTGACCAGTTTCGCCCGAAGATCACCCAGTACAAATAACGCATGCGTGTCGAGATTACTTACTGCCAAGGAAACATCCCCATCTTTGAAAACGGCCCGTTCCGCAGAAAGGACGGACCACGAGAACCCGTGCCGACTGTAGTGTGGCAATGGACCTGTAACTGAAATTCGAAGTGAACGGCGCACCCTGTCCCGGGGCGAGAGAAGACTAAAGGATTGTCACTCTCGCCGTCTTTTCCAGGAGGTCGTCAGAAGCTGAAGGAAATAGCCACTCTGAGCATCGGAAAAGGTGGGACTACTAACTTTAGGGAAAATTCTCACTTAAAAAAGCATTTTTCTGACATCGAGCCTAAAAAAAATTGCTTTAGATAGGCGCAACCGTCCACTCAGCGCTGTTGATTCTAGAGCAGCCGGAGGTGCGGAGACTACTTGAAATACCTGCCAATTCGTCGGTAAACCATAGAAAAGGACTTCACATGGGCACTTTCACAACCTTTACCAACCCCATCACACCTCGCATCGTCAACCGCTATGACGCCTTTGACGGGATCGACTACCTGCCGGTTTCGTTGATTCAACCGCGTTATCGGGTCGTCCTGGCCGGCAAATGTTTTTTCCATATTGAAGAAACATCGACTGGACGTGTGAGAGGTTTCCGCACTGATCATAACGAAGCCTGCTACCTGGCCAGGCATCTCGAGAGAAATGCCGGAACACAGCAATAATCGAACTCCTGACGCTCGCTTGCCTCAGATAGAGGGACGCAACCGAAGCGCCATGACGGCGCATGCCCAAAGGAGAACCCCCATGGAACAGCCTTCCCACGAACTCAAGACCCTGTTCGATCAGCTGGGCCTGTCCTCGGACGACAAAGCCATCGACAGCTTCATCGCGGCACACCCTCTGGACCCGGAGACAAAACTGGTAGAAGCCGATTTCTGGTCGGATCAGCAGAAGGACCTGCTACGGGAATGGCTGCTCGCCGATGGCGAAGAAGCGGTGTTGGTGGATCAATTGAACGTGCGTCTGCACGACGGCAAATAGCGGTTCAAGGCATCCGGGCTTGCTCGCGATGGCGGTGGCACTTCCCGGTATCGATGCAAGCTGGTCCACCGCTATCGCGAGCAGGCTCGCTCCCACAGTGGCCTTCGGTGGCCGCAAGATCCGCGAACACCACAAATCCCCTGTGGGAGCGAGCCTGCTCGCGATCAGCGGTGAGCCTGCTCTATCCAAATGGAAACCTATCGCGGCTTCTCGGGCTTATAGCCCAACCGCAACCCACCCCAGTGCCGGCCCTTGATCATGATGGGCACGGACAGGTCATGCATCAGCTCGCCCGTGTCGCGGGTATAGGTCTGCAACAGCACCGGCTGCTGGTGGCTGCCACATCGAATCCCTGTGCGATCGGAGAACTTGCGCTTGGTACGGTTGTTCAGCGTGTCGACGGCTGGATCTCCGGTCAACGGCTGGCTGAAGACTTTGTTGTGGGTTGGCACGTACCCCTGTTGGGTGCAGGCAATCGCAAACACCAGCCCCTCATGCCGAGCAAGCAAAGGCTCCTGGATGGCCGGCAGGACCTGGTCGGTATAACGGTCGAAACGGGTCTGGAACTTGGCTGGATGAGTATCGGGAATGGCTTGGTAGTTACGATCGAACAGATCCTCCAGGCTGATACGTCCTTGATCGACATCCGCCTCGAATTGCGCGGCGATCTGGCTCGCGCCTTCACGGGCCAGGTCATAGACCCGCTGGTGATAATCGTCGAGCCCCACCTCGGCCAGGCGCTCGCTGATGGTTTCCGCCTGGCCCTCCATCTGCACAGCCGCCTCGGCCAGGCGTTGGGTCTGCTGGTCGCTGATGGACAGATCGCTGCGCATCTGCTCGATGGCGTGGAACAAGCTGTCGAGTTGTTCTCGGTTGGTGTCGGTGCCCTGGGCAATGGAACTGACCTGGGTTTCGACACCTGCGGCGAGCCGGGCAATGTTCTCAAGGTGCTGGCCCGTGTGCTCGACCTGCTGCACACCGCTGTCCAGATCTGCGGCCAACTGACGAATCTGTTCAACCACCTGGGTGGTGCGCTGCTGGATGTCGGCCACCATGACCCCAACTTCACCGGTCGCTGCAGCCGTGCGGCCCGCCAGGCCACGGACTTCATCGGCAACCACGGCGAACCCGCGGCCATGCTCCCCGGCCCGTGCCGCCTCGATGGCCGCGTTCAGCGCCAGCAGGTTGGTCTGGCTGGCAATCGACTGAATCACCAGGCTGACCCGCTGGATCTCGTCGCTGCGCACGCTCAAAGCCTCGATCAACTCGCGGCTGTCGTTTGCCCGCTGGCTGAGCTGGTGCATGCGGCTGATGGACTCCACCAGTTCGCTGCGCCCGGCAACGCTGCTGCGATGGGCTTCGCTGGCAGCGCCCAGGGCTTGCTGGCTGAGTTGGGAAGTGGCCTGTTCGGTGACGATCATCGCCTCTGCATTGCTGACGATCTGCGCTGCCGCATCGAGTTGTGACTGGACTTTGCCGGCCAGTTGCCTGACCGAATAGGCGACGCCGGCGGCCGACAACGCGTTATGACTGGTGGTGTAGGACAGGTCACGGGTCAGCTCGGCCAGTGAGCCGGAATTCGACAAGGGCTCGGGCGCGGTGACCAGGCGCGAGCGCAGGCGCGGCAACCAGACGATCAGCATCGCCAGGGGCAGGCCCAGGTATAGCGACCAGCCTCCCAGCACCATGCCGCACAAGAGCAAGGTCAGGGCAAGACTCTGCAAGGTCGGCGTAAGCCAGCGCGCCGTGCTTTTTGTAGCCGATACCGAGGCAGGCACCGCCGCCAGAGATCCGTCTGTCGCCATGTTCGTCACCACACTTCTCGTTGTTATGCCAGCATTAAACGCCACTACAGAGCCATTATCCATGGTCCATTAGTCGCGTTCTTGCAGCAGATCAACGCAGGTGTGATGAGTTTCGAGGGCTGTTACCCGGCCTGGCGGGAGCAAGCGCCCTCGTCACAAGGTCTGTACAGCCTTCGGTATCTCGAATGGCAGGTAGCGATCAGGCCTGACGCTGGTGCTTGTCGATCTGCTCGTGACGTTCCTGGGCTTCGATGCAGTACTTGGTGGTCGGGCTGATCAGCAGGCGCTTGAGGCCGATCGGCTCGCCGCTGTCGTCGCACCAGCCGAAGCTTTCATCGTTGATGCGATCCAGGGCCTGCTCCAGCTGGGGCAGCATGCGCTGGTCACGATCGATGGCGTTGACCAGCCAAGTGCGCTCTTCTTCTACGGAAGCAGCGTCGGCCGGGTCAGCCGGGGAGTCCAGGCTCTCAATGGCGATTCGGTTCTGTTCGATGCGCTCGTGGGTTTCGACTTTCATGTTCTGCAACAGCTTGGTGAAGAAAGCCAGCTGCTCGGCGTTCATGTAGTCATCCGCCGGCATGGCCAGCAACTTTTCCTTTGTCATTGATATCTCTATAAAAAAACGTGCATTAAGGCGAATTATGGAGCGTCCCGCAGCGCAGCTGCCACGCTCGTCAGGAAGGCGCCGTCTATTCCAAGCGCCACCCGGCACTCAATTTACGAGGGGCGGCAGTCTAAGGCCGAGTCGAGGCCTCAGCAACCGAAAACATGGGAAAATGTCCGACAACCCCTTCAAATGTTCTCTGACAGGCTTCTGGCGATCATCGGAGTGCGTTTATAACAAGAAATTCGCTGCGATGGCTGTATTAAGAAGACAAATGGCAACGCCACGCGGATCAGGCGTGGCGCTTTGTCGCAGCACGGTGATCGTTAACGCTTGAGCTTGCGCTTGTTGCGGTACTGATCGATGACCACCGCTACCACAATGATCAGCCCCTTGATGATGTCCTGGATGTACGCATCGACGCCGACGAATGTGAAGCCGCTGGCCATGACGCCGAGGATCAGCGCCCCGATCACCGTCCCGGTGATGCGCCCCACTCCACCGGCCAGGCTGGTGCCGCCGATCACCGCCGCGGCAATCGCGTCCAGCTCATAGGACATGCCCATGCCGGCCTGCCCGGTCGCGGCCCGCGCCGAGGCCACCACCCCGGCAAGCCCCGCCAGCAACCCGGCGATGCTGTAGACGATGACCAGATGCCGCTTGACGTTGATTCCCGAGGTACGCGCCGCCTGCATGTTGCCGCCGATGGCGTAGGTGTATTTGCCGTACTTGGTGTAGCGCAGGGCGATATGGAAAATCATCGCCACCACCAGGAAGATGACCACCGGCATCGCGCCATGACCGATGGCAGTGTAGGAATCCGACAACATGCTCACCGGCTGGCCTTCGGTGTAGTAACGCGCCAGGCCACGGGCCGACACCATCATGCCGAGCGTGGCAATAAAAGGCGGGATACCGGTGATAGCGATGATGCTGCCGTTGATTGCTCCGGCCAGCAGCCCCACGCCCAACCCCGCCACCACCGGTATCCATACCGGTAGATCGGTAAGGGAAGGAAACACGGCACGGGCAAAATCCGAGGTCTGGGCCAGGCTGGCGGCGATCATGGCCGACAACGCCAGCACGGAACCGGACGACAGGTCGATACCGGTGGTAATGATGACCTGGGTCACACCTATGGCCAGCAGACCAATAATCGACACTTGCAGGATCATCAGAACCAAGCGTTGGGAATTCATCAGGAAACTCTGGTCGCGCATGATCCAGCCGAACAACTCGAACACCAGGCCAATGCCGATCAGCACCAGGAAGATACTCAGCTCCGTCGGCAGCCGCCGACGTGTCCTGGCCGGTGCGGCCGCGGGTTTGTTTTCCAGTATTGCGTTCATTGCCATCCACCTTTTTATCAGTTGCGAGGGACCTTGCCCCCCGCTCGGGCACGATGCGGCCCTGTGTTTGGGTCTGCCGCGCCCGAGGCGTCGGACCGGCCCAGCGGGAGCAAGCTCCCTCGCCACGGGCTTATCGCTCGGCTTTGCGACCTCAGGACAGCCCCGAGGCCAGCTGCATGACCCGCTCCTGGGTCGCTTCGCTCCGGTCGAGGGTGCCCATCAGGTCACCTTCGTGCATCACCAGGACCCGGTCGCTCATGCCCAGCACTTCCGGCAGTTCGGAGGAGATCATGATGACCGCCATGCCCTCGCCGGCGAGGTAGGCAATGAGCCGGTAAATCTCGGCCTTGGCCCCAACATCGATGCCACGGGTCGGCTCGTCGAGGATCAGGATCCGCGGGTTGGTCATCAGCCAGCGGGCCAGCAGCGCCTTCTGTTGATTGCCACCGGACAGGGTGTCGATGCATTGCTCCAGGGACGGGGTCTTGACCCGCAGCTTCTTGCACATGTCTTCGCACAGCGCGCGCAAGGCCTTCTGCTGGATGAAGCCGTTGCCGACGTAATGGGGCAGCACGGCCATTTCCATGTTTTCCAACACCGACAGGCAGGGGAACAGTCCACTGAGCTTGCGATCCTCGGTCAGCAAGGCGAAACCCTTCTCGATCGCCATGTGCGGATCGCTGATGCGCACCGGTTGGCCGTCCAGCAAAATCTCACCACCGGTACTGGGCGTGACGCCGAAAATCGCTTCGGCTACGTTGGTCCGTCCCGAGCCCATCAGCCCGGCGATGCCGAGAATCTCCCCGGCATGAAGATCGAAGGAGACCCCCTTGAAGATGCCATCCAGGCTCAGGTCGCGCACCGACAACACCAACTCGCCAATGGGTTTTTCCCGTTCCGGAAACAGCTGGCTCAATTCCCGGCCGACCATCATCGAAATCAGACTGTCGCCGTCCATGCTGTCGGCCCGCTGCAGACCGATGTAGTTGCCGTCGCGAAACACCGCCACTTCATCGGCGATGGCGAACACTTCGTTCATTTTATGGGTGATATAGATGATGCCCTTACCCTGGGCCTTGAGGTCGGCAATGATCGAAAACAGGTGGGCAACTTCCGTTTCAGTGATGGCCGATGTCGGTTCGTCCATGATCAGGATGTCGGAGTCATAGGACACCGCCTTAGCGATTTCCACCATCTGCCGCTCGGCAATGCTCAGGTTGCCCACCTGCTCCTCGGGGTCGAGGTTGATCCGCAGGCGCTCCAGCAACCTGGCGGTGCAACGGTGCATCTCCCCGTGGTCGATCATGTGCAGGCCATTGAGCTGCTCGCGACCGATCCAGATGTTTTCGGCGATGCTCATGTGAGGCATCAGGTTCAGTTCCTGATGGATCATCGCAATGCCGGCCTGCAACGCCGCCAGGGGCGTGTCGAATGTGATCGGTTTGCCCCTCAGGCGCAGTTCACCGGCGTCCGGCTGGTAGATGCCGGCGATGATCTTCATCAGGGTGGATTTACCCGCGCCGTTTTCGCCCATCAAGGCCAGGACTGAACCGGGGCGTACCCGCAACTGCACGTCGGACAAGGCCACCACGCCGGGAAATCCCTTGCTGACATTGACGACTTCCAGCAGATACGGTTCGTCAGGTAGTACGCCCGGCGGGACATTCATTGCCGGGGCGCTCGAAGCTATCGCTGAGGCAAACATGGTCAGGTACTCCCTCGGCAAGGTCGGCGTGGCGTCCTTGCCTGCTTATTGTTGTGGTCGGACCGCTGGTGCGTGGAACGTTACTTGAACTGGTCGACGTTTTCCGGCGTGATCAGCCGATATGGCACCCACACGGATTGCTCCACCGGCTGCTTCTTGATCATCTTCACCGCCGTGTCGATCGAACCGTCGGCCTGGCCCTTGGCATCCTGGAACACCGAGACCGCCATGTCGCCCTTCTTCACGGCGTTCAGGCCATCCGGCGTGCCGTCGACCCCGGCAATCAGTACGCTGCCCTTCTCCTTGCCGGCACCTTTGAGCGCCATGGACGCGCCGATGGCCATCTCGTCGTTGTTCGCCACCACGGCGTTGAACTCACGCCCCTGGGTCAGCCAGTCGTTGACCAGAGTCATGCCCTTGTCTCTGGACCAGGTACCAGTCTGTTCCTGTTCGATCTTGATGTTCGGGTATTTGGCGAGCACTTCCTTGACGCCCTTGGTGCGGTTGGTGGTGGAGTTGTTGGCCAGGTCTCCCAACAGGATCACGATGTCGCCCTTGCCACCCATTTTGTCGGCCAGGTATTGCATCTGCATCCGGCCGGCTTCCAGGTCATCGGAGGCAACGGTCACCACGCCAGCCGGCAGCTTCAGGTCATCGGGACGACGGTTGACGTAGACCAGTGGAATGCCCGCGGCCACGGCGGCCTTGGTGATGCGCTGGGTCGCAGCGGTGTCCACCGGGTTGACGATGATCGCGTCGACCTTCTGACTGATGAAACTTTCAACCTGGCTCAGTTGCTTGACCACATCACTGCGTGCGTCTTCGAACTGCAGGCTGACGCCATCCGGCATGGACTTGGCTTTCTTGTCCATGGATTCACGCAAGTAAGTCAGCCAGGTGTCGTCGAACTGCGACATGCTGACCCCGATCTTCAGGTCCGCCAGGGCAGCGCCGCTGGCAAGCATCAACGACAGAGCCAACGAGGCGATACGGGTCTTGGTCTTCATGAACGGTCTTTCTCCACATTCTTGTTGGTTTTATGGATAAGGCGTGTCGGAACTCAGGAACGGGGCAAACGCACGATGGGCGCACCGGGCATGCAACACACCACGGCGCCGTTGCGCTGGATGCACAGGGATTCGAACAGCGGAAGGGCTGCGGACAAGCGCAGCAGACGTGACAGGTGAAACGCAGAGCGGCTGAAGGTTTTCATCGACGGTACCTGGCTGTGTTTCTTGTTTTTGTTGAGTCCGCCGCTTGTTTAAGAAGCCGGTGCACAAGCGGGAACAGGATGTCGGTAACCTGGAAAAGACTTTATTGGAAAATTTTTTCCATATCAACAAATTTTAGAATTTTATTCGTTTTTTGTTCCATGGCCGATGGGCGTGGCTAACACCACCACTTCATGGCGTTCCGCGCTCTGCCGGGCAGCGTCCAGCAGACGGGTAGTCGCCAGTGCATCACGGGGTTGGACTGGCAGCGGGCCAGCTCCCTGCAATGCGATTTGCAGGCGCTGATAGAACTCAATCCAGCAACCTCGCTCCGACGTCACCCGCTCACGCTCGGCGCCGTGCTCGAACCAGCCCCAGCGTCGATGCTCTTCGGTCCCCCAGCGCTCGCCCTCCGTCGCCGGGCTCAAACCGGCCAGAGCCTGGGCTTCCTGCCCGTCCAGGCCCTCGACGGTATAACACCCCTCGGAACCACTGACCCGGAACCGTGGGCGCGGCGCGTTCTGCAGGCAGCTGCCATTCAAGTGCGACACCACGCCGTTGGCATGGGTCAGGGAGATAAAGAAGCCATTGTCGAAAACCTGACCTGGCTGCCGATAGTCCAGTTCGGCGTAGATCCGCACCACCGGCCCGAACAGCTGCAACGCCTGGTCCACCAGATGACTGCCCAGGTCACGCAGGAATCCGCCACCGCTGCCCTTGCCCACCGATGTCGGCGAATAACGCTCGACACTGGACTCGAACCGCAGGACCTGTCCCAGGACACCGGACGCCAACAATTTACGCACGGTCAGGAAGTCCGAGTCCCAGCGCCGGTTCTGGTACACACACAGCGGCACGTTGCGTCGCTCGGCAGCCAGCACCATCGCCTCGGCCTGCGCGGCATCAGCGGCGAACGGTTTGTCGCTGACCACCGCCACGCCCCGCTCGATGGCCTCCATTACCACGGCCGGGCGACCGTCCAGCGGTGTGGAAACCACCACCGCGTCGACGCCGACCGCCACCAGTTGCTCCAGTGTGTCGAAAGCCTGGACATCGGGATGTTCGGTCGCCAGTTGTTGGCGGCGCTCGGCGGACCGGGTCACCACACCCACGAACGTCGCCCCCGGCAAACTGCTGATCAGCGGCGCATGAAAAAACCGTCCACCCTTGCCGTAGCCCACCAGTCCGATTCGCATGAAAGCTCCTTATAGATCGTTGAGTGGACGCGCTCGTTGTGGGAGCCGAGCTTGCTCGCGATAGCGTCGGATCAGATGGCATCGATGCTGACTGAACTACCGCCATCGCGAGCAAGCTCGGCTCCCACAGGGACAACCATCAACCGTAGAATGATGTCGCCTGACACACCGTCTTCGCGAGCAAGCCCGCTCCCACAGGAACCACCATCAGCCGTAGAAACGCGGGCGCTCGGGCAGTTGCACCTTGACGATCTGCCCACTGCCCTGCGCCTCGATGCAGGCATCCGCCGCCACCGCCGCCGCGAAACCATCCCACGCCGAAGGGCCGCCCACCTGCCCGGCGCGAACGCCGTCGATAAAGGCCTGCAACTCGACGTCATAGGCGGCGATGAAGCGATCCTTCCAGTCCATCAGGATGGCATTGGACAGCTTGGCGCCGCTGCGCAACTGTACCTGGGACGGTTCCGGCAACTTGGCGATGCCGGTCTCCCCCACCACCTCGCATTGGATGTCATAGCCGTACTGGCAGTTGACGAACACTTCCACGTCGATGCGCGTGCCCCTGGCGGTTTCCAGCAGGACGATCTGGGGATCGCGCAGGTGGGCCAGGGCCTTGCTGGTCTTGCGGGGGAAGACCACTTGCACCGACACGTAGTCGTCCGCCAGCAGCCAACGCAACACGTCCAACTCATGGATCAAGGTGTCGGTGATCGCCATGTCAGTCTTGTAGTTCTCACCCACGCTGGGGTTGCGGTGGGCACAATGCAGCATCAGGGGTTCGCCGATCTGGCCGCTGTCGATCACCGCCTTGAGCGCCCGATAGCCTTCATCGTACGGACGCATGAAGCCGACCTGCACCAGTCGCTTGCCATGGACCACCTCGGCCTCGACGATCCGGCGGCAGCCTTGTGCAGTGACCGCCAAGGGCTTCTCACAGAACACCGGTTTGCCGGCAGCAATCGCCGCCAGCACGAACTCCTCATGACTAGGTCCCCAGGACGTGACCAGGATCGCTTCGACCTCCGGTGCCTTGATCAATGCGTGTCCATCGGGATAGACCTCGGCGGTCAGCTTCAGGTCGGCCACCACTTTCGCCGCCTGGGCCAGATTGATGTCGGTCACCGCCACCACCTGGCTGTTGAGCAAGGTCTGGCTGCAACGACGGATATGGTCCTGGCCGATGGCCCCGGTGCCAATGACGCCCAGCTTCAAAGACATGTAGAACTCCTTATGTAGGGTTGGGGCAAATCAGTACTGACGGGCCTGGGCCAGTCGTTCATTGAGGGCCTTGGCGACCGCATTGGTCCGGGCGCTGGTGGAGACTTGCGCCACACCGACCCGCCACCACGACAGGTAGCCGTGGATCATGGTCTTGGGCAGGACTTTGATATCGATCAGGGTCGAGACCGTTTGCAGTCGTGCGTCCGCCAGGGCCGCGAGCAGTTCGTCGAGGGTCTTCACCTTGTAGGTCTTGCAGCCGTAGGCCGCCGCGCTCATGGCGAAATCCACCGGCACGAAGCCGCCGTCGAGCTTGCCGGTGTCGGGGTTGCGAAAGCGGAACTCGGTGCCGAAACTGTCCATGCCGTTCCCCATCTGCAAGTTGTTGATGCAGCCGAAGGTCATGTTGTCCAGCAGCACCACGTTGATCTTGCGCCGCTCCTGGATCGAGGTCGCCAGCTCCGAATGCAGCATCATGTAGGAGCCGTCACCCACCAGGGCGTACACCTCTTTATCAGGCTCGGCGAGTTTCACCCCCAGCGCCGCATTCACCTCGTACCCCATGCAGGAATAGCCGTATTCGAGGTGGTAGGTATTCACGCCCTTGCTGCGCCAACTGCGCTGCAGGTCACCGGGCAGGCTGCCGGCGGCGGCGACGATGATCGCGTCATCCGCCAAGGCCTCGTTGAGCGTGCCCAATACCCGACTCTGGGTCAGGCAGGAGCCGGTAAGCTCGATGAACTCGCGAAACACTGCCGGGTCCATGCCGTCATCGATTTCCGGGACGAACCCCTCGACCTGATAATCGGCCTGGTAGACCCGGTCCACCTCAGCCTCCAGTTGCCCCTTGGCATCGGCAATCCGCCCGCCCCATTCGGCACGATAATCCCCCATGGCGGCGGACAGCGCGTCCAGCCCCGCGCGGGCATCGGCCAGCAGTTGCACGCCGTCGAGTTTCAGTGCGTCGCATGGGCTGATATTGAGGTTGAGGAATTGCACATCCGGATGCTGGAACAACCATTTGGAGCCGGTGGTGAAGTCGCTGTAGCGAGTACCGATGCCGATGATCAGGTCCGCTTCCTTGGCCAGCAGATTCGCCGCCAGGCAACCGGTTTCGCCAACACCGCCGACGTTCAGCGGATGGCTGGAGACCACCGCGCTCTTGCCGGCCTGGGTCTCGGCAAAAGGAATGTCGAAGCGTTCGGCAAAGGCTTGCAATGCGCGGTTGGCGCCGGCGTACTTTACTCCACCGCCACAGATGATCAGCGGCTGGCGCTTGCCCTTGAGCAGGGCCAGGGCGTCCTCGAGCATTGCCTCGGTGGCCGGACGGCGGTCGATGCGATGCACGCGTCTTGCCAGGAAGTAGTCCGGGTAGTCATAGGCTTCGGCTTGCACATCCTGAGGCAACGCCAGGGTCACCGCGCCGGTTTCGGCCGGATCGGTGAGCACGCGCATAGCGTGGATCGCGGCGCTCATCAACTGTTCGGGACGGTTGATCCGGTCCCAGTATTTGCTCACTGCCTTGAACGCATCGTTGGTGCTGATGCTCAGGTCGTGGAACTGCTCGATCTGCTGCAACACCGGGTCCGGTTGACGACTGGCGTAGACATCGCCGGGCAACAGCAGCAATGGAATGCGATTGGCCGTCGCCGTGGCCGCCGCCGTCAACATGTTCGCGGCGCCAGGACCGACCGATGAAGTGCAGGCGTAGATCTTGCGGCGCAGGTTCTGTTTGGCGAAGCCAATGGCGGCGTGGGCCATGCCCTGCTCGTTGCGGCCTTGATGGACCACCAGGTCGCCGCTGTCCTGCTCTAGCGCCTGGCCCAGGCCCAGCACATTGCCATGGCCGAAAATGGTAAAGACTCCGGCGACGAACTTGCTCTGGACACCGTCGACCTCGACGTACTGGTTATCGAGGAATTTCACCAGGGCCTGGGCCATGGTCAGTCGTGTTGTGGACATGCTTGCACCTTGTCTGGAATGCGATCCCTGTGGGAGCGAGCCTGCTCGCGAAGCGGTGTATCAGACAACATCACTGTCGAATGTGAGATCGCTTTCGCGAGCAGGCTCGCTCCCACAAGGGGGCTCATCATTTTTGAGAGGCGTGTCAGGCCTGGGAGTTCTGCAGATGGCTCATGCTCGCCCCCAACGCCTGGCGGATATCGGCCAGTTCATGCACGCTCTCGGCGAACGGTTCGAAGGACAAGTAACCTTCGTAGCCACCAGCCCGTAGCGCCTCGATCTGTGCGGCGTTGCCGAGGATGTCGGCCTTGCCCACCAACACCCGGTGGCCGTCGCGGATCGTCGCCAACGGCACTTGGGCATCTTCCACGCCGGAGATGTGCACCAGCCCGGTCAGTTCGGGGAAGAACGCCTGTTCACCCGCCAGATGGTGGTGAAAGGTATCGTGCACCAGGCGGAATACATCCAGCCCGCCGATGGCCTTGATCGCTTCCACCGCCGCCCCCTTGCGGCGCAACGAGCATTCCTCGAACCCCAGGGGCTCGATGAAGCCGTAGATACCAAAGGCTCGCAGAATCGGCGCCAGTTCGCTGAGCGCCGTGCGCAGCCCCTCCCCGCGCTCGGCCTCGCTACGCGGGTCGGCACGATCATTGAGCGGGCACATGACCAGGCCCTCGGCGCCACATTCGCGCGCATAGTCGGCCAGCCTCAACGCCTGGCCGCGACGCTCATCGTTCCACACATCGAAAGGATAGAGGGCGTTGATCGACAGCACCTTGATGCCCCGCTCTTCGCACAACTCGCGCACGCGAACAGGCGCCATGCCGTTCTCGATCTCGACGCCTTCAAGATCGTTGCGGATCTCGATGGCATCAGTTTTCAAGGCCAAGGCCAGATCGATGAATTCGGGCAACGCCAGGCGCGGGGCAACCATTCGGTTCAAGGCAAAACGCAGGGGCTTATTCATCTTGTTATCCCTCCAGTGTCCATACGAAACGGCTTGGGTGAGCGGGCAGCAAACAGTGCTCAGAGATCCAGTAACCAACTGTGCTGCGGATCGTTATGGAACTGCCAGACCCGCTTCGGGCCGGCCATGACGTTCAGGTAATACGACTCGTACCCGTAGGGCACGCTGACCGGGTGGTAGCCCTTGGGTACCACCACCAGGTCGCCGCTCTCCACGGCCATGGCCTGGTCGATACTGCGGTCGTCGGTGTAGACCCTCTGGAACACGAAACCCTGGGAAGGACTGACCTGGTGATAGTAGGTTTCCTCCAGGAAACTCTGGTGCGGCAGATCGTCGGTGTCGTGCTTGTGGGGTGGATAGCTCGACGAATGACCCGACGGTGTGCGCACTTCCACCACCAGCAACGAGTGGGCCGGTTCGCTGTCCGGCAGGATGTCGCAGACATACCGGGTATTCGCCCCTTTCCCGCGCACGCTGCGCTTCATGCTGTCGGGACGGATCAGCCGTGGGCCGTAATCGTTCAGGCTGGAGCCCGGCGCGCTACAGACGGCGACCTGTACGTCGCTCAGGGCGATCACCTGGGCCTGGCTGCCGGGCGGCAGGTAGGCGGCGTAGGGCGATTTATCCTCGAACACCGACTGGCGATCGCCGAGGTTGTCCCAGGCGAAGCTGCCCTGCCCCGGCGCTTCGCCCTTGAGGCTGATGCGGCCACTGAGCAGCACCAGGCACAACTCCTTGTCGCCGGCAGCCACCGGCAGGGTTTCGCCGAGGCTCAAGCGGTAGGCCGCGAACCCGACGTATTCCAGCTCGCCCTGGGGCAGTTGGACCATGGTCCGACCACTGGACTGGCTCTTGATCAACAGACTCATGACGAACTCCTTTCCTGCAGCAAGGCGCGCAAGGTGTCGTAACCCTTTTTGGCGTAGGCATAACTCGGCGCCACGGCCGGATCCTGCTCGGCTTCCACCACCAGCCAGCCCTGGTAATCGGCGGCCAGCAGGACGTCCAGCAACGCGGCGAAATCGATGTCGCCGTCCCCCGGCACAGTGAAGGTGCCATTGACGATGCAGTCCGGGAAGCTCCAGAGATGGTTGCGCGCCAGTTGTACCACCGGTTTGCGCACATCCTTGAAGTGCACATGACAGACCCGCTCGATGTGCTTGCGCAACACCTGCAACGGCTCGCCGCCGCCCATGTAGCAGTGGCCGGAATCGAACAACAGGCCGACCTCACTGCCGGTCAAGGCCATCAGTTTGTCGATGTCCGAGGGCGATTCGACGTAGGCCCCCATGTGGTGGTGATACGCCAGTCGCACGCCTTGGGACAAGGTGAAACGTGCCAGTTCGGTCAGCTTGTCGGCATAAGCCTGCCAGGCGTCGTCGGTGTGGAAACGCGGCCGCTCGATCAGGGGAATGCGCTGGCCCTGGATCGAGTCGGCGACTTCGCCATAGACCAGCACTGTTGCACCGTTCTGCGCCAGCAACTGGACGTGGGCGGCAATCGCGTCGATCTCCTCGGCCGCCGAGCGCCGTGCCAGGCGACTGGAGTACCAACCGGACACCAGTGCCAGGTCGTAGGGGCGCAGCACATCGCCAACGCCCTTGGCGTCCTTGGGAAACTTGCCATTGAGCTCGAAACCCTCGTAGCCGATGGCCTTGCCTTCGCTCAGCGCGGTGCTCAACGGCGTCTCCCCGCCCAGGGACGGCAAGTCGTCGTTGCTCCAGGAAATCGGGTTGATACCAATTCGAATAGCGGGCATGGCTGCACCTTTTATTGTTTTTACATAGCAATTGAAAGCTGCGCAGAACCTTGTGGGAGCGAGCCTGCTCGCGATAGCGGTCTTTCAGGCGACTGATGCTCAACAGTTAGTCCGCTATCGCGAGCAGGCTCGCTCCCACATCAGGTTCAGTGTTCACATTATTCAGCTCCGGGCAGCGCGCCACGCCTCGATCAACTCCACAAACGTGCCCTGCACCTGCTGGATCAGGGTTTCGTCATCGATTTCTCCCGCCAGCCAGGCCCGGCTCGGCTCCTGAAAAATCGTGCGACCCACGGCGAATCCCCGGCAGGTCGTGCTCTGGCTGGCCTGGCGAAATCCTTCGGCCAAGGCGGCAGCCGGGGCGTTGAGCCCCAGGAGCACGACCCCGCGGCAATAGGGATCGCGCTGCTGGATCAGTTCGTCGAGCTGCTTCCACTCATCCGCAGTCTGAGCTTCAATCTTCCACCACGCCGGGTAGATGCCCAGGTTGTAGAGGCGCTTGAGTGCGCGGTACAACACATCAGGATGCTGCGAGGGATGATCCTTCGGTGGAATGACCTCCAGCAGCAATTCATGGCCGCTGACCTGGGAGGCCTTGTAGAGTCCCATCAGCTGCGCCTCCTGCTCCAGGCGCAGCAGTGGTTCGTCATCGGGGTGGAACTGCACCAGGCACTTGATGATTTGCTCGCTGGGCCAGGCGATCAGGTTGCTGCCGATGGAACGCCCGTGTTCGAACGCCAGCGGCCGCGAGCCTTGCACTTCCACGGGCCGCGCGACCCACCAGCCGCGCCCGGTGGCGGCGTTCAACGAATCCTGGCCGAAGCGTTGATCGGCCAGCAAGCCAACGTCGGCCTCGATGCCCTGGTGCTTCAGGTCAGCTTCGACCCGCTCCACCGCCTGGACGAACAGTTGCTTGAGTGCACCAATGCAACTCAGGTCTCGATCACCTTTTTGCGCCAGTTCCACCAGTTGCCAACGATGGTCGAAGGCAAAGATGAACAGTTGTTTCCAGGACTTGCGCGGCACGCTGACCTGATGCAGTCGCTGCAGCACGAGGTCCTGGTCCGGCCGGGTGATCGGCACCGGGCTGTCGAACAGGTAGTCGAGTTCAGCCCGGGTCGGCATCGCCGGCGCACAGCCGTGACGCGACACCACCAGGCCACCGCAAGCGTTGGCCAGTTGGCAGCAACGCTCATCGCTGGCATCCTCCAGCCAGCCGGCGAGGAAGCCCGACATGAATGCATCGCCGGCGCCCAGTACATTCAGGACCTCGACCCGGACACCCGGATAAATGGCGCCGTCCTCGAGTCGAGCCGGGATGGCGCCGTGAATCACCGTGCAACCCTGCGGGCCGAGCTTGACCACCAGGGTGGCCGCCGTCAGCGAACGGACAGTACGCAGCGCCGTCAGCAGATCTTCGCTGCCGCCGGCAATCAGGAATTCTTCTTCGGTGCCGACGATCAGGTCGAAGCGCGGCAGGATGCCTTGCACATGCTGGCTGACTTTCTGGTCGGCGACAAAACGGGTTTCCCCATCGGCCTTGCCCGTCAGGCCCCAGAGCACCGGTCGGTAGTCGATGTCCAGTATGCGTTTGACGTTGTGCTTGGCAGCATGCTCCAGCGCCTGGAGACTGGCCTTGTAGACGCCTTCGGTGGAGAAATGAGTGCCGGTGATCAGCAGGGCCTTGCTGGAGGCAATGAAGGCCTCGTCAATGTCTTCTGCGCGCAACGCCATGTCGGCACAGTTTTCCCGGTAGAACACCAGGGGAAAGCTTTCCCGATCCTTGATGCCCAGCAGGACCAGGGCGGTCAGACGCTCAGGGTCGACCTTGATACCGCTGACATCGCAGCCTTCGCGCGCCAGGGATTCCACCAGGAAACGGCCCATGTGGTCATCCCCCACCCGGCTCAACATCGCCGACCTGAGCCCAAGTCGTGCGGTGCCGAAAGCGATGTTGGCCGACGATCCGCCCAGGTATTTGGCGAAGCTCGACACATCCTCCAGCCGCGCCCCGACTTGCTGCGCGTACAGGTCCACGCCCAGGCGTCCCAGGCAGATCACATCCAATTGACGCCCACTGGCAAAACGAGTCTGGCCCATGCTGGCTCCTGTTATTTTTATCAGCCCGCGTTCGCTGCCGGACCGGCGCCAACGCTTTTGGTGGATGCAGACTAAAACGAGCAAGGCCCAACAATCAATAATTTTTCTATAATATTTTTATGTGGAATATTTTTTCCAATAAGATGGAAAGCAGGCGTGTCAGACGCAGTGCATCGTTTCAGCCAGTGATTGCAATGTCACCCACCATGATTTTCCCTGCGCCTACGCTGTAGACTGCGAGCAGCCAACTTATTGTCGAGGGCCGGTCTTTTACCGGGCGGTCCTATAAGAACAAGCCAGAAGGATTATCTATGACCCGCCCCGATCTGCCGGCGCTATCCGAGAGCGCGTCCGAGGCCGCCCTCGCCAGCCCACCGATCAATGCCGAGCGTCTTTTGCAACTGATCACCGATGAGTATGAAAGCCTGCCGCGCCAGCTCAAACGCATCGCCAGCTACATGAGCCAGCAAAGCGACCGGATCATGGTGGATCGCATCAGCGACATCGCCCGCGAGTGCGAAGTGCATCCCTCGGCCATCGTGCGTTTCTCCCAACGGTTCGGCTTCAGCGGGTTCAGCGAAATGCAGGCATTGTTTCGCGAGGCCTATACCCACAAGACCACGCCGGTGCAGAACTACCAGCAACGCATTCGCAGCATGATCGCCAACAAGTCGCAGAAAGCCAGTGGCGGCGACCTGGCACGCGAATGCATCAACGCCACGCTGTCGGGCATCGAGCGACTGGGGCTGGAATTGGACGACCTGGCGTTCGACAAGGCTGTCGATCTGGTGGTCAACGCCGACAACATCTATGTAGTGGGCGTGCGGCGCTCCTTCGCGGTGGCTGATTACCTGGTCTATAACCTGCAGCACACCAACAAGCGCATCCATCTGGTTTCCGGCCTGGGGGGCAGTTATCGCGAGCAGATGCGCAGTGTGCGGGCCAACGACCTGGTGATCGCCATCAGCTTCACCCCCTACGGCAAGGAAACCCAGCACTGCCTGCGCATCGCCCAGCATCACCAGGCCAAGACGCTGATCATCACCGACAGCAACTTGTCGCCCCTGGCAAAACGGGCCAACACCGTGCTGCTGGTGAACGAAGGCAGCTCCTTCGCCTTCCGCTCGCTGAGTGCCACCCTGTGCCTGTGCCAGGCGTTGTTCATTGCCGTGGCCTATCGGCTGGAACTCAAGGTTGATGAGATTCATGAACAGGTGGGGTTCGAGGATTGACGCTCGATCTACAACCCATCCCTGTGGAAGCAAAGCTTGCTCGCGATAGTGGCAGACCAGTCAATATTGTTGCTGACTGACTTAACGTAATCGCGAGCAAGCGTTGCTCCCACAGGGTGGAGGCTTCACTGACTTGCATTCGAGCACAGGCTCGCTGCCTCAGGCCAATTCCATTTCCTTCGGTTCAGCGGCCATCAGGATGACCTCGAAGCGGTCCGCCAGGAACGGCGTGATATCCAGCGGCAGCGGCTCGTTGTTTACCAGCCTGTCCAGCAAGACGCCGGTGATGGCCGAGGTGAGGATGCCCGTGCGGAAATGCCCGCACGCATTGAGGTAGCCTTCCACGCCTCGCATCGGCCCCAGGATCGGCAACTCATCGGGGGACCCCGGACGCAGGCCGGCCCAGGTCCGCTTGAGGTTGATGTCGGCCAGTTGCGGGATGCACCGCATCGCGCCCTGCACCAGTCCCTCGATCTCGGGGTAGGTGGTGGTCACGTCGAAGCCCTTGTCTTCGGTGGTGCTACCGATGAGGATTTCGCCGTTGTCTTTCTGCGCCACGTAGCAGTCGCTGGTGGTCAGGCATCCGTTCAGGAGCTTCGGCATGCGCTCGGTCAGCAGGATCTGCCCCTTGACCGGCTTGACCGGAATCCGCACGCCGGTGGCCTGCTCGCTCAGGTCCGCCGCCCAGGCACCGGTGGCATTGATCAGGGTCCGGCAGTGGAAGGTTCCGGCCTCGGCGGTGTTTACTCCCGTCACCCGCGCCCCGCTGCGCAACACCTCGGTAACGTGGGTATTGAAGTACAGGTCGACACCATTCTGCCGGGCACCTTCGGTGTAGGCGTCGGCCAGCCGGAACGGGCTGACCTGGTGATCGCACAGGAACTCCAGGGCGCCCCGGGCTTCATGGCTGACGCCGGGCTCGGCCTGGCGCAGGGCAACCTGGTCGAGCCAGCGCACCTGATCGGCCAGGTGGGGAATGCAGGCGACGATGTGCTCGGCATACAAGCGATCCTCATCGTCGTAGATCACGAACTTGAGCCCGGTTTCCTCGAATTTGATATCCATGCCATGGTTGTCCAGCAGCTCCCGGTGCAGTTGGGGGTACATCGCATTGGACTGCAAGGCAAAGTCGAAGAACGACTGCGGAAGGATATGCGGCGTGCTGGCATCCACCGCCACAGCCGCTCCCTGGGTCTGGCGCTTGCGGTTGGCCGACATCATGCGAAAGAAGATCACCCCGCAACCCAGCCCCACCGACTCGCCAATGGCCCACAGCCCGCCAGCCGAAGCGCGGGTCGCGTTGCCGGGGCGCTTGGCGTCGATCAGGGCGACTCTCAGGTGCTTGCGCTTGGACAGTTGGTAGGCACAGGAAGCGCCGATCACGCCGCCACCGGCGATGACTACATCGTAGTCCTGGATCCCTGGATGTTCAGTCATGCCGGGCGGCCTCCATGTCAACACTGCGGAACGCTGAAAACGGTATCGGATCGATCGGGAAGCGTGGCCGCAGCCAGCCGACATCGGCACGCCCGGTGGCTTCGCGCAGGCGGTCGCTGCAGTACCCGACGCACATCCGTCCCTGGCAATCGCCCATGCTCACGCGGGTGCGCATCTTCAGGCTGGCCATGTCCTGCACACCCTGCTCCAGGGCCCGGTCGATATCGGCGCGGGTGGCGTGTTCACAGCGGCAGATCACCGTATCGGCCGCTGGCAGCGCGGTTTGTCCGGCACCGCGTCGGGTGTAGCGGTCCACGGCGGCACGGAAGCGGAGGATCCGATCCAACTGTGCCTGATACCGCTTGCGGCGCTCGAGGGCGACATGGGGCTCCAGCACATTGCATTGCATCAGCACCGACAGCGCAGCGATGCGCCCGCTCAGCATGGCCGCTTCACCACCGCGAATCCCACCCATGTCACCAGCCAGGTGAATGTGCGCCTCGCTGCTTTGCTGCCAGGCATCGGACACCGCCCGCAGGTAGCCATCGTCGCTGAAACCATGTTCCAGACCGATCTGCTGGCTCAACTGGGTGCGCGGTATGAAACCGTAGCCGACCGCCAACGTCTGGGCCGGCACCTGTTCGGCGCGTTCCAGGTCGGGCTCCCAGTCGCTGGAATACGGCGCGACGGTGACCATGTTCAACTCGCCCTCGCCATGGGCCTGCACCACGCCCCAGCCATAGCGTACGGGTATGCGATGACGCTTGAGGTAGGCCAGCATGCTCAGGCCATCGAGAAAGAGTTGCGGCTTGTTCAGCAATGCCAGGCTTTCCCTGGCGATCCTGCCGAATGCGCAGGCTTCATAGACACCGGCCACGGCCACGCCTGCGGCATGCAGCTGACACGCCACCAGCGGCAGCAACGGACCGGTACCCGCGATCACCACCGGGCTCGGTGGCTTGACCACCCCGCTCTTGATCTGCAGTTGCAGGCCACCCAGCAGCATCACTCCCGGCAAGGTCCAACCGGGGAAAGGCACGCTGCGCTCATGACAACCGGCCGCCAGGACCAGGTGTGAATAGGTGACCTCGCGCACGCGTTCGCTGGCATCGAGCAACATCAGCGCCCGCAGCCCTTCGACCCCGATGACGCGGTGGTTGAGCCGGACGTCGATCAGCCCGGCATGCCGGCCGAACTCACCATGGAGTTTTTCCAGGGCTTCGCTGTAGCGCGGTCCCAGGTAGTCGAGGCTGACGCCGTCGCGCAATGGACCCCGATACACAACGCCGCCAAGGCGCGGCGCCTCTTCAAGCAAGGTACAGCGCACCCCGTGCTCCGCCAGCTCGATGGCGGCCGCCATACCCGCCGGCCCACCGCCGACAATCACCGGATCGAGGCTCATGGCGCCTCCATTTCGACGATGCGGTTGGTCCGGGTTTCGATCTGCATGCCAGGGCGCACCTGGGTCTGGCAGGCGCGGCGCTTGTGACGGCCGTCGATCCTGACCAGGCAGCATTGGCAGACGCCCATGCCGCAGTAGGCACCGCTGATCTGCCCGTGATCGTTGCGGGCCACCTGGCGCTGGCCCTGGGACTGGATGACGGTCAGGACGGTTTCGCCCCGGGCGGCATTGACGACCCGCCCGTCCAGGTGCACCGTCATGTCGGGTCTGGTTAATGGCTGGATATCGAATTTTTGGCGTAGAAGGTCTTGAGGCTGCATGATGCGGCTCTTCCTTGATGCTTTTATTGAATGCTTTATCGAAGACCGGTGAGGTCTCGGCTCCTTGCGGCACACCACCACCGGTTAGCGTCATTACCCGACAGCGACAGCGCGCCAAAGCAGGGCAACGAACGCAACATAATAGTGCGCACTCAATTCATGTTAGGGATTATTTGTGACCAAGTGTTGATCCAGGCCGGTGAAACCGCTTGCCCTTCCATGAACTTTTTTTCAGAAAGCCGACAGGTTTTCTTTGGCAGAATGCTGCGCAATGGCATCAATTTCTCAACTCGGTACCGCCCATGAACCGCATCCTGACCATCGAAGACGACGCCGTGACCGCCCGTGAAATCGTCGCCGAACTGACCCGTAACGGCCTGAACGTCGACTGGGTCGATAACGGTCGCGAAGGCCTGGAACGAGCGGTGAGCGGAGACTACGATCTGATAACCCTCGACCGCATGCTGCCCGAGCTCGACGGCCTGGTGATCGTCACCACGCTACGCACCATGGGCGTGGCGACACCGATCCTGATGATCAGCGCTCTTTCCGACGTGGACGAGCGTGTACGTGGCCTGCGCGCCGGCGGCGACGATTACCTGACCAAACCGTTCGCCACCGATGAAATGGCCGCCCGCGTGGAGGTGCTGCTGCGGCGCAGTAATGGTGCCAGGGAACCGGAAACCGTCCTGCGCGTGGCCGATCTGGAGCTGGATCTGATCAGCCGCGAGGCGAGCCGCAACGGGCAGTTGCTCAGTCTCCTGCCCACCGAATACAAACTGCTGGAATTCCTGATGCGCAACAGCGGGCAGATTCTTTCACGCATGATGATTTTCGAAGAAGTCTGGGGCTACCACTTCGACCCCGGCACCAACCTGATCGACGTCCATATCGGTCGCTTGCGCAAGAAAATCGATCCGCCGGGCCTGGATCCGCTGATTCGCACAGTGCGGGGTTCGGGCTATGTCATTGCTGAACCCTGCTAAGGGCTGGCGCTCTTCCAGCAGCCGCCTGCTGGCGCTGTACAGTTCACTGTTCGTGCTCTGGAGCGCGATCCTGATGGGGGTGATGTACTACGAGGTATTCGGCTACCTCGACAGCCTGGCCAAACATTCCCTGATGCAACGCCAACACCTGTTCGCCCGCATCCACGGCGATCAACTGGAAGACGCGCTCATGGCCAGCCTGACCCTGGACGACCGCGGTGTCGACGCCTACGGCCTGTTCGACCCTCAGCTGCGCCACCTGAGCGGACCGATCCTGCGGATTCCGGCCGCCCTGCCGCTGGACGGCAAAATCCACATACTCAGCGATTGTGTCGACTACGACGACCCGAGCGTGCCTTCGGACAGTTGCGATGCCGTGGCGACCCGGACCCAGGATGGACGCTGGCTGGTACTGGCGCGGGACAACGGTTCGCTCTTCGCGGTGACCCGCATCATCCTCCACGCGTTGTTATGGGGTGTGTCGCTGACCATCCTGCCGGGAGTTGCCGGTTGGCATCTCTTGCGCCGTCGACCGCTGCAGCGTATCCGTAAATTGCAGGCCAGTGCCGAAGCCATCGTGGCCGGTGACCTGAGACATCGCCTGCCGCTGTCGAGCCGGCGGGATGAATTGGACATGCTGGCGGCAATCGTCAATGCCATGCTCGATCGCATCGAACGCCTGATGAACGAGGTCAAGGGTGTGTGCGACAACATAGCCCATGACCTGCGCACGCCGCTGACCCGCCTACGCGCCCAGCTTTATCGTATCCAGCAGCAGGCCGCGGATGGGTCGCCCGAGGCCTTGCAGATGGATCAGGTGATTGCCGAGACCGATACCCTGATGGCACGGTTCCGAGGTTTGCTGCGGATCTCCGAGCTGGAAGACCAGCAGCGCCGCTCAGGCTTCGTGCGTGTCGACCCGCTGCAGTTGCTGCAGGAGTTGCATGACTTCTATCTGCCCCTGGCCGAAGAAGGTGAGTTGATCTTCAGCCTCGAAGTGCCCGAGACCCTGCCCTTGCTCAACGGCGACCGGGCGCTGCTGTTCGAAGCGGTGTCGAATCTGTTGAGCAATTCCATCAAGTTTACCCCGGCGGGGGGCAAAGTGACCCTGCGCGGTATCGACCAGGGCGACAGCACCCGCATCGAGGTGCTCGACTCCGGCCCCGGCATTCCAGAGCCAGAGCGCAAGGCCGTGTTCCGCCGCTTTTATCGCGCCGAGGGCAGCACCCACCACGGCGGGTTTGGCCTTGGCCTGTCGATCGTCGCGGCGATTGTCAATTTACATGGGTTCACTCTGGAGGTAGGCAGCAGCGAATACGGCGGCGCGCGACTGGCGCTCGATTGCCGGGCAACGCTGTTGTAAGGCCGAACCCTGTCAAATGAAGCCACAAATGGATCAGTCAGCGGGATCGTTGCGATGACCAGGGGTGCTCTGTAGCTCATACCGCAATTCGTCGATCAGCTTTGCCAAACTTTCTTCCGAGCGAACGCTGTCGAGGTTCAAGCCACTCACCACAAGGTCCACCTCCCCGCTCTCGCGGCGATAGAGACGGACAGTCAGGGTGCCATCGCCGTTGAGGCTGCATTCGCAGGACAACGGCGAGAAACTTTCTTCGAGTCGGGCGCGCAGGGGGGCCAATTGAGTCATGGACTGCCCCCTCAACGCAAGACACGCAGAGGACCGGCAAACAACGCCAGGCTCCCGGTTTGAGCAGACATCCTGTCGATGACACGTTGGCGTTGATTACTACACATTGCGGCGTATTCCTTGACTGTTTCGTGGGGACGCGGCCCTGCTCTGAGAGTGCCGCACCCCCATATCCTAAGCAGCCGCCTGCTCGCCAGAAACCCGAATTTGCACTAACCCATCCAGTGCATTTGCACTGGCTATCATGGTGCCTTCACATTCCAGTCGCTCACGAACAAACCTCGTTCCCGGGCCCAGACAATGGCCTCGCTGCGGCTGTGGACATCCAATTTTGAGTACAGCGTAGCGACGTGATTTCGCACGGTATTGGGAGCCAGTTTCAAGCGTGCGGCAATCTCTTTGTCTGCCAGTCCCTGACAAATAAGCCCCAACACATCACGCTCGCGGGCAGTCAGTTCGGTGTAGGAGGTGCTGGGCAATTGCGTGTTGATACTCTTCACATTGGCCAGCTTCTCGATCAGCGTTCGGCTGAACCAGGAAGCATCCTTCATCACCTCCTCGATCGCCGCCACCAGCTCCAGTTGCGAGCGCTTGCGTTCAGTGATGTTCACCAGGACCAGCAGGTAACAAGGCTGGTCCTGGATGACCACGGTGTCGGCCGCCACCTCGCAGTCGATCAGCTCGCCACCCCTTTTGCGGACCTTGACGTCGACATTGGACACCGTCGTGGTCTTCTCCAGGCGGGCAAACAGCGTGGCACTGGCGTCCTTGTCGAGAAAGCCGATTTCTGCCACGGTCTTGCCAAAGAGTTCTTCACTGGCGTACCCGGTGGTGTCGAGAAACGCATCGTTGATTTCCAGCAACAGCTGCTCGGCGCTGCATACCAGGGTGGGCACGGGGGACAGGCGAAACGACTTGGCAAAGCGCTCCTCGCTCTGGCGCAGCGCCGTTTCGGCCTTGCGTCGCGGCTCCATGTCCATGAAGGAAAACAGCATGCAATCCTCGTCGTGCAGGTCCAGTGGCTGGCCGGCGACGATCACTTGCTTGCTCGTGCCTTCCGGCAACTTCAGCTCGGCCTGCATCTGCGGAATAGTTGCGCCCTGCCCCAGGCGCTCGATGGCCAGCTCACGGCGCTCGGCCGCCTCCAGCACATCCAATTCGTAGACTGAACGGCCAATCACCTGTTCGCGGCTGTAGCCGGTCATCTCCAGGAAGCCCTGGTTGACCTTGATGTAGCGCAGGTCGCCGAGGCGGCAGATCACCGCCGGCGCCGGATTGGCAGCGAAGGTTTTCTCGAAACGCTGTTCGGCGCTGGCCCACTCTGTGGCGTCGCTGAGAATCAGCACCAGCAACGTCGGTGCGTCGTTGCGGTCGGTCAGTACCATGCTGCGAATGCGGTGGACCCAGGTGCGATCAGGATCATCCACCGGTGTGACCTCCACCAGCACATCACTGAACTCATCGCCACGGGCGACCCGGGCAATGGGGTAGTTGTCCGCTGTCAACGGGTGGTTGTTGCGATAGCGCAAGTTGAAGCGCCGAGCGTACTCCCGGGCATTGGCGCCCAACTCCCCGAGGTCCTTGACTCCGTGCATGTTCAGCACGGCCTCGTTGGCCCAGGCGATGGTCTGGTCGACTTCGATCAACATCACCCCGTCCGACAGTCCGGCGATGATTTGCAGCAATTGACGACGATTGGTCTCCGTGGTGGGGACGTCCTGGCTCATTGGGTCTCCATAGGTCAGAAGCGCATGGAGGTTACGACCGTCCGTGGTCGTCGTGCGTTCCCTTGCGGGTACTGGTGGAGCCGCCGATTCCCCCGTTCAAGCCGCCATGCGCCCTTCGGCAATGGCCTGGGAGGCGGCGAGCATCGCCCGCAGCAACACCGCGCAGCCGGCAGCGAGATCATCAGGGGCGGCGTTCTCGATTTCGTTGTGGCTGATCCCGCCTTCGCAGGGCACGAAGATCATCCCGGCCGGGCCCAGTTCGGCCAGGAAAATCGCGTCATGGCCGGCGCCGCTGACGATGTCCATGTGTGACAGGCCCAGCCCCTGGGCGGCACCGCGTACGGCGTCGACACAACCCGGATCGAAATACAACGGCGGGAAGTCAGCGGTGGGGGTCAACTCATAGGTCAGGCCGTGTTGCCGGCAAGTGTCATCGATGACCTGCTTGACCTCGGCAATCATCGAATCCAGCTGCGCCGGTTCCAGATGACGGAAATCCAGGGTCATGCGCACTTCGCCCGGAATGACGTTGCGCGAGCCTGGGTAGGCTTGCAGGCAACCGACAGTTCCACAAGCATGGGGTTGATGGCCGAGGGCGGCACGGTTGACGGCTCCGACGATGATCGATGCGCCGACCAGGGCGTCCTTGCGCAGGTGCATCGGGGTCGGGCCGGCATGGGCCTCGACACCCCGCAGCGTGAGGTCGAACCACTTCTGCCCCAGTGCGCCCATGACGACGCCGATGGTCTTGTGTTCGTCTTCCAGGATCGGGCCCTGTTCAATGTGCGCTTCGAAATACGCGCCCACCGGATGACCGGTGACCTGACGCGGACCGGCGTAGCCGATGGCATTCAGCGCTTGCTCAACGGTGACGCCTTCGGCGTCGACCTTGGCGAGGGTTTCTTCGAGGGTGAATTTCTCCGCGAACACCCCGGATCCCATCATGCAGGGCGCGAAGCGTGAGCCTTCTTCGTTGGTCCACACCACCACCTCCAGCGGCGCTTCGGTTTCGATATTCAAGTCATTGAGGGTGCGCAGCACCTCCAGCCCGGACAACACGCCAAAGCAACCATCGAATTTGCCACCCGTGGGCTGGGTGTCGATGTGGCTGCCGGTCATCACCGGGGGCAGGATTGGATTGCGCCCCGGACGGCGAGCGAAAATATTGCCCACCCCATCGATGCTGACGGTGCAGCCAGCCGCCTCGGCCCACTGCACGAACAGGTCCCGGGCCTGACGATCCAGGTCGGTCAAGGCCAGTCGACAGACGCCGCCCTTGACCGTGGCGCCCAATTTGGCCAAGTCCATGAGCGACTGCCAGAGGCGGTCGCGGTTGATGTGTCGATGGGTGGATTGCAGGACGTCGATGGCGGCGTTCATGGGGATCTCCTTTTTCCAGGCATTTTTTCGCTGTATTCGAAGCCGCCATCGCGAGCAGGCTCGCTCCCACAGGGGAATGCATTGCACATGTGGGAGCGAGCCTGCTCGCGATAGGGCCCTCCTCTACACGGCGGACTTGGCGACGGATGGGCTCGCACGCAAACTGCACAACCCGTAATAAATCACCCCACCCAGGGCCGAGCCGGTGAACCATCCATAGCTGTAGAACCAGCTGAACGCATCACTGCCCAGGGATAGCAGCGTCAACACCACCGGCACGCCGAAGGCGATGAAGCCCTTCCAGTTCCATGCCGGGTAAACGTCGTCGCGGTACAACCCGGCCAGGTCCAGCTGTTGTTTCTTGATCAGGAAGTAATCCACCACCATGATCCCGGCAATCGGCCCCAGCAGGCTCGAATACCCCAGCAACCAATTGGAATACACCGATTCAAGGCTGACGTCGGAGACGATCCAGCCGAGCTTTTTCAGCAGTTCGTGGGCCATCAATGCCAGCCCCACCAGCCCGGTCAGTATCACCGCCTTGGAACGGCCGATCACTTTGGGCGCCAGGTTCTGGAAGTCATTGGTGGGCGAGACGATGTTGGCGGCAGTGTTGGTCGAGAGCGTGGCGACGATGATCAGCACCATGGCCAGCGCGACCCACAACGGACTCTGGATATGTCCGATCAAGGTCACCGGGTCGGAGACGGTCACGCCCACCAGTTTTTCCGAGGCGGCGGTCATGACCACGCCGAGGGAGGCGAACAGGAACATGGTCAGGGGCAAGCCGATGATCTGCCCCACGATCTGATCCTTCTGGCTTTTGGCATACCGGCTGAAGTCCGGAATGTTCAACGACAGGGTCGCCCAGAAACCGACCATGGCCGTCAGCCCTGCAAGGAAGTAGCCGGTTACGCCGGCCCCCTCGGGCCGTTTCGCCGGCACCGCCATCAGTTCGGTCACGGAGACATTGGGCACGGCCCACACCAGTAAGCCGGCCCCCACCAGCACCAGCAGCGGCGCAGACAAGGTTTCCAGCCATTTGATCGATTCGGCGCCCCGCAATACCACCCACAGGTTCATAACCCAGAACATCATGAAACCGAGCACCTCACCCGTGCCCCCCAGGCTCTTCCAGCCTTCGAATACCGAACCGAGAAACAGATGGATCGCCAGCCCGCCGAACAGGGTCTGGATCCCGAACCAGCCGCACGCTACCAGGGCGCGGATCAGGCAAGGGACGTTGGAACCGATGACTCCGAAGGACGAGCGCAGCAGCACCGGAAACGGAATACCGTACTTGGTTCCGGCAAAGGCGTTCAGTGTCAGGGGAATCAATACGATGATGTTGGCAAACAGAATCGCCAACAGGGCTTCGCCCACCGTCAGGCCGAAATAGGCGGTGAGTACGCCACCGAGGGTGTAGGTCGGCACGCAGATCGCCATGCCGACCCACAATGCGGTGATGTGCCATTTGTTCCAGGTTCGCTCATGCACCTTCGTCGGGGCGATATCGTGGTTGTAACGGGGGCTCTCGAGTACGTCGCTGCCAGCTTCAAGCTCGAACAATCCGTCGCGCTCGGTCACAGTTGATCTGGTCATGTCCGCTCCACTGTTTTCATTATTTTTGCTCATCGACGGGGCGATGGCCGGAGTACTTGCATGTAAAGCACGCTGGTGACCGACGACCCCGCCTGGCAATACGGACACTCAATTACCGTGCCGAATGACGCGCCGGGTTGACTGGTCGATAGATATAAGCGTTACAACCCTCTGATTCCTTGAGATTAATCCCCCATTCGAGGTTCTGCTGCATTGCACTGTTGCCGTGTTCAGGCTAGATGACGTGCGCAATCTGTCGAGCCCGGGATTCAAAGTGGTGCATCCAGAATGAACGCAACGTGTCCAGGCCGCACGCTCACTGTTTTCAAGCCGCTGATTTACCATGACAAATCTCGCTCAAATAACGATCCTGTCAAGTGCGTCAAAATGGTGAGCCCCCTCATCATTTTGGTGATTTATGAAATTAACTGTTTATTTTCAACAAGTTATGAAAACAGTTAGCTTATTTAAAATAATCTTGATCATTTCAAAAACTCCAGCTAGCGTCTAATCCTGACAGCGATGACAGGATCGGCAATCCGCAGAACTGCGTCACAGTCCAATCGTGATCTATAAAACATAAAGAACCGGCATCAGTCGGTCATGCCTGCGAGGAACTCGGAATGTCTCTGTTGATCCGTGGCGCCACCGTTATTACCCATGATGAAAGTTACCGCGCCGATGTGTTCTGCGCCGACGGCGTGATCAAGGCCATCGGCGAAAACCTGGATGTTCCGGCCGCGGTTGAAGTGCTCGATGGCAGCGGTCAATACCTGATGCCCGGCGGCATCGATCCCCACACCCATATGCAGTTACCATTCATGGGCACGGTCGCCAGTGAAGACTTCTTCAGCGGTACGGCCGCAGGCCTGGCCGGAGGAACCACCTCGATCATCGACTTCGTGATCCCCAATCCCCAGCAGTCGCTGATGGAAGCCTTTCACCAATGGCGCGGCTGGGCCGGGAAAAGCGCCAGCGACTACGGTTTTCACGTCGCAATCACCTGGTGGAGCGAGCAGGTCCGTGAAGAAATGGCCGAGCTGGTCAACCACCACGGTGTGAACAGCTTCAAGCATTTCATGGCCTACAAGAACGCGATAATGGCCGCCGACGACACCCTGGTGGCGAGTTTCGAGCGCTGCCTGGAGCTGGGCGCGGTGCCCACGGTGCACGCCGAGAACGGCGAACTGGTCTATCACCTGCAACGTAAGCTGCTGGCCCAGGGCATCACCGGGCCCGAAGCCCATCCGCTGTCACGGCCTTCGCAAGTGGAAGGTGAAGCCGCGAGCCGGGCCATCCGGATTGCCGAGACACTGGGAACGCCCCTGTACCTGGTGCACGTTTCCACCAAGGAAGCGCTGGACGAAATCACTTACGCCCGCAGCAAAGGCCAACCGGTCTACGGTGAAGTGCTGGCCGGGCACCTGCTGCTGGACGACAGTGTCTATCGCCACCCCGACTGGCAGACCGCAGCCGGTTACGTGATGAGCCCGCCCTTCCGTCCCCGCGGACATCAGGAAGCGCTGTGGCACGGCTTGCAATCGGGCAGTCTGCACACCACCGCCACCGACCATTGCTGTTTCTGCGCCGAACAGAAAGCCGCAGGCCGCGACGACTTCAGCAAGATCCCCAACGGCACCGCCGGCATCGAAGACCGCATGGCCGTGCTCTGGGACGAAGGGGTCAACAGCGGCAAATTGTCGATGCAGGAGTTCGTCGCACTGACCTCCACCAACACCGCAAAGATCTTCAATCTCTACCCACGCAAAGGGGCGATCCGCGTCGGAGCCGACGCCGACCTGGTGCTCTGGGATCCTCAAGGCAGCCGCACGATTTCGGCCAAGACCCACCACCAGCAAGTGGACTTCAACATCTTCGAAGGCAAGACCGTGCGCGGCGTGCCCAGTCATACCATCAGCCAGGGTCGGCTGGTGTGGGCCGACGGTGACTTGCGGGCCGAGCGCGGTGCCGGGCGCTATATCGAACGACCGGCGTATCCGGCGGTGTTCGATTTACTGAGCAAGCGGGCTGAGTTGCATAAACCGACTGCGGTGAAACGCTGAAATCGAGGCCTTCGGCCGATCGCGAGCGGGCTCGCTCCCACAGGGGGCCGCATTTCCAATGTGGGAGCGAGCCTGCTCGCGATGAGGCCAGCGCAGCACCCAGAAAAACACTGCCCACCAGAGGCAGCACCTCCAACACCGTGAGGCCCATACCATGATCCAGCCCTTGAGCCATCTTCCCCATTCCCTGGAAGACCCGACCACCCTCGCCGCCCGCTTCAGCGACCTGGCACCACCGCTCAACGCCAGGCAAGCCCATCTGGAAGCGTCCCGGTGCCTGTACTGCTACGACGCTCCGTGCGTGAACGCTTGCCCGAGCGAGATCGATATTCCTTCGTTCATTCGCAACATCCACCAGGACAATGTCCAGGGCGCGGCCCAGAAGATTCTTTCGGCCAATATCCTCGGCGGCAGTTGCGCCCGGGTGTGCCCTACGGAAATCCTTTGCCAGCAAGCCTGCGTGCGCAACAACAGCCACGAGTGCGCCCCGGTGTTGATCGGCCTGTTGCAGCGCTTTGCCGTAGACAATGCCCGTTTCAGCGAACACCCGTTCAAACGGGCCGCCAGCACTGGCAAGCGCATTGCCGTGGTCGGTGCCGGCCCGGCGGGCTTGTCCTGCGCTCACCGCAGTGCGATGCACGGTCATGACGTGGTGATTTTCGAGGCCCGGGACAAGGCCGGCGGTCTCAACGAATACGGAATCGCCAAGTACAAACTGGTAGACGATTATGCCCAGCGTGAACTGGACTTCCTGCTGGAGATCGGCGGCATCGAAATCCGTCACGGTCAGAAGCTCGGCGAAAACCTCAGCCTGAGCGAACTGCACCAACAGTTCGACGCGGTGTTCCTCGGCCTCGGCCTGGCCGCCAGCAAACAACTGGGCCTGAGCGATGAACAAGCGCCGGGATTGCTTGCCGCCACTGACTACATCCGCGAGCTGCGCCAGGCCGACGACCTCAGCCAGTTGCCGTTGGCAGACCGTTGCATCGTGCTCGGTGCCGGCAACACGGCCATCGACATGGCCGTGCAGATGGCCCGCCTCGGCGCCCGGGATGTCAGCCTGGTTTACCGCCGCGGTCTTGAGGACATGGGCGCAACCGGCCACGAGCAGGACATTGCCAAGGCCAATCAGGTCCGCCTGCTGACCTGGGCCCAACCGCAGCAGGTACTGCTCGACGACGCCGGGCACGTGCGAGGAATGCGCTTCTCGCGCACCCATCTGGAAAACGGTCGACTGGTCATCGATGCCGACACGTTCGACCTGCCGGCCGACGGCATTTTCAAGGCCATCGGCCAGGCCTTTGACGAGCACGCACTGGCGGACCCATTGGCCCGGGAACTCAAGCGCCAGGACGGGCGGATCCTGGTAGATGAACAACTGCGCACCAGCATCCCCGGGGTCTATGCCGGCGGCGATTGCACCAGTCTGGACCAGGACCTCACCGTACAGGCGGTGCAGCACGGCAAGCTCGCCGCCGAGGCGATCAATGCCCAACTCATGCTCAACGTGGAGGCTGCGTAAATGGCCGATCTGTCGATTGTCTTCGCCGGCATCAAAGCCCCCAACCCGTTCTGGCTGGCCTCAGCGCCGCCCACCGACAAGGCCTACAACGTGGTGCGTGCCTTCGAGGCCGGCTGGGGGGGCGTGGTCTGGAAAACCCTGGGTGAAGACCCGGCGGCGGTGAACGTATCGTCGCGCTACTCGGCCCACTTTGGCGCCAATCGCGAGGTGCTGGGCATCAATAACATCGAGTTGATCACCGACCGCTCCCTGGAGATCAACCTGCGGGAAATCACCCAGGTGAAAAAGGACTGGCCGGACCGGGCGTTGATCGTGTCGCTGATGGTGCCCTGTGTCGAGGAATCCTGGAAACACATCCTGCCCCTGGTGGAAGCCACCGGTGCCGACGGTATCGAGTTGAACTTCGGTTGCCCCCACGGCATGCCGGAACGGGGCATGGGGGCAGCGGTCGGCCAGGTGCCGGAGTACGTCGAGCAGGTGACCCGCTGGTGCAAGACCTATTGCTCGCTGCCGGTGATCGTCAAGCTCACGCCGAACATCACCGACATCCGCGTCGCCGCCCGGGCGGCCCATCGCGGTGGCGCGGACGCGGTGTCGCTGATCAACACCATCAACTCCATCACCAGCGTCGACCTGGACCGGATGGTCGCGCTGCCCACCGTCGGCAGCCAGAGCACCCATGGCGGTTACTGCGGCTCGGCGGTCAAGCCGATCGCACTGAACATGGTGGCGGAAATCGCCCGTGATCCGCAGACCCACGGCTTGCCCATCTGCGGCATCGGCGGCATCGGCAGTTGGCGCGACGCCGCGGAATTCATCGCCCTGGGCAGCGGCGCGGTGCAGGTGTGCACGGCGGCGATGCTGCACGGTTTTCGCATCGTCGAGGAGATGAAGGACGGCCTGTCACGTTGGATGGACAGCCAGGGATACGCCAACCTCCAGGCGTTCTCTGGTCGCGCGGTCAGCAACACCACCGATTGGAAATACCTGGACATCAACTATCAGGTCATCGCCAAGATCGACCAGGAGGCCTGCATCGGCTGCGGCCGCTGCCACATCGCCTGCGAAGACACCTCGCACCAGGCCATCGCCAGCCACAGGCAGGCTGACGGAACGCATCAATATGAAGTGATCGATGAAGAGTGCGTGGGCTGCAACCTGTGCCAGATTACCTGTCCGGTGCAGGATTGCATCGAGATGGTGCCGGTGGAAACGGGCAAGCCGTTCCTGGACTGGGATCATGATCCGCGTAATCCCTACCATGTAGCCGTTTGAGAGCTGCGGTGCCTGGACTGGCGCCATCGCGAGCAGGCTCGCTCCCACAGGGGATCGCATTTCCAATGTGGGAGCGAGCCTGCTCGCGATAGCGCCGTCAGCCCCACCACAACACTAAGGCTCCAACCCGATCCCCCGCAGAATCACCGCGGTCACTGTCTGTACCGCCCGCTCGAACTGCATGTCCGACAGTGGCTGGTGATCGTTGAGGATGTTGATCTGGTGGTCGAAGTCGGCGTAATGCTGGGTCGAAGCCCAGATCATGTAGAGCAGGCTCGACGGCTCCACCGGCAGGATGCGTTTGTCCTCCACCCACTGGCGAATTTTTGCTTCCTTCATCTTGGCCCATTCATAGAGGCTGGCATCCAGCGCCTGCCCCAGCGTGGGCGCGCCATGGATCACTTCATTGGCCCAGACCTTCGAACCATAAGGCCGGCTGCGGGAATGATTCATCTTGGCGCGGATATAGCTGCTGAGCACCACCCGCGGATCGTCGAACATTTCGAAGCACAAGGCGTCCTGCTTCCAGACTTCCAGCAGATCGAACAGCACGGCGCTGTACAACTCGTTCTTGGTGCTGAAGTAGTAATGCAGGTTGGAACGGGGCAACTGCACTTCAGCCGCGATGTCAGCCATGGTGGTGCTGCCGAAGCCTTTTTCGGCAAAGACCTTCTCGGCGGCCAGCAGGATTTTCTCGACGTTACTGCGACGAATCTCGATCTTGTGATTGCCCATGAGGGCTCCCTGGCAACAGCGATGCCCAAGACTAGCATCCACCCTCTTTCGAAAACACCGGGGCTCCCTGTGGGAGTCGCTTCTTGTGGCGAGGGGATTTATCCCCTCGCCACAAGAACTGAGGTGCTTCGAGGGGACCATTCGACCAATGTCTTAGACCAGTCATCGCATAACTTTCAAGCAAGACCACAACCAGTAAAAAGCCCCCGCCAAGGCCTCGTTCTGCACTTTTCTTTGCTGCGACCATTGATCCAGCCGATTTTCAAGCGTCGCCCAATTGGATAATTCCGATCATGGCCAGTTGACAACGCGTAACGGGCCACAAATAATCCACGCCATGTTGTACGACGACGTATGACAAATAAAAACAACAAAAAGGTAGGAGCAGTCATAGTGAGCACACGTGTCCGTTTTTCGCCCGACAATCGTCCCACCCGCCGCGCCCTCTTCAATTCCAGTCCCGCAATGCTGCTGCTCGGTTGCACCGGCCTGGCCGCTTTCCTGCCAACCGTCGCCCACGCCGAAGGTTTTGTCGACGACGCCAAGGCCACGTTGACCCTGCGCAATGCCTACTTCAACCGCAACTTCACCAACCCGAACAACGCCCAGGGCAAGGCCGAGGAATGGACCCAGAGCTTCATCCTCGACGCCAAGTCCGGTTTCACCCAGGGCACGGTGGGGTTCGGCATGGACGTGCTGGGCCTGTATTCGATCAAGCTCGATGGCGGTCGCGGCACCACAGGAACACAGTTGTTGCCGGTGCACGATGACGGCCGCCCGGCCGATGATTTCGGCCGCCTGGGTGTCGCCCTCAAGGCCAAGGTGTCGAAGACCGAATTGAAGGTCGGCGAATGGGCACCGGTGTTGCCGATCCTGCGTTCCGACGATGGCCGCTCCCTGCCGCAAACCTTCCGTGGCGGCCAGGTCACCTCCACCGAAATCAGCGGCCTGAGCCTCTACGGTGGCCAGTTCCGCGCCAACAGCCCGCGCAACGATGCGAGCATGGAGGACATGTTCATGAACGGCCGCCCGGCCTTCACCTCCGATCGCTTCAACTTCGGCGGCGGCGAGTACGCCTTCAACGACAAACGCACCCAGGTCGGCGTCTGGTACTCGGAACTGAGCGACATCTACCAGCAGCAGTATTTCAACCTGACCCACAGCCAGCCCATCGGCGACTGGACCCTGGGCGCCAACCTCGGCTACTTCATCGGCAAGGAAAACGGCAGTGCCCTGGCCGGTGACCTGGACAACAAGACCGCCTTCGCCATGCTCTCGGCCAAGTACGGTGGCAACACCTTCTACGTCGGCCTGCAAAAACTCAGCGGCGACGATGCCTGGATGCGCGTCAACGGCACCAGCGGCGGGACCCTGGCCAACGACAGCTACAACTCCAGCTACGACAACGCCAAGGAAAAATCCTGGCAAGTGCGCCACGACTTCAACTTCGCCGCCGTCGGCGTACCGGGCCTGACCCTGATGAACCGCTACATCAGCGGCGACAACGTGCACACCGCCACGGTGGACGACGGCAAGGAGTGGGGACGTGAGACCGAACTGGCGTACACCGTGCAGAGCGGTGCACTGAAGAGTCTCAACGTGAAGTGGCGTAATGCATCGATCCGTCGGGACTACAGCAGCAATGAGTTCGACGAGAACCGCCTCTTTATCAGCTACCCGATCAGCTTGTTGTAAAGCGGCTGCGGTGGGTCTGTCGCTCAAGTGGCGACTGACCCACCGCTATCGCGAGCAAGCTCGGCTCCCACAGGGAATGGTGATGAACACATTATTTGCACGCGACGCCAAACCACTGTGGGAGCCGAGCTTGCTCGCGATGGCGGCGGTACATCCAACTTCTATGCGAGCTGACCCACCGCTTTTGCGAGCAGGCTCGCTCCCACAGGGGATGGTGATGAACACATTATCTGCACGCGACGCCAAACCACTGTGGGAGCCGAGCTTGCTCGCGATGGCGGCGGTACATCCAACTTCTATGCGAGCTGACCTACCGCTTTTGCGAGCAGGCTCGCTCCCACAAGGGATGGTGATGAACACATTATCTGCACGCGACGCCAAACCACTGTGGGAGCCGAGCTTGCTCGCGATGGCGGCGGTACATCCAACTTCTATGCAAGCTGACCCACCGCTTTCGCGAGCAGGCTCGCTCCCACAGGGGAATGGCGCTGAAGATCAGCATGAGGACAAGGATATTTTCCAGCGGTCAAACGGCAACCTATAACTGATACCTCTCACTGTTTGCTCAGGTAATTCAATGACTACCACACACATTCGTCACCCCTTCAATCGCTTGTTGCTGACCGGCGCCAGCGGCGGCCTGGGCAAAGTCCTGCGCGAACGCCTCAAGCCTTTCGCCCGGCACATTCGCCTGTCAGACATCGCCAACATGGCGCCCGCCATCGATGAAAGCGAGGAAGTGGTGCTGTGCGACCTGTCCGACAAGCAGGCGGTGCATCAACTGGTGGAAGGCGTCGATGCGATCCTGCATTTTGGTGGTGTGTCGGTAGAACGCCCATTCGAAGAAATCCTCGGCGCCAACATCAGCGGCGTGTTCCATATCTATGAAGCCGCCCGCAAGCACGGCGTCAAGCGCGTCATTTTCGCCAGTTCCAACCACGTCATCGGTTTCTACAAGCAGGACGAAGCCCTCGATGCCCTTTCCCCTCGCCGTCCGGATGGCTACTACGGCCTGTCCAAATCCTACGGCGAAGACATGGCCAGCTTCTACTTCGATCGCTATGGCATCGAGACCGTCAGCATCCGCATCGGCTCTTCGTTCGTCGAACCCCAGAACCGCCGGATGATGAGTACCTGGCTGAGCTACGACGACCTCACCCAACTGATCGAATGCTCGCTCTACACGCCAGAAGTCGGGCATACCGTGGTGTACGGCATGTCCGCAAACCGTGACGTCTGGTGGGACAACAGCCACGCCGCGCACCTGGGCTATAAGCCCAAGGACAGCTCCGAGATTTTCCGCGCCAAGGTCGAAGCGCAGCCAATGCCGGCCGCCGATGACCCGGCCAGGATCTACCAGGGCGGTGCTTTCGTAGCGGCCGGTCCGTTCGACGACTGATTCACCTGTATTTCATGGGATACGAATGCACAAGGGAATCACCATGCAAGCTGAATTGATTGTCGACGCACGCAACGCCGTCGGGGAAAGCCCGGTCTGGGTCCCCGAGGAAAACGCGCTGTATTGGGTGGACATCCCCAGCGGCGGCCTGCAGTGCTGGAACGCCGGGACCGGTCAACTCAAGGGCTGGGAAGCTCCCGAGATGCTCGCCTGTATCGCCCGCCACCAGAACGGTGGCTGGATCGCCGGCATGGAGAGCGGTTTCTTTCGCCTGCATCCCAACGATGACGGCAGCCTGGACAGCGAACTGCATGCGAATGTCGAGCACAGCCGCACTGACATGCGCCTCAACGATGGTCGCTGCGACCGCCAGGGGCGTTTCTGGGCCGGCAGCATGGTGCTGAACATGGGCGCCAACGTCGACCAGGGCCGGATGTATCGATATGACGCTGGCCAGCGCAGCCCGGTCGAGGCGCAGTTGAGCGGCTTCATCGTGCCTAACGGCCTCGGTTTCAGCCCGGACGGACGGACGATGTACCTCTCCGACTCCCACCCTCTGGTGCAACAGATCTGGGCCTTCGACTACGACACCGACAGCGGGACGCCCTCCAACCGGCGACTGTTCGTCGACATGCAGCCCTTGGCCGGACGCCCGGACGGCGCAGCGGTGGACGCCGAAGGTTGCTACTGGATCTGCGCCAACGACGCCGGGCTGATCCATCGTTTTACCCCGGATGGCCGGCTGGACCGCTCGCTGGCCGTACCGGTGAAGAAGCCGACGATGTGCGCTTTTGGCGGCAGTCGTCTGGAGACTCTGTTCGTCACCTCGATCCGCCCCGGCGACGACACCGACCCACAGTCCCTGGCCGGAGGCGTATTTGCCCTCAACCCGGGCGTCAGGGGCCTGGCCGAACCCGCTTTCGGGGGAGTGAACATTCCCGCCAACTGACCTGCAACGCCGTTTCACTCGATAGCTATAAAAACAACAAGACTGGAGATTGACATGAATTTCAAACGCACACTTTTGATCGCCGCGCTTCCCCTGGCCTTCCTGGCCCAGTCGGCGCAAGCCCTGGAGATCAAGTTCGCCGACATCCACCCCGAAGGCTACCCCACCGTGGAAGCGGAAAAGGTCCTGGGCAAGACTCTGGTCGACGAAAGCAAGGGCATGAAGGACCCTATTACTTTCAAGATGTACTCCGGTGGCGTATTGGGCTCCGAGAAGGAAGTTGTCGAGCAACTTCAAGTGGGGGCAATACAAATGGCACGCGTCAGCCTGGGCATCGTCGGCCCCGTGGTGCCGGATGTGAACGTTTTCAACATGCCATTCGTGTTCCGCGACCAGGCGCACATGCGCAAAGTCATTGACGGTGAAATCGGCCAGGAAATCCTCGACAAGATCACCAACTCCGAATTCAACCTGGTGGCCTTGGCCTGGATGGACGGTGGCACGCGTAACCTCTACACGAAGAAGCCTGTGCGCAAGCCCGAAGACATGCATGGCATGAAAATCCGGGTAATGGGCAACCCGATGTTCATCGAAACCCTCAATGCCATGGGCGGTAACGGGATCGCAATGGACACTGGTGAAATCTTCAGCGCCCTGCAGACAGGCGTCATCGACGGCGCGGAAAACAACCCGCCGACCATGCTCGAACACAACCATTACCAGAACGCCAAGTTCTATAGCCTGACCGGTCACCTGATCCTGCCTGAGCCGGTGGTGATGTCCAAGTTCACCTGGGAAAAACTCACCCCGGAGCAGCAGGAACTGGTGAAAAAAGCCGCCAGGCAATCTCAGCTGGACGAGCGCGTGCTGTGGGACAAGAAGACCGTTGCCAGTGAAGAGAAACTCAAGGCGGCAGGCGTCGAATTCATCACCGTGGACAAGAAACCCTTCTACGACGCCACCGCGCCGATCCGCGCCAAATACGGCGCTCCGTATGCCGATCTGATCAAGCGTATCGAAGCCGTTCAGTAATACCCCTTACTAGTACCCTGAAAGGCCTGGCGCGCCGGATATCTCCCGGCGCGCCCGGTTACGGTGGAACCCGATGAAGAATTTACTGCTGCGTATCAATGACACGATCTACATGACTTGCATCTGGGTCGCCGGTCTCTCTGTCCTGGCAATTGCGCTAATGATTCCCTGGGGTGTTTTTGCCCGCTACGTGTTGGGTAGCGGCTCGAGCTGGCCGGAACCCACCGCCATCTTGCTGATGATCGTTTTCACATTCATCGGCGCCGCCGCCAGCTATCGCGCTGGCGCACACATGGCCGTGGACATGCTCACCAATCGCATGCCTCCCGCCTTGAAAGTCATCTGCTCGGTAGTCTCCCAATTACTGATGGCTGCGATCTGCCTTTTCATGATCGTCGGCGGCACCAAACTGTGCATCGCCACGTGGAACCAGTTCATGAGCGCCCTTCCCACCCTGCGGGTCGGCATCACATATATGCCCATTCCGATCGGTGGTTGCCTGACATTGGTGTTTGTCCTGGAAAAACTCTTGCTGGGTGATCAAAGCCAGCGTCGGGTCGTGCAGTTCGACCTGGTTGAAGAAAACGAAGGTGCCGCTTAATGGACGCTCTGATTCTGCTGGGCAGTTTTTTCGTATTGGTCCTGATCGGCATGCCGGTCGCCTATGCACTGGGCGCTGCCGCCCTGATCGGCGCATGGTGGATCGATATTCCGTATCAGGCCGTGATGATTCAGGTGGCGGGTGGGGTGAACAAGTTCTCCCTGCTGGCCATTCCCTTCTTCGTGCTGGCAGGTGCAATCATGGCCGAAGGCGGCATGTCTCGCCGCCTGGTGGCTTTCGCCGGTGTTCTGGTCGGGTTCGTGCGCGGCGGCCTGTCGCTGGTCAACCTCATGGCATCGACCTTCTTCGGTGCAATCTCCGGGTCTTCGGTGGCCGACACCGCCTCGGTTGGTTCAGTGCTGATCCCTGAAATGGAACGCCGCGGCTACCCACGGGAATTCTCCACGGCGGTCACCGTCAGTGGCTCGGTCCAGGCGTTGCTGACCCCGCCAAGCCACAACGCGGTGTTGTACTCCCTGGCAGCCGGCGGGACGGTTTCCATCGGAGCACTGTTCATGGCAGGTATCGTACCCGGCCTGCTGATGAATGCATGCCTGATGGCGCTGTGCCTGATCTTCGCGAAGAAGCGCAATTACCCCAAGGGCGAAGTGATTCCCCTCAAGCAAGCGCTGAAAATCTGCCGGGAAGCCATGTGGGGCATGATGACCATGTTCATCATCCTTGGCGGCATTCTGTCGGGTGTGTTCACCGCCACTGAATCAGCAGCCATCGCCGTAATCTGGGCATTCTTCGTGACCATGTGCATCTATCGCGACTACAAATGGAGCGAGTTGCCCAAACTGATGCATCGCACGGTACGCACCATCTCCATCGTGATGATCCTGATCGGCTTCGCCGCCAGCTTCGGCTACATCATGACGTTGATGCAGATCCCGGCGAAGATCACCACCCTGTTCCTGACCATCTCCGACAACCGCTATGTGATCCTGATGTGCATCAACGCGATGCTGCTGATCCTCGGCACCGTGATGGACATGGCGCCACTGATCCTGATCCTGACGCCAATCCTGATGCCGGTAATCATGGGCATCGGTGTGGACCCGGTACAGTTCGGCATGATCATGCTGGTGAACCTGGGTATCGGCCTGATTACGCCACCGGTGGGTGCGGTGCTGTTCGTCGGCTCGGCTATCGGCAAGGTGAGCATTGAATCCACCGTCAAGGCGCTGCTGCCCTTCTACGGCATGCTGTTCCTGGTACTGCTGGCCGTGACCTATATCCCTGCGATCTCGCTGTGGCTGCCGCATCTGGTGTTGTAACTCGAAGCAATCCCCTTGTGGCGAGGGGATTCATCGAAACGTCGCACCGCCCCGCTGGGCTGCGCAGCAGCTCCAAAACCTCCCGACTCGGTGTGTCAGACAGATTGAGTCTGCTGTGATGGGGCTGCTGTGCAGCCCAGCGGGGCGGTGCGACGTTTCGCGAAATCCCCTCGCCACAACAGCGTTCGCATTAGACCTTCTCCTCAGCAGGCAAGATGATCATGACGCCCCCCCTATTACACCTCGAAGACAAGTTGACCCGCCTCACCGTGGCGCCACACCTGGGTGCCAGCCTGGTCAGTTGGACCTTGCGCAGCGACGGTCATCCCTTGCTGCGGCCACCCGCACCACAAGCACTGGAAAACCGCCTGCCCGGGAAACTCGGCTGTTTTCCATTGATTCCCTGGTCGAACCGGATTGCCAACGGCGGCTTCGATTGCCCCGGTGGCTGGCTGGCACTGGAGACCAACAGCCCCAACGACCCTTTGCCAATTCACGGCAGCGCCTGGCAACAAGCGTGGCAGGTGATCGAGCAAGGCCCTCAAGAGGCGTTGCTGCAACTGCACAGCCAATACCCGTTCGCCTACTGCGCCAGCCTGCGAATCCGCCTGGACGATGGCCACTTGCAGATCTCGATGCACGTCACCCACCTGGCCGAACAGGCGGCCTGGCATGGGTTGGGCTTGCATCCCTACTTTCCGCGCACCGCTGCTACCCGCCTGCAGACCCGTGCCACCAACGTCTGGCTGTGTGATGCCACGAAGCTGCCGACGGAACTGAGCGATGTTCCCGCGCACTGGGACTTCCAGCAGCCTCGCGTCCTGCCGGATACCCTCGTGGACAATGGTTTCGGCGGTTGGGACGGACACTGCCTGATTGAGCAACCCGACCTTGGCTATGCACTGGAATGCCGGGCCAGCGGTAGCGATTACTTCCTATTGTACTGCCCCGTGGGCCTGGACTTCTTCTGCATTGAACCGGTCAGCCACCCGGTCAACGCCCACCACTTGCCAGCACGACCGGGGTTGCGCCTGCTGGAGCAAGGGCAGTCGGTGGCGCTGGGGTTTTCGATGCAGTGCCGGCTGCTGTGAATTCCTGCTGACCACGCCCATGGGAGTTGCAAAGCTGCGATCTTTCGCTCCTGAGACTGCATTTGCAGGACGTCTTGGGCCCTCACTAAGCTACGGAGCGCTCCCACAGGGATTGCGGCTATCCATTGATGTTCAGGTACCCAAGGTCAATCCATTCGCCGGCAGCGGCAACGCCGTCTTGTAGCGAACCTGCTTGAGCGCAAAGCTGGAGCGGATATTTGCTACCCCCGGGACCTTGGTCAGGAAGTCCATCATGAACCGCTCCAGGGACTGGATCGTCGGCACCAGCACGCGGATCAGGTAATCCGGATCGCCCGCCATCAGGTAGCACTCCATCACCTCGGGTCGATCGGAGATCGCCTCTTCGAAATGCTGCAGAGCCTCCTCCACCTGCTTCTCCAGGCTGACGTGGATGAATACATTGACGTGCAGGCCCAGCAGATCGGCGTCCAGCAGCGTGACTTGCTCGCGGATCACTCCCAACTCCTCCATGGCCCGTACGCGGTTGAAGCACGGCGTCGGCGAAAGGTTGACCGAGCGGGCAAGATCGGCGTTGGTGATGCGGGCGTTCTCCTGAAGGCTGTTCAGAATGCCGATGTCGGTGCGATCCAGTTTACGCATGAGACAGATATTCCTGTTTTTTATCGTTGTGCAGATTTTTTATCTGCAAATAGTCCGAACAGCAAGCCAACAGAGAAAAATATTCTTCACGGTCGAGCCTATGATTGTTGTAGGACAATTCTCCGTACCCGGGAGACTTGTCAGCTAGCGCGCCCACTACAAGAAATTCACAAGATCGAGCGTAGAAAGCCATGAACCCAGCGTACGAACCGCTACGCCTGCACGTCCCTGAACCTTCGGGCCGTCCCGGCTGCAAGACCGACTTCTCCTACCTGCATCTGAGCGATGCGGGCACGGTGCGCAAACCGTCCATCGATGTTGAGCCTTCCGATACCGCCGACCTGGCCCGAAGCCTGATCCGCGTGCTCGACGACCAGGGCAATGCCCACGGTCCATGGGCCGAAGACGTGCCCCTCGACATTCTGCGCAAGGGCATGCGCGCCATGCTCAAGACGCGGATCTACGACAACCGCATGGTGGTCGCCCAACGCCAGAAAAAGATGTCGTTCTACATGCAGAGCCTCGGCGAGGAAGCCATCGGCAGCGGCCAGGCCCTGGCGCTGAACATCGACGACATGTGCTTCCCTACCTATCGCCAGCAAAGCATCCTGATGGCCCGTGACGTGTCTTTGGTGGACATGATCTGCCAACTGCTGTCCAACGAGCGGGACCCGCTCAAGGGCCGCCAACTGCCGATCATGTATTCGGTCAAGGAAGCCGGCTTCTTCACCATTTCCGGCAACCTCGCCACGCAGTTCATCCAGGGTGTGGGTTGGGGCATGGCGTCGGCGATCAAGGGCGACACCAAGATCGCGTCGGCCTGGATCGGTGACGGCGCCACCGCCGAGTCGGACTTCCACACCGCCCTCACTTTCGCCCACGTCTATCGGGCGCCGGTGATCCTCAACGTGGTCAACAACCAGTGGGCAATCTCCACCTTCCAGGCCATTGCCGGCGGTGAAGCCACCACCTTCGCCGGACGCGGCGTCGGTTGTGGCATCGCCTCGCTGCGGGTCGACGGCAACGACTTCATGGCCGTCTATGCCGCCTCGCGCTGGGCCGCTGAACGCGCCCGTCGCAACCTCGGGCCGACTCTGATCGAATGGGTCACCTACCGCGCCGGTCCGCACTCCACCTCCGACGATCCCTCCAAGTACCGTCCTGCCGATGACTGGAGTCATTTCCCGCTGGGCGACCCGATTGCCCGTCTCAAGCAGCACATGATCCGCATCGGCCAATGGTCGGAAGAAGAGCACGCCGCCGTCACCGCCGAGCTGGAGGCCCAGATCATCGCGGCCCAGAAGGAAGCGGAACAGTACGGCACCCTCGCCGGCGGCCAGGTGCCGAGCGCCGCGACAATGTTCGAAGACGTCTACAAAGAGATGCCGGAGCACTTGAAGCGCCAGCGTCAGCAGTTGGGGATCTGACATGAACGATCACAACAACACTATTGCGCTGGATACCGCCATGACCACTACCACCATGACCATGATCCAGGCCCTGCGCTCGGCCATGGACGTGATGCTCGAGCGCGACGACAACGTCGTGGTGTTCGGCCAGGACGTGGGTTACTTCGGCGGCGTGTTCCGCTGCACCGAAGGCCTGCAGAACAAATACGGCACCTCGCGAGTGTTCGATGCGCCGATCTCCGAAAGCGGCATCGTCGGCGTGGCCGTGGGCATGGGCGCCTACGGATTGCGACCGGTGGCCGAGATCCAGTTCGCCGACTACGTCTACCCGGCCTCCGACCAGATCATTTCCGAAGCGGCGCGCCTGCGCTATCGCTCGGCCGGCGAGTTCACCGCGCCGATGACCTTGCGCATGCCCTGCGGCGGCGGCATCTATGGCGGCCAGACCCACAGCCAGAGCATCGAGGCAATGTTCACCCAGGTCTGCGGCCTGCGCACTGTGATGCCATCGAACCCTTATGACGCCAAGGGCCTGCTGATCGCCTCCATCGAGAACGATGACCCGGTGATCTTTCTCGAACCCAAGCGCCTGTATAACGGCCCATTCGACGGCCACCACGACCGTCCGGTAACGCCGTGGTCGAAACACCCGACAGCACAAGTACCCGACGGCTATTACACGGTACCGCTGGATGTCGCCGCCATCACCCGCCCTGGCAAGGACGTGACCGTCCTCACCTACGGCACCACGGTGTACGTGTCCCAGGCCGCCGCCGAGGAAACCGGCATCGATGCCGAGGTCATCGACCTGCGCAGCCTGTGGCCGCTGGACCTGGACACCATCGTCAAGTCGGTGAAGAAGACCGGCCGTTGCGTGATCGTCCACGAAGCCACCCGTACCTGCGGCTTCGGTGCCGAGCTGGTGTCGCTGGTCCAGGAACACTGCTTCCATCACCTGGAAGCCCCTATCGAGCGTGTCACCGGTTGGGATACTCCCTACCCGCACGCGCAAGAGTGGGCGTATTTCCCAGGGCCGTCCCGTGTGGGCGCGGCGTTGAAACGGGTCATGGAGGTCTGAATGGGCACGCACGTTATCAAGATGCCGGACATCGGCGAAGGCATCGCGGAAGTAGAATTGGCGGCATGGCACGTCAAGGTTGGAGACCTGGTGACCGAGGATCAGGTCCTGGCCGATGTCATGACTGACAAGGCCATGGTGGACATTCCTTCACCGGTGCATGGCCGGGTCATCGCCCTGGGTGGTGAGCCGGGTGAAGTCATGGCGGTGGGCAGCGAACTGATCCGTATCGAAGTGGAAGGTGCCGGCAACCTGAAGGAATCGGCACAGCCACCGGCTGCGGCTGCGACTCCAGCCGCCGAGCCCGCACCGCCCAAAGCGCCTGAGCCGCTGGCGGAAAAACCTGCCGCCGCACCCCGCCCGGCCCAGCAACCCCAGGCCCCCGTGGCCCGCAATCCCGACGAGCGCCCCCTGGCCTCGCCAGCTGTGCGCAAACACGCCCTGGACCTGGGCATCCAACTGCGTCTGGTCCAGGGCAGCGGCCCTGCCGGCCGGGTACTGCACGAGGACCTGGAAGCGTATCTGGCCCAAGGCCCCTCGACGCCAGCCAAGGGCGGCTCAGGCTACACCGAACGCCACGACGAGCAGCAGATCCCGGTGATCGGCATGCGGCGCAAGATCGCCCAGCGCATGCAGGAAGCCACCCAACGCGCCGCCCATTTCAGCTATGTCGAGGAAATCGACGTTACCGCCCTCGAAGAGCTGCGGGTTCACCTGAATGAAAAACACGGCGCCAGCCGTGGCAAGCTGACCTTGCTGCCATTCCTGGTGCGGGCGCTGGTTGTGGCCTTGCGGGACTTCCCGCAGATGAACGCGCGCTATGACGACGAAGCCCAGGTCATCACCCGATCCGGTGCAGTGCACGTCGGTGTTGCGACCCAGAGCGACGTCGGCCTGATGGTGCCGGTGGTGCGTCATGCCGAGACCCGCAGCCTGTGGGACAGCGCGGCGGAGATCGCACGCCTGGCCACGGCGGCCCGCAATGGCAAGGCCAGCCGCGACGAACTGTCCGGCTCGACCATCACCCTGACCAGCCTCGGCGCGCTGGGCGGGATCGTCAGCACTCCGGTGCTGAACCTGCCGGAAGTGGCGATCGTCGGCGTGAACAAAATCGTCGAGCGGCCCGTGGTCATCAAGGGCCAGGTGGTGATCCGCAAGATGATGAACCTCTCCAGCTCCTTCGATCACCGGGTGGTCGACGGCATGGATGCTGCGCAATTCATCCAGGCCATGCGTGGCCTGCTTGAACAACCCGCCACCTTGTTTGTGGACTGATACCAGGAGCAGGCATGCAACAGACTTTGAACACCACCCTGCTGATCATTGGCGGTGGCCCTGGCGGTTACGTAGCGGCGATCCGCGCTGGCCAGTTGGGCATTCCGACCATTCTCGTAGAAGGCCAGGCACTGGGCGGGACTTGCCTGAACATCGGCTGCATTCCGTCCAAGGCGCTGATCCATGTGGCCGAACAGTTTCATCAGGCAAGACACCATAGCCAGGGCTCTGCCCTGGGTATCACGGTGTCGGCGCCGGTGCTGGACATCGACAAGAGCGTGGAATGGAAGAACGGCATCGTCGATCGCCTGACCACCGGCGTTGCGACACTGCTGAAAAAGCACAAGGTCCAGGTCATTCACGGCTGGGCCAAAATCATCGATGGCAAGACCGTTGAAGTCGGCGATACCCGCATCCTGTGCGAACACCTGCTGCTGGCGACCGGCTCGAAAAGCGTCGACCTGCCGATGCTGCCCATCGGTGGCCCCATCGTGTCTTCCACCGAAGCCCTCGCCCCGACCTCGCTGCCCAAGCATCTGGTAGTGGTCGGTGGCGGTTACATCGGCCTGGAATTGGGTATTGCCTACCGCAAGCTCGGTGCCGAAGTCAGCGTCGTGGAAGCCCAGGAACGGATCCTGCCGGCCTACGACGGCGAGCTGACCCAGCCGGTGCATGAGGCGCTCAAGCAATTGGGCGTGAAGTTGTACCTCAAGCACAGCGTCGAGGGTTTCGACGCCCAGGCCAGCATGTTGCAAGTGCGTGACCCCGCCGGCGATACCTTGAACCTGGCCACCGACCGGGTCCTGGTGGCGGTCGGTCGCAAGCCCAATATCCAGGGCTGGAATCTCGAGGCCCTGGACCTGACGATGAACGGTTCGGCAGTGAAAATCGACAGCCGCTGCCAGACCAGCATGCGCAACGTCTGGGCTATCGGCGACCTGAGCGGCGAACCGATGCTCGCCCACCGGGCCATGGCCCAGGGCGAAATGGTTGCCGAACTGATCGCCGGCAAGGCGCGCGAATTCGCCCCGGCGGCCATCCCTGCAGTGTGCTTTACCGATCCAGAGCTGGTGGTGGTGGGCAAGACACCGGACGAGGCCAAGGCAGCCGGCCTGGATTGCATCGTTTCCAGCTTCCCGTTCGCCGCCAACGGTCGGGCGATGACGCTGGAATCGAAGAGTGGTTTCGTACGGGTAGTAGCGCGTCGGGACAACCATGTGATCGTCGGCTGGCAAGCGGTCGGCGTCGGCGTCTCGGAACTGTCCACCGCGTTTGGCCAGTCCCTGGAAATGGGCGCACGGCTGGAAGACATCGCCGGCACCATCCACGCCCATCCGACGCTCGGCGAGGCGGTACAGGAAGCGGCGCTGCGGGCATTGGGGCATGCGTTACATCTGTGAGATAGCGACCTGGGGATCGTTCCCACGCTCCGCGTGGGAATGCAGCCAGGGACGCTCCGCGTCCCAAAGCCGAACGCGGAGCGTCCGTTGAAGTATTCCCACGCGGAGCGTGGGAACAATCATGCGAGTGAGGCTGCGAAATACCCCCGGAATGAAGTATTGTTGTCCCCATCCAAAAAACGTCAGAAGCCTTGACCGTTTCGACGGTTATGAAGATATAGAGGGTGTCATGGGTAACGAGAGCATCAATTGGGACAAGCTGGGCTTTGACTACATCAAGACCGACAAGCGCTACCTGTCGCACTGGCGCAATGGTGCCTGGGACACCGGCACCCTGACCGACGACAACGTGCTGCACATCAGCGAGGGCTCCACTGCCCTGCACTACGGCCAGCAGTGCTTCGAAGGCCTCAAGGCCTACCGCTGCAAGGACGGTTCGATCAACCTGTTCCGCCCGGACCAGAACGCCGCCCGCATGCAGCGCAGCTGCGCCCGCCTGCTGATGCCACACGTCGACACCGAGCAGTTCATCGACGCCTGCAAGCAAGTGGTTCGTGCCAACGAGCGCTTCATTCCACCTTACGGCACCGGCGGCGCGCTGTACCTGCGCCCCTTCGTGATCGGTGTGGGTGACAACATCGGCGTGCGCACCGCACCCGAGTTCATTTTCTCGGTGTTCTGCATTCCGGTCGGTGCCTACTTCAAAGGCGGCCTGACCCCGCACAACTTCCTGATTTCCAGCTTCGACCGCGCCGCCCCACAAGGCACCGGCGCCGCCAAGGTCGGTGGCAACTATGCCGCCAGCCTGATGCCCGGCTCCCTGGCCAAGAAGGCCAGCTTCGCCGACTGCATCTACCTCGACCCGCTGACCCATTCGAAAATCGAAGAAGTCGGCTCGGCCAACTTCTTCGGCATCACCCATGACAACAAATTCGTCACGCCCAACTCCCCGTCAGTCCTGCCGGGCATCACCCGCCTGTCGCTGATCGAGCTGGCCAAGACCCGTCTGGGCCTGGAAGTGGTTGAAGGTGATGTGTTCATCGACAAGCTGTCGGACTTCAAGGAAGCTGGCGCTTGCGGTACCGCGGCGGTAATCACCCCGATCGGAGGCATCAGCTACAAGGACAAGCTGCACGTGTTCCACAGCGAAACCGAAGTCGGCCCGATCACCCAGAAGCTCTATAAAGAGCTGACTGGCGTGCAGACCGGCGACGTTGAGGCGCCGGCTGGCTGGATCGTCAAGGTCTGATCCGATTGTACCGGGGGGCTTGCTCCCCCGCGTGGCGGTGCTGCTGATGACGCCATCGCGAGCAGGCTCGCTCCCACAGGGATTCTCAGTGGTCATGAGGCTTGCGTTCAACGCAAATCCACTGTGGGAGCGAGCCTGCTCGCGATAGCGCCGGCGGGTTCGACATCCCTCTGCGCACTGACACCCAATCGCCCGGGCATTTCCCGGCGCCCCTTGGCCGTCACTGCCAACGCCCGGCTGTCCAGATCCTGGATCACCCACTGGCGCTTGATCGCCAGTTGCAACAACGCCGCCCCCAAGGCACCGCCCAGATGCGGCCGACGCATGCTCCAGTCCAGGCACGGGCAGGCGAATCGGCGTCGTTCACTGGCCAGGGCCTGGGCGTCAATGCCTAACGCCTCGAACAGCATCTTGCCGGATTCGCTCAGCCGATAATCCTGCCCCTCCACCTCCACCAACCACCCGGCTTCGATCATGCGGTCATGCAACCGTACCGCCAGGGTGCCGGCCATGTGGTCATAGCAGGTGCGGGCGAATTGCAGGCGATCCGGGGTACGCGACACAAAAGCCGGCGCGGGCTTCTGACCGATCACCATCAGCGCTTCCAGAGCCTGGGCGACACGCTTGTCCGCCAGGCTGTAGTAGCGATGGCGACCCTGGACATGCAGACGGACCAGGGCCAGGTCCTTGAGCTTCGCCAGATGGGCACTGGCAGTGGAGGCGCTGACCTCGGCAATGCTTGCCAATTCCGTACTGGTGCGGGCATGGCCGTCCATCAACGAACAGAGCATCCGGGTACGCGCCGGTTCGGCAATGGCCGCAGCCACCTGGGACACACCGATATCTGAGTGCTCTGCGTTCATATTTCGCTCCCGGACGAATCAAGCCATGTATCAGCTGGAGATAGTAGCAACACTTTCGCCCTCACGAACAAGGCAGCGCTTCATGGATCCGATCACCGTCGCGACCCATCCCGACCCCTACCCTTACTACGCCAGCCTGCGAGCCCTGGGCGGGCTGACATTCGACGCTCACCTGACACTGTGGATCGCCAGCAGCGCCGAAGCGGTGTGCGCCGTGCTGCGCCACCCCGATTGCCATGTGCGCCCGGCCCACGAACCCGTGCCGAAAGCCATTGCCGATGGCCCTGCCGGCCGGGTATTCGGACGCCTGATGCGCATGAACGAAGGCGAGCGCCAGCACTGCCCCCGATCGGTGATTGCACCGGCGTTGCAGGACATCGATCCGCAACAGGTGGAAACACTGGTCAGGGCCCCTGTCATCACGGAGGCCGCCGAAGGTCTGCACCATGGACAATTCGTCGGACCGACCAGTGTAATAGCCACACTACTGGGCTTCAGTCCAACGCAAAGCCGCCTGGTCAGTGCGCTGACGGGGGATTTCGTCGCCTGCCTGTCGCCCTTGAGTCAAGCGACCCAGTTGCAAGTGGCGCACCGGGCCACCGAGCGATTGGAAGCACTTTTCCGGGAACGCATCGAGGCGCCGCATACCCCCTTGCTGGCGAGTATATGCCGAGGCTTGGCAACCGACCCCGACAGCCTGATCGCCAACCTGATCGGCCTGCTTTCGCAAACCTTTGAAGCCACGGCGGGCTTGATCGGCAACACATTACTGGCGCTGATCCGCGATCCGGCGTTGCGCCGGGCAGTCATGGCCGATCCCAAGCGGATCAGTCTGTTGCTGGCCGAGGTCCAGCGCTTCGACCCTGGCGTGCAAAACACCCGCCGCTTCGTCGCCGCCCCCTGCGAGATCCTGGGCACGACACTGAACCCCGGCGAAGTAATCCTGGTGCTGCTGGCCTCGGCCAACCATGACCCGCGGCTCAACCCGCAACCGGATGACTTCTTGCTGGATCGCCCGAACCGTCGCAGTTTCAGCTTCGGAACCGGGCGTCATGAATGTCCCGGGCAAACCCTGGCGCTGAGCATCGCCCACGCCACACTCCAAGCGATGCTTGAACGAGAACCGCGATGGGACCGTTTGACCTGGAGCTACCGCCCCTCGATCAACGGACGCATCCCGATGTTCAGCGACCGACCAGGCACCCAAGCACCTTGACGTGCCCCAGCGCCATCAGTCGTCCCTGGTCAGCACTTCCAGCAGTTCGATTTCAAAGATGAGGTTGGCGTTGGGCTTGATGTGGGCACCCATGGATCGCTCGCCATAGGCCAAGTGCGCCGGCACCAGCAGCTTGCGCTTACCACCGACCTTCATACCCATCAGGCCCAGGTCCCAGCCCTTGATGACGCGTCCGGTTCCGATCACGCACTGGAAAGGTTTGCCGCGACTGTAGGACGAATCGAACTCGGTGCCGTCCTCGAGGGTGCCGCGGTATTGCGTCGTAATCAGCGCACCTTTGACTACGCTTTTGCCATCGCCCTGTTCCAGGTCGATGATCTGCAGTGCTTCGTTCATGAGCATTACCGTGTGATTTCCAGGCGCGGGTTTTCGCAGAAATCAGCGCGCCTGGCAACTCCAACGGCCTGTGGGCTCAGTCTGCGCCTGCAGATGAACCCCGTGAACAGGAGGGAACCACAGCGTCCGCGTCGGTTCACATGGGTATCGACCCTGTATTCAGATAAGGATGTTCTGATGATCGACTCTCGTGCGCCCCATGGCTTCATTCCTCCCTATATTCTCAATCGCATCATCGCCCACGGTTCCGAACAACAACGTTCCTGTGCCCTCGGCACCCTGACCCATGTGCGCAGCCTGCGGCACAACCCGGGTCCGCCCCACAACCCTGCCGCCACCGCTGCGCCAGCCAAGCCGGACAAGGCCGGACACCCCCAGCGTAGCGTGCACGACGCACAGAACAGAATGGAACTGCCCGGTCAGCCCATACGCCTCGAGGGCCAACCAGCCAGTGGCGATGCGGCAGTGGACGAGGCCTACAACGCCCTGGGCGCCACCTATGACTTCTTCTGGAAAGTCCTGGGCCGTGACTCCATCGACAACAAAGGCTTCGCCCTGGTGGGCAGCGTGCATTATGGCGAAGGCTACGAAAACGCCTTCTGGAACGGCGCGCAGATGGTTTTTGGCGACGGCGACGGGGAAATTTTCCAGCGCTTTACCCGGTCCCTGGACGTCGTGGCCCATGAGCTGGCCCATGGCGTTACTGAAAGCGAAGCCGGGTTGATCTATGCCAATCAGTCCGGCGCCCTGAACGAGTCCATGTCCGATGTGTTCGGTGTGCTGGTCAAACAGTTCGTCCTCGAACAGACTGCCGACCAGGCAGACTGGCTGATCGGCGCCGACCTGCTCACCGACAAGATCAACGGCGATGGCCTGCGCAGCATGGCCAATCCTGGCACCGCGTACGATGACCCGCTCCTGGGCAAGGACCCGCAGCCCGCGCACATGCGCCAATTCGTCATCACTCGCGAGGACAACGGTGGTGTGCACATCAACTCCGGTATTCCCAACCGCGCCTTCTATCTGATAGCCACCGCACTGGGCGGATTTGCCTGGGAAAAGGCCGGGCGGATCTGGTATGAAACATTGTGCGACAGGAAACTGGCCAACGACGCAACCTTCAGTGCCTTCGCCCACCTGACCGTCGAGCATGCCCGCCGACGTTTTGGCGAGCGGGAGGTACGCGCGGTACAGGACGGCTGGGCCCAGGTCGGCGTCAACCTGACCGAGGAAAGCTGATGAAAACCCTTCCAGACCTTGGCGACCACGCCGTGGTGCGCCTGTCACGCCAGGGCGGCGTGGCAGCGATCCATGCCTTGACCCGCCCGCGGGAAATCGAATTCGCCCAATGCGACCTCGACCAGCGCACGCGCATCCATTCGGTTCTGGAGGGTTGCCTGCCGCTGACCTCCTCCACCTCGGGTCAGGGGGATCAACGCTTCTTCCAGATCGAAGTACGCTATCGCACTGACGATCAGGACAATGAAATGGTGTTACAAGTGCCCGAGGACCGGGCACCCGGCGAGCTGGTTCACTTGTGGGACAAAGGAGAAGTGCTCTGAAGTCCTAAAGACTTTTCACACAGAGCCTAACGCGTGGCCGGAACGATCTTGACGATCGCGCCGGACACGATTTCGATCAGCAAATACTTGTCGTCGATATGCACCCATTGCTGGTCGTTTGTCGGCTGTTCGAGCTTCTTCTGTTTCCAGTCTTTCATCGCTCTGTCCGCGCGCTGGTAATCGGCGGGTACCCGGTCGTTCTCCACCAGCCTGCGGCCATTGCTCGGCGAATGCTCCAAGGCATCCCCGGTTTTCTCGACCGCTTGTGCGACAGGCCCAAGGGCTCCAAGGCCGACGATCAGGACCAGGCTGGCGATCAGGGTTGGTTTGCGCATAGAAAGACTCCAGTTATCAAGGTACTGAATCTCCGACTTCAACAGCGGCGAATCATTCCTTTTACTGTAGCTACCCACCAAGGTACATAAAACCTGTGGGAGCGGGCTTGCTCGCGAAAGCGGTGTATCTGCCACAAAGATGTTGAATGAACCGCCGCCTTCGCGGGCAAGCCCGGCTCCCACAGGTCCAGCGGCGTACTCGATGTCTCCTGCACCATGACTCCCCCTGTGGGGGCGAGCCTGCTCGCGATGACGGCTCAACTGAACCATCGCTATCGCGAGCAGGCTCGCTCCCACAGGCGATGCTGTTTCAGACCACCGCCAAGTCTGGCACCTTGCGAATATTCTGCAGGAAGCGATCGGCCGGCAGTGGGTGGCCCAGCAGGTAGCCTTGCAGCGAGTCGCAGCCCAGTTGGGTCAGGAAGTCCTGTTGTACGTCGGTCTCAACCCCTTCGGCGACGATCCGCAGGCCAAGGGCCTGGCCGAGGGCGACGATGGCCGAGACGATGGCGGCGTCGTCACTGTCGTGTTCCAGGTCGCGCACGAAGCCGCGATCGATCTTCAGCTCGTTGGCCGGCAGTCGCTTGAGGTACATGAGGCTCGAGTAGCCAGTACCGAAGTCGTCGATGGACAGGTCCACCCCCATATCCGAAAGCTGCTGCAGCACCGTCATGCTGGCATCGGCGTCGCTCATCGCGGTGGTTTCAGTGATTTCCAGGGTCAGGTTGTTGGGCAGCAGATGATGAATCTCCAGCGCCTTGGCGACACTCTGCACCAGCCCGGTGTGGCAGAACTGCAAGGCCGACAGGTTCACAGCGATACGCCAATCGGCATAACCGAGCACGTACCATTCACGCATCTGGCGACAGGCCTCATTCAATACCCATTCGCCGATGGGAATGATCAGCCCGGTCTTTTCCGCCAGGTCGATGAAGGTGTCGGGCATCAACAGGCCCTGGGTCGGATGGTGCCAGCGCAGTAACGCCTCGGCGCCGACCGGACGACCGTTGGCGGCGTCGAACTTGGGTTGGTAATGCAGGCTGAACTGCCGCTGTTCGACGGCGATACGCAAGTCTTGCAGCAACTGCAATTGCTTGCGGGCATTGCTGTTCATCGAGACATCGAAAAAGCTGTAGCCGTTCTTGCCGGCCCCTTTGGCGTGGTACATCGCCGCGTCGGCGTTCATCAACAACTCTTCGGCGCTCAGACCATTGCCCGGGAATACCGCGATGCCGACGCTGGCCGAAATCTGCAGATCATGCTCGGCGACCCGGAAAGTGCGGCCGATCAACCCAACCTGGCGCGCCGCCAGCCGCAAGGCATCGTCAGGCTCGGCCAGTTGCACCAGCAGCACAAATTCATCACCACCGATCCGCGCCAGGGTGTCATGGCTGCGCAAATCTTCGCGCAAGCGCAGGGCCACGTCCCGCAGCAGTAAATCCCCCATGTGATGGCCAAAGGCGTCGTTGACCGGCTTGAAGCCGTCCAGGTCGATGAACATCAAGGCGAAGCAGCCACCCTGCTCCTGCACCCGGTGCATGGCTTGGTCGATACGGTCGGCCAGCAGCACTCGGTTGGGCAATCCGGTGAGAGGGTCGTGCAGGGCCAGTTGAGTCAGCTCCCGATTCGCCAGGGTCAACGATTGGGCCAGTTCCGCGGTGCGGGCTTCCAGGCGCGCGTCGAGAATCGACGTCAGCAAGGCGATGGCCAGCACCGCCAGCGTCGTGATCAGCACCACATTGTCCAGGCCTTTACCGCTCAAGCCGTCGAGGGAACCACAGAAGCTGCCCTCCCTGAACTGTGCTCCGGCCATGCCGGTGTAATGCATGCCGACAATGGCGATGCCCATGATCACCGCGGCACCGGCACGGGCCAGTCGTACATGGGGGCTGTTGTGGCGCAGGCGAAAGGCGATCCACAACGCCGCGGCGGAAGCCCCTACCGCGATCACCAGCGAAGCGCCGAACAGCGTCGGGTCGTAGTCGATGCCCGGCTGCATCCGCAAGGCCGCCATGCCGGTGTAATGCATGGCGCTGATGCCGGCGCCCATGATCAGCGCGCCGAAAGCCAACTGCCAGGCCGGCAAACGTGGCTGACTGACCAACCAGAGGGCAAAACCGCTGGAAAGGATGGCGATCAACAACGACAGCGCGGTGATCGACACATCGTAGCCAAGCTCCACCGGCAAGGTGAATGCCAGCATGCCAATGAAATGCATGGACCATATGCCCACCCCCATCGCCAGCGCGCCACCGGCCATCCAGAGGTGGGCAGCATGGCCACGGGTGGTAGCGATACGCCCGGCCAGATCCAGCGCAGTGTAGGACGCCAGTATTGCTACCAATAGGGAAATCGAAACAAGGGCGGGGGAATAACTGCCGATGAGCATGGGGAGTTTTTTCTCGTAGCTGAAACGCGAATTGCCTCCATGCCCGGTTGAGGCCGGGATTGTACCCAATCCCTTCGCAAGAAGTATCAAAAAGCCATCAACCTTGGAATATTTGCGACGAAAGACATCTTTGCCTGTATGGAGATCGTCACTGGATGTGCCACCGCTTCGCGGGCAGGCCGGCTCCCACTGAGCAACGCGAGCAATTCAGTCAATTGGGGGAGCAAGGCTGCTGGCGATTACGCAGTCAGCGTCGCGGCGATACTGGATCCGATCCGGTTCGGCTAAGCTTGCACACGACTCCAAGGAGAACGCAGCAATGACCCGCGCCACATCCACTGCATTACTGGTGATAGACGTACAAAACGACTTCATCCCAGGGGGGCCGTTGGCCGTGCCGGAGGGCGACCAGATCGTGCCGCTGATCAACCGGTTGGGGCGCTCATTCAACCAAGTCATTCTCGCCCAGGACTGGCACCCGGCCGGGCACGCCTCGTTTGCATCCAGTCACCCAGGCAAGCAACCCTTCGACACCGCCGAGCTGCCCTACGGCGAACAAACGCTGTGGCCCGACCATTGTATACAAGGCAGTCCGGGCGCGGCGCTGTATCCGACACTGGACCTGCCCCACGCCCAACTGATCATCCGCAAGGGCTGCAACCCGGACATCGACAGTTATTCGGCGTTCATGGAAGCCGACCGCCAGACACCCACCGGTTTGGCGAGCTACCTCAAGGAGCGCGGCATCGACACAGTCTACGTAGTGGGACTCGCTCTGGATTTCTGCGTAATGTTCACCGCCCTGGATGCCCGGATCGCGGGGTTCAACGCCGTCGTGGTGCTCGACGCTTGCAGGGGAATCGATATCGAGGGTTCGATAGACGCGGCGCTCCGACGGATGCAACAAGCGGGCGTGCAATTGATTCAGTCCACCGACATGACGAACTAGCCTGTGCCCTTCCTCGCCCGCACCCACCCACGCCTTTCCGCCGCGACGGCCCTTGGCCTGATGGCCGGACTCCTGGTTCCCGCGGATTCGGTCATCGGCAAGATCCTCATCGGCTGGAATGTCGGTGTCTGGACGTACCTTGCGTTGATGTTCTGGCTGACCGTGCGAGCCAAGGCGCCCGACGTCAGGCGCATCGCCGAAACCGAAGACGAAAATGCCGGGCTGGTCCTGCTGGTCGTCTGCATCGCGGCGTTGGCCAGCCTGGCAACCATCACCTTCGAATTGGCCGGCAGCCGCGATCTGCAAACCGCAAGCAAGCTGATGCACTACGGTTTCACCGCGCTCACGGTCATAGGTTCATGGTTGCTGATCGGGGTGATCTTCAGCGTTCATTACGCACGGTTGTATTACACCTGGGACGGCAAGAAGCCGGCCCTGCGGTTTGCCGAAGGGCTGACCACGCCCAATTACTGGGACTTCCTGTATTTCTCGTTCACCATCGGCGTGGCCGTCCAGACGTCGGACGTGGGCGTTGCCACCCGGCAGTTACGCAAGATCGTGCTGGCGCAGTCGTTGATCGGGTTTGTGTTCAACACGGCGATTCTCGGGTTCTCGATCAATATTGCGGCGGGGTTGTTTGGGTGATGAAGGGGGGGCCGCTTTGCGGCCCAGCGGGGCGGTGCGACGTTTCGCTAAATCCCCTCGCCACAGATAAACCTCCTCGCCACAGGAAACTGCAGGTTATGGCTGGGGCGTTGGCAGCCACAACCTGAAGCGTGCACCGCCCAGCGGTGAGACGTCAGCCGTCAAGGTGCCCCCCTGGGCTTCCAGGGCGCGGCGACTGATGGCCAGGCCCAGGCCGAAACCGCCCGTGGCGCGGTCGCGGCTGCGGTCCAGGCGGTAGAACGGCTCGAACACCCGCTCGCGCTCGCCGTCGGGAATGCCGATACCGTCGTCGTCGACCCAGATCTCGCAGCCCTCAGCGCCCACCCGCACACCGACCTGGATCCGCCTCTCGCAATAACGCATGGCATTGCGCAACAGGTTCTGCAGTGCCCGGGCCGTCAGCCGCGGGTCCAGCACAAAACGCTCCAACGTCCCATGCAAGAGCACGTCGATCACCACGTCCGGCGCCGCCAGGTCCTCATCGACGCTGCCCAGGATGCTGTCGATGAACTCGTCCAGCGGCACTTCGACCTGCTCTGGCAGGCGCTCGGGATTCTGCAACCGACTGTAGGAGAGCAATTCCAGCACCAGCTCGTCCAGTTCGCGGATGTGCGCCACCAACCCCTGCAGACGCTCGCGACTGGCCGGCGGCAAGTCATCGGACAGCGCCAGGGCCAGGCCGAAGTCGAGCCGAGTAAGTGGGGTGCGCAGTTCATGAGAGACCGCGTTGAGCAAGTCCCGCTGCTGGTTGAGCAGGTTCTCGATGTCACTGGCCATGGTGTCGAACACATGGGCCAGGCTACCGATGTTCGAGCTGGAGGCGATGTGCGTGCGCTCGCTCAAGTGCCCCTTGCCGAAGCGCTCGGCGGTGCTCCTGAGGCGTTCAAGATCACGCCAGTGCGGCCGCAGCCACAGCAACAGGCACGCCAGCATCGTCGCGCCGATCAACACGTTGATGCTCCAGTACAACCAATTGACGTCGGTCGGGTCAGGGGGAACGATCATCTTGACCACCGTGCGCTCGTCCAGCGGCGCCACCGCCAGGGTGCGCCAGGCCCAGTCACCGAGGCGCACCACGTTCTCGCCACGCTTGAGACGCGCCTGCTCGTCCGCGCTGAAATCCGCGTCATCAATGGCAGCCAACTCGATGCGCAGCGGTTCGAATTCCTTGTCCATCTGCGCCGCCAGCGCCGGCCATTGCTCACTCGGCACGGCATGGAACTGCTTGCTCATCAGGGTTTGCAGGCCACGGGAGTAGTCGAGGTTGTAGCTCATGAACCGCTCATGGAACAGGCGGATCACCAATTCCGGCATCAGGTAGATCGCTGCGCTGTAGGACACGATCGTGACCAGATAAAGACGGATCAACAGCTTCCACATCGACTCAGCACTCCCACTCGGAGCGGCTGAACAAATACCCCTTGCCCCACACCGTCTTGATCTTGCGCGCTTCGCCAGCGTTGTCGTCGAACTTGCGCCGCAGCTTGGAAATTGCCACGTCCACCGAACGATCGGTGCCGTTGAATTCGATGCCGCGCAAGCGTTGCAGGATCTGGTCGCGGCTCAACACTTCGCCGGAATGACGGGCCAGCACCACCAGCAGGTTGTACTCGCCACTGGACAACTCCACCGCTTGCCCGCGCCAGGTCACGGTACGTTCGGATAAATCGATGCAGAGGTTGCCCATGAGGATGCGGTCGTTGGCCGTCTGCGGCTCGCTGAGGCTGCTGCGCCGCAGCAAGGTGCGCACCCGCGCCAGCAACACCCGCGGCTCGCACGGCTTGGTGACGTAGTCGTCGGCGCCCATCTCCAGGCCCAGCACCTGGTCGTGACTGTCGTCCCGGGCGGTCAGCATCAGGATCGGCAAGGTCGCCGAATCGGCCCGCAGCAAGCGGCACACCTGCAAGCCGTCCAGCCCCGGCAACATCAGGTCGAGGATCACCAGGTCCGGCGGATCGACCCGCGCCCGTTCGCGCACATGATCGCCCCGGCTGAGCACGCTGACCTGATAGCCGTTGCGTTCCAGGTAACTGGCGATCAGTTCGCTGAGGGCGGTGTCGTCTTCCACCAGGAGGATGTTGGGCATGGGGGTTTCCAGAAAGTGCTGTGGCACCTGGCAGGGCCCCATCGCGAGCAGGCTCGCTCCCACAGGGTTTTGCGTAAGCCTTGTGGGAGCGAGCCTGCTCGCGATGGTGCCCTGCCAGGCGCAGAAAATCTCAAGCTGCCAAGGATATACGTCCTCACCCGCTCGCGAGCAAACCCCTTACACAATTTCACACACCCCCTACAAAGCTTTACCGCTGTCCCCAATCGCCCCCCGTAGCATGGCGATGTTCATCATTGGGGAAGCACCATGCCAAAGAACTCTTTCGCCACCCTGGGCCTGCTGCTCGGGGTTCTGTCGTTGAGCGCCTGCGACAAGGCCTCGCCGCCCACGGACGAAGCGCCGCGCCCCACCGTTGCCATCGAAACCGTCGAAGCCCGGCCGCTGTCCATCAGCAGCGAGTTGAGCGGGCGTATCGCCGCGCCGCGCATCGCCGAAGTCCGCGCACGGGTGCCCGGCGTGGTCTTGCAGCGGGTCTACCGCGAAGGCAGCGACGTGAAAAAGGGTGACGTGCTGTTCCGCATCGATCCGGCCCCGTTCAAGGCCGACCTGGACAGCGCCAACGCGGCGTTGCGCAAGGCCGAGGCCAACGCATTCCAGGCGCGCTTGCAGGAGCAGCGCTACGCCCGGTTGATCGAGGACAACGCCATCAGCGCCCAGGACTACGACAACGCCCGCGCCGCCGCACGCCAGACCGCCGCCGATGTCGCCGCCAACAAGGCCGCCGTCGAGCGGGCCCGGTTGAACCTGGGTTATGCCACGGTCACCGCGCCGATTGCCGGACGCATTGGCCGGGCACTGGTAACCGAGGGGGCGCTGGTGGGGCAGAACGAAACCACGCCGCTGGCCCTCATCCAGCAACTGAACCCGATCCACGCCGACCTCACGCAATCGACCCGCGAACTCAACGAGTTGCGCCGGGCCTTGCGTTCCGGTCAGTTGCAGCAGGTTGGCCAGGACCAGGCCAAGGCCACGCTGATCCAGGACGACGGCAGCCTCTATCCGCTACCGGGCAAGTTGTTGTTCACCGACATCAGCGTCGACCCGGGGACCGGCCAGATCACCCTGCGCAGTGAGTTTCCCAACCCCGACCTCGACCTGTTGCCCGGCAGCTTCGTGCGCGTGCGCCTGGAGCAGGCCTTCGACCGTCAGGGCATCAGCGTGCCGCAACGGGCCATCCAGCGTGACAGCGCAGGCACAGCCCAGGTGTTGCTGGTCGATGCCGAGCAGCAAGTCAGCGTGCAACCGGTGGAACTGGGTGGGGTGCAGAACGACCGCTGGATCGTCACCCATGGCCTGAAGCCGGGCGACCGTATCGTCGTCGAAGGCCTGCAACATGCCCGTCCCGGTGAAAAAGTCCAGGTCGACAACTCCCCTCTTCCACTCGCCCAGGCACCTGGTCAGTAAGCAGGACGTTTCCCATGCCGCAGTTTTTTATCGACCGTCCGGTGTTTGCCTGGGTGGTCGCGTTGTTCATCCTGCTGGCCGGTGTGCTGGCGATCCCGCAATTGCCGGTGGCCCAGTACCCGGACGTCGCGCCACCACAAATCGAGATCTACGCGGTGTACCCCGGTGCCTCGGCGCAAACCGTGGACCAGAGTGTCGTCAGCCTGATCGAGGAAGAGCTCAATGGCGCCGACAACCTGCTGTACTTCGGTTCCCAGAGCAGCCTGGGCAGCGCCACCATCACCGCGACGTTCAAGCCCGGCACCAACCCGGAACTGGCCCAGGTCGACGTGCAGAACCGCCTCAAGGCGGTGGAGTCGCGCCTGCCCCAGGCGGTCACCCAGCAAGGCTTGCAAGTGGACAAGGTCTCGGCCGGTTTCCTGCTGCTGATCACCCTCACCTCCAATGACGGCAAGCTCGACGACGTCGCCCTCAGCGACTACCTGGCGCGCAACGTGATGAACGAGATCAAGCGCCTGGACGGCGTCGGCAAGGCGCAGTTGTACGGCGCCGAACGGGCGATGCGGATCTGGATCGACCCACAGAAACTGCTCGGCTTCAACCTGACTCCGGCCGACGTCAACGCCGCCGTCCTGGCGCAGAATGCCCAGGTTTCAGCGGGCAGCATTGGCGACTTGCCGAGCCGCGGCACCCAGGAAATCACCGCGACCATCCTGGTCAAGGGCCAGCTGTCGACGCCGGAAGAATTCGCCGACATCGTGCTCAAGGCCAACCCCGACGGTTCCACCGTGCGCATCGGCGATGTGGCGCGGGTGGAGGTCGGCAGCCAGGAGTATCAGTTTTCCACCCGCCTCAACGGCAAGCCCTCCACGGCCGTCGGCGTGCAGTTGTCGCCGGGGGCCAATGCCTTGAGCACGGCGACCCTGGTACGGGCGAAAATGGACGAACTGGCGCGCTACTTCCCGGCCGGCGTGGAATACAAGATCCCCTACGACACCTCGCCATTCGTCAAGGTCTCCATCACCAAAGTGATCTACACCCTGGGCGAGGCCATGCTGCTGGTGTTCGCCGTGATGTTCCTGTTCCTGCAGAACATCCGCTACACCCTGATCCCGACCCTGGTGGTGCCGGTGGCGCTGATGGGCACGTTCGCCACCATGCTCGCCCTGGGCTTCTCCATCAACGTGCTGACCATGTTCGGCATGGTGCTGGCCATCGGCATCCTGGTGGACGACGCCATCGTCGTGGTGGAGAACGTCGAACGGATCATGGCCAGCGAAGGGCTGTCGCCCGAAGACGCGACGCGCAAGGCGATGCGCCAGATCACCGGGGCCATCATCGGCATCACCCTGGTGCTGGTGGCGGTGTTCATTCCGATGGCGTTCATGCCGGGCTCGGTGGGGGTCATCTATCGACAGTTCTCGCTGTCCATGGCCACATCGATCCTGTTCTCGGCGTTCCTGGCCCTGAGCCTGACACCCGCACTGTGCGCCACCTTGCTCAAGCCCATCGGCCAGGGCGAGCATCACGCCAAGGGTGGTTTCTTCGGCTGGTTCAACCACCGCTTCGATCAATTGGGTGAGCGCTATCAAGGCTGGGTCGCCTATGCCCTCAAGCGCACCGGTCGCTACCTGCTGATCTACTGCGTGCTGCTGGTGGGCATGGGCCTGCTGTTCAGTCGCCTGCCCTCCTCGTTCCTGCCGGTGGAAGACCAGGGCTACACCATCACCGACATCCAGCTACCGCCCGGCGCGAGCAAGAACCGCACGGTGCAAGTGGTTGAGCAGATCGAGGCCCATAACGCCGGCGAGCCGGGTGTGGGTGACAGCACGGTGATCCTGGGCTTCAGTTTCTCCGGTAGCGGGCAGAACGCGGCGTTGGCGTTCACCACCCTCAAGGACTGGTCGGAACGTGGCAGCGACGACTCGGCCAGTGCCATAGCCGAGCGTGCCAATCAGGCCTTCGGCGGGATCAAGGACGCCATGGCCTTCGCCGTGCTGCCACCACCGGTGGATGGCCTGGGCACGTCCAGCGGCTTCGAGTTCCGCCTGCAGGATCGCGGCGGCCTCGGCCATGCCACGCTGATGCAGGCCCGCGACGCATTGCTCGCCGCCGCTGAAAAAAGCCCGGTGCTGATCAACGTGCGCGAAAGCGCCCTGGCCGAAGCGCCACAAGTGCAACTGGAAGTCGACCGCAAGCAGGCCAATGCCCTGGGAGTGTCTTTCGCCGATGTCGGCAACGTGCTGGCGACCGCTGTGGGTTCGAGCTACATCAATGACTTCCCCAACCAGGGGCGCATGCAGCGGGTGGTGGTCCAGGCCGAAGGCGACCAGCGCAGCCAGGTGGCCGATCTGCTGAAGATCCATGTGCGCAACGATGCCGGGAAAATGGTGCCGTTGTCGGCCTTCGTCCAGGCCAAGTGGACCCAGGGCCCGACGCAACTGACCCGCTACAACGGCTACCCGGCCATTAGTATTTCCGGCGAACCGGCACCGGGCTACAGCACCGGCCAGGCCATGGCGGAAATCGAACGATTGGTGGGCCAAGGCCCGGCAGGCCTGGGCCAGGAATGGACCGGTCTGTCGTTGCAGGAACGCCTGTCCGGCAGCCAGGCGCCAATCTTGCTGGGTCTGTCGCTGCTGGTGGTGTTCCTGTGCCTGGCGGCGCTGTACGAGAGCTGGTCGATTCCCACCGCGGTGCTGCTGGTGGTACCGCTGGGGGTACTCGGCGCGGTGCTGGCGGTGTCGTTGCGCGGCATGCCCAACGACGTGTTCTTCAAGGTCGGCCTGGTGACCATCATCGGCCTGTCAGCGAAGAATGCGATCCTGATCATCGAGTTCGCCAAAAGCCTGTACGACGAAGGCCATGACCTGATCGACGCCACCCTCCAGGCCGCACGCTTGCGCCTGCGGCCGATCATCATGACCTCCCTGGCGTTCATTCTCGGCGTGGTGCCCCTGGCAATCGCCACGGGGGCCAGTTCGGCGAGCCAGCAGGCCATCGGGACCGGCGTGATTGGCGGGATGATCAGCGCGACATTGGCGGTGGTGTTTGTGCCGGTGTTTTTCGTGGGGGTGATGAGGTTGGTGCGCAAGCACCGGAGAGATCTATGACCATCCGTCAGGATTTACATGACGGTTATGGATAGCAACCACAAAAAGACTGCGCTGTATAGTTGTCATGTCTGACAGTATACAGAGGAAAAAGATGGGGCTTAGATAGACACTCCAATGCAGAGGACATCACAGGATGCTCGCTGGATCTCCCGTCGAATATTACGGAGCTTATACTCATGAGCAGCGCTACCACCAAACCCGCTCAAGACGCCCTCGGATCCGAAGTAAATTTCACCGCCAATCTTGAGGATGCGTCAAATTTCAGCGCCGTCATGACCACATTAAAAAGTTCTACCACCCCTAAACGGGGTGAAGTGTGGATCGTGGTGGCGACTGAATGGAAGAACGACCGGCCAAGGACTTTTACCATCGTTTTCTCCAAAGAATTCAAGGAAGCAACTGCCGCCGTTATCACGGCCAATGACGAGCATGTCGACTTGATCTACAACAACTATGAGGATCCTGATGTTCCGACATTACAGAGGGCACGGTCAGGTACCATTACCTACAAGGTCGGCCCGGATATGGGCTTCACTGGATCATTCGAAGCGCAGATTGATAAAGCTGACGGAGGTGGTAGCTACCTGTGTACCGGCCAATTTGACACGGTGCTCAGTTGGTAGAGATGAATTAATAAAAAGCCCTGACTTTTCAGCCAGGGCTTTTTTCCAGTTGTCCTGGCTAATTCATGCATTCGCATCAAACGCTAGCCAGGCAGCCGCCTTGCGCGTTTCACCACTTGAATTGCACGCCGATTGTGCCACCCATTGGCATTTCAATACCCTTGCCATTCATGTACTCAACTTCCGCATGTGCCTGCCAGCGCTCTGAGAGATTAACGGCAATACCTGCGCCCAACTCGGCACGTGACCCTGAAAGATCATTATTGAATACGTTGTTGTTGACCTTCACTTCGTTATTCTTGGCGAACTCGTGGGCCAATGCCGCACGCACATAAGGTTGTACCGTCGCCCCATTGTCCAGTTGCATATCGCGCCCCACCGTCACACCGACCTTGCCGAGCAACGAATAGGTACGATCACCCTCGGCCCGAAGGCCATTGTCCAGATGGTAATCTTTACCCTGGATAGCCACGGCGGACCACTGGGTAAACGGCTCGATGAAGTAACCGTCGTTCAGCTTGATGTTGCGACCGACTTCAACCGAACCGCCGAGACCACTATTGTCGTAATCACCCTTGGAACGTTTGCCATCGCTCATGCCGACCTTGGCGTCATTCTGGAAGCGGTTGAGTTTGAGCACGCTGTCGACGTAGTAACCACTGACGTCGTCCATCCAGGTCAGGTAAGTACCGACGTAGTAACTCTTGATCGTGCCGGAGGTGCCACCGTGCAAATCCAGGTCAGAAGTGCTGTGACCCGCCATTACCCCCAGCAACCACTGCCCGTCGCCCACTGGCAAAGGCGCGTCGGCACCGAGCGTGAAGCCTTGCTGGGCCTGGCGGTAGCCCGCGCCGTAACCGTCAGACACGTTGTATTTGTTGCCATACACCCTCATCCAGGCACCGGATTTCTGCGAATTGAAGCGCAGTTCTCCCACTCGGCTGCGCAACGACATGAGCTCGCCATACCACACCGTCTGCGCGGTATTGAATAACGCCATGACTGCGCGAGTGGAAGGGCTGACTGTGCGGGCCGTAGGATCCAGGAACCAATCATTGCCGGTGTCGCTCTGCTTCAAACCATAGGAGTATGCCCCCAGGTCGACCTCGCCACCGGCATTGGCCAGGGAGAATGACGCATCCCCCCCTCCGGTATGGACCACCTGGATGGGTTGACCACTGGCGGGGTCAATGCCGCTACTGGCGATCATGAGCTGATGATTGCCCGTAGCGGTGCCCGTGACGTTGAGGAAGTCGGTCTGGTTCGTCGAAAAATCAGTGCCTATTTCAAACAGGCCATTGCCGGACAATGTACCCAGGTTCAATTGATAGAACGCGTCATCGGCACCAAACCGCACCGTACCGCCGTTGAGGCTCAAATCACCGACCTGGCTGTTGCCGGTCATGTTCCAGCTCGATTGTTCATCGATACTCGCTGTGGCGACGTTATCCATGACGCCGGTCATGCGCGAACCTTGCTGCAAGGCCACTGTTGCGGTGCCGCCCGCCTCGGCCCGTACGTCGCCGGTCAACGACGCTTGGGTGAAGGTCAGAGCGGCAGTGCCGTCGGCGGCAACCTGGACATTACCCGTCAGGTCGCTGAGCCCGACGTTCATCGCCGCATTGCCTGCTCCCTTCACCTCAAGAATCGTCCCATTGCTACCGGTCAGTGTCGAACCATTAAGGATATCGATCCGGGAAGCCGGCGCGGAGACGCCCGCGTAATCCACAACAATGGCGGAGCCGTTCTTGCCCTCGACGCTGGATTGGTCGAGCGTCAGTTGACTGGCCTCCAGGACGCCGCTTTCAAGCCTCATCGTCACACCATTCTGGCCGCCGATAATGCGCGTGCCGTTGCTTGCAGCAGCCGACCCGCTAAGCAGCGAAAGACCAAAACTGGTAGCACCAGTCCCCTCGATCACCGAATTTGAAAACGATAGGGTACTGAAGGCCGAAGCCTGTGCCCCGCCCCTCACACCTGTAAAGCTGCTGTCGGTGGCGGTTACCGTCGAGCCGGCAGGACTGCCTACCTGTACTTCACGCACCGCCAATAAGCCGAATTGGTCGCTGCTGATGTTACTGCCGCTGATCGTGGCAGTGCTGTTCAAGAGTTCCAATCCGGCACGGGCGCTCCCGCCGCTGACGGTCGTGTTGACTAGGTTAATCGTCGAACCGTTGCGGGCGGAAATGGCTTGGGTGGTGGCCCCGGTGGCATTCAACGTGGATTCCGAAGTCCGGATATTAAGCGTTTCCGCTCCATTGACATTTAATGTGGCATCTTGGGAGAGCTGCCATTGCTCCACGGCATCGCCGTTGTTAACGGTCTGACTGCCACCAATCAGCGTTCCTCCGAATGCGAACTCAGGCAGCAGCAACGAAAAACACAGCGATGAACCGCTGAGCCAGAGTAACGGCCTGGGTCGCGCCCCATCATCTTTAATTGACCACATGTAGTATTACCTCTCATTTGTCCAGCCGATGGCATAACGAAGCTCATGAACGAACGAAAGCCCCGCACCCGAAACGGCCGGTAAACTACAGATCTATGCAACAGTGGTATGTAGGAGTAATCCGATGGGCTGGGAGGACTTTTCCTCATTGGATCAATTTCGGTATAGGGAGAGATAAAACCCTCCCCATACCGAACAACAAAGATTAAAGCGTGGGATTCTCCTCGCAATAGTTATAACTGCTATTAAGTAGCGAGACTTCCTTGAACAGTTCTTCCGACGGATCCGGCACCCCGGGCACTGTGTACCAGATCTTTATCCAGCCTCTAGGAGCGCCAGTACCGTGGGCCGGTTGGATTGGCCTTATTTTGGTCATATAGGGCTGGATATCGTGCTCAAACACCCCCGCAGTCACTTCTGCATCGGTGACCCTGTGCGTATCGGTGAAGTCCGTCCCCCCAACCATTCCCGTGCCCGTACCATCTTCGTACCCCTGAGACTTCAGAGTCACCACCGTACCGGCCGGCATATAGCTAACATCGATCGGAACAGTGACCGGCAACTCCCATGTGCCTCGTGTCAATGATCTGCATGAAATCAGGGAACCGTACAGATCCACTTGAGGTGCCGGCATTGTAATCAGAACCGGATCCACCTGAACCTCGGTATCTTCCGATTTCATGACGTTACGGCCACCGAGCTCTTCGATCGTCCAATAGGCAATGACTATACCCAGCCCGTAATCCACGACGTTGGGATCCATATCGAAAGTCAACGTCGCTGGAGGCGCCCCGGCAGTCAGTTGCTCGCTATGTACTTCCGTGCCGTTGAACCATAGCCGGACAATCTCGTCCCCCACTGCTGTCCATGTACTACCGGACGCAACCAAGGTGGTACTGATGGTCGCCGTAGCATCACGGTCTGTGGAACTGAGATGATCATCGACACCAGACGCCCCTACGACTTTGACCTTCACCATCGCCGGATTCGTTCGATCGGGAAAATCGGGATTGTCTGGGCCGCGATAACTAAAGTCGATACTGGAAGGTATCGTGGTGGAACCAATGGGAGTACTTGTCCCCCTTACAAGCTCATATCGAACCGTGACAGGTACCTCTACCGTGGAGCTCCCCCAAAGATCCATCAGCCTGGAGGAGGTAATAGGAAATTCAAGCTGGGAGCTCGTCCCCAACGGCTGGTTTCCCAGGTTAATCGGGGGAATTACTCCATTGCTGATAACAGGACGAATCCTGTCGTCATCCTGGCCGTTGATTGCACGAGGAACAACCAGAAAAACCCCGGATTCCCGGTCTTCCAGATCAATGGCATCTGGACTCATTCCCTGAGGAATATAACAATCGATGAGCGAAGGAGGCGGTAGACGAACAACATTGAAGCGGGCGGCATCAGACAACTCGCTTTCATTTCCCACTATATCGATCAACTTATACCAAAGATAATATGCCCCATCCAATACCGGAAGATTATCCTTTGGAATAGAGATACTATTTGACGCAAGCGAACCCGAGTATATGGGTGTTCCGGGCACACCATAGCTAGTATCCGCATAAATCTCAATCGTGTCATCCGGCCGGTAAAACATATAAGCAATATTAACTGTGAGATTCAGTGAAGCATTATTAGCCAGCCACGCTTCATCAATGGTTGAGCCGGGCGATAGATTCGTAAACCTGGCGAAGTCCGGCTTATAAAAATTACCCGTCTGCTTGTCTTGCTCAGGCGCATACCGGTCGATTGCAGCAGGAAGCCACAATGTGGCAGAGCCGTTCCCGTCCTCCCCTTTATAGACGACAAATTGATATTCATAGATGGTTGATGGCTCATTCGGATCATCATCCAGCAGTACGCTGGTGTCCACAGGAATTTCTGTCTCTGCCGGACGCCCTACCGCTTGACCAAACACATCCTGAGCAATTTCAGTTCCCGCCCCCGTGTCTCCTCCTTTACGCTGATACAGCTCCCATTCATCACCATCGTGAGGCACAGGAATTTTGCTGTTATCGAAGCGAACAATCATTTGCGACGAATCCAATACGCTCTTGGGAATCAGGTTATCGACAAGTTGATCATCAATGCTGGCACCTTCCTGCGGCGGAGCAGTCAAGGGATTACTGAGGGCACGCGCCGCCAACCGGGAGCGCTTGGCAACTTCCTGGCGCGTCAGTTGTTCACCATTAAGATCAATGAGTTTGCTTTGAACAGTCATCAGGCTTTCTCCATGACAAATAAAATGGGGTCAGTCCACCCGAGCAAACAACGTCAACACTAGCATTAGCGCTTTCGGAAAGTTATAAGAGACTGACAACAACATTCGACATTTACGCTTATCAGGCAAATCCTCCGCATGGTTCGTCCTGCCCGGGAATTATCCGATCAATCTTGACAACTTCTGCCTTGGATTTAGCAATAGGTACATTGTTTCGAATAATTGTGTATTGAGCCCGGCCCGAATCGTTATTCATCATGGGTTTTACATAGGGATCGAAAGGAATTTCCATAATGAACCCATTGAGCGCCTCATCCCGGGTCAGAATTTTTCGAAACTCATAGAGCGGTGTCAACGCCGGAGGCGCGCCATTCAGTGTCCCAAAGCCCTGCCATTCAAGGACGCATTCATCGAGCTCTTCGAATACCGACTCGGGCCCAATCTGCACCCTGATTTTTTCCCAAATGGGGGGCGACGACGAGCAGTTCAGGTATCCATATAGATTTCTATCTGGAAAATCTGGTTCTTCAAGGGTTGGCACCAGTGTGTGATCAATGATCAGGGTACGTCTTGGTGAGTTGTCCGGATTATCGGCCAGCCATTCATAATAAATAATTGCCTGACCATCAACACTCATCTGTTGAGGTGTTATCGGAAATGGAAACTCTGGCTGACTATCTGCAGACGTATAGGCTCTCTGAAAAATCTCCGTTTTATTAGGTTGCTCCCAATAAACCGTCAACTTTATGTCTTCGCCAGGTTGCGTGGGAAAACCCAGCGGGCGCGGTACTCTTCCCGTTGTTCCGTTAAACAGCACGTCCCGTGGTACCCGGGCAGGTTCCGTGTTGGCTATCCCATCTATCAGCAATGGTGCAGCCTTAGTCTGCTCGTTGAACTGTGGCATGGATATATGCTCTCCGAAGAAGTGCGCCTGAAGCGCGCTTCATCTGGCCCGGTCGTTGAAATCCATTAAGCGCCGGGCATCCAGAGCTGCCAACTGTCATATCTGACAGGGTAAAATACCGCTGGTCGGAATATCCCCTGATGTCGATTCCTTACGGGCGGACGGAAAATCAACGCAATTGCTCAGACCCGCCATGCCGGTAACATTCGCCGCGTGCAAGGCAATCCGCCGACACGCTTCCGCCAACTGCACCCGGTCAACCACCAACCCAATCCGAATATGCCCCGCCGCACTCGGCCCGAACGCCTCCCCCGCCAGCACCGACACGCCATACCCGTCCAACAGTCGCTCGGCAAACGCCTGGGCACTAAGGCCGGTCTGGCGCACATCAACCATCACGAACATGCCGCCATCGGGCCATACGGGCTTCAGGCCGGGGCAACCCTCTAATGCAGCACACACCAAGTCCCGGCGCAGGCGGTACTCTGCGTGCATGTGAGCCACTTCAGGTAGATCCGTTTCCAGCGCAACCAGGGCCGCCCGCTGCACGAATTCCGGCAGGCCGAACAGCATGCACAACGAAATATTCGCCAAGTGTGAGGCCAGGGGTTCGGGGCCGATGACCCAGCCGATGCGCCAACCGGTCATGGCGTGGGATTTGGACAGGCTGTTGATGGTTGCGGTGCGTTCGGCCATGCCCGGCAGGCTGGCCGGGCTGACGTGCTCACCTTCGTACAACAGGTCGCTGTAGACCTCGTCACTGATCAGCCACAGGTCATGCTCGATGCACAGTTGCGCCAGCGCCTGCCAGGTGGGCAAGCGCAGGCTGGCCCCGGAGGGATTGTTGGGGCTGTTGAGCAGCAGCGCCCGAGTCCGAGGGGTGATCAGGCGGGCCACATCGGCCGGTTCGACCCGGAACGCATTCTCCGGACATACCGCCACCGGTATCACTTTCGCACCGCAGGCGCCGAACACCGCTTCGTAGGTGACGTACATCGGCTCGGCCAGGATAACTTCGTCGCCGGGGTCGAGCAGGCATTGCGCGACCGCATACACCGCGCATTGCGCGCCCGGCAGCACCGTGACGTGCTCAGCCCCGACCGACTGGCCGCTACGCCGACGATGACGACCCGCGATGCTAGCGCGCAGACCGTGGAGGCCGCGCACGTCGCAATAGTGAGTGTCCCCGGCCCGCAGGCTGTCCACGGCGGCGTCGACGATGGCCCGCGGCGTGTCGAAATCCGGATCGCCCACTGATAGCAACAACACGTCCCTGCCCTGCTCACGCATGGCCAGCGCCCGGTCGTGGATCTGCCACGCGGCGGCACCCTCGCCGGTGATGCGTTGGGTCAAGGCTGAATAGCGCATGTACTGCTCCTGATTGATGCAATGTCCAGCCTCAACCCTATCTCAAATCACGAACCGCGCCACCATCGCATTCAAGCCCACCGTAAGGCGCGACAGTTCGTGGGGCGCGTCGCCAGGTTGCGGTCCACCTCAAGCTGGTCCTGGCGGGATAGCTCAAGAGCATCTCCTGGTCCTTCAGATATTTTTCAAGGGTCACAGATCTCGGGATGGCGAGGGCGAGGGCTCCCTGGTCACAGTCGAGTCACCGGGCTGCGACCTGCCAGAGCCGGGCAATGTCCCGGGCTCGTTCGCGCAGCAGGCGTGGTGCGTCGGCACAGGCCTGCTGCAGCGTCATCGGCCCGCTGACCAGTGCGAAGGCTGCATCAATGCCATGTTGATACAGCGCCTGATAACCCTCCCCCAGGGTGCCGGCTATGACCACCACGGGTACGCCGTGACGGCGCGCAACGCGGGCCACGCCAAAGGGCGTCTTGCCGCGCAGGGTCTGGGCGTCGAAGCGGCCTTCTCCGGTAATCACCAGGTCAGCGCCCTCGATCGCATCGGCCAGGCCCGTCAGTTGGGCGACAACGTCCACGCCGGTGCGAAACTGCGCCCCCAGAAATGCCTTGGCCGCGAACCCCAGGCCACCGGCGGCGCCACTGCCCGGTTCGTCGCGTACATCGCGGCGCAACGCTTGGGCGCAGTGTCCGGCGAAGTGCGCCAGGGCCTGATCAAGTTGCTGCACCTGCTGTGCGGATGCGCCCTTCTGAGGACCGAAAATCACTGAAGCGCCATGGGGCCCGCACAGGGGATTGTCGACATCGGCGGCAATCTCGACACTCACCCCGACCAGGCGCGGGTCCAGGCCACCCAGGTCGATGCGCGACAGCTTTGCCAGGGCCAGCCCGCCGGGAGGCAGAGGTTGCCCCTGCTCATCCAGCAACGCCACGCCCAGCGCTTGCATGGCCCCCGCGCCGGCATCGTTGGTGGCGCTGCCGCCGATCGCCAGAATCACCCGCCCTGCTCCTTCATCCAGGGCCGCGCGAATCAACTCTCCGGTGCCATAGGTGCTGCTGGAACAGGCATCGCGTTGTCCTGGCGGCACCAGTTGCAAGCCACTGGCCTCGGCCATTTCGATAATCGCCGTGCGGCTGTCGGGCAACCAGCCCCAACGCGCTTCGACCGCAGCACCCAGGGGCCCCAGGACGCGGGTATGGCGCCATTCGCCGTTGCACGCGGCCAGCACCGACTCCACCGTCCCCTCGCCGCCATCGGCCATCGGGCATTTGATCAGCTGCGCATCCGGCCAGACCTCGCCGAGTCCGGCGGCGATGGCATCGGCTACGCCCTGGGCGCTGAGGCTGTCCTTGAACGAGTCGGGGGCGATGATTATTTTCATTTGGGTCTCCGGTTCCGATACGGCGTTATACCTGCTGGTGGCGGTGATTGTCCGCACCAGTGTGCCGGCGTTGCGCGTTCTCCCCACATTGAAAGCCTGACACCCTGAGCCCTGCTCGCTCCCACGGGGGTTCACGGGTGTTTGATAAATGTGTTTGATCCATACAGCCGTTCTGGGGTTTGATTGAGCCTTTCCCATCGATAAAAAGGAACTTGTCATGAGCTACCGCACACTGGGCCACTCCGGGTTACAAGTCTCGACATTGACCCTGGGCACCATGATGTTCGGCGAACAGACCAGCACCGAGGATTCGCTGCGGATCATCGACAAGGCCTGGGACCAGGGCATCAACTTCATCGACACGGCGGACGTCTACACCAACGGACGCTCCGAAGAAATCGTCGGCGAGGCGATTGCCAATCGACGCCAGGAGTGGGTGCTCGCCACCAAGGTCGGCTTCGGCCCGGCGGACGGCGTGCCCAACCGCAGCGGCCTGAGCCGCAAGCACCTGTTCAATGGCATCGAGGCCAGCCTCACCCGTCTGGGCACCGATTACCTGGACATCTACTACCTGCACCGCGAAGACCACAACACACCGCTGCACGTCACCGTGTCGGCCATCGGCGACCTGATCCGCCAAGGCAAAATCCGCTATTGGGGCCTGTCGAACTACCGTGGCTGGCGCATCGCCGAAGTGATCCGCATCGCCGACAGCCTGGGCATCGACCGTCCGGTGATCAGCCAGCCGCTGTACAACATCGTCAACCGCCAGGCAGAAACCGAGCAGATCACCGCCGCGCAGAACTATGGCCTTGGCGTGGTGCCCTTCAGCCCTCTCGCCCGGGGCGTGCTCAGCGGCAAATATGCGCCGGACGTAGCGCCGGACGCCAACAGCCGCGCCGGCCGCCAGGACAAACGCATCCTGGAAACCGAATGGCGGGTCGAGTCCCTGCGCATTGCCCAGCAGATCCAGCAGTACACCCGGGAACGGGGCGTGGGTATCGTCGAGTTCGCCATCGCCTGGGTGCTGAACAACCGCGCCGTCACCTCAGCCATCGTCGGGCCGCGCACCGAGGAACAGTGGGATGGCTACACCAAGGCGCAAGCCGTGACGATCACCGCCGAGGACGAAGCCTTCATCGATTCGCTGGTGACGCCGGGGCATGCGTCGACACCGGGGTTCAACGACGTGGGGCATTTCGTGCCGGGGCGCGTGCCGCGGACGTCATAAAACCACTGCGTACAGCGAACCTCATTGTGGTGTGCCGGGCTGTGGGAGCAAGGCTTGCCCGCGACGAAGGCGCCTCGGTTCCAGGTGAATCGCGTTGACTTCATCGCGGGCAAGCCTTGCTCCCACAGCGTTGTGCTCATTGTTCAGGTGCTGTTTCATTTCCCAGAGAATTATCGTGTCCAAAGGCATCGTCCTATCGGTTTCGGCCTCCGCGCTGTTCGCCGTCATGTACTACTACACCTCGCTGCTCTCTCCACTGAGCGGCCTGGAAATCTTTGGCTGGCGCATGCTGCTGACAATGCCTTGTATGACAGTGTTCATGCTGATGGCAAAGGAATGGACACGGGTCACAGAGCTGGTCCGGCGTCTGATCGCCGCGCCACGCCTGTTGCTTGGAGCGATGGTTTCTTCTGCGTTGATGGGATTGCAACTATGGCTGTTCATGTGGGCGCCGCTCAACGGCTACAGCCTGGATGTGTCGCTGGGGTATTTCCTGTTGCCGCTGTCGATGGTCCTGACCGGGCGCTTGTTCTTTGGCGAACGCTTGTCCTACTTCCAGAAAATCGCCGTCTTCCTCGCCTCCCTCGGCGTGCTGAACGAACTGGTCCAGGCCGGCGGTTTTTCCTGGGCGACCCTGCTGGTGGTGGTGGGCTACCCAATTTATTTCATCCTGCGCAAACGCCTTCGAACCGACCACCTGGGCGGTCTCTGGCTGGACATGGCCCTGATCGTGCCGGTGGCCTTGTGGTTCGTGCAAAGCGGTGAACAGGGTTTCGCCGTTTTCGATCAACATCCGTGGTTATCGCTGCTGATCCCCGTGCTCGGCGTGATCAGCACCTCAGCGCTGGTAACCTACATCGTCGCCAGCCGGTTGTTGCCATTCAGCCTGTTCGGATTGTTGAGCTACGTCGAACCGGTCTTGCTGTTGTGCGTTGCGCTGCTGTTGGGAGAAAGCATCAAGGCCAACGAGTGGCTGACCTATATTCCCATCTGGCTGGCGGTGGCGGTGTTGGTGTTCGAAGGTTTCAAGCATCTGACGCGGCAACGGCGCCGGACCTGAGGCTTACCCCAAACCCATGTGGGAGCGAGCCTGCTCGCGATGGTGGCCGGTCAGTCAACGCATGGATGACTGACACACCGCCATCGCGAGCAGGCTCGCTCCAACAGGGTTACAGGGCTTCAGGTATTACTCGGTCGCCAACACCCCACGCCGCACCTGGTCACGCTCGATGGACTCGAACAGCGCCTTGAAGTTGCCTTCGCCGAAGCCATCGTCGCCCTTGCGCTGGATGAATTCGAAGAACACCGGTCCCATCAGGGTTTCCGAGAATATCTGCAGCAGCAGGCGCTTGTCGTCCGGGTTGGAAGAGCCGTCCAGCAGAATGCCCCGCGATTGCAGTTCGTCCACCGGCTCGCCGTGGTTCGGCAAACGGCCTTCGAGCATTTCGTAGTAGGTGTCCGGCGGCGCGGTCATGAAGCGCATGCCGATCTTTTTCAGCGCGTCCCAGGTCTTGACCAGGTCGTCGGTGAGGAACGCCACATGCTGGATGCCTTCGCCGTTGAATTGCATCAGGAATTCTTCGATCTGTCCGGCGCCTTTGGATGATTCTTCGTTCAAAGGGATACGGATCATGCCGTCCGGGGCGGTCATGGCCTTGGATGTCAGGCCGGTGTATTCGCCCTTGATGTCGAAGTAGCGGATCTCGCGGAAATTGAACAGCTTCTCGTAGAAACCGGCCCAGTAGGCCATGCGGCCGCGATACACGTTATGGGTCAGGTGATCGATGATCTTCAGGCCCGCGCCCACCGGATGGCGGTCGACGCCTTCGAGGAACACGAAGTCGATGTCATAGATCGAGCTGCCTTCGCCAAAACGGTCGATCAGGTACAGCGGCGCGCCACCAATGCCCTTGATCGCCGGCAGGTTCAGTTCCATCGGTCCGGTTTCGATGTGGATCGGCTGGGCACCGAGTTCCAGGGCACGCCTGTAGGCCAACTGAGAATCCTTGACCCGGAACGCCATGCCACAGACAGAAGGACCGTGCTCGGCCGCAAAGTACGAGGCCACGCTGTGGGGTTCGTTATTGAGGACCAGGTTGATCGCGCCCTGGCGATACAGGTGCACGTCCTTGGAACGGTGCGTGGCGACTTTGGTGAAGCCCATGATCTCGAAGATCGGCTCCAGGGTATTGGGTGTAGGGGATGCGAATTCGATAAATTCAAAGCCCATCAGGCCCATCGGGTTTTCGTATAGATCTGCCATGTCGGCGCCTCATCATGCTTGTCAATTAACGGAACGTCAGTTGCTGGCCATGCTGAGGGCATACGGTGGCGCGCAGGAGATACCGCGAACGCTGCGGGCGAGGAAATCGCCATAGATCAGTTGTAACCCAAGTATCTTCATTGTCGACCCAAGGCTTTTGCGGGCGAGGCTTCTGCTGCCAGAAGTCATTATTCTTGTATGCGTAAATCGATTCTACACAGCGTAACCTGATTTGTCCGCCTCCTCTATCAAATCGTCTTTTTCGCCGGCCGCGCAAGGGGTCTGTTACACAGTAAAATGCCCGCCAGGATCAACCCGCCGCCCACGCACATCAGGGCCGTGAGCCGTTCGTCCAATAGCAGCGCCCCCAGCAGTACCGCCGTCAGCGGGTTGAGCGCAATGAATACACCGGAACGGGTTGCGCCGATCCGGCGAATACCGTCGTACCAGGCGATGTAGGCCAGCGCCGAACCCAGCACGCCAAGATAAAGCAAGCTCAGCCATTGCCTGCCGTCCAACCCACGCAGGGCTTCGAAGCGAACCTCACCGCCGACCGCACAGGTCAGCCACAGCATCAGCGTGCCCAGCAGAATCGACCAGGTGACGGTCTGCAACGGGCCGAGACTTTCATTCAGGCTGCGCGAAAACAACGAATAGACGCCCCATCCCAGCACGCAGCCGAAAATCAGCAGGTCGCCGATCCAGCCCTGCGCGGACGCCTGCAGCAAGGAAGGATCGCGACTGACAATGACCAGCCCTGCGCCGCCGATGCATAACACAATCCCGCCGACCTTCGACCGGCTCAACCGCTCCTTGAACAACCACCAGGAGGCCAGGCCGATCACCGCCGGGTTCAAGGCCACGATCAGCGAAGCCCGCGACGCGTTGATGTAGTGCAGGCCATAGAAGAAACACAGGTTGTAGAAAAGGATCCCGAAAAAACCCAGCACCGCCAACTGCATGCCCTGCTTCACGGTCGGCCTCGCCAGCGGGATCCTTGCCAGGCCGAGGAACAGCAGCAGCGCCACACTGGCCAGCAAGAAGCGCAGGCTGGCGGCCAGCAGGGGCGCCAGGGCATCGGACAGAATCCTGCCGGCCACAAAGGTACCGCCCCAGATCATGGTGACCATGGACAGCTTCAGGTAGACCGACAGGTCCGACGGGGTCGAAAAGGTGTGTTCGAGGGTTTTCATGTTCACCACAGACAAATGAAACGAGGTACACCACCTTGTGGCGAGGGGATTTATCCCCGCTGGGCAGCGTCGCGGCCCCAGAAATCTTGCGATACAGCAGATCATTCAAAGGGACCGCTGCGCACTCCAGCGGGGATTTATCCCCTCGCCACAAGGTGGTGCCTATACGGTTCGAATCGGATGCCCCATTATCAAGCTCATATTAAGTCATCGTAAAATGAGCAATCACTCATGACCCTTACCCAGCTCGAAATCTTCTCCCTGGTGGCCGAACTGCATGGTTTCACCGCTGCGGCGACGCGCTTGGGCATCAGTCAGTCTGCGGTGTCCCATGCCATCAAATCGCTGGAACAGGAACTGGGGGTCGAACTGCTCAGGCGTCACCAGTCCGTGGTGGAGCTCAGCGACATCGGCCAGCAATTGCTCCTGCGCGCCCGCGCCATGCTCGGGCTGGCCAACACCCTGCGCCAGGAAGCCGCCGACGCCCGGGGCATGCGCCGTGGCACTTTGCGCATTGGCTCGTTCGGCCCGACCTCATCGATGAAGCTGTTGCCCGCCATCCTGCAGCGCTATCGCGCCTTGCATCCAGGGATTGAGGTGCACATCGACGAAGGGCCGGACCGGCAAGTCATCCAATGGTTGGATGAGCGACGGATCGATGTCGGTTTCGTGGTGCTGCCTGAGGACCGTTTCGATACGTCTCCCCTGATGGAGGACCAGATGGTCGCCCTCCTGCCCACCACCCACCCCCTCGCCGCCCGGTCCAACCTCAGCCTCAGCGACCTGTGCGACACCCCCTTCGTACTCACCGAGGCCGGATCGTCAGAGTTGGTCACACGCTTGTTCAATGCCGCCCGACTCACGCCAAACGTGCGCTATCGCTGTTCACAGCTGCTCAGCACGTTGAGCACCGTCAGCCGGGGTGAGGCCGTGACCATAGTCTCCGAAGGCTCGCTGCCGGAGGGGGATCATCCAGGCTTCGTCGTACGCCCGCTCTCACCCCCGGTTCCGCGCCGGATCGGCCTGGCGGTGCTGGACAGTCGCCAAGCCTCGCCCGCCACCCGGGCGTTTATCGAACTGGCCTCGTCTATTGAATGAAGAAAGGCAGGGTTCTACTGAATGATATCGCAATGCCACCTATCGACAATCGAAGCACAACTTTCAATCCGATCATCCATTTGAATCTATACTTGGTATACACACCGGCCCGGCGCAGACAGCGATGCAACTTGAGGAACACGCTTACTCTCTTGTTACATGACGAAAAAGATACGATTTACACTGTCCGGTTTAACTACTACAATTTTTCTGCCTGTGCTGGATAGCAGGAGAGTCATCTATCACCGAGGCGCTTCAAAGCGCTTGGCTTATAGCTTTGTCTGCGGTTGGTCTCAGCCAAATATTTGATTGGAGTAACGATAAATTGTCCAGACTCGTTGAATTTCGTAAAGCCGAAAAGGCCCTTCAGGATCAGCTCAAACAGTTGGAATTGCTGAAGAATGATGCCGGGCTCAAGAAAGAAATCGAATTCGAAGAAAAGCTCCAGGGACTGATGAAGACCTATGGCAAGGGCCTGCGCGACATCATCGCAATTCTTGACCCGAACCCGTCAAAAGCGGGGGCTTCATCGGCCAAGGGGCCTAAAACCCGCCGTGCGCGAGTGGTCAAGGTCTATCAGAACCCGCACACTGGCGAACTGATCGAAACCAAGGGCGGCAATCACCGCGGCCTGAAAGCCTGGAAAGAACAATACGGCGCGAGCACTGTCGATTCCTGGCTACGTACCTGATATTCAGGCTGAATAAAAGCCCTGAACATTGCAGGGCTTTTTTATGGACTCGAACTTCTGGAGTAACCCCGGCGTATTAGGTTGATAGCCTTATAGTTTCAGACTATTTCGTACCGCCTGTATTTCATCCTGGCTCTCAACAAACACCTGCGCTTGTCCCGCATAGGACAGTACATAAGCCCGGCCTTCATTAAGTGCTGCGACCAGTGTCTGAGACAACACATGTCGGCCGTTCTGCGTGATCGTACAGGTAGTTTCCAGGGCAGTTACCCCGCCCAATAGGGATGCATGAATCTTATTGCATACACTTTGATAACCACCCTGAAAAAAATCCTTCTGGATTGACTTGCGCATTTCCAGGAGCACGCCTTGCAAGTTGACTTGATGATCGGGCTTGATGGAGGTTGCGGTCAGCTCCATGACCATGACGGCATTGCCTGCCGAGTCATTCTTGGTCGCCCGTTGACGAGAGGTTCCCGGTGCCACCGGCGTGGCAGATGCATCGGAAGGCAGCGGCTCGATGAACCAGCCCTGGGGCCAGGTGACCTGCGGTTCGGCGGCCTGGACGCCAACACTCGCAACAACGGCAAAAAACAGGACGAACGACGAAAGGAACGGTCGAATCATTGCGCTGCACTCAAGGACGAATCGCGAAGTCTGAAGCTCACCGCGGCACCAGGCAATAGCCGCACACGGTTTGGCGATGCTGCGCCCCCTGCGTATCATGTTTGACGCAAGCCACAGAACCGTCGCGCCAAGCCCTGCGACGTCGTTTGCCCCACTTATTTTCCGGAGGGCCCATGAGCCTGCACGAACTCGACACTTTCCCGGGCGTCACCGCCCAACCCGATGCCGCCACGGCCAAATTCGTCTTCAACCACACCATGCTGCGGGTCAAGGACATTACCAAGTCCCTGGATTTCTATACCCGCGTCCTGGGTTTCTCGCTGGTGGAAAAACGTGACTTCCCTGAGGCCGAATTCAGCCTGTATTTCCTCGCGCTGGTGGACAAGCGCCAGATTCCGGCGGACGCTGCGGCACGCACCGAGTGGATGAAATCGATCCCCGGCATCCTGGAACTGACCCACAACCATGGCACCGAAAGCGACCCGGCATTCGCTTATCACAATGGCAACACCGATCCACGCGGGTTCGGTCACATCTGCATCTCGGTACCGGACGTAGTCGCAGCCTGCGAACGCTTCGAAGCGTTGGGTTGTGACTTCCAGAAGCGCCTGAGCGACGGCCGCATGAAAAGCCTGGCGTTCATCAAGGACCCGGATGGCTACTGGGTCGAGATTATCCAGCCTGCTCCACTCTAAGACCCACCGAGAAACCTACCTGTGGGAACAAAGCTTGCTCCCACAGGGCTCGGCGGTGGATATGAAAGCTCAATAAAAAACCCCATGGGCCAGGCCCATGGGGTTTTGTTTTTCCAGTGCCTGGCTGTTTATGCTGGCGCGGAAGTCCGGATCAGATGATCGAAGGCGCTCAACGAAGCCTTGGCGCCCTCGCCTACGGCGATCACGATCTGCTTATACGGCACGGTGGTCACATCGCCGGCGGCGAATACGCCAGGGATAGAGGTTTCACCCCGGGCGTCGACGATGATCTCGCCACGCGGTGACAGCTCTACAGTACCTTTGAGCCAATCGGTATTGGGCAACAGGCCGATCTGCACAAATATCCCTTCCAGCGTCACGTCCAGCACTTCACCGCTTGGACGATCCTTGTAGCGCAGCCCGTTGACCTTCTGACCGTCGCCTGTCACCTCGGTGGTCTGGGCGTTGGTAATCACCGTCACATTCGGCAAGCTGTGCAGTTTGCGCTGCAACACCGCATCGGCGCGCAACTGCACATCGAACTCCAGCAAGGTGACATGGGCCACGATACCGGCCAGGTCGATGGCCGCTTCGACGCCGGAGTTACCCCCGCCGATCACCGCCACGCGCTTGCCCTTGAACAGCGGACCGTCACAGTGTGGGCAGTATGCTACGCCCTTGTTGCGGTATTGCTGCTCGCCCGGCACGTTCATTTCACGCCAGCGGGCACCGGTCGCCAGGATCACGGTCTTGGCCTTGAGGCGCGCACCGCTGGCGAACCGGACTTCATGCAACATGCCGTCCGTGCCAGGCACCAGCCCATCGGCACGTTGCAGGTTCATGATGTCCACGTCGTATTGCTTGACGTGCTCTTCCAAGGCTACGGCCAGTTTCGGCCCTTCGGTTTCCTGGACCGAGATAAAGTTCTCGATGGCCATGGTATCGAGTACCTGTCCGCCGAAGCGTTCAGCCGCCACACCAGTGCGGATGCCTTTGCGGGCCGCATAGATCGCAGCCGAAGCACCGGCCGGGCCACCGCCAACCACCAACACATCGAAGGCGTCCTTGGCGCTGATTTTTTCGGCCTGGCGCTCGATACCGCTGGTATCGATCTTGGCGAGAATCTCTTCCAGGCCCATGCGGCCCTGACCGAAGTTCTCGCCATTCAGGTAGATACTCGGCACGGCCATGATCTGACGCTCATCGACCTCAGCCTGGAACAGCGCACCGTCGATAGCGACGTGGCGGATGTTCGGGTTCAGCACCGCCATCAGGTTCAGCGCCTGGACCACGTCCGGGCAGTTCTGGCACGACAGCGAGAAATAGGTCTCGAAGTTGAACTCGCCTTCAAGGGCGCGGATCTGTTCAATGACTTCGACACTGGCCTTCGAAGGGTGGCCGCCGACTTGCAGCAAGGCCAACACCAGCGAAGTGAATTCGTGGCCCATGGGAATACCGGCGAAACGCAGGCTGATATCGGCTCCCGGGCGGTTCAACGAGAACGATGGCTTGCGCGCATCGGTGCCGTTGTCGAGCAAGATGATCTGGGTGGAGAGACTGGCAATGTCTTTGAGCAACGCCAGCATTTCCTGGGATTTCGCACCGTCGTCGAGGGATGCAACGATCTCGATCGGTTGGGTGACCCGTTCCAGATATGACTTCAACTGAGCTTTAAGATTGGCGTCCAACATACGGGCGATTTCCATTTTTTGAATTTCAGAAAAAACAACGCCCGAGCGAATCTCGCCCGGGCGTTTTTGGGGGCGAAGCGGCTTACTTGATCAAGAGCTGATCGCCCTCGGATGACTCATGGAGTTAGATCTTGCCGACCAGGTCCAGAGACGGAGCCAGAGTGGCCTCGCCTTCTTTCCACTTGGCTGGGCAGACTTCGCCAGGGTGAGCAGCGACGTACTGGGCGGCCTTGATCTTGCGCAGCAGCTCGGAAGCGTCACGGCCTACACCGCCGTCGTTGATTTCGACGATCTTGATCTGACCTTCAGGGTTGATCACGAAAGTACCGCGGTCAGCCAGGCCAGCTTCTTCGATCAGCACGTCGAAGTTGCGGGAGATGGTCAGGGTCGGGTCGCCGATCATGGTGTACTGGATCTTGCCGATGGCTGGCGAAGTGTTGTGCCAGGCAGCGTGGGCAAAGTGAGTGTCGGTGGACACGCTGTAGATCTCGACGCCCAGTTTCTGGAATTCGGCGTAGTTGTCGGCCAGGTCTTCCAGTTCGGTTGGGCAAACGAAGGTGAAGTCAGCCGGGTAGAAGAACACGACAGACCACTTGCCTTTCAGGTCGGCGTCCGACACTTCGACGAAAGCGCCGTTTTTGAATGCGGTAGCTTTGAACGGTTTAACTTGGCTGTTGATGATAGGCATCGGTGTTTCTCCATCAGGGTTGAAAAGTTGATGGAGAGAAGCTTACCCACTCATTCCCATGCTGGCTCATTGGCAAAGCTGATGCGAATAATTGGTTTTGGCTATCAGGGAACGGTATAGATAGAAAAAATCTCTGTAGGAGCTGGCGAAGCCTGCGATCTTTTGATTTTGCTTTCGTTCAGGACTCAATTTCCCGGGGAAAGATCGCAGCCTCGCTGTGCTCGACAAGTCCTACATGGCTCCTACATGAAACAGCTCAGGCCGCGGGAGTGCGCATCGTGACGAACTCTTCGGCGGCAGTCGGGTGCACGCCAATGGTTTCGTCAAAATCGCGCTTGCTGGCGCCGGCCTTGAGGGCGATAGCCAGGCCCTGGACGATTTCCCCGGCATCCGGGCCGACCATATGGCAACCCAGGACCTTGTCGGTGCGGGCATCCACCACCAGCTTCATCAGCGTGCGTTCCTGGCAGTCGGTCAGACTCAGCTTCATCGGCCGGAAACGGCTTTCGAAAATCTGCACCTCATGCCCCTCTTCCCGGGCCTGTTCCTCGGTCAGGCCGACCGTGCCGATGTTCGGCAGGCTGAACACCGCCGTGGGGATCATCCGGTAATCCACCAGCCGGTACTGTTCAGGCTTGAACAGGCGCCGCGCCACCGCCATGCCCTCGGCCAAGGCAACGGGTGTCAGCTGTACGCGCCCGATCACGTCGCCAATGGCAAGGATCGACGGCTCGGTGGTCTCGTATTTTTCATTGACCTGGACAAAGCCCTTCTCATCCAGCGTGACAGCGGTGTTCTCCAGGCCGAGGTTATCGAGCATCGGCCGCCGGCCGGTGGCGTAGAACACGCAATCGGTCAATAGCGTACGGCCGTCCTTGAGGGTCACCTCCAGGCTGCCATCGGCCTGCTTGTCGATGCGCTGGATATCGGCATTGAACTGCAGATCCAGGCCTCGGCGCGTCAGCTCTTCGGCCAGATGCTTGCGTACTGCGCCGTCAAAACCGCGCAGGAACAACTCACCGCGATACAGCAGGGACGTCTGCGCGCCCATGCCGTGGAAAATCCCCGCGAACTCCACTGCAATGTAGCCCCCCCCCACTACCAGCACGCGCTTGGGCAGTTCCTTGAGAAAAAAAGCCTCATTGGAGCTGATGGCATGCTCGCGGCCCGGAATCTGCGGGATGACCGGCCAACCACCGGTGGCGACCAGGATGTGCTCGGCGCTATGGCGCTGGCCATTGATCTCGACCTCATGGGGACCGGTGATCTTCGCATGGCCCTCATGCAACGCCACGCCGCTGTTGACCAGCAGGTTGCGATAGATGTCGTTGAGGCGGTTGATCTCCCGGTCCTTGTTGGCAATCAGCGTAGCCCAGTCGAAACTCGCCTCACCCGCCGTCCAGCCATAGGCCGAAGCCTGCTCGAAGTCTTCGGCATAATGCGCACCATAGACCAGCAGCTTTTTCGGCACGCAACCGACGTTCACGCAGGTACCGCCCAGGTAGCGGCTTTCCGCCACGGCCACCCTGGCGCCAAAACCGGCGGCGAACCGCGCAGCCCGCACACCACCGGAACCGGCGCCAATCACATACAGGTCAAAATCGTAGGCCATTACTGTCTCCTTAGGCAGGCCATCAGCATACCCGCTGTTTCCAGACGGGTCAGCGTTGCGTTGGTTATGGGGGCGGAAAATTAAAAAGCCAGGGTGAGCGTCATCAAGCCGAGCGCGGCTCCTGTGGCGAGGGGATTTATCCCCGCTGGGCTGCATAGCAGCCCCAAACCAACCAACTCAATCTGCCTGGCACACCAAGTCGCCTGGCTTTAGGGCTGCTTCACAGCCCAGCGGGGATAAATCCCCTCGCTACAGATAACTCCCCTCGCCACAGGATTCTATGCCAGACACGGCAATACATTGCCCCAAAAAAAACGCCCCGAACCAGTCGGGGCGTTTTTCAGTCGCGGCGTGGGGTATCAGTAAGCCTTGCCGGTCTTGTAGAAGTTTTCGAAGCAGAAGTTGGTCGCGTCGATGTAGCCTTCGGCGCCACCGCAGTCGAAACGCTTGCCCTTGAACTTGTAGGCCATGACGCAGCCGTTCTGGGCCTGTTTCATCAGGGCGTCGGTAATCTGGATCTCACCGCCCTTGCCTGGTTCGGTCTGTTCGATCAGGTCGAAGATGTCCGGCGTCAGGATGTAACGACCGATGATCGCCAGGTTCGACGGAGCGTCTTCAGGCTTCGGTTTTTCAACCATGCTGTGCACGCGATAGATGTCATCGCGGATCATTTCGCCGGCGATCACGCCGTACTTGTTGGTTTCCTGCGGATCAACTTCCTGGATCGCCACGATGGAGCAGCGGAACTGTTTGTAGAGCTTGACCATCTGGGTCAGCACGCCGTCACCTTCCAGGTTGACGCACAGGTCATCCGCCAGCACCACGGCGAAGGGTTCGTCGCCGATCAAAGGACGGCCAGTCAGGATCGCGTGGCCCAGGCCTTTCATTTCGGTCTGGCGGGTGTAGGAGAACGAACACTCATCCAGCAGTTTGCGGATACCGACCAGATACTTTTCCTTGTCGGTGCCTTTGATCTGGTTTTCCAGCTCGTAGCTGATATCGAAATGATCTTCCAGCGCGCGCTTGCCACGGCCGGTCACGATGGAGATTTCCGTCAGGCCCGCATCAAGGGCTTCTTCTACACCGTACTGGATCAGTGGCTTGTTCACCACCGGCAGCATTTCTTTGGGCATGGCCTTAGTCGCTGGCAGGAAGCGAGTACCGTAACCGGCTGCAGGGAACAAGCATTTCTTGATCATATGAATCCTTTAAAAGGCGGTGTGTACGACGAGTTTCGGCGCAGTCTAATCAGGCCGCAGGCACCTTACAATGCCTGCACTGGCCAACCGATGCCATCATAGAGAAATAAACCGGCGGATAGTTCAATCGCCTTTCGTTTCGGGGGTTCAACGGTCCGGTTGCACGCCTGCAGGCCCCGTTTTCGTGCATTTGGCGTATCATGGCGCCCTTGATCCCGCCAATGAGGCAGTTAGATGTCGGCAACACGAAACGCAAACGGTTATTCGGTCAGTCAGGACAAGGACGGCCAGTGGTGGATTATCAATTACCATGGCGAGCAGGTTGCCGGTCCCTTGCCCACCAAGACCATGGCGGTGGAAGTGGCCGCGGTCTTCCAGGATGAACGCGCTGCTCCTGCGGTCAAGGAACGAGAAAAAGCGCCAGCACGCACCGACCGCCGCAAGAAATAACCGGACCGGCCTGCGTCAATCGCCTTGCGGCATTGGCGCAGGCCGGTTGTTTATCTGTACCGCAATGACCATTCGCTATAACCTCGCGCTGTCCCTTCCCTTTCGATGACCACTCCATGAGAACGTTTCTGGCGCTGTTTGCGGTCCTGGCCCTGGCGGGTTGTGCCTCGACGGAAAATACCTATCTGGCCAACGGTGAGCAGGGCCTGACCATCGACTGCTCAGGCGAAGCCAATTCCTGGGCCGCCTGCTATGAAAAGGCAGATACCTCCTGTGCCGGCACCGGCTACCGCATCGTCGGCACCGATGGCACGCCCCAGGCCAATGAAAGCGACAAGACCCTGGGCGTGGATGTCGGCAACTTCACCAGCCGCAGTGTCGTGGTGGTGTGCAAGTAAGGTCCAGGCGAACCTGACCCCCTTTCTCAGCCGGAAATGCAGGCGTTGGCCGCATCCTGCACATCACCCGGGCGCACCGGTACGTTGGACATGCTTTCATGCAGCTTGATGCTGCTGCCACCGGAGCGTTCGTCAATGTCGAATACCGCTGCCGGCAGGCTCGAGAGTTTGCCGGGAACGATCAGCCGGACGCCGTTCTTGTGGGGCTCCATCTGCAACGAGCCACGGCTGTCGGCCAGCTTGTCGGCGACGCACTTGGCATATTCGTGAGGTTTCTTGCCGGAGATAACACTCATGGTGGGCGGCGTCTGGTTGATGTCCGATACCGATGCACATCCACTCACTGCCAATGCCAACACCCACGCACTACGCTTCATATGATTCCTCCGACAAAGACCCTCCGACAGCGTAGAAGCTGTTTTGCTCCAGAGCCCTGCATTTTTTTATCCGGTACTGCTGCGCCAAACCAGCAAAGCCGGGTCGAGGGCTAATGCCAGTCAATTAAGCCACAAACCTGTGGGAGCAAGCTTTGCTCCCACAGGTTTTGCGCCGTATCAGGATCGAGGGCCGGATATTTCACCCTCGGTGCTGATAAACTGCGTCCCATTATTGCAGCCCCCTACCGTATCGAGCGTGTAGAAAAAGCCCTTCTGGAGGCGCCCATGAAATTCATCCACCAACGCGAGCACCTCAACGAAGACGATATAGTCGTCATCGAATGTTCCCAAACGTGCAACATCCGCCTGATGAACGACGCGAACTTCCGCAGCTTCAAGAATGGCGGCCGGCACACTTACCATGGCGGCGCGTTCGATACGTTCCCGGCGCGGATCACCGCACCGAGCACCGGTTTCTGGAACATCACCATCGACACCGTCAGCCGTCGGGCCATCAGCGTCACGCGTAAGCCGTCCCTGACCCACAAGATCAAAATCATCCGGCGCTCCAGCTCGAAACTGAGCTGAGCCCCCTGCTCACATAGGCAAAACCGTGGCCCAGACAACCAAATACGTCATCAAGTACAAACTCAACGACGAACGCCGCTTCGAGTTCGCGCAGCTGGAAACCGGCACAGAGGAAGAAGCCCGGGCGGCGCTGGAAGCGATGCATGGAAAATCCGACGATGTGATCAGCGAGGTCAAGGTCAGTAAGGCGTTGTAAACCCGCTGTTTGTGGCGAGGAAGTTTGCTCCCTCGCCACAAGGTGCTGTTGCATAGCAAGATTCGGGGTGTCGGACAGCCCAACACTCGCCAGACTGACCAATCCTATTCCCCAGGATTGCCGCCATGCCCCCTACCCCGCCTTCGCTGATCCAATCCATCGATGCAATCGACCGGCCAGCCCTGGAACAGAGCCTTGAGCAGGATGGCAGCGGCGTGCTTCGCCACCTGTTGTCGGCGACTCAATGCCGACAGCTCAGCAGCCTGTACGCGCAATCCGGGCTGTTCCGTTCCCGGGTGATCATGGCTCGCCACGGCTTCGGACGCGGCGAATATCAGTATTTCCGCTACCCGTTGCCCGCTATCGCTCAGCAACTGCGAGAAGCGTTGTATCCGCTGTTGGTGCCCCTGGCCAATCGCTGGAACGAACGCATGGGCCTTGAGGTGAGATACCCCGACGCGCACGACGATTTCATCCGACACTGCCATGGCGCCGGACAGCAGCGTCCGACGCCTTTGCTGCTGCAATACGGCCCCCAGGATTACAACTGCCTGCACCAGGATCTGTACGGCGAGCAGGTGTTTCCATTGCAGGTGGCGATCCTGCTGTCGGAACCGGGCCAGGACTTTACCGGCGGCGAGTTCGTCCTCACCGAACAACGCCCGCGCATGCAGTCGCGCCCACAGGTCATCGGTCTGAAACAGGGCGACGCCGTGGTGTTTGCCGTGCATCAACGGCCGGTCAGAGGCGTTCGCGGTTATTATCGGGTGAACATGCGCCATGGCGTCAGCCGCGTGCACAGCGGCCAACGGCACACCCTCGGAATCATTTTTCATGATGCGCAATAACGACAGCCCGATCACCCTGGACCTGTTCGCCGACGAACCACCGGCGACGCCCGGCCAGATCGAACGGATCGGCCAGCAGGCTTTCGTGCTGCGCGGGTTCGCCCTGCCCTGGCTGGAGCGATTGCTGCCGGCCCTGGAAACGGTCTTGCAGGTCGCGCCGTTCCGGCAGATGGTCACGCCCGGCGGCTTTACCATGTCGGTCGCCTTGAGCAGTTGCGGCGCGTTGGGCTGGACCACCGACCGCAGCGGCTATCGCTACACTGCCCATGACCCGCAGACCGGCCGCCCCTGGCCGGACATGCCGGCGCTGTTCCGCGAACTGGCCCAGGCCGCCGCCCGAGCAGCGCACTTCGAGCATTTCGAGCCCGACGCCTGCCTGATCAACCGCTACGTGCCGGGAGCACGGATGTCGTTGCATCAGGACAAGAACGAACGCAGTCTCACCGCCCCCATCGTCTCGATGTCCCTGGGCCTGCCGGCGGTGTTCCAGTTCGGCGGGTTCGAGCGCAGCGACAAGTCCTTGCGCGTTCCGCTCTTCCATGGCGACATCGTGGTCTGGGGTGGTGTCGACCGGCTGCGTTACCACGGCGTGTTGCCCCTCAAGGAAGGCCGGCATCCACAGCTCGGCGCGCAGCGGATCAACATGACGTTCCGCACCGCCGGATAACCGTGCAGAATTCAACCGCAAGACCCGGAGTGTCGACCTCCCGCAGGCTGGTTACTGTAGCCAAAACGGGCCAATGGACAGAACGACCATGAACACCACTTCGAACAGCCTCGCCCCTGAACTCGACCCTCGCTGGGCCGCCGTGCTCGCCCGGGACCCACGCGCCGACGGGCAATTCGTCTACGGCGTGAAAACCACAGGTATCTACTGTCATCCCAGCAGCCTGTCGCGCCTGCCCAATCCGCGTAACGTCGAATTCTTCGACACACCGGAACAGGCCCAGGCAGCCGGTTATCGGCCCAGCAAACGGGCCGCCAGGGACCAGAGTCAGGTGGCCGCCCAACAAGCCGCCCGGGTTGCGGCGGCCTGCCGGCAGATCGAGGCAGCCGAGGAACTGCCGGGGCTCAACGAACTGGCGCAAAGCGCAGGGTTGAGTCCCTTCCACTTTCATCGGGTCTTCAAGACCGTCACCGGCCTGACCCCCAAGGGCTATGCCGCTGCCCACCGCTCGCGCAAGATGCGCGAACGCCTGGCCGACGCGGAGACCGTCACCGAAGCGTTGTACGACGCCGGCTTCAACTCCAACAGTCGCTTTTACGAAGCGGCCGATAAGGTACTGGGCATGAAACCCGCCGACTACCGCGCCGCCGGGAAGAACACCGACATCCGCTTCGCCGTCGGACAATGCTCCCTGGGAGCGATCCTGGTAGCGCAGAGCGAACGAGGCGTGTGTGCCATCCTGCTGGGGGACGACCCTGACGCGCTGGTCCGCGACCTGCAGGACAAATTCCGCCGCGCCAACCTCATCGGCGCCGACCGGGCATTCGAGCAACTGGTCGCCCAGGTGGTCGGCTTCATCGAAGCGCCCGCCCTGGGCCTGGACCTGCCCCTGGATCTGCAGGGCACGGCGTTTCAGGAGCGGGTCTGGCAGGCCCTGCGGGAGATTCCACCGGGCAGTACCGCCAGCTACGCCGAGGTCGCCCAGCGCATCGGCCTGCCCAAGGCCGTGCGTGCGGTGGCTCAGGCCTGTGGCGCCAACAGCCTGGCCGTGGCCATCCCCTGTCACCGGGTGGTGCGCAGCGACGGCAATCTCTCGGGTTATCGCTGGGGCGTGGAGCGCAAGCGTCAGTTGCTGGCGCTGGAACGCTCGTCCGGGGACTGAACGCCGATGTAGATCGCCACCGAATCGGGGCCGCTGTAGACCTCGAAGTCGGTGGCGAAGCGACGCTGGGTCTGCGGGTTGTCGGCGAAATACGCCCAGATCAGGCCCCAGGTCCGGATCACGCAGTCGGGCATCGCTCCCTTGGCCGAGAACACCAGGTAATCCCCGCCCTCGATGTCCACGGCGGGGTAGCCTGGGCTTGTTGCGTCGACCTCTACGCCGGCCGTTACATCGAAGTGCCCGGTCGCATCGGACTCATAGTTGGAATAAACCCCATAGACGAACGACTCCGAGCGTCTGGCCGGAATCCGGTCGAACAGGCCCTCGGTGAAGAACTGCTCCCACATCGGGCCGATCCTTGCCGTGTCGGGTTGCTGCTCATCGGTGTTGCGGGTGCGGACCTGCAAACCCGCCACGCTGAAGGGTTCGACTGCCTTGAGTTTTACATCCATGGCTAAGGCTCCTGGGTAAGTGAAGCACGCATGGTAATCCTCTTACCCGAGGGATCAAGCGCGGGCCTTCGATTGAAAAACTCGACTGGCCCTGGCTGGGCCACTCCTGCTACAAATGGGGTTTATTGCGCTGCCGGAGCACCCTGCACATGAGCCAATGGCCAGACACCCGCATCCTCGACCTGCTCGGTATCGAGCTGCCCATCATCCAGGCGCCGATGGCCGGGGTGACCGGGCCTGCCATGGTGGTCGCTGCCTGCAACGCCGGCGGGCTTGGCTCGATGCCGGCGGCGATGCTGGACGTCGAGCAACTGCGCCAGACGCTGACGACGATCAGCGAGCAGACCGACAAGCCGTTCAACGTGAACTTTTTCTCCCATCAGCCACCGGCCTTCGACGAGCAACGGGCCGAGACCTGGAAACAGCGGCTCAAGCCCTACTATGACGAGCTTGGCGCCGATTTCGATGCGCCGACGCCAGTGTCCAACCGCACGCCGTTCGACGATGCAGCCTGCCGGGTGCTGGAGCAGATGCGGCCGAAAGTGGTCAGCTTCCATTTCGGCCTGCCGGAGAAGTCCCTGCTGGATCGGGTAAAGGCCACCGGGGCGAAGATCCTTTCTTCGGCGACCACCGTCGAGGAAGCCATCTGGCTGGAGCAGCACGGTTGCGACGCGATCATCGCCATGGGCTACGAAGCCGGCGGCCATCGCGGGATGTTCCTCAGCGACGACCTCAACACCCAGGTGGGACTGTTCGCCTTGCTGCCCCAAGTGGTGGATGCGGTAAAAGTACCGGTGATTGCCACCGGCGGCATCGGCGATGCGCGGGGGATCGTTGCAGCGTTCGCCCTTGGCGCATCGGCGGTGCAGTTGGGCAGCGCGTATCTGTTCACTCCCGAGGCCAAGATCAGCGCGTCCCATCACCGGGCGCTGCGCATCGCCAGGGAAAGCCAGACCGCCGTGACCAACCTGTTCACCGGACGGGCGGCCCGGGGCATCGTCAACCGAGTGATGCGTGAAGTCGGCCCGATGAGCCCGCTGGCACCGGCATTTCCTCTGGCAGGTGGTGCCTTGATGCCGCTACGGGCCAAGGATGAAGCCGACTTCAGCAACCTCTGGGCGGGCCAGGCGTTTCCCATGGGCCGGGAGTCGCCGACCGGCGAACTGACCCGGCGCCTGGCCGATGAAACACTGGCGCGGTTTGGCAAGGGTTCAAGTTCCTGAGAGCCTCAGCGCCGGCCAGGACGCCATCGTGAGCAGGCTCGCCCACAGGGATCTGGGGTAAACACGAGCCTCTGTTCATACCGCTCCCACATGGGCCGAGGGTAAGCACAAGCCTTGCTGTCACAACGGAACCCTTGTGGGAGCGAGCCTGCTCGCGATGAGGCCGGCACATTCACCCCACTGCCGACAGCAACAGCACAAAACTCACATTCCGTTTATCGGGTTTTCGCTATATATTTCCGTATATAGCGAAACCACCCCCCTACGGAGTCTTCAATGCGCCCCACCCGCTTCGCGCCATTGCTGCTGACCACCGCCCTGATCGTTGGCGCCGCCCAGGCCGATGAAGTACAGGTGGCCGTGGCCGCCAACTTCACCGCACCGATCCAGGCCATCGCCGCCGACTTTGAAAAAGACACCGGTCACAAACTGGTGGCGGCTTACGGCGCAACGGGGCAGTTCTATACCCAGATCAAGAATGGCGCCCCCTTCGAGGTGTTTCTCGCCGCCGACGACACCACCCCGGCCAGACTGGAAAGTGAAGGTGACACCGTCAAGGGTTCGCGCTTCACCTATGCCATCGGCACGCTGGCGCTGTGGTCGGCCAAAGACGGCTATGTCGATGAGCAGGGCCAGGTACTCAAGAACAACGGCTTCCAACACCTGTCCATTGCCAATCCCAAGGCCGCGCCCTACGGCCTCGCCGCGACCCAGGTGCTGGACAAGTTGGGGTTGGCCGGGCAAGTCAGGGGCAAAATCGTCGAAGGCCAGAACATCACCCAGGCCTATCAATTCGTCTCCACCGGCAACGCCGAACTTGGTTTCGTGGCGCTGTCCCAGGTGTACAAGGACGGCAAGCTCACCGGCGGTTCGGCATGGATCGTCCCGGCCGAACTGCACGACCCGATCAAACAGGACGCGGTGATCCTCGATAAAGGCCGCGCCAACCCGGCCGCCAAGGCCCTGATGGCCTACCTCCAGGGCCCGAAAGCTGCCGCCATCATCCAAGCCTATGGTTATCAACGTTAAATGCCGCTGACCAGTGCCGATTATTCAGCGATCTGGCTGACCCTGAAGCTCGCCTCGCTGACCACGGTGATCCTGCTGCTCATCGGCACGCCCATCGCCCTTTGGCTGTCGCGCACCCGATCCTGGTTGCGCGGACCAGTGGGTGCAGTGGTAGCCCTGCCGCTGGTGCTGCCGCCCACGGTGATCGGTTTCTATCTGCTCCTGGCGTTGGGCCCCAATGGCTGGATCGGCCAGCTTACCCAGGCCCTCGGGCTGGGTACCCTCACGTTCAGTTTCACCGGACTGGTGATCGGCTCGGTGATTTACTCCATGCCGTTTGTGGTGCAGCCGCTGCAAAACGCCTTCTCGGCTATCGGCAACCGTCCCCTGGAGGTCGCCGCCACCCTGCGCGCCGGTCCATGGGACACCTTCTTCAGCGTCATCCTGCCCCTGGCTCGCCCCGGCTTCATCACCGCCGCCATCCTCGGCTTCGCCCACACCGTCGGCGAGTTCGGCGTGGTGCTGATGATCGGCGGCAATATCCCGGAAAGGACTCGGGTGGTGTCGGTGCAGATCTACGACCATGTCGAAGCCCTGGAGTACGCCCAGGCCCACTGGCTGGCGGCGGCGATGCTGGGGTTTTCTTTCGTTGTGCTGCTGGCGCTGTACACCAGCCGCAGAACCCGGGCCGGTTGGAGCTGATCGATGATTCAGGCGCGCTTGCAACTCGACCATGGCCGTTTCTCCCTGGACCTGGATGTGCAACTGCCGGGCCGGGGCGTGACGGCGTTGTACGGCCAGTCCGGCTCCGGCAAGACCACTTGCCTGCGCTGCATCGCAGGCCTGGAACGAGCACCGCGGGGCTTCGTGCGTATCAATGGCGACGTATGGCAGGACAGCGAGCGCGGCGTGTTCGTACCGCCTCATCAACGGGCGGTGGGGTATGTGTTTCAGGAGGCGAGCCTGTTCAGTCATCTGTCGGTGCGAGCCAATCTGGCATTCGGTCTCAAGCGCATCGCCCCAGGGCTACGGCGCGTGGACATGGGTCAGGCCACTGAACTGCTGGGCATCGGCCACTTGCTCGAGCGCCAGCCCCACAACCTGTCCGGCGGTGAGCGCCAGCGGGTGGGCATCGCCCGCGCCCTGCTGACCAGCCCGCGGCTGTTGTTGATGGATGAGCCGCTGGCCGCGCTCGATACCCGGCGCAAGAACGAGATCCTGCCCTACCTGCAACGGCTCCACGATGAGCTGGACATCCCGGTGCTGTATGTCAGTCATTCCCAGGACGAAGTGGCGCGCCTGGCCGACCATATTGTATTGCTCGACGGTGGCCGTGCCTTGGCCAGTGGACCGATTGGCGAAACCCTGGCGCGGCTCGACCTGCCGCTGGCCCTTGGGGATGATGCAGGCGTAGTGATCCAGGGCACGGTCAACGATTACGATCCCGCCTATCAGTTGCTCACCCTGACACTGCCCGGCAGCCTGTTGAACGTGCGGGTAGCCCATACACCGCTAGCCATCGGACAACCGCTGCGCTTCAAGGTCCAGGCCCGGGACGTCAGCCTCAGCCTGACGAACGATGCCCAGACCAGCATCCTCAATCGCTTGCCGGTCACGGTGACCGGCGAACTGGCTGCCGACAACGCCGCCCACGTGCTGATCCGACTGGAAGCCGCTGGCACGCCGCTGCTGGCACGCATCACCCGCTATTCCCGCGATCAGTTGGCACTGCATCCGGGGCAGGTGCTGTGGGCGCAGATCAAGGCGGTGGCGGTGTTGGCCTGAGCTGTAGACGCGGCCTGATAGCCGACCGGTCTTTTGAAGCGTTCGCTATTCCCTGTGGGAGCGAGCCTGCTCGCGATAGCGGTGGTTCAGTTGCATTGATGCTGAACGTACCGCCGTCATCGCGAGCAGGCTCGCTCCCACAGGGGGCTGGGTGTTCTCAGAATTTCGGCACGACCGCAACGGGCCGCGGTCAATGAATCCATAGGCCACCGGATTCGCTGCCAAGGACTTTTTCATGCCCGACACCTCGCCGCCTGAAGCATTGCCGGCCGATCTGCATTATGTCGATGACACCAGCCCCGGCATCACCCGCAAGAAGCTGCGGGGCAAGTTCTGTTATTTCGACCCTCAGGGCCAACGCATCACCGACGCGGCGCAGATCCAGCGCATCAATGCCTTGGCGGTGCCGCCGGCCTATACCGATGTGTGGATATGCACCGACCCGCTGGGACATCTCCAGGCCACCGGCCGGGATGCCCGTGGACGCAAGCAATACCGTTACCACGCGCGCTGGCGCGAGGTGCGCGATGCCGACAAGTATTCGCGAATGCTCGAATTCGGTCGCACCCTGCCCCGCTTGCGCAAACGCCTGGAGACGATCCTCGCGACACCCGGTTTCAGTCGCGACAAAGTCATGGCCACCGTCATCACCCTGCTGGACGTGACCCTGATCCGCGTCGGCAACAGCCAATATGCCCGGGAGAATCGCTCTTACGGCTTGACCACCCTGCGCAGCAAGCATGTCGAGATCAACGGCAGCGCCATCGCCTTCCAGTTCCGTGGCAAGAGCGGCGTCGAGCACCAGATCACCGTGAAGGACCGGCGCCTGGCGCGGATCATCAAGCGCTGCCAGGAAATGCCGGGGCAGAATCTGTTCCAGTACCTGGACGAAAACGGTGAACGCCACGCCATCAGTTCCTCGGACATCAATGCCTACCTCAAGACCCTGACCGGCGCCGAGTTCACCGCCAAGGATTACCGCACCTGGGCCGGCAGCGCGGCGGCCCTGGCAGGTCTGCGGACGCTGCGCTGGGAAACCGAGACGGAGGCGAAAAAACACGTCGCCGAGATGGTCAGGCAGGTCGCCCGGCAGTTGGGCAACACGCCAACCGTCTGTCGCAAGTGCTACATTCATCCGGCGGTGCTGGAAGGCTTCCTGCTCGGAACGCTGAAACAGCTACCCAAGCCCAGGGCCCGCAAAGGCCTCAGCGAAGAGGAAGTCGGGCTGGCGATGTTCTTGCAGCGGGTGACACAAGCCACGCAAGCGTGCGAGTCAAAGTCAGGCGCCTGATACGACCACAACAACGACTCATCCATCAGGAACATCCAGCCAGCGGTGAACTCCCAACTGTACGATCCCGCAACACGTCACGCGTGAAATCGACAGGAGTCCTCGATGTCCGAACACATTGTCCATTTTCATTGCCAGATCGATCAGGGAACCACCGAACGCTTCCGCGACAACTGCCTGGAGGCGATCGAGAACGGCGCGGATTCGCTGATGCTCAATCTCTCCACGGTCGGCGGCAGCACCAACTTCGGCTTCACCCTCTACACCTTTATCAAGTCCCTCCCGGTGCCGGTGCGTGCAGTGAATGCCGGCAATATCGAGTCCATGGGCATCGTCATGTACCTGGCCGCCAGCGACCGCACCACGACCCCCCATTCGCGCTTCCTGATCCATCCCATGAACTGGTATTTCGGCCAGAAATCGGTGGATCACTCGCGTCTGCGCGAGTACCTGTCCAGCCTGGACAACGACGTCGCGCGATATGTGGAGATCTACGTCAAGGAAACCGCCGGGGCCGCCACGCAGTTGGATATCTTCAAATGCCTGTGCAATGAGGAACGGGTCATCCCGGCGGAGAACTCCCTGGCCTTCGGCATCGCCCACCGGGTTGAACAGGTGGTTTTCCCCTCCGACGCCAAGCATTGGAAAGTCAGCGGTGGCGAAGATTAGGCGTTCAGGTAGCCCAACGCCCGTCAGTCGAGCCTTACCCGACGGAAGTCACCCTCCTTTGTTTGCGATTAATAAAACCGGATACTTGCTGTTTCACTCATAAACTCATGCAACCCTTACAACAACGAAACGAAGCGGCGATATATTCTTTTATTTATGGGAAATGACCACTCGTCGACAGCGCAACGCTTTTATTAAACTTCCCTCGCCGCTGACCTTTCACATTTAATGCGAGGCACGTTGCTCGCTTAAACCACATGAGGATTCTCGAAATGGCTAACAGCGGAAACAAAAACCCAGACAACTTCGCAAATGATCGTGAAAAAGCATCTGAAGCCGGTAAGAAAGGCGGACAGGCGTCGGGCGGCAACAATACCAACGACCGGCAAAAAGGCTCTGGTGCCGGCAGCAAAGGCAGCGAACGCGGCCAAAGCGGCGGTGGCCGGAAGTCATAACCCCTGAGACCCGCTGGGGCGCAGCCCTGCTGCGCCCTGGTGCCGGATGAGTCGAGGTGAAGCATGAGCAACCAGGAGCGGTTCATCGTCAGCTTTATCGCCGACGGTCAACCTGACAGCCGCGTGATGGAGGCCGACAGCGAGACATTGAGTGTCAGCGAAGCCGAAGCGCTGTTGAGAGTTTCTTTCAGCGAACTCAAAAGCGCTCGTTTGAGTGATGTGCAAGTTCAGAAAAGAACACGACCCACTGAACAGGAACATGGTGTGCCGGGACACTTTAAACAGCCATAGTCGACAATGTTTAACTGTTTATAACCTTATCTGAGGCTATGACAGTCTCTTGGTCGTTCAACGTTGGGTATCAGTACTTTTCAGCGCATCGATCCACGCCGGATCCAGGTACGACTGCCCGATATCCAGGCCCTGCTCCTGCATTCTCTCCACATGTTCATCGGCTTCTCGCGCCAACGTCCCTTGGTCACTGGAGTTGGCGTCCAACTGATGCATCTGGTCCAGGCCCAAATGATAGAACCGCAGCAGCCTCATGGCGACCGGGTCCCGGGCCTGCACACCCGCCTTGACCTGATGCATGACGTTGGTGACGCGCATCAGGCTGCGCTTGAGCTGCCAGCCGTACACCGCTGCGGCCATCCAGGGTTGCGTCCAGAGATACAGGCGCATCAGCGCGACCATCACCAGCACCGCTACAATCACCCCGCCCAGGTTAAAGCGAAAGTTATCGGCTCCGGGCGTGCCGAACAGCATCACAGCCAGGCTGGACAGCAACATGGCCAAGGCCAGGAACACCACGGCGATGATCAGCGTGCTGCGGCGGGTCTGCTGTCGATAGAGGTCGGCGTCCCAGGGTTTTAACTCGAACATCGCGGTGCAATTTCCTTGTACGGCACGAAAAGAGACGAGCATTATCGCCTGCCCGGCCGATTTAGCTATGCTGGGGCTCATTTTGTATGGCAACCGACCCGAAGGATCCGGATCAAAGTCCATGGCGATACCGCAAGGATCGTGCGATCTTTCTGTGTGGACGTATTTTTCAAGATGCCGTCGTTGTGTGTACGGCGTCGTTTTCAAGGAAAGCTGAATGACTCAAAGACATGTAATAAACGCTTCGGTGAGCCCGAAAGGCAGCCTGGAAACCCTGTCCCAGCGCGAAGTCCAGCAACTGAGCGAAGCCGGTTCCGGCAGCATCTATACCCTTTTCCGCCAGTGCGCCCTGGCTATCCTCAATACCGGCGCCCATGTCGATAACGCCAAGACCATCCTGGAAGCCTACAAGGATTTCGAGATCCGCATTCATCAACAGGACCGCGGCGTGCGCCTGGAACTGTTGAACGCGCCGGCCGACGCCTTCGTCGACGGCGAGATGATCGCCAGCACCCGGGAGATGCTGTTCAGCGCCCTGCGCGACATCGTCTACACCGAGAACGAACTGGACAGCCAGCGCATCGACCTGAGCTCGTCCCAGGGCATCAGCGACTACGTGTTCCACCTGCTGCGCAACGCCCGCACCTTGCGCCCCGGCGTGGAGCCGAAGATCGTCGTGTGCTGGGGCGGTCACTCGATCAATACCGAAGAATACAAGTACACCAAGAAAGTCGGCCACGAACTGGGCCTGCGCAGCCTGGACATCTGCACCGGCTGTGGTCCGGGCGTGATGAAAGGCCCGATGAAGGGCGCCACCATTGCCCACGCCAAGCAACGCATCCATGGCGGCCGTTACCTGGGCCTGACCGAGCCGGGCATCATCGCCGCCGAAGCGCCGAACCCGATCGTCAATGAGCTGGTGATCCTGCCGGATATCGAGAAACGCCTGGAAGCCTTCGTGCGTGTCGGTCACGGCATCATCATCTTCCCGGGCGGTGCCGGTACCGCCGAGGAGTTCCTGTACCTGCTGGGCATCTTGATGCACCCGGCCAACCAGGACCTGCCCTTCCCGGTCGTCCTCACCGGGCCGAAAAGCGCCGCGCCATACTTCGATCAGTTGCATGCCTTTGTCGGTGCGACCCTCGGCGAAGCGGCCCAGAAGCATTACCAGATCATCATCGACGATCCGGCCGAAGTGGCGCGGCAGATGACCCAGGGGCTCAAGGAAGTGAAGCAGTTCCGCCGCGAGCGCAACGACGCCTTCCACTTCAACTGGCTGCTGAAAATCGACGAAGGCTTCCAGCGTCCGTTCGATCCGACCCACGCCAACATGGCCAGCCTGGGCTTGAGCCTCGACCTGCCATCCCATGAACTGGCCGCCAACCTGCGCCGTGCGTTCTCAGGAATCGTGGCCGGTAACGTCAAGGACAAGGGTATCCGCCTGATCGAAGAACACGGCCCTTACGAAATCCACGGCGATCCCGCCATCATGGAACCCCTCGACCGCCTGCTCCAGGCCTTCGTCGCCCAGCACCGCATGAAACTGCCGGGCGGCGCGGCTTATGTGCCGTGCTATCGCGTGGTGACCTGACCCTCCGGAACACCTTGCCCTTGTGGGAGCGAGCCTGCTCGCGATAGCGGTGGTTCAGTTGCATTGATGCTGAATGTACCGCCGTCATCGCGAGCAGGCTCGCTCCCACACAGGGGTCTGCTGCGGCTACAGAATTGTGTTCAGCTGCATCAATCCTGATGCATCCAATCCAACGCCAAGCCCAAGGTAATCCTTGATCGACGGATGGACAGTGTCCACCGGATGCACGTGCGTCGCCGTCACCACCATCACATCCGCTCCCGCCGCCTCGCCAGCCCGAATACCGGCGTCAGCATCCTCAAACACCAGACAATCCTCCGATGCCACTCGCAACCGCTCGGCAACCAGGCGATAGCAGGCTGGGTTGGGTTTGCCGTCGCTGACATCTTCGGCGGTGACCATCACGGCGGGACGTGGAATGCCGGCGGCCTCCATCCGACGCAAAGCCAGTGCCATAGGGGCCGAGGTGACGATCGCCCAGCGCTCGGATGGCAGGTCATTCAAGAACGCCACGGCACCAGGCACGGGCACCACGCCTTCGACATCTTCGATTTCCTCCTGGGTAATCTGCTCGGCCTCGGCCTGGGCATCCACACCCGGCAGACGCTGGCGAGCGATGGTGTCGATGGCTCGTACACCATGGATGGTGGGCAGGAATGTCGCCACGTCCACGCCGTGGCGTAGCGCCCAACGGGTCCAGATCCGCTCGGCGGCGGCGATGGAGTTCAACAGGGTGCCATCCATGTCGAAGAGGAAGGCGTGGTAGGCCTTGGATGAGTGTTTTACGGACATCGGATTCTCACAGTCAAAACATTGGTCCCTTGTGGGAGCGAGCCTGCTCGCGAAGGCGTCGGCACCGTCGATTGGAGGTCGCCTGACACACCGCTATCGCGAGCAAGCTCGCACACAGGGGGCTATGGTGTCTGGGGTATTTATATCAACCGCTCGATCGACTGATGTTGCCAGACCCGTTTGTAATACAGCACCTGCAGCAACAGCATGCTCAGGTACGCCACGGGAAACGCCATCCATACCCCTTCCAGGCCGAAGTGGGCGTCGAGCAGGTAAGCCGCCGGCACCTGCACGCCAATGATGCAGAAAATCGAAATCGCCACCGTCGGCAGCACCGTGCCGCTGGCGCGCATGATGCCGCTGACGATGGCCTGGAAACCGAACACCAGCAGGCTCCAGAGCATGATGTGCAGCAGGTGTTCAGCCTGGACCCGTGCCGCCGGGTCGGTGATGAACAACCCCAGCAGCCAATGGGACAACAGGTACCCCAGCAGCACCAGTCCCCCCGTCAGGTAGACGTTGATCTGCAGCCCCGTGCGCAGGATCGGCCCCAGGCGCTCCAGACGTCCGGCACCAATGGCCTGGGCGCCGAGGATCGAGGCGCTGATGGCAATCGACAACGCCGGAAACTGCACGTAGTTGACGATCTGCGTCACCGCGCCGTAGGCCGCCGTGGCCTGGGAGCCGTGGCGATTGACCAGCGCCAGGATCACCAGCTCCGACAGCGAGATCACCACCATCTGCAACCCCGTCGGCAGGCCGATGCGCAGCACCTTCACGAGGATCTCCCGGTCCAGGCGCATCGCCGCGAACAACGCCCGGTCCGGTGCCAAGGCATGCACGAGACGGTTCAATCGCCAAGCCAGCAACATCATCGCCGCCGCCGTGCCCACCAGCCCCGCCAGTGCCGCGCTCTGGATGCCCATCTGCGGCAGTCCCAGCCAGCCACGAATCAGCGCCGGCGTGAGCAGCATCCCGACCCCGGTGGACACCAGCAATGCCAACATAGGCGTCAGCGTATCGCTGACCCCGCGCAACAGTTGAGTGAACAGGACGAACACCAGCAATATCGGCAGAATCCACATCATGACCCGGGCATAGGCAACGGCGTCTTCCAGCACATCGGCAGGCGTGCCCAGGCCTTGCAGGGCCTGACGCGTAAAGACACTGCCAAGCACCGCCGCCACCAGTCCGATGATCACCCCCAGCAGCAGCGTCGAACCGGCAATCGCCTTCACCGTGCCGGATTCCCGCGCACCGTAGGCCTGCCCGATCAACACCCCCGCTCCTGCGCCCAAGCCGATTACCAGCGCGATGAAGAAGAACAGGATCGGAAACATGCCCGATACCGCCGCCAGCGCCTGGGTGCCGAGCATCTGGCCGATGTAGATGCTGTTGAGGGTACCGGACATGGACTGCAGGAAATTGGACAGGACCATGGGGATGAGGAACAGGAGATAGGTTTTCCAGAGCGGCGGGGTCGGCATGGGGGCTCTTGATGGCAGGTTCGACAATTCAGGTGTCGGTAATTTAGCGCAATCCTGAGCAAACTGTGGGAGCAAAGCTTGCCCTAATGCCAGTCAGTCAAGGATCAAACGGCGCAAAAACTGTGGGAGCTAAGCTTGCTCGCGATAGCGGCAGACCAGCCAAAATGGTTGCTGGCAGACTTACGGCAATCGCGAGCAAGCTTTGCTCCCACAGGTTCGTGGCTTGACTGGGATCAGGGCAAGCCTTGCTCCCACAGGTTTCATCCTGTCAGCCCGATTCGACATTTCAAAGACTGTGGCTAATCTGAAGTAGCACAGTGCCACGCCCTGAGTAGGTCTTTGCCTACAGAAGTCGGAAATCGGACGACTGGTCTTCAAGTCAAATCCGAGCTCGCAGATAACCAGTTATTCGCCAATAACCAGTTAGCAACACTGTTCAAGGACCGAACCATGACGTCGTACCCACACGGTCACTCCTTCTCTGCAACACAGCCTCGCCTACTCTGGAGCCCCGTGCTCGTGGCCGTTGCCGCCGCTGTCGGCGTGCTGGTCCTCAACGAGACGAATGCCCAGAACATCGGTTTTAGCGCGGCGCTTGTGGTCCTTGGCCTTGGTGCAGGCTCATGGGGCGCGCGGGCGCGCCGTCGGCAGTTCGACGAAGCGCTCGCCGCCGGCGCCCGGCACGACCTGCAAGCCGCCGAGCACGCCACCCACAAAGCCAGTGAGCAACTCAACGAAGTCATCCTCGGTGCCATGCCGATCTGGGCCAAGCAGGTGGAAAGCTCCCGGCAGCAGACCGAAACTGCGATCGTCTCGCTGACGAGCCGCTTCACCGGCATTTCGTCCCGCCTGGAAGAAACCGTGCAAGCCTCGCAACTGGCCGCTGGTGAGCTGGCCGGGAAAAGCAGTGGCGGCGCCGTGCAGGTGCTGGCCCAGAGCGAGAATGAACTGGTGCGGGTGATCGACTCCCTCAAAGCCACCCAAGCCAGCCGCGACGAAACCCTGGCCCAGGTGCGTAACCTCACGGCTTACACTGGCGAGCTGCGGACCATGGCCGCCGACGTCGCTGCGATTGCCGCGCAAACCAACCTGCTGGCCCTCAACGCCGCCATCGAAGCCGCCCGGGCCGGTGAAGCCGGGCGCGGTTTTGCAGTGGTAGCCGACGCCGTGCGCAGCCTGTCGAGCAAATCCAGCGAGACCGGCCAGCAAATGTCAGCCAAGGTCGACATCATCAATACCGCCATCACTCAACTGGTCCAGGCTGCCTCCAGCGGCGCGGATCAGGACAGCCACTCGGTGTCCAGCTCCGAGGACAGTATCCAGCGTGTACTGGAGCGTTTCAAAAGTGTAACCGGGCAACTCGCCGAGTCGGCGGACCTGCTGCAACAAGAAAGCTTCGGCATCCGCGACGAACTCACCGAGGTGCTGGTCAGCCTGCAATTCCAGGATCGGGTCAGCCAGATCCTCAGCCACGTGCGCGACAACATCGAGGACCTGCATGTGCACATGCAGCAGGCTCACCAGTCGCCCGATCAGGCCGTGTCCATCGATGCCCGCCAATGGCTGGCCCGCATGGAAACCACCTATGCCACCGACGAGCAACGCCGCAACCACCACGGCGACTCGGGCGTGCAACAAGCTTCACAGGAAATAACCTTCTTCTAGGAGAGCCGTTCATGGCTAAAAGTGTATTGGTTGTCGACGACTCTGCGAGCGTTCGGCAAGTCGTCGGCATTGCGTTGAAAAGTGCCGGCTACGACGTGATCGAGGCCAGCGATGGCAAGGATGCGCTGGGCAAGCTCAATGGGCAGAAAGTGCACCTGATCATCAGTGACGTGAACATGCCGAACATGGACGGCATCACCTTCGTCAAGGAGGTCAAGAAGCTGGCCAGCTACAAGTTCACGCCGATCATCATGCTCACCACCGAATCCCAGGAATCGAAAAAACAGGAAGGCCAGGCGGCAGGCGCCAAGGCCTGGGTGGTCAAGCCGTTCCAGCCGGCGCAGATGCTGGCGGCGGTGTCCAAATTGATTCTGCCTTAGCTGGCCGGAGGCCGTGATGCCGCTGCTGTACGAAACACAAGGTGACACCGCGCATGCGCAGATCGACGGCGAGCTGACGATCTACACCGCCGCCGACCTCGCTGCGCAACTGCTGCCATGTCTGGGCAATACGCGGCGCATGGAGCTGGACCTGTCACAGGTAACCGAAATGGACGGTGCCGGGCTGCAATTGCTGCTGATAGCCCTGCGCGAAGCGCCGAAGGCCGGTACCCAGCTGGCCTTGACCGCGCGCAGCAAGACCGTCAGCGAAACACTCGAGCTGTGCAACTTGCTGGCCTGAGCGCAGCCGTCACCGCCCGACACGACAAAGGATATGAGCGTGAGCATCAATCTCGACCAGGCACAACAAACGTTCATCGTCGAGGCACGGGAGCAGTTGCAGGCGATGGAAGAATCCCTGCTGCAACTGGAAAACGACCCGGGCGACGATGACGCCATCGGCGCGATCTTCCGCGCGGCCCACACCATCAAGGGCTCGGCCGGGCTGTTCGGCCTGGAGCCGATCGTCAGCTTCACCCACATCGTCGAAGATGTGCTCGATCGCCTGCGCAATGGCAGCGTCGAGGTAGACACCGGCCTGATCGCGGTGCTGCTCAAGTCCAGCGACCACATGCTGGAACTGATCAACGTGGTTGCCAACCAGGGTGGGACGTTGACGCCGCCGGCCCTGAAGCGGGAAATGGAACTGTGCCAGGTGCTGCAGGAGTACCAGGCCCCGCCGCCTGGCGACGCCCCGGCACCGGCGACTGAAACCACAGCACAAGAGCCGTCCGGAACGCGCCTCTGGCACATTTCCCTGCGTTTCGGCCAAGACGTATTTCGCAACGGCATGGACCCACTGTCATTCCTGCGCTATCTGCAGACCCTGGGTGAAATCGTCCACCTCGACACGCTGACAGAGGCGTTGCCCGGCGTCGAAGCCTTTGATGCCGAATCCTGCTACCTGGGGTTCGATATCGATTTCAGCTCGGCCGCCAGCCACGGGGCAATCAACGAAGTCTTCGATTTCGTCCGGGAAGATTGCCTGATCGAGATCGTGGCCGTGGATGGGCGTGTGAACACCGGGCTGGTTGCCACCGCTCAGGAACCGAACGACGAAAGCACAGCGTTGGTCACCACCGGCGACCTGCTGCCGGACCAGCGCAAGGCTGCGCGAACGTCTGGCCAACTCCCGGCCGACAGACCATCGGCCAGCAGTGAAAACAAGGCCAAGGACGGCGCTTATGTGCGGGTCAACGCCGACAAACTCGATGAGCTGATCAACCTGGTGGGTGAACTGGTCATCGCCAGTGCCGGCACCAGCCTGCTGGCCCGCAACTGCCACGACGACTCGTTGCAGGAGGCCACCTCGACGGTGTCCGGGCTGGTGGAAGAGATCCTCGACGGCGCCCTGCGCCTGCGCATGATCCCCATCGGTGAAACCTTCAACCGGTTCCGCCGGGTGGTGCGCGATGTCAGCCAGGAACTGGGCAAGGACATCGACCTGATCATCAGCGGCGCGGAAACCGAGCTGGACAAGACCGTGGTGGAGAAAATCGGCGACCCGCTCATGCACCTGCTGCGCAACGCCATGGACCACGGCATCGAGACCGCTCAAGCGCGACTGGCCGCCGGCAAGCCGGCCAAAGGGCATCTGCACCTCAATGCTTACCACGACTCGGGCAGCATCGTGCTGGAAATCGCTGACGACGGCGCCGGCCTGAACCGTGACCGGATCCTGGAAAAGGCCCAGGAACGCGGCCTGGTCGCCCCTGGTGCCAGCCCGACTGACCAGGAGATCTACAACCTGATTTTCGAACCCGGTTTTTCCACCGCCCAGGCCGTCACCAGCCTGTCGGGCCGGGGCGTAGGCATGGATGTGGTCAAGCGCAACATCACCCTGCTGCGCGGCACCGTGGACCTGGACAGCCAACCGGGCCGGGGCACCGTGGTGCGCATCCGTTTGCCGCTGACCCTGGCGATCATCAATGGCTTCCTGGTGGGCATCGACCAGTCTACCTATGTCATTCCGCTGGACATGGTCCAGGAATGCATCGAGCTGAGCGAAGACGATGGCACCGCCAGCCGCGAACTGGGTTACCTGGACCTGCGCGGCGAAGTGCTGCCCCTGGTGTACCTGCGCGATCACTTCAATCACGAAGGCCGGGCTTCGCGCCGGCAGAACGTGGTGGTGGTGCGCTATGCCGAACTCAAGGCCGGACTGGTGGTGGATGACCTGCTGGGTGAATTCCAGACCGTCATCAAGCCCTTGGGCAAGTTGTTCGGTGCACTGCGCGGCATCAGCGGTTCGACCATCCTGGGCAGCGGCGCCGTGGCCTTGATTCTCGACGTGCCGGCACTGCTCACCCAGATCGCCCAGATAGAAAACCGCTACACACCCACCCAATTCTCACAAGCCAACGCTCGCTGACGCTTTAGCAACTCCATGGAGAGGTATTTCCCAATGAAATGGTTCTACGATCTTAGAATCGCCACCAAACTGATCACCTCATTTCTTGTGGTGCTGGCCCTGACCGCCGTCATGGGGGGGTTCTCGATCATCCAACTGGGCGAAGTGAACGGCACCACCACCGAGATTCGTGAAAACTGGATGCCGTCCATGCGCGCGGCCTCCGGCATGCGTTTCTACGGCGCGAACTATCGCCTCAAGGAAAACCGTCACATCACCGCTGATTCCGAGCAGGAGCGCACCACGGTCGAACAGGAAGCGGAAGAATCCAGGAATGGTTTCGAGTCCCGTCTGGCGACCTATGAAAAACTGCTTTCCACCGCCGAGGACCGCCAGCTGTTCGAGACAACCCGCAATGACTGGACCGCCTATCTCGCGGTCAGTAAAGACCTGTTGGCACTGTCCCGGCAGAACCTGACCGACCAGGCCCACGCGTTGCTCAAGGGCGAGTCCAGGCGCCGATTCGAACTGGTAACCGCCGACCTGCAGAAACTGGTGGAGCTCAATGACGCCGGTGCCAACGCGGCCAGTGAACGCGGCACGGCGCTGTTTGAAAAATCGCGCCTGTCGATCATTGCCGTGCTGGTTGCCGCGCTGCTGATCGGCCTGGGCCTGGCGCTGTTCATCTCCCGGGTCATTTCCCGCCCCTTGAAACAAGCCGCATCGGTGGCCGAACAGCTCGCCGAAGGCAATCTGAATGCGAAAATCGAGGGCGGCTCCAAGGACGAAACCGGCATGGTCCTCAACGCCATGCAGAACATGGTGGGCAAGCTGTCCCATATCATCGGTGAAGTGCGCAACGCGGCGGACAACCTGGCCAGCGCCTCCGAGCAAGTCAGCGCCACCGCACAGTCCATGAGCCAGGCCACCAGCGAACAGGCGGCCAGCGTCGAGGAAACCAGCGCCTCCATCGAACAGATGAGCGCCAGCATCAACCAGAATACCGAGAACGCCAAGGTCACCGACGGCATGGCCAGCAAGGCCGCCAAGGAAGCCACCGACGGTGGCGACTCGGTGCAGCAGACCGTGGTGGCGATGAAGAAAATCGCCCAGCGTATCAGCATCATCGACGACATCGCCTACCAGACCAACCTGCTGGCGCTCAACGCCGCCATCGAAGCCGCCCGCGCCGGCGAGCATGGCAAAGGCTTCGCCGTCGTCGCCGCCGAAGTGCGCAAACTGGCCGAACGCAGCCAGGTTGCCGCCCAGGAAATCGGCGAACTGTCCTCCAGCAGCGTCGACATGGCCGAGAAAGCCGGCAACCTGCTCGATGAGATGGTGCCATCGATCAACAAGACCTCGGACCTGGTGCAGGAAATCAGCGCTGCCTCCGAAGAGCAGGCCGCCGGCGTGGCACAGATCAACACCGCCATGACCCAGCTCAACCAGGTGACCCAGCAGAACGCCTCCAGCAGCGAAGAGCTCGCCGCCACCGCCGAGGAAATGAGCAGCCAGGCCGAACAACTGCAACAGGCCATGAGTTTCTTCACCCTCGACACGCCGCCCAAGTCGGTCAGCCTGCCGGTGAAGGTCGACCACACACCCGGGCCATCCAGCCGCAAGCCGGCCCGGGCCTCGGTGACCGCGTTACCCAAGGCGTTTGCCTACAACATGGCCAGCGCGCCGGACGAATCCGAATTTACCCGATTCTGACGGTCCGCTTCCACAGGCTCGCTTAAAGGAGAAAAGCCATGGGCGCCATCGCTACCACCCGTCAAACCGCCATCGCGGTCGAGGAAGAAGCGCAATACCTGACATTCATGCTGGGTACAGAGATGTTTGCCATCGGCATCCTCTGCATCAAGGAAATCATCGAATACGGCAACCTGACCGTGGTGCCGATGATGCCGGCCTTCGTTCGTGGGGTCATCAACCTGCGCGGTGCAGTGGTGCCGGTGGTGGACCTGTCGGCCCGTTTCGGTCGGCAGAACTCCTCGATCACCCGGCGTTCCTGCGTGGTGATCATCGAGGCCAACACCGAAGACGGCCACGCCCAGGACATCGGCCTGCTGGTGGACACGGTATCGGCGGTACTGGAAATCCCGGCCTCGCAGATCGAACCGCCTCCGAGTTTCGGGGCGAAGATCCGTGCCGACTTCATCAGCGGCATGGCCAAGGTCGACGGCAAGTTCGTGATTGTGCTGGAGGTGGGCCGTGTACTGTCTATCGACGAAATGTCCCAACTGGCCGAAGCCAGCCCGACTGCGCTGGAGTTTGAAAGCCAGTGAACACCGACACCTGCAAGGAACGCACTGTGAACTCACTGACCCTCAGTGATCGTGAGTTCAGCCAGTTTCAATCCTGGCTGTACAAGGCGGCCGGGATCAACTTGTCCGACGCCAAGAAAGCCCTGGTGGCCGGGCGTTTGTCCAAGCGCCTCAAGCACTATGAGCTGGGCAGCTATGGCGATTACTTCAAACTGATCATGAACGGCCAGCGCAGCGATGAGTTGCAGGTGGCGCTGGACCTGCTCACCACCAACGAAACCTACTTCTTCCGCGAACCCAAGCACTTCGATTTCCTGCGCCAGCACGTGCTGCCCCAGGCTGTACCGGGCAAGACCTTTCGCCTCTGGAGCGCAGCCAGCTCATCTGGAGAGGAACCCTACAGCCTGGCGATGACCCTGGCCGAAGGGCTGGGTACCACACCTTGGGAAGTCATCGGTTCGGACATCAGCACCCAGGTGCTGGCCAAGGCGCGCGCCGGGCATTACCCGATGGAGCGTGCCCGCACCCTGCCCCAGCCACTGCTGGTGAAGTACTGCCTCAAGGGCACCGGCAGCCAGCAAGGCACGTTCCTGATCGACCGAGCGTTGCGCAACCGCGTCAACTTCGTCCAGGTCAACCTCAACGACACCCTGCCGGAGCTGGGAGAGTTCGATGTGATTTTCCTGCGCAACGTCATGATCTATTTCGACCAACCCACCAAAAGCAAAGTGGTTGCCCGATTGATCCCCCGGCTCAAGTCCGGCGGGTATTTCATCGTGAGCCATTCGGAAAGCCTCAACGGGGTTTCCGATGCATTGAAAATGGTGATGCCATCGATTTACCGCAAGCCATGAGCGCCGTCATGCAACCCGCAACGAGGAACGTCGCCGAGGTCTACCTGGCACCGGGTGAATTTCGCTTTGCCACGTGCCCGACTCGGCTGCGCACCATCCTCGGCTCCTGCGTGGCGATTACCTTGTGGCATCCCGAACACAGGATCGGCGGCATGTGCCACTTCATGCTGCCCAGCCGCATACGCTGCTCCACGGCCCTCAACGGCATGTACGCCGACGAAGCGATCGAACTGTTCATCCGCGAGGCGCGGGCCCATCACACCGAACCCGAGGAATACCAGCTCAAGCTGTTCGGCGGCGGCGAGATGTTCCCCGAGCTGCAACGGCAAGTCCCCTTCGGTGACGTCGCGCGGCTGAACGTCAATGCGGCGCTGGAAATGGCCGCCCTCTATCGCCTGGACCTGATTGCCCAGGACATGGGCAGCACCGGCTATCGCAACATCATTTTCGACCTGTGCAGCGGCGACGTGTGGGTCAGGCACCAACCGATAAGGACCCGGCATTAACCATGTCAAAAAAGATCAATGTATTGCTGGTGGATGACTCTGCCGTGGTTCGCCAGGTACTGCTGGCGATTCTCAGTGACACCCCGGACATTCACGTCATGGGCGCGGCCTCCGATCCGATCTTTGCCATGGACAAGCTGGCCCGGGAGTGGCCGGACGTGATCGTGCTGGACGTGGAAATGCCACGCATGGACGGCATCACCTTCCTGAAGAAAATCATGAGCGAGCGCCCGACGCCGGTGGTGATCTGCTCATCACTGACCCCCAGGGGCGCGGAAACCACCTTGCAGGCGATGGCCGCCGGGGCGGTGGAAATCATCACCAAGCCCACCAGCGGCTTGAAGAACTTCCTGCTGGAGTCGGCGCCGGAACTGGTGGCGGCGATCCGGGGGGCCGCCCAGGTCAACGTCCGCAACCTGGGCAAGCGTCCCGCGCCACTGGTACCGGCCGTCAAACTCAACGCCGATGCCATGCTGCCCGCCGCGAACGGCCACGCCATGGCGCAGACCACTGAACGCATCGTCGCCCTCGGTACCTCCACCGGCGGCACGCAAGCCCTGGAGGCGGTGTTGACTGCCCTGCCGCGGGTGTGTCCGGGGATCGTCATCGTCCAGCATATGCCGGAAAAATTTACCGCCTCGTTCGCCGCCCGGCTCAACAGCCTGTGTCAGATCGAAGTCCGCGAAGCCCGCAACAACGACCGCATCCACCCGGGCCTGGCCCTCATCGCCCCCGGCGGCAAACACATGATGGTGACTCGCAGCGGCGCGTTCTACCACGTGCAGGTGGTGGACGGACCGCTGGTCAATCGCCATCGCCCGTCGGTGGACGTACTGTTTCGCTCAGTGGCCAAGTTTGCCGGCCGCAACGCCACCGGCGTGATCATGACCGGCATGGGCGACGACGGTGCCCGCGGCCTGAAGGAAATGCTCGACGCCGGCAGCGCCACCGTGGCCCAGGACGAAGCCAGCTGCGTGGTCTTCGGCATGCCCAAGGAAGCCATCAAGCTCAACGCCGCCCAGCGGGTGATGGGGTTGCAGGAGATTGCACAGGTGATTTTGCATCGATAGCAATAGGAGCCTCTGTGGCGAGGGGATAAATCCCCTTGCCACAGTCGGTCTACACCGGCGAGATGGTCGCAAGCACACCAATCAGCAGGGTCAGCGCCAGGAAGCCACCCAGAAAAATCGCCATCTTCGTCATAAGCACTCCTGAAAGAAAATCGCAGCAAGCAGCCACCTCGCCCCCACAGGGTTCTGAGGTGAACCGGTTTCGATGAACACGGCCGTATTCTGGCCCGGGCATCAGGTAGCATTACAGCCGCACCTGCCAGCAAAAAAACCGGATCAGATCGAACCGCCTCACCATGATCATCGATATACCAACGTACATTTTCACGCCCTTAATCTCATTGGTCATCGCCTGGGGCATAACTCAATCTCGCCGCGCTCAAGCACCGGCGATACAAAGAGCTGCTCTATGCTGGACGCGATCAGCCTGGGCCTGAGCCGGAACAGGGAAGGTGCAAGGCGGCCTCGGTGATGGATGATGTAAACCAACACCATGACAGCCTCACCGCCATCGAGAGCTCGCTCCCACAGGGGGCTGGTGTCGGACGCAGAATGTGTGTCCACACGGGATCTGGGCAAACAGGGCCTGCAGCCATAGCCCAAACTCGTGTCACAGCACCCGTTCGACAGCCATACCGGAATCCAATTATCTTCATCTCTCCGCGCTCAAGGATCGACCGCCATGTCCTCCCTCCCGACCTTCCAAACCCAACGCCTGATCCTCACGCCATTGCAACTGTCAGATGCCCCCGCCATCCAGGCGCTGTTCCCCCATTGGGAAGTGGTTCGCTATCTCGATAGCCGAGTGCCCTGGCCCTACCCCGCCGACGGCGCACTGGGCTACGTGCGCGACCACGCCCTGCCCGCCATCGAGCGCGGCGAAGAGTGGCATTGGATGATTCGGCTGGCATCAAACCCGGCCCAGATCATCGGCAGCATTTCCCTCTTCGACCAACCAGACAACCACCGCGGCTTCTGGCTGTCACCGCAGTGGCAAGGCCACGGCTACATGCGCGAGGCCTGTGAAGTCATCAACGAGTACTGGTTCGTCACACTTGATCGCCCGATGATGGTGGTGCCCAAGGCCGTTGGAAACCAGGCCTCTCGGCGCATTTCGGAACGTGAGCGAATGCGATTGCTCAGGACAGAACGGGGGCGATTTGTCAGCGGCGAATTGGACAAGGAAGTATGGGCGTTGGACCGTGAGCAGTGGCTGGGGCGTACTGCGCAGATACGGTAATTGACTACTGCATCGGCCATATCGAACCAAAGACAAAATCGGCAGGCTCGAAGCGCTCGCTCGTGTCCATCCGGATACTCCGTAAGTGCGCAGTCTCCAGGTGCGACGCATAAAGTTGCTCCGAAAAATAGCCCATCAGGATCGAGCGACGACGTGCCCCACTCGCGTTCAGACCAGCCCCGTGGACCAGCTCGGCATCGAACACCAGGATATCGCCGGCACATCCCGAAAGCTGCACGGAGCGGGACTCGTCAGTGAAGTCGAAGGGTGGCGTTTCCCGCGCCGGGCGATGGCTGCCAGGCACGATCCGCGTCGCGCCGTTCTCGGGACCGTAGTCGTCAAAAAAAGCCAGGGCGACTGCCGTGTCGCCTGGCCGTTGGGCCGACAGGTCACGGTGCAACTGCTGGTGACCACCGCCCTTCAGGGGCTCGCGTCCTTCCACCTGCGCGAGAAAAAACCGCTCGCCGATCAACTCGCCCACTGCCGCCAGCAACGGCGGCAGACGACACACCGCCTGGATCTTCGGATCGCAGTCCAGTCGCGAATGACGCCAATCCCAGCCACGGGGGGTTGGCCATTGATCCGACGGTATTACGCCCGCATCGAATAGGCTACGGAGCTCTGCGAGCCACTCGGTTGGGATCGCTCGATGCAGGAGGAAGTAGCCATCCAGGTGGAGTTGACTGCGGTTAGTCATGGCGCTGGCAATGTCCTTGTGTCCATGCGTCGAGTAATAGTAGCAATCAGAGGCGATGTGGGTCCGTTCAGCCAGTGGACGACGAAGTTCGAGGTATCTGGCGGCATCAATTCTGAATACCGCTCGCGGTGTCCAAACACGTTGCGGTCATGAGCGACAGAAAACGAACCACAACTGCCGTTGGTGGAAGGGAACTGTCGGTGATTCCCATGCACGGGTAAAGCTGATGAATTAAAAAGAGCCACGTATCGCGTGACTCTTTTCTGTTAGCAGGCTAGCAACTTAGAGCGATTGTAAAGAAATGCTGGCGTTCGTTGAGTCTTGTTGGCTGTCCGCATCCATCCAGACCCACTGCGTACCGTCTCCTTGCAAGTTATTACTAACGTTTTGAATCTGAGTCGCAACAATGGTCACTGCTCCTTTTTCCGACGCGGTAGGTCCAATATTAGTGACTTGTCCAGCCAGCAGACCATTGGACGTTTCATTGACGACAAATACAGTTGCAGCCGCTTCGCGGAACTGGCACGAAATGAACTGAGTGATCTTGCTGACAATTGTCAGATTCATCCATTTCGAAGCAGGTACCGCATAATAGCGACTATATTTATTGAACGGGTACTGTTCTCCGTTGGCCTGCAACGAGTTGTTGCTTAGTCCGCTCGTGTTTATCGGCATGCTGGTACTGCCCAACCACACCTCGATCTGTGCGTTGCCACTGTTGCTGGGTAGCGAAACTGAAATGGTTTGAGTGTCACTACCGGAAACAAAGCCCAGCGAGGCCAAGCCGGCATTCGCGGTGGTGCCAGGGACAGTAATGGTTGCAGGGGGCTGGCTATTGCTCCATACAACATTCACGGCGGCATTGTTATCATTGCCAGCAGAATTATATATGAAGATCCCGTAAATCTGACCGGGGCGCAAAGTCGTGCAGGTGGCGGTATCACCGGCACTTAAAGTAATTCGTTGGCCACCGTTCCAGTTAATTTGCGATGCCGCAATAGCAAAACTTTCCATGGGATAATCCTTTAATAGATTCATCGTAGTGGGTTCATGCGCAAAATATCCTTACATCCGTTGCGCAGATACGAGAATAGATGCACTTAAAGAAAGCGCTATCAAACCTTTAGAGTGATTGGCGATTAAGGAGTGATAGCTAAAAGCCATTTCTCTTTTTTCGACTTGTTTTCCGCAAAAAACTCCCAGAATGTATTTCCAGTCGGTAAACAATGCCCCTATTGGCCGGTAGCCGCTCAAGGAGATGCAGAACAATTAACCCTTTCGCACCGGACTCCATTTCCAGGCCGCTTTTTTCAACCCTTCGACCTGATTTGCGTTTATGGAACCGATTTCTGCCCTCACATTGCTGATTTATGGGCCAGCATCCGATTTTTTGCCCCAAACAGACCGAATAACTTGACCGAGGGCTGCACGGTGATCGGTGATCAGGGTGGCGTCGACAATGGTGTCTTCCTTGAACAGCAGCAGACCCTGGCTGGCCAGATGCTGGTTAATCGTTTCAAAACAGCAATCGCGTCAGCCGCCGGGTTCCGAGCAAGCGGTGAAATCGAGATAGGCTTATGCATAGATGACCTGCTGCACAATAAACCACGAGCCGTGTCGCCTGGCCGGGGCTGGCCATTGATCCGAGGGCACTACGCCCGCATCGAACAGGCTACGGAGCCCTGCTAGCCATTCGGTTGGGATAGCTCGGTGCAGCAGGACGTGGCCATCTTGTTGGAAGTAGCGCGATCAGTCATGGCGCTTTCAATTTCCGTATGTCACTCGTCTCGAAGCCGGGTTGCACAGCGCATCGATGGACAGCGTCAAAATGCAAGTATTGCAGGTCCGCGGCGCTTGCAAGTCATCCGAGCAGCAGGCTAATCTCGCATGCGCTCTGAAAAATCAGAGGCCGGGCGTTTCAAGCCCCTATGTCTGGCCTTCGGGCCTCCCGGGCAGGACTCTCATCCAGTTGAGATTCTGCGTCTGGAAGACACCTGGCTATTCAATAGAAAGCTGGGAATCGCAGTGACCTCGGCACTTTGATGCCCACGAGTCGCTTATCAGCCTGTACGTTTCCAGGGACTGGAACGCGTGCAAGCATGCTCAGAGCTCATGAGGCTCGCTGCATCGTCGCCCAGAGGGGGGCTTGCAGAGCAAAAACATCGCCCCGTCGCTCATGATCGCGAGGGCACCTGGCAGATCCAGGCCAGGTTTTTCTGGAATGAGCTCTACCTCGAGAGAGCCTCGTTACCAGCGCCTGTTACGTCTCACGGCGGACAGCCAATACGGTGCTTGCAAGACGCTTTCAACGTCGGGCAGGTGGCAGCCCCAATATCCGCACCGATAATCAAGGTGCCCAATCCGCTCAGAACGCACATAGGATTTGTGCGACTGATGCCGCTTCATGAAGCTCGACCTGAAAGCACTGGAGCTTGGGTCTCAGCGAAGCACATGACGGCAGACAGGTGCCTGGCTCATCCCATGAGTCACGCTACCGATAATGCCAAATCACATAGGCAGAAAACGCCCGCAAACATGCACTCAACTACAGAGGACCTGTAATGAGCGGATTGCGGAAGCCACCTGATTGGCTGAAAAAGATTGTCCTCGTCCTTCTCTGGAAAGCTTTGCGTGAGGTCTTTCGCAGGCTTGCCGAATGGGCCTGGGACAAAGTTCGCGAGATGGATATTTAACCTTTGGAAACGGCGGCCCACCAGATGGGCCGCCTCTGCCGAACCGGCACCCTCAGGGAAAGGAACCCATCCGCCCCCGAAACGCCATGCGCAGGCAACCCCAGGCGATGGCTCCAATGATCAACACCTCGGCCACACCCATCAGCAAGTTGAAGGAAAAGGTCAGCGGTTGCTCGGCCCAGTAGAAAATCGTCGAGCCGGTTCGAAAACCACTGGCGTGCAGCCGTCCGGTAAACACAGACGGCACCAATGCGACCAGGTTAATCAGCTCCCGCACCGCGAGGAAGGTACCCAACAGCATGAGCAAGGCACGTGCAGGCATACCGAGCTCCGCGCTCGATTCGGACGCAGTCGCGCGCCCTCCCCCTCTGCGCCGCCTGGCTCCCCTCACCGCCTTGCCGCTGGTAGTCGCTGGAGCCGGCCTGTAGGCGGCCTTCGCAGCCACCGCCGAAGCACCGACCACCTCGGTAGGCACCGCCACGTTCAGGTAGTCGGCCAGCTCACGCAGCCACATGTCGGTGCGTTGACTGCCCGGCACTATCGGAACGTTATCGGTGGTCAAGCGATGCTCGGTGCCGTCGCGCATCACCAGCCACAGCTGGGCTCCGGCTTGCTCAGCCTGCGGAAGACGACGAAGCGCAAGGTACTTGACGGCATCGATTCTGAATACCGACTGCACACGCTCGCGACGTCCAAAAAAGTTCCGGGTCAGGCGCTTGCCTTTACCGTCCACGCGCGACAACACCAAGCTCTCGCGGATACCGGTGTAAACCATCAGCATCAGGCCAAGTGCCGGAATCAGCAGCAGCCCGAGAACGATGAGCAATGAAGACAGCGGATCCAGGCCAGCCGACGGCGATACTCTGCACCCGATTGTGCGAGTGGATGCGCAGGTCATCCTGGGCGGTGCGCTCGAAGCGGTGGCCGATCAACATGCAGAACTCCCTCCCACTGTTCTACGAAATCCTGAAACGTTGGTCCGTTTCCGCGCAGAACTCTCACGATTCCTACGATGCTCTCGGAATCTCTCACCTTGTCCGGTTTGAGCGCGCAAATCTATAGTCTTTCCCGTCGCCCAAGAGGGCGATCAGGTTTGGCGACCTGCGTATCGGATAGCCCTTTAAAAATTGGAGCAATCCCATGCAGAGATACATCCCCATCACCGGCATCGACTGTACCCCCGCCTCTCTACTCATCGATACCCAAGCACCGCTTGACGTTCTGCACGCAACCGCTGATTACCGCATTCGAGTGGTGACTCAGGTATTGGAGAACATAGCGTTCCGATCCGAGATTGCCAGCGATACGGTGGTGCTTTCGGATTTTGCGCAATTATTGGTCATTCCGTTGCGCGATGGGTGTGATTTGTTGGAGGTGATTGGTCGAGGACTTCAGGCGCAGCTTGAAAGTTGATAGAACGACGGGCGCTTGAGAGTGCCCGTTTTTTCCTCCCGGAGGATTGCACAGACAGGCTCACCCGTTCGCATCCTCAAGCCTTACTACGGCATCGGTTTTATCAAACATGTCAGTGATCAGGCGTGACCGAAGACTGCCATCAACAGTCACAACCCGGAAGGCTGCTTTCGGCCGATTCTGTTGAAAAAGTCGCTTTGCCGAAACGGTCTCATCGCTGATCAGTGAAAACGCCTTTTTTGCACGAACCTACGTGAAATCGGAGTCCGGATGCCTCCGCTCAAAGTAAAGATTTCAATCTCACGCGCGTACTTTTCTACCGAGGAAACCATGGCCGACTTTTTCAACAGAATCGGCCAGAAGCAGACATTCGGTCGTATCTACGAATCAGGGTCGACTCACTATCAAGGCATGCAAAAACCTGAAGGCTTGGTACTAGCTTTAAATAGATCGACAGAAATCTGATTTGATGGCCAGGCTTCAAAATGAAAACGATGTTTGGAATGAGATTTACTGGTTCTCGAAGGTGCTGCCAGCGCCTTAAGGAGATCACCGACAATGCCCACGGGAGCACTGTCGGCGTCCGGATTTTCAGGTGTGTCCGCCGCTATATAATTAGCGGTCAGATCTACCTTCATGCTTTGAGGGGAATATTTCGCATAGTCACCAGAGCGGTGGCGCAAAGGGTTTCCTTGCCTTGTTTCACGGCAAACAAATCGGCAGCGGCAACCGTAGTGTTGTTCGATGCATTGATGACACGTCCCCTGGCTAGTAGCTTTTCACCCTCTGCCGGGGCAATTAGTTTGACAGTGAAATCTGTAGTCATATTTATCCAGCCAGGTGGCAGCAAGGTTCCGGCGGCCGAACCTCCGGCAAAATCAGCCAACGCTCCGATGATACCACCTTGAAAGTAGCCGTTATGCTGAGTGAGTTCTTTGCGCGTTGGCTGTTCTATTTCACGATGACCTGGCTTCAGGTAATTGTAATGAAATCCCAGTAATTTTGCCGCTGGCATACTGAGTACCGCTCCTTGGACGTGCTTATCAAAGTCGGGATTGCTTGCAGCGAAATCTTCCATGGCATTCATCCTTATAGTCTGCATGTGTGAACGACACTAACCAAGCCATCGCTCGAGTTTTTTATCAATGTATTGAGTGCGTATTGCATTGCGCATAACCTTACCTGCGTGCTTTTCGGGTTAGCGGATCAACAATTTCTATACGTGTTCCCGGCAACGCTTTACCCGACCCCACCAATGTTTGGCAGGGTGCGGTATCCGTTGGCAGAATCTTTCCATCACGCAGCGCCTGCCTGTCAACTTTCAGTGTAATCGGGCCTTTTCCCTTGACGCCTCCTGACGCTTGTAACGTGCATTCGGCCAAGCCATAACAGGGATAAACAGCCTCTCTGCTGAAACCGAATCGCTGGAAAGCAGCCTGAAACTCACTCATGGTATCGTTACGAATTGGCTCGGCACCATTGTATGCGACTTGCCAAGTGCTCAGATCCAGTTCTATATCAGGTTCTCGCTCAAGTGCCTTAGGCTCTGTACGAAAAGAGATGTCGCAAACACCGCATGGAGCATGCGAGTGAGACCATGGCGGCATAACTTTTTGCGAGTTTGTCGAAGCGTGTCACGATCCGACGGTTCTCTTTCAGCCAGCCAAACATGCGCTCGATGATGTTGCGCTGTCGGTACTTGGGCCGATCAAACAGTCTGGGTAAACCAGGCTTGGGCTTGCGCTTCATTGAGCGCAGCGGGATGACGGGCTGCATTCGCCCCCGGCCATGAGTTTCGATGAAGAGATCGGAGACCACATCCCAGGCCTCAAACGCTTTGCCATCACAGAATTCCTTTCCGCTGATGGCGGGTGACTCTACAAAATCTCAGCGTGCAAGGAGCGCCAATTGGGTTTCTCGGGATTTCGTACAGAGCCTAGTTATCCAAACAGCAAAACCGCCAAACTCGACATTTAAAAATAGGGGCCGCAACCTAATTCAGGGCTGCGGCCCTTTTGCTTACTAATTTTATTTTTTTGCTCGCACCCGGCTCCATCCACAACCTATTCCACTACGCCACTGACTGCCCTAGTCCTCAGAGAAGACTGAACCGATTTGGCGCCCGTGATGCGCCTGGCGTAACTCAAAAGGAACTCCCTCCGATGTCAGCCCTGTCAGCCCTGCTCAATACTCGCCATGGCGTAGGTTCAATGTCCTCGCTGATCGGTTCGAACGCTTAGTGCAAACTTATCTCGATAACCCTGCAAAAAGCTCAGACAGGTTGTCATTCTTTAAGACCTTTTGCTGAGTTTGAGCGCCTGAGTAAATCAGGCAGCGCTCTGGCTTAGGCTTTCCGTGCGGGCGACCTGACTTGGCTGGCCGAAAAAACGCATCAACAGCAGTATGCTGCAGATGGTTATAACGTAAGCCAGCACCTGAATCCCGGCGGGTTGAGCGGTGTAGCCCACCAAGGTGTGGAGCATCTTGCCGAGGATACTGTTGTCAGTCAGCAACCAGGAGCTGTCCCATACGGTATCGCCAAACGTGGGCAACCAGTCCGCCGCCACCAGAAAGCCCACACCCTGGCTGGCCATACCTGCAGCAAGCAGAATAATTAAACTATTGGTCACCTTGAACAAGTGACGCATCGCGATTCGCAACAGGCCAAAGTAGATGGTCGCCCCTGCAATGACACCGCCAGCAATCCCGATTAAGCCACCTGCGAGCATCTGCCCTGTTTGCCCTGGGTCACCCGCTGCAATGCCGTAGAGAAACAACACTGTTTCCGAACCTTCTCGCAAGACAGCTACACCGACCACGATGGCGAGGCCGGTCAGTGGTTTCTGACCGCGTGCTACGGCTTGTCCAAGGTCATTCAATTGCAGTGATAATTCACGCCCATGCCTGCCCATCCAGATGCTGTGCCAGGCCAGCATAAGGACGGCAATCAGCATTACCGAAGCATTGAATAGCTCTTGGCCCATACCTGACGCCCACTCGCTGATCTCATCGGCAAATACCGCGATCAGGCAAGCGCCGAGCACACCCGCGAAAAGCCCAGCGGAAATCCAGAACCCCCGGCGAGGTACACCTTTGGTCGCCGCCATAACAATGGAAACCACCAGTGCTGCTTCAAGGATTTCGCGAAAAACGATCAGTGCCGTCGATAACATGGGGGCTCCGTCTTGGCTACTTGACGATCAACTGGGTTTTCGAAGCCGCTTCATGGTACTCGTCGTGAAACTCGTAAGTACCTGACTTCAACGGGCCGATGAAGAAGCTGGCAGTCTTCCCGCCAGCTACCAATTTGCCGCCTTTGAAGTCATCGCTGATGAATTCAGCAGTGGTGCTGTCCAGGTTGTGCAGGGTGATCTTGACCTTGGTGTCTGCCGGGATCGTGAGCGGCGCCGGAGTGAATTTGTGCTCTCGGACTGACAGTTCAATAGCCGTGTCGTTTGCCGATTGAGCCATCGCGACAGTGGAGACGAGCATCAGCACAGCCACCGATGGGGTAATGAGAAAATTCATACGAGTAATTCCTATTTGCTTGCGATGAGTGAAATATGAACGCTTAGGTGTAAAAATTTTGTTGTGATCGCTGAGTTTCTTATCAGGCACTGGTGCCGCTACTGAGAAATTTCGCGCGCCTCAGTTCCAGCTAAGTTTCACCGCATAACCTCCACTCTGCGCCCATCGAAGCGCTGTTCTGGAGGAACAATCAACATGCAAGCGCTATCAAAAGCCAACTGGCTAAACAAAGTCCCCGAGGTCACGCTGGCCTTCTGGGTGATCAAAATCATGTCCACCACCGTGGGCGAAACCGGTGCCGATTTTCTTGCCGTCGATGTAGGTTTCGGCATCGGCTGGACCAGTGCCTGCATGGCACTCCTGCTGGGGATAGCCCTGCTCTGGCAAATGCGAGGCAAAGCCTACACCCCTTGGATTTACTGGCTGACCGTAGTGCTGGTGAGCATCGTCGGGACCCTGATCACGGACATTCTCACCGACGTACTGGACGTCAGCCTCTACACCAGTACGGCGGTGTTTTCAGTGTTTCTCGCGATCAACTTCTTTGTCTGGTATCGGGTCGAGCGAAACCTGTCCATCCGTGAAGTCGACACTCCCCGGCGAGAGTTGTTCTATTGGACAACTGTGCTCTGCACCTTTGCTCTCGGCACGGCTGCCGGTGACCTGGCCACTGAAGCACTGGGCTTAGGCTTTGCCTGGGGCACGGTTATTTTCGGCGCACTGATCGCCATCACCTTCGCAGCCTGGCGGGTGAGCGGCAATGTGGTGCTGACCTTCTGGATCGCCTACATCCTGACCCGCCCCTTCGGCGCCTCGCTCGGCGACTTGCTGACCCAGGCCAAAACCTATGGTGGCCTTGGCATGGGTGCCACGTGGACCAGCGCCATTTTCCTCTGCGTCATCGTCATGCTCGTCGCCGTCGCGCAACTCAGTGTCGGTAATCAGAAGCCAGTAACTAACTAACACGCTCAATAACCTTTCAAGGAGTCGTCATGCGTTATTTGCACAACATCATTCGGCACACGACCATCATCGCGTCGATTTTTCTACTCAGCCTCGCGGCAGGCTGCTCTAACCCCGGCGACGATCGTGTCCCGGGAGAGGCCTCAAAACTGGGTGACTTGACGGAGTTTCACAGTATCGCGGTAGACGTCGCCGGACTCGTCGAGAAAAACGATCTACCCACTGCCAAAGCCCGAATCAAGGATCTTGAATCGGCATGGGACTCCGCCGAAGCCGGCATCAAACCTCGCGCCGCCAGTGACTGGCATGTCCTGGACAAGGATATCGATCACGCGCTCTCCGCCTTGCGCGCCAAGAGCCCTGACCAAGCCAAATGCAAGACCACCATGGATGATCTGTTGAAAGCCTTTGATTCAATGAAAGCCAAGACTTGAACCGAGGACGCAAAGCCGCACTGATGCTGAACAGGGATAAATGGCTTCGCGAACATTGGAACAAGTGATTCACTGCAGGCGCGACGCTCATTGCCGATAAGACTCTCGGCAAGGTGCCGCGCCTCATGCATTCTGGTAGCGGAGAATGATGCCGGAGCAGGAAATGCGGATATTGCTGGTCGAAGACGACCCGATGATTGGCGATGCGATTCAAGGCGTACTGCAGGATGCGAGCTACGCCGTTGACTGGGTACAGAACGGCCTAACGGCTTTGGCCGCACTGGACACCCAACACTATGACCTAGTACTGCTCGACCTTGGTCTGCCCGGCAAGGACGGCCTGACAGTGCTGAGCGGCGTCCGTGGCAAGAATAATCCTGTGCCCTTGCTCATTATTACCGCACGCGACAGTCTCGACGATCGGTTGCGCGGCCTCGATGGCGGTGCAGACGACTACCTGCTCAAACCCTTCGAAATGGCCGAATTGTTGGCCCGCATGCGCGCCGTGCTGCGCCGCAAGGGTGGCAGTGCGCTATCCATACTCGGCAACGGCGTGGTCTCGCTGGATCTGCTCACAAAAGAAGCCAGCACCGAGGAAAATTCGGGAATTTTGCTCTCCAGCCGCGAATTCGCGTTGCTGCAGGCGTTGTTGATCCGACCTGGAGCGATTCTTTCGCGCGGCGATCTCGAAGACCGCATCTATGGCTGGGGCAATGAAGTGGAAAGCAACGCCGTGGAGTTTCTGATTCATGCGTTGCGGCGCAAGCTGGGTAGCCATGTCATTAAGAACGTTAGAGGTGTGGGATGGATGGTTTCAAAAAGCGCCTGAGTGAGTCGATACAACTCAGGCTGTCCATATCCCTGTCGCTAGCCATTCTGCTTGTTGCCGTCGTGGCAGGCATTTTCGCCTTCGTTTCGGCATTCGCCGAAGCCCACAAAATGCAGGACGATACCCTGCGTCAGGTGGCCGTTCTGCTTGATCGGCAACAGATGGAATTCAAGTATCCCGAACAGCTAAGTGCCGATGAGCGCGATGAGGACTCCCGAGTCATCGTTCAGTACTTGGCCGATGGTAGCAAGGCGCAGGGTACTGATGATGCCGTGACACCGCTGCCGTTTCCGACCACGCTTGCCGACGGCCTGTCGACTGTAACTATTCACGGCGAGGTGTTTCGCGTGCTGGTCCGGACAACCACGCGGGGCGAGCGCATCGTCGTCGCCCAAGAAAATGACATTCGCGATAAGGATGCCCGCGCGAGTGCCTTGCGCAGTGTGTTGCCGTTCTTGATTCTGCTTCCCGTCCTGCTCCTGGTGGTTAGCGATCTGGTACACAAGCTGTTCCGCCCGATCGCTGAGATCAGCGGTGAAATTGATGAGCGCGCCGAGCAGGCGCTGCACCCGATTGACGAGCGCCATCTGCCGACCGAGGTCCGGCCTTTTGTCGTAGCGATCAATCGACTGCTCAAGCGCGTGGCGCTGGCCATGGAAACACAGCGCCGCTTCATCGCCGATGCAGCCCACGAACTTCGATCCCCCATGACAGCGCTTTCCTTGCAAGCCGAACGACTGGTCACCACCGAGATGCCAGATATAGCGCGAGAACGTCTGCTGCCATTACGTCAGGGCATCGAGCGCGGCAGAAAGCTGATCGATCAACTGCTCACCCTGGCCTCAGCGCAATCTCTCACAAGTTTGCCGACGTCAACGGTGTCAGTGCATGAAGTCTACCGGCGGGTGCTTGAGGATTTGCTGCCGTTGGCTGAACTCAAACACATCGACATCGGCGTTGAAGGTGCACAGGACGTACAGGTGCTCATCAATGAAATGGACCTGATCACCCTAGTCAAGAATCTGGTGGAGAACTCGATTCGTTACACACCACCAGGAGGGCGAATAGACCTGTCGGTGACCACTGAAGAGGGCGCAACACTATTGCAAGTCAAGGACTCTGGACCTGGCATTTCGGTCGAGGAGCAAGAGCGGGTGTTTGATCCGTTCTATCGCTGCCTGGGGAGCCGGGAAGTCGGCTCTGGATTGGGACTTTCCATCGTCAAGGCGATTGCGGAGCGTATTGGGGCGAGGGTTCACCTCGGGTTCACGGATAAGCTGCAGGGCCGAGGATTATGCGTCTCGGTGTGGTTGTGTGTGGAGCAGCCGTCATGGACGCAAGAGCCCAGCTAAATTTTTCAACGGATAGTTCGCAATGAATGGCCCCAGACTGGTCATCAGGCTGAGGCCTTCGTATGTCCGACCGACGTGACATTCAGTATCGGGCACCTGTAAGAAACTATGCATTGCACCTACTCCACCTGCGGAGATTCATAACCTCTGCAGGTGGCGAATTTTTTAACGCTTACTCGATGGGCATCAGCCTCTACCAGGACGCATGCCATACCAAAAACTCAACCGACTCAGAACGCATGAAACACGCCAGTCAGTGAGCACTGGTAACCCCGGAGACGAGGCTGCCAGGCAACAGCATTGACTAGGCATCCGTCAGAGCTCCCCCCTAACACGTGTACCGACAGCACTGGCGCGTCCAGTACGAAAGGCGCGGGCTCGCTCAGGTTTGATACGCAGTGGCTGACTGCCCTTGACCAGGTAGTGCGCCACGGCGGTGATGGCAATCAATCCGCCAAACAGCCAGGCCGCGTTGGTGGAGCCGATCTCCATGTTTCCTGCCACCCAGTCACCGGCGGCGGTGCCAAGGGCGAAAGTAAACAGAATCACCACCCAGTAATAGCGTTCGCGCCTCGGCGTGTTCAGGCATGGCGTTGATGGGGCGCGCCTGTGACAGAGCCACAGGCTGCAGCACAAAAGGGATGGCGGCTTAACCGTAGACTTCTTCGACGCGGCGGGCCTTGGCAGCGAAGGCCACCAGTACGACCAGCACCGCAGCCAGCACCAGCGAGGAACCGATGGTGCCAAAGTCCAGGCCACCTTTTTCATGCGACTTGGTCAGGAAATCGCCGAGGGTCGCACCGAACGGCCGGGTCAGGACAAACGCCACCCAGAACAGCAGTACGCCGGAAATCCGGGTGTAGAACTTGGCCAGCACCACGGCGGCAATCGCCGAACCGATCAGCAGCGCGCCACCGGCAAAGCCCAGGCCGGAGTCATCCGCCAGATAGTCGCCCAGCGCCGTGCCGAGGGTGTTGGATATCAGGATGGCAGTCCAGTAGAACAGCTCGCCCTTGGTGGTGTGGATGCTGTCCACCGACAGGCTTTTTTCGCTCAGGCGCCAGACGGCAAAAATCGCAATCAGCAAGCTGATCAGAATCAGCGAGCCCGAGGCATAGCCCAGGCCCAGGGTGCGATCCATAAAGTCCGACATGGTGGTGCCGGCGGTACTGGTGGAGAGAATCACGATCCAGTACAGCACCGGGTTATGGCTCTTGGAAAACAGCTGCAGACCAAGCGTGACCAGGAAGGCGCTGATCAGGATCAGCGAGCTCATGGCGTAGCCCACATTCAGGGTCATCGACAGCAGATCGCCGGCCGTTTCGCCGAGGGTGGTGGCACAGATTTTCATGACCCAGAAGGCGAGAGTGATTTCCGGCAGTTTGTTCAGACTGATATTGCTGCTCATGGGGGTGGAGATTCCTAAAGGCACAAGGAGTGTGGGCACGGCGTCTAGCCAGCCTGTCGTCAACTTTCAATCCGTACTGCCGCGCTGATTCAGGTAACGGCCGGGAGGGCAACGGGCAAGCTGTAACGCGATGTGAGTGGCGGGCGCAGGATGCGCTGGCAAAGGTCAAAAAACCGTCAAAGCCGAATAGAAATCATATTCATTTATCGGCTGCTGCGGCTGAAGAAACGTCGTCAAGGGCTTGCTGTTAATCCAGCAAGTTCTAGAGCTGTGTGGATTTCAGGATTATTTACGTATTCAAACGTGCAGCCAGCACGAGCGTAATTGGGCGGACTTGAGTACCCGGCTGCACAATTACTGACCAATTGTTTGCATTCGACTTGACCGGCGAACGCTTTAGTCTGACCGGCAGAAAATGGGCGGTTAGCGACGGTCTGACTTCGACCGTCGCTATACATGGTCAAACCTCGGTCTGTTCCGCCATTTCCAGGGCATCATCGACGTCAATCCCCAGACATCGAACGGTGCTCTCCAACTTCGTATGGCCGAGCAGCAGTTGAACCGCCCGCAGGTTCTTCGTCCTACGATAGATCAGTGATGCCTTCGTACGTCTCATTGTGTGCGTGCCATACATGGCTGGATCAAAGCCAATGGCTTTCACCCAGCCTTTGACGATACGAGCGTATTGACGAGTCGATAGAAGAGCTAGCCAGAGCAGTGGTCGCTAACCGACCAAGAGCGGACGTTTAGAGCAGAGAAATAAATCTGTTCTCTTTTCCCAATGGACATCACCGCGGCGTACGCAGGGCTATCGCGTGGTGCGCGCAAGCGCTCTCTACAAAGGCACCTGAGCACTTGGCGCCGCGCAATGAGGCGAAGCATGGACTTCGCGTACGCTAACGATATGCCTGAACCAATGCATGAGCGAACCACTCGTAGATTGCTTGTGGGTGGTATTGGGGAAAATACGCAATTAGCACGGTTGTAGTTACAAGCGCCAGCACCACCAACAGCGCGGTAAGTAGCTTTACCAACGTCGAGAGAGGTGGATTGGGCGGGCCGTATTTATTAATCGCTTTACGCCCCGGAAGCATGATGAGCGGAAGCGTTATCACAAAGCCGATAACAGGGAACACGTGGAGAATTGCCCATACCGGACTCCAGCCTAGATCTCGTGCCCTGCGTACCAGTAGAGACACGTCGAGCAGGATGGCAGGAACGACAACGGTGACACCGACTATCAGCAAAACCTCCAGTTGATGGCGCAACCCCACCATAAAGAACGCCAGCAAAATGCACGGAAGAACCAGCACCAAGGGCACACGAATCAGCCAGAAGCGCGCCAGAGAAATACGCCCGGAAAAATCAAGAATCCTGGGTTTTGAAAACGTGACAACGTCGTCGTCAATCAGTTGGGCGTCGCCCGGTTGGTATGGGTTTTCGATTTCGCTGCTGATGCCGCCGAAAACGGGTTCTATCCTTGCCATTTAGTGCTATTCCCTTGTGTTTGATTGTGCTATTCACGTCACAACGTTTACGCCTCGTATCTAATCGAAGGCCGGCATCAAACTCAAGAGAAAACGCTATCGTGTAAGGGGGGCTGTGCACCACAGCATGTGTGGGTCTGTCGCATGGTGCGCGCAGCACACCTTATGAAGTGTTTTGCCGCTAGTAACAAGGTGGGTCATGTCCCTACTCTGAACGACGGCTTCTGGCCGATTCTGTTGAAAAAGTCGGCCATGGTTTCCTCGGTAGAAAAGTACGCGCGTGAGATTGAAATCTTTACTTTGAGCGGAGGCATCCGGACTCCGATTTCACGTAGGTTCGTGCAAAAAAGGCGTTTTCACTGATCAGCGATGAGACCGTTTCGGCAAAGCAACTTTTTCAACACAATCGGCCAGAAGCAGCCTGTCCCGCTGACCGATTGTTGTTGACGAAGACGCTTACTGACGTAGTATCGCCGCCCCCAAAAACATCCGAAAAGGGTCCTACACCCAGAGGTCCGCCACTCCGATCAGTTGAAAGACCTCATCCCCCGAGGGCTCGGCGAAGATGATGTCCAGGTTCCGGTAACCGGAGTGGTCCCCTACCAAGCTCAATTCGAATCGAGCCCCATGGGCGTCGGTTTCGTAGTTCTTCAAGTACGTCAGGTTCTTGGCTTCATTGAACACCACGTCCAACGTGCCGTTGTAACCATTTCCCAGCTGCGTAAAGCCCAAGGCGGACAAATCGATCCTGTCTTCACCCGCGGTATAGTCAATCAGCCGATCGGTGTGGTTTTCGGTGGCGGTACGGTAGCTGTCGCTCAGTGCGTCGAAGCGGAACACATCGTTGTTGCCGCCGCCCACCAACAGGTCCCAGCCCTCCCCGCCAACCAAGATGTCGTTCCCTAGCGCTCCATGAAGACGATCATCGCCCGCCAATCCCTCGATGATTTCACCTCGAGCGTTGCCTTGTAGACGATCGGCCTCTTCGGTGCCCATCAAGCTGGCCTGCTGAAACAGAAGGTTGGTTTCATTCAGCGTTTGGCCCAAGTCACCGTCGAAGACCAGTTCGAAGCGCTCCCCATTCGCGCTGGCATCGAAGCTTTTGAGGTAGGTCCGCGTCCCGCTTTCATTGACTCGTATCGCCAGCGTTCCGTCATGTCCATTGCCCAGCCCGAGGAAGCCCAGGGAGGAGAGCTCGATGGTATCGGTGCTGGGGTCGAAGTCGGTGATTCGGTCGCTATGGGCCGCCGTTGCGGTTCGGTAACTGTCTGTAATTGACTGGTAACGGAACGTATCGGTCCCGGCACCGCCCGTCAGCAGGTCACGACCTTGCTGGCCATCGAGCAGATCGTTACCGGCCCCGCCAAGGATCGCATCGTCGAACGAGGCGGTACCCAGCAAGAAGTCATCATCGTTGCCACCGTCAAGGTGGTGATAGCCGTCGTCGGGATTGCCAAAGCTGTGGTCCAGGCTGCCGTCGGCGTTCAACTGAACCAAGGCAGCCAGATAGCCGTCCGCGCCCGTACCCTGGCTTCCGCCAATCAACAGCTTGCCGTCGGCCAGCACGATCATGTCGGCGACTGAGAAAGGAGCGCTTTCCGAGCCCCAACTGACCTGCCCCTGATGACCGAAATCGGTGTCGAGCGAGCCGTCGGCGTTGAGCCGGATCACGGTCGCCACGCCACCCGAGGCGCCCGCCAGGAGGATTTTGCCGTCGTCCTGGATGACGAGGGCGTTTGCATGAACCTCCAGGGCCAAGCTGCCCCCGTTCGCAAAGCTGCTATCCAGAGTACCGTCCTGGTTGAGGCGGGTCAGGGTATCTCGCCCCGTGACCAATACCTTTCCGTCTTGCTGCAGCGAAACGTCGATCATGCTGGCGGGGTGAATGCCGACGGACGCCGGCAGGTCCAGGATCCCGCCCTCTGCGAAAGACGAGACCAAGGTCCCCGTCGCGTCGAAGCGGGCGATATGGATCTCCCCGGAGGGATACCCAGCGCTTGCGAAAAAGCTGCCGTCGGTTTGTACAGAGAACGACGCTTGTTGGCTTAGAAAGTCATTCCAGTAGAAAGGCACTGTCGCGGTGCCTCCGTTCCCGAAACTCGTATCGAGGCTGCCGTCAGCCAAGGTACGACTTATGCCCGACACCCAGGCATCGCCAACTTTCACGTAATGCGTCACCAGGTACCCGCCTCCCGGCTGCACCGCGGCATTACCGCCGTCCTCGATATCGAGCGACACAGGCAGCAGAGATTTACCGTCTCCACTGAAGCTGCGGTCCAGGCTTCCGTTAGCGTTGAACCGGACCAGGCTGCCGGTGAAGCCTGAGTCCTCTTCGCCTCCTAGTCCGAGCCGACTATAAGCACCAAGCCAGATAGCACCGTCCGGATCGACCGTGATACCTCCGATTTTGTCCAAACCCCATAAGGGCGTGACCACCATGCCTGTGTTCCGCACAGCTGAAGCGGCGGGCGAAATGCTCTGGCCCATGTCCATGCCTCCGTTAGCTATCAGTCGCCCGAAACAATAGACACGGATCAGTCTGGTTGCCACTTTACGAGACAAAGGGTCCTTTCCCGATCTGAGTGGACAGCGCATGAGAAGAAGGTCATGGCGGATCATCGCTGGTGGTCGGTCCATGAGCTGAGAACCAGCAGTGATACGGTATGGCCGGAAAACCTGGTTGAAATGCTATTGAGCGCGAATATATTCAAATCGCCTGCTTGAGCTCTTCCCTCACATTCAAATGTTGATTCATTGGGATGATGGCAACCATCACCTGATATGGAAAATCCGCTTCGAACCCTACCCGACAGAGATAATGGCGCTTGGTCGACCTTCGTCTGTCACCGTTACATTTGTCTGCCATTATGCGCAGCAATAGCAACAGTGGTAGGCGAATCAGCAAGTGGAATGAACTGGCGTGTCGCGCCATCAAGCGCATCGATGCACCCTGCCTCGATGTCGTAGACCCACCCGTGCAGATTCATCCGCCCTTGCTCGAGCGCGAGGGCCACAGATGGATGTGTACGCAGGTTCGCCAGTTGCGCTATCACGTTTTCGCGCACGAGGCCATCGAGCTTCGCTCGGGGTGTGTCGAACTCATGGGCAGAGTTGATAGCTTTCGCGGCGTCCGAGTGACGCAGCCAGCTGGCGACTGCAGGAAGATGATCCAGACACGTACAACGCGAGATCGCGCCCATCGCTCCGCAGTCCGAGTGGCCGCAGATCACAATGTCCTGTACGCCAAGCACTGCCACCGCATATTCGACCGTTGCCGAAACGCCGCCGGGTTCTGGGCCATACGACGGCACAATGTTGCCGGCGTTGCGAATCACGAACAGCTCACCCGGCTCGCGTTGCGTAAGAAGTTCGGGCACTACACGACTGTCCGAGCAGGTGACGAATAACGCCTTCGGATTCTGTGTCGTCGCGAGCTGCTTGAAAAGCTCGACGCGTTGCGGATAAACCTCGCGCTGAAAGCGCAGAAAGCCGTCAATAATGTCGCGCATAAAGTCCTCCAAACCCTGATGCCGGATACTGGCACAAGCACTCAATATGCCATTGTGCTGTTATGATCGCCATTATCGCAGACGATGCTAACGAATGGTCGCGTCCTGCCAAAAGAGACAGTGGACACTATCCACGCCAGAGCGCTAGCGTCAGCTCCTTCAATTCGAGGGCCACACCATGGATGCTATCGCCGACAACTCAAATGAACACCATCGCCGAAGCGTCGTGGAACTCTGGGAAACCGTATTCGGTTATGAAACCGCGCATAACACCCCCAGCCTTGCTATCGACAAAAAACTGACCGCAGCGGATGGCTTTTTCTTTGTGGCCCTGTCAGGAAATGAAGTTTGAATATCACAGGCTCCGAGTCATCTCAGAGGCAAGCACCAGTCGCTCAAGCCCGATACCGAACCCGGCACCTTCGCGATAAGCTCCGCCGCCGACAACTTGCTGCTGCGCCCCCAGCACAGGGCAACGCACCTCAAAACCATTCCCCTCAAGGTAATAACTCAAGCCACGCTTCACTGCGAGATTGAGTTCATATTCAAGTCCCAGCAAGTCAAGAAAGCCAGAGCAAATTGCTTGGCTACGCTGCAATGCCTGCGCGGGTGTGGAGCTGAGAATTTCGAGTCCCAGTTGAGTGAATTCGCGATACCGACCGGCTTGAGGTCGCTCATACCGGTAACATCGCGCCACGTAGAAAAACATCGCTTCATCTCGTGACCCGAGAAGTACGTTGTTGCGCTCCTGAAAAAGCGCGGTTGCTTCTGGGATGAGACAACAAGGACGTCCGGCCTTGTCGTCAAAGGCCCACATTTGTCCAATTATTTCACTTCCACCGGCTTTCTCAATAAACGTGTCTTGGCCCCACAATGCAGGAACTATGGCCTCCTCAGCCCCGGCATCGATGAAGGTAGCTCCGAAATCTGCCTTCTATCTCCCGCATGGCTGCAGCTTCTTTTCCTGTCACTATTCGAGTTCCGCGAAGCATGGTCATTTAGATCTCCATTTTACAGGCAATAAAAAAGGCGCCATTGGCGCCTTGGTTTGGTTCATTGATTGGTCAGAATGGATGTTTAAAATTCTGAGCATTCGATGAGCATGAGCAACCGCGGCACCCTGAGTGAGGTCCGTGATGATGACGGCGATTGCATGGAATGAATTGAGTCATAACTGATCCTCGCACAATTCTGGAAGCGTTCACAAGCTGCTTTATATTTTTATCCATCGCAGACCAATAACGCGTGCCGCTGATCACGTTTTCACACAGCCTGGAGCCATAGCAGCCGTCCGAGGCATCTACGAAACCAAGGGCGATTTAGCCATTTCACCTAACAGGGCACCGTGATCGGCCTTGCCAGGCAATTGGAGGGCTCGCATTTGAATTCAGCTTGAGCCACCGCCTGGCTTGACGCTCATGTGTATGACATGTCGTGCCAATTCAGGGGCCAGCCTCTCCAGCTCGTTATGAATGTCATCGATGTACGTACCGCCTTCAGGAGAAAACCATGCGCTTCGAATTCCACTCGGATCAATTTTTTCGCCGTGCAATGCCATGTAGTTCGCTTCACATTCCCTTGCCCATTCACCAACCGTTATTTTGGCAGAGTCCATATCTAGATCTAGAGCCTCTACCAAAGCCAGGGAGTAAATGAACATCAGGTAAAGCATCCTGATAGGAGGGTGAGGATGAGAGCTGCCGTTCTGCAAATCCCGCTCCCAGTGCAGATGCTCGAACATCCGTAACGGCAAATACATGCCCATAAACGAATACTTCGCTGCGGACGGACCATCGGCATAAAGGATTTCAAGGGCCCGGAGCGCAGCGGGGTCGGCGTTCTTGAAATGCCCGATGGAGAAGGCGTGCTGAACACTAAATAAATAATTAAAGCTTTCTTCGATAGCTCCGCCATCCGCATCGAACTCTAGCGCTTGCTTGGTTAGGGCAGCCAAGTGCCCTGGCATATCGTCACCTTCCGACCAGTTGAGTCCCCCCAGGCTTTGAATCAGGCCAAGGTGACCACGGACTAAATGGCTGACCTCGTGCATGAAGACACTCTCGACAAAGCGAACAGTCAGAAAGGCGGCGAATGCTTTTCGAATTGGGCAGGCAGGCTGGGCTGGATGAAATGGAGAATCTGCCATGCTGCTTGGCATGTGGGAGATCGGATTGGGCTGGGGCTCTTTTTCAGGTGAGCCCACCTCTTTCAACATGTCACTGCGCGATAGCATCATGGTCGCGAAACAAGCTGCGTTGAACACAAATCCGTAGCTGATTCCGATAAAAGCCACCTTGTCCGGCTGAACCTGAGAAGAAAGTGCAGCAAATGCTCGGGCCTCGGACTCATTGTAAATGCCACAGTGCAGCTTCACACCAATGCCGTCGAAGTACAGTTGTTCGATTCGCTTTCGATACTGCTCAAGCCCGCTTGCGACCTGAGATATCAGATGTCGGGTCCATGCATCAGGGTGCGATGGCAGCTCTAGGCCGCCCTTCGCATCCAGCGTCGCTTGCAAGTCACTGGGAAGGTGCATTTCAAATTTTACTCATGATTGGGGTGAATGGCCGCTCAAGAATGCTATCAAATGCACTTGTGTTAATGGTGATTCGGGCACGGCCAGTGCGCTGGCCAAGTGTGTTTGCCTGTTCCAGGCCGGCCGATGAATACCACGCCTTGATCGTGTCCCGGGAAGTGGTGTAACTGAACCAGCCAACTCCGATCGACTCTGGCCCATCCCGACCGGCAGTAGTCGACCATCACTGCCACTCACTAAAGGCAACTTTTGGTCCATTACCGTCCGAACGACCAGAGTCCCCATCCCTAGGCACTCAGTCACCCTGAAAACCTGATTTCAATGGCGTGTACCAATCAACTAAAGAGTCGGCATACACGTGTTTCTGCTTCCCAGGCACGAAGGGCGTATCCAGAGAACCCAACGCTATCGATACCCAATCAGCAAACTGACCCTCGGCTCGCGACCAGAACAAGCTCGAACCACACTCCGCGCAGAACTCGCGTACTACCGTCTTCGAGGAAGCAAATGCCTTGATCCTGGCAGCGCCTTCAAGTATCCGTAGCGCGTCACGCGGAACGCTGCCATATGAGGCAAATGCGGCCCCATGGCCTTTGCGGCACTGAGTGCAATGACAATGACTCACTGCCTTTGGCGACGTAAGTAGTTCGTACTTAACTGCTGAGCACAAGCAGCTTCCCTGAAATCTCTCGTCCATGTTGTCAATCACGCATGTGAAGAGGCCCGATCCTATCATCTCGATGTAACGCCAAGTTCACATCCGAGTTGCATTCATGCGGTGAGGACCGACAAGCCCCCTCAGCGGTCACGATGCAGCTCTCTTCCACCGTGTCAGGCGCTCCTGCGACAAATCGTCTTCAGAGACCCAGCAGCACTTCCAACCCTTGATAGCGTAATGCCATCCACCGATAATCCCCCCTTCCAAAAAAGCACATAAGGATTTGCTGTGAAGAAGCTCTACCTGGCTCTACCGTTCTGCGCCCTCCTGCTCCAAGGCTGCGGCGTCACCATGGCTCGCTATGAACCCAATTTCCAGAACGTCCAGCAGCTCAAGCAACATGAGCCGATGCAGCCTCTGCGTGAAGCCCAGGTGAATGCCGATTCCGACCAAGGGTCGCTGATGGTGCGCATGAACCCGATCTCTTCGCCCGCAGGTAGCGTTCCACTGCACATCCAGGCGGCGATCAACGATGAGCTGCGCCAGGCGGGTCTGCTGGACCCACGTGCTGACCGGCAATTGCAGGTTCAACTGATCAAGAACCAGCTCACTGCCGGCATGGGCAGCGGTCATGGCGAGCTGTCTGCGCGCTTCACGCTGCGCAAGGGTGACCAGGTTCTCTACGAAACCACCAAGGACGTGCAGCGTGAGTGGGACAGCAGTTTCTTCGGCCCGATCGCTATTCCGGCGGCGGCGAACAACTACAACCCGATGGTGCAGGACCTGCTCAAGAATTTGTACAGCGATCCACAATTCACTCAAGCATTGAAGTAAGCACAAAAAAAGAGCCGCAATCGCAGCTAATGCCAGTCAGTTAAGCCACACACCTGTGGGAGCAAAGCTTGCTCGCGATTGCGGTAAGTCAGTCAGCAGTAATGTTGACTGGTCTGTCGTTATCGCGAGCAAGCTTTGCTCCCACAGGCTTTGCTGACGGGTATTACGCAATCGCAGCTCTTTTCTTCTCGGCTGTCAGCCCCGCGGAATGCGAGTGTCTACAGCTGAGTATTTCATGCGGTTGTTGTCGACCCAGTTTTTCAACAGCGCATTGACCTGGCGGTTGAAGGTGTCTGTGACGGCCGCCTTGGGCGTGTTGCCTGCCAGTGGCAGGAACCAGATGCCGATCCAGGTGTTGATCGCGTCGTGGTTGCTGCTCTTGGCCAACGATTGACCACGCTCGTCCACGGTTTCCAGGCTCATGGTGTACTGGTCTGTTCCCAGTGCAGGAATAACCCCGAGCGAAAAACCACTGATGAACGCCAGGACCATCTGACCGCCGCCCGGGGCGTGGTTATAGACCTTCAAGCGCAAGCTGTAGTCGCCGGGTTGCTTCTGGAATTCGTCGAAAACCACGCGGCCAAACAGACCTGATTCATCGAAGGTCCGTTTCAACTCGGGCTTGAGCATGTCCCGGGCTTGCGGCATCTCGGTGGCCTTGGCGCTGTCGGGTTCGCCCTGGTAGAAATCGAAGTCGACATAGACGTTCGGCTTGTTCGAGTAGCTGGCCATCGAAGGCAGGTTCACGGGGGCGACTTCATCTTTGGTGAAGCTGGCGCAGCCAGTGAGGCTCAAGGCCAGGGCGAGGCCCATGGCTTTTCCAAATTGCATATCATCTTCCTTGCGTAATTTTCTATATGCCGCTCACGGAGAGGGGGGCGGATTTTAGCGGGATTCCGCTGAAATCAAAAGGCCATCACTTGGATGGCCTGAGTACTCGCCCACTGCGCCGTGCAAACGCTGCTCACAGATCCAGGCTGCCCCTGATCAAGGCGTTGAGCACGCCTTCGACATCGGCGTCCTGTTCGTTCAACAGGCACAGCGGAATGCCTTGCAAGGCGGCTTGCGAGCGGCCCAGCCCCGCGCCTATCAGGGCCAATGGAGATGCGATGTCCATCTGCAACGAACGAAGACGCTTGGCGAGGATCGGGTTCACCGGCGCCTGTAGCGCAATCACCAGCGCTGCCGGCTGGATAGCCGCGCACACAAGGGGAAGCTCTTCCAATGGCTGCCCGCAGCCGAGCACCTCGATGCGCTGTTGCTGGCCGCCCAGCAGCACCCCGGCGCTTAGCAATTGCAGCTCGGCGTGCCCTTCGGTGCCCGCCAACAGCACCCGCGGCGCATCCGCCTGGTCCATCTGCAGGCGCAACAGCAGACGGCCGCGCAGGAACGTATCGAGGAACAGCCATTGGCTGCACTCACCCGGCGCAATGCCCGAAGCCAGGTCATGCCAGACTGGCATCAGGACCTTGCGCAGCACCACAGCCTTGGGCAAAAGCATGAACAGCTGGCGATAGAGTGCTTCCAGCGCCTGAGCATCGAAGGCTCTCGTGGCGTCCACAACGGCCGCGCGCCAATCTTCAAGCTCGCTGTCCTGGGGCGGGACCGCCTCGCGCTGGCCTTCAAGCATCTCGCCGACCTTGCTGATGGATAGACCTCCGGCCGTCCAGCGCAGGATGTCGCGTATGCGCTGCACGTCATTGGCCGTATACAACCGATGGCCACCCTCGGTGCGCTGCGGGCGGATCAGCCCATGGCGCCGCTCCCAGGCACGCAGTGTTACCGGATTGATGCCGGTCAGGCTGACCACATCACGCATGGGCAGCAAATCGGGTGAAGTGGCTTCAGTCATACGAGGGATTTATCCGAGAGGTGGCACATTCTAAACCCATACAGTCTTTCTGCGGCGAGCATCCGTAGGTCATCATGTGGCAAACCGCGCCGGTGCTTCGCACAGGTGCGCTACACAGAACGCTGCATAATTTCGTGGGTGGGCCAAATGATCGACGCAAAACTGCTGCAATTGATGGTCGAGAACTCCAACGATGGCATCGTCGTCGCCGAGCGGGAGGGCGATGACAGTATCCTCATCTACACCAATCCCGCCTTCGAGCGCCTCACCGGCTATAGCGGCGACGACATCCTCTACCAGGACTGCCGCTTTCTCCAGCGCCAGGATCATGACCAGGCGGGCATCGCCGCCATCCGCGAGGCAATCAGCCAAGGGCGACCCTGCCGCCAGGTCCTGCGTAACTACCGCAAGGACGGCAGCCTGTTCTGGAACGAATTGTCCATCACACCCGTGTACAACGAAGCGGACCAACTGACGTACTACATCGGCATCCAGCGCGACGTCACGGCGCAAATAGCCGCCGAGGAGCAAGTTCGCGCTCTGGAAGCAGAGGTTGCGCAACTGCGCCAGCAACTTGCCGAGACCAACAGCTAAACAAAAAACTGTACAAGGGATTGACTTGTACAAATTTAGCCGTACGCTTCAGACATATCTGTACAACATTTCATTTTTGTACAGGATTATCTGGAGTGCCGCATGTCAGCCTACCTACAGAAATTCGCCGAGGACTTCGCCACCCTGACAGGCGACAACCTCGACGCACTGGAAAAGCTGTACAGCGAAGACATCATCTTCCGCGATCCCCTGCATCAGATTCGGGGCCTGACGGACCTGCGTGCCTACTTCTTCGAGCTATATGCCAACGCCGACGATATCCGCTATGCCTTCGCCAGCGCCGACGAAGTCCGGCCTGGAGAGGGTTACCTGCGCTGGACCCTGCAATTCCGCCATCCACGCCTGGCCCGCGGCCAGCACATCACTTTGCAAGGCTGCAGCCACTTGCAGTGGCGCGACCGGGTTCATTTTCATCAGGATTATTTCGACGCAGGCGCCCTGCTGTATGAACACATTCCGGTCATGGGCGGCGCGATCCGCTGGCTCAAGGGCAGGTTGGCATGAGCCGCTGCTGGTTGACCGGTGCCAGCAGCGGTATCGGTACCGCGCTCGCGCAGAGCCTGCTGGAGCAAGGCCACCAAGTGGCTTTGGGCGGTCGCCGCGCGGATAGCCTTGCGCCTCTGGCGGAACGTTTTCCCGGCCAGGTACTTTTGGCCATTGGTGATCTCGACGACCCGGAGCAGGTGGCCGCGATCGCAGCCCGGATCCAGCAGGCCTGGGGAGCGCTGGACATGGCGATCCTCAACGCCGGCACCTGCGAATACCTGGAGCCGGGCCATTTCGACCCGGCCGTGATCGAGCGAGTGATCCGTACCAATCTCATGGGGGTCAGCCATTGCCTGGCGGGCGCCCTGCCCTTGCTGCGTGCTGGCCAACGTCCCCACCTGGTGGTGATGGGCAGTTCGGTGACCTGGCTGGCTTTGCCCCGCGCCGGTGCCTACGGTGCATCCAAGGCGGCCGTGCGCTACCTGGTGGAGTCGCTGCGTATCGACCTGGTCCGCGAGGGCATCGACGTCACCCTGGTCAGCCCAGGCTTCGTCGACACGCCACTGACGCGCCGCAACGATTTCCCCATGCCGCAACTGTGGTCCGCGCAACGCGCCGCCCGGCACCTCGCCAAGCGTCTGCCCCGGCGCCCGTTGGAGATCAATTTCCCCGGCATTTTCACCCTGGCGTTGCGCCTGCTCGGGGCCATGCCCCCGCGCCTGCGCCTGATACTGGGCCAACGTCTGGCCCGTCATGAACAGGACTGATGAGCGATGCGTATAGCAATCATTGGCAGCGGCATCGCAGGCCTGACCTGCGCCCACCTGCTGTCACGCAAACACGAAGTGACGGTTTTCGAGGCGGACGAATGGATCGGTGGCCATACCCATACCGTCGATGTGGACTGGCGCGGCGAACAGCATGCGATCGACACCGGCTTCATCGTCTTCAACGACTGGACCTATCCGAACTTCATCCGCTTGCTCGATCAGCTCAAGGTCGCCTCACGGCCGACCGAGATGAGTTTCTCCGTGCATGACCCTCTCACTGGCCTGGAATACAACGGTCACGACCTGAACACACTGTTCGCCCAGCGCAGCAATCTGGTGTCGCCGGGGTTCTGGGGAATGTTGCGCGACATCCTGCGCTTCAACCGCCAGTCACTCGCAGACCTGAACGAGCGGCGTATCGACGCCAACACCACGCTGGGCAGTTACCTCCGGGCGCAGGGCTACGGTCATCGCTTCATCAAGCACTACATCGTGCCCATGGGGTCGGCGATCTGGTCGATGTCTCCCGCGGACATGCTCGATTTTCCCCTGCAGTTCTTCGTGCGCTTCTGTCGCAATCACGGCTTGCTGTCGGTGAATCAGCGTCCGCAATGGCGGGTCATCGAAGGCGGCTCGCGCAGTTATGTCGCGCCGCTGTGCCAACCGTTCGCTGAACGTATTCGCCTCAATTGCAAGGTCCGCCGGGTCAGCCGCGACGAAGGCGGTGTAACGCTTACCAGTACCGCCGGCCCCGAACGTTTCGACAATGTGGTGTTCGCCTGCCACAGCGATCAGGCCCTGGCGCTGCTGGAGGCGCCCAGCCTGAAAGAGCGCGCCGTGCTGGGCGCTATTCACTACGCCAACAATGACGTCGTGTTGCACACCGACAGCCGCGTGCTGCCGCGCCGCAGGAGGGCCTGGGCCAGCTGGAACTATCGCCTCGGCGGCAGCGGCCAGGCCCCAGCGGCAGTGACCTACAACATGAACATCCTGCAAGGTATCCAGGCGTCGCAGACCTTCTGTGTGAGCCTCAACCAGACGGCGCTGGTGGACCCGGCGAAGATCATCGCCCGCTTCCAATACGCCCATCCGCAATACAGCCTCGCCGCATCCGCCGCGCAAGCGGACCAGGCGCAACTGCAGGGCCAGCAATTCAGCTACTACTGCGGCGCCTACTGGGGCAACGGCTTTCACGAGGACGGGGTGGTCAGCGCGCTGAAGGTGGCTGAGCATTTCGGAGAGACATTGTGAACAGCAGCCTTTGCCTGGGCTGGATCAGCCACCGTCGCTTGTCGCCGCGACGCCATGTCTTCCGCTACCGGATCGGCCTGTTCTACCTGGACCTGGACGAGCAAACCTGGCTACTCGGCCTGTCGCGCTGGCTGGGTCGCTGGCGTCTGGCGCCGTTGAGCTGGCGCGAGACCGACTATCTTCCCGCGCTGACCCGCCAAGGCGAGTCATTGGCCCAGGCCGCCCGTTTTCTGGTCGGACAGGCCACGGGGCAAACGCCCGAAGGCCCGGTCCGCCTGCTCGCGCAACTGCGTTGCTGGGGCCTGTCGTTCAACCCGGTGAGCTTCTATTTCTGCCACGACCGCGACGGGCACCTGGCGGCGATCCTGCTTGAGGTGCGCAACACCCCGTGGCGTGAACGTTTCCATTATGTGCTGCCGGTGCAAGGCAACCTCGCGAAACCGTTCGCCGTGGCCAAAGCCTTCCATGTGTCGCCGTTCATGCCAATGGATATGGACTATCACCTGCGATTCTTCCTGGACGAGCAACAGGTGCGCATCCACATGGAGAACTGGCGAGGCGCCGACAAGGTTTTCGAGGCTGACCTGGCATTGCGCCGCCAGCCGCTGGATCGAAAGGCGCTGCACCGATACATCCTGGCTTTCCCATGGATGAGCCTGCGCACTGTCTCGGCCATTTATTGGCAAGCCCTGCGCCTGTTGTTCAAGCGCACTCCTATCCATGACCACACGACCCGCCAGGGCGACCTGGCGCTCGGCCAACCTTGCGAGAACCCCGATCATGTCCAATTCCACTCTGAGCGTTAGCAAGTCCACGGGCCTGGCGCCTTTGCTCGGCGGGCTGGCGCGCACCGCCGTGCTCGCTCAACTGGGCAAACTGCGCCACGGGCATCTGCGGCTGCTCTGTCATGGGCGCCAGTGGAGCTTCGGTGATGCCGCCAGCCCGTTACAGGCCGAAGTGGAAATCCTCGATGACACCACCTGGAGCATGATTGCCGGTAATGGCTCGATCGGCGCAGGCGAGGCTTACATCCACGGCTTCTGGCGCAGCCCGGACCTGGCGCTGGTGACCCGCCTGTTCGTCGCCAACCTGGACGTGCTCGACGCCCTTGAGGGCGGTCTGGCGCGCTTGGGTCGCCCGGCCCTGCGGTTGTTGCATCGGTTGAACCACAACAGCCGGCGCGGTTCCCGACGCAATATCCTGGCCCATTACGACCTGGGCAATGCCTTGTTCGAGCGGCTGCTGGACCCGACCATGATGTATTCCGCCGCCCAGTTCGAGCACCCCGAACAAACGCTGGAGCAAGCCCAGTTGCACAAGCTGGAAAGCATCTGCCAGAAGCTGGAACTGCACCCCGGCGATCATCTGCTGGAGATCGGTTGCGGCTGGGGCAGCCTGGCGATCCACGCAGCCACCCGGCATGGTTGCCGGGTCACTACTACCACGCTTTCCGAGGCGCAATACGCCCATACCCTGCAACGCGTCCATGCCTTGGGGCTGGAGCAGCGCGTGACGGTGCTGCGTGAGGACTACCGTGACCTCAAGGGCACATTCGACAAGCTCGTCTCGATCGAAATGATCGAAGCCGTCGGCCACCGTTACCTGCCGGTGTACTTCCGCCAGTGTGCGGCGCTGCTCAAATCCGATGGTCTCATGCTGTTGCAGGCGATCACCATCCGCGACCAGCGTTATGCCCAGGCACGGCGCTCGGTGGACTTCATCCAACGCTACATCTTCCCGGGCGGCGCCCTGCCCTCGTTGAGCGTGATGCTGGACACCGCCAGCCGTCACACCGGGCTCAACCTCGTGCACCTGGAGGATTTCGGCGTGGATTATGCCCGCACCCTGGAGCACTGGCGTGACAACTTGCGCCAGGCGCGCACCGAACTGACGACACTGGGCTACGACGATACGTTCCAGCGCCTGTGGGAGTTTTACTTGTGTTATTGCCAGGGCGGTTTCCAGGAGCGCGCCATTGGCGTGGCGCAACTGCTTTGGGCCGCGCCCCAGGCACGGCGTGCGGCCTTGCCCGGGCAGGCTTGATGCCGGGAAGATGGCTGGTCGTCAATGCCCTCTGGTTGCAGTTCGGCTGGTGGATCTGCGTGCTGGGGGCCCAACGCCCCTGGCTATTGCCGCTGGTAGCCGTCGGCTTGGCCCTGCACCTGTGCCTGTGCCCGGACTTCAAGGGCGAGGTAAAGGCCCTGCTACGCACCGCCCTGGCCGGTTGCGCGCTGGACAGCCTGCTAGGATCACTTGAGGTGTTTCGATTCGATACCTGGCCGCTCCCCCTGTGGCTGGCGCTGTTATGGCTGGTCCTGGCCAGCGGCTTGCGCCACAGCCTGGCCTGGGCCGGCCGGCCCTTTTGGCGCGGGGCGTTGCTGGGGGCCGTGGGAGGCCCGCTGGCTTACATAGGCGGTGCCAGGGTGGCGGATGTCGCCATGCCGCTGGGCGCTATGGAAACGGGCCTGCTGTTGGGCGCGGTCTGGACGATGGCCTTCCCCCTGCTCCTGCGCATCGCGGCGTGGCGCTGACCCTCGGCATCCCTACCACTGGCTAGCCAGCGTCAACGGCAGCCGCAACGGCGCGACGGGACCGTCCCGCTGTCCGCACATTTCATCATGCACTACGTGCTGCACCAGCGTGCACGGCACCGGTGGCAGGTCGATCAGCAACTGGCGAAGCTCGGTGGATGAACGCAATCGAACAGGCTGCCCTTGCGCATCGCTCAGTGTGACCGGACCGGCAGCGGTAATGGCGCGCAGGATGTAGAAGCCGCCTTCCAGCGATAGCAGTTCAAGCGCTTCGACTTCTCCGGCCATGACTCGCTCGGTGAGGTGATTCAAATTCATGGCGCGCCCTCCGGCAGGCGACGGAAGAACAAGGTGATCTGGCCAATCTCCACCCCCAGTTTGCTCATGCTCGAACGGTTGATCAGGGTGTCGTCATCCATCAGGTACATCCAGTCGTCCAGGTCCACTTCCCAGTGCCGCCCTTCGACAGGCAGGTCCAGCCGGTAACGCCAACGCAGCGCGTTACCGGCCACTTCGCCCCGGGCCTCACCGATCACGTCCCCTGCCGTTCCGCGCCAGCGACCCGGGCCGTCCGGCACAATTGTCCAGGTGCGCTGTTGCCGCGTGCCGTCGCTGTAGAGGAAATGCTCGTCGAGGATCAGCCGCTCTCCTTCCCGGCGACTGTCGATGCGAACGTGGAAGCGCTTGACCACCTCCCCGGATCGCTTCTGGAACATCCCCCAAGCCTGTACCGGTCGCGAGAAAAATGCCGCCAGGTCCAAATACGGACGCTCCCCGGCGTAGCGGTCGACACCGACGTTGCCACAACTGCCGAGAAACAGGCAGGCAACCAGTAAAAGCGCTTTGTACATGTTCAGGTCCCTCGGTCGTTGTCGGCCAGGCCAAGCAGGCGCTGGCGCAATTGTGGGTCGCGGGCTCGCGGATCCAGCCAGATGGCGAAGAACGCCCGGGCAAACACCGGGTCGGCAATTTCATGACTGAGCTTGCCGTCCACATAGAAGCGGCAACCCTTGCCCGGCAGATACAGGCCGGTGATGCGCATGCCGGGGCGCACGTCCACGAATGCGGCCTCCATCGCCTGGGGCCAGGCCGCAAGGGATTGGGGTGTCACGCCGTCGGCGCCAAGCCGCCGCATTTCCTCGAGGCTGGCCTGAACCAGTGTCTCCCGGGAGATTGATCGGTGGTAAAGCAGCTCCAGGGCGAAGGGCTGGTTCCAGTCCTGAACCGGGCCGACGGTCCACAACCGGGCGGTGTACAGGCGCAGGCCGAACCAGGTGAATTCACCCTCACCCAGCCGTTGCGCGGTTGGCAGCGTTTTTCGCCAGTCCGCGGCGACCGACGACATCACCGTCAGCATCAGGCAGAGGCAGGCCCAACGAACAGGATGCGCCATGAGAAACCTGTAGAATGATAAATATCTGTACAAGATTAGTTTCTTGTACAGATAAATTCAAAGCATGTATAGATTTATGCGCTACACGGCCCCCCTGAAAGGAGTTTTCATGCTGTACGTAGTCATGCTCGGTGGCCGTCATCCCCGCGCCAGCATCGAGGTACACGACGTCGTGTTCACGCAGGCGGACTCACTGGAACACGCATACCCTCAACTGCGCCAGGCCTGGTTCGGTAGCCAAGCGGGTTTGCACATCGACTCCTGGTGGGAAGTCGACGGCATCGATACCTACCGGGTGGAACTCAGCCCGATGGCCCCGGCGCCCCATGAACCAAGGTTGTTTTTCATCAACCTTGGTGGCTACGAGCGCGACGTGTTTGGCGAGGCACACCGCTACCTGCTGGTGGTGGCTCGGGACAAGGCCCAGGCCAGGCAATTGGGCAAGCGACGCATGCCGGCGGAATGGCTCAAGTCACACACCGATACAGTGCTTGAGGTGGATGATTGCCTGCCGGTTGACTGGGTGAACGGTCATTACGTCCATCTGGTCGCAGGTACTCACAAGGGTATCCGCCAATGCAGTGATTACATCCGGATCTGAAGACTGGGCTTGCTTGAAGCGCTTGACCCTATCGCTATGAAATACTGACGTAACCCAGAGCGACGATGAGGTCGACGTCCACTGGTGGTGTATCGGAGAGCCTGCCTGATGGTCAAGAAATCGCTCAGGGAATGATTTTTTCTCTGATGATGGCGGCACATCCAGCATCCCGGTGACTGCACTACCGCTATCGCGAGCAGGTTCGCTCCCACAGCGAATCTGCGAGATGCATGTCTCTGCGTACAGCGCCGGACCTGTGGGAGCTGGGCTTGCCCGCGATGGCGGCGGCACATTCAGTATTTCAGCGGCTGATGTACCGCTATCGCGAGCAAGCTTCCACAGAGGGACATCAGCCAAATGAAGCAGTCCCGCTTTCAGACGCCTTTGGTCGAAGGCAGCAGAATGGTCAACACACCCAGCAACGGCAGGTAGGAGCACAGCGTGTAGACATATTCGATACCGTGGATATCAGCGAGATACCCCAGCAAGGCAGCACCGATCCCGCCGAAACCAAACATCAGGCCAAAGAACACGCCGGCGATCATGCCGACATTGCCCGGCACCAGTTCCTGGGCAAAGACGACGATGGCAGAGAACGCCGAGGCGAGGACGAAGCCGATGATCATGCTGAGCACACCGGTCCAGAACAGGTCCACATAAGGCAGCGCCAGGGTGAACGGTGCCACGCCCAGTATCGAGAACCAGATGACCTTCTTGCGGCCTATCTTGTCGCCGATGGGACCACCGAAGAAGGTGCCGGCGGCCACCGATCCCAGGAACAGGAACAGGTACAGCTGGGAACTGGTCACCGACAGCTGGAATTTTTCGATCAGGTAGAACGTGAAGTAGCTGGTGAAACTCGCCATGTAGAAATACTTGGAGAACACCAGCAACGCCAGGACCACCAGGGCAGCGGTCACTCGCTGCCTGGACAGGCCGTGGGTCGCCTTGCCGCCCTGCTTGAGCTTGAACAGGTTGAGGTGATTGCGATACCAGCGGCTCAGGCCGTATTGCACGAGGATTGCGAAGGCCGCAAACAGGCCGAACCAGGCAACGTGGCCCTGCCCATAAGGGATCACGATGGCTGCGGCCAGCAACGGACCGAAGGCGCTGCCGGCATTACCGCCGACCTGAAACGTTGACTGCGCCAACCCATAGCGACCACCTGAAGCGAGCCGTGCCACGCGCGAGGTTTCCGGGTGGAACGTCGACGAGCCGATACCCACCAGCGCGGAGGCCAGGAGGATGGCGCCGAAGCTGCCGACGAACGCCAGCATCAGGATGCCGATGAGGGTGCAGACCATCCCGGCAGGCAACAGCCAGGGTTTGGGATGACGGTCGGTGTGATAGCCCACCCACGGTTGCAATAGCGAGGCGGTCAACTGGAAAGTCAGTGTGATCAATCCCACCTGGGTAAAAGTCAGGCCGTAGTTGGCCTTCAGCATCGGATAGATGGAAGGCAGCACGGCCTGGATGAGGTCATTGATCAGGTGCGCGAGGGCACAGGCACCGATGACCCGCATGACAAGCGGGCTCGTTTGGTTGACGACGGAGGCCGTGGTCGAGGCTGTGGCGGTGGTGGACATGACAAAAGCTTCCAGGCGATAGGTCTGAAAAAAACGGGCAGAAGGTGGCAGCACTTTCTGACAGGCGCGTCATAATCCTAGAATCCACGAAAATGTCTGTCTCACTGGACAAGGGAATCAACCGTCGCAAAAAGGACATCATGATCAAACCGTTGAATGAAGCGTTGCTCGAGATTGATGAGGGTGCCTGGACGATGATCGGGAGGGCGACCGATTACCCCGATAATTGGCTGATCGCATCGCACTCCCACGAAAAGCACCAACTGATCTACGCCGTCGAAGGCGTGATGGTGGTGCATACGGCATCAAGCCAGTGGACGGTCCCATCGAACCGGGGGCTGTGGATGCCACGCGGGCAGGTACATTCCGTGCGGTGCGTGGGGCACGTCAAAATGCGCAGCGTATTCGTCCGGCCTGATGCAGTGGCAGACCTTCCGACCGAAACGAAGGCCGTCAGCATTTCCGCCCTGTTGAGTGAGTTGATCAAGGTCGCCGTGCACCTGCCGCTCCCCCATGCCCCGAACACCCGCGCGGCCAGGGTGATGGCGTTGATTCTAGATGAGCTCGCCCTCCTCCCCACCCTACCACTGCACCTTCCGCAACCCACGGACCCACGGATCAAGAAGATCTGCGTCACGCTGCAAGGCGACCCTGCCGATGGCTCGACACTGTCGGACTGGAGCGCCCGCCTCGGCCTTGATGGGAAGACGATCCAGCGGCTGTTTCGCAAGGAAACCGGGATTACTTTCGGACAATGGAGACAGCAGGCTCGCCTGCTGCAAGCGGTTGAGCGAATGGCAGTGGGAGAAAAAATCATCGATGTCGCGCTAGCGCTGGGGTACGACAGTCCGAGTGCGTTTACGAACATGTTCAGGAAGCAGTTTGGCAAGACGCCGAGCAAGTTCTTTACCTGAAAGGAGCGTTTCCAGATTTGCCAGTGGCGGCTGACTGATATTCCGCTATCGCGAGCAGGCTCGCTCCCACAGGGGATTGGCGGGACATGCAACATCTGTGTGCGACGACGTGCCCGCTCCCACAGTCTTGTGACCTACTAACTGACTTCGCTCAAGCCTCAGAGGTAATGATCGAGTCTTCACTGGACTCAGCAGCCAGTTTCAATCGATCCGCTTTACTGATGTACTTGGGCTTGTTTTTCGGCGCCAACTTGGCACTCGCCTTTTTAGCGTGGGCCTTTAGTAGCTGCTTGATTTTCTTCTGACGATTCATACGCTTCTGCTCAAATTCCGGCTTTCAGGATAATGACAGACATCAACCCGTGAACGCCATAATCCCCTATGATCGGACCCACATGAACCCAATCGACGCCCTGTCGTTCCAACGCATCATCACCGCCCATGGCGCGCTCGAGGGTGCGGCGTATTTCGACGCAGAAGAAGATCTTGTCCAGGAAATATTTCCCGATCGCGTCGTTTTCCAGACCAACTACCTGGATTACCGCAGTTATGAAGTCGATCTCGCCGACGACGCGATACGTGTCCTCAAGACACGGCTGGACAACTACCAGCGCGGCGACAAGGCAAAAGTGATCGAAGATGACATGGATGAGGAAGACTGGGAGGAGCTTGCCACTCTGTGGCAACGCTTGAGCCGGGACCTGGACGTTCAGGAGCCACAGCCCGATCGGGTCGAGACGTTGGCCGATCTGTTCGATTGCCTGTTCGACGAGGATCGCGCGCAAGCGCTCATTCAAGGCATTGCGCCGCCAACGGCACAGTGGGACTGGGCGTGGACTCAAGTCGCATCAGCCCTTGCCCAGGCCAATCAATTGGCCGAGTTCGAATGGAAAGAGTGGTCGTCCTGCGGGGTCATCGCCGTCAACACCCTTGCCCCGCTGAGGCAATTGAACATCGAGATCGCGACACCAGACCGTAGAACCGTCGATGCCATCAACGGCGCCAACGATTGGGAACGGGCGCTGCTCCAGTATTTCAACGCACAACTGGATGCCCATGACCTGAAACTGCTGGCCATCGGTACTCACTTCGATGAGCACCAGACCTTTGCCTGCCTGTCCATGAACGGCTTGGGCCTGGTCAATGCGTTGGAAATCATGGGTAGGCTGGGTATCGTCCACAAATTCTGAGCCCCGAGTCGACGACATGAAAATCTGTGATCAATGCAGGAGCCTCATCCTCGACGACAACGCGGCCTGCCCGCGATGCGCCGAAGAGATGAGGCTCACCGTAGAAGCGCTCGCGCCACGGTCCAAGCCGCCGGTGTTGCCGAAGATCCTGAAGTGGCTGTTCATCGGCGTGGTAGTCGCGGTGCTCGTGGCGGCGGCAGCGATCACCTGGATTCTGAATTCGCTGGGGCCGATGCCTTCTTTCGGTTGACCGTTCATTGCCCTTGCAGCCGCTCGTATCGATTCTGGATACGCCTCAACTCGCCAGATTGGCGTAGTTGTTCCAAGGCATTGGCCCATGCGGCAACCTGTTTGTCGTCACTGTCAGGACTGAAGACGATGTACAGCGATGAACGGTACAACTCGATGGGTATCTTGCGTAGGGTGCCGGGGGGGATGTTCAACTGGTGGCTGTAATACGCCACCCCTGCATCGGTGTCCCCCACGATGATATCGGTACGCCTCGCCAGCAGCATGCGATAGAGCAACTTGCTCTCGGTTGCACTTTTGTCGAGGTTCTTGAAGCCCAGCGATTTCAATTTTTCAGGCAACAGCCCGGCGTGCCGTGTGGTGATCTGCGGGGCGCCCAGCAGCTGTTCCAGAGAATTCACCGGCGGTGTACTCGCCAGTTGATAGGGATAGATGGATTCCTCCACGATCGGTCCGACCCACTTGTACAACGGCTCACGCTCCGGCGTGCGGAACAGCGAATACATGATGGTCTTGGGCCGGGTCTTCAACACCTGAGTGGCTCGCATACTCGGCTGCAGCACCACTTCGAATTCATCCCCGGTCAGCGCCATGATGGCCCGAACGATTTCCGTGGTCATGCCGGTGAGCTGATGATTCTCCTGATAGTTGTACGGGGCCCACTCCTCGGTGACGATCTGATACTCCTCGGCCCCGACAACTGTGCCGAGCAATAGGCAAAGCAACGCCGTGGCGGGTGTCGAAGGTTTCACGTGTTCTCCCTGGAGGGTTACTGGCTTTTCATGGGTGAGCGGATCGGAAATACAACGTAAGCATAGACCCAAACACCGGTGTGTTGGACTGAACGGACGATCCACCTTCGAGGCTTCATCGCGGACAAGCTTTCACAATCGAAGCGTCCCAAGTATCTGTTTTTTCTATAGTCGCTATCGATACCAACGCCGTTCTCGTCATCGCCCCCTCTCTCTAATCTGCCCACCAACGCGATCGACAGCGGTCGCGACAATCACCCAGCCCTTATGGAGAGAGCCCCATGAACACATTCAACCGCACCCTGGCCATCGCTACCCTGGCACTCGCGACCGTTGGCGCGCACGCGGCACCAGCACAGACCAACGCCACTGTCTCTGCTGTCGGCAGCGTCGTCCAGTCCGCCAGCTACATCACCACCAAGGATGGCGTTCAGCTGTATTACAAGGACTGGGGTCCGCGCAACGGTCAGGTCGTCACGTTCAGCCACGGCTGGCCGCTGGACTCCGACAGTTGGGAAGCGCAGATGATGTTCCTCGCGTCGAAAGGCTATCGGGTAGTCGCCCACGATCGTCGCGGTCATGGTCGCTCCAGCCAGCCGTGGGACGGCAACGACATGGATCATTATGCCGACGACCTGGCGGCGGTTATTGAAGCGCTGGACCTGAAGGATGTGACCCTGGTGGGCTTCTCGACGGGGGGTGGTGAAGTGGCTCGCTATATCGGACGCCACGGTACCGCCCGAGTCAAGAAAGCAGTGCTGGTGTCCTCGGTTCCGCCACTGATGCTCAAAACCGATACCAATCCCGGTGGCCTGCCGATCGCGGTGTTCGACGGCCTGCGCAAGGCGTCCCTGGAAAACCGCTCCCAGCTTTACCTGGACATCGCCTCCGGCCCCTTCTACGGCTACAACCGCAAGGGCGCCAAGCCGTCCCAGGGCCTGATCCAGTCGTTCTGGGCCCAGGGCATGCAGGGCGGCGCCAAGAACACCTATGACTCGATCGCCGCGTTCTCGGCCACCGATTTCCGTGATGATCTGAAGAAGTTCGACGTGCCGACCCTGGTGATCCATGGCGACGCCGACCAGATCGTGCCGATAGACGCTGCCGGCCGGGCTTCGGCGGCATTGATCAAGGGCGCTCGGCTCATCGTCTACCCTGGCGCGCCGCACGGGTTGACCGAGACGCACAAGGATCGTCTGAACCAGGACCTGCTGACCTTCCTCAAGGAATAAAATCAGCCCCCTGTGGGAGCGAGCCTGCTCGCGATAGCGGAATATCAGTCAGCACCCATGCGTCTGATACACCGCCATCGCGAGCAGGCTCGCTCCCACATTTGTTCCTGGGCAGGTAAGCGGATCAGTGCCGCAGCAACTTGCGCAACGGAATCTCGTCCTTGCGTACCGGCGACTTGATGACGATGTAGCTGAAGTATTTGGAGATGCCGATGTTCTTGTCCAGCAGGCTCTCCATCACGTCCTGGTAGTCCTGGATGCTGCGGGTCATGAAGCGCACCAGATAGTCGTAGCCTCCGCTGATCAAGTGGCATTCGAGCACTTCGTCCACCAGGCGGATATTGGACTCGAATTTGGCGAAGTCTTCGCGCTTGTGGTCGCTGAGGGTGACTTCGGTGAAGACCGTCACCGAATCGGTAATCTTGGCCAGGTTCAGATGAGCCTTGTAGCTGGAGATGTACCCCAACGACTCCAGCCGCTTGACCCGTTGCAGGCACGGACTGGCGGACAGCCCCACGGCATCGGCCAGGCTGACGTTGGTCATGCGGCCGTCTTTTTGCAGCTCGACCAAAATGCTGATGTCAATACGGTCCAGTTTCGCTAAACCTTCCATCGCATACCCCTTGCGTGCCGTTTGTAGACCATCTTCTAACAAAATCAGTGACGTAGCGACAACTGGTGCTGCGCCACCAGATCCGCCATGCTGCTGATGCAGTAGTCCGCTGCGCACGGTTGGAGGGGCTGCTCGGGGGTGCGGCAGATCAGGCATACAGCCCCATTCCGGTGTGAACGGGTGCCCGGACGGGTTATCTGGAGAATAGCCGTGGTATCGAGACCGTTGGCCGCCAGCGAATCGGGATCCTGCAGGGGATCACTCGCCAGTGAAATGAAATCCTCCGGCTCGATACCCAAGCGCTCGCACAACACGCCACGGTCCTCGGCATCACGATCGCCCAGCACCAGTAGACGGTAAAACTTGCGCAGGTAAAGCATCGCACCCGGTGCATCCTCGAACAGCGTCCAACTGGCAGCCGAGCGGGCGAAGCTCATGCCCTCCTCCCAACTGACCTTGAGCTTCCAGCGCTCGGCCAACTGACGATGGGTGAAGCACAACAGACCACTGAAGCCGAGCTCGCCAAAGCGAGGATAAAGAGCCCGCAACGCCTCGTCGAATTCGCTCAGCACCTGGGTTTTGTCCGGCGGGTCGCTATGGCTCCCCAGCAACGGCTGCAACGCCGCCCAGATGCCAGAGTCCCGATCCACCAGGACCTCGTCGCAGTCGATCAACAACGCTCGATATTCAGTCAGCCTCATGGCTAAAAGCCTCCGGTGAGTCCCTAGTGCAGGTCATCCAACGCGTTGGAATGAGTGTGGAGAGAGAGCCTGAGCCTGCTCCCCGCCGCAGGCGTTCAATTCAAGACTCGCGCCAGTGCCCCTTCGAGAATCTGCAACGCTTCATCAATCTGCGCTTCGCTGGTTACCAGTGGTGCCAGGAAACGCATCACGTTGCGGTAGACGCCGCACTTGATGACCAGCAGCCCACCCACGCGGGCCTCGTCGATCAGGCGTTGGTTCAGTTCCGCATCCGGGGTGCGCGCTTCATCATTCTGGATCAACTCCATGGCCAGCATGAAACCGCTGCCGCGCACGTCACCGATCTGCGGGTAGCGGGCTTGCAAACGCAACAGGCCCTGACGCAGGCGCTCGCCCAGGGCTTCGCCGCGAGCCAGCAGGTGTTCCTGTTCATAGGCCTCGATCACCGCCAGCGCCGCCGCGCACGACAGCGCATTGCCGCCATAGGTACCGCCCAGGCCGCCAGGCAGTGGTGCGTCCATGATCTCGGCCTTGCCGACCACACCCGACAATGGCAAGCCACCGGCCAGGCTCTTGGCAACGGTGACCAGGTCCGGCTGGATACCGGCATGCTGGAAACCGAACCACTTGCCGGTGCGCCCGAAACCGGTCTGGATTTCATCGAGGATCAACACGATGCCGTGTTTTTCGGTCAGCGCACGCAGGCCTTGAAGAAACTCTACCGGCGCCGAAAGAAAACCACCATCGCCCTGCACCGGCTCGATGATGATCGCCGCGACCCGTTCAGGCGCCACTTGGGTGGCGAGCAATTCGTCCAGTGCCCGCAGCGCCATATCGCTGGTGACACCACGATAGGCGTTCGGATAGGGCGTGTGGAAGACCTCCGGCGCGAACGGCCCGAAGTTCTGTTTGTAGGGCTGACTCATTCCCGTCAGCGTGGTGCCGAGCAATGTCCGCCCATGGAACCCGCCGCGAAAGGCGATCACCGCCGAACGGTTGGTGTGAGCGCGGGCAATCTTCACTGCGTTTTCCACCGCCTCGGCACCGGAAGTGAAGAAGGCCGCTTTATAGGCGTGCTGGCCACCGATCATCTGGCACAGGCGTTGGGCCAGGTCCAGGTAAGGCTTGTAAGCCACGACCTGAAAGCAGGCATGGGAAACTTTTTGCAGCTGCGCCTGCACCGCCGCCACCACCTTGGGATGATTGTGACCGATATTCAGCACACCGATGCCGCCCACAAAGTCCAGGTAGCGCCTGCCGTCGACATCCCACAACTCCGAACCCTGGGCCCGATCGATCACCAGAGGGTGCGCGGTCACCAGACCTCGGGGTACGAATTGATCACGCTGACGGAGCAAACTTGGGGTTTCTTCGACTTTACTGTTCATGGCATTTCCCATAGTGAGCCAGGCAACCCGGAGCGGCTGCGATGTGTTCACAGGTTAAGCGTTCGACACAATCGTCTAAGCCGAACTTGCCCGCTGAGAAATCCGGATCGACTGTTTACACCCCGGCAAACAGCAGAATCCTCTCGCTCCATTGATGCATGCTGGAGACTCCTTATTTCCTGGCGAGAAGACCCATGGCCCTGCTCTATAAAGCTGACCCGGTACGCGGTGAACAGTGGAAGCGTCTGTTCGCCGAACACGCGCCGGATATCGAATGGCGCGCCTGGCCGGAGATCGGTAACCCACGGGAAGTCCGCTACCTCGCGGCGTGGCAGGCACCGGACGACATCGAAACGGTATTGCCGAATCTTGAGGTACTGTTCGCGTTATCGGCCGGGGTGGATCAGCTCGATCTGGACCAACTGCCGACGACGCTGCCGGTGGTGCGCCTGCTCGACCCGGGCATCAGCCAGGGCATGTGCGAGTACGCCACTTTCGCGGTACTCGGCGTGCATCGAGACATGGTGCGCTATCGACAGCAACAGGCCGAACGCTGCTGGCAGGCACACCGACTGGTTCCGGCCGGGCAGCGTCGGGTCGGGATCTTGGGGTTGGGCTTGCAGGCCCGGAACATCCTCCGCGCCCTGCAGCCATTCGGCTTCGCCTTGTCGGGTTGGGCCCGCAGTGAACACCAGATCACCGGGGTGACATGCTTTGCCGGTACAGAACAACTACCTGCCTTTCTCGGCCAATGCGACATCCTGCTGTGTGTCCTGCCGCTGACCGAGCAAACCCGAGGGATTCTGAACCGCGATGTATTCGGACAACTGCCCAAAGGCGCGTCCCTGATCAACATGGGCCGCGGCGGACACCTGGTCGAAGCGGATCTGCTGGAGGCGCTTGCCGACGGCCAGCTCAGCGCAGCGGTGCTCGACGTACTGGAACAGGAACCGGCCGCCCCGGACCATCCCTTCTGGCATCACCCGCAGATTCTGCTGACCCCGCATATCGCGGCGATGACCCAACCTGAAAGTGCGTTTGGCGTCCTGCTGGAGAATATCCGTCGGCATCAACGGGGCGAATCGATGCTTGGCCAGGTAGACCGGGAACGGGCCTACTGACGTTTCGAAAACACTGTGAGTGCGGGCTGCCCTAATGTCAGTCAGTTAAGCCACAACCCCGTGGGAGCAAAGCTTGCTCGCGATTGCGGTAAGTCAGTCAGCAACAATGCTGACGGGTCCATCGCTATCGCGAGCAAGCTTTGCTCCCACAAGCGTTGCGCCGTTTGAAGGATTCGAGGTGGGCAGGATTTCTGTGTTCATCCCGGGAAACCGCCCCGATATTTACTGCTGGCCCGACACAGGATTTGAGCAAAAAATATGGTCGGCCAAGCCGTCGTCAACGGAACCTGCCGAATCCATTCCCGCCTATTGTCAAGCCCGGTGGCAGGTGAGATACAAGGCCTCTCAGCGGACGAATCCGTCCGAATCCACGCCTTCCCAACGGGGATCTGCCATGTCCATTTCGCAACGCCCTGCTTATCTTTATCGGCCCATGACCGCGGCGGATGTTCCGAGCGCCCATACGTTGTCGGTGAAACTGAAATGGCCCCATCGCCTGGAAGACTGGGCGATGCTGGAGCGTGTCTCCCAGGGCTTTGTCGTGCAAGACCAGGGTCGCCTGATCGGCACTGCGTTCACCTGCCCACAAGGCAGCCATGCCAGCATCGGCCTGGTCATCGTCGATGACGAATACCAGGGCCAGGGCATTGGCCGCAGGCTGATGGAACTGGCACTCGAGGCGTGCGGAACGTGCACGCCGATGCTCAATGCAACGCTGGCCGGTGCGCCGTTGTATGCCAGCCAGGGCTTCGTTGATTTCGGGCATATCCAACAACATCAGGGGCAGGCGATTGCGCTTGCACCTCAGCCGCTGTCCCCTGGAGAACGCTGTCGCCCGCTGACGGAAACCGATCAGGCCGAACTCATCGAACTGGCCAATGCCGGAAGCGGCCTGGATCGAAGTGCCGTGCTGAAAGACCTGTTCGATGTCGTCGAGCATGCCGTGGGTATAGAGCGGCACGGTCGCCTGTGCGGCTTCGCCCTGCTGCGCCCGTTCGGACGGGGTCGCAGCATCGGCCCGGTCGTTGCGCAAACGCCGGAGCAGGCGCGGCACATGATCGCGGTGCTGCTGACGCGGGTACCGGACGCTTTCGTGCGCATCGACATTCCTTCCGACAGTGGCCTGGCGGCCTTTCTGGAAGAGGCCGGACTCAAGCAAGTCGACACCGTCGCCCAAATGGCCCGCGGCACACCTCCCCAGGCTACCGGCGCGGTGCGGCAGTTCGCCCTGGTGACCCAGGCCATTGGCTGACCCCCTCACACATTCTCCTGAGAGTTACCTTTATGCCCGAACCTACTGCAATGCTGTTGGCCCGCGCCGACGGCAGTCCTGTCAACACGACTTTCATCCTGACCTCGCTGGGCGCCAACGACCCGTTCGACCGACTCATCGCTTACACCGGGGAGGATGGCATAGCTGCAGGTATGGTCGAGGTGAGCGGCCAGACCCGAGTCGACCACTATCCCTTCAGCGAAATGATCGTAGTGCATGCCGGTGCCGTCACCCTGCGCAGCCAGGAGCAGACGCTCCAGCTCAAACCCGGTGAAAGCGCGGTGATTGCCCGCGGTACAGCGGTGGAAATAGACGCCCAACCCGACTCGCGCTGGGCCTTCTGCGCCGACACACAACCCATTGAAGCGAGCACCCCAGGGCTCACGGCATTGCCTGCGAACACCCTGCTCTCGCCTTCCGCCGCACCCGATCCCGAGATCCTGCTGAGCCCTGCGCCGCAGTGTCGCTCGTACAACCTGTTCGTCGAACAAGCTACCGACTTGCGCATCGGCGTCTGGGACTCGACCCCCTATACCCGCAGAGCCCGACCTCACAAACTGCATGAACTGATGCACCTGACCGAAGGCAGCGTTACCTTGCAGACGGCGGACGGCAGTGACCTGGTCGTCAACACCGGCGACACGGTTTTCGTTCCCCTGAATGCGCCTTGTGCCTGGAAGAGCAGCGTCTATGTGCGCAAGCTCTATGTCGTCAGGTAGTTCTGATTGAGGTAGCACCATCGCCATCGCGAGCAGGCTCGCTCCCACAGGGATCAGGGGTGGACATGTTTCTGTGCCACCCCGGATCCCTGGTGGGAGCGAGCCTGCTCGCGATGATGGCGGCACAGGCAACATCACCTCCAACTGGTCCACCGCTTTCGCGAGCAAGCCCGCTCTCAGAGGGAGGCCATCGGTGCTGTCGACCACGCAAAAAAAGCCCGCAGTGTGAGCGGGCAAAAAGGTGTTGCGTGACCATGGGTTCAAAGCGCCGCAGCGATAGCCCCGCCAACGTCCTGGGTCGAACCCTGCCCGCCCAGGTCCGGTGTGATAGGCCCTTCGGCAATCACCCGCTCGATGGCCTCGAGGATCCCGTCATGGGCCGCCCGGTAACGCTCATCCCCATTCCCCAGGAAGTCGAGCATCAAGGCGCCCGACCAGATCATCGCAATCGGGTTGGCGATGTTCTGCCCGTAGATATCGGGGGCCGAGCCATGCACTGGCTCGAACAGCGACGGGAAACGTCGTTGCGGGTCGAGGTTGGCCGAGGGCGCAATGCCGATGGTGCCGGCGCATGCCGGGCCGAGATCGGAGAGGATGTCACCGAACAGGTTCGACGCCACCACCACATCAAAACGGTCAGGCTGCAAGACGAAACGCGCGCACAAGATGTCGATGTGTTGCTTGTCCCACGTCACCTCGGGGTACTGCTCGCCCATCAGCGCCGTGCGCTCGTCCCAGTACGGCATGCTGATGGAAATCCCGTTGGATTTGGTCGCTGACGTCAGGCGCTTGCGTGGCCGGGTCTGGGCCAGGTCGAAGGCGAATTTCAGAATCCGGTCGACGCCGCGCCGGGTAAACACTGACTCCTGGAGCACGAATTCGTGCTCGGTGCCTTCGAACATCTTGCCGCCAACGGAGGAGTATTCGCCCTCGGTGTTTTCACGGATGACGACAAAGTCGATGTCTCCCGCTTCACGTCCGGCCAGCGGACACGGCACGCCGGGGAACAGTCGTACCGGACGGATATTCACGTACTGATCGAAGTCGCGACGGAACTTGAGCAACGAGCCCCAAAGGGAAATATGATCCGGCACCTTGTCCGGCCAACCCACGGCGCCGAAGTAGATCGCGTCGAAGCCCTTGAGCTGTTCGAACCAGTCAGCGGGCATCATTTGCCCATGTTCGAGGTAGTAATCGCAATGAGCCCAGTCAAGCACTTCGATACTCAGATCCAGATGCCATTTCTTCGCGGCCTGTTCCAGCACCCGTAGCCCCTCCGGCAAGACTTCCTTGCCGATGCCATCGCCGGCAATGGCGGCGATTCTGAATGGTTTACTCATCAATCCTGATCCCCTTTTGTCTGTTCAAACGATGACCGGCTCACAGCCCACCGATGTGGAAAGCCTTGACTTCGAGGTACTCATCCAAGCCGTATTTGCTACCCTCGCGGCCCAGGCCCGATTGCTTGATACCGCCGAAGGGCGCGACCTCCATGGAGATGATTCCGGTATTGAGGCCGACCATGCCGAACTCCAGCGCCTCGCCGAAACGCCATGAACGACGCAGGTCCTGAGTGAAAAAGTAAGCGCCCAGGCCATACGGCGTGGCATTGGCCATGGCCAGCGCCTCTTCCTCGGTGGTGAAGCGCATCAACGGTGCAACCGGGCCAAAGGTTTCTTCGTTGGCCAGCAACATTCCGGCATGGGCTTCACCCAGCACGGTTGGCTGCACGAACTGGCTGTCACCCTGGGGGATGCCGCCACAGAGCAGGCGAGCCCCCTGGCTCAATGCATCGTCGATATGCCGGGCAACCTTGCTGACCGCCGCCGGGTTGATCAGCGGGCCGATTGTCACATCCGCTTCCAGACCATTGCCGATCTTGAGCTTGGCGACCTCTTGCACCAGGCGTTCGGCAAAACGCTCGTAGATGCCATCCTGCACCAGGATGCGGTTGGCGCAGACGCAAGTCTGGCCGGCGTTGCGAAACTTGCTGAGCATGATGCCGGTCACGGCCTGCTCCAGGTCCGCATCGTCGAACACGATGAACGGGGCATTGCCGCCCAGTTCCAGGCTCAGGCGCTTGATCTGCTCGGCGCTCTGGCGCATCAGCAGCCGACCGACCGCCGTGGAGCCGGTGAAGGAGATCTTGCGCACCGTCGGGTTACCGGTCAGTTCTTCACCGATGCCGGCGGGCATGCCGGTGACGACGTTGAACACGCCTGCAGGAATCCCGACCCGCTCGGCCAGCACCGCCAGGGCCAGCGCCGACAGCGGCGTGAGGTCCGAGGGTTTGACAATGACCGGGCAGCCCGCGGCCAGGGCCGGGGCGCACTTGCGGGTGATCATTGCATTGGGGAAATTCCAAGGGGTGATGGCCGCGCAGACACCCACCGGTTGCTTGAGGGTGAGCAGGCGACGGTCGCCACTGGGTGCCGGAATGGTTTCGCCGTAGACCCGGCGGGCCTCTTCGGCAAACCATTTGGCGAAACCGGCGCCGTAACGGATTTCGCCCTTGGCCTCGTTCAGCGGCTTGCCCTGTTCACAGGTCATGATCAGCGCCAGATCATCGAGGTTATCGATCATGGCCTGGTACCAACGCTCCAGCAGCGCTGCACGCTCCACCGCCGGACGCGCGCGCCAGGCCGGCCAGGCACGTTCGGCGGCCTCGATGGCACGGCGGGTTTCCACACCCTGCAGGGCCGGCACACGGGCGAGCAACTCGCCGCTGGCCGGGTTGATGACGTCAAGGGTGGCGGCATCGTCGGCAGCGGTCCATTGACCGTCGATATAGGCGAGTTCCGCCAGCAGGCTTGGGTCTTTCAATAGAGTCTTGAGCATGGTGATGTCCTGTTCCGAGGTATTTCCAGTCTAGGGAGATGCCGCGGCGCAGGATGCTGAAAGCGGGGTTTGGGCAGTGTGGGATGCTGAAGTTCCGGGGTGGGACGGCAGGCTCTACCGGGATATGAAAGTCGCCACCGCCCCCTTATGGGAGCGAGCCTGCTCGCTCCCATAAGGGGGCGGTGTTGGTGTGAGAGGTGCTTACAATTTCAAGGACCCCAGCACCCCTTCCAGAAACCGTTCGCCCGCGTCCATCTGGCTGACCTCGATGAACTCATCGGGCTTGTGCGCCTGTTCGATGGAGCCTGGGCCACAGACCACCACGGGTACATCCAGGCGTTGTTTGAACAGGCCGCCTTCGGTGCCGAAGGACACCTTGGCGGTGCCCGTGTCCGGGGTGGCGAAGTTTTTCAGGAAACGCACGGCTTCCACGCTCGGATGGGTGTCCAGGCCCGGGTAGACGTTCAAGGTGTCGATCTCGATGTCTGCCACACTGGAGAGTTTCCTGGCTTCGCCGACGATCATTTCGGCGCGCTCGCGCAGTTGCTCCAGGAACTCATCCAGGTTGTCAGCCGGCAAGTTACGTACTTCGAAATCCAGGGTGCACAGGTTCGGCACGATGTTCAGGGCCTTGCCACCGACGATCTGTCCGACATGCACGGTGCTGTAGGGCACGTCGTAATCCGCATCCTGGGCGCCCTGCTCCTGCAGTTGTTGCTGACTCTGGCGCAGCGCCGCGATGAAATCGCAGGCCACGTGAATTGCGTTGACCGAGCGCGGCGCCAACGACGAGTGCGCTTCCAGGCCCCGGCAGTGGGCGCGGTAGGAGCCCTTGCCCTTGTGCCCGAGTACGAACTGCATGTTGGTTGGCTCGCCGATCACACAGAGGAACGGCCGGACCGGCGCCAGGTGAAGCACGTCAAGCAGACGACGCACGCCAACGCAACCGATCTCTTCGTCATGGGACAACGCCAGTTGCAACGGCCGGCTCAACGAGAAATCGGCAGCATCGAGCATGGCGTCGATGGCCAGGGCTATGAACCCTTTCATGTCGCAGCTGCCACGACCGTAGACCCGACCGTCGCGCAGCGTCGCCTGGAACGCCGGAACAGTCCACGCCTGTCCCGCCGCCGGCACCACGTCGGTGTGGCCGGAGAGCAGGATCCCCGGCTGCTCACGGGGGCCGGTGCTGGCGAAAAGGTTGGCCTTCCTGCCACTCTCGTCCTTGACGATCAGCGACTCGATACCCTTGCTCGCCAGCAGCTCGCGGACATACTCGATCAAGGCCAGATTGGACTCCGAAGAGACCGTTTCAAATGCCAGCAGGCGTTCGAGAATCGCCAGTACCCTTGGTTTCATGACGCCTTGCTCCGTTGCTCGACAGATGAGGCGAACCGGCAAATGGAGAACGGCTCGATTGAAGTGCTGGTGCTGCCGGTGCTGATCAGCTCGGCCATGACATCACCGACACCCGGGCCGAGCTGGAAGCCGTGACCGCTGAACCCGAACGCGTAATACAGGCCGTCTACCTTGCCGCTTGGGCCCATCACCGGCAGGGAGTCGGACAAATAGCCTTCGATACCGCTCCACACGCGGATGATGTTCAGGTTGCCGACACCAGGCACCAGACGACGCATCTGCTCCAGCTGGTTGAGAATACTGCGCGGCTCGACATGGGCACGACGGTTGAGCATGTCCGGCTTGCTGCGATAGCCACCGCCAATGATGATGTTGCCCCGTGGGATCTGGCGGAAGTAGATCACCTCTTCGGGAATCCTGGTGTAGACCCCGATCACCGTCGGCAAGGCATACGGCACCGGCTCGGTGACCGCCATTTGCGGGCCATTGGTCTCCAGCGGCACCGGTTCACCGAACTGCTCCGAGAGCTTCTGGCCCCAGGCCCCTGCCGTGATCAATAGCCGGCCGGCGCTGAACCGGCGACCGTCGGTGGTGGTGATGCTGAACTCATCGGCGTTGACCTTCTGCACGTCGGCCACTTCAGTCCGTTCTTCGATGCGCGCCCCCAGCCGCCGGGCCGCCCGCGCAAACGCAGGCGCCGCCAGACGCGGGTTGGCGTGGCCGTCGTGAGGCGCATAAGAGCCGCCCTTCACGTCTTTGCCAAGGAACGGAAAACGTTCATGCAGTTCGGCGCCACGGTAGATCTTCAAATCCAGCTGCACCGCTTCAGGGGCTGCGGCGTAAGCCTCAAGCTCAGCAATCTCGTCTTCGCGATAGCACACGCGCATATGCCCGCTGGCGATGAATTCCAGGTCATCGTCGATCAATTCCGGCAAGCGTTTCCACAGGGCAAAGGAGCGGTTCGCCAGCTCCAGTTGCCCGAGGTAACGCCCCTGGCGCCGGACGTTGCCGAAGTTGACGCCGCTGGCGTACTGACCGATCAGATCGCGTTCCAGCAGAATCACCGACTGCCCTCGCTGGCGCAGGAAAAATGCTGACGCCGCGCCCATCACACCACCGCCGACAATCACCACATCGGCCTTGTTCCGGGTCATGGCGTCACCTCCCGAGTGAGCATCGAAAGCGGTTTGACTGGCGCCTGGCCACGCTGGCGGCCGACCAACTGGACGTCGACACCGGCCGCCGCGGCTATTACTTCGGCCCCGGCCTGGGCGCAATAGCGGCCCTGGCAGCGGCCCATGCCGACCCGACTGAAGGCCTTGGCCCGATTGACTTCACAGGCGCCTTTTTCACTGACGGTGCGCCGCAGCTCGCCGGCAGTGATCATTTCACAACGGCAGACGATGGCCTCGTCCGGCAACGCCTTGGCTTGCGCCGCCGGCCAGGGAAACGCCCGGGCCAGACCGAGGCGAAACTCATCCATCACGTTGAGTGCCTGACGCTGTTCAGCGACCTGGGCCGCATCTACCGGCCGCTGCAAGTCACTCAACACCGCCATGGCGACCAGGCGACCGGCGCATTCGGCGGCATCGGCGCCACGGATCCTGGAACCGTCACCGGCGGCATAGACACCGCTGACCGAGGTCCGCCCTTCTTCATCAGTAGCGAGCAGCCATTGGCTGGATACCTCGTCGAAACGCAAAAGACAGCCAGCCAGATCGGCCAGCTGGGTTTCCGGACGCAAGTGATAGCCCAGCGCGACGGCGTCGCAGTCTACCGTCAGCGCGTCGCCGCGCGCGGTACGCACACGCACGCCGCTGACGCCACTGTCCGCCTCGCCCAGTATTTGCAACGGCGAAATACCCAGGTGCACCGGGACTTTTGCCTGACGCAATTGCACCAACAACTTCATGCCGGAGAACAGCAGACGGGGGCGCGCCATGAGTTTGGGCAAGGCCAGGATACGCTTGCCCAACGGCGAGGTGTCGAGCACCGCAGCCACATTGGCGCCGGCCTTGAGGTATTGGCTAGCAACGAGATAGAGCAACGGCCCGCTGCCCATGAACACCACCCGGTGACCAATGGAAACCGCCTGGGCCTTCAACGCGATCTGCGCCCCGCCGAGGCTGTAGGTGCCGCCCAACTGCCAGCCCTCGATGGGCATCAGGCGGTCGGTGGCGCCGGTGCAAAGCACCAGCGCGTCGTAATCCACCGTCGAATGTTCGCCCTGGCTGACGCAACACAGTTGCCCCGGTGTCAGGTTCCACACCAGGGTGTCCGGACGGTAGTCGATCTGCGGGCGCAAACGGTCGAAACTGTCGTGCAGGTGCCGGGCCTTCTCGGCCTCGGTGCCGTACAGCGTGGTGTAGGTACGGGTGAATCCTTCGGGCTGGCGGCGGTAGATCTGTCCGCCGTCGCGCCGGTTTTCGTCGATCAGGATCGGCCTGAAGCCCGCCGCGACCAGCGTCTGGGCACAGCGAATGCCTGCCGGCCCGGCACCGACTATCGCTATCCGCGCAGTGGCCATACCGCCTCCGGTTGTCGAGTGATGATGTCCAAGCCCTCGCGGACTTCATTGGAACAGGCACGCAGGCGCTCGCCGCTGCGGGTCCAGACCCAGCAGTCCTGGCAGGCGCCCATCAGGCAGAAACCGGCACGACTGCCCGGATCGAACTCGGACTGGCGCAACGCCGGGCCGTGGGTCAGCAACGCGACCATCAACGTGTCGCCCTGCAACGCCTCGACGGGGACGCCATCCACGGTCAGTTTGACGATGGGCCGGCCCTGTTCGGCCAGCCTCACGAAACGGGCGCTCATGCGTAGGCTCCCACAATCATGCTGTTTGAATCCTGCTGCGTCTTGAGCAACTCACCACCGTCGTGGTGACAGAGCACCTCGCTGCCTCCCTCAATGACGCGCCGGGGTGGCGCGGTGCGGTTGCACAGGCCATCGACTCGTACCGGGCAGCGGTTGAGGAACGTACACAGCGTCGACGCATCGGCCTTTTCACCCAATGCGGGGAGCGTGGCGCAAGTAGTCGTGCCACAACTTTCCAGCCAGCCCTGACGCAGCTCCGGCACCGAATGGATCAGCAGATCGGTATAGGGATGGAACGGTGCCTGGGCGAACGATTGCCGGGTGCCCTCCTGAACCTTGTGGCCGCTGTACATCACGACAATGTCGTCGCACAGCGCCCGCACCGTGGAAATGTCGTGGCTGATGAACAGGTAGGAAACCCCCAGTTGCTGGCGCAGGTCGCGCAGCAGTTCGAGAATCGCCGCGCCCACCACGGTATCGAGGGCCGAGGTCACTTCATCGCAGAGGATCAGGTCCGGCTTGGCCGCCAATGCACGCGCCAGGTTGACCCGCTGCTTCTGCCCGCCGGACAGCTCGCCCGGACGACGCTCGGCCAGGGTCCGCGGCAAGCGCACCAGGTCCAGCAACTCACCGATGCGCTCGCGCAGCACCGCACCCTTGAGGCCGAAGTACATTTTCAGTGGCCGGCTCAGGATGGTGCTGATGCTGTGCATCGGATTGAGTGCGGTGTCAGCGTTCTGAAACACCATCTGGATACGCCGGAACTGTTCATCGGTACGCTCGGACAGATTGCCGCCCAAGGGCTGACCATCGAACGTCAGACTGCCAAGGGCCGGTGGCAACAACCCGGCCACCACCCGCGCCAGGGTGGATTTGCCCGAGCCCGACTCTCCGATCACGCCGATGGCCTGGCCCCGGCGCACGGTCAGGTCGATGTCTTCAAGTACGCGGATCATCGGCATGCCGTGACGATCCATGTTGCCATAGCCGGCAGTCAGGCCCTGGATGGTCAGCAGCGGCGTGTCCGCAGCTACGCCGCAAGGTGGGCGAATCGTTGTGTCCGGCCGTGCCGCCGCCAGCAGGCTGCGGGTATATTCGTGCGCTGGACCCTTGAGCAGCGGCCCGGTGGCGCTCTGCTCGAAGATCTGCCCGCCGTTGAGTACGACGATCTGGTCGGCCATCTGCGCGACGACCGCCAGGTCGTGAGACACGTAGACCGCCGTCGCACCACGCTCGCGAACGACCCGTTTGAAAGCACGCAGCACGTCGATCTGGGTCGTGACGTCGAGGGCCGTGGTCGGCTCATCGAGCACCACCAGCAACGGATCGCTGATCAGCGCCATGGCGGCCATCACCCGTTGCAGTTGCCCGCCGGAAACCTGATGGGGATAGCGCTGGCCGATGCGTTCGGGGTTCGGCAGGGCCAGGTCCCGGAACAGTCCGATGGCCTTGGCTTCGAGCGTGGCCCGATCGCCCAGGCCATGGATCAGCGCACCTTCGACCACCTGGTCGATGAGCCTCTTGGCCGGGTTGAAGGCCGCAGCGGCGCTTTGGGCAATATACGAGACACGGTTGCCGCGCAGGCCTTGCAGTTCGCTTTCACCGAGTGCCAGCATGTCATGCTCGCCGATGCGCACGCTGCCGCCAGCCAGGCGACAACCGCGCCGGGCGTAACCGAGCAGTGCCAGGGCAATGGTGGTCTTGCCGGAGCCGGACTCGCCGATCAGCGCCAGCACTTCGCCTTTCTCCAGGGAGAAACTCACGCCCTTGACGATCTCGACTTCGCCGCGCTCGTCGCCGGCGACTATCCGCAGGTTTTCGACTCGGATCAATTCGCTCATATCAATGGCCTCCCGAACGTCGATTGCGCCGCGAAGACAGGCGGTCGATAAACAGGTTCACGCCGATGGTCAGGGTGCCGATGGCCAGGGCCGGAATCACGATGGCCGGCGCGCCCTGGTTGAGGCCGCCAATGTTCTCGCGCACCAGGGAGCCGAGGTCGGCGTCCGGCGGTTGCACGCCCAGGCCGAGGAAGCTCATACCGCTGAGCAACAGCACGATGAAGCCGAAGCGCAGGCCCAGGTCCGCCAGCACCGGGTTGAGCATATTGGGCAGGATTTCCACGCAGGCGATGTACAGTCGGCGCTCGCCACGGGTGCGGGCCACTTGCACGTACTCCAGGGCCTCGATGTTCACCGCCATGCTGCGGGCAATACGGAACGCCCCCGGGGTATAGCTCAGTACCGCCGTGCACACCAGCAAGGTCACCGACGAACCGAACGCTGAAACCATGATCAACGCCAGCATCTTGCTCGGGATCGAAATGAACGCGTCCATCAGGCGGCTTATCAGTTCGTCCAGCCACTTCGGTGAAACCACCGAGAGTAACGCGCAAGTCGTCCCCAGCCCGCTCGCCAGTACCGCGGCGACCAACGCCAGGCCCACGGTGAACTGCGCGCCGACCAGGACCCGGCTGAGCATGTCGCGGCCCAGGTAGTCGGTGCCCAGCGGGTAAGCGGCACTGAGGCCGTCGAAGATATTCTCGGACACCACTTCCCCTACCGGGTGGGGTGCCAGCCAAGGGCCGAAGATCGCCACCAGCAACCAGATGGCACACATCGCGGCGCCGATCAGCCCAAGCCAGGACGAACCGTGAGCATCTTTGCCCAATGCCAGTGCAACCGCCGCAGTCGGGGATTTCACAATGGGATTGTTCATTGGTTTCTCAGCCTCGGATTGGAAAGAATCGCGCACAGGTCGGCAATCAACACCAGCGACAGGTACGCGGTACAAAACAGCATGGTGCAGGCCTGGACCAACGCCATGTCGCGGTTGGTCACCGCATCGACCATCAGACTGGCGATGCCGGGATAGTTGAAAATCGTCTCGACGATGACCACGCCGCCCAACAGGTACGACAGGCTCAGGGCGATGGCATTGGCAATGGGCCCGATGGCGTTGGGTAGCGCATGACGCAGCACCACCCGCACCGGACTCACGCCTTTGAGACGGGCCATCTCCACGTAAGGACTGTCGAGTTGATCGATCACTGCCGCCCGGGTCATACGTGCCATCTGCGCGACGATCACGCAGCACAGCGTCATGACCGGCAAGGCGTAGGTCCGCATGAATTGCAACGGCGAAGTGACTTCACTGGAATACGACAGCGCCGAAAGCCAGCCCAGGTTCACCGCGAAAATCAATACCGCCAGGGTGGCCACCAGGAATTCCGGCACAGCCACCATCATCAGCGTAAAGAAGCTCACGAAGCCGTCGATGCGACTGCCGCGCCCCATGGCCGACCCGATGCCCAGGAGCAGCGCCAGCGGTACCGACACCAGTGCCGTCGCGGCCGCCAGCATCAGGGTGTTGGGCACCCGTCCTGCCATCAGTTCCGTAACCGACGTGGCATTGGAAACCGACACCCCGAGGTCACCGCTGAGCAGGTTCATCAACCAGTGCAGGTAGCGCAACACACCCGGCTGGTCCAGCCCCATTTTCACGCGCAGCGCTGCGACCTGCTCAGGCGTGGCGAATTGTCCGAGGGCCTGCTGTGCCGCGTCTCCCGGCAACACCGCCGTGATGGCGAACACCACCATCGATACAATCAGCAGGGTCACGATCGCGGCGCCGAAGCGCCGGCCGATCAACCAAAGTGTGTTGCTATTCATCACCCTATCCTCGTGCACTGTCACCCAGCGGAAAACCGGCGCTCATCAAGCGTCCAGCCAGACCTGCTCAGCGAACATGTAGCCCATGAAGCCGCCCAGCGGGTTGGTGCCATAGCCCTTCACGCGTTGGTCGACGCCATCGATGTTGCTGATGAACACGGGGATGCCGATACCGCAGTGATCATGCACCAGGGTCTGCATGTCGGCGTACATCTTGCCGCGTTTGACCTCGTCGGTTTCGCCCCGTGCCTGTATCAACAGCTGATCGAACTGGGCATTTTTCCAACCGGACTCATTCCACGGTGCCGTCGACTGGAAGAACTGCGAGAACAGCATGTCGGCGTTGGGCCGTGGGTTGATGTTGCCGAAGCTCAACGGATGCTTGGCCCAGTGGTTGGACCAGTAGCCGTCGCTCGGCAGACGATTGACGTTGAGCTTGAGCCCGGCCTCCTTGGCCGATTGCTGCAGCAACACGGCAACGTCCACCGAACCGGTGGCGGCCGGCGAGCACATGACGGGCATGCTGATGCTTTCCATACCGGCCTTCTTCAGCAGGAAGCGCGCCTTCTCCGGATCGTAGGTCCGTTGCGGCAGGTCGGCATTGTAGAAACGCGAACCAGGGGCAATCGGATGGTCATTGCCGACCCGGGCAAACCCGCGGAAGATTGCTGACTTGACCTGCTCCCGGTCCAGCAGCAGCTTCATGGCTTCGGTGAATTCCGGACGCTGGCCTGGCATCTGGTCCTGGCGAATAATCAAATCAGTGTAGTTACCCGATGGCGAGTCCACGACTCGGTGGGTGGTGCTGTCCTTGATGCGCGTCGTCGACCGTGGGTTGACTTCGTTGATGATCTGCACGTCGCCCGAGAGCAGCGCATTGACCCTGGACGGTTCGTCGGCGATGCCGATGAACTCGATCTCGTCCAGATACGGCAAGCCGGGTTTCCAATAGTTTGTGTTGCGTGCACCGATGGAGCGCACGCCCGGCTTGAACTCCTTGACCTTGAACGGACCTGTACCCACGCCTTGGCTGAAGTCGCTGGTACCTTCGGGCACGATCAGCATATGGGAGACAGCAAGGATCGACGGCAGCTCGGCATTCGGGCCACTCAAGCGGATCTGCACTTCATGGGTGCCGTTGGCCTTGACCTCGGCAAACTGCTCGGCCAGGGGCAGGACCTTGGATCCGGTGATCGGATCCTTGTGTCGCAACAGGGAGTAGACCACGTCAGCGGCAGTCAGGCCCTTGCCGTTGTGAAACGTTACTTCTTTGCGCAGGGTAATCACCCAGAGCGTGGCGTCGGTGGTATCGATACGTTCGGCCAGTTCCAGTTGCGGCACCATGTGGCTGTCGAAGCGGGTCAGTCCGTTATAGAACATGTAATGGCGCACGTAGTCCGTGGAGGACGAACCCTTGGCCGGATCCAGCGTATCGGAGGTGGAGCTGGAAATACCGGCAACGCGAATGCGCCCGCCCGGTTTGCCTTTGCCCGGAGTCGCGGCGTCATCGGCAAGCAGTTTTCCGGCGGCGCCGAACAGGCTGCCGGCGCCCGCCGCAGCCACCCCGGCCAACCCCAGCATCTGCAATGCATGGCGGCGCGACATGCCCCGATTGAGCCCTTCAAAAACACGCAGACTGTCTGTACCGGTAATCAACTGGCTATCGGTGCTGCTCTTATTGTCAGTCATGTCAGTTCTACCTTTCGCTAATGATGAGGGCTCGGTTGCGCACGGTTGACGCAACGTGGTTGAAACGTAAAAACAACGTCACAGGGATCAGTGCAGGTAGTCCTGCAGGCGGTAATACGCGCCTACCAGCGGCAGGAACCAGGGCTTGCCGAAATGCCCGGGAATGGCCGGCCAATCGAGCTCGCGCCAGGGATTGGCCTCAACCTTGCCGGCCATGACCTCGGCCATGACCTGCCCCATGTGCACCGACATCTGCACGCCATGGCCGCTATAGCCCATGGAGTGATACACCCCGCCATGCTGGCCGGCCCGAGGCAGCCGATCGGACGTCATGTCCACCAGTCCGCCCCAGCAGTAGTCGATCCTGACGTTGGCCAGTTGCGGGAACATCTGCACCATCGCCGCTTGCAGCACCTTGCCGCTCTTGGCATCGGAAACACTGTCGGACATCGCAAACCGCGCACGACCACCGAACAGCAGGCGGTTGTCCGGGGTCAGGCGGAAGTAGTTGCCGATCATGCGACTGGTGACATAGGAGCGGCGCGCCGGCAGCAAGTTGTCGATCAGCGCCTGGGGCAGCACTTCGGTGGCGATCACGAAACTGCCCACCGGGACGATTCGCCGCCGGTACCAGCCCAGACCGCCATGCTGACTGGCGCCAGTCGCCAGCAAAACCTGCGAGGCATGCAGCGCCCCCTTGCTGGTATTGACCTGATAACCACCGGCACTGGCCTTCCAGTCCTTGACGGCCACGCCCTGGAAAATCAACGCGCCGTGACGTGCGGCGGCCTCGGCCAAGCCAACGCCAAAGCGCCCGATATGCATCTGCACACCATTGCGCTGTAGCAGGCCGCCGTGAAACTGGTCGGACTTGACCTCCGCCCGGGTCTCTTCGGCAGACAGCAGTTCGACCTCGGCATCGACTTCCTTGCGGATCAGCTCACAGGTGCGTGCCAACCCTTCGTAGTGCATCGGCTTGGCGGCCAGCTTGAGCTTGCCGTTACGCTTGAGGTCGCAGGCAATCCCCTCCTGCTCCACCAGGGCGACGACACTCTGCACGGCGCTTTCGTAAGCCTGGTAATAGGCCCGCGCTTTATCGGCGCCGAGACTGGCGGTGAGTGCTGCGTAGTCCTGAGCTACGCCGGTACTGCAATGCCCGCCGTTACGCCCCGATGCCTCGCCAATCACCCGTCCCGCCTCCAGCACCGCCACGCTGGCCCCCTTCAAGGCCAGGGCACGGGCCGCGGCCAGCCCGGTGAAACCGCCACCGACGACCGCGACATCGACCTGCCCCGGCAACCCGCCGAGCTGGGCACCTGTAAAGGCCGGTGCGGTATCGAGCCAATAGGACTCACTGCCCATGTCTAACCCCTTTCACCTTGAAGAGTGTGCGCGTGTCTCAGAGACCGACCAGGCCAGCCAGACCGCCGATATCGGGAATCTGGTGGTAGCCGTAGATCGCGTTTCCTGGCTGTTCGTGACCACGGGCAACGAAGGCCTTGTTCTTGATCTTCATGTCGTGGGCCGACATCAGGTCGTAACGGAAACTCGACGATACATGCAGCACGTCTTCCGGCCCGCAGCCGAGGTTATCGAGCATGAACTCGAAGGCGGCCAGGCGCGGCTTGTAGGCTTGTGCCTGCTGGGCAGTGAAGACTTTATGGAAAGGCGCGCCGAGCTTGTCGACGTTGGACATGATCTGCTCGTCCATCGCGTTGGAGAAAATCACCAGGGGGATCTTGTCGGCGATTTTCGACAGACCTGCCGGCACATCGGCGTGAGGGCCCCAGGTAGGCACGGCATCGTAGTAGAGCTGGCCTTCGCCACGATACTCGACACCCCAGCGCTTGCAGACACGGGCCAGGGACGTCTTGATGATTTCATCATAGGGGCGCCAGTCACCCATCACTTGATCCAGGCGATAAGCGGCGAAATCCGTGACGAACTGATCCATCTGCCCGGCACCGACACGATCGGCGAACAGCTCGCGGGTCATGCTTCCCATCTGGAAGTTGGTCAACGTGCCGTAGCAATCGAAGGTGATGTACTTGGGTCGAAGAAAGCTCATGAGTGCGGTCCTGAATGGTTGTTGAAGGCATGGACGTGGCAAGCATCGGCGCCATTCGTTAAGCACCGGCACAACGCTGCATCACGTTTTCATTACAACACCATGAGACCGTGGATAATCCGTTAAAAATAGTGGCGGCTTGGTACAAACCACCGTTTTGCAGGGCTCCCTCAGCAGACTTTGCGGGATGCTCCAGACACGGGCGTCGCCCCCCTGTTTCAGAGGGTTTGCGGGCAGTTCTGGTGCGCCAAACGGCACCGCGGCGAGCTGTCTGCGGCAGAATCTGCGCAGGAACCGGGGGCGTTTCAGCATCTTTGTCGAACGGGCTGACGCCATCGCGAGCAGGCTCGCTCCCACAGGGATTTGGCTTGGATCACAAAGCGCGATGGCCCCGGGATTCCAAGTGGGAGCGAGCCGGCTCGCGATGGCGGTGGATCAGCGACGAAGAGGCTGACTGGCACGCCGCCTTCGATCAGGCTTTCAACTCAGCCTCCAGAAAGCTGACCAACGCCTGGACCCGCGCGTTGCGTACCGCGCGCGAAGGCACCAGCAGGTTGATCGGGGCGCTGTCGAATTGCCAATCGCCGAGCACCCGTACCAGGCGTCCATCGGCAATGGCTTTACTGACATCCCATTGCGAACGCAGCACCAACCCCAGCCCCTCCTCTGCCCAACGCCGCGCCACGCTGCCATCGTTACTCAATAAAGCAGGCTTGATCCGCAGCGTCTTTTGCCCCTTCTCATTACGCAGGCGCCACAAGGTAACGTCCTCGTCGTTTTCACGAATGCAGATGCAGCGGTGGTCAACAAGTTGCTCGGGCGCCGAAGGCGTGCCGTTCCGCGCCAGGTAAGCGGGGCTGGCGCACAACCATCGATCATTTTGCGTGAGGGGCCGGGCGACCCACTGGCTGTCGCTGAGGTTGCCGATGTGAATCACCGCGTCGCTGTCATGCCGATCCGGCCAAGGCGTTTCCCGCAGATCCAGGTGCAGGCACAGCTGCGGATGCAACCTGGCGAAACGCGCCAGCAACGGCGCGAGGCGCTGGCGCCCATAGCCGAACGGCGCCGCCAGCCTCAGGGTGCCGACCAGTTGATCATCCTGCCGCCTGAAGGACTCGGGGAGGGCCTCAAGCTGTTCCAGCAACAGCGCGCTCTGACGGGAAAAACGCTCGCCGTCGGCGGTCAGGCTCAGGCGCCGGGCATCGCGATTGGCCAAGGTCAGCCCGAGGACGCCTTCCAGCTTGCGCAGGCGCATGGACAGCGCCGGTGGCGAGACATCCAATGCCCTGGCGGCCGCGCTCAAGGAGTCGCAACGCGCCAGTGTCGCGGCCATTCGCAGGTCTTCGATGCTGATCATTCAGTTCAACTTAATGATTGATGACACCGCATTGAACCATGACTTCACGACGCCTGAGTAGAGTCGACTCCGTCTTCCACCACCGGACCCTGCCATGCCAGCCTCGACCGCTTCCCTCGACACCCCCGCCGCGCTCATCGATCGGCCCCGCATGCAACGCAATATCCAGCGCATGCAACAACGCATGGACGACTTGGGCGTGCGCTTGCGCCCCCACATCAAGACCAGCAAATGCCTGCCGGTGGTACAGGCCCAGATCGCCGCGGGTGCCAGCGGGGTCACGGTGTCCACCTTGAAGGAAGCTGAGCATTGCTTCGCCAACGGCATCCAGGACATTTTCTATGCCGTGGCCATCGTGCCCGGCAAACTGGACCAGGCCCTGGCGCTCAGGCGCAAAGGCTGCCAGCTGAGCATCCTGACGGACAGCCTGGTGGCAGCCCGGGCGATTGTCGATTTCGGCCAGCTTCACGACGAATCCTTCGATGTATGGATCGAGATCGATTGCGACGGCCATCGCTCCGGCGTGCGCATCGAAGACGCTGCACTCGTCGATATCGCACGAGCCCTCGACGAAGGTGGACAGCGGCTTTGCGGCGTCATGACCCATGCCGGATCCAGCTACGAGCTGGATACCCCCGAGGCGCTGCAAGCCCTGGCCGAACAGGAGCGGCAGGTCTGCGTCAGCGCGGCCCAGCGCATCCGCGCCGCCGGACTGGCCTGTCCGCAGGTCAGCATCGGCTCGACGCCCACGGCCCTGTCGGCATTGAATCTGGAAGGCGTTACCGAGGTTCGGGCCGGTGTCTATGTCTTCTTCGATCTGGTGATGCACAACGTCGGCGTTTGTCGGCAGGATGAGTTGGCGCTGAGTGTGCTGACCAGCGTCATCGGTCATCAACCGGATAAAGGCTGGATCATCACCGATGCCGGTTGGATGGCAATGAGTCGCGACCGGGGTACCCAGCGCCAGCAGCATGACTTCGGCTATGGGCAGGTGTGCACCGACGCCGGCGACTGGATCGAAGGCGCACTGCTGACCGGCGCCAATCAGGAACACGGCATCGTCACCCTGTCACGTGCCGAGCACGTCGATATCACCGCGCGCTATCCCATCGGCAGCCGCCTGCGCATCCTGCCCAACCACGCCTGTGCCACCGGCGCACAGTTCCCCCACTACTGCGCCTGTGATGCCACCGGCGAAGTCCAGATCTGGAGTCGCCTGCATGGCTGGTGAAATCGAGACAATCCGCACGACCGATGCCGCGTTGCCAGGCGGCCATTACGCCCAGGCAGTGGCGCACCACGGCGTCTTGTACATATCCGGACAACTGCCGGTGCGAGCCGATGGCAGCCATAGTGTCCACCAACCGTTCGAAATACAGGTCGCCATCGCACTGGATAATCTATTGGCAATTCTTGCGGCGGCCGGCCGACAGCCAAGGGATCTGCTGAAGGTGACCGTCTACGTTGCGGGCATCGAACACTGGTCGGCTTTCGACCGTGTCTACGCCCGTTATCTCGGTGAGCACCGCCCCGCACGCGCCGTGGTGCCGGTTCCGGCCTTGCACCATGGCTACCTGATCGAAATCGAAGCGCTGGCCCGTATATGAAGCGCAGCAGGGGCTCAGGTGAGCGCAGTGCGCGTTTTGTCCGGTTAGCCCGGCAGATACAGCAGATTCTCCTTTGCCAACCTCAAGAACGGCACATCCCGTCAGGGTCGCTTTGTTAGTTTATTTGAGCAGGCACAGCCTCACGATCTGCTGCTGGCAATGTCCTCACTGCTCTATGGGAGCCCGTTGCATGACAACCCGATCTTCTGACAGCTACCTCGACCCACAGACTTTGGGGCAGCTTTATATCAATGGCGCCTGGTCGTTGCCGGCGTATCCGACCACGCTGCCGGTGATCAACCCGGCCACCGAAGAGGTGGTCGCCGAAGTCGCCCAAGGCTCCTCCGCAGACGTGGACCGGTCGGTGGCAGCGGCACGAGCAGCGTTTCCCGGCTGGTCCGCGACCCCGGCCGTAGCCCGTGCCCAGGTCCTGGACAAGCTCCATGAACTGATCCTTGAACGAAAAGAACAACTGGCCCAGGTGATCTCCCTGGAGATGGGCGCAGCCATCGGTTTCGCACGGACGATGCAGGTGCCGCTGGCGGCCGAGCATGTTCGGGTCGCCCGTGACCTGCTGTCCACCTACAGTTTCCGCAAGGTAGAAAACGGTACGGCCATCGAGCGCGAACCCATTGGCGTCTGCGGGCTCATCACGCCGTGGAACTGGCCGCTTTACCAGATCACCGCCAAAGTCGCCCCGGCGATTGCCGCCGGCTGCACCGTGGTGCTCAAGCCCAGCGAACTGTCCCCCTTGAGCGCCCTGCTGTTCGCCCAGTTGCTGCATGACGCGGGTCTGCCGCCGGGCGTTTTCAACCTGGTGAATGGCAGCGGCGCGGACGTCGGCGCAGCCATGGCCGCACACCCCGATATCGACATGATTTCCATCACAGGCTCCAACCGCGCAGGCGCGCTGGTGGCCCAGGCCGCCGCCCCGACGGTCAAGCGTGTCACCCAGGAACTGGGCGGCAAGTCGCCCAACGTATTCTTGCCCGACGCCGATTTTGCCAAGGCCGTGCCGCCTGGGGTGATGTCGGCGTTCCGTAACGTCGGCCAGTCCTGCAGCGCGCCGACTCGGATGATCGTGCCCAGGAACCGGCTGGAGGAAGTCGAAACATTGGTCACCGCCACCGTCGACGGAATCATCGTCGGCGATCCCCGGTCGGAAGAAACGCAACTCGGGCCCATCGCCAACGAAGCCCAGTTCAATCGTGTGCAGACGATGATCGAGGCGGGCCTGAGAGAGGGCGCCAAGCTCCTCTGCGGCGGCCCAGGACGGATGCCGGGTTTTGCGAAAGGCTTCTACGCCCGCCCAACGGTCTTCTCCGAGGTGGATAACGCCATGCGCATCGCCCAGGAAGAAATCTTTGGCCCGGTGCTGTGCCTCATCCCCTATGACACAGTGGAAGAAGCCATCGCCCTCGCGAACGACACCGTCTACGGCCTCAGTGCCCATGTGCAAGGCCAGGACCTTGAAGCTGTACGTACCGTGGCCTCGCGCATCCGCGCCGGGCAAGTACTCTTGAACTACCCGGCGTGGAACCCGTTGGCGCCGTTCGGCGGTTACAAGCGCTCAGGCAATGGCCGTGAATACGGAGTCCACGGGTTCGAGGAGTATCTGGAGATCAAGGCGATCATCGGGTTTGGCTGATCGCCCTACTCCTCGGACCGCCCTTTTCCGGCACGATCATGCTCGTAGCGTGTCAACGGAAACGTCGGCAGCCACGCCTCGCGACGCACGGTCCAGCATTCGTAGGTAGGCATCAATTGGTCAGGGGCATCCAGGCTTCCCAGGTTCACTTCGATCTCGTCACCGCTGCGGGCAAAGACCGGCGAGCCGCAGCGGGGGCAAAAGCAACGACCGGCGTAGTCTCGGGTTTCACCCTCGATCTTCACCGCGTCCTGGGGGAACATGGCTGCAGCGTAGAAAAGCGCGCCATGGTGCTTGCGGCAGTCGAGACAGTGGCAGAGGCCGACCCGGTAAGGGCGGCCCGAAGCTTCGAAACGGACGTTGCCGCACAGGCAGCCGCCGGTGAATCGGTCCATGGTGCGTCTCCTCTGCAATCGAGCGATATGAGCCTTCGACCACCCCCGACGCTGCTGGTTTAACTGACTTAAAGCCCCACCATCGGCACTGCAATCAACAGGATCGCCGTCCCATGGGCGATCGTCGACGCCACGACCCCATAACGCATGCGAATCAACCCACACGCCAGCCCCTCGATCAGGGTGAAAAGCAGGACGGGCCAACCCAGTTGGGTGACGCTCAGTGCCAGGAAGGTGTGGCACGCCGAAAATGCCACGGCACTGGTCATCGCCGCCCGCAATGCGCTGACGTGCTGCTCCAGATAACCCTGCAGCAGCCCTCGAAACAACACTTCTTCCAGCGCGTTGGCGCCATAGGCCAGCACCACCATGCCCGCCAGCCAAGTCCAGTAGCCTGGAATGAGGTCCGCTTCGACACCTTGGTAAAGCAGCAACGGCAAACCGATCAGGCACCCCGCGACGATACCCAGGCCCAGTCCAGCCAGTCGGTTGCCCTTGGACACAACGACCAGCTGCCACAACTCCGGAGACAAGCGCGGGATCAGCGCGACCAACGCCAGCGACGCCCCTCCCAGCGAAGCCAGCACGAACGGATTGGCCAGGAAGCCGATCTGCATGTCGTCGTTGAGGAACCACATGCGCAACGGCGTCATTGCGTCGCGCATCAGCACGAACGCCAGGATCAGAATCGCGATGCGCAATCCGGTCTGGCTCTTCGGCGTCAAGCCGAACCAGAGCCCCAGGAGGACGAGGCCCGGTGACAGATAAAGTGAATAGTCCAGCAGTACGGCGAACCCTTCGGCGATCATTCGGCATTCCTTTGCATTGAAAGTCAGCGAGCAACGGTGATGGAGTGTCCTGGCAGTTTACAACCCACGACGATCCGCAACCGGCGCATGCTGCGCCATCAATTCCACCATCCATTCGATGAACGCCCTCAACCTGGCACTGATATGCCGGTTCGGCGGGTAAGCCAGGTAGAGCGGCATCGGGTCGATGCGCCACGTATCGAAAAGCGGTACCAGCTCGCCGTTGGCTTCGTGGGGGCTGGACATGTACTTGGGTAGCCACAGCACCCCCAGCCCCGCCAGGCCCGCCGCGAGGTAGGCGTTGCCATCGTCGACGGCCAGGGCGTAGCGCCCGTTGATGTGCAGGTGTTCATTGGCGTTGTGCATGGCATAGGGCACGGCTTTGCCGGTGCGGGCCCAGAGGAAGCCGACGATACGATGCAGGGAGTCTTCGAGGTCTCGTGGATGCGCCGGGGTGCCAACGCGTGCCAGGTAGCTCGGCGCCGCGAAGACGCCCAGCTCGAGATCACCGATGCGCCGGGCGATCAGCGACTGGTCCGTCAGTTCGCCGCCGCGCACCACGCAATCGACGCTTTCATCGATGATGTCCACGATGCGATCGCTGACGCCCATGTCGATCTGGATATCCGGGTAGCGCGCATGGAACGTCGGCAGCGCCGGCACCAGGATCAAGGCGGCCAGCGGGCTCGGGACGTCTACCCGCAAGCGGCCCCTGGGCAATGCCTGGGCATCGGACAGGCTGGCTTCGGCATCGTCCATGTCGGCGAGCAAACGCAACACCCGTTGGTAATAGACGGCACCCTGGGCGGTGACGTTGACCTTACGTGTCGTGCGGTTGAGCAGCTTGACCCGCAGGCGTGCCTCCAACTGCTGCACCAGCTGGGTCACGGTGGTCTTGCTCATGTGCAGGGTCTCGGCGGCTTTGGTGAAACTGCCCGCCTCCACCACCCGGGCAAATGCCTGCATCGCATCGAAACGATCCATTGCTGCTCCGTAATCGATCAGATTGTTTGGATTTCACAAACAGTGATCGCCAAGGTTGCGCGTTTATCGCCCGGACACAAGCCCCTAGAGTGACTTCATCGTTGATTTCCCACTGATTCCCGATGGAGGTTCCCATGACGCGCGATGTAGTTTTCCCACCTGGACGCCAAGCGCTTTACGAGCGCAACCGTTATTCGCCGGCGATCCGGTCCAATGGTTTTCTTTTCGTATCGGGCCAGGTCGGCAGCACCGACGACGGTTCGCCGGAGCCGGACCTGGAGGTTCAGGTGCGGCGTGCGTTCACCAACCTGGAGGCGATTCTCACCGCCGCCGATTGCACCTTTGACGATGTGGTGGACGTCACCATTTTCATGGTCGATCCCGAATCGAAATTCGAGACGATCTGGAAAGTGGTGCCTGAATTCTGGGGCAGCGCGCCGCACCCGACACTGACGGCGGTTGGGGTGACGTGGCTGTATGGGTTTGAGTTCGAGATCAAGGTGATCGCCAGGTTGCCTGACGCTGGGCGGTGAGTCAGTGATGACGCCATCGCGAGCAGGCTCGCTCCCACAGGGGATTTGGGTGTGGTGCAGATATTGGGTTCACCGGAGATCCATTGTGGGAGCGAGCCTGCTCGCGATGGCGGTGGGTCAGTCGCCAGCCGACTAGCCTTTCAGCGCCGCTTCAATCGCTGCAACGTCGATCTTGGTCATCTGCATCATGGCCTCGAACGCGCGCTTGGCGGCGGCCTTGTCGGGGCCGGCGACGGCGTCGGTCAGGATGCGCGGGCTGATCTGCCACGACAGCCCCCACTTGTCCTTGCACCAGCCGCAGACACTTTCCTCACCGCCGTTCCCGACAATCGCATTCCAGAAACGGTCCGTTTCAGCCTGGTCATCGGTGGACACCTGGAACGAGAAGGACTCGTTATGCTTGAACACCGGGCCGCCGTTCAGCCCGATGCAGGGGATACCCATCACCGTGAACTCCACCGTCAACACATCGCCTTCCTTGCCCGACGGATAGTCGCCAGGCGCGTGATGGACGGCGTGTACCGCACTGTCCGGGAACGTCGCGGCGTAGAACTGCGCCGCCTCCACGGCATCGCCTTCGTACCAGAGACAGATCCTGTTCTTGTTATTCATCCGGCTTCTCCGAGAGGGATTGGTCGGTGCAGTCTAGCAGCGCACTTTTTTCGGGATCGATCAGGTGATAAACGGCCTTTCGCATCGGACGCCGCAGGCGAAAGGGCCACGTGGTCGCCAGGATGAACCATCTGTGCATCGGGGCGCGGTGCAACTCCTTGCCATCGCGTTCCTGGCACTCTGGCCACCTTACGAAATCCGCCAGGCTATCTCGCCTCCAACACCATCTGCCATTGAACCGGCCACTCCGTTGGCAAACAAAACCTGAACAACCGGGGCCATCCTCGGTAGGATGTCCGGCCTTTCGGCCTGGACCCGCCCTGGAATCGCCCCGATGATCCTGATCGTTTACGCCCACCCCTACCCCGACCAATCACGGGTCAACCAGCAGATGCTCGAACGGGCCTGCAGCCTTCCGGACGTGGTCGTACGGTCCCTCTATGATCTCTACCCGGATTTCGACATCGACGTCGAAGCCGAACAGCGCGCCATCGAACAGGCACAACTGGTCGTCCTCCAGCACCCGATGTACTGGTACAGCATGCCGCCCCTGCTGAAATTGTGGATCGACAAGGTATTCACCCACGGCTGGGCATACGGCAAAGGCTCCACGACCCTCAAGGACAAGAGCCTGCTGTGGGCCGTCAGCACGGGCGGCGGTCAGGACCATTTCGAGATCGGTGCGCACCCAGGCTTCTCCGTGTTGGCCCAGCCCCTCCACGCAACGGCTGTCTACTGTCGCATGCGCTGGCTGGATCCGGTCGTCGTCCACGGTGCCTATGCCGCCGAATCTCAGGCCCAACACGCACAAATCGAACACTACCGCGCCCGCCTGGCCTCTTGGAAGGAAGACTGAAATGGAGACTCACAGCCTGATCGAGATGCTCATCTACCTGGCCTCGGCGACATTGATCGTGCCGATTGCCGTCAGGTTGGGCCTGGGCCCGGTGCTGGGGTACTTGCTGGCCGGGTGCATCATCGGCCCCTGGGGCCTGAAGCTCATTACCGACGTCAAGGCCATCCTGGAATTCGCCGAAATCGGCGTCGTGCTGATGCTGTTCATCATCGGGCTTGAGCTCGACCCCAAACGGCTTTGGGCGCTGCGGCGCATGGTATTCGGTGGCGGCGCCTTGCAGATGCTGGCCTGTGGCGCTGCGATCGCGGTGTTCTGCGAAGCCCTGGGTCTGAACTGGACGGCCGCGTTGCTGGTCGGCCTGACCCTGAGCCTGTCCTCCACGGCGATTGCCATGCAGGCGATGAATGAGCGCAACCTGACGGCAACCGCCGTCGGCCGCAGCAGCTTTGCCGTGCTGTTGTTCCAGGACATCGCGGCCATTCCCCTGGTCGCCATGATTCCCTTGCTATCGGCCCACGGTGAAACACCGTCGGGCACCGCTCTGGCGCTGTCGATCGTCAAGATCGTTGCGGCCATCAGCGTCGTCGTGCTGCTGGGACGCTATGTGACGCGGCCATTGCTGCGCTTCGCCGCCCGCTCGGGCCTGCGGGAGATCTTCAGCGCCGTGGCACTGTTCCTGGTGTTCGGCTTCGGTTTTCTCCTGGAAGAAGCCGGCCTGTCGATGGCCATGGGCGCCTTCCTCGCCGGGGTGCTGCTGGCCAGTTCCGAATACCGGCATGCCCTGGAAAGCGACATTGAGCCATTCAAAGGCCTGCTGCTGGGACTGTTTTTCATCGGTGTCGGCATGTCGATCGACTTCGGCACCCTGATCAACACGCCGTTGAAGGTTGCCACCCTGACCCTGGGCTTCATCCTGATCAAGCTGCTGGTGATCAAGACGGTGAGCCGGTTTCTCAACGTACCCGCGGGTCAGCGTTCGTGGCAGGCGGTGTTGCTGGGCCAGGGCAGCGAATTCGCCTTCGTGGTGTTCGGTGCCGCGACGCTGGCCGACATCCTGACCGATCAATGGGGCAAGAGCCTGACGCTGGCGGTGGCCCTGTCCATGTGCCTGACCCCCTTGCTGATCCTGCTGTTGGGTCGACTAGAGTCCGTCACCCAGAAAAACCGCGAGGAATCCGACCTCGTCGATCAGCAGAACCCACGCATCATCATTGCCGGGTTCGGTCGTTTCGGGCAGATCGCCGGACGTTTGCTGATGTCCTGCGGCGTCGAGGTGGTGGTACTGGATCACGACCCCGACAACATCGAGACACTGCGTAAATTCGGCGTGAAAGTCTTCTACGGCGACGCCACGCGCCTCGACTTGCTGCATGCGGCCGGCGCGGCCCAGGCCGTTGTGCTGATCAATGCCATTGACGATCAGCAGGACAACCTGGCGCTGACCCGGCTGGTTCAGGAGCACTTCCCCACGCTGAAGCTGATCGTGCGGGCGCGGGACATGGGACACCTGATCACCCTGCGGCAGATGGGGGTGGAGGCGGCCGAACGGGAAACCTTCGAGAGCGCGCTGTCATTGGGCCGACGTGCGCTGATGCAGATGGGCGTCGGGGCTTACGAGGCGCGCGAACGGGCGGATCAGTTCCGTCGCCTGAACTTGCGAATGCTGGAGGAAATAGTCGCCCAGCCAGAGGATGACCTCAAGTTCCGCCACGACGCCTACCGCCGCGCCAACGCGCTGCTCACGGACATGTTCAACGAAGATCGCGCACGTCCCGCCGACCGCTGGCCTGAACATCACCTCAACGAGACGGATGAGGCGCGTAGCTGAGGTCACCCAACGGACGAAGACGTTCCGGGCGGCTCAGGCCAGCGCGTCCAGCTCGGCCAGCATCGGCACCGGGATCCGCAGTTCGCTGGCCGTGAGGTTTTCCCGCAAGTGCGCCACTGACGATGTACCAGGAATCAGTAGCAGGTTCGGCGCACGTTGCAGCAACCACGCCAGCGCCACGCACAGCGGTGATGCCTCCAGGCGTGCCGCGACGCTTGAAAGGGCCTGCGATTGCAACGGTGTGAAGCCACCCAGTGGAAAGAACGGTACGTAGGCGATGCCCTGTCGATTCAGGTCAGCGATAAGTTGCTCGTCACCTCGATGAGTCAAGTTGTAGTGGTTCTGCACACACACCACGTTGGCAATGCCCTGGGCTTGCTTGACCTGCGCAGCCGTGACGTTGCTCAGCCCCAAGTGGCGGATGAGACCCTGGCGCTGCAAGTCCGCCAGTGTGCAGAAGGACTCCTCGATGGAGCCCTCCGTGGGCGCTTGCATGTTGCCCCAGGCCCGCAGGTTGACCACGTCCAATGCATCCATGCCCAAGTTGCGCAAGTTGTCGTGAACGGCCCGGGTCAACTCGACGGGGCTCAGGGCGGGATTCCACGAGGCGTCAGCACCACGAACTGCACCCACCTTGGTAACGATCACCAGATCACTGGCGTAAGGGTGCAGTGCTTCGCGAATCAGACGGTTGGTGACATGGGGGCCATAGAAGTCAGCAGTATCGATATGGTTGACCCCGGCGGCCAAAGCTTCACGCAGCACCGCGACAGCCGCTGCCGGGTCCTTCGGTGGCCCGAACACGTGGGGCCCCGCCAATTGCATCGCGCCGTAGCCCATGCGATTGACCTTGCGGTCGCCCAGAAAAAAACTCCCTGCCTTGTCTGCCCTGCTCATCACGTACCCCCTGGATTAATGCATGAGCCGACTATAGGCGTTGACCACTCCACTGATAATCAGGTGCAATCCGAACGGGTTGTACGGCACAGAGAACACTATGACGGATATTCAAGACCTCTTGTCCTTCGTGGCCGTGGTCAACGCAAAGGGGTTTCGGGAAGGCGCCCGGCTGAGCGGCAAATCCGCCTCCAGCCTCAGTGATGCGGTACGACGGATGGAAAGCCGGCTCGGTGTGCGCCTCCTCAACCGCACTACCCGCAGCGTGGTGCCGACCGAGGCCGGCGCTCGGCTGATGGAGCGTATCGTGCCAGCCCTGGGTGAAGTCGAATCCGCGTTGGACGTGGTCAACGAGTTCCGTGACCGTCCTTCGGGCACCCTCAGGCTGAATGTGCCGGTCAGTGCAGCGACGCTGGTGTTGCCCTCGATCATCACTCCGTTTCTGAGAAGCTACCCCGACATTCGCCTGGAGATCGTCACCGAAGAAAGTTTCGTCGACATGCTCGCGGCCGGTTGTGATGCCGGTATCCGCTACGATGATCGCCTTGAACAGGACATGATCGCCATTCCCATTGGTCCACGCTTGCAGCGTTTCGCAACGGCTGCCTCACCGGCCTACCTCCAGGCCAGGGGATGCCCCGAGCACCCTCGGGACCTGCTCCAGCATGCCTGCCTGCGGGGCAAGTTCCCCAGTGGCGCCATGCCGCTCTGGGAATACGAACGTGACGGCGAAACCATCAGCGTGGACCCGAGCGGTCCCTTGGTTTTCCGCGTGGCAGGCGCGGTGGATCTGGCCATAAAAGCCGCACTGGATGGGTTGGGGGTGATCCACCTGTTCGAGGATTGGCTCAAGCCCTACCTGGACAGTGGCGCGCTGGTGCCGGTGCTGGAGCCCTGGTGGCAGGCTTTCAGTGGACCGTACCTCTATTACCCCGGTCGCCGCTACCTGCCCTCGCCGTTGCGGGCTTTTGTGGATTTCATCAACGAGAACCGGAGCCACTGACTCCTCGTTGCACCGCTCGTCTTGCCTCGTGGTAACGACTACAGCCGCTCGTCCCGCGCCCCGAAGATTTTTCGAACAAAGCCCCTGCACGCAGCTCGGACCTACATGACACCGCTGAAATCAGTGATGACGCGCTTGAGCAGTCGAGACTCGAACGGCTAGCGCCTCGACGGTCTGTTGCGTTTCGATTCCAGGAGTTTTCGCCATGTGTGAGGGTTTTGTTCAGCACGTTTCCTCAAAGGACGCCCTGGCGTATTTCGCCCAGCGAGACACCTCGGGCGGACGTTTCGATATAGCGGTGACGCACCTGGACTTGTACAGGACGGTGCCCGCCAGTCCCCAGGAGCGGCACAACCTGATCAAGCCGAACATGCAGGTCAGTGCCATCCGCCGTCGCGGCGGGCACCTGGAGTCCATCAAGGTTCGCTGGGGCTGGTCGCCCATCTGGTCGGTGGGAACGATGCCCCCACTGACGCATCTGCCGCTGCACCTGGTGATGCGTTCCAAGGTCTTTGACCCCATCAAGCGCGAAGGCCGTGTATTGGTGGCCGTGGAAGGCTGGTACGAAGCGCAGGGGCACTGCGACTCGGCCCAGGCGCAAGACTTCAGCTATACGACGTCCCGACAATCGGCCCCGATCTTTCTGGCGGCCCTGGCCCAGGCCAGCGAAACCGCCTTGGGCTGCGACGGCCTGGCCCTGGTGACTTATGGCGATATTGCCGGCCAACAGCAACGTGTACTGGCCTTGAGCACAGACGACGCGCTCGATTGGCTGGAGCCTGAGTTCGGTTGGGAACAGGCCTACCAACTGGCCGAGCGCCTGAACGGCGCGGAGCCGCACCTTGAAACGGCAATGACAGCCCAGGCCCAGGCCAACCTTTGATCCTGGGCCGGGAGGGAGGTGAATCATGTACGTGATCATGGGAGGCACAGGACATGTTGGTTCGGCCACCGTCCAGGCGCTGCTGGCCCAGGCAGCGCCGGTGACGCTCCTGACTCGCAACGCCGCCCATGGGGAGGAATGGCGCGGCAAAGGCGCTCGGATTGTCGAGGCGGATGCGCAGGATGTCGAGTCGCTGCGCGCCGCCTTCCGACTCGGGCGCCGGGCCTTCATCCTCAATCCACCGGCCGCTCCGAGTACTGATACCGATGCGGTGGAAAGGCATACCGTGGGCAATATTCTCGCCGCGCTGGACGGTTCGGGCCTTGAGAAGATCGTCGCCCAGTCCACTGCCGGTGCCCAACCCGGCGAGCGTCTCGGTGACCTCAGTGTCTTGTGGGAGCTGGAAGAAGGCTTGCGCAATCAATCAATCCCGGCGGCGATCAATCGCGCCGTCTACTACATGAGCAATTGGGACAGCCTGCTCGACACCGTCCGCACGACAGGCAAGCTGCCAACCCTGCTTCCGGCAGACCAGGCCCTGCCCATGGTTGCCCCCCGGGACATGGGCGAAACAGCAGCAGCGAGACTGTTGTCGCCGGTAACCGACATCGGCGTTCGTTATGTGCAAGGGCCTCGCCTGTATTCACCCAACGATGTCGCGCAGGCTTTTTCCCAGGCGCTAGGCAGGCCGGTCGAGGTGCAGGTAATACCGAAGAACCGCTGGGAAGATGCGTTCCTGGACCTCGGTTTCAGCCCCGCCGCCGCGCAATCCTATACCCGGATGACAGAGATCAGCGTCGACAGCGGCTTCGAGGTTGCCGAGGATGGGCTGCGCGGCACCACCACGATTGAAACCTACATCCAGGCGCTGGTGCAAAGAGAGAATCGATGAAGGAAAGCCGGGAACGGCGCACCATTGGACGGTAAACTGCGGCGTCTTTTTCCTTTTCCCCATGAGGCGCCGCATGACCAACCCAGACATCACGTTCACTCCGGACCCGGATGCGGATTCCATTTCTTCGGACGTCGCCGGCTTCGGTGGCCTACTGGTCACCACCCAGATCCCGACCCGCGCCGACGGCAACCTGGAGCTGGGCGACATCACCCTGCAGAGCGAATGCACCTTGCAAGCACTCAAGACTGCGCTGGAGCGTGCCGGTAGTTCCATGGACCGGGTCTTGCACCTGACCATCTACCTCACCGACATGACCGAACGCGCAGCCTTCAACGAAGTGTACAAACGCTTCTTCGCCAAACCCTGGCCGGTGCGCGCCGCGATCGGCGTGGCGGCACTGGGGGTCGAGGGCATGCGGGTGGAAGTCACGGCAATGGCAGCCAAGGGTTGAAGGGCTCGCAACACGCTTGCTCGCAGTGGGGTTGACTGTGCCGACGCCATCGCGAGCAGGCTCGCTCCCACATTAGTTTTCCCGACCACAGCTCCCACCGGTCTGGTGGCGTCCCGCCATTTCTACATCGGTGCCAGCGGCTCATAGCTGGGCATGAGCAATCAGGTATGCAGACATGTCCCAAATGCGCGTTTTGCGGGCAAACAGTCATTTGCGCACCTGGCCCAGGCCATTCCACCTGTCTAAAGTGGGCTTTTTTCCCTTTGCGGTATTTCCATGAATCTCTGGTTCCGACTGTTGCTGATGCTGTTTCGTCGCCCCTGGCGCAAGCCGATGGCTCCTCTGGAGACCACCGTGGTGCGCATGCGTGTATGGCCGCTGGATCTGGACTTCAACCGCCACGTCACCAACGGCCGCTATTTCACACTGGCAGATGTCGGACGCATGGATTACGTGCTGCGCAGCGGCGCCTACAAAGTGGCGTTGAGCAACCGGGCGGTGCCGATCGTAGGGGATGTCTGGGGCAAGTTCAGGCGCGAATTGAAGCTGTTCGAAGCATTCGAGGTGCACACCCGGATGCTCGGCTGGGACGAGAAGTGGTCGTTCATGGAACACCGTTTCATGAGTCGGGGGCGTGTGGTCGGGGTGGTTGTCATGCGTGGCCTGTTCCGCTCGGCCAAGGGCACGATTGCACCGGCTGAGTTCATTCGCGCCCTGGGCCTGGACGAACAGCCGCCGGCCATGCCCGACTGGCTCAGCGCCTGGTCGAGAAGTTGCGATGACTTGAGCCTGGAGCTTCGACTGGAAGAAGGCGCACGCACCGACACGCGTTAGCCGAACATCATCGCCTTTGTGGCAAGGGAGCTAGCTCCCGCTGGGTCGCGAAGCGGCCCCAGACAGGACGGGGGCATGCCCCCATGCCCTGCCGGATCCCCGCCTATACTCTTCTGCCAATCCCCCCTGGGGCCTGCACTTCCAACAATAAAAAGCAGAGGTGGAACATGGTCTGGCAACAAGTCTACGATCCCTTCGGTAATGCGGTGCTGTCGACGTTCCTGGCGGCGGTCCCGGTGGTGGTGATGCTGGCGTCCCTGGCGTTCTTTCATATCAAGGCGCACCTGGCGGCGTTGCTGGCCCTGGCCTCGGCCCTGCTGATCGCGATTTTCGCTTTCGGCATGCCAGCCGGCATGGCCGGTACGGCGGCGCTCTACGGGGCGGCCAACGGGTTGCTGCCCATTGGCTGGATTGTGCTCAACATTATCTTCCTGCACCGGCTGACCACCGAAAACGGCTCGTTCAAGGTCCTGCAGGATTCCCTGGCGCGAATCACCGACGACCGGCGCCTGCAATTGCTGCTCATCGCCTTCTGCTTCGGTGCGTTTTTCGAGGGGGCGGCGGGCTTCGGTACGCCGGTGGCGGTGACTGGGGCGATCCTCATCGGACTGGGCTTTTCACCGCTGGCCGCCTCCGGCCTGGCATTGATCGCCAACACGGCACCGGTGGCGTTCGGCGCCTTGGGCACCCCCGTCATCACGCTGGCCAAGGTCACCGGGCTGGATGAAATGGAACTGTCGATGATGGTCGGCCGGCAGTTGCCGTTCTTTTCGGTGATCGTACCGTTCTGGCTGATCTGGGCCTTCGCCGGATGGCGCAAGATGCTGGAGGTCTGGCCGGCGATCCTGGTGGCCGGCGTCAGCTTCGCCATCCCTCAGTTCGTGGTCTCAAACTACCATGGGCCGATGCTGGTGGATGTGATCGCCGCGCTGATTTCCATGGCCTGCCTCACCGGCTTTCTCAGAGTCTGGAAGCCGGCCACGGTACACACCTCCGCAGCGTTGTCGGGGCGACACGATGATTCAAAGATCGACGCCAGCGAAGAACAGCAGCCGGTGACCAGCACAGCGTTCTCGACTGATACCCGGCCAGCGGTGCTGCGGGCATGGATGCCGTGGATCATCCTCACGGTGTTCGTGTTTGCCTGGGGTACCCAGGGCTTCAAGAACCTGTTCGATACCCGCCCGGCCATCGATCCCCAGACTCAATCGGCGCGACTCGATCCCCAGGGCAAGCCGATGCGCGAGGCCAACCCCATCTTCTCACCCCTGCTGACCTTCGAAACCATCCACCAGCACATCGAAAAAGTGCCTCCGGTGGTGCCCCAGCCCAAAACCGAGGAAGCGGTCTACAAGTTCAACTGGTTCACCGCCACCGGCAGCGGCATCTTCCTGGCAGCTATTCTCGGCGGCTTGCTGATGGGCTATTCCATCCCGCAACTGGCGCACCAGTACCTGAGAACGCTATGGGTAGTGCGTTATTCGCTGATTACCATCGTGGCGATGCTGGCCCTGGGGTTTCTCACCCGTTATTCGGGACTGGACGCCACCATGGGCCTGGCGTTTGCCGCGACAGGCATTTTCTACCCGATGTTCGGCACCTTGCTGGGCTGGCTGGGCGTGGCGCTGACCGGCTCGGACACCGCCTCCAACGTGCTGTTCGGCGGCTTGCAACGGGTGACTTCAGAGCAACTGGGCCTGAGCCCGGTGTTGATGGCCGCCGCCAACAGTTCCGGCGGGGTGATGGGCAAGATGGTCGATGCCCAGTCGATCGTGGTCGCCTCCACCGCCACCCGTTGGTATGGCCATGAAGGGGAAATCCTGCGCTACGTGTTTTTCCACTCGGTGGTGCTGGCGATTCTGGTGGGCGGGCTGGTGACGTTGCAGGCGTATGTCGAGCCGTTCAGTCGCATGGTGGTCGGGGGGCATTGACCGGAACGTCTACCGATCATTCCCACGCTCTGCGTGGGAATGCATCCAGTGACGCTCCGCGTCACGCTTTAGAAGCGGAACGCGAAGCGTCCCGGGCGACGTACCCACGCCGAGAGTGGGCACGATCGAACTGACCTTTACTGAACGTTCTTCAGCTTGACCACATCCCCGGACACCGACGTGGTGTAACCGGTCAGGACCCAGGCCCAGAACCAGTCTTCCTGCACTTGGGTATTGATCATGGCGTCGCCGCCCTTGGCCAGGATCGCGGCGTTCTGGGCGCGTACGAAGCGGTTGTTCTGGCGGATCGGGATCACGCCGAACAGCAACAGGCCAGTGGCCTTCGCTTCACTGTGGCCGACAACGGTGTATTGGCTGCTGTCGTACTGCTGGGTCTTCATCGGGGTGCCGGTGCAACCCGCCAGGACCAGGCCGAACAGGGCGGTGGCGACAACTTTGCTGAAACTTTTCATTGACTACTCCATGGGAAACGCCCGGGATCCATCTCTCGGGCGGCGCGTACTTTACCCGATTAACATCAAATTGACATTGTCTGCGCGCAAGTCGAAAAACCGTCCACAACGCTCAAGTTAGAGCCATTCGTCAGTTGCCCCGCCAACATCCTCCAGCGAATCAGCGCCATGTCGATAACCAGATGATTGCGCCACGGAAGGCAATTCTGCCCTTGCCGGCTGACACCGATCTGCACCGGCTACACCGTTGGAGCGCTTGACCATGATTGACCTGACTGTCTGGAACATCACCCTTCCGATACAAACCCCGGCCCTGACCGTTGCGACCAAGGCGGTGCCGACCCTGCGCAACCAGTATTTCACCCACACTGGCGACAAGATCGTGTTCTGGGCTCCGGTAACCGGTTCCCACACAGGTAAGAGCAAGTACCCGCGCTCCGAGCTGCGGGAAACCTCGAAAGACGGCAAGCTGCGCAACTGGCGATTTAACAGCGGGGTCAATACCCTCAAAGGCACCCTGGCTGTGAATCAGGTGCCCTCGGCCGGTCGCGTGGTCGTCGCGCAGATCCACGCCAAGGACGCACCCGCCCCATTGCTCAAGCTCGTCTACCGTTTCACCAAGGGTGTCGGCAACCTGGATGTCGAATACCGGGTCAAGCCCAAGGATGCAAAAAGCCCGGTGATGTTCACCGTGCCGAACGTTGCCTTGAACAAAGTCTTTACCTACACCTTGCAGATGGACAAACAGGGCAAGGTCACCGTACTGATCAACAACCTTGGCAAACAGGTGAAGCTGGATCCGTCCTGGTATGGCTACAACTTCTACTTCAAAGCGGGCGTCTACACCCTGGACAACGTCGGCTATGCCACCGAAGGCGGGAAAGTGACCTACTCCAAACTGGACGTCAGTCATAAATGACCGGCGTTCGGTGCCGTACTGCGCTTCAGGCCTTTGACGGTACGGCGACCGCCTGCCGGCCACTGAAGGCGACCAGGAAGCAGACGAACACCAGCAGCGCAAAACCGGCCGGGAACAACCAGATGCTGGTCCAGTCATGACCGCCCGCTTCGGCAAAATGATCAGTGACCTGTCCCGCTACCCGGAAGCCGATCAACATGCCCAGGCCATAGGTCGCCAGGGTGATCAGCCCTTGGGCTGAGCTGCGCAGATGCTCCGGCGCCTTGGCGTCGGTGTAGATCTGCCCCGAGACAAAAAAGAAGTCATAACAGATGCCATGCAAGGCAATGCCGGTGAAGAGCATGAACGCCAGGTCACCGTTGTTGCCGTAGGCGAACAGCAGGTAGCGCAACGCCCACGCCAGCATTCCCACCAACAACGCCAATTTGATACCGAAGCGCAGAATGAACAGCGGCAACAGCAGCATGAACAGCACCTCGGACACCTGCCCGATGGCCATCTTTGCCGTGGGGTTGGTCATGCCGGTCTCGGCCAGGAACGGGTTGGCGTTCTGGTAATAGAACGCCAGCGGAATGCAGATCAGGATCGAGGCGATGAAGAACACCAGGTAACTGCGGTCCTTGAGCAGCCCCAGGGCGTCCAGGCCCAGCAGTTGCTTCATTCCGCCGCCGGCTTGAGCCTTGAGCGGGGCCGTGGCCGGCAGCGTGAAGCTATAGATGCCCAGGGCAAGCGAGGCAATCGCCGCCATCAGGAAGGTGTTGCGCAAGCCGCCCGCTGCAATGGCTTCCCGAGAATCCCAGGCGAACACGAAACTGATGACCACACCCGCGACAATCCAGCCAATGGTGCCCCACACCCGCACACGGGAAAACTCCAGCGCCGGATCGCGCATCTGACGGAACGCTACGGAATTGACCAGGGCCAGCGTCGGCATATAAACCACCATGTACGCCAGCACGAACGGGTAAAAATCACTGAAGTCCTGCGCCGCATACAGCTGATACAGCAGCACCGCGCCCAACAGGTGCAGCACCGCCAGGATACGTTCGGCATTGAAGTAGCGGTCGGCTATCAGGCCAATCACGAACGGCGCGATGATCGCGCCCCAGGACTGAGTGGAAAACGCCATGCCGATCTGCCCACCGCTGGCGCCCAGGGTGCTGGAAAGAAAGGTCCCTAGGGTGACGAACCAGCCGCCCCAGATAAAGAACTGCAGGAACATCATCACGCTCAAGCGTGCGTTCATCGTGGTCATGACAGTCACCGTCTATTTGTTGTTCTTGTAAGCCAGCCAGTTGGTAAAAGCTTGTGTGTGGCGAGGGGATTTACTGTGGGAGCAAGGCTTGCCCGCGATGCAGGCGCCTCATTCTTCCTAAGGACCTCGTCGGCTTTATCGCGGGCAAGCCTTGCTCCCACAATGAACTCCCTTGCCACAGTTTTTTGGTATCGGTTACCTCGGCAGCCCCAGCAGCTGCCGATTGGACGCTTCATCCGCCGTCACCCCGGCAAAATCATCGAACGCCTTGCGGCTCTTGTTGATCATGTGCCGCTGAATGAACGCAGCCCCTTCGGCGGCACCCTGTTGCGAGTCCTTCAGGCAGCACTCCCACTCCAGCACTGCCCAGCCGCTGAAATCGTACTGGGTCAACTTGCTGAAGATCGATTTGAAATCGATCTGCCCATCGCCCAGGGAACGGAACCGGCCAGGACGCTCCATCCAGCCCTGGTAGCCGCCGTACACACCGGACCGGGCATCGGGGCGGAACTCGGCATCTTTGACGTGGAACATACGGATGCGCGCGTGGTAGCGATCGATGAAACCCAGGTAATCCATCTGCTGCAGCAGCAAGTGACTGGGGTCGTAGAGGATGGCTGCCCGAGGATGGTGATCGACCGCTTCCAGGAAACGCTCGAACGAGGCCCCATCGTGAAGGTCCTCGCCGGGATGGATTTCGTAGCACAGGTCCACCCCGGCCGCCTCGAAACAATCGAGAATCGGCAGCCAGCGCCGGGCCAGCTCGGCAAACACTTGTTCGACAAGCCCGCTCGGGCGTTGTGGCCACGGGTACATGTAGGGCCACAACAGCGCGCCGGAAAACGTCGCATGGGCACTGAGCCCCAAGCGTTGACTGGCCCGGGCCGCCAGCTTGAGTTGCTCGATGGCCCACTCGGTCCGGGCCTGGGACTGGCCGCGCAGATGGGCCGGAGCGAAGTCGTCGAACAGCGCGTCGAACGCCGGGTGTACCGCGACCAGTTGGCCTTGCAGGTGCGTCGACAGTTCGCTGATCTCGACGCCGGCCTCTGCGCAGGTGGCCTTGATCTCATCGCAGTAGGCCTGGCTGTCGGCGGCCCGGGCCAGGTCGATGTAACGTGTGCCCAAGGTCGGCAACTGAATGGCTTTGTACCCTTGTGAAGCGGCCCACCGCGCAATGCTCGCCAAGGTGTCGAACGGCGGCTCGTCGGACATGAACTGGGCCAGAAAAATAGCCGGCCCTCGCAAGCCGCTCGGTGTCTGATCGGCGGTATTCACAACAGCGACTCTCCAGTCTGCAGCGCGGTCCACTTCGCCTCGCCACGATGATTGATGAGGGCGGCCTCGATGAACGCCATGCCGCGCAAGCCGGTTTCGATACCGGGTACGCCAGGCACATCGGGACCCTTGAGCCTTTCACGAATGGCATGGGCGAAATCGCCATAGAGGTTGGCCATGGCTTCCAGGTAACCCTCGGGGTGCCCGGCCGGCAGGCGCATGCGGCGTGTGGCGGCCTCGCACAACCATGGCTGGCCGACGCCGCAACGCAGGATGCTCAGGGGTTGGTCGAGGGCCCGATGGATCAGGCTCGACGGTTCCTCCTGGCGCCATTCCAGGGCGCCTTTATCGCCATAGACGCGGATCTTCAGCGGGTTCTCTTCACCGGCGCAGACCTGGCTGGCGATCAACACGCCGCTGGCGCCATCACTCATGCGCAACAGCATCGCGGCGTCGTCGTCCAATTGCCGGCCCGGAATGTGGGTACCCAATGCCGCACAGAGCTGCTCGACGTGCTGGCCGGTCACGAACTCTGCGAGGGAAAAGGCGTGGGTGCCGATGTCGCCGATGCAGCCGCCCAGGCCAGACTGCTGGGGATCGTCACGCCAGCCGGCCTGCTTGTTGCCCTGCCCGGCGACGTCCTGGCTGAGCCAGCCCTGGGGGTACTCCACCAGCACTTTGCGCACTGTGCCGATCACGCCGCTGCGCACCATCTCCCGGGCCTGCCAGACCATGGGATACCCCAGGTACGTGTGGGCCAGGCCGTACAGACGGCCGCAGCCTTTCAACACATCCTTGAGCCCGAGCAGCTCACGCAGGTTCAACGCCGCGGGCTTTTCGCTGAACACATGGAAACCCGCCTTCAATGCTTGGCCAGCAATCGGTGCGTGCAGGTGATTGGGGGTCACGATAACCAGCAGCTCCATGCGCTGGTCCGCGGGCAATGCTGCTTCGGCGTCCAACAGTTGCTGCCAGTCGTTATAGCAGCGGGAAGCGGCCAGCCCCAGGGCTGTGCCGGTTTGTTGATTGTTGCGGGCATCGCGACTGAATGCCCCGCACACCAGCTCGAAGCCACCGTCCAGGCCCGCGGCCTGACGATGGGCCTGCCCGATGAAAGCGCCGTCTCCTCCGCCCACGAAACCCAGTCTTATTTTTGGTGCTACAGGACTCATCGCGATTCTCTCAGGTCAGGGCCGACAACGATGTAACCGGTTACATCACAGCGGAATCTAGGCGCAGTTTTGCGGCATGTCAAACCCCACGGTCTTCACGCAAGGACGTTTGTGAGGCGTCCAACCTGCGGTAAGCTCCCTCTCGTGCCGCTATTTTCCGGCGCTCGATCGAGGTGATTTTGTCCAATATCCGTGAAGTGGCCCGTCTGGCCGGCGTGTCGGTGGCTACAGTGTCCAGAACGCTGAAATCTCCCGAACGGGTCCTGCCCGAGACACGGGACAAGGTCAACGCGGCGGTGGAACAGGCCGGTTACCGGCCAAACCTGATGGCCGTGCAGTTCCGCTCCCGTCGCACCGGCAACCTGGTGATCCTCGTGCCGGCCATCGCCAATACGTTCTTTGCCAGAGTCATCAGCGGTGCCCAGCAGTCCGCCCAGGCGGCGGGTTATCGGTTGCTGTTGTGCGACACCCAGGGCCGGGCAGAAGTCGAGCGGGAATTCGCGGCGCTGGTCTATGCGCGCCAGGCCGATGGCGTGATCCAGTTGCGGGCAAGCGATCCTTTCGCGTCGCTCCCTCCAGGTGCCGAAGCCCTGCCGCTGGTCAACGCCTGCGAAGTGATCAAGGATGCCGGCTTTCCCACCATCAGCCTCGACAACCGCGCCGCCGCCCAAGCCATGACCGAGTACCTGATCGGTCTCGGTCACCGTCGCATCGGCATCATCAAGGGTCCCCGCAGCAGCCCCCTGACGCTGGACCGCGTGGCCGGGTACGAGGACGCCTTGCGCCAGGCCGGCCTGGCCGTCGACCCTGGCTTGATCTGTCACGGCGACTTCACCTTGAACGCCGGGTACGACGGAGCCGGTGCGATGCTGGCGCTGGCCGAGCGTCCCAGTGCGCTGTTCTGTGAAAACGACGAGATGGCCATCGGCGCCCTCAAGCGCATCAAGGAGTCGGGGTTGCGGGTACCTGAGGATATTTCGCTGGTGGGCTTCGATGACATCCCGTTCGCGGCATATTGCGATCCGCCCCTGACCACCATTGCGCAGCCTGCCGAAACCTTTGGCCGCAGGGCTGTAGAGATGCTGATCGCGCTGATCGAAAATAAGCCCGTTGCCGAACGGCATGTGGTGCTGCCGTTCGAGCTGACGGTGCGTGACAGCAGCGCCGTGCCAGGGTTGGCGCCCTCCAGGAATGCTCAGAAATGACTGCCGTCCTCCTTTGATGCGCTATTGATTCGCCACTTCGCGGCCCGTTTGGACTAAAGTGGGAGGACTCTGCATAAAGCCATAACAAGACGGAGAGTTTTCCATGCGAGTCAACAAGCGCTTCACCCTCCTGGCCGCCGCGGCAGCCTTGGCGGTCACGACCGCGGTCCAGGCCGCTCCGGTTTACATCAACATCCTGACGGGGGGCACCAGTGGGGTCTATTACCCGATCGGAGTCGGGCTGTCGCAGATCTACAGCACCGGCATCAAGGACGCCAAGACCTCGGTGCAAGCCACCAAGGCTTCGGTGGAAAATCTGAACCTGCTGCAGGCCGGGCGCGGAGAATTGGCCCTCGCGCTGGGCGATTCGGTGGCTGACGCCAAGAATGGCGTGGAAGATGCCGGCTTCAAGGCACCGCTGACCAAACTACGCGCCATCGCCGGCGCCTACCCCAATTACATTCAGATCGTTGCCAGCCAGGAGTCGGGCATCAAGACGTTGGCCGACCTCAAGGGCAAGTCCATCTCCGTGGGGGCGGCAAAATCCGGCACCGAGCTGAACGCGCGAGCCATTCTCAAGGCAGCGGGGCTTAGCTACACCGATATGAAGGTCCAATATCTGCCCTTCGCCGAATCGGTGGACCTGATCAAGAACCGTCAACTGGATGCCACGCTCCAGTCTTCGGGGTTGGGGATGGCGGCCATCCGTGACCTGGCCTCGACCATGGCGCTGAACTATGTGTCGATTCCGACTGACGTGGTGACAAAAATCGGCAACCCGGCCTACCAAAGTGCAACGATCCCGGCCAATACCTATGACGGCCAGGCCGAAGCCGTGCCCACCGTAGCCATCACCAACATCCTGGTCACCCGTGAAGACGTCCCGGACGAGGTGGCCTACCAGATGACCAAGTTGCTGTTCGAGAATCTCCCCCGCCTGGGCAGCGCCCACTCCGCAGCCAAAGACATCACACTGGATAAAGCCGCGAAAAACTTGCCTATCCCCCTCCATCCCGGTGCCGAGCGCTATTACAAGGAAGTCGGCGCCCTGTAAGCCGATCCGGCGCAGCGGCGATGACCGTCGCTGCGCCCTCCCGGTTCGCACCTTTGATGCAGGCAAGAGGACATCCCTTAATGAGTGAGATTCAGCCCGGCATTCCCGCCGACCCACGGGACTGGCCCAGGACACTGTTCTACGTGGCCCTGCTGTTTTCCGTATTCCAGATCGTCACCGCTGCGTTCGCCCCTGTCTCCAGCCAGGTCCTGCGTGCCGTGCACGTGGGTTTCCTGTTGTGGGTAGTGTTTTTGAGTTATCCCGCCCATGGCACGGGTCGGCCCTGGCAGCCACTGGCATGGGTGTTATCCCTGGCCGGTATCACCACGGCCCTGTACCAATGGATATTCGAAGCCGATCTGATCCAGCGCTCCGGTGACCTGACCGTCACGGACCTCGTGGTTGGTATCGTGCTGATCGTGTTGGTGTTCGAGGCAGCTCGACGCGTGATGGGTATCGCACTGCCGTTGATCTGCGGTCTGTTCCTGGCCTATGGACTGTTCGGCGAATACCTGCCGGGCGACCTGGCCCATCGCGGCTATGGCTTCGATCAGATCGTCAATCAATTATCCTTCGGCACCGAGGGGCTTTACGGTACGCCGACCTACGTGTCGGCCACCTACATTTTCCTGTTCATCCTGTTTGGCGCTTTCCTTGAGAAAGCCGGGATGATCAAGCTGTTCACCGACTTTGCCATGGGCCTGTTCGGCCACAAGCTCGGCGGCCCGGCCAAAGTCGCCGTTGCCTCCTCTGCCTTGATGGGGACCATTACCGGCTCTGGCATTGCCAACGTGGTGACCACAGGGCAATTCACCATCCCGCTGATGAAGCGCTTCGGCTACAGAGCCGCGTTCGCCGGTGGCGTGGAAGCCACTTCCAGCATGGGTAGTCAATTGATGCCGCCGATCATGGGTGCCGTGGCGTTCATCATGGCCGAGACCATCAACGTGCCGTTCGTTGAAGTCGCCAAGGCCGCCTTGATTCCCGCGTGCCTGTACTTCGGTTCAGTATTCTGGATGGTTCATCTCGAAGCCAGGCGCTCCAACCTCAAAGGCTTGCCCAAGGACCAGTGCCCAAGTGCGCTGGGCGCCGTGAAAGAAAACTGGTACCTGCTGATCCCGCTCGCGGTCCTGATCTATCTGCTGTTTTCCGGGCGCACGCCGCTTTTCTCCGGCATGGTGGGACTGGCGCTCACCGCCATCGTGATCCTTGGTTCAGCGATCATCCTGCGAGTGTCGAGCTTTGCCCTGCGCTGCGCCTTCTGGATCGCGCTGGGTATCCTGTGCGTAGGGTTCTTCCAGTTGGGCATCGGCGTCATCTTTGCGGTTATCGCGGTGCTGGTCATCCTCTGCTGGTTCATCAAAGGCGCGCGGGAAACCCTGACGATCTGCCTCCATGCACTGGTGGAAGGTGCGCGACATGCGGTGCCGGTCGGGATTGCCTGTGCCCTGGTGGGCATCATCATCGGCGTGGTGTCGCTGACCGGGGTGGCGTCGACCTTCGCCGGTTACATCCTGGCCATTGGCAAGGACAACCTGCTGCTGTCGTTGATCCTGACCATGCTCACCTGCCTGGTGCTCGGCATGGGCATTCCCACTATTCCCAACTACATCATCACCAGTTCGATCGCTGCGCCCGCGCTGCTGGAACTGGGTGTGCCGCTGATCGTGTCCCACATGTTCGTGTTCTATTTCGGCATTCTTGCCGACCTGACGCCGCCCGTGGCGCTGGCTTGCTTCGCGGCAGCGCCCATTGCCAGGGAGACCGGCCTGAAAATCAGCTTCTGGGCCGTACGCATCGCGCTTGCCGGCTTCGTCATTCCGTTCATGGCGGTCTATAACCCGGCGCTGATGCTTCAGGGTGGCAATCTTTGGATGACCGCTTACATGCTGATCAAGACGATGTTGGCCGTCGGGCTTTGGGGCATGGCGTCTACCGGTTATCTGCAACAGAAGATGCCGATCTGGGAGCGCACGATGTGTTTTGTCGCAGGCGCTTTACTGGTAGTCGCGTTGCCATTGACCGATGAGATTGGCTTCGTGCTGGCCGGTCTGTTGATCTTCCAGCACCTGTGGCGCTCGCGGCGCGTCGGACGGGCCCTGGCGTGATCGGTTTATGCCTGGGCCTGGCCGGTGTGGCCTGGGCCCAGCTTCCCCTCCGGGACTTCACACTGGCGTGGAATCACACCATCGAGAAAATCCGCTGGGAGGAGGACTACCGCGTTACCGGGCAGGGGCTGGTTCTGGGTGAAGCCCGGGTCAAAGGCAATGGCGCCGGCATGGAGATTCCCGACGGTGCCTGGCTGAAAGACGGCAGCTGGCACTACCTGCGCCAACTGCCGCCCCTGCAACCACTGAGACTGGGCCGCACACCCCAGGCTGGCGATTACCAGCTGTGTTTGAATGGACGTTGCCAGCCAATGAGTCATTGGCTGGGACCACCAACGGCAAATCAGCCCTTCGTGGAATTGTGGAGTTGCGACCCGACCTGAACCGATCCACTGCGACGAGGCGTTTGCGCCCCTCGCCACAGTGACCGGCGAGACTTGCTGTCCAAGCCGTTCAGTCAACTGAACGTGGCGCCTCGGGTATTCACGAACAGCGAATACAGCGAGTGACTGCCGGCCATGAACAAGCGATTACCTTCCCGCCCGCCAAAGCAGATGTTAGGGCAGCGTTCCGGCAGGGAAATGTGGCCGATGGCTTTGCCTTGCGGATTGAACACCCGTACGCCGTCGAGTTTCTCCAGGTCTGCCTTGGGGTCGCCGTTGCCGCCCCAACCGCACCAGAGGTTGCCGCTTTCGTCGCACTTGATGCCATCAATGGCGGCGTAATCCAGACCTTCAATGTGCTTGCGCCGCTCGCCCAACGTACCGTCTTCCTTGACCGTGATCGCCCAGATCAGACGGTTGGGCTTGGCCCTGCCCTCCACCACATAGAGGATCTTCTCGTCCGGGGAGAAACACAGGCCGTTCGGCCCCGCCAAGTCATCGATCACCCGACTGACCTTCCCGGTTTCGCCATCGATACGGTACACCGCGTGGGGCTGAGAAGGCGTGACCTTGTGTCCTTCGTAGTTGTTGCCGGTCTGGAATGGCGGGTCGGTAAACCAGACCGAACCATCGCGCTTGCACACGATATCGTTCGGCGAATTGAAAGGCTTGCCCTCGAAACTGTCCGCCAGCACGGTGATGGTGCCGTTGTGCTCGGTACGGGTGACGCGCCGCCCCTCGCTCGAGGTGGTGGAGCCTTCGCACACCAGCAATCGCCCCTGGCGATCACGGCACATGCCGTTGGAAAAATTGGAGTTCTCGCGATACACCGACAGACTGCCGGTAATCTCATCCCAGCGCACAATGCGGTTGTTGGGAATGTCGCTGACCAGCAGGTAGCGGCCATCGCCGACCCACACCGGCCCTTCGGCCCAGCGCAACCCGGTGGCGAGTTTTTCCACGCTGGCATTGAAGATGCGCAGGTCCATGAAGCTGGGATCGAGGATGTTGATCAGCGGGTCCGGGTAACGCTGGCTCAACGGCTCGGCCTGGGTGAGCCCGGGCAGATTCCCGAGGGTGGCGGCAGCTGCCGAGACCACCAGGGATTTTTTCAGGAATACCCGGCGGCCTTGGTCGGCGGGGCTTATCAGTTGCGAAGTCTCCATCGGGTGTCGCTCCGTTAATTATTATTGGACGGGATGACAGTTTTACTACGTGATAAGACATCGTACAAGACAACCATCTTCGCATCCGTTGAAGTACGGCTGCACTCACGCCCTCTCAAACCAGAATATTTACAAAGCCTCGTGGGGATTCCGAATTCTTCAGTACTTGTTCCCCTGGATGAGATAAGGTAAAAAACCGCACAGTTGTACGATGACAATAACTAAATTCATCGCCCGAAGCCTACGCTTCGGCGGTCGTTCTTTTGAGAAACCCTGCCATGGTCCGCCCCACCGCCACACTGGATTCCCCCACTCCGTTTCCACGCCACCTCGCGGTGCTCGTCCTGTTGTGCATGGGGTGCGCCTTCGCCGGCAACCATGTGGCGGCGCGGGTGGCATTCGATGACGGCGCCGGCGTGTTACTGGCGATCCTGATGCGCTCGGGCGGGACTCTGCTGGTGCTGGCCTTGATGGTGCTGTGGCAACGCCAGGGCTTGCGGCTTCCACCCGGCACCTGGCGCTGGCAGTTGCTGCTTGGGCTGTTGATCGCTACACAGAGCCTGTGCTTGTACTCGGCCGTGGCGAGGGTGCCGGTGGCCCTGGCACTGCTGGTGGGCAATGTGTTCCCGATCTTGCTCGCGCTACTGACCTGGGCACTGGGCGGACCACGCCCCACCCCCCGCACCGCCGCCCTGATGGGGTTGATACTGGTGGGCCTGGTGTTCGTGCTGGAGGTGCCGGCGCGGTTATCGTCCGAACAGAGCGTCGGTCCCCAATGGTTGCTGGGTGTCGGCCTGGCCTTCTGCGCGGCTTGTGCGTTCGCTTGCGCGCTGTGGATCACCGACCACAAGCTGTCCCAGGTGCGCGGCTCGGTGCGCAGCCTGCTGACGATCTTCATTGTGTTCAGCAGCGTCAATCTCGCCGGCCTGAGCGGTGCCCTCCCCGGCGGCTTCAACCTGCCGGCCACCAGCACCGGCTGGTTGGCCCTGGCTACCCTGGTAACGCTCTATGGCACCGGCTTTATTGTGCTGTTCATTTCCGTGCCGCGCCTGGACATGCCGCGCAATGCCCCAGTGATGAACGTCGAACCGTTGGCAACGCTGCTGATCGGCTGGCTGGTACTGGACCAGATGCTCAGCCCCGGCCAAGTGCTCGGCGGCGCTATCGTGGTAGCCGGGATCGTGCTGTTGACCTATCGCAAGGTCGAACGGGTCAAGGCGCCCGTGGCCGGGGCGGCTGGAAACAACTGAACTCGCCACAGGGGTTGGGTGCCCCTGCTGAAACTTGTCTTCAAACCCACAGTCCTACCCCAGCCGTGAAAGCCTCGCCGTCCTGTGCGAAGCGCTTGCGGCTGATGGGCGCCAGGCCTGGCGCTCGCGTAACTCTCCCTCTTGAGCCGTCCGCACCATGCGCCACCCTGTTCGCTCTTGCCGTTTCGTTTCGCTTTGCCTGCTCCCCCTGCTGCCCTTGCTCGCCAGCCCTGCCCACGCTCGGGGTGAGGGTCAACTGGTAAACGCCATCAACGACTACCGCAGCCAGTCCCGCCGCTGTGAATGGCGCACGGTCCGGGCCTCCCCACCCTTGGTGCTGCGCTCACGCCTGGCCTTGCCGATCGGCTTTCGTGACAGCTTGCGGGAAACCTTGAAAGACGCCGGTTATTCAGCCCGGGCCGTACGCAGCATCCGCCTGACGGATGCGCGGGATGCCGAAGAAGCCTTCGACATGCTGGCGGACGAGCACTGCGACGCCTTGCTGGACAACCAATACGCTGACATCGGCGTCAACCGGGTTGGTGATGATTGGCGAGTGGTGCTCGCGCAGCCCATGGGCGGTGCAGCGGTCAGCGACGCCTCATCGATCGGCAAGGCACTGCTGACCCAGGTCAACGCCGCAAGGGCCAAGTCGCGCGTGTGTGGTCGCCAGCGCTTCGCCGCCGCCCGGCCACTGAGCTGGAACGCCGCACTCGGATCAGCCGCCCAGGGACATAGCCAGGCAATGGCCCACGGCAACTATTTCGCCCACCGCGATCCCGACGGCCGCTCCGTCGCCGAGCGGGCCAAGGGCGCCGGCTATCGTGGCCGCAAGATCGGTGAGAACATCGCCGCCGGCCAAGGCTCTGCGAACCAGGCCATGCAAGACTGGCTCGCCAGCCCAGGGCATTGCGCCAACCTGATGAACCCGATGTTCACCCAAGTGGGCGCCGCCTCCGCCAGTGATTCACGCAGCGATGCGGGGGTGTACTGGACGATGGTGTTTGGGGCGCCTTGAAAAGCCTTTTCAATGTCGAGGCATGCACGGTTGTAGAGGAAGAATTGTGTCAGCTTCGCCACTTGGCGTGAGCAAGCTCCCTCCACGAAGGACGGAGGTGGCTAACGTGGGTCGACGTTATCCAGCGCCCGGTTCGCCAGCAATGCGCCCAGTTCAATCAGTTGCTGGATGCCCAGGGCCACATGCCGCCGTGAGCCATCCAATTCAAATGCCAGATCACTGGTCATGGCGTTGGCCGATGCCAATGTTTCGCTGAGGTTGGCAAGCAGGACTTCGGTGTCGATGCCGTTGACAACCGTAAAGAGTTGATCGGATGTCGGATCGGCCTCGGGTCCGGTTGTTTTGGCTTTCAGGTAATAATCGAGGGCTCGATCGGCGGCCTCGTCGTACGAGGCTGAGGTGTCGTCTTCTGGCGGGTTGGGAGTTACTTTGAACATAGATGAAGCTCCGATACATTTTGAAAAGGAGCCATCACTCTCACGCTACCAAACGAAGGGCGGTGGCCATACGAAGGTTGGTAGACCGGGTATCGGAACCGGCGCCTCCGAAGAAGCCCTGCGCATGGCCACCAAAAAGCGAAGCGCATGGTTGCACTTGCAAGAGGTGACGCTGTGCACCGAAAACCCGGGCTACCAAACCCGATCACTGATTCGTCAGTGATCGACAAACGATAGAGGCCGCTTCCCAAGCGCACAAGCCGGCGGATTCTGGCGTAGTTGTAGGCAGTGGCGCAAGACGATGTAGCTCGATCCAGCTGAGCCCGACAGCTCAATAAACACACTGATCGCCGCGCCCGGGCGCAGTAAACGGATGCAATCACATCAATCAAAAATGCGTTCGTTCAGCTAGAACGACCGTTAGCGTTCAGGGCCTCGGCCGGTTCAGAGACGTACGTCCTGCGCCGACAGCACATCGATCCGCGACACCGCGCTGCTCAGGCGTCCCAAGCGCTCATTGTGGTTGGCGATGATCTGCTCCGCCGCCAGGCTGCCGTTGTCCACCGTGGTATGGGCATCGGCAGCCAGGACCACTTCATACCCCAAGGTGTGGGCCTGGCGAACCGTGGCGTTGACACAGTAATCGGTCTGCATGCCGCAGATCACCAGGCGGTCGATGCTTCGGGCCTGCAGCAACGACAGCAGGTCCGTCTGGTAGAACGCATCAGGCGTGGTCTTGCGCACCCGCAGGTCATCCGCGGCGGTCAACAAGCCGTCGGCCAGTTGCCAGGCATCAGAACCATGCAACAGCGAACCTTGCAGTTCTTCGTGCTGGATCAGGATCACCGGCAGGCCTGAAGCCCTGGCCCGAGCGCTGAGGTCGTTAATGGTCCCGATGACGCGCTGGCTCTCGAAACATTCTTCTTCACCGGTGCACAGGGCGCTCTGGACATCGATGATCAGCAAAGCGGTACTCATGGTTTCCCTCTTCAAGACAATGATGAACGGCCATGGGGGTTGCCTCCGGCAGCCCCCTCTGCTCAATAGCCCAATGATAATCCCGTGTTGCGACGTGGATCGTTGGCCCCATAAAACCGATTCTTGCCCACCGGTTTTCCACCCAGCGACGGTGCACCCACCAGAATCGCAGCAACGTGGTTGGGGTCCTGGGGACCTGCGAACTTATGCCCCCAGCTTACCAGGATCTTTTGCGTGTCAGGGCTGGCGGCGAAGGTTTCCAGGTTGGTCTGCTCAGGCATCCACTGCTGGTGGAAGCGCGGCGCGTCGACGGCTTCCTGCAGGTTCATGCCGTAATCGATCACATTGAGGATCGTCAGCAATGTCGCGGTGATGATACGGCTGCCGCCCGGCGTCCCCACCACCATGACAGTCTTGCCGTCCTTGGTGACGATGGTCGGGCTCATGGACGACAACGGTGCCTTGCCCGGTGCGATGGCGTTGGCCTCCCCTTGCACCAGCCCATACATATTGGGGACGCCGATCTTGGCGGTGAAATCGTCCATTTCGTCGTTGAGGATCACCCCGGTCTTGCTCGCCATGACGCCGGCACCGAACCAGTTATTGAGGGTGTAGGTGACGGAAACGGCGTTGCCCCACTTGTCGACAATGGAGTAGTGAGTGGTGTTGCTGCCCTCGTGGGGCGCCACGCCGGGCTTGATCGAATGCGAGTCACCGGCCTTTTGCGGTTCGATGGCAGCCCGCAGTTTGGCGGCGTAGCTTTTATCCAGAAGATGATCGATGGGGTTCTGCACGAAGTCCGGGTCACCCAGGTAGCTGTTGCGATCCACATAGGCATGGCGCATGGCTTCGATCTGGTAGTGCATCCCCTGGGCCGAATGGAAACCCAGTTCCTTCATCGGATAGCCGTCGAGGATGTTCATGATCTGGCACAGCACCACGCCGCCGGAACTGGGCGGCGGTGCCGAGATGATGTGGTAGCCGCGATAGTCGCACTCCACCGGCGCCAGCTCGCGGGTCTTGTACTTGTCCAGGTCGGCCTGGGTGATGATGCCTTTGTTGGCCTGGCTGGAGGTGACAAGGGCGTCGGCGACCCAGCCCTTGTAGAAACCATCGGCTCCCTTGGCGGAGATTTCCCGCAGGGTCCTGGCGAGGTCTTTCTGCACCAGTTTATGACCAACCTGCATCGGCTCGCCGTTGTGCAGGAAGATCGAACCCGAGTCACGCATGTCCTCCTTGAACACGTCGGTGGCGGTCTCCAGCAGGTCCACATCGCCCTGCTCCAGGGTGAAACCGTCCTCGGCGAAGCGAATGGCCGGGGCGATCAGTTCAGCCCGGGACTTGCTGCCGTACTTCTTCAGCGCCAGCTCCATGCCGGACACCGTGCCGGGCACACCCACCGCCAGGTGTCCGCGGGTGCTGAGATCCGGGACGACGTTACCGTCCTTGTCCAGGTACATGTCGGCCGTCGCAGCCAGCGGCGCTTTCTCGCGGAAATCCAGGAAGGTCTTGCGCCCATCGGCCAGTTGAAGGGTCATGAAACCACCGCCGCCCAGGTTCCCCGCCGCCGGGTACACCACCGCCAGCGCATACCCCACCGCCACCGCCGCATCCACGGCATTGCCGCCGCTCTTGAGCACATCGACGCCCACATGGGTCGCCAGGTGCTGGGCGGTGACCACCATGCCGTTCTCGGCGGCGACCGGGGCCTGGGAGGCAGCCTGCACGTAGAAGCAACTGAGGGTCAGGGATGTCGCAACCAGGGTCCGGGTCAAGGATTCGAACTTCATGAGCCACTCTCTTCTTGTTTTGGAAACCCAGGAAGTATGGCCCGGTTTGAAAAATGCGCCCGTTCGCTGTCGGACGGTCTTTTGGGGTACGCTCATGCCGTTCATCCATCCCGCAATAAGGACATCGCTGATGACGCTGCGAATCGAACGCACCGACGCTCCCACCGACGAGGAGCGCCAGGCCATCCTGGCCCCGCTACGCGCCTACAACACCGCCAGGACCGGCGGCACCGTGCCGGAACTGGTCGCCTGGCTGGTTCGGGACGAACACAGCAGTGAAATAGTGGGCGGGCTCTACGGTCGGGTGTTCTTCCGCTGGTTCTATATCGAGTTGCTGGTGGTGCCGGAACAGGCCCGCGGCCAAGGCACGGGGTCGGCATTGATGCATAAGGCCGAAGAGCTGGCCAGGGAGAAGAACTGCGTCGGCATCTGGCTGGACACCTTCGACTTCCAGGCGCCGGAGTTCTACCGCAAACACGGCTTTACGGTAATCGGCCGGATCGACGATTACCCACCCGGTCACCAGCACTTCTTCCTCCAGAAGCGCCTGACTTGAAACACACATCCTGTGGGAACGGGCTTGCTCGCGAAAGTGGTCTACCCTTCAACACCATCGTCGGCTGACCCACCGCCATCGCGAGCAGGCTCGCTCCCACACGGTACCCGGCATGGCCGGAAGATTGGGGCCAACACAAATCCCCTGTGGGAGCGAGCCTGCTCGCGATGCTCTACTGGCCTACAGGCAAGTCGCCAACGCCGCCAACCGGCGCTTGGCCATGAAGTCGTCGTGCTTGGCGTAGTAATTCAACGTCGTGCCGGCGGCACCGGTTTCCAGATCGACAAAAGCTTCAGCAGAGCGGGTGTACACCGTCGAGCCGCCTTTCTTGCCCGGTTGCAGATAAGCCCCGGCGTCGACGCCGAATACCGCCTCGTCCTGCCAGGAAAACTGCACGCATTGGGCCACGACCTGTTCCGGCTTGTCCGAGGCCAGCGTCTTGTAAGGCGCCTGGGTGCGGGCCTGGTTCATCGCCGAACCCGCACAGCCGGCCAGCAAGGTGGCGGCCAGGGCCACCGTCAGCATTCGCATTGCGTTCACTCATCGAGAAAAAAACGGACTTTAGCACCACGCCCCCGATCTTCGTGCTGCTTTACTGAAATTTATACGCGACACCGGACGATGATTCGCGCACCCTGTGGCGCCTTTTTTCACTCACCAGAGAGTCAGCATGGCGGCCACCGAACAGCAACATGAGCGGGCATTGGAAAAGTTTCTCGACGAGCGTCCCGAACTGCGCGCCGAACTGGATCACCTCAACCCACTGCTGGCCCAGGCCAAGGGCGAGACGGCGGAACAATACCGCGCCGAGCGGTTGCATGAGGCCTTCGAAGCCGAGGCCGAGCGCCAGGGCCTGTTCGCCTGGGAGCTGACCCTGCAATTGACCGCAACCTCACCAGAGGACTATCAGTCCCAGCGGATGGACGTGCACAGGGAAGTGGCAGAGATGGCGGGAATGGATTGGGCGGAATATTGCGAGTTGCACGGCCTCACGGAAGACCGCTGAACCAGTGTGGCGAGGGGATGTCCCCACAATCCTGCAGTGCCAATCGCTCCCCTGTCCATAAAGCTTTATCATGGCCGCAGTTTTGCTGATCGGATGTGCCATGAAGTTCGCCATTGCGCTGTTTTCCGCCGCCCATGCGCCGTCCTCGCGCCGAGCCTTGCTGTTCGCCCAGGCCGCGCTGGCCGGCGGGCATGAAATCGTGCGGCTGTTTTTCTATCAGGACGGTGTCTATAACGCCGACAGCGGTGTGGTCACCCCCCAGGACGAACAGGACCTGCCCAAGCAGTGGCGCAACTTTGTCAGCGACCACCAGCTCGACGGCGTGGTCTGCATCGCAGCGGCGTTGCGCCGAGGGGTGTTGAACGCCGAGGAAGCCCAGCGCTACCAACGCTCGGCCGTGAGCGTCGAGGCCCCCTGGGCCCTGTCCGGGCTCGGCCAGTTGCACGACGCGATCCAGGATGCCGACCGCTTGATCTGTTTTGGAGGTCCATGATGGCCCAGTCCCTGTTGCTCATCAGCCGCCAGTCCCCATGGTCGGGTCCAGGCGCCCGGGAAGCGTTGGACATCGTCCTGGCCGGCGGGGCATTCGACCTGCCCATCGGCCTGCTGTTTCTCGACGACGGCGTACACCAGCTGCTCCCCGGCCAGAACGCCAAGGTCGTCCAGCAAAAAGACCTGAGCGCGAACTTGCAGGCGTTGCCCATGTTCGGCGTCGAAGACCTTTTTGTCTGCGCCGACAGTGCTGCCGAACGCGGCGTCGACACCGATGCCCTGGCCCTGGCTGAACTGAAGGTGCTGACCGCACCGGACATCACCGCCCTCATTGACCGTTACGACCAGGTGATTACCCTCTGATGTCGACTTTGCATGTGTTGTCCCATTCACCCTTTGGCGATAACCGCCTCGCCAGTTGCCTGCGGGTCCTGGGAGACAAGGATGCGCTGCTGCTGTGTGGCGATGCGACTTACGCCTTGCAATCCGGCACCGCACCGTTTGCACGATTGCAGGCCGCCGGCCTGAAGCTGTTCGCACTGGCCGAAGACCTCCAGGCCCGAGACTTGCCGGCCCCTGACTGGGCCAAGAGCATCGACTACCCGGCCTTCGTCGAACTGTCGATCCAGCATGACAAGGTCAACACTTGGCTATGAACGCGCTGAACGTGGGCGAACGCGCCATCGCGCTGGACAAGGACGGCTACCTTGCCGACCGGGAGGACTGGTCAGCAGAGGTGGCCACGGCCCTGGCCGCCGCCGAAGACATCGAGTTGAGCCCTGAACACTGGGAAATCCTCGAACTGCTGCGGGCATTCTACGACGAGTTCCAGCTCTCCCCCGCCACCCGGCCACTGATCAAGTACACCGCGCTGAAACTGGGTGCGGACAAGGGCAACAGCCTGCATCTGAACCGATTGTTCAAAGGCACTCCCGCCAAACTCGCCGCCAAGCTGGCGGGCCTGCCCAAACCGACGAATTGCTTATGACCGACTTTCCATCGCTGACTCTCGAGACCCCGGCCGAACATCCATTTGCCCAGTTCGTGCGCATCCTGGGCAAAGGCAAGCGCGGCGCCCGTGACCTCACCCGGGAAGAAGCCCGCGAGGCCATGGGCATGGTGCTCGACGAGCAGGTCGAGGACACCCAACTGGGTGCCTTCCTGATGCTGCTGCGGCACAAGGAAGAAAGCGCCGAGGAAATGGCCGGTTTCACTGAAGCCCTGCGCGCACGCCTGGATGCCCCGGCGCTGGCGGTGGACCTCGACTGGCCAACCTACGCCGGCAAGAAACGCCATCTACCCTGGTACCTGCTGGCGGCCAAGTGTCTCGGCCAGAACGGCGTGCGCATCTTCATGCACGGCGGCGGTGCCCATACGGCGGGTCGGCTTTATACCGAACAGTTGCTGGGATTTCTGCACATCCCGCTATGCCGTGACTGGCAGCAGGTCGGCACGGCCCTGGATAACGGCGGCCTGGCCTTCATGCCGCTAGTGGACTGGGCACCCCAGATGCAACGCATGATCGACCTGCGCAACACCCTGGGCCTGCGCTCGCCGATCCATTCCCTGGCGCGGATCCTCAACCCGCTGAAGGCCCGGTGCGGACTGCAAAGCATCTTCCACCCCGGCTACCAGGCGGTGCATCGCGATGCCAGCGGCTTGTTGGGGGATACGACTGTCGTGATCAAGGGCGACGGCGGTGAAATCGAAATCAACCCGGATGCCGACAGTCACCTGTATGGCACCACCGGCGGCACGAACTGGGATGAAGAATGGCCACGGCTGTCCCCACAGCGCCACGTCAAGCCAGAGAGCCTCGACCCCGAACACCTGAAAGCCATCTGGCGCGGCGACGTGGAGGACAGCTACCCGCAATTGGCCCTCGTTGCCACCATGGCCCTGGCCTTGCGCGGCCTCGGTCTGGCGCATGAAGACGCGTTCGAGCGAGCCCGACAGTATTGGGAGGCCCGAGATCGATCGATTTAATCGATCATCAACGCCCAACCTTTGCGCTTTTAGTTCGAACCTATCGGAATAGACTCGCCTCCAACGTTTATTGGCAGAGGAGATCGAGATGGGTTTGTTAGTCGAAGGCCGCTGGCAAGATCAGTGGTATGAAAGCAAGGATGGCACCTTCCAGCGCGAACAGGCGCAACGCCGTCACTGGATCACCGCAGACGGCAGCGCCGGCCCCACGGGCGAGAGTGGCTTTGCCGCCGACGCCGGGCGCTACCATTTGTATGTGTCCCTGGCCTGCCCCTGGGCTCATCGCACCCTGATCTATCGCAAGCTCAAGGGCCTGGAAGCGCTGATTGATGTTTCGGTGGTCAGCTACCTGATGCTGGAAAACGGCTGGACCTTCGACAAGGCCCACGGCTCTACCGGCGACAAACTGGACAACCTGCGCTTCCTGCACCAGCGCTACACCGCCGATACACCGGATTATACCGGTCGCGTCACCGTCCCGGCGCTGTGGGACAAGCGGCAACAGCGCATCGTGAACAACGAATCGGCGGAAATCATCCGCATGTTCAACAGCGCCTTCAATGACCTGACCGGCAACCACCTGGACCTGTATCCCGAACACCTGCGCAGCAAGATCGATGCGCTGAACGAGCGGATCTATCCGGCGGTGAACAACGGCGTCTACCGCGCCGGGTTCGCCACCACCCAACAGGCTTACGAAGAAGCGTTCGACCAGTTGTTCGCCGAACTCGATCGGTTGGAGGCTCTCCTGGGACTGCAGCGCTACTTGGCCGGCGAATACCTGACCGAAGCGGATATCCGCCTGTTCACCACCATGATCCGTTTCGATGCGGTGTATTTCGGCCACTTCAAATGCAACCTGCGACGCATCGCCGACTACCCGAACCTGTCGAACTGGCTGCGGGAGCTGTACCAATGGCCGGGCATTGCCGAGACGGTGGATTTCACTCACATCCAGCGGCATTACTACGGCAGCCACAAGACCATCAATCCCAACGGGATCGTGCCCAAGGGGCCGGAGCAGGATTTCAGCGGCGCCCATGATCGCGCGCGGTTGCTGGGGAAAGGGATCTGGGGCGGGGACTGATCCGGGATTTGTCGTGGATGTAAAGGCCTCATCGCGAGCAGGCTCGCTCCCACATTGGACTGTGTGCAACCAGAAATTCATGGCTGTACCCAGATCCCCTGTGGGAGCGAGCCTGCTCGCGATTGAAGGCGAAACGGTCTATCGCTAGACCTGCCCCTCCCACACTGGACTGTGTGCAACCAGAAATTCATGGCTGTACCCAGATCCCCTGTGGGAGCGAGCCTGCTCGCGATTGAAGGCGACACGGTCTATCGCTAGACCTGCCCCTGAGCCCCTTCGAACCACGCCAGTTTCTCGCGCAGTTGCACCACTTCCCCCACGATCACCAGCGTCGGCGCATGGACCTCATGCTCGGCCACCAGCTTCGGCAAATCTGCCAGAGTGCCGGTGAACACCCGCTGGTTGGACGTCGTGCCTTGCTGGATCAGCGCCGCCGGCGTATCGGCCGCGCGACCGTGCTTGATCAGCTCGCTGCAGATGCTCGGCAGTCCCACCAGCCCCATGTAGAACACCAGGGTCTGGGCCGGAGCCACCAGGTCCGCCCACGGCAGATCGCTGGTACCGTCCTTGAGATGGCCGGTGATGAAACGCACCGACTGGGCATAGTCGCGATGGGTCAGCGGAATACCGGCGTACGCCGCGCAACCACTGGCAGCTGTGATCCCCGGGACGACCTGGAACGGGATACCTTGGGCCGCCAGCTCTTCGATCTCTTCCCCGCCGCGCCCGAAGATGAACGGGTCGCCGCCTTTCAAGCGCACCACACGCTTGCCTTGCCGGGCCAACTCGACCAACTGCTGGTTGATCTGGTCCTGAGGCACGGCATGCTCGGCGCGGCGCTTGCCGACATAGACCCGCTCGGCATCACGCCGGCATAGTTCAAGGATCGCCGGCGCGACGAGACGGTCGTACAGCACCACATCGGCCTGCTGCATCAAACGCAGGGCGCGGAAGGTCAGCAGGTCGGGATCACCCGGCCCGGCACCCACCAGATAGACTTCACCCGGTGCGTGCGGCGCCTGGCCGGCGATTTTCTCGCGCAGCAGGCGCTCGGCTTCAGTGCCCTGCCCGGCCAATTGGCGGTCAGCGATAGGGCCCTGGAACACATCCTCCCAAAACGCCCGGCGTTGTTGCACATCCGGGAACAGCCGTTTGACCTGGCTGCGAAACTGCGCCGCCAAACCCGCCAGTTGCCCGTAGGTCGAAGGAATCCAGGTTTCCAGTTTGGCCCGGATCAGCCTTGCCAGCACAGGGGCATCGCCGCCGCTGGACACCGCAATCACCAGTGGCGAGCGATCGACGATGGCCGGGAAGATCACGCTGCACAGGGCTGGTGCGTCCACCACGTTGACCGGTACACAACGTTTATGGGCGTCGGCCGACACTTGGGCATTGAGGGGTTCGTCGTCGGTGGCGGCGATGATCAGCCCGCAACCATCCAGGTCCGTTTCGAGGTAGCCGCGCAGGACGCATTCGCCCCCGTTGCCACTGGCCAGTTCCCGCAGTTGCGGCTCGATTTCGGGTGCGACCACCCGCAGCAGCGCGCCAGCATCGACCAGCAGGCGGGATTTGCGCAGGGCAATCTCCCCGCCGCCGACCACCAGCACGCGGCTGCCGCGCAGGTTATGGAACAGTGGCAGATAGTCCATTTAGCCGATGACCTCAATGCCACCCATGTACGGCTTCAACACCTCAGGCACGCGGATCGAACCGTCGGCCTGCTGGTAGTTCTCCAGCACCGCCACCAGGGTACGACCCACCGCCAGGCCGGAGCCATTGAGGGTGTGGACCAGTTCCGGCTTGCCGGTTTCAGGGTTGCGGAAACGCGCCTGCATGCGACGGGCCTGGAAATCGCCACAGTTGGAGCACGATGAAATCTCGCGGTATTTGTCCTGGCTCGGAATCCACACTTCCAGGTCGTAGGTCTTGACCGCGCTGAAACCCATGTCGCCGGTGCACAGGGCCAGGGCACGATACGGCAGCTCCAGCAACTGCAGGACCTTCTCGGCGTTGGCCGTCAGGCTTTCCAGGGCTTCCATGGACTTTGCCGGCTCGACGATCTGCACCATCTCGACCTTGTCGAACTGGTGCTGGCGGATCATACCGCGGGTATCTCGACCCGACGCCCCGGCTTCACTGCGGAAGCACGGTGTATGGGCAACAAACTTGATCGGCAGTTGCTTGGCGTCGACGATCTCGCCGGCCACGATGTTGGTCAGCGAAACTTCGGCAGTCGGGATCAGGTAAAGGTCGGCTTCGCCGTCGCGGCCGATCTTGAACAGGTCTTCCTCGAACTTCGGCAACTGGCCGGTGCCTTGCAGGGCCGGCGCCTGGACCAGGTACGGGGTGTAGGCCTCTTCGTAACCGTGCTCAGTGACGTGCAGGTTGATCATGAACTGGGCCAGGGCCCGATGCAGGCGGGCAATTGGCCCGCGCAGCAAGGCAAAACGGGCGCCGGACAGCTTGGCGGCAGTCTCGAAGTCCAGCCAGCCGAACTTCTCACCTAGGGCTACATGGTCCTGCACCGGGAAATCGAACGTTTTTGGCGTGCCCCAGCGACGGACTTCAACGTTGCCCTCTTCGTCTTCACCGACCGGCACCGACTCGTGGGGCAGGTTCGGGATGCCCAGCAGGATCGAATCCAGTTCGGACTGGATCTTGTCCAGGGCCACCTTGCCGTTGTTGAGCTCGGTGCCCATGCTCTCGACGTTGGCCATCAACGGCGCGATGTCTTCGCCGCGCTGCTTGGCCTGGCCGATGCTCTTGGAGATCGCATTACGCTCGGCCTGCAGCTTTTCAGTCTGGGTCTGGACGGTCTTGCGCTGCTCTTCCAGCGCTTCGATGCGCGCGACGTCCAGGGCGAAGCCACGGGACGCCAGGCGGTCCGCTACGTCCTGAAGGTTGCTGCGTAACAGTTTGGAATCGAGCATGTCAGTCTCTCGTTTAGATAAGTTTGGTCAGGGACAGGCCGGCCCAGGTGGCGAGCAGCCCGCCGAATACGCTGGCAGCCGCATAGCCCAGGGCCAGCGGCACTTGCCCGCTTTCCAGCAGGCGCACCGTATCCAGTGAAAAGGACGAAAAGGTCGTCAGGCCGCCAAGGAAGCCGACGATCAGCCCCGCGCGCACTTCGACAGGCACTTCGGGGCGAATCAGGAACAGACCGTATAGAACGCCGATCAGCAGACAGCCCACGATATTAACGGTCAGCGTCGCGGTATAGAAGTGCCGGGGCCAATTTGCGTTGACCCAATTGCTGGCGGCGAAACGTGCCAGGGTACCGGCAACGGCGCCAGCGGAAACTGCAAGTATCAAGGGGATCAAGGCTTTCTCCGCCGCCGTGGGCTCAGGCGATCCAGCTGCGCCAGATGGTTCAGTTTCTCGCCGATCTTCAACTCCAGGCCACGGGGCACCGGTTGATAGAACGGCTGGGGGTCGAGTGCTTCGGGAAAATAGTCTTCGCCGGCGGCGTAGGCATCCGGCTCATCGTGAGCGTAACGGTATTCATCGCCGTAACCCAGCTGCTTCATGAGCTTGGTCGGCGCATTGCGCAAGTGCAGCGGTACCTCGAGGGAACCATGTTCGGTGGCGCTGCGCATGGCCGCCTTGAACCCCATGTACACCGCGTTGCTTTTCGGCGCACAGGCCAGGTACGTGATGGCCTGGGCTACGGCGAGCTCGCCTTCGGGGCTGCCCAGGCGCTCCTGCACATCCCAGGCCGCCAGGCACAGGCTCAGGGCCCGGGGATCGGCATTGCCGATGTCTTCGCTGGCCATGCGCACCACCCGTCGCGCGAGATACAACGGATCGCAGCCACCATCGATCATCCGCGCAAACCAGTACAGCGCGGCATCGGGATTGGAACCCCGTATGGATTTGTGCAACGCCGATATCTGGTCGTAGAACGCCTCGCCGCCCTTGTCGAAACGCCGCCGGGTATCGCCCAACAGGCTTTGCAGCAGCTCGACACCGATCTCGCTGTCATCCTCGGCCAGGTCCGAAGCGTTCTCCAGCAGGTTAAGCAAGCGTCGGCCATCGCCATCGGCAGCTGCACACAGGATCTGGAAACCTTCGTCGCTGAGGCTCAGCTTGCGCTTGCCCAGCCCGCGTTCTTCGGTCAACGCCCGAAGCACGAGTTTGCGCATCGCCGCTTCATCGAGACTCTTGAGCACATAGACCCGCGCTCGGGACAGCAAGGCATTGTTGAGCTCGAACGAAGGGTTTTCGGTGGTCGCGCCGATGAAGATCAGCGTACCGTCTTCGACATACGGCAGGAACGCGTCCTGCTGGGACTTGTTGAAGCGGTGCACCTCGTCGACGAACAGAATGGTGCGCTTGCCGTACTGCCCGGCCTGCTGCTTGGCGACTTCCACCGCCTGACGGATCTCCTTGACCCCGGCCAGAACCGCCGAAACCGTTTCGAAATGGGCATCCGAAACTTCCGCCAGCAGCCGGGCCAGGGTGGTCTTGCCCACGCCCGGCGGCCCCCAGAAAATCATCGAATGCAGCGCACCCTGCTCCAGGGCTTCGCGCAGGGGCTTGCCCCGCGCCAGCACATGCTCCTGGCCGACGTACTCATCCAGGTTGGTCGCGCGCAAGCGGGCGGCCAATGGCTGGGCAATCGGGGCGCTTCGAAACAGGTCCATCACTGCTTATGCAACCTCACTGGGTCCTGGTGCCGATACTGTCTGCCGGAGGGCAGCTCTGTGGGAGCAGCTCTGTAGGAGCAGCTTTGTGGGAGCAAGGCCATATCCCACAGGGGGGGCGGTGCTTATTCCTGGATGACGTCAGCACCCTTGGGAATGTCGAACTTGAACTTGGACGCCGCGATCGGCTCGTTGGCCTTGACCCCGGTGAACAGGATGTTGGTACGCTGGCCGACGCTGTCGATCAGTTGCATGTCATTGACCAGGCCGTTGCGGAACGACAGGCGCAGGCTGTCGAACAGACTGTCCTTGGTCTTGGGCTTGAGGGTGAAGTCGATCACGCCGCCCGCTTCCTTGGCGGTGATGTCGAAACTCTGGCTGATCTTGGAAATATCACCCGACAGCAACAACGCCGGCGTCTGGGTCAGGCGCTGGTCGAGATTCTTGATGGTGACCTGCTCCAGGTCCGGGTCCCACAGGGAGACTTTCTTGCCGTCGGACACCATCAACTGCTCGGCCGGTGCGTCGGTGTGCCAGTAGAACAGCCCCGGACGCTGGAGCGCCATGTCACCGGCGGTTTCCTGCAACTGAGTACCGCTGCCGTCGAGGGTCAGCTGGGAAAAGCGTGCGGTCAGGGTCTTGGATGTTTCCAACAGCTGGGTCAGGCGAGCCACGTCCTTTTCGTCGGCATGGGCCGACAAGGTGGTCAGGGCCAGTACGGGCAACAGCAGCATGCGAATCAGGCGCATGGGAGTCCTCATGAATTCGTGGGGGGCGAGCGGCGCCTACAGGGCCGCCCGAGTCATCAGTCGCGCATCGGGCCCGGCGCCAGCACTTCGCGCGAACCATTGGTGTTCATGGCCGTCACGACCCCGGCCATCTCCATGGCCTCGATCATGCGTGCGGCACGGTTATAGCCGATCTTGAGCTTGCGCTGGACGGCGGAGATCGATGCCCGACGGCTTTCCAGAACGAACTGCACCGCTTCGTCGTAGAGCGCATCGGTTTCCGCATCCTCGTCGCCACCGCCGCCACCGCCCTCGAAACCGCTACCGGCTTCTTCGACGCCATTGAGGATGTCGTCGTTGTATTCGGGAGCGCCGCGCAGTTTCCAGGCTTCCACCACGCGGTGCACTTCGTCGTCGGAGACGAACGCACCGTGCACCCGGATCGGCAGGCTGGTGCCAGGCGGCATGTAGAGCATGTCACCGTGACCGAGCAGTTGCTCGGCGCCGCCCTGGTCGATGATGGTCCGCGAGTCGATCTTGCTGGACACCTGGAACGCCATGCGGGTCGGAATGTTGGCCTTGATCAGGCCGGTGATCACGTCCACCGACGGCCGCTGCGTAGCGAGGATCAGGTGAATACCGGCCGCACGGGCCTTCTGGGCGATACGGGCGATCAGCTCTTCGACCTTCTTGCCGACGATCATCATCATGTCGGCGAATTCGTCCACCACCACCACGATGGTCGGCAACTTGTGCAGCAGCGGCGCTTCGTCGTGGATGTTTTCGCGGTGGTACAGCGGGTCGGTCAATGGCGTGCCCGCCTCTTCGGCCTCCTTGACCTTGGCGTTGAAGCCCGACAGGTTGCGCACCCCCAGCTTCGCCATCAGCTTGTAGCGGCGCTCCATCTCGGCGACGCTCCAGCGCAGGGCATTGGCGGCGTCCTTCATGTCGGTGACCACCGGGCACAAGAGGTGCGGGATACCTTCGTAGATCGACAATTCAAGCATTTTCGGGTCGATCATGATCAGTTTGGCGTCTTCAGGGCCAGACTTGAACAGGATCGACAGAATCATCGCGTTCACGCCCACCGACTTACCAGAACCGGTAGTACCGGCCACCAGCAGGTGGGGCATCTTCGCCAGGTCGGTGATAACCGGCTTGCCGCCGATGTCGTGGCCCAGGGCCAGGGTGACCGGAGACTTGTGGTTGTCGTATTCGGGCGTCGACAGCACTTCGGAGAAGCGCACGATCTGACGGTCCTCGTTGGGAATCTCGATACCCACAGTGGTTTTGCCGGGAATCACTTCCACCACCCGCACGCTGGTCACGGCCAGCGACCGCGCCAGGTCCTTGGCGAGGTTGGCGATGCGGCTGACCTTCACGCCGGCGGCCGGCTGGATTTCGTAACGGGTGATGACCGGGCCCGGGTGAATCGAATCCACCGACACCTCGACTCCGAACTCCTTGAGTTTGATCTCCAGCAGATGACCCACCGCCGCCAGGGATTCGGGAGAATAATTGAGCTGCTTCTTTTCCGCAGGGTCCAGGATCGAGATCGGCGGCAAGGTGCCCTCCACCGCGCTGTCGACGAACAGCGGCACCTGCTTCTCCTTCTGCACGCGCTTGCTTGGCTCGGGCGCCTTGGCCGGAGCCATGGTAATGACCGGTGGCACCTGCTTCTCGCGCTCGGACATGTGCTTGCTCAAGGCCTGCTCGCGCTCGATCAGGCGTTCCTTGACCTTGGCCTGCTCGCGCTTGTCGGGCACCGTCGGTGCCACCACGTCATGGACCCGGTCGTCCACTTCACGCAGTTGCGCCACCAGTTGCTTTCGCTCGGTGCGCGCCGCCCACCAGCGATTCAGGGCGCCCTGGATCAACTCGATCAGGTCGAGGGTGATCTTGCCGGTGACGTCCATGACCTTGAACCACGACAGGTCGGTGAACACCGTCAGGCCAAACAGGAACAGGGCGATGAACAACAACGTGCTGCCCTGGATGTTCAGGGCGTTCCGGGCCAGATCGCCGAGGCTTTCCCCCAGTGCGCCGCCCGCCCCGGCCGGCAAGCCGGTAGGGGCATGGAAATGGATATGGGCCAGTGCGGCCCCCGATAGCACCAGGAACACCAGGCCGATCAGACGCCAGGAAAACAACCAGCCGCTCCACTGCCATGGCTCGTGGCGCTGGCGAAATATCTGGTACGCCTTGATTGCCAGCAACAACGGGAAGATATAGGCGAAGTAACCCAGCACCATGAACAGGATGTCGGCGCTGTAGGAGCCGGCCGGACCGCCGAAGTTCTGCACGTCGTCGATCTTGCTGTTATGGCTCCAGCCCGGATCGTCCTTGCCGTAGGTCAGCAACGCCATCATCAGGAACAGACACAAGGCACCGATGGCGATCAATGCACCTTCCTTGAGCCGGTAGTGCAATTGCTGGCGCCAGAGCGGAACGACTGTTTTAGGTGCTGCGGTGGATTTCTTCAAAACGCTTCTTTTCCTGCGCCAACGGCGCGCCCATCTGTTGAATGACTATAAAAATTGCTCATTACAAGCAGGTAAAAAAGTGAATGTGCACAACCGGTACTACTTTTACCACTGAGAGATGCGTCCAGAAAACCGCAGGTGTTGCCGAAGATGTTGATCTTTAGCCCATCCTGCGTTCAAAACTCAAGCATTGTACGGGTTTGTCGACTCCAAGGCATTGCCCGCACGCAGGGTGACAGCGTAGTCGAAAACGGGCTGCACAAGCGCCAATTGGACCATGCATTGTCTTTTGTGACAAAGGCTTATGAGGTGTTTTTTATGAACGAAGTGAAGCATTCACGCCTGATCATTCTCGGCTCCGGCCCCGCAGGGTACAGCGCAGCGGTCTATGCTGCCCGAGCCAACCTCAAACCCGTTGTCATTACCGGCATGCAGGCCGGAGGCCAGCTCACCACCACTGTCGAAGTCGACAACTGGCCCGGCGACGTCGAAGGACTGACCGGCCCGGCCCTGATGGAACGCATGCAGCGACACGCCGAGCGCTTCGACACGCAGATCGTCTACGACCACATCCACACCGCCAAGTTGCAACAGCGACCGTTCGAGCTCATCGGCGACAGCGGCACCTACACCTGCGATGCCCTGATCATCGCCACCGGCGCGTCAGCCCAGTACCTGGGCCTGCCTTCGGAGGAGACCTTCGCCGGCAAAGGCGTTTCCGCCTGCGCAACCTGCGACGGATTCTTTTACCGCAACCAGGTGGTGGCCGTGGTCGGCGGCGGCAATACTGCGGTTGAAGAAGCCTTGTACCTGTCCAACATTGCCAGGGAGGTACATTTGATCCACCGCCGGGACAAGCTGCGTTCGGAAAAAATACTGCAGGACAAACTCTTCGAAAAGGCCGCCAACGGCAATATCAGGCTGCACTGGAACCAGAACCTCGACGAAGTGCTGGGGGACGCCAGTGGCGTGACCGGCGCCCGCCTGCGAAACAGCCAGAGCGGCGAAACCAGCACCTTGCAATTGGCCGGGGTATTCATCGCCATCGGCCACAAGCCCAATACCGATCTGTTCCAGGGCCAGTTGAGCATGCGCGACGGCTACCTGCTGGTGCGCGGCGGCAGCGAAGGCAATGCCACTGCCACCGATATCGAAGGCGTATTCGCAGCCGGCGACGTGGCCGATCATGTGTATCGACAGGCCATTACCTCGGCCGGTGCCGGCTGTATGGCCGCGCTGGATGCGGAGAAGTATCTCGATGACATCCCGGCCGCTTGACGGTTAATCTTCGAACCAGTGCTCATGGCGAGGGGCTTCCCCCCTCGCTACATCACCCTCCCCTTCTGCAAGTTCGGACAACAATGCTGACGTGGTTACAACGCAACACCTTCGATTTTCCACCCCTGGAAAAAGCCATGCGCGATCCCAACGGCTTGCTGGCCGCCGGCGGCGATCTGTCTGCGGACCGGCTGATCCAGGCCTATCGCCACGGCTGTTTCCCCTGGTTTTCCGAGGGACAACCGATCCTGTGGTGGTCTCCCGACCCTCGCACGGTGTTGTTTCCCGACGAACTGCATGTCTCGCGCAGCCTGGGCAAGCTCCTGCGCAAACAACGTTATGAAGTGACGTTCGACAAGGATTTCGCGGCGGTCATCCGGGCCTGCGCCGCGCCGCGGGCGTATGCGGACGGCACCTGGATCACCGAAGCCATGCAAACCGCCTACCTGGAATTGCATCGTCGCGGCCTTGCCCATTCCGTGGAGGTCTGGGACCAGGGCCTGCTGGTAGGCGGCCTGTACGGCTTGGCCATGGGCCAATTGTTTTTCGGCGAATCCATGTTCAGCCGGGCCGACAACGCGTCGAAATTCGGCTTTGCCACGTTGGTCCAACACCTCAAGACGGCCGGCTTTGTGCTGATAGACTGTCAAATGCCCACCGAGCACTTGCACAGCCTGGGCGCCCGATCGATTACTCGCTCGGCATTTGCCGGTTACCTCAAGGCGCACCTGGACCAGCCCAACCGTGCAACCTGGGTTTGCTGAGCGACATTCGCACCAGTGGCTTACACTTAATCCAAAGCTTATCCCGAGGGTTGATCATGACCGAGTTGGCGCGCTTGAAGTTCTATGCCACTCAACCTCACTCTTGCAGTTATCTGCCCGAAGAGCAGGCCACGACGCTGTTCCTCGACCCTAGCCAGCCCATGGATGTGCATGTCTACGCAGACCTGTCGGAAATGGGCTTTCGGCGCAGTGGCGATCATCTCTACCGGCCTCATTGCCAACATTGCAATGCGTGCGTACCGGCGCGCATCCCTGTGGCGCAATTTACACCTGATCGCCAGCAGAAACGCATTTTCAAGCGCAACGCCGATCTCCAGGTCCGGCCGGCCAAACCACAGTTCAGCGAAGAGTATTTCGACCTGTACCAGCGCTACATCGAGCAACGTCATGCCGACGGCGACATGTACCCGCCCAGCCGCGATCAGTTTGCGACCTTCCTCGTGCGCGACCTGCCCTTTTCCCGCTTCTATGAATTCCGTCTCGAAGGGCAACTGGTAGCGATTGCCGTCACGGACTTGCTGCCCAATGGGCTTTCGGCGGTGTACACCTTCTATGAGCCGGAAGAAGAACGGCGCAGCCTGGGGCGCTTTGCCATTCTCTGGCAGATCAACGAAGCCCGACGCCTGGGCCTGGAAGCGGTGTACCTGGGCTACTGGATCAAGAACTGCAAGAAAATGAACTACAAGACCCAATATCGGCCGATTGAACTGCTGGTCAACCAGCGTTGGGTTGTCCTCAGCTAGCGTCCTGCCTCGGAAATAAGCTGTTCATTTTTGGCGGCGTCTTGGGTGCCTGGCCAGCGTTGCCGCGCCTTGGCCGAACACCCGAGCCACTCACCCAAAAAGAACGTATTTCCGAGACAGGACACTAGAACCCCTTGGCTTGCCCCCCTTTTTTCGGGCACAATGCACGCCGCTTTTGCCTGGCGCAGTTGCACCGGGCCATTCACTGGATACCGAGGGCTTTACTGCATGTCGAAAGAAGACAGCTTCGAAATGGAAGGCACTGTCGTCGACACCCTGCCCAACACCATGTTTCGCGTGGAGTTGGAAAATGGGCACGTCGTTACCGCGCACATCTCCGGCAAGATGCGCAAGAACTACATTCGTATTCTTACCGGCGACAAAGTGCGCGTCGAGCTGACGCCCTATGACTTGAGCAAAGGGCGCATCACTTACCGCGCTCGCTAACAGGTCAATACAAAACGCCCGGCTGATGCCGGGCGTTTTTGTTTGCCTGGGATTTGATAACCACGCAGACCCCATGTGGGAGCGAGCCTGCTCGCGATGGCGGCGCATCAGCTCGCATTGATGTTGAATCTGTCGGCGCTATCGCGAGCAGGCTCGCCCACAAGGGACTGCGGTGAACTCGATATCTTCAAGACAGCAAAAAGGCGCCTTCCGGCGCCTTTCTGCTTATTACAGGTTTCGATCAGGCCATTTCAGCCGTGGTTTCGAAGTCGAAGGTCAGCTCGCCATCCTTGATGTCGATGTGCACCACACCGCCATGCTCGGCCAGTTCACCAAAGAGGATTTCCTCGGCCAGCGGACGCTTGATCTTGTCCTGGATCAAGCGAGCCATCGGCCGCGCACCCATCGTCACATCGTAACCACCCTCTGCGAGCCAACTGCGGGCCGCATCGGTGACTTCCAGCAGCACACGCTTGTCCTCGAGCTGCGCCTGAAGTTCGGTGAGGAACTTGTCCACCACACTTTTGATGACCTCATGGCTGAGGCGACCAAACTGGATAATGGTGTCCAGGCGGTTGCGGAATTCAGGCGTGAAGCTCTTCTTGATCACTTCCATCGCATCGGACGAATGGTCCTGATGGGTGAAACCGATCGAAGCACGCGCAGCGGTTTCGGCGCCGGCGTTCGTGGTCATGATCACGATCACGTTGCGGAAGTCCGCCTTGCGCCCGTTGTTATCGGTGAGCGTACCGTGGTCCATGACCTGCAGGAGCAGGTTGAAGACTTCCGGATGCGCCTTCTCGATTTCATCGAGCAACAGCACGCAGTGAGGTTGCTTGGTGATGGCTTCGGTCAGCAGGCCGCCCTGGTCGAATCCGACATACCCCGGAGGCGCACCGATCAGACGCGATACGGTGTGGCGCTCCATGTACTCGGACATGTCGAAGCGCACCAGCTCGATCCCCATCGCCTTGGCCAGTTGCCGCGCAGCCTCGGTCTTGCCCACACCGGTAGGGCCGGCGAACAGAAAGGAACCAACCGGTTTGTCTGGCGACTTGAGGCCGGCACGGGACAGCTTGATAGCGGTCGACAGCGAATCGATGGCCGCATCCTGGCCGAATACCGTCAACTTCAGGTCACGCTCCAGGTTACGCAGCAACTCCTTGTCGGAACTGGTGACGTGCTTGGGCGGAATACGTGCGATCTTCGCCACGATATCCTCGACCTGAGGCACTTCGATGCGCTTGACGCGTTTCTCCACCGGCTGCAGACGCTGGTAAGCACCGGCCTCGTCGATCACGTCGATGGCCTTGTCCGGCATGTGCCGATCATTGATGTAGCGCGAGGCCAGTTCAGCCGCGGCCCGCAGGGCTTCATCGCTGTACTCGATACTGTGGTGCAGTTCGAACCGCCCCTTCAAGCCACGCAGAATACCGATGGTGTCTTCCACCGAAGGCTCCGAGACGTCGACTTTCTGGAAGCGCCGTGCCAGGGCTCGGTCCTTCTCGAAGATCCCGCGGAATTCCTGGAAGGTGGTCGACCCGATGCAACGGATATCACCCGACGACAGCAATGGCTTGAGCAGGTTCGAGGCGTCCATGACCCCACCGGACGCAGCGCCCGCACCGATGATGGTGTGGATTTCATCGATGAACAGGATCGCCTGGGGACGCTTCTTCAACTCGCCCAGCAATGCCTTGAAGCGCTTCTCGAAATCGCCGCGGTACTTGGTGCCGGCCAGCAGGGCGCCCAGGTCGAGGGAGTACACCACGCTGTTGGCCAGCAGGTCCGGCACCTGGTTGTCGACAATGCGCTTGGCCAGGCCTTCGGCAATCGCGGTTTTACCCACGCCCGCCTCGCCCACCAGCAACGGGTTGTTCTTGCGACGCCGGGCCAGGATCTGCGCGACGCGCTCGACCTCGGCTTCGCGCCCGACCAACGGATCGATGCGACCCTGGCGCGCCAGTTCGTTCAGGTTGCTGGCATAGGCATCCAGCGGATTGCCCGAAGAAGAAGACTCACCGCCCTCCTCGTCCTGCATATCCTGTTCACCTTCGGAATGATCGCCATGCCCCGGCACCTTGGAAATGCCATGGGCGATGTAATTGACGACATCTATACGCGCAACGCTCTGCTGCTTGAGCAGGAAGACCGCCTGGCTTTCCTGTTCGCTGAAGATGGCGACCAGCACGTTGGCACCGGTGACTTCACGCTTGCCCGAGCTCTGTACATGAAAGACAGCACGCTGCAGTACACGCTGGAAGCCCAGGGTTGGCTGGGTTTCGCGATCCTCGTCATGAACGGGAATCAATGGCGTGGTGGAGTCAATGAACTCCTGCAGATCATGCTTGAGTTTATCGAGATTGGCGCCGCAGGCACGCAATACGGTGGCGGCAGCCTCGTTATCCAGTAGGGCCAGCAGCAGGTGCTCGACGGTCATGAATTCATGACGCTTCGAACGAGCCTCCTTGAAGGCAAGATTGAGGGTGACTTCGAGCTCGCGGTTTAACATGGCTTCACCTCATACCCAAGTGGTCGGCGTTAACCGTCCTTCTCGATTTCACAGAGTAGCGGATGCTGGCTTTCCCGGGCGTACTGGTTGACCTGCATGGCCTTTGTTTCGGCGATGTCGCGGGTAAACACTCCACACACTGCCCGTCCCTCTGTATGAACGGCCAGCATGACCTTGGTCGCCAGCTCGCGATTCAGGTTAAAAAACACCTCGAGCACTTCGACGACGAAATCCATCGGTGTGTAGTCATCGTTGAACAAAACCACCTTGTACATCGGTGGCGCCTGCAACGCAGGCTTTGCTTCCTGAACAGCAATGCCTGCGGAATCGTCGTCATGTAGATCCGGGCGATCCTGATTGAATGTTAGTCGAATCTGGCTGATTGCATGCATGGAAAGAAAGGTTCGTTTAGTTGGCAAATACAGTGATGGGGGCACTGGCGGGCGATTTCAACCGCCACTGCCGGGTCACCTTGACTATCGGCAAAACGGTGTTACAACCAATAGAGCCCATCGCGGGTTAAAAAGGTCCGCGGAATCGATCCTTGAAGCAAGATTAGATTGCGGATGAACTGGATGATACTCCAGTGATGGAGTGCGTTGCAGAGGGAAATGGTCTATGTCGGTCGTCAAGATGAGTGGCAAGGTGAAATGGTTCAACAACGCCAAGGGCTACGGCTTTATTCTGGCGTCTGGCAGGGATGAAGACCTTTTCGCGCATTTTTCGGCAATCAGGATGGACGGTTATAAAACCCTGAAGGCCGGGCAGCCCGTGACATTCGAAGTGATCCAGGGCCCCAAGGGCCTGCATGCGGTCAACATTTCGCCGGTCGAGGTTGAAAGCACCTCCATCCCCGAAAAAGTCAAAGTCAAAACCAGAGTCACCGAAACCCATTGACCTGCTGTCACCATCGGTCAAAAAGACGCCCGGCTCGATCACTCGAGCCGGGCGTCTTTTATTGCCCGTCGACCCGCTTACATGTGCGAGATCAAGGCATCGCCGAAGCCTGAGGACGACACCAGCTTGGCACCTTCCATCAGGCGTTCGAAATCATAGGTCACGGTCTTGGCCGAAATCGCGCCGTTGGTGCCCTTGATGATCAGGTCGGCCGCTTCGGTCCAGCCCATGTGGCGCAGCATCATTTCCGCCGACAGGATCAGCGATCCGGGGTTGACCTGATCCTTGCCCGCATACTTGGGCGCGGTACCGTGGGTGGCTTCGAACATCGCCACGGTGTCGGAGAGGTTGGCACCCGGTGCAATACCGATACCGCCCACCTCCGCCGCCAGGGCGTCGGAGAGGTAGTCACCGTTGAGGTTGAGGGTTGCAATCACGTCATACTCAGCCGGACGCAACAGGATCTGCTGGAGCATCGCATCGGCGATGGCGTCCTTGACGACCACGTTCTTACCGGTCTTCGGATTCTTGAATTGCATCCACGGCCCGCCATCGAGCAGCGTGGCACCAAACTCCTCGGCTGCCACTTCGTAGGCCCATTCCTTGAAGGCACCTTCGGTGAACTTCATGATGTTGCCTTTGTGGACGATGGTCAGCGAATCGCGATCGTTATCGACCACGTATTGCAAGGCCTTGCGCGCCAGGCGCTTGGTGCCCTGCTTGGAGACCGGCTTGACGCCGATGCCGCAATCTTCGTCGAAACGGATCTTGGTGACGCCCATTTCTTCTTTCAGGAACTTGATGACCTTGGTGGCTTCGGCCGAACCGGCCTTCCACTCGATGCCGGCGTAGATGTCTTCGGAGTTCTCACGGAAGATCGTCATGTCCACGTCGCCTGGTTTCTTCACCGGGCTCGGCACGCCTTCGAACCAGCGCACCGGGCGCAGGCAGACATACAGATCCAACTGCTGACGCAGGGCCACGTTCAACGAGCGGATGCCGCCGCCGACCGGTGTGGTCAGGGGGCCCTTGATGGAAACCACGTAATCCTTGACCGCATCCAGGGTTTCCTGGGGCAGCCAGGTGTCCTGGTCGTAGACCTGGGTGGCTTTTTCACCGGCATAGACTTCCATCCAGGAGATTTTCCGCTTGCCGCCGTAGGCCTTCTGCACCGCAGCGTCCACAACCTTGATCATGACCGGACTGATGTCGACGCCAATGCCGTCGCCTTCGATGAAGGGGATAATCGGGTTGTCGGGAACATTAAGAGAATGGTCTGCATTGACGGTAATTTTGTCACCGACGGCTGGAACCTGAATCTTTTGATACCCCATGCTGAACTCCATTGCTTGGATTGAACATCTGGCTGCGTTCGAGCGTACCCCAGTTGCATCGACGCGCAAACCCTACGTTAGACGCATCAGCAGGAAAGTCGCGCAGTTCGCCGTGTACAAGCCTGAAAAACAAGGGAAAAGCGCCAAATATGAGCATAGCCCACCACGCCGCCCCTGCGACGTTTAGACCAATGGACGTGTACGAAGGTCTATGAACCATCGGCAGATTGCCAGCTACCTATGTATAATGCCGCCGCTGACCACAGGGTCACGACGGCTGACTGCTCTACCAAGGGCCTTCCCGCCAGTTATAAAGCCGGACCGTTACCGCGGCCCGACCGCTTGACGCTCGACTGATGCACCCAACATCACCGCGAAGAAACCTCGACATTCGGCTCACGGCTGACTTTGAACGAACGCGCTTACCCGGCGCCCCTCGAGTTTCTGCGCATGCTTTAGCAAAGAAGAGAGTTAATCCGAATATGCCCACCCGCTCGAAGATCATCTATACCTTCACCGACGAAGCGCCTGCCCTCGCCACCTATTCGCTGCTGCCGATCGTCGAAGCCTTTACCGCTTCGGCCGAGATCGCCGTGGAAACCCGCGACATCTCCCTCGCAGGGCGCATCCTGGCCAGCTTCCCCGAGCAACTGGGTGACAAAGCCGTAGCCGACCACCTCGCCGAACTGGGCGACCTGGCCGTAACGCCTGAAGCCAACATCATCAAGCTGCCGAACATCAGCGCCTCGGTGCCGCAACTGCAGGCCGCGATCAAGGAATTGCAGGCCCAGGGCTACGCACTGCCGGACTACCCGGAAACCGTGACCAGCGAAGCCGACAAAGAAGCCAAGGCCCGTTACGACAAGGTCAAGGGCAGCGCCGTGAACCCGGTTCTGCGTGAAGGCAACTCCGACCGCCGCGCACCGCTGTCGGTCAAGAACTATGCCCGCAAGCACCCGCACAAGATGGGCGCCTGGGCTGCCGACTCCAAATCCCACGTGGCCCACATGAGCACCGGCGATTTCTACGGCAGCGAAAAAGCCGCCCTGATCGACGCCGCCGGCACCGTGAAAATCGAGCTGATCGCCCAGGACGGCACTGCCACCGTCCTGAAGGAAAAGACCACCGTAGAAGCCGGTGAGATCCTCGACTGCGCCGTGATGAGCAAGAATGCCCTGCGCAACTTCATCGCCGCAGAAATCGAAGACGCCAAGCAAAAAGGCGTACTGTTGTCGGTTCACCTCAAGGCCACCATGATGAAGGTCTCCGACCCGATCATGTTCGGTCAGATCGTCGCCGAGTTCTATAAGGACGCCCTGGCCAAGCACGCCCAGGTGCTGGAGCAGATCGGCTTCAACCTGAACAACGGCATCGGCGACCTGTACGCCCGCATCAAAGCCCTGCCGGCCGAGCAGCAGGCGCAGATCGAAGCCGACATCCAGGCGGTCTACGCGGCGCGTCCATCCCTGGCGATGGTCAACTCCGACAAGGGCGTCACCAACCTGCACGTGCCGAGCGACGTCATCGTCGACGCCTCGATGCCGGCCATGATCCGTGACTCCGGCAAGATGTGGGGCACCGACGGCCAACTGCACGACACCAAGGCCGTGATCCCGGATCGCTGCTACGCCACCATCTACCAGGCGGTGATCGAAGACTGCAAAGCCAATGGCGCCTTCGACCCAACCACCATGGGCAGCGTGCCGAACGTCGGCCTGATGGCCAAGAAAGCCGAAGAGTACGGTTCCCACGACAAGACCTTCCAGATCAAGGCCGACGGCGTGGTCCGGGTCTCGGACAACACCGGTCGCACCCTGCTGGAGCAGAACGTCGAAGCTGGCGACATCTTCCGCATGTGCCAGACCAAGGATGCGCCGATCCAGGACTGGGTCAAGCTGGCCGTCAACCGCGCCCGCGCCAGCAACACCCCGGCCATCTTCTGGCTGGACCCGATGCGCGCCCATGACGGCGTAGTGATCGAGAAGGTCCAGGCTTACCTGAAGAACCACGACACCACTGGCCTGGACCTGCGCATCATGTCGCCGGTCGACGCGATGAAGTTCACCCTGGCCCGCACCCGCGAAGGCAAGAACACCATTTCGGTGACCGGCAACGTGCTGCGCGACTACCTGACCGACCTGTTCCCGATCATGGAACTGGGCACCAGCGCCAAGATGCTGTCGATCGTGCCGCTGATGAACGGTGGCGGCCTGTTCGAAACCGGCGCTGGCGGTTCGGCACCCAAGCACGTTCAACAACTGCTGGAAGAAAACTTCCTGCGCTGGGATTCCCTGGGCGAGTTCCTGGCCCTGGCCGCCTCCCTGGAACACCTGGGCGTGACCTACAACAACCCGAAAGCCCTGGTGCTGGCCAAGACTCTCGACCAGGCGACTGGCGAGTTCCTGGACCGTAACAAGTCGCCTTCGCGCAAGGTCGGCGGTATCGACAACCGTGGCAGCCACTTCTACCTGACCCTGTTCTGGGCCCAGGCACTGGCCGCCCAGGATGACGACGCAGCGCTCAAGGCGCAGTTCACCACCCTGGCCAAGACGCTGACCGACAACGAAGAAAAAATCGTTGCCGAGCTCAACGCCGTTCAAGGCAAGCCGGTGGACATCGGCGGTTACTACTTCGCCAACCCGGAGCTGACCAGCAAGGCCATGCGCCCGAGCGCAACCTTCAACGCGGCCATCGCTGCGCTGGTGTAAGGTTGTAAGGAAGCACCACAAACCCCGGCCTTGTGCCGGGGTTTGTGTTTCCAGCCCATTCCCTTCTGGCTGGGGATCAGCTGCAGTTTTTGAATTCACCGCCCCTGTGGGAGCGAGCCTGCTCGCGATAGCGGTTTATCATCCAACACTTGTATTGGCTGACCCACCGCTATCGCGAGCAGGCTCGCTCCCACAGGGCTTGTGTTTCACTATTCAAATTTCGAGGAAACCACATGGATTGGAAACCCCACATCACCGTCGCCACCATCGTCGAGGACAACGGCCGTTTCCTGATGGTGGAGGAATCCAAGGGCGGGCGCGCGGTGCTCAACCAGCCCGCCGGACACCTGGACCCGGATGAAACCCTGATTGAGGCCGCCGTGCGCGAAACCCTGGAAGAAACCGGCTGGGACGTCGAGCCCACCAGCGTGGTGGGCATCTACTTGTATACCGCTCCCAGCAATGGCGTGACCTATCAGCGGGTCTGTTTCGCCGCCAAAGCGCTCGAACACCACCCCGACTATCAGTTGGATGACGGCATCCTGGGCGCCCGATGGCTGACCCGCGACGAACTGCTTGAACAACGCGACCATTGGCGCAGCGATCTGATCATCCGCTGCATCGACGATTATCTGGCCGGTCATCGCCACAGCCTGGCACTGATACGTCCTTCCCTTTAGCCTTGCGCGCCCGGGCCTGATAGAATCGCGTCCTTTTTCAAGACACTCATTGAATTCCTATGCGTGATCCAGATACTTCCGGCACCACCAAGAAGCGCGTCATTGTCGGCATGTCCGGCGGCGTGGACTCTTCCGTTTCCGCCCTCCTGCTGATCGAGCAGGGATATGAGGTGGAAGGCCTGTTCATGAAGAACTGGGAGGAAGACGACGGGACCGAATACTGCACTGCCATGGACGACCTGGCGGACGCCCAGGCCGTGTGCGACAAGATCGGCATCAAGCTGCACACCGCCAACTTCGCCGCCGAGTACTGGGACAACGTGTTCGAACACTTCCTGGCCGAGTACAAGGCCGGTCGCACGCCGAACCCGGACATCCTCTGCAACCGCGAAATCAAGTTCAAGGCGTTCCTCGACTACGCCATGATGCTGGGCGCCGACCTGATCGCCACCGGTCACTACGTGCGCCGCCGCGACATCGACGGGCGCACCGAACTGCTCAAGGGCCTGGACCCGAACAAGGACCAGAGCTACTTCCTGCACGCCGTCGGCGGCGAACAGATTGCCAAGACCCTGTTCCCGGTAGGTGAACTGGAGAAGCCCGAAGTGCGGGCCATCGCCGAAAGACATACCCTCGCCACCGCCAAGAAGAAAGACTCCACCGGGATCTGCTTCATTGGCGAGCGCCGCTTCAGCGATTTTCTCAAGCAGTACCTGCCGGCGCAGCCGGGCGAGATCAAGACCACCGAAGGCGAAGTCATCGGCCGTCATCATGGCCTGATGTACCACACCATCGGCCAGCGTCAGGGCCTGGGCATCGGCGGCTTGAAAGACGCCGGCGAAGAGCCGTGGTACGTACTGATCAAGGACCTGGAGCACAACGAGTTGATCGTCGGCCAGGGCAACGACCACCCTTGGCTGTTTTCCCGCGCCCTGCTCGCCTCCGACATCTATTGGGTCAACCCGATCGACCTGAGCGAACCGCGCCGCCTGACGGCCAAGGTGCGCTATCGCCAGAGCGACCAGCCCTGCACCCTGGAAAAGACCGCCACGGGCTACCGTGCCACCTTCGACGATCCGCAACGGGCGGTGACGCCCGGCCAGTCCGTGGTGTTCTACGACGGTGAAATCTGCCTGGGCGGCGGCGTGATCGAAGTCGCAGAGCCGTGGAGCAGCAAGGCATGAGCCCGACCCAGGAGCAACTGACGGCGCTGGGCGGTGTGTTTCTCGCCGCCGTGCTGGTGGACCGGATCGCCAAGACCGGCCAGACCTCCGAGGCCGGCCTGAGCTGCATGCTCGGCAGCCTGCTGGTACGCGACCCCAGGGACACCCTGGAAGTCTACGGCGGCGACGACTTGAACCTGCGCGAAGGCTACCGCGCACTGATCGGCGCCCTGGAGCGCGATCCCAGCGCCCTGCAACGCGAGCCGCTGCGCTATGCCCTGTCGATGCTGGGCCTTGAACGCCAGCTCGCCAAGCGCGACGACCTGCTGGACACCATCGGCAAGCGCCTGCCGCAGATCCAGTCCCAGGTCGAGCACTTCGGCCCGTCCCACGAAAACGTCGTCGCCGCCTGCGGCGCCCTGTATCAGGACACCTTGAGCACCCTGCGCCAGCGCATCCAGGTGCACGGCGACATGCGCAACCTGCAGCAACCGAGCAACGCCTCGAAAATTCGCGCCCTGTTACTGGCGGGCATCCGTTCGGCGCGGCTGTGGCGGCAACTGGGTGGGCATCGCTGGCAGTTGGTGATCAGCCGACGCAAACTGTTGAAAGAGCTTTACCCGTTGATGCGCAACGAATAAGTCGCCTCAACCCGTTTTTTTACTTCATCACGCGTAATACGCCGGTCAGTTGGCGACGGACCGGCGCTTGTTTTCATGTATGATACGCGCCCCATTTCGTTGCCCGACTGTCCGAGAACACCCCATGCAGCTCTCTTCGCTCACTGCGGTTTCCCCTGTAGACGGCCGCTACGCCGGCAAAACCCAGGCCCTGCGCCCGATTTTCAGCGAGTACGGCCTGATCCGTGCCCGCGTCCTGGTTGAAGTGCGCTGGCTCCAGCGCCTGGCCGCCCACCCCGCCATCGGCGAAGTCCCGGCGTTTTCCGCCGAAGCCAACGCGGTGCTGAACACTCTGGCAGAGAATTTCGCGCTGGAGCACGCCGAGCGCGTCAAAGAGATCGAACGCACCACCAACCACGACGTCAAGGCGATCGAATACCTGCTCAAGGAGCAGGCGGCCAAGCTGCCGGAATTGGCCAACGTCAGTGAGTTCATCCACTTCGCCTGCACCAGCGAGGACATCAACAACCTGTCCCACGCCCTGATGCTTCGTGAAGGTCGTGACGACGTGATGCTGCCGCTGATGCGCCAGATTGCCCAGGCCATCCGCGAACTGGCGATCCGTTTCGCCGACGTGCCGATGCTGTCGCGCACCCATGGTCAACCCGCGTCGCCGACCACCCTGGGCAAAGAGCTGGCGAACGTGGTGTACCGCCTGGAGCGCCAGATCGCTCAAGTTGCCGCCGTGCCTCTGCTGGGCAAGATCAACGGCGCCGTGGGCAACTACAACGCCCACCTGTCGGCCTACCCGGAAATCGACTGGGAAGCCAACGCCCGCGCCTTCATCGAAGACGAGCTGGGCCTGAGCTTCAACCCATACACCACCCAGATCGAACCGCATGACTACATCGCCGAGCTGTTCGACGCGATCGCGCGCTTCAATACCATCCTGATCGACTTCGACCGCGACATCTGGGGGTATATCTCCCTGGGCTACTTCAAGCAGCGCACCATTGCCGGCGAAATCGGTTCCTCGACCATGCCGCACAAGGTCAACCCGATCGACTTCGAAAACTCCGAAGGCAACCTGGGCATCGCCAACGCACTGTTCCAGCACCTGGCGAGCAAACTGCCGATCTCCCGCTGGCAGCGTGACCTGACCGACTCCACCGTGCTGCGCAACCTGGGCGTGGGTTTCGCCCACAGCGTCATTGCCTACGAAGCCAGCCTCAAGGGTATCGGCAAGCTGGAGCTGAACGAGCAGAAGATCGCCGCCGACCTGGATGCCTGCTGGGAAGTCCTGGCTGAGCCGATCCAGACCGTCATGCGTCGCTACAACATCGAAAACCCGTACGAAAAACTGAAAGAACTGACCCGTGGCAAGGGCATCAGCCCCGAAGCGTTGCAGACTTTCATCGACGGCCTGGATATGCCTGCCGATGCCAAGTCGGAGCTGAAGAAGCTGACCCCGGCCAGCTACATCGGCAACGCCGCGGCACAAGCCAAACGCATCTGAGACACGGCTACACCCTTGAGACGCCCGGCCGCGCCGGGCGTTTTTATTCGCGTCTGAAAAGTATATTTTTTCAATAGGTTACACATGAATCCTGATATTCCTCTGCAACTCCTGGGCGGCATCACGGCACGGGAGTTCCTGCGCGACTACTGGCAGAAGAAACCGTTGCTGATCCGCCAGGCGATTCCTGAATTCGAAAGCCCGATCGATGCCGACGAACTGGCCGGCCTGGCCCTGGAAGAAGAAGTCGAATCGCGCCTGGTGCTCGAGCACGGCGAGCGCCCTTGGGAGCTGCGTCGCGGCCCGTTCGCCGAAGACGAGTTCAGCAAGCTGCCGGAGCGCGACTGGACCTTGCTGGTGCAAGCGGTAGATCAGTTCGTCCCGGAAGTCAGCGAGCTGCTGGAGCACTTCCGCTTCCTGCCGAGCTGGCGCATCGACGACGTGATGATCAGCTTCGCCGCCCCGGGTGGCAGCGTCGGCCCGCACTTCGATAATTACGACGTGTTCCTGCTGCAGGGCCACGGTAAGCGCAACTGGAAAATCGGCCAGATGTGCGACTCCGACAGCCCGCTGCTGCCCCATGCCGACCTGCGCATTCTTGCCAACTTCGAGGCCACCGACGAGTGGGTCCTGGAGCCAGGTGACATGCTCTACCTGCCGCCGCGCCTGGCCCACTGCGGCGTAGCTGTGGATGACTGCTTGACCTACTCCGTAGGGTTCCGCGCACCAAGCGCCGCCGAAGTACTGACCCACTTCACCGACTTCCTCAGCCAGTTCCTGCCGGACGAGGAACGCTACACCGACGCCGACGCGCGCCCGGTGAGCGATCCACATCAGATCCAACACGACGCCCTCGACCGCCTCAAGGGTTTGCTGGCCGAGCACATGAGCGACGAACGCCTGCTACTGACCTGGTTCGGCCAGTTCATGACCGAGCCGCGCTACCCGGAACTGGTGGTAGGGCCGGAACTGGAAGAAGACGACCTGCTGGCCGGCCTGGAACAGGGTGCCGTGATCATCCGCAATCCGAGCGCGCGCCTGGCCTGGTCGGAAGTCGATGACGACCTGCTGCTGTTCGCCAGCGGTCAGAGCCGCTACCTGCCAGGCAAGCTGCGCGAACTGCTGAAAATGATCTGCGCGGCCGATGCCCTGCACATTGAAAACCTCAGCCCATGGCTGGCCGACGAAGACGGTCGCGGCCTGATCTGTGAGCTGGTCAAGCAAGGCAGCCTGGGGTTCGCCGATGAATAAAATCCACGTTCGTGTCGCAGACTGGCAGAAGGACAACGCCGAGATCCGGCGCATTCGTGAGAGCGTATTCATTGTCGAGCAGTCCGTCCCACCCGAGCTGGAATGGGATGCCGACGATCAGAGCGCGGTGCATTTCCTCGCCTTCGAAGGCGATTTCCCCATCGGCACCGCGCGCCTGCTGACCGACGGTCACATTGGCCGTGTCTCGGTGCTCAAGGACTGGCGCGGCCTGAAAGTGGGCGATGCGCTGATGCACGCGCTGATCGCCGAAGCCGAGAAACGCGGGCTCAAGCAACAGAAGCTCAGCGCCCAGGTGCATGCCACGCCGTTCTATGAGCGGCTGGGTTTTGCGGTGGTCAGCGAGGAGTTCCTGGAAGCAGGAATTCCCCATGTGGACATGGTCCGGCACTCAGCCTGACACGATCCTCTGAGGGGGATTTATCTGTGGCGAGGGGATTTATCCGCGCTGGGCTGCGTAGCAGCCCCAATGGGGTTGAATTACATTGACCTGATACACCGCGGCGATTGATTTAGGGGCTGCTTCGCTGCCCAGCGGGGATAAATCCCCTCGCCACAAGACCACCTTGCAACACCTGAAACGCCCCGCCATCCCCGATGCCGGGGCGTTTTGCCGTCTATCATTCAACTTGCCCCACCCTGGGCCGACAAACTGGCAATATCAAGCCTTTGTCCCGCGGAGAAATGGAATGTCCTTACGCACCCTCCTGGCCACCCTGCTGCTCGGCTGCAGCCTGTCGGTCATGGCCGACACGCAAGTCGTGCCGTTGAACTACCGCACCAGCGCCGATCTGCTCCCGGTAGCGCAGAATTTCATCGGCAAGGACGGCCAGGTCAGCGCCTACGGCAACCAGCTGATCGTCAATGCCGACCCCGGCAAGATTGAAGAACTCCGGCAATTCCTGGCCCAATTGGACACCGCTCCCAGACGCTTGCTGATCACGGTCGACACCAACGAAAACAACCTGCAGGGCGACCAGGGCTACTCCATCAACGGAGCCGCCCCCAGCCAGACCCGCATCATCAACCGCAGCACGGCCAGCCGTGACGGCGGCGTGCAACAGGTACAAGCCAGCGAAGGCCAGCCGGCGCTGATTCAGGTGGGTCAGAGCGTACCGTTCACCAGTAACCAGACGGACACCTACGGTCGCATGCAAAGCCAGACTGAATACCGCAACGTCACCCAAGGCTTCTACGTCACGGCGAGCGTCACCGGCGAGACCGTTCATCTGAGCATCAGTACCAACCGTGACCGCATGAGCCAGGAACGTCCCGATGTAGTGAACGTTCAGAGTACCGACACAACTGTCAGCGGACGGCTGGGCGAATGGATCACGCTGGCCGGCGTGAATCGCCAGACCCAGGCCGACAAACAGGGCCTGACCCGCAGCTACTCGACACAAGGCCGTGACGACATGATTCTGCGGGTCAAGGTCGACACCCTGAACTGAAGCACCAGAAACTGACTGACGAGTCGTATTAGACCAAAGATGTAGTGCTTGAAAAAAAGCACTACAAAACGTTTGACGAGCCAAAAAACCGAAGGCATGATGGCCTCGCTCCCGCTAATCAGGGGCCCTGGCAAGGGCCTTCGGGTCGCCGCTTGCATCTACCCCGCAAGCCGATTCGTGTCTGTACCGCCCACAAGGTGTGTTTGACGAGGTTGCGACTGGAACGAAGTTGTCCCGAGGGACGGAAGCGTAACTAGGTAACCCGGCATCACTCTGAGTTCGTACAAGGGCCCACGACGCCCGAATGCGCCCGCAGTCCGCCTCTACCTGCTCACTTTCCCCTCGAGCCCATCGTTCATCCCGTCGCCTCCCCGCCTGAACCGACTTGTATGCCCGGCCCCCTGGCCAGCGAGCAGCCTTCTTCGCCAATGACTGGCGGATCGGCAGGAGCAGGAATCTTCCACACCCGACGATGCGACGAGGTTTATTTCCATGGCACTGACACGCGAACAGCAAATTGCAGCCCTTGAAAAAGACTGGGCTGAAAACCCACGCTGGAAAGGCGTGAAGCGCAATTATTCCGCTGCTGACGTCGTCCGCCTGCGTGGCTCGGTTCAACCTGAGCACACCTTTGCGAAAATGGGCGCCGAGAAGCTGTGGAACCTGGTGACCCAGGGCGCCAAGCCATCCTTCCGTCCCGAAAAAGATTTCGTCAACTGCATGGGCGCCCTGACAGGCGGCCAGGCGGTACAGCAAGTCAAGGCCGGCATCCAGGCGATCTACCTGTCGGGCTGGCAAGTGGCTGCGGACAACAACTCCGCCGAGTCGATGTACCCCGACCAGTCGCTGTACCCGGTGGATTCGGTTCCGACGGTGGTCAAGCGCATCAACAACTCGTTCCGTCGCGCCGACCAGATCCAGTGGAAAGCCGGCAAGAACCCGGGCGACGAAGGCTATATCGATTACTTCGCACCGATCGTGGCTGACGCCGAAGCCGGTTTCGGCGGCGTCCTGAACGCCTACGAGCTGATGAAGAGCATGATCGAGGCAGGCGCCGCTGGCGTTCACTTCGAAGACCAACTGGCCTCGGTGAAAAAATGCGGCCACATGGGCGGCAAAGTACTGGTACCGACCCAGGAAGCCGTGCAGAAGCTGACCGCTGCCCGCCTGGCCGCCGACGTTGCCGGCGTACCGACCATCATCCTGGCCCGTACCGACGCCAACGCCGCCGACCTGCTGACCTCCGACTGCGATCCGTATGACCAGCCGTTCGTGACCGGTACCCGCACCCAGGAAGGTTTCTACAAAGTGCGCGCCGGCCTCGACCAGGCCATCGCCCGCGGCCTGGCCTACGCCCCATACGCCGACCTGATCTGGTGCGAAACCGCCAAGCCGGACCTGGATGAGGCCCGCCGCTTTGCCGAAGCGATCAAGAAGGAATACCCGGACCAGATCCTGTCGTACAACTGCTCGCCTTCCTTCAACTGGAAGAAAAACCTGGACGACGCGACCATCGCCAAGTTCCAGCGCGAACTGTCCGCCATGGGCTACAAGCACCAGTTCATCACCCTGGCCGGCATTCACAACATGTGGCACAGCATGTTCAACCTGGCGCACGACTACGCCCGCAACGACATGACCGCCTACGTGAAGCTGCAGGAGCAGGAATTTGCCGACGCCGCCAAGGGCTACACCTTCGTGGCTCATCAACAGGAAGTGGGCACCGGCTACTTCGACGACATGACCACCGTGATCCAGGGCGGCGCTTCGTCGGTGACCGCACTGACCGGTTCGACCGAAGAAGAGCAGTTCCACTGATCAATGGGTAACGGCCCTTGCGGACCGAATAAAAGCTAACCGCAAGGCCGACGATCTGACGCCCCGACTGGTTCGGGGCTTTTTTTTCGCCTGCATTTCAAGAACAGCATCGACCCTGTGGGAGCCGAGCTTGCTCGCGATAGCGGTAGGTCAGTCGACAACGATGCCGCCCGGTCGACCGCCATCGCGAGCAAGCTCGGCTCCCACAAGTCTTGCCGCCTGACTGACAGGCATTGGACACAAGAAATCGAAGAGTCTTCAGAAAAATTGATCGAACGCAGCAACAGACAGTCCGAAAAAGAGTAAAACGGCCAGCGCTGACAATTGCAGCAGCGAGCCTGTAAGAAAAGTTCTCAGCTACTGCACCGGGATATTGATGGAAAGTCCGCACAAACAACAATAATTATCATTTGCAAGGCATTATCATTGTTGTACCGCGCACGAAATATAATAGATGAATTATCGGCCAATGCCCGCTGGGCCTGGGCTGCGCAGCCTTGGAGGTGCGCTATGTCCTTATTCCAATAAATAATTTCGCTACAGGAATTTTACTTGCCCGGTGTTTAGCCATAAAATCACCGCGATTGATTGCTGCGACATATCGTCACTGCGTTATTTCTTTCAAGCTCAGAGGCCCTTTGCCCTCTGTTAAGGATTTCCAGCATGCCCGAAGCGACAGGACTCATGGCCCACAACTGGGGCTTTGCCATTTTCCTTCTGGGTGTCGTCGGCCTGTGTGCCTTCATGCTCGGGCTGTCGAGCCTGCTCGGGTCAAAAGCCTGGGGCCGCAGCAAAAACGAACCGTTCGAGTCCGGCATGCTGCCTACCGGCGGCGCCCGCTTGCGGCTCTCAGCCAAATTCTATCTGGTCGCGATGCTTTTCGTGATCTTCGATATCGAAGCCCTCTTTCTCTTTGCCTGGTCTGTGTCCGTCCGCGAAAGCGGCTGGACCGGATTTGTCGAAGCTCTCGTTTTCATAGCAATTCTGTTGGCAGGTCTTGTCTACCTTTTCCGGGTGGGGGCACTTGATTGGGCTCCGGAAGCTCGGCGCAAGCGGCAAGCGAAGCTGAAACAATGAGGCTTTGGCAATGCAATACAATCTCACCAGGATCGACCCCGATGCTCCTAACGAGCAGTATCCGATTGGCGAACGGGAAACCGTTTCCGATCCGTTAGAAGATCAAGTCCACAAAAACATCTTCATGGGCAAGCTCGAAGACGTGCTGAACAGCACGGTCAACTGGGGTCGCAAGAACTCCCTGTGGCCGTACAACTTCGGCCTTTCGTGCTGCTACGTGGAAATGACCACCGCCTTCACGGCGCCCCACGACATCGCGCGCTTTGGCGCCGAGGTGATCCGGGCATCGCCGCGCCAGGCGGATTTCATGGTTATCGCCGGTACCTGCTTCATCAAGATGGCGCCGATCATCCAGCGTCTCTATGAGCAAATGCTCGAACCGAAGTGGGTCATCTCCATGGGTTCGTGCGCCAACTCCGGTGGCATGTACGACATCTATTCCGTCGTTCAAGGGGTGGACAAGTTCCTGCCCGTGGACGTCTACGTGCCTGGCTGCCCGCCCCGCCCCGAAGCTTTCCTGCAAGGCCTGATGCTGTTGCAGGAATCGATTGGCCAGGAGCGTCGCCCACTGTCCTGGGTCGTTGGCGATCAAGGCGTCTATCGCGCCGAGATGCCGTCGCAAAAGGAACAGCGCCGCGAACAGCGTATCGCAGTCACCAACCTGCGCAGCCCCGACGAAGTCTGATCCAGCTCTGTTCCTGAACAAGAAACACGAACCTGGCTTCATTCTTTACGTTGACCGAAAGCGATAAATAACCATGACTACAGGCAGTGCTCTGTACATCCCGCCCTACAAGGCAGACGACCAGGATGTGGTCGTCGAACTGAACAACCGTTTTGGCCCCGAGGCGTTCACCGCCCAGCCGACCCGCACCGGCATGCCGGTGCTTTGGGTTGCCCGCGCCAGACTCGTCGAAGTCCTGACCTTCCTGCGCAACCTGCCCAAGCCGTACGTCATGCTCTATGACCTGCACGGCGTGGACGAGCGCCTGCGCACCAAGCGCCAGGGCCTGCCCGACGGCGTCGACTTCACCGTGTTCTATCACCTGATGTCGATCGAGCGTAATAGTGACGTAATGATCAAGGTCGCCTTGTCCGAGAGCGACCTCAGCGTGCCGACCGTGACCGGCATCTGGCCGAACGCCAACTGGTACGAACGTGAAGTGTGGGACATGTACGGGATCGATTTCCCCGGCCACCCGCACCTGACGCGCATCATGATGCCGCCGACCTGGGAAGGTCACCCGCTGCGCAAGGACTACCCGGCCCGTGCCACCGAGTTCGACCCGTTCAGCCTGTCCCTGGCCAAGCAACAGCTCGAGGAAGAGGCCGCGCGCTTCAAGCCTGAAGACTGGGGCATGAAGCGTTCGGGCGCCAACGAGGACTACATGTTCCTCAACCTGGGCCCGAACCACCCTTCGGCCCACGGTGCGTTCCGCATCATCCTGCAACTGGACGGCGAAGAGATCGTCGACTGCGTCCCGGACGTCGGCTACCACCACCGTGGCGCCGAGAAAATGGCCGAGCGCCAGTCCTGGCACAGCTACATTCCGTACACCGACCGGATCGACTACCTCGGCGGCGTGATGAACAACCTGCCGTATGTGCTTTCGGTCGAGAAACTGGCCGGGATCAAGGTTCCGGACCGGGTCGACGTCATCCGCATCATGATGGCCGAGTTCTTCCGTATCACCAGCCACCTGCTGTTCCTGGGCACCTACATCCAGGACGTCGGCGCCATGACGCCGGTGTTCTTCACCTTCACCGACCGCCAGAAGGCGTACACGGTGATCGAAGCCATCACCGGCTTCCGCCTGCACCCGGCCTGGTACCGCATCGGTGGCGTTGCCCACGATCTGCCACGTGGCTGGGAAAAGCTGGTCAAGGACTTCGTCGAGTGGATGCCCAAGCGCCTGGACGAATACACCAAGGCTGCCCTGCAGAACAGCATCCTCAAGGGTCGCACCATCGGCGTCGCGGCCTACAACACCAAGGAAGCCCTGGAATGGGGCGTCACCGGTGCAGGCCTGCGTTCCACCGGTTGCGACTTCGACCTGCGCAAGGCACGCCCCTACTCCGGCTACGAGAACTTCGAGTTCGAAGTACCGCTGGCGGCCAACGGCGATGCCTATGACCGCTGCATGGTTCGCGTCGAGGAGATGCGCCAGAGCGTCAAGATCATCGAGCAATGCATGCGCAACATGCCGGAAGGCCCGTACAAGGCGGATCACCCGCTGACCACGCCGCCGCCCAAGGAGCGCACGCTGCAGCACATCGAGACCCTGATCACGCACTTCCTGCAGGTTTCGTGGGGCCCGGTCATGCCGGCCAACGAGTCCTTCCAGATGATCGAAGCGACCAAGGGCATCAACAGTTATTACCTGACGAGCGACGGCGGCACCATGAGCTACCGTACCCGGATCCGCACCCCAAGCTACCCGCACCTGCAGCAGATCCCTTCGGTGATCAAAGGCAGCATGGTCGCGGACTTGATCGCGTACCTGGGTAGTATCGATTTCGTTATGGCCGACGTGGACCGCTAAGCATGAACAGCACGCTTATCCAGACAGACCGTTTCGCCCTGAGCGAAACCGAGCGCTCGGCCATCGAGCACGAGCTGCATCACTACGAAGACCCGCGCGCGGCGTCGATCGAAGCCCTGAAGATCGTCCAGAAGGAACGTGGCTGGGTGCCTGACGGCGCGCTCTACGCCATCGGCGAGATCCTCGGCATCCCGGCGAGCGACGTCGAAGGCGTCGCCACCTTCTACAGCCAGATCTTCCGCCAACCCGTAGGCCGCCACATCATTCGCGTCTGCGACAGCATGGTCTGCTACATCGGTGGCCACGAATCCGTGGTCAGCGAAATCCAGAGCAAGCTGGGCATCGGCCTCGGCCAGACCACCGCCGACGGCCGTTTCACGCTGCTGCCGGTGTGCTGCCTGGGCAACTGCGACAAGGCTCCGGCGCTGATGATCGACGACGACACCTTCGGTGACGTTGCACCCGCCGGCGTTGCCAAATTGCTGGAGGGCTACGTATGACCCTGACTTCCTTCGGGCCCGCCAACCGCATCAAGCGCTCGGCCGAAACCCATCCCCTGACCTGGCGCCTGCGTGACGACGGCGAAGCCGTGTGGCTGGACGAGTACCAGGCCAAGAACGGCTACGCCGCCGCGCGCAAGGCGTTCGCCGACATGGCCCAGGACGACATCGTCCAGACCGTGAAGGACTCCGGCCTCAAGGGTCGCGGCGGTGCGGGCTTCCCCACCGGCGTGAAGTGGGGCCTGATGCCCAAGGACGAATCCATCGACATCCGCTACCTGCTCTGCAACGCGGATGAAATGGAACCCAACACCTGGAAGGACCGCATGCTGATGGAGCAACTGCCCCATCTGCTGATCGAGGGCATGCTGATCAGCGCCCGTGCGCTGAAAACCTACCGTGGCTACATCTTCCTGCGCGGCGAATACACCACCGCCGCCAAGCACCTGAACCGTGCCGTGGAAGAAGCCAAGGCCGCAGGCCTCCTGGGCAAGAACATCCTGGGCAGCGGCTTCGATTTCGAGCTGTTCGTCCATACCGGCGCCGGGCGTTACATCTGCGGTGAAGAAACCGCACTGATCAACTCCCTGGAAGGCCGTCGTGCCAACCCGCGCTCCAAGCCGCCCTTCCCTGCCGCCGTGGGCGTGTGGGGCAAGCCGACCTGCGTGAACAACGTCGAGACCCTGTGCAACGTGCCGGCGATCATCGCCGACGGCGTGGACTGGTACAAATCCCTGGCCCGCGACGGCAGCGAAGACATGGGCACCAAGCTCATGGGCTTCTCCGGCAAGGTCAAGAATCCCGGCCTGTGGGAACTGCCTTTCGGCGTCACCGGCCGCGAGCTGTTCGAGGACTACGCCGGCGGCATGCGCGACGGCTACAAGCTCAAGTGCTGGCAGCCCGGTGGTGCCGGTACCGGTTTCCTGTTGCCGGAGCACCTGGACGCACAGATGTACGCCGGCGGCATCGCCAAGGTGGGCACCCGGATGGGTACCGGCCTGGCCATGGCGGTGGACGACAGCGTCAACATGGTGTCGCTGCTGCGCAACATGGAGCAGTTTTTCTCCCGTGAATCCTGCGGCTTCTGCACCCCTTGCCGCGATGGCCTGCCCTGGAGCGTCAAGCTGCTGATGGCCATCGAGAACGGCGAAGGTCAGCCCGGCGACATCGAGACCCTGCTGGGTCTGGTGGGTTTCCTCGGCCCAGGCAAGACCTTCTGTGCTCACGCACCGGGTGCCGTGGAGCCGTTGGGCAGCGCGATCAAATACTTCCGCTCTGAATTCGAGGCCGGCATCGCGCCTACCCGCGCAGGCGACCTCAATCAGGTGGTCACGCCGACCATGGTCGGCGCGTAACACGCTTAAGAAGGCGAAGGGTCCGTGCCCTTCGCCTTTCGTCCGATGACGCCTTTGCAGGCTGTTTGGATTCGGACGAACGACAAGATTCCATTAGCCACGCCCGCTGACACCGGGCCAACGAAGAACTTTGAACCATGGCCACTATCCACGTAGACGGCAAAGCGCTCGAAGTCGACGGGGCAGACAACCTGTTACAGGCATGTCTGTCGCTAGGCCTCGACATCCCTTATTTCTGCTGGCATCCCGCGCTTGGTAGCGTCGGGGCCTGCCGGCAGTGCGCGGTCAAGCAGTACACCGACGAAAACGACACCCGTGGTCGGATCGTCATGTCCTGCATGACCCCCGCCACCGACAACACCTGGATCTCCATCGACGATGAAGAATCCAAGGCGTTCCGCGCCAGTGTCGTCGAATGGCTGATGACCAACCACCCGCACGACTGCCCGGTCTGCGAGGAAGGCGGTCACTGCCACCTGCAAGACATGACCGTGATGACCGGCCACAACGAGCGCCGTTATCGCTTCAAGAAGCGCACCCACCAGAACCAGCAACTGGGCCCGTTCATCTCCCACGAGATGAACCGCTGCATCGCCTGCTACCGCTGCGTGCGCTATTACAAGGACTACGCCGGCGGCACCGACCTTGGCGTGTTCGGCGCCCACGACAACGTGTACTTCGGTCGCGTTGAAGACGGCACCCTGGAAAGCGAGTTCTCCGGCAACCTCACCGAGGTCTGCCCGACGGGTGTGTTCACCGACAAGACCCACTCCGAGCGCTACAACCGCAAGTGGGACATGCAGTTCTCGCCAAGCATCTGCCACGGCTGCTCCAGCGGTTGCAACATCAGTCCGGGCGAGCGCTACGGCGAACTGCGTCGCATCGAGAACCGCTACAACGGTTCGGTGAACCAGTATTTCCTGTGCGACCGCGGCCGCTTCGGCTACGGCTACGTCAACCGCACGGATCGTCCACGCCAGCCGCTGCTGGCCGACGGTACCAAGCTGAGCCTGGACGCTGCCCTGGACAAGGCCGCCGAACTGCTGCGCGGCCGCAACATCGTCGGCATCGGTTCGCCACGGGCCAGCCTGGAAAGCAACTACGCACTGCGTGAACTGGTCGGCGCCGAGCACTTCTACAGCGGCATCGAAGCCGCTGAACTGGAGCGCATCCGCCTGGTGCTGCAAGTGCTCAAGGACAGCCCGCTGCCCGTGCCGACGATGCGCGACATCGAAGACCACGACGCCGTGTTCGTCCTCGGCGAAGACCTGACCCAGACCGCCGCACGCATGGCCCTGGCCCTGCGCCAGTCGGTCAAGGGCAAGGCCGAGGACATGGCCGACGCCATGCGCGTCCAGCCGTGGCTCGACGCTGCCGTGAAGAACATCGGTCAGCACGAGCTGAACCCGCTGTTCATCGCCAGCCTGGCTGAAACCAAGCTCGACGACGTCGCCGAGGAATGCGTCCACGCCGCTCCTGACGACCTGGCGCGCATCGGCTTTGCCGTCGCCCACGCCCTGGACGCCAGCGCCCCGGCCGTCGAAGGCCTGGACAGCGAAGCGACCGCCCTGGTCCAGCGCATCGCCGATGCCCTGCTGGCCGCCAAGCGTCCGCTGGTGATCGCCGGTACCTCCCTGGGCTCTAAGGCCCTGATCGAGGCCGCCGCCAACATCGCCAAGGCCCTGAAGCTGCGCGAGAAGAACGGTTCCATCAGCCTGGTCGTGCCGGAAGCCAACAGCCTCGGCCTGGCCATGCTCGGTGGCGAATCGGTCGATGCCGCGCTGCAAAAGGTGATCGATGGCAACGCCGACGCCATCGTGGTGCTGGAAAACGATCTGTACACCCGCACCGACAAAGCCCGTGTGGACGCCGCGCTGAACGCCGCAAAAGTGGTGATCGTCGCCGACCACCAGAAGACCGCCACCACCGACCGCGCCCACCTGGTGCTGCCGGCGGCGAGCTTCGCCGAAGGCGACGGTACGCTGGTCAGCCAGGAAGGCCGCGCCCAACGCTTCTTCCAGGTCTTCGACCCGCAATACCTGGACGCCAGCATCCTGGTCCACGAAGGCTGGCGCTGGCTGCACGCCCTGCGCGCCACCCTGCTGAACCAGCCGATCGACTGGACGCAACTCGACCACGTCACCGCTGCCTGTGCCTCCAGCACCGAGCAACTGGCCGGCATCGTCGACGCCGCGCCGTCCGCCGCGTTCCGCATCAAGGGCCTGAAACTGGCCCGTGAACCGCTGCGTTACTCCGGCCGCACCGCCATGCGCGCCAACATCAGCGTTCATGAACCGCGCACCCCGCAGGACCAGGACACCGCGTTCGCCTTCTCCATGGAAGGTTACTCGGGCTCCGCCGAACCGCGCTCGCAAGTGCCGTTCGCCTGGTCTCCGGGCTGGAACTCGCCGCAGGCCTGGAACAAGTTCCAGGACGAAGTCGGTGGTCACCTGCGTGCCGGTGATCCGGGCACCCGCCTGATCGAAAGCCATGGCGACGGCCTGAGCTGGTTCGCCAACGTGCCGCGCGCCTTCAACCCGGCACCGGGCACCTGGCAGGTCGTGCCGTTCCATCACCTGTTCGGCAGCGAAGAGAACTCTTCCAAGGCCGCTCCGGTACAGGAACGCATCCCGGCCGCCTACGTGGCGCTGGCCAAGTCCGAAGCCGATCGTCTGGGTGTCAACGACGGCGCCCTGCTGAGCCTGAACGTGGCCGGCCAGACCCTGCGTCTGCCGCTGCGCATCAATGAAGAACTGGGCGTCGGCCTGGTGGCCCTGCCGGCCGGCCTGGCGGGAATCCCGCCGGCGGTGTTCGGTAAAACCGTCGACGGTCTGCAGGAGGCAGCGCAATGAGCTGGTTCACCCCTGAAGTGATCGATGTGATCCTGACGGTCCTCAAGGCCATCGTGATCCTGCTGGCCGTGGTGGTCACAGGCGCATTGCTGAGCTTTGTCGAACGTCGCCTGCTGGGCTGGTGGCAGGACCGCTACGGTCCGAACCGCGTCGGCCCGTTCGGCATGTTCCAGATCGCCGCCGACATGATCAAGATGTTCTTCAAGGAAGACTGGACGCCACCCTTTGTCGACAAGGTGATTTTCACCCTGGCGCCGGTGGTGGCCATGAGCGCCTTGCTGATCGCCTTTGCGATCATCCCGATCACCCCGACCTGGGGCGTGGCGGACCTGAACATCGGCCTGCTGTTCTTCTTCGCCATGGCCGGCCTGTCGGTGTACGCGGTGCTGTTCGCCGGCTGGTCGAGCAACAACAAGTACGCCCTGCTGGGCAGCCTGCGGGCGTCGGCCCAGACTGTGTCCTACGAGGTGTTCATGGGCCTGGCGCTGATGGGCGTGGTGGTCCAGGTCGGCTCGTTCAACATGCGCGACATCGTCGAGTACCAGGCCCAGAACCTGTGGTTCATCATTCCGCAGTTCTTCGGCTTCTGTACCTTCTTCATCGCTGGCGTAGCCGTGACCCACCGTCACCCGTTCGACCAGCCGGAAGCGGAACAGGAACTGGCCGACGGTTACCACATTGAATACGCCGGCATGAAATGGGGCATGTTCTTCGTGGGCGAGTACATCGGTATCGTCCTGATCTCGGCACTGCTGGTGACGCTGTTCTTCGGCGGCTGGCACGGTCCGTTCGACATCCTGCCGCAACTGTCCTTCGTGTGGTTCGCCCTGAAGACCGCGTTCTTCATCATGCTGTTCGTCCTGCTGCGCGCCGCCATCCCGCGCCCGCGCTACGACCAGGTGATGGACTTCAGCTGGAAATTCTGCCTGCCACTGACCCTGATCAATTTGCTGGTGACCGCTGCGATCGTGTTGATGAACACGCCTGCGGCCGCGGTTCAGTGAGGATTTGACCCATGTTCAAATATATTGGCGACATCGTTAAGGGTACCGGTACCCAACTGCGAAGCCTGGTCATGATCTTCGGCCATGGCTTTCGCAAGCGCGACACCCTGCAATACCCGGAAGAGCCGGTCTACCTGGCACCGCGTTACCGCGGCCGCATCGTCCTGACCCGCGACCCCGACGGCGAGGAGCGCTGCGTGGCGTGCAACCTGTGCGCCGTGGCCTGCCCGGTGGGTTGCATCTCGCTGCAGAAAGCTGAAACCGAAGACGGTCGCTGGTACCCGGACTTCTTCCGCATCAACTTCTCGCGCTGCATTTTCTGCGGCCTCTGCGAGGAAGCATGCCCGACCACCGCGATCCAGCTCACGCCGGATTTCGAAATGGCGGATTTCAAACGTCAGGACCTGGTGTACGAGAAAGAAGATCTGCTGATTTCCGGTCCCGGTAAAAACCCTGATTACAACTTCTATCGTGTTGCAGGTATGGCCATTGCCGGTAAGCCGAAAGGCGCCGCGCAGAACGAAGCCGAACCGATCAACGTGAAGAGCTTGCTGCCTTAAGGAAGAAAGATGGAATTCGCTTTCTATTTCGCATCGGGTATCGCGGTGGTGTCCACGCTTCGTGTGGTCACCAACACCAACCCCATACATGCCCTGCTCTACCTGATCATTTCGCTCATCGCCGTGGCCATGACCTTCTTCGCTCTCGGCGCGCCGTTCGCCGGCGCCCTGGAAGTGATCGCCTACGCCGGCGCCATCATGGTGCTGTTCGTGTTCGTGGTGATGATGCTGAACCTCGGCCCGGCCTCGGTCCAGCAGGAGCGCAACTGGCTCAAGCCCGGCATCTGGGCGGGGCCGGTGATTCTCGCCGCCCTGTTGCTGGGTGAACTGCTGTATGTGCTGTTCGCTCACCAGAGCGGCCAGGCCATCGGTCATACCACCGTAGGCGCCAAGACCGTGGGCATCAGCCTGTTCGGTCCGTACCTGCTGGTGGTCGAACTCGCCTCGATGCTGCTGCTTGCCGCAGCCGTCACGGCGTTCCATTTGGGCCGTAACGAGGCGAAGGAGTAATCACATGCCTGCTATCCCTCTCGAACACGGTCTGGCGGTTGCCGGCATCCTGTTCTGTCTCGGTCTGGTCGGCCTGATGGTCCGCCGCAACATTCTGTTCGTGCTGATGAGCCTGGAGGTCATGATGAATGCCGCCGCCCTGGCCTTCATCGTCGCGGGCGCTCGCTGGGCGCAGCCCGATGGACAGATCATGTTCATCCTGGTGATCAGCCTGGCAGCCGCCGAGGCCAGTATCGGCCTGGCGATCCTGTTGCAGCTGTATCGCCGCTTCCACACGCTCGATATCGACGCTGCCAGTGAGATGCACGGATGAACATGATCTTTCTGACTTTCGTATTTCCCCTGATCGGCTTCCTGCTGCTGGCGTTCTCCCGTGGACGTCTCTCGGAAAATCTTTCGGCCCTGATCGGTGTCGGCTCCATCGGCCTGTCGGCGATCGTCGCCGCCTACGTGATCTGGCAATTCAACGTCGCACCGCCCGAAGGTGGTCACTACACCCTGGTGCTGTGGCAATGGATGGCGGTGGAAGGCTTCACGCCGAACTTCGCCCTGTACATCGACGGCCTGTCGATCACCATGCTGGGCGTCGTGGTCGGCGTGGGTTTCCTGATCCACCTGTTCGCGTCCTGGTACATGCGTGGTGAAGCCGGTTACTCGCGTTTCTTCGCCTACACCAACCTGTTCATCGCCAGCATGCTGTTCCTGGTGCTCGGCGATAACCTGTTGTTCCTGTACTTCGGCTGGGAAGGCGTGGGCCTGTGCTCGTACCTGTTGATCGGTTTCTACTACAGCAACCGCAACAACGGCAACGCGGCACTCAAGGCGTTCATCGTCACCCGCATCGGCGACGTGTTCATGGCCATCGGCCTGTTCATCCTGTTCCAGCAACTGGGCACGCTGAACATCCAGGAACTGCTGGTCAAGGCACCCGAGCACTTCAAGGTCGGCGACTTCTGGATCGTCCTGGCGACCCTGATGCTGCTGGGCGGCGCCGTCGGTAAATCCGCGCAACTGCCGCTGCAGACCTGGTTGGCGGACGCGATGGCCGGCCCTACCCCGGTATCGGCTCTGATCCACGCTGCCACCATGGTGACCGCGGGCGTCTACCTGATCGCCCGTACCCATGGCCTGTTCGCTCTGGCGCCGGACATCCTCCACCTGGTGGGCATCGTCGGTGGCGTGACCCTGGTACTGGCCGGCTTTGCCGCCCTGGTACAGACCGACATCAAGCGGATCCTCGCCTACTCGACCATGAGCCAGATCGGCTACATGTTCCTGGCCCTGGGCGTCGGTGCCTGGGAAGGCGCGATCTTCCACCTGATGACCCACGCCTTCTTCAAGGCCCTGCTGTTCCTTGCTTCCGGTGCGGTGATCGTTGCCTGCCACCACGAGCAGAACATCTTCAAGATGGGCGGCCTGTGGAAGAAACTGCCGTTGGCCTACTCAAGCTTCATCGTCGGCGGCGCGGCCCTGGCGGCCCTGCCACTGGTGACCGCCGGTTTCTACTCCAAGGACGAGATCCTCTGGGAAGCGTTCGCCAGCGGTAACCAGGGCCTGCTCTATGCCGGCCTGGTGGGTGCGTTCATGACCTCGCTGTACACCTTCCGCCTGATTTTCATCGCGTTCCATGGTGAAGCCAAGACCGAAGCCCACGCCGGCCACGGGATTGCCCATTGGCTGCCGCTGTCGGTGCTGATCGTGCTGTCGACCTTCGTCGGCGCCATGATCACCCCGCCGCTGCACGGTGTGCTGCCGGAAAGCGTCGGCCATGCCGGCGGCGAAGCCAAGCACAGCCTGGAAATCGCCTCCGGCGCCATCGCCCTGGCGGGTATCCTGCTGTCCGCCCTGCTGTTCCTGGGCAAGCGTCGCTTCGTCACGGCCATCGCCAACAGCGGCCTCGGCCGTGTCCTTTCGGCCTGGTGGTTCGCTGCCTGGGGCTTCGACTGGATCTACGACAAACTGTTCGTCAAGCCATACCTTGCGATCAGCCACATTCTGCGCAAAGACCCGCTCGACCAGACCATTGGCCTGATCCCGCGCATGGCCAAGGGCGGCCACACTGCCCTGAGCCGTACCGAGACCGGTCAACTGCGTTGGTATGCGGCTTCCATGGCGGCTGGCGCCGTGCTGGTTATCGGCGCCATCGTGCTGGTAGCGGTCTGATATGAACCTTGCGAACTTGCGAAAGGAAACGAGCCCGTCATGATTCTGCCCTGGCTAATCCTGATCCCCTTCATCGGCGGCCTGCTGTGCTGGATCGCGGAGCGCTCCAGCTCCACGCTCCCGCGCTGGATTGCGCTGCTGACCATGTCCCTGGAACTCGCGCTCGGCCTCTGGCTGTGGGCGACCGGTGACTATTCATTCGCCCCGGCCCCTGGTGCCAACCCGACCTGGGCGCTTGAATTCAAGCACCTCTGGATCGAACGCTTCGGCATCAGCGTGCACCTGGCCCTCGACGGCCTGTCGCTGCTGATGATCCTGCTGACCGGCCTGCTGGGTATCCTCTCGGTACTCTGCTCCTGGAAAGAGATCCAGCGTCATGTCGGCTTCTTCCACCTGAACCTGATGTGGATCCTGGGCGGTGTCGTCGGCGTGTTCCTGGCGCTGGACCTGTTCATGTTCTTCTTCTTCTGGGAAATGATGCTGGTGCCGATGTACTTCCTCATCGCGCTCTGGGGTCACAGCTCTTCGGACGGCAAGAAGACCCGGATCTACGCGGCGACCAAGTTCTTCATCTTCACCCAGGCGTCCGGCCTGATCATGTTGGTGGCGATCCTTGGCCTGGTTCTGGTCAACTTCAACAACACCGGCGTGATTACCTTCAACTACGCCGACCTGTTGAAAGTGCAGATGTCGCGCAGCACCGAGTACGTGCTGATGCTGGGCTTCTTCATCGCTTTCGCGGTGAAGCTGCCGGTGGTGCCGTTCCACTCCTGGCTGCCGGATGCCCACGCCCAGGCGCCGACCGCAGGTTCCGTGGACCTGGCCGGTATCCTGCTGAAGACAGCGGCCTACGGCCTGCTGCGTTTCGCCCTGCCGCTATTCCCCAACGCCTCGGCCGAGTTCGCGCCGATTGCGATGACCCTGGGCCTGATCGGGATCTTCTACGGTGCGTTCCTGGCGTTCGCCCAGACCGACATCAAGCGCCTGATCGCCTTCTCCAGCGTCTCGCACATGGGCTTCGTGCTGATCGGGATCTACTCCGGCAGCCAGCTCGCCCTGCAAGGCGCGGTGATCCAGATGCTCGCCCACGGCCTGTCGGCGGCAGCGCTGTTTATCCTCAGCGGCCAGTTGTATGAGCGCCTGCACACCCGGGACATGCGTGAGATGGGTGGCCTGTGGTCGCGCATCGCCTACCTGCCGGCCATCAGCCTGTTCTTCGCGGCCGCCTCCCTGGGCCTGCCGGGAACCGGCAACTTCGTCGGCGAGTTCCTGATCCTGATCGGTACCTTCGTCAGCGCGCCGTGGATCATCGCCATCGCCACCTCCGGCCTGGTGTTCGGTTCGGTCTATTCGCTGATCATGATCCACCGCGCCTACTTCGGCCCGTCGAAGTCGGACGAAGTGCTGCGCGGCATGGACGGTCGCGAACTGATCATGGTGCTGGGCCTGGCGATGCTGCTGGTCTACCTCGGCGTCTACCCGCAGCCGTTCCTCGACACGTCTGCCGCCACCATGCATGGCGTGCAGCAGTGGCTCGGCACCGCCTTCTCTCAACTCGCTTCGGCCCGGTAAGAGCGCTATGGAATTCACGATTCAACACTTTATCGCGCTTGCACCGCTGCTGATCACCAGCGCCACGATCATCGTGGTGATGCTGGCGATCGCCTGGCGGCGCAATCACTCACAGACCTTCCTGCTGTCGGTGGCGGGGCTGAACCTGGCCTTGCTGTCGATCCTGCCGGCCCTGAAAGTCGCGCCACTGGCGGTCACGCCGTTGCTGCAGATCGACAGCTTCGCCTGCCTGTACATGGCGTTGATCCTGGTCGCCACCCTGGCCTGCGTCACCCTCGCCCACGCCTACCTGGGCGATGGCGGTTCGGGTTACCCGGGCAACCGTGAAGAACTGTACCTGCTGATCCTGATGGCCGCCGCCGGTGGCCTGGTCCTGGTCAGCGCGCAGCACCTGGCCAGCCTGTTCATCGGCCTGGAACTGCTGTCGGTGCCGGTCTACGGCCTGGTGGCCTACGCCTTCTTCAACAAGCGCTCCCTGGAAGCCGGCATCAAGTACATGGTGCTGTCGGCAGCCGGTTCAGCGTTCCTGTTGTTCGGCATGGCGCTGCTCTACGCGGAAGCCGGTACCCTGAGCTTCGTCGGTATCGGCCAGGCCCTGGCGGCCACCGGCCTGCCTAGCCCGATCGCGCAACTGGGCCTGGGCATGATGCTGATCGGCCTGGCGTTCAAGCTGTCGCTGGTGCCGTTCCACCTGTGGACCCCGGACGTCTACGAAGGCGCCCCGGCGCCGGTGGCAGCGTTCCTGGCCACCGCTTCGAAAGTGGCGGTGTTCGCGGTGATGGTGCGTCTGTTCCAGATCTCGCCAGTGGCCAGCAGTGGCGTGCTGAGCAACGTGCTGACCATCATCGCCATCGTGTCGATCCTGTTCGGTAACCTGCTGGCGCTGACCCAGAGCAACCTCAAGCGTCTGCTGGGTTACTCATCCATCGCCCACTTCGGTTACCTGCTGATCGCCCTGATCGCCAGCAAAGGCCTGGCGGTGGAAGCCATCGGCGTGTACCTGGTCACCTACGTGATCACCAGCCTCGGCGCCTTCGGCGTGATCACCCTGATGTCCTCGCCGTACAACGGCCGCGACGCCGACGCCCTGTACGAATACCGCGGCCTGTTCTGGCGCCGTCCGTACCTGACCGCCGTGCTGACCGTGATGATGCTGTCCCTGGCCGGCATCCCGCTGACCGCCGGCTTCATCGGCAAGTTCTATATCGTCGCGACCGGCGTCGAGGCTCATCAATGGTGGCTGGTCGGCTCCCTGGTGCTGGGCAGCGCCATCGGCGTGTTCTACTACCTGCGCGTCATGGTCACCCTGTACCTGATGGAACCCAACCTGCGTCGCCACGACGCAGAGTTGCACTGGGAGCAGAAAGCTGGCGGCGTGATGCTGCTGGCCATCGCCATCCTGGCGTTCTTCCTCGGCGTGTACCCGCAGCCGTTGCTGACCCTGGTCCAGCAGGCGGGCCTGACAGGCTGATTGCCTGAGCCCCGTCGCTGTGAAAAACCCGTATCGCGAGATGCGGGTTTTTTTATGGCTGTGTTTCCCTGGGTGCAAACGGCCCCCTGTGGCAAGGGATTTGGCGAAACGTCGCACCGCCCCGCCGGGCTGCATGGCAGCCCCAATGCTGACCACTCAACTGATCTGACCCACCGATTGCAGTAGGGGGGCCGCTTCGCGCCCCAGCGGGGCGGTGCGACGTTTCGCTAAATCCCCTCGCCACAGGGACATAGTGTTCCTACAAAAAATTTGCTGAACAGGAATTTTCTGACGAGTCGCGGCGGTTGCCGGTTCGGAAGGCACGAAGATAGGCTTTGCGGGTCGCTGCAAATTCAGCGACCAGGTTTGGTCACCTGTCCAATGTCAGGCGCATACGCGCCAACCTCAGCATGGCGGCACTTTTGTCGGTATGCTTTGCGGTGGGCTGTGCGCGGGGCACTTTCGAGTGCGCCGGGTGCCTGACTTCCCGGTTGACCAACCTGCGTACCGCCCACCACCCTCGTTTGGTCACGAGGGGAATGAGCGCCACTTCCAAGTCAGGAGCTTCACCATGGTCAAGGTAACCCCAATCCCCCAAAGGCTGAAAACCTTTCCGCCTACACCTCTCTCGATACAAAAAAGCTTCGCGAAGCCGCCGATCGGGCGCTGAGTGTACATTTATCCCCATCTACCCCAAGTAAACCCGACACCCAGGACGGCCAGGTCTTTTCAGTGGTTCCGGGTATCAACACGGAATCGGTGTTGACCACGCTCAGCGAAACCCTCGCCTCGGCCAATGCAATGGTCAGTGACCTGGCGTTTGAACTCGAAGGTTCGAGACGACATGTGGCACTTGGCATTCAGCAACTGATCGAACTGGGCTCGCTGCTGGCCAATCGCGCGTTGGATGACTTGGACCTTCGATTGCTCGCACATGACCGTGTGTCGCGACATTGCCCTGCTGGAACAGGAAGGCCGGGCTTATTCGGTGACGGGTGGGGTGCGTATCGCCAGCCAGCTGCACAGCGAGCCGAGCCACCAATCCAAGGCCGTGGTGGAACTGCCGCAGAAGCAGGCCATGGCCAAACTGGCGGCCAGGCTGTTGAAGGATGACATGACGGTGTACCTGGATGCGGGCACCAGCACACTGGAGATCGTGCCCTACATCAAGGCGTTGTCGGGAATGACGGTGGTGACCAACGATTTCGGCGTGGTCCAGGCGCTGATGGAAGCGCCGCAGGTGACGGTGATTCATACCGGCGGGCAGTTGGATCACTCCAACCACTCTTGCGTCGGCGGGCTGGCACCGGCGGCGACCGACGGTATTCGCAAGCAGTGCGTCGAGTTGCTGCTGTCGGATGGACAGCCTGCCTGACCTCGTCGCAAGCCGGTCCATCGCTATCGCGAGCAGGCTCGCTCCCACCGGGGTATTGATGGCGAACGCGAATGTTGCGAACAGCCGAAATCTCTGTGGGAGCAGGGCTGGCCCGCGATGACGGCGGCACAAATAGCATCGATGCAAGCTGGTCCACCGCTTTCGCGAGCAAGCCCGCTCCCACAGTTCCTAGAGCGCTTTCCAGTCCCGCAGCCATTGCAGGCCGGCCGAGGTATCGCCACGGGGACGGTATTCGCAGCCGACCCAGCCGTCATAGCCCAGCTCGTCCAGCAATCCGAACAGGAACGGATAATAAACCTCCCCCATGTCCGGCTCATGCCGATCCGGCACGCCGGCGATCTGGATATGCCCGATACCACCAAAGTCGCGCCGGAGTTTGCTCGCCAGGTCGCCCTCGACGATCTGGCAGTGGTAGCAATCGAACTGGACCTTGAGATTGTCTGCCCCCACCTCCCGACAAATGGCATGGGCCTGATCCTGGCGATTGAGGAAAAAGCCCGGCATGTCCCGGGTGTTGATCGGCTCCAGCAACACCGTGATCCCAGCCTTCGCCGCCTGGGTCGTGGCGTAGGCGAGGTTTTCCAGGTACACGGCGTGGTGCCGGGCACGCTCGGCTTCGGACGGGAGCAGCCCGGCCATCACGTGAATGTTCGAGTTGCCGAGCACTGCGGCATATTCCAAGGCACGTTCGAAACCTTGGCGAAACTCCTGTTCGCGCCCCGGCAGCGTCGCCAGCCCCCGCTCCCCCGCCGCCCAATCCCCAGGCGGTGCGTTGAACAGCACCTGGACGAGCCCGTTGGCATCCAGCCGCTGCTTGAGCACCCCTGGGCTGTACTCGTAAGGGAACAGGTATTCCACGGCATCGAAACCATCGGCCGCCGCGGCCGCGAAACGGTCGAGGAAATCGTGTTGCGGGTAGAGCATGCTGAGGTTGGCTGCGAAACGAGGCATACCGATATTCCTTAGTCAAAAGGCCAGATCAACAAGGTGATACCCAAATCGAGTGTACCGAGCAACGTGGTGATCACGGTCCAGGTGCGCAAGCCGTCCGCCATGTTGAGCCCTGCCAGTCTTGTGAAGTTTTCTTCAATCCAACTTTTTAACATTACCCTTTACTGGAACATCGTGCTTCACCTGCCTCCCAAGCAGGGCTACCCTGAATCGCCAAAAAGCCCTGAAGGAGCAATGAGCTTGAGCGTCGATATCGAGTGCGTAGTGGTGGGTGCGGGGGTCGTCGGTCTGGCCGTGGCCCGGGAGATGGCCCAGGCCGGCCATGAGGTGCTGTTGATCGAAGCCGGCGGCGCCATCGGCATGGGCACCAGTTCGCGTAACTCCGAAGTCATCCATGCCGGTATCTACTACCCACCGGGCAGCCTCAAGGCCCAGTTGTGCGTAGAGGGTCGGCGCAAGCTATATGCCTATTGCGAAAGCCATGGCGTGACAACTCGCCAGCTCGGCAAGCTGATCGTCGCCAAGGACCCGGCGCAGGTGGCCGGGCTCCAGGCGTTGCTGGAACGCGGCTTGACGAACGGCGTGGACGACCTGCGCCTGCTCGATCAGGAGCAGGCGTTGGCCCTGGAGCCGGCGCTGGCGTGTGCCGCCGCGTTGTATTCGCCTTCCACGGGCATTGTCGATTCCCATGCACTGATGCTGGCCCTGCAAGGCGATGCCGAAGCGGCCGGTGCGAACCTGGCCTTCCACACGCCGTTGCTGGGGGTTCGCATCGGCGCCGGGCAGTTTCTGCTGGAATTGGGTGGCACGGCCCAGATGAGCCTGTCCTGTCGCCGTCTGATCAACGCCGCCGGCCTCCAGGCGCCCGCCCTCGCCCGTCGCATGGAGGGCCTGCCGGCGCAAACGGTGCCCGAGGACAATCTGTGCAAGGGCAACTACTTCAGCCTTGCCGGACGTGCGCCCTTCCGGCATCTGGTCTACCCGGCCCCGGAAGCCGCCGGGCTGGGCATCCACATGACCCTGGACCTGGCAGGCCAGGCCCGTTTCGGTCCTGACATCGAGTGGGTCGAACACGAGGATTATCGGGTCGATCCGGCGCGCGCCGAGACCTTCTACCCGGCGATTCGCACTTACTGGCCAGACCTGCCCGATCACAGCCTGCAACCGGCCTACAGCGGCATCCGCCCGAAAATCTCCGCCCCCGGCGAACCCGCCCGTGACTTCCTTTTCAGTAGCGCCGCTGACCACCAGGTACCTGGGCTGATCAACCTGTTCGGCATCGAATCGCCGGGGCTGACATCTTGCTTGGCGATTGCCGAGCGGGTGCGGCAACTACTCGACGACTGAGCTGCAAAATCCTCTGTGGGAGCGAGCCTGCTCGCGATGAGGCCAGGCCAGTCGACTTCATCATTGGCTGAACGACCGCTATCGCGAGCAGGCTCGCTCCCACAAGGGGTTCTCGGTCAGGCAGCGCAAAGTGCAAGGCGCTTTGACCCCTCTTCATGCAGCCTGCACGATGATAAAAATGGCATCCCTCTCAATCCGTTGTTTTAAAAGGATTTAATAAAGCAACCTGGCTGGCACGGCCGATGCAGTCCTTGGTTAACGCGACGTCGGCGCTTGAAGCCGGCTCGTAACCGTGAATTGCCGAGGAGCTGTATATGAACGCCATCGATCTGTTGAAAGCTGACCATGAACGCGTCAAAGGTATTCTGGCTCAACTGAGCGAATCCACCGAACGCGGCGTCAAGAAACGTACTGACCTGTTGGCGAAGCTGGAAATGGAAGTCACCATTCATACCCGGCTGGAAGAAGAGATCCTGTATCCGGCCTTCAAGCAAGCGGGGGGCAAGGACGAGGCCGAAATGTACTACGAGGCCAAGGAAGAACATCGCACGGTCGATTCGCTGGTGCTGCCGGACCTGAAGGCCACCGATCCTTCCCAACCGGAATTTGCCGGCCGGGTGAAAGTGGTCAAGGAACTGCTTGAGCACCACATCGAAGAAGAAGAAAAAGAGATGTTCCCCCAAGCCAAGAAAGTGCTGGGCAAAGCCAAGCTGGATGCCTTGGGTGAACAGATGGAAACCATGAAGGCGCAGTACAAGAAGGAACTGTCCGGCGCCAATATGGCCGCCTGATTGTATCGCGCGAGCTTTCAGCCGTCGGTGGCGGCTGAAAGCTCAGCCATTCATTGCATGTGCTCACGTAGAAATTCCACCAGCGCCTGCACCGGGCGTGCGCTCTGGCGATGTTGCGGGTAGACCGCCGACAGGGCCAGGGGCTCGGTTTCAAAACCTTCCAGTACCTTGATCAGCCGTCCGCCCTTCAGCGCATCGCCGAGGATAAAGGTGGGGAGATAGGTGATGCCCATGCCGGCGATGGCCGCATCCCGGAGCAGATCACCGTTGTTGGCGCGCATGCGTCCGGCGACTTCCAACACCAGCGGTTTACCCCCTCCTCCAAAACGCCATTGAACCTGACGGCTGTGACCATAGGGCAGGCAATCATGGTTGCGCAGGTCTTCGGGGCGCAAGGGTGTGCCGCGTTGCGCCAGGTACGACGGGCTGGCGCAGTAGACCCGGTCGATGGTCGCGATGCGGCGGGCGATCAAGGTCGAATCCTCTAGCACACCGATCCGTAGCGCCAGGTCGTAACCCTCCCCCAGCAAATCCACCGAGCGATCACTCAGGTCCACCTCGACGCTGACCTGCGGATAACGCTGCAAGAACAATGGCAGCAGGCAGCCCAGGTGTGCCACGGCAAAAGACAGCGGTGCGCTGAGCCGAAGGGTGCCACGAGGCTCGCTGGTCTGGCCGCTGATGCCCTGCTCCACCTGTTCGATTTCACTGAGCAGGCGCAAGGCGGCCTCGTAATAGCGCTGGCCCAACGGGGTGACATCCAGCCGCCGCGTCGAACGGTTGAGCAGACGAACCCCCAGCCGCTGTTCCAGCTCCATGAGCTTGCGGCTGACGAATTGCTTGGACAACCCCAACTGGTCCGCCGCCGCCGTGAAGCTGCCCGACTCCATGACCTGGGCAAAAATGCGCATTTCTTCGAAGGGGTTCATTGTCACTCCAGAGGTGGACAGTGAGGGATGTTATAGAGGGATTCAGGTTGAATTCAAACCGGTGGCAAGGGGATTTTCTGTGGCGAGGGGATAAATCCCCTCGGCACAGGTTCTCATCAGACACAAAAACGCCCGCACAAGGCGGGCGTCGTCCAGCTAGAACCGCTCAGCTTACTTGGCAGTCAGCGCCGCGTAGCTGTTCATCAGGTTGCGGTAGTTCGGAATGCGCTGGGACAGCAGGTTGCCCAGGCCTTCAATGTCGTTGCGCCAGTCGCGATGCAGCTCGCAAGCCACCGAGAACCAGTTCATCAATTGTGCGCCGGCGGCGCTCATCCGCGCCCAGGAAGCCTGTTGCACGGTTTCGTTGAAGGTACCCGAGGCATCGGTAACGACGAACACGTCAAAACCTTCGGCCAGCGCCGACAAGGTCGGGAACGCCACGCAGACATCGGTCACCACGCCAGCGATGATCAGTTGCTTGCGGCCGGTGGCCTTGATCGCCTTGACGAAGTCTTCGTTGTCCCAGGCATTGATCTGGCCTGGACGCGGGATGTACGGCGCGTCCGGGAACATTTCCTTGAGCTCCGGCACGAGCGGGCCGTTAGGGCCTTTCTCGAAGCTGGTGGTCAGGATGGTCGGCAGACCGAAGAACTTCGCCAGGTCGGCCAGGGCCAGGACGTTGTTCTTGAACTCGTTGGGCGAGAAGTCCTGGACCAGGGAGATCAGGCCGGTCTGGTGATCGACCAGCAGGACGACTGCATCATCTTTGTTCAGGCGGTTGTAGACAGGGGCATTGCTCATGGGATGACTCCTTATACATGGTTGTTACAAATCCTGTGGGAGCGAGCCTGCTCGCGAAGCGGTGTGCCTGTTGCGAAGGTGTCGGATGCGCCGACGTCTTCGCGAGCAGGCTCGCTCCCACAGGGGGGGATGTTGATGTCAGTCAGAACGCGAAGCAGGAACAGCCAAACGCGCCCCAGAAACCTTGGAAATCGCTGACCGGAACGTTCGACAGCCGCGCCCGCTCATGGCTATGGGAATGCACCGTGCAAGGACCGCTGCACTGGTGAACCTGGGCCTGCAACGGCGAGGTCGGGCGCCAGTGACCTGGCACCTTGACCACCGGTGACCAGTCCGGCAGTACCGGGACGCTGGCAGGGCCGAGCTTTTCGAAGTCGCCGGCGGCGTACACCACTTTGCCGTCGACCACCGTCAGCACGGACTCGATCCACTTGATGGCTTCTTCTTCGACGCTGAAGAAGTCGGCGCTCAGTGCCGCCAGGTCCGCCAGTTGACCGACCTTGATCTGGCCCTTCTTGCCCTGCTCCGAGGAGAACCAGGCGCTGCCATGGGTGAACAGCTCCAGTGCGGTCAAGCGCGGCAGACCCTCTTCGTGCAGCGCCAGGCCACCGACCGTACGACCGCTGACCATCCAGTACAGCGAGGTCCAAGGGTTGTAGCTCGACACCCGGGTGGCGTCGGTGCCTGCACCCACCGGCACGCCTTCGGCCAGCATGCGCTTGATTGGCGGCGTCGCTTCGGCGGCCTTGGCGCCGTAGCGGTCGACAAAGTATTCGCCCTGGAAGGCCATGCGGTCCTGGATAGCGATACCGCCACCCAGTGCGCGGACCCGTTCGATGTTCTTCGGGGTGATGGTTTCGGCGTGGTCGAAGAACCATGGCAGGCCGTTGAACGGGATGTCGCGGTTGACCTTCTCGAACACGTCGAGCATGCGGCTGATGGACTCGTCGTAGGTGGCATGCAGGCGGAACGGCCAGCGTTGCTCCACCAGGTGCCGGACCACCGGTTCCAGGTCCTGTTCCATACCGGGCGGCAGGTCCGGACGCGGCTCGAGGAAGTCTTCGAAATCCGCCGCCGAGAACACCAGCATTTCACCGGCGCCGTTGTGCCGCAGGAAATCATCGCCCTGGTGCAACTTGACGCTGCCGGTCCAGTTCTTGAAGTCGCTGAGTTCTTCCTTGGGCTTCTGGGTGAACAGGTTGTAGGCGATGCGCACCGTCAACTGTTCTTCCCGGGCCAATTGCTCGATCACCGCGTAATCGTCGGGGTAATTCTGGAAACCACCACCTGCGTCGATGGCGCTTGTCAGCCCCAGGCGATTGAGTTCACGCATGAACTGGCGAGTGGAGTTGACTTGATACTCCAGCGGCAACTTCGGCCCCTTGGCCAGCGTCGAGTAGAGGATCATCGCGTTGGGACGCGCCACCAGCATGCCGGTGGGTTCGCCCTTGCTGTCGCGCACGATCTCGCCGCCCGGCGGGTTCGGCGTGTCGCGGGTGTAGCCGGCCACCCGCAACGCAGCGCGGTTGAGCAAGGCGCGGTCATACAGGTGCAACACGAACACCGGGGTATCGGGGGCGGCCTGGTTGAGTTCTTCCAGGGTCGGCATGCGTTTTTCGGCGAACTGGAATTCGTTCCAGCCGCCCACCACACGTACCCATTGCGGCGTCGGCGTACGGTCGGCCTGATCCTTGAGCATGCGCAGGGCATCGGCCAGGGACGGCACGCCTTCCCAACGCAGTTCGAGGTTGTAGTTCAGGCCGCCGCGGATCAGGTGCAGGTGGGAGTCATTGAGTCCGGGGATGACGGTGCGGCCCTTGAGATCGATGACCTGGGTACCACCGCCACGCAGGGCCATGGCCTCGGCGTCGGTGCCCACGGCAACGAACTTGCCCTGGCTGATGGCCACGGCGCTGGCCCGGGGGTTTTCCCGGTCGACGGTGTGGAACTGGCCATTGAACAGAATCAGATCGGCGTTCATAGGGTTCTCCTTCAACTATCAAAAAATAAATGTGTGGCGAGTGCGCTTGCTGTGGCGAGGGGATTTAGCGAAACGTCGCACCGACCGCTCGGTCGCGTAGCAGCCGCTCTTCTGGGGGCCGCTCCGCAGCCCAGCGGGGATAAATCCCCTCGCCACAAGAGCGCTCGTCATCACAATGCAATAACGCTTACGGCTCCAAATGCTCGTGCGCTGTCGACGCCTCCATCCAGGGCGCAAACAGACGGGTCGCCAGTGGCATGCACACGTAGCAGACCGAGAGCACGATGGTCAGAGTGATCAGGAACGTGGCGACGACGTAGTTGGATAGAAATGCGTTAAGTTGCAGCACCGGCCCCCAGATCAATGGCACCAGCAAGGTGTGCGGCAGAATGACCAGCAAGGTCACCACAGCCTGCTTCCAGCGCGGCGGCGGTGTGGCGGCATCCGCCAGCGGGGTAAACCAGAACTCCTTGTGGGACGCGACCTCGGTCTGGTCACCGTCGGCCAACAATGGCGCGGCCTCCTCCACCAGCTCGCGGCGCTGGGGCGAATCGAGCCAGCACTGCAGGGCCTCGGTGGAGCAGAAACGCAGCACGCAGGTGAACAGCGACAACCCGCCCTGCTTGCCCCGTACCACATCCACACCCAGATGTCCCGGCCAACTGCCGGCCACGGTCACGATGCGTCGCAACCAGGCCTCATAGGCCGCGTCCTGGCCGGCCTTGATCCGGTGCTTGACGATCAGGGTCACGATTTCATCGGAGCCAGGTGAGGCAGTCCCCATTGCGGACTCGACAGCTTGAGATTCAGACATGGCGTAACACTCCGGTAAAACGCGCATTCAGCGCCAGGCGACCCGGCCCGGCGATGAACACGCTGGTAAAGATGATCAGCAGCAGCCAGCCGAACTGCCCTTCCTCCAGACTCCATTGCGGGTGTACAACCCACAGCGCAACGGCCAGCAGGAACAAAATGGGCAGGCACGCGAGGCGCACCATGACACCGGCTGCGATCAGCAGCGGGCACAATACTTCGGCGAAAATCGCCAACATCAGGGTGAGGCTCGCACCGAGGTGAAACGGGTCTTCGATACGGGTCAGCTCGTCGCTGTAATGCAGCCACTTCGGCAGACCGTGGACCCACAGCAGAAACAGCGCGCCACTGAGGCGCAGGAACAACAGTCCCCAGTCCTGCAGCGTGCGTTCGTCGTCGACGTTCATCGGTGTGCTCCGTCCGGGTCCGCGTAGGCGGCGTCCGGCAATGATTGGGACATGTGGGTGGCAATCCGCGAGCGCAGCCAGCGCTCCGCCGGGTCGTTGTCATGCACGCCACTCCAGACCATCGACAGCTCGGCCGCGTTGATCTCGAACGGTGGATCCTCGGCCCGTAACGCGCAGCCTTCCACCAGCGCGCAGGCCGCGTAGTCGGGCACGGTGGCGATCAGTTCGGTGCCGGCCAACAACGCCCGCAAGCCACTGAACTGCGGGACGCCCAACACCACTTTGCGGGTCCGGCCAATACGCGCCAGGTCCAGGTCGATGTTGCCGCTCAGGTCCCCCGAGAACGACACCATGGCGTGGGGACGCGCGCAGTACTCGTCCAGGGTCAGCGGGCCCGGACGCTTGTCGCCGCGCAAGACCTTGCAGGGAATGTCACGCAGTTTCTTGCGCTTGGCGTTGGCCGGCAGATCGGTGGTGTAACTGACCCCGACGCTGATTTCCCCGCTGCCCAGCAACGACGACATCAGCAGGTAATTGGCCCGGCGCACCACCACGATGATGCCCGGCGCTTCTTCGCGCAGTTGGCTCAGCAACGGCGGAAACAGGCCGAATTCGGCGTCGTCCGACAGTCCGATGCGAAACACGTCGCAACTGGTGGAGGGATCGAAAGCCTTGGCCCGGCTGACCGCGCCGGAAATCGTGTCCATGGCCGGCTGCAGCTCACGCAGGATCGCCATGGCCCGAGGCGTCGGCTCCATGCCCCGACCGTGGCGGATCAGCAGCGGATCATCGAACAGATCCCGCAACCGCCCCAGCGCCGCGCTCACGGCAGGCTGGCCCATGAACAGCTTTTCAGCGACGCGGGTCAGGTTCTTCTCGAACATCAACGCCTCGAAGATCACCAGCAGGTTCATGTCGAGACGGCGTAAGTCGTTGCGATTCATCGATTAGGATCCTGTGGAATACCATCCTGTGGGAGCGAGCCTGCTCGCGAAGCGTCGACACATCCGACATCGTCACAAGCTGACCCACCGCTATCGCGAGCAGGCTCGCTCCCACAGGTTCTATGCTCGATCAGCCTCGGATGAATGCCAGCAGGTCCGCATTCAGGCGATCCTTGTGGGTATCGGTCAGGCCGTGAGGCGCGCCGGGGTAGACCAGCAACTGCGAGTGCTTGAGCAGTTTGGCGGCTGCGATGCCGGCGGTTTCGATGGGGACCACCTGGTCGTCATCGCCATGGACCACGAGGGTCGGCACGTCAATGTTGCGCAGGTCTTCGGAAAGATCAGTCTCCGAGAACGCCTTGATGCAGTCGTACGTGTTCTTGTGGCCGGCGAGCATGCCTTGCATCCAGAACCAGTCGATCAAGCCTTGGGACACCTTGGCGCCCGGACGGTTGGCGCCGAAGAACGCGCTGGCCACATCTTTATATAGCTGAGAACGGTCAACCAGGGAGGCCTGGCGGAAACCGTCGAACACTTCGATGGGCAGGCCACCGGGGTTAGCCGGGGTCCTGAGCATCAGCGGCGTTACTGCCGAGATCAGCCCGAGCTTGGCGACACGAGCGGCGCCATGACGGCCGATGTAGCGTGTCACTTCACCACCGCCGGTCGAGAAACCGAGCAACACGGCCTCCTTCAGGTCCAGCCGCTCGATCAGCTCGGCCAGATCATCAGCATAAGTGTCCATATCATTGCCATCCCAAGGCTGGCTGGAGCGCCCATGCCCACGGCGGTCGTGGGCGATCACCCGGTAACCGTTGGACGCCAGGAACATCATCTGCGCTTCCCAACTGTCCGAGTTCAACGGCCAGCCATGACTGAAGACAACCGGCTGACCACTGCCCCAATCCTTGTAGTAGATCTCGGTGCCGTCGCGGGTGATGAAGGTGCTCATGACATGACTTCCTTGAGAGGGATGGAGGTCTCCATGGTCCGGTCTGAGGGGGTGTATGCGTGAGTTAAACGTTGTTAATTTTTTTGATTGAGGGCAGGACGATGGTGCTTTTTGTGGCGAGGGGATTCATCCCCTCGCCACAGGATTCTCCATTGCAGCCCTGGAATGGCAAGGCAAGAAGGCTCTAACCGTTGCACCTGAAGCCAAACCTGAGGAACATACTCGGATATGCCTCCTGCACCAGACATTGAGAACACAATGAGCCACCCCAGCGCCCTGCCCGTCGAACAGACCGTGCATTTCGGCCCTTACCACGTCCATCCTCGCCAGCGCCTGGTGCTGGAGGGGGGGCAACCGTTGCGCCTGGGACGGCGGGCGGTGGAGATCCTGCTGGTGCTGCTCGAGCACGCCGGAGAGGTGGTAAGCAAGCAACAATTGATCGCCCGTGTCTGGCCCAGGAGTGTCGTGGAGGACACCAACCTGCGAGTGCATGTCGCGGCATTGCGCAAGGCGTTGGGGGATGGCCAGGCCGGGCAGCGCTACATCGTTACCGTAGCGCAGCGCGGCTACAGTTTTGTCGCGCCGGTGTCGGCCGAACCTCTCATCCCCATGGCGGATATTCCTCCTGCATCACTGGCCCACAATCTGCCGCCGCGTCGTACCCGGATGATCGGACGCCAGGCGGTAGTGGACAGCCTGGTAGCTCATCTGCCGCGCAAACGCTTCATTACCCTGGTCGGTACCGGTGGCATCGGCAAGACCACTGTGGCCCTGCGGGTCGCCGAGCGGCTGATCGATCGCTACCGCGACGGCACTTATCTGCTGGATCTGTCGTTGCTCAACGATCCGGTCATGATCGCCCCAGACCTGTGCGCCCTGCTGGACCTGCCGCAGCCGGACAGCGATCCACTGGCTACCATTGCCCGCCAGCTCAAGGAACGACATCTGTTGTTGGTGATCGATAATTGCGAGCATCTGATCGACGCCACGGCTCAGCTCTGCGAAACGCTGCTGCGCGGCGCCCCGCACTTGCATATCCTGGCGACCAGCCGTGAAGGCCTGCGAGCCGAAGGCGAACACGTGCAGCGCCTGGATGCCCTGGCCTTTCCCCCCCGGGAGACGCCCATCGAAGGCTACCCGGCCCTGGAGTACCCGGCCCTGCAGCTGTTCGCCGAGCGGGCGATGGCCAACCATGACGACTTCGAGCTAGCTGACCACGAGGTGCCCCTCGTGGCGGACATCTGCCAACGATTGGACGGGATTCCCCTGGCCATCGAACTGGCCGCCGCGCATGTGGGTCGCTTCGGGCTGGAGGCGCTTCACCGGCAATTGCAAGACAGCGTCGCTCTGCTTCACAACGACAGCGACGTTGCACCGCGCCAGCAAACCCTGCGCGCCACGCTGGATTGGAGCTTCGCACTGCTCACAGAATGCGAGCAGGTCTGCCTGCGACGGCTATCGATGTTCATGGGCAGCTTCAACCTGACCTCGGCCGCGGCGGTAATCATCGGCCCCCATGTCGCGCCCGACCAGGTGCTGGTGTCGATCAGCCAATTGGTTGCCAAATCCCTGCTCAACGTCGAGGTCGGCGATGAAGAGGTGCGCTATCGCTTGCTGGACACCACCCGCAGCTACGCCCTGGAGAAACTGGCCGAAGCCGGCGAACTGGCAGCCAGCCAGGAACGCCACGCCGAACGCTGCCTGGCTCTGATGGAGCAAGCCGAGCGGGATTGGGAAAGCACCGCCACGCCCCTGTGGATCGCTCGCTATGCCGCCTACCGCGATGACATCCGCGCGGCCCTCGACCGGGGGTTGGGGCCGCACGGCGCCCATCAGGTGGCCATCCGCTTGACCGCGAGCACCCTGCCCCTCTGGCAGGAACTCTCATTGCTCAAGGAGCACGGGCTTTACGTCAGCAAGGCGCTGCAACTACTGCGGGCCACTCCGTCGCCATGCCCCAGGCTGAGCCTCGCCCTGGAGCTGGCCAACGCCAGTTTCAACTACCACACCGAGGGCGGTACGCCGGCCACGATCCGCGCCTTCGTCACCGCCCGACAACTGGCGCAACAATGCCAGAGCCGTGCCGGCGAGCTCCGGGCGGTGTCGGGGCACATGGCGGTCAACCTCAGTTGCGGCCACTACCAGCAGGCACTGGAACAGAGCCAGGATTTCGACCGGCTGGGCACCCTGGGCGACCCGCTTCTGTCTTTGAGTGCACAACGCCTGCGAGTGTTGGCGCTGCATTTTGCCGGCGACCAGGGCGCGGCCCGACAAGACGCCGAGCAGGTCATCCAGCGCCTGGCCCAAAACGGCCACCTCAGTCGTTTCACCCACGGTTTTGGCGTGCAATACGACCAGAGCGTGGCGTCGCTGACCACGCTGGCGCGCATACTCTGGCTGCAAGGCTTTGCCGAAAAAGCCCGACGGGCCGCCAATCTCGCCCTGCAAATTGCCTTGCAAATCAACCACGGCACCTCGATCTGCTACACCCTCGCACTGGCCGGCTGCGTGATTGCGCGCTACAACGGCGATCACTCAGTCGCGGGGGAAAGGCTCGATATGTTGCGATACCAGGCCAAGAAACACTCGGTGATACTGTTTCATGACTGGGCTCGTCACTACGACTGCGCGATCAATGACGCCCCCCTCAAGACGAATCCGGTCAACGGGCTGATCCAGGACATTGTCGTGACCCTTCGTGCCGATCGGGTCAGTGCCTGGCAACTCGATCGCGCCCACAGCGGGGCCGCAGGCTGGTGCACGGCCGAGATCCTGCGGGCCGAGGCGCAGACCTTGCTGGCACGCAACGACCCGGCCCTTGACGACCGCGCCGAGGAACATCTGGTGACCGCCCTGGGCGTGGCTCGTGGTCAGGATGCCCTGGCCTGGGAGCTGCGCAGCGCCACGACCCTGGCGCGGCTATGGCAACGCCAGGGCCGGGAACAGGCTGCGCAAGAATTGCTCGAGCCGGTCTATCGACGCTTCACCGAAGGCTTTGATACCCCTGACCTAGTGGAGGCCGACGCGCTGCTCCACGTCCTGTCTCGGCAGCGCGGGGCTTGAATGGACGGGCTTCCAGGCGTCCTGGAGCACATAGCGCCGGTGATACAAATGCCATTGGCCGCTGCGTCGCAATTTTTCCCGGGCATAGGCTCGCGTGGTCTGAAGCCAGTGGAAACGCACCCCACTGGCACAGTGTTCGACCCTCAACAGCGACTGCTGGGCCAGCCGTGACAGCAGCCAGGGCAACTGCCCGATACCCAGTTCCGGGCAACTGATCACCGCAATGGCCGCCTTGGCGGTAAAAGGCCGGTCGAACACCGCGAGGCGCTGGAACACCACCTGCTCCGGGGCACTCAAGCGCTCGAAACTCCAATCCAGCAAGGCTTCCAGACTCCGGTGGCGGGGCACGGCCGTGCGCCGGCCAAAGCTCAAGAGCGAAAGCCCAAAGTCCAGTTGCTCCAGTACTCCCACCACGCCCAAGGCACAGACCTGGGCCGCCGCCAGCTCCAGGGCCAGCGGCAAGCCGTCCAGGCGCTGGCAGATTTGCGCAATCGCCACCAGGTCGCGGTCGCTGGCTTTGAAACCTTGCTGCCCGGCGCAAACCCGGTCCACCAGCAACTGTACCGCCGGGCACGCCAGTAACTGATGCTCGGGCTCAAGGGGTGATGCCACCGTCAGGCCCGGCAGTTGCACGACACGCTCATCGTTGAGATCCAGCGGCTCGCGGCTACTCAACAACAGCGACACCCCCGGTGCCGATGCGCGTAACGCCAAGGCCAGCTCACGACAGGCATCGAGCAGGTGTTCGCAGCCGTCCAGCACCAGCAGCATCCGGCGCTGTCCAAGTTGCTGGCTCAGGGTCTCGGGCGCCAGACCCAGTGTGCAAGCAATCCGTGCCCGTACCTGGCAAGGCTCGGTGATGGCCGCCAGGTCGACGAACCACGCACCGTCATCAAAGTGTTCCAGCAAAAGCTCCGCGACCCGCAGCACCACGGTGGACTTGCCGACGCCACCCGGGCCGGTCACCGTGGTCAGGCCCTGGCGCGAGACCTCGACGAGCAACCGGCCCAACACTTTATCGCGGCCGATCACCGGGCTCAGCCGCACAGGCAAATTGTGTTTTTCGCGTATGAACGAAGCCACCGGCGCGGCAAAGCAATAGCCGCGCCGGGGATCATTGAGGATGTACCGGCATCCGTCCCGCCCGTCACCGAACGCCCGACGCAACGCCGCAATGTGTACCCGCAGGTTGGTGTCTTCCACGACACTGTCCGGCCAGACGCCAGCTATCAGGGCTTGCTTGCTGATATAGCTGCCGGCGTGATCGACCAATACCTGGAGAACGTCCAGTGCCCGCCCGCCCAAGCTGAGGGGTTCGCCGTCTCGGGTGACCAGTCGCTGCTGCCGGTAGAAGGCAAACGGGCCGAAGCCCACCGCCGGTTCGGTATCGGGTTTGACGAAACTGTTCATGGTGATTCAGCAGCAAAGAACCGGCGTGGGCATGGCGTCGCGATCATCGAACGCGTCTGCCCCGGCTCTTTGCATCCTTTCCAGAGGGTTCGCCGTTATCTTGGCAGCCCACGACCAGAGAACAATGCTGGCACAGGGTGCATGACGGACATCACGGTGCCCTGGACGGACACCATAGGCTCAACTGAACTGCTGGCGATACTGCACGGGGGTCAGGCCGAGTTTTTCGCTGAACAGGGAGCGCATGTGCCGGACGCTGCCGAACCCGCTACGGAACGCCACGGTCTTGAGGGGCAAGTCCGTGCTTTCCAGTAACTGACGGGCCCGGTCGATACGGGCACCTTGCAGGAACTCCATCGGTGTCATCGTCACTTCGCGGGCAAACATCCGAGCGAAATGCCGCGGACTCATGGAGGCTTGCGCGGCCATGCGCTCGACGGTAAACGGCTCTTCCAGGTGTTCCATCACATAATGCTGTACCCGGGTGATGGCCGACTCCTGCGCCGCCACCGCTGCCACCAGGGGGCTGAACTGGGCTTGGCCGCCTTGGCGCTTCATGACCACCAACAATACCTTGGCCACATCCAGCGCCACTTTGCGACCGTGATCCTGGGCGACGATGGCCAATGCCAGGTCGATGCCGGCGGTGACGCCGCCTGAGGTAAACAGGCGACGGTCCTGCAGGAATATCTTGTCGGTTTCCACCAGGGCCTTGGGGAAGCGCCGAATCAGGCGCTCGGTGTAATGCCAGTGTGTGGTGACGCGGTATCCGTCGAGCAGTCCTGCCTCACCGAGCACAAAGGCTCCGGTGCAAATGGAGCCGTAGCGCATGGCACGTTGCGTCGCGGCCCGCAGCCAGGTGTGCAAGCCCGGATGCCGGTCGTTGTAGGCCCCCGGCCCACCTGGTACCAGCAATACGTCATAGGCCGCCCAGGCCTGGTCGATGTGTATGTCGGCTTCTACTGCCACGCCGTTGGACGCCCGCAACGCGCCGCGCTCGGTACCCAGGGTCAGCAATTGATAGTGTTGGTCCGGCTCAATATAGCGGTTGGCGATGGAAAACACTTCCATTGGCCCGGCCATGTCGAGTAGCAAAAAATCCGGAAACAGCACCATTGCAACGGTTTTCATCAGTTAACACACCAAAAAGAAAATCCAGAGGAACGCAGCGAAATTTCAAGCTCGCCTGATGAACCCTGTGGGAGCGAGCCTGCTCGCGATGACGTTGATACGGTCAACATCCCGGTGAGCTGACTCACCGCCATCGCGAGCAGGCTCGCTCCCACAGGTCCGATGTCGCACCAGAGGCGGCTTCGACATCATGTTAACGCACCGCACCGGCTGGCAGGCCTGCTTATTGTCCACTTATAGGTGACAGTCTTTCGTTTTTCACCTACTTATTAAGCGATAGCATAACCATTAACCTTCTTCTGTCCCCGGCGAACGGCCAAAGCCGCCGCCTACTGAACCAGGAGAATTACCATGCTGACACTTCGCAAAGCTGCGGACCGCGGAATCGCCCGTCACGGCTGGCTGACCTCGTTCCACACCTTTTCCTTCGCCAACTACCGTGACCTCAATCAACAAGGCTTTTCCGACCTGTTGGTCATCAACGACGACCGAGTCGTCGCCGCCAAGGGTTTCGGCCAGCACCCGCATCGGGACATGGAGATTTTCTCCTATGTGCTCGAAGGCGCGCTGGAACACAAGGACACCCTGGGTACGGGCTCGGTCATCCGCCCAGGCGACGTGCAACTGATGAGCGCCGGCAGTGGCGTGGCCCACAGCGAGTTCAACCACAGCGCGGACGAGCCGGTGCACTTCCTGCAAATCTGGATCGTGCCGAATGTCAGCGGCGCCAAGCCACGCTACCAACAGGAGCATTTCAGCGCCGAGCAGAAACGCGGCCGTTTGCAACTGATCATCTCCCCGGACGGCGCCGACGGCTCCCTTGAGGTGCGCCAGGACGCACGGGTCTATGCCGGACTGTTCGATGGCAACGAAAGCGCCACCCTGACATTGGCGCCTGATCGCTATGCCTATGTGCATGTCGCCCGGGGCAGCGTCGAGCTCAATGGCGTGCCGTTACAGGAAGGTGACGGCGTGCGAGTGCGGGAGGAACAGGTACTGACGCTGAGCAACGGACAGGACGCCGAGGTGCTGGTATTCGACCTTCAACCCAGAGAGCTGCCACAAATGCCATGATTGCTCCGCGGGGTAACCCGCGGCGCCCTTCCCCCGGAACCCGAGGCCTGGTTGCCCCATCGAGCCGTTCGGCTAGCCTTCAATGATGATCAGGCCTCACGTTTCCATAGCCGTTGCCGATAAGACCTTCCGTGGATAGTCAACATCGAGAACAACGCTTACGCAGGATTTTTCCGTCAAACCCGGATAAGCTCTGAAAGTTCCCATGAAATGAGCCCGCGCGACCAACGGTCGACTGCACGGTTTCCGGGAAATGTTGACTCAATGTTACAAGCCAAGCAAAATGATTTCACTTGGCCACCAACCTCTTGGCTTTGCTTATTCATGGAAGAAAGCATGAAAACGGTTATCTCCCTCGTTGCTCTTTGTGTAGCGTGTCATGCGACAGCGGACGTGCAGAAAATCCATTACAGCTACGATGATTCGGACGCCGAGTACTCCCTTGTTTCGTTTACCGAAAGCGGTTCAGCCATTCAGGCCATCGTGCAAAGGGTAGGTACGTATTTCACCAGCTATACAAAAGTGGAACTCGATTGTGCCAATCGCAGTGTTCGCCACATGGGGATGTACAACAGCCTGGAAGGGCTGGAAAAAGCCGAGTTCGACCAGATGCAAGGGCGAATAGTCGAGGGTTCCATCGCCGATGAAGTGGGAAAAGTGTTGTGCAATGGCACGACCCTGACCGCCTCGAAAACCGAGAACCCGCCTGCCGAAGAACAACCGGACGATAGAACCTGATCCCAACCGCGTCACCCCTTCGCCCCCGTGCGAATGTCACTGCTGAGTGAAGTTCTCGGACATGGAATGTCTGCCTAGTGGATAACGACGCCTTGCGGCGACTCGCCTTCCACTGCTGAACCCCTTTATTTCTGCGCAGACAGAAAAAGGTACCTGACCGATAACCTGAAGTACCCGCCCTCCACCGGCGGGTGGAAGACACTTATGCACGCAAGAAAGATATTTGAGTTTCTGATGACGCTGTTGGCTTTCGTCCTTATTACGCTGCTTTGGTTTGTCTATGCGGTTCCCGGCATGATTGATTACGACTCCGACCTCTCATTGATAGTCGCTGCCGTCGGTTCGATTATCTGGCTGTGCGCTACAGGTTGCATCATCCTGTATATGGTCCAGAAAACGCGCAAGACCTGAGCGCGAGCCCGGGTTTCAACCCTGCAAAGAGCGTTCAACCGTGACGCTCACCCCGTTTGCTTTCGCCCAAACGTCGAACGATAGCTGCCCGGCGGAACGCCGAAGAAGTCCCGAAAACGCCGTTGAAAATGCGGGGAGCTGACGAAGCCCGTCGCCACGGCGACTTCTGTCATCGATCGATTGGTCTGCTGGATGAGCTGGCGTGCCCGGGTCAGGCGCAACTCCAGGTAATAACGCGTTGGGGTCGCGCCGAGAAAGCTGCAGAAGCGTCGCTCCAACTGGCGCTTGGAAATCTTGACGCAAGCCGCCAACTCGTCGATCGTCAACGGCTCTTCGATGTTCTGCCACATCAATTCCAGCGCCAGCTTGAGGCTTTCCGGCAGCCTCGGGTCTGTCTCGACGAAGACCGGGGGCAGGTCCGACGCATCGCCCGATTCATCACATCGCAGGATTTCCTCGATAGCCCCCACCAGGGCCTCCCCTCCCGTCTGACGGATCAACTGAAGCATCATCCGCAGCGAACTGTTCGCACCGGCACAGCTGACCCGTCCGCGATCGACGACATAGGCCCGGCTCGACACCTTCACATGAGGGAAGACTTCCAACATCATCGCTCGGCTTTCCGGGTGGACGGCACACTCGAATCCATCCAGCAGGCTGGCGTCGGCAACGAAGAACACGCCATTCCACAGCCCTCCCAGTATGGCCCCCGATGCCGCATTGGCGCGCAGCTTGCGCCGCAGCAGTGGTACACCTTGCAGCTTCACGCGAAAACCGCCGGCGACGATAAGAATGTCCTGGCTTTCCGACAACTGCGCCAGCTCGATGTCGGTGGAAATGACAATCCCCAGGTCACTCGTCACCTGTCCCCCCGACACCCCTACCGTCAGAATCTCGTACAGTGGCATGTCACACATCAGGTTGGCCGTTACCAGAGCGTCCACCGCGCCGGTGAAGGACATCATCGAGAAATTGTCCATCAACACGAAAGCGACACGGGTCGGCGCCTGATCAGCCCCCGGCGAGCCGAGTCGCCGATAAGCCATGTTCTTGTTTTTAAGTACGCTCTCGAATGCGCTTGGCATAGGTCTCTTCCAGAAGACGATCAGACTGCTGTCACTCTCGCACCTCAGGCAAGCGGCCATGGTATGAGGAGCGTCGCTATCGTGTGGATTAGCGACGCGGGCAGCAATAGCCGCCCCTTAACTGCCTGACGCCCTAAAGTCCGTACGCCTTTAGTCGATAGATTGAGAGTAGACATGGGCGCTTTCCTTTCCAGCACTCACAACGCTCGCCGCCATTGTTTCCGCCGACCCAACACTTATAAATACCCGCGGGAGAAGTCATGAATATCAAACAGAAGCTGACATGGGCGTTCGCGACCATCGCCTGCCTTCCGGTCATCCTGGTGGCGGTGCTCGTCGTGCTGAACCTGCGCGACGCGGCGAAAACCAACTTCCTCGACAGCAGCGGCCGGGAAATCCGCCAGATCGACAATGGCATGAAGACGTTCTTCGATGGCATCAGCCAGAACGTCGAATTCTTCGCCAAGGATCCGCGGATCGTGGCGGCCAAGGACCTGAAAAACTATACGGGCGCCGACGCTGCACAAACGCCACTGCCTGAAATCAATAAACAGCTTCTGGATATCTTCGACCGCTTCGCCAAGAGCCATCCGACCACCGCCTATCTTTCCGTGGGCCTTGCCGATGGCGGCTATGCCAGCTGGCCTGATGACCCCAAAATCTCCAACTACGACCCACGCGTGCGCCCGTGGTACAAGGCCGCCATCGCCGCGCCTGGCGTGACTGTGCGTACAGACGCCTATTACTGGGCGCCGGATGATATATCGCTGATCGGCATCGTTCACACGGTATCCGACGCTGCCGGCAAACTGGTGGGTGTCGTCGGCCTCGACGTGTCGCTCAAGCAACTGACCGAACTGGTCAAGAATATCAAGCTGGGCGAAAGCGGCTACCTCATTCTGGTCGAGGGGAACGGCAACGTCCTGGTGGATGCCAGCGATGCCAAGCACAACTTCAAGCCTTTGGCCGACCTCGGCCCGAACTACGCCGCGCTGGCCAAGAGCAGCGATGGCATGACCCAGGTCGAGATCGACGGCGTGTCTTACATGGTCAACATTGTGACCTCCAAGACCCTGGGCTGGCGCTTCATCGGCCTTATCAAAAGCGAAGAGGTCATGGCCGGGGCCTCCAGCCTGACTTGGTTGATCGCTATTATCGCCGCTGTGCTGGCAGTCATCTTCGCCGTGGTCGGCGCAAGCTTCGCCAGTGTCATCGTTCGACCGATCCGCGGCGTTGCAAATGGCTTGCAGGAAATCGCTGAAGGCGAAGGCGACCTCACCCGTCAACTCTCCGTACAGGGCAAGGACGAAACGGCCAGCCTGGCAAGCTGGTTCAACCAGTTCCTGGGCATGATTGCGCAGCTGGTACAGCGAATCGGCAGTGCCTCCTCCGACTTGCAAAGCGCTGCGGCCGATACCAGCGAAGTCGCCACCAACATGAACGAAGCCGCCGGCCGCCAGCGCCAGGCAGTGGAGCTGGTCAGTACCGCTTTCAATGAAATGGTCGCGACCGCCAACGAAGTGGCCCGCTCCTGCAGCCAGGCCGCCACCAGCGCGGACACCGGCTACCGGGACGTGCACGACGGCCAGCATCACATCGGCGAAGCCACCGGCAGCGTGCTTAAGCTGAGCGAAGACCTGCAGCAGTCGACCCAGACCATGCAGGCGCTCGAGCAGGACAGCAAGAACATCAACACCATCCTCGACACCATCCGCTCGATTGCCGAGCAGACCAACCTGTTGGCCCTCAACGCCGCCATCGAAGCCGCGCGCGCCGGCGACCAGGGTCGCGGATTCGCCGTCGTGGCCGATGAAGTGCGGGCGCTGGCACGACGTACCGCCGACTCCACCGGCGAGATCGACAGCCTGCTCGGTAACCTGGCCCGGCGTACCCAGGAAGTGACACAGCAGATGCAGAGCAGCCTGCAAGTGTCGCAAACCAGCGTGGAACGCATCCAGCAGGCCCGCGACAGTTTCGACAAGATCCGCAACTCGGTGGATTCGATCCGCGATCAGAACACCCAGATCGCGACCGCCGCCGAGGAACAACATCAGGTGGCCGAAGACATCAACCGGCACATCGCGCAGATCCATGCCGATGCGCAGCTGGTCGAGGAATTTGCCCACTCGGCGCAGACCGGTTCGGGTCGCCTGACAGACATTTCCGGTCAACTGAGGGGGTTGGTGGGACGCTTCAAGTTCTAAGCAAGGTTGCTGAAGGAGCCCACTCGAGGCTTCTACATTGCCCCCTGTTGGGGGCAATGTCCCTTATGAGAACGTCTGGTGGCCTATCCTTGCATTCACGTCTCTATACCGGACACCGCTATGGCCGCCTCCGAATCAGAGCTTCTTCAAAGCTGGCATCACAATGCCCGGGCCTGGATCAATGCCATTCGCACCGGCGCCATCGAAAGCCGGCGCGAAGTCACCGACCAGGCCATCCTGCTGGCAGTACTCAGCCGCCAACCCGAGCGCGTGCTTGACCTGGGCTGTGGTGAAGGTTGGTTACTGCGAGCCCTGGCTGGGCGGGGCATCCAAGCCGTTGGAGTGGATGGCGATGCCACGCTGGTGGCGTCAGCACGGACGACCGGTTCTTCGCCCGTGCACCTGGCCAGCTATGAAGCGCTGGTGCAGGCGAAGGTGGATGTCGGCAGCGACTACGACCTGATCTGCGCCAACTTCGCCCTGTTGCACCAGGACATCATCCCCCTGCTCACCGCCATGAAGGCCCTGCTCGCCCCTGGCGGCGCCCTGGTGATCCAGACCCTGCATCCCTGGGTCGCCGCCGCGGGCGACTATCAGGATGGCTGGCGGCTGGAGCGTTTTGAAGGCTTCAAGGGGCAGTGGCAACCAATGCCGTGGTATCTGCGCACCCTGCCCAGCTGGTTCAATGCCCTGGACATGGCGGGCTTTGGGTTGACGGGCCTGCAGGAACCGCAACATCCGCAGAGCACGGTGCCGCAGTCATTGTTGTTGGTGGCTGAGTGAGGCCGCCGTTGCACCGAATTACTTCGGCGCATAATCCTTGCACATACCCTGCGCTGCGCCAGCCAGTGGTGAGTTGACGAGGTTATTCGCCATGCTCATCACTTGAAATTTATAAGCCGGATCGGACTTTATCTTCCTGACTTCCACCTTGGTCGCCTCGTCGATCCTGGGATCAGCGGCCATGGCATTCTCCACGTCACCGTTCAGGCCTGGGTTGGTTTTGTTGCACACCTGCTCCATGGCAACCATGGCGACCAGGCCCTGATGCTTTTCATCCTGCTGATTCGCGAAGACGACGCCAGCAAAACCCATCCCTGCCAGGCACAGTGAAAGTGTGGACATCCTTAACAACGACATTCAAACGCTCCTTGATTGTAGAACCCAGGCCATCTGTCGGCCAAAACATGCGCACTTTATCACGCCGTTTCGCGAACTTCGTTACAGGCCGCGACAGGTCTTTCGAACCAGAATCGACCCTTTGGACACGCTCTGCCGTACCACAATTCAAGCGCCCGAGGATGAACATACGTTCATCCCAATCATGGTCAAACGCGTCTACCCTGCGGGTTACAACATAGTGACTACAGGAGTACCCACCATGTTCTCGCACGAAAGCACGCCGTTGATTTTAATGTTCGTCATTTTGCTGCTGTGCATGCTTGCGGCTGTTCTACACCCGGTTCACGCTTTCTTTGACCGGGTTCGCAGGCGCAGGGGATCATCTGCCGAGATTGCGAAAGAGGTGGACTCGCGCTGAATGTATTCTCTGAAAGGCCCGGCGGCGTCCGGGCTTTTCTGTGCCTGTGCCTCGAATCGCGGTCATGGACGACCGGGCTGGAGCCAGGCAAGCGGTAACCAGACACACACTTCGAAACCTTCCTGTCGACCAGTCGCAGGGGACACCAATTTCATTCTCGCGTTGACCCCTTGCACGATGGTTTTCGTAATCGCCAACCCCAGCCCTGAACCACTGATTTCACTGTGACCACGTACAAAGCGCTCTGTAAGATGCTGCAATACCGACTGCGGCACCGCCGGGCCGCCATTGACCACCCGCAGTAGTGCCTGTTCGGTGAGGCTGACTTCTATCGGTTGATCTGCTGCCCCGTACTTGAGCGCATTCTCGATCAGGTTGCGCAGGAGGATGCCAAAGGCGTCCGGATCGATGTTCGAGTACACGCTGGCTTGGCCTGGCAGATGCAACTCGATGCGCTGACCGCTGCGTTGGTTCCACTCATCGACTCCATGGGCGAGCAATGGAATCAGGTCCTGAGGTGTTTCGGACAGCAGCCCACCGCCCTCGGCCTTGGCCAGTTGCATGAGCTTTTCCGAAAGCCGCACCAACTCGCGCAACGCGTTCTCGATCTTCGCCGCTCGCACTCGCAATGGGCCTTCGGGCGCCTCGTGATGTAGCCGCTGGATCTGCGCCAGGGTCGCGGCCAATGGCGTGCGCAACTCATGGGCGCTGTTGGCGGTGAAGCTGCGCTCGGCTTCCAGGGCCTTGCGCAAGCGCTCCAGCAGATGGTTGACGGCCTCGGCCAGCGGATCAATTTCTGCCGGCAGGCGGGCCACCTTGATCGGCGATAAATCACCCACGCCACGCGCCTCGACCGCACGACGATACGCCAGCACACTGCGAAGACTGATCCGCACGAACAACCAGGTGCCCAACAGGCTGACGGGAATCAGCGCCAACAGCGGCAACAACAGGGCAAACAGAGCTTCTCGGGCGGCTTCACGGCGATGCCCCAGCGGCTCGGCGATTTCAATGAACAGCGTTCCGCGCAATGCGCTGGCACCATACAAGCGGTACTTTTCAGAGGTGGAGAAACCCTCAATCGGTTGTTGATTGAAGATATTCGGGTTGGCATCGTGGGACTGCATCAGGATCTGGCCGCTGGCATCTCGCACCAGGTACGTCAGGTATTCCTTATGCATTTTCAACGTCGCAACGTGCTGAGCCTCACGGGGCCCCTCCCGGTTGCTGATTTCCAACACGGCCAGCGGCAAGATGCGTTGCGCGGTCTCTTCCAGTGCGCTGTCGAACGCCTCGTTCAACTCATGTTGCACCACCAGCCAGGCACCGACTGTCGCGCCCAGCCACAGCAAGGTCATACCCAGGGTCAACCCCAGGCCGAGGCGTTTTTGCAGGCTCGAAGAAGGCTTCATGCGGCCATCAACCGGTAGCCCATGCCACGCACGGTTTCAATCAGCTCGCGTCCGAGTTTCTTACGCAGACGACTGATGTAGACCTCGATGGTATTGCTCTCGATTTCGGCACCGAAGGCATACAGCCGCTCTTCCAGCTGCGACTTGGACAACAACGCGCTGGGACGCTGCACGAACGCTTCGAACAACGCCCATTCGCGGGCCGTCAGGTCCACGATGGTACCGTCACGCTGCACAGTGCGGGCGCTCATGTCCACCTGCAGATGACCGAGCCTGATCTGCGGGTTGGGGTTGCCGCTGTAACGTCGAGCCACCGCGGCGACTCGGGCAGAGAGCTCGGACAGGTCGAACGGTTTGACCAGATAATCATCAGCCCCGGCATTGAGGCCGGCAATGCGATCGGAAATCTGATCCTGGGCCGTCAGGATAATCACCGGGGTCACATTCCCCGCCGTGCGCTGCTGACGCAGAAAATCCAGCCCGCGACCGTCCGGCAGCATCAGGTCCAGCAGAATCAGGTCGTATGGCGTGGTGCGTACGCTGTCGCGCGCATGGTCCAGACGCTGCACCCAATCCACGGCGTGACCGTCATCCGCGATCTGCTCGCGCACCGCGTCCCCCAACCCAAGGGCGTCCTCGACCAATAGAACCCGCATCTGGCAACTCCTGTGGTGGTTGTCGTGCCGCACCTTAATCGTCTTACCTGACGTGAATCTGAAGATTCAGCTGATTGTCAGGAATGCACTCTAGGGTATGCGACAGATGCCGACCGCGGCAGGAGACAGATCATGAAATCAGCTTTTATTGCCCATGCAACCCTTTTGAGCCTGCTGCTCAGCGGTCATGCCCTGGCCGACGAAGACTGCAGCGACCCGGTGAGCGACTGGCAACCCCGTGACACCTTGCGTCTGCAAGTCGAGCGGCAGTATGGCTGGAACGTGCAACGCATCAAGGTTGACGACGGCTGTTACGAGCTCAGGGGATTGGATCGAAAAGGCAACGCCATCGAAGCCAGCTACTCACCGGCCTCGCTGCGCCTGCGCACCCTAGAGATCCATTTCCGCGACGATGGCGATGCCAAGGACTACCTCGGCAGCCCGATCACCGAATGACGCCTCACCTCTCGATGAGTTTTTCCTGCGCTTCAGGTTGCTGTCAGCAAGCAGGTCCAGGCTCTCGACCTAACGATCAGAAGGAGACACTCATGAAGAAGATCATCGCAGCCACCTGCCTCGCCGGCGCCATTGCCCTGCCAGGGTTGGCCCATGCCCGTGAAGTGACGCTGACCACCCAGCTCAAGGACTACAGCGGCAATGATGCCTACCTGGCGATCTACGTGACCGACGCCAATGGCCAATACCAGAAAACCCTCTGGGTGGCCGGCAAGAAGGCCAAGTACTACAAGCACCTGGGAGACTGGGCCCGCGGTAGCGGAATGAACCGCACCGAGTTTGATGGGGTCAGCGGTGCCAGCGTCGGCAGTGGGCGCACGCTCAAAGTCAGCGTCGAACTGGCAGACACCCTGATCGATGCCGGGTACCAGATCCGCATCGACAGTGCCGTCGAGGACAAACGTGACGCCCGCGCCGATGTCAGCGTGCCGCTCACGTCCAAGGGCGCGGGCCAGCCAGCGGCCGGCAGCACTTATGTCGAGTCCTTTACTTACGATCTGTAGCACCTGCCCTTTCCGGAGGCTGAACATGCTTCGCCAGTCCCATTCCCTGCCCGGTCTGATCGCCGCCCTGTTGGTCATGCTGTTGGCCATCAGCGGCGCGATCCTGTCGGTCGACCCGGCGCTGGAACGCTTGCACAGTACCACCACCGCGACCGGACAACTCAACGTCGGCCAACTGGCCGGACGTGTTGCCAATCACTTCCCGGGCGTAGAGCAGATCCAGCGTACAGCGTCCGGGACAGTCATCGTCTACTACAACCGGAACGGTCAGGCCGGGGCTGAAACGGTCGATCCGCTGACGGGCGAAGGCCTGGCACCCTATGCACCCAGCGCGTTCACGCGCTGGGTGAAAGAGCTGCACCGCTCGATGTTCCTCGGCTCGCCAGGCCACGGGGTGTCGGGGGTCGGCGCGCTGTTCATGCTGATGCTATCGGTGTCTGGCGCGCTATTGCTCGCCCGGCGCCTGGGGGGTTGGCGCAAGGTGCTGCGGCCACTGCGGGGCACCTTCAGCCAGCGCTGGCATGCTGAGGTCGGCCGACTGGCCTTGCTCGGTCTGCTGCTGTCGGCGTTGAGCGGGCTCTATATGTCTGCCACCACCTTCGGCTTTATCGCTGACGGCAGTCAGAGTGAACCCGCCTTCCCCGCTCACGTCAGTAACGGCCCGGCCTTGCCGGTGGCGAGCCTTCAAGCCTTGCAGGCTACCGACCTCAATGAGCTGCGCGAACTGGTCTACCCGAGTCCCGGTAACCCGAAGGATGTGTTTTCCTTGCGCACGATCCAGGGCGACGGCTACGTGGATCAGGTCAGCGGCGCCTTGCTGTCCTATCAGCCCCACGACTCGATGCATCGTCTTTATGAATTGATTTACCAGATGCACACCGGCGAGGGCCTGTGGTGGCTGGGCCTGCCCCTGGGACTCTGCGCCCTCTGCGTACCGTTGATGAGCGTGACCGGCATCCTGTTGTGGTGGCGCCGCCGCAAGGCTGGCCCGAAGATCCGCCACAACACCCCTGCCCACTCTGCCGACAGCGTGATTCTGGTGGGCAGTGAAAACAACAGCACCTGGGGCTTTGCCAACACCTTGCACGCCGCCTTGCACCTGGCCGGACACCGGGTGCATAGCGCGACCATGAATCAGTACGCCAACGACTACAGCAACGCCCAGCGGGTGCTCATCCTGACGGCGACCCACGGTGACGGCGACGCGCCAGCCTCGGCCTCGCAGTTCCTGGCGCGGCTGGCCAAAACCGGTATCAAGCCCGGACTGCCCTTTGCTGTGCTGGGCTTCGGTGATCGGCAGTTCCCGCAGTTCTGCCAGTTCGCCCATCAGGTGCACGACGCCATGTTGCAGGCCGGTGGCGCGCCGTTACTGGGGCTGGAAACCGTCAACCGCCAGTCCTCTCAGGAATTTACGCGATGGGCCCACGCGCTGAGCGAAGTGCTCCAGCATGACCTGACACTGATCCATGCCCCGCAGCGGCCACAGACTCACCCATTGCAGCTGACCGAGCGCATTGTCTACGGCGAACAGGTGAACGCCCCCACCCACGTCTTGCGCTTCAAAGCGTCCAGCGAGTTGCCGGACTTCCTGGCCGGTGACTTGGTCGCGATAGTGCCCCCGGGCAGTCAGACCCCGCGTTTCTATTCGCTGGCCAGCGGTTCGCAGGACGGCGTGCTGGAAATCTGCGTGCGCAAACACAACGGAGGCGTGTGCTCGGAGTTTCTTCACGGCCTGGACATTGGTGCGTCGATCGAAGCGTTTATCCAGCCAAACCCGCAATTTCGTCCGGCGTCGGGCACGCACCCGGTGATCCTGATCGGCGCCGGTACCGGCATCGGCCCCCTGGCCGGTTTTATCCGCAACAACACGGCCCGCCACCCGATGCATTTGTATTGGGGTGGACGCAACCCGGCCTCGGACTTTCTCTATGAGCCGCAGCTCAACCAGTACCTGGCCGACCGTCGCCTGACGGCACTGCGCGCCGCCTTTTCTCAGGTTCAGGACCGCTGCTACGTGCAAGACCGACTGATCGGCGATGCCCTGGCCCTGCGTCGACTGATTGAGAAAGGTGCCCAGGTGCTGGTGTGTGGCAGCCGCGAGATGGCCAAAAGCGTGATGCAAGCCCTCGATGAAGTATTGGCGCCTCTCAATCTGAATGTTCTGACCCTCAAGGCACAAGGACGCTACCGTGAAGACGTCTACTGAGTTGCAGCGCTACAGCCTGAGCGGCGAAACCATGGGCACCCGCTACACCGCTCTGTTCTATGCCGGGGCCGGGATCGATAGCGACGAAGTGGGTCGTCACTTGGCCTGCGCTGTGGCCCGGGTGGACCAGCAAATGTCCACCTGGAAACCCGACTCGGACCTCAACCGCCTCAACGCCGCGCCCGAGCAACAATGGGTAGCAGTGCCCCGGGAACTGGCGACAGTGTTGTCTGCGGCACTGCGTATCAGTCAGCAATCCGCTGGGGCCTTCGACATCGCGGTGGGAGACCTGGTTGATGCCTGGGGGTTCGGCCCCGGAGAACAGACAGTCACAGAACAGGCGCTCGCGACGATGCCGCCGAACACCCGGTTGTCAGCCAGCGCCGCGCTGGTGGTTGACCCTTTACGCAATCAGGTGCGCAAACGCGCGCCGCTGCACCTTGATCTGAATGGCATCGCCAAAGGATTTGGAGTCGATGAACTGGCCCGTTGCCTGGACGGTTTTGGTATCAGCCGCTACCTCGTCGGCATCGATGGCGAGATGCGCGCCCGGGGCGTCAAACCCGACGGTCAGTGCTGGGTCGTGGCGGTGGAAAAACCTGAACGGGGCGTACGTGAAGTCATGGGTGTCATGGAGCTTGGCGATGCCGCGATCGCGACCTCCGGGGACTACCGACACTGGGTCGACGTGGCCGGTCAAGCCTATGCCCATACCATGAATCCGGCCACTGGCGCGCCGCTGTGCAACCCCATCGCCGCCGTCACCGTGGTGGCCGCTTCGTGCATGCTCGCTGATGCCTGGGCCACGGCGCTGATGGTGTTGGGTGAAACCGAAGGGCCACGTCTGGCTCAGGAACGCGGGATGGATGCGTTGTTCGTGCTGCGCGACGAACAGCGATTCAAGGAAATATCCATTGTCGGCGGTCGGTTGCAGGCGCAGATTGAAACCCGTCCGATGTGAAACCCTTGATAGCAGCGAGTCGCTCTCAACCATGAAGTTCATGCACAGGCACACCGAGTCCCACCGCAGTGATCGTATCGGCTGGCTGCGCGCCGCCGTTCTTGGGGCCAACGACGGAATTGTCTCCACCGCCAGCCTGCTGATCGGCGTGGCCGCCGCCAACTCCAGCCATGTCACGTTGCTGGTCACGGGCATGGCCGGGCTGATGGCCGGCGCCATGTCCATGGCAGCAGGTGAGTACATCTCCGTGCATTCCCAGGCCGATACCGAGCGTGCCGATTTATCCCGCGAACGGGCCGAGTTGGCCAGTGACCCGAAAGCCGAACACATCGAGCTCGCCAACATCTACATGCAGCGAGGCGTATCACCCGAGCTGGCGCGACAGGTGGCCGATCAATTAATGGCCCATGATGCGCTCGGCTCACATTCCCGCGACGAACTGGGTATCAGCGCCACCTTCACCGCCAAACCCTTGCAGGCTGCCCTCGCCTCCGCCGCCAGTTTCGTGGTGGGTGCCGCCTTGCCCCTGACGGTGACGTTTGTCGCGCCGGAACACAGCGTGGTGCCCTGGATATCGTGCATGTCATTGGTGTTTCTCGGGACACTGGGCGCCATCGCCGCCAAGGCCGGCGGAGCCAAGGTCATCACTGGGGCCTGGCGGGTGACATTCTGGGGGGCGCTGGCCATGGGCGTCACGGCACTGGTGGGATCGCTGTTTGGAGCGGTGGTTTGACGAGGCGTACGCGCTCGAAACCATAAAGGGGTCGTTCACAGTAAAAATGCTATCGCCAGGCTGGGTAGTACCAACAAAACCGCCGCGGTGGTTCGCTGGCTGTGCTCTTGCGCGTTACGGAAAATTTTCTGCGGGCAACTGATCTACATCAAGTCCGTTCAGCGCGCAGCAAATACCTTAAAACCTGGCTGTTGATGATCAAACTCCAAGGGTCGCCGTGGAGCTCGTAAAGCCGGCAGTCTGGCTTCCTGCCTGGCGACCCACGTCCTACCTTGCAGGCCCGCCCTATCTTACCAGTCGATCCGTTTTCAACATAAACAAGGAGCTAGCTGACTTTCATACCAGGGAGTTTCCAATGCTGAACATCAAAATACGCGGTCCAGGATGCGCCAACTGCAAAAAGCTCGAGACCGCAGGTGCTTGCGCCTGGAGCGACGCAATCCGAACCAAGTAACTATCAACCTGATTGACCGGACTTGCTATTACAAAAACAATGATAATGAGGGCTGGCAGATGAAAACTATTCTATTGGCACTAGCCTGTACTTTATCCAGTGCATTTACGGCATCCATCTTTGCAGCAGATGCACAGAAAATATTCTCCCAAGGAGGCGCTAATCCAGGGGCCATAGCCTGCTCAACCTGTCATGGTCCTGACGGTCTGGGTATGCCTGCGGCTGGTTTCCCAAGGCTTGCGGGCCTACCTGTTGATTATCTGACGAAGCAGATCGCTGATTTCCGCTCAGGCGCCAGAAGTAATCCAATAATGCAACCAGTCGCTCAGGCATTGAGCGAAGACGAATCAAAAGCCCTCGCGGTTATGTTTGCCAAGATGCCAAGCTCAGTAGTAACACCAATCAATCGTGCACACGCCGCGAAAGGACCTGGCGAGGTCATGGCTTTGAGAGGTGCATGGGATCGAAATATTCCCGAGTGCGTAGCGTGCCATGGGCCAAGTGGTATCGGAGTCGGCGCCGCTTTTCCGCCGCTTTCAGGCCAGTCGGCTCAATACCTCACATCTCAACTGAATGCCTGGCGGCAGAAGACTCGCAGAAATGATCCAGCCGATCTCATGGGCCATATTGCGCGCTCGCTCACTGATAGCGAAGTCGAGGCCGTTGCCCAATATTTTGCGCAACTCAGTAAATAGAGGCCCAGCCATGAAATCAATCGTCGCGGCACTTATTACTTACAACATCCTATCGATGGCTTGTGCTACTGAAGTTGTAGAATCAACCGCGCCATCCAAAAATCCGAACCCAATCCGGAATAAGGCTGCCACATTCGTCCCGCCCGCGGAGCAAGCGCTACCTGACAATGCTTTTGGTCGATTAGTCCAGCAAGGCCGCGCAATCTTTGTAGATACGAAAGCCAATGCATCCGAGTTCGTTGGAGACGGATTGAACTGCACCAACTGCCATTTGGAACAAGGAAGAAAAGCTGACTCTGCTCCTCTTTGGGGGGCTTACACAATGTACCCGGCCTATCGAAAAAAGAACGACAAGGTCAATACCTACGCTGAGCGCTTACAAGGGTGCTTTCAGTTCAGCATGAACGGAAAGCCGCCTCCGGCAGACAGCCAAGTCATCGCGGCTCTAACCGCATACTCCTACTGGCTCGCAACGGGCGCACCTACAGGCCAAGAGCTGCCCGGACGTTCCTATCCCGAGATTCCTGAACCTGCCGGCGGTTTCGATCTCACCAAAGGAAAGGCCATCTACGCCAAGCAGTGTTCTGTATGCCACGGAGCTGAAGGTGAAGGTCAGAAAGCAGGAAGCGACTATGTGTTTCCACCACTTTGGGGCAAAGATTCATTCAACTGGGGTGCGGGAATGCATCGAATCAATACCGCTGCAGGCTTCATAAAATCGAACATGCCGTTAGGCAAGGGGGGAACACTCTCCTCCGATGAGGCGTGGCATGTTGCAGCCTATATGAACAGCCACGAACGACCAAAAGACCCAAGGATGATAGCCGGCTCTGTCGAACAGACCAGACTGAAATTTCATGAGACGGATGGGGTCAATCTTTATGGGCAAAAGGTGAACGGAGTGATAATCGGCCAAGGCACTGAGTGAGTCAGCTCAAACGAAACCAAGCTATCCCTGACTGCACGAGTGTCGTCATGTTATAGCTTGGTGACGCTGCATCCTCTCTTGTCGCCAGTCCTCAATGTAGAAACCTTACCCAGCCAGCAACTGCAAGCGTCGCAAGGCAGGTCCAGCCTGAGAAAAGCCAACGCCACACGAGCGTCCGCGGAACAAATCCCACACCTCTCACAAAAGCCACACTCATGGCTGCGAACAATGCTGTCGCCAGAGCATGATCCGGCCTGCCATCGGCAGCAGCCATCATGGGAGGATAGAGCGTACATGCAAGCATGATTGCTATAGCGATAACCAGACTCGGCAAACGAATCTGTGAGATCGGTTGTGGGTCAGCGACACGCGGCATCATGACCGTGCCTCCTCGTTGTCACTCGAGGCTCGGCCGACTTCGTTCTCGCCCCACATCGCATTGAGAATAGCCAGTAGCAACGCAAAACCGACACCCAGCATCCAGGCGAAATACCACATGTTCATGACTCCTTTGCCGGCATTAATAGGCCGAATGTTCGTTGGCTTTGATCTGCGCGATGGTTACCTTGCCCCGCATGACGCGGTAAGCCCAAGAGGTATAAAGCACAATCAGTGGCATGAAGATCAGCGTGGCCCAGAACATGATGGTCAGGCTCAAGTGACTGGAGACGCTGTCCCACACCGTAAGACTCGCTGCAGGCATCGTGGATGACGGCATAACGAACGGAAACATCGATATGCCTGCCGTGCTGATAACACCGATGACCGCGAGCGATGACGCAATAAACGCTGAAAGTGTACGTCGCACCATCAACAACAAAGCAGCGCCTGCTGCGCCACTCAATCCCAATGCGGGCAGTAACCACAGCAAAGGATAGTGGCCATAGTTGTCCATCCAGGCTCCAGCTTCGCGTACCACGGATTTGCCGAGAATGTCGGGCAGTCCCGCTGTATCAACCACGGACGTGATGCGGTAGCCATCGATCCATTGCAGCCAGATGCCGGCAACCAGGAAGGTACACACCAGCACGACCGCTGCACCCACCCCGCCTTTGATTGCCCTTGCCTGGATAACACCCTCAGTGCGATGTGCCAGATAAGCACCGCCTTGCAGAGTGATCATTGCACCGCTCACAGCACCGGTAAGTAACGCGAAGGGATTGAGCAGTTGCCAGAAACTGCCGGTGTAGGTCGACACCAGAAAATCGTTGAAGTGGAAAGGTACACCTTGCAGAAGGTTTCCAAACGCAATCCCGAACACCAGAGGCGGCACTGCCCCACCCACGAAGAGTCCCCAGTCCCAAGTGCTACGCCAGGTGGAGTTGTGGATCTTGCTGCGATAGTCAAAACCCACGGGGCGGAAGAACAACGCCCAGAGGACCAGAATCATTGCCCAATAGAAACCGCTGAACGCTGTGGCATACACCACAGGCCATGCCGCGAACAATGCGCCGCCCGCAGTGATGAACCAAACCTGATTCCCATCCCAATGCGGACCGACGGTATTGATGACGACGCGACGCTCCATGTCATTGCGGCCAACAAATGGCAGCAGCGTGCCAACTCCCATATCGTGGCCATCCATGATGGCGAAGCCGATCAGCAGCACACCGACCAGCGCCCACCAGATAATTTTCAGGGTGAAGTAATCAAGCATGGAGGAGTTCCTTCAAATGGGCATCGTGAACATAACGGCCGGTGCCGAGGCTGCCTGGACCTTGACGGGCAAACTTGACCATCAGGAACATTTCAACCACCAGCAGCACGGTGTAGAAAACGATGAATCCCGCCAGCGAGCCATAGAGGTTGTTGACGCTGAGCGTGGATACGCTCATGTGGGTCGGCAGCACGCCGTATATGGTCCAAGGCTGGCGGCCGTATTCAGCGACGAACCAGCCAAGCTCACAGGCAATCCATGGCGCAGGCAGCATGCAGAGCGCCCAACGCAGTAGCCAGCGGCGGCGCGTGCAGGTCGACTTCAGGGTGCTCCAGAAGGCAAGCCCGAAGAGCATAAGCATGGCAAAGCCGAGACATACCATGATCCTGAACGCCCAGAACATGGGCGTCACGCGCGGCACCGTATCGTTCACAGCCTTTTCGATAATGGCCGGCGTAGCCTGGTTGACGTCCTCGACATACTTCTTGAGCAACAGGCCGAAGCCCAGATCGGCCTGGTATTTCTCGAATGTATTGAGCGCTGCTGAATCGGTGCGATTGGCCCTGACGGCTTCAAGAGCATTGACGGCGGTAATGCCTCGGAGAATTCGAGCGCGGTTCTTTTCCTTAATCTCATGAATGCCTGGAATCTGCTTGCTGACTGATCGTGTGCCAATGAGGCCCATCAACCAAGGCACTTCGACTTCCCAGTTATTTTTGGACTCGGCTTCATTGATACTGGCCACCAACGTCAGGCCTGCCGGTGCAGGCTTGGTTTCCCACATGGCCTCCATGGCAGCCATTTTTGTTTGCTGTGCCTCACCCACCGTGTAACCAGACTCATCACCCAGTACGATCACACTCAGCACCGATGCCAGGCCAAAGGCTGCCGCCACCCGGAAGCTGCGTTTGGCAAACTCGACATCACGATTCTTGAGCAAATACCAACTGGAAATCGACAGCACAAACATCGAGCCGGTGACGTAACCGGCTGAGACGGTGTGTACGAACTTGGCCTGCGCCACTGGATTGAAAACCACCGCCCAGAAATCAACCACCTCCATGCGCATGGTGATGTAACTGAATTCTGAACCCACCGGGTTCTGCATCCATCCATTGGCGATCAAAATCCACAACGCTGAAAGGTTTGTGCCAATCGCCATCAGCAACGTGACCAGTAAATGGTGCTCTTTCTTCAGACGATCCCAACCAAAGAAGAACAGGCCGATCATGGTCGATTCAAGAAAGAACGCCATCAAGCCTTCGATTGCCAGCGGGGCTCCGAAAATATCGCCGACGTAATGCGAGTAGTACGCCCAGTTCGTACCGAACTGAAATTCCAGAGTGATGCCCGTGGTCACCCCCAAGGCAAAGTTGATGCCGAACAGCTTGCCCCAGAAACGCGTCATGTCCTTCCAGATGACATTACCGGTCATCACATAGACACTTTCCATGATGACCAGCAGCCAAACCATGCCAACCGTGAGCGGTACAAAAAGAAAGTGGTAAAGCGCGGTGGCTGCAAACTGCAGCCGAGACAAATCCACCAGGTGTTCTGAAATCACTTGCTTGCCCCTTGAGTCGAGGTGGGTACGCCGAACCTGTCGCCGATAGTGTTCGAATCGACGCTAACGCGCGAATCCCGGATGAACATCCACCACAACACTGTCAGCACCAGTAGTTTGATCACTACTGCCGTGAGCAGTTGGCGTCGCAGTCGTTTGTCGGAAATGGTCATGACTATGCAGATAGCACAGGGCATGCCAAGGGCAAGCAGTTGTATTTTTTCTTTTTAAAACAGTCAGTTAACCACTAGATCGGTGATACGCAAGATGCCTCGGCAGGGCTAATGCACTGCCAATCTGCCAGGGCTGGCAGTCATTGGCAGTCTTGCGCTTGAACACTTGTTACTAGGCCAGACCTTGCTCTTTCAATCGTCGGTACAACGTCCGTTCGCTAATACCCAGGTGCCTGGCCAGCTCACTGCGAGTACCTTTGAAAGTTGCCAGTTCCTGTGTCAGCGAGTTGCCGTCGAAAGCAGTTGAAGGAGCGGACTGAGCAGACGCCGCCACGGATACCGGGGGCAAATGTATGGAGCGGATCACCCCATCGTCAGCAAACAGACTGGCTCTTTCCAGAACGTTGCGTAATTCACGAATATTGCCGGGCCAGGCATACCGCTGCAATTGCATTAAAGCATCTGCATCTATCGTCAGTCGGCGCTTGCCTGTACCGACACGTTGCAGAAATGAATTTACAAGCAGACCAATGTCTTCCACTCGGTTACGCAAGGGCGGTAGTTGAATTGGAAAGGCGCTGATGCGGTAGTACAGATCCTGTCTGAACTCCCCCTTCTCCATCATCTTTTCCAGTGGTTTGTGGGTCGCAGCAATCAACCTGAAGTTGGCATGAAGGGTTTCGACACTCCCGACACGGCGATAAGTGCCCGATTCGATCAGGCGCAACAACTTCACTTGCATGGCCAGTGGAACATCGCCAATTTCATCGAGGAACAATGTGCCGCCTTGGGCAGTTTCAACCAGGCCAGGCTTACGCGTGGTGGCACCGGTGAATGCTCCTTTTTCATGGCCGAACAGTTCGCTCTCGAATAACGTTTCGGTCAATCCAGAGCAATCAACGACGACAAAGGGTCCAGTGGCCCGCTCGCTGGTTTCATGTACGGCGCGGGCAAACAGCTCTTTGCCCGTACCGGATTCACCCAGCAACAGCACTGGCAGCATTGATGGTGCCACCCGCTGCAGCTCCGACAGGGCACGGTTGAAGGCGGGTGAGCAGCCGACAAGCCCCTCATTGCTGGGTCGCGCATAGGCACTGCGGACCAGGGTGAGACGCTCCACGTAGGCAGTAATAACACCGTGTTCGTCTAGGATCGGACGCAACTCGACGTCGACATGCTCAGGCCCGCGAGGCGTGTGGTGAATGTGCAGGACACGATCCGGTCCGCGCATTTCCTGCGCTTTTTTCATCGGGCAATTCTCACCCGCCTGATCACAAGGTACGTCGTAATGGTGTGAGATTTGATAACACTTATGACCGATAAAGGGTTTGTCAGCGCTGCCAAACTGCCGTTGATAGGCCGTGTTGGCAGCCAGGATGTTGTAGTCCGGATCGAGCACGATCATTGGCTGGGATTCGTGCTCAAGAAACGAAACAAGTGACTGCACTTGTTCCGAGTGCGGGAGTAAGTGGGTTGGGGTGGGCAGGATAGTTTTCATCGTGGCTCCTGATATTCCATCCATCCTGTAATGGCACTGCCACCTCTGTCAACACGGACTGCCAATGGCAGTAAATCCAAGTGAATATTGAAAGAGTCAGACTACTTCACGAAAAATAAAAACCAATAAAATCAAATAGATAAGACTTAATTTTCGTACCGATCCGGTCTGGCAGACTTATTGCTATGTCAGTCCTTAGGCTGGGGAAAGCCCCTAAGGAGACAGGTCATGAGCATAAAACTTCACGTCGAAGGATTCTTCGACTCTGCTACCAATACCGTCAGCTATCTTGTGTTGGATGAGGCCACCCATCACTGCGCTGTAATCGACAGCGTACTTGATTACGATCCCAAATCCGGCCACACCGCCACAACGTCTGCCGACAGATTGATTGCGAGGGTGAACGAACTCAATGCACGGGTCGACTGGATTCTTGAGACCCACGTCCATGCAGACCACTTGACGGCTGCGCCCTACCTGAAGGAAAAGCTCGGTGGAAAAATAGGAATCGGTAGCCAGATTTCGACGGTGCAGGAAGTGTTCGGCACGCTGTTCAATACAGGTCGCGGTATGGCCCGCGACGGAAGCCAGTTCGATCACCTGTTCGTTGATGACGAACCGTTTGCCATTGGCACGCTGCAATGCCACGCGCTCCATACACCGGGCCATACACCAGCCTGCATGACTTATTTGATCAGCGATGGGACCGAAACGGCCGCATTCGTCGGCGATACCCTGTTTATGCCGGACTACGGTACTGCACGCTGTGACTTTCCCGGGGGCAACGCGCGTACGTTATTCCATTCAATCAACAAGGTGCTGAGTCTGCCGGCCAACACCTTGTTGTACATGTGCCACGACTACCAGCCTGGTGGTCGCGAAGTGCAGTTCGTCAGTACCGTTGCCGACCAGCGCGCGCACAACGTCCATGTGCGTAATGGCATCAGTGAGGAGGAGTTCGTGGCCATGCGCACCAAGCGTGATGCGTCGATGGACATGCCAACACTGATCCTGCCATCCGTTCAGGTCAACATGCGCGCCGGGCACTTGCCTGAGCCTGAGGCGAACGGGACGCGCTACCTGAAAATCCCGCTCAACGCCGCCTGACGTTGCCCCTCCCCCTAGAAAATCAGAAGAAAAATACCCTTGACGGAGACCCTCATGGACATTCGTTGCCTTGCGCCTGGACTGTCGGTATCAGAACAGATTTTTCCCAATCAATTGGCAGAACTGAAAGACGCCGGTTTTCGCGCCATTGTGTGTAACCGCCCCGATGGTGAAGGAGGCGATCAACCCTTGTTTGCCGAAATCAAACGAGCCGCCCAAGCCCTTGGCCTCGAGGCGCACTACCTTCCCGCGGAATCAGGCAAAGTCACCGACGAGCAAGCCATCGCTTTCGGCAAGCTCCTTGAAACACTGCCAAAACCGGTGTTGGCCTACTGCCGTTCCGGTATGCGCTCGACAACGATGTGGGCGCTGTCACAAGCGGGCCAACAATCCCTGCCCCACATTGTCGAGACCGCCAAAAAAGCCGGGTTCGATATGAAAGGCGTCATCCGCCGTATTGTGAATCAGGGACGCACGCCGGTCGAAGTCGCTGAGGCGCAGCACACTGTGGTTATCATCGGGGGCGGTGCGGCAGGTATTGCGGCGGCATCCAGCTTGCTGGCACGAGCCCCAGGACTCGACGTTGCCATCATCGACCCGGCAGATGTGCACTACTATCAGCCTGGCTGGACACTTGTCGGCTGTGGCGTCTTCGATGCAGCCCAAACTGCACGCACGATGGGTACGACCATCCCCCGCGGTGTGCATTGGATCAAGTCGGCGGTCGCCGCTTTTGAACCCGAAAGAAATGCCGTCATTCTTGATGGATGCAGAGTCGTCAAATATGAGCAACTGATCGTCTGCCCTGGCCTGAAGCTCAATTGGCATGCAATCGAGGGGTTGTCGGACACCCTGGGTCGCAACGGCGTGACTTCAAACTACCTGTATCACCTTGCGCCTTATACGTGGGAACTCGTGCAGCAACTGAATGGTGGACGAGCCATCTTCACGCAACCGCCCATGCCAATCAAATGTGCCGGGGCGCCGCAAAAAGCAATGTACCTGTCTGCCGATCATTGGAAACGTACTGGTGTATTGGACAAAGTCGAGATCGAGTTCCGCAGCGCCGGCGCGGTGCTGTTCGGCGTTCCCGACTATGTGCCTGCATTGATGGAATACGTCGCGGCCTATGGTATCGACCTGAACTTCGGCAACACCCTCACCAGCGTAAATGGACCCGCACGGACTGCAACGTTCAACTGTGTCAATCCGGATGGCAGCGCCCATCTTGTTACGCGCGACTTTGATCTCCTGCATGTGGTGCCACCACAGATCGCGCCGGATTTCGTTCGGGTCAGCCCTCTCGCAGACGCGGCTGGCTGGGTTGATGTCGACCCTGCCACCCTGCGTCATAAAACCTGGGCAAATATTCACGCCCTGGGAGACGCCACCAACTCCAGCAACGCGAAAACCGCGGCAGCCGCACGCAAACAGGCGCCAGTCGCTGCCCATAATGTATTGGCAGCAATGGGGAAAGCGAAAGGCAGCGCCCATTACGACGGGTACGGCTCCTGCCCGCTGACGGTTGAACGCGGCAAGATCGTACTGGCTGAATTCACCTATGGCGGCAAGGTTGCCCCCAGTTTTCCATCCTGGCTGATTGACGGTACCCGGCCATCGAGGCTGGCATGGCTGCTCAAAGAGCGGATTCTTCCACCGCTGTATTGGAAGGGAATGCTCAAAGGCCATGAGTGGATGGCGAAACCTGAGATGGCTGATTTATGAAATCAGGACTGAAGGCAAGGAGACTGGGATGATCGTGGTCTTACTGCTCGGGCTCACTGTAGGAGTCATTCTTGCGCTGACCGGCGCCGGCGGAGGAATACTGGCTGTTCCGTTACTGGTATTCGGCGTCGGGTTGAGCATGGCCGAGGCGGGCCCCATTGGGTTACTGGCTGTCGGGTTAGCTGCGACCCTGGGTGCCGTAATGGGACTCAAGAACGGCACCGTCCGCTATAAAGCGGCGCTTCTGATTGCCGGCGCGGGGATCGTCTGTTCTCCCCTTGGACTCTGGCTGGCGCAGCGCACACCTAATCGCCCGTTGACGATCATGTTTGCCTTCGTGCTGATGTACGTTGCGTTTCGGGTCTATCAACGATCGCTCGCGCCCTCCACTGAGTCGAAGCCCTTCGTCACATCCAAACCGCCACCTTGTCTATTGGACGTCAACCGAGGAAAGCTCAACTGGACCGGTCCGTGTGCTTGGGCACTCACCGTCTCCGGCATTGTCGCGGGCGGGTTGTCTGGATTGCTCGGCGTGGGCGGAGGCTTTGTGATGGTGCCGGCGCTCCAGCGATACACCAATTTGACCCCGCAGTCAGTGCTCGCAACGTCTCTGGCCGTGATCGCGCTGGTTTCCATTTCCGGTGTTGCCGCAAGCTCGGCAGCCGGGCACCTGCAGTGGGCAGTTGCCATTCCGTTTTCCATCGGAGCATTGGCTGGAATGGTGTGCGGACGCCTGATCGCGGCCCGGCTGGCGGGTCCATACTTACAGAGGGGCTTCGCCGCAGTTTCCATGGTAGTTGCGGTGGCGTTGCTGGTGAAGGCGATTTAGTCATGTGCATAAGCCGCCGTCACGCAAAGCAGGTGTTCTATCGCATCAGGAGCCCCGCAGCACTGGCTGTCATCCAGAACCTCTATCAACAATTTCGCGCCGGAGAATCCTCATGAATGTCGACTGGCTCAACTTCACACCCTGGTCGTCCCTTGCCGGAGGCGCATTGATTGGCCTGGCCGCCAGTCTATTTGTCGTTGCCAACGGACGTATCGCAGGCATCAGCGGTCTGATCGGCAGCCTTTTGCAGCGTGGGAGCGAGGGGGTGAGTGAGAAAGCTCTTTTTCTCCTGGGCCTGCTCATCGCGCCGCTTCTCTGGGGCTTGTTCGGCACACTGCCACAGATCGAGTTCAAAAGTGGCTGGTTCGGACTGGCCGTCGCCGGTGTATTGGTGGGCATTGGCACACGATACGGATCAGGTTGCACCAGTGGCCATGGGGTATGCGGCCTATCGCGCCTTTCGCCGCGATCGATGGTCGCCACTGTTTGTTTCATGTTCAGTGGTTTCGCCACAGTGTTTGTCTTGCGTCATCTGCTGGAGGGGTGGACATGATCAAACTGACCGCATTCATCGCTGGCCTGGTGTTCGGCTTGGGTCTGCTTCTGGCAGGCATGGCCAACCCGAGCAAAGTGCTCGCTTTCCTGGATCTGGCTGGTGCCTGGGATCCATCCCTGGCATTGGTCATGGTCGGGGCCATTGGCACAGCCGTTGGCCCGCTAACCTGGGCGCGACAACAAACCAGTTCGCTGCTGGGAAGGCCCATGCAGCTACCGATCAAACGTGAATTGGACCCCCGCTTGATTGGCGGGAGCCTGTTGTTCGGCATTGGCTGGGGAATAGCAGGCATCTGCCCTGGCCCCGCAGTCGCAATTCTGCTGACTGGACGCTGGCAGATAATCGTATTCATGTTGGCCATGCTGGCCGGCATGTTGTTGTTTACTGCGCTGGAGACCCGGCGCAGTCATTGATCGGGAGATCGCCATGAAAGCGAACATTGGAACCATTGACCGTAGCCTGCGTATCGTCGCCGGTCTGCTTCTCATTGGCCTCAGTCTGTCCGGTGTGATCGGCGTGTGGGGTTGGATAGGTTTAGTGCCGCTGGCCACTGGCATTTTCCGTTTCTGCCCCGCCTATGCATTGCTAGGCATCAAAACCTGTAACCGTTGCTGAACGAAAACCGTTGCACATCAGGTACGCAGCGCTGATCACGGTTCCTTACAGAACCTTTGGCAGATCAGCACTGCTCTCGTGTATCGAAAAGAGAATTCCATCATGAACCCCCATGTAGAAGCTTTTTTTGACTCCGCTACTTATACCTACAGCTATGTTGTCAGTGACCCAACCACAGGCCGCTGCGCCATTATCGACTCTGTGCTCGATTACGACCCCGCATCAGGTCGCACCTCCTGCAAAAGCGCGGAACGTTTAATCACCTACGTGCGTGAGCAGGCGCTTACGGTAGAGTGGTTATTAGAGACCCATGTACATGCCGACCATCTTTCCGCGGCTCAGTATCTAAAGCACGAGTTGGGCGGCCAACTGGCCATCGGCGATCAGATCACCGTGATTCAGAATACTTTTGGCAAGTTGTTCAACGTCGGCAGCGAGTTCGCCACCGATGGTCGTCAATTCGACCGGCTGCTGAAAGACGGTGAGCGCTTTTGGGTCGGAGGAATCGAAGCGCACGCCATCCATACGCCGGGACATACACCGGCCTGCATGACCTATCTAATCGGAGATGCTGGTTTTGTCGGCGACACACTGTTCATGCCTGACTACGGCACGGCCCGATGCGACTTTCCCGGCGGCGATGCGCGAAAACTCTTCCAGTCCATTCAGAAGTTGTTCGAGTTGCCCGACGATACCCGTTTGTTCATGTGCCACGACTACAAGACCCCGGGTCGGGATGACTACCGCAATGAAACCACCATTGCCGAGCAAAGAGCCCACAATATTCATGTGCATGAGGGCACTGGAGAAGCGGATTTCGTAGCTATGCGCCAAGCGCGGGACGCTACGTTGGGCATGCCGACACTTATCCTGCCATCCGTGCAAGTGAACATGCGAGCAGGTCATTTGCCTCCACCTGAAAGCAATGGCACTTGCTACCTGAAAATCCCTCTCAATGTGCTCTGAGGGCTGACGTCAATTGACTCACTTGAGCATTCAGCGTCGACCAATGTCATCGCAGCCTCACAAGGGTAGCTGAACGCTTCAGCTCGTGATTCAACTCCCCGCCAAGGCCATGCGCTGCAACCCCGGCAGTTGAATCCATGAACGTGCAAGTGGATGGCTACTGGTTAACGCTGCTCTGAGCGGAGCCGTTTCAAGACTTGTTCGAGCAAGGAGATTTTAATGTCCGACCTGAAAGATCCACGCGTGTTCTTTGCTGCGGAGAGAACCCTGCTGGCGTGGAACCGAACCAGTCTTTCGCTTATGGCCTTCGGCTTTGTGATTGAACGATCCGGGCTACTGCTACAGATGCTCAAACCCGGTGCTTCGGGCAGCCCTGAAAGGCATTTCTCCTTCTGGATCGGACTCGCTTTTCTCATGCTGGGCTCATGGGTTGCATGCTGGTCATCCTGGCAGTACAAACGCGTCGTCAAGGCTCTGGAGCCCGTTGAAATCCCTGACGGGTACAGTATCAATTCCGGCCCTATGGCAAATGTGATCACTGCTGCTCTGGGAGCCTTGCTCATGGTCTATCTTTCCATCATCTGAGTAGGCCTCAGCCTTTACAGCAAGAGGGTTCAGCTGGATGTCCTCTATTGATACATGACCAGCCTTGCGAGGGCTTCATCACCAGGCGGGCGACCATGATGACTGGACAGCGCGGGAGCATGCTCGTTCGACCTACCCGTTCGGCAGCCCAACCTCATCCTGCTTCATACGCAGATCAAAAATGGCTTCAGCCTTCAACCTAGGTTCTGTACGAAAAGTCTTGAGACGAAGGTCAGGCAAGGCGAAAACAGCCGAGCAAGCGCAGTGTACTGGAGTACATGAGCATTCCGAGGCTGTTTTCAACGCAGCAGGAACGAGTATCAAGGCTTTTCGTACAGGGCCTAGCCTGCTCATGCCCCTTGACCCGCTCCCGCTGAGCGGTGGGAACAGGAGAAACTCATTGAAGAAGCCGGTCGGTGAAGCAGGAAAAGAGCAAACACCCATTGCGTCACATTCCACCGCCTGGCACACCCTGCCCGCGGAGCAGGTGACGAACCTGCTTGAAGTCGATGAGCACGTCGGGCTGAACGCCGCCGAAGTGCAAGCCCGGCTCGACCGTACTGGTTTAAATCGCTTGCCGGAAGCAGTACGACGACCTGCCTGGCTGAGATTCTTGCTGCAATTTCACAACATTCTGATTTATGTACTTATAGGATCCGCCGCAATTACCGCGATGTTGCAACACCTGTCGGATACGGTGGTGATTCTGGCAGTGGTGGTTACCAATGCAATCATTGGATATGTTCAGGAAGGCAAAGCGGAAAAAGCCATGGACGCTATCCGGCAGATGCTGGCACCGCACGCCGCCGTGATTCGTGCAGGCGAACGCTTGAGCGTTGCAGGCGAGAAAATAGTACCGGGCGATATCGTACTACTGGAGGCCGGCGACAAAGTCCCTGCTGATTTACGCCTGTTGCACGCCAACAGACTACAAGTTCAAGAAGCAATTCTTACCGGTGAATCCCTACCAGTAGAAAAACATACCAAACCCGTGGGACTTGACGCTGCCCTGGCTGATCGTACCTGCATGGCGTTCAGCGGCACGCTTGTGACTTGCGGGCAAGCGACAGGGGTTGTGGTTGCTACCGCAACTGCTGCCGAAATCGGACGCATCAGTACGCTGCTGGCGGAAGTAGAAACGCTGACGACTCCGCTGGTGCAGCAAATGAACGTATTTGCGCACCGGCTGACGATTCTGATCTTGTTAGTTGGCGGATTGTTGCTCGTGTTTGGTCATTATGTCGGGCGCTACGAGTTCACAGAGATTTTCATGGTCGTGGTCGGTATATCGGTAGCAGCAATACCTGAAGGGCTGCCCGCCGTACTTACCATCACCCTAGCTGTCGGAGTCAGAGCGATGGCTCGTCGCAACGCCATTGTTCGTCGCCTGCCTGCCATCGAAACAATCGGCTCGGTGTCCGTCATCTGCACAGACAAAACCGGCACACTTACCCGCAACGAAATGATGGTGGCGTCGGTCGTCACGAAAGATCACTACTTCACGGTCGATGGCGCAGGTTATCAACCAATGGGAAGCATCAGCCTTGCAGATAAGCCAGTCGACAAGTCGTCTCAGCCTGAGCTGGAGGAGCTGGGTCGCGCAGCCGGTTTGTGCAACGATGCCGTGCTGCGCCTGCATGGAGATACATGGAAGGTTGAAGGCGATCCGATGGAGGGAGCCTTGTTGGCATTTTCCGGAAAAACCGGAATCGATCGCGATGAAGATCATCAGGCCTGGCCCCGCACCGACGCCATACCGTTTGACGCCAAACACCGCTTCATGGCGACACTGCACCACAACCATGATCAACATGCCTCTATCTACGTAAAAGGCGCGCCAGAACAAATACTGGCCATGAGCACGCAGCAGCGGGTAAAGGCTCGCGAGACTGAACCTCTCGATGCGGACTACTGGCACGCACAGGCAAACGCCATCGCCGCCAAGGGGCAGCGCGTATTGGCGCTAGCAGTCAGACAAGTTCCACCCGGGCATACCGTGTTGGAGTTTGAGGATGTGCAAGGAAGGTTAACGTTGCTTGGCATGGTCGGATTGATCGACCCGCCCAGGCCCGAGACAATAAAGGCAGTTCAGCAATGCCAGGCAGCAGGCATTGTTGTAAAGATGATCACTGGCGATCATGGCGGCACCGCCGCGGCTATCGGTCGCCACATTGGCCTGCAGAATGCCGACAAGGTGCTGACCGGCGCTGAGCTGGACACCATGAACGATGCAGCCCTCAAGGAGGCGGTAAAGAGCGTCAATATCTTTGCTCGCACCAGCCCTGAGCATAAGCTCAGGCTTGTAATGCTGCTGCAATCGAACGGCATGACAGTGGCCATGACCGGTGATGGAGTGAACGATGCACCAGCGCTAAAACGTGCCGATGCCGGTATCGCCATGGGTGGAAAAGGAAGTGAAGCCGCCAAGGAAGCCGCAGACCTGGTGCTGGCCGACGACAACTTCGCATCCATCGTCGCCGCTGTGCGCGAAGGCCGGACGGTCTACGACAACATCAAGAAAGTGCTGAGCTGGACGTTACCTACCAACGCGGGCGAGACAATGACCATCATTGTTGCCCTACTCCTCGGTATTACACTGCCAGTGACGCCGATACAAATTCTGTGGATCAATCTGATAACCGCAGTGACGCTCGGCATCGCACTGGCGTTCGAGCCGACCGAAGAAAACACCATGCGCAGGCCGCCCCGCTCACGCAAAGAGCCACTCATAAGCGGTACTTTAGTCTGGCATATGGTGCTTGTCTCGATTCTGTTTCTCTGCGGCGTCTACGGTATTTTTTCGTATGCACTCGACCGAGGCTACTCAGTGGCGTTGGCCCGAACCATCGCGGTCAACACGTTGGTTGTGATGGAAATATTCCACCTGTTCTTCATCCGCAATCTCTACAGCACATCGCTTACCTGGAAAGGCATTCGAGGCACCAAAGTCGTGTGGATGACAGTCGCCGTGGTCACCCTTGCGCAGTTCGCCATCACGTATGCACCACCGCTGCAAAAGGTTTTTGCAACCGAAGCGATCCCCTTCGTTGATGGTCTGCTGATCATCGGGGTTGGCGTTGCGCTCTTTGCAATCATCGAGATTGAGAAACAGATTCGAATCCGCCTGTCCAAGTAGTGCGGGTTGCAAGCTGGCATCGTCAGGCGATACTGGGCAAGCGCCCATCCGGCAATTGAATACCCCGTATAAGAGCGCCCCTATCAATATGAGCTGGATCAGCTGGCGTCAAAATTGAATCGCTATACTTGACCGTCTTGCATCGATCCAAGGTTCGCCCGATGACTGATTCACTCAACGCTCAACCAGACGTGGTCATTATCGGCGGGGGGCAATCAGCCTTGGCTACAGCGTATTTTCTGCGCCGCACACCTCTTTCGTTCATCATCCTCGACGCAGAGAATGAACCCGGAGGTGCCTGGCGGCATGGCTGGAACTCGTTGCGTCTATTCTCGCCTGCCACCTGGAGTTCGATACCTGGCTGGATGATGCCCCCCACGCAAGATGGCTACCCTTCACGAAATCATGTGATCGAATACCTCACCCAATACGAACAGCGCTACCATTTCCCGGTAGAGCGTCCGGTTCGGGTCACTTCTGTTGAGCGAACGGAAACTGGCCTGCGGGTACATTCTGACGACAAGCATTGGGATACCAAGGTTGTTGTCAGCGCTACAGGCACCTGGAGCAATCCTTACGTTCCCCACTACCCCAATGCCGAGCTATTCGCCGGTCGGCAGTTGCATTCCGCCAACTATGTCGAAGCACAAGCATTCGCGGGCAAGAAGGTGTTGGTGGTAGGAGGCGGTAATTCAGGGGCACAGATTCTGGCCGAAGTCTCAAAGGTCGCCGAGACCACATGGGTCACTCCCGTTGAACCGATATTCCTGCCTGACGATGTGGATGGACGGGTCCTGTTCGAGCGCGCAACCGCGCGTTGGAAAGCCCAGCTGGAGGGACGTCTCATTGAACAGCCAGTGGGTGGGCTAGGCGATATTGTCATGGTTGCGCCAGTTGTCGAGGCCCGAGCGCGCAACGCCCTCAAGTCTGTACGACCTTTCAAAAGCTTCACTCGCAACGGAGTTATCTGGGCCGATGGTTCTGAATCTGCGGTAGACGCGGTGATTTGGTGCACCGGATTCAGGCCGGCCGTACAGCATCTGGATTCACTGGGAGTGGTCAACACCGAAGGCCGCGTTGAAGTGGAAGGCACCCACTCGACCAGAGAGTCAAGGCTATGGCTGGTCGGCTACGGCGAATGGACAGGTTCGGCCTCCGCCACACTGGTCGGCGTGACACGAACAGCACGCAGCACAGTTAGTGAGATTGTGGCGTTTCTTGCTGAAAGAGGAAAAACAGGGTGAAATCCCGAAAAACTCCCCTCCAATGAAAAAGCCCAACTGGCTAGAGTTGGGCTTTTTCATTGAAAAATATGGAAGTCCAAGCCGCTGATGATAGTCAGCGTCAACCCGCCGCAGATTACGCCCTCCACCACCATCTGGCGCCGCGTGCCGCCACCGTAGGTGATGCGCAGGACAGCCATAGCGCAAGACAGCGCAGCCGCGTACAGGACTGGCGAATGCTGGCTCAACCACGCAAGCGCTACCGCCCAGGTGTCTGGTTTGTCTGGCATGTTGGACATCTCGGTTCCTCCCCGTCAGGGAGTTTTGAATATTGCAGGGCATGGCCTGCGGAATGAATCAACTCCAGCAGCACTCCCAGCTTGAGGCGATGGGTGTGCTGGAGCCGAAAACGAAAAAGCCCCGGCAAATGCCGAGGCTCAAGGAACTGTAGAAAGCAAAAAGCCCAACTTAGGGTTGGGCTTTGCTCGCGGAAAAACCGCGAAGTAATGTCAAATCCATAGACAGGGACCGGGGTGTCAACCGGTTATTGCGAGACTTCGCAATCTTCGAACATCGGCACTTTGGCTACATCGCCCCTGCCCGTGCAGGCTACCGAAATTTGCGCACCTTTCTTGAGCGATGCAAGAGTGGCCGTATCCGATTTCTCAAATTTGAACTGCGGACCCAAATACGGGTTAGTCCCAGCAAGCACCAGATACGGCTTCCCGAGGAAGTCAGTGTTGATATCGGTGATGCGCCCGGTTACCTTCACGCGCTTACCCTTGTACTGCATGTCGGCAGCAACAGTGTTGTCTTCGTAATCTTGGGTGACCTTCGTCGACGTGTAAGCTTTAAGCGGTTCTGCCTGGACTTGCTGTTTAGGAGCCGAACCTGATGTATTGGATTGGGCCGCCCTTTCCTTGTAGGTGTTGTAACTGTTTTTTGAAATCGAGCCCATACCAATCAACGACACTAGGCACAGGGCCATCCAGATGAAGCCGACGATGCGCGCGAAGGTCGAGTGCCCCTTTCTCAGCAGCATCCAGCCAAACAACAAGGGGAAGAATAGAATTCCAAGCCCCAGAAGAAACCCTACTTGCCGCTTTTGCGGAGCCGCCACTGCAACTGCTTCGTTCATTTCGCTCTCCATGGCGATAAGATGAGGCGGCATTTTGAACCCGCTCGTATCAAATTGCCACTATCATCACCAAGAACCTAAGCAGCCTCGCGATGAGTATCGAGCGCTCCATCGATCCATGCGATGCCTGCCTTCCACAGCTGTCGGGTCTTCTCTTCGTCGAAGCCAAGTTTCTTCCCGACATCCACCAGGGCTTTGTCCCGGGCGGTGTAGTACTTCATCAGCACGTTCCCGCCCTCAGGGTATCGCTTCAACAAACGCCCCATCAGACATTCAATCATCAAGGCGTCGTCGACGGTGATCATCGGCGTGTGCAACGTGTTTTCGCGAGATGCGCAGCAGGACACTCCCGATCCCAGAACCACCCAGCGGCCCCAATGCTCCAGCAGATCTTCCGAAATACGCTCGGTGAAGCTTTTTGTTCTGGCCATTGATCAATCCCCTGTGAAATTCGACCCGCCGACGCCAAGGTGGTTGTTCTGGTTGTATTGCTGCTAGGCGCCAACAACTTGATTCCCCTGGCAATCTCTGCCAAGGCATTCCGCAGTCGCTTGTTCAGCTCAAGAACCAGCTCGGGCAGCGGCATAGGCTTACCCGTGACGGAGCAGAGCCAGCCGGTGCCATCACAGACAGTCTCAGGCGCTGAGCTTGGGAATTTGATTGAAGCTGCGAACATGGTATCAGCAACCGATTCGCGTGGACCGGTGCTGACGATTTTGAAGAGGAAACAGGCGTGAAAAATCAAGGAGTCACGCAAAAGTCACGCACATGAAAAAGGCCAATGCTGTGAACATTGGCCTAACTCATTGAAAAATATGGTCGGGACGGAGTGATTCGAACACTCGACCCCTAGCACCCCATGCTAGTGCGCTACCGGACTGCGCTACGCCCCGACTAGGCGTGAATCTTGTTCCGCTTCTCAGTGGAACGTTCAGGAATATAACGCAAGCTTTTGAAAACTGGAAGTATTTAAAACAGAATTTTATTTCTTGAGCACCACCAGCACATCTTCAAGCTCGGCGATCATCTGGCGGATCATCTGTTTGTACTGGGTGGTATCGTCTTTGGCCTCGTCACCGGAGAGGCGCAGGCGTGCGCCGCCGATGGTGAAGCCCTGGTCGTACAGCAGCGCGCGGATCTGCCGGATCATCAACACGTCTTGTCGCTGATAATACCGGCGGTTTCCGCGGCGCTTGACCGGGTTGAGTTGAGGAAACTCCTGCTCCCAATAGCGCAGCACGTGCGGCTTTACCGCACATAGCTCGCTGACTTCACCAATGGTGAAGTAGCGTTTGCCCGGGATGACGGGTAGCTCGTCGTTATGACTTGGTTCCAGCATAAGCCTCAACTCGGGCCTTCAACTTCTGCCCTGGACGAAAGGTGACCACACGGCGAGCCGTGATCGGGATTTCTTCTCCCGTTTTCGGATTGCGGCCAGGCCGCTGGCGTTTGTCCCGAAGGTCGAAATTGCCGAAACCGGACAATTTGACCTGCTCGTTGTCTTCGAGAGCGTGCCTGATTTCTTCGAAAAACAGTTCGACCAATTCTTTGGCCTCCCGTTTATTCAGGCCCAGCTCCTCATACAGACGTTCCGCCATCTCAGCTTTCGTCAGAGCCCCCATACGTCACTTCCTTAACGTGGCGTTCAACCTGTTTTCGAGCGAGGTGAGGATATTCTGCGTTGCGGTATTCACCTCATCGTCATTAAGAGTGCGCGATGGATGCTGCCAGGTCAAGCCGACTGCAAGGCTTTTTCTATGCGGATCAATGCCTTTACCCTGATACACGTCAAAGAGCCTGAGGTCCGTCAGCCATTCGCCTGCATTTTCACGGATTACGTCCAGCACAGCGCTGGAAGCAACGTCGCGGTCCGCCAGCAACGCCAGGTCACGGCGCACTTCAGGAAAGCGCGATAACTCCTGGAATTTCGGCATTTTCCCCAGTGCCACTTCGGCCAGAACCAGCTCGAAGACGAACACTGGACGATCGAGGCCCAGGGTTTTCGACAGTTCAGGGTGGATGGCGCCGACATAGCCGACTTCACGCCCGTCTCGCTCAATGCGCGCGGTCTGACCCGGATGCAGGGCTGGATGCTTGCCCGGCACGAAGGTGAATGCGTCAAGGGCACCGGCGAAGCCGAGTACCGCTTCCACGTCAGCCTTGACGTCAAAGAAGTCGACGACATCGCGACCTTGCGCCCAGCCTTCCGGCAGGCGGCTGCCGCAGACGACGCCGGCGAGCATCGGTTCCTGCTTCAAGCCGTCCAGTTGGCCAACGAAGCGCAGGCCGCTTTCGAACAGGCGCACGCGGTCCTGCTGACGGTTCAGGTTGTGTTGCAGCGACTTGACCAGGCCTGGCCACAGGGACGAGCGCATGGCTGCCATGTCGTTGGAGATCGGATTGGCCAGCAACAGCGGCTCGACACCCGGGTTGAACAGTTCGGACTGGCGCGGATCGATGAAGCTGTAGGTAATCGCTTCCTGATACCCACGGGCCACCAGCAGTCGGCGCAGTTCCGGCAGGTCGCTGCGGGCTTCGGCCTTGGCCTGTGGGGCCAGGCGAGCCTGCGGGTAGCGAACCGGTAGACGGTTGTAGCCGTACAGGCGGGCCAGCTCTTCGATCAGGTCGACTTCCAGGCTGATGTCGAAACGATGACTTGGCACTTCGACGCGCCACTGCCCTGCTCCATCGGCACTGATATTCAGGCCCAGGGCGCTGAGCAGACGCTCGACTTCGGCGGCGTCCATGTCCATGCCCAGCATCTGGGAAATGCGTTGGGCACGCAGGGTGACCGGCGCAATCTTGGGCAGGTGCTGTTCGCTGAGGGTTTCGATGATCGGGCCGGCTTCGCCACCGGTGATCTCCAGCAGCAGGCCAGTGGCGCGCTCCATGGCCTCACGGGCCAGTTGCCAGTCCACGCCACGCTCGTAGCGGTGCGAGGCATCGGTGTGCAGGCCATAGGAACGAGCCTTGCCAGCGACAGCGATCTGGTCGAAGAACGCACTTTCCAGGAATACGTCGCGAGTCGACGCCGAAACGCCGCTGTGCTCGCCGCCCATCACGCCGGCAATGGCCAGGGCGCGGGAGTGGTCGGCGATCACCAGGGTATCGCTGCGCAGGGTGACTTCCTGGCCGTCGAGCAGGACCAGCTTCTCGCCCTCCTCGGCCATGCGCACGCGGACGCCGCCATTGATTTCGGCGAGATCGAACGCGTGCAGGGGTTGACCCAGTTCCAGCATCACGTAGTTGGTGATGTCGACGGCTGCGTCGATGCTGCGCACGTCGGCGCGGCGCAGGCGCTCGACCATCCACAACGGCGTCGGCTTCAACAGGTCGACGTTACGGATCACGCGGCCCAGGTAACGCGGGCACGCTGCTGGTGCCAGGACCTCGACCGAACGCACCTCGTCATGCACTGCCGGAACTGGCGCGACCGTCGGGCGAGCCACTGGAGCGTCGTACAAGGCGCCCACTTCCCGGGCCAGACCAGCCAGGGACAGGCAGTCGCCACGGTTCGGCGTCAGGTCGACTTCGATGCTGGCGTCGTCCAGGCCCAGGTATTCACGAATGTCCTGGCCCACCGGCGCATCGGCCGGGAGCTCCATCAGGCCATCGTTGCCTTCACCGATCTGCAGTTCGGCCTGGGAGCACAACATGCCGTTGGACTCGACGCCACGCAGCTTGGCCTTCTTGATCTTGAAGTCGCCCGGCAGCTCGGCGCCAATCATCGCGAATGGGATCTTCAGGCCGGGGCGCACGTTTGGCGCGCCGCAGACCACTTGGAAGGTTTCCCCGCCATTGCTGACCTGGCAAACCCGCAACTTGTCAGCGTCCGGGTGTTGTTCGGTGCTCAGCACCTCGCCCACCACCACACCACTGAACTCACCGGCGGCCGGCGTCACGCTATCAACCTCAAGACCGGCCATCGACAGGCGAGCAACCAGCTCGTCCCGGCTTACCTGCGGGCTAACCCAGCCGCGCAGCCATTGTTCACTGAATTTCATCCTGCTCTCCTAATAGATTCGTTACGGACCCGCGACCTAGCGAAATTGCGCAAGGAACCGCAAGTCGTTGTCGAAGAACAGGCGCAAGTCATTTACACCGTAACGCAGCATGGCCAGACGCTCGACGCCCATGCCGAAAGCAAACCCCGAGAACTCTTCCGGGTCGATCCCGGACATACGCAGCACGTTCGGGTGAACCATGCCGCAGCCCATGACTTCCAGCCAGCCAGTCTGCTTGCAGACCCGGCAGCCCTTGCCGCTGCACATCACGCATTCCATGTCGACTTCAGCCGAGGGCTCGGTGAATGGGAAGTACGAAGGGCGGAAACGCACGGCCAGCTCTTTTTCGAAGAACACCCGCAGGAACTCTTCGATGGTGCCTTTGAGGTCGGCGAAATTGATGTCGCGATCGACCAGCAGGCCTTCGACCTGGTGGAACATCGGCGAGTGGGTGATATCCGAGTCGCTACGGTACACACGGCCTGGGCAGACGATGCGGATCGGCGGCTTTTTCGATTCCATGGTGCGGACCTGTACCGGCGAGGTATGGGTGCGCAACAGCATGTTCGCGTTGAAATAGAAGGTGTCATGCATCGACCGGGCCGGGTGGTGGCCTGGGATGTTGAGCGCTTCGAAGTTGTGGTAGTCGTCTTCGACCTCAGGGCCCTCGGCGATGCCGTAGCCGATGTGGGTGAAGAACTGCTCGATGCGTTCCAGGGTCCGGGTCACCGGGTGCAGGCCGCCGGAGGTCTGGCCACGGCCAGGCAGGGTCACGTCGATGGACTCGGCGGCGAGCTTGGCAGCCAGTTCCGCCTCCTCGAACAACGCCTTGCGCGCATTGAGGACTTCTGTGACACGCTCCTTGGCAACGTTGATCAGCGCACCGACCTGCGGACGCTCTTCGGCCGGCAGGTTCCCCAGGGTCTTCATCACCTGGGTCAACTCGCCCTTCTTGCCAAGGTAGTGAACCCGGATTTGCTCCAGGGCATTGATATCTTCAGCGCTTTGCACAGCCTCTAGTGCTTGAGAGACCAGCGCGTCCAGGTTTTCCATGTACAGACTCCAGATACAAAATAGGGGAAGAGCTTTAAGGCTCTTCCCCTATTTATGACGTTTGACACCTGGGCCCACAGAGGTGGGCCCCGGTGACTGCCGGGGGTACTTAAGCCAAGGTGGCTTTAGCTTTCTCGACAATCGCAGCAAACGCCGCTTTTTCGTTCACTGCCAGATCAGCCAGAACCTTACGGTCGATCTCGATGGATGCCTTTTTCAGGCCAGCGATCAAACGGCTGTAGGACAGGCCGTTGGTACGAGCACCAGCATTGATACGAGCGATCCACAGAGCGCGGAACTGACGTTTTTTCTGACGACGGTCACGGTAGGCGTATTGGCCTGCCTTGATTACGGCTTGCTTGGCAACACGGAATACGCGGGAACGCGCACCGTAGTAGCCTTTAGCAAGTTTCATAATTTTCTTGTGACGCTTACGGGCAATGACGCCACGCTTTACACGAGCCATGAGTTACTTCCTCTATTCTTGATCCAAAAATTAACGAAGGCGCAACATGCGCTCGACTTTTGCCACGTCAGACGGATGCAGCAAGCTGCTACCGCGCAGTTGACGCTTACGCTTGGTCGACATTTTGGTCAGGATGTGGCTCTTGAAAGCGTGCTTGTGCTTGATGCCGTTAGCAGTTTTCAGAAACCGCTTGGCAGCACCACTTTTGGTTTTCATCTTTGGCATGTTCGGATACTCCGCATTCAGTTGATAAACATAATCGCAAGGCCTGCCGTGCCCTGGTGATTACTTCTTCTTTTTCGGGGCGATGACCATGATCAGCTGGCGTCCTTCCATCTTAGGATGCTGTTCGACCGAACCGTACTCGAGCAGGTCTTGTTCAACCCGCTTGAGGAGTTCCATCCCCAGCTCCTGGTGGGCCATCTCACGGCCGCGGAATCGCAAGGATACCTTGGCCCTGTCCCCGTCACTCAGGAAACGTACCAGGTTGCGCAGTTTTACCTGGTAATCCCCTTCCTCCGTCCCTGGACGAAACTTGATTTCTTTTACCTGAATCTGCTTCTGGTTTTTCTTCGCCGCAGCAATCTGTTTCTTCTTCTCGAAGATCGATTTGCCGTAGTCCATCACCCGGCAAACCGGCGGGACTGCGTCTGCGGAAATTTCCACCAGATCAAGCTTGGCTTCTTCAGCAATACGAAGCGCTTCATCAATCGAGACGATGCCAATCTGCTCGCCGTCAGCGCCAATTAACCGAACCTCGCGTGCCGAGATATTCTCGTTGATCGGGGCCTTCGGTGCAGCTCGTTTATCTTGTCTCATTTCACGCTTAATAATAATTACTCCGAATCTGGGCGACCACGCCGGGAAACCGCTTGCGCGAGGAACTCGGCGAATTCGGCGACGGGCATCGAGCCCAGGTCAGCACCTTCACGAGTACGCACAGCGACAGTCTGCATCTCGACCTCCCTATCTCCAATAACCAAGAGAAAGGGAACCTTGAGCAAAGTATGCTCGCGGATTTTAAAGCCGATCTTTTCATTTCTCAAGTCAGACTTGGCACGAAATCCGCTTTGGTTGAGAGTTTTTTCGACCTCGGCGGCAAAATCTGCCTGTTTATCAGTGATATTCATGATCACTGCCTGGGTCGGCGCCAGCCACGCGGGGAACGCGCCCTCGTAATGCTCGATCAGAATCCCGACGAAACGCTCGAAGGAACCGAGGATCGCGCGGTGAAGCATGACCGGGTGCTTGCGACTGTTGTCTTCGGACACGTATTCGGCGCCCAGACGGATCGGCAGGTTGAAATCGAGCTGCAAGGTACCACATTGCCAGACGCGACCCAGACAATCTTTCAGGGAGAATTCGATCTTCGGACCGTAGAAAGCCCCTTCCCCCGGCTGCAGGTCGTACGCAAGGCCCGCGCTATCGAGGGCGGCCGCCAGCGCGGCCTCGGCGCGATCCCACAGCTCGTCGGAGCCCACGCGTTTTTCCGGACGAGTGGACAGCTTCATCTCGACTTCGGTGAAGCCGAAGTCACGGTAGACGTCCATGGTCAGCTTGATGAACGCGGCGGATTCAGCCTGCATCTGCTCTTCGGTGCAGAAAATATGCGCATCGTCCTGGGTAAATGCACGCACGCGCATGATGCCGTGCAACGCACCCGACGGCTCGTTACGGTGGCACGCACCAAACTCGGCCAAGCGCATCGGCAGCTCGCGGTAGCTTTTTAGGCCCTGGTTGAACACCTGCACGTGGCATGGGCAGTTCATCGGCTTGATGGCGTAGTCGCGGTTTTCCGACTGGGTGGTGAACATGTTGTCCGCGTAGTTGGCCCAGTGCCCGGATTTTTCCCACAGGCTGCGGTCGACCACTTGCGGCGTCTTGATTTCCAGATAGCCGTTTTCACGCTGGACCTGCCGCATGTACTGCTCGAGCACCTGGTACATCGTCCAGCCGTTAGGGTGCCAGAACACCATGCCCGGGGATTCTTCCTGGGTGTGGAACAGGCCCAGGCGCTTGCCGATCTTGCGGTGATCGCGCTTCTCGGCTTCCTCGATGCGCTGGATGTAGGCCGCCAGTTGCTTCTTGTCAGCCCAGGCAGTGCCGTAGACGCGCTGCAACTGCTCGTTCTTCGCGTCGCCACGCCAGTAGGCGCCGGACAGCTTGGTCAGCTTGAAGGACTTCAGGAAACGGGTGTTCGGCACGTGCGGACCGCGGCACATGTCGACGTATTCTTCGTGGTAGTACAGGCCCATGGCCTGTTCGTCCGGCATGTCTTCCACCAGACGCAGCTTGTAGTCCTCGCCACGGGCCTTGAAGACTTCGATGACTTCGGCGCGCGGGGTGACTTTCTTGATGACGTCGTAGTCCTTCTCGATCAGCTGCTGCATGCGCTGTTCGATGGCGGCCATGTCGTCCGGGGTAAAAGGACGCTCGAAGGCGATGTCGTAATAGAAGCCTTCGTCGATGACCGGCCCGATGACCATCTTCGCGCTTGGGTACAACTGCTTGACCGCATGGCCGACCAGGTGCGCGCAGGAGTGGCGAATGATCTCCAGTCCCTCTTCATCCTTGGGCGTGATGATTTGCAGCGTGGCGTCGCTGTCGATGACATCACTGGCATCCACCAGTTTGCCGTTGACCTTGCCGGCCAGGGTGGCCTTGGCCAGGCCTGCACCGATGGATGCGGCGACCTCGGCTACGGATACCGGATGATCGAATGAACGTTGACTGCCGTCGGGAAGAGTAATAGTTGGCATGGCGCCTCCTCTCCTAGTGGTGACCCCTACCAAAGGTCACGTGGGTTGGGATGAGCCAGTACAAGATCCAGTCCAGGCCATTCAATCATGAACGCCTGCCTTACAGCGGCAGGAGCCTTGCGGCCAACCGGGAAACCGAACCAGAGTGACTGGGATTCAAATCAGGGTTATTTCGAACATTTGCCGCCGCCGGGACCTGTCGTCATCCGGAGCCTGAAAATACCCGAGCCCGGCATCCTAGCACAGATGAACGGTCATCGCCGTGCTCGAATTGCAACCTGTGGAAGCAAAGCTTGCTCGCGATCAGGTATAACAGCCGACCACAATGTTTCAGGCCCGCCCTACTATCGCGAGCATCGCGAGCAATCTTTGCTCCCACAGGCCTTGCTCGGCACCAAGCGTAAACCCCTGGTTTTTATGCCAGAGTGCTGAACTGAAACGCCCCACAACACCTCTGATAACAAGACATCGCCCCAAAAGGAGCATCCCAGCATGCGTCTGAACACGTTATTGGCAGCAGTCGCCCCTTTCGCCCTGCTGCTCCCGCTGACCGCCCACGCCGACTGGCCAAAAGGCGAGCGTGAGAAATACATGGCCCAGTGCACCCAGACGGCCACCCCTCAGATCGGCGCGGCAGCAGCCAAATCCCACTGCGCCTGTGGTGCCGATGCGATCAAGTCCTACCCGGCTGCCGACCTCCAGGCCCTGATGGACAACAAGGCGCCCGTGGAACTGCAGCAGAAGGCGCTCGGACAGATCGCCAAATGCAAGGCCGTTCCTTCGAAGAAAAAATGAGCAGACAGGCCTTTCAAGACCGCCTTGAGCCCATGAAAAACCCCGAATTTGCCTTTTTTCAGACGAATTTTGCAGGTTTTACAGCTTTTTTTATCGCCTTTACTTTCGGCTAAAACCCTTTAAAACCGGGGCTTTCAGCGGAGAAAGGCGGTAAAGAAAAGACGACTGTTCGGCAAACAGCACGTCCGGGGGGCTCCCAAATCGAACATTTCGACTATGATACCCAGGTGTGCCCAGTTGGCCTGAGCAGCACAGCACTACTGAAAATATATGTTTCTTGGAGATACACCATGTCTAATCGCCAAACCGGCACCGTTAAATGGTTCAACGATGAAAAAGGCTTCGGCTTCATCACTCCTCAAGGTGGCGGTGACGACCTGTTCGTACACTTCAAAGCTATCGAAAGCGACGGTTTCAAAAGCCTGAAAGAAGGCCAGACTGTTTCCTTCGTGGCTGAGAAAGGCCAAAAGGGTATGCAAGCTGCACAAGTTCGCCCAGAGTAATTTCTCGGCGCGCTAAAAAAACCCCGTCCATGTGACGGGGTTTTTTATGGGCGATTGAAAATCCGGCTCAGCCGCAGTTCACCCGATTGACCACCAGGTTGGCATCGGTATTGAGATTCAGGCGATCGGAGCGGTACTCAAGCGTCACCATGTCGTTGGGCTTGAGGATCCGGGCGATCTGCGCGCCGGAACGGCTGCGGGCCTGTTCCAGCAATTGTGGCGAGGCCTTTTTGCCGATCGCAAACTCGGCTCCCTTCGCTTCGCAACGCTCGTAACCGGTATCGGCGGCGACCGGCTCAGGGGACGATTCAGTGTTGCTGCTGCAACCGTGCAAGAACCCGGCGGCCAGCAAAATACTCAATGAAGCGAGCTTCCAAGGCATGAAGCCTCCTTTCTTTGATCAATAAACAGAGAGCGTGCGACAACCCAAACGAAGCTTGGTTTCAGCACAAGGGCCACCATCACGCTCTTCCACCTGGAAAACGGGGAGTTTGCCTGAGCCCGACATATCTGGTCAGACATGAATCGTGACTGAATATGTTCCACACTCAATAAACATCAATGTAGTCGAAGGGTGGATTCGGCCAATTGTCTTTCAGGGCATTGTAGATCTGCATGACCCAGACCTCGTCACTGGCAGCGACTCGTCCGACATACCCCGACCCCTTCGCCCACGTCTCAAGTCGAAACAGCAAGCCATCGATGTCGGCGCCACCCACCACGCCCGAAGACAGATAGGCGATACCCCCCTTGGTCACGCGCAATTGGGTGTGTTCGTCATCACTGGCCGATGCCAGCAACTGGCGAACGGCGTCAAGGGTCAGCCCGTCAGGCGCGTTCAAATCGATCTGCACGGCAGGGGCTCCTTGAACAGTCAAAAGAACAAGTGTCGCACAGCCCTCCCCTGATGCCTAAGTCGCAGTGCCAAACCAGGGCAAAAGTGGTTAACTCAGCCTACAGACCTCCCAACCCGCGAGTCCTGCCATGAGCATCATCAACATCGAAGCCACCATCAATGCCAAATGGTCGGAGGGCCATAGCTCCTATAGCCCTGGCAGCCCCGAGGAGCTGGCGATCATCGGTATAGAGCTGTTGGTGAAGGAACTGGGGACGGAGGTTGCCCGGAATTTCATCCGGCAGGCATTCGAACGCTACCCGAGTGAGATCACACAAGAGCCTGTGGGAGCCGACCTTGCTCGCGATGACAGCGGACCAGCCAACATTATTGTCGACTGATAATCCTATCGCGAGCAGGCTCGCTCCCACAGGTCTTGTGCTTGAGGCAGATTACTTGAGACGGGCCAGACGCTCGGTCAGCAGGTCAAAGAAACCCTGGGCGTCGCCGTTTTCCACCCAGAATGCATTCTTGGGCGCTTTCAGGCCGTCATACCAATCAACGATGGTTTGCCCGAAAGTCGGCCCCTCGCGGCTGTCTACTACGACGTTGGCCGGGCGACCAGTAAACAACTGCGGCTTGAGCAGGTAGGCGATCACCGTCGCGTCATGCACCGGCCCGCCCGACATGCCGTAGTGCTCCATATCGCCCTTGACGTACTCGTTGAGAATATCGCCGACCAGTTTGCTGGCATTGTTGTTCACAGCCGCGATCTGCTTGAGGCGAGCTTCGCTGGTGAGAATCTTGTGGGTCACGTCCAGCGGCAGGTAGGTCAGCTTCACACCGCTTTTGGCGACCACCTCGGCTGCCTGCGGGTCGGCGAACAGATTGAATTCAGCCACCGGCGTGATGTTTCCGCCATTGAAGTGCGCACCGCCCATCACCACCACTTCCTTGATGCCCTGGACGATGTCCGGCTCCTGGATCAGCGCCAAGGCCAGGTTGGTCTGCGGACCGAGCATGGCAATGGTGATGCTGTGGGGTTTGGCGGTCTTGAGAGTGTCGATCAGGTAGTTGACGGCGTTGCCCTTGGCCAATTCCTTTTTCGGTTCATGAACGGTGACACCCGACAGGCCTTCCTTGCCATGGATGTTTTCCGCGTAGATCGGCGTGCGCATCATTGGCTTCGGCGCACCGGCGTATACCGGCACCTCCTCGCGCCCTGCCCATTCCCGGGCCAGGCGAGCGTTGCGGGAGGTCTTGTCCAGGCGCACATTGCCCGCGACGGTGGTCAGCGCACGAATCTGCAGCTCATCAGGGGATGCCAGGGCGAACAGCAGGGCAACCACGTCGTCGGCCCCGGGATCGGTATCGATGATCAGATCGATTTTTTCCGCCGCCTGGGCACTCGAAGCGGTGATCAGTGACAACAACAGCAGACTCCGGAACAGTTGATGCATTTTCTGGGCATAGCGGTGCATGGTGCACTCCTTGTGCGGGGTTTTAAAAGGTAACTCCAGCAATCAGCACAACGTTGCAGTACGGAGAGCATTCTCCTGTGCGAATAATCGCTCGAGCTTGTCGGCTGAGGACCTTGAATTGCTCATGACTGACCAACTCCCGCGCCCCCATTGCCCCTTCGGCCTGTAACGATTCGAGCGTCGACAGGGCCGAAGGCTGTTTATCGAAGATCTCCGTGGCCAGCACATGACTTTCCACCTGCATTTCACTGAGTACCACTTTCAGGGTACTGACGAAATCGGGGATGCCGTGGGTGAGGGCCAGGTCGATCAACTCGACCCCGGGAGGGACCGGCAACCCGGCATCACCAATGACCACCTTATCGCCATGACCGAGCGAGGCGATCAGTCGCGAGAGGGCCACATTCAACAAGGGCGTTTTTTTCATGATTTGAAAGCCTGTACTTCCAGCAACGTGGGAATGGAGGGCTGGGCCCCGACGCGGGTGACCGACAGCGCAGCGGCGACCTGACCGAAACGAATCGCGTCGACTTCGGTTTTTCCATTGGCCAGGGCAGCCGCAAAGCCACCGACAAAAGTGTCCCCCGCTGCCGTAGTGTCCACAGCCTTGACCCACGGCGCCGGGAAATGTTCGAAACTCGAGCCGTTGGCGAACATCAGCCCTTGGGCACCCAACGTCACGACCACCTTGCCGGCACCGGCGGCGATCAACTGCGCCGCGGCAGCTTCGGCGGTTTCCAGGGAGTCCACCGCCAACCCGCTCAGCACGGCGGCTTCGCTCTCATTGGGAATAAGGTAGTCGACACACGCGTACCAATCGGCCGGAAGCGCACGGGACGCCGGTGCCGGGTTGAGGATGACGATCTTGCCCAGCTCGCGGCCGCGCTTGAGTGCATGGCCGACGGTGGCATCGGGCACCTCGAGCTGACAGATGATGACATCGGCGCCTTGCAGCACCTTGTCGAAACCGTCCAGGACCTCAGGCGTGAGGGCACCATTGGCACCCGCGACGATGACAATCGCATTCTGGCTGTTGTCATCGACCACGATCAGCGCCACGCCGCTGGCCCCCTCCACGACGCTGACCGCCCGGCAATCGATGCCCTCGGCCAGCAGCGCGCCTCGCAACTCCTGGCCATAGGCATCACTGCCCACGCAACCGACCATGGACACCTGCGCGCCCAGGCGCGCCGCGGCCACCGCCTGATTGGCGCCCTTGCCCCCCGCAATGGTGGAGAACGAATGGCCGATCAGCGTTTCACCGCCCCGGGGCAGACGCGGCGCGCGGGTCACCAGATCCATGTTCAGGCTGCCTATTACCACTACTTTTGCAGACATACGTTACTACTCATCCATTCGGTTCAGCGGTATTGGGCGAATGTACCGGACAGCGGCGCGGTCGACTCTCGCAAGACAATGCTGGGCGTCACGATCCGTTGATCGGTGACAAGCCCGGGCGTGGCGATCCGCCGCAACAACACTTCTGCCGCCATCTCGCCAAGTTGCAGGATCGATTGCCCCACCGTGGTCAGCGCCGGGTAGACATAGCGGCTCATCTGGATGTCGTCGAAACCGATGACTGACAGTTCGCTGGGCACCCGCACATTGCGCTCGGCGGCGGCTCGCAGCACACCGATGCCGATCATGTCGTTGGCCGCAAAAATCGCGCTGGGTGGCTGGTGTTCAAGCAACTCGGCTGCGGCGCGGTAGCCACCCGTGCTGGTGAAATCACTCTCGAGCATACGCTCGACAGGCAGTTCGATCCCCGCCTCCTTCAACGCATGGCAGTAACCGGCCAGACGCATCTGCGCCACGCTGGTATCTGCCGGCCCACCGATAAAGGCTATATCGCGGTGCCCCAGCTCCAGCAGGTGTCGGGTTGCCAGGTACGCGCCGTATTCATGATCGATGCGCACCAGGTCCGCATCGACGCCATCCAGCCCACGGTCGACAATGACCATGGGCGTGCGTACACCGGCCAGCCCCTGCGCCAGGCCGACATCGCCACCGGCGGAAGCGACGATCAGGCCGTCAATGCGCTTTTCCAGCAGCACCCGCAGGTAGCTGCGCTGCTTGTCCGGGTTGTCGTCGGAGTTGCACAGGATCACGCAATAACCGTTGCGCTCGCAGTAATCCTCGATCCCCCGGGCCAGTTCGGCAAAGTAAGGGTTGAGACTGTTGGGCACCAACAGGCCGATGGTCGCCGTGGTCTTGGCCTTGAGCGAACGGGCCACCGCGCTGGGCACATAATCGAGACGCTTGATTGCTGCCTCGACCTTGAGTCGAACCTCTTCGCTGACCGGCCGGGTCTTGTTCACGACATGGGACACCGTCGTATAGGAAATCCCCGCGAGCGCCGCTACATCCTTGATCGTCGCCATGGCTCAGGCCCGCCGGCTGGCGCGCTGGCTGCGGTAAGTATCCAGCACCACCGCGACCACGATCACCGCACCGGTAATGATGCGTTTGGTCGGTTCGGTCGCGCCGATCTGCGCCAGGCCCGCTGCCAGTATGGAGATGATCAACACGCCAAAGAACGTACTGATGACCGAACCGCGCCCGCCCATCAGGCTGGTGCCACCGATCACCACCGCGGCAATGACCTGCAACTCAAGCCCTGAGCCCGCATTCGGGTCCGCCGCCTCCAGGCGGGAAATCTGGAACAGCGCCGCCAATCCGGCCAGCAAGCCCATCAGACTGAACACCAGGATCTTGTAGGGTTTCGGGTTGATGCCGGCCAGGCGCACGGCTTCTTCGTTGGTGCCGATGCCGATCAGGTAGCGACCGAATACCGTGCGGGTCAAAACGGCCTGGGCAATGAAGATCACCAGCAAGGCGATGATGAATGACGGCGAGATACCGAACGCAATCGGGTTGGATAGCCAGGCGAAGGAGTCGCCGATATAAGCCGTCCGGGACCCAGTCATCTGGTAAGCGAGGCCACGGGCCATTTCCAGCACGCCGAGGGAGACGATGAACGATGGAATCCGCCACGCCACGGTAATCGAACCGGTAACGGTTCCCGCCAGCGCCGCCACGGCCATGCCCAGCAAGGCCGACGGCCAGACGCTCCAGCCCCAGCCGAGTACCGCGACGCTGACCGTCGACGCCGCCAGCGCCAGCACCGAACCCACCGACAGGTCGATGCCGCCGATGATCAGGATGAAGGTCATGCCGACCGCCAGCACCATGAGGTCAGGAATCTGGTTCGCCAGGGTGCTGAACGTGTCATAGGAGAGAAAGTGGCTGCTCAGGACCGAGAACAGCGCGATCATGGCCAGCAGCGCGCCGGCCAGGCCCAGGTAAGTACCGAGGCCATAGAAGTTGCCACTCGGCTTGCTGACGGCAGATGCGGTTTTCATGAAAATTCCCTAGGCGCCGCTTCATTGAGCAACGCGTCACGTTTCTGATAGCCGGCGAATGCGGCGGCAAGCAAGTCATCCTGGGTCCAGCTGTCACGCTCGAAGGTGTCGATCAGGCGTCCGGCGGACAGCACGCCGATCCGGTCGCAGATCAACATCAGCTCCCGGAGGTCGCTGGAGACCACGACCAGAGCCTTGCCCTGGCGAGTCAATTCACCGAGCAGTGCATAGATGTCGAATTTCGCGCCGACGTCGATACCACGGGTCGGCTCGTCGAACAACAGCACCGAACAATCGCGTTCGAGCCAGCGGCCGATCACCACCTTCTGCTGATTACCGCCCGACAGCTCGGACACCAGTTGCGACGGACTGGAACTGCGGATGCGCATGGCATCGATCTGCCGCCGCGCCAGAGACAGTTCGTCATTGCCGTTGACGATACCGGCACTGGAAATCTCCGGCATGTTACCCAAGGCAATATTGGCGGCAATGGATTGGGTCAACAACAGGCCTTCGCCCTTGCGATCCTCGGTGATCAAGGCAATTCCATGGGCCACCGCATCGGCCGGCGATCGGATGTTGGCGACGGTGGCCGGCGAACCCAACGCCACCGTGCCGCTGTCGGCCTCATCGGCGCCGAAGATCAGCCGCAACAGCTCGGTACGCCCCGCCCCGATCAGGCCGGAAATGCCGAATATCTCGCCACTGCGGACCTCGAAGGACACATCGCGGACCTTGTCGGAACGGCTCAGACCTTTGACGGTGAGTGCCGGCGCGCCGATTTGCCGCGGGCCCAGGTCGATGTGCTCGCCCAGATCGCGACCGACCATCAGCGTCACCAGTTGCTCGCTGTTGTAATTGGCCATCGGCTCGACACAGACCAGGTTACCGTCGCGCAGCACCGCAATGCGCTGGGCCACCCGTGCCAATTCTTCGAGGCGATGGGAAATGTAGATGATCGAAACGCCCCGGGCCTGCAGGCGGGTGATCTGTTCGAACAACATCTCGACCTCGCGCGCCGTCAGCATGGCGGTCGGCTCGTCAAGAATCAGCACATGGCAATCGCCAATCAGGTTGCGGGCGATCTCGACCATCTGCTGGTGACCGATACCGAGTTCGCCGACCAGGGTGTCGGGGTCAATTGCGTCGAGCCCCACCTGGGCCATGGCTTGCACGGCCGCTTCGCGCAACTGCTTGCGGCTGATCCAGCCGCAGCGGCTGGGCAGGTTGTCGAGAAACAGGTTTTCGGCCACGGACAGGGTCGGCAGCAGGTTGAGTTCCTGCATCACCATCCGCACGCCCAGCTCTTCAGCCTGGGTACGGCTGCCGGGGCGATAGTCCTGTCCTTGGAATTGCATCTGTCCGGTCGTCGGTGTCACCAGCCCACCGATGATCTTGGACAGGGTACTTTTACCGGCGCCATTCTCACCGGTCAGCGCCAACACTTCACCGCGCATCAACGTCAGGTCAATGTCGGTCAATACCGGCTGGGCATAGGTTTTACCGATGCCACTGACAGTCAGGACAGCATTCGGGTCGAAAACGGACATAAAAACTCTCCATGCGCTCGCCCGGATGGGCGAGCACCACTACATCGCCAGGATGATTACTTCGTAACCAGCTCGACCGGCGTTTCGATCACGCCGTTTGCACCGCTGTCGACTTTCTCACCCTTGAGAATCTTCAGGGCCGTCTCGATACCGAAGACCGCCTGCTTGGCGGCGAACTGGTCGGCGGTTGCCAGGACACGGCCGTCCTTGAGCATAGGTTTGATGGCATTGATGTTGTCGTAGCCGACCACTTGTACCTTGCCGGCCTTGCCGGCGGCACGCACTGCCGACACCGCGCCCACCGCCATGCTGTCGTTACCGGCCAGCAATGCCTTGATGTCCGGGTACTCGCTGAGCATCGACGCGGCTACCTGGTTGCCCTTGTTGATTTCCCAATCGCCCGACTGCAGGGAAACGACCTTGACGTGCGCCGCTTCCATCGCATCCTTGAAGCCCGCGGTGCGCGCCTGGGCATTGGTGGTGGTAGACACGCCTTCGATGATGCCGACCTCGTCACCGGCCTTGAGCTGCTTGGCCAGGTATTCACCGACCAGGCGTGCACCTTTGCGGTTGTCGGGGCCTACGAACGGCACGCTGATGTTCTTGCTCTTGACCACGGCAGGGTCGAGTTGGTTGTCGATGTTGATTACCGTGATACCGGCGTCAACGGCTTTCTTGATCACCGGCACCATGGCCTTGGAATCGGCGGGCGCGATGATCAGGGCGTCGACTTTGGACACGATCATCTGCTCAACGATGCGGATCTGGTTGGCGGTGTCGGTTTCATCCTTGATCCCGTTGGAGATCAGGTCAAAATCGGCGGAGTGTTCCTTCTGATAGGCCTTGGCGCCGTCTTCCATGGTCAGGAAGAATTCGTTGGCCAGGGATTTCATGACCAGGGCAACCTTGGGCTTTTCAGCGGTCTGGGCGAATGCCGAGGAGAATGGCAACGCAGTGGATGCGGCCGCAAGCACGGCGACAGCGAGAAGGCGTCCAGCGAATGGCAACTTCATGGGTTCACTCCGATCTTATGATTATTGTGAGCAAATCAATGCACGGAATGCCGCGCAAACGTTTGCGTGAAGTGAACTATGGTAAGGCTTTGGGGATTTGTCAACGTTGCGGTTGCGTTCGCCGAGTGTTGGACCATGCCCTCGCTTGGCACCCATCGGGTTGAACAGGGTACCCGAAGTTACCGCCGTCAGCTTTTCGTTCTCAGCAATAAATAATCATTTCTTCCCACACCAAAACCTCAAAAGCGCTGTCAGACGATTTTCTTGAAATTTAAGCAGTTGCGTAAATGCCTACGGTTAAATACTGTATGCACGTACAGCTTAATAAGGATAATCCTGTGGCCACTCCCTCCGCTGCAACTACCCCCTTGGATTCCTATACACGACTCGGCCTGCGAGTCTCGAAAATCATCAACGCCCCCACCGCACAAAAAGCCAAGGCAGCCCTGATCTTTCGCCTCCCCGACGAGCCGTTGGAGGAGTGGGAGCGCCTGCTGGAAGAAATCGACGAGAACGACAACGTGACCCTCGCCTATCGCGACGATGGCGGTGTGCAGGTTTTCTGGGTTGTGCCGAAGGAAGATTGAGTCTGATGAATGTCCGCTGTGTTGCTTTACTGCTTGTGCTCATCGCCACAGGCGCCCAGGCCGGGGCCCCTCGTACCTTCAACGAAGCCAAGAAAGTCGCCTGGAAACTCTACGCCCCGCAATCCACCGAGTTCTATTGCGGCTGCAAGTACACCGGCAATCGCGTCAACCTGGAGGCCTGCGGTTATGTACCTCGCAAGAATGCCAAGCGCGCCGCCCGCATCGAATGGGAACATATCGTTCCGGCGTGGCAGATCGGTCATCAGCGTCAGTGCTGGCAGCAAGGCGGACGCAAGAACTGCACCCGCCATGACCCGGTCTATCAACGGGCCGAAGCCGATCTTCACAATCTGGTGCCCAGCATCGGGGAAGTGAATGGTGACCGGAACAACTTCAGCTTCGGCTGGCTGCCGGTGCAGAAGGGCCAGTATGGCTCATGCCTGACCCAGGTGGACTTCAAGGCGAAGAAAGTCATGCCCCGCCCTTCCATCCGGGGAATGATCGCCCGAACGTATTTCTACATGAGCAAGCAATATGGCCTGCGGCTTTCGAAACAGGACCGACGCCTGTACGAAGCCTGGGACAAGACCTACCCGGTGGAAAGCTGGGAACGCCAGCGCAACCAGAGCGTGGCCTGTGTCATGGGACGTGGTAACGAGTTCGTGGGCCCGGTGAACCTGAAAGCCTGCGGCTGACCTCGCATTTGTGAACAGCACCAATAACTGAGGGAGCGAGCCTGCTCGCGATAGCAGTATGTCAGTCGCTTCTGCATCGACTGATTCACCGCTATCGCGAGCAGGCTCGCTCCCACAGGATTTGTTCTATCCGATCATTGAGCCGTCGGGAAATCCACCACCTGCGTCTCGATGTTGCGCTTCTTCGCTCGCACCAGGGCGGCGGTGACCTGTTCCTGCTTGGCTTCGGCGTCGGCCCTGGAGCTGAACGGTCCGACCAGGACCCGCTCCTTGCCATTTTCCCTGACCACATTCGACATGAAGCTGTGCTCGATCAGCCATCCGGTCAGGTCGCTGATAGCCTGCGGTGTCTCGCCCCGAACCTCGACCCCCCATTGCGGCGCAGCAGCGACTGCCGGTGCGGAGGTCGTGGATGGCTTCGGCTTCGGTGCTTCGACCTCACGCCCCTCACCGCATCCCGCCAGCATCAACACCGCGATAACCCAAGCCAATTTGCGCACAACGTTTCCTCTGGAAGACATGAGGGAAGGATTTTAGCACTCACATCCACCAAGAACCCCGCAAACAGTACGCAAAACACGAGAATCCTGCCCGGTCTCTCTGTATAGTCGCACCCTGGGAATTAATGCTGCATCTGCACGTCAGAAAGAGGCACCCACATTGTGCCACTTAGCACTAATCTATAAGCAGTACCGACATCTGCACTGTCTGAATCAGGTGCCCTAATAAAGTAATCAAGGAGAACACCATGCTGATACTCACCCGCAAAGTCGGTGAAAGCATAAACATTGGTGACGACATCACGATCACCATTCTGGGCGTTAGCGGCCAACAGGTCCGGATCGGCATCAATGCCCCGAAAAACGTCGCCGTGCATCGCGAAGAGATCTATCAGCGCATTCAGGCGGGCCTCACTGCCCCCGACAAGCCGCAAACTCCCTGAGCCTTGCAGCAGTCCGTAGCCAGCCCGTTTGCATCATCGCAATGGCTGGCTAAAGATTCAGGCCGCCCATACCTTCCTCCGCGTCACCCTGTCCCTGCCTTTCCGTCCAGCCCGTGAAGCCGATATTAATGCCATGACTCGTAGCATGGCTGTCGGACGTTTCGTTTTAATGGCGATGAAGCGGGTGTTCTTACCGGTCAACCCAGGCTTACGCCCCGGGCCATGCCAGTGGCGGCAATCACCATCAAGACCAGTAGCAAGGCTTCTATGTGGCTGATCCGGGCCAACCGGCCGGCCTTTGAAGCATCGATCGTCGCTCCTTTGCCCAGCGCCATCCGCCATTTGATCAAGGTGATCATCGGCAGCAGTTCAAGCAGCAGGATCAGCAGGAGCAAGGTCATCTTGAGGTGAAACAGGGGTTGATGCAGGTAATAGTCCGAACCTTTTTCATAGCCGCCGAAAGCGCGCATCCCACCGGTCACCAGCAGGACCAGGGCCGACAGGCCCCACACGTTATCCGCCATCAACACATTTCGAACCGCATCCGCGCCACCGGCCAGGCGTCGCAAGGCCGTGCCGCGCGTGAGCACTGCCCACAAGCCAAGGGCGAACGCCAGGAGATGAATTACCGCGAGAGACCAGTGAGCCAACATGGAAGGTACCCGTCAGAAAGAACGTCGAATCGACCTGACAGTACTAGCTCATAAAAGGAAGATCGGCAGGCTGGACACAAAAAATCGTGGGAGCGGGCTTGCTCGTGATAGCGGATCAGCATTCAACGAAGGTGTTGATTGATCTGACGCTATCGCGAGCAGGCTCGCTCCCACATTGTTCCGGGGCGAATCCAGCACCCACGTACCCCCGCTCCCACAGGGTGTTGCGAAGTGCCGAAGGCCTCAGTCAGCCAAGCGCCAGGTTGTCCCGCCCTTCCCGTCTTCCAGCACTACGCCCATGGCGGTGAGCTGGTCGCGGATGCGGTCGGATTCGGCCCAGTCCTTGTTGGCCCGCGCGGTCAGGCGCGCCTGGATCAATGCTTCGACCTCGGTAGCGTCCACACGGCCTTCGGCGCCGGCCTGGAGGAAGTCGTCCGCCTCGAGCTGCAACACGCCCAGCACGCTGGCCAGTTCCTTCAAACGCGCCGCCAGGCCCGCCGCCGCATTGAGATCGCTCTCCCGCAGGCGGTTGATCTCGCGCACCATCTCGAACAGCACCGCGCACGCTTCCGGCGTGCCGAAGTCGTCGTTCATCACCTCGGTAAACCGCGCCACGAACGCCTCGCCACCAGCGGCCGGCACGTTCGGCAGGCCCTTCAATGCATGGTAGAAACGCTCCAGGGCGCCCTTGGCGTCCTTGAGGTTGTCTTCCGAGTAGTTGATGGCGCTGCGGTAGTGACTCGACACCAGCAGGTAACGCACGACCTCGGGGTGGTACTTGTCGAGCACGTCGCGGATGGTGAAGAAGTTGTTCAAGGACTTGGACATCTTCTCGCCGTTGATCCGGATCATGCCGCAATGCATCCACGCGTTGGCGTAGGTCTTGCCGGTGGCCGCTTCGCTCTGGGCGATCTCGTTTTCGTGGTGCGGGAACTCCAGGTCGCTGCCGCCGCCATGAATGTCGAAGGTTTCCCCCAGGCAGCAGGTGGACATCACCGAGCACTCGATGTGCCAGCCCGGACGACCCTTGCCCCACGGCGAATCCCAGCTCGGCTCACCCGGCTTGGCGGCTTTCCACAGCACGAAATCCAGTGGGTCCTGTTTCGACTCGCCGACTTCGATCCGAGCGCCGATGCGCAGGTCTTCGATCTTCTTGCGCGACAGCTTGCCGTAGCCGATGAACTTGCCGACGCGGTAGTACACGTCGCCATTGCCCGGAGCGTAGGCATAGCCCTTGTCGATCAAGGTCTGGATCATCGCCAGCATGCCTGGGATGTGGTCCGTGGCACGGGGCTCCATGTCCGGCTTGAGGATATTGAGTCGCGCCTCGTCCTCATGCATGGCCTTGATCATGCGCTCGGTCAACGCATCGTAAGGCTCGCCGTTTTCCCGGGCACGGTTGATGATCTTGTCTTCGATGTCGGTGATGTTGCGCACGTAGGTCAGGTCATAACCGCTGAAACGCAGCCAGCGGGTCACCAGGTCGAAGGCGACCATGCTGCGGCCGTGGCCCAGGTGGCAGTAGTCGTACACGGTCATGCCGCACACGTACATGCGCACCTTGTTGCCATCCAGCGGCTTGAAGACTTCTTTGCTCTTGGTGAGCGTGTTGTAGATCGTAAGCACAGGGTTTCCCTTAAGACTTGATCATTGACCCCAGGAATCACGCAAGGTCACGGTACGGTTGAAGACCGGAGCACCAGGTTTCGAGTCCTTGATATCCGCGCAGAAGTAGCCTTCGCGCTCGAACTGGAAACGGTCCTCCGGCAATGCGTTGCCCAGCGAGGGTTCGGCACGACAACCAGTAAGCACTTGCAGGGAGTCAGGGTTGATGTTGTCCAGGAAGCTGGCGCTGTCTTCGGCCTTTTCCGGGTTCGGCGAACGGAACAGGCGATCGTACAGGCGCACTTCGCACTCGACGCTGGCGGCGGCCGGCACCCAGTGGATCACGCCCTTGACCTTGCGACCCTCCGGGTTCTTGCCCAGGGTATCGGGATCGTACGAGCAACGCAGCTCGACGATGTTGCCGTCGGCATCCTTGATGGCTTCGTCGGCACGGATCACATAGCTGCCGCGCAAACGCACTTCACCGGCCGGTTCCAGGCGCTTGTAGCCTTTTGGCGGCTGTTCCATGAAGTCTTCACGGTCGATGTAGATTTCCCGGGCGAACGGCAGGACGCGCATGCCCATGTCTTCTTTCGGGTGGCGAGGCAGTTCGAGGTTCTCGACCTGGCCTTCCGGGTAGTTGGTAATGACGACTTTCAGCGGACGAAGCACGCACATGGCACGCGGGGCGTTCTGGTCCAGGTCTTCACGGATGCTGAATTCCAGCATGCCGAAGTCCACCACGCCGTCGGAACGGTTGGTGCCGACCATCTCGCAGAAGTTGCGGATCGATTTCGGCGTGTAGCCACGACGACGGAAGCCCGACAGCGTCGACATGCGCGGGTCGTCCCAACCGTTGACGTGCTTTTCATCCACCAGTTGCTTGAGCTTGCGCTTGCTGGTGATGGTGTAGTTCAGGTTCAGGCGGCTGAATTCGTACTGGCGCGGGGTGGCCGGCACCGGCAGGTGCTCGAGGAACCACTCGTACAGCGGACGATGGCTCTCGAACTCCAGGGTGCAGATCGAGTGGGTGATGCCCTCGATGGCGTCCGACTGACCGTGAGTGAAGTCATAGTTCGGGTAGATGCACCACTTGTCGCCGGTCTGGTGGTGATGGGCGTGACGGATGCGGTACATGATCGGGTCGCGCAGGTTCATGTTCGGCGAGGCCATGTCGATCCTGGCCCGCAACACCCGCGCGCCGTCCGGGAATTCGCCGGCGCGCATGCGGGCGAACAGGTCCAGGTTCTCCTCCACGCTGCGATCACGGAACGGGCTGTTCCGGCCCGGCTCGGTCAGGCTGCCACGGTATTCCCTGGCTTGCTCCGGCGTCAGGTCGCAGACATAGGCCTTACCGGCCTTGATCAGCTCGACCGCCCAGTCGTGCAACTGGTCGAAATACTGCGAGGCATAGCGCACTTCACCGGACCATTGGAAACCCAGCCACTTGACGTCGCTTTCGATCGCGTCGATGTATTCCTGGTCTTCCTTGGCCGGGTTGGTGTCGTCGAAACGCAGGTGCGTGACGCCACCGAACTCCTCGGCCAGGCCGAAGTTCACGCAGATCGACTTGGCGTGGCCGATATGCAGGTAGCCGTTGGGCTCCGGCGGGAAACGGGTGACGATCTGTGTGTGCTTACCCGAATCCAGGTCCGCCTGGATGATCGGGCGCAGGAAATTGACCGGTACGGCCGGGCCGGTCTTCGAATTCGAGGTAGGGTCGACAGTGGGCTTGCTCATAGGATCCTTGAACTTACAAGTGCGCGGCCGGATGCGGCCTGATAAATCAAAGCCCGTATCATAGCCGATGCTGTCAAGCCGCTGACAGGCCAGGCCGGCAAACGATTGAATTTAATCGGCCGCCGGGTGAAAAACCGCCTCGAATTTCGTGCCTGGCACGCTAAACTGCCCAACCTGGCCGATTGCAGCCAGACCGGTTGCGGGCTTCCGGGCCCCGAAACCCACGAATTCCTAGAAAGAGTAGTCATCATGAGCAAAGTCAAACTGACCACCAACCACGGCGACATCGTCCTGGAACTGAACGCCGAGAAGGCGCCAAAGACCGTTGCCAACTTCATTGAATACGTCAAGAAGGGTCACTACGAGAACGTCGTGTTCCACCGCGTGATCAAGGGCTTCATGATCCAGGGCGGTGGTTTCGAGCCTGGCATGCAGGAAAAGAAGGACAAGAGCCCGAGCATCCAGAACGAAGCCGACAACGGCCTGCCGAACAAGAAATACTCCATCGCCATGGCGCGCACCATGGATCCGCATTCGGCATCGGCCCAGTTCTTCATCAATGCCAGCGACAACAGCTTCCTCAACCACACTGCCAAGACCGCTCAGGGCTGGGGCTATGCGGTGTTCGGTGAAGTGATCGAAGGCCAGGACGTGGTCGACAAGATCGAAGGCGTCGCCACTACCTCCAAGGCCGGCCACCAGGACGTTCCAAAGGATGACGTGATCATCGAGAAAGCCGAGATCATTGAGTGATCCTACTGATTTCAGATTTGCATCTGGAAGAGGAGCGCCCGGACATCACCCGGGCGTTTCTGGATTTACTCGCCACTCGCGCCCGTTCGGCGCAGGCGTTGTACATTCTCGGCGACTTCTTCGAAGCGTGGATCGGTGACGATGCCATGACGCCGTTCCAGCGTTCCATCTGCCAGGCCCTGCGCGAACTCAGCGACAGCGGCACGGCCATTTTCCTGATGCATGGCAATCGCGACTTCATGCTGGGGCAAGCCTTCTGCAAAGCGGCTGGCTGCACCCTGATCAAGGACCCGAGCGTCGTGCAGTTCAATGGCGAACCGGTGCTGCTGATGCACGGCGACAGCCTCTGCACCCGCGACGAAGGCTACATGAAGCTGCGGCGCTGGCTGCGCAATCCGGTCACGCTGTTCATCCTGCGCCACTTGCCACTGGGCAGTCGCCAGAAGCTGGCGCGCAAGCTGCGCAGCGAAAGCACGACCCAGGTGCGGATGAAAGCCAACGACATCGTCGACGTCACCCCCGAGGAAATTCCGCGGATCATGCAGCACTATGGCGTGAAAACCCTGATCCACGGCCACACCCACCGCCCCGCCATCCATAAGCTGCAACTGGGCGAACACGCCGCCCGGCGCATCGTGCTGGGGGATTGGGACAAGCAGGGCTGGGCGTTGCAGGTGGATGAACAGGGGTTTGCGTTGGCGCCGTTTGGATTTGCCCCGCCGCCACAGCTGGCAGCCCCTACCGACTGACAGACGCAGCCCCCTCTGTGGGAACGACCTGTGGGAGCAAAGCTTGCTCGCGATAACCATCGCCGCCAGCATGGATGTTGACTGACACACCGCTGTCGCGAGCAAGCTTTGCTCCCACAGCGGATTGTGTTTCAGGTCCCGGTCAGTGCCCGCTGGCCGCCGGCCCCGCCTTCGCCGCAAACGGCGGCTTCGCCAGCCACACCAGCACGATCAGGCCCATGAACGCCCAGCCCAGCAGCGTGAAATAATCCACGGTGGAGAGCATGTACGCCTGGCTCGTGAGGATGTGATCGAGCTGCGCATAGGCCGGCGGGCTCGCGCCGCCGAGCTGGTTGAGCGCCTCGCGGGTGGCCGGGTCGAAGGTGCTGATGCTCTCGCTCAGGTACGCATGGTGCTGGTCCGCCCGGCGGATCCAGATCCAGGTGGTCAGGGATGCGGCAAAGCTGCCTCCCAGCGTCCGCAGGAATGTCGCCAGCCCCGCGCCATCGGCAATCTGCTGCGGTGGCAGGTCGGACATCAGGATACTCAGGGTCGGCATGAAGAACAGCGCCACCCCGATCCCCATGAACAACTGCACCAGGGCGATGTGCTGGAAGTCCACCTCGTTGGTAAACCCGGCGCGCATGAAACAGCTCAGGCCGATGGCCAGGAACGCCAACCCGGCCAGCAGGCGCAGGTCGAATTTATGGGCGTACTTGCCGACGAAGGGCGACATCAACACCGGCAGGATGCCGATGGGCGCCACGGCCAGCCCGGCCCAGGTGGCGGTATAGCCCATCTGCGTCTGTAACCATTGCGGCAGGATCAGGTTGATGCCGAAGAACCCGGCATAGCCGCCCACCAGAACGATGGTGCCGATGCGAAAATTGCGATAGGCAAACAAGCGGAGATTGACCACCGGGTGACGGTCAGTCATTTCCCAGATCACGAACACGGCCAGGGCAACCAGCGAAATCAATGCACCGATAATGATGAAGTTCGACTCGAACCAATCCAGGTCGTTGCCCTTGTCGAGAATCACCTGAAGCGCACCGACACCGATGACCAGCGTGATCAGCCCGACGTAATCCATCGGCTGATAACTGGTCACCACCGGCCGCGCCTTGAGCTGCTGGCGCACCACCATCACCGCGAATACCCCGATGGGCACGTTGATAAAGAAGATCCACGGCCAGCTATAACTGTCGGTAATCCAGCCGCCCAGAATCGGCCCGGCAATCGGCGCCACCACCGTGACCATCGCCAGCAACGCCAGGGCCATCCCCCGCCTGGCGGGCGGATATACCGCAATCAGCAAGGTCTGTGTCATCGGGTACAGCGGCCCGGCCACCAGGCCCTGGAGCACGCGGAAGCCGATCAACTCCGGCATCGACGTGGAAATGCCGCACAAGAACGACGCGAGCACGAACAGCATCGTTGCCCATAAAAACAGCTTCACCTCGCCAAACCGACGGCTCAACCAGCCGGTCAGCGGGAGCGCGATGGCGTTGCTCACCGCGAACGAAGTGATCACCCAGGTGCCCTGCTCCGAACTGACGCCCAGGTTGCCGGATATGGTCGGCAAGGCGACGTTGGCAATGGTGGTGTCGAGCACTTGCATGAACGTCGCCAGCGACAGCCCGATGGTACTGAGCAACAGGCTGGGCGGCGAGAAAGACGCGTTATTGCTCATTGTGAAATCCTAGGAAGCTAAACGGACGTGAAACTCGCAGACGAATCCGGCGAAGAGAGGCTACCCCTGTGTGCGAGCCTGCTCGCGATAGCGGTGTATCAGATGACATAAAAGTCGACTGTCGTGCCGCCATCGCGAGCAGGCTCGCTCCCACAGGTCGATAGATGTCTCACCTGATCATCAACGCTGCGCAGTCTTGCTCGCGGCAGCGCTGTTTTCGTGGATCAGGCGCGTGATCATAGCGTCGGCATCGGCCAGTTGACGGTCGTAGACCTGGGTGCTGAACGAGGCCTTCTGCGGCGGTTGCTGGGCCAGGACCGGTCCGCTCTGATCGCGCAGGTTGACGCTGACCTCGGTGGACAGCCCGACCCGCAACGGGTGCTTGGCCAGTTCCTGGGCATTGACATGAATGCGCACCGGCACCCGCTGGACGATCTTGATCCAGTTACCGGTGGCGTTCTGCGCCGGCAGCAAGGCAAACGCGCTGCCCGTTCCCGCGCCGAGGCTGTCAATGGTGCCGCTGTACTTCACATCGCTACCGTAGAGGTCGGTTTCGATCTCTACCGGCTGGCCGATGCGCATATCACGCAGTTGGGTTTCCTTGAAGTTGGCGTCGATCCACAACTGATCCAGTGGAATCACCGCCATCAGCGCAGTTCCCGGCTGCACCCGTTGGCCCAGTTGCACGGTGCGCTTGGCGACATAACCGGTGACCGGCGCGATCAACGTGCTACGGGCGTCGGCCAGGTAGGCCTGACGCAACTGTGCGGCGGCGGCCTGCACGTCGGGATGGGACGACACCACGGTGTCATCCACCAGCGCGCTGGAAGTCTTGAGCTGTTGTCGGGCATTGGCGAGGGCGTTCTGCGCCGAGGTCAGGTCATCCCGGGCGTGGGACAGCTCTTCCTTGGAAATCGCGCCGCCGGCCGCCAGGCTCTTACGCCGGTTGTAGTTCTCCTGGGCCTTCTGCACTTCGGCTTCCTGCGCATTGACCTGCGCCCGCATGCCGTCGACGTTGCTGTACAAACCACGCACCTGGCGGACCGTGCGGGCCAGGTTGGCCTGGGCACTCTGCAGGCCGACCTCGGCGTCGTTCGGGTCGAACTGCACCAGCACCTGGCCTTCGCGGACCAGATCGCCGTCGTCGGCACCGATGCTCACTACGGTGCCGCTGACCTGCGGAGTGATTTCCACCACGTTGCCGTTCACATAGGCATCGTCCGTACTTTCGCTCCAGCGGCCGTACAGCTCATGCCAGGCCCAGACGCCCAGGCCGGCGAGAATGACGATCACCGCCAGCACCAGCAGCATCACCTTGCGCTTGCGTGGGTTGTTGTCCTGCTGGTTTTCGGATGTTTGAGTATTTTCTGCGGTGGCCATGACAAATACCTCGAATCAGTTATGCGGCGTGGCGGAAACCGCCGTGGCCGAAGCCAGGGTGTCGGTCTCGAAACCGCCACCCAGGGCCTGCATCAATTGGATCGACAAATCGATCTGCTCGGCGTTCAGCGTCGCCAGTTGGCGTTGGGCCTGGAGCAGTTGCTGCTCGATGCTCAGCACGTCCAGATAATTGCCGATGCCCGAGCCGTAGCGCTGGACCACGGTGTCGTAGGAACTCTGGGCAATATCGGTAGCGTGTTGCTGGGCACCGATCTGCCGGGAAATATCGCGCAACTGGTTGATGGTGTCGCTGACATCCCCAAGGGCCGTGACCAGGCTCTTGTTGTATTGCGCCACCGCCAGGTCGTAGTCGGCATCCCGGGCATCCAGGTCCGCCCGCAAGCGCCCACCGTCGAAAATCGGCAGCGACACCGTCGGTGCCACGTTGAAGAAGCGACTGGCCGAACCGAACATTGCGTCACCCAACAAGGACTGCACTCCCGCCGCCGCGCTCAGGTTGAGGTTGGGGTAGAAGTTGGTCTTGCCGGCTTCGATACTCTTGCTCGCCGCCTCGACCCGCCAGCGCGCCGCAACCAGGTCCGGGCGGCGCCCCAGCAACTCGGCCGGCAGGTTCGAAGGCAACGCCACGGCACTGGCTTGCAGCACGTTGGGCCGGGCGATTTCATTGCCGCGATCCGGGCCCTTGCCCAGCAACACCGCCAAGGCGATCTTGGCGCTTTGCAGGCGTTTTTCCGTGTCGATCAGCGTGGCGCTCGCGCTGGCTTCCAGGCTTTCGGTCTGTTGGAACTGGTATTCGCTGTCAATCCCGGCATTGAGACGACGCTTGCTCAGGTCGAGCATCTGCCGAGTGCGCTTGAGGTCTTCAACGGCCAGATCATGAATGATGTGGGCTTGCCCCAGGTCGCTGTAAGCCCGAGCCACGTCGGCGGCCAGGGTCAACTGTGCGGCCTGGCGATCGACTTCCGCTGCACGGGCCTGGCCCAGTGCAGACTCCCAGGCCGCCCGCTGGCCGCCCCAGAGATCAAAGTTGTAATTGAAATCCACGCTCAGCGAACGCAGGGTGCTGTACGCACCGCCCTGCCCCGCCGGATCCTGGTCACGGGCCAGTCGCGAACGGCTGACGCTGCCGCTGGCATCCAGGGTTGGCATGCGCGCAGCATTGGCGGCGTAGGCAGCGGCGCTGGCCTGATGCACTCGGGCACTGGCGATCTGCATGTCCGGGCTGTCGCGCAGGGCTTCTTGGATCAGGCCGTCGAGTTGCGGGTCGCCAAGGCTGGACCACCAATCGCTTTTCGGCCATGAAGCCGGCGACAGCTTGACGCCATTGAGGGATTGCCCGGCCTTGAGGTTCTGGGCCTCGAGGCTGACGCCTTCGGTCTTCAGGCCGCTGTAGCTGGCACAGCCCGCGAGGCTCATGGCCAGCAGTACCAGGTTCAACCGGGTACGCAAGATTTTCCGCTTCATTTGTCCCCCAGTCGCAACATAGTGATGGGATCACCGGCAGCGAGCAGTATCTTCTTGAGGATCTGTTCGAGGGTCTGCAACTCCTCGCGGCTGATGGCGCCAGCGAGTTGATTCATGGCATCGGCGCCGATAAAGGGCAGGCGATCGGCGAGCCCCTGGCCGGCTTCGGTCAGGACCAATCGCACCTGCCTGCGGTCCTCGGCCGAACGCTGGCGAACCAGGAAGCCCTTCTGCTCCAGGCGGTCGAGCATGCGTGTCATCGAGCCACTGTCCAGGGACAGGTAGCGGCACAGTTCAGCCGGCGTATCGGTGCCGTGCTGGGCCATGATGATCAACACCTTGAACTGCGCGGCCGTAATGCCGACGGGTTCCATGTGGGTGTCGATGATCCGGTCCTTCAGCACCGCAGCGCGTCCGAGCAGCATGCCGAGATGGCAATTGTGAAATTCGTCTGGGGTGAAATGCTTCATCAGGACACCGTTTGCTGCCTAGGCAGTGAATGTATGTCGAGATATTACTGCTTAGGCAGCAAATGTCAAACAAATCGTTAGCAGGCTACATAAAAGTCCGACGAACGCAGAAAAACCTGTGGGAGCGAGCCTGCTCGCGATGGCGGTGTGCCAGTCAGTGATGAGTTGACTGATAGACCGCTATCGCGAGCAGGCTCGCTCCCACAAGGGATAGGGGGAGGGTTAGAAATCGCGCTTGTAGAAGATATCCAGCGAGCTGGCGACGCCGCTGGCGGCTTCGAGGTAGACCTTTTTGCTGAGTTTGTAGCGCAGGGCGATAGTGTTGGCCGGTTCGAACACCCCTACGCCATAGCGCAGGCTGAGTTTCTCCGACAGGTTGCCGCTGGCGACGACGCTGGTGGTGTCGCCACTGCCCTGGGTGTCGAGCTGGAAATCCTTGATGCCCAAATCACTGGCCAGGCTGGTGGTCACCCCCGAACTGCCCATCAAACCCAAGCCCAGTGCTGCCTGGGCGAGCATGTTGTTGTCCTCGCCGGTGGTGCTGAGCGGTCGCCCCAGCACCAGGTAGGACAGCGCCTGCTCCTGGCTCATGGCCGGCTCCGAAAAGATTTGCGTGACCGGCTGCTCGGCGCTGCCGCTCAAGCGGATGCCGGCGATCACGTCGTCGGTCTGGCGAATCGCCTCGATGTCCAGGTAGGGCTGGTCGATGGGCCCGGCAAACAGCAGCCGCGCCCGACGCACCGTCAGCCGCTGCCCGTAGGCCCGGTAACGGCCGTCGTTGAGCCAGAGTTCGCCGCGGGTGTCCATGTTGTCGCCGATATGTACCTGGCCCTGGACGTTGGCCGTCAGGCCGAAGCCGGAAAACGCGAGTTTCTCCTGGCCCACTATCACATCGATGTCCATTGCCATGGCCATCGGTGCCTTGCCCTCTTCGGTCTGGTGGCCGACGATCACTGTGTCATCCGAGACCTTGACAGTGGAAGGCGGCAATTCGCGGACGGTGATCTCGCCCTTGGGCACCAGCACCTTGCCGGCAATCGACAACCGCTCGCCGTGCAGCGTGATGTTGAGGTCCGGCGCCATCTCCAGTACCGCGTAGGGCTCCACGGTGACCGGCAGCTGCGCGCCCTTGAGCGTCAGGTTCATGCTCAAGGCCTCGCCCCAGCCCATGTTGCCGCTCAGGTTGCCGTGTCCGCCCTTGCCACTTTTCCAGCTACCGTCGAGGCGTACCGTTTCCCCGGCGATCATCGCCCGCACCTGCAAGTCTTCGAGACTGACCGGCAGTTCCGGTCCGGAAACCTCGCCATCGCTGAGCACGAGATTGCCGTTCACCTGCGGCGCCAGCAAACCACCGGACAAGGTGCCATTGCCGTTCAGGTGCCCGGTGAGGGTTTCCACCATCGGCACGAACGGCCGGGCCACGGAAAGGTCCAGGCCGGTCAGGCGAAACGAACCGCTGAGGGGTTTGCTGGCGGGCAACGGGTTGATCCGTGCCTGGACCATCAGTTCGCCGAGCCGGGCACCGACAAAATTCAGCTCGGTATCGATGCGCTTGGGGGTCAGGCGGCTGTCCAGTTTCAGAGTCTGGTAGGGAAAGTCCAGCCACTGCTCCTTGTCTCGAATCCGTAGCGTACCGCCGCTGGCATCCACCAGAATCCGCCCGTTCGGACCGCTGGCCGGCAGGTCCACTTGCAGATCGGCACTGAGCCGGCCCTGCCAGGCAAAGTCCTTGGGCATCCACTGGGCGAGACTTTCAATGGGAAACTGCTTGAGGTGATAGCGCAGCTTCGGCTCCGGCATCAGGCGCTGGTCTTCGCCACACAGGCTGGCCTGGCCGGAACGCCAGCAGTGGGCGCCAAAGTTGAGCGTGCCGTTGGCCAGGCGCTCCAGTTTCGCCGGGGCCTGCAGCCGCCAGTCCTGGCCGCCGACCTGTAGATCGCCACTGTTCAGGCGCCCGCGCCAGTTGCCTTGATCCAGCGCACCATCGAACCCCAGGGCGGTCTTCAGTTGCGGCCCCTGCAGATCCAGGTTGAGCTTTTGCTGCCTGATATCCCCCTGCCCGCTGACCGTCAGCACGCCCAACGCAGTGTCGCCGGCACGGATGTCGCGGGCCTTGAGGTCGACCTTGCCCCGCTGCGCGCTGTCGAGGGTGCCGTCCAGGTTCAGGCTTTGCAGGCGTTTGTCCTGAAAGGCAAGCTGAGAGCCTTGCAGGCCGAGCTTGCCTTGGGGGGCCTTGAGGGTTCCGGCCACATCGATGCGGCCGTTGAGCTGACCGCGCAGTTGTGGCCAGAGTTGAGCCAGACGCGCGAGCTTGATGTCGATCCGGCCGGTCAGTTTCTGTTGCAGGCTGCCGCTGCCCTTGATGCGGTTATCCCCCAGGCGGATGTCCAGCGCGTCGAGGTTCCATTGCTCACCGCTGCCGCTGGCCTTGGCCTGGAACAGCGCTGGCTGGCCGCGCAACTTGCCCTTGAGGTCCAGGTCCGCGTCGAGGTTGAGTGTGTCGTTTTTCAGCGACCCTTTGCTGCGCAGCGGTCCGGCCAGGGTACCGGGCAGTTCGCCGAGCCAATAGGCCGGGTTGATGGCTGACAGCTCCAGCGCCGTGTCCCAGGCAATGCCCTCGGCAAATTGCAGGTCCAGGTGCCCTTCGGCCTTGCCTTGCCCCGCCGCGAGCTGAAGCTGCGGCAAATGAATCTGCGTCAAGTCGCCGCTGAACGGGCTGCCCAGGCTGAAGGCTCCCGCGGGGCCATCCAGCGCAGCCTGGAAATTACCCAGATAGCGGCCGTCGGTGTAGGAGACTTCACCGTTGAAGCTGCGCAGCGTCACCTGTGGCTCGTCGATCAGCGGATAGAGGCGATGCCAGGGAAAATCCAGCCAGGCGACTTTCGCTTCGGCGCTCAGGCCTTCGCGCCAATCCATCTGCCCGGTCACGTTCAAGCTTTGCCGGTCGCCGGCGTTCAGGTCCAGGCCGGCGATCTGCGCACCATTGGCATCCACCTTGCCTTGCAGCAACAACGCCACCGGCCCCTGCTCGGCGGGCAACGTGGCTTTGCCGAGCAATTGATAGCCGCTTTTCAGGTCACCTTCACCGGTCAATTCCAGTTGATTGAGCAACAGCGTGTCCGGCAGATCGGCGCTGGCCTTGAAACCATCGGCGGTGATGCGCACCTTGGCTGGCAGGTTGTCCGCCAACGGTTGCAGCTCGCCGACCAGCCGACCTTGCAGGTAGCCGCTGCTGTCGGCGTTGAGGTTGAGGGTCTTGAGCAGGTCGCCGTCGACGACCAGGTTCAGCGCCCATGGCGTGTCGCCCGGTGCCGGCAAGGTCAACCGACCCTGGGCCTTCAGCGGCCAGTGGCCTGCGGGTTTCAACAACCCGGAAAGTTTCAGGCTCAACTCGTCTCGCTGCAATTGCACCGAGTCGATCTGCAAGCCCTCTGCGGTCCAGTGGGCAACCAGTTGCAAGCCCTTGAGCTGCTCGCTGCCGTTGAACAACAGGCTGCCGATCTGCACGTCTCCCAGCTCGATGGCGACCGGCAGGTCCAGGTCCGGCAAGCTCAGCGGACCACTGCTCTGCGCGTCGACCGAGGGTGGCAGTTGCAGGCTGGCCTTATCGACCTTGAGCTGTTCGATGCACAGGGTCATGTGCGCCAGGCACAGCGGCGACCACGCGAATATCACTCCATCGAGTTCCACGCGGCGGCTGTCCTGCTGCCACAAGAGGTGATCGGCGCTCCACTGTCCGCCCAACCGCCCCTGGAAGTTTTCCACGCTCAGCCCCGGCACCAGGCCCAGCATCCAACGGCTACCCGGCTGCGTGCCCAACAGGGTGCTCAGTGTCAGCACGACCAATGCCAGCAACGCAGCGAGCGCCAGCAGTGTTCTCTTCAAACCATGACTCACAACTCAGGCCCCATGGAAAAGTGCAATCGAATACCGCCCTCGTCGTCCAAGGCATGGGCCAGGTCGAGGCGGATCGGGCCTACCGGCGATACCCAGCGCACGCCAACCCCCACGCCGGTCTTGAGGCTCGGCAGTTCAAGGCTGTTGAAGGCGTTCCCCTGGTCGATGAAAGTCGCGACCCGCCATTTTTCAGCAATCGAATACTGGTATTCGAGGCTACCGGCGATCATGTAGCGACCTCCGATGCGATCGCCTTCGTTGTTTTCCGGCGACAGGCTCTGATAATCGTAGCCGCGTACGCTCTGGTCGCCGCCGGCAAAAAAGCGCAGGGACGGCGGAATGGATTTGTAGCCATTGGTGGCGCTGCCCCCCACCTGGGCACGGGCCAGCAGCCGATGCTTGTCGAACACGGTGGTCAAGCCCTTGACCATGGCAGTGCCGTAGACCACGTTGTTGTCCGATCCCAGGCCTTCCTTGGCGACCTTGGTGTCGAACTGCAAGCGATAACCGTGGTGCGGGTCGATGCGGTTGTCGCTGCGCAGATACGAGTAGCTGACGCCCGGCATCAGCAGTGTGCTCAGGCCCGAATCGTCACCCAGGCGATACTCCTCGCGCTGCCATTTGAGCGACACCACCCGCTGCCAGCCACTGGGCAACTTGCTGTGCCATTCAGGGCCCACGGTCAGCAGTTTGCTGAGGCTGTCGGTATCGGCCAGTTCTTCATTCTGATAACCGCCGGCGTAGCGCAGCTTGTCGGTCAGCGGCGGGTCCAGCGGCACGTCATACCACAAGCCGACGTTCTGCCGGGGTGCCGACACTTCCGTTTCCCAGCCATAGCTGTGGCCCTGTGGATTGACCCAGTGACGCGTCCAGTTGGCTTTGGCCCGCGGGCCGACGTCGGTGGAGAACCCCAGCCCCAGGCCCATGGTGCGCGGCTTGCGGGTGTCGAGCTTGACGTCGACCGGAATCACGTTGTCTGTCGCGGCTGTTGGCGCCGCATCCACGCGCACGCCTTCGAAGTAACCGCTCGACTGCAGCGCCTGGTTCAGTTCGGCGATCAGCTCGGAGTCGTAGGCCGTGCCGGCCTTGAAGGGCACCATGCGATGCAACAAGTCTTCATCGAAGGGTGTGTCACCCTCGAAACGCACCGGCCCCAAGGTATAGCGCGGCCCGCTGTCGTAGATCAGTTCGATATCGGCGATGCCGGCCTGGGGATCCACCAGCAGTTTCTGGCTGACGAACCGCCCGCTGAAGAAACCATAGCGCGAGGCCTGGTTCTGGATCGTTCGCTTGGCGTCTTCATAGCGACCATGGTTGAGCACTGCGCCCGGCTTGAGGGCGGCATTGTCGGGTACGCGAAAAGCCTTGAGCGAACCCGCCGGGCCGTCGATGCGCACGGTGACATTGCGCAAATGCACGGGCTCGCCGGGGTCGATGCTCAGGATCAGGCGCGGCGCCTTGCCACCCTTGACCTCGCTGTCGATCCGCGGCTGATAGTAGCCCAGTGCCTGGGCAGCTTTGCGCGCCTGCTCCTCGGCGCCACGACTGAAGCGCAGCAAGGCCTCTTCGTCACGATCGCCCAACCCACCGATGTAACCTTCGACGTTGGCCTTGAGTGCGTCATTGGACGGTTTGACCCGTACATTCAATTCACTTTGTGCCAGCACCGCACAGCTGAAGGACAGCAGGAGCGCGGCACTGGTTATTCGTCCTGGGAGTTTCATGGCGCGGATGCTAACACGGGCTTGGGAGCCTGATAGAACCGGACATGTCTCAAAAGTTCGCAGACCGGGAGCAGGTTCAGGCCGATGCGCTTTGCAAAACCTGGGGATTGGGGTGGAAGAACACGTGCTCGCGGATCGGTCCGACCGCAATCTCACCGATTTCCTCATACCCCTGGCGCTTATAGAACTCCAGGTACCGCGGGTTGCCGGTGTCCAGTACCACACCCTGGGAGTGCTCATCCACCGCGCACCAGTTGTGCACCGCCTGGAGCAACTGCTCGCCAAAATGCTTGCCCTGAAACTGTGGATGCACCCCCAGCAGCGGCAGCACATGGACCGCGTCCGACGGCAGACAACCCGTCACCGCCGCGTGGTATTCCAGGTAGCGCCGGGTGCAACGGAAACCGGTACTCAACACCATGCGCAGGCGCCAGGCCCAGCTTTCGGTGATGCCCAGGCGGCGTTGGGGGGGAGCGATCAGGGCGATACCGATCAGCCGGTCATTGACCAACAAGCCGATGGCTGGCAACTCCTGGAGAAAATGCTGCTTGACCAGCTCCCGCACCGTCGCCCTCACCCGTTGCTCATAACCCGGGCGCTCGGACTCGAACAGGTAGCTGAACGTCGGCTCATGGCGATAGGCCTGGTACAGCAACGAACGGGCTTCACGGGAATAGCCGCTGTCGAGCATGTGGATATCGGCGATGGCGGTGGCGGTTTCAGGCATGGTGGGGAATCTCCTGGGCGGGCTTGGTGAGGCCTGGGCGGGGGCTTTGTGGGAGCAAGGCATGCCCGCGATACAAGCGCCACGATCTCTGAAAGATCGCGTTAGCTTTATCGCGGGCAAGCCTTGCTCCCACAGTTTGCTCCTACAGAGCCCTCGCTACAGGACATTAGCAGTGCATTTGTCCTACTGCCACGCTGGCTCCTCTCCGACATGTCAGCTAGCATCGCAGTTTTGCCAGGACAGCCGACCATGAAGATCGTCTCCTTCAACATCAACGGGCTGCGCGCCCGCCCCCATCAGCTGGCGGCGCTGATCGAGAAACATCAGCCGGACGTAATCGGCCTGCAGGAAACCAAGGTCCACGATGAACAATTCCCCCTGGCCGAAGTGCAAGCCTTGGGTTACCACGTGCATTACCACGGGCAAAAAGGCCATTACGGCGTCGCCCTGCTCTCCCGTCAGGCGCCGCTGAGCCTGTACAAAGGTTTCGAGGGCGACGATGAAGACGCCCAACGGCGCTTTATCTGGGGCACGTTCGCCGATGCCAATGGCGTGCCGGTCACCATCATGAACGGCTATTTCCCACAAGGTGAAAGCCGTGATCATCCAACCAAGTTCCCGGCCAAGGAACGTTTCTACAGCGATCTGCAGCTGCTGCTGGAAAGCCGCTTCAGCAGCGACCAGCCCGTGGTAGTGATGGGCGACGTGAACATCTCCCCGGAAGACTGCGACATCGGCATCGGCCCGGACAACATGAAGCGCTGGCTGAAGACCGGAAAATGCAGCTTCCTGCCGGAAGAGCGCGAATGGATGGCCCGTCTGAAGAACTGGGGCCTGGTGGACAGCTTCCGCCACCTGAACCCGGATGTCACCGACCGCTTCAGCTGGTTCGACTACCGCAGCCGCGGCTTCGAGGACGAACCCAAGCGCGGCCTGCGCATCGACCTGATCCTGACCTCCCACGGCCTGCTGCCACGGGTCAAGGATGCCGGCGTGGACTATGAACTGCGGGGCATGGAGAAACCTTCGGACCATGCGCCGATCTGGCTGCAATTGAGCTGATCCCAAGACCTGCACTATGGGAGCGAGCCTGCTCGCGATTGCGGTGGGTCCGCTTGCATTGATGTTGAATGTGCCGCCGTCATCGCGAGCAGGCTCGCTCCCACAAGGGTCGAGGGTGATTGTCATCTCTCAGTAACCTGACTGACTTAATCTTCCGGCATTCTCTGGGTTCAAAAGGTGCCGAGATGCGGCTTCGGGTGGGTTGTTTCGTGCTGTGGCTGCCGCTCGCGGCCTCGGCCACCGATCTGCCGGTTCCCGAGCAGCGTCCTGCCTTGCGCATACAGGGTTCGAACACCATTGGCGCGACACTCGGTCCGGCCCTGGCCAAGGGGTTGATGGAAGATCAGGGCCTGCTCAAGGTCAGCAGCGAAATCACCGGCCATGACAACGAGCAGCGCATCGTCGGCCGGACCGCCGATGGCCGGCGCGTGGAGATCGACATCGCCGCCCACGGCTCCAGCACCGGATTCGCCGCCCTCAAGCAGGGCAACGCCGATCTGGCCGCCGCTTCCCGGCCGATCAAGGACAACGAGCTGAAGGAGCTGCTGCCCCTGGGGGATCTGAAAAGTCCTACGGCCGAGCAGGTCATCGCCATTGATGGCCTGGCTATTATCCTTCACCCACGCAACCCGCTGCGTCAGTTGAACACGGTGCAACTGGCGAAAATTTTCAGCGGCGAAGCGAAGACCTGGGAGTCGGTGGGCAGCGTCGGCGGGCCGATACGGCTCTACGCCCGGGATGACCGGTCCGGCACTTACGACACCTTCAAGGAACTGGTGCTCAACCGCCAGGGCAAACGACTGGATCCCGCCGCCCTGCGCTTCGAATCCAGCGAACAGTTGTCCGATGCCGTCAGCCAGGATCCCCAAGGCATCGGTTTCATCGGTTTGCCCTATGTACGCCAGGCGAAGGCGCTGGCGATTGCCGACGGCGATTCCCAACCCATGTTGCCGTTGAACAACCTGATTGCCACTGAGGACTACCCGTTGTCCCGGCGGTTGTTCTTCTACCTGCCGCCCCAGACGAGCACCCCATGGGCCGAGGCGCTGGTGGCGTTCACCCAAAGCGACAAGGGCCAGGCCATCGTCGCGGCGAACGGGTTCATCGCCCAGACCGTTCGGGCCATGGCCGTCACGCCCAATGCGTTGATGCCGGAGGGCTACCAGGCCTTGAGCCGCCACGCCCAACGCCTGACCGTCAACTTCCGCTTCGCCGAAGGCAGCGCCAGCCTCGACAACAAGGCCCGCCAGGACCTGAGCCGCGTGCTCGACTACCTCCGACAACACGGCAAAACCGAACGGCATGTCACGCTGGTGGGTTTCGGCGACGCCAAGGACGATCCGGCGCGAGCGGACCTGCTGTCCAAGTTGCGGGCCATGGCGGTGCGACGTGAGCTGGTCAGGAACGGCGTGACGCTGCGGGAAGTACGCGGGTTCGGCGCGCTGATGCCAGTGGCGGCCAATAGCGAGGATGAAGGCCGGATCAGGAATCGGCGGGTGGAGGTTTGGGTGTACTGAAATCTTCCGACCGCCCCCCTGTGGCGAGGGGATTTTGTGGGAGCAAGGCTTGCCCGCGATACAGGCGCTCGGTTCCCCGGTAAATCGCGTGACGTTCATCGCGGGCAAGCCTTGCTCCCACAAAAAATCCCTCGCTCCAGGAACCCGGTGTTTACTGAATTCGTTGCGATGTAGGCCGCAACCACATCGCCTTGCGCCATTGCCTACAACTACGCCAGAATCCGCCGGCTTGTGCGCCTTGGGCCCCCGGCTTTATCGTTTTCCGGTCGCTGACGAATCAGCGATCGGGTTTGGTAGCCCGGTTTTCCTGGCGCATTGTGCAACCGGATGCAGGGGACGTTTTTGTCTTCTATTTGATGGTGGTCATGCGTAGGGCGTCCTCGGACGCGCCGGGTGCCAGGTAACCGGTCTACCAACCTTCGTATGGCCGCCACCCTTCGTTTGGTAGCGAGAGAGTGATGGCTCCAATTTAATTACCTGGAGCTTCAACCATGTTCAAAGTAACCCCCAACCCACCGAACACCGATCCCAACGCATCGGAACTCGACAAAGCCGCCAAGCGCGCCCTCGATTTCTACCTCAAGCCCCACCCGACCGAAGCGAAGACCGATCCAGGCCAACTCTTCACCGTGGTCAACGGCGTCGACACCGAGTGCCTGCTCGCCAACCTCAGTGAAACCCTGTCCTCGGCCAACGCCATGGTCAGCGACCTGGCGTTCGAGCTGGACGGCTCGCGGCGGCATGTGGCCCTGGGCATCCAGCAATTGATCGAACTGAGTGGATTGCTGGCTAACCGGGCGCTGGATAACGTCGACCCGCGCTAGCCAATTCCACACACCCCTTTGTGGCGAGGGGACTTTGTGGGAGCAAGGCTTGCCCGCGATACAGGCGCTCGGTTACCCGGTCAATCGCGTGAGCTTTATCGCGGGCAAGCCTTGCTCCCACAGGATTCCTCGCCACAGGGGGTATGCCTTAACCCACTGGGGATTGCCCCTCCACAGGATTTTGCACTGGGTCCTGATGGCTACCCTCCTGCCAACTCCATGATCATCCGCGACAGCAGATAAACCCGTGGCACGACGCTTTCCACTTCCGCGTATTCCTCGGGCGTATGGATGTTGCCACCGACAATCCCGAAACCGTCCAGCGTCGGCGTGCCGACCCCGGCCGACAGGCTGGCGTCCGCCGCGCCGCCGCTGCCCTCTTCGGTGAGTTTGCGTCCCAGCTCGCCATAGATGCCCTGGGCCATGGCCATCAGGCGATCCGACTCCGCCGTCTGCGGCATTGGCGGCAGGCCACGTTTCAGGCTGGTGGTGACCTCGGTGTCGGCGATCAGTTTGCCCTGGGACACACGGGCCAGGTCTTTTTCGATACGGTCGAACTCTTCCGGCACGGCGGCCCGCACGTCAGCCTTGGCGGTGGCCTTGTCGGGGATCACGTTGGTGCGGTCGCCCGCGTTGAGCACCGTGAAGTTGATGGTGGTTTTCTTGTCCGCGTCGCCGAGCTTGCCGAGTTGGAGAATCTGGTGCGCCGCTTCCATCGCCGCATTGCGCCCCAGTTCCGGCGCCACACCAGCGTGGGACGCCTTGCCCTTGACCTCCACCAGCGCCGTGGCACTGCCCTTGCGCCACACCACCAGGCCGTCGGCCGGGCGCCCCGGCTCCAGGTTGAGGGTCACGTCATGGGCCTTGGCGGTTTTCTTGATCAGGTCCGTGGCGACGTCCGAGCCGGTTTCTTCGCTGGCGTCGAGCAGGAACGTGATCTGCGCGTAATTCTTGAAGTCCAGGTGCTTGAGCACCTTCAACGCATAGATGCCAGCGACGATGCCCCCCTTGTTGTCCATCACGCCAGGCCCATAGGCGCGGCCGTCCTTGATGTGGAACGGACGCTCGGCAGCCGAGCCTTCCTTGAACACCGTGTCCATGTGAGCCATCAGCAGGATCTTCGCCTTGCCGGTACCCTTGAGGGTCGCCAGGATGTGCTGGCTGCCGTCGGAATTCGGCACCTTTTCAATGCTGGCGCCCAGCTTCTTCAACTCATCGACGGCAATGTCGCCGACCTGGGTCAGCCCCGGCACGTAGCCGGACCCGGAATCGATGTTCACCAGTTTTTCGAGCAGTGCCAGGGCCTCGCCCTTGTACTGTTCGGCATCGGCGAGGACCTTTTGATTCGGCTGTGCGAAGGCGGCGGGCGCCAAGGCACCAAGGGCCAGGCTCAGGCCCAGACTCACGGCCAGACGGGAGCGCAAAGCGGTAATCATCATGATTCATCCTTGTTCCGTAAAGAAAGACTGCAGGGGCACCCTAACCCGAGCCCATGGGCAGCCGCTACCCGAAGGCGGGGGATTTAATTCCTGTAGTCCTCTGCGGATTTTGGCTATACATGACAAGGGGTATGCGCAGACAAGCACCGTTTGCCCCATCGGCCCAGGTTGGCCGAACACATTCCGTTGTGGTTCATGGAGAGAAAGGCATGCTGTTGTTGTGGGTGATCCTCGCTGTATTCGTTGTCTGGAGCTGGCTGACCTATCCGAGCATCGGCCAGGTGCTGTTCGACCTGAGCATGGCCGTGGAAACGCGTCTTTCCCGGTTGCACAAGATCACCGTGCCCATCAGCGAAATGACGGTGTCGACCCTGCAAGGCGGACCTTACGAAGCGTCCGGCTGCATCCTGATGCTGCATGGCTACAGTGCCGACAAGAACCTCTGGCTGCGATTCGCCCGGCCCTTCGTCCGTGACTACCGGGTGCTGATCCCCGACCTGCCCGGCCATGGTGAAACCGGCTTCAAGGCCGGCGGCAGATATGACATTCCGACCCAGGCCCGACGGGTGATCGAGTTGCTCGATGCCTGTGGCCTGGACAAGGTTCATGTGATCGGCAACTCCATGGGCGGTTACCTGGCAGCCTGGCTGGCAGCCACTTCGCCTGAGCGCGTGCTGACCCTGGCGCTGCTCAATCCGGCCGGCGTCACGTCTCCCCAGCCCAGTGACATGGAGCGCCAGGTGGCCGCCGGCCGGAACCCATCCCTCATGCGTTCGCGCAGTGACTTTCCACCGTTCTATGCGATGACCATGGACTCACCGCCCTGGGTACCGAAGGTGGTATTGGCGGCGGTGGCCGATAAATATGTCAGGTGCCGGGAAGAATTGGCGGAGATCTACGCGGACTTTAACGCCAGCCCGCCGATGGAGCCGCGTCTGGTCGACATCCAAGCCCCGTCGCTGCTGCTCTGGGGCCACCAGGACCGGATGATCGACGTCAGCTGCGTGCCGGTGTGGAGCAAGGGCATCGCCGATCTGCGGGTGGAAATCTGGGACGGGCTCGGCCACCTGCCGCCCATAGAAAAACCGGAACGGACAGCGGCGTTGTATCGGGGGTTTCTCAAGGGGTTGGGACAGTGAACGTCCTGTGGGATCAGTCCCTGGCAGAATGAAGTCCTGAAGATTCTTCGTTTGCGGGGGCTGGAGAAGGCTGCGATCTTTCGTTCCACTTTCATTCCCAATTCCCACAGCCCAAACCAGGAATTCTCACCATGAGTTTCGTCAGTCCCGACCTGATCCGCCAACGCTTCTCCAGGGCGATGTCCGACATGTACCGCGACGAAGTGCCCCTGTACGGCACACTGATGAATCTGGTGGAACAGACCAATGCCCAGGTGCTGGTCAACGACCCACAACTGGCCGAACACCTGGACAACACCGGCGAACGCGAGCGCCTGGACCTCGAACGCCACGGCGCGATCCGCGTTGGCACGGCTGCGGAGCTGGCGACCCTGAGCCGGCTGTTCGCGGTCATGGGCATGCAGCCGGTGGGCTATTACGACCTCACGCCTGCCGGGGTACCGGTGCACTCCACAGCCTTTCGCGCCGTGCATGAAAGCGCCCTGCAGGTCAGCCCGTTCCGGGTGTTCACCTCGTTGCTGCGCCTGGAACTGATCGACAACCCCGAGCTGCGGGCGTTTGCCGAATCGGTGTTGGCTGAACGGCAGATCTTTACGCCCAAGGCCCTTGAGTTCATCGAGTTGGCTGAACGCCAGGGCGGACTGACGCTAGCCCAGGCAGACGACTTCGTCCTACAGGCCCTGGAAACGTTTCGCTGGCACCACAGCGCCACCGTCACCGCCGAACAGTACCGTCAACTCAGTGCCCAGCACCGGCTGATCGCTGACGTGGTGGCCTTCAAGGGCCCGCACATCAATCACCTGACACCGCGTACCCTGGACATCGACATTGTCCAGGCGCAGATGCCCGTGCATGGCATCACCCCCAAAGCGGTGATTGAAGGCCCGCCCCGTCGCCAATGCCCGATCCTGCTGCGCCAGACCAGTTTCAAGGCACTCGACGAGCCTGTCGCGTTCACTGACCAGCCGCATGCCCAAGGCAGTCACAGCGCCCGCTTTGGTGAAATCGAACAACGGGGCGCCGCCCTCACGCCCAAGGGCCGTGCGCTCTACGATCAGTTGCTGAACGCGGCGCGGGATGCCTTGGGGGAGTTTCCCAACGAGGCCAACGCTGCGCGCTACAACACCTTGATGACCGAACACTTTGCGCCGTTCCCGGACAGCCACGATGAGTTGCGTCGACAGGCACTGGCGTACTTCCGCTACTTCGTGACGCAAAAGGGCCTGGCCGCCAAAGGCACCCTTGAGCCATCGACGACGCTGGAGCAATTGGTTCAACAGCAATACCTGCGCGCCGAACCGCTGGTGTATGAAGATTTCCTGCCGGTCAGCGCCGCCGGTATCTTCCAGTCGAACCTCGGCGATGACGCCCAGAGTCATTACGCCGGACAATCCAATCGCCAGGCCTTCGAAGCGGCGTTGGGACGAACGACGATCGATGAGCTGGGGCTGTACGCCGAGACGCAACAGCGCTCCATTGATGAGTGCAGGATGGCGTTGGGTTTGTAGGCGCGCGGGTTCCTGCACATGCCTGGAAAGATTCCATGCCGGGAACTGATCTGTGGCGAGGGGATAAATCCCCTCGCCACAAGAGTTTATGGCGCTTTTATTTCTCTGAGCTGACCCGCATCAGGCTGCTGCGCAGGCCGGTGGGATTGTCTCTGCCACAAGACCGGGACTGGCAAAAAATGCACACCTGCTTTCGCCATGAAACCCATCAATCGAGTCGTTGTGTCTATGCTCACGGGCTCACAACCGTTGCGCAAGAAACTGCGCGGCACTGCGCAGGCCGTTGCGCACATCCTGTCCAAATAGCCGGATAAAGACTCGACAGCCTTCCTATAAAAGCAACTAACCAATTGAAATAAGAGTACTTTTTTAAAAATGGCATAGCTCTTGATAACCCTTCCGGCACCTCGGACGATCCCGTCCGGGGTTCTTTAGTTATCCAGCAAGGAGAGCATCCATTGGCTACCCCCGCGTACATGTCCATCGAAGGCACCAAACAAGGTCTGATCACTGCCGGCGCGTTTACTGCCGACTCGGTGGGCAACACCTATCAGGAGGGTCATGAAGACCAGGTCATGGTGCAGGGTTTCCAGCATCAGGTCATCACTCCGCGCGATCCGCAGTCCGGCCAGCCAACCGGTCAGCGCGTGCATAAACCGCTGGTCATTACCAAGGTCTTCGACAAGGCTTCGCCGCTGCTGCTGGCAGCCCTGACCTGCGGTGAACGCCTGACCAAGGTTGAAATCCAGTGGTACCGCACTTCAGCTGCCGGCACCCAGGAGCACTACTACACCACCACACTGGAAGACGCGATCATCGTCGATATCAAGGACTACATGCTCAACTGCCAGGACCCGGCAAATGCGCACTTCACCCATCTGGAAGATGTACATTTCACCTATCGCAAGATTACTTGGACTCACGAAGTCAGCGGAACGTCGGGCTCCGATGATTGGCGCACGCCGGTTGCCGGTTAATACCGGGACAGCCGTTCAGGCATCGGCCGGCGCTGCTGGTCGATGTGCGTAAACCAAGAGGGATGTTTCAGGCGGTGTTCGCCCAGTGCTTCGGCCTCGGCATTCCATGCACTGGTAAAGAGCCAGACACTGGGCGAACGGGCTCAATAATAGTGGAACTTTCAAGCCCTGTCCGCCTCACGGCTATAAATAATTATTCACTTCTGGATTATTTAAATGCCAGAACTCACTTGCTCATTCAATTAATCGTTTGACTGAGTTTCAGAACTTGGACCCTGTCAGCATCTATACAACTTGTTACACAATTGTAAAATCCAGTACAACCATCACCCGATAAACATGTAATGCGTCACAAAAAACCTGACAATAGTTATACATCGCCCTTTCTATTGGATCGATATGAGGGGGTGGCGTCATGGCGTCCGGATTTTTGCGCATCGGTCTCTCCCGCTCCGGGGTTCCCTTCCTGCTGCTTGCGCTTGGCCGGGTCGTTCGGGCGCAGGGCATCGTTATCGCGTTCCACTTCGCCGGGCAGCGCCGGCTCATCGGGGTTGTGTGTGGTGTGATCGGGGATGTTCATCATGGCTGCTCCTGGGGTGTTCGGGCTCGCTCATCAGGCATCGGGGTCGGCAACTTCTTCGGCGACGTTGGCATCCGGGGACCGCTGGTGGAGCTGTTCGGCCCGGGTCTTGAGCTCTTGCCATTGCGCCAGGTCGATAGCCCCTTGACCGAACAGGTCGTTGGCCATCTGCATCAACTCGGTGAAATGGGCATCGGGTGACTGCTGCCAATAGGCATTGTCGTCGAACAGTCGTTGCCAATCGGCCAGCGACGGGGGTTTGAGGTCATCGCTCATGACGGGCTCCTGTTAGGCCTTGTCCGGGCATTCATAACGTATGAGGGAGCCGCTCCCCGGGAGTTCCGACGAGTCTCAATAACCGGTCATTTCCAGGTAACCGCTGCCGCCATGACTACCGCTCACCTGCACCGGCCCCTCCCAATAGGGGATGCGCAGGGCCATCCAGGCGTCGGGGTTCAGGGCGTGGGTGCTGATCTCGAGCTGCTTGCCAGGGATCTTGATGGACCAGCGCACCGGCATCGAGCGTCCGGAGACCCGGGCCGTGTCCACAGGCACCAGCTCGATGTCTGCGGCATGGAGGGGCTGCGCCTGGCCCCGGGCATCGATCCAGGTGCCGGTGAGATACGGCGCCCCGTCCTTGTGACGCATGCGGTAGAGCATCACCTGCTCGCCACTGTCCAGGTGCAGGGAGAACCAGTCCCATCCGGTCTGGTTGGCGGTCAGCGGTTGGCTGCTCCATTCGCGATCAAGCCAGGCCGGACCACTGACGGTATAGCGCTGACCATCGATCTCCAACTGACCACTGGCCTGGAAGAACGGTTGGCTGTAATAGTACGACGCCTGTCCCTGTTCGGATTTCTGGCTGAAACCCTTGTCGCCCTGCAATACCAGTGGACGGGTCGACGTGAGCCGCAGCTCATAGCGAAAGTGTGGATCGCGGGCCTTCAGTTGCATGTCGGCCAACGGGTCGGTGCCGCTCGCTTGGGTCGTGAATTGCCAATCGTCGATCCAGGCCTCGAAGGGCACTACCCGCACCCCGGCCTGCCCCACTCCGCCCCGTGCGTAGCGCTCGGCGGCATGATGGACCGTCGCAGAAGTGACCGCGGCATGACCGAGCCAGATCGTTTGGTTACGCCAGCCATCTGCCTGGGAGCCGCCGCTCAGAGCGTTGCGAAACAGTGTCCATTGCACGCCAAATTCACGCCCCTCGGCATCCTTGAGATTGGCCGTGACATACCACCATTCGATGCGATACCCCTGGTGAACGCCGTGATCCGCCGGAAAGCCGAATACCCGTCCCGGCACTACCGGGGCAAAGGCGACGGCCTCGCCACCCAGGCCGGCAAAGCCTTTTTGCGACTCCGGCGGATTGTCACAGCCGCCGAGCAGCGCCAGCAGCATCAGGCCGATTCTGATTTTCATGAGCGATCTTCCTGAGAAAAGCGCCTCAGCAGATCCCCAGGCTGGGTGCGGTACAAGGCGTACAACGGCCAGGCGGACGCCAGCAACGTGGCGAACATCGCCAACGCCAGCAATTGCGCCAGTTGCAGAGGGAACACCCGCAATGGCAAGCGCCAACCGAACGCCTGCACATTGATCACCGCATCCAGGCACCAGGCCAGGGCTATGCCCAGCGGCACGGCCAACACCAGTGTCAACAGCGACAGCAACCAGGTCTGGCCGAGGTTGAGCCACATCAGTTGCCGACGTGTCACGCCCAGCGCCCACAGCGGTGCCAACTGGCCGAGACGACTCTGACTCTGGGTCAGCAGGCTGATAAACAGCGCCACCCCGGCCACGGCCAGCGTCAGGCCATTAAGCGCGGCGGTGGCGGCAAAGGTGCGTTCGAACACCTGGGTCGACCAGCCCTTGAGCCGGGCCTGATCGACGATCCGGCTGTCGTCCAGGTCGAATCGACTTTGCAGCGCCCCCAACAACATAGGCATGGCGGATGGCTCGATCCGCAGATTGAAGCGATACGGCGTCAGTTGCGGCCAGTGGGCGAGCAGGTGGTCGGCGTTGACCAGTACGTGCCCCTTGGGATTGCCATAGTCGGCGTAGATCCCGACGATACGCGGCGTCCATGGCCCCTGCGGGGTCGGCAGGGTCAGTTGATCGCCAACCCGAACCTTGAGGCGGCGGGCCAACTGTTCGCTGAGCATCAGGGTGTCGGCGGCGGCCAGTTGCTCCCAGGGTCTGTCGGAAGACTCCAACAGCGGCCAATGCTGGCGATACAGCGGGTGGTCGATGACGCCGAAGACCTCTGTCGGCCAGCCTTGCAACGGCACCGAAACCTGCCAGTTGGGCAGTATGGCGGTCACCGTCGTTTGCTGTTTGAGCCAGGCGTGCAGCTCGCCAGCCTGGGCCGGGGTCTGCGGGCTGACGTACAGTTCGGCGGTCAGGCGTTGTTCGAGCCAGTGGGTGAAGGTCTGGCGGAAACCTGCGGTCATGCTGCCGGCACCGATGTTCGCCGCCAACGCCAGCAGCAAGGCCATCAACGCCAGGCTCAATGTTGGCAGTTGTTGCCGGCAGTCGGCGAGAAACCATTGCCCGAGCACTGAACGGCTGCGACGCAGCAACAGGTTCAACGCTCGATTGAGCAACACGGGCAAGGCCAGGGCCGCGCTCAGCAGCAAGGCCGTCATCAGGACAAAACCGCTGGCCAGGCTGTCGCCCCGGATCAATGCAAACACGGCAATCAGCGCCGCCAGTGTCGCCACCCAGCCCTGACGGCGCAGCCAGCGTGCATGGGCCAGGTGCCAGGCCTGGGGGTTGGCCAGCGCCAGCAGCGGCAAGCGCGCCGCCCGCAGCAAACTGTCGGCGCCCGCCAGCAACGCGCCGAGCAGGCTCAGGCCAACACCGCTCAGCCACCACCACGGGCTGAGATTCAAATGCCCGGCCACCTCGGCGCCGTACAGCCCTCGCAGGCTTGCAGCGACATCCGGCAACAGCAAGCTCGCCAGCCAATAGCCGCTCAGTACCCCGGCAACCCCACCCAACAAAGCCAGTGCCCCCAGCTCGATAACCAGGCTGGTGACCAGCATCCGTGCACTGACGCCGCATGCTCGCAGGGTTCGCAGCAAACTGCGGCGTTGCTCCAGAGCCAGGCCGATAGCTGCGTGAACAATGAACAATCCCACCACAAACGACAGGAAACCCAGGGCGTCGAGGTTCAGGTGAAAACTTTCGGTCAGGCGCGACAGGTTGTTTTCTTCATCGGCGCGCTTGAATTGCAGCCGGCCATTGAACGCCTCCGGCAACGCCGCGGTGAACGTGGCGGGCAGCAACAATCGCGACAACCGGTCCGGCTGCCCGAGCACCTGTTGGGCGAAGCCGATGTCCATCAATAACATGCCCGGCGCCATGTCCACCTGGGTGTGCAGGGGCGGCAAGGCGCGTCCATCGGCGGTCAGAGGCCGGTCGCCCTCGCCCAGTCCCAAAGCTTGCAGGGTCTGCGGGGCGATCCAGGTGCGGCCGGGCTCCGTGAAAAACGCCACCAACTCGCTCATCTCCCGCGCCTGCCCCGCCAGCGCCGCACCGGGGGGCAGCGACACCGGTTCGATGCCCATCAGTTGCAGGCGCTGGTCTTCATGCCCCTTGAGCGTCACCCTGGACTGCAACACCGGCGACACCGGCCAACCCTGGCGACGCAGATCGATAAACCATTGCTGGGGGAAAGTAGCGCCGCCGGGGGCACTGAGGCTGGCCTGGGGTTCGCCGCCAATGAGCCGGCTAGCCCGGGCGTAGCTGTCCCGGGCCTGGCTGTTCAAGGCTTGCACACCGGTCAGCAGGCTGGTGGCGAGCCAGAGCCCGGTCAACACGCTGAAAAATTGCACCGGATGCAAACGCCAATGACTGAGCAAGGCCTTGAGGGTCTGGCGAAAGATCATCATTCCTGAGCCATCTGCGCCAGCCGCCCGCCGTGCAACACCACGCGCTCAGCCAGACGGGCCGCCACCCGTGGGCTGTGAGTGACCATCAGCAGGCTCGTAGAACTGCCGTCCAACAGTTCCAGCAGCAGGTCCAGCACCTCGTCGCTGGTGGCTTCGTCGAGGCTGCCGGTGGGCTCGTCGGCCAGCAGCAAAGGCGGACGCGAAGCCAGCGCCCGGCCCAGGGCAACCCGCTGCTGCTGGCCGCCGGAAAGCTGTTCGGGATAACGTCGCAGCAGGTCCTCAAGACCGAGTCGTTGTATCAGATGGCTCTGCCAGGCAGCGTCATGGCGACCACACAATCGCGCCTGGAACGCCAGATTGTCCGCCACCGACAAGCTGCTGATGAGGTTGAACTGCTGGAACACCAGGCCGATTTCCGTTCGCCGCCAACTGGCCAACTGGCTTTCACCCATGCCATCGAGCCGGTACTCGCCACTGCGGATGCTGCCGCGATCGACCTTGTCCAGCCCGGCGACCAAGTGCAGCAAGGTACTTTTGCCACTGCCGGACTCCCCCATCAGCGCCAGGCTGCTGCCCGGCGCCAGGGTCAGGTCGACGCCTTGCAGCACCGGCAGCGGGCCCTGAGGAGTGACGTAGCTTTTGAACACATCGCGGACTTCAAGCATGGAAAGGCTCGGATGAGACACAGTGAGGCTCAGGATAACGGAGTTGAATGCCGCAATCAGTCATCCACGCCGTTTACATTGAACCTCCCTGCAAACTGAACCACCGCTATCGCGAGCAAGCCCGCTCCCACAAGGGATTGGCGGTGGGCATGGATGGTGTGTCCACCCAAGATCAGGGGGTGGGAGCGAGCCTGCTCGCGATGGCGGCGACACCGGCAAATCGATGCAAGCTGATCCACCGCTATCGCGAGCAGGCTCGCTCCCACAGGGGATTGGCGGTGGGCATGGATGGTGTGTCCACCCCGGATCAGGGTGGGAGCGGGCTTGCTCGCGAAGACGACATCACATTCGACATCGACGCAAGCTGACCCACCGCTTTCGCGAGCAGGCTCGCTCCCACAGGGGATTGGTGGTAGGCATGGAGGGTGTGTCCACCCCGGATCAGGGTGGGAGCGAGCCTGCTCGCGATGGCGGCGGCACAGTCAACATCTATGCAAGCTGACCCACCCTTCAGTGCCCTGCTGCCATCTCAGCCTGGGCCGGTTTGGGGGTCACGATGCTGTTCAGGTCAATGTGTTTCCAGGCCGGTTCTGCTCCCAGGCGTGCATTGAATCGGTAGTTGAAGGTGAAGTCGTCTTCGGTCGGTTGGTCCAGGGCTTTCCCATACAGGGCTTGCACCCCCTCACGCTCATAACCCATCAGCCGTAACAGCGTCGGAAAGATGTTGTAGTGGCTGGAGCGGTCCTTGTTCCTGGCCCAGGTCTCGCGCCAATCGAGCGTGTGCAGGTTACTACCCTGGATCACCACCAACGGCACCAGCCCCTCTTCTTCCACCGGGTCCCCGCCGCAATGGGTGTTGAGCCCCGGGTTGCCCCGTTCATGCAGGTCCTGGCCATGGTCTGAGGTGTAGATCAGCACGGCATTGGCCAAGGCCGCCTGGCTGAAGATCCGCCGGAAAAACTCGCCAACATTCCACAGCAGTGTGTTCTGGTAGGCGTTGCGGTAGAGCACCCAGTCGTCCTTCTGGCCATTGAAACCGTCACGCCGGCCCGTGTCCGCCACGTCCTGATACTGCCCTCGCGGCAAGGCGGGGCGGTAGCTCATGAAATCATCGGGGTACTTGTCGTGCACCGGGAAATGCGCGCCGACCTTGTTGATGACCACCAGTTCCGGCTGGTCATCGCCCAGCAACTCGATCAACTTGTCCGCCGCTGCCATGTCGCGGTCGCGCACACTGATCTGGTCGAACTGGACGAACACATCGATGTCCTTTTTCTCCAGATCGGTCATCAGGTTCTGCAGGTTGCCGCCCGTGCGCTGGGCGTCGATGTAGACGGTGCGCAAGCCCGCGCCCTTGGCGTACTGCCAGATCGAAGGCTGGGTGCTGTTGATACGCACGTAGTCGGCGCGAGTGCCACCATAGCGCAGGGTAACGTTGGTGTCGGCGCTGCAATTGGCAATGGATGCCGCGTAGCCGAAATTGAAAATATCCACCCCGGGCGGCGGCGTCTTGAGCCCGGTGTGCACTCCCGACGGCGTGTTGATGTCCAGGTAGTTGCCGGAGATGCTTTCATCGATGATCAGTACGATGTCATGCCCGATCGGCGGCGTTTGCCGCACCAGGCGCACCGACTCCCGGGGACCGACTGTGTTGTGCAACGCCTCATAGACGAACAGATTCAAATAGGCCAACGGCGTGTACATCACCGGTAGACCACGGGCGCCCTCACCTGCCCGCACGAAGAGTACGCCGCTGAGCAACAACACGCCCAGCAGCGGCGCGGTAATAGGGAGATAACCGGGCAACGGTATCCGCCGGCGAGGCTTGAGGCCGATCCCCAACAGCAGCAAAAGCCCGGCAACCGCCGCGTGGATGATCACCCCACGATATTGCCAGGCCGCCTCCTGGATAAAACCACCGGAGTACACCTGCGACACGAACTGGCTATAGGTCAGGTAACTGTCGGTTACCCGGGTGTACGCCTCGAAGAACACCGCCGACACAAACATCGCCAACGCGAACAGATGCCGCACGAAGGTCTGGCGGATATACGCAGTCATCCACAACGCCACCACCAACGCCACGAACATCGCGCCGAACAGCACCGTCGCAAAGCCAAAACCCAGCGCAGCCAGACGGTCAAGGTAATAGTCATATCCCCTGATCAGGTACAGCGCCAGCAGCAGTTCCTTGAGGTATCGGGCCATGTCTTTCTCGACGCAATCGTGACGTTTGCAAAAAGCTCTGTCCCTGGACACTAGCAGCGGCTTTCCAAAGCGCAAGAAGGCAATGAATCAAACATGCGTCAAAAAAAAGTTAGCCCAAAAATGACACGAAAATCCCTAAAAAAAATGAAAAACCTATGGATAAATACCGTTCATCGATTTTTTTGACGCGCATTAAAGCCTTTAAAACAGGCACTTTTCCAAGACTGTCAATAACTTGATATCAAAATGCCCGACTCTTTCTAGTTTTGCCAACAGTGACAACTGTCATTTTGCTGACACGCTTTTCTGAGGCTGCGCTATACCCCCCTAAACAGTTTCATCCGAGTTACATAACCAGCAATCTACGAGGCACGCCAGAATGGACGTGAGCGTATTTGGAACGGGGTACGTGGGGCTCATCCAAGCGGCAGCATTGGCCGATGTCGGACACCGTGTGTTGTGCATCGACATCGACCCGAACAAGATCCGGCAACTGCAGCAAGCGGTCCCCCCGATCAGCGAACCGGGGCTCTCCGGATTGCTCGAAGACAACATCAAGGCCGGGCGCCTGTCGTTCAGTTCCCAGGCCAGCGATGCGGTCAACCATGGCGAACTCATTTTCATCGCCGTCGGCACCCCCGCCGATGAAGACGGCTCGGCAGACCTGAGCCATGTACTGGCGGTGACCCGGCAGATTGCCGACTTCATGGACAGCGATCGCACCCTGATCATCAAGTCCACCGTGCCCGTGGGCACCGCCGACAAGGTCGCCGAATGCGCCCGCCAGGCGCTGGCCCGGCGAGGTCTGAAACGGCTGAACGTGCGAGTGGTGTCGAACCCCGAGTTTCTCAAGGAAGGCAGCGCCCTGGCCGACTGCATGCGCCCGGACCGGATCATCGTCGGCACCGCCGATACCGTGGCACGCGACCAGATGAGCGAGCTCTACGCCCCCTTCTGCCGCAACCACGAAAAGCTGATGTTCATGGATAACCGCAGCGCCGAACTGACCAAGTACGCCGCCAATGCCATGCTCGCCACCCGTATCAGTTTCATGAACGAACTGGCCAACCTCACCGAACGGCTGGGCGCCGACATCGAAGCGGTGCGCAAGGGCATCGGTTCGGACCCGCGTATCGGCTATCACTTCATTTATCCCGGCTGCGGCTTCGGCGGCTCGTGCTTCCCCAAGGACCTGCGGGCCCTGCTGCACACCGCCGAACAAAGTGGCATGCCGCTGCACCTGCTGCGCAGCGTCACCGACGTCAACGACCGCCAGCGGCACATTCTGTTCGAGAAGCTCGCCAAACAGTTTTCCGATGGCCTGGCCGGCAAATCGATTGCGGTCTGGGGCTTGGCCTTCAAACCCAACACCGATGACATGCGCGAAGCGCCCAGTCGCTACCTGATGGAAGCCCTGTGGCGCGAAGGCGCCCGGGTCCAGGCCTACGACCCGGAAGCCATGGCTGAATGTCGGCGGCTCTACGGCTACCGCAAGGACCTGAACCTGTGCGCCACTCGCGACGACACCCTGGAAGACGCCGACGCGCTGGTGATCTGCACCGAGTGGAAGAACTTCCGCGTGGTGGATTTCGACCTGCTGGCCAGCAAACTGCGCGCCCGGGTCATCATTGACGGCCGTAACCTGTACAACCCGGACCAACTCGCTGCCGCCGGGCTGCTGTATCGCGGCATCGGGCTACGGCACACCGTGCCGGACGGCTCGGCACCAGGGCCGCAAGCGTGAATATCCTGGTGACCGGCGCGGCCGGTTTCATCGGCGCCCACTGCGTGCGGCGACTGCTGTGCGACGGTCATCGGGTGTGCGGGCTGGACAATTTCAACGACTACTACGACCCCCAGCTCAAGCATGACCGCATCGCCTGGGTGAAGGCCCAGGCCGGTGATTTCCCCCTGGTACGGCTGGACCTGACCGACGCCGGCGCCCTCGATGACCTGTTCCAATCGTACCGCCCGGACGTGGTGATCCACCTCGCTGCACAAGCGGGGGTGCGCTACTCCCTGGAGAACCCACGAGCCTACGTCGACAGCAACCTCACCGGATTCCTGAACATCCTCGAAAGCTGCCGCCGCCATCCGCTCAGGCATCTGATCTACGCCTCTTCCAGCTCGGTGTATGGCGCCAACCCACACACACCTTATTCCGAACAGGACAACGTCGACCATCCGCTGTCGTTGTACGCCGCCAGCAAGAAAGCCAACGAGCTGATGGCCCACAGCTACAGCTACCTGTTCGGCATCCCTTGCACCGGCCTGCGCTTTTTTACCGTGTACGGCCCTTGGGGTCGGCCGGACATGTCGCCGATCCAGTTCGCCCGCGCCATTACCGAGGGCCGGGTGCTGCAGTTGTTCAACCATGGCGAGCACCAGCGTGATTTCACCTACATCGACGACATCGTCGAAAGCATCGCCCGGCTGATCGAACGTCCGCCCCGCGTCACTGCCGCACGGGATGTGGAACCCTCGGACCCGTCCACCAGCCGCGCACCCTGGCGCATCTACAACATCGGCGGGCAGCACCCGGTCGCCCTGCGGACTTACGTCGCGCTGCTGGAAAAACACCTGGGGCTAACCGCCCGTATCGAACTGCTGCCCCTGCAACCGGGTGATGTGCTCAACACCTGCGCCGACGCCAGCGCCCTGGCACGGGCCACCGGCTTCCAGCCATGCATCGAACTGGACGAAGGCCTGGGCCGCTTCATCGACTGGTTCCTCGATTACTACGCGCCGCCTGCTGCCCTCCCGCCGCTCGCGGCTGAACTTGCAGACGAAACCCGGCGGAGGAGTCTATGACCCGACATGAGCAAGTCCTTGCGATCAATCCCCCCAGCGACAAGCGTGTCGACCCCGAACACCGCAGGCGCCTGGACGCGGCTATCCACCGGCAAGGCCGTGGCTGGCTGACCGGCCGCGACGGCGGTCGACCATGGACCGTGTCGCGGACCAACCGGGTGGTTGCCTGTTTGGGCGCCCTGGCGCTTCTGGTACTGCTCTGCCCGTTGTTGCTGGGCCTGGCAGTGCTGGTCAAGTTCTCCAGCCCCGGCCCGGTGCTGTTCGTGCAAAAGCGCACCGGCTACCGCGGCCGTGTCTTCGGCATGTACAAGTTCCGCACCATGGTCGCCAATGCCGAAGCCCTCAAGGAGTCGCTGCGCCACCTCAACAAACACGGCGCCGACGCCATCGATTTCAAGATCGACAACGACCCGCGCATCACCCCCATCGGCCGGTTCCTGCGACGCAGCAGCCTCGACGAACTGCCGAACCTGATCAATGTGGTAACCGGCGACATGCGCCTGGTGGGCCCGCGCCCGACCTCGTTCAACGCCTATCGCTACAAGGACAACCATCTTGTGCGCCTGAGCATCTACCCCGGCCTGACCGGCCTGTGGCAGATCTCCGGGCGCAGCAATATCGACTTCGACCAGCGCGTGGAACTGGACCTCAGCTACATCGCCGAGCAGAGCCTGTTGTTGGATTTGAAGATCCTGATGATCACCCCCTTCAAAGTTTTCAGCGGCCACGGAGCGAGTTAAATGGACGGTTCAACGAATATCCTGAACATCGCGAGCCCGAGCGAGACCAACCTGACCTCGACCGTGCTCGACCCTTCCCTGCGGATCCTGCTTCTGACGTCCGCCAACACTGGCACCGGGACCAGCACCAGCGCCATGGCACTGGCCGCTCAACTGGCACAGATGAGCAGCGGTCGTGTACTGCTGGTAGACGCCAGCCACTCACCTCACAACCTCAGCCAGCAACTGGGGCTGCAAAAGGAGCGCGGTTTCAGCGACCTGCTGTTCAACATCCTGACCCCACCGTTATTGCAAGACTGCGTAGTGCAAATCTCCAGCCTGCCCTTCGATGTACTGCCCATCGGTCGTATGGGGCGCAATGCCGAACACTTCAATCCCGAACAGCTGCGACATCTGTTCAGGCACCTGGCGGCGCAGTACCGCTTCGTGGTGATTGACGCCGACGCCGTGTACACGGCCTCCGACACCCTGGTCATGAGTGCCCAGGTGGACGGCGTGGTGCTGGTGGTACGTGGTGAGGACACCCGCTGGGAAGTGGCTCAGGCCGCCCGCCAGCGCTTGGTCCAGGCCGGTGCGAAAGTGGTGGGCAGCGTGTTCAACCGGCGCAAGTACTACATGCCCAAATGGCTCTACAACAACCTGTAAGCGTGCAGAAGGATGACGAGATGAACGCCAAGATACTTGTCCTGCTGTTGCTGCCGCTTGCCGGCTGCTCCAGCACCAGCGATACCCGCTCGATGCCGGTGCAGATTCTCACGGCCGCGCCGGCCAATGCCCAGGCCACCGACATGCCCAAGGTCGAACAGACCCTGCGGCCCCAGGATGTGCTCGATGTGATCTTTCACATCAGCACCACCGGTCCCCAGGCTTATCGCGTGCAACCGGGCGACCAGGTGGCCCTGAATTTCACCGCGGCCAGCCAGCTCAACGGCACGCAACTGGTGATGCCCGACGGCAGCATTGAACTGCCCGGGGCCAACACGTCGGTGAAAATCGCCGGCATGACCACCGACGAAGCGCGCCTGGAGGTACAACGGGCCTATGACCGGAAGATGCTGTTCCAGCCCAATCGCAACCAGTTGACAGTGCTGGTGACCAGCCCGCTGACCAGCGAGACCAACCTCAGGAATACCTTGAGTCACCCGGGCACCGGCATGAGCCGGGAAATCACCGTGGGCAGCGACGGCTATGCGAGCTTTCCGGAAATCGGCTCGGTGCCGCTGCAAGGCATGACCGTCAACCAATTGGAAACCTTCCTCAACGAACGTTACGCCCAACTGCCAGGCCACATGTCCGTCGATGTGCTGCTCAAGTCCACCGCCGGCAACGAGATCTACGTGCTCGGTGAAGTGGCCCAACCGGGCTCCTACCCGATCCGCCGTCCGATCTCGGTGCTCGAGGCACTGACCCTGGCCCGCGGCACGAACGTCAAGGCACGACTCGATTCGGTGGTGATCATGCGCCGCACCGGCAACCAGGTCGAAGCCCGTCACTACGACGTGGAAAAAGCCCTGAGCGGTGATGCCTCGCAAATCGCCTACCTGCAACCGGAAGACATGCTCTTCGTGCCCAAGACCAAGCTTGCCAGCGCTGGCGAACTCGCCAGGCAACTGGCTGACGTGGTGCTGTTCCAGGGCGTGGGGTTCAGCTTCGGCTACCGCGTCGACAACAAAGGCAGCAACAGCAACTGACCCAGGTGATCGATCATGAATCCCAAGGAAAACTATCTGCATGAGTTCTTCAGGATCTTCTTCGCCAACAAGCAGTGGGTGAAGCGCATCTTCCTGATCTTCGCCGTGATTGCCCTGGCGCTGCCATTGATGCTCAAACAGAGCTTCGATATCACTGCCCAAGTGATCGTGCAGTCGAAAAAACTCTCCCAGGGCGACGCCACCACGTCGCTGAACCAGGAAAACGCCACTTTCATTCCACCGTCCCTGGCTGACATGGAAACCGAGAGCAATATCCTGCGTTCGCCGGCGCTGATCCGGCAGACCATCAGCACCCTGCGCGACCAGGGTGAGTACAACCCCAGCCCCGGCATCTTCAACAAATGGGTGAGCGAACCGTTCAAGCGCTACGTCACCACGCCGCTGCGCCAGTACGTGATCAATCCGCTGCGCGATGGCCTGGGGCTGGAGGTCGATCCGGTGCGTGACACCGTGCTCGATACGCTGACTGACGAAGCCGTCGAAAACCTCAAGATCGAGACCCTGCCCGGCTCCAATGTCATATCCATCGTCTACAGCTTCGGTGATCCGCAGCAAGGCACCCGCTTCGTGGCGCAACTGCTGCAGAACTACCTCACCAGCCGCCAGGATCTGCAATCGATCGAGTTGCCGCAGACCTTCTATGAACAGAAGAAAGGCCAATACCAGAATCGCCTCGATGGTCTGGAAGGCACCCGGCTGGCCTTGCTTGAAGGCGTCGGCTCGGCTGATCCCAAGGAGGAAATCACCTTCCGCCTGAACGCCATCAACACTGAAGAGCAAGCCCTGAACCTGTACCAGGATCGCCTGCTGCAAAGCCAACGCTGGCTCGACTACCTCAAGACCAGCCTGGCGGCGGCGAACAGCTCGAAGTTCAGCGACTACACCTTCCCCTTCACCTTCACCACCACGGTGGACAATATCGCCTTCGAGGACCGGGAGATCAGGCAACTGGGCGAACAACTGACCAGCCAGGTCAGCCGCTACATGAACGACCTGGCGATCTTCCAGCCCGGCAGCGAACCGATGCTGCTGGCCCGGGAACAAATCGTGCGCACCCGCCAGCAATTCCTGAAGGTGGTGAACAACCGGATCCAGGAACGCACCACCGACCTGGCGGTGGTCAGCTCGGTGATCAATCAGAAAGTCGAGCGCATCGCCGCATTCAAGGGGCGCATCCACCAGTTGCAGGAAACCCAGAGCAAGCTGCAGCAGATGGATACCGAGATCAACGCACTGCATGCGGCGTTCTCCACCTACGCTCAACGGTTCGCCGAAGCCAGCACCGCCCGCTCCCTGGACAACGACCTGTCCAACGCCCGCGTGCTCAGCCCACCCTTCGAACCGACTGCTGCGGCCTTCCCCAAGCCTATGCTGATTATCCCGTTCGGCCTGTTCAGCGGCCTGTTGCTGGCGATTGCCCTGGTCTACGTGCGTGAGTTCTTCGACCATCGCTTCAAGCACCCAGCGCAGATCAGCCAGCAACTGGATGTCCCAGTGCTGTTGGTGATCAACGAGCAGTCTCCCGACCAGATCAACCCGCACCGCAACTGGAGCCTGCCCAGCCTTGTCCATTGGGTGCGCAATTGAACGCGCCGTTCGGCCCGTCCCACCGCAGCAGCCCCCTGCCGATCATTCATTTGCTCGACAGCGGTGGCTTCTACGGGGCCGAGCGGATGCTGCTCGATCATTGCCTGGCGACCCCGGGACAGCACCAGGTGCTGTTCCTCGCGGCGCCGCCGACCTTGATCGCGCGCTTTCGCCAGGCCGGGGTCGATTGCCATCGCTGTGGGAGTTGGGGCGAGTTGTTGCAGCACTTGCGCCAACGGCGCAGCGAACAACCGCTGCTCAACACCCACAATTTCAAGGGACTGCTGTTCGGCTGGGCCGCCGCCACGCTGCTGCGCCTGCCGCTGGTCATCACCCAGCACGGGTTCACGCCGCGCAGTCCGAAGCAGCGCTTCTACACCTGGCTGAGCCTGCAACTGTGCCGCACGGCATCGGTCAAGCGCGTGGTCTGCGTGGCCGAGAGCATCGCCGTGCTGCACCGCCAGGCCAGCGTGCAGGCAGAGAAACTCGACGTGATCCCCAACGGTTTGCCGACGCCCACGGCACCTGTGGCTCATCGCGACGACGGCCAGCGCTGGCGGGTCGGCTACGTCGGCCGCTTGAGCAGCGAGAAAGGCCCGGACCTGTTCCTCGACGCCATGATCCCCCTGTGCCAACGGCATCCGTCGCTGCACGCGGTGATGCTCGGCGACGGCCCGGAACGCCAGGCCCTGCTCAAACGCATCACCGATGCCGGGCTGCCCACGCGCATCGAGTTGCCCGGTTACCAGACCGACATGAACGCCTGGTGGAGTCGCCTCGACGCATTGGTGATCAGTTCGCGCACCGAAGGCACGCCGATGATCCTGCTCGAAGCCATGCAAGCCGGGGTACCGGTGGTGGCGTTCGGCGTCGGCGGAATTCCCGATGTGGTACAGGACCGTCACAACGGTTTGCTCGCCGCGCCTGCCGACAGCGCCGAACTGGCCCGGCAGATCGAAACGCTGTTCAGCGAACCGCCCCTGGCGCAGATCCTGGCCGATAACGCACGCCGCACCCAACAGGACCGCTACGACCTGCGCACGCTGGCCGAACGCTGGTCGCAGCTCTACATCCGTACGGCACGGGAGGCTCGCCCATGATTGTCCCACTCTCGATCGTCAGCCTGCTGGGGCTGGTTTGCCTGGCCTTGTTGGCCAGCCCCTATCCATTCCTGGCGCCGGTGGCGGTGCTGGGCCTTGTGGGTGTCGCCGTGCTCTATCGCAAACCCGGCTGGGGCCTGCTGGGTATCGCTGCGCTGGTACCGTTCGAAGGGCTGTTCAAGGACAACCCGCTCTCCGGCAGCAAATTCTTCGGCCTGGCACTGATACTGATACTGATGCTGCAACTGGCCCTGCACCAGATTCCGGGCACCCGCCTGCGCAGCAATATCTGGCGGCCGCTGCTCGGTTTCCTGCTGCTGTACGGCCTGAGCCTTTGCCTGTCGGACAGCCTGGAGCTGTCGATGACCCATTTTCGCGAACTGAGCGTGGGCTTGATCCTGTTCGTCATTACCCTGCTGATCGGCCGCGAACTGAACCTCGATATGTTCTGCCGCCTGATGACGCTGAGTGTCACCATCACCTGCGTGCTGGCGATGTTTTCTTCCAAATATCAGGACCAGGGCCGCGCCTCGGGCCTGCTGGAAGACCCGAACACCTTCGCCCTGCTGATCGCCTTTACCGCACCATTGGCATTGCTGCTGGTGGTGCGCGGGCCGAACCTGCTGCACCGGTTGTTCTGGACCGGCTGTTTCATCCTGCTGCTGGGCGGCATGACCAAGACCGAATCGCGCTCGGGGCTGGTGGTGCTCCTGCTCAGCCTGGTGATCGGTCTGTATCACTATCGTGCGCAACTGCCGCGCATCCGTCCAAGGCATCTGGGGTTTGCCATGCTCGGGCTGGCGCTCCTGGTGCCCCTGGCGATCGCCGTGATGCCGGCGGGCTACGTCGCACGTATCCAGTCGTTGAGCATCCTCAGCGCCGGCGCCAATGCCCACAAGGATGAATCCCTCGGTCGGCGAGCCTCGTACATTGTGGTCGGCAGCCAGATGATCCGCGAAAACCCGATACTGGGCAGCGGCCCCGGGACCTTCCCTCTGCACTACGCGCCCACTGGCTACGCCAAAGCGTTCTCGGCCAATCGCAAGTTGGGGGATCTGTATCGCCGGGCCCACAACACCTATCTGGAAATCTTCAGCGAAATCGGCATTCCGGGCGGGCTGATGTTCGTCGGCATGCTGGTCCTGGGCCTGTACAACCTGCTGCATGCTCGCCGGCTCTGGCTGGCACGTCGGGACTGGGTGCAGGCGGATCTGCTGACACACCTGGGCATGAGCTTCCTGTCGCTGATGCTGTTCCTGATGTTCCTCAGTGCACCGAACCATAAGCTGCTGTGGATCATGCTCGCCTTGACCAGTGTGTTGCGCCACGAGGCCGAACAGGCTCCCCTCCAGGAGGCGCGCCCATGAACCGGGTCAGCATCGTGATCCCGATGTACAACGAGGCCCGGCACATCGGCCGTACCTTGCGCGCAGCGCAGGAAGCGGCCCGCCAGGCCCAGCTGGAGTGCGAGCTGATCGTGGTGGACAACGGCTCCGACGACCATGGCCCGCGCATCGCCAACGAACTGGGCGCGCGGGTGTTGATCGTGCCCGGTGTGCATATCGGTGCACTGCGCAACCGCGGCGCGGCGGTGGCCCATGGCGACTGGCTGGCGTTCATCGATGCCGACATCGAGATGCCGGCCAACTGGCTCAAGCTGCTGCTGAAACTGGAGGGTCACCAGGGCGATGTATTGGGCCTGGACCTCGACACTCCCTGCCAGGCACCTTGGTTCGCCGAAGCCTGGCAGCGCCGCAGCCAGCGTCCCGGTTCCCATCGCCTGGACCGGGTGCAGTGGCTGCCCAGCGCCAATCTGTTGATGCGTCGGTCGTGGTTCGAGCGGGTCGGCGGCTTCGACGAAACCCTGCGCACCGGCGAGGACAAGGACTTCTCCCTGCGCCTGCGCCAGATCGACGCGCAACTGTTGCTGGACAACGAATGCGTAGCCTTGCATTGGGGCTACGAAGGCAGTTGGCGTGAGTGGATGAGCAAGGAACTGTGGCGCCAGGGCAGTCATCTGCAATTGCTGCGCAGCCATGGTCCGAGCTTGCGCCTGCTGCGTTTCCCGATGCTGTCCATCGCGGCCTGGGGCCTGGATCTGCTGGCGCTGGTCGCCTTGCTCCAGGGCCATTTGCACCTGGCGCTGATACTGCTGCTGATCACCTCGCTGCCCCCATTGTTCCTCAGCCTGCGCCAGAGCCGTCGCGACCCGCGCCTGACATTGCAACTGTGGGCCTTGCACGGGGTACGTCTGCACCTGACCGGTGCCGCATTGTTGCTCAACCTCTGTCATTGGAACGTCAGGAGACCTGCCCGTGGCTGAATTCATTTATTGGACCTGCCTGTTGCTGCCGGTGTATGCCTACCTCGGTTACCCCCTGATGCTGAGCCTGCTGACACCACTGTTTCCGGTCCGGCGCTACGGCAAGGCACTGCCGATGGACATCAGTATTGTCATCGCCGCCCACAACGAAGCACGACACATCGAAGACAAACTGCGGACTTTGCTCGCCCAGGATTATCAGGCGCGCTCGCTGCAGATCATCCTCGCCAGCGACGGCTCCAGCGACGACACGGTGGCCTGCGCGCGCAAAGTGATCGATCCGCGCATCACCGTGCTCGACCTGCCCCGCCAGGGCAAGGCCGCGGCCCTCAATACCGGCGTGGCCCACAGCGGCGGCGAGATCCTGGTCTTTACCGACGCCGATAACCAATGGGGTCACGACACTCTCGGTCATTTGCTGGCGCCCCTGGGTGATCCGGAGGTCGGCGCGTGTGCCGGACACATGGAAATCCCCGTGCCGGGCAAGGGCCTGAGCCTGGGCGACAGCTTGTACCGGCACTACGAGGGGTGGCTGCGGCGAGTGGAGAGCCGCACCGACTGCATGGTCTCGGCCGATGGTGCGTTGCTGGCCCTGCGCCGGGAGCTGTTCGAGCCGATTCCGGCCCAGGTCAACGATGATTTTTTCCTCAGCACCTGTGCGCCGGCCGCCGGCAAATCCATCGTCTATGTACCGAAGGCCCGGGTGATCGACCAGGGGGTGGACGAGGCCGACAAGCAGTTTCGTCGTCGCCAGCGGGTCACCGTCGGTGGCTTGCAAAGCCTGGCCCAGCGCCGGGCGCTGCTCAATCCGCTGCGTCATGGTCTGTACGCCATTGGCCTGATCAGCCACAAACTGATCCGCCGCCTGGCGCCGGTGTTGCTGCTGCCGCTGCTGCTCAGCAACCTCTGGTTGTGGAGCGACCAGGGGTTCTATCGCCTGAGCCTGGCAGCCCAAGTGCTCGGCTACGCCATGGCGCTGCTTGGCCTGCTGGACATGCACCACCGCTTGCCTCGGCCCTTTCGCCTGGCGGCGTTCGTGCTGGTGACGCTCGCGGGCATGAGCATCGGCCTGTGGCAGTTCCTGCGGGGCCGGCGCTATAGCCAATGGAATCCCGAGCAGAACCGCTGAGGAGCATGGCCGATGTCGATCAAACAAGTCTTCAAGCTCACTGGCGGCTGGCTGTACCTGAACACATCGCTCGGCCGCGGTCCGCTGCGCGGTGCCGGCGTTATCCTGATGCTGCACCGCGTGCTGGGCAACGACCGCGCCGCCGAACTGCCTCATCGCAACGAACTGTGCGTGGGGCCGGAAGCCTTCGAACATTTACTGATCTGGCTGCAACGGTATTTCGAATGTGTGCCCCTGATGACCCTGCTGTTGGCCGACCCTGCCACCGTTCCGGACCGTCCGCGGGTCGCCCTGACCTTCGACGACGGCTGGCGCGACAACGCCATGAATGCCTTTCCCCTGCTGCGCCAATACCAGGTGCCGGCGAGTATTTTCCTGTCAACCGACTTCATCGGCAGTCGCCAGCACTTCTGGTGGGAAAGCATTGGTGAAACCTTGTGGGGCAGTCATGGCCAAGTGGCACGACTGGCGCTGATAGAGCACTTGCAACAGGCCGGACGGCCGTTGCCGGTGATGCTCGATGACCTGGATGACGAACGCCGCAGCCTGTCGTTGCTGCACTACCTGCAAAGCCTCAAGACCCTCGATCCGCAAACCCTGAGCGACCTCACCGACGCCTGCCCCCCTGGTGCCCAGCCCCAGGCGCTGGACTGGACCCAGGTGCGCATGCTCGAAGATTCGGGCCTGGTGCGCTTCGGCCCTCACGGCGCCAGCCACGCAATCCTCACCAAGCTCGACGACCAGCGCTTGCACGAGGAGCTGAGCCGCAGCCGCATAGCCCTGGAAAACGCCTGCACCCAACCGTTGCCGGTGTATTGCTACCCCAATGGCGATCACGACGAACGCGTGCGCCACCAAGTGGCGGCCCACGGTTTTTCGTTCGCCCTGGGTACCGAGGCCGGGCTGTATCGCAACGACGGCGATCCGTGGAACGTGCCGCGTTTCGGTGTCAGTCAACGCAACGCCCAGCATCCCGAACTGCTGGCTTGGCGCATTCGTCGAGGGGCACGTCCATGAGCCGCGCGCATTACCTCAAACACCTGGCGCTGAGCATGGGCACGCGCCTGGCGATGATCGGCCTGCGCTTGCTGCGCAATGTATTGCTGGCACGGATCCTGGGACCCAGCGAGCGCGGGCTGTTCGCCCTGCTCAGCACCTTGCCGGACCTGATCAGTGCCGCCACCAGCGGCGGTCTGAATTCCGCCGTGGGTTATCAGGCGGCGCAGCAGCGTTCGATGGGGCTGCTGCTCAGCCAAGTGCTGGTGTTCGGTTGCCTGTTGGCCGGGTTGTTGACCCTGTTGGTGGTGGCGCTGGCGCGCGTGTTTGGCGCTGAGCTGGACATCACTCTGCAGTTGGGTTTGCTGGCCTGGCTGCTGTTGCTCGCCGTACCGTTGACCGTGCTCAAGAGCGGACTGCTGACGCTGCACAATGCCTCAGGCGGCGTGGGCGGCTTCAATGCCCTGCGCCTGATGGAATCCCTGGCGCCGCTGTTGCTGTTCCTGGCGCTGTTCTGGATGTGGAAGGATGCGGCCCTGGAAGCGGCGCTGATCAGTTGGTTGACAGGCCTGAGCCTGGTGGTAGTGGCCGGCTGGGTCTGGCTGCGGCGGGATCACGAGGTGTCGCTGCAATGGGATCGCGCCAGCCAGGGCGAGCTGCTGCGCTACGGCGCACGCAGCCATCCGGACCTGCTGTTCCAGCAAGTGATACTGCGCTCGGACTACCTGTTCATCGGCGCCCTGCTGGGCAGCACCGCCCTGGGACACTATGCCATGGCCAGCGCCGCTGCCGAGCTGCTGCTGATCGTGCCGGAAGCCGTGACCACCCCCCTGATGAAGCGCCTGTTGCAACAGGACCGCGACATGCAGCGCCTGACGCCCCTGGCATTGCGCCTGACTGCCACAGTGATGCTCGGCGCGTGCCTGGGCATGGCGCTGATCGGCGAATGGCTGATCGTGACCTTGTTCGGCGTGGCCTACCAACCGGCTTATCCGGCCTTACTGGCCTTGCTGCCAGGGCTGTTCGGACTGTGCTACGCGAGCATCCTGCGCCTGGACCTGTTGGGCAAGAACCGACCCGGCAGCGTTTCACTGCTGATGGGCGTGGGTGCGTTGCTGAACCTGGCGTTGAACCTGCTGCTGATTCCCCGCTACGGTATCGTCGGTGCCGCCGCTGCATCTTCCATCGCTTACCTGGGGGTAACCGTGGCGTTGCTGGCAATGTACTGCCGTCTCAGCGGCGTGGCGCTGTGGCAGACGCTGATCATCCTGCCCAGCGACCTGGTGCCGATGCGGCAGATGCTGATGGGAAAATCGGCATGAGTTTCGTCGCCCCTCAGTCCACCATCGCGAGCAGGCTCGCTCCCACAGGGTTCGGTGAGATCCCTGTGGGAGCGGGCTTGCTCGCGATGGCGGAGGCTCGGCTTGCACGGATACTGGATGTGATGACCCCTTCGCGAGCAAGCCCGCTCCCACAGGGGCCCGGTGTCGATCACAATATCCGCGGCCGATGCAGGTCCAGGGTGGGAGCGAGCCTGCTCGCGATAGGGTCGGCGCGGTGCTGGATAATGAGCGCATGCCTATGGGCCCTGGCATTTCCGGCCCATGGCGCCTCCATGTCCTGGAGCGGCATCCGCGACGGCAGCCTGTACCTGCAGACCGACCGGCCGGATCAGGTGACCGTGCGCTGGGCACCGGCCTGGCAGGCCGACGCCAATTCGGAACACTTGTACCTGCTCAACGGCCAGGGACGCCTGGTGGGCGAGCGCTTGATCAAGAGAGCCCAGGTACGTGGCGAACAACAATGGCCATTGCTGCCCGGTGCCGCCAGCTATCGCCTGGAAATCCCCGGCTACAGCTTCCGCCGCTACAGCGTCGAGCATGACGCGCGTACCCAGGCCCTGTTCGCACCGGCCAAGGTGCATTTCAGCGCTGAGGCCCACGATGGCGACGAGTTGTATTTCAAAGTGGCCGCCGGCGAGCGAGCCATGCTGGCGGGCAAGTTCCACGGCGGTGTGCAAGCCTTGCAGGCCCGACGTGTCGCCGACGGCAAACAGCTGCAGTTGAACCTCAAGCGCTACCCGGCCTATTGGCAGTTCGATCAGATCGCGCTGCCCGTCACCGACGTCGAGCAGATCTGGCGCCTGCATCTGCTGGGCAACGGCAAGGCTGCATTCTGGCTGGATGGTACTGCCAACCTGTTTGCCCAAACCCCGGCACACCTGCGACCGTTGCGCGAGGATCCGGGAGAAGCGCATTTGAGGGTGTATGGCGACGTCCTGGGAACCACGCCAAAACTGGGCGTCTCCCTGCCTTACGCCATGCCGCCCCCCTCCGCCTACCCGGTCATCGATGCGCTCAAGCCCCAGGCAGCCAGCTATTACAGCTTCGTCGACGTCACCGCTGCAAAGGCGGACCACGAAGACCGTTTCCGCCGCCTGTACCAGGACCGCTTCGGCATCACCCAGGACATCACCTTGTTGGCCGGTAGCGCGCGCAAGGCCGATCTGCGGGCCGACCGGCTCAGCAACAGCGGCCTGCAGGCCTGGCTCGAATCGACTCGCGCCCTCGGTGGCAAAGGCATTCACTACTTGGGTTTCGCCGATGAGCCGAACCTCAACTACGCCGACTTCGCCAGCTACCAGCAGGTGTTCGAGAGCATGGCCAACCAGGTCCGTGCCCTACCCGCCAACGCCCGCTCCGGTGTGCGCATTGCCATTCCGGCCAGCTCGCGGTTCACCAATGGTCCCCTGGCCGAAAACGCCGCCGACAAACGTGGCATCGATTGGGCGCGCCGCCTGCTGGCCAGCTACGGCGACCAGATCGATGCCCTGGCCTGGCATGAGTGGATGGTCCGCGATCTGCTAGCCACCCGAGTGTACCGCCACAGCGTGCGTCGGGCTGCCAGCCTGGTGGGCCTGGATCACAACGGTCGACCACGCAAGGCTCTGCTGCTGGACCAGACCAACATGTCCAGCGGCTCGAGCCTGAGCCCCTACGATCAGGAAACCCATTACGCCGCCCTGTGGTGGACCTCCGTGGTGATCAATGCCTCCGCCGACGGCCTGTTGGACATGCTCAACTGGTTCCAATCCGCCGACGAACCGGAGTACCCCAAGGGCATGGTCCGGGTGCTTGGCAATGATCGCTTCGAGCTCAAGCCGGTGGGCCTGGCCCAACAATTCATCCGACAACATTGGCTCGACCAGGTGCTGCGCCTGGACAACGACGCGTTTGAAGTGGACGCCCTGGCGATGGCCACCGGCTCGCAACGCAGCCTGCTGGGCGTGAATAAAAGCACCCGGGCGCAACAGGTCAGCATCGATGGCACGCCTTGCCCGCAGACACAGCCGACCCTGGTCTATTTCGGTCCGGACAACCACAGCCGCAACGCCCCGCTCAATTGCGAGGCCGGGCAGATCCGTTTTCTCCTGCCAGGGGAAACCCTGTTTGCCCTGGGCTGGAGTGCTTCCTCTTTTCCCCAACCCGCCACCCGTCAGGAGGCACCATGAACCTACTGCAAAAATTGCGTGATCGCATCCAGAAGAAAGGCCTGCGCTCGGTTCTCAAGCAGGTGATACGCCGCTACGTGTTTTTCCATTCGCAACTGGTGTGGCTGGAGCACGATGTACGGATCCCGTTGCCGCCGCATAACCTCAAGCCCTACCCGCCGATGCGTAAGGAATTCATCACCGTCAGCAATGCCGATGCGTTCGCCAGGCATTTCGGCGACCGCGTCGAAACCATGCGCGAACTGGCCGCCGAAGGTTACACAGGCTTGATGTACCTGGATGATCAGGGCGACACCGTGGGTTTCGCCTGGGCCAGTACGCGAGACTATTTCGATCGCCATTTCTATCGCTGCCTGTTCCCGATCAAGCCTGGTGAATACTTTCAGTTCGGTGGAGAGATGATCCGTGCGTATTGGGGGTCCAGGATGTCGGCCGACGTACAACAGGATATGTGGGAAATCATGGCGCAAAAGGGTTGCGACAAGATGGTCGATGTCTGCGACCTGCAGAACATTCCGGCGATCAAAATGCATATACGCATGGACTTCCAGGAACGCGGCCAGATCACCCATGTGTATTGCCTGTTCGGTCGCTGGCGCTTCTTCCGTGACACGTTCTACGACGGTTCTGTATTGGACACCTTTCGCAAGCCGGCGCAACCGACCGCCACGACGGCGGCGGCCTGATGGCAATGGCGATCCGGTTCCAGTGGTGCCGCTCCCTGAGCGCAGAACTGTTTCCGACAACAGCTTATGAACAGCTGCGAACCCAGGTGGCCGATACGACGCCGTTCAACACCCTGGCCTGGCTGCAAGCGGCAGAGCTGGCGCTGCGGCCCGATCAGGAATTGCATGTGCTACTGGGCTGGCAGGATCAGGCGCTTTGCCTGTGCCTGCCCCTGGTCACCACGCGTGAACGCATCGGCGGGCTGCGGTTTCGGGTGTTGCGTCACCTGGGCTATCCCCTGGCCGACCGCATCGCCTTGCTGGTGCGCCTGGACGCCGACGCCATGGGCCAGGCATTGATGCAGATCCGCCAGCACCTGCCCCACGCATTGCTACAGTTCAATGAAGTGATCGAACCGGTCGGTGAAGAAAGCGCCCTCAGTGCCTGGATGGCGCTGAGTTCCACCGGAGAGCGGCGGTTGAGTTGCCGAGTGCCGGTGCATCTGATCAGCGACAGCGACCGCCAGGAGATTTCCGGCGATCCGCGCTACAAGCTGCGCCGGGCGCGCAAGCGGATCGCCGCGTGCGGTGCCCGAATCCAGAGAGTGACACCGGATGCCATCGGCATGGGGCCGCTGTTGCGAACCCTTGCCGAAGTCGAGGCTGCCAGTTGGAAAGGCGAAGAAGGTGTCGGCATCTTCTCCGAACCCAGGCACCGACAATGGATGAACCACGCCTTTACAGCCCTCGCCGCCGAAGGTCTGGTACGGGTGGTGATGCTGGAGCTGGACGGACACTGCATCAGCTACCGCCTCGGCCTGCTGGAGCACGGACGCTTGTACGACTACAACCTCGCGTTCCTGCCGGAGCATGCCGACCTGGGCAGCGGTCGAGTGTTGCTGGAAGAATGGATTCGCTGGGGACTGGATGACAACTGGCACTGGATCGATGCGTCGCGGGTCAGCCTGGAGAACTCCAACCATCAGTTGCATGAACGCATGACCGGACAGCTGGAACATTGGCGCTGGAGTTTCTACTCATGGCAGCCCGGCGGGCTGGCCCTGGGGTTCGCCTTGCGCCTATGGAAAAGTCTCAAGCCATGGCTTCGCAAGCGCCCGACCGGCCAACCCCCCCCTCCCTTCGTCCCCCCCTCCCAAGCGTCAGGAGAACGTGAATGCCCCAACAAGTGATCGTCAATGCTGACGATTTCGGACTCAGCCTCAGTGAGAATACGCTCATCCTGCAGGCCTTCGAGGCAGGCGTGATCAGTTCCGCCACGGCCATGGCCAATATGCCGGGCTTCGAACAGGCCTGTGAACTGGCCCAACACCCCCTGCTCAATGGCCGTATCGGCCTGCATTTCAACCTGAGCCACGGCGCGCCACTGAGCCGGGCGATTGCATCGCGTCCGGCATTTTGTGATGCCAATGGCAAGTTCGACCTGAACCTGTCCCGTTACTGCCTGCGCCTGGGCGCCAAGGATCGCGCTGCCGTGCGAGAAGAACTCGAAGCCCAGTGGCAGCGCTGCCTGGACCACGGACTGCACCCCAGCCACCTCGATTCCCACCAGCATGTACACAACATCTGGCCCATCGGTGAACTGGTGGCCCGCTTCGCCGCCCGGCACAGCGTGCCCATACGCCTGGCCCGTAACCTGGGGGCGAACCTGAACCTGCCCAAACGCATCTTCAAGTCCCTGCTCAACCGTCGAATGCGCTACCTCAGCGGCGCCACGGCCGACCACGTTTGCACGCCGGCCGACTTGCAACATGCCGCACCGCCGATCCATGGCTCTCTCGAGGTGATCGTGCATCCGCAGCACCTTGAAGGGGACTTTGGCGATGCCAGCCTGGAGGCCGGGCGTTCATTGACCGAGGTGCTGCGCAAACGCCTGGAGGGGGTGCCCAAGGTGCCATATCGCAGGGCGGGACAGCGGTTGGTATTGGCTGAGTTTGGGGATGTACATGACAGCCTTCCAGAAATCTCTCCACCCTGCGAGCGGATCTGTTAAAACGCATCTTCTGTCTTGAGTAGCGAGTCGCGTCGATGTCTTCATCCTTACTCCCTCGTCGTCGGCGCCGCTGGCTCGCCTATTTGTGCATGGCTGCGATGGTGGGCGGTTTGCCGGTGGGCTGCGCGGTGTTGCAACACAAGGAGCGGGAGCTGGTGTTTCGCATCGAACCGGGGACGGCGAGTTGGTTCAGCGGCCTTCCGAGCAGCGTGCAGGAGTTCGATCTCAAGCCCAAAAGCTTCAAGGCCGGGGAAAATATCCATGGCTGGTGGTGGCCGGCCGAACGCAAGAACGCGCCGGCGATCTTGTATTTGCACGGGGTGCGCTGGAACCTGACTGGCCAGTTGTTCCGCATCCAGCAACTGCGCGCCCTGGGCTTTTCGGTGCTGGCGATCGATTACCGGGGTTTCGGCAAGAGCCATGGCGAGCTGCCGTCCGAGGCCAGTGTCTATGAAGATGCGCGATTCGCCTGGGAGCGGCTTGAAGCGTTGCAACCGGACCCGGCCCTGCGGCTGATCTACGGTCACTCCCTGGGCGGCGCCGTCGCGGTGGACCTCGCCGCCGAACTCGGCCAGAAGGCCGCGAAAGACGGCAGCGTCGCGCCGGCCCAAGGCCTGGTCATCGAGTCCACGTTCACCTCCCTGGGCGACGTGGCGACCGCCATGGCGGATACCTCCCTGCCCGTGCGCTGGCTGCTGTCGCAGAAGTTCGACTCCATCGACAAGATCCCCGAAATCAACATGCCGCTGCTGGTGGTGCATGGCGCGGCAGACAACTACGTTCCGCCTCGTTTCAGCGAGCAACTGTTCAAGGCGGCCCATGAGCCGAAGCATCTGCTGCTGGTGCCTGGGGGAACGCACAACAACAGCATGAGCCTGGCCGGCAAAAACTATCGGCAGGCCCTGGATACACTGATGAAAGCCCGGCCCACCCCCATGGCCGGAGGTCCCCAGGCCAGCAAGGTCAAGGCAGGCTGAAGACATTGCCGTGGGAGCGAGCTTGCTCGCGATGGCGGTGAGTCTGCTGGTATCGATGTGAATGGGCTGACGTCATCGCGAGCAGGCTCGCTCCCACAGGGTTCGGTGGTGTGCCTGGGTGTTGTGGACCTCCACGATCCGGTGTGGGAGCGAGCCTGCTCGCGATGGCGGAGGGTCTGTTGGTCTTGATGTTGGATGGGCTGATGTCATCGCGGGCAAGCCCGGCTCCCACAGGGTTCGGTGGTGTGCCTGGAGGTTGTGGGCTTCCACGATCCGGTGTGGGAGCGAGCCTGCTCGCGATGGCGGTGGGTCTGTTGGTATCGATGTGAATGGGCTGACGTCATCGCGGGCAAGCCCAGCTCCCACAGGGTTCGGTGGTGTGTCTGAGGTTGTGGGCCTCCACAATCCAGTGTGGGAGCGAGCCTGCTCGCGATGGCGGTGGGTCTGTTGGCCTTGATGTTGGATGGGCCGGTGTCATCGCGAGCAGGCTCGCTCCCACAGGGTTTGGTGGTGTGTCTGGAGGTTGTGGGCTTCTTTTCAAGGCTCAAAAAAACGGCACCTTTCGGTGCCGTTCATTTATTGCAGGGCGCTTACTTGCGGGCAGCTTCCCACGATTTCAGCAGTTCGGCGTAGCTCACGGTTTCGCCTTTAGGCTTCTCGTTCGCCAGTTTTGGCTTCGGTGCGCCCGGTTGGTCGAACCAGTATTGCGCATCGCGTTCCGGGTTCATTTTCGGCGCGCAGGTAGCCTGGGCCTTGGAACGTTCCAGACGGGTCATGATTGCGTCCTGATCCTTGGCCAGGCCGTCCAGTGCCTGTTGCGGAGTCTTCTCGCCGCTGGCCGCTTCGGCGATGTGGCTCCACCACAGCTGCGCCAGACGCGGATAGTCCGGTACGTTGGTCCCGGTCGGGGTCCATTGCACGCGGGCCGGGCTACGATAGAACTCCACCAGGCCACCCAGCTTCGGTGCCAGGTCGGTCATCGCCTGCGAGTTGATGTCCGACTCACGAATCGGCGTCAGGCCGACGATGGTTTTCTTCAGGGACACGGTTTTCGACGTCACGAACTGCGCGTACAGCCAGGCCGCGAGTCTCTGCTTCTCAGGCGTGGACTTCATGAAGGTCCAGGAACCCACGTCCTGATACCCCAGCTTCATGCCCTCTTCCCAGTACGGACCGCGTGGCGAAGGTGCCATACGCCATTTCGGCGTGCCGTCCGCATTGACCACCGGCAGGCCCGGCTTGGTCATGTCGGCGGTGAAAGCGGTGTACCAGAAAATCTGCTGGGCGATGTTGCCCTGGGACGGTACCGGGCCAGACTCGGAGAACGTCATGCCCGCCGCTTCCGGTGGCGCGTACTTCTTCAGCCAATCCACGTATTTGGTGGTGGCGAACACGGCCGCAGGGCCGTTGGTATCGCCGCCACGGGTCACGCTGGAACCGACCGGATGGCAGTCCTCGACACGGATGCCCCACTCGTCCACTGGCAAGCCGTTGGGCAGGCCTTTGTCGCCACCACCAGCCATGGAGAACCAGGCATCGGTGAAGCGCCAGCCCAGGGACGGGTCTTTCTTGCCGTAGTCCATGTGGCCGTAGACGCGCTTGCCGTCGATCTCCTTGACGTCTTCGGAGAAGAACTTGGCGATGTCTTCATAGGCCGACCAGTTCACCGGTACACCCAGCTCGTAGCCGTACTTCTCCTTGAACTTGGCCTTCAGGTCCGGCCGCTCGAACCAGTCGGCGCGGAACCAGTAGAGGTTGGCGAATTGCTGGTCGGGCAGTTGATAGAGCTTGCCGTCCGGTGCGGTGGTGAAGGAAGTCCCGATGAAGTCCTTGAGGTCCAGGGTCGGCGAAGTGAAGTTCTTGCCTTCGTTGGCCATCAGATCAGTGATCGATTCGGTCTTGCCGTAGCGAAAGTGCGTACCAATGAGGTCCGAATCGTTGACCCAGCCGTCATAGATGTTTTTGTCCGACTGCATCACCGTCTGCATCTTTTCCACCACGTCGCCTTCTTGCAGCAGGTCGTGGGTCAACTGGATCCCGGTGATTTCGGTGAAGGCCTTGGCCAGTACCTTGGACTCGTATTCGTGAGTGGTCAGGGTTTCCGACACCACGTTGATCTTCATGCCGCGAAACGGCTCGGATGCCTTGATGAACCATTTGAGTTCTTCAAGCTGCTGGGCTTCCGTCAGGGTCGACGGTTTGAATTCACTGCCGATCCATTTTTTAGCGGCGTCTTCATAGGCATCAGCCCAGGCCACAGCGCTCAACCCGCTGAGTGCCAGTGCGGCAGCCAATGAAACGCTATGTCGCAGCTTATTGTTTTTATTGAACATAGAGACCTCCTGTTTGGGTTTAAGAGCCTGATCGTCGAATGACTAGTGGCCTGTTCGGTTAATTCGAGTACTCAAGTCCTGGTGCCGAAGTTGAGTGGGCGAATTAGCCACACAGGCCACTTCAGCCCCACCGCATCACTGCCAACAGCCACACCCAAGACAACGCGAACGCTATCCAGATGCTCCAGTCGGTGGCGCCGATTACCAGCAGGTGCAGGTAGGCGCTACCGAGAAGACCGATAAACAACCGGTCGCCACGGGTCGTGGCAATCGGCAGGAAACCACGCCGAGGGATGCTCGGCGAACGCAACTCCCAAGTGGTCATGCCTACCAGGAACAAGGCGATAACCCCAAAAAATACCGCTGTGGGGACGGTCCAATTCATCCATTCCATCATCGACTCCTCAGACTCGGCCCAGGGCAAAGCCCTTGGCCACATGATTGCGAACGAACCAGATCACCAGCATGCCCGGCAGGATGGTCAACACCCCCGCCGCCGCCAGCACCCCCCAGTCGATACCCGAAGCCGACACGGTACGGGTCATGACCGCAGCGATCGGCTTGGCATTCACCGAGGTGAGCGTGCGGGCCAGCAACAGTTCGACCCAGGAAAACATGAAGCAGAAGAACGCCGTCACGCCGATGCCCGAGCCGATCAACGGGATAAAGATCTTGGCGAAGAACTTGGGGAAACTGTAGCCGTCAATGTAGGCGGTCTCGTCAATTTCTTTCGGCACCCCGGACATGAAGCCTTCGAGGATCCACACCGCCAGCGGTACGTTGAACAGGCAGTGAGCCAAGGCCACGGCGATATGGGTGTCGAACAGCCCGATGGACGAATACAGCTGGAAGAACGGCAACAGGAACACCGCCGGTGGCGCCATGCGGTTGGTCAGCAGCCAGAAGAACAGATGCTTGTCCCCCAGGAACCGGTAGCGCGAGAAGGCATAAGCCGCCGGCAACGCCACACTCAGGGAAATCACCGTGTTCAGGCTCACGTAGTAGAGCGAGTTCAAATAACCGGTGTACCAGCTCGGGTCGGTGAAGATCACCTTGTAGTTCTGGAAGGTGAAATCCTGTGGCCAGAGGGTCAGGCCGCCGAGGATTTCAGTGTTGCTCTTGAACGACATGTTCAGCAGCCAGTAGATGGGCACCAGCAGGAACAGGATGTAGAGCAGCAACGGGATCAGCTTTTTATTGCTCATCGTGCAGGCCTCAACGGTTGGCGTCGGAGTGAGTCATGGCGGTGTAGAACAGCCACGACACCAACAGAATGATCAGGAAGTACACCAGGGAAAACGCTGCCGCCGGCCCCAGGTCGAATTGACCGATGGCCATCTGCGTCAGGGTCTGGCTCAGGAACGTGGTGGCGTTACCCGGGCCGCCGCCGGTGAGCACGAACGGTTCGGTGTAGATCATGAAACTGTCCATGAAGCGCAGCATCACCGCGATCAGCAGCACGCTCTTCATCTTCGGCAACTGGATGTGCCGGAACACCGCCCAGTTGGACGCCCGATCGATCCGCGCCGCCTGGTAATACACATCCGGGATCGCCCGCAGCCCGGAGTAGCACAGCAGCGCCACCAGCGAGGTCCAGTGCCAGACGTCCATCACCAGCACCGTCACCCAGGCGTCCATGGTGTTGGCCGCATAGTTATAGTTGATGCCGAGGGCGTTGAGGGTCCAGCCGAGCAGGCCGATATCGCCGCGACCGAAAATCTGCCAGATCGTACCGACCACGTTCCATGGAATCAGCAGCGGGATCGCCAGGATGATCAACACCAGGGACGACCATTTGCCCTTGGTCGGCATGGTCAGGGCGATGGCGATGCCCAGGGGGATTTCGATCAACAGCACGCACGCCGAATAGATGAACTGGCGCAGCAGCGAGTCGTGCAACCGTGGGTCCATCAGTACTTGCTTGTACCAGTCGGCACCGACGAAGTAGCGGCTGGACTGGTCGAAGATGTCCTGCACCGAATAGTTGACCACGGTCATCATCGGGATCACCGCACTGAAGGCCACCAGCAGGAACACCGGCAACACCAGCCACCAGGCCTTGTTGTTCTGCACCTTGTTCATGGCTGCACCTCGCTCAACGGTTCCAGCAAATATTCATCGGCATAGACCATCAGCCATTGGGCCGGGAAGCTGATATACGCCGTGCCTTCCGGCACCGGTTTGTCTTCGGCCAGGCGCACCTTCAGCGGCACGCCGTCGAGACTGAGAGTCAGAATCTTATAGGTGCCCAGGTCTTCGACATGCATCACCTCGGCGCGCATCGCGTCGTCGTAGGGGCCCTCCCAGACGTGGACGAACTCAGGGCGGATACCGACTTTCAGGGTTTTGCCTTCAGCCTCGGCCACCCGCTTCTGCAAGGTTTCGGACAGCGGCAGATGGGTCGAGCCGAAACCGACGCCGCCGGGTTGCGCGGTGACCTTGATCAGGTTCATTCCCGGACTGCCAATGAAGTAGCCGACAAAGGTGTGGCTCGGACGCTCGAACAACTCCCGGGGCGTGCCGAACTGCACGATCTGACCGCCATACATCACCGCAATCTTGTCGGCGAAGGTCGATGCTTCCAACTGGTCGTGGGTGACGTAGACCATGGTGATGTTGAACTGCTCGTGAATCTGCTTGAGCTTGCGCCGCAGCTTCCACTTCAGGTGCGGGTCGATCACCGTCAGCGGTTCGTCGAACAGGATCGCCGACACGTCGTCGCGCACCAGCCCACGGCCCATGGAGACTTTCTGTTTCTCATCGGCTGTGAGGTTGCGAGCCTTCTTGTCCAACAGACTCTGCAGGTCGAGGACCTCGGCAATTTCCTGCACCTTGGTGTGGATTTTCGCTTCGGCCATGCCCTGGTTGCGCAGCGGAAACGCCAGGTTGTCGAACACCGTCATGGTGTCGTACACCACCGGGAACTGGAATACCTGGGCGATGTTACGCTGCTCCGGGCTCAGGTCGTTGACGACTTTGTTGTCGAACTTCACCTGGCCCTCGGAAGGGCTGAGCAAGCCGGAAATGATGTTGAGCAAGGTGGATTTACCGCACCCTGAAGGCCCGAGCAACGCATAGGCGCCGCCCTGTTCCCAGACGTGGTTCATCTCGCGGATCGCGTAATCCTCGGGGCCCGCCGGAGTGCTGGTGTAACTGTGGGCGAGGTTCTGCAAATGAATTTCAGCCATCAGGCAACCCTCGCAATACGCTGACCCGGGGCCTGAACCAACTTGCCCTGGGCATCGAAGACAAACAGTTTGTGGGTCGGGATGTAGATACGGATCGGCGCATCCACGTCGTACTCATGCACGCCGGGCAGGTGCAGCACCAACAGGAAGTGTTCGTTGCGTACGTGCAGGAAAGTCTCCGAGCCGCTGATCTCGGCCACCTCGACGGTCACCGCCAGTTCCAGGTCGTCGTCGTTGCTCGGCACCAGCGAGATGTGGCTGGGGCGCACACCGAAACGGAATTCACCCTCGCCCACCGGACGCAGGTCGACGTTCAGCGGGAAGTGCACGAAGTTGGCGAAGCTCACTTCATTATCGGCAATGCGTCCTGGCATGAGGTTGATGGGCGGCTCGGAAAACAGCTCGGCGGCCAGCACGGTTTGCGGCTGGTGGTAGACCGAGGCCGCCTTGCCGCTCTGGATCACCCGGCCTTCGTGAAGAATGGTGGTGGTGCCGCCCAGGGCCAACGCTTCGTTGGGCTCGGTGGTGGCATAGACGGCGATGGTGTGACGGGCCTGGAACAGCTCACGCATTTCCTGGCGAAGCTCTTCACGCAGCTTGTAGTCCAGGTTCACCAGGGGCTCGTCGAACAGGATCAGCTCGGCATCCTTGACCAGCGCGCGGGCCATGGCGGTACGCTGCTGCTGGCCGCCGGACAGTTCCAGTGGATGGCGCTTCAGGAACTTCTCGATCCGCAGCATCTTCGCGGTTTCCAGCACTTTGCTCTGGATCACCTCGTTGGACACACCGGCCTGGCGCAACGGCGAGGCGATGTTTTCGAAAACGGTCATGGTCGGGTAGTTGATGAACTGCTGATAGACCATCGATACGTTGCGCAGCCGCACCGGGCGATTGGTCACATCAACGCCATTCATCAGGATGCGACCACTGTCGGGCTTGTCCAGGCCGGCCATCAGGCGCATGAGGCTGGTCTTGCCGGACAATGTGCGGCCCAACAGAACGTTGAAGGATCCGGGTTCGAAATTCAGGTTGGCATCGTCGATCCAGGTCTGGCCCTCGACGGTGCGACAAATGTGCTCAAGCGTTAATGACATGGCTCGGCCTTTTTATTTTTGGGAGTCAAGCGACCGAAGATTAAAAGCGAAAGGCGTGCCAGAAATCTCATCCTGTTGAATTTATTGGGTTTTACCGATTTCCGTCGGAAAAATACGTTCACGGATGAACACAAGTGAACAAGCAAAACTGAACAACTGAACAATTCGCCGGTTGACAATGAACAATTCTGAACAACAATGAATGAACGTTTTCCTGGGTTGGACAGTCTCCTGTGTGGGAGCGAGCCTGCTCGCGATAGCGGTCTATCGGCAACATGGGTGCAGCTGATCCGACGCTATCGCGAGCAGGCTCGCTCCCACACAGGATTTGCGTTCTACCTGGCAATCGGGGCTTGCCCCAGCACAAGGAGTCTGTGCGAAACTCACCACAACAATAAAAACAGCTTCTGCGAGAGTGCCCCATGGCCGCACCAGCTCCTGCCTTGTCCCACGACGCCATCATCCAGGCCTCCTGGTCCCGCTGCCGTGCCTTTGGCCTGAATCACCAGAGCGCGCCGGCCTTCGACCCATTGCCCGCCGAAGGCATTGCCCAATTGCTGGAAAGCCAGCATTCCCTGGTGCAAACCACTCACCAGGAAGTCCTGCCGTACTACGAGAACATCCTCAGCAACTCCAATTGCCTGATCATGCTGGCCGACAATCAGGGCCAAGTGCTCACCTCCTGGGGCACCCAGCGTTTCATCGAACCGAAACTGGCCCACGGGTTCAGCGCCGGGGCTAGCTGGATGGAGCGTTGCACCGGCACCAACGCCATCGGCACCGCACTGGCCTGTGAGCAGGCAGTGCACATTGAACACGATGAACACTTCCTCAAGGCCAACCGCTTCATGACCGGTTCCGCCGCGCCGATCTTCGATGCCGAGCGCAAGGTCATCGCCGTACTGGACGTGTCCAGCGACAGCTACCTGCCGCCCTCCCACACCCTGGGCATGGTCAAGATGATGAGCCAGACCGTGGAAAACCGGCTGATTCTCAACCTGTTCCGCGGTGAACACTTCCAATTGATCTTCAACACAGGATTGAACAACCTCGACAGCCAATGGGCCGGCCTGCTGATTTTCGATGAGAGCGGCCAGATACTTTCCGCCAACCGCCGGGCCGATAACCTGCTGGGTCTGAGCCTGTCGCGGGTCAGTATCGAAAGCTTGTTCAAAGTCTCGCTGCTGGAACTGCTGAACCAGCCCGACGGCCTGCCATTCTCCCTGCAAGCAGCCGGGCGCAATCGTTTCCAGTGCATGCTCAAGCGCCCGAACCAGGTATCGATCAAGCCACGCATCTTCACCGAACCAGTCCCCTCGCCCACCCCGGCTCCCGCCAGCCACGTCATCAGCCTCAATACTCTGCACTTTGGTGACAGCCGCGTGGAAAAGGCCGTGCGCCAGGCCGAACGCTTGCTGGAAAAGGACATTCCGCTGTTGATCCACGGTGAGACCGGCGTCGGCAAGGAAGTGTTCGTCAAGGCCCTGCACCAGGCCAGTTCCCGTTGCCAGCAGCCATTCATTGCGGTCAACTGCGCGGCGATCCCGGCCGAGCTGGTGGAATCGGAATTGTTCGGTTACGAAAAAGGCGCCTTCACCGGCGCCAACCAGAAGGGCAGCATCGGCCTGATCCGCAAGGCCGACCGCGGCACATTGTTCCTCGACGAAATCGGCGACATGCCCCTGCCGACCCAGGCCCGCCTGCTGCGGGTGTTGCAGGAGCGTTGCGTGCAACCGGTGGGCAGCGCCGAGCTGTTCCCGGTGGACATCCGCATCATCTCCGCCACCAACCGATCGTTGCGCGAGCAAGTGCAGCTGGGCCGTTTCCGCGAAGATCTGTACTACCGCATCGGCGGCCTGACCCTGGAACTTCCGCCCCTGCGCGAACGCAGCGACAAACAAGCCCTGTTCAAACGTCTCTGGGAACATCATCGCGAGCCAACCCAATGGGCCGGCCTGAGCCGCGAGGTGCAGGAACTGTTCGAGCGTCATCCGTGGCCGGGTAACCTGCGACAAGTCAGCAGCGTGCTGCAAGTGGCCCTGGCGATGGCCGAAGAACAGCCGATCCGCCCGGAACACCTGCCGGATGATTTCTTCGTGGACCTGGAGATGGACCCGGTGGACGCACCGGAGCCGTTGTCAGTGGACTTGAACGATGCCGAAGACCTGAACCGCCAATTGCAGGCAGTCGGCGGAAACATCTCGCACTTGGCCCGTCGGCTCGGGGTCAGCCGCAATACCTTGTACAAACGCCTGCGGCAGGTGGAAAACTGAGGGCGTAGCAGCCTGCCAACAGGCTGCTACGCCGGGTTCGACCGAGTCTCAATCGAACGCGCCGTTCAGCACTTCATAGATGATGCCAGTGGCGATCGCCACCAGAATCAGGTCAGTGCCCACCTGCCGCCACTCGTAGCCATCGTAGTGCGGCAAGCGTCCCAACAGGCGTCCGTCCAGCTTCTTGGCGATGCCCGGCGGCATCGGCTTGCCCCGGGCGAGGTTTTTCTGGATGCCCGGTGGCAGGGCCGGACCGGGGCTCCAATAATCACGATAACCGCCGATCACACCGATAATACCGCCCCGGTCGATACTCGGCCCGTTGTGCCAGTCGCCGCCACCGCCACCGCCGTGAGCGTTGCCCTTGCCACCCTGGTTACCATAGTTGCCTTGACCGCCCTTGTTGCCTTGTCCTCCTTTGCCCTGCCCGTGACCTGGCCCCTGGTCGAACTGGGCGTTTCCCTTGCCGTTCCCCGGATCCGCGACGACAATTTCAGGCCCCGCCACCAAGGCGAAGCAGGTAACCACTGCAATCAACGAACGCGATTTGAGCATGATGGTTCTCACTAAAAAGGGAAGGTCCCTGCACATATGGACGCTGGGGATGATATTAGTTCCACATCACCTCCCCCGCCGCTGAGGCAACGAACGTTATCAAGGAGCTCCATGCGCAAGGATTACCTGGCCTTCTTCACCTCATTGTTCCTCTCCCGGCTGGCCGACCAGATCTTGCTGTTTATCGTCCCGTTGATTGTGTTCCAGACCACCAACAGCGTCTCCTGGGCGGGCTTGGCTTTCTTCGTTGAATCCCTGCCGCGCTATTTGTCGTTCCCGATCTGCGGCGCGTTGTGCGACAAGTTCCCGCCCATCCGTATCCTGCACATCAGCCAGGTCTACCGCGCCGTGGCATGCGCCGTCGCCACGGCACTCTACGGCATCTTTGGCGGCCTCTACTGGATCATCGCCCTCTCGGCCGTGTGCGGCGTGCTGACCACCCAGGGCATCATGGCCCGCGAAGTGGTGATGCCGCACATCTTCAAGCACTACACCTATACCAAGACCCTGTCCTACTCGCAGATCGCCGACCAGGGCGGGCTGGTACTGGGCCCGCTGCTCGCCGCGCTGATGCTCGACGTGTGGGCATGGCATTGGGTGGTAGTGGCGATTTCCGCGCTGTTTCTGTCAGCGGACCTGGCCATGCGGTACTGGCAGCGCACCAGCTCGGTCACCCTGGAAACCTTCGAGCAACATCAGGACCTCTGGCTGAACCCGCTACGCATCGCTTTCAGCCATATACGCAACCTGGCGGAACTGAAGAAGATCATCAGCCTGGCGGTGGGCGTCAATCTGATCATTGGCGTCACCCTCGCCACGTCGGCGGCCATGGTCATCGGCCAGTACAGCGCCGGCAAGGACTATTACGCCGGGTTGCAGGCAGCCGGCGCCATGACCACCATCGTCATCCTGTTCCTCCTGGCACGGTTCACGCTGCCCTTGAAGTGGCTGGGTATCCTGTCCTACACGCTGATCGCCACAGGAGCCTTCCTCACCGCCCTCAGCCCGAACGCCTGGGGTTACGTGGTGGGTTTCCTGCTAGTCGTCGGCTTCGACAAAATGTTCAACGTCTACATGCGCAGCACCCGCCAGCAAGTCATTCCGCCCCAGGACTTCGGCAAGACCGTCGGCGTAATCACGCTGCTCAACAACCTTTCACAACCGCTGGCGGGCCTGTTGGTCGCGCTGCTGGCGGCACCGATCGGATTGCAGAAAGTGATTCTGCTGCTGGCGTTGGCGACCGGCCTGATCGGCCTCGGGGTGGTAGTGGCCTATCGAAGCCCGAGGCCTCGATCAACACACTTCGGCGCGAATACCCACTGAGTAACGTCCCGCAATAGGAGCGACGTTCACCTCGACGGGCACCGCCGGGGTATCGGCTCGCTGCAATGACATGAAATGCATTATTAATGACTTATTGTTGAGGCATGGTTGAGCATCACAGGTGTACGAATCCATTCGTCGCCTGCCAGACCTGGCCGACCTTGCTCGGCCACGTCTGGCTTGGGGTTTGCAGCAATCGCCGTAGCAGCCAGGAAGACGAGATTCTGGCGCTGCGGCAACTCAATCACGCTTGGTCGGCCACTGGAGATGTACCGTGTCAACTCTCAATGAAATCGCAGCGAACCACGCGAGAATGGCAAAGGCAAAGGAAGAGGAATCGATACGGCTGAGTGAGCTTCACATTCAGGTGGTCGGCAGTCTGGAAATTACGCCGATAGAGGCGAAACAGCAGATGCCGCTGCACTTCATGGCTGGCGTACCGGAACGTTCATTCGGGGAAGTCGTAGCCCTGAGCTTCTGACCTAATGACATGGATTGATCGCCTGCCTGAAAGCGGGCGATTTGCATATCAGAACTGCCTCACCAACGCCGCTGCAAGGATACCCGCCGCAATGGCCGGCAACGGTTTCTTCAGGGTCAGCATGACAACTGCCGTGGTGAGCAACGCCAGGCGTGCGCCGTTATCTCCCTTGACCGCCATCGGCGCCAGGACCGCCACCAGTACCGAGCCCGACATGGCGGTGATGAACTGCTGCACCCGATAGTTGATCGGTACGAACGACATCACGAAGACCCCGCCCCAGCGAGTCGCCAATGTCACGAGCGCCATGATCAGGATGATCACCAGCGTGCCAGACCCCGTCGTTGTGATATTCATTGTTTTTTCTCCATCCACAACGCGCCCAACAGCCCTCCGGCCAAAGCTCCCACGACGACATGACTGTTAGCCGGCAAGTACCAGTAAGCCATTAGCGAAGAGCAGGCCGCGACGGTCCAGACGATGAACATGCGCAGGTTCTTCTTGCCGCCGACCACCATCGCCAGCAGGAAACACCCCATCACCATGTCGAGTCCGAAACTGACGGGATTCTGGATGGCGCTGCCGAAATGCAGGCCCAGCCAACTGCCCAGGATCCAGGCAGCCCACAGCGCAATACCGCCCCCGAACAACAACCCGAACCCCGGTTTGCCAGCGTTGAACGCCTGCATCGCCATGGCCCAGTTGGCATCCGAGACCACCAGCATCACACCGTAGCGCTTGGCCATCGGCAACTCCCGCAGCCACGGGTAGAGCGTCGCGCCCATCAACAGATGACGGGCGTTGATGGCGAACACGGTGATGATCAACGGCACCACGGGCACCTGTTCACCCCACAGATCCAGCGCGGCAAATTGTGAAGCGCCGGCAAAAACCAGCGTGCTCATGAGTACCGCCGACGTATCACTCAAGCCCGTTTGCGCAGCGGCCAGGCCGAAAGCGACCCCGAATACGACGACGAACAGCGAGATCGGCATCAACTGCCTGAAGCCGTCGTAGATGTACTCGCGCTTCAACTCATGCAGAGCAGGTTCAACGTTTGACAAGACTGCGCCTCGTTCAGAATCGGCTTGAAAGAAACAAGTATGCGAGCCGAAGACAACTTCCGAAAAGCACATAATTCGAAGAGGCTCTATTCGATAACCTCATGCTTCGGTGAACGCGTTCATATCGAAGACGCTTGTCTGACGCTAAGATTGCCATGCGGTCGATCAGTCCCCGCGTCGAGCATCCCTGGAGAACGAGTGAGGTGGCATGAGTACGCTTGAGAAAGCCATAGCGATCTCCGCCCGGGCCCATGAAGGGCAAACCGATAAGGGTGGCTCGCCTTACATCCTGCACCCGCTGAAAGTCATGTTGCGCCTGTCGCATCATGACGAACGTATTGTAGCGGTGCTGCATGACGTGGTCGAAGACACCCGCGTGACGCTCGCAGAGCTGCGCAGCGAAGGTTTCAGCGAGGCGATTCTGGCCGCCATCGACTCCCTCACCAAGCGCGAAGGCGAGACCTATCAGGCCTTCATCGAAAGGGCTGGCCGTGATCCCCTGGCGCGTCGGGTGAAGCTGGCCGACCTTGCGGAAAACAGTGATTTGTCACGGATAGACAGCCCGAGCCAGAATGATCTGGAGCGGGTTGAAAAATATCGGAAGGCTGCTGAGTACCTGACGGCTTTTGCCGGAGATGCGAAGGGATAGCGAGGAACAGGTGCCAAGAAAGCCCTGGCTTATGCGCCAGGGCCCTGGGCCCGAACTACATCACGCCTGCGTGAACGTACCGACGCCGCTACCGGAGAACTCTCCGTCGAAATCAGGTGGGGACTGCTGGGGATTGACCAGCACGGCCTGCAAGCGGGTCCCTTCGAAGATGTACACCTTGATTGAGCCAGCGCTTATCGACAGCTGTAGTGTCAACTGGACCCCGATGAGATTCAGGGCATCAGGCGCCGTACCCAACAGGTACAGATTGGAGGTATTCAAATGGGTGCCCGTGCCGGTCGCCTGGCCTGAAAATCGCACCCGGATGCCTTGTTGAGGCGCATCTGGGCCGATCATGGCGGGCAAAGCCGTGATCTGAATCGTTTCGGTGTGGGACCCGTCAATGCTGTCGCCACTTTCGAAGCGGAAGTAGCCACAAATGCCCTGTCGGGATCCGCACCCAGCCAGGGAGTGAGGATGCACGTTCTGATCTTGCAGCCGTTTGACTTCTACGTCGTAAGCCGCTTGAGACTGTGTTTTAAGCGCGTCGACTTGGTCAGGTGCGATGTCTTGAAGAGACAGATTCATAGCTGAAATCCTTTTGAGATACCTGGAGACAATCCGCCTCTCTCGGTCGGCGCCTTCCAGGCGCGGTTTCTATGATGCTACGCAATGCTCGACTTGCAGCCGCTCCTTTAAATCATAAACAGGAACCGCATACAACTTCTATGACGTCCCCCTCACGACAACGGACAAGCTCCAATGACGGCATAGTCCGGGTTGGAGGAGATGATTTCCACAGTCCAGCCTTGGTCAAAGACCAACTCGTTCTGTTCGACGAGAGCCAGGATCTCCGGGCAGAGTTTGTTGGCGTCCTCTGAAGAACCATCTATGACGATATTGACCGTACGTTGCTTGGCCGAGAACTCGGAGGCCTGGGTCAACGCATCCAGGCCATCCAGCATCTTGCAGAGCAACGATGCGTTCTCTTCGGACTCGTCTCCCCCACTGCTGTAGGCAGATTGAACAGTCATGGCTATCAGCAGAAAAAACGCACCCGCTATAAATCTGTTTCTCACGGCCATGCTTCCTGGATTTTCAACCCGGTCAATTAAATGCGGTATACGGCAGGAACACCGTATCGGCGACCACACTGAACATCAGATCAATGACCGCCAGCGGCGCCAATGCACGAAAGACGCCAGCGCTTTCATCCGTCGTAACCTTGATCAGCTCGATATCCGTGGAGGTTCCGCAGTAGGGATGAGCGCCGCAACGTGGGTGATCACTAAAGGTTTCGGAAAACGTCGCACATCCCGCCAAGAGCACGACGATTATCGCGCCCAGAAAAAGCTTCATATTGAGAATTCCAAAAATACGGCAGGGTGTCGAGCAATCTTCCCAATTTGCCAGAGGGACCGGAAGAGGTACGGATTAATTGCGCAGTCCGTCCACCTCTCCGGTACTTGGCCGCCACGCTACTGGAAGTCCCACTCCTCTGCCGGAACCAGTTGGCAGAACGGCCCATCCAGCGTCGCATTGTGATGAGCCACGATGTCCTCAGCGCTCATTACAGGTGAATCCGAAGTGGTATGACCATCGGCGACGAGTACGGCATCGAAGCCAAGATCGCGGGCAGCCCGACAAGTGCTGTCTACGCAATATTGAGTCTTCATACCAGTGACCACTACACCCGTCACACCGCGAGACCGCAGCTCACCCATCAGGTCGGTCTTCTCGAAAGCATTAGGCCGCCGCTTCTCAAACACCACTTCTGTACCCTGCAGTTCCAGTTCTTGCGCAATGTTCGTCAGCGGGCTGCCTGCTTCAATGGGAGAACCCGCAGGCCCGATGTGCCGAGCCAGAAAAACAGGAGCGCCAGCCCGGCGTGCCTTCGTCATCAGGACGTTGATGGTTTTCAACAACGCCTCGCAGCGCCATGGCTTTTCCAGGCCATGGACAAGTCCAACCTGGACATCAAGTATCAGCAGTGCGTACATGGGTGCATCTCCTTGCGTTTGAGCCACCGACACAAGGCGATAAAAAAGGCCCTGTCCATCGCTGGCGGGCCTTTGAAGTTCGTCTACTGATCGTTCACGACACCTCGCACGCTCCGCTTTCAGCGGTCGTGGTGGTGGTCGTCGAGGTGAGGCAATAGAAAGTCATGCAGTGAAACTAGCAGTATCACTGAGAGCGGACAAGCCAAGACTCCCATCAGGCTCAGGGCGTATTGGCACTGGACGCAGCGTTCTGATCGGGCTGGGCCGACAGCGGTACATCGAACACTCGATCAAACCCCCATTGAAAAACCAGCGAATAGAAAAAGAATAACGCAAACAGCCCCAGGTTAGTGATCAATGCCAGCCAAAGGCTGATACCCAGCCACTCCCCAATCACGGGAGTCAGAATCAGCGTCAATCCGCCCTCGAATCCCAAGGAGTGAAGCAAGCGTCGTCGCCAACTGCGATGGCGATGGTACTGGCGGCGCTCCCACCATTCGAACAGGCCGTTGAACAGCATGTTCCAGGCCAGCGCGACGGCAGAAATCAGCAATGACAGTTGGGTTGAATAGACCAGACCTTGATCGTAGGTGAGCGCCAGGGCCGGCGCCACGAACAGCACGCCGCCAGCCTCGTAGAGAATCGCCTGGAGAATCTTGCGGGGGGTGCCTTGCATCGTGGCTCTCTCGAATTGGCGTGAGAAGACCAAAGCCTGGCGAGTTGAGCGCCCACGCACAATTGAGCTAAATTGAGCCACGCTCAACCTGAGTCATCCATCCCCATGTTCGCCAAACTGCCCCTCACCGCCCTGCGCGGCTTCGAGTCTGCCGCAAGGCTAGGCAGTTTCAAGGCAGCGGCCCAGGAACTGAACATCACCCCGGCGGCGATCTCTCATCAGGTCAAAAGCCTTGAGGCCTTCCTTAGCGTGCAACTGTTCGAACGCTCCAGCCAGAACGTGCGCCTGAGCGCCGACGGCAAGCGCCTTCACCCGCACATCCACCGAGCCCTGCTCGATATCCAACACGGCTTGCAGATGCTGTCGCCACCTTGTACTGCGCAGTCGCTGGTGGTGAGCACCACGCCGGCGTTCGCCAGCCTGTGGCTGATACCCCGGCTTGGGGATTTTCATCGGTTGTACCCGGATATCGACGTCCGCCTGCACAGCAGCAGCGACGTGGTAGACCTGCAGCGTGACGCAAGCATCGACTTGGCGATCCGCGCCTTGTTCATTCCAGAGCCACAGCTGATCGAACAGCCGTTGTTGGATGAGTACTTCGGCGTCTATTGCCGCCCGGACTGGCAACCGCCCGTAAAGAACTCACCTGTCGAGCTGATCGACGTACCTTGGTTGAGCCACTCAAGCACCGCGGTCGACTGGCTTGCCTGGTGTACCGCGGCAGGCACCCAGAGCTGGCTGGATAACGCGCGCTTGCGACGTTATGACGAGGAACAACATGCGCTGCAGGCCGCCATCGCCGGGTATGGGCTGGTGCTCGCCAGTAATGTGCTGGTTGCCGAAGCGCTTGCGCGGGGGCAATTGGTTGGCTATCGCCCTGAGGTGCGTCTGCCGGGGGCACGGTATAGCGTGGTGTGCGTGCCGGGGCGGGAGCGGCAGGCGGCGGTGCGGGTTTTTAGTGGGTGGTTGGTGGAACAGGCCAGGGGCTGAACATTGGGTGCTCAGGCTTGATCCAAGGCTCTGCACGCACGCATCGTCTTGGCAATGGAGTTGTTCGAAAACGTTGCGCCTAGATGCTATTTTCAATGGAACGCCGGGACGGACCGGTATCCATCAAAGGAATGATCATGGCTTTCGATTGGCATTCAGGACCTATCACTCGCTCCACACTTATCGACAAGAACTACCGAAATACGCAGAAGGTACGCCAGTTCCTCACCGACGAGTGCGGCGGCGCATTCAAGTTCGATCGCGCCTTCATGGCCTGGATTAAAAGTGGCGAGCCATCGACGATGGGTGATGTGGCGGACCAGTGGCTAGACACGCGCCGCTGAGGACGCCTCCTGTCTGACCGGTCGCTGTATCGAGACTCGTCTAATGGTCCAAACGAACGGCTTTACTGTTGGCTCGGACATAATAATTATCAAATTCGCTACTTTCGACGAATACGAAACCGTGGCGAATGTAAAAACGATTTGAGGCGCTTTCCTTGAGAGCGCCAACCCTGATCGATCGCCCGATCTCATCTGCTTCTTTGAAGATCCGAGTGAGAACTTCAGTGCCTATCCCGGCTCCTTGAGCGCTCGGTATTACATACAAGTGGTCAAGCAGAAACTCGCTCTGACGGTCTTTGACAACGACAAAACCGACCAGAGCACCTGATACTTCTATGCGGCGTGTATTGCTGGCGTCGAAACTCTCAAGAAACCGTTGGCGGGCGCGATCAGGATCAAATCGCCCAAGCCGTTCCAGGCTTTCGCGCATGGCCTCAATCCGAATGGCTACCAGATCTTCTAGATCGCTGGTCGATGCTCGGCGTAAAACGACAGCGTTTTTTTGATCGGGGGAGGCATCAGTCGGCATTAGGCAGCGCTTTTCCTCCAGGCGCAGACACAGCAGTAGGATGGGGAATATAAATCGCTGAAACCAAAGGCGCGTTCTTCAGGCACACCCAACCGCATTCTCCAGCATCTCCAGCGATGAGATAACTCGTATTGATTTCCACCAGAAGCCATCCACCGCGCCGCGCCCATTTTGCGGAGTTAGCCGCAACTGAAGTGAACTCCGGCAACTTCTCCTGAGGTATCCCTGGCTGAGAGCCACCCACCTGACTGATCATTTGTTGCACGGTCGGTGCCCCACACGCCGCATTGGCCGGCTCCCCTCCCGCGCTCTTGGTAGTGACTGCAGCCCCGCAGCCTGCGGCACTCCCTCCTCGGACCAACGTCACATTGATGTGCCTACCGGTTCTTATCGCATTCGCAATCACATCGGTTTTCGTGACGACGCCATTGAGAGCGCTGACAATTCCGCTTTCATCTTTTGGAGCGAGTGTGCTGCTGGAAGCCATGTCTATTCTCCTCGTCCGTGAAGGTGCCCGATCGATGCTCGGGCGGGAGCGCTGAGTATAGATAGATAAGGTGCTTTCCCAAGGTGAGCTAAGACGGGGACGTGCTGCAAGTGAGGCTACACAACGAATGGACCGCCCCCGTTCAAGACCCGGGCGCTGTTGCCTGCGGCGGGATTGAACGAGTTAAAAGCTGCTTGTCCCCGGCAAGCCAATGAGCCACCATCCATCCCGCCACTCCTGCGCATACAGGGGTGCACGAAAAACCCGGCCATCGTGTCGGTTTTTTTTTGAGTTATCGAGCACATAAGGACATGGTCATGCGGATCGTCACTTTCGTTATTTTTTGCCGCAGCACTTGCTGGTTGTTCTGGGATACAGCCTCGGCCGTTAACTGCCTGCCAAGTACTGCCATGAGCGCCTTATTCATGGCTTGAAGGTCGCCTGTTGTTCACGTCCCCAGGGCCTGATCCGATCTTTTTCGCCCCACCTGCCACTTTCGCCACAATCGGCGTGGATCTAAAGTCAGGGGGCGCATCTTCAGGGGACTTCCAGTCATGTACAGCTCGCTTGCCATACCGAGCACCGCTCGCCAATTGCATGACCGGATCTATGCTGGCGAGATCATTCGCTTTGCTGACCTGCAGCCCATGACGGCGCTGGTGGAATATACGCGAGCGTTACTCGAAGACGCGCTGCATCCCTGGTCGCCGCAACAAATCCATAGCCATCTGAGTCACCCTGAGCAGATTGAGCGCTTTGTGAAAATTCAGAACGACTTTGCAGGCTCGACTGAGGTCCAGCAGCGCTGGCAGGACGTCGTGCAAAGCCTTGGCATCGCCCCCGATACCTTGGCGTGCGATCGCTTGCATTTGCGTTTTCAGCCGCATTGCGAGCCAGGGCAGTCGACGCTGCGTGCCCGTCCGACGGCCACCATCGCGTTTCACCGCGATACCTGGGGGTCGAATATCTATGCACAAACCAACTGGTGGGCGCCCATCTATCCCATCGCGGCAGGGCGTACCGTCGCCTTGTATCCAGGCCTCTGGCAGCGACCGCTCGGTAATTCGAGCGCAGATTTCGATATGCGCGCCATTTTGCAGCGATCCCATCGAGACGGGCGCAATGCCGTGGATGCCGACGAAGCCATTCCGCATTTACTGGAAGCGATCAGCCCGCAGGAAGGGATTGCCGTCGATATCGCTCCGGGGAGCCTGATTGCCTTTTCCGGGGCTCATGCCCATGCCGGCGTCGGCAATAGCACCGGGCTGACACGCATATCTTTCGAGACCCGATCAATACTGATCGCCGACCTGTTGGCCGGATTGGGAGCGCCCAATGTAGATGGTCACGCGCCGTGGAAGACGATTGGGCTGTTTCGCCGAATGAACGATGCGCAACGCCTGAACGAGATCCTTGGCTGTGGATTTATCGAGCCCTATCTGAGGCCAGCGGAGCCCTAGTGTGGTGTTTCTGAAGTTAAGGATCAAACGGCGCAAAGCCTGTGGGAGCAAAGCTTGCTCGCAACTGCGGTCAGTCAGTCAGCAGCAACGTTGACTGGTCTGTCGTTATCGCGAGCAAGCTTTGCTCCCACAGGTTTGTGGCTTAACTGAATGGCATTAAGCGTTGCGGCCTGCTCTTCCCGTCAATGAAGCACCCTGCGGTTCTCTCCAATCCTGATCCGGTCGAGCGCTCTATTTAAAGCATCCAAAGCATCGAGCAACGCTTTCGCCTCAGTTTCCCGACCATCGCCCCAGAGGCGTTCAGCCATTTTGTTCAGTGCCTGGATAGAGCGCTCAATGTCAGCAGCAGTCACTGCTTTGCTTTCCTGATATTTTTTTGGCATTGATCAACCCTTCCTCAGGGCGTGCTTTCTATCCATTTTCCAAAGCTTCACAGCAAAAGGCATGAGATCGACGCCCGATCCAACTGTCGACACGCTAAGCCAGGATCTTCTTACTTGGCTTTCGCACTCTTGATGTCACTGATGATTTGCTGAGAAATAGCCTGAACCTGCTTTTGGGTCATGGCCGACATGACGCCCTCCCAAGCAGACGATGTCGTGTCATAGGTCCGTGTGCCGATCAGATGGCCTGATTTCAAGTCCGAATAATCTGCGCGGGAGTTGACCCACGCATTGCCTACCATGACACCAGCTCCGTAGCGTGCGCCTGGGGTCAGGTAACGGAAATTGCTCACGTTGATTTTAATGCCCACACCGTCTTTGCCGTCGAGGCTTGTCGGCTGGGCTTCGGCAAGGTGGTAGCCCGCGCGAGTCGCTTCCGCTTGCAGGGCGTCACTCCATTCTTGCTTCAGGCGAGACCAGTCCTCGTTCTGTTCAACCTTGCTGTTTCCCTGGAAGTTGACGACCAGGTTCTGCTTGGCTGATTCCTGGATGACCAGTGTCTCAGTTCCGCCGCTTTTCACAGAAGCAGCGCATCCACTCAACATCACGATGGCAACAGCGCAGGACAGCGCAATCGAGAGCTTGGTTTTGTTCATTGACGTCCATATCCACAGAATTGGTTGAGAGAGGTTAGGTATTCCCGTGGGGCAAATGAGCGCACACGTTGAACGCGCAGAATCTAGCATCATTACTTCGCCACTACGAGCCGGGAGCATCATGAGGGATCAAGGGCAGTCCACGCTTCCGAACTGTCCTTTAATCGGCCTGTATCTCGTCGTCTGTCTCTATTTTCTGCATGACAGTAGCGACCTTGACTTCTTTATCCACCGGCGCGGTGTTCGGCGGTATCCAGTAAGCCTCTCTCACCTGGTCCAACGCCTGCCAGGGGTTGGTGGCGAATCTCGCATTCAGACAGGTCGGCTCATGAACGAACGCCAGCTCTCTATCGCTCTCGGACTGCTCGGCGCCACAGCTCTTGCATTTCACGATCTGATTGCGCAGCGCCCAACTTTCATGCCATGAAATCAGCTTTTCGAGGGGGGTCACTTTTCCTACATCCCATTACAAAAACCTGTACAAAAATATAAATCATGTACAGGTTATTGGCTAGCCAGTCGGGTCGACGCGACTGACCATCGGGCGCCTTATGGGATTTTCCAACAGACGCCAGAAGAAATTGGGCATGGCCAGTCTTGACCTGATAGCGTTGCGGACAAGCCCCCGGTGTCAGGATAGTTGTCGCCTCTCCGAATTTTCCTGAAAAAGCAGATCGGGGGCGGAAAGAGACTGTTTGTGCCGTACTATTCACCTGAACGCAAAGCCGCATTGCTCAAGATGCTGCTTCCTCCGCTCAACCTGTCGATGGCCGAGGTTTCCCGGCGCGAAGGGGTCAGCGAAATGTCTTTGTCGAACTGGCGCAAGCAGGTCGGTTCTGAAGGAAACGCAGTGCCCGATAACACCTCATCGACCCAGAACTGGACAGCCGAAATCAAGTTTGCTGTCGTCCTTGAAGCCGCCGGCCTGTCCGAGATTGAACTGGGTGAGTACTGCCGCCGTAAAGGCCTGTATCCCGAGCAAATCAGCGCCTGGAGGCAAGCCTTCATCAGTGGCCAGAAGACGGAAAAAGCCCAGCAAAAAGACGATCGCGAACAAGCCCGTAAGGACAAGAAACGCATCCAGGAACTTGAGCGTGAACTGCGCCGCAAAGACAAGGCGCTGGCTGAAACCGCCGCGTTGTTGGTGCTGCGAAAAAAGCTCAACGATTACTGGGGGATCGACAACGAGGACAGCTAACGGCTTTGCCAGAGCGGCAGTTACTCGTAACCTGGTTGAATGAAGCGCAAATGGCCGGAGCCCGGAAAATCAGGGCCTGCCAGGAAGTCGGCCTCTCGCTCAGAACCTTGCAGCGCTGGACTGAAACCGAGGCTATTCAGGCTGACGCCCGAACGACCACACCGGCGTACGCCGCCGAGTCAGATCGTGCCGAGACTGGCCGATCAACAGCGCTATCTGGCATCGGAAGCCACGTTTTATCGGGTGCTGCGGGCTGCGGGTCAACAACAGCATCGAGGTCGTAGCCAGCGCCCGCGACGGCATGCGGCACCGACGACCCACACGGCCAAGGGGGCGAATCAGGTGTGGTCGTGGGACATCACCTACCTGCCGTCGCCGGTGCGTGGCAAGTATTACTACTTGTACCTGATCGAGGACATTTACAGCCGCAAGGCCGTGGGCTGGGAGGTTTACGAAGAGGAAAGCGGTGAGAAGGCGGCTGCGTTGCTGCAGCGTAGCGTGATCGGCGAGCAATGTTTGCATGAACCGCTGGTACTGCACTCGGACAATGGTGCCCCGATGAAATCACTGACGCTGTTGAGCAAGATGCATGACCTGGGCATCACACCGTCACGTGGCCGACCGCGTGTGAGCAATGACAATCCATACTCGGAATCGCTGTTTAGAACGTTGAAATACTGCCCGCAATGGCCGGCAGATGGCTTTGCCAGCCTGGACGCCGCACGCATCTGGGTCAGGGATTTCATGCGTTGGTACAACCACGAACACCGGCATAGCCGGATCCGCTTCGTGACCCCGGCGGAGCGGCATCGAGGGCAGGATCAACAGATCCTGGCTCAGCGTCATGAACTGTACGAGCAAGCCCGAAAGAAAAGCCCGGAACGCTGGTCTGGACGAACACGGAACTGGGAGCCGATAGGCACGGTGCTGCTGAATCCGGATCGAGAGCTGCAGGCCGAGAAAAGAGCAGCATAGTTAGACGGTGACGCGACAACTACCTTGAAAAACGCCGAGGCAGGCCAAGCAAAAGGGCCTGAAGTTGCTCTGTATCCAACTGCAATTCACTGCCTTGCCGAACACCTGGCCAATGGAATTTACCTTGGTTCAAGCGACGTGCCGCCAGCCAGACGCCAATCCCATCATGTACCAGCACTTTGACCCGAGTCGCACGGCGATTGGCAAACAGATAGGCGCAGTGCGGCTTCGCCGCACCGAACACCGCGGTCACTCTGGCCAGCGCCGTTTCAGTTCCGGCGCGCATGTCCATGGGCTCGGTGGCAAGCCAGATGGCGTCGATGCGGATCATCGTAAAAGGTCTCGAAGGAATGCGGCACAGGCAGCAGCATTATCGGTTGGCCAGTTCACTTTGACGGTGCCGCGTGGGTGCAGAATCTCAATGCTGATATTCGCTGAGGATCCGTGGGCTGTTTCGTGTATAGGCAACGGGATGAATGCAGGTTGGAGCGCCGTGCTTTTCTGCGCTTGCACCCGAATCCATTTGTGAACGAGGTTCGCGTTGAGGCTATGGCTAAGGGCAACGCTGGCAATCGAAGCGCCGGGTTGGACACACTCTTGAATGACCCGGGCCTTGAAGGATTTGGAATACGAACGGCGTGTCGGCTGCATGAAATACCCGCTTAAAAGGCTAGAACTGGTGTGCACTTAAATTTAAGTGCACACCATGTCCTGGCTTTGCGGGGCCGGGTAGATGACTTGGCCGGACGCATACAATGACTCGGCGCTGAGTTTCCGCGAGATAATTCTCGAGAAAAAGATCGGGCTAGCGCCAGGTGTACTGGTCTATTCAGGTGGGTACGGCTCAAACGTCATGGAAGGTGAGTTCACTCGCCAGGATGTTGTGCGGGACCAGTCACCGGCCTATCAGGCAATGCAACAAAGCGCTTCGCCCAAGGCGATAGCAGTCATCGAGAAGTTGGCCAGAGCCTCGGCGAAGGGAAGGCTCAGAGAGTCGGACTTGGTGCTCTTGGAGGGCATCGCAGGCTTGCTAGAGAAGGCTAACGCCGAAAAACCTTGAGCCCAGATGCAAAAAGCCCGGCGCTAGGCCGGGCTTTGGAGATGGAGATGGAGATGGAATTATTTACATTTTGCAGCCATAAACTCGCCAGATTTCGACGAGCGGATCACGTCCTTCTGCTCATCAATGGCCGCACGAGCCGCCATATGATAAATCTCTCGCCTTTCTTCCGCGGACCCGTGGCGGAAAAATTCAGACATTGTCGACGAACCATGAGGCTTCGTCGAAGCGCCTGCTGCCTTTTCGCCTTTCATGGGAATACTCCGTTCAAAATACGTTCAAGCTCGTTGGGATCATAGGGCTGGTTGATAAACCCGTCAATTTCGTCAGCTGAAAGGCCAATGCCAATATCGCCGTTCGCGCCATCGTTGTCCTTGATGATCACATCCACCTGCAACGCATCCTGAAACTCACGCTTGAGAGTACAGACAGAGACCTTTGCAGCATAGAATTGTCTGACAAACTCAGGTCAAGGAATATTCCTTCCGTCTTTCCTTTCTCTCGCGAGAACAAACTCCCAGGCAAGCTCAGGACGCTGGTAGACGTAGATTACTTGGGCGGACCTGTTCTCTTTATCAAGGGCTCGCGAGATATTTCGGCGCGCCACTTCAAGATTCGCAAGAGTCCCATCCAGCAGGAACGATTGACGTCGCTGGTAAACCAAATCCAGGGTTCGCTCAACAATGGTCGTTACCCCGCGCTGGAAAAGACTGGAGTTTCGCCCCGTGTACTCAGGAAAATAAACTCTAAAATCATCAGGATCAATCCGTAACGCCTTCGATCCACCGGCTTGCATCATTCCAATAAACGCCCGGGACACCTCAGTTTTCCCTGCGCCCGGCGACCCAGCCATGAACACAGAGACTGGGTACTCATCGCTCGAATAGGTCTCCAAACAGGCCAGATCCCGGGCGATACGGGTTCGGTTTTGCTTTGCAAATACCACAGCACGCTCAGAAATGGCTTGCTCTTCCTGCGTCATGGATTCATCCCTCTAATGGGCAGGACTTTAACACCCCTATCCTGCGAAAGCCCGGCGTATGGCCGGGCTCTCTGCATTTGCTAGGTCAGCAAGTCCTCTTCCCTGCTCCGCCACATTGCCTGAAGCTTGGTCAGCCCCTTGCCTGTGATCAGCGTGGAGCACGTTGGGACGATGCCGTCCATTGGATACTCGAAGGTGCCGAGCTTCACATCGAGCAGAGCTGGCGTTCTGAGGTGGGAGTTTTGCAAAAGTTTTGCAAATCGCAGACAACAAAAAAGGGCCCACCTTTCGGTGAGCCCTTCTAGACCGCCCAGCAGAGCGGATTTTGTTTGGTAGGCGCGATTGGACTCGAACCAACGACCCCCACCATGTCAAGAGCCACTCATACTAGGCGCTACGCCGCGAAGCGTAAAGCCCTAAGAGAACGCCCATTCACATTATGAGGCGTCAACAATGGCTAACATTCGCTCCTTACCGTCAGGAAACTGGAACGCTCAGGTACGCCTGAAAGGGAAACCTGCCCAGTCTAAAACCTTCCCTACTCAAGCACTCGCTCAAGCATGGGCTCACCAGCTTGAAGCCGTCACCAAGGAACACCAAACCCATACGATTTACACCTTGGGCATGACCTACTGTGAAACCCTACTCAAGGGTAAGGGTAGCTATGGCCATGCAATCAAGATCGTTGACCAGCTCTTTGCTGCGTTCCCTCAGTCAATCCATGACATCACCCCTCAGCTAGTCAATGACTTCAAGCTGAAGCGTCTACAGACGGTCAAGCCTGCTACCTGTCGTATCCAGTTAGCGTTCATGTCCCGTTTCTTCAGGTTCGCTAAGCGTGGCCTGCTAATCGACATACACAACCCCGTAAGTGACATAGCCCTACCCAAGCCAGATAAATCTAGCGACAAGGTAATCAGTGCTGGCGAGCTTAGACAATTGCTCAACAAGCTATCCCCCACCATGGCGCTCATTGTTGAGCTTGCCTATGAAACCGCGATGAGACGGTCAGAAATACTCAAGCTCACGACTCACTGCCTTCACCTGGAGGATCGAATTGCGGATGTGATTGATGGTAAGAACGGCACTAGGTCTGTGCCCCTAACCATTAGAGCCATAGAGTTATTGAAAGAGGCTCAGCGTCTCGCATTAGCAGACAGAGCACACAAAGGAAGGCTGTTCACTGTGACGCCTCATAGCGTCTCACAGGCTGTCAGATTGGCAAGGAACAAAGCAGGCTTAGACAATAGCGTCAGGCTTCACCAGTTAAGACATACACGCATTACCAACGTAGCCAAGAAAGGGTTTAACAACGCTCAGATAATGATTGTGTCGGGACACAGGGACACTAGGTCTGTAGCTAGGTACTCTCACTTGAATGCTAAGGATGTACTTCATCTTATTGATTAAGCGCCCTGTAAGCTCATAGGAGCGACGATACACAACAAACCCCACTCGACATAGCCATGCAGCCTAATAGCCCCTTCATAGGGGCTTATGGCGACTTTGGGTAATGGGATGATGACTACTGAGAGTTACCCTTAGAAAATAATTTGCAAGGCGTGTGTAGACCTTCACCCTCAAAAATCAGTATATGTATTAGAGGCGTTAATTTTCCACCTGATGAATACCTACCACTTGAGTTAATTAAAAGGTGGGACTGTGCCTGTCTCTAAGAAAGAAACGCCATAACCAATGTAACAGACCGAGAATCAAATTATGACTATCACACTGGAAGAGATTATTGCTGTCCAGCATCAAGCTTTAAATACACTACCTCGCAAGATTATCTATCTGATGATTCGTAATGGTGAGGATGATACAGGGTGGGCCACAATTTCTAGAGGCTCATTCTCTAGCGCAACTGCACTACCACGCCGAAGCGTTGACTACGTAACAAAGCACTTAATGAGCGTTGGACTTATTGAAAGGCGTAAATCAGCAGACCATATCAATGCCACCTACCAATATCGTGTAATCGAAGCTTAAGGAACCATTATGAAAACCATAACTATGTCTGACGTTAACGAGCTTGCCCGTCGCACTGGCAATACTCCTATGGGAGTTCTTACGGAACTGATTGAACAGGGCTATCAACTAACAGAGGAAGCGCCTCAGCCAAAGGGTAAACCTCTTAGCTCTGCCAAGGACGCTCTCTCACAATGGAAAGAGTCTAAACAGCGTATAGCTGATGAAATGTACAAGGGTGATCCTCTTGTACGTCAGCTAATGGACGCTGACAATGCATACAAAGGCTTCGCACCTCAGTCTCAGAAATCAATTCTTCAGCGTGATGAACAAGGCAACGTTACAGGTACATCTAAGAGCATGCTCACAGGCGCTACGATGAAAGAGCAAGCTGAGCTAATGGCGGCTATCCGTGCAACTTACAACCAGGGGAATAACTAATGGGCAACACCTATCTGACTGAAGCAGAGCAACGAGCGCTACAAGAGCGACGCTCTGAGCTAGGAGCAATGGATTGCAGCATCGAACAGAAAAACCGTCTTATCACAGGTATTCGTGACTACAAATTTGTGGAATATGGGATGAGCCAGTACGGCTACTATCAAGTCCTGAACATCAAGGGGAACAAAACACCTCGCGAGCTCACAGGTAACTTCACGCACCCAAGCTACATTATCAAACTGGTAGACAACCTACTTAAAGAAGGAAAACTGATTGAGCCCAAGTGAGTCAAGGGTTATATACGTAGCAGAAGCTACACCGGGCACAGGCAAGACAGAGCAATTCATCAGAGAGCTAGATTCCGACCCTTATAAACGCTATCTCTATGCTGTACCTACCAAGGTACTGTCAAAGGATGTCGTTAGACGCATCCAAGCAATCGGTATTAATCACATTTGCGTAATCAATAGTGACACTCACAAGCATGTCACTGACACCGTAGAATGTACGCTCCTAGAAGATGATCCTAAGGTTCTTATCATCACGCATAAGACTTTATTAGACCTTGACCCTTGCTACCTGCAAGATTGGATCGTGGTCATTGATGAGGTCCCATCGGTCGCTAACAATCTCACCCGAGATATTGGCGATCACGCCTATACAAACTTCCTAGAGAAATTCATTGAGATTGATAGCGTCTCGACCAAAGCGTCTATCAAGCAAGGAATGACCAAGGAAGCACGAGCTATCTATTCAGATGTAATTGATGACAAGGGGATGTCAACCATCACCACTTGCCTAGGAGCATTGCTCAGGGGCAAAGCAGACGTGTTCATCAAGGAGTATCTGAGCAAGAAGGAAAGTAAATGGAAATGGCAAGTCAGGGTGATTGACTACTTTGACTTAAGCAGGATATATGAGCACGCCTCTGAAACACACATCCTTGGAGCCAACGTCACAGGCACCCTTGCCTATCAGCATGCCCTCACCAAGGGCTATACCATTGCAACGTCTAAATTCACACCAGAATACAAACGCTATAAGTTCGAGAGCTACATCTACCCATTGATTGGTGGTAGTAAGGTTAGCAAGACCATGCTTCTTACGCTTCCTGATGGTGCTGTAGCTGAAGAGTGGAGCGATAAGGTATATGGGCATTCGCTGTTACGTGACGCTATAGAATTCGTACAAGGTGAACCCCTCCTTGTACAGGTTCATGAATGGTGCAAGTATCCTTTCGAGGATCACCCTAATGTAATACGTATTCCGTTTGATGCGAGGGGATTGAATGGATACTCAGACGTACACAATACGCTGTCACTAATCCACGGCAACCCTAATCCTATTGACGACCAGAACAACTCTGAGATGCTAGAGAAAATGGCTATCTCTTCAGCAATAGGCAAGCAAGCCCTGCGCAATGAACGCTATAGAGAACTAATATTTCAAGCTGCAACACGCAGCAGTATTAGGACATTTAGCAATGATAGACCTACTGTTCACTTTGTACCTACAGAGGAATCAGCACGCCATCTAGCATTCGATCTTAGGGGCAATCACCTAATCCTAAAAGACCTTACTCGACCAGCACCTAACACTCGCTCCCGAAGCAAGCTAGAAGATAATATTCTCACTGCTAAAGCACTATCCTCTGAAGGTCTTTCTCTCAGGAAGATTGCATCAGTCATGAATGTTAGCAAAAGTATTGTATCCAAATGGCTTCTAACTGCTAACTGACAGCTCGAACTGTCCACTTTCTCTTAGAGTATCTTTAAGGAATTGTGGACACTTTACACTTAACAGTAAAATCAAATGCAAAAGCAAAAGCAAAAGCAACGTCGGCACAGCCGACAAAGAGCACGCATTAAAAGAGAGAATCAAAAGCAGAGTACCTTAGCATTCCCGCTCTTGATCTTTCTTTATGCGTATGCCACTACGTGGCGTGCTTTTGCTCTTGCTTTTGCTTTTGCTCCTGTCACGCAGTGACGTTAGAACCACACCTATCATTGGATAACTACATGTTAGATACAGACACCATTAGAATACCTAGCATTACTTCCTTTACCTTCAAAAATATAATTCTTCGCAGGGGCTTAGCTCAGGAGATTATTGCTAAGCGCAATGACCATCAAGCGCTATACAACATATCTCTTACTCATCGCATCACCCTTCAAGCCGTAGGTTATGTTTCCCGATGCAGACTTAAGGACATTGAGGAAGCACCTGCTATTAGACCGTGATCTACCGCCTAACTCTCCTGCTATGCCTCCAGTACACTCATCTATTAATCTTACAGATAATGCAGAATTACAGCATTCTAGCCATAGCCCTAAATATCATCTGCTATTCAATGACTTTAATAATAACAATCCAGCATACAAGACAGAGAGCACCATGAACCTGACAGATAAAGACAAAACCGAATACATTGAGACCAATTCACACTGTGACCTAGCGAAGCGTCTAGGCGTAAGCATGCTCACTCTAGATACTTACGCTGAAGAACAAGGATGGAAGGAGGAACATAGAATTTACTGGCATGACAAGTCCATTGAGATATTGAAACAGGAGCTAGTCAACGGAAACATTGCTGCTGTTAAGGAGATGCTTAAGGTAACTGGTAGCGCAAGACCAGTAGGACGCCCAAGGAAAACAGATGTAGAGCGTCAGGTGGCTATCGAGAAGCGTCTAGCTGAAGAAATGGAAGCGGACGTGATCCGAATGAGCCTTGTAAGCAGAAAATAGAATAATTATTTATTAAGACAGAGGGGGTGTATTGGCACCTCACGCTACTGACCAGATTAGCGATACTTCCTAGCTATATAGAATCTGAGTAGCGACAGAGTTAGAGAACGGATTAACAACGCTACAACGACCATAATGACAGCACCTATGATCTTGCCTTTGAACACTGCTATACATATCGCTGCAATCAAGACAGAAACAATCAGCACATTGCATAGCAACCCAATGGGATGAAAGGATGCAGTAACTTTTATCAATGAGGCCAAGCGTGCCCGATCATCATCCATTGCGAACACCATCCATTCTTACAACATAGCAAGAACTAACTGAGCGTTCCGCCCTAAGCCTAGGGTTTCCTAGGTGCCCCCTGGGGGTGCTCAATGCGTTGCCACACTGGCCGTTCTTCACAGGGGCTAGCGCCTGCTGTGCCTGATAGTTCAGCTACCAGAAACCTGCCCTCCTAACCACGCCAGAAGGGGTAAGCGCTCCACCTCTGAGGGTGGCACCTCGGCCTGTCTACAAACCGCCGGCTCGGTCTTCAGAGCGTTCACACCACCACTACACCATTCAAGGTTCGCTATGACGCTACTGACCTAGAAGCGCCTCACTCTCTGAGACGTACAGTTAAGCGTGTGCTAGGCCCGTTTGCCTATGAATCGCATACATACTCTACCCTCTAACAACCGTCAAACCTAGCCTCTCTGCACCTGACATGTCATTGCCGCTAACGCTCGTACGGACGCCTCAGAGCTCTTAGCTTGGGTGATATACCCAGACACACAATCCCGAAAGGGCAGGCTAATTGCGTAGGAGAGGATCAGCGCAGATAGAAGGATTGACGCAGATAACCATTTCATTAGAGGTACCTCCCCTAGAATTTATGGGATATTTCACGCCCATGATACCAAAATGAAATCATCGACTAAGCTCAATTGCCGATCATGAGATTGCGCATATTTTTGACAGGAGCAGGAAGATGGCTAAAGCACCAATCGGAACAACAGGGACCACAGGACAGAGCTGCCCAGAGAGCGGGGTTTGGACAGTGGTAGGCACACCGAGCACCTCCGCACCCATTGCGAAGGGGAATCGCTTCCCGCCATACGGCGGCCAAGCAGTAACATGGAAGCTAACGCAGTACGCTTAAGGTTGGCTGAGGGCAGGGTGCTCTGCCCTCAATTGCATTCATCAGCGAATGCTGAATTTCTAGCGGAAATTCACGAGCCACATTGCATACATAAGCACCCTCCCCCTAACCCCCTGCCCACCCCTACCAAGCGAGCGCCCACAGAATTCCTACAGCGTCGCCCATGGCGTTCATGATTCAACACAGATCGTTGGGGTGTTGAGCGTGGCCTACAGGCGTACCCGCCTCACAGCAGGCACGTAGCTCAGTTGGTTAGAAAGCCTGCCCTTGTGAGGTACGAACAACGGGCAAGGGAGTGAGCTTGCGAACGTACCACCACCTAGACAAGAAAGGGCTAAGGCCTTACGTATCAATAGGTTAAGTGGATTCATTCACAATTCTGAGTGTGAACAGAGGGAAGTAGGGATCTACGTTCACATTGCCTTGTGTGAACGAAGCCTATAATTTGTGAACGTTTTCTTAGGCAAAGAAAAAGGGGAACCCTTTCGGATTCCCCCTCACACCGCCCAGCAGAGCGGATTTTGTTTGGTAGGCGCGATTGGACTCGAACCAACGACCCCCACCATGTCAAGGTGGTGCTCTAACCAACTGAGCTACGTGCCTGCTGTGAGGCGGCATTCTACGGAATTCCGAAGGGGTGTCAACACCTTTTTTTCACCTAACCCTATGAATATGCAAAATATTTAATTTCCCCCACGGGATGGAGATTTTGGGGGTGGCTGGCGGCCGATTTTTATCTCGGGTAGGATCTGTGCACTCGTAAAAAATATAAAACAGAGGTTGCAGAATGGCGAACACACCTTATCCAGCGTCCTATTACGCCGCGTCGGCCAATCCGGTGCCGCCCCGCCCGGCCCTGCAGGATGACATCGAGACTGATGTGTGCGTGATCGGTGCAGGTTATACCGGTCTGTCCTCTGCCCTGTTTTTGCTGGAGAACGGCTTCAAGGTCACGATTCTCGAGGCCGCCAAGGTGGGGTTTGGCGCTTCGGGCCGCAATGGCGGGCAGATCGTCAACAGCTATAGCCGCGACATCGATGTGATCGAGCGCAGTGTCGGCCCGCAGCAGGCGCAGTTGCTGGGCAAGATGGCGTTCGAGGGTGGGCGGATCATTCGGGAGCGGGTGGCGAAGTATCAGATTCAGTGCGACCTGAAGGACGGCGGTGTATTCGCGGCCCTTACGGCTAAACAGATGGGCCATCTGGAGTCGCAGAAGCGTTTGTGGGAGCGCTTCGGCCATACCCAGCTGGAGCTGCTGGATCAGCGGCGTATCCGCGAGGTGGTGGCGTGCGATCAGTATATAGGCGGCATGCTGGACATGAGCGGCGGACATATCCATCCGCTCAATCTGGCACTGGGTGAGGCGGCGGCCGTGGAATCCCTGGGTGGGGTGATCTATGAGCAGTCACCCGCGGTGCGCATCGAGCGCGGTGCCAGCCCGGTGGTGCACACGTCACAGGGCAAGGTCAGGGCCAAGTTCATTATCGTGGCCGGCAATGCCTACTTGGGCAATCTGGTGCCGGAGCTGGCGGCCAAGTCCATGCCTTGCGGCACGCAGGTGATCACGACCGCGCCGCTGGGTGACGAGTTGGCCCACAGTCTCTTGCCCCAGGATTATTGCGTCGAGGACTGCAACTACCTGCTCGACTACTACCGGTTGACGGGCGACAAGCGCCTGATCTTCGGCGGTGGTGTGGTGTATGGCGCGAGGGATCCGGCGAACATCGAAGCGATCATCCGGCCGAAGATGCTCAAGGCGTTCCCGCAGCTCAAGGATGTGAAGATCGATTACGCCTGGACCGGAAATTTCCTGCTGACATTGTCGCGTCTTCCGCAGGTCGGACGCCTGGGGGACAACATCTACTACTCCCAGGGCTGCAGCGGCCATGGCGTGACCTACACACATCTGGCGGGCAAGGTCTTGGCCGAGGCGCTGCGTGGCCAGGCCGAGCGTTTCGATGCGTTTGCCGACCTGCCCCACTACCCTTTCCCTGGCGGCCAACTGCTGCGCACGCCATTCGCGGCGCTCGGCGCGTGGTACTACGGGCTACGGGACAAGCTGGGGGTTTGATACCCGGCATTCGATAGCCCCACGTGATGAGCGGGGCTGCTCAATCAAGGGGCTGATTCAAAAACAGCCCCTGCAGCCTTCCCTCAACCTGAGTGCGCGTTTCACCGCCAATCCAGATCTGGCCAGCGTCATCGCGACGCACATGGACGCGCCCTTTGCGACCGAGACGGGTGCCTTGGGCTGCAACATAGGCTTGCTCAACCAGACCGGCATCGAACAACCACTGCGCCAACGAGGCATTCAGGCTGCCCGTGACCGGGTCTTCGACGATGGCGCCCGAATGATTGCTGAAAAAGGCTCGGACCTCGAAGGCGATATCACCACCGGAATGCGGCCCGACCACGCCAACGTCGATTCTGCGCGGCCAGCTTTGTGCTGGTTGCACGGCCAGGACTTGCTCGGCTGACACCAGTCGGATGCCCAGCCATCCAGGGCCATTATCGACCCAGGCCGCATCGACGACGTCACGCGGATCTATCTGCAGAAGTTGCACCGCCTCGTTCAGTTCTGCCCTTGACGGGGCTCCATAGCGAATCAGCGAAGGTGCGGCAAAGCAAAGCCGGCCTTGATCACGACCCACTGTCACGAGCCCCGCGCCACATTCCTGGACAATGTGCGCTTCATTCATGGGTTTGCGGCCGGTCGAAAGCCAGGCATGGCAACTCCCCAATGTCGGGTGCCCGGCGAACGGCAATTCCCGCTGCAGCGAAAAGATCCTCACCCGGTAGTCTGCACTCGGGTGCGTCGGCGATAGCACAAAGGTCGTTTCCGACAGGTTGAACCAGCGGGCCAGACGTTGCATCTCATCCGTCTCCAGCGCATCGGCGCCCATGATCACGGCCAGCGGGTTGCCGGAGAACGACTCGGCGCCGAACACGTCAACGATTTGAATCACAGGGTCCAAAGCATTCTCCTTCGTTTTTCCTGGCGACTTCAAAACACTGGAACATCAGTGGGACGACACGAGAAGCTTCAATCCCGCGAGCGCAAACAGCGCGCAGAACAGCCCCTGAATCCAGCGTCGCAGCCGAGTGTAGCCGGCGATCATCCTGGCGGTCGAAAACACGATGGCGTAGCCGCCGAAGATGATGACGCCGAGCAAGGCGCATCCGCCAATGATCGCAGGCAAGGTACCGACTGGCGCGTCTTCGCGAAGCCCGAGCGACATGATGGCCATCCAGGACATGATGGCCTTGGGGTTGCCGATGTGCATGACCACACCCTGGCGGTACAGAGGCAGATAACGCCGAGCCTCCCGCCCGACAACCGCACCGGCGCTCTCGTGTGTCGATGCCATGGCCGCCTTGCCCGCGCGCATCGCCAGGTAGAGCAAATAGACCCCGCCCACCACCTTGATGACGAAAAGCGCCTGTGCACACGCGGCCAACAAGGCGGAGATCCCCGTCGCCGCCAGGAACGCCCAGAAGAGCGACCCCGTCATGACGCCGGATGCCAGGACCAAGGCGTGGGAGCGCCCGTCACGCATCGCCACGCCCATGATCTCCATATTGCTGGGGCCCGGGCTGGCGGCGGCAAGGATGTAGCTGCCAAAGGCAAACATGATCGGATGATCGATCATTGGAATGTCCTCAAAAGGCGTCCGAGACGCGCGGCGTTTCCGTCGCTCCGAATAACTGAACCGTTGTCCGCAAGCACCATAATGCGCGTGACACTTCATGACTATTGAAATAGTGTCACGCGACACTATTCATTCACCGGTTACCCACAATGCGCCTTCAATCGCCCTGGACACCCCGCCTCGCGGACATCGAAGCAAACGCATCGGAACGCCTGGTATATGCCCTGGCCGACGACATCGTTGAAGGACGATTGAAAAGTGGCGACCGTCTCCCCGCCCACCGGCAACTCGCCTGGCAACTGGGGATCGGCCTGGGTACGGTGACGAAAGCCTATGCCGCCCTGGAACGACGGGGTCTGGTGCGCAGCGTCAAGGGTCGGGCAACGTTCGTGGCCATCTTGCAGGCACATGGGCAGCAACTGATCGATCTTTCGTCCAATGTGCCACCCGCCATGTTGACGAGCCGTCTCCTGGCGCGGACCTTGACCGGCATCGCTCGCAGGATCGACGCCGATCATCTCAATCTCTACTCCCCACCCGCCGGACACCTGGAACATCGTCGCTTGTTGGCCCGTTGGCTTGACGCTCTCGGCATCGTGGTCGAGCCGTCCCACCTGGTGCTGACGGGTAGCGCCCGCCAGGCCATTTCCCTGGCTTTCGATCTTGCCTGCGGCCCCCATGGGATGATCCTGACGGAACGCCTCACTTATCCCGGCGCAATAGCCCTGGCCCGGCGCAAAGGCTATCGGATGCAAGGGGTCGAGATCGACGAGCAAGGGATGCTGCCGAAGGCGCTCGCGCAGGCCCTCGATCATCATGCAGCAGCCGCCAGCAAAGTGGTCTATCTCACCCCCACGCTCCACAACCCGACCACCGCGACGATGGATACGGCGCGCCGGCAGGCTATCGTCGAGGTCTGTCGACAAGCGGACGCCTGGATCATCGAGGATGGTGTCTATGCGCTGGGATCGGCGCCGGTGCCAGCCCTTGCGACGTTGGCACCCGAGAGGGTGTTGCATATCAACGGCCTGTCCAAATCCCTCGGCCCCGGATTGAGGATCGGCATGCTCACGCTACCCGCTGAATTGCACGGCGCTGCGCAGGAACACCTGCAGGATATTCCCCTGGGCCCGTCGCCGTTGTCCTGCGCCGTGGTGGAAGATTGGTTGTCCAACGGCGTGGTCGCCTCCATCCAGCAGGACTTGCGGCATGAAGCGCGGCGCAGAACCCGCCTCGCCGCCGAATTGCTTGGCGGGGTCGAATGCGTCTCGCACCCGGACGCCTATCACATCTGGCTCCCGATGACCCACGACGCCGCTGAGCGCTTCACGAAGGCGGCTGCCCACGTAGGCATCAGGGTGACTGCGCCAGAATCGCTGATGGTGGATCGCGATGAACCGGTGACCGGCATTCGCCTGTGCCTTGGGGGCCCGTCCTTCGAGGAATTGACCCAGGGGCTGACCCGCCTGTCGAACCTGCTGAAGCACGAGCCGCACGCGCCCGCTTGAACCAGGGACAGCCTCCAAACGCCTTCAGACGTCCAGCACCAACGTCTCACTCCCCTGCGCCGGCACGGCGCAGCAGATCAACACCTCATCCGCCTCCAGTCGTTGCGCCGGCGTATTGAGGTAATGCACCTGACCACTGCTCAGCCGGGTCTTGCAGGTACCGCACGAGCCTCCGCGGCAACTGAACTCCGGATTCAGGCCCCGCGCTTCCGCCAGTTCGAGCAACGTCCCGGTGCCAGGCTCCCAGCGCGCTTCCTTGCCCGAGGTGGCGAACAGGACTTTCACCGGTTCATCGGCCATGGGCACTTGTTCCGCCGCCGGCACGCTGACTTCAATGTCACGGACCAACGTTGACGGTCCGAAGGTTTCGGCATGAATGCGATCATCGGGAATGCGCAATGTGCGCAGCCCATCGTACAGCGCCTGGGTAAAACTCCCCGGCCCGCAGAGGTAGTAGTCGTAGTCATTCAGCGGGAGCAAGGTCTTGAGCAGTTCGACATCGATGCGGCCGGCCATGTCGTAGCTGTCGGCTGAACCGTCGATGGGCGGCTGACTGACCACGCGCAGGACCTTGATCTTGTCTCCCGCACGGGCCACCAACTCGTCGACCTCATCACGAAAGGCCAGGTCGGCCACTGAACGGCTGCTTTGTATCAGCCATGTCGGCCGCATGCGATTGATGCGCTTCCCTTGATAGACCACTTCGCGCAACATCGACAGCAACGGCGTGATGCCAACGCCCGCGCCCAGCAGTACCAATGGACGCCGTTCGGAAGCCTGGACCGTGAAATCCCCTTGAGGCGCGCGGGCTTCGATCCAGTCCCCGACTTGAATCCGCTCATGCAGATGCGAAGACACCGAGCCGTCGCGCTTGACGCTGATGCGCAAGAATTCATCCGACGGTGAACTGGAGACACTGTAGGTACGAATCGAGGGTACCTGCTGCCCTTCCAGCAGAACCCGCACGGGCAAATGCTGCCCCGGCTCGAAACGGGGTAGGCCGACGCCGTCGCTGGCTTGCAGATAGAACGACCGAATGCTCCGGCTCTCATCCACGATGCGCTCCACCCGCATCGAACGCCAGTGACTGCGCAGGGCTTCGGCCTGCAAGCGCTCGGTCGCCTGCTCCCAACTGCCCGTCATCATCGAATTGGGTGAAGCCCCTTCGGCCGTGTCTGTCCAGCGCAACGGGATAGCGGCCTGACGGTAAACGATACGCTGCGGCTTGAAGCGCCACAGCCGCTCGGCGCCCTGGAACGCGGCAATTTCGGGGCTGTCGAGCAGCACCTCGGCTGAACCGCTCATTTGCAGCAGGTCACCGCTCTGGAAGTCGATAAACACCAGTCCGGCCCGGGGGTTCAGCAGGATGTTGCCCAGGGTGTTGAAGAACAGATTCCCGGAGAAATCCGGAATGGTCAGTGTCCCGTCTTCCTCCACTCGCACAAAACCGGGTTTGCCGCCGCGATGTGAGGCATCAACCTGGTTCTGGCCGTCGCGCACGACGTAGGTCGCGACGTAGAACGAGTCGGCCAAAGTGACCATGCGACGCACTTGTGGGTCTGCGCTGGTCAACTCAAGCACAGCGCCCGCTGTCTCGTCGACGAAGGCATATTGGCGCAGATTGATGTAGCGCGGGCAGTTGCCGTAGGCCTGGGTCACGGCGATTTCAATACCCTCATCCGATGGACGCAGTACGTTGCCATTCATGCGGTTGCGTCGACGGGTATGCAACTCGATGCCGAGCATGCCAATGGCATCGCCCTGCTGCATGCCGTCCTGGGCGGGGTCGTCGGGCTGCGGCGGGAGGCTGATGTGCAGGCGTTCCGGCGTGGGAGAATGCATGAAGCCAGGTTGTCCCGTGCGAATCGTCGCCCATACATCACCTTGCCGATCCACAGCTCCCAACACCACGAAGGGTAGCTGGGCATAGAATTCGCGATGCTGGTCCGGCATCCACGACCGGGCCAGTTGCCGCTGGCCGACACTCACCATCATGTCGACCGCACCGACTGCGCGCTGCAAGGTCAACTCGCCCTCATGCCAGGGGGAAGGTTGTGCAGTTGAGACTTTATCCATTCGAGGTCACCTCGCGCACGCGGCGAAAATTGCGCGCCAGCGGCTACGGTCAGGGTTCTTTCACCCCCTGCGGAGGTGAGCGTGAGCGCTCATATTCCTCCCGATGTACCTGCGACGGAATCCGCACAAACTACAATCCACTCTTTCAGAAACTGGAATAGTCGCAGGCCTGACGTGAATTGCAGAAACAAAAAACCCCGATCTTTCGACCAGGGTCTTTGCTATCGATCAGAAGAGGCGTTTCGGCTTTCTTCCTGGCTCCAAGGCGTTCAGTGGGCCTCGAAGCAGATATGGCGCAGCGGACGGGACTCGAACCCGCGACCCCCGGCGTGACAGGCCGGTATTCTAACCGACTGAACTACCGCTGCGTATCGCTGTGGACTTGCGTCCATTTGACTCGTCTGATCAAACCCTTTGGCTTGATCTCGAACCAGGCGAACCTGACTCGGAAAATATGGCGCAGCGGACGGGACTCGAACCCGCGACCCCCGGCGTGACAGGCCGGTATTCTAACCGACTGAACTACCGCTGCGCGTCGGTGGAGGCTTTTGACAGCTTCCGTCCTGCTTTCGCAAGACTCTCATGGAACATGGTGGGTGATGACGGGATCGAACCGCCGACATTCTGCTTGTAAGGCAGACGCTCTCCCGGCTGAGCTAATCACCCTTTGCTTCGCTGAGGCCGCGAAATTTACGCAGGTGCCGAAGCTAAGTCAATAGCAGGGTTGAAGTTTTTTCAAAACAGTTTCGAATGGAGAGCTTCGCCGCTTCTCACTCGTAAATCATTTTCTTGGTCATGCCGCCGTCCACCACGAACTCCTGGCCCGTGACGAAACCGGCATTGCGCGACAACAGCCACGCCACCATCGCCGCCACATCCTCTACCGTGCCTACCCTACCCGCAGGATGCTGGGCGTGATCGGCGTCGGTCAGTGGTTCTGAACGGCGCAGGGACGGGTCCCGTGCGTCGATCCAGCCAGGGCTGACGGCATTGACCCGAATCTCTGGTCCGAGGCTGATCGCCAAGGCATGGGTCAGGGCCAACAGGCCACCCTTGCTTGCCGCATAGGCTTCGGTGTCGGGTTCCGACTGCGCGGCGCGGGTCGAGGCCAGGTTGACGATGGCGCCGTTATGGGCACGCAGATAAGGCGCACTGTGCTTGGCCAGCAGCATAGGCCCACCGAGGTTCACCGCCAGGACCCGATTCCAGTGGGCCAGGTCCAGGCTTTCAAGGGTGATGTTGTGCGGGTCGGCAATGGCCGCGTTGCACACCAGCGCGTCGAGCCGGCCGAACTGGCCCAGTACCTCGGCAATACCGGTGGCGACCTGGGCTTCGTCTGCCACGTCCATGGCGATGAACCAGGCGTTATCGCCCAACGCCTTGGCAACCTTGTAACCGCGCTCACGATCCAGGTCGGTCAGCACCACTTGCCAGCCTTCACAGATCAACCAGGCGGCGATGCCCAGGCCAATGCCCCGGGCGGCGCCCGTCACCAGTGCAACCCGGCCATGGGTGCCGCTCGGCGGCGTTGCCAGCTCGATCACAAGGCCGCCAACCCACGCGCCAGGTCAGCTTGCAGGTCGGCTACGTCTTCCAGGCCCACCGCGACGCGGATCAGGCTGTCGCGGATCCCGGCTGCTTCACGTTCCTGGGGCGACAGACGGCCGTGGGAGGTGGTGCTCGGATGGGTGATGGTGGTCTTGCTATCGCCCAGGTTGGCGGTGATGGACACCAGCCGAGTGGCGTCGATGAAGCGCCAGGCGCCCTCCTTGCCCCCCTTGACCTCGAAACTCACCACGGCACCGAAACCGCGCTGCTGACGCAGGGCCAGGTCGTGTTGCGGATGGCTCTTGAGGCCGGCGTAATGCACCTTCTCGATGCCATCCTGCTGCTCCAGCCATTCGGCCAAGGCCTGGGCGTTGGCACAATGGGCTTTCATGCGCAGACCCAGGGTTTCCAGGCCCTTGAGGAAGACCCAGGCGTTGAACGGGCTGAGGGTCGGACCGGCGGTGCGCAAAAAGCCCACCACTTCTTTCATCTGCTCAATGCGACCGGCTACCACGCCACCCATGCAACGACCCTGGCCGTCGATGAACTTGGTAGCCGAATGTACCACCACGTCTGCGCCCAGCTTCAACGGTTGTTGCAGCGCCGGGGTGCAGAAACAGTTGTCGACCACCAGCATGGCGCCCTTGGCGTGGGCGATTTGCGCCAACGCGGCAATGTCCACCAGTTCGGCCAACGGGTTGGACGGTGACTCGACAAACAGCAATTTGGTATTGGCCTTGATCGCCGCATCCCAGGCGGACAAATCCGCCAGGGGCACGTAATCGACTTCCACGCCGAAGCGCTTGAAGTACTTTTCGAACAGGCTGATGGTCGAGCCGAAAACGCTGCGCGATACCAGCACATGGTCACCGGCACTGCACAGGCTCATCACCACGGCCATGATCGCCGCCATGCCGGTGGCGGTGGCAACCGCCTGCTCGGCACCTTCCAGCGCGGCAATACGTTCTTCGAAAGCACGTACGGTGGGGTTGGTGTAGCGCGAGTAGACATTACCCGGCACTTCACCGGCGAACCGCGCCGCCGCGTCGGCCGCGGTACGGAACACGTAGCTGGAGGTGAAGAACATCGGATCGCCGTGTTCGGCTTCCGGCGTGCGGTGCTGACCGGCGCGAACCGCCAGGGTGTCGAACGCTACGCCTTCAAGGTCGCTGTCCAGCCGACCGGCATCCCAATCCTGACTCATGCTGTCACTCCTGCAATCGGTCAAACGCAAACCGGCCCCTCAGGGCCGGTTTGTCACTTTAGTTGTTGTACAGATCGATGATCGCGCTGACCGCCTGGGTCTTGGCCTTGGACGCATCGTTGCGAGCGCTTTCGATCTTGTTCAGGTAGGCCTCGTCGACGTCGCCGGTAACGTACTTGCCGTCGAACACCGCGCAGTCGAACTGTTCGATCTTGATCTTGCCGCCGCCCACGGCTTCGATCAAGTCCGGCAGGTCCTGGTAGATCAGCCAGTCGGCACCGATCAGGTCGGCGACCTCCTGGGTCGTGCGGTTATGAGCGATCAGCTCATGGGCACTCGGCATGTCGATGCCGTAGACGTTCGGGTAGCGCACGGCCGGGGCCGCCGAGCAGAAGTACACGTTCTTGGCGCCGGCTTCGCGGGCCATCTGGATGATCTGCTTGCAGGTCGTGCCACGTACGATGGAGTCGTCCACCAGCATCACGTTCTTGCCGCGGAACTCCAGCTCGATGGCATTGAGCTTCTGGCGCACGGACTTTTTCCGTGCAGCCTGGCCCGGCATGATGAAGGTCCGGCCGATGTAGCGGTTCTTCACGAAGCCTTCGCGGAACTTGACGCCCAGGTGGTTCGCCAGCTCCAGGGCCGCGGTGCGGCTGGTGTCCGGAATAGGGATGACCACGTCGATGTCATGGTCCGGACGCTCGCGCAGGATCTTCTCGGCCAGTTTCTCGCCCATGCGCAGACGGGCCTTGTAGACCGAGATGCCGTCGATGATCGAGTCCGGACGCGCCAGGTAGACGTGTTCGAAGATGCACGGCGTGAGGCTCGGGTTGGTCGCGCACTGGCGCGTGAACAACTTGCCGTCTTCAGTGATGTAGACCGCTTCGCCCGGGGCCAGGTCGCGAATCAGGGTAAAACCCAGCACGTCCAGGGAGACGCTCTCGGAGGCGATCATGTACTCGACGCCTTCGTCGGTGTGACGCTGGCCGAAGACGATAGGACGAATGCCGTGGGGGTCGCGGAAACCGACGATACCATAGCCGGTAACCATCGCCACCACCGAGTAGCCACCGACGCAGCGGTTATGCACCTCGGTCACGGCGGCGAACACGTCCTCCTCGGTCGGCTGCAGCTTGCCACGCTGGGCCAGCTCGTGGGCGAACACGTTGAGCATCACTTCCGAGTCGGAATTGGTGTTGACGTGGCGCAGGTCAGACTCGTAGATCTCCTTGGCCAACTGCTCGACGTTGGTCAGATTGCCGTTGTGCGCCAGGGTGATGCCGTACGGCGAGTTGACGTAGAACGGCTGGGCTTCGGCCGAGGTCGAACTGCCCGCTGTCGGGTAGCGCACATGGCCGATACCCATGTGGCCAACCAGGCGCTGCATGTGACGCTGGTGGAACACGTCACGCACCAGACCGTTGTCCTTGCGCAGGAATAACCGGCCGTCATGGCTGGTCACGATACCGGCAGCGTCCTGGCCGCGGTGCTGGAGCACGGTTAGCGCGTCATACAGCGCCTGATTGACGTTCGACTTACCGACGATACCGACGATGCCACACATGCGACGCAACCCCTACTTAATGGATCTGAACTGAACAACTCTCACTGCGGCGTTTTGGCCGTCGGCAAGAGGTGTTCCTTGAACGGTATTTCAGCGGGTACGCTGATACCGCTGGCAAGCCACTGACTGCTCCAACCCAGGATCAGGTTTTTTGACCAGTCTGCGACCAATAGAAATTGTGGCACGAGCCGGGACTCCTGCCACCACGAATCCTGTTGTACCGGCCCCAGGCTCAGCAGCCCGACGGCCACGACCACCAGCAACGCACCACGCGCAGCGCCAAAGGCCATGCCCAGGAACCGGTCCGTCCCGGAAAGCCCGGTGACGCGAATCAGTTCGCCGATCAGATAGTTGATCATTGCGCCAACCAGCAAGGTGGCGACAAACAAGATGGCACAACCCGCGATCACGCGGGCCGACGGCGTTTCGATGTATCCGGCGAGGTACTGGGACAGCGAGCCACCAAACATCCAGGCGACGATTCCCGCGATGATCCAGGTCAGCAGCGAGAGGGCTTCCTTGACGAAGCCTCGGCTCAGACTGATCAATGCGGAGATGGCGATGATCGCAACGATCGCCCAGTCAACCCAGGTAAATGGCACGGTGCAGCCTGCAGACGGATAAGGCGGCGCATTTTAGCAGAGCCCAGGGCTGTCGGTAAGCTGCGATTGTCAGTGGGAGTGAAATCAGGCGCTTAGCCGCGCTCCGGCTGAAAACGCACCACAAAACCCTTGAGATTCTGCTGCCGGCCGAGCAGGTCGCGCAGACGGTCGGCTTCGGCACGCTCGATCAGCGGACCAACAAACACCCGGTTCTTGCCATCGGCGGAGCGGATGTAGGCATTGTAGCCCTGGCTACGCAGGGATTTCTGCAGATTTTCCGCGCTTTCGCGACTGCTCAGACTGGCCAGTTGCACGGACCAACTGACCGACAAACCGTTAGCGTCCACGCGACTCTGGCTGGTGTCCGGCCTGGTCGGCGCAGCAGTGATCGGTTGAGTCGGCGCGGGCTTGACCGCCGGGGCCGCCGGAGCGGGCGCAGGGGCCGGAGCGACAACAGGCTTGTTCGAAACAGCCGGTGCTGCGGGGATGGGGGCAGACGGCGCGGCCGCTTGCTCAGCCAGCTCCTCGTCGCTCGGGACAGGCTCCTGGGGCAGCGCCTGAGGGTCGGGCACCGTTACCGGCTCGACCTGCACAGGCGGAAGCGATGGTGCCTGGGGCGCGACGGGTGCATCGACCGTGACCTGGCGCTGCTCGTCCTGACGGGAAAACAGCATCGGCAGGAAAATCACCGCCAGGGCCACCAATACCAGGGCCCCCACCATGCGCTGCTTGTATGCCTTATCGAGCAATGCCATCTGCAGCTTCCTCCGTGGAGCGCCGGCCCAGCCACTGCAAGGCCTCGGCGACGCAAAAAAATGATCCGAACAACAGGATTTCGTCATCGGCCGTTGCCACGGCGCACTGCCCTTCCAACGCGGCAGCCACACTGTCGTAAGCATCCACCGAAGCACCACGACGCTGCAAGGCCGCCTGCAATTCGGCGGCGGAACGTGAGCGCGGCGAATCCAGGGGCGTTACCGCCCAGTGCTGGACACTAGCATCCAACGCCTCGACCACGCCATCCAGATCCTTGTCGGACAGCAACCCGAACACCGCCAGGCGCCGCCCAACCACCGGCCGCCGCGCCAGGCGCTCAGCCAGGTATTGGGCCGCATGAGGGTTATGGCCGACATCCAGCAACAGGTTCAAACGCTTGCCCTGCCACTGGAACTGGCGCCGATCAAGACGACCGACGATGCGGGTCGTCTGCAACGCTTCGACGATCTGCCCGGCGTCCCATGGCAAACCCAGCAGCAGGTAGGCCTGAAGCGCCAGCGCGGCGTTCTCCATCGGCAGATCCAGCAGCGGCAGGTCGTGCAACTCCACCGGATTTCCCTGCAGATCGCTGCCGCGCCATTGCCAATGCTGCTCGGTCATGGCCAGATCGAAATCCCGCCCCCGCAGGAAGAACGGACAGGCCAGTTCACGGGCCTTGTCCAACAGCGGTTGCGGAGGATTGAGATCACCGCAGAGCGCAGGCGCGCCCTGACGAAAGATACCGGCCTTCTCGAAGGCCACGGATTCGCGGGTATCGCCCAGGTAATCGGCATGGTCCACGCCGATACTGGTGACCAATGCAATGTCCGCGTCCACCAGGTTGACCGTGTCCAGTCGCCCACCCAGGCCGACTTCCAGCACAACGGCGTCGAGACCGGCACGGGAGAACAGCCAGAAGGCCGCCAGGGTGCCCATCTCGAAGTACGTGAGGGAGACCTCGCCCCGCCCGGCGTCCACCGCGGCGAAGGCCTCGCACAGCTCGGCATCGGCGGCTTCGACGCCGTTGACCTGTACCCGCTCGTTGTAACGCAGAAGGTGCGGCGAACTGTAGACCCCGACGCTCAGCCCCTGGGCCCGCAGCAGCGAGGCCACGAAGGCACAGGTCGAGCCCTTTCCGTTGGTGCCGGTGACGGTGATGACCCGGGGTGCCGGCTTGCCCAGCCCCATGCGGGACATGACCGCTTGCGAGCGCTCCAGCCCCATGTCGATGGCCGATGGATGCAATTGCTCGAGATAGGCCAGCCAGTCGCCCAGGGTGCGTTCGGTCATAGCCCGGCAGGCACCGGCGGAACCACCATCGGCTCGATGGGTGCGGCGACGTACTGAGGCGTCGGCAGGCCCATCAGTTGAGCCAACAGGTTACCCAGGCGCGGACGCAGCTCCTGGCGATGGATGATCATGTCGATGGCACCGTGTTCCAGAAGGAACTCACTGCGCTGGAAGCCTTCCGGCAATTTTTCGCGCACGGTTTGCTCGATGACCCGCGGGCCGGCGAAGCCGATCAGGGCTTTGGGCTCGCCGACGATCACGTCGCCCAGCATTGCCAGGCTGGCGGAAACGCCGCCGTAGACCGGATCGGTCAGCACCGAGATAAATGGAAGGCCCTCTTCGCGCAGACGCGCCAGGACGGCAGAGGTCTTGGCCATCTGCATCAGCGAGATCAGCGCTTCCTGCATCCGCGCGCCGCCGGAAGCAGCGAAGCAGATCATTGGGCAACGGTTTTCCAGGGCATAGTTGGCGGCGCGAACGAAACGCTCACCGACGATGGCACCCATGGACCCGCCCATGAAGGAGAACTCGAAGGCCGAAACCACCACTGGCATGCCCAGCAGGGTGCCACTCATGGACACCAGGGCGTCTTTTTCGCCGGTCTGCTTCTGGGCCGCAGTCAGGCGATCCTTGTACTTCTTGCCATCACGGAATTTCAGGCGATCCACGGGCTCCAGGTCCGCACCCAGCTCAACACGGCCTTCAGCATCCAGGAAAATATCGATACGGGCACGCGCGCCGATGCGCATGTGATGATTGCACTTGGGGCAAACGTCCAGGGTCTTTTCCAGCTCCGGGCGGTACAGCACCGCTTCGCAGGATGGACATTTGTGCCACAGACCTTCAGGCACCGAGCTTTTCTTCACCTCGGAACGCATGATCGAAGGGATCAGTTTGTCTACCAACCAGTTGCTCATGCTTTCTTTCTCCAGTACCGGCGGCCCGAACGCTCTGGTTCGCGGCCCCGCGTATGCCCTTGAGCTAAATTCATTGTGCGGCGAGGGCCGAAAAGCCACCACGGTCAGCGCGAAACATGACCTGCGTGCAGCCCAACCTCCCTCAACCATTCCTGCAACCGCTGCACCGCGGTTGCCGCTACGCTATACGGCCCGCCCGGAGGCGGCGCCTGCCTGCTGTATACAGTGCAGGTATGGACGGCGGCAGTCTGCCAGCCGTCACATTGGCAACTGGCTGCTGCGCACAGCGGCCATGAATGCCCGGATCTTCGCCGGATCCTTGATACCCTTGCCCTGCTCAACCCCACCGCTCACGTCCACCGCGTAAGGACGGACCTGGCGAATCGCTTCGGCCACATTGTCAGCCGTCAGGCCACCGGCGAGGATGATCGGCTTGCTCAGGCCATGGGGTACCAACGACCAGTCGAATGCTTCACCGGTACCGCCAGGAACGCCCTCCACGTATGTGTCCAGCAAAATGCCGCTGGCACTGGCAAATGTCTCGCAAGCAGCCGCGATGTCATCCCCCGCCTTGACCCGCAACGCTTTGACGTAGGGGCGGTGCCAGCCCTCGCAATCGGCTGGCGTTTCGTCGCCATGAAACTGCAACAGGCCCAGCGGCACCGCATCGAGTAACTCGCCCAGCTCGCAACGGCTGGCGTTGACGAACAGACCGACCGCAGTCACGAACGGCGGCAAGGCCTGGATGATCGCCCTCGCCTGCTGCACGCTCACCGCCCGCGGGCTCCTGGCATAGAACACCAGCCCGATGGCATCGGCTCCGGCCTCGACAGCTGCCAGCGCGTCCTCGACGCGGGTGATCCCGCAAATCTTGCTGCGAACGACCGACATGTTGTCAAAACCCCAGCTAAATCCGTGAAAGTCCCGGATGGTAGCAAATGCAGCGGAGGGCGTCAGCCGTCGAGTTCCGAGAAGCCGGTGAGGAAATGTGGCCCGATGTAACGCTCCGGTAGCTCGAACTCGTCGCGATATTCGACCTGCACCAGGTACAAGCCAAACGGGTGCGCCGTCACGCCGCCGGAACGGCGGATGCGGCTGTCGAGCACTTCCTTGATCCATTCCACCGGCCGCTCACCGGCACCGATGGTCATCAGCACGCCGGCGATGTTGCGCACCATGTGGTGCAGGAATGCACTGGCGCGGATGTCGAGCACGATCATCTTGCCGTGACGGGTCACGCGTAAATGATGCAGTTCCTTGATCGGCGACTTGGCCTGGCACTGGCCGGCACGAAAGGCGCTGAAATCGTGAACCCCGACCAGGTACTGCGCGGCTTCAGCCATGCGCTCGACATCCAGCGGACGGTGGTTCCAGGTGATTTCTTCGTTCAAGTGCGCCGGACGGATCTGGTCGTTGTAGATCACGTAGCGATAGCGCCGGGCAATGGCCTTGAAGCGTGCATGGAAATGCGCCGGCATCACTTTGGCCCAACTGACGCTGACGTCATGGGGCAGGTTGATGTTGGCCCCCATGACCCAGGCTTTCATCGATCGCTCGACCTGGGTGTCGAAATGCACCACCTGGCCGCAGGCATGCACGCCGGCATCGGTGCGCCCGGCGCAGTGCAGCGATACAGGGGAATCAGCGACTTTGGACAGCGCGCTTTCAAGGGTTTCCTGCACGGTCGCAACGCCGGAGGCCTGGCGCTGCCAGCCGCGATAACGCGAGCCTTTGTATTCAACGCCCAAGGCGATCCGGAAAAAGCCGTCAGCCGCCATTTCGGCAGCCGGATTGTCTATGTTTGCCAAGGAATTACAGCCTGCTGAGGTACGCAAAGGCGGGCATTATAAGGCCGGTGGAGTGGGATGCCAGTGTAACTGTTGATCCGCTGCCGGATGTGCCGGACTCATCGCGAGCAGGCTCGCTCCCACACGGGATCCGCAGCGCGCACAGAGCATTGTGGGAGCGGGCTTGCTCGCGAAACGGTAGCCCAGCCAACATTGATGCTGCCTGACACACCGCCTTCGCGAGCAAGCCCGCTCCCACAGGATTGCGCTTACATCCGAAATCTCACGCCAGGCGCGCGAGCATCTCCTGCGCTTCGCTCTTCTGGGTGGCATCGCCTTCGCTGAGGACTTCACCGAGGATGTCCCGGGCACCGTCGTGGTCGCCCATATCGATGTAGGCCTGGGCCAGGTCGAGCTTGGTCGCCACTTCATCGGTGCCGCTGAGGAAGTCGAAGTCCGGCTCGTCCTCGGCACTGGTCAGGGCGTCTTCGGCCGTAAAGGATGGCTGGCCAAGACTGTCGGAAAGTCGATCCAGCTCGGCGTTGACATCGTCCAGCTCGGACTCGAAGGGATCCTTCGGTGCGTCCATCTCGTCAGCCAGGGACAGATCGAAATCCGCCGGCAGCTCGAGATCGTCAGCCGGGGTGTCGAGCAAGGCCGGCGCGTCGGCTGCAGGCTCTTCCAGCCCCTTGAGATCGTCGCTCAGGTCCAGTAGGAAATCTTCATCGTCCAGGGCTGGAGCCGGCGCATCGGCACCCAGGTCCAGATCGAACTCCGACAGATCGTCCAGGCTTTCGTTGGCTTCGGTCTGCTGCTTGAGCACCGATTCGAAGCTCAGATCATCGTCCATCGGAAAAGCATCCAGCTCCGGTACCGGCTCAGGGGCCGGCGCCGTCGGTGTGTTCTCCAGGTCATCCAGGCTCAGATCGAAGGCACTGTCCAGTTCTTCATTGGTTGCCGGCGTTTCTTCCAGCAGCTCCTTGACGTACTGGGCGTCCAGCTCGGCAGCCACCGCCGCCGCAGCCAGGGTGGCGCTGGTGGCAACCACCATGGCCGGGAAGCGACTCTTGAGTTGTTCGACCTGGGCGAAGTTCTCACCATTGGCCACCAGTTGGCGTTCCTGGGCGACAAACGCGTCGCGGTCGCCTTGCAGGCCGTAGACTTCCATCAACTTCAGACGCAGGTCGCTGCGTTGTGGCTCGGCCTTGATGCCCTGCTCGAGCTGATCGGCCGCCTGGTTCAAGCGACCCCGATCGATGTGGGCCTGGGCCTGGCCCAGGACGTCGTCGAAGCGATCGGCAGCCGGGGCGACCAATGGCGCGGCGATCGGCGGCGAGACCACTACCGGCGCGACCACAGGAGCCGGCTGGGGAGCGGGCTTGGGGGCCGGCGCAGGGGCTGGCTTAGGATCAAGCTTTACGCTTGGCGCTGGTACTTCAATGCCCTCGAAGCTGCTCGGGGGCAGATCGAGCTCCGGGGAGAAGTCGGCCTCCTCCTCGAGGGCTCGGGCCATGCGCAGGTGCTTCTCGGCTTCCTGCTGGGCCTTGCGGCGGCGGGCGAGCAACAACAGCAGCAACAGCAGGACCAATACACCACCGCCGACCAAGCCGAGCAGGATCGGGTTGGTCAGCAGGTCGCTGTACTTCTGCTCGCTGGATACCGGCGAGGGCTCCGCCGGAGCAGCTGCAGGTGCCGCCTCGGGTGTCGCTTCAGGCGCAGCTTGCGGTGCAGCGGCAGGCGCCGGGACCTGTGCCGATGGCGCGGGCGTCAACTGCGCCGACATCGCCGGCGGTGCTTCGTTGGCTGGCGGAACTGCGGCACCTTCGGCCTGCATCTTCGCCAGCTGATTATTCTTCAGTTCGATCAGGCGCTGCAGCTTGTCCAACTGGCTCTGCAGATCCGCCATGCGGCTTTTCAGCTCTTCATTGTCACGACGAGCCGAGTCGAGGCTTTCCTGGGTGATCGCGAGCTTGTTGCTCAGGGCCTGGGCATCGCCGGCCGCCCCCTTTCCTTTGCCCTTGCCTGCCTTCGCCGACTCCGCCGTCACCAGGCTCAGGTTATCGCGACCGGCAGTCTGTGCCGGTGCGGCTTCGCCCTGGCCACGCTTGGTCGCGTCCAGCTGCTGGCCGCCACGTGTCGCGGTCGCACGCCCTTGGCGCCCCTGCCGCCAGGCGGCGTTCTGCGCAGCCACTTCGGCAATGGCCTGGGGTTGCGGCAACGCAGTGCTTTGAACCGGGTCCGGCAGGCGCAGGACTTGGCCGGTCTTGAGCAGGTTGATATTGCCGTTGATGAAAGCGTGCGGGTTCAGCGCCTGGATCGCTAGCATGGTTTGCTGGACGGACCCGCCGTTGCGGGCCTTGGCGGCGATTTCCCAGAGGGTATCGCGCGGCGTGGTGGTGTACTGGGAAGGCTTGGTAGCGCCAGTAACCGGCGTCGACACCACCTGGGGTGGTTTCGGTCGGGCAGCCTCGGCTGCCTGGGGCGAGAACTTGGACGGGTCGACCAGTACACTGTAGTCACGCAGCAAGCGGCCATTGGGCCACATCACCTGCACGAGGAACTTGACCAGCGGCGCGGACAGTGGCCGGCTGGAGGTCACCCGCAGGACGCTCTTGCCATTGGCATTGATCACCGGGGTGAAGGTCAGGTCATTCAGAAACGCCTGGCGGTCGACGCCGGCCTTGGCGAAATCCTCGGGCGAGGCCAGGCTCGGTACAACTTCGGCGGCGGTCAGTTGCTGGACATCGAGCAGCTCGATCTCGGCGACCAGAGGCTGGTTCGGCGTCGACTTCAGGGTCAGTTCCCCGAGCCCGAGCGCTTGCGCCATACCGGAGGACAGCGCCGAGGCGGCCGCTATTGCTAACACCAGTTTGCGAACTTGAACCATAGCCTCTTCCTTTGTTTGAACATTCCTCGGCCAGCGAGAAGGTATTGATGTCGCTGCCGCAAGGCATCTCGCAGAGCCCCGAAGCGACGGGGCACACGATCGTTTCTACTCATGCCCGGGAACGTCCCCAGCGGGAGATTTTCGCCTTCAGCGTCCAGACCAAGCATAGCGCCCGGCTAGAATCATTCGACAAATTGTTGCCAAGTATCTTTTACAGCAGGTCTTTTATCAACAACTCCGCCACCTGCACTGCATTGAGCGCCGCGCCCTTGCGCACGTTATCCGTTGTCAGCCACATATTCAGTTCCGTCGGGTCGTCGATACCACTGCGCACGCGCCCCACATACACCACATCCTGCCCCACCGCATCACCGACCGGTGTCGGGTAGTCACCCGCCTCCACCAACTCGATGCCGGGAGCCGCTTCCAGGGCTGCATTGACCTGATCCAGGTCGACGGCGTTCGCGGACTGCACGGTCACGCTAAAGCTATCGCCGAAAAACACCGGGGCTTGAATGCAAGTAACGGAAATCTTTAACAAAGGTTGATCCAGCACCTGGCGCAACTCGCGTACCAGGCGCTTTTCCAGCTGCGTATGGCCCTGCTCATCCGGGGTGCCGACCTGAGCCAGCAGGTTGAACGCCATCTGGCGGTCGAAGAAAGTCGGCTCCAGTGGACGGGCGTTGAGCAGCTCGGCGGTCTGGCGCGCCAACTCGCTCACGGCGACACGCCCCTGGGCGGACACGGCGAGGCTGGCGGTCAGGCTGATGCGCTGCACATCCAGGCACTCACGCAACGGGGCCAGCGCCACGGCCAATGCGGTGGCCGATGCACTCGGACTGCTCACCTGGAACGGCTTGCCGAGGCCCGCCAGCACCTGGGCATTGGCCTCCGGCACGATCTGCGGCGCCTGGTCCGGCGGCAGGGCACCGGACAGGTCGATGAGCGCACAACCGGCGGCGGTAGCACGCGGGGCGAAGCTCAGGGTCACCGCCGGACCGGCAGCGAAGAACACCAGTTGCACTTTGCCGAAATCGAACTCGTCGACTTCTCGCACCCGCACGTTTTTGTTGCGGAACATCACCGAACTGCCTGCCGATTCACTGCTGGCCAGCAGGTGCAGGTTGCCGACGGGGAAATCCCGCTCTTCGAGAATCTGGACGAGGGTTTCGCCGACAGTACCGGTGGCGCCGATCACGGCAATATCAAAGGACTGGCTCATGGGGTCTACCTCGGGTAATGCGTGGGGAGCGGCACTTTACCGGGTGGTTGGTATGCAGGCAATTGGTGGGGAGTTCTTGCGCTGATTGCACCAACCAAATCGCGGGCAAGCCTTGCTCCCACAAGCCCGGTGCTCATTGAAGACCCACTGTGAGAGTTTCATTGTGGGAGCATAGCTTGCTCGCGATGGCGATCTCCCCAGACACACATTACCCATAAAAAAACCCGCACCTCTCACAAGGCGCGGGTTCTTTCACAGCAGCAACGATCAACGCTCGAGCAGGATCCGCAGCATGCGACGCAGCGGTTCGGCCGCGCCCCACAGCAGTTGGTCGCCGACGGTGAAGGCACCGACGAATTGCGAGCCCATGTTCAGCTTGCGCAGGCGTCCCACCGGCACGTTCAGGGTGCCGGTGACCTTGGTCGGGCTCAGCTCCTGCATGCTGGTTTCACGGTTGTTCGGCACCAGCTTGACCCAAGGGTTGTGCTGGCTGATCAGCCCTTCGATATCGGCGATCGGCACGTCCTTGTTCAGTTTGATGGTCAACGCCTGACTGTGGCAACGCATGGCGCCGATGCGCACGCAGATGCCGTCCACCGGGATCGGGCTCTTGAAGCGACCGAGGATCTTGTTAGTTTCGGCCTGGGCCTTCCACTCTTCGCGGCTCTGGCCGTTAGGCAGTTCCTTGTCGATCCACGGGATCAGGCTGCCAGCCAGCGGCACACCGAAGTTTTCGGTCGGGTAGGCATCGCTGCGCATCGCTTCGGCGACCTTGCGGTCGATGTCCAGGATGGCGCTGGCCGGGTTGGCCAGGTCATCGGCGACGGCGGCGTGGGTCGCGCCCATCTGCTTGATCAGCTCACGCATGTTCTGCGCGCCGGCACCGGATGCCGCCTGATAGGTCATGGCGCTCATCCACTCCACCAGACCGGCTTCGAACAGACCGCCCAGGCCCATCAGCATCAGGCTGACGGTGCAGTTGCCACCGATGTAGTTCTTGGTGCCGGCGTCCAGTTGCTGGTCGATGACCTTGCGGTTGACCGGGTCGAGGATGATTACCGCGTCGTCCTGCATACGCAGGCTCGAAGCGGCGTCGATCCAGTAGCCCTGCCAGCCGGCTTCGCGCAGTTTCGGGAAGACTTCGCTGGTGTAGTCGCCACCCTGGCATGTCAGGATCACATCGAGAGTCTTGAGCTCTTCAATGCTGTAGGCATCCTTGAGCGCACCGGTGTCCTTGCCCACGGATGGGCCTTGGCCACCGACATTGGAAGTGGTGAAGAACACCGGCTCGATGAGATCGAAATCCTGCTCTTCCAGCATTCGCTGCATGAGCACGGAACCGACCATGCCCCGCCAACCGATCAGACCTACACGTTTCATCGCAACTGCACCTATACAAAAGTGGGCCACCGTCGAAGCGGTGGACCGGAGAGATTACAGATTCCGCAGCGCGGCGACTACCGCGTCGCCCATTTGCTGCGTACCGACTTTGGTACAACCGGCCGACCAGATGTCGCCGGTGCGCAAACCCTGGTCCAACACCACACTGACGGCCTTTTCAATGGCGTCGGCGGCATCAGTGAGGTTGAAGCTGTAGCGCAGCATCATCGACACCGACAGGATGGTCGCCAACGGGTTGGCAATGCCCTGCCCGGCAATGTCCGGCGCCGAACCGTGGCACGGCTCGTACATGCCTTTGTTGTTGGCATCCAGGGAGGCCGACGGCAGCATGCCGATGGAGCCGGTGAGCATCGACGCCTCGTCGGACAGGATGTCGCCGAACATGTTGTCAGTGACGATCACGTCGAACTGCTTCGGCGCGCGCACCAGTTGCATGGCGGCGTTGTCGACGTACATGTGGCTCAGCTCGACATCCGGGTAATCCTTGGCCACCTGTTCGACCACTTCGCGCCACAGTTGGCTGGATGCCAGCACATTGGCCTTATCCACCGAGCAGAGCTTCTTGCCACGCACGCGGGCCATGTCGAAGCCGACCCGGGCGATACGACGGATTTCGCTCTCGCTGTACGGCAGGGTGTCGTAGGCCTGACGCTCGCCATTATCCAGCTCGCGAGTACCACGCGGGGCACCGAAGTAGATACCGCCGGTCAGTTCACGGACGATGAGGATGTCCAGGCCCGAAACGATTTCCGGCTTCAGACTCGAAGCGTCGGCCAGTTGCGGGTAGAGGATCGCCGGACGCAGGTTGCCGAACAGGCCCAGTTGCGCGCGAATCTTCAGCAGACCGCGCTCGGGGCGGATGTCGCGCTCGATTTTGTCCCATTTCGGGCCACCCACGGCCCCCAACAGCACGGCATCGGCCGCACGGGCACGGTCCAGGGTCTCATCGGCCAGGGGCACGCCGTGCTTGTCGATGGCCGCGCCGCCGATCACGTCGTGGCTGAGTTCGAAGCCCAGGCCGTACTTGTCGTTAGCCAATTCCAGGACCTTGACCGCTTCGGCCATGATTTCCGGGCCAATGCCGTCGCCTGGGAGAATCAGAATCTGCTTGCTCATGCTTTCCTCGTTTGTTGTACCGGCGCGCCAGGTTTTCTACTTCCGGGCAGACCAGGAAAAATCCTATCGCTCAGCCCACAGCACCAGTACATCCGTACTGAAAGAACCATCGGCTTCAATCTCGAAATATTCACGCACTTCGTCGCCCATCGAGCGCTGCAGCTCGAGTATCGCCGCGCGCATCACCTCGGGCGTGCGCATGCGCTCGACCCAGGAGCGGTATTCCAGGCGCAGGCGCTGGCGAGAGGTGCTGCTCACCTGCAACCCCGCTTCGCTGACCTGGCGTGACCACTCGGCCGCCGAATAATCGCGCACATGACTGGTATCGCGCAGCACCTCGACGCTTTGCAGGTAGGTATCCAGCAACGGCATGCCCGGCGACAGTACATCAATGAACGCCGCTACGCCGCCCGGCTTGAGCACCCGGCGCACTTCCCGCAACGCCACGCCCAGGTCGCCCCAATGATGCGCCGAATAGCGACTGAACACGAACTCGAACTCAGCGTCGGCGAATGGCAGGCGCTCGGCGGCACCGCACACGGTGGTGATGTTGCCCAGCCCACGCTCCGCGGCCGCCGCAGCGACGACATCGAGCATCTGCCGGGACAGGTCATAGGCCACCACTTCACCAGCCAGAGGCGCCACGTGAAAACTCACGTGACCGGCGCCGCACCCCAGATCCAGCACACGGGCATTGCCGTGCCCAGCCAGGGCAGCCTGTAGCAGCGCGAACTCGGCACCCTGGGCGTGCACGGCACTGCTCAGATAGGCCGAGGCCTGTTCACCGAATTGCTTTTGTACAACCTGACTGTGGGCGGTGCTGGTCATGGGATGTCCTTAGGGTGTTGTAGTGCCTGGGCTGGCCTCTTCGCGAGCGGGCTCGCTCCCACAGGGTTTTGGGTACACCGCAAATCCAATGTGGGAGCGAGCCTGCTCGCGATGGCGTCGTCATGCCTTATGCGAAATCAGACCTCGCGAAACAACCAAGGCTGGCTCGCCCGATGCTTCGCTTCAAACGCGGCAATCGCCTCACCGTCCTGCAGGGTCAAACCGATGTCGTCCAGGCCATTGAGCAGGCAATGCTTGCGGAACGCATCGATCTCAAAGCTCAGCACCTTGCCGTCGGGACGGGTCACGGTCTGGGCTGCAAGGTCGATCTGCAGTTGATAACCCGGGTTGGCCTCGACCTGCTGGAACAGCTCGTCCACTTCGGCGTCGCTGAGGATGATCGGCAGCAAACCGTTCTTGAAGCTGTTGTTGAAGAAGATGTCGGCGTAGCTTGGCGCGATGATGCTGCGGAAGCCGTATTCTTCAAGGGCCCATGGCGCGTGTTCACGGCTCGAGCCGCAACCGAAGTTCTCCCGGGCCAGCAGCACGCTGGCGCCCTGATAACGCTCGGCGTTGAGCACGAAGTCCTTGTTCAGTGGCCGCTTGGAGTTGTCCTGGTAAGGCTGGCCCACATCCAGATAACGCCATTCATCGAACAGGTTCGGACCGAAGCCTGTGCGTTTGATGGACTTCAGGAATTGCTTGGGAATGATCTGGTCGGTATCGACGTTGGCACGATCCAGAGGCGCGACAAGACCAGTGTGCTGGGTAAAAGCTTTCATGCTGCGCTCTCCTTCAGATCAATTCACGGACGTCGACGAAACGGCCGTTGACGGCAGCCGCCGCGGCCATGGCCGGGCTGACCAGGTGGGTGCGCCCACCGGCGCCCTGACGGCCTTCGAAGTTGCGGTTGGAGGTGGAGGCGCAGTGCTCACCCGACTCCAGGCGATCCGGGTTCATCGCCAGGCACATCGAACACCCTGGCTCACGCCACTCGAAACCGGCCTCGATGAACACCTTATCCAGCCCTTCCGCTTCAGCCTGGGCCTTTACCAGGCCCGAGCCCGGCACCACGATGGCCTGCTTGATGGTCGAGGCGACCTTGCGGCCCTTGGCGATCACCGCCGCGGCACGCAGGTCTTCGATCCGTGAGTTGGTGCAGGAACCGATGAACACGCGATCGAGCTGAATATCGGTAATCGCCTGGTTCGCGCTCAAGCCCATGTACTTCAAGGCACGAACGATGGAGTCACGCTTGACCAGGTCCATCTCCTTGGCCGGGTCCGGTACGTTCTGATCCACCGCCAGGACCATCTCGGGGGAAGTGCCCCAGCTGACCTGCGGCTTGATCTGGGTCGCGTCGAGCTCGACCACCGTATCGAATTTGGCATCGGCGTCGGACACCAGGTCTTTCCAGGCCTCGACCGCCAAGTCCCATTCGGCGCCTTTCGGGGCGAACGGACGACCCTTGACGTACTCAACGGTCTTTTCATCGGCAGCCACCAGGCCCACGCGGGCACCGGCTTCGATGGACATGTTGCAGATGGTCATGCGGCCTTCGACGGACAGGTCGCGGATCGCGCTGCCGGCGAACTCGATGGCATGGCCGTTACCGCCGGCAGTGCCGATCTTGCCGATCACCGCCAGGACGATGTCCTTGGCCGTCACGCCGAACGGCAGCTTGCCCTCGACGCGCACCAGCATGTTCTTCATTTTCTTGGCCACCAGGCACTGGGTGGCGAGCACATGCTCGACCTCGGAAGTGCCGATGCCGTGGGCCAGGGCACCAAAGGCACCGTGGGTGGAGGTGTGGGAGTCGCCGCAGACCACGGTCATGCCCGGCAAGGTCGCGCCCTGTTCCGGACCGATGACGTGGACGATACCCTGGCGCACGTCGTTCATCTTGAATTCAACGATGCCGTATTCGTCACAGTTGTCATCGAGGGTCTGGACCTGCAAACGCGAAACCTGGTCGACAATGGCTTCGATACCGCCCTTGCGTTCCGGGGTGGTCGGCACGTTGTGGTCAGGGGTCGCGATGTTGGCATCGATCCGCCATGGCTTGCGTCCGGCCAGGCGCAGCCCTTCGAACGCCTGTGGCGAAGTCACTTCATGGATGATGTGACGGTCGATATAGATCAGCGCCGAGCCATCGTCGCGCTGCTTGACCAAATGCGAATCCCAGAGCTTGTCGTAGAGCGTTTTGCCGGCCATCAGACGGTTCCTCATCAGCTTGTTTCTATGCCCCGGATCTTGAACGACTCAATAACCCTTTGGCTTGTGAGGCTGATGTTATGAGGCTACATTAAATAACTCAAATTCATATTTTTCATACTTTGCATAACCAACAGGAATCAAACCAGGATCGCCATGGACCTCGCCAACCTCAACGCCTTTATCGCCATTGCCGAGACGGGCAGTTTCTCCGGCGCCGGTGAACGCTTGCACCTGACCCAGCCGGCGATCAGCAAGCGTATCGCCGGGCTGGAACAGCAGCTCAACGTCCGCTTGTTCGACCGGCTGGGCCGTGAAATCGGCCTGACCGAGGCCGGTCGGGCCTTGCTGCCGCGGGCCTATCAGATCCTCAATGTGCTGGACGACACCCGTCGCGCCCTGACCAACCTGGCCGGCGAAGTCACCGGGCGACTGACGCTCGCCACCAGCCATCACATCGGCCTGCACCGCCTGCCGCCTTTATTGAGGGAGTTCACCCGACGTTACCCACAAGTGGCGCTGGATATTCAGTTCCTGGATTCGGAAGTGGCCTACGAAGAAATTCTCCACGGACGAGCTGAACTGGCGGTCATCACCCTCGCCCCCGAGCCGCATGCGTTGATGCGCGCCACACCGGTGTGGGACGACCCGCTGGATTTCGTGGTGGCTCCGGAACATGTGCTGCTGGACAATCGCGCGGTCAGCCTGGCGGATATCGCCCTGCATCCCGCGGTTTTCCCGGGGGGCAATACCTTTACCCATCACATTGTCCGGCGCCTGTTCGAGGCTCAGGACCTGACACCGAACATCGCCATGAGCACGAATTATCTGGAAACCATAAAGATGATGGTTTCCATTGGCCTGGCCTGGAGTGTCCTGCCGCGCACCATGCTCGACGATCAGGTGGCGCGCATCCCTTTGCCGGGCATACAACTCAGTCGCCAGCTAGGCTATATCTTGCACACTGAACGGACACTGTCGAATGCTGCGCGCGCTTTCATGTCCCTACTGGACGCACAAATCGATCTGCCAGGGACAAGGGCATAGGTTGTGCTACTCCTATAGAGCCGAAATACCTGCGCTTAACGCCCAACTGCCCAAGGCTCGCTAGATAATGCCCAAGCCCGCTGACCATCTCCCGCCCTTGCCGCGTATCCAGGCGCTTGACCCGAAACGGTCCGAGCAAAGCTGGGACAGCGCGCCTCAGCTGCTGGCCGCGCTGAACGGTGCGCGCCTGGGGGCCTGGTCGTGGGACATCGACACCGGGCGGATCAGCTGGTCCAGGGGCACCCAGGCGCTGTTCGGCTTCGACCCGCGCCAGCCCCTGCCGGCGGATGTGGATTACCTGGACCTGTTATTGCCTGAAGACCGGGCCAAGGCCATCCGCGCTTTTCACGCGGCAGTGGCCGGCGCGCCGCTGGAACAGGCGATGCACCATCGCATTGTCTGGCCCGACGGCAGCCTGCACTGGCTGGAAATCAACGGCAGCGTATTGCCCGACAAACACGGGCGCCCGCGCATGATCGGCGTCATCCGCGAGATCACCCACCAGCGCGAGCGCGAACAGGCATTGCGCAGCTCGGAAAAACGCTTCGCCACGCTCTTTCATCTCTGCCCGAACATGGTGCTGCTGACCCGCCAGGAAGACGGGCTGATCAGCGAAGCCAACCAGTATTTCGAAAGTCTGTTCGGCTGGCCGGTACACGATGTGATCGGCCGTACCACCCTGGAGCTGGGCTTGTGGGTCGACCCCAGCCAGCGGGCGAAGCTGGTGGAGGCCACCAAGGCCAAGGGTGAACTGGTGAGCATGGAAGTGGAGTTCCGCGCCAGTAACGGCCAGATCCACAGCGGCATCCTCAGCGCGCAAAAGGTCGAACTTGAAGGCCAGCCCTATCTGCTGAGCACGTTTCTCGATACCACGGAACGCAAATTGGCCGAACAGGCCCTCAAGGACAGCCAGGAACGCCTCGACCTGGCCCTCGACTCGGCGCAACTGGGCACCTGGGACTGGCACATACCTAGCGGCATGCTCTACGGCTCGGCCCGTGCCGCGCAGCTCCATGGCCTGGAGCCCAAGCCGTTCCACGAGTCGTTCGACGCGTTTTTCGAAGGAGTCCCCGACGAAGAGCGCAACAACATGCGCAATGCGTATCGCAGCCTGCGCGAAGGTCCGGCGGGCAATTATCAACTGACCTATCGCGTGCAATTGCCGGACGGCAGCTCCCGTTACCTGGAGAGCCGCGCCCGCCTCTACCGCAACGACGACGGCAGCCCCCAACGCATGGCCGGTACCTTGCTGGACATCACCGACCAGGTGGAACGCGAGCAGAGCCTGGCGGCGTCGGAGGAAAAATTCGCCACGTTGTTCCAGGTCAGCCCCGATCCGATCTGCGTCACCCACCAGGACAGTAACCGCTTCCTCGAGATCAACTCCAGCTTCACCCAGACGTTCGGCTGGTCCGCCAGCGACGTGATCGGCCGCAGCGCCGACGAAATCGGTCTCTGGGATGCCTCAGGCAACAGCCTGCAACGTATCGAACGGGTGATTCGCGAACAATCGCTGAACAATGTCGCAATTGTCGTCCACCACAAGAACGGCCAACCGCTCACCTGCGTGATCTCCAGTCGTCAGATCAACGTCAGCAACCAGCCCTGCGTCGTCACCACCCTGCGGGACATCACCCAACAACAACGCTCCGAAGCGGCCCTGAAGTCCAGCGAGGAGAAATTCGCCAAGGCGTTCCACTCCAGCCCTGACGCCATCACCATCACCGAACGCGAAAGCGGCCGCTACCTTGAGGTCAATGATGGCTTTTGCCGCCTGACCGGTTATCGCGCCGACGAAGTGATCGGGCACACGGTGTACGAGGTTGGCATCTGGGCCGAGGAAAAACAGCGCGCAACCCTGTTGACCGAACTGCAACTCAAGGGCCGGGTGCTTCACCAGGAAATGCTCGGGCGCAACAAGCGCGGGGAATTGCTCACGGTTGAGGTATCGGTCGAGCCCATTACACTCAACGAGACGGACTGCCTGCTGCTGACTGCGCGGGACGTGAGCCTGCTGCGCAACGCCGAGGCTCAGATCCGTCACCTGGCCTATCACGACCCGCTGACCAACCTGCCCAACCGGGCCCTGCTGATGGACCGGCTGAGCCAGCAGATCGCCCTGCTCAAGCGCCATAACCTGCGCGGTGCGCTCCTGTTCCTCGATCTCGACCACTTCAAGCACATCAACGATTCCCTGGGCCATCCGGTGGGTGACACGGTGCTGAAAATCATCACCGCGCGCCTGGAAGCCAGCGTTCGCCTGGAGGACACCGTCGCGCGATTGGGCGGCGACGAGTTCGTGGTGTTGCTCAGCGGCCTGGAAGGTACCCGCAACGAAGTCAGCGAGCAGGTGCAGAAGCTGGCCGACACCCTGCGCGAACTGCTGTCGGAACCGATGTTCCTCGACGGCCAGCGACTTCAGGTCACACCCAGCATTGGCATGGCGCTGATTCCCGACCATGGCGCTACCCCAGCCGACCTGCTCAAGCGCGCCGACATTGCGCTTTATCGCGCCAAGGATTCGGGGCGCAACACCTCGCAGATGTTTCACACCACCATGCAAAAGGCGGCCAGTGAACGGCTGCGCATGGAAACCGACTTGCGCCAGGCCTTGGCCCGCAACGAGTTCAGCCTGCACTTCCAACCCCAGGTCGACGCCCGCGACAACCGGATCGTCGGTGCCGAAGCACTGGTGCGCTGGCATCATCCCGAACTGGGCGCCCAGTCGCCCAACGAGTTCATCAAGGTCCTGGAAGACAGCGGACTGATCCTGGAAGTGGGCACCTGGATCCTCGATGAAGCCTGTGATGGCTTCAAGCAATTGATCGCCAAGGGCAAGATCGATCCGCAGCGGTTCAGTCTGTGCGTGAACATCAGCCCGCGCCAGTTCCGGCAGAGCGACTTCGTTGAGCGCATCGAAAGCAGCCTCGCGACCCACGGCCTGCCCTGCACCATTTTGAAACTGGAAATCACCGAAGGCATCGTGATCCAGAACCTGGACGACACCATCGGCAAGATGCGTCGCCTCAAGAAGCTGGGGGTGAGCTTCGCCATGGATGACTTTGGCACCGGTTATTCGTCGCTGACCTACCTCAAGCGTCTTCCGGTGGATACGCTGAAAATCGACCAATCATTCGTGCGCGACGCCACCAGCGACCCCAACGACGCCGAGATCATCCGTGCCATCGTCGCCATGGCCCGCAGCCTTAACCTGGAGATGATTGCCGAAGGCGTGGAAACCCTGGAACAACTGCACTTCCTGCAGGGGCTCGATTGCCATCTGTACCAGGGCTACCTGCACAGCCGGCCGTTGCCGCTGGACGCGTTCGAGCGGTTGCTTCCGTAACGAGCGCAACTGTCTTCTGTGGCGAGGGGATTCATCCCCGCTGGGCTGCAAAGCAGCCCCCATGCTGCAGACTCAATCCATCTGACATACCGAGTTGGCTGATTTTAGGGCTGCTACGCAGCCCAGCGGGGATAAATCCCCTCGCCACAATGGAGTTTTACAAAGCTTTCCATATGAAAAAGGGCGCCCTTTCGGCGCCCTTTTTCAGTGGCGATGCATCAGTTCTGCAGCGCGGGTTGCTGCTGCGCACCGTTGATCGGGATGCGCTTGGCTTTCGCCTCTTCCGGAATCACCCGCAACAGGTCGATGCTCAACAGACCGTTGCTCAGGCCGGCGGACTTGATCTCGATATGATCCGCCAAGCGGAAGGACAGCTTGAACGCACGCTGGGCGATGCCCTGATGCAGGTAGGTCACGCTGTCGTTGCTGGCCTCGCGCTTACCGCCGCTGATGGTCAGCACACCTTTTTCCACCTGCAGGTCCAGGTCTTCTTCCTGGAAGCCGGCGGCGGCGACTACGATGCGGTATTCATCATCACCGTATTTTTCCACGTTATAGGGTGGATAGCTGCTGCCCGGTTCGTTGCGCAAGGCGGTTTCGAACAGGTCGTTGAAACGGTCGAAGCCCACCGAGGAACGGAACAGAGGGGCCAGCGAAAATGCAGTACTCATGATTCAAATCTCCTGAAAAGTTCAGCAAGGTTTTTTGTCTCCGCGACCCGAATTCGGCATCGCGTACCCCTTATCTAGGGATCGCCAAATACTTTTCAAGAGCTTTTTTCGAATTTTTTTCAGGCCGCTTCGGTGCGCTGCACACCCAGCAAATGGCCCACGGCATCGAGCTCGGTTTCCCGACGCAGCGCGGTAAACAGCTCGACCGCTTCAGGATAATTGCGGGTCAGCATCGCCAGCCACTGCTTCAAGCGCCCGGGCGCCTGACGCGGCGTCAGCTGTTCGACCACTTGTACCCAGAAATCCTGGAGCATCGGTTGCAGCTCGGCCCAGGACATCTGCACCACCTCTTCACCGGCGCGGGCGGCGGCGATCTGCCGGGCCAGGTCCGGACGGGAAACGAGGCCGCGACCGAGCATGATGTCCTCTACGCCGCTGATTTCACGGCAACGACGCCAATCTTCGACACTCCAGATATCCCCATTGGCGAATACCGGCACCTTGACCACTTCCTGCACCCGGGGAATCCATTCCCAATGGGCCGGCGGCTTGTAGCCGTCAGTCTTGGTCCGCGCGTGCACCACGATGTGCGCCGCCCCGCCTTCGGCCAGCGCCGTCGCGCAGACCAGCGCACCGTCCGGACTGTCGAAGCCCAGGCGCATCTTGGCCGTGACCGGGATATGCTTTGGCACCGCGCGACGGACATGTTCGACGATTTCGTTGAGCAGCTCCGGCTCCTTGAGCAACACCGCGCCGCCTCGGGACTTGTTCACCGTCTTGGCCGGGCAGCCAAAATTAAGGTCAACCACCTCCGAACCCAATTCGCACGCCAACGCCGCGTTTTCCGCCAGGCACACCGGGTCGGAGCCCAGCAATTGCACACGCAGCGGCACGCCGGCAGCGGTTCGGGCGCCGGTCAGCAGCTCCGGGGCGAGCTTGTGGAAATAGGCCGGTGTGAGCAGGCGATCATTGACGCGGATGAACTCGGTCACGCACCAGTCGATACCACCGACGCGAGTCAGGACGTCCCGCAGGATGTTGTCGACCAACCCCTCCATGGGCGCCAGGGCAATTTGCATGGGAAAACGCACTCAACGAAAAAACGTGCGGCAGTTTACCGGATTCTGTGGGAGCAAGCCTGCTCACGATAGCGCTGGATCAGTTGGCGAGGATGCCGGATGAAGCATGGGCCGCTAGCGCCGGGCCATAGCCTTCGATGAATTCCGGCGGCATGCGCTTGGGCTTGCCGGTGGAGAGTTCGATGCAGACAAATGTGGTCTGCGCCCGCAGCACGGTGGTGTTGTCGCTGGGGCGGACCAGTTGGAAATGCCGTGTCATCTTCAGCCGCTGGTCCCAGTCGACGATCCAGGTGGCCAGTTGCAGCTCGTCGCCTTCGTAGGCAGCCGCCAGGTAGTCGACTTCATGGCGCACCACCGCCATTGCCCGGTCCAGTCGGCGGTACTCCGCCAGGTCCAGCCCCAGGCGCTGGGAGTGACGCCAGGCACAGCGTTCGAGCCAGGTGACGTAGACCGCGTTGTTGGCGTGGCCCAGCCCGTCGATGTCTTCGGCAGCTACTTGAAGATCAATAATGAATGGCGTTGCCCGATCCCAGCCCATGCCCCTCTCCCGGTCGAATGTGGATCGGGGCAGTGTACCCGATCCCTGTGGGAGGCGGGCTTGCTCGCGATGGCGACGGGTCAGACTGCATCAATGTCGAATATACCGACGCGATCGCGGGCAAGCCTGGCTCCCACCACTCAGGCCGATTGCCGTGCTTGCAGATTGCGCCCGGCCAGCAGCGATAACACGCCATCGATGACGCGGGGATCGGCCAGCACCCGCTGGTGCCCGCCCTGGGGCAAACGCAGCAGGCGGCTGTCAAACCAGGCCTCATGAATCAACTGCGACTCGTTGACCAAGACGGAGGTGTCGTCCTCGGCGTGGACGATCAACCCCGGCACATCCAACTGATAATGCGCCACGTCCAACTTCGAGGCACGCATGCCCACATCGTGTTCCACCTGACGAATGAAGGCCGAACGCGCCCGGGGTGGCAGGCCCACCAGCCGGGCGAAGCCGCGCAGTACCCCAAGAATGCGCGCGGGGGCAGCAATGCTGACCAGTGTCTCGGTACGCAGCCCCAACTGGACCGCGAGCATGGCACTGGCCCCGCCCATGGAATGCCCGATCACCGCTTGCAGCGGCGGCAGTTCTGCCGCAGCTTCGAGCATTGCCCTGGCGAACAGCAGAACATTCGCCTCACGGCCAGGTGAACGGCCATGGGCCGGTCCGTCCAGCGCCACTACCGTATAGCCAGCGTTCACCAACGCCGTGATCAGCGCAGCGAACTGCGTGGGTCGTCCTTCCCAGCCATGCATCAGCAAGACGGTCGGACCTTTGCCCCAGCGCAGGGCCGAAAGACCGAAGCGCAAGGTGATGCGCTCGGAGCTTGCCAGCAATGGCAATTCCCAGTCCCGTGGCGGCAGATTCCGGGGATGCATGAACAGTGCGCGCATTTTCCTTGCCACCAAACGCGGAGCCACCCGACCCAGCGTGCCGTTGACGCCACGAATCCAGCTCAATCTGTCCATCGTTCTTCTCCCACGGCTTGCGCCTTAGCTCACCGCACCGCAGATTTGGCGGCACGCAGCACACGATCCGATAACTCTCCCGGACCCAACGCCCGGGCCAGGGCCAAGCCACCGACCATCAAGGCAATGTCAGCGAGGGCCTTGTCGGCGTCTTCCGGGCTGGCGGCCAATTGCGCCGCCATTAACTCAATGTGTTCGTTGAGCACGTCACGAAACGGATCCGGCAGGCGTCCCAACTCACCGATCGACGCCGGGATCGGGCAGGCGTTTTCGGTGGAGTCCCGATGCTTGCGCGACAGGTAGAACGCCGCCACCAGGGCGCGCCGCTCTTCGCCGGTCAGTTCGGCATCCATGTCGGCGATCAGGCCCCGACGCCGGCTGAGCAACTGTTTGAAAGCCTCCAGCATCAGCGCATCCTTGCTTTCGAAATGAGCGTAGAACCCGCCCACCGTCAGCCCGGCCGCGCCCATTACCTCGCCCACGCTCGGCTCGGCCGGACCACGCTGGATCAACGCGTCACTGGCGGCCTTGATAATGCGCTCACGGGTCTGTGCTTTTTTATCGCTCATTGCTGCCTCCGAATATTACGATCACAATATTATATACATAATAATTTTCCGCAAGCGGAATCTCGGCCCGCTGGTCGGCAGTATCTTGTTCGAGGACAGGAGAATTGGCTGAACGCCAGACAAACAAAAGGGCCATTCAATAATTGAATGACCCTTATAAAATCCCGCAAAGCGGGTAATCGTGGCGTCCCCTAGGGGACTCGAACCCCTGTTACCGCCGTGAAAGGGCGGTGTCCTAGGCCACTAGACGAAGGGGACACAAACCTTCTTGCTTGATCAGCGCTGAGAACTGATCGATTCAAGGCCGGTGTGGCCAGACCTTGAACCTGACGATTGGTGGAGCTAGACGGGATCGAACCGTCGACCTCTTGCATGCCATGCAAGCGCTCTCCCAGCTGAGCTATAGCCCCGGATTTTCGCCTCGCGGCGGAGCGACATCTTGCAACATCGCTTCTGTAAAACTGGCGTCCCCTAGGGGACTCGAACCCCTGTTACCGCCGTGAAAGGGCGGTGTCCTAGGCCACTAGACGAAGGGGACGCAAACCCTTCTAACTACTGATCAACGCTGAGTGTTGATCGCTTCAAGGCCGGTGTGGCCAGACCCTGAATGTAAATTGGTGGAGCTAGACGGGATCGAACCGTCGACCTCTTGCATGCCATGCAAGCGCTCTCCCAGCTGAGCTATAGCCCCTCATCGCTGAGGACGGGGCGAATCTTAAGGGCGTATCGGAGGGCTGTCAAATTTATTTTCAACAAATTTGAAAATTTTTTGCCGGGATAACAACCACTTACCGACAAACCCCGGAAAACCGGGGTATGCCCTGCCCTAACGACCGCTTAGGCAATCGCGCCCAGCAGTTTTTCCCACTCCTTGTTTTCCTTCTTCGACACGCCACCGAGCAGATCGATGGCCTGGCGCAGGCGGAAGCGGGTCAGGTCCGGCCCGAGGATTTCCATCGCGTCAAGCACCGACACCGAGCTGGCCTGGCCGGTAATGGCGGCGAACATCAGCGGCATGGCGTCACGCAATTTCAGCTCCAGGGATTCGACCACCGCCTGGATAGTCGCGGTGATGCTGTCCTTTTCCCATTGGCGCAGGCTTTCGAGCTTCCACAGAATCAGTTGCATCAGCTGGCGCACCTGATCGCCCGAGAGCTTCTTGGACTCGAACAGCTTCGCATCCGGCGTCACGCCGCCGGCAAAGAAGAAGCCGGCCAGCGGCGCAATCTGGCTGAACGTCTCCACCCTGCCCTGCACGTGGGGAGCGATCTTCATCATGTACTCGGGGTTCAATGCCCACTTCTGCACGCGTGCGGCAAACTCTTCCACTGGCAGATCCCGCAGCCACTGGCCGTTGAGCCAGGACAGCTTCTCGATGTCGAAGATCGGCCCGCCCAGAGAGACACGCGAGAGGTCGAAGTGCTCGACCATTTCCTGCAACGAGAATTTCTCGCGCTCGTCCGGCATCGACCACCCCATGCGGCCCAGGTAGTTGAGCATCGCCTCGGGCATGAAGCCCATGCGCTCGTAGAACGTCACCGAGGTCGGGTTCTTGCGCTTGGACAGTTTGCTCTTGTCCGGGTTACGCAGCAGCGGCATGTAGCACAACTGCGGTTGCTCCCAGCCAAAATATTCGTAGAGCAGGATCAGTTTCGGCGCCGATGGCAGCCACTCTTCACCGCGCAGTACGTGAGTGATGCCCATCAGGTGGTCGTCGACCACGTTCGCCAGGAAGTACGTCGGCAAGCCGTCGGTCTTCATCAGCACCTGCATGTCCATGCGATCCCACGGGATCTCGACATCGCCACGCAGCATGTCCGGCACCACGCAGACGCCTTCGCTCGGCACTTTCATGCGGATCACATGGGGCTCGCCGGCGGCCAGGCGCCGGGCAACTTCTTCTTTGGACAGGAGCAACGCGCGACCATCGTAGCGTGGTGTTTCGCCACGGGCCATCTGCTCGGCGCGCATCTGGTCCAGCTCTTCAGCGGTGCAGAAGCATGGGAACGCGTGCCCCATGTCCACCAGTTGCTGGCAATACTGCTTGTAGATGTCGCCACGCTCGCTCTGCCGATACGGGCCGTGCGGCCCGCCAACGTCAGGGCCTTCGCTCCAGTCGATGCCGAGCCAGCGCAGGGCGTCGAAAATCTGCTGTTCGGACTCGCGCGTCGAACGCAACTGGTCGGTGTCCTCGATCCGCAGGATGAACTCACCGCCGTGCTGCTTGGCAAAGCAATAGTTGAACAAAGCGATGTAGGCGGTGCCGACATGGGGATCGCCAGTGGGCGAAGGCGCGATGCGGGTACGGACGGTGGTCATGGCATGTCTCGGAAAGAAGGTAAAAGCGAAGATCAAACAAGGGGCGAATGGTAGCAGGCGATGGTAGGCGGGCTCCAGTCAAAGGGATTTGTGCATCTGTCAGACCGCGTCGTCCTCAATCGCGAGCAGGCTCGCACACTGGACTTGTGGCGTTCACAAATCCCTGTGGGAGCCTGCTCGCGATGAGGCCCTTAAGGCCACGGCAAAACTCAGACAGTGAGCAACCGCTCGCGCAACTTGCCAATCTCGTCCCGCAATTGCGCCGCCGCTTCGAATTCCAGGTCCCGGGCCAGTTGGTACATTTTCTCTTCCAACTGACGGATACGCTTGGTGATTTCGCTCGGCGAGCGCAGTTCCGCTTCGTAGCGGGCGCTCTCTTCGGCGGCCTTGGCCATGCCCTTGCGCTTCTTGCTGCGCGAACCGGGCACGGTGGCACCTTCCATGATATCGGCAACGTCCTTGAACACCCCTTTGGGCGTGATGCCATTGGCCAGGTTGAAGGCGATCTGCTTGTCACGACGGCGCTCAGTCTCACCGATGGCCCGTTCCATGGAGCCAGTGATGCGGTCGGCATACAGAATCGCCCGGCCATTGAGGTTACGCGCCGCCCGGCCGATGGTCTGGATCAGCGAGCGCTCGGAGCGCAGGAAGCCTTCCTTGTCGGCGTCGAGGATCGCCACCAGCGACACTTCCGGCATGTCCAGGCCTTCGCGCAGCAGGTTGATGCCCACCACCACGTCGAAGGTGCCCAGGCGCAGGTCGCGGATGATCTCGACCCGCTCCACCGTGTCGATATCCGAATGCAGGTATCGCACCCGCACGCCATGATCGGCCAGGTAATCGGTGAGGTCCTCGGCCATGCGCTTGGTCAGGGTGGTCACCAGGACCCGCTCGTCGATGGCCACGCGCTTGTTGATTTCCGAAAGCAGGTCGTCGACCTGGGTCAGCGCCGGGCGCACTTCGACTTGCGGGTCCACCAGGCCGGTCGGCCGCACCACTTGCTCGACCACGCGACCGGCATGCTCGGCTTCGTAGTTGCCGGGGGTGGCCGAGACAAAAATAGTCTGCGGGCTCACGCCTTCCCATTCATCGAAACGCATCGGCCGGTTGTCCAGCGCCGAAGGCAGGCGGAATCCGTATTCCACCAGGGTCTCCTTGCGGGACCGGTCGCCTTTGTACATCGCGCCCACCTGGGGCACGCTGACATGGGATTCGTCGATCACCAGCAAGGCGTCGGCCGGCAGGTAGTCATACAAGGTGGGGGGCGGCGCACCCGCCGGGCGGCCCGACAGGTAGCGCGAGTAGTTTTCGATACCGTTGCAATAACCCAGTTCAAGGATCATTTCCAGGTCGAACCGGGTCCGCTGCTCCAGGCGCTGGGCTTCCACCAGCTTGTTGTTCGAGCGCAGGTACTCCAGGCGCTCCTGGAGCTCGGCCTTGATCCCGTCAATGGCGTCCAGCAGGGTTTCCCGCGGCGTGACATAGTGGCTCTTGGGGTAGAAGGTGAAGCGTGGCAGCTTGCGGATCACCTCGCCGGTCAGCGGATCGAACGCCGAAATGCTCTCCACCTCGTCATCGAACAGTTCGATGCGGATCGCCTCCAGGTCGGATTCCGCGGGGTAGATGTCGATCACATCCCCGCGCACCCGGAACGTTGCCCGGGCGAAATCCATGTCGTTGCGGGTGTATTGCAGGTCCGCGAGGCGGCGCAGCAAGGCACGCTGGTCGAGTTTGTCGCCGCGATCCACGTGCAGCACCATCTTCAGGTACGTTTCCGGGCTGCCCAAGCCGTAGATGCACGACACCGTGGTGACGATGATCGCATCCTTGCGCTCGAGCAACGCCTTGGTCGCCGACAGCCGCATCTGCTCGATGTGGTCGTTGATCGAGGCGTCCTTCTCGATGAAGGTGTCCGACGACGGCACGTAGGCTTCCGGCTGGTAGTAGTCGTAGTAAGAGACGAAGTACTCCACGGCGTTGTTCGGGAAGAACGCCTTGAACTCGCCATACAGCTGAGCCGCCAGGGTCTTGTTCGGTGCCAGCACCAGGGTCGGACGCTGCACCTGGGCGATCACGTTGGCGATGCTGAAGGTCTTGCCCGAACCGGTCACACCGAGCAACGTCTGGTGGGCCAGCCCCGCCTCGATGCCCTCGACCATCAGGCGGATGGCTTCCGGCTGGTCGCCAGCGGGCTTGAATCGGGTGACTAGCTGGAATTCAGACATAACATAACCTCTGGGTTCACGCCTGTCGGCCAGGCGACGGGAACGAGGAAGACCGAAACGACGGATGTCGCCCGAGGAAAAAGCTGGAATGCAGACAATGTGGAGGTGAATGCCTTAGCTTTCAAGACGAACGTCCTACACGCCTTGGAGTCTTTGACGCGGCGAAGGGACTAACGGTCGAAAAAAATCGAAAATACTTACCGTAAAAACCGAATCGCCTGTCGCCGTGTCCAGTGATGGCCTCTATACTAACTCCCCGTTTGTGCACCGCTCTAGTGCATCCGGCTGGAGCGCCACACGTCCCCCTCACACTCCATTCAGAGCCGCGCACTAATGAGCCTGTTTTCCGCTGTCGAATTGGCACCCCGCGACCCAATCCTGGGCCTCAACGAAGCATTCAACGCCGACACCCGTACCGATAAGGTCAACCTGGGGGTGGGTGTTTACTGCAATGAAGAGGGGCGCATTCCGCTTCTGCGCGCCGTTGTCGAAGCCGAGACGATTCGCGTGGCTCAGCACGTTTCCCGCGGATATCTGCCGATCGACGGCATCGCTGCCTATGACCAGGCGGTCCAGACCCTGCTGTTCGGCAAGGATTCGCCACTGATCGCCTCTGGCCGTGTCATCACCACCCAGGCTGTGGGCGGCACCGGTGCGCTGAAGATCGGCGCCGACTTCCTCAAGCAATTGCTGCCTGATGCCGTCGTGGCCATCAGCGACCCGAGCTGGGAAAACCACCGCGCCCTGTTCGAAACCGCCGGGTTTCCGGTGCAGAACTACCGCTACTACGACGCCGCCACCCACGACGTGAACCGTACCGGCCTGCTGGAAGACCTCAACGCCCTGCCCGACCGCTCGATCATTGTGCTGCACGCCTGCTGCCACAACCCGACCGGCGTGGACCTGAGCCCCGAGGACTGGAAAAACGTACTGGCCGTGGTCAAGGCCAAGAACCATGTGCCGTTCCTGGACATGGCCTACCAGGGCTTTGGCGACGGCATCGACGAAGACGCGGCGGCCGTGCGCCTGTTCGCCGAGTCGGGCCTGACCTTCTTTGCCTCCAGCTCGTTCTCCAAGTCGTTCTCCCTGTACGGCGAGCGCGTCGGCGCCCTGTCGATCGTCAGCGAATCGAAAGAAGAAAGTGCTCGCGTGCTTTCCCAGGTCAAGCGCGTGATCCGCACCAACTATTCCAACCCGCCGACCCATGGCGCCAGCATCGTTGCCGCCGTGCTCAACAGCCCAGAGCTGCGGGCCCAGTGGGAAGCCGAACTGGCGGAAATGCGCCTGCGGATCCGCGGCATGCGCAACCAGATGGTGGACATGCTGGCCAAGGCCGCGCCGCACCGCGATTTCAGCTTCGTCGCACGCCAGCGCGGGATGTTCTCCTACTCCGGCCTGACCGTTGAACAAGTGACCCGCCTGCGCAACGAATTCGGCATCTACGCCCTGGACACCGGCCGCATCTGCGTGGCCGCGCTGAACCAGAACAACATCGACGCGGTGACCAAGGCGATTGTTCAGGTGATCTGAAAACCCGCATAAAACCTGTGGGAGCGAGCCTGCTCGCGATGGCGGCGAATCATTCAACACCAATGTTGGATGACCCTCCGCCATCGCGAGCAGGCTCGCTCCCACAGTCGTTTTTTGCGGCATGATCCTTACTTGTGTGAAGCGGTAACAAGTGTTTGAGGGAAGCCCACGACCACTTAAACGCACCGCCCACCACCCAAAGCTTGACTTCTCTTTTCCAATCAGTAACATACGCGTCATTCCGCGATAGCTCAGTTGGTAGAGCAAGTGACTGTTAATCACTGGGTCCCTGGTTCGAGTCCAGGTCGTGGAGCCAGACAGCAACATCAAAAGCCCCTGAATCGAAAGATCCAGGGGCTTTTTTGTGGGCGAAAAACCTGCTGGAGGCCGTATAAGACCCGCCGGAGGTCGCTACCGGAACAATATTCCGGCGCCAAAAAGGCATTATGGTCTGAATCCTGCTTTCTTTTCCGCCAACCCGAGCTGTCACGTGAGCGTCATGGCTGTGCCGCAAGCTGGCCCTGTCCGACAACAACAGCTTCATAACAACAAGGACGAAGGTATGCCCACGCAAAACCCGCACCGCATCGTCGGCCTGTGCACCTCCGGCAAGGTGTACAACGTGCTGACCGAGCTCAAGCACCTGGAAGGCCATCGCACAGCCAAGTTCCTGTCTTTGTTGACGGAAAACCTGGTGCGCAAGGGCGTGCTCAATGAACGGGAAGTGGTGCATATGCTTGATCTGGTCGTCGACTGAGCGGCATCGATTCCCACTATTGAAGCGGTTGATTTTTCCCCTTGCCGGCTGAGTCGTAAGGTAACCCCATCGATAGATGGAGGTTCCCATGCTCAATATTCAAATCATGTCTGTCATTGGCAGCGCCGTCCCCGCCGCACTCCGTGAACGCGGCCTGTTGGCCTGCTGGTATCTGGTCCAGGACGGGGTCACCATCAGCGGTCCGCTGACGTCACTGCCCGCCGCCCAGGCCTTGTCGCAGCGCATCGGCACCTACATGTTGAGCGCCTAAGACCGCTAGGGCAATTTCACCCGGGGCGCGCTTTCGACAAACAAGGCCCAGCTGGAAATGAACAAGGCGGCGATGAGAGGCCCGATCACGAACCCGTTCAGCCCGAACACCGCCAGGCCGCCCAGTGTCGAGACCAGGACCATATAATCGGGCATCTTGGTGTCCTTGCCCACCAGGATCGGGCGCAGGAGATTATCCACCAGGCCGATCACGAACACGCCGAACAGCGTCAGCACAACGCCTTGCCAGATCGCCCCGCAGAGCAGGAAATACACCGCCACCGGCGCCCAGACGATGCCCGCCCCCACCGCCGGCAAAAGCGACAGGAAGGCCATCAGCACGGCCCAGGGCAACACGGTTGAAATGCCCAGGATCCAGAAGATCAGCCCACCCAGTGCTCCCTGGGTGATCGCGACCAGCAGGTTGCCCTTGACCGTCGCCCGTACCACCCGATTGAACTTCAATTGCAGGCGCCGCTTCTGGTACTCCGCCAGGGGCACAGCCGTGCGCACCTTGCGCACCAGTTCCGTGCCGTCGCGCAAGAAGAAGAAGAGCAGGTAAAGCATCACAAAGAAGCTGACCAGGAACTGAAACGTCCCCTGGCCGAAGCTGAAGGCCTGGGTGGCGAAGAACTCGCTGCCCTGCATGGCACTCTTGACGATCTTGTCCCGCAGCCCGCTCAGGTTACCCAGGCCGAAGCGGTCCAGCAGATGCTGGAAGTACGGCGGCAAGGCGTCCTTGAACCGCGCCAGGTAATCGGCAATGTCCAGCTCCCCACTTTCCAGGCTCTTGTACAACGCAGTGCCTTCCTGGACCAGCAGCGTGCTGATGACGATCACCGGCAGGATCGCGATGACCACACAGATGCCCAGGGTGCACAACGAAGTGACATTGCGCGGCCAGCCGAATTTCAGTTGCAGGCGATGTTGCATCGGCGCGAAGACAATGCCGAGGATGATCGCCCAGAACACCGCCCCATAGAACGGCAACAGGATCCAGATGAAAGCGATACTGACCAGGATCAGCAGCAGCATTTGGGATTTGTATTGCAGGCTCTTTCGGTTCATTTGCTTTCCATGTCCCTGGCTCGTAAATATTAGTCAGTCAGGACTCGCAGGAGTGCCGTTGCGTTCACCGGCTCCATTGATCCAGATCAACAGCGCCTGGCCAGCCGTGGCGTACCCTCGGCGCTTTTTGCGATCAGACGCCACCATGCCCCTCGTAGCTCCCGAACTGCTTGCCCCGGCCGGCACCCTGAAGAACATGCGCTATGCCTTCGCCTATGGCGCCGATGCGGTCTATGCCGGCCAGCCGCGCTACAGCCTGCGGGTGCGCAACAATGAATTCGACCACGCCAACCTGGCCCTGGGCATTCGTGAAGCCCACACGGCGGGCAAGCGCTTCTACGTGGTGGTGAACATTGCGCCGCACAACGCCAAGCTGCGCACCTTCCTCAAAGACCTCGAACCGGTGATTGCCATGGCACCCGATGCGCTGATCATGTCCGATCCGGGCTTGATCATGCTGGTGCGACGGCATTTCCCGCAGATGCCGATCCATCTGTCGGTGCAGGCCAACACGGTGAACTGGGCGAGCGTCGAGTTCTGGCAGCAGCAGGGCCTGAGCCGGATTATTCTTTCTCGAGAATTGTCCCTGGAGGAAATCGCCGAGATCCGCCAGCAAGTGCCGGCCATGGAACTGGAGGTGTTCGTCCACGGGGCCCTGTGCATGGCCTATTCCGGGCGTTGCCTGTTGTCCGGCTACCTGAATCGGCGCGACGCCAACCAGGGCAGTTGCACCAACGCCTGTCGCTGGAAATATTCGGCCCAACCCGCGGTGGAAAACGCCGTGGGCGACATCGTGCACAGCTATCAACCCGAACCCACCCTGGGCCTCGGCGCGCCCACCGACCAGGTATTTCTGCTCCAGGAGGCCAACCGTCCGGACGAATCCATGCCGGCTTTCGAGGATGAGCACGGCACCTACATCATGAACGCCAAGGATCTGCGGGCCGTGCAGCATGTGGAGCAATTGACCCGCATGGGCGTGCACTCCCTGAAAATCGAGGGCCGGACCAAGTCGCACTTCTACTGCGCGCGCACAACCCAAGCGTATCGCCAGGCGATCGATGATGCCGTGGCCGGCCGCAAATTCGACCTTGGCCTGATGACCGATCTGGAATCACTGGCCCAGCGCGGCTACACCGAAGGCTTCCTGCGCCGGCATGTGCACGATGAATATCAGAACTACCAGAACGGCAGCTCAGTCTCGGAGCGCCAGCAGTTCGTCGGCGAACTCACCGGCGAGCGGCGCGAACGCCTGGCTGAAGTACGGGTCAAGAACCGCTTCGAGTTGGGCGACCACATGGAACTGATGACTCCCAAGGGCAACTTTCACTTCGATCTGCATCAATTGCAGAACGTGAAAGGCCAGAGCATCGACGTTGCGCCGGGGGACGGGCATGTGGTGTACGTGCCGATACCGGATGCGGTGGACCTGCGGTTCGGGTTGTTGATGCGGGATGTGCGCAAGCCATAGGACGGGGCGGGCTTGGCAGTTGGCATCCTTGCCAACTGACCCACCGCTATCGCGAGCAGGCTCGCTCCCACAGGGTCCGGGCTTAATCTGATACCTACATGTCACCACCGATCCCTTGTGGGAGCGAGCCTGCTCGCGATAGCGGTGGTCAGTCATGAATGTTTAACGGGCTCACCATTCCAACAGGGATGGGTGTTGACCAATGGATCGCGACAGGAACTGCCGAAGGCTGCGATCCTCCTTTCCCGATAGGGCCTGGTACTCCAGGCGAAGACATCTGGATCGGAAGCAGAAGATCGCAGCCTTCGGCAGCTCCTGGACGTCAGATCCGGAACTGCCCGACCAATTTGCCCAGGCGCTGGCCCAGGTCATTCAGGCTACGGGAGGTCTGGGCGCCGAGTTGGGTTTCGTCGGCCACACTGTCCACCGCCACGGCGATCTGATGCACGCTGCGATTGATTTCCTCGGCCACCGCGGTCTGCTCTTCCGCGGCGCTGGCGATCTGGGCGTTCATCGAGTTGATGGTGCCGATCAACTGCGCCATGGTGTCCAGGGACGCTCCCGCCTCGTTGGCGCGAACCGATGTACCGTCGCCAGCCTCACTGGAACGACGCATCGCTTCGACCGCTGCATGGGTGCCCGATTGCAGACGGTCGATCATGCCCTGGATTTCCTGGGTGCTCTGCTGGGTCCGGCTGGCCAGGGCACGGACCTCATCGGCCACCACCGCGAAACCACGCCCCGCCTCCCCGGCACGCGCCGCCTCGATGGCCGCGTTGAGAGCCAGCAGGTTGGTCTGCTCGGCAATCGAACGGATCACCCCGAGCACGCTGACAATCGAGGCCACGTCCTGTTGCAGGCTGTCCAGGGACACGCCACTGCTGCGAATGTCGTTCACCAGCGCATGAATCTGCTGGATGCTGCCGGCCACCACGCGCTTGGCAGACTGACCTTCTTCGTCGGTCTGCTGGGCGGCCACGGCGGCGCCCTGGGCGCTACGGGCCACTTCCTGGGCGGCGGACGACATCTCGTTGATCGCCGTGGCGACCTGGTCGGTTTCGTGGCGCTGACGCTCCATGGCCTGCTCGGAACGCTGGGCCTGCTCGGAGACCTGGGTCACCAAACCGGTCAGTTGCGAAGTCATGTCGGTGATCTGCCGCACCAGGCCATGGATCTTGTCGACGAAGCGGTTGAACGAGCCGGCCAGCTGGCCGAGTTCGTCCTGGCTGGTGATCGCCAGGCGCCGGGTCAGGTCGCCCTCGCCCGCCGCGATGTCGTCGAGGTTGTCCTTCATCAGGTGCAAGGGTCGCAAGATGGTGTTGGCCAACAGCAGGCCCACTACCACAATGACCAGCAATACCACGGCGGCGATGCCGACAATGCTCAGTATCACGCCTTGCACACGCTCATGGACCTTGGCTTCCACCAGAGCCACCTGGCCTTCGATGCCATCCAGGTTGACCGAACTGCCGACCGCCATGTCCCACTTGGACAGGTATTCGGTGTAGCCGAGCTTGGGCACCAGATCCTTGCTGTTGGGCAGTGGCGAGCTGTATTCGAGGTAGTGAGTCCCGTCCTTGGCAACTTTCACCAGGTCACGGTTGACGTAGACACCGTTCGGGTCACGGTTTTCCTTGAAACTCTTGCCCACGCCGTCAGGGCTGTTGGCCTTGAACAGGCGCACGGTTTCGGAGTCGTAGCCGAAGAAGTAGCCATCCTTGCCGTAACTGATGTTCGACAGCAGCTTGATGGCCTGGGCCCGCGCCGCGTTATCACCGGGAGCGGCGGCATCATACAGCGGTTTGATGGCGGTCAGGCCCACCGCTACGTAGCTCTGCAGCGTCGCCTTGGCATCAGCTAGCAGGCGTTCGCGGGTCTGCTGCACCTCTTTGTCGGCCTGCATCGTCAGGATGTAGGCCGTGGTCAGGCTGATGATCACAGCGGACAACAATACCGGCAATATTGCCAGGGACAGGACTTTAGCCTTCAGGCTCAGGCGCATGCTGGTCACTCTTGTAGGTGTTATTGGCGTGGTTAGCTGTGTTAACGGCAAGCGGAGGGAAAACTGTAGGCCAATAATAAAAGCAATCGCGAGCAGGCTCGCTCCCACATTGGAATGCATCTCCCTGTGGGGCGAGCCTGCTCGCGATAAAGGTGACCGGGGTCTGGGGCTACAGCACCATCGCCGCCACCCAACCGAACGCCAGTAAAGGCAGGTTGTAGTGAATGAAGGTCGGAACCACGGTGTCCCAGATATGATGGTGCTGGCCGTCGACGTTCAGGCCAGAGGTTGGGCCGAGGGTTGAATCCGACGCAGGCGAACCCGCATCGCCGAGGGCGCCGGCAGTGCCGACGATGCAGACGATCGCCAACGGGCTGAAACCCAGCTGCAGGCACAGCGGCACGAAAATCGTGGCCAGGATCGGTACGGTGGAGAATGACGAGCCGATGCCCATGGTCACCAGCAGGCCCACCAGCAACATCATCAGCGCGCCGACACCCTTGTTGTGGCCAATCCAGGCTGCCGAGGTTTCCACCAGGCTCTGGACTTCACCAGTGGCCTTCATCACCTCGGCAAACCCCGAGGCAGCGATCATGATGAAGCCGATCATCGCCATCATTTTCATGCCTTCGGTAAACAGGTCGTCAGTCTCGCGCCAGCGCACTACCCCCGACAGCGAGAAAATCAGGAACCCGGCCAGGGCACCGATGATCATCGAATCCACCAGCAGCTGAATCGCGAACGCTGCTGCCACGGCCAACCCGGCCACCATCAGGCTCATCGGGTTGTAGCGCACAGCCACTTGCTCGACCCGGGCGATTTTCTTCAGGTCGTAGACACGCTTCTTGCGGTAGCTGAACAACGACAGCAGCAAGCCGAACACCATGCCCAGCGCCGGGATACCCATGGCGTGGGCAACGTTGATGCCGCTGACGTCCACGCCGCTGCGGGTGATACTGGCGAGCAGGATTTCATTGAGGAAAATATTGCCGAACCCCACTGGCAGGAACATGTAGGGAGTGATCAGGCCGAAGGTCATGACGCAGGCGATCAGCCGGCGATCCAGTTGCAACTTGGTCAGCACGTAGAGCAGCGGCGGCACCAGCAACGGGATGAAGGCGATGTGAATCGGCAGGATATTCTGGGATGCGACGGCAACCATCCCAAGCAAGCCGATCAATACCCATTTGATGCCCGAGCCACCGGCGGCGTCCTGACGGTCCACCATGGCCAGAACCTTGTCGGCCAGAGCATGGGCCATGCCGGACTTGGCAATCGCCACTGCGAAAGCACCGAGCAAGGCGTAGGACAGCGCCACCGTCGCACCGCCACCCAGGCCCGCATTGAACGCCTTGAGCGTCGCCTCGATGCCCAGACCGCCGGTCAGGCCACCCACCAATGCGCCGATAATCAGCGCGATCACCACATGCACGCGGGAGAGGCTGAGCACCAGCATGACGCCAACCGCGGCAATTACTGCATTTATCATCGTTACCTCAAGGCACTGCGGTGCAAAGCCACCGGAAAAAAGGCGGGGACTTTGCAGCAAGCGGCGCCAAGCTGCAAGGGCCGTGCGGCGGGTTTCGGGGTGTTTTCAATATTCATCCTGTGGGAGCGAAAATCTTGTCAGCGTCGTGGCAGTTCGATCAGGACTTTCAACCCGCCCCACTCGCTGTCGTGCAGGGCCAGGGTCCCGCCCCAGGTATCGACGATGTCCCGCACGATACCGAGCCCCAGGCCGTGGCCGTCGGTCTGCTCGTCCAGGCGCGTGCCCCGGCTGAAGACCTGGTCGCGCCGCTGCTCGGGAATGCCCGGACCATCGTCTTCCACTGCCAGGATGAATGCCTCGGCCGTCTCGGTCACGGTCAGGCGCACTTCGGCATCCGCCCATTTGCAAGCGTTATCCAGCAGGTTACCCAGCAGTTCCAGCAGGTCTTCCCGGTCCCAGGGCAGGTGCTGGCCTGGCGCGGCAACATAACTCAGATGCAGATGCTCGCCGTGAATCATGTTCAGCGTCGCCAGTAGCCCAGGCAGCTCCGCATCGCAGGCCAGCTGCGCACCGGGCAAGGCATCGCCGGCCAGTCGGGCGCGGTTGAGTTCACGATTCAGGCGCTGGCGCACCTGCTCCAGTTGTTCGAGCAGCAACTTGCGCAATTCGGGATACGGCTCGAGCTTTTCATTCGAGGCCAGGCTTTGCAACACCGCCAGCGGGGTTTTCAGGGCGTGGCCCAGATTGCCCAGGGCGTTGCGCGAACGCTTGAGGCTGTCTTCAGTGTGGGCCAGCAGATGATTGATCTGCGCCACCAGCGGTTCCAGCTCAAGGGGTACCTGTTCGTCGAGTTGCGAACGCTGTCCTCGCTGCAACTGAGCGATCTGTTCCCGGGCTTTTTCCAGCGGACGCAAGGCTCGGCGCACCGTCAACCGTTGCAACAACAGAATCAGCAGCAACCCGGCCAGACCGAGGCCGAGGCCGATCTGCTGCATGCGCAGGAAACTGTCGCGCACAGGCGTGTAGTCCTGGGCCACGCTGATGGAAATCGCCTGGCCCAGGCGTCGGTAGTCGGTGCGCAATACCAGCAGCTTCTGGCCTTCAGGCCCCAGTTGCAGGTTGCTGTGCAGGCCCGGATGGTCGAGCCTGGGCAGTTCCTGATCCCACAGGGAACGGGAACGCCAGTGCACGTCAGCGAAATCGATGCGGAAATAATGCCCGGAGAACGGCCGCAGATAGGCCGGCGACAAGCGCCGCTCATCCAGTTGCAGCCCCTGGGGGCCGCGCACCAGGGCCACTAGCAGACTCTCGCTGTCGTTGCGCAACCCGGCTTCCAGGTAGCGCTGCAACCCCAGCTCGAACAGCCACAGACTGGTTTGCGCCAGGACCAGGCCGACCACCACCATCACACCGATCAGTCCTAGGCTCAGACGTCGCTGGATGGATCTCACCGGGCCTGCCCGCCGAACAGGTAACCCTGGCCGCGACGGGTTTCGATCACGCTGCGTCCCAGCTTGCGTCGCAGGTGATTGACGTGGACTTCCAGCACATTGGAATCACGCTCGGTTTCACCGTCATACAAATGTTCGGCGAGATGGCTCTTGGAAAGGATCTGCTCGGGGTGAAGCATGAAATAGCGCAGCAGGCGGAATTCAGCGGCAGTCAGTTGGATGTCCGCGCCGTCGCGAACCACGCATTGGCGCCCCTCATCCAGATGCAGCCCGGCGGCCTGGAGCGTCGGCTGGTTGGCCTGGCCATGGGAGCGGCGCAGCAGCGCCTGGACCCGCAGGTGCAGTTCCTCGGGATGAAAGGGTTTGGTCAGGTAATCGTCGGCACCAGCCTTGAGACCCTCGATGCGTTCAGCCCATGAGCCGCGGGCGGTAAGGATCAGCACCGGAGTACTCAGGCGGCCAGCGCGCCATTGGGCCAGCACCTCGAGCCCCGGCACACCTGGCAGGCCAAGGTCGAGGATGATCAAGTCATAGGGTTCGCTGCTGCCCTGATACACCGCGTCGCGACCGTCGGCGAGCCAATCGACGGCATAGCCCTGCCGTGTCAGTCCGGCCATCAACTCATCGGCCAGGGGAACGTGATCTTCCACCAGAAGCAGGCGCATCAGTCTTCCTTATCTTTGAGTAACCGGCCGGATGTGGCCTCAAGGTCCAATTCCCGCACTACGCCGTCGGTGTCCAGCAGCTCGACCTCATAAATATAGACGCCGTGTTTCTCCTCCAGCTCGGCCTCCAGCAACTTGGCGCCGGGGTGCAGATCCAGCGCCTGTTGCAGCAGCTGTTCCAGCGGCAGTATCACGCCCCGCTGGCGCAGTTGCAGGGCCTCGTCCTGGTCCAGGTCCCGCGCCATGACCACCGAACAAAACGCCAGCAGCACCAGCGGCCATCGACTGCGGGCGCAGAGATTAAGCTTCATTAAGTATCCTGATGATTCTTGAGCACCTTGCCGGTAACGGCGTCCAGTTCCATATCCCATTCAACGCCCTGGGTGTCGCGCAGTTCCACCTGATAGATGAACTTGCCGTATTTTTCCTCCAGCTCTGTATCGGTCACGGTGGCGCCAGGATGCTTGGTCAAGGCGGCGGCGTTGAGTTTTTCAAAGGATTGAATGGTACCAGCGTCTTGCAGCTTTCGGGACTCGTCCGGGCCGAGGTCCCGTGCTTGAGCAAAGCCGGCGCCCAGGGCCATGAGCGTTGCGATGAAAAAGGCAGTCAGGCGGTTCAAGGGTTATCTCCTTTTTATAATCGTCACGGAGCGACTGTAGCCGGATGAACTTAACTGAAACTGAATTGCCATCATGGGACACAGATCAACGGCCGCGCCCTGTGGAGCGAGCCTGCTCGCGATGGCGGCGTATCAGATGACAATAAAGTGACTGACCCACCGTCATCGCGAGCAGGCTCGCTCCCACAGGGATTTGTGTCGCTATAATCCGTTGCCTGCCCAAGCCAAGAGACTGGTATGACCGCCATCCACATCAAGTTTCCCGCCCTCACCCTCAAGGCTGGTCCCCGTGCCCTGGCGCGGATCCGCGAAGCCGGTCTCAAGGCGGCCGACGTCGGCATCCTGCCAGGCGCCGCCGGTGGCCCCAAGGCCCTGGGCATCCAGGGGCTGGACCTGGCACTGTTTGGCGAATGGCTGCCCGCTGCACCAAGGGAGCGTTCGTTGATCGGGGCCTCGGTGGGCTCCTGGCGCTTCGCCAGCGCCTGCCTGCCGGATGCCGCCGAAGGCATCCGACGCCTGGGCACTTTGTACAACGGGCAAAGTTTCGCCAAAGGCGTGACCATGGCCGGGGTCAGCCAGAGTTCGCAGCGCATGCTCGACGACCTGCTCGAAGGCCGCGACGCGACGATCCTCGCCAACCCCCACTACCGGCTCAACATCATGGTAGTCAAAAGCCACGGTTTGCTCGCGCAGGATCATCGCGGGCGGTTGGGCCTGGGTCTGTCGTCGGTGATTGCCGACAACCTGCGAAGCCGGGCGCGGCTGTCGCGGCATTTCGAACGACTGATCATCCACGATCCACGCCTGGCACCGCCGCTGCATCCCTTGAACGATTTTCCGTCACGTTTCGTCCCACTGCAGGCCGGCAATCTGCGTCAGGCACTACTGGCCTCGGGCTCGATCCCGATGGTGATGGAGGGGGTGCGCGACCTGCCGGGAGCCGGTGCCGGTACCTACCGCGACGGCGGCTTGCTGGACTATCACCTCGACCTGCCCTACAGCGGCGAAGACATCGTGCTGTATCCCCATTTCACCGACCGGGTCATTCCCGGCTGGTTCGACAAAAGCCTGCCGTGGCGCCGGGGTAACATTGGGCGCCTGCAGGATGTCCTGTTGGTGGCGCCATCCCGTGAGTACCTGGCTCGCCTGCCCTACGGCAAGCTGCCAGACCGGAACGACTTCAAGCGTTTCATGGGCGATGACGCGAGCCGCCGCACCTATTGGCAGACGGCGATGGACGAGAGCCGCCGCCTGGGCGACGAATTCCTTGAATTGGCGGCCAGCGGTGGTCTGGGCGAGCGTTTGCTGACCCTTTAGTCAGCATGAGCGCGCAACGCCAGAGCCAAACTGATAAACTGCGCCGCCTGCTTCGCGACCGCTACCTTAAAGAGCCTTTACCTTGGAAATTTTCAAAGAGTTCACCTTCGAATCCGCCCATCGCCTGCCCCACGTACCGGACGGCCACAAATGCGGCCGCCTGCACGGTCACTCGTTCAAGGTGGCGATTCACCTGAGCGGCGAGATCGACTCGCACACTGGCTGGATTCGTGACTTCTCGGAAATCAAGGCGATCTTCAAGCCGCTCTACGAGCGCCTGGACCACAACTACCTCAACGATATTCCTGGCCTGGAAAACCCCACCAGCGAAGTCCTCGCCAAGTGGATCTGGAACGAACTCAAGCCGTTGCTGCCGGAACTCAGCGCCATCCGCATCCATGAGACCTGCACCAGCGGTTGCATCTATCGCGGCGAGTAACCCGCAGTCCCAATCTTGAAAAGAGCTTTTGCGGCGAGGGGATTTATCTGTGGCGAGGGGATTTATCCCCGCTGGGCCGCGAAGCGGCCCCAAAACCAACATCAGTGCGTCAGGTTGATTCGCTTCGTATCTTTGGGGCGCGCTGCGCACGCCAGCGGGGATAAATCCCCTCGCCACAGATGTGTTTTCCCCAGGAAAACTGAACTGGCCTATGCTCTATCCCCTGACCCCCCTTCAGTGGAGCATCGACCATGACCGACTGGCCGCTGGATCAGGCATACACCTTCAACGGACACGCCATTCGCTACGCCATCCACGGTGACGGGCCGCCATTGGTATTCGTCCATGGCACGCCCTTTTCGTCCTACGTGTGGCATCGAATCGCCCCGCTCTTCAGCGCCACCCATCGGGTGCATTATTTTGACCTGTTGGGTTATGGCCAATCTGCGCAGCCCGATGCCGATGTCTCCCTCGGCATCCAGAACCACCTGCTCGCGCAACTGCTGGAGCATTGGGGCCTGGACTGCCCTGATGTGGTGGCCCACGACTTTGGCGGCGCCACCGCCCTGCGCACGCACCTGCTCAATGGCAAAGACTACCGCAGCCTGACGCTGATCGATCCGGTGGCGCTATCCCCCTGGGGCTCACCCTTCGTCCAGCATGTGCGACAGCACGAAGCAGCCTTCAGTGGGCTGCCCGATTACATTCAGCGCGCTATTGTGCCGACGTATATCCGGGGCGCGATCAAGCGGGACATCCCGGACGCAGAATTGGCGCCCTACGTGCAGCCGTGGCTCGGTGAGACGGGCCAGGCCGCGTTTTATCGGCAGATTGCGCAAATGGACGAGCGTTACACCCGCGAAGCAGAGAACCTGTATTCGAGCGTGCGCTGCCCGACACAGATACTGTGGGGGGAGGATGACCAATGGATCCCCATCGAGCGCGGCCGGGCGCTGCACGCGCTGATTCCAGGCGCGCAATTCCACCCGGTGGTGAACGCCGGGCATCTGGTCCAGGAAGACGCCCCGGAAGCCATTGTGGCGGCTGTATTACGATTCCTGCCACTGCCCCGCCCGACCTGACGCGCACTGCTCCTGTGGGAGCGGGCTTGCTCGCTCCCACAAAGGATATGCAGGGTAATGCGAACCGTGTTCCAACTTGAATCATCGTTGCACCACTTTCATTCCCCGCCCGCCCCCATTTCCCCGGATTGTCTATAAATAACCTCGCGATCATTCGCTTGGCACGACCGCTGCACGCTTGCGACATTTTCCCTCCTGCGCAAGGACCGCCACATGACTCAGAACGATCCAGGCAACGACTACCCGTTGAGCGAAGTCCCGATGCATGCCCGCAAGGGCCTGGCTTCCACAGCCATGGTGCTGCTGGGTTTCACCTTTTTCACCGCCACGATGTTTGCCGGCGGCAAGCTGGGAGTGGCATTCGGCTTTACCGAAATGCTCACCGTGATCGTGATCGGTAACCTGCTGCTGGGGCTCTATGCCGCTGGGCTGGGCTACATCGCGTTCAAGAGCGGGCTCAATTCAGTGCTGATGGGCCGTTTCTGTTTTGGCGAGGTCGGCAGCAAGCTCAGCGACCTGATCCTGGGCTTCACCCAGATCGGCTGGTACGCCTGGGGCACGGCGACTGCCGCGGTGGTGCTGGGTAAATACTTCGGCTTGGGCGAAGGCACCGTGCTGGCGCTGATGGTGCTGTTCGGGCTGGGGTTCTGCGCCACGGCATACATCGGTTATCGCGGGTTAGAGATTCTCTCGTACATCGCCGTGCCGGCCATGATGTTGCTGCTGATGCTGTCGATGTGGGTCGCGACGGTAAAAGTCGGGGGCCTGGAGGGCTTGCTGGCGGTGGTGCCCACGGGCAGCCTTGATGAGTCCACCGCTATCACGCTGGTGTTCGGCACCTTCGTCAGCGGCGCCACCCAGGCGACCAACTGGACCCGGTTTTCCCGTTCGGCGAAAGTCGCAGTGCTGGCAAGCCTGATTGGTTTCTTCGTCGGCAACGGCCTGATGGTGTTGATCGGCGCTTACGGTGCCATCGTCTACCAGCAGCCGGATGTGGTCGAAGTACTGCTGTTGCAGGGCTTCGCCATGGCGGCGATGGCGATGCTGCTGCTCAACATCTGGAGCACCCAGGACAACACCATCTACAACTTCGCCGTGGCCGGTTGCAATCTGCTACGCACCCGTCGGCGCAAGACCGTCACCCTGGGTGGCGCCGTGATCGGTACCCTGCTGGCGCTGCTGGGCATGTACGACATGCTGGTGCCGTATCTGATCCTGTTGGGGACAGTAATCCCGCCCATTGGCGGTGTGATCATGGCCGATTTCTTCTTCCGCTGGCGCGGGCGCTATCCACGCCTGGCCGATGCGCGGCTGCCAGCCTTCAACTGGCCGGGGTTGCTGGCTTATGGGCTCGGCACCGTCGCGGCGTTCAATTCGCCCTGGGTGGCACCGCTGGTAGGAATCGCCACTGGCGCGCTAACGTATGTGCTATTGATCGGCGTCATGGGTACCCGGACCACCGAAGCGCCACTCCAAGACCTATAAAAAGGATTCGCCCGATGCACATCATCAACGCCCGCCTGCGCAACCGCGAAGGTTTGTATGAACTGCACCTGGAAAACGGCCTGATCGCCAGCATCGCGCGCCAGACCGAGGCCCCCAGCCTCGGACCGCAGGACCTCGATGCAGGCGGCAATCTGGTGGTGCCGCCCTTCGTCGAGCCGCACATTCACCTGGACGCCACCCTCACTGCCGGCGAGCCGCGCTGGAACATGAGTGGCACGTTGTTCGAAGGCATCGAATGCTGGGGCGAACGCAAGGCCACCATCACCGAGGAAGACACCCGGACACGCGCGACGAAAACCATCCAAGCCCTCGCTGCCCATGGTATCCAGCATGTGCGCACCCACGTCGACGTCACCGACCCCGAACTTACCGCCCTCAAGGCGATGCTGGAAGTGCGCGAGCAAAGTCGTCATTTGATCGACCTGCAGATCGTCGCGTTTCCCCAGGAGGGCATCGAGTCCTACCGCAACGGCCGCGAACTGATGGAAGAAGCGATCCGCCTGGGTGCAGACGTGGTGGGCGGCATTCCGCACTTCGAATACACCCGCGACCAGGGTGTCAGCTCGGTGAAATACCTGATGGACCTGGCCGAGCGCACCGGCTGTCTGGTGGACGTGCATTGCGACGAAACCGACGATCCCCATTCGCGCTTCCTCGAAGTGCTGGCCGAAGAAGCCCGCAGCCGCGACATGGGCGCCCGGGTCACCGCCAGCCATACCACGGCCATGGGTTCCTACGACAATGCCTATTGCGCCAAGCTGTTTCGCCTGCTCGGGCACTCGGGGATCAGCTTCGTCTCCTGCCCCACCGAAAGCATCCACTTGCAAGGACGCTTCGATACCTTCCCCAAACGCCGCGGCGTCACCCGGGTCAACGAACTGCTGGAAGCCGGGATGAACGTGTGTTTCGGCCAGGACTCCATCGTCGACCCGTGGTATCCCCTGGGTAACGGCAACATCCTGCGGGTACTCGAAGCCGGCCTGCACATCTGCCACATGCTCGGCTATCGCAACCTGCAAAGCGCCCTCGACCTGGTCACCGACAACAGCGCCAAGGCCATGGCTCTGGGCGAACGCTACGGCCTGGAACCAGGACGCCCGGCGAACCTGCTGATCCTGTCGGCCGACAGCGACTACGAAGTGATCCGCAGCCAGGGGCTGCCGCTCTACTCGATTCGCAATGGTGAAGTGCTGATGAAGCGACAGATGCCGGTGGTGGAGTTTGGGCCGCAGTTGGGCTGAGCGATCCGACGATAGCGGTCTGTCCGTTGACCGTGAGGTGGCTGGCCCGACGCTATCGCGAGCAGGCTCGCTCCCACAGGGAGGCTGCGGCGGACACAAGATGTATGCTTGCGAAGATCCAATGTGGGAGCGAGCCTGCTCGCGATAGCGTCATCAGCAGCACCACCGCGCGCTAAAGGAGCCGCGCCGTCCCAAACAGACTGACCTGCACCAACTCCCCGCCCACCTCTGTCAGCAGGATTGGCGCAGTCCCCCCCGGCATCACCACTCTCACCGGCCCTGCTTTCACCCAACCCACCCACCACGCGGCGCTGGCCACCGCACTGGCGCTGGTGCCGGAAGAAGCGGTCGGTCCTTCGCCCCGCTCAAACACGCGGGCGGCGATCCGTCCTTCGGCCTCGAGCCAGGCCCATTGCAGGTTCACCCCCGCCGGGCATGGAATCCCGGCGCCACCGGGCGTGGCATAGGCGATACGGGTCAAGCTTTGGGAAAGTGCCGGGGCGCGCATCTGTGCATTGCTCGGCAGCGCTTCGGCGCTGTCCACCAAGGTCACGCAATGGGGATTGCCCATACTTACGAACTGGCTGTTGCCCCATGCCGGGTTCAACGCCTGGAGCACCGCCACCCGACTGACTTCGCGCTGATTGAAGCGCACGCTTTCCGTCGTTTGGGCAGCGACAGCCTGTGACCCGAACAGCGGTTGCCCCAGGTTCAACCAGAAGCCTTGCGAGCCCTCGAACTCAGCGGCCCGAACCGACGTTTGCAGCGGCGAAGAGCCTTCGTGCTTGTCGTGATGAACCTGCAACACACAATCGTCCTCTCCCGGCATCAAGCCTTGCGCCTGCAGGGCATGGGAGAAAATGGTCAGGCCGTTGCCGCTGCGCTCGGCCAGGGTACCGTCGGTGTTGACGATCAACACGTCGAAGGGCGGTTCGTCCTGGAACGGTCCGATCAGCAGGCCGTCGCTGCGATGCGCCTTGGCGCCCGGCGGCCGCTCACCGGGCGCCCATGCGCAGAACCCATGCACCGCAGCCGCGGCCCAGGATTCACGGACCTGTGCCGCCAGGGCCGCCGATGGCGGCAGATCCACACCTTGGGCACGGACCTGCTGCGGTGAAACGACACCATAGATATTGCCGCGTGCATCGTAGAACTGCGTCATGAATCGGATCCGCATTCAACCAGACAGGGCCGCCACTGTATGCTGCCCTGGCCCGTGGGAGCAAAGCTTGCTCGCGATGCAGCGCCCTCGGTCGGCACCTTGAGGTCGCCGTGAGGTCAGTGGATATGCCAGCATAGGGTTCCCCCCCGCATCACAGCATCGCAAAACCAAGGACGATTCATGACTGCCATCACGCCCCCACCCACCTTCGTCCCCGGACGCCTGGAACAGATGTCCACTCGCATCGCCTATCTCATCGCCGGCGTCGGCATCGCCGCCTGGGCGCCACTGGTACCTTACGCCAAGGCGCGGGCGAACCTGGATGAAGGCACCCTCGGCCTGCTGTTGTTGTGCCTGGGAGTGGGCTCGATCCTGGCGATGCCGATTTCCGGTGCATTGGCAGCGCGGTTCGGCTGTCGGCGGGTGCTGAGCGGTGGCACGATCCTGATCTGCCTGGCGCTGCCTTTGCTGGCGACGATGAGCACGTTTTCCTGGTTGGTGACCGCGTTGTTCCTGTTCGGCGCCGGGCTTGGCACAGTGGACTCGACCGTGAACCTGCAAGCGGTGATCGTCGAACGGGCCAGTGGCAAGACCATGATGTCGGGCTTCCACGGTATGTTCAGCCTCGGCGGGATCATCGGCGCGGCCGGGGTAAGCGCCCTGCTCGGCCTCGGGCTGTCGCCGCTGGGCGCGACGCTGGTGGTCAATGGGCTGCTATTGGTGGCGCTGTTCAAGGCCGCGCCGCACTTGCTGCCTTACGGCAGTGAAAGCTCGGGCCCGGCGTTCGCCGTTCCCCACGGTGTAGTGTTGTTTATCGGCATCCTGTGTTTCATCGTGTTCCTGGCCGAAGGCGCGGTGCTGGACTGGAGCGCGGTGTTCCTGGCCACCGAACGGGGGGTCGAGACCGCCTACGCCGGACTGGGTTATGCCGCGTTCGCGCTGACCATGACCGTCGGCCGCCTGACTGGCGATGCGGTGGTGCACCGCCTGGGCGCCCGACGGGTGATCATCTGTGGCGGCACCACGGCCGCAGTCGGCTTCCTGCTGGCCACCCTGGCGCCGATGTGGCAGGCGGCGCTGTTGGGTTACGCGTTGGTGGGGGCTGGCTGTTCGAACATCGTGCCGGTGTTGTACACCGCCGTCGGCAAACAGACCCTGATGCCCGAAGCGATCGCCGTACCGGCCATCACCACCATCGGCTACGCCGGCATCCTGGCGGGCCCGGCGCTGATCGGGTTTATTGCCCATGGCAGCAGCCTGAGCGTGGCCTTCGGAGTGCTGGCGCTGTCGCTGGTGGGGGTGGCGGCCAGTGGGAAGATCCTGAAAGTCTGAATGGCACCGAAGCCTTCGTGGCGCCCCGTCGACCTCCGCGCCGATGGCCATCCACTGCAACGTCGCGCGCTGTCTGGTGCAGATAGGCTCGTGGCTGCCCGCCCCCCGGAAGGCGTTGTATCAACCGCTATCGAAGTCGACTGATGCAGCGCCTTCGCAAGCAGGCACGCTCCCACTTTGGATTCGGAATATACGCGGCATTTGCATACGCCACTTGCCCCTGTGGGAGCCGGGCTTGCCCGCGAAGACGGCTGCACATTCAACATCTTTGTGACAGAGACTTCACTTTCGCGAGCAAGCAGACTCCCACAGGCTATTTCGAGCGTCTATGGATGCTTCACGCCTCGGGCATCTTGCGAAAGCCCACCGCCAGGCGGTTCCAACCGTTGATGGCGTTGATTGCCACGGTCAGGTCGACCATTTCCTTGGGGCTGAAATGCTCGTTCAACAGTTCATAGTCAGCGTCCGGCGCATGAGTGTCGCTCAGGCGGGTCAGGGCTTCGGTCCAGGCCAGCGCGGCGCGCTCGCGAGGGGTGAAGAACGGTGCTTCGCGCCAGGCGGTCACGGCGTACAGGCGACGCTCCGTCTCGCCGTCCTTGCGGGCATCGGCGGTGTGCATGTCGATGCAGAAGGCACAGCCGTTGATTTGCGAGGAGCGCAGCTTGACCAGTTCGAGCAGGGACTTCTCCAGGCCCAGTTTCATGACAGCGTTTTCCAGGGCCAGCATGGCTTTGAAGGCGTCGGGGGAAGCGGTGTAGAAATCGATACGCGGTTGCATGGTGTGCTCCAGAACAATGGGGTGTGGCGCTACGTTAGCCCCAGGCTGGCGCGGTACAAATAGCCAATTATTGGGAAGTTCGAGTGACCAATGGGCAAGTTGTTCAGGCCCGGTTGCGCAGCCATTGCAAGAAGCGCTTCTTGGCCACGGGCTTGGGGGCTTCGCGGATCAGGTTCTGGGCGAGGTTCATCCGCACATCCAACAGGTTCTTCATGGCATCGTTGATGTCGTGACGGGCGTCGAGACAGGGTTTGAGGTAGTCCTTCTCGATGCGATAAAGGGTGCAGAACGTCTTTGCCGAAAAATTTGCCAGTGCGGCCAGATCGGAAATGATGCCCGCTTCGCCAATCACTTCTCCCGGCCCCATGCGCCCGCCTTCGAACACTTGGCCGTTGCGCACCATGGTCACGCTGACTACGCCGGACTCAATGATGAACAGATGATCGCTGACCTCGCCGGCTGGCAGAATCATGTCCCCGGCACGAAATGTCTGCAGGGTCATGTTCTGGCTGAAGGTGTCTTTTTCTTCCTGGCGCAACGTCGAGAAAATGCTTGAGCTGTCCAGCAACGCACGAGGTCGTGACGAAACGTTGGACGAGGCGCTTTCACTGTTGGACAGGAGACTGATCCCCGACGCCCGCAGGTGCCGGAATGCCAGGTCGAACAGTTGATTGCGCACCTCGCGCTTCTGGGCTCTCGTGGCTACAAAACCGCTGATCTCGTATTCCGCCCCGATGCTGGTGGAGCTTTTCAACGTTACGCAAGGGGCCGGCACGGCGAGCAACGCGCGACAACCGATCATGGCGCGCTCCAGCGCATCGATCACCTTCTGAGGCCGGGCGTGGGGACTGACCTGGACGCTGATGGACAAACCGTGCACATCGCTGGGCCGGCTGAAGTTGATGACCTTGGCCTTTGCCGCCAGCGAGTTGGGAATCACCGCCATGCTGCCCTGGGCAGTCTGCAACCGCGTGGCGCGCCAGTCGATGTCAGTGACCCGGCCCTCGGTGCCGTCGATGGAGATCCAGTCATCGAGCTGATAAGGCTTGGTGGTGTTGAGCACGATGCCGGAGAACACATCGCTGAGGGTGCTTTGCAAGGCCAGGCCGACGATGATAGCCATCGCACCGGACGTCGCCAGCACACCCTTGACCGGCAGATCCAGGACATAAGCCAACGCGGCAATCACGGCGATCAGGAAGATCACCGCACCGAGCAGATCCTGCAACAACCGTCCGGTATGGCCGACCCGTTGCATCATCACGGCGCCGATAAGCACCGTCAGGGTACGTGCGGCGAACAGCCACCAGGCGATCTGCAAACCGGTGGCCGCCAGGTGCCGCGGCACATCGTCGACCCACTGCGCCGGCTCCATGGGGTTGAGGCCTTCATTGAACAGCAACATGCTGAACAACGAAAAAATCACCAGCCGCCCGCCGATTTTCCAATAGGTCCGCTCCATATTGACCAGTCGCCACAACAGCATGTCGAGCACAAGCAGCACCAGGGCGCAGAGCAGCGGGTGATCGGTGATCAGAGACAGCATGGGGGACAGCTCCAGGAAGGCCATTGGCGAGCAGATTGGCACAGATGAACACGCCGTGGAATCACCACACCCCTTGTGGGAGCGAGCCTGCTCGCGATGTCGGTTGGTCCGTCAACGCATCAGCGACTGGCAGACCGCTATCGCGAGCAGGCTCGCTCCCACATGGACCGGTATGGCTGGCTATCAGTTGTCCATCCGGCCGAAATGCCCGGAATGGAAGTCATTGAAGGCCTGGTGGATTTCCTGCTCGCTGTTCATCACGAACGGGCCATGGCCGACGATGGGTTCGTCGATGGGCTCGCCGCTGAGCAACAGCACCACCGCGTCGTTATTGGCGTGCAAGGTCAACTGGTCGCCGGCCCGGTCGAACAGGGCCAGTTGCCCCGCCTCGATCCGCTCGCGACCGTTGGCCTGGACCGTGCCATGCAGTACCACCAGTGCCGTGTTGCGGCCTTCGTGCAGGTCGAGGGTCAGGCTCTTGCCGGCGTTCAAGCGGATATCCCAGACATCAATGGGCGTGAAGGTCTTCGCCGGGCCTTGTTGACCCTCGAAGGTCCCGGCGATCAGGCGCAGCCTGCCAGCGTCGTCCTTCAGTTCAATGTTCGGAATGTCATTCTTGAGCAGCGTCTGGTAGCCGGCCGGGGCCATCTTGTCCTTGGCGGGCAAGTTGACCCACAGTTGGACCATTTCCATGAACCCACCCTGGCGGGCGAAGGCTTCGGAATGGAACTCTTCATGGATGATGCCGGAAGCGGCGGTCATCCATTGCACGTCGCCCGGGCCGATCTTGCCGCCGCTGCCGGTGGAGTCCCGGTGTTCCAGCTCGCCCTGGTAAACGATGGTCACGGTTTCAAAACCCCGATGCGGATGCTGGCCGACACCGCGACGCTGATCGGTGGGGGTGAATTCGCTTGGGGCCGCATGATCCAGCAGCAGAAACGGACTGATGTGTTTGCCCAGGTTGTCGTAGGAAAACAACGTGCGTACCGGGAAGCCGTCACCGACCCAATGGGGTCGCGGGCTGGTGTACAGGCCAATGATCTTTTTCATGCTGCTTCTCCCAATCAGGTGTTGCGATTCGATGGATACAGCTTAAAACTGGGACCTTTGATGCACTAGACTGCAAAAATCGGCCTTAGCGTTCTATCTGGAGAACGATCATCGAAGACCTGAACACGCTCTACTATTTCACCCAGGTGGTCGAACACGGTGGTTTCGCCGCTGCCGGTCGGGTGCTGGACGTGCCCAAGTCCAAGCTCAGCCGACGCATTGCACAGTTGGAAGAGCGCCTGGGCGTGCGGTTGATCCATCGCACCAGCCGGCATTGTTCGTTGACCGAGATCGGCCAAGCCTACTACCAGCGCTGCCTGGCGATGCGGGTCGAGGCCGAGAGCGCGGCCGAAGTGATCGAGCGCAACCGCTCCGAACCCCAGGGGCTGGTGCGCATCAGTTGTCCGACGGCGTTGCTCAACAGTTGGGTCGGGCCGATGCTGACCCGCTACATGATCCGTTACCCATGCGTGGAGTTGTTCATCGAGAGCACCAACCGCCGGGTCGACCTGATTCACGAAGGATTCGATATCGCGTTGCGGGTGCGTTTCCCGCCGCTGGAAGACACCGATATGGTGATGAAAGTGCTGGGCAAGAGCACCCAATGCCTGGTGGGCAGCCCGATTTATCGTGAGCGCTTGTCCTCCCCCGCTTCCCCGGCCGACCTCAACGGCTTGCCCAGCCTGCACTGGGGAGCGGCGCAACGGGAGTATCAATGGGAGTTGTCGGGTCCGGACGGCGCCAGCGCACTGATCCGCCATGCGCCACGCATGGTCACCGACGATTTGCTGGTCCTGCGCCAAGCGGCACTGTCAGGAATCGGCATTGTCCACCTGCCCCACGTGCTGGTCCGCGATGACTTGGCGGCTGGGCAACTGGTGGAGTTGGTACCGGGCTGGGCGCCGAATTGCGGGATTGTCCACGCGATCTTCGCGTCACGCCGCGGGTTGTTGCCGTCGGTGCGGACATTGATCGATTTTCTGGCCGAGGAATTCAGCCAGAGTGATATGGCGTAGCGCAGTGTCATTGCTTTTGTGGGAGCCGAGCTTGTGTGGGAGCTGAGCTCGGCCCCCAGAACGGCTCATCTGAACAGTGCCTACATAACCCCCATGCTTACGGGGCTCAGAGGTGATTGCGCTTGGCGAAATCCGACAAGCCCACCAGGGTCTTCAGGCCAAGCTTCTCCAGTAGCCGGGTCTTGTAGGTGCTGACGGTCTTCGGGCTCAAGTACAGGGATTCGGCGACATCCTTGCCACGCATGCCCATGGACAGCATTCGCAGAATGGATAACTCACGGGTGGAAAGGCTTTCCAGGGCCTGCTGTTCCGTGCGTTGCTGGAAGTCCAGCCTGACGGGCATCTGCGGAAAGTAGGAATAACCGGACTTCAAGGCATGAATAGCCTTGGTCAGTTCCTTCAGATCACTTTTCTTGGTCACGAAGCCCCTGGCCCCAGCCGAGATGCAGCGGTTGCAGAAGTGTTGCGCATCCTGGGAGGTGAACACCAGTACACCGCACTCGGGGTACTGGGCCATGATCCAGACCAGCAGGTCCAGACCATCGAAGCCATTCATCACCAGGTCCAGGATCACCAGCTCCGGCGTACGCTCCTTGATCACAGCCCTGGCATCGAGCACGCCATTGGCGTCCCGGATCTGGGTAAACCCCTCGTTCTGGCAAATCAGCCGCAATGCCCCCCGTATGACAGGGTGGTCATCCACGATCAACACATCTTTCAAGGCAACTCCCCAGATGAATACAAACAACGCCGATACCACGCTGCAGCGGACTCTTGCACAAGCGACAGGCCCGGCCACCTGTCAGGTCTGACAGTGCCGACCAATGGTCAGTGTCAGCGGCCGTGGCTGTGCCTGAGGGGCCTTCCCCAGGGACGGGCCGCCTCACAGTCCGCCGGATCGATCCGTGCCATCAGGCGCGCCAGTGCGGCGAGATCCGGCAGTTGCGCGGGATGCAGCTGCACGCTTGCCCTGCGCGTGACAGGGATCGACAAGAGGCCGACCTGTTGCGTGTTGTAGATCATTCCATGGCGCACCTGCGGGTTACCGAGAAAGAAACCCGGCAGGTCCAACTCGCCCTCCGCCAGGCAGGCATCGACGACCAGCAGGTCGAACGGCTCGATACCGAACGCCATCAATGTCATCAGCTCCTGTGCACTGCTCACAGGCGCAATCCGGAAATAGCCCTGTTGATTGAACAGGTACTCAAGCTGCATTCGATGAGAATGGTCGGTATCGGCAATCATGATACGTAGTGCTTTATTCGGCATGACAGGCATCCCAGTGACAACGCGACGGGTGTGAACCGGCTCGTAAACGTTAAGGGGCCTCAGGCTAGAGGAAGCTTTTGAGGGGCGCTGTAGGACGAGTCCTAAAAACAGTCGGAAAAAGCCCTCCTCGACACTCGGTTGTAGGAAGTCATTCGCGTGGGTGGTCAGGGGAAGCAAGCTCCCTCGTCACATGGCTCTCTAATTGTTCGGTGAGCAAATCCATGGCCTGGCGCAGGTCCCCCACCGCGTTGGCAAGCGACACGCCGTCGGCGCTTCGACAGGCGTTTTCCAGCGCCTCACAGGCAGCGACCAGGCCTTGCGCCTGGATGATCCGCGCACCGCCCTTGATCCGGTGCGCCAGGTCCGCGAGTCCGGATACATCCTGTCGGGTGAACATGTCGATGAGTCGCACCTTGTCGCCGGCATTGGTGTTGACCAACTCCTCCAGCAGCTTTTTGATCGAGACGGTGTCGCCCCCCGTCAGTTGTTCGAGGCTGGTCAGGTCGAAATTGTCGGTCGACGCAACGGCGCTCCCCTCGTCAGGCGGCGCGCTGAGCGACCCCAGGCGTGCCTGCAGCTCCTTGAGGCCGATAGGCTTGAACAAGCAGTCGTCCATTCCGGCGTCGATGCAGCGATCCTTTTCCTCGGGCTGGGCATTGGCCGTGAATCCAAGGATCACCCCCCGCGACAGCCCTTGGGCCCGCTCTTCGTCGCGAATGGTACGAGCCAGTTCATAGCCGCTCATCAATGGCATGTTGCAGTCGGTGATCACCGCATCGAAATGTGCCGCGCGCCAGGCCTGCAATCCCTGCACACCGTCCCCGGCCTCCTGGACCCGGTGCCCCAGGTAGCTCAGTTGTCGGGACAACAGCAGGCGATTGGCCGGATGGTCATCGATCACCAGGATGTCCAGGGCCTGGGCCGGCACCGGTGCCTCGACCTCGGCCGCTGGTGCTTGCACCTGGGAGTCGAGCACGGGCAGGCGCAGCAGGATCTCGATCTGCGTGCCCGTCCCTGGCACGCTGCTCAACGCCAGGGTGCCGCCCATCATTTCACACAGGGTGCGGCTGATCATCAGCCCCAGCCCGGAACCGCTGCGGGCGGACTGGCGATGATTGCCGGCTTGGCTAAAGGGGCTGAACAGACGTTGCTGGTCCTCCAGGGAAATCCCGCTGCCGGTGTCTTCAACCCGCAGGCAAATGCCAAGGCGCCTGTCGTCATGGCCCGGGGCGGCTTGCACACTCAGGCGTACCTGGCCCTGGTCGGTGAATTTGATCGCGTTGCTCAGCAGGTTCGACAGGATCTGCTTGAAGCGCAAGGGATCGATCAAGACGTCCTTGTCGATCGCCACATCCAGATCCAGTTGCAGACCCAGGTGTTTCTGCCGGGCCAGGCCTTCGAACATCCGGGCCACCGACGCGACCAACTGCGCCAGGTTGGCCCGCTCCGGCGCCAGGGACAGTCGCCCGGACTCGATACGGGCGATGTCCAGGATGTCTCCGATCAATCCCAGCAAACCTTGGGCCGCGTCAGAAGCGACTTCAATGGCAAGCCGGTCCACGACGCCCTGATCGGCTTTTTTCAGGGCCAGTTCCAGCATGCCGATCAATGCATTCATCGGCGTGCGGATTTCATGGCTCATGGTCGCCACAAAGGTGGTCTTGGCCCGATTGGCGTCGTCGGCACCTTCCTTGGCAACACGCAACTGCTCCAGCAAACGCCGCAGATAAACAACCCACCCCAGGGTCAACAACAGCAACAGCGCGGCGATGGCAAACCCCTGGAGGATGGTGGTGCGGTTACGCAGCCAGTAGCTGTCGTCGATCACCACTTCGCTGCGCCAGCGATTGGTCAACTCGTCCATTTCCTCGGGGGAGATGCTCAGCAGTGCCTTGTCCAGGATCGAATGCAGCTCCAGCGAGTCCCGCCGGGTCGCCAGGGCAACATGCGCCGGCAGGGTGCCTACGGTGCTGGTGATCTGCAACCTGTCGCGGTACTGACGCGAAATCAGGTAACGGGCGCTGATCAGCGAATTGACCATGCCGTCCACCGTGCCAGCGGCGACCATGGCCATGGCATCGGCGGTATTTTGTGCCGGAACCAACTGGACACGGGGGAACTGCTCCAGCAGGTACTCACGCAACACGTTGCCCCGCGTCAGTGCCAGTCGCTTGTCGCCCATCCGGTCCAGGGTCAGCGGGGCCTTGGCTTTGCGCGGCGTCACTAGCACGAATGGAGGGCTCAAGTACGGTCGGGTAAAGCGCAATGCGTCCTCGAGCTCAGGGGTCACCGGGGCCGCCGCCAGGACATCGGCCTGCCCGCTCCTGACCTGCTCGATCAGACCGTCAAGTGAACTGCCACGCAGGAAATTGAATTTCAGACCGGTACGCAAGCTGATCCTGGCCAGCACATCGGCGCTGATGCCGCGAATATGCTCCTGGTCATCGATGAACGTCAGCGGCGGGAAATGTTCGTTGAAGGCCACCGTTATCCGCGGATGCGCATCCAGCCAGCGCTGTTCATTGACACTGAAATGCAGCGCCTGTTGCCCCGGCATACTGGCGCCACCGGCACTCCAGCGCCGCAGGATGCTCATGCGCTCAGAGGTGGGGATCGCTTGCAGGGCGGCATCAACAATGCGCAACAAGCGCGGATTGTCACGCTTGATCGCGAAAGCGAACGGCTGTACTTCCATGCGGGAAAAATCCGCCAACTGAATGTTGTTCAGGTAGTTCTTGCTGATCAGGTAGTTGGCGCTGATCGAATCCCCCAGGTAGACATCGGCCTGACCGAACGCCACCGCGCCAATGGCACTCAAGGTCGAGGGATACAACTGCAAGGTGGCATCGGGATAGAACGCCTCGACCTTGGCCGGCGGCAAATAGTGGTACAGCATCGCCAACCGTTTGCCCGCCAGGTCCTGGGGCAAGTCCTGGCTGTCATCGATGCGCGCCACAAAGGTGGGCAGGTCATCGGCATAAGCCTGGGACATGATCAGGTCCGGGTCAGCGGCCTCGAAGCCGTTGGCGGTACCGAGCAGGTCGATCTCACCGCTGCGCAACGCCTGGAGCGATTCGGTACGGGACGAGTACCGCCGCACCTGCACCTCTACCTGCAGCAACTGCCCGAGTAATTGGACATAGTCGGCGGTCAGGCCTTCGTAATCGTCACCATTACCGGTGATGCTGAACGGTGAGTAATCCGGTGCCGAGGCGCCTACCAGCAACCTGCCCTTGCGCCGCAACCAGACCCGGTCAGCCTCCCCCAGGGACACTGAATAGTCATCCGCATGGGAGCGCCCGAGTACGTGCAGCGATTCGGGAACTGCGCCAACCTGTGGCGCCACACTCAATGAGCCCAGCAACAGCGCCACCAGGCCCGTGCGTAAAAGCAGCATCATCTGAATCAGGTTTTTCACCTGGCGAAATCGACCCGGAACATCATTGCTTTCATATCGGCTCAGGGTGACCGGCTTCCAGGTCAGATCGGCGCCGGAACTTTGCTCGCTGCGATGGCGAGGTCAATCAACGCCTGCCTGTCATCGGCGTCCACATCGTTGTCACCATCGATATCGCCATGCACCGAAACCTCGTTGAACGGCCCCTCTGGCTCCGTCCTGGAGACGCGTACGCTGTAGGACGAAATGATCGAGTCGTGGAATTCGTTGTCCGGGTCGTCATCGACGAAGCCCGCCATACGGGTCACGAAATCAATCTCTACCGCACGGTAGATCTGGCCGGTTTTCTCGGTCAATGTAATCAGGATACCTTTGCTGGTTTCCATCCGATGACTCCCTGGTGGTTGCCCCTCATGTCATTGGGCAATGTATTCCGGGTCAACCGGCCTGTCTGCTGTAAGAACTAACAGGTGCGCGCCCCATCCCCCCGACGCCTTTATACTGCGGCGACCCGATTCGATCCGCGACCTTCGATCCGACCAAGGAGAACGCCATGAGCTGGTCCGCCCGACAATACGTCACGTTTGAACAGGAACGCACCCGGCCGGCCCGGGATCTGCTGGCCGCCATTCCCCCAGTGCAAGCGCGCTCGGTGATCGACCTGGGTTGTGGCCCCGGCAACTCCACGGAACTGCTGGTGGAGCATTTCAGCGGTGCAACGGTGCGCGGTCTGGACAGTTCCGGCGACATGGTCGACGCCGCTCGCCAGCGCCTGCCGGCCGTGGCGTTCGACATCGCCGACATCGGCCAATGGAACGAGCCCGGGCCATTCGACGTGATCTTCGCCAACGCCGTGCTGCAATGGCTGCCTGACCACGCCACCCTGTTGCCGTCACTGGTGAAAAAACTCGCGCCGGGCGGCACCTTGGCGATCCAGATGCCCGACACGCTCCATCAGCCCTCCCACCGGTTGATGCGAGACATCGCCGCCAGCGGACCGTGGGCCCACCTATTGGCCGGGGCAGCCGATACCCGCACGGAAGTGGCCGGCGCCAGCACGTACTATTCGATCCTGAAGCCGCATTGCAGTCGCGTCGATGTGTGGCGCACCACCTACCATCATCCATTGGCCGGCGGTGCCGCAGGTGTGGTGGAGTGGTTCAAGGGCAGCGGCTTGCGGCCATTTCTCGATCCACTGGACGAGGGGCAGCGTGCGCAATACCTGGACCAGTACCTCCACGCTGTCGAGCAGGCCTACCCGGTGCTGGACGATGGTACGGTGCTGCTGCCGTTTCCACGGGTGTTCATGGTTGCGACGCGCCAGGAAGCAGCGCCGGGGGGTTGAGTGCGGGGAACATGAAGATCGCCCCCTCCAAGTGAACTCTGCATGCCCCACGCCAGTCAGCAGGTAAAGCCCTCAGTACAAGGTGCCAAGCCCATGCAGATCTCCCTCGCGCAGCAAGTTGCCCTTGTCACCGGCGCCAGCTCCGGCATTGGCGCGGGCTCGGCCAGGGCGCTGGCCGCCGCCGGTGCCGCCGTAGTGCTCAATTACCACACCAACGCTGCTCCGGCCGAAGCGCTGGCCCGCAAGATCAACGACAACGGCGGCCGTGCTATCACTCTTGGTGCCGATGTGTCCCAGGAGCGGGAGGTCGAGCGGCTGTTCGCCCGGACCGTGGATGCCTTCGGCACGCTGGACATCCTGGTCGCCAACTCCGGCCTGCAAAAAGACGCCGCAGCCGTGGACATGAGCCTGGAAGACTGGAACACCGTGATCGGCGTCAACCTCACCGGCCAGTTCCTCTGCGCTCGCGCCGCGCTGCGGGTTTTCAACCGCCAGGGCATTCGCCGGGGCGTTTCCCGCGCCGCCGGAAAAATCATTCACATAAGTTCGGTACACCAACGCATTCCCTGGGCCGGTCACGTCAACTACGCAGCGTCCAAGGGCGGTATAGACTTATTGATGCAAAGCCTGGCCCAGGAAACCAGTCACCAGCGCATCCGCATCAATAGCATCGCCCCTGGCGCCATCCGTACCGCCATCAACCGAGAGGTCACCGAGGGCGAACAGGGACAAAAGCTGCTGGAGCTGATTCCTTACGGTCGCATCGGCGACGTGGAGGATGTTGCCAACGCGGTGGTCTGGCTGGCGTCGGACCTGTCCGATTATGTGGTAGGCACCACGCTGTTCATCGATGGAGGGATGAGCCTTTATCCGGGGTTTCGCGACAATGGCTGACCATGACGAACCACAGAGCCCCATTGAGAACCACGGCATCATCGGAGACATGCGCAGTGCCGCGCTGATCAACGACCGGGGCAGCGTCGACTTTTTCTGCTGGCCGGAATTCGACAGCCCGTCGATCTTCTGTTCACTGCTGGACACGCCGCAAGCGGGCATTTTCCAGATCGCGCCCGACTTGCCGGGTGCCCGGCGCCAGCAGATCTACCTGCCCGACACCAACGTGCTGCAAACCCGCTGGCTGAGCGATGGCGTGGTGGTGGAAATCACTGACCTGTTGCCCATCGGTGACACCGCGGACGACCTGCCGGTGCTGATGCGCAAGGTGCACATGGCGGTCGGCCACGCAACGTTTCGCATGCGCTGCGCAGTGCGCCATGACTACGCCCGAGCCACCACCACCGCGCACCTGGAGGGGGCCCACGTATGCTTCAAGGCACAGGGGCAACCGAGCCTGCGCCTGCGCTCGGACCAGGCCATGACCTTGGACGGCAACGCGGCGGTAGCTGAATTCACCCTACTGGAAGGCCAGAGCGCCGAGTTCCTGTTGGGGGGCATCGACGACCCTCGGCTTCAGGATAATGTCAGTGCGATATGCCTGGAGCGGACCCTGGCGTTCTGGCGCGGCTGGATCGGCCAGTCCAATTACCGGGGCCGCTGGCGGGAAACAGTCAACCGTTCCGCCCTCGCACTGAAACTGCTGACATCGCGCAAACACGGCACTATCCTCGCAGCCGCCACCTTCGGCCTACCGGAAACACGAGGCGGCGAGCGCAACTGGGATTACCGCTACACCTGGATCCGCGACGCCTCGTTTACCGTCTACGCGTTCATGCGCCTGGGCTTCGTCGAAGAGGCCAATGCCTACATGCGCTGGATGCGCGGTCGGGTCAGTGACTGCCACGGTCAACCAGTCAAACTCAACATCCTGTATGGCCTCGACGGCAGACAAGAGTTGCCGGAAACCGAGCTGCCGCACCTGAGCGGCTTCGGCAACGCGCGGCCGGTGCGCATCGGCAACCAGGCTCATGAGCAAGTGCAGCTGGACATCTTCGGCGAGTTGATGGACGCGGTATACCTGGTCAACAAATATGGCGAAGCCATTTCCCACGAAGGCTGGAAACACACCGTCGACGTGATCGACCAGGTGTGCGAAATCTGGCAGGACAAGGACGTAGGGATCTGGGAAATGCGCGGCGATAAACAGGATTTCCTGCATTCGCGCCTCATGTGTTGGGTGGCCGTCGACCGTGCCATCCGCCTCGCAGGCAAACGCTCCCTGCCCGCACCGTTCAGCCGCTGGGACGAGACTCGCCAGGCCATCTACAAAGACATCTGGACCCGCTTCTGGAACGATGAGCACCAGCATTTCGTCCAGCGCCTGGGCAGCACTGCCCTTGATGGCTCGATGCTGTTGATGCCGCTGGTGCGTTTTGTCAGCGCCCAGGACCCGCGCTGGCTGTCCACCCTCGAGGCCATCGAAAAGCATCTGGTGCGCGACGGCATGGTCTACCGCTACCGCAACGACGATGACCCCATCGATGGCCTCAGCGGCACCGAGGGTTCGTTCGTCGCCTGCTCGTTCTGGTACGTCGAATGCCTGGCCCGAGCCGGTCGTGTGGAAAAAGCCCAACTGGAATTCGAACAACTGCTGCGCTACGCCAACCCCGTAGGGCTATATGCCGAAGAGTTCGACGGCCACGGTTATCACCTGGGCAACACCCCACAGGCCCTGAGCCATCTGGCGTTGATCAGCGCGGCGAGTTTCCTGGATCGCAAGTTGAGTGGGGAGAAGAACAACTGGCAGCCGTGAGCCTGGCTGACGCCACGCTCGAGTGAACATCTCCCCTCGCCACAAAAGCGATATGTCAGGCCACAGGCTCAACGTCATCCAGCGCACGATTGGCCAGCAACGTACCCAACTCAATCAACTGCTGGATCCCCAACGCAACATGTCGCCGGGAGCCTTCCAGCTCGAACGCCAGGTCACTGGCCATCGCATTGGCCGACGCCAGGGTTTCGCTGAGGCTGGTCAACACCGACTCGGTATTGATGCCCGGAACCACCGAAAAGACCTGGCCGTCGTGGGTGTCGGGTTTAGCTTCGGTTGTTGGAGAGAGATACACGCTCAGCGCACGATCGGCGGCCTCACGAAGTTTTCTTGAATCAAGGTTTGTGTAGGCAGAGAGGTTTTCGGCCTTGGGCGGATTGGGGGTAATTTTGACCACTGTGAAACTCCATTCAAATGTGGAGCTCGCCATTTCCGCGACCAAGCAGAGGGTGGCGTACTGTACGCAGGTTGGTCGACCAGGGAATGGAAACCCGGCAGGGCCCGAAGCCCTCCCACGCACAGCCAGCCATAAAGCAGACAGCCGCTTGCGCGGCATTGTGCGCCATTCTAAACCCGGACGACCAAGCCCGGTCGCTGATTTTGCAGCGACCGGCAGAGCCTATCTCCACCGCGTCCTAACCGACAACCGCCGCGACTTGTCAGAAACTTCCTGTTCACAGGATTTTTTGTAGGGCCGCAGATGCAGGGGCATTCACCCCATTCATCGCCACACCCCCTTTCAAGTTGCCAGTCCCCCAAACCCCTCCTAAGATCGATGCTTTAACGGGTGCAGCGGAGCTGCCCGACAAAAACCCGACTCAAGGATTAGGCATGACCTACGTGAAACGCACCATCGACACCCCGCTCCGTACCGGGCTGACCCGGAAAGACCTCTGGGAAGGTCAGGACAAGGGCCTGATCAAATGCTGGGAAATCGGCCGCGACCGGGCAGCGAAGTTCCCGGAGCTGGCGCAGCGTTGCCTGGCCGGTGAGTTACCGGTGCTGGGTTGGAAAGGCGGGGTCAACCGCAGCTTGAAGAAAAACGAAAAATTCGGCTGCCTCAAATACCTCGCCCAATGGCAAGGTTTGCGCGGTGAAGACCTGGACATCGACTTGTCCCAGGAACGCACGCTGACCTGCACCAGCACGAAGATGATCGTGACCTTCACGCCGGACCGGGCCAAATACGTGAATCAAGAACCCGCCTGAGCGCAACCGGGCGCCACCGGAGGCAGACATGAAGCAGGATCCCAGGATCAGTTTCGCGGTGACACCCCTGTTGCGTATCGCCTACGAAGAGCACGGTCCCGCCAGCGGCGAGCCGGTCATCCTGCTGCACGGTTTTCCTTATGATCCCAGGGCTTTCGATGAAGTTGCGCCGGTCTTGGCCCTGCGTGGCTACCGGGTCATCGTGCCCTACCTGCGCGGCTACGGCCCGACCCGGTTCAACAACCCGGCGATCATGCGTTCCGGCCAGCAAGCCGCGCTGGCCCAGGACCTGTTGGACCTGATGCATGAACTCAACGTATCTCAGGCAGCGTTGTGCGGCTACGACTGGGGCGGCCGGGCGGCGTGTATCGTGGCGGCGCTGTGGCCCGAGCGCGTTCGTTGCCTGGTCACCGGCGATGGCTACAACCTGCAGGATATTCCCCGGTCAACCCAACCGCTGGATCCGCAGACGGAACATCGCTTGTGGTACCAGTATTATTTCCATACCGCCCGGGGCGTGGAAGGCCTGAGGCAGAACCGACGTGAGTTGTGTGAGTGGCTCTGGCGCCTGTGGTCACCGACCTGGAAGCGCGGCGCAGAGCTGTATCCACTCAGCGCGCCCTCTTTCGACAACCCGGACTTCGTCGACGTGGTGATTCATTCCTACCGCCATCGGTTCCTGTACGCGCCGGGGGATCCGACCCTTGAATGGATGGAGGAACAGCTCACGGCGCAACCGGACATCAGCGTGCCCAGCATTTCCCTGTGCGGAGCCGACGACGGCGTGGGACCAGCCCCTGAACAGGATGAAGACGCCAGGCACTTCAGCGGTCCGTACGAGCGTCGAGTGCTGAGCGGCGTGGGTCACAACATTCCCCAGGAGGCCCCCGAGGCCACGATCAAGGCACTGCTGGATCTGCTTGAAGGCTGACAGCGAAACGCTCGCGATACGCCTGGGGCGTCACACCCATGGCCCGCAGGAAACTGCGGCGCAGGGTTTCTTCACTGCCGAAACCACATTGCACCGCTACTCGCTTGATCGGCACGCAGGTATCAGACAACAGGCGGCGGGCGGTTTCCACGCGAATCAGTTCCACCGCCCGCGCCGGGGTCTGGCCGGTCTCGGCGCGGTAATGACGGACAAAGCTGCGTTCGCTCATGCCCGCCTCTGCAGCCAGGTTGGGCAGGCCCAGGTCCTGGGTGAGGTTTTCGGCGATCCAGGCGTGCAGCTCATCAAAACGGCCGCCCTGATTCTGTAATGACAACGTCACGCTGAACTGCGATTGCCCTCCCGGCCGCTTGAGGAACACCACCAGTTGCCGGGCGACTTCCAGGGCCACGGCGCGCCCCAGGTCGTCCTCCACCAGAGCCAGAGCCAGGTCGATGCCCGCCGTGACCCCGGCCGAGGTCCAGACCGGGCCGTCGTTGATGAAAATAGGATTGGGTTCGACCCGCAATTGCGGATGCTGCTCGGCCAGTTGCTCGCAACGCGTCCAGTGCGTGACCACTCGACGCCCGTCCAGCCAGCCGCTGGCGGCCAGCAGGAATGCTCCGGTGCACACCGAGGCCACCCGCCGCGAACGCTGGCCGTGGTCCTTGACCCAGGCCACCAGCGCCGGGTCCTTCGCCGCTTCGTACACCCCCCAACCGCCAGCGATCAAAAAGGTGTCACTGCCTTCGGTCGGCAACGGCTCGGCCATCAACGCCAGGCCCGCCGAAGACACCACCGCGCCACCACCGACAGCTATCACTGTCGGCGCGTACGGCAATGGCAGGCCTCGCTGGCGGGCCATATCGTTGGCGGAGGCAAACACCTGTAAGGGCCCGGTAACATCAAGCACTTGCACGTTGGCGAAAGCCAGGACATGAACGGTTTTCGGTGGATTGGACATGTTGGCGTAATTCGTGGGCTTATTGGCGTATACGCCAGAGCCTACGGACCTAAAGTGGAACCGTCCACCCCCCCGGGCATTATCCAAAGGAGAAGCAACATGACATTGCAGATCGGCTTGCTGTTATTCCCCCAGGTTCAACAACTGGACCTTACCGGCCCTTATGACGTGCTGGCGTCATTGCCAGGCGTGAAGGTGCACCTGATCTGGAAAGACCTGGAGCCGGTCACCTCCAGTACCGGGCTGGTTTTGTTGCCCACCACCACGTTCGAAGGCTGCCCGAAGCTGGACGTGATCTGCATCCCCGGTGGCACCGGTGTTGGCCCATTGATGGAGGACGAGCAGACACTGGCGTTCATCAAGCGCCAGGCCAGCCAAGCGCAGTACATCACGTCGGTGTGCACCGGGGCGCTGGTGCTCGGTGCGGCGGGCCTGTTGCAAGGAAAGCGGGCCACCACCCATTGGGCCTACCACAGCTTGTTGTCCACCCTGGGGGCAACACCGATCAAGGATCGCGTAGTGCGTGACGGCAAATTGATCACCGGTGGCGGTATCACCGCCGGTATCGATTTTGCCTTGACCCTGGCAGCCGAACTGTTCGATCAGGACACCGCCGAACTGGTCCAGCTGCAACTCGAATATGCCCCGGCCCCGCCCTTCGACGCCGGCTGCCCGGACACTGCGCCTGCACAAATACTGGAGGAAGCCAAGCGGCGCGCGGCGGAGTCGTTCCGGGTGCGCTCGCAGATCACCCAGCGTGCCGCGGCGCGGTTGGAATTGGCGTAACGATCAGTAAAACCTGTGGGGAGGGGATTCATTCCCTCGCCACCCCGTATCGCCGCGTGCCTCACCCCTCCTGGCGATACAAGACCATCCCTGCGTGATAAAGCACGCCTTCGCGAAAATCCCCGTCGGCGGTAAAGCCGGTGTCGTCGTGGTATTCGATATGATCGTCCTGCAACCAATAGTCGCCCTGGTACGCACTCTCACGCGAACCTCGTGCTTCGTCATAGCGTCCCCCCGGCAGCAGCCGATGGCGGATCACGCCATCGGCCGTCACCCACAGGCCGACAAATTTGTCCTGGTCACCCGATGTTTGTCTCATGGGAGCATCTCCTGTCGGTCTGGTCGATTCAGAATGGGCTGGCGGTTGGCCGGACGATCAGTTCGCTGACGTCCACATCCGCTGGTTGCTCGATGGCATAGGCAATCGCACGGGCAATGGCCTCGGCGGGTATGGCGATCCTGCGGAACTCGCGCATTTCGGCGCGTCCCCCTTCATCGGAAATACTCTCGGCCAGTTCCGATTCGGTCACGCCGGGCGCAATCACCGTCACCCGGACATCACCGCCGACCTCCTGGCGCAACCCTTCGGAAATGGCCCGCACGGCATACTTGGTGGCGCAATACACAGCGGCGGTAGGGCTAACGGCATAGGCCCCAATGGACGCGATGTTGATGAACTGGCCGCTGCGCTGACGCTGCATCAAGGGCAAGCCGGCCGCGATGCCATGGAGCACGCCACGGATGTTGACGTCGATCATCCGATCCCACTCGTCGACTTTCAGCGCCTCAAGCTTGGAGAGCGGCATGACGCCAGCGTTGTTGATGATCACATCCACCTTGCCGAAACGCTCGACGGCGAAGTCGATCAGACTCTGGACATCGTCGCGACGAGTCACGTCTACGGCCTTGCAGACCGCCTGTTGGCCAGAGGCTCCGAGCTCCTGGACCAGCGCTCGCAGACGATCGACGCGCCGCGCGCCAAGTACAACGCGGGCACCGCGGGCGGCCAGCAGACGCGCTGCGGCTTCGCCAATCCCGCTGCTGGCACCGGTAATCACGACTACTTTGTTTTGGATATCGGACATGATGGTTTCCTCATCTGGGTGTGTTCGCCCCCGAAGGGAGCGTTTTGACAGGTCCAGATTAAGGAGGCAGCCGATGGCGGGGTTAGCCGGATCCTCCTGCGCGCTTGCACGATCCTGTTGCAACAAAACTGGCCATGGCCGCCGACCGCGCGATCGGTTTTACTAGCGCAATCCATTTATTTGGCCAAGGAGATTGATCGGCATGTCGGTATCCCCGTCCATACAGATTGCGCCAGACGACAGCGTCAACCAGCGTCGCGCCGAGCTCGCGGCACTGATGAAGCGCTTCGCGCCAGAGAATGGGGTATTCCCGACGGACATCGCGGCTTTGAACCTGATTCGCAGCGACCAGCCAACCGATGCCCTGCATATCGTGCACAAGCCCGGTCTGTGCGTGATCATCGAGGGAAGCAAGGAAGTACGGCTGGCGGATGAGTGCTACGTCTATGACCCACTTAATTATCTGGTGGTCTCAGTCACACTGCCATTGGCCGGACAAGTCATCGAAGCCAGCCCCGAGCGACCTTACCTGTGCATTCGCCTGGACATCGATCCGGCACAGGTCTGCCGCCTGATCGCAGACGCCAGCCCTATCGGTGTACCGGCTCAACGGACCGAGCGTGGGTTGTTCCTGGATCGCATTGATGCGCCACTGCTCGACGCTGTGTTGCGCCTACTGCGATTACTCGACAGTCCAGACGACATCGCCACCTTGGCCCCTCTGGCCCAGCAGGAGATTTTCTATCGCCTGCTGCGCGGCACCCAGGGCCAGCGATTGCATGAAATCGCCATCCCAGACACCCAGGCCCATCGCATCAGCCGCGCCATTGAGTGGCTCAACGCCCATTACGCCGAGCCGTTGAGCATCGACAGCCTCGCACAAATGATCAATCTCAGTCCTTCGGCGCTGCACCATCGCTTCAAGGCCGTGACCGCCATGAGCCCACTGCAATACCAGAAACAGCTGCGTCTGCAGGAAGCCCGGCGGTTGCTGCTGTCAGAAAACAGCGACGTTTCGTCAATCGGCTACAAAATGGGGTACGAAAGCCCTTCGCAGTTCAGCCGTGAATACAGCCGTCTATTTGGCGCGTCTCCGAGCAAAGACATCGCTCGCCTGCGTGCCCAGGCGCTGAAAGCCAGCAGCGCCTGATCCCGACACACAAACAGGATCAGGCAAACCCTGGGCAGTATCCGTCTAACGATCACACCCGACCCGGCACTCAACTCTGGATAGGGCCGGAGTCTGGCCATGAAAACTTTCAACGCCTTGATCGCCGCCGCCACCTTCACCCTGAGCACCAGTGCCTTCGCTTTGCCGAGCCAGCAACCGGAGCGTTTCTTTACCCAGGCTTCGGACTATCAGCAGACGATGGCTGCTGATGGTACGGACCGCACCCCGGGTGGCCAGGCTCTGGCTGCCGATGGCGCGGACCGCACCATGGCAGGACACTGGGCATGATCAGAGCGGCTTTTGTCCAGACGAAAAAAAACCCGCCGAAGCGGGTTTTTTGAGGACCAATTTGACTCCCTGTCTGGCATTCCATGCCTGGTCCCATCATCCATGACCCCAAGCACTCCCTGTACTCAGTGGATGAACATAGATTAGGCCCACCGCCACTGGGGGAAAAGACGAGAACGTAGCGCCTATGTGTAAGCGTTTCGCTATACCGCCCCACCTGGACTTTTTTGATAGACGAAAAAAAACCCGCCGAAGCGGGTTTTTCCAAGACCATCACGACTCCCTGTCGATAGCCATCCTGGCAAGGTCGATCGTCCCTGATCCTGAGCACTCCCTGTGCTTCAGTGGATGAGTACAGATTACGCGTCGGATCCAAAACGCAACAGTCGACATCACTACCATCTCGTGTAAGACATTCGCTATACCACCCTTCCGAAAACCCTTGGTTTTCTGGGTTGAGCCCCCTGGCGCCGCCGATGAGTACCAACTCAAGACCTGTTCAGGAACTCTTCGATATTGGCCATCTGCTCGTCCCAGCCGCGGCTGTCCATGCGGAAGGCTTTAAGTCGACGAGCTTCGGGGATACCGTCAAATCCCGACTCCACGACCTTGAGCAAAGTGCCTCCGTCGATGTCTTCCAGTTCGAATTGAACCCGCGTCTCGGGCTCCTGAGAGTAATCCACCTGAGGCTCAATCGCGTAGGGATGCCAACGAAACGACAACACCCGCTCGGGCTCGACCCGCTCCACCGCTACATCCCAGGTAAGATGCTCATAACCGGGATAAGTGATCTGTCCCTGGGTTCGTTCACCGGCCACAAACCGTTTGCCCTCCAGGGCCACCCCAAACCATTGTCCAAAGGCTTCGGCATTGGCCAGGGCACGCCAGACCTGGGAACGCGGCGCCTTGAGCAGGATCTTTCTTTCGATGCGATCGGATAAATGCATGGGTCACCTCCTGTGTTCAACAGTAGGCTTGTAAGACCACAAGGCCAACCGGAAAGTTGTATCAGACCGTTGTTTGAGTATGGGCCGATGACTGAAACCTAAAGCAGCGAGGTAAACTCCTCCGGCATTTCCCCCCCTTCAAGGAGAGATCGACCATGTCCTCACGCTTGCTACTGGCCCTGACACCGTTATTGTTTGTCGCCCTGGCCCAAGCCGACGACTGCGCCAATGCCACCACCCAAGGCGAGATGAACCAATGCGCGGCCCAAGAGAAGAATGCCGCCGACAACGAGCTGAATAGCTTGTACAAGCAGATCACAGCGCGCCTGAAAAACAATCCCGAGGGCAAACAGTTACTGGTCAAGGCACAGCGGGCCTGGATCGGTTTCCGTGACACTGAGTGCAAGTTCTCTGCGTCCGGGGTCGAGGGTGGCAGCGTCTATCCGCTGATCTACAGCAACTGCATCACGGCGCTCACCAAGGCGCGGGTGGAGACCTTCAAGACCTACCTCAAGTGCAAGGAAGGGGATCTGAGCTGCCCGGTACCCGAGGCGTAGACGCTTCACCTTACGCAGTTAAACGGGTGCCCATCGATGCAATAGACACCTGGTCTGCACACTCGCGGTGAGTGCAAACTTTTTTGAGAGCAAAAACAAAACCCCTACCTGCATCAGCAGATAGGGGTTTCGGAATTTAATCTTGACGATGACCTACTCTCACATGGGGAAACCCCACACTACCATCGGCGATGCATCGTTTCACTTCTGAGTTCGGGATGGGATCAGGTGGTTCCAACGCTCTATGGTCGTCAAGAAATTCGGTAGCCAGCGCGTTGCATGGGCAACGTTCCAGCGAATGGGTATGCGATAGTTTGTGTGTTGCTGCTGAGTCAGTTCGAACTTTCGGTTCGTTTCGTCTTCACACACCGCAATCTGGCGCCCTGTGCTTTTCAGCTCGGAGCAAGCAAATTGCTTGGGTGTTATATGGTCAAGCCTCACGGGCAATTAGTACAGGTTAGCTCAACGCCTCACAGCGCTTACACACCCTGCCTATCAACGTCGTAGTCTTCGACGGCCCTTCAGGGAGCTCAAGGCTCCAGTGAGATCTCATCTTGAGGCAAGTTTCCCGCTTAGATGCTTTCAGCGGTTATCTTTTCCGAACATAGCTACCCGGCAATGCCACTGGCGTGACAACCGGAACACCAGAGGTTCGTCCACTCCGGTCCTCTCGTACTAGGAGCAGCCCCTCTCAAATCTCAAACGTCCACGGCAGATAGGGACCGAACTGTCTCACGACGTTCTAAACCCAGCTCGCGTACCACTTTAAATGGCGAACAGCCATACCCTTGGGACCGGCTTCAGCCCCAGGATGTGATGAGCCGACATCGAGGTGCCAAACACCGCCGTCGATATGAACTCTTGGGCGGTATCAGCCTGTTATCCCCGGAGTACCTTTTATCCGTTGAGCGATGGCCCTTCCATACAGAACCACCGGATCACTAAGACCTACTTTCGTACCTGCTCGACGTGTCTGTCTCGCAGTCAAGCGCGCTTTTGCCTTTATACTCTACGACCGATTTCCGACCGGTCTGAGCGCACCTTCGTACTCCTCCGTTACTCTTTAGGAGGAGACCGCCCCAGTCAAACTACCCACCATACACTGTCCTCGATCCGGATAACGGACCTGAGTTAGAACCTCAAAGTTGCCAGGGTGGTATTTCAAGGATGGCTCCACGCAGACTGGCGTCCACGCTTCAAAGCCTCCCACCTATCCTACACAAGCAAATTCAAAGTCCAGTGCAAAGCTATAGTAAAGGTTCACGGGGTCTTTCCGTCTAGCCGCGGATACACTGCATCTTCACAGCGATTTCAATTTCACTGAGTCTCGGGTGGAGACAGCGCCGCCATCGTTACGCCATTCGTGCAGGTCGGAACTTACCCGACAAGGAATTTCGCTACCTTAGGACCGTTATAGTTACGGCCGCCGTTTACCGGGGCTTCGATCAAGAGCTTCGCGTTAGCTAACCCCATCAATTAACCTTCCGGCACCGGGCAGGCGTCACACCCTATACGTCCACTTTCGTGTTTGCAGAGTGCTGTGTTTTTAATAAACAGTCGCAGCGGCCTGGTATCTTCGACCGGCGTGGGCTTACGCAGCAAGTGCTTCACCCTCACCGGCGCACCTTCTCCCGAAGTTACGGTGCCATTTTGCCTAGTTCCTTCACCCGAGTTCTCTCAAGCGCCTTGGTATTCTCTACCCAACCACCTGTGTCGGTTTGGGGTACGGTTCCTGGTTATCTGAAGCTTAGAAGCTTTTCTTGGAAGCATGGCATCAACCACTTCGTCACCCAAAGGGTAACTCGTCATCAGCTCTCGGCCTTAAGATCCCGGATTTACCTAAGATCTCAGCCTACCACCTTAAACTTGGACAACCAACGCCAAGCTGGCCTAGCCTTCTCCGTCCCTCCATCGCAATAACCAGAAGTACAGGAATATTAACCTGTTTTCCATCGACTACGCTTTTCAGCCTCGCCTTAGGGACCGACTAACCCTGCGTCGATTAACGTTGCGCAGGAAACCTTGGTCTTTCGGCGTGGGTGTTTTTCACACCCATTGTCGTTACTCATGTCAGCATTCGCACTTCTGATACCTCCAGCAAGCTTCTCAACTCACCTTCACAGGCTTACAGAACGCTCCTCTACCGCATCACTTACGTGATACCCGTAGCTTCGGTGTATGGTTTGAGCCCCGTTACATCTTCCGCGCAGGCCGACTCGACTAGTGAGCTATTACGCTTTCTTTAAAGGGTGGCTGCTTCTAAGCCAACCTCCTAGCTGTCTAAGCCTTCCCACATCGTTTCCCACTTAACCATAACTTTGGGACCTTAGCTGACGGTCTGGGTTGTTTCCCTTTTCACGACGGACGTTAGCACCCGCCGTGTGTCTCCCATGCTCGGCACTTGTAGGTATTCGGAGTTTGCATCGGTTTGGTAAGTCGGGATGACCCCCTAGCCGAAACAGTGCTCTACCCCCTACAGTGATACATGAGGCGCTACCTAAATAGCTTTCGAGGAGAACCAGCTATCTCCGAGCTTGATTAGCCTTTCACTCCGATCCACAGGTCATCCGCTAACTTTTCAACGGTAGTCGGTTCGGTCCTCCAGTCAGTGTTACCTAACCTTCAACCTGCCCATGGATAGATCGCCCGGTTTCGGGTCTATTCCCAGCGACTAGACGCCCTATTAAGACTCGCTTTCGCTACGCCTCCCCTATTCGGTTAAGCTCGCCACTGAAAATAAGTCGCTGACCCATTATACAAAAGGTACGCAGTCACAGAACAAAGTCTGCTCCCACTGCTTGTACGCATACGGTTTCAGGATCTATTTCACTCCCCTCTCCGGGGTTCTTTTCGCCTTTCCCTCACGGTACTAGTTCACTATCGGTCAGTCAGTAGTATTTAGCCTTGGAGGATGGTCCCCCCATATTCAGACAAAGTTTCTCGTGCTCCGTCCTACTCGATTTCACTTCTAAGATCCTTTCGCGTACAGGGCTATCACCCACTATGGCCGCACTTTCCAGAGCGTTCCGCTAAAATCAAAGAAGCTTAAGGGCTAGTCCCCGTTCGCTCGCCACTACTAAGGGAATCTCGGTTGATTTCTTTTCCTCAGGGTACTTAGATGTTTCAGTTCCCCTGGTTCGCCTCTTGCACCTATGTATTCAGTGCAAGATAACCATCTTGTGATGGCTGGGTTCCCCCATTCAGACATCTCCGGATCACAGTCTGTTTGCCGACTCCCCGAAGCTTTTCGCAGGCTACCACGTCTTTCATCGCCTCTGACTGCCAAGGCATCCACCGTATGCGCTTCTTCACTTGACCATATAACCCCAAGCAATCTGGTTATACTGTGAAGACGACATTCGCCGAAAATTCGATCTTGCTCATGAGAGCAACTCACAAATTTTACCTTAGCCTGATCCGTTACCAGTGAAAGTAACGTTCAGTCTATCTTTCTATCACATACCCAAATTTTTAAAGAACGATCTAATCAAAAGACTAGAAATCAACATTCATCATCGCGTCGATGGAATGCTCATTTCTAAGCTTTAAACGAGGGTCACCAATCGGTAATGGTGGAGCCAAGCGGGATCGAACCGCTGACCTCCTGCGTGCAAGGCAGGCGCTCTCCCAGCTGAGCTATGGCCCCGTATCGCTACAGGGTGCACCAGTAATTGGTGGGTCTGGGCAGATTCGAACTGCCGACCTCACCCTTATCAGGGGTGCGCTCTAACCAACTGAGCTACAGACCCAATCGTCTTCTTCAATGAATCAAGCAATTCGTGTGGGAGCTCATGGAGCAGCTGCTGTCGTCGATTAAGGAGGTGATCCAGCCGCAGGTTCCCCTACGGCTACCTTGTTACGACTTCACCCCAGTCATGAATCACACCGTGGTAACCGTCCCCCCGAAGGTTAGACTAGCTACTTCTGGTGCAACCCACTCCCATGGTGTGACGGGCGGTGTGTACAAGGCCCGGGAACGTATTCACCGCGACATTCTGATTCGCGATTACTAGCGATTCCGACTTCACGCAGTCGAGTTGCAGACTGCGATCCGGACTACGATCGGTTTTATGGGATTAGCTCCACCTCGCGGCTTGGCAACCCTCTGTACCGACCATTGTAGCACGTGTGTAGCCCAGGCCGTAAGGGCCATGATGACTTGACGTCATCCCCACCTTCCTCCGGTTTGTCACCGGCAGTCTCCTTAGAGTGCCCACCATAACGTGCTGGTAACTAAGGACAAGGGTTGCGCTCGTTACGGGACTTAACCCAACATCTCACGACACGAGCTGACGACAGCCATGCAGCACCTGTCTCAATGTTCCCGAAGGCACCAATCCATCTCTGGAAAGTTCATTGGATGTCAAGGCCTGGTAAGGTTCTTCGCGTTGCTTCGAATTAAACCACATGCTCCACCGCTTGTGCGGGCCCCCGTCAATTCATTTGAGTTTTAACCTTGCGGCCGTACTCCCCAGGCGGTCAACTTAATGCGTTAGCTGCGCCACTAAGAGCTCAAGGCTCCCAACGGCTAGTTGACATCGTTTACGGCGTGGACTACCAGGGTATCTAATCCTGTTTGCTCCCCACGCTTTCGCACCTCAGTGTCAGTATCAGTCCAGGTGGTCGCCTTCGCCACTGGTGTTCCTTCCTATATCTACGCATTTCACCGCTACACAGGAAATTCCACCACCCTCTACCATACTCTAGCTTGTCAGTTTTGAATGCAGTTCCCAGGTTGAGCCCGGGGCTTTCACATCCAACTTAACAAACCACCTACGCGCGCTTTACGCCCAGTAATTCCGATTAACGCTTGCACCCTCTGTATTACCGCGGCTGCTGGCACAGAGTTAGCCGGTGCTTATTCTGTCGGTAACGTCAAAACACTAACGTATTAGGTTAATGCCCTTCCTCCCAACTTAAAGTGCTTTACAATCCGAAGACCTTCTTCACACACGCGGCATGGCTGGATCAGGCTTTCGCCCATTGTCCAATATTCCCCACTGCTGCCTCCCGTAGGAGTCTGGACCGTGTCTCAGTTCCAGTGTGACTGATCATCCTCTCAGACCAGTTACGGATCGTCGCCTTGGTGAGCCATTACCTCACCAACTAGCTAATCCGACCTAGGCTCATCTGATAGCGCAAGGCCCGAAGGTCCCCTGCTTTCTCCCGTAGGACGTATGCGGTATTAGCGTCCGTTTCCGAGCGTTATCCCCCACTACCAGGCAGATTCCTAGGCATTACTCACCCGTCCGCCGCTCTCAAGAGGTGCAAGCACCTCTCTACCGCTCGACTTGCATGTGTTAGGCCTGCCGCCAGCGTTCAATCTGAGCCATGATCAAACTCTTCAGTTCAAACATCTTTGGGTTTTGAGAAAACCCTAAACTTGGCTCAGCAATCGTTGGTTACATCTTTGATTTCTCGCGGAGTAACTTGTGATGCTGATAATCTGTTGACTAGCAGTCTGACTCCACAAGCACCCACACGAATTGCTTGATTCAGTTGTTAAAGAGCGGTGGGTTGAGCCTTTCGTCTCAACCGAGGCGCGCATTCTACAGCGCTCCGTGTATCTGTCAAGCGATTATTTTGGAAGTTTTCAAAGTTTTGTTTTTCAAAACCTCAACAACTTCAACCACTTGCGCCCTCGATCTCTCGTTAGCGGGAGGCGAATTCTACAGCGTTAGTCGCTGCTGTCAACACCTCTTTTTCACCGCTTTCGACCGAGAAGATCGAGCCGTCAACCGAGCCAGACAACCTGCCCTGTCAACTCCTTCCGCGACTTCGATGAACTGAAGCCCTGCGCCATCTTAAATAGTCTAACTCATTGAAACTCAAGGAGTTTTCCGTTTCGACTGCGCCGGAAGTGGGGCGAATTATAGAGACTCAGAATCTGCCGTCAACACCTAATTGCGTATTTCTATCTATTCGCGACATCTGGCCAATGAAATCCGCCCTATATATAGACGCTGACGCTCAAAGTGCGCAATATATTGCTCAACACCGTCGTCTTCCCCGCCCTTACTCTGGACAAACCTTCGCAATGAATCCCCCACATCGCAGCCTGGCCTCCACTCTTTACCCGGTTGCCCTGCTTTTAGTCGCCATGGCATCCATTCAGTCTGGAGCATCCCTGGCCAAAAGTATGTTCCCTCTAATAGGCGCCCAAGGCACTACGACGCTACGACTCATTTTTGCCAGCATCATCATGCTGCTACTGCTGCGTCCCTGGCGCGCCAAACTGACAGCCCAATCCCTGCGCACCGTGATTGTCTATGGAATGGCGCTGGGCGGCATGAACTTCCTCTTCTATATGTCAGTGCGCACGACGCCGTTGGGAATTGCCGTGGCACTGGAGTTTACCGGCCCTCTGGCGGTGGCTATCTATAATTCGCGGCGGGCAATCGACTTTCTCTGGATTGCCTTGGCAGTGATCGGCCTGCTCCTGCTGATACCGACAGGAGCCACCACCGCCGGCATCGACCCAATCGGCGCCAGCTATGCATTGGGCGCGGGCGTCTGCTGGGCGCTCTATATCCTGTTTGGCCAGAAAGCCGGCGCAGACAATGGCGTACAGACTGCCGCGCTGGGGGTAGTGATCGCAGCCCTGTTCGTAGCCCCTATAGGAATCGTCCATGCCGGAGCCGCGTTGCTGACACCGAGCCTGATTCCAGTCGCCATTGGTGTAGCCATCCTTTCCACGGCCCTGCCCTACACCCTCGAAATGATTGCCTTGACCCGCCTGCCTGCCCGCACCTTTGGCACCTTGATGAGCGTCGAACCCGCCGTCGCGGCCCTTTCAGGATTTGTATTCCTCCAGGAGTACTTGTCATTGGCCCAGTGGATGGCGATTGCCTGCATCATTCTTGCATCAATCGGCGCAACTCTGACCCTGAATAACGCCGTAAAGCCCGCCATCGCAGCGGATTGAAGCAGGATTTAACGAAGCTCTGGCATTTGCCGCGCATTTAGGCCATGTTTAGGTCGGTAACCCAATGTCAAACATGGAATTTTTCATACAGGACGTCACGAACGCTTCAAGCGCAAGCGAATGTAGTCATACGTGGACAGAGATTCACGACGGCGTTAAGGACGGGAATGAAACGAATCTTGATATTGGTCGCCGTACTTGCAGTTGCGGGCTGCGCGGCGACGACTAAAACTGAAGTGAAACGCGGTAAGAAAGCTCTGCACATCAATTGCTCCGGCCTGACTTCGTCCTGGGACCAGTGCATCGCCAGTGCCGCCAACTCCTGCGCTCCCAAGAGTTACAAGGTCATTGCCAAGTCAGGAGATGCGGTCGAAGAGCCGGGGGATTATCCTTTCGGACTCAACCCCGCCGGCTACACCAGCCGCAGCATGATCGTCATCTGCAAGTAGTGAACGGTCCTCAACCAACCTGCTCCTCGGCTATTCGACGACTTATCTCCTGCTGGCTGGACTTGAGGACATTACGCTGGATCTCTGGCGCGACCAGCATGCGCGCAACGACCAGCGCCCCAACGCATTGCGACAGGATGGCCCAGGCCAGACTGTCGTTTTCCAGTATCCGTGCCCAGCTCTCATGCAAACGACAGATCCACGTTTGCGCAGCCTCCCGCACCTGTACATCCGAGCGTGCGATTTCAGCGCCAAGCACCGGCAGCGCGCAGCCGGCCTCAGGCTGTTCTACGTGACTCATGCTCAGGTACTGCTTGAGACACCGCTCCAGCCTGGCAGAGTCCAGGACATGGTCACCGCTCAGTCGCTCCAGGCTTTGGGTCAACTCCCGCTCGACGATGGCCTTGAAAAGCTCGTCCTTGGAGGAAAAATGGCTATAGAACGCCCCGCCGCTCAACCCGATCGCCTTCATCAGGCCATCAACGCCTACCGTCGAAAACCCGGATTTCTTGGCCGATACGGCACTGCTGGCGAGCAGCTTTTCCCGGGTCTCCATTTTGTGATTGGCTGAATAACGCATGAGTCCTGCCTCTGATCGCTCAACTTGACGTACACCGGAGCGTAGCATAACGTTCGTTCAGCTAACGATCGTTTACCAATGAGGCTGATCATGGATAACAAGAAGGTCGTACTGGTAGTTGGCGCGGGGGATGCCACAGGTGGCGCGATTGCCAAACGTTTCGCGCAGGAAGGATTTGTAGCGTGCGTAACCCGCCGTAGCGCCGACAAACTCGCTCCGTTGGTCGAATCGATACGCACCCAGGGCGGCGAAGCCCACGGTTTTGTTTGTGACGCGCGCAAGGAAGACGACGTGATCGCGCTCATCGAGCAAATCGAGAGTCAGATCGGCCCCATCGAGGCATTTGTTTTCAACATCGGCGCCAACGTGCCCTGCAGCATTCTTGAAGAGACCGCCCGTAAATACTTCAAGATCTGGGAGATGGCCTGTTTCTCGGGTTTCCTCAATGCTCGGGAAGTGGCTAAACGCATGGTCGAGCGCCAGCGCGGGACCATTCTGTTTACCGGTGCCACGGCGGGTTTAAGGGGCGCCTCGGGGTTCGCTGCATTCGCAGGAGCAAAACATGGCATCCGTGCGCTGGCCCAGAGCATGGCTCGCGAATTGGGGCCGCTGAACATTCATGTGGCGCATGTGGTGGTGGATGGCGCCATCGATACCGACTTCATCCGCGATAACTTTCCAGAGAAATACGCAACCAGGGATGAAGACGGCATCCTCAATCCCGAACACATCGCCGAAAACTATTGGTACCTGCATACCCAACCACGTGACGCCTGGACCTTCGAGTTGGACCTGCGCCCCTGGAACGAACGCTGGTAAGCCCCCCCATAACAAAAAGAGAGCTGTGACCATGAGCAAATCGGTGGAGTTTTTCTTTGATCTTGGCAGCCCGGCGGCCTACCTGGCATACACCCAATTGCCGCTGCTTTGCGCACACACCGGCAGCGAACTGGTTTACCGACCCATGTTGCTAGGAGGTGTCTTCAAGGCAACTGGCAATGCATCGCCGATTACGGTGCCGGCCAAAGGTGCGCATATGACCAGGGACCTGGAGCGCTTCGCCAAGCGCTACGGCGTGGCTTTCAAACTCAATCCGTACTTTCCGATCAACACGCTGTCGTTGATGCGCGCCACAACCGGCATGCAACTGCGTCATCCTGAACGCTTCACTGCGTTCATCGACTGTCTGTTCCGCGCCTTATGGGTCGACGCCCGTGATCTCGGCCATCCGCAGACCGTAGCAACAGTACTGGAGGAAGGTGGTTTCGACCCCGGCCATGTGCTGGCACTGACAACTGACGAGCAGGTCAAGGCAGCCCTCAAGACAACCACCGACGAAGCCATTGCCCGGGGCGTGTTCGGTGCCCCCAGCATGTTCGTCGACGATGAGTTGTTCTTTGGCCAGGATCGGCTGGACTTCGTCCGTGAAGCCCTTGGCTGATTCCGACGTCAGATCGCCTTCGTTCGCGTGTCCAGCCATTGAAGCGCACTGCCTTCCAGCAACGGGCTCAGGCGACGCTGAACCTCGGCATGATAGGCATTGAGCCAAGTCTTTTCGTCCTGGCTCAGCAACGACGGTTCCAGGCAGCGCGTGTCGATTGGACATAAGGTCAGGGTTTCAAACTCAAGGAATTCACCGAACTCGCTGCTCCCTGCCTCGCGGTTCAAGGCCAGGTTCTCGATGCGTACACCCCAGCGTCCCGGACGGTAAGTCCCCGGCTCGATGGAGGTGATCATGCCTGGCTGCATGGCCGTCTGTGACGTGGGAGCCGCCTGGTAGGCGATGACCTGCGGCCCCTCATGGACGTTCAGGAAATAACCGACACCGTGACCGGTACCGTGACCGTAATCCACCTGTTCGGCCCAGATCGGCGCCCGTGCGATGGCATCCAGCAGCGGCGACAGAATGCCACGCGGGAATCGGGCCCTGGACAAGGCAATGACGCCCTTGAGCACACGCGTGCAGTCACGCTTCTGTTCAGTGTTGGGCATCCCAACCGGCACCATGCGGGTGATGTCGGTAGTGCCGCCCAGGTATTGGCCGCCCGAATCGATCAACAACAACCCATCGCCCTCGATGACCGCGTGCGCCTCTTCCGTGGCGTGGTAATGGGGCATCGCACCGTTGGCGTTGAAAGCTGCAATGGTGTTGAAGCTCAGGGAGACAAAATCCGGCCGGCGTTTGCGAGCCGCAGTCAGGTGCTCATCAATGGTCAGTTCGGTGATGCGCTCCCGCCCCCAGGCGCCTTCCAACCAGGCGAAGAACTCACAGAGCGCTGCGCCATCCTGCTCCATCGCGCGACGGATATGCTCGGCATCGGCCAGGCTCTTGCAGGACTTGGCCAGCGTCGTGGGATTGAGCCCTTCCACCCGCTTCACGCCACTGTCCAGGTTATCCAGTAAACCGACCGTGACCCGCGCCGGATCGACCAGCAGGCTCGCGCCGGCAGGCACTTCACGCAGAGCGCTCGCTGCGTCGTTGTAATCACGCAGGGTCACGCCGTCCTGCTTGAGAACCGCACGCAATGCTTCATCGACCTTGTCCAGGGCCACGAACAACGTTGCCTGCTGCTGGCTGATCAAGGCAAAAGAGACGAACACGGGATTGAACGATACGTCTGCGCCGCGCAGGTTGAATAACCAGGCAATGTCGTCCAGCGTGGCGATGAAGTGCCAGTCGGCGCCGCGCGCCTTGAGGGTTTCACGCAACCTGGCGATTTTCTCGATCCGGCTGACGGTCGCCTCGGGTGGCAAGTGCGCGTACACCAGCTGATCGGGCAGGCTTGGGCGGTCGGACCAGGCCTCATTGAGCAGATCCAGATCGGTGCGCAAGCGCGCGCCTCGCTCTTCGAGTTTGCTCGCCAAGGTCCGGGCCGGTGCCACGGCCATTACCGCACCGTCGACCGCGACCACGCCGCCTTCGGGCGTCTGTTCGGCCAGCCAGTCCAGCGGACCGGGCTGACCCGGAATGAGCTTGACCAGTTCGATACCACTGCCCTTCAGTTCCTGGGTGGCCTGTTCCCAATAACGACTGTCGGCCCAGACCCCGGCGAAGTCTTTCGTCACGACCAAGGTCCCGACCGAGCCGTGGAAACCCGACAACCATTGCCGCCCTTGCCAATAGCCCGGCAAATATTCCGACAGATGCGGATCAGCCGACGGCACCAGCAGCGCGTGGATGCCCTCCCGGCTCATCAGTTGGCGGATGCGGGCCAGGCGCTGGGGAACCCGCTCATGGGACAGAGGCTCGGTACTCATTGTTTCTCCTGTTATCAATATTATTGTTCGGTGCTCAAACATCCGGCTCAGCGGTACTGGCCCAGAAAGCCGGTGTTGCGACACAGCAAGCCTTGATCCGCCCGGCCGCGCGAGCATCGTGTGCCATGCCAGCAGCACATGGGACGGCGTGTTCGCCGAATTGCAGACTGACGTGGTGGAAAAGGCAAGCGAAGCAGTCAGCGCAGCCGGATTGAACTCCCCCTCGTTGAACGTCAGGCTCGACGTATCGGGAATTCACTGGGTCGCACTGCCGTTGATACACACACCGGGCAGCGCCAACAACGGCTGGAGCAAACGATTGCGCAAACGGGTGATTTTTCCTGATCCACCTTAAAGAAGTGAGACTTCGTTTAAAAGTGCGGAGGAACGCATCTGAACAGCGAGCTTAGCAGGCATCCAATCGAAGCTCAGCCCCTCATCTGATGCTTTCGAGCAATAACGGATACAGCGAGGCCACCAGCAACAGCGCCATTCCCCAGTTGAACAGACGCAGCCAGCGACGATCACGCAGCAAGTTGCGCAACAGGCTGCCGCAGACCACCCACAGGCTGACACTGGGCAGGTTGATCAGAGCGAACACCGCTGCGATCACCACCACATTGAAGAAGTAGCCTTGAAGCGGCGTGTAGGTGCTGATGGCGCCGATGGCCATGATCCAGGCCTTGGGATTGACCCATTGAAATGCCGCGGCGCCCCAGTAGCTGATCGGCGTGCGTTCTCCTGATCCGCTTTCCGAGACCGGTCCGGAGTGGGCAATTTTCCACGCCAAGTATAACAGGTACGCGGCGCCAACGTAGCGCAGCACGGTATAGAGCAGCGGATATGCCTGGAACACTGCGCCCAGGCCAAAGCCCACCGCCAGCACCAGGACGAAGAAACCACAGCTGATACCCAGCATATGGGGGATGGTACGGTTGAAGCCGAAATTCACTCCAGAGGCCAGCAACATGGTGTTGTTGGGACCCGGTGTGATCGAGGTGACAAGGGCAAACAGGGCAAAGCCCAGCAGCAGGTCCAGCGAAAGGGTCATGGCGATCAGTCCGTCGTGTGGTCAGGTGATGACCCTACTCTTGGTGCTGTCGCAAACCCATGGACAGTTGGGTAAAACTTCCGGCGGTACAGTCTCTCAGCTTGGCTTCCCGGACAATTGCACCGGCTGTCCGGCGCTCATTTCACCACGATCGTCAAAGCCACTGTTTTTCTGCGATGGGCCAAGCAACTCGGCTTTCTTCGCGTGGTATTCATCGAACGAAAGGCCCCGGCGATTCAAGGCTTCAAGGGCCAGTTCGCGGGTTTCCTCGGCGGTGTAGGGGCGCAGTTCTGGCGACGAGGCGGCGCAACCGCTCAATACAGTGGCGGCCAACAGCAGCGAAACGGCAAAGATACGATTCATGGCGAGTGTCCGGTGTCGTGGGGCGATGAACAAAGGCTACCCGCCGGCCCTGCACGGCAGAAATCAACCCTCTTGATAGTGGGTATCGCCCCTCCGGATCCCATTACGCTCAACCAACCAGCTGACACTGCAGCGCATTATCCGGACTGCGTTCGATGCTGCGGATCACCTGGAACGAACCAAACGTTACGGCTTTGGCTCGGTGGGTCTGGATCAGCCACCAGAAATCCTGCTCACCGCTTTCAAACCGTCGAAAAGCCGCCTCGCCCGCTTCGCGGGTTTGCCACTGCAAATAATTGAGTACACGCCTGCCGTCCTCGCTGACCTGGATACTGGCACTCAGGAAGCCTTGATGCTCCCGCGCCAGGCATTCGGTCTGCTCCGACAGGGCGGTGATCAACGCCTGTTGCCAGTGGGGCTCGATCTCGAATTCGATCAGTTGGGTGAAGCTGCGATTGTTCCTTGGCGATTGCATGAAAGGTCCTCGACACACGTAAGGTGAATCTTGCGATCCGAAGGCGTGCAGCGTAAAACCTCTACTTAAGTCAAGGTCAAGCAACATATCCGCTATGGCACAGATAGATATCCATAAAGAACTCACCGTGGGCCAAGTGGCCGCCCGCAGCGGCGTGGCCGTCACCGCCCTGCACTTCTATGAAGCCAAGGGGCTGATCAAAAGTACCCGCAACCAAGGCAACCAACGCCGCTATCCGCGTGGGGTGTTGCGGCGTGTGGCGCTGATCAAGGTGGCCCAGCGCCTGGGTATTCCCTTGGCGGAGATTGGCGAGGCATTGAAGACCCTGCCAGACAACCGCGCCCCAACGGCTGCCGATTGGCAGGTCCTGTCGGCGCAATGGAGCCAGGACCTGGATAAACGTATCAACCAATTGATGGCTTTGCGCGACCGGCTGAACGGTTGTATAGGCTGCGGCTGCCTGTCGATGGAAGCCTGCCCACTGCGTAACCAAGGCGATGTGCTGGGCGAGCGTGGACCGGGCGCGCATCTGCTGGACGAGTCATGAGGCGTTCGTCGGGACCTGGAGCGACTCGAAATCACTGGCCTATAGTGAATGGGCGCAAATCGTCGAAGCCTCTCTTCGCCCGATAAAAAAGGAGAAACGTCATGGGCGTCAAAGCCATTCCCGAAGGTTTCCACAGCATTACGCCCTACCTGGGCATTCATAAAGCCGCCGAAGCCATCGAGTTCTACAAAAAAGCCTTCAATGCCATCGAGGTCATGCGTCTGGCAATGCCCGACGGAGGCATCGGTCATGCCGAACTGCGGATCGGCGGCAGTCCGATCATGCTCGGCACGCCCTGCGATCAGGGCCCCCTGAGCAATCCAGACCAATCGCCGTCGGTGGGCCTGCATTTATATGTCGAGGACGTGGACCGTGTGTATGCCCAAGCGATTGCCGCCGGTGGCACGGTGATCGCCGAGGTCAAGGATCAATTCTATGGTGATCGCTCCGGCAGCTTGAAGGATCCCTATGGGCATGTGTGGTTCCTGGCGACCCACAAGGAGGATCTGACGCAGGAACAGATCGAGCAACGGGCCAGGGAGATGTTCCAACAGGGCTGAACCGCCTCGATCAGTCAAACCACAACCTTGTGGGAGCGAGCCTGCTCGCGATAGCGGTGTGTCAACCAACAATGATGTTGCTGACCCGACGCTATCGCGAGCAGGCTCGCTCCCACAATGATTCAATCCAGATCCCTGCGGTGGATCAGAACGTGTCTGCCGGTACCCGCACGACCCCTTCCATCAACACCCGCGCGCTGCGACTCATGATGGCTTTGTTTACGGTCCATTCGCCATTGGCCTGGCTGGCCTCGGCACCGACGCGCAAGGTGCCGGACGGGTGGCCGAAACGCACGGCGTTGCGCTCGGTGCCGCCTGCGGCCAGGTTCACCAGGGTGCCCGAAATAGCGGCGGCGGTGCCGATGGCGACTGCGGCGGTGCCCATCATGGCGTGGTGGAGCTTGCCCATGGACAGCGCCCGCACCAGCAAGTCGACGTCCCCCGCCGCTACGGCTTTTCCACTCGATGAAACGTAGTCCGCTGGCGGCGCGACAAACGCCACCTTCGGCGTGTGCTGACGTTGGGCGGCTTCGTCCAGTTGCTTGATCAGCCCCATGCGCAGGGCACCGTGGGCGCGGATGGTTTCGAACATCGCCAGGGCCTTGGGGTCGCCATTGATAGTGCCCTGCAGCTCAGTGCCGGTATAGCCGATGTCCCGGGCATTGATGAAAATCGTCGGAATGCCGGCGTTGATCAGGGTCGCCTTGAGCGTACCGACGCCGGGTACTTCCAAGTCGTCCACCAGGTTGCCGGTGGGAAACATCGAACCACCCCCACCTTCTTCCTCGGCGGCCGGGTCCATGAACTCCAGTTGCACTTCTGCCGCCGGGAAAGTCACCCCGTCGAGTTCGAAATCACCGGTTTCCTGCACCGCGCCATCGGTCATCGGCACATGGGCAATGATGGTCTTGCCGATGTTGGCCTGCCAGATCCGCACCACGGCCACGCCGTTTTGTGGAATGCGGCTGGACGCCACCAAGCCACTGCTGACGGCAAACGAACCCACCGCTGCCGACAGGTTGCCGCAGTTGCCGCTCCAGTCCACGAACGGCTTGTCGATGGAGACCTGGCCGAACAGGTAATCGACATCGTGGTCGGCCCGGTTGCTCTTGGACAGGATCACCGTCTTGCTGGTGCTGGACGTCGCGCCGCCCATGCCGTCGATCTGTTTCTCGTACGGATCGGGACTGCCAATGACCCGTAGCAGCAAGGCATCGCGCGCCGCGCCGGGGACACGGGCGGCTTCGGGCAGGTCCGTCAAATTGAAGAACACGCCCTTGCTGGTGCCACCGCGCATGTAGGTGGCGGGGATTCTGATCTGTGGTGAAAAGCGTGGTGCATGAGACATGAAGCACCTACTCCCTATCGTGAGATTTAAACGGCGACCGCCGATTCAAGAAAATCCTGGGCAAAGCGCTGCAACACGCCACCCGCTTCATAGATCGACACCTCTTCAGCCGTATCGAGACGGCAGGTCACCGGCACTTCAACACGCTCGCCGCTCTTGCGAGTGATGACCAGGGTCAGCGTCGCGCGTGGGGTGCGCTCGCCAATCACGTCATAGATTTCGCTGCCATCGATGCCCAGGGTCTTGCGATCGGTGCCAGGCTTGAACTCCAGCGGCAACACGCCCATGCCCACCAGGTTGGTGCGATGGATACGCTCGAAGCCTTCGGCGGCAATCGCCTCGACACCGGCCAGGCGTACGCCCTTTGCGGCCCAGTCCCGGGACGAACCCTGGCCGTAGTCGGCACCGGCGATGATGATCAGCGGCTGCTTGCGTTCCATGTAGGTTTCGATGGCTTCCCACATCCGCATGACCTTGCCTTCGGGCTCGACCCGTGCCAGGGAACCCTGCTTGACCTTGCCGTTTTCCTGGACCATTTCGTTGAACAGTTTCGGGTTGGCGAAGGTGGCGCGCTGGGCGGTCAAATGGTCGCCCCGGTGCGTGGCGTAGGAGTTGAAGTCTTCCTCCGGCAAGCCCATTTTCGCCAGGTATTCGCCGGCGGCGCTGTCCAGCATGATCGCGTTGGACGGCGACAGGTGATCGGTGGTGATGTTGTCCGGCAGCACCGCCAACGGACGCATGCCTTTGAGCGGTCGCGCCCCCGCCAGCGCGCCTTCCCAGTAAGGCGGACGCCGGATGTAGGTGCTTTGCGGACGCCAGTCGTACAGCGGCGTGACTTTCGGCCCGGTGTCTTCCTGGATGGCAAACATCGGGATGTACACCTGGCGGAACTGTTCCGGTTTCACCGAGGCCTTGACCACCGCTTCGATTTCCTCGTCACTCGGCCAGATGTCCTTGAGACGGATTTCCCGACCGTCCATCACGCCCAGCACATCCTTCTCGATGTCGAAACGGATGGTCCCGGCGATGGCGTAGGCCACTACCAATGGCGGCGAAGCAAGGAACGCCTGTTTGGCGTATGGATGGATACGTCCATCGAAGTTGCGGTTACCCGACAGCACGGCGGTGGCGTACAGGTCGCGGTCGATGATTTCCTGCTGGATCACCGGGTCCAGAGCGCCGGACATGCCGTTGCAGGTGGTGCAGGCGAAAGCCACCACGCCGAAGCCCAGTTGCTCCAGCTCCTTGGTCAGACCGGCTTCATCCAGGTACAGCGCCACGGTTTTCGAACCCGGTGCCAGGGACGATTTGACCCACGGTTTGCGGGCCAGGCCCAAGCGATTGGCATTGCGTGCCAAGAGGCCAGCAGCAATGACGTTGCGCGGGTTGCTGGTGTTGGTGCAACTGGTGATGGCGGCGATGATCACTGCACCGTCGGGCATCTTCCCTGGCACTTCGGTCCATTGCCCGGCGATGCCGCTGGCCGCCAGATCGGCGGTCGCGACGCGGGCATGAGGGTTGCTCGGCCCGGCCATGTTGCGCACCACCGAGGACAGGTCGAAGGTCAGGCCTCGCTCGTACTGTGCGCCCTTGAGGCTGTCGGCCCACAGGCCTACTTGCCGGGCGTAGGTTTCCACCAATTGCACCTGCGCGTCTTCACGGCCGGTGAGCTTGAGGTAGTCGATGGTCTGCTGGTCGATGTAGAACATCGCCGCCGTGGCGCCGTATTCCGGAGCCATGTTGGAGATGGTTGCACGGTCGCCCAGGGTCAGCGCCCGCGCGCCTTCACCGAAGAACTCCAGCCAGGCGCCAACGACCTTTTGCTTGCGCAGGAATTCGGTCAGCGCCAGCACCATGTCGGTGGCCGTGATGCCGGGTTGCAACTTGCCGGTCAGCTCGACACCGACGATCTCCGGCAGGCGCATCCACGAGGCGCGACCGAGCATGACACTCTCGGCTTCCAGCCCACCGACGCCAATGGCGATCACGCCCAAGGCGTCGACATGGGGCGTATGACTGTCGGTGCCCACGCAGGTATCAGGGAAGGCTACGCCGTCCCGTTGCTGGATCACCGGGGACATTTTTTCCAGGTTGATCTGATGCATGATCCCGTTGCCCGGCGGAATCACATCGACATTCTTGAAGGCCTTTTTGGTCCAGTTGATGAAGTGGAAGCGGTCTTCGTTGCGGCGGTCTTCAATCGCACGGTTCTTGGCGAATGCCTGAGGATCGAAGCCCGCGCTTTCCACTGCCAGGGAGTGGTCGACGATCAGTTGGGTCGGCACCACCGGGTTGACCTGTGCCGGGTCGCCACCCTGCTGGGCGATGGCATCGCGCAGGCCAGCCAGGTCCACCAGGGCGGTCTGGCCGAGAATGTCATGGCAGACCACTCGCGCCGGGAACCATGGGAAGTCCAGGTCGCGCTTGCGCTCGATCAGTTGCAGCAGCGACTCGCCCAGAGTGGCCGGGTCGCAGCGACGCACCAGGTTTTCCGCCAGCACGCGCGAAGTGTACGGCAGGCCGTCGTAGGCGCCGGGACGGATGGCATCCACGGCCCCGCGAACGTCGAAGTAATCCAGCGAAGTGCCGGACAGCGGTTTGCGAAATTCTGTGTTCATCGTCAGGACTCGGTCACGGTGGGTTCAGAAGGGGCTGGTGCAGCCATTGAAGTGAGCCTGTTCTTCTGTGGGAGCGAGCCTGCTCGCGATTGTGGTGTGTCAGCCAACCATGAGGTTGCTGACCCGACGCTATCGCGAGCAGGCTCGCTCCCACAGGGTTCTGGGTTTCTCCAGTACCTGCGGTTAAACCCCTCCAGCTCAGCGTTGTTCGATTGGCACGAACTTGCGCTGTTCGACGCCGGTGTACTCGGCGCTCGGGCGGATGATGCGGTTGTTGGCGCGTTGTTCGAACACATGGGCGGCCCAGCCGGTCAGGCGCGAGCAGACGAAGATCGGCGTGAACAGCTTGGTCGGGATGCCCATGAAATGGTACGCCGAGGCATGGTAGAAATCGGCGTTGGGGAACAGCTTCTTCTGTTCCCACATGGTCTTGTCGATGGCTTCGGAAACCGGGAACAGCACGGTGTCGCCCACTTCATCGGCGAGTTTTTTCGACCAGCCCTTGATCACCTCGTTGCGCGGGTCGTTGTCCTTATAGATCGCGTGGCCGAAGCCCATGATCTTGTCCTTGCGCTCCAGCATCGCCAGGGTGCCCTTGATCGCCGCTTCCGGCGAATCGAAGCGTTCGATCATTTCCATGGCCGCTTCATTGGCGCCGCCATGCAGCGGGCCGCGCAGCGAGCCAATCGCCGCGGTGATGCAGGAAAACAGGTCCGACAGGGTCGAGGCACAGACCCGTGCGGTGAAGGTCGAAGCGTTGAATTCGTGCTCGGCGTAGAGGATCAGCGACACGTTCATCACCTTGACGTGCAGCTCGCTCGGTTTCTTGCCGTGCAACAGGTGCAGGAAATGGCCGCCGATGGACGCTTCGTCGGTCACACATTCAATGCGCTGGCCCTGGTGACTGAAGCGATACCAGTAGCACATGATCGCCGGGAACGCGGCCAACAGGCGATCGGTCTTGTCGTGCTGTTCGGAGAAACTTTCCTCGGGCTCCAGATTGCCCAGGAACGAGCAGCCGGTGCGCATCACGTCCATCGGGTGGGCGTTGGCGGGAATGCGTTCCAGCACTTCCTTCAGCGCCTGGGGCAGGTCGCGCAATTGATGCAGTTTGCCGATGTAAGCATCCAACTGCGCCCGGGTCGGCAGTTCGCCGTACAGCAACAGGTAGGCCACTTCTTCGAATTGCGCATCAGCCGCCAGGTCACGAACGTCATAGCCGCGATAGGTCAGGCCGGCGCCGGACTGGCCCACGGTGGACAAGGCGGTTTGCCCGGCTACCTGGCCACGGAGCCCGGCGCCACTGAGTACTTTTGCTTCGGCCATTTGCTGTCTCCAGTTCTTGAATTTGTAGGGAATCGGCCCGTTATTTTTTCGCAGCGAACAACGCATCGAGCTTCTGCTCGAAGGTGTGGTAGTCGATACGATCGTAGAGCTCCATGCGGGTCTGCATGGTGTCGATCACATTCTGTTGCGTGCCGTCGCGACGGATTGCGGTGTAGACGTTTTCGGCGGCCTTGTTCATGGCACGGAACGCCGACAGCGGGTACAGCACCAGGGACACGTCGGCACCGGCCAACTGCTCGGTGGTATAGAGCGGCGTCGCGCCGAACTCGGTGATGTTGGCCAGGATCGGCGCCTTCACGCGGCTGGCGAACAGCTTGTACATCTCGAGTTCGGTAATCGCTTCGGGGAAAATCATATCCGCACCGGCTTCGATGCAGGCGGCCGCACGGTCCAGCGCGGACTCCAGGCCTTCCACCGCCAGGGCATCGGTGCGGGCCATGATCACGAAGCTGTCGTCGGTGCGGGCATCAACGGCAGCCTTGATGCGGTCAACCATTTCCTGCTGCGAGACGATCTCCTTGTTCGGCCGATGGCCGCAACGCTTGGCACCGACCTGGTCTTCGATGTGGATCGCCGCCGCGCCGAACTTGCTCATCGACTTGACGGTGCGAGCCACGTTGAACGCCGAGGAACCAAAACCTGTGTCCACGTCCACCAGCAGCGGCAGGTCGCACACGTCGGTGATCCGGCGCACATCGGTCAGCACGTCATCCAGGCCGGTAATGCCCAGGTCCGGCACGCCGAGGGAACCGGCTGCCACGCCACCGCCCGACAGGTAGATCGCCTTGAAACCGGCGCGTTTGGCAAGCAGCGCGTGGTTGGCGTTGATCGTGCCGACCACCTGCAACGGGTGTTCGGTGGCGACCGCATCGCGGAATCGCTGGCCTGGCGTGCTCTTGCTGGAACTCATGACTCACCTCGTTCAGTGGCGGCGCTGTCCTGGAAATGACGCGCAATGTTGCGTTTGGAAGCGCCGATGTGCCGGCGCATCAATAATTCAGCCAATTCGCCGTCACGGTCGGCGATGGCATCGAGAATCCGGTGATGCTCGGCAAAGGCCTGACGCGGACGATTGGGTGTGGTGGAGAACTGGATGCGGTACATGCGTACCAGTTGATACAACTCACCGCAGAGCATCTGCGTCAGGGTGCGGTTGCCGCTGCCCTGGATGATCCGGTAGTGAAAATCAAAATCGCCTTCCTGTTGGTAATAGCCGACGCCGGCCTGGAATGCCGCGTCGCGCTCATGGGTTTCCAGGACCTGGCGCAGTTCGTCGATTTCCGCCAGGGTCATGCGCTGGGCTGCCAGGCGGCAGGCCATACCTTCCAGGGACTCGCGGATTTCGTAGAGCTCCAGCAACTCGGCATGGCTCAGGGACACGACCCTGGCACCGACATGAGGCACCCGCACCAGCAGGCGCTGACCTTCCAGACGATGGATCGCTTCGCGCAACGGGCCACGGCTGATGCCGTAGGTACGGGCCAGCTCGGGCTCGGAGATCTTGCTGCCAGGGGCGATTTCACCCTTGACGATGGCGGCCTGGATACGTCGGAAGACGTTTTCGGAAAGGGTTTCCGAGTCGTCTTGGGCCAGCACCGGCACTTCGAGCTGATCGAGCATATTGTCGACACCTTTAGAATCAATACGACAAAAACTAAACAATCAAAGCGTATTCGTCAAAACAAAAAACAATATTGTCGACAATCGTCTAATAGAGCGCTCCATCCCGGCCGTCTTTTTATCAGGCTCGCAGCATCCGGCCAGCGGTGGCGTCAGAAAACCACCGTGCTAGAATGCCGCGGCTGTTGGCCGCCCCCTGCTCTTCTTGCAGGAGAGAAAAGGCTACCGAAGGAGCTTGTGCAGTAATGCCAGGGCCTGAACCGATAAACGGAACGCCGTGCACCAGGATCTATGACATTCAAGCCCTTATCCGCTGTTCTCTGCTTCATCTGCCTGCCGGGGCTCGCTGCGGCGGGTGAAAAGACCGTGTACGGCCTCAACGAATATGCAGCGCTGCAGGGCATCGACCTGGAAGTCGCCGCCAAGCTGGACACCGGGGCCAAGACCGCCTCCCTCAGTGCCCGCGACATCAAGCGCTTTAAACGCAACGGCGAATCCTGGGTGCGTTTTTACCTCGCCATCGACGCTGCCCATTCGCACCCCATCGAACGTCCGCTGGCCCGAGTCAGCAAAATCAAACGCCGCGCCGGTGACTATGACCCGGACGAAGGCAAGAAATACACGGCCCGGCCGGTCATCGAACTGGATATCTGCATGGGCTCGGCCCTGCGCAGCATTGAAGTGAACCTGACCGACCGCAGCGCCTTCCAATACCCGTTGCTGATCGGTTCCGAGGCGCTCAAGCGCTTCGACGCACTGGTCGACCCCAGTCTCAAATACGCTGCCGGCAAACCCGCCTGCACCAATGCCGCTCTTACCGCAGAGTAATTCCAATGCGCGCTCTTACCCTCCATTTGAAAATGCTGATCGCCATCCTGGTGGCGCTGGGCCTGTCGGTGACGGCTTATCAGATTTTCGTGCTCGGCATCCCGGTGACCGAAGATGCCACGGACGATCTGTGGAACATCGATGCCAAGGTCGAATTCGTGCCCAACGCCAAGGATCCGGTGAAGATCCAGATGTTCGTGCCGCCGCTGAGCCGCGATTACGTCAGCCTCAACGAGAGTTTCATTTCCAACAATTATGGCGTAGCGGTGAACCGGATCGACGGCAACCGCAAGGTGACGTGGTCCGCTCGTCGGGCCAAGGGTAACCAGACACTTTATTACCGCCTGGTGTTGACCAAGCGCTACAGCGCCGAAAAAACCAAGCTCAAGGGACCGACCTTCCGCGACAGCATCGCCATTGAAGGCCCGGAGAAGATCGCCGCCGAAGCCCTGCTCGCGCCGATCCGCCAGCATTCGGCCGACGTCGAAACCTTCATCGGCGAAGCCATCAAGCGGGTCAACAACCTCAACGACGACAACGTCAAGCTGCTGCTGGCAGGCGACCCGTCTTCGAGCAACAAGGCGAGAATCGTGGAGTTGGTACTGTCCATCGCCCACGTGCCGGTGGAGAAGGTCCACACCATCCGTCTGGTGGCCGATCAGCCGCAAACGCCGGAACTGTGGCTGCGCAGCTTCAACGGCAACGACTGGCTGTATTTCAACCCCGACACCGGCGAACAGGGTCTGCCCACCGACCGCCTGCTGTGGTGGACCGGCGATGAAAACCTGATCAGCATCGATGGAGGCAAGAAAGCCACCGTCACCTTCAGCATGAACAACAGCGAAATGAACGCCATTCGCCTGGCCAAGCTGACGGACGAGAACACCGACGCCAACTTCCTCGAATATTCGCTCTACGGCTTGCCACTGCAAACCCAGCAGACATTCATGATCATGGTGATGATCCCCATCGGCGTGCTGGTGATCCTGGTTCTGCGCAACCTGATCGGCCTGCAGACCCTGGGGACCTTTACCCCGGTGCTGATTGCCCTGGCTTTCCGCGAAACCCAGCTGGGCTTCGGGATTGTTCTGTTCACGGTGATCACGGCCCTGGGCCTGTCACTGCGCTCCTACCTGGAACACCTCAAGTTGCAGATGTTGCCGAGGCTTTCGGTGGTACTGACGTTCGTGGTGGTGCTGATCGCCGCCATCAGCCTGTTCAGCCATAAGCTGGGCCTGGAGCGTGGCCTGTCGGTGGCGCTGTTCCCGATGGTGATCCTGACCATGACCATCGAACGCCTGTCCATTACCTGGGAAGAGCGCGGCGGCGGCCATGCCATGAAGGTCGCCGTCGGCACTCTGTTCGCCGCGTCCCTGGCGCACCTGATCATGAGCGTGCCGGAGCTGGTGTACTTCGTCTTCACTTTCCCGGCAATCCTGCTGATTCTGGTGGGCTTCATGCTGGCCATGGGTCGCTATCGCGGCTACCGCCTGACCGAGCTGGTGCGGTTCAAGGCCTTCCTCAAGGCTGACTCGTAATGTTCGGTTTCTGGAAAACCTGGAAGGCCCTGGAAGCCCGGGGGATCATGGGGATCAACCGGCGCAATGCCGACTACGTGCTCAAGTACAACAAACGCAGCCTGTACCCCATCGTCGATGACAAGATCATCACCAAGGAACGGGCCATCATCGCCGGCATCCATGTGCCGGAACTGTACGGCATCATCTCCACCGAAAAGGAGATCGACAAACTCGACGGGATCATCGGCGGGCGCACCGACTTCGTGATCAAGCCGGCCCAGGGCGCCGGTGGCGACGGCATCATCGTGATTGCCGACCGCTTCGAAGGCCGCTATCGCACCGTGTCCGGCAAGATCATCAGCCACGAGGAAATCGAGCACCATATTTCCAGCATCCTCACCGGCCTCTATTCCCTGGGCGGACACCGCGACCGGGCGCTGATCGAATACCGCGTGGTGCCGGACCAGATCTTCAAGAGCATCAGTTACGAAGGCGTGCCGGACATCCGCATCATCGTGCTGATGGGCTATCCGGTGATGGCCATGCTGCGTCTGCCGACCCGTCAGTCCGGTGGCAAGGCCAACCTGCACCAAGGCGCCATCGGCGTGGGTGTTGACCTTGCCACCGGCCTGACGCTGCGCGGCACCTGGCTGAACAACATCATCGCCAAACACCCCGACACCACCAACGCGGTAGATGGAGTGCAACTGCCCTACTGGGACGGTTTCATGAAACTGGCCGCCGGCTGCCATGAGCTGTGCGGGCTGGGCTACATCGGCGTGGACATGGTACTGGACCAGGAGAAAGGCCCGTTGATCCTGGAGCTGAACGCCCGGCCGGGGTTGAACATCCAGATCGCCAACGACTGCGGCCTGACCCTGCGCACCCACGCCGTGGAAGCACACCTGGAAGAGCTCAAGGCCCGGGGGGTGGTTGAGACCGTGGAGGAGCGGGTGGCGTTTGCCCAGGCGTTGTTTGGGCATATTCCGCCGGTTGAAGGCTGAGCACTCAACCGACTTAATAGAAAACCTGTGGCGAGGGGATTTATCCCCGCTGGGTTGCGCAGCAGCCCCAAAACCAGTCACCTCTGTACATCAGATTGCCCGCGTTCAGCTGTTATGAGGGGGCCGCTGCGCGCCCCAGCGGGGATAAATCTCCTCGCCACAAGGGTTCACACCGCAGGAGTCTCGATAACCCTGGACTTGCTCATCTCCGACATCCCTCTAGGAGCAAATCCTACACAGGGATTACAATCGCTACCCCGCCTGAATGGCCGACCCACCCCGCCCATGCCGACCTGTTCCGTACACCCATTACCCTACCGCGCCAACCCCGCCGAGTATTTCGCGGCGATTCGTCATGCCCCCGGAAGCGTTCTGCTCGACAGCGGCCGGCCAAGCGCCGAACGCGGACGCTATGATCTGCTCAGTGCCTGGCCGCTGGAGCAGCTGGTGGTGCTGCCGGAAGAGAGTGGCGCCGATTTCTTGCAACGATTGCGCGCGCAACTGACGCAGTTGGGGCACGCTGTATTACCGGGCATGCTGCAATTGCCCTTCGCTGGCGGCCTGATCGGCTACCTGAGCTATGATTTCGGCCGACACCTTGAAGCCCTGCCCTCCCACGCCAAAGACGACCTGCAACTGCCCGACGCCCGGTTCGGCGTGTACGACTGGGCGCTGGTCAGCGACCACCAGGCCGGCACCAGCCAACTGGTGTTCCATCCGCATTGCCGCGAAAGTGAACGCCAGCGCCTGATCGCGCTGTTCAGCCAGCCGGTCCCGGCGACAGAGGCCGGCTTCAGACTTGAAAGCTCGATGGCCCCCGATCTCAATACCGACGAATATCGGCAGGCAATCGAGCGCATCCACGGTTATATCCAGGCCGGCGATTGTTACCAGGTCAACTTTGCGCAGCGATTCCGGGCTCCCTGCCGGGGGGATGCCTGGACCGCCTACCAGGCGCTGCGCGCAGCGTGCCCGACGCCGTTTTCCGGTTTCCAAAGCCTGCCCGACGGCGGTGCGGTACTGAGCCTGTCGCCCGAACGTTTCGTTAAAGTCAGCAAAAGCCATGTGGAAACCCGCCCGATCAAGGGCACCCGGCCACGTAGCCCATCGCCCGTCGAAGACGCGGCCCACGCCGCCGAACTGCTGGCCAGCCCCAAGGACCGGGCGGAAAACCTGATGATCGTCGACCTGCTGCGCAACGATCTGGGCCGCACCTGCCGGATCGGTTCGGTGCGCGTACCGGAACTGTTCAGCCTGGAAAGCTACCCGAACGTGCATCACCTGGTCAGCAGCGTGACCGGTGAGCTGGCCGACGGTAAAGACGCTCTGGACCTGATCGCCGGCAGCTTCCCCGGCGGCTCCATCACCGGCGCCCCGAAGATCCGCGCCATGCAGATCATCGACGAACTCGAACCAACCCGGCGCGGACTGTACTGCGGCTCCTTGCTGTACCTGGACGTGCGCGGAGAAATGGACAGCTCCATCGCCATTCGCAGCCTGCTGGTCAAGGATGGACAGGTGTGTTGCTGGGGTGGCGGCGGGATCGTCGCGGACTCGGACTGGCAGGCGGAGTATCAGGAGTCGATTACCAAGGTCAAAGTGCTGCTCGATACCTTGCAGAGCCTCTGAGCCTCAATACAGTCCTGTTTGATCGTTCCCACGCTCTGCGTGGGAATGCCGCCCCTGGACGCTCAGCGTCCGCTTGTGACGCAGAGCGTCACTGGATGCATTCCCAAGCGGAGCGTGGGAACGATCGATCAACAGCGTATGGGGTTACAGGCTCAGGTTGCGATTCGAGGCCTTGAGGAACTCCTGTTTCAACTCGGCAAAGCTGTGCACCGCCGGGAACTGCGGGAATTCCTGGATCACATTATCCGGCGCATGGAACAGAATCCCGGCGTCGGCTTCGCCGAGCATGGTGGTGTCGTTGTAGGAATCCCCCGCCGCGATCACCCGGTAATACAGGCTCTTGAAGGACAGGACCGACTGGCGCTTGGGATCTTTCTGACGCAGTTGATAGCCGGTCACCCGCCCACCTTCATCCGTGATCAGACGATGGCACAGCAACGTCGGGAAACCCAATTGGCGCATCAGGGGCTGGGAAAATTCGTAGAACGTGTCAGAAAGAATCACCACCTGGAAGCGCTCGCGCAGCCAGTCGACAAACTCTATAGCGCCATCCAGCGGCTTGAGGGTGGCAATGACTTCCTGTATGTCGGAGAGTTTGAGGCCATGCTCGTCGAGGATGCGCAACCGTTGCTTCATCAGCACGTCGTAGTCGGGAATGTCCCGAGTGGTTGCCCTGAGGGATTCAATCCCGGTTTTTTCGGCGAAAGCGATCCAGATTTCCGGGACCAGCACCCCTTCCAGGTCGAGACAGGCAATTTCCACAAGACACTCCCATTTTTTGATGTTTATCGGTTGAGCGAACAAAAGGCCTGACGACTCTAGCCGCAACGCACAGGAACGCGCCAGCCCCGGCCACTTTTGTTACCATCAGCGCCTATAGAGCGCACAGCGCCACCGACCTGTAGGAAACCGCCTGATGAGCCCAACGTTTGACGTCGTGGAACTCGCCACGACCTATGCCAACAAGTCTCCACAAGACATCCTCAAACTGGCCTTCGCCGAGTTCGGCGATGACCTGTGGATATCTTTCAGCGGCGCCGAGGATGTGGTGCTGGTGGACATGGCCTGGAAGCTGAACAAGAACGTCAAGGTGTTCAGCCTCGACACCGGTCGCCTGCACCCGGAAACCTATCGGTTCATCGATCAGGTCCGTGAGCACTACAAGATCGACATCGAACTGATCTCACCGGACCCTACGAAACTGGAGCCTTTCGTGAAAGAAAAGGGTCTGTTCAGTTTCTACAAGGACGGCCATGGCGAGTGCTGTGGCATCCGCAAGATCGAGCCGCTGCGCCGCAAGCTGTCCGACGTCCGCGCCTGGGCCACCGGCCAGCGCCGCGACCAGAGCCCGGGCACCCGCAGCCAGGTGGCCGTGCTGGAAATCGATACGGCGTTCTCCACGCCGGAGCGTACCCTGTACAAATTCAACCCGCTGTCGCAGATGACCAGCGAGGAAGTCTGGGGTTACATCCGCATGCTGGAGCTGCCCTACAACAGCCTGCATGAGCGCGGTTTCATCAGCATCGGCTGCGAACCCTGCACCCGCCCGGTACTGCCGAACCAGCACGAACGCGAAGGCCGCTGGTGGTGGGAGGAAGCCACGCAGAAGGAATGCGGGCTTCACGCCGGTAACATCATCAGCAAATCCAAGGCCTGATACTGCGCAGGAGCCGGCGATCTTTTGATTTTTCGCTTGAGACTCAACTGTCAGCGGAAAGATTGCAGGCTTCGCCACTTCCTACAGCGTGAATCTGTACACAAAACTGTCACCACAAGTGCCAGTTTTGTGTGCACTTATTCAGTGTCGCCCCGAAAAGTTACACTCCTTCCCGTTCCAACTCCCCGTCACTTCCCCTCCAGCATTCTTCTCGAAAATAAATACCTGTTCAAACGGTCAATTTATAAGCACAGAATTTCAGCAACTTATCTGGCATCGATAACTAATCGAAATCAGGGGCATTTCCGTTAGATCTCAGACTGGCATAAATCTGGCTTGAGACGACAAGTGTTTTGTATACAAAGCAAATAAAACATACACACACTTTCGATCCGCAAGCCTGAAGCGCCCTATCCCGTACAGGCTGCAGATGCCCCATAACCAATGATGCTCGCCGCGCCGCGACGAAGATTGCCGAGCCCCACGCTCACGCACAGTCATCGCCGCGCCGAGAATCAGGAGCCTGCCGGAATGCGTACAAGTCTCTCCAATAACATCGCGCTGGATCTATCCTCTTCAACCATTGCCTCCGATGATAAGACCGCAGCCACCCTGGCCTTGAGTCCGAGGTTGCACAACAAGGACCTGGCGCCGACCAAGGCCGAAGGTCGACGTTGGGGTCGCTACAGCATTTTTGCCCTGTGGACCAACGACGTACACAACATAGCCAACTACTCCTTCGCCATCGGCCTGTATGCGCTGGGCCTGGGTGGCTGGCAGATCCTGTTGTCCCTGGGGATCGGCGCGGCCCTGGTGTACGGTTTCATGAACCTGTCCGGCTACATGGGCCAGAAGACCGGAGTGCCGTTTCCAGTGATCAGTCGGATCAGCTTCGGCATCCACGGCGCACAGATTCCCGCATTGATCAGGGCCGTCATCGCCATCGCCTGGTTTGGCATCCAGACCTATCTCGCGTCAGTGGTTTTCCGAGTGTTGCTGACGGCGATTCATCCAGGCTTCGCCGACTACGACCACAACTCGATCCTTGGCCTGTCGAGCCTGGGCTGGGTGTGTTTCGTGGCGATCTGGTTCGTGCAACTGCTGATCCTGGCCTACGGCATGGAAACGGTGCGCCGCTACGAAGGCTTCGCCGGGCCGGTGATCCTGGTGACCGTCGCGGCCCTGGCCGGGTGGATGTACACCCAGGCCGACGCAACCATTGCCTGGTCGATCCGCGAGCCGCTGACCGGCGGCGAGATGTGGCGCAACATATTCGCCGGCGGCGCGCTGTGGCTGGCGATATACGGCACGCTGGTGCTCAACTTCTGCGACTTCGCCCGCTCCTCACCATGCCGTCGGACCATCATCGTCGGCAACTTCTGGGGCCTGCCGGTGAATATCCTGGTGTTTGCCGCCATCACTGTCCTGTTGTGCGGTGCGCAGTTCCAGATCAACGGACAGATAATCGAGAGCCCGACCCAGGTGATCGCCTCGATCCCCAACACCTTTTTCCTGGTGCTCGGCTGCCTGGCATTCCTGATCGTCACCGTGGCAGTGAACATCATGGCCAACTTCGTCGCCCCGGCCTTCGTGCTCAGCAACCTGGCGCCCAAGTATCTGAACTTCCGCCGCGCCGGATTGATCAGCGCCGCCATCGCCGTGCTGATCCTGCCGTGGAATCTCTACAACAGCCCGCTGGTGATCGTGTACTTCCTGTCCGGGCTCGGTGCCCTGCTCGGCCCGCTGTACGGCGTGATCATGGTCGACTACTGGCTGCTGCGCAAAGGTCGTATCAACGTGCCGCAGCTGTATAGCGAGGACCCGAACGGTGCGTACTTCTACAGCAACGGCGTCAACCTGCGGGCCGTGGCGGCATTCATCCCGGCGGCGCTGATCGCGATCGTCCTGGCGCTGGTGCCCGGCTTCGACAGCGTTTCACCGTTCTCCTGGCTGATCGGCGCTTCGATTGCCGGCCTGCTGTACCTGATCATCGCCAAGCGCCAAGCGTATTACGAGGACATCAGCGGTGAATCCATCGCTGTGGATAACGTCAGTCATTGATCGTTCAAGGCGTCCCGCCGGTCCGGGCCGCCGTCTTTTCTGCGTTAAAGGAAACTGCTCATGCGAATTCTTGTGGTCAACGTCAACACCACCGAATCCATCACCGAGGCCATCGCCCGACAAGCCCAGGCCGTGGCCGCCCCCGGCACCGAAATCGTAGGGCTCACACCGCATTTCGGTGCCGACTCCGTTGAAGGCAATTTCGAAAGTTACCTGGCCGCCATCGCCGTGATGGATCGGGTGTTGTCCTACGACCAACCGTTCGACGCGGTGATCCAGGCCGGCTACGGCGAGCACGGCCGTGAAGGTCTGCAGGAACTGCTCGACGTCCCGGTGGTGGACATCACCGACGCGGGCGCCAGCACCGCCATGTTCCTCGGCCATGCCTATTCGGTGGTCACCACCCTGGACCGCACCGTGCCGCTGATCGAAGACCGCCTCAAGCTTTCCGGCCTGTACGACCGCTGCGCCTCGGTGCGGGCCAGTGGCCTGGCGGTGCTGGAACTGGAGGAAGACCCGCTACGGGCAGTCGAAGCCATCGTCCGCCAGGCCGAACTGGCGGTCAGCCAGGACAAGGCCGAAGTCATCTGCCTGGGCTGCGGCGGCATGGCCGGGCTCGATGAGCAGATCCGCCAACGCACCGGAGTGCCGGTGGTCGATGGCGTGACGGCGGCGGTGACCATTGCCGAATCTCTGGTGCGGTTGGGGCTGTCGACTTCGAAGGTGCGCACCTATGCGACACCTCGGCCCAAGACCATCACCGGCTGGCCGGGGCGGTTTGGGCGGTGAGTTCACAGCTGTAGACCGCGTCGCCTCTATCGCGAGCAGGCTCGCTCCCACAGGGTCGTGGTGTCAGAAAATCTTCTGATCACCGCAAATCCATTGTGGGAGCGAGCCTGCTCGCGATAGGGGCGACGCAGTCTGAAGCCAGGCTCAAACCGCACTGAACCGCTCACCCAACCCCTGCGCGGCGAACTGCTCGATGATGAAGTCCACAAACGCCCGGGTCTTGCCCGGCAGCAGTTTGTGCTCGGCGTAATAAATGGAAATGTTGCCATCGTCGACGTACCAGTCCGGCAAGACCCGCAGCAAAGCACCGCTCTGCAGATAGGCCACGGCGAACGGCATGCTCACCAAGGCAATCCCCAGCCCTTGGCTTGCGGTAGCGCAGGCGGCTTCCGAATCGCTCATGGTCATGCGCACTTTGAGCGTCAGCGGGCTGTGTTGCCGGCTACGACTGGTCAGTTGCCACGAACGGATACGACCGGTTTGCGGTGAACGGATCAAGATGCCCTGGTGCTGTGCCAGGTCTTCCGGCTCGACCACCGGAGCCTGTTGCTGCAAATAGGACGGCGCGGCGACCAGTACCCGGTGAGCCACCGTCAGCTTGCGTGCAACCACTCCCGGGGGCAGTTCGAACCCGCCGCCAATGGCCGCATCGAAGCCTTGGCCGATCAAGTCGACCTGGCGGTTATCGAAATGCCAGTCCGGATTGATCGCCGGATACCGCCGCAGAAAATCCCCCAGTAATGGCACCACATACAAACGGCCGAACACGGTGCCCATGCTCACCTTCAGGGTACCTGCCGGCTGCCCACCGGCGCTGGCGAGGTTGGCGACGGCGTTCTGGATGGTATTGAGGCTGCCGCTCACTTCACCCAGGAACAATTGGCCCGCTTCAGTCAGTGTCAGGCTGCGGGTGCTACGCTGGAACAGCCGCACACCCAGACGCGCCTCAAGCTTGGCGACGCTTTTACCCACCGCCGCCGGGGTCACGCTCAGGCGGCGCGCGGCTTCGGCAAAGCTGCCGACTTCGGCGCTACGCACAAAGCATTCGATACTGCTAAAAGTCTCCATGGGCGCCACTCTAAACTTTTGGTTGATACAGACTGTAGCAAAGACCGTCTACACAAGCTTCAGTGGTCATTAGAAAATAAAATGAAGTCATTAGTTTCTGTAACGGAATCCGAACCCAGCTTGCTAAATGAAGTAACCAATCGAATCCCGGCAGGATAAATCCCAGAGTCCCAGAGTACTGAAGTCTTACTGTGAAGAACTGTTTAGCTGCGCATTGACTGATATCGCGTGCACGTCCGCTATCACCCAAAACACCTCAGTGTAAAAAACTGCAGTGCTAGGTAACGTACAAACTGACTGCAGAGAGCTGGCTCGATGATAGACAAACATCGAAATGCCCCCAGCCAGCTCAAAGCCAATCACGAGACAGAGCCTCCACCAGCTCGCTAACAACGACTTGAGACCTTGCGGGAACCAGTCGTACTGAGGGCATGATCGCTTAGAGCCATTTTCTGAGCGGCCGCGCATCGCAGCAAGTCTTAGCAGTTAGCTTCCGGGGGCACCGGGCGGCTAACGGCCATGGCTTTATACAAAACCAACTCGTCACCAAGAATCATATTGGCGAGCATCGCTGCGGGGCCATATCGGATAGGATCTGTTTCATAAAGCTGAACCTTGGCGGTGTTGGTTCAGCCAATAAACTACATGGTGTTTTCAGTGGATCAGTCTGTAACGACTGGCTTGGTGGTAGTGGCAGGCTTCGGCCTGCTCTTCATCGGATTTGCACTGCTCTGCCCATCAAAAGGCTTGGGCTTTCCAGCATTGGGTAATGAAAGCCTTAGAAAATGATTTCCGCGTCATGCAAACGAAACTTATGCCCATCGCTTGGTTCAATCCGCGGGTGGCTGAGTGGCGTCATACATCCGTGCCTACCAACCGGAAACGCCTGAGGGCTAACCCTCAAAGTGCGCGAACTAGTGGTGCTCGAAAAAGGCCACTGCTACGCACGAAACAGCTTGGCAGATGCACAGGATTCGCTGCCTTGAACCTACAACTCGTCGATTCTGGCGGATTCGCGAGTTCGATCTCTCCAGCGCTTGGGCGATGCCCCAAACCAACGATTGAAGGCGTGAGTGAAGCTCGACGTCTCTGTGTAGCCGAGAAGCTCAGCCAGCTTGGAAATGCTCATCGCGGTCTTCTCCAAGTAGTTGTACGCTAGCTCTTTGCGTACCGAATCGAACAAGCTACTAAAGGTATGCCCTTCATCTTTAAGCTGTCGCGTCAGCGTCCACACAGGTAGTCCCAAGCGGTCAGCAATTTGCTCAATGCGTGGCACGCCCGTGTGAATCGTTTCCACAATTTCAGAGCGCACGCGCTCGGCTAACGTGAAACGAACCGAACCGGCGAGGCGGATCACATTGAAGCTTTGCTTGGCGATTAGAAGCAACTGAGGGTCAGCCCCTGGCATAGGCCGCGAGAGATCCAAAGCATTTAAGACTATAGCGTTCGACTCCTGCTCGAATCTCACATCGGTACGAAACGCTTTCTGGTGATCTTGCCAGCACGCAGGTCGGCCATGGCTGAAGTGAACCTCCAAGGGAGCCCATCGTTCACCTAATGCACGACGCATCACGTTAAAGACATTGCCCAACGTCATCTCAGCATCGTGACGACGGCTGACGATGCTTCCATCAAGCAACCCGTACTCAAGTCGAACCTTGCCTTGGTGATGATTGAGTTTGAGCGAGCTACGGCTCTGAAAATCGGGGAAGTATCGGCTCATGTTCATCAATGCATCGCCGAGAGTCGCGGACGAAAGCCCAACATACCCCCATAGCCCGAGGTACTCGGGGCGATACTGGTTGCCCAGCCAAAGTCCGAAATTGTCGTTTTCCGTCAACAATGCAGCCGTATCAATGGCCTTGAGAAAGGCCGGAAGCGAAATGGGCTGGTTGGGATCACTCAGTACGTCAGGGTTAATCGCGGAACGTTCGAAGATGTCCTCAGCCTCTGCGCCCTGCTGACGCAGAAAGGAGGCAAATCCGGATACCACCGCCCCCATCACAGTTGCGGCTTGGGAAGTATCGCGAGCAGAAGTGGATCGGTGCATTTTCGACCTCCAGGGTTGCAGAGTCAGGCAACCAAAACTATGCAAGCCGCGTACCGCCAGCACTTCGTAGCGCTTTCTAAGTTTCCTCAAAAAAATCACCACTCAAAAATGCACCAAGCTCGTGCCCAATGCGCCAATTCGGCTCGCGTGCCTGTGAGCTGATGACAAGGAGTTGTCATTTCAAAACAAGTTTTCCCCCAGGGCACTTCTCGATACTGACATCAGCATCGTGACAGGCATCCAGCCTCAGTCCATGCATCCTGATAGCTGATGATTGAGGAGGTTCCAATGGCTGAGGTTGAGAAGCAAAAACTTAAAGGGTCGCTTGGCGTAACCCCCATTGTGATGATGGTCGTAGCCACTGCTGCTCCACTCACCGTAATGGTCGCCAATACACCGCTGATGGTATCAATGGGTAATGGCATAGCAGCTCCAGTCGATGCGCTAATCGCAACCGTGATCATGTTCCTATTCACGGTCGGCTTTGTAGCGATGTCCAAATACATTACAAATGCTGGCGCCTTCTACGCGTTCATTCAAAAGGGGCTGGGGCGCTCAATCGGTCTCGGCTCCGCAACTTTGGCAGTGGTGTCTTACGCCCTCATTCTAGTGGCGCTTCAAGGTTACATCGGCTACACCGTTTCGACTGCCGTTAATGATTTCCTCGGTATAGCTGTGCCTTGGTGGGCCTATTCATTTGCGGCCGTAGGCGTCATTGCCTTCCTGGGTTACCGGGACATCGAGCTCAGCTCTAAATTTTTAGGTATCGCTCTGGTTTTGGAAATCGCCGTGGTGATTCTGGTCGATGTCGCCGTGCTATTCGAGAAAGGTGCTTCCGGTCTGGAGACAGCGTCCTTCCACCTCGAAAACGTTGTTTCTGGATCCCCAGGCCTCGGAATCCTATTCGCCATATTCAGCTTCATTGGCTTCGAATCCACTGTGATCTACCGCGAAGAAGCTAAAGATCCTGAACGCACCATCCCGCGCGCAACCTACATAGCAGTGTTGCTGGTAGGTGCGTTCTATGTCATCTCGATGTGGTGTGCCGTCAGTTCAATTGGTAAGGACAACATTGCCGCGTTTTCGGAGGCTCATGGTGCTGATATGTACCTGGCCGTTACTGAGCACTACTTCGGCGTGATCTTCATGGACGTGATGCACGTGCTGCTGATTACCAGCTTGTTTGCCTGCGCTCTGTCCTTGCACAACATTGTGGTGCGCTACAAATACACCCTTGGCCGCTTTGGTGTTCTGAACGACCGTTTTTCCAGCGTCCATCCAGACCACGGTTCGCCTCATGTTGCATCGGTCGTACTGTCACTCTTCAGCGTAATCGCCTTCGCTTTTTTGATCGCCATCGGCGCCGACCCTGCTAGCCAAATCTACGCTTGGGGCGCTATGGCCGGAACGCTGGGCTACATGGCAATCCTTTCCCTGACTTGCGCAGCAGTAGTGGTGTTTTTCCACCGCGAGAAGTCGACTGGCCAACTGTGGCAAACCTTCGTCGCTCCCACAGCTGGTCTACTTGGCATCCTTGGCTGCCTGTGGGTTGCTGTATCAAACCTGCCTGATCTGATCGGCGGTGAGAACGCTAAGGCAGTTTCGATATTCGTAGTCTCGTTTCTGTTATCCACCTTTGCCTTCGGTTTCTGGATTGCCGAGCGTTTTCGCACCCATCACCCTATTCGTTACGAGGCTCTACGCCAATTGGCGTAAGTGAATCCCCCGTTGTTCCACACAAAAAGGAAACTCAAAAATGATCATCAATCGCCTCTCAAATACCGCCACCATCGAAGAAGTCAGCGCCTCGTTGAAAGAGCATGGCTACGTAGTGATCGATGAGCTTGTAAGCGCCGAAGTAATGGATAAAGTCGCAGTTGAAATGGGCCCGTACATCGAGACCACTCCATTCGGTGAAGACAAATTCGTCGGTTTCTCCACCAAGCGTACTGGCGCGATGATCCTGCGCTCCGAAACGTCCCGTGAACTGATCATGAACCCGCTCGTCGTAGGGGTGGCAGCCAGCCACCTCAGCAAAGCGTCAACGTTTCAGTTGCACCTCACTCAAGTGATCACTGTTCACCCTGGCTCACCTGCTCAAGTCCTGCATCAGGATCAATTGGCGTGGGACTTCTTTCAGTTTCCCAACGACTACGAAGTTCAGTGCAATACCCTGTGGGCCATGACGGACTACACCGCAGAGAACGGCGCCACTCGTATCGTCCCGGATAGCCAGTTCGCCGGCACTGGTCAGAAATATCCTCCAGAGGCTGGTATCCCTGCAGAAATGAAAAAGGGATCAGTGCTGCTCTACACCGGCAAGATTTACCACGGTGCCGGTGAGAATAAGACCGATAAGGTTCGCCAAGCGCTGAACATCACTTACGCGGTAGGCTGGGTACGTCAAGAGGAAAATCAGTACCTGGCTACCCCACCAGAAGTCGCGCGCACTCTTCCTGATGATCTGCTGAAGCTGATGGGCTATCAGTGTGGCTGCTTCGCCATGGGCTACGTTCGCGACTTCGAAGATCCGCTCGCTTACCTGAAAGGCAGCACAGAGCGCCGCTCCTCGGGCTTCAACGCCTTGAGTTCCACAGCCAACAAAAATTCGGCTGACTACGCGAGCTCCCTGGTTTAATCATGCTCCTTGGGAAAACAATTTTATGAGCACTATCGCCGAAACGGCCATGGCATTTTTTGAACTTTGTGAGTCTGGCAAGGGGTGGGAAGAATGTCGCCACTATTGCCATGACGATGCTGTATTCAACGCTCAGGCAGAGTCCCTTGAGGCTTTGAAAACGGTCGAAGCTTATAGCGACTCGATACCTCACCTGATCGAAATCCTGCCGGATGCATACTACGAGCTGATCAGTGTCGCGACCGATGAAAAGCGGCAAACGGTTATCGCGTTCGCCCGGTTCTGTGGCACCCACACTGGCATTAATGAACCCATACCGGCGACCGGCAAGGCCGTGGTGTCGGACTATGTATTCGTCATGCGCATGGAGGGAGCCAAAGTGGCAGAGGTCACCAAGGTCTGGAACGACAGTCACGCTGCCAAGCAGTTGGGCTGGGCCTGACGGAAAGCTTTCCGGTACATCCCACGATATGTGCCGGGAGGCTCCCTGCAAGCGACCAGGCTCGCGGATACCGTATAAAGCCAATCAGGAAAGTGGAGATATCACATGAAAAACGCGCCAGCACTCAAGCTCGTTGAGCTGCTCGAAATAGACCCGCATGCATTCAGGAATGTGCTCGGAAATTTCCCGACCGGCGTAACTATCGTAACCGCAGCAGTTGGAACCCGTAAGGTTGGCGTTACGGCGAACAGCTTCAGTTCCGTTTCGTTGAGCCCCCCACTCATCTCGTGGAGTATCGACAAGCGATCCTCTAGCTACGAGGTGTTTAACAAGGCATCTCATTTCGCGGTAAATATCCTGGCTGCCGACCAGAGCAATCTCTCCGGCCAGTTTGCTCGGCATAGTGAGGACAAATTTGCTTCGGTTGAACATACCCATGGTGCTGGTGGAGCCCCGATTTTCCCTGAATGTTCCGCACACCTGGAGTGTGAGCTGTTCAGCAAAATCGATGCCGGTGATCACTACATTATCCTTGGGAAGGTAGTTGCCTTTACCGACCACGATACGACACCGCTGGTGTTCCACAAGGGAAACTATACTTCGCTCGCTACAGGATTGGGTGACTAATCACTGGCGGTTTGCCCATCGCGGTGGCGGCCATAGGAGCACCGCAAACCTTGATCGCTTCCTCGACTGCAGATCTAAAGCCATGCGCCAATTCAAACACCGGTACTGACGTGGCATCTTTGCATTGCAACCTCGCGGAAAGCATTTAGCGCACTTAATAGACCTCTAAGCACCAACACCATCGCCTTTAGTCTGGGGGCAAAAGGCGTGTTGGCCGGGCGCATGTCGACCTCCTATTGTCAGATCTTATCCACTAAAGAGGCAGTGCACAGCTGACGCTGCCTGCCATTGGGGATACAGACCCGACGCGAAGGCGTTCGCCCGATAGGCCCCACTATGGGGCGTTGCATGCAAATCGGTCATTCGCTCGAGATGACTTTCCTCATATATTCGCCAGGACATGCCATACAGGCCCATCGCAGAATCACGCCGACAGACAACGATCGGTTTGTTGAAAGCAGCCTTCGTGAAAACCTCGCGTCAACCTGCCAATTGTCCACATATTACAGATTGCATAACTGGGAAGAAACCGACGTCACTGTCCTGCCAGACCAAGCTGTTGTCCGATATAGCCAAGCGCCATTGGGTTACCCGGAATAAATTTGAGCCATCGGATACCCGAAAAGACATCTTTTGGCCCGCAAAGGAAACCTATATGGCAATCGTCCGTCCAACCGCCGAACACCTGCAGCAACTGGCTAGCCAACTGCATATGCGCCTGACGCAGGAGCAGGCCGAAGAATACCTAGCATTGATGCAGCCTAGTTTCGACAACTACGATCTCATCGACAGACTACCCGATGAAGTGCCCCCGGTACTTTATCCACGATCTTCTGGCTATCGACCGAGCGCCGCCGAGAACCCGAACAACGCCTGGTACTATCGAACCGAGGTACAGGGTGCTGCCGGCGGCAAACTTGCTGGCCTTACTGTGGCGCTGAAGGACAATATAGCTCTGGCCGGCGTGCCCATGATGAACGGTGCATCCACCCTCGAGGGCTTCGTCCCGAGCTTCGACGCCACCGTGGTGACCCGACTACTGGACGCCGGCGCCACAATCCTTGGTAAAGCGACCTGCGAGCACTTCTGCCTGTCTGGCGGCAGCCACACCTCCGACCCCGCGCCGGTGCACAACCCTCTGCGACATGGCTATTCGGCGGGCGGCTCATCTTCCGGCAGCGCTGCCTTGGTCGTCTCCGGAGAAGTTGACATTGGTATGGGTGGCGATCAGGGAGGCTCTGCCCGAATACCTGCCGCGTGGTGTGGCCTCTACGGCCTAAAGCCGACCCACGGACTGGTGCCCTATACCGGAATAATGGCAGTCGAGAGTACCTTTGATCATGCCGGACCGATGACAACCAACGTGAGGGACAATGCGACGGTGCTCGAGGTTATTGCCGGATTAGACGGATTGGATCCGCGCCAGTACACGCCAAAGGTAGATATCTATACCGAAGCCTTGGGACGAGGTGTAAACGGCTTGCGCATCGGTGTACTTACCGAGGGCTTTCAACTGGCAAATCTCGACCCAAGGGTGGCGGACAAGGTGCGCGAAGCCCTCGCAGTACTTGAGTCTCTGGGGGCAAGCGTTCAGGAAGTATCTGTACCGGAACACGTCCTGGCCGGCAACTTGTGGACCCCCATCGGCTGCGAAGGCCTCACGATGCAGATGATGCATGGCAATGGCATGGGCTTCGGCTGGAAGGGACTATACGACGTCGGATTGCTGGACAGGCACGCTAAGTGGCGTGATAACGCCGATGAGCTCTCCGCGTCCCTAAAGTTTTGCATGTTAGTCGGCCAGTTCGGACTAACCAGGTACAACGGCCGCTTCTATGCCAAGGCGCAGAACATCGCTCGCCGAGCACGAGCCGGCTACGACAAGGCGTTGACCCATTACGACCTGCTGGCCATGCCGACCGTTCCGGTCACTGCTCAGCCACTTCCAGACTCCGGCTGCTCAATCACCGAGTACATCACGCGTGCCTTCGAGATGATCGGTAACACTGCATCCCAAGACATCACCGGCCATCCGGCGATGACTATCCCCTGCGGGCAAGTCGACGGACTGCCGGTAGGGTTGATGCTTGTCGGCCGCCACTACGCAGAAAGCACGCTTTACCAAGCCGCCGCCGCCTTCGAAGCGAGCGCCGATTGGAAGACACTCTAAGTCTGTAGTCAAAGCCATTATCTTGGACACGCGGTAACGCGAACTGCGCTGTTGAAGGGATCGACACCAGCTGATGCGGTACCCAAGTGCTCGAAGGCTGTTCAACACCGCCTTCGAGCACTTGGAGCGCCATCTATCCGGATGGTGGGAGAGATGCCCAACCTGATCCCTGTCAGCAGTTCACAAACTTGCTGATGAAACATCGAGCCAGCTATTTGCGTTACGCCCCCCCTTGGCAAGCAGGAAAACGCCTCGCACTCGACTGGATCAGACACCGTTGTCCCGCCAGATTCGCCACAAGAAGCCTGACCTCCCAATCATTAATTTAACCGGGGCGGTGAACTTTTTTTACTCCTATGGAGAAACGCAATGCACAACGAAATACGCCGTTTGATAAAACACGCCCTGCTGTTGGGGGCCTTCAGTCTGTTGCCGTTTTTACTGGTCAGCCAAGCACAGGCAGACACCGTGAAAGTAGGCATCATTCACTCGCTTACCGGCACCATGGCCATGAGCGAAGCCTCGATGGTGGACGCGGAAAAACTGGCAATCGATGAAATCAACGCCAGCGGTGGCGTGCTCGGCAAAACCATCGAACCGATCATCGAGGATGGCGCCAGCGACTGGCCCACCTTCGCCGAGAAGGCTCGCAAGCTGTTGGAAAACGATCACGTAGCCGCCACATTCGGTGCCTACGCCTCGGCATCTCGCAAGGCTGTGCTGCCTGTCTTTGAGCGCAACAAAGGCTTGCTTTACTACCCTGCTTTCTACGAGGGTCTGGAAAAGTCGCCGTCCATTATCTACATCGGCGCGGAAGCCTCGCAGCAAACTCTGGCCGCTGTCAGTTGGCTGATGGCCAACAAGGGCAAGAGCGTCTATCTGGTGGGTTCGGACTACATCTGGCCACGCACTACCAACAAGCTCGCTCGTGTGTCGGTGACCAAGCAAGGCGGCTCGATCGTCGGCGAGGATTACCTGCCCTTGGGCAACATCGAATTCTCCTCGGTGATCAACAAAATCAAGGCGGCCAAGCCGGACATCGTTCTGTCCACCATCGTCGGCGGCTCCAGCGTTGCGTTCTACAAACAGCTCAAGGCCGCAGGCATCAACAGCAGCAACCAGACGCTGATGGCCCTAGCCGTCACCGAAGAAGAAGTTACCGGCATCGGCGCGGAAAACCTCACTGGCTTCCTGACCTGCATGAGTTATTTCCAGAGCCTGAAGAACCCGGTCAACGAGAAGTTCGTCGCCGCCTTCAAGGCCCGCTATGGCGAAAAACGTGTAGTCGGCGACACGATCGCTGATGCCTACACCGCGGTTTACCTGTGGAAGAAAGCAGTGGAAAAAGCGGGCAGCTTCGACGTGCCAGCAGTGATCGCAGCATCCTCCGAATTGACCCTCGACGCGCCTGAAGGCGAGATCAAGGTTCACAAGGACAACCATCACCTTTGGAAGCGTGCACTCATCGGCACCATCAATGCCCTGGGCCAGGTTGACGTGATCTACGAGTCCGCACCGATCGAGCCTAATCCATTTCCGAAACTGTAATGCAGGATCGGGCGCGATTCCTATCGCGCCCTTATCCGCCAACGTGCAGCGACAGGTAGATACGCAATGACTTTCGATATTTTGGTGATGCAGGTATTCAGTGGTTTCTCGCTGTTCTCGGTGCTGGTACTGATGGCGTTGGGGCTGACGATCGTCTTCGGCCTGATGGGCGTGATAAACATGGCCCACGGCGAGTTGATGGCGATGGGGTCATATATGACCTACGCCACCTCACTGGTGTTCCAGCGCTACTTTCCGGAGTTCATGGGCTGGTATTTCGTTATCGGTATCGGCGTTGCCTTCGCGGTGACCTTTGCCTTTGGCTTCCTGCTTGAACGCTGCTTCATTCGCTTCATGTACAACCGCCCACTGGATACGCTCCTGGCGACCTGGGGGCTGTCCCTGGTGCTGCAGCAGCTGTTTCGCCAGGTCTTTGGCCCCAAGGAAGTCAGCGTTCCCACCGTGCAATGGCTACAGGGCGCCTTGAAGGTCAGTGAAGGGTTAGAGCTACCCCTCAATCGGATTTTCATCATAGGCCTGACTCTGGTCATCGCCGGAGCCGTGTTTCTGTTTCTGTACCGCAGCCGCTGGGGTTTACGCATCCGTGCAGTAACCCAGAACCGCGCCATGGCCGGAGCTGCGGGAATCAATACTGCCCGCGTCGACGCCGTGACTTTCGCCCTGGGTTGCGGCCTGGCTGGGATCGCCGGCAGCTCGTTCACCATGCTGGCCTCCACCGGTCCCGTGAGCGGTCAGCAGTACTTAGTGGACACCTTCATCGTCGTAGTGTTTGGCGGTGTCGAAAGCCTGCTGGGTACCTTCCTCTCGGCTTTTGCCATCGGACAGACACAGATTTCACTGGAATATCTCACCACGGGCTCCATGGCCAAGGCCATCACGTTGCTGGCGGTAATCGTGCTGCTGTTCTTCCGACCCAACGGCCTGTTCGCTTCGAAAGTGAGACGCTGAAATGAATAACATGACTGGAATGCCTCTAACCCGACCCAAGCCTGCGGCTCGGGGCCTACGCAGGTTCAGCAGTGCCTGGTTACCTATGATTGAGCGCTACAGCCTGATCTGGTTGTCGATTTTGTTGTTGGTGATTCTGCCGTTGGGCCTGGGAGATTTCCGTCTGGGCCTGGCGGGCAAATACCTGAGCCTGGCGTTCTGCGCCGTGGGCATGGTGATGATCTGGGGCTACGGTGGAATTCTCAGCCTCGGCCAAGGAATTTTCTTCGGCCTGGGCAGCTACATGATGGCGATGAACCTGAAACTGGAAGCCACAGCCGGCGATGAAGCTTCCAGTGCCCTCGCCGCGTTCTACGGCTCGGCGTTGCCGGACTTCATGATCTGGAACAGCATCGATGCTTTACCCTGGTGGTGGAAGCCGTTCGAATCAGTGACCTTTACTATTGCATCGATCATCATCATCCCAACGCTTCTGGCGTTCCTGTTCAGCTACGCCTATTTCAAGAAGCGCGTGGGCGGTGTGTATTTCTCGATCATCACCCTGTCGCTAGCGGCGATCATGTCGATCATGATCATCGGACAACAGGGCTATACCGGCGGCGTCAACGGTCTAACCGACTTCAAGACTGCATTCGGCCTGAGCCTGCAAACGCCCCAGACGCCCTGGATTCTCTACCTGATAACTGCGCTGATGCTGCTCGGCTGCGTCGCCCTGTGTGGGTGCATCCTGCGCAGCCGTCTGGGTAAAGTAGTGGTGGCGATCCGCGACCGCGAAGATCGCGTGCGTTTTTCCGGATACAACACCGCGCTGTTCAAGGCGTTCATTTTTGCCGCGACAGCACTTATTTCGGCGCTGGGCGGTGTGATGTTCACCCTGCAAGTGGGTCTGGCTTCACCGTCGCTGGTGGGCATAATCCCTTCGACCGAAATCGTCATCTATGCCGCACTCGGCGGCCGTTTGTCCCTGGTCGGCGCGGTGTACGGCACACTGTTGATCGGCGTGGCGAAAACCTATCTGTCCGAAAATTTCGTCACTTTTTGGCAGTACTTCATCGGTTTCCTGTTCATGGGCGTAGTGCTGTTTTTGCCGACTGGCCTGGCAGGCCTGCTACAGCGTCTGAGCAAAAAGGAGGTGCAGTGATGAGCGCCATGTTACTGAGTATCGTAGATGTGACCGTGTCGTTCGATGGCTTCAAAGCGGTGGACAGCCTCAACTTCTGCGTCGAGGAAAATCAGGTACATGTGGTGATCGGGCCTAACGGTGCCGGCAAGACCACCTTGCTTGACATGATCTGCGGCAAGACCCGTCCCACTTCCGGCAGCATTCGTTTCAAGGATCTGCAACTGGCAAACATGATCGAATACCAGATCACCCGAGCGGGAGTCGGCCGCAAGTTCCAGAACCCTTCAGTGTACGAAGACCTCACGGTACGCGAGAACCTCGACATTTCCTCGCCGGACAAGCGCGGGATTTTCAACTGCCTGTTCGCTCGCAAGGACAACGCACTTCAGGCCGAGATCGAACAGACTGCGCAGATGATCTTTCTTCAGGACCAACTGGGACGCAAAGCCGGGTTGCTATCCCATGGCCAGAAACAATGGCTGGAGATCGGCATGTTGCTGATGCAACGTCCCGAGTTGCTGCTGCTGGATGAGCCCGTCGCCGGTATGAGTGCGGGCGAGCGGGAGAAAACCGCAGGCCTGCTCAAGCGCATCGCCAAAGGCCGCGCCATGGTGATCATCGAGCACGATATGGAATTCGTGAAATCGGTCGCCGATAAGGTCACCGTTTTGCACCAGGGCAAGACCCTGGCCCACGGCTCGATGGATCAAGTGCAAAACGATCCTCGCGTCATCGACGTCTACCTGGGGCACTGAACATGCTGACTGTCAATCAACTCAACGTGTATTACGGCGACAGCCACGTGGTGCGCAACCTTGACCTGAACCTGGCACCCGCTGAATCACTGGCGATCATGGGGCGCAACGGAATGGGTAAGACCACGCTGCTGAAAAGCCTGGTGGGCATGCTGCCGGCGCACAGCGGCAGCATCAAGCTGGCGGGCCAGGAACTGACCTGCAGCCAGAGCTATGACCGGGTCGTCGCGGGGGTCGGTTTCGTACCTCAGGGAAGAATGATTTTTCCGTTTCTAAGCGTAGAAGAAAATATCCTTACTGGCATGCAAGGTGCACCTGCGGCGCCCATTCCCGACTACATCTTCGAGTACTTCCCGGTGCTGTCCGAGATGCGTCGACGCAAGGGTGGCAACCTTTCCGGCGGCCAGCAGCAACAACTGGCCATCGCGCGAGCGCTGGTATCCAACCCCAAGGTGCTGATTCTCGATGAGCCCACCGAAGGCATACAGCCATCGATCATCAAGGACATCGCCAAAGCCTTGAACCTGCTGAAAAAAGAGCGCGGCTTTTCGCTGATCGTCTCCGAACAAGTGCTGTCGTTCGCCATGGCAGTGACTGACCGTTACCTGGTCATCGAAAAAGGCGAATTTGTCCACAGCGAAGTCCGCGAAACCGTCGACCGAGAGCGCATCCTGCGCTACTTGACGATCTGAATACGGGCTTTGGAGAGAACGTCATGTCGATGCTCTACCGCTTCTTTCGCCAGGTCAACGATACCGGTTGATCGACTATCTGCTGCACCGTTGTTGGCGTTGGCCCGCTTCCACGCAAGCTGCAGGCATTCTCTGGCAAAGGACGGTTCCAGCCGACCTTGCCCTGCGTTATCGAACTCATTTTGCGGGCAATTCACTTCGTCGCTGACGGAGAGCGTTGATATACCGGCTTTACGCCTTTGACCAAGCCTGCATCCTTCTGGCTGCACAATTCGCCCCTCAGGGTGAAGGTAGATAGCTCATCACGCGTGAATCACCCATCAGTAACGGACGATTCAGTTCCGCGCAAGCGCGCAGGTACTCGGCCACCAGGGTGATCCGCTTAAGCTTGCGTAGATCCTCGCTGTAGTACATCCAGAACTGTCGCGTGACCTCCACTTCATCCGGCAGCACTTCGCACAAGCGGGGATCGGGTCCGGCGAGGAAGCAGGGCAGGATGGCCAGCGCCCGCCCTTCCAGGGTTGCGTGGTAATGGGCCACCACGCTAGTGCTGCGCAGTCGGCTGCTGGCGCCGGGCATCAGATCATTCAGGTAGAGCAGCTTGAAGCTGAAGGCCAGATCCTCGACGTAGGTCACGAACGCGTGGCCGGCCAGGTCCTCTCGACAGCCAATCGCCGGATGATTGGCCAGGTACTCCGGCGTCGCATACAGGCGCAGGCGGTAGTCGCACAATCGCGAGCACACATAGGGACCGCGCTCGGGCCGCTCCAGGGTGATGGCGATGTCCGCCTCGCGCCGTGACAGGTTGATGAAATGCGGGACCGGCAAAATGTCCGCCGAGATATTCGGATAGTGATCGAGGAAGTGACTCATCTGCGCAGTGATGAAACAGGTCCCGAAGGCTTCGGTACAGCCGATACGCAGGTGCCCGGAGAGCCCCCCGGTGGTGCCGAAAACCTGCTCGCAGGCTAACAGCAGCGTACTTTCCAGGGATTCGGCATGGCCGACCAGACGCTGCCCCTCCACGGTCAGGACAAAACCGGAGGTTCGTGACTTCTCGAACAGCAGGGCGCCCAGACACCGCTCCAATGCGCGAATGCGCCGCGACACCGTGGTGTAGTCCACTCCCAGGCGGCGGGCCGCACCGCTGGCAGTGCGAGCACGGGCCACTTCGAGGAAGAAACGCAAGTCGTCCCAGTTCAGTGGAGGCTGCGGTGTGCATTTTTGCATATCCATCGGGCTTTTCCGCCAATACATATGGGAAATATGCACTTATATACTCGCATCTCACCCAACTTGGCCAGCATCGTTTTCAGGCCAGGAAAGCCCCCCACCCGAATAATAAATATCGAGGGCTGACAGCATGAGCGGATGGACAAACACCAGCTTGCACGCCGGACACACGCAGCTGCGCAACAGCGCAATCGCGGCCACGGTTCTCATCTGCCATTGGCCCGATCCGCAGCTCGGCGCGCAGCGGAAGCACCCACCCGCCTGCACCGCACTCAAGCCGCCGCAAGGTCATCCGGGCGGCAGTAACTCCAGCACATCAGCATTCAGGTAGCGTCCCGCATCGGGTCGCTGCCCGAATACCCGTACGCCCCTCAAAAGACCGAACAACAAAAAAACTAGAAAAGCGGAGCCTCACCATGACGACAGACCATCCGAACCACGCCCAGACCTGTGCCCTGGTCAGGGCCAATCCCAAGTTCCAACGCCTTGCTCGCCAACGTGCGCTGCTGGCCTGGACACTGAGCGCCGCGGTCCTGACCATCTACTACAGCTTCATCATGGTGGTGGCTTTTGTCCCTGCCTGGCTGCACCTGCCGCTGTACGACGGCAGCCACCTCAGTCTCGGCATGCCAATCGGCGTGACGATCATCCTGTTGTCCTGGCTACTCACCGCCTGGTACGTCCACAGAGCCAACACCCACTTCGACGTGCTCAGCTCGCAGATCCTCCAGGAGTCCCGCGCATGAAACGCCTGCCCGCCCTTCTCGCCCTTTGCCCTCTGCTGGTCAATGCCGACACCATCACCGCAGAGAAGCAACCGCTCAACCTGCATGCTATCGGCATGTTCTTCGTCTTCGTCCTTGCCACGTTGCTGATCACTTGGTGGGCGTCCCGCCGCACACGCTCCGCTGCCGATTTCTACAGCGCCGGTGGCGGTATCACCGGCTTCCAGAATGGCCTGGCCATCGCTGGTGACTACATGTCGGCGGCCACTCTGCTGGGCCTGTCGAGCCTGGTGTTTGCCAAGGGCTACGACGGCTTCGTCTACATCATCGGCTTCTTCGTCGGCTGGCCCATCGTCACCTTCCTGATGGCCGAGCGCTTGCGCAACCTGGGGCGCTATACCTTCGCCGACATCGTCTCCTACCGCCTCGATCAGACCCGCGTGCGCAGCTTCGCCGCCCTCGGTTCGCTGACCGTGGTGTGCTGCTATCTGGTGGTGCAGATGGTCGGTGCCGGTCAACTGATCAAACTGCTGTTCGGTCTCGACTACCGCACTGCGGTGGTGGTCGTCGGACTGTTGATGCTGGTCTATGTGATCTTCGGCGGCATGCTCGCCACCACCTGGGTACAGATCACCAAGGCGGTCCTGCTGCTGGCGGGCGGCACCACCCTGGTGCTGATGGCCTTGAGTCGCTTCGACTTCAGCTTCGAGACGCTGGCCGCCCAGGCAGTGGCCGTGCATGCCAGCGGCGTGCAGATCATGGGCCCGGGCACCTTGCTGGCCGACCCGATCAACGCGGTGTCCTTATCCCTTGGACTGGTCTTCGGCATTGCCGGCCTGCCGCACATCCTGATGCGCTTCTTCACGGTACCCAATGCCAAGGAGGCGCGTAAATCGGTGCTGTTCGCCACGGTGTTCATCGGTTTCTTCTTCCTCGTGGTCTGCGTCCTGGGCTATACCGCCATCGTCATCGTCGGCACGGATCCTCAGTTCTACGTCGATGGTAAGCTCGGCGGGGTCATGATTGGCGGCAGTAATATGGTGGCCATGCATCTGGCGAAGGCGGTAGGCGGCAACCTGTTTCTCGGCTTCCTCTCTGCCGTGGCTTTCGCCACTATTCTCGCGGTGGTGGCGGGCCTGGCCCTGGCCGGTGCCTCGGCCATCTCCCATGACCTTTACGCCTCGGTATTCAAGAAGGGCTGCGCCGACGAGAAACAGGAAATGCGCGTGTCGCACATCGCCACCATCTGCCTGGGCATCGTTGCGATTGCCCTCGGCATTCTGTTCGAGGGCCAGAACATCGCCTTCCTGGTCGGCCTGACGTTCGGCATCGCCGCCTCGGCGAATTTCCCGGTACTGATCATGGCCATGTACTGGGGCGGCCTGACCACCCGCGGCGCCCTCTATGGCGGCCTGACCGGCCTGCTCAGCGCACTGGCCCTGGTGATCGGCTCGCCGTCGGTGTGGGTCGGAGTACTGGGGCATGCCCAGGCGCTTTTCCCTTACGACCAGCCGGCGCTGTTCTCCATGCCACTGGCCTTCCTGGTCATAGTGGTCGCTTCCAGGCTTGACCGCAGCGAACGCGCCGACCGCGAACGCGCTGCCTATGCCGACCAGTTCGTGCGTGCCCAGACCGGCCTTGGAGCCGCCATGGCCAGCAGTCACTGACGCTGAAGTTTTTACGGGGTCTGTGCCCCGAGCGCGAGTTCGCCCCTTAGCACCGCGCTTTTTTACTCCCGCCCCGCGCTGGGCACCTCCAACGAGCCTTGCCTCCACTGGCCCCGGTCAGTGCGGGATCGGCTTGCTCATAACAACACGTCCTCATAACAACAAGAGACAAGCAATGAAACCCACCCTTTTCACACTGTTCCTGGCGGGCACCAGCTTGGCCACCCAAGTCCATGCCGACTTCCTCGCAGACAGCAAGGCCAGCCTGGAACTGCGCAACTTCTACTTCAACCGGGATTATCGTCAGACCAATGCCCCACAATCCAAGCAAGAGGAATGGGCGCAAGGTTTTCTGCTGCGCTACGAATCCGGCTTCACAGACGGGCTGATCGGCTTCGGTGTCGATACCATTGGCCTGGTCGGAGTCAAACTCGATTCCAGCCCGGATCGCGCTGGGTCTGGCTTGCTGGAACGCCATAGAGATACCAGCAAAGGTGCCCAGGACGAATACGGGGAACTAGGCTTGACCGCCAAAATGCGCGCCTCCAAAACCACGCTGAAACTCGGAACGTTGCTGCCCAAGTTGCCGACCGTACTGGCCAACGATTCGCGACTGTTGCCGCAGACCTTCGAGGGCGGTCAACTGACCTCGCTGGAGATCGAAGGCCTGACCGTCGACGGCGGACGCCTGAAGCAGGTCAATCATCGCGATTCCACCGACTACGAAGACATGACCATCACCAAGACCGGCGCCAAAGGCATCCTCACGCCGAATCCGACCAGCGACAGCTTCGACTTCGCGAGCCTCAACTACAAATGGACCAGCAACCTCGCCACCGGCTACAGCTATGGCCATCTTGACAACCTCTATAGCCAGCACCTGGTCAACCTGACCTACGTGCTGCCGGTGACTGCGGGCCAGTCGTTCAAAAGTGACCTGCGCTTCGCCCGCTCCACCAACGATGGCGGCAGCAACGTCGATAATAAAGCGCTGGGCGCCATGTTCACCTACACCCTCGGCGGGCATGCGTTCGGCCTGGGTTATCAGGGCATGAGCGGCGACACCGGCTACGCCTACGTCAACGGCACCGATGCGTTCCTGGTGAACTTCGTGCAGATCGGCGACTTCGCCAGCAAGGACGAAAAGTCCTGGCAGGCGCGCTACGACTACAACTTTGCGGCCATTGGCATTCCGGGCCTGACCTTCATGACCCGCTACCTCAGCGGCGACAACATCGATCTGGGCGGCAACCGCCCGCAAGGCAAGGAATGGGAACGGGATACCGACATTGGCTATGTCGTACAGAGCGGCCCGCTAAAAAATGTCGGGGTGAAGTGGCGCGACGCGACAGTGCGCTCGACCAATTTCGGCAGTGACCTGGATGAAAACCGCCTGATCCTCAGCTACACCCTGCCGCTCTGGTAAATCCCCTGTAAGACCGGGGCCGCTCGCGTCGCCTGACGGTGCGAGTGGCCCTCTTCCAACGCACCGCCACTATGATTTTTTTGCACAACGCACCGGTTTTTATGAGCATACTTAATTTATTTTTGCATGCATATACTGGCTCAAGCGCCTAGTCATGAACCAGGCCAGACCCAACAAAAACAAACAAGGGCATACACCGTGAAAACATCCATGCTTGCCGCCGTCTCCCCGTTATCCGGTACCTGCACGCGTCTCGTACGCATTGCTGCCAGCAGCGAAGCCCGCCTCGCCGCCTGACCATCCCGCACCCGTTACCGCGCCGATCGCCCCCGCGATTGATGGAGACTTTAATGAACAGCAACTGCCAACCCTTCCTCGACGCTCGAGACTTCCTGCTGGCCCACCGTACCGATTACGCCACTGCCACGCGGGACTTCCGCTGGCCGCAGCTAAACGAGTTCAACTGGGCACTGGATTACTTTGATGCGATGGCCGAAGGCAACCAAGCCAACGCCCTGTGGATAGTCGAAGAAGACGGCAGCGAACAGCGCTACAGCTTCGAGCAACTGGCCTTGCGCTCCAATCAGGTGGCCAACCACTTGCGTGCACTTGGCGTGCGCCGCGGCGAGCGCATCCTGCTGATGCTCGGTAATGACGTCGCCCTGTGGGAAACCATGCTAGCCGCCTTTAAACTTGGCGCCGTGGTTATCCCCGCCACCGCCCTGTTGACCCCGGATGATCTGCGCGACCGCATTGAGCGCGGCCAGGTGCGCCACCTCGTGGTCGGCGGCGCCCATGTCGACAAGTTCGTCGGCCTGGGTGAAGGCTGCAGCCGAATTTGCGTCGGTCCGGGCCCCGCCGGCTGGACCCCGCACAGCGCCGCCAGCGAATACTCCGAGCAGTTCGAAGTCCAGGGCTGCACCCTGGCCACTGACCCGATGCTGCTGTACTTCACCTCTGGCACCACCTCCAAGCCGAAGATGGTGCTGCACAGTCACCAGAGCTACCCGGTGGGCCACCTGTCGACCATGTACTGGATCGGCCTGCAGCCGGGTGACCTGCACTTGAACATCTCGTCACCGGGCTGGGCCAAGCATGCGTGGAGCTGCCTCTTCGCACCGTGGAACGCCGGCGCCTGCATCTTCATTCACAACGTCGCGCGTTTCAGCGCCCCGGCCCTGCTCGGCGTGCTGGAGCGCTACGGTGTCACCAGCCTGTGTGCACCACCTACCGTATGGCGCATGCTGATCCAGGAGGACCTGGCCAGTTACAAAGCGCGCTTGAACCTGCGTGAACTGGTGGGTGCCGGTGAGCCGCTGAACCCAGAGATCATCGAGCAGATCCTGCATGCCTGGGACTTGCCACTGCGTGACGGCTTCGGCCAGTCGGAAACCACCGCCCTGGTCGGCAACACACCCGGCCAACTGCTCAAACCCGGCTCCATGGGCCGTCCGCTGCCGGGTTACCGAGTGACCATGCTTGACCCCGATGGCGTAGCCGGCAATGAGGGTGAAGTAGCCCTGCCGCTGGACGTGCGACCACTCGGTCTAATGTTGTGCTACGAGGACAGCCCGGAAAAAACCGCCGAAGTGATGCGCGACGGTTACTACCGCACCGGTGATACCGCACAGATCGACGAAGAGGGCTACATCACCTTCGTCGGCCGTGCCGACGACGTGTTCAAGGCTTCCGACTACCGCATCAGCCCTTTCGAACTGGAAAGCGCGCTGATCGAACACCCGGCGGTGATGGAAGTGGCTGTGGTGCCGAGCCCTGATCCAGTGCGCCTGGCAGTGCCCAAGGCCTATCTGATCCTGGCCCATGACGCACCGGGCAGCTACGAACTCGCCGCCAACATCCTCGCCTTCGCCCGCGAGCATTTGGCGCCCTACAAGCGGGTGCGACGTATCGAATTCGTCAGCGAACTGCCCAAGACCATCTCGGGGAAGATTCGCCGGGTGGAGTTGCGGCAAATGGAAGTGCAGCGTCGTCAGGGCGACGCTCGAGGCCCGCAGGAATACTTCGAAGAAGACTTCCCGCACCTCAAGGGCTGAACCCGGGCCGGTAAGCCGGCCATTCTGAATTCAAACGCGACCGCTCGCCCAATCAGGCCGAGGGGCCTCACTCGACTCAAAAAAAGTAGACAGGACCCAAAAATGACCTCCTCCAGCATTCCTAGCGTCAAGCTTCTCATCAACGGCGAATTCGTCGAATCGCGCAGCACCCAATGGCGCGACGTGATCAACCCGGCTACCCAGGAAGTCCTGGCCCGCGTGCCCTTCGCCACCGCCGAAGAAATGAACGCCGCCGTGGCCAGCGCCAAGGAAGCCTTCAAAACCTGGCGCAAAACGCCGATTGGCGTCCGCTCCCGGATCTTCTTCAAATATCAGCAACTGATCCGCGAAAACATCAAAGAACTGGCAGCACTGCTCACCGCCGAACAGGGCAAAACCCTGCCGGACGCAGAAGGTGATGTGTTCCGCGGGCTAGAGGTCGTTGAGCACGCAACCGCCATCGGCAATCTTCAGATGGGCGAATTGGCCAACAACGTGGCCAACGGCGTCGACACCTACACCCTGATGCAGCCGCTGGGCGTGTGCGCCGGCATCACCCCGTTCAACTTCCCGGCGATGATCCCGTTGTGGATGTTCCCGATGGCCATCGCCACCGGCAACACCTTCATCCTCAAGCCGTCCGAGCAGGATCCGCTGGTGACCATGCGCCTGGTGGAACTGGCGATCGAGGCCGGTGTACCGAAGGGAGTGCTCAACGTCATCCACGGTGGCGTCGACGCGGTGAACTTGATCTGCGACCACCCGGACATCAAGGCCGTATCCTTCGTCGGTTCGACCAAGGTCGGCACACACGTCTACAACCGCGCTACCCAGAATGGCAAGCGTGCACAGTGCATGATGGGCGCGAAGAACCATGCCATTGTCCTGCCCGACGCCAACAAACAGCAGACCCTGAACAACCTGCTGGGTGCTTCCTTTGGCGCTGCGGGCCAGCGCTGCATGGCTCTGCCAGTGGTGATCCTGGTCGGTGAAGCGCAGGCCTGGTTGCCGGACCTGATCGAGCGAACCAAGACCCTCAAGATTAATGGTGGCACCGAACCAGGCACCGACATCGGCCCGGTGATCTCCTGCGCGGCTCTGGATCGCGTCAACAGCCTGATCGCCAGCGGCATTGCAGAAGGCGCCACGCTCGAACTGGATGGACGTAACCCAAGCGTGCCTGGCTATGAGGATGGCAACTTCGTCGGCCCAACTATCTTCTCCGGCGTCACCGCACAAATGTCCGTGTACCGCGAAGAAATCTTCGGCCCGGTGCTGTGCGTCATGCATGCCGCCAGCCTGAGCGAGGCGATCGAGATCATCAACGCCAACCCGAACGGCAACGGTACCGCCCTGTTCACCCGCTCCGGCGCTGCCGCCCGTCACTTCCAGGAAGAGATCGACGTCGGCCAGGTGGGCATCAACGTGCCGATCCCGGTGCCGGTCCCGCTGTTTTCCTTCTCTGGTTCCCGTGCCTCCAAACTGGGCGACTTGGGTCCCTACGGCAAGCAGGTGGTGACCTTCTACACCCAGACCAAGACGGTCACCCAGCGCTGGTTCGATGAAGACGACACCAGCGGTGCGGTAAACACCACCATCACCCTGAAATGACCTTTGCTGGCCGGCGCCAAGCGCCGGCCAGTCAGGAGCTGAAAGATGCAATACCAAACTGTACTGGTCGATGTGCAACAGCGCGTGGGCCTGATCACCCTTAACCGGCCACAGGCGCTCAACGCGCTGAACAGCCAATTGATCGCCGAACTGAACCAGGCACTTGATCGCCTGGAGGCCGACCCTGAAATCGGCTGCCTGGTCATCACCGGATCCACCAAGGCCTTTGCCGCGGGTGCTGACATCAAAGAGATGGCCGCGCTGAGTTATCCGCAGATCTATCTGGACGATTTCTTCGCGACCGCCGACCGCATCGGCGCCCGGAGCAAGCCAATGATTGCCGCAGTGGCTGGCTACGCGTTGGGTGGCGGTTGCGAGTTGGCGCTGATGTGCGACTTCATCTATGCCGCCGATAACGCCCGCTTCGGCCTGCCGGAACTGAACCTGGGTGTGATCCCCGGTATCGGTGGCACCCAGCGCCTGAGCCGCGCCGTAGGCAAGTCCAAGGCTATGGAGATGTGCCTGACTGGTCGCCAACTCGGCGCCGAGGAAGCTGAGCGCGCCAATCTGGTGGCCCGTGTTTTCCCCGCCGCAGAGTTGCTGGAACGAACCCTGGAAATCGCCCGCGGCATTGCCGGCAAGTCGCTGCCAGCAGCCATGATGATCAAGGAATGCGTCAACCGCGCCGAAGAGATCAGCCTCACCGAAGGCGTACGTTTCGAGCGCCGGCTGTTCCATTCGCTGTTTGCCAGCCACGACCAAAAGGAAGGCATGCAAGCCTTCGTCGACAAGCGCGTGCCGAATTTCCTGCACCGCTGAACCCAACTCGCAAAAGGTAGCCATCATGCATATCGGATTTCTCGGCCTCGGCAATATGGGCGGCCCAATGGCCCGCAACCTGCTCAAGGCTGGCCACAGCCTGACCGTTTTCGATCCCTTCCCCCAGGCGGTCGCCACTCTGGTGGAGGCCGGCGCCAGCGCCGCCGACTCCCCCGCCGCCGTGGCCAAGGCCGGGGTTGAGGTGATCATCACCATGCTGCCGACCGCCGAGCACGTGAAGCAGGTCTATCGCGGCAAGGATGGCCTGCTGGCCAATATTGGCCAAGGCGTGCTCTTGATTGACAGCTCGACTATCGACCCGCTGAGCACCCGCGAGGTGGCCAAATACGCCCTTGCCCAAGGCAACCCGATGCTCGACGCGCCGGTATCCGGCGGCACCGGCGGTGCGGCGGCAGGCACCCTGACCTTTATGGTCGGTGGCCCGGACAGCGTATTCGACCAGGCCTTGCCGATCCTCTCGGCGATGGGCAAGAACATCGTGCATTGCGGCGCAGCAGGCAACGGCCAAGTGGCCAAGATCGCCAATAACATGCTGCTCGGCATCTCCATGGTCGGCGTCGCCGAAGCCATGGCCCTGGGTGTAGCCCTCGGGATGGACGCCAAGGTGCTGGCCGGGATCATCAATACCTCCAGCGGCCGCTGCTGGAGCTCGGAGGTCAACAACCCGTTCCCGGGCGTACTGGAAAACGCGCCGGCCTCACGGGGCTACAGCGGCGGCTTTGGCAGCGACCTGATGCTCAAGGACCTGGGCCTGGCCACAGAAGCGGCCAGGCACGCGCGTCAACCGGTGGCGCTCGGTGCTGTAGCCCAACAGCTGTACCAGACCTTCAGCCTGCAAGGTAACGGCGGCCTGGACTTCTCCGCCATCATCAACCTGTTCCGCGGAGAAGCCTGAGCATGAGCGAGCAGCAAGCCCCAGTGCTGGCCAGCGTGCGTAACCGCATCGGCCACCTGACACTGAATCGGCCAAAAGCGTTGAACACCCTGGACCTGCCCACGGTGCGCCTGCTCTGCCGGCACCTGTGGGCTTGGGAGCAGGACCCGGAGATTGTCGCCGTGACCCTGCGCGGTGCTGGCGAAAAGGCCTTCTGTGCCGGTGGCGATATCCGCATGCTGTACGACAGTCACAAAGCCGGCGACAACCAGCATGAGCTGTTTCTCGAAGAAGAGTACGCCCTGGATGAGTACCTGCACGGCTACACCAAGCCAGTGCTGGCACTGCTCGATGGTTTCGTCCTCGGCGGCGGCATGGGCTTGGCCCAGGCCGCCTCGTTACGGGTGATCACCGAGCGCACGCGGATGGGCATGCCGGAAGTCGGCATCGGTTTTTTCCCCGATGTCGGTGGCAGCTATTTCCTCCCGCGTTTGCCAGGTGAACTAGGCACCTATCTGGGCATCACCGGCTGCCAGGTGCGTGCCGCCGATGCCCTCTATGCGAACCTTGCCGACTACTACCTGCCCAGCGAACGACTGGCCGAACTGGATGCCAGAATCGACCATTTAATCTGGACCGCTGCACCCGCCGAAGACTTGCAGGACCTGCTCTCCGACATGGCCACCGAGCGTCTGGCCGGGTCCGAGCTCAAGGCCTGTCGCCAGGCAATCGATGAATATTTCGCCTTGCCCGATCTCATGGCTATTCGCAGCGCGCTGCAGCACGAACAACGTCCTGAGCTGCAAGACTGGGCCGAACAAACGGTCAAGCTTCTCGACAACCGCTCGCCGCTGGCGATGGCCACAACCCTTGAGTTGTTGCGTCGTGGTCGTTACCTGAGCCTGGCCGAGTGCTTCGCCTTGGAGCTGCACCTCGACTACCAGTGGTTCGACAAGGGCGACCTGATGGAGGGTGTGCGCGCCCTGATCATCGACAAGGACAAGCGCCCACGCTGGAACCCGCCAACCCTTGCAGAGCTGGTACCTGCCCGGGTGCAGGCCTTCTTCAACGACTTTCAACGCGCCTGCGGCAAGCCCGTACGCACCGCCTGATCGGCAGGAGACTTTACAATGCACGATATCGAGTTGACTGAAGAGCAACGCATGATCCGCGACATGGCGCGCGACTTCGCCCGCAGCGAAGTCGCGCCGCATGCCCAAGCCTGGGAGAAAGCCGGCTGGATCGATGACGCGGTGGTGGCGCAGATGGGCGAGCTGGGCCTGCTGGGCATGGTTGTACCGGACACCTGGGGCGGCAGTTATACCGATTATGTGGCCTACGCTCTGGCTGTAGAAGAAATCTCGGCCGGCGATGGTGCCCTCGGCGCGCTGATGAGCATCCACAACTCAGTGGGCTGCGGCCCGCTACTCAAATACGGTACCCCCGCCCAGCAAGACAGCTGGCTGCCGCTTCTGGTCAGTGGTCAAGCGATCGGCTGTTTCTGTCTAACCGAACCACAGGCCGGCTCCGAGGCGCACAACCTGCGCACCCGTGCCGAACTGCGCGACGGTCAGTGGATTCTCAACGGTGCCAAGCAGTTCGTCAGCAACGGGGAGCGGGCCAAGCTGGCCATTGTCTTTGCTGTCACTGATGCGGAGCTGGGCAAGAAAGGGCTGTCGGCCTTCCTGGTCCCCACTGACAACTCCGGATTCGTGGTCGACCGACGCGAACACAAGATGGGGATCAAGGCCTCCGATACCTGCGCGGTGACCTTGAACAACTGCACCGTTCCCGAAGCCAACCTGTTGGGTGAACGCGGCAAAGGCCTGGCCATTGCCCTGTCCAACCTCGAGGGCGGTCGCATCGGCATCGCCGCCCAAGCCCTGGGTATCGCTCGCGCCGCCTTCGAGGCTGCCCTTGGCTATGCCCGCGAACGCATCCAGTTCGGCAAGCCGATCATCGAGCACCAAAGCGTGTCCAACCTGCTCGCCGACATGCACACCCAACTCAACGCCAGCCGGATGCTGATACTCCATGCGGCGCGCCTGAAAAGTGCCGCACAACCGTGTCTGTCCGAAGCCTCCCAGGCCAAACTATTCGCCTCGGAAATGGCCGAACGCGTGTGCTCCAGTGCCATTCAGATCCATGGCGGCTACGGCTACCTGGAGGATTACCCGGTGGAGCGTTACTACCGCGACGCGCGTATCACTCAGATCTACGAAGGCTCCAGTGAGGTCCAGCGCCTGGTGATCGCCCGCGAACTGAGTCACTACGCGCTCTGACCCCCTCCAGCCGGACGCGCCTGCCGCGTCCGGACTTCACTGTATTCCCTCTCGCGGAGTTGCCGATGTTCGGCTTGCGCAATATTTCCATTAGCCGCCGCCTGTGGCTAATCTTGCTGGCATCCATCCTGATGCTGATAGTGCTCGCCGGCCTGATGCTCAAGCAGAGCCATGACGACCTGTATGCGGCCAAGGCGCTAAAAACCCGCCACGTGGTCGAGACCGCCAGCGGCATCCTGCGCCACTTCCAAAGCCTGGAAGGCCAGGAGCTGAGTCGTGAGCAGGCGCAGCAACAGGCCATCGCAGTGATGCGTGATTTGCGCTACGAGCGCGAGGATTACTTCTGGCTCGAAGATCTCGACACACGCATGGTCATGCACCCCAATGCCAAACTCGAGGGTAAGCGCATGGCTGGTACACGCGATCCTGACGGCAAGGCGTTGTTCGAGGAAATGGTCGCCGTGGCCAAACGCGATGGCGCGGGGCTGGTGCACTACCGCTGGCCCAAACCGGGAACCGATGCGCCAGTGGAGAAGGTTTCCTACGTCGAATTGTTCAAGCCTTGGGGTTGGATTGTCGGATCAGGCATTTACATCGACGACGTGCAAGTCGAGTTCCGCCGCCAACTGATACAGGCCTTCGTCATACTGTTGACGATCGCCCTGCTGCTCAGCGCGCTGATCCTGCTGATTGCCCGCAGCATCGCCTCGCCGCTGGCGCAGGTGGTCGATGCCATGGAGAACATCGCCGGCGGCGAAGCCGACTTGACCCGCAATCTGGATAACCGCTGGCGCGACGAGCTGACTGCTCTGAGCGGCCACTTCAACGCGTTCACCAGCAAACTGCGCGCGGTGATCGGCCAGTCTATGCAGACAGCCAGTAGCCTGGACAAGGCCTCTCAAGCATTCGGCGAGATTGCCAGCGACAGCCAGCGCCACAACCAGCAGCAGTCACAGCAAATGGAACTGGTGGCCGCCGCCATTCACGAGGTGTCATACGCCGTGCAGGAAGTGGCGAAGAACGCCGAACACGCCGCCAACGAAGTACGCCAGGCCGATGAACAGGCACGCCAGGGCCAGCACAACATCGATAGCAGCCTGCACCAAATCAACCAGTTGTCCGAGACCATCGGCCAGGCCGTCGCTGTGATCCAGAGCCTGGCCCAGGAAAGCACCCAGATCGGCAGTGTGCTGGAAGTGATTCGTGCGATCGCCGAACAGACCAACCTGCTGGCGCTGAACGCCGCCATTGAGGCGGCGCGCGCTGGCGAGCAGGGTCGCGGCTTCGCCGTGGTGGCAGACGAGGTACGCCTGCTGGCCCAGCGCACCCAGCAGTCCACCGCGCAGATCCAGGGCATGATCGAGCGCCTGCAGGGCAATTCGGAGGCGGCGGTGAATGTCATCAATGCCAGCAGCGAAGCGGCTCAACAAACCGTGGAACAGGCACGCCAAACCGGTGAAAGCCTGCACCAGATCATCAGCGCGCTACGCAACCTCACCGAGTTGAACGCCTCGATCGCCAGTGCCACTCTGGAGCAGTCCCACGTGGTCGAGGACATCAACCAGAATGTCACCCGCGCAGCTTCGCTGGCCTACGAAAATGCCCAGGCAGCAGACCGGTCCAACGAGGCCAGCCAGCATTTGAGCGAAATGACGGGCCAGCTCAATCGGCTATTGGGGCAGTTTCGCGTATGAGGTGGACGAGCAAAATGCAGACCTCCAAATCCCTTTTTCCCACGCCTGTCGACGAAGAGCGCAACACACGCTACCTGGAAACGCGGCAAAAGGCGGTCGAGCTGTTCGCCATGCATGGTTTCAGCCGGGTCAGCATGCGCGACCTGGCCACTTGTCTGGGTATCACGGCCGGCTCCATCTACAACCACATCGATAGCAAAGAGGCACTTCTGTTCGAACTGATCGAGGAACTCTACGAAGCGCTGCTTGACGGCGCCAGCCTGGTGACCCGGCGCAAAACCGCCCCAACAGTGCGATTGCGAGGCCTGCTTGAGGCACACCTGCGGCTACACGAGCATATGCCCGCGCATTTCCGCCTGGCTGAGTATGACGTTCATTGTCTTAGCATCGAACAGCAAGCCTTGATTCTGACCCAACGCCGGCGCTACGAGGAGCATCTGGTGCAGACCATAGAGCAACTCACCGGTCAGCCGGCTGGCGCCACCCGGCGCGCGACCGTAAGCGGCATCGTTTCCCTGCTCAATCAACTGCCGGCCTGGGTTGGGGAGCCACAGATCGGCATCGGAGCACGGCGTAAGCTACTGCATGAGATGGTGATGAGTACTCTACGGGGTGCATTGCTAGCGACTCAGGCTCAGGCTTTAAACGCCAGCCCGACCCGACCCTACCGCTTATGAAGTAGCACCTACATGTTTTGGGAGCGGGCGCTTCGAGGGGCGACTCTGCAAAGGTGTCATCCCCGAGCGCCCTTTACGGTTTGTTAGTCGCTTCTTTCTCTTTTATTAACAAAAATATGCTCAGCTTGCAGCTGATCGTCAGGGTCTGTTTTACCAGACGGCTCTTAGACTTGACGGCAGTCATTCACGCATCACCCACCTCCACTGCACTTAAATAAGTACCTGATACCGATACCCTTAGCCGGCCGTTCATAAACGCTCGATTTTTTGTTTCTTACTCTCCACCGACTCCGATGTTTATCGATTCAAGTCGGGCCGGCCAATCCTAATAATGCACGCCCCACCATATACTCTAGCTACGCGGACTATGGGTCAGTAACGCTCCATCATTTCGGCTGCTTGCTGGGTCGCTTGACTGGTGCGGGTGGCCAGCTTGCGAACCTCGTCGGCGACTACAGCGAAGCCGCGTCCGGCTTCACCTGCTCTGGCGGCTTCGATAGCCGCGTTCAGAGCCAGCAGGTTGGTCTGGTTTGCGATACCCTGGATCGCGGCCACGATTTGCGTCAATTTGGTGAGATTCCCCTGTATGGTCTGGTGCTGCCTTTCTTGGGCCTCGCGCAATTGGCTTTCTTCGTGACTGGCATGAATGTCGGTAATAGCGCCAACTACGCGTAGCGGTGAGCCATCAGCCGCACGCCGGGTCTGGCCACGTCCGCGAAACCAGCGGTACTCGCCGCTCTTATGCCTGAGCCGGTAGGCAACATCGAACGGAGTCTTACCGGTACGGTCGTCAACATGGGCGATAAAGGCACTGATGGCAAACTGGCTGTCCTCGGGATGCAAGCGCGACGACCAACTATCTAGAGTGTTGGGAAACTCTTCAACTGTTTCGTAGCCGAGTAGGCGACGCATCTGAGAAGACCACCAAATGGCGTTCTTTGGATTTGCAGGATCGCCGGCCACCACCTCAATGTCCCATAGTCCATCGTGGAGCATCTCTCGGGAGATTTCGAAACGGGTGGCAGCCAGTGAGAGCTCCTCATCGTGCAAACGTTGCTCATGGATATCTCGCAAGGCACCGGCGATGGCCACTGGCGCGCCCTGGGCATCGCGGCGGGATTCACCGCTGATGCGACACCAGCGATAGCCGCCCTCACTAAGGGTCATTCGAACCTCCAGGGAGTAGGGTGTTCGACCGCTGCGGTCAGCCAGATGCCTAGAGAAACAATCGAGGTTACGCTGTCGGTCTTCTGGGTGCAGGCGTTCGCTCCAAAGGGCAAACTGATCAGGCAGTTGCACTTGTGTCGAAAGAGACCTCGACCACCACAGCGGACTGCTGGGGGCAGGGGTTATGGTAGAGCCCGGCTCCAGTTCCCAGAACAACTCGCCAGCGCCTTGGGCTGCAAGTTCCCAGCGTGCCTTCAGCCTTAGCAATTGAGTGTCACTCTCGGCAAGCTCAAGCACGAGCCGTTCCTGACTCTGGGTCAGGTTTTCCACTTGCGCCTGCAGGTCCCTCCGCTCGCCGAGCAGTCTTTCAACTCCCGCCAAGATCCGCTGAACCAACGCATCTGATGAGGGGAGCGGCGCGCCATAAATGTCAGGTTGATCCAATCTGTCGGCGAGTGGGGCCAATACATGACGGTAAATTCCGTTGAAGAAGGGCATGTAACACCTCTGAGTCCGTGAAGTTGAGGTTAGAGGCTAGAGGTTATGACAGGCCCTGCCCGGTCGCCTTGCCGAGCACAATGCGTCGATTGACGCATTGATGGGCCGCAACTGCTCGCGTACACCAAATGAGTCCCGAATGTCTGCGTTGGTCATCAGGGTGATAGTGCTTGCGCGTCGAAGGATGTTGCGCCGGGCAAGACCGGCCAGGAGTCTGGGCCGGCCAAAATCTCATCTGAACTCAACAGGCAGTCGTTAAGCTCCCGTTCCAACGCGCCAATGTCCAGACCTTGGCCGATGAAGACGATCTCTTGCCGACAATCTCCAACGGTGTCGTCCCATTTGGCCAGGATGCCTTGCCGGCGATAATCATCCTGAGGCCATTGCGATTGTGCGATGAATGCCCACCAGTGTCCGACATAGTCCCATCGGAATTGCCCGGCACTTTGCGCCAACATTCCAATCTCCAAATGACGGCTGGCGACCCAGAAATAGCCTTTGCTGCGCAGTAGACGCCCGTTTTTCCAAGGTTTGCTCAGGAAATTGAGTAGCCGCTGAGGGTGAAACGGTGCACGTTCGCGGTATACCCAAGAGGAGATTCCATAAATATCTGACTCAGAATGTCGCTCATCAACTTCTTCCATTTTCTTCATCCAGCCGGGCGACTGTGCCAGGCTTGGCAAGTCAAATCGACGAGTGCCGAGAATCGCCGACAGGTCGATTCTGCCATGGGCCATCGGCAGAATCTCTGCTGTCGGATTGAGACCTTTGAGGAGGGCGCGCATCGCCAGGAAGCCATTCTCACCAATAAGATCCAGTCTGCTCACAAGAATTACGTTGGCGTATTCCACCTGTTCGATCAGCAGATCGCACAGGTGGCGCAATGAACTGACCGTTTCACTTTCACTTTCACTTTCACTTTCACTTTCACTGCTAAGCGTGTCCGTCGATGACAGCAGTGTCAGGAAGTTACTGCCATCTACGACAGTGACTAAGGTATCGAGTTGTGCCACTTCGCTCAGGCAGAAACCTTCCTGATCGAGGAAGGCGAACGTCTCTGCGACAGGCATGGGCTCGGAGATTCCAGTGGACTCGATGAGTAGATAATCAAATCGCTGCTGGCGTGCCAGCATGCTGATCTGCTCAAGCAAATCAGCACGCAATGTGCAGCAAATGCAACCATTGCTCATCTCGACCAATTCATCGCTACCGCGATGCAACGCCACATTGCGCTGCACGTTCTCGGCATCGATGTTGACCTCGCTCATATCGTTGACGATGACCGCTACCCTCATACCTGCGCGATTGCGCAGGATGTGGTTGAGCACCGTCGTCTTGCCGGAACCGAGGAAGCCCGAAAGGACCGTCACCGGCAGCCGGCCCGACAAGGGGCTGTCTGTCATGCTGTTTCGACCTTGTCCAGGTAGCTCTCGAACAGATCAACGACCACGAAGCCTTCGTCGGCTGCGTCACCCCACAAGTCCTTCACCTCGAACTCGACATGGTAGGTCGGCTGGTGCACCGCAGTCGTGTCACCATGCCCGATCGCGTCCGCGAAGGGCCATTTTTCTGTGGTACGGTGCTTGATTACGCCTTCCTTGCCGCGGACATAGGCAGGCATACGAGTATGTCCAGCCACATACTCGTCGCGGACGACGACCCGGTCGCCGACCTCGAATGGCGGACGACCGATAATCGCAGGGCGACCTTGAGATTGAGACGGGTTAGCCAGTTTGTAGTGAGAACCCAACGCCTGATCCAGTTCCTCCTGAGAAATGACCCCGGTCTCGACGAGCAACGTGGCCGTGGCGATAACGTAGCGCTCATAATACTGCGTACCAACGTGTTGACGGACATCAATGCGTTCGACTGCATGACGTATCTCGTCGACACTGAATTTTTTCAACTGGTCCGCGCCGATGAACATCAGGCTATAGGCCAAGTGCTCCCAGTCTTCTTTGAACACTTTTTTATAGTCCAAGCTGTTGATGGAATGGGGAACTTTTCCAAAGCCTTGAAAACCACCGAGATCGTGAAAGCCATCCATAATGAAAACTCCGAAAGTTAGAAGGTGATGAGTTGTTTTGATCAGAGTACGCAGGGCAAGGCAACACCAATCAGCACATCTTTGGTGACTAGTTTCTGAAGTTCTTGTTCACTCATGTGCTCCGAGCCTTCTGGCCTTACGGGCAACACCAGGTAACGGCTTTCTGCGCTGGTGTCCCATACTTTGACGACCACGTCGCTTGGTAACTCCGTGCCCAATTCACGCAGCACAGTGCGCCCTTCGCGAACCAGGCGAGCGCGAAACTCGAAGCCCTTGTACCATTCCGGCGGTAAGCCCAAGACTGGCCAGTTGGTGCATGAGCACAGGCTGCAGACGATGACATTCTTGAGCTTGGGCGTATCCTCCAGAGCCACGATGTACTCACCTTGGGGGCCGGTATAACCGAACTGGGCGCATGCGGCCGTACCGTCTCTGAGCAGCAATTCTCGGTATTGCGGGTCTACCCAGGCCTTGGCGACTACACGTGCGCCGTTATCCGGGCTCCATCCGTGTTCCATCAATTGGGTAAGCTGCTCGATATAGCCGTCGGGAATCAGATCCTTGTTCTTGAGAACCTGGAATAATGCCCTTGCGCGCTCACCGGGCGTCGAAGTTGATGCTTTGTTTTCAGTTGCGCTCATGATGTATCTCCTTATAGGTCAACACGGTAAAAAAGTTATGGAGAGCGCCCCGGCTTTGTTATTTGTCTCCGGGAAGCTGGCGGTTGAAACAGAATCAGGGCCTGAGCCAATCGAAACATGCCACAGCCGGTACGCGAGTACGCGATGCCGGCTCAAAAACGGCTTTAGGCTAAGCACCTGAAGCGACATTGATCCAAGTCTTGATTGGTTTAAACTAGGTATTCATCTATGCGCTTGCTTGGCTGAGCGAGACAAGCGTTAGGCTGAAAAGGACATCTTTCTGTGTGTGTTAGGTTCAAAACAACTTCAACAGACGCAGATTGAGGCGTGCACCCTCCTTAAAACCTTGCTCGACCTCAATATCCTTACCAACCTGGGCCTGAATCTGAAGCGTGGGCTCGATAAAGTGGGTAACTGTGAGGCGACCATAGGAGGTGGATAGGCCGTCATGCTGATCGATCCCGTCTACTTTTGTGGCGGCGCCAGTAACATAGCCCCCACCGATGGCCAAAGTAGTGCTCGGCGTCCAGTTGTAGCGAAGAGAAGTCTGGTACTCATAGCGGGTGCCCTCTTCAAGCTTAGCCCCCGAAGGGCCGAATTCGTTGTTGGCTGACACCCATGAAGCGTCGGCTACCGTATCCAGCGCCCACTTCTCGGAAAAGTGGTGGATGTAGGCGGCCTGTAACGTGGCGCGCCAGCGGTTTTCACCTAAATTCAGGGCATCATTTTTGTCGTAACTGCCAGTAGGGAAGGACAGATACGGCGCTAGGCCGAATACATCTTTATTTGCGGTAGGCAGTACCCACTTCAGTGGCGCGGTGACGATCAGATCGCCGACGCCCTTGGTATCGCCAAGGGCACCGATGTCTCCAGAGGCGTTGATCTGACCGAAAGGCAGCAATACCTGAGGCGACACCGTCAGGTTTTCCGTAAGACCAATAGAGTGTACATAACGCAGGATGCCGATATCTGTGCCGAGCTTCGAGTTGTCGGAGACCTCATGGCCGTTCTGGTACAGTTCGGAGCGATCGGCATGCTGGTAATAGAGCAACAAGGCGTTTGCACCTGCTGGCAGAGGCTCGAAGTCGCCTGGAGCTAGTTCAATGGCCTGGCTTTTGAAAAAGGGCAGCATGCCCAGCACGATTAAACAGTGGCTCAATTTCATAGTCGGTTCTCTCGGAAAAAGCCCCCCTACCCCATGCGCTAGAGATGAGGGAGCAAAAAATAGTTGGGGTTAGTTAAACGTCGGGGCGCAATCCGAATCAGGACCGCCCCTAGGTTCTCCAGGTATCAGGTTGTCGAAGACACCGCGTCACCTAACATGTCGGTTTCGGGGCGACATCTGATGATTCGAACACTTGATTATTGGCGTCGGTCACCGAGACTCCGTGGCACAGGCGTAGCCTTCGACAGGATGGTGGCGACCTGGAAGAAGGTCACAAAAACTCGCAGGTGGGTTAGATGGGGTCCAGCCCAGCGCTCAAGCTTTCTAAGGAAAAGACACTTGAGCTGGTTATCGATTGTGTATTCCATCGGCGCTCCTTATTTTTATGTTTAAAGCGTACGGTTTACTGCTCAACATTCCAGCGGACGCAGGTGTTTGCGTTTGGCACGACTAGATCGACGCCGTAGCACCAAAGTCCCTAGCTCTATGAGATAGGTGGCAGACTCTTCAGTCGCCAGGTATCGCCCTTGCAAAAGTCAGGATGAACAGGACAGTCGCGCAGCTCCTGGGCCTGCATGAACGCCTCATCAGTCATGGCTGGAAGGACGCTGAGTGAGGTAAAAGTTATGCTTAGGTGATTCGATGCGCTTGTCTCGCACAGACAACTATTTGGCTGGAAAGGACAGCTTCAAAAACGTCGTCACGGCGATGAGAGGAAAAGGTGAAGTGGCCTGCTAATTGCTCTTAAAACCTACTGAGGCAGAAACTTACGTCACCGCCCCACCGCTTTCCTTTTAGTGCCCCCAGGTGAATCTCATGACTCGCATTAGCCAATACTCAACCCTCGATGTTGCTGCACACCGCCGCTTTGATTATTGGAAAGAAGTGGTATGTCGCCATTGTCTCCTGGCCGACGGCAAATCGTTGGCGCAGAGCGATTTCGACGGGATGATGGAGGTGCACAACCTTGGAGCGCTGGACATTTGTACAATGTCCTCACCGCTGCACTCCTGGGAGCGGTCCCCCCAGCACCTACGCAGCGGACCAGACGAAGATTTGTGGCTGGGTCTCACCCGGCTCGGCCATGGAGAGCTGGAACAAAGAGGACGAAGGGCTAAGCTGGCGGCGGGAAATCTGTTTCTTTATGACTCATCCGAGACGTTTCGATTCAGCTTTGGTGGCACTGAAAATCACATAGTTCGTATTCCCCGGCATTTACTCAGCGAGAGGCTGCGAAACATCATGGATTGCACCGCGATGGTGCTGGATGATCGCCGTCCAGGTGTGATCCCGTTACGCGAAATGTTGCGTCATGCAGCGAGTTCCCCTTCAAGCTTTCAAGCTGAAGAAGTCTCCAGCCGATATTCCAGTACATTACTCGACCTTCTGGTGATTAGCCTTGAACTCCAAGACTTGAAGATCACCCACGAAGAACTAAGTCTTTACGCGCGGATTATGAATTACATCCAGAAAAATCTGACCGATCCGGAGCTGTCGATAGAGCGCATAGCTCAAGTGCATCACGTGTCGACGAGGACTGTCACGCGCGCTTTCGCCCGGTATCAGAAAACTCCGGCCGCGGAAATCTGGAAAGTGCGTCTGGACGCGAGCCGCAAGGCCATTGAGTGCGGCAAGGTACGTAGCATTTCTGAAGCCGCACTGGAGTTCGGATTTTCCGACTTTTCACATTACAGTCATGCTTTTCGCAAGGCATTTGGTGTTGCTCCTCATACGCTCCTGCGTCGAAATTAAAAACAGCCGTTCCCAAATTTATTTAGTCCTTTCTTGGCGGAAGGTTTTGCCTGATGGTTGGTCGCAGTAGGAATGGCAGTTACCTGTTCCCCCGCACAAATCCGCAGGTACTTAGCTACCGCATACGGCTCCTGCCTCGGGTATATAACGCGAAGCGATCTTCAGGGTAAGGATGTGCATTTCTGGGGCTAGGTATGTAGAGGTCTACAAGGCGCCCGTAGCGTAACTTGAAGCCGATTACGCTGGCTGCGACGCTTGAGCGATTGCCGCCATAGACGGCATACCGCCAACCGAAAACCGAAAACCGAAAACCGAAAACCAACAAGACGTATCTGGCTTCCCGGCACAGCGTGGTAATTGAAGTAACCACGCTGTGCCCGAGCGAGCCATTGCCCTTGAACCTGGATGGGTTCATAACGCCCGCGCTTCAACTCATCACGGATAGCCAGCAGCGTCGCACGCATTCGCCTCTTGACCTTCAGGCGCAGTATTTGACGCCCAGGAACTCAAATGTCTCCGGTTTATCTGTGTCTCGCTTCCTACGATTTCTCGCAGCAAAACGACCAAACTTAATCAACCGTGTCTTCGAAGCGTTGAGTGATCAACCGAACTTGGCCAAGCGTTCCTGCAACTGCACCATAAACTGCTGAGCTTGCCATTGTGTCCTGAAACTCACCACGCCGTCATCCGCGTAGCGCAAAACAATTAAGTCGCCACGAGCATGCCTCTGGGGCCACCGCCTTGCCCATAGATCCAGCACGTAGTGAAGATAGATATTTGCCAGCAACGGCGATATCACTGCGCCTTGTGGAGTCCCCTTGGTCGCAGCCACCACACGGCCGTCCTCCATAATACCCGCCTGAAGCTATTTGCAGATAAGCCCGAGCAGGCGCCGGTCTGCAATCCAGCACCCCAGAAACATCAGCGTCCATTCATGGTCGATCTCATCAAAGAACGACGTGATATCCGCATCCAATATCCAGTTCACCTTCTGACCCTTGAGCGCGACCGTTAATTGCATCCAGTGCATCATGATCGCTGCATCCCCGCCCGCTGGAGAAGACCCTCCTCATACTCTCGCCACGATATGCCCTCCACGCCCACTGCTGCACACCGGCGTAGAGCTTAGAAGCTCTGCGCCAGTAACTGCGGTGTGATGTGGTACAGCAATACCGTGAACTGCTTACCCTTATTCCTTCGGCCTGCTTCTTCGCGAGTGTCGCAGGTTTTCCTGCGGGTGAGCTCAGATGGGATGCCGGAGCAAAGCCAGTGCACACGATCCCATTCAATGCTTATCTCATATGACCTTTGGCATATGAACGATTCCAAATAAGAAACGATTTTGTCAAAAAGGAAACAATGTGATATTTTTTAAAAAAAACGATACCCGGCTCACCCCACTGCACCTTAAGGTCTGATCAAGCAACGCGGTGCAAAATGCAATAGATGAATAGGAGCTGCCCCCACCAATGCCAAGGCCAGTTGTTGCGATACCTGCATGTCTTCGTGAGCTGGAGAATACATCTTGGCACTGCGTTCAAACTCAGTACGTTAACGCGGTGAACAGGGTCGCCAATGTCATGACACTCGTCGTCCCTGCACTCCTCGAAGGCAATGACGTCGATGCCCTCCTTAACCACGTCGACGGACTCATCGTAAGCGGCTCCGCAACAAATGTTCATCCATCGCTTTATGGTGAGATTGCAGAAGAGAGCGACGGACCATTTGATCAAGCACGCGACGCAACCAGTATTCCTCTAATCCGCAGTGCCATCGAACGAGGGATGCCATTGCTTGCGATCTGTAGGGGGATACAGGAGCTGAATGTAGCCCTGGGCGGAACGCTCGACCGGGACATCCACGAAAAATGGGGTATTTTTGATCATCGACCGCCTGAAGGTTCTCGCGACGACCGGTTCGCCATTCGCCATTCAATATCCATCAGGGAAGGGAGCTGCATAGCGGGTGTGCTAGGCGCCAGCAAAGTCATGGTCAACTCGTTGCATAGGCAGGCGATTAGATCTCTAGCTCCTAGCCTTACCGTCGAAGCTAGAGCTGAAGATGGCACAATCGAAGCCGTTTCTGTCAAAAGCGCACGCGGCTTTGCGTTGGGCGTCCAGTGGCATCCCGAATATTGGGCAGAAACCGACAGTTCCTCACGGAAGCTGCTCGAGGCCTTCGGTGATGCTGTGCGTCGTTATCAAAGAGCAAAAGCACTCTAGCGCGCTCTACACAATCATACAAATAGCCCCCCACCAATCACTAACGCCACGTCCGATAGGGACCCAAACTAATCCATATGCATCAGGATTAAGAAGAATGCGCGCAGCCGTCTATGAGTCCTTCCAGGGCAAAATTACCGTACAGACCGTGCCGGACCCAGAGCCATGTGAATTCGGAGCAGTCATCGAAGTAAAGGCAAGTGGCGTCTGTCGAAGCGACTGGCACGGCTGGGTCGGACACGATACCGACATAGTACTGCCGCATGTCCCTGGCCATGAGTTTGCTGGCGTCATCTCTGCCATTGGACGAGGTGTAACTAAGTGGAAAGTAGGCGATCACGTCACTATGCCGTTCATGGGTGTGTGTGGATCATGCGGAGAATGCGCATCGGGTAACGAGCAAATGTGCGATTACCAGTTGCAGCCGGGCTTCAAGCACTGGGGCTCGTTTGCGCAGTATGTTGCTATTGATATGGCAGATCACAATTTAGTTGCGCTACCGGAAGTCGTCGCCTTCACAACAGCCGCAGGGCTAGGCTGCCGATTCGCCACTTCGTTCCGCGCACTCGCCTTCCAAGCACGAATCGAACCCGGCCAGTGGGTTGCCGTGCACGGCTGCGGCGGTTTAGGCCTATCAGCGATCATGATTGCCGAGGCGCTTGGTGCGAATACCATCGCTATCGACATTGCGGATGACAAACTGGAATTAGCCCGCGAGCTCGGCGCAGCCAGGACAATCAATGCCAAGTTTACCGACGATGTGCCGAGCGCGATTGCTGATCTCACCGGCGGTGGCGCCCATGTATCGATCGATGCATTAGGCAGCGTCGTGACATGCAGAAACTCGATCCAGTGCCTGACGAAGAGAGGCAAACATCTTCAGATTGGCCTCATGGCAGGGGACCAAGCTCTGCCGGCCATTCCCATGGGACGCGTCGTACTCAAAGAACTCGAGCTCATCGGCAGCTATGGCCTGCAACCGCACAGATATGGAGATATGCTAGCTATGATCGAAGCGGGCAAGCTAAAGCCTGAAAAACTCATCGGTCGGACCATAACGCTAGAGGAAGCTACGATCGTATTACCGAAGATGGATAGTTTCCAGGAACGTGGGGTGGCAATCATCGACCGCTTCTAAGGTCATGAATAAATTTCAATTTTTTTCATGGATACTTATAAAGTGGATGCACTCATTGAATCGCGCCCTTCACTCAAAGCGGGAGGACATTCACATGAGATTTGATTCGAACTAGGCGGCCTACCTAGCTGCCCCACTACATGATCGGACTCAACGGATAGGTATTGCATTTACTCAGCTGAGTGCCCCCCCCCCCAACGGAAAAGGACCTTCCGGCCCCGCCTGGTTCACTGCGATACCTGAACGGATACTGTCCGTGCGTTCGAGTCCGTAACAGCTCAATCGACAAGTAACAATAGACCACTGCATTCGACCACCTTCGTCGCATGTTACGTGCGCCAAAGCCCAGCCCCTCCCCCCCCATTACTACAAGCATGTCCCCATGCTCTCCGCCTTAGGCGCGGCTGAAAAGATTATTGCGGTCATGAAGCTTCACTTTGGGCGATAGCGCGACCTCCATGCAGTTCAATGATAGTCGTAAACATTACGATACCTGCGGCCTTTCATTCCCTACGGAAATATCTAAAACCAGACTTTGCACCCTGCCCTCAACCAAGCGCTTATCTGGCCTGTTGAGCGCCCTCCGACAGCCTGGCAGGATTCAGCGGACGATTGTCTTGGGCCCGAATTAGACGCAATAGAAATCCGCCCCCCTCCTGCGCCACAGTCAAAAAGTCACATGATGGCTACTGAAAATCACCGAGTCACACAGGGGATCCCAATTGACCGCACGATCCTGATCAGCGAGCGGGTTATCCAGGGCTCCCCCTAGTCTCAGGCAGCTGGAGCACTACACACCAAGGAGCGACACATCTATCGAGATGTAACGCCTTCAACGCAAGGACCGTGCTACAGCTCCGCTGCACCAAAACTGCTAGTCAACAGACGTTCGTTCTCAGACCGCGGGATGAAGAACGACTCACTCAGGTCGAGCTCTAAAATTACCAATCGTGTTGACAATGAACATTTTGTACAATATAAGTGTACATGTTTCCTTTTTGGATACATCACAGTTCTAAAGCGCCCGCATTTCAATTCTTCAGACTGAAGATTTCAAAACAACAAGCAAGCAATCGGGAGTACACATGATCAAATTTGACTTCACTGGACGCGTAGCCGTCATCACCGGTGCCGGCGGCGGTATGGGCCTGGCGCTTTCCCAGAAAATGCTCGAATCAGGTGCGGCAGTACTGGCAATCGACGTAAAGGAAAAGCCGGCAGAACTGCAAGCAAGCGATAAGCTTATCTATGCTCAAGGCGACCTGACTGATGTGCACTTCGTAAACGAAGCGATAGGCGCTGCATTCAATAAGTTCGGCCGCATCGACTACTTGGCCAACATTGCCGGTGTGCTCTGGTTCGGTAAAGACGTATCGCTCCTCGATATCGACCTTGACGTTTGGGATAAGGTCATGGAGATCGACCTTAAGTCCTTGGTTCACACCATTCGTGCTGCGGTTCCCTACATGCGGAAATCTGGCGGCGGCTCGATGGTGCACTTCTCCACTGTCCAATGCCTTCGTGGTGATACCGCTCCTCAAGACGCCTATGCGGCATCAAAAGCTGGCATCCCCGCGATATCCAAGTCGATCGCCATGCAACTTGCCGCCGAAGGTATCCGCTCCAACACCATTTATCCGGGCATCACTCAAACCCCAATGCAGGCTCGCTGGGACTCCCCGGATAAAGTGAAGAATGCCGGTAACTATGTTCCGATGGGGCGTGTCGGTGCCGCTGGCGATATGGCAAATGCCGCTATGTTCCTGCTCTCCGATGCAGCCTCCTATATCACTGGTACCGACCTCATTGTCGACGGTGGTCTCATGCTCAAATATTGAGCCATAAAACACCCCGGCGTATGCCGTCGGGGTGACCATCCCAAAACGCTCTTGATGCCACGTGCCAGTGATTTAATGGTCAATCGGTAACACGTTTCCCGAAACCGCCGTCGGTTGTTAGTCGCGCTCTTGATGTTCAACTCTCGATTTTTCAATGCATTGGATCAGATCAACAACGAGACAACAGGCGCTCACGTCATGACCAAACCCGCACGCAATGTCCCCCTCGATGCCTTCTGGATGCCCTTCACCGCCAATCGCCAATTCAAGACCGAACCACGGATGCTTGTAGATGCCAAGGGCATGTACTACACCACCGAGGACGGCCGCGAGATCATCGACGGAACCTCAGGGCTGTGGTGCTGTAACGCCGGGCACGGTCATGCCGAAATAGCCGATGCAGTACATCGCCAGCTGAGCGAAATGGACTACGCCCCATCCTTCTAGATGGGTCACCCAATCGCCTTCGAATACGCTGACCGCCTCAAAGCTCTCGCACCCAATGGGTTCGGCCATATTTTTTTCACCGGTTCAGGCTCAGAAGCAGTCGATACTGCGCTGAAGATCGCGCTGGCTTTCCACCGCGCCCGCGGCGAAGGACAACGCACACGACTTATCGGCCGCGAGCGGGGCTATCACGGCGTGGGCTTCGGAGGAATCTCAGTCGGTGGAATCGTCAACAATCGCCGCACTTTCGGGAACCTACTGACCGGCGTCGACCATCTGCCGCATACTCATCTACCCGAAAACGCGTTCTCTAAAGGCCAGCCGGAACACGGCGCTAATTTGGCCGATGACCTCGAGCGCATCATCGCTCTGCATGGGACCGAGACTATCGCTGCCGTGATAGTCGAACCCGTCGCCGGGTCGACCGGTGTACTGGTGCCACCCAAGGGATATCTCGAGCGACTGCGCAAGATCATGAAGGAGCACGGTATCTTGCTGATCTTCGACGAAGTAATCACCGGCTTCGGACGACTGGGTCAGCCCTTCGCTTCGCAGTTCTTCGGTGTGACACCCGACCTCTTCACTACCGCAAAGGGTATGACCAACGGTACCGTGCCAATGGGGGCGGTTTTTGTCCAGGAGATCATCTACGACGCCTTTATGCACGGTTGCGAAGGGATGATCAAATTTTTCCATGGCTACACCTATTCCGGCTACCCTGTGTCCGCAGCAGCGGGGCTTGCGACGCTAGACATTTACGAGCGTGACCGCCTTCTGACGCGGGCAAGCGAACTGGCTCCCTATTGGGAAGAGACGATGCACGGACTCAAGGACGCCCCCTATGTCAAGGACATCCGTAACATCGGGCTGATCGTTGGAGTTGAATTGGAGAGCCGCAAGAATGCCCCAGGGGCATGGGCGTATGACGTACTCTGCAAATGCTACAGAGCGGGAGCGATGATCCGGGTAACCGGCGACATCATCGCACTTGCGCCGCCATTAATCATTGAGAAGAAACACATCGACGCTTTGGCCGGCCTGCTGCGAGAGATGCTGCTGAAAACCGCCTGAATATTTTGGTCACCGGAACCAAATCAATCCACTTGCAGCCGATGAACGCTCAACCTTGCAGCAAGTCAGAATCCTTTCCTAGGATGATCTCTTGTGCAGAAATAGAAATTCATGTCAAAAAAACTCAACACCATGTCCAATATAGATACGTTGTGCTATAAAGCAATACAAAGCATTGTGCTTGCCTTATGCTATACATTTACAAGGATATCGGTTCAAAGTGTCTATTGAGAGTGAAATCAGGAATCAGCGCAGCCTGAAGGGGATAAGCCTCAGGGCGCTTGCCAATACGCTTGGTATTTCGGCCTCACAATTATCGAAAATTGAAACAGGAAAGGCCAAGCTCACAGTCACACTCGCGCTTAAGATCGCAGATATTTTACAGGTACCTGCATCGAAATTTCTCTCCACGGGAAAACCCAAAGCGACAGGTCGGCGAACCATTACAAGGAAACAATCTGGCGGCATACAGACGACACCGGGCATGCATCTTGAGAGCCTGTGTTCGGACTTCAAAGAAGATCATAATCTGTACTGGAGTGTGACGATAGACGCATCGAGTTTCGATGATGTCGGGGGATGGAGGCAGCACCCGGGACAGGAGTTCATCTTTGTCGTCTCAGGTAAGCTACAACTACTCAGCGCGTTTTATGATCCTGTAATGCTCTCAGCAGGGGACAGTATATTGTTTGATTCAGATCAACCACATGCCTATGTGGCGGTAGATGGGCCGGCAAACATCCTCATGGTTAACACTGTCATTTAACTTCCACGAGGAATAGCAGTTGTGCCCTTCAACTTGAGACAAGCATTTCTCTAAAGAAATTAAGCTGATCCTGACGTCATCTTGTTTTTCTGACAGCTCTAAACTAGAGACATTACAATCCTTTCGGGAAAATTCTCTGGGGTGCTAGTTCTGCCGCGACCTCGATCTGATTACCAGCGTTGACAATCAAATTGTTTCCCGTCAATCACTGGCAACCTAGCCGAATGTCAAACAAATTGTGGGCTTTCCAGGGCAACTGAAACCCTATTGAATACCAAGTTATCAGGCCTACTCGTCATAGAATTTCGAGGTGAATCCTGTACTGTTTCTATGCCGATTGCCTACGCTAGTCGGCGGGTCTGAAACAACACCTGCAGGATATCCACCATGCTCTGGTCATAGGGCGAAAAATGGTCTTCAGAAACACACTCGAGCGACTCCATTTATCGATTGCTGTCAGCACCCACAAAACTATGCACGTTGTACAGCTGGTCATGAAAGAAATCCGTGCGCAACGAAAAAGTTGACACGCGTCGGTTCCGGAACCGACGCACGATGCAGGCTGATCAGCTTATGCTCGCCATGTGCGCAGCAGCAGTTAACTAAACATCGCCAACAAGTACCCAGTATAAATGGGACGTTCATTTTGTGACGGATAAGCCATTATTCCACAGCCTTGACCATATCCTCGATGACCTTTTTAGCGTCGCCGAACACCATCATGGTTTTGTCCAGGTAGAACAGTTCGTTGTCCAGGCCGGCATAACCGCTGGCCATCGAGCGCTTGTTGACGATGATGGTCTTGGCCTTGAACGCTTCGAGAATCGGCATGCCGGCAATCGGCGATTTCGGATCGTTCTTCGCCGCCGGGTTGACCACGTCGTTGGCGCCCAACACCAGCACCACGTCGGCCTGGCCGAACTCGGAGTTGATGTCTTCCATCTCGAACACCTGGTCGTAAGGCACTTCGGCCTCGGCCAGCAACACGTTCATGTGGCCAGGCATGCGACCGGCCACCGGGTGGATCGCGTACTTCACAGTTACGCCGCGATGGGTCAGCTTCTCGGTCAGTTCCTTCAGCGCATGCTGAGCACGGGCCACCGCCAGGCCGTAGCCCGGAACGATGATCACGGTGTCGGCGTTGGTCAGCAGGAAGGTCGCGTCGTCAGCCGAACCGGATTTGACCGGACGGGCCTCCTTGGCGCCTGCGGGACCGGCGTCGGCTGTATTGCCGAAACCGCCGAGCAGTACATTAAAGAAGGAACGGTTCATCGCCTTGCACATGATGTACGAGAGGATCGCACCGGAGGAGCCCACCAGGGAGCCGGCGATGATCAGCATCGAGTTGTTCAGCGAGAAGCCGATACCCGCTGCGGCCCAGCCGGAGTAGCTGTTGAGCATCGACACCACCACCGGCATGTCGGCGCCGCCGATCGGGATGATGATCAGCACGCCCATGACGAACGCCAGGGCCAGCATCAAGGCGAAGGCGCTGAGGTTGCCGGTCAGCATGAAGGTCACGCCCAGCGCCAGTGTGGCCAGGCCCAGCAGCAGGTTCAGTTTGTGCTGACCGCTGAACTGTACCGGCGCGCCCTGGAACAGACGGAACTTGTACTTGCCCGACAGTTTGCCGAAAGCGATCACCGAACCGGAGAAGGTGATTGCACCGATAGCCGCGCCGAGGAACAGTTCCAGGCGGTTACCGGTCGGGATTTCGTCGCCCAGATGCTGGACGATGCCCAGGGACTGCGGCTCGACGACAGCCGCAATGGCGATGAACACCGCGGCCAGGCCGATCATGCTGTGCATGAAGGCGACCAGTTCCGGCATTTTGGTCATTTCAACGCGTTTGGCCATGATCGAACCGGCGGTGCCGCCGATCAGCAGGCCGACGATCACGTAGACGATACCGTCATGGGCCAGTTCGGCACCGAGCTTGTAGATCAGGCCGACCGTGGTGAGGACCGCCAGGCCCATGCCGAGCATGCCGAACAGGTTGCCGCGACGCGACGTGGTTGGGTGCGAGAGCCCCTTGAGCGCCTGAATGAAGCAGACCGAGGCGATCAAATACAGGGAGGTAACCAGGTTCATGCTCATGCTTGTTGCACCTCAGCCTTGACTGCTTCGGCCTTGGCTGCCGGAGCCTTTGCTGGAGCCGCTTTCTTCTTGAACATTTCCAGCATGCGCCGGGTGACCAGGAAGCCACCAAACACGTTGACCGCCGCCAGCGCCACGGCCAGGGTGCCCATGGTCTTGCCCAGTGGGGTGACGGTGAGGGCGGCGGCGAGCATGGCGCCGACAATGACGATGGCGGAGATCGCGTTGGTCACGGCCATCAGCGGGGTGTGCAGCGCAGGTGTCACGTTCCAGACCACGTGGTAGCCGACGTAGATGGCCAGCACGAAGATGATCAGGTTGTAGATACCGTGAGAGATCAGCATGTCTTCCATTGTTTTTATCCTCAGCCGTTCTTGCGCACGATCTGGCCATCGCGGCACATCAGGCACGCGGCGACGATATCGTCTTCAAGGTTGATGTCGAACTGGCCTTCCTTAGTGAACACCAGTTTCAGGAAGTCCAGCAGGTTGCGGGCGTACAGCGCCGAAGCGTCCGCCGCGACCGCGCCGGCCAGGTTGGTCGGGCCGACGATGGTCACGCCGTTTGCGACGACCACCTGGTCGGCCACGGTCAGCGGGCAGTTGCCGCCCTGGGCGGCCGCGAGGTCAATGACCACCGAGCCTGGCTTCATCTGCGCCACGGTTTCCGCGCTCAACAGCGTCGGCGCCTTGCGGCCCGGAATCAGCGCGGTGGTAATGACGATATCTGCCTGTTTGGCGCGCTCGTGCACGGCCACGGCCTGGCGTTGCATCCAGCTGGCCGGCATGGGGCGCGCGTAACCGCCGACACCGACGGCGCACTCGCGCTCTTCATCGGTCTCGTAGGGCACGTCGACGAACTTGGCGCCGAGGGATTCGATCTGCTCTTTAACCGCAGGACGCACATCGGACGCTTCGATCACTGCACCCAGGCGCTTGGCCGTGGCAATGGCCTGCAAACCGGCCACACCGGCACCGAGGATCAGCACGCGAGCGGCTTTCACGGTACCTGCAGCGGTCATCAGCATCGGCATGAAGCGCGGATAGTAATGAGCGGCCAGCAGCACGGCTTTGTAACCGGCGATGTTGGCTTGCGAGGACAGCACATCCAGGCTTTGGGCACGGGAGGTACGTGGTGCGGCCTCCAGCGCGAACGCGGTGATGCCGCATTCAGCCATCTTGGCGATGGTTTCATTGCTGAACGGGTTGAGCATGCCAACCACAACGGTGCCGCGCTTGATCAGCGCCAGCTCGCTGTCGCTGGGCGCGACCACTTTAAGAATCAGCTCTGCACCAAAGGCATCGTTGGCGCTGCCAATGGTTGCGCCTGCCGCTGCATAAGCACTGTCGACAACACTGGCATTAATGCCGGCGCCGCTTTGCACAATGACCTTATGACCCTGGCCGATCAGTTTCTTGATGGTTTCCGGGGTTGCAGCAACCCGTGTTTCACCCGTCTGGGTTTCGAGAGGAACACCAATGTGCACTTGAAGCCTCCAGTGAATAACTTCTTTAAGCAGGTACCGTCCTAAGGATGCGTGAGCTGCATCCTTTAGGCAGGCTGGCAATAGTGACGACGGAGGGCCAGCAGAGTCCCTCAGCGAGCCGATTCCAACTCAGCCGCCATAGATCTCATGGGAAACCTCCTAATCGGATTTATTTGCATAGTCTTCTCCAGCAAGGGGATGCCATGCATAAAAGGGTAATCACAGCGCCCTGGCGCCATTTGCTATCCATTGTTAATTGAGCAACTCGGCTCGGGCCCGCAAACTGTGTGCTCAGTAGCCTGCCTGATGCTTGACCAAGCAAAAGCCACCAATGGATGGGCCGCTACCAATATCCTTTAGAGGAACCCTTCTCTTCCTGGGTATCGATATAAAAGCCGCTCCATACTTCGGCATAACCATACCGAACAGAGCCAGATCGCCCATCTGTGCCAGCAAGTTATCGTCGGCCCAGTCATTTTTCGCATTTGTTAGGTCGTAGGAACAATGTCGCAACGGGCAGGGTCGCGCATCATGAAATGCTCTTCACTTAATTCGAGGTCATGTATCTCTCTTGTTCTGCGGAGCCCAGATAGTGACTTTGCGCCAGAGTTTTCAACCAGCGGGCTTGAAGCCCGCGAAGAAGACGTCTGCCCGGTTGGGATCAAGCTCAGCCAGTTGGGTGGAACCCAGCTCGGAACCTTGTCATAACCCTTGTCCATCATCAGAACATGCACCCCGCCATGAAGTCGCCCGTGTCGAACGACTGATAGTCTAGGTTCAGTTCGTGAGCAAAGCAGTCGGCAAGAGAAAGGTTACGACAGCGACGCAAAAGATCCAGAGTACCTGCGATCGCGCTCGGTGACCGACTGTCCAGCACCTTGACGGTTTCTTCAGCCCAGTCTTGGAACTCAGGGCGACTTTCCCGTAGCAGCGCCAAGCGAATCGATGGCATATCAGGCAGGGAAAAGTACCCGTCGATAACCACACGCAAAGCCTTGAGTTCCGACCCTAAGAGCTTGTTGCTGCCTAGGGAGGCGAGCAAATTACGCAAAGCCTCGTGTGGATGCGTAGTCCAGTTCATCTGGTTGAGGCGGCGATCCAGTTCAGCTATCTGCTCGCCGGGCAGGCACCAGTCGGCCATACGCGCATAGAGCGCATCAGCGGCCCGCACCTGCAAACCAGTAATGCCTAGATAAATTCCCAACTCACCCGGCAAACGTGACAGAAAGTAACTACTGCCAACAGCCGGAAAGAAACCGGCTTCCACTTCCGACACGCCCATCTTCACCTGCCCTGTGATCACCCGAATTGATGCACCTTGTCCCCCCCCCATGCCACTGCCGAGCACTAGGCCATCCATCAGTACCAATAAAGGCTTGGAATAGGTGTGGATGTATTCGACGAGGGCAAATTGAACTTCAAAAAAGCTCTTATGCTGGTTGCCTCCTACCTGGTAGCTGCCATACAGCATGCGGATATCGCGGTCGGTGCAGAAGGCCTTCTGCCCCGATGCGCGCAACACCACTGCAAGTATGTTCGGGTCATCTTCCCAGGCATGCAGCTGTTGCAGGAGTAAGCGCATCATGGGCAGGTTCAGGGCATTCAAGCCCTCTGGTCGATTGAGGGTCAGGTGTCCGATGCGGTTGCGCACCGCAACCTGTACGGGTGCTTCGACTTCGCTCATGCTCAGGCGACCTTGCAGCAAATGTTGGTGTGCCAGCGTCGGAATACAGACGCTTGGATGGATGCAGCATCCTTCCTGTAGTTCATCCGGCACATGCTGAGCAATTTTTTCTCGAATAGGTGCCATGACGAAACTCTCTTGTTATTTATTCGTAGATTTCCAATGAGGCCCGCATAGGCTGACAATATTTTTGAGAGGCACCAACATGCTGCCTGCACTTCCCGATTTAGCCAGCAGTAAGCCACGAAGGCGCATTTCGTCATCCGTCGACGCAATTTGAAGCAGCTCTTAAGGGGGGAGGCACTGACCCAGAAAACAAACGGGTCAGTTGTGTGCATGACTCTCTAACCGGGAATCTACAAGCCCCTATGCGTTACGAATTTAATATACAAATGTTTGAGCGAAAGCCAAAAGCAAAGAATGTGGCCTGCCTTCCACCAAGTGTCACGTATGCAACTAGAATCCATTACGCAAACCACGACCATGGCCATATAAGATCTTATGTTCTGTTTTGGCGTAGCAAAGCCTGAAAGATTGATATCGAGCCCGCGCAGTCCGAAGGCCATCCAGTCCTACAACCTTATCCAAGTGGTCTTCAATTCCGTATATTCATCTAGGGCATAAAGAGACTTATCCTTCCCATTTCCGGATTGTTTGTAACCCCCGAATGGGGTAGTTATGTCGCAGTCGTTATAGCAATTGACATAGACAACACCCGCACGCAGTTGGCGGGAAATCTTATGCGCCTCGGATAAACGATCAGTCCAAACCCCGGCACCTAGACCATAAGGGCTATCATTGGCGACCGCGACTGCTTCGTCGACGCCGGAGACAGGGATCACCGACAGTACTGGGCCAAAAACTTCATTACGGGCGATCTCCATGTGGTTGGATACATTGTCAAAGACTGTTGGCACGACATAAGAACCACCGGTTTCGGTCAACGCCCGCGTCCCGCCCGCGGCGAGCGTGGCACCACCCGTCTTTGCCCGCGCGATAAAACCCATCACCCGGTCAGCATGTTGGGCATTCACCAGAGCACCGACGCGCGTAGCTGGATTGAGCGGATCCGCAGGCTGACGCTGCCTTGCGATTTCGGCAACAATCTCAACGACCTGCTTATGAATCGAGCGCTCTACGATCAAGCGGGAGGGCGCAATGCAAACCTCCCCCTGATTGTTGAACATACTCTCAGCCGCGGTAACCGCCGCTTTCTCAATGTCACCGTAAGAAGCGAGAATGATGTTTGGGCTCTTGCCGCCGAGCTCCAAACAGACCCTCTTAAGATTGGTTTTTGCGGCATACTCCATAAGCAATCGCCCGGTCGCAGTTGAGCCAGTGAAGAAAATGCCATCAACATCCATGTGGCAAGCGAGGGCCTTTCCGGCTGTTCGGCCATATCCGGGCACAACATTGAACACCCCCTCGGGAATTCCCGCCTCAAGCGCTAGTTGACCCAGGCGAATGGCCGTCAGGGGAGATTGCTCAGCCGGCTTGAGGACTACTGAGTTTCCAGTGGCCAGTGCAGGCGCTACTTTCCAAGCAGTTGTGAGCATGGGAAAGTTCCAAGGCACAATGGCGCCAACCACTCCCAAAGGTTCACGGGTAATGAGGGCCAAGTCGCTTTCAGCCGTCGGGGCAATCTGCTCATATAACTTGTCAATAGCTTCAGCGTACCAATCGAAACAATTCGCCACTGCCTCGACGTCAACGCTCCGCGATGCGGTAATGGGTTTGCCCATATCGAGCGTTTCCAAGAGTGCCAACTCGTCTCGATGAAGACGGATTAGCGCACCAAAGGCCTGGAGCGTGCGTTTGCGGGAGACCGGCGACAGCCCCGCCCAACGCCGGTCTTGGAAGGCATCCCGGGCGGCAGCAACGGCTTTGTTGATATCTGATTCGTCACCTTCAGCTATTTTTGTTAGTACACGCCCATCCACAGGTGACACACAATCGAATGTTTGCCCCGAGCGCGCGTCTACAAGCTTGCCGTCGATCAGGCATCGGCCTTCAAATTCGATGTTATCAGCACGGTTGCGCCAGCCAGCCGCGCTTGTAGGGTTTATCGTGAGCTGGTCCATTTTGTACCTGCCTAAAAACTCAGCTCTCGCTTGCCGCCCAGAGCCCAAAGATAATGTTGCCCCGCCCTAACTTTCAAGCAGCAGGACAACAACAAGGTCAATGTTTCAGCTCACCTTCATATGGCTCAGAATGGCAGCAAAGCGCTTTGGTGCTTTCCGCTTCATGATCACGGCCCCTCCGCTCCCGATGAGGAATGCAACAATGAGAAGGACGATAATCGTGACATTAACCGCGTGTAAGCCTTCGCTACCGGTCAGCGCGGGCAGGTTGCTAAACGCTAAATAAAGAAAGCCAAGCAGCCCAACTAGCGCCAGCCCTGGCGCGACCTTCGTTTTCCAAGCATTTAATGAGCAAGGATGCTTGGCGAAAAAAAGGATGATCGAAAGGCAGGCCAGAGCCACGATAACCATATATCCCAACGTCCCGGCTGCAGCCCCCCAAGCGTAAATTTCCGTAACAGGATCGAGTCCTAGAATGGCCGCAGCCAGGAGAAGGCTAACCGAAACGAAGGTTTGAACTGCAGAAGCAACATAAGGTGATGAATGGGTCGCATGGACCTTGGCAAGCTGGGCCATAAGCACCCCGCAGCTACCAAGGACATATTTATAGCGCGCGATAATATTGTGGATCGAAATCACCACCGCAAAAAGACTGGTAATGAGCAAGACTTGAGCGGCGTCATGCATCACCCGCCCTAGATAAGTAGTCACTAGATCCAAGTACATACTTTCAGCATTGCCCTTCGAAACACGGACCACATCATCGATACCTACCCCTACCACTACGCACCACATAGAAACGAAATAAATAATCGTGATGAATATCACGGCTATATACGTCGCTTGCGGAATCGAGCGCTCAGGATTGATCGCCTCTTCGCGATACACCACAGTTGATTCGAAGCCGATGAAGCCGAATACCGCGAATAAAAGACCAAGACCAGGCGAGCCGGAGAGAAAAGTAGACATTTCGAAAGGCGCTGTATTCACACCCACTATTCCAACGGAGCTGATAACCGACAAATCGAGTATAAGAATTATGCCAATTTCCAATATAAGAGCGACACCAAGGACTTTGGCGCTTACTTCGACATTTCGATACCCTAATACTCCAACAAACGCAACAACACCGATAGTATATAGCCACCATGGAAGTGTGACATTCAAAAGCCCTGACATGGCACTACTGAGAACAACCCCGATATAGGCTTCGAGAGCTATCAAGATCAGCGTGTAAGAAAAAACTGCGAGTGATGCTGACCCTAAGCCTAATACGCGCCCCATACCCTTCAATATGTAAGCGTAAAATGCTCCTGCGCTCTCAATATATCGAGACATCGCGACGAATCCCACAGAGAACAAAAGCATCACAATACCCACGACGATCTCATTCATAGGTGCTGCGACACCATTTCCGAGCCCGATGATCAATGGACTTACCCCGACCATTACGGTCAATGGGGCTGCAGTCGCGACTACCATCAAAGCAATTCCAATGGGTCCAAGGTTACCCTTGAGTTGTGTTGATACAGGCGACGTCATAATTTTTATTCTCCCCTGCTAACAAGTTCACACAAATGTTGTGAGATGTGTTGTTTATCGTGAGCTCTCGCTTCACCCTCCGTTCCAACCAAACTTTCGTTGGGTAGTTGGGATAACAAGATGCGTAATCCAATTTAATATTTCGAGCGGCCTAAAATCGAAAGCGCTCATGTTAATAGTTTCGAAATGAATCAGACTCTCCTCTGGCATTTCAACTCCACTTTTGAAGCGTGATATTGCTTGCGCCGCGCTCTCGACATGATTGTGCGTCTCGTAACTACCACCCGCCACGAGCGACGCAGCACTCTCCCTAAGGAATCCTGCCTGGTCTAAACCTGACAGTTCGGGATGGTACTGCACTCCCCAGAATGTGGACTTTCCATGTTTAATCTCGGCAGCCTGAACAAAATTTCGATTTCGGGCCGTTACGATGGCATCCTCGGGAAGACTAACAACTTCATCAGAGTGAAAAGAAAAGGCATCAAACTCATCAGGCCTTAAGTGATGCATTGGGTGGGAGCGCCCCTGTTCGGTCAGACGAATACCCGAAGCAAACGGTGCTTCGCAGACATTTTCATCAGCCCTATTCGGCTGAACATCCCCTCCCGCAGCAACAGTTGCGAGCTGCAATCCCCAACATACACCAAACATCGGGGTCCCTGACGCGAATGCCGCCTTAGCAAACTCAATTTGCCGTAAAGTTCCGGGCTCTCGCTTATATATGTGGGAGTTGGAGCCTGTAAACAGAATCCCGTCATAGGCTCCTAAGGGCAGCACATAAAGCGGGTCAGGATCAGCTGGATAAGCAATATCAGTTCGTAATTCCGAGTTGTGATGCTTTAGCAGCCGCTCGAAATGTTTGCTTGGAGTACATCCAACAAACTTCTTGAAAGAAGCCCTGTCGACGGCCGTGTTGCCATCACAAATAAGAATTCGAAGCTTATCCATAAATCAGTCCCTCAACGTAAACTCATGAAATCTTGATTGCGAGCTCAGGACAGTTGGCACACGCCTTCTTCACGCTCTCTTGTAACTCGAGCGGAACAGTTTCATAACCAGCCTTTACTTTTGAATAGCCCTCGTCATCGATTTCAAAGACCTCGGGGGCGAAATAGACGCAACGTGCATGGCCCTGGCAACGGGAGTTATCAACAGTTACTTTCATGATATTTCTCCGATTTTCAAAATGTGAGTTTCAAAGGCCCGACTCCATGCCACTTCTCGGACGGATCCGCAGGCCGGAAATCGGGAACAGCACGCAGGAACTCTTCAATTCCAACAATTAGCTCTCGGCGCCCAAGGTTTGACCCGAGGCATCTGTGGATACCGCCTCCGAATGCCAAATGTCGGTTCTCTTGCCGCCCGATGTCGATCTTGTCCGGGTTTGGGAAAACTTCCTCGTCTCGGTTGCCTGCTCCAAATACAAGCATGACCCGCTCACCCTCCTTAATTTCCTGACCGCGGATGACGGTGTCTTTCAGACATGTGCGCCCCATTACCTGGACGGGAGAGAGCGTGCGAAGAAACTCTTCGCAGGCCAGCGGAATCATGTCGGGATTGTCACGAAGTCGCTGCTGATCCTCCGGGTTGTTCGCAAGGTGCCAAATCCCCGCACGGATAGACCAAGCGGTAGTATCGAGGCCTGCCAGGAAGAGGAGATAGCAATACCGAAGAAGTTCGTCTCTGGTAAGCGGACGACCATTGAGCTTGGCTCGGCAAAGATAATCCATCAAAGTGGCCGACTCGCCTTCGTCTTTCCAGTTATCGAGCAAATTCGCAAAGTATGCGAAACAGTCGTCATTGGCCTTTTTCGCACGCTCCGGGTTTTCGACTCGCTCATAAATGATATCGTCCACCCACTTATCAAACTTCGGCCAATCCTTCTCAGGGTAACCAGCGAGACGGCTGAAGATAATTGTTGGTAGAGGTCGAGAATAGTGATATGAAGCGTCGGCGCCCGGCCCCTCTTTCGCAAACTCTTCAGCCAACTGACGTGCTGTATCGCGGATTGGCTGCTCGAGTTTCTTCAGCTCTTGTGGTGTGAACAACGGCAACAGAATACGGCGATAAGCCGTGTGCTCTGGCGGGTCAATGTCGATCGGAGGCAGTTTAATGCCTTCTGACACCGATGGCACCATCATCGACGGACCGACTGAGAATGCTTCCGGATCCTGCTCCGCAGCGAAGATGTCATCACTCTTCGTCAAGAACCAAAAACCACCATAGTTATCGCTATGTCCAACTGGACATTTATTCCTAAGCGCTGCATATGTATCGAAGATATTATCTAGCGCTTCACCATGAAAATCAAAATTCCTGGCAATTTCATTTACATCTTTCATATTCACACCCTTTTTTCCTGTCCGCTATTCGTCGCCTTCTATTCCCAGAAAGGCATATCTTTGCTCGCCCCGTCAGATGATGTCGAGGTAACGAGCCAGCTCCCAATTATTTACGTAACCATTGGCTTGCTTTATTTCCCACTTCTTCATCTGGGCATAGTGATTGACGAACTCATTCGAGAAGATCACTCGTGCCACTTCACTGTCGCAGAAGATAGTTGCCGCCTCTTCCAGCGACGTCGCGAGTGGACGCGCCAATTCCGGCGATACTTTGTAGGCATTACCAAGGATGGGGTCTTTTGGCTTAAGCTTGTTCTCAATGCCATATAAACCTGACAAAAGACTAGCCGCGATAACGAGATAAGGGTTGGTATCAGCACCCGGAATCCGGTTCTCGACCCTAGCAGCTGCGCCGGCCGAAGTTATCGCTCGGTGTGACACAGTGCGGTTGTCGAACCCCCAAGACGAATTACCGCCCGCCCAGGCTGCACCAGCCGTCCGCTTGTAGGAGTTGATATTCGGCAAATAAATGGCCGACATTTCCCGAGCAAGTTCGACCATGCCTGCTAAGAAGTTGTAACCAACCTCTGACAGCTCCGACTTATTCTCCGGATTCGCGAATATAGGGGTCCCCTGCTGGTCTGACAGACTCATATGGACGTGGCCAGAAGAACCCGACCATGCCGCATTCGGCTTTGCCATGAAAGTTGCCGTCATCCCATGCTTCGCGGCTATCTCTTTGATGCCATTTTTCACAAAAATCGCATCATCTGCCGCCTTAAGCGCATCGCCATATTTGATATTGATCTCGTACTGACCAGGGCCGTGTTCACTGTTCGTCGCCTCTAGTTCGATCCCAGAAGCACGCATACTCCTGCGAATTTCCCCTATAATGTCCGAAGAACTGGAATGATGGAGCATGCTGTAGCAGTGGCCGCTCTTTTTTACCGGATTTGTGCTGCGCCACTGATCCGCCGAAATATCTTCGATAGAGTCATTCAGAAGGTAGAACTCAAACTCGTATGCAGCCTGACACTTGTATCCAAGCTGCTCTGCTTTTTCGGTCGCTTTGCGCAAGATATTCCGGGGCGATAGGTTCAGGGGCTGACCATCGAGGTTATTGATATCGCAAATAACGGTTGCCGTCTGCGCCTGCCAAGAAACTAACGATAGCGTCGTAAGATCCGGGATCAAAGCGATATCGGGATATCCTGAGTCCCATCCCGTAAAGTCCAAACCGTCGACCAAATTATCGGCAACATCCCAACCGAAAAGGATATTTGAGATCTGAGTACCGTCAATAGCTGCCTTTTTAAGAAAATAATCAGCACCTACTTGTTTTCCGCGCCAAACACCATCTATATCGACGGCTCCGAGTCGAACAGTATCAATATTGTGTTTTTCAATGAACTCTCGTACTTCCAGGATTGATTTCTTATTTTTGTCAGTCATTTTTTTCACCTGTTATTATCAAGACATCGAGTATCTTTTTAGTGGAGCAAAAAAATCGTTAGTCCTTAGCTAAGCATTTCAACTGCTGTAGAATTCTTGGATGATCGCTTTTGATCAGACCGATCTTCTGGGCTCCTCTGGGACTCCCGATTGGACTATCCCGTCCAGGCAACAATGTACTGAAAAATTCGTGGGCCTCTCGCAGGTCCTGGTCGGCGCTTTCCGCGTCGACATAAGTGATTGCCATAACCGGGCAAACGGACTCGCACGCACCACACTCAGTGCACTCGTCGGGTTGAATCCACAGACGGCCTTCTGCTTCATAAATACAATCCACTGGACAAACATCAACGCACGCCTGATCTTTGCTTTGAATGCATCCATCTGAAATGACATAAGGCATTAGCTCACCTCGTTCGTACTATGACTAGGAAGTACCGACAACTCGGGCGAAATTACGGCAGCTGCGTGATTCACCGCGATCGCCGCCTCTCCAAAACCGACCGCAATCAAACGAACCTTTCCTGGATACTCGCTGACATCTCCAATGGCAAAAACGCGAGACAGATTTGTTTCCATATTCGGTTTGACAGGGATTCGAAAACCATCGATCTCAACCCCCCAGCCTTCCATCGGCCCCAGATCGGAGTGAAACCCCAGCGCCATCACAAACTTGTCGAAGCTCAGAATTTCTTTGTCAGCCCCATTACAAAGCTCAAGAAATTCTTGACCTGTCTCTTTGTAATACGCCTCAATCTCACCCGGCGCCACAACTCGTGCGCCGCTTTCGTACATCTCATTCACACTTGCCTCATGCGCCCGGAAGCGCGCTCGACGGTGTACGACGGTGACTGATTTAGCTCTGGGCGCCGCCGCAATAGCCCAATCGACGGCACTATCGCCGCCGCCAGCGATGACGACGTCTTTACCATCGAGTACCGAGAGATCGGGAACGAAATGCATGATGTTGGGAGACTTGACTTCCAACAGCGCGGGAAGCGAACGGGGAGTGCACTTACCCAGACCGGCCGCAATGACTACAGCCTTTGCGGAGTAATGGTTTCCGCAATCTGTTGTAATGCTGTAAGTGTCGTCTGCGAGTGGCTCCAAACCGACAATCAGCTCAGAGACGTAGAGATCGTAGTCCTGACGCTGTGACTGCTCCAGGAGGCTATTTACAAAATCCCCCCCTTTGATGGCGGGGAAACCCGCAACATCGTGTATCAGCTTCTCAGGATACATTGTCGCTACTTGCCCGCCGACTTGCGGCAGCCCGTCGAAAAGCGCCGTCTTGAGCCCCCTAAAACCAGCATAGTAGGCCGCGTACAGACCGATCGGGCCCGCACCAACAATTACCAGGTCATATTCTTTGGTGTTGCTCATGTCCAGCCACCTTTGTTGTTGCTTTTGTGTATCCTATTTCGAAACATGTTTCTCCACAAGAACTTTTTTGGCATTTTATTAACACTGGAAGATGGTACTTAAAAATCAATGAGTTAACGTTCGAGAAGACCGCTCCACTGACCGAATCGCCACCGATTTTGGGCACATCCTAGCCACAGCAAACAGCTTGAAGAGAGAAACCCAAGGGCAACACATGCACACGAAGAGATGAAAATTGCGGTCAGTAAGCCAGTCGCAAAAAGTGGCCATCGATCTGCGGAAATGGTCTAACACCTCGCAATTACTAGCCAAAGCCAGCCCCCTTCGATCAAAAAGCACCGTATTAAATCTTCCGAGTAGCAGGCCCGATCCAATGATCAGGTGGAGATTCCCTTCAACGAGAGGAATCGAAGCGGATCAATGCGCAGATATAACGGTCCTGCTTTGAGCGAGGCACATGGCACCGATGCCTCTCGGAAGACCTCAGTGACTGGGAAGCGCTGCGATCCGAATTATGGGCACAGACACATGAAAGGCCGGATAGGGAGCTATATGGCTACCGCAAACCGCTCTGGGGAAAATCAGTAAGGCCAATTGAGTGACATCTAATCCATTGCTACGGCAATTCAGGATGTATGCACAAACTCAATCCGACTGGAGGGCGGGTAATCTATAGATCCGTTTTTGAGACATCGAGGGGTAGCGTGACCAGGCAATTGTTGTGAACCCGCTGTCAAGGCGCGTAATTAGGACGGTCAATGCCATTGAGTCTAGTGCTGAGCGCTGGACCGCATATCCATTCGGCGGAAAAAACGGTGATAAAAGCGATTACATCCCTCAACGACCAACGCCGAAACCACTCTGAGGCTTTAGCGTCGTAATTGAGGGCTACAAGCAGAACCAACACGTTACGACAACAACTCGTTTACATCAGCGCTCTGTGCCGCTCATCTAGCATCGACCAAGGTTTCACAAAATATCGTGACACACTGCTCCAGCCTCTCGATGCCACCGGCGCAAAGCTCTGGAGGCGCCCACTCAGAAAACTACAGCCCGTCCGTCTTATTCGGCTGCTTAAGCGATGGCTCACCCAAACAATCTTGATCTCTGAAGCCGGGCAAGATCAGTGATACTGCGCACTCAGCTCGTGCACAGCGTCCACAAATACCTTTACTGCTTCCGGGTCGACAAACTGGTGAACACCATGACCCAAGTTGAACACATGGCCGCTGCCGCTACCGAAGCGAGCTAGAATATCAGCCACTTCAGCCCGAATCCGTCTTGCCGGCGCATACAGTGTGCTAGGGTCCATGTTCCCTTGCAGCGCCACACGGTCACCGATTCGACGACGCGCATCATCAATATTGGTGGTCCAGTCCAACCCAACCGCATTGGCACCGGTATCCGCCAACACCTCCAGCCATTGGCCGCCGTTCTTGGTAAACAAGATCACCGGCACCCTTCGTCCTTCACGCTCACGGATCAGGCCATCGACGATCTGCTTCATATACCGTAGCGAAAACTCCTGAAATAGGGGACCAGAGAGCACTCCCCCCCACGTATCAAAGATCTGCACCGCCTGAGCGCCACTGAGGATCTGCTCATTCAGATAAACGATCACAGACTGCGCAAGCTTATCCAATAATGCATGCATTACCTCCGGCGTGGAGTACATCAGTTGCTTGATATTGCGGAAATCTTTAGTGGATCCTCCTTCGACCATGTAGGTCGCCAGGGTCCAGGGACTGCCGGAGAAACCGATAAGTGGCACACGACCCGCCAGTGCACTGCGGATCTCCTTTACCGCCGCCATAACATAGTCCAAATCAGTGGCAGCATCTGGCACCGTCAGCTCAGCTACATCAGCTTCAGTACGGATAGTTTTCCTAAACCGTGGACCTTCACCCTGCTCAAAGTAGAGCCCCAGCCCCATCGCATCCGGAATCGTCAAAATATCGGAAAACAGTATCGCCGCATCAAGGCGATAGCGTTCCAGCGGTTGCAACGTTACCTCGCACGCCAGCTCGGGGTTTTTGCATAGACTTAGAAAACCACCGGCCTTTGCTCGGGTGTAACGGTATTCCGGCAGGTAGCGGCCTGCCTGACGCATCATCCATACCGGCGTTACATCTACTGGCTCACGCAGCAGAGCCCGAAGGAAACGATCATTTTTCAGCTCAGCCGTCACGTTAACACTCCTGTTGACTGTTCAATAAATCGCGGCATCGCAATCCCCCTACTCAAGATTTCAGACTTTTGGATCAGTGCGCTAAAGCAAGCGCCTCTAAATTGACATTACCATTATAGAAACATGTTGCCATTTTGGAAACGTCCGTGATACGGTTTCTCTTACCTAGGATGGAGATTGTCAAATCTGTTCATGAAGGATGATCAACATGGAAGCGCGTCTGGCCGTTGGTGAGCCTAGGTAATAGATGATTGAGCTTCTGCGCTTGTGGGATGACGCTACTCGCTAGGGGATATAGCGGAGTGGGGTAAACCACGCTGGGACTCAAAATCCTTGGCGCGCCCATTGGCAAATCGAAACTGATCAGCAACCGCTGAATGCAAAAGTTGTATGGGTGAGCCCGTATGAACCAGAGATATATTTGCAGCGACAACCATGTTCATAACATTCGTTGGCTCTGGCTGGCACTGAAGTGGTTCGACACCACGCTTTTCGCGCTTGTTGTCGCGCGACTGCGGCCTGCTCCCGAGCCGAGCGGTCGTCCGTTAGCAGATATCACTCGAAAAGTAGCTTGATGATATTTGAAATATTAAAAGTGAAAATCACTACTTATCACACATTTAGCGAAAAAAAATTAAAAGGACCGACAATAAACAATCAACAAAGCCCCCCCCAATCAAACCGAACCCCCTTCTAAATCCATAAAAATAACATAAAAACAGAGGAAATTAACATGCACAAAACTATCGGAAGCTTTGAAATAGGAGTTATGATCGACGACAGAACGACCACTCCCCCTCCCCCCTCTCCGACCAAGCGAACGCGTACATCTATCTTTGATTTCCTAATAAAAGTATTTGCAGATTTCAGCATGAATTACTAACCCCTAACAAGTCAGCTTCCAACTAGACTCTGCAGAGGAAATAAAAATGCTTTTTGAAAGCAAGGTAAAAAAGCTTTCTGACGAGGTCACTAGTTACCTATCTACGCTCCTGAATGGGCAGCCACGCAGCGGCAAAGCAAGCCGTTTAATGAGCCAACACCCTAATCTTATCAAATGCTTGGAGCATCTTCAGAGAAACTGGATTGAACTGGAGTCCAAGCATGCCATGAGTGAACCAGAACCTAGGACCGACCAGTTGATCGCCGACCTAAAAGACTGTCTGCGTAAAGCTAAGATCGAATTATCGCTTCTTCGGCAGGAGCTGGAGTCATCAAAATCTCTTACATATGAAACATGCCTCGAGCTAGAAAACCACCAGAGGAAAGAGCGAATTTGGGAGATCACAAAACAAACACTTACTGAAGGGTGCTGGGAGCTGATCATAATTAACGGCGATATAAATAATCCAGCCAATAAGCTACATTTTTCCACACAGTTTAGAGAGCTAATAGGCTATTCAGAAGAGGAATTTCTCAACGGTTGGGATAGCTACGTTGCGATCGTTCACCCAGAGGACCTCGAGAGAGTTACAAAAGCTCTAGATGACTACTGCAGAACCGGAGACTTTGACTCGTCCTATGTTGTTGAGTATAGGATGCGTCACAAGACTAAAGGCGAAACCTGGTACCGCGAGAAAGGTAGAGGGGTTCGAGATCAAAATGGCCAGCTTTGGCGGGTCATCGGAGCGTTGCGAGACATCTCTGACGAGAAACTCGCCGAAGCTATGCACTCAAGGGAATTGGCGAATATTCAAGTGACCTATGGGCAGATTTCCCAGGTCGTAGGAGTAATCAAAGGCATCGCAGACCAGACCAATATGTTGGCGCTAAATGCAGCAATTGAGGCAGCCCGTGCCGGTGATGTGGGCCGAGGTTTTTCCGTCGTGGCAGATGAGGTGAAGAAGCTGGCCGGTCGAACTCGCGAATCCACCCAGAAAATCCAGGAAATGCTTTCGAACTCCAAGACTTCCTAGGCAATCCCTACTTCCATTAGTGTGGCATCGAGGAGTGGCTGTAGTTGTCTAATGAAATCTATGGCCCCCCATTAAGTCGAGAATACTCGCCAGATAGAGATACCTGATGAGCCAACTCGTTACTTTTCCGCTAAATTCAAACGAGAAGGTCGAAGACCTCTTACTCGATCAAGGCTTTAGCAATATCGAATCCTGCTGCTCTGGGGGGGGGTGGGGGGGCGAAGAAGATCTTCTGCTCGAGTTGGTCTGCAGTGAGCAACGGAAAGCCGGTTGGCACCCGATACCAGTAAAGCGGAAGCTGAATGCCACAGGATGCTAGGGCGCCGAGAATCGTAACAATGATGCTGACCTATCGAATACTGTACATATACAGCCATCCTGTAGCTTTCGTTCAGATCAATCCCTTCGAAGTAGATGGTGCCAGACGAGAAGGTCGAAATGGTTCCCCGTTCGCGAGCCGAGCGTATTTTGGCTGTGGTTCTGCCCCTTATCTCGCTGTTTCTTAGAGGGGGACATCACAGGTCTTCCTCGGCAACCGAATTTTACTTCTCGATACAAAGATACGAACGTATCTTTGTAACGGAGGGTTACAAGACTCTCTGAACCTTCCGGTTCAGTGACTTCAGTCTGTCTTTCACCAGATCGATGTCACGCTTTCCCGTCTTTTGAGCGGTCTACTTGAACGCGTGCAAATGGGAAGAGGTCGTATGCGCTGCGCAAACTGCGGATTCGAGAATCCTTCCGGGGCAAGCTTCTGTGAAGCGTGCTGCACCAGACTGTCTTGCAGCTGTCCGCGCTGTGGCTACGAGGCTAGCCTTGGCGCCAAATTCTGCAGTGAATGCGGCGCGGCGTTGACCGAAGCACCTGCTGCGCGCTCACCGCGCCCCCGGTCTGTTTCAGGGCCCTCTCCAGCGCCCATTCATTACACGCCTCACTACCTTGCCGAGCGCATCCGCGCCGAACAGGCGGCCATGGAAGCCCGGAGCGAGACCGCCGGTGAACGCAAGACCATCACGGCGCTGTTTGCCGACATGGCCGGCTCCATGGCGCTGATACACAACCTAGATCCGGAAGAGGCCCAGCGCCTGATCGAGCCTGTCGTTGCGATGATGATGGAAGCCGTCCACTACTATGAAGGCTACGTGGCCAAGACACTGGGCGATGGCATCCTCGCGCTGTTCGGCGCCCCCATCGCACATGAAGACCATCCGCAGCGGGCGCTGTATGCGGCACTGCGTATGCAGGAGGCGATACGCCGACATGGCGACCGTATTCGTCTGGAGAAAGGCATTCCGTTGCAAATCCGCGTCGGCATCCACACCGGAGAGGTCGTCGTGCGTTCGATCCGCACGGACAATTTGCACACCGATTACGATCCGGTCGGGCACACGATCCACATTGCGTCCCGGATGGAAGGAATTGCCGCGCCATCGTCGATCCTGGTGAGCGAGTCCACTTACAAGCTGGCTGAGGGCTATTTCGAGTTCAGGACTCTGGGTGCCACCCAGGTCAAAGGCATCCCCGAGCCTCTCGTGGTGTACGAGGTGCAGGGTATCGGCGCGCTGCGCACGCGCCTGCAACTGTCGGCACATCGCGGACTGGCCAGGTTCGTCGGCCGCCAGGTCGAGTTGGATAATTTGCATCAGGCACTAGAGCAGGCCAAAGCGAGCCACGCGCAGGTCGTTGCCGTGGTAGGCGAGGCCGGGGTCGGGAAGTCGCGGCTGTTCCATGAGTTCAAGGAACGCTCGCGGCGCGGCTGTCTGGTGCTGGAGACGTTCTCAATGTCCCACGGCAAGGCCTTTGCATATGTTCCACTCATCGAGCTACTGAAAAACTATTTTCAGATAACGGCCTTGGACGACGAGCGGCGGTGCCGGGAAAAGGTCATGGGCAAGACCCTGACGCTCGAGCGCAGCTTCGAGGATCTCGTTCCCTACTTACTCTACCTGCTGGGTATTGGCGAACGCAGTTCGGCACTCGCGGAAATGGATCCGCAGATCCGACGTGATCGCATGTTCGACGCGATTATGCAGCTTCTGACGCGCGAGAGTCGCAATCAGCCGATCGAACTGCTGTTCGAGGACCTGCAATGGCTGGACCGCGAGACCGAAGCATTCCTAGCGTGCCTCATCGACCGCGTGGCGAATGCTCCGATCCTGCTCCTAGTGAACTACCGGCCTGAATATCAGCCTGCGTGGACGCGCGCGGGCCATTGCAGCCAGCTGCGACTCGAACCGCTGGGCCCGGCCGAAGCCCAGGCACTGCTCGCGGCCCTGCTTGGGGACGATCCCACTCTCGTCCCCCTCAAACAGCTCATCCTGAAGAAGACGGAGGGCAACCCTTTCTTCATGGAGGAAGTGGTCCAAACGCTGCTCGAGGAGAAATCGCTGCTCGGCGAACCTGGCCATTACCGGATCGAGCAAACTCCGGCTGCGCTGCATATTCCCACCACCGTGCAGGGTGTGCTTGCCGCCCGTATCGACCGGCTCCCAGTTGCGCAGAAGGAATTGCTGCAGACACTCGCCGTCATCGGCAAGGAATTTTCGTTCAGTCTGCTCCAGCGCATCTGTGATGGATGGGGCGCTCGGGCGGACGACGATTTGCGCGATCTGCTGGCCCGACTGGAGGCCGCGGAGTTCATTTACCAGCGACCCGCATTTCCGGAGGTGGAGTATTCGTTCAAGCATGCGCTGACCCAGGAGGTCGCGGGCAACTCGCTACTCACGGAGCGGCGTAGCGCACTGCACGAGCGCACGGCGCAAGCCATCGAGGCACTGTTCCCCACCCACATCGCGGATTACTGCAGCGAACTGGCGCACCACTACAGGCTGAGCGGCAATGTCCCGAAGGCCGTGGAATACCTGCACCGTACCGGGCAACAGGCCCTCCAGCATTCCGCCCATCTCGATGCGATGCGTCACCTCGGCGCGGCGCTGGAATTGCTCGAGCATTTGCCCGACACGCCCGCGCGTGCTCATCAGGAACTGACGTTGCTACTCTCCCTGGGGCCGGCCTTGATGGCCATGCGAGGCTATGGTGCGCCCGAGGTTGCAGCCACCTACACCCGCGCACTGACGCTATGCGCGCAAGTAGGCGACGCCTCAGTGTTTATTCCGGCGCTGCTGGGGCTGCGGACTTACTACTCTTTGCTTCCGAAATATTCAACTGCATGCGAATTGTGTGAACGATCACTCAGTATCGCACAAACTACGCAGGATCCGGACTTGCTTGTGGAAGCCCATGCCGCACTCGGTTCGACACTGTTTTTCCAGGGTGATCTGCGCAATGCCTATGAACACCAGGAGCGGGCGCGTGTCCTCTACAACCCGGACCTTCATCGCACACATGCCATTACGTACGGCATGGATCCGGGCTACGCCCTGATATTGTCAGCCTGGAGCCTTTGGTACTTGGGTTTCCCCGATCAGGCAAGTACGCGCAGCCGGGAGGCCCTGGCTCTAGCCAAGAAGGTTTCCCACCCGTTCAGCTTGGCATGCACCCTTTCTGCTACGTCGGCATTGGGACAGTTTCGGCACGACGTACGACTCACCGAAGAGTGTGCTGATGCCGCCATCAAGCTTTCACTCGAACAAGGGTTTCCGTTTTACTTGGCATGGGGGACTATTCTCCAAGGTTGGGCTCGCGCCGAACAGGGAAACATTGACGAGGGAATCGCTCAGATGACCAAGGGAATTGCCTCTTACAAAGCAGCTGGAGCAGCGCTTGGATGTTCTTATTTTCTGGCCCTGCTGGCCGCAACTTATGGGCGCGCCGGGCAACCGCAGACAGGATTGGAAGCCGTGGCCGACGCTCTGGCTATGGTGAGCAGAACAGGCGAGCACTTTTACGAAGCAGAACTGTACCGGCTCAAGGGAACGCTTATCCTCCTGTGTCCGGGCGAAGTCAGCCAGGATTCTTCCGTGCAGCAGCAAGCGCAAGCATGCTTTCACAAGGCGATCTCAATCGCTCGGCAAAAAGGGGCAAAGTCACTCGAACTACGAGCCACAGTGAGCCTTGCTCAACTATTGGAAACACGAGACAGGGAGGCTGCCAGGAAAATGTTGGCCGACATTTACGGTTTCTTCACCGAAGGCTTCGACAGCGTTGATCTGCTAGAAGCCAAGGCGCTGCTCGATGCATGGGGATCAAGCGCGGGGTGAACGATCGATAATGCAAGGTGCCGAAAGGAGCATCGGCATTTCGTCGGCGAGCGCGTGACGGGGCGAAGCGCCGCAACATGTTCCGATTCCGCTCAGCACCGAGGAGTCCTCGAATGACCACGAAGAACGGAAAGCCTCGGAGCAGTGACGAGCGAAAGGCGGTCGCGCTGGCTTTGCAGGGTGGCGGAATGCACGGTGCATTCACTTGGGGCGTTCTCGATCGGTTACTCGAAGACGGCAGGCTAACTATTGAAGGGGTTAGCGCAACCAGTGCTGGTGCGATGAATGCCGTCGTGCTGGCCTACGGTATGCTGCAAGGTGGCGAGGTCGGCGCGCGCCAGGCGCTGCACGATTTCTGGTACGCCGTGGCACAGTCCGCCGAGCGTCACAACCCGTTGCGCTGGATGCCATGGTTGAAAGGGACACACAGCTTCGGTCTGGACTATTCACCCATGTATACGTTCGCGGACATGGCTCTTCGCATATTTTCGCCGTACCAGTTCAATAGTCGCAACTTGAGTCCATTGCGAGATGTGCTGGATAAGCAGCTAGATTTCGCAGCTTTACGAAGCCAATGCCCGTTCCACCTCTATCTATGCGCGACCAATGTGGAGACGGGGAAAATACGCATTTTCACGGGCGAGGACGTCTGCCCCGAAGCAGTGCTTGCTTCGGCCTGTGTGCCAACCTTGTTCCAGGCGATCACAATCGATGGGCAGTACTACTGGGATGGCGGTTATATGGGCAACCCGGCTATTTTCCCCTTGATCTACCACTGCAATACGCGCGATGTGGTGATTGTCCACATTAACCCGCTCGTCCGCCCGGGAGTGCCCATTACAGCCGCCGACATCCTCAATCGCATCAGTGAAATCAGCTTCAACTCGTCGCTGATGCGCGAGATGCGCACAATCGCTTTTGTCACAGACCTCATCCAACAAGACAAGGTCGATCGCAAGGAGATGAAGGAGATGCTGATCCACTCCATTAAATCAGACACGGCGATGTGCGCACTCAGCGTGTCCAGCAAGTACAACGCGGACTGGAGTTTCCTTTGCAAACTGCGCGACAACGGACGCCGCGAGGCCGAAACGTGGCTCACGGAGAACTACCGGAATATTGGTGAGCGGTCGAGTATCGACATCCGTAAGGAATTTCTTTGAACGCCATAGTGATGGGCTGAATGGCCTTTTCAACACAAAAACAAACGCCCCGAATAAGTCGGGGCGCTATTGGTAGCGTAGCTAGAGTGTTTTCACACAATCTGTCGAAGGGCCCCTTTTTACTCAAACAGAAAACACTTGTTCAGCCAGGACTCACAGCGTCGAAACCGTGCTCGACTGATTCAGACCTTTGCTACGCTGATCTCTTCCACGGAGGAATCAGAATGTCGAACGCAGACCTACTCCCTTCTCTACTCTTCAAGATCAATCTGAATCAATTGGCCCTCGAAGCCGCGATCATGGAGCTTACCCTTTGGGTCGAGCGGCATGGCGCAGGTGAGGTTGGATCGCTCGACAACAAGGGGCAAAGTCACTCGAGCTACGAGCCACCGCGAGCCTTGCTCAACTATGGGAAACACAAGACAAGGGGGCGGCCAGGCAGATGCTGACCGACATCTATAGTTTCTTCACCTAAGGCTTCAACCGCGTTGATTTGCTACAAGCCAAGGCGCTGCTCGATGCATGGGCACTCAGCGGGGGCTGAACGATCGGTTGCTCAAGGGAGGCAGGCTTGCCATTGAAGGGGTGAGCGCAACCAGTGCCGGCGCGATGAATGCCTTCGTGCTGGCCTACGGCATGCTGCAGGCCGACGAGGCTGGCGCACGCCAGGCGCTGCTCGATTTCTGGTACGCCGTGACGCAGTCCGTCGAGCGTCATAATCCGTTGCGCTGGATGCCATGGTTGAAAGGGACGCACAGCTTCAGCCTGGACTATACGCTCATGTGGAAGCCAGGGCGATTCATAGGGCCGTGGGGTGCAGAAGCTGAACTACTCAGCATCCTATAGAGTTCAGCCCACCCCACAGATCCTCCCTGCAACTACCCAGTTAGAAAGTTAGACAAGTCCGCTCAATCGCCTTTGCCAGCATATCCGACATTTTGTCGACCGCGGCCACACTCTGGATGAGATCATTTCTCACCTCAATATAGGCGTTTGGGACTCCGACCGAAATGCCGTGGCGATCTAACGTGAACCAGTCATTTTCCTTGAAGCTATAAGGTTCATTATCATCCACTCGAAACACGTCCTGTTGCTCGATGGCATTAATGAGCCGGAGCGGCAGCCTGTCGTCATGCTTCCACATTACGCCGACTTCGCAACTCCGAAATGTATTGTCCCAGAGCGGCGAAAAGGAATGAATTGAGATGATGGCTTTGGCGCTATAGACCTTCCCCTCAACCCAGTCAGCGACCACCTTTTCCACAGGGTGCCGAGCGACCTGCTCACGAATATCCCGTTCAGCTTCATTCAAATTCAGATTACCCGGAATGGGTATTCCTCCAATATCGAGTCGAATGCAGCCTGGATCATATTTTTTCCTGTTGTAATCAAGAAAAAGCCGGGAATAGTTCGAGACAATTGCCGTTGCGCCAAGTTTTCTTGCGACCGACAGCGTCAAATCCCTGGCCCCAAGGTCCTGACAAAAATGGGTCTCAAGAAAAGCCTCCGGCAGACCAAGATTGTCCCAGGCCGCCGGAATGCGTCGCCCACCGTGCTCGCACAGCAGAACGATGTCCGCGTTCTCGCTGCCTGGTGTGACGGTGACCGCCTCATTCGCAAAGCGCGCGATCTCATCCGCTTCCATCGTCCCATACAGACTCATTACAGAGCTCTCAGATGGAAGGACTTGACGTCCATGACCCCCAGAAGCCCTTCCTTCCCGTTGCCTCGGCCTAGACCAGAGAGCTTCTGCCCACCCCAAGGCAGGTAAAGATCGGCATGATCGCAACGGTTGACGAAAACCGTGCCAGCATCGAGCTGGCTGACTAAGCCGAGGCCTGCGTCGAGATCACTCGTCCAGACACTAGCGGTCAGACCAAATTTGCTGTGGTTCATCAGGCGAATAGCTTCTGCATCATCACACACTGTCTGAACGCAGGCGACAGGCCCAAAAGTCTCCTCCTGCATGATATTCATCTCGGCTGTCAGACCAGTCAGAAGAGTCGGTGCCAAATAGCAGGAGGCGTCTTCAACCGAAAGTTCCAGCCCTGGCTCAACATATTCCTTAGCCCCCATAGCAATTGCTCCACGGATTTGGCTGCGAATGAACTCTGCCGCCGAAGCCTTAACCACAGGTCCAACCGTCGTCGCTGGATCCATTGGATGCCCCAGCTTGTACTTCTGCATCTCGCTACGGAAACACTCGAGGAACGGGTCCCGAATCGACTCATGTAAATAGATGCGCTCGACCGAACAGCAGGATTGGCCAGCATTTGAGAAACAACCGTCGGCGATTTCTGCCGCCGCTTTCGCGATATCGGCATCGGGGCGGACATAAGCGGGATCCTTGCCGCCGAGTTCAAGATGGACATGGGTCAAAGTACCCGCCGCTGCTGCGTGGACGGCAAGTCCTCCGCCGACAGACCCGATGAAGTTCACCCCTTTGACCACGCCAGACTTGATAACGCCTGAAACCTGATCATGGCCGAGCTCGAGCACTTGGAGTACTCCCTCAGGTCCACCGATGGCCTCATACGCCTCTTTGACAATCCTTCCGATCTGGGTGGTCTGAGCTGCGTGCTTTAAGATAACGGTGTTACCACCAAGAATCGGAGTGACGATCAACCAAGGCAGTAGACCGAGCGGATAGTTCCACGGAGCGATCGACAAGTGCACTCCTTGGCCGCTGCGGCGCACAAAACGCGTAACCTGACTATCCGAGAGATATCTTTCATCACCGAGCTCCTCCAGCGCTTCGATCTGCGCCAGCGTCACTGTCTTAAATCGCTGCGCTTCATTAGCCTGTGCAAAAGGTCGCCCGATGGAAAGCGTCACAGCCCTGGACAATTCATCAGCACGTTTGAGCAATTCATTCGCCAGCGCCTCAACCAACTGCGCACGCTCTAGTTTGGACGACAGTCTCCAGGTCTTGAAAGCAGTTACAGCTGCATCGAGCGCAGCGCTTACCTCTGCGTCGCTGGAAGTATTGCCCACCAACAGATTTCGACCATCGATTGGGGAAATGACATTAAATGTGGTCACATTTGTCTCCTTGCGGATTATTTTTATTACGCCAATTTAATTTCGCGGACTTCGAACTGTGCCCTTGGAAGCCACTGGGCTGAAGGACATGTTGTAAAGCCTTCCTTGGAATTCTTGCCAGATACACCCGCCGAAGGTGCGCACCCTTCGATGCTCGCAACGTGCGCGCTATCTCATCGCAGTTACAGCTGCATAACCGTCGTCAGAGATAGCACTTTAACGGTAGGTCCCCAGCCAAGATCACGCTCCCTTGACCAGACTCGACTGCATCTCCGCCTGACTCCTGAAGGAGATTAATAGGCAATATCCCATTAAGCAACATGTTTCGTTTATGACAACAAAAATTCCTAAAGGATATGCGATCTCCCTTGAGGAAAACGCTGATCAGATGCCGAAACGATCAGCCCAGCGGCAACAAATGCGGGCAAAAGCACGGTATTGACGATCCGCACCGTGGCTAGGAAAACGGGCGCCCTCACAGCCCCTTGGTCCTACCTCCATTGGCGAACAGATAAGCACAGTGCGGCTTCGCCGCACCGAACACCGCGACAACTCGCGCCAGCGCGGTTTCAGTGCCGGCGCGCATGTCCATGGGCTCGATGGCGAGCCAGATGGTGTCGATGCGGATCATCGCAGCAGGTCTCGCAGGAAAGCGGAACATGTCGCTGCATTTTCTGCTGGCCAGCTCACCACGACTACGCCTTTTGAATGAGGCACTTCGATTCGAATCGTGGCCGGAAGAACTTGAGGGACCGCTGTCGAAGACAATGCCTTGACCGGAATAAAGGCAGTTTGCAGTGCCAGGTGTTTCTGCCCATGCACCCGAATCCATTTATGGACGAGGTTGGCATTGAGGTTGTGGGTCAAGGCGACATTGGCAATCGAGGTGTCAGCCTGCGCACACTCGGCGATGACCTGGGCCTTAAAGGACTTGGAATAGGAACGGCGTTCTTGTGGCATGGGCGTCCGCTTAAAAAGGCTAAAAATGGTGTCCACTTAAATTTAGGTGGACACCATCGCCTTAAGCGATGGCATCAGGAAGGTGTGTTGCCCGGACGGTTACTGTTGGCGCCAACGCCGAATTAACCTACGTGCCGACGCAATACTGACCCAACTCCAATCGGCAGAAATCCAGCACAGGAAATGGTTCGCTAGGTATCAAACTGGGTCAGTGGCATCTCGGTAACTGGATCAATTCGGAGTCGGCGCCAACAGGAGTCAGAAGCGCCCCAGCAAGCTCGCATTCACGCTACTGCCTATGCCCTGTTGAGCAAGAAAACGGGAGTTACGGACATATGCGCTCGGTAGTAATATTCTGAATCCCAGGTTCTTACCGCCAAGGTCGCGGTAAAGCGGTATCGATTTGCTCACCAGTTTGACGTTGATGCCGTGGCCCGGTGCGACGTTTGAGATAGACGCACCTCGCTGCAAAAATTCCTGAACGACTTGGGCTTTGAAGAATTTGAGGTAAGAGTGTCGTTTTATTACAGCAATCCGCTTGATGGGCTAGAAATGGTGTCCACTTAAATTGGTGTTCAGCATAGTCCTAGGCGCTGGGGTCAGGACGGCGTATTGGCCGGACGCTTACACTCATTGCTGAATGACTATCATTATTTATCACGTGCAATGCCCAACGACAAAAGGCGTTCTATCCTCATAGTAGCCTCGCGCATCAACTGGGTTAACTGTGGAAGTTCTCGCTCATCTTTACGATACTGCGGGATGGTCGCTGAGATGGAGCCACGAATTTCCCCATCGACAAAAAACGGTACAGCCAAGCCGAATGCACCAATGACCCGCTCACCATCCCCTGTTGCCCAGCCCCTTTCCTGAATACTTTTGAGCTCTGCATTGAGCACATCACGCGAAGTTATTGTTGTTTCTGTTATTTTTTTTAGCTCAATTGAATCAACAATTTTTTGATTGCAGTGAGCCAATACAGCCTTCCCAGCCGCTCCAGCATAGAGCGGAACTTCCACGTTGGTTTGCAACTTGTATTGAATAGGCCGCCAACCTTGGATTACCTCAAGAATCTCGGCCTTCTCGCTAGTTGCATCGTAGGAAAGAAACGCTATGGTCTCTCCAGTTTCTTTAACTAACTCCGATACAATTGATCGTGTTAAGTCCGCAAGATTGCCATAGCTGGAGCCTAACTTTGATGCCCATTGGTAGAGCTTCGCCCCAGGGTACAAAATATTGCCATTCAGACTAACAATCCCGGCTTGCGCGCCAGAAAATATAAGTCTCTTGGCCGTTGCCTCATTGCAGAGCAGTTGATCGTGAAGCCCTACAGTATTTTTGAGACCATTCGGGTAGGCACAAGCGAGTAGCAAAAGTCGCTCAAGTCGAGTAACTGTGGACTTCGTATCTTCAACCAAAATACTGGCCGCTCGCTGAAGACTGTTATGAATTCGAGAGTTAACTTCAACGACTATGTCTTCAGCAACGCTCTGCACCGCAACTTTCATATCTGCGGTAATTTTAGACGCAGCGTCACCCACAGAATGGACAGAGACGGCGATGATCAATCCATTTTCGAGGCTTTTTATTGCGATGGACAAAGCACTCGGAAATTCAGTTTCTGACAGAGGGCCAAGAGCATTGTGTTTGCTCAAGTTTCCGTCTGCGTCCCCAACATTATCCTGTGCACCCGCGAGCGATAGGTCGTCGAGAAATCTAGCAAAACTCCGACCTACATCCCCGAATGAAAGTGGATAGATCGTGCCCAGCTGTGGCCTAAACGTGAGAGTAGTTTTGGCCTCACTGCAAGCAGCTACAAAGTACCCATGGCTGACAGGACAGTACACAGAGATCAGCGCTGTGCTTTTGGTCGCATCAGCCAACTCACTGAGCGATCTATTATTGCTACCAAGCAATACGCTTGAGTCGCTCAACGCTTCGGTGAGGACGTTTATCCTCGGCCCTAAACTGTATTTCCCCGCTCCCATCTCGACAGCGAAGTCCCTTTCGACCAACGAGACTAATATCCGATTAACGGTACTTCGGCTCTCAGAAAGCTCTGCCGCAAGCTCCCGCACCCCCCAAGGTTCAGCATTGGCACGCCTGACAAGTGCGTCTACCACCTCAATCAACCTGGTATGGCTGGAAGCAGTAGAAGCTGCTGCAGAGGAGGAAATAGAGGGGTTTGATTGCGCCATCATGGGATAGACCGAGGTTTCGGGCCCCCATTCTGAAGGCTAAGGCCACCCAATCGCAAACGTCACACGGCTGTTGACAACCGTCTCAGTGTTCTACATTCTGGATAAAACAAAATCAGGACACTGTCCCATTTTTTGAATGGTTCAAAGTCCGATAACCTCCGAGGTGCCCATGAACAACAATAACGTGATGGCGGAGACTGCCATGCTGCCTGCCGAAGAAACGGAGCAAACGAGGAAAGCCAAGAAAGCCACGAGGGCTGCTGTATTCGGGACGTTTGTTGAGTACTACGACTTCAGCGTTTACGGATACGTTGCTGCGACCCTGGCAATGGTTTTCTTTCCTTCGGACGATGCGACGACGGGTCTACTAAACACATTCCTTGTGTTTGGTTCCGCATTTTTGGTACGGCCTCTCGGGGCTATCGCTTTCGGCTGGCTTGGTGACAAGGTTGGTAGACGTGCAAGCTTGATCGCGAGCATCACCTTGATGGGTGCTGCAGCCACGCTAATTGGTCTACTACCCGGCTACGCGACGATTGGTGTGTGGGCTCCCATCCTTTTGGTCGCATTACGCATGCTCCAAGGGTTTTCCGCCGGTGGAGAGATCGGTGGCGCAGCGAGCTACATACGTGAATGGGCGCCAGCTTCGAGGCGAGCGCTGTACATCTCATTCCTGCCTTCCATTGCTCAATTCGGCAAAGGCCTCGCCGCAGCAATTGCTGGTCTTGCCGCAGCGACTCTCACTGATCCTGAGATGCTCGACTGGGGCTGGCGCATTCCGTTCCTGCTGGCCTTGCCTCTCGGCATCATCGGCTTGTACATGCGGCTGAGCATTGAGGACAGTCCAGAGTTCGAGTCCAAGAAAGACGATGCTGAAGTCAAGAAAAGCCAGCCGTTCAAGGAATTAATTCGCGACTATCGGATGCCTCTGACCAAGGTAATCTTGATTGCGTTGGTACAGAACGTTGGCACCTACATCGGCACCGTATTCATCGCCGCGTATTTCAGTTCGATTCTCGGGTTCTCCAAGGGACAGGCATCAACCATCGTCCTGATCGCTGTGATTTTGGCCGCATTCCTAATCCCACTTGCTGGTCAGCTGGGATCCTATAAAGGTGGAAGGGCCATCCTGCGTTACTCCTATATCGCCTACGCCGTAGTGTCGATCCCTTCGTTCATGCTGATGCAGCAAGGCTCGGTCAATCTCGCAATCGCAGGTTTGGCACTGGGCATGATTCCGTACGCGCTTTGCCAAGCCGGCACCTACTCAGTGATGCCTGAATTCTTCCCAATGCATATCCGCCACACAGGTGTCGCTTTCGGGCACAGCGTGGGAGCCGTCATTGGTGGAGGAGCTGGCCCCTTCTTGGCGACATGGCTCATTGGTGCAACCGGTAATCAATTTACGCCTGCTTTCATCTTGTGCGCCGCAGGCGTGATGGGGCTGATCGTCATTTCGACCGTTCGCAAAAATGCCCCTGCTGACTCCACCTGTCATCAATTCTCCTGAGTTCAAATCATGCCTCTAATTTATGTCACCAGCCCGATCCATGAAGACGTCCTGCAGCAGCTTTCTACCTTAGGCGAGGTACGACTCGGCTACGGCGCCAATGCAGTCACTTACCAAGAGATTCAGAATCAGGTAGACGCGGTTTTTCTCAGAGGCGGCCATTTGACCGCTGAGATGATTGCCGTCTCTCCCAAGCTGCGAATCATCGCGCGCCATGGTGCAGGTTACGACAACGTCGACTACAAAGCTGCCGCAGAACTTGGGGTATGGGTAACCAACACGCCTGGCGCAAACAGAAGAAGTGTTGTGGAGCATGTATTTGCTTTGCTGCTGGGTATTAGCCGCAAGATTCAACTGGCAACAGATCAGACCCGCAACAACATTTGGGCGGCAGATCGACTGTCTCTTACAGGTATCGAGCTTGAGGGTCGCACTCTGGGCTTGATTGGATTTGGCGACATCGGTCGGCATGTTGCGCCCGTTGCTGAAGCTTTCGGCATGAAGGTGCTGGCGACTGACCCCGCTTATGACTCGAGCTTTGATAAACGTTTGGTAGACCTCGATACCTTACTGTCCCAAGCAGACGTCGTGAGCCTCCACGTGCCTCTGCAGACGGGCACTGAGAACCTCATTGGCGGGGCTGAAATCGAGAAGATGAAAACAGGCGCCATCCTGATCAACACCAGCCGTGGTGGCGTGATCGATGAAGCGGCGGTTGCTGAAGCCCTGCGCAGCGGCAAGCTGGGTGGTGCGGGCGTCGACGTGCTGGCTGCGGAAAACACCGACATGATCACCCCGTTCAGTTGCAACACGTTCCCCGTTTCAGACCTGCCCAACCTACTCGTCACGCCTCACGTTGCAGGACAAACCAATGAATCATTGCTGCGCGTTGGCATGAGCGCTGTAGAAGCAATTTCTGCAGTCTTGCGCGGTGAAGCGCCGCTGCACCCAGTCAACAAACCTGTCTCCAAGACGTTCAACTAACAGCGTTCCAAACGAGTCACGCCGAGGTCACCATGTTTATCAATGTATCTGATGAAAGCATCACAGTGAGCGAAGATTGGGAACGCGCATCCCTTAAAGAAATTAAAGATATATCGCATTACCCGGTCGCGCTAATTGGCGATGTTTTGCAGCGCATGGGAATGATGGCTTCCGCTATCCACCATGTTGCAGGTAAAGCTTCGTTCTACGGAACGGTACTACCTATCCTCACGTGGGAAGGTGACAACCTGGCCATCCACAGGGCATTGGACGATGCCAAGCCAGGTGATGTTCTCGTGATTAATGGCAACGGTGAAACTAACCGTGCTGTTTTTGGTGATCTGCTGGGTGAGGTTTGTCTTGCCCGCGAAGTCGCAGCTGTGGTCATCGACGGCGCAGTTCGAGATGTGGAGGAGCTGAACGTCATGGGGCTGCCGACCTATGCGCGGGCTGTGAATCCAGCCGGCCCATCCAAGTACGGCCCGGGACAGGTCGGGGCGCCTGTCGCGTGCGGCAATGTAGTGTGCAACCCGGGCGACGCAATTTTGGGGGACAAAGACGGAATCATCGTTATCAGCCGCCACTTGGTTCCATCGCTCGCAGGCAAGCTCAAGATCCAAGATGGGATCGAGAATAGTTTTAGAGAGAAAGTCAGGGCGAGCATTCGTTGAGGGTCGTCGACGTTTGCAAGGGAGGTGTTATCAAGCCTCCCTTAAATGTCACTTGATCGTCCAAACATGCCCACGGGCATCGCACCTCCCCTACCGCCAACACGTAGTCAGTCAGAAAAGCCGCATGCCGGTTGGAGTTTTTATCATGATCGCCCGGTTGCCTCCGTCCAAAAATCAAAGCGTGAACTACGACGAATTTCTGAAGCAGCTTACTATAGCGGGCTTCCGGGGAGATATCGCCCACAGCTATGGCCAGCGGATGGTGCTTGCAACAGACAACTCGATTTATCAGCGTCTACCTCAAGCCGCCGTATTCCCCGTAGATGCTAAGGACGTAGAGATTCTCGCGACCTTGGCGGCTGATCCCGAGCATCGAGCTATTGTCTTGACACCACGAGGTGGCGGAACGGGAACCAATGGCCAGTCGCTGACCGACGGCATCGTCGTCGACATGTCACGTCACTTGAACAGCATTCTTGAAATCAATGCTGAAGAGCGCTGGGTGCGCGTTCAGAGTGGCGTGGTAAAGGATCAGTTAAATGCTGCGCTTAAACCCTACGGACTGTTCTTCGCGCCGGAATTGTCCACTTCCAACCGGGCAACGATTGGCGGCATGATCAACACTGACGCCAGTGGACAGGGAAGTTGCACCTACGGCAAAACCCGTGACCACGTGCTGGAGCTTTCTACGGTGTTGCTTGGCGGTGAATTACTCCACAGCGGCGTGGTGGGTCAAAGCGCTCTGGTGCAACAAACTGCGCGTCAGGATCGGATCGGTGAGGTTTATCGATGCGCTGTAGGCATTGCAGATAATCAAGCCGATCTGATCGAACGTACCTTTCCGAAATTGAACCGTTGCCTCACCGGCTATGACCTGGCGCACCTTCGCGAGCAGGGTGGCCGGTTCAACCTCAACAGTGTGCTGTGCGGCTCCGAAGGATCGCTGGGTTTCATTGTTGAAGCCAAACTCAACGTCTTGCCGATCCCGAAGTATTCGATCCTGGTCAACGTCCGTTATACAGGCTTCATGGACGCGTTGCGTGATGCAAAGGCGTTGATGCTGCTCAGCCCATTATCGATTGAGACCGTGGATTCAAAAGTCCTGATGCTGGCGATGAAGGACATTGTCTGGCACGGCGTCGCCGAATACTTTCCAGAAGATCCAGGCACACCGACCTTGGGCATTAACCTCATTGAGTTCAGTGGCGACGACGAAGTCGCCGTCCAGCAAAGCGTTCATGACTTCGTCTTGCACCTGCAGCGCGATACGTCCGTGGTGCGGCTGGGCCACACGCTCGCCATTGGCGCCGATGCACTCAAGCGCGTCTATGCGATGCGTAAACGCGCGGTTGGGTTGTTGGGCAACGTCAAGGGTGAAGCCAGGCCGCAGCCCTTCGTTGAGGACACCGCTGTACCGCCGGAAAATCTTGCTGACTTCATTCAAGAGTTCCGCGCGCTGCTGGACAGCTATGAATTGCAGTACGGCATGTTCGGCCATGTCGACGCTGGTGTACTCCATGTACGACCGATTCTCGACATGAAAGACCCCGTCCAGGCAGCCCTGATCCGTCCCATTTCCGACGCGGTTGCAGCCTTAACTCAAAAGCACGGCGGCTTGCTGTGGGGCGAGCACGGGAAGGGATTGCGATCCCAATACGTGCCCGACTACTTCGGCGAGCTTTATCCGGCCCTGCAAAAGCTGAAAGCGGCGTTTGACCCTTGGAACCAACTCAACCCCGGTAAAATAGCAACGCCGAAAACGCGGCCTGACACCCGGCTGACAAGGGTTGACGAGGTTACGATACGCGGTGAACTTGACCGCACCATTGATGAGAGGGTTTGGCGCAGCTACGACACCGCACTGCACTGCAACGGGAACGGCGCTTGCTACAACTTCGATCCAGACGACGCCATGTGTCCGTCCTGGAAAGGCACCCGCAATCGCGTGCATTCACCTAAAGGACGCGCCTCGCTGATTCGCGAATGGTTGAGACTGCAGGGCCAGCAAGACATTGATATTTTGGCTGCGAGTGATCAAATACGATCAACCAGCAAAGTCACAGGCATCGCAAAACGAGCCATCAACACAGTCGCAAAAAAAATGGGCCAGCAAGACTTTTCTCACGAAGTCTATGAGGCGATGGCAGGCTGCCTGGCGTGTAAATCCTGCGCGGGGCAGTGCCCGGTCAAGGTCAACGTGCCCGAGTTCCGCTCCCGGTTTCTGGAGCTGTATCACAGCCGCTATCTGCGCCCGCTGAAGGACTACCTGATCGGCTCGCTGGAATACACGATTCCCTACATCGCACGCTTCCCGCGTCTGTACAATTTCGTCATGGCTGCTAGCCCCGTACGGTTAATCCTTGAGCATGTGGCCGGAATGGTCGATAGCCCTTTGCTCAGCATGACGGACTTTGACGCTGTATGCCGTCGATGGGGGGTTGAAATCGCCACCCCTGAACTTCTGTTGACACTGGAGAACGAACAGCGCGCTCGCAGCGTAATCCTCGTCCAGGATGCTTTTACCCGTTACTTCGAAACCCCTGTGCTATCGGATTGGATCGAACTGGTCTCAAGGCTTGGCTACCAGGTTTACATTGCCCCCTTCGCGCCCAATGGGAAACCGCTTCAGGTGCAAGGTTTTATAAAAGCGTTTGAAAAAGCAGCTCATTACAACAGCGAAGCTCTTGGTCAGCTTCAGCGCTACGAAATACCGCTTGTAGGACTCGATCCCGCGATGACGCTTGTGTATCGCCAGGAATATTCGAAGACACTGGGCGGCGACAAAGCACCCACCGTACTACTACCTCAGGAGTGGCTCGCCGGTGCGCTTCCACAGGCTCAAAGAGTCAAAGACGCCGCCCCGTATTACTTCTTTCCCCACTGTACTGAAAAGACAAATGAGCCGAGCAGTATCGGCCTTTGGCAGCAAGTCTATGAGCGAATGGGGCTGCAACTGAACGTTCAAGCCAGCGGATGCTGCGGCATGTCTGGCACGTATGGACACGAGACACAGAACGCGAAGATGTCTGACATTATCTACGGTCAGTCTTGGAGCCCGCTGGTAGAAAAATTCAACCGTTCAGGGCGCCTGTTGGCGGATGGGTATTCTTGCCGTAGCCAAGTTAAACGCAAGGATGGTGTGACGATTTTGCACCCGCTGCAGGCTCTTCTCGCTGTCGTGCGGGAGGAGAATCACTAAGTCATTAGTATGAGGCAGTTCAACCGCATCTCTCGTATGGAATCGAGTAGGAGGCGGATTTACATCCGCCGTCCTCTCACACCACCGAACGTACGGTTCCGTATACGGCGGTTCAAGCTATGCGGTTAAGTCGGTTCATCGTGTCCAGTACCGAGACTAGCCCAAGTTCGTCCCACAGCTTCTTCGGCAACGCCTGATTCATATGAGACGCCCCCGAACTCCACCATGGGCCGCGACCATTGAAGGCGGATTTGCAGGCGCGTGGTTCGCTAAGCCCCAAGCGTGCAGATCGGTGCACCTGCATCGCTCGTGGATTCGCGGATGCCCCTGCTCCCTCTTAACCAAATACCTCGGCACTGCGGCCCTAGCCCCTCTATCCGCAGGGTTGCAAAAATGCTCAAGGATTTAAGCGTCTGGAGTTGTCAAACCTGCCCATTCGCTCGCTGCGCCAGGATGATGGGGCCGTTCGCCTGCATTTAAGATTGTGTAGCGGGGTGCGAAACAGCTCGCGGTTCGGTGACTCACCTGAGCCAATACACCACCAGCCACCCAACGGTGCCTACGCATCGGCATGCGGCGCTCGATCAGTCGTTGAAAACCCTCTCGCTTTTATGCAATTGAAATAGCCGTACAGAAAGATTGCAGCAAACCGAGACTAAGGAAATGACGCCCTGTAACGGATTCCAACATTCGTGAATCCGATTCTGGCTGTATCTGTATCACGGTACTATATTATGTAAGGATCTCACTCAGTGACACGACGCTGAGTCGCTGGAGTCTGCGTTCCCTTCCTGACGCAATCCCGCCTGGTACTCGTCGCTGTCGCTGATAATCGTGCCAGCCCTGAGCTGCGTACCGCCGGCAAGGCGAAAAACACCGATGAACGGTCATGACCCGGGATAACCCCGAATTATCCCGGGTCAAAAACCCTGATCAACAAGCGTTCGATTTCTGGCTTTGTACACTGTAATTACATGCAACGTATTACAGGTCAAAAAACGGGGGAGGCGTTATGGCGCGCGAAGGCATCAACAAGCAACTGGTGCAGCACGCCAAAACCTCCCTGCTGGCCCAAGGCAAGCGCCCCACCATCGACGCGGTGCGCATCGCACTGGGCAATACCGGCTCCTACACCACCATCTCCCACTACCTGAAAGAACTCGAAGAAAAACCCAAGGCCACGCTTGAACGCCTCAGCGAGCCGCTGGCGCAGCTGGTGTTGAGCTTGAGTGAACAACTGCACGTCGAGGCCGAGGAGCAATTAACCCAAGCACAGGCGCAATTTTCTCTCGAGAACAATCAGCTGCAAGCACAGCTGCAAAGTGCGCAAAAGCGTATGGAGGAGCAGCAGTCCAACTTGGAGACACTGGAGACGCGGCTGCGCCAGGCGCAGCAACAGCGAGAAGAAGACCTGGTGCGACTAAGCCAACAAGCCTCGGAGCTATCGCTGGCGCAACAACGTGCTGAAAAATTAACCAGGCTGTTGCAGGAACAACACACGCAGATCGCAATACTGAATAATGAGCAACGGCATGCCACTGAAACTCTTGAACAGTTTCGCCTGGCGCGCCAGGACATTCAGGACACCCTGATGCAGCTGCACGCCCAACAAGTGACGCATCTGTCTGCAGAACTACGTCATAACTCTGATCAGCTCTCGAGCATGCAAACAGAGCTGTTGGAGCTCAATCGTGAAAACGCCCGACTCCTGCAGCAACTCAGCACTCGGCAAAATATGATGAAGGAACAATAACCCCCACCCGCCCACCTCATCAGTCGCTTGAGCAACGTGACGATCCGTCAGCAAAAGCCTGCAGCCCACATTCAGGTATTTCACGGGCATTGCTGATGGTGATCAACAGAGGTCCCCATAGCGCGACACCGACTGCGGCGCACCGCCTCGTTCCAATGACGGTCTTCCCCCCCGAGCGTTGACCGGGCCTCTCCCGCAGAGCTGCACCCTCCCTCATATCGCGGCACCAACTTAGCGATGACGCCATAGCCACCCAGTCACGACCGGATACGGAGCGCCGGACCGGGTTTCAAACGCCGAGCAGCACTGACCTACCTACTCAACCGTTAGATCGCCCCTACCAACCAGTGCCATTACCTATCCTCAAAGTGTCAACACCTCCACGAGCTACGTAGTAAATCGCCAACAATGGTAGATTAACTGTCTTACTAGACACCCAACTTATTGTATTTCTTCAAGTAATACCAAACGTCGGATGCCGAACCGGATAGATAACGTAGGTGTAATATCTTACAAAGCGAACCGTTTAACCCTTTTTAAGTGTGTCACCGGCCCTGTGAGCAAAAGAACGAGGGCACTTAGTCGCCCACACACTCCCCTCCAATCAGATCGGGTTACCCGAAAAGCTCAATAAATATCGAGCTCATCATTGGTCCTGGAAGGTAATTACTACATGACTGGACCGTTATAGCCGGAGGTACCTAGGTCCCGCTTACGAACGAACATCCATCGCCCATTGCATGCCAGGTACAACGTTTCCGGCGCCGAATCCTTATGACTCCGAAGCCAATACCACCCTTACCCGGGAAGACGTCATGAAAAATTTCGAAGATTGGCTCCAGACTGCCTACCATCCAGGCTTCCAGAATGGCTTGGGTAAATCCCCGCAAGAGGCCTGGGATGAAGACCAGGCCAATACCCTTGCCTTCGAACGAAAAAGGTACAGTGAGGAAGACCTTAATCGCCATCTGCTGTGTGTCGCCTACATAAAGCCCAACAATGGCCGGTTGCGCTTCAAAGGCCTCACCTGGACGGGCCCAGCAGTGAGTTATCTGGCCACCCGGTATCCCGGCAAACCCAGGCCGCTGCGGCTGGTGTATGACATTTCCGAGCTGGGCAAGGCCTGGGTCTGCGACCCCAGTTCGCCAAACGAACTGTTCGAAATCATGGCGGTTGATCCCGATTATCAGAATGGTTTGACCCTGCACCTCCATGAAATGATCAAGGTCCGGCTCAGAGCCAGAAAGCAATCACCTAACTACAGTGCGGCACACGAGGCCCGGGTGGCGATATTGCGAGAACTGGCCAGCGCGAAGACCAAAACTTAATGGAAAACGCGGAAACGCGCGGAGGAGCGTGGCGATTTCAATTCGAGGCCGAGTTTGCCCGCGCCTTCCGTGGCTCTGGAGGCTGACAGCAACCGCCGGTATCAATTCCATCCTGATATCCCATCGGATTACGCCAGCGTAGTGACCAAACATTATTGATGAAGCGCAGGCTCAAGCCATGGTCGAATTCAGCGAACAGACCGTGTTCTTCCCAGTTATCAGTTCATGTTAACAACGCACCGAGATAAGCAAACGCCTGCACCTCGCAGGGAGGACTATCTAACATGATCACTATACTCAATGGGTATCGTTTGCGAAGCGAAGTGCCTGCACGTCGCGCCAGTGCAGAATTTGTTTTAGGTTCGCCTCGCCTACTGGACCCTATATCGAGCTATCTGCACCCGACAGCCGCTCAACCTGGGCGCGATGAAGCACTTCGGCACCACGCCTTTCCTTTACGAACAACGCTGTCGCTGGCCAACCTCCATCACTGCCCCTATCCCCCTCAACAGGCCAGCACGCCCCCCAACCTAAATTTGTTTCGTCGGGATAGTTTCGTCTTCGCGGGGGATTTTTCTTGTGATCTCGGACACCGCTGGATCAGCTACCTGCTGGGCGCCCTCGGGATGAAGGTCAGCGTCGAATCGCTGTCGAAATGGGCACCCGACATTCATGTCGACAAACCTTTGGATGGGCTTATGCAAATCGTAATACTGTCCGATACACAGACACGGCTTGTACTCGGGGTACACATTTGCACTAGGTATGTGGTGTACGAATGGGTAATTGGCAAGGTAGAAGCCTTGGCGAATCATCCCAGTGGCCGGCCTGGCCGAGATCGCGCCGGCATCAACAACTATCCGCGGAACGGGCAGACTTCACCCCCAACGAATCAGTTGTCGAGTGCTGGATCATATGGGCTGAAAGGACCGCGTTCCTTCGCTCATAAGCATGGCGGTGCACCTCATCGACCTCAGTAGTCCCTTCTGACGTCGAACTCTCAACCCGTGACCAAAAGAGAAGGCCACTAAGTCTGCCAAACACTCCCCTTTCGTCAGTTCGGACAACCCGAAAAAGCTCAAAAAATATCGAGTGCTTCGTCGGCTTGGAAGGTAATTACTGTATGACCGGACCGTTATGGCTGGAGGTACTTAGGTCCCACTTACGAACGAACAAAGTGCCCCACTAAAAAGTGCCGAGTTGTATGCGCATCCGCCACGTTGTGGTTGAACCCTCAGTATCACAGAGGAGGTCGCACGATGATCATCACGTCCAAGGCAATGAACCTCGACGATGGACCCGTGCGGTCCTGCTTCCAGCGACGTCGGCAAAATTTTCTCGTGGACTTTCCGTCCCGCAAAAATGGCCATTCGATGCAGTGCCATTCAGTTCTGGAGTCTGCGTACTGCATTTGGCTGGAGTATGCCCCCCAAGTCGTAAGGTACTACACGCAACCTCACACCTTTACTTGGATAGATGCGGGGCAACGCTATCGCTATACGCCGGACTTTCTCGTCGTGCTGACGCACGGGGATAGCTACTTCACTGAGGTCAAGCACGATTTCACCAAGCAACGGCAGAGTCGACTGACCAAGCTGGAGAGCTTTCATGCGCTGTGCTTCCAGGAGGGATGGTCCTTTAAACGCCGCGACCAACAACGTCTTACTGGGTCAACCATGTTTCATACCCTGCAAGCGCTCTACAGCCGCTCGAATACTTTCAACGAGCAACGGCAGATGTATTTCTATCACTACTTGCAGCAACGTGTGTGGCCAACGACGCTGGGCGACCTGGTCCAGGACAGCGCCGCACCCGACACCGGAACAATCTGTTACAACCTATTCAAGGGCCGACTGACTGCTGACTTGACCCAACGTTTGACGTTGGACCTGATGGTGGATTGGACACCGCCTGATGAGTAAGTCACCAGATGCGCCTACCGTTGGGTGCCAATACCTCGTCAATGGCCGAATCATGGCGGTCATTCACGTCGATGAGGAGCTGGTGACGCTCAGGGACCTGGAGAGACCGTACACCCGCGCGATGGCCGTCGACGCAATGATGAGCGAGGTGTCTCATCAAACTATTGTGCAGTATGCCCGTCCGCCGGGTGCGGGCTCCAACGCGCTAGCTTTTCTCAACCCACAAGACCCGCAGGTGATTGCCGCCCAGCGCAAATATCGTTACGTCGAAGCCGCGCTCAAGCAACTAGGTGGCGCACTGCCCGTAGAAGCCACCAAGAAGTTGATTAAACAGGTTGCTCTTGAAATGGGCGACCCCTCACCGCCCTGCTATAACTCTTTATATAAATGGACCACGCACTACAAAAAACACAACTGTGATCGCTTCTGCCTACTGAAAGAACAGAGTTACTTACCACGCGGCAAATGCTTGGAAACGGAGGTCGAAGCTATTATTCGGGAAATTATTGCTCAAGAGTATGAAGGTATAACACCACCTACCAGACCTAAAACTATTCATAGTTTTATTCATGGTCAGATCATCCTGATGAACCGCCTCCGCGAGGGCTATTCCACCCGAATACTGAAAACGCCTTCACTGTCTACAGTCCAGAGAAAAATAAAAAAACTGTGTCAATATACGAGCGATCTAGCCCGTCGAGGTGCGGATTATGTAAAGAAATACCACCACTCAAGTGAATTAAGCGACGAACCTCATGAACTGTTGGAACTGGCAGAAATAGACAACCATCTTCTCGATATTGCCATCATCGATGAAAAGGGGAATCTGTTAGGCAAAATTCTTTGGTGGACCGTAATTTTTGAAATCAAAACGCGAAGTGTCATCGGCTGGGAACTGTCAACGACGTACCCCTGCGCAGAAAAAACAATTCGCGCATTGAAAAAGGCATTGCAGGCAGTGCCTGGCGAAGAACGTCGTCGGGGAAAGCCCATCTACCTGCACAGCGACAATGGTGCTGAATTTGTTAATGCGACAATTCGGTATTTTCTGGATCGACTGAATATTATTTTTAATCGAGGCCCACCCTACACCGCCAATGCGCGGGCGCGCATAGAGCGTTTTTTTGAAACATTTGAGCTGTGGTTGCATGAGCAGCCGGGTACCACTATGTCTAGTCCTGCCGAACGTCGGTACTACAACTCGGAAGGCGAAGCGGCGTTTACCATGGCCAGTATGAATCGGCACGCAGAGGATTGGATAGAGAATATCTACCATCAAAGGAGACACCGCACCCTAAACATGCCGCCAGCGGTGGCGTGGGAGCGGGCAATGAAAAACCAACTTCCACCGGAAAAATTTACCGCAGAAGATCTGGATGCGTTGTGCCGAGTTGTTCAATCAGCAACGATCAGCGCTGCCGGGCGAGTACAGTTTTTATGTTTAAGCTGGTATGGACCGGATCTGCAAGAAATCCGATCGAAACTAAAAAAAGGACAATTAGCGATTTGCTATTACAACCCGTTAGATTTAGGTGAGATATGGGTCGCTCACCCCGACACTCCACGCAAACCTGTACGCGCCTACGCCACCAACTCTAAATATCAAAACGGCCTCACCCTGACAGAGCATGATTTGCTGCATAAACAATTTCTCGCCGCAGGACGAGAGTTTGACGACAGTGAAGCCGATGTCGCGTTATTACTGCTTCGACGCCGCATGGCCAAAGAGTACGAGGAATCTCGCCAACTTCGCCATAATGCGCAGTTCGGTAAAAATACCGACTCCAAAGATACTGATGTGGCTAACCCAACCAACACCGCTGTGCAGGAAGAGAGCCCCGTACAAGACAGTGAGCTTCCTATCTTCAAGGTGGACCGCCTATGAGCACCTCCCCTACCGGCATCAATATTGATGAAGCACTGGAAGAGTTGGCCGCCTGTACGATTTGGTACCCAGCCTATCAGGAGGCCATGCGGCTCATTACCAAAAGTATCGACTCTACGCGCGACCGTAAAGACCCCTCGTCAGCCATGTTGATCGGTCCTACTGGCGTTGGAAAAACCAGGTTATGCTTAAAGCTTCAGAAGCAACTGGGTTACAGTCAAAAAGTTATACGCGCAGACTGCGAAAAAACAATAAAACCCTGTGTGTATGTCGAACTACCGGAATCTGCCACGATAAAAAGCTTGTCCATGGTGATGGCCAAAATTCTTGGCGTGGATGTCAGCGACCATCAAAGCATCACTGTTTTGGAAACCCTCATCATCGAGAGACTCATCACAATGGAGGTAAGACTAGTAATTTTTGACGATTTCCACCATGTAGCTGGAAAAGGGTTATCTAAAACCAAGGCGTCATTGTGCAAGTGGATTATTTTACTTCTGAACAAATCCGGTATACCATTTTTGATCTCTGGCACCGATACCGCTGAAGCCACAATAAATACAGTTGAAGAACTAAGTGACCGCTTTCCATATCGCGCCCGCTTGCAGTGGCTGCCTTTGGCTGAGGAGTCAGGCACACCGACACTACTGGGTGTGCTTGCCGCCTTACAACAGGAAATCATCAGATTAGGGTGTTTAACAGACTATATCCACTTAACCGACCCCACCCCCTATAAAGCAATCTATCTCGCCACCGAAGGAAACTTTAGGCGGCTGAGTAATTTGCTGCACGATAGCTTTCGAATAGCACTCCTCAGGGGAGACTATAGCTTAACGATCAACGACTTCGCAGAGGCCGCCGACGACCTGGCGTTTTGCTGCACCCCCAATCACTTCCGCATGACACCCAAGCAATTGAATAGCACATTAAAATCCAAAACCAATAAGATTTTGGCACAGCAAAAATGAGCACTCTATGTTACGTGGGCATCCCCCAACAATGGGAAAGCCCTAAAGGAGTGATGATACGGACTGCGTATCACAATGGGTATTCCACTGTTGCCGCTATGTGCTCGTTTCTCAATGTCCCCTACCATGGAGACGCGCTGGATTTATTAACGGAGCAATCGCCCTTACTCAGTAGGTTAACCATGACAGCGCCGGATCTCGCGCAACAGCTTTCGGCAAATAGCTATACGGTAAAAAATACAGGTGCTGCGATCTGGATCCTCGATGAAATCTCCCTATATCGCTCACAGTTTGCACATCATTTCGCGTACTGCCCCGAGTGTTTACGCAACGAATTGATCACCATTTTTCAAGACGTCCGGGATTTACCTGTCTGCCCTCTGCATCAAACACTCATAGTCACGCATTGTCCTGATTGCCATCAGCGCGAACATTGGACCACAGCAAATCTTCTTTTTTGCAAATGCGGATCCGACAGGCGAAACTCCAAAAGCCTAAGCGGCACAATGATGGAAGCAGATCGACTTCAGACGTTCGGCCCGAATACTGACATTCACAAGCTTTCGCACATGACCTACATCGCACATATTTGTGAGGACATCTGGATCTCTAGAAAGCCCAACGAAGAAAAAAATTCATGCTTTCTTATAGATGCAATTCGTAAGCACGCTTCCAAAATGATTACAGTACAGCTTGCAAATTACCCAGGATTCACACGTTTAATGCATCTTTCGCCATGGCGTTCAACTCACCCACTGCTAATTACGCTCGCAAATGATCTCATCACAGAGCTAGCCCCTAGAAACTCCAACTGCGAAACCGAATCATGCTGCGTTGATGTAGAATTTACGCATCGCGAAATTAAATACTCTGTGACTGGCTGGAGAAAATGGTCACAAAACATTTTCAACCCCAAAAATTTTGAAATATATCGCTATGGCAGAGGAAAGCCCTACTACCATTGTCGAACTCCTATTTGCAGACTGATCCGGTGCGCGCTCGATCGCATGCTTCATATTGAATCCAAATCTAAAAAATTCGCCCTTGACTGCTCAACTATGCAGGAGGCCGCTTCGCTACTTCACTGCAACAGCATTACCGTATTACAACTTACCAAATTAGGCTACCTGCATCGACCTAAAAACGAAAAAACAGGCAGAGGACACACTATATTAATAAGCAAAACTTCCATTGAAAATTTCAATAAAACTTATATATTGCTCAGCAAACTTTCCTACCTCCTAAAAACAACGAAAACGCAAACCACCCGCCAGCTCAACCAACTTGGAGTCGTCAAACACCACAACAAACTAGGACCTCATGTTTATGAACAATCTAAAATCCATTCTATTTGGAAAAAATTGCAGAACGCATTAAACCAACCAGCTCCACTCTTCCCAATAGCATTACCCCCGCCTCGACATATAGACAATACACTTAAGGTAGCCTGGGCGAACACAGCACCAACCGAAGAATTTACGCCTTTCCTCCCTACATCCATCGAACGCCAGGTTACGGGTTTCACAACCAATCAAGCGGCCACCTTCTTAAACATCACTAAGCGCCGCTTAAACCGTCGATTCATTCTGACAGGATTAATTAAACCAGACATTATTGATGAAACCCCATGCTACTCTCTGGCGCACATTCAGATCATGAATATACACCTGCAGCAACACTTGTCTATCGGACAAGTAACTGAAGCACTAAAAATCGGGCGCGACGAGGCTTTTCGCCTAATTAACCTGTCAAAGCTTCGACCCTCTTTCGCACTAGCCTATTCCAATGGAGATATTCAACTACTTTACGACAAACACGACATCCGCAACCTAGAATCAAGTTCACAAACAGGAAAAGAAAGCGAATACAAAACAACAACCAAAACAGACAAAAACTTGCTTGCGCGCCCCACTGAATAGGTCCTGCCATGTTCGCCACTTACATGGCTGTGGGTTATGCCTTCATTGTGAGGCCACCCAAATTCGACAAACTTATTGTGGTTTCTTAATTGTTTCCTCTCTAGAGAAAAATCCTTCCACGAAAAACAATTTTCCCCAACGTGTATTCGCTCTGTTGGAGCCGCTTCTTTTGAACTATACAAGTAACTGTTGCCGCCTCCTACAGCGCCTATCTAGGGCGCAACAGGGAAACTGTGCTCGCAGCGCACGATAATTATACAACTCCAAAACACTCCGCCTTGGCATTCGCTCACCTGTATAGCTGTCGTATCTGGTAGTAAAGCGATGCCCTTTTGCGGGCTCTGTCAGGCATTAGTAGCGATCATGAGCAGAAACGACAGTCTGCAGCATAAACTGACCTCATCAGCCCAAGCCATCGCAACCTGTCGGCTGCTGACCTGTATAAAGATTTTTATCTTCAATTGACTGCAGTCGTACCAATTTTAAGATCAAATGCGGTTTTTTTTTATTTTCATATGACTCACTCGCCGTAAGCTATTGATTGGCAGCGAAGTCGTTTTACGTTCTGTTGGCCGATGAAGACAAGCTGGCGCCGCATCCTGATACTCACCCCATCGCCGCGGCATCTCGCCCCGGTACATTTTGGAGAACATCATGAGCACTCACACATTGAACGGTAAAATCGCCTTGATCCAGGGCGGTTCCCGCGGCATCGGCGCCGCCATCGTCAAGCGTTTGGCCGCAGAAGGCGCCGCAGTGGCCTTCACTTATGTCAGCTCAGCCGCCAAGGCTGAAGAACTGCAGAACAGCATCACGGCAACGGGCGGCAAAGCCCTGGCGATCAAAGCCGACAGCGCCGACGCCGATGCCATCCGCAACGCCGTCGAAGCGACTGCCAAGGCGTTCGGCGGGCTGGACATCCTGGTCAACAACGCTGGCGTCCTGGCGATGGCACCGCTGGACGAGTTCAAGCTTGAGGACTTCGACCAGACTCTGGCCGTCAACGTACGCAGTGTGTTCATCGCCACCCAGGCTGCCGCGCGCCACATGACCGAAGGCGGTCGGGTGATCAACATCGGCAGTACCAACGCCGACCGCATGCCCTTTGCCGGCGGAGCCCCTTACGCCATGAGCAAATCCGCACTGGTGGGCCTGACCAAAGGCCTGGCCCGTGACCTGGGTCCTCGGGGCATCACAGTCAACAACGTACAGCCTGGCCCGGTCGACACAGACATGAACCCGGCCGACGGCGACTTCGCGTCCAGCCTGACTTCACTGATGGCCGTCGGGCGTTACGGCAAGGTCGACGAAATCGCCAGCTTCGTCGCCTACCTGGCAGGCCCGGAAGCGGCCTATATTACCGGCGCCAGCCTGACCATCGACGGTGGTTTCGGGGCTTGATCCGGGCATGAAAAACGCCGGTCAGGGCTTCAACCCTGACCGGCGTTTCGTTGCGTCACAGCCGGTCTTCAGACCCGCTCCAGCTCCGGCAGGCCACAGAGCCCCGGCTGGAACATTTTCAGCGAACGGATGATCCCGTCGGCGTGGGCATATTTTTCATCGGCCATGGCCGGATCCGGGATGGCGATGGCCGTCATGCCCGCCGCCTTCGCGGCCGTGACGCCGAACGGAGAATCCTCGAACACAAGGCAATCAAGAGGATCAACGCCCAGTCGACGGGCCGCTACGAGAAAGATATCCGGTGCAGGTTTGGCCGCCCCCACTTCCGGATCGTCTGCCGTGACGATGAAGTCGAACAGCGCGAACCAGTCCCGGTGCAGGGTGGTTTTCAAGGCGAAGGTATGGCGTGATGAGCTGGTACCTACCGCGATGGGCACGCCACTGGCCTTGAGATGCCGCACCAACTCCTCGGCGCCCGGCATCGCCAGGGCATGGGGGAAACGCTCGCGCATCAGCGGCTCGCGGATCACCAGGAACTCCTCCGCAGTGATCGGTAGCTCCAGCGCCTGGACCACATAGCGTGCCAGATCCCCGGCACCCCGACCGATGATGTTCTGCTTGACGCTCCAGTCGAACGTGCGCCCGTAGCGCTCGGCGATGATGGAAGTGACCTCGGTATAGATGCCCTCGGTGTCCAGCAGCAGCCCATCCATGTCGAAAATCACGGCTTTGATCGGGCCAAACTCTTTCAGCGGTGCATTCATCGCATCTGATCCGTTATCAACACAACATTCCAGGGATGGCTCAGGTGCGACCGAGCAACGTGTTCACCTTAAAGGATTCAGCAGAATAGCGAGAGGGGCCAGGAAGAGGCAACGGGAAATCGTACGAACATCCCGTAAGAGCTGTCGAGCATAGCGAGGCTGCGATCTTTTGATCCTGATCTTCCCAAAACTTGTGAACATAGGGAAAAGATCGCAGCCTCGCTATGCTCGACAGCTCCTACCGGGTTCCATCAGGACGTGGTCATTGGCTTGAGCTGCTGGAACCGCCCGAGCCACTGCCACTGCCGCTGCTACCGGAACCGGTTCCGCTACTGGAGGAATCGCCGCCCATGGTGCTGCTACCGCTGGTGGAGCCGCTTCCGGTGCCGGGGTTCGTGCTGCTGCCGTTGGCGTCGCCACCGTTACCGCCGCTCACGGAACCAGGCGGTAGCGCGTTGCCGTTGGTGTCGGAGGTGCCGCCGGCATCCATCTGTGTGGAGGGTGGCATGCCGCCTTTATCTACGGGAGGGCTGCCGCCCGAAGACTGGGCGACAGCTACCAATGAACTGACTGAAAGAATTCCGGCAAGGGTCAGTGCCGTCATGTTTGACTTCATCATGGTGAGTCTCCTTTTCGAAGTACCTACCTGATGTGGCAACCTGGGCGTGCAGATGGTGCCAGGAAATCGACAGGCGGCCCGGGCCGTCAGCTCGGCTTGCCGGAGGCATCGTCACCGGCGATATCCGGATCATCCGGGCCCGCCTCGACATCATCGTCCTCGCTGGACAGCGGCTCTGCGCCGCTATCGTCATCCGGCGGCCGCTGGTCGCGGTCCAGGGAATTGGTTGGCGAGGGCAGCGGGTATTCCGGGGTTTCGTCTTCGGTCTCGATCAAGGGAACCAGAGCATCATCCATCAGCGAACCGGGGTCTTCATTGCCCGGATCATTGAGGGAAGGCAGACCCGACGAGCCTTTTTCTTCCTTGCCTTCGGTTTCCGGCGTCATGGCACACCTCGCATTGCAAATGGATGTATCAATTCGAGGCGGAGGGACAGTAAACGTTCCGACAAATACCAAGAAAGGAAAAAATCGGCACAAGGCCCAAAAACCGTGGGAGCAAAACTTGCACGCGATAGCGGTAAGTCAGTCAGCAGCAACGTTGACCGACCTGCCGCTATCGCGAGCAAGCTTTGCTCCCACAAGGTTTGCACCGTTTGATCCTTAACTGACTGGCCTCAGGCACAAGGCCGGGCTTCCTCAGTCAGACATCGATTCAACGATGCTTTCTCTTATGCTTGTGCTTCTTGCCGGAATGACCATCGTTGTCATTGGACAGGTTGCTGCCCAACGCACCACCCGCCGCGCCACCGATCCCCGCGCCGATGGTCGAACCGGCGGAACCGCCCAGGCGATTACCGACAATCGAACCACCGGCCGAACCCAGGCCGCCACCAATGGCTGCTTCCGTACGACTGCCCTTGCGAGCCCCCACCGCACTGCCAGCTGCGCCGCCGACACCGGCACCAATCGCAGCGCCTGTGCTGCCGCCCATCTGTTGGCCGACCACATTACCCAATACACCGCCCAGGCCACCGCCGATTGCAGCGGTACCATCGCCAGCCGCCATCACACCTTGGGCAACCACCAACCCAAGCACCAGGGTGGACAAAGTCAAACGCATGATAAAAACCTCAAGAATGCCGCATCGGGAGAGATGGCCGGTGCGCGCGGGCGCGAGTCTACGCCAAACGGCATCAACCATGCTGCTTGGACAACGAACGCAAGGGGAGTTTTATGACAGGCAAAAAAAAGCCCGCTGGGGAAACGGGCAGGTACTGCTTTCTAACGGATGAGCTAAGCCTACGTTCCTGAGTGTGAAAGAAACGTGAAAGACATCGCTCGTAGGAAAAAAAGTAAACGTATCTGCATCGCAGACAAGAATAGTCTGAAGCGAGGGGGAACTCGCCCCAGCCAGGCTGCATAGCGGAGCGTCTTGTGAGTGCCAGGCCCCAAACAGGAGAGGCTCCCTCGCCACAGGCTCATCCAATTTGAATGAACAGTATGTGTCTTCAGTGGCGGGGCTGTGCCGAACTATTTGCGGGCAGGTACCCTGGGCAGGAACTTGGCCTTTTCCCCTCGCTGCACCTTTGCAACCTTCGTCCGGATGGACTTGATCGGTTCGTCGCCAAAATCCGAGCGATACGCCGATTGACCACACTGCAGCCCTTCATTGATCGGATAGGTGGCTTCGCTTTCCTCGCTGTACGTTGCTCCCATCGCCATTCCCCTTTTCATCGAGATCGATACCGGCATCAACCGATTACCTGAACAATATCGACCTTCTCGGCCTTGAGACTAGTCGGTCATCAACAGACCGCACGACCACGCAAGCGCGGCCCGACGAATGGAAACCACTGTTTCAAAAGGGAAACACTCAATCGGCGGCGCGCATCGTCCGGCTTAGAATCCGCGAAACCTGGTCAGCAGAGTAAGGTTTGGACAAGAACTCAAAACCTTCGTGACCGCTATGGGCCAGCTCCTCGCTGTAGCCCGACGTAAGGACCACCGGCAAGTCCTTGCGGCGCTGACGCAGCTCCCGGGCCAGCGCGATGCCACCGATGCCTGGCATGACCACATCGGAAAATATCGCATCGAATGCAGCAGCGTCCGGACCGGCCATTTCCAGCGCGTCCTCGGCGTTGGTCGCCCAGGCGGTTTCGTACCCCAGATCCTGCAGGATCTGGTTGGCAAAACGCCCTACCTCCAGGTTGTCTTCCACGATCAACACTCGGCGCCTGCCCTTTTCCAGTATCAGGTGCGTGGTTTCTTCTCTGGTAGGTTCATGCCGCTTTTCGGCTTCGACTTCCGGCAGGTACAAGGTAAACGCGGTGCCCTCCCCGACAACGGTCGAAACGTCGACATTGCCGCCGGACTGTTTGGCAAAACCGAACACCTGGGACAACCCCAGCCCCGTGCCCTTGCCCACCTCTTTGGTGGTGAAGAAGGGTTCGAAAATGTGTTCGAGGTCTTGCGCGGCAATGCCGGTACCGGTGTCCGCCAGGGTTACCGCGACAAAGGGCTGGCCGGAGCCCGCATGGCCACGAATCGGCGGCATGCCTTCGCCGCAGCTGAGTCGAAGCCACAATGTGCCCTGGCAATTCATGGCATCCCGGGCATTCAAGGCCATGTTGATCAGGGCCGTTTCAAACTGGCTCAGGTCCGCACGTATGAAACAAGGGCGGTCGCACAACTCGACCTTGACCTGCATCCGCGCCCCCGTAATGGTTTCCAGCATGTCTCCCAGACTCTGCACCTGCTTGCCGACATTGATGACTTCCGGTTTCAACGGCTGGCGCCGGGCAAATGCCAGTAGCTGACTGGTCAGCTTGGCGGCACGGTCCACCGTTTCGGACACCGCCGTCATGTAGCGCTGGCGGCGCTCATTGGGTAAATCGGGCATGCGCAGAAAGTCGACGGAGGACCGGATGATCGTCAGCAGGTTGTTGAAATCATGGGCCACACCGCCGGTGAGCTGGCCGATCGCCTCGAGTTTTTGCGACTGACGCAGCGCAGCTTCCGTCTGTTTCAAGCGCATGCTGCGTTCCTCGACCCGCTGCTCAAGCGTTGCATTCAACTCGGCCAGGGCCGCCAGGCCTTCACGCACGGCGGCGTCCGCACGGGCACGCTCGATATGGGCCCAGGATCGCTCGGTGACTTCCTTGAGCAGCGCCAGATCGTAGGCAGACCAGTAACGGGGCTTTTGGTCATGGATCGCCATCAGCGCGGTCAACCGCCCACCCTTGATCAGCGGCACGCAAATGGTCGCCGCGATCCCAAGGAGCTGGAACGTCGCCGCCTCCTGCGGCGCCAGCTCCGCCAGGTTGTCGTTGACCACCAATGCCTTGCCGGCGCGAAGATGAGAGATGGCCAGTCGGCCGAAGTCCGCTAACCGATAGTGCCCGACAATACTGGGCGAACCCGCCCTGGCCCAGTCGCCGCGAATCGTGAAGCCATCTTCATCTTCATCCATGTCGGCATAGGCGCAATTGGACAGGTTCAAGTGCGCCGCCAGAATTCGTGTAGTGGCCGCCATGATGGCCTGCGGATCAGTGACGTTGGCCACAGCAGTACCGATGGCATCCAGCACAGCCAGGCGCTGGTTCATGAACACCGTCGAGGTCGTCTCGGTAACGGTATCCAGCATGCCCACGACCTTGCCGAACTGGTCACGGATGGGGCTGTAGCAGAACGTGAAATAGGCTTGCTCGGGGCCCTCACCGCGTTCGATGACGAGGGGGAAATTCTCGATATAGGTCGCCTGCCCATCGAAGGCAGCCTGCACGATCGGCCCGATCTCGCTCCAGGCTTCCCGCCAGACTTCATCGAACCGCCGCCCCAGTGCATCGGGCTTATTACCGAGAATGGGCACGAAAGCATCGTTGTACAACATGATCAGGTCCGGCCCCCACACAATGGCTTGGGGAAAGTGGGAGGCGAGGCTGAGGGCCACGGTGGTCTTGAGTACATCGGGCCACTGCGCCGGCAACCCAAGGGGCGTACTCGCCCAATCATGGCGCCGCACCCGTTCGGCCATTTCCCCATAGCTTTGCAGCCAGTCTGTCATTGCGTTAGATCCTTCTGCCGCCCATTCAGTCGAGGTACGAAGCGCTCCGGCTTCAGACCGGTGCGTATTATCCCGTTGAGTGTGGGAATGTGCGACGGATTCTGAAGGACAAAACGGATTAAATCGTGGGGGCGTGGCAGAGATGGCTGATAGGCCTACGGTGATGTCCTACATATCTTGGGATAATCGAGTTGGCGCACCGTGAACGGCCAACAAAAAGCTTCGCATACGCCATGGCAACCTCCTACATAACATTGGGAATCGTCTGCCTAATCAACCCCTTGTGTCATTTTTGCCGTGGCGACTATAGTTTTGGCGTCGTCCAGATGGCGACCGGGTTTGGCGACCCGTAGTGGGATGCGAAAGCGCTTGCTTGTTGCAGGCGCTCTTGCATCTGTAGAGTTGTCGTTATGGCAGCTGTACGCGGGAGACCTTCGGGTCTGCCGGCTTCCACTCCGGTTCGCCAACCTGCGTACAGTTGCCACCCATTCGTTTGGCGACGATTGGTGGCGAAACTTACCAGTGGAGCTTACCTATGAACCGCTACATGAGCCTTACCAGCAACGCCGACGACCAACCCTTATACGTCGACACCACCGCCCCGCTCCACGTACTCCTTGACGCAGCGGGCTACCGAATCCGAGCCGTCACCCAGTTCCTGGAAAATATCGCGATGCGTGACGAACGCCCTATCGATCCCACGACACTTCAGGATCTGGCGCAGCTTTGCTGTATATCCCTGCGCGATGGCTGTGATGTGATGGATGTGATTGCACGACGTCTGGATGCAGCACCCGCCGGGTCGGTACTGTAAGGCGTGGACATGCTGGAAACCGAAGCCCCCGACTCGGCTTGAATCAGGGGCTTTCATTTATAACCAGCCAAACCCCTTGGCCATCATCCCGGCCAGTCCCAGTGAGGCCACGATCAAGGCCGCGAACAGAACCCGGGAGTCAGCCTGGTTTCAGTGCGATGCTCCCGCAGGTCCACGCCCATTCCGTTCAGTTCATGCCGGATATATTCGACATGGGTCTCAAGCTTCACTACACGCGATTCCATCCCCAACCTCCCCAAGGATGCGACCTCATTTCAAGGCCTTAAACGTTGAGATTGCACGATAACTCTTCTTGGTTTTGGACGTTTCTGTATGGGAAGTAGGAGGTTTCTTGTTTTCTTGTATCCGCTGACACTGCAGCGCCAGACACTATGAATACGGCGTCTCCCTCGTGCCTCCTCGGGAGCGTTTCATCAGCAGCTTGCCGGCGATGTCGACAAAAGGCGTGACAATCAGGCTATACACCGTCCGGTACCGCTGCTCGTTCTGCTCCCCCGTACCAAAGCGCAGGGCCTCGGGCCGGGCGCCGGTGACATAGAGCGTGCCGAACATCCAGTCCCAGAGCGACAGGTTGGTGCCGAAGTTACGGTTGAAATGACGAGGGGCATCGCTATGGTGGATCTGATGCTGGGCGGGACTGTTCAGCACATGCTCGAGCACCGGGCCGAATGACAGCCAGACGTGGGTATGACGCAGATTGGCCGCCAGGCTGTTGAAGATAAACACCAGGTAGGTCATGCCGAATAGCGTGTAGTGGCTGATCTCGCCGCCGCTCAGGTACCAGAAGACCCCGGCATAGAGGCCAAGGCAGGCGGTAATGCCGAGGTTTCCGGCGATCCGCTCCACAAAATGAATCCGGCTCGCCGTCGCCGGCACCAGCACCGACGCCGAATGATGAACCTTGTGAAACGCCCACAGCCAGCGCGAATGAAACGCCCGGTGCGTCCAGTAGTGGACGAAATCCTTTACCAGGAACACCCCCAGCCCATAGAGCAAGGCCAGCAAAAGCGCCTCTTCCGAACGTGGCCGCGCGCCCCAGAGGTTGTTGAAAAATGCCAGGTAGTCCCCGGACCGCAAGATGTAAGGATCGACCAGATGCACGATAGGCAACATGAGCGCGATCTTGAGCGTTGTGCGCAGCAGGTAGTAGCGGCAATCCAGCCAGGCAGAGTGATGAAAATACACTCGACTGCCACCGATGAACTGCCAGAACGAACGGGCTACGGTCAGGCCGCGTTGTTTTCTGAAGCGGAACAGGCCATAGGCCACGCCATAGGACGCGCAGAGAAACAAGACCCCGAGACGGCCGCTGAAGCTGAAAATGCTGTAGAACTGTCCGGTGATGGGGGTGATGACCCACTCGACCAACTGCTTGTAGATCAGGAAAAACACATCCACGAAGGGCCGACCTCTGCTGAAGAGAGGCCATTGTAGATCAGCCGATTGGAGGATGGCGTTCCAGAACCGACAAGGCGCTTCGGGCCTTGAGCATCGATCCCTTACAGACAGGGCTGGATCAGGAACGGCCACGGAGGCGAAAACATGGCCAGCGTCGCGGCAAGATATGATCGGGTTTATCAAGGGATCGCACTGATCGTCGGCGCGGTCCTGCTGCTGTCGCTGGCCGATGCATCGGTGAAATATTTCAGCAATCGATTGGCGCTGTGGCAGTTGTTCCTGCTGGTGTCCTGTCTGACGGTGCCACTGCTGGGTGGCTGGCTGCTGCTTGGGCTCAAATCCGGGCAACTGCGGGTCACTTCGGTGGGCTGGGTGGCGGCCAGAAGTATCTCGCTGTTGCTGATGTGGGTGACCTACTACTCAGCCCTGCCGCTCATTCCGCTGTCCGTAGCCGCTGTAGCCATCTACACCACGCCCTTGTTCATTGCACTTTTTTCGACTTTTTATGGTGGAGAGAAGCTCTCCCTTCTTGGTTGGATCGCCATCGGGACAGGTTTTGCGGGCGTCACCCTGGTGCTGCGTCCTGGAGCGGAGGCCTTCAACCTTGCCGCCCTCCTCCCCGTCATTGGCGCCGTATTCTATGCGATCGCCATGGTGATGACGCGCCGTCACTGTCGCAACGAACATCCTCTGGTGTTGGCGCTGGGACTGAACGTGGCATTCCTGATTGCCGCCAGCCTCGGCGGCATCACCTCATTTCTCGATAACGGAACCCTCGCCAACCGGGCCCCTTTCCTGCTATCGGCCTGGCAACCACTCGGCTGGCAAGGGCTGGTCTTTGTCTGCGGGTATGCCATCGCCCTGATTGCTATCAATACCGCGACGGCCAGGGCCTATCAAATCGCACCGGCCGCACTGATCGGCACTTTTGACTACGCCTACCTGGTCTTTGCCTGTTTCTGGGGATATTGGCTGTTTGACGAAGTGCCGGACGGGCTGACCTGGGGTGGAATGTCGCTGATTCTGGGTGCGGGGTTATTGGTGTTACGCCGATGACTGTCGAACTGCTTCATTGAAAGACGACTGAACCTCCAGGCGCTGCAACGGGCTTGCGCAGCCGTCCTCCCATGCCGCCGCTACGCTGCCTTTCACTTAGATCGAACGCCTCCCACCTCGACAGGTCTTCTCCTTATCACGCTTCTGGAATCAGACCATGTCCGCACACAAGGGCCTTGTTGTACTCGCTCGGGGCGGTTACGCCGCCCGAGGCGTTATCTACTTGATCATCGGCATTTTCGCTTTGCTGGCGGCCCAGGATTCGAGCCGACCCAAGGACAGCCACAAAAGCCTGGAGGCGTTGCTGAGCCAGCCATTCGGGCACGTATTGGTCGGTTTGGTGGTAGCGGGTCTGCTCGCCTTCGCCGGCTGGCGCATTCTGCAAGCGACGCAAGACGTCGATCATCATGGCAAACACTTCAAGGGGCTGGTGATACGTGCAGGTTTGTTGGCGGGAGGCGCCGTCAACGGTGCGCTGGCCTTTTTTGCGTTGGGCCTGCTTATCAGCGGCATGAGAAGCTCAAGCGGTTCAGGCGGTGGACAAACCCGGGACTTGCTGGCCCATCTGCTGTCCTGGGAACACTCCAATTTATTGATCTATCTCGTTGCACTGGTCCCTCTGGGCACCGGCCTCGCTCATATCATCAAGGGTTGGAAGGCTTCGTTCGAGAAGTACTTCGAAGCGGACGAAGACGTGATGCGCTACGTCCGTCCAGTGTCGCGATTCGGTCTTATCGCCCGCGGTGTGGTCTTCATCGAAATCGCGTTCCTGCTGATGATCAGTGGTTCGAGCTATCAGGCCATGGATCCACCAGGGATGAGGGAAGCGCTCGACGCCCTGCAGAACCTGCCAGCCGGGAGTGTGGTCTTGATGCTGATAGCCCTGGGGTTGATCGCCTTCTCGGTCTACAGCTTTGCCGAAGCGTTCTGGCGCCGGATAAACATGGAAGTGCCCGGCGTTGCCGCTATCCGATAGCCACGCGCAGTCAAAGCCCGATGAACTTCACACCCCACAACGCCACCATCCCCACCACCAACGTCAACAGCGTACTGCGCCACCGCCAGGCCACCCACGCCGCCACAATCGCTGCCGGTATCTGAGGGTTCTCCAACACCAATGCCCCTTGCCCGTTGGGATAGATCACCGCAGGCAGAACCAGGGCCGCCAAGACGCTCGCCGGCACGTGCATCAAGGCCCGACGCATCAGGGGTGGAATCCGCCAGCGGCCATAGAGCTCGATGAAAGACAGTCGCATGGCGAAGGTTCCCAGACCCGCCGCGAGGAACAGGCCCCACAAGGATAGATCACTCATGATGGCTCTCCTTCGATGCCATCGGCGGTTGCACGGTTTGAAATGCTCTCAATCACCAACCCGGCCAGAACTCCGCCGATGGAGGCCGTGATCAACCCCAGGTTGTAGGGCAGCTTGACGGCCAGTACGGCAAGCAGTCCGCCGACCGCCGCGGCGCCCCAGCTTGCCTTGCTCCGCAGGCCGGGGATGAGCAACGCCAGGAAGGAAAGTGGTATGGCAAAACTCAAGGACCAGGTGTCTGGGATGCTCGCGCCCAAGTACACCCCGGCCAGCACCGAGAGTTGCCAGGCCAGCCACATGCCCACCGCCGTACCGGCATAGTAATGATGGGCAAACGCTCCCAATTCGCCCGATGAAAACTTCAGGCTGCACAGTGCATAGGCCTGGTCCGAAAGCAGGTAAGCCATCGGCCAGGTCCTGCGACGGGGCAAGTGGTGCAGGTGCGGCGCCAGGGAAGCGCTGTACATGATGAAACGCAGATTGATGACCAAGGCCGTGGCCACGATCGCCACCGGCACGACGCCGTTGTGCAACAACTGGAGTGCCACCATTTGGGCGGAGCCGGAATAGAACAGTAGCGTCATGCCCATGCTCATGCCGGGCGACAAGCCCATTTCAATGGCCATGACCCCCGTCACCAGCCCAAACGGGACGACACCCGGCGTCAATGGAAGGAGCGCACGAATACCTTGCATGAAAGCTTCTTTTCCACTTTGGCAGGGCATTTGTTTTCCTTGTTCGTTGTGCTCGCGCTAACGTTGCTCAGGGCATCGTGCGGTAGAGTGTAGGCATCGATGATCGCCGGGCTGAATCAACTTTTTTTCCGGCTAAACAGGTAGTTTTTGTTATGGCACGAAACGCCCCGCCTGATCAGGCGCTGATGAAAATGCCCTCGTTCAAGGCCATGAGATCCTTTGTCGCAGCAGCCAGGTATCGCAACTTTACCCGGGCGGCCGAGGCGTTATGCGTCACTCAGGCGGCGATCAGCCGCCAGATTCGCGATCTGGAAACGTACCTGGGCACAGAGTTGCTTATTCGCACGGGAAGAGAACTCAAGCTGACGCCGTCGGGAGCCGCGCTATTCGATGCCGCGCAGCTGTCGTTGCTCAACATTTTCCAGGCCACGGAAAGAATCCGCCGGAAAAAAAGCGAAAAACACATTCTCACCCTGTGCTGTACGCCCGCCATGTCGACCCTTTGGCTATCCCATAAGCTGAAGGACTTTTTCAGCGCCAATCCCGACATTGACTTGAACGTCATCACCACCCAGCACTTCCTGACCATGGAGCCCGGCATCAATCCGGATATCTTCATCGCCAAAAGCAGCGAGCACTACCCCGGCTACTTGCGTCAGGCGCTGTTTCACGAAGTTATCTATCCGGTGTGCACACCACGCTATCTGGAGACGCATCCTGAACTGCGCACATTGGAAGGCGTGCGTAACAGCACCCTGCTGGACCTGAATCCCTATGGTCGTTCCCAACAGTCGGAACAGATCGACTGGAATGTATGGTTCGCCTATCAGTCCCACGATTTGCAACTGCCCGTATCGGACAGCCCGCATTACTTCAGCAGCAACGACTACAGCCTCCTCCTGCAAATGACCCTGGATGATCAAGGCGTCGCGCTGGGCTGGGATCATCTGGTCAGGCATCTCGTGCAACAAGGTCGTCTGGTTAGGCCGGTCGCGGAGGAGTTGTCGCTCAGGGAGTCGATCCAGTACCTGATGATCAATGAGGACAAGAAAGAGGATCCTGCTTGCGTGCGCTTGAAGGGGTGGTTGGTCGATCAATTTCAATCGTGAGGGTGGGACAGCACCCCCACACTTCTGAAACTGACCCACCGCTATCGCGAGCAGGCTCGCTCCCACATTGGATTTAGGGGTACGAGGCCTTTGCGGACACCAGCAGACCTGTGGGAGCCGGGGTGTCCGCAGCATCTGCATACGCCACCAAACCCTGTGGGAGCCGGGCTTGCCCGCGATGGCGGCGGTACATTCAACATCTGCGTGGCAGCGTCACCCCGTCACACACCCGTGCGGCACTTTCCCGACAAAACTGTCCATCAGGCTCGCCACCACCATTTCCCCCATTCGCGTGCGGGTCTGCAGGGTTGCGCTGGCGCGGTGCGGTTGCAGGACCACCTGCTCGTTGCCAAACAAGGTGTCGGGAACATTCGGTTCATCGACGAACACATCCAGCCCCGCCCCCGCAATGTCACCAGCGGCCAGCGCCGCCACCAGATCGGCTTCGTTGACCAGCTTGCCCCGGGCCACGTTGATCAGGTAACCGCCCTTGCCCAGGGCATGCAGCACATGGGCATCGATGATGGCTTCGGCCTGATCGGCGGCGGCCGCGAGTATCAGGGCATCACTGGCGCTGGCCAGCTCCTTGAGATCGGCAATGAAAGTGTGCGTCACATCGCTCATGGGGTGCAGGTCGGTGTAGCTGATCGTGCAGCCGAACGCCGCAAGTCGCGTTGCCACGGCCCGGCCGACGCGTCCCATGCCGACGATACCAATGCGCATGCCGAACACCTGGCGGGCCAGCGGCAACGGTGACAACGGCGTCGCGCTGTGGGGCCATTGGCCCGAGCGCACGTAGCGATCACCGGTGCACAGGCCACGGCACACGGCAATCAACAGGCCGACGGCCAGATCGGCAACGTCTTCGGTCAGCGCACCAATGGTGGCGGTTACACGGATCCCGCGATCCCGAGCATAGGCCAGGTCCACCGCATCGGTGCCGACGCCGTTGACCGCCACCACCTCCAGCTTGGGCAACTGCGCCATGAGCGCCTGGCTGATGCCGGTATGCCCGCCAGTGATCACACCGCGAATGTGAGCGCCGTGTTCCAGCAGATAGGCCGATTTGTCGGCCTGTTCGAAATAGCGCCTGACAGTAAACAACTCATTGAGCCGGGTGTTGATTTCAGGAATCAGGATCGGACTGAGTTGCAGGACTTCTGGTTTCATGTGGACCTCATGGAGCGAAAGAGTAGATCGATTCAAACGTATTGCTGGCCGCTTACGGCTTGCGGATGTCTGTGTTCAGGCTCAACCGCGACCGGCAAAAGGCATGGCTGTGGCCATGACGGTCATGTTCAGGACGTTGGCCGACAGCGGCAGGCTCGCGATGTAGCGCACCGCGTCGGCTACATGCTTGACGTCCACCATCGGCTCTACCGCGATGCTGCCGTTGGCCTGGCGCACCCCCTTGGTCATGCGCACCGACATCTCCGTCAGGGCATTGCCGATGTCGATCTGGCTGCAGGCGATGTTGAATGCCCGGCCGTCCAGGGCCAGGGATTTGGTCAGCCCCAGCACTGCGTGTTTGCTGGCGGTGTAGGCGCTGCTGAACGGCCGCGGGGTATGGGCGGAAATCGAACCATTATTGATGATGCGCCCGCCCTGCGGCTGTTGCCGGCGCATCAGCCCGAAGGCCCCGCGGGCACAAAGGAAAACTCCGTTGAGGTTAGTGTCGATCACGTTGCGCCATTGCTCGAACGTCAACTCATCCAGCGGCACGGCGGGCGCATTGACCCCAGCGTTGTTGAACATCACGTCCAGGCGTCCGAACGTCACGGTGATGGTTGCAAACAGCGCATCGACACTGGCCGGATCGCGCACATCAGTGGGCACCGCCAGCGCGTCCCGCCCCTCACTGGCGGCCAGCTCAACCAATGCCTGCAAAGGTTCGGGACGGCGTCCGGCCAATACCAACGTGTACCCGTCTTCCATCAGGCCCAGGGCCACGGCGCGGCCGATGCCGCTGCCGGCACCGGTGACCAGGGCCACTTTCAATGGGTTGGACATACTGTTGTTTCCTTTCGCAGAATCTGTAGGGCAAATGCCGCATTCAAGGCCGCTGGCCGACACGCATTTCCAGTTGGCCGATGCCGTCGATGCCGGCGTTGATGATGTCGCCTGGCCGCAGCTCGTCGACGCCTGCCGGGCTGCCGGTCATGATCAGATCCCCCGCCCTGAGCGCCACCGATTGCGAGATTCGGCTGATCACTTCACTGACCGACCAGATCTGGCTGTCGAGGCTGTCGCGCTGGCGCTCCTGGCCGTTCACGTTCAACCACAAGTCCCCCTCGGGATGACCGGCCTTCGCAACCGGCACGATAGCGGTCATCGGCGCGGCACCGTCGAACACCTTGGCGCCTTCCCATGGCAAACCGTTGCGTTTGGCCAGCCGCTGGATATCACGGCGCGTCAGGTCAAGCCCTGCGGCGTAGCCCCACACATAAGCCAGCGCTTGGCTTTCGGGGATATTCGCACCGCCTTCACCGATGGCCACGACCAACTCGATTTCATGAACAAACTCTTCAGTCACCGACGGAAACGGCACTTCACCGACCGCATCCATCACACAACTGGCAGGCTTCATGAAAAACACCGGCGGCTGGCGGTTCTGCCCCTGAGCATCGGGCCATGGGTAATTGCGACCGACGCAAAACACCCGGCCGACGGGAAAACGCTGTTGGGTACCGACAACCGGCAGAGTCACTGGCAGGTCCGGAGTAAAGACATACTCGGTCATGTTCATCCTGATGAAAGTCCTGATAGAAGCGTCAGCGTACGGCGGCAATCCTTGGCAAAGTTGGACAAAAGCCGCCTCGTCTTGGAGAAAAAAGGGGTTCAGGCTCGGGTCTTGAGTTCTATGCGATACAGGCGCCCAAGCAGAAACGAGTAGGACAAAGTGCCCATCAATGCCACGCCGCCAATGAACCAGAAGGCCAAGGCAAACGAGCCGGTCTTTTGGACAATCGCGCCGATCACGATGGGGGTGACGATGCCGCCGATGTTGGCGGCCAGACTGGTGATCCCACCGGTGAGCCCGATGAGTTCCTTGGGCGCTACTTCCGACACCGCGGCCCACGAGGACGAAGCAATACCCTGGGCAAAGAAAGCGATGGTCAGGATGGCAATGCAGATGACGTTCGAGTCGGTGAAGTTTACCAAGACGATGGACATGCCCAGCATCGAGCCCACCACCAGCGGCAATTTACGCGCAAAGGACAGCGAATAGCCGCGGCGGATCAGCAGATCGGAAATGATCCCCGCCAGCAGAATGCCCACCGTTGCCCCCACGAACGGCAGCACGGCAAAGATCCCGGCCTTGATCATGGTCAGTTGACGCTCTTCGATCAGGTAGGTCGGGAACCAGGTGAGGAAGAAGTACAGCGCCGACGTGCTGGCGAACTTACCGATGCAAATCGCCCAGACCTGCCGATAGCTGAACAACTCGGCGATCTGCCGCCAGTTGAAACGGGTACGCTCCTGGCTGCTCTTGACCAGCCCTCCCCCGGCTTCGATGTACTTGAGCTCTTGCTTGCTGACTTTCTTGCAGTTCATCGGATCGCGGTACAGGTACAGCCAGAGCACACCGAACACAATCCCCAGTGCACCAGTGCTGTAAAACACATGTCGCCAGTCATAGGTGGTAGCCAGCCATAGCAGTGCGCCGGTAAACAACGCCGTGCCCAGGTACTGGCCGCAGACGTAGATGCTGCTCGCCACACCCCGCTCCCGCGCCGGGAACCACACCGTGACCGCTCGACTATTGGCAGGAAACGCCGGTGCTTCCATCGCCCCGACGGCCAGGCGCAGGCCAAACAGCGACGCGAACCCCGTGGCAAGACCCTGGCAGACGGTGACCGTCGACCAACTGATCAGTGACACCCCGTAAGTGAACCGCGAGCCGAACCGATCAGCGATGAAGCCGGCGGGCACCAATGCGATGGCATAAGTCCAGGCGAAAGCGGAAAAGATCAGGCCCATTTCGATCTTGTCCAGGCCCAGGTCCTTGGCCATGAAAGGCGCCGCAATCGAGATGTTCACCCGATCGATGTAGTTGATGATCGTCGCAATCAACAGCAGCGACAGCATGAACCAACGCCGGCGCGATGGCAGTCGTGCAGACACGGTGGCGTCCAGGGCGTTGGCTGCCAACGGCGGCGCGGTAGTCTGGGAGGTGTGGGAATTCGACATGGATAACCCTTCATTATTGTTAGACGAATCGAAATACGTGCCAGCAGCACACCTTGATTGGCCTCGGGAAGGCAGCGGCTGCATGGCCGCCAATGTGGTCGTACAACCATGCGAAATCAATTGAGGAGTTAGACCGTTTTTTTCCTGAAAAACGGTGATTGATGAGGCTGTCCAAAAAAATCAGTGCTGAGAAATCCGCGTAAGATTTATCAAAATAGCTTTAACTATTTGTTTTAAAAGAATAATTTATATCAGCTGCGTCTGTCATTTCTTGGACAAGGGCTGTCTTCCTTTGAGTCGATAAACTCCATGCACGCCAGATGTCATCGTATGACTTATTGAAATGAAACTGATGACACCCTCACAATTACAACGTCCAAGCCGTTGTCGAGGATCCAAGTAGATGTCATCACCGAGCCAAGTCCCCACCTATTTCATGCAGCAGCGCTGCGAATTGACGGACTTCTACATCCGCGACAAAAAAGGTCGACGCGCCGAAACCAGCCCCCATCGCCACGAGTACTTCCAGATCCAGATCAACCTCGGCGGCGACACCGTGCAGCACATCGGTCATGTCGAGCGTCCGTTCCCGCGAAACACCCTGGCGTTCATCCTGCCCCATCGAGTGCATGTGATTCCGCACCCGGCGGACAGCAATTTCATGGTGATCAACTTTTCCCAGACCTTCCTGCTGCCCCATCTGCAGTGCGACCCGATGGATCTGGAAGAAGTCTCGATTCTGCTGGCTCCCGAGTTATCGCCGTTCCGTTTCCAGGAGCATCTGGATTTCATTCTGGGCCAAGAGGATTTCGTCAAAGTCTGTGGACTGATCGAGCAGATGCGTGTCCATGACAAGAACCGTCAGTTCGGCACCCGGGAGATCCTCAAGGGGTTGTTGCTGCAACTGATCGGCAGTGTCTGTGCCTTATATGCCGAGCCGCTCAAGCAATTGGCCGAAGAGAACGCTGCCGAAATAAGCCGCCGCGATGCACTGGGCAGGATGTCTGAATACCTGCGCAGGAATATTGCCGACCCCGACCTCAATCTGATCAAGGTAGCCGCCGCAACCTACCTGTCGCCGACCTACCTGACCCACTGGCTGCGCAAGGAAATCGGCAAGACCTTCACCGAACTGGTGCTTGAGCGCAGGATGCATGCGGCGCGCAACTACCTGCTCAATGGCACCCGTCCCGTGGGTGAGGTGGCGCGGTTGTGCGGGTTCGCTGACGAGGCTTATTTCTCACGGCGCTTCCGTCAGATCCATGGACTGCCACCCGGGCAGTTCAGGCGCACGCAACTGGATCCGGACAGGCCGCAGTTGGCGTTGAATACGTGACCCTACCGAGGGCATCGGTTCAACCCATGGCCTGCTACTGGTGGGTAACGAGCCAATTGAGCACTTCATCCCAGAGTGGTTCTGCCGATGGCCGGCACTCTACCGCACGGCCTACAGCCAGGCCGAAGCGCAAAGCCTGGGAGCCCGCCAAGTCATTGTGAAAACGGCTCGTTATTCAACGAGCCGTTTTCAAAAGAGTGCCGGACGCCCCTAATATGCATCAGCGCAGAATCAACACCGCTGCCACCGCTGTCACCAGCACCACGCCGAATACCATGCGTGCAATCCACGGCGCTGTCAGCCAGACCCCCGTCACCCCGGCAATCTGCCCGACGTTTTTCTCCGTCAGGCGAAAACTCGGCTCGCGAAAGGGGTTGCCGCATTGAGGGCAAGCGTATGCCTTGTCGGAAATACGCGAAGAACATTCGGGACAATCGATCAGGCTCATTGCGCTACCTCAGGTGGGTTGAACTTCGGCCACTCAACAGACCATTCATCAGTTCTTTTGCTCTGTACCCGGCTTAGTTGTTGGGAGTAAGCCCCATCTGCGTCATGGGCAGCCAGGCCACTTAGCACTGAATAAGTGAAGACCATAGCCGACCCCAGGCAACGCAGCGGCCAATCCGTAATTGAAACTGTCATGGCCCCACGAACCGAAACCCATCACTGCGATTCGAATTGCGCCTGGCAGCCTATTGCTGAGCGTATTTGGACAAGGTCGCCTCAAGCGCGTCCGAAACGAGTGCAACCAGGATCGGCTGGGCATGGGCTTGCATGTAGCGACCGATTCCAACCTGCCGTTCTTTCACTTGCGACGCGTATATTGAAGCGCGGCCTTGCGCGACGAGCGACGACAACTCTTCTTCGGAGAAGGACTTCTCATAGGCCACGGCAAGGCTCTCATCCCATTTGGGCTGGTATTGCGGCAGCAATGCATTGATCTCGTCGGATACCGCACTGTTCGCACTGGCATTCCCAAGCTTATCGGCGATCGTGGCGTAGGTTGACGTGCTCTTCGCCGTCAGCAGCGCAAGGGAGGAGAGCTTCTTGCCCAGCCCGGTTTGGGCAACGAATGTACGAGCCTCGTTAAGCGAAGCTGCATCAGCTTGGACGGTGGTTGAGCAGGCGATGCACAGTGTCAGTGCGACAACTGCTAATGAAATCCTTTTCATTTTTTCCATTTCCAATCGGGTAGCAATAGGTCCTAGGGTAGTTTCATCCTCGAAGCTATGCCAGAGGCGCTGTTCGAGACCTGAAACAGATAGGTCCCATATCGCCCTTTTCCAGACGCCAGAAACCACAAACCCCCGACTTTCTCTAGGAAAATCAGGGGTCTGTGTTTGCAGAATGTGGCGGTGAAGGAGAGATTCGAAACTACCCGCTGCGACACTAAAAAAATGAAAGTGTACGGTTTATAAGGGCTGCAGCCGTGCTGTCGCTGTAATAAATCGGCATCGCCAGTCCCATGGCAGTCCCATGGGTTTTGCACCAGGTTGGTGCGAGACGGGTCAAGCACGGCATCTGCACCAATTTATGTTGAGGCATGGGAAAAAGGTAATATTGGTAATACGCACATAGAAAACAGATAAAGCCCTTACAATTCAATCGGTTGGTAGATATTCAGAAAGGTAATAATTTAGTAATTTTTAGGTTAGGTCATTACCTTTTTCCGTAGTAATTCCTTACGCCACCAATCCCCAACAAAACCGGGCACTTCGGTGAATATTACCTTTGCCATTACCAAATATTACCCCTTAAGGTAATAGGCTAAACCCACGGAATACGCGGGCTACCGACCGGTTAAGGGCTTTCCTAACCAAAATTACCCTTTTCCCGCCCCTGGTTCCAAAATAGCCATCAGATAGGCGTGTCCTGGAGTTGGGGTCTAGCCTGTGGATTCACGATAGGAGTCTTCGCATGGCGCATGAATATTCGCTCTCAGATGTGCTTGAAAGGATGTATGAAAATCAGCTGGCCCTTGAAGCAGCCGTGATGGAACTCACGCTCCGCCTCGAGCAACAAGGCTCAGTAGAAGCAGGCGATAACGTGCGAGGCGCCTTAGAGGCGATTGGTGAGAACGCCGGGCATATCAAGCAAGGCTTGGCCCGCATCAAAAGGTTAGCAGCCGATCAGGATCGTGACGGGTTGTGAAATGCTCCTGGCTCGCTGAAACCCGCATGGTTCGTGGTCTATGGCAGTTTTTCCATTCAATCGAAAGTGACCAGGGACAGTGAGAAAATAGATCTGCCTCGTTTCGTAAAACGACTACTTTCCTAGGCTTTTCTCTTTCCGGTCAATGAATCCGGGGAAGTTGCCCGTCCGCTCTGTTCACGATCACTCCGCATCGTTTTGTAACCACGTTGCATTTCTTCGCAAAGCTTTGCACTTTGTGAGATTGCCATTTACCCCGGCGAGCCCACAGCGGGCCTGAGCTGCGCTCTTGGTTGCACCATTCTCGACCTTTGCACAAAAAACTGACGTAAAGCCCCTCGGCGGGAGGGGGATAAGTGCTTTTTCAGCATTTTTTTTCGTGGCATTGGTTTTTTCACCATACAAAAAGGGTTACCGCCAGTAGCACCCGCATGCGAACAATGGGAGCCACAGGAAAACTGTTCGTATATACAAAATTTGATTCTCACAGGTGCGAGTGTATGACCCGAATTGATGCCGGGGCTGCTACCGAAAAACCCTCAGCACTGGCGCGTTGGCAAGTGACGCTTCACGATAATGTTGCCTTGTTTGCCATGCCATACCGCCCGATCCCGATCCCCTACCACCACTGCTCGCTGCCACACTGGCAGGGATGGCGGTAACTAGCTTTGTTTTGAGCGGGATTGAGCATGTCGGTGGGATGCGCCTGCGCGCAGCTACGGTGGGGCTGGGGAGGGTAAATACTAAATTCCGGTTCAAGAGTGATACAACAGTGATAATTTCAGGTGCTGTTCCAGCGTCCAATGACCTAAGATAGCAATTATTATTTCGCCAAACCAATTAGTTGAATTATCTATGCAGCATGAAGAAAAGAAAAAAAAGAAACAGCACTATGTGTGGCGATTCTATTTAGGCTCTTGGGCTGAAGACGAATTAATTTACTGCTGGAGAGAGGGGAAAATTTTCCGACCGAACATTAAAGATGTCGCTCAAGGCCGTTACTTTTACCAAGTCAAGAAATTAAGCAAAGATGAGATTGACATTGTAAAAACATTTATTGAACATTTTCCAACCCACCTTAAAAGCATCCACTATAAAATCCTAGACACATACATAACACCTCACAAGCTACAGACTTTTTTTAATTTGCACGACGACATGCCGGACGACCTAAATGAAATTCTAGACACCATGATTCACAACTTGGAGGAAAACCTCCACGCCACAGTTGAAAGTGAATCAATACAATTCATTGAGTCCATAAGAGCAGAGGATATTAGTTTCTGGAATAATAGAAAAGAAAGAACAAATTTTTTAATTTTTATATTTTTACAACTTTTCAGGACAAAAAAAATCCAAGAAAACTTAACGCTTGCTTTAAGAATAAAGGTACCGGGGGACACCAGATTAATTAATGCATGGGGCGTGCTCCGCCAAATGTTCGCGATAAACGTGGCAGACAGCGTGCTTAACGATAAGAGCTACTACCCCCTTCTCTTATTGAACGACAGCGCCATCCCTCTTATAACCGCAGACCAGCCAGTTATAAACACCCACTCTATAGGCTCGACATTATTTCAGGAGCCTGAACAGTTCGAAGTCTACTACCCCGTATCTCCAAGAAAAGCCATTATGCTGACAAACACACAGCCCAAACCGAAAAGCGACACCATCTTCCTAACAATAAATGATGTCAAACTCTACAACTCATATATTATAGATAGATCGCACGAACAAGTTTTCTCCACTTCTAAAGAAATTCTTGAGCAGATAGAAATCTCAGAAGAACCAAGGGAGCCAAGTTAAGACAACTGACCTAGCCATTTCACAAAGTCACCTCTTTGGTTGTAGATGCAAGTTCATCTGCATGTACTGAGTTATTGAGAAAAACTGAAGACGTGGTAGGTATTGGTCCCAAACCATGGACATGGTTAGCAATATGGATATTCATTTGGTGCAACAGATCTAAAGTATCGCAGACCACCTGAAATAGATTTACTCGCCCTGATCCTATCCAGTTCTTCGGCGCCTGAAATTGCAGACTTACACTGATCACACTCTTGCGCAATCCTTCAATCCGTTCGTGCATATCGCCACCCACCGTGGCGTTGAGCTTCTGGCCCACAACCAGGTTTAGATCCCGGCCGGTAGCCTGGTGCAGATCGTCGACCGCTGCCAAGCTCGCAGATCCGCCCGACAACAGCTTGAGCGCTCCCAGCGCCTCGATCGTTTTCACACCACCCACGGACTCGGTCGAATGGTCGTCCACCGTACTGGTGTGGCTCTGGAACTGCTCGCGGTTGTCCAGGGCTTCGACTTCCCGCTCGATCGCCTTGTCCTGGATCTTGCCATCCGTCTGGCGTAGCCAGTTGCCGTCCGCGTCCACGCGTTGCTGGGCTGCATCACTGTGCTGCCAAACCTGATCGCCTTTCGGCACCTTGGGCATGCTCAGGCCGTGCGGGAGGATGGTTTGAATGTAGGGCTTGTTCGGCAAGCCATAGGCGAAGCACACCACCACCTGGGTGCCTTCCTCCGGAAACGCATAGATCCCCATTTCCTCGCCACCGGTGGGCAACGGCAGCGGAACGCCGGTGAGCTGAGGTAACAGCGGATCCGGCTCCCCGTCCGGGCCCAGGACTTCGATATCTACGGCATAGCGCGGCCTGAAGTCGTCACAGATCCCGGCACCCGCCGGCGCGTCGGCCACGGCGATAACCCGGGCGAAGCGCGGCAAGTGGTAGCCGCCGGTGAGTTCAGGGAATTGCCGTTCTACGCTGCGGCGGATTGCGTCTTCCATCGGATAGCCATCTGGTCATTGGCGAGCGCCACGCTGGTGACGCGCTCGCCGTTGTTGATCGTTGCACCTGGTCGAAGTCCTGGAAGGGCCGCGACCATCGCACTTTGGTTGCCCTGGTAGCCGTCGAACAGCTCCGTTGGGATTTGTAGCGGTGCCCGTATGCCGAAAAAGCTGTCGGCCCAGCTCCCCACGAACACTTCGCCGTTGCCCTGTTGGTGCCAGGTGAAGTCGGGGATCCCGAACACCCGAGCCAGGCTGCCCATCGCTTGGTTACCGGCGGCCAAGCTGTAGAAATACGGCGCCTTAACGCCGGCGTATGGCCGATCCGGAACCCGAAAGCGTAAGCCGGTTTGCTCGCTGACCTGGGCAAGCACGGCGCGCAGATCGACGTGGCGCAGATTCATCGGCAGCGGGTTGGCCAGCACGGCGGTCAGCTCCCGGCAGAACAGCATCTGCTCCACCGCGTTGGCGACGGTGCAACGCTCGATGTAGCCGATGAAGTGGCGCTGCAGCGTGCTTTGGTTGTAACCGATATCCAGCGTCACCAAGCCTTTGAGCGGCACACTGGACTGCACCGTGAAGTTCGCCCGGCCCGGGCTGGTGGCGTCCAGCCGGACGTCTTCCTTCACCAGGGCGATCGGCGCGCCGTTGATGGCCAGGACCTTGTGCAGCTTCAATTCTGCTCACTCCCGCCCAGCCACTTGTCCACACGGCCCAGGACCTTTTCAAAGCCGCTCAGCGCAGGGTTGTCACTCGATGCACCACCGCCGTCGCCTACCGCGTTACCTGGTGCGCCTTGGGTGTCGACCTTGTTACTGGCGCGCCGGCTTTCGACCTTCTCCGGATTGGATTCGCGCTCGCTCAGCGTGAACTGGACAAGCCAGGCCTTAAGGCTGTCGGCCTCCCGGGCGCTGACGCCTTCGGAAAACTCCACCTGGCGCACGCCGAAGGCCTCGGCGGTGTCGTTGACGATCCGGTACAGGTGCAACTGACCACCGCCGGCCGTGGCTTCGGCCAGGCGCATCAGATCGGTCAGTTGCACCCGATCGACAAACGGAATCATCAGCGAGACGGTGAGCGTCTTGGGCTTGAAGCCCTTGTGCGCCTTGTCGGTGTTACTGGTCTGTCCCGACATGTCGCCGCTTTCGATACGCAGGTTGGCCGTGACCTTGAGGTTTTTCCCCTGAACTTTTTGCCCGTCGAGCAACAGCGTCATAGGCCCACCAACTCCTGTACAAAACTCAACCCGGTTTTGCTGCCCACCAGTAGCAGGCCGGCGCACTGCACCCATTCATGCCCTGGAGCGTCGCCGGCAAGCAATTGGCGGCGCAGTTCGCTGCTATTGCCTGGGCCGATCAATCGCGCCCGAATGCTGATGTCCTGGTTTCCCCCGGCCAGCAGATTCTTGAGGTCGTTTAACTGCTGATCGCGCCTTTGCTGCTGGGCACCTTTGCGAGCGGCCAGGGCGGCCAGATCGCCCAACGGAGAACTGTCGGCGGCATAGCCCTCCAGGACGGCCAACTGGCCCGCCATGGACTGCTTGGCGGCCTTGACCACCGTACAACGCTCCAGGGGCAGCGCCTGCCAGCGCGGGAGCGGGCCGGGGTTGGGGATCTCCCATTTCTCGCTTTCCAGCTTCGCTAGGTGTTGCGCACGGCGCTCGGTGCGCACCAGGTCAGGGATCGGCAACAAGGCATTGAACCGTGACAAGCCGCTGGCCAACTGCTCCAGGCGCGTGCCCAGGAAAAGGATCGATAGCGCATACAGCGACCCGGCCGGGCGGCCGTCGTCGGTGACGTCTTCCAGTTTCTTGCCCAGGTGCTCCAGGACGTTCGGCGCCGACAGGAAACGCTGGTAGCCCTTGCCCTGACCGATGCCGCTTTGAAATGGAGTCACCACCAGACACGCAGGGGCCTGGCCCAGTTGTTCGGTGAGCGCAGCACGACCGGCTGCAATGGCCCCTTGCGCCGCGCCGCCGACCGGCCCTGGGCTGGTCGTGGCCAAGCCCTGCAGCCCGACCAGGCGCTGGGCGGTACTGGCCAGCTCGCCGCCGGCCAGGTTCTTCGCGGCGGTCAGGCCGTCCATCCATTGCGTGGCCTGCTCCGGCCAGCGCATCGTCACCGGTGCCCAGGTCATGCCGGCGGTGTCCAGGTGATGAGTTTCAAGGCTTTCAGGTCCTTCTCTGCCACAGCCTTGGCAACGGCCTGGCGCAAGGTTTCGGCGTGCTGCAGCGCGGCCTGTCTGAAACGCACCAGGTCATGACTGACTTTCTGCAATTGGGCGATGGTGTGCGGCCTGAAGGCCTTCACCTGGTCCACGTCGTAACAGGGGTAAACGTCATCTACGCCCAGCAATACTTGGGCGTTCAGGTTCACCTGGTCATCGATGGCGCTGCTGTAGCGGTAAACCTCACCCAAGGCGCTGGAGCTGAAGCCGCCGGCGATGTGAGCGCTGCAGCCGGCGTTGATCGCCTGCAAGGTTTGCTCCTGCAGTATGGCCAGCACAGCATCGATATCATCGACCCAATCACCGTCTTTCCAGATCTGGTTCACCCCGGGTTTTTTCATCGTGTAGCCCGCCGGCACCGGCTCGAATCCCTCCAGGGTGCGGGGCTCTCCGGTTTCGATGCTGTACACAACCACACCGCCGAAGTGGTCCACCAGTTGCCAGCCCCGACCATTCCACCAGGCGGCCTTATGTTCAGGGACCGCTGGCGGTGGAATCTCCACGCACCCGCCGGGGATCATGTAGACGCCCGGTTCCAGGGGCGATTCTTCAGCGGCCACCGCGCCAATAAAAATGCCCAAATGGTCAGTTTGATAGACGAGTTTGTCAGTCATGCTTGATCTCAATACTTAATGCAGAAAAGAAGGGCCATGTTCTTCGGTCGGGTTTCCGTGCCGCCGGTAGCCGCGACCGTCAGGGCGTGGGTATGCCCACCTGCAGCCCCGATCGCGACGTTATGCGCATGTGAACCAGCTGCAGCCACGGTGACGTTGTGAGCATGCCCGCCAGCGGCAGGCAGAGCGGAAACAGGTCTGTTCGGATGGGCCTGCCCTTCCTCCACGCCGCCGTTAACGTTGATCAAAGCGCCGACTACGTTGCCGGCGTGCGTGTGCTCGCCTTTGGTGTCAGTCGATGCTGCGTGCGTGTGCTGGCCCTGAGCATCCGTCGATGCGCTGTGGACGTGGTTGGCCACAGCAGCGGCCGACGCAGTATGGGTATGGGTTTGCAGGAGCATGTCCTGGAAGGTGCCGAACGACCGGCCGGCATCGATGCCGCGCCCGTCGTCCCAGCCCCGGGGGAACAGCCCCCGCATATCGGGCAGGTTGAACGTCGTCGAGCCGTCACCCGCGCCGTAATAGGTAGAAAGTCTCTCAAAGAGCTTTGCGAAGGTGGTCCGAGAAATCGCTGCACCGTTGCACTTGAGCCAGCCTGCCGGTGCGGCGCTCATGGCGAAGGCCGCGACCATGCCCACCATGGGCTCGCCGATTTGCTGATTCAGTTTGTTCAGCGCGGCCGTGGTGGCCAGGATCTGGCTGCTGTTGGTGGCGGGGTCATCGCTTTTGGCATTGGGCAAGTTACCCAGGCCCACGTCCTCTTTGGTGGTCGCCCGGGCGCGCAACTGCACATAGTCACCGTTGCGCGCTGCCAGGTACTGAATTAACGGGCCGGGGACGGGCTCCGTCGTTCTCATATCGACGATGTTGGTTGAGGAAACAAAGTTGGCGATCTGCACGCAGTAATGGCGTGCGCCGGCGGCGTCGGTGTAGTCCGATTGGTCGCCGTAGGCCAGCTTCCAGCTGGTCACTCGGTCGTTCAGTCGGCGCTCCAGACACACGTCCAACCAGATTTTTCCCGACGGGATGATGCCGCTGATCGGTAGCGGTTTGTCCAGGACCACCCGGATGCCTTCGATGTAGGCGGTGCCTGGATTCAATTGGTACTCGCCCACAATCCTTGTGAAGGCCAGCGAGCTGCCAAAAAAACAGGCGCGTCCGTACAGCTCGCGATTGTTCAAGCGCTCGCGCTCATCGATGCCGGCCAGACGCACCGTAAAGTCATGCTGCCAGGTGCTGGCATCGATGGTGATGCCGGTCAAAGCCATGGCGCCGTCAAAGGCCAGCAGAAAGTTTCGGGTGACGTTGTTACCGATCTGGAGCGGCGGCACGTTTTTGCGTTTCTGTTGTAACGGCACGGTGGACACAGCGCACAGCACCCCGTCCTCATCCTCCAGGCCGATCCAGTTGAAATTCCAGTCGCCGACGTCCGACCCCAGCTGCGCGCTGTACACCACCTGGTTAGGGTTCACGTAGCCGGCGTTCTGCGCGGGAATGTTGTACACATGAACGATCTGCGCCGCCGGCGGCTTGCCAGCAGCGCGATCAATCGGTGCGACTGGGTCCAGCCCGGGCACATTGGCGAAGATAAATTTGCTGATGATCAGCGGCTTTCTTTGGCTTTGCTTAAGGGCTATTTGGCTTTCGCCGGCCAGGGTGATATTGGCGCTCACGGTGCGCTCCTACAGGCTGGCAACCAGCGTTTGCTGGTCGTCGTTGAAGTCCACCACGGCGATTTGTAGGGCCATGGGGGTGATGGTCACGAAGTCATAACGTCGGCACGTTCGGCCGTACTGCTGGATCAAAACACGCAGCAATTCAGGGTTGAGCGACAACTGCGTATTGCTGAACTTGAGCTGGATAACGTCCCAGTCCCGGTCGGGTTGACGCTCCTCGATCTCGACATAGCCCACGCCCAGGCGCTCGAAAATGCGCTTCATCCCCGCGGTGCTGCCGGCGTCCACGGAGTTGATGAAGGCGTACTTCACTCGCAGGCGAAACAAGGCCTCGGGCTCGCCCTGAAAACGCGTGACGTCGCGCTGCCAGGCCCACAGGTCGAGGATGCTCATGTGGCAGGTGTCAGGATCAATCTGCGAGTAAGGCCAACGCAGCCAACCGGTGACGGTTTCCCACCAGGCCTGGGCGGCCTGAGTGAGCTTGGAAAGCTCGGTGCCTTCAAGCCAGAACGGCAACTTGAGCTTGATCAAAGGATCACCACTTTCAGGCTCTGCAGCCGGGGGATCGACAGCCCGCTGACGATATCCCCCATGGGCACAAACTTGACGGACTCGATACCCCGGAACTGCTCGTGCAGCTCCTGCGCCAAGCGGCTGATACTGAATCGCGATTGGGGATAAGTGAGCGTGGGCTGGTAGTCCCGAGGCGTGCTTTCGCGGAATGCGGCTCGCACAAATAATTCGATTTCGTGCGTGAGGTCGGCGATCTGCGCCGGCGTCTGGTTGGCAAAGGGCCAGACGTTTACCTGAAAACTGATCATTTGTTCAGGCATGACCATGGCCAGCAGATCGTCGCCATGGCCGTGGTTGCCCTGGTCGCGGATGTGCGCATTGATCTGGTCCAGGTAACTGCTGGCCGGTACGCCGGCATCGAACAGCACATAGGCGTTTGCGCTACCTGGTCCGCGTGGTGCGCCGTGTTCGAAGTAGACGCCATCCGGCCGTACGCCCGGGAAAGCGGAAATCATGGCGCGATAAACGGCATCGGTGTGCCACTGGTTCACCGCCGAGAACTGGTTGCGCACCCGCAGGCGCAGCTGGTCGTTGGGCTCCGGATCTGCACCAGGTGATTCCAGCCAGCCGTCGCTGTTGACCACCTGGACGATGCCCGGTACCGGGACCGGCAAGATGGCGTAGTAACCAGGTGCAAGGTTAAAACCGCTGCCAGATTCGAGCGCCTCCACCGGCACTTCAAGTTGGAGTTGCCCCTGCTGGAAGGTCGCGGCGGCGGTCGTAATGAGCTGGTAAACGTTGCCGTTGATCGCGGCTGACTGCACCACAATGCCTTTTTCCAGATCCATCACGCCGTCAGGTGTGGTCCGCGTGAAGAGGACTTTGCCTTGGGCTTTAGTTGCCCCTTTGCGTTCGACGTTAACCGCCCAAGCCAGCGTGTCCAACCAGGCGTCTTCCGCTGTTTTGACAAAAAAGTTGGGCAGGACAGTCAAGCACAGGAAATCCAGCAGCCACAGCACCGGCTTGGTGACCAGGGCCGTCATCACCCGCCAGAACGGCGAATAGCTGCTGGTGTTGGCCACCTTGGCGCCCTGGGCTTCGACTTCCTTTTCCCAGGCGGCTTTCAGGCCAGCCTCCGTGGTGGGGATGCCCGTCTCGGCGATCACCTTTTTAAAATCGACGCTCACAGACTTACCTCAATCGATCCGAATTTCAGGGTTTTGGCCGTGACCAGGTAGACGCCAGGCTCCTGCTGGGTAATGCGTGCCGTGCCCGGCACCAGGCGTTCGTCGTCCTCCACCAACAGCTCCAGCTGCTGGATGCAGTCGCGTTGACGCAACCGATCACGCTCGGCGACCAAGACGACCAGGAGCCCGCTGTCGCGGATCATGTGGGCGATGTCCTGGGCGATGCATGCGCGGTCATCGATCAGTTGCGGCTGACGCGACGGATCCAGGGCCAGGTCGTTGTCCACAATCAACAGATCCACGTACTCGCTCATCCGCCCACCGCCATGGCCACCATGTTTTCCATTTCCAGCGGCGTCATTGCCTTGCCGGTGTGGATATTCACGTTCTCCACATGCGTGCCCTTGTTCTGGTTGCTGCTGTTGTTCTGAATGCTTGTCAGCAGGCCACCAGGCGGCACCGCTGCCGGACGCGCCGGGGAAAGGCTGGGGATGGCCGCGTTGATGGTCTGCTGGGCTTTCTGCGCGGCGTTGGCAGTGTCAGCGGCGTTGGTCGCTGCATCGACGCCGGGCACCTCGGGCATGCCACCGAAGCGCGCTTCGATGTTCACGCCCGGGATGCTGTTCAGCAGCTCGATCACGCCGTTCACGGCTTGAGTGAAAATGCTAACGATGCTGTCCCAGGCGGCCCGGGCCATGCCTGACCAGCCGCCCATGGCGTCGAACCAGTCGGAAAGCTTCTGGAACTGCTCGGCAACGAATTGAAACGCGGCCGTGTTCATCAGGGCCGTGGTCCATTCGTCCCAGTAGTAGACGGCCGCCACAACGATCGCGACCAGGGCAACGATGGCCACCACAATCCACACCACCGGGTTGGCCAACAGCGCAGCATTGACCAGCCAGATGGCGCCCTGCCAAAGCAGCATGGCGCCGCGCACCAGCGCCAGGCCGGCGCTCAAGGCATAGACCACGGTCATGTAAGCCAGGATTGCCAGCTTCTGCAGGACGAAGCCGGCGACGGTGCGCAGGTTCAGCAACTGGACGACTTTCCAGATCGACACCAGGCCCATCCAGGTCATCCTGGATACCCCCACCACCACGGTGAGCAATGACAGGGCCGCCACGATGCCCATGATGGTCAGCGCCGTGATGCCGATCACGCGGGTGATGTTGGGGAACAGCTGCGACCAGCGCACCAAGGTCTTGCCGATCTCGATCATGCGGTTCATGAACGGTGTGAGCACCGGAATCAGCACCTGGCCGAACACCACGCGCATGACTTCGACCAGGGACGCCCACTGTTGCCAAGGATCGACCATGGCCCTGGCCATGTTCTCGGCGTTCTCCAGGCCGCGCACCTTGCCCAACTGCTCAATGCCGTTGCGCAACCGGCTGGTGTCCTTGGCCAGTGCGCCGATCACCTGGGCGCCTTCGCCGCCGAAGGCCTCCAGCAGCTTGGCCCCGGCCGAGGCGCTGGTCAGGTCGCCGAACTTGCCCTGGAGCTTGTCCAGGATGGTCATCATGGGCAGGATCTTGCCTTGCTGGTCGGTGAACTTGATGCCCAGTTTGTCCGAGGCGGCGCCGATGTTTTCGAAGAATGCCTTGTAGCGTCCCCCGGCATCGCCGCCTTCCATGGTGCTGCTCAGGGTGCCGATCACCGCCATCTGTTCGGCCAGATCCACGCCGGCCGTCGTGGCAATGGCGCCCGCCTCCTTGAAAGCGTCCTTCATCGCCGCGCCGCTGGTGCGAAACAGCTGTACCGCCAGTGCCGTCTGGCCGCCGAGCCTTTCGACCCATACGCCCTTACCCATCGCATCGGCTTGGGACTTCTGCAGGTTGTAGAGCGTGCCGACGTATTCGCCCATGGTTTCGGCGTCGGTTTTGGTGGCCTTGGCCAACAGGTTGCTGGTGTTGGTGAAAACGGCCAGTTGGTTACCGGCCAGGCCCTTGATGGCGCCCTCGATCAGGTACGCCGAGGCCACGAACTCCTGGGCGTTCTCGCCGTAGTTCACCGCGAACTCCAGGGACTTGGCATTGAGCGATGACAACGCATCTTCGGCCACGCCCAACGATCGAACGTCGCCCAGGGCGCGGTTGACCTCCAGGGCCGGCTCCATGGACTCGCGGATCCCGACCACGCCCGCCGTCAGCCCACCCAAGCCCAGGCCGATGGTCTTGATGTGCTTTTCGCTCTGGTCGGCCAGCTCGGAAAAGCCCATTTTCACTTTGCCCAGGGGCGCGGTGACCTTATCGGTCAGGCTCAGGATGAAAGCCAGGCTGGCGCTACGGTCTGCCAATGTCGTTACCCGTTCAGCGCAAGGGCAATGCCGTTAGCCACGGCAAATTCCATGCGTCTCCAGTGTTCGTCCTCCAGCCACTTGGCCGTTCCCATCGCCTCGGGCGTGGGTTCGGCTCCAGGTAGCCAGCGGTTCGTCAGGGCCATCAGCTGGCCCAGGCCGTTTTCGCTTAGGCGCTCAGCGTGCTCGAGCGCTTTTTTACGATCACCTCAACATTGGGGGCGTACTCCTCGAGGAGCGCGCCGGCGAGCTGCATCACCATCACCGGGTTGGCCAGCAAGGGTTTCAGGACGGCCTTTTGTTCCTGCAGCACGGTCGTCATCAGCAGGTTGTTGCCCGGGGCGACTTTGTTGGTCTGGGTCAGGGCGTTGAAGTACTTGGTCACGTCAGCCGGGGTCAGGTTGAAAGTGAATTCCTGGTCGCCGATTTCCAGGGTGATTTCGGTGTTCTGTTGGCTCATGGGGTGGATCTCTTGTTGAGTTGGGTTGAGGTGTTGGCCTGGTGTGCCGGCGATCGCTGGCAAACTCCGGCTGCGTATTGCTGCAGGCCGAGAATCATTTGCCGGCTGAGGGCAAGCTGATCTCGGAGGGTGAAATAATCCGGTCGAGCGTCTGCAGCGAGTTCGGCGCCTCCTGCATCAGCCACGCGGGTGGTGCCGGCGGCGGTGGGCACAGGTCCGGACGCGGGGCAGGTGGCATTGACGCGCAACCGCTGACCGCCAGTGTCAACAGCACGGCGCAGGCGTTCGTTTTCAGTAAGTGCATGGGTCAGTTCCGTGGTGTTTCGTTGATCGATCGCGTCCCGCTCGGCGAGCATTTCGCCGGTGACGCGGGCCGCTTCACGCAAGCCGGCCACTTCCCATTGCGCACTGTCCCGCTCGCGCCGGGCGTCGTCGCGCTGGTCCTGGACCGAATCAAAGGCCAGCCAGGCCACCAGGCCGGCCAGCAGAAGGAACGGTGCCAGGCGCAATGGGGAAAGGCTCATTTCAGGCACAGCTCCATTTCGGCCAGTCGGCGGTTGTGCAGGCCTTGAATGAACCGCTTGCGGCCCTGGGCGTCGGTGACAAACGACCAGACGGGAGTCCTCCCGTCCGGCGCCCAGGCCAGCGCCCGGCAGCCGTCAGCGATGCGGCCGGCGTTGATAAGTCCTACCGCCCGACTGGCGCAGGTGCTGGGCGTACCGACGTTGTGCGCGTGGCTGCTCAAGGCATCGAACGTGTTCTGGTCCACGTCCTGGTTGGTGATGCAGTCAGCCAGCTGCAGTTGCCCCTTGCTGATCACCAGTTGCTCCACCTGGGTGCACCGATCGGGTGACCAGTAGTCGCCGACCACCACCGGGAAGGGGCTGGTGTGGCGGGTGATGCCTTTGCAGACGGTGGGCAGCCCACCGGCCAGCTTGTCCGCATAGACGGTGTTCTGGCCATTGCCTTCCCAGGTGCCCAGGAAGACCACCAGCGGGGCGCTGGCCAGCGCCAGGGCCCCGGCCTGGATTTTTCCGCGAAGGCTCATGGGAACCACACCCGCAGCACTGCTGGCACGACCATTTGCAGTGCTGCACCGAGCAACGTCAGGATGGTCAGCAAACGGCCAACCTTCGAAGCAATGTCATTCACCGCCACCGTCAGCGTCTGCTGGCCAGCGTTGAGTTCAGAGAGCTGCCCGGCCATGTGCTCAAAACCCTGCTCCAGCTTGGTCACGCGCGTGGGTACGGTTTCGTGGCGGTCCTCCAGTTCACTCAATCGGTGTTCGATCACCGCCAGTTTCTGTTCCATCGATCCGAGGCGAACGGCTTCAGTCGTCATGTGCGCTTTCTCTTTTCGTAGCCGCTCTGGCAGGTGACGCAGCGGGTCATTCCGCCCAGGGTCTGGCGTGCCACCGGGATTTCGTTGTCGCAGTCCTGGCAGTGGGTCAGGCTTGGCCCGACCGGCCGAGGCTGGCGCAGCTGGGCTTGAATCGCCTGGTCACGTTGGCGCTGCTCAAGTTCCTGGGCGCGGTCGAACCAATCCACCATCAGCGCAGCCCCTCAATCTCGGTAGCGTCGAGGTACGGAACGCCGTTGATGTGGATAAAGTCCGGACTGGTGACGTCGAACGGCACCTTGTGCTTGGCCTTCTCGCCGCCCTTCGGATCGATCGCCAACAGGCTGGAAATCTTCACCTTGCAGCCGAACGCCTCCACGCGCAGTTCTTCGTCCTCGCCGGCCTTGGCGAAGAACACCGCGTCAAAGGGCTTCAGGGCGCGGAAACTGCCCGCCGATCGCGCTGCGTCGATCAGCAGATTGAAGTTGGTGGTATCCAGTTCGAACTCGCCGGCGGCGGCCACGTCGCCGTCCACGGTGCCATCGGGCACGCCCCGGGTTTGGGCCACGGCCGAGTTGTCGGTGATATCCAGGGTGCAGTTCTCAACGTGCAGCGACAGGTCGCCCAGGCTCACGTCGAAGTTCTTGCCGCCAATCTTTGCCATGGCGCGTTACTCCGTTTTGTCGGTGGAAAGATCCAAGGCGATGTTCGCCGTGAGGTCTTTCGGGCAATTGAGGGGTTTGAGCTTGATGTAGGCCGCCACCTTGGTTTTGCTCAGCCAGCTCAGCACCAGGTCGCCGTCCTTCGGCGGCTCGATGTCGCCGGGGAACACTTCGCCATTGAACGTGGTGGACTTGGCCATAGCGCGCAGAGGGGCCATCAGTTGGTTGGTGTTGACCGCCATGCTGTTGGGCGTGCTGTTCAACCGGCGATCGCCTACCCGGCGAATCAGCAGTGGCCGGATCAGGCGAGCGGCCTTGTCGGTGATGCGCAGGTATTCCACGACCTGGAAGTCACTGGCAGGGGTGTCGAGCATGTTGCCGTCGCCCCAGTACACACCCTGGTAGTCCGGGTAGGTCTGCGAAACGGAGTACCGAGCGCGGTCCAGTTCACTGCGCACGGCCGAGGGCAGCGGCACCTTGTCGCCGTCAATCGGCACCGGGCCAAGCCCCAGCACTGGGCCGGTGGCCACGCGCATCGGGCTGTCGGCAACACTCACGGCGGCGTTGGCCAGGCGTCCGGCCAATATGCCCAGGTCATTGCCATGCAGTTGCGGTACTACCAGGACTCGCGGCGCTGCCACGTTGGCCACCAGGGCTTGCTGCTCGGCAACGTATTGCGCCCAGGTCTGCTCGGCGGTGATGCCCGCAGTGGCGGCCATCACAAACACGCGGCGCCCGTAGGTGTTGTTCAGGGCAACAGCGGCATCATGCATGGCGGTGAATTCGGCCGATGTGGTGGCCGGTTTTGTGATGATCACCGCTTCTACCGAGATACCTTGCTGCTGGGCTTTCTCAAGGGCTTCGGACCAATTGCCTTCGGCGCCGATCGGGGCCGCCACACAGGCCCAGCGCTGGCCACCGTTGAGGCGGGCGGCGTTGATTTGGGTTTTCAGGTCGCTTGCCGGAATGCCCAGGGCCGTGTCCAGGTCGCTGTCGGTGTTCAGCGGGATGAACTGGCCGACGTTCTTGCCGGCGGGGCCAATGAAAAGGAAGTAGCGCTCAATCTCTGTTACGGCACCCTGGCCCAGATTGAGATTGTCGACGGTGACTTGACCGAGTGCCATGCAATGCCTCGTTAGCGGGGTGAAGTTAGGATTTGTTGCAACACGTGGTTGATCAGCAGGCTGGTGTCGCGTTGGGTGTTGGCGCCGATGAACTGGCGTTTCGGCAGGGTGATTTCCCAGCTCTGGGCGCCGCTGGACTCGTTGCGTTCGTCGTCCAGGATGCGAATCAACAGCCCGGCCTGGGCGTAATTCACATGTTCCTGGATCCACGCCACAGACGGCCGGGACAGCGTCTTCTTGCCAGCCTGGCGCACGCGAAAGCCCAGCCGGCGCAGGCGCTTGGCCTGCTTGGCGGTGGCAGCTAAGCCCGGGGCGGTCTTGTTCCAGCGGCGCATCTGCGCGGCGGTGCGGCGCTCACTGACGCCGTTGTGCTGTTGAGTCGCGACCCAACGGGTCAGGGCGTTTTTCCAGCCCAGTTCCGCCTCGTCGGCGCTCAACCGGGTGACCACCATCAGCTTGGCCAGACCGGCTTCCATCTTCTTTTTGCCCTTGCCGTCGCCCTTACGGGGTGCGAAGGGTGAGCCGTCCAGGTTCTGCTGATCGCGCACACGCTTGCGGCTCATCGTCCGCACGCGCTTGGTCACCTGGTTGAGCAACCGACGGCGCAGTTTCGGCGGCAGGCTCAGCAGCGCCAACTGCTCGCGCACGCCCAGTTGGCCGCGTACGTCGAGTTCGAACGTGCTACGCCCGGCCATCGGTGGCCACCTCGCCGCGCTCAGCGATCCACAGATCAAAAGGAACGAATGCCCAGGTCTTGCCGAAGGCCTGGATCTCGCCGGCCGGGTCTTCGGCCAGGTATTGCGGTTCGACGAATTCCAGGGTGAGTTCCACGTCGAACAGGTCATTGTCCAAGGGCTCGACGGCGAACAGCGGCGCCGGCAGTTCGTGCCGATCGCGGTCCGGGTCGTGGGTTTCCAACCAACTGCCGACCAAGGCCATTAGCCGTGCCGGATGGTCGGCGAAGCGCTCCAGGATGATCGCGGCGCGGTAGCGCATATCGCCCAGGTGCATGCCGTCCACGTCGGGCTTCCAGACCAGGTTAAGCGTGACCTGCTCCGTCCAGCTGTCGAGCTGTTCAGGCTCGACCAGACGGCGGTCCAGCAGATAGGCAGTCAGGCTTTGCAGCTTGGTCATAGCAGCGCCGCCGTGATGCGGCCACGGCCCTGCAGGGCGCGCACGGCCTGTTGGCTGAAAGCCAAGAAGGTTTCGGCACGCTCGGGCGCTTCCTTGCCGGTGTTTTCCGCGCTTTCACGACGGGTGACGGTGGGGAATTGCGGCAGCGAGTTACCCTTGGCGCGGCAGTACACCGCGCGTTTGTACAGCTTCACCTGGAAGGCACGTTCCGGCAGCAGCGTGGAATCCGCGGACTCGACACGCTTAATACCGTTGGCCTGCCAGCGGGCTTTGCACTTGGTCAGGTCCGTATTGACCTCGACCATGGCAGTGTTCAACGCGTCGACCAGCAGCTCGACCAGGTACTCCGCCGGCAAGCGTTGCTCCTTCTGGAATTCGGACACGGAGAGGTCCGGCCAGAAGCCGTCATTCTCGATCGTCTGTTCCACAAAGGTGGTGGGTCTCCCGGAAAAACTCATTGCTGGCCGCTCAAATAGGGCGGGGAGCCTGTTTTCAGTGGGACGGTCCATAACTGGGCGGCTCACTTCCACAGGTCCCCGCTGGGGGGGGTAGTCGGTTATTCGGAGGCCGGGTTAGCGGCCGTTTGTTTTGCCAGCGCCTTGCGGACCTTCTCGATGCGCGTGTTGTTGCCAGCCTGGGCGTACAGCTCGGTGGATCGTTCCAAATGCTTGAGCGCGATTTCCCACTGTTCGGCCTCCATGGCGCGCATGCCGATCAACTTGTGGTACTTGCTCGGGATCTGCTCCGTCAGTTGCCATTCGCCGTCAACTCGGGGCAACAGGTCGGACAAATAGGGCTCCGGGCTGCGGCTGGCGTTGTATTCGGCGTAGGCCCACTCACATACGGCGTCGGCCACAAAGGTCTGAATGTCGCGGCGCTTGAAGCGCTCCGGCATCTGCTGACCCTGTTCCATCAGGAAGTCCGCCAGTTCCAGGGCGTCATCGAACTGGGCGGTGTCGAACAGCCAGATCAAGACCTGCACCGCCACGCGATTGGGGAAATTCAGCCCCGATTCGCAGTAGCGCTGTACGTACTCCTGGTACTTGGGTAGCAGTTCTTCGCGCTTGAGTGCCTGACGCCCGGCCAGGCCGTTGATGGCGCTGATGCGCGCCAGGTCCTGGTCCAGCGCCGCTTCCTGCAGCATCAAATGCTTGCGCGCATTGGCTGGGCTGTTCAGGGCTTCCGCTGGCGAGTAAGGAAGAGCTGCGGAGACGGCAGCCGCCGTAATGGCGGCGCCTCCCAAGGCGATGGTGCGGCGCTTGTGCGCAAGGGCCAGACTCACGCGACCAGCTCCACGTTTTCGGTCATGGCGAACTTTTCCAGCTGCTCGATCACGTAACCTTCGTTGCGGCTGTTGTAATCCTCGACGCGGGAGCGCTTGGGATTTTCGATGGTCTGCTTACGCCAGCTGGAGTCCTGGAAGTAGATCGACAGGTTGTCCCAACTGGTGACCACCACGCCGTTGACCGGGAAGAACGGCACGCTAAAGCTCGGCAAGCCGCCGTAGGTGGCAATCACCTGGGCTTCTTCGATGCGCTCTTTTTCGGTCGGAGTGTCGCCCTGCTTCGAATACAACTTGGCCTTGTCAGCGGCCAGCAGGTCGGTGCCGATGATTGCGATCAGGTCGCCGGCATCGCGCAGACGCTCGTCCACCAACTGCTTGGTGTCATGCACCAGGGCGTCGAGGTTGGCGTAGTCGCCACCGGCGCCGAGGGTAACCTTGCCGGCAACCTTGCCTTCCTTGAGCACTTGGGCCGGGATCTGTTCCCGGGCCTGTTGCAGCCAGCCTTTATTGACGTCCTGCAGCATCGGGTACTGCTCGATGTCGGTTTGCACCGCCGCGTGGGTGCCATGAAAACCGACCATGATGCGATCCAGCGCGATCTGTTTTTGCACGGCAGCGGAATAGCGCTGGTGGAAGTCAGGGAACTTGGCCCAGGCGTCGATTTTCGCGTAGGGCAAGCCCACATCGGACTCGGTCGACGATAGCTCGTAGGTGTCCTGATCCAGCGACGACGCATCTTTGGCTTCGCGATCGGTGGTCTTGGTGTTGGTACGGCCAGTGACCGGGCCCGACACGCCGATGAAGACTTTCTGGCCCTTGATCTCGCTGACAGGGATGACGTTGATCCGCTCCAGGAAGTCGGACTTCGCGGTGATCGCGTCATTCAGTTCTTGGGCAATGGTTGGATCGACGCTAAAGTGCTTGCTCGCCAACTCCACGCCATAGCTTTCAGCGATGGCCAACTGCAGTTCGGCGTACATCTTGGCGCCGAAGGCGCTCAGTGAATGGGCCATGTCAGAGCACCCGCTTTTTGGTGGTGGTTACCGGGCCGGGATTGCGCGGCAGGTGGCGACCATTGGGGGTATTTTTCAGCTCGTTGAACTGCTTTTGCAGGGCGGCCATGTTTGCCAGCAATGTCTTATTCGTCGCGCCGTCCTTGCGGCTGAACTCACGTTCATCCTCGGCGGTGGTCACGATGTCATCGACGGCGGCCTGCACGTCATCAATCGGCGCGGCTTCGGGCTCTGGTGCCTCTTCAGCGACGGGCTCAATCACTGCCTGAATGCCAGCAGCGACAATCAGCAGTTGAGCCAGCAGGGCTTTCAAGGCCGTTGCGGTAGCTTCATCCATAGGGGGTTCGGTCTCGGTTGTGGATTGCGGGGGGACTTCGGTGGTGCGCTCTTCAAGGCCGAAGCGCTTGAATAAGCCCGTGAACATGCTGAACAGCTTGGCCATGTCGCCTTGCGGCTCTTCGTCACGCAGGGAGCCAAGGGGGACAGAGGCCGCGAAGTGGACCGGTTGACCGGTTTTGCGGGAGAAATAGAGTTCTTGGGTGCCAAGGCTCGACGGTGAATCAGTCACCGCCAAGCCGACCAGATAGGCTTTGCCGGTGTTGGCAAAGTCCGGCAGGATCTCGATGCTGGAAAACAATTTCTCGCCCTGGTCGTTGAGTGCGAGCAGCTTGTCATTCGGTTTCAGCTGGGCTTCCAACGCGACCTGGCCAGGCTCCAGACCTTCGCCCTCCTCCACCAGGCGCACCGCATAAACGGTGCCGTAGGAACCTGGCCAGCGTTCATGTTCGGACCAGATCGAAGCGGTGTATTTGGCAGTGCTGTAGGTCTCAGCGATATCGCGCAATTCCTGGGGAAGGATCACTCGGCCATCAATGGTCGGGCCACTGGTGGCGACGCGTTTCCAGAACGAAACAAGGGAACGGGGCATGGGCGATAACTGCGCTCAATCGTTGAATGAGCCGCCACGATAGGGAGCTGCAAAGCCCCCAACAAACGGTTCAAATGCGCGTTCCTCCTATATTCGCGATATAGGTGAATCCCGGAATTTAACCCCACGTTTCCAACGTTTTCGCCGCATAGACTGCGGCTCATGTACTACTCGACCGAAGTTAAAGAAGCCGCCAAACGCCTGTTTCTACGCCGCTGTAAGGCCAAGGAAATTCAGGCGCAGCTCAACCTGCCCAACATCCGAATCGTCTACTACTGGATCCGCCAGGGCGGGTGGGAAGACATGCTGTCGGACGAAGAACCGCTAACGGCCGTCGGCCGGCGAATCACCCTACTCCTGGACAAAGCCAGCAGCCTGACCAAGGACGAACTCAACGAGCTGGACCGGCTGACCACCGTTCGCGAGCGCCTGTTAAAGCAAGCGGTCAAACCGTCGCCAGCGCCAGCCGGGGAATCTGCAGACGAGCCACAGGAACGCCGCCAGGGTGCGCGTGGCGAACGTTCGGGCCGTGGCGATAGCGGAGGGAAGAAACGCGAAAAGAAAGTGAAGAACGACATCAGCGGGCTGACCGAAGTCGACTTCCTGGATAAGTTCATCAGCAAGATGTACCGCTATCAGCAGGAGCTGTTCGCAGCCAAGCAAAACCCGCTGACATGCCGGATCCGCAATATCCTGAAAAGCCGCCAGGTCGGTCTGACCTACTACTTCGCCGGCGAAGCATTTATGGACGCCGTACTCAGCGGCGACAACCAGGTGTTCCTGTCGGCCAGCCGCTCGCAGTCGGAGATTTTCCGCAGCTACATCATCCAGTTCGCCAAGCAATGGTTCGATATTGAGCTGACCGGCAACCCGATCACACTCAGCAACGGCGCCGAGCTGCGCTTTCTCAGCACCAACAGCAGCACCGCCCAGGGCTACCATGGCCACGTCTACGTCGACGAATATTTCTGGATACGTGACTTCGACAAACTCAGCACCGTGGCCAGCGCCATGGGCACCCACAAGAAGTGGCGAAAAACATATTTCTCGACGCCCAGCGCTGTGTCGCACCAGGCGTACCCGTTCTGGTCGGGCGAGGAATTCCGCAACAGCAAACGCGGCAAGAAGGCCGGCGGCACCTGGCCCACCGAGGCGTCCTACACCCAGGGCGCGCTGTGCCCCGATGGTCAGTGGCGCAAGACCATTACTCTGGACGACGCCATCGCTGGCGGCTGCGATCTGTTCGACCTGGAACAGCTGCAGCTGGAGTACGACGAAGACAAATTCCAGCAGTTGTTTTACTGCAAGTTCATCGACAGCAGCCAGAGCGCGTTCAGCCTCAAGGACCTGGAACGCTGCTATTCCGACCTGTCGTTGTGGGAAGACTACAACCCGGAACTGGATCGGCCATTCGGCAACAGCCCGGTGTGGCTTGGCTACGATCCGAGCCGCACCCGCGACGACGCTACCTGTGTAGTGGTCGCCCCGCCGCTGGAACCCGGGGCGAAATTCCGCATCCTGGAAAAACACAGCTGGCGGGGGCATTCGTTCAATTACCAGGCTGCCCAGGTCAAAAAACTAACCGAGCGTTTCAACGTGCAGCACATCGGTATCGATATCACCGGTGTGGGATATGGCGTGTTCGACCTGGTGCGCGACTTCTACGCGAAGGCCACGCCGATCCATTACAGCCTTGAGACCAAAAACACCCTGGTACTCAAGGCCCAGGACACGATCCAGGGCAGTCGCATCGAGTGGGACGCCGGCTGGACCGACATCGCCCAGGCGTTCCTGACCATCAAGCGGGGCACCACCACCAGCGGCCAGGTCACCTACAGCGCTTCGCGCACCGATGCTACCGGCCACGCCGATATCGCCTGGTCGGTGATGCATGCCCTGGCCAATGAACCCCTAAACCACAACAAGCGGCGCCGCAGCCGCTACGTCACGAGCGGAAACAATGCCCAAGCCACGACACAGAAAACCCCATGCCAGCCAGCAGGTGCGGCAGCCACAGCCCATGCGGGCGTTCACCTTCGGGGAACCCGAACAGGTGCTGTCCGGCAACATCGGCGAGTACCTGGGGGTATTTCTCAGCGACGACGGCGAAATCTACAAACCGCCGGTGTCGCGGGCGGGCCTGGCCAAGCTGCTGCGCGCCAACGCGCACCACGGCGCCATTCCCAAGTTCAAACGCAACTTGCTATTGCGTGAATTCATCCCTTCCGAGGGCTGCAGCACGCAGACCATGGGCCGGGCGAGCCTGGATTACATGGTGTTCGGCGAGGCGTATTTCTATCGCGATACCAATGCCTTTGGTGAGGTGCTGGAGATGCAGCACCTGCCGGCGATCAACATGCGGGTGAAGGTGGACGGCGGGTTCAGGATGTTGATGCCAGACGGCAAGTACATGGACTTCGACCAGGACGAAATCGAACACGTCCTGGACTACGACGTGGAACAGAACATCTACGGCGTGCCCGACTACCTGGGCGGCCTGCAGGCTCTGTTGCTCAACGAAGCTGCGACCCTGTTCCGCCGGCGCTACTACAGCAACGGCGCGCACGCGGGCTACATCTTCTACACCAACGACCCGGACCTTACCGAGGAAGACGAAGACAACCTGCGCGCCCAGATCAGCGCCAGCAAGGGCGTGGGCAACTTCCGTTCGATGTTCGTCAATATCCCCAACGGCAAGGAAAACGCGATCCAGATCATCCCCGTGGGAGACTTCCAGGCCAAAGACGAGCTGGAGAAGGTGAAGAACATCACCCGTAATGACGTGATTGCGGCGTGGCGTATGAACCCTGCCCTGGCCGGGATCATTCCGGAAAACAACGGCGGGTTTGGTGATATCGAAAAGATCGATCGCGTGTACACCAGCAACGAAATTAGGCCGATCTGTCAGTTGTTCAACCAGTTGAATGACACTCTGCGAGAAGACAGGAAAATTAGCTGGCTCAAGGCGCCATACACAGTTGATAACACTACACCTAACGTCTAATAAAGGAATTACAACTGCTAACTGTGACAAAATAGTGGCTATTGGCTGCCCTGGGGAGGGACACAATGAGAGTTGTATGCAAATGCGGAAACAAGGGTCGGATTGCTTCGAGGGAAGAACTATCGCGGGATTTTGCAAAGCTTTATTGCCAGTGCCTCGACGCAACATGCGGGCACACCTGGGTAGCGAATTTGACGTTTTCGCACACGCTCAGCCCATCCGCTCAATCCTACGAAAGAATGCTGTTTGATCGTTTGAGAGAAATGCCCAAGGCGAAACAGCGGGAGCTGTTCGATCAGCTTGGCGCTGCTTGATGCGATCAAAAAAAGCGCCGGCCACACAGAGCCGGCGCATGCTTTCAGTGTTAGGCCAGGTCAATCATTCGATGTCAGAAGGCTCAGCAAGATAGCCGGCGATGCGTCGCACCTGATTACGGTCTTTTTCAGATATCTGTCGGTAAAGCTTGATAAGGCGGACTTCCAAATCTGTCAGCTCCAGCCATTCACAACCAACCGAGTCGCGATAACTGCTTTCCAATTTCTTGCGATCCAACATGCGTACTGCTCCGTTATTGCATTTGCTGAACTGACGGTGCTGGGCACGGATACCCACTCAGACGCAGCTATTTCATCGGAGATACGCAAATTGCTACAAGAATTAATTTGACTGCGCATCGGCCTCGGCAGCCATGGCCTTAACGATCCGGCGCACAGTTTTTTGATCATCGGGAGGTAGGCGCCTGAACTGCTCGACTAGATCCGCTTCTGCAGGATCCAATCCCTGACTAGGTGGCGGGGACCGATGCCCAGATAGTACGTAACCCGCGTCAATCTTGTGTTCCGCTAATGCGGACACATAGCGCAGGTCCAATGAATTGGCGCCTAACTCGTAATTTTTCTGAGTTCCACGGCTGACGCCCACCAACGACCCAAAATCAGTTTGATTCAAACCTAAGCGCTCGCGCTCTTCCCTCAGGCGATCACCCACTCCGTCAGCTATGAGCATTTTTTTATTCACCACACTTGACCTGATCAAATATTTGACCAAGAATCGCCACAGACAAACAGAAACAACCACAAACAAACAGAGTAGACATGATGCCCGCCACCATTACACCCGAGCAAGCCCGGGCCGCTCTTGATCGCAAGGGAGTGAGCATCGCGGAGTTCAGCCGTCAGCACGACCTGAATAAAAATTTAGTCAGCGACCTATTGAACGGTCGGATCAAAGGTCGCCGTGGGGAGGCACACCGAGCCGCCGTGTTGCTCGGTATCAAAGACGGCGTGATCGCACAGTAATAGCCAGAGCACTGAGGGAAAAGCAGAAGATGGAAAGCCAGGTTCTAAAAACACGTCGCGAAGTTGTCAGGGCAATTATCTGCACCTTCGAAGGTGGCCGCGAATGCGCCGCTGCTCAAATCGGCCTGCCGCTCAAGAAGTTTGATAATCACGCCTATGAAAACAACAACTGCCGCCCTTTGACGGATGTGCAGATTTTCCAGCTGGAACAAGTCACTGGCACCCAGCACTTTGCCAACTACGTGGCCGCAATGTACGGCGGCATGTTTATACCGATGACCCATCCAGAAAATCTGGACAACGTGGAGATGTACGCACGAGCTTTGCAGAGTTCGGCAAAACGGGGCACGGTCGATCAGATCATTGCCCAGGCGCTTGAGGACGGCGTGATCACAGACGTCGAAGCCGAGTTAATACAGAGCGCTCATACGCTGCACATGGCAGCACGAACCGCCGAAGTCTATGCCGCCATCGATCTTTACCGCGCCAAATCGGGGAAAGCCAAATGAACGCTCAGACCAACACCCTGGATTATCAGGAATGCATGCAGAACGCCGCATTAGCATTCTTTGAGCGTCATCAAGCCGAACACCTGGGCGACCTCTCGGCGCTTTTCAACCGCACCGTCATTCACCTGGTGAGCAGCTTCAACGTGGCTGAGTCGGTTGCAATCAAACTGACTTCCCTTGCCCACATCGAGCTGCTGGAAATCGCCTTCCGCCAGCGCCTCGATCTGGATTACAGCAGCGACACCGTTGTGGTGATCAAGGATCCGATCAAGGGACTCTGCTGGTCCATTCCCGTCAGCCTGATCTATGAACGCATCCTGAACGCCCCTGACAACGTGCGTTTGCGCTCCGCGAACTCTTAACACCCAACCCAACCAATCGCCGGCCCCACGTCCCGTGGGTTTGGGTGAGCTGCGCCCGAAATCGAGGTTTAACGATGGCAAACGCCGTAATTGTCACCACACAACTGCCCCCAGCAGAGGCCGAAGCGTTGCTGGCAAACCTGCGTGAACAGTATCGCTTGAGCCTCAACGAACACTGGTATGCCGATCAGTTCCGCTTTGTTGCGGACGGTCTACGCCACGGCGCGATCCTCGCCCAAGTCCCGGTAATGGCTGCGCAAAAACGCCTTATGGCAGCCCTGTCCCACAGCCTCAAAGCAGTGAAGTAACCCCATGAAAGAAGATCTTCGCCACGACGTGCTGCAACGCCTCCAGTCCGACTTCGGGCTCAAGCACCGCACGGGCACCGACTACATGCGCGGCGGCACCTGTCCCAAGTGCAAAAAGAAAGAACTGTATTCCCGGTTCGATACGCCATGGATGGTGATTTGTGGTCGCCCTGAGAAGTGTGGCCACACCCTGCACGTGAAAGAGCTGTACGACGATCTATTCGAAGACTGGAGCAAACGTGCGCCGGCTACAGACCAGCACCCTAACGCCACCGCACGCGCCTATTTGGAGTTCGCCCGGGGCTTTCGGTTTGAACTGATCCAAGGTTGGTTCACTCAGGAAAGCTTCTATTCCCCTGAACACAACGCCGGCAGCGCCACTGTGCGCTTCGTCCTGGAAAAAGGCGGCTGGTGGGAGCGCCTGATCGATCAGCCGCACCGCTTCGGCAAGATGAAGGCCCGCTTCAAATCCAAGGACAGCTATCGCGGCGTCTGGTGGTGCCCGCCTTGCGTCGATCTGCTTGAGGCCAAGGAAATCTGGATTGTCGAAGGTATCTTCGACGCCATCGCCCTGGTGCATAACGACATAGCGGCCGTATCGGCCATGTCCTCGACAGCGTTCCCTGGGGACTCGCTCAAGGCGTTGGTTAAGACCCGCGAGGGAGGGAAGCTGCCTAAGTTGGTGTGGGCCCTTGATAACGAGCCCAGCGCCAACGCATACACCCGGCGTTGGGTACGCGAAGCCCGTGCCCTGGGCTTCGTCTGCGAGTCAGCACAGATCCCGCAACGCGACGGTCGCAAGTCTGATTGGAACGATCTTCACCAGCGCTGGAGCTTCATCCAGGACGACACCAAACGCGCCGACCAGATCGCCACCGACCTCAAGCAAGCCCGCCACCTGGGAGCCTTGTTGTTGGCAGAGAGCGCGGCGGAAAAAGCCTTGCTCATGTACGACTGGAACAAGCGCGGGGAATTTCACCTGGGCTTTGGGAGCCGTCTGTACTGGTTCAAGTTGGACATGGAGAAATTCAACCGAGCCATGTCCGACATCGAGGACAGCGAGAACCACGACGACCAATTGCTTAACCAGGCGCAGCAGCGCGAAAAGGCGCTGCAACAGTCCGGCAGCGTCGTAGAGATCGCCAATTGCTACCCACAAGCCTTGTATTTCCAGCGCAACGAGGTAACGGACGAGTCCTGGTACTACCTGCGCGTGGACTTCCCGCACGATTCGGAAAGCGTGAAAAACACCTTCACCAGCGGCCAGCTATCGGCCGCGAGCGAATTCAAAAAGCGGCTGCTCGGTATGGCGGCGGGTGCCATGTTTACCGGCAGCGGCCAGCAGCTCGACAAGCTCATGAAGGACCAACTGTTCGGCATCAAAACCGTTTCGACGATCGACTACGTGGGCTACAGCAAGGAATACGCCTGCTACGTCTACGGCGATATCGCGATCAAGGACGGCACCACCTACAAGGTCAACAGCGAAGACTATTTCGAGTTCGGCAAGCTGCGCCTGAAAACCCTGCAGAAAGGCGTCCCTATCAAGCTGCAGCGCGAAGCTAAAGGCTTTGATGAGAAGTGGGTGCAGTTGCTGTGGACCTGCTTCGGCGCCCAGGGCTTTGTCGCCCTAATGTTTTTCTTCGGCTCGCTGTTCTGCGAACAGATCCGCGCTCGCTACCAGTCCTTCCCGTTCCTGGAAGCCACCGGTGAGGCCGGCGCCGGCAAAACCACCCTGCTGAACCTCCTTTGGAAACTACTCGGCCGCGAAGGCTATGAAGGATTTGACCCTATGAAATCTACCAAGGCCGGGCGCTCGCGTCTGATGGGCCAGGTCTCTGGCATGCCGGTGGTGTTCCTGGAAGCCGATCGCCACAGCGATGATCGGGCACACGCTAAAACCTTCGAATGGGACGAGCTGAAGGACTTCTATGGCGGCGGCACCCTGGCTACAAAGGGCGTCAAGACCGCCGGTAATGAGACATACGAGCCACCATTCAGGGGAACGATCGCTATCAGCCAAAACGCGGCCGTGGTCGCGCACGAAGCAATCATGACGCGCATCGTAAAGCTGCACTTTGTACGCCCGACTGTCACACCGCAAAGCCGTGCTGCAGCTGATCAGTTGAACGCGCTAGATGGCGGCACTCTGAGCCACTTCCTGTTGCGGGCCGTGGGCAAAGAGTCCGCGGTGCTTGAGCTTTTCGCCCAGCGTATGCCCGAACACGAAGCGAAGCTGCGCCGTCTGCACACCCACTGCTTTGCCTGCGACACCGCGTATGTCAGCGACCAGGGCAACTGCAGCGGTTGCGGCTATGACCTGCGCGGCTACATCCGGGTCGAGCGCATCAGCAAGAACCACGCTCAACTGCTCTCGCTGCTGGATGGCCTGCGCCTGGTCCTGAAATTGAGTGATCCCCAGGTCGCCGCCACCCAGCGCCAGATTGTGCGGATGGCCATCGAGCGCCAGGCCTCAATCAGCTCCGACCACGCGGCCGTGGCCGAGTTTTGGGAGGTCTACGACTACCTCGAATCCTTGAGCGAAGATCCGGTGGTGGACCACAGCAGTGACCCCACTGTGATCGCTATCAACCTCAACGAATTTTGCGAGCGCGCCGCCGAACACAAACAGAAGTTGGCCGACGTGGCCACGTTGCGCGACCTGCTCAAAGAGTCCCGCTCCCGCAAGTTTCTGGATAGCAACAAGGCCGTCCACAGCGCTGTACGGGCCGCGTTCAACAGCCGCAACCCCTGTTCACAACCCCGGCCGACCACAGTGAAGTGCTGGACATTCAAGGCGTAAAGGAGAGCAAGACCGATGCAAATCCAAGTGTTTATGGGCAATGCCGGCGACGGCAAAACAAGCAAGTTGCAGTCCGTGCAGGACCGCCTGGACTTCACAGGGCAAAGCGCGCCAGTCATCCAGGCCGGTGCTTATGGGGAGGATGGTTTGCTGGAAATCCTGGAAGTCCGGGCAGCAGGTGGGCAGCGCGAAATCCTGGTGGACGACTGCAGCCGGCAACAAATCTTGAGGGTACTTGAGTGGCAATCATGTGTTGAACATGAGCCGAATTTTGACGACCTGGTGATCCACCTGGCCCGTAAGGACTGACCTTTTAAGAAACAGTGCCGAGGAGTTGCAGCTCCTCGACACCCAACTACAGCAGAGGGCTATACCATGCAAGCACAGAACCTAAGCAGCAGCGGCACGAAGGCTACCACACCGGCGCGACACCTGGTGGCCACCGCGATTATCGGCGCGGCCGTCATCGGCTACCTGGTGCACAAAACCCCTGAATCACGGACCCGCCTCGAAAGCCTCAGCCAGATGGCCAACACCCTGGGCGAACTGAGCGCAACGGATGCGGCCGTAGTCGCCCAAGTGCTCGCCAAACCTGCAATCCGGGGTGAATCCCGCGATGTCTAACAGTCCTGCAGCAACGCCAGTACGGCGCTTTCCCTGGAACATCGATTACACCAGCGTGTGCGACCAATGCGGCAAGTGGCGCGCCCATGGCAACCATCTGAAATGCAGCCGGCGGCGTCAGTTGCAGAATGCCCATCTACGCAACCACAAGCCCAAGCCATAAGCCGCGTCCACCAGAAGATGCGCTTCCAGATACTTGGCCCGGAAACGGGCCTTTTTGTTTCCGATCGTCAGACTGTCGATATACGAGTACAGCGTTAGGGGTTTACATGAGTGGGGTCGAAGCTCGCGGGAAATCCGTGAGAATCTATTTTCAGTACAACGGGGAGAAATGCCGGGAAACGATCCCGGGTGGCAACACACCGAGCATCGTGGCCCAGGCAAAGCGCCTGGTCGATATCATCGAATACGAGATCCAGACCGGCACGTTCGATTATGCGCGGCACTTCCCCAATTCGGCCAAGCTGGTCGAGAACACCTTCGGGCACTACCTCGACCTGTGGTTAAAGATCAAAGCCAACAGCGTTGCTGCGTCGAGTTATCGAGGCTATGCCAACAAGGCCGAAGTTCATGTGCGGCCGCGCTGGGGGAAGGTACAGATCGACAAGATCGATCACCTGGACCTGCAGGAGTGGATTCAGGGCACGCTCTCCAAAACGCTTAAGAACAAGACCATCCGCGACATCATCAGCAACGTGCGACAAGTGTTCCGGTTGTACCGCACCAGAATGAAAGTCGCTCACGATCCCACTGAAGGTTTGATGGTGCGTCTGCCCGATCCCGAAGCGCCCGACCCTTTCACACGCACCGAGATTAAGCAGATCCTGGAAACCCCGACCACGCGCACTTATGAACTGCTGATGGTCCAGTTCATGTTATGGGCTGGGCCCCGGGTTTCCGAAACCATCGCCTTGGCGTGGGAGGACGTCGACCTGGCACAAGGCACAGTGACCTTTCGCCGATCGAAAGTACGCGGTGCGTACCGCGTCACCAAAACCCGACGCTCTATGCGCAAGGTTCGCCTGCTGGCTCCAGCCTGGGAAGCGCTACGCAAGATCGACGCGCTAACCCGAAAGAGGAAGGCGGAAACCGTAGAGATTGTCGAGCGAGACAACAAGACGGTACGCAAACACACACTGCACTTTGTGTTTTTGAACACCAAAAGCGGTCTGCCGCATGCTAACGATTTTGTCGTGCGTGACCGGTTCTTTAAGGCTCACTTACTGGCAGCTGGGGTTCGCTATCGTGGCCCCGGACAATGCCGACACACATACGCCAGTCAGTTGTTGACGACGGGCATTGCCTCGATCGACTGGATTGCCGAACAAATGGGACACACCAACGGTAACATGATCCGACAGCATTACGGGACGTGGATCAATGAGGACGGGCCCGACGTAGTAGGCATGCTGCAGTTGGCGTTAAAACTGACGCCGCTCACAGCTCAACAGTAAATCCAAGTAATCCCACCGCGTCGGCATACTTGACCACCGCGTCGGCACTACGCCAGATCCGCAGAGGCTCGCGTCGCGAGCGCACCGGGATCAGCCGTGCCGTGGGCCCGCCCAGGCGCACCGAGAGGGTCCAGCGGCGGTTATCGCCCAGGAGCCGGCCGACCACCACTTCGCGCACCGCATGCTGGCTGACCAGGGCTTTGAGGGTGTCGTCGTGAATCGCTTCGCCGATCATGACGGGAGTTCCGCCTGGCGCGCCTGGGACGCGGCATCGAAGGCCAGGTACAGGCCTTCCTGGCTGGCCGGATTCAGCGCCTTGACGGTTTCCAGGCCCAGGCCGAAACCTTCGGCGCGGGTGGCGGCCTGGAGGACGTCGTAGAGGTTGTGGGCCATGGCGATGGTCAGCGTCAGCCGGGCCGCCTTGATGTGGATGTGGCTGGGCAGGTTCAAGGGCGCCAGGGCCGCCTCGATGTCGATCATGCCGACACCGCCGGCAGCTCGCGCAGCAGCGCAGCCAGGTCGTGCCAAGGGTATGGGGTGAAGTCATTAGCCAGGCGGCAGCCTTCGGCGTGCCGGAACGGCTGCCCTGCGTCGCGCGCGCACTGCCCGGCGCTGCACCCGGCACACAGCACCGCATTAGCGTCGAGCACCCAGTTCAGCGACCAGGCGTTGACCCCTTCATCGAGCCGGTACCGGGCCGCGTTTTGCTCACCGGTGCTCATAAGGTGCGCCATTGCGGCCGTAGGGCCGACAGTTGTTCCTCCAGGTGCGCCAGGCTGTCGGCCGACAGCACGCCGCCATAATGCAGGCCCTGGAGCAAACGCCAGAATTCCATCGGCGCCCGGGCGTCGGCTTCGCCGATCCGCTGGGCCAGATTCCTGGCCAATGGGTTCAGCGCCTCGTGGCGGCCTCCCACACGAGCCAGGTAAGTCGCCAGGCATTCATAGAGAGCAACGGCGCCGCTGGCCAGCTCGGGCGTGCGTGGATCTTCAAGGGAGCGGTTCAGCGCATTGGCGGGGCTGGAATCAAAGTTCATGGGGCACGTCCTTGTTCGAGTGAGGGCCCCCCGGTGCGTAAAACCAGCAGCGGGGGTTATGGCGTACCAGTGTAGGGGGTTCTGGTCGCCGTGCCCAATAAAAAAGGCCCCCACACCGGGCGCAAGTGTGGGGGCCTATTTGACATAAACGGCGTTCTATTCACCCGTCGGCAGATGCCACGACCGAAGCGGTCGGTTGTATAAGACGCGTAAAGGGCAATGGATGAGGCAACCCACCCAGTAATGAAAGCTAGCCGTACAAAGATTGAACTCAGCCCCTAGTTTACTGTGTGTGACTGGCATTAAAGCTGATTCTAGAGGCAAACCACACGCATACCAGTGAAGTGAAGATCTCTAGAATTTCTTTAGGCTGGGTTGATTCCACGTACTCCGGCCCGCAGGCTTTCTTCAGGTATTGAGAGAGCGGAAGCAACTCCACACTACCTATTTTGAAGTCGATATTGTGACTGAGCTTATTCCGAAGGTTGTTCATATGCTTGATAGCGGGAATGGAGTTGTACTTCTCCGGATAACCATCTGTAGCAAGAAGCGAGACCTTTTGCCCAAACGACTGCCTGGAGGAATCCCAGTCCAGCTTGGGGTATTGGGACTTCAGGTACTCATCAAGGTAGTGCTCAATGATGAGATGGCAGGACAAAAAATAACCAATTAACTCGTAATTCAAGTTATCTAGGCGCTGCCAAGCGAGTTTGCCATCGCGGATTTCACCTACTAGAGGAGGAAGGCTCATATTGTTCATAGAACGACTCAGTTTTTGATTCTGCGGCCTGCACAGCTTGGTGCGGGGGCTGGTGGGGGAATTCGGCCTCATGGACTCCGGACGCCTTATCAAACTGGCATTCGTTGTTGATGAGCGGTGCGGAAAGCCTAGCTCACGCGGCACCGAACCGAGTCCTGGCGCAAGCGAGAACGTTCGAGTCCATGGGCCTGCATTTACGCACCAAAAAAGTGCTCCAGTCCCATGGCAGTCCCATATGGCCATTTTCCGAACGCCAAAAACCACAAACCCCCGATTTTCTCTAGGAAAATCAAGGGTTTGCGTTGTCTCAATTTGGCGGTGAAGGAGAGATTCGAACTCTCGATACAGTTTCCTGTATACACACTTTCCAGGCGTGCTCCTTAAGCCACTCGGACACTTCACCGTGTCTCGGCAAACTGTTCAGTCTGTCGAGGCGCGCTAATGTAGTCGAAAGCCTTTCCGATGGCAAAGGTTTTTTTCAGAATTTTCATGCGGTTAAGATGTTCCGGCATTTCAAACACGACAGAACAGGGCAAACCGGCCAATCTCCGGGTCGGCTTGTACACCGCCTAGTGGATGCAGACACGGCCGACCGGGCGGGACAGACTGTTTATACCGCCCGGGGCTGACCGGTGAGTCAGTCATGGCGCTTTACCTGATCCGTGACGGTGGGTAACGTTTGCGGCACTTATCTTACAAGGAATGCGTCATGAGCGACCTGATTGCCTACCATCTCGAAGACGGTATCGCGACCCTGACCTTGAACAACGGCAAGGTCAATGCCATCTCACCGGACGTCATTGCCGCGTTTAACGCCGCACTGGATCAGGCGACGGAGGATCGGGCGGTCGTGATCATCACCGGGCAACCGGGGATCTTGTCGGGTGGTTATGATTTGAAGGTGATGACTGCCGGCCCCAAAGAAGCGGTAGGCCTGGTCACCGCCGGCTCGACCCTGTCCCGTCGACTGTTGTCACACCCCTTCCCGGTCATTGTCGCTTGCCCTGGCCACGCTGTGGCAAAAGGCGCATTCCTGCTGCTCTCGGCTGACTACCGCATCGGTGTGGATGGGCCATTCAGCATTGGCCTGAACGAAGTGCAAATCGGCATGACCATGCATCACGCCGGCATCGAGTTGGCCCGTGATCGCTTGCGCAAATCCGCGTTTCATCGCTCGGTCATCAATGGCGAGATGTTCAACCCGCAGAGCGCCGTGGACGCTGGCTTCCTCGATAAAGTGGTGGCGGCCCAGGAACTGCGGGATGCGGCGCTGGAAGCGGCGCGTCAACTGCAGAAAATCAACATGAAGGCGCACAAGAACACCAAGTTGAAAGTGCGCAAGGCACTGTTGGAAGCCTTGGACACTGCGATCCTGCTGGACCAGGAATACCAGGGTTAATCCCTGTTTGTCCTTGTGGAGCGAGCCTGCGCGCGATAGCGGTACATCAGCAGCATTTGTCTATTGAATGTACCCCTGCCATCGCGAGCAGGCTCGCTCCCACAAAAAACCGAGGCCGCTCTAGCCTGCGGCTTTCCCTCCGTTTAAAACATGCCCTCGAACATCGCCCCGTCTCCTTCCTCCTGGGGGCAATTGCCGAAACCAGTGCACACTCGTACACTGAACCACCTTTTTGTCCCGGTGGGCCTGTGGATGTTGTTCGTATTGCGTATGTTGCTGATGGGTCTGCATTTTCTTGTAGCGGGGGTGTTGGGTGTGATCCTGGGCCTGTGCCGCCCCTTCAACCCGGACAACAGCCGTTTATGCGCAAGGTTGTATGCGTGGCCCGCCATGTGGATTATGGGTTTACGGGTCAAGGCCGACGTTGAGACGTTGGTAGGCAAATCCCAGAGCTGCGTGATCATCGCTAACCATCAATCCAACTATGACCTGTTCGTGTTCGGCAACGTGGTGCCCCATCGCACCGTTTGCATCGGCAAAAAGAGCTTGAAGTGGGTGCCGCTGTTCGGGCAGTTGTTCTGGCTGGCGGGTAACGTGTTGATCGATAGAGGCAACGCGATCAAGGCGCGCCGCGCCATGCAGACCACGACCCACACGCTGCAGCATGAACAGACGTCCATCTGGGTCTTCCCGGAGGGCACCCGCAATCTAGGCGGGGATTTGCTGCCGTTCAAGAAAGGCGCTTTTCAGATGGCGATCGCCGCCGGGGTGCCGATTGTGCCGGTATGCGTGAGCCGCTACATCAAGCATATGCACCTCAATCGCTGGCACAGCGGTGACACTCTCATACGCTCGCTGCCGGCAATTCCTACGCAAGGGCTGACCCTGGATGACATGCCCCAGCTCATCGCCCGGTGCCGAGAGCAGATGAACGAGTGCATCGCGGCGATGGACAGCCAATTGCGGGCCGGTTGAGCACAGCCTCTCCTCACGATGGGTGTTTCTGTGAGCGAACTCAGCGGATTTTGCTGACTCTCAAGCAACAGGGCGCGCTAAGCTGCACTGTGCCTGCTACTGCCATTTTCCAATAAGAAGTGAACCACCATCATGGGTAGAGTCGTTGCTGCTGCGGTTTACAGCGCCGGTAAGAAAGTCACCAATATCACCCTCGACGAAGGCAGCGCCTGGGCCGCAAAACCAGGACATTTTGTGTGGATCGGCCTCGAAGAGCCCAGTGCTCAGGAGCTGACCAATCTGCAGCGTCAATTCAACCTTCACGAACTGGCGATTGAAGATGCCATGGAGAAGCACAGCCGTCCCAAGCTTGAGACTTTCGGTGATGCGCTGTTCATCGTCACGTATTCGCCGATACGCAAGGACGGCAAGCTGCAGTTCATCGAAACCCATATCTTCGCCGGCAAGGGCTACATCATCACCGCCCGTAATGGGCATTCGGCCTCCTACGCCCATGTCCGACAACGCTGTGAGGCACGTCCACTCCTGCTAGAGCATGGGGAAGATTTCGTACTCTATGCCATCCTCGATTTCGTCATTGAAAACTATCAGCCGATGGGCGAAGCCATTCATAACGAGATCGATGAGCTGGAGCACCATGTGCTGTGCAGCGCCTTGAACGAACGGGACATCCAGAACCTGCACAGCTTGCGTCGCGATGTGCTGCGCCTGCGCCGCTACGCAGCGCCGATGGTGGAAATCAGTGAAGAACTGCAGAAGCTGAACTTTCCTTTTATCGACAAGAACATGCGCCCGTACTTCCGCGATGTGCAGATTCATGTCACACGGCAGATGGAAGACCTGACGACCCTGGCGGACATTGCCAGCCAGACCATCGAAGTCGGCGTGCTGCTCGAAGCGTCACGCCAGAGCGTGGTGCAGCGCAAGTTCGCGGCATGGGCGGCAATCCTGGCGTTTCCAACGGCGGTGGCCGGGATCTACGGGATGAACTTCCAGGACATGCCGGAGCTGAGTTGGCATTACGGCTACTTCACGGTGCTGGGGGTGATCACCGTGGGATGTACTGCATTATGGGTCAGCTTCAAGCGGTCGGGGTGGTTGTAGGCAGGCCTGCTCCCCATTTGACCGTACACATAACCCTGTGGGAGCGAGCCTGCTCGCGATGGCGGTTTATCAGCTGGCACTGTTGTCGGCTGACCCTCCGCTATCGCGAGCAGGCTCGCCCCCACATGTAGGTCTTCAACCCTGGGTCGTTCTGGCCTGTGGCTTGTGAGCAACGAAACGCATCATCCACTCTGCCACGGTCGTGCCGTGATGTTCCTGTTCCAGGCTCGCCACGCCCTGGCTGTAGATCTGCTCGCCAAGGTGTTGCTGGCGGAGTTCCAGCAACGCCCGGGAATAATCGTGGATGAATTCAGGGTGGCCCTGGAAGCACAGCACCTGATCATTGATGTGGTAGGCAGCGTACGGGCAGAAATCGCTGGAGGCGATGACCGTAGCGTTTTCGGGCAACTGAGTGACCTGGTCCTGATGACTGATCAGCAGGGTCAACTCCTCCATCACCGGACTCATCCATGGGGCCTTGGCCGCGAGCTTGTAACGATGCGTGCCGACGCCCCAACCCTGGGCCGCACGTTCGGTCTTGCCGCCCAACAACAGCGCCAACAGCTGGTGGCCAAAGCAAATGCCCAACAGTTTGTCGCCACGCTGGTAGCGGTCCAGAAGATACTTCTTGAGGGTTTGAATCCAGGGATCGGTACCAAAGGAATCGGCCTTGCTACCGGTCACCAGGTAGGCATCGAACACCTCGTCATCGCTCGGATACTGGCCCTCTACGACGTTGTAAACGACAAAGTCGGCCGCAACAGGCTGTTGTGAAAACAGACGCTGGAACATCTGCCCGTAACCCTGATATTGATCGACCAGCTCTGGACGCAGGATATCGGTTTCGAGGATGCAGATGCGTAGGGACATAAAAAATACCTGACACGGTGATGGGAATATTGCACACCTCAGAGCCTGCCTTGAAATACCCCTCAAGGCAAGCCCCCCGCAATCAGAACAAGGCCTGCCTGGCGGCTTTTTCCAGCAACAGGGCCGGCGGTGAGAAACGTTCGCCATATTGCTCGGCCAGGTACTGGGCCCGGGCCACGAAGTCACGCGGGCCGTACTGATTGATGAACTGCAATGCACCGCCAGTCCAGGTCGCGAAACCGATCCCGAAGATCGAACCAACGTTGGCATCGGCCGTCGACATGAGCACGCCCTCCTCCATACAACGCACGGTTTCCAGGGCCTGGATAAACAGCAGGCGATCACGGATGTCCTGGGGCGGAATCTGCCTGTCGGCATCCTCGAAACGACGTTTGAGTTCCGGCCACAGATGTTTTCGGCCACCGACCGGGTATTCGTAGAAACCGGCTCCGGCAGCTTTGCCCGGTCGCTGGTATTCCTTGAGCAACACTTCAATCACGGCGAACGCCGGATGCTCAATCGGCGTTTTCCCTTCTGCTGTAAGGTCCTTGGCGGTTTCGGCACGGATATGACTGATCAAGCTGAGGGAAACTTCGTCGGAAACTGCCAGAGGCCCGACCTGCATCCCGGCCTTGCGGGCCTCGGTCTCGATCATCGGCGCTCCCACCCCTTCACCGAGCATGGCGATGCCCTCATGGATAAAGGTGCCGAATACCCGCGACGTGAAGAAACCGCGACTGTCATTGACCACGATCGGCGTTTTGTTGATCTGCAGGACGAAATCGAAACCACGAGCCAAGGTGGCATCGCTGGTGTGGACGCCCTTGACGATTTCCACCAATGGCATTTTTTCCACCGGACTGAAGAAATGCAGGCCGATGAACTTTTTCGGGTCGGCTATCGCAGCAGCCAGGCCGGTGATGGGCAACGTCGAGGTGTTGGAGGCGATCACCACTTGCGGCCCCACTACCGCGTGGGCAGCCGCCAACACTTCGGCCTTCAGGGCTCGGTCCTCAAACACTGCCTCGATGATCAGATCGCAAGCGGACAGGTGCGCATCGTTGTCAGTGGTGTGGATCCGCGCCAGCGTGGTTTCGCGTTGCTGCACGGTGATCTGCTCGCGGGCGACTTGCTTGTCCAGTAGCACGGCCAAACGGGCCTTGCCCTGCTCGGCGGCGGCCAGGTCGATATCCTTGAGGACCACCTCGATGCCGGCCAGGGCGCTGACACAGGCAATGCCGGCCCCCATCATGCCAGCGCCGAGCACACCGACTTTCTTTGTCAGATAAGGTGCAAACCCTCGTGGGCGCGAGCCTCCGGCCTTGATCTCGTTGAGCTGGAACCAGAAGGTGCCGATCAGGTTCTTGGCGATCTGGCCCGTGGTCAACTCAGTGAAATAGCGGGTTTCGATCAGGTGCGCCGCGTCAAAGTCCACCTGGGCACCCTCCACCGCGGCACAGAGGATTTTTTCCGGCGCCGGCAAGCAACCCTGGGTCTTGTTGCGCAGGATCGAAGGTGCAATCGCCAGCGTCTGCATGACGCCCGGATCGGACGGCGTGCCCCCGGGGATCCGATAGTCCTTTACGTCCCAAGGCTGGACCGCGGCCGGATTGGCGAGAATCCAGGCACAAGCCTTGGCCAGCAGTTCATCACCATCGACCGCCAGTTCATCGATCAACCCGGCCTGCAGCGCTTGTCGAGGGCACACCCGCTTGCCTTCGAGCAGATACGGCAAGGCCTTCTCCAGGCCGAGCAGGCGCACCATCCGTACCACCCCACCGCCACCTGGCAGCAAGCCCAGGGTGACTTCCGGCAGTCCGATCCGCACCGACGGATGATCCAGCGCCACGCGATGATGGCAAGCCAGGCAGATCTCCCAGCCGCCTCCGAGCGCCGCACCATTGATGGCGGCCACTACCGGCTTGCCTAGCGTCTCAAGGGCGCGCAATTGCGCCTTGAGTCCCAGGATCATCGTGTAGAAAGCCTTGGCCTCGGACTTGCCGACCGCGACCAGCTCATTGAGGTCACCTCCGGCGAAGAACGTCTTCTTGGCCGAGGTGATGATCACGCCGGCGATCGAGTCTCTTTCGGCAACCAGACGTGCCACGCAGGCGGCCATGGCCTCACGGTACACGGCATTCATGGTATTGGCGCTCTGGCCAGGCAGGTCCATTGTCAGGATGACGATCCGGTCCTGGCCAGTTTCGTAACGAATGGCAGCGGTCATTGAAAAATGTCCTTTGAAGTCGGCTCAGAGGCGTTCGATAACAGTGGCAATGCCCATGCCGCCGCCCACACACAAGGTCGCCAGCCCGTAGCGCAGGCGACGCACCTCCAACTCATCGAGCAGGGTGCCGAGAATGGCACACCCCGTTGCCCCCAAGGGATGTCCCATGGCGATGGCGCCACCGTTGACGTTGACCCTGGCGGGGTCGATGGCCATGTCCTTGATGAACTTGAGTACTACCGAGGCGAAGGCTTCGTTGACCTCGAACAAGTCGATGTCCTGCACCCGCAACCCGGCCTTGGCCAAGGCTTTGCGGGTGGCCGGCGCCGGCCCGGTGAGCATGATGGTCGGATCGGTGCTGGTGACAGCCGTGGCGACGACCCGCGCTCGAGGCCGCAGGCCCAGGGCACGTCCCTTGGCCTCGGAGCCGATCAGCATCAGTGCCGCCCCATCGACGATCCCGGAGCTGTTGCCGGGTGTGTGCACATGGTCGATCCGCTCGACATGGCTGTAGACCCGTAACGCCGTGGCGTCGAAGCCCATCTGGCCCATGGCTTCGAAACTTGGCTTGAGCCTGCCCAGGCCTTCAAGGGTGGAATCGACGCGGATGAATTCGTCATGATCCAGCAGCACGATGCCGTTCTGATCCCGTACTGCCACCAGGGATTTCTCGAAAGCGCCATCAGCCCGGGCCCGCCCGGCTTTTTTCTGGGAGTTCAGCGCATAGGCATCGACGTCTTCGCGACTGAAGCCTTCCAGCGTGGCGATCAGGTCGGCACCGATGCCTTGAGGAACGAAGTGACCCTGCAAGTTGGATTGCGGATCCAGCGCCCACGCACCGCCGTCGCTTCCCATTGGCACCCGGGACATCGACTCGACACCACCGGCCACCACCAGGTCTTCGAACCCGGAGCGCACTTTCATGGCGGCCAGGTTCACCGCTTCAAGGCCCGAGGCGCAAAACCGATTGAGCTGGACACCCGCCACACTGACATCCCAACCGGCCATCAAGACGGCGGTCTTGGCAATGTCAGCCCCCTGCTCGCCTACCGGTGTCACGCAACCGAGCACGACGTCATCGACCTGGCTGGTGTCCAGATCCATGCGCTGCTGCAAGGCCTGAAGCAACCCTCCCACCAGGTTCACCGGCTTGACGCTGTACAGCGCACCATCAGCCTTGCCCTTGCCACGGGGTGTGCGCAAGGCATCGAAAATCAACGCTTGGGTCATGACATCCTCGAACCACGATGAATAACGCAATGCCTGCAACCATAAGCCCAGCGGCTCCGGATTCAATGACCCGAGCGCTCAACCGCATTGACGACCACGGTCAGACGAACGGTAGCCTGCTATCGGGTTAACCGATTCAGGAACGCAAGCTGTCTAGCTAAAGGACCCGCAAGAAGGTGGCAATAGGCCTCATTCCTTTTTTATAGCGACAGGTTTGAAACTGATACGAATTGGATCTAAGCCAACGGGGCTGCGGCCCCTAATGTAATCCTTGTACAAGAGAGTCGTCGGGTTTTGCCGAGGCGCTTGTCAGACAGGAAGTGCAACGCCAGCCACCATGGAGTTATGCAGGCTGGCCTCAGGAAATAACAAAAAAGGCGGGTCAGCCATGTTCAAACATTCGAAAGTTCGTCAAGCCGGACTCATTCTCTTCGCCACGACGCTGCTGTTGATTTTGCCGAATATTCCCAAAGTGATCGGCTAAGCACGGCGCGCGCGTGTCTGCATCAGTAGTGAGCAGTATCGCCTTCCATTGTGTCGCCAAAAAATGTGACGGGCTCGTTGTTCGAGCGGTGTTGGCTGTGCCAACCTTTGCGCCACTCTCTCGACATGGAAGGCGATCCATTGAAAGCTCTCATCCTGTTCGGGGCGCTGCTGCTCAGCACGCCTCTGTATGCCGCCCAACTGGTGCTGGAGTTGGGCGCGACTGCGCGTGCCTGGCAAACCGAAGAGCTGCTCAAGCATCCTGAAGCTCGAACCATCCAGATACCCGACGACGTCTCCTACAAGAAACCGATGAGCTACCGCGCCGTGCCTCTGACGGCGCTGCTGACCGGTGTCCGGCCGGATGATCACCTGCAGGCCGTTGCACTGGACGGTTTCGCCGCCGAAATGTCCGCGGCGCCACTGATCAGCAAGAACGGCGCACGCGCCTGGCTGGCAATCGAAGATCCGGCCGCCCCTTGGCCATCCCTGGGCGAGGGCAAACCCAGTGCAGGGCCTTTCTATCTGGTCTGGACCGATCCTCAAGCGGGTCATATCAGCCCGGAACAATGGCCGTATGCGGTGGCGAGCATCAAGCGCATGTCAGCCGTGGCCGAGCGCTTCCCCGCCCTGCTGCCCGCGCCCACCCTGGCCAAGGACGATCCGGTCAACAAGGGCTTCGAACTGTTCCAGAAGAATTGCCTGGCATGCCATCGGCTCAATGGTGCAGGCGACGCGCAGTTTGGCCCGGACCTGAATATTCCCTTCAATCCCACGGAGTATTTCTCGGGAGATTTCCTCAAGCGCTATATCCGGGACCCTCAGGGCCTGCGTCACTGGCCTCAAGGCAAGATGCCGGCGTTTTCAGCGGCGGTGCTGCCGGACTCGGAACTGGATCTGTTGGTGGGCTACCTGAAGCATATGGCGGGGCGTAAACAGCCGTTGAGCCAGTAAGACCATTCATGTGACGAGGGAGCTCTCTCCCTCGCTGCAGCTCCAAGTCATTGTTGCTGGACTGTGATCACCGGTGCCGGCGTCATGGCCATTCTGGCCCGCATCTGCTCACCGCCACCACGACGCAAGCCACGTACCGGGCAAGCATCGAGGTAATCCAGGCCAACGGCCAGTTTAAGGTGTCGCTCCGGACGTGACAGCTGGTGGGTCACGTCGAAGCTGTACCAGGCGTCCTCGAGCCAGGCCTCGGCCCAGGCATGGCTGGCCAGGTGTTCACTGTCCCCGCTGTACACGTAGCCCGACACATAGCGTGCCGGTATGCCCAGGCTGCGGGCGCAGGCCAGGAATACGTGGGTATGGTCCTGGCACACCCCGCTACCACTGGCGAATGCCTGGGCCGCGCCGGTTTCCACTTCAGTGGAACCAGGGGCGTAGGCCATGTGCTGGTTCACCCCCTGCATCAGGTCGATCAGCGCCGTGCGGTCGCGGCGATGTCCGCATTGCTTCCGAGCAAAGGCACGTAGCGCTTCGTCCGCTTCGGTCAGCCGGGTGAAACGCAAGAACGGCAAGGCTGATTGCTCCTCGTGCTCGGCCTCGCGCAACGGGTCGATGTCCACCTGCCCCCGCGCGCCGATGATGATCGTTTCATGGGGCTCATCCAGGGTAAGGACGTGAAGGATGTTGCCGTACGGGTCCAACTGCGCGCGCACCGGCCTCGGCAGATCGAGCTGCCAGCTCAGTACCTGCTGGCGTTCACTGTCGTGAGGAGTCAGGCGCAGGTACTGGATGCTGGCGCGAACCTGCTGTTCGTAGTGGTAAGCCGTTTCATGGCTGATCGAGAGTCTCATATGACCTCCAGGTAGGAACTGTGGACGGCGTGGCTCAGTTCCCGAACCAGCGGAATGAATTCGGTGAGCCAGGCATGCAGGCCACCGTCGAGGATTTCGTCGATACCGATGTAGCGCAGCCGTGCAACGATTTCCACTGCCAGGCGTTGTGCCAGCTGTCCGTTGGTACAACTGCCAGTGCCCCGGCACAGGCTGCACACACGAAAACGGCCAACCCGAAGGTCAGCCGCTGTGCTGTGGCAGGGTATGGAAATCAGGCCTGGAAACGCCGGATCTCCTGCTTCACCCCCCAACCTTCGATGATGCCGCCCAGGGGCTCTACCACCGCCTCGAAGTCTTGCTCGAAATCTCCAATGTCATCATAGGTGGCATACATCACCCGGCTCAATTCCAATGACCAGGCACCATCGTCCCGTGCGCTGATCTGTGCGTTCAACGACTCACCCCGAAAATGACCTGCAGCCCTGCGCGCCCGCTCCTCATCCGGGAAAATGGCGTAGAACTCGATTGGATGGAATTGTGAGAAGTCGAACCCGCCTTCTTTCATGCGGCGCAGCACGCTGGTGCTGATGTCTTCTTGATAGGCTGTGCTCATGAAACGTCCTCCTCGATCGATGGATAGACTTTCCGTCTTCCCGTGCGAGCAACCCGTTGGATTGCAAGCGATACGGCATCAAATGACCGTCGGGACACAAGCATGTAGCTGACAAGACCGGACCTTGGTGATCCTTTCGCTGATCTCTATTGCAGAGTAGCCGCAAGTGGTGACCACTGCCAAGCGGGGCCAGGCCATGAACTTCATGAAATCGGTTTAATGTTGATGATTTCAATGCTGTGCTGGGACTTGAGATTCTTGACCGTCGGCTCGGCGGTTCGCCCTTCCAGATCATTGAGGTCCAACTTGGCAGACACCGGGAGCAGTCTTTCGCGAATCAACTGTGCCGCCTGCTCCATGGTGGGCTCCTGGTCATAGTCGAACTGCTCGGCGATCGCTTCGCCGTGGTCATCAACGAACGTGATTTCCCACTTTTGCATTGGTGTCTCCTCGATCAAATCATGGCCGGGCTTACCTCTATCTCGACATTTGGGGGGGAATAATCGTTCCGCTGATTACCTGGACGGCACCAATGAAAAGACCGCCTCAAGGGCGGTCCCGGTGTGGACATCCATCAGACCTGCCGATTATTTCTCGGCACGTTCCCTCAAGGCCTTCAAGGTATTGAACGGTGCATCCACCACGAATTTGTTGGCCAGCCAGGACGGCACATCACCACCGGGCTCGGTATGGACCTGATAGGTTACCTCGATCTGGTCCTCGCCCTTGGGCGTGAATTTCCAGAAACCATCGACCTGGGCCACTCGCACAAACCCCTTCTCTTCCGGCAGGTAGGTCGGCACGCCCTTGAGGTTGCGGGTCAGGCTGCCATCGGCGCCTTCGATGGTGGTGACTTGCAGCACCGAATCCCGGGACGTGACCGGCCACGGCGTGTTGAATTGGGTATAGGTCCAACTCTGGTTGCCTTCGTGCTTGAGCAGCTTCTGGGTCTTGCACTCATGGATCCAGGCACAGGCACCCGGGACGTCTTCCTGCAAGGCTCGCAACTTCGTCATGGTGGTCTTCATGACAGTCACGCCACGGTAGGCCTTGTACTTGGAGCCGGCCACGTCACTGAGTGAAACCTTGATCCCGTCCCGCTCCTTGACGACCTGCCAGTCTTCCGCCTGCGCAGTTGCGGTTGCCAGAAAGGCGGTCAAGCCACACAACACAGCCATACGATGCAGCGAACCCATAGTTTTTTTCCTTATTGTCGAAGTCCGGTCATTTGAATTTCGTCATTGGGCTTCGTTATTCAGCCCTGTCCATTGAACCGTTAAACGCTGTGGCCTGCTCCCACCACCCGATCAGTCGGATGGCTTCCTCGCTGCTGTTGCCGCAGACCTCGATGTCGGCTGCAAACCCCGAACACACAGCTGGACGTTCCGGCAGACCGAAGATCCGGCACAAGTTATCGACCGATAATTGCACACAACGTTCTCCCGCAGGTTTGCCGTGAGGCATGCCTGGGATCGACGAGCTGATGGAAGGGGCAATGCAGCAGGCGCCACAGCCTTCACGGCATTTCATGACGACGACATCCTCACGGGTAACGGCCCAATAACGAAATACAGAGTAACGGCTTAAACACTCGTTTTAAATTACCGTCTGCGTGTTTTTTTGCCCAATGGCAGATGACTGAACAGTCAGCGACGAACTGCGTCGGGAAGACTTATCGCTTGAACTCAAAGTCCAGGGCCGCCCCCTCCACTTCCCGTCGCTCCGAGTTACGCAACGGCAGCTGCATTTCGTTATTCAGCAGACGGCCATTGAGCTGAAATGGATCCGGCTTCTGCCCGAACATGGACGGCAGCAGCGGCTCACGCTGGGGTAGCGGCACTGTGCCGGGTGGTTGCAGTTTCTGAACCATGTCATGTGGCAGGCTCAAATCCAGGTTGGCTGGCGGTAATGGAGTCTTGGCAACCTCATGGGCAGACTTGCTCTTGGAGGCAATAGGGGCCCGTTTCTTCTGCGGGGAAGCCGTTTTTTTAGCAGGCGCTTTTTTCGCTGCCTGTGGCTTTTTCGACACGCTTTTCGAGGCGCTTTTCGTGGCGCTGGCGGCCGGTTTTTCTTGCGCCGAAGCAGCCACGACACCTCCGGCGTGGAAGACAGTCAGCAGGCCGATCAAAACCCAGGTCGCAGGAGCAATGGCTTTCATAGATACAACGGCACTTACGGCAGAGAAGTACATGCTCGCCTGATAATCAGACGCTGGCAAGCACGTTGATCCCTACAAAAAACCGCTGGCGGTCTCCTGGCATAGTTGTGTGGCCAACAGCCCCAGCGTCATCAAGGCCCGCTCCGCCTCACGGTTCCAAGGGATGCCGCAGTTCAGGCGAATGCAGTGGTTGAACTGCTCGGTGTTACTGAAGATCAACCCCGGCGCAATACTGATCCCCTGCTGCAAGGCCCGGACGTGCAGCTCTTGGGTATTGACCCGCCCCGGCAGACTGACCCACAGGATGAAGCCGCCGGTGGGACGGCTCATTTGCGTGCCTTCGGGGAAGTACTGTTGCACCGCGAGCTGGAAGGCACTGAGATTCTTGCGGTACTCCTGGCGGATATAGCGCAGATGGCGGTCGTAGCCGCCATTCTCCAGATAGGCCGCGATGCCCATCTGCGTGACGCTGCACGCCGAATGCGTACTGAACGTCTGCAGTCGCTGGATCTCCTGCTGGAATTTGCCGGCGATCATCCAGCCGATGCGTACACCCGGCGACAACGTCTTGGAAAAACTCGAACAGTAGATGACCCGGTCCAGTCGATCATAGGCCTTGAGCGCTTTGGTGCGACCTTGCTCGAACATCAACTCGCCGTAGATGTCATCCTCGACAATCTGAATGTCGAAGTCCGAAGCCAGTCGCAACAGTTGCTTCTGCCGCTCCTCGGGCATCGTACCGCCAAGAGGGTTGCTCAGCCGCGTGGTCAGCACCAGCGCCTTGATCGACCACTGGTTGGCCGCCAGTTGCAGGGCCTCCAGACTCATGCCGGTCACCGGGTCGCTGGGGATCTCGATGACCTTGAGGCCCAACAGATCCGCCAGTTGCAGCAAACCATAGTAAGTGGGCGATTCGGCAGCGATCAGATCTCCTGGCCGGGTCAGTACCCGCAGGGACATCTGCAGCGCATCGACGCAGCCGTGGGTAATCACCACTTCGGAAGGGTCCACGACGACGCCTGCGTCGCGCATGCGAATCGCCACCTGGCGACGCAACGGTTCGAAGCCCGGGCTGAACATGTAACTGAACGCCCGCGGGCTATGGAAGCGCGTGACCTTGGCCAATTGCTGATGCAATGCCCGTACAGGCAGGTAATCCACACTCGGGACCGCCGCCCCCAACGGAAATACCCCTTCGCGACGGGACTCGACCAATACCTGCTGGATGATACTGCTGCGAGTCACCAACCCTGGACGCTCTACCCGGGCAATATCCGGGGTCGGCGCCGTAAGCGCCGGCGTCTGGTGCACGTAATAACCCGACTGCGGTCGCGCACGAATCAGCCCTTGGTCCTCAAGGTTGGCATAGGCCTGTAACACCGTCGCGTGACTGACGTTGAGCTGCGAACTCATCTTGCGCACCGACGGCACGCGCTCACCGGGTTGATACACACCCCGGCGGATGTCTTCGGCCAGTTGCTGAGCAATACGTTGGTAGAGCAAGAGGTTGGTCATGACGCAGCACTCGATTTCACGGGCATGTTGTTCTTGTAGGAAACGATACCGGAACAGTTTAGAAGTGTACGGGGACAGTTACCAGATTACTCGACCGTACAGTGCAGTGACAGCCCCAACTGTGCGCGAACGTGGAACCACAAGCACAAAAAAACCCGGCGCCCCTGAGGGGCCGGGTTTTCCAGTGACGCGACCCTTTAGCGGGCAGCGCCGAGCTGGCCCTTCTCGTCGGAGAACACAATTTCAACCCGCCGGTTCTGTGCCCGGCCACGCTCGGTGGCGTTGACGTCCACCGGGAACTCGTCGCCGTAGCCTTCGACCTGGATGCGCTTGTCATCGATCCCCAGATCCACCAGCACATCCGCCACCGCCTGGGCGCGGTCCCGGGACAGCTTGAGGTTCTCCTGCTTGCCACCGGTGCTGTCGGTATAGCCTTCGATGCGCACCACCCGCTTGGGGTTGAGTTGCAGGAACTGCACGATCTTGAGCACGACCCGGTTGGCCGAGTTTTTCAATTCAGCCTGGCCGGTGTCGAACAGGACATCGCCGAGAGTCATCACCAAGCCGCGATCGGTCTGGGTGGTGGTCATTTCCATGATCTGCTCTTCCAGCCACTTGCCCTGCTGCTGGACACTGAGCAACTTGGATTCGCGCAGAGCCAACTGCAGGCGCTGGCGCTCCAGTTCGTGCTTCGTCGCACGCTCTGTGTTCAGCACCTGGTTGCTGTGCTCTCGGGCGATCTCACTGTAGCGCTGGCTGAGGTAGGCGTAATGCAATACATCCTCACCGCTGCCCCAGTAAGTAGACAAGCGATCAGCCCGGGCCAGTGACTCTCCGGCGCGAATCACGTCTCTGGGCGCTGCGCGCAGGACGTTGGCGTCTTCCTTCACCTTCTGGAAATCGGTACCGGCTTTTTCCAGTGCCGCTTCACTGCGCTGACCTGCGCAGCCGTACAGACTGGCCAGGCCCGCAAGGATCAAACCGCCAAACACATGGGAGTGCTTCATTGGGCATCCTCCCGCAGTTGTTTACGCAAGCGCTTGATACGGGTGTCGAGCACGTTCAACTGCTCCTGGCTCTTGAGGGTCAGCACCTTCGCTTCGGCCAGACGTGCGTCCAGCTCGGCTTGCTCGGCGCGCATGCGCGCCTTTTTGTACGACTCATCGGCCATGTTGGACTTTGCGCGGGCGAACTTTTCTTCGGCGAGTTTCAATTCAGGCACTTCATCGGCAGTGGCTCCCACCGCCCGGGCTTGTTCCAGCGCCTGTTCAGTCAGGCGGATCTGTTCATTCGGCGCCGGATCGGCTGCGCAGCCCGCCAGAGCCAGAACGGCCAGGGCAGCGAAAAGAGGTCGAATAGTCACTAATGTTCCCTACTGTTTTGGGGCGCCGACAGGTGGCTGCAACTGTGTGTTCCAACGTTCGAGATTGCGCTGCAACACAGCCTCCGTCAGGCCGGACGCGGCCAATTCTGTCATCTTTTGTGCCAGCTGTCCGCGCAACCATGGGTCGTTGCAGGCGGAGTCATGGGAAACCGCGAGGAACAGCCCCGGTTTATCCACCGGTTGTGCAGCAGCTTGCAGGTCGTTCGCCATGCCCAACGTCTGCGCCATCGCCAGGCCCGAGTAACGCCCGGCGAGGACATACTCCACCTCCCCCAGCAGCAATTTCTGAAAGGCCTGGGTCAGGTTGGAGGTGCGGACCAGGGTCAATTTCTGCTCGGCAAAGAGACCAAATTCCTGGGTCATACGAGCCTTTTCCGACAAGGCACCGGGATGACCTTGCAGATCTTCGGGCCGATTGACGACCAGTGGAGAATCCTTGCGGGTCCAGACCAGGTGATCGTTCTCCAGCACGGGGGGATGAACGTAGTCCAGGAAATCAAGCCCGGTGGGCGTCAGCGAGGCATCGGCGAACAGATCCATGCGCCCGCTGCGCACCTCCTCCAGTGCCTGGGCTTGAGTGCCGGCATAGAGCAATACGACCTTGATGCCCAACGCTCCCGCAACCTGACTCAGCAAGTCGGCACTGGCACCGATCAAGTGCTTGGGATCCTGGGGGTCCTGCCAGAGATAAGGCGGCGCATCCGGGCTGCCGGTGGCGATCAGCCGCTCGCACTTGCCGGCGGCGACAGACAGGCCCGGCACGCTCGCCAGCGCCCACAGCAACGACCAGCCGGCCAAACGGCGAAGATCCATGGCGTTACGCTCCCCTTGAAAATGCAGACAATAAAAAGCCCGGCCAGGACCGCATTGCGCTCATTCAAGGACTCAGAGGTACCTTAAATGAACTGCACTACGGTCAAAGCCGGGCTCTTTATAAGTGAAGAGGCCGGATTAGACCAGCTTCTCCAACTCAGGGACCGCTTCGAACAGATCTGCCACCAGGCCGTAATCGGCCACCTGGAAGATCGGTGCTTCTTCGTCCTTGTTGATCGCAACGATCACCTTGGAGTCCTTCATACCAGCCAGGTGCTGGATCGCGCCGGAGATACCGACAGCAATGTACAGCTGTGGCGCAACAATCTTGCCGGTCTGACCGACCTGCATGTCGTTGGGTACGAAACCTGCGTCGACCGCTGCGCGAGAAGCGCCGACGGCGGCGCCCAGCTTGTCGGCCAGGGCGTACAGGTGCTTGAAGTTGTCACCGTTCTGCATGCCACGGCCGCCGGAAACGACGATCTTGGCAGCGGTCAGTTCAGGACGATCGGACTTGGCCAGTTCTTCGTTGACGAAGCTGGAAATGCCGGCGTCGTGGGCAGCGCTGACGGCTTCGACGGCGGCCGAGCCACCTTCGGCCGCTACCGGGTCGAAACCGGTGGCGCGGACAGTGATGACCTTGATCGCAGCGGTCGACTGCACGGTGGCAATGGCGTTACCGGCATAGATCGGACGCTGGAAAGTGTCGGCGCTTTCCACCGAGATGATCTCGGAAATCTGGTCGACGTCCAGGGCAGCGGCAACGCGCGGCAGAATGTTCTTGCCGTTGGACGTGGCGGCAGCCAGGATGTGGCTGTAGGCCTTGCCCAACTCGGCTACCAGTGGTGCAACGTTTTCCGGCAACTGGTGCGCGTAAGCGGCATTGTCGGCCGACAGCACTTTCGCCACGCCAGCGATTTTCGCGGCAGCTTCAGCCACGGCGCCAGCGCCCTGCCCGGCTACCAGAACGTGGATATCGCCACCGATTTTGGCAGCGGCAGCAACGGTGTTCAGCGTGGCCGGGGCCAGCGCCTTGTTATCGTGTTCAGCGATTACCAAGATAGTCATGATCAGATTACCTTCGCTTCGTTTTTCAGTTTCTCGACCAGTTCAGCCACCGACTTGACCTTGATGCCCGCGCTGCGTGCGGCCGGCGCTTCGACTTTGAGGGTCTTGTTGGTGGAGGCGGTGGAAACGCCCAAAGCGTCAGGAGTCAGCACTTCAAGCGGCTTCTTCTTGGCTTTCATGATGTTTGGCAGAGACGCGTAGCGCGGCTCGTTCAAACGCAGGTCGGTGGTGACGATGGCCGGCAGCTTCAGGGAAACGGTCTGCGCGCCGCCGTCGATTTCACGGGTCACGGCAACGCTGTCGCCGGACACTTCGACTTTCGACGCAAAGGTGCCCTGACCGTATCCGCTCAATGCGGCGAGCATCTGGCCAGTCTGGTTGTTGTCGCTGTCGATGGCTTGTTTGCCGAGGATCACCAGCTGTGGCTGCTCCTTGTCGACAACGGCCTTGAGCAGCTTGGCCACGGCCAGGGAAGTCAGCTCCTCGGCGGATTCGACGAGAATGGCACGATCGGCACCCAGCGCCAGCGCAGTGCGCAGTTGCTCCTGGGCGGTGGTCGGGCCGATGGAGACGACGACGATTTCGGTCGCCACGCCTTTTTCTTTCAGGCGTACGGCTTCTTCCACGGCGATTTCGCAGAAAGGGTTCATCGACATCTTGACGTTGGCGAGGTCGACGCCGGAGTTGTCCGCCTTGACGCGAACCTTGACGTTATAGTCGACCACTCGTTTGACAGCTACAAGAACCTTCATGGATTCCTCGTTACTCTCCGGTGAAAAGAAAGTCGCCTAGGCGAACCTGGCGGTTGATGCTCATGGGCGCAAGGGCACCTCTAAAAACGCCGGCATGAACCACACATGACCTTGCTCACGGGAGTGAAGACCGCTCGTCGATGGTGACCGATGAGTCATTCATTATCGCGGCGTGTAAACTGCGCGTCCGAACACGCAATACGTCACTTTGTGCTGCCTTCGCCCTGTCTTTAGAGGTGCTCTTGAAACCAACAGTCAGCCTACGGCGAGCGCAAAACCGCCCGTATCTTGACCGGAACGCCTATTCCGGTCAATACGGCAAAATGGCCAGTCATAAGCCGCACGTCGGTGATTTATCTGGCCTGCGGCTATTTCAAACAAACGTTTGTATTGGACCCTGAGAGTGGTGTAGATATAATGCGCCCCCAAGAGAGAACTGCGGGTCATCCATTGTCGCTTTCGTCTTTTCCCGAAGGAAACAATGGATGCAACGCCCAACCTCCAATTAGAAAAACCGTGAGCCTTGAGAGTAGGAGATAGCCTGTGGAACGCGAATACATGGAATTCGACGTGGTCATCGTCGGTGCCGGCCCCGCTGGCCTGTCTGCCGCCTGCCGCCTGAAGCAGAAGGCCGCCGAAGCCGGTAAGGAAATCAGCGTCTGCGTGGTGGAAAAAGGCTCCGAAGTCGGTGCACACATCCTTTCCGGCGCGGTGTTCGAGCCCCGCGCCCTGAATGAACTGTTCCCGGACTGGAAAGAACTCGGCGCTCCGCTGAACACGCCAGTCAAGCGCGATGACATTTATGTCCTGAGGAACGCCGACACTGCGAACAAAATCCCTGACTTCTTCGTGCCCAAGACCATGCACAACGAAGGCAACTATATTATTTCCCTCGGCAATCTTTGCCGCTGGCTGGCCCAGCAGGCCGAGAACCTGGGCGTGGAAATCTACCCGGGCTTCGCCGCCCAGGAAGCGCTGTTCGACGAAAACGGCGTTGTCCGCGGGATTATCACCGGCGATCTGGGTGTCGACCGTGAAGGCCATCCGAAGGAAGGCCTCTACACGCCCGGCATGGAACTGCGCGGCAAGTACACGTTGTTCGCCGAAGGCTGCCGCGGCCATATCGGCAAGCAACTGATCAAGCGCTTCAACCTGGACAGCGATGCAGACGCCCAGCACTACGGCATCGGTTTGAAGGAAATCTGGGAAATCGACCCGGCCAAGCATCAACCTGGCCTGGTGGTGCACACCGCCGGCTGGCCGCTGGACATCATGGGCACCGAGAACACCGGCGGCTCGTTCCTATATCACTTGGAAAACAACCAGGTGGTCGTGGGCCTGATCGTCGACCTGTCCTACAGCAACACCTACCTGTCGCCGTTCGACGAGTTCCAACGCCTCAAGCATCACCCGGTGCTCAAGCAGTATCTGGAAGGCGGCAAGCGCGTCAGCTACGGCGCCCGCGCCATCTGCAAGGGCGGCCTGAACTCGCTGCCGAAAATGGTCTTCAAAGGCGGTGCATTGATCGGTTGCGACCTGGGCACGCTGAACTTCGCCAAGATCAAGGGCAGCCACACCGCCATGAAGTCCGGCATGCTCGCCGCCGATGCCGTGGCCGATCGCCTGTTCGCCGAATCCGAAGGCGGTGATGAACTGACTGCTTACGTTGATAGCTTCAAGAAGAGCTGGCTGTATGAAGAGCTGTTCGCCAGCCGCAACTTCGGCGCGGCGATCCACAAGTATGGCGCAATCATCGGTGGCGGCTTCAACTGGCTTGACCAGAACATATTCGGCGGCAAGCTGCCGTTCACCCTGCATGACAACAAACCCGACTATGCCTGCCTGAAGCTGGCCGCCGATTGCAAGAAGATCGACTATCCGAAACCGGACGGCAAGATCAGCTTCGACAAACTCAGCTCGGTGTTCATCTCCGGTACCAACCATGAAGAAGAACAACCCTGCCACCTGAAACTGACCGATCCGAGCATCCCGATCAGCAAGAACCTGCCCCTGTACGACGAACCGGCCCAACGCTACTGCCCGGCCGGCGTGTATGAGGTGGTGACCAAGGAGGACGGCGAGAAACGCTTCCAGATCAACGCCCAGAATTGCGTCCACTGCAAGACCTGCGACATCAAGGACCCGGCCCAGAACATCACCTGGGTCTCGCCGGAAGGCGCCGGTGGGCCGACTTACCCGAACATGTAAGCCGATTCGCTGAACATCAAGGCTCCCGCAATGGGGGCCTTTTTGTTGCCTGCAATGAATGGAGCGCCGATCTCCCTGTGGGAGCGAGCCTGCTCGCGAAGGCGGTGTGTCAGCCAGTAAAAATGCCGATAGATGAACCGCTATCGCGAGCAGGCTCGCTCCCACAGGGGATCTGCAGCGGTTCAGGCGGCACGTTCCTCCCCGGGGTTGCGCTCGAAGTAGCGCTTGTACTCCCGGCTGAACTGCGACGAGCTCTGGTAGCCCACCTGATGTGCGACCTGGGCCACGCCCATGCCCTCGCTGAGCAACAGCCGCTGCGCCTTGAGCAGGCGCAATCGCTTGAGGTACTGCACCGGCGACAGCAAGGTACTGCGCTTGAAATGCTCATGAAAGGTTGAAGCGCTCATGTTCGCGCAGTTGGCCAGCGTCTCGACGTTGAGCGGCTCGGTGAAGTGCGCGTGCAAATGGCTCAATGCGGCAGCGATCCGGGCGAACTGCCCTTGCTGCTCCACCAACGCCCGCAACACATCGGCCTGGGGGCCGCGCAACGCCGCGAAGAGCAATTCCCGCAAGCGCGCCTGGCCCATCACCTGGCATTCCAGCGGATCGTGCAGGCAGTGCAACAGACGCTCGACGCATCCGCGCATGGCGCCATCGAGCACGGCGCTGGTCATGGATTCCGGCGTCTGGGCCGCGAGGCTTCGCCCCGGCATCAACCCCATGGCCAGCACCAGCTCGCCCAACAGCGCCCGATCGATCGCAACGGAAATCCCGAGCAGCGGAGCATCGGGCATGGCGTAGGTTTCGCACTCGAACGGCACCGGCAGCGCCTGGATCAGGTAATGCCCGGCGCCGTATTCCAGCGTGCGCGGTCCCAGGTAAGCCAGTTTGCTGCCCTGGGCAATGATCACCAGGCTCGGCTCGTAGAGCTGCGGACCACGGGCGATGTCTTGGCTGCACCGCAGCACTTGTACACCAGGCAGCTGTGTAGGAATAAAGCCGTCACGGGTCGCCAGAGGTTCGATCAGCGAAACCAGCGCCGCGTTGGCATCGAGATAGCGGGTCAGCAACATGGGAAAAACTTCACGGAAAAAGGGATGGGAACATCATCGCAGGTCTGGCGCTCCATAGGATCGATCTACGGCCAAGGTCGGAGGATTAGGCATGACACCCGTAGGAATCGCCATCGCGGGATGCCGCCATGGCTCCCAGAATAGATCGCCTGACTGTTCATTGTTTAGCGAGGTTCACTATGTACACTGCCATCGGATACGCCGCTCAATCGCCCACCGCGCCCCTCGCCCCCATGAAGTTCGAGCGGCGCAGCCCGCAGGCCGACGACGTGGCAATCGACATTCTCTACTGTGGCGTCTGCCACTCCGATATCCACCAGGCCCGCAACGAATGGGGCATCGCGGTCTACCCGCTGATGCCCGGCCACGAGATCGTAGGCAAGGTTACCGCCGTCGGTGCAGATGTCACCCGCTATAAGATCGGCGACTTGGTGGGTGTTGGCTGCATGGTCGACTCCTGCCGCGAGTGCGAAGCCTGCCATGCTGACCTGGAGCAATACTGCTACCAGGGCATGACCCAGACCTATGCCAGCCCGGACCGTATCAGCGGCGGCCATACCATGGGTGGCTACTCCGACAGCATCGTGGTCAACGAGCATTTCGTGTTGCGTATCCCCGCCGCACTCGACCCGGCCAGCGCCGCACCGATTCTCTGCGCCGGCATCACCACCTACTCCCCCCTCAAGCACTACGGCGTGAAGGCCGGTGACAAGGTCGGCGTGCTCGGCATGGGCGGCCTCGGCCACATGGGTATCAAGTTCGCCAAGGCCATGGGCGCCGAAGTGACGTTGTTCACCCGCTCGGCGAGCAAGGCGGAAGAAGCCCGTCGCCAGGGCGCGGACCATGTGATCGTGTCCACCGACGCCGAGCAGATGGCCGCTGCCGCCGGACGCTTCCACTTCCTGCTGGACACCATTCCAGTACAGCACGACCTCAATCCCTACCTGGGGACGTTGCGTTTCGACGGCGTGCACATCCTGGTGGGCCTGGTCGAGCCGATCGATCCGCCGGTCCATGCCGCCAATTTGATCATGGGTCGTCGCGTATTGGCCGGTTCGTTGATCGGTGGCATCGCAGAAACCCAGGAAGTGCTGGATTTCTGCGCCGAGCACAACATCAGTTGCGACGTTGAAATGCTCGACATCCGCCAGATCAACGAAGCCTACAGCCGCATGATCGCCGGTGACGTGAAGTACCGCTTTGTCATCGACATGGCGACGCTCAAGGCCTGACGCAGTGGCCTGTACGGTTAATTCGAGTGCATGAATCAGCCACACAGGCCACTAATCAGACCTTGGCACCCAGCTCCGCCGACAACCGGGCTGTGACCCCTTTGACCAGGGGAATCAGCTCGGCCATTTTTTCCAACGGCATGTAGGGCACGGTGCTGGCAATGCTGATACCGGCGACAATCCGCTTGCCTGCGTCCCGGATCGGCGCCGCCACGCAACGGATCGACGGTTCGTTGTCTTCCAGGTCGAAGGCGTAGCCTCCCGCCACATACTCCACCATTCGCTGCTGGAACTGCTCCCAGGATTGCTCCTGGTGCTGGGGCCAGAACTGATTCTTCCCAGCGGCCGGCAGACTGATTTCGTACAAGCGCCGCCAATTTTCCTCGGGATCATCGAGCATCAGCGCCTTGCCGATCCCCGTGCGTGCCAATGGCATGCGATGACCCACCCGCGAGCGCATTTCCGGGCCGTTGCGCCCCGGATTCTTCAGCAGGTACAAAACTTCGTCACCCTCGCGAATCGCCAGGTGAACGGTGTCGCCGGTCAACGCCGACAACTCGTCCAGATACGGTCCCGCCAGGCTCACCAGCGGCAGATCTTCCCGCGCCTGGAAACCCAGTTCGATCAACTTCGGCCCCAGCAGGTAACCCACCTGTGGCACCACGCGCAGGTAGCGCTCGTCCACCAGGCAACTGGCCAGGCGATGGGTGGTGCTGCGGGTCGTGCCGATCAGCCGGGCGATTTCCTTCAGGTCACGGGCACCGCTGGCGACCGCCTGAACCACACCCAGGCCGCGCAGTAATGTCTGGGTGCCTGTAGGCGCTGCGTCCTTGGTGATTTTTGGATCGTCTTGCTGCATATCCGGCCTTCAACAGTGAGCGGGGAACGGGCCGCATTATGGTCGCCCGCCCCGTCGGACTACAACTCGATGCGCTCGACCTTCCCAACCAGCAGGATGTAGGACAGCGCCCCCACCAGCGCCAGAACGGCGATATAGGTGATGGCCGGGGCAAACGAATCGCCGCTGGCGAGGAAACCGATGACGATCGGCGTGGCGATGGCCGCCAGGTTACCGATCAAGTTGAACACCCCACCCGTCAGCCCGAGCAGCCGCGACGGCGCCAGGGTCGACACCAGCGACCAGGTGATCGATGCCAGGCCGTTGCCGAAGAAAGCCAGCGCCAGGAACGCGATCACCATCGGCGTCGATTCAACGAAGTTGGCGCCAATGATCGAGGTCGAGATCAGCAGCCCGCCAATGATCGGCAGCTTCCGGGCGAACCCGACCGTGGCGCCGCGACGGATCAGCCAGTCGGAAAAGAACCCGGAACACAACACGCCGACAAACGCCGCGAGGAACGGCAGCGACGCCAGCAGGCCGGACTTGATGAAGTCCATGCCGCGATATTTCACCAGGTAGGTCGGGAACCACGTCAGGAAAAACCACAGCGTGGAGTTCAGGCAGAACTGGCCCAGGTAAATGCCCCACAGCTTGCGCCGGGTCAGCACGACACCCAGGTCGGTCCAGCTGAATTTTGCCTTGGTCTCGGCCGCCTCGGCCTGGATGTCCACCAAACCGCCGCCTGCGCGAATCAAATCGATTTCGGCAGCGTTGGCGCCCTTGAAATCCCGAGGCTCGCGATACACCGCGTACCAGATCACCGCCCAGACAATGCCCACCGCACCGGTCACCACGAACACCATGTGCCAGCCGAACGTGTGTTGCAGCCAGGCCAGCACTGGCGTCAGGAAAGCCAGGCCAACGAACTGTCCGGAGGTGTAGAAGCCGATGGCAGTGGCCCGCTCGCGCTCGGGAAACCATGTGGTGACCACACGGCTGTTGATGGGATAGGCCGGCGCCTCCAGGGCGCCGACCGCCATGCGCAGCACGAACAAGGCGATGAAACTGGCGGCAAAACCGAGCATCACCGTGGCCACCGACCACAACAGCAACGCGACGCTGTACAGAATCCGCGGTGGCACGCGGTCCACCAGCCAGCCGCCGGGGATCTGCATGGCTGCGTAGGTCCAGCCGAACGCCGAGAAGATCAGCCCGACATGGATCGGATCGATGCCCAGTTCACTGGTCAGCGCGGGAGCGGCAATCGACAGGTTGCTGCGGTCCAGGTAGTTGATCACCACCGTGATGAAAAGCAGGACCATGATGAAAAAACGCTTGCGGCTGGGCGTCGCCAACGACGCCTGCGCGCTCAAGGTGTGCGCTTGCATGTGAGGTGCCTCTTCTTATGTTTATTGAGGAAACGGGCGCGAGGATGGGGGATCTCCTTGCCGATGGAGATCCTTTGTGGGAGCGAGCCTGCTCGCGATGGCGGTATGTCAGTAGCGCATTAATCAGCTGATCCACCGCGATCGCGAGCAGGCTCGCTCCCACAAGGTTCAGTGGTGGGCCTGGGAACTCACCACTCGGCAAAACTGCCATCGGCATGGCGCCAGATCGGATTGCGCCAGCGGTGGCCGACGGCGGCGCGTTCGATGACGTACTCCTCGTTGATCTCGATACCCAGGCCCGGGCCGTTGGGGATCTTCACGAAGCCTTTGTCGTAGTCGAACACCCGCGCATCCTTGACGTAATCCAGCAGGTCGTTGCTCTCGTTGTAGTGGATGCCCAGGCTCTGCTCCTGGATGAACGCGTTGTAGCAAGCCGCATCCAGTTGCAGGCACGCCGCCAGGGCAATCGGACCCAGCGGGCAGTGCAGCGCCAGCGCCACATCGTAGGCCTCGGCCATGTTGGCGATCTTGCGGGTTTCGGTGATCCCGCCGGCGTGGGAAGCATCCGGCTGGATGATGTCCACGTAACCTTCGCTGAGCACCCGTTTGAAATCCCAGCGGGAAAACAGGCGCTCGCCCAGGGCAATCGGCGTGCTGGTCAGCGGCGCCAGTTCCTTGAGGGCTTCATAGTTTTCGCTGAGCACCGGTTCTTCGATGAACATCAGCTTGTATGGGTCGAGCTCCTTCATCAGCACCTTGGCCATCGGCTTGTGGACCCGGCCGTGGAAGTCCACGCCAATGCCGACGTTCGGCCCTACCGCGTCCCGCACCGCGGCCACGTTGGCGAGCGCCAGGTCGACTTTTTCGAAGGTGTCGAGAAACTGCAGTTCTTCAGTACCGTTCATTTTCACCGCGGTGAAGCCCCGCCCTACGGCTTCTTTCGCCGCGCGAGCGGTGTCCGCCGGCCGGTCGCCGCCGATCCAGGAGTAGACGCGAATCTTGTCGCGCACCTGACCGCCCAGCAGGTCGCTGACCGACACGCCCAGGGCCTTGCCCTTGATGTCCCACAGCGCTTGGTCGATACCGGCCAGAGCACTCATATGGACGGCACCACCGCGATAGAAACCACCGCGATACAGGACAGTCCAGATGTCTTCGATATTGCGTGGGTCTTTGCCGATCAGGTAGTCGGACAATTCCTCAACGGCGGCCGCCACCGTATGGGCGCGGCCCTCGACCACCGGCTCGCCCCAGCCAGTCACGCCCTCGTCGGTTTCGACCTTGAGGAAGCACCAGCGCGGCGGAACGATAAAGGTGGTCAGCTTGGTGATTTTCATCTTGTTGTCTCTCTTGTCAGATGCAGCGCACGCAGCGCTGGAAAAGTCTTCAGTTCAAGGCATTCCATGCGGCCACGTAAGCCTTGGCGCGCACCGCAACTTCGTCCGCCGTCAGGCCCGGCTTGAACAGCCCGGAGCCCAGGCCGAACCCCTTGACGCCCGCCTCGAGGAACACCGCCATGTTGTCCGGCGTGATCCCTCCCACCGGCACCAGCACGGTTCCGGCCGGCAACACCGCGAGCCAGGCCTTGACCACCGCCGGGCCCATTTGCTCGGCAGGAAAAAGCTTCAGCACATGGGCGCCTTCGGCCAGCGCGGCAAATGCCTCGGTAGGCGTGGCGACGCCGGGCGAGAGGTAGAGCCCTGCCGCTTTCGCCGCCCGCAACACGTTCGGATCGCTGTGGGGCATGACGATCACCTGGCCGCCGGCGGCCTTCACCAGCTCCACCTGCTCCGGCGTCAGCACGGTGCCGGCACCGATCAGGCAGTCGGCGGGCAAGGTATTACGCAGGATGCGGATACTTTCGTACGGCTCGGGGGAATTGAGCGGTACCTCAATGACGCGGAATCCGGCGCTGTACAGGACTTCGCCGATGGCTGCCGCTTCTTCAGGACGCAGACCGCGCAGGATAGCGATCAGCCCGTTGTGCGCCAGTGCTTGTGTGAGCATGTCAGACCTCCAGTCAGGTTTAACGCGATACGCTGGATTCAAGCAGCCCGGCCGCCACGGCCAGCTGCCACAAACCTCGTTCGGTGGCCTGTTCAGCCAGGGTCACCCGGGCAAATCCGCAGGCGTCGAGGGCCCGTTGATAACGGGCGCAGAGTTGGGAATTGCCAATCAGCACCACCGTCGGCAAGTGCACGCTGTTGCGCCGATGGCGTTGTGCCGCGGCCAGTGCCGTCAGCTCATGGCCAATCAACAAGCCGGAGAGATAGTCAGCCTGAGCGCTTGCGCCGAGTTCACCGGTCAGCCCCAGGCTGCGAGCGCTGAACACGGTGGACAGTGGCCCGATCTGTCCGTCCGTCGACAGCGCTACCTGCACACCACGATCGAAGGCCACGCCATCGAACGCGACGCCGCGCTGCTGGGTACGGCCGAGAATGCTGTGGTCGCTGAGCACCGCGAAGATTTCGCCGGTCATGAAGGTATCGAAATGCACAATGCAGCCATCGACTACTTCCACCCATTTCGAGTGGCTGCCGGGTAAGCCGATCAGCACCGCTTCGCTCGGCAAGCTGTGCAAGGCGCCGAGTACTTGAGTTTCTTCGCCGCGCATCACATTGGGTAACCGCGAGCGCTGGATCACCCCAGGCACGATATGCACATCGACACCGCGAAGGCTGCGAACGGTTTGCAGGGAATGTCCGAGATTGGCGACGTTTGCCGGTGTGTCGCAGTAAGGCGCTTCGCACCAACCCTGGGCGCTGCCGACCATGCCGCAGGCAATGACGGGCAGGCCCGGCTGCGCGTCCAACCAATCACCGCAGGCCTCGTCGAACGCCAGCTCGAAACCGTCGGTGCATTCCCGACCGGCCACGGTCCGCGGCCCGGAAGGCAACTGCATGATCCCCGACGACAGCGAGCGCTGCTCAAGCACCTCGCCTCCCGCGGCGAGTTTATAAGCCCGTAGTGAGGTGGTTCCCCAATCGAGCGCGATCAATTGCGCCTGCATCCGCTTCACCTGTTCTGTTTTTTGGCAGTGAGTGGCACGGACTATAAACCTGGCCGTAGATAAATCTCAATATATAAATATCACTCCCATATATTGGGACGAACACAAAGACATCCGAAACCATCGCCATCCACTCTCGTCCCTGCTACGTTTCCTGTCCGGATGCCTTAACTCTCAGGGATAATGAAATGGGACAACTGCTGAAAATCCTCGGCCGCACTTCCTCGATCAACGTCAGAAAAGTGCTATGGACCTGCCAGGAACTGGACATCTCCTACGAACGTGAAGACTGGGGCATCGGCTTCAATTCAACTCACGATCCGGCATTCCTCGCACTTAACCCAAACGCTCAGGTACCGGTGATCATCGATGAGAACGGTGTGCTTTGGGAGTCGAACACCATCTGCCGTTACCTGGTAGGCAAGCATGGGCGCAGTGATCTGCTCGCCGTCGAACCAGCCGCACGGGCGAGGATCGAGCAGTGGATGGATTGGCAGGCGACGGAACTCAACCCGTCATGGGGTTACGCGTTTCATGCGCTGGTGCGCAAGAATCCGGATATGCAGGATCCACAATCCATCGCCGCCGGAGTCAGAGGCTGGAACGAAAAGATGGGGTTGCTCGAGCAGCAGTTGAATCGCACCGGCGCCTATGTCGCCGGTGCGGATTTCTCCCTGGCGGACGTGCTCATCGGCCTGTCCGTGCACCGCTGGCGCCAGACGCCCATGGAGCGGCCGGACTACCCGGCCGTCGCCGCGTACTGCAAACGGCTCGAACAACGACCGGGATTTGCCGAGTATGCCGGCGCCGGGTATTCCTGAAACCTTCAATTGCCTTGGGCGAAATCCCGTAGCACCTTGCCGTCCATCCGGTAGCGCACCCATTCTTCCTGGGGTTGCGCGCCGAGGGATTTGTAGAATTCGATCGCAGGTGTGTTCCAGTCCAGGACACTCCATTCGAAACGACCGCAATCGTTGTCGCAGGCGACTTTGGCCAGGTGACGCAACAACGTCTTGCCCGCACCGCCGCCACGCTGTTCGGGCGTGATGTACAAGTCTTCCAGATACAGACAGTTACTGCCCAACCAGGTGGAGTAGCTGAAGAAAAACACCGCGAAACCAATCGGTACGCCATCACGCAGGCAGATCAGCCCGTGGGCAGTTGCGCCTTCGCTGAACAGGCTGCGCTCGATGTCGGCCACACTGGCGATAACTTCGTGACGGGCTTTTTCGTAGTCGGCCAGCTCGGTGATGAAGGCAAGGATTTGAGGCGCATCGCTGGGTTGCGCAGGACGGATCTCGATCGACATGAACGGGCCTTGTAGCCAATGGAAAGCGCCATACTAAGCCGCCACGCGGCACTCGTCACATTTCAATCCAAATGATGACGCACGCTCGAAAGCACCATTCGTCGCCCCCGAGGCACCAACCTCGATCCAAGGCAGCCCAAGATCAGGCAAACATCTGAAAAATGGAGGCGACACCATGATCACTTCAAGGCTGACTGCGTTCACATTTGCCGCACTGCTCTCTTCGGTGGCCTTAGCGGCGTCCACCTCTGGTACCGGACCGACCGACCCGGTGGAGGCTCCCCACTCGCCGGCCACACAGGGCATGCCCAAGTTGAACACCGACGGCACCGGTGGCGGCACCTTGAACAATGGCCAGCCACCCGCCACCGGCACCGATCCGCGCGTGCAAGGTAATGACATGGGCCGTCAGGGTGGCATGAACACGCCGGACTCTGCAGCGCCCGATAACGCCGAAACCGGTGTGGGCTCGAAAACCACCACCGGTGGTTCGGGCTCCGAAGGTGGCGCCAGCCAGTAGCCTCTGCTCACACACTTGAGGAGGAGAATCCCATGCCTCGTGGAAGCAAAGACAAATACACCGCCGAGCAAAAGCGCAAGGCCGGACACATCGAAAAAAGCTACGAGAAGAAAGGCCTGTCCGAGGACACGGCCGAGGCACGGGCCTGGGCGACGGTGAACAAACAGTCCGGCGGCGGCGAGCGTTCCGGCGGTTCGGGGAAACATAAACCGGCCGCGGAAAAGAAAACCGACCGCAAGGAATCGGCCCGTCGTGCGGCCAAGACCCGGGAAGGCCACCCGCGCCGCAGCAGGGCTTCCCATGAAACCCAGACCGTCGACAGCCTGATGAAAGAAGCCCGGGCGAAGAACATTCCCGGGCGTTCGAAGATGCGCAAGCAAGAGTTGATCGAGGCGTTGCGCAAGGCAGCTTGATTGGCGGCGTCAGGGCGGGCCCCATCGCAGGTAAGCCCGCTCCCACACTGAGCCGCGCCGTGCACGGAATCTGTGACTGACACATAACCCTGCGGGAGCCGGGCTTGCCCGCGATGGGGCCCGCCCGGTCGAAGCAGGTTTCAGCGCTGTTTCATGCGGTCGATGACCACGGCGAGCAGCAGGATCGAGCCACGGATGACGTATTGGTAGAAGGTGTCGATGTTCTTCAGGTTCATCGCGTTTTCAATGATTGCCAGAATCAGCACTCCGGCAATCACATGACGGATCATGCCGATCCCGCCGCTTAACGATACCCCACCCAGGACGCAGGCCGAGATCACCGTCAGTTCGAAGCCCTGGCCGATCATCGGTTGGCCGGAGGTCATGCGCGAGGCCAGGATCACACCCGCCAGCGCCCCGATCACCCCATGCACAGCGAAGATGATGATCTTGGTGCGATCGACGTTCACGCCCGCCAGCAACGCCGCTTCCTGATTACCACCAATGGCCATGGTGTTACGCCCATAGGTGGTGTAGTTCAACAACCAGCCGAAGAACACAAAGCAGACGACGGTGATCAGGATCGGTACCGGCACACCGAACAACTGGCCGTTGCCATACACGAAGAACGATTCCTGGGACACACCCACTGCCTTGCCATTGGCAAAGATGTAGGCCAGGCCACGAACGATCTGCATGGTCGCCAGCGTGGTGATCAAGGCATTGACCCGCAGCTTGGCAATGACGATGCCGTTGATCAGGCCAACGATCAGCCCCATCACCAGCGCGGCGCAGACGCCCAGGAACACGCTGTTGGTATCGCGCATCACCACCGCCGCGACCACGCCGGCGCAGGCAATCACCGAGCCGACGGACAAGTCGAAGTGCCCGGACGCCAGGCAATACAACATGGTGCAGGCCGCGATGCCGGTGGTGGAAATCGCCAGGCCAAGGCCCCGCATGTTCAAAGGCGACAGGAAGTTGTCGATCATCAGCGTACAAAGTACGAAGATACCGATAGCCGCCAGCAGCATGACCCAGTCGTCCAGGAAGCGACGCATATCCAGGGGTTTGCGTGCCGTTGGCAGTGCATTGTTTTGAATGGTCATGATTTACCTCTCAGTTCGCCGCGTCGGCAACGCGTTGGCGTGGCAGCGCCAGTTGCAACAGGTTGGATTCGTTGGCCTGGTCACGCGGCAGCTCGCCGCGCATGGCCCCTTCGCACAGCACCAGGATCCGGTCGGAAATGCCCATCACTTCCATCAGGTCGCTGGACACCACAATCACCGCAATGCCATTGGCCGCCAGATTGTGGATGATCTGGTAGATCTCCGCCTTCGCACCGATGTCGATGCCGCGCGTGGGCTCGTCCAGCAACAGGACTTTCATCGGCATCGACAGCCAGCGACCGAGGATCGCCTTCTGCTGGTTGCCGCCGGACAGGTACATGATTTTCTGCCCCGCCGTCGGAGTCTTCACTTTCAACGCCCTGATCTGCTTGTCGGCATTGCCCTTTTCCCAGTCGCCGCGCAGCAGGCAGCCGAAGGTTGAATGGGCACTGCGGGCGCTGATGTTGATGTTCTCACCGACGCTGGCCAGCGGCATGATGCCTTCCTTCTTGCGGTCTTCCGGACAGAGCAGCACGCCGGCGGCGATGGCATCCCGGGGCGAACGCAGTTTCAGCGCCTCACCGTGCAGGACCATGCTGCCTTCGGTCTGGCGTTCCAGGCCGCTGAGCAATCGCAGCAACTCGGTACGTCCGGCCCCCACCAGCCCGAACAATCCGAGGATTTCACCTTTATGCACCTGGAAACTCACCGGCTCACGCAACCCTGGACCGAGCAGGCGCTCGACCTGCAGCGCCACGTCACCGCGCTCACGGGGGCGGTAATCGTAGATGTCCTCGATGTCGCGACCAACCATGCAGGTGACCAACTGATCGTGGGTCAACTCGCTCATGTTGTCGAAGGTGCGCACATAGCGGCCGTCCTTGAATACCGTCACCGCGTTACAGATGCGGAACACCTCTTCCATGCGGTGGCTGACATACAGCACTACTTTGCCCTCGTCCCGCAGACGCGCGATGATCGCCATCAAGCGGTCGATTTCCCGAGCAGAAAGACTACTGGTGGGTTCATCGAAAGCAATTACATGGGCGCCACGGGATAGGGCCTTGGCGATTTCCACCAGTTGGCGCTGACCGAGGGACAGGCGACCGACTTTTTCCTGGGGATCGATTTCGTCGGCCAGGCCTTTGAGCAGCGTCAATGCCTGCTGGCGCAACACGCCGCAGTTGACCAGGCCGAAACGCGCCGGCAGATGGCCCAGGAACAGATTCTCGGCCACCGTCATTTCCGGCACCAGGTGCAGCTCCTGGTGAATCACCGCCACGCCGCTGGCGATGCTGTCGGCCGTGCATTTGAAGGCCATCGTCTGTTCGCCGATCTGCAGCTCGCCGCTGCTCGGGATGTAGGCCCCACCCAGAATCTTCAGCAACGTGGACTTGCCCGCGCCGTTTTCCCCCATCAAGGCATGAACCTGGCCTGGATGGGCAACAAAGCTGATATTGGCCAACGCCTGTACGCCGGGAAAGGCCTTGCCGATTCCATTGAACCGCAAGCTGGCGCCAATGTTGTGTTGCTGTGTCGCTGTTTGCGCTTGCATAACCACCTCGAACTCACAGAGATCAAGCGGCCCCAAGACACCAGGGCCGCTTTTGAATCAACCGGCCGTCAATTCCACAGGCCGATCTTTTCCAGCTCCTGCTTGAAGTTCTCCCGAGTGATCAGCGTCACCTCGTCCATGGCGGTGTACTTCGGTGGTTCCTTGCCGGTGGTGACCCACTCGAACATCATCTCGGCAGTCTTGTAGCCTTCGATGTGCGGGCTAGGCAGCATCGAACCGAAGAAACCGCTGTGGGGCTTCTTCAGCTCGCCAATGGCGTCGGTGCCGTTGATGCCGATCCCGATCACGTTGTCAGCCTTGAACCCGGCGCTTTCAGTCGCGCGCACGCCGCCCAGCACAGTGTTGTCGTTCATGCCGCCGATGATCAGGTTCTTCGCACCGCTGGGCAGTTTCACCAGGGCGGAGTTGGTGGAGTCCATGCTCCCCGGTACGTCGAGGGTCTTGAGCGCCGTGGTGAGGATGTGATCGTCCGGCATACCGGCTTTCTTGAGAGCGTCAATCGAACCGTCAGTGCGTTTCTTGCCGGTGTCCAGCTCGTTGAAGGTGTTGATCACCGCGTAGGTTTCTTTCCAGTCCCAACCACGTTTTTTGGCTTCAGCGGCCATGGCGGCGCCCTGCTTCTGGCCCACTTCGAACGCGGCCATGCCGAGGTACGGCACGTCTTCCATGAACTTGCCGCTGGCATCGACGAAACGGTCATCGACGGCGATGACTTTCATGTCGTTGAGTTTGGCCTTGGCAACGATGGCCGGGCCGAGCGACACGTCCGGCGGGCAGATCACAAAGCCCTTGGCGCCGTTGGCCGCGAGGCTGTCGATGGCCGAGAGGGTCTTCTCGCCATCGGGCACGGCAATCTTGATCACCTTGAAGCCCTTGTCCTTGCCCGCCTTCTCGGCGAACGCCCATTCGGTCTGGAACCAGGGCTCCTCGGCTTGCTTGACCAGAAAACCGATCTTCACTTCTTCAGCCGCCAGCAAGGTACTGCTAAGACCGACCGCGGCAACTGCCAGGGCAACGCGGCACAGGGAACGGATCCCACGACGATGATTCATAGTTGACTCCTTGTTTTTTTTATTGAAAGCCAAACGTCCAGGGTCTGCTCCACCTTCGGTGGCAAAACGCAGGCTGGACGGCACAGCAAGTTGCTACAGCATAGATCCAAATAGTCATATCGTATGATGATTGAATTACAGGCGAAGTTTCCGACTGTAATTCAGGAATATTCAGTCGTGGTACATGACCGAACGTCCACCATCAATGGTGATGCATGAAGCGTTGATGAAAGGTGCTTCATCACTGGCCAGGAACACGGCCGTCATTGCCACTTCGATCGGTTGCCCGATGCGGCGTGGCGGGTGCAGATCCAGCGCGCGCTGGCGTTCGGCATGAGGATCGGCAAAGCCGTTCCAATAGTCGACGTTCAGTTGGGTTTCGATGTAGCCCGGTGCGATGGCGTTGACGCGTATGCCCTTGGGGGCGTATTCGATGCCCAGGGCGCGGGTCAGGCCGAGCAAGCCATGCTTGGCCACCGGGTAAGGAAAACAGCCGGGAATGATGTGGGACGAGTGGGTCGACGCAATGTTGATAATGCTGCCGACGCCCTGCTCGATCATCTGTGGCAACACAGCCTTGCAGCCGTACCACGCACCGTCCAGGTCGATGGCGAAGCAGCGGCGCCAGTCTTCCTCAGTCATTTCCAACGGGTCGCGGAACACATTGACGCCGGCGCAGTTCACCAGCACGTCGATGCGGCCGTGTAATTCAACGGCACGGCGGGCCATGGCCTGCAGGTCCTGCGGGTTCGACACATCGGCCTGCAAGGCTTGCACATCTGCGCCGCGCTCACGCCAGTAGGCGGCAACCTGTTCGACCTTGCCAGCCTGGATGTCGCTGATCACCAGTCGCGCCTGTTGTGAAGCGAAGGCAGCGACGATTGCTTCGCCGATACCTTGGGCGGCACCGGTCAGCAGCACCACTTTGTTCCTCAGCCGCTCACCCTTCGGCGGCTCAGGCACCGGCGGCAAGGAAAGGACCTCAGCCACGGCTCACGACTCCGCTATCCGCTGCCACGACAAAAACCGGGCATCCAGGGATGACCGGCCGAAGGCAATGGGAGGACTGTAGGTCTCGCACGCCACCGGGGCGTACGGGGATGGATCGTTGCATCGCTTCACCTGTTTTGTTTTTTTAGTGTGAATGCATGTTGCTGATGGGCCGACTATAAACCCGGCCACCCAATAATCTCAATATATATATTTACATCCCATATTTTGGGATTCAACCCGAAAAGCGCGTGCAGCTCACACCTGGCACATCGACCCGCATGGACAGCACCGCGCCATCCAGCGGATGAGCCAACGGACTGGCCGCACTGGTGATGTACAGGGTCTTGAGATCTTCTCCTCCAAACACGCAACTGGTGGGACGGCTGACCGGCAGTTCGACCACCCGGTCAACCTGGCCATCAGGGCTGATTCGCAGCAGGCAACTGCCGTCCCAGCGGGCGTTCCAGACATAACCGCGGGCGTCCATCGCCGACCCGTCCGGCCCGCCACGCGAATGAGGGCCGAACCAGACTTCAGCGGGCGCCAGGTTGCCATCGGGGTAGATGAAATGCCGGTACAACGTGCCGTCGAGGCTTTCACCGAAATACACCGTGGTGCCGTCAGGACTCCACAACAGCGTGTTGGGAATGCCTCGCCCACGCAGCAACGGCATGACCCGGCCATCGGTGCCCACGCGAAACAAGCCCCCGGAGCGGTGTTCCAAGGGCAGATCCTCACCGTTTTCACCGATGTTGTTCTGCATGGTGCCGAGCCACAGCTGGCCCAAGTCATCACAGCGGGCTTCATTGGCGCGGTTGCCGGGCTGGGGGTCGGCCATGCACAGCAGCGTCAGGCGCGGCTCCAGGCCTGGCGATTCCAGGTCAAGGCGGTAGACGCCACTGCTCAATGTCACCAGCGCATCCCCCCTCTGTGTCGGGATGAAGGCGGACACGTGCTCGGGCATCTGCCAGATCTGTACATTGGCGCCGATCAACCGCAGCGCCTGTTTGCCGGCAATGTCGACCCAATACAGCGCCTGGGTCGGCGCGTCCCAGAATGGCCCCTCGCCCAGTTTCGCCCGGTGCTCCGTTAACGCCTTCCACATCATTGAAACCTCCCGTTTCCGGCTTGTCCGGCAGTGTCCGTACGACCTGCCATCACCTCTGGGTAGAAGCGCTTGATGGCCAGGTCAGCGTTGTCGATCAGAGTCATGCAGGCCCAGACGCCCCGTGCCGCATCACGAGACGCAATGGCTTCGGCGATGTCCTTGTGGATCGGCAAAGTACGGCGCAGTTCATCCGGATCGGCGGCCGATACCTCGAACGATACCGCCAGCAACGCCCCCAGGGCCGGGATCATTTGTTCTATGAATTGATTGTGGCTGGCGGCAAGGATGCACTCGTGGAAAAACTGGTCGGCCCGGTTGTAATCGGCGCCGCTGTCCACGGCCCGCTCCAGCGCATGGTAGGCCAGGCGGATCGCCTGCACCTGCTCGACCGTTGCACGCTCGCAGGCCCAGCGCACAGCCATTGGCTCGATGGTGCGGCGCAGATCCAACAGGTCATCGACAAAGTTCTCTGGCAGACCGCTGCGTGACAGCCAGCCGACCACCTGTGGATCGAATAGATTCCAGCGCCGCACCGGCAGCACTCGCGTACCTACCTTCGGCCCAACCTCGAGCATGCCTTTGGCCACCAGGGTCTTGATCGCCTCGCGAATCACCGTGCGACTGACGCCCAGTTGCTCGCCCAGGTCCGCCTCGACCTTGATGGTCTGTCCAGGCTTGACCTGGCCGGCGGCGATCCAACCGCCGAGCCAATCGACGGTCGATGCGTGAAAACTGCTGGACATGAAAACCCCGTGGGCCACTCTTATTGGTGGCTCACGCTAATCATCATATGATTGACTGTCAATTGAATTTGTTCTGGGCACATATGTGGGAGCTCCCACAGGCTCGCTCCCGCAGGGGTTACGGTTCCAGGCCGATAGGGAAGAACACCCCACCACTCCACACCCCCAACCAGCGCTGCCCGTCCATCTCACGAGTCACTGCCAGCTCCACCAACTGATAGAACACATTCCGGTGGATCAACGCTTCGAGATTGCTGCGCACATGCACGTATGGCGCCGGCTCCTGGGTATGCGGATCGATCACCACCCGCATCGGATGGTCGGGACCGGCCTCGGTGGTTTCATCGACATGGGTGGTAAAGCGCAACAACTGCCCTTCTCCATGGCCTTCGACCTCCAGGGTCACGGCCACGAATGGCGCATCGTCGACCTGAATGCCGACTTTTTCCACAGGGGTAATCAGGAAGTAGTCATCGCCGTCGCGGCGGATGATGGTGGAGAACAGCTTGACCATCGGCTTGCGCCCGATGGGCGTGCCCAAGTAGTACCAGGTGCCATCGCGCGCGATGCGCATGTCGATGTTGCCGCAGAAGTCGGGATTCCATAAGTGGACCGGCGGCAGGCCTTTGGTCTTGGGGATCTGCCCCAGCAGGTCATTGGCTTTTTGCGGTCCGCTCATGGTGACTCCTTGTGTTTACTCGTCGCTCATCCCCAACAGGCTGCGGGCATATTCACGCAACGGCGTGGCGATGAGATCTTGGGGCTGCTTGTCGTGCAACGTCAGTAAACCGCCACGACTCTTGATACGTGCAGTATCAATCAAATACTGGGTGCTGGTCTCGATCAACATGATCTGAATCACGCTGGTATCGACACCCAGGCGATCCACGGCTTCTTCGTCCAGCCATTCGTCAGAATTGCCGATGCGGTTGTCGGCCTTGGCGAACCGGGTGTACAGCAAGTAATGAGCACCCGCGGCACGGGCCTCGCCCATTGCCTGGTCAAGACCTTCGGGAACACGGGCGCGACGAACCATCGGGAAGTATTCGATGAACCCGTTGAAGGCTTCTTCGGCCACGACATTGGGACGCGGATAGGCGCCACCCGGCGGCGCGAAGGCGCCTTGGGCGATGAAGATGAACGAATCAGGCTGGATACGCAGGTTATTCACACGGCGACTGTCGCTGTGATCCAGCAGACCGGCGTCACTCAGGTGATAACGAACGCCCTCCCCCATGTCGCTGACATTCATACAGCCACCCAGCGCCAAAACGGCCAGCAGCAAAACCAGGCTACGCATCCTACCCTCCAGAAGCCGGTGTCGGAAAACCGGCGAATGGCCGTTGAATGCAGCTTTTGCGCCAGCTCAATGAAAATGGATTGACTGGAACAATGTAATCGCGGGCAAGCATTGCTCCCACAGGGTAAACACCGTACCTGTGGGAGCAAGGCTTGCCCGCGATTGCGCGGGATCAGCCGCCGATGATCTTCATGATGGTCGCGCCCCCGGAGAACGCCACCTCTTGCTTGTCCCCCAAGGCCTTGACCAGCAACCGCTGAAGGGCCGGCAGCGCCTGATGACGGGGCTTGTCCAGAAGATCACCGACAAAGTGGCGGTTGCTGGAAGACAGGCAACCATGCAACCAGCCTGTGGAAGACAACCGCAACCGCGAGCAAGTGCGGCAGAAAGGCACGCTTTCGTTGGCGATCACACCGAAATAGCCCATGCCTGGGATCTCGTAGCGCACCGCCGTCGCATCCACCGGCGCGTCGGCTTGCAGGTATTCGTACTGGTCGCCGATCAGGCCCAACAGTTGTTGCAGGCTGACAAACTGCTGCAAAAACCCATTGGAATCGCTGGCCAGGTGCCCCATGCGCATCAGCTCGATGAAGCGCAGCTCATAGCCACGCTCCAGGCAATAATCAAGCAATGGCATCACCTGATCCAGGTTTTGCCCGCGCAACGGCACCATGTTGACCTTGATCTTCATGCCCGCTGCGTGGGCCTGGTCCATGCCGTCGAGCACCGTCGCCAAGTCGCCGCCACGGGCGATGCTGCGAAACGCAGCGGGGTCCAGGGTGTCGAGGGAAACGTTGATGCGGCGAATGCCCGCCTCCACAAGCAAAGGCAACTTCTTCGCCAACAGCTGGCCGTTGGTGGTCAGGCTGATGTCCTCCAGCCCCATCTGTCCCACCGCCGTCATGAAGCGTTCGAGCTTGGGGCTGACCAACGGCTCGCCCCCGGTGATGCGCAATCGTTCGATGCCGGCGGCTTCGATCAGGTAAGCCACGCCACGCGCCATCGCCTCGGCCGACAACTCGTCCTGCGCGGCCACCAGACGCTTGCCGTCGGGCACGCAATAGGTGCAGGCATAGTTGCAGGCGGAAGTCAGGCTGATCCGCAAATTGCGAAAACGCCTGCCCTGACGGTCAACGATCATGGATGACTCCGGCGAAAGAAAAATCGGACTTGCGAAACTTGACCTAGAATTCAGGTTTTCGCAAGACCCAAGCCTGAGTATATTACTGGGGCACTGCGCCATGTAAGCGGACATGGCGCAATCAGGTATCTGAATGCCTTAACTGCTCGGTACGTCGGTATCACGCTTGCGCTTGTTGCCCATGCGCACACCGATGTCCATCAGGAACTGGAAGAAACCCTCCTGATCCTCCAGCACGTTGCTCCAGAACGGCGAGTGGTACAACGCCACCGCACCATGCACCAACGCCCAGGCAGCGCAGTAATGGAAGTAAGGCGGCACGTCTTCGAGCTTGCCTTCGCTGATCCGGCCCTTGATCAGCAACGTCAGGCGCTCGAAGTTCGAAGCCCGGATCTTGTGGAGTTCCTCGACCATCTCAGGCACCTGGTTGCCCTTGACCACCTTCTCTTCCAGGCGGTCGAACAAACGGTAGCGCTGGGGATCGCGCATGCGGAATTCAAAGTAGGCCCGGGACAGCGCCTCCTTGTCCTTGTCCACATCCGCCGAATGCAGCAATTCGTTCAAATCGCGCTCGTAATCGAGCATCAGGCGCAGGTAAATCTCCGCCTTGGATTTGAAGTGTTTATAAATCGTGCCTTTGCCGATACCCACGGCATCCGCAATCATCTCGACGGTGACGCTGTCTTCGCCCTGGTCGAGAAACAACTTGAGTGCGGTGTCGAGAATTTCCTGCTCGCGGCGGCGAAACTCACGGACCTTACGAGGTTCTTTGTGCATAAGAAAAAGGTCTGAAGGTCAAAATTCGAAGCCGGGTATTATGCCTAACTTACGCAAAAATGCACGGATCATCCGTTCCCGGCCATAGTTCTTAACAAAATCGTACAACATTGGCTCGCCGCTGCTTACGCCATCGCGTCGCCCCGACAACCGGTGGCGACAGTGAGAACTTATCCGAAGCGAGCGTATTCCAAATTTGTTTAAAAACCGCCCCGACCAAACTGGACGCGTCGGCATCCTGATCAATACTTGAACTGTCGGTGCGTCATCTCCCCCAAGTGACGCGCCGGTAAAGGTACCAAAGGACCGTGTGCCTTTGTTTTACTCCTAATGGTCTTAACCCGGATTCACCCCCCAGAACCCGGGTTTTTTTTGCTCGAAATTCAAGCCTTTACCGAACCGACATGAGCCAGCGGAAACAGCCGCTTGAAATTCTCTGTCGTCTGGTCAGCGAACCGCTCGTAGGACTCCCCGCGCAGCATTGCCAGGAACTCCGCCACTTCCCGTACGTATTGCGGAAGATTCGGTTTGCCGCGATACGGGATCGGGGCCAGGTACGGCGAGTCGGTTTCCACCAGCAGGCGATCGGCCGGCACCCTGCTGGCTACGTCGCGCAAGGCATCGGCATTACGGAACGTGACGATCCCGGACAGGGAAATGTAATAACCCATGTCCAGCGCCGCCTTGGCCATGTCCCAGTCTTCGGTAAAACAGTGCAGCACGCCGGCCTGGGGCAGCGCAGCGTCGCGCAGCAAGGCCAGGGTGTCGGCCCGGGCACCCCGGGTGTGGATGATTACCGGCTTGCCGGTCTGCTTCGCGGCGTCCAGGTGCAGGCGGAATGAGGCCTGCTGCACCTCGGCGGCTTCCGGCTCGTAGTGATAGTCCAGGCCGGTTTCACCGATGGCGACGACTCGCGGATGGTCGAGCTCACGCAACAACCAGTCCAGGGCCGGCGCAGCATCGGGCTGGACATCCAGCGGATGGACGCCGACCGAACAATCGACGTCCTCATAACGGTCGGTCAGGACCTTGACGTCGGCGGCATTGTCGGCGCTGACACCGATACACAGGAAGTGTCCGACGCCCCGCTGACGGGCAGCGTCCAGCGCTGCATCCAGGGAACCGCCATGGGCGGCCAGGTCGAGACGATCGAGGTGACAATGAGAATCTACAAGCATAAAGGGTCGGGCTACATCGTATGGGTGGGACGGTCGGACTTCAGGGTTCCGGCCAGGTGGGTTTCAATCTGATTGCGGGCCGAGCTGTCGCCGTCATTGAACTGCACGCCGACGCCGGCTGCTCGATTGCCCTGGGCACCTTTGGGGGTCATCCAGATCACCTTGCCGGCAACCGGGATCTTCTCCGGTTCATCCATCAGGCTCAACAACATGAACACCTCATCACCCAGCCGATAATGCTTGTTGGTGGGGATGAACAGGCCGCCGTTCCTGATGAAGGGCATATAGGCGGCGTAAAGCACCGATTTATCCTTGATGGCCAGGGACAGGATGCCGTTGCGCGGTCCGGGACTGACAGGTTCGTTCATGCTGATCTCCGCTGCGATTGAGCTGAGTCTAGCCTCAGTACGAAAAGCCTTGATACTTGTTCATGCTGCGTTGAAAACAGCCTCGGAATGCTCATGTACTCCAGTACACTGCGCTTCCTCGGCTGTTTTCGCCTTGCCTGACCTTCGTCTCAAGACTTTTCGTACTGAGTCTAGGAGCCTTGGCGACGTCTGTCAGTTACGACCCGGCAAACTCGCCCACTGCACCAACAGCGCCTCAAGCAACAGCACCCGGTTGAGGTTCGCCTTGCTCAGCACCTTCTGACGTTGGGCAAGCAACCAGTCCTGAATGTTCAAGATTTTGTCCTGGCTGCTTTTTTGCGCCAGGTACTGAATCACTTTGCGCATATCCGCCAGCCCGAGGCCCGCCTCATCTTCGGTGAGCTGATAGCGCAGGATCAGGCTCGACCAGTCGCAGAACCAGTCGAACAGCAACAGCAGCGGGACCGCGTTCCACCCCTCGGCCAATTGCGTCGGCGATTGCTGCTGCTTGAGCAGCTTCTTCACACCGTCCACCACCAATGCCCGCTGTTCACGCACACCCTGGGCCTGAAGACTGACGGCCGCCAGGGGCGAACCGGCGGCGAGGGTCAGCAATTCGACACGCTCGTCATCGGTGCTGTCGGGCAGGGCCTGGGCCAGCCACTGCAAACTCATCGCCTCGCTCGGCAATGGGCAGGCTTGTTGCACGCAACGGCTCTTGATGGTTGGCAGCAAGCGGCTCGGCTGGTGACTGACCAGCAAGAGGATGGTGTCACCGGAAGGCTCTTCGAGGCTCTTGAGCAAGGCATTGGCGGCGTTGATGTTCATCGACTCGACGGGCTCGATCAGCACCACCTTGCGTCCACCCAGCTGCGAAGTCTGGACCACGAAACTGACCAGGTCACGGACCTGGTCGACCTTGATCGCCTTGTCCGCCTCCTCCGGCTCCAGCACATAGTTATCGGGATGGCTGCCAGCCTTGAGCAGCAGGCAGGACTTGCACTCGCCGCACGCGTTCGAGGCGCCCGGGCGCTGGCACAGCAGGTGGGCCATCAGGCGTTCGGCCAGCGCTCGCTTGCCGATCCCGACCGGACCATGCAGCAGGTACGCATGGGCATGCTGGGCACGACCGGCCAGTTGTTGCCAGAGACCGTCCTGCCAGGGATAGGCTTCAGCCACGGACACGCTCCAGCAGACCTGGCACCAGGCTGTCCAGCGATTGCTGGACCTGGGTCAGCGGCTGGGCGGCATCGATCAACAGGTAACGCGCCGGATCGGCCTTGGCACGGCTCAGGAAGGCGTTGCGCACGGCATTGAAGAATGCCTCGCCCTCAAGCTCGAAACGATCCAGCCGACCACGGGCGCTGGCACGGGCCAGGCCGATTTCCACCGGCAGGTCGAACACCAGCGTCAGGTCCGGTCGCAGGTCGCCCTGGACGAAGGTTTCCAGTGCCGCGATGCGCTCCAGGGACAAGCCCCGGCCACCACCTTGATAGGCATAGGTCGAATCGGTAAAGCGATCGCAGAGCACCACTGCGCCACGGGCCAGGGCCGGACGAATCACCTCGGACAGGTGTTGTGCCCGGGCGGCGAACACCAGCAACAGCTCGGTGTCGGGGTTCATCACTTCTTCGGCCGGCGCCAGCAGCACCTCACGGATCCGCTCCGCCAGCGGCGTACCGCCCGGCTCGCGGGTCAGCACCACCTCGATCCCCGCAGTACGAAGGCGTTCGGCCAGGAATTCGCGGTTGGTGCTCTTGCCGGCGCCCTCCGGGCCCTCCAGCGTTATAAACAAGCCAGTCACGGGCAGTCCTTAGTCAGAGTCATTGCGGGCTCGGGCGCTCGTCAGCATTCGGTTCAGGAGCAGGCTTCTCGGGTTGCACCTGGGGCAGGGCATCGGGGGCCGTATCAGGCGAGGCAGCGGGAATCGGCGCCGAGTCGTCCAGCGTAGCCGGAGCCGGACTGGAGCGATAGTCGGCGCGACGTTTGAGTTGGTATTCGCGCACCGCGTTGTTGTGCTCATCCAGATTGTTGGAGAACACGTGGCTGCCATCCCCGCGCGCGACGAAGTAAAGGCTGTTGCCCGACGCTGGATTCAACGCGGCATGAATCGCCTCGCGCCCCACCATTGAAATCGGCGTTGGCGGTAGCCCGGGCACCATGTAGGTGTTGTAGGGATTCTCTTCCTTCAAATGGGCACGGGTGAGTTTGCCGGTGTAGCGCTCGCCAAGGCCATAGATCACCGTGGGGTCGGTCTGCAGCAGCATGCCCATGCGCAGGCGACGCACGAACACACCGGCGATCTGACTGCGCTCCTGAGGTACGCCGGTTTCCTTTTCCACAAGGGACGCCATGATCAGCGCCTGGTAAGGCTGTGTGTAAGGCACATCGGCGGCGCGTTCGGCCCATTCCCTGGCCAGCACGTCTTCAAGCCGATCATACGCCTTGTTCAGCAGATCAACGTCCGACGTCCCGCGCACGAAGCGATAGGTGTCCGGGAAAAACCGTCCTTCAGGGAACACTCCGGAATGTCCCAGCCGATCCATCACCTCGCTGTCACTCAAGCCGGTGAGGGTCTGCTGGAGTTTTTCATCCTTGGCCAGGGCAGCACGGACCTGACGGAAATTCCAGCCTTCCACCAGCGTCAGGCTGTACTGCACCACCTCGCCGCGTTTCCATACGCCGATCAGGTTCTCCATGGTCATGCCCGGCACCATCCGGTATTCACCGGAGTGCAGTGGCTGGCCGGCGAGATTGAAACGCCAATACACCCTCAGCCAGAACGCGTCCCTGATCAGGCCGTCGGCCTCGAGACGATAGAAGGTTTTGGTCGGGGTGGTCCCGTTAGGGATCTCCAGCAGTTCTTCCTGGGTGATGTTCAGCGGCTGTTGCAACGCCGAATGAATTTTCCAGGCCGAAGCGCCCCACAGCAGCCCTGCCAGAACCAGGCCGGTTTCCAGCAACAGCAAGAATTTACGTCTCACGAATCAAACATCCAATAACGCGCGGGCAAGGGTCTGCAGTTTACGGGTGAGCGGCCCGGCCGACCAGCGCGTCGAACCGCATGCGCGCACCGGCCATACGCCATACACGCTGTTGCAGACAAAGACCTCATCGGCCTGGTGCAGTTGCTCGAGGCGGATATCGGCCACTTGCGTGGCGATGCCCTGTGACTCGGCTTGAAACAATAATTCGGCACGCATCACGCCTGCCACGCCGCACCGGCTCAGATCAGCAGTCACCAACACCCCATCGCGTACGATAAACAGATTGCTGAAGACCCCTTCGATCACGCGCCCGGACATATCCAGCATCAGACCCTCGGCGTGCTCCGAGTCGGTCCATTCGGCGCGAGCCATGACCTGTTCAAGACGATTGAGGTGTTTGAGGCCGGCAAGCAGTGGCTGCTCGGACAAGCGGGTCGCACAAGGAAACAGGGAAACGCCCCGCTCGGCATGAGCAGCAGGATAAGCCGCCGGCGGATTCCCTTGCAGGATGCGCCGAGCCTGGACCGAGGGGACAGCGGCATAACCGCGCTGGCTGTCGCCACGGGTCACGATCAGCTTCAGCACCCCTTCACCCAGGCGTTGCGCATAGGCGTTCAGTTCAGTGCTCAATGCCCCTTTGTCGACATTGAGCGCCAACCGCCGGCAGCCCTGCTCGAGCCGCTGCAGATGACGCTCCAGCAGCGTCGGCACACCGTCGCGCACGGCGATGGTTTCAAACAACCCATCGCCATAAGCCAGGCCGCGATCCTTCAGCGATAAAACGTCAGCCGGCTGACCGTCGACCCAGCTGTCCATCAGCCGGCGAACCGGCGGAACACCAGCGAGCCGTTGGTGCCGCCGAAGCCGAAGGAGTTGGACAGCACTACATCGATGTCCATGCCTCGGGCGGTGTGCGGAACGAAGTCCAGGTCGCAACCTTCGTCCGGCTCGTCGAGGTTGATGGTTGGCGGCGCAACCTGGCTGTTGATCGCCAGCACGCTGAAGATCGCTTCCACCGCGCCGGCGGCGCCCAGCAGGTGACCGGTCATCGATTTGGTCGAGCTGACCGCCAGTTTGTAGGCATGCTCGCCGAAGACGGTCTTGATCGCCTGGGCTTCGGCCAGGTCGCCCGCCGGTGTCGACGTGCCATGGGCGTTAATGTACTGCACCTGTTCGCTATTGATCTTCGCGTCACGCAGGGCATTGGCGATGCATCGGGCAGCACCGGCGCCATCGGCCGGCGGCGACGTCATGTGGTACGCGTCACCGCTGGTACCAAAGCCGATCAACTCGGCATAGATGGTCGCGCCACGCGCCTTGGCGTGCTCCAGCTCCTCGAGCACCAGCGCACCGGCACCGTCGGACAGCACAAAGCCATCGCGGCCCTTGTCCCAAGGTCTGCTGGCACGGGTCGGCTCGTCGTTGCGGGTCGACAGTGCCCGAGAGGCACCGAAGCCGCCCATGCCTAGGCCACAAGCCGCCATCTCGGCGCCGCCAGCGATCATCACGTCAGCTTCGTCGTACATGATGTTGCGCGCGGCCATGCCGATGCAGTGGGTACCCGTGGTGCATGCCGTGGCAATGGCGTAGTTGGGTCCCTGTGCACCCAGATGGATGGACAGGAAACCGGAAATCATATTGATGATCGAGCCCGGCACGAAGAACGGAGAAATCCGCCGCGGCCCCGAATCATGCAGCGTGCGGCTGGTTTCTTCGATATTGGTCAAGCCGCCAATACCCGAACCCATGGCCACGCCGATGCGTTCACGGTTGGCATCGGTGACTTCCAGGCCGGCATTACGCACTGCCTGAAAACCGGCAGCCAGGCCGTATTGAATGAACAGGTCGAGCTTTCGGGCTTCCTTGACCGACAGGTATTCCTCGACATTGAAGCCCTTTACCGAGCCGCCAAAACGGGTGGAATAGGCAGAAAGGTCGGTGTGTTCGATCAGACCAATGCCACTACGGCCAGCCAGAATGCCCTGCCAACTGCTCGGCACATCCGTGCCCAGTGGCGACAACATACCCATACCGGTGACTACGACGCGTCTACGCGACACAGCACTCTCCTTTTTCTAATGACGACTTTTCATCAGGCCTAAAGAAAAAACCGCACGCCGTGATGGCAGTGCGGTTTTTCCATGACAGCGAGCGACGACTAAAAACGATCAGCCTTGCTGGCTGTTTACGTAGTCGATAGCCAGCTGAACAGTGGTGATTTTTTCAGCTTCTTCGTCAGGGATTTCGGTCTCGAATTCCTCTTCCAGAGCCATCACCAGCTCAACGGTGTCAAGGGAGTCGGCACCCAGGTCTTCAACGAAAGATGCTTCATTCTTGACTTCATCTTCCTTAACGCCCAGTTGCTCGGCAACGATTTTCTTGACGCGCTCTTCGATGGTGCTCATACCTTGTTTTCACTCCTAATGGACAATTCAGGCAACTGGCCGGTGGGTAAGTGTATAGAAAGGCTTTTCGATTTTTCAACCGAAAGCTTTTCCTTCGAACCCTGACGGCCCGCCGCCTATAAATAAGTTGCAGCTTTATAACGGATTTTAGACAGCTCGTATGACATTTTTTTGAAGCAATCCGTCACATTTAACTCATGTACATCCCGCCGTTCACCGGGATTGTAGCTCCGGTCACGTATGCCGCAGCGTCGGACGCAAGAAAAGCGACCACGGACGCGATCTCTTCGGCCTGCCCCAGGCGCCCCAGCGGAATTTGTGTCAACAAGGCTTCACGCTGAGCTTCCGGCAGTTCGCGGGTCATGTCGGTGTCGATGAAACCCGGCGCGACCGAGTTTACCGTAATCGAGCGCGAACCCACTTCACGCGCCAGCGCCCGACTGAAACCTTCCAGACCGGCCTTGGCCGCAGCATAGTTTACTTGGCCGGCGTTGCCCATGGCACCTACAACCGAACCGATACTGATGATCCGCCCCCAACGAGCCTTGGTCATGCCGCGCAGAACGCCCTTGGACAGCCGGTACAGACTGTTCAGGTTGGTATCGATCACGTCGAACCATTCGTCATCTTTCATGCGCATCATGAGGTTATCACGAGTGATACCGGCATTATTGACCAGGATAGCCGGGACACCGAACTGCTCCTGGATACTGGCCAATACCGCCGCAACGGATTCGTCGCTGGTGACGTTCAGCTCAAGACCAGTGCCTTGAATACCGTTTTCCTTCAGGGTCGCGGCGATACGCTCGGCGCCCGAAGCGGAAGTCGCGGTGCCGACAACGATGGCGCCTTGGCGACCCAGTTCCAGGGCAATGGCCTGGCCGATGCCGCGGCTTGCACCGGTCACCAGTGCAACTTTACCTTGCAGACTCATGCAAGCTTCTCCTGTTCAGGCCTGCGCTGCACGGGCGGCAGCGAAAGCGTCTGGGGTGTTGAGATTGGAAGTCGACACGCCTTCGGCGCAGCGTTTGTTCAGGCCGGCCAGCACCTTGCCAGGGCCACACTCGACCAGTTCGATCGCACCCTTGGCCGCCAGGGTCTGCACCGATTCGACCCAGCGAACCGGCTTGTAGAGCTGCTCCAGCAGATCACGCTTGAGGGTCTCAAGGTCTGGCGCCACATCAGCGCTGACGTTCTGCACCACGGGAATCTGCGGGGACTGCCAATCAATGGCGGCAATGGATTCGGCGAAGCGCTCGGCAGCAGGACGCATCAATTCACAGTGCGACGGCACGCTGACCGGCAACGGCATGGCGCGCTTGGCACCACGGGCCTTGCAGCCTTCGATGGCGCGTTCGACCGCAGCCTTGGCACCGGCGATCACGACCTGCCCCGGGGAGTTGAAGTTAACCGCACTGACCACATCGCCTTGCGCCGCCTCGGCACAGGCTGCCAGCACATCGGCATCGTCCAGGCCGAGGATCGCAGCCATGCCGCCCTGCCCAGCCGGAACGGCCTCCTGCATCAACTGGCCACGACGCTCCACCAGTTTCACCGCGTCGCCCAGGCTCAGGCTGCCCGCAGCGACAAGGGCGCTGTACTCTCCCAGGCTATGACCGGCAACAAAGGCCGGACGCGCACCACCTTCAGCCAGCCAAAGACGCCAAAGGGCTACCGAGGCGGTCAGGATGGCCGGCTGGGTTTTATCGGTTTGATTGAGTTGCTCTTCGGGCCCTTGCTGGGTCAGTGCCCACAAGTCATAGCCGAGTGCATCGGACGCTTCTTTGAATGTTTCGAGGATCAGCGGGTATTGCGCGCCCAGCTCGGCCAACATGCCGAGGGACTGCGAGCCCTGTCCTGGAAAGACGAATGCGAGGGAAGCAGACATGAAAACAAAGCCCCTAATGATCTTGTCGCCAAAAATTGACGCCCCGTGGGGCGCTAGGAAACTGACAGTTGGATGGCGGGTTGAACCGACCGGTCACATTTAAGCATTGTCGGACGAAAACGCCTAAGTTAACAAATCTTCGAGACGTCCATGAAGGCGTTCGGGCAGGTTTTCCTGGATTTCTATCACGGCCCGGTTGATAGCGCTTTGAAAACCCTGCACGCCCGCCGAACCATGACTCTTGATCACAATACCCTGCAGCCCGAGAAAACTGGCCCCGTTATGCCGCGCCGGCGCCAGGTCCGCCTGCAGGCGACGCATCAAGGGCAGCGCCAGGGCACCCACCACCCGTGAGACCAGACTCTGCCGGAACAGGGTCTCGATCCGCTCGCCAATCATGGTTGCCAGGCCTTCACTGGATTTGAGCAGGATATTGCCGACGAAGCCGTCACATACCACCACGTCCGCCTCGCCCCGGTACAAACCGTCGCCCTCGACGAAACCGATGTAGTTGATTCCCCGCGCGTTCTGCAACAACGTGGCAGCCAGCTTGACCTGCTGGTTGCCCTTGATGTCTTCGGTTCCAATGTTCAGCAACGCCACGCGAGGACGCACAATACCGAGGGTTTCAGCCGCCACCGAGCCCATCACTGCAAATTGCAGCAGGTGCTCGGCGCTGCAATCGACATTGGCACCCAGGTCCAGCAACTGGCAAAACCCTCTCCGGGTCGGAATGGCCGCGACCATCGCCGGTCGGTCGATGCCCGGCAGAGTCTTGAGTACATAGCGCGACAGCGCCATCAGCGCCCCGGTATTGCCAGCACTGACACAGGCCTGCACCTTGCCGTCGCGCAGCAGCTCAAGGGCCACCCGCATCGACGCGTCAGGCTTGCCGCGCAAGGCCTGGGCCGGCTTTTCGTCCATGGTGATGACTTCGCAGGCAGGGGTAATCGTCAGGCGCGCGCGATCCGCTGCCGTCCGGCCGCTGAGCATTTCTTCAAGAAGGGAGGGTTGACCGACGAGGGTCAGGTGCAGCGAGGGTGTTGCATTCAAGCAAGCAAGGCTGGCCTGAACAATGCTGCGGGGACCGAAGTCCCCGCCCATTGCGTCAATTGCGATGACTTGAGCGGACAAGGATTACTCGTCAGCGCCCTTGTCGATCACTTTACGACCACGGTATACGCCTTCTGGCGATACGTGGTGACGCAGGTGAACTTCACCAGTGGTTTTTTCTACAGACAGGGTGCTAGCCTCGAGAGCGTCGTGCGAACGGCGCATGTCACGGGCAGAGCGGGATTTTTTGTTCTGCTGAACAGCCATAATTGATTAACTCCTAAACGTTTGGGTCACGCTTTAACTGCGCCAATACACTGAACGGGTTGGACCGCGTTACCTCGTCCTCGCTCGGTTCGGGTTCATCTGCTCCCGCCGGCTGCTGGCATTCTTCCGGATGATGAGCAGGCACAATGGGCAAGGCGAGCAGAAGCTCCTCCTCGATCAGTGACTGCAGATCCAATGGATCTTCGCCCAGTTCCAGCACGTCATAACCTTTCGGCAACGACTGGGTATTCGCACCCTCCTTCACCACGGCGTAACTGCATTCGCTGTGGATCGGCAGGGTGACCAGCTCAAGACAACGCTGGCAAACCATTTTGACTTCAGTGTCGATAAAGCTGTGGATAACCACAGATTTACGTTCATCTCGTTCAAAAACGAATTTGGCCTGGACCGTACCGACATCATCGGAAAGCGGGTCGCAGAGTCTCTTCAAATCGGCCAGCAGCAGTTCACCTTGAAGGGTGGTGCCACGGTCAGCCAATTTGCGCGGGTCAACGTGAGGTGGAATCGGGTCATTCAACATAGGCGCAGCATTATAGGGATGCCCCCGCCCATGTCAAAGGAAATTCAGCCCTGTCCGTCACTTGCGCGCCTCGCTAGAATTCGCCCCTGACTTTTGGAGATGCCCATGCTGCCTTTATTACTTGCCTCCAGCTCGATCTACCGCCGGGAATTGCTCGCTCGCCTGGGGCTGCCATTCGTCTGCCGCTCGCCGGACATCGACGAAAGTCATCGCCCCGGCGAGCCTCCCCGGGCACTGGTAGAGCGCCTGGCCCGGGAAAAGGCCCTGGCACTGGCTGAAAGCCACCCGGCACACCTGATCATCGGTTCGGACCAGGTCGCTGTGCTCGGCGAGCGCATCCTGGGCAAACCCCACACCTTCGACAATGCCCGCGAACAACTGCTGGCCGCCAGCGGGACCAGGGTCACATTCCTGACCGGCCTGGCATTGCTCAACAGCCAGACCGGCGCCTGCCAGGTCGATTGCGTGCCCTTTACCGTCAACATGCGCACGCTCGACCCGGAACGGGTCGAGCGCTACCTGCGGATCGAACAGCCTTATGATTGCGCCGGCAGCTTCAAGGCCGAGGGCCTGGGGGTGAGCTTGTTCCAGAGCACCGAAGGCCCCGACGCCACCAGCCTGGTCGGCCTGCCCCTGATCCGCCTTGTGGATATGTTGCTGGCGGAGGGCCTGCAAATCCCCTGACAGGACCACCCTGTAGGAGCTGCCGAGCGAAGCGAGGCTGCGATCCCCCCCCTGACACTTGAGTCTCAAGCGAAAGATCAAAAGATCGCAGGCTGCGCCAGCTCCAACAAGGGCAATCAGCGCAATGCCGGCCCCTGGAACCCCATCCACATCGCCAGGCGCTCGGCAATGCTCGCCCCCAGCTTCTTCGAGAAACGATCGAGCGGCGACTCTTCGACGGTGAAGTCCACCAACTCCTTCTCACCGATCACATCCCGCGCCACCGAACTGGCACTGCCCAACCCGTCAATCAGCCCCAGGGACAACGCCTGCTCTCCGGACCAGACCAGACCGGAGAACAGCTCCGGGTGATCCTTGTCCTTGAGCCGGTCACCCCGCCCTTTCTTGACGCTGGCGATGAACTGCTTGTGAGTCGTATCGAGCACCCCCTGCCAGAAAGCGGTTTCTTCCGGCTTCTGCGGCTGAAAAGGATCGAGGAAGGATTTATGCTCACCGGCGGTGTACACCCGACGCTCGATACCGAGCTTGTCCAGGGTCTCGACAAAACCATAACCGGCAGCGGTTACACCAATGGACCCCACCAGACTGGCCTTGTCGGCATAGACCTGATCCGCCGCACTGGCAATGTAGTAGGCACCGGAAGCACCCAGGTCGGCGATCACCGCATAGACCTTGATATCCGGATGCGCCGCACGCAGGCGAACGATCTCGTCATAGACGTAGCCCGCCTGCACCGGACTGCCGCCCGGACTGTTGATGCGCAGCACCACTCCCTTGACTTTCGAATCCTCGAACGCTGCCTGCAGACTGCCAATTATGTTATCCGCGCTCGCCGCCTCCTTGTCCGCGATCATGCCTTCGATATCGATCACCGCGGTGTAGGCCGAACCGCTGCCGGGATTCTTCTTCAGATCGATCGCCTGGATAATGACCCCCAGCCCGACGAAAAGATAAATAAAGACCAGGCACTTGAAGAAGATACCCCAGCGGCGCGCACGTCGCTGCTCCTGTACCCCGGCCATCAGGGTCTTTTCCAGCAACTTCCAGCTCTTGTCGTCACCGTTGTCAGCGCTTGCCTTGGCCGGTGCCTTCCATTCATCGGTCATACTTGCATCCTTCAACAAATTTAATCGGGGTGCCGGCTCAGCCAGGCATGCAACTCAGGAAAATGGTCTATTGCCAGTCTCGGCTCGAACGCCCGTAGCGCCTCGATCGTCTGCGCGCCATAACTGACCGCCACCGAACCCATGCCGGCGTTGCGAGCCATCTGCAGATCGAACGATGAATCCCCCACCATCAGCGCCTGCTCCGGGCGCACCTCGCAATGCGCCAGGATCTGCTCGAGCATCAGCGGGTGCGGCTTGCTGGCGGTCTCATCGGCGGCACGGGTGATATCGAAATAATCCTCCCAGCCATGAGCCTTCAGCACCCGATCGAGTCCGCGACGAGCTTTCCCAGTGGCAACGGCCAGGTGATAACCCTCCGCTCGCAATGCCCCAAGCGTATCTGCCACACCCTCGAACAAGGGCGACGGCTCCGCCTCCAGGGCAATGTAGTGGTCGGCGTAATGCTGGCGGAAAATCGTCAGCGCATCGTCATCGATGTCCGGATACAGGCTGCGAATCGCTTCCGGCAATCCAAGACCGATGATGCCTTTTACCGCAAAGTCATCGCGCCTGGCAAAACCCGTGCGGTCAGACGCGACATGCATCGACTCCACGATCCGACCAATTGAATTGGCCAGGGTGCCATCCCAATCGAAGATCAGGAGCTTGTAGTCAGGGCGCACTCAATCGCTCCACAGTCTTGGCCCACATGGCGTCCACGGGTGCCTGCAACTTCAGCTCACCCCCATCGGGCAGCGGTACGGTGAGCATATAGGCATGAAGAAACAGGCGTTTTCCGCCCAGATCCCGGATCTCGCGGCTGAAATCGTCGTCCCCGTATTTGGGGTCACCGGCGATGCAATGACCGGCATGCAATGTATGAACACGAATCTGGTGGGTACGACCGGTCACCGGCTTGGCCTCGACCATAGTGGCGAAGTCACCGAAACGCCGCAGCACCTTGAATACGGTGAGCGCATCCTTGCCCTCGTCGTTGACCTCGACCATGCGCTCGCCTGAGCGCAGGTTACTCTTGAGCAATGGCGCACGGACCTGCTTGATGGACGTCGCCCAATGCCCCCGCACGAGAGCCATATAGCGCTTGTCGATGCCGTCACCGCGCAGTTGCTCGTGCAAATGGCGCAGCATGCTGCGTTTCTTGGCGATCATCAGCAGCCCGGAGGTGTCGCGATCCAGGCGATGAACCAACTCCAGCTCCTTGGCGTCCGGCCGCAACTGACGAAAGGCTTCGATCACGCCGAAATCCAGGCCGCTGCCACCGTGAACCGCGATGCCTGCGGGCTTGTTGATCACAATCAGCGCTTTGTCTTCATAGATGATCGACTCTTCCAGGCGCTGCAGCAGGCCCTGGGCAACCGGCACCGGTTCATCGCGCTCGGGCACGCGAACCGGCGGCACGCGCACGATATCGCCGGCCTGGAGCTTGTACTCAGGTTTGATACGACCTTTGTTCACCCGCACCTCGCCCTTGCGCAAAATGCGATAAATCAAGGTCTTGGGCACGCCCTTGAGCCGAGCGAGAAGGAAGTTATCGATTCGTTGGCCGGCATATTCCGGCGAGACCTCGAGCAGTTGAACGCTCGGGGTCGAAGGGGCAGTAGTCGTCATGGCGGCGATCATAACAATTTTTTATGGAATTGAAGCACTTAATCATTGCTGCTATAGTCGCGAACGCCGCCAAAAGTGGCTGGACAGCGGACTAACGGTCAAAAACCGGCCCTGACCAACGCAATTCACGAGGACGAGAGGCCGTCCTACGGGGCTTTTGCCACGATTCGGTGAGTTAGCAGGTGTAACGAGCGCAGGTGACATGAGGCCTGAAATACGCCGCAAAGCAGAGTTTTCACTCGCCTTGCGCGCCACATTCACGGCCAGTTCACAAAGTGCAGTCAGTTGCTAGCGACCCCGGGCGAAAGCTTCGGAAACAACGCCTAATTTAGCCATGATGCGTGACCTCCCCTTCCGGAGCTCACGGTAAATGCCAACCCGCTGCGGATTCTGCGCGCGGCAGCACCCGAATTATCAGGGATACGTGTAGGGTGGAGATGTACAACCGTCGGACTGTGTAGCACTAGGCTTGTTTCAGACGCTTCATCTCGTCCACAGACGCCGGTTGATTCCTCCTCCTGACTGAGTGCTTGAGTACCAGCAAGCAGGACGCGTCCGTCGCGACTTCGCCATCATTGGGCCGAACTCGCTGGACACTGGAGTGGTCAGCCACTTCCATGACGCACCTGACACCGACCGTGAGAAGTCGTGTGTGCCGAACGCCGTTTCCGGCAGCCCGGAAACCGACGGTACTACATGAAAAGAATGCTGATTAACGCAACTCAACCCGAAGAGTTGCGTGTTGCACTGGTAGACGGCCAGCGCCTCTACGACCTGGATATCGAATCCGGTGCACGCGAGCAGAAGAAGGCCAACATCTATAAAGGCCGGATTACTCGCATCGAACCAAGCCTTGAGGCTGCCTTTGTCGATTTCGGCTCCGAGCGCCACGGCTTCCTGCCCCTCAAAGAAATCTCCCGCGAATACTTCAAGAAAGCCCCTGAAGGCCGCGTCAACATCAAGGACGTCCTGAGCGAAGGCCAGGAAGTCATCGTCCAGGTCGAAAAAGAAGAACGTGGCAACAAGGGCGCTGCCCTGACCACCTTCATCAGCCTGGCCGGCCGTTACCTGGTCCTGATGCCGAACAACCCGCGTGCCGGCGGCATCTCCCGCCGCATCGAAGGCGAAGAGCGCAACGAACTGCGTGAAGCCCTCAACGGCCTGGTTGCCCCGGCCGACATGGGCCTGATCGTGCGCACTGCCGGCCTTGGCCGCAGCAGCGAAGAAATGCAATGGGACCTCGACTACCTGCTGCAGCTGTGGACGGCCATCAAGGAAGCCTCGCTGGATCGCTCCGCGCCGTTCCTGATCTACCAGGAAAGCAACGTCATCATCCGCGCCATCCGCGATTACCTGCGCCAGGACATCGGCGAAGTGCTGATCGACAGCGTTGAAGCCCAGGACGAAGCCCTGACCTTCATCCGCCAGGTGATGCCGCAGTACGCCAGCAAGATCAAGCTCTATGAAGATAGCGTTCCGCTGTTCAACCGTTTCCAGATCGAAAGCCAGATCGAGACCGCTTTCCAGCGCGTCGTCGAGCTGCCGTCCGGCGGTTCCATCGTCATCGATCCGACCGAAGCCCTGGTGTCCATCGACATCAACTCGGCGCGCGCCACCAAAGGCAGCGACATCGAAGAAACCGCCCTGCAGACCAACCTTGAAGCGGCCGAAGAAATCGCCCGTCAGTTGCGCCTGCGCGACATCGGCGGCCTGATCGTCATCGACTTCATCGACATGACCCCGGCCAAGAACCAGCGCGCCGTGGAAGAAAAGGTCCGTGAGTGCCTGGAAGCCGACCGCGCCCGTGTACAGGTCGGTCGCATCTCGCGCTTCGGCCTGCTGGAAATGTCCCGTCAGCGTCTGCGTCCGTCCCTGGGCGAAAGCAGCGGCATCGTCTGCCCACGCTGCAACGGCACCGGCATCATCCGTGACGTCGAGTCGCTGTCCCTGGCGATCCTGCGCCTGATCGAAGAAGAAGCCTTGAAAGACCGCACCGCCGAAGTCCGCGCCCAGGTGCCGATCCCGGTGGCAGCGTTCCTGCTCAACGAAAAGCGCAACTCGATCACCAAGATCGAGCTGCGCACCCGGGCCCGAATCGTCATCCTGCCGAACGATCACCTCGAGACGCCGCATTTCGAAGTCCAGCGCCTGCGCGACGACAGCCCGGAAGCCCACAACAACCAGTCCAGCTACGAGATCGCCGCTGCCGCAGCCGAAGTGGAAGAAGTCCAGCCGGCTGCCGCCACCCGCACCCTGGTCCGCCAGGAAGCCGCTGTGAAGACTGCCCCTGCCCGCGCCAATGCTCCGGTTCCGACCGAAGTCGTCGCACCGGCACCGGCTCCGGTTGCTGCACCTGAGCCAAGCCTGTTCAAGGGCCTGGTGAAGTCTCTGGTCAGCCTGTTCGCGACCAAGGAAGAGCCTGCCGCACCAGCCGTGGTTGCCAAGCCTGCCGCCACCGAGCGTCCTGCCCGCAACGAAGAACGCCGTAACGGTCGCCAGCAGACCCGCAACCGCAACGGTCGTCGTGACGAAGAGCGCAAACCACGCGAAGAACGTGCACCGCGTGAAGAGCGTGCACCACGTGAGCCTCGTGAAGAGCGCCAGCCTCGCGAAGCCCGTGAGGAAGTGCCGGCCGTAGCCCGCGAAGAACGCGCTCCACGCCCGCCGCGTGAAGAGCGTCAACCGCGGGCTCCACGTGAGGATCGCAAGCCACGTGGCGAGCGTGAAGAACGTGTTCGCGAACTGCGCGAGCCCCTGGATGCCGCCCCGGCCGCTGCCACCAACGCTGAAGAGCGTCCGGCTCGCCAGCCTCGCGAAGAGCGCGCACCACGCCCTCCGCGTGAAGAGCGTCAACCACGCGCCGAGCAGACCGCCGCCGCTACCAGCGAAGAGGAAGTGCTGAACGCCGAAGAGCAACTGCAGGAAGACGGCCAGGATAACGCCGAAGGTGATCGTCCACGCCGCCGCTCCCGTGGCCAGCGTCGTCGCAGCAACCGTCGTGAGCGTCAGCGTGATGCCAACGGTAATGTGATCGAAGGCTCGGAAGAGTCCGAATCCACCGAAGCGCCAAGCACAGCAGACCTGGCCGCCGGCCTGGCAGTGACCGCGGCAGTTGCCAGCAGCACGGTCAGCGCTCCAGCCGAAGCCCAGGCCAACGAACAGGCCGAACGCGCTACCGCTGCGGTAGAAGATGCGCCGGTTGAAACGCCGGTGGTCGAAGCTACTACCGCTGTGCGAGTGACGGCCTCGCCAGAAGTGGAAATTGCACCAGCTCCTGAAGCCCAGCCTGAAGCTGCCGTCGAGCCTGCACCGGTCGTCGAACAGCCGGCGGTGGCAGCAGAAACTGCCGTTGAAGCTGCTGTTGAAACGGACGCCGAGGAAAAAGCACCGACACCTGTACGCGAAGAGCAGACCGCGTTCAACTGGAACCCGGAACCTGCCGCACCGGCACCGGTGGTCGAGCCAGAGCCGATGCCAGAGCCTGTCAAGGCAGCCGAGCCTGCAGTGGTCGAGCCAGCGCCAGTGGTTGAAGCCCCGGTGGTTGTCGAAGCACCGGCCCCCGTCGAGGAGCCTGCTCCCGCCAGCGCCTTGACCGCGAACGGTCGCGCTCCAAACGACCCGCGTGAAGTGCGTCGTCGCAAGCGTGAAGCCGAGCGCCTGCAGAAGGAAGCCGAAGAGGCTGCCGCCCAGGCGTCCGTTGCCGAGCCGGCCCCCGCAGTGGAAGTAGTCGAGGCAACTCCAGCCCCGGTGACTGAAACCGCAGCCGAACCAGCTCCGATCGAATCGGCGCCGGTGACCGACGAAGCTCAGCCTTCCGCTGAAGCTGAGGAAGTCACACCTCATCGCGCCCCAATGGAAAAAGAGCACGAGCCCAAGCCTCACGCCTGATTCCATAGCCCAATAAAAAGCCCCGCCTGGTAATGCCAGGCGGGGCTTTTTATTGGTTCTTCACGAAATCCCGGGAAACACAGAAACAAGAACGCCGATTTGGTTGATGATGTTCGTGCGAGCAAACACATCTAACAAACCGGCGTTCTTATGCGTGATATTAATACGTTCCTTCCGTTTTGGGAGGGCTTTTCTGTCGTCGCCATCAAACCTGATGGTGATGCGCTGCTGATCGATCTCATCCCCCAGGCCACCCGGTTTCCCACCTGCAGCGGCTGCAACGAGCCCAGCACAACTACTCATGAATACTCTCAGCGGTTAATCCGAGACCTGCCTATCCTTGGTCGGCCAGTAAGGCTTAACGTCGAGCTCAGACGAGTTGGATGTGGAGCCTGCGGAAAACGTATGGAGGCTGTCAGCTGGCTTGATCGCTACTCCCGGATGACACGTCGCTTGGCTGAAACCGTCATCCAGACCTGCCGACGGTTACCGACTTTGCATGTGGCTCAGTTATTCGGATTGCACTGGGATAGCGTGCGATTACTGGAGCGACGGGCTCTACAGGCCGAGCTGGATAAGCTGCCTGTCGCCCGTCCCAGACGATTGGTCATGGACGAGTTTGCCCTGTTCAACATCGATACGCCAGCGTCGTACTGGATGCCGATACCCGCCGGGTATTGTGGATCGGCGAAGGACGCAGCCGCGCCGCAGTCCGGCCGTTCTTCGAAGAACTGGGACCTGAGGGCTGTAAGCGGATTGAGGCAGTCGCGATGGACATGAATACCGCGTTTGACCTGGAGGTGCGTCAGCATTGTCCTCAGGCACGGGTGGTCTACGACCTGTTTCATGTGGTGGCCAAATATGGCCGAGAAGTGATTGATCGGGTGCGGGTCGATGAAGCTAACCGCCTGCGTCATGACAAACCTGCGCGCAAGGTCATCAAACAAGCGCGGTGGCTGCTGTTGCGCAATCCGGAGAATCTCAAGAGCGCAGGTCAACAAGTGCACTTGCAGGACCTGCTGGCTGCCAACCAGTCGTTGATGACGGTTTACCTGATGAAAGCAGAGCTCAAAGCGCTGTGGTCACCGACTACCGCTTGGGGCTGGCGATCAGCGTGGAAACAGTGGCTGCGTCTGGCTGATGAAAGCGCGATACCGGCACTAAAGCAGTTTTCCAAACGCCTGAAGGGCTACTGGCGCGGCATTTTGAGCAGGGTGCGGTGGCCGATGCACACCGGTCAACTGGAGGGAATCAACAACCGTATCAAGGTGATTAAGCGGATGGCCTACGGCTACCGGGACAGCGAATTCTTTTTCATGAAGATCAAGAGCGACTTTCCCGGTAATCCGTGAAGAACCTTTTTATTTCGTGTCGACTATCAGGTCGTCATCGCGAGCAGGCTCGCTCCCACAAGAGATCTGCGTCGATCAAAAATTCTCAATCCACCGCAGGAAAATGTGGGAGCGAGCCCGCTCGCGATAGCGGCAGCCCATTCAACATCAATGTTATTGCTGGAAATTCAAAGCCTCAGGCACATCCACATCCCAAACCACACCAGGATCGTCAACCGTAATCTCGACCACTCGCGCCCCGGTAAACAATACCTTCGCACCGCGATCACCGGTCAGCGCCATCAATTTCGGGCCAAACTCGCGGCCAAACCCTACGGGATGCCCATATTCACCCTCATGAACCGGCACGCAGATGCCATCCTCGGCAGTTCCCGCCGCCACCCGTTCGATGTTGGACGGCAGAATAAATGGCATGTCAGCCAGCACAATCAACCAGCCAGCCAGGTCCGGGCATGCCTGGACACCCGCTGCGATGCTGTCTCCCAGGCCGGGGGAGTCCAGTTCGACGACCTCGCATCCATAGGCCTGGGCCATGCGAATGGCCTGTGGGCGCCCTCCGCGCGTCACCAGCAGCCGCTTTTCCAGGGAAGCTGGCAGATTCAACAGCACCTGCTCAATCACTGAGCGGACGGCGCCGTCACGCCCCGTGCAGTCAGCCAATAACTTATCCTTGTCGGAACCGGCAATCTGACGAAAACGGCTGCCCAGTCCGGCCGCGACAATGATCACGCCAATAGATCCGCTCATGCGCCCTCCTTGTCCCTACCCACGGCCTACAACGGCTTCTTCTGCCGCAGTTCGACGCCGTTCTTGATCGCCACGATTTCGGCCAGCAGCGACAAGGCGATTTCCGCCGGGGTGTGGCTGCCGATGTGCAGGCCGATCGGACCATGCAGCCGCTCAATGGCCTGTGCTGACAAGCCTAGCTGAAGCAGGTTGTCCCGGCGCTTCCGACTGTTGACCCGCGATCCCAGAGCCCCCACATAAAAAGCCGGGGAATCCAGGGCGGTCAGCAAGGCCATGTCGTCCAGGCGCGGATCATGAGTCAGGGCAACGATCGCCGTGCGCTCGTCGGTCTGGATATTCAACACTGCTTCGTCGGGCATCCCCGAGACGAAGCGGCCGTGCTGTTCTTCCCAGCCGTAGACGAATTCCTTGCGCGGATCGCAGATCAGCACTTCGAAGTCCAGTAACCGGGCCATTTCAGCGACATAGCGCGACAATTGCCCGGCTCCGATCAACAACAACCGCCAACGTGGCCCGTAGATGGCGCGCAGGGTCCGTCCATCGAAAACCAGCACGTCGCTCTTGCTGGCGGGCGTCAACACCACATGGCCGGTGGCAATGCTCAGCTCACGGGCGACAATCTGATGGGCTTCACAACGCTCCAGCAGTTCGGCGACCCATTGCGGGTCACCGACACGCTCTTCCGTCAGGCGCAAGGTACCGCCACACGGCAAACCAAAGCGCGCCGCCTCCTCGCGGGTGACGCCGTAGGTGATCATCTGCACCGGCGGACCGTCCGCCGGGATGCGGCCGTCATGCAATCGGGCAATCAGGTCATCCTCGACACAACCGCCCGACACCGAACCGATCACCACCCCGTCTTCGCGCAAGGCGAGCATAGCCCCCGGAGGTCTTGGCGCGGTGCCCCAGGTCTGAACCACCGTGAACAACACCACGCGCTGCCCGGCGCGGCGCCACTGGAGCACGCTACGCAGGACGTTCAGGTCAACGCTGTCCATCAAGCCTTGGCCTGCTGCCAGCCTTGCAACTGATAGCGTACCGGCAAGTTGCGGATACGCTGGCCGGTGGCGGCGAAAATCGCATTGCACAGCGCCGGCGCAATCGGCGGCACCCCTGGCTCACCGACACCGCCCAACGGCACCTCGCCTGGTGGCGTGACCAGGTGCACCGCCACTTCCTTGGGCGCCAGGGACATGCGCGCCACTTCATACATGTGGAAGTTGTCCTGCTGGACCTTGCCATCCTTGAAACTGATCTCCCCCACCATCGCATTGCCCAGGCCCATGACGCAGGCGCCTTCGAACTGGGAGCGGATGCGCTCGGGGTTGATCTGCGGGCCGCAATCGACGGCGATGTTCGCCTTGTGCACGATCACCGTGCCGTCCTCCTTGACCTCCACTTCAATGGCGGCCGCCACGTAGGTGACGAAGCTGTAATGAACTGCCAGCCCCAGGCCACGGCCCTTGGGCAGTTTCTGTCCCCAACCGGCCGCCTTGGCAGCGGTTTCCAGCACGGTGCGGATCCGCGCCGTATCGATGGGATAGCGCTCGGGGGATTCACCGTAGTTCCAGTCTTCATTCAAGGTACGCGGGTCGATCTCGCGATCCGGGCCGAGCAACTTGAGGTGGTACTTCAGCGGATCCTGGCCGGCCTTGTGGGCCAATTCGTCGATAAAGCTCTGGATGGCAAAACCGTGAGGAATGTTCGACACCGAGCGGTACCAACCCACCCGGGTGTGAGCCACCGCTTCGGGGTTCTCCAGGCGCAGATTGGGGATGGCGTAGGCCATGTTGGTCAGGCCCATACCTACTTCGAATGGTGCCTCGTGGACCATATTCGGCGCAAACAGCGCGGTGATGCTCGGCGCTACGGTTCGATGCAGCCAGCCGGACGGCATCCCGTCCCGGTTCAAGCCGGCCTTGAGGTATTCGGCCGATACAGTGTGGAAATACGAGTGATGAATGTCATCCTCACGAGTCCACTGCACCCGAATTGCCTGGCCCGCAAACTCCTTGGCCAGCACCGCCGCCTCGACGACGAAGTCAGGCTTGGATTTGCGGCCAAAACCGCCACCTAGCAGCGTGATATTGATCGTGACCTTGTCAAAAGGGATTCCCAATCGTTCGGCGACGCGCTCTCGGGTCACCTGTGGCGCCTGGCTCGGTGCCCAGGCTTCGCAGTGGCCGTCCTTGAACCGGGCAATGGCCACCATCGGTTCCATCGGTGACTGGGACAGGTGCGGCAGGTAATACGAGGCTTCCAGGGTCGAATCGGCCTTCGCCAGCGCATCGTCGAGGTCACCGGTGCTGCGCAGGACTTTTCCGGGCTTGAGAGCCGCAGCCTCAAGCTCCTTGCGATAGGCGATCGAGTCATAAGCGGCATTCGGACCGTCATCCCACTCGATTTTCAGCGCGTCGCGCCCCTTGATCGCGGCCCAGGTATTCTTCGCCACCACCGCCACGCCCCCCAGGGGCTGGAACTCCGAGGGTAGCGGACGCCCTTCGATCTGCACCACTTTGACCACGCCCGGTACTTTCAGCGCCGCGCGGTCATCCACGCTCCTGACCTTGCCGCCATAGACCGGTGGGCGCGCCACGACCGCATAAAGCATGCCGTCCAAATGCACATCGGCGCCGAACACGGCGCGACCGTTGACGACGTCCGCACCGTCGATGGCCCGGCTCGCCTCCTTGCCAATGTAGCGAAACTCGGCAGGTTGCTTGAGGCGCAAGCTATCACGGGCAGGCACCGGCAAGGCGCTGGCTGCGGCGGCCAATGCCCCGTAGCCCAGTTTCCGACCGGAAGGCTGGTGCACCACGTTATGCAACTGGGCATGGCATTCACCCACCGGAACGTTCCATTGGGCCGCGGCGGCCTGCTCCAGCATGGTCCGGGCGGCGGCACCGCAACGGCGCATCGGCTCGTACCAGTGGCGCATGCTGCGCGAGCCGTCGGTGTCCTGGTTGCCGAAACGTGCCTCATCGGCCGGCGCCTGTTGCACCTTCACCAATGCCCAGTCGGCGTCCAGTTCATCGGCCACCACCATACTGAGGCTGGTGCGCACACCCTGGCCCATTTCCGAACGGTTGCAGATCACCGTCACGCTGCCATCGGCGGCAATGCTCACGTACACCTTCGGGTCATCAACCGCGCCATGGGGCATGCCCTCGGCACCGAATTTCTTTTCCTCGGCAAAGGCATCCGGCATGCCCCAACTGGCGGCCAACACCAGCACACCGGTGGCGCTCGCACCCTTGAGGAAGCCACGTCGACTGAGATTGCTCAGCACGAAATCATTGGGCAGACGGCTCATGCCTTGGCCTCCTTCAGGTGCGTGGAAGCCTGGCGGATCGCAGTCTTGATCCGGTTATACGTCCCGCAGCGGCAGATATTGCCGACCATGGCTTCCTCGATCTGCTCATCGCTCGGGTTGGGGTTGCTCTTGAGCAAGGCGGTGGCGGACATGATCTGCCCACCCTGGCAGTAACCACATTGGGCCACGGCGGTATCGAGCCAGGCCTTTTGCACGACCTGTCCAACCGGGTCGGCATGCAGCGCGTCGATGGTGCTGACGTTCTGCCCCTGCACCGAGCCTATCGGCGTGATGCAACTGCGCGCCGGAGCGCCGTCGATGTGGATGGTGCACGCGCCGCACAGGCCCATGCCGCAGCCGAATTTAGTGCCGTTGTACCCAGCGACATCCCGGATAGCCCACAGCAGCGGCATGTCCTCGGTCACATCCAGTTGATGGTCTTGTCCATTGAGTTTCAGGGTAATCATGGGCACGCCCGCATAGTTATCGAGTTATGGGGTCGAGCAATCTGCCGCTTGGGTGACGGTTCGGCGTCGCAGACTGGCTCAGGCTGATCGGGCTCTCTTATCCAGACACGCACGTGTCTGCACCGGGCCCTCTACGGTGCGTAGCGTCGCATCGTCAGCAGATTAAATTAACCCAGGTTCAAGCAAAACGCCCTGCACAATCCTGCACAAATGATGCTTGTGCGAGGTTTGTGCAGGGCGTCCCCGGTTCATGGCGAACCTTGACTCAGTAGCGATTGGGCTCCATTTCCAGGTCAACCTGGAAACGTTCGGAAATATCTTTTTGGATACGCTGGGCCAGGTCCAGCAGTTGAAGACCAGTGGCCTCGCCATAGTTGACCAGCACCAGCGCCTGCAACTTATGCACGCCGGCATCGCCCTCACGAAACCCCTTCCAGCCAGCACGCTCGATCAGCCAGCCCGCGGCGATTTTCATCTGGCCCTCGGGCTGTGGATAAGCCACCAGATCGGGGTATTGCACCTTGAGTTGCGTGACGTGCGCGGCCGGCACCAGCGGGTTCTTGAAGAAACTGCCGGCATTGCCCAGCACGGCCGGGTCCGGCAATTTTTCGCTGCGGATGCTGCAAATGGCCCGGCTGACATCGATGGGTGTCGCCTGGTCGATGCCCTGCTCGGTCAATCGTTGACGGACCGGGCCATACTCCAGGTGCAGATGAGCGGCACGACTGAGGGCGAAGCGCACCCGCAGGATCAACCAACGACCCGGTTGCTGCTTGAACAGGCTGTCACGGTAGGCGAAACGACATTGCTCGAGCGTGAAATCCCGCAACTCGCCAGTCTGGCGGTCCAGGGCGGTAAGGCCGGCAAAGACGTCCTTTATTTCCACGCCATAGGCGCCGATGTTTTGCATCGGCGCGGCGCCCACCGTACCGGGGATCAGGCTGAGGTTCTCCAGCCCCGCCCAGCCTTGCGCCAACGTGTGCTGGACGAAAGGATGCCAGGGTTCTCCGGCCTCGGCCTCGATCACCACCCGATCACCCTCATCGCTCAGCAGACGGATCCCGCGACTGGCCATGCGCAACACCAACGCATCGATGTCGCCGGTAAGCAGCAGATTGCTGCCTCCACCGATCACCAACAGCGGCACCTCATGCCCGGCGGCGTAGGCCAGCGCCTCGCGGATATCCCCATCACCATGGGCCTCGGCGAACAGCCGGGCCTTGACGTCCACCCCGAAACTGTTGAACGGCTTGAGGCTGACGTCGGCCTGTACCTGCAAGCTCATAGCCGTCCCTTCAATTCGATCACCAAGCGATCCGTGGCGCGTTCGATCAGGTCCAGGACCTGCTCGAAACCCTGTTCGCCGTCATAGTATGGGTCCGGTACGTCATCGACTCCGGCCTCGTAGCGCCGCAGGAACAGATCCAGTTCAGCACGGCCATCGGCCGGCTGCAGAGCCTTGAGATTGCGCAGGTTGCTGCTGTCCATCGCCAGGATCAGGTCATACGCGGCGAAATCGGCGCGGCTGACTTGTCGGGCGCGCTGGGCCGACAAATCATAGCCGCGCCGCAGGGCCGCGGCCTGGCTGCGCTTGTCCGGCGGCTTGCCCACATGCCAGTCACCGGTGCCAGCGGAGGCCACCTCCACCTGCCCGGTCAGCCCGGCCTCGTGCAGTTTGTGTCGCAGGATGCCTTCGGCGGTAGGCGAACGGCAGATGTTGCCGAGGCAGACGAACAGAACCCGCATCAGGCCTCCAGCAGGCGACGGACGCGCTCAAGATCTTCCACCGTGTCGACGCCGGTTGGCGGGGCGATCAACGCATCGGCAACATGGATCCGCACACCGTGCCAGAGCGCGCGCAGCTGCTCCAGGGCCTCGGTGTTTTCCAGCCAGCACGGACCCCAGGCGACGAAGTCCTGAAGAAAACCGGCGCGGTAGGCATAAATGCCGATATGGCGACGATACGGCACACCTTCAGGCATGGCATCACGGTTTTGAGCGAACGCATCTCGAGCCCAGGGCAATGTAGCGCGACTGAAGGTCAGCGCCAGGCCGTCCAGATCACTGATTACCTTGACCACGTTCGGGTTGAACAGGGTCTGCACGTCCTTGATCGGCTCGGCCAGCGTGGCCATGCGCGCTTCGGGATGGGCCGCCAGGTTGGCTGCGACCTGATCGATCACGCTGGGCGGGATCAGCGGTTCGTCGCCTTGCACGTTGACCACGATGGAGTCGGACTCCAGGCCCAGCTTCGCGGCAACTTCCGCCAGGCGATCAGTGCCGGAATTGTGATCTTCCCGAGTCATGACCACCTCGGCACCAAAGCCCTCGCAGGCCTCGACGATGCGCTGGTCGTCCGTCGCCACTACCACGCGTCGGGCGCTGCTCCTGCAGGCCTGTTCCCACACGTGCTGGATCATCGGTTTGCCGGCGATCGACAACAAAGGTTTGCCGGGCAAGCGCGTCGAAGCGAAGCGCGACGGGATTACAACGGTGAAGTCGACGCTCATTTATCCAGGCGCTCATCGGTGGTCAGGGTACGCGCTTCGCTTTCGAGCATCACCGGGATGCCGTCACGAATCGGGTAAGCCAGGCCAGCGCCCTTGCTGATCAGCTCGGTCTTGTCGGCACTGAGCTTGAGCGGGCCTTTGCAAACCGGGCAGGCCAGGATATCGAGCAGTTTGGTGTCCATGGAATTTCCCCTGGATAAGGTTCTTAAGGTAATAGCCGATCCGGCAACAGGCGCATCAACTGCGTATCGAACCATGCCTCGAAGGCCGCTGAAGGCACGGCGTCCACCGCCAGGTACCACCAGTCGGAAGCGGCAAAGGCACGGCATTTGACCGCGTCCTTTTCCGTCATGACCACCGGTAGTGGCGGTGTGAAATTCAAGGCCTCGAAGCTGTATTCGGCATGGTCGGCAAACCCGTGCGGTATAGGCCGCCAGTGTAGCGTTTCGAGGGTCTTGAAGAAACGTTGCGGATTGCCGATACCGGCCACGGCATGCAAGGCCTGACCGGACGAAAAGTGGTCGAGGGGGCGTCGTTCGCCACTGGCCAGATTCACCAGGGCGGTGGGCCGCAGTTCGAAGGCGAAACCGTCTTCACGATCGGCACCGGCGCCGTTGTAAAGCACCGCATCCACCGACTGCAGGCGCTCGACCGGTTCGCGCAACGGACCGGCAGGCAGGCAACGCCGGTTGCCCAAGCCGCGGGCATTGTCGATCAACACCAGTTCGAGATCGCGAGCAAGCCGGTAATGCTGCATGCCATCATCGGACAGGATCAGGTCCAGCGGTTCCGATGCCAGCAGCGCCTGGACCGCGCGGCTGCGATCCGGGTCAATCATCAGCGGTACGCCGGTGCGCTGAACGATCAGCAAAGGCTCGTCACCGGCGATATCGGCGCCCTGCTCAGCCTCGACTCGCCACGGCAATTGCGGCGGTTTGGCGCCATACCCCCGGCTGACCACGCCAACCCGCAGGCCACAGCGCTGGCAGTGCTGGATCATCCACAGGATCATCGGCGTCTTGCCGGTGCCACCCACGGTGATGTTGCCCACCACCACCAGCGGCACGGGCGGCTGATAGATATCGCCCTCACCCGCCAGGAAACGCTCACGCTTGCCGACCACCACGCGCCGGTACAGCCACTCCAGTGGCCGCAACAGCACCAGGGCCGGGTGACCGTCATACCACGCGGCAAGCAATCGATCGGACATGGCCATCAGGGTGCGGGCGCCGCCTCGACCGTGGTCATGCGCAAGTGGCTGAAGCCGAGCTTGCCGGCCGCGTCCATGGCGGTGATGACCGATTGATGGGGAGTCTTGCCGTCAGCACTGATGGACAGCGGCAGGTTGGTGTCGCCCCCGGACTCTTTCTGCAACACCTCGATCAGGGTCGCCAGGTCGCTCTTGGGCAACAACTGGTTGTTTACCGAAATCGACCCTTCTGCGCTGATGGTGATTTCCAGATTCTTCAACTGCTGGTCTTCGGCCGGCGAACCACTGACCGCCTGCGGCAACTCGACTTTGAGCTGGGTTTCCCGGGTAAAGGTGGTGGTCACGACGAAAAACAGCAGCAGGATGAACACCACGTCGATCAGCGACGCGAGGTTGATCTCGATGTTTTCCCGTGGTTTGCGGCGGAACTTCACTTCTTGCTCCCGGCCAGGTCCACGTCACGATCGCCCTGCACCACCTCGACCAACTTGATGGCTTCCTGCTCCATGCCCACCACCAGCTCGTCGACGCGGCGCTGCAGGAACCGATGGAAGAACACCGACGGGATACCCACCATCAGGCCCGCGGCGGTGGTGATCAAGGCTTTGGAGATACCACCGGCCAACGCCGAGGCATTGGTACTTACGCCGGATCCGGTAAAGGCGCTGAAAATGTCGATCATGCCCAGCACCGTACCCAGCAGGCCCAGCAACGGGGCCATGGCGGCGATGGTACCCAGGGCATTGATGTAGCGCTCCAGCTCATGGATGACCCGGGCCGCGGCTTCCTCTATGCACTCTTTCATGATCTCGCGACCATGCTTGGAGTTGGCCAGGCCGGCCGCCAGGATCTCGCCCAATGGCGAACTGGACCGCAGCTCCTTGAGCTTGTCCTTGTTAAGTTGTTTGTCCTTGATCCAGACCCAGACCTGCCCGAGCAAATGCTCCGGGGTCACGCGGCTGGCCCGCAGGGTCCACAGGCGTTCGGCAACGATACCCAGTGCCGCGATGGAACTCAGAATGATCGGCAACATCATCCAGCCGCCGGATTTGACCAATTCCCACACAGTGACTGCCCCCTCGAAAAAGTGCGCCACTTTATCATAGAGACTCGCCATGCAGACCCGTCCCGCCGACTAACGTAGGTGCTGGCGAAGCCTGCGATCTTTTGATCTTGATCTGGTGGTGTTCGCTCGGGATGCAATTGTCTGGGGCAAGATCGCTGCCTCGCTTCGCTCGACCGCTCCTACACGCTGGAATTTCAGGGCCCCGCAGCCGGCGGGTCACGCCAGTAGCGCCGGTGGCCGGCCTGGGTATCCGGCAGCTCGAAGGCCCCCAGTTGCAGACGAATGGCGCCCTGTTCGGCACTGTCGTAGATCGTCATGTCCAACCGTCGATACCGGGCCATCACCTGAGGATGCGGATGGCCAAACGCGTTGCCCTGGCCCCGGGAGATCAACACCGAATGTGGCTTGAGGCGCGACAGCAACGCCATCGACGATGAGCTGCGGCTGCCATGGTGGGGCGCAGCCAGCCACTGGGTCGGCACTGCCAGGGGGCCATCGAGCAACGCGCGCTCGGCATGGGTATCGATGTCGCCGGTCAACAGGATCCGTTCACCGTTGGCCTCGACCAGCAAGACGCAGGATTTCTGGTTGCTTTCATGGGCCGACAACCATTGCCACACTTCGAAGCGCACGCCGTCCCATTCCCAATGTTCGCCGCTGTCGCAGGCCTCAGCTTCAAGGGCGACGGGCAACGCGGCCGGATCGCCGCTGATTACCCGGAACGTTGCCAGCCCGTTACGCACGGCCTGGGCACCGCCGGCGTGATCGGCATCGGCATGGCTGAGCAGCATCAGGTCCAGCTTCCGCACTCCCAGTTTGCGCAAGGTCGGTAGCACGACACGCTCGCCCACATCGGCATCGCCGAAACGTGGTCCTGCGTCATAGAGCAGGTTGTGGTGACGGGTGCGCACCAGCACTGCCAGCCCCTGGCCAACGTCGAGTTGCCAGATATGCGCTCGCCCTGACGGCACCTCTTCCCGTGGTGCAAACACCATCAGCAGCAACATCGGCCACCCCAGTAGACGCAGCGGCACGCCCTTGGGCAATAACAGCACAAAGGCGCCGAGCGCTGCGATGCACCACGTCCACAGAGGGACCGGAACGGGGACCCAGACCGGCACTCGCCCGGCCACCAGCGCGAGCCCCTCGAACATCAGGTCGAGCAACCCCCCGGCGATCCATAGCAGCGCTTCACCGATGAACGGCACCGGCAGCAATACCGTGCCGAGCAACGCCGACGGCAGTACCAGCAGGCTGATCCAGGGCACCGCCAGAAGATTCACCAGCGGCCCGCTGAGGCTCACGGGCAGGCCCAATATCAGCAACAACGGGCACAATCCGACTGCCACCAACCACTGGGCGCGGGTCCAGGTTTGCCACCAGCGCCAGGGTCCCAGGCGCCCGCCGAAGGTGAACATCAGTACCGCGACTGCGGCAAATGACAGCCAGAATCCCGGCCGCAGGCTGGCCAAAGGATCGAACAGCAGCACGCCATCGAAAGCCAGCAGCCACGCCCACCAGGGATCGGGGTGTTTGAAGCGCAAGCGCCACAGCAGCACCAGGCCAATCATTGCGCAGGCCCGCCGCACCGGCACCTCGAACCCGGCAAGCAAGCCGTAGCCCAGGGCCGCGAAGAAGGCCAGGGCACAGGCCCACGGTAACCATGGCAGACGCCCCGGCCACACGCCATAACGCGCCGCACCGGCCACCAGCAGGTACACCAGGCCGGCAAGCAAGCCGATGTGTTGTCCGGAAATGACCAGCAGATGGACCGTGCCGGTGTCTTGCAGCACCTGCCAGTCTTCACGGCTCAACCCGCCGCCATCGCCCAGGACCAATGCCATCAGCGCACCGGAGCGGCCTTGGGCATCGACCTGTGCCAGTGCCTGGCGTACCCCGTCGCGCCAAGCCCCCTGGGCCGGTTGCAAACGACGACCATCCTTGACCGTACCGGTTGCGCCAATGCCTCGACTCAGCAACCAGGCTTCATGGTCAAAACCGTGCGGGTTCATCAGCCCGGCGGGCCGCTTCAGTTTCACCGCCAACCGCCAATGCTCGCCACTGCTCACCGGTGCCCCCCCGAACCAGGCCAGACGCATTGACGTCGGTAGCCGGGTGCGACGCGATCGTGCCTCGACCAGATCGAAGCGCACCACGCCGTCACTGTAGTGCGGCAACCCGGTGACACGCCCTTCGACCCAACGGGTTTCGCCATCCAGCAACGCCGGCAGGCGCTCGTCCAGCGCGAACTGCGCCGACAGGCAGGCCCAGGCCAGCCCCAACAGGAAAAAACCCAGCGGATACATTCGAAACGGCAGCACCATCAGCGCCAGCATCGGCAACGCGGCGACCAGCCACAACGGCGGCAATGCCGGAAAGAAAACCGGGGCCACCAGCCCCAGTGCAAGCGCGACCCACCCTGTGCGCATAACCCATCCTTGAGAGTTCTCTCTCCAGGCTTAGCCGATCTGCGGCACCGTGGGCGTTATCAATTGTCACAAACTCTGAATCTGCCGGACTTAGAATCCGGACATACTTGCCGCTTCATTGCTTTAGAACCGACCGAGAAGCCTTATGCCCCGGCGCCTATTCAAACGTTACCTGCCAGACCCAGCGAGCATCCGGGAACACAAGTCCTTACGTTTTCTCGGCACCCTCTTGCATGACCCCAACCTCTGGCACCTCAACCGCCATTCAGTGGCCCGGGCGATGGCGGTCGGCCTGTTCGCAGCTTTTCTCCCCATTCCCTTGCAAATGCTCCTGGCCGCAGCGTTGGCCATCGTGGTACGGGGCAACATTCCGATTGCGGTGAGCCTGGTCTGGCTGACCAACCCCATCACCATGCCGGCGGTGTTTTTCTGCACCTACCAGACCGGCGCCTGGCTGATGGACGTGCCGGCCCGGACCTTGCCGGATGAACTGACCTGGGCCTGGATCACCGAGCAGGTGTCCACCTTGTGGCAGCCGTTCCTGCTGGGCTCGGTGGTGACCGGCCTGGTGCTGGGCGCACTGGCCTACTTTGTCACCATGAGTTATTGGCGCTGGTGGGTGGCCCGGCAATGGAACCGGCGCAGGAAAAGCCGGATGTGAAAAAAGAAGGCCTCCAATTTGGAGGCCTTCTTTTTGCGGCGTATCTGCGGCTAAGACAGATCAAGTGTGGGAGCGAGCCTGCTCGCGATTGCGATGGGTCAGATCCGACGCCATCGCGAGCAGGCTCGCTCCCACAGGGATCAGGTGCGCATGCCACGCCCACTGACCAGCAACCGGGCGCAACCGATATAGAGCGCCACGGTCGCCACCAGCATGAAGGTAATCGCAACGCTGATCCGGATATCGGAAACCCCGAGGATGCCGTAGCGGAAGGCGTTGACCATGTGCAGTACCGGGTTGGCCAGGGACACCGTCTGCCAGAACAATGGCAGCAGGGAAATGGAGTAGAACACTCCGCCCAGGTAAGTCAGCGGCGTGAGCACGAACGTCGGGATGATGGAAATGTCATCGAAGTTGCGCGCAAATACGGCGTTGATGAAACCCAGCAGCGAAAAGATCGTCGCCGTGAGCACCACCACCAGTATGGTCACGCCCAGGTGATGCACCTGCAGATGGGTAAAGAACAGCGACAGCAAGGTCACGATCAGGCCCACCGCCAGGCCGCGCAACACGCCGCCCAGGGCATAGCCGATCAGGATCGTGTGGGGCGAAACCGGCGAAACCATCAACTCTTCGATCGAGCGCTGGAACTTGCTGCCGAAGAAGCTCGACACCACGTTGCCGTAGGAGTTGGTGATCACCGACATCATGATCAGCCCCGGCACGATGTAGTCCATGTACGTGAAGCCGCCCATGTCGCCGATCTGCCGGCCGATCAGGTTGCCGAAAATCACGAAGTACAAAACCATGGTGATGGCCGGCGGCAGCAGGGTCTGCGGCCAGATCCGCGTGAAACGCCGGACTTCGCGGTAAACGATGGTATTGAGGGCGATGAGGTTGGGGCGCAATTCGGAACTCATACCGCCTCCTTTGCCAGGTTTTTCTCCACCAGGGACACGAACAGCTCCTCGAGGCGATTGGTTTTGTTGCGCAGGCTCTGCACTTCGATGTTCTGCAGGGCCAGTTGAGTGAATAGCCCGGTGATGCCGACGGTTTTATCCACCTGGACCTCCAGGGTGTGACGGTCCACCAGCCGTGCCGGATAGCCGATCAGTTGGGGAGCGGCCGTCAGGTCACTCTTCAGATCCAGCAGGAACGTCTCCACGTGCAGTTGGCTGAGCAACTGCCGCATGCTGGTGTTCTCGACGATGGTGCCGTGGTCGATGATGCCGATGTTGCGGCACAACTGTTCGGCCTCTTCCAGATAATGGGTGGTGAGGATGATGGTGATGCCTTTCTGGTTCAGCTCGGTCAGGAAGGTCCACATCGAGCGACGCAGCTCGATGTCCACGCCCGCGGTCGGTTCGTCGAGGATCAGCAAGCGCGGCTCATGCACCAGTGCACGGGCGATCATCAGCCGGCGCTTCATGCCGCCGGACAACGAACGGGACGGCACGTCGCGCTTGTCCCACAACCCCAGCTGGGTCAGGTACTGCTCGGCGCGCTCGTTGGCGATCTTCGGCGGGATGCCGTAATAACCCGCCTGGGTCACGACGATGTCGAAGGTCTTTTCGAACTGGTTGAAGTTGAACTCCTGGGGCACCACGCCGATGCAGCGCTTGAGCGCCGCGGGCTCGCGGTCCAGGTCATGGCCGAAGACATTCACCGTGCCGCTGGTTTTATTCACCAGGGTGGAAAGAATGCCAATGGTAGTGGATTTACCGGCACCGTTAGGGCCGAGCAAGGCGAAAAAATCACCTTCGGCAACGTCCAGATCGATACCACTCAGGGCCTGGAAACCGTTGCCGTAGGTTTTGGTTAGCTGCCGGATGGACAGAGCGGAACTCATATCGGATCTACGCACCAAGAAGGGAGGAAAGGAATACATGAGGGCGAGCGGCGAGCAATACAACCACAACGCATGGAGGCCATGGTGCTTGGCGCCGCTGCACAAGTACAGTCACGCGTGTCGATAGTAAGTATTAAGTCAACGCGGTCATGACGGCCTTGCGGTAAGCCGGGCGCTGTTGCAACCGCCGGTACCAGGCTTCGAGATGAGGCTGCGCCGCCCGCTCGATGGGCATTTCGAACCAGGCATAAATGAAACTGCCCAGGGGAATGTCGCCCATGCCGATGTTCTCACCCGAGAGATAGGGTTGTTCGCTCAAGGCCTCGTCTGCCATTGCCAGCAAGCCCTCACACTCCTTGATCGCTGCCTGGATGGCGGGCCAGTCCTGCTGCTCTGCTGGCGTGCGAACGATCCCCCAGAACACGGTGCGAAACGGCCCGGCAAAGGACGATGTGGTCCAGTCCATCCATTTGTCAGCCGTGGCTCGCGCCTGGAGATCGCTCGGATACCAGGCTGAACCGGGCGCATGGCGAGCCAGCAGATAACGTACGATGGTGTTGGACTCCCACAGCACGAAACCGTCGTCTTCGATCATTGGAACGCGACCGTTGGGGTTCTTCGCCCGGTACTCCGGGGTGTCCACTACCCCGAATGCACCCCCCGCATCGATGGCCTCGAAGGCCAACCCCAGCTCTTCGGCGCACCACAGTGCCTTGCGGACATTCGATGAATTCTTCCGGCCCCAGATCTTCAGCATCACGGTTTCCCTCAGTGGATAAGTGCCGCAGCAGCATACGCCGGATCAGTCGCGGCTCAAATCGTCACATGCCCGGAACCGAACTGATCCCCTCACCACAGGTTCTGGGTTCGCTTTTATGATTTAGCGTCCGGGCTCGATCCACAGCTAATGTCATTTCAGCCAAATCATGGCGTTTTCTCACTTTTCCAACGAACCATTTCCCACGATTGTTGCCAACCAGACTGGTGCAATGCATCCGGGGTTTCCCACGAAATCAATCACATTGCGCTGACCGCCGCTTTTACAGATGCCGTCTAAGCTCTGTGGGTCGGTTTTGCCCTGGTTCACGGAGGACTTCCTATGCTGTTGTTGTGGATACTGGTTCTGGTCGTCGGGATAGCCTGGCTGGCCCATCGGCGCACCGCCCCGCTGCCCGTACTGGGTATCGTCGCGGTCTACCTGCTGGCGATGGGCATATTCAGCCATGCCCCAGGCGCGCTGATGCTGGTCCTCTGGATCGTGCTCGGCGCTATCGCGGCACCTTTGTTGCTGCCGGACCTGCGTCGCAGGTATTTCAGCGCGCCGATGTTCGACTGGTTTCAGAAGACCCTGCCGCCCATGTCGGAAACCGAGCGCGATGCCATCGACGCCGGCACGGTGTGGTGGGATGGCGAGCTGTTCAGCGGCCGTCCGGATTGGGACCGGTTGCTGGCCTATCCCAAGGTGCAACTGACCGAAGAGGAACAGGCGTTTCTCGACGGTCCCACCGAAGCACTCTGCGCCATGGTCAGCGACTGGCAGATCGGCCAGGCCATGGACCTGCCGCCCGAAGCCTGGGCGCACATCAAGGAACATGGATTCTTCGCACTGATCATTCCGAAGGAATATGGGGGCAAGGGCTTCTCCGCCTATGCCCACTCCCAGGTGGCGATGAAGCTGGCCACCCGCAGCGGCGACCTGGCCTCCACGGTGATGGTCCCAAACTCCCTTGGCCCGGCGGAGTTGCTGCTGCACTACGGTACAGAGGAACAACGTGACCATTACCTGCCGCGACTGGCCCGTGGCGACGATATTCCATGCTTCGCCCTGACCGGGCCCCTCGCCGGTTCCGACGCCGGTGCGATGCCCGACACCGGCATCATCTGCAAAGGTGACTGGCAAGGCCAGGAAACCCTGGGCCTGCGTCTGAACTGGGAAAAGCGCTACATCACCCTGGGCCCCGTGGCCACCCTCCTCGGCCTGGCTTTCAAGGCCTATGATCCCGACCACCTGCTGGGGGACGAGGAAGACCTGGGCATCAGCCTTGCCCTGATTCCCACCGACACTCCCGGCGTCCATATAGGCCGGCGCCACCTGCCCTTGGGTGCAGCGTTCATGAACGGGCCGAACTGGGGCAAGGACGTGTTTATTCCACTGGACTTCCTCATCGGCGGCCAACCCATGCTCGGCAAGGGCTGGATGATGCTGATGAACTGCCTGTCGGTCGGCCGTTCGATTTCCCTGCCAGCCGTGGGCACCGGAGCAGCGAAGTTCACCAGCCTGGTGACCGGCCAGTACGCCCAGGTACGCGAACAGTTCAACGTGCCGTTGTCAGCCTTCGAAGGCATCCAGGAAGCCATGGCACGTATCGGTGGCAACGCCTGGATGATGGATGCCGCCCGCATGCTGACCGCCAACGCGGTGGACCTGGGGGAAAAGCCCTCGGTGCTGTCGGCGATCCTCAAGTACCACCTGACCGAACGCGGCCGCGAGTGCATCGGCCACGCCATGGATGTGCATGGTGGCAAAGGCATCATCATGGGCCCGAACAACTACCTGGGGCGCAACTGGCAAGGCGCGCCGATCTTCATCACCGTGGAAGGCGCGAACATCCTCTCGCGCAACCTGATGATCTTCGGCCAGGGGGCGATCCGCTGCCATCCGTTCGTGCTCAAGGAAATGGCCTTGGCGACACGCGAAGACAAGGACCAGGCGCTGGTCGAGTTCGACGGCTTGTTGCTCAAGCACATCGGCTTCGCCATCAGCAACGCGGCCAGCACCCTGGTGCTGAACCTGGGACTGGGGCATTTCGACCGGGCTCCCGGCAACACCCTGAGCCAGGGGTATTTCCGCGCGCTGAATCGACAGGCAGCGGCCTTTGCTCTGCTGGCGGACCTGAGCATGATGCTGCTGGGCGGTGAACTCAAACGTCGCGAACGCCTGTCGGCGCGCCTGGGCGATGTACTGAGCAACCTCTACCTGGCCTCGGCGGCCCTCAAGCGTTATCACGACCTGGATTCGCCGGACCACATGACGCCGCTGTTCACCTGGGCCCTGGAGGAGAGTCTCGGCCAGTCGGAGCGTGCGCTGGACGAACTGTTGGCCAACTTCCCGAACCGGCTGCTGGGCGGCCTGTTGCGCTGCGTGGTGTTCCCCTTCGGTCGGCGCCACAAGGGGCCAAGCGACCGGCTGGATGCAGAAGTGGCCGCAGTGATCGGGCGGGCCAAGGGCGACCCGACGCTCGAAGAATTGCTGCAAGGCTGCTATCGCCCGAACTCGGTCGATGATCCGGTCGGCGCCCTGCAACACGCCGCCGACCTGCTGATGGCGGCCCAGCCGTTGCAGAAAAAATTGCATGCGGCGCTCAAGCACGGTCAGCTCAATCCGGCTCCCGGCGAGCACCCTATCGATGCGGCCCTCGAAGCCGGTGTGCTACAGGCTGGCGAAGCCCAGACCCTGCTCGCGGCCGAAACGGCGCGGCGCAAGGTGATCGACGTGGACGATTTCGACAAGAAGGCCCTCACGCTTGCCGAGGACAAGGTTCGTTGATTTTGGACTGGCCCCATGCTGACCCACGGCCATGTAAAAACCGGCGCAGGCGCTTTATACTCCCGCGCCCGTTTTGCTCTTGAGGACTTATCTCGTGTCCAATGTCGTTGCCGATCACCTTGTCTTGCTTGACCACTTGCGCAGCATCCTGGTCGCCGTAGGTGAGGCCGAACAGGTTCCCGAAGAAAGCCATGCGCTGTTCCTGGAGCGCTTCGATGAATTGCGCGCGCAATTGCCCGTCGATCCGATCGAAAGCCAGTACCTGGGCCAGGACCTCCTCTGCCAGGTGATCGTCCGTTATCCACAAATCGCCCACCTGGTGCCGCGTGACCTGCTGTGGTACTTCGGCGGTGACTGCCTGCACTACATGCCCGACGAGGAAATCGACCTGTACCAGGCCCTCGAGGAACGTCGTTTCGAAGCCGAACAGAATGACGAACCTTTCGACTGGAACCAGGAGAAGCAATTGCTGGCGATGTCGGACCAGGACAGCAAGCACTGATTGCGATCAGTCATGCAAAAGCCCGCACGGTTAACCCTGCGGGCTTTTTTGTGCCCCTGCCAAAGGATGTTGTCCATGGAGGCGCCAAAAAAATCCGAAAAGACGTTTTATTGACGCACCCATCATCACTTTTTTCAACCCCGCCACTTTTCAGACGTTTTTTTCAATTTCGGCGTGGCGCTTTGCCATGGGTGAACTACCGTCAATCAGAAGCGAGCAAGGTGACCGGCAAATCGCCTCAGGCGAACTGTTTGCGCCAGTCACCGCTCGACAGCCTGGGTCTATTTCCGGGTGGTGAGATAGGGGGGCAGCCCGGACCCCATAAATGATCCGTGGCAACTGGTTAAGTCTAGGGACGGCCTGTCTGTCGAGGAGCATTCTATGAGCTATCGTACCGCGCCCGCGTTGAAACACTTTATCCATGGCCTGTTCCTGATGGGCCTTGGCCTGGATGCGGCACAAGCCGCAGCCAGCAATTGTTCGCAACTGGACAGTTTGCCGGCGACCTTCGAGGTCGGCCAGGGACTCCAGAGCGAGTTGCGCATCCTGGCCCCCGTGACCAAACTCGCGGTGGGCGACCCGAAAATCGCCGACGTGCAGCCCAGTGGCAGCGACGCGTTCATTCTCACGGGCGTAGCGCCGGGCGCTACCAGCCTGATGGTCTGGACAGCGTGTTCGAAGATGCCCCGCCAGAGCATGATCTTCGTCAAAGGCAGGGCCACTGAAGCACTGACCACGGCAGCGAGCGTGCCTTCCGAAGATCCGATGCTGCTCGCCCAGGTGCAGACCGACATCCGCTTCGTCGAGGTCAGCCGGACCAAACTCAAGGAAGCCTCGACCTCGATCTTCGGCAGCCGCGGCAACTTCCAGTTCGGAGCACCGAGGACCCTGCCCACCATCGGCGGTGTGGTCCGGCCTTCACTGCCGGTCAATAACGACATGTTCAACCTGTCCTTCGCCACCGGACAAACCTTGCTGATGATCAACGCGCTGGAGGGCAGCGGCTTTGCCTATACCCTGGCGCGTCCGAGCCTGGTGGCCCTCAGTGGGCAGAGCGCAAGCTTCCTGGCCGGCGGCGAGGTGCCGATTCCAGTGCCCAGTGCCGGCAGCGACAACGTGTCTATCGAGTACAAGGAGTTCGGTATCCGCCTGACCCTGACGCCGACGGTCATCGGTAAAAGCCGCATTGCATTGAAGGTCGCCCCGGAAGTCAGCGAGCTGGACTTCACCAATGCCGTGAACATCGCCGGCACGCTGGTTCCGGCGCTCACCGTTCGCCGCACCGATACCAGCATTGCCTTGGCCGACGGCGAAAGCTTCGTCATCAGCGGCCTGATCAGCACACGCAACGCCTCCCAGGTGAACAAGTTTCCCGGTCTGGGCGATATTCCGATTCTCGGCGCCTTCTTCCGTAACCACTCCATCGATCGTGAGGAACGGGAACTGCTGATGATCGTCACGCCGCACCTGGTCCAACCGTTGGCCGCCGACGCACAACTGCCGACCTTGCCGGGCGAACAATTGCGCAACTATGACCCGAACTTCTACCGCATGTATTTCCTCGAACACGGCGAGTTCGACAACCGTAGCGGGCTTTCCCAATGAGCCGGCGCCTGATGTGCAGGGAAGCGGGGGGGCAGCCTGATGCCGGAGGGCATTCCATGAAAGCAGTGATTGCGATAACGGCGACCTTGATACTCGCCGGTTGTGCCAGTAACGGCGTAGTAGCCTCCCGTCCCTCCAGTTGCGCCAGGCCCGGTTCCGATCAGGAACTGGCGCTGAACCTGGCGGATGACATGGCCAATGATGGGCGTTTGTACGCCAGCCTGGCGAACCTCGAAGGCTTACCCGAAGACCTCGTCCAGGTCCGTCTGCGCAAGGCCCGGGTGCTACGCCTGATGGGACGCAACGAGGCAGAGCCGTTGTACAAGAGCCTGCTCGGGACCTGCCTGGCTGCCGATGGAGAACATGGCCTGGGCCAATTGGCCGCCGCCAAGAATGACAACGCCAGCGCGACCGAGCACCTTGAACGCGCGGCGAAAATGGCCCCGACCGAAGGAAAAATCCGCAACGACCTGGGTGTCGTCTACCTCAATCAACACCGGATCCCTGAAGCGCGTTTCGAGTTCATGACCGCCATGGAACTCAGGCAGGCGGATTCCCTGGCCGCCCTGAACATGGTGACGCTGCTGATCTACCAGGACAACTGGAAGCAAGCCGCCGAACTCGCGAGCATGGCCAAGTTGACCCCCGCACAAGTGGCGGATGCCCAGGCCCGCGCGGAGAGAATCAGGGGCTCGGCCACCAAGACGGGAACGACACAGGCAGACCGGTCCAATGAGGTAGTCGATGCCTCATCCGGCGCGGTCAAGTAGAGTGTTACGAGGAGTCCAAGAGATGAAAACGAAACAGCTGTTGATCATCTGCACCGCATGCCTGTCCACCTCCGCCTGGGCAATCGAGCCGGGGCCCTCTTCGGCCGCGCAACAAGGCACGGAAAGCTGGATGCAGTTGCAGATTCGCGGTGTGGTCGCGTCCACCAACCTGCAGACCGCCTCCGCCGCCGAGCGTGAAATGGCCATGCAGCGCTGGCTCAATAGTTTCAACTATCCGATTCCGGAGTTCTTTGAACAGAAGTCGGGTGGAGAAATCACCAGCAGCAAATGAGTCGTGCTGGAAACCAAAAAGATCGTCCGAAGGCTTTGCGGCTTTCGGACGATTTTTTTACGCCACCACGCCTATGGGAGCGAGCTTGCTCGCGATGGCGTCGGCCCATAACCCTTGCGTGACAGACGCTCCGCTATCGCGAGCAGGCTCGCTCCCACAATGGGATTGGGGTTCGACCGGAGAGGTAGGTCGGCTGTACGGCCGCCTTCGCGGGCGAGCCCGCTCCCACACTGGACTCGGGGTGTACGCAGCCTTTGCATCCACCACCAACCTCTGTCTGCGAGCCTGCTCGCGATGGCGTCGGCCCATTCAACACTTGCGTGACAGACGCTCCGCTATCGCGAGCAGGCTCGCTCCCACAATTGGATTGGGGTATGGCCGGGGAGATAGGTCGGCTGTCAGGTCGCCTTCGCGGGCAAGCCCGCCCCCACAGGGGGGTTGACGGTCATACGCAGAAAGTGGGTTCAGCCGGGAACAATGTGGGAGCGAGCCTGCTCGCGATGGCGGTCTGTCAGTCGGCATTGGTGGCGACTGATCGGACGCCTTCGCGAGCAGGCTCGCTCCCAGAGTTGGATTGGAGTGCACCCGAAGGAACCAGGTCGGCTGCAAGGCCGCCTCGTCACACAGCTACATATTCCCAAACGCCCTGAACACCCCAATCATGGCCGGCCCAATCGCAACCAGAAAGAAACTCGGCCACAAACAGAAGATCAGCGGAAAGATCAGCTTGGTGCCAATCTTCGCGCCCATTTCCTCGGCAGCCTGGGTACGCCGGTCGCGGAACTCATCAGCGTAGATACGCAGGGTATCGGCCACACTGGTGCCGAAGCGGATGCTCTGCGCCAACAGGCTGACCAGCCCCTGGATGTCCTCCAGGCCGGTGCGCATTGCCAGTTGCCGGAGCGCCTCGGTGCTGGTGATGCCTGCGCGGATCTGCGCATTGACCAGGGCCAGCTCTTCGGCCAGTTCAACCTGGCTGACCGCCATTTCCTCGGCCACCCGCTCGATGGTCGTGGGCAGGGCCAGGCCCGACTCGACGCACACCACCATCAGGTCCAGCGCATCCGGGAATGCGGCGCGCAACCGCGCCTGGCGCGCCTGCTTGCGCTTACCGACGTAGAGCGCCGGCAGCAGCCAGCCGATGCCCACCATCATGATCACCCCCAACAGCCCGATGATCATCGGCACCTTGACCAGCGGCAGCAACAAGAGCGCCAGGCCCAGCAGCAACAGCGGCAGCATCAAGCGCACGGCCCAGTACATCTGCACCGCCGACGCGGAGCGGAAACCGGCGTGCGTCAGCAGGATCTGGGTGGCGGAAGTCTGGGTCGGATCGGCCGAGGCAAAGCGCTGGCCGATCCGTTCGAGCAGCAGCTGAAGGTTCCCGGGCGCCTCATGCCCCGCCGCACCGCCCGAATAGCCGCGCTTGATCAGCGCCAGGCGCCGCTGGACCGGGTCCTGCAACCCCAGCATCAGCAATAGCAAGGCCACCACGGTCAACACCGTACTGAGACCAACCGCAGTGATGAATAGCAGGCGAGCCAGCTCTTCGTTCCCGGTAAACCGACTGAATAACCCGAGCAAAAAATCCATGACTGATACCCCGCGGCAAAACAGCGTTCAAACCTGGATCCGGATGATCTTCCGTATCCAGAAAATCCCGATCAACATGGCGCAGAACGCACCGATGATCAGCTTGTGGCCTATGGGATCGTTGATCAGCACAGGCATGTAGCTGGGGCTCGTGAGCACGATGGCAATCGCCAGCACGAAAGGAATCGCCACCAGCACCCAGGCCGACATGCGCCCTTCCGCCGACAGGGTCCTGATCTTGCGCTGGAAGCGGAAGCGCCCGCGGATCAACCGGCTCAGGCGCTCCAGCACCTCGGTCAGGTTGCCACCGGTTTCGCGGTGGATGAGGATCGAGGTCACGAGCATCATCACCGTCATGCTGGGCATGCGCTCCAACAGGCCGAGCATGGCCCGGCGCACATCGTTGCCATAGTTGATGTCGGCGAAAGTCATGCCGAACTCCTGGGCCACCGGCCCCTTATGCTCATCGGCCACCAACCGCAGGGTTTCGTTGAACGGGTGACCGGCACGCAGGGCCCGGCACATGGCGTCCAACGCATCCGGCAAACCCTCCTCGAACGCAGCAAAACGCTTGCTGCGGTCACGCATGATTTTCAGCACCGGCAGCCAGAACAGCACGAAGGCCACCAGCAGTGCCATCCACCAGAACGGCGAAACCATCATTACCAGGGCTCCGGCCGTCACGCCGAGGACCAGACCGAGCAGCATCACCCGATAGGCGCGGTACTCATGGCCGGCCTGTTCGATCAGTTGCGTCAGGTTGGCCATGAAGGGCAGCTGCTCGAGCCGGGCCTCCAGGGGAGACAGGCGCGTCAGGTATTTCTGCCGCAATACGGTTTGCATATTGGGCAGATGATTGGCCTTTTCCAGTACATGCAGGCGCCCGCGAATGCGCTTGCGCATCTTGCCGGCCTCACCGAACACCGGCACCACCACGCCCTGGGACAAGAGGAAAACGGCGATGAAGACCATGCCCAGGAAAATCAGAATAAATTCGGTAGGGATATTGTTCATGACGTCCGGGCCTCCATCCACTCAGGGCGGAACAGGGTCAGCGGCAACTCGATGCCGCGCTTGGCCAACACATCGCGAAAGGCCGGGATCATGCCGCTGGGCCGATACTCGCCGAGCACCCCTCCCTGCTCGCCGATACCCTGGCGTGCAAAGCAGAAGATTTCGGTCATGGTGATGACTTCCCCTTCCATGCCGTTGATCTCTTGGATACTCACCACGCGTCGTTTGCCATCTTCTTGACGCTCCAGTTGGATCACCACATCGATGGCTGAGGCAATTTGTTGACGCATGGCCTTGATCGGAAAAGTTGCGCCGGTCATCGACACCATGTTCTCGACGCGCCCCAGTGCATCCCTTGCAGTGTTGGCGTGGATCGTGGTCAAGGAACCGTCGTGACCGGTGTTCATGGCCGTGAGCATGTCCAGCGCCTCGGCACCGCGCACCTCGCCAATGACAATTCGGTCCGGACGCATCCGCAGGCTGTTACGCACCAGTTCCCGCTGGCTCACCTCGCCCCGGCCCTCGATGTTCGAAGGCCGGGTTTCCAGGCGCACCACGTGGGGTTGCTGCAGTTGCAGCTCGGCCGAGTCCTCGATGGTGACGATGCGCTCGTTGTGGGGAATGAAACTGGACAGCACATTGAGCATGGTGGTCTTGCCGCTGCCGGTCCCGCCGGAAATCAGCACGTTAAGGCGCCCACGCACGATGGCCTTGAGCAACAGGGCGATGGCCGGGGTCATGGTGCCCACCTGGATCAGGCTGTCGGTGTTGAGCAGGTCCACTGCGAAACGCCGGATCGACATGCTCGGACCGTCGATGGCCAGCGGCGGGATGATCGCGTTGACCCGCGAGCCATCCTTGAGCCGGGCGTCTACCAGCGGCGAGGACTCGTCGATGCGCCGCCCCAGGCTGGAGACGATGCGGTCGATGATGTTCAGCAAGTGCTGGTCGTCTCGAAAGCGCACGTCGGTCCGTTGCAGCTTGCCGAAGCGCTCGACATAGACCGAGGCAAACCCATTGACCAGGATGTCGGAAACGCTGTGGTCGGCCAGCAATGGCTCCAGCGGACCGAGACCCAGCACCTCGTCGGTGATCTGCTTGATGATCAATTGACGACTGGCAGTGCTCACCGGTGCCGAGTGTTCATCGAGCAGGCGCTGGCAGATATCGCGAATCTGCCGCGAGGCCTCGGCCTGCTCAAGGGCATCGAGCAAGGAAAGGTCCATGACCTTGAGCAACTGCTGGTAGATCTTTTCCCGCCACTCGGCTTCCACCGGCGTGACCTGGCTGCGGGTTTCGTAGAGCACATCCGGGACGGCCTGTTCCCAGGCCATCAGGTCCTCAGTCGAATCCGGCAAGCCATCGCCCTGCTGGGAGGCCACTGAAGCGCCGGGTTTACCTGACTGTTTACGCAAGCGGTTGCGGAAATCGCTGATCATGGGTCATCCCCCGAAGAAACGGTTGAAGGCGCGTTTGAACAGGCCTTTGTCTGGGCTCATCTGGTGACCGACCAGGTCTTCGGTCAAATCGCGCAGGGCGACGGTGATGGCCGCCCTCGGCGCATGTAGCCCCAACGGCACACCAGTGTTCTGACTCTGGCTGACCAGGTTGAAGTCATTGGGTAATTTGGACAGGTTCACGCAGCGCAGGGCCTCGCCGATGTCCTTGAGGCTGATCGCGGCGGCCTTGTCGTAGCGGTTGACCACAATCTGCAACTGGTCCCCGCGCAGACCCAGGTCTTCACGCAGGATCCGCACCAGGGCGCTGGCATCGCGCAGGTGGCTGACGCTTTGTTGCACCACCACGTACACCCGGTCCACCTGCTCCAATACGGAGCCGGTGAGTTGGTCGATCTGCCTCGGCAGGTCCACCACCACCCAGTCGTAGCTGGCGCGAGCCAGCTGCAGCAGGGTGTCGAGCTGTTCCGGTTGGGCGTCCTGGGGCAGGCACAATTCGCCGGCTCTCCCGCCCAGCACGTGCAGCGTCGGGCTGAAGTGGCTGCAGAAACCGCGCAACGCGATGCTGTCCAGATCGTCGATCTGCTGCAGCACTTCCAGGTGGCTGTGGGACTGCGCCACGTCGAGGTAATGGGTCACACTGCCGAACTGCAGATCCATATCCAGCAACAGCGTATTACCCGCACGGGCACTCAATTGCTGGGCCAGGTTGCAGGCCACCAGGGTCCCGCCCGAGCCGCCCTTGGCGCCGATCACGGCGACCAGCTTGCCCTCGGCGCCGTTGCCCAGGCGAACCTCCGCCACCAGGCGATTCAGCGCAGCGACCAATTCATTTTCGGCGATGGGCTCAGGCAGCACGTCGCGAGCACCAGCCTGCATGGCCAGGCGCATGGCCTCCTGGTCGCCCAGCAAACCACACACCAGCATCGGTGGACGCTCATGGGCCGGACGTTGCAGCAACGCCGCCAGCTCCTCGCGCCACAGATGGCTGACCCGCAACAGCAGCAAGTCAGGCATGCGCTCCAGGCCGTAAAGGGGATCGACATGCCCATTGCTCACCAGCCGGGTACTGACTTCCAGGCAGGGCATGCGCTGGCAGACACATTGCAGGTCGCGCAGAGCTGCGGCGTCGCGGCTGCTGATCAGCAGTCGCAGCCCGGCTTTACCGGTGGCGGTCGGAACGGGCGTTTCTCTGGTATTCAGCATGGTGTGATCTCCCCGGAATCGGAATGACGCCCAAGGCTTTCGCGTGGCAAGGTTGCCCTGAAGGCGGGCAAGGTAATGGACACGCCCAAGCCGGGAATGAACAGGTTGAACACGTAGTTCTGCACACTCAGCCGGACATAGCGGATGGCCCGGAAGCCGGTGGCACTGACCGTGTCGGCGGGGTTCGCCACCACGGCGCCATTGACGTCCAGATAAGTCAGCGCCAGATTCGTGGTGGCCAGGCTGCTGATCAGTTGGCTGGTGCCTGCGTCGGTCGCGGCATTGAAGATGGCCCGGCGCAACACCACCGGATCGCTGATGTTGCACACCGCCGCCAGGCGCGCACCGCGCCGCGCGGCTTCATCCAGGGCGTTGGCGGTAAAGTACAACCGGCCCATCTCCAACACGCCGAACAACAGGACGAACACCAGCAGGCCGACGAAGGAAAACTCGACGATGTAGGTACCGCGCATGCATTTATGGTTCATCGGCTTCATCACAGCACCCTCATCACAGTGGTTGCGACCAGCGGAATGCCCAGCGGCATGGCGGCGCCGAAAAAACCCGGCAGCGACCCGGTGCAATTGCCCGCGCCAATCACCGGGCAGAACGTGTACGTGACGGTGACGCGTACATGGTTGGTACCTACCGCAGCGACCGTCACGTTAGTCGCGGTCAAACCGGACACAACCGGGTTGCCGACCTGGGCGGGCACGCCGTATACCGCAACGTTTTTTGTCTGGGTCAACAACGTGTTGCTCAGGGCGATGCCGCCCAACGTGGAGTTCCAGGCCTGGCCGGCGACAAAACGACCGGCATCACGGCTGGCCTGCAACAACACGTTGTACTGGTAGAGCATGCGGCCGAACTCGCCGAAGGCCAGCAACAGCACCAGCACCAGGGGCAGCACCAGGGTAAACTCCACCAGCGCCAAGCCTTGCTGAGCCTGCGGGGATTTGAATTGAGTAAGTCCCATGACGCCTCCTACGAGTCAGTGCTCGGATTGCCACTGCCGTTGAGGTAGGTTTTGTAGAGCTGGATAATCTGCGGGCCGGCATCACTGGAGGGTGTGGGGCCTGGCACGCCATCGCCTTCACATTCCTGGACGAACTGGCCGAAGACCAGGGAGTCCGAACCACCGCCATCCACCGGTTGCACCACGAAATAGCAGCCGAACCCCAGCACCGGAATCGAGCTTGAGCCACCCTGCTTGCCGGTGCAGTTGCCGATCACGATCTTGAGCATCCGCCGTTCGAACACCCCATTGCTTTCACAACCGCTGCCGCTTCCGCCGACACAGGCGGCGACCTGGGTGCGCCAGTCGTTGTAGTCCTTGATCGCCTCACCGCCCGCCGAGAGATCGCCGTTGCTCGAAGTGACCGTCTTACCCTTGTACTTCACCTGGTCAAGCGCACTGTCGTAGGTCATCGCCGGCGTGCTCGACGAGGTCACCAGGTCCGGCGGGTAATCGGAGGAACTGACCGGCCCCTTGTAAATGCCGAAGCGGGTGTTCAAGCCCTGGGAGGTCGGACCGGCCTTGTTGCCGGGTGCGGTCTGAACGTTATCGCCGACACTGCGACAGACCGAACCGCCGCCCGCCAGATCCTCCCTGACCGTACTGCCGCCAGAGCCAAAATCGAGTAACTGAAAGTTGCCCGGCCCGATAGGCGAAGAATTACCCGCCGCCGTCTTCAAGACCTCAAGGTCACCAAAGTGGTAGCCCCAGAAGTTGCCGGCCGCCGGGTTGTACTGGCCGGGGTCGCCACAGACCATCAAGGGCGCCAGGTCGCAAGGCGAAGTCGGGCTGGGACCGGCAGTGGCAATCGCCGCCACTCGCTTGTTACCCAGACCGGCGCTGCCCATGGTCTGGACGAAACTCCAGAAAAAACCGTTCAGTTGATAACTCGACACCGACACCCGCACGTACTTGGCATCCGCTGGCCCGGGGTAAGAGAACGGACCGTAGACACTGCTGGCCAGCTCTACCACGGCAAACGCCCCCGGATTGCCGGCGACGGCGGTGGCCAGTTCAGTGTTGCCCAAGGCCTGGGCGTTCTTGTTCAGCGTGTCCAGGGCCGCCGCACGCGTCGTGCTGGCCATGTTGAGGCCGCCGGTGACCTGGCTCAGGGTCTTGGCCCCGCTCAAGGCCGCGGCATCCACTGCGTTCTGCAAACGCGTCTTGTTGAGCAACATGTGGCCACCGTCCAGGGCCAACGCTGCCATCATGGAGATCGCCACCAAGGCGAACACCATCAATACACTCACTGCCCCTCCCTGGCGCCTCCGGATATCGGAATTCATCATCACGCCCTCGTTGACTGCATTGAGGATCGCCATCGCCTGGAAACCAGGTGTTTTTCACGCCATTCAGCGAAGGTTGATCACCTTGCTTTCAATGCCACGGATCACCGTCACCGCCCCGCCGTCCTGCGCCTTGACGATGCGTTGCACCACGGGCCTAGGCACCGCGGCGGCCGCTACCGCCATGACCGGTGGCGCTGGCGGCGCGACAGCCACGGCTTTTTTCTCCAGGTTCAACGGATTGCGCAGGGCCAGTTGCAGCTTGCCTTCGGTTTGCGCGGTGACCAGCGCTTCCGCTTCGGTCGCCGTCATCTCCAGCGTGACGGCGCGCACCACAACCGGTTGGGTCTTGTCGGTACCCGCTGTCTGATCCACCGCCAATACCCGCAGGTTTTCCAGGATGGTCCGGGATGTGGCGCTGTTGCTGCCGGCGTTGGTGGTCTTGGTCGCCAGCACGTCGACCCGGTTGCCCGGCAGCAGGAACCCGCCGACGCCCACGACATCGTCCACCCGGACCGAGATGGCACGCTTGTCGGGCGCGATCAGCGAGGCCAGGGTGCTGCCACCCAGGTGCTCACTCAGACGCGCACCGCGCACGATGTCGCCGCGCAAGATGTCAAACGTGGCGATCTTGCCCACGGCCTTTTCACTGGCGTCGAAGGCATCGTCCGGGATCGTATCCATCGGCATGCGCACGGTGGTGACCTGCTGGGCCTCGACCATTTGCCCGAAAGGGATTTCCACTGTGGCGACCACCACGCTTCGCAGATGGTCATCGGGGGTCGCATTGAGTCGCGCACTCAACCAGGAGTCGGCCATCCATGCAGCGCCAAGGCCCATTACCAGGGAAACGCCAATCAGCGGAAGCGTACGAGAGCTCATGTCAGTATCTCCGAATCAAAGAAAGTCGAGCTGAACGAAGTAGTTGTGCCAGGCCCATTCCAACTCTTGTGGCATCAGGGGTCCGGAACCGCCCAGGTAGCGTTGGCGGTCGAGCGCCATGTTCAAAAGGTCACGGGGATGGCAAGGCACCAGGGGCATGCCTTCGCCGGCATACAGCCGCTGCAGCACATAACGCACCAGCAGCGGATCGTAAGGGACACCCAGGCGCTCGCATTCCTGGCGCCAGATGCGTTCGTATTCGTCGGGCTTGAGGTAACCGAACTGAACCTTGTAGCCAATGCGTCGCAGGAACGCCTCGTCGGCCAGTTCCAACGGATTGAGGTTGGTGGAAAACACCAGAACAAGGTCGAACGGCAGCTCGCAGTGCCGCCCGCCGCCCAGGTTGATGAAGTCACGCTTCTCTTCCATGGGCACGATCCAGCGATTGAGCAACTCGGCCGGGGCCATGCGCTGGCGCCCCATATCGTCGATGATGAACAGGCCGTTGCTGGCCTTGAGCTGCAAGGCGGCCTGGTACTGACGGGTGAACGGATCGTAGCGCACATCCAGCTGCTCCATGCTCAACTCGCCACCGGTGATGACGATGGGGCGTTTGCAGCACAGCAGCCGGCGGTCGATGCCTTCGTTGAGCATCAGATTGTTCGGTTGGCTGTTGTCATCCAGGCGCTGATGCACCTGCGGGTCGTAGATCTCGATCACCGACTCGTTGATGACAATGGCATGGGGCACCCAGATGGCTTCGGCAAACAGGCGGATCAACCGGCTGCTGACGTAGGTCTTGCCGGTACCGGCCGGGCCATAAATCATGATCGCCCGCCCGGAGTTCAAGGCCACGCCCAACTGGTCGAGCATGCCCTGGCTCAGCACCATGCCGGACAGGGCCCGCTGCATGTCGCTGGCGGTGATACGACCGTGGTGTATGGTCTGGATCTTGATCAGCGAGCGATAGGTGCTCACAGGGAACGGCGCCGCACCGATATAACCGCTACGGGCCAGGGCGTCCCGGGCAGAGCTGCGACCACGTTCGGTCAGGCCATAACGCAACGCCTGCACGCTGGCCTGGCCAATCTGGCCGAGCACCTCGACACGGCCATCCTTGCGCAAAAACGCCAGGACTTCTTCCAGCACAGCACCGGTCAGCGCCAGGCGCTCGACCAACCGCGGCATGTCCAGCACACCGGCGTCGTGCAGATGCTTGCACACCAGTTCGCCCAGAAAACTGTCGGTCAAGCCGGTGTCGCGAATCGTACAAGGCTGGGGTGCCAAGCGTTGTACCGCCTCCCGTTCGCTGGGGTAGGCATCACTATCGTTGATGACGTGCATGACTAGACTCCCCAGCCGCCGGCAACCAACTGCCAGTAGACGCTGTTCAAGGTGCCGATCAGGATCGCAATCGAATAAGGAAAGGGTTTACCGGCCACTTCATCCGAGGTGGGTGCCAGATAGGACTGGGCGCGGACGATCAGCCAGTAACGTCCAAGGGTTTGCAGCAGTTGGCCACGAGCCAGGACAATCAGGAATCCACACACGCCGCCGGCGATCAGGCTGAACAGCGCGGCCCACAATGCGTAGTGGAATGGCAGGAAGCTGCCGACCATGGTCATCAACTTGACGTCACCGGCCGCCATGCCTCCCACCGCGTACATCGGCAGGAATAGCGCGAAGCAGATCAGCATGCCCAGCAGGCTGTCGCCCAAGCCGCTGATTCCGCCCGTGTAAACCTGACTGGCCAGCCCCAGGACGAGCCCCAGAAGGACCAGTGAGTTGGGGATGCGGTGGCGGAGCAGATCGCTCACCACCGCCACGCCCAGCAGTCCCAGCAGTATTGATGTCGACACCAGCAATTCCATGGACATGGCGCGTCTCCCGGTTGCGTAATCGTTAGCAGGCAACGTTGCCGTTGACGGCCTGGCACAGCGCACGGATCTGGGTATCCACGGCCCCTCCCAACAGCACGAATGCCGCCGCCACCGCCACCGTGATCAAGCCTCCCGCCACCGCATACTCGACAATGGTCAGGCCCTCTTCATCTTTTACGAACTTGCTGATCGAAGTTCTGATTGTGTGCAGAGTCATTTTATTTACCTCACGCGCAGAAGTAATACGGCAATGAACTTAGAAGTTGGGGACAGCGCCAAGTCCATTTGAGGTATTCGTTGTACTCACTGCAAAAGAGTCGCAAGCGTGATTCCGTAAAAGTTGCCGTGTCCCCCTATCGCAAAGCGTTGTGATCAGCAGGCAACGTTGCCGTTGACGGCCTGGCACAGAGCACGGATCTGGGTATCCACGGCACCACCCAGAAGAACGAAGGCGGCCGCCACCGCCACCGTGATCAACCCACCGGCCACGGCATATTCCACAATGGTCAGGCCGTCTTCATCTTTGGCGAACTTCAGTACCGAAGCCTTGATAGTTTGAAGAGTCATTTCGCACACCTCATCGGGGTTGTTTTTCAGGAGGCAGTACATCGCGAACTGCCTGATGCAACCCTAGTCAGGAGGCCGACATAGTCGTTAGGAGGATTTTGCACATCGCTAGGATTATTTTGCGCGAGGTCATCTACGGCTGCCGTGCATTCGCTGCACCGGGATAGAGATAAGAACCTGGTTTTTTATAAGAATTTATTCGGCGAAATGATGGCACATTGACGATACTTCCGGCTAAAGGGCAGGAAGAACCACTGAGTAGGCACATGACGTCGAATCTGACCGGAAAGCCAAGGTTGTTGTGGTTCGATCTGACTCACGATCGGTCCACAAAGGAACTCGCCATCCAGTTCGAGCAAGCCTGCCATTGCTCGCTGGCAACCAACGCCACGCTGCCGGGCGGAGAGCAGGTCGACATGATCTGCATTCATTTCGACCGGCCGGACACCCCGGGTCTGAGGCGGTTGCTGGAAATCAAGCGGGCCGTGCCTACCATCCCCATCACCATGTTCACCGTGCAGCACTCTGAAGAGCTGGCGGTCTGGGCCATGCGCTCCAATGTCTGGGAATACATGGTCCTGCCCCTTTCAGCCACCGAGAGAAAGCGCTACCTGACGGCGGTGCTGCAATTGTGCGAGTTGCGACGCAATACCGGCAGCCGGGGCAGGACGTCGCCGATCGACCACTCCCCCACCCTGCCGGAGAGCATCCGCCTGACCTCCAGCCACCAGAAACACCAGGCCCTCAACCACATCCTGTTGTACATCGATCAGCATTTTCGCGAGAGCATCGATCAGCGTGACCTGGCCAAGCGCTGCGGCATGACCACGTTTCGCTTCAGTCGTCTGTTCAAGGAGGCCAATGGGCTGGGCTTTACCGACTACGTACTGAACAAGCGCATGAGTTTTGCCAAGGAACTGCTCGATAACAGCGAGATGCCCATCACCAGCATCGGCTACGAAGCCGGTTTCAAGGATCCGTCCTACTTTGCCCGCGCCTTCAAGCAGTACGCCAACTGTACGCCCAGTGAATACCGCCTGGCGCGGCAGATGCGCACGACGGTTATCACGCCATCGGTACCGGAGGAAGAAGCAAGCACGAAAGCGCTTGAGAGCCTGGTGCACAGTCTGGAGGGCTGACGGGCGTCTTGATGCGATGGCTGGCGTTCAAGTCTCTCAAGGGGCGAGCTTTCTTCTCTCGATAGGAACTGACAAGACAATGCTGGTGCGCGTCTCTCCGTACCCGTTGATATTGGCAATGATCGCCTCGATCTCAGCCATCGATTTGGCATAGATCCTGATCAGGTAAGAGTCATTACCCGTGATATGCAGGCACTCCACGACCTCGGGAATGTCCTGGAGCGTCGCTATCAATTTGGCTTTCGCCGGCTTGAGGGTGGTGATGCCGACGACAGCCGAGATGCCGTACCCCAGCTTGGTGGGATCCAACTGAGCGCTATAGCCCTTGATGACCCCAGCGTCTTCCAGCTTGCGTAACCTGTCAGTCGTGGCAGGAATAGAAAGCCCCGCATGCTTGGAAAGTTCCGTGATGGAAATGCGGCCACAGTCCTGTACCTTCCCCAGGATTTTTATGTCTATACGATCCATGTGCGTTTCTCTCGGTAAGAACTTTAAAATTTAATGAAGAGCCCGCGTTTTTCATTAAAAAAATCATGCACCAAAATAAAGCAGAGCGCTAGCCTATTTCCTGCCTGAGAAGCCTTGAAAGAATCCGCGCAATCAATACCCCCTCCTCTTTAGCATGACGCACCGCATAATAAAATATTTCTCTCAACATGGTTTGATCCGCACGTCTTCCGCTTACTGACTACAACAAGATGACTGCCACTTATGGCGGCAGGATTGTTTCGCCTAGACTTTTTAGCGATGATGTTGTTGGCAACTTTCGCAATGAGGAAATGAGAGATGGACACTACAAGAAATGAAAACTTGCCCCCTGGAAAGCCCCCCGGCAAAACTGGAAGAACTACTCCACGGGGGAGCCGTAAAGTGTCATCTTTCGTCACGCAACTGTGTCATCCAGGATGGGTAAGTTGGATTTTTGCAAGGTTCGCGGAAACCGAGGCGGGCGGCTCGTTAAATTGAATTGCATGTGGTTCCTTTTCTGCGTGTAAGACAACACTCTGGGCCTTGAGCATGCATTCCCATCCGAAGGCGGTTCCCAACGAACCGTCACCTGGAATCAGCCGGCGGGAGGCTTCTTCATCAATGTGCAGACAGGCTGAGATGAACGAGTGCGCCCGGCACTTCAGGGTTACTGTATTCCCTACGTCCTTGTTCTCACTGACAAACGAAGCGGTCAATCAGGTCAGGTTGTCGTTCAGTAATGCCACAGCCGCACAAACCACACAGGCGATAGGTCGTTTCAAAGCCTACGTTGAGTCCAGGCTGGGTAAAGCTCCCTCCTGACTCCGAAGGGGAGCGAAGAAGGCATCGGCATCATTCACCGAAGGGGAAACCTTCTCAGGTTCCCGTGGCCAGCATGACGCCGGTTGCCACTTGGTACGCGCCTAACAGACTGATGGTTGCCCCGGAAAAGTAGTTGATCAATTTAATCTTTGACTGAGCGATCCTGGCCTTGAAGATGGAGGAGAAGCCGCTCAGTCCTAACCACCAGACGGCCGAGCCCAGAAATATGCCGGTCACCATGGACAGCACTGAGTGCTGACTGCCTTGTTCGCTGGCCATGCTATCGCTCAAGGCGGCAAATATCGCGATAAACGACAAAATGGTCATGGGGTTCGACAAGGTCAGGAACAGCGTGGTCGAATAAGCCTTGAACATGTTGGCGCGCTCGCCCCCCATGGCGGTCGCATTGCTGTTCGAGCGTATTGTCTGATAACCAATGTAGGCGAGGAACAGCCCTCCCAGAATACATAACCAGGGCTTGAAGCTGATGAGCGTCGCGATAATGGCGGTAATACCCAACGCCCCTATGAACCCATAGATTGAATCGGCAGTGGCGGCCCCTAACCCTGTCGCAAAACCGGCTCTCCAGCCAAGCATGAGACTCCTTTGTATACACAACAGCCCGATGGGCCCCACAGGGGCCGCAATGCACAGACCAATGACCATTGATTTAACGAAAATCAACATGGATGCACCTCCAGAATGGGTACTGGAAGGTTAGGAGAACGGCAATTTTTTAGAAATTAATTATTAATTTTCCGACATGCTTTTCCGTTAATTTTGCATGTAGTTCGCCAAACCTCCCTTCATTATTAAGGCGATAAGGCCCACGCCCTAAAACACATGCAAATTGTCCGTCTAAAGCACCTGGACCGGTCCGGCGCCGATTGAGATGGCTTTTTCACAGGCATAAAAAAACGCCGCTCAATGAGCGGCGTTTTTTTGAATTTGGAGCGGGAAACGAGACTCGAACTCGCGACCCCGACCTTGGCAAGGTCGTGCTCTACCAACTGAGCTATTCCCGCAAATGGCGTCCCCTAGGGGACTCGAACCCCTGTTACCGCCGTGAAAGGGCGGTGTCCTAGGCCACTAGACGAAGGGGACACGCTGCCCGGAACACATGGTGTGTGTCCCAGTGCCCAGATCTGAACCCGAAGGTATCGTTTCTGGTTTCACTCAACCCTGCTCGAAAGCAGGATTGTTTAAAATTGGAGCGGGAAACGAGACTCGAACTCGCGACCCCGACCTTGGCAAGGTCGTGCTCTACCAACTGAGCTATTCCCGCATTGGCGTCCCCTAGGGGACTCGAACCCCTGTTACCGCCGTGAAAGGGCGGTGTCCTAGGCCACTAGACGAAGGGGACACACGTATAACATTCACTGCTTATGGCGCTTGGCTGAGTGCTTTACGCTGTAAGTGGCGCGCATTCTATGGATGGATTGAGAGGTCGTCAACCCCCAGATATAAATTTATTTAAATCAATGACTTCGACCGGTTTGAGGAGCGATTCGCAGATTTTGCCTGTCCAGTCTCTGACGCCTATATTCTGTCGTCCGCCAAGACGATATAGTCGCGCCCAGCAAATAGTGGCAATGTGCATCTACGCTACCGTGCCTGGTCGTCCGTCTAATCTCGTCGTTCGGGCCTATGCGCTTAAAAGCCTAGCCACTACACTGATCTATGCGAATCCTATTAAAGAGGTCTTACCGGTGACACCACTCATGATCACCCTGCTCGTCGTAGCCGGGATCGCATTGTTGATCGCCATTGGCTATATGAACCATGTGGCGGAAAACAACAAGCTGGAAAAGGCCCGTACCAAGGTCGAACTCAACGACCGCCTGCGTCGTTGCGGCGAGCTCACCGAAACCTTCCCCGGCCAGTTTATGACCCCGGCCCTGAAGCTGCTGATCACCCGCCTTGAGATCAACGTCTGCCAGCGCTTGCTGGGCATGGAAAAGACCAATGCAGCGGTGAAGGCACGCCTGGACGAGTTGAACGCCCTGGCGGCCCAGGGCGAATCGATCCCGGTGAACAATCCCCCGGCTCCGATCCAGACCGAAGCCAAGGCCAAGGATGTGCGTTTCCTGCTTGAGGCCTTGCATGGCCAGATCACCCGCGCCGCCCAGGACGGTTTCCTGCCGCCCAACGAAGCCAAGCGCTGGATCCGCGAAGTACGGCACGTCCTGGTGCTGCTGCACATCGAGTTCTTCAACAACCTCGGCCAACAGGCCTTGCAACAGGAACAACCGGGGCAGGCTCGCCTGGCGTTCGAACGTGGCGTGCAATACCTGCGTAAACAGCAGGAACCACAGGTCTACGCCGAGCAGCTGGCTTACCTCGAGAAACTCCTGGCCCGCGTCAATGCCATGGTCCTGGCCAGCACCAAGGCGGCCGAAGGTGAGGTCAACCAGTTGACCGAAGGCTTGAAGGAAGACGAAATCAACGACGAGTGGAAGAAGAAGAAGGTTTACGACTGAGGCCTGCGTGGTGCAGGCAGAGGCTGATGCAGGAGCTGGCGAAGCCTGCGATCTTTTGATCCTGATCTTTCGCTCGCGACTCAATTGTCAGGGCAAAGATCGCAGCCTCGTTGCACTCGGCAGTTCCTACAACAGTCCGTGCTTGCTTCAAACTCCCACGCTTACAACCTGAAATGCCCCACCATCCCCTTCAGCTCGACGCCCAACTGTGCCAGCTCAATGCTGGACGCGGCGTTGCCTTGCATCGCCAGGGAGGACTGATCGGCACTGGCGCGGATGCTGGTGACGCTGCGGTTGATTTCTTCGGCGACCGAGCTCTGCTGTTCGGCTGCCGCGGCGATCTGCTGGTTCATCTGCTGGATCAGCGACACGGCTGCAGCAATGCTGCCCAAGGCACTTTCAGTCTGCAGGGCATCGCTGACCGCCATCTTCACCAGCTCACCGCTGCTCTGGATCTGTTGCACGGAAGTCTGGGCGGCTGAACGCAAGGCACTCACCAACCGCTCGATTTCTTCGGTGGATTGTTGTGTGCGCTTGGCCAGGGCACGCACTTCATCGGCCACCACCGCAAAGCCCCTGCCCTGTTCACCGGCGCGAGCTGCTTCAATGGCGGCGTTGAGCGCCAGCAGGTTGGTTTGCTCGGCGACGCTCTTGATCACACTCAATACCGTGCCGATGTTCTGGATTTCGGCACTGAGGCTTTCGATGCTGGAACTGGCCGATGTGGCCGAGTCGGCCAGTTGTTCGATACGCACCATGCTCTGGCGCACCACCTGTTGACCGCTTTCGACTTTGTCGTCGGCGGTCTGGGCAGCCTGGGCCGCTTCTTCGGCATTGCGCGCCACGTCGTGCACAGTGGCGGTCATCTGGTTCATGGCCGTGGCAACCTGTTCGGTTTCCTCCTTCTGGCTGCTGACTTCCAGGTTGGTCTGTTCGGTCACGGCCGATAACGACTGGGCGGAGTTGGCCAACTGCTCGATACCGGACTGCAACCCACTGACGATACTGCTCAGCCCGGCTCCCATCTGCTGCATCGCCAACATCAACTGCCCGATTTCATCCCGGCGCGTCACTTCCACCGTTGCACTCAAGTCCCCTCCGGCAATTTGCTGGGCGACACGAATGACACTGCGCAACGGCGCCACGATCAGTCGGGTAATGACCCAGGCCGCAATCAACCCCACCAGCAACGCGAGGGCCGACGAACCGACGATCAGCAACGAGTTCTTTTTCAACTCGGCCTGCATGGCCTTGTCTTCGGCGGCATAGGCCTGGTCAACCCGATCCACCACCTGGGCAGCCCGTTCGCGCAGCTGCCCGGAGATGACCTTCTCCTGGGCCAGCAGACCAGTATATTCAGCGAGTTTCTCGTTGAATCCGGCGATGTGCCCGGCCACTTCATTGATGACCGTCTGGTAGCCAGGATCCTTGATCGCGGTCTTGAGCACTTCGGCCTGCTTCATGGCCTGCTCGGCCTGTTCGATCTGGCCTTGTCCCGCTTCCTCACTGCCTTTGCGGGTCTGATCGAGGCGCACCCGCGCCTCATTCATGGCCACCAGCATCAAACGGGACACCTCACTGACCTGGTTGGCTTGTTCAACAAACTCGGCGCCTTCCTTGCCCTGGGTCTCTTTCAACGTGTAGGTGCCATCATCCGCCAACCCGGCCCGAAGCACATCGAGGTTGTTGGCGACGCTGGACACCGACCAACTGGCCATCTCCAGGGCCAGGTCCTTGCTCTGGCTCAATCCGACGAACTCATCGAACGCCTTGCGATAAGCCACCAAGGCTTGCTCCACATCGTTCATCACCGGCACGTTGGCAGCCGACTGCGCCTTGAGTTCATTGGCCTTGGCGATCAAGCTGTCCACGCCCTGGTGCAGGGCATCGACCGTCTTGGGATCGGAGCGCAACGCGTAGTCCTGTTCGAGCAGCCGAACCTTGAGTAGCTCGCTACTGAACGAGGACATCTGCTTCAAGCCATCGAAACGCTGACTGATGGTTTGCAACGACCAGACCCCAATGGCCGCCACAACTGCAGTGAGCAGCAGCACCATGACAAACCCGATCCCCAACTTCTTTGCCATACCCAGGTTGGCAAAACGTCTTTGCACGGCCGAAATCATTGCGCTCAGTCCTCTGCCAGTGTGTGTAATCGCAGATTCGCAACGAGACGCCCCATCGCACAAGATGCTGGCGTCGGAATAATGGCAAAAAGCTACGGCTTCGTCGTTTTCAGAACGCTCGAGGTCGATCCAGACCCGTGGCCCGGAAGAACGCCAGCGCCCTGGAATCCCGGGCATAGGCCACATTGATCCGTAGCCAGTCACTGTCAACACCCGACGGGCTGAACGCTGTACGCGAAGACAGCAGCACACCGAACCGTTTGGCCAGGCGTTGTAATCCAGCGTAGTCGCACCTGGGCGGACGTGCCCAGATGAACAGCCCTCCGGCCGGTTTGCCGAAAACGGTCCAGTCGGCATCCTCCAGTACCTGGAGCACCATTGCCATTTCGATACCCAGGCGTTGCCGCTGGCGCTGGACCAGCTTGCGATAGGCGCCGTTGGCCAACAGGCCGGCGACAACCGATTCGCAGAACCGCGACCCCCCCATGCTGGTAACCTCCTTGACCTTGCTCAAACGCTCGATGATCGCAGCGCCGGCCACCACGAAGCCGACCCGCAACGAACTGCTCAGGGTTTTCGAGAAACTGCCCACGTAAAGCACGTCGGCATCCAGCGCCGCCAACCGGGTCCGCGTCGTGCTCTGGAAGTCGGCATAGACGTCGTCCTCGATAACCAGCACGGCATGCTTGCGTGTCAGTTGCAGCAACTGCTGGGCCACGGCCGGCGCCAGGCAACTGCCGGTCGGGTTGTGACACGCGCTGTTGATGAACAAGGCGCTGGGCCGGTGAGTCGCCAACAACGCTTGCAACGCGTCGACATCCGGGCCCCGTGGTGTCCTCGGTAACTCGATCATGTCGATCCCATGGAGCCTGAGCAGCTCGAACAGCCTCGAATAGCCGGGGCTTTCCACCACCACGCAACATCCCGGCCGCAGCAGTGTCCGCACGATCAGGTCCAGGCCATGAGTCGCCCCCGTTGTGGTCAGGATAAGGTTTTCATCCACATTGATATTGAGCTGCTTCAGTCGCCTTGACAGTTGCTCACGCAAGGCAGGCAACCCCAGCGGCGTACTGTAGTTGAACAGTCCCGCCATGTCGGTGCGGGACACCTGCCGAATCGCATAGGCCAGGTCATCGCTCTCACGCCAACGTTCGGGTAATCCGCCACTGCCTAACTTCAGTTCCCACAGCCCGTTGTCGGCTGAATCGGCCCAGGCACGCTGCATGCCTCCCGGCAGCCCCTTGCCGGAGAGGTCGGGCCTGATCGAGGAAGGTGATGCAACAAAAAAACCCGAGCCATGGCGGGAGGCCAATATCCCTTGGGCGACCAGACGTTCACATGCTTCATTGACGCTGGACTGACTGAGCAGATTCTCCCGCGCCAATTGGCGGATGGAAGGCAGGCGCGTCCCCGGTTGCACCCCAGCCTGTCGAATCCAGCCGACCAGGGCGTCGACAATTTGCTGTACGACAGGCACAAGGGCCTGTCGGTCGATTCTCAACTCCATGAGTAACCAAGCTCCTAAGCGATTGTTTTATTTCCAGAAACAGTCGGTTTTCCATGGCAGTTAAGCACAGGGTGTTGCCGGACGATGTACGACAACGTCGCCAAATGGGCCGATTCTCACGCCTTGAAACACATTGACGGGCAGATCCAGGGAATTTCCGACCGCCCAAGAAAAAGCCCGCTACAGGAGCGGGCTTTTTCCTACAATCCACTCCCTTAGAAGGCCGTGACACCGCCGTCCACCGCCAGCGAATGCCCGGTGGTGAACGCCGCGCCATCGCTGCACAAGTACAGCACGGCGCTGGCAATTTCCTCGACCCTGCCGATACGTCCTACCGGGTGCATGGCGTTGGCGAATTCACCCTTCTTCGGATCAGACTCGTAGGCACGGCGGAACATGTCGGTGTCGATCACTGCCGGGCAGACTGCGTTCACGCGAATCTTCTTCTTGGCATATTCGATGGCGGCCGACTTGGTCAGGCCGATCACGGCATGCTTGGAGGCCGCATAAATGCTCATTTTCGGCGCCGCACCCAGGCCGGCCACCGAGGCGGTGTTGACGATGGCCCCGCCGCCCTGGGCCAGCAGCAGCGGCAACTGGTATTTCATGCACAGCCAGACACCTTTCACATTGACGCCCATGATCGCGTCGAACTCATCGAGGGTGCCGTCGGCCAGTTTGCCCTTCTCTATCTCGATCCCGGCATTGTTGAAGGCGTAATCGAGACGACCGTAGGTACCGATCACTTCATTCATCAGGTTCTGCACGTCGCTTTCCAGTGTCACGTTGCAGCGCACGAACACCGCCTCGCCGCCCGCCTCGCGAATCAACTGCACCGTGCCCTCGCCGCCCGCCACATCCAGGTCGGCCACCACGACCTTCAGGTCTTCTGCGGCGAACGCACGGGCCGTGGCGCGGCCGATGCCCGCAGCGGCACCGGTGACTACGGCGACTTGTCCAGAAAACGTCATGCTCATTGTCAGTTCCTTGAAGGATGCGGGGTTGCGCCAGTGTAGCCACAGCCAAGCATGGCGTAGCAGCACTATCCAGATGCCGGTTGAACATGCATGGACACCAGTGATAACAGCCCCGGCGGCATTATCACCGGGTTGTATCGGCCTGCATTCGCTACCCCGGCAAACCTTGCGACAATCACTTCGACGGGCTATCAACAAAGCTTAATTTCATCTTGAGTAACCACCATGACTGCCCAGACCAATCGCCAGTTCCTGCTCGCCAAACGCCCGGTGGGCGCCGCGACCCGCGAGACCTTCACTTATCAGCAAGTCCCGGTTGGCGAACCCGCGGCCGGTCAGATATTGGTGAAGAACGAGTACCTGTCCCTGGACCCGGCCATGCGCGGCTGGATGAACGAGGGCAAGTCCTATATCGCGCCCGTGGGCATCGGTGAAGTGATGCGTGCATTGGGTGTGGGCCAGGTGATTGCCTCGAACAACCCAGGGTTTGCGGTCGGGGACTACGTCAACGGTGCGCTAGGCGTGCAGGATTATTTCCTCGGTGAGCCAAGGGGTTTCTACAAGGTTGATCCGAAACTGGCGCCGCTGCCACGTTATCTGTCCGCCTTGGGCATGACCGGCATGACCGCTTACTTTGCGCTGCTGGACGTCGGCGCACCCAAGGCCGGTGAAACCGTGGTGCTGTCGGGTGCCGCCGGCGCGGTGGGCAGCATCGCCGGCCAGATTGCCAAGATCAAAGGCTGCCGCGTGGTGGGCATCGCCGGTGGGGCCGACAAATGCAAGTTCCTGATCGATGAGCTGGGCTTCGACGGTGCCATCGACTACAAGAGCGAAGACGTCCAGGCCGGCCTCAAACGCGAATGCCCCAAAGGTGTCGATGTGTATTTCGACAACGTCGGCGGCGACATCCTGGATGCCGTGCTCAGCCGCTTGAACCTCAAGGCCCGCGTGGTGATCTGTGGCGCCATCAGCCAGTACAACAACAAAGAAGCGGTGAAAGGCCCCGCCAATTACTTGTCCCTGCTGGTGAACCGGGCGCGCATGGAAGGCTTCGTAGTCATGGACTACGCCGCCCAGTTCGCAGCCGCCGGCCAGGAAATGGCCGGCTGGATGGCCAAGGGGCAGCTCAAGAGCAAGGAAGACATCGTCGAAGGACTGGAGACATTTCCCGAGACGCTGACCAAATTGTTCAGCGGGGAGAACTTCGGAAAACTTGTACTCAAGGTCTGACCGGTCACGATCCAAAAACCTGTGGGAGCGAGCCTGCTCGCGATAGCGGTCTGTCAGTTGACGGGGATGTCGACTGACACGGCCTCATCGCGAGCAGGCTCGCTCCCACATTGGTTTTCAGTGCGGGATCAGGCCAGTTCGGCCACGACCGCCGCCAGTGCCTTGGCCGGATCGGCCGCCTGGCTGATCGGACGGCCGATCACCAGATAATCGGAACCGGCGTCCAGTGCCTGGCGCGGGGTCAGGATACGGCGTTGATCATCCTGGGCGCTGCCCGCCGGACGAATACCCGGGGTGACCAACTGCAGCGACGGGTGCGCCGTCTTCAGGGCATTGGCTTCCAGGGCCGAGCAGACCAGACCGTCCATACCGGCCTTCTCGGCCAGCGCCGCCAGGCGCAACACTTGCTCCTGAGGCTCGATGTCGAGGCCGATCCCCGCCAGGTCCTCACGCTCCATGCTGGTCAGTACGGTCACGCCAATCAGCAAGGGCTTCGGGCCGCTGCGCTGATCCAGCACTTCCCGGCAGGCCGCCATCATGCGCAGGCCGCCGGAACAGTGCACATTGACCATCCACACGCCCATCTCCGCGGCAGCCTTGACGGCCATGGCGGTGGTGTTGGGGATATCGTGGAATTTCAGGTCGAGGAACACTTCGAACCCCTTGTCACGCAAGGTGCCGACAATCTCCGACGCGCAGCTGGTGAACAGTTCCTTGCCGACTTTGACCCGGCAGAGCTTGGGGTCCAACTGGTCGGCCAGCTTCAGGGCGGCGTCACGGGTAGGGAAATCCAGGGCGACGATGATAGGCGTCTGGCAGGCGGACATGAGCGGGCTCTCAGGCAAGTCGAAATCGGCGCGCATTGTAGCGGAACCAGCGCCCGTGCGGGACCCGATGATCGGTAAATCATCATTGCGTCCCACTCAGCATGGACAATAGAGGCCTTTGTGTCCAAGCCGATACATTCAAGACATCCGGGCAACACGCCGGCCAATTACCGTCCGCCGCAGCACTCCGTCCTTCCAGCCCTTCACGCCCTGCGGGCCGAAGCCTATGCTGGAGCCACAACCTCGCCGCCTTCTTTGTGGTTGGCAGCTTACCTGGCAGATGATCCACCCATGCAGAACACCCCTGTTGCAAATGCTGGCGGCCAACCGGCCTCAGGCGATGACAAGCGCTGGAGCATCCGCGCGCTGATCGTCGATGACGATGTGCCGATCCGCGAGCTGCTGATCGATTATCTGGCCCGTTTCAACATTCGCGCCAGCGGCGTCTCGGATGGCGCCGGCATGCGCCAGGCCATGCAGGCCGAGCATTTCGATGTGGTCGTGCTCGACCTGATGCTGCCGGGCGAAGACGGCTTGCAGCTGTGTCGCTGGTTGCGCGCCGAATCGGATATTCCGATCCTGATGCTCACCGCCCGCTGCGAACCCACTGACCGTATCATCGGCCTGGAATTGGGCGCCGACGACTACATGGCCAAGCCTTTCGAGCCCAGGGAGCTGGTGGCGCGGATCCAGACGATCCTGCGCCGGGTGCGCGACGACCGCACCGAACAGCGCGCCAACATCCGCTTCGATAACTGGCGACTCAACAGCGTGCTGCGCCAGTTGATCTCCGCCGACGGGCTGGTCGTGCCGTTGTCCAATGCCGAATTCCGGCTGCTGTGGGTGTTCATCGAACGACCACGTCGGGTGCTCAGCCGCGAACAACTGCTGGACGCTGCCCGTGGACGCTCCATCGAGGCGTTCGACCGCAGCATCGATCTGCTGGTCTCGCGCCTGCGCCAGAAACTGGGCGACGACCCCAAGGCCCCGCAGTTGATCAAGACCGTGCGTGGCGAAGGCTACCTGTTCGACGCAAGGGACATCGGCTGATGCGATTGCGCCTGGACTCCCTGTTCGGCCGCCTGTTTGGCGTGCTGTTGTTGGCAATCGTCCTGGCACATCTGTTGGCCTTTGCCTGGTTCATCCAGTACGACCAGCCGCCACCTCCCGGCCCACCTCCGGAGTTTTCCCGACACGCTGACGGACCACCACCTTTTGGACCACCACCTGATCATCGCCCCCGTCCCTGGTTCGGTGGCCCGGTGGTGCCGCTGACGTTCCAGTTCATATGCCTGATCATCGCGGCCTGGTATGGCGCCAAACTCCTGACCCGGCCGATCCAGCGCCTGAGCGATGCAGCCGAACGCCTGAGCGAGGACCTCGACAGCCCGCCGCTGGACGAAACCGGCCCCCGGGAAGCCTGGCAGGCGGCCCATACGTTCAACCTGATGCAAAAACGCATTCGTGAGCAGGTTCAGCAACGCTCACGCATGCTCGGAGCGGTATCCCACGATCTGCGCACCCCGCTGTCCCGACTGAAGCTGCGCCTGGAACAGATCGACGACATCAAGCTGCAAGGCCAGATGCGCCAGGACCTGGACGACATGATCGGCATGCTCGACGCTACCCTCACCTACCTGCACGAACAGCGCACCAGCGAAGCACTGCAATGGATGGACGTACAGGCCCTGGTGGAATCCCTGAGCGAAAATGCCCAGGATCAGGGCGCCGACGTGCAGTCCAGCGGTTCCTGCGCCCCCTTGCAGGTGCAACCCATGGCGTTGCGCTCGTGCATCAACAACCTCATGGACAATGCCTTGCGCTACGCCGGGCACGCATCGATCGCCCTGGAGGACCAGGGCTTCCAGGTGCTGATCCGGGTCATCGACCATGGCCCCGGTATAACCGAGGACAAACGCGAAGCGGTGTTCGAACCGTTCTATCGCCTGGAAGGTTCACGCAACCGCAACTCCGGCGGCGTCGGCCTGGGCATGACCATCGCCCGGGAAGCCGCGGAGCGCCTGGGTGGGCAACTGAGCCTGGAAGAAACGCCGGGCGGTGGGCTGACCGCCGTCATCCGTCTGCCGCGCGCTTGAGCGCTTCCCTACTTTCTCTGTGGGAGCGGGCTTGCCCGCTCCCACAAGGACCGCGTCTGGCCGGCATTTTTGTACCTCCTCCGGTACAAACCCCACATACCCACGACAACTGCCCCACCGAGGCTGCATGAGCCGGTCCATCCACCGGTTATGTCACCTCAAGGAGAGCGCCCATGATCGGCAGCGTCAGCAGTAGCAGCTACTCGACGTACACCAGCATCAACCGTACCGCGACCAACAGTGCCCGCGACCAACAGTTCCAAAAGGAACTGCTCGGCAAGCTCGACAGCGATGGCGACGGTAGCGTCACCGCCAGCGAACTGACCAGCGTCTTGCAGTCCAGCGACAGCTCCACCACTCAATCCAGCGTCAGCGAAGCACTGAACAGGATGATCACCAACCTCAGTCGGCAGTATTCGCTGGATGACGTGGCGAGCGTGGGGAAACATCTGAACGTGGCGACCTGATGCCCTAAGAGCCTGGACTCACAAGCGCCAGGCTCATTGATCAGTCCCACTTGTGGCGAGGGGATTCATCCCCGCCGGGCTGCGTAGCAGCCCCAAACTGCCTACATAGAAGCAATCTGAATACCGAGGCGCCAGCTTTTTAGGGCTGCTGCGCAGCCCAACGGGGATAAATCCCCTCGCCACAGATAAATCCCTCCACCACAAATAAATCTTTCACCACACTTAATTACCCATACCGAATCACCGCGCCTGGCTCTTGCTCCAATCCGTCAGCAGGCTGTACGCCACCGCCAGCAGCGTAGGGCCGATGAACAGGCCAATGAAACCGAAAGCGATCAACCCGCCGAAAACCCCCAGCAACACAATCACCAACGGCAGGTTTCCACCACGGCTGATCAAGTAGGGTTTGAGCACGTTGTCCACGCCGCTGATGATGAACGTGCCCCAGATGCCTAGGAACACTGCCATTCCGTATTCGCCCTTCCATACCAGCCAGGCCGTTGCAGGGATCCAGACCAGCGGCGGCCCCATGGGAATCAGGCTGAGCAGGAAGGTGGCGATACCCAGCACCAGTGCACCCGGTACCCCGGCGATCAGGAAGCCGATCAGTGCCAACAAGGCCTGGGCGGCCGCGGTGCCGATCACGCCGTTGACCACCCGTTGCACCGTACCAGCCACCAGTTCGATGTAGTAACCGGCACGGTCACCGATCAGGCGCTCGAGCAGTCCGTGGACAAAAGCCGCCAGGCGTGGACCGTCGCGATAGAAAAAGAACACGAACACGATGCTCAGCGTCAGCTCGAGCATGCCGCCGCCAATCTGCTTGCTGCGGGCCAGCAGCCAGTTGCCGACTTGTCCCAGGTAGGGCTTGATGGACACCATCATCGCCGCTCCCTGCTGGTCGACGCTGTTCCAGATAGCGACCAACCGCCCACCCACCAGCGGCAAGCCGCCCAGCCAGGCTGGGGCATCGGGCAGGCCATCGACCTGCACGTCCCTGATGAACGCCGTGGCATCGCGTACATGATCAGCCAGGTTGAAACCCAACCACACCAAGGGTACCGCCACCAACAGCATCCAGCCGACCGTCAGCACCGCCGCCGCGAGAGATTCGCGACCATTGACCCAGCGGGTCAGCAGGCGCATCAGCGGCCAACTGGCGAAGGCCAGCACCGCCCCCCAGAACAGTGCCGACCAGAACGGCGCCATGACCCACAGGCTTGCACCGAACAACACCAGGAGCAGGATCTGCACCAACAGCCGATCGTTATTGAGCATGAAAGGTCTCGAAGAATGAACAGGACCGGGGCAGCGGTACAAGGTCCGCTGTCCGGCACAGATTAGCGCAGCAACTCAAGGTGAAGGCCCGGAGTATTGCCATCTCCGGCTGCCTCCATCCGCGCCTCACGAACACCCTGATCCGACAGCGCCTGGCGCCAGGCCTCGGCCTTGGGGCCGGCGAGGCTGACCCGCAGGCCGGTGTCCAGGTTCAGCGCCCGGGCCAGCAGGCGCAACCAGGTCTCGTCCGGTTCACCGGCAAGACGTGGCAAATCCAGCACGCCGGTGTCCTTGAGCTGGCGCAGCAGCGTGGCGGAGGTTGGCAACAAGTCCCCCAAAGGAGTGCTCGCCTCGAACTGCTCGACATGCAGGTAGGCCTTGCGGTTGCCGCGGGTGATGCCGTAGAGCGCAATCAATGTGTTGTCCGTCGGCGGCGCCAGGCGTAGCAACAGATACGCCTGGCCATTGTCGGCACCGTAGAGCTTGGCGTTGCCAAACACTTCGTTGGCCCAGAGGCTGCTTTCGCCACAATCACGGGCCTGGCACCAGAACAACAGCTCGGCACCTTGCTGCTGCAAGGCTTCGCGAGCGGCGGTAAAGGCCTGGGTGGCGGAATGTTCCGGAGGTAGCTCATAAGTCACCGACGTGACGACACCACGGCCATCGACCTGTCCGTCGAAACGCAGCTGGCCGCTGATCTTGCGAATCGAGCCCAGGGGGTAGATGCGCTCGACGTCGCTGGTTTGCCGATAATCGACAATCTGCGCGTCGGGCAGACGGGGCACGCGCTCCAGGTCCCGGCTGCCGGGCACATCGGCGGCGAATGACGCCGGACTGACACAAGCCAGCGCCAACAAGGTGAGTGAATGAACGAATGATTTCATCGGATCGACTTGGCCTGGCGCCCGCGGACGAAACCGGCGTCGTCCCTGCGCCGCAAGGCGGGTAAACAAAGCTCTGTCATGGTGGTCTCCCTTTCAACCCGCCCAGCCTCGACAGTTGCCCGACGCAAGTCAAGAAGTGCTGAAGAACCGATTGAAACAGTCTGCTACAAGCACGGCACCGGTTTCGTCGTTCAGATGCAAATGATGGCCGCCGGGCAATTGTTCATGACTGAAGGGTAGACGCTCCAGCAATTGGGTGTGCCGGGCCAGCATGCCCTCGGCCGCCACGATCAGATGGGCGGGACAACCGACCCGCGCCACGAAGGCCATGGCCTGCTCGTCGGTCAGGCGCAGGGGCGATGGCAGGGTCAGGCGGTTGTCGGTGCGCCAGGTATAACCTCCCGGCACCGGCATCAGGCCTCGCTGGGCGAGCAGTTCGGCAGCCTCGCGGCTGACCGCCACCAACCCTTTCATGCGGGCTTCGATGGCCCGGTCGAGAGTTTTATAGACCGGTTTGGTTTTTTTCTGCAGATCCAGTTGTGCCTGGAGTGCCATGCCCATGCGTTCGGCCGCGTTGTCGCTCTGGGCAGTCGGCGGAATGATGCCGTCGATCAGCCCCAGGTGTGTGACCCGTTCCGGCAGGGACCCGGCCAACACCAGCGATACGATGGCGCCCAGGGAATGCCCCAACAGGGCGAAACGTTGCAGACCCAGTTGTTCGGCCACCTGCAGCACATCATGGGCATAGTCCCATAGCGCGTAGCCGGCACCGGGCGGTCGATGCCCCGAATGACCATGCCCGGCCATGTCCAGGGCAATGATCCGCAAGCCTTCGAGCCGGGGGGCCAGACGGGCGAAACTGTTGGCATTGTCCAGCCAGCCATGCAAGGCGATCACCGGGCGGCCATCCTCCGGTCCGAACAGGTGGGCAGCCAGTTCGATGTGAGGCAGGCTCAGGCGAACTTCTTCAACTCCGTTCATGCGCTACGCCCCTGCCAACGCTGGAACAACCCCTTGAGCAGATCCGCCGTATCCAGCGGATGCTCCAGGGGAAACATATGACCGCCGGGCATGCTCAGGGACTCGCCCAAGGGCATGCTGCCTACCGAACGGGTGTGGTGACGCATCACCACGCGACTTTGCCGACCACGCACCACCGCCAAGGGTATCTTGAGCGTGCGGGCCCGACCGGGACTGGTGTGCGGCACACCGCGGTAAATGCTGATTTCCGTGGCCGGATCGAAGCGCAGCCGCAGGCGATCACCGACTTGCTGCAGGCCATGTTGCAGGTAGGCGTCGAAGCAATCCGGGTCGAAACCGCGAAACAGCGTCTTGCCGGAAAAATACTGCCGGGCCGCTTCCAGGTTGGCGAACTCCTCGCGTCGGCCCAAGGTCCGTCCGGCCGGGGTCAGGCGGTCGATGAAGCCCAGCCGCTTGGCAGCCAGGATCACCCAGCGATCCGTGCGGGTCAGGACTGGCGAATCGAGCATGACCACGCCACGGTACAACCGAGGGCAGCGCAATGCCGCGTGCAGGTGAAGTACACCGCCCAGCGAATGACCGACACCCCAGACCGGTTCCGGCTGTTGCTCCAGGTGATGGATCAACTCGTCCACCAGGTTGTGCCAGTTATCGTCCACCGGGAAACGCGGGTCATGGCCATGCAGCTCCAGATGCGCGACCTGATACTGCGGCGCCAGCGCGGCAAACAGCTTGCCGTAGGTGGCCGAGGGAAAACCATTGGCGTGGGCGAAAAACACCTGTTGCGACATGACAACCGATCCATTGGGGGAACTGGGGCAGATTGTCCGCAGAAGCCGATGGCGCGGCAATGACCGTAACTGACAGGAATGATGACAGTCTGGCTTGGGCTATGGCGTTATGGCTGGCCAGCCGCAAATTTTGTGGCAACGACACCTGTAGGAGCAAAGCTTGCTCGCGACGCAGACGCCGCCATTTCTGAAAGACTGCGTTGGCTTTATCGCGGGCAAGCCTTGCTCCCACAAATCCCTTCGCTACAAAGACAGTCTGGCTTGGGCTATGGCGTTATGGCTGGCCAGCCGCAAATTTTGTGGCAACGACACCTGTAGGAGCAAAGCTTGCTCGCGACGCAGACGCCGCCATTTCTGAAAGACTGCGTTGGCTTTATCGCGGGCAAGCCTTGCTCCCACAAATCCCTTCGCTACAAAGACAGTCTGGCTTGGGCTATGGCGTTATGGCTGGCCAGCCGCAAATTTTGTGGCAACGACACCTGTAGGAGCAAAGCTTGCTCGCGACGCAGACGCCGCCATTTCTGAAAGACTGCGTTGGCTTTATCGCGGGCAAGCCTTGCTCCCACAAATCCCTTCGCTACAAAGACAGTCTGGCTTGGGCTATGGCGTTATGGCTGGCCAGCCGCAAATTTTGTGGCAACGACACCTGTAGGAGCAAAGCTTGCTCGCGACGCAGACGCCGCCATTTCTGAAAGACTGCGTTGGCTTTATCGCGGGCAAGCCTTGCTCCCACAAATCCCTTCGCTACAAAGACAGTCTGGCTTGGGCTATGGCGTTATGGCTGGCCAGCCGCAAATTTTGTGGCAACGACACCTGTGGGAGCAAAGCTTGCTCGCGACGCAGACGCCGCCAATTCTGAAAGACTGCGTTGGCTTTATCGCGGGCAAGCCCTGCTCCCACAAATCCCCTCGCTACGAAGGATCTGTGGAATCAGCGCGCCGGCGGTTGCTCGCCCAGCGGCACCACCGCCATGGTCAGGCGCGACACACAGTTGACCTTGCCCTCGTCGTTGCTCAGGCGAATATCCCAGACTTGGGTAGTACGACCCAGATGAATCATCCTGGCCGTGGCAGTCACCCGCCCACTGCGAACACCGCGCAGGTGGTTGGCATTGATTTCCAGACCCACGCAATAAAACTTGCTGGTGTCCACGCACAGGTAGGCGGCCATGGAGCCGACCGTTTCGGCCAGGACCACCGAAGCGCCGCCATGCAACAGACCGAACGGCTGGTGGGTTCGGTGATCGACCACCATGCTGGCGGTCAGGGACTCGTCGTCGAAGGACTCGAAACGAATGTCCAGCACCTCGCTGATGGTGTTTCTAGCAGCAGCGTTCAGTTGTTCAATGTTGGGGGTGGTGCGCCACAGACTCATCGTTGCCCTTCCTTATGTTTATGTGCAAACAAGGCATCAATGCCAACCAATCAAGGATCAAGCGATATCTCTGCGGGAGCGAGCCTGCTCGCGACAGCGGTGGATCAATCAGCAGGCACGTTGACTGACACACCGCCGTCGCGAGCAGGCTGGCTCCCACAAGTCGTGCGGCTTGCTTGACTGAAGGCAAGGCCCGGTCTTTTTCATGGATGCCGGATGCCCTTGAGTCGCATCGCCCCGGCCAATGGCAGGTCACCTTCCAGCTCAGCCAGGCCGGCCGTTTTCACTTGCTCGGGTTGTTGCAGGTGACCATGTTGCGCAAAGCCCAACAGGCTACCCACCAGCGGGTTATGACTGACGAGCAGCACATCATTCCGATCCGCGAGATGTTCAAGGACGGTTTGTGGCCGGGTTTCCGGCTTGAGCCAGTCGACCGTGATCAACTCAGGTTCGAAGCCCAACGCCTCGCGCACCAGTTGCGCAGTTTGCTGGGCGCGCAGATAGGGGCTGGCATAAATGGCGGTCAGCGGTCGGCCGATCAGTTCGGCGGCACTGCGCAGGACTTCTTCACGCCCGTGAACCGTCAAGGCCCGTTCGGGATCGGGGCGGGCGCCGTATGGCTCGGCTTCACCATGGCGCAGCACCCACACGTTCATAGCTTGGGCTCCTCATCCTGCACAGGATGCGAAGCCGGCGGCACGACGTGGGGCGCTTCGCCTTCCGGCGGACGTGGACTCGGCCAATCAGCGAACGGCCAGGGCTTCTGGTCGCTGTGAAAGGTGCCGAAACGGCCGATCTGGGCCAGGAACCGGCTCAGGCTGTCGCCGAAACTCATCAGACTTGCATTGGGTGCGCCATAGATCAATCGATAGATCAATTGCACCAGTACCACGGCGCCGAGGATGAATTGCGCCACTTGCCAGACCAGCAGGTAGACCACCATCCACAGCACCCGCAACAGGATGGACTCGTATCGGGCCTGCCCTTTCGGATCATTCATAGCTCACTCCTGCTTGTCATCAACAACGGCTCAGTTGAAGCCACTGATGGAAATGAAGTCGACATCGGTCTTCGGTTCGCCACGCATCAGCAGTTCGATCACCTGTTCCAGCGTGCGCCCTTCGAACAGAATCGCATGCAGCCCCGCGACCAGCGGCATATAGACCCCGGCCTCCTGGGACTTGGCCTTGAGCACTTTGAGGGTGTTCACCCCTTCCGCCACTTCGCCCAGGCGCGACATGGCCTCGTCCAGGCTCAGGCCCTGGCCGAGGGCAAAGCCTACCTGGTAGTTGCGGCTCTTGGGCGAGGAACAGGTGACGATGAGGTCACCCACCCCGGCCAATCCGAGAAAGGTCATCGGATTGGCGCCCTGACTGACGGCAAAGCGCGTCATTTCCGCCAGGGCCCGGGTGATCAGCATGCTCTTGGTGTTCTCCCCCATGCCCAGCGCCACCGCCATGCCGGAGATGATCGCATAGACATTCTTCAGCGCCCCGCCCAGCTCCACGCCGAAACGGTCGGCACTGGCATAGACCCGGAAGGTACGACCATGGAGTGCGGCCTGGACCCGCCGGCACAACTCTTCGTCTTCACTGGCCACCACGGTGGCGGTCAAGGCATGCTCAGCGATTTCCCGCGCCAGGTTCGGCCCGGAAATCACCCCGATCCGCGCTTTTGGCGCGATCTCTTCAAGAATTTCGCTCATCAGTTTGAAGGTCTGGGCTTCGATGCCCTTGGTCAGGCTGATCAGGAACTTGCCGCTCAGGCACTCGGCATGGGGCGCCAGCACCGAACGCAAGGCGCTGGAGGGCAAGGCGACAAAAAACAGGTCGCTGCCCTGGAGAGTGGCCTGCAGGTCGGTCACCGGCTCCACTTCCGGACGAATTTTGATGCCCTTGAGGTAACGCGGGTTCTCACGGTTGACCCGGATGGCCTCGGCCTGCTCCGGGTCACGCATCCATTGGTGCACCGAGTGACCATTCTCGGCCAGCAGGTTGGCCACGGCGGTACCGAAACTCCCGCCTCCCAGGACCGCAATCGGGCGCTGTTCAGTCATATGCAATCCGTTCATCCATACCAAGTGGCGATGCCGGGCATTATACGGAGCAGCCAGATCGCGACCACCCCTAGTGTCCTGTCTCACAGATACTGTTCATTTCTGCGAAAGCACACAGCATCAATTACCCGCAGCTGTAGGAAGCTGACTATCAATTTCTAGGAAAATGCTGTCAACGCAACTGGAAAAGTCTCTCAGCTCAGTTAACATGCCTGCCATCGTTCTGTGATCAAAGGCTCTGCCGTGACCGTTGGCCCCTCCCGCTCAGGTTCGTCACTGCTATTGGTGCTGCTCATCAGCCCGCCAGTGTGGGCCGACGACTTGTTTGTCGACAGCCAACCCCTGCCCCAGGTCCTGACCGCCACGCGCCTGAAACAATCACCGGCCGCAGTGCCGGGCAGCATGACCGTGCTGGACAGCGAGCTGATCAAGGCCAGCGGCGCCCGGGACATCAGCGAGCTGCTGCGCCTGGTACCCGGCATGATGGTCGGCAACCTCAGCGGCAACCAGCCCACGGTGAACTACCATGGCACCAACGCCAGCGAAGCACGCCGAATGCAGGTGCTGATCGACGGCCGCTCGGTGTACCGCGCCGGCCTTGCCACCGTCGACTGGAGCGACATTCCGGTGGCCATGGAGGACATTGAGCGAATCGAAGTCTTCCGCGGCCCCAACACCGTCAGCTATGGCGCCAACGCGCTGATGGCGGTGGTCAACATCATCACCCGGGCGCCGGCCAACAGCCACGGCACGCGGCTGAAAATCACCCGAGGCCAGCGCGGTATCAGCGACTGGTATGCCAGCCAGGGCACCGGCTGGGACGGCGGCGATCTGCGCCTTTCGCTGTCCGGCCAGGAAGACGATGGTTTTGACAGCGACCGCAACGGTGCCGACTACCGCGACAGTCGCCGCTTGAACCGCATCAACCTGTCGGTCAGCCAGACGCTGAACGAACAGCAGAGCATCGACTGGCAGTTGAACGCCAAGGACGGGACCAACCAGCGGCCTTATACCTATCACCCGGTCTTTGCCGGGATTACCGCCGCAGGGGATAACTCCGACGTCATCGCCAAGGACTATGCCGGCTCGCTGCGCTGGAACCTGGACCTCAACCCCGACCACAGCCTGTATGTGCAGAGCTCGATCCAGCACTGGGATCGCCAGCAGACCTGGCGCGCCTGCGATGCGGAGGTGTCCTTCAGCCCGCAACTGACCGACCTGTGGCGGCTCAACCCCAACTACGCCGAGAAACTGGCGCGCAACATGCCCGGCTTCACCAGCACCGGAGCCCCACCCGGTACGGCGCAAGAACAGGCGTTGGCCAACCAGGTGCTCGACCAATGGCGCAACGGCGCCTCGCGAACCGTGTGCGGCGATATCGACCAGAGTGCCCGGGAATCGCGCTACGACCTGGAAATCCAGGACACCCTGAGCCTGTCCGACAGACTGCGACTGGTGACCGGGGCGAACTATCGCTATGACCGGGCCGATTCCGAGACCTACTTCAACGGCACCCTGGATGACACCACCTGGCGGCTGTTTGGCCAGTTCGAGTGGCGGGCCACCGAGCACTGGCTGTTGCAGGGCGGCGCGATGTTCGAGGACACCCGCCTGACGGGCAGTTCGCTGACGCCGCGGGTGGCGGTCAACTACCTGATCACACCAAGACATGGCTTGCGGGCGGTGTACTCCGAAGCGGTACGCTCACCGGACATGTTCGAGAACAACGTCAACTGGAGCTACCAGGTCACGAACCTGCAGCCCACCGCCTTTGGCCAGAGCAGCGCTCGCTACTTTGTCCAGACCCGCGGGCCGGGGAACCTCGAGCAGGAACACATGCGCTCCCGAGAACTGGGTTACAACGGTTATTTCATGGACCTGGGTCTGACGGTTGACGTCAGGCTGTTCCATGACGAAATCACCGGCATGATCAGCGAACCGCTGCGCAACAATCAGTACATCGCCAGCAATGCCAATGAATCGCAGTTTTCCGGCGCCGAAACCCAACTCGACTGGCGCATGACCAACGCCGACCGCCTGCGCGTGACGTATGCCTACGTCGACGCCCTGGCCAGCGCCCCCCTCGATGAACAACTGACCGCCCGCAACAGTGGATCGGCCGGCTGGCTGCGGGATTGGGGAGAGGGCTGGAACAGCTCGGTGTTCTATTACGCCGCCGATGCCCTCAACGGCTACCGCTTCGAACGGGTCGATACCCGCCTCGCCCGACGCATCCCTCTGGGCAAAGCCAGCCTCGAGCTGGCTGGCGTCCTGCAGCAACGCCTCGACAATCAGCCCACGACATTCGTCGATAACCGCTACGACTCCCGACACGTCATGTACTTCAGTGCGGAGTTGTCCTTCTAGATGCCCCGCCGCCAACCGCGCACGAGGTCATTTTCTGGCCGCCTGTCGCTGGCACTGTGCCTGGTGCTGGCCGGCCTGCTGGCAACGCTCCAGGCCCGCGCCGCCGAAATCCTGTTGACCGGTGCCCAGGACAGCCCCGGCATACAGTCCTTTACCCAAGCCCTGAAAGCCTTGCGCCCCGAAGACGACGTGCGCTTCACCCCGCTGGCAAGCCTGCCGGCAGCGGACAAGTTGCCGACCAATATCCGACTGATCCTGCTGGACCTGCCCAGCCTCGACTGGCGCCTGCAAACGCCCCAGGGCCCGGCCACCCTGGTGCTGCGGATCAGTCGCCTGCAAGCCCGGGAGCGCCTGAAGGAGGCAATCCCGGCGCACCTGAGCCTGCTGTGGAGCGATCCGCCAGTAACGCGACAATTGCACCTTATTCGCGCGATCCTCCCGCAGGCGAGCAGGATCGGCGTGCTTTTCGACGGGCACAGCGAATTCCTGCTCAAAGAGCTCCGCCAGGCCGCCGCACCGCTGGGCCTGGAGATCGTCACCGAGCGCTGGGAAGACACCAGCGACAGCCGCCCCCTGCAAAGCCTGCTGAGCCAGAGCGATGTATTGCTGGGTCTCGACGACCCCGACCTCTACAACCCCAAGACCGTGAAGAACCTGTTGCTGAGCAGCTATGCCCGGCAACGCGCGCTGATCGGGCCGAGCGCGGCGTTCGTCAGGGCCGGCAGCCTGGCCAGCACCTACAGCGACCAGGAAGATTGGCTGGCGATTCTCGACGATCTGCTCGACCGTCCCGCCGCCACTTGGCCACGCGCGCTGTATCCGGCCCGCTTCAAAGTCCTGGACAACCGGCAAGTGGCCCGCTCCCTGGGGCTCGAACCGATTGACGCCGCTTCCGTCGCTACGCAGTTGGCCGAAGGAGAACACCGCCCATGACCTTGCGTCGCCGTTGGGATATCAGTACACGCACCCAGCTCATTGCCCTTGGTCCGGCGCTGCTGCTGACCGTGCTGTTAATCAGCTTCTTCACCTTCGTGCGAATCCAGGACCTGCGCCAGGAACTCAATCACACCGGGCAACTGATCGCCAACCAACTGGCTCCCGCCACCGAGTACGGAGTGATTTCCGGCAATAACGATGTGCTGGAGAGTCTGCTCACCGCCACGCTGGCCACGCCCCACGTGCGTTTCCTGGAGGTGCAGGACAGCACCCACCGGGTGTTGGTGCACGTCGAGCAGCCTCCTCAGAATCGTGTTCACTCCCAGCAGATCGAAATGTTCCAGGCGCCGGTTCGCTTGCAGCGCATCACCCTGAACAACGATTTCCTGCAAGGCAACAGCACGCCCATCGAGGCGCCCGACGAAGATTACCTGGGCCGGGTGATCGTCGGCATGTCCAGTGATGCCTTCAGCCAGCGGCAGCAGGAAATCCTGTTCAAGGCCGCGATCCTGGCGTTGTTCGCCCTGCTGTTCACCTTCCTGGTGGCGCGTCGCCTGGCCGCTGACCTGTCCCGGCCGATCCGCGACATCGGCAACGCCGTCAAGGCCATCCAGCAAGGCGATTACAGCAAACCGTTGCCCATCGTCGACGACGCCGAACTGGGGGCCCTGTCGCGGCATATCAACAACCTGGCCGACGGCCTTGAACAAGCCAGCCGGGAACAGCATCAGGCCATGGCGCAACTGATCAAGACCCGAGAAGAAGCGGAAAAGGCCAACAGCGCAAAATCGGAATTCCTGGCCATGATGAGCCACGAATTGCGCACGCCCATGAACGGCGTGCTGGGCATGCTGCAGCTGCTGGAAACCACTCGCATGACCGATGAGCAGCACGAGTACACGGCGCTGGCTTCGGAATCCACCGAACACCTGCTGAAGGTGATCAATGACATACTCGATTTCTCGCGCATCGAACGCTCGGCCCTGGAACTGGAACACATCCCGTTCAACCTGACCGAGCTGGTGGGCAGTTGCGCCCAGTCTTTCCAGCACAGCGCCGCCCAACGCAAACTGGGCCTGGACCTGCTGATTCCAGACGACATGAAGGCCTTGCAGGTGCAAGGCGATCCGACGCGGATCCGGCAGATCCTGGTGAACCTGATCGGCAACGCACTGAAGTTCACTGAGCAGGGGCGCGTCACCGTGCAATGCCAGTGGCAGGCCCTGGACCACGAACTGCTGTGGTTCACCTGCACGGTGCGCGACAGTGGCATCGGCATATCGCCCGAAAGCCTGGAGCGCATGTTCGATGCTTTCCAGCAGGCCGACAGTTCGATTTCCCGCCGCTACGGCGGCACCGGCCTGGGCCTGCCGATCGCGCGCACCCTGGCCGAACGCATGGGCGGTACCCTGCGAGCCCAGAGCGAGGAAGGCCAGGGCTCGGTGTTTACCCTGGAGATTCCGTTGGCCCTGTCCACGCAGAACCCGACGGAAATGGCGCCGCGGTTGTCCCAAGGCAGCGAGAGTGGCGAAGGCCGCAATGTGCTGCTGGTGGAGGACAACCCGGTGAACCAGACCGTGATCGAGGCCATGTTGCGCAGCCTGGGTTTTACCGTCAGCATCGCCGCCGACGGCGCCCAGGCCATCCGCAGCGCTGAGAGCCTGATGTTTGAATTGATCCTTATGGACTGCCGCTTGCCAGTGGTCGACGGCTACGAGGCCACGCGACGGATCCGCCAGTTGCCAGGTTGCAGCGAGGTACCGATCGTCGCCCTGACGGCCAATGCCTTGCAGGGCGATCGCGAAGCCTGCCTGGCGGCGGGTATGAACGATTACCTTGCAAAGCCGTTCAAAAGGGTTGATCTGCAGCATATTCTGCAGCGTTGGGTGCATTAGTAGCCTGTGTAGCTGGCGTGAAAGGCGAAAGTGCGGCAGTCTTAGGCACCCGAACGAGCCTCGATTGAGGCTTGAATAAAAAATTTCAGTGCACAGGTGTACATTCATTTTCCGTGTGCTGTGACTTTCACCACAACGCAATAGTCTATGAGTAGGCTGTCGATTCGAGGCATGACCGCTTCGATCGGCCGGGAAGATTTGCCCCACCCTGCCGCAGGGGACTATTGAGGAGCTCGCATGACCAAACAAAACGCCTTTACCCGGGAAGATCTGCTGCGCTGCAGTCGCGGTGAGCTGTTCGGCCCAGGTAACGCGCAACTGCCCGCCCCGAACATGCTGATGGTGGATCGCATCACCCATATCAGCGAAGAGGGCGGCAAGTACGGCAAAGGTGAATTGGTCGCCGAGCTGGATATCAATCCGGACCTGTGGTTCTTCGCCTGCCATTTCGAAGGTGATCCGGTCATGCCGGGCTGCCTGGGCCTGGATGCCATGTGGCAGCTGGTCGGCTTTTTCCTAGGCTGGCAGGGTCTGCCGGGCCGCGGTCGCGCCCTGGGTTCGGGCGAAGTGAAGTTCTTCGGTCAGGTCCTCCCGACCGCGAAGAAAATCACCTATAACATTCATATCAAACGCGTCCTCAAGGGCAAGCTGAACATGGCCATTGCCGATGGTTCGGTGACTGTCGACGGTCGCGAAATCTACACCGCCGAGGGCCTTCGGGTCGGCGTTTTCACCTCCACTGACAACTTCTAAGGGTTATCCGCATGCGCCGCGTCGTTATCACTGGTCTGGGCATCGTTTCTTGCCTGGGCAATGACAAAGAGACCGTCTCCGCTAACCTGCGTGCAAGCCGCCCTGGCATCCGGTTCAACCCGGAATACGCCGAAATGGGTCTGCGTAGCCAGGTTTCCGGCTCCATTGACCTCAACCTCGAAGAACTGATCGATCGCAAGATCTACCGTTTTGTCGGCCATGCGGCGGCTTACGCCTACCTGGCCATGAAGGATGCCATCGCTGACTCCGGCCTGACCGAAGAGCAGGTATCCAACCCGCGTACCGGCCTGATCGCCGGTTCCGGCGGCGCCTCGACCCTGAACCAGATGGAAGCGCTGGACATCCTGCGCGAAAAAGGCGTCAAGCGCGTTGGTCCGTATCGTGTCACCCGGACCATGAGCAGCACCGTTTCCGCCTGCCTGGCCACGCCTTTCAAGATCAAGGGCCTGAACTACTCCATCGCATCTGCCTGCGCCACCAGTGCCCACTGCATCGGTACCGCCATGGAACAGATCCAGATGGGCAAGCAGGACATCGTGTTCGCCGGCGGCGGTGAAGAAGAACACTGGAGCCAGTCGTTCCTGTTCGACGCCATGGGCGCCCTGTCCAGCAAGCGCAACGACACGCCGGAAAAAGCCTCTCGTGCCTACGATGCCGACCGTGACGGTTTCGTCATTGCCGGCGGCGGCGGCATGGTGGTGGTCGAGGAGCTGGAACATGCCCTGGCCCGTGGTGCAAAAATCTACGCGGAAATCGTCGGCTACGGCGCTACGTCCGACGGCTACGACATGGTGGCCCCAAGCGGCGAAGGTGCTATCCGCTGCATGCAGATGGCGATGTCCACCGTCGACACCCCGATCGACTACCTGAACACCCACGGCACTTCGACTCCGGTCGGCGACGTCGCGGAAATGAAAGGTGTGCGTGAAGTGTTCGGCGACAAGGCGCCAGCCATCAGCTCCACCAAGAGCCTGTCGGGTCACTCCCTGGGCGCCGCCGGCGTTCACGAAGCGATCTACTGCATGCTGATGATGGAAGGCAACTTCATCGCCGGCTCGGCCAACATCGACGAGCTGGACCCGGAAGTGGCCGATCTGCCGATCCTGACCAAGACCCGCGAAAATGCCACCATCAACACCGTGATGAGCAACAGCTTCGGCTTCGGCGGCACCAACGCCACCCTGGTACTGAAGCGCTGGCAGGGCAAGTAAGCCCCGCTGCTACGCCGCACACGAAAACGCCCCGACCGGTTCGGGGCGTTTTTTTGCCTGCTTCTACCCTGTGGGAGCACTGCTTGCTCGCGATTCAGACACCTCAGCGCTCAAGACCGCGTTGAACTCATCGCGGGCAAGCCTTGCTCCCGCACAACACCGCCATGAAATTATCCCGCACTCGACAGCTTCTACGACCGCACACAAAAACGCCCCGACTGGTACGGGGCGTTTTTTTGCCTGCTGCTAGCCTGTGGGAGCATAGCTTGCTCGCGATCCAGACACCTCAGGGCTCAAGACCGCGTTGACCTCATCGCGGGCAAGCCTTGCTCCCACACAACACCGCCAAGAAATTATCCCGTGCCACCTTTCTCGCCACTTCCTCGGGCAAGGCATCCAGAAACGGATCGAAGCCGTGCAGCTCCTTCCCCAGCTTACCGAAACGTCCGACCACATCCGACCCCACCATGAAGCGCTCCGGAAAGCGCTCCACCAGTTTCACCCACTCCGACTGAGGCTTGCCCGCTTCGTCGAGCAAGTAGGGCGTGAGCAGGCTCCAGGACAGGTCTATGTACAGATTGGGGTAGGACTCAAGCATCCGGGTCAGGGTCGGCAACAGGAAATCCAACCGGGTCTGATGTCGATGAATCTCCATGCTGGTGCCGGCATGGGCCCAAATGAAGCGGGTGTGTGGATGCTTGCGCAACGGCTCTTCGATTTCTGGCAGGTACAGCGGATTCTTCTCACGCTTGGAGGTGATGTTGGAATGCAGCATCACCGGCAGGTCGTGCTCGGCCGCCAGGTGATAGATCATCGTCATGGCTTCGTTGTTGGCGCGCGGGGTGTCACCCGAGGTCAGCGCCGTAAGGTCATCGTGACGGGTGAAGACTTCGCCGATGCCTTGCCACAATCCCGGGTACAGATCGAGCATGCGCTGGACATGGGCCGCGGAGTTCTTGTCATTGGGGTTGAAACCGGAGAGAAAAGGATGAAAGTGCTTGCGTTGCTCGGTGGTCAGCTTGCCCACCGCCGCCGCGACAATCGTATCGGTGGCGCTGTACCAATAGGCGTCCGCATCGTCACCGGCGTAATAACGTGGACGCTTGGGCTCGTCCTCATGCCATTTCTTGGCGACAGGGACACCTGAGATCATTACATGCTCGATGCGATTGTCAGCCATCGCCTGAAGCAGCTTGGGCATGCCGGCGGATTCCTGAAAGAAGTCGACGTAATGCAGGTGCGCATCGCTGTAGGCATATTCGCGAGCCATGGCGGCGCTGCTCGAAGCGATCAGCAACCAGGCGAAGATCAGGCGGGTCAACGGCTCATCTCCAAAGACCATGAGCAGCTTGGACCCCTCCCGTCCCGCTTGGGTTCAAGTCGCCTGTGCCGCCAACCCCGACGACGGGTTATGCTCGCCGCATCCGTCATTCAATCTGGAAGACATCATGACCATGCCCCTGACCGTTCGTCCCCGCGCAGAAGATGTCGAAGGCCAGCCGATTCTTCGCCCGCTGCCGTCTGCCAAGTGCCGCAACGTCGGACCTTTCGTGTTCTTCGACCACATGCTGCAAACCACCTACCCGGCCGGTAAGGGGATGAATGTCCGCCAGCATCCCCACATCGGGCTCTCCACCCTCACCTACCTGTTCGAAGGCAGACTCCAGCACAAGGACAGTCTGGGCTCAGACCAGGTGGTCGAGGCCGGGGATGTCAGCTGGATGACCGCCGGTAGCGCCATTGCCCACGTCGAGCGCACGCCGGCATCGCAAATGGCCAGCGATTTCGTCATGCACGGGTTGCAGGTCTGGCTGGCGTCGCCCCAATCCCATGAGCAAGGGCCTGGGCACTACAGCCATCATCCGGCACGCACCCTGCCGGTCAGTGACAACCTGGGCGTCGGTATCCGCATGATCGCGGGCTCGGGCTTTTGCCTGGAATCGCCGGTACCGGTGCTGTCTCCTACGCTCTATGCCGAACTCAACCTGCAAACCGCGACGACACTGCTGATTCCCACCGAGCATGAAGAACGGGCACTGTACGTATTGAGCGGCGAGGCGCTGCTCGAAGGAGAGCCAGTGGAGCCCCACTCCCTGGTGATATTGCCGGTCGGGGAAGAGATGACGCTGTTTGCCAGCAGCGACTGCCATGCCGTGCTGTTCGGCGGCGCACCGCTGGACGGACCGCGCCGGATGAACTGGAATTTCGTCTCCAGCGATCCGGCCCGGATCGACGAAGCCCGTCGACGCTGGGCGGCCGGAGACTGGCCGACCGTGCCGGGGGAAAGTGAGCGGATCGAGTTGCCCTGAGTTCCGTGGGATGAGCTCAGTGGTGTCTGACCGTCCGCTATCGCGAGCAGGCTCGCTCCCACATCGGATTGGTGCCCCCCTGTGGTCGCGAGCCTGCTCGCGATGACGGCAGGCCAGACAACAACAAAATCAGATCAAGCCCAACTCAGCCCGCGAACACTTCATCCAGCAAATTGTGCATCGCCCTGAACGCCCGCTTGGCCACCTTGGCGTTGTACATCATCTTGCCCGGCACATTGGCGTGGGGATCGGTGAAAGAGTGCACCGCGCCACCGTAGCTCAGCAGTTGCCAATCGACACCGGCGGCGTTCATTTCGTCCTCAAAGGCTGGCAGTTGTTCCTTCGGCACCAGCGGGTCTGAAGCACCGTGCATCGCCAGCACCACACCCTTGATGTTTTGCGCATCCGACGGGTTCGGCGTATCCAGGGTCCCATGGAACGAAATAGCGGCCTTCAGCGGCGCGCCCATGCGGGCCAGCTCCAGGGCACAGCAACCGCCGAAGCAGAAGCCGAACGTGGCGAGTTTCGTAGCGTCGACCTGCGCCTCACCCTGCCCTTGCAGCTGCTCGAATGCCGCCTGCATGCGCTTGCGCAACAGGGTCCGATCCTTCTTGAGCGGCATCATCGCAGCCCCCGCCTCCTCGGCATTGCTCGGGCGCACCGTCTGGCCGTACAGGTCGGCGATCAACACCACATACCCCTTGGCCGCCACCGACTTGGCGATGTCCTCGGCCCCCGCCCCAACCCCCATCCAGTTCGGCGCCATCAGCAAGCCCGGACGCGGGCCCTGCTGGGCGGCATCGAAGGCCAGGCGACTTTCGTAGGTCTGGCCGTCAATCTGATAGGCCACTGAACGAACCGTAATCTGACTCATGTCTGTCTCCTTTTGATGGATACCAGAAACGAAAACCCCGCCGAAGCGGGGTTTTCCTTACCTCATCAAGCTGACAGTTCAACCAGCAGCTTGTTCAGGCGACGCACATAGGCCGCCGGGTCCTTCAGGCTGTCGCCCGCCGCCAGGGCCGCTTGATCGAACAGGATGTGCGACAGGTCGCCAAAGCGCTCTTCGCTCTGCTCGTTGTCGAGTTTCTCCACCAGCGGGTGAGCCGGGTTGAACTCGAAAATCGGCTTGGAATCCGGGACTTTCTGGCCACTGGCTTCCAGGATCTGGCGCATTTGCAGGCCGAGGTCCTGTTCACCGATGGCCAGGATCGCCGGGGAATCGGTAAGGCGGTGCGAGACACGCACTTCGCTGACGGCATCGCCCAGGGCTGTCTTGATCCGCTCCACCAGGCCTTCCTTGCTCTTGGCGACTTCTTCGGCGGCTTTCTTGTCTTCTTCCGAATCCAGGTTGCCGAGGTCCAGGTCGCCACGGGCCACATCGACGAAGCTCTTGCCGTCGAACTCGTTGAGGTAGCTCATCAGCCACTCATCGATACGGTCGGTCAGCAACAGCACTTCAATGCCCTTCTTGCGGAAGACTTCCAGGTGCGGGCTGTTCTTGACCTGTGCATAGGTTTCACCGGTCAGGTAGTAGATCTTGTCCTGACCTTCCTTGGCGCGGGCCAGGTAATCGGCCAGACCGACGATCTGCTCGCCATCGTCACCCTGGGTCGACGCAAAGCGCAGCAGGCCGGCGATCTTTTCTTTATTGGCGAAATCCTCGGCCGGACCTTCTTTCATCACCTGGCCGAAGTTCTTCCAGAAGCTCTTGTACTGCTCGGGCTCGTTCTTCGCCAGTTTTTCCAGCATGTCCAGGACACGCTTGGTCAGCGCCGACTTCATGGAGTCGATGATCGGATCTTTCTGCAGGATTTCCCGCGAAACGTTCAGAGACAGATCGTTGGAATCCACCACACCCTTGATGAAGCGCAAGTACAGCGGCAGGAACGATTCGGCCTGGTCCATCACGAAGACGCGTTGCACGTACAGCTTCAGGCCACGTGGCGCTTCGCGTTGATACAGGTCGAACGGGGCGCGGGCCGGCACGTACAGCAGCGAGTTGTATTCCAGCTTGCCTTCGACCTTGTTATGGCTCCAGCTCAGCGGGTTCTCGTAATCGTGGGCAATGTGCTTGTAGAACTCCTGGTATTCCTCGTCCTTCACCTCGGTCCGTGGGCGAGTCCACAGGGCGCTGGCGCGGTTGACGGTTTCCCATTCCACTTCAGGCTTTTCTTCGCCTTCAGCGGCGGTGACTTCCTTCGGCAGCTCGATCGGCAGCGCGATATGGTCGGAATACTTCTTGATGATGTTGCGCAGGCGCCAGCCATCGGCAAACTCGTCCTCGCCGGACTTGAGGTGCAGCACGATGCGGGTGCCGCGATCAGCCTTGTCAATGGTGGCGACTTCAAACTCGCCCTCGCCCTTGGACGACCAGTGCACGCCTTCGCTCGCTGCGAGGCCGGCACGGCGACTGAACACTTCGACCTGCTCGGCAACGATGAACGCCGAATAGAAGCCGACGCCGAACTGCCCGATCAGGTGGGAATCTTTCTTCTGGTCGCCCGACAGGTTTTTCATGAAATCGGCAGTGCCGGACTTGGCGATGGTGCCCAGGTGCGTGATCACCTCTTCGCGGCTCATGCCGATGCCATTGTCTTCGAGGGTGACGGTCTTGGCGTCCTTGTCGAAGCTCACACGGATTTTCAGCTCAGCGCCCCCCTCCAGCAGCTCTGGCTTGGAAAGGGCTTCGAAACGCAATTTGTCGACAGCATCGGAGGCGTTTGAAATCAACTCGCGAAGGAAAATTTCCTTATTCGAATACAGCGAGTGAATCATCAGGTGCAGCAGCTGTTTCACCTCGGTCTGGAAGCCCAGGGTTTCCTTTTGAGTTTCCACGCTCATGGTCATCAAACTCCAAGTGGATGGTGGTGTCCGCCTCGCTGAGATGGCGGCGGGATGTCCTCAAGGTGGGGGCAACGATGGGGATTTCAAGGGTGGTCAGGTTTGGCAGACTCCTGGATCTTGAAATGCGCCCGCGCGGTTGCGATCGGCTCGGCCTCCGCGTCCTGCCAGGCGGTGATGGCAACGTTGGCCACCCGTCGGCCCTGGCGCCAAACCTGGCACTTGGCATAGGTGTCGCGAAATTGCCCGGCGCGCAGGTAATCCAGGGAGAAATCGATGATCTTCGGCACACCCGGCGCGCGGGTGGCGATCAGCAGATGAACGGCTGCCGCCAGCTCCATGAAGCCGGCAATGACGCCGCCATGGATCGCCGGCAGTAAAGGGTTACCAATGTTGTCCTTGTTGGCCGGCAGGCGGAAGATCAGGTCATCGCCCTGGCGCGCGCATTCGGCGCCGATGAGCTGGGCATAAGGGATCGAGGCCAGCAGCAGCGCATAATCACCCTGCTCACAGGCCTGACGCAGTTGTTCTCCGGTGATATCGGTCATGGCGTGTCCATGGCAGCCGTCCGGCCACCCTTCGTTATACCCCTGGCGTGTTGGCCCAGGCGCATGAAAGTCCCCACCACATGGGCGATGGGTTGAGAGGGGTCGTCCTGATAGGCGAAACCTCGGGTGAAAATCACGTCCGGCGTCACCCGGTAGCATTGCGCGAAACCATAGACATCCTTGTTCGGCTCGGCGGCGTGCATGTAGTCGATGCGCAGGTCCAGGGTCGGACAGACCTCGAACTCCGGTAAAACGCAGAGGGTCGACATACCGCAGGCCGTGTCCATCAATGACGTCAACGCCCCGCCATGCAGGACGCCGGTAAGCGGGTTGCCCACGATCCGTGGGCTGAAAGGCAGCACCAGGGTCAGTCCTTCCTGGCTGGCGCTGTGCAACTTCAAGCCCAACACCTGGCAATGTCTCAGCGCGGACAAAAAACGCGTCGCACGCTCAAAAACGGGATCTTCAGCCATTGATTCAATGCTCTTGTCAGTAACGGGGACCTGATAACAGGCGCGCCTCATAAAGTTCCATTTCACCGCAACGTTATATATCTGTCGCAAAAGAGGAACTTAACCCCAGGCGAATTGCTCAAACGGCCAGTAGTTATTTCCATAAGGAGAAACACCCCATGCGTAAGACTTTAGCTATTGCCTTGATGTTGGCCGCCTCCCTTGGTCTCGCTGCCTGCGATAAGAAATCCGAGGACAAAGCTCAAGATGCCAACCAACATGCTGAGCAAGCTCAGCAGGACATGAACAAAGCACAGGATAAAGTGAACGACGCGGCGAAAGAAAACGCCGAAGCCGCCAAAGATCAGGCTGAAGCGAACAAAGCCGCGACGCAGGAACAAGCGCCTGCCGAAGCACCTAAAACCAACTGATACGGTTTTAGCGGCAAAAGAAAACCCGCCTGGCGCGGGTTTTCTTTTGCCTATGATTTAGCCGGCCATGTTGTCATGTCGCGTCCTTGACGACTTCGGCTGCCGGCACTTCCGTCGGCGTATAGACCATGACATCCAGCACATCGGAATGAAACTCGCGCTGATAGAGCACAAACACCACGCCAGCACTCATCAACATGAATAACCAGGGGCTGACGAACCACGCCAACATGGTCATGCCGAAATAATAAGAGCGCAGGCCGAAGTTGAACTGGTTGGCGGCCATCGAGATCACCCGCGCGGCCCGCAGTGCAAAGGCCTTGCGCTCCTGCTCCGAGACATGGCGTTCGCCGATCATCGGCGCCGACCCCACCAGGACCGCCGCGAAGTTGTATTGACGCATGCACCAGCTGAACGTGAAGAACGCGTACACGAACACCAACGCCAGGCACAGCAGTTTGACCTCGGCCATGCCCTGTGAAGCCTGCTGTACCAGTGGCAGGTCCGCCAGTAACGACACCGCACGGTCGGATGCGCCGAGTACCGTCAGGATGCCAGCCAGGATGATCAACGTACTGGAGGCAAAAAATGACGCATTACGCTCCAGGTTACCGATCACACTGGCATCGGCAATACGGTTCTCACGCAGCAGCATGCGGCGCATCCAGTCTTCACGATACAAGTGCATCACACTGGCCAGGCAGGCCGTATCGCGGGCCTTCCACGTGGCATAACGGGTATAGCCGCCCCAGCAGATGATGAACCACACAGCGGCCAGGAGATGGATCAGGTTGGCTTGGATGAATGACATGCAATTCCTTGTATAAAAAGAACATGGAGCAGTTGCTGCGCCTCCTGTGGGAGCGAGCCTGCTCGCGATTGCGGTTGATCAGCTATCCATTCATTGGCTGACTTACCGCTATCGCGAGCAGGCTCGCTCCCACAGGAGAACTTCATTTGTGCAGGACACTGCTTCGACGTTAACCCAAGGAAAAAGACACCGCTGCATAAAAAAATGCCCCGTATCGATTGATACGGGGCATTTCGGTCAAGCGGGAACAGTGTGGCGGTTTAAGCCAGTGCTTCGCTGCGCTTGCCCAGCAGGCGATCACACACCACGGCCACGACCAGGGTCATGACCGATGGCACCAGCCAGGCCAGTCCCTGCTCGCTCAGCGGCAGATGAGCCAGTTGCGCCGGCATCCAGTCAGCCAGCCCTGCGCCCTTGAGCGCATCGACCAGGCCAAACAGGAACGACACCAGCATCACCGGGCCGACGATGCGTCCCTGTTCGAGCCAGAAGTCCTTGCAGAAGCTCAGGGCTACCAGGGCGATGCATGGCGGATAGATTGCGGTCAGGACCGGGATCGAGAAAGCGATCAGCTTGGTCAGGCCGAGGTTGGACACCAGCAACGAAAACGCCGCCAGAATCACCACCAGCGTCTTGTAGGACAGCGGCAGGACACGGCTGAAGTATTCGGCACAAGCGCAGGTCAGGCCCACCGCGGTCACCAGGCAGGCCAGGGAGATCAATACGGCAAGGAAACCACTGCCCAGACTGCCGAAGGTGTGTTGCACGTAGGCATGCAGCACCGCAGCGCCGTTGGTTGCGCCCAATGCCACTTCGTGGCTGCCCGAGCCCAGGCGGAACAGGCTGATATAGACCAGCGCGAGGCCGACCCCGGCAATCAACCCGGCAATGATTGCATAGCGGGTGATCAGGGCCGGTGACTCGACGCCCCGGGAGCGGATCGCGTTGACGATGACGATGCCGAACACCAGGGCACCGAGGGTATCCATGGTCAGGTAGCCATTGATGAAACCCTGGGAGAACGGCGCCGCGACATACTCCGGTGTGGCTACGCCGATACCGCCGGCGGGCAAGGCAAACGCAGCGATCCCCAGCACGGCCAGGGCGATGATCTTCAGCGGCGCGAGGAAACGACCAACGGTATCCAGCAGCCGACCCGGGTAGAGCGAGATGAAGAACACCAGCACGAAATACACGGCGCTGTAGAGGAACAGCGCCAGCGGGCTTTCGCCGGTCAGTGGCGCCAGGCCCACTTCGAACGAGACGGTGGCGGTACGCGGCGTGGCGAACAGCGGACCGACGGCCAGGTAGCAGACCGCCGCCAGCAGACCGCCGGCAAGCTTGCCGATGGGACTGCTCAATGCATCCATCGCCCCGCCGACCTTCGCCAGGGCAACCACGGTGATCACCGGCAGCCCTACCGCAGTGATCAGGAAACCCAACGCCGCCATCCAGACATGGGGTCCGGACTGCAAACCAACGATAGGCGGGAAGATGATGTTGCCGGCCCCGACGAACAGGGCAAATGTCATGAAACCAAGCGCCAGGATGTCCTGGCCTTTCAACACTTTCATTAAGGAAACCACACTGCTGAATCGGAATTTAGAGAGGGATTTCCCCATGGGTAGAGGGAAATGCTGCCGATCCGTATGGGATCGACCCGTTTAGCGCGTCGCGTCCTTGTGGGCTGCGGTCGCAAAAATGGCTGCTAGCCTAACCAATTCGGATCACAAACGCACTGTTACGGGGCGAACTATCCGATACACGACATTTTCGTGTCGCGTTTACGTATCTATTTTTCCCACATAACCTCCCTGGTGGACAGCGGATGACTTGTGGCGAGGGGATTTATCTGTGGGAGCAAGGCTTGCCCGCGACGAAGACGGCTCGGTGCCTGCGAAAACGAGGCGCCTGCTTCGCGGGCAAGCCTTGCTCCCACACTTGCTTCCACACAAGTGCCAGAAACGACAAAGGCCACCCGAAGGTGGCCTTTGTGCTGGAGCGAATCAGTCAGCCGAAGCTTACTTCTTCATTTCCCAGCCAGTCAGCTCGGCCAGGGCCTTGCCGATGTCTGCCAGCGAACGCACGGTTTTCACGCCTGCGTCTTGCAGTGCAGCGAATTTCTCGTCTGCAGTGCCTTTGCCGCCAGAGATGATTGCGCCAGCATGGCCCATGCGCTTGCCCGGAGGAGCAGTCACACCTGCGATGTAGGAAACAACCGGCTTGGTCACGTTTGCCTTGATGTAGGCAGCCGCTTCTTCTTCAGCCGAACCGCCGATCTCACCGATCATGACGATCGCTTCGGTCTTCGGGTCTTCCTGGAACAGCTTCAGGATGTCGATGAAGTTCGAGCCTGGGATCGGGTCACCGCCGATGCCGACGCAAGTCGACTGACCGAAACCGGCGTCAGTGGTCTGCTTCACAGCTTCGTAGGTCAGGGTGCCGGAACGGGAAACGATACCGACCTTGCCTGGCAAGTGAATGTGACCTGGCATGATGCCGATCTTGCATTCGCCTGGAGTGATCACGCCTGGGCAGTTAGGCCCGATCAGGGTGATGCCCAGCTCGTCGCACTTGACCTTGGCTTCCAGCATGTCGATGGTCGGGATGCCTTCGGTGATGCACACGATCAGCTTGATGCCGCCGAACGCCGCTTCAAGGATGGAATCCTTGCAGAAAGGAGCCGGAACGTAGATCACGCTGGCGGTGGCGCCAGTGGCTGCAACAGCGTCCTTGACGGTGTTGAAGACAGGCAGGCCCAGGTGCTCGGTGCCGCCCTTGCCAGGCGTTACGCCGCCAACCATCTTGGTGCCGTATTCGATGGCTTGCTGGGTGTGGAAACTACCTTGCGAACCGGTAATACCCTGGCAGATAACCTTGGTGTCTTTGTTGATCAGGACGCTCATTATTTGCCCTCCGCAGCTTTAACGACTTGTTGAGCAGCGTCGGTCAGGCTGGTAGCAGCGATGATGTTCAAACCGCTTTCTGCCAGTACTTTAGCGCCCAGCTCAGCGTTGTTGCCTTCGAGGCGAACAACAACCGGGATTTTCACGCCAACTTCTTTCACGGCGCCGATGATGCCTTCGGCAATCATGTCGCAACGAACGATACCGCCGAAGATGTTGACCAGTACTGCTGCGACGTTGGTGTCGGACAGGATGATCTTGAACGCTTCGGTTACGCGTTCCTTGGTAGCACCACCGCCCACGTCGAGGAAGTTGGCTGGCTTGCCGCCGTGCAGGTTGACGATGTCCATGGTACCCATGGCCAGGCCGGCACCGTTGACCATGCAGCCGATGTTACCTTCCAGGGCTACGTAGTTCAGTTCGAACTTGGCAGCGTGCGCTTCGCGCGGATCGTCTTGCGACGGATCGTGGAAAGTCTTCAGCTTGGGCTGACGGTACATGGCGTTGGCGTCGATGTTGATCTTGGCATCGAGGCAGTGCAGGTCGCCGTCGGCCTTGATCACCAGCGGGTTCACTTCCAGCAGTGCCAGGTCGTGGTCCTGGAACAGCTTGGCCAGACCTACGAAGATCTTGGCGAATTGAGTGACCTGCTTGCCTTCCAGACCCAACTGGAATGCCAGTTCGCGACCCTGGAATGGCTGTGCGCCAACCAGTGGATCGATGGTGGCCTTGAGGATTTTCTCAGGGGTATCGTGAGCGATTTTCTCGATGTCCACGCCACCTTCGGTGGAAGCCATGAACACGATGCGACGGCTCGAACGGTCAACAACAGCGCCCAGGTACAGCTCTTTAGCGATATCAGTGCACGATTCAACCAGGATCTTGGTGACTGGCTGACCATTGGCATCAGTCTGGTAAGTCACCAGACGCTTGCCCAGCCACTGCTGTGCGAAGGCTTTGGCGTCTTCTTTGCTGCGAACCAGCTTGACGCCGCCCGCTTTACCGCGACCACCGGCGTGAACCTGGGCTTTGACAACCCATTCGCTGCCGCCGATTTTGTCGCAAGCTTCTGCTGCCGCTTCCGGAGTGTCTACCGCGTAGCCTGTGGATACTGGCAGGCCGTACTCAGCGAACAGCTGCTTACCCTGATACTCGTGAAGATTCATGCTTATTACCGTCTTCGTTAGGTACTGCGCATTCGGTGCTGCACCGTTTCAGTGCCGCACCACCTGTGACTGCTGCTTGCGTAGCCTTCCGGTCGCCCGGTTCAGCTACGCAAGACTGCGTCCAGCGGACATTCCGCGGTGAGTCTTGCTCGCAAGGCTCACGACGGGCCGAACCGCCGTGGTTTCTTATTATTTATTAACGCTTCTTGCGGTTGGCCACGTGGATGGCGCCGCCATTTACGGCCAGGGCCGCTTCGTGCAAGGCTTCGGACAGGGTCGGATGGGAGAAGACCATCATGCCCAGATCTTCAGCGCTGGTGCCGAATTCCATGCCGATCGCGCCTTGCTGTACCAGCTCGGCAGCGCTTGGGCCGATAACGTGAACGCCCAATACGCGATCCGTCTTGGCATCGGCGATGACTTTCACGAAACCGCCGGTATCGTTGGCTGCCATGGCACGGCCACTGGCGGCGAACGGGAAGGTGCCGACGTTAACTTCAACGCCCTCGGCTTTCAAGGCCTGCTCGGTCTTGCCGACCCATGCGATTTCCGGGTGGGTGTAGATAACCGACGGGATCAGGTCGTAGTTCATCTGGGCCTTGTGGCCCTTGATGCGCTCGACGACCATGATGCCTTCCTCGGACGCCTTGTGCGCCAGCATCATGCCGCGGACCACGTCACCGATGGCGTAGACGCCCGGTACGGTAGTGGCGCAGAAATCGTCAACCTGGAGGAAACCGCGCTCGTCGATTTCCACGCCGCTGTCGGCAGCCAGCAGGTCGGTGGTCACCGGACGACGGCCAACCGCAACGATCAGCTTGTCAAAGGTGATGGTCTGTTCGCCATTGGCGTCGGTGTAGGTCACCACGACTTCTTCGCCGTTGACTTTCGAACCGGTCACGCGTGCACCCAGCTTGATGTCCAGGCCTTGCTTGGTCAGGGTCTTCAGCGCTTCCTTGGAGACTGCGGTGTCGGCAGCCATCAGGAAGGTATCGAGGGCTTCCAGTACGGTCACTTGCGCGCCCAGGCGCGACCATACCGAACCCAGCTCGAGGCCGATCACGCCGGCACCGATGACGCCCAGGCGCTTAGGCACGGACTGGAATTCCAGGGCGCCGGTGGAGTCGACGATCACGTTCTGGTCGACCGGAGCCGGCGGGATGTCGATCGGACGCGAACCAGGAGCCAGGATGACGTTTTCGGCTTCGATCACTTCAACCGAGCCGTCCGGCTTGGTCACTTCGACTTTCTTGCCCAGCAGCAACTTGCCGTGGCCCTGGATCGAGGTCACGCCGTTGGCCTTGAACAGGGTGGCAACACCGCTGGTCAGGTTCTTCACGATGTTGGCCTTGCGACCGACCATCGCGGGTACATCCATGCTCACGCCGGAGTGGCTGATACCGTGGATCTTGAAGCCGTCTTGCGCTTCGTGGAACTTCCAGGAGCTGTCCAGCAGCGCCTTGGATGGAATGCAACCGACGTTCAGGCAGGTACCGCCCAGGGCCAGTTTGCCCTCTTTGTCGGTGTACTTCTCGATGCAGGCAGTAGTGAGGCCCAGTTGCGCAGCCTTGATGGCCGCTACATAGCCACCAGGGCCCGCACCAATCACTACTACGTCGAATTTCTGAGTCATGAGTCATTCCTTCTCGAATCAAACCGGACGGTCACTTGTGGAGACCGCCGTGGGACGAAACCGGTTGTTTCAGCAAGGGGCCGGTCAACGGACCGGCCCTCGCGGCGATATCAGATATCCAGCAGCAGACGAGCCGGATCTTCCAGCAGGTTCTTGATGGTCACCAGGAACGTCACGGCTTCTTTACCGTCGATCAGGCGGTGATCGTAGGACAGGGCCAGGTACATCATCGGACGAATCACAACCTGACCGTTGATCGCCATCGGACGCTGCAGGATGTTGTGCATGCCCAGGATCGCCGCTTGTGGCGGGTTGACGATCGGCGTCGACATCATCGAACCGAATGTACCACCGTTGGTGATGGTGAACGTACCGCCGGTCATCTCTTCGATGGACAGCTTGCCGTCACGGGCCTTCTTGCCGAAGGTGGCGATGCCGCCTTCGATTTCGGCCAGGCTCATCAGTTCGGCGTTACGCAGGACCGGAACCACCAGGCCACGATCGCTGGAAACCGCAACACCAATGTCGGCGTAGCCATGGTAGACGATATCGGAACCGTCGATCGATGCGTTGACAGCCGGGAAGCGTTTCAGCGCTTCGGTGGCAGCCTTGACGAAGAACGACATGAAGCCCAGGCGTACGCCGTTGTGGGACTTCTCGAACAGGTCCTTGTACTTCGAACGCAGAGCCATGACTTCGGTCATGTCGACTTCGTTGAAGGTGGTCAGCATCGCCATGTTCGACTGGGCTTCGACCAGACGCTCGGCAACCTTGGCACGCAGGCGAGTCATCGGAACGCGTTTTTCAACGCGATCACCGGCAGCGAACACCGGAGCCGAAGCGGCCGGTGCGGCTGGCTTGGCAGGTGCGGCAGCTGGAGCGGCTTTCTTGGCGGCCACGGCGGCAACCACGTCTTCCTTGGTCACACGACCACCTTTGCCGGTGCCGGCAACGGAAGCGATGTTGATACCGTTCTCTTCGGCGATCTTGCGCGCAGCAGGTGCGGCGACTGGATCGTCTTCGCCATCGGCAACCGGAGCGGCAGCCTGGGCAGCGGCAGGTGCAGCAGCAGCGGCCGGAGCAGCAGCGGCAGCACCACCTTCAACGATCGAGCCCAGCACTTCGTCGGACAGAACAGTGTCGCCTTCGTTCTTGACGATCGCGCCCAGCACGCCGTCGGCGGTCGCCAGGACTTCCAGCACGACCTTGTCGGTCTCGATGTCGACGATCAGTTCGTCACGCTTGACAGCCTCGCCCGGTTTTTTGTGCCAGGTGGCAACGGTGCCATCGGCAACCGATTCCGGGAAAGTGGGGGCTTTGATCTCGATAGCCATTATCTGTGGTTCCTTAAATTCGGTTTCAGGTGCGCGAAGGCATTAAACAGTGAAGGCATCTTGCAGCAGTTGTTCCTGCTGCTCGGCGTGCATCGATGCGTAACCACAAGCAGGTGCAGCAGAAGCGTCACGACCGGCGTATTCCAGGCCCAGGGCCTTGTTATGGTTGCCGATGCTGCGACGCAGGTGATGCTGGCTGCTGTACCACGCGCCCTGGTTCATCGGTTCTTCCTGACACCACACCACGTCGGTGAGGTTGGTGTAAGGCGCGATGGCCTCCATCAGGTCTTCTTCCGGGAACGGGTAAAGCTGCTCGATACGCACGACGGCGATGTCTTCGCGGCCTTCGGCACGACGTTTTTCCAACAGGTCGTAGTAGACCTTGCCGCTGCACAGGATCAAGCGAGTCACCTTGGCCGCATCCAGCGTATCGATCTCGGAAATGACGGTCTGGAACGAGCCTTCGGCCAGGTCCTCGAGCGTGGAGATCGCCAGCTTGTGGCGCAGCAACGACTTCGGCGTCAGCACGATCAGCGGCTTGCGCAGCGGACGGATGACCTGACGACGCAGCAGGTGGTAGATCTGAGCCGGGGTCGTCGGTACGCAGACCTGGACGTTGTGCTCGGCGCACAGTTGCAGGTAACGCTCCAGACGTGCCGAGGAGTGCTCCGGCCCCTGCCCTTCATAACCGTGTGGCAGCAGCATGGTCAGGCCGCACAGACGACCCCACTTGTGCTCGCCGCTGGTGATGAACTGGTCGACCACCACCTGGGCACCGTTGGCGAAGTCGCCGAACTGGGCTTCCCAGATCACCAGCGCATTCGGCTCGGTGGTGGAGTAGCCATATTCGAACGCCAGGACGGCTTCCTCGGACAGCAGCGAATCGTACAGGTCGAAACGTGGCTGGCCTTTGTACAGGTGTTGCAGCGGGATGTAGGTGCTGGCGTCTTTCTGGTTGTGCAGCGCCGCGTGGCGGTGCGAGAAAGTGCCGCGGCCTACGTCCTGGCCGGTGATGCGGATCGGGTGACCTTCGAACGCCAGGGTCGCGTACGCCATGGTTTCGGCGTAACCCCAGTTGATCGGCAGGCCGCCGGCTTGCATCTTCTGACGGTCTTCGTAGATCTTCGCGACCTGGCGCTGGACCACGAAGCCTTCCGGAATTTCCAGCAGCTTGGCGGACAGTTCCTGAAGGGTCTTGAGGTCGAAACGCGTGTCGTGACGAGCGGTCCAGGCGTGGCCCAGGTATGGACGCCAGTCCACGAACAGCTCTTTGTTCGGCTCTTTGACCAGGCTTTTTACAACGTGCAGGCCATTGTCCAGGGCGTTGCGATATTCATCGACTTTTTCCTGGACGCGCTCGGCATTCAGCACGCCGCTCTGGGTCAGGCGCTCGGCATACAGCTCACGGGTAGTGCGCTGCTTGGCGATCTGCTGGTACATCAGAGGCTGGGTGCCACTTGGCTCGTCGGCTTCGTTGTGGCCGCGACGACGGTAGCAGACCAGGTCGATCACCACGTCACGCTTGTACTGCATGCGGTAGTCGATGGCCAGCTGGGTCACGAACAGCACGGCTTCCGGATCATCACCATTCACATGGAGGATCGGCGCCTGGATCATCTTCGCCACGTCGGTCGCGTACTCGGTGGAGCGCGAGTCCAACGGGTTGCTGATGGTGAAACCAACCTGGTTGTTGATGACGATGTGCACCGTACCGCCGGTCTTGAAACCGCGGGTCTGGGACATCTGGAAGGTTTCCATGACCACGCCCTGACCGGCGAATGCCGCGTCACCGTGGATGGAGATCGGCAGTACCTTCTCGCCGGTCGGGTCGTTGCGACGATCCTGACGGGCGCGAACCGAACCTTCGACTACCGGGGAAACGATTTCCAGGTGGGACGGGTTGAACGCCATGGCCAGGTGGACTTCGCCACCGGTGGTCATCACGTTGGACGAGAAGCCCTGGTGGTATTTAACGTCACCGGAACCCAGCTCGACCTTCTTCTTGCCTTCGAACTCGTCGAACAGCTCGCGCGGGTTCTTGCCGAAGGTGTTGACCAGCACGTTGAGACGACCACGGTGGGCCATGCCGATGACCACTTCCTTGGTGCCGTACGAACCGGAACGCTGGATCAGCTCGTCCAGCATCGGAATCAGGCTCTCGCCGCCTTCCAGGCCGAAACGCTTGGTGCCCGGGTACTTGGTGCCCAGGTATTTTTCCAGGCCTTCACCGGCAGTGACGCGCTCGAGCAGGTGGCTCTTGATGTCGGCGGAGTACGTCGGACGGCCACGAACGCTTTCCAGACGCTGCTGGAACCACTGGCGTTGCTCGGAATCGGTGATGTGCGTGAACTCAGCGCCAATGGTGCGGCAATATGTCTGCTGCAACGCTTCGTGAATTTCACGTAGGCTCGCTTCCTCTTTGCCGATAAACAGGTCGCCGGCACGGAAGGTCGTATCAAGATCGGCATTGGTCAAGCCGTAGTGAGTGATCGACAGGTCTGCAGGTGCAGGACGCTGCCACAGCCCCAGCGGGTCCAGCTGGGCTGCCTGGTGGCCTCGCATCCTGTAGGCCTGGATCAGTCGCAGTACTTCAACTTGCTTCTTCTCGTGTTCGCTGCTCACGCTGCCGGCGGAGACCGGTTGAGCGCGGCGCTGGTTCTTTGCCAGCAGCACGAAATGATCGCGAATCGTCGAGTGCGAAACATCAGTGGCAGAGTTACCGTCAGCCGGCAACTTCTGAAAATAGGTGCGCCATTCTTCTGGCACAGCGTTAGGGTCGTGCAGGTAGAGCTCGTAGAGCTCTTCCACATAGGCAGCGTTACCACCGGAGAGGTGGGCACTGTTCCACATGCGCTGCATCACGCTTTCTTGCATGCTTGGTCACCCTCGATTAGGGGAACACCATCGGCGAAAACACCGAGCAAACTTGCAGAAGTCCGAGTGCAGCGACTAAAACAAGCCACTTAGGATCACGCTGATAGTCCGGGTACCAGCCCGGATGCCCCTGCTTGTCTCATTTCTTCAAAATAAGAACCGCCGCTTTGTAAGCGGCTGTTCTGGTTATGCTACGACGCGGGTTGAAGCCCGCGCCTTAGCCTCTACGGGTACAGCGGTTCTACGGGTACAGCAGCTGAATCACACGCCGCTTTGCAGCAGCATGTTACGTACGTGACCGATGGCCTTAGTCGGGTTCAGGCCTTTCGGGCAGACGTTGACGCAGTTCATGATCCCGCGGCAGCGGAATACGCTGAACGGGTCATCCAGTGCGGCCAGACGCTCGGACGTCTTGGTATCACGGCTGTCTGCCAGGAAGCGGTACGCTTGCAGCAGGGCGGCCGGGCCCAGGAACTTGTCCGGGTTCCACCAGAAGGATGGGCACGAGGTCGAGCAGCAAGCGCACAGGATGCACTCGTACAGACCGTCGAGCTTCTCACGCTCTTCCGGGGACTGCAGACGCTCGATGGCCGGAGCCGGCGTGTCGTTCTGCAGGAATGGCTTCACCTTCTCGTATTGCTTGTAGAAGATGCTCATATCGACGACCAGGTCACGAATAACCGGCAAACCTGGTAGCGGACGAACGATCAGCTTGTTGCCTTTGACAACGGCCGACAGTGGCGTGATGCAGGCCAGGCCGTTCTTGCCGTTGATGTTCATGCCGTCGGAGCCGCAAACGCCCTCGCGGCAGGAGCGACGATAGGAGAAACCTTCGTCCTGCTCTTTGATCAGGGCCAGCACGTCCAGCACCATCAGGTCTTTACCACCGGTATCGACCTGGAAATCCTGCATGAACGGCGCGGCGTCCTGATCAGGGTTGTAGCGATAAACACTGACTTGCAACATGGCGGTCACCCTTAATAAGTCCGGACTTTAGGTTCGAAAGTCGGAACAGTCTTCGGCGAGAAGTTCACGGCACGCTTGGCGACGCGTTTTTCACCCGGGAAGTACAGCGTGTGGCACAGCCAGTTTTCGTCGTCACGGTCTTCATAGTCTTCGCGGGCGTGGGCACCACGGGACTCTTTACGCACTTCTGCGGCGATGGCGGTGGCTTCGGCCACTTCCAGCAGGTTCTGCAGTTCCAGCGCTTCGATACGAGCGGTGTTGAACGCCTGTGACTTATCGTTGATCTTCACATTGGCAATTCGTTCACGCAGTTCTGCCAGCTGGGCAATACCCTTCTGCATGTATTCGCCGGTACGGAACACACCGAAGTAGTTCTGCATGCAGCTTTGCAGCTCGCGACGCAGGGTGGCCACGTCTTCGCCATCGGTACGGTTGTTCAGGGCGTTCAGGCGCGACAAGGCCGCATTGATGTCGGCTTCGGTAGCGTCGTCGTATTCGATGCCATCGCTCAGCGCCTTCTCCAGGTGCAGGCCAGCGGCACGACCGAAGACCACCAGGTCGAGCAGCGAGTTGCCGCCCAGACGGTTGGCACCGTGAACCGATACACACGCCACTTCACCCACTGCGAACAGGCCAGGGATGATTTCGTCCACGCCTTCGGCGTTCTGGGTGATTGCCTGGCCATGGATGTTGGTCGGAACGCCGCCCATCATATAGTGGCAGGTTGGAACCACTGGAACCGGCGCGACGACCGGGTCGACGTGAGCGAATGTCTTCGACAGTTCGCAGATGCCTGGCAGGCGGCTGTGCAACACTTCCTCGCCCAGGTGGTCGAGCTTGAGCATCACGTGGTCGCCATTCGGGCCACAGCCGTTACCGGCGATGATTTCCTTGACCATCGAACGGGCCACGACGTCACGACCGGCAAGGTCCTTGGCGTTCGGAGCATAACGTTCCATGAAACGCTCGCCGTGCTTGTTGATCAAGTAACCGCCTTCACCGCGGCAACCTTCGGTGACCAGTACACCGGCGCCGGCGATGCCGGTCGGGTGGAACTGCCACATTTCGATGTCTTGTACCGGCACGCCAGCACGCAGGGCCATGCCGACGCCGTCACCGGTGTTGATCAGGGCGTTGGTGGTGGAGGCATAGATACGGCCTGCACCGCCGGTCGCCAGTACGGTGGCTTTCGAGCGGATGTAGGTGGTTTCGCCGGTTTCGATGCAGATCGCGATCACGCCGACGAAGGCGCCGTCCTGGTTCTTCACCAGGTCTACGGCGTAGTACTCGTTCAGGAACGTGGTACCGGCCTTCAGGTTGCCCTGGTACAGGGTGTGCAGCAGCGCGTGACCGGTACGGTCGGATGCCGCGCAGGTACGTGCAGCCTGACCGCCCTTGCCGTAGTCCTTGGACTGGCCGCCGAACGGACGCTGGTAGATACGGCCGGTTTCGGTACGGGAGAACGGCAGGCCCATGTGGTCCAGCTCGAACACCGCGGCCGGGCCTTCCTGACACATATATTCGATAGCGTCCTGGTCACCGATGTAGTCGGAACCCTTGACGGTATCGTACATGTGCCAGCGCCAGTCATCGTTCGGGTCGGCCGAAGCGATGGCGCAGGTGATGCCGCCCTGGGCGGAAACAGTGTGCGAACGGGTCGGGAAGACCTTGGTGATCACGGCAGTCTTGTGACCGCCCTGGGCCAGTTGCAGCGCTGCGCGCATGCCGGCACCGCCGCCGCCAACAATGATGGCGTCGAAAGAAATCGTTGGAATGTTAGCCATGGATCAGATACCCCAGAGAATCTGCACACCCCAGACGAAGTAAGCGAACATCGCAACGCCGCATACTGCCTGGAAGAGGAAACGTACGGCAGTCGCCGACTTGCCGAACGCCATCTGCGTCAGGTAGTCGGTGGCAATGGTCCACATGCCGACCCAGGCGTGAGCGCCCAGTGCGACGAGGGCCAGCAGACTGAAGATACGCATCCAGTTGTTTGCAAACAGTTCATGCCATTGGGCATAGCCAAGGCCGGGGTGGGCGACGACATATCCGATCAGGAAAATGAAATAAGCCGCGAGAACGACCGCGGACACGCGCTGCGCCATCCAGTCATAGAGGCCCGAACGCGAGAGGTTCGTGACGTTGGTTACCATATCCAGACTCCTGCCAGAACGATTACCACCACGGAAACGGCGATAACGATTTTCGAGCCCAGCTTGCCGCCTTCCAGCGTTTCACCGATGCCCATGTCCATGATCAAGTGGCGCACACCGGCAACCAGGTGATACAGCAAGGCGGACAGGATGCCCCAAATCACTAGCTTGGCTAGCGGACTGGTCAGACACGCCTTCACCTGACCGAAGCCTTCTTCCGAGTCGAGCGACTTGTCCAATGCGTAGAGCATGATGGCCAGGCTGACAAAGAGGATGACACCGGAGATACGGTGAAGAATGGACGTGTAAGCAGTGACTGGGAGTTTGATGGTCCTTAGGTCTAGGTTTACAGGTCGTTGGCTTTTCACGGCTTTTTTCACACTGAAGAGCCCCTAAGAATCAGGGCAAAGTTGTTGCGGCGCGCACTGGTCAGGTACTCACCACCCAGGGAGTGACGACCCCCAGCAAAGCTGGCCCAAAAGCCCCTGGCGGTCGGCTGCCGAGTATAGACAGTTAGGTTACTAATGACAACGCGTTCACCTTCCACTGATGGCGCATTGCACAACAGCGGCAAAAGGCGTAAACGGCAGGCAATTTCGACGAAAAAGTCCGGTTAAAGCCTTCTGGAGCAAGACTTTAGGCAAATTGACATTCGGATTTATCTCACTATAGTGGTGCGGGCCCTGCGTGGGGGGTCTGTCTGATGATTCCAAGCATTAATAGGAGGCCACATGGCTGACAAAAAAGCGCAGTTGATCATCGAGGGCGCAGCCCCCGTCGAGCTGCCCATTTTAACCGGCACCGTTGGTCCCGATGTAATCGACGTTCGCGGCCTGACGGCCACGGGCCGCTTCACCTTCGATCCAGGGTTCATGTCGACCGCCTCGTGCGAGTCGAAGATCACCTATATCGACGGCGACAACGGCATCCTGCTGCACCGCGGCTACCCGATCGAGCAACTGGCTGAAAAATCGGACTACCTGGAAACCTGCTACCTGCTGCTCAACGGCGAGCTCCCGACCGCAGAACAAAAGGCCCAGTTCGTCAGCACCGTGAAAAACCACACCATGGTTCACGAGCAGTTGAAGTCCTTCTTCAACGGCTTCCGTCGCGACGCCCACCCGATGGCCGTCATGTGCGGCGTTGTCGGCGCCCTCTCGGCCTTCTACCACGACTCCCTGGACATCAATAACCCCCAGCATCGCGAAATCTCCGCGATCCGCCTGGTGGCGAAGATGCCGACCCTCGCGGCGATGGTCTACAAGTACTCCATGGGCCAGCCCATGATGTACCCGCGCAACGACCTGTCGTACGCGGAAAACTTCCTGCACATGATGTTCAACACCCCGTGCGAGATCAAACCGATCAGCCCGGTGCTCGCCAAGGCCATGGACCGGATCTTCATCCTCCATGCCGACCACGAGCAGAACGCCTCCACGTCCACCGTGCGCCTGGCCGGCTCGTCGGGTGCCAACCCGTTCGCCTGCATCGCTGCCGGTATCGCGGCACTCTGGGGCCCGGCCCACGGCGGTGCCAACGAAGCGGTACTGACCATGCTCGATGAAATCGGTGATGTCTCGAACATCGACAAGTTCATCGCCAAGGCCAAGGACAAGAACGATCCGTTCAAGCTGATGGGCTTCGGTCACCGGGTCTACAAGAACCGCGACCCGCGCGCCACCGTCATGAAGCAGACCTGCGACGAAGTGCTCAAGGAACTGGGGATCAAGAACGATCCGCAACTCGAACTGGCCATGCGCCTGGAAGAGATCGCCCTTACCGATCCGTACTTCATCGAACGCTCCCTGTACCCGAACGTCGACTTCTACTCGGGGATCATCCTCAAGGCGATCGGCATTCCAACCAGCATGTTCACCGTGATCTTCGCCCTGGCGCGGACCGTCGGCTGGATCTCCCACTGGAAGGAAATGCTCTCCAGCCCGTACAAGATCGGCCGCCCACGCCAGTTGTACACCGGCTACGAGTCGCGTGACATCACCAAACTGGAAGATCGCAAGTAAGTCCTTGCCATAACGCCTCAAGCCGCACCGGAACGGCCCCCGCATCTTATATAAGAGCGGGGGCCGTTTTGTTTGCCCCCCTCCCCCTGTAGTGACCATTTTGACGCCATCGTGAGCAGGCTCGCACACAGGGGATCTGTGCCAGACGCAAAGCCAACAGACACCAGGCACTACTGTGGGAGCGGGCTTGCTCGCGAAAGCAGTGGATCAGCTTGCATCGATGGTGTTTATGCCGCCGTCATCGCGAGCAGGGCTCGCACACATTGGAATGCGGTCACCTGTGGGAGCGAGCCTGCTCGCGATGACGCCAGACCTGATTCCCCTTTCTCCCGGGCACAAAAAAATACCCCAGCCTCTCGACCGGGGTATTTCTTCAAACGCGACGCTTGCTACTTATCGCCTCAGTGATTAACCGCCCCACTCGCCCCCAGGCCAGTCTGCGAACGCACGAACTGCGGGAAGAACAGCGCCCGCTCGCTCTCGGCTTCAGCCGACTTGTCGGTGATGGAGAAGAACCAGATACCGACGAAGGCAATGGCCATCGAGAACAACGCAGGATACTCATACGGGTAGATCGGCTTCTCGTGACCCATGATCTGTACCCAGATGGTTGGGCCGAGGATCATCAGGCCCACGGCGCTGACCAGGCCCAGCCAGCCACCAATCATGGCGCCGCGGGTGGTCAGTTTCTTCCAGTACATCGAAAGCAGCAGCACCGGGAAGTTGCAGCTCGCCGCGATGGAGAACGCCAGGCCCACCATGAACGCGATATTCTGCTTCTCGAACAGGATGCCCAGGCCGATCGCCAGCACCGCCAGAGCGATGGTGGTGATCTTCGAGACACGGATCTCGTCCTTCTCGTTGGCCTTGCCTTTCTTGATCACACTGGCATACAGGTCATGGGATACCGCCGAAGCACCAGCCAGGGTCAGGCCTGCCACAACCGCCAGGATGGTGGCAAACGCCACGGCCGAGATGAAGCCCAGGAAGACACTGCCGCCGACGGCGTTGGCCAGATGCACCGCCGCCATGTTGTTACCGCCCAGCAAGGCACCTGCCGCGTCCTTGAAGGCCGGGTTGGTGCTGACCAGCAAGATCGCGCCGAAGCCGATGATAAAGGTCAGGATGTAGAAGTAACCGATGAAGCCAGTGGCATACAGCACGCTCTTGCGAGCTTCCTTGGCGTCACTCACAGTGAAGAAGCGCATCAGGATGTGTGGCAGGCCAGCGGTACCGAACATCAGCGCCAGGCCCAGGGAGAAGGCCGAGACCGGATCCTTCACCAGACCGCCGGGGCTCATGATCGCCTCGCCTTTCGGGTGAACCTTGACCGCTTCTGCAAACAGCATGTTGAAGTCGAAGTTGACGTGCTTCATGACCATCAACGCCATGAACGTAGCACCCGACAGCAACAGCACTGCCTTGATGATCTGTACCCAGGTGGTCGCCAGCATGCCACCGAACAGCACATAGAGGCACATCAGGATACCCACCAGCACCACCGCAACGTGGTAGTCCAGGCCAAACAGCAACTGGATCAGCTTGCCGGCGCCGACCATCTGCGCGATCAGGTAGAACGCTACCACCACCAGCGAACCACTGGCGGACAAGGTACGGATCTGCTTTTGCCCAAGGCGATAGGACGCCACGTCGGCAAAGGTGTATTTACCCAGGTTACGCAGGCGCTCGGCGATCAGGAACAGAATGATCGGCCAGCCCACCAGGAAACCGATGGAGTAGATCAGGCCGTCGTAGCCGGAAGCGAACACCAGCGCGGAAATACCCAGGAAGGACGCCGCCGACATGTAGTCACCGGCAATGGCCAGGCCGTTCTGGAAGCCGGTGATCCGTCCACCCGCCGCATAGTAGTCACTGGCCGACTTGCTCCGCTTGGACGCCCAGTAGGTGATGCACAGGGTCAAGCCGACAAATCCCACGAACATGATAATGGCGGAGACGTTGAGGGGTTGTTTCTCCACAGCCCCGGTCAGGGCCTCAGCCGCCCAGGCACCCGGGGCGAACGCTGCGATGCTCAATAGAGCCAATAGACGCCGGATCATTGTTGAGCCTCCTTGAGAATCGCATTGTTCAGCTCATCGAACTCGCCATTGGCGCGTCGCACATAGATGGCGGTCAGGATGAACGCCGAGACAATCAGGCCGACACCAATGGGGATACCCCAGGTCATCGTCGACTCGGGCGTGATCTTGGCCCCGAGAATGTGCGGCCCGTAGGCGATCAGAAGAATGAATCCGGAGTACAGCCCTAGCATGATCGCCGAAAGAATCCAGGCGAACCTTTCTCTTTTTCTCACCAGCTCCTTGAAGCGCGGGCTGTTTTGAATCGAGAGGTAAATGCTGTCGTTCATTGTTTTTATCCTCGCAGCACAATTTAAGATGGAACGACTCTACTCTATGCGGCTCAAGGCGAGGTTCCAGACGACCTTAGTATTAGAACGACATGACGGTTTTGCCAGTTTTCAGCAAAAACTGTCTCCACCACCTCTCCCTTGTGGGAGCGAGCCTCTGTGGGAGCAAGGCTTGCCCGCGACAGCATCGCTCCGGCATCAAGACCAACCGAGGCGCCTGCATCGCGGGCAAGCCTTGCTCCCACAGGTATGTGTGGAGGATTCGAGTATTGCGTATCAAAAAAAAAACCGCATGACACGACGTCATGCGGCTTTCGGGATTACCGGATCAGGCAGATTACTTGCCAGTCCACTCCTTCACGCGGTCAGGGTGCTTGGCGACCCAGTCTTCGGCAGCAGCTTCAGGCTTGGCGCCCTCTTGGATAGCCAGCATGACTTCGCCGATCTCGTCTTTCGAGGACCATTGGAATTTCTTCAGGAACTCAGCGACTTCCGGCGCTTTGGTCGCCAATTCCTTGCTGCCGATGCTGTTCACGGTTTCAGCCGCGCCGTAGACGCCTTTCGGGTCTTCCAGGAAGCGCAGTTTCCACTTGGCGAACATCCAGTGCGGCACCCAACCGGTAACGGCGATGGATTCGTTCTTTTTCTCGGCACGGGTCAGCTCGGCAATCATGCCGGCGCCGGAACTGGCCTTGAGTTGATAACCGGTCAGGTCGTAGTCCTTGATCGCCTGCTCAGTCTTGAGCATCACACCTGAACCTGCGTCGATGCCAACAATGCGATTCTTGAAGCTTTCATCGGTTTTGAGATCAGCCACGGACTGAGCCTTGACGTACTCGGGCACGATCAGGCCGATTTTTGCATCTTTGAAGTTCGGGCCGTAATCGACCACCTGATCCTTGTTCTTCGCCCAATAATCGCCGTGAGTTACCGGCAGCCAGGCCGAGAGCATTGCATCGAGCTTGCCGGTGGCCACGCCCTGCCACATGATCCCGGTCGCCACCGCTTGCAGCTTCACGTCATAACCGAGCTTCTTCTTGATGACTTCCGCCGCCACGTGAGTGGTCGCGACGCTGTCGGACCAGCCGTCAACATAGCCGATGCTCACGGTTTTGGTTTCGGCGCTGGCCAGTGTGGAGCTGATCGCCAGTACCAGTGCGGCACCTGCGCCCATGAGTCGTCGCATCTTCATCGTGTACTTCCCCGAAAGTGCTGCGCCCGACGGATGCCGAGCGACGTCAACGTATTTGTTATGGTGCTCAGCGCCCCCATCACGCTCGCCTGCCAAACCGATTCGAACATCAGTGGAGTGCTGATGTAACGATCATCAACCCGCGCCGATCTGGAACCTGATCTGTCAGCGACATCGAAACAGCGAGGAGCGACATCAGAACGCCATCCACGACAAGTGTAGGCAACTAGCCATTAACCGCCCACACCGTGTATCGTCCCGTTGCCATTGTCCCTTGCTCAAACCTGTTTCGTGTCGATCATGGCACTTGGTTTCGCTTCAGTGGTCATAGCCTGCGAACCTCATTCGGCACCATCCTCTAAGGGATCCAGTCATGCTCCGTTCCTTGCGCTTCGCTGCCCTCATCGGCGGCCTTATCCTGAGTGCGTCCGTGCTGGCGGTGGATATCGACGCCGCCAGCTATGGCTACCCCTTGACCAACCCGTTCGAGGCAACCATCGCGACCACCCCGCCTGACCTGCGACCCGAGCTGCCCTTGATCGAGGACATCAACCAGGCGGACCACAGCGTCACCCTTCGCCCGGAACGCGAGTTCATTCTGCCGGACAACTTCTGGCCGGTGAAAAGCCTTACCTACCGCATGGCCACCCAGGACAAGCCGGCCCCGCTGATCTTCCTGATCGCCGGTACCGGTGCACGGTACGACAGCAGCCTCAACGAATACCTCAAGCGGCTCTATTACAAGGCCGGCTACCACGTGGTGCAGTTGTCATCGCCCACCAGTTTCGACTTCATGAGCGCCGCCTCGCGCTTCGCCACGCCGGGCATCACCAAGGAAGACGCCGAAGACATGTACCGGGTCATGCAAGCGGTGCGCGCGCAGAACCCGAAGCTGCCGGTGACCGAGTACTACCTCACCGGCTACAGCCTTGGCGCGCTGGATGCCGCCTTCGTCGCGCACCTGGACGAAACCCGCCGCAGCTTCAACTTCAAGAAAGTCCTGTTGCTGAACCCGCCGGTCAACCTCTACACCTCGGTCACCAACCTGGACAAACTGGTCCAGACCCAGGTCAAGGGCATCAACAACACCACGACTTTCTATGAGCTGGTGCTGAACAAGCTGACCCGCTACTTTCAGCAAAAAGGCTACATCGACCTCAACGATGCCCTCCTTTATGACTTCCAGCAGTCCAAGCAACACCTGAGCAACGAGCAGATGGCGATGCTGATCGGCACGTCATTCCGGTTCTCGGCAGCCGACATCGCATTCACCTCAGACCTGATCAACCGTCGCGGCCTGATCACCCCGCCCAAGTTCCCGATCACCGAAAGCACCAGCCTGACGCCATTTCTCAAGCGTGCGCTGCAATGCGATTTCGACTGCTACCTGACTGAACAAGTGATCCCGATGTGGCGCGCGCGGACCGACGGCGGCAGCCTGCTGCAACTGGTCGACCAGGTCAGTCTCTACGCCCTGAAGGATTACCTGCATGAAAGCTCGAAGATTGCCGTGATGCACAACGCCGACGACGTCATCCTCGGCCCCGGCGACCTGGGCTTCCTGCGCAAGACCTTTGGCGACCGCCTGACGGTGTATCCACTGGGCGGCCACTGCGGCAACCTCAATTACCGCGTCAACAGCGACGCCATGCTGGAGTTCTTCCGTGGCTAAATACCTCCTGCTTATCGCGGCGTTAATGGGTGCGGGCGTGGTTCACGCCGATGACCAGGCCACCGTGGACCCCGACGGTTTCAAGGAGCCGCTGGCCAAACTCAAGTTCAATCCGGGCCTGGACCAACGCGAATTCGAGCGCTCGACCCTCAACGCGCTGAATGTCTATGACCCACTCGAGTCCTGGAACCGTCGCGTCTATCACTTCAATTACCGTTTCGACCAATGGGTGTTCCTGCCCGTGGTCGATGGCTACCGCTACGTCACCCCGAGTTTCGTGCGCACCGGCGTCAGCAACTTCTTCAATAACCTGGGCGATGTACCGAACCTGATGAACAGCCTGCTGCAATTCAAGGGCAAGCGCTCGATGGAGACCACGGCGCGGCTGCTGCTCAACACCACGATCGGCGTCGCCGGCCTGTGGGATCCCGCCACCGCCATGGGCCTGCCGCGCCAGAGCGAAGACTTCGGCCAGACCCTGGGCTTCTATGGCGTACCCGCCGGTGCCTATTTCGTGCTGCCGATCTTCGGTCCTTCCAACCTGCGGGATACCTCAGGGTTGCTGGTGGACTACACGGCCGAGTCGGAGATCAACTTCCTGAACGTCTCGGAAGTCAGTGCCAACCACCCGGAACTGCTGCTCCTGCGCGGCGTGGACAAGCGCTACCAGACCACCTTCCGCTATGGCCAACTGAACTCGCCGTTCGAGTATGAAAAGGTGCGCTACGTGTACACGGAGTCGCGCAAGTTGCAGATTGCCGAGTAACAGTCGGCCAAGTGAGATCCCCTGTGGGAGCGAGCCTGCTCGCGATGAGGGCCTGACATTCAACATTTATGTTGCCTGACAGAGCGCTATCGCGAGCAGGCTCGCTCCCACAGGGGTTCCGGGTTGTCAGGTTCAGCCTTTCAGCGCCTTCCAGACCTTGCCCACCACCATCACCCCGGCCAGCACCACCGCCCCGGCCACGATCCCCGCCACCGCATTGAGCAATATCGGCACGATGAACCCGGCCCCGCCGGCACTCGCCGCCGCGGCCTCGATCCAGTGATGCACCACCGGCACGCCATGGGTGAGGATGCCGCCGCCCACCAGAAACATCGCTGCCGTACCGATCACGGACAGGCCTTTCATCATGTAAGGGGCAGCACGCAGGATGGCCCCACCGATGCTTCTGGCAACCTGTCCCGGTTTCTGTGTCAGCCACAGCCCCAGGTCATCGAGCTTGACGATCCCGGCCACCAGACCGTAGACACCGACGGTCATGACCACAGCGATGCCCGACAGCACGATCACCTGTTGGGTCAACGGTGCATCGGCGACAGTGCCGAGGGTGATGGCGATGATCTCCGCCGACAGGATGAAATCGGTACGTACCGCGCCCTTGATCTTGTCCTTCTCAAAAGCCACCAGGTCCACTGCCGGATCGGCCACGGCCTCGACCAACTGCGCATGCTCGGCCTGGTCTTCGGCCGGACTGTGGAGGAACTTGTGGGCGAGTTTTTCGAATCCCTCGAAACACAGGTAGGCGCCACCCACCATCAACAGCGGCGTCACCAGCCACGGCACGAAGGCACTGATAGCCAGGGCCGACGGCACCAGGATCAGCTTGTTGATAAAAGAGCCCTTCGCCACGGCCCAAACCACCGGCAGCTCTCGCTCGGCCCGCACGCCGGACACCTGCTGGGCGTTGAGCGCCAGATCGTCGCCGAGCACGCCGGCGGTTTTCTTCGCGGCCATCTTGGTCATCAGCGCAACATCGTCGAGCACGGTGGCGATGTCGTCGATCAACACCAGCAAACTGCTTCCGGCCATGGTGGGACTCCTTGAATAATAATGCCGCGCAGCATACCGCGAGCCGCCGTGCCACGGGGCATTCTTGAGCGTCGCGCGAGGCCGGTGCTACCATGCGCCACCGCCAGAACAGGCAAGGAACCCCTGGGTTTATGAGCACTATCCGCGAGCGCAACAAAGAACTCATCCTGCGTGCCGCCAGCGAAGAATTTGCCGACAAGGGCTTCGCAGCGACCAAGACCAGCGACATCGCGGCCAAGGCGGGCCTGCCCAAACCCAACGTCTACTACTACTTCAAATCCAAGGAAAACCTCTACCGCGAGGTCCTGGAAAGCATTATCGAGCCGATCCTCCAGGCCTCGACCCCGTTCAACGCCGACGGCTTGCCCGGCGAGGTGCTGAGCCATTACATCCGTTCCAAGATCCGCATTTCCCGCGACCTGCCCTTCGCCTCGAAGGTCTTCGCCAGCGAGATCATGCACGGCGCCCCCCACCTGAGCCCCGACCTGGTGGAACAACTCAACGCCCAGGCCCGGCACAACATCGACTGTATCCAGACCTGGATCGACCGAGGCCAGATCGCTCCCATCGACCCCAACCACCTGATGTTCAGCATCTGGGCCGCCACCCAGACCTATGCCGATTTCGACTGGCAGATCACCGCCGTCACCGGCAAGGCAAAGCTGGATGAAGCCGATTATGAAGCAGCGGCGCAGACGATTATCCGGTTGGTGTTGAAAGGGTGTGAGTTGGATCGCCAGGCTTAGCATCGAGTCGCCTTTATCGCGAGCAGGCTCGCTCCCACAGGGTCTGGCTGTATGACTGCTTTCCTTGTGGGAGCGAGCCTGCTCGCGATGGAGGCGACTCAATTCCAAATCAGACCCAGATCGCATCCCACAGCGGATAATCGCCAAACCGCTTGACCAATCCGGCCCGCAATGGGTTGGCCACGACATACCGCGCGAGCTTGACCAAGTCATCTTCCCGCCGCAGTGCCCGGTCATGAAAACCTGGCTGCCAAAGGCAGAGTTTACGATCAAGACGCAGGTTCACTGACTTGGTACTCAATGATTTTGTTCGTTGCATCAAGCCATCTAACGACCCCTTGCGTAATTCGATCAACCAATGGAAGTGATCCGGCATGACGACCCATGCCAATGAGTTGGCGAGGCCCAGATCCTCGGCTTTTCGAAACTGCTCGACAACCAATCTCCCCAGACCAAAATCGCTGAAGATCGGCATTCGGTCGGAGGTGTTGGTGGTTAATAGGTAGATCCGGCTGGACTCAGTACAGCGGCCAATGCGTAGTCGGCGCGAAGCAGGTAGATCAGGCATTCCGTGCCCCTTTGTTATCGAACTCCGGACAAGGCTAGACCTTCAAATACCTGAATGTGGGGCCAGACCATAGCAGGATGTGTCTACAAAATTGTCATCGCGAGCAGGCTCGCTCCCACAGGGGATTTGCGGTGTTCACACATTTTGTATCCACCCATCGAAACCTGTGGGAGCGAGCCTGCTCGCGATAGCGATAGGTCAGTCAATACAGAATCAAGCAACCCCCCCCGCATCCGCCCATAACCCCACAGCCTCCACAGCCCTGACAGCCACCTGCTCATCGACATCCGATAGATCGCCGCTGATCCCAACCGCACCCAACACCAGCCCCGCCTGATCCTTGATCAACACCCCACCCGGAACCGGCACGACGCTGCCCTGCCCCAGGCTGTTCAATGCAGCGATGAAGGCCGGGCGTTGTTGGGCGTCCTGGGCCAGCAGGCGTGAGCCTTTGCCCAGGGCGATGGCGCCCCAGGCCTTGCCGATGGCGATCTGCGGCCGGAGCAGGCTGGCGCCGTCCTCGCGCTGCAGGGCAATCAGGTGCCCGCCGCTGTCGAGGACCGCGACGGTCAGGGGTGCAGCGTTGATTTCACGGCCCGCGACAAGGGCCTGCCCCGCCAGGTTGACGGCGACATTCAAGGTTAGAGCGCTCATGGATGCTGTCCTTCTTCTGTTGTTGGAAAGCCTTCTGGGTTTCACCTTCGGCAAACCCTCACACAACAAATAGAGCACAATTGAATTTATTTTTGTATACAATAATTCTCGTAAAATCCTAGACAGGACAAAAAGCCATAGGATTATCGGCCTTCTGACGAATGGGACAGGCACCAGAGGAAAAGGATTGACCTGCACCATTCGCCATGAATAAACTCGCCGAAAAGCCACTTGTATACAATTACAAAACGTAAGAGGCACAAAACCATGAGCAAAATGAGAGCAATCGAAGCCGCCGTTCTGGTGATGCGCCGTGAAGGCGTGGACACCGCCTTCGGTATTCCGGGTGCCGCGATCAACCCGCTGTATTCCGCCCTACAGAAAGTGGGTGGCATCGATCATGTCCTCGCGCGCCACGTTGAAGGTGCCTCGCACATGGCTGAGGGCTACACCCGTACCAAAGCCGGTAACATTGGCGTCTGCATCGGCACGTCGGGCCCGGCCGGCACCGACATGGTCACCGGGCTCTACAGTGCCTCGGCCGATTCGATCCCGATCCTGTGCATCACCGGGCAAGCCCCCCGCGCCCGTATGCACAAGGAAGACTTCCAGGCAGTGGACATCACCAGCATCGTCAAGCCGGTGACCAAATGGGCCACCACTGTCCTGGAGCCGGGCCAGGTGCCCTATGCGTTTCAGAAAGCGTTCTTCGAGATGCGCTCCGGCCGCCCCGGCCCGGTATTGATCGACCTGCCCTTTGATGTACAGATGGCCGAGATCGAATTCGACATCGACACCTACCAGCCACTGCCGCTGGCCAAACCCGCGGCCAACCGTGCGCAGGTCGAGAAAGCCCTGGCGATGCTCGATCAGGCCGAACGCCCTTTGCTCGTGGCCGGTGGAGGTATCATCAACGCCGATGCCAGCGAGCTGCTGGTGGAGTTCGCCGAGCTGACTGGCATCCCGGTGATTCCCACGCTGATGGGCTGGGGCACGATCCCGGACGACCACCCGCTGATGGTCGGTATGGTCGGCCTGCAGACTTCCCACCGCTACGGCAACGCGACACTGCTCAAGTCGGACCTGGTGCTGGGCGTCGGTAACCGCTGGGCCAACCGTCACACCGGTTCGGTGGATGTCTACACCGAAGGCCGCCAGTTCATTCATGTGGACATCGAACCGACCCAGATCGGCCGTGTGTTCACCCCGGACCTGGGCATCGTCTCCGACGCCGCCTCGGCGCTGACAGCGTTCATCGAAGTCGCCCGTGAATGGCAGGCCGCCGGCAAACTGAAGAACCGCAGCGCCTGGTTGCAGGACTGCCAACAACGCAAGGCCAGCCTGCAGCGCAAGACGCACTTTGACAACGTGCCGGTCAAGCCCCAGCGCGTGTACGAAGAAATGAACCAGGTGTTCGGCAAGGACACCTGCTATGTCAGCACCATCGGCCTGTCGCAGATCGCCGGCGCGCAGTTCCTGCACGTCTACAAGCCGCGTCACTGGATCAACTGCGGCCAGGCCGGTCCGCTGGGCTGGACCATTCCGGCCGCGCTGGGGGTGGTCAAGGCCGACCCGAGTCGCAAGGTCGTGGCTTTGTCGGGCGACTACGACTTCCAGTTCATGATCGAAGAGCTGGCGGTAGGTGCGCAGTTCAAGCTGCCGTACATCCACGTCGTGGTGAACAACTCCTACCTGGGCCTGATTCGCCAGGCACAGCGCGGATTCGACATGGACTACTGCGTGCAGCTGTCCTTCGACAACCTCAACGCGCCGGAACTCAACGGTTATGGGGTGGACCACATCGCCGTCGCCGAGGGCCTGGGCTGCAAGGCGCTGCGCGTGTTCGAGCCGTCCGCCATCCAGCCGGCACTGCGCAAGGCCCAGGAAATGATCGAGGAGTTCAAGGTGCCGGTGATCGTCGAGGTCATTCTGGAACGGGTGACCAATATTTCCATGGGTACCGAGATCAACGCCGTCAACGAATTCGAAGACCTGGCATTGGTGGGCAACGACGCGCCGACGGCCATTTCGTTGCTCGATTGACCGCCGTGGGAGCAAGGCTTGCCCGCGATGGAAGCGCCTCGGTTCATCTTGATACCGAGGCGATGTGATCGCGGGCAAGCCTTGCTCCCACAGAAGTCCGCCCCACAAGGGCTTCAGAATATTCATAGGAGACTGTCATGCCGCGTTTCGCCGCCAACCTGTCCATGCTGTTTACCGAACAGGATTTTCTCGCCCGTTTCGAAGCGGCCGCCAAGGCCGGCTTCAGTGGTGTCGAGTACCTGTTCCCCTACGACTACAGCTCCGCCGAAATCAAGGCCCTGCTTGATGCCAATGGCCTGACCCAGGTGCTGTTCAACCTGCCGGCCGGTGACTGGGCCAAGGGCGAGCGTGGCATTGCCTGCCTGCCGGACCGGGTCGAGGAGTTCCGTGCCGGCGTCGACCTGGCGATTGCCTACGCTCAGGTGCTGGGCAACACCCAGGTCAACTGTCTGGCCGGGATTTGCCCGCACAATTGCGACGAAGCCCTGGTGCGCAAAACCTTCGTTGCCAACCTGAAGTATGCCGCCGAGAAGCTGCAAGCCAAGGGCATCAAGTTGGTGATGGAGGCCATCAACACCCGTGACATCCCCGGCTTCTACCTGAACAACACCGCCCAGGCCCTGTCGATCCGCGAGCAGGTGGGCAGCGCCAACCTGTTCCTGCAGTACGACATCTACCACATGCAGATCATGGAAGGTGACCTGGCCCGGACCCTGTCGGCGCACCTGGGCGAGATCAACCACGTGCAACTGGCGGACAACCCGGGACGCAACGAGCCGGGCACCGGCGAGATCAACTATCGCTTCCTGTTCGAACACCTGGACCGCATCGGCTACCAGGGTTGGGTCGGCTGCGAATACAAGCCGTTGACCACCACCGAAGCGGGCCTGAACTGGCTGAAAACCCATAACGCGATCTGAAATGCACTCCTGTGGGAGCGGGCCCGTGTGGGAGCAAAGCTTGCCCGCGATGTAGGCGCCTCGGTTCATCCAGGTACCGAGCCGATGTTATCGCGGGCAAGCCTTGCTCCCACAGAAGCTCGCTCCCACATAAAAGCAGTTCTCCATTTGCCTGAAGCAGCAACAAACAAGAGGATTCTCCCATGGCTAAAATCGGATTCATCGGCACCGGCATCATGGGTCACCCCATGGCACTGAACCTGCAAAAGGCCGGGCACAGCCTGTTCCTGTCCCAACATCACGACCCGGCTCCCGCCGATCTTCTGGCCGGTGGCGCGGTGGCCCTGGCCAATCCGAAGGAAGTCGCCCAGGAAGCCGAATTCATCATCGTCATGGTCCCGGACACGCCCCAGGTCGACGACGTGCTGTTCCGTGCCGATGGCGTCGCGGCGGGTGTGGGCGCGGGCAAGGTGGTGATCGACATGAGCTCGATCTCCCCGACCGCCACCAAGGCGTTCGCGGCGAAGATCAATGAAAAAGGCGCGCAGTATCTCGATGCCCCGGTGTCCGGTGGCGAAGTCGGCGCCAAGGCGGCGACCCTGAGCATCATGGTCGGTGGTGACAGCAGCGCTTTTGAACGCGCCCTGCCGCTGTTCCAGGCCATGGGCAAGAACATCACCCTGGTGGGCAGCAACGGCGACGGCCAGACCGCCAAGGTCGCCAACCAGATCATCGTCGCGCTGAACATCCAGGCCGTGGCCGAAGCCCTGCTGTTCGCGTCGAAGAACGGTGCCGATCCGGCCAAGGTCCGCGAAGCGCTGATGGGTGGTTTTGCTTCGTCGAAGATCCTGGAAGTGCACGGCGAGCGCATGATCAAAGGCACCTTCGATCCAGGTTTCCGCATCAGCCTGCACCAGAAGGACCTGAATCTGGCCCTGCAAGGTGCACGGGAACTGAACATCAACCTGCCCAACACCGCCAACGCCCAGCAAGTGTTCAGCACCTGCGCGGCCATCGGCGGCAGCAACTGGGATCACTCGGCGTTGATCAAGGGCCTGGAGCACATGGCGAATTTCTCGATTCGCGATAACTGAGCCCGGTGTTTCCCTGTGGGAGCGAGCCTGCTCGCGATGGCTGTTTCACAGTCGATAAGGCTGTGACTGAAGCATCGCTATCGCGAGCAGGCTCGCTCCCACAAGAGATCGCATCAATCCAATAATAAGAATCGGGAGCCCGCCATGTCGGTCGATCCGCAACAATTGCTCCGCGAGCTGTTTGCCGCAGCCATCGACGCGGCCCATCCGCAACAAGTCCTTGAACAGTATCTGCCAGCCGACCGCAGCGGCCGGGTGATTGTCATCGGGGCCGGTAAGGCCGCTGCGGCGATGGCGCAGGTAGTCGAGCGTTGCTGGCAGGGCGAAGTCAGCGGCCTGGTGGTGACCCGCTACGGCCATGGCGCGCCTTGCCAGAAAATCGAGGTGGTGGAAGCCGCCCACCCCGTGCCCGACGCGGCCGGCCTGGCGGTGGCCGGGCGGGTGCTGGAACTGGTCAGCAACCTGACAGAAGACGACCGGGTGATCTTCCTGCTGTCCGGCGGTGGCTCGGCGTTGCTGGCACTGCCGGCGGCCGGGATCAGTCTGGCCGACAAACAAGCGATCAACAAAGCCTTGCTCAAATCCGGCGCCACCATCAGCGAGATGAACTGCGTGCGCAAACACCTCTCGGCGATCAAGGGCGGGCGCCTGGGCAAGGCCTGCTGGCCAGCGACGGTCTACACCTATGCGATTTCCGATGTGCCGGGCGACCTCGCCACGGTCATCGCGTCCGGCCCCACCGTGGCCGACCCCAGCACATCGGCCGAAGCCCTGGCGATCCTCAAGCGCTACAGCATCGAGGTCCCGGCGGCGGTACACACCTGGCTGCAAAGCGCGGAGTCGGAAACCGTCAAGCCCGGCGACCCAAGCCTGGCCCGCAGTCATTTCCAACTGATCGCCCGCCCCCAGCAATCCCTGGAAGCGGCCGCTGTGAAGGCTCGCAAGGCCGGCTTCAGCCCGCTGATCCTTGGCGACCTGGAGGGTGAGTCCCGGGAAGTGGCGAAAGTCCATGGCGGTATCGCCCGGCAAATCGCCCGGTATGGCCAGCCAGTGGCGGCGCCGTGCGTGATCCTGTCCGGCGGCGAAACCACGGTGACCGTGCGCGGCCAGGGCCGAGGCGGTCGCAACGCAGAATTCCTGCTGAGCCTTACCGACAACCTCAAGGGCCATCCCGGCATTTATGCGCTGGCCGGCGACACCGACGGCATCGACGGTTCCGAAGACAACGCCGGCGCCATCATGACCCCAGGCAGTTATCGCCGTGCCGCCGAGCTGGGCCTGAGCGCCAGCGACGAACTGGACAACAACAACGGCTACGGCTATTTCGCCGCGCTGGACGCGTTGATCGTCACCGAGCCGACCCGCACCAACGTCAACGACTTCCGCGCCATCCTGATTCTCGAGAACCCCGAACATGACGCCTGACAAGAAGGTCAAGATCCTCGCCACCCTCGGCCCCGCCACTCGCGGGATCGACGACATCCATGAGCTGGTGCAGGCCGGGGTGAACATCTTCCGCCTGAACTTCAGCCACGGCGATCACGCCGACCATGCCCAGCGCTACCAGTGGATTCGCGAAGTGGAGCGGCAGCTCAACTACCCGCTGGGAATCCTGATGGACCTGCAAGGCCCGAAACTGCGGGTCGGCAAGTTCGCTGACGGCAAGGTCCTGCTGCAACGTGGCCAGGCCCTGCGCCTGGACCTGGACCCGACACCCGGCGATCAACGCCGGGTCAACCTGCCCCACCCTGAAATCATCGCAGCCCTGGAGCCGGGCATGGATCTGCTGCTGGATGACGGCAAACTACGCCTGCGGGTGGTTGCCCGGCACAGCGACGCCATCGACACCGAAGTGCTCAACGGTGGTGAACTGTCGGACCGCAAAGGCGTGAACGTCCCCCAGGCCGTGCTCGACCTGAGCCCGCTGACCGCCAAGGACCGTCGCGACTTGAGCTTCGGCCTGGAGTTGGGCGTGGACTGGGTGGCGCTGTCGTTTGTACAGCGTCCCGAAGACATCCGCGAAGCCCGCGCACTGATTGGCGACAAGGCGTTCCTGATGGCCAAGATCGAAAAACCATCGGCGGTGACCCAACTGCGGGAAATCGCCGAGCTGAGCGACGCGATCATGGTTGCGCGTGGCGATCTGGGCGTTGAAGTACCGGCCGAGAGCGTGCCGCAGATCCAGAAGAACATCATCGGCACCTGCCGCGCCCTCGGCAAACCGGTGGTGGTGGCGACCCAGATGCTGGAATCGATGCGTTTCTCCCCGGCACCCACCCGGGCCGAGGTCACCGACGTCGCCAACGCCGTGGCCGAAGGCGCCGATGCGGTGATGCTGTCGGCGGAAACCGCTTCGGGCGACTACCCCCTCGAAGCCGTGCAGATGATGAGCAAGATCATCCGCCAGGTCGAGAACGGTCCGGATTACCAGGCCCAGTTGGATGTCAGCCGACCGAAAGCCGAGGCCACGGTGTCGGACGCCATCAGCTGTGCGATCCGGCGCATCAGCAACGTCCTGCCGGTAGCGGTGCTGGTGAACTACAGCGAATCGGGCAGTTCCAGCCTGAGAGCCGCGCGGGAACGGCCAACGGTGCCGATCCTCAACCTCACGCCGAACCTTCAGGCAGCCCGCCGCTTGACGGTGGCCTGGGGCGTGCATTCGGTGGTCAACGATCGGCTGCGGCAGGTGGATGAAGTGTGCTCCACCGCCCTGGAAATCGCCCAGGCCCAAGGCATGGCGCGGCGCGGCGACACGCTGTTGATCACCGCGGGCGTGCCGTTCGGGCAGCCGGGGTCGACCAATTCGTTGCGCATCGAGACGTTGATCTAGCGTTTGTACTGGCCTCATCGCGAGCAGGCTCGCTCCCACACTGGGTTTGCGGCGTTCACCAAAACCTGTGGGAGCGAGCCTGCTCGCGACGGGGTCAACTCGATCCACCAGACACACCACCCAACCATGCCCAATACCCACTGCCCCGACTGGGCCACCGCCCTGCTCAACGGCTTCAGCCAGATCTTCCTCCAACGTCATCCGCTGTGCGGCCTGTTGTGCCTGCTGGCGATACTGTTCAGCACGCCGACCCTGTTCGGGTGGGCGTTGCTGGGCGGCGTGGCCGGGCTGCTCACGGCCCAGCGGCGCGATTACCCCAAGGCGGATCGCCAGGCCGGGCTGTTCAGCTACAACGGCATCCTGCTGGGGTTGCTGGCGGGCCTGGTGTTGCCCTGGTCCGTCCTGCTGCCGCCGCTGATTATCGCGGGCGGCGGCCTCAGTGCGATGCTGACCCAGCAATGGCTCAAGCGCATCCGTAGCCCGCGATGCCTGCCCGCCTACACCGCGCCTTTCGTAGGGCTGGGCTGGTTGCTGCTGGGGGGAGTCCCGCTACAGCCGCCCTCCCTGACGGTGGAACTGACAGTGCCCAACCTGCTGACCGGCTGGTTGAACGGATTGGGCCAAGTCGTATTTCTCGACCACCCGTTGGCCGGAGCGCTGATCGCGACAGGTCTGCTGCTGGTCAACCCGCGCGCCGCAAGCTGGGCATTGTTCGGTTCAGCCGCCGGCCTGGCCTTCGCGTTGTTGCATCACGAAAACGCAGCCGCCCTGTCAGGGTTGGGTGGTTATAACCCGGCCCTGGCTGCGCTGGCGCTCAGCCAGGCGCGGCGCTCACCCTGGCGACCACTGGCGGGCATCCTGTTGGCGATCCTGCTCACGCCCGGCTTCGCCGCCCTCGGCCTGGCGCCGCTGACCGCCCCTTTCATCCTCGCCGGCTGGCTGGTCCGCGCCACGGTTCGGGCGTGGCACCAGGCCACACTCGACACCGCGCCTTGCACTCTGCGGGGCAATCACCCTAGGCTTCGCTGACTCTGAATCAGGCGAAGGTTATGGACAGCACCGACAACTGGCGTGAACGCCTCTACATCATGATTTTCCAGACCGACACCGTGGCCGGTCGACGCTTCGACAGTACGTTGCTGTTGATCATCCTCGCCAGCCTGGTGATCGTGATGCTCGACAGCATCGACAGCGTGCACAAGAACTACGCAACCCTGCTGGCCGGGATCGAATGGGGTTTCACCTTTATCTTCCTCGTCGAGTATGGCCTGCGCCTGTATTGCTCACCCAAGCCCCTGCGGTATGCGTTCAGTTTCTATGGCCTGGTGGATCTGCTGGCGATCGTGCCGGGCATCCTGGCGCTGTACTACAGCGATGCCCAGTACCTGCTGATCATTCGGATCATCCGCATGCTGCGGATCTTCCGGGTGCTCAAGCTCAGCCCCTACCTCAAGCAAGCCAATTACCTGATGGCGGCGCTGCAGGGCAGCAAGCAGAAAATCATCGTGTTTCTGGTCAGCGTCTCCACCCTGGTAACCGTGTTCGGCACGCTGATGTACGTCATCGAAGGCCCGGAGCATGGCTTCACCAGCATTCCCAAGGGCATCTATTGGGCGATCGTGACACTGACCACCGTGGGTTTCGGCGATATCGTGCCCAGGACGCCCCTGGGCCAGGTGGTTTCATCCCTGGTGATGATCACCGGTTATTCGATCATCGCCGTGCCGACCGGTATCTTCACCGCAGAACTGGCCACCGCCATGCGCGGCGACCAGCTCAGGCACGATTGCCCGGTGTGCAGTAAAGACAGCCATGAGCATGGGGCCGCGTTCTGCTCTCGCTGTGGCAATGCATTGTTCAGGAAACTGGAATAAGCAAAGCACTTTTTGATGCTTGTAGGCCGTCAGGCCTGCCGCTAGTGTGCTGGCCTGGAACCCCTTCAAATAAAAGGAATTCGCAGTGAAGAACTTCTTTCGCGCCTCCCTTCTCGCCGCCGGCCTGACCTTCGGCAGCCTGGCCCACGCCGCTCCGACGCTGCTCAACGTGTCCTACGACGTGATGCGCGACTTCTACAAGGATTACAACGCAGCCTTCCAGAAGCACTGGCAATCCGAGCACAACGAAAACATCACCGTGCAGATGTCCTTCGGCGGCTCGAGCAAACAGGCACGCTCGGTCATCGACGGGCTGCCGGCGGATGTCATCACCATGAACATGGCCACTGACATCAATGCCCTGGCGGACAACGGCAAACTGGTGCCCGAGGACTGGGTCAGCCGCCTGCCGAATCACAGCGCCCCGTTCACCTCGGCCACGGTGTTCATCGTGCGCAAAGGCAACCCCAAGGCTCTGAAAGACTGGCCCGACCTGCTCAAGGATGGCGTGCAAGTGATCGTGCCCAACCCGAAGACCTCCGGTAACGGTCGCTACACCTACCTGTCGGCCTGGGGCTACGTGCTGAAGAACGGCGGCGATGAAACCAAGGCCAAGGATTTCGTCGGCAAGCTGTTCAAGCAAGCGCCAGTGCTGGACACCGGCGGTCGTGCCGCGACCACCACGTTCATGACCAACCAGATCGGCGACGTGCTGGTGACCTTTGAAAACGAAGCTGAAATGATCGCCCGCGAGTTCGGTCGCGACCAGTTCGAAGTGGTCTATCCGAGCGTGTCCGCCGAAGCCGAGCCTCCGGTGACCGTGGTGGACAAGGTGGTGGAGAAAAAAGGCTCCCGCGCCGCAGCCGAGGCGTACCTCAACTACCTGTGGTCGCCCGAAGGCCAGGAAATTGCCGCCGCCAACTACCTGCGTCCACGGGATCCGGCCATCCTGGCCAAATACACCGACCGCTTCCCGAAGGTGGATTTCCTGTCGGTGGAGAAAACCTTCGGCGACTGGCGCACCGTGCAGAAGACGCACTTCAATGACGGTGGGATTTTCGACCAGATCTACAACGGGCAATAAACGCCACTTTCCAGGCCACACAAAAACCTGTGGGAGCGAGCCTGCTCGCGATGGCGGAGTGTCAGACAAGCACTGGTAACTGACACACCGCCATCGCGAGCAGGCTCGCTCCCACAGTCGCATCAATCCCGGACATGGTTGTTATCAATCCAGGCGACTACCCCAAAGCCGGCACAGCCTTTAGCCTTGCCCGCAATCCTTACTAGTCATTGACGGAACTCCCATGACCGCCAACTCCCCCGCCCTGACCCGAGGCATGGTCCTGCTATTCGCCTTCTGCTGCGGCGCCATCGTTGCCAATATCTATTACGCCCAACCCATCATCGAACTGATCGCCCCCGACGTCGGCCTGACCAGCACCATGGCCAGCCTGATCGTCTCGCTGACCCAGATCGGTTACGCCCTGGGCCTATTCTTCCTGGTGCCGCTGGGCGACCTGCTGGAAAACCGCCGGTTGATGATCCTCACCACCCTCGTGGCGATTGCCAGCCTGTTGGGCGCAGCGTTCACCGATCAGCCGAATGTGTTCCTGTTGGTTTCGCTGCTGGTGGGGTTCAGTTCAGTGTCGGTGCAAGTCCTGATTCCCCTGGCCGCGCATCTCACGCCGGAAGCGTCCCGGGGTCGGGTGGTCGGCGGGATCATGGGCGGGCTGCTGCTGGGGATCCTGCTGGCACGGCCGGTGTCCAGCGTGGTGGCCGATTACTTCGGCTGGCGCGCAATGTTCATGATCGCGGCGGCATTGATGGCGGCGATCAGTCTTGTTCTGGCGTTCACCGTGCCCAAGCGCCAACCTGACCACAGCGCCACCTACGGGCAATTGCTGGGTTCCCTCGGCACCTTGCTGCGTCAACAACCGCTGTTGCGCCAACGGGCGTTTTACCAGGCCTGCATGTTCGCCACGTTCAGCCTGTTCTGGACGGCCGTGCCCCTGGAGCTGGCGCGTAACCACGGGCTGTCCCAGACCGAGATTGCCCTGTTCGCCCTGGTCGGTGCCATCGGCGCCATCGCCGCCCCCATTGCCGGGCGGCTGGCCGACGCCGGTCACACCCGCATCGCCTCGCTGCTGGCAATGCTGTTCGCCGGCCTGAGTTTCCTGCCGGCATTCATCCATCCGCTCTACAGCGTCATCGGCCTGGCGGTCACCGGCGTGGTATTGGACTTTTGTGTGCAGATGAACATGGTACTGGGCCAGCGCACCATCTATGCCCTGGATGCCAAAAGCCGCGGCCGTCTCAATGCCCTGTACATGACCAGTATCTTCGTCGGCGGCGCCTTCGGCTCATCGATTGCCAGCGCGGTGTACGAGCATGGTGGCTGGCTGTGGGTGGTGATCATCGGCAGCGCCTTCCCGTTGCTGGCCCTGCTGCGTTTCCTCGGCACGTCACAGAAGCACGCGATGGCGGCGGCGTAATCGATAGAGGCCCGGCAGACAACGCCTGCCGGGCACAGCACAAGAGGCGTCAGACCCGCACGTTGCCACGCGGCCCGGCAATCGCCCAGATGATCAGGCCCAATACCGGCAACAGCAGGATCAGCAGTACCCAGAGGATTTTCATCCCGGTTTCCGCGCCACTCTTGAGCACATTGATGATCGCCCAGATATCGAGCGCCAGGATGATCAGGCCAACCAGGCCGTTGAAGGTGGAACCCATGGTGTCGCTCCCAAGTGATGGCATGCACACTTAGGATAGTCGGCCCCCAGCGAGGGTTCCGTTTGATTGCTTCAGACGTGGACCGCGACCTTGAGGGCTTCCAGGGCAGGTGCCACGGCAATGCCGACTTGCGCGCACAGCTCCAGCACCCGCGGAACGTCGTTGCCGTACACCAGCACCATCTGCAATTCATCGTCGAGCAACTGGCTGAAGTTCATCAGTACGTAGCCGCCGTTTTCCTTGTTCAGGCTGCTCATCTGGATCTGGATGCGGTTGAGCGCCGTCAGGGCTTCGGTTTTCGCCAGTTGCTTGGGCTTGAGGTTGAACGCCACGCCGGGGCCGAAAGACGCGACGATCTGCTCGAACAACTGCACATAGGTGTCGGCCTGGAACAGCACGGTGTCCGGCAAACTGCCGACGACCACCCATTCGCCCAGCGGAATCGGAAAGGTGTCGTCGTAGTTGATGTCCGGGTTGACTGCCAGGAAAGCCGCCGGATCGGCATAGGCCTGGGCCGCTTCGTCGGCAATCCTGTCAATGTCGGCATCGCCCAGGCAGCCGGAGCTGATTTTGCTGATGAGTTCGACGAGTGCGGCTTTCATTGGGTGGATCCTGTGGCAATTGGGAATTTCGAGGGCGCGCAGGATAGCGCATCACATCAGCCGAGGCATCCGTGGCGAGGGAGCTTGCTGTGGGAGCAAAGTTTGCTCGCGATAGCGGCAGGCCAGTCGACATTATTGCTGACTGACTCACCGTAATCGCGAGCAAGCTTTGCTCCCACAGTCACTCTCATCACATGGATACCGTCTGATATCAACCCGACAACTTCTCCAACTGCGCCGTGGTATCTACCGCGCCCATGGTCCGGGCCGCATCCAGGGCCGAGGTGCCGTTGGCGTCCTTGGCCTTCGGGTCCGCGCCTTTGCCGATCAGGTAGTCGACGATCGCCACCCGGTTGAACATCGCCGCCATCATCAGCGCCGTGCGACCGTCGAAGGAGGCACCTTCCACCTGTGCGCCACCGTCCACCAGCGCCGAGACCACCGCCAGGTCGCCCTTGAACGCCGCGCCGGCAATCGGGCTCTGGCCGTTGTCGTTGCGGATTTCCGGGTCGGCCTTGTGTTCCAGCAGTACTTTCACCGTTTCCACGTGCCCGTGATAAGCGGCCAGCATCAACAAGGTGTCGCCCTTGTGGTTACGCAGGTTGGGCGGCAAGCCTTTGCTCAGCAAGGCCGCCATCATGGCGGCGTCACCCTGGCGCGCCACGTTGAACACCTGTTCGGCAAATTCCGCGGCCTCTTCCGGGGTCATCTGGCGGCTTGTATCGGACATGGGGTACTCCACTTGAGTCTTCGAGAATGCGGCTAGTTTCCCGAGCGGCGCAGGGCCTGTCATCCCCTTTTTCTCAGTACCCGTCATAGCCAGAATCAATAGTCATACTGCCCGCCCCGGATCTGCGTCGCCAACTGGCGGTCGACGCGCACATAGGTTCCGGTGCCGGGTATCCAGGCGAAGACCGGCTCATCGTCCATGACGCAGGGGTCGAAGGCTTCACTCCTGAGCCGGGCCTTGTGGTATTTGAAGGTGCCGGTGATGTCCATCTTCACCTTGATGCGCAGGAACAGCGGTACCGCATTGGCCGGCAGCCGGGATTGCAGAAACTGCAACAGCTCGCTGAAGTCCAGGGTTGCCAGGGATTCGGATGGAGTGATGGCCGCCATGCCGGCGCGCCCGTCGGCGCCGTTGATCTCCACACCATAGACCACCGCCTCGGCCACTTGCGGGTGCTGCAGCAAGACATTCTCGACTTGCGTGGCGGATACGTTTTCGCCTTTCCAGCGGTAGGTGTCGCCGAGGCGGTCGACGAATTGGCCATGGCCAAAACCGAGGTCACGCAGCAAGTCACCGGTATTGAAGTAACGATCACCAGGAGTGAAGACATCCCGATAGATGGCTTCTTCGTTCCGGGTCGGGTCGGCGTAGCCGTCCAGGGGCGCTTTGTCATCGATCCGCGCCAGCAGCAGACCAGGCTGCCCCTTCGGGACTTTCTGCATCCGCCCTTGCAGGTTGCGCAGCGGCATCCCGCTGCCCTGGTCGTACTGCACCAGCTCCCAGCCCGTCAGGGAAAACCCGACGGTATTGTCGAAATTCAGGAGGTTGGCGAAGCCGATATTGCCGTCGCTGGCCGCGTACATCTCACAAATGTGGTCGACGCCGAAGCGGGTCTTGAACGCAGCCCAGGCGCCCGGCCGCAGGCCATTACCGATCATCTTCTGCACCTCATGCCGACGGTCTTCGCCGCTGGCAGGCTGGTCGATCAGGAAGCGACACAGCTCCCCCACATACCCCAGCGTGGTTGCTCGATAACGGCGTACATCGCTCCAGAACCGGCCGGCGCTGAATGTACGCCGGATTGCAAAACCCGACGCGCCACTGATCGCTGCTCCCCAACACACGCACAGACCCGTGGCGTGATACAGGGGCAAGGGGCAATAGAGGACATCGTCGGGCTGCATGTCCAGGGCCATCAGGCCAGAATGGGTGGACGTGCGCATCCAGCGCCCATGACTGAACACCACGGCCTTGGGCAGGCCGATAGTGCCCGAGGTGTAGAGATAAAAGCACGGGTCGTTGAAAAATACCTGTCGGCTGCTGACCGGGTTGTCATCAGGATAGTCGTCGCTGTTGCCCAGCAGATCGACGAAGCCGCAAGGGACAGCGGCGCTGTGTTCGTCAGCCAACCACCAGGTGCGAGCGCTCGACAGAGCAGTCCGGCCCCGCACCTGCTCGAAAGCCGGAATCCGCTCATCCCCCACCACCACCGCGACCGGTGCAACCAGCACCAGGCTGTGCACCAACGCGTCTCCCGTCTGCGAAGTGTTGAGCATGGCACTGACCGCCCCGATCTTCGCCACTGCCAACAGCGTTATCAGCAGTTGAGGACGGTTCTCGAGAAAAATCGCGATGCAGTCGCCCTTGCCAATGCCCTGCGCCAACCAATAGTGGGCGATGCGATTGGCCTGCTCGTTGACTTGTGCATAACTCAATGAAGTGTCGTCGTACAGCAACGCAGGGCCCTGGGGATTGCGTCGCGCGGCCTGTTCGAAACTCCAGCCCAGGCCACAGGGTTGGGCCGGGTCCCGGACATTGGCGAACTTGCGGCCCCTGATGATCCGGGGGACGATTCTGGCGAGGGAAGGCAGCTTGCGCAGCATCATGCCCCAGGTAATGGCGTCGTTGGGTATACGACTCATGAAGCTCCCTGTTCGACCTGCGGGTCTCGGTTCCTGCGCTCAGGCTGGCGGCGATGGTCGCTCGAAAGTACCGAGCGCTCGTCGCCCTGTACACGCGCTTTTTGCAATGTTTTGTATCCACTGCGGGGACAGACGAAGCGTGAGCATCAGGATTTGATTTGGTTCAAAAAAAGATTGTCCGACCACGCAAAATGCAGGGTGCACGATAGCCATTCATGCAAGATGCACGAAAGCAAAAAAGCACCTGAAAATTAACTTGTTGTTTTTTAAGGAATTTTAGACGGATCCAATGCTGGCATGGTCAGTGCAACTTCTCCTCCACGGTTTGCCACCACCAAGGAGCAGTCAATGAATATGATTCAAGAGAAGTTCGCGTCCCTGTTTTCCAACTATGAAGTGACTACACAAGCTCGCCCGGACGGCGGCATCCTGCTGACATTGCGCAACAGCGAAGGCAAACAGTTCAAACGCTCGATTTCCTATGCCCAGTTGCACGCCGGGGATCAGCTGTCCTGGGTGATCAGTGCCATCCGTCGTGACTTGGCCGAGCAGGCCAGCGAGCTGCCGCAGATCAGTATGTTGCAGAGCCAGCATCGCTTTGCGCTGCCGACGTATCACAGCGCTTGACCTTGAAGTTCGCCCAGTTGGGCTCCCTCAACTGGGCTTTTGTGGGGTTTGCGGTGGTCCTCAGAAACCCTCAGGGTTTATGTCGGCAAAAGTCTTCACGGTGAGATGTCCAGGCAACTCCCCCCCCTCCCGAGCCAATCCACACGTCACCATGCCAGCCCCCTGGGCCGCATCCAGTTCCTGGACGATGTCCGACAGGAACAGGATCTCGCCTGGTGCAACTCCTATGGCCTGGCTGATCCGCTGATAGGACTGGACGTCGCGCTTGGCGCCTGAGGTGGTGTCGAAGTAACCGCTGAACAACGGCGACAAGTCGCCTGCCTCTGAACAGCCGAAGATCAGTTTCTGCGCCTGAATCGACCCCGATGAATACACATAGAGCCCATAGCCTGCTTCATGCCAGCGCTTGAGGGCCTCTACCGCATCCGGGTAAACGTGCCCCTTCAGCTGTCCGGCCTGATACCCCTGCTCCCAGACCATGCCCTGCAACGCCTTGAGTGGCGTGGCCTTGCGGTCTTCGGCGATCCAGCCCAGCAGAATCGCGATGACTCGCTCGATGTCTGCCCCCGGCTCGCCACTGTCCTGACGCACCGCAGCCAGTTGCTCGGCCACGTCGCCGCGGTCGGCATGCTGACGGACAAACGCCGGCAAGTGCTGTGCAGCGTAGGGAAACAGCACGTCGAAGACGAAACTCACCGCGCTGGTGGTGCCTTCGATGTCGGTGAGTATGGCTTTGATCGACACGGGCTCAGTCCTCCAGGCGAGGAAAACGGCTGGCGATGTCGTCGCCGGTGAAATTGGCGACCCAGCCTTCCGGGTTATTGAACAGGCGAATGGCAACGAAATGCGGGTGCTCACCCATATCGAACCAGTGCGGTGTGCCGGCAGGCACGGAGATCAAGTCGTTCTTTTCGCACAACACGGCGTAGACGTAATCGTCAATGTGCAGGGTAAACAGACCGCGCCCGGCGACGAAAAAGCGGACTTCGTCCTCACCGTGGCGATGCTCATCGAGGAACTTGGCGCGCAGTTCGGCTTTTTGCGGATGATCGCTGTTGAGGCTGATGACATCGACCGTGATGTAGCCGCGCTCGGTCATCAACTGATCGATCTGGCTCCGGTAGGCGGCGATGACTTCGTCCTGGGCCGCGCCGGGCTGGATTCTCGTCGCCGCCTCCCAACGGTCGAAGCGAACCCCTTGTTCGGCCAGTGTCGCGGCGATGTCTTCGAAGTGAGTCAACACCTTGTTCGGGATGTCGGGACTTGATACGTGGTAAACGGACAGGCTGCTCATGGCTATGGCTCCAGCAAATTAACGGTTCAGGAGTGCGCGGGTTTTCAGCTCGCACTCGAACAGGAACTCGAACGCCTCGATCTGGCGCAACGCATCATTCATGCCTGGTCCCCAGGTATACAGGCCGTGGCCACGGATCAGGTAGCCCACACAATCGGGATGCTCATCGAGCCACGGCTGTACCTTTGCGGCCAGGCGAGCGATGTCCTGGTCGTTGTCGAAAATCGGCACGCGCACCCGGGACTCGTGAGTCGATACACCGCTGAAGGCTTTCTGCAGTTCATAGTCTTCGAAATCGACGAACGCTTCAGCCGTCAGGCGCGACAGCACCGTGGCGTTCACCGAATGGGTATGCAGCACCGCACCGATCTCCGGGCGCCAGCGGTAGAGCTGGGTGTGCAACAGGGTTTCGGCGGAAGGTTTCTTGCCCGGTTCCAGGCTATTGCCATCCAGGTCAGTGGCCAGCACATCGTCAAGACCCAGTTGTCCCTTGTGCTTGCCGGACACGGTGAGCAAGGCCTGGTCAGGCGCCAGGCGGGTGGAGTAATTGCTGCTGGTGGCCGGGGACCAACCGCGGCCATACAGGAAACGCCCGGCGTCGATGATTTCCCGGGCAAGCTGTTCACGGGTAAGGCTCATGGCCTGTCCTCTTGCATACGTGTGGCAATGATAACGGCTGCAGCAAAGGCTGCGATGCTGGCGATACTGAAAGTCCAGGTGGCGCCCAAGGCGTTCCAGCTGTAGCCCGAGTACAAGGCGCCCAATGCCCCGCCCGTACCGGCCAGTGCGGCATACAGCGCCTGGCCCTGGCCTTGCTGGCGAGCGCCGAAACTACGTTGCACGAAATGGATGGCAGCGGCGTGAAAGCTGCCGAAGGTCGCCGCATGCAGCACCTGGGCAAACAACAGCACCCAGAGAAATTCGGCCAATGATCCCAGCAGCAGCCAGCGCAACGCGGCCAGCAGGAAACTCGCCAGCAGTACCCGCCGCACGGAAAACCGCGCCAGGATCCGGCTCATCACCAGGAACACCAGGACTTCAGCCACCACGCCCACGGCCCACAGCACGCCGATCACCCCACGGCTGTAACCCAGCCGTTCAAGATGCAGCGTCAGAAAGGTGTAATACGGTCCATGGCTCATCTGCATCAGGCCGACGCACGCATAGAAGGCCAGTACACCGGGGCTGCGCAGCTGGCGCAGGAATCCGTCGCCTGCCACCCGCGGCCCCTGTATCGGCTGGGCATTGGGCACCCAGAAGCTGGCAAGCACGATGCCGCCCATGATCAGCACCAGCGCCAGCGGGTAGATGTCCAGGCTCAGCCATTCGAACAGCCGGCCCAACGCGACCACGGCGATGATGAAGCCGATGGAGCCCCACAGGCGGATCTGGCTGTAGCGCGAGGCCTGTCCGCTCAGATGGGCCAGGGTGATGACTTCGAACTGCGGCAGCACCGCGTGCCAGAAGAACGCGTGCAACGCCATGACCATCGCCAGCCAGGCGTAGCTCTTGTCGATGAAGATCAGGGAAAAGGTCAGCAACGTACAGACCGCGCCGAAGCGCACGATCGCCAGGCGCTGACCTGTGTAATCCCCCAGCCAGCCCCAGATGTTCGGCGCCACGCAGCGCATCAGCATGGGAATCGCCACCAACTCGCCGATGCGCGCCGCGTTGAATCCCAGGTGATCGAAATACAGCGCCAGGAACGGCGCCGTCGAACCGAGCAGGGCGAAATAGAACAGATAGAAGCTGGAGAGCCGCCAGTACGGCAGTGCCGCCATGGTCGTCAGGCCACGGCGGTCGGCAGATCAGCCATCAAAGCTGACCCAGCACCGGGGTGCCGACCCGGACATCGGCGTTCTGGCCGCGATGGCGCAACAGGTGATCCATCAACACGATCGCCATCATCGCCTCGGCAATCGGCGTGGCACGGATACCCACGCATGGGTCGTGACGGCCCTTGGTGATGACGTCTACCGGATTGCCGTGGATGTCGATGGAGCGGCCCGGCGTGGTAATGCTGGAGGTCGGTTTCAACGCCAGGTGCGCCACGATCGGCTGGCCCGAGGAAATGCCGCCCAGGATGCCGCCTGCGTTGTTGCTGAGGAAACCCTGCGGGGTCAGTTCGTCGCGGTGCTCGGTGCCACGCTGGGCAACGCAGGCGAAACCGGCACCGATTTCCACGCCTTTCACCGCGTTGATGCTCATCAGCGCGTGGGCGAGTTCGGCGTCGAGGCGGTCGAAGATCGGCTCGCCAAGGCCCGGCATCACTCCTTCGGCCACCACAGTGATCTTCGCACCGACCGAATCCTGGTCCCGGCGCAACTGGTCCATGTAGGCCTCAAGTGCCGGCACCTTGTCCGGATCGGGGCAGAAAAAGGCGTTCTGCTCCACCGAATCCCAGGTCTTGAAGGGGATTTCGATAGGGCCCAACTGGCTCATGTAGCCACGAATCACGATGCCCTGGCTGGCCAGGTATTTCTTGGCAATCGCCCCGGCCGCCACGCGCATCGCGGTTTCCCGGGCCGAACTGCGGCCGCCGCCACGGTAGTCACGCTCACCGTATTTGTGGTGGTAGGTGTAATCGGCGTGGGCCGGGCGGAACAGGTCCTTGATGGCCGAATAGTCCTTGGACTTCTGGTCGGTGTTGCGGATCAGCAGGCCGATGGCGCAACCGGTGGTGCGGCCTTCGAACACTCCGGACAGGATCTCGACTTCATCGGCTTCCTGGCGCTGGGTGGTGTGGCGGCTGGTACCGGGCTTGCGGCGATCCAGATCACGCTGCAGATCCTCCAGGGAAATCTCCAGGCCCGGCGGGCAGCCGTCGACAATGGCGACCAACGCCGGGCCATGGCTTTCGCCCGCGGTGGTAACGGTGAACAGCTTGCCGTAGGTATTGCCGGACATGCAGGGTGCTCCGTGAAATCGCTGAGAAACTCAATCTGGGATTCTTGATGGGCGCCAGTATACGCAGGCTAACTGCGTAGTTCATCCTCGAACCTTATTGGTAGCCGTCAGTCCAACCGGCACCTTCACAACCAGTGGCGTGATGATGCTAAACCTGCGTGTCCTGAGCCTTACCCTGTTCATCGGTCTGTTTTCCAGCCTGGCCCAGGCGACGGTCCTGCTAAGACCGATCAGCCTCGACACCGGCCACGGCGAGCTCTTTGGTTCATTGCTACTGCCCAAATCCGACAAGCCGGTGCCGGTAGTCCTGATCATTTCCGGATCCGGTCCTACGGATCGCGACGGCAATAACCCCGAGGGCGGACGCAATGACAGTCTCAAACGCCTGGCCTGGGTCCTGGCCAAACACAACATTGCCAGCGTGCGGTATGACAAGCGCGGCGTGGCCGCCAGCCTGGCCGCGACACCGGACGAACGCGACCTGAGCGTCGAGGCCTATGTGGCCGATGCCGTGGCCTGGAGTCACAAACTGGCCGCCGACCCACGGCTGGGCCCATTGATTTTGCTGGGGCACAGCGAAGGCGCATTGATCGCCAGCCTCGCCGCCCCCCAGGCCAATGCGGCAGCGGTCATCTCGGTGGCCGGCAGTGCCCGTCCTATCGACCAGGTGCTGCGCCAGCAACTGGGCAGCCGTCTGCCACCGCCGCTGATGTTGCGCAGCAATGAGCTGCTCGACAGCCTCAAGGCCGGTCGCCTCGACGCGAACGTGCCGGCGCCGCTGCAGTTCATTTTCCGACCCAGCGTGCAGCCGTACCTGATCTCGCTGTTCCGTCAGGATCCAGCCCAGGCGTTCGCGGCGCTGAAGGTGCCGGCCTTGATCATCCAGGGCAGCCACGATATTCAGGTCAATGTCGATGACGCGCGGCAGTTGAAGGCGGCCAAACCCGACGCCGAGCTGGCGCTGATCGAGGGCATGAACCACGTGATGCGTATCGTGCCCTACGACGAGAAACGGCAACTGGCGTCCTATAAGAATCCCGACCTGCCCCTGGCAGCGGCGCTCGGTACCCATATAGTGGCTTTTATTGACTCGATAGCTGCCCGTTAAGCGCTTTTAACCCTCCAGTCCTGGGAAAAACGGCCGATAGATCGGTGTCGGACAGCGCATTGGCTGCCGACGAGCCGGCCAGGACAGGATTTCGCCGTTATGACTGAGACTGAAACTTCACCCGACACCACCGCCGAAACGCCCGCCACACCGACGGCGGAGCTGCCTTGGGCGGACGTGCAAGCCGAGCATCACAAGATGCTCCGGCTGGCCCCGCTCAAGACGGACCGTGCCACGGGAGCGCGGCCATTGCGGTTTGTCGAATTCAGCTACGCCGAGCGCCACAGCAAGGAACGCAGCTTGTTGCGCATGAGCATCCAGTTGCCAGGCCAACGCGTGCGCAAGGAACAGAACCACCTGGATGTCTGGGCCGATCACGTCGAGAAGCGCCTGCATTTTTCCCCGGAAAGCCTGCAGATGGAGCCGATGAACCGCGGCATCGGCCGCTTCCTCGCAGCCCAGGCCATTACGTGGGCCAAGAAGCGCTGGTCAAGCTATCGGGTGGACGGCACCGACCTGAACAACAAGGACGCGTTGAACGAAGATACCCGGCTGCGCCGCGACCGCTTCCTGCAGGCCCATGGCTTCGAAGTGGTCTATGCCGACGCCCAGCACCTCAAGGGCAGCGTCAAGAATGCCCAGGTCGGTGACCTGAAAGGAGACTGGAATACCGAAAAGCTGCAGTTCGTGGAAATCCTCGAAGCCGCGCAGATGCTGCAACAAGCCGAGCAGAACCTGGCGGAACAGGAGGTCAAGCTCAAGCAGCAGGAGGAAAAGGTCAACAAGTTCAAACGCGAAGACACCGGCCTGCGCTTCACCATCACCTGCCTGGTAGCGTTTGCCATGTTCCAGGCGGGCTTGCTGATCTGGATTGCGACGCGGCACTGAGACCACGCTATAGCTATGGATGCAATCCCCTGTGGGAGCGAGCCTGCTCGCGAAGGCGGTGTGTCAGCCACTACCCTGCAACTGATCTGACGCCTTCGCGAGCAGGCTCGCTCCCACAGGGGGAACTGACAGGCGATCTCGCTTCAGTCAAACCCGCGAAGCGAACAGCTCCTGATGCTGGCGGCACTGCTCGGCACTGAGCATGAACACGCCATGCCCGCCGCGTTCGAAATCCAGCCAGGCGAAATCGACTTCGGGGTACAACGCCTCGACATGAACCTGGCTGTTGCCTACCTCGACAATCAGCAATCCCTTCTCGGTCAGATGGTCGGCCGCCTCGGCCAGCATCCGGCGTACCAGGTTCAAGCCATCATCGCCACAGGCCAGGCCCAACTCCGGCTCATGCTGGTACTCCTGGGGCATGTCAGCGAAGTCTTCCGCATCGACGTAGGGCGGGTTCGACACGATCAGGTCGAAACGCTGTCCCGGCAGCCCGTCGAAACCATCGCCCTGGACGGTGAATACACGTTCATCGACGCCGTGGCGCTCGATGTTCTGGTTGGCCACTTCCAGTGCGTCGAACGACAGGTCGGCCAGCACCACTTCGGCTTCCGGAAATTCATAGGCACAGGCGATACCGATACAGCCGGAACCGGTGCACAGGTCTAGGATCCGTGCCGGTGCCTGGGCCAACCAGGGTTCGAAACGCTTTTCGATCAACTCACCGATGGGCGAGCGCGGGATGAGCACGCGCTCGTCGACAATGAAAGACATCCCGCAGAACCAGGCCTCGCCCAACAGGTAGGCCGCCGGGATGCGCTCCGCGATACGTCGCTGCAGCAGGCGCTGCACATGGACCAATTCGTCGTCTTCCAGACTGCAATCCAGATAGCTGTCGGCGATTTCCCAAGGCAGGTGCAGCGCGCCCAGTACCAGTTGGCGAGCCTCATCCCACGCATTGTCAGTGCCGTGGCCGAAAAACAGATCTTCCCCATGGAAACGGCTGACGGCCCAACGGATATGGTCGCGCAGGGTACGAAGACGGGAAGTGATCACAGCGGCAAACTCCAGAAAAAACGACTGGCGAGTCTAACAGCCAAACGCGCGCCTACCCAAACGCGCCTCAAGGACGACTGAAAAACGCCAGAGCAGGCGTAGGAACCTTCCGTTTTTTGCGCCACCCATTGAACAAGACGGGCGTCTTGACAAGGCTGTAGGCCAGCAACGACGGCGCTTGCGATGGAAGCGATTCACAGAACCGCTCAGCCAGAGGACAATGTCGCAAAAGCCCCACCCGAAGGAGCCCCAGAATGTCCGTTCCAAAAACGATGTTTCAACTCAGCGGCCGTGGTTACGCAGCGGCCAATCTGAGTCAAGCGACCCTGATCATCATCGATGCCCAGAAAGAATATCTCGCCGGCCCCCTGGCCCTGAGCGGCATGGATGCAGCGGTTGCGAACATCAAGCAACTGCTCGGCGCGGCCCGTGCCGCCGGCCGGCCGATCGTGCACGTGCGCCACCTGGGCACCCACGGCGGGCTGTTCGATCCACAGGGCGAACGCGGGGAATTCATTCCAGGCCTCGAACCTCTGGATGACGAAACCATTATCGGTAAGCTGCTGCCCAGCGCCTTCCATGGCACCGAATTGAAAAAGCGCCTGGAAGAGTTCGGTCCCCTGGATCTGATCGTCTGCGGATTCATGAGCCATTCCAGCGTCAGCACCACCGTGCGTGCCGCCAAGAACCTGGGCTTTCGCTGCACCCTGGTGGAAGACGCCTGCGCCACCCGCGACTTGCCGCACAAGGGCGGTGTCCTGAGCGCCGAACAAGTGCACCAGACTGAAATGGCGATCATGGCGGACAATTTCGCGACGCTGGCCCTGACCCACGACTTGATCTGATTGCCCTCGATGAGCGGCCGCCTCCGCCGCTCATCCGCAAAAGACTCCCATTAGCCCTATCCTCAGGAACAACCCGAACATCTTCCGGTCGAAGGGCCGATACCCACTGAGGAAGGTCGGAATGAAGTTATCCGATGGTTTTGACGCACGTCGCTTGCGGCCCAAAGGCCCGAGCAACTGGCGGTTTCGTTTTGGCGCGGCCATCGCGGCGCTGCTGGCAACACTCGGCGTCCTGCTGGCCATGGCCGGTGCCGCGAGCCTGTTGGGCCGCCCGCCCGCGCTGGGGGATTTGAACGCCTCCCCGCTCGGTTCGGCGATCATCCTGGCCGTGGGTCTTCTTGTCCTGTTGCTGGGTATCTGGCTCTGGCGCCTCTGCCGCCGTCGCGCCCGCCAATCCCTGGAGCTGGCCATGGCTCCGCACCTGATGAAAAAGCACGACTGACCCGCCATCCGACGTTTTGTCGCGCCCGATCCCGCCGGACTTGGGTAAACTGGCCAGCCTTTGCGGAGGCTGACATGCAAGACGACGATTTTTCCCTGTTCAAAAGTGCGACTCAGGGCGTTAAACCGATCAAACACGATCGCGCCGACACCGGCAAACCGAAAGCCGATCGCGCACAGATCGCCAAGCTGCGCCAAGCTGCCACCGTGCGCGCCGATGCCACGACCGTGGACGGATTGTCCGATCAGTTCGTGATCGATGTAGGTCCCGAAGACGAGTTGATGTGGGCGCGCGACGGCGTCCAGGAAAGCCAGATGCGCAAGCTGAAGGTCGGCCAGATCCCCTTCGAAGGCAGCCTCGACCTGCACGGCATGAGCGTCGAAAAAGCCCGGGAAACCCTCTGGGCCTTCCTCGCCGAAGCCACGAAATTCGAAATCCGCTGCGTGCGTGTCACCCACGGCAAGGCCGTGCGCCTGGACGGCAAGCGGCCGATGATCAAGAGCCACGTCAACACCTGGTTGCGCCAGCACCCGCAAGTGCTGGGCTTCACCTCCTGCCAGGCGAAACACGGTGGCGCCGGGGCGGTGTACGTGATGCTCAAGCGCACCATGATGGAAGGCCGCGACGAGTAGCCCTCGATTGCCGAGCTTGCAGCGCCGTGTCCGCCACCGTACCCTTGCCCTTTGCGTAAAATCCCACAGGTAGTTTCATGTCTCTGGAACAGAATTACACCGCGATTCTCGGCCAACTGGGCGAGGACGTTTCCCGCGAGGGCCTGCTCGACACGCCCAAGCGCGCTGCCAAGGCCATGCAGTACCTCTGCCGTGGTTATGAACAGACTCTCGAAGAAGTCACCAACGGTGCCTTGTTCAGCTCCGACAACAGCGAAATGGTGCTGGTCAAGGACATCGAGTTGTACTCGTTGTGCGAGCATCACCTGCTGCCGTTCATCGGCAAGGCCCATGTGGCCTATATCCCGAGCGGCAAGGTGCTGGGGCTGTCGAAGGTCGCGCGGATCGTCGACATGTATGCACGTCGCCTGCAGATCCAGGAAAACCTCAGCCGCCAGATCGCCGACGCGGTCCAGCAGGTCACCGGCGCCCTGGGCGTGGCGGTGGTGATCGAAGCCAAGCACATGTGCATGATGATGCGTGGCGTGGAAAAGCAGAACTCTTCGATGATCACCTCGGTGATGCTCGGTGAGTTCCGTGAAAACGCCGCTACCCGCAGCGAATTTCTCAGCCTCATCAAGTAAGCTGTCGTTCGAGAAAAACCGGCATCGATCGCCGGTTTTTTTTCGCCCGTGAAAAATCAGGTAAGCTGCGCGCCCTCTTCTTCCCTGCCGCGAGGCTTATACCGTGATCGTCAAAGCACTTCGAGTTGGTTTGGGCCAACTGATCATCTTCATCGACTTCATCACCCGTCCTGGCAAGAAAAAACGCCCGGCCGATGCCCAGGCGCAGGTCGACCAGACCGCCCGCAGCCTGACTTTGTATCAATTCCACGCGTGCCCGTTCTGCGTGAAAACCCGCCGCACCCTGCGCCGCCTCAACGTACCAGTGGCCCTGCGCGATGCGAAGAACAACGAGCAGGATCGCCAGACACTGCTGGAGCAAGGCGGCAGGATCAAGGTGCCGTGCCTGCGTATCGAAGAGAATGGCCAGACCACCTGGATGTACGAGTCCAAGGTAATCATCGATTACCTGGACAAGCGGTTTTCGGCGGTCTGATGGTTCTTGGGGAGATGTGAAGGCCCCATCGCGAGCAGGCTCGCTCCCACATGGGATCTTCAGTGTTCACAAAACTTCTGTGGGAGCGAGCCTGCTCGCGATAGCGCCGGCCCGCTCACCACAAGACCCACCGCCTCACGCCGCCTCGGCAGCCAACGCTGCCCGCACCACCCCTGCCAGCCGCCTCAACCCTTCATCCAGCCGGGCCGGATCGATGTGGCTGAAGTTCAAGCGCAAGTGCCCCGGGTGCTGGTCCGGCTCGGGGAAGAACGGTTCTCCCGGCATGAACGCCACATCCGCTGCCAGCGCGGCGGCGAGCAACGTACGGGTGTCCAGCGGCTGCTTGAGGGTCAACCAGAAAAACAGCCCGCCCTGGGGTATGTTCCAGTCCGCTATGTCGGAAAAATGCGTGTGCAGCGCAGCCTGGAACCGGTCGCGACGATCCCGGTAAAAATCCCTTAGCTCGCTGAGGTGGCTGCGGTACTTCTCGCTGCCGATCCATTGCAACGCCTGCCATTGGCCGATGCGATTGGTGTGCAGATCCGCCGATTGCTTGAGGCGCAACAGGTGCGGGAACAGGTCCGGGCTGGCAATCAGGTAGCCCACCCGCAGCCCCGGCAGCAGGGTTTTCGACACGGTGCCGGTGTAGATCCAACTGGCTTTCTTCAAGCGACTGACAATCGGCGTGGCGCTGCCGCCGTCGAAGGTCAGTTCGCGGTAGGGTTCGTCTTCGATCAGGGTCACACCGAACTCATCCAGCAGTGCCGCCACCGCGTCGCGCTTGGCCTCGCTGTAGCGCACCGCCGACGGATTCTGGAACGTGGGGATCAAGTAGATGAACGCCGGTCGATGCTGTTCCAGGCGTGCCCGCAATTGCTTCAGGTCCGGGCCATCGGCCTGCAGGGGGACGGTGATGCAGTCGGCGCCGAACAGCTGGAAAATCTGCAGCGCCGCCAGGTAGGTCGGTGCCTCCAGCATGATCTCGGTGCCGACGTCGATGTGCAGCTTCGCCGCCAGGTCGAGGGTCTGCTGCGAGCCGCTGACCACCAGCACCTGACTCGCCTCACAAGCCAGGCCCAGCGCCCGTGCCTGCGCCGCCAAGGCTTCGCGCAGGACCGGTTCCCCTTCGCTCATGCCGTATTGGCCCATGGCCAGGGGCATGGCGTCCCACTCCACCTTCGGCAGCATGGCTTCGGCGGGCAGACCGCCGGCGAACGACATCACCTCAGGGCGTTGGGCCGCTGCGAGGATTTCTCGAATCAAAGAACTTTTGAGGCGCGAGACACGTTCGGAAAAAGCCATGGGGGGCACCTGTAGCGAGGCATTAGGGAAATAAGTCAAACTGCTTGACCGAAATTACTCCGACCCTTCTGGATACGTCAATATGCTTGACCTTAAAAATCCGACTTCCCAGCAGATGGCCATGGAAGCGTTTTTCTTCGGCTACCAGGCGTTCACCGCCAAGGCCGATGAAATGCTCGAGCGCCGTGGGTTGAGCCGGGTGCATCAGCGCATCGTTTTTTTCGTCGCCCGGTATCCGTCCCTCAGCGTGAAGGAATTGCTGGCCCTGCTGGGCGTCACCAAACAAGCCCTGAACATGCCGCTGCGGCAACTGATGGAAATGCATCTGGTCAACAGCGTCGCGTCCGAGACCGACAAGCGTAAGCGGCTGCTGGAGTTGACCGCAGAAGGGGCACGATTCGAACAGGCGTTGCGGCGCGAACAGGTGAAATTGCTGGAGCGGGTGTTTGCCGAAGCCGGGGAAGCGGCGGTGAATGGGTGGCTGGCGGTGAACATGGCGCTGGGCAAGGGTCAGGTATCCGCCGACTGATATCAATTCAAGTCATGCATGGCCTGAGCTATCCATCGCGAGCAAGCTTTGCTCCCACAAGATGATCCGTATCTGTGGGAGCAAGGCTTGTCCGCGATAGCGCCCTCCCAGGCGATATATCCATATCACCAAACATTTCGTCGACAAAACAGAAAACATTATTTGCTTTATTTGTATACAAAAGCATAATTCGCTTCGTGCGAGTTCCTGACCAACAGGTCAACAACTTCGCCAGCCTTACCTGCCTCAAAGCGCGCGAGTCTCCCCCGCAAGGCCTGCGACGCTGGAAATAACAATAAAACTGTTGAGGAGTACTCGCTGTGGAAAGCCGCAAACCCGAAGCCCGGACGCTGGACCTCTCGCCGCCATCAAGCAATGGCTGGCTGGAGCGCATCTTCAAACTCAGCTTGCATGGCACCACGGTGAAGACCGAGCTGATCGCCGGCCTGACGACCTTCATCACCATGGCCTACATCATTTTCGTCAACCCCAACATCATGGCCGACGCCGGCATCGACCACGGCGCGGCGTTCGTCGCCACCTGTATTGCCGCAGCCCTCGGTTGCCTGTTGATGGGCCTGTATGCCAACTGGCCGGTAGGCCTGGCACCGGGCATGGGCCTGAATGCCTTCTTCACCTACACCGTGGTCGGCACCATGGGCTACAACTGGGAAACAGCGTTGGGCGCGGTGTTCATTTCCGGCGTGCTGTTCATGATCCTGACCCTGTCGCGGGTTCGTGAGTGGCTGCTCAACAGCATTCCGGTGAGCTTGCGGTTCGCCATGGGTGCAGGGGTCGGGTTGTTCCTCGGACTGATCGGCCTGAAGACCGCCGGAATCATCGTCGACAGCCCCGCCACCCTGATCAAGCTCGGCTCGTTGCGCGAACCCGGCCCGCTGCTCGCCGCCGTGTGCTTCCTGATGATCGCCGTGCTCAGTTATCACCGGGTGTTCGGCGCGATCCTGATCAGCATCATCGCCGTGACCCTGGCCGGCTGGGGCCTGGGCCTGGTGCAGTACAATGGTGTGATGTCGACGCCGCCGAGCCTGGCACCGACCTGGATGGCGATGGATGTGGCCGGCGTGTTCAACGTCAGCATGATCAGCGTGGTGCTGGCCTTCCTGTTCGTGCACATGTTCGACACCGCCGGCACCTTGATGGGCGTGGCCCAGCGTGCTGGCCTGGTGAAGCCCGATGGCCGGATCGAGAATCTTTCCCGCGCCCTGAAAGCCGACAGCGCTTCCAGCGTATTCGGCGCCATGGTCGGCGTACCGCCGGTGACCAGTTACGTGGAAAGCGCTGCCGGTGTCGCGGCGGGAGGCCGGACAGGGCTTACCGCGGTGACCGTCGGCGTGCTATTTATTGCCGCCATGTTCTTCGCACCGCTGGCGGGGATGATCCCCGCTTATGCCACGGCCGGAGCCTTGATCTACGTCGCCATGCTGATGATGGGCGGCATGGCCCATATCGAATGGGACGAGCCGACCGACAGCATTCCGGCCATCGTCACGGCCATCATGATGCCCCTGACCTTTTCGGTCGCCGACGGTATTGCACTGGGTTTCATCACCTACGTGGTACTCAAGGCCGGCACGGGTAAACGCAAGGAAATTTCTGTCAGCCTGTGGGTGCTCTGCGCGATCTTCATCGCCAAGTTCATCTTCTTGTAAGCGACACCGTATCCACCCCGCCTCACCCTTCGGGTGAGGCTTTTGTACATCAGGAGCAAAGCAATGAATCTGGAAACCTGGCTGTTGTTCAGTGGCGCCGCACTGGTGGTGATTCTCATCCCCGGCCCCCTGTCGTTGTTGATGATCGGCAACAGCCTGAACTACGGCCTGCGCCGCTCGTATCCGGCGTTCCTGGGCGGGGTGATCGCCTCGATCTGCTTGTTGAGCGCCTCGGCGCTGGGGCTTGGGGCGTTGCTGCTGGCCTCGGAGAAGCTGTTCAGTGCCCTGAAAATCGTCGGTGCGCTGTACCTGTTCTACTTGGCTTGGCAGAGCTGGCAGCAATCGCGACAACCCTCCCCAGGCGCCGAAGTGCCCCAGGGCGCCGCCGTCCCGCGCTTTCGCGCGCTGTTTGGCCGGGCATTCATGCTGGGCGCCAGCAATCCGAAAGACATCCTGTTCTTCGCCGCGTTCCTGCCGCAGTTCCTGAGCGCCGGGCAACCGTTCCTGCCCCAACTGTTGATCATGATCGCCACCTGGACCGTCCTCGACCTGCTCTGCAAGTTGGCCTATGGCCTTGGCGCCCACGGCGCAGCGCGGTACCTGCGCACCGGTAAAGGCCAGAGCTGGTTCAATCGCATCAGTGCAGGTTTGTTTGGAGGCGCGGGCGCGGCGTCTTTATTGTCCGCCCACTGAGTGGCAAAACCAGGCAACAACCCATCGATATACAGCGCTCAGGAAAACATCTTTCATAGAGGGCCATTCAATCATCGTTGAACAAGGACGTTCACAATGGCCAAGGTTATTCAGCCCTCCTCCGTTTATGCCGAGCACGGCATCGTCATTACGGATATAGGTTTGCACGCCAATGCGCGCACAACCGAAACGCTCGATTTCGAAGTTGCCGATCAATCGCAGCTCAGTTCAGAACTCAAGCAGCGACAGGCGCAACTTGAAGTTGTGGATAAACTTTACGGCCCGTTCCACATCGGCTCTGTGGCCGTCACCCGTTCAGCCCTGAATGCACTCGGCGCAACAACCGACGGACAGCCCCTGAACGGCGAGAATACTTTTTTCCGCATTCCCAATCGCTTTTTCCTGAACTCACTGCAGCTCAACGCCCGTGATATCGAAACCCGTATAACACTCACCCGCGATGCAAACGACTACCGGCTGCCAACGTTGCTGTTCGAAATGGCGAGCCAACGGTCACGCTCCGCGCAATCATTGTTGCGGGAAGACCTTGAGATGCAGGCCGAACCGAGTCGTTATCGGAACACGCTCGAAAGACTGTTGAACGCGGCCCGGAACCTCGACACCCAAGTGCTGGTGCAGCGGTCATCCAGCTGGATCAACCAGGCCAAGAGCCAGATCCTCATTCCCACGGGCCTGGGACTCCAGGCTTTCGGAATCTACAGCGGCCTGCGCGGCCTGCAAGACGCCATCCGGGACAAGGACGCCTACCAGACCCTGTTCAACGGGACCAGCGTGGCCGCCGAGGTGGCGTCCATCGGTGTCGAAGCGCTGGTGACCCGCCAGGCCACCCAGATGATCAAGGCCGGCCAGCGCTCCCTGGAGGATTTCGCCAAAACGACCTTCGCCATCAGGTTGGCGCGTGGCAGTGGCCTGCTTGCCAGCGTGCTGACGCTTCCTTTCGATATCATCGCCGCGGTCGACTCGTTCAAGGCCGCCGCCGGCTCCACCGGCCGCGAGGCCACCGACCACTACGTCAACGCAGCCTTGAGCGTGACCAGTGCCACCATGGCCGTGACCCTTGGCGTCGCGGCGCTGGCAGGGTTTACGTCAGCGGGTCCTGCGGGTCTGGCCGCAGGGCTTATCCTGGTGGTCGGCTCACAGATCTGGGGCGCGATCCGTCAAGTCGATGAAATCGACGACTACCTACAACTCACCGTCCACGAACGCCTTCGCACGGGCTGGCTCGCCTTCTGGACGATCAGCCCCGATGACGATATCCAGGACCGCTATACCGTCGCCAAGGCGGCCGCTGAACATACAAAGCGGCTCCAGGCCAACGCCTTGAACTTGCTCGGGGGGCCGTTGAAAGACAGCACCGAAGCGATCGTAAACGGAAAGTTCACCGTAGAACTCGAACGAGTGACCTACAACACCCGAAGTTGGTGGACCGGCGAAAGGTATCAGGCATCCACTGTGCGTCCCCGGATCAAGGACAGCGATGATTGGTTTGATGCCCGCAGTGGCGTAACGGCTGAGACGCCCGGTGCAGTTATCGGGACGGCGGCAGACCATAAAGGCATCCAATGGTCTATCGGCGGCGGCAATGACACTGTCCTGGGCGTTGAAAACAAGCCAAACGTCTTCCATTACGGGGCAGGCGTCAAGACACTCACCGGTGGCGCAAAAGATGATGTTTTCATTTTTGAAAGGGCGCCAGAGATCGTCGCCAGCAACCAGACGCCCCAACCTAACCGCCTGATGGGTGGCGCAGGCAATGACACGCTGATTCTAGTCGGCGGTGCCAGCGACAGTCAGGAGACGCGCCTGGGTTATCAGGTCGATCTGGCCGCAGGGCAAGTCAGCGTCATCACCCAAGCCCCTCATGGAACAACGAGCGGCGCCTATCGTTCTACTGTCCTTGAAAGCATCGAACATATCGAAATACTTGAGGGCGGAACCAACGTCATCAAAGGAACGGCCGGCTCGAACATCATCAAATCCCGCGGTGACGACTCCATTGAGGCCGGCGCGGGAAATGACCGGATTTTCATCCTCAGTGGCAATAACCGCAACGCAGACGGTGGCCCAGGCGATGATGTCTACGCCATTGCCCATCGGCCAGGCCATGTATCGATCAGCGAAGACGGCGTGGGCAATAGTGTCATCGCACTGGACTGGCGAGCGGATCTGATTGAAAACTGGGCAATTGAGGCCGGCAATCTGGTGATTACCTCCGGGTTCGATTCGAACGACTGGGACGTTCGCATAGTTACGATCAACAACGTCTACAGCGATACCGGGTATCCAAGAGCTCTGCGCAACAGCAAGCTGACTTTTATCACCAAAGATGGTTTCCACTGGCTACCCGACCTGCCCGACAGTATCGAACATGGCAACCGGCTCTCCATCGAAGCCATCATGGTGCAACAAGGAACGCCGCGAAACCCGGCCATCCTGAATGATCGAAGCGAGCAATCAATCGACCACGCCAAAGATACGAGCTATTACGTTTCCCGTCTTATTGAGTTCACTACACTCAAGGTCAAACAAAAAAGTGAATACTCCACCACAGTCCACCTGGACTACGTCCACTCCGAGTTGACACGAATCGAGGCCCATTACAACGCCCACGTCATTCCGGAAGACGAATCGGACACTGTGAAATATGGTGAGTGTGGCCTGACGCTGCACTTTGGCAAGCGCCGGATCGTCCTGAATAACCTGGCAAGTTCCGATGAACGTTATACCGCGCGCAAAAACGCCTCGGGACGACGTGCATTTTCCGCCCTCGGTCCGAATCATACTTTGATCCTGATCATGAATGACGGCTCATCCTATCGTTTGCTCCTGCCCTCCCCCGACTACGGCCTGTTACTGGACAACCAGTTCATAAACAAGGACCCGGTACAATGGAAAACGCCAATATCACTGCCACTCACGCCGACAAAAAAGAAATACGCCTATCTTCAGCCCTTGGATAAAAAGCCCTATTACATGGGTAACCGGGCGACCTGCGCCCTGCTCACTTCAGCCGCCGTACAAGCGGGTGTCGAAGTCCTGATTGGCCAAGGCTCCAGCTACCTTGTCCACTTGGGCACGAACATGACGCTACGTCTCTCCACGCCAGGCGCACTGGCCAGCGCCAACCCCCGCTTACCCCAGGCCTCCTTGTGGGAGTTCGACGCTACACAGCTCGGCCAGGTCGAGATAAAACTGGCATCCAACCTGCTGCAAATCGGTGGAACGGTCATTCATCTGCCCGCTTATGAAGTTGACGACCTTGTGGACCAGATACGCGTTATCACCACACAAGGTGTCGTGTATGCGGTCGACAGCTTGTTCGAGAGCGTTTATGTAGAAGCCCTGGATGGTCGGTATTTTGCGCCCACGCTCGACCCCGATGCAGCGTTGCCCCTGGAACTTTCCAGGTTGTCGTCCGAGCAACTGAGGGTCTTCAATGTTGCCGTCAAGGACGGCACTCCCGGTGCCCTGAGCTATCACCTCAAGACACGCAAGTGGACCCTGGATACAAATAAGTCTCGGGTTATTACGGCGCAGGATCTTAGAAAAACAAACGTGTGTGACCACCATCTCAAGATCTATCAGGAGGTGGCCCGGGAAGGCCTCAGCCAACATCCCCCCTTGGACGACGAGTCACTGCGTTTATTGCGGGAACAATGCACCAAGTTAGTAGAGGGTTTAACGCCGAGCAAGTCGTTGATGCTCGCCCAGGCAATCATCTTGGGGCCGCCATTTGCCAGGGAGTTGCCTTATATGAACTGGATACTCTCGTCGGACAAGGCCCTATCCAACCCGGCATAGCCTCATGCAGGTTTTTTCCAGATATTTAGTTCAAACGCAATATATATATGTAGTGCACCTGCGCGGGCCTTTTCCATGAACATCTTCAAGGCGACGATCAGCCATCTGTTTCAAGTCATATTCATTATTGATATCCAAGAGCCGAACTGCCAATGAGTCCCAGAAAAAACACCCGCCCCAATGTTTCAACTTCGTCCTCCGATACATCCCGCACCAGTCGCGATACAACGCCGGAAAGTTCACCCAGGGGTCCCATGAGGACGGAAGGAACGGACCAGGTATCCGTCTCGCCGTCGGGAAGACACACCGAAGCGTCAGAATCCCAGCCCACGACCTTCCAGGTATTCGAAATCACACAACAGGCGTCCGCCCAAGGTCAGGCCGCCCCGGTGTCGCTGGACAATTATCACCTTTCACCCGAACTGGTCCCCCTGTTATCGGCGCCAGACGCGACCTCTGGCATCCGGACGTTCAGGACACGCACCTACGTCGAGCTGGAAGACGGTGCAACGGTGTTGCTGGGTCGCGATGCCGAACAGAACTACCGGGCCCGATCAAGCACCGAGCTCATCGCCTCCGGACCACGCCTGGAACAAGTGGAAGGCAGTCTCCTGTGGCGACGGGTTCCCCAGCCCATCGAGCCGGGCAGCAGTGACTCCCCCCAGACCATCACCCTCCACAGCCTGTCGGACGATGAACTGTCCGAAGGGCCCGCGCCCAAACGCCAGCGCACGACGTCGCCTCCTCCGCAAAGTGAAGCAGCTGTGCAAGGCCCGGCGGTCTTCAAGCGGGATTGGGCGTTCAAACCCACGCTGACACTGCCCCATTTCATCACCGTGAACGATGTTCACTACAAGGTGATGAGCCGCATGGAAGCTCGAGATTACCCGATCCTCTACATTCAGCCGCCCACTCATCCCGCCTATGATTTCGATGTGCTGGAGGCCATCCTCAGGCATACGCCTGACGAACAGCCCAGGGCTGTCATACGCGTCCCACCGGATAATCACTGGGAGATTGACGCCAGGCTGCCCTTCGAAAAACCCCTGACGGCTTACGTCAGGGACGTTTTCCCGGAGGTCACGACCGTGACCCTGGAAAACATCGCCAGAAAGCAATTCGAGCTGGCCAACAGCTCGACTTACGCCGACGCAGCGGGGCTGACCGCACTCAGGCAGATTTTCCACAGCTGGAAACAAGCCACTCCTTCACCGCACCCGCAATGGAGCGATCCATTATTGATGCTCTCGGTTCTGCCAACCTCTTCAGGCACTACAAGCACCTCGCGCGCGATCGAGCTGCCCTTCCCGTCCACGACGGGCACCTTGAACCGGCTGGACTTCGACCCCATGCGGTTCCGACGACAGTGGGATTACTTCCTCTCGACGTATTCGACGGTGGACTTCAAACGCTTCATGGCCGACCTCCTGAGCCGTCATGGCTATACGGTCATGGAACCCAACAACTTCAACAGTTTTCCGGCATTGGTCTTTCGGCGCACAGGGCATGACTATCTGTTTTTCATGAGCCTGCACCGCACCCGGATCCCGAAGCTGTCCCTGCCCACCCACACCAACCCCAACACGACCGGCATGAACCTGGAAACCCAGGTCGGCGACGCCGCCGCGCAAGCCGTCAAGGACGCCCATGCCGCCAACAAGATCGTCTGGCTCAAGGGCGGCTCCCAGATCCTGCCTGGCCACGCCGACACCGTCTTCATCATCCGGGACGACAATGCCCGGCTGTAACAGGCAGGCAAAAAAAGCCCGCAGTGTGAGCGGGCGAAAAACCAAAGAGGCGCCATGCGCAGGCGCTTCCAGGAGCAAGCGGCTGCCTGGGGGTCAGCTGCCGCGATAGGTTGAATAGGCGTAGGGCGATATCAGCAGGGGCACGTGGTAGTGCTCCTGCTCGGCAGAAATGCCGAAGCGCAACACCACCACGTCAAGGAAGGCCGGATCGGGTAATTGCACTCCCCGGGCGCGGTAGTAATCGCCAGCGTGAAATTGCAACTGATAGACCCCCGAACGGTAGTCCTCCCCTTGCAACAGCGGTGCATCGCAACGGCCATCGCTGTTGGTCGACGCGCTGGCGACGAGGTGCAGTTGCGGGCCTTCCACACGGTACAGCTCGACCTTGATCGAGCTGCCCGGGCAGCCATGTGCAGCATCCAAAACGTGAGTAGTCAAACGTCCCATTGATTGTGCGCGCCTCGCTGCAGGGCAGTCCGGCCCGACGCCTCCTGATCAGTTGAAAGACAAGCCGCACCATTTCAGAGCATGAAACGCTGCGGCGATACGCAAATTAAGACATTTTAAATAGAAATTGTACACAATAAAAAACACATATTTGCCGCGCCCTTTCCCCGCTCGTCCTTAAGCTCGGGTTCCGGCCAAACCAGAGGATACACGGCTCCTCTAATGATTAATTGACCAACCCGGCAGATTTCTTGCAGTGTAGGGCCAGCCAGGGGTGCGGTGAAAAATGCAAAAAATCAGGCTTACAAATCGCGCATAAAGTTGTATACAATCAACCCATCGCCGTGACGCCAGCTTTGCTTCATCGCCCGGGCGCCACCTACATGGTACGAACAAGAAGGAAGACTGCAGTGAGCGCTGACTATCCACGCGACCTGATCGGTTACGGCAGTAACCCTCCCCATCCCCACTGGCCGGGCAATGCCCGCATCGCCCTGTCCTTCGTGCTCAATTACGAAGAAGGCGGCGAGCGCAACATCCTGCATGGCGACAAAGAGTCCGAAGCGTTCCTTTCGGAAATGGTCGCGGCGCAACCGCTGCAGGGCGAGCGCAACATGAGCATGGAGTCGCTGTACGAGTATGGCAGCCGCGCCGGTGTCTGGCGGATCCTCAAGCTGTTCAAGGAATTCGATATCCCGCTGACCATCTTCGCCGTGGCCATGGCCGCCCAGCGTCATCCGGACGTGATCCGTGCCATGGTCGCCGCCGGTCATGAAATCTGCAGCCACGGCTATCGCTGGATCGACTACCAATACATGGATGAAGCCCAGGAGCGCGAGCACATGCTCGAAGCGATCCGCATCCTCACCGAAATCACCGGCGAACGCCCGCTGGGCTGGTACACCGGCCGCACCGGTCCCAACACCCGCCGACTGGTGATGGAAGAAGGCGGTTTCCTCTACGACAGCGACACCTACGACGACGACCTGCCCTACTGGGAACCGAACACCCCCAACGGCAAGCCGCACCTGGTGATCCCGTATACCCTCGATACCAACGACATGCGCTTCACTCAGGTGCAGGGGTTCAACAACGGCGACGACTTCTTCCAATACCTCAAGGATGCCTTCGATGTGTTGTATGCCGAAGGCGCCGAAGCCCCGAAGATGCTTTCCATCGGCCTGCACTGCCGTCTGATCGGCCGTCCGGCCCGCCTCGCCTCCCTCAAGCGTTTCCTCGAATACGCCAAGAGCCATGAGCAGGTCTGGTTCAGCCGTCGCGTCGACATCGCCCGCCACTGGCAGCAGACCCACCCGCATTCTGGAGCCTTGAAATGACCGCATTCCAGACCCTCAAGCCGTCGACCTTGAGCCGCGAGGCGTTCGTCGACGCCTTCGCCGACATCTACGAACACTCGCCATGGGTCGCCGAGAAAGCCTTCGACCTGGGCCAGGACCCGTCGATCGACGAGATCGAAACCCTGCACCAGCGCATGAGCGACATCCTTTTGAGCGCCGATCACGCCAGCCAGTTGGCCCTGATCAACGCTCACCCGGACCTGGCCGGCAAAGCCGCCGTGCAGGGCCAATTGACCGAAGCCAGCACGAACGAACAGGCCGGCGCCGGTATTCACCAATGCACGGCCGAAGAGTTCCAGCGCTTCACCGAGCTGAACGACGCCTACAAGGCCAAGTTCGAGTTTCCCTTCATCATGGCGGTAAAAGGCAGCAACCGGCATCAGATCCTCGCGGCTTTCGAAACCCGCATCCATAACCCGGTGGACACCGAGTTCAAATGCGCGTTGGCGGAGATCAACAAGATCGCGCTGTTCCGACTACTGACCCTTTAGCGAGCAGCCTGAACGAGGCCAGCAAGCATCCCCAGCCAACTTATTTAAAGGCAGACAAGAAGAATGAAAGCTTACGCCGTACCTTTCGAGAAGTTCGTCAACCTGGCCGACGCCCGTCTCGGCACGAAGATCATCTCCGTCACCGACGACTGGTTCGCCGACGCCAACCGCCTGTTCCAGCCAACGCCGGCCGTATGGAAGGAAGGCGTGTTCGATGACAATGGCAAGTGGATGGACGGCTGGGAATCGCGTCGCAAGCGCTTCGAAGGCTACGACAGCGCCGTGATCCGCCTGGGCGTAGCGGGATCGATCAAGGGCGTGGACATCGACACTTCATTCTTCACCGGCAACTACCCACCGTCGGCGTCCCTGGAAGCCTGCTTCCTGACCGAAGGCGAGCCGGACGACGACACCCAGTGGACCGAAGTGCTGTCTGCCGTCGAACTGCAAGGCAACAGCCACCACTACCATGAAATCAGCAACAACCAGGCCTTCAGCCACTTGCGCTTCAACATCTACCCCGATGGCGGTGTGGCCCGGTTGCGGGTCTACGGCATTCCGTACCGCGACTGGTCGGCCGTCGGCGACAACGAACAGATCGACCTGGCCGCAGCCCTCAACGGTGGCCGCGCCCTGGCTTGCTCCGACGAGCACTTCGGGCGCATGAGCAACATCCTCAACCCGGGTCGTGGCGTCAACATGGGCGACGGCTGGGAAACCGCCCGGCGCCGCACGCCGGGCAACGACTGGGTCATCGTCGCCCTGGGCCATGCCGGCGAGGTCGAGAAAGTGATCGTCGATACCCTGCACTTCAAGGGCAACTACCCCGACAGTTGCTCGATCCAGGGCGCCTTCGTCAAGGGCGGCACCGACAGCCAGATCGAAACCCAGTCGCTGTTCTGGCGCGAGCTGCTGCCAAGCCAGAAACTGGAAATGCACGCTGAACATACCTTCGCCGAGCAGATCAAGGCCCTGGGCCCGATTACCCACATCCGCCTGAATGTGTTCCCGGATGGTGGTGTGAGTCGCCTGCGGGTATTGGGCAAGGTCGCGAAGTGACACGATGATCGTTCCCACGCTCTGCGTGGGAATGCATACGGTGACGCTCTGCGTCGCAAAGCGGACGCAGAGCGTCCGGTGAGGCGTTCCCACGCAGAGCGTGGGAACGATCAAATCAAGAGATTAAGAAGACCAGCATGCGCACACTCAAGATCGAACCCTTGACCAAAGAAGCCTTCGCCCCCTTCGGTGACGTGATCGAAACCGACGGCAGCGATCACTTCATGATCAATAACGGTTCGACCATGCGCTTTCATCGCCTGGCGACGGTTGAAACCGCCACGCCGGACGACAAGGCGATCATCAGCATCTTCCGCGCCGACGCGCTGGACATGCCGTTGACCGTGCGCATGCTGGAGCGCCATCCGCTGGGCAGCCAGGCGTTCATTCCGCTGCTCGGCAACCCCTTTCTGATCGTGGTCGCGCCACTTGGCGATGCACCTGTATCAGGCTTGGTCCGCGCCTTCGTCACCAACGGCAGGCAGGGCATCAATTACCATCGCGGCGTCTGGCACCACCCGGTGCTGACGATCGAAAAGCGGGATGACTTCCTGGTGGTTGATCGCAGTGGCACAGGCAATAACTGCGATGAGCATTTCTTCGAAGAGGATGAGTGTTTGATCCTCGATCCCCACCAATAAGAGAAGCGTCCGATCACGCGAGAACAAGCGTGACGGGCGAGAGGTAACGACTGTGGAAGCACATTTGCTGGAATGGCTGAACCTGAGTATCCGCTGGGTTCATATGATCACTGGCGTGGCCTGGATCGGCGCGTCGTTCTATTTCGTCTGGTTGGAAAACAACCTCAACCGCGTCAACCCCAGGAGCGGCCTGGCCGGAGACTTGTGGGCCATCCACGGCGGCGGCATCTACCACCTGGAAAAATACAAACTCGCACCGCCGTCCATGCCGGATAACCTGCACTGGTTCAAGTGGGAAGCCTATTTCACCTGGATGTCGGGTATCGCGTTGCTGTGCGTGGTGTTCTACTGGAACCCGACGATCTACCTGCTGGCTCCCGGCAGCAGTTTGAGCGGGCCCGAAGGCGTTGCCCTGGGCATCGGTTCGTTGTTCGTCGGCTGGTTCGTCTATTCCTTTCTCTGCGACTCGGCCCTGGGCAAGCGCCCCGCCCTGCTCGGCGCGATCCTGTTCGCCCTGCTGATTGCCGCGGCCTACGGGTTCAGCAAGGTGTTCAGCGGTCGCGGTGCCTACCTGCATGTCGGGGCGGTCATCGGCACAATCATGGTCGGCAACGTGTTCCGCATCATCATGCCGGCACAGCGTGCGCTGGTCGCCGCCATCGCCGAGAACCGCACACCCGATCCGGCGCTGCCGGCCAAGGGCCTGCTGCGCTCGCGCCACAACAACTACTTCACCCTGCCCGTGCTGTTCATCATGATCAGCAACCACTTCCCGAGCACCTACGGCAGCCAGTACAACTGGCTGATCCTCGCCGGGATCGCAGTGGCGGCGGTGTTGGTGCGTCATTACTTCAACACCCGCCACGACAGCAACCGGTTTGCCTGGACGCTGCCGGTCGGCGCCCTGGCAATGATCTGCCTGGCGTATGTCACCGGGCCCAAGCCCGTGTCCACCGCCCCGGACGTGGCCAAGGCTCCCGCCGCCATCGAGTACCAACCGCTGCCGGAAACCGCCGTGGGCGGTGGCGCCAAGCCGCAAACCGCGCCGGCACAGCCTGCCGCAGCACCTGCCCAGGCCGCCAATGCCCAGGGCCCTTCGTTCGAGAAGGTGCACAGCGTGATTCAGGAACGCTGCTCGGTCTGCCATTCGGCCAAGCCCACCAGTCCGCTGTTCAGTGCGGCTCCGGCCGGGGTGATGTTCGATACGCCACAGCAGATCCAGCAACAGGCCGCGCGCATCCAGGCCCAGGCCGTGGCCACCCAGATCATGCCCCTGGGCAACATCACCCAGATGACCCAGCAGGAACGGGACCTGATCGGCGCATGGATCACCCAAGGCGCGCAGACCAACTGAGTGACCCTGTGCGGTCTGATTGAACCCGTTACGCACACTACCCGCTGACAGGCGACCGGTCGCCTGTCAGCGACTCCCTGCATCTCGACAAACAGTGCCCCAGACAGTTGAACGAGCTTTTCGGGAACCTCTCCAGGCTCGCTCACCCGTATTTGCCACAAGCAAAAACCTGACCGAACGGATGTTTTATCTGGAGAAAAAGGCGCCACACCAGAGCGCTGACAAAAAAAGCGGTACCACCTACCTTGGGAGCAAACCGAATGAAACGCACGTGCACCAGCCTGATACTCGCAGGATCCTTGCTGGCCGGCGGCCAAGCCATGGCCGACGATCTGTTCCAATGGCAGAACAACAGCCTGACCTACCTCTACGGCAAGGATTTCCAGGTCAACCCACGCATCCAGCAGACGGTGACCTTCGAACACGCCGACGCCTGGAAATACGGCGACAACTTCTTTTTCCTCGACCGGATCTTCTACAACGGCAAGGAGGACGGCCAGTCGGGGCCGAACACCTACTATGGCGAATTCAGCCCGCGCCTGTCGTTTGGAAAGATTTTCGACCAGAAGCTGGAAGTAGGTCCGATCAAGGACGTGCTGCTGGCGATGACCTATGAATTCGGCGAAGGCGACAACGAGTCCTACCTCGTCGGCCCTGGCTTCGACCTGGCGATCCCTGGCTTCGATTACTTCCAGCTGAACTTCTACAACCGCCACACCGAAGGCCCGCGGGCTGGCGACAACGTCTGGCAGATCACCCCGGTCTGGGCGTACACCATCCCCGTGGGCTCATCCGACATCCTGATCGACGGCTTCATCGACTGGGTGGTGGACAACGACAGCAATGCCAAGGGCAGCTCCCACGCCAATCTGCACATCAACCCGCAGATCAAGTATGACCTGGGCAAGGCCCTGAACCTGGGTGCCAAGCAGCTGTATGTGGGTGTGGAATATGACTACTGGAAGAACAAGTACGGGATCGAAGACAGTGATGGGTTCAAGACCAACCAGAGCAATACGAGCTTCTTGCTGAAGTATCACTTCTGATTACCCACCTTGATCCTGGATACACAGAGATTCTTGTGGGAGCTGAGCTTGCTCGCGATAGCGGTGGATCAGGCTAGGTAAGTGCTGGATGTACCGCCGTCATCGCGAGCAAACTCGGCTCCCACGGGGTTATGGGTGGGTTGAGATTTCACGTTCGCCATAGATCCCTTGTGGGAGCGAGCCTGCTCGCGATGGCGGTGGATCAGGCTAGGTAAGTGCTGGATGTACCGCCGTCATCGCGAGCAAGCTCGGCTCCCACGGGGTTATGGGTGGGTTGAAATTTCGCGTTCGCCATAGATCCCTTGTGGGAGCTGAGCTTGCTCGCGATAGCGGTGGATCAGGCTAGGTAAGTGCTGGATGTACCGCCGTCATCGCGAGCAAGCTCGGCTCCCACGGGGTTATGGGTGGGTTGAAATTTCACGTTCGCCATAGATCCCTTGTGGGAGCGAGCCTGCTCGCGATGGCGCCGGGTCGGCTTTCATCACCCTCGGGCCAACCCCAGGAACCGGCTCAGTTCATCGCGCTGGGCCAGCGCATCCTGGCGACCCAGCTCGATCAGTTCGTTGCAATACCCCGCCTCGAACAGCAGATAGCTCAACACTCCGGCGCCGCTGGTCTTGGTTGCGCCCGGCCCGCGCAGGAATAACCGCAGCGCACGGGGCAGTTCCTGGCGATGGCGGGCGGCAATTTCATCAATCGGTTGGCTCGGCGAAATCACCAGCACCTCCACCGGCGCCGCGCCCAGGGAGTGGGCCGGCACGTCATCGGGCAGCAAGTGACTGAACCCGTTCAGACGCTGAAGCAACTCGATATCGCTTTCCAGACTGTCGATGAAGGTACTGTTGAGCAAGTGCCCACCGATCTGCGCCAGGGTCGGTTGCAGACCGGTATAGCTGCGCGCCACCGGCTCCGCGGCAGCGGGTCCACGGGGGTTGCCGCTGACGCCGATGACCAGCACCCGGTTCGCACCCAGGTGTAACGCCGGGCTGATGGGCGCCGATTGGCGCACCGCGCCGTCGCCGAAATACTGCGGGCCGATCTTGACCGGCGCGAACAGCAGGGGAATCGCCGAACTGGCCATCAAATGCTCGACCGACAGCACGGTCGGCACGCCGATCCGACGGTGCCGCAACCAGGCGTCAATGGTCCCGCGCCCCTGGTAGAACGTCACGGCCTGGCCGGACTCATAACCGAACGCAGTCACCGCCACTGCACGCAATTGGTGCTCTGCGATGGCCTGCGCGATACCCGAAGCCTGGAACTGTGACTCAAGCAAATCACGCAGCGGGGAGCTGTCGATCAGCGCCACCGGCAACCTGGTGCCCAGGCCCAACAAGCTATGGCCAAGGAAACGTCTCGCCTGGGCAATAACCCCCCACCAGTCGCTGCGCATGACCTGATGGCTTCGCACGGCCTGCCAGAACGCGGTCAACCGCTCGATGGCCGTTTTGAAGTGCATCGCCCCGCTCGCCAGGCTGACCGCGTTGATCGCCCCCGCCGAGGTGCCGACGATCACCGGAAACGGGTTCTGCGCCTCGTCCGGCAACAATTCGGCAATCGCCGCCAATACCCCCACCTGATACGCCGCCCGAGCCCCGCCGCCGGAAAGAATCAAACCTGTCACCGGTTCAGCTGGGATCATCGCAACACTCCGTGCTCATGGATGGGAACTACTGGCTCAACCGCGCTTGTCGTACAGCTTCGGTTCGCCCGGCGGACGACTCTTGAAACGCCGGTGGGCCCAGAGGTATTGCTCGGGGCAGTCGCTCACCGACTGCTCCACCCACCGATTGATACGGATGCAGTCGGCTTCCTCGGTCTCACCTGGAAAATCCTCCAACGACGCCTGGATCACCAGGCGATAGCCACTGCCATCGGCCAGGCGCTCCTGGACGAACGGCACCACCAGCGCCTTGCCGAGACGGGCGAACTTGCTGGTGGCGGTCACCGTTGCCGCCTGGATGCCGAACAATGGCACGAACACACTCTGCTTGGCGCCATAATCCTGGTCCGGTGCATACCAGATCGCCCGGCCGGCACGCAGCAACTTGAGCATGCCACGTACATCTTCACGCTCCACCGCCAGGGAGTCGAGGTTGTGCCGTTCACGGCCCCGGCGCTGGATGTAGTCGAACAGCGGATTCTTGTGCTCACGGTACATGCCATCAATGGTGTGCTGCTGGCCGAGCAAGGCCGCGCCGATTTCCAGCGTAGTGAAATGCAGGGCCATCAGGATCACGCCCTTGCCATCGCGCTGGGCCTGCTTGAGATGTTCCAGCCCTTCCACATGAGCCAGCTTGGCCAGCCGCGAACGCGACCACCACCAGCTCATGGCCATTTCGAAGAAGGCGATACCGGTGGAGGCAAAGTTTTCCTTGAGCAGACGCTTGCGTTCAGCCGCGGACTTTTGCGGAAAACACAGCTCCAGGTTGCGGCTGGCGATGCGCCGTCGGTCGCCGGCCACCCGGTACATCAGCGCCCCCAGGACACGACCGACCCGCAACAGCAACGGGTAAGGCAACTGAACGATCAGCCACAACAGCCCCAGGCCGCACCATAGCAGCCAGAAACGCGGGTGAAAAAAGGCACTTCGAAAACGCGGGCGATCCATTACAGCTTCCATAAAGACATGGGCCGCGCATTCTACATCGTTCGACCCGGCTTGCGGCTCGCGGACGATCTCGTTATAAGTCTCGGCACTTTTAGTGACAAGCCGTTGTACGCCGACCATGAGCCAAACCGAACCGCTAGACCAAGATCCCGTGTTCCAGCTGAAGGGCAGCATGCTCGCCATTACGGTGCTGGAGCTTGCCCGTAACGACCTGGAGGGCCTTGACCGGCAGCTCGCGGCCAAAGTCGCCCAAGCGCCGAATTTCTTCAGCAATGCCCCGCTGGTGCTGGCCCTGGACAAGCTGCCGGCCACCGAAGGCTCGGTGGATCTGCCGGGGCTGATGCGCGTTTGCCGCCAACACGGCCTGCGCACCCTGGCTATCCGTGCCAGCCGCATCGAGGACATCGCCGCCGCCATCGCCGTGGACATTCCGGTGCTACCACCATCCGGCGCCCGGGAGCGCTTGCTGGAGCCGGCGCCGGCCGAAGCGATAAAGAAACCGGAAAAACCACCGCAGCCAGAGATCAAGCCGACCCGCGTGATTACCTCGCCCGTGCGCGGCGGACAGCAGATTTATGCCCAGGGTGGCGATCTGGTAGTAGTGTCCTCGGTCAGCCCGGGGGCGGAACTTCTGGCCGATGGCAACATCCATGTATACGGTCCGATGCGCGGCCGCGCGCTAGCCGGCGTCAAGGGCGATACGAAAGCCAGGATCTTCTGTCAGCAATTGAGCGCTGAACTGCTCTCCATCGCCGGGCAGTACAAGGTTTCCGAGGATTTACGCCGCGACCCGCTGTGGGGGGCTGGCGTCCAGGTCAGCCTGTCGGGCGACGTGTTGAACATCATTCGGCTTTAACGGATACTGCCGCATTTTCCAAGCATCTCTAAAACGTAGCGAAAACGGCTAAAACGACGTAGGAAAAAGGATCAGGCAGCGTTTACCGGAGGTAAACCCGGCCCAGCACCCTATTCCAGCCAAGCCTGTCCAATTGCAGCCGTTTTCAAGAGATGTTTTTCAGGGACTGACAAAGTCCTTTTTCCTTAGGGGTGAAACACCTTGGCCAAGATTCTCGTGGTTACATCCGGCAAGGGTGGTGTGGGTAAGACCACCACCAGCGCCGCTATCGGTACCGGTCTCGCGCTGCGCGGCCACAAGACTGTCATCGTCGACTTCGACGTCGGCCTGCGTAACCTCGACCTGATCATGGGTTGCGAGCGACGCGTGGTCTATGACTTCGTCAACGTCGTCAATGGCGAAGCGAACCTGCAACAGGCCCTGATCAAGGACAAGCGCCTTGAGAACCTCTACGTCCTGGCCGCCAGCCAGACCCGCGACAAAGACGCGCTGACCCAGGAAGGCGTGGAAAAAGTCCTGATGGAGCTCAAGGAACAGTTCGAGTTCGTGGTCTGCGACTCCCCGGCCGGTATCGAAAAAGGTGCCCACCTGGCGATGTACTTCGCTGACGAAGCGATTGTCGTGACCAACCCGGAAGTGTCCTCGGTACGTGACTCCGACCGCATGCTGGGCCTGCTGGCGAGCAAATCCCGTCGCGCCGAGAAGGGCGAGGAGCCAATCAAGGAGCACCTGCTGATCACCCGCTACCACCCGGAGCGCGTGGAAAAGGGCGAAATGCTCGGTGTCGAAGACGTCAAGGAAATCCTCGCGGTACGCCTGCTCGGCGTGATCCCGGAATCCCAGGCGGTGCTCAAGGCCTCCAACCAGGGCGTCCCGGTAATTCTCGACGACCAGAGCGACGCCGGCCAGGCCTACAGCGATACTGTCGACCGCCTGCTGGGCAAAGACCTGGAACACCGGTTCCTCAACGTCGAGAAGAAGGGATTCTTCGAGCGCCTGTTTGGAGGTAGGTAATGAACCTTTTTGACTTCTTTCGTGCCAACAAAAAGCCCAGTACCGCCTCGGTCGCGAAAGAGCGTCTACAGATCATCGTGGCGCACGAACGCGGCCAACGCAGCACCCCGGACTACCTGCCCTCGTTGCAGAAGGAACTGGTCGAAGTGATCCGCAAGTACGTCAATATCGGCAACGATGACGTACATGTCGCACTGGAAAGCCAGGGTAGCTGCTCGATTCTGGAACTCAATATCACTCTGCCGGATCGCTGATCGATCCAGCAGGAGCCACGGCGGCTCGGGCCTCGCCCTATGTGGGAGCGGGCTTGCTCGCGAAAGCGGTAGTTCGGACACATTGTCATTGAATGTGCCGCCGTCTTCGCGAGCAAGCCCGCTCCCACACAGGGACAGGCCCGAGCCGCCGTTGGCGTTTGTACCGAGACTGTTTTCAATGCCCCTGTCCAACATCCGCATCATTCATCAGGACGCCGCCGTCCTGGTGGTCGACAAGCCGACCCTGCTGTTGTCCGTGCCCGGCCGGGCCGACGACAACAAGGACTGCCTGATCACCCGCCTGCAGGAAAACGGTTACCCGGAAGCACGAATCGTGCACCGATTGGACTGGGAAACGTCCGGAATCATCCTGCTGGCCCGGGATCCAGACACCCATCGCGAACTGTCCCGACAGTTTCATGACCGGGAAACCGAAAAGGCCTACACCGCGTTGTGCTGGGGTCAGCCGGAGCTGGACAGCGGTAGCATCGATCTGCCCCTGCGCTACGACCCGCCAACCAAGCCTCGTCACGTGGTCGACCATGAGCACGGCAAGCACGCCCTGACCTTCTGGCGCGTGCTGGAACGTTGTGGCGATTGGTGCCGGGTCGAACTGACGCCCATCACCGGACGCTCACACCAATTGCGCGTGCATATGTTGTCCATCGGCCATCCGCTGCTGGGTGACGGCCTCTATGCCCACCCGCAGGCCCTGGCCGCCTGGCCTCGCCTGTGCCTGCACGCCAGCATGCTCAGCTTTACCCATCCGCAAAGCGGCGAGCGCCTGCGCTTCGAGTGCCCGGCGCCGTTCTGAAGGATTGCGGTGCTCTCATCGCGAGCAGGCTCGCTCCCACAGGCATTTGCGCTGAACACAGAATTTGTATTCGACGAAGATCCCCTGTTGGAGCGAGCCTGCTCGCGATGACGGCGGCACAACCAACGTAGACTTCAACCCTCTCCCTATCAACAGCCAATACGGTAAACTCCGCCCATTGCTGTCTGGAGCTATTTATGCGCGCAGAGTTGAACCAGGGCCTGATCGACTTCCTCAAGGCCTCCCCTACCCCGTTCCATGCCACCGCCAGCCTTGCCCAACGCCTCGAGGCGGCGGGCTATCAGCGCCTCGACGAACGCGAGACCTGGGCCACCGAAGCCAACGGTCGCTATTACGTCACGCGCAACGACTCTTCGATCATTGCCTTCAAGCTGGGCCGCAACGCGCCGCTGCACGACGGCATCCGCCTGGTCGGAGCCCACACCGACAGCCCTTGCCTGCGGGTCAAGCCTCAGCCTGAGCTGCAACGTCACGGGTTCTGGCAACTGGGGGTGGAAGTGTATGGCGGTGCGCTGCTGGCACCATGGTTCGACCGCGACCTGTCCCTGGCCGGACGCGTCACCTTCCGCCGGGACGGCAAGGTCGAAAGCCAGCTGATCGACTTCAAGGCACCCATTGCCACGATTCCGAACCTGGCCATTCACCTCAATCGCGAAGCCAACCAGGGCTGGGCCATCAACCCGCAGAACGAATTGCCGCCGATCCTTGCCCAGTTCGCTGGCGACGAGCGCGTCGACTTCCGTGCCGTGCTCACTGACCAGTTGGCCCGCGAACACGGCCTGAACGCCGATGTGGTGCTCGATTACGAGTTGAGCTTCTACGACACCCAAAGCGCCGCGATCATCGGCCTGCATGGCGACTTCATTGCCGGCGCCCGCCTTGACAACCTGCTGTCGTGCTACGCCGGCCTGCAAGCCTTGCTCAACGCCGACTCGGAAGAGACCTGCGTGCTGGTGTGCAACGATCACGAGGAAGTGGGCTCCTGCTCGGCCTGCGGCGCCGATGGCCCGATGCTGGAGCAGACCCTGCGTCGCCTGCTGCCGGAAGGGGAAGAGTTCGTACGGACCATCCAGAAATCCCTGCTGGTTTCTGCAGACAACGCCCACGGTGTACACCCCAACTACGCCGACAAACATGACGCCAACCACGGTCCCAAGCTCAACGCCGGGCCGGTCATCAAGGTCAACAGCAACCAGCGCTACGCTACCAACAGCGAAACCGCCGGGTTCTTCCGCCACCTGTGCATGGCCGAAGAAGTGCCGGTGCAGAGCTTCGTGGTACGCAGCGACATGGGGTGCGGCTCGACCATCGGCCCGATCACCGCCAGCCAGTTGGGCGTACGCACCGTGGACATCGGCCTGCCGACCTTCGCCATGCACTCGATCCGTGAACTGTGCGGCAGCCATGACCTCGCGCACCTGGTGAAAGTGCTGAGCGCGTTCTACGCCAGTCGTGAGTTGCCGTAACCACGCCACACCCTGCAGGAGCTGCCGCAGGCTGCGATCTTTTGATTTTGATCTTTTTGTAGAGATTCAAGTGTCTGGGGGAAGATCGCAGCCTCGCTTCGCTCGGCAGCTCCTACACTGACCTTATCCCCCTGACAAGGTCACCACCATGATTCCCTCGTCCATCTTCAACGCCATGCTGGTGCCCATCCTCGCCGGCATGATCCTGTTGGCCATCGGCTTCAATTTTCGTGACAAGAATGTCGGGGTCTTCGCCATGTGGATCGGCATGATACTGATCCTCGCCACCGTCCTGTTCAGGATCATGAGCAAGCTCAACGAATCATTGTGACCCGACGTCCAGTACGTCTACTCCGACATGAATCGCATCGTGTCGCCAGAACTCCAGGTCGCAGTCGATCAACCGTTGATGCTGGTCATAATTGACCCGCGCAATCCGCAACCCGGGGCTGCCGACCGAGACCTTCAGCGCCGCCGCGGCTTCAGGCTGTAGAGACGTGGGTACGATTTCGAATTTCACCCGGCCGTAGTGCAGATCGTAATGACGGGCGTACAACTCGGTCATGGACTGGTTGAGATCGAACCCGAGGATGTCGGGAAAATACTGCGGGTTCAGGTAATGCTCGACATACAGCACCAGACGCTCGTCAATACGCCGCACGCGGCAGATCTGGATCACACTCGACAACGCCGGCAATTGCAACCAGGCGCACACCGCCGCCGAGGCCGGTTGCAGGCGGGCCGAGATCACCTGGGTAGATGGCACCCGTCCCTGGGCCGTGACCATGGCGTGGAAATGGCTGCGCTGCATCAGGTTATAGGCCAGACGTGGCGGCGAGACGAACCAGCCCCGGCGTTCCTCGCGATAGATCTGCCCCTGGGCTTCGAGCTGCAACAAGGCTTCACGCACGGTAATGCGCGTGGTCCCGAACAACTCACTGAGCTTGCGCTCGGCCGGCAACTTGCTGCCGGGAGCCAGCAACCCATGGTCAAGCTGCTCCTGCAGGACCTGCCCGATAGCTGTCACCGCTTTGGTTGTCTCAACGCGCATCAACGTTACCTATCTGGACTAGACCAGCACTGTTTCGGGGCGAAATCGGTGAAGCCACCGAGCCATTTTAATTCCTGCAAGCCTAGGCACTGCACATGACTGGCAGATGACAGAACCGCCGAACGGTCGAACCACAGACGTGCAAATTTGCGGCCAAGTCCTTTCATATCAGCCGTTTAACCATGGTCTACGCTTAGCTATCAGCCACTGCGCACGAGCCGGGTCGGTGTGGATGCTTCCACCGCCGACATCAAAATGTCACAGGGCTCACCTACATTGGCTCAGGTATTGCTGACCTAGACCAACATAACCGCCAACACAACCGCAATCGCAGCGTTGAAAACGCCCATAGGAGCTTCGGATGAAACAGCTTTTCCTGGCATCACTGTTAGGCTCGACCATTGCCATGTGCACTGCCGCCATGGCCGCTGATACCGATCTGAAAACGTTGGAAGCCGCTGCGAAAGCGGAAGGCGCCGTGAACAGCGTCGGCATGCCCGATGACTGGGCGAACTGGAAAGGCACCTGGGAAGACCTGGCCAAGACCTACGGGCTGAAACACGTCGACACCGACATGAGCTCGGCCCAGGAAATCGCCAAGTTCGCCGCCGAGAAAGACAACGCCAGCGCCGACATCGGCGACGTCGGCGCGGCCTTCGGCCCGATTGCCGTCAAGCAGGGTGTGGTTCAACCGTACAAGCCAAGCACCTGGGGCCAGGTTCCGGACTGGGCCAAGGACAAGGACGGCAACTGGGCCCTGGCCTACACCGGCACCATCGCGTTCATCGTCAACAAGAAGCTGCTGCATGGTTCCGAAGCTCCCACCAAATGGGCTGATCTCAAAACCGGCAAATACAAGGTATCCATCGGTGACGTGAGCACCGCGGCCCAGGCTGCCAATGGCGTACTGGCGGCGGCACTGGCCAACGGTGGCAACGAGAAGAACCTGCAACCGGCCCTGTTGATGTTCGCCGAGATCGCCAAGCAAGGACGCCTGTCCATGGCCAACCCGACCATCGCCACCATGGAAAAGGGTGAAGTCGAAGTGGGCGTGGTCTGGGACTTCAACGGCCTGAGCTACAAGGCCAAGATGGCCAACCCGGATGATTACGTCGTGCTGATTCCATCCGACGGCTCGGTCATCTCCGGCTACACCACCATCATCAACAAATACGCCAAACACCCGAATGCCGCCAAGCTCACTCGCGAGTACATCTTCAGCGACGCCGGCCAGATCAACCTGGCCAAAGGCAACGCCCGGCCGATCCGCGCCGAGCACCTGACACTGCCGGAAGAGGTCAAGGCCAAGCTGCTGCCGAACGAGCAGTACAAAGGCGTGACCCCGATCAAGGACGCGGACGCCTGGGAGAAGACCTCCAAGGCACTGCCACAGAAGTGGCAGGAAGAAGTGATCATCAATATGCAGTAAGGCGGTAGCTCCCGCTCGGATATCCGCTGGAGATATCTTGTGGGAGCAAGCTTTTCTGTGGGAGCCGAGCTTGCTCGCGATGAAGGCGACGCGGTGCAACTTCAAGGCCGTGTCATCGTTCATCGCGAGCAAGCTCGGCTCCCACATTGACCGCGTTGCCACTTGCATCTTTTTTTTTCAGTCTGCCTCTGCGGAGCCTTTTTCCCATGAAGCACAACGTCATCCTGGTAGTGCTCGACGGCCTCAATTACGAAGTCGCCCGGCATGCCATGGGACATTTGCAGGCTTACGTCAGCGCAGGACGCGCGGCTCTCTACAAACTGGAATGTGAACTGCCGGCCCTGTCCCGCCCGCTCTATGAATGCATCCTCACCGGCGTCGCGCCCATCGACAGCGGTATCGTGCACAACAACGTCTCGCGCCTGTCGAACCAGCGCAGCGTTTTCCACTACGCCACCGAAGGCGGCTTGAGCACGGCTGCCGCGGCGTACCATTGGGTCAGCGAGCTCTACAACACCTCACCGTTCGTGGCTGGGCGGGATCGTCATACCGACAACCCCGAGCTGCCGATCCAGTACGGACATTTCTACTGGAATGACCACTATCCCGATTCCCATCTGTTCGCCGACGCCGAACATTTGCGTCAGCGCTACGCGCCGAACTTTTTGCTGGTGCATCCGATGAATATCGACGATGCCGGCCACAAGCATGGCCTCGACACCCCGCAATACCGCAACAGTGCCCGTTCGGCGGACATCAACCTGGCGGTCTACCTGCAAGCCTGGCTCGATGGCGGTTATCAGGTGCTGGTGACTTCCGATCACGGCATGAGCAACGATCGCTCTCACAACGGCCTGTTGGCCGAGGAACGCGAGGTGCCGCTGTTCGTGTTTGGGGACAGCTTCAGCCTCGACCCCGCCGCGAATCCCCGGCAGACCGAACTGTGCGGCACCCTCTGCCAGTTGCTCGGTGTCGCTCACGACAAGCCCTATTGCCAGGAGTTGCTCAAGTGAACGCCATGACGCGCGGCAAATGGCTGGCAGCGTTGTGCCTGGTGCCCTTCGCGATTTTCTTCATCGTGTTCCAGATCGCCCCGCTGCTCTGGGTGCTGGTCAACAGCCTGGAGTCGGAAGAGTTCGGTTGGGGCCTGGCCAACTTCAGCAAGATCTTCAGTTCGAAGTTCTACCTGCAAGCGATCCAGCACAGCCTGGAAATCAGCTTCTGGTCCAGTGTGTTCGGGATCATCATCGCAGTACTCGGCAGCTACTCACTGCGCCGGGTCGATTCGAAGCTGCGCAACTTCGTCAACGCCTTCGCCAACATGACCAGCAACTTCGCCGGCGTGCCCCTGGCGTTCGCGTTCATCATTCTGCTGGGGTTCAACGGCAGCATCACCCTCATGCTCAAGCAAGCGGGGATCATCGAAGACTTCAACCTGTACTCGAAAACCGGGTTGATCATCCTCTACACCTACTTCCAGATTCCCTTGGGCGTGCTGCTGCTCTATCCGGCCTTCGACGCCCTGCGCGAAGACTGGCGCGAGTCCGCCGCGCTGCTGGGCGCCAACGGCTGGCAGTTCTGGCGGCACATCGGTCTGCCGGTGTTGACCCCGGCGCTGTTGGGTACATTCGTGATCCTGCTGGCCAACGCCCTGGGTGCCTACGCTACGGTGTACGCGTTGACCACCGGCAACTTCAACGTGCTGCCGATTCGCATCGCCGCCATGGTCTCCGGCGACATCTCCCTCGACCCGAACATGGCCAGCGCCCTGGCCGTGGTGCTGGTGGCGTTGATGACCCTGGTGACCGTCGTCCATCAGTTGCTGCTCAAGAGGAGCTACCATGTCTCGCGCTGAATCGAGCCCTGCCGGCCTCTATCATCGGGCAGTGGTGTACCTGTTGTTCGCCGTTTTGCTGTTGCCCCTGGCCGGCACGCTGGTCTACTCCATCGCCAGCAGCTGGTCGGCCACCGTGCTGCCCGCTGGCTTTACCTTCAAATGGTATGTGCAACTGTGGAGCGACCCACGTTTTCTCAGCGCCTTCGGCCAGTCGCTGATCGTCTGCGTCGGCGCGCTGGTGCTCTCGGTAGTGCTGATCCTGCCACTGCTGTTCGTGGTGCATTACCACTTCCCGAAGCTCGACGCGCTGATGAACATCCTCATCCTGCTGCCCTTCGCGGTGCCGCCGGTGGTGTCGTCGGTAGGACTGCTGCAACTCTATGGTTCCGGCCCGTTGGCAATGGTGGGGACGCCGTGGATCCTGATCGGCTGCTACTTCACCGTTGCCCTGCCGTTCATGTACCGCGCGATCACCAACAACCTGCAAGCCATCAACCTGCGCGACCTGATGGACGCTGCCCAACTGCTCGGTGCCAGCACTTTCCAGGCGGCCTTGCTGGTGGTGCTGCCCAACCTGCGCAAGGGCCTGATGGTGGCGTTGCTGCTGTCCTTCTCGTTCCTGTTCGGCGAGTTCGTGTTCGCCAACATCCTGGTGGGCACTCGCTATGAAACCCTGCAGGTCTACCTGAACAACATGCGCAACAGCAGCGGCCACTTCACCAGCGCCCTGGTGATTTCCTACTTCTTCTTCGTACTGGTCCTGACCTGGGCGGCGAACATTTTGAACAAGGACAAAAGCCAATGAGCTACGTCAGCGTCCAACACTTGCAAAAAGGCTACGCGGGCACGCCGGTGTTCAGCGACATCAATTGCGAAATCGGCAAGGGCGAATTCGTCACCCTCCTCGGCCCTTCCGGCTGTGGCAAATCCACGCTGTTGCGCTGCATTGCCGGGCTGACGGCGGTGGATGCCGGCAAGATCCTGCTGGACGGCCAGGACATCGTTCCCCTGAGCCCGCAAAAGCGCGGCATCGGCATGGTGTTCCAGAGTTACGCCCTGTTCCCCAATATGACCGTGGAACAGAACGTCGCCTTCGGCCTGCGCATGCAAAAGATCCAGGCCGAAGACAGCCGCCAGCGGGTGCAGGAGATCCTGCGCCTGGTGGAACTGCACGAGTTCGCCACCCGCTACCCCCATCAGCTCTCCGGCGGCCAGTGCCAGCGCGTTGCCCTCGCCCGCTCCCTGGTGACCCGGCCGCGCCTGTTGCTGCTGGACGAGCCGCTGTCAGCCCTGGATGCGCGGATTCGCAAACACCTGCGCGAACAGATCCGACAGATTCAGCGCGAGTTGGGTCTGACCACGATTTTCGTCACCCATGATCAGGAAGAAGCCCTGACCATGTCTGACCGGATTTTCCTGATGAACCAGGGAAAGATCGTACAGAGCGGCGATGCAGAAACCCTTTACACGGCGCCCGTCGACGTTTTTGCCGCCGGCTTCATCGGCAACTACAACCTGCTGGACGCCGACAGCGCCAGCCGATTGCTGCAACGGCCGGTGAACAGTCGCATCGCCATCCGCCCGGAAGCCATCGAGCTGAGTCGCAACGGCGCCGCCGATGCGTTGATCCGCAGCCACAGCCTGCTGGGCAATGTGATCCGATATCGGGTCGAAGCCCGCGGCGTGGAGTTGGTGGTGGATGTGCTCAACCGTTCGGCCGCCGACCTGCATCCCGAAGGCGCCCGCCTGGCGCTTTCCATCGATCCGTCGGCACTGTGTGAGGTAGCCTGATGGCTGAGTTGATTCTGAAGCTGATCTTGAGAAGGAAAGTGTGCTGATGGCCCTGGCAATTTTTGATCTGGACGAAACCCTGATCCACGGCGATTGCGCCACCCTCTGGAGCGAACAGATGGGGCGCCTGGGCTGGGTCGATCCCGAGTCGTTCATGCGTCGCAACAACGAGCTGATGGATGCCTACAGCCATGGCAAGCTGCGCATGGAAGAGTACATGGACTTCAGCCTGGAACCGATGATCGGCCGTACACCGGAAGAAGTCGAACACCTGGTGTCGCCCTGGGTGGAAGACTTCATCGAACCGATCATCTTCAGTGACGCCACCAAGGCCATCGCCGAACACCGCAAGGCCGGCGATCGGATCCTGGTGATCTCGGCCTCGGGCACGCATCTGGTGGGGCCGATTGCCGAGCGTCTGGGCATCGATGAGATCCTGGCGATCGAGCTTGAAGTGGCCCATGGGGCCTACAGCGGCAAAACCGTGGGCACCCTGACCTACCGTGAAGGCAAGATCGCCCGGTTGCTGGACTGGCTGGACGCCGAGGAAGAAAACCTGGAGGGGGCGAGCTTCTACTCTGATTCACGCAATGATCTGCCGCTGTTGCAACGGGTGGACTACCCCCATGTGGTGAACCCGGATCCGGTGTTGAAGGCCCATGCCGAATTGGCGGGGTGGCCTGTTCACAGTTGGAAGTGAATACAGCTCTCACAGTTTATCGAGGTGTTCACGAAAGCAGCGTCCGAGCACCCATCCCTTGTGGGAGCGAGCCTGCTCGCGATGGCGGTGGGTCAGTCAACCCGGATGCCAACGGGGCCGACGCTATCGCGAGCAAGCCCGGCTCCCACAGGTAAGCGTGCCATGACCATCTGGTGCGGATCGATGTCAGCTTCGGATCGAGCTAGAAGCCGCAATACACCTGCATCGGGCGGCGTGACCAGACATCCCTCATAGCTACTCGAACACGGAAAAGGCCTTGGCCAGTTCCAGCAGGGCATTTTCGTCCTGCACGTCCATATCGCCATCAGCATCGGTGTCAGTTTTGACGTTGACGGTATCGTAGGCGCCATTCGCTTTTGAAGCGGAGATAAAAGTCGCGAACTGTAGCGCCTCGTCTTTATAGAACTCCACGACAACGTCGGGTGAGCTGTCGTCGTCAATATCTTCTTTGAACAGGCGGATCTCTTGTTTGGCCATCACAACACCTCTTCTGTCAGGGAAACTATCAGAGAGACCTCTATGGCTCTCGAGGCAAATCTAGAGCGGCTGTCTTCACGCCGTCTACTGGCAGACCTGACAGGGTGTATATCCATCTAGTGAGTGAAATCAAACTGCCCTGTACGGGGGCATACAGAACAATGGCTTGTTCATGGCAATACTCTGACGTCGCGAATCTCGCCGCAGAGGGGCGTGGCCTACAACCATTGAAGAGGTATTAGCCGGCGGACAGCAGGTAACGTCTACTGTCAGGAATGACAGTTCGGACCAATACTCGGACATTGAAACCTTGTGGGAGCCAAGCTTGCTCGCGATTGCGGTGGGTCAGCTTGCACGATGTTGTCTGTGGTGCCGCCATCGCGAGCAGGCTCGCTCCCACAGGTTTTCGCGGGTTCATGAAAGCAATGTTCGGGCACCCATACTAATGAGATGGCTACCCCCGCCGCCCCCTGTGAACGCCCGCTAAGCTTTCACAGGGGGATCTATCGGAGACCGCCGTCATGAACAAAGTAGCTATTGTCGCCATCGACCTTGGAAAGCTCACCTTTCACGTACATGAGCAAGATGATCACGGGCATCCGCTTCTGCGCAAAAAATTTAAGCGAGTGGAACTCCTCCAGCACCTAGCAAATCTCGAGCCGTGCATCGTCGTGATGGAAGCTTGTGGCGGGGCCCATTTCATGGCGCAAGAAGTCGCCAAGTTAGGCCATTCGCCCAAACTGATAGCACCTCATCTCGTACGTCCCTATGTGAAAAGCAACAAAAACGATTTTGCCGATGCCGAGGCGATCTGCGAAGCAGGCAGTCGTCCAACGATGCGTTTTGTCCCCGTTAAAAACCAGACTCAGCAGGCGCTGGCAATGCTCAACTCGGTCCGCGACTCGCTCATCAAGGATCGCACGGCGACCGTCAATCGGATTCATGCCGCGTTTCTGGAAGTCGGCATCAGCCTGACCCCGGGCTATAAGTCGCTCAAGGACATACCGGCCCTGTTGGAAGCAAGTTCCTTTCACGGACTCATCCGCAAACTTGTGGCGGACTTGTACGAGCATTACCTCTACCTCAATCTGCGTATCAAGGTGTTGGACAAGGAGGTCGATTGCCAGGCCGCCGAAGTGGGCGACGGTAAGCAATTCAAATGTGGTCGAGACTACTCAGCCTCGATTGGGCTGGTCCCCAAACAACACTCAACGGGCGGGCGGACGGTACTTTTGGGCATCAGCAAACGAGGCGATCGAAATCAGAGACGCCTGTTCGTCCAGTGTGCCCAGACGTATGTGAACAGGCTGGATCGACAGGAAGGGAAGCTGGCTGATTGGGCTCGCAAGCTCCTGGCCAGCCACCGTCACCGCAATCTTGTGGTCTGCGCACTGGCCAACAAGTTCGCGAGGATCGCCTGGTCGATTGCGGCAAACCACACGGTATTCGATGCAGGGCCAAGCGCGATGAACGCTTGACCCTGCTGCTACCCGAGCACCACCCACCTGGTTTTGCGATGCTGAATAACAGATGACATGAACGGCTAACCGGCCTGACGAAAACCCTGGGCTCCCACACGGCTGCAAGGCCGTCACACTAATCAGGATCGTCGGGCATCGAATTCTCATCGAGGCGCAGGGACACAACTCCCCACTCAGACGCCGGATAGATGAAAGCAAGCCAAACACGCATCAAAGACAGTATTGCAGAAAAGGGGGTAACCATAGATGTGGGAGCGAGCCTGCTCGCGATGGCGGTGGGTCAGTCAACTACGCTGCAAACTGATCCGACGCAATCGCGAGCAAGCTCGGCTCCCACAGGCCCCACTGTCGCCCCACGGGCCCACTCAGTTCAGGCTTTCATCAATCACCAGCACCAACTTCCCTGATACCTGGTTAGTCGCCAACTCGGCGAACGCCGCCTCGGCTTCCTGGATCGGGAATGTCGCGGCCAACTGTGGGCTCAGGCGCTTCTCGGTGAACAACGGCCAGACATGTTCACCCAGCTCCCGCAGCAGATCGGCCTTGAATTGATCATCGCGACTGCGCAGGGTCGAACCCAGCAACTGGATACGCTTGGCGAGGATCTTCGCCAGGTCCAGGTGGCTTTCCCGTCCGCCCATCAGCCCGATCAACACCCAACGCCCGTCAACTGACAAAAGTTTCACGTTGAGTCTGGCGTAGCTGGCGCCCACCGGATCGAGGATCACGTCGAAGGGCGCGAAGTCGTTCAAGCGCTCGATGTCGTCAGCCCGCACCACGCCACCCTGGGCTCCCAATGCCTCGCAATAGGCCAGCCGATCAGCAGAACCGACACTGACCCAGCATGGGTTGCCAAACGCCTTGCACAGTTGGATTGCAGCGGAACCGACGCCACTGGCTCCGGCGTGCAGCAGCACTTTTTCCCCCGGCTTGAGGCCTGCCAACTGGAACAGATTCAGCCACGCAGTGCTGTAGACCTCAGGCAGCGCGGCGGCTTCAGCCAAGGACAGGCCCTCGGGCACCGGCAGCACATGCCGGGCATCGACCACCACCTCCTCGGCCATGCCACCGCCGGCGAGCAAGGCACACACGCGGTCGCCCACCTGCCAGGCCGAGCCCGGCCCAACCTCGCTGATGATCCCGGAACACTCCAAGCCCAGCACGTGACTGGCCCCGGGAGGCGGCGGATAAAGTCCGGCTTTTTGCAACAAATCGGCCCGATTCAGGCCGGCAGCCGCCACACGAATGCGAACTTGCCCTACGTCGCATGTCGGACTTGGCTCATCAGCCCATACCACTTGGCCTTCAACGCCTTGCAATGCTTTCACGGTGCCTCCATAGTGAGTCTCGACTGGGCCCGCTGCTGTAACGCCGGGCTTTCTTGCATTATGCGCCCGGGCCACATGGAACCGGCGACTTCAAAGACGGCCTAATATGCGTTATCAATTGTCCCTGCGTCGAATCAGCATGAAGCATCTGTTCCCCAGCACCGCCCTCGCGCTTGTCATTGGCCTCGGTCTGTTGCCCCTGTCGAGCAATACGTTCGCAGCCAACAGCTGGGACAAGCTTCAACCTGATCGCGACGAGGTGATTGCCAGCCTTAACGTCGTTGAGTTGCTCAAGCGTCATCATTACAGCAAACCACCGCTCGATGACGCGCGCTCGATCATCATCTATGACAGCTACCTGAAGCTGCTTGATCCGTCGCGCAGCTATTTCATGGCCAGCGACATCGCTGAATTCGACAAGTGGAAAACCCAGTTCGACGATTTCCTCAAGAGCGGCGATCTGAACGCAGGGTTCGTCATCTACAAGCGTTACCTGGATCGCGTGAAAGCGCGTCTGGATTACGCCATTGCCGAGCTGAACAAAGGCGTCGACAAGATCGATTTCAGTACCAAGGAAACCCTGCCGGTCGACCGCAAGGACGCCCCTTGGCTCAAAAACACAGCCGAACTCGATGACCTGTGGCGCAAACGCGTCAAGGACGAAGTGCTGCGCATGAAAATTGCCGGCAAGGACCCCAAGCAGATCCAGGAAACCCTGACCAAGCGCTACAAGAACCAATTGGCTCGCCTGGAGCAGACTCGCGCCGAAGACATCTTCCAGGCGTACATCAACACCTTTGCCATGTCCTACGACCCGCACACCAATTATCTGTCGCCGGATAACGCGGAAAACTTCGACATCAACATGAGCCTGTCCCTGGAAGGCATCGGCGCGGTCCTGCAGAGCGACAACGACCAAGTGAAGATCGTGCGCCTGGTACCGGCTGGCCCTGCCGACAAGACCAAGCAGGTCGGACCGGCGGACAAGATCATCGGTGTCGCCCAGGGCAACAAGGAAATGGTCGACGTGGTCGGCTGGCGCTTGGACGAAGTGGTCAAGCTGATCCGAGGCCCGAAAGGCTCGGTGGTACGCCTGGAAGTCATTCCGGCCAGCAATGCGCCGAACGACCAGACCAGCAAGGTCGTGTCCATCACCCGCGAAGCGGTGAAACTGGAAGAACAGGCGGCGAAGAAATCGATCCTCAACCTGAAGCAGGATGGCAAGGATTACAAGCTCGGCGTCATCGAGATCCCGGCCTTCTACCTGGACTTCAAGGCGTTCCGCGCCGGGGATCCGGACTACAAGAGCACCACCCGCGACGTCAAGAAACTGCTGACCGAGCTGCAGAAGGACAAGGTCGACGGCGTCGTCATCGACTTGCGCAACAACGGCGGCGGCTCGTTGCAGGAAGCCACCGAACTGACCAGCCTGTTCATCGACAAGGGCCCTACCGTGCTGGTGCGTAACGCCGACGGCCGGGTGGATGTACTCGAAGACGAGAATCCGGGCGCGTTCTACAAAGGGCCGATGGCCTTGCTGGTCAACCGCCTGTCGGCGTCGGCCTCGGAAATTTTTGCCGGCGCCATGCAGGACTACCACCGGGCACTGATCATCGGCGGCCAGACCTTCGGCAAGGGCACCGTGCAGACCATCCAGCCGCTGAACCATGGCGAGCTGAAGCTGACCCTGGCCAAGTTCTACCGGGTATCCGGCCAGAGCACCCAGCATCAGGGCGTGCTGCCTGACATCGATTACCCGTCGATCATCGACACCAAGGAAATCGGCGAAAGCGCCCTGCCCGAAGCCATGCCGTGGGACACCATCCGGCCTGCGATCAAACCGGCTGTGGACCCGTTCAAACCGTTCCTGGCCCAGCTCAAGTCCGATCACGACGCCCGTACATCGCAGGATGCCGAGTTCGTGTTCATCCGCGACAAGCTGGCCCTGGCGCAGAAATTGATGCTGGAAAAAACCGTCACCCTCAACGAAGCCGACCGTCGCGCTCAGCATGCCGACATTGAGGCCAAGCAACTGGCGATGGAAAACCTGCGTCGCAAGGCCAAGGGCGAAGAGCCGCTCAAAGAGCTGAAGAAAGAAGACGAAGACCTGATCACCGAGCCGGAAAAGACCAAGCCGGAAGACGATGCGTACCTGAGCGAGACCGGACGCATCCTGCTGGATTACCTGAAACTCAATACGGCGGTCGCCAAGCAAGGATGATGGCCATTTAATGGTGACCCTCGTCGGAGTGTCATCAAACTGACATCAGTCTGTCGTGAAATACAGGACTGGGCGCCCCACCAAGGTGCCCGGTCCTTTTTTTATCGCCAGAGATCGCCATGACCACGACCGAACAGCTGAGTGCCTTGAGTTCAATCCTGACTCAAAGCGGTTTGCACAGTCTGTTCCAACCGATCGTGTGCCTGTCCGAAAGGCGCATCCTGGGTTACGAAGCCTTGACCCGCGGTCCATCCAACAGCCCCCTGCACTCGCCCATTGCCTTGCTCTCCGTGGCCCGCCAGGCCGGACGCCTCAGTGAACTGGAACTGGCCTGCCGACGTAGCGCCTGCCAACGCTTCAACGAGCAGAAACTGCCGGGCAAGCTGTTTCTCAATGTCTCGCCCGAGTCGCTGCTGGAATCGGCGCACCAGACCGGACGCACCTTGCAACTGCTGCAGGACTTCGGCATCCCGCCCAGTCAGGTGGTGATCGAACTGACCGAACAGACTCCGATCGATGATTTCCAGCTCCTGCAGAACGCGCTGCATCATTACCGGGCCATGGGTTTCTCCATCGCCCTGGATGACCTTGGCGCCGGTTATTCGAGCCTGCGGCTGTGGTCCGAATTGCGCCCCGATTATGTGAAGATCGACCGGCACTTCATCGACGGTATTCATCAGGATGCCCTCAAGCGCGAGTTCGTCGGCTCGATTCTGAAGATCGCCAGGACGTCCCGCTCCCAAGTGATTGCCGAGGGCATCGAACTGCCGGAAGAACTGGCGGTGCTGATGGAAATGGGCGTCGATCTGGTTCAGGGGTACCTGCTCGCACGCCCCCAGGAACAGCCATCACGGGATGCCAAGGCGTTGATGCCCAGACAGGACAGCGGTGCAGTGCCGCTGAGCGATGAAGTCAACGACCTCAGCGCCCTGCTCAACGAACAACCGGCCATGTCCCATGACACTCCTACCGCACGGGTACTGGAAGCCTTTCGGCGCCAGGCCAATCTCAACTCCCTGGCCGTGCTGGACAATCAGAACCGCCCCTGCGGCATCGTCCACCGCCATTCACTCTCGGACGCCTTGCTCAAACCCTTCGCCACCGACCTGTTCGCCCGCAAACCCATCAGCCGCCTGATGAGCGATGATTTCCTGGCCGTGGAACTGAGCCAGTCGCTGCAGCAAGTCAGCCGCCTGATCACCAGCCGCGCCCGCCAGCGCATCGAAGAAGACTTCATCATCACCCTCAACGGTCACTACCTGGGGCTGGGCCGGGTGATCGACGTGCTCAAGCTCATCACCGAACTGAAGATCCAACAGGCCCGCTACGCCAACCCGCTGACCCTGCTGCCGGGCAACGTACCGATCCAGCAATGCCTCACCCGCCTGCTGCAACAGCGACAGGAAGCGGTGATCTGCTACGTCGACATCGACAGCTTCAAACCCTTCAACGACATCTATGGCTACGGTCGCGGCGACGAAGTCCTGCTGTGCCTGGCCCAATGCCTGAACGAACGCATCGACCCCAGCCGCGACTTCGTCGGCCACATCGGCGGCGACGACTTCCTGCTGGTCCTCGGCCCGGAAGACTGGCGCAAGCGCCTGAACCAGCTGCTGAGCGACTTCCAGACCCATTGCCGCCGGTTCTATCGTCCTGAGCATCTGGAGGCTGGGTGCTTTACGGCGTTGAACCGGCAGGGGATTCGACAGGAATTTGCGTTGTTGTCGCTATCGATTGGCGTGGTGCATCTGCGCTCGGAGGTTTGCGGGGAGCTGGATGCGAGCCAGTTGGCGGAACTGGCTTCGCAGGCTAAGCATCATGCGAAGGAAGTGCCTGGGGGGAGTTTGTATTTGGTTGAGGCTGAGCCTACCGAGTATGTGGGTGCAGTGGTTTGAGCTGCATCCCTAGCGGATGGGATTTTCCTGACAGCTTGCGGTTCTAACCCCTTGCCGACATCGCCTTGCGCCATTGCCTACAACTACGCCAGAATCCGCCGGCTTGTGCGCTTTGGGCCACGTCGGTAGCTTGAGCCCTGTCACTGCTCATCAGTGATCGGGTTTAGTCGCCCGCCTCAACCTAAGGCGTATCAGGTCCCTGTTGGACAGGCTTTGCTGTTCCTGTATTGATGGTGGCTGTACGCAGGGCGCCCTCGGGCGCGCCGGGATTCTTAGGTTCACCGGTCGACTGACCTGCGTACAGCTGCCGCCCTCTCGTTTAGTCGCGAGGTGGTGCCAGCATTACTTACAGGAACCTAAGTAGATGGCCAAAATTACACCGAACCCTCCAGCCACAGACGAACCCGCATCACGCGTCCAGTCGGCCCGTAACAAAAAACTCGATGACGCTGCTACGCGAGCTCTGGATTTCTATCTGAAACCCACGCCTGAGAAAGAAACGTCCGACACACACCCTCTTCATCATCGCGCCTGATGTGGACTCTGAATGTTTGCTTGCCAACCTCAGTGAAAACCTGGCGTCAGCGAATGCCATGATCAGTGATTTGGCGTTCGATCTTGAGGGTTCTCGACGACATGTTGCGCTTGGAGTTCAGCAGGTGATTGAGTTGAGTGAACTGTTGGCGAATCGGGCTTTGGATATTATTGAGGTAAGGTAGGAAGGTATTTCAGGGATAAAAAGGTCTTGCCATGCAAGACCTTTTTAATGCTCGAGAGCGAGCTCAGGTAGAACGATCAATTTGATAACTCAACTTCCGAGCAATATGGCGCAGCCACGCCTCGCCTGTCTCCCACACGGTCCAATAGCTGTAGTAACAACTCAATTCTCTCAATAGATAATTCCTCAGTTCAATTTCACCTTGCTCTCGCTCGAGGAGAACACTGAGCTCTTGCCAAACAGCTCTCAGAACCTTCGCGTCAGATTCAGCCAGAAAGGTATCAAGGACTTGCTCAGCGGTTTCATGTTCGGCGGGCCAATCTTGATGGAAATAAGCGCCGAAAAAATCATGTAGCCCGTGAAAGCACGTCATTCATCGCTGCAAGACTTTTCATATTTCGAACCCCACATAGTAAAAACTATCTCAACAGGAACAATTTACTTTGAATAGTTAATATTAGGACTCCCGACCAACTTCGCTACCGGAAAAATTATTTACGCAAACTTCATCAATCCACCTATGGCGCACAACACACCAGCAACCCCAGAAACTGTTAACCTCACATACACTATTGACGCTCAGCCTGATACTTATTTAGCGAATCCAATAGCACCTGCATGAATTGGCGCCGATCCTTTACATCACTATCGAAATATGTATCCATATTCCGGAACACATAATCAAAGCTATCTCCAATTGCCAAAAAATGACTCAGAGTATCAATTAGCAAATTGCGCTCTTGGGGAGCATAGAGAAAAAACTCTGACCGAACCAACATATCGAACAACTGAGCCAACTCTTCGTTATCATTTACGTCTTTTGAAGCTATGATTTTCTCGCGAGCCTCGCTACGAGTATTTTCAATACTAAAAACAAACAACAACCCCCAAATATCATGCAAGTCATATACTTTTCCCATCAATTAAATCCCGTATAAGCTGTTTTAGGAAGACCATTTCCGTTAAGGATTACTATTGCCTTCGTTTGCTGACTGTACTCTAGCCCCTCTCGTTTGAAACCCTCGCCAACTACACGCCCCATTTCGATTGGTTTTTTGGATGCGATAAGTCCTGCTCGTCTAAAAATCAGCTGTGCTCGATGTATAGCATTAAGCTGATCGCGATGACTAAAAAAGCGAGTTGCAGCAGACGGAATAGCGGGTTGCCCATTCTGATAAAAATCAATTTCACCAGTACCAGGATTCCGGCCCGTTTCTACGCGCTTTAATTGAGAATCCAAGGTAGTTTGTGCTCCATGCTTCTCCAGAAAGTGCGCACCTTCAATCGACTTTTCCATCTCATCCAAGCGCCGGTAAGCATTCGCCTCCGCTAACTCATCAATCCGAGCCCGCCGCTGCTCCGCCGTCATCGGCAGTCGCGGCTCTCCCTCATCTACCCCAACCTTGGCAGCCGGATCCTGCTCCCCAACCGCCGGCCTGCACCCACCCTTCCCCGGACAATCCACCAACCCCAACGGATCCACCCACCCCGTCGGGTTCAGGGTGTACCGGTAGCCATTGAGCCCACCCGCCAGTTTGCTCGGATCAGGGGTCAGGTAGCGACCCGTTTCCGGATTGTAGTAGCGGTGCCGGTTGTAGTGCAGGCCGCTTTCCGGGTCGAAGTATTGGCCCTGGAAGCGCAGCGGTTGTTCCAGTTGTTCGCCGCCGCCATGTTCTATGCCATGGGCTTTGCCGTAGCCGTTATAGCGCGCCGACCAGACGACCTGGCCGCCGTAGTTGGTCAGTTCCTGGGGCGTGCCCAGGTGGTTAAGGTGGTAGTAGAACGGGCAGGCGTTGAGGCCTTTGCCGTCGAGCAGTGCCAGCGGGCGGAAGGTGCCGGGTTCGTAGAGGTAGCTTCGGTGGTGCTGGCGGCTGCTTTCAGCGACGAGTTGGTCGCCCTGCCAGAAGAACTCGGTGGTCAGGCCGGCCACGGTCTTGCTGATGCGTCGGCCGAAGGCGTCGTAGCGGTAGGACGTTTCGCGACCGTCCGCCGTGGTGACGCCGATCAGGCGGTGCTGGCTGTCGTAGCGGTATTCGGTGACGAGGGCCTGAGCCTTGCCGCGGCGTTCGCGGATCAGGTTGCCGAAGGCGTCGTAGTCGTAGTGGCGGTCGCCCTCCATCAGCAGGCGATTGCCCTTGAGGTGGGTCGGGCCGGGGCGGTCCTGCATCAGCAGGTTGCCGGCCGGGTCGTGGGCGAAGTGTTCCGCGGGATCGGTGTGGGAGTGTTCGATCCGGGTCAGGCGGTCCAGCGGATCGTACTGGTACTCGCGCCGCCCTCGACGGCTGTCGGAAAGGGCGGCGAGGTTGCCCTTGGGGCTGTAGGCATAATCGCGCCAGAACAAGGTCTGCTGGTTCTGCAGCACGGTGTGGGCCTTGAGCCGGCCCTGTTCGTCATGTTCGTACTGGCTGAGCAGCAGGCCTTGTTGGCGCTGGTGTTCGCGGCCGCCACGCAACTGGTGTTCGGTGAGGCGTGCGCCGTTCAGGTCGATGGCGGTCAGCGCGCCACCCGGGGCGTGGTGGTAGTCGACCTTGCTGTTGTCCGGCAGGCGCAGGTGATTGAGCCGTCCGCAGGCATCGTAGCCATAGCGCAGGGTGCCCCAGCCCTGGTGCTCGGTGATCAGCCGGTCCTGGGCGTCGTACTCGAAGGCCAGCGGATGGTCGCTGCCGTCATCGACATCAACCAACCGGCCCAGCCCGTCGTAGCGGTACTGGATCGCCTGGCCGTCGGGCAGGGTCTTGATCAGCAGGCGTCCGGCCGCATCGCGTTGGTAGCCGGTGACCCGTTGACTGCCGTCGGCACCGAACTCGGTTTTCTCCAGCAGCTGTCCATTGAGGTCGTAGGCATAGGCGGTGCGTTGGCCGTCGAAGCCGACTTGCTGTCGGATCAAGCCGCCGGGGGTGTAGTCCAGCTGATATTTTTCCCCGGATTCGTTCTCGATTTCGGTCAGCAGCAGCCGCGCCGAGTCGTAGCGGTAGTGCAGCGTGCTGCCGTCGGGATTGACGCGGCGGCTGACCAGGTGCAGGTCATCGGCGTATTCGTAGCGGGTGACGCGGCCCTGTTCGTCGCGCTCGGCGGTGACCTTGCCGTAGGCGTTGTAGCTCCAGGCGCGGGTGGCGCCGGTGGGCAAGGTGGTCTGCAGCAGCCGGCCCACGGCGTCCCATTGGTAGTGCGTCACCGCGCCGTGTTCGTCCTGGCGGGTCAGCAAGCGCCCCAAGACGTCGTAGGTAAAAAACCGCTGGCTGGCGTCAGGCAGGGTTTCTTCTGTCAGTTGGCCGAGCCGGTTCCAGGTGAAGCGGTGTTCACTGGTGTCCGGGTAGTGGATCGACAGCAACTGCCCGTGGGCGTCGTAGGCATACCGGGTGCGCTGTTGATCCGGGTCGATGGCTTCGATCACCTCGCCCCGGTCATTGCGCTGATAGGTCCATACGGCCTTGCCGCGGGCCCGGGCGTGCAGGAAACCGTTGCGGTATTCGTAGGACGTGGGCGCGTCTTCGGGGGGAATCAGCGCCACTAGCCGTCCGACTTCGTCGTAGTGATATTCGGTGACGGCGCCCAACGGGTCCTGTTCGGCGATCAGCCGGCCTTGTTCGTCGTAGGCCTTGAGGTGTTCGCCGCCGTCGGGCTCGACCTTGCGCACCAGCCGTGCGCGGTCGTCGTGGACATAGATTTCCTCGCTGCCATCAAGGTGGCGGACCGTGACGCTGCCGTCCTCGCTCCAGCTGTAGCGCGTGTCCATCTGCGCGAACGAGGCCCAGTGCCGCACGCAGCGGGCCGCCTGCCCGACGCCCTGCCATTCCCAGAAGAAACTCGCACCGCCAGCCAGTTGCCGCTGGAGGATGACGTGAGCATCGTCGTAGTCGTAGCGCTCGCTTTCCCCGGCGGCGTTGGTCGCTTCGATCAGCCGTGAGCGCGCGTCGTAGCGATAGGTCGCCAGGGTCTGCTCGGTACGCCAGGCTTCGTCCAGGGTGAGGGCCGGGTGAAAGCTCTGGTAGTCGAGGGCGATGAGGTGACGCTGTTCGTAGCGCAGTTGCAGGGCGCGTCCGGCGCCGTTGTCCAGACGGCTGATGTCGCCATGGATGTTGCGCTGGATCGTCAGGCGGTTGTCGTAGCGGTCGCTGAGGGCGGTCAGATGACCGTCGCGAAAGTGTAGGAAAGGTGCGTTTTCGCCGGGCTGGGCGACGATCAGTTCGTCCGGCTCGCTGCCCAGGTAGATGACCGCACGGGCCAGGCTGTTGTGGATCGCCGAGCGCTGGGCGTTGGGCAGCGGAAAGGTCGTGCGGCGGTTTTCCTGGTCGATCCAGATGACCTGCTCGCCCTCAAGCAGCAGGCGGTGCGCCAGGGCATGGCTCCAGCCGCGCCCTAGGCCCACGTCCAGATCCGCCGCGCTGCTGCGGTACAGGCGGGTGAAGACAAACGGCAAGCGGCCATCGAGCGTGCCGTCGTCCAGGGTCAGCAGTTCTTCGCCGGTGACCATCGACACCGGACAGCCGTCGGTGCGGGTCAGGGCCGCGCTGTCGGCGCTGTCGCCGTTGGGGTTTTTCGATTGGGCCGGGGCGTCGTCGTGGGGTTCGTCTTTTTTCAGCGTGGTGTTGCGTTGCGCATCCCAGCGCAGCTGCATCCGACCTTTCTTTATTCCGGCCGCGATACCCCGCGCCGCCACGGCCTTGTAGCGGTCGACGTAGCCCATGAAACCGTTGACAACGGCAAAGATCGCGCTGACAAAACGCTGTACGGCATTCATCAGGCTTGCGCTGTGCCTGGCCAGACGCATCGCCAGATAAGCGATGCCGGCCCCCGCCCCGGCGAAGGTCAGCACCACGCCGATCAGCAGGTCAAGCAGCAACTGCACCACCACCGTCGAGAGTGCTTCGCTCGTTTCGCCGGCGAGCTCGCTGGGTGGCAGCATCTCCAGCCAGAGACTGGCGGTGCGAACCAGCAGGCACAGCGCCGCTTCGTCACTGGTCAGCAACTGCAGCTTCGCCATCACTTGCGGCGCGTCCTGCGCCAGCTTCATCAACTGACTGGCACTGCTGCCCAGGCGGTCAACAAACTGCCCGGGGTCCTTGAGGATGTCCGAGAGCAGGTTGAGGCTGTCCCATACCCCTTCGATTGCCGCCCAACTGCCGGCAAGCAAGCCGTTTCCCACCGCAGTTGCCGAGGTGGCCAGGGATTGCTGCGCCCACTGCGGCTTGAACCCCTGCCATTCGCCGCGCAGCCAGTCTGTCAGTTGCGTGGTCAGGCCATCGTAGGAGGAAAACAACTGACCGATCTGCGCGGGCGATACCTCGCCCTGGACATGGACCCGATAGAACTTCCCCGCATCCCCCCTGAAGACTCCCAGCCCCTGGGCATCCAGGATGACCGGCGTGACCTCGCCGCTGTCCACCGCCACCACATCCACCACGATGTCGCCCAGCGGAATGTCGTACACCGATTCGAGTTTGCTCTCGATCGTCATCACCCCGCCTTGGGGGCACTGGACGACGGTGGAGAGGAAGTCATCGTCGCCGGTGCTGACGACGGTGGTGTTGTCACCGAAGCGAATCAACCGCTCCATGCCCATCAGCGAAGGCAGGTCGGCCGCCTGGCTGGCCCGGTCTGCCGCACGGACGTACCAGCGCTCCAGTTGCTCGCGATAGAGGGAAAGGGTGTCTTTGAAACTGTCGAGCTCCTGCTCGATACGGTGCACCTGATCCATCAAGGCATGACGCGATCAAGGGCCAGCAGGAAAAACCGGTCGAACATGGGCAAACGTCTCGCAGCACTCAGGAAGCGCGAGACTTTGCCGGGGATCGCAAAGGAAATAAGTCAGGGAAAGATGCAGTAGACGTAGGGCGATTCGCTAAATGCAAAAACCCATCGCCCCCTTGGAGTCGATGGGTCTTTAACCCGCCAAAAAGATCGTCGTCGGCGATTGCTCAGCGCATGCGTCAGTTGCTGAAGCGCCCGCGATTTAAAGCCGCATACCCAACTGAGCCCCAGGCAAACATATTCATTTTCGACTTGGCTGCCCGATTTTTCTTGAGCGGCCCAGGAAAATCTCAAAAATGCCCGGTTTTTCCGATTTTTCTTTAACCGGTCTGCGCCAGGATCCGTCAGAACAATCAGGCCTCCGCCGACTCCGGATACTCATACTCGAACACCCGGACCACTTCCGAAGCATGCCAGGACGCGGCGGCCACGCCGTCAGAGGGGCCGGAAAAGCGCCCCAGGCGTTCCACGCATTCGAAGAAACCGGTGCGTGGCAACCGGCTGGCGCCCTGGCTGATGACCAGGGAGCTGCGCAACGGCTGCTCGGCCCGGGCGTCCAGTGCCGCCAGATGTTCAAGGGCGGCGGTCAGGGTCTGCATGGCCGGGCTGGGCAGTTGCAAACGCTCCAGCAAGGCACGATACGTCAACAAATGGCGCTGGCGGCGCGCCTGGTCCAACTCACCCAACAACCCATCCCAATGCTGCCGACTGATGCGTACACTCACGATCCTTCCCTCCACCCCGGCACCGTCAATTCCCAGGCCAGACTACGCCGAATCGCAGCATCGGGCTGACGCTCGCCGCTTTCGATCATGGCCAGATAAGACGGGCTGATACCTACCGTGCGGGCCAGCGCCTCGATGGCGATACCCTTCCCTTCGCGCAAACTGCGTAATTGATCCAGGCCAGGAAGAATCTGGTCCGGTGCCGCCGCGTATTGGGCCGCAGCCTCTTGCGGCGGTGCTTGATGGATGCCTGCGGCTTTCAACAACGACTGGTATTGTTCCCACGGCAAAACCGCGTACTCGGGCTCTCCGTCGCGTGTGATTATCTGAATATCCATCTCTACCCCGTAGGACGATGACACTTAGCGAGTCAGCCTTTTCCTTGGAAGTGTAATCCTAAATGACGGCCAAGGTCGCGGGGTGATGATTATCCGAAGGGAAACGAACAGGATCAGAGCTTCTTCTGTTCCTGGAGTTGGAGTTGTCGAGGGGTATCAGGGAGTCTTTCGACCCGTGCAAGCTTCTCGGGAGACTGGCTATCACGCCAGGCGCGGAAGGCACTGAGCTCATCATCGAGGGTTTTCATGATCCACGCGAGCACGGCAATATCGTCGATCATGCCAAACATCGGCAGCAGATCCGGAATCGCATCCATGGGGCTGAGGAAATACATGAGCCCCGCTACCACCGACAGCAGCGACTTGGCGCTGACCGCCCGGTATTCGCCCCGCCAGTAAGCCAGGCACAACGCCTGCAACAAACGCAGATCGTCCTTGAGTTTCCCTAACCGACCGCCTTCCCGGGCTCCCTTGCGGGCGACGGCAAACAACAGCGTAGGCAATCGGCCACGAGCCAGCAGCCGTCCCGCCAAAGGCAGGAATCGTGCAAAACTCCACGGTGCCTTCATTTTTTCTTCCTACTGAAATGTTATCCACACAAATTGTGGATAACCTTGTGAACAGAGCTGCATTTCACCGCTGAAGCCCCCGTTTCATAAGGCCCGGGCTTAGATCGGGCGTTTTTTACTCACATAAAAAAACCCAATATTTCATTGACTTGACAGGCTGACTGGGTCTAGCACAGCGCCTGTATTGCCTATGACTGCGGCGTACGATGTGGGTTCGGTTTTTTCGGATTTTCCGCAACCCGGATGCAACAACGCCCCGCATAAGCGAGGCGTTGTCGTTATAGCAGACGCGATTACTTGGCTGCGTCTTCTTTTGCCTGATCCTTGATACCCAGCAGTTCCAGGTCGAACACCAGAACCGAGTTGGCAGGGATCGCAGGGCTCGGGCTCTGGGCACCGTAGGCCAGGTCGCTCGGGATGTACAGTTTGTACTTCTCGCCGACATGCATCAATTGCAGACCCTCAACCCAACCCGGGATCACGCCGCTGACCGGCAGATCGATCGGGCTGCCGCGCTCCACGGAGCTGTCGAACACGGTGCCATTGGTCAGCTTGCCGGTGTAGTGGACAGTCACGACATCGGTAGGCTTGGGCTGTGGGCCGTCAGCTTTCTTGACGACTTCGTACTGCAAGCCGGAAGCGGTGGTGGTCACGCCAGGCTTCTTGCCGTTTTCCTCGAGGAATTTCTTGCCGGCGGCCGCCGACTCTTCACTCATCTTGGCCATGCGCTCTTCGGCACGCTTTTGCAGCGCAGCAAAGGCCTCGACCAGTTCTTCATCTTTCAGCTTCTGTTCTTTCTTGCCGACGGCATCTTCGATGCCCTGGGCGACCGCTTTGGAGTCCAGGTCGTCCATACCTTCCTGAGCCAGGCTTTTGCCCATGTTCAGGCCGATACCGTAGGAAGCTTTCTGCGCCGGGGTTTTCAGCTCCACGCTGGTCTGCGAGTCGCAACCTGCGAGTACCAGGCCAACCAGGGCAACCGCCGCCGCCAACCGATGCTGTTTCATGCTATTTCCTTGTTCATGCGCCTAAAGGGCAATCGAGTAAAGCCGCGAGCTTATCAGGCCGCCACGACCAATGGCTACCGGCATGTGAGCGGAAAACCGGGGATAAGTTCAGGTACCACAAATGCTTTTCATGGTTGCAGGATGAAGCTTCTGTCATTTGTTACGTACATGGACATAGCGACCGCACCAAAAGCACTGTGGGAGCGAGCCTGCTCGCGAAGCGGTGTTCCAGTCGAAACGAATGTGACTGACAGACCGCCTTCGCGAGCAGGCTCGCTCCCACAGTGGTTCAGTTCATGCAGGCAGAAAATAATGGCCACTTGCCGGCCGCGCAGCACTGAGGCATAAGGGCGTATCAAAAAAACAAGGACGTGACCGTGCGCCTCCTCTCTCGCATTTTCCTGCTGCTCCTCGTGCTGGTGCTGATCGCCGTGGCCGTAGTGCTTTATTACGTCGCCAATCCCCGCCTGCCGCTCTACACCCCTGTCGAACAGGTGCACTACCTGGATCAATGGAGTGCCGCCGAGCGCCAGACGTATTACTTCACGCCCCAGGGGACGCAGGTCAAAGGTCTGCGCTACGAGTGGTTTACGGCCCTCGAACTGCCGTTCTCGCAGCAGCGCTTCGCATCGCCCGAATACCTGGCACGCTTCGGCTTTCTGGTCGATCCGGCGCAAAAAGCCTCCCAAGACAATCCCGGCAACTTGCCGGTGGGTTTTGCGCGACACCAGAACCCGGGCAGCACCGAGCAATTCCTGGATATCACCTGCGCCGCCTGCCACACCGGTGAATTGCGCTTCAAGGGCCAGGCAATACGGATCGACGGCGGCTCGGCGCAACACGTGCTGCCCTCCAGCGTGCCGACTTTGCGCGGTGGCAGCTTCGGGCAGGCACTGGTCGCCAGCCTCGCCTCGACCTACTACAACCCGTGGAAATTCGAACGCTTCGCTCGCCAGGTTCTGGGCCAGGATTACGACGATGCCCGCCATGACGCATTGCGCAAGGCATTCAAGGACTCCCTGGACACATTCTTGCGGGTCGCCTGGAATGACACGCACCGTGGCCTCTACCCCACCGAAGAAGGACCTGGTCGTACCGACGCGTTTGGCCGCATTGCCAATGCCAGTTTCGGCGATGCCATTTCGGCGTCGAATTACCGGGTCGCCGATGCCCCGGTGGATTACCCGCAGCTGTGGGACATCTGGACCTTCGACTGGGTGCAATGGAACGGCTCGGCTCAACAACCGATGGCCCGCAACGTCGGTGAAGCACTGGGAGTGGGCGCCACCCTGAATTTCTTCGACGCCCAGGGCAAGCCGTTGCAGGGCGATGCGCGCTACCCCTCCAGCGTACGTGTGCGCGACCTGCATACGATTGAAGAAACCCTGCAACTGCTCAAACCCCCGGTGTGGCCGGAAGCGCTCCTGGGTTCGATCGATAAACCCCTCGCCGCCAAAGGCCGGGCGTTGTTCGCGGAAAACTGCGCCGGCTGCCATGTGCCCAAGGTGGTCCAGGGCCCCGACAGACCGGTCCAGCAACTGCACATGCTGCCAGTGAAGGTGATCGGCACCGACCCGGGCACGGCCAATAACATTGCCGATCACCGTTTCGACCTGAGCAGCCTGCAATGGGACCCGGCCGAACTGGCGAAACTGGACGTGCAACTGCACCCGGCGCCCACGCAACCGCTGGACCTGAGCCGGGTTTCAGTCGCCAAGGGCCTGGCCTACGTCACAGCGTTCGTCGAAAACCGTGCCTACCGCGACGCCGGCGTCACCCCGGTCGAGCGGCCGGCCATGGATGGCTTCGGCCTGCCCATCGGCGTACGCGAACTGCGCGCGTACAAGGCCCGGCCACTGGCCGGCGTCTGGGCCACGCCACCGTTCCTGCATAACGGCTCAGTGCCGACGATCTATCAATTGCTGTCCCCTCAGGACGAACGAGCGACCACCTTCTATAAAGGCAGCTTCGAGTACGACCCCCGGCACCTGGGTTATCGCACCGAAGCCTTTACCAATGGTTTTCTCTTCGACACCCGGATCACCGGGAACCACAACAGCGGTCATGAATTCCGCGCCGGCGAGCGGGGTAACGGGGTAATCGGTCGCCTGCTGCAACCGCAGGAGCGCTGGGCATTGCTGGAGTACCTCAAGGTGCTGGGCGGGCCGCTGGAGTCGCAACTGTAATGATGAACCTCTCAGGCAAAAGGACTGACCCATGTTGATCACGCTCTGGCTGCGCCTCGGCGCCTTTCTGGGCAAGACACTCCTGTGGCTGCTGGGCATCGGCGTGCTCGGCTGGGCGCTCGCCACCGCGTGGTTCGCCTGGCAATACAGCGGACCGGTGTCGGACCAGGAACAGACGCCACCCGGCGAAGCTGCCATGACCCAGGAGATCATCCAGACTGCCATCCGCATCGTCGATCAGCATCGCGAAGGTACGCGTTATCTGCGAGACGCCCATGCCAAGGCACATGGCTGCGTGATGGCCGAAGTCCAGGTATCGAGCGACCTCCCGGCTCCCCTGCGTCAGGGCGTGTTTGCCGAGCCGGGAAAGGTCTGGCAAGCGACGATGCGGCTGTCCAACGGCAACGCGTACCCGCAATTCGATAGCCTGCGGGATGCGCGAGGGATGGCCATCAAACTGCTGAATGTTCCGGGCAAGCCACTGTTGGCGGACCGACAGTCACAGGGCGAACAGGATTTCGTGATGTTCAATCACCCGAATTTTTTCGTAAGTGATGTCGCCGAGTACCGTCAGAACCTGGCCGCCCAAGCCGACGGAAAAAAGGTCATGGCGTTCTTCCCAGGACTGGATCCGCGCAGCTGGCAGATCCGCCATCTGTTCATCGCCCTGGCGACGCTGTCACCGCCTCCCGCCAGTCCGACCCAGACTACATATTTTTCGGTATCGCCCTACAAGTTCGGCGAGGCCAACGCCAAGTTTCGCGTAGCGCCAGACCCGGACAGTTGCCCAAGCTATACCCTGCCGGCACAAAACCAGGCACTGCCGAACTTCCTGCGCAGTGCATTGCGTCAGCAGTTATCCACAGACCGGGTGCCGGCGTGTTTTGTCCTGCAGATCCAACGCCAGGACCCCGACAAGTATATGCCGATCGAGGACACCAGCATTGAATGGCGAGAAAGCGACGCACCGTTCGAGACGGTGGCGCGAATCAAGGTGCCGCCCCAGGATTTCGACACCCCCAAGCTGAACCTGGCCTGCGACAACCAGTCGTTCAATCCATGGTTCGGCATTGAGGCGCACCGCCCTATCGGCGGCATCAACCGCTTGCGCAAAGCGGTGTACGAAGCGGTCAGCGATTACCGTCACAGCCGGAATGCCGAGCAGTAGATAAATGCCTCGGGAATGATCATTCCCACGCTCCGCGTGGGAACGCAACCAGGGCCCGCCAAGGCGTGCCCACTCAAACGGCAGGCAACAAAAAGCCCGCTCATTGAGCGGGCTTTTTGTTGGTGACCTGGCGTTCAGTATTCCAGGTCATCGAATATGGCGCAGCGGACGGGACTCGAACCCGCGACCCCCGGCGTGACAGGCCGGTATTCTAACCGACTGAACTACCGCTGCGCGTAACACTGAAAGTTTGGTGGGTGATGACGGGATCGAACCGCCGACATTCTGCTTGTAAGGCAGACGCTCTCCCGGCTGAGCTAATCACCCTTCACTCTCGATGCGGGGCGCATTCTCTCACAATTTTTCGTAATGTGCTGATTTAATTAGCAAAATCAGAAAAAAGTAATCGATACGCACCGCAGGAATCGCAAACAGCAAAAAGCCCGCGTAAGCGGGCTTCCTGGTGGTCATCTGGCGTTCAGTATTCCAGATAACCGAATATGGCGCAGCGGACGGGACTCGAACCCGCGACCCCCGGCGTGACAGGCCGGTATTCTAACCGACTGAACTACCGCTGCGCGTAACACTTGAAACGAATGGTGGGTGATGACGGGATCGAACCGCCGACATTCTGCTTGTAAGGCAGACGCTCTCCCGGCTGAGCTAATCACCCTTCGCTTTCGGTGTGGCGCGCATTCTACGGAGCGTCTTCCAAGCTGGCAAGCACTTTTTAAATTAATTTCCTCAGGTCTTCCAAAGGCTTAGCGAAGGGTTGGCCTATGGCGTCGCGAAGAGAATAATGCGCTCCTTTGTATAAAGGAGAGACTCACCCCATGTGGTTCAAAAACCTGCTTATCTATCGCCTGACCCAAGATCTGCCTTTTGATGCCGAGGCGTTGGAAACTGCACTGGCCAGCAAACTGGCGCGTCCATGTGCAAGCCAGGAGTTGACCACTTACGGTTTCGTAGCGCCGTTCGGCAAGGGCGAAGACGCTCCGCTGGTGCATGTCAGCCAGGATTTCCTGTTGATCGCCGCACGCAAGGAAGAACGCATCCTGCCTGGCAGCGTCGTACGCGATGCGGTGAAGGAAAAGGTCGAAGAGATCGAAGCCGAGCAAATGCGCAAGGTCTATAAAAAGGAACGGGACCAGATCAAGGATGAAATCATCCAGGCATTCCTGCCACGTGCATTCATTCGTCGCTCCTCGACCTTCGCCGCCATCGCGCCAAAACAGGGGCTGATCCTGGTCAACTCCGCCAGCCCGAAGCGCGCCGAAGACCTGCTCTCCACCCTGCGCGAAGTCATCGGCTCGCTGCCGGTGCGTCCTCTGACCGTCAAGACCGCTCCGACCGCTATCATGACCGACTGGGTCAAGACCCAGAAAGCCGCGGATGACTTCTTCGTGCTGGACGAATGCGAGCTGCGCGACACCCATGAAGACGGTGGCATCGTGCGCTGCAAGCGCCAGGACCTGACCAGCGACGAAATCCAGCTGCACCTCAACACCGGCAAGGTGGTGACGCAACTGTCGCTGGCCTGGCAGGACAAGCTGTCGTTTGTCCTCGATGACAAAATGGTGGTCAAGCGCCTGAAGTTTGAAGATCTGTTGCAGGACCAGGCGGAACAGGACGGCGGCGATGAAGCCCTCGGCCAACTGGACGCCAGCTTCACGCTGATGATGTTGACCTTCGGCGAATTCTTGCCGGCGCTGGTTGAAGCGTTGGGCGGGGAAGAGACACCTCAGGGGATCTGACGACATAGCGTTACCCCTGTGGGAGCGAGCCTGCTCGCGAAAGCGGTATGCCAGTCGACATTTTACTGACTGTCACACCGCTTTCGCGAGCAGGCTCGCTCCCACATTGGTTTTGTGTGGTTTCAATTACTAATAACAAGGATCTGGTCATGCGCGCATTGGCTGCACTGAGCCGCTTTGTCGGCAATACCTTCGCTTACTGGGTACTGATTTTCGCCATCGTGGCATTCCTGCTACCACAGTGGTTCGTGGGACTGAAAGTCGCCATCGTGCCCTTGCTGGGGCTGGTGATGTTTGGCATGGGCCTGGCGCTCAAGCTGGAAGATTTCTCTGAGGTGGCCCGTCGTCCAGGGCGCGTGGCCTTGGGGGTCATCGCCCAATTCGTCATCATGCCCGGTTCCGCGTGGTTGCTTTGCCAAGTGTTCGGCCTGCCACCAGAGATCGCCGTCGGTGTAATTCTGGTGGGCTGTTGCCCAAGCGGCACGTCATCCAATGTCATGACCTGGCTGGCCCGCGGCGACCTGGCCCTGGCCGTGGCGATCTCAGCGATCACAACCCTGTTGGCTCCCCTGCTGACCCCGGCGCTGATCTGGTTGCTGGCCTCGGCCTGGTTGCCGGTGTCGTTCTCGGCGCTGTTCTGGTCGATCCTGCAAATCGTGCTGTTGCCGATTGCACTGGGCATCATCGCCCAACGCCTGCTGGGCGCCCGGGTTCGTCATGCCGTAGAAGTACTGCCACTGATATCTGTGGTGAGCATCGTGATCATCGTGACTGCGGTGGTGGCGGCCAGTCAGGCGAAGATCGCCGAATCCGGCCTGCTGATCATGGCCATTGTGATATTGCACAACAGCTTCGGTTACCTGCTGGGGTATTTCACCGGGCGCCTGTTCGGCTTTCCATTGGCCCAACGCAAGACTCTGGCACTGGAAGTCGGTATGCAGAACTCCGGTCTGGGTGCGGCCCTGGCGAGCGCGCACTTTTCGCCATTGGCGGCGGTACCCAGTGCGTTGTTCAGCGTCTGGCACAACATCTCCGGGGCGCTGCTCTCAACCTACTTCCGCCGCATGAGCGAAAAGCAGGACCGCGAAGCGCTCGCCGCCGCGCAAGCGGCCGACTGACAGCAGGCTTGATCGAGTGTCCAGGAATGGGCACTCTACCCTTTCAGCGCGGGGACGACCCCGCCACTTGATCCCACCCGCCGATCAAGTGTCAGTCCGGGGACGACCCCATCCACTGATGGAGGTGCTCGATGTCCTGGATCATTCTGTTTTTTGCCGGCCTGTTCGAAGTCGGCTGGGCTGTCGGCCTGAAATACACCGACGGCTTCAGCCGCCCTCTCCCCACTGCATTGACGGTTGCGGCCATGGCGATCAGCCTCGGCCTGCTCGGCCTTGCCATGAAGGAATTGCCACTGGGCACCGCCTATGCGATCTGGACCGGAGTCGGCGCCGTGGGCACGGTAATCGCCGGGATTATTCTATTTGGTGAGTCGATGGCGCTGGTTCGGTTGGTCAGCGTGGCGTTGATCGTTGCGGGGTTGATCGGGCTTAAGGTCAGCGCCTAGACCCTTTGCAAATAGAGCCTGTGGAAACAGGGTCTGTGGGAGCAAGGCTTGCCCGCGATAGCGATCTCAAGACCGCCATCGCGGGCAAGCCTTGCTCCCACAGATTGGGGACCCACAAGGTCCGAGTGTTTACCTGACACTCCCACGCAACTCGCCGACCAACACTTGCAGCCTGGCCGGCTCAGCCATCTCCACCGCCACCGCCGGCCCAGCCACCAGGGTCACCCGCGACCAAAACCGGCGAAACATGCCCTTGGCCGGATCGCGACTGAAGAAACTGCCCCATAAGCCCTGCAGCGCCAGGGGAATCACCGGCACCGGTGTTTCCTGCAGGATGCGCGTCAAGCCGCTCTTGAACTCATTGATCTCACCATCAGCGGTCAACTTGCCTTCAGGAAAGATGCAAACCAGCTCACCGTCCGCGAGGTACTGAGCGATGCGTTTGAAGGCCTTTTCGTAGATGTGGATATCTTCCTGGCGCCCCGCGATCGGAATGGTCCCGGCAGTGCGGAAGATGAAGTTCAGTACCGGCAGGTTGTAGATCTTGTAGTACATCACGAAGCGAATCGGCCGACGCACCGCGCCGCCAATCAGCAACGCATCAACGAAGGAAACGTGATTGCAGACCAATAGCGCTGCACCGTCATCGGGAATGGCATCCAGGTTGCGATGCTCAACGCGGTACATGGAATGGCTCAGCAGCCAGATCATGAAGCGCATGGTGAACTCGGGGACGATCTTGAAGATGTAGGCGTTGACGCCGATGTTCAGCAGCGACACCACCAGGAACAGTTGCGGGATCGACAGCTTGGCCAGGCTCAGCAACACGATGGAGACAATGGCCGAGACCACCATGAACAAGGCGTTGAGAATATTGTTGGCAGCAATCACCCGTGCCCGCTCGTTTTCGGCGGTGCGCGCCTGGATCAGCGCGTACAGCGGCACGATATAGAAACCGCCAAACACGCCGAGGCCAAGGATGTCGACCAGCACCAGCCAGGCATGGCCGAAGCCGAGCAGTTCGAGCCAGCCATGGCCGTCGACACTGTCGGGAATTCCACCGGAATGCCACCACAACAATAGCCCGAACACCGTCAGGCCGAACGAACCGAACGGCACCAGGCCGATCTCGACTTTGCGCCCGGACAACTTTTCGCAGAGCAGCGAGCCCAGGGCGATTCCCACCGAAAACACCGTCAGGATCAAGGTCACCACGGTTTCGTCGCCGTGCATCCAGTCTTTGGCGTACGCCGGGATCTGCGTCAGGTAAATCGCTCCGACAAACCAGAACCAGGAGTTGCCGACGATGGAGCGGGACACCGCAGGGGTCTGCCCCAGGCCCAGTTTCAGGGTGGCCCAGGACTGGCTGAAGATGTTCCAGTTCAGGCGCATCTGCGGCGAAGCGGCTGCCGCCCGGGGAATGCTGCGGCTGGCCAGGTAACCGAGCACGGCGATGCCGATGATCGCGGTCGACACCACCGGTGCGTAGTGGGCCGAGGACATCATGACTCCGGCACTGATGGTACCGGCGAGGATCGCCAGGAAGGTGCCCATTTCCACAAGGCCATTGCCGCCGACCAGTTCGTCTTCGTGCAGCGCTTGCGGCAGGATCGAATACTTGACCGGACCGAACAACGCCGAGTGGGTACCCATGGCGAACAGCGCCACCAGCATCAGCGACAGATGATCGAACAGAAAGCCCACGGCGCCGACTGTCATGATGACGATTTCGCCGAGTTTGATCAGACGTATCAATGCATCCTTGGCGAATTTTTCCCCGAACTGCCCCGCCAGCGCCGAGAACAGAAAGAACGGCAGGATGAACAGCAGTGCACACAGGTTGACCCAGATCGAGCCGTCGCCCTCGATGGCCAGCCGATAGAGAATGGCGAGGATCAGCGACTGCTTGAACACATTGTCGTTGAATGCCCCTAGGGATTGCGTGATGAAAAACGGCAGGAAACGCCGCCGGCGAAGCAAGGTGAACTGCGAAGGGTGACTCATCTTCCATGTTCCTGAGTGGCGTGGACGCTTATTGGAATAACGTTTTTTTATCCAGGCCACACATTAACCTACGGCACGTCGCTTGGGAGCCGCCGGGCAATTATTTCGCCAGCCCGGCAATGCACGGAGAAACGAACAACTCACCGTGCCAGGCACCTGACACCGTGCGCCAGCCGACGATCAGCCACAGCACCACCAGCATCGCCACCAACAGGCAACCGAACAGGCTGAAGAACCCCAGGCCCAACAGGCTCGCCAGTTTCAGCGTCGTCAATGCGTACACGCCCAACGGGAAGGTAAAGCCCCACCAGCCGAGGTTGAACGGGATGCCTTCGCGCAAGTAGCGCGCCGTGATCAGCAGCGCCATCAACATCCACCAGAACCCGAACCCCCATAGCGTGACACCGGCCACCAGCCCCAGGCCGGCGGCGATTTCACCGACACCAGGCAAGCCGTTGGCGGCAAAAATCATCGGAGCATCGCTGCCTAGCACCAGCATGCCCAGTGCTCCGGTGCCGATTGGTCCCAGGGCCAGCCAGCTCGAGGCCGCCATGTTTTCGTGGGGCAGTTTATGCAAGGCCATGCGCAGCAGCAGAATCGTCAGAATGCTGAACGCTATCGGTAGGGAAAATGCCCAAAGCACGTAGCTGGTGACCAGCATGACCAGTTGCGAATGGGCGCCTGCCAGATGCGGCGCCAAGAGCCCGCCACTGGCGGCTGCGACTTCGGCGGCTACCACCGGCAACAACCACACCGCGGTCATCTGGTCGATCCGGTGTTCCTGCCGGGTAAACATCAGGAATGGGATCAACACGCCACAGGCCAGGGACATCGCCACATCGATCCACCACAACGCTTCAGCCAGCGACACCACGGCGTCTCCCCAGCGCGGCAGGCCGAACACCAGGAAACCGTTGATGATGGTCGCCAGGCCCATGGGTATGGTGCCGAAGAACATCGAAACCGTTGAATGGCCGAAAATCCGCCGCGCTTCATCGAAGAACAACACCCAACGGGCAGCGTACAAACCGCTGAATAATACAAACAGCAGGATATTGAACAACCACAACCCTTCACCTACATCACGCAGGCCAGGCACATCGCCCGGCCACTGGGCCAAGGCCAGGGCAAGTACGCCGGTGCCCATGGTCACGGCGAACCAGTTGGGCGTGAATTGGCGAATGGCCTCCAACGGCCTGGGCAAGTGGCTCAGTGGGCGCAAGCGGTTTGTTGCAGGGCAGCATGTCATGACGAACTCCAGTCCCCGGTTGAGGTGGAGTCATCTTAGAGCCGGATCGAATATCGATATAACGGGTAATTTCTCTATATGTTATCTATTTTACAGATAACACGTCAGACACTGCCTTCGCTTTCGATCACCAGGATTCTCGCCGGTCCCTGTGGCCTGGCCACATGCTCGGTCCCGACCGATGCGTAGAAAATATCCCCAACCCCCAGCAAGGTATCTTTTTCGACCCCCTCCTCCCGGTAGCACATCTGCACGAGCCCATCGAGCACCACGAAGACTTCCTGACCATCATTGACATGCCATTTGTATGGCTGATCGGTCCAGTGCAGGCGCGTGGTGATGCCGTTCATGTTAGCGATGTCCAACGCGGCCCAGGCACGGTCGCCAGTGAAGGACTTGCTGCGAATAATCTTCAAGGGAAATCACCAGAGATAAATGGCAAGACGCCGAGGCTAGCTCAATTCAACCGTCTGCATTCAATGCATCAAGGTCGAACGCCACTGCCTGCCGGCTTGGCGGCCTGACGCAACAGCCCCAGCAACGCAGCGCTCGCCAACAGGATCAGCACCAGGCCATAGCCATCGGTTGTCGGGATCAACCCGAACACCCGCGTAAGGTTCCCTGCCAGCAGCGACGGCAAGCTGAAAGCCAGGTAACTGAGCACATAGAATGCCGACATCAAACCGGCCCGTTCATGGGGCAAGGCCAGCGGCATGATACTGCGCAGCGCGCCCAGGAAACCCGCGCCGAAACCGCTGCCGGTCACCAGAGTACCGATGAAGAACAACGGCAGGCTGCCTGTGTGCGCGGCGATCAATACCAGGGCGAGGCCGGTCATCAATAAGCTGGCGGCAAGCCGCAGCATCTTCTCTGCGCCCTGATTACGCAGCGTGTAAATCGACAACGCCCCGGTGAGCGTCAGGGCTGCCACCAACGCGCCGCCGATCAGGTTGGAGGTCGATCCGGTCGCAGCCCGCACCAGGGACGGCGCCAACGACAGATAGAAACCCCCCACCGCCCAGGCCGCCAGGTTCAGCGGCAGCACCAGCCACAGGGCTCGCCGCGCCTGCGGCGGCACATGCAAGGTTGGACGCAGGGACTGCCAGGCACCGGGTTGCGGGCTGACACTTTCTTTCAGGCGCCAGAGATAGATCGCCTGGGCCAGGAACAGGCCCAGCAACAGCCAATAGGTCAGTTGCAGGGGCAACGGCGCGAACTCCGCCAGCAAGCCACACCCCAGCGCCCCGCACGCCATCCCCAGCAAGGGCGCGACACTGGTGATCAGCGGGCCTTGCTGGCGATCGAAGTCCAGCAGCGCGGCCCCCAGTACACTGGTGGCCATGCCCGTGGCGAAGCCCTGGATCAACCGGGCCCCGATCAGCCACGCGATGCTGTCGGCATTGATAAACAGCAGCATCGCCAGCATGTTGAGCAACAGCGCCACGAAGATCACCGGTTTGCGCCCCAGGTAATCCGACAACGACCCCACGGTCAGCAAGGCCGCCAACAGACTGAAGGCGTATACGCCGAAGATCAGCGTGAGGATCGCCGGGGAAAACTGCATGTGTTCCTGATAGAGGTGATACAACGGCGTCGGCGCGCTGGAGGCGGCAAGGAAACCGAGCAAGGTAATTGCCAGGAATATCAGGCTGGCACGGGTCGAAGCTGGACGGGACATGGGCACACTCCGCAGAAGCTGTTCACAACACATCGGCAAAAGCTAATTTTTTGCTTTTGCCGAGTGTGCTACCGACGTGCGCTTAAAGCAAATTCTTTGTGTTAAGGTCCGATCCATGGCTATTAAAGAAGGTTTACGCCCCGGCGGCAGAAGCGCCCGGGTACAAGAGTCGATTCATTCGGCCGTCCGCGCCCTGCTCCAGGAACAGGACCGCGCCACACTGACCGTGCCGCAGATTGCCGCGCGCGCGGGCGTGACGCCCTCCACCATCTATCGGCGCTGGGGTGACCTGCCGGCGCTACTGGCCGATGTCGCCGTTGCCCGCATGCGCCTCGACAGCGAACCGGCCAACACCGGCAGCCTGCGCGGCGACCTGCGTGCCTGGGCCGAGCAGTACCTGGACGAAATGAGTTCCGAACCCGGTCGCAACATGATGCGCGACATCCAGGCCTGCGCCACGCCAGGGTACTGCGTGGGCATCATCAGCGCTCAGTTGCAGATCATTCTGGAGCGCTATCCCGATACGCCGAATCCCGGCATCGAGCGGTTGATCAATGTCATGGTGGCGCCGACGGTGTTCCGTATTCTCTTTGCCAGTGCCCCGCTGGAGGTTGAGGAGTTGCATCGGTTGATCGATATCGCGCTGGGGCAGTAAGGCCGCCATCGCGAGCAGGCTCGCTCCCACATTTTCTGAGGTGGATGAAAAGTTTGTGTCCGTCGCACATCCTGTGGGAGCCAGCCTGTTCGCGATGAGGCCCGCAAATCCACTGCATGACCCGAGTGCGACACCCCACCACGCCTCGACCTTGGTCGACACTGACGAACCCGAGCAGGCATGCGAGACTGTCTTGCCGGGCCCAAGCCCGGTGTTCTTCGTTCGGGAGTTTCCATGTCGTTGTCCAGCGGGCTGATCGCTGTTGTTGCCCTGGCCTATATGGCCATCATGTTCGCCATCGCCTTCTACGGTGACCGGCGCAGCACGCCGTTGCCTCCACGGGTACGGGCCTGGGTCTACAGCCTGTCACTGGCGGTGTATTGCACCAGTTGGACCTTCTTCGGCGCGGTGGGCCAGGCGGCCGAACAGCTCTGGTCATTCCTGCCGATCTACCTGGGGCCGATCCTGCTGCTGGTGCTGATGCCGTGGGTCCTGCAAAAAATGGTGATGATCAGTAAACAGGAGAACATCACCTCCATCGCCGACTTCATCGCCGCCCGCTATGGCAAGTCCCAGTCGCTGGCGGTGGTGGTCGCGCTGATCTGCCTGGTGGGCGTGCTGCCGTACATTGCCTTGCAGCTCAAGGGCATCGTGCTCGGGGTAAACCTGTTGATCGGCGCCGGCGCTGATGCCATGGGCACCCGCGCCCAGGACACCGCACTGATCGTCTCGCTGATCCTGGCTTTGTTCACCATCGTGTTCGGCACTCGCAACCTCGACGCCACCGAGCACCACCGTGGCATGGTGTTGGCCATTGCCTTCGAGTCCCTGGTCAAGCTGTTCGCCTTCCTCGCAGTCGGCGCCTTCGTGACGTTCGGCCTCTACGACGGCTTCGACGACCTGTTCGACCAGGCGATGCTCGCACCGCGCCTGGAGCAATACTGGAAGGAAACCATCAACTGGCCGTCCATGGTGGTGCAGACGGGAGTGGCGATGATGGCAATCATCTGCCTGCCGCGCCAGTTTCATGTGACGGTGGTAGAGAACATCGAGCCCCAGGACCTGCGCCTGGCCAAGTGGGTGTTCCCCGCCTACCTGGCCCTCGCCGCGCTGTTCGTGGTGCCCATCGCCCTCGCCGGGCAAATGCTGTTGCCCAACTCGGTGCTGCCGGACTCGTTCGTCATCAGCCTGCCGCTGGCGCAGGCCCATCCGGCGCTGGCGTTATTGGCGTTCATTGGCGGCGCCTCGGCCGCCACCGGCATGGTGATTGTCGCGAGCGTGGCCCTTTCCACCATGGTTTCCAATGACATGTTGCTGCCCTGGCTGTTGCGTCGCAACAACGCCGAACGGCCGTTCGAAGTATTCCGTCAGTGGATGCTCTCGGTGCGTCGGGTGAGCATCGTGGTGATCCTGTTGCTGGCCTATGTGAGCTATCGATTGCTGGGCTCCACCGCGAGCCTGGCGACCATCGGCCAGATCGCCTTCGCCGCCGTCACGCAGTTGGCGCCCGCCATGCTCGGCGCGCTGTACTGGAAACAGGCGAACCGCCGCGGTGTATTCGCCGGCCTCGCCGCGGGGATTTTCCTCTGGTTCTACACCCTGGTGCTGCCGATCGCCGCCCACAGCCTGGGCTGGTCCCTGAGCGCGTTCCCGGGCCTGGCCTGGCTGCACGGGAATCCATTGAACCTGCCGATCGGGCCGCTGACCCAGGGCGTCGTTCTGTCCCTGGCCGGTAACTTCACGCTGTTTGCCTGGATCTCGGTGCTGTCGCGCACCCGTGTGTCGGAGCACTGGCAGGCCGGACGCTTCATCGGCCAGGAGATCAGCGCCCGCCCCAGCGCACGATCGATGCTGGCGGTGCACATCGAAGACCTGCTGCAACTGGCGGCACGCTTCGTCGGCGAGGAGCGGGCACGCCAGAGTTTCATCCGCTTTGCCTACCGCCAGGGCAAGGGCTTCAACCCGAACCAGAACGCCGACAGCGAATGGATCGCCCACACCGAACGCCTGCTGGCCGGTGTGCTCGGGGCATCGTCGACGCGGGCCGTGGTAAAAGCTGCGATTGAAGGTCGGGAGATGCAACTGGAGGATGTCGTCCGAATCGCCGACGAAACCTCGGAAGTGTTGCAGTTCAACCGGGCCTTGCTGCAGGGCGCCATCGAGAACATAACCCAGGGCATCAGTGTGGTCGACCAGTCCCTCCGGTTGGTGGCGTGGAACCGTCGCTACCTGGAACTGTTCAATTATCCGGACGGCTTGATCAGCGTCGGCCGGCCCATTGCCGACATCATCCGCTACAACGCCGAACGCGGCCTCTGCGGTCCGGGCGAAGCCGAAGTCCACGTCGCCCGGCGCCTGCACTGGATGCGCCAGGGCCGCGCCCATACGTCCGAGCGGTTGTTCCCGAACGGCCGGGTGATCGAGCTGATCGGCAACCCGATGCCGGGCGGCGGTTTCGTCATGAGCTTCACCGACATCACCGCCTTCCGCGAAGCCGCGCAGGCCCTGACCGAAGCCAACGAAGGACTGGAGCAACGGGTGGCTGAACGCACCCGAGAGTTGTCGCAACTGAACGAAGCCCTGACCGAAGCCAAAAGCACCGCCGAAGCGGCCTATCAATCCAAGACCCGCTTCCTGGCCGCCGTCAGCCATGACCTGATGCAGCCCCTCAATGCCGCTCGGCTGTTCTCCGCCGCGCTGTCCCACCTGCATGAGGGTTTGCCAGGCGAAGCCCGGCAGTTGGTACAGCACCTGGACAGTTCACTGCGTTCTGCCGAAGACCTGATCACCGACCTGCTGGACATTTCCCGCCTGGAAAACGGCAAGATCAACCCCGACCGCAAACCCTTCGCCCTCAATGAACTGTTCGATACCCTCGGTGCCGAGTTCACGGTGCTGGCTCGGGAACAAGGCCTGAAATTCCGCGTTCGAGGCTCGCGACTGCGGGTCGACAGCGACATCAAGTTGCTGCGGCGCATCCTGCAGAATTTCCTCACCAATGCCTTTCGCTATGCCAAGGGGCCGGTTCTGCTGGGCGTGCGTCGGCGCAACGGTGAGCTATGCCTGGAGGTCTGGGATCGCGGCCCAGGCATTGCCGAAGACAAGCAACAGGTGATTTTCGAAGAATTCAAACGCCTGGACAGCCATCAGACCCGTGCCGAAAAAGGCCTGGGCCTGGGGCTGGCCATTGCCGACGGGCTGTGTCGCGTACTCGGTCATACGTTGCGCGTGCGCTCCTGGCCAGGACGCGGCAGTGTGTTCAGCGTCAGCGTACCGCTGGCTCGGACGCAGATAGCTGCGCCCAGCATCGTGGCCGAAGCCAACGGGCATTTACCCAGTGGTGCGCAGGTTCTGTGTGTCGATAATGAAGACAGCATCCTGATCGGCATGAACAGCCTGCTGACCCGCTGGGGCTGCCAGGTCCGGACAGCGCGCAACCGTGAAGAGTGCGAGCGCTGGCTCGCCGAGGGTGGACGCCCGCAACTGGCCCTGGTGGACTTTCATCTGGATGATGGCGAAACCGGCACCGAGCTGATGGCCTGGCTACGCACCCGCATGGGTGAACCGGTGCCAGGGGTGGTGATCAGCGCCGACGGCCGTCCCGAGACGGTGGCCCAGGTACACGCCGCCGGGCTGGATTACCTGGCAAAACCGGTGAAACCGGCGGCGTTGAGGGCGTTGTTGAGTCGGCATTTGCCGTTGTAGAAGCAACGCCGCTCCGGCCAGGCATCGAACCTGTGGCGAGGGGATTTATCCCCGTCAGGCTGCGCGGCAGCCTCCATTGTGAGTGCTGCGCACTCAAGCGGGGATAAATCCCCTCGCCACAGGGTTTGCATCAACCACAAGGTTTGCATCAGCCATAGGATCCGCATCAATCACGGGGCTTGCATTAGTGCCTGATCAAGCGTTGGGTTTGGCATCGGCTTCTTCCGGCAACTCCGGCAGCCCATCCTCATCGGTCATTGCCCGCTCAAGCAGTTCACCCGGCAACCGCTTGCTCGCCCGGGCGCCGAGCAGCTTGAGTTGTTCGGTGCGACTGACCAGGTTGCCGCGCCCTTCTGTCAGCTTGTTGCGTGCGGCGCTGTAGGCCTTGTCCAGCTGTTGCAGGCGACTGCCAATTTCGTCCAGGTCCTGGATGAACAGCACGAACTTGTCGTACAGCCACCCGGCCCGCTCGGCAATCTCCCGGGCGTTCTGGCTCTGGCGCTCCTGCTTCCACAAGCTGTCGATTACCCGCAGCGTTGCCAGCAATGTGGTCGGGCTGACGATCACGATGTTGCGGTCAAAGGCTTCCTGGAACAGATTCGGCTCGGCTTGGAGGGCTGTGGAGAACGCCGCTTCGATGGGCACGAACAGCAGCACGAAATCCAGGCTGTGCAAACCGTCCAGGCGTTTGTAATCCTTGCCGGCCAGTCCTTTGACATGGGCCCGCAGAGACACGATGTGTTGCTTGAGGGCAAGTTGGCCGATGGCGTCATCTTCAGCGGCTACGTACTGCTGATAGGCGGTGAGACTGACCTTGGAATCGACCACCACCTGCTTGTCGCCGGGCAGGTAAATCAACACGTCAGGCTGGAACCGCTCGCCATCCGGGCCCTTGAGGCTGACCTGGGTCTGATATTCACGGCCCTTCTCCAGGCCGGCGTGCTCAAGCACCCGCTCGAGAATCAATTCGCCCCAGTTCCCCTGGGTCTTCTGGCCCTTGAGCGCACGAGTGAGGTTGGTGGCTTCATCGCTCAGGCGCAGGTTCAGCTGTTGCAAGCGCTCCAGCTCCTTGCCCAGGGAAAAACGCTCCCGGGCTTCGGCCTGATAACTTTCTTCAACGCGTTTTTCGAAAGACTGGATGCGCTCTTTCAACGGATCGAGCAACTGCCCCAGGCGCTGCTGGCTGGTTTCGGCGAAGCGTTGCTCACGCTCATCAAAGATTTTTCCGGCAAGCTCGGCGAACTGTGCCCGCAACGCGTCTCGCGAGCCTTGCAGGTCATCCAGGCGTTGCTGATGGTTTTCCTGTTGCTCGCGCAGTTCGGCATGGAGCGACGCCGCCTGGGCATCGAGCCGCCGCAGCTCCGCCTCTTTGCCGGCACGTTCCAGATTCCAGGCATGGGCCGCATCCCGGGCGTTGTCACGCTCGATCTGCAACAGTTCGACTTCCCGGCAGGCTGCTGCGAGTTCGGCTTGCTTGGCTCCGTTGGCCTGGCTCAGGTCGCTGATTTCGTCGCGGAGGGCATCGAGTTGGGCGTTCAGGCCATCATGGGCCATGTGCGCGGTGGTCAGACGCTCTTCCAGCAGCGCCACTTCGGTCTGCGCGGCACTGGCCTGGCGCTGCAGGTGCCAGGCCAACGCGAGCAACGGCACCGCAGCGCCTGCCAGGCCCAACAACAGGCTGGTCAAATCCATAGCCATGACAAATCCTGCCGATCAGATAAAGCCCGAAGGTTAACCAAGCCGCTGGAGGTTGCCCAGCTCAGCCTGGATTCCAACCCTTCTATTTCAGTCTTCTATTTCAAGAAGGGCCTGCCGGGCCCGATGATCCCCGGCCCGAGCAGCCTGGCGCAACAGATCCTGGCCGATGCGCCGGTCCCGGGCGTTACCGCATTCACGGCACATCAACTGCCCCAAACGACTTTGCGCAGCCACGACACCTTCGCGGGCTGGTTGCTTGAGCAGGCGCCCGGCCAGGTGCTTGACGCTGGGGCTCTCTCCGAGCCGCGGGTTGTCGAGCAGCCACTCGGCGACACGCATCGACATGCGCTTGGGCGAGGTAACACCAGAGGGTGTGGAAGTAACAGGATTTGATACTGAGCGAAACTTCATAACGCACTATGGGGCAGATCGAAAGGCGCGCCACTCTACTCCTTTTTTCGTGTGGGTAAAGCTGAAAAAAACCGGCACGCCCGTGCTAGAGCAAGTGCTTGGGACAATCCACAGAAGCTGTGGATAACTCAGTGGACAACCCCCCCTGAAGGGGGCGAAAGCCCTGTGGGACGGGGCCTGCGCTCAAACTGACGATTTTTTCACCAGTAAAAAAAAGCGATGTTTTTCATTGACTTAAATTTTGGATACAGGCACCCACCCCGGATTGTTGCGACATGACAGTTCGGTGACAACCCCCTCGGGGAGTGTGCACAAGTAACACCCAGACTGGTTATATCGGTGCGCTTTCTTGATGCATTTGGCGGTAAGCCTGGGGATAACCCCACTCAGAGGCCACAATGCCCCCGCCCCGCCTATCCGACCAAATGCATCGGATCTGGATATTTTTTGAACAACCCGCTTCCCTTGTGCGGCTCGATCCGTTAACATCCGCGCCGTTAGTACCAAGCTGAAAGTCAATTCCGGGTCGAACACATCTCCACGGTCAGCCATCCCAAGGGACGCCTCACCGATAAAAGGGACCGACCCCCTCGATGGTTTCCAGGTAACCTTGCGCCAACACAGCCTTTGACTGAATACAAAGGGTGTTGCCACGCTCATTACTCTGACCGAACCAACCTGCAAAATTGATCAGGATCTTCACCCCGGGCCCAGAACCTTTGCCCTTGCTGTGTCGCCTGCCCTCCTAAGTACCTACCTGCCAGCCCAAGCGCGCACTTTCATATAGCGCTCAAACTGGCTGCTTTGTTCCAGTCGGGTTCTTCGTTCGACCAATGGTGGTCGACGTTACTGGAACGTTTTAACGTTGCACGGTTCATAACCGTGTCATTTGTAGGAACACCCATAACATGTCGACTCAAATCCACACACAGGATGCCATCCGCACCCTAACCAACGCTTTTGCTCCAATGAACTGCCTGATCATGGCCGCTCGCAAAGGCTGCTTCAGCTTCACGCTGGTCAACGAACACGGCATCGCTCGTCACAGCGAACGCCTGTACCCCGATCAATACTCCAGCGCAGAACCGCTGCAGGCCGTGATCGAGCGTACCCGTCAGGCACTGGTTGCCTGAGACGCCAGAAGCGCTGAAAACCCAAAGGCCCCGCCCGAAAAGCGGGGCTTTTTATTTAAGGAAGTAGATGAACCTGTGGCGAGGGGATTTATCCCCGCTGGGCTGCGAAGCAGCCCCTAAAAAGGCTGAATGCGATCTACTCGGCAGAACGCGGATTCAGGGCTGCTTCGCAGCCCAACGGGGATAAATCCCCTCGCCACAATGATTACTGAACCTCGAATGATCAGTATTACGCCCCGAAAAAACGGGGCTTTTTATTGCCTGAAGTTCCTCGATAAAGCGAAACGGCTTAAGCACCAACGGATATAACAGTTATAACCGCTCGCGGAAGATGTTTTAAAAACAGGCCTTTACAACGGAAATATCACACTACACTTCAAGTCAAGCGGCATGATCCGCTGTCGGCGGAGCCTGGACCGATCCACCGCTGCCAAGCCCCACTCTCCAGGCTCCGCCCCTCTTACGCTTCGAGGGTGTTATGGGTATCGCTGCCAGCGAACTGTGTCGATATGTGATCCGTCCGACGCTCCTGTACCTGGAGCGCCACAGCGCAACGGCGGAATCCTTGTTGCTGGGCATTGCCGCCAGCCAGTCCAGCCTGGGTTCAGCCTTGCACGACCGTCGTGGCCATGGCCTGTATCGCATTACCGAATGCCGTCACCAAGCACTCTGGGACCATTACCTGGCGCTGGATCCGGAACGCGCCAGCCTCGTGCGCGGCCTGGCCAGCCAACATGCCTTTCTCAGCGGTCCGCACCTGGAATTGACCGTCAACCTGCGTTACGCCACTGCCATCGCCTGGCTGCTGGTAGAAGAACAGAACACGCCGCTTCCCGACGCCAACGATCTGCTGGGCATGGCCCGGATCTGGCGCCAGACATTTCACCCCCAAGGGCGCCTGCGGGACTTCACCTGCGCCTGGCAACACTGTGTTTCATCGCTGAATCAAGTCGCCTGCTGAAGAGGATGTTTGGAAACTTCCTACAACGTTCGCGAATTTGGTCGGATTGTCCTACAAAACCGCTCTAACTCACGCAACACAGGCTATAGCGCTTGAACGAAAATGTTGGTAATTTTCGCCTCGGTGACCACATGGAGTTCTAACAATGAAAAAAATGATGCTCAAAACCACCCTTGGCCTCGCCGTAACTTTGGCCTCCACTCAATTGTTCGCCAGCGGCTTCCAGCTGAACGAACAGAGTATCAGTGGCATGGGCACTGGTTTCGCGGGTCGTTCTTCCTCTGCCGATGATGCAAGTACCGTATTTGGCAACCCTGCCGGCATGTCGCGCCTCAAGCGCCAGCAAGTGACCGGTGGCTTTGCCGCCATTGACGCCTCTACTGACATCAACGATGCCAGCGGCACCCAGTCCGGTACCAACAAGGGCGACATGGTTCCACTCACCGGTGTTCCGATGGGCTACTACGTCAACCCTATCAACGATCAGTGGGCTTTTGGCTTGGGCGTCTATGCTCCGTTCGGCCTGATCACCGACTATGAAAGCAATTTCCAAGGTCGTAACTTCGGCAGCAAGAGCGAAGTGAAGGTCGTGACCTTCCAGCCAACTGTCAGCTATGCCTTCAATGACAAGGTTTCGATTGGTTTCGGCCCGACGATCAACCGTATTTCCGGTCAGTTGGAGTCGGCGCTGGACGTACCAGGCTTACCCGGCAATGGCAACGTTAAGATCAAGGGTGACGACATCGGCTACGGCTACAACATCGGCTTGCTGGTCCAGGCGACCGATACCACTCGTGTCGGCCTGACCTACCACTCCAAGGTCAAGTACAAACTCGACGGCCATACTGAAGTAACTCCGGGAGCAGGTACACCTGCCGGTTTCCTGAGCAGCGGACGCTATGACGCCTCGCTGGACATCACGACACCTGAAACGGTGGACTTTTCGGTCACCCAGCAGATCAATGATGCCTGGACAGTCTACGCCGGCAGCACCTGGACTCGCTGGAGCCGCCTGAAAGACATCACAGTGAACAACGACGTAACGGGTGGCGGCGCGCTGAACCCAACCCTTTTTGGCACCATCACCGAAGAACAAAACTGGCACGATACCTGGGCCTACGCCATCGGCACCTCCTACCAGTTGAACAAACAGTGGATACTGCGTACCGGCCTGTCCTTCGACCAGTCGCCTGCCAACAACACCGACCGCTCGCCACGCATCCCGACCGGCGACCGGACCATCTTCAGCCTGGGCGCTGGCTGGAGCCCGACCGACGACCTGACCATCGACGTAGCCTATTCCTACCTCAAGGAAGAGAAGGTCAACGTCAACCGTACCAACGCATTGGGCCAGGCTTACAATGCTGAATACGAAAACAGCGCAAACGGCTTCGGTGTTGGCGCAACCTACCGCTTCTGATGATTCACGGCGAGCCTGAACCCCTCGTTATCCGAAGCAAAAGAAAAGCCCCGTGCTCTGCAAAGAGCCGGGGCTTTTTCATGCCTGAAGGTCAGGGCCTGGAAGCAATCGCCGCTTCCACCGCCTTGATGAATTCAGGGTCATCAGGCTTGATCCGGCTGGAAAAACTGGCAACAACCTTACCCTGGCGATCCACGACATACTTGTAGAAATTCCATTTCGGCGCCCCGGACTGCTCGGCCAGGTGCTTGAACAACGGTATGGCGTCGGCTCCGCGCACCGGTTGCGGTTCGGTCATGGTGAAGGTCACGCCATAGTTGACGTAACAGACCTTGGCCGTCTCGGCGTTATCCTTGGATTCCTGCTTGAAGTCGTTGGACGGCACGCCCAGCACTTGCAGGCCTTGGTCCTTATAGCGCTGGTTCAGGGCTTCGAGGCCTTTGAACTGGGGAGCGAAGCCGCAGAAACTGGCGGTATTGACCACCACCAGCGGCTTGCCGGCGAAGCGCTGGCACAGATCGATGGTTTCCTTGGCCCGCAGCTTGGGCAACGAACCCTCCAGCAATGGTGGGCAGTCGGCTGCCCAGGCTTGTCCGGTCACAACCAGCAGCAGGGTGGGGATAGCTAGCCAGCGCATCAGCATGTAGGCACTTCCTTGAAGACATGTCAGACCACGACGTTACTCGTCATGACCTGATGCGTCCACCGCTCAGCAGTTGCCCATGCCCAGTTGCATCAAGGCCAACCCGCCCTGATGCCAGCCCCACCAGGCAAACGCCAGTAGCAGGACCGCGCCGGTAATAATCAACCAGGGGCCGACGCGACTCATGCCGCACCCGCCAGGACTTGCAGACGTGCCACCGGGCGCTCACGCACCGGCCAGTTCAACGCCGCCGCCAGCAGGCTGAGCAGGACGGCGGCCTGCCAGATCAGGTCGTAGCTGCCGGTGCGGTCATACACGACCCCACCCAGCCAGCCACCCAGGAACGATCCCAACTGGTGGAACAGGAACACGATCCCACCCAGCATCGAGAGATTTCGCACACCGAACAGGGTGGCCACGGTGCCGTTGGTCAAGGGCACGGTGGAGAGCCACAAGAACCCCATCGCCATGCCGAACGCATAGGCGGTGGTGGTGGTGACCGGCAGCCAGAGGAACACACCAATCACCACCGCCCGCGCCAGGTACAACCCTGTTAGCAGCCGTGGCTTGGACATACGTCCGCCGAGCCAGCCGGCGGTGTAGGTGCCGAAGATATTGAACAGCCCGACCAGAGCCAGCACGGTGGTGCCGACGCTGGCCGGCAAGTGTTGGTCCACCAGGTAGGCCGGCAGGTGCACGCCGATGAACACCACCTGGAAACCGCAGACGAAAAAGCCGAACGCCAGCAACCAGAACCCGGAATGGCTGCACGCTTCGCGCAACGCTTCGGACAAGGTCTGTTCATGGCCGGCCAAGGGCATCGGCGTGTCCTTGAGCATGCTCACCAGCGGTACGATCAGCGCCACCAGCAAGCCCAGGGCCAGCAGTGCGGCGGACCAGCCGAGCCAACCGATCAAGCCCAAGGTGCCCGGCAACATGGCGAACTGGCCGAAGGAGCCGGCGGCGCTGGCGATGCCCATCCCCAGGCTGCGTTTTTCCGGCGGAACAGCGCGACCGACCACCCCGAGAATCACCGAGAACGATGTGCCGGACAGGCCAAGACCAATCAGCAAGCCGGCACTCAATGACAGCGACCAGGCGGAATCCGACAGCCCCATGAACACCAGGCCCAAGGTATAGAGAACACCGCCGACCATCACCACTTTCGCCGCACCGAAGCGGTCGGCCAGTGCCCCGGTAAAGGGCTGCGCCAGACCCCAGATAAGGTTCTGCAGGGCGATGGCGAAGGCGAACACCTCACGGCCCCAGCCGAACTCAGTGCTCATGGGGGCCAGGAACAGCCCGAAACCATGCCGCACCCCCAGGGACAACGCCAGGATCAGCGCGCTGCCCACCAGGACCCAACCACAGGTACGCCACATCGATGTCATTTTTATTCTCCGCTCGCGGGTATATACCCGCTTATCATCGAACGAACCGGCTTCACGCCAGTTCATCCAGCAAGGCCAGCAATGCCGTGCGCTTCTCGGCGCCCAGTTTATCGATCAATCGTTGTTGTGCCGCTTCCCAGGCGGGCAATGCCGCCGCCAGTCGGTCGCGTCCGGCGGGCGTCAGCACGACGATGCGGTTACGCATGTCTTCACCCTCGGCAAGCGCCACCAGCCCCTCGCCTTCCAGCACCCGAAGATTGCGCCCCAGGGTGCTGCGGTCCAGGCCCATGGCCTCGGCCAGGGACGAAATGCTCGGCTGATCCAGGCGCGCCAGGTTGCTCAGCAAAGAATACTGGGCAACGTTGATCCCGAAGCCGTCGAGGGCGCCGTCGTAATACCTGCTGACGCCACGGGCGGCGCGACGCAGGTTGATGCACAGACATTGGGAAGGAAGCATGATGCGTGTATATACCCGTTAACTGGATGAATGCAAATTTAAATGTATCGCTTGACGAGGAAACCTGTGGGAGCGACTTGTGGGAGCAAGGCTTGCCCGCGATGAAGTCAACGCGGTGAGGCTTGATATCGAGGTGTCTTCATCGCGGGCAAGCCTTGCTCCCACGGACCTCCGCATGGCGTCAGACCAATGCCACCCCCACCAACACCGCCATCTCAAGAAGCTCCAACAAGGCCCCGGCCGTGTCGCCGGTGCATCCGCCCAGTCGGCGCAGCATCATCTGCCGCAAGGCGATGAACACCACCGCGGCGATGATCAGCGCCGAGATCCCGGTCCAGCCCGCCACCAGCACGCACCCCAGCGCACAGGCCGACAAGACCTGCCACCCCGCGGGTCGCGGCAGGTGGTCGGCGAGTGCCTGGCCCAACCCGCCGGCACGCACATAAGGCGTGGTCAGGAACAGACCCAGCAGCGCCGCACGCCCCAATACCGGCACGATGAGCAACACCAGGGCCTGCCCTTGTTCGAGCAGCGCCAGCAACGCCGCGAACTTGAGCAGCAGCACCAATACCAAAGTGATCACGGCAATCGGTCCGCTGCGCGGGTCTTTCATGATCAGCAGCGTGCGTTCGCGGTCGCCAAAACCTCCGAGCCAGGCGTCAGCACTGTCGGCCAGGCCATCCAGGTGCAGACCGCCACTGAGCAGCACCCATGCCGTCAGCAACAGCGCGCCATGCAGCAGCAACGGCGTACCGAGCAGCAAGGCGTTGAAACCCCACAGCAATGCACCGAACAACAGCCCCACCAACGGATAGAACAGCAGCGAACGGCCAAGCAGCGCGGGCTCCGGCATGCCCGGCAGGCGAACCGGCAAGCTGCTGAGAAATTGCAGGGCGATCCAGAACGGCAGCATCTTCAGCTTATCTCCGTAAAGACCGGACCGGACGACACCCGAAGGGAGAACCGCGCACCGTGGGCTACTTCAACGTTGAGCAGTTGCTCCCGGGGCAGGCCTCGGGCCTGGGCCAGCAGCAACTTCATCACGCCGCCATGGCTGACCAATAACACCCGCTGCCCCGCGTAAGCTGCATGCAGACGCTCCACCGCCGCCAGGACCCGCGTCGAAAACGCCTGCACCGGCTCACCGTCGGGGGGCGTGAACTCATAGGGATCGGCCCAGAATCGGCCCAGGGCTTCGGCGTCAGTGTCCATCAGCGCCGCTGCGCTACGCCCCTCCCAGGCACCGAAATGCAGTTCCTGCAGATCCGCATCCAAGTGCACCGGTACGTTGAGTCGGCGGCCGAGCTGCTCGGCAAAACGCGCACACCGTTGCAACGGAGAACTCACCAGTCGATCCCAGGGGCCGCCCGTTGCTACGGCCGCGTGCATCTGTTCCCAGCCCCTGGCCGTCAATGCATCATCGAGGCTGCCGCGCAAGCCGCCGCCCAGCTCGGTTTCACCATGACGCAGCAGGTCCAGGTGCAAGGTCATGCCGGGCGATCCGCCACGGCCGCTTCGGCAAACGTCGCCATTTGTCCGTGAAGCTCACAGGCCAAGCGCAACAGCGGTACCGCCAGCGCAGCGCCACTGCCCTCGCCCAGCCGCAGCCCCAGGTCGAGCAGCGGTTCGGCGTCCAGGGTTTCCAGGACGTGGCGATGCCCCGGTTCGGCACCGCGATGGCCGAACAGCAACCATGGCCGGCATCCGGGATTGAGACGCACCGCCACCAAGGCCGCGACACTGCAGATAAAGCCGTCCACCAGCACCGCGATGCCTTGCTGCGCACAAGCCAGGTACGCGCCGGCCAACGCGGCGACTTCAAATCCACCCAGGTTGAACAGCGTCTGCAGCGGGTCGTTGCTCTGAGCTCGATGCAGCGTCAAAGCACGTTCAATCACTTGGGCTTTGTGACTGACACCCGCCGCGTCCAGCCCCGTGCCCGGCCCGACCAGATGAGCCACCGGGCAATCGAGCAAGGCGCACGCCAGGGCACTGGCCGCCGTGGTGTTGCCGATCCCCATCTCGCCACCGATGAACAACTGCGTGCCGCTGGCAATCGCACGGGCAACGCTGTCGCGCCCGGCTTGCAGCGCCTGCTCGCCCTGGTCCACGGTCATCGCCGGGCCCTGGACGAAATTCGCCGTGCCTGGCCCGACCTGCAGATGCCGTACACCGGGCAGATCCAGCGACGGCGTCACGGTTCCCAGGTCCACGACCTCCAACCCGGCACCCAATTGCCGCGCCAGGACGCTGATGGCCGCGCCGCCACTGACGAAGTTGAGCAGCATCTGCCCGGTGACTTCCTGTGGATAGGCTGAAACGCCCTCGGCCACCACCCCATGGTCGCCGGCAAAAATCGTGATCCACAGTTGCTCCAGGCTTGGCTTGACCTGCCCTTGCAGGCCCGCCAGTTGCACCGCCACCGATTCGAGCCGCCCCAGGGAACCGGCCGGCTTGGTCAGTTGTTGCTGGCGGGCCGCAGCCCGTTCCAGGGCCAGGGTATCGAGGGGCTTGCACGGGTCCAGCCACCAGCGGTGATTCATAACGCAGTACCTTTAAGGGTCAGGGGCAGGCCGGCTACGGTCAGCACAACACGCTGACAACGTTCGGCCAAGGCTTGATGCAGCCAACCGGCTTCATCGACATAACGGCGAGTCAGCTCGCCCAGCGGCACGACACCCATTCCGGTCTCGTTGCTGACAAAAATGATTTCACCGGGCAGCGCGGCTACACAGTCCAGCAAGGCATCGCGCTCCATACCCAGTTGCCCGGCGTCGTCGAGCATCAGCAGATTGGTCAGCCACAGGGTCAGGCAATCCACCAGCAGGCAGTGTCCAGGCGCGGCGTTGTCCCGCAACACCCGGGCCAGGGCCAGCGGCTCTTCCACCAACGCCCATTCGGCCGGCCGACGCGCGCGATGCAGGGCGACTCGCTCATTCATCTCGCCATCCAGGGGTTGGCTGGTGGCGATGTAGGTCACCGGCAAGCGAGTGTCCACTGCGAGTTTTTCAGCCAGGCGACTCTTGCCGGAGCGGGCGCCGCCGAGGATCAGTTGGAGCATGGTGTATTACCTTTCAAATAGGCGGTGTTGCTGCCAGCCCCATCGGGCTCGCCCCCACATTGGCCCGGTGTCCGCAATCCCCTGTGGGAGCGAGCCTGCTCGCGATAGGGCCAGTCCAGCCACCCTAGATCCCACAAAGTTCACGCAACAACCCTGTATCCAGATGCTTCTCCACCAGATCCGCCAGCCGCTCGATATCCCGCTCGCGCAAGCCGTGGTAATCCACCGCTTGCACATCGGCCAACCCGGCCCAACGCAACAAGGCGCTGCTGGACTCGGGCGACTCGAACAGGCCGTGCAGGTAGGTGCCGAGAATCTGTCCGTCGAGGCTCCGGGCCCCGTCGCAGCGGCCGTCATCCAATTGCACCAAGGGCTGTTCCAGCGCCGGGCCGACGGTCACGCCAGCATGGATCTCGTAGCCACTGACCTCGGCATTCTCAAGGGTCAATCGTCCTCGGACATTGCGCAGCTGCTTCTCGTGCTCCAGAGTCGTTTCGAACGCCAGGAGCCCCAGTCCGTCGCTGGAGCCCGGCGCGCCTTCCAGTCCCAGCGGATCGTGAACCTGTTGGCCGAGCATCTGCAAGCCGCCGCAGATCCCCAGCAGCTTGCCGCCGTAGCGCAGATGCCGCTGGATGGCCGCTTCCCAGCCATGGGCCCGCAGATGAGCCAGGTCGCTGCGCACGCTCTTCGAACCCGGCAGGATGATCAGGTCGGCTGGCGTAATGGCCTCGCCGGGGCCGATGAATTGCAAGTCAACCTGCGGGTGCAGGCGCAACGGATCGAAATCGGTGTGATTGCTGAGGCGAGGCAGAACCGGCACCACCACCTTGAGCACCTGCTCGGCCTTGTCGGTTTGGCGCTGGTCCAGCCCGTCCTCGGCTTCCAGATGCAGGTCCATCACGTAGGGCAATACCCCCACCACCGGTTTGCCGGTGCGGGCTTCCAGCCAGTCCAGCCCCGGTTGCAGCAAAGCGATGTCGCCGCGAAAACGGTTGATGATGAAGCCCTTGACCCGCGCCTGCTCGCTGGGCGAGAGCAGTTCCAGGGTGCCCACCAGATGGGCGAATACCCCACCGCGATTGATATCGGCGATCAGCAGCACGGGGCAGTCCACCGCTTCGGCAAACCCCATGTTGGCGATGTCTCCGGCCCGCAGATTGATCTCGGCCGGCGACCCCGCGCCCTCCACCATCACCACCGGATACGCTGCGCTCAGCCGCTCATGGGAAGCCAGCACCGCCTGCATCGCGATGGCCTTGTAATCGTGATAGGCCACGGCATTCATAGTGGTGACCGCACGACCATGGATGATGACCTGGGCCCCCGTGTCGCTGTTGGGCTTGAGCAGCACCGGGTTCATGTCGGTATGCGGCTCGAGGCCGGCCGCCTGGGCCTGCACGGCCTGGGCGCGGCCGATTTCACCACCGTCGGTGGTCACTGCGCTGTTGAGGGCCATGTTCTGCGGTTTGAACGGCACCACACTCACGCCCTGACGCCTGATCCAGCGGCACAGCGCCGTGACCAGAGTACTTTTACCGGCATCGGACGTGGTGCCTTGCACCATCACTGTGGTCATTGGAAATCCTCGGCGTAGGCCTCGAAAGCCTGTTCCAGGCGCAGGAATTCGGCATCGTCGGCCGGCAACCCGAAGCGCAGGCTGCTGTTGTTCGTGAACAAGCGCAGGAGAATGCCCCGATGGGCCATGAAGTCGTGAAGCCTCTGGGCATACTCAGTGACCAACCACTGGAACAATGCGCAACCACCCTGGGGCTTGAAGCCGTGACGGGTCAGCAGCAGCGCCAGGCGTTGACTGGCATCTTCGCAGCGCTGTCGCTGACGGCTCTGAGCGGCGGTATCGAGTAAACAAGCTTGGCCCAGGACCCGGGTCGGCCCGCTGACCGCCCACGGCCCGACCTGTTCGGCGAGCAACCTGAGCAAATGTTGCTCGGCCAGGACAAACCCCAGGCGAACGCCGGCCAGGCCAAAGAATTTGCCGAACGAACGCAACACGATGAGCCCCACCTGATGGGCATGGGCTGCCAGGCTCAGTTGCGGAGTGACATCCATGAAGGCTTCGTCCACCACCAGCCAGCCGCCGCGCTGGGCCAATCGAGCGTGCCAATCCAGCAAACGCTCAGGGCTCAGGCTCAGGCCCGTGGGATTGTTCGGGTTGACCACCACCAGCACGTCGAGACTGTCGAGGAAGAAATCCACTTCCGACTCCAGCACCTCACGCACGATGTAGCCGCTGCGGCGCCAGGCTTCGGCGTGCTCGGCGTAACAGGGCGACAATACGCCGACCTTGCCGCTGCGACGCAGGCGCGGCAACAGCTGGATCGCCATCTGCGAACCGGCCACCGGCAGTACATGAGCAGCCCCGTAATAAATGCAGGCGGCCTGTTCCAACCCGTCATCGGTTTCAGGCAGGCGCGCCCAGGCCCGCAATGGAATCGTCGGGACGTCGAACGGCCACGGCGCCAGACCGCTGGACAGGTCGAGCCAATCCACCTCGGCAATACCATATTGCCGGGCGGCCTTGCGCAGGCGCCCGCCGTGCTCAAGCATAGAACTCAGCTCCCAGGCAGAGAATCAGCAACCACAACCATACGCCGCGCTGCACCAGTTGCCAGCCGCGATCAATGGAATCGGCGCTCGCCGGTACGCCCTCCCCCAGTGGCGGGCGCTGGTGCAGTTCACCGTGATACACCGCCGCGCCCCCCAGCTCGACGCCCAGCGCGCCGGCACCGGCGGCCATGACAGGACCCGCATTGGGGCTGTCCCAGGTAGGGCCCTGGCTGCGCCAACACCGGAGCGCCAGGCGGGTTTTTCCCAGCAGCGCGTAGGTCAACGCCACCAGCCGCGCCGGAATGTAGTTGAGCACGTCGTCGATCTTTGCCGCGGCCCAGCCAAAGCGCTCGAAGCGTTCGTTGCGATAGCCCCACATGGCGTCGAGGGTATTGCTCAGGCGATACAACACCACGCCGGGCGCACCCGCCACGGCGAACCAGAACAGCGCGGCGAATACCGCGTCGCTGCCGTTCTCCAGTACTGACTCGGTGGCCGCGCGGGCGACGGCGGTTTCGTCCAGCCCACGGGTTTCGCGGCTGACCAGATAGCCGACGCGCTTGCGTGCTTCGTCCAGATCGCCGCTGCGCAACGCCCGGGCCACCGGCTCGACATGCTCGCCGAGGCTGCGCAGGCCGAGGGCGCAGTACAACGCCAGGATATCCACCAGCCAACCCACCAGCGGCGCCCAGGACAGGGCCGTGGCGAGCAGGGTCAGCGGCACCACCGCAATGACCCACGCCGTGACCCCGTGGCTGCGCCAGCCGCGCCCACCGGAGTTGAAGCGTTGCTCGATGCGATCAGCAAAGCGGCCGAACGCCACCAGCGGATGCCAACGCCGAGGTTCACCCAGCAATGCATCCAGCGCTACGGCGGCGGCACTGAGCAGCGCGACACTCATGGGTTCACTCCCCAACGGTTTTCATAGAGCAGTTCATTGAGTGAACGCGGTTGTGCCCAGCCTTCCAGGGCGAGCATCGGTGCCGGATAAAACCCCTCCACCGGGCCGAGGCAGAGTACCGCCAGGGGCTTGGCACCCGCAGGCAGGCCCAGCAGATCGGCCAGGGCCTGGGGCTCGAACAGCGAAACCCAGCCCATCCCCAGCCCTTCGGCGCGGGAAGCCAGCCACAGATTCTGGATCGCGCAGGACAGCGAGGCGAGGTCCATCTCCGGCAAGGTCCGACGGCCGAAGATGTGTCGCTCGCGGTCATCCATCAACGCCGCCACCAGCACTTCGGCGCAGTCATTGATGCCTTCGACCTTGAGTTTCATGAACTCATCGCTGCGTTCGCCCAGGGCCTCGGCGGTGCGAATGCGCTCCTGCTCCACCAATGCCCGGATATCGGCCCGCAGGGCGCGATCACTGATGCGGATGAACCGCCAAGGTTGCATCAGGCCCACGCTCGGCGCCTGATGAGCGGCTTCCAGCAGACGGCGCAGCAACTGCGGTTCCACGGTGCCACCGGTGAAATGCCGCATGTCGCGGCGTTCGGCGATGGCGCGGTAGATGGCGTCGCGTTCGGCCTTAGGAAATGCGTTGTCAGTCATGGCCTCTTCGCGAGCAAGCCCGCTCCCACAGGGAATTGTGAACACCCATCCAACCTGGGAGCGGGCTTGCTTGCGAAAGCGGCTTCAGGGTCCGGCGCCAACAGCGCGGCGATGGCCCTCGGATTCGACGGAAAATAGAAATGCACATAGGAGGCCGTCATCCGCCCCTGCCGGAACACCGCCTCCGCGCCACGCCCACCGTTAGGGCTATGACCACGGGCGATCGGCTCCAGCTCAGTGCTGGTCAGCGAATGGTGGTAGGTATGTCCGCGCAGATTACCTTCCGGCAATTCCACCGATTGCAACGCCAGGGCGGCCAGGCGCTTCTGCATCTGCGCGTCACCGGCGAGCAAGCCGAGCAGCTCGGCGCGATTGCCCTCGACGTCGGTCAGTGAGTCCAGCAGATACAGCATGCCGCCGCACTCCGCCAACAACGGTTTGCCGGCGTTGTGGTGAGCACGGATCGCCGTCAGCATCGGCGCGTTCTGCGCCAGGGCAAGGTGATGCAGCTCAGGATAACCGCCAGGCAGGTACAGGCTGTCCGCCTCGGGCAGCTCGCGATCGTGGATGGGTGAAAAAAAGCGCAACTGCGCGCCCATAGCTCGTAGCAGATCGAGGCTCGCGCCATAGGTGAAGGCAAACGCTTCGTCCCGGGCCACAGCAATGCGGACCCCGTCGAGCCACGGCTGCGCGGCAATCACCTCGGGGGCGGCGAACGTAACCGCCGGCGGGAGCGTCACTTCGCAACTGCTGGCCAAGGCTTCGGCTGCGGCGTCGAGGCGCAGGTCCAGGTCATTCAGCTCGCTGGCCTGGACCAGCCCGAGGTGACGACTCGGCAGTTCGATTCCGGTTTCCCGGGACAGCGCGCCGTACCAGCGCAAGCCTTCTGTGAGGCTGCCTTCGAGCAATTGCGCATGGCGCACGGTGCCGACACGGTTGGCCAGCACGCCGGCGAAGGGCAGGTCCGGCTGATAGCGCGCCAGCCCGAGGGCCAGGGCACCAAAGGTCTGGGCCATGGCCGTGCCGTCGATCACCGCCAGCACCGGAACGCCGAAATGCCGCGCCAGGTCGGCACTGGACGGCGTGCCGTCGAACAGCCCCATCACCCCTTCGATCAGGATCAGGTCCGCTTCGGCGGCGGCTTCCCACAACAGCCGTCGGCTTTCCTGCTCGCCGACCATCCACATGTCCAATTGATAGACCGGTGCGCCGCTGGCACGCTCCAGAATCATCGGGTCGAGGAAATCAGGGCCGCATTTGAATACGCGCACCTTGCGTCCCTGGTTGCGATGCAACCGGGCCAGGGCGGCGGTGACCGTAGTCTTGCCTTGCCCCGACGCCGGGGCGGCAATCAGCACCGCCGGGCATTGGCGGTCCGGAAACGAAGCGTCACTCACAGTTCGACGCCTTTCTGTGCCTTGATGCCGGCCTGGAAGGCGTGCTTGATCATGCCCATTTCGGTGACGGTGTCCGCCAGCTCGATCATTTCCGGCTTGGCGCCGCGACCGGTCACCACGACATGCTGCATGGGGGGACGCGCCTGCAGATCGCTCAGGACCTGATCGAGATCGAGGTAACCGTGCTTGAGGGCAATGTTCAGTTCGTCGAGCACCACCAGGCCAATGGACGGGTCGCTCAGCAACTGGCGCGACACCGCCCAAGCCGCTTCGGCGGCTGCGATGTCGCGCTGTCGATCCTGGGTTTCCCAGGTAAACCCTTCGCCCATGACATGAAAGCGCACCTGCTCCGGGAAGCGCCGGAAGAACAACTCCTCACCAGTGCTGTTGCGGCCCTTGATGAACTGCACCACGCCACATTGCATCCCATGTCCCATGGCTCGGGCCAGCATGCCGAATGCCGAACTGCTCTTGCCCTTGCCATTGCCGGTCAGCACCAGCAACAAGCCGCATTCGTTCGGGGAATTGGCAATGCGCTCGTCGATCACGGCTTTCTTGCGCAGCATGCGCGCCAGGTGACGCTCGTCGCGGTCGGACGCATCTGTATTGGGGGAGCCGGTCATGGGGAAGCCTCCGTTGGGAACTGGATAACGGCAGGCGGGCACAGGAAAAGACGGCAACAAGCCTGGCATCGCCCACCGTGATGCCGCTGGATGAATCAGGCCGGTCTCCGGGCTCATGAGCGGCGTGATGCCGGGCTGCGCGCCTTCCCATGTCGAGACACAGTGGCTTGCTGGCAGCTTTGACTCATTTACCGTTGCGGGGGCAGCGCCGGGTTATCACCGGCTTCCCTGTTTCACTCTGTCGACCAGGGTCACAGAGCACCTGAAACAAGTCGCGAAGGTTAGAGGGTTGGGGGTGGAGCGTCAATTAAAGCCGCCGTGGGCCCAGCATTGATTATGGGCCTGGATCAATAAAGTGACGCCAATCTTGTGTCACGCTGCGGCAAGTGATATCAAATAGGCATTACGACCCGATATCACAAAAACAAGAGGGCAAAAACATGCAAGGCATGATCATCAGCAATCCAAGGCTGGAATTCCTGCGCCCGGTGCTGGAACGCTGGTTTGACTGTATCGACCGTTACAACGCCGTGCGCGGCGATAACGATACGCCTTACTGGTTCGATGAAAAGGCCAACCTCGGGCTGCTCTCGGCCGCCGCCTGGATGGCCGAGATGATCACGCTGCAGAACACCGCGACCCGTAAGCAGAATGAAGAAGGTGAACGCAATGTCACTGCCGACCTGTTCATTGCCGGCGCCGAGGATCGAGCGTTCATCCAGGCCACCCAACGCTGGCCGAAGGTCAAGAGCCTCAACCTGACCCAACCCCTGCAGGATGTCACCAGCGATGCCAAGCGCATCAGCTACGCCACTGACCTGAAGCTGGGCTGCCTGTTCGTCGCCCCGCAAAAAGCCCAGCAAAGCGCTACACCTGAAGAACTGCAGGATATGATCGATGACTTGCAAAAGGAGAACACCTGCGCCGTGGCCTGGTACTTCCCTTACAACTATCGCAAGTTGCGCAACGAGGCCGGTCACTACCATCCGGGCATCGCCGTGCTGTTCAAGCAGGCTCACGGCTGACCGGTTGAACCATCGCCGGTATATGCTTCTCTATGAATAACCACATGCATTCATAGGGAAGCCAGCATGCTCAAGCCACCGCACCTTCTGATCATCGCCCTCGCCGCAGGGCTTGTCGCTTGTGGCGAGTCTTCCACACTGCAAGTCTCCGACGGCACCGGCCCATCGCCAAAACTGCCCGAACCGAACAAGACCCTGGTCCCTACCGTCAATATCGCCGAAGCCGTCGGGTGGCCCCAGGGCGCCAAACCAACCGCGGCCGAAGGCCTGAAAGTGGTGGCGTTCGCCGAAGGCCTGGACCACCCACGCTGGCTCTACGTGCTGCCCAATGGCGACGTGCTGGTGGCGGAAACCAATGCCCCGCCCAAACCGGACGATGCCAAGGGCATCCGTGGCTGGGTGATGAAAAAAGTCATGGGGCGCGCCGGCGCCGGCGTCCCCAGCCCCAATCGCATTACGTTGTTGCGTGATGCCGATCACGATGGCATCGCCGAAACCCGCACGGTATTCCTGGAAAACCTCAATTCGCCATTCGGCATGACATTGGTTGGCAATGACCTGTATGTGGCCGACACCGACCAGTTGATCCGTTTCCCCTACAAGGACGGCGACACGCAAATCAAAGCGCAGCCGACCAAGGTCATCGATCTGCCAGGTGGCACCATCAATCACCACTGGACCAAGAACGTGATCGCCAGCCGTGACGGCAGCAAGCTTTACGTCACCACCGGCTCGAACAGCAACGTCGCGGAAAATGGCATGGAGGCGGAGGAAGGCCGCGCGGCGATCTGGGAAGTGGACCGCGCCACCGGCAATCACCGCATTTTCGCTTCCGGCCTGCGCAACCCTAACGGCCTGGCCTGGGAACCGCGCAGCGGTGCCTTGTGGACCGCAGTGAACGAGCGGGATGAGATCGGCAGCGACCTGGTGCCGGACTACATCACCTCGGTCAAGGACGGCGCCTTTTATGGGTGGCCCTACAGCTATTACGGTCAGCATGTTGACGTGCGGGTCGAGCCACAGAACCCGGCACTGGTGGCGAAAGCCATCGCCCCAGACTACGCGGTCGGCCCACACACAGCCTCACTGGGCCTGACTTTCGCCGAAGGCAATGCCCTGCCTGCGCCCTTCACCGAAGGCGCATTCATTGGCCAGCATGGTTCCTGGAACCGTAAGCCCCACAGTGGCTACAAAGTGATTTTCGTACCCTTCAACAGCGGCAAACCGGCAGGAAAACCCGTGGATGTGCTGACCGGTTTCCTGAACGCAGATGAAAAAGCCCAGGGCCGACCGGTAGGCGTGGTGATCGACAAGCAGGGCGGGTTGCTGGTGGCCGATGATGTGGGGAACAAGGTATGGCGGGTGTCGGGTAAATGAACCACCGATGACCTGCGGACAACTCTGTGGCGAGGGGATTTATCCCCGCTGGGCTGCGCAGCAGCCCCAAACCAGTCAACTCAATCTGTCTGACACACCGAGGTCTCAGGATATAGGGCTGCTTCGCTCCCCAGCGGGGATAAATCCCCTCGCCACAACATCATCCGACCAGAAATCATAATTAAAGCTTACGACACAAGGTCAGCCCATCTCCCAACGGCAACAGCGACAAATCTACCCGCCGGTCATCCTTCAAGGCGCGGTTCAGGGCCTGGATGGCGCGGGTGTCTTCGCTCTGGGGCTGGGCTTCCAGCACCCGACCGCTCCACAGTGTGTTATCGAACATCACCAGCCCACCTGCGCGCAGCAACCGTAGCGCGCGTTCCAGGTAAGCCGGGTAGTTGGCCTTGTCAGCATCGATGAAGATCAGGTCGAACGTGCCGCCCTGCCCTTGGCGCTCAAGGTCGTCGAGGGTTTCCAGTGCCGGCGCCAGGCGCAGCTCGATCCGCTCGGCCAGCCCGGCTTCGCGCCAATAGCGCAGCGCCACGGCGTTGTAGTCACCGGGAATATCGCAACAGATCAACGAACCATCCTGCGGCAGGACCGAGGCCATGCACAGCGCGCTGTAGCCGGTGAACGTACCGACTTCCAACAAGCGTCGGGCGCCAGTGAGCTTCACCAGCAATGCCAGGAATTGCCCCTGCTCGGGTGCTATCTGCCAGCGCGCCATGGGCAGCGCCTGGGTCTCATCCCGAAGGCGTCGCTGCAAGGGCGTCTCCCGCAGGGAAACGTCCAGCAGATACTGGTAAAGGGCATCATCGAGGTTGAGGGTGCGAGCGGTCATTACAACCTCCGCGAATCAGGGATAACGCGCCAGGTGTTCCGGTTGCAGCACCCGCTTGGCACTCAGATAGGCTTTCTGCCAATAGGCCTTGGACAGGCTATCGAGCTTGACCGTACCGCCGGTGGCCGGCGCGTGAACGAAGCGACCCTCACCAACGTAGATCCCGGCATGGCTGACCTGGGAGCCACCGTTGGTGGCGAAGAACAGCAGGTCACCGCTTTGCAACGCATCCTTGCCGACATCCGGGGCGCGCATGCCGATCATTTCGCGGGTCGAGCGTGGCAGGGAAATACCGGCGGCATCGCGGTATACGTAACCAATCAGGCCACTGCAATCGAAGCCCGAATCCGGCGTATTGCCGCCCCAGCGGTAGGGCGTCCCGACCAGGCCAAGCGCACGGAAAAGCACATCTTCGGCGGCCGGAGGCAAGGGTTGCGCAGGTGCGAAGACCACTGGAGCCCGAACGGGCGCGGGGTGTGGAGTTTGACTTGCGCACGCGCTGAGCAGTGCGGCAAGGCAGATGAGAGCGAGGCGGGCCGACGTCGACATATGCAGAACAATCCTGATCTGGATGCGGCTTTTCTGCCGTGGACATGAAAACAGATCCGCCCGCGAAGTACGCAGGCGGATTGCCATCAATCAATGATCAAGGATTCTAGCGGCTATGAGGCAAACTTCAAGTAAGACTTTAAGTTTGCCTTACAAACTGTGCGCTTACTTGCGAGCGGTGACCACGGTCGGTGCCATGGCAAGGGCGCGCTTGGCTTCGATGAAGGTCTTGTTCCAGTAGGTGTCACCCAGGCTGTCGATCCGCACGCCACCGCTGCGGCGGCTGCTGGAATGAATGAACTGGTTGTCGCCCAGGTAGATACCGGCATGACTGACGCGACCACGACGCCCGCTGGTGTTGAAGAACAGCAGGTCACCGGGCTCCAGCTGGTTGCGAGCTACCAGAGGCGCATTCACGTTGATCATTTCACGTGTGGAACGCGGCAGGTTCATGCCGGCCTCCTCACGGAACAGATAACCGATGAAACCGCTGCAATCGAAGCCGGCTTCTGAAGTACCGCCGAAACGGTAGCGGGTACCGATCAGGGACATGCCACGTTCCAGGATGCTGTCGGCCAGCACCGGAAGCTGATAGGGCTTGCTGCCAGCGAAGGCTGCCAGTTCTTTGTCGTCTGCCATTTCTTCCTGGAACGCCATGGAAGAAGACTGGGCGGTAACGGAGCTCTTGACCTGTGGTTGTTGCGCTTGCTGCGACACTGGAGAGTGGGCGGCGCAACCGAACAGTAGGGTAACGAGTGCGAGAGGCACGAGGGGTGCGAAGCGATTGAGCATGGGCACGACCGTGGCTGAAGTAGTAAAGATGGCGAGACTATGCCTTCTATCGACTTCATTTGCAAATTCAATCGATGCAAATGTGACTTCTCGGTTTCACGTTTACATCTAAGCGCTTAAGCCCATTTTGAAAGTCATGTGGCCTGCCGCCCAGCAGGACCGCAGGTTTTGCCATGCCTGGAGTAGCCTTAGAGGCTGCCGGTTACAAAGCTGCACACACCCTTGTGGTGAGGGGATTTATCCCCTCACCACAGATAAATGCCCTTGCCACCGAGTTCACCGCGCCGCTTACCAGCCCAAGGTTTCTTTCAAAAAAGGAATAGTCAGCTTGCGCTGGGCCTGAAGGGAAGCCTGGTCGAGGCGTTCGAGCAATTCGAACAGCGCACTCATGCTGCGGGTGCCACGGGTGAGGATGAAATGCCCGACTTCGTCGGTCAGGTGCAGGCCACGGCGGGAAGCACGCAGCTGCAAGGCACGGAGCTTGTCCTCGTCGGAGAGCGGACGCATCTGGAAGATCAGCGCCAGGGTAAGGCGGGACTTGAGATCCGCCAGCTTCACCGGCAGTTCCCGTGGTGACGTCGACGCGGCGATCAGCAAACGCCGACCGCTGTCGCGCAGCCGATTGAACAGATGGAACAGCGCCTCTTCCCAATCGGCCTTGCCGGCCACGGCCTGGAGGTCGTCCAGACAGACCAGCTCGTACTGCTCGAGGTTGTCGAGGATCTCGACCCCGCGATCCAGCAACTCAGCCAGTGGCAGGTACACCGCCGGCTCGCCCAGTTGCTCGAACCGCAGGCAAGCCGCCTGCAACAGATGCGTGCGCCCTACCCCGTCCTTGCCCCAGAGATAGATCAGGCTTTCGGTCCAGCCGGCGTCGGCTTCGCAAAGCCGCTCGACATAGCCGAGTGCAGCGGCGTTGGCGCCTGGGTAGTAGTTGATGAAGGTGGCGTCGTCACGCAGACGCACACCTAAGGGCAGCTGAATCGGTTTCATGCTGGCTGGACAGCTCCAAAGGAACCGTGAGTGGCCTCTGTGTAAAGTTTGCAAAGTCTATACCCGTGACGCGGACCGCACAATGCGCCGGACCACGAGCAAAATCAAAGGTTTGCAGTGTCAGGACGGCGGAACGACCATTTCCCTGGCGCCAGGGCACGCATCACGCTGCTGCCTCCTACAGCTCGGGGTCTTCGACGCCGCTGTAGATATCCGAATCCTTGTACAGATCATGTACATGACGCACCAGCACCATGATCACCGCCGCGACCGGCAGCGCCACCAGGATCCCGGTGAAGCCGAACAACTCGCCGCCCGCCAGGATCGCGAAGATCACCGCAACCGGATGCAGGCCGATGCGATCCCCCACCAGTAACGGCGTCAGCACCATGCCCTCCAGGGCCTGGCCGACCATGAATACCGCCACGATGCCGACCATGGGGTAGAGATCACCGCCAAACTGAAACAGCCCTGCGATCAACGCCGCGCCTATCCCGATCACGAACCCCATGTACGGAACGATGGCGGCCAACCCGGCGATCATGCCGATCAAGAGCCCCAGCTCCAGCCCTACCAGCATCAACCCCGCCGCATAGATGAAGCCCAGCGCCACCATCACCAGCAACTGCCCGCGCACAAAGGCACCGAGCACTTCGTGGCACTCACCGGCCAGGGTCACGATGCGATCTTCCCGGTGACGGGGCAGCAGGCTGCGGATCTTGGCCATCATCAAATCCCAGTCCCGCAGCAGGTAGAAACTCACGACCGGAATCAGCACCAGGTTGGCCAGCCAACCGATCAACGCCAGGCCCGAGGCGGTGGCCCGGCTCAGCACGATGCCGACAATGTCGGTGGTCTGACCCATGTGCGCGCTGATGGCCGCCTTGACCTTGTCGAACTTCCAGAAACCGTCAGCCAAGCCCAGTTTCGATTGCACCCACGGCACCGCCGTGTGCTGCAACCAGTCGAGCATCTGCGGTGCCAACTCGTAGAGACGCAGCAACTGTTTGGCGAGCATCGGTATCAACACCAGCAACAGGGCGCTGACAATCAAAGTGAACAGGGTAAATACCGCCACCACGCCCCAGGTTCTCGACAGGCCGAGCTTTTCAAGGCGATCCACCACCGGGTCAAACAGATAAGCCAGCAGCAGCGCAACCAGGAACGGCGTCAGAATCGGATGCAGCAGATAGATAAACGCGAACAGCAGGGCAACCCCGCCCAACCAGAACCAACGCCGCGTATCGCCCATGAACCACTCCCAGCTATATAAAGAAAGAAAAACTACCAGCGGAAGCGCAGACTGGCCGTCGGCGCAGGCGCCGGTGCTGCCGGGGCCACTCCATCGACGGCCGGCGGCATCGCAGGCACCGGAGCGACCGCTTCACCGGCGGGAATTTCCTGCAGTTTCTCCAGGGCCAGTTGCGCCTTCAGTTGCTCCGCGCTGCCGTTGACCCGATAGACGATCCGGTCACCTTCGACCCGCTGCACCTGCCCACCGAACGGCTCGAGCAAGCGCCCAAGGGCGGCATAACGCTCGAGATTCATACCTTGCACTTCCAGCAACTGCTCGGTAGCCACGCCCGGCTTGGCCACGAAGCGCGGCGCCAGGCGCTGACTTACCGCCAGCATCACCGCATCAGCCAGCGCAGCCTGATCGGCACCCTGAGCCGTGCCCTGCTCGCGCTGGTCGCCCAGCCACAGACGCCAGGTCCCGCGCCACTGGCTGCCCTCTTCCTTGGCGTGGACCGCCAGCAAGGCATCCGCCGCGTATCGCTCCGAGGCATCGTGCAACGGCGCCGGATCACTGCCTTCCAGGTTCGGCGCGGTGGCAACGATCTGTTCGCTCAAGTCCGCCAGCGGCAAGTGCAGCGCCAGGCCCCGGTGCTGGGCGGCACGGCGCAGCGGCGTGGCGCTGGACTGACCATCGCCCACCAGGCTGGAGCCTTCGGCCGAGTCGTTGAGCCACCAGCCCAGGATCGATGGTCGGTTCACGCCCCACAGCGACAGCCCTGCCGAGCGCAAGGCCCGGTCGGTGCTCGCCGGATCGAAGTCGACCTTGAGGCTTTCCGGAGGACCGGCGTCGTAGCCATATTGAAGAATGATCTGCTGCGGGTCCTTGCGGATCGCCGCCAACCCCGGGTTCTGTGCGGCCTTGGCGTCGCCGGTCAGACGCAGCACCAGTGTATCCAATGCGCGCAGTGTCGCCTGGTTACGCTCTTCCGGCGTCTGGTTGCTCACCGGTTCGAGCACTTGATAGAGGCCATTCAGGGTTTCGGCATGACTCGCCAGGCTGATCAGCGACAAGCAGCCTATGGATAAGAATTTGAACAGACGCATGGAAGATTCCCGGACATAAACGGCTGGAACAAGCCGTGTGAAGAAAACTGGGCATGGCTGTGACCACAGCACCTGGCAAAACATTCACACACCCGATGGAAGTTTCGCACCGCATAACCATAGCCGGTTACCGCTACACCTTATACAGGCGCACCGCGCAGCACCAACAGAAGAAATATCGGTTTTTTTCCTCGGATATGTCCCTGCCCGTCGGCGCGAGGATGGCCGCTGCCCCACAAGCCTGATAAAATCGCGCGCCTTCGCAGACCGGCAATGGCCGGGCACCCGGAATAATTCGTACAACGGTTATTCAATGGCCCCGGCGATCGGTCGTTACCCAGAAATCCCCCCTAAAGGCCTGGATCATGAGCAAGCAACCCTCCCTGAGCTACAAGGACGCCGGTGTAGACATCGACGCCGGTGAAGCATTGGTCGAACGCATCAAGAGCGTCGCCAAGCGCACTGCGCGCCCGGAAGTCATGGGCGGCCTGGGCGGTTTCGGCGCCCTCTGCGAGATCCCGGCCGGCTACAAGCAACCGGTGCTGGTCTCGGGCACCGACGGCGTAGGCACCAAGCTGCGCCTGGCGCTGAACCTGAACAAACACGACAGCATCGGCATCGACCTGGTGGCCATGTGCGTGAACGACCTGGTGGTCTGCGGTGCCGAGCCGTTGTTCTTCCTCGACTACTACGCCACCGGCAAGCTGAACGTCGACACCGCCGCCCAGGTCGTGACCGGCATCGGTGCCGGCTGCGAACTGTCCGGCTGCTCCCTGGTCGGCGGCGAAACCGCTGAGATGCCAGGCATGTACGAAGGCGAAGACTACGACCTGGCCGGCTTCTGCGTCGGCGTCGTGGAAAAGGCCGAGATCATCGATGGCTCGAAAGTCGCCACCGGCGATGCCCTGCTCGCCCTGCCGTCCTCCGGCCCGCACTCCAACGGCTACTCGCTGATCCGCAAGATCATCGAAGTGTCCGGCGCCGACATCGAAAACATCCAGCTCGACGGCAAGCCCCTCACCGACCTGCTGATGGCCCCGACCCGCATCTACGTCAAGCCGCTGCTCAAGCTGATCAAGGACACCGGCGCCGTCAAGGCCATGGCCCACATCACCGGCGGCGGCCTGCTGGACAACATCCCGCGCGTCCTGCCGAAAGGCGCCCAGGCGGTGGTCGACGTGGCAAGCTGGACCCGCCCGGCGGTGTTCGACTGGCTGCAAGAGCAAGGCAACGTCGACGAAACCGAAATGCACCGCGTATTGAACTGCGGCGTGGGCATGGTGATCTGCGTGGCTCAGGAGCACGTCGAGACCGCCTTGAACGTGCTGCGTGAAGCGGGCGAACAGCCTTGGGTCATCGGCCAGATCGCAACCGCGGCCGAAGGCGCTGCCCAGGTCGAACTGAAAAACCTCAAGGCTCACTGATGCAGGAAAACATGCCTGCAACCTGTGACGTCGTGGTGCTACTGTCCGGCACCGGCAGTAACTTGCAGGCGCTGATCGACAGCACGCGGACCGGCGACAGCCCGGTCCGTATCCGCGCAGTGATTTCCAACCGCGCCGATGCCTACGGCTTGCAACGCGCCACGGACGCGGGCATCGAAACCCGCGTCCTGGACCACAAGGCGTTCGATGACCGCGAAGCCTTCGACGCCGCGCTGATCGAACAGATCGACGCCTTCAATCCGCAACTGGTGGTCCTGGCCGGCTTCATGCGCATCCTCAGCGCCGGCTTCGTGCGCCACTATCAGGGCCGCCTGTTCAATATCCACCCATCGCTGTTGCCCAAATACAAAGGGTTACATACTCACCAGCGCGCGCTGGAGGCCGGAGACACCGAGCATGGCTGCTCGGTACACTTTGTCACCGAGGAACTCGATGGCGGACCACTGGTCGTACAGGCAGTAATACCGGTAGAGTTGCACGACACGCCGCAAAGCCTGGCGCAACGGGTTCACGCCAGGGAACACCAGATCTACCCGATGGCCGTACGTTGGTTTGCCGAAGGACGGCTGACCCTCGACGATCGTGGTGCCTTGCTGGACGGCCAGTTGCTCGCCGCCAGCGGCCATTTGATTCGACACTAGGAGATATTATGCGTCGCGCCCTGCTCTTCGCCTGCGCTCTGCTTGCCTTGCCCCTGGCACAGGCTTCAGACCTTCAACCGTTCTCCGCAAGCTACACCGCCGACTGGAAACAGCTGCCCATGAGCGGCACCGCCGAGCGCAGCCTGACCAAGGAGGCCAACGGCACCTGGAAGCTGAGCTTCAAGGCGTCGATGATTATTGCCAGCCTGACGGAAGAAAGCACCCTGACCCTGGACAAGGACACGCTGCTGCCGCAGTCCTACCACTTCGAACGCGGTGGCCTGGGCAAGGCCAAGAAGGCCGACCTGGACTTCGACTGGAGCACGAAGATGGTCACCGGCACCGACCGCGGTGACGCGGTGAAATTGCCGCTGAACCGTGGCATGGTCGATAAATCCACTTATCAGCTGGCCCTGCAGCACGACGTCGCGGCAGGCAAGAAAAGCATGAGCTATCAGGTCGTCGATGACGGCGAAGTCGACACCTATGACTTCCGCGTGCTGGGCTCGGAAAAGGTCGACACCAAGGCCGGCCGGATCGACGCGATCAAGGTCGAGCGGGTCCGCGATCCGACACAGAGCAAACGCACCACCGTACTCTGGTTCGCCAAGGACTGGGACTACCTGCTGGTCCGCCTGCAACAGGTCGAGACTGACGGCAAGGAGTACAACATCATGCTCCTGGACGGCACGGTCAACGGCAAGGCCGTGAAAGGCAGCTGATCGATGCGAACAAAAGAAGCCCCGCCAGTGCGGGGCTTCTTTTTGCCTGGATTTCGACTCTGTGGGAGCTCTGTGGGAGCAAGGCTGCATTACTCAAGAGTGGTTTCTGCCACATGAAACCTTTTTCATGAACCCCTCCCTGCGACCAAACGCCGCGCCCTACCCGGCCTGGGGGATGGTTGCGATTTTCATGAAAACTTCTTAATCGACCAGGGCATTTACTTAGCAGACTATCCAAACCTATAACAAAGTCCTGCACACGCCTTGCTGCAGATGACAGAGATTGGAGTTTGCAAGATGACTGTGAAAGTAAATGAACGCGATGATGCCCACATGTCTCACGAAGCCATTGCCGCCGGCATTCAGATCTGGGATGTGCGTCAACAGGATCTACTGGTAGGGATGTTCCACTCCGAGACGGAGGCCTACCGCTACAAGGCCGAGTTGGAGCGCGAGGAAAGCCAGCGTACCCATGAGACAACAGAATCCCAAGAACAACGCTGATCCTGTAGCCCCCCCTGTGGGAGCCGAGCTTGCTCGCGATGGCGGTATGTCAGTCGATACGTTTACTGACTGATACGCCGCCATCGCGAGCAAGCTCGGCTCCCACAGGATTTTGGGTTTAGCTCACCGGCATTGCGCCAGGTTTACCACATCAAATCATCAGGAATCTGATACGCCGCATACGGATCGTCGGCATCCACTTCTTCGGTCTGGGTATTGAGCTGGACGATGCGCTTGGGGTCTCGCTCCTGGATCTTCAAGGCGGCCTCACGCGGGATCACTTCGTAGCCGCCGGCATGGTGGACGATCGCCAGCGAGCCGCTGCTCAGCTTGTTGCGCATCAGAGTGTTTACCGAGATACGCTTGACCTTCTTGTCATCGACGAAGTTGTAGTAATCCTCAGTGGTCAACTTTGGCAGGCGCGACACTTCGATCAATTGCTTGATCTGCGCGGCACGGGCCTTCTGCTCGGCCTTCTCCTGTTGCTGACGGTTGAGTTCCTGGTCGCGCCGGGCCTTCTCGGCCATGGCTTCCTGGGCGGCGCGCTGCTGGGAGTCATCCAGTTCGATCTGGCCTTTATGGGCCAGGCGCTGCTGCTTCTGCTTGTCCTTGCCGACCTGCTTGACCTGCTTTTGGTTGACCAGCCCTGCTTTGAGCAACTGGTCGCGAAGGGAAAGGCTCATGGTGCTTACTCACTTAGGCAACGGCCTCAGCCGCAGCTGGGCAAATTCTTTTCCTGACGTTTGGCTTCGCCCCACAAGGCGTCCAACTCTTCGAGGGTGCAATCTTCCATGGGACGGTGGGTGTCGCGCAATGCCTGTTCGATAAATCGGAAACGTCGCTCGAACTTGGCATTGGCGCCACGCAGTGCGCCTTCCGGATCGACCTTGAGGTGCCGGGCCAGGTTGACGACCGAAAACAGCAGATCACCGATCTCGTCGGTGACTGCCGCCTGATCGTTTTCCGCCATGGCTTCGAGCACTTCATCCAGCTCTTCCCGAACCTTGTCGAGCACCGGCAAGGCGTCCGGCCAATCGAAACCGACCTGTCCGGCACGCTTCTGCAATTTGGCCGAACGGGACAGCGCCGGCAATGCGCCAGGCACATCGTCGAGCAGCGACAACTGCAGCGGCGCGGCGGACTTCTCGGCCCGCTCCTCGGCCTTGATTTCCTCCCAGCGCTGCTTGACCTGCTCTTCGCTCAGGCGCGGCACATCCAGCGGCGCGTACAGGTCGCCGGTAGGAAACACATGGGGATGACGACGGATCAGCTTGCGGGTGATGCTGTCGACCACGCCGGCAAATTCAAAGCGGTTTTCTTCCCGGGCCAACTGGCTGTAATACACCACCTGGAACAGCAGATCGCCCAACTCACCCTGCACATGATCGAAGTCACCGCGCTCGATCGCATCGGCCACTTCGTAGGCTTCCTCCAGGGTATGGGGGACAATCGTCTCCCAGGTCTGCTTGATGTCCCACGGGCAACCGTACTGCGGATCCCGCAGGCGGCTCATCAGGTGGAGCAGGTCTTCAAGGCTATACATAAATCCATCTCGTCACACAAAACCCTGTGGGAGCGAGCCTGTGGGAGCAAAGCTCGCTCGCGATGGCGGTCTGGTCAACAACATGAATGCTGACTGAAACCCCGTTATCGCGAGCAAGCTTTGCTCCCACCCGCTTGCTTCCACATTTTTTGACTGCGCTTAACCCGGCGTCCGGTTACGCCGGGTCTCGATGATGTTCGGCAACTGGGAGATCCGCCCCAACAACCGTCCCAGCGCATCCAGCCCCGGAATCTCGATGGTCAGGGACATCAGCGCGGTGTTGTCTTCCTTGTTCGAGCGGGTGTTGACCGCCAGCACGTTGATGCGCTCGTTCAGCAGCACCTGGGACACGTCCCGCAGCAGCCCGGAGCGGTCGTAGGCGCGGATGACGATGTCCACCGGATAGGTGAGCACCGGCACCGGCCCCCAACTGACCTGGATGATCCGCTCGGGTTCGCGACCGGCCAGTTGCAGCACCGAGGCACAGTCCTGGCGGTGAATGCTCACGCCACGCCCCTGGGTGATGTAGCCGACGATCGCATCCCCCGGCAACGGCTGGCAGCAACCGGCCATCTGGGTCATCAGGTTGCCCACGCCCTGGATCTGTATATCGCCGCGCTTGCCCGGTTTGTAGCCGGTGGCCTTGCGTGGGATCAGCTCCAGTTGTTCGTTGCCCCGCTCCGGCTCCACCAGTTGCTGGGCCAGGTTGACCAGTTGCGCCAGGCGCAGGTCGCCGGCCCCAAGGGCGGCGAACATGTCCTCGGCGGTTTTCATGTTGGCCTTTTCGGCCAGCTTGTCGAAATCCACCTGCGGCAGGCCCAGGCGACTGAGTTCGCGCTCGATCAGGGTCTTGCCGGCGGCGACGTTCTGGTCGCGGGCCTGCAACTTGAACCAGTGGACGATTTTCGCCCGCGCCCGGGAGGTGGTGATGTAGCCCAGGTTCGGGTTCAGCCAGTCGCGGCTCGGCGTACCGTGCTTGCTGGTGATGATCTCGACCTGCTCACCGGTCTGCAGACTGTAGTTGAGCGGCACGATCCGCCCGTTGATCTTGGCACCACGGCAGTTGTGGCCGATCTCGGTGTGGACCCGGTAGGCGAAGTCCAGCGGCGTCGCGCCCTTGGGCAGGTCGATGGCGTGGCCGTCAGGGGTGAAGATGTAGACCCGGTCCGGCTCGATATCCACCCGCAGCTGTTCCGCCAGGCCACCGATGTCGCCCAGTTCCTCGTGCCATTCGAGCACCTGGCGCAGCCAGGAGATTTTCTCTTCGTAGTGGTTGGACCCGGACTTGACGTCGGTGCCCTTGTATTTCCAGTGGGCGCAGACACCCAGCTCGGCTTCCTCGTGCATGGCGTGGGTGCGGATCTGCACTTCCAGCACCTTGCCCTCGGGACCGATCACCGCGGTGTGTAGCGAGCGATAGCCATTTTCCTTGGGGTTGGCGATGTAGTCGTCGAACTCCTTCGGAATGTGCCGCCACAAGGTATGGACGATCCCCAGCGCGGTGTAGCAGTCGCGCATTTCCGGGACCAGCACGCGAACGGCGCGCACGTCATAGATCTGGCTGAACTCCAGACCCTTGCGCTGCATTTTGCGCCAGATCGAATAGATGTGCTTGGCCCGGCCGCTGATGTCGGCCTCCACGCCCGTGGCCTGCAGTTCTTCCCGCAGTTGGGTCATCACGTCGGTGATGAAGCGCTCGCGGTCCAGGCGCCGCTCATGCAGCAGCTTGGCGATTTGTTTGTACTGATCCGGTTCCAGGTAGCGGAAGGACAAATCCTCCAGCTCCCACTTGATATGACCGATGCCCAAACGGTGAGCCAGGGGGGCATAGATGTCGAACACCTCCCGGGCGACACGATTGCGTTTTTCGTCGTCGGCGGCTTTCACCGCGCGGATCGCGCAAGTGCGCTCGGCCAGCTTGATCAGCGCAACGCGCACGTCGTCGACCATGGCCACGAGCATCTTGCGCAGGTTTTCCACCTGGCCCTGGGTACCCAGGACCATGGAATGACGCGGACTGAGGCTGGCGCTGATGGCCGCCATGCGCAGCACGCCATCGATCAGCTTGGCCACCACCGCGCCGAAGCGCTGGCTGACCACCGACAGCTGGATCTGGCCTTCGCGCACGCCACGGTACAGCACGGCGGCTACCAGCGAATCCTGGTCGAGCTTGAGGTCGGCGAGGATCTCGGCGATCTCCAGGCCCGTCTGAAAACTCGACGTACCTTCGGCCCAGAGGTTCTTCGCTGCGTTGTGTTGCTGCTCCGCCTCGCGAGCGAACTCGCAGGCTTCCTTCAAGGCTTCGCGATCCAGTGCCATGTCGATACTGACCGCGTGATCGAGCCAAGCCTCGAGATTGATACTGCCGTCGGTGTTGATCGGCTGGTGTGCTCTCACCTGTACCATCTTTACTTACCTTCCCTACGACGCAGATTCAATGCGTCAACATCGCTGACCTTCGTTGCCCATGTTTCCGCCCAGGGCTGTGGCGGGGTGACACGAACGGGTCAGTCGGACAAGCCATCCTGGCTCGCTTCAAATAACGCCATGGCCTCGACATGCGCCGTTTGAGGAAACATATCGAGAATCCCGGCACGTTTTAACCGGTAGCCCTGCTTGATCAATTCGACCGTATCCCGGGCCAAAGTTGCCGGGTTGCACGATACATAAACCAACCGCTTGGCGCCCAGGGACGCCAGCTTGCGCACCACCTCGAAAGCACCGTCACGGGGTGGGTCCAAGAGTACCGCAGAAAAGCCTTCGCCGATCCACTCGGCACCCGCCAGTGGCTGGGATAAATCGGCCTGAAAAAAGGCAGTGTTATGCAAATTATTGCTGACGGCATTGGCCGCCGCCCGATCCACCATGGTCTGCACGCCTTCCACGGCCACCACCTCACGCACGCACCGGGCCAACGGCAAGGCAAAGTTGCCCAGACCGCAAAACAGATCCAGCACCCGCTCCTCGGATCGCGGCGCCAGCCACTGCAGGGCCTGGGCAATCATCGCCTCGTTGACCCCGGCGTTCACCTGGATGAAATCCCCCGGCCGATAAGCCAGGTTCAGGTCCCAGGTGTCCAGGCGATAGCCCAGTGTCAGTCCCGATTCGGCCGGTTGTGGCTCGCCTTCGCCATGCAGCCACAGTTGGGCTTCATGGAACGCGCAAAAATCCTTGAGGATCGTCAAGTCGGCATCCGACAGCGGCGCCATGTGCCGCAGCAATACCGCCAGGGACGAGCCGGCAAACAATTCCACATGTCCCAGCGCCTGGGGTTTGCTCAAGCGGCGGAGCATGTCCGGCAAGCGGCTCATGATCGGCTGCAAAGGCTGTACCAGCACCGGGCAATCGCCGATGGCGACAATGTCCTGGCTGCCGACGGCACGGAATCCGACCTCAAGTTTCTTCGCTTTCTGGTCCCAGCGTACCGCCACGCGGGCGCGGCGCCGGTAAGCGAATTCCGGCCCGCTCAGCGGCGCAGCCCATTCGTCCGGCGCCACACCGGCGACCCGCGACAATTGCTCGGCGAGCATGCGCTGTTTCAGGGCGAGCTGTTCGTCGTGGGGCAGGTGTTGAACGCTGCAACCGCCACATCGACCGGCATGGATGCACGGCGCAGCGCGGCGCAGTTCACTGGCCTGAAACACCCGCTCGGTGCGTGCCTCGACCACCTTGCCATGGGCACCGAGCACCCGCGCCTCGACCTCTTCGCCGGCCAGGGCGCCGATGACGAACCAGGTGCGCCCGTCGACAAACGCGATGCCCCGGCCATCGTTGGCCAGGCGCTCGATGATCAAGCGCTGCTTTTTGCCGGTCGGCACTTGTGGGGCCCGGCTTCCGCCGCTGGGCTGGAAGCGCAAGCCTCTTTCATGCTTGGCCATCAGTTGGACGCGTCGAAAATGCCGGTGGACAGGTAGCGGTCGCCGCGGTCGCAGATGATCGCGACGATCACTGCGTTTTCAACTTCCTTCGACAAACGCAGCATGCCCGCCACGGCTCCGCCGGACGATACGCCGCAGAAAATGCCTTCTTCGCGGGCCAGGCGACGGGTCACGTCCTCGGCTTCGCTCTGGGCCATGTCGATGATGCGGTCCACACGGTCAGCCTGGTAGATCTTCGGCAGATACTCCTCGGGCCAGCGACGAATGCCGGGAATGGAGGCGCCTTCCATCGGTTGCAGGCCGATGATCTGCACGTTCGGGTTCTGTTCCTTCAAATAGCGCGAGGTGCCCATGATGGTGCCGGTGGTGCCCATCGAGCTGACGAAATGGGTGATGGTGCCGTCGGTCTGGCGCCAGATCTCCGGGCCGGTACTGGTGTAGTGGGCCTCGGGATTGTCGCCGTTGGCGAACTGGTCGAGCACCTTGCCGCGACCCTCGGCCTGCATCCGCTCGGCCAGGTCCCGGGCGCCTTCCATGCCTTCGTCCTTGGTGACAAGGATCAACTCGGCGCCGTAGGCGGTCATCGCGGCCTTGCGCTCGGCGCTGGAGTTGTCGGGCATGATCAGGATCATCTTGTAGCCCTTGATCGCCGCCGCCATCGCCAGGGCAATCCCGGTGTTGCCGGAGGTCGCCTCGATCAACGTGTCACCGGGCTGGATCTGCCCGCGCAACTCGCCACGGGTAATCATCGACAGCGCCGGCCGGTCCTTGACCGAACCCGCCGGGTTGTTCCCTTCGAGCTTGAGCAGAAGCGTATTGCTGGTCGCGCCGGGCAGGCGCTGCAAACGGACCAGCGGGGTGTTGCCGACGCAATCGGCGATGGTGGGGTATTGCACAGTCATGGCGTATTCGCAATCCGGGCTGCGGGGGCGCCTATCATACCGGCAAACCCTGCCTGGCCATATCACGCAAAGTGCGGTGGTTATGGCTTATGGGAATAAGGCCCGCATGGATGCACAGCGACATGAATTTTACGGAGATAGCCCGCCTGCAAATCGCTACACTGCCAAGGTGTTGCGTGCCGGATGCGCGCAAAGTCGATCAGACCGCTGGATGCAGGAGACAAGTGTGCTCAAGAAACTGGGAATCAAAGGCCGCGTGCTGTTGCTGACCTTGTTGCCGACCAGCCTGATGGCGCTGGTCCTGGGCGGCTATTTTACCTGGATGCAGCAATCGGACCTGCATGCCCAGTTGCTGCAGCGTGGCGAGATGATCGCCGAACAGCTTGCCCCGCTGGTCGCCCCGGCCATGAGTCGCCAGGACAGCGATCTGCTGGAGCGCATCGCCACCCAGTCCCTCGAGCAGACGGACGTGCGCGCCGTGACGTTCCTCGCCCCCGACCGAACGCCACTGGCCCATGCCGGCCCGACCATGCTCAACCGCGCGCCGGAAGGCAACAGCACCCAACTGCTGCAACGCACCGGCAACGATGCCACGCGCTACCTGCTGCCGGTATTCGGCAAGCATCGCAACCTCGCCGGCGAACTGATCCCCGAAGAAGCCGACCGCCTGCTGGGCTGGGTCGAGCTGGAGTTGTCCCACAGCAGCATGCTGCTGCGCGGTTACCGCAGCCTGTTTGCCAGCCTGTTGCTGATAACCGCCGGTCTGGGACTGACCGCATTGCTGGCCTTGCGCATGGGCCGCACGATCAATCGGCCGCTGAGCCAGATCAAGCTGGCCGTGGCGCAACTCAAGGATGGTCACCTGGAAACCCGCCTGCCCCCGTTGGGCAGCCAGGAGCTGGATGAGCTCGCGTCGGGCATCAACCGAATGGCCAGTACCTTGCAGAACGCCCAGGAGGAATTGCAGCACAGCATCGACCAGGCCACCGAAGACGTGCGCCAGAACCTGGAAACCATCGAGATCCAGAACATCGAGCTGGACCTGGCCCGCAAGGAGGCCCTGGAAGCAAGCCGGATCAAGTCCGAGTTCCTGGCGAACATGAGCCATGAAATCCGTACGCCCCTCAATGGCATCCTCGGCTTCACGCACCTGCTGCAGAAGAGCGAACTGACCCCGCGCCAGCTCGATTACCTGGGCACCATCGAAAAATCCGCCGACAGTCTGTTGGGCATCATCAATGAGATTCTTGATTTTTCGAAGATCGAGGCCGGCAAACTGGTGCTCGACAGCATTCCGTTCAACCTTCGGGATCTGTTGCAGGACACCCTGACCATCCTCGCTCCCGCCGCCCACGCCAAACAGCTGGAGCTGGTGAGCCTGGTCTACCGCGATACCCCGTTGTCGCTGGTGGGCGATCCGCTGCGACTCAAGCAGATCCTCACCAACCTGGTGAGCAACGCCATCAAGTTCACCCGCGAAGGCACCATCGTTGCCCGGGCCATGCTCGAAGACGAACATGAAGACAGCGTGCAACTGCGCATCAGCATCCAGGACACCGGTATCGGCCTGTCGAACCAGGATGTGCGGGCACTGTTCCAGGCGTTCAGCCAGGCCGACAACTCGCTGTCGCGGCAACCGGGTGGCACCGGGCTGGGCCTGGTGATTTCCAAGCGCCTGGTGGAACAGATGGGCGGCGAGATCGGGGTCGACAGCACACCGGGCGAAGGTTCGGAGTTCTGGATCAGCCTGCGCCTGCCCAAGACCCGTGACGACGCCGAGGACTTGCCCGGCCCGCCGTTGCTGGGTCGCCACGTGGCCCTGCTGGAAAACCATGAACTGGCCCGCCAGGCCTTGCAGCATCAACTCGAAGACTGCGGTTTGCAGGTAACGCCATTCAATACCCTGGAAAGCCTGACCAACGGCGTGACCATCGCCCACCAGACCGACCAGGCCATCGACCTGGCCGTGCTGGGCATCACCAGCAACGATATGCCACCGGAGCGTCTCAACCAGCATATCTGGGACCTTGAGCACCTGGGCTGCAAGGTTCTGGTGCTGTGTCCGACCACCGAACAGACCCTGTACCACCTCTCGGTGCCCAACCCACACAGTCAGTTGCAGGCCAAGCCGGCCTGTACCCGCAAGTTGCGCCGCTCGCTGTCCGACCTGGTCAACCCGCGCCCGCCGCGCAACGAACCCAACGAACCGGTGTCCAGCCGCGCGCCCAAGGTGCTGTGCGTGGACGACAACCCGGCCAACCTGTTGCTCGTGCAAACCCTGCTCGAAGACATGGGCGCCAAGGTGCTGGCGGTGGAAAGCGGCTATGCCGCGGTCCAGGCCGTGCAAAAGGAAACCTTCGACCTGGTCCTGATGGACGTGCAGATGCCCGGCATGGATGGCCGCCAGAGTACCGAGGCCATCCGCCAGTGGGAGAGCGAGCGACATTGCACGCCGCTGCCGATCGTCGCCCTCACCGCCCACGCCATGGCCAACGAAAAGCGCGCCCTGCTGCAAAGCGGCATGGACGACTACCTGACCAAACCCATCAGCGAGCGGCAACTGGCCCAGGTGGTGCTCAAATGGACCGGCCTGGCCCTGCGTAATCAATCCCCGGAGCGAGGCTTCGATGCCCAGGGCGGCAGTGAACTGCTGGTGCTTGATCATGAAGAAGGCCTGCGCCTGGCCGCCGGCAAGGCCGATCTGGCGGCAGACATGCTGGCGATGCTGCTGGCATCCCTGGAAGCCGACCGCGAAGCGATTCGCCAGGCCAGCGAGGCCAACGATCAAAACGCCCTGATCGAGCGGGTCCATCGCCTGCATGGCGCCACACGCTACTGCGGCGTCCCGCAATTGCGTGCCGCCTGCCAGCGCAGCGAAACCCTGCTCAAGCAACAGGATCCCAAGGCCGCGGTCGCCCTGGAAGACCTGGATCGGGCCATTGACAGGCTGGCCAGCGAGGCACGCATCAGCGCCTGATCCAGGGCAATAAGCACAGGTGCGATGGCGGCTAAACTGACACCCTTCAAAGTGCCAGGAGGCCGCCATGCGCGTGATTCTATTCAGCAGCCAGACCTACGACCGAGACAGTTTCACCAAAGCCCCGCTGCCCGCCGGCCTTGAACTGCAATTCCAGCCAGCCCGCTTGAACCTGGACACCGTGGCCTTGGCCGAGCGGCAGGAGGTGGTGTGTGCATTCATCAACGATGACCTGAGCGCCCCTGTGCTGGAACGGCTGGCGCACGGCGGGACCCGGTTGATCGCCCTGCGCTCAGCTGGCTACAACCATGTCGACCTGCCCGCAGCCAGACGCCTGGGGTTGAGTATCGTCCGGGTGCCGGCCTACTCGCCCCATGCCGTGGCCGAACATGCAGTAGCGTTGATCATGGCACTTAATCGCTGCCTGCATCGCGCCTATAACCGTACCCGCGATGGCAACTTCAGCCTCCATGGCCTGACCGGATTCGACCTGGTGGGCAAGACTGTGGGGGTGGTCGGCACCGGACAGATCGGCGCAACGTTTGCACGGATCATGGCCGGCTTCGGCTGCCGGTTGCTGGCTTACGACCCCTACCCCAACCCTCAAGTCGAAGCCTTGGGCGCTCGCTATTTGCCCCTGGCCGATCTGCTGGCGCAAGCACAGATCATCAGCCTGCATTGCCCGCTGAACGAACAGAGCCGACACCTGATCAACGCCGACTCGCTGGCGACGATGCAACCAGGCGCCATGCTGATCAATACCGGACGCGGCGGTCTGGTGGATACACCGGCCCTGATCGAAGCGCTGAAAAGCGGTCAGTTGGGCTACCTGGGGCTGGATGTCTATGAAGAAGAGGCCCAGTTGTTTTTCAAGGACCGCTCCGACCAACCTTTGCAGGACGACGTGCTGGCCCGGCTTCTGACTTTCCCCAACGTGGTGGTCACCGCGCACCAGGCGTTCCTGACCCATGAAGCGCTGGACGCAATCGCCGCGACCACCCTGGACAACATCGCAGCCTGGGCGAGCGGCACCCCGCAAAACCTGGTGAACGACTAAAGCCAACCCGACGCCAATCCCTGTGGGAACGAGCCTGCTCGCGATTGCGGTCTGTCAGCTGACATCAATGCCGACTGATCTGTCGTCATCGCGAGCAGGCTCGCTCCCATAGGGGAAGGAGGAGTTCGTCGCATCCGGGCCATCCCACCCATGCCCCGTGCTAGCATGTGGCGCCTATTTTGGAGGACCCATGGCCGAGCACGATTTCCGCTACACCCTGATGAACCCGCAGCACACCCTGACCGAAGTCCGCGCACTGGCGCCGGGCCGCTATCAGGTCACCGGCAACGGCGGTTCGATCCAGGCCAACGATGTACTGCTGGTCACCCTCAAGGGCAGCAAGGACCTGTCCATGCGCCTGACCGTGGACACCGTTCGCCACCTGCTCAAGCCCATGGGCCAATGGACCGCCATGACCACCGGCCCGGTGTTCGGCGAGTTGGCGATCCACACCTGGCAGGTCAACTGCGACAGTTGCGCCAAGGAGCTGAGCTTCGAATTTGCCGTCGACGCCAAGCTCGGCGTCAAGGCCCAGAAACCAGCCGCCAGCGCACGCATCGCCGAGCTGGGCTGGACCAGCGTGGGTGAAAAGCACCTGTGCCCGACCTGCCGGGAAGCCGCCTGATGAAACCTCTTGCCCTGTCCATGTTGATCGGCATGAGTCTGATGGGCTGTGCCGCCGAACCTGTACAGTTGCAACAGAACCGCAGCTACATCCTGGAATGGATCGGTGAACGGCCATTGATGGACTACAGCCACCTGACCATCACTCTGGGGGAGGATGGCCGAGCCTATGGCAATGCCGGCTGCAATCACTGGTTCGCCCCCTATACCCTGGAAGGCCACCGCTTGAGCTTCGGCAAAATCGGCAGCACCCGCAAGCTCTGCGGCCCGGCCGTGATGGAGCAGGAGTCGCGTTTTCTGCAGACGCTGGAGAAGGTCGAACGCTGGGACATCTCGCCCATCGAGCAGGTACGCTTCTGGCCGGCCCAAGGCAAGCCGTTGCGGTGGTGGCTGGAAGAGGGTTGAGCCTCCAAGCTGAGCTCTTGAGCCTGGCTGGGCCCTGTGGCGAGGGGATAAATCCCCTCTCCACAACAGCCCTCACAACCTCCCCGCCACGAAGTGCTATTTAAACGCCTGCAACCCCTCAAGCTTCGCCATCACCCCCGCCGCCGTCTGCTCACCCAGCAATTGCTCGCGCACCTTGCCCTGGTTGTCGATGATGTAGGTCACTGGCAATCCTTCGCTGCGAGGCAGGTCGAAGATCTCGGCCGGGTCCCGGGCCAGCACAGTGAACCGGATGCCCATCTTGTCGCTGGCGCTTTTGAGCTCTTCGCCCTGCACCTGATCGAAATTGACTCCGAACACACCAACGTTGCGTCCCTTGAGCTGTTCGGCCAGGGCGTTGAATTCCGGGATCTCGGTGCGGCACGGTGCACACCATTCGGCCCAGTAGTTGATGACTACCCACTGTTTGTCCAGCCGTTGCGAGGCAATCGCCTGGCCGTTCTGGTCGACTCCGTAGTCGTTTCCGCAACCAGCGAGCAACAGGATGCCCATCAATGCCAATGCCGCCGTCAATCGCCTTGCCATGTGCCCAATCCTTGTCTGAATGTGAACGCTGCCACGACCCATCGTGGCACAGTAGAATAGCCGCCACCTTACGCAAGATGCGACCCGCTCATGACCGATCTGACGCTTTATCACAACCCGCGCTGCTCTAAATCCCGCGGTGCGCTGGAACTGTTGGAGGCCCGGGGCCTGACGCCCACCGTGGTCCGCTACCTGGAAACCCCACCCGATGCAGCACAGCTCGAACGGCTGCTGGGCAAGCTCGGCATCACGGCCCGGCAACTGCTGCGCACCGGCGAGGACGAATACACAAGTCTGAACCTGGCCGACGAAAGCCTGAGCCAGGCGCAATTGATCGCAGCCATTGCCGCCCACCCGAAACTCATGGAACGGCCGATTCTTGAAACCGCCGACAAAGCCGTGATCGGCCGTCCGCCGGAGAAGATCCTGGAGATCCTGCCGTGAGCACACCTTACATCCTGGTGTTGTATTACAGCCGTAGTGGCTCCACCAACGAAATGGCCCGGCAGATCGCTCGCGGTATCGAACAGGCCGGGATGGAAGCACGGCTGCGCACGGTGCCGGCAATTTCAACCGAGTGCGAAGCGGTGGCCCCGGAGATACCCGAGCAAGGCCCGCTGTATGCCACCCTCGATGATTTGAAGAACTGTGCCGGCCTGGCCCTGGGCAGCCCGACCCGTTTCGGCAATATGGCGGCGCCGCTCAAATACTTTCTCGACGGTACCAGCAACCTTTGGCTGACCGGTGCCCTGGTGGGCAAGCCGGCAGGGGTGTTCACCTCCACCGCGAGCCTGCACGGCGGCCAGGAAACCACCCTGCTGTCGATGATGCTGCCGCTGCTGCACCACGGCATGCTGATCACTGGCCTGCCCTACAGCGAATCGGCTCTGATCGATACCGAGGGCGGCGGTACGCCTTACGGGCCGAGCCATCATGCCGGGAGTGACGGTAAAAGCGGCTTGAACGAACATGAAGTCGTCCTTTGCCGTGCCTTGGGTTCGCGCCTGGCGAAAACCGCACAATTGCTGGAGAGCGGCCGTGGCTAAGAAGCCGAAGATCCTCCCCTCGATCCAGTGGCTGGAGCCGCGCGTGCGCATCGCCCGCGTCCTCAGCCTGCTGTGCTTTTTCGGCCTGGTGGGGGTACTCAGTGTGTATTACCTGCTGATCGCCGATCTGCACGGCGCGCGTCCCTGGGTGATCCTGCTGATCGAGTTGGTCCCGTTATTGATACTGGCCCCCGGCATGCTCACCGGCAGCGCTCGCGGCCATTCCTGGATGTGCTTCGTGGTGAACCTGTATTTCATCAAGGGCGCACTGGCGGCCTATGACCCGAACCGGCAACTGTTCGGCGTGATGGAAATGCTCGCGAGCGTGGCGGTGTTCTGCTCGGCGTTGCTGTATGTGCGCTGGCGGTTTCAGTTGAACCGGCGGTTGGCTGGCGAGGGTGACATCTCCGTCGCCTGATAGACCGCTATCGCGAGCAGGCTCGCTCCCACAGGGAAATGCATTGCGAATGTGGGAGCGAGCCTGCTGGCGGTGGATGCGACCCGGTCTCAATGATTCACTGTGTAAGCCAGCATCATCGAAAGCTGCGACATCGGCCGCCCGCCACTCTCTTCATGCCACTGATTGAAAGCATTCTGCACCGTCGCCAGGTCCCGCAGGCTGGTGGGGACTTTGTCGATGATGTCCTGGGCATTGAGCGCCGCCACCACGTCATAGCTGGGCACGAAGGTGTCCTTGCCCGTCATCCGTAAAAAACGCGGAGCCGACAGGCCGCCCAGTTGATGGCCATGCTTTTTCAGGTAGGTCCACAAGCCAACGATGTCGGTCACCGGCCAGTCGGCGATCAACGCGCCGAAGCTGCCTTTTTCATGGGCCACGTCCAATATCAACTGCGCGTTGCGGGGCACGCTCTTGAGCTTGCCCAGATGCCGGATGATCCGCGCATCCTGCATCAACCGCTCCAGGTGCTCGGCACTCATCAGCACGACTTTTTCCGGATCGAATTTGTAGAACACCTCTTCGAACGCCGGCCACTTGGCATCGACCAGACTGTGCTTGAGACCGGCGCGAAAGACCCGCAATGCCATGGTCGAGAGGTAGCGATCGTCACCAATCTTGCGCAACTGCGCCGGAGTCTTGGGAACAGGCAGGTGGGCTTCCAGTTCAGCCGTCGAACCGAAGCGGTTCAGACAGTACTCATGCAGCCACTTGTAATCGCGCATTCCCTCTCCTGGGGTCCAGTGTAAACAACTAGATATTCACCACATTGACGAAACGCGATGCCGCGCTTTCATCGATACGCAGGTTGGTGAAATCGAACAGGTTGCGATCCGCCAACTGGGACGGGACGACGTTCTGCAAACCGCGGAAGATGCTCTCGGTACGGCCTGGCGTCTTGCGTTCCCACTCCTGGAGCATCTCCTTGACCACCTGGCGCTGCAGGTTCTCCTGGGAACCGCAAAGGTTGCAGGGGATGATCGGGAATTGCTTGAGATCCGAATAGGCCTGGATGTCCTTCTCGCTGCAATAGGCCAGCGGGCGGATCACCACGTTGCGCCCATCATCGGCGCGCAGCTTGGGCGGCATGGCCTTGAGCGAGCCGTTGAAGAACATGTTCAGGAAGAACGTCTCGACGATGTCGTCGCGGTGATGCCCCAGGGCCATCTTGGTTGCGCCGATCTCGTCGGCGAAGGTGTAGAGCGTGCCGCGACGCAGGCGTGAGCACAGCGAACAGGTAGTCTTGCCTTCCGGAATCAGTTCCTTGACCACCGAGTAGGTGTCTTTCTCGACGATGTGGTACTCCACGCCCAGCGATTCGAGGTACGCCGGCAGCACATCCTCGGGGAACCCCGGCTGCTTCTGGTCCATGTTCACCGCGACGATGTCGAACTTGATCGGCGCAACCTTCTGCAGGTGCATCAGCACATCGAGCATGGTGTAGCTGTCCTTGCCACCGGACAGGCAGACCATGACCTTGTCGCCGTCTTCAATCATGTTGAAATCGGCAACCGCCTCACCCGCCAGGCGGCGCAGGCGCTTTTGCAGTTTGTTCTGGTTGACCGTAAGAGTGCCCATGACGCGAAATCCGTGAGGTGTGACGAAGGGCCGGCATTTTACGCAAAAACAGGCCTGCGGCGAAGAGGCTGGCAACCCTGTTGTGGCGAGGGGATTTATCCCCGCTGGGGCGCGTAGCGGCCCCAATATCTCAATGCAACCAACGGTGGGTCAGGCCGAACGTAGGGGGCTGCTTCGCACCCCAGCGGGGATAAATCCCCTCGCCACAGGGTTATTCACCCGTTTCAAGATGGTGTACACAGACCTATCGGCGATTAACCCGCCAACCTACAGCGCGATTTGCTCTAAGCCCCCCATCCCCCTCGGGATGAGTCCTTTCTATACTGCGTCATAAGGTCGCACACATATTCAGACCTTTACTTACTTGGCCATTTGGCCCGTAGGCGCTCCGTTGGGGGGCGATGGCAATAACAAAGGAGTGACTGATTATGATCCATCATGTCGTGGGGCTCTTCACCCACCCTGATCAAGAATGGAAAGACATCCGTGGCGATCAGGAGGAAAGCATCAGCCACATGTACCTCACCCACACGCTGATCCTGGCGGCGATTCCCGCTGTATCGGCATTTATCGGCACCACGCAGGTGGGATGGGTCATCGGCAATCGTGCTCCCGTGATGCTCACCCAGGAAAGCGCGCTGTGGATGACCATCATGTCCTACCTGGCCATGCTGGGCGGTGTCGCGGTAATGGGCGCGTTTATCCACTGGATGGCCCGCACCTATGACGCCAACCCGAGTCTCGCCCGTTGCGTGGCGTTCGCCACCTACACCGCCACTCCCTTGTTCATCGGTGGCCTGGCGGCGCTCTATCCCCACATGTGGCTGGGGATGATCGTTGGCACGGCGGCGATCTGCTATACGGTCTACCTGCTGTATGTGGGCTTGCCGACGTTCATGAATATTCCACAGGACGAAGGCTTCCTGTTTTCCAGTTCGGTACTCGCCGTCGGCCTGGTGGTACTGGTGGCCATCATGGCGTTCACGGTGATTGTCTGGGGGTTGGGCGTCGGCCCGGTCTATACCAACTGAACAACCAAGGCTCTCCTATAAAAACAGGATCTGCCAACACAGGCCGCCGCAAGGCGGCCTTCCTATGTCTGACGGTGAGACGACCGCTGGGCACCTGAGCGATTCGCAACGGCAGACGCTTGCGGCATACTCGGGTTTCTGGAGACCCGTAAAGCATGCTCGAGCAACTCAATACCCGCGTCGAAGAGTGTTACCAACAAGCCGAATCCTTTTTCAAACGTCCTTTCAAACGCCCGGTGGTCAGCTTCAAATTGCGTGGCCAGAAAGCCGGTGTCGCGCATTTGCATGAAAACCTGCTGCGCTTCAATCCACAGCTGTACCAGGAAAATGCCGAGGATTTCCTCAAGCAGACCGTCGCCCACGAAGTCGCGCATCTGATCGCCCATCAGTTGTTTGGCGAACGCATCCAGCCCCATGGCGAAGAGTGGCAACTGATCATGCGCGGCGTGTACGAACTGCCGCCCAACCGCTGTCACACCTACGAAATCAAACGCCGCCGCGTCACCCGCTACATCTACAAATGCCCCTGCGAAGGCAGCGACTTCCCGTTCTCGGCCCAGCGTCATGGCCTGGTGCGCCAGGGGCGGCGGTATCTGTGCCGCAGTTGTCGCGGGACGTTGGTGTTCAGCGGGGAAACACGGGTGGAGTAGCGGGACTTGGGGTGCCTGGGCCGGCCTCATCGCGAGCAGGCTCGCTCCCACAGGGGGGGTGCAGCGCCCACAGAGCCAATGTGGGAGCGAGCCTGCTCGCGATGAGGCCGGCAACACTACTACACAACCACCCTGCCCTCCCGCAGTCGAGCAATCCGCTCGGCACTGAACCCCAACTCCGCCAACACCTGATCCGTATGCGCCCCCAGCCCGGCACCAACATGCCGAGGCTCGGGCAGTCCTTCCGAGAACTTCAACGGGCAAGCCATCTGCGCCTGACTCGAGCCATCTCCGCGAGGCACCTGGGTGACCACTTCCCTGGCCTGCAATTGCGAGTGCCCGAGGGCTTCCTCCAGGCTCAGCACCGGCTCGACACAAGCATCGATACCGGCAAACAACCGGCAGAGTTCGGCGAAGTCATGCTTCTCGAACTCGACTTGCAGCGCTTGCTTGAGCAGGTGTTGTTGCTCGGGCACGGGTGACAGACCCTGAGCTGCCAGCTCCGGCCGCCCCAAAGCCTCACACAACGCTTGCATGAAGGCCGGTTCCAGACTGCCCACCGACATCCAGCGGCCATCCCTGGTGCGGTAATAGTCATAGAAGCTGCCGCCATTGAGCAGGTGTTTTTCCCAGCCGGGTTCGACCCCGCCGGCCAGATAACCGGCGCCCGCCAATGCGTTCAGGCTAAGCACACAATCGGCCATGCTCACATCCAGGTACTGGCCCAGCCCGCTCTGCTGGCGGGCAATCACCGCCGCCAACAACCCGATCACGCCATGCAGCGAGCCGCCGGCGACGTCCGCAGCCTGGATGCCCAGCGGCAGCGGGCCGCTGTCGGCACGCCCGGTCTGGCTGGCCAGCCCTGTCAGGGCCAGGTAGTTGATGTCGTGCCCGGCGCGGTCCCTGTAGGGCCCGGTCTGGCCGTAGCCGGTGATCGACACGTAGATGAGCCGGGGATTGATTGCCTTCAACGCCTCATACCCGAGTCCCAATCGCTCCATCACGCCGGGACGGAACTGTTCCAGCAGAATGTCATAGCCCCCCAGCAAGCGCTTGATCACCTCCAGCGCCTCCGGTTGCTTGAGGTCCAGGGCCAGGCTGCGCTTGTTGCGATTGAGGTAGGCATGGCTGGCGGAAACACCTCGATCATGGGGCGGCAGAACGCGTAACAGGTCCGGGCGGGTTGGTGATTCGATGCGCAGCACCTCGGCCCCCATGTCCGCCAGCAGCAGCGAGGCGAACGGGCCGGGTAGCAGGGTCGAGAAATCCAGAACCTTGAGCGATGCCAATGGGCCTTGCATGGCCAATCTCCACAGGGGGATCCGCAAAGACTAGGCAGCAGCTGGCGGCGAGGCAATTACCGCAGGGGTCGTTCGGGATGACCAATGCGCTCAAGACTTGCACGCCTCTGCTGTGGCGAGGGGATTTAGCGAAATCCCCTCGCCACAAAACCTCCCCAACCGCTAGAAAGTGCCATGAAAAAACCCGCCGAAGCGGGTTTTTCATTGCTGCCTGAAGATTACCTCACAGCGCCAGGAGCAGAGGTTTCAGCTGCCACAATCTGCGCCGCCGCGATCTGCTCGTCGTCTTCACGGACGTCGGAGATGCCGCGACCGCCGGAAGCCAGTTCGGTCTGCAACTGCTCTTCATCCAGCTCCTTGACCCACTTGGCAACCACGATGGTGGCGACGGCGTTGCCCACCAGGTTGGTCAGGGCGCGGGCTTCGGACATGAAACGGTCGATACCCAGGATCAGTGCCAGGCCGGCGACCGGCAGGGTGCCCACGGCCGACAGGGTGGCCGCCAGTACGATGAAGCCGCTACCCGTCACGCCGGCAGCCCCCTTGGAGGACAGCAACAGCACGGCCAGCAGGGTGATCTGGTGAGTCAGGTCCATCGGGGTATCGGTGGCTTGGGCGATGAACACCGCGGCCATGGTCAGATAGATCGAAGTACCATCAAGGTTGAACGAGTAGCCTGTTGGAATGACCAGGCCCACGACCGACTTCTTGGCACCCAGGCGCTCCATCTTGATCAGCATGCGTGGCAGGGCCGATTCCGACGAGGAAGTACCCAGCACGATCAGCAGCTCTTCACGGATGTAGCGGACCAGCTTGACTACGCTGAAGCCGTGGGCGCGGCAGATGGCGCCCAGTACCCCCAGCACGAACAAGACGCAGGTGATGTAGAAGCAGATCATCAACTGACCCAGTTGCACCAGCGAACCGACACCGTAGGCGCCGATGGTGAACGCCATGGCACCGAACGCACCCAGGGGGGCCAGCTTCATGATCATGTTGATGATGATGAACATCACGTGGGCGAAGCGGTCGATGAAGTCCAGCACCGGCTTGCCATAGGCACCCAGGCGATGCAGGGCGAAACCGAAGATCACCGAGAACATCAGCACTTGCAGGATGTCACCGTTGGCGAACGCGCCGACGATGGTGTTGGGGATCACGTTGAGGATAAAGGCGATGATGCTCTGGTCTTTACCAGCGGAGATGTAACCGGCGATCTTGCTGGTGTCCAGGGTCGTCACGTCGATGTGCATGCCGTTGCCCGGTTGCACGACGTTGACCACGACCAGGCCGATCAACAGGGCGATGGTGGAAACGATCTCGAAGTACAGCAGCGCGTAGCCGCCGGTCTTGCCGACCGACTTCATGTTCTGCATGCCGGCGATACCACTGACAACGGTACAGAAGATGATCGGGGCAATGACCATTTTGATCAGTTTGATGAAACCGTCACCGAACGGCTTGAGGGCCACACCGGTCTGCGGATAGAAGTGACCGAGCAAAATACCGATGGCAATGGCAACGATCACCTGGAAATACAGGGATTTGTACAAGGGCTGACGAGTCGTCATGGCAAACCTTCCTCAAGCGTCCCGCGTGACAACATCCATCTGTCGTCCACGGCACCTCAACTTTGCGAACCCTCCTGTACTGGAGGGATTTGTTTTTGTCGGCTGCACAGGGGCAGACCTACGTGCTGTATCGCAAAGCCCATGCCATTTCCCGGAAAAGCCCTACAGCCGCCATGGCAGACAGGTTCCATCATCAATCACGGGTTAAACGACAGCGCACGAGATGGCGGATATCCGCCAACAGGCTGATTTCTGTTCCGGGATTTGGCGGATATCCGCCTTGTCGCGATGGATCGCCCTGCTACCATCGGCCGCTTATCAAACGGATTGATGCCATGCGCCAACGCACGATCGCCAGTCACTTTGCCCGCGCAGCCTTGGGCGGCGCACGTCGGCAGGGGTTCGACTACCTTCCCTTGCTGCAACAGCTGGGCATCAGCCCTGAGCTGTTGGACGAGCCGCGCGCGCGTATCGCGCCTGAGCAGTTTGCCCGCCTGTTGCAATCGCTGTGGCTGGCATTGGGCGATGAATACCTTGGATTCGGCAGCGCCCCGAGCAAACCCGGGACGTTCGCCATGATGTGCCATACGCTGATCCATTGCCGGACCCTGGGCAAGGCTCTTAAACGTGGCCTGTTGTTCTACCGCCTGTTCCCCGACGCCCCGGACCTGACACTGGTGGCCGAAGGCGAACGGGTGCGCCTGGTGCTGGACGATTCGGCGTTGTGGGACCCGGATCATTTCCTCGCCGAGAGCCTGCTGGTGGTATGGCATCGCCTGGCCAGTTGGCTGATCGGCCAGCGAATCGCCCTGGAGCAGGCAAGCTTCAGCTATGCGAGGCCCGCCCATGGTGCCGAGTACGATTTGCTTTTCCCCTGTCCGCTGGTGTTCGAGGCGCAACACAGCAGCCTGTTGTTCCACAGCCGCTACTTGAACATGCCGTTGCTTCAGGACGAACGGACCCTCAAACGTTTTCTCGAGCGCTCCCCCGCCGATCTGCTCTCGCGTCCGGACGATGGCCACAGCCTGAGCAGCCAGCTGCGTCGATTGCTCGGCCGCGATACCGCACGCTGGCCGGACCTGGAGGCTGCCGCCAATCATCTGCACCTCAGTCCACAGACCCTGCGCCGCCATCTGCGGGAGGAAGGCACCAGCTTCCAGGAACTCAAGGATCAGCTGCGGCGGGATATCGCCATCTACCACCTGGGCCGTGCGGGCCTGTCGTTGCAGCAGATCGCTGAACAGTTGGGGTTCTCGGAGCCGTCGGCGTTTCACCGGGCGTTCAAGAAGTGGACGGGGCTGACGCCAGGGGCTTATCGGGAGCAGGAGAACTGAGTAATAACCCTGTCTATTTCATCCCTGTGGGAGCAAGGCTTGCCCGCGATGACAATTTCAAGGACGCCATCGCGGGCAAGCCTTGCTCCCACAGGATTGATGAACATTCGAGTCACAGGTCTGCCTCCATTCCCGTCAAACCACCGGGAAAAACACCCGGAACGCCGCCCCACCCAGCTCTGAATCCCCCAGGGTCAAGCGTGCGCCGTAGCTCTCGATGATGTCCTTGACTACCGCCAGGCCAATGCCTTGCCCCGGATGTTGGCGGTCCAGCCGTTCGCCGCGCTGCAGAATCCGCGCACGCTGGTCCGGCGGCACGCCCGGCCCGTCATCTTCGACGCACAATTCCATACCGCCAAGGGTCTGGTGCACGCTGACGAGCACTTCCCCCAGGCACAGTCGATAGGCGTTTTCCAACAGGTTGCCGAGCATCTCCAGCAAGGCGCCCTGCTCGATCGGCACCTGGCAGTGCTCCGGCAGGTCGAAACGGACGTTGACCCGCTTGTCGCGGTAGACCTTGTCCAAGGTATCGCAAAGGCTTTGCAACACCGGCCGCAAGCGCACCTGATGGCGCACCAGCCCACTCTTGCGCAGGCTGGCCCGCTGCAACTGGTAGCCTATCTGCTGGCTCATGCGCTCGATCTGGGTTTGCAGCACCCAGGCCTGCCCACGGTCTTCTGGGCGCCGGGCCATGTCTTCGCTGACACCCTGCAGCACTGCCAACGGCGTCTTCAGGCTGTGGGCCAGGTCGTCGAGGGAATCGCGATAGCGGCTGCGCTGCTCCCGCTCGCTGTACAACAGTCGGTTGAGGGAGCCGGTCAGGCGCAACAGTTCCCGGGGATGCTCGGTACTGAGGCTCTCCCGGGTACCGCCTTCGATTTCATCCAGTTCCTGGCTCAGGCGTCGCAACGCCCGCAACCCCCAGGTCAGACCGATCCACAACAGTGCCAACAACACCGCCAGCGCAGCTCCGAAGCCCAGGTAGAGTTTGTCCCGCAGCCCCTGCAGGGTCATTTCGTAATCGCGCACCGGTTGCAACGTGACGATACTGAACGCCGCGTTCTGGCCAGCGAGCAACTTGATCTCGACGTCATAGACAAAGAACTCCTCGCCGCTCTGCTCGCGAATGCGGGCAAACTCGTTCCCCTGGCCGTCATAGCGCGGCGTGTAGTTGATGTTTTCTTCCCGGGTCGCCTTCGACCGCCAGACCAGCCGCCCGTCGCGGTCATAGATGTAGCCCAGCAGACGGGCGTCGGCGAGATTGAAACGCTCGTCGGGCAACTGTACCGGCATCTTCAGACGATTGTTTTCCACCCGGGCCGCGGAAATCAGCGTGGTCACATCCGAGGCCAGGCGTTGCTGGATGGATTCCTGCAGCGCCAGACTGAACGCACCTTGCATGGCGGGCAGCAACGCCAGCATGAACAACACCGCAAGGGTCGTGGCGGCCAGCATCAACCGCAGCCGCAGGGAACGAATCACTGGCAGCGCTCGTTGAACAGATAGCCCAGGCCACGCACGGTGTCGATCGGTTTGAAGCCGGCGGGGGCTTCGAGTTTACGGCGCAGGCGCCCGACCAGTACTTCAATGACATTGGGGTCGCGCTCGTCGTCATCGGGATACAGTTGCTCCATCAGGCGGTCCTTGGCCACCACCTGCTGGTGATGGCGCATGAGGTACTCGAGGATGCGGTATTCGTAGGCCGTCAGCGCCAGCGGCTCCTCGTCGAGGGAGGCTTGCTTGCGGTTGAGGTCCAACAGCAACGGGCCGGCGACGATGGTCGACTGGGTAAAACCGCTGGAGCGGCGTAACAGGGCATTCAGCCGGGCCTCCAGCTCTTCGAACTGAAACGGCTTGACCACGTAGTCATCGGCCCCGGCGGCCAGGCCCTCGACCTTGTCCTGCCAGTTGCCACGGGCAGTGAGGATCAGGATCGGGAAGGTCTTGTCCTGGGCACGCAGCCGGCGGATCAGTTCCAGGCCGCTGATCCCGGGCAGGCCGAGGTCGATCACCGCCAGGTCATGGTTGAATTCCGTGACTTGGTACAGGGCCTCCTCGGCATTGGCGACGGCCTGCACCACATGGCCGCTGTCGGTGAGACGGGTTTGCAGGTGATGACGCAACAGCGCCTCGTCTTCGACGACCAGTAACTTCATGGAGCCTCTCTCCAGGCAAATCAGACAATCCGGTGCTGTGCAGCGCAACGAAAGCCGCCGGATCGTCTTGGGCCGATCCGGCGGAATACGCTCACCTTCCCCCGCTTAGAACGTGTAGTTGGCGGACAGGTAGGTCTGGGCACTGCTGGTCAGGTCCAGCGAACCCACCTTGCCACCGCCGTGGGGGCTCATCTCGGTGCTGGCGTTGCTGCGCAGGTAACGGTAACCCAGTTCCACCGAGGTGTTCTGCGAAATTTGTTGCAGGACGCCGCCCTGCAGACCTGCCGTGAAACCGATGTCGCTGTCGCGGCTGAAGCCTGGGGAGTCCTGGGTCACCTTGGTCAGGCCCGCCGTCGCACCGCCGAACAGCTTGGTGCTGCCAGTGACCGGGTAGAACAGATCGTAGCTGCCCAGCAGGTTTTCCTGGCGCAGCTTGATGCCATTATGGGTCCCAGAAACGTTGTCGTAGGTGGCGTAGTAGCGGCCCTGGTCGTTCTGCTTGCCCAGACGCAGGCCGTAGGTGGTGTCCTTGCCGATCACGCCGTCGGCGTTCGGATTGTTCAGCGCCTGGTCCAGGGCACTGGACTTCTTGACCTTGTCACTGGTCTGGCCGAGGGTCAGGCTGGCGAAGTTGTCATCGGCGTGAGCCATGGCGCTGGCACCCAGCACAGTGAAAGCCAGCAGCAGTTTTTTCATGTGTGTCATGTTCAGGTTCCTTTGAAACGTGGGTGGTCTGTGAAGTCGTGGTCACGTTAACCAACGGTCCCTGAACACCCCTTGAACGTTCTCTGAACCTTCGCTGAATGAATCGGCTAGAGTGTCCTGTCTCGAGCAAACCCATTCTTTCAAGGAGATCCCCCATGCGCAGGTTGCTTGCTGTTGTACTTCTGGCCTTGAGCGGCGCAGGCCACGCCGCCATTCAGACCCAGGAAATCCCCTACACCAGTGCCGACGGCACGAAGCTGATCGGCTATTACGCCTACGACGATGCGATCAAGGGGCCGCGCCCGGGCGTAGTGGTGGTGCATGAATGGTGGGGGCTGAACGACTACGCCAAACGCCGCGCCCGCGACCTCGCCGGCCTGGGCTACAGCGCCCTGGCCATCGACATGTACGGCGATGGCAAGAACACCGAGCATCCCACGGACGCCATGGCGTTCATGCAGGCGGCACTCAAGGACAGCAAGGCCGCCAGCGCGCGTTTCCAGGCCGGGCTCGACCTGTTGAAGAAACAGCCCCAGACCGACCCTGACAAACTCGCCGCCATCGGCTACTGCTTCGGCGGCAAAGTGGTGCTCGATGCCGCTCGCCAGGGTGTTCCGCTGGCCGGCGTGGTGAGTTTCCACGGTGCCCTGGTCACCAACACCCCGGCTACGCCCGGCAGCGTCAAGGCGAAGATGCTGGTCGAGCACGGCGCATTGGACAGCATGGTCACCGAGGATAACGTCACTGCGTTCAAGAGCGAGATGGACAAGGCCGGCGCCGACTACAAGTTCGTCAGCCTGAAAGGCGCCAAGCACGGCTTCAGCAACCCCGATGCCGACCGCCTGAGCCACGGCGAACATGGCGGGCCGGACATCGGCTACAACAAGGCGGCCGATGAGCAGTCGTGGGCGGATATGCAGAAGTTCTTCAAGAAGATCTTTGGCTGAACACTCCCCCCTGTGGCGAGGGGATTTATCCCCTCGCCACAAAAGCCCCTTCTTCCCAGCAGAATTTCAGTCCAACCGCTCACATCACTACCCAGCATCAAGCCAACCCGGCAAAATGCCCGGCATGAACCGACTCCCTGCCCTGCCCGCCTGCTGCTCGCCTTTGGATGAACATTGGCTGTTGCCCGATGCCCTGCCCGATACAATCCTGCTGAGCACCCGCTTCGATCCGCTGTTGCTGATCGGCGAAGATTTCCCGAACAGTGCTATCGAGCCGCCCGCGAGCATCCAGCGTTCGGTGCCCAAGCGCCGGGCCGAATTCCTTGCCGGACGGATCTGCGCCCGGACAGCCCTTTATCAGTTGAACGGCCAGTATTGCGTACCGGCGATTGGCGAAGACCGTGCCCCCGTCTGGCCGGCCCATGTCAGCGGGTCGATCACCCACAGCACCGGCCGGGCGGCGGCCATCGTCGCCAGCAAGGACCATTGGCAGGGGCTGGGCATGGATCTGGAGAACCTGCTCGACCCGGAGCGCGCCGAGCGGCTGGCGAGTGAAATCCTGACCCCAGCGGAACTGCAACGCATGGCCACCACCCGGCGAGATGACCGGGCATTGCTGGTGACGTTGACGTTTTCAGTGAAGGAAAGCCTGTTCAAGGCCCTGTACCCGATCGTCGGGCAGCGCTTCTATTTCGAACATGCCGAGGTGCTGGAATGGACCCGCGACGGGCAGGTGCGAATGCGGTTGCTGACGGACCTGTCGGCCGAATGGTGCCATGGCAGTGAATTGCAGGCGCGGTTCGGGGTGAAGGATGGGCAGTTGTTGAGCCTGGTGGGTATCAAGGCCTGAAGCTTTCCTGTCGCTTTTGAAGGCGCCATCGCGAGCAGGCTCGCTCCCACAGAAGGAATGCGTTCCCATGTGGGAGCGAGCCTGCTCGCGATGAGGACAATCCAGTCGCTATATCCTTCAACCCCTGTCCTGATGCCTCGGCCAGCTCAAGCTGAAACATGCCCCACCCAGGCTCTTGCTCTTGGCGATCAACGCCCGGCCGCCATGCCAGTAAATGATCCGCCGCACGATCGACAGCCCCAACCCATGACCGCCCGAAGCCCGGGCACGGCTGTCGTCCAGGCGCAGGAAGGGCTTGAACACCCGCTCCCAGGCCGCCTCCGGCACACCGGGCCCGTCATCCTCGACGTCCACCCGGCAACGCAGTTGTCCCACCTGATAGCTGACGGTCACCCGGGACTTGGCATGGCGCATGGCATTGCCCACCAGGTTCTGCAAGGCGCGATGCAAGAAGCGTGGCTCGGCCTCGACCCAGGCGCCGTCACAATCGACGGCAGACAGGCACAGCCCACGCTCGACCGTGACCCCGGCCCGCAGCGGGCCCAGCTCCTCGATCACCTGGCTGACCAGCGCATCCAGATCCACCCGCTGGAAGTTCAGCGCCGGTGAGCCTTGCTCCAGTCGCGCATAGGTGAGCATCTCGTCCACCAGCCGATCCAGGTCTTCGATGTCATGGTCCATGCCCGCCAGGTACTTTTCCCGAGCCTGGGGCGTGGCAGCGCTGCCGATCATTTCCAGGCCGAAGCGCAGGCGCGCCACCGGGGTTCGCAATTCGTGGGAAACCGCCCTTACCAATTCACGCTGGATCGCCAACAGTTGTTGCAGGTGCTCGGCCATGCCGTTGAATGCGGCGGCCAACCGCCCGACCGAGTCGGCGCCCCGTGCCGGCACGCGGGTTTCCAGGCTGCCCTGGGCGATCTGGGTGGCGGCGGCCTCCAGGCCGCTCAGGCGTCGCTCCAGTTGACGCACCAACAGGTAGACGATCAACCCGATCAGGCTCAAGCCCAACGCCGCGATCAGGACCAGCCATTCGGGCGGGTAAGGGTTCATCTGGTACAGCGGGCCGATTTCCAATACCCATGGCGTGCCCACCATCCCGGCGAACACCCGGATCGAATCGCCACCCTTGCCCAAGGCCATCACCGTATCGCCCTCGGACACGCGACGGCGCTGGTCTTCGTCCATGTCCGCCTGCTCGGCGGTCATCAACCGCAGATCGAAACCGAAACCCTTTTCTTCCATGAGCTGCGCGAGCCGTCGGGGTTGCTCGCCCACCGGGTAGCGCACCAGTTCGTCGGCCAGCAGGTAAATGGTTGCGCGGGCCAACTGCTCGCTGATCTGCTGGACTTCCCCCACCAACATCAGTTGCTCGTCATCGCTGACCAGCCGATAGACCTTCGCCGCATGGGGCCCGGTCTGTTCAACCAGGGCCTGCCCACGCAGCACACGGGTGCGCTGCCCCAGGTCCAGGTCGGTCTGGGCGAAGGTCTGCAATGCCAGGGGGATGCCCAGCAACCTCTCCCACAACAGCAGCGCCCGGTGGCGCTCGGTGTCGTTCATCGGCTGCAGGTTCTCGGCCATCAAGGAAAACGTGCCGTGGGCCAGGCGCTCGCGGTACTGCTCGCTACGGGTCTGGTTGAGCAGGTGCAGAGCCAGCACCCCGAGCACCGCCACCAGCACCAGCGCCGCGCACATGCCGCCATAAATGCGCAGGAAGATCGAGTTCACGGTGCCGGATCTACACAGGCTTCAGGCACGAACAGGTAGCCTTTACTGCGAATGGTCTTGATCAGCCGTGGATGCTCGGGGTCATCGCCGATCTTGGGCCGGATGCGCGAGATGCGTACGTCGATGGAACGGTCCTGGCCGTCATAACCGATGCCACGCAAGGCGGTGAAGATTTCCTCCCGGGACAGGATACGCCCGGCATTGGACACCAGCAGCCACAACAGGTCGAACTCGGCGCTGGTCAGCTCGATCCCGTTGCCCTGCAACCAGGCCTCGCGCAAGGCGTCGTCCACCACCAGCGGGCCGAATTGCAGGCGCCGCGGCTTCTGGGGGTTCGTCTCCACAGGCTCGCTGCGCCGCAACAAGGCCTGGATGCGTGCCAGCAACACGCGCGGGCGCACAGGCTTGCAGACGTAGTCGTCGGCCCCCAGATCCAGGCCCTGGATCTGGTCGGCGTCGTCGGTGCGGGCGGTGAGCATGAGGATCGGCCCATCGTACTGCACACGGACCTTGCGGCAGATATCCAGGCCGTCTTCGCCGGGCAGCATCAGGTCGAGGATCACCAAGTCCGGTTGTTCGGCAATGATCCGCTGCGCCGCTGCCGCACCGTCACCTTCGATGGCGACACGCAGCCCGTTGCTTTCCAGGTAGTCACGGGTCAGCTCGGCCAGACGCTGGTCATCCTCGACGATCAATATATGCCAGGCTTCTTGTTCCACGGGGGACCTCGTCTGCTGTGAATATAAAAGGACAAATGCTCATCCCTTGTGGCGAGGGGATTTATCCCCGTTGGGTCGCGAAGCGACCCCTGTGTTCTGCCTGACACAGCTAAGCGACTGATTTGGGGCTGCTTTGCAGCCCAACGGGGATAAATCCCCTCGCCACAAGGATATGCGCGCTCGTCCCCTCGCTCTTTTGTCATGTCAAAAGAGGATAACCCTGTCCAACGCACCGGCCGATTGTATAAACGGCGCCCCGGGAGAAAACAAGCGGACAAATGCGTTCGGTCGAGCGGGATTTGTGTGGTAACGTCCGCGCCCGAAAAAATCGGCAGGCTGTTTTCGGCACCCCGAAAACGACGAAAAAAGGCCCGCTCCAGCAAGGTCGCGGCCTACAGCGCAGTTCCATGTTTCGCACACAAATTACGCACAGGTTTATCCACAGGCAGTACGTTGATTCATCCCCGAAAACGCATTATCTTGTAGCCCGCTGCAAAAAAAACCCTACATGTAGGGGTTGAAGCCAAAAACCAAACACAAGTCGGACAAAGAATTCAAGCGCTTTTCGTGCCTCTTTCCACTTGAAACATCGTGTTTTCCCAAGACCAGACCGCCCCTGCGGATGGCCACCGTTTCAAAGGTCGAAAACGACCGAAACGGTACGGGTGTTGCAGTCCATTGCTGCCACCCCCGCAACCCGGTTTCGAGCCCAGGCTCGCAACCCATGAACTTCGGATGGAAGCAGCCCCACAGGCCTGCTTCCTACTGTCCCGAAGTTGTTATACCCGGCGCCAGTCGGTTGTAGTGCTTCAGGACGGAACGGTGGGCACCGTGATGGTGCCCAAACAAACATAAAGAACGTGGAGACACCCATGCACACCGACACAACTCGCGAGAACCCGCAGGGCACCGCGCCGATGGCCGCCGATTCGACCCCGGATCTGGCCGCCACCGCGCCTGGTCAACTGCGTGTGATCAAGCGTAACGGCACTGTCGTTCCTTACACCGATGACAAGATCACCGTCGCCATCACCAAAGCGTTCCTTGCAGTTGAAGGTGGCACCGCAGCCGCTTCGTCGCGCATCCACGACACCGTGGCCCGCCTGACCGAACAGGTCACCGCGACCTTCAAGCGTCGCATGCCGTCGGGCGGCACCATCCACATTGAAGAAATCCAGGACCAGGTCGAACTGGCCCTGATGCGTGCCGGTGAGCAGAAGGTAGCGCGTGACTACGTGATCTATCGCGACTCCCGTGCCAAGGAACGCGCCACCCGCAACCCGGCCGACGCACCGGTCCAGGCCCACCCGTCGATCCGCATCGCTCGCGCTGATGGCAGCCTGGCGCCGCTGGACATGGGCCGCCTGAACACCATCGTCACCGAGGCCTGCGAAGGCCTGGAAGAAGTCGATGGCGACCTGATCCAGCGCGAAACCCTGAAGAACCTCTATGACGGCGTCGCGCTCAAGGACGTCAACACTGCGCTGGTGATGACCGCGCGGACCCTGGTGGAACGCGAGCCGAACTACTCCTTCGTGACCGCCCGCCTGCTGATGGACACCCTGCGCGCAGAAGGCCTGGGCTTCCTGGAAGTCGCCGAGAGCGCGACCCACCACGAAATGGCCGACCTGTACGCCAAGGCCCTGCCGGCCTATGTAGCCAAGGGTATCGAATTCGAATTGCTGAACCCGGTCCTGGCTTCTTTCGACCTGGAGAAACTCGGCAAGGCGATCAACCACGAGCGCGACCAGCAATTCACCTACCTGGGCCTGCAAACCCTGTACGACCGTTACTTCATCCACAAGGACGGCGTCCGCTTCGAATTGCCGCAGATCTTCTTCATGCGCGTGGCCATGGGCCTGGCCATCGAAGAGAAGCAGAAAGAAGAACGTGCCATCGAGTTCTACAACCTGCTGTCGTCCTTCGACTACATGGCGTCGACCCCGACCCTGTTCAATGCCGGCACCCTGCGTCCACAGTTGTCGAGCTGCTACCTGACCACCGTGCCGGACGATCTGTCGGGCATCTACGGCGCAATCCACGACAACGCCATGCTGTCGAAATTCGCCGGTGGCCTGGGCAACGACTGGACGCCGGTTCGTGCGCTGGGCTCGTACATCAAGGGCACCAACGGTAAATCCCAGGGCGTCGTACCGTTCCTCAAAGTGGTCAACGACACCGCTGTCGCGGTCAACCAGGGTGGCAAGCGCAAGGGCGCGGTCTGTGCCTACCTGGAAACCTGGCACATGGACATTGAAGAGTTCATCGAGCTGCGCAAGAACACCGGCGATGACCGTCGTCGTACCCACGACATGAACACCGCCAACTGGATCCCCGACCTGTTCATGAAGCGCGTCTTCGACGACGGCAAGTGGACCCTGTTCTCGCCGTCCGAAGTACCGGACCTGCATGACCTGACCGGCAAGGCCTTCGAAGAGCGCTACGAGTACTACGAAGCCCTGACCGAGTACAACAAGATCAAGCTGTTCAAGGTCGTCCAGGCCAAGGACCTGTGGCGCAAGATGCTGTCGATGCTGTTCGAGACCGGCCACCCATGGCTGACCTTCAAGGACCCGTGCAACCTGCGCAGCCCGCAGCAGCACGTGGGCGTGGTCCACAGCTCGAACCTGTGCACCGAGATCACCCTGAACACCAACAAGGACGAGATCGCCGTCTGCAACCTGGGCTCGATCAACCTGCCGAACCACATCGTCGACGGCAAGCTGGACACCGCCAAGCTGCAACGCACCGTGAACACCGCCGTGCGCATGCTCGACAACGTGATCGACATCAACTACTACTCGGTGCCACAGGCGAAGAACTCCAACTTCAAGCACCGTCCGGTCGGCCTCGGCATCATGGGCTTCCAGGACGCGCTGTACCTGCAGCACATCCCGTACGGTTCGGACGCTGCCATCGAGTTCGCCGACAAGTCCATGGAAGCAGTCAGTTACTACGCGATCCAGGCTTCCTGCGACCTGGCCGACGAGCGCGGTGCCTATGAGACGTTCCAGGGTTCGCTGTGGTCCAAGGGCATCCTGCCGCTGGACTCGCAACAAATCCTGATCGCCTCCCGTGGCGAGAAGTACATCGACGTCGACCTGACCGAATCCCTGGACTGGGCACCGGTTCGCGCCCGTGTACAGAAAGGCATCCGTAACTCCAACATCATGGCCATCGCACCGACCGCCACCATCGCCAACATCACCGGCGTGTCGCAGTCGATCGAACCGACCTACCAGAACCTGTACGTGAAATCGAACCTGTCGGGCGAGTTCACCGTGATCAACCCGTACCTGGTCCGCGACCTCAAGGCCCGCGGCCTGTGGGACTCGGTCATGATCAACGACCTGAAGTACTACGACGGTTCGGTACAGCAGATCGAGCGCATTCCGCAGGAGCTCAAGGAGCTCTACGCCACCGCGTTCGAAGTGGACACCCGTTGGATCGTCGACGCAGCCAGCCGTCGCCAGAAGTGGATCGACCAGGCTCAGTCGCTGAACCTGTACATCGCCGGCGCCTCGGGCAAGAAGCTCGACGTGACCTACCGCATGGCTTGGTACCGTGGCCTGAAAACCACTTACTACCTCCGTGCCCTGGCCGCCACCAGCACCGAGAAGTCGACCATCAACACCGGCAAGCTGAACGCTGTTTCCAGCGGCGGCAACCACGGTGACGACTCGGTCCTGGCTGCTCCAGCAGGGCCTGCGCCAGTGCCAAAGGCCTGCGCGATCGACGAGCCGGATTGCGAAGCTTGCCAATAAGCTGATCGGGTGGGCGCTGCAAGGCGCCTACCTTTAAAGCAAAGCCCCCGATAGACCGCTGGTTTATCGGGGGCTTTTCTTTTGCCTGGAGGAAAGTGATGGCCGGGCTGACCTCATCGCGAGCAGGCTCGCTCCCACATTGGAATGTGCCCCCCTGTGGGAGAGCCTGTTCGCGATGAAGCAAACCCAGGCAACGCAAAACACTCGCCCAAAAAGAAGCCCCTCTTGCGAGGGGCTCCTTGTGCAACTTCTCAAGCAACCATCGAGAATCAAGTCATTTGAATGATGGTCTGCATGATGGTGCTCTGGGTGGAGATGGTCTTGGCGTTCGCCTGGTAGTTGCTCTGCGCCTTGATCAGCTCGACCAGTTCGTTGGTCAGGTTGACGTTGGACTCCTCCAGGGAGTTGGAGACGATCGAACCCAGGGTGCCGGTTTCCGGGGCATCGTAGCCCGGGATGCCCGACGCGAAGGTTTCCTTCCAGCTAGTGCCTCCCACGGGCTGCAGACCTTGTTCGTTGGTAAAACTGGCGAGCGCGACCTGACCGATCGGCTTGGTCTGGTTGTTGCTGAAGTTGGCCAACAATACACCACTGCCGTCGATGGTCAGGTTGGTGATCTGGCCGGTGGCATAACCGTTCTGGGTAGGAATCGAGCGCGCAGTGTCGGCATTGAACTGCGTGGTATTGGCCATGGAGACGGTAATGGTCGACGAACCCGCGCCGTTGGCAGCCCACACGCCGTTGGTCACCGTGCCCGGCACCCAGCCAGTCAGTACCAGATCGCTGCTGATGGTAGCGGGCGGGGTACTGACCTGGACCAGCTTACCGCTGGAGTCAAAGGTCATGGTTGAGGGAACCGCAGCAGTAGCGGCGGCGGTCGGCGAGCTGCCGTCCAGGTTTCGACCATCAATCAGCGTGTAGACGTCCCATGTGTTAGAGCCAGTCTTGACCATGTATTGGTCCATGGAGTGCTGGTTGCCCTGGGTATCGTAGACCGGGGTGGTGAACTGCTTGGTGAAAGTGGCTGTATCAGCCGGGTCGAACAAGTAAGGCGCTGCCTGGCTGATAGCCGTGGCCGTCGAGTTCAGGTTGATTGTCGACGAAACCAGGCTGGTTGCTTGCGGTGGCAAGTTCGAGGTGTCGATACGCAGATCGGTCAAGATACCATTGAGGATGTTGCCATTGGAGTCCACACCATAGCCCTGCAGGTTCGCAGTGCCATCACTGTTGGTGACATAGCCTTCCTTGTCGGTCTTGAACGTACCGGCACGGGTGTAGCTCAAGGACCCGTTGTTATCCAGAACGAAGAAGCCCTGGCCCTGGATACCCATGTCCAGCACGTTGCCGGTGTTATTGACGTCACCCTGGCCGAACTGCTGGGAGACGTTGGCCAAGCGCACGCCGTTACCGACGGTCTTGCTGCCCGAACCCAGCTTGGTGGCCGAGTAGACGTCTTCGAATTCCGCGCGGGACGATTTGAAGCCGGTGGTTGCCACGTTGGCGATGTTGTTACCGGTGACGTCCAGCTGTTTGTTGGCAGCATAGAGACCGCTAAGGCCGATGTTGAAAGACATATTCCACTCCTTTGCCGGGTTAGTCGGCTCTACATACCAATAGTTTGTACTTTGGACAGGGCGATGCTGCCCAGCCCGGCGAGGTTGAGCATCAGCTCTCCTCCTGTCTGGCTGATCGTCACGCTGCTGACGGTCGCCGGCAGGTTGGTGATCAGCGACGTGGCCTGGCCGTCGATGGTGGTCGAAGCCGTGAAGGTGTAAGTGCCCGACTCGACCGTGGTACCCGCATCGTTCTTGCCATCCCAGATAAAGGCGGAATTACCGGCCTTCTGGCTGCCCAGGTCGATGGTGCGAACCGTCTTGCCGTCCTTGTCGACGATCTTGACCGCCACGGACGATACCGCTGACGGCACCACCACCGTGCCGTTGAGGCTTTTGGAGGTGTCGACCACCGCCTTGTCGCCAGGGGCAATGACTGAACGTCCCACCAGCGACGAGGCCTGCAAGGCCTGGGACGAGTTGTAGTTGCTGGCCAGCCCGCTCACGGTATCGTTGAGGGTGGTGATGCCTTCCAGGCTGCTGAACTGTGCCAGTTGGGCAACGAACTCACCGTTGTCCTGTGGCGACAGCGGGTCCTGGTTTTTCAGCTGGGTTACGAGCAGTTGCAGGAACGCGTCCTTGCCCAGCTCCTTTTTACCGGTCGCAGCACCCGTTACCGAAGCCAGGCTGTCGGAGGTGTTGTTGGTCTTGACCGAGGAGTTGGCCAGAATGTCGTTGAGGCTCAAACCGCCGGTGGTATTGGTAACGCTCATGTGACTCGCCCCTTATCACTGACCCAGGGTCAGGACCTTCTGCATCATGGTTTTGGCGGTGTTCATCATTTCGGCGTTGGTCTGGAATGAGCGACTGGCGGAAATCATGTCGGCCATTTCTTCGACGACGTTGACGTTCGGGTAATAGACATAGCCCTTGGCGTCGGCAGCCGGATGGTTCGGTTCATAGCGCGCTTCGAGGTTGCTCTGGTCCTCGACGACCCCAAGCACCTGCACGCCCTGCCCGGCCGCGTCCTGCTCCTGGAAAAGCGAGCCGCTGCCATTCGACTGACCGCCCTGGAACATGGTGGCGAACACCGGGTGACGGGCGCGGTAGGTCTGGTCGATGCTCGACGAAACGGTCTCGGCGTTGGCGATGTTACTGGCGACAGTGTTCAGGCGAGTGGTCTGGGCACTCATGGCACTGCCGGCGATGTTGAATACGCTCGCAATCGACATGACTTACTCTCCGCGCAGGGCCGAAATCAGCCCTTTGAATTTGCTGTTGAGCAGGGTGAAGCTGGCCTGGAAGTTCACGGAGTTCTCCGCGTAGTTGGACTGTTCCAGTTGAGCGTCCACAGTGTTCTGGTCGATCGAAGGTTGCATCGGCGTGCGATACATCAGCGACTCGTCGCCGTTACCCAAGCCTTCTGCCTCGATATGACGACTGTTGGTCATGTTCAGGGCGAAGGAGCCGTTCTTGGTTTTCTCGTTCTGCTCGGCGAGCACTTTGGAGAAGTCCAGATCCCGAGCCTTGTAGTTCGGGGTGTCGGCATTGGCGATGTTGTTGGCCAGGACTTCGGCGCGCTGGGCACGGAAGCTCAGGGCCTGTTCATGGATACCGAGCGCTTTATCGAAGCTGATGCTCATGTCGGAAACCTTTGGGTGACCAGAATGTACGTACATGGACATAGCAAGCGTCGTGCCACTTTTAAAAAGCCCATAAACCGGGGCTTTGCGGGCATCGGCAAGGCGGCAATGCCAGAAAAGCGGCAACCGATTTCCGCCGGCTGCCGCTTTTCTGCCGCTTTTTGAGTGACACTGGCAATTACAGTGGGACCGAGCTTTTGTGGGAGCCGAGCTTGCTCGCGATGAACGATGACGCGGTGGGGGGAGTTGAAACCGTGTTGCCTGCATCGCGAGCAAGCTCGGCTCCCACAGAAGCTCGCTCCACAGAGTGAGCAAGCACTAATCAGCAGGCAAAAAAACGGGAGCCTGTAGGGGGCTCCCGTTTTTTGACGACCCGGACGCGTCACTTTGCCTGGTAGATAATCCCCGGGCTGCACTGGATCATCTGGTAATGATCGGGCAAGCCATTCAGCGCCTCGGAGGCACCGAGGAACAGGTAGCCGCCCGGCTTCAGGGTCCCGTGGATACGCAGCAGGATGTCCTTCTTCACTTCGGCGGAGAAGTAGATCAGCACATTGCGGCAGAACACGATGTCGAATTTTCCCAGACTGGCATAACTGTCCAGCAGGTTGAAGGAGCGGAATTCCACCCGGCTCTTGATCGGCGCCTTGACTACCCAGCGGCCCGGCCCTTTCGGATCGAAATAGCGTTGCAGCCGATCAGGCGACAGGCCGCGGCCGATAGCCAGGCTGTCGTACTCACCGGTCTTGCAGTTATTGAGCATGGTCCCGGACAGGTCGGTGGCGACGATCTGCACGCCACCCTTCAACTGACCGATATTGGTCCGCTCGAACTCGTCGATGGACATCGACAGCGAATAAGGTTCCTGGCCCGACGAACAGGCAGCCGACCAGATCCGCAGGCGCTGGCCCGGGCTGGCCTTGATGGCTGCTGGCAGCACCTTGTTCTTCAAGACTTCGAACGGATAGGTATCGCGGAACCACAGGGTTTCGTTGGTGGTCATGGCGTCCACCACCATTTCGCGCAAACCGCTGCGCGGCTGGGTCTGGATACGCTGCACCAGCTCGCCCAACGATTTGAGGCCCTGCTGCTCCATCAATTTGTTGAGACGGCTCGACACCAGATATTGCTTGTTTTCACCAAGCAATATGCCACAGGCTTTTTCCAGGAAGACCCGGAACTGTTCGAAATCCAAATTACCCGTAGACAAGTTACCGCCTCTTTCATTGTGTTGATTTGCCGGGCGCACAACGCGCCCGACCTTTATTCCGCAGTCTTGATCCGCTCGACTACCCGGGAAGCCAGGTCATCGGGACGGAACTTGGCGAGAAAATCGTCGGCACCGACCTTCTTGACCATCGCCTGGTTGAAGACGCCCGACAGGGACGTATGCAAGATGATATGCAGCTTTTGCATACGCGGGTCGCTGCGGATTTCCGACGTCAGGGTATACCCGTCCATCTCCGGCATCTCGATGTCGGAGATCATCATCAGGAACTCCTCTTCCGGCTTCTTGCCCTCGTCGACCATGTTGCGCAGGTAATCCAGCGCCTGCCGTCCATCATTCAACGCTATCACTTCGACGCCGATCGTCTGCAGGCAACGGGTCACCTGCTTACGCGCCACCGAAGAGTCATCCACCGTCAGCACCCGCAGCGAAATCGCCTTGTGCTGGGTTTCGGCATCCACCACGCCATGGGAAATGGTTTCCGTGGTCGGCGCCACTTCGGCGAGTATTTTCTCCACGTCGATGATTTCCACCAACTGGCCGTCGACCCGGGTCACCGCCGTCAGGTAGTGATCGCGGCCGGTGCCCTTGGGTGGTGGATGAATCTCTTCCCAGTTCATGTTGACGATGCGCTCCACCGAGCGGACCAGGAAACCCTGGGTCTTGGTGTTGTATTCGGTGATGATCACAAACGGATTGCTCTGATCCAGCAGCCGACCGGAACCGGTGGCCATCGCCAGATCGAGAATCGGGATGGTCGCTCCCCGGATGTTTGCCACACCGCACACGACGGGGCTGGACTTGGGCATCAAGGTCAGCTTGGGGCATTGCAGCACCTCGCGGACCTTGAATACGTTGATCCCATATAACTGCTGGCCATCGAGACGGAACAACAACAGCTCCAGGCGATTCTGACCGACCAGCTGCGTACGCTGGTTTACCGAATCCATCACTCCCGCCATGCCCTGACTCCTACCTAACGCTAATGTGTCCGACGCGCATTCATCACTAAACGGCACGGGGCTTGCTATTCAACCGGCATGAACGCACAAACGACATTTTCTCGACGCCTGACCACTCATTGCCGCCTCTGGCTCGGTGTGCTGCTGGCTGCCTGCCTGTTCGCCTCGGGGGGACGTGCCCTTGCCGATGCTCCGGTTACCTTGCCTGATCTCCTTATCGGCGTCACTCAGGGCTTTCTTGAATTCACCGTAGAAGACTATCTGGCCTCCAGTCAAACCGAAGGTCGCTATGAAATCGAAGTCAATCAGATAGACCCGCGCCTGCGCATGCCAATGTGCGACAAGGAATTGACTGCGTCCCTGGAAAGTCCTGCCAGGCCCCTGGGACGGGTCACCGTGAAGGTCCGTTGCGACAGCGCCGCGCCCTGGACGGTATTTGTGCCGGCCCAAGTGCGCCTGTTTCGCGAAATCGTCACCACCACCCGCCCCTTGAAACGTGCCGGAATCGTCGAGCCCCAGGACGTAACGTTGCGTGAGCGGGATGTCAGCCAGGTCACCCAGGGGTTCCTGACCTCGGTCGATCAGGCCATCGGACAGAAACTTGTCCGACCAATGGTAGCCGACCAGATCGTGACCCTCCTGCATCTGGAACAGGCCGAAGTCGTTCGCAAAGGTGATCAGGTGGTCATCACCGCCCGTAGCGGCACCCTGGCCGTGCGGATGCCCGGCGAAGCCCTTTCAAATGGCGGCATGCATGAACAGATTCGGGTAAAAAACCTTAATTCCCAACGCGTCATCAAGGCGCAGGTAATAGCCCCTGGCCAGGTGGAAGTGGCTATGTAGCGACCCGGTAGAGATGGGTAGAAAGCTGGCGCTTGACCTCGCTGTTCCCTAGACTGTGCCTTACGCAAGGCAAGCGCAGACGTGCGCACGCTCATTGAATAAATGAGCCTAAAGTTTTTTTGGGGATGGCCGAAAACATGGCAAGCGTCCAAATACCCAGAGGTTTTTTACCATGGTCATCGATTTCAACCGTTTAAACAGCTCTTCACCATTGACAGGCACTACGCGCACCAGCGCCAGCAAGGAAACCGAAAAATCCTCGCCGGCCGAGCAAGCCACTACTGTCAAGAACGGGGAGTCGGTACACCTCAGTGATGAGGCTCAGCAGTTGCAGAAGGTCACTGACAAGCTGCGCGATCAACCTGTCGTCGACAACGCCCGCGTGGCCGAGTTGAAAGCAGCCATCGCCGACGGCAGCTATGAAGTCGACAGCAACCGTGTAGCCAGCAAACTGCTCAACTTCGAAGCCCAGCGCTAGGCCGCAGCCTGCGCAGGCTTTTGGACGCTAAGACCCAAGGCCAGCCATGCACGACACTAACTTATTGCAACTGATCATCGACGACTTTGTTCCAGCGCAACAACTGCTGGAACTGCTGCAGACCGAATCCCTGGCGCTGCACGGTCGCGACATGCCCTTGCTGGAAAATATCCTGGCACAGAAACAGGCATTGATCATTTTGCTCGATCAGCATGGCCGCAAACGCAGCGAGATTCTCGCCAGCCTCAACCTGCCCGCCAGCAACGATGGCCTCGAGCAACTGGCGAGCCAGTCGACGATCGGCGATCAGTTGTTGTCCCAAAGCGCAGTGCTCAATGACCTGCTCGCCCAGTGTCAGGCGGCCAACGCCCGTAACGGCCAGTCGATCCAAATCCAGCAGGCCGCTACCGCCAACCAGTTGCGCATCCTCAATGGCGGTGAAATTCCGACGCTTTACGATGCTCGCGGTTCGACCGCCAAGATGGTCAAGCACCGCCCGCTCAGCCAGGCATGAAACGAACCATGCCTGCGCTCTATCAACCCGCGATAGATGCTGGCAAAATGCTGGCTATTCGTAGTCGTATTTTGCTTGGAGATTGACCCACCGTGTTCAATGCCTCAAACGCGGATGATGCTCCGCAACCTCCCAAGGTCCTTACCACGCCCCTGGAAATCTCCGGCAACTTGCGGATGCTGCAAGACAGCCACGATCCACTGATCATTACCTTCCACGAACGTACCCAGCGGTTCCAGAGCTACCTGGTCGAAGTCGATCGCGAAAAGAACACCATCGCCCTGGATGAAATGATCCCTCGCGACGGGGAACGCTTCCTGCTCGCTGGCGAGCCGTTTCGAGTCGAGGGTTTCCATGATGGCGTCCGCATCGCATGGGAAGGCAATGGTCCGCTGACAATCAATGAGTCCCACGATGGTCGCTGCTACCGCGGTGCCTTGCCCGAAGAAGTGGTTTACCACCAACGTCGCAATGCCTTCCGCGCCGCCCTGAAACTGGCGCAACTGGTGAACATCGAACTGGGCGGCGACAAGCTCAAGTCACCGGTAAACGGCAAACTGCTGGATATCTCCGCTACCGGCTGCAAGCTGCGTTTCGATGGCGACATCACCGAGCGCCTGCAACTGGGCCAGGTCTACGAGCGTTTCATCGCTGCCCTGCCCTTTGGCAACATGACAGCGCCGGTCGAACTGCGCTACCTGCATTTCGAAGAACGTATCAACACCACCTTCGCCGGCGTGCGCTTCCACAATATCAGTGGCCTGGTGCAACGGCAGGTCGAGCGTTTCGTTTATCAGTTGCAGCGCGAAGCACGCCGCTTCGATAAAGACGATCTCTGATCTTCAGCCCTACAGTATCGCTGCTTCTGGACTGAACTCATCGCGAGCAGGCTCGCTCCCACATAGGTTACCCGGTGCTTGCACACCGCAAGCCCCTGTGGGAGCGAGCCTGCTCGCGATGGGCGCGCCGCACTTCACTTACCTGGCTTGAGGCTCCTCAGCCTCAGCCTCAGCCACCTCGGTGACCGGCTCCGCCGCCGACTCAACCTCCGGATTCGGCGTCACCTGCATCTGCTCCTGCACCACCTGCTCATCGACCCTCGGGTCGAGGCACGCCACCAACGGCGAACTGGACATGCTGTCGGGCATCGCCACGTGATGCAGCGGTGCGTCATCGACCTGATGCAGATTGGTCACCGCTTTCGGCCGTATGCGCCACACCAGTACCAATGCAAAGAAGGTGAAGAAGGCATACAGCATATGGCTGCCGAACGACTTCATCAGCACCCCGGCCACCAACGGGCCAATACTCGCCCCCACACCGTAGGTCACCAGCAGCATGGCCGTCAGCGACACCCGGCGGTCGGCTTCGACGTGGTCGTTGGAAAACGCCACCGCCAGCGGATACAAGCAGAATTGCATCAGCGAACAGAAGAACCCCGCGACGAACAGCACCTCCAGAGGCACCGTCGACAAGATCGCCAAGGGCGCCGCGAAGACCGCCAGGCACAGCGCAAAGCAACGGATCAGCAGTGCCCGGTCGTAGCGGTCGGACAGCCAGCCCAGCGGCCACTGCACCAGCAGGCCGGCAAAGATGCAGCTACCCATGAACAGGCCGACCTGTTCGGTCGACAGCCCTTGCTGAGAGGCATACAGCGGCGCCAGGCCATAGAACGAGCCAACGATCAGGCCGGAGCCCAGTACCGTGCTCAACGACTGAGGTACGCGCTTGATGAAGAACCGCGGCTCCATCGGTGCCGGACGTAACGGCGCCGGGTGGATCCGGCGGGTCAATGCCACCGGCACCAGACACAGGGCAAAACACAGCGCCACCAGCATCAGCAATTCCAGCCCCAGGGCCGGGTGGATCACCAGGATCAGTTGACCCAGCACCATCCCCAGGTAAGAGGCGATCATGTAGCCGCTGAACACCACCCCGCGTTGCTTGGCATCGGCCTGCTCATTGAGCCAGCTCTCGATGACCATGTACTGACACATCATGCCGAGACCGACGATAACCCGCAGCACCACCCAGGCCGGCAGCCAGCTCACCAGGCCGTGGCCCAGCACCGCCGCTCCGACGATCCCGGCACAGGCCGAATAGGCGCGAATATGCCCTACTCGGGCAATCAGCCGATGGCCGATCTTGCCGCCCAGCACCAGGCCGAAATAGTTGGCGGCCATCAGCGCACCAACCCACAGGCTGTCCACATGCTCGGCCGCCAGGCGCAGGGCCAGGTAGGTACTCAAAAGCCCCGAGCCGATGAGCATCATCAGCGAAGCGAAATAAAGCGCTCGAAAAGGTTTCCAGACTTGGCGCATCGGCGTTCCGAGCGGCTCCTTGAGATAAGTAGGGACTGCCTGTGAAGGCAGCCCGAATGCGACGTTTCATTATGCCTGGGCTGCCAGCACTCGCCGTTCCCAAGGCGTGATTTCATCAAAGTAGCTGGTCAGTTCCAGGGTTTTCGACGCGATGTAGCCTTCGATGAACTCCGTACCGAACAGTTCCTTCGCCAGAAGACTACGCTTCAGACGCTCCAGAGCAGCGTGCAAGGTACATGGCAAAGACAGATTATCCGGCACCTGGAACTCACCCTGTATTGCAGCGCTCGGTTCCAGACGATTTTCAATCCCATGAAGACCGGCCGCCAGGCTGGCGGCAATCGCCAGATAGGGGTTGGCATCGGCCCCCGGCAAGCGATTCTCGACCCGTCGGGCCACTGGCGAACTGGCAGGAATACGTAAGCCTGCCGAGCGATTGTCGTGGGACCAACAGGCATTGTTCGGCGACGCGAATGGATGACACAGGCGCTGGTAGGAATTGACGTTCGGGGCGAACAGCGCCGTGAAGTCCGCCATGCCCGCCTGTTGCCCGCCGATGAAGTGCCTGAACGCTGCCGTCGGCTCGCCGGCCTCGTCGCTGAACACATTACGACCGCTGTCCAGCTCGACGATACTCTGGTGAATGTGCATCGAACTGCCCGGCGTGTGGGCCAGCGGCTTGGCCATGCATACCACGGTCAGGCCGTGCTTGAGAGCGACTTCTTTGAGCAGGTGCTTGAACAGGAAAGTCTGGTCGGCCAGCAACAAAGGATCGCCATGCAGCAGATTGATCTCGAACTGGCTCACGCCCATTTCATGCATAAAGGTATCGCGCGGCAACCCCAGGGCCGCCATGCATTCATAGACCTCGTTGAAGAACGGGCGCAGGCCGTTGTTGGAGCTGACACTGAACGCCGAGTGACCGTCCTCACGACGTCCATCCAGCCCCATCGGCGGCTGAAATGGCTGGGTCGGATCCGGGCTGGGTGCAAAAACGAAGAACTCCAGCTCGGTTGCAACCACCGGCGCCAGACCCCGGGCAGCGTACCGGGCGATCACCGTCTTGAGCTGGCCACGCGTCGAGAGCCGTGAGCTTTCACCGGTCAGTTCATCGGCATCGCAGATTGCCAGTGCGCGGGGGGGCGAGCACCAGGGCAGGCGGTGGATCTGCTTCGGGTCGGCCACCAATGCCAGGTCGCCGTCGTCACTGCCATAGAAACGCGATGGCGGATAACCGCCCATGATGCATTGCAGCAGCACCCCCCGGGCCATCTGCAATCGCCGTCCCTCCAGGAAACCCGCAGCGGTCATCACCTTGCCCCGCGGTACGCCATTGAGGTCCGGCGTGACACACTCAATCTCATCAATGCCCGTCAGTCGCTGCGCGAGTGAGGCCAGGCCATCGGTCGTCATGACGCATTCCTTGTTATGTGCGAGCCGCGAACGGCAACCCGTACAAAATAGGCTTCAGCTGTTCGGAATATCAAGCACTCGGGGAGAATAAACATCGAGCCTGGCCCCCCCTGCGGGAGCGAGCCTGCTCGCGATGGCGGCGGGTCAGCTCATACCGGATTGACGATACACCGCTATCGCGAGCAGGCTCGCTCCCACAAGGATGCAGGCTGCCAGGGCCTCCTGCGTGGGACAGGCTCAGGGCAGATAAATCCTGAACACGCCTCCCCCCAGCACACCGCCATTGGCGATTTCGGTCCGCCCGCATACGCCGCCACGCTGGTGCAGCCCGGCGATCCGCGCGGCGAAGTACAGGCCCAGCCCGGTGCTGCCGCTGCTGTGGTTGATGCCCTGCACATAATCGGCCTGACGCTCGAGCATTTCGGGTGGGTAGCCTGGGCCGTCGTCGCTGATGGTGAGCACCAACTGCCCGGCTTCATCGCTCGCACTGATCAACAGCGCCTGCCGGGCGTGGCGAATGGCATTGTTGATGCAGTTGTCGAGCACCGAAGCAATCAGCTCACGGTCGAAAAAGCCCAGGGGGCTCAACGGGTCGACCTCATAGGTGACCATGATCCCACGGCTGCGGAACACCTCCTGATGGCCGGCCAACTGCGCCTCGATGAAATCGTCCAACTCATGGTAGGCCGGGTGCAGCGGCAACTGGTTGACCCCCAGCTTGTACAGCCCCAACAGTTGCACCATCAAGCCATTGAGGTGGGCGAACTCAAACTCCATCACCCCCTGCTCGGGGGCCTGCTGCGCCGCTTCGGGCAAGCGCTCGAGCCACTGCGCATGAGCCTGCATGAGCAAGGTCAGGGAGTTTTTCATGTCGTGCACGGTCGACGCGATCACCGTGGAAAAATCGAGTGCCTGTTCGCTGTCATTCATCGCCAAATGCCTTGCTTCGCAGTTTTTGATAGCGCGCAAAACGCGCATCGGTGTCGGGCATCATGCCCACCAGTTTCAGGCAGGCGCGACACTCCTCCAGCAGCTCCGACTCCACCCGGGTATCGGTGCCATGCAGCAGGGATTGCGCCATGTTCAGGGCAATACTGATGTTCTTCGGTTGCATCTTCAGCGCACGACGGAACAGCTCCCGAGCCTCGGGCAACGCGCCGGTCTTGTAGACCCGCACACCTTCGCGGTTCAGCTCGGCGGCGGAATTGCCTTGATTGAGGATGTTCGGATCGTCGGTGAGCTTGGCAATGCCTTGCATTACTGTCGGGTCATCACCGTAGATTTCCGCGCAGTTCTTGAGCATCGACTCGCCGGCACTGGTCTGGCCGAGCATCTGCAATTGCTTGGCCACCAACAGCGCGGCCTCGGCGCTCATGAATTGCTCCATGCCGTCGAGACGCTGCAAAGCCTGCTCGGTGAGTTTTTCCGCGGTTTCGGCATCGTTCAGCAACAAGCTCGTGGCTTTCATCAGTCGCGCCCGGACCTGCAATCCCGGGTCATTGAGATTTTCCTTCGCCACCGCGCTGAGGGTCGTGTTGATCTCCAGCCGGGTCCGGGTGTCGAGGCCTTTCTCGCTGCCCTTGCTGATCAGTGCATGGGCCAGGCCGAGGTTGCTTTCCGGATCCTTGAAACGCGACTGCGCGCCCTGCCCGACCGCCTGGCGGTAGGCCCTGGAGGCGGTGTCGTAATCTTCGTTGGTCATTGCCAACTTGCCCAGCAGCGATTGTCGACGTACCGCCAGGGGCGACAGGCGAACCGCTTCTTCCAGCACCTCCTGCGCCTGTTTCGTGTCACCTTCGGCCACCAGGACATCGGCCAGGCCGTCATACAAGGCAGGCATCATCGGAAATGTCTTGAGGGCCTTTTCATAAACGGCCTTGGCCTGCGCCACCTGACCGCGCTTGAACATCAATTTGCCCAGGCCCGCATAGGCCCAAGGCAATGGACGATCGGCCAGGATGGTGTTGTACAGGCGCTCCAGGGCTTCGTTCTGATTGAGGTCCCGCAGCGCATCGGCCCGATAACGCAGGCACAACGGCCCGTAGCGCGGATCTTGCTTGCACAGGGCGATGCAGGCATTGAGCACTTCCAGCGGCTTGCCACGATCCAGCGCCTGGAGAATCGGCTTGAGCAGAGTCTTGCGCTGTTCCAGCCGCTCCAACCGCTGGGCCAGGCCGGAGCGGTTGAAAGGCTTGGTCAGGTACGCATCGGGCTCGTGCTCCAGGGCACTGAGCACCATGGCCTGGCTGGTCTCGGCGGTCACCATGAGAAACACGCTTTCATGACTGATGAGTTTCTCGATCATCAGGTCTTCCAGCACCTGCTGACCGTTCTTGCGGCCGTCGCCCAGGTGATAGTCCTGCAGGATGAAGTCATAGCGCTTCTGCGAACACATGCGCAGCGCCACTTCGCCGGTATCGGCGGTGTCCACGTCCTTGACGCCCAGCTCACGCAACATGGAACGGATCGAGCTGCGGAAATCCGAGAAATCATCGACGATCAGAAAACTTTTTTGGTGGTACGCCAGCATCGAGGATGTCCAGGCAAGTAAAAAGGTGCACCCAATGGCAAACAACGAAAATGCCGTCCTGCAACCCGGGGCGCGCAGATGATAGCCACCAGCCACTAACGGGCAAGAGATTTCCGAACCTCTTGTCCTGGCTGTGCCGCAACGCACATTGCAAACCGTTCCGGCACACACAAGTGCAGGAGAAAACCGGGCTCATCAGGCTATCGGCTGAAGTTGGCTTTCCGTTAAGCGGATCGTAGGGAAGAGATAGGAAAGTTGTTGCCCAGAGGCAAGTGTCCTGGACAGGAAACTCATTTGAATATGTCGGAAGCCGAGGTCGACCCAGCGCTCCGCACCAGATCGATCAACCAGGTTCGCAATGCCACGACTTTTTTCGAGTTGGCTGTTTCCAGCGGCGTCACCAGATAAAAGCCCAGATCGGACTTCAACTTGAGGTTGAACGGCGCCACCAGCCTTGCGGCTTTCAGATCGTCATCGACGTAGGTAGAACGACCGATGCACACCCCCAATCCGTCGATGGCAGCCTGCACCGCCATCATCGCCAGATCGAACGTCAACCGTGCGCCTTCGGCAAGCTCCTTCGGTTGCCCTGCCGCGCTTAACCACATGTTCCAGTCGTTACGGGTCATGCCACTGACCTGCAGCAGCGTGTGATTGACCAGATCGACCGGGCTTTTCAAGGCCTTGGGCCCCGTCAGCAGCTTGGGGCTGCACACAGGAAAGATCTCGTCGGACATGAGCCAGTCTGCCCGCAAGCCTTTCCAGTCGCCGAAACCGTAGCGGATCGCGGCGTCGATGCCGCCCTTGCGGAAGTCGACCAATTCGGTTGACGCGGTGACCCGCACGTCAATATCGGGAAATGCTTCCTGGAAGGATGCCAGCCGCGGCAGCAGCCATTTGGACGCCAGGGAAACCAGCGTGCTGATGGTCAATACGCTGTTGTTGGTGGACTCGAGCAACATTTCGGTGGAATAGCGCAGCTCATGAAATGCCGAGCGAATGCCCGGCAGATAGGCATGGCCTTCGGTGGTCAGCGCCAGACCATCCTTGAGCCGCAGAAACAGGCGAACGCCGAGCTCATCTTCAAGTCGGCGGATCTGATGACTGATGGCCGTCTGCGTGACATTGAGCTCTTCGGCGGCCTTGGTAAAACTCATATGGCGGGCAGCAGATTCAAACGCTTTCAATCCATTGAGAGAAGGAATTCTGGCGACCATAAGGTTGCATAGTGCTCATGAGATTTTGTCATAGGGTAGCTTCGAAGAAGTCCTTTGCGAAATGTTTCAGCAGTCACGGATTCTGGCCCTATCCGCGCTTACGTTATCCGCTGAACAGGAGCTACCCATGAAACTGTATTTTGCCCCCATGACCTGCTCACTTTCGCCGCACATCGTGCTGCGTGAACTGGGCCTGCCTTTCGAATTGATCCGAGTCGACAACAAGACCAAAGCCACCGCCGACGGTCGTGACTTCCGCGATATCAATCCAAAGGGTTACGTCGCGGCACTGGTGCTGGACAACGGCCAGGTGCTGACCGAAGGTCCGGCCATCGTCCAGTACTTGGCAGATCAGGTTCCGGGCAATTCCCTGGCGCCGGCCAACGGCACTTGGGAACGGACTCGCCTGCAGGAGCTGCTGAACTTCATCACCTCGGAAATCCATGGTGGCAGCGCACCTTTGTTCAATGCCGACATTCCTGAACCCACCCAGGAGATTTTCCGGCAGAAGCTATTCAAGCGCCTGGACTACCTGAATAAAAGCCTGGCGAACAAACACTACCTGCTGGGCGACTTCGGCGTGGCCGATGCGTACCTGTTCACCGTGCTCAAGTGGCTCCCTTTCTTCGATATCGATATCAGGAACTGGATGGAACTGGCGTCATTCATGAATCGCGTCGAAGCGCGTCCAAGCGTGCAGGCCGCGATTGCCGCGGAAGAGGCCACGCTACCGGTTTAATCATGGACGGTAGAAGCCGGTCGATGCGGGCTTCTGCCTCACTTCCACCGAAAAACCCTGCATGCATCTCATATGGCGCACAGGGCTGATTTCTTTCTTGGGGAGTCGGATTGGCACTGTACCGCTATGGACGAACGGTTCGAGAAATGCGCCAACCTTTGATCATATGGTGTCCCAGGGCAGGTTCGAACTGCCAACCTTCCCCTTAGGAGGGGGATGCTCTATCCAATTGAGCTACTGAGACACAGGTCGACCACGAGAAACGCGGTGCGATGGACGGCGTGCATGTTAACGGCCAGCCTGGCGTTTGTCATGTCGTCCGTAGGCTTTTTAAGTGTAGGCAAATGCTAGAGCTCACAGCCCCTCAGTACGATGACACAGATAAACGGGACGCCACTCATCCGCCCTCAATTGCCCCTGCTAGTAAATCGGCAAATTGCCACTATCCTATACAATACAAGGACGGCACCGGTCTTTGCGGCCGTTTCGGTTATCCGCCAGACGGTATGGCACATAGACACGATGCAGTGGTCACAACGTGCAGACCTGGTAATTTTTCAAACCAGTCCGCATTTTTTGATGAAGGGTAATGGCAGAACGCCTTTACGCGGATCAATATTTGTCACAGAATTGGCGCCAATGATCTGGCAATTTTGAGGCATGATGCGGGCCTCTTAACAATTCAGGTTGAACATTTGGCCACGACGCTTGTCCTATTCGACATCCTGCGGCCAATCCCGAGAACCGCTCCCCTGAACTAACCGGTTAAATATATGCGCCCATTGAAACAGGCAATTTATTCCAGCCGTACGGCTGACAAATTCGTCGTACGTCTGCCAGACGGAATGCGGGAACGCATTGCCGAGGTGGCTCGCAATCATCATCGCAGCATGAACTCTGAAATCATCGCGCGCCTTGAGCAAAGCCTGATCCAGGAAGGCGCGCTGGGTGAAGAATTGAGCATGCGCCTGGACAGCCCTGAGCTGTCACTGCATGAGCGCGAACTGCTTCAACGCTTCCGACAACTCTCCCACCGCCAGCAGAACGCCCTCGTTTCGCTGATTGCCCACGATGCAGAAATGGCCGCAGACGCGTCCTGATCGCACTGCAATACCCAAAGCCAGCCTTGCGCTGGCTTTTTTTTGCCTGGGATTTGAGCTCGACTTGTATTTTCGAGCCCCGTAAAACCGCCAGACAAGCGTAATGCCGTTGTGACGAGGGGATTTATCCCCGCTGGGCTGCGCAGTAGCCCCAAAGCAGTCGACTCGCTCTGCCTGATGCACCGAGTAGTCTGATTTTAGGGCCGCTGCGCGCCCCAACGGGGGTAAATCCCCTCGCCACAATGAGCTGGGCAAGCCTTAAGTGGACAGCGTTACACCAGATAAGCGGTTTTTTTGACCAGCGACTCAGAGCAGGAAGATGGTCGCCAGCCCCAGGAAGATAAAGAACCCGCCGCTGTCGGTCATGGCGGTAATCATCACACTCGCACCCATGGCCGGGTCACGCCCCAACCGGGCGAGGGTCATAGGGATCAAGACGCCCATCAATGCCGCCAACAGCAAGTTGAGGGTCATCGCGGCCGTCATGACCACTCCCAATGACCAACTGCCATAGAGCAGGTACGCCACCACGCCGATCACTCCACCCCACAGCACGCCGTTGATCAGGGCCACCGCCAGCTCCTTGCGCATCAATCGCGAGGTATTGCCGGTGCTGACCTGGTCGAGCGCCATCGCACGAACGATCATGGTGATGGTCTGGTTACCGGAGTTGCCGCCAATACCAGCAACGATGGGCATCAACGCCGCAAGCGCCACCAACCGCTCAATGGAACCTTCGAACAAACCGATGACCCGGGAGGCGACAAACGCCGTGATCAGATTGATCGCCAGCCAGGCCCAACGGTTACGCAGGGATTTCCAGACCGAGGCGAAGATATCTTCCTCTTCGCGCAGACCGGCCATGTTGAGGACTTCGCTTTCACTTTCCTCACGAATCAGGTCGACCATTTCATCGATGGTCAGACGGCCGATCAGCTTGCCGTTCTTGTCGACCACCGGGGCGGAAATCAAGTCATAACGCTCGAACGCTTGGGCCGCATCATAGGCGTCTTCGTCCGGATGAAAACTCACCGGATCGCTGGCCATGACCTCGGCAACCTGCTTTTCCGGATCGTTGACCAGCAATCGCTTGATCGGCAACACACCCTTGAGCACACCGTCGTAATCGACCACAAAAAGCTTGTCGGTATGCCCTGGAAGCTCCTTGAGACGACGCAGGTAGCGCAATACCACTTCAAGGCTGACATCCTCACGGATCGTCACCATCTCGAAGTCCATCAGCGCACCGACCTGCTCCTCGTCATAGGACAACGCCGAGCGCACGCGCTCACGCTGCTGGCCATCGAGGGTTTCCATCAGTTCGTGAACAACGTCCCGTGGCAGTTCGGGCGCAAGGTCGGCGAGTTCGTCGGCGTCCATTTCCTTGGCTGCCGCCAACAACTCGTGATCATCCATGTCAGCGATCAGGGTTTCACGAACCGAGTCGGACACTTCGAGCAGGATGTCACCGTCGCGATCAGCCTTGACCAACTGCCAGACCGTCAGACGCTCTTCCAGTGGCAAGGCTTCAAGGATGTAGGCAACGTCGGCGGAGTGCAGGTCATCGAGCTTGCGCTGCAGCTCAACGAGGTTCTGCCGGTGGACCAGGTTCTCGACCCGGTCATGATGCGGGCCTTCCTGGCGATGCGTCAGGTCCTCCACGACCCGCTGGCGATGCAGCAACTCGACGACTTGCGCGAGACGGTCCTGAAGGCTTTCCTGCGTTTTCTTTACTTCTATTTCGGTCATAGGCGAACTCCACTCCCAGCAGTGGGGCACGCCGGAAGGATCAATCAGTCAGTTCATGATTGGTGAAACGTTGCTTTGAGTAACTACTGGGTAAGTCCATGGAAGTATTCCAAAGCCCCGGCGGGGCTGACGGGCGCAATCATACACCGCTTGGCGTTTTAAAACGTTAAAAAATCATGGCAAGAACAAGCGCTTGCGAGACAAACCTGAACACAGGCTGAACCTGTGGATTTACGACGTTTTATCCTGAAAAGAAAACACACCACCCGGCAAAAATGGAGCGGCTACCCTGAGGTCAGTCAGCCGATCACGAGCCGTGGGAGCAAAGCTTGCTCGCGATTGCAGCCAGTCAACAGACAGCGAATCGGTTGAGCTGCCGCTGTCGCGAGCAAGCTTTGCTCCCACAGGTAATGAATGCATCAACCCCCACCTTTTCATCCGCCAGGAAGGCGCTCGAATGCCGCTCAATCGCTATGTTTTTCTGCTCGTCACCCTGTGCTGCCTGCCTTCGCTGGCCGCCGAACACACCGTTCATCGCTGCGAAAACAGCGCAGGGCATGTCACCTTTACCACCTTGAGCTGCGGGCCGGGGGAGGATCTGTCATTGCAACGAATCCATCCGTACAGCCCAGGCTCAACCGAGCCAACCCGCGAATCGATGCTGCCCGAAGCTGAGCACCGGCAAACATCCAGCAACAAAACCAAGCGCAGGGAACCGACGGTCGTTGGCCAGCTCGAAGAGCGCTGCGGGAACCTGCTGAGCCCCGGGGAGCGTCGTAGTGCAGTCATGGACAGGCGCATCGTCACCGGCATGAACCAGCAAGACGTGGAAAGCGCTCTCGGCAAACCCGACTCCATCAGGATTCGGAATGCGAGCACCCGCTACACCTACAAAGCGAAGAACGGTCGCAGCGCAGAGGTCGTGTTCGATGAGAAAGGCTGTGTGAAAGGCAAATCGCAGACAACAAAAAGCCCGCGTTAAACGCGGGCTTTTTGATATATGGTGCACTCGACAGGATTCGAACCTGTGACCGCTCGGTTCGTAGCCGAGTACTCTATCCAGCTGAGCTACGAGTGCAGGTTGTGGTTTTATACCAGATCACAACTGGTTGAAGCCAAGTTATTTGCATTGCTGCAAATGACTCTTAAATGGTGCACTCGACAGGATTCGAACCTGTGACCGCTCGGTTCGTAGCCGAGTACTCTATCCAGCTGAGCTACGAGTGCATGTGTTGCCGCGCATTATAGGTCGTCGAATCTTTTTGTAAAGCGCTTTTTTCTAGTAATTTCAACAACTTACAGAACAAGCCAGATTACAACGCACTACATGAATAATGGCGGAGAACGGGGGATTCGAACCCCCGACACCCTTTTGAGGTGTACTCCCTTAGCAGGGGAGCGCCTTCGGCCACTCGGCCAGCTCTCCGCAACACGGGGCGTATATTAACCACCTTCATCCCCGTTTGCAAACATAAAAATCGATAAAAATTAATGGCTTGGTTCGTCGTCCTTCTCTTTCTTGATACGCAGGTAAATTTCCTCCCGGTGCACCGCGACCTCTTTCGGGGCGTTGACGCCAATACGCACTTGGTTTCCTTTGACGCCGAGCACGGTCACGGTGATTTCGCCATCGCCAATAATCAGGCTCTCTGCGCACCGACGAGTCAGAATCAGCATACCTTTCTCCTCACGCAATTCAGTTCAGGGACTACAAGTCTGCAAAACAAGGACGTCGGACCTGCAACCGCAACGGTCGCAGCCTACAGGCCTCAGTATTGACCAGCGCGAGCAAAAGAACAGTTTTGAGACGCGCCATTCAAAAAAACAAAGGGCGCGGTAACACCGCGCCCTCGGGACAACGCCTTACTCGCCCTGCCGGGCGGCTGCGTCGAGTTCGAAAGCCGTGTGCAGGGCACGCACGGCCAGTTCCAGGTATTTCTCTTCGATCACCACGGAAACCTTGATTTCCGATGTCGAGATCATCTGGATGTTGATGCTTTCCTTGGCCAGGGACTCGAACATACGGCTGGCCACGCCTGCGTGGGAGCGCATGCCGACGCCGACGATCGAAACCTTGGCGATCTTGGTGTCCCCCACCACCTCCCGGGCACCGATTTCGGCTGCGGTCTTGTTCAGCACGGCTTCGGCGGCCTGGTAGTCGTTGCGATGCACGGTGAAAGTGAAGTCGGTGGTGTTATCGTGCGCGACGTTCTGCACGATCATGTCGACTTCGATGTTCGCGGCACTGATCGGGCCGAGAATCTTGAAGGCCACGCCGGGGGTGTCTGGCACGCCACGGATGGTCAGCTTGGCTTCATCGCGGTTGAAAGCGATGCCGGAAATGATCGGCTGTTCCATGGATTCCTCTTCATCAATAGTAATGAGGGTGCCCGGACCCTCTTTGAAGCTGTGCAGGACGCGCAGCGGAACGTTGTACTTGCCAGCAAATTCGACCGCCCGGATCTGCAACACCTTCGAGCCGAGACTGGCCATTTCCAGCATCTCTTCGAAAGTGATCTTGTCCAGGCGCTGAGCCATGGGAACCACTCGCGGATCGGTGGTGTAGACACCATCCACATCGGTGTAGATCTGGCATTCGTCAGCCTTGAGAGCTGCCGCCAGCGCAACACCAGTGGTGTCGGAGCCGCCACGACCGAGGGTGGTGATGTTGCCGTGCTCGTCCACCCCCTGGAAACCGGCGACCACCACGACGCGGCCGGCCTTCAGGTCAGCGCGAATCTTCTGATCGTCGATCTGCAGGATACGCGCCTTGTTGTGCGCGCTGTCCGTCAGGATACGCACCTGGTTGCCGGTGTAGGACACCGCCGGCACGCCACGCTTCATCAGCGCCATGGCCAGCAAGGCGATAGTCACCTGCTCGCCGGTGGAAACGATCACGTCCAGTTCACGAGGAACCGGCTGCTGCTCGCCGCTGATTTGCTTGGCCAGATCGATCAGACGGTTGGTTTCGCCGCTCATTGCCGACAGCACAACCACCAGGTCATCGCCCGCATCACGGAATTTCTTAACCTTGTCGGCGACTTGTTCGATTCTCTCGACAGTGCCGACCGAGGTGCCTCCAAATTTCTGTACGATCAAAGCCATTTCAAAGCCGCCTCTGCCCATGAAGGGCGCCCAATAGTTACTACGGCGGTCGGGCCCGCGACTGGACCGCGAGCCCGAAGCACCGCCTTAAATACCCTGCTCTACAAATGCAACGGTCTGGGCCAGTGCCGCATCCAGTGCGCCAGCGTCGGTACCGCCGCCTTGCGCCATGTCCGGACGACCACCGCCCTTGCCGCCCACTGCCGCAGCGGCCTGCTTCATCAAATCACCGGCTTTGAGTTGGCCGGTCAGGTCCTTGGTCACGCCTGCGACGAGAACGACCTTTTCCTCATGGACACTGCCGAGCAGGATCACTGCGCGGCCGAGTTTGTTTTTCAGTTGATCGACCAGCCCCAGCAGGGCCTTGCCGTCCTGACCGTCCAGACGCACGGCCAGCACTTTCACACCCTTGACGTCCACGGCCTGGGCCGACAGATCGTCGCCTGCGGCACTGGCAGCCTTGGCCTGCAACTGCTCGAGCTGCTTCTCCAGCAGACGGTTGCGCTCCAGCACTGCCGACAGCTTGTCGATCAGGTTGTCACGGCTGCCCTTGATCAGGCTCGCCGCTTCCTTGAGTTGTTCTTCGGCAGCATTGAGGTACGCCAGTGCCGCGGCACCGGTGACCGCTTCGATACGGCGCACGCCGGAGGCCACACCACCTTCACTGATGATCTTCAGCAGGCCGATGTCACCGGTCCGGTTGGCGTGGATGCCACCGCACAGTTCCACAGAGAAGTCCCCCATGCTCAGCACGCGCACACTGTCGCCGTACTTCTCACCGAACAACGCCATCGCGCCTTTCTTCTTGGCGGTGTCGATGTCGGTTTCTTCGGTCTCCACCGGGGAGTTCTTGCGGATCTCGGCGTTGACGATGTCTTCCAGTGCCTTGAGCTGCTCCGGCTTGATGGCTTCGAAGTGGCTGAAGTCAAAGCGCAGGCGCTGGCTATCCACCAACGACCCCTTCTGCTGGACATGCTCGCCCAACACCTGGCGTAACGCCGCATGCAGCAAGTGCGTGGCGGAATGGTTCAGCGAAGTGGCGTGACGCACTTCGGCGTCGACATGGGCGGACACCGGGGCGGCAATCATCAGGCTGCCCGAAGCCAGCACGCCGTGGTGCAGGAACGCACCGCCGGTCTTGGTGGTGTCGCGCACGTCGAAGCGCGAGCTGCCAGCCTGCAGGTAACCGCTGTCGCCGATCTGACCGCCGGACTCGGCGTAGAAAGGGGTCGTGTCGAGCACAATCACGCCTTCCTGGCCTTCGCTCAGGATGTCGACCGATTGACCGTCCTTATAGATAGCCACGATCTTTGCCGAGCCGGTGGTGCCGGCATAACCGGTGAACTCGGTGGCCACGTCAACCTTGACCAGGCTGTTGTAGTCCATGCCGAAGGCGCTGGCGGAGCGCGCACGCACCCGCTGGGCTTCCATCTCACGCTCGAACCCTTCTTCGTCGAGGGTCAGGTTGCGTTCGCGGGCGATGTCGCCGGTCAGGTCCATCGGAAAACCGTAGGTGTCGTACAGCTTGAACACCACGTCACCCGGTACCACGTTGCCCTTGAGTTCGGCCAGGTCCTGCTCGAGGATCTTCAGACCCTGTTCCAGGGTCTTGGCGAATTGCTCTTCTTCGGCCTTGAGCACGCGCTCGATATGCGCCTGCTGGGCTTTCAGTTCCGGGAAGGCGTCGCCCATCTCGGCCGCCAGGGCCGCGACGATCTGATAGAAGAAGCTGCCCTTGGCGCCCAGCTTGTTGCCGTGACGGCAGGCACGACGAATGATCCGGCGTAGCACGTAGCCACGGCCTTCATTGGACGGCAGCACACCGTCGGCAATCAGGAAGCCGCAGGAACGGATATGGTCGGCCACCACTTTCAGCGAAGCCTGGTTGTCATTGGTGCAACCGATGGCCTTGGCCGAGGCGTCCAGCAGACTCTGGAACAGGTCGATTTCGTAGTTGGAGTGAACGTGCTGCAGCACCGCACTGATCCGCTCCAGGCCCATGCCGGTATCGACCGACGGCGCCGGCAGCGGATGCAACACGCCGTCGGCGGTGCGGTTGAATTGCATGAAAACGTTGTTCCAGATCTCGATGTAACGGTCGCCGTCCTCTTCCGGCGAGCCGGGTGGGCCGCCCCAGATGTCGGCGCCGTGATCGTAGAAGATCTCGGTGCAAGGGCCGCACGGGCCAGTGTCGCCCATGGTCCAGAAGTTGTCGGAGGCGTAAGGCGCGCCTTTGTTGTCGCCGATGCGCACCATGCGCTCGGCCGGGACACCGACCTCTTTGGTCCAGATGTCATAGGCTTCGTCATCGGTGGCGTAGACCGTTACCCAGAGTTTCTCCTTGGGCAGATTCAGCCACTTGTCGGAGGTCAGGAAGGTCCAGGCGAAGGTGATGGCGTCGCGCTTGAAATAGTCGCCGAAGCTGAAGTTACCCAGCATTTCGAAGAACGTGTGGTGACGAGCTGTATAACCGACGTTTTCCAGGTCGTTGTGCTTGCCGCCGGCACGTACGCATTTCTGGCTGCTCACCGCACGGGTGTAGGCACGTTTCTCCTGGCCGAGGAAGCAGTCCTTGAACTGGTTCATCCCCGCGTTGGTGAACAGCAGGGTCGGATCATTGCCCGGGATCAAAGAGCTGGAGGCTACTCGGGTGTGACCTTGCTCTTCGAAGAAGCGAAGGAAGGCTTCACGGATTTCTGCGCTTTTCATTAGGTTCTTCCACGGAGGCTGCGGCCAAAGGCCTGTGCAAAACGTCAACAGACGAAGCAACGGCAAAGGGCCGCATTATATCGGCCCTGCGCTTGGGGTACAGCGTGTTATGCGATAGAAACTGTCAATTGGGCTGCTTGGGCGATCAGTTGCCGGAAAATTCGACGAAAGTGGCGATCACCCGGTCGATTTGCGCGGCACTGACGTCCAGGTGGGTCACCATCCGCAGGCGCGGTGCAGCAACCAGCTTGATGCCACGCTCAGCGGCAAACGCCTTGATTGCCTCGGCCCGTTCACCCATCTGCACATAGACCATGTTGGTCTGCACCGGCTCGACCTCATAACCCGCCGCCTGCAGACCTTCGGCAAGTCGCCGGGCATTGGCGTGGTCATCGGCCAGGCGCTGGACCTGATGTTCGAGGGCATACAGCCCCGCTGCCGCCAGGATTCCGGCCTGGCGCATGCCGCCACCGACCATCTTGCGCAGCCGGCGCGCTTTGTCGATCAACCCGACGCTGCCGCACAGGACCGAACCGACCGGCGCGCCCAAGCCTTTGGACAGGCACACCGACACCGAATCGAAATGCTGCGTGATCTCCCGCGCGTCGACGTTGAGCTTGACCGCTGCGTTATACAACCGCGCGCCATCCAGGTGCAGTGCCAGACCGTGTTCCCGGGTGAAACGCCGGGCCTGGGCCAGATACTCCAGCGGCAGCACCTTGCCCTGCATGGTGTTTTCCAGCGCCAGCAAACGGGTGCGGGCAAAATGGAAATCGTCCGGCTTGATCGCCGCTGCGACATGCGCCATGTCCAGGGAGCCGTCAGGCTGCACCTCAAGCGGCTGGGGCTGGATCGAACCGAGCACCGCCGCGCCGCCACCTTCGTATTTGTAGGTGTGGGCCTGCTGCCCGACGATGTACTCATCGCCACGCTCGCAGTGAGCCATCAATCCCAGCAGGTTGCTCATGGTGCCACTGGGCACGAACAGCCCCGCCGCGAACCCCAGGCGCCCGGCGAGTTCAGCTTCGAGGCGATTGACAGTCGGGTCCTCGCCATACACATCGTCGCCTGTCGGCGCGCCGGCCATGGCATCCAGCATGGCGGCGGAAGGTTGAGTGACCGTATCGCTGCGAAGGTCTATAACGCTCATGAATCTGGCCTCGGGTGTGGGTGTAGGGGAATTCCCTTTCGAATGGCAATTACTGCGGTCACGGCGATGAATAATCAAGACTGATCGAAGGAAAGGACAACAAAACCCTTGTGTGCGGTGGGAGCAAGCTTTGCTCCCACCGCTCGCTCCCACAGGGGGTTATGTGTTAAAAATCCTGCGCCGCCACACAGCGTAGCGGCAAAAACGTTCTCAGGGCGGGGTGTAATTCCCCACCGGCGGTAATTGCACTAAGTGCATAGCCCGCGAGCGCTTGGCGATGCACGGCTTTTTTTGCAGTGCGACGGCAAGGTCAGCAGACCCGGTGTGATCCCGGGGCCGACGGTCATAGTCCGGATGAAGAGAGAACGGGATCGGCACCCAAGGACCGCTTGCGGCTATCTGCGCGGCGTACCCTCGACTCCCCTTCGATTCATGACGCCCTGTTTTTCACACAAACAGGAACCAGAACATGCAACCCACTGCTATCGACAGCAAGATCAAACATCCGGGCGAACGCGTTGCGTTCATCCAGGCCTGCTGGCACAAGGAAATTGTCGACCAGAGCCGTAACGGCTTCGTCGCGGAAATGATCAACCAGGGTTATCAGGAAAGTGATATCGACTTCTTCGAAGTCGGTGGTGCCTTCGAGATCCCGCTGCACGCCAAGCTGCTGGCCAAATCCGGCCGCTACGCCGGCATCGTCGCCGCCGGCCTGGTGGTGGATGGCGGCATCTACCGGCATGAGTTCGTTGCCCAATCGGTGATCAGCGGCCTGATGCAAGTGCAGCTGGAAACCGAGGTGCCGGTGTTCTCGGTGGTGCTCACACCGCATCACTTCCATGCTGGGGAAGAGCACCAGAAGTTCTTCTTCGAGCATTTCGTGCACAAGGGCCAGGAAGCGGCGAAGACCTGCGCTGACACCTTGCACAAGACCCGGGCGTTGCGTCGTAGCGAACAGCGCGCCTTAGCCGTCTAAGCACCGCCCCGATGTGGGGCGAGCCTGCTCGCGATGACGGAGTGTCAGCCGCTATCAATGCCGACTGATACACCGCTATCGCGAGCAGGCTCGCTCCCACAAGGGTTCAGCGTTGGATTCAGGCCAGGTTTTCATCTGTCGCCGGCACAATCAGGATGCCCGCCCGCAAGCCATTCTTCACCTTGGGATTCGGGAAGATGATCCGCGCGCCCTCTTCTTCGACCACCCAACGGGTCTGGGCGATGTCTTCGGCCAGCACATAGCCTTTTCCCAGCTCCGAGAAGTTCTCGATGTCCGCCGGCAGGTTCAGGCGGAAGCTGTCGCTGTGCTTGATGACTTCCCGGGCCACGCTGAACAGCTGGAGACCATCCAGCCCTTCGTCCAGCTCAGGCTCGCAGCCTTCGATGATCTGCTTCAGGCGGGTTTCCAGCAGGCTGACATTGACGCCTTCGTTCTCCCCGAACGGCCGGGCCTTGCCCAGTTCCAAGGTAAAGGATTCGGCGTCGAGCTGGTCGTAGGTGTAGGCACTGAACACGATGGACGGCTTGTTCTGCAGCAGCACCGCCTCCATGCCCGCCGCACGCAGGCGGGCCAGTTCACGACGTGAATGCTGGCGACCTTCCTTCCAGGGGTACAGGGCGAACTGTTCGATCTTCGAGCCGCGGATGGCCGTGTGCAGGTCGTAATGCAAGCGACTGCGTTCAGGCCGACTGAAGAAGCTGGCGGCCAGCCGCTCCAGCTCGCACGCCCGCAGCGCCTCCGGGCCACCGCTCAGTTCATGACGGCCATTGAACAGCCGGTTGACGTCCTGTTCGACGAAACGCTCACCGCGACGGATGGCCTCGGGATTACCGAACAGGAACAGAATGCGTGCCCGAGGTTTCACGTCCCCACGGGCGATGTCATGCAGCAGGCGGTCGAGCAACTCGATTGGCGCGGTTTCGTTACCGTGGATCCCCGCCGACAACAGCAGGTCCAGGCCATTATCCCGGGCTTCGGGCGGCTTGACCTCCAGCGCGCCCTCGCTCAACCAGCGCATCCGTACGCCTTCGACAGTCAGTTGAGTCTTCTCCGCCGGTTCACGGCCGGCGAGGGTCAGTTCAAGCAGTTTGCCGAGGGCGAGCATAGCGCGGTTTCCTTAATGGTCGTGGCCGCAATCCGGGCCATGGACATGGTCGTCGTCGCCGAGGTCGGCCGGTTCCATTTCCAGCTGCAGGCTGACCAGGTTGGTTGCCAACGGACGCAACAACAGGTTGGCGTATTCCTCATCCCCTTCCTCGACGTCCACGCCGATCAGCAACTGACCGCGGCCGTCCTGCTGGATCCACAGCTCCTTGCCCTGCCACATCACCGCCACGCGGGTGCAGGAGGTTTCCAGTTGGGTGCCGTCGGTGTCTTCAAGAATCAGCTGCAGTGCATCGCTCATGTTTTTACGTTCTCGTCTGGAGATAAGGCCACGCGCCCTGCTTTGACTGTAGTCAGGTCGCGCGCGCTTTCAATTGATCTGGAAAGGATAAACCGCGCCAAGTTTAAGGATTTGTGTCAGTTCATCCAGTGCCGACCGGCATTCGAGCAGCAATTGCGGGTCCGCCAGGTCGCTTTCGGTCATACGGTCGCGGTAATGCCGCTCGACCCACTGGGTCAGCGAATCGTACAGCGGCGCCGTCATGATAACCCCTGGGTTGACGGCCGCCAGTTCGGTTTCATTGAGCGCCACGCGCAGCCTCAGGCAAGCCGGGCCACCACCGTTCTGCATGCTCTGCTTGAGGTCGAAGACCTTCACTTCGCGAATCACCCCGCCAGAGCCCGTCAGGCCTTGCAGGTATTGCCAGACGCGTGGGTTGCTGCGGCATTCTTCCGGCACGATCAAGAGCATCGAGCCGTCGGGACGCGACAGCAGTTGGCTATTGAACAAGTAGGAACGTACCGCGTCATCGACGCTGACCGCGGAACGCGGCACACACACAGACTGAAATGTCCCACCGACCCTGGCGAGTTTGCCGCTCAGTTCGGCCAGCATCTTGTCGGTCTCGAGAAACGCGTCCTCGTGATAGAACAACACCTCGCCGTTGCCGACCGCGATCACGTCGTTATGAAACACCCCTTGGTCGATCACCGACGGATTCTGTTGGGCGTACACCACGCCCTCTTCCCGCAGGCCATGCAAGCGGGCCACCGCGCGGGACGCTTCGAGGGTCTGGCGTGCCGGATATTTCTGCGGTGCCGGGTAACGGGTGTCGAATGCACTGCGACCGAACACAAAGAACTCAACGCCCGCCTCACCGTAGGTCCGGCAGAAACGGGTGTGGTTGGCCGCCCCTTCGTCGCCGAACTGCGCCACTGCGGGCAACGCGGCGTGATGGGCAAAGTGCTGTTGATCGGCAAACATCGCTCCCAGTACGCGACTGGTGGTCGGGTGCTCGATGCTGCGATGGTATTTGCAGTTCAGGTTGGCAGCAGTGAAATGCACACGGCCATCAGCGGTGTCGGCGCTCGGGCTGACGGTGGCGGCGTTCGCCACCCACATGCTGGAGGCCGAGCAACTGGCGACCAGCAGCGGCATCGCTTCTTTCGCGGCCTGCTGGATGACCTCGGCGTCGCTGCCGGCAAAACCCAACCGGCGCAGGGCTGCCACGTCAGGGCGCTCCTGTGGTGCCAGCACACCTTGCTGGAAGCCCATGTCCATCAGCGCTTTCATTTTCGCCAGGCCCTGCAATGCCGCTTCCTTGGGATTGGAGCATGCCTGGCTGTTGCTTTGGGACGCGACGTTGCCGTACGAGAGCCCGCCGTAGTTATGGGTCGGCCCCACTAGACCGTCAAAGTTGACTTCAAAGGATTTCATCAGCGAGGCTCCACGAGGATCTGTTTTTTATAGGCATCAAGTAGCAACTGCGGCGCGGCCATCGCGGGCAAGCCTTGCTCCCACAGGAGGTTGCATAAAACCTGTGGGGGCAAGGTCAGTTCCCCCAGGGACCGCATGGAACCTGTGGGAGCAAGGCTTGCCCGCGATGGGTTTACACCATTCGCACACCCGGCGTGAGACTGGCTGGCATCACCAGGTCAGGTGTCTCCAGGGACGCTACCGGGTACGCACAATAGTCGGCCGCGTAATAGGCACTGGCGCGATGGTTGCCCGAGGCGCCGACACCGCCGAACGGCGCGCTGCTGGCGGCACCGGTCAATTGTTTGTTCCAGTTGACGATACCGGCACGGCTTTGCAGCCAGAACTGCTGGTAGCGCTCCTGGGAGTCGGACAACAAGCCGGCAGCCAGGCCGTATTGGGTGTTGTTGGCCTCGGCGATGGCCGCCGGGAAATCCGCGTAGCGGATCACTTGCAGCAGCGGCCCGAACAGTTCTTCGTCAGGACGTTCGGCCACCGCCGTCACGTCGAGAATCCCTGGCGTCAGCAACGCGGCCTGGGGCTGGGGCTGAGTCATCGCCAGCAGCGCCACGGCGCCGAGGCCCAGCAGATGATTCTGTGCGTCCATCAAGACTTTCGCCGCGCCCAGGGAAACCACCGAGCCCATGAACGGCGCCGGTTGCTGATCGAACGCTCCGACTTCGATAGTCGAACTGACGGCCACCAGGCGCGCCAGCAGGGCATCCCCCCACGCCCCTTCCGGCACCAGCAATCGGCGCGCGCAGGTGCAACGCTGGCCAGCGGAAATGAATGCTGACTGAATGATGGTGTAGACCGCCGCATCGACGTCCGCCACCTCGTCCACCACCAGCGGATTGTTACCGCCCATTTCCAGCGCCAGGATCTTGTCCGGGCGACCGGAGAATTGTTGGTGCAGCAGATTGCCAGTGCGGCTGGAGCCGGTGAAGAACAGCCCGTCGATGCCCGGATTCGCCGCCAGGGCGATGCCGGTTTCCCGGGCGCCTTGCAACAGGTTCAGCACACCCGCCGGCAATCCGGCTTCGACCCAGCACTTGACCGTCAATTCGGCGACTTTCGGGGTCAGCTCGCTCGGTTTGAACAGCACGCTGTTACCCGCCAGCAGCGCCGGCACGATGTGGCCGTTGGGCAAGTGGCCAGGGAAGTTGTAAGGACCGAATACCGCCACCACACCGTGGGGCTTATGCCGCAGCACAGCAGTGGCGTCGCCCAGGGGGCCGCTCTTCTCGCCGGTCCGCTCACGGTAGCTCTGCACCGAGATGGCGACCTTGTTGATCATGCTGGTGACTTCGGTGGCCGCTTCCCACAGTGGCTTGCCGGTTTCCTCACCGATGCAGTGGGCCAGCTCTTCAGCATGGCTTTTCAGCGTCGAGGCAAAAGCTTCCAGCACCTGAATGCGTTCATCCAGGGAACGCCGGGCCCAGTCCGGGAACGCCTGGCGCGCAGCCTGCACCGCCGACTCGACTTGCGCAGCCGTGGCACCCTTGCCCGACCACAGCACTTGCTGGGTCACCGGGTTCAGGGACTCAAACATGTCGCCCTGGCCTTCCAGCCAGCTTCCCGCGATATACAGCGAGTTCATTATTTCGACTCCCGAGCAGCAGACAACGCAACGGCGCGCACTTGATCGCCGGCATTGAGTTGAAGACGTTTGGCGGTCAGCGGATCGACCACCAGGGTGCCCGAGGCGAAGCGCGCCGGTGCCGCCGTGATGCGACAATCCAGGCATTTGCGGTTATGGATGAGGAATGGCGTGGCGTCGTCGCCCGGCGTACCGATGGCCAGCACCAGGGCCTGGCTGTCACGGACAGCACGAATCTTGGCGGTTTCGCATTCCACGGCCGGGCCGGCATCGAAAATGTCGACGTAGCCTTGATAGTTGAACCCTTCGCTCTTGAGCATCGACAAGGCCGGTTCGGTGTCTGGATGCACCTGGCCAATCACGGCGCGGGCATCCTCGGACAGGAAACAGGTATACAGCGGAAACTTGGGCATCAGTTCAGCGATGAACGCCTTGTTGCCGACCCCGGTCAAGTAGTCGGCCTGGCTGAATTCCATCTTGAAGAAATGCCGGCCAAGGCTTTCCCAGAAAGGCGAACGGCCGGTGTCATCGGACATGCCGCGCATCTCGGCGATGATCTTGTTGCCGAACAGCTGCGGGTACTCGGCAATGAACAGCAACCGCGCCTTGGCCAGCATGCGGCCGTTGAGGCCGTTGCGGTAATCGGCATGGAGGAACAGCGAGCACAGCTCGGAATTGCCGGTCAGGTCGTTGGCCAGGAACAGCGTCGGGATTTCCCGGTAGATGTTCAGCTCCTGAGAAGCACTCACCGTCAGGCCGACACGGAAGTTGTACCAGGGCTCACGCAGGCCCACAGCGCCAGCGATGGCGGAGATGCCCACCACTTGGCCGTCATCGTTTTCGAGCACGAACAGGTAGTCCGCATCACCACGCCCGGCTTCGCCGCGAAAGGTCTTCTCGGCCCAACCGACCCTATGGGCCAGGCGCTCCTCGTTGGCCGGCAAAGTGGTCAGGCCGGTGCCAGTGCTGCGGGCCAGGGCGATCAGAGCGGGTAAATCGCTGCTGCGTACGGGACGAACGATCATGCTATCTCCTCAGACGGGCCGCTCATGCCACCCGCGAAACTCAGACTTAAACCGCCACCAGGCGCACGCTGGAGCCTTCGCCGACGCCCAGGGCCTCGGCTGCTTCCATGTCCAGGGTCACCGGTTTACCCGGCGCGTAATCGAGCTCGAGCAACACGGCGCGGTAATCCTGCAACTGGGCATTGGCCACCAGGTATTGCCGGCCGGCGCCCTTGACCGGCTCACCGAGCTTGACCGGCACCACACGGCTCTGGGCAATCGAGCGAATCCCCGAGACGCGGGCATGCAGGGTCGGGCCGCCGTCGAAGATGTCGATGTAATGATCAGTCTCGAAGCCTTCGCGCATCAGGATGTCGAAGGTAATCTGCGCACGCGGATGGACCTGCCCCATGGCTTCCTGGGCGGAGTCCGGCAGCAGTGGCACGTAGATCGGGTAATGCGGCATCAGCTCGGCGAGGAAGGTACGGCTTTTCAGCCCGCACAGGCGCTCGGCGGCGGCGTAGTTGAGGTCGAAGAAGTTGCGACCGATGGCGTCCCAGAACGGCGAATCGCCATTTTCATCGCTGTAGCCGACGATCTCGGTCACCACCGAATCGGCGAACCGCTCCGGATGACTGGCGACGAACAGCAGGCGCCCGCGGGAATTGAGTTCCGCCCAAGGCGTCCCCACCAGGTCCCGGACCACATAGAAACTGGTCAGCAGGCTATTGCCGGTCAGGTCGTGGCACTGGGAGAGCACATGGATCTTGTTGTGGATCTTCAGCTCACGGGAGGCATGGACGAACGTCTCGTTGCGAAAGCTGTAGAACGGCTCGGAATAACCGGCCGACGCAACGATGGCCGAACAGCCCACCAGCTTGCCGGTGGCCGTGTCTTCAAGGACGAAGAAATAGCTTTCTTCACCGTTGAAACTGACTTCGGCGGCAAACGAGGCTTCGCTCGCGGCGATCTTGTCGCTCAAGCGTTCCACGTCATCCGGCAAGGAAGTGACACCGATCGGACTGTCCGCAGCCAGACGCTGTACTTCGCCCAGATCCGCCATTTGCGCGGGGCGCATCACCAGCATGGTGTCACTCCTTAACTTGAAATAAAGGGTTCGACCAAAGGCCGACACAAAGAAAAAAACGGCTTCATGTGGGAGCAAAGCTTGCTCGCGATGCAGACACTGGGCTTCACCTGTCACAACGAGGCGATCCCATCGCGAGCAAGCTCAGCTCCCACTGGAACCTGGCTCCCCATGGAGCCGGTTTTCGGGATCAGGCTTGGGTCAGCTTCGCCACAGCCTTCTCGAAACGATCCAGGCCGGCATCGATGTCGGCATCTTCCACCACCAGGCTCGGGGCGAAACGAATCACGTCGGGGCCGGCTTGCAGGATCATCAGGCCTTCCTGTTCGGCGGCATTGAAGATGTCCTTGGCCTTGCCTTTCCAGGCGTCGTTCAGCACGCAGCCGATCAACAGGCCCAGACCGCGTACCTGGGTGAACAGGCCGTACTTCTCGCCGATCTGCTCCAGGCGGGCCTTGAACTTGTGATGCTTGGCCTTGACGCCGTTGAGCACCTCAGGGGTATTGACTATATCGATCACCGCTTCAGCCACCGCGCACGCCAGCGGGTTGCCGCCGTAAGTGGTGCCGTGGGTACCGACGACCAGATGCTTGGCCAGCGCTTCGGTGGTGAGCATCGCCGCGATCGGGAAACCACCGCCCAGGCTCTTGGCGCTGGTGAGGATGTCCGGGACCACGCCGTAATGCATGTAGGCGAACAGATGGCCGCTGCGGCCCATGCCGGTCTGCACTTCGTCGAACACCAGCAGCGCATTGTGCGCATCGCACAGGTCGCGGGCGCCTTGCAGGTAGGCTTGCTCGGCCGGCAGCACGCCGCCTTCACCCTGGATCGGCTCCAGCACCACGGCGCAGGTCTTGTCCGAAATGGCCGCTTTCAAGGCTGCCAGGTCGTTATAGGGCACGTGGGTGATGCCGGTGATCTTGGGACCGAAGCCATCGGAATATTTCGACTGCCCGCCGACGTTGACGGTAAACAGCGTACGGCCGTGGAAGCTGTTGAGGGCGGCGATGATTTCGTACTTTTCAGTGCCGAAACGATCGAACGCAACACGACGGGCCAGCTTGAAGGCGGCCTCGTTGGCTTCGGCGCCGGAGTTGCAGAAGAACGCACGCTCGGCGAATGTCGCGTTGACCAGTTTATGGGCCAGGCGCAGGGCCGGTTCGTTGGTGAATACGTTGGAGACATGCCACAGCTTGTGGGCCTGTTCAGTGAGCGCGGCAACCAGCGCCGGGTGAGCGTGGCCCAATACGTTGACTGCAATACCACCGGCGAAATCGATCAACTCGCGGCCGGACTGGTCCCACACGCGGGAACCGGCGCCACGCACGGGAATGAAGGCAGCAGGCGCATAGTTGGGGACCATTACCTGGTCGAAATCGGCGCGTTGTACCGCGGCTTGCTCAACGGACATCGGAGTCTCCTGAAGAGAAACACTCGCCTGGAAATGGCGAGCTTGGTGAGGATTGTAAGGACAGTTTTCAGCCCGGCCTTGCCGCCAAGCGACAACTTCTTATAGCGCCAACCCCCGTTTTCATTGGGTTTATGGCAATGCGACAAATAGCGTCGCAAAGGCGCAGTTTAAACGTTGTCGGGGGACTTTAGGCGTCGACGTCCACATTTCCATTGCCAGACACAGATCACCTGTGGGAGCGAGCCTGCTCGCGATAGCGCAATGTCAGTCGACATCGATGCCAACTGAACCGACGCCATCGCGAGCAGGCTCGCTCCCACAGGTGTTTTGCGTAGACCGCCCTATTTTTGCGCCCCCCTGCCCTCCGGCGGGAGCTGCCTAACCGCGCTCGGCCGGCACCGACGACAACTCGAACGGACTGCTGCTGCGTCGCTGGTTGCGATCTTCCCGCGGCGTGGCGCCGAAGAAGTTGCGGTAGGCGCTGGAGAAGTGCGGCCCTGAGGAGAAACCACAGGACAAGCCGATCTGGATGATGGATTTGCTGGTCTGCATCAGCATCTGCCGGGCCTTGTTCAGGCGCAGTTCCAGGTAATACTGGCTCGGCACACGATTGAGGTATTGCTTGAAGATCCGCTCCAGTTGCCGGCGGGACACACACACGTGCTGGGCAATTTCGTCGGTGGTCAGCGGCTCTTCGATGTTGGCCTCCATCAGCAGCACCGCCTGGGTGAGCTTCGGATGGCTGGAGCCAAGGCGATTCTGCAATGGGATGCGCTGGCGCTCGCCACCTTCACGGATGCGCTCGACCACCAGCTCTTCCGACACCGCCCCGGCCAGTTCCGCGCCGTGATCGCGCGACAGCACCGCCAGCAGCAGATCGAGCACCGACATACCACCGCAGGCCGTCAGGCGGTCGCGATCCCAGTCGAACAAGTGGCTGGTAGCGATGACCTTGGGAAAACGCTCGGAGAAATCGTCCTGCCAGCGCCAGTGCACGGCGGCACGATAACCGTCGAGCAAGCCCAATTGAGCCAGGGGATAGACCCCGGCCGACAAGCCACCGATCACACAACCGGCACGCACCAGTTGCTTGAGTGCGCTACTCAGGTTGGAGGCCAGCGCAGCCGGCGGCTCATCGGCCAGCAGGAAAAGCTTCTGGAGGCCTTCGAGCTTGCCCGCCCAGGGTTCGCCAGGTAGTTGCCAGGCGCTCTCACCCGCAGGCTCGGCCTGCAAGAACGACAGCTCGTAGACCACTTCTGGATGCACCCGCTGAGCGACACGCAAGGCCTCCTCAGCCAGCGCCAGCGTCAAGGCTTTAGTGCTGGGCCAAATCAGGAAACCAATTCGATGGGCAGTCATGGCGGGCGATCCGAAACGAAAACAGTGTTAAAGCCAAAAGCGGCTGCAACCAAATTAGACCATCTGGCACGTGATGCGCAGCATGACCCAAATCAGGTGCGTAACGGGAGCAATTACTTGAGGCTGCCCGAAAGAAATTGTTGCAGGCGCTCCGATTGCGGATTGACCAGCACTTCACGCGGATTGCCGCTTTCTTCGACAATGCCTTTGTGCAGGAACACCAATTGGTTCGACACCTCGCGGGCAAAGCCCATCTCGTGGGTCACCACCACCATGGTCCGGCCTTCCAGGGCCAGGGCTTGCATCACCTTGAGCACATCGCCCACCAGCTCCGGGTCGAGGGCTGACGTCGGTTCGTCGAACAACATGACTTCCGGCTCCATCGCCAGCGCCCGGGCAATCGCCACGCGCTGCTGTTCGCCGCCCGACATGTGGCCCGGATAAGCGTCCTTGCGATGGGCCACGCCCACTTTGTTCAGATAATGCTCGGCCTTTTCGCGAGCCTCGGCCTTGGAGACGCCCAGGACATGCACCGGCGCTTCCATGATGTTTTCCAGCGCGGTCATGTGGGACCACAGGTTGAAGTGCTGGAACACCATTGCCAGCCGCGAACGCATGCGCTGCAGTTGCTTGGGGTCCGCCGCCTTCAACGCACCATCCTTGTTGGCCACCAGTTTCAGCTCTTCGTTGTTGAGCAGAATCTTGCCGGCATGGGGTTGCTCAAGCAGGTTGATGCAACGCAGGAAGGTACTTTTGCCAGAGCCACTGGAGCCGATGATGCTGATCACATCACCGGCGGCGGCCTTCAGGGACACACCCTTGAGCACTTCGTGACTGCCATAGCGTTTATGCAGGTCTTGGACTTCGAGCTTGTACATGCGGTCGGTTCTCACAAAACGTCAGTCGTTGGGCAGTCGATCGGGTCGATGCGTTATCAGTGCTTGCGCGGGGCCAGGTAACTCAGCCAGCGACGCTCGGCCAGCTTGAACAGGCGCACCAGGATGAAGGTCAGGCACAAATAGAACACGCCGGCCGTGATGTAAGCCTCGAACGGCAGGTAATACTGGGCGTTCACCGTGCGCGCGGCACCGGTGATGTCAATCAGGGTCACGATGGAGGCCAGGCTGGTGGTCTGCAGCATCATGATCACTTCGTTGCTGTATTGCGGCAGCGCCCGGCGCAGGGCCGACGGCAGCAGGATCCGGCGATACAGCGTAAAGCGCGACATGCCCATGGCCTTGGCCGCCTCGATTTCGCCATTGGGCGTGGCCCGCAGGCTACCGGCGATGATTTCAGCGGTGTAGGCACTGGTATTGATGGCGAAGGCGAGACACGCACAGAACGTCGCGCTGGACAGCCACGGCCAGAGAAAGCTCTCGCGCACGGCCTCGAATTGCGCCAACCCGTAGTAGATCAGGAACAATTGCACCAGCATCGGCGTGCCGCGAATCACGTATGTGTAGAGCCAGGCCGTCATGTTCACGACCGGCTGCCTGGACACCCGCATCAGCCCCAGGGGCAGCGCCGCCAGCAGACCGAAGAACAGCGACAGTGCCAGCAACTTCAAGGTGGTCAGCAGACCGCCGAAGTACAGCGGCAAGGCTTCATAGATGACGTTGTAGTCGAAGATCATAGATCAGCCGCCCTTACGCCTACCGAGTAGCGCTTCTCAAGGTGACGCAATGCCAGCAACGAGACGCTGGTGATCACCAGGTACATCGCCGCCACTGCCAGGAAGAAGGTGAACGGCTCACGGGTGGCATCTGCCGCCTGCTTGGCCTTGAACATCATGTCTTGCAGGCCCACCACCGAAATCAGCGCGGTCGCCTTGGTCAACACCAGCCAGTTGTTGGTGAAGCCCGGAATCGCCAGGCGAATCATCTGTGGCACCAGCACCCGGAAGAACACCTGGAACCCGCTCATGCCATACGCCATGCCCGCCTCGGCCTGCCCCTTGGGGATCGCCATGAACGCGCCGCGAAAGGTTTCCGACAGGTAGGCACCAAAGATAAAGCCCAGGGTGCCAATACCCGCCGCCAGCGGATTGAGGTCGATGTAGTCGTCATAACCGAGTATCGGTGCCACGCGATTGAGCAGGTCCTGGCCGCCGTAGAAAATCAGCAGGATCAGCACCAGGTCAGGAATACCGCGAATGACCGTGGAATACAGGTCACCCAGCCACGCCAGCCAGCGCACCGGCGAGAGGCGCAACGCGACACCGATCAGTCCCAGGACAATGGCCAGGGCCATGGACGACAAGGCGAGCTGAAGCGTCAACCATGCGCCATCGAGGATGACAGCCCCGTAGCCTTTCAACATGATTCAGGTCCTCGAAAGTGGGATGAAAAAATGGCGCAAACCGCAGGGAGCCTGTTGCTTGCGCCATTTCGCACGAGTAGCGGGACGGTGTTACTTGCCGTAGATGTCGAAGGCGAAGTATTTATCCTGGATTTGCTTGTACTTGCCGTTCTCGCGAATAGCAGCGATGGCGCCATTGATCTTGTCTTTCAGGGCATCGCCCTTACGAACTGCGATCCCTACGCCGTCACCGAAGTATTTGACGTCGGTGAAGGCCGGCCCCACGAATGCGAAGCCTTTGCCGGCATCGGTCTTCAGGAAACCGTCATCCAGCAAGGTAGCGTCTGCCAGGGTGCCGTCGAGACGACCAGCGGAAACGTCCAGGTAGATTTCGTTCTGCGAACCGTATGGCTTGATCTCGGCACCCAGCGGGGCGAGGACTTCACGGGCAAAACGCTCGTGGATCGAACCGCGCTGCACGCCGATGTTCTTGCCCTTGAGCTCGGTCAAGCCATCGCTGACCTGGGTGCCGGCCTTCATTACCAGACGGGCCGGGGTGTTGTAGTACTTGTTGGTGAAGTCCACGGACTTCTTGCGATCTTCAGTGATCGACATGGAGGACAGGATCGCATCGATCTTGCGCACCTTGAGTGCCGGGATCAGACCGTCGAACTCCTGCTCGACCCACACGCACTTGACCTTCATCTCTTCGCACAACGCGTTGCCGATGTCGTAGTCGAAACCGACGATGCTGCCATCCGGGGCTTTGGAGGCAAACGGAGGGTAAGCCGCTTCGATACCGATCTTCAGGGGCTTTTGATCGGCGAATGTCGGCAGGGACAGCACGGACAGTGCCAGGGCGCCAAGCAGCACAAGTTTCTTCATCTTGGGACTCCATCGGTAAAGGGCAAAACGGCAGAGTGAGCAACAGCCCAATATGCGAATGGGTGAAACAAACGTAGGTGCTGCGTCCTAGGAATCGGGCGTTTTTATCAACGCAGGCCACGACGAGCGAGTGATCGGCATTCTAACGACAGGCCCGAAGCCGATATTTCTTCAATGCGACAACAAATTACAGAAGCACCGAGAAAGCAGTTCGAGCACATTGACAGCCTGGCAAATTCATGCAAGGACAAAAGAAAGGAAACCAATACACATTGCAAATTACGGGCCCATTATTCGCAAACCCTTCTAATCCGGCAAGCACAGCGTGTCGGCTTATTTTAACGAGAAGCTGCGGACGCTCTGAAACGGGGCCTGGCGTTTCCCATCGCCTCGGTAGGGTGCCTTTGGTTACACATTTAGAAACATCGGTAACGCTTCGAAAGAGCTGACGCGGAACGTCGATATTTATTCGCAGACCTTTCCACACTGATCGTTCCCACGCTCCGCGTGGGAATGCCTCTACGGACGCTCCGCGTTCGGCTCCCAGGGACGCAGAGCGTCCATGGCTGCATTCCCACGCGGAGCGTGGGAACGATCAGTCAGCTCCCAAGAAAAAGCCCCGCCGGGCAATTACCGGGCGGGGCTTTCAGGGATCACAAACCGTCGTCAGGCGACGTTCATGGTCTTGTGCGTCTCGATCAAATGCGCCACCACACCCGGATCGGCCAACGTGGAGATATCACCCAACCCGTCATATTCCGCCGTGGCGATCTTGCGCAGGATGCGGCGCATGATCTTGCCGGAGCGGGTCTTCGGCAAACCGGGTGCCCACTGGATGACATCCGGCGATGCAATCGGACCGATCTCCTTGCGCACCCAGTTCTTCAGTTCCAGGCGCAGGGCTTCGCTGGTTTCTTCGCCGGCATTGAGGGTGACATAGACATAGATGCCCTGCCCCTTGATGTCGTGCGGCACACCGACCACCGCCGCTTCGGCGACTTTCGGGTGGGCGACCATGGCACTTTCGATCTCGGCGGTACCCATGCGGTGGCCGGACACGTTGAGCACGTCATCCACGCGGCCGGTGATCCAGTAGTAACCATCGGCATCGCGACGCGCACCGTCACCGGTGAAATACATGCCGCTGAAGGTCTTGAAGTAGGTGTCGACGAAACGGTCATGGTCGCCGTACAGCGTCCGCGCCTGGCCTGGCCACGAATCGAGGATCACCAGGTTACCTTCGGCTGCACCTTCGATCAGGTTGCCGAGGTTATCCACCAGTGCCGGCACCACGCCGAAGAACGGACGCGTGGCCGAACCCGGCTTCAACGCCGTGGCACCTGGCAGCGGGCTGATCAGCACGCCACCGGTTTCGGTCTGCCACCAGGTGTCGACGATCGGGCAACGTTCCTTGCCGACGTTCTTGTAGTACCAGTCCCAGGCTTCCGGGTTGATCGGCTCACCCACCGACCCCAGCAGGCGCAGACTGCTGCCATCGGCGCCTTCGACGGCGGCGGTGCCCGAGGCCATCATCGCGCGGATGGCGGTAGGCGCGGTGTAAAGGATATTGACCTTGTGCTTGTCGATGACCTGGGCCACCCGGGTGATGTCCGGATAGTTCGGCACGCCTTCGAACAGCAGCGTGGTCGCGCCGTTCGCCAGCGGGCCGTAGACGATGTAGCTGTGGCCGGTGACCCAGCCGACGTCGGCGGTGCACCAGTAGACCTCGCCCGGCTTGTAGTCGAATACGCGCTCATGGGTCAGGGCCGCATACAGCAGGTAGCCCGCCGTGGTGTGCTGCACGCCCTTGGGCTTGCCGGTGGAACCGGAGGTGTAGAGGATGAACAGCGCTTCTTCAGCGCCCATTTCCTTTGGCGCGCAAACGGTACCGGCGACTTTCATCAGGTCTTCGTACCAGATGTCGCGGTGCTGGTTCCACTTGATGTTGCCCGCGGTGCGCTTGCACACGATGACTTTCTGGATGCTGCTGGTTTCCGGGTTGGTCAGCGCGTCGTCGACGTTGGCCTTGAGCGGGATCTTCTTGCCGGCGCGAACGCCTTCGTCGGCGGTGATCACCACTTTGGATTTGCAGTCGATGATGCGACCGGCCAGTGCTTCAGGGGAGAAACCACCGAACACCACCGAGTGAATCGCGCCGATCCGGGCACAGGCCAGCATGGCGACCACAGCCTCTGGGATCATCGGCATGTAGATGGTCACCACGTCGCCGCGATGCACGTCCTGGCCGCGCAGAGCGTTGGCGAACTTGCAGACTTCTTCGTGCAGTTCACGGTAAGTGATCTTGCGACTCTCGGCAGGGTCATCGCCCTCCCAGATAATCGCAACCTGATCGCCACGCTCGGCCAGGTGACGGTCGAGGCAATTGTAGGAAACGTTCAAGGTGCCGTCGGCAAACCACTTGATATCGACATGGTGATCGTCGAAGGAGGTCTGCTTCACCGTGGTGAACGGCTTGATCCAGTCGAGGCGCTTGGCCTGTTCGCGCCAGAAACCATCCGGGTTGACCACCGACTGCTGGTACATGGCCTTGTAGGTCGCCTCGTCAGTCAGCGTATTGGCTGCTACCTCGGGACGAACGGGATACAGAGAAGCCGCACTCATGTTTCTTACCTCGGTGACATAGTTGTTTTTGTATGGTCCCGTTGTAGCCCGGGGCGGGCCTATAGAACCATTCGACGATGGTAGTAACAAGTCCCTACAAAATGTCGGTACAAACGTGCAAGACCCATCCACACCTGAATTTCAGTGAATACCTGTTTTTGTCACCAACATAGATCCCCCGTGGGAGCGAGCCTGCTCGCGATGACGCCAGCCAATCCAAAACAGATCCAACAGGAAGTCTTCGACTCCTGGCGATTATTACCAAATCAACCAAAAGTCTTTATCAAAACCCGGTCTGTTTGCATCCACCCCCACTCCCTAGAATCCACCTCGCCAACCGGCAAATACGATTGACGCAACACAGCCCCCACGAAGGCCGTTAATCAAACTTCCCAAACCTGCTCCACACGCAACCCCAAAAAGGTTGCGTGACCCCACTCGACCTCAAAAAAGGTGAAATCAGATGAAAGCTTTATGGGTTCTGGTCCTCGGCAGCCTCTGCGCAACGGCGATGGCAGACGAGGCCCCGACCGATGTCGCTCAGCAAAAACCTGCCATTGAGGAGTACACCTATTCCACCCATCTGGACATCGCCAAAGTCATTTTCATGAGCACCGTCCCGAACGTCTGCGAAGTGGTCCCGGCAAAGATGGAATACGAAGACTCCAAAGGCCAACGGCACATCCTGCGCTACAGCGTCATGGGCAATGGTTGCTCCAACGGCTAACCAACTTGAACGAACCAGGAGTCATCCACTTTGAAATACAAACTCTTCTGCGCCTTGGCCCTGTCCGTACTGGCCGCCAATAGCTTCGCCGCCGACGGCTTCGATCGCACCGGTTCCGCCGCCGCAATGAACCGTCACGACCTCACCAACGCCGCCACGGTCGATACCGACCACCACGCCCCTACCGATCCGAGGACCGTCGCCGCCGATGGCAGCGACCGCTCCGGCTCGGCCCATACCGATTGATCATTATTGGCAGTTTCCATGGCCCGACTCCGGTCGGGCCTGGTTGTGTCTGGAACCAATGAAAACCCTCCACAAACACAACATGTAGTGTAAATTCGCAAAAACCGGTTGTTTTTTGATCAAAAAATCACCTCATCCGATTCATGCAAAAAAAATCTGTAACCGCCAAAGCCTTGTAAACTCTCGCTCCAACGCGGATACGCCCCCCACCGCGCCCTCCGTGGGCGATTTCGCCGCACCACGTAGGCAAAAAAGTCCTTATAATGCCGCCTTATACGGGCCTGCAATATTCCCTTACAGGGGATCAAGCCAGCCTGAAGCCCACGCAAAGGCCCATCGCCTCTTCGCGTTCACAGCCGCTTCAGCATGACCCGTACATTTTTCTGTTTATTGCCTGCGTCAGCTGCAAGAAACGATTTTCCAAGATCCACCGCCGCCAGCAGGCCTTCACCAGGCTTCTGGCCCTCACGCAGGAGACGACACGTCATGCTGAGCTGGGACGAATTCGACAAAGAAGACGGCGAAGTCGCTGTAAAAGGCGCCAATGCCGGCCACGCTTCTGAAGCCAACATGGACCGCCTCGACAGCGCTGGCGGCGCCGCCGCGCTCGAAGCCCGCGCCGTGACGGCCAGCGACTCGGCCGCGATCATTCGCGCCAAGGCCGCCCTCGACAAACTCGACGTCGCCGAAGGCCTCGCCGAACTCGAAGGCGCCTCTGCCCGTGTCGCCGTCGATGAAAAGCGCATGATCAACTGCCGCGCCGACCTCAACCAGCTCGTGCCATTCAAATACGACTGGGCCTGGCAGAAGTACCTGGACGGTTGCGCAAACCACTGGATGCCGCAAGAAGTCAACATGACCGCCGACATCGCCCTCTGGAAAAACCCGGAAGGCCTGACCGACGACGAGCGCCGCATCGTAATGCGCAACCTGGGCTTCTTCTCCACCGCCGACTCCCTGGTCGCCAACAACCTGGTCCTGGCCGTATACCGCCTGATCACCAACCCGGAATGCCGCCAGTACATCCTGCGCCAGGCGTTCGAAGAGGCGATCCACACCCACGCCTACCAGTACTGCATCGAATCGCTGGCCATGGATGAAGGCGAAATCTTCAACATGTACCACGAGATCCCATCGGTCGCGAAGAAAGCCGCCTGGGGCCTGAAGTACACCCGTTCGATCTCCGATCCGAAGTTCGAAACCGGCACCCCGGAAACCGACAAAGAGTTGCTGCGCAACCTGATCGCCTACTACTGCGTCCTGGAAGGCATCTTCTTCTATTGCGGCTTCACCCAGATCCTCTCCATGGGCCGTCGCAACAAGATGACCGGCGTCGCCGAGCAGTTCCAGTACATCCTGCGCGACGAGTCCATGCACCTGAACTTCGGCATCGACGTGATCAACCAGATCAAAATCGAAAACCCACACCTGTGGGATGCCGAAATGAAGGAAGAAGCGACCCAGATGATCCTGCAAGGGACTCAGTTGGAGATCGAATACGCCCGCGACACCATGCCTCGCGGCGTGTTGGGCATGAACGCGGCGATGATGGAAGACTATCTGAAGTTCATTGCTAACCGTCGTCTGTCGCAGATTGGGTTGAAGGAAGAGTATCCAGGCACGACCAACCCGTTCCCTTGGATGAGCGAGATCATGGACTTGAAGAAAGAGAAGAACTTCTTTGAGACGCGAGTGATTGAGTATCAGACGGGTGGTGCGCTTAGCTGGGATTGATGTCGAAACACAATCCCAAGTTGAACCTGTCAGTTGACGCTCAACTAAAAACCCCGTGAAAACGGGGTTTTTTGCATTCTGCAGAACCGGAACCGTGTTTAATTATTAAGAGATTAAGATATTTTCCCAGTGCCAGGCAAATGCGCTGGCGTCAACCCGCAAACCCTCACTCAAAGGCTCGAACAATTTTTTCTGATGCCTAAGACAGAGTTCAGAGTTCTGCGTTATTTCCTTTACTACATCGGGCACATACACAGTTCTCTTGGCAGTTATGCCAAAAAGCCCTCTATCAAAAGCCCAATGATGCGAGCGACACAAAGAAAAACCATTCCTTACATCGTCTACGCCTGACATTGAATGAGGAACAATATGCGCAGCCTCCAGCTCATACTGTCCGTCTGGAGACTTAAACCCTTTCGCGCAAATAGCACACCGCCATCCATAAGCCTTGAGGACGCGCCTCTTGAAAGCATAATCACGAGCTTTTTTCGTCACCACACTGGTAACATTTTTCTTATTGAAGTCAAACAGTGAAAACTCCAGAACCGCTCTTTCTTCCTCCTCTTGTAAAGCGCTCTCAAGCGCCAAGGCGAAAGACTCTGGAGGATCATTTTTTTCTAAAGCCCCCCATCGCCGCCCACTAACGAGCTTCATAAAATAACGAAAATTTTTTGAGCGCTTTGGAATTAAATCCAACCGATAACAGTCATCCTTATTTCGCTTTCGACTTATGATCAAAAGATCGCTTTCTTTAGCACCTCCAAGCAACGAAGTAAGCTTCCCAGTAACCCTTGTCTCACGCTTCTCACTTCCTCGCCATGACTGAATCTGATAGCGAGTAGATACAACACCCAGAGCAACACCATCTAAACAAAGCTCAGCTTCCAGCTGCATACCAATCGTTGGCATCAAAATAGTTGGTTCACCCAAGAGAAATGGCATATATTGCCTCATACTTACAGGTATGACCAAACCAGACTGATTCCCCTTACCTTCACCCGTCTCATTTCTACTTAAAACTTTGAAGAAAGGTTTATCCCATAGCGATTCATCAATCATTTTTCACCTAGCTCGGCTCAAAAATAAAAACGACAAGATCAGTTAAGTATTTTGGCTATGCTTGACCTGCAAAATAAACTCTTCTAGGCTGAGCAACCATTTACTTTGTGAAACAGAGTAAGTTGAATGAATAGGCCTTGGAATCACCAAACGCAAGCCATGCGACTGCATTTCACTCGTTTGACCTTCACTAATTGCAGGCTCCAGTGTAATAAGGTGTTTTTCTGCAATCCTATGTGCCTCACTCAAAACCTGCCTCCACCTGTCTTTACAGGTAGTTTTGGCGCCCAACATAAATAGCTTGTTCTCCGGATACTCAATATCTCGATAAGCTGAAAACCCCGGAAATAAAAAATCCGGTTTGGAGTTATTTTCCGTTACAAAACTCTTCCCCCGCCCCTGCTCGAACAATAAGCCATTTCGCACAAAAAGCTCATGGAGGTGCCCCTCGAATGCGTGTCCTACGCGAGACTTTCGTCTATTCTGAACACTAAGCGAAAAACCAATAAAACTATCAACATCCTGACCATCATCCCCAAAACCTGAACGCAATCTCTGCTTGACCAGATATCGTTCATAAATACGAAACAGCTTCTCCTCATGATCCATCCAGTTCAGAAGAGTTTGATCTGGAGACTCGACTAGACTCACCGGTTCTTCTATTGACTCTCTTGCATAGGCTGAAAACACTGATGTTGTGGGAAAATTTACACCACCAAACAAATTAACCAGTTGCTCAAGCCAAGCATCGTCACCTCGCTCAACACGACTTACTTCAATCCCAAGATCTTCTAGCATCAACCGCAAAGGAAGCAGCAGCTCTATAGAGTCTAGCTTTCCCGGAGTAAAGCTATCACTTACACGATCAAGCCCAAACAACAGTCGCAGCTGACTTTCCACCGTACTTCCTGCCGGTGTAAATATCATCAGTAGTGAACCGTCACGCATTTTTGCCACAAGAAGAAAGTCGCCCTCCTCAAGCAACTCAGTTACCGCACTTCTGTTGTAATAAAGGCGATATTCTGGTCCTCGTTGCGGCTGTTTTCTTCTACAGTCGTACCAAGTAACCATACCATCACTAACATCAGGAGCTTCCGTCTCATCGGAAAAATAAATCTGCTTCGCTTTGAAGCGATACTCCTCGTTCTTCCCAGGTGTTCCAAGATACTGCTTAAATCCAGCAGCAGGAAGGCCACCAATTTCATGCTGATGAGAGCGCCCGGGATCGGCATCCACGGCGCTCAGATATTTGGCAGCTACCCCTTCGAAGTAGTCACTAATGCGGTCGTTGAACATGCGCTTTCATCTATCTGTAAATATTCGTTACCGTTTATCAGCCACTCCGCCATGAGGTCAATCAATAAAAAGGATTTTTCCCGTTTCATTGACCTCACAGCACACTCCCAAATGACAAGCACCCTCCACCCCAGAGCCAGCAAGGACGCTTCGTGGGCTTGGTCTCGCATCTGATTTTTGCCGATTTTTTCCAACCAAAAATCAGGTCGCGTTTGTGGGATCTTGAAATATCGACAGGTGTGTCCATGCCAGAAGCAGCCGTGCACAAACACAATTGCCTTGTATTTGGGTAAGACCAGATCGGGCTTTCCGGGAAGATGTTTAGCGTGCAAACGGAAGCGAAAACCTCGCGAATGCAAGGCTCTACGGATTAAAATCTCCGGTTTGGTATTTTTGCTCTGAATTCCAGACATCATTCGAGAACGTGTCGCCACATCTACAATATCGACCAAAATCTGACCCTCTATGCAATCGATAGCCGCCATCTCCCTTTGTATACCTCTTGAACCAATATTCTCAAGGTTGGATGTCAGCTATCTGATGCACTAAGAATGTCGATCGACATAGGGGAGCGCAGATGCTCTGGGTTTACTGATTGCTATGGGAGGATAATCCTCACTCAGGAAGCGCAAACTCCAATTGCGGTCGCTCCGTGTCAGCAGACTTTTCCTTTGCAGCCAAAATACGATCTTTCATCAACAGAGCTACAGCCTCAAAAACCGGAACTGCTACAGAGTTTCCGAATTGACGGTAAGCCTGAGTATCGGAAACAGGGATGATGAAGGAGCTTTCACCGGGCTTATCGAAACCCATTAACCGAGAACATTCGTGAGGAGTTAGTCGGCGAGGGCGATTTAGCTGATTCAGCTCATCGTTGAAATCTAGCTTCTCCACAAAACCGCGGTCAACCAGAATTTCTGATCCATCCTTGTGATATCTAGCTGAAAGGGTACGTGCCACATCATTCGGACGCGTAAGACCAAAGCCAAAACCATTTCCCTTTTCGCGATGCTTCTCAGCATACCGATAAAGATAGTCCCAAAGCTTTGGCGTCAAAATGTACTTACTATCCACTTCCTTATCGAGCAAATCACCAAAGCTAGGTCGCTGCTTGGGTATGAGTTTACTGATATCGCGAAGAGTGAAGCCTTGATGGACATTCAAATCCCGGCGAAAACCTACCAACACTATTCGCTCTCTATGCTGTGGCAGAAAGTGTCGTGCATCGATCACTTTTGGATCTGCCCCCTTGGGTGCATTGACGTCAGCAACCTCGTAGCCCAGCTCATCGAGAGCTTCGCAAATGATTCGGAAAGTATTGCCCTTATCGTGGCTTTTGAGGTTTTTTACATTTTCAAGCAAAAACGCAGCAGGTCGCTTTGCTGCGATAATCCGAGCCACATCAAAAAACAGAGTGCCTTGGGTTTCACATTCAAAACCATGTTTACGCCCCAAGGAATTTTTTTTGGAAACTCCGGCAAGGGAGAACGGTTGACATGGAAAACCTGCTAACAAGACATCATGATCAGGAATCTCACGATCAATATGCCTGTACGCCTCCTCATCACTCACCTCAGGTTTGTCCGAGAGAGTAACCGAGCGAATATCCAGATTGAAACGATGCCGGACCGGATCGCAAAAATGATTCGCCTTGTAGGTTTTAACTGCGTATTTGTTCCACTCAGACGTGAACAGACATTCGCCACCGATGGATTCAAAACCTTTTCGAATACCTCCGATCCCAGCAAAAAGATCAATAAATGTAAACGCAGGTTTATGGTTCAAACGCTTAGGTAATAAAGCTTCTAGGCGAGTGAACTCAAGATGGGAAAGCTTGGGTGACGCCTTGCCTTTGACCCAGCGATTTATGGTTTCACGACACCAGTGGGTCGGACTGACATCGTTAAGAATCTCAGCGAGCTGACCTTGATCGTAGATTTCCAACAGCTTGTGGAGCAGTGCGAGATCAGTAGCTGGATGGGTCGAGTCATAGGACCGCGAACTCACTTCACCCTGAGATTCAAAAGATGTCGTTTCAAAAAGATTCATATGCCCGAGTTCCTCTGGGTCAAAGCTGTGACGCATGATCACCATTCTAATCCTTGATCCATCAAAGTAAATGTAATTTTTGGATTCCTAACATTTGCGCTGATGACCTGCGGCGGTCAGGAAAGGAGGAGCGTCATTAAAAAATACTGTATATACAAACAGCATAATCCACTGAATGCCTTTGTCCAGATATCTTTGTATCTGGAATTTTGTAGTCGAGCCTTGGGTTGACGAAGCGGGTTGATCCTTCTACCCTCGGCCGGAGCCTAAGAAACTCAGTAGCCAGAGCGGCCCTCCGCACCCGACAGCCAGCGGTTTTTTTTCGCCTGCGGTTTCTCTACGCCTGCGAAAATCCCCGTTATGTCGGGAGTGGGCGAATACAAGACCCGAAAGGGGAATATGTCCGGCCCGTCTCTGGTGGGTTTCTTAGCTCCCGACACCCATAACGAATGCCCTAAGAAAGCAGCCAGAGGTAAAGGATATGCCTGCAAACCTGACCTTCAAGATGAAGGTAACCAGCCCTACCCGCTCGTCAGCTCATGCACAGCCGCTTCTGGAGGTCTGTCATGTCTGAGCCGCTGATCCCTACTCAATTCATTCGCCACAGTATTCATCTGCATGCCCTTCTGGTTGAAAACCAGGCTTGGTTCAGCGCATCCGATTTGGGGCGCCTGATGAGCAAGCACCTTGATGAGCGAATGACGCGCAAGCTCGACTCTGACCAGCGCCGGATGATGTTCGTGCATATCCAAGGGTTGGCCGAAGAACGTCTGATGCTGAGCGAGTCGGGCGTGTATGCGTTGCTGATTTATCACTACTGCCCCGAGTATCGGTTGCTGCGTGAGTGGATCACGCATCAGGTAGTGCCCACGCTGCGTGATGAGCGCTTCTCGCATAGGGTGGAGCGTCCCACGTTGAGTGTGCTGGACTGGCCGAAGATGTCGCTCTGCATGCTGCATTGGCAGGATGAGCCATGGATTCGCTTAAGGGATATGCCGGCGGTGCTGGTGGATGATCCATTTAATCAGCATGAACCTTGGTGGCGAAAGGCGTCGCGGATTTTGCGAGGGTTTTGATCATTCACTCAGAAGCCGTTGCCCGGATTCGGGCGGCGGCTTTTTTTTTTGATGCCATGGAGTTCGGGAGCAAGCTCCCTCGCCATGGGTAACTGGCGTAGAGGCTGGGTAGGTTTTAGGAATCGCGAGTGGGCTCTCCCTACAGGTTTTGCGATGTGTTGAAACAACATCAGCATCTCGCCCCCTCACAGCGTGCCCTCCCGTCCCCCATACTAGGCGGCGCCATTCGCAAGACTTACGTCTTTGACACATATACCACTGAGTGGTAGATTTTTGCACATCACAAGGAAGATCTTATGCCAATGAGGGTATTCAAAACGAAGGCCTTTGCTGTCGCAGCAAAGAAAGCAGCGATCACAGATGTCGATCTCTGCAGGGCGGTGCAGGAAGTCGTGAACGGGCAAGCCGATGACCTGGGCGGAGGTGTTTGGAAAAAGCGCCTCAATCAAAATCGGCACCGCTCGATCATCCTTGCCAAAGGTCGTCGCTATTGGGTGTATCAGTTCCTTTTTGCTAAGAAAGACCGAGACAATATCACTGAAAAGGAGCTGACTGGGTTCAAGAAGATTGCTGAAGCCTACAAAGGTTTGAGTAAGGATCAAGTCCAGCTGCTGGTGGACGAAAAAGATTTTGTGGAGATATGCAATGTCTAAAAAATTCAAAAGTGAGGCTTTCGAGTCGATTCACAGCTCGGCTGAGGCACTGCTGAAAATCGGTGCTATCGACAAGGCTACCATGCGGGAATTCGACGAGACCTGCATTGCTGAAGTACCTGCTGAGATCTCCCCTGCTCAGATCAAAAAGATTCGTCTGCGCAGTCACGTCAGTCAGCCGGTTTTTGCCCGCTACCTGAACACAAGCGCATCGACAGTTAAGCAGTGGGAAGCCGGCGACAAGCGTCCTGGAGGGATGGCACTTAAACTGCTCAGTATCGTGGAGAAACATGGCATCGAGATACTGGCCTAGCAGGCCACTATGGCGAGATATTCTGACGTCCTAGGACGATCCGGTTAGCCAAATCCTGGTGGCGAAAAACGTCGCGGGTTTGTGGAGCGTGGCAATGTTCAAAAACGCCGTCGTCCGTGTTCAGGCGACGGCTTTTTGTTAGCGTTATGAAATTGGGGCTGCTTCGCAGCCCAGCGGGGATGAATCCCCTCGCCACAGGGTCTGCGTTAAGCAGACTGTCTATCAAACATGCCCTGCATTGACTGATCCATAGCTGCGATTTTGTAATGCATTGAAAACATTCAGTGCAACCCGCCCCACCTCCCGCTATTAATACCCTCCCCACTCAAGGACCCGAGCCCGCCATGAAATTCGACCTCGCCTACTGCCGCAGCCTCGACGACAAGCTGTCGATCTATGACGTGCGCGATTTGAACTTCGACGAGACGGTGGATTTCGATTCAGGGAAGGAACAATTCCAGTGCCCCAACGATTCCTGTCGAGCGGCGTTCGATGCGGCGAATGTGTTGGGGACGTTCAACGCCAAGAATGTGAATTACGTGCGCACGCCGCATTTCAAGAACATCCCCAGCACGCGGCATGTCGAGGGTTGTCCTTATTCCAGCCTGAAACCCCCGGCAACCGGTCTGGAAACGGACGCTGCGGAATCGGATGATGATCGGGAGGAACACTTTCCTTCGGAGCTGTTACTGACCCGACGTGAGTACGTGCGCAAGCCTTCCAGCCTGGCGGTGGCGGCGGACGTGATGCGCGATGAGCGAGCGCCTTCAGCCGCCCATCAAGTCGAGCATACGAGCCGTGATTCGGCGCCAGACAAGACCAGCGTTTTCGCCCACCCGGTGGAATGTTTTGTATCGAACTTCGCGGACAAGGACCTGCTCAAGCGCAGGCCGCTGAAGATTGGCGAGCACACGGCGCCCTACGCATCGTTCTTCAAGAAGATCGAATACCTGCTGGACAACAAGGGGCTGATCTACTGGGGCAAGATCAAGAAGATCGAGGATTATCACAGCGCCAGCTTTCGCGTCGACTTCGAGCAAAAGGTCTGGGTCAAGTTACCGGGCGAGGCGAAGAAACGGCCCTATTCGGTCAACGTTTACCTGAGCAAGAAGCTGATCGATCAGTACCGTAAGCGCAAAGCGTTTCTGGAAGAGATCAAGCATGCCGCCGAGAGCGAGCGGGATCTGTACTGCTTCTTCTATGGCGTGACGCCGGAGCTGAAGCAGGTACCGAGCAAGAAAAACCCCGAACAGACGTTCGGGGTGTTCAGTGCCCAGATCGAGAACCTGGATCACTTCATCATTCGTGAAGCGCCGGGGTTGGCCGATAGCTGATCTCGCCTTGGGCTGACAGCAACCCTGCACGCGTCGGTATTTCTGTTCATAGTGCACCTTGGGCAAGTTGCCGCTCGAATGCCCACGTTTCCCGTTTCACTTCCATGCGTCGTGCACGGGCTTTCTGGAGGCTGGGCTCATCCAGGCCACCATAACGCCGCAACCAGTGAATGATCATTTCCTCATCGGGGAAGTAATAGTCCTTGTGCCCCTTGCTGCTTCTCGGCGTGTTGTTCATATCACCATCAAAGCGGCCTGCGGAGAATTCATCAGAAGGCAACGTTCCCCACTCTGCGGCGCAGTCCTCGAAAACCCAGGAGATTTCGTTGATGTGCTTTTGCGCACCGCGATGGCCGCGCTTGTAAAAAACGTACTCATGACAACTTTCCTGGAAGCGGGCCATCATTGGCTCGTCATCGATCCAGTGCAAAAGGTCATATTGCCCGGCGTGGCGCATCAAGCCATTGATCCAACGCTCGGAAAACCGATGAATAAAACCTTCCACGTCAGCTTTTTTGGCGTCAGCGAAGATCATGCAATAACGGGTATGCACGTGGATGACGAACAATACGTGCTTGCGTTGCACAGTGATGGCATGGACCAGCCACTGTTCGGCGAATTCAACCACCTCATCGTCCTCGATAACGGGTGACGGTGGCTTCTCCATGGGAGTGATTTTCTTGCCTTTGTGCACGCGGCTAAAGAAGTTACAAGCCGCTTCGGTGCAATTGAAGATCAACATGCTGTTCTCTGCTTGAAAAGGACTAAGCGTCTGTGACCCATTCGATTTCATAGGGCTGACGAACAGCGTCGGAAATCCGTTCTCGTAACTCGTCGCTCAGAACCATCAGCTCCTGATCGCTCAGCAGGTCATAGGCGACCATCAGTCTCAAAGATAGCGAAACTTCTTTGCGTCGACGTCCGTTGAAGGCCATCGCCAGGTCCTTGTCTCGATTGCGTATGAGGCCATACAGGGTTGCGTATCGAGCGTGGGCCGATAGAGTTTCGTTCTGAGCGATCGTCTGGGCATCAGCAAGAACCCCTTGGCAGAAGCGGTCCAGTGCCAGCTTGTAAAGCTCATTGTAATTTTTCCAGTCACTGTCGGAAATCGACATACCACCCTCCTTCGCTAGACACCAGGGTACACCGAGCGCTTGGCTGGAGCAGGCCACTGGTCACCCATCAAAAAAATGAGATTGATCCGGCCTCAAAACAACTGTACAAAAACACAGTATTTTTGAATCCACTGCTTTGGAGTATCCCATGGCCTCTCTCGCAATCAAAACCACCCTGGAACGCATCGCTGTCTATCAATTCACTCCTGCCCACAGCGCACAGGCCCGAGCCATGCTCGGCTGGAGCGTCGAGGAACTGTCCCGGCAGTCCGGGGTTTCGGTCAAGGCTATCCGGCGCTTCGAAGCGGGAGGCGAGTTGCTCGATGTGACACGCCTGGCGCTCGCGTTCTGTCTTGAAGCCGAAGGCCTGGTGTTCTTCCCCGGCTTTGCACCGGGGCGTGGCATGAACATCAAGGGCGCCACGCCGGATCCGGCGGGACGGCCCGACTACGCGATGATCGAATAACCGGATCGTTGCATCAGGTATCAGGCCGCGCCAGTCTGGTTCTGATAGATAGAGGTCTCTACATCCAACCACCAGGCATAGCCGCGATTCGGATGGGTCAGGGTGAAGGCTTCGCCCATTTGCGGCGTGGTGATGGACACATTGCGCTCCCAGGCCAAGTCCAGGATGCGGTCGAAGGGTTCAAACCAGGCATGCATCGCCAGGTCGAACGTGCCATTGTGAATCGGCAGCAGCCAACGGCCCCTGAGGTCGATATGCGCCTGGAGAGTCTGCTCCGGCTGCATGTGGACGTGGGGCCAATCGACGTTATAGGCGCCGGTTTCCATCAGCGTGAGATCAAAGGGGCCGTATCGCTCGCCGATGCGCTTGAAACCGTCGAAATAACCCGTGTCACCGCTGAAGAAGATCCGCGTGCCGCCATTGATCATTACCCATGACGCCCATAGCGTGCTGTTGCCATCGAACACACCGCGACCGGAAAAATGCTGCGATGGGGTGGCAATGAACTCGATACCATCCACTTCGGTACCCTGCCACCAATCCAGCTGACGTACCTTGCTGGCTTCGATGCCCCATTTGACCAGGGTGTCGCCCACGCCAAGGGGTGTCAGGAAGTGCCGGGTCTTGGCGGCAAGCTTGAGGATGGCCTGGTAATCAAGGTGATCGTAATGGTCATGGGAAAGAATCACCGCTTCGATCGGCGGCAGGTCTTCCAGACTGATGGGTGGCTGATGGAAACGCTTGGGACCGGCCCATTGCACCGGCGACGCACGGTCGGAGAAAACCGGGTCGGTGATCCAGAATTTGTCGCGCAGCTTGAGTAGAACCGTAGAATGGCCGAGACGGAACACACTGTGATTCGGTGCTGCCAGCAGCTCGGCGCGTGTCAGCGGTTGGACGGTGATGGCGCCCGCCGGACGGGTGGTGCGCGGTTTGTGGAGCAGCATGTTCCAGATGATGCGCAGCATCTGGCCGAACCCTTCTCGCGGGGTATGGGCGTGATTGCGATACTTCCCTTGTTCGTGTCGGGAGGCAGCATTGGCAACTGCGCTGTCGGTCGAGGAAGCAGAATTACTCATATGCGATAACTCCAAGGGCGTCGCCGGCATTGTGCTTCGCCGTTGCGGGACATTTGTGGCTGCGACGTTTACGCTCAGCCCTCACGCTAAATCTACACCACTCGGTGTAGTTTCTAGATTGCATGAATCCCGGGAGCAAGTAAACTACCAAGTGTAACTCCCCTTTCCTCAACCGACGGATGCCCATGACCGTACCGCAGCGCCTCACCGAACGGAAACGCGAAGCCATTCTCCAGGCCGCGATTGCCGAGTTTCGCAGCAGCGGTTTCGAGATCACCAGTATGGACAAGATCGCAGCGACCGCCGGTGTGTCGAAGCGTACGGTGTACAACCACTTTCCCAGCAAGGAGGAGTTGTTCGCTGAAATCCTGAATCGGCTATGGAACAGCATCACTGCTGAACAAGAAATGGCCTACAACCCGTTGGAGCCTTTGCGTGAGCAGTTGGGTCGGTTGCTGCAAGCCAAGCTGCGGATGATGTCGGACGAGAACTTCCTCGATCTGGCGCGTATCGCCATCGCCGCGACCATACATTCTCCCGAACGGGCCCAGGACATGGTTTCACGTATGGGCCAACGTGAAGAAGGCCTCACCACCTGGATTCGCCAAGCCCAGGTCGATGGCCGGCTGAAGCCCGTGGAGCCGCAATTCGCTGCCCAGCAAATGCACGGGTTGATCAAGACTTTCGCCTTCTGGCCACAGATCTCCATGGGGCAGCCGAGCCTGACCCTGGATGAACAAGTGCAGGTGATCGAGTCGGCTCTCGACATGTTCCTGATTTGCTACCAGGCTTGAGCGCCCCGCTACGAACGCGGAATGAGGATTAATGCCCCGCGGGCGTGTTCACAAATTTCTGGTGCATTTCGGTGGTCAGGCTGTCGATACGCTCGGTCAGTGCCTTGGTCATTTCTGTCAGACCGGTGTTCTGTTCCAGCAATTCGAGCAACTGCGCCGTATTGTGCGCCGCCTGGGCCTGACGCTCGCTGTTGGCAATGGCAAGGGCTTCGCGATGTTGTGCATCGGCTTCCGCTTGGGCTTTGTCCCGAGCGGCCTGGCGGGTTTGCGCCAGCAGGATCAGCGGGGCGGCGTAGGCCGACTGCAGGCTGAACGCCAGGTTCAGCAAGATGAACGGGTAGGCATCGAAATGAACGACACCCGACAGGTTCAAGCCTATCCAGATCAGCACAATCAAGGTTTGCGCGCCGAGGAACATCGGAGTGCCGAAAAAACGCGCGAACGCCTCCGCTCGCAATGCAAAGCGATCATTCCCGAAGGTGGGTCCCAGATGCGCGTGAGGGCGATGAAAACGCAAGTGATCAACCGGCGTTGCGGGGCTGGGGTGGTAAGGGGTCGCCATCGTGATGTTCTCCGCCAAGGGCTGTTGCTGAAGGCACTATAACCGTTGGGCGATTATCCTCTATCAACGCTGCGCGCTGCGCTCGTTAAACATCAGCTCTGCCGCAGATTTCGCCCCAACTCGTCGAACAGTGTCACTACCGAACGCAAGGCGCGGCAGTCTGGTCGTGTCAGAAGCCAGAGTGCTGTGTCATAGCCCTCCAGCGGTTCGCCGAAGGGGATCAGGCCCTGGCCCCTACCGATCAGAAAATCAGGCAACGCGGCAACACCCAAACCGGCCCGAGCCAACTCGGCGACAGAGAGCATGCTGTTGCAGCGATAGGCAGGCATCACGCCGGGTAGATGCTGTCGCCGCCACGCCACGGTGGGGTGATCGGGGAGGAAGTCGTCCGGTGCGATCCAGGTCAGGGACGCCAGGTCATCCCTATTCGCCGAAGGCAGGTAGGTCGGACTGGCGCAGACTCGGTAGACGACATCGCCCAAGTGGCGGCCCACCAGATGTTCCGGCGGTGTGCGGGTCAGGCGCAAGGCAATGTCGGCATCGCGGCGACTCAGATTGGCGAAGTCGTTCGAGGTGCTCAACTCGAGGACCAATGCTGGATAGGCCGGCATGAACCGCGCCAGTGCGGGCAGCAGCAACGCTTGCAGGACAGAGTCGGTGCAGGTCAGGCGTACAGTGCCAGTGACAACCTCACCGCCCTGCTCCACACCGATACGTGCAGCCTCCAGGGCCTGCTCGGCACGCTCGGCCTGTTCGGACAGCGTCTGGGCCAGACTCGTGGGCAAATACCCGGCACGGCTTTTCTCGAACAAGGGTTGGCCCAGGGCCGCCTCGAGCCGGCGTACCGAGCGGAATACCGTGGACACATCCACATCAAGCAAGCGCGCAGCCCGAGCCAGAGAGCCGCCACGGACCAACGCCAGGATCAGAGAGAGATCGGGATAATCCAGACGATAGTGCGCCGGTGCATTGAACACTTGGATAAACGCCAATATTGAGTGCGTGAACGCCAATCTATAGTGGCTGCCAGGAATCAACAAGCGGCGAGCTCTCCATGGAAACCCAGCGTCCTTTGCACATCGCCCTGATCGGCGACCACGACCCGCAAATAACGGCCCATCGGGCTATTCCCATTGCACTTGACCTGGTCAGCAGGCAATCCGGCCAGGGCGTCAGCTTTCAATGGTTGGCGACGGATCTGATCGCCGACGACACCTCTCTGAACGACTTCGACGGCATCTGGTGCGTACCCGGCAGCCCCTACCGAGACGAAAACGGCGCCTTGCACGCCATTCGCTTTGCCCGCGAACAACGTCGTCCGTTCCTGGGTACCTGCGGTGGGTTTCAGCATGCCGTGCTGGAGTACGCGCGTCACGTGATGGGCTGGACCGATGCCGCCCACGGCGAAACCTCCCCCGGTGCAGAACGGGCGTTGCTGACGCCACTGAGCTGTGCATTGGTCGAAACCATCGACAGCCTTCAGCTTGATGCGCAGTCGTTGATTGCCGAAGCCTATGGCCGCCGGACAGTGTTCGAAGGCTATCGGTGCCGCTTTGGCGTCAATCCAGCATTTGAGCGGGATTTGCTGAGCGGCCGCCTGCATGCCGTGGCCCGGGACTCCGCGGGCGAGCTGCGGGCCGTGGAACTGCGGGATCATCCGTTCTTCGTCGCAACCCTGTTCCAGCCCGAACGCGCAGCACTGGAAGATCGTGTGCCGCCGCTGGTCAAGGCCTTTGTCCAGGCATGTGCGAGGGAGATGCCATGAACGGTCAGTATTACGCCGTGATTTTCACCACCCTGCGTACCGAGGGGGACAAGGGTTACGCCGAAGCTGCCGAACGCATGGTGACACTGGCGAGAGAGCAACCAGGATTTCTCGGCATCGAATCGGCACGGGGTGAAGATGGTCTGGGTATTACCGTATCGTACTGGAGCAGCGAGGCGGCAATCCTGGCCTGGAAGCAGCACCCCGAACACCGTGCCGTCCGCGAGCGTGGCCGTTCTACCTGGTATGCCCATTGTCATACACGGGTGTGCAAGGTCGAACGGGATTACGCGTTCCGACGCCAACCCTGACAGCCACCACAAATCCTCGTGGGAGCGAGCCTGCTCGCGATAGCGGTGGGTCTGCTTGCATCCATGCTGAGTGTGGCCGCTCCTACAGGGATGTGCGGCGGGGATCATCCTTTTACCAACTGCCGCATCGCCAGGATTTCCGGCAGGTCGCTGCGTGCCATGTATACCCGCAACGGTTCGGTGAGGTTGATGCGATCGTCGATGTTCTGATCCAGCAGCAGCTGGATCCGCTCACGCTTGAGGGTCATGGTGCCGTCCGTGACAGGTACCCAGACGAATTCGCAGGTGGGGATGATGCCGTCGTCGGCCACGTCCATGCCAAAGGCGTCTTCGCTGAAGCGCACGATGTACTGGCCGCTCTTGCGGTTCAGGCCGACAAAGCCTCTAAGTTGGTCGGCGGCCTGGCAGATGAAGGTTGAAGTGGTGCGCATGGTAAACCTCATGGATGCGTCCCGCAGGACGTCTGATCGATGGTTTACACGCAGGGCATGCGAATGCTGGTTCAGGTTTCCCTCTGTCGGGGAAACTGCTATTGCCAAGGGTACTGCAAACCTGCCTGGAAAGACGTGGGAAAAATCCGTTCCCATAGGTTTATGTCGGTTTGGCGATAGCGCTCAGAGCGTTCAGTTGTTAAAAGATAGGTTTTGCACAACGACGAAAGGATCTCGAGCATGCCTGTCACCTTTACCCGTAGCGCGTTGTTACTGAGCCTGTTGCTCGGCTTCGGTCAGACTCAGGCCGCCGAGGCGCCGAATCCCAAGGCCTTGGCCACCCGCCAAGGTATTCCCCAGCCGGCGGTGATCGCGCACCGAGGTGCTTCGTTCGATGCACCGGAATCCACCGCAGCGTCCTACAAGCTGGCTCGCGACCTCGGTGCCGATTACCTGGAGCTCGACCTGCAACGCAGCAAGGACGGCGTGTTGTTCGTGCTGCATGATGACAGCCTGCTGCGCACCACGGACGTCGCCGCCAAGTTCCCCGAGCGCAAGGACAGCAGCGCCAACGCATTCACCATGGCCGAACTCAAGACCCTCGATGCTGGCAGCTGGTTCAACACCGCCTACCCGGAGCGCGCGCGTCCTGGGTTCGCGGGGCTGAAGATCCTGACCCTCGATGAAGTCATCGACATTGCCGAGAGTAATCCGCAGCACAAGCCGGGGCTGTACATCGAAACCAAGGAGCCGAAACTGTTCCCCGGCATCGAACGCGACCTGAAGGATAAATTGCAGGACCGCGGCTGGCTGAGTCCGGCCGGTTCCAAGCTCGCCAAAAGTGCTACCGGCGTAGGCCAAGGCAAAGGCAAAGTGGTCTTGCAGACCTTCGAGAAAAGCAGTCTCGAACTGCTGCACAAGGAAATGCCGAAAGTACCAAAGGTCCTGCTGCTGTGGGTGGGCGAAGGCAACATCGAACCCAAGTCCAAGGTGACATTTGCCGAGTCCGGTGAAACCGACAAGGCGGCCTACTACGCCAGGCAAGAACCCAAGGACCGCGCCGAGTTCGAGAAATGGGTCCAGTACGCCAAGGCCCAGGGCGCCATCGGCACCGGACCGTCCGCCGCACTGACCCACGGCGGCAGCCAGAGTTATGCGGACCTGGTGCAGCCATGGATGAACCAATACACCCACGACCAGGGTTTGCTGGTGCATGTCTACACGGTGGATGAGCCGGTGGACTTCAAGAAAGTGATGGATGCCGGCGTGGATGGCATTTTCACCAACCGGGCCAGTGAATTGCTCAAGTACTTCAAGCGTCCCGAAACTGGCAGTGTGACGCAGTTGCTGGAAAAGAACGGTTACTGATCAACTGTGGGAGCAAAGCTTGCTCGCGATACGGGCGGTGCGGTTTCAGTACAACCGCATTATCGTTCGTCGCGAGCAAGCTTTGCTCCCACAGGCGTTCACTGTTCTTGTCCCAACGAACCTTGCTTCAGCAGTCCCGCGCAAAGGTTTTTCGAATTAAGGGTGAATTAAGTTGCCACGGTTAACCTGGTCCCACTTAAACGACACACCCAAGGAAAGACCTTATGAAAACGTTGACTGCCCTGTTCACCGCCGCTGTCTTGCCCCTTACCGCCGGCCTGGCCCAAGCCGACGTGCGGATCGACCAGATTCCCCAGTTGGTCAAGGAAGGCAAGATAAAGTCCCTTGAGTCGATGAACGCAGAAGCCCTGAAGTTACACCCAGGCGCGACCATCACCGATACCGACCTGGACAATCACTTCAACGGTTATGAATATGAAGTTGAACTGAAGACCGCCGACGGCAAAGAGTTCGATGTCGACTTCGACGCCACCACCGGTAAAGTCCTGAGCAACAAGCAGGATACTTGATTCATCGGCCAAAAAAGAGCCGCGCAACTTCCCGTTGCGCGGCTCTTTTTTGCCTGGAAGAAACCCTCCGATCACCACAACTGTCACAAAACCATCAAGAAAGCTTGCGATGATGCCACTCAAGTGAACCTGTAGCAGCGACAGGCACTTCCCGCCAGCGAGCCTTCATGAACCACAGCATCGATCAAAGCCACCGCGATCCGGACCTGTTCGGCCTGCTTTACGGGTTTCGTTTCCGTCCTGGCGAGCGTGGACAGGAGCTCGATTCAGCCCAGGCCTTGCGACGCCTGCAACAACCGCAAGATGAAGATGAATTTCTCTGGCTCCACTTGAATCTGGCCCATGCCGCCTGCGAGCGCTGGATGAACAGTCAGCTGGCCTTGCCACAGGAGTTCTTCGAAGCCTTGCACGAAGGCTCGCGTTCGACCCGCATCGAGCATGTGGACTCGGCACTGCTGGCGGTGGTGAACGATGTCGTGTTCGACCTGAGCAACATGGTGTCTTCGGACGTCTCCACCTTATGGGTCTGCGTCCACAGTCGATTGATTGTCAGCGCACGGCTGCAACCCCTGCACTCGGTCGACAAGCTGCGCTCATCGGTCAAGGCCGGTGAATGCTTTCGCTCGCCATTGGAATTGCTCGTGCACCTGCTGCGCGACCAAGGCGAAGTGCTGACCCAGATCGTGCGCAAGACCAGCCTCAGCGTCGACCAGATCGAGGATCAGTTGCTCTCTTCGCGACTGTCTACCAACCGCGCCGAACTCGGTGCCCAACGCCGAGTGCTGGTGCGCCTTCAGCGCCTGTTGGCACTGGAGCCAGGCTCATTACTGCGCCTGCTCAACCGGCCGCCACAATGGTTGCAGAAGGAAGACGTCAAAGAGCTGCGCAAATCCACTGAGGAATTCGCCCTGATCATCAACGACCTCACTGCGCTGGGCGAGCGGATCAAGCTGCTGCAGGAAGAAATAGCCGCCAATCTCAACGAACAGACCAACCGCACCTTGTTCACCCTGACGGTGGTCACGGTACTGGCCTTGCCCATCAATATCATCGCCGGTTTCTTTGGCATGAACGTCGGCGGCGTGCCATTGGCCACTGACCCGGAAGGCTTCTGGATCCTCGTGGCACTGGTGGCGACATTCACCCTGATCGCTGGTCGCTGGGCATTTCGCAAGCGACGCGATTATTGAGGCCGGGCGCGCGACTATTCGTCCACAGCAAGACCACCTGTAGCGAGGGCCAGCCATAGGCTGGCCGAACCGTCAGGCACTCAACCGCGCCGTCACTTCATTCAACTGCCCCGACAGGCCCTGCAAGTCTCGACTAGCCGCTTCGGTGCGTTGCACGTTGCCCAGATTGGTGCTGGCGATGCAGGTGATTTCGGTCAGGTTGCGCGAAATGTCTTCGGCCACCGACGTCTGTTCTTCCGCCGCCGTGGCGATCTGGCGGTTCATGTCGCGGATCGCCTCGACGGCCAGGGTAATGCGTTCGAGCATGGCACCGGCCTGGGTCACCTGCTCTACGCTCTCTTCGCTGCGCGACTGCCCGCTTTCGATGGCCTGGGCCGCATCCACCGCGCCGGTTTGCACGGTCTGAATGATCTGGTTGATCTCGGTAATGGACGAGGCCGTGCGCTGGGCCAGGCTGCGCACCTCATCGGCAACCACTGCGAAACCGCGTCCGGCCTCACCGGCACGAGCCGCTTCGATGGCGGCGTTGAGGGCCAACAGATTGGTCTGCTCGGCGATCCCGCGGATGACCTCCAGCACCTTGCCGATGCGTCCGCTGTCAGTTTCCAGTCGACGGATGACCGTGGCCGTGTCAGCGATTTCACCACGCATCCGGGTGATGGTATGGATGGTTCCCTGCATGACCTGCTCGCCCTGTTGGGCCGACTGGTCGGCATCGTCGGCCGCACGCGCCGCCTCGGCCGCATGGCGAGCGACTTCCTGGGCCGTGGCGGACATTTCGTTCATCGCTGTCGCCACCTGGTCGGTGCGCTCGAACTGCTCGCTGATGCCCTGACTCATCAGGCTGGCGATGGCATTGAGCTCACCGCTGGCGCTGTCCAGTTCCGTGGTGCTACGTTGCAGGCGGGTGAAAGTCTCGGCCAGAAAGTCACGCAGGGTATTGGCCGCCAGGGCCAGGTCACCCAATTCGTCCCGGCGATTGCTCACCACCCGATCAGAGAAACGCCCATGGCTCAATTGGGTGACATACTCGATCAGGCTGCGGATCGGCTGCACCAGGTTGCGATTGACCAGCCACAGGCTGAGCAGACCAATCACCAGGCCCGACAGCAGCATGACCGCGATCCCCGACAGAATCGTGCGATCAGCACCGGCGCTGATCTGCTGCGATTGCTCGTTGCCGAGCTTGTGCAACTCGACCACCAGCTCGCTCATTTGCTCACTGGCCGCACGGTCCACACCCTTGACGGCCGCATCGCCCGCCGCAGCATCGCCACCTGCCGCCACAAACGCTTCACGCCCTCTCTGATAGGCCGCACCCAGTTGCAGGTGTTCGTTGCGCAATTGCTCGATACGCGTCTTGAGGCTCGCCGGGACACCTTCTTCGCGCGCCATCAATTCACCCAGGATGCCCTGGACCTCGCGCTGGCGCTCCTCGAACTGCTTCCAATATTTCTCCAGCTCCGCCGGTTGCTTGCCGCGCAGCAGGACGTTCTTCCACTCCTGGACCTGCACCTTGAATTGCAGGTTGGCTTCATCGACCAACTGCGAGGCGTGCAAGGGCCCATCGATCAGGCGCCGATAGTCCTGCAGGCCATTGGAAAGGAAATGAAAGGACGCCAGGGCGATCAGCAGCATCGCCAACAGACTGCCACCCAACAGGGCAAGGATCTGAGCTCTCAGGGATTTTTGCAGGAGCATGGAACGGAATCTCCGGGAATAATAAAGCCAGGCCCACGGCCCAGTACGTCCAGACCGTCCATGTCTCACTTAAACGTCACGGCATGCATGTGGGAATACTGTCTTTGGCATCGGCCGGCCGGCCCCGTTCTTGAGCCTTCGCGAGCGCCGCTGATCCGATTGTCGACGGTCCTTGGAGGGCAATCGATGGGGTTGCCTGGACCTGTCCAGACAACCCCATCTGTCGGTACAGCAGGATTTAAAAGTCTGTTTGTCATCTCTCCTGCGGTATCCTGCTCAGGCTTTATGAAAGCGAGGATCTACCAGATCTACCAACAGACTTTGCGAGGAGCGCGATATGCACGAGATTCCTAATCTCCCCTTCCCAAGCCTGCACGACACTGAGCAGACGACCACGCTACAGGCCGGAGGGCAACCAGACGCCCGGCAACCCGAGCCCAAAGAAGCTACTGAACGCCATCAGGCCGACAGCGAAGACTGATCCATCAGCACCACCAGACCGTGTGGAAAGCGCTAAGATGCGCTTTCCACACTGCCTGAATCCCCGAGCCCCGTACCATGACCGATGACACCCCTACCTTCAGCGAAGCCCAGGCCAGTGTGCTGATCGGCACCACTGAAAAAATGGTCGAGATCTGGACGCGCCTTTCGCCAGAGAAACAGGCCGCGCTGCTGGCCCGTTTCGGTACTGAAGAGAATGCCCTCGCTGCGCTGATCACCACGCACCTGGTCGCCGGGCAAAACGACGGCTGACAGGCAAATAGTTTTACTTTTCTGCTCTTCCCCCCCACGCGCGCCGTTATCATAAGCAGCCTATCTATCCTGCTGCTCCGTGGACCTTCTCCCATGTCAGATTCTCAGCGCCCCCTGGCGGTCACGCTGCAAGTCGTTTCCATCGTTCTCTTTACCTTCATTGGCTATTTGAATATCGGCATCCCCCTGGCCGTGCTGCCCGGGTTCGTCCATGGCGAATTGGGTTTTGGCGCGGTAATCGCCGGGCTGGTGATCAGCGTCCAGTACCTGGCCACCCTCCTCAGCCGCCCTTACGCGGGCAAGATCATCGACAACCTGGGCAGCAAGCGCGCCGTCATCTTCGGCCTCGCCGGATGTGGGTTGAGCGGTGTGTTCATGCTGGCGTCCGCCTGGACTCATGACCTGCCGACCCTGAGCCTGATCAGCCTGCTGATCGGTCGCCTGGTGCTGGGCAGCGCGGAAAGCCTGGTGGGTTCGGGCTCGATTGGCTGGGGCATCGGCCGGGTCGGCGCAGCGAATACGGCCAAGGTGATTTCCTGGAACGGCATTGCCAGTTACGGCGCGCTGGCGATTGGCGCGCCGCTGGGGGTGTGGCTGGTCAAGTCCCTGGGATTGTGGAGCATGGGCGTCAGCATCATCCTGCTGGCCGTGCTGGGGGTGGCGCTGGCGTGGCCGAAAACCGCCGCGCCCATCGTCGTCGGCGAACGCCTGCCGTTCATGCATGTGCTGGGGCGCGTCCTGCCCCATGGCTGCGGCCTGGCTCTGGGCTCTATCGGTTTCGGCACCATCGCCACCTTCATTACCCTGTACTACGCGACCCGGCATTGGGACAACGCGGTGCTGTGCCTGAGCCTGTTCGGTGCCTGCTTCATCGGCGCGCGCTTGCTGTTCGGCAATCTGATCAATCGCCTGGGGGGCTTTCGGGTCGCGATTGCCTGCCTGTCGGTGGAAACCCTTGGCTTGTTGCTCTTATGGCTGGCACCGGATGCGCAGTGGGCATTGGCGGGCGCAGCGTTGAGTGGCTTTGGTTTTTCGCTGGTATTTCCGGCACTGGGTGTCGAGGCCGTCAACCTGGTGCCGGCTTCCAGCCGTGGGGCGGCGGTGGGTGCCTATTCGCTGTTCATTGATTTGTCGCTGGGGATCACCGGACCGTTGGCCGGTGCGATTGCGGCAGGGTTTGGCTTTGCCTCGATCTTCCTGTTCGCGGCCTTGGCAGCGTTCAGCGGCTTGGGGTTGAGCATCTACCTGTACCGGCAGGCGCCGAGGTATCGCGAGGAAAGGAGCAGAAGCTAGTGGCCTGTACGGTTAATTCGAGTACGCGAATTAGCCACACAGGCCACTAGAAGTCTACCTTGCCCCGCCCGGCCTTGATCGAGCCACGCTTGCTCTTGGATTCCAGGCGACGCGTCTTCGACCCCAGGGTCGGTTTGGTCGGGCGGCGCTTCTTCTCGACCTTGGTGGCACTGAGGATCAGTTCGACCAGGCGTTCCAGTGCATCGGCCCGGTTCTGCTCCTGTGTCCGGTATTGCTGGGCCTTGATGATCAACACGCCGTCGCTGGTAATGCGGCTGTCACGCAGGGCCAGCAGCCGCTCCTTGTAGAACTCGGGCAATGACGAAGCCGGGATGTCGAAGCGCAGGTGCACGGCGCTGGAGACCTTGTTGACGTTCTGCCCCCCGGCGCCCTGGGCGCGGATGGCCGTCAGCTCGATCTCGGCATCGGGGATGTGCACGTTGTTGGAAATCGCCAGCATGAAAAGTGTCCGGTATCAGGCCCCACAGAATACCCCGAATCCCAGGGACAACGCTCAATCCCTGTGGGAGCGAGCCTGCTCGCGATTGCGGTGTGCCAGCCACCATTGACGCTTCTGACCCGACGCCACTCGCGAGCAGGCTCGCAGAGGGTGAATCAGAAAAAACAAACCCGGCATTCAGCCGGGTTTGGGGTATTTCAGGAAAGCCTACTTGGCAGCCGCCACAGTCAATCCATGCTGGGCACTGCGCTTGTTCTTGATCACATAGCACACCCACATGAACACCAGCCACACCGGAATCGCGTACACCGAAACCTGGATGCCGGGGATCAACAGCATTACGCCCAGGATGAACACCACGAACGCCAGGCAGATGTAGTTGCCGTAGGGGTACCACAGCGCCTTGAACAACGGCACCTGGCGAGTCTGGTTCATGTGCTGGCGGAACTTGAAATGCGAGTAGCTGATCATCGCCCAGTTGATCACCAGGGTCGCGACCACCAGCGACATGAGCAGCTCCAGCGCATGCTGCGGGATCAGATAGTTCAACAGTACCGCGACCAGCGTCACCGCCGCCGAGGCGAGGATCGAACGCACCGGCACGCCACGCTTATCGATACGGGCCAGGGCCTTGGGCGCATCGCCCTGCTCGGCCATGCCCAGCAGCATGCGGCTGTTGCAGTAGGTACCGCTGTTGTACACCGACAGCGCGGCGGTCAGCACCACGAAGTTGAGAATGTGCGCCGCCGTGTTGCTACCCAGCATCGAGAACACCTGCACGAACGGACTGCCGCTGTAGGCATCACCGGAGGCATTGAGTGTGGTCAGCAGGCTGTCCCAAGGCGTCAGGGACAACAGCACCACCAGGGCACCGATGTAGAAAATCAGGATCCGGTAGATCACCTGGTTGATGGCCTTGGGGATCACGGTTTTCGGCTTGTCAGCCTCGGCAGCGGTAAAACCGAGCATTTCCAGGCCGCCAAAGGAGAACATGATGATCGCCATCGCCATCACCAGGCCGCTCACGCCGTTGGGGAAGAACCCACCGTGGGACCACAGGTTGGTCAACGAAGCCTGCGGGCCGCCGTGGCCACTGACCAGCAGGTAGCTGCCCAAGGCGATCATGCCGACAATCGCCACGACTTTGATGATCGCGAACCAGAACTCGGCTTCACCGAAGACCTTTACATTGGCCAGGTTGATGGCGTTGATCAGGATGAAAAAAGCCGCCGCCGAGACCCAGCTCGGGATGTCAGGTGCCCAGTAATGGATGTACTTGCCCACAGCTGTCAGCTCGGACATGCCCACCAGGATATACAGAATCCAGCAATTCCAACCCGACAGGAACCCGGCGAAACCGCCCCAGTACTTGTGGGCAAAGTGGCTGAAAGAACCGGCCACCGGCTCTTCGACGATCATTTCGCCCAACTGGCGCATGATCATGAAGGCGATGAAGCCGCAGATGGCGTAGCCCAGGATCATCGACGGGCCGGCTGACTTCAGCACCCCCGCCGACCCCAGGAAAAGGCCGGTACCGATCGCGCCGCCGAGGGCGATCAATTGAATATGTCGATTTTTCAGGCCGCGCTTAAGCTCGCCTGAATGCGAGTTTTGTCCACTCATGGGAAGGGTCTCACGCAAGGTTTGATAATGGTCGTCAGGCGTTGCCGCTCGAATCAGATCTCAAGCAGCGCCAATCAAACCCCAGCGCAGGTACCAGGAATTCAGCGTTTTTACGGTCATGCGTCACCTGTTTGTTTTTATCTGTGACGAAATCGAACCCGACACGCTTGTGGCGTGGCGGAATGAGCAAGGCGGATAACCTTGAAGATGCGTGGGTACGCGAAGGGTCACAGTAAAACGCGGCGCATTGTACACCGCCGACCTCCCGCTGCCAGACACCATCACAAGGCATGCCGCGCATCTCACCCTTCCCACGGCCTTGAAACAAGCCGTCGGGAACCGAGGAGCGCCACATTTGACAGCGCCGATGGAAGCTTTTTCTTACATTCGTGGAATGCCAGATTTCAGATCGAGTGAGTCGGCAGTTTCCGTAAATATTTCTTTACGATGCGTAACACATTTTTTCCATGTAGGAATTTTCTGTAGGCCGTCTGGAAATTGACGGTAGAAAGCTTCCTAACGAATAAACCTCCCAGGTAACTGTTTCAAATAAGCAAAAAAAATCACGAGAAATAGAACAAAAAGTTCATCTCGAAAAAATAAAATTATTTTTTGCATTCCAAAAAACCGTCGACTAGGTTTTAGCGACTTGCCCGGGCATCGTGCCGGCAAGCCTTGCGGGGCCTCATGCGGTCAGCTTTCACTCACCGGATTGCCCGCAACTTTCCGTAAAAGTCATCTAGGAGATTCACTATGCAAGCACTGGACAAAGACTTGGAAACCGAACTGCAACTGGACGAATGGTTTGAAGCGCCAACCCATGAAGCCGCCGTTAAAATGATGCAAGCCGACGCCGTCGTTCCGTTCGGCACGGCGATGTGGCCTCTGTAAGCGCAACCCGGCGGAGCTGATCCGGCCGGTCGGCTCCGCCACTTTTAGCAGGTTGTCCGGGACGCTAATCGATCAGGGAAGAAAACAAGTATGGACACACAACGAGCCATCTCTCATTTCCTTTACTACCTCGAACACCACCCTGCCCTGGCCGGCATCCAGCCCGCCAAGGTACTGCTCGGCCATACCGCCGACTATGAAGCACTGACCGGTGCCATTGCCGAACAAGCCGGCAACGCCTCACCCTTCCGGTTCAGCGCCATGCGCCTGGACCTTGAACCCACGGAGCGCCTGTCCAAGGCCATTGCCGACAGCGATCTGTACATTTTCTTCTACGACTCTTCCACCCTGCCCAACCCTAGGCCCGACGGCCCGGACTTTGTCCGTGCGCTGCAAGGCGTGATGGCGGACAACTGGAAGAAATCGCTGCTGTTCAAGGACTACGGCGACTATTTCTACGACACCTTCAGCGTCATCCCACAACGTATCGCCGGGCTCAACAGCCACCTCATCCGACGCATGTCCCAGGCAAGTACATTGAGCTTCCAGGACCAGCACGGCTCGTACTTCGATACGGTCCTGGACAGCGCCAGGAAGTGGACCGACATCAACGGCCTCGGCAACTACGACCTGGCCCCTGGTGAAATCGCCACCCACAGTGACACCATCAATGGCCGGGTGAGTTTCGTTGGCACATTCCTGAGCACCATTCCGTTTGCCCGCAAATATGGGGTGCTACAGTCGCCGCTGGAGCTGTGGATCGAAGACTCCACTATCCAGAAAATCGCTACCGAAGTGCCGGGCCTGGAACATGACTTCAACCGATACCTGGATGCCAACCCGTCCAACCGGCGCATCGAGGAGTTGGGGATCGGCACCAACGAAGGGGTCAAGAGCCTGTATGCCCGCAACGCCGGATTCGAGGAGCGACATTGCGGCCTGCACCTGGGGTTGGGTGGCGGCGCCAAGGGCAGCCACCACCTGGATCTGATTTTCGAGAGCGGTGTGCTGGCGCTGGATAATGAGCCGATGTTTGATGGGCGGTTTGTGCTTTAGTCTGCTGGGGATTGTGGTTGGTGATGCCGGCCTCTTCGCGAGCAGGCTCGCTCCCACAATTGATCTCCAGTGAATGGAAAACTCGTGCTCGCCACCATTCCCCTGTGTGCGAGCCTGCTCGCGATGACGGTCTCAGCTACACCCCATCGCTGAAGCCAGGCCAAAAAAAAACGCCAACCCTAGGGTTGGCGTTTTTTCTTGCCGCTTGCCGCTAGAAACTCAAAGCGGCCTCACTCCGGCTTGCGACGCCCAAACCCCGGACGCTGCCCCGAGCCCGCCGGGGCACCACGACGTTTGCCCGACGGCGCATCCCGATCCACCAAGGTGATGGCCGGGCGTTTCTTCGAGGTCGGCTTGGCCGGACGCTTGACGTCGACCGGACGCTCAGCCACCGGTGTACCACGGCCTTCGCCACGCTCAGTCCGGCCATTGGCCGGGCGCGGTGTGCGTGGACCGCGCTCGCCATCCTGACGAGGCCCCGGTTTGCGGGCCGGACGTTCGCCTTCGATCTGCGGCTCGCGGGGAGCACGTGGGCCAGGCGCCGCGCCCTCAGCCGCTGGACGCAAGGTTCGCACGCGCTCGGTCTTGCCCATCGGGCGCGAGGATTTACGCTGCATCCGCTCCAGCTTGTCCTTGCTCTTGGCGGTCATCTGCGGCATTGCCACAGGCGTAAGGCCTACTTCAGCCGACAGGATGTCGACTTCCTGCTGGCTCATTTCGCGCCAGCGCCCCATTGGCAGGTCGGAGTTGAGGAACACCGGGCCGAAACGCACGCGCTTCAGACGGCTGACTACCAGCCCCTGGGATTCCCACAGACGACGCACTTCACGGTTACGGCCTTCCATCACCACGCAGTGGTACCAGTGGTTGAACCCTTCACCACCCGGCGCCTGCTTGATGTCGGTGAAGCGCGCCGGACCGTCTTCCAGCACGACGCCGGCCTTCAGGCGCTCGATCATCTCATCGTCGACTTCGCCCCGTACGCGCACGGCGTACTCGCGGTCCATCTCGTAGGACGGGTGCATCAGGCGATTGGCCAGCTCACCGTCGGTGGTGAACATCAGCAAGCCGGTGGTGTTGATGTCGAGGCGGCCGATGTTGATCCAGCGACCTTCTTTCGGACGCGGCATCTTGTCGAACACCGTCGGACGGCCTTCCGGGTCGTCACGGGTGCAGATCTCGCCGTCGGGTTTGTTGTACATGATCACGCGGCGCACTGTTTCGGCAGCCTCTTCGCGCTTGATCACCTTGCCATCGATGGTGATGGCGTCGTGCATGTCGACGCGCAGACCCAAGGTGGCATCTTTGCCATTGACCTTGATCCGGCCCTGGGTGATCCAGGCTTCCACGTCGCGGCGCGAGCCGACGCCGATGCGGGCGAGGACTTTCTGCAGTTTCTCGCCTGCGGGGCCGATTTCGTGGCTGTCGTTCTTGTCTTGGTCTTTCATGCTGGGCACCTCCCGGTGTGGTCTTGAAAAGGGTCGTCTGGCGAAGCGTTCGCCAAAGGGTCGCGAATCATACGCCCGTTGAGGCGTTTGCGCATCAGAGACTAGTTGATCGATGGGTGCTCAGTGGTTTTTCCGCCGATCGGGTGTCTACCGTCCCTGCATTCCCCTGTGGGAGCGAGCCTGCTCGCGATGACGGCAGCATGTCCTATATCGATGCATGCTTAACGACCGCTATCGCGAGCAGGCTCGCTCCCACAGGGGGTGCGGTGTCAGCTGGATCAATCGTCAAACTGGCGACGTTCGTTCTCAATCGCTTCAGCCAGCGCCCGGGCTTCGGCTTCTTCGTCAGTCAATTCAGGCTCGGCTGTGGGTGGCTCAAGGGCAGCCACGGCGGCCAGCAGTTTTTCCCGGGCTTCGGCAACCCCGAGAATGTCCTCTTCGGGTTCAGCCTCGGCCGCGGGTTCAACTGCGTGATCAGGCGCCTCGCCTTCAGGTTCCGGACCGTCACGCAGCAAGTCGTCGAAATCGGTCTTGAGTCCCTCCTCCATGGTGTCCAGCTCCAGCAGTAACGAATGGAAACTGGTTTCTTCCTTGGGCTCCTCCGGTTCGGCACTCGCGTCGGCCAGGTCTTGCAAACCCTGGGGTACCGGGGCGTCGTCGAACTCGAGCATCGGCTCGGGCTCCAGCTCCCGCAGTTCAGCCAACGGTGGCAGGTCATCAAGGTTTTTCAGGTTGAAATGATCAAGGAAAGCCTTGGTGGTGGCGAACATCGCCGGTTTGCCTGGCACGTCGCGGTAGCCGACCACTCGGATCCACTCGCGCTCAAGCAGAGTCTTGACGATGTGACTGTTGACCGCCACGCCCCGCACGTCCTCGATCTCACCACGGGTGATCGGTTGGCGGTAAGCGATCAAGGCCATGGTTTCGAGCATGGCGCGGGAATAGCGCTGGGGCCGTTCCTCCCACAGGCGTCCGACCCAGGGCGCGAATTTCTCGCGGATCTGCAAGCGATAACCGGAAGCCACTTCCTTGAGTTCAAACGCCCGCCCCTCGCAGGACTTGCCCAGCAGGGTCAGGGCTTTCTTGAACACGGCTGGTTCCGGCCGCTCGCCTTCTTCGAAAAGCTCGAACAGACGCTCCATCGATTGCGGCTTTCCAGAGGCCAACAGGAAAGCTTCAAGCAAGGGTGCCAGCTCACGGGGTTCAGTCAGATTCATTGATTGCTCGTTATTCGGCTCGTGCCCGCACGTGAATCGCTGCGAACGGCTCATTCTGCACCAGCTCGACCAAGGATTCCTTGACCAGTTCCAGGATCGCCATAAACGTGACGACCACCCCCAACCGCCCTTCCTCGGCAGTGAACAGCTCGACGAACGGCACAAAACCACCGCCCTTGAGCCGTTCCAGCACATCGCTCATGCGCTCGCGGGTGGACAGCGCCTCGCGGCTGACCTGATGGCTTTCGAACATGTCGCCCCGACGCAGGACCTCAGCCATGGACATCAGCAACTCTTCCAGGCTCACGTCCGGCAGCAACTTGCGTGCCCGCGCCTCGGGAGCATCGAGCTTGGGCACCACCACGTCGCGCCCGACCCGGCTCAAGCCGTCGATGCCTTCGGCGGCGCCCTTGAAACGCTCGTACTCCTGCAAGCGACGGATCAGTTCGGCACGGGGATCGTCTTCTTCCGCTTCGACCTCGGCCGAGCGCGGCAACAGCATCCGTGACTTGATCTCGGCCAGCATGGCCGCCATCACCAGGTATTCGGCCGCCAGCTCAAGGCGCACCGACTGCATCAGCTCGACATACCCCATGTACTGGCGAGTGATTTCCGCCACGGGAATGTCGAGGATGTTGATGTTCTGCTTGCGGATCAGGTACAGCAGCAGATCGAGCGGGCCCTCGAAAGCTTCGAGGAACACTTCCAGGGCGTCCGGAGGAATGTACAGGTCCAGGGGCATTTCGGTGACCGCCTGGCCATAGACCATGGCGAACGGCAGCTCCTGCTGGGCGCCGGCCTGACTGTCCACACTGTCCACCACGGTTTCCACGGCGGACATTCAGGCCTCGACCAGGAACGGCGCCGGATCGCCACAACCGACGCGCACCACCTGCGGCTCGCCGTCGGCCAGGTTGATCACGGTGGAGGCCTTCATGCCGCCGTAACCACCGTCGATGATCAGGTCGACCTGATGTTCGAGCAACTGGCGCATTTCGTAGGGATCGGTCAGGGGATCGGTTTCGCCGGGCATGATCAGCGTCACGCTCATCAACGGCTCACCCAGTTCCGCCAGCAGCGCCAAGGCAATCGGATGGCTCGGCACCCGCAGGCCAATGGTGCGTTTCTTCGGGTGCAGCAACAATCGCGGCACTTCGCGGGTGGCATTGAGAATAAAGGTGTAAGGGCCGGGTAAATGGGCCTTGAGCAGCCGGAAGGTGCCAGTGTCGATCTTGGCAAACAGGCCCAGCTGCGACAAGTCACTGCAAATCAGTGCAAAGTTGTGCTTGTCGTCCAACTGACGCAGGCGTCTGACCCGTTCCACGGCATTCTTGTCGCCGATCTGGCAGCCGATGGCGTAGGAGGAATCGGTGGGATAGACCACCACGCCGCCACCACGAATGATTTCCACCGCCTGTTTGATCAGGCGCGCTTGCGGGTTTTCCGGATGAATCTGGAAAAATTGACTCACGTGTTCTACCTGTTCAGACGGCGTCGGTAACAAGTTCATGTTTGAATCTACACCAAAGCGGTGGCAGATCTTCGGGTAACGGACGGTATTCGCCGATCTCGGACCAGCCTCCTGGGCCATGGAAATCACTGCCGGCGGTGACCAGCAGGCCAAACTCCCGGGCCAGAATCGCCAGACTGCCGACCTGCTCGGCCGGCTGATGGCCATTGACCACCTCAATGGCGTGGCCCCCTGCTTGAATATAGTCGGCTATAAGGCGGCGACGTTTGCTTCGGGTGAAATCATAGTGCCACGGATGCGCCAGGCTGACCCAGGCCCCCGAGGCCCGCAGGGTTTCAACCGTCTGTTCCAGGGAGGGCCAATGCTGCTTGACATCCCCTAGCTTGCCGGCCCCCAGCCATTTGCGGAACGCTTCGGCACGGTCCTTGACGAAACCTTCGCGCACCATCCAGTCGGCGAAGTGCGGCCGTGCCGGTGCGTTACCGCTGTCACCCAGCTCCTGCTGGATCTGCCGGGCACCCTCCAGCGCACCGGGCATGCCCTTGAGGGCCAGTTTGCGGCTGATCTCCTCGGCACGCAGCCAGCGACCGTCGCGCAATTGGGCGATGGCCTGGACCAGCGGCGGCGCGTCGACATCGAAACCGTAGCCCAGCACATGGATGGTCGCCCCGCCCCAGGTGCAGGACAATTCGACGCCGTTGATCAGTTGCATGCCCAACGCCGTCGCCGTATTGCGGGCCTCGTCGAGGCCTTCGAGGGTGTCATGATCGGTCAGGGCCAGGACTCGCACGCCGTGCTCGAACGCCCGCGCCACCACAATCGCAGGCGCCAGGGCGCCATCGGAGGCCGTGCTATGGCAGTGCAAATCAACATTCACGGGGGTGTGTTACCTCAAATCAGCTGGCCCTATCGCGGCCAAGGATGTTTGTTATTATGCCGTCACATCCTGCTTCTGGCTGCCATTGTGAAACAATTCATCGACTTCATCCCGCTTCTGCTGTTTTTCATCACCTATAAACTTGACCCACGCACCGTCGACATTGCCGGTCAGTCCCTGACTGTAGGCGGTATCTACAGCGCCACCGCGGTGCTCATCATCAGTTCCCTGGTGGTCTACGGAGCGTTGTTCATCTCCCAGCGCAAGCTGGAGAAAAGCCAGTGGCTGACCCTGATCGCCTGCCTTGTGTTCGGTAGCCTGACCCTGGCCTTCCACAGCGACACCTTCCTCAAATGGAAAGCGCCAGTGGTCAACTGGCTGTTCGCCCTGGCCTTTATCGGCAGTCATTTCATCGGCGACAGTCTGCTGATCAAACGCATCATGGGCCATGCCGTCAGCCTGCCGGACGTGATCTGGACCCGCCTGAACATCGCCTGGATCGCCTTCTTCCTGTTCTGCGGCGGCGCCAACCTGTTCGTCGCGTTCACGTTCCAGGACTACTGGGTCGACTTCAAGGTCTTCGGCAGCCTGGGCATGACGCTGCTATTCCTGATCGGCCAGGGCATCTACCTGTCCCGTCATCTGCACGATGCCGACACCCCCACGCAAAAAACCGAGGACTGACATGCTCTACGCAATTATTGCCACCGACGTCGCCGACTCCCTGGAAAAACGCCTGGCCGCCCGCCCCGAGCACCTGGAACGTCTGCAGCAGCTCAAGGCCGAGGGTCGTATCGTGCTGGCCGGTCCGCACCCGGCCGTGGACAGCAACGACCCCGGTGCCGCCGGTTTCAGCGGCAGCCTGATCGTAGCCGAGTTCGAGTCCCTGGTCGCCGCACAAGCCTGGGCCGAGGCCGACCCATACGTGACTGCCGGCGTCTACGCCAATGTCGTGGTCAAGCCGTTCAAGCAAGTCCTGCCGTAAATCCTTGAATGCGATGAGCCCCCTGGGCTCATCGCATTCAATTGCTCATTGTTCTCGTTTGCCTGCCGACAACCTGTCTAATCTGTCTAGTCTCGATTGGAATTCAGGAGTGGCAATGCGCAAAGGTCCGTTGTGCCTGTTATGGGTCATGTTGGCGATCGGGGCTCCCGCCCATGGCGAAGAAAACACCGAGGCCAGTCATTCGACGCCCTTGTCCCTGAGCGCAGGTGGGCAGATCACCGAGCTGCAGCAACGCTTGAAAGACAGTGAGCGCCTGCGTGAAGAACTGACCCAACAATTGCAGAACGCCAGCAGTGAACGCGAAACCGCACTGATAAGCCGCTTGCGTCAGGAGAACCAGCGTCTGAAGCTGCAACTCAAGGAAGCCCAGTCGAGCTCGCTGCCGCGCCTGTTGACCGATCAACAGCAATGGTTCGTCATCGGTGCCGGGGTAGCGCTATTGGCCCTACTCTGCGGTATCTTTGCCAGCGGTGGACGTAGACAGCGTCGGCAATGGCTAAATTGAGTGATTCATGAGCGAGCTGTTACTGATTGATGATGACCAGGAGCTGTGTGAGCTCCTCGGCAGTTGGCTGGGCCAGGAAGGCTTCCAGGTCCGGGCCTGCCACGATGGCCAGAGTGCCCGCAAGGCCCTGGCCGAAACCGCTCCGGCGGCGGTGGTGCTGGATGTGATGCTGCCCGACGGCAGCGGCCTGGAGTTGCTCAAGCAACTGCGCACCGACCATCCGGAACTGCCAGTGGTGATGCTTTCGGCCCGTGGCGAACCGCTGGACCGCATCCTTGGCCTGGAACTGGGCGCCGACGATTACCTGGCCAAACCCTGCGACCCACGGGAACTAACCGCGCGCCTGCGCGCCGTGCTGCGCCGTAGTCATCCAACGGCGGTGTCCAGCCAGATCGAACTGGGCGACCTGACCTTCAGCCCGGTCCGTGGCGTGGTCAGCATCGATGAACAGGAACAGACCCTCACCGTGTCCGAGAGTCGCCTGCTCGAGGCGCTGCTCAAGCAGCCGGGCGAGCCGCTGGACAAGCAGGAATTGGCGCAGATCGCCCTGGGCCGCAAGCTGACCCTGTACGACCGCAGCCTCGACATGCACGTGAGTAACCTGCGCAAGAAAATCGGCCCCCATCCCGACGGCCGCCCGCGCATCGTGGCGTTGCGCAGCCGGGGTTACTACTACAGCTTGTAGGAGCTGGCGAAGCCTGCGATCTCTTGATCTGGATCTGGATGGGGGCTCACTCCGATCCAAGTGCCTGGGGAAAGATCGCAGCCTCGCTTCGCTCGGCAGCTCCTACAGGTATTGGTTCGACTTGAAATCAGGTGTTTGTCAGGTCTGCACCAAAGCCTCTTTACCCAAGCTTTACCCACCCCTGACCGCCGCTGACCTTGATCTCCGTAATCTGCACTCATCCGGAACTGACCGGGAACGAGACAAGGAGATACACCATGCGCAAAACCCTTATCGCTCTGATGTTCGCTGCCGCCCTGCCGACAGTCGCGATGGCCATGCCCGAAGGCGCCGGCCCGATGGGACCGATGGACGGCCCGCGTCACGGCGGCCAGATGCACGACAAAGGTCCGTACAGCCAACTGGACTTGACCCACGAACAACGCCAGCAGATCCGCCGGATCATGGGCGAGCAGCGTCACGAACGTCAGGAGTTGGTCGAGAAATACTTGGCGAAGCTGTCACCGGCCGACCAGAAGGCCATGCAGGATGAAATGAAGGCACGGCACGAGAAGGTCGATGCCCAGATCCGTGGGCTGTTGAAGCCTGAGCAGCAGAAAGAGTTCGACGCGATCCAGAAGAAACAGGCCGAACGTCGCGCCGAGTGGGCAGAATTCAAGGCCTGGAAGGCGCAACAGCCGCAAAAAGCGCAATAATGCGCTGACGTCCCCCGCCCAGCGGCTCCGCGCCGCTGGGCTTTCCCTGTTTCGAGGATTTACCGTGCGTTCATTGTTCTGGCGCATCCTGGCCAGTTTCTGGCTGGCCATCACGCTGGTTGCAGGGCTTTCGATTCTACTGGGCCATGTACTGAACCAGGACGCCTGGATTCTGAGCCGCCATCCAGGACTCAACACCCTGGCCGAAGAGTGGACGCAAACCTACGAAAGCCAGGGTGAAGATGCCGCGCAGGAGATCCTGCAACAGCGCAAACGCCAATATCACATTGACGTCCAGGTACTCAACGAAAGCGGCGACCCGGTAGTGCGCGGAACCTTTCCACGGCGTGCCGCAGCCTTCGAGGCACGGCAGAACAACGACGACCGCCGCCTGCCCTGGCGGCGCCTGACCGACGAGTTCACCAGCGCCAAGACCGGCGACACTTACCTGTTCATCTACCGCATCCCCCATCCCGAACTGGACGCCTGGCACCGCGACAGCCTGCTCTGGCCCCTCAGTGCGTTGGGGATCGCCCTGGTGGTGCTGACCTTGTTCAGTCTGCTGGTGACCTTCTCCATCACCCGCCCGCTGAACCGACTGCGCGGTGCCGTGCATGACCTGGGACAGACCACTTACCAGCAGAACAGCCTCGCCAAACTGGCCAACCGTCGCGACGAATTCGGTGTACTGGCAACGGACTTCAACCGCATGGGCGCGCGCCTGCAAAGTCTGATCAGCAGCCAGCGCCAGTTGCTGCGGGATGTATCCCATGAGCTGCGCTCGCCCCTGGCCCGGTTGCGCATCGCCCTGGCGCTGGCGGAGCGGGCCGGCCCCCAGGAGCGTGAAGCACTATGGCCGCGCCTGACCCGCGAATGCGACCGCCTGGAAGCGTTGATCAGTGAAATCCTGGTACTGGCCCGGGTCGATGCCGACAACGCCAGTGCCGAAGACGTGGACCTCAATGGCTTGCTGGCCGCCCTGCAAAAAGACGCGCAACTGGCCTCACCCGAGCAAAGCGTGCAATTGAACGCCGAGCCGAACCTGACCCTCAAGGGTTGGCCGACCATGATCGAGCGAGCGGTGGACAATTTGCTGCGCAACGCCCAACGCTTCAATCCCGCCGGGCAACCCATCGAAATGCGCGCGGTGCGCCAGGGCGAACGAGTCATTGTGAGCGTGCGCGATCATGGCCCGGGCGTAGAGGCCGAGCATTTGGGCCAGTTGGGCGAACCATTCTATCGCGCACCGGGCCAGACTGCCGCCGGCCACGGCCTGGGCCTGGCAATCGCCCGCCGTGCCGCCGAACGCCACGGGGGCGCGCTGGTACTGGCCAACCATCCCGGTGGCGGCTTCATCGCGAGCCTGGAATTGCCGTTGGTGCCAGGAGCTATTGTCCAGCCTTAAGCCATGACGAAAGGGTCCGCGAACGCCGCAGAACCACTGAGGGAGCAAGCCTGCTCGCGAAGGGATCGTGTCAGTCGACATCATCATCGAAGGGACCATCGTCTCGCGAGCAGGCTCGCTCCCGCAGGGATTGCGGCGACAGGACTGCCGCCGCAAAACCAAACGATAATTCCTCTTATTCAAAGTTCCCCGTCCTGTTAGACTTTGCGCCCTCGTTTCACTCGTCTTCCAGGATGTTCAATGCCGTCGTTGCCTCTTCTATGCGCGCTGTTCATGGCACTGGCCACGGCCATGGGCCTGAGTGGCTGCGATGATGCGCCGCGCTTTACCCAGGCCGAACCCGGTGAAGCCCGGTCCGGCGGCGCCGCGACGGTACGCAAGACCGACCAGAACGCATTCTCCCTGCCCTCGGCCAACCTGCCACCCTCGCGGCGCGTGGACTTCAGCGTCGGCAACAGTTTTTTCCGCAGCCCCTGGGTGATCGCACCCTCGACCACCACCGCCCGGGATGGCCTCGGACCGCTGTTCAATACCAATGCCTGCCAGAACTGCCATATCAAGGACGGTCGCGGCCATCCGCCGGCGCCGGATGCGGCTAACGCGGTATCGATGCTGGTGCGCCTGTCGATCCCCGATGCGCAGCCCTACGCCAAGGTCATCGAGCACCTGGGCGTGGTGCCGGAGCCGGTCTACGGCGGGCAGTTGCAGGATATGTCCGTACCCGGCGTCGCCCCGGAAGGCAAGGTGCGGGTTGAATACACACCTGTCCCGGTGCGTTTCAAGGACGGCACGGTGGTGGAACTGCGCAAGCCGAGCCTGCAGGTCAGCCAACTGGGCTACGGCCCGATGCACCCCGACACACGTTTGTCCGCACGGGTCGCGCCGCCAATGATCGGCTTGGGATTGCTGGAAGCCATCCCCGATGAAGCCATCCTGGCGAACGCCGAGGCCCAGGCACGGGAGAAGAACGGCATCGCCGGCCGACCGAACCGGGTCTGGGATGATGTCCAGCAGAAAACCGTCATGGGACGTTTCGGCTGGAAAGCCGGGCAACCCAACCTCAATCAGCAGAACGTCCACGCGTTTTCCGGTGACATGGGCCTGACGACAAGCCTGCGGCCGTTCGACGATTGCACCGAGGCCCAGATCGATTGCAAGCGCGCACCCAACGGCAATGGACCGGACGGCGAACCGGAGGTGAGCGATAACATCCTGCGGCTGGTGCTGTTCTATAGCCGTAACCTTGCCGTACCCGCGCGCCGGGACGTGAACTCACCCCAGGTACTGGCCGGCAAGAGTCTGTTTTTCCAGGCCGGTTGCCAGTCCTGCCACACGCCGAAGTACACCACGTCCGCCACCGCCGCCGAGCCGGAGTTGGCGAACCAGGTCATCCGCCCTTACACCGACCTGTTGTTGCACGACATGGGCGAAGGCCTGGCCGACAACCGCAGCGAATTCAAGGCTGGCGGCCGTGACTGGCGGACACCGCCGCTGTGGGGGATCGGCCTGACCGAAACCGTCAGCGGCCACACCCAGTTCCTGCACGACGGTCGCGCCCGCAACCTGCTCGAAGCCGTGCTGTGGCATGGCGGCGAAGCGCAAGCGGCGCAGCGCCAGGTTTTAGCGTTCAATGCCGAGCAACGTGCTGCGTTGCTGGTTTTCCTGAATTCCCTTTAAATCATTTTTCCGAAAACGGGAGTCCGACATGTTCCGTCCCAAGCTGTTGTTCACCAGCCTCGCCGCCCTCGCCCTCGGCGCCTGCTCGCCGCAGGACCCGCAAGCAGTCACTTCGGCCGCCATTGCCAAGCAAGTGATCCTGCCGACCTACAGCCGTTGGGTCGATGCCGACCGGCAACTGGCGAGCAGCGCCCTGGCGTTTTGCCAAGGCAAGGAAAACCTGGAGACCGCCCGCGCCGATTTCCTCAAGGCGCAAAAGGCCTGGGCCGAACTGCAACCGCTGTTGATCGGTCCGCTGGCCGAGGGCAATCGCGCCTGGCAAGTACAGTTCTGGCCGGACAAGAAGAACCTGGTGGGCCGTCAGGTCGAGCAACTGGTCGAAAGCCAGCCGCAGATCGACGCTGCCGGCCTGGCCAAATCCAGCGTTGTGGTCCAGGGCCTTTCGGCCTACGAATACCTGCTGTTCGACGCCAGGATCGACATGGCTGACAGCACGCAGAAAGCCAGATACTGCCCACTGCTGATGGCCATCGGTGAACGCCAGAAACAGCTGGCCGAAGAGATCCTGTCACGCTGGAACACCAACGACGGCATGCTCGCCCAGATGAGCAAGTTTCCGAACCAGCGCTATGCCGACTCCCACGAAGCGATCGCCGACCTGCTACGTGTTCAGGTCACCGCTCTCGACACATTGAAGAAGAAACTCGGCACCCCGATGGGCCGCCAGACCAAGGGCGTACCGCAACCTTTCCAGGCAGATGCCTGGCGCAGCCAGTCGTCTCTGCAAGGCCTGGAAGCCAGCCTCAGCGCAGCCAGGACGGTCTGGGTCGGCGTGGATAACAAGGGCCTGCGCAGTCTGTTGCCAAGCGACCAGAAGCCCTTGGCCGACAAGATCGACGCGGCCTATGACGCATCGTTGAAACTGTTCGCCAGCACCCAGCGTTCGCTGACCGAGATGCTCAACGACGACGCCGGGCGTCAGCAACTCAACGATTTGTATGACAGCCTCAACGCCGTCCACCGCCTGCACGAAGGCGAACTGGCCAAGGCGCTGGGCATCCAACTGGGCTTCAATGCCAACGACGGTGACTGATCATGTTTCGACGTCAGGCCCTGGCACTGGGCAGTTTGCTGCTCGGCGCCGTTACCCTGGGTGGCTGGAAGCTGTTCAAGCAAAAGGACACGCCTGCGCTGCTGCTGTCGGCACGGGACGATGGTGATGGCAAGCATTACGCTGTGGGTTATCGACTGGACGGCACACGGGTGTTCGCCACCCGGGTCGACCAGCGTTGCCATGACATCGTCAATCATCCATCGCAGCCGGTTGCGCTGTTCGTTGCCCGTCGCCCGGGCACCGAGAGCTACCTGATCGACCTGCGCGATGGCACGTTGCTGCAGACCATCACGTCCTTGCCGAACCGGCATTTCTACGGTCACGCGGTGATCCATCGCAGCGGCGAGTGGTTGTACGCCACCGAGAATGACACCTCGGATCCCGGACGCGGCCTGTTGGGCGTGTACCGTTTCGAAGGCGAACGACTGATACACAGCGGCGAGATCCCCACCCACGGCATCGGCCCGCACCAGGTGTCATGGATGCCCGACGGCGAAACCCTGGTGGTGGCCAACGGCGGTATCCGCACCGAGGCCGAGAGCCGGGTAGAGATGAACCTCGATGCCATGGAACCCAGCCTGGTCCTCATGCAGCGCGACGGCACGCTGTTGAGCAAGGAAACCCTTCCCCAGTCCATGAACAGTGTGCGCCATCTGGGCATCGCCAGTGACGGCACCATCGTTTCCGGCCAGCAGTTCATGGGGGATGCCCATGAGTCCTCGGAACTGGTGGCGATCAAGCGTCCGGGTCAGCCCTTCAAGGCGTTTCCGGTGTCCGAACAGCAATTGCAAGCCATGGGGCATTACACTGCCAGCGTCGCGGTGCACAGCGACCTGCGCCTGGTCGCCCTGACGGCCCCTCGTGGCAATCGCTTTTTCATCTGGGACCTGGACAGCGGAGAAGTCCGCCTGGATGCCCCTCTGCCGGATTGCGCAGGGGTGGGAGCGGTGGCAGACGGTTTCGTCGTGACCTCAGGTCAAGGGCGTTGCCGCTATTACGATTGCCGACAGACCCAACTGGTTGCAAAGCCGTTGGACCTGCCGGCAGGGCTCTGGGACAACCATTTGCACCTGGCCTGATTAAGCGGGGGCGAAGCCATCGATGCGGAGCCCCTTGTATTTCGGGAATAATCCTACGCAACACGGGCCTTATGGGATCTGGAATCCCCAGCATACTCAGGGTAAGGTGCCCGCCTGACTGTCTTTTCTATCGGCTTTCCAAGGAAGTGGAACATGCTGCGACGCCGCATGCTGATCATGTTGGGTGTTGTCCTGCTGGTGGTGCTGTTGCTGGCCGGCTACAAGGCCTTCTCCGTTTACCAGCAGATCCAGATGTTTTCTGCACCGAAACCACCGGTCAGTGTTGCCGTGGCCAGCGCCACCGAGCAGCCCTGGCAAAGCCTGCTGCCTGCCGTCGGCAGCCTCAAGGCGTTGCAAGGCGTGGACCTGAGCCTGGAGATTGCCGGGACCGTGCAGAAAGTACTGTTCCAGTCCGGACAGAAGGTCAAGGCCGGTCAACCGCTCCTGCAACTGGACAGCGAGGTCGAAAGTGCCCAGCTGGAAACCGCCGAAGCCGACCTGGGCCTGTCGCAACTGGACTTCGGCCGCGGCCGTCAACTGGTGGGTAGCCAGGCGATCTCCAAGGGCGAGTTCGACCGACTCTCGGCACAATTGAAAAAGAACCAGGCCACGGTCAATCAGCTCAAGGCTGCGCTGGACAAGAAACGCATCGTCGCGCCGTTCAGCGGCACCATCGGCATCCGCCAGGTGGATGTCGGCGATTATCTCGCCAGCGGCACGGTAATCGCCACACTGCAAGACCTCAGCAGCCTCTACGTGGACTTCTATATCCCTGAACAAACGGTGCCAAGGCTGGCCGTGGCCCAGGCGATCAACGTCGGCGTCTCGGCCTACCCCGGCCAGACGTTCGTCGGCTCCATCAGTGCCATCAACCCCAAGATCGAGGACAGCACCCGCAATGTGCTGGTACGCGCTACCCTGGCCAACCCCGACGGCAAGCTGTTGCCCGGCATGTTCGCCAACCTGCAGGTGATCCTGCCGGACGTGGCGGACGGAATCGTCGTGCCGGAGAGCGCCGTGACCTACACCCTCTACGGCAATTCCATGTACGTGGTGACGCAGAAGAAAGGCGCCGACGGCAATCTCGAGAAGGACGACAAGGGCCAGCCGGTCCTGATTGTCGAGCGGCGCTTCGTCGAGACCGGCGAACGTCGCGACGGGCTGGTGCTGGTTACCAAGGGCGTACAGAGCGGCGAACAGGTGGTGATCGCCGGCCAGATCAAACTGGATAACGGTACCCACATCGTCATCAGTGACGACAAGACCCTGACCGAACAGAACAGCCTGCGACGCGCAGACTGATCAAGGAATCCCCATGGCTTTTACCGATCCGTTCATCCGCCGTCCGGTGCTCGCCACCGTGGTCAGCCTGTTGATCGTGCTGTTGGGCTTCCAGGCCTGGAGCAAGCTGCCGCTGCGCCAGTATCCACAGATGGAAAACGCCCTGATCACGGTGACCACCGCTTACCCCGGGGCCAATGCCGAAACCATCCAGGGCTACATCACCCAGCCGATGCAGCAGAGCCTGGCCAGCGCCGAGGGCATCGACTACATGACCTCGGTCAGCCGCCAGAACTTCTCGGTGATATCGGTCTATGCCCGCATTGGCTCCAACAGCGACCGTCTCTTCACCGAATTGCTGGCCAAGGCCAACGAGGTCAAGAACCAGCTGCCCCAGGATGCCGAGGACCCGGTGCTCAGCCGGGAGGCCGCCGATGCCTCTGCCCTGATGTACATCAGCTTTTTCAGCAAGGAACTGAACAACCCGCAGATCACCGACTACCTGTCACGGGTAATCCAGCCCAAGCTGGCGACCCTCCCCGGCATGGCTGAGGCGGAGATCCTTGGCAATCAGGTCTTCGCCATGCGCCTGTGGCTCGATCCCATCAAGCTCGCCGGTTTCGGCCTGACCGCCGCCGACGTGACCAATGCCGTGCGCCAATACAACTTTCTATCGGCCGCTGGCGAGGTGAAGGGCGAATATGTGGTCACCAGCGTCAACGCCAACACCGAACTGAAATCAGCCGAAGCCTTTGCCGCGATACCGCTCAAGACCGACGGTGACAGCCGGGTACTGCTACGGGATGTGGCACGGGTGGAGATGGGCGCCGAAAACTACGACACCATCAGTTCCTTCGGAGGCACGCCCTCGGTGTATATCGGGATCAAGGCCACGCCCGGCGCGAACCCGCTGGATGTGATCAGGGAAGTGCGCAAGATCATGCCGGAAATGGAGGCCCAGTTGCCGACGAACCTCAAGGCCGAGATTGCCTACGATGCGACCCTGTTCATCCAGGCATCCATCGATGAGGTGGTGAAGACCCTGTTCGAGGCAGTGCTGATCGTCATCGTCGTGGTGTTCCTGTTTCTCGGCGCCCTGCGGTCGGTACTCATCCCGGTGGTGACCATCCCGCTGTCGATGATCGGCGTGATGTTCTTCATGCAGTTGATGGGCTACTCGATGAACCTGCTGACATTGCTCGCGATGGTACTGGCCATCGGCCTGGTGGTGGACGACGCCATCGTCGTCGTGGAGAACATCCATCGACATATCGAGGAAGGCAAGAGCCCGTTTGACGCAGCGTTGGAAGGCGCCCGGGAGATCGCCATGCCGGTTGTCTCGATGACCATCACGCTGGCGGCGGTGTATGCGCCGATCGGCCTGCTCGAAGGCCTGACGGGCGCCCTGTTCAAGGAGTTCGCCCTGACCCTGGCCGGGGCCGTGGTGATCTCCGGGATCGTTGCCCTGACCCTGTCGCCCATGATGTGCGCCATGCTGCTGCGCCACGACGAGAACCCTTCGGGGCTGGCCCATCGACTGGACATGGTTTTCGAACGCTTGAAGACCCGTTACCAGCGCATGCTTCATGGCACGCTCAATACCCGGCCGGTCGTGCTGGTGTTCGCCGTGATCGTTCTGCTGCTGATTCCGGTACTGCTCATGTTCACCAAATCCGAACTGGCTCCCGACGAAGACCAGGGCATCATCTTCATGATGGCCAAGGCGCCACAGCCGACCAACCTCGACTACCTGAACACCTACACGGACCACTTCGTCGATATCTTCAAGCAGTTCCCGGAGTACTACTCTTCGTTCCAGATCAATGGCTACAACGGCGTGCAGTCCGGCATCGGCGGCTTCCTGCTCAAACCCTGGAACGAACGCAGCCGCACCCAGATGGAAATCCTGCCTGATGTCCAGAGCAAGCTGGAAAGCATCCCAGGCTTGCAGATCTTCGGCTTCAACCTCCCTTCCCTGCCCGGCACGGGGGAAGGCCTGCCCTTTGCCTTCGTCATCAACTCGCCGAAGGACTACGCGACGCTTCTGGAGGTCGCGGAGCGGGTCAAGAAGCGTGCACTGGAGTCCGGAAAATTTGCATTCATGGACATTGACCTGGCCTTCGACAAGCCCGAGGTCGTCGTCGACATCGATCGTGACAAGGCCGCCCAGATGGGTGTCTCGATGCAGGATCTGGGTGGTACCCTCGCCACCTTGCTGGGTGAGTCGGAGATCAACCGCTTTACCATCGAAGGCCGTAGCTACAAGGTCATTGCCCAGGTCGAACGGCCATTCCGGGATAATCCTGACTGGCTGAACAGCTACTACGTGAAAAATACCCAGGGTGAGTCATTGCCCCTCTCGACCCTGATCAAGGTCAGCGACCGGGCGCGCCCGCGGCAACTCAATCAGTTCCAGCAACTCAATGCGGTGACGATTTCGGGCTTCCCCGTTGTGAGCATGGGCGAGGCCATCGAGACGGTTCGCCAGATCGCCCGGGAAGAGGCACCGGTGGGGTTTGCCTTCGACTATGCCGGGGCCTCGCGTCAGTTCATCCAGGAAGGCAGTGCCTTGTGGGTCACTTTTGCCCTGGCGTTGGCGATCATCTTTCTGGTGTTGGCGGCCCAGTTCGAGAGCTTTCGTGATCCCCTGGTGATCCTGGTGACGGTACCGCTGTCCATTTGCGGCGCCCTGATTCCGCTGTTCCTCGGCTGGTCGAGCATGAACATATACACCCAGGTGGGATTGGTGACGCTGATCGGCCTGATCAGCAAGCACGGCATTCTGATCGTCGAATTTGCCAACCAGCTGCGCAAGGAACAGGGCCTGACGCCACGGGAAGCCGTGGAGCAAGCTGCGTCGATTCGCTTGCGACCGGTGCTGATGACCACTGCGGCCATGGTGTTTGGCATGGTGCCGTTGATCCTGGCCACCGGTGCCGGAGCGGTGAGCCGCTTCGACATCGGCACGGTCATTGCCACCGGCATGTCGATTGGCACCCTGTTCACGCTGTTCGTATTGCCTTGCATCTACACGCTGCTGGCCAAGCCGGATAAAGCCTGATCTCTATTGAAGGGGATCCTCTCGCCACAAATGTCTCCCCCTATAAATAACAAGATATAAAAAAAAGGCTACCCGAAGGCAGCCTTTATTTGGGCTCCATGACTCTCAACTCTGTGGCCTCACGCCTTGGGAAAGACTGAACATGAACAGCAACAGGTCATTATCCGGCCGGATGACCTCGCTGGCCTTGGCCACCCGCGGTAAAGGGCAGTGAGCGTCAGAGTAGGAGGCACTGAGTATCTGAGAACGGGGCTGTTCCCACACAGCCACCGCCATCGATGCAACTGCCAGGGCTCCGACTAAAAACACACCTCTAGCAATTTCAAGTTTCATCACTATAAGCCTTTGATAGCGCTGCCAAACGCCGTCTCATAAAAGTAGACGAGTTTTTTCCAGTCAGAATCGCTGAACGACGAATGGCGTCGTAGCTGCTTCATGTCATGGGATGCAGCCCGTCGGGCGGTCAAACGCTGGCGACACTTCTCCAGGTCCAACAAGGCGACTTCGGGTTTCGCCGCTTCCCCCTCCCCGGTTACACGCACAAATACATGCTTGATGTAGATGCACCCATGCTGCCAACGGCCTTTATGCATGCGGGCCAGGTTTTCGGCCAGTGCCTGGAGGATTTGATCATGCACCGCTTCGCCATGACGCTCGCGGCCACCTGCGGCGTACCATTTCTCGATCTCCTCAAAACCTTCGAGCGCCCGGGTCACCAGCAGCGCACGCCACTTATGGACCGGGTCCCGCTGGGCCCCGCAGAAAACCAATTGAGGGACGCGGACATCAAGCCGGGTCAACGCCAGCAGCGCGTCTTGCTCTCGCAACACGGTAGGTCTACCGAACGGATGCAGCCAGCTGCGATAAATGTGCCCCGTCTGACGCTTGGCATAAAGCAGCTCGCCATCCTTGCTGATGATCCGCTGTACGCCACTTTCTCCACCACGACGCACGTTGGGCTCTTCCACCCATTCACCCTTCATGCTCCAGAAATGGTCGAAGCTGTTGCGGGAAATCCCAGGTGTCTCTGCTACCTGCGCAACCATGCTGTTACCTCTTGCGTAATACATAAACTCGCCACATGGCATAGAGCGGCAGGAAATCCAATTGTTCCTGGATGCGAAACCCAGCCTGCCGAAACTCCTCCTCTACTGTAGCGACCGGTAACACAAATCGATTCTGGTAGTCTTTCTTCCCGCGGATACGCTCCTGACGCTTGCGTTTCCAGGCCTTGAAATTGCCATCGACCCACAATGAAATAATCACGCTGTCACGGCTGACACGCGCAAACTCCTTCAAAATCGCCTGTCGGTGCTCGGCTTCACCGATATGGTGAAGCAAGCGCATGCAAAAAATGCTGTCAACGGCGTTATCAGGCAAGGCTATGTCGAACGCAGAAGTGTGCAAGGGTTGTACCCGTTTTACGACCTCGGCGGGTTGAGACTCCATTGCGGTCTTGATCATGGCCTCGGAATTGTCCGCGCCAATGATGACGCGATTCGGTTTTTCCGCCAGCAAGGACCAGAAACGTCCGGCACCACAAGGCAGATCCAATACCAGCCCAGGGTCACCGGCCAGCGCCAATGCACGCTTGGCCAGTTGTTGATCTCGCCAATTGGAGAGACGGCGACTCAAGCCGCTTCGATGCTTGTGAAAGTACTTCTGGGCATGTTGCTCGTCATACTTTTCGGAAAAATCGAGCTTGATGGGTTTGGGCATTAAGGGGACCTCCATTTCAGACAGGTCCAACCTTATGAAGCGGTATGTCATCGCTTTGTGAAAAAAAAGTCATGCAATCTTCTTAATGATTACAAGATTTTTCAGGACGTACTCACTTCTTCGGATTCAACTCAACTTCGAAACGGCAACCGTTGGGCTCCATCGTGCTGAGGCTCACCACCCAGCCCTGGTTCTCGCAAATCCGCTGCACCAGCGACAACCCCAGCCCAAGCCCCTCGCCGCGCTTTTCATTGCCGCGCACGAACGGTTCGAACATCGCCTCGCGCTTCTCCTCGGGAATGCCCACACCGCTGTCCTCCACCAAGAACCCGGTCTCACAGAGCGTGAGGCGAATGAAGCCCTGGTCGGTGTAGTGCAAGGCGTTGCGCAGCAGGTTGCCCATGACCGCCGTCAGGAACGTGGCGTTATAGAGCGTATCCAGAGGCTGGCCCGGCTCGAAAATCAGCGTCAGGCCTTTGGATTCGATGGCCGCACGCCATGCACCAAGGAGATTTTCCGCCACCTGACCAAGGGTCAGGCGAGGCGACATGCCGTTATCCTCGCGCTGAGCCCTGGCAAGCATCAAGAAGGTTTGCACCAGTTCGCGCATCTCTTCACTGGCTCGGCTGATGCGCTCGACCTGCATGCGACCACGCTGATCCAGCGCCGGGTTTTCCAGCAATAGTTCGCAGGAGGTCGCCAAGACCATCAACGGCGTGCGCAATTCATGGCTGACATCACTGGTGAACAACCGCTCGCGGGTCAAGGCCTGGCGTAACCGCCCCAGTGTCGCGTCGAACGCCACCGCCAGCTCACCCACCTCATCGGCGGCATAATCAGGTGCCAAAGGAGGAGCGAGTCCGAGGAGCTGGTCACGATGCCGTACTTGCCTGGCCAGCCGCACCACCGGCGCCATCACCCGACGCGCCAGGATCCAGCCGAGGAACAAAGCAAGCGCCAGGCTGAGCACGAAGCCCACCAGCACAACGGCGAACAGCACCCGCTCGCGCTCTTCAAAGTCGCTCTGGTCCTGCAGCAACACGTAATGCCGGCCGTCAACGATCTCCACCATGGCGTGATAGGACAATTGTTCGCGAAACACCTCGTGGAAGCCGGGCTCCAGGTGACGCAGATCCTTGGGTAATTCGAAGTCACCCTGGCCGCCGCTGAAATAGAACAACTGGTCAGGTTCCGGACGATGATTCCAGTCCGAGACGCTGTCCATCAGCAACAGGCGTTGCAGGTCGCCACCCAGTCCGGAGGAAATCAGCTTCTCTTCCACCAGGTGCACTGTTGCCACGATCCCCATGGCGAACGCTCCGGCCACTAACGCACTCATCAACGCAAACGCGATGATGATCCGTTGGGCAAGGCTCTGCTTAAACTCCATCGCGGCCCTCGGCCAGGCGATAACCGACGCCGTGCACGGTATGCAGCAATGGCTTTTCGAACGGTTTGTCGATCACCTGGCGCAGTTGGTGGACATGGCTGCGCAGACTGTCGCTGTCCGGGCAATCATCGCCCCACAAGGCTTCTTCAAGGATTTCACGACGCAACACGTGAGGACTCTTCTGCATCAGTACCGCCAGCAACTTCAGACCGACCGGGTTGAGCTTGAGCAATTTACCTTCGCGGGTCACCTCAAGGGTATCGAGGTCATAGCTCAGGTCGCCGACCTGCAACGCACGCCGCCCGCCTCCCTGGGCCCGACGCATGACAGCTTCGATCCGGGCCGCCAGTTCCGACAGGGCAAAGGGTTTGATCAGGTAATCATCGGCCCCGGACTTGAAACCCTGCAGGCGGTCGTCCAGTTGATCCCGGGCGGTGAGCATGATCACCGGCGTATCACGCCGGGCATCTTCACGCAGGCGCTTGCACAAGGTGTAGCCGTCGATGCCCGGCAGCATGATGTCGAGCACGATCAGGTCGTAATGCTCGGTCGCAGCCAGGTGCAACCCCGACAGACCGTCCTGGGCGCAATCGACGGTATAGCCCTTGAGCCCCAGGTAGTCGGCCAGATTGGCCAGGATGTCGCGGTTGTCTTCGACCAGTAGAATTCGCATGGGCACCTCTGCGTATACGGTTAACGGCCGTCTTGGCCCGCGCAGCTTACGGCCAATGACGACTCAGGGCCAGTGGCCTGGAAACATCAAGTGTCAACGCGTTCGAGCACTAACATTATTTATGCGTTTTTCACTATCGATTCACAAACTGACTACAGTGCGGGGATAATACTTTCGCGCTATCGGATTGATATATAAGGAATGTAGTAAATGGACTTTATGAAAATGGCGCCCATGCGCTTCTTGCTGCTGATCACCGGCGCCTGGCTGGTGGTATTTCTTCTGACCCGTACCGTTTTGCTGCTGGCCCACCTGGATGAATCCGGTGGCGGCGCCATCTCGGTCTTCGGCATCGGCCTATTGTATGACTTGGGCTTCCTCGCCTATGCAATCCTGCCGATGGGCCTGTATCTATTGCTCTGCCCAGCGGCCTTGTGGCGCCGTCGCGGCCATCGCTGGTTGCTTCAGGGACTGTTGACGGTCAGTTTGTTCGCCATGCTGTTCACCTCGGTGGCCGAATGGCTGTTCTGGGATGAGTTCGGCGTGCGCTTCAACTTCATCGCCGTCGACTACCTGGTCTATTCCGATGAGGTGTTGAACAACGTGCTGGAGTCCTACCCGATCGGCACCTTGCTGACGATGCTCGCCGTACTGGCGTTGGGTTTGAGCCTGGCCTTGCGCAAACCGTTCCAGGCCGCGCTGGACGCCCCATTGCCAACCTTGCGCGGGCGTCTGGTCAATGCCCTGGGCCTGATGGCCCTCGCTGGCCTGAGCCTGCAATTGCTCAGCCAGGACGCGCCACGCGCCCAGGGTGGCAACGCCTATCAAAACGAGCTGGCGAGCAACGGCCCGTACCAGTTCTTCGCGGCCTTCCGTAACAACGAATTGGACTACGGACAGTTTTACAGCAGCCTGGCGCCGACGGCCGTCGCCCAGCAGATTCGCGCCGAACTGAACGAGCCCAATGCACGTTTTATCGGTGAAGACCCACAAGACATCCGGCGGATGATCGACAATCCCGGCACCCTCCGCAAACCGAACATTGTGCTGGTGACCATCGAAAGCCTCAGCGCCAAGTACCTGGGCAGCAATGGCGACAAACGCGACCTGACCCCCAACCTCGACGCCTTGCGCCAGCAAAGTCTGTATTTCAGTAACTTCTACGCCACCGGTACCCGTACCGACCGTGGCCTGGAGGCCATTACCCTGGCCATTCCACCGACGCCGGGACGTTCGATCGTCAAGCGTATCGGCCGGGAAAGCGGCTTTGCCAGCCTGGGCCAGCAATTGAGCGCGATAGGCTACGACAGCGTGTTCGTCTATGGTGGTCGCGGCTACTTCGACAACATGAACGCTTTTTTCAGCGGCAACGGTTATCGTGTCGTTGATCAGAGCAGCGTCGAGGAGTCCGAAATCCACTTCAAGAACGCCTGGGGCATGGCCGACGAGGATCTGTACAAACAGACGTTGAAACTGGCCGATGCCAACTACGCCAGGCAACGGCCGTTTCTGTTGCAACTGATGACGACTTCCAATCATCGCCCATACACCTATCCGGATAACCGGATTGATATCAGATCCGGCAACGGTCGGGATGGGGCGGTCAAGTACACCGACTATGCCATTGGTCAGTTCCTGGAACAGGCACGGCAGAAACCGTGGTTCGATAATACAATTTTCGTCTTCGTGGCCGACCACACCGCTGGCAGCGCCGGCAAGGAAGACCTGCCCATCAGTAACTATCAGATTCCGCTGTTCATTTACGCGCCAAAGCTGATCGAGCCACGGGAAAACGCCCAACTCGCCAGTCAGATTGACCTGGCTCCGACCTTGCTCGGGTTGCTGAATCTGGATTACAGGTCGACCTTCTTCGGTCGCAACCTGTTGCAGGACAATCCGTTACCGCCCCGCGTCGTCGTCGGTAATTACCAGCATCTGGGCTTGTTCGACGGCAAGGATCTGGCGATCCTCAGCCCGCGTCAGGGCCTGCGTCGGCATGATGATGCACTGACCGAAAGCCGCGAGTCCCGGGCAACCAGTGACGATCCTTTGATCGGCCGCGCCATTACGTATTACCAAACCGCCAGTTATGGCTTCAAGCAACAGCTGCTTGGCTGGAGAGCACCCATGGAGGGTGCCGAGCAAGTCAGCGAACGTTAACCGAACTGCCCCGGGAGGATGGCCTGGGGCGCTTTCTTTGTGCAGGATCCGTCATGCCGTCAAGCGTTCCACGCTCTTCCCCTCGCCCGCTGAATTTCTGGCTATGCCTGGGCATTCCCGTCGTTACGTCGATCATTCTGATCTTGCTGGAATGGACCGACCTGGACATGAACCTTGCCCAGCTGTTCTATGACCCGACCGCTGGCAATTTTATAGGGCGACACAGTTTTTTCCTGGAGGACATCCTCCATGACCGGGCGAAACAAGTGGTCATCGCCTTCTCGGTGTGTTCCATCTTCGGCTTCATAGGCGCTTTTTTCATCAGCCGGCTTAAACCCTTCAAACGTGAGTTGGGCTGCCTGGTGCTCTCCCTGGCGCTGGCGACATCCTTCGTCACTCCGATGAAAGCGGTGACCGCGGTTCAATGCCCCTGGAGCCTGAAGGAGTTCGGTGGCAAGGAAACCTACAGTGAACTGCTGAGCCCGCGTCCAGACACCAACAAACCGGGCAGGTGCTGGCCGGGGGGGCATGCCGCCACCGGATTTACACTGTTTGCGCTGTTCTTCGTATTGCGTGATCGCAGACCACGCCTGGCCCGACGAGCCTTCATATTTGCCTTCACCCTCGGAACGGTGTTCTCTGTGGGCCGGATGATGCAAGGGGCACACTTCTTCTCGCACAACGTGTGGACAGCGGTGTTCTGCTGGCTGATTAGCCTGGGGTGTTATTACTTCGTCCTCTACCGGCCGGCCACGAGGGCAGAGCCCCTGGCCGAAGCACAACCGGTCAATGCCTGAGCAGCATCCGACTGAAACCTGTGGGAGCCAAGCTTGCTCGCGATGACAGCGGGATATCCGACATCATTGCAAACGGATCCACCGCTATCACGAGCAAACTCGGCTCCCACAGAAATTGGCTGAATAGCGAAAGTACTTCCAACGCCAGCCAATAAAAAACCCCGCCTGCTTTCGCAGGCGGGGTTTTTCAGTGCAGGGGGTAAGGCTGGCTTACATCATGCCGCCCATGCCACCCATGCCGCCCATGTCTGGCATGCCGCCGCCAGCTGGAGCGTCTTCCTTGATTTCAGCGATCATCGCCTCGGTGGTGATCATCAGGCTGGCAACGGAGGCAGCAGCCTGCAGAGCCGAACGAGTCACTTTGGCCGGGTCCAGGATACCCATTTCAATCATGTCGCCGTATTCGCCGGTAGCAGCGTTGTAACCGTAGTTACCCGAACCCTGCTTGACCTTGTCGACCACAACGCTTGGCTCGTCACCGGAGTTGGCAACGATCTGGCGCAGCGGTGCTTCGACAGCGCGACGCAGCAGAGTGATACCCACGTTCTGATCGGCGTTGTCGCCTTTCAGTTCGCTGATGGCCTGCAGGGCACGAACCAGCGCCACACCACCGCCAGGTACCACGCCTTCTTCGACGGCTGCGCGAGTTGCGTGCAGGGCGTCTTCAACGCGGGCTTTCTTCTCTTTCATTTCAACTTCGGAACCGGCGCCAACCTTGATGACCGCAACACCGCCGGACAGCTTGGCCAGACGCTCTTGCAGTTTTTCACGGTCGTAGTCGGAGGAAGTCTCGGCTACTTGTGCACGGATCTGGGCAACGCGAGCCTGGATGTCAGTCTCAACGCCGGCACCGTCGATCACGGTGGTGTTTTCCTTGGAGAGGATGACGCGCTTGGCGTTACCCAGGTGCTCCAGGGTGGTGCTTTCCAGGCTCAGGCCGATTTCTTCGGAAATCACGGTACCGCCGGTCAGGACGGCGATGTCCTGCAGCATGGCCTTGCGACGGTCGCCGAAGCCTGGTGCCTTGACGGCAGCCACCTTGACGATACCGCGCATGTTGTTCACAACCAGGGTCGCCAGGGCTTCGCCTTCAACGTCTTCGGCCACGATCAGCAATGGGCGGCCGGCTTTGGCAACGGCTTCCAGCACTGGCAGCATTTCACGGATGTTGGAGATCTTCTTGTCGACCAGCAGGATCAGCGGGCCGTCGAGCTCGGCAACCATGGTGTCCGGCTTGTTGACGAAGTACGGCGACAGGTAACCACGGTCGAACTGCATGCCTTCGACGACAGACAGTTCGTTTTCCAGGCCCGAACCTTCTTCAACGGTGATCACGCCTTCTTTACCGACTTTTTCCATGGCTTCGGCAATGATGTCGCCGATGGAGTTGTCGGAGTTGGCCGAGATGGTGCCTACCTGGGCGATGGCCTTGGAGTCGGCGCACGGCTTGGACAGGGCCTTGAGCTCTTTGACGATGGCGATGGTCGCCTTGTCGATACCGCGCTTGAGGTCCATCGGGTTCATGCCGGCAGCGACGGCTTTCAGGCCTTCGTTGACGATCGATTGAGCCAGGACGGTGGCGGTGGTGGTGCCGTCACCGGCGTCGTCGTTGGCACGGGAGGCAACGTCCTTGACCAGCTGCGCGCCCATGTTTTCGAAACGGTCCTTGAGCTCGATTTCCTTGGCTACGGAAACGCCGTCCTTGGTGATGGTCGGAGCGCCGAAGCTCTTCTCGATGATCACGTTACGGCCTTTCGGGCCCAGGGTCGCTTTTACTGCGTCAGCCAGGACGTTGACACCGGCGAGCATTTTCTTGCGGGCGGAATCGCCGAATTTAACTTCTTTAGCAGCCATGATCGATATTCCTTAAATACTGTGTAGTAGCGGGAAGATGAGCGGGAAATCAGCCTTCGAGGACAGCGAGGATTTCGCTCTCGCCCATTACCAGCAGTTCTTCGCCGTCGACTTTTACTGTGTTGCTGCCGGAGTAAGGGCCGAACACGACCTTGTCACCCACTTTAACGGCCAGCGCACGCACTTCACCGTTGTCCAGCACACGGCCGGTACCTACAGCGAGAACTTCACCGTGGTTGGCTTTCTCGGCAGCCGAACCTGGCAGGACAATACCGCCAAGGGATTTCTTCTCTTCTTCGCTGCGACGGATGACGACGCGGTCATGCAGAGGACGAAGCTTCATTGTCGATCTCTCCTAATTTTGGTTTTCATCGGCCGGTGTAGTCCCGGCGGGTTTAACAAAAGCCGGCATAGCCGGGTGCGGTTCGTCAGTCGAACCGCGGAAGTCTGTCCGGTGTTGCCACCGGAAACCTTGCGGTGACCGATACATAAGGGCGTACAAGGGGATTACAAGGGCTGGATCGAAAAAATTTTCTTCATCGAGCCGAAGACGAACACGGCACCCGAAGGTGCCGTGCGCTGGGTTCTACTTGGAATCGCGGTGTTCGAATTCGCCTTCGATCACATCAGGTTCGCGGCCCAGGGGCTCTCGCGGCGCCGGACCACCGCGGGGCTGCAGGTCGTCGGCGAAAGCCCGCTGGCGCATCGCCTGTTCTTCAGCACGCTGGCGCATCTTGTTGGCCAGCAACCGACGGGTGAAAGGCAGCAACATGATCAGGCCCAACACATCGCTGATGAAACCAGGCAGGATCAGCAGACCTCCGCCCAGGGCCAGCATCAGGCCTTCGAGCATGGTCTGGGCAGGCAGTTCGCCGCGGCTCAGGCTTTCACGGGCACGCAAGGCCGTGGCGAGACCGGCGATGCGCAGCACGAACACGCCGAGCATCGAGCCGAGGATGACCAGCAACAGGGCCGGGAAAAACCCGATCGCACCGCTGACCTTGACGAATACGAACAGCTCCAACACTGGGAACAGCAGAAAGAGCAATAAAAAAGGGCGCATCAAATGGTTTCCTCAACGCAAGAATGCCTAGTGGCCTGTACGGTTGATTTGAGTGCACGAATTAGCCACACAGACCACTAGCTATGAAAACCTAAATGACGTCGCCCTTTCGTGAATTCAAGCGTCGGCCTCGGCATTTTTCGGCCATTCTTCGGCGTGGGCCAGATAAACCAAGGCTTCACGGACTTGTGTCGGCGTATTGCAGGGCGCCGGAAATGCCAGCCAATACAACCCCTGACCAATGCGCAGGTGCATGCCTTCGCTATCGATGCCCACCAGTTGCGCCGCTTCGGTCCTGGGCAAGTCGGCCAGATCGACGTAATGGGCGATGGCCTTGGCGTGATCCGCATTCATGTGCTCGATCATGCTCGCCTCGGCTTTGCCGGCAAAGGGATTGGCCAAGGTGATCTGATCGAACCAGTGAATGGCGCCAAAACCGCCGATGTAACGATGGCGCACCGGATCGAGCACCCAAAAATCGAAATCGTGGGCCTTGTGGTAGTTCTGTGATTCCGGGAAGTAGCGGTAATAACGCTCGGCCGCAGCGTCGATGGCGGCGCTGTCTTCAAGTTTGCGCGCCTCGGCCAGGTAGGTCAGGCGCCCCACGGCTTGCACGTCTTCGGCGCCTCGCTCCCCCACCAGCAGGGAACACTTGGGGTTCTTCTGCAGGTTATGGGTGTGCTGGGCGATGCGGCTGATCAGGATCAACGGCCGCCCCTGCTCGTCCAGGCAATATGGCACGACAGAGCCGAACGGGAATCCAGGCATGGATTTGGAATGGGTGGAGAGCATTCCACGGTATTCCTTGAGCAGTAATTCTCGGGCATGCTTGACAGCGTCAACGCTCAATTTATGACTCCTTCGATAAAATTCGTCTAAAAACGCTCAGACACCTGGACATAAGAATGCAACTCACTGACAAAGTAATCATTATCACCGGCGGTTGCCAGGGTCTGGGCCGCTCCATGGCGGAGTATTTCGCCGGCAAGGGCGCGAAGCTCGCCCTGGTTGACCTCAACCAGGAGAAACTCGACCAGGCCGTTGCCGCCTGCGTGGCCAAGGGCGTCGAAGCCCGGGCCTACCTGTGCAACGTGGCCAATGAAGAGCAAGTGAGCGACATGGTCGCCCGGGTCGCCGAGGATTTCGGTGCGATCCACGGGTTGATCAACAACGCCGGGATCCTGCGTGACGGCCTGCTGCTCAAGGTCAAGGACGGCGAAATGACCAAGATGAGCCTGGCCCAGTGGCAGGCCGTGATCGACGTCAACCTCACCGGTGTATTCCTGTGCACCCGTGAAGTGGCGGCGAAAATGGTCGAACTGAAGAACAGCGGCGCCATCATCAATATCTCGTCGATCTCCCGGGCCGGCAACATCGGCCAGACCAACTACTCGGCCGCCAAGGCCGGTGTGGCAGCCGCCACCGTGACCTGGGCCAAGGAACTGGCGCGCTACGGCATTCGTGTAGCCGGCATCGCACCGGGCTTTATCGAAACCGAGATGACCCAAAGCATGAAACCCGAGGCCCTGGAAAGAATGACGTCCGGGATTCCCCTCAAGCGTATGGGCCGGCCCGAAGAAATCGCTCATTCAGCGGCCTATATCTTCGAAAACGACTACTACACCGGACGAATCCTGGAGATGGATGGCGGGTTGCGGATGTAATACCGCCACAAAAACCAGTGTGGGAGCGGGCTTGCTCGCTCCCACACCGGCTCGCCTATTGTCAATCGTCGCTGACAGTGATGTTCGGCATCGCCGGTGCAGCGGCCTCCTGCAACACGATCCGTGCGCCCACATGACGGGCCAATTCCTGATAGACCATGGCGATCTGGCTGTCCGGCTCGGCGATCACCGTCGGCTTGCCGTCGTCGGCCTGCTCGCGGATCAGCATCGACAACGGAAGCGAAGCCAGCAATTCGACGCCGTACTGAGTCGCCAGCTTCTCCCCGCCGCCTTCGCCGAACAGATGTTCAGCGTGCCCACAGTTCGAACAGATGTGTACCGCCATGTTTTCCACCACGCCCAACACCGGGATGTTCACCTTGCGGAACATCTCCACACCCTTGCGAGCATCCAGCAGGGCCAGGTCCTGGGGAGTGGTGACGATCACTGCGCCGGCCACCGGGACTTTCTGCGCCAGGGTCAGTTGGATATCCCCAGTGCCGGGCGGCATGTCGATCACCAGGTAATCCAGGTCGCCCCAAGCGGTTTGCGTCACCAGTTGCAGCAAGGCGCCGGACACCATCGGCCCGCGCCAGACCATCGGCGTGTTGTCGTCGGTCAGGAAGGCCATGGACATGACCTCCACGCCATGGGACTGGATCGGCACGAACCATTTCTGGTCCTTGACCTGCGGCCGGGTGCCTTCGGCAATGCCAAACATGATGCCCTGGCTCGGACCGTAGATGTCCGCATCGAGCATCCCGACCTTGGCCCCTTCACGGGCCAGGGCCAGGGCCAGGTTGGCGGCGGTGGTGGACTTGCCCACGCCGCCCTTGCCCGAGGCCACGGCAATCACATTCTTGACGTTCGCCAACCCCGGCACCTGCGCCTGGGCCTTGTGGGGGACGATCACGCTGGTGACATCGACCTTGGCGGTGCTCACACCGTCCAGGGCCTCGATAGCCATTTGCAGCATCTGCGCCCAACCGCTCTTGAACAGATCGGCAGCGTAGCCGATTTCCAGCTGGACACTGACACGATCACCCTGGATGTCGATACCGCGCACGCATCCGGCGCTGACCGGGTCCTGGTTCAGGTAGGGGTCGGTGTATTGGCGAAGGACGGCTTCCACCGTTGCGCGATTGACGGCGCTCATGGGCAACTCCGATAGCAGGACTGGAAAAACAGGTCGCTATCCTAGACCCGATTACCGATTTGTGAATACTTTTGTGGTGAGGGATTTAGCGAAACGTCGCACCGCCCCGCTGGGGTGCGAAGCAGCCCCTTGAATCTGCCAACCCGGTGTGCCTGCCCATTCGAGTCGACTGACTTGGGGGCGCTTCGCACCCCGGCGGGGATAAATCCCCTCGCCACAGTTCACACTTTAGCCACCCCGAAACCGGCCCGAAGGATGAAAAAAAGCCGCCGCCGCTTTATAGTGGCCGACCTCCGTTTCATCAAGTAGCCGAGCCCCATGTCCGAGCCACGCAAGATCCTCGTCACCAGCGCCCTGCCCTACGCCAATGGTTCGATTCACCTCGGCCATATGCTGGAGTACATCCAGACCGATATGTGGGTGCGCTTCCAGAAACATCGCGGCAACCAATGCATTTATGTCTGCGCCGACGACGCCCACGGTTCGGCCATCATGTTGCGCGCGGAAAAGGAAGGCATCACCCCGGAGCAACTGATCGCCAACGTCCAGGCCGAACACAGCGCCGACTTTGCCGAATTCCTGGTGGACTTCGACAATTTCCACTCCACTCACGCCGAAGAAAACCGTGAGCTGTCGAGCCAGATCTACCTGAAGCTGCGTGACGCCGGGCACATTGCCACCCGTTCGATCACCCAGTATTTCGACCCCGAAAAGAAAATGTTCCTCGCCGACCGTTTCATCAAGGGCACCTGCCCGAAATGCGGCACCGAGGACCAGTACGGCGACAACTGCGAAAAATGCGGCGCGACCTACGCACCCACCGATCTGAAGGACCCGAAATCGGCGATCTCCGGCGCTACCCCGGTGCTCAAGGACTCCCAGCACTTCTTCTTCAAGCTGCCGGACTTCCAGCAGATGCTGCAGACCTGGACCCGCAGCGGCACCTTGCAGGACGCCGTCGCCAACAAGATCGCCGAATGGCTCGACGCTGGCCTGCAGCAGTGGGACATCTCCCGCGATGCGCCGTATTTCGGCTTCGAGATCCCCGACGAGCCGGGCAAATACTTCTACGTCTGGCTGGACGCGCCCATCGGTTACATGGCCAGCTTCAAGAACCTCTGCAACCGCACGCCGGAACTGGACTTCGACGCGTTCTGGGGCAAGGACTCCACCGCCGAGCTGTACCACTTCATTGGCAAGGACATCGTCAACTTCCACGCCCTGTTCTGGCCCGCAATGCTCGAAGGTGCCGGCTTCCGCAAGCCGACCGGCATCAATGTCCACGGCTACCTGACCGTCAACGGTCAGAAAATGTCCAAGTCCCGCGGCACATTCATCAAGGCCCGCACCTACCTCGATCACCTGTCGCCGGAATACCTGCGCTACTACTACGCGGCCAAGCTTGGCCGTGGCGTCGACGACCTGGACCTGAACCTCGAGGACTTCGTGCAGAAGGTCAACTCGGACCTGGTGGGCAAGGTCGTCAACATTGCCAGCCGTTGTGCCGGCTTTATCCACAAGGGCAACGCCGGTGTGCTGGTAGCGGGTAATGCGGCACCGGAACTGACCGACGCGTTCCTGGCCGCAGCACCAAGCATCGCCGAAGCCTACGAGTCCCGCGACTTTGCTCGTGCCATGCGCGAGACCATGGCCCTGGCCGACCGTGCCAATGCCTGGATCGCCGATAAGGCGCCGTGGTCGCTGAACAAACAGGAAGGCAAGCAGGACGAGGTCCAGGCGATCTGCGCACTGGGCGTCAACCTGTTCCGCCAACTGGTGATTTTCCTCAAGCCGGTGCTGCCGCTGCTGGCCGCCGATGCCGAGGCGTTCCTGAACGTCGCGCCGCTGACCTGGAACGATCACCAGACCCTGTTGAGCAACCATCAGTTGAACGAGTTCAAGCCACTGATGACCCGCATCGATGCCGCCAAGGTGCAAGCCATGACCGACGCCTCCAAGGAAGACCTGGCTGCCAGCCAGACCGACACCGGCGCTGCAACCGGCAACGGCGAACTGGTCAAGGACCCGCTGTCGCCGGAAATCGAGTTCGACGCGTTTGCCGCCGTTGACCTGCGCGTAGCGCTGATCGTCAAGGCCGAGGCCGTCGAGGGCGCCGACAAGCTGCTGCGCCTGACCCTGGACATCGGTGATGAGCAACGCAACGTGTTCTCCGGCATCAAGAGCGCCTACCCGGACCCGGCCAAGCTCGAAGGCCGGTTGACGATGATGATCGCCAACCTCAAGCCTCGCAAGATGCGCTTCGGCATCTCTGAAGGCATGGTGATGGCGGCGGGCCCAGGCGGAGAGGAAATCTATCTGCTGAGCCCCGACAGCGGCGCCAAGCCGGGTCAGCGGATCAAATAAGACGACTGCGCGCCGTACCGATCCCACAGACGCTGTGCCAGCGGCTGTGGGATTTTCATATCTGGCCTGCCGGATAATGCCTAATCTTGTAACAGGTCCTTTTGTCGCCTAATACATCATGTCCGACATCCTTCTCACATTGCTCGGCACTGCCCTGATCAACAACCTGGTGTTGCATTGGCCACTGGGCGTCGATTCGCTGTTGAAGGCAGGCGGAAGACGGCAGGTCCATGCCCTGGGCCTGGCCTCGACATGCCTGATGCTGATGGTCGGCACCCTGGGTTATCTGATCGACCACTGGTTGCTGATCCCGGCTAACCTGACATCGTTGCGCCTGTTCGCCTGGCTGCCCTTGAGCATCCTGCTGATCAGGCCTTTGCTGCGTCTGCTGGCGCGTTGGCAGCCAGCATTGCCATTCGAAGGGTTGTGGCCACTGTTGCTTGGCAATGCCGGCATACTGGGTGTCACACTGATCAATAGCCTGGACGACCAGGGGTTGGCCCACGCCATCGCCTTGAGCCTGGGTGCCGGGCTGGGCTTCTGGCTGGTGCTGAGCCTGTTCGACGATTTGCGCCAGCGCACGCTCGATAACGATATTCCCCTGCCCTTTCGAGGCCTGCCTGTTCAGTTGATTGCCGCCGGGTTGATGGCGGTGGCGTTCCTTGGATTACGCGGGCTGGTCAAAACATGAATCTGATTCAACGCATCGACGCCCTGTTACCGCAAACCCAATGCGGCAAGTGCGGTCATCCGGGGTGCAAGCCCTATGCAGAAGGCATCGCCAAGGGCGAGCCGATCAACAAGTGCCCACCCGGTGCAAGCGAAACCATCGCCGCCCTGGCCGACCTGTTGAAAATACCGATACTGGAGCTGGATACCAGCCGGGGCTCGGCCCCTGCGCAAATGGCCTTTATCCGTGAGGCCGAATGCATCGGCTGCACCAAGTGCATCCAGGCCTGCCCGGTGGACGCGATTGTCGGCGCGGCAAAGCTGATGCACACCGTCCTCATCGACGAATGCACGGGCTGTGATCTTTGCGTGGCCCCCTGCCCGGTCGACTGCATTGAAATGCGACCCTTGCCGATGACCACCGTGCTGCCGATTGTCGGAGGCCTGGCCTTCAGTCCCGAGGAACAACAGGCACGTACGGCCAAGCGCAACCATGCCCGACGGCGCTTCGAACAACGCAATGCGCGCTTGCATCGTGAAGAAGAACAGCGTCAGGCCCAGCGCCTGGCCCGAACCCAGCACGCCGCCAAAAGCCAAGCTCAACCCCAGGAGCTCGATCCGGTGCAAACCGCACTGGAGCGAGTACGCGCGCAAAAAGCCGCCAGTGCCGATGCCGCGCTTAAAAAGGCCAAGGTCGACCTGGCCATGAGCCGGGCACAATTGAACAAATCCTTGAAAGCATTCGGCCATCCGCCGACCTTTGAGCAGCAATCGCAATTGATTCTGCTGCAACGCCAATACGAAGCGGCGGAGCAGGCCTTGGCGCAGCTGGAAAACACCGCGCCGTCCATCGCACCCGCCCCCGTGCCGTCGCAGGACGCTGAATTGAAACGTGCGAAGATCCAGCTGGCGATGCGGCGCGCCGAACTCAGCAAAGCCCGGGCGGCGCAAGCCTCGGACGCAGAGGTACAGGCGTTGGAACAAGCGGTAAGAATCGCCGAACGTCAGGTCGACGCCCATGTCACTTCCTGAGGCCCCGGATGAGCGCCTACGGCAAGCGATGATGCGCGTGCTGTTGGCCACGTTGCCCGGCGTGCTGGCACTGATGTGGTTTTATGGCTGGGGCGTATTACTCAACCTGTTGCTGTCCGGGATCACCGCGTTGGCAGTCGAAGCACTGGTGCTGCGCTTGCGGCATCGACCGCTCAAACCCGAGCTGAACGACGGCAGCGCGCTGGTCAGCGCCACGTTGCTGGCCCTGGCGTTGCCGGCCTACTGTCCATGGTGGCTGACGGTTACTGCGGCCGCTTGCGCCTTGTTGTTCGGCAAGCATCTCTGGGGCGGCGTCGGCAACAATCCGTTCAACCCGGCCATGCTCGGTTACGCCCTGGTGCTGGTGGCGTTTCCCGCCCACATGAGCCAATGGCCGTTGCCCCACGGCGTCGGCTTGCTTGAAAGCCTGCAACAGGTGTCAGGCATTCATTCCACACCCGATGCCTGGGCCGGCGCGACAGCGCTGGACAGCCTGCGCATCAACAACAGCCTGACTATTGACGAGTTGTTCGCCAGCAATCCGGCGTTCGGACGTTTCGGCGGGCGCGGGGCCGAGTGGATCAACCTGGCGTTCCTGGCGGGCGGCCTGTTTCTGCTGCAGCAACGTGTATTCAGCTGGCACGCGCCGGTGGGGATGCTAGCCGGCCTGTTCACCATCAGCCTGTTGTGCTGGAACGGCTCCGGCTCGGACTCTCATGGTTCACCGCTGTTTCATCTGCTGACGGGGGCGACCCTGCTGGGAGCGTTTTTCATCGTGACCGAACCGGTTTCAGGGCCCAAGGCACCGCATGCGCGCCTGCTGTTCGGCGCAGGCGTGGGTTTGCTGGTCTACCTGATCCGTATCTGGGGCGGCTACCCGGACGGCGTAGCGTTTGCGGTGTTGTTGATGAACCTCGGGGTGCCGGCGCTGGAGCGTTTCGTCGAAGCCCGGCAAGGACGGCAAGCGCCATGAGAAACCCCGGCGGCCTCGCCCTCCTGGCGCTGTTGACCGCTCTGGGTCTCGGCGCCACTTATCTCACGCAAATCGGCACTGCCGAGCGTATTGAGGTCCAGCAACAGACCCTCGCGAACAGAACGCTGCTCGAGGTGTTGCCGACCAACCTTTACGACAACCAGCCATTGTCACAACCGGTTCTGACAGACCCGGTCCCACTGGCCCATAGCACCCTGCTGGACGGTTACCTCGCGACCCGTAACGGCCAGCCCGCTGCCGTGCTGTTACGCAGTCAGGCGTTGGGCTACGAAGGCAGCATCGAACTACTGATCGCCATCGACCCGTTGGGTCGCCTGCTGGGCGTGAAAACCCTGCGCCAGGCCGAAACGCCGGGCCTGGGCGCGGCAATTGCCGGTTGGCCGAACGCCTGGTTGCAGAGTTTCAACGGCAAATCCCGTGAGGCCCCCAGCGACAGCGGCTGGGCCTTGAAAAAGGACCAGGGGCAATTCGATCAACTGGCCGGCGCGACGGTGACATCCCGGGCAGTGCTCCAGGCCGTTCACGATGCGCTGCGCTATTTCGACGAACACAAGGCATCCTTGACCAGAGGCGTTGCCCATGAATAAACAGTCACTGACCCACGGCCTTCTGCTCGTGCCTTTGGTTGGCGCCAGCAATTCATTGGTCAATGCGCTGGGCCTATGGGTGGCGTGGACGTTGATCAGCGGCGGCCATGGCTTGGCGATGGGCCTTGTGCGGCCGCGCCTGAGCGCTCATCAGCGCTTACTGACGTCCATCGTCCTGGCCGCTACCTTGACCGCCTGCGCCAGCCTCGCCGCGCAGGCCTGGCTGCTGGAATGGTACCGGCCGCTGGACCTTTACGTCGGCTGGATAGCCTTGAGCTGTGTGGCGCTGGAACACGACCGCTCTTTCATCGAGTCACGCTGGCCAGGCTATATCATGCTGGCAGGGCTGTTCGGCCTGTTGATGATCGGCTTGGGCGCCCTGCGCGAACTGATCGGCAACGGCACGCCTCTGGCCGTGCTGGCCCCGGGAGGATTCCTGCTGCTCGGCCTGTTGCTGGCGGCGCACCAGGCTTGGAGGCCTGCCAAAACCCAATCAACTCTTGAGGAAACGCCGCGCCCATGAACGCCGCAAAACGCCTGGAAATATTTCGTCGCTTTCACGAAGACAACCCCGAACCGAAAACCGAGCTGGCCTATTCCTCACCGTTCGAGCTGTTGATCGCGGTGATCCTCTCGGCACAGTCCACCGATGTCGGCGTCAACAAAGCCACGGCCAAGCTGTTTCCGGTGGCCAACACTCCAGAGACGATCCATGCCTTGGGCGTCGAGGGGCTATCGGAGTACATCAAGACCATCGGCCTGTTCAACAGCAAGGCAAAAAACGTGATCGAAACCTGCCGCCTGCTGATCGAGCGCCATGGCAGCGTCGTTCCCCAGACCCGCGAAGCGCTGGAAGCCCTTCCCGGGGTTGGCCGCAAGACCGCCAACGTGGTGCTCAATACCGCATTCCGCCAGTTGACCATGGCAGTGGATACCCACATCTTCCGCGTCAGCAACCGGACCGGCCTGGCGCCGGGCAAGAACGTGGTGGAAGTGGAGAAGAAACTGATGAAGTTCGTACCCAAGGAGTATCTTCTCGACTCCCATCACTGGCTGATCCTGCATGGGCGCTACGTTTGCCTGGCTCGCAAGCCCCGCTGCGGCAGTTGCCGGATCGAAGACTTGTGCGAATACAAGGACAAGACCTCTGACGATTGAGGCGTTATTGCTTTTATCGATCCATCGATTGAAAAAATCTTTTTTACCCGCCCGTGGTTTATCGATATAAGGAGCCCCAAAGGCAGTCTTAGCCTGGAGTCGAACCCATGAGTACTGGCAAAGAACAATTGGATGTAGAAGACGATTTCATCGCTGTTGAAACCGAAGACACCGAACCGGTGGTGGAAGTGCCCAAGACCAATCTGAGCAAGCGCCGCACCATCGACAACCTGCTGGAAGAGCGTCGCCTGCAAAAGCAGCTGGCCGATTACGATTTTGACCTCTGACACGTAAAAGCCTCCCTGGTGGAGGCTTTTTACTGAGTACGCGTGACCGAGACCTCACACCAACCCGTTACGCTGCGCCAGTTCGATCAGGTCGACCAGCGAACGGGCATTGAGCTTCAACAACAAACGGGTCTTGTAAGTACTGACGGTCTTGTTGCTCAAAAACATCCCATCCGCAATTTCCTTGTTGGTTTTTCCGCGAGCCAGTTGCTGCAGTACCATCATTTCTCGTCCGGACAAGCGATCCACCATATCGGATTCGCTGGCATTGCCAAGACTCGAACGCACAGTGTGCAACGCCTGGTTGGGAAAGTAGCTGTAGCCGGAGAGGACTGCTTTTATTGCACTCAACAGTTCAGTGAGATCCTGTTGCTTGCAGACATATCCGGCCGCCCCCGTCTGCATGCATCGCATCGAAAAATGCCCGGGTGCCTGGGAAGTCAGTACCAACACTTTCAACGGCGAGGGGTTGGCAGTCAGACGCGCTATGACCTCCAGCCCATCCAGTTTCGGAATTCCAATATCCAGGATGACAATATCAGGCGCTTGTTCCCGGGCAAGTTGTAACGCATCGACGCCGTTATCCGTTTCGGCAATAACTTCATAACCATGACGCTCCATCAGTAAACGTACAGCAAGACGAATGACGGGATGATCATCGACGATCAGCACTTTATTCATGGGCAAATCCAACTTCGCTGTTCGAATTTTTAGAGCAGGCACAATAGCCTAGTCATTTCTACCTTGGCATGCCGCGCCCCCTGGCCGCCCACACCGAAAGACGCAACCTACAGGCAACACAGAAAATTCCTACAAATTCCCGTGGAAATAATGTGCCATGAGTGGGTCAGCAGAACGCGGACTGCGCTTTCATGGCTCCCGCAGCTCTATGAATAGCGCGACTTTATCCTTGTGTAACCGTCCTTAGTACATATGCATAGAGACTCGGCCGCTCATGAAAAGTAACTGAATTATTTATCCATAAATGGCATTTTCTCCCACCCATCCAGCAGAATTCATATAAAAGAACAGAACCCTCAAATAGCAATCACAACAAGACAGCCAGCCCCTTATAGACTCAAACTCATTGAACCCTGTAATCCATTAAACCTTACCCCACTTAAACTATCGAACTGGACCACGCATGAGCGTTTACCATGAACAAGCCGTTGAAAACCATTGCAAACCCCATGACTCTCATAGCCATATTCGCAACCTTATCCGAAACCTCCGCGGCGATTTCCTTGCCGTTCCTGGATGATCAGGATCGTAAATATTATTTGTGGTTCCTGATCAGCTTTCCTTTTTATCTCCTGCTTCTTTTTTTCGTCACGCTCAACTTCAACTATCGCTCGTTGTATTCCCCTTCAGACTTTCGCAAGAACAAACACTTCGTCAAGACCATGGATGACCCGACGTGCCGCGGTAAACGCGCGTTCCGTCATCCCTACAAGATAAAGAAATGGCGGGTGCGCCGTCAGCGGGCAAAGCACGACCCACGGCGTGTGATTCTTCTCGTGTGCTCCCCTTCGGAACGACTGATCGAAGTCAATCGGGCAACAGGGTCAAAACAGGCTATGGAGCACGCAGAGAGCGTCGTGTACGTCATGTACAACCAACGACAGGACCGGCGTTGTGCCGGACGGATGAAGATCAGGAGAAAGCGCCACAGCAGAACGCAGCACAGGCAGGAAAAGCAAAAAAAACGGCCTGCTCAAGGCAGGCCGCTTTCACATCGGCAGGATCAGAACAGCTTGCGACCCTTGTTCGCCGCAATGCGCATGCGCAAGGCGTTGAGCTTGATGAACCCGGCCGCATCGGCCTGGTTGTAGGCGCCACCGTCTTCTTCGAAGGTCGCGATATTGGCATCGAACAGCGAATCGTCGGACTTGCGTCCGGTCACGATCACGTTGCCCTTGTACAGCTTCAGGCGTACGACACCGTTCACATTGACCTGGGAGGCGTCGATCATCTGTTGCAGCATCAGGCGCTCAGGGCTCCACCAGTAGCCGGTGTAGATCAGGCTGGCGTACTTGGGCATCAGCTCGTCCTTGAGGTGCGCCACTTCGCGGTCCAGCGTGATCGATTCGATTGCCCGGTGAGCGCGCAGCATGATGGTGCCGCCTGGGGTTTCATAGCAACCACGGGACTTCATGCCGACATAACGGTTCTCGACGATGTCCAGGCGACCGATGCCGTGTTCGCCACCAATGCGGTTCAGGGTCGCCAGCACGGTGGCCGGGCTCATTTCCACGCCGTCCAGTGCGACGATATCGCCGTTGCGATAGGTCAGCTCCAGGTATTGCGGGGTATCCGGGGCCTTTTCCGGGGAAACGGTCCAGCGCCACATGTCTTCTTCGTGCTCGGTCCAGGTGTCTTCCAGCACGCCACCTTCATAGGAGATGTGCAGCAGGTTGGCATCCATCGAGTACGGGGATTTCTTCTTGCCGTGACGCTCGATCGGGATCGCATGCTTCTCGGCGTAATCCATCAGTTTTTCGCGGGACAGCAAGTCCCATTCGCGCCACGGAGCAATGACTTTCACGCCGGGCTTGAGGGCATAGGCGCCCAGTTCGAAACGCACCTGGTCGTTGCCTTTGCCGGTAGCGCCATGGGAAATGGCGTCGGCGCCGGTTTCGTTGGCGATTTCGATCAGGCGCTTGGCAATCAGCGGACGGGCGATGGACGTACCGAGCAGGTACTCGCCTTCGTAAACGGTATTGGCACGGAACATCGGAAACACGAAGTCGCGGACGAACTCTTCGCGCAGGTCATCGATGTAGATCTCTTTGACGCCCATGGCCTGAGCCTTGGCGCGTGCAGGCTCGACTTCTTCGCCCTGCCCCAGGTCAGCGGTGAAGGTCACCACTTCGCAGTTATAAGTGTCCTGCAGCCACTTGAGGATCACCGAAGTGTCCAGGCCGCCGGAATACGCCAGAACGACCTTGTTTACGTCCGCCATGCCATCACTCCACGGGTTGTACGGAAAGCCGTGAAGTCTAACGTCCGGCGCAGATAATTTACAGAGGCGCGACAGCTTATGACGACGAAGCGACAGATTATGTCGACCGCGCGACGACAGCGCTTCAGGATGTCCGTGCGGTCGCAGCCGCGGCGGGCTTACCTGGAGCTGGAGCTGGAGCTGGAGCTGGAGCCGGTGCCTTGGCCGGAGCCGCAGCGGGGGCCGCCGGCTGCGGCGCCGGCGTTTCGGTGGGAGCAACGCGGGACAACTGCACCACGACCCGGCGGTTCCTGGCCCGATTGGCGGCGCTGGTGTTGGGCACCAGGGGATAACGCTCGCCATGGAAGCGCACGGTGATCTGCGACTCCTGGAAGCCATTGGCCTTGAAGAAATCCATGACCGCCAGCGCTCGGCGGCGCGACAGTTCACGATTGGTCAACCGGTTGCCACTATTATCGGAATGGCCATCGAGTTCGACGTGATTGACGCTCGGGTCAGCCTTGATGAAATCGAGCATCACCTGCAGTTGAGCCTTGGCCCGTGCATCGAGGTCGGTCCCTTCGCCAGGAAAGCCGATCTGGGTCTGCTTCACCTGCTCGAAGTTTTTTGGCAACAATTTCGCCACGCAGCCCTGGTAGTCACTGAACGCCTTGTTGAAGTGCACGGGCAGCAGCCGGACTTCCGACACATGCCCATCCCCGGTGTTGCGACGCACCACCGGGCTACGCCCCTCCATCAAACCGCTGATCAAGCGACCCGCCTGGATCTGGGAGCTGTCGAACAGCACATCGCCACTGCCGATCCTGACCGATCCCAGGTTGATGTCGCCCCGCCCCGGTTGCCACGGTGCAGCCGCCGCCAGCAGGGTAGCCGACCCGCCCCCCATCATCGGGTTATAGGCCTTGAGGCGGAATGTCGCCTGCTCGCCCGCCCGACGCACGAATTCGCCGCTGCCGAAATCGGTGATCGGCTGGCTCAGCCGGCACTCGAACTTGTCGCCTTCAACCGTCCACTCAATGCTCTCCAGACGGGTCTGGAAAGTGAGCGCCATGGCAGGAAGGCTGGCAAACACACTGAGCAAGGCTAGATAACGCTGGCGCACGGGAGGCTCCACTGGCTTTTATACGAAATTCGATACTCGCTGAGAGTATGACGCCGGCCCGAGACACTGCACGGATTCGGTTCATACCTGAAGGGGCTATCGGTAACTTGCGGCAAAACTTGATAGCGGGTGCCTGTATCGGTCTTTTCCGGTAGCATTCCCCAGAGTTTGACCCGCCTGGAAGCCCCCCAATGTCCGACCGCCTGACCCTGCTGCGTCCCGACGACTGGCATATTCATCTTCGCGATGGTGCTGTGTTGACCCATACCGTCGCCGATGTCGCGCGCACCTTCGGGCGCGCAATCATCATGCCTAACCTGGTTCCCCCGGTGCGCAATGCCAGCGAGGCCGACGGCTATCGCCAGCGTATCCTTGCCGCCCGCCCGGCCGGCAGCCGCTTCGAACCGCTGATGGTGCTGTACCTCACCGACCGTACCCAGCCCGAAGAAATCCGCGATGCCAAGGCCAGCGGCTTCGTCCATGCCGCCAAGCTGTACCCTGCCGGCGCCACGACGAACTCGGACTCCGGTGTCACCAGCATCGACAAGATATTTCCGGCGCTGGAGGCCATGGCCGAAGTCGGCATGCCCTTGCTGATCCACGGTGAAGTCACCCGCGGCGACGTCGACGTATTCGACCGCGAGAAGATCTTCATCGACGAGCACATGCGCCGCGTCGTGGAGCGCTTCCCGACACTCAAGGTCGTGTTCGAACACATCACCACCGGCGACGCCGTGCAGTTCGTCAACGAGGCCCCGGCCAACGTTGGCGCAACCATCACCGCGCATCACCTGCTGTACAACCGCAACCACATGCTGGTGGGCGGGATCCGGCCGCATTTCTATTGCCTGCCGATCCTCAAGCGCAACACACATCAGGAAGCCCTGCTCGACGCCGCCACCAGCGGCAGCGCCAAGTTTTTCCTCGGCACGGACTCGGCGCCCCACGCCCGCCATGCCAAGGAAGTGGCCTGCGGTTGCGCCGGTTGCTATACCGCCTATGCCGCCATCGAGATGTACGCCGAGGCATTCGAACAACGCAATGCGCTGGACAAGCTCGAAGGCTTCGCCAGCCTCCATGGCCCACGCTTCTATGGCCTGCCGATGAACACCGATCGTATTACCCTGGTCCGCGACGAATGGACCGCCCCCGCCAGCCTGCCCTTTGGCGAGCAGACTGTCATCCCGCTGCGCGCCGGTGAAAAACTGCGCTGGCGCCTGCTGGAGGAAAGCGCGTGAGTGAAGAGCATTTCGATGACGAACTGGACGGCAACGGCGGTTCAAGCGGCCCTCGCCACCCCATGGCTGCGCGGTTCCGCGGTTACCTGCCGGTCGTGGTCGACGTAGAGACTGGCGGTTTCAACTCTGCCACCGATGCGTTGCTGGAAATTGCCGCGACCACCATCGGCATGGACGAAAAAGGCTTTGTGTTCCCCGACCACACCTATTTCTTTCGCGTAGAACCCTTCGAAGGCGCCAACATCGAAGCCGCGGCCCTGGAATTTACCGGGATCAAACTCGATCACCCATTGCGCATGGCCGTCAGCGAAGAAACGGCTCTGACCGATATCTTCCGCGGCGTGCGCAAGGCGCTGAAGGCCAACGGTTGCAAACGCGCAATCCTGGTCGGCCATAACAGCAGCTTCGACCTCGGTTTCCTCAACGCGGCCGTCGCGCGCCTGGACATGAAGCGCAACCCGTTCCACCCGTTCTCCAGCTTCGATACCGCAACCCTGGCCGGCCTTGCGTATGGCCAGACCGTGCTGGCCAAGGCCTGCCAGGCTGCCGACATCGACTTCGACGGCCGCGAAGCCCACTCGGCCCGCTACGACACCGAGAAGACCGCCGAGCTGTTTTGCGGGATCGTCAATCGCTGGAAGGAGATGGGTGGCTGGCAGGATTTCGACGATTGAAATAGGCCCCTGTGGCGAGGGATGTATCTGTGGCGAGGGGATTTATCCCCTCACCACAAGTACTGCGTTTCAGTTTGAAACGCCCATAAAAAAACCGGCCCATCGAGAGCCGGTTTTTTTATGCCTAGTTCGCTTACAGTTTGTCGCTGTGCTCGCCCAGGTAAGCGGCAACGCCTTCAGGCGAGGCGGTCATACCCTTGTCGCCTTTTTTCCAGTTGGCAGGGCAGACTTCGCCGTGCTCTTCGTGGAATTGCAGGGCGTCGACCAGGCGGATCAGCTCTTCCATGTTACGACCCAGTGGCAGGTCGTTGACGATCTGCGAACGGACCACGCCTTTGTCGTCGATCAGGAATGCACCACGGAATGCCACGCCGCCTTCGGACTCGACGTCATAGGCTTTGGCGATTTCGTGCTTCATGTCGGCAGCCATGGTGTATTTCACCTGGCCGATACCGCCATTGTTGATCGGCGTGTTGCGCCAGGCGTTGTGGGTGAAGTGGGAGTCGATGGAAACGGCAACCACTTCAACGTTACGAGCCTTGAAGTCGTCCATGCGGTGGTCCAGAGCGATCAGCTCGGACGGGCAGACGAAGGTGAAGTCCAGCGGATAGAAGAACACCAGGCCGTATTTGCCTTTGATGGCCGAGGACAGGGTGAAGCTGTCGACGATTTCGCCGTTGCCAAGAACGGCAGGAACGGTGAAGTCAGGGGCTTGCTTGCCTACGAGTACGCTCATTGGATATCTCCTGGTGTAATAACGTGAAAAACTAAGATTCGCGTCAGCCTGTCACCCTCCGGCGACAACCCTGTGACACGAACCCGCTTCGCAAGGACCGACCATCATACACCGGGCATTTGGGCTGTCCTCAACGGTTTTTTGGCGTTATCGAAAAATCGCCAGAGTGCCACTAAAAAACCGTTCGTCAGCCCAAGGCTGCTCCAGCCCAGACACTTCAGAAACCACTTTGACAATCATTCTCGTTAACATTAAGATCCGTCTCAATTGAGTCACAACCAGCGACGGTTCTCACTTATGTATGTATGCCTCTGCACTGGCGTCACTGACGGGCAAATCCGCGAAGCGATCTATGAAGGTTGCTGCAGCTATCGTGAAGTCCGCCAGGCTACCGGCGTAGCCAGCCAATGCGGCAAATGCGCCTGCCTGGCCAAGGAAGTGGTGCGTGAAACCCTCGCCAAAGCGCAAACGGCCCAGGCGTCGATCCCCTTCCCCGTGGAATTCAGCGCCGCTTAATAACCAGCTTTTCAAAAGAACCGGACTCAGTGTCCGGTTTTTTTATGCCTGTAAATCAATTGCTTAGCTTCAAGACGCGGAACACAAACATTCTTATTCCGATTAATTTTCATTTATTATTCAATAACTTAGGTTTGACACCCGTCAGTACGCGGCTCAAACTCTGCCCCATATACAGCTACTACAGGGCAGGCCTCACCATGAAAGGCGACGTTACAGTCATCCAGCATCTCAACAAGATCCTCGCCAATGAACTGGTCGCAATCAACCAGTACTTCCTGCACGCACGCATGTACGAAGACTGGGGCCTGAACAAGCTGGGCAAGCACGAGTACCACGAGTCCATCGACGAGATGAAACACGCGGATAAACTGATCAAGCGCATCCTGTTCCTCGAAGGCCTGCCGAACGTCCAGGACCTGGGCAAACTGCACATCGGCGAACACACCCGGGAAATGCTCGAGTGCGACCTGCGTATCGAACGCACCGGCCACACCGATCTGAAGGCCGCCATTGCCCACTGCGAAAGCGTTGGCGACTTCGGCAGCCGTGAACTGCTGGAAGACATCCTCGAGTCCGAGGAAGAGCACATCGACTGGCTGGAAACCCAACTGGGCCTGATCGACAAAGTCGGTCTCGAGAACTACCTGCAATCGCAGATGGGCGAAGAATAATTTCGCCGAAGAGGAGCCACTAAAAAGCCCCGCCCTCTGACGAGAGGCGGGGCTTTTTATTGCCTGGCGACCCAGGCAGCACCGAATATCTACTGTGGGAGCGAGCCTGCTCGCGATTGCGGTGTATCAGCCGCCATCACTGTATCTGACCCGCCGCAATCGCGAGCAGGCTCGCTCCCACAAGATCCCTGTTCAACCACAGCGTGTGTGGCGAACATGAGGATCAGGCTTCGGTCTTGCTCTCTGCCGCTTTTACGACGGCATTCTTGATCGTGGTTTGCAGCGAGCCGTCAGCGGCCATCTCGGTCATGATGTCGCTACCACCGATCAGCTCACCACCCACCCACAGTTGCGGGAAGGTTGGCCAGTTGGCGTACTTCGGCAGGTTGGCACGGATTTCCGGGTTCTGCAGGATGTCCACGTAGGCGAACTTCTCGCCACATGCCATCACCGCCTGAGCGGCCTTGGCCGAGAAACCGCACTGCGGCGCATTCGGCGAGCCTTTCATGTAGAGCAGGACGGTGTTGTTGGCAATCTGGTCTTTGATCGTTTCGATGATATCCATGGAGCACCTCGGCTTAAACTTCGCGACTCAAGTCGTCGACACGGTGGCGCATTGTAACGGAAAGCCGAGCAAGGTGCTCGGTCTCCTCCAGAGACAAATTCACGCAGCCGCCACCGTCACCGGCACGCCATTGAGCGCCGCATTGCCGGACAACTCGTCCAGCTGCCGCTCATCGGTCAGGTCATTGGCGCTGGAGCCCGGCTGTTCGCTGGCAATGCCCATCTGCACACCCGGCCGGGCATGCCCCCAACCGTGGGGCAGGCTGACCACGCCTTTCATCATGTCCGGGCTGCCCTGCACTTCGACTTCGATCACCCCCACCCGTGAACTGACCTTTACTCGTTGCCCATCGCTCAGGCCACGACTGGCCAGGTCATCCGGGTGCATCAGCAATTGGTGACGCGGCTTGCCCTTCACCAGTCGATGGAAGTTATGCATCCAGGAATTGTTACTGCGCACATGCCGACGGCCAATCATCAGCAGCTCATCCGACTTGGGTGCAGGCGACGTGGAGAAACGCCCGATGTCGGCGAGAATCACCGCGGGGGCGGCTTGTATCCTTTGGTTTTCGGTCTTCAGCCGCGGTGCCAGGTTAGGCTTGAGCGCTCCCAGGTCGAGGCCATGGGGATGGTCAAACAGCGTCGCCAGGGACAGCTTGTGCGGCGAGGCATCCCCGTAAGCGCCCGCCCGCAAGCCAACGTCGATCATCTGCGCAGGTGGCATGGTCGGCTTGAGCTCCTTGCCGGTCCTCGCGGCGAAGGCCTTGGCCAGGCCGACGAAAATCTCCCAATCGTGCAGTGCGCCCTCGGGCTTGGGCAGGATGGCCCGGTTGAAACGGGTTACGTTGCGCACCGCGAACAGGTTGAACGTGGTGTCGTAATGGTCATTTTCCAGGGCGGAGGTCGAGGGCAGGATCAGGTCGGCGTAGCGTGTGGTTTCATTGATATACAGATCGACGCTGACCATGAACTCCAGCCCATCCAGTGCCTGCTCCAATTGCCGTCCGTTGGGCGTCGACAGCACCGGATTGCCGGCCACGGTGACCAATGCCCGGATCTGGCCTTCGCCCTCGGTGAGCATTTCCTCGGCCAGGGTCGACACCGGCAGTTCGCCGGCGTACTCGGGCCGCCCGGATACACGGCTTTGCCAGCGGTTGAAATGCCCGCCCGAGGTACTGGCGACCAGATCCACCGCCGGTTCGGTGCACAACGCCCCGCCAACCCGGTCCAGGTTGCCGGTCACGAGGTTGATTACTTGGATCAGCCAATGGCACAGCGTGCCGAAAGCCTGGGTCGATACCCCCATCCGTCCATAGCAGACTGCCGACGATGCGGCCGCGAAGTCCCGCGCCAACTGACGAATCTGCAAGGCAGGCACCCCACAGAGCGGGCTCATCGCCTCGGCGGTGAAGGTTGCGACAGCCTGGCGCACGTCCTCAAGGCCATCCACCGGCAGGTGACTGTCACGGGTCAGGCCTTCACTGAACAACGTGTTGAGCAGGCCGAACAGCAGCGCGGCGTCACCACCGGGACGCACGAAGAGATGCTGGCTTGCCATGGCCGCCGTTTCGCTGCGACGCGGATCGACCACCACTACTTTGCCGCCGCGGGCCTGTATCGCCTTGAGGCGCTTTTCGACGTCCGGCACGGTCATGATGCTGCCATTGGACGCCAACGGGTTGCCGCCCAGGATCAACATGAAGTCGGTGTGGTCGATGTCCGGTATCGGCAACAGCAAGCCGTGGCCGTACATCAGGTGGCTGGTCAGGTGATGGGGCAACTGGTCCACCGACGTCGCCGAGAAACGGCTACGGGTCTTCAGCAAGCCCAGGAAATAGTTGCTGTGGGTCGTCAGCCCATAGTTATGCACGCTGGGGTTGCCCTGATAGACCGCCACCGCATTCTGGCCGTGGCGCTCCTGAATGGCCGCCAGGCGTTCAGCGACCAATGCGAACGCTTCATCCCAGGCGATGGGCTGCCATTCGCTGCCAATTCGCTGCATGGGTTGACGCAAGCGATCCGGGTCGTTCTGGATATCCTGCAGGGCCACCGCCTTGGGGCAGATGTGGCCACGGCTGAAGCTGTCCAACGGATCGCCCTTGATCGAGGTGATCGCCAGGCCCTGGCCTTCGGTTTCGGTGGTTTCCAGGGTCAAGCCACAGATGGCTTCACACAGATGGCACGCACGGTGATGAAGAGTCTTGGTCATGGCCAGTCTCTGTTTTATTCGTGGCGGGCACTTTCGGCCGCGGGAACAAAACTATGGCGTGTGATCCACGTCTTTGCCAGCGAGGTTCGTCCTGTGAATTGCCGGGCATCAGGCGTACCGATGAAGTGGCATCACTGCTCGGGAGGGGGCGCCAACAGCTGGATCTCTTCGACGGTTTGCACCTGTTCCTGAGCGATGGGCGTGCCCGTCAATTCACCGATCAATCGCCAATGCTCATCGAGCCCGCCGCTGATGGTGGCCATGCGATCGATCATTCGGCGACCGGCCGCCTTGATGACTTCATCGTCGCTGCGCAACAACTCGAATGACATGGACGTCACCGAAGCGGTGAGGTGAGTCAGGGAGCGTGCCGTCAGCCCCAGCAGCTCCATCAGTTGTTGCTCTTTCGAATCCATTTCGAGGCTCCTGCGTCTAGGGATTCATTTATAACCCAGCCCCTTGCATTAGGAAATGCTTCACACTCGTCAACAGACAGGCGAATCATGAAATGACAAGTTACAAACCGACCACTGCAATGCCAGGCCCGTCCTGGCTGGTTGCCAAGCTGCGCAACGCCAGTGTACAAATGGGTCGCTGCTGTCAGGAAACCGGCTTCAAACATGTCATCCAGCCTAGTGGCCTGCGTGGCTGATTCAAGTTCAGACCGCTAGTGATGACCCCGCTGAAATCCCCAAACACCGTAGCCCTATTGGTAAGACGCGACATTTAATGTCAATATCGCGCCTTCCCCTATTTTCGTCGCCCCGTGCGGCTTTTGCCGCAGGTCTCGCCCGTTTTTCCTTAAACAAGGCTTTGAGCATCTGCGGTCCGTTACAAAAAGGTAGTCAATCATGAGCGCAAGGCACTTTCTCTCCCTGATGGATCTCACGCCCGATGAGTTGCTCGGCGTGATCCGTCGAGGCGTGGAGCTCAAAGACCTGCGTAACCGCGGCGTACTGTTCGAGCCCCTGAAGAACCGCGTACTGGGAATGATTTTCGAGAAATCATCGACCCGTACCCGTATTTCGTTCGAAGCCGGCATGATCCAGCTCGGCGGCCAGGCGATCTTCCTATCGCCCCGCGACACCCAGCTGGGCCGAGGCGAACCAATCGCTGACTGCGCCATCGTCATGTCAAGCATGCTCGACGTGATGATGATCCGTACCTTTGCCCACAGCACCCTGACCGAATTCGCCGCCCACTCCCGTGTGCCGGTGATCAATGGCCTGTCCGATGACCTGCACCCCTGCCAGTTGCTGGCCGACATGCAGACGTTCCTTGAACACCGTGGCTCGATACAGGGCAAGACCGTGGCCTGGATCGGCGACGGCAACAACATGTGCAACAGCTATATAGAAGCTGCGATGCAATTCGACTTCCAGTTGCGCATCGCCTGCCCCGAGGGCTACGACCCCAACGCCGAACTGGTCGCCAAGGCCGGAGACCGGGTGGCCATCGTCCGCGATCCGAAGCTGGCCGTGGCCGGCGCGCATCTGGTGAGCACGGACGTCTGGACCTCCATGGGCCAGGAAGAGGAAACGGCCAAGCGCCTCAAGCTGTTCGCACCGCTTCAGGTCAACCGGGCCCTGCTCGACCTGGCGGATGCCGACGTGCTGTTCATGCATTGCCTGCCGGCCCACCGTGGCGAGGAGATCAGCTTCGACCTGCTGGACGACCCGCGCTCGGTCGCCTGGGATCAGGCCGAGAATCGTCTCCATGCGCAGAAGGCCCTGCTCGAGTTCCTTGTCGAGCCGGCGTATCACCACGCATGAGTCATTCCCTGCTGTTGAGTCTGCACAACCTGGCTTGTGGTTACTTGGACCAGCGGGTGGTGCAGAATCTCAACCTGCACCTCAATGCCGGCGATATCGGCTGCCTGCTCGGCTCATCCGGGTGCGGCAAAACCACGACACTGCGGGCCATTGCCGGCTTCGAGCCGGTATACGAAGGTGAAATCCAGCTGGCCGGGGAAACCCTTTCCCGCGCCGGCTTCACCTTGGCCCCGGAAAAACGCCGTATCGGCATGGTATTCCAGGACTACGCGCTGTTTCCCCACCTGAGTGTGGCCGAGAACATCGCCTTCGGCATCCGCAAGCATCCGGACAAGGATCGCGTGGTGGAGGAAATGCTGGAGCTGGTCAACCTGAAGAACCTGGGCAAACGCTTTCCCCACGAACTGTCCGGCGGCCAGCAACAGCGTGTGGCACTGGCCCGTGCACTGGCACCGGAGCCCCAACTGCTGTTGCTCGACGAACCGTTCTCCAACCTCGACGGAGAGCTGCGTCGCAAGCTCAGTCATGAGGTGCGGGACATCCTCAAGGCGCGCGGCACCAGTGCAATTCTGGTCACCCATGACCAGGAAGAAGCCTTCGCCGTGAGCGACCATGTCGGCGTGTTCAAGGACGGTCGGCTGGAACAGTGGGACACACCCTACAACCTGTACCACGAACCGCTGACGCCCTTCGTCGCCAGTTTCATCGGCCAGGGCTATTTCATCCGTGGCCGGCTCGAAAGCCCGGAGTCGGTGCAGACCGAGCTGGGAATCCTGCGCGGCAACCGGGCTTATACCTGGCCCGTCGGCGGCGCGGTGGATGTGCTGTTGCGGCCTGACGATATCGTCTACGCACCGGACAGCCCTCTCACCGCTCAAATTGTCGGCAAAACGTTCCTGGGTGCTTCGACCTTGTACCGCCTTCAATTGCCAACGGGGGCGCAGCTGGAGTCGATCTTCCCGAGCCATGCCGATCATCAGGTCGGCGCCACTGTCGGTATCCGCGTTTCGGCTGAACACCTGGTGCTGTTCCAGGCCTCGGGAAGCACGGCCGCGCACATACCCCCGGTGGAAAGCGGAGTGCGGCGGTACAGCGCGGCTCATTGAGCCTTGGGGCAAAATATTTCCCCCCATTGCGCTCTGGTTCTTGATTGTGGGAGCGAGCCTGCTCGCGATAGCGGCCTGACAGCCGGCCAGGCTCTCCCGGCTGTACTCAATCCAGATCAGCCCAGCAACAACGTCCCACTGGCCACCAACATCGCATCCCCACCAATCTTCACCCGCTCCCCCTCCAGCCGACAGAACAGTGCCCCTCCCCTGGTCGAGCACTGATAAGCCGTCAACCCCAGCTTGCTCAGGCGTTTGGACCAGTACGGAACCAGGCTGCAATGGGTCGATCCGGTCACCGGATCCTCGTTGATACCAATCGCTGGCGCAAAGTAACGCGAGACAAAGTCATGCCGGCTACCCGGCGCGGTCACGATAGCGCCGGGCCACGGCAGTTTGGCCAGGGCCGCCATGTCCGGCTTGCAATCGAGCACTGCTTGCTCCGACTCCAGCACCACCAGCAGCACACTGGATGCCAGAACGTCCACCGCCTCGACACCCAGGGCACTCTGCACGGCCAGGGAGGCGCCCAGTTCGCTGGGTACCATGGCCGGAAAATCCAGCCACAACCGGTTACCTTCGCGACTGACGCTCAAGGGGCCGGATTTGCAGATGAAGTCCAGCCGCTGGGCAGTCTCATGATAGACCTCGAACAGCACATGAGCGCTTGCCAGCGTGGCGTGTCCGCACAACGGGACTTCGGTGGTGGGGGTGAACCAACGGATGTGCCAATACTGACCTTCGCGCACCAGGAAAGCGGTTTCAGCCAGGTTATGTTCGGCTGCAATCTTCTGCATCAAGTCATCGGCCAGCCAGGCATCAAGCCGATAGACTATCGCCGGATTACCGCCAAACGGTCGGTCGCTGAACGCATCGACTTGATGAAACGCGAGCTGCATGGCCTTCTCCTTGTAAGGATCCTTGTTGAAGCTTGAGCATGAGGCGCCTTGACACCGTCGCGCCAGTGACAGATCAAGTGAATTTTCACCCTACAGCGTAGGGCAATATCTGCTAATGGCCTGTGCGGCTAACTTGAGTGCGCAATTCAGCCAGACAAGCCATTAGCCAGAGGATCAGGCGCGACCGATATCGGCGAACGCCGCCCCGGTATGCTCCGCCAACACCCCGGGCGCCAGCTCCACCTCCAACCCCCGCCGCCCTGCGCTGACATAGATGCTGGCGAATGGCTGAGCGGAATTGTCGATGAAGGTGCGCAAGCGCTTCTTCTGTCCCAACGGACTGATACCGCCCAACAGATAACCCGTGGAGCGTTGCGCAGCCGCCGGGTCGGCCATCTCGACTTTTTTCACACCGGCGGCATGGGCCAGCGCTTTCAGATCCAGGCTGCCCGCAACGGGCACCACCGCCACCAGCAATTCACCTTTCTCACTGGCGGCCAGCAATGTCTTGAACACCTGTGCTGGATTCAACCCCAGCTTTTCCGCCGCCTCCAGGCCATAGGAGGCGGCCTTGGGATCGTGGTCGTAACTGTGGATACGATGCTCGGCGCGCACTTTTTTAAGCAGATCCAATGCGGGGGTCATGACCGCTCCTGAAGAAATCAGAAAAGAGTGGGCCGGGATTCTAAGTCATACTTCACGAATAGTTGAAAATATGACCAGAGGTTCACTTTCAATCTTTGACAGCAGCGTTTCTTGTCTATATTTTTTCGAAAGTGAAAGCCAGAACGCATGTCTCGAGTACCATCCGAGACCAGAATTACGTCCCAAGGCAATCGATATGACCGACATTCAGAACAAGAACTACATCATTGCCCTCGACCAGGGCACGACCAGCTCGCGCGCGATCATCTTCGACCGTGACGCCAATGTGGTCTGCACCGCCCAACGCGAATTCGCCCAGCATTATCCCCAGGCCGGGTGGGTCGAGCATGACCCGATGGAAATCTTCGCCACCCAGAGCGCGGTCATGGTCGAAGCCCTGGCCCAGGCCGGCCTGCATCATGATCAGGTTGCCGCCATCGGTATCACCAACCAGCGTGAAACCACGGTTGTCTGGGACAAGACCACCGGCCGTCCGGTCTATAACGCCATCGTCTGGCAATGTCGGCGCAGCACCGAAATCTGCGAACAGCTCAAGCGCGACGGCCACGAACCCTACATCAGCGAGACCACCGGCCTGGTTACCGACCCGTACTTCTCCGGCACCAAGCTCAAGTGGATCCTGGACACCGTAGAAGGCAGTCGTGAGCGGGCGCGCAACGGTGAACTGCTATTCGGCACCGTTGATAGCTGGCTGATCTGGAAATTTACCGGCGGCAAGGTCCACGTCACCGACTACACCAACGCCTCGCGCACCATGCTTTTCAACATCCACTCCCTGGAGTGGGACGCGAAGATGCTCGACATTCTCGACATCCCCCGGGAAATGTTGCCGGAAGTGAAGTCATCCTCGGAAATCTACGGCCGCACCAAGAGCGGCATCGCCATCGGCGGTATCGCCGGCGACCAGCAGGCCGCCCTCTTCGGCCAGATGTGCGTGGAGCCCGGCCAGGCGAAAAACACCTACGGCACCGGTTGCTTCCTGCTGATGAATACCGGGGACAAGGCAGTCAAATCCAATCACGGCATGCTCACCACCATCGCCTGCGGCCCCCGCGGAGAAGTGGCCTATGCCCTGGAAGGTGCCGTATTCAATGGTGGCTCCACGGTGCAATGGCTGCGCGACGAGCTGAAAATCGTCAACGACGCCCTCGATACCGAGTACTTCGCCAACAAGGTCAAGGACAGCAACGGCGTGTACCTCGTGCCCGCCTTCACCGGCCTCGGCGCGCCGTACTGGGACCCCTATGCCCGTGGCGCACTGTTCGGCCTGACGCGCGGCGTACGGGTCGATCACATCATTCGCGCGGCGCTGGAGTCGATTGCCTATCAGACTCGCGACGTGCTCGACGCCATGCAACAGGATTCAGGGGAGCGCCTCAAGGCCTTGCGCGTTGACGGCGGCGCGGTGGCGAACAACTTCCTGATGCAGTTCCAGGCCGACATCCTCGGCACCCAGGTCGAGCGCCCGAAAATGCGCGAGACCACGGCCTTGGGCGCCGCCTACCTGGCGGGCCTGGCGTGCGGCTTCTGGGGCAGCCTGGAAGAACTGCGCGGCAAAGCGGTGATCGAGCGCCGGTTCGAGCCGCAACTGGACGAACAGGCGAAGGAAAAACTTTACGCCGGCTGGAAAAAAGCCATCAGCCGCACCCGCGATTGGGAATCTCACGAAGACGCCGAATAGCCTGAAACCGGCATGAAGAAGGAGTGAAACTGGTCGGGAGTGGATTCCTGCGGCATCATGGGCAAATTTTGCATGGCAGCCCAAAGGAAGTCCCATGAATCTGCCTCCCCGTCAGCAGCAAATCCTCGAACTGGTCCGTGAACGTGGCTATGTCAGCATCGAGGAAATGGCTCAGTTGTTCGTTGTCACCCCGCAAACCATCCGCCGTGATATCAATCAGCTGGCCGAGGTGAATCTGCTGCGTCGCTACCACGGTGGCGCCGCCTATGATTCGAGCGTTGAAAACACCGCCTATGCCATGCGCGCCGATCAGATGCGTGATGAGAAACAACGCATTGCCGAAGCCATCGCCGCCCAGATCCCCGATCATGCGTCGCTGTTCATCAACATCGGCACCACCACCGAATCCATCGCCCGGGCGCTGCTCAACCACAACCAGCTGAAAATCATCACCAACAACCTGCACGTGGCTTCGATCCTCAGCGCCAAGGACGACTTCGAAGTGTTGATCGCCGGTGGCAACGTGCGCCGCGACGGCGGCGTGGTTGGCCAGGCCAGCGTCGATTTCATCAACCAGTTCAAGGTCGATTTCGCCCTGGTGGGTATCAGCGGGATCGACGAAGACGGCAGCCTGCTGGACTTCGATTACCAGGAAGTGCGCGTCTCCCAGGCGATCATCGCCAACGCCCGGCAAGTGCTGCTGGCGGCGGACTCCAGCAAGTTCGGGCGCAATGCCATGGTCCGCCTGGGACCCATCACCCTGATTGACTGTCTGGTAACCGACCAGCAACCGGTGCCGGCCTTGGTGCAGTTGCTGAGCCAGCACAAGATTCGCTTGGAAGTGGTTTAGAGGCAGCTTCAAGCTACAAGCTTTCAGCTTCAAGAGATCGCAGGCTTCGCCAGCTCCTACACCATCCCGTAGGATCTGGCGAAGCCTGCGATCTTTTTATGTTCGAAAATTTTCCTTTCGGCCATTCTCGATGAGTTTTTTCAATCGAAGTCGACTAGCTGTTGCCGTGTTAATGGGCTAGTATTTTCGCAAATGAACATTAATGTTCGAATTCAAATGTTACGAAAAGAGCCCGAGGCCAGCCGATGCCCACCTCCACGTTGCCTACGCCCCCGATCGCCGAAATCTACGACATCGCCGTCATTGGTGGCGGTATCAATGGCGTAGGGATTGCCGCGGACGCTGCCGGTCGCGGTCTTTCGGTATTCCTTTGCGAAAAGGACGACTTGGCCAGCCATACCTCCTCGGCCAGCAGCAAGCTGATCCACGGTGGGCTGCGCTACCTCGAACATTACGAGTTCCGCCTGGTGCGTGAAGCATTGGCCGAGCGCGAGGTGCTGCTGGCCAAGGCCCCGCACATCGTCAAGCAGATGCGCTTCGTACTGCCCCACCGCCCGCATCTGCGCCCGGCCTGGATGATCCGTGCCGGCCTGTTCCTCTACGATCACCTGGGCAAGCGCGAACAACTCGCCGGCTCCAAGAGCTTGAAATTCGGTACCGACAGCGCTCTGAAAAGCGAGATCACCAAGGGCTTCGAATACTCCGATTGCTGGGTCGACGATGCACGGCTGGTGGTGCTCAACGCCATGACGGCGCGGGAAAAAGGCGCGCACGTCCACACCCGGACCCGTTGCGTGAACGCCCGCCGCAGCAACGGGCTGTGGCATTTGCACCTGGAACGCGCCGACGGCAGCCTGTTTTCGATCCGTGCCAAGGCACTGGTGAATGCGGCCGGCCCATGGGTCGCCAAGTTCATTCGCGATGACCTGAAGATGGAATCGCCCTACGGCATTCGCCTGATCCAGGGCAGTCATGTGATCGTGCCGAAACTCTACGAGGGCGAACACGCGCACATCCTTCAGAATGAAGACCAGCGCATCGTGTTCACCATTCCTTACCTGAACCAGTTCACCCTGATCGGCACGACCGACCGCGAATACACCGGTGATCCGGCCAAGGTGGCGATTACCGACGGCGAAACCGATTATCTGTTGAATGTGGTCAATGCTCACTTCAAGAAACAGATCAGCCGTGACGACATCCTGCACAGTTATTCCGGTGTGCGTCCGCTGTGCAATGACGAGTCCGACAACCCATCGGCCGTGACCCGTGACTACACCCTGGCGCTTTCCGGTAGCGGCAAAGAGGCGCCCTTGCTGTCGGTGTTCGGCGGCAAGCTGACCACCTACCGCAAACTGGCTGAATCGGCCATGGCGCAACTGGCCCCCTACTTCCCCCAGATGCGGCCGAGCTGGACCGCCGACGCCCCGTTGCCCGGTGGCGAAAACATGACCACCCCGCAGGCACTCTGCTCGGCGATCCGCGACAAGTACGACTGGGTACCCACCGACCTCGCGCGCCGTTGGGCCACCACCTACGGCAGCCGTACCTGGCGCATGCTCGAAGGCGTGCACAACCTGAGCGACCTGGGCGAGCTCATCGGTGCCGGCCTCTATACCCGGGAAGTCGACTACCTGTGCAGCGACGAATGGGCCGTCGATGCCCGGGACATCCTGTGGCGCCGCAGCAAGCTGGGTCTGTTCACCACCCCTGCCGAACAGGAAAAGCTGCAGCAATACCTGGACAAAGTCGCACACAACCGCCGCAAGATCGAAGCGGCCTGATCGATAGCCTGCCCGACCGAAGCCCCTGAATCCTCCGATTCAGGGGCTTTTTACTGTCTGAAATCTCGCCACCGGCCCTGTGCGAGTCTGCTCGCGATAGCGGTGTGTCTGAATCAACAGAGGCTAGATGTGCCATCGCTATCGCGAGCAGGCTCGCTCCCACAGGGGTCGATGTGGACTCAAGGCATTCGGTTTTCCGAACGCGACCCTGCAGTCGATTCGGTTAACCGGATAATTCGCTCATAAAAAACCTGAAATAAAACGTTAATGTACTTATAAAACAATAAGTTACCACTGCTCGACTGGCCTGGCACGGGTCATGCTCTACACTCGTCGAGACGAATGTCTGGACGCCAACACAGCAGGAGCAGACAGGCATTCGAAGTACTCAGGGCCGAACCGGCTGAAATAAAAAAAACAATGTCGAGGAAACATCGATGCGTATCGTTCCCCATCTCCTGGGCGCAGCCGTTGCTGTCGCTCTGATCAGCACCCCAGCTTTCGCCGCCGAACTGACCGGCACGCTGAAAAAGATCAAAGAGTCCGGCGTCATCACGCTCGGGCATCGCGACGCTTCCATTCCGTTCTCCTACATCGCGGACGCTTCCGGCAAACCGGTCGGCTATTCCCACGACATCCAGTTGAAAGTCGTCGAAGCCCTGAAAAAAGACCTGGACATGCCCGACCTGCAGGTCAAGTACAACCTGGTCACTTCGCAAACCCGTATCCCGCTGGTACAGAACGGCACCGTGGACCTGGAATGCGGATCCACCACCAACAACGTCGAGCGTCAGCAGCAGGTTGACTTCTCCGTTGGCATCTTCGAGATCGGCACACGCCTGCTCGCCAAGAAAGATTCCAAGTACAAGGATTTCGGCGATCTGAAAGGCAAGAACGTCGTGACCACCGCAGGCACCACCTCCGAGCGCATCCTCAAGTCGATGAACGCCGACAAGCAGATGGGCATGAACGTGATTTCCGCCAAGGACCACGGCGAGTCCTTCCAGATGCTGGAATCGGGTCGTGCCGTCGCGTTCATGATGGACGACGCCCTGCTGGCCGGCGAAGCGGCCAAGGCCAAGAAGGCCTCCGACTGGGAAGTGACCGGTACGCCACAGTCCTACGAAATCTACGGCTGCATGATGCGCAAAGGCGACGAGCCGTTCAAAAAGGCAGTGGATGACGCCATCAAGGCCACCTATGCGTCGGGCGAGATCAACAAGATCTACGACAAATGGTTCACCCAGCCGATCCCACCAAAAAACCTGAACCTGAACTTCCCGATGAGCGACGAGCTCAAGGCACTGATCGCCAACCCGACCGACAAAGCGGCTGACGACAAGAAGTCCTGATTTTTCTGACTAACCTTATCTCCTGAAGGGGCCCGGCCCTTTCAGGGGATGGTCACTCCCAGCTGACAATAAGGAAACACTCGAACCGGTGGCTGTCGAGCCGGACGGGTGTGCCTGGCCTTCAAGGTCGGGCGGGAACGGAGCTTCCCCAGACGGGCATCTGTACATCGAACGATCCGAGGGGAGACCCTAATGAATTACAACTGGGACTGGGGCGTGTTCTTCAAGTCCACCGGCGTGGGCAGCGAGACTTATCTCGACTGGTACATCGCCGGCCTGGGCTGGACCATCGCCATCGCCGTCGTGGCCTGGATCATCGCCCTGCTGCTGGGCTCGATCCTGGGCGTGATGCGCACCGTACCGAACCGGCTGGTGTCGGGTATCGCCACCTGCTACGTCGAGCTTTTCCGTAACGTGCCGTTATTGGTGCAGCTATTTATCTGGTACTTCCTGGTGCCCGACCTGCTGCCGGAGAACCTGCAGGAGTGGTACAAGCAGGACCTGAACCCGACCACCTCGGCCTACCTGAGCGTCGTCGTGTGCCTGGGCCTGTTCACCGCCGCCCGTGTCTGCGAACAGGTGCGCACCGGTATCCAGGCACTGCCACGTGGCCAGGAGTCTGCCGCCCGGGCCATGGGCTTCAAGCTGCCACAAATCTACTGGAATGTGCTGCTGCCCCAGGCCTACCGGATCATCATTCCGCCACTCACCTCGGAATTCCTCAACGTCTTCAAGAACTCCTCCGTAGCCTCGCTGATCGGCCTGATGGAACTGCTCGCGCAGACCAAGCAGACCGCCGAGTTCTCGGCCAACCTGTTCGAAGCCTTCACCTTGGCGACACTGATCTATTTCACCCTGAACATGAGCCTGATGTTGCTCATGCGCATGATCGAGAAAAAAGTCGCGGTGCCCGGCCTCATTTCCGTGGGGGGTAAATAATGGAATTCGATTTCAGTGGCGTCGTTCCGGCGATTCCCGGCCTGTGGAACGGCATGGTGATGACCCTCAAGCTGATGGTCCTGGGCGTGATTGGCGGGATCGTCCTGGGCACGATCCTGGCGTTGATGCGCCTGTCCCATAACAAGTTGCTGTCCAACATTGCCGGCGCCTACGTCAACTACTTCCGCTCGATCCCGCTGCTGCTGGTGATCACCTGGTTCTACCTGGCGGTGCCGTTCGTGCTGCGCTGGATCACCGGCGAAGACACGCCAATCGGCGCGTTCGGCTCCTGCGTCGTGGCGTTCATGATGTTCGAAGCGGCGTACTTCTGCGAAATCGTGCGGGCCGGCGTGCAGTCGATCCCCAAGGGCCAGATGGGCGCCGCCCAGGCGCTGGGCATGAATTATGGCCAGACCATGCGCCTGATCATCCTGCCCCAGGCGTTTCGCAAGATGACCCCGCTGCTGCTGCAGCAGAGCATCATCCTGTTTCAGGACACCTCGCTGGTCTACACCGTCGGCCTGGTGGACTTCCTCAATGCTTCGCGAGCCAATGGCGACATCATCGGCCGCTCCAATGAGTTCCTGATCGTCGCAGGTCTCGTGTACTTCACAATCAGCTTTGCCGCCTCGCTGCTGGTCAAGCGTCTGCAAAAAAGGTTCGCCGTATGATCTCTATCAAGAACATCAACAAGTGGTATGGGGACTTCCAGGTACTGACCAATTGCAGCACCGAGGTCAGCAAAGGTGAAGTGGTGGTGGTGTGCGGTCCGTCGGGTTCGGGCAAGTCCACCCTGATCAAGTGCGTGAACGCCCTGGAGCCGTTCCAGAAAGGCGACATCGTGGTCGACGGCACCTCCATCGCCGACCCGAAGACCAACCTGCCGAAACTGCGTTCGCGGGTGGGCATGGTGTTCCAGCACTTCGAACTGTTCCCGCACCTGACCATCACCGAGAACCTGACCATCGCGCAGATCAAGGTGCTGGGCCGCAGCAAGGAAGAGGCCACCAAAAAAGGTCTGCAATTGCTCGATCGGGTCGGTCTCTCGGCCCATGCCCACAAGCATCCGGGCCAGCTCTCCGGCGGCCAGCAGCAGCGCGTGGCGATTGCCCGCGCACTGGCGATGGACCCGGTGGTGATGCTGTTCGACGAACCGACCTCGGCCCTCGACCCGGAAATGGTCAACGAAGTGCTGGACGTGATGGTGCAACTGGCCCACGAAGGCATGACCATGATGTGCGTGACCCACGAAATGGGCTTCGCCCGCAAGGTAGCGAACCGGGTGATCTTCATGGATCAGGGCCAGATCATCGAAGACTGCCCGAAGGAGGAGTTCTTCGGCGACATCAGCGCCCGCTCCGAACGTGCGCAGCACTTCCTTGAGAAAATCCTGCAGCACTGACAGCTCAGCCCACTCTCCTGTGGGAGCGAGCCTGCTCGCGAAAACGGACTGACATTCAACATCGACGTTGATTGTACCGGCCTCATCGCGAGCAGACTCGCTCCCACAAGGAGCCGGGTGTTGGTTTGTAGATTTGTGTTGTGGTTGACCCAAGGCTTCTGTGATGAAATGCGACCCCACCCTCTATCGCGCGACGCCGCCATCACTTGCCGTGAAACCCCGCCTGATCCGCCATCTGTTCCTGCCGCCGTTGATCATCGCGCTGATGATCGGCCTGGGTTACCTTGGTTTCTGGATCAGCGAGCACTACGGCATTCGCAGCCTCGCCGAGAATGGCGAGCGCCAGTTGGAGCTGCACGCCCGCGCGGTGGAAAGCGAGATCAGCAAGTACACCTACCTGCCCAGCCTGCTGGAGCTTGAATCCAGCGTCTCGCAACTGCTCGACGATCCGACACCGGAACATCGCAAAACCGTCAACGAATACCTCGAAGGCCTGAACCGCCGCAGCCGCAGCCGGGCCATCTACATAATGGACACCACCGGCCGGGTCATGGCCACCAGCAACTGGCGCGACGTCGACAGCTACCTGGGCGAAGACTTGTCCTTCCGCGCCTACTTCCAGAATGCCGTACGCGGCCAACCGGGACGCTTCTACGGCATCGGCAGTACCAACGGCGAGCCGGGCTATTACCTGGCCCATGGTCTCGAACAACAGGGCAAGATCATCGGCGTGGCTGTGGTCAAGGTAAGGCTCGAAGCCATGGAGGAGCGTTGGCAGCGGGCGCGCCTGGAGGCTTTCGTCAGTGACGAGAATGGCATCATCATCCTCTCCAGCGACCCGGCACGACGACTCAAGTCCGTGCGTCCGTTGAGTGATGACACCAAGGAACGCCTGGCCCGCAGCCTGCAGTATTATTGGTTCCCGCTGAACGAACTGATCCCCCTGGCCCGGGAGCGGTTGAGCGAAGGCATGGAAAAACTGACCTTCCCGGCCAACACCGAAGTGGCCGCCGAAAAACAGGCCATCAGTTACCTCTCGCAGACCCGGCCCCTGAACGACACGCCGTGGAACTTCACCCTGCTGACCCCTCTGGAAGACCTGCGACGCCAGTCGATCAACCAAGGCATTCTGGTGGCCGTGGCCTTCGCCCTGGTGGCGTTCCTGCTGATCGCCTGGAACGAACGGCGCAAGGTCATCGCCACCCGCCTCGCCGCACGCGAAGCCTTGCAGGAAGCCAACAGCCAGCTCGAGCGTCGGATTACCGAACGCACCACCGACCTGCGGGCCAGCAACGATCGGCTCAAGAGCCAGATCCGCGAACGCCGGCAGGCCGAAGAAACGTTGCGCCGGGCCCAGGACGAACTGGTACAGGCCGGCAAACTGGCAGCCATCGGGCAGATGTCCACCAGCATCGCCCACGAGCTAAACCAGCCGCTGGCCGCGCTGCGCACCTTGTCCGGCAACACCGTGCGCTTCCTGGAACGCGGCCAGCTGGATACCGCCAGCGCCAACCTCAAGACCATCAACGAACTGATCGATCGCATGGGTCGGATCACCGCCAGCCTGCGTTCCTTCGCCCGGCGCGGGGACGACAAGGGCCGGGCCAGCCTCGGCAAGGCCGTCGAGGCCGCCCTGCAACTGCTGGCCGGTCGCCTTGAAAGCCAGGGTATCCAGGTGCATGCCGGCTTCGATGACATCCAGGTGCAGATCGACCAGACACGCCTGGAGCAGATCCTGGTGAACCTGATCGGTAATGCCCTGGACGCCATGCAGAATCGACCCGAGCCACGGCTGTGGCTCGAAGGCCAGGCCCAGGATGGAAAATATCGCCTGCGGGTTCGGGACAATGGCCACGGCATCGACCCGGAAACGCGCAAGCATCTGTTCGAGCCTTTCTTCACCACCAAGCCCGGCGAACAAGGCCTGGGCCTGGGCCTGACGCTCTCGGCGAGCCTGGCCGCCGCCGCTGGCGGGCACCTGGATGTCGAGCACCCGGATGGCGGTGGCAGCACCTTTGTCCTCAGTTTACCGTTGGTAAGCCCTTTATCTGCCGAGCCGCTATGAACAACGACCTGAGCGTACTGATCGTCGAAGACGATCCCCATGTCCTGCTGGGCTGCCAGCAGGCCCTGGCCCTGGAAGACATTCCCTGCGTCGGCGTGGGCAGCGCCGAAGAAGCCCTGGAGCGGGTCGGCGATGACTTTGCCGGCATCGTCATCAGCGACATCCGTCTGCCGGGCATCGATGGACTGGAGCTGCTGACCCGCCTCAAGGCACGGGACCGCAGTCTGCCGGTGGTGCTGATCACCGGTCACGGCGACATCTCCATGGCGGTGGACGCGATGCAGAAAGGCGCCTACGACTTCATGGAGAAACCCTTCTCCCCCGAGCGCCTGGTGGACGTCGCCCGCCGCGCCCTGGAAAAACGCAGTCTGGCCCGAGAGGTGACTTCGCTGCGCCGGCAACTGGCCCAACGCGACTCCCTGGAGGGCAGGATCATCGGTCGCTCGCCGGCCATGCAGCATTTGCGGGAGTTGATCGCCAATGTCGCTGACACATCGGCCAACGTGCTGATCGAAGGCGAAACCGGTACCGGCAAGGAACTGGTCGCCCGTTGCCTGCATGATTTCAGCCGACGTCATGACAAACAGTTCGTCGCGCTTAACTGCGGCGGCTTGCCAGAGAACCTGTTCGAAAGCGAGATTTTCGGCCATGAGGCCAATGCCTTCACTGGTGCCGGCAAGCGGCGGATCGGCAAGATCGAGCATGCCGACGGCGGCACGCTGTTTCTCGATGAAGTGGAAAGCATGCCCCTGTCCTTGCAGATCAAGTTGTTGCGCGTGCTGCAGGAACGCACCCTCGAACGGCTGGGCTCGAACCAGAGCGTGGCCGTGGATTGCCGGGTAATCGCCGCCACCAAGTCCGACCTGGATGAACTGGGTCGGACCGGACAGTTTCGCAGCGACCTGTATTACCGTCTCAACGTGGTGACCCTGGAACTGCCACCACTGCGCGAACGGCGGGAAGACATCCTGCAGCTGTTCGAGCATTTTCTTCAGCAATCGTCCCTGCGCTTCGACCGTACGGCGCCGGAGCTGGACAACCAGACCCTGTCCAATCTGATGAGCCACGACTGGCCAGGCAACGTGCGGGAGCTGCGCAACGTCGCCGAACGCTTCGCCCTCGGCCTGCCGGCCTTCAAGAAATCCGGGGCCAGCGGCGGCAGCCAGGGCCTGGCCTTCGCCGAAGCGGTGGAAGCCTTCGAGCGCAACCTGCTGGTCGACGCCCTGCAACGCAGCGGTGGCAACCTGACCCAGGCCAGCCTGGAGCTGGGGATGGCCAAGACCACGCTGTTCGACAAAGTCAAAAAATACGGCCTGAGCCATTAATCGGGGACGATGAAACTGTGGACCTGATTTTCAAGGCGGCACTTGGCGCGGCCGTGGTGGTGATCCTGGCGATGCTCGCCAAGACTCGAAACTACTACATCGCCGGTCTGGTGCCGTTGTTTCCCACCTTCGCCCTGATCGCCCATTACATCGTCGGCAAGGGCCGCTCGGTAGATGACCTGAAGACCACCATCGTATTTGGCATGTGGTCGATCATTCCCTACTTCGTTTATCTGGCGACGTTGTACATCATGGTCGACCGCATGCGCCTCGAGGCTTCGCTGGCCGTGGCGGCCGTGGCCTGGCTGATGGCGGCAACGGTGCTGGTCAGTGTCTGGGTGAGGGTGCACGGCTGAATGTTGACGGCACCCTGTGGGAGCGAGCTTGCTCGCGATCGCGCCGGATCAGTAGCCGACGGTGAACCGCGTGCCTGAGAACTGCGGTGCTTCCACTTCATCGATCATCGCAATGGCGTAGTCGGCAAAGCTGATCCAGCTGCGCCCGGCGGCGTCAAACATCAGATGATCCTTGCCTAGCCGAAACTGGCCGGTGCGTGCGGTTTCCACGAACTCCGCCGAGGGCGAGAGGAAGGTCCAGTCCAGGTCCTGCTCCTTGCGCAGCACGTCCAGGAACAAAGCACCGGCAGTGGCTTCGGCAAGGTATTCCTCTGGAAAACCATCGCTGTCGATCACCCGGCTATTGTCCGGCAACAGCAGCGAGCCTGCGCCGCCCACCACCAGTAACCGCTTGACCCCGGCGGCCTTCAGCGGAGCGACAATCTTGTCGGCCGATACGGTGGCAAAGTGGGCAGCGCTGATCACGACATCGTGACCGTCGACTGCGGCAGTCAACGCCTCGCTGTCCAGTACGTCCAGTTGCTTGCAGGTCACCCCGGTCCTTTCCCCGATTTTCGCGGTATTACGGGCGATGGCCGTCACACTGTGACCGCGACGCAGGGCCTCTTCCAACAGTTGGCTGCCGGCACGACCGGTAGCACCGATGATTGCGATTTTGCTCATGGTGTTCTCCTGTGATTAACGATGTTTGAAAATGCTGTTGTGAATACAAAGCCTGTGGGAGCAAAGCTTGCTCGCGATACAGACGCCGCGATTTTCAGAAAGACCGTATCAAATTCATCGCGGGCAAGCCTTGCTCCCACAGACCTTGCTCCTGCATAACAAGAACAAGTCCCTCACCACTTCATCTCCCCCTTCGCCACCTTGGCACTGAGCGCCAGGGAGCTGTCTTCACCCAGGTTGGGATAACGTTGTTTCATGGCCGCGATCAGCGCAGCGGAATCCTTGGCGCGAGCGGTCTCTTCGTCGAACGCCTTGATGTACCCGGCGGTGAAGGTGACCGCGGCCAGGGAGCGGGCACTCTCGCCCAGGTAATGCCCCGGGATCACGGTGCTCGGTTGCAACCTCTCAATACCGGCCAGGGTCGCCAGCCAATCCTTATGGGATTGCGGCGTCTGGGTGTCGGCCATCCAGACGTGAATGTTCTCGGCCACCACCACACCGCCGACCACCGCCTTGATCGAAGGAATCCACAGGAAACTGCGGTCCGGTTGTGGACCGTCGAGGCCGACGATCTGCAAGCGCTGGCCTTCCAGCATCAGGCTGTCGCCCTTGAGCACTTGGGGCACGACAGCCTTGGCCGGCGCGTCGGCCTTCAGGATCGGCCCCCAGTATTTAAGCTTGCCGTCGACGGTCTGCTTGATGTGCTCGACGGTCGGTGCAGACGCCAGCACCTTGGCTTCAGGGAACGCAGCGGTCAGGGTTTCCAGGCCGAAATAGTAGTCCGGGTCGCCATGGCTGATATAAATCGCGGTCAATTGTTTGCCGCTGGCGCGGATTTTCTGCACCACCTGTTCAGCCTGGGACTTGCCGAACTGGGCATCCACCAGAATCGCCTCCTTTGCGCCGCTGACCAGCACCGAGGTCACCGGGAAAACCGCCGCCTCGCCAGGATTGTAGACGTCCAACGTAAGGTCGGCGGCCCAGGTGTGGACGGTGAAGACCAGGCCGGCGGTTGCCAGCAACAGGCGCTTGAATGGGGTGATTGCGGTCATGCTGTGCTCCGTTGTCCATGGGCCCGAGGGCAATGGAACGGAGCTTAGTCATCCGGTTCGTTCCAAAAAATGCGATGCTACGACATAGTTTGTTTCTGAAAGCGGGCAAATCATGGATCGTCTACAAGCAATGCGGGTGTTTGTCGCCGTGGTGGACCTGGGCAGCCAGTCGGCAGCGGCCGAGTATCTGGACCTGTCGCGGCCGGTGGTTTCGCGGTATCTGGCGGAGCTGGAGGATTGGGTCGGTGCCCGGCTGATGCATCGCACCACCCGCAAACTGAGCCTGACGGCCGCAGGCATAGAGACACTGCCGCGCTGCCGACAGATGCTTGAGCTGTCCAGCGACATGCAGGCGGCTGTCAGCGCGCCAGACGACGCCCCGCGGGGCATATTGCGCATCAGCGCCAGCACCTCGTTCGGCCAGGCCCAACTGGCAGCGGCGATCGCCGAGTATGTCAGCCGGTATCCGGGGGTGAGCGTCGACCTGCAAATGCTGGATCGCACCGTGAACCTGGTGGACGAGCGTATCGACCTGGCGATCCGCATGAGCAACGACCTGGACCCCAGCCTGATCGCCCGGCGCCTCACCGTCTGCCGCTCGGTGATCTGTGCCTCGCCCGGTTACCTGCGCGAATACCCGGCTCCGCAACGGGTCGAGGATCTGAGCCTGCACAATTGCCTGACCCACTCCTACGTGGGCAAGAGCCTCTGGCATTTCGAGCAGGACGGCGAGCAGGTCTCGGTGCCGGTGCAGGGTAATATCAGCGGCAACGACGCCAGCACCTTGCTACGGGCGACCATGGCCGGTGCCGGCGTGGCGATGCTGCCCAGCTACCAGGCCGGCGCCCATATCAAGAGCGGCGAACTGACCCGCCTGCTGGCCCACGCCGAACCCCGGCAGATGAACATGTACGCGGTGTACGCATCACGTCGGCACATGCCTTCAGCGCTGCGCAGCCTGGTGGATTTCCTGGTGGAGAGGTTTCCCGAGACGCCGGAGTGGGATGTGGGGTTGTAAAAAATACTTCCTCACCACTGTCCCTGTGGGAGCGAGCCTGCTCGCGATGGCGGAGTATCAGTCAACATTTGCGCAACTGACACATCGCCATCGCGAGCAGGCTCGCTCCTCACTGGGGCAATACGCCTCTCAAGTCGTGCACCTGGATTCCACCAACAGCCCGCCCCAAGGCATACTTGCCACCCTCCGCATTCCAGAATCCGAAACCGCCCCATGCGTATCCACGTCAGTTTCATCGACCGCGTCGGCATCACCCAGGAAGTCCTGGCGCTGCTGGGTGGGCGCAATCTCAATCTGGATGCGGTGGAGATGGTGCCGCCCAACGTCTACATCGACGCCCCGACCCTCAGCCCGCAGGTGCTGGACGAGCTGCGTGAGGCGCTGTTCAGCGTGCGGGGAGTGCAAGCGGTCACCGTGGTGGACATCCTGCCGGGCCAGCGTCGGCACCTGCAGCTCGATGCCCTCCTGGCGGCCATGACCGATCCAGTGCTGGCCCTCGACAGCGCCGGCAACGTGTTGCTCGCCAACCCTGCGCTGATCGCCCTGTACGGTCGGGAACCGGCCGGCGAAAGCGTGGCCGAGCTGTTCGGGGACGAGGCGCTGCTGGGCACCTTGCTGGAGAACGGCTTTCGCTTGCCGCTGCGGGAAATCACCCTCAATGGCCAGACCTGGCTGCTGGACGCCACGCCCATCACCGACGCCGGTGCGCTGCTCACGCTGTATCAGCCGAACCGCATTGGCGAACGTTTATCGGCGCTGCACCACGACCATGCCGAAGGTTTTGATGCGCTGCTCGGCGACTCCCCGGCGATCCGCACCCTCAAGGCTCGGGCGCAACGGGTTGCGGCGCTGGATGCACCACTGCTGATCCAGGGCGAAACCGGCACCGGCAAGGAGCTGGTGGCGCGGGCCTGCCATGCCATCAGCGCGCGCTATGGCGCACCGTTCCTGGCTCTGAACTGCGCCGCGCTACCGGAGAACCTGGCCGAAAGCGAACTGTTCGGCTACGCCCCCGGCGCCTTTACCGGCGCACAACGGGGGGGTAAACCAGGACTGATGGAACTGGCGAACCAGGGCACGGTGTTCCTGGACGAAATCGGTGAGATGTCGCCGTATCTGCAAGCCAAGCTGCTGCGTTTCCTCAATGACGGCAGCTTCCGCCGGGTCGGCGGCGACCGGGAAATCAAGGTCAACGTGCGGATCCTCAGCGCGACCCATCGCAACCTGGAGAAAATGGTCAACGAAGGTTCGTTCCGCGAAGACTTGTTCTATCGCCTGAACGTGCTCAACGTCGAGGTCCCGCCATTGCGTGAGCGCGGCCAGGACATCCTGCTGCTGGCCCGGCATTTCATGCAGCAGGCCTGCGCGCAGATTCAGCGCCCGGTCTGTCGCCTGGCCCCCGGCACCTATCCGGCGCTGCTGGGCAACCGCTGGCCCGGCAACGTGCGACAACTGCAAAACGTGATCTTCCGCGCCGCCGCCATCTGCGAGAGCAGCCTGGTGGACATCGGCGACCTCGACATCGCCGGCACCTCTGTCGCGCGACAAGGCGATGTGGACGTCGAAAGCCTGGAGCAAGCCGTGGAAGCCTTCGAGAAACACCTGCTCGAAAGCCTCTACGTCAACTACCCGTCCACACGCCAACTCGCCAGCCGCCTGCAAACGTCCCATACGGCGATCGCCCACCGGTTGCGCAAGTACGGGATTCCCAACAAGCCATAGGGGCTCTGGAAGGACCTCTGTGGGAGCGAGCCTGCTCGCGATAGCGGCGTGCCAGCTACAGAAATATTGGCTGATACTCCGCCATCGCGAGCAGGCTCGCTCCCACAGGGCCTGCCTCGACCAATAATCAGCTCAAAAGCGACCTCTATCTGTACTGAAAGCGCTACAGTGGAACGATATCGCTACAGGTAGCGGTAAACTGCGTCGGATAAGGCTTTGATCCCACAATCATTTTTTCCAAGCACGGAGCTGTAGCGATTTCGCTACAGAGGCAGTCGCCCAAGTCGTGCCGAATCCCCTCAAATCATTGATCCATAAGCACTTATTGATATTGGCCGCATTCTTGCTATGGGTATTAACCATATGGCCGGGCACCGTCCCGCGCCTTTCTACGTAACCAGACGATCTGGCCCCAGGAGTTCCCATGAGCGAGTTGCGTTTCACTGAAGATCACGAATGGCTGCGCGCCGAAGCCGATGGCAGCGTCACGGTCGGCATCACCGCCTTTGCGCAGAACGCTTTAGGCGATGTGGTCTATGTTCAGTTACCGGAACTGCAAACCTATGCCAAGGGTGACGAAGCCTCTACCGTGGAATCGGTGAAGGCCGCCAGCGGTGTCTACATGCCGCTGGACGGTGAAGTGCTGGAGGTCAACCCGGCCTTGGAAAGCAATCCTGAACTGGTCAACGAAGATCCGCTGGGCGAAGGCTGGTTTTTCCGTTTCAAGCCAGCCAATGCCGCTGAAGTTGGCCAACTGCTGGATCAGGACGCCTATGACCGTCTGATCAAAGCCAACGCCGAAGCCTGAGGAGCGCCACATGACCGTTAATCTGGGCACCGCCAACGAATTCATCGCCCGTCATATCGGCCCGCGGGCCAGCGACGAGCAAGCCATGCTCGAACGCCTGGGCTACGACTCCCTGGAAGCCCTGAGCGCCAGCGTCATCCCTGAAAGCATCAAGGGGACCAGCGTGCTGGAGATGGGCGACGGCCAGAGCGAAGCAGACGCCCTGGCCTCGATCAAGGCCATTGCCGCCAAGAACCAACTGTTCAAGACCTACATCGGCCAGGGTTACTACAACTGCCACACGCCGGCACCGATCCTGCGCAACCTGTTGGAAAATCCGGCCTGGTACACCGCCTACACCCCATACCAGCCGGAAATCTCCCAAGGCCGTCTCGAAGCACTGCTGAATTTCCAGACCCTGATCAGCGACCTTACCGGCCTGCCGATCGCCAACGCCTCGTTGCTGGACGAAGCCACCGCCGCCGCCGAGGCCATGACCTTCTGCAAGCGCCTGAGCAAGAACAAGGGCAGCAATGCCTTCTTCGCCTCGCGCCACTGCCACCCACAGACCCTCGACGTGCTGCGCACCCGTGCAGAGCCCCTGGGCATCGACGTGGTGGTCGGCGACGAACGCGAGCTGACCGATGCCAGCCCGTTCTTCGGCGTGCTGCTGCAATACCCGGCCAGCAACGGCGACCTGTTCGACTACCGCGAACTGACCGAGCGCTTCCACGGGGCCAACGCCCTGGTGGCGGTCGCGGCTGATCTGCTGGCCCTGACCCTGCTGACCCCGCCGGGCGAATTCGGCGCCGATGTCGCCATCGGCAGTGCCCAACGCTTCGGCGTACCGCTGGGTTTCGGCGGCCCGCACGCAGCGTATTTCTCCACTAAGGATGCCTTCAAGCGCGACATGCCAGGCCGCCTGGTCGGGGTGTCCGTGGACCGTTTCGGCAAGCCGGCCCTGCGCCTGGCGATGCAGACCCGCGAGCAACACATCCGCCGCGAGAAAGCCACGAGCAACATCTGCACCGCCCAGGTACTGCTGGCGAACATCGCCAGCATGTACGCCGTGTACCACGGTCCCAGGGGCCTGGTGCAAATCGCCAACCGCATCCATCACTTGACCGCGATTCTCGCCAAGGGCCTGGGCGCGTTGGGCGTGAGCGTCGAACAGGACAGTTTCTTCGACACCCTGACCCTGCACACCGGCGCGCAAACCGCAGCCCTGCACGACCAGGCCCGCGCCCAGCGCATCAACCTGCGCGTGGTGGACACTGAACGCCTGGGCCTGTCCCTGGACGAAACCACCTGCCAGGCCGATATCGAAACCCTGTGGGCGCTTCTGGCCAGCGACAAGCCCCTGCCGGACTTCGCCGCCCTGGCCGCCAGCGTGCAGAGCCGCATCCCCGCTGAGCTGGTGCGCCAGTCGCCGGTGCTCAGCCACCCGGTGTTCAACCGCTACCACTCCGAAACCGAGCTGATGCGCTACCTGCGCAAGCTCGCCGACAAGGACCTGGCCCTGGATCGCACCATGATCCCGCTGGGTTCCTGCACCATGAAACTCAACGCCGCCAGCGAAATGATCCCGGTGACCTGGGCCGAATTCGGCGCCCTGCACCCATTCGCCCCGGCCGAGCAGAGCGCCGGTTACCAGCAGTTGACCGATGAACTGGAAGCCATGCTTTGCGCCGCCACCGGCTACGACGCGGTGTCGCTGCAACCCAACGCTGGTTCCCAGGGTGAGTACGCCGGCCTGCTGGCGATCCGCGCCTATCACCAGAGCCGTGGCGAAGACCGTCGCGACATCTGCCTGATCCCTTCGTCGGCCCATGGCACCAACCCGGCCACCGCCAACATGGCCGGCATGCGCGTGGTGGTCACCGCATGCGATGTCCGTGGCAACGTCGACATCGAAGACCTGCGGGCCAAGGCCATCGAGCACCGCGAACACCTCGCCGCGCTGATGATCACCTACCCGTCGACCCACGGCGTGTTCGAGGAAGGCATCCGCGAAATCTGCGGCATCGTCCATGACAACGGCGGCCAGGTGTACATCGACGGCGCCAACATGAACGCCATGGTCGGCCTCTGTGCGCCGGGCAAATTCGGCGGTGACGTGTCGCACCTGAACCTGCACAAGACGTTCTGTATCCCCCACGGCGGTGGCGGCCCGGGCGTCGGCCCGATTGGCGTCAAGTCGCACCTGGCACCTTTCCTGCCGGGCCACGCCAACATGACGCGCAAGGAAGGCGCAGTGTGTGCGGCGCCATTCGGCAGCGCCAGCATCCTGCCGATCACCTGGATGTACATCCGCATGATGGGTGGCGCAGGCCTCAAGCGCGCCTCGCAATTGGCGATCCTGAATGCCAACTACATCGCCCGTCGCCTGGAAGAGCACTACCCGGTGCTCTACACCGGCAGCAACGGCCTGGTGGCCCACGAGTGCATCCTCGACCTGCGCCCACTCAAGGACAGCAGCGGCATCAGCGTCGACGACGTGGCCAAGCGCCTGATCGACTTCGGCTTCCACGCCCCGACCATGTCGTTCCCGGTAGCCGGCACGTTGATGATCGAGCCGACCGAAAGCGAATCCAGGGAAGAACTGGATCGCTTCTGCGACGCCATGATCTGCATCCGCGAAGAAATCCGCGCGGTGGAAAACGGCAGCCTGGACAAGGACGACAACCCGCTGAAAAACGCCCCGCACACCGCGGCGGAAATCGTCGGTGAGTGGACCCACCCTTACAGCCGCGAACAAGCGGTGTACCCGGTCGCGTCGTTGATCGAAAGCAAATACTGGCCACCAGTGGGCCGGGTCGACAACGTGTTCGGCGACCGCAACCTGGTCTGCGCCTGCCCGTCGATCGAAAGCTACGCTTGACTTGTAGGGGGGCGGGCTCGCCCGTCCCCCTCAACCGCCGCATCCCCCCTTGTGGGAGCGAGCCTGCTCGCGATGGCGGTGTGACAGCCAATGCAGATGTTGACTGACACTCCGTCATCGCGAGCAGGCTCGCTCCCACAGGGATCACTCTCAATCTTTCGATCTCCATAAAAAGAAACCGGAGAAACACCATGTCGTTAAGCGTGTTCGACCTGTTCAAGATCGGTATCGGCCCTTCCAGTTCCCACACGGTCGGCCCGATGCGTGCCGCTGCCCGTTTCGTCGAAGGGCTGCGTCGTGATGACCTGCTTGAGACCGTTGCCAGTGTCAGGGTCGAGCTGTACGGCTCTCTCGGCGCCACGGGCAAGGGCCATGGCAGTGACAAAGCCGTGCTGCTGGGCCTGGAGGGCGAACACCCGGACACCGTGGACACCGAAACGGTGAACGCCCGTCTGCAGGAGATTCGCAGCAACGGTCGCTTGAACCTGCTGGGCCAACACCCCATCGAATTCAATGAAAAACTGCACTTGGCGATGATTCGCAAACCGCTGCCCTTCCATCCCAATGGCATGATCTTCCGCGCCTTCGACGGTGCCGGCCTGCAAGTGCGCAGTCGCGAGTACTATTCGGTGGGTGGTGGCTTCGTCGTCGATGAAGACGCCGCCGGGGCCGACCGTATCGTCGAAGACGCCACGGTCCTGACCTTTCCATTCAAAAGCGCCAAGGATCTGCTGGGCCATTGCAGCACCTATGGTCTGTCCATCAGCCAGGTGATGCTGACCAATGAAAGCGCCTGGCGCCCCGAAGCTGAAACCCGCGCCGGCCTGCTGAAGATCTGGCAGGTGATGCAAGATTGCGTGGCGGCCGGGTGCCGCAACGAAGGGATCCTGCCGGGCGGGCTGAAGGTCAAGCGACGGGCAGCGGCACTGCACCGTCAATTGTGCAAAAACCCCGAAGCGGCGTTGCGCGACCCGCTGTCGGTGCTGGACTGGGTGAACCTGTATGCCCTGGCCGTCAACGAAGAGAACGCCTTTGGCGGGCGCGTCGTCACCGCGCCCACCAACGGCGCGGCGGGAATCATCCCGGCCGTGCTGCATTACTACATGCGCTTCATCCCCGGGGCCAGCGAGGACGGTGTGGTGCGGTTCCTGCTGACCGCCGCCGCCATTGGCATCCTGTACAAGGAAAATGCCTCCATCTCTGGTGCCGAGGTCGGTTGCCAGGGTGAAGTCGGCGTCGCCTGCTCCATGGCCGCCGGTGCCTTGTGCGAAGTCCTGGGCGGCACGGTGCAGCAAGTGGAAAACGCCGCCGAAATCGGCATGGAACACAACCTTGGCCTGACCTGCGACCCGATCGGCGGCCTGGTGCAGGTGCCCTGCATCGAACGCAACGCCATGGGCTCGGTGAAAGCCATCAACGCGGTGCGCATGGCCATGCGCGGCGACGGGCATCATTTCGTCTCCCTCGATAAAGTCATCCGCACCATGCGCCAGACCGGCGCCGACATGAAAAGCAAATACAAGGAGACCGCCCGCGGCGGTCTGGCGGTCAACATCATCGAATGCTGATACGCGTCTCTCTTCAATTTTCCAGGAGCTGATATGTCCACCGAACAACTGCTGAAGACCCCGCTGCATGCCCTGCACCTAGAACTCGGCGCCCGCATGGTGCCGTTCGCCGGCTACGACATGCCGGTGCAGTACCCATTGGGGGTCATGAAAGAGCATCAGCACACCCGCGACCAGGCCGGGCTGTTCGACGTGTCCCACATGGGTCAGATCCGCCTGACCGGTGCAAGTGCCGCCCAGGCCTTGGAAACCCTGGTGCCGGTGGACATCATCGACCTGCCGGTGGGCATGCAACGCTACGCCATGTTCACCAATGACAATGGCGGCATTCTCGACGACCTGATGGTGGCCAACCTGGGCAACGACGAGTTGTTCCTGGTGGTCAACGCAGCGTGCAAGGACCAGGATCTGGCCCATCTGCGCGCCCGCATCGGGGGCCAGTGCGACATCGAGCCGCTGTTCGAGGCCCGCGCCCTGCTCGCCCTGCAAGGGCCGGCCGCCGTCACCGTGCTGGCTCGCCTGGCACCGGACGTGGCGAAAATGACCTTCATGCAGTTCCAGCGTGTCACGCTGCTGGGTGTGGACTGCTTTGTCAGCCGTTCGGGCTACACCGGTGAAGACGGTTTCGAGATCTCCGTGCCCGCAGCCGACGCGGAAAAACTCGCCCGCGCCCTGCTGGCGGAACCGGAAGTGGCCGCCATCGGCCTCGGCGCCCGTGACTCCCTGCGCCTGGAAGCCGGTCTGTGCCTCTACGGCCACGACATGAACACCGACACCACTCCGATCGAAGCCAGCTTGCTGTGGGCCATTTCCAAGGTCCGCCGCGCCGACGGTGCCCGCGCAGGCGGCTTCCCGGGCGCCGAAACCGTGTTCGCCCAGCAACAGAATGGCGTGAGCCGTAAACGCGTCGGCCTGCTGCCTCAGGAGCGCACCCCGGTGCGCGAAGGTGCGGAAATCGTCAACGAGGCAGGCGAGATCATCGGTACGGTGTGCAGCGGCGGCTTCGGTCCGACCCTGGGCGGTCCTTTGGCGATGGGTTATCTGGACACCGCCTATATCGCCCTGGAAACCCCCGTCTGGGCCATTGTTCGTGGGAAAAAGGTGCCTTTGCTTGTAAGCAAAATGCCATTCGTTGCACAACGCTACTACCGCGGTTGATTGACTGTTTCTATAAGTAACGCGATTGCGTTATACGTGCACTAATGTGTAACGCAACCGCCATAAAAAGGTGCATTTACTTCCTATTGAATGGTGTTTATAGCGCTGCCAAACAATTGAACTAGCCTATCGATTAAGCCCAGGCCAGCGAAACGCGTAAATGGCGCAGAGCTGAGGAAAACCGGGCCCTTCAGAGGGGGTTGTTTTTTCATTCGTAGTTGGCGTAGAGTTTGGTCACTGTGTTTGCATGGGTCGCTTGGAATCGTGACCTGGGCAGTAGCCTATGAAGTTCGCTACATCCCGTTCGACGTCTCTTACTTTCCTGCAACCCAGCCCCAGTACTCTTTCAAGTGAAAGAGGCTGTCATCAATTTAAGCGTCAAAGGAAATAAGAAAATGGCTGAGCGTCAGAGCGGTACCGTCAAGTGGTTCAACGACGAAAAGGGTTTTGGTTTTATCACTCCTGAAAGCGGTCCGGATCTGTTCGTACATTTCCGTGCCATCCAGGGCAACGGCTTCAAGAGCCTGAAAGAAGGCCAGAAAGTCACCTTCGTTGCCGTGCAGGGCCAGAAAGGCATGCAGGCTGACGAGGTTGTTGCCGAAGCCTAAGCTTTCGCAACCCCAAAAGCCCCTGATTGATATCAGGGGCTTTTTTATGAGCGTAAATCCGTAGAATGGGCTTCTTTTTGCTCCGAGGCCGTCATGCCGAAACACCTGCTCACCCCTCAGGGCGACTTCCCTCCCGTCGGCCTGGGTCGTCGCCTGGCGGCGATGTTCTATGACTTTCTGCTGTGCACGGCGTTGCTGATCGTCACCAGCGGCGTCTACAAGATGATCCAGATGGGGATCATCGGTGAAGAGAAAATGCGCACCCTCACCGAAGCCGGCGCACTGGATGGCGACCCCTTGCTGTCCACCGTGCTGCTGTTCGTGCTGTTCGGTTTCTTCGCCAAGTTCTGGACCCACAATGGCCAGACCCTGGGCATGCAGGTGTGGGGCATCCGCGTACAGAACGCCGATGGCACGGCCATCAGCCTGTGGCAGGCGCTGTTGCGCTTCGTGGTGTCGATTGCCTCATGGCTGCCGGTGGGGCTGGGCTTTCTCTGGTCGTTGTTCGACAAACGCAAGCGCGGCTGGCATGACATCTACTCGGACACGCAGTTGGTACGGGTTCCCAAGAAGACCAAGTGATTCACACGTCTCGTTCCCACGCTCTGCGTGGGAATGCAGCCAAGGACGCTCCGCCTCCCAGAGCCGAACGCGGAACGTCCGTAGAGACATTCCCACGCGGAGCGTGGGAGCGAACATCAGGACTCAGGCGTTACCCGCCAGCTTCATCCGCGCCGCCTGGGTGAAGTCCAGCATGCGCTTGAGCGGGCGAATGGCCTGAGGGATCAACGCCGGGTCGACGAAGATCTCATTGGTGCCTTCCTGCAAGCTCTTGAGGGTGCGTTCCAGGGTATTCATCGCCATCCACGGGCAGTGGGCGCAGCTGCGGCAAGCTGCGCCGTTGCCGGCGGTAGGAGCTTCGATGAAGACTTTGTCCGGGCACAGCTGCTGCATTTTGTAGAAAATACCGCGGTCGGTGGCAACGATCAGCGTCTTGTTCGGCAGGCTCTGGGCCGCAGCGATCAGTTGGCTGGTGGAGCCCACGGCGTCCGCCAGTTCAATCACCGAGGTCGGTGACTCCGGGTGCACCAGGATCGCGGCGTCCGGGTACAGGGCCTTCATGTCCTCCAGTTGCTTGGACTTGAACTCCTCGTGGACGATGCAGGCGCCGTCCCAGAGCAGCATGTCGGCGCCGGTCTTGCGCTGGATATAAGTGCCCAGGTGCTTGTCCGGCCCCCATATGATCGTCTCGCCGTTGTCCATCAGACTCTCGACGATTTCCAGCGCACAGCTGGACGTTACCACCCAGTCGGCCCGGGCCTTGACCGCCGCCGATGTGTTGGCATACACCACCACGGTGCGCTCCGGGTGCTGATCGCAGAACGCCGAGAACTCGTCCACCGGGCAACCGAGGTCCAGGGAGCAGGTGGCTTCCAGGGTCGGCATCAGCACGCGTTTTTCAGGATTGAGGATCTTGGCGGTTTCGCCCATGAACCGGACCCCGGCCACCACCACGGTCTTGGCCGGATGAGCGTTGCCGAAGCGGGCCATTTCCAGGGAGTCGGACACACAGCCCCCGGTCTCTTCGGCCAGTGCCTGGATGATCGGGTCGCAGTAGAAGTGCGCGACCAGTACCGCGTCCTGAGCCTTGAGCTCGGCGGCGATGGCGGCGCGGTACCAGGCCTCTTGCTCGGCACTCAGCGGCTTGGGCTGCTTGGCGTCGAGGTGAGCCTGGACCAGGAGACGTTCGGAAATTTGCGTCATGTTCGCAAGACCTGCAGGCGCGTTTAGCGCGAAAGTCGAGTATACACCCCGGCTCCGGACCACTCGGGTACCGCCGGGAAAGTGGGTATCAATCAGGCACGGGATAGCGTGAAGCCGGCAAGGCTACAGAATATCCCGCAGATGCAAAAGATCATTCTGATCGGTGCCTGTCCGGTACGCTCCAGTGCCATTCAAACACAGCGTCGCGGGGAAGCGGATACCCAAACCAAGCTGACTGAAATGTAATCACCTGCCCCGCTTGCCTGTGTCATCTTTGCTTCACACCTGCAAGGGGACCGCCCCTGTGCATGTCGTGATTCGACGGATGGACTTTTATCGATGCAAACAAAAACTTCCCGACGCACCTTCGTAAAGGGCCTCACCGCTGGCGGCATCCTGGGAGGTCTGGGCCTGTGGCGCGCCCCCGTCTGGGCGCTGACCGGCCCAGGCCAGCCCACCGTGTTGAGCGGCACCGATTTCGACCTGTTCATTGGCGAAAGCCCGGTCAACTTCACCGGTCATCCCCGTATCGCCCAGACCATCAACGGCGGCATTCCCGGCCCGCTGCTGCGCTGGCGTGAAGGCGACACCGTGAGCCTGCGGGTACGCAATCGCTTGAAGGACACCACGTCCATCCACTGGCACGGCATCCTCCTGCCGGCCAACATGGACGGCGTGCCAGGGTTGAGCTTCAAAGGCATCGAACCCGACGGCCAGTACGTCTACCAATTCAAGGTCCGCCAGAATGGCACGTACTGGTACCACAGCCATTCCGGGCTCCAGGAGCAATCCGGGGTGTATGGCCCGCTGGTCATCGACGCCCGGGAACCCGAACCCTTCCAGTACGAACGGGACTACGTGGTGATGCTCACCGATTGGACCGACGAAGACCCCGCCGACGTCATCCGCAAACTCAAGAAACAGTCGGATTACTACAACTACAACAAACGCACCGTCGGCGACTTCATCGACGATGTCGCCAGCAAGGGCTGGGGAGCCACCGTGGCCGATCGCAAGATGTGGGCCGAGATGAAAATGAACCCCACCGACCTGGCGGACGTCAGCGGCGCGACCTACACCTACCTGATGAACGGCCAGGCGCCAGACATGAACTGGACCGGCCTGTTCAAGCCCGGCGAGCGGATTCGCCTGCGCTTCATCAACGGCTCGTCCATGACCTACTTCGATGTGCGCATCCCCGGCCTGAAAATGACGGTCGTCGCCTCCGATGGCCAGTACGTCAATCCGGTGTCAGTGGATGAGTTCCGTATCGCCGTGGCCGAAACCTATGACGTCATCATCGAGCCGACCGAGCAGGCCTATACCCTGTTTGCCCAGTCGATGGACCGCACCGGGTATGCCCGCGGCACCCTGGCGACCCGAGCCGGACTCTCGGCCCCGGTCCCACCGCTTGATCCGCGACCGCTGGTGACCATGGACGATATGGGCATGGGCGGCATGGACCATGGATCGATGCAAGACATGGATCAAAGCGAAATGTCGACCATGGATCAGGGTGACATGCCGATGATGGACCACGGCGCCATGCCAGGTATGGGCAACATGCCGTCCCATCCGCCGTCGGAGCAAGACAACCCACTGGTGGACATGCAAGCCATGAGCGTCAAGCCCAAGCTCGACGACCCCGGCATGGGCCTGCGCAACAATGGTCGCAAGGTGCTGACCTACTCGGACCTGCGCAGCACCTTCCCCGACCCGGACGGCCGCGAACCGGGTCGCACCATTGAATTGCACCTGACCGGACACATGGAGAAATTCGTCTGGTCATTCAATGGCGTGAAGTTCTCCGACGCCGAGCCGCTGCTGTTCAAGTACGGCGAACGGCTGCGCATCGTGCTGATCAACGACACCATGATGTCTCACCCCATCCATCTGCATGGCATGTGGAGTGATCTGGAGGACGAAAACGGTCAGTTCATGGTGCGCAAGCACACCCTCGACGTGCCGCCCGGCTCCAGGCGCAGCTACCGGGTCACCGCCGATGCCCTCGGACGCTGGGCGTATCACTGTCACCTGCTCTTCCACATGGAAATGGGCATGTTTCGTGAAATCCGGGTACAGGAATGAGGAGCCCGACCATGACCCGCTACATTCACTCTCCCCTCCTGTCGATGATGATCATGGCCGGCCTGACACAAGGCATGGCCACGCCTGCCTGGGCAGCCGGCAACGCTATGCCAGGCATGGATCACAGCCAGATGCAGGGCATGGAGCAGGGCCAGATGCAAGGAATGGATTCGATGCAGGACATGCAGTCGATGGAGCCACCCACGACCACCAGCCGCACGCCGATCCCCGAACTGACCGCCGCCGATCGCGCGGCGGTCTATGAGGACCACGGCGGTCATATGATGCAGGACAGCGCTCTCAATTCATTCTTTCTGATCAATCAGTTGGAGTGGCAGGACGCCGATGATGGCAGCGCCCTGAGTTGGGACGCCTCCGGCTGGATCGGCGGCGACATCGACCGGTTGTGGCTGCGCACCGAAGGCGAACGTACCAACGGCAAGACCGAAGAAGCCGAGTTCCAGGCCCTTTGGGGCCATGCCATCAGCCCTTGGTGGGACGTGGTGGCCGGCGTGCGCCAGGACTTCAAGCCGGACGAACCGCAAACCTGGGCTGCCTTGGGCATCCAAGGCATGGCGCTGTACAACTTCGAAACCCAGGCCACAGCCTACCTCGGTGAGAACGGCCAGAGCGCTGTACGCCTGGAAGGCGACTACGACATCCTGTTGACCAACCGCCTGGTCCTGCAGCCCACCGCCGAAGCCAACTTCCATGGCAAGAACGATCCGGCCCGCGCGGTAGGTTCAGGGTTAACGAACACCGAGTTGGGCTTGCGGCTGCGTTATGAAATCCGTCGCGAATTCGCCCCCTACATCGGTGTCACCTGGAACCGCGTCTATGGCAATACCGCAGACTACGCCCGTGAAGAAGGCGATGACCTTAGCGAAGCACGCCTGGTCCTGGGTGTTCGTATGTGGTTCTGACGATTGCGTCCCCCTTTCCATCCCTCTAAAAACTAGAAAACCGTTGTAGGAGTCCTTGCATGTCATTCATCAAAAACGCCGTGATCACCGTCGCGTTATCCACCGGGCTGCTGAGCAGCAGCCTGGTCCAGGCACACCCCAAGCTGCTGTCCTCCACCCCGGCCGAGGGTATGCAGGGACCGGCACCGGCGAAAATCGAGCTGCACTTTTCCGAGAGCCTGATGACCAAGTTCTCCGGCGCCAAGCTGCTGATGACCGAAATGCCCGGCATGTCAGCCCATTCGCCAATGGCCATGCCGGCCAAGGTGTCGGGCAGCGAAGATCCCAAGACCATGGTCATCATTCCGAGTACCCCGCTCACGCCGGGCACCTATCAGGTCCAATGGCGCGCGGTGTCGTCCGATACTCACCCGATCACCGGCAACGTCACGTTCAAGGTGAAGTGAGTTGAGCGACTCGGTCGACATGGATCTGATCAATATTGCTCTACGCCTGGCCCTGTATCTGGACCTGATGCTGTTGTTCGGACTCGCGGCTTTCGGCCTTTATGGTCTGCGAGACGAGGAACGAAAATCGGGCGAGGTGCTGCCTTTCGCAAGACTCCTGGCGAGCACGGCCATCATCGGCGTGCTGCTGTCCATCGCCGGCATGCTGTGCATGGTCTGGGCCATGAGCGGCGTTACGGACTGGGCCGAGTTACAGCCACACGTTGAAATGATGGTGTTGGAGACTGACATGGGCTCGAGCTGGAGCCTGCGGATCCTGGCATTGATGCTGATCATTGTCGCCGCGACGCAAAGCAGGCGCTGGCCGAGCGCCAGCCTGTGGCTGGGCACGCTGGCCGCAGGCGTGGCCCTTGCGACACTGGCCTGGGCTGGCCATGGGGCAATGGACGAAGGCGAACGGCGGAACTGGCACTTCATTGCTGACTTTTTGCACCTGTGGGCAGCGGGTGCCTGGGTCGGCGCCCTGGCGGCGTTTGTACTGCTGCTTGGCAAGGCCGAACACCGATTGTCGGTGCTGTCCCGGACCCTGATCGGCTTTGAAAACGCCGGGGCCGTGATCGTGCTGATCATCAGCGTGACCGGCGTGATGAACTACCTGTTCATTGTCGGTCCGAGCATCGACGGGCTGTTCGACAGCACCTACGGTCAGTTGCTGACACTTAAACTCGTCCTGTTTGGAGCCATGCTGGTGTTTGCCGCACTGAACCGTTTTCACCTGAGCCCGCAGCTGGAACAGGCCAGGCGAACCGGCGAACACAGTGTGGCCGTGAGAGCGTTGCGGCGCAGCATGATCCTTGAGTTCTCTGTAGCGGCGGTCATCCTGGCTTTGGTGGCCTGGTTGGGTACGTTGAGTCCGGCCATGGAATAGCAGGTGTGGGAGTATGCAAATTCTGCGTACGCCCCGAATCCGATGTGGGAGCAAGCCTGCTCGCGATAGCGGTGGGTCTGCTTGCGGCGATGTTGACTGTGCCGCCGTCTTCGCGGGCAAGCCCGGCTCCCACAGGGTCTGCTGGCGCGGGCAAATACTGCATACACCCGGAATCCATGTGGGAGCGAGCCTGCTCGCGATAGCGGTGGATCTGCTTGCGGCGATGTTGACTGTGCCGCCGTCTTCGCGGGCAAGCCCGGCTCCCACAGGAGCAGGTGGCGCTGCAAATGCTGCGTACGCCCCGAATCCAATGTGGGAGCGAGCCTGCTCGCGATAGCGGTGGGTCAGCTTGCGGCAATCTTGGCTTTACCGCCGCCATCGCGAGCAGGCTCGCTCCCACAAGGTTGATGGGCATTTAATCTTTCAATATCGCTGCCCAGTTTTCAGTTTGCCTCTACCCTCGCTTCCCGGCCTAAATGGCATTTTTATAAGCCAAGGCTTCGTTATGGAAAACGTTCGAACTTCAAGCACCCACGCCGTCTGGCTGATGGTCAGTGTGGTGTTGGTGGCGCTGAACCTGCGACCTTCGATGGCGGCGGTCGGACCGCTGTTGTCAGCCATCCGTGGCGAGGTGCCGTTGAGTTTCAGCACCGCGTCATTGTTGACCATGCTGCCGGTCATGGCGATGGGGCTGGCGATGTTCCTGGGCATGCGCATTGCCCTGCGCATCGGTGAACACCGCACCATCGTGCTCTCGCTGTTGATCATCGGCATCGCCACGGCGTCGCGCCTGTATCTGGACAGCGCCGCCGAGCTGATTATCAGTGCCGTGGTGGCCGGGGTCGGGATCGCGCTGATTCAGGCGGTGATGCCGGCGCTGATCAAATCGCGGTTCAGCGACAACGTTTCGCTATTCATGGGGCTGTATGTCACCTCGATCATGGGTGGAGCAGCACTGGCGGCGTCATTTTCACCCTTCGTCCTGACACAGACCGGCAGCTGGCGTATCGGCCTGGCGATCTGGGCGGTGCTGGCGTTGGTTGCCCTCGGTTGCTGGTATGCCCAGCGCGCGGCCGTCACACCGTTGCCCGACGCCCCGAGCCGGAACAAGGAATCGTTCTTCGCCAATGGCCGGGCCTGGCTACTGGCGATTTTCTTCGGCCTTGGCACGGCGTCTTACACCTGTGTGTTGGCCTGGCTGGCGCCGTACTACGTGGAAAAAGGCTGGAGCGAGCAGCACGCGGGCCTGTTGCTGGGGTTCCTGACGGCGATGGAAGTACTGTCCGGGCTCGTCACCCCGGCCATTGCCAACCGCAGCCAGGACAAGCGCATGGTGCTGGCTGTCCTGCTGGCCCTGATCATAGCGGGTTTCTGCGGCCTGATCTTGAGCCCGGACCGCTTCAGCCTGCTGTGGCCCTGCCTGCTGGGGCTGGGTATCGGCGGCCTGTTCCCGATGAGCCTGATCGTATCCCTCGACCACCTGGACAACCCACGCCGGGCCGGTGGCCTGACGGCGTTCGTGCAAGGCATCGGCTATCTGATCGCTGGGCTTTCACCCTTGATCGCCGGGATGATCCGCGATCAATTGGGCAGCTTCGAATGGGCCTGGTGGTCGCTCACTGCGGTCATGGCACTGATGATCCTGATGGTGTTGCGCTTCAATCCCAAGCAGTACGCGCGGCACATCAGCTAGCGGAACCAGTCGCGTCGCTGAAAAAAGGGCCGCAATGAAAGCGGCCCTGTCTTTATCCCCCCATCCATGACGGCCGACGGATTTGCCCATCATGACGTTCCAGTTCTCGAACACAGGAATAAGACCTTGATGAAACACGTCGGTTTTGCAGCCGCTCACTGGGGCATGCTTATCTGGGCAATGCTGATCACCTCGTCGTTCTTCGCAGCGGCTCAGGTCAGCCAATCGATCGATCCGATTCTGCTCACGGGCTTGCGGCTGCTGTTTTCGGCCTTGTTGTTCTTGCCGCTGTTACTGCTGAAAAACACCTCGCCCATCACCGCCAAAGGGTTGCTGGCCCACGCAGTGCTTGGCCTGTTGCTGGCGACCTACTTTGGTTCGCTGTTCGAGGCGTTGCGCTACACCTCGGCGGTCAATACCGCAACGCTGTACACACTGGTGCCATTGATGACCTTGTTCTTCGAGGTGTTCCTGCTGCCCAGTCCAAACCTCAAGACCCGCTTGCTGCCCATGCTGATCGCGGCGGCCGGCGCCGTGTTGCTGACGCTCAAGGGTACAACTCCGGGGCAGATGCCTGCGCTCTATCCGGTGATGGTCTTCGGTGCCGGTTGCGTGGCGATGGCCTTGTACTCGCCCCTTAGTCAACGGTTCAAGGCCAAGGCGCTCAAGGGGCGAGATCCGGTGGCGATGACGTTCTGGAACATGCTGTTCGGTTCGCTGTTTCTCTTGGTGTTCTGCCTGTTCAGCGGCGGCTGGCGCAGCGGCCTGCAATTGTCGATGCTGGACATCGGCTGGCTGGTGTACCTGGCCCTGTTCGGTACCCTCGCCACGTTCTGGCTGTTGCACCGGGCCATCGGGGTAATCGCACCGTCCACGGTCATTTCCTACGTATACCTCAACACGCTGTTCGTGACGCTGCTCAACTGGTTCTGGCTCAGGCAACAACCGATGGTGCTCGAAATCATCGGTGCCGGACTGGTAGGCGGGGGGATGCTGGCGCTGGTGATTTCAAGCCGTAACGCCAGAACTGTTACAGCTTGAAATCATCCCAGGCTTTGTACGAAGCGGTGCGCTACACGTATACAACCTCTAGTGCGACGCCGAACGAGGTGAAACAGGGCTCCAGCGCTCCAGCTCCCGCTCAAGGAAAGCCGCTACCGCCAGCAATCGTTCCTCCTGCCAATGTGGCCCGACAATCTGGATGCCGATGGGCATTCCAGTGGCTGCATCGGTGCCGGCGCGGATCACCACCGCCGGTGACCCGCTGAGACTGAACGGGAATACGAAGGCATAGCGGTTGCGATCCTCCAGGGATTCTCCATGATGGAACGCTACGTCTGGAAACACCGGACAGATGAACAGGTCGTGTTGCTTGAAGAACTTCGCCAACTGATAGCGGAAGGTGTCGATCGCGATCCAGTCACGCTTGACTTCATCCACGGTCAACTCCGTGGCTTCGCTCATGTCCAGCAACTTCGCGATGGCCGGGGTAAAACGGCGCTTGTTCATTGACTCGAATAGCTGTCGCCAGCCACGCCCGGCGTCGCCCCCGGTAATGAACACCCGCCACAGCACATCACAGGCCTCCTCAAGCATTGGCGGTGCCACCGGACTCACCTGCGCCACCACCTGACTCAGGCATCGTTCAACCTGCTGCAAGACCTCGTTCACCGCCGCGCTGACGGGCGTGCGGTCCGACTCCGAAAACAGTGCGACCCGCAGGCTGGCCAACGGCTCACTTTCGACAAACGGCACGTCGACGGTGTCCGGATCCTGTCCGTCGGCACCGCTGATCAGCGGTCCGAGCAGCGCCAGGTCATCGACATAGCGCCCCATCACGCCAAAAGCCGAGGTCAGATGGAATAGCCCGGAGCGGTCGTTGGGATACTGGCCAGTCAACGGCACCCGGCCCTGGGTCAGTTTCAAACCGCAAATGCCATTGAAGTGCGCGGGTATCCGCACACTGCCACAAGCATCGGAGGCCAGCCCGGCGGGCGAACAGCCGGCGGCGATCGCGGCCGCTTCACCGCCGCTGCTGCCGCCGGCGGAGCGTTGCAAATCATGGGGGTTGAGAGTGCGGCCGTAGATCAGGTTCTCGGTCTCGAAGGCCATGCACAGTTCAGGCACATTGCTGATACCCAGGATGATCGCCCCGGCCTGGCGAAGCCGGGCGACGGCCGTCGCGTCCTGCTGGCTGACGTCGCCCAGCAATTCCTCCAGTCCCCGGGACATCCTGAATCCCTGCACGTGGAGGACGTCCTTGATGGTGATGGGAATACCATGCAGCGGACCACTGATCTGACCGATGCGCGCCATCTCGTCAGCTTCGCGGGCCTGGCGCCGCAATTCCTCCACAGGCGCCAGTTGGATCAGTGCATTGATCTGCCGGTTACGCTCGGCGATCCGCTGCAGATAAAACTCCAGCAACGTGACGCTGGTCAGCACGCCACGTCGCAACAGACCGGCCATTTCCCGCAGGGTCAGCGAATCAGGGTTGAACATGCTCACGACGCCTCCTTGCTGCGCAACCATTTATTGGGCAACTGATACATGTTGCGTACCACCAGGGAGAACGCCTTGACCGCCAGCACCGGGCGCCGGTTGATAGCTTCGAGGGCCTCTTCGATCATCGTCAGGATATGGCGCAACGCATCGGGCGAGATGTTCAGCGGCGGATAGAAGCGCAGCACCGGCCGCTCGGCCTTCTCATTCATCGAGTGCCCGGCATGAATGCCGCGCTTGCTCAGTTCCATACTCATCAGGGCTTCATAGACCGAGCCACGCAAGCGCAGCCCCGTCATCAGGCCCACCCCGGGGACGTCCTCCACAATGTGCGGATAGCGCAGCGCCAGGCGTTGAAGGCCATGGCGCAGCAAACCGCCATTGATCCGTGACTGCTCCACCAGGTTGTTCTGCTCGATGTAATCGATGGCCGCAAGCGCGGAGGCGCACGCCACCGGGTGCCCGCCGTTGGTCCGCGTGTCAGGCTCGATGTCACTGAGCGGGTACTGGGTCGCCAGGCGCTTGCTGTACATGGCGCAGGCGAACGAGGTGTAGCCGCCGGTCAGGCCCTTGGAGAGGATCATGATGTCGGGCACTACGTCGTCATATTGCACCGCGAACCATTTGCCACAACGACCGAAACCGGTCTGGATTTCATCCGCCACCAACAGGGTGCCGGTGGCATCGCACAAGGCCCGCAAATTGGCCATGTAGCCCACCGGGGGCACCTGCAAGTGTGCGCCGCCGAGGATCGGTTCGACATATACCGCACACACCCCTTCGCCCACAGCCTGTTGCAGGGCAGCAAAATCACCGTAGGGCACATGGGTCACATCGGGTGCTGCAATGCCATAGCTGCGGTGATTCTGTCGTTGCCCCAGTATGCTCATCGCCGCCAGAGTCTTGCCGTGGTAGGAACCGCTCATCACCACGATCCCGCGACGGCGCGGCTGGATGCGCAACGCATAGCGCAGGCTCTGCTCGATGGCCTCAGCCCCCGAGACCATGTACTGCACGTCCCCCCACTCCCCCGGCACCAGTTGGCACAGACGTTCGGTCAATTTGTCCTGGAGCGGATGACGCCGCCCCTCCGGTACCCAGGCCATCTGGTTCAGTTGCGCCTGTACCTGCTCGCGGACCATAGGGTTGCGGTGGCCGACGATGAACACGCCGTAGCTGCACGCACAGTCGATAAAGCGCTTGCCAGTGTGGTCAGTAACGTGAATGCCATCGGCCTGTTGCTCGACGCTGGTCTTGCCCAAGCGGTAGAGCTTGGCCGCCGAGGCGCTCCAGTACCGCTGGCAATCATCCAGCAGTTGTTCATGCGGCCTGAGTAAGGACATGGCTTAAGGTCTCCTTGATGATGTTGGCAGCACGTTGGATATGTTCGGGGCGGGCGGTAATGGGGCAGCGCAGGAGCAGTTCGCGACCACGGGGCGCACTGACGTAGACACCTTGCCGGTAAAGGGCCTCGCACAGCACGCTCGGCTGCAGATCATCGGCCAGTGGCAGGCCGACCCAGCCGCCCTCGGCCACGGCGCCGAACGACGCCAGGGTCTGCGCCAGTCGCTGACCGTTCTCCAGGCATTGGCGGGGCGAGTCGTTGGCCTGCACATAATCCAGCGCGGCCAAGGCCGCCACGCAGGCCATCGGATTACCGGCCGTGGTGCTGCCATGCTTGGCCGGGCTGCTGCGTCCATAGACCTGCCAGGCCATGCGCTCGCTGCAGGTATAGGTGCCGATGGGAATCGCACTGCCCCCCAGCGCGCCACCAAGCACGACAATGTCCGGGACACAACGATAACGCTGGAAACCAAACAGCGAGCCCAGGCTGCCCAGGCAGGTCTGGGTGTCTACCGCGATCACCGGTACCGAGGCTTGCGCCGCATGGGCATGCAAGCGCTCGACCAGGGCCGGTTCAAGCAATTGCAATCGACCGTTCGCATCGACGCGGGTACTGCTATGGCAGACCGCGAAGCAATCACTCCACTCCACCAAATCCAGGTCTGCGAGATGACGAACTGCCACGCGCTTGAAGCCCAGGAAATGTTGCACGTCCAGGTCGCCTTGCGTGGCATTGAGGCAACGCCCGTAGGTCAGCGAGCCATACTCACCACCCTGGATAAACACGATGGTGTTGCCCTTCGGCTTGAGCCCCTTGCATAACTTCAAGGCGCCTTCGAATGCTTCGTCGCCGGAACTGCACACATAGGAACTGACCAATGGCTCTGGCAACAGCTCGGCCAGACGGCGGCACAAGGCAATCAGCGGCTCGGACATCAATACCCGGTTGGACAGCCCCATGATCTGCGCCTGACGGGTGACCGCGTCGATCACCGCTGGCACCTGGAAGCCGAACCCGCCGGTCAGGTCGATGATCTGCCGGCCATCGCCATCGAGGTAGGTCTCGTACTGCCCGCCAATAATGTATTTATCGCTTTTCATGGAACCCTCTCAACGGTAGCTCAGGGCATTGAAAATGCGTCGACGCTCATCGACGATGGTTTCACGACCGTGCATGACCCTACGGTTATCAATCATCACCACATCGTGGTCACGCCAACCCACCGGAACGGTGTACTGGGCAGAGATTTCGGCGATTTCGGCGAGGAACTCGGCGGGAATCACCTGACCGTCCACCGTATCGATCACTGGCGCCTCGTAGTTGAATGAAGGCCCCAGGATGCTGTTGGCAAACGCCGGGCGCTGGCTGAACGCGGAGGTGAGGATCGCCGACGTGCTGAAGGCGTAGTGCATCGAGTCATCAGCCGGGTTGAAGGAAATCTGCGTCTGCGGGTCATCACCGATGATCTGCAACAGATCCTCAATGACCACGGCCGCCGGATCCGACAAAGTCGGCGAATAATGGCAAACCAACCGGCGCCACTTTTCCCCCGCCACGGTACGGCTGTAGCGAATAGGGTTGTTTTCGAAAAAGCTGCGGCAGCCCGGGGACAGTCTCGCCAGTACCTTCTCGCCGTCGCAGATCGTGGTTTGCGAACCCTTGCGCGGCGCTTCCTGGCAATAGAACCAAGTCATGTCCGGCCAGAACGGCGAGTTGCCATTCTCGCAATGCAGGCCAACCGCCTGATGCCCGGCATCTACCAGCTGTGCGGCACCACCGACCATGACCCGCGCCGGATCCAGGCTCAGCCTGGAACTGTTCTGCTTGACGTAGGTGCTGAACATCTCGGCGTTGTGGATGCAGTTGCGAAACAGCACGACACCGTAGTGTCCCAGCAGCTCGTACAACTCGGCCTTGCCCAGACTGGCGAAGTGGTGCGACTCGACGATGGAGACGTCAGGGTTTTCAAAGTGAAAGGCAGGTGTGCTCATTGGATGCGTTCCCTTGCAGAGTGGAAAAAACAGTGGCGATATCGGCACGTTTCGGTCGGCCGGTGACGGTGTAGAGCTGCTCGATCAACGGATCATCCTTGCTCAACAACCAGAGCCGGTTCGGTCGTTCGATATCGGAGAAGCGGCCAGTCGACCAGCTCACCAGTTCATCGCTGGCCGGTGCCGATTCGACGCACAGCAACGCCACGAGACCGTGCTGCTCATCGAAGAACACCGCGGCGTCGTTCACGCCCGGGTATTTGCGATATTCCAGCTCGACCTGCTCGGGGCTGACATTGCGGCCGTTGGGCAGGCAGATCACGTTCTTCTTGCGGCCGTGCACGTAGAGGTAGCCGTCCTCGTCGAGCATCCCCAGGTCGCCGGTGTCCATCCAGCCGTCGCCGGACATGGAACACGCGCTGGGGTCCGTCCCCGAATAGCCGCTGAACAGTGAGCTGCTCTTGACCTCGATGGTCTGATCAGCGCCGATCCGCACCTGCACATGGGGAAGCGGCTTGCCGACACTGCCCAGGCGCTGCTCTTCGAAGGTGTTCATGCTGACCACCGACGCGTTTTCCGACAGCCCGTAGCCCTGGTACACCTCGATGCCTTGCTCTGCCAGATCATGCAGGGCATCAATACTCACCGCCGCGCCGCCGCAGGTGATGTGAGCGCCGGACTTCAGGTAACTCGCCAGCCGCTCCCCCGCCTCGCCGCCTTCATTCAACTGCTCCAGAAAGCGATTGATCATGACTGGCGGTACCGTCAGCGCCGTTGGCTGAACGTGCAGGATCCAGTCGACCAGACGTTGCGGCGAAGCCCCGGGTTCGCCGAGCAATGCTTCGCTCGGTGGCAGGAAATGCACGGTCCCGCCGGCCAGGAGCGGCAGGTACGCGGCGGTCACCTGCTCGAGCAGCAGGCTCAACGGTACCAGCGACAGATACCGACGATGGGCATTGGCCGGCATGCGTTCGCGCAGCGACGTCAGCACCGCGCCAACCGCCTGATTGCTCAAGCGCACGCCTTTCGGCCGGCTGGTGGTGCCTGAGGTGTGAATGATCTTGCAGATCCAGTTACCCGCATCGTCCGGAGTGTGCAACAGGGGTTGCTCGACCACCGGCTCGCCAAGGCGGCGCAGGCGACTGTCGGGAAAGTTCAGCTTCCAGCGTTGCGCCAGTGTTCGCTGCCCTGCGGCATCCACCAGGAATCCGTCGCAACGCTCGGCCAGATGCTCGGCCTGGGATTGACTGAACGCCAGCGGCAACGGGAGCGCGGTAATCCCTGCAAACAGGCAGGCCAGATCGGCCACCAGCCAGTCGCTGCTGTTGCGCGTCGCGATCCCCAACACCACTTGATCGCCGTGGGCTGGAGTGGCAAAACGTTGTTGCAGCTCAGCAGCCAGATTAAACACCCGGTGCTCCAGTTCGCCGTAGGTCAGCGCCACAGGCTCGGTACCCGACGCCCAGTCAACCGCGCAGACCGCCTGGCGATTGACCTGCAATGCCTGTTTCAACTGGTTGATAAAACTACCGCTCATGGCTGCGCCCTCGCCAACGACTCACCGGGCAACTGTGTGAACGAGGTGTTGAGAGTCGTGGCGGCGAAACGCGAGCGCTTCGGATCGACCCGAATGAAACCGGTAACAGGCTTCTTGGCGTAATAGGTGCCCCAATTCTTGCCGCCTTCATCAGCCAGACGAGTGGGGTCTGCGGTCAACAGCGGCTCGAAATCTATCTGGCAACTTTCCATCATTTGCCGGACCCGAGGAGTAACAGTGCACAACAAGTAATGCCCGCCCATGCACCAGGACAACAGCGGAATCATATTAACGAGAATCATTCCCGCCGTTAGGTGATGGGAAATCAGATTGCCGATCTCGACAATGTTCGAACGCTCGATGGTTTTCTCGAAACGTTGGGACAGGATCTCTTCAATCGGTTGTGTCAGGTATTGCTCGGAAAAGAGAATGCGGTGATCCCCAAAAGTAATCCCGGCACACGCGAGTATGCGATCTTGCTGATCCTGAGTGACCGCAAAGTATTGTGGATTCGGTTCTACCGAAGCCGCATAAGAACTGCGAAACTTGTCTTTTACTACCTCAGTAGCCTGTACCCATAATGGCGTTTTAGTTTCCGCGACACGTATTTGCATTTCGTCCTCCTCCGTCCCTGTGCAGGATGTCTATAAAAGCGAGGCGAGCATATTTAAGAAAAATCCTACAAGCCATTTAAAAAATAAATTGCTTCCGCTAATATATAAATAAACGTCTTTGTCATAAAAATCAGAGACGCTAGCCCATGGATTGCGCCAAGAAGGATCTTATGCTCAATAGTAATTTGCTTAGAAAGCTGGACATGCAAGACTTGATGGTGTTCGTCGCAGTGTACGAGCAGAGCAGTGTCACCGAGGTCTCCGAGGCCCTCTGCGTCAGCCAGTCCACCGTGAGCTATTGCCTGAAGAAGCTGCGCACCAGCTTCGAAGATGAATTATTCATTAACACCCGCAGTGGCATGCGCCCTACTAACAAGGCCACTGCGATGTACAGTCATATTGTAAAGATTCTTCAAAGCATCAATATCTGTCATTCCGGCATTCAAACCTTCGACCCCACACAGAAAGAAATAACATTCAATATTTGCGCACCGGAATATTTTGAATTATTGATTTTGCCAACATTGGTAAAGCGTTTTATTGGCAGCCAATTCCCAGTCATCATCAACATAACCAAATTCCATAAAGATATTCCCGTTGACGAACTGACGGATGGTCGTTTCGATCTGGCAATTTGTTTTGGCCCCAACTTTCATCGCAGCGCCAAAGGCTTGCGCTCGCAAGTATTACTGGAAGATGAATTGGTCTGCGTAGTCGATAGAAACGTCGACTTGCCGGACGAGGCACTCAGCCTGGAGACATTTGTAGCGTGCCAGCATGTTTTCCCGACCCCTTGGACATCCGATACCAACATGATCGACGGTTGGTTGGCCCGACAGGGCTATAGCCGGCAGATCGTCGCCCGGGCCAACAGCTACGTGGCAGCGCTCAATATGGTCACCGGGACCGACTTCGTGCTGACCCTGCCCCGACGCATTCAGGCGCTGACCTGTGACGAGACCAGGTTCAGCCATCGCAAGCCACCGGCCGGGTTGCCGAACTTTACGCTGGATATGATGTGGTGCGAGAAACCGGGCCAGGACAACGCCAACGTCTGGTTTCGCGAGCAGATCGTGAAGGTCTGCGCCGAGGACGGCTTGCTCTGAGTCACCCGGGGACCACTCGCATCCTCGCGTGGTTCCCGGACTTGCCGGCCTGGAAGTTTTCTACAGGCAAAAAAAAAATCCGGAAATCCTCACTTTCGTGGGCCTTCCAGACTTTTAAAACAGCAAAAATGGTGGGTCGTGTGGGATTCGAACCTACGACCAATTGGTTAAAAGCCAACTGCTCTACCAACTGAGCTAACGACCCGCTGTGTGGTGGCGCGTATAATACTGATTTCTAAGGACTATTCAACACCTAATTTGAAAAAAATCAAAAATAAGGGGTTGGATCGCTTACGCCCGCCGCCGCAAAGCCTTCGGCACGCAGGCGGCAGCTGTCGCATTTGCCACAGGCACGGCCCTGATCATCAGCCTGATAGCAGGAAACGGTCAGTCCATAGTTCACGCCAAGCTTCACACCAGCTCTGACGATATCGGCCTTGCTGAGATTCTGCAGCGGCGCCTGGATGCGGAAACCTTGCCCTTCCACGCCGGCCTTGGTCGCCAGGTTGGCCATGCGTTCGAAGGCCTCGACGAACTCAGGGCGGCAGTCCGGGTAGCCGGAATAATCCACCGCATTGACGCCGATGAAAATGTCACGGGCTTCCAGCACTTCGGCCCAACCCAGTGCCAGGGACAGGAATACTGTGTTACGCGCCGGCACATAGGTCACCGGTATGCCTTCACTCGGAGCTTCGGGCACAGCGATAGAGCTGTCGGTCAGGGCCGAACCACCGATGCCATTGAGGTTCAGGCCAATCACCTTGTGCTCCACCACGCCCAAGTCCCGAGCCACCCGCTCTGCCGCGTACAGTTCAGCACGATGGCGCTGGCCGTAATCGAAACTCATGGTGTAGCAGCGATAACCTTCGGCACGGGCCATGGCCACGACCGTGGCCGAATCCAGGCCGCCGGACAACAGGATGACCGCTCGTTTTTCTGCAGTGTTCGTCTGTTCAGTCATATCAGCGCCCCGGCTCGTCATTCCAAAGATATTTGTGCAGCTGCAATTGCAGGCGCACCGGCAGGTTATCCGCCACTACCCAGTCCGCCAGATCCCGCGCGTTCAAGTCGTGATGACTTGGCGACACCAGTACCTCACCGGCCCGCTGGTCGAGTCCATACTGGATCAGCTTGGACACGGCCCAGTCATAATCTTCCCGTGAACAAATAACGAACTTGACCTGATCATTGGGCGTGAGCAGTTCAATGTTCTCGTAGCGGTTACGATGCGCTTCCTTGGATCCCGGGGTTTTCAGGTCCACGACGCGACTGACACGCGGGTCGACGGCCGAGATATCCAGGGCGCCGCTGGTCTCCAGCGAGACCTCGTAACCGGCATCACACAGCTGTTTGAGCAAGGGAATGGCGTTGGGTTGTGCCAGCGGTTCGCCGCCCGTGACACAGACGTAGCGTGGGCGATAGCTGGCCACTTGCTCAAGGATGTCGTCGAGGGTTCGCAGGGTGCCGCCGCTGAAGGCGTAGGCACTGTCGCAGTATTGGCAACGCAACGGGCAACCGGTGAGGCGCACAAATACTGTGGGCAGCCCGGCCGTTCGCGTTTCACCCTGCAACGAGTAAAAAACTTCGGTGATTCTCAATGTGTCTTGCATAGTCGCCACGGGCGTAACAGCTAAACAGGCCGTCCGCCTCCGTCAGGCACTTCAAGGAACCCCGCCATCGCACAGGCTCCAAAAAGCGTATTTCAGAAAAAGGGCGTGAATTCTAACGAAAAAACCCGCGACAGGCGCGGGTTTCTTCGTTACGGGGTCAAACCGCCTTACATGCGCTGCAGATCACGCTGGGCCAACTGGGCGGCAGACGTGCCCGGATATTGGGAGACCACCTGCTGCAGGATGCCCTTGACCTTGTCGGTATGACCAAGGCGGCGCTCCACGTCAGCCAGTTTATACAATGAATCCGGCACCTTGGCATGCTTGGGATACAACTGGGAAACCTTGGCGAATGCCTGGCCGGCGCCCTGCAGGTCACCCTTGGCCAGGTTCACTTCACCCAACCAGTATTGGGCATTGCCCGCGTACTGGCTGTTGGGGTATTTGCGCAGGAAAGCGGCAAAAGCCTGGCTGGCCTTGTCGAAATCCTTGGCCTTGATCAGGTCGAAGGCAGCATCGTAATAGAGCTTTTCCTTCGCCGGATCAGCCGGTTCGCCACCGGCGGCAGGGGCTGGAGCACCCGCGCCTGCAGCGGCACCGGGGGCGTTCAAGTCGCCACCGGCAGGAGAATTCTCAGGAGTCGCGGCAGGTGCTGCACCGCTTCCTATGCGCCGATCAAGATCCTGGTAACGCTCCAGGTTTTCCTGCTTCATGCGCGATACTTCGTTTTGCAGAACTTCAATCGCGCCTTGTTGGCGTGACAGTTGATCCTGCATTTGCTGCAGTTGGTTGAACAGCTCGCCCTGTGCCGAGACAGGGGCCGAAACCCCTCCCCCGGCATAGGCGCCGTTCGTACCGTAACCTGCAGGCGGATAGCTGCTCCCGCTATTGTTATAGCCGGTGTCGTTATCGACCACAGGAACCGCAGCCCACACCGCAAGCGGTGCGAGACTGAGAGCCAGAACAGTTACAGCACGACGGCACGTTCGCATGACGAATCAGTTCTTACGCAGTTCGACGCGACGGTTTTGAGCCCAGGACTGCTCGTCGTTGCCGGTAGCAACTGGACGCTCTTCGCCGTAGGAAACCAGTTCCAGCTGAGCTGGGGAAACACCTTGCAGTACCAGGTAGCGTTGAACGGCTTTCGCACGACGCTCGCCCAGTGCCATGTTGTACTCACGAGTACCACGTTCGTCGGTGTTGCCTTCCAGAACAACGCGAGCGCCGTTTGCTTTCAGGTCTTTGGCGTGAACGTCCAGAGCGCGCATGGCTTCTGGCTTCAGGTCCGAGCTGTCGTATTCGAAGTAGAAGGTGGTGATTGCGCGCAGAGCAGCTTCTTCGCTCATGGAGCCGTCAACTGCACCAGTGTTGGCGCCGTAACCAGCGTTCGGATCAACAGCGCCTTCACCGGCGTTGTCGCCGCCTTTGGACGAGCAACCTACAGCTACAGCCATGGCCAGAGCCAGCGCAGCAAATTTACCAAACTTCAGCATTTCCATCGTGAAACTCCTAATGAACCCCAGTGTGTTAAGTAAAGCGTATTGCGCCGCGTCAGTTCAGGTAAGGGGACCAGGACGGTTCTCTGACTTCGCCTTGAGCGGTAGGAAGCGGGAGCCTCACGCGTCCATTAATGGACACGAGCATCAAGACTCCCCGGCCCTGCTGGCGGGTGGCGTAGATTACCATGGTGCCGTTGGGCGCAACAGTGGGTGACTCGTCCAGAGTGCTATCAGTGAGGATTTTTACGCTGCCGCGCTGAATATCCTGGGCTGCCACCTTGAAATTGGTGAAACCGTCCTGGCGATGGATCATCACCAGGGTCTTCTCGTCCGCCGACAGTTTAGGGTTGGCGTTGTAGTTACCGATGAAGGTCACGCGCTCGGCACCGCCGCCACTGGCACTGGTCTTGTAGATCTGCGGCTTGCCGCCACGGTCGGAGGTGAAGTAGATGGTCGAGCCATCCTTGCCCCAGAACGGTTCGGTGTTAATGCCCGGACCGTTGGTGACACGGGAGATCGAACGCGAAGCCAGGTTCATCACATAGATGTCCGGATTACCGTCCTTGGACAGTACGAACGCCAGGCGGTTACCGTCCGGCGACCAGGCTGGCGCGCCGTTCAGGCCTTCGAAGTTGGTGATCTGCTCGCGGCGACCGGTATCGATGTGCTGCACGAAAATGCGCGGACGCTTCTGCTCGAACGACACGTAGGCGATGCGCTTGCCGTCGGGAGCGAAACGCGGCGACAGGATCGGCTCGCGCGATTGCAGCAGGGTGACCGCCCGGGCGCCATCGTAGTCGGAGCGCTGCAGGGTGTAGCGAGTGTTTTTCTCGGAGAACCGCTCGGCCGTCACGTAGAGCATGCGAGTGGAGAATGCACCCTTGATGCCGGTGAGTTTCTCGAACGACTGGTCAGAGATGTAGTGCGCCATGTCACGCAGTTGGTCAGTGCTGCCCGACACACTGCCGGTCAGTACCTGCTGCTCGGTGGCGACGTTGAACAGCGCGTATTGCACCTGCAGGCGGCCGCCGGCCGGAACGATGCTGCCGACCATGATGTACTGCGCGCCCAGTGCCTTCCAGTCACGGTAGATGACTTCGCTGGCCTGGGTGGGCAGGCTGATCATGTTCTGCTTCGGAATCGGCGCGTAATAACCCGAGTTGCGCAAGTCATTGCCGATGATTTCCGCCATGTCGTCCGGCAGTACGGTTCCGCCCTGCCAGCCGAACGGTACGACGGCGATCGGAGTCGCCCGATCGCTGCCGCTGGTGACCAGAATGTTCTTTTCCTCTGCCACCGCTATCCCTGCCAGGCAGCAGATAACGACAAGCATTCCTCGAAGAAGGTTTCTCACAAGGCTAGATCCTCAGGTGTGAATGTCATCTTGAATGAACGATAGGGAGCAAAATCGCTCGGTTTCATTCCTTGCATTTCCGTCAATCGTCCGATGTTCTTGACCGCCGCGACTGCCGAAGCGTCGAACGGACCATCGCCGCTGGACTTGGACACCGTGACCGAGGTCACCGTACCGTCAGGCAACATACCGATCTGCAATACAACCGTCATACCCTGGCGCGCCGATGGCGGACGAGCCCAGCCCTCTGCCGCCCGGGCACGAATCAGATCATCGAAGCTACCGGCGACTTCATCGCCTTGCTCATCGGCCAAGGCCTGCTGGCGCTGCGGCGTGTCGGAAAGCAGATCTGCCAAGGCCTGAGCCTTTTTCTCTTCGGCAGACTTGCGCGCTGCATCCTGGGCCTTTTTCTTGGCGGCATCGGCGGCGGCTTTCTTCTTCGCATCTTCAGCGACTTTCTTCTTCGCCTCGTCAGCTTCAGCTTTCTTCTTGGCGTCTTCGGCCGCTTTCTTCTTCGCGTCCTCGACAATCTTCTTCTTGGCCTCTTCGGCGGCCGCTTTCTTGGCCTCTTCCTCAGCGGCTTTCTTGGCTTCCTCTTCGGCTTTCTTCTTGGCTATATCAGCCAATTGTTTCTCTTCTGCCTTCTTGGCCTCGGCTTTTTTCGCCTCATCGGCTTTCTTGGCCTCGTCAGCTTTTTTCGCCTCGTCGGCCTTCTTGGCTTCTTCGGCCTTTTGAGCAGCTTCCTCTTTCTTTTGTTCCGCCGCCTTTATCGCTTCCTGCTCAACCTTCTTCTGCTCCATCTGCTCGACCTCAGTCTGCCGAGCAGCGGACTTCTTCGCCTCGCCGGCCAGCTTCTGGTTGGTCTGCGTAGTGGCTTGGCTCTTCGACTTGAGCTGGTAAAGGGTCGCCTGCACGATCGGCTTGGCCGGCGGCAGTTCCGGCGTCATGGCAAAACTGACGAACAGCATGCCGAACACCAGCACGTGCAGGCCGATTGCCAGGACGCTGGGCCAGAAGTAGCTTTCCGAGGCGGACGGCTCTCGCTGTTGCTGCATCAGGGCGCCTCGGTGATCAAGCCAACATTACCGACCCCGGCTTTCTGCAGACCGCCCATCGCGCCCATCACGGCACCGTAGTCGACGGTCTTGTCACCGCGAATGAAGACCTGGGTACGTTTGCCGGCGTCATTGCCGACACGAATGATCTTGGTCACCGCATCGGTCATCTGGGGCAGGGTCATGGCCCGGTCCTGCTGCTTTTCGGTGTCGACTTCGCTGCCAAGGTTCCAGTAGTAGGTCTTGTCAGCCTTGATCGAAATGGTCAGGACTTGGGTGTTGTTGTCCTGCGGCAAGGCTTCGCTGGAAACCTTGGGCAGATCCACCTTCACGCCCTGATTGAGCATCGGCGCGGTTACCATGAAGATGACCAGCAGTACCAGCATCACGTCGATGTAGGGCACCACGTTCATCTCGGCAACCGGCTTGCGCTTGTTTCGGGCTCGAGCGATTAAAGCCATCGGGAAATACCTGCTTATTCTTCGCTGGTGTGCACTTTGCGGTGCAGGATCGCCTGGAATTCATCGGCGAAGGTGTAGTAACGGCTGATCAGCGTCTCGCTGCGGGCAGCGAAGCGGTTGTAGGCGATAACGGCCGGGATGGCCGCGAACAGGCCAATGGCGGTGGCGACCAGGGCCTCGGCGATACCCGGGGCTACGGTGGCCAGGGTGGCCTGCTGGGCGGAGGCCAGCCCACGGAAGGAGTTCATGATCCCCCATACGGTACCGAACAGGCCGATGTACGGGCTGACCGAACCGACGGTGGCCAGGAACGGCAGGCTCTGCTCGAGCTTTTCTTCCTCGCGGGAAATGGCCACGCGCATGGCACGTGCCACACCTTCCATCACTGCTTCAGGGTCGACGCCCGGCTGCTGGCGCAAACGGGAAAACTCCTTGAAACCGGCACGGAAGATCTGCTCCACCCCCGAATCCGGATCCGGGTTGCTGCCCGCCTGGCGGTAAAGCTTGGACAGGTCGATACCCGACCAGAAGCGCTCTTCAAAGCTCTCCAGGGCACGGCGACCGGCGCGCAGCAGGTTGCTGCGCTGAAAAATCATGATCCATGAGGTCACCGATGCGGCTACCAGGGTCAGCATTACCAGTTGCACCACGACGCTGGCATTGCTGACCAGGCTCCACATGGAGGTATGGTCGACGACGTTAGCTTCCACGCTTTATCTCCTGCTCTGAGTGTGTACCCGCGCCGCTCACGCCGGCAAAGGCCGTGCGTAGAGCTTCGGGAATGGCCCGGGGTTTCAAACTATGGGTGCGCACACAGGCCACCAAAAACTGCCCTTCACAGAGCAGCGCATTATCCGTAGCCCGCCTGACCTGCTGCTTGAAACGCAGGCTGACACGGTTCAATTCAATGACATCGGCACTTACCAGAAGCTCGTCGTCCAGTCGCGCCGGCGCGTGGTAGCGCGCTTCGCTGGAATGCACGACGAATAACAGGTCCTCCCCTGCCAGCGCGGATTGGGCGAAACCCAGTTCCCGCAGCCGTTCGGTTCGAGCCCGTTCCATAAACTTGAGGTAATTGACGTAGTAAACGATGCCGCCAGCATCGGTGTCCTCGTAATAAACGCGACAGCGATGTGCGAACGACTCCAGCCCGTTTTGCGCGCGCATACTCTAGTGCTTACTCCTCGGGTTGCCAATCGGCGGCAACGGTTTTTTCATTCTCGAGTGCATAGACGCTCCGGACGTCGTCTGGGACAGCACAATCCGGAAAAAAGTCGCCGCACAGAAGTCGTTCAATCGTCCACGGCATCGATGAATTCGTCTACCACCGGCATCTCGCCCATTCGTGTCGGGATGTTTAAGCCGAAGTGCAGGTAAGCATGGCGCGTCACCACCCGTCCGCGAGGGGTGCGCATGATGTAGCCCTGCTGGATCAGATACGGCTCCAGTACATCCTCGATAGTGTGGCGCTCTTCGCTGATGGCCGCGGCCAGGCTGTCCACGCCCACCGGGCCACCGTCGAACTTCTCGATCATGGTCAGCAGCAGGCGCCGGTCCTGGTGGTCGAAGCCACGCTCGTCGATATCCAACAGGTTCAACGCCAGGTCGGCAATCGGCTTGGTGATGTGACCCTTGGCCCGGACCTCGGCAAAATCCCGGACCCGGCGCAGCAAGCGGTTGGCGATCCGCGGCGTACCCCGGGCCCGACGCGCCACTTCAAACGCGCCATCCGGGTCCAGCGGCAATCCGAGGATGCCCGCCGAACGGCTGACGATCGTGGCCAGGTCCGCGTTGCTGTAGAACTCCAGGCGCTGGACGATACCGAAACGGTCGCGCAGCGGGTTGGTGAGCATGCCGGCACGGGTGGTGGCGCCCACCAGGGTGAAGGGCGGCAGATCCAGCTTGATGGAACGCGCCGCCGGACCTTCGCCAATCATGATGTCGAGCTGGAAATCTTCCATGGCCGGATACAGCACTTCCTCGACAATCGGCGACAGCCGATGGATTTCGTCGATGAACAGCACGTCATGGGGTTCGAGATTGGTCAACAATGCCGCCAGGTCGCCCGGACGCTCAAGGACCGGACCGGATGTACTCTTGATCGACACGCCCATTTCCTGGGCAATGATGTTGGCCAGGGTGGTCTTGCCCAGGCCCGGCGGGCCGAAGATCAAGGTGTGGTCCAGCGACTCGCTACGCCCCCGGGCCGCCTGGATGAACAACTCCATCTGCTCGCGCACGGTCGGCTGGCCGATGTAATCGGCCAGGCTGACGGGGCGAATCGCACGGTCCTGGACTTCCTCGCGGTCACGGGGCGCACCCGTGGCGGCGATCAGACGGTCAGCTTCAATCACTTAGATCATTCCCTTCAGGGCACGACGAATCATGTCTTCAGTACTCAAGCCTTTTTCCTTGATGGCGGAAATCGCCTTGCTGGCTTCCTGCGGCTTGTAGCCCAGGGAAATCAGCGCAGTGACCGCGTCGTTCTCGGCACTGGCCGCCGGCACCGGCGCATCCGGCTGGTTCGGCACCAGCGCGAACATGGCTGGCACCGCTTCCCAGGCCTTGAAGCGGTCCTTGAGTTCCACCAGCAGGCGTTCGGCGGTTTTCTTGCCGACACCTGGCACCTTGGTCAGGGCCGAGGTGTCCTGGGATTGCACGCAACGCACCAGTTCGTCGACTTCCAGGCTCGACATCAAGGCCAGGGCCAGTTTCGGGCCGACGCCATTGAGGCGGATCAACTCACGGAAGAAATCCCGCTCACGCTTGCCGACAAAGCCATAGAGTAACTGCGCATCCTCGCGCACGACCAAATGGGTGTGCAACGTCAGCGGCTCACCGACCGACGGCAAGCGATACAGCGTAGTCATGGGCACTTCCAGCTCATAGCCAAGACCATTTACATCCAGAATCAGATGCGGCGGCTGTTTTTCCGCCAGAGTGCCGCGCAAGCGTCCAATCACGTTTCAGATCCTTGGGCGTTGGCCAGCCGCTGGCTGGCGAATAAGAGCCCGGGCATGAAGGCCGACGACACAGGCGCTACAGACTCGGGCTGATGAATGAGTGCGCTGATGCTATCAGAGACGCAGGCGCCCGCCACGACTGCGTGCGGTTCCCAGGCCGTGAGGCAACAGGCTTGAGCGGGTATGGGCATGGCAAATGGCAATGGCCAAGGCGTCGGAGGCGTCAATCTGCGGCTTGCTGACCAGCTTCAACAGGTGCATCACCATCATTTGCACCTGCTCCTTGTTTGCCGCCCCCGTTCCGACGACCGCCTGCTTGACCTGGGTCGCGGTGTACTCGGCGATCTCCAGGCTTTCCTCGGCACCGGCAACAATCGCCGCGCCACGGGCCTGTCCCAGCTTCAAGGCAGAATCGGCGTTGCGCGCCATGAACACCTTTTCGATGCCCATGGTGACCGGACCGTAGGTCTGGATGACTTCGCGCACGCCGCGATAAACGATCTGCAGGCGCTCATGCAACTCACCTGCCCCGGTGCGGATGCAGCCGGACGCGACATACACACAGCCGCGTCCGGTGTCGCGAACCACGCCGTAGCCGGTAATGCGCGAACCGGGGTCGATGCCAAGGATTAAAGTCATAACGCCTGCGGCTTGAAGATGGAATTATTTGAACCTGTGGGAGCGAGCCTGCTCGCGATGGCGATCCTCCTGCAACTTTTTTGCAAACTGGACGACCGCTATCGCGAGCAGGCTCGCTCCCACATTCAGAACGGCGACGACGAGTCAGCCCAGCTGTTCGGCCACTGACTCCGGAATATCGGCATTGGAATAGACGTTTTGCACGTCATCCAGGTCCTCGAGCATGTCGATCAGCTTGAGCACTTTCTCGGCGCCTTCAAGATCCAGTTCGGCGCTGGTGGTCGGCTGCATGACGATTTCCGCGTCGGCCGGCTTGAACCCGGCCGCTTCCAGGGCGTTGCGCACGGCATAGAAACTGGCGAACGACGTGAACACGTCGAACGAGCCGTCTTCATGGCCAACCACGTCATCGGCGTCGGCTTCCAGGGCGGCTTCCGTCAGGGCATCTTCATCCAGGCCCGGCGCGAAGCTGATCTGCCCCTTGCGCTCGAACAGATAAGCCACCGAACCGTCGGTGCCGAGGTTGCCACCGCATTTGCTGAAGGCGTGACGCACGGCCGCCGCGGTGCGGTTACGGTTGTCGGTCATGCATTCGACCATCACCGCCACGCCACCCGGGCCATACCCTTCGTAGGTCAGCTCTTCAACGTTGTCGGCCTCGGTCGCACCAGCGCCACGGGCAATGGCCCGGTCAATGATGTCGCGGCTCATGTTGGCGCCGAGCGCCTTGTCCAGAGCCAGGCGCAGACGCGGGTTGGACCCCGGATCGCCGCCACCCTGGCGGGCCGCGACCGTCAGTTCACGGATCCACTTGGTAAAGATCTTGCCCCTCTTGGCATCCTGACGTTCTTTGCGGTGCTTGATGTTCGCCCACTTGGAATGACCTGCCATAACTCGCTCCGGTTCTTCTTGAAACGTTGCCCGCCCTGCGCTCGCGCAGTGGCAGACAAGCAGAAATATCGACACCAACGAAAAGGCGCATCCGAAGATGCGCCTTCAGGTGTCAGCCTTACTCAGCCTTTGGCTGTTCACGCAGACGGATATGCAGCTCGCGCAGCGCCTTGGCATCCACCGCCCCCGGAGCCTGGGTCATGACATCGGCCGCGCTCTGGGTTTTCGGGAATGCGATCACCTCACGAATCGACTGGGCGCCGGTCATCAGCATCACCAGGCGATCCAGACCGAAGGCCAGGCCACCGTGGGGTGGTGCACCGAACTTCAGGGCGTCGAGCAGGAAGCCGAATTTCTCTTCCTGTTCCGCTTCGTCGATGCCCAGCAGGCGGAACACCGCCTGTTGCATGTCCTTGCGGTGGATACGGATCGAACCGCCACCCAGCTCGGTACCGTTCAGGACCATGTCGTAGGCCCGCGACAAAGCGGTAGCCGGGTTGGCTTCCAGCTCTTGCGGCGTGCATTTCGGCGCGGTGAACGGGTGATGCAGGGCGGTGAAGCTGCCATCGTCGTTCTCTTCGAACATCGGGAAGTCAACGACCCACAACGGCGCCCATTCGCAAGTCAGCAGCTCGAGATCGTGACCGACCTTGATCCGCAACGCACCCAGGGCTTCGCTGACGATCTTGGCCTTGTCGGCGCCGAAGAACACGATGTCGCCATCGACCGCGCCGACGCGATCGAGGATCACATTCAGGTTGGCCTCAGGGATATTCTTGACGATTGGCGATTGCAGGCCTTCGACGCCTTTGGCGCGCTCGTTGACCTTGATGTACGCCAGGCCCTTGGCACCGTAGATGCCGACAAACTTGGTGTAGTCGTCGATCTTGCTGCGCGGCATGCTCGCCGCACCCGGCACACGCAAGGCGGCTACGCGGCATTTCGGATCGTTGGCCGGACCGCTGAAAACCTTGAATTCGACGTCCTTGAGCTGGTCGGCCACGTCCACCAGTTCCAGCGGGATACGCAGGTCCGGCTTGTCGGAACCGTAGCGGCGCATGGCCTCGTCCCAGGTCATGTGCGGGAAATCACCGAATTCCAGACCCAGCACTTCCTTGAACAGGTTGCGGATCATGCCTTCGGTCAGGCCCATGATGTCTTTTTCGTCGAGGAAGCTGGTCTCGATGTCGATCTGAGTGAACTCAGGCTGACGGTCGGCACGCAGGTCTTCATCGCGGAAGCACTTGGCGATCTGGTAGTAACGGTCGAAGCCGGCCACCATCAGCAGTTGCTTGAACAGCTGCGGCGATTGCGGCAGGGCGAAGAAGCTGCCGGGGTGGGTACGGCTCGGCACCAGGTAGTCGCGGGCGCCTTCCGGCGTGGCGCGGGTCAGGATCGGCGTCTCGACGTCGAGGAAGCCGTTCTCGTCCAGGTAGCGACGGATGCTGGTGGTCATGCGCGAACGCAGGCGCAGCTTCTCGGCCATTTCCGGACGACGCAGGTCGATGAAGCGATAGCGCAGGCGGGTTTCTTCGCCCACGTCGGAAAACTCGTTGAGCGGGAACGGCGGGGTTTCCGCTTCGTTGAGCACTTCCAGCTCATGGCCCAGCACTTCGATCATGCCGGACGCCATGTTGGCATTGCCGGCACCGGCCGGACGCAGGCGCACCTTGCCGGTGATCTTGACCACGTATTCGCTGCGCACGCGGTCGGCGGTGGCGAAGGTTTCAGCACGGTCCGGATCGAACACCACCTGGGCCAGGCCTTCACGATCACGGATATCGAGGAAAATCACCCCGCCATGGTCACGGCGACGATGGACCCATCCGCAAAGAGTAACTTCCTGACCTTCCAGGCTTTCGTTCAGTTGGCCGCAATAATGGCTGCGCATCATGGTAGTGGTTTCACTTCTCGTAATTCGACATTCGGTTGGAGGCCCTGCCCATGCAAGAACCCGCACGTATTCATCTCAGTCAGCTTTGTCGCCACCGGCGAGGTTCTTCTTGGCGCCGGTCTTGAAGTCGGTTTCATACCAGCCCGTACCGCCGAGGCGGAAGCCCGGCATGGACAGCATTTTTTTCAGTTCCGGCGCCTGGCAGGCAGGGCAGTCGACCAGCGGTGCTTCGCTGATCTTTTGGATGGCTTCCATCTGATGACCACAGGAAGCACATTGATAGTCGTACATCGGCATGGATTGTCTCGGCGATCAGGTTAATCGCGCAAAAGCTGGGCTTTGCGGCAAAGAGCGGGATTATATCCATTAAATGCAGCCTGTGCAGCCGTAGGGGCGTTCTCCATTCGTTTCCCATGTAATGGGGAAACGAATCTGGAAGCCCCCAAGGCTGCCCAAGACACCTAGCGGCCCCGCCGAGTCACTGCGGGGTCTCACGCCAGTGACGCTGCACGACCTCCATACCGGCCTCTTTCAAACTGTGCACCACGCAGACAACACGCACCAGACCGCTGAAATTGCGGACCCCGCCATGGCGCAAGTGCACCTCCCTGTCGACATGGGACAACAGCGTGTTGATGGAACAGTTGTTGAGCTGGGCCATGTCACCGAGAATTTCCCAATAGACCCGTTCCAGCCGAAGACAGGTGGCGAACCCGTTCAAACGGATGGATCGGGACAAGGGCCGGGCCAGCTGCATATCGAACCCACTGACGAACGGGTCGATAGCGATGGACTGCGCCCCCTCCCTCGGTTCTTTTCCTTGAATCATACCGTCGACACTCCTTTGCCATACGAACCTCTCAGTCAGGACAACTGGTGCCCTATGGAAGCTCAACGGAGTTGCCAGATCCAGATGACTTCTTGACCGGCAACGTAGGACAAGCCAACAGCAGACGGACGATGAATTACTCCGTCCTACACACGATGGGTTACACCAACAGCAGGCGCACTACTCATCGGAAAGCCCGATACAAGGAACCAACGACTGCGACATACGGGCGATGACGGTCACAGACCCCACCATCGCCCGCCAGAGGCTTACCGTTCGTCCAGCAGAGAGCGCAGCATCCACGCGGTCTTTTCGTGAACCTGCATGCGCTGAGTCAGCAGGTCGGCGGTCGGTTCATCGCTGACCTTGTCCAGCAGGGGGAAGATGCCACGAGCCGTACGCGTCACCGCTTCCTGACCGTCGACCAGTTGCCGGATCATGTCTTCGGCACTGGGCACACCCTCCTCTTCCTTGATGGAAGACAAGCGTGCATACACCGAATAAGCACCTGGCGCGGGAAAGCCGAGCGCACGAATGCGCTCGGCAATCAGATCCACCGCCAGCGCCAGTTCATTGTATTGCTCCTCGAACATCAGGTGCAGGGTCCGAAACATCGGCCCTGTGACGTTCCAGTGAAAGTTGTGGGTCTTGAGATACAACACGTAAGTGTCCGACAACAGACGTGAAAGCCCGTCGACGATGGACTTGCGATCTTCTTCACTGATTCCGATATCAATTGCCATGTTGGTTGATCTCCTGACGGTGATGAATTCCACAGCGTAGCGGGTGTTGTCGCCAGTAGCCTGCGACAAATCGCCAGCCCTCCTGAACCGACAAGCCAGGACGCCGGACGGTTCCGCTGCCAGAAGGATAAGCGCCCCCTTCTGTGGGAGCGAGCCCGCTCGCGATGGCGGTCTGTCAGTTGCTGAAGGTATTGCTGATCCGCCGCCATCGCGATCAGGCGTGCAGCTCTCCGGCCGACGAACAGCGCGGCACGCACCTGTTACGAGTTTGAGAAGGCCCCGGCTTTGCTGTTAAATAGGCAGTGTGTCGCTACGCCTATTTTCCCGGGTGTGGCGCATAGGCTGATTCGGGTACGTGTCCAGCGCCTCTCATTGTTCTGAAGCGAACCGTCCCCGACCAGCTCTTCCTTGTGATCCGTCTTAACCGTGAGCCAATCAAAATGTTGAAAATCGTCCACTTGCTAATGGGCGCAGCTGCCCTGCTGCTGTCCTTCATCCCTAGCCTGGGTTCCGAAGCAACACCTTACCTGCAACATCCCGATGCGCTTTACCTGGCCTTCTTCGGCCTGCTCAACCTGACCCTCGCACCTGTCATTCCTTACTGGCACAAAGGACCTCGTCATCAACTGCAAAACCTGGTCAGCGTACTGCTGGTGCTGGCCGTCGCCCTGCAAACCCTGAGCCTGCTGGCTCCGATGCCGGAAATCGGCGGTCAACCGGCCGTCCTGTTCAGTCTCACAGCGGCGCTGCTGGCCGTGGCACTGCACCTGGCCGTCAGCTTCTACAAGAAGTCGTCGCCGTCTGCCGCGCCCCAGAACTACGACATGTCCAACCGCGATACCGGCACTGTGAAGTGGTTCAACACCTCCAAGGGCTTCGGCTTTATCTCCCGCGACTCCGGCGATGACATTTTCGTGCATTTCCGGGCCATCCGCGGCGAAGGTCATCGCGTATTGGTCGAAGGCCAGCGCGTGGAGTTTTCCGTGATGCACCGCGACAAAGGCCTGCAAGCCGAAGACGTCATCGCCGCACTGCCGCGACGCTGATCCCAGGCATGAAAAAAACCGCGAGCAGCCAGGCTGCATCGCGGTTTTTTTTATGACTTGTCGCAGGCTGATCAGTAATGTGGGGGCGGCGCCTCTTCCTCGACGGATTCAAACTGCCCAGCCATTTCCTCCTGCCGCTTGAGCAATGCCGTCATCTGCAGCTGCAAACGCTCGACGACTCGCTGCTGCTCCACCAACACATCATTCAACGCCTGGATGGTGTCATCCTGAAATGCCAGGCGAGTTTCCAGATCGGTAACACGCGCCTCAAGATCCACGGTTCAACCCTCCATAAACTTGAAATCATCGGTCAGGGCCATCCGCAACCGCTCGCGAATGGCCGTCACCTGCTGTTCATTATAAGGCCGGGCCGGGTGCTTGCCCCAGACCGGCGACGGCCAGGCCGCATCCTCATGCCTGCGCACGATGACATGCATGTGTAACTGGCTGACGACGTTACCCAACGCCGCAACGTTCAATTTGTCGGCGTCAAAGGAGTCCTTGAGAATTTCGGCCAGCGCGGTGGTCTCTTTCCACAGCTGGCGTTGATCAACGTCATCGAGCTGAAACAACTCACTGATATCTTCCCGTCTTGGTACAAGAATGAACCACGGGTAATTCGAATCATTGGACAACAGCAACCGGCACAGCGGGAAATCGCCAATGGGCAGTGTGTCCTGTTGCAGTCGTGGATCTAAAACAAACACTGCCGGTACTCCTGGCTCGTTATGGGGGCTGCCCGGATTGGGCGCTTATCAGGTATTCGCAGCATACCCGCGAATAGGCGAACGTTCACTGCATACCCTTCCAGGCTTGACTGCCATGCCTGTTTTCGGGACCGATCTTCTTGAGGGCGGGCGGTTGGCGCACCCATTTGGCGCACCGGCCGCCCCGGAATCCGCGAGCAGCAGCCTCGGAATTCTTCGAAACACCAGCCTCGGGCGATTGACGAAGTTTTTTTTGCACCAAAACTGCACAAAGCGTCTACGCTAAATGCACGAAGCATCCGGGATTTACCCACCGACAGGGTGAACCGGTAACGTTTTTTGTTGTCGCGGGCTGTTTACAGGTTTCAAACACGATAGCGGTACAGCAGTCAACCCTATTTAAAACAAGGCCTTTGGGCCCCGGTTTCATGAGGTTTCACCGCGTCAAACAGAAGAGTGTGAAAAAAATGTGAACAAAATTCGGGTTTGTGCATGCTTGTTGCATTCCTCCCGGACATCGCCTTCAGGGAATCGTCGGAACGAAAACCTGCTGGCTTAAGAATAAAGTGGCAAGGTTGCCCTCAGGAGCTTCAAGCGCAGTAACGAAGGACTCTTTACGCCGACGCCGAAGAAAGACAAGCAACATTCAAGTTGCGAAACCCGATTGCGTCGGAGCAGCCCCATTACGACATGGATCGAGCCATTGGCGACATGGTCGTAAAGAAGCTGAAAGGTTGGATGGGCAAGTATCGCCAATAGGGTCGGCGTGATATAAGTTTGCGCCGGCACAAAAAGAAAGAGCCGCCCAGATAAAAAACAGGTGGGACGGCAGTACTCTTCTAAAAACCAAAGGAGCAAATCACGATGCGCGTGATGAAGTGGAGCATGATCGCACTGGCTGTATCGGCCAGCGTTTCGCAGTTCGCAGTGGCGTCTTCCCAGGACGAGTCCAAGGGCTTTTTTGAAGATCAGAGCCTGAAAGTTCTGACCCGTGCCCTGTACATGAACCGTGACTTCAAGAACAACCCCAGTACCGCTCAAAGCTATCGTGAAGAGAGCGGTCTTGCCGCTCGCGCGACTTACGAGTCCGGCTTCACCCAAGGTACTGTTGGTTTCGGTATAGACGCTCTGGCCAATGGCATGGTCAAACTGGACAGCGGCCGTGGCCGCACCGGTAATGGCATGTTCGGTTCCGATAGCGACGGCCGTCCGGAAGACACCCAATCCATCGCTGGCGGCGCGGTCAAGTTCCGTCTGTCCGACACTGTCCTGAAATATGGTAGCCAGTACGTTGCCAGCCCTGTCCTCTCCACTGACGACAGCCGCTTGCTGCCAGAAGTTGCTACTGGCACTTTGATCACCAGTAAGGAAATCAAAGGTCTGGAACTGAGCGCTGGTCACTTCACCGCGATCAGCGGGCAGAACCACATGGGTCACGACAGCATCAATGGCACCGGCCTGAAGTCCGCTGACATTGCTGGCGCAACCTACCAGTTCACTGACAATTTTGTAGCAGGTGTAGCGGCTTCCGACGTTGAAGACAACTACAAGAAGAAATACCTCAACCTGAACTACACTCTGCCGATCAACGAAGATCAGTCCCTTAACTTCGACTTCAACGGCTACGACAGCAAAGACCAAGGTCAGAAACTCAGCGGTGACGTTGATAACCGTATTTGGTCGCTCGCAGCAGCTTATAGCATTGGTGCTCATAAATTTACCCTGGCTCACCAGCGCTCCACCGGTTCCAGCGGTTATGTCTATGGCGCTGACGGTAACGGCACCATTTTCCTCGCCAACTCCATCCAGTACTCCGACTTCAACGGCGAAGACGAGCGTTCCTGGCAGGCTCGCTACGACCTGAACATGAAAACCTATGGCGTTCCTGGCCTGAGCTTCATGACCCGTTACGTCAAGGGTGACAACATTTCCACTGGTGCCGACGAAGGTAAAGAGCACGAGCTGGATTTCGAAACCAAGTACGTTATGCAAAGCGGACCAGCGAAAGACCTGTCTTTCCGTCTGCGTAGTGCGTTCTATCGTGCCAACACTTCTTACAACGGTATCAATGGCAACGACAACAACGACTTCCGCGTTATTGTCGAATATCCACTGAGCATCTTGTAATTCAGTGCTGAGTTGATAGCTACACCGCAATAAACAAAAACCGCTCACCTGATCCAGGTGAGCGGTTTTTTTATGCGCCCGATAAAAACAGGCAACGCAACCTCATAAATAGCAAGCTAACTAAATACAGCTTGACCCCAGCGACAGGTTATATCCGAGCTCGTTATCGCGCCGTCTCTTCCTGAACAACCCGAATCACCCGCTGCGGAAACGGAATATCAATACCCGCCGCTTTCAACCGGTCACGGGATTGTTCGTTGAACATGAACATTACATCCCAGTAGTCCGCCGTCTTGACCCATACCCGCAAAGACACCGTGATCGAACTGTCACCGAGTGTGGAAATCACAGCTTGAGGAGCCGGGTCGCTAAGCACCCGCTCATCCTTCGCCAGATCCAGCAACACCTGCCGGGCTTCTTGCAGATCTGCCTGGTAATCCACCCCCACATCGAACACCACTTTGCGGGTCGGCTGACGATTGGTGTTGGTGATGATGCCGTTCGACAGGTTGCCGTTAGGCACGATCACCGTCTTGTTGTCACCGGTGCGCAGCACGGTATGGAAGATCTGGATACTGTCTACCGTGCCGGCGACACCTTGGGCTTCGATCCAGTCACCGATACGGAAGGGACGGAACAGCAGGATCAGCACGCCGCCGGCGAAGTTTGCCAGGCTGCCCTGCAATGCCAAGCCGATTGCCAAGCTCGCCGCACCGATGGCGGCGACGAACGAGGTGGTTTCCACGCCGATCATCGAGGCAACGCTAATCGCCAACAGTATCTTCAGGATGACATTGACCAGGGTACTGATAAACCCTTGCAGCGCCAGGTCAGCATTACGCAGGGCCAGCAGCGCACCCAGTTTTTTCGTGACCTTGTTGATCAACCACCAGCCGATGGCCAGGGTGATGACCGCCAGCAGCACTCGGCTGCCGTACTCCATGACCATTGGTATCGCGGCCTGGGAGGTTTTGATCAAATGATCCACTTCTGCATTCAAGTCCATTCGACTCTCCTTATTACCATAAGCACGAATGTGGCGAGGGAGCCTGCCCCCTCACCACCTTATTCCTGAACAGCCTGACGTCCTGTCAGTCGCGGAAGTTATTGAACTGTAGCGGCATACCGAATTCCTTGGCGCGCAGTGCCGCGATGGCTTCCTGCAGGTCGTCGCGCTTCTTGCCGGTAACCCGCACCTGCTCGCCCTGGATGGCAGCCTGTACCTTGAGCTTGGCATCCTTGATATGAGCGACAATCTTCTTTGCCAGCTCCTTGTCGATGCCTTCCTTGAGCACCGCTTCCTGTTTCATCACCTTGCCCGAGGCATAGGCATCCTTGATCTCAAGGCATTGCACATCGATCTTGCGCTTGACCAACGCAAGCTTGAGGATTTCGATCATCGCCTCGAGCTGGAACTCGGCTTCGGCGGTCAGGTTGACGGTCAGGTCCTTCTCCTTGAACTCGAAGCTGCCCTTGCCCTTGAGGTCATAACGACGGTCGAGTTCCTTGATGGCGTTTTCAACCGCGTTGGTGGCTTCGTGCTTGTCCAGTTCGGATACCACGTCGAATGAAGGCATGTAGAGTTCTCCAATAAAAAAGGCGCCCCCGTGATAAAGGCGCGCGCTTGGCTTGTGGTTAAAATCGCGCTCATTATAACGAGTCTTTTCCAGCCGATACTGTGAGCCCCCAAGATGCCCGCACCAAACCGAGTAAAAAGCTGATGCCTACCACCTGGCATGTCCTGGGGGCCGGCAGTCTCGGCACATTATGGGCCGCGCGCCTGGCTCGGGCCGGTCTGCCGGTGCGGCTGGTGCTGCGCGATGAAGGCCGGTTGCAGGACTATCGGAGCGCCGGAGGCCTGACATTGGTGGAACAGGGCCAGCCGCAGTGCTACCCGGTACCGGGCGAAACAGCTGACGCTCCCGAGCCGATCAGGCGCCTGCTGCTGGCCTGCAAGGCCTATGACGCGGAAGCGGCGGTGGCCTCCGTGGCCCATCGCCTGGACGCCGACTCGGAACTGATCCTGTTGCAAAATGGCCTCGGCAGCCAGGACGCGGTGGCGAACCGCGCGCCCCAGGCCCGATGCATCAGCGCCTCCAGCACCGAAGGTGCGTTCCGCGACGGTGACTGGCGCGTGGTGTTCGCCGGTCACGGCTACACCTGGCTGGGTGACCCCGCCCATCCCGTGGCGCCGTTCTGGTTGGACGACCTGAGCGCCGCCGGCATCCCCCACGAATGGAGCGCGGACATCCTCACCCGGCTCTGGCGAAAACTGGCGCTCAACTGCGCGATCAACCCGCTGACCGTGCTTTATCACTGCAAGAATGGCGGCTTGCAGGAGCATCGCTGCGAAGTGGCAACGCTGTGCGCGGAACTCACCGATCTGCTCGAACGCTGCGGCCAGCCCGCTGCGGCTGAAGACTTGCAGCCGGAAGTCGAACGGGTAATCCAGGCCACGGCGGCCAACTATTCCTCGATGCACCAGGATGTCGCCAACAAGCGTCGCACCGAAATCAGCTACCTGCTCGGCCACGCCTGCAAGGTCGCCCGGCGGCACGAGCTGGCGGTACCGCACCTGGAGCAACTGCGCCAGCGGCTGATCGGTCACTTGAACAACCTCGGATTGCCCAGCGACTGAGCAGCGGCTACGCTGGCCTCGTGTTCCTTTTCAGCGACGAATCTGATGCCATTGCGCCAGCGCCTTGAAAACCTGCCAGTCGGCCAGAAACTATTGGCCGCCCTGCTGGTGTTGTTGACCACCGTGTTACTGGTCGCCAACCTGACCTTTATCAGCGCCGCCTATTACATTTCCCAGGAAAGCATGGCCCCCCAGGCCCTGCAGACCATCGGTCGGCTGATCGCCAATCCGAGCCTGATCTCCGATGCCCTGCAATCGCCGCAAAGCGCCAAGCGCCTGCTCGACGAACTCAACAGCTACGCCCCGCTGCGGGCGGCGGCGCTGTATGACGGCGAGGGCGAGCGCCTGGCGCAACTGCAACAGGGTGCGAAGCTCAAGCTGCCGGATCACTTCAGTAGCGTGCAGGCCTGGCAGGCCGGTGAGTTTCGCAGTAACCAGGTCATTACCCTTCCCCGCCCCGGTACGGCGCCAGGCCACCTGCTACTGGTCGCCAGCAGTGAACTTCCAGCGGCGTTCTACACCGGCACCCTGACCGCCAGCCTCGGCATCCTGATTTTCAGCGTGCTGCTGTGGCTGGTCATTGCCCAGCAGATCAAACGCCTGATCACCCGGCCGATTCATCAACTGGAAGAACTGTCACGCCAGGTCACCCGTGAGGAAAATTATTCCCTGCGCGCCGCCCGCGGCAACCACGACGAAATCGGCAGCCTGGCCGAGGCCTTCAACACCATGCTGTCACGGATCGAGGCCCGAGAGCAGCAGCTCAAGCGTGCCCGGGACGACTCCCAGGCGGCCTATGATCAGGCTCAGGGCCTGGCGGAAGAGACCCGGCACACCAACCGCAAACTGGAGCTCGAAGTCCAGGTGCGCAGCAAGATCGAGAAAAAGCTCACCGGCTTCCAGAACTATCTCAACAGTATCATCGACTCCATGCCGTCGGCCCTGATCGCCCTCGACGAGCAGCTCTACGTCACCCAATGGAACCAGGAGGCCAGCGCCCTTTCCGGCACCCGGTTGGACGAGGCCCTGAACCAGCCGATCTTCCTTGCGTTCGAACCCCTCAAGCCGTACCTGCCGCAGCTCAAGCAAACGGTCGAGCAGCACACGGTGGCCAAGATCGAACGCGTCACCTGGACCAAGGACGATGAAGCGCGGCACTACGCCCTGACCTTCTACCCGCTGATGGGGGGCGCCGGGCGCGGGGTGGTGATCAGGATCGATGACATCACCCAGCGCCTGTCGCTGGAAGAAATGATGGTGCAGTCGGAAAAAATGCTCTCGGTCGGCGGCCTCGCGGCGGGCATGGCCCATGAGATCAACAATCCACTGGGAGCGATCCTGCACAACGTGCAGAACATCCGTCGACGCCTGTCACCGGAACTGCCCAAGAACCTGGAACAGGCCGAGCAGCTTGGCATCGAGCTGCAGGTGGTCAATCAATACCTCCAGGGCCGGGACATCCCGCGGTTGCTCGATGGCATCCAGCAGGCCGGCACCCGGGCGGCAAAAATCGTTACCCACATGCTCAGTTTCAGCCGTCGCAGCACCCGACAAATGGCGCCCTGCGACCTGCCGGCCCTGATCGACCAGGCGGTGGAGATCGCCGGCAACGACTTCGACCTGGCGATCGGCTTCGATTTCAAGGGCCAGGCGATCATCCGTCAGTTCGACCCGAACCTGGGCCCGGTACCCGGCACAGCAAACGAATTGGAGCAGGTGCTGCTCAACCTGCTCAAGAATGCTGCCCAGGCCATCCATCAACGCCAGGACGACAGCGAGCCCGGCCGGATTATCCTGCGTACGCGACTGAACCCACCGTGGGCGGAAATCCAGGTCGAGGACAACGGCATCGGCATGAGCGAGAACGTGCGCAAACGCACCTTCGAGCCCTTCTTCACTACCAAGGAAATCGGCCAGGGCACGGGCCTGGGGCTGTCGGTGTCGTATTTCATCATCACCAACAATCACAAGGGCCAGATGGAAGTGCAGTCGGCGCCGGGCCAAGGCACCTGCTTTACCTTGCGCCTGCCCCTGGCGGGCATTTCGATGATGCCCCAAGAACACAAGCAACTGGAGCGCTGAGCATGGGCTTTCGCCTGTCGAAGATTTACACCCGCACCGGCGACAAGGGTGAAACCGGGTTGGGCGATGGTCGTCGTGTGGCTAAGGACCACCCGCGGGTCGAGGCCATCGGCGAAGTCGATAGCCTGAACAGCCAACTGGGATTGCTGCTGGCGGGGCTCGCCGATGAGGCGAGCCGATACCCGGCGCTAAGGGAGATCATCGAAGTGTTGGCGCCCTGTCAGCATCGATTGTTCGACCTCGGCGGAGAACTGGCGATGCCGGCCTATCAGGCACTGACCACAGAGGAAGTCGAGCGACTGGAAGCGGCGATCGATCTGTGGAATGAGGAGCTGGGGCCGCTGGAGAACTTCATCCTGCCCGGCGGCTCGATTCTGGTGGCCCAGGCCCACGTCTGCCGTAGCCTGGCCCGTGGCGCCGAACGCCGTTGCCAGCAATTGAACGCCGTCGAGCCGCTGGCCGGGCCAGGATTGGCCTATATCAATCGGTTATCGGATCTGTTGTTCGTGGCGGCACGGCTGATTGCCCGGCACCAGGGGGTGGCGGAGGTGCTTTGGGTGGCGGCGGCCAAGCCTGGGGAGTGATCCGTCGTCTGTGAGGACGCCATCGCGAGCAGGCTCGCTCCCATAGCTGATCGCAGGTTGAATGCGATCCCCTGTGGGAGCGAGCCTGCTCGCGATGGCGTCAGCGTTTACACCACAGAATCAAGCCTCTGGCCAGAACGCCCGAATCCCCGCCACACCTTGCGCTCCAGCCTCCCAGGCCTTCTGCCGTTCGGCAGGCCCCACCCCGCCCAACAGATACACCGGCCGGTTGAAGCCCTCGATCAGCCGCACAGCCTCCGCCCAACCCAATGGCTGGGCCTCGGGGTGAGTCTGGGTTGGTTGCACGGGCGAAAGCGTCACGAAGTCCACATCCATCTGCTGCGCCAGGGAGAGCTCCTCGGCGCTGTGGCAGGATGCCGCCAGCCAGCGGTCCTTGCCAAACGGGCGACCGGCCGCCGCATGCTTGCGCAGTTGCGCGGCGGTGACGTGCCAACCGGCGGAAGGAAAGTCCCCCAGCCATTCGAACGGTCCCTTGAGCATCAACTGAGCCTTGCCGGCACACAAACCCACCGCATCTACCGCCAGATCACGGTACTGCGGATCGTAGCCATTGGGCGCCCGCAACTGGACCAGCTTGATTCCGCCCGCGATAGCCTTTTGCATGCCCCGTAACAGGGCCGGTGTTTCAAGGCCTTCCGGGGTGATCAGGTAGTCGCCGGGCAAACGAGCCGCGGCAACGATCGGCTGGTTGGCTGCCGGAAACTCATGATTGGCAAGATCGCGTGCCGTGACCCAGGCCAGCGGTTGCCCTTCGGCACCATGGGGTTCGCCGGAGAACGCCGAGACTTCCCAGACATCCAGCAAGACCTGCTTGTCCGGGTAATCGTGACGCACCTTGATCAACGGCCGAGCGGCGTCGACCATAATCCCCAGCTCCTCATGAAGCTCCCGGGCAAGAGCCGTCTCGACGGACTCGCCAGCTTCAACCTTGCCACCGGGAAATTCCCAAAGGCCACCCTGGTGCTGGGTATCGGCACGCCGGGCGATGAGGATCTTGCCGGCGGCGTCACGAATGACCGCCGCCGCTACGTGTACTCGTTTCACCGCGCTGTTTCCTCCAGACCGGCCTGTTGCCACGCCTTGAACGCCGGCCATTGGTAAAGGGTTTCAACATAGGCCGCATCGACCTCTGGCAGTTCCACCTGATAGGTACGCAGGCGCACGGCGACCGGCGCAAAAAACGCGTCCGCCAGGCTCAGGGAGCCAAACAGGTACGGACCGGCTTCAGTCGCCACGGCACGGCACTCAGCCCACAACGCCACCATCCGCTCGACTTCCAACTGGACATCAGCCGGTACGGGCGACAGCGGCGCGTCATGGGCCAGGTCAAATGGCATGTTGCTGCGCAGTGCAAAGAAACCACTGTGCATTTGCGCACAAGCCGAACGCGCCTGTGCCCGGGCGAACACATCCTTGGGCCAAAGGCCGGCGTCGGGAAACTGTTCGGCCAGGTACTCGGCAATCGCCAGGGAGTCGGCGATGACCCCCTTTTCGGTCTGGAGCAGCGGGACCTTGGCGGTGGCCGAATACTTGAGCAGTTTCTCCCGGGTGTCGGGTTGAAAGAGCCTGACCAGCTCTTCGGTGTACTTCGCACCGGTCAAGTCCAGGGCCAGCGCGGCGCGCAGGGACCAGGAGGATATTCTCTTGTCGCCGATGATCAGGTGCAGGCTCATGTCTGGAGTCCTTTCTTGTGGTTATTCAGAAATAGTACAGGTCTGTTCCGACGCCATCGCGAGCAGGCTCGCTCCCACAAGGATATCTGCAGGCTGGCATAAGCCTGTTTCCAGCACAAATCCCCTGTGGGAGCGAGCCTGCTCGCGACAGCGCAACTCGGCCCCAAGCCTTGTTAAGTCCGGTACTCGGCGTTGATCTTCACATACTCATGGGACAGGTCGGTGGTCCAGATCGTCTCGCTGCAATCACCACGCCCCAGTTCGATGCGGATGGTGATTTCTTCCTGTTGCATCACCGCCGCCCCTTGGGCTTCGGTATAGGTTGCGGCGCGGGCGCCTTTGCTTGCGATGCAGACTTCGCCGAGAAACACGTCGATCTTGCTCACGTCCAGGTCCGGCACGCCGGCACGGCCGACGGCAGCGAGGATCCGGCCCCAGTTCGGGTCCGAGGCGAACAGCGCGGTCTTGATCAGCGGCGAGTGCGCCACGGTGTAGCCGACATCCAGGCACTCCTGATGATTGCCGCCACCGTTGACCTGCACGGTCACGAACTTGGTCGCACCTTCGCCGTCACGGACGATGGCCTGGGCCACTTCCATGCACACCTCGAACACCGCCTGCTTCAGGGCCGCAAAGAGCGGGCCGCTGGCTTCGGTGATTTCCGGAAGGTTGGCCTTGCCGGTGGCGATCAGCATGCAGCAGTCGTTGGTCGACGTATCGCCGTCGATGGTGATGCGGTTGAACGATTTGTTGGCGCCGTCGAGCATCAGGTCCTGCAGCACCTGGCGGGAAACTTTGGCGTCAGTCGCGATGTAGCCGAGCATGGTCGCCATGTTCGGCCGGATCATGCCGGCGCCCTTGCTGATGCCGGTGACAGTGACCGTCACGCCGTCGTGCTGGAACTGACGGCTCGCGCCCTTGGGCAGGGTGTCGGTGGTCATGATGCCGGTGGCGGCGGCGGCCCAGTTGTTTTCCGACAGATCATCGAGGGCGGCCTGCAGCGCCCCTTCGATCTTCTCGACCGGCAGCGGCTCACCGATCACCCCTGTGGAGTACGGCAGCACCTGGGCGGCATCGACACCGGTCAACTCGGCCAGCTTGGCGCAGGTGCGCTCGGCGGCGGCCAGGCCCGGAGCTCCGGTGCCAGCGTTGGCATTGCCAGTGTTGGTCAACAGGTAGCGCACCGCCCCCTGGACACGTTGCTTGGCCAGGATGACCGGTGCTGCGCAAAAGGCGTTGAGGGTGAACACGCCGGCAACCGTCGAACCTTCGGCACAACGCATGACCACCACGTCCTTGCGCCCGGGGCGCTTGATGCCCGCCGAGGCGATACCGAGTTCAAAACCGGCAACCGGGTGCAACGTTGGCAACGGACCAAGACCAACAGCCATGAATGCGCTCCTCAATAAATGTATGTCTGAATCAAATGGCAAAACGCCGCGACAGAGGTGGCCTGTCGCGGCGCGGGTCGTTCAGCGTTTGAGACGGGCGTTACTGGATCTGCCCGTGGCAATGCTTGTATTTCTTGCCCGAACCGCAATAACACAGCTCATTACGGCCCAGCTTCTGCTCGTTGCGCACCGGCGCGGTCGCCAGGGCGACATCCACATCGCTCCCTTCTTCCTGGGCCTGGGACACTTCCAGGCCTGGGGCCTCGGCGTGTTCGAACTGCATGCGTGCGGCCAGGGCCTCGGCTTCCTGACGCAGTCGGGCTTCCTCTTCGGCCGGGTCTTCGCGACGAACCTGAACGTGGGACAGCACGCGGATCGAGTCGCGCTTGATCGAATCCAGCAGCTCGGAGAACAAGGTGAAGGACTCACGCTTGTATTCCTGCTTCGGGTTCTTCTGGGCGTAACCGCGCAAATGGATACCGTGACGCAGGTGATCCATGGTCGACAGGTGGTCTTTCCACAGGTCGTCCAGTACCCGCAGCACGATCTGCTTCTCGAAGGAGCGCAGCGCTTCGGCACCGGCCTGATCTTCCTTCTCGTTGTACGCGGCAATCAGTTCGGCCAGCAGTTTCTCGCGCAGGGTTTCTTCGTACAGGTGGTCGTCTTCGTCGAGCCATTGCTGGATCGGCAACGACACGCCAAAGTCGCTGCGCAATGCAGCTTCCAGGCCCGCGATGTCCCACTGCTCCGGCAGCGACTGCGGTGGAATATGGGAGCTGACGGTTGCATCGAGCACTTCCTGGCGGAAGTCGGCGATGGTGTCGCCGATGTTGTCGGCAGCCAACAAACTGTTACGCATGTGATAGATCACTTTACGCTGTTCGTTGTTGACGTCGTCGAACTCGAGCAATTGCTTGCGGATATCGAAGTTGCGCCCCTCGACCTTGCGCTGGGCCTTCTCGATGGCGTTCGTCACCATGCGGTGTTCGATTGCTTCGCCTGGCTGCATGCCCAGGGCCTTCATGAAGTTTTTCACCCGGTCAGAGGCGAAGATACGCATCAGGCTGTCTTCCAGGGACAGGTAGAAGCGGCTGGAACCGGCGTCACCCTGGCGACCGGCACGGCCACGCAACTGGTTGTCGATACGGCGCGACTCATGACGCTCGGAAGCGATCACCTGCAGACCACCGGACTCAAGCACCTGCTGGTGACGCTTCTGCCAGTCGGCCTTGATCTGCGCGATCTGCTCAGGTGTCGGGTTGTCCAGGGAAGCAACTTCCACTTCCCAGTTGCCGCCCAGCAGGATGTCGGTACCACGCCCGGCCATGTTGGTGGCGATGGTCAGCGCCCCCGGGCGACCGGCCTGGGCGATGATCTCGGCTTCCTTCTCGTGGAACTTGGCGTTGAGAACCTTGTGCTCGATACCTTCCTTGTTGAGCAATGCGGACATGTGCTCGGAGGTTTCGATGGTGGCGGTACCCACCAGGATCGGACGCCCCTGGGCCATGCCGTCCTTGATGTCGTTGATGATCGCCGCGTACTTCTCTTCGGCGGTCAGGAACACCAGGTCGTTGTAGTCTTTACGCGCCAGCGGCTTGTTCGTCGGGATCACCACCACTTGCAGACCATAGATCTGGTGGAACTCGAACGCTTCGGTGTCGGCGGTACCGGTCATGCCGGACAGCTTGTTGTACAGGCGGAAGTAGTTCTGGAAGGTGGTCGAGGCCAGTGTCTGGCTCTCGGCCTGGATGTTCAGGCCTTCCTTGGCTTCGATGGCCTGGTGCAGGCCTTCGGACAGGCGACGGCCCGGCATGGTACGACCGGTGTGCTCGTCGACCAGCACGACCTGGCCGTCCTGCACAATGTATTCGACGTTGCGATGGAAGAGCTTATGGGCACGCAGACCGGCATAGACGTGGGTCAGCAGGCCCAGGTTATGAGCCGAATACAGGCTTTCGCCTTCGGCCAGCAGGCCGACGCGGGTCAGCACTTCCTCGATGTATTGGTGGCCGGCTTCGTTGAGTTCGACCTGACGGGTCTTCTCGTCAACGGTGAAGTGACCCTCCTGGGTCACTTCGCCTTCGACTTCCTCGACGTGCAGCTTAAGCTGCGGGATCAGTTTGTTGATCTCCATGTACAGCTTGGAGCTGTCCTCGGCCTGACCGGAAATGATCAGCGGGGTACGGGCTTCGTCGATGAGGATGGAGTCGACTTCGTCGATGACCGCGAAATTGAGCTCACGCTGGAATTTTTCTTCCAGGCTGAATGCCATGTTGTCGCGCAGGTAGTCGAAACCGAATTCGTTGTTGGTGCCGTAGGTGATGTCGGCAGCATAGGCGGCACGCTTCTCTTCCGGCGGCTGGAACGGCGTGACCACGCCGACGGTCAGCCCGAGGAATTCATACAGCGGGCGCATCCAGTTGGCGTCGCGGCGGGCCAGGTAGTCGTTGACCGTCACCACGTGCACGCCCTTGCCGGACAGCGCGTTGAGGTAGACGCCCAGGGTCGCCACCAGGGTCTTGCCTTCACCAGTGCGCATTTCGGCAATCTTGCCTTCGTGCAAGGTCATGCCGCCGATCAACTGGACGTCGAAGTGGCGCATGCCCATGACCCGCTTGCCGGCTTCGCGGGCCACCGCAAAGGCTTCGGGCAGGAGCTGGTCGAGGGTTTCCCCCTTGGCGATGCGGTCCTTGAATTCGGCAGTCTTGGCGCGTAACTGATCGTCCGAAAGGGCCACCATTTGCTCTTCGAAGGCATTGACGATCTGTACCGTCTTGAGCATGCGCTTGACTTCACGCTCGTTCTTGCTTCCAAAGAGTTTCTTTAACAAAGGCGCAAACATATCGGCAGGATCTTCCACACTAAAGGGATGGAGGGCGGCCCCGTGAGTCGCCCGTGCAGCCCTCATGGCCGCATGCGAACGAGCATTCTACCCGGAAACGATGGTGAGGAAAGTGGCGTTATTCCACGATGCTGGCACAGCGCTGTGACGGGGCCTTCCTAAAATAAGGGCTTTTACGCGAAGATCAACCCACAAAGCGCATAAGTTCCCTCTGTTTGTGTCAGCAAACGGCTATCGACCGGCAGGGTCGAGGCTTACCCGGCGCTTTCTGCTACCATGGCGCCTCTGTCACTCGCGGTATTCGTTCATGGCCTTCCGCCCCCTCCCAGCCAAGGCTCCAGCCGTTCTGTTGCGCGAAGCCAAACCGCTGAAAGCCATCTTCGGCCACGCCAAGCGCCTGGGTCATCTGCAACGCCTGCTGGACAGCCAGTTGCAACCCGCCGCGCGCGAACACTGCCACGTGGCGTCCTGGCGCGAAGGCAGCTTGCTGTTGATCGTTACGGATGGCCATTGGGCCACGCGCCTGCGCTACCAGCAGAAGCGCCTGTTGCGTCAATTGCAGGCGTTCGAAGAGTTTGCCAGCCTGACGCGGATTCTCTTCAAGGTACAGCCACCCACCGTACAGGTCGGGGCCAAGGGGCATACCCTGGACCTGTCCACCGACGCCGCCGAAACCATCCAGGCCACCGCGGACGGCATCAGCGACCCGAGCCTGCGGGCAGCGCTGGAGCGGTTGGCGGCCCATGCCAGGGCCAAGCCCTGACCTGAGTATCTCTGTTGGATATAAGGCCCTCTTCGCGAGCAAGCCCGCTCCCACAACTTACCGAGTTTCGTCAGGAAGAATGCGGTCATTGTGGGAGCGGGCTTGCTCGCGAAGGAAGCGACTCGGTTCTTGAGCTACCGCCGCTTGTTGCCTCCCAGCAACGACCCCATCAACCCCCGCACCAACTGCCGCCCCAATTGATTGGCCGCCTGGCGCATCGCCGATTTCAATGCCTGGCCCGCCGCCGTGCCGAGAGACTCCCCGGCCTTTTCGGTAAAGCTCGGCTCCCCGGCCGCCGGTTTGCCTGACACCACCTCGGTCTGCGGCTCCAGGCCCTTGCGTCCCATCAGCACTTCATAGGCCGATTCGCGATCTATGGGTTTATCGTAGCGCCCCTGCAACGGCGAACGGGCGATCAATCCGGCGCGCTCGGCCTCGGTCAGCGGCCCGATACGCGATTGCGGTGGCGCCACCAACACGCGCCGGACCATCTCCGGCGTACCTTTTTCCTGCAAGGTGCCCACCAGGGCCTCGCCGATGCCCAGCTCGGTAAGCACCGTCAAGGCATCGAACTGCGGGTTCGGACGGAAGCCGTCCGCCACCGCCCGCAGGGACTTCTGCTCCTTGGTGGTAAAGGCCCGCAGGCCATGCTGGATGCGCAATCCCAACTGTGCCAGGACGTCGTCTGGCAAGTCGCCCGGCGATTGCGTGACAAAGTAGACCCCGACGCCTTTGGAGCGGATCAGGCGCACCACTTGCTCCAACCGCTCCTGCAACGCCTTCGGCGTACCGGCGAACAGCAGATGCGCCTCATCGAAGAACAGCGCCAGCAACGGTTTGTCCGCATCACCACGTTCGGGCAATTGCTCGAACAGCTCGGCCAGCAGCCACAGCAGGAACGTCGCGTAGACCTTGGGCGATTCGTGGACCAGACGACTGGCGTCCAGCAAGTGAATGCGGCCGCGACCGTCGCTGTCCGGCTGCAGGATGTCTTCGAGCTGCAAGGCCGGTTCGCCGAACAAAGCATCGCCCCCCTGCTGTTCCAGGGTGGACAAGCGCCGCAACAGCGCCTGGCTGGAACCGGTGGTCATCAGGGCCGCATCGTCCCCCAATAGCGCCGGGTTGTCCTTGAGGTGGTTGAGCAGGGCCTTCAGATCCTTGAGATCCAGCAATAGCAGGCCTTCCCGATCCGCCACCTTGAACGCGGCGTATAGCGCCGCCTGCTGGCTGTCAGTCAGCTCCAGCAGGCTGCCGAGCAGCAACGGCCCCATCTCGCTCAGGGTGGTGCGCAACGGATGACCGGACTGGCCGTGAACGTCCCACAGGGTCACCGGATAGGCCCGAGGCTCATGCTTGAGCCAAGGCATGCCGGCAATACGCTCGGCGACTTTGCCCTGGGGGTTTCCGGCGGCGCCGAGTCCACACAGGTCGCCCTTGATGTCCGCCGCGAACACCGCCACGCCGGCATCGCTGAAGGCTTCGGCCAGGCGCTGCAGAGTGACGGTCTTGCCGGTTCCCGTGGCGCCTGCTATCAGGCCATGACGGTTCGCCAGGCGCATGGCCTGCTCAATGGGCTGGCCGGCGAGGTCGGCCCCGATAACGAGTTGCAGAGAGTCAGGCATGTGGTCACCTGTGATTAATTTTTGATCGAGTATGGCCGATATAAAAAGCAACAGACTTCACTGAAAACACGGTCGGATAATTCCCCAGGGAGGGAAGGAAATATCAGAACTTTCAATACGGCGCCTTTTTTCGAACTTTTCATATAAAAGCACGCCCAGAGCTATAAGACTCCGCGGAACCCCGAACCATGAACAAAAACCTGCGTTTCAGCCACAAAATCCTGATTGCCGCCGCTCTGATTGTCATAGCAGCCTTCGCTTCATTCACCGCCTACAACGATTACCTGCAACGCAACGCCATTCGCGACGACCTGGACAGCTACCTGCATGAAATGAGCGACGTCACGGCGAGCAACATTCAGACCTGGCTGAGCGGCCGTATTCTGCTGATCGAAAACCTGGCCCAGAACATCGCCGCCACTCCAGATCAGGCCAGCGTCACCCGTCTGCTGGAACAGAAAGCTCTGACCTCCACCTTCATGGCATCCTACCTGGGCGATGCCAAGGGCAGCTTCATCATACGCCCCGACGCGAAGATGCCCGATGGCTTCGATCCCCGGGTACGTCCCTGGTACAAAGGCGCCGAAAGCAGCGGCACCGCTACCCTGACCGAACCCTACATCGATGCCGCCAGCGGCGGACTGATCATATCCATCGCCAGCGCATCCAGAAACAATGGGCAAAGTGTCGGCGTGGTAGGTGGCGACCTTAGCCTGCAAACCATCATCGATAACCTCAAGACCGTGGATTTCGACGGCATGGGCTACGCCTACCTGGTCAGCGCCGACGGCAAGATCCTGGTACACCCCGACAAAGCCCTGGTCATGAAGACCCTGAACGATGCCTATCCACACAACACGCCGAAGATCAGCGACCAGATCAGCGAAGTCGAGGTCGACGGCCATACGCGCATCGTCACCTTTACCCCGATCAAGGGCTTGCCCTCGGTGAATTGGTACGTTGGTGTGTCGGTCGACAAGGATCAGGCCTACTCGATGCTCAGCAATTTCCGAACCTCGGCGGTGATCGCCACCGTCATTGCCGTGGTCTTCATCATCGCGCTGCTGAGCATGCTGATTCGTCTCCTGATCCAGCCATTGCATGTCATGACCCGGGCCATGGAGGACATCGCCGACGGCGAGGGCGACCTGACCAAACGCCTGACGATCCAGAACCAGGACGAATTCGGCATCCTGGGCACCGCATTCAATCGCTTCGTAGAGCGGATCCATGGATCGATCCGGGAAGTGTCTTCCGCCACCGAGCATGTCAACGAAGTCGCCTTGCGCGTGGTGAGCGCTTCGAACTCGTCGATGGTCAACTCCGACGAACAGTCCAGCCGAACCAACAGCGTCGCCGCAGCCATCAACCAATTGGGTGCCGCAGCCCAGGAAATCGCCCGCAATGCGGCCCAGGCCTCCCATCAAGCCAGCGATGCCCGAGGCCTGGCGGAAGACGGCCAGCAAGTGGTGGACCGCAGCATTGCCGCAATGAACCGGCTGTCCGATCTGCTGAGTACCTCAAGCAGCAACATCGAATCGCTGAACAGCAAAACCGTGAACATCGGCCAGATCCTGGAAGTGATCACCAGCATTTCCCAGCAAACCAACCTGCTGGCCCTCAACGCCGCGATCGAAGCAGCCCGGGCAGGTGAGGCCGGGCGCGGATTTGCCGTAGTGGCCGATGAGGTGCGCAACCTGGCCCATCGCACCCAGGAATCGGCGCAACAGGTGCAGACCATGATCGAGGAATTGCAGGTCGGCGCGAGGGCGTCGGTCACGACCATGAATGACAGCCAGCGTCACAGTCAGGAGAGCGTGGAGATCGCCAACCAGGCCGGAGAACGGCTGAACAGCGTGACCCAGCGCATAGGTGAAATCGACGGCATGAACCAGTCGGTGGCCACGGCCACGGAGGAACAAACGGCCGTGGTGGAGTCGATCAACGTGGACATCACCGAGATCAACACCTTGAACCAGGAAGGCGTGGAAAACCTGCAATCCACCTTGCGCGCATGCTCCGATCTTGAGCGGCAGGCGGCGCGGCTCAAACAGTTGGTAGGCAGTTTCCGTATCTAACGCACTAAAAGGCTGCTGCGGCCGCCCCCAATCCCCTGAGGGAGCGGGCTTGCTCGCGAAAGCGGTGGGTCAGTTTGAAGTGATGCCGGATGCGAAGCCGCCATCGCGAGCAGGCTCGCTCCCACCCTGGATTTACCGTGGACACACACACGCTCCGGCCCGCCCCAATCCCCTGTGGGAGCGGGCCTGCCCGCGTTGAAGGCCGATCAGGCAAGTAACATTCCACTGCCTCCACCCCACCACAACCCAACCGAACATCTATTCTTCAGGAAGGTCAACTCAGGAGAACACAGACCGGAGGGATGTTCATCGTGCATATAGCGGACATAACCATGTTCTACGCCCCTGCCAGCGGAGGCGTGCGCACTTATCTGGATGCCAAGCACCGTCGTCTGGGGGATCGGCCCGGTATCCGTCACAGTCTGCTGATTCCCGGCGCGCATTTGAGCGAGCAGGACGGGATCTACAAGGTGCCTGCCCCTGCTCTGCCCTTCGGCAAGGGCTACCGCTTCCCACTTCGCCTCGCACCCTGGCGCAACGCCCTGCGCGATCTGCAACCGGATCTGATAGAAGTCGGCGATCCCTACCTCACCGCCTGGGCCGCACTGGACGCCCGGCGCCAGCTGGACGTACCCGTGATCGGGTTCTATCACTCCGACCTGCCCTTGCTGGTGAGCAATCGTATGGGCAATTGGTTCACCCCCAACATCGAAGCCTACGTCAGCAAGTTGTACGGCAACTTCGACCGGGTCCTGGCACCGAGCCAGGTCATGGCCGACAAGCTGGCCGGATTGGGTGTGCGCAACGTCCATGTGCAGCCTTTGGGCGTGGACCTGCAGATGTTCAACCCCGGTGCCCGCGACCCGGAATTGCGCGCCGAGCTTGGCATTGCTGAAAACACACGCCTGTTGATCTTCGCCGGACGTGGTTCCAAGGAAAAGAATCTGCCGGTGTTGCTCAAATGCATGAAGCGCTTGGGCGAGCGCTACCACCTGCTGCTGGTGGGCTCGTCAATGCCCGCCATCGTGCCGGACAATGTCACCGTGATCGATGCGTTCCGCCCGGCGCCGCAAGTCGCCCGCTTGATGGCCAGCGCCGACGCCTTGCTGCATGCGGGCGATCAGGAAACCTTCGGCCTGGTGATCCTCGAAGCGATGGCCAGCGGCATTCCGGTAGTGGCGGTCGCGGCCGGCGCGTTCACCGAGATCGTCCACGAAGACTGCGGTCTGCTGTGCACGCCGAACAATCCACAGGCCATGGCCAATGCCGTGCGACAGCTCTTCTCTGAAGGTTGCCAGCGCCGCGGCCTGCTGGCCCGTCGTCATGTGGAGCGCCAGTATGCCTGGGACTCGGTGGTCAACAGCCTGCTGGGGCATTATTACGCCGTGCTAGGTGAACAGATGCCGCTACAGGCCAATGCTTGAGACGAGGTGCGTGCCAATGAATCACTCGCCCAGCGTTTTACTGGTGCTGCACGACGTGGCACCGCAAACCTGGCCCGACTACCAGCCCTTCGTCGAAGCCGTCGACGCCCTCGGTCATGTACCGATGACCTGGCTAGTAGTGCCGGACTTCCATCACACCAACGCGCTGGACGATCACCCCGGCTTCCGGCGCCTGCTCGACAGCCGGGTCGAGCGCGGCGACGAGTTGGTGCTCCACGGCTATTACCATTGTGACGACGCCCCCCCTCCCCTCCATCCCCGGGATTGGTTCATGCGCCGGGTCTACACCCATGAAGGCGAGTTCTACCAGTTGACCGAAGATGCTGCTCTCGCCCGCCTGCGCGCCGGTATCGAAACCTTTGAACGTTACCAGTGGCCGCTGGAAGGCTTCGTAGCCCCGGCCTGGCTGATGAGCGAAGGTACCCGCCGGGCCTTGTGCCAGTTGCCCTTGAGCTATACCAGCGATACCCAGCACCTTTATCGCCTGCCGGATTTCGCCCCCATCGACGCCCCGGGGCTGGTCTGGAGCGCCCGCAGCGCCTGGCGCCGTGGCTTGTCGAAGGTCATCAACGATCAACGCGAACAACGCTGGCGAAAGGAACAGGTGATTCGCCTGGGCTTGCATCCGGTAGACATGCGCCATCGGTTTTCCCGGGACTATTGGTTGCGGACCCTTGAGCGCCTGCTCGACGACGGCCGCGCACCGATGACCAAGTCCGGGTGGCTGGCCGGCCAGGGCCTGCGGCTCAGCCGCGCCGCATGAAACGGGCGCTCTGGCTGGCTGCGGCGCTGCTCACGGCGTTGTTGGTGCCGCTGCTGGTAGGTGGCGGGGAAATGTGGTCACGGGTACAGCGCTTTCCCATGACTCTGCTATTGAGCATGCTGTGCATGATCGGGCTGTGCTGGGCGCTGAACTCCGTGCGCCTGCGCCTGCTGCTGGGGGAGCAACGTGGATGCATCGGCGGACTCAAGAGCATCGGCGTGGTGATGTCCACCGAGTTCGCCATGTGCGCCACACCCGGCGGCAGCGGCGGGCCGTTGACGCTGATGGCCCTGCTGGCCCGCAACGGCGTGCGCCCGGCCCACGCCAGCGCGGTGTTCGCCATGGATCAGTTGAGCGACCTGCTGTTCTTCCTCTGCGCCCTGGTGGGCATCCTGCTGTATGCGCTGTTCCAGAATCTCAGCCAGCGCATGGAATGGATGCTGGCACTGAGCGCGTTATCGCTGTTTGGCGGGCTGATCGGCTGTGCCCTGGTGGCTCGCTACCATCGCCGGCTGATCCTGCTGGGCGCCAGGCTGCTGCGACACCTGCGCGTGAAAGCCACTACCCGGCGCCGCTGGGGGCGCAAGATCCTGAATTTTCTGGCGGCGTTTACCACGACGCTGAAGCTGCCACGACAGACACTCTTCCAGGTCTTCGGCCTGACGTGCCTGCATTGGGCCCTGCGTTATAGCGTGCTGTACCTGGCGCTGAAAGGACTGGGAGCGGATCTGCAATGGGCCTGGAGTTTCCTGGTCCAGATGCTGTCCCTCAGCGCGGGACAATTCAGTCTTCTGCCCGGCGGCGCCGGGGCGGCTGAGGTGACCTCGGCCGCATTGTTGGCGCCTATGGTTGGCAAGTCCACCGCAGCGGCGGCGATTCTGATCTGGCGGGCGGTGACCTATTACTTTTATCTGGTAGCTGGCGGGCCGGTATTCTTCCTGATGGTCGGGCGTCCGTTGATCAGGAAGCTGATGAAGCCGAGACAGGCTTGAAGCGGTCGAAGCCTAATCGGGATCGTCCTGGGGATGGGTCTGTTTCCACAGTTCGGCGGCGTCGGGAAACTCTGTGCCGTCCTCCGGGCCCAGTTCTTCGGGATCGTAGCGGCTCAGACAGCCCTCACCGAGGGTGGCTGGGGCTTTGGAGGTGGCTTTGTCCAGTGGATCGGTCATGGCGTGCCTCATAAGAGCCCGACAGGCTAATGCCCGTCAGTTAAAGATCAAGCGGCATCCACTGTGGGAGCCGAGCTTGCTCGCGATGGCGGCGGACCAGCAACATCTTGGTCGACTGACATACCACCATCGCGAGCAAGCTCGGCTCCCACCGGGTTGTGACATATTCCAGCCGGTTGCCCGGCAGGCCCGGAGGTCAGAACACCACAGTCTTGTTGCCGTGCACCAGCACACGGTCTTCGAGGTGATAACGCAAGCCTCGAGCCAGCACCATTTTCTCCACGTCACGGCCGAAACGCACCATGTCTTCGATGCTGTCGCTGTGGCTGACGCGTACCACGTCCTGTTCGATGATCGGGCCGGCGTCAAGCTCTTCAGTCACGTAGTGGCAAGTGGCGCCGATCAGCTTCACACCCCGCATCGAAGCCTGGTGGTATGGCTTGGCACCGACGAACGACGGCAGGAAGCTGTGGTGGATGTTGATCACCTTATGAGCGTATTCGCTGCACAAGGCCGGCGGCAGTATCTGCATGTAACGGGCGAGGACCACCACTTCGGCGTCGTGCTGCTTGACCAGCCGCGAGACTTCAGCGAAGGCCGGCTGCTTGTCCTGCGGGTTGACCGGTACGTGGTAGTACGGAATGCCGTGCCACTCCACCATGCTGCGCAAGTCGTCATGGTTGGAAATCACGCAGGCGATGTCGCAGTCGAGCTCATCGCTGTGCCAGCGGTGCAACAGGTCTGCCAGGCAATGGGACTCACGGCTGGCCATCAGCACCACGCGTTTTTTCTGCGCGGTATCAGTGATGCGCCAGTCCATCGCAAACTCTTCGGCGATCGGCGCGAAAGCCTCGCGAAACGCTTCGATGCCAAAGGGTAGCGAGTCCGCACGGATCTCGTGACGCATGAAAAACCAGCCGCTCTGATTGTCCGAGTGATGGCTTGCTTCAGTGATCCAACCGTTATGGGACGCCAGAAAGTTACTGACTTTAGCAACGATACCGACGCGGTCCGGGCAAGCAATCACCAGCCGAAAAGTGCGCATTAGAGAACTCCAGAACTTCGCAAAGGCGGCCATTCTAGCCATTGCGCAGCAAAACTGCAGTATTGATGACAGGACGAGCCCCTACGGACAGCGAGCGGGGCGGGTCCGGGGACAGGGCTTATATTGTGAACGGATGTGAAAGCCCGTAAGGGTATTTAACTGCAAGGCCATTTTTTGTGGCCTGACACTAAGTAATTAAATAAAAGCCTGCTTAAATGTTTACTTGATGAAACTGTCTGATTACTATTGCCACACTGTCTCCTTGTCCGCAGTGCCCTACATAAGGTAGTCCCCATGTCCTTGATCACTGAATACAACGCTACAAAACAAGCCATTGAAGAACTGCAACAGCGTCTGGCCGACCTGTCCAAAGACGATAAACTGCAAAAAGAATTGGAATTCGAAGGCAAACTGCGCACTCTGATGGGTGAATACTCCAAATCCCTGCGCGATATCACTGCCCTGCTGGATCCAGAAGCCAAATCGGGTAAAGCACCTCGTGGTGGCGCCGTGAAAACTACCGGCACCAAACGCGCTCGCAAAGTTAAGCAATACAAAAACCCGCACAACGGCGAAGTCATCGAAACCAAAGGTGGCAACCACAAGACTCTCAAAGAGTGGAAAGCCAAGTGGGGCGGCGACGTCGTTGAAGGCTGGGCAACCCTGCTGGGCTAAGCCTCGTCGGGTTTCAGCGTTCTCTACGCACAAAAAAACGCCAGCTATATGCTGGCGTTTTTCATGCCTGCGGTTTCTTCATTCACCGCCGCTCAAAGGCTTAAACGTTTGCGCAGTTGCTGGCTGTAACCTTGCCACTGCGTGAGCACCTCCCGCTGCAATGGCGTGGAAAGCGCCAGCCATTCGCCCATTGCCTCATCAAAACTTTCCAGGGTATTGGGCGCCCCCCATTGCGGTGATGACAGGCGTTGCTGACAGAACAGCCTCCAGCGCCCCTGCTCTTCGGGATTCAAGGTGTCTGGGAAGTTACGTGCGCGATATCGGAACAATAATTCCGGCAAACGTTCATCATCGAAAGGCCAGTGCTCTTGCGCCAAATCAGCCGGGTCCGCCATGCGCACTTGTTCACATAAACGGCGATCGCGATCACCGAGGAAGCCTGTGTATAACTGTTGCTCGGGGTCCTCGCTGGCAGTGAAATCCTCGCGACCATAAATAGCCTGAAGTTTATCCTGCCAAACTTGCTGGGCATTACTTAGCTGCAACGCCCGTTGCTGCAGTCCATCCATGTCCAATTGCAGCCGCTGCCGATCCTCGGCACGCAGCACCGATAGCGGCGCGACCACCGGACATTTGTTGATATGAATGAGTTTGAGAGGCACGGGCAACTCTCCCTCGAGCAGTTCGTCGCGGCGGGTATACAGACGTTGCCGCAAGATGTCCGCGTCATGGTCCAGCAACCCCTGGTGATCGAGGTGCAGGTCGCAGACAATCAGCGCATTGCGGTTCTTCGGATGCCAGGCCAGTGGCAAAACCACGCCAATGTAGTTTCGAGCTGCCGAGAAACGCCCGGACACATGCACCATTGGCTGCAACAGACGGATCTGGTCCATCACTTTCTGCTTGCTGCGCAACTGGAACAGCCAGTCGTAGAGCCTGGGCTGCTTCTGGCGGATGAGGCGTGCCAGGGCAATCGTAGCGCGCACGTCCGACAACGCATCGTGAGCCTGACCATGGTCGATGCCATTGGCGGCGGTCAGGCGCTCGAGCTTGAGAGTGACCCGGCCATCCTCTTGCGGCCAGGCAATACCATCGGGGCGCAGCGCGTAAGCCGCACGGACCAGGTCGATCAAGTCCCAGCGGCTGTTGCCACCCTGCCATTCCCGCGCATACGGGTCGAAAAAATTCCGATAAAGGCTGTAGCGGGTCATTTCATCGTCGAAACGCAGGGTGTTGTACCCGGCGCCGCAGGTACCGGGCGCGGCCAGTTGCAGGTGGACGCGGGTCATGAAATCGGCTTCGCTCAGGCCTTTTTCAGCCAGGCAGGCCGGGGTAATGCCTGTAATCGCACAAGCCGCAGGATGGGGCAGGATGTCATCGCTCGGCCGGCAATACAGGTTCACCGGTTCGTCGATTTCATTGAGCTCGAAATCGGTACGGATGCCCGCCACCTGCAAGGGCCGGTCGCAACGGGGATCGATGCCGGTGGTTTCGTAGTCGTACCAGAAGATGGAGGTCACGGGCTGTTCCTGAGCAAAAGACTGACGAAGTCTAGGGGGTCCCACCCGGCTTCGGCCAGGGGTCGACGGATTGAATCACGTCACGATCCATAAAATGACATACACAGTTGTATCGTTTGCCCGCACGAAGGCTGCTAGCATCTGCCGGGATTGAATGTTCGAACCGGCCCATCACTCAGGTTGCCCATGCTCGAGACTCCAGCACTGCAAAGGACCGCGACGCTGCCCCCGCCACTGGACACGCGGTATCAGGTCGAGACGCCCGAAGGCATCGACCTGCCACTGCGCCCGGCGGGGTTGATGCCCCGCGCTCTGGCTTTTGCCATCGACCTGGGGATACGGGGGCTGATCCTGGGCTTTCTGTTCGGCATCCTCGCATTTTTCGGTGACCTGGGTATCGGCCTCGGTTCCATCCTGCTGTTCGTCGTCAGCTGGTGGTACATGGTGCTGTTCGAGGTACTGCACCAGGGGTGCTCTCCCGGCAAGCAAATGATGGGATTGCGGGTGGTCCAGGACGACGGCCGTCCCATCGGCTGGTCCGCTTCGCTGATCCGCAACCTGCTGCGTTTCGTCGACATGCTGCCCTTCGGCTACACCTTCGGGGCGATCAGTTGTCTGCAGCATCCGGCGTTCAAACGCCTGGGCGACCTGGCGGCCGGCACGCTGGTGGTGTATCGCGAGCAACCGGTCAAGCGCCCTGCCTTGCCATCGGCACTGCCGGTACGCCCGCCCTTTGCCCTGAGCCTGAACGAGCAACGCGCGGTGCTGGGTTTCGCTGAGCGTCAGGCCGAACTTTCCCAGGCCAGGGTCAACGAACTGGCGGCCATCCTGGCGGCACCACTGAACGTCCAGCCACCGCGAGCCGTGGCCGAGCTCAATGGCATCGCCCGCGGCCTGCTGGGGCCGACATGAAGCAAAGCCTGTTCGAGAGCCGTCACCAAGGGGAATGGGAACAGCTGTCCCGGCAGCTCGATCAGCTGGAGCGCAGCCGCAATGTGCCCCAGTGCAGCGATTTTCCCCAGGCCTACCGTCGGCTCTGCCAGCATCTGGCATTGGCCCAGGCGCGGGGCTACAGCAGCCTGCTGGTCGACGCCCTGCAACAGCTTGCGCTGCGCGGTCACCAGCAGCTCTACCGTGACCGCAGCCGGCCATCGGCCAGCCTTTCAGCGTTCATCCTGGCCGGTTTTCCCCGGCTGGTCCGTGAACAATGGCGGTTCGTGCTGGCTGCCAGCCTGATGTTCCTGGGGAGCCTGGCCGGCATCGGGTTGCTGGTCTATCTGTTTCCGGACCTCGTCTACAGCGTGCTGGATGCCGAAGAGATCAGCCAGATCCGCAGCATGTACGACCCGAGCGCCGGCCATCTGGGACGCTCGATCGAACGGGCGGCCAGCGAAGACTGGGCCATGTTCGGCTACTACATCATGCACAACATCGGCATCGCTTTTCAGACGTTTGCCAGCGGCATGATGTTTGGCCTGGGCAGCGCGTTCTTCCTTTTTTTCAACGGCCTGACCATCGGCGCGGTCGCCGGGCACCTGACCCAGATCGGTTCCGGAGGCACGTTCTGGTCGTTCGTGATCGGGCATGGCGCCTTCGAACTCACCGCGATCACCCTCGCCGGTGCCGCAGGCCTGCAACTGGGTTGGGCATTGATCGCGCCGGGACGCCTCACCCGGGGCGAAGCCCTGCGGCTCGCCGCGGGCAAAAGCGTGTCGATGATCGGCGGGGTCATGCTGCTCCTGTTTCTCGCCGCGTTCATCGAAGCGTATTGGTCCTCCAGCACCGTGACACCCGTCGTCAAATATACGGTCGGCGCATTGCTGTGGCTGCTGGTGTTCAGTTACCTGCTGTTTGCCGGACGGATACGCCATGCGGCTGAGTGATGCCTCCGTCGTCATCCGTCCGCGTACCGCCTGGGAAGCCATGGACCTGGGCGTGTTGATGAGCCAGCAGCACCGACGGCTGCTGATGACCAGCTGGGCCATTATCACCCTGCCGATCTACACGCTGCTGTGCCTGCTGTTATGGGACTCACCATCCCTGGTCTTGTTGGTGTTCTGGTGGTTGAAACCGGCCTTCGACCGCTTACCACTGCACATTCTGTCCAAGGCGCTGTTTGGCGAAACGCCAACCCTGAAGCAGGCCCTGCGCCAGTGGCCGGCATTGCTCAAGCCGCAGTTGTTCGCCAGCCTGACCTGGCGGCGACTGAGCCTGAGTCGCAGCTTCCTGATGCCGGTGGTGCAACTCGAAGGACTCGCCGGGAATGCGCGAGCGCTGCGCCTGCAAGTACTACAGCAACGCAACGGACGCGCGGCGCGGTGGCTGACCGTGATCGGCATGCACCTGGAAACCGTCCTGTGGTTCGGCCTGATGGCCCTGTTCTATCTGTTCGTACCGCAACAGGTCGAACTGGACTGGGATTGGCAGAAGCTGGTCACGACGACCGAGCACGACTGGTTGTGGTTCGAGCACCTGGTCAACGTCCTGTATCCCCTGCTGCTGATCGTCTGGGAGCCGGTGTACGTCGCCTGCGGTTTCAGCCTCTACCTGAACCGGCGCACGATCCTCGAGGCCTGGGACATCGAACTGGTGTTCCGGAGACTGCGCCAGCGCCTGAGCAGCGCAGTCCCTGTGCTGATGCTGCTGGCGCTGCTCCTGCTGCCGCCGGCGCCCCCGGCCTGGGCCGACGAAGACAGCATCGCCCCCGACAGCCCGCGGTTGCTCAACCAGCCCCTCACCAGCGAGGCCTCCAGAGACAGCATCAAGGCGATCCTCGAAGCCCCACCGTTCAAGAACCCGCAAACGGTCACCCGCTATCGTTTCGGCGAGGACACCACCGAACCCACCGAAGCCAAGGAAACGCCGGGCTGGTTCAAGGCCTTGCTCCAATGGTTGGGTCGCCAGCACTACGAAGCGGCCGCCGCACTGATCCAGGTCCTGCTCTGGGCCGCTCTGGCAGGGGCGATTGCCTGGCTGGTCTGGCGCTATCGTGAAAACTTCCAGGCCCTGGGTCGACGCCAACCGATAAAACGGCCGGCCGTGGAACGACCGGCACCGCCCCGGATGTTCGGCCTGGATATTCGCGAAGAGAGCCTGCCAGACGATGTGGCGACCCGCGTCGAGCAGTTATGGAGCACTGATCCCCGTGACGCCCTGGGGCTGCTGTATCGGGCGTTGCTCAGCCGGCTGCATCATCAGTTCGGCGTCGCCTTGAAACCGGCCGATACCGAAGGCCAGGTGCTGCAGCGCGTCGAACAGCTCCGGCACGAAGACCTGCTGGCGTTCAGCAGGAACCTGACCCTGCACTGGCAGAGCGTTGCCTACGGGCATCGCACTCCGCCCCCGGATCTGCAACAGCAATTGTGCGACGGCTGGCGCGGCTTGTTCGAGACGGGAGCCTCCCGATGAACCGCCGCGCAGGATGGCTGGCCGCGATACTGATTGTCGTCGCGCTGGTGGGGGCACTGGTCATGTACCTCTACCGGAGCGCGGTGCCCTATCAGGAAACTGTCGATTACGGCCCCTCCCCCGAGGCCCAGGCCAACCCCTACCTGGCAGCCGAACATTTCCTGCGCCAGCAGGGCCTGGAGGTCGAGCACGCCAACAACCTGGACGTCCTGCCTGACCTCGAACCTCATCAGCACACCCTGTTGCTGCTGGGCGAACGGACGAACATGACGCCCCGGCAGGTCGACCAGTTGATGAACTGGACCCGTGCCGGTGGCCGCCTGCTGTTTGTTGCCGAAGCCTTGTGGGATGACAGCACCGCAAGCAGCGGCGACCTGCTGCTGGACCGCGTGCAACTGCGCCAGATCTTGAGCAAGGACCTCAAGGAGCCCCCCCCAGAGCTGATCAAGGAGCCCTACCCCAAGCTGACCAAGTTGTACCTGGAAGACGAAGAGGCACCCGCCTACGTCGGCTTCGACACCGACTTTCATCTCGAAGACCCGAAGAACCTCGCCCAGGCCTGGGCCAATAGCGCGCTGTCGACCCACATGATGCAACTGAACCACGGCCAGGGCTCGATCACGGTGATCACCGACGCCGAGCTGTGGAAGAACGATCAGATCGAACAGTACGACAACGCCTGGCTGCTCTGGTACCTGAGCGCCGATAGCACCGTCACGTTGCTGTTCAATATCGACCACGACAGCCTGCTGACCCTGCTGCTGCGTTACTTTCCCCAGGCACTGGTGGCGCTGGCGGCCCTGATTGCCCTTTGGCTCTGGCGCTCGGCGATCCGCCACGGCCCGCTGCAACAACCGGCCTCCAAGGCCCGGCGCCAGCTGGAAGAACATGTGCAGGCCAGCGCCGGGTTCCAGCTGCGGCACAACGGCCGGCAGCATCTGCTGCAAACCTTGCAACAGGACGTGCTGCGTCGGGCGCGGCATCGTCATCCCGGCTTCGAACAACTGGCCGTCGCCGAACAGTGGCAAGTGCTCGCACGGCTCAGCCGCCAATCCACGCGGGCCATCAGCCAGGCCTTGAGCCCCCGGCCGAAACAGCGCATGTCCAGCGCCGAGTTCTGCCGCCAGGTCGCCCATCTGCAAACCCTCAGGAATGCCTTATGAAATGGAAGACGCGAACGCCGACCTGGCGACGCAAAAAAAGCGTATCAATGCGCAGTTTTTGTATTACAGAACCCTTGTAAACACTGGTAGAAAAGGCAATTCACGGCTAGAGTCACCTCATGATTTGCAACTTCACGCCAGAGGTGAGGGCATGAAACTTGAGGATCGCATGATCCGCTCGATTAAGCAGCGCGCAGGCTTGGTAGTCCTGCGCGCTGACTTTTCCAAGATGGGGAGTGACTCTCAGGTCGGACGAGTGCTGGCTCGCTTTGTGGAGGATGGAATGCTCATCCGCGTGAGCAAAGGAGCGTTCGCCAAGACCCGCATCAACAAGTTCACCGGCAAGCCGACCCCAGCTGGAACATTGGAAATGATCGCGGCAGAGCTTTTCCGCAAGCTCAAGATTTCTGTGGAACCAAGCTCGCTCGTTTCGGAATACAACAGCGGCAAATCGACCCAGCTCCCTATGGGCGCGACTGTCAACACTGGACGTCGACGCATTTCGCGGAAAGTGACGGTAGGAAACAGCACCTTAACTTATGAAAAAAATTCCCGACGAGCTGAAGTCTGATATCGAGGATGCCGCCACGGCAGGACTGCTGGGAAACCTACCCGCTGTCGTAGCTGAAAAAGACCAGCACATCACCGACACATTGCGCGTTCTGGCTCAAATTCAGATCACGCACATTGCGCGACAGATAGATCGCCGGAAAGGTGATACCAAGCCCGCGTCAATCATGCTGGCTACACAATTGATCTTCGCGGGGGGTACCTGTCTTTCGAAAGCGTATGGAGATGTGTCTGGCGTGCTTCGCCCCCAACTCAAGCTTGAACTGATTCACAGACCACCGATGCTGGCCGCAGAGACACGCGAAATGGGGTATATGCTTGACCAGTTTGTCCCTCGTGAAGCACCCAACCGCTTTTCCATGACATGTATCACGGTCGCAGAGACGCTCGCTGAGAAAGTGCTGTCACTGCTGCGCCGCTGTGCCTGGCATTGGGATGGAAATCAACGCGGTGAATTTGATACTGCCTTGGTTCGCCACGTCTACGATGTCTGGCGTATCGCAGGAAGCCAGCCTGATGCTATGGAGGCTGCCTGCCAAATTTTTGGAGCTCTGGTCCAAAAGGATGTGGAGGAGTTCAAGGGACAGCATCCGGAATTCGACCAGGCTCCCTATAGGGTACTTCGACGAAGTCTGGTTTCTGCTGCAACCGACGAAGGGCTGAAGGCGAATTTCGAACAGCGTCTGAAGCCCTTGCTTTACGCCGCAGATAAGCCGGATTTCCAGACTTGTTATGTCGTTTTCGCAGCTGTCGCAGAGCGGCTGCTGAATCATGCCGCTTGAACAAAATGGTCAAGGAATGCCGACAGCGATGTAGAGACAAAAAACGCTAAAGCTGCGGTACAAAAAATCATGTTAGAAGGGCTCGGAACGTATGACTGAACAGAACGAACCTGCCGGCAGCCAGGCCCATGCCGCCCAACAGCGCCAGCGCGCCAGTCAGTTGGCCCAGGCCATCCGCACCGAATTGCACAAGGCAGTGGTCGGCCAGGCTGCGGTGATCGACGATGTGCTCACGGCGTTGATCGCCGGTGGTCACGTACTGCTCGAAGGCGTTCCGGGGTTGGGCAAGACACTGCTGGTGCGAGCCCTGGCCCGTTGCTTCAATGGCGAGTTCGCGCGCATTCAGTTCACCCCCGACCTGATGCCCAGCGATGTCACGGGGCATGCGGTCTACGACTTGCAGACCGAGCAGTTCAACTTGCGCAAGGGGCCGGTGTTTACCAACCTTCTGTTGGCGGACGAGATCAACCGCGCGCCGGCCAAGACCCAGGCCGCGTTGCTCGAAGCCATGCAGGAACGCCAGGTGACCCTCGAAGGCCGTGCCTTGTCCATCGCCCAGCCTTTCATGGTGCTGGCCACCCAGAACCCCATCGAACAGGAAGGCACCTACCCGCTGCCGGAAGCCGAGCTCGACCGTTTCATGCTCAAGGTGCGCATGGACTACCCCGACGCCGAACAGGAGATGAACATGGTGCGCCAGGTCAGCCGCTCGACCCGCGCCGACATGCTCGATGTCCAACCTTTGCGGACGGTGTTGCAGGCCAAGGACGTGCAAGCGCTGCAACGCATCGCCAGCGACCTGCCGATGGACGACCAGGTGCTCGACTATGCGGTGAGATTGGCTCGCACCACCCGCAGCTGGCCGGGGCTGAGCCTGGGTGCCGGGCCACGGGCCTCGATCGCGCTGGTGCGTTGCGCCCGGGCACGGGCGTTGCTGCGTGGCGGCGAGTTCGTGGTGCCGGATGACATCAAGGGCTGCGCCCTGGCCGTGTTGCGTCACCGGGTACGCTTGGCGCCCGAGCTGGACATCGAAGGGCTCTCGGTGGATCAGGTCTTGGCACAACTGCTGGACCAAGTACCGGCGCCGCGGTTGTGATGATGGATCTCCTGATGACGCCGCATTCTGTGGCAAGGGGATTTATCCCCGCTGGGCTGCACAGCAGCCCACTGGTTCTGCCTGGTACACCGCAAGGGGCTGCTTCGCAGCCAGCGGGGATAAATCCCCTCGCCACAATGGACCTGCTCAAGAGCATGCACCCATGAAGCCCTCCCGCCTGCTGCTGATCTGGCTGGCAGTCCTGCTGGTCCTGGGCGTGGTGCTGGGCACGTTGCAAGCGTTGGGCATCGTCGTGCCATCGGTGCTCGTGTCGATCAACTGGGGGTTGCAACTGGCCCTGCTGGTCCTGGCGATCCTCGACGCCGTGCGCCTCAAGCGCCTGCCATCGCCGCGCGTGCAGCGGCAAATGCCCGCAAGCCTGGCACTGGGTCGCTGGAGCGAAGTGCGCCTGGGGATTGCCCACGATTTTTCCCGGCTGCTCAACGTCCAGGTCTTCGATCATGTACCGGACGGCCTGGATCTCGAACACCTCCCCCTGTCGGTCGAGCTTCAACCCGACCAGCGCAGCCAGGTCGGTTACCGCCTGCGGCCCCTCAAGCGCGGCCATTTCATCTTCGAACACTGCGAAATCAGTCTACCCAGCCCATTGGGGCTGTGGACCGGCAAACGCCTGCTGGAGGCGGTCGATGAGATCCGCGTCTATCCCGATTTCGCCAGGCTCTACGACGGTCAGTTGCTGGTGGTGGACAACTGGCTCAACCAGCTCGGCGTGCGCCAGCGCCAACGGCGGGGCCAGGGGATGGAGTTCCATCAACTGCGCGAATTCCGCGAGGGCGACAGCCTGCGCCAGATCGACTGGAAGGCCACCGCCCGCCACCGCGCACCGATCGCCCGGGAATACGAGGACGAGCGCGACCAGCAGATCATCTTCATGCTCGATTGCGGCCGGCGCATGCGCAGCCAGGACGATGAGCTGTCGCATTTCGATCACGCCCTCAACGCCTGCCTGCTGCTCAGCTACACCGCGTTGCGCCAGGGTGACGCCGTGGGCCTGAGCACCTTCGCCAGCGATCCACCCCGCTACCTCGCCCCGGCCAAAGGCCAGGGCCAACTCAACGTGTTGCTCAACACCGTGTACGACCTCGACAGCAGCCAACGTCCCGCCGATTACCAGGCCGCCGTCAACGAGCTGCTGACCCGCCAGAAACGCCGGGCCCTGGTGGTGTTGGTGACCAATCTGCGGGATGAGGATGACGAAGACCTGCTGACGGCGGTCAAACGGCTGGGCCAGCAACATCGGGTACTGGTGGCGAGCCTGCGCGAAGAAGCGCTCGATCGGCTGCGCCAGACACCGGTGCAGACCTTGCCAGAGGCGCTGGCCTATTGCGGGACGGTGGAGTATTTGAATGCGCGGGCCGAGCTGCATGAGCGGATGAGCGCCCATGGTATTTCGGTACTGCAAGCCCGGCCCGGGGAGCTGGGGGCCGAGCTGGTGACGCTGTACCTGGGGTGGAAAAAAGCGGGGAATCTGTAAATTAATGTTCCACCTTGAAAGGCAACCACCGTGGTGGCAAATAGGAGTCGAGGCTGCGGAACTCCAACTCAAACTCACCGTAAGCCGCTGTCTTGGGGATAATGGACCAGGACAAGGGAGCGCCCGTCACCGGCAGTTGTTCGAACAGCGCTGGATCGAACCGTAACCCCAGAGCCTCCGGTGGAACCCCATACAAAGTGACACTCGTCTCGTTGATCAAGTTGCTATCTTTTCTGACCCTCAACTCCAGAATGCTGGTACTTGTATCCTTGATCACCATTCTCCAATTGGCCAGGTCGTCCATGTTGATCGGACGTTCGTCTAGCCGAAGCGTAAATTCCTGCACCCAGGTATCTTCCGTTGCCGATATCCTGGACTCCAACCACTCCGCCTCCCACCCCAGTGCCCCCCGCACGGACGCACTCAATGAATATCGCCCTATCCTCGGCGGTAACTCAAAGGTAATCCGCGCCTTGCCATTCGCATCGGTAACGACCGGCTCCAGCACAACGCCCTTGTAGAACCAGTGCACCCGCACGCCTTGAACCGGCTCACCGCTGGCCGCACTGACCACCGTGGCCTCGGCGCTGACTTCGTCCCCCGCAAGCCCCTCGAGGTCAGCACCGGTCAGGCTTTGAATCACGCAAGCCTCATGGACGAGATACTCAAACGATACAACCTCGGTCCCGCCGACTGCGCTGGCCGTCACGGTGCCCGGCCCGTCAACCGTCGCCACGAAACTGAAGCGTGCGACACCATAGAAGTTGGTGAACGTGATCGTGTCCTCCATGGCCGCGTCCGTGCCGCGCCAGGACACCTGTACATGTCGGGCCGGTTGACCGGTCAGTGCGTTGGTCAGGGTGATTTCAAAGGACAATGTTTCGCCCCAGTCGACCACCGTCGGGTCCTGATGCGTGGCCGCCAGGACATCCACCGGAATATGGCTGCCGAGGGAAAAAGCATTCAGCGGCGAGCGCGCCAGCAGCCGCGAGGCCGACAGTTGTAAATAGAACGCCGCATCGGTCCGGTCACCGGCCGAAAGACTCACCGGCAGGCCATCGACGGTCAATGGCCGGGGAAACCCTAACCCTACCGGTCCGAAATTCATGGCCGTATCCAGTTCATGAGCACCGCGGATCCCCAGCGTCAGCATCTGATCGAGCAACGGGCTACCCTCTGCGACCGAAAGCGTCAAGTCGAGCCTCTCCGACCGTCGAGGGAAGAAGGTCTGTTCGCCCCAACGCTGCGCGGCCCCCGGACCACCCTGTACGTTCAGGTCAAGCCAAGGATCCTCTGCATACGCGTGCACGGTGAACGTGTGCTCGACTTCGCTCGCGTCATAGGGATTGCTGACCAATGCCTGGACCTCACTGCCACCGGCTACCGTCGGCCGGTAATCGCGTTGGGCGATACCGTCGGCGCCACTCTCGGAGGTTTCACCATCGTGCCACTCCACCAAAACATCGTTGGCCGGCCTGCCCGTGAAGGCCGACACATACCGCAGGGCCAGTCGTGCGCTTTCGTTCTTGCTCAGGACCGGGTCCGTCGCGACCTCGTAAGGCGTGCCGATCACCACTTTGTTGTGGGCCAGATTAAGCCCAAAGGGCGGCGGCTGAGTGAAGGCACCAACGCCCAGGACTTCAGCGGCCCAGCTACGGGCGGCGACTTCGGTGCCAGCGCTGAAATCACACTGGTAGCGAATGCCCCCCGCCGTCATCGGCGCCGACTCAGTCAAAGGCGGGGTGATGTTCCACCCTGACGGCAGGCCTGGCGCCACAGTGGTTTCAAACAACAACCCATGCAACCCGCTCAGGTCATCCACAGGCTGGAGGGTCAGGTCGTGGATGGCACCGATGCAGGGGTACAGATCGATGGCGGCGGCCCAGGTTCTTGGTGCCTGGTCGAACATCAGCGTCATCGTCGGGGCCAGGTCCTGGGGCAGCAATCGGAATGCCAGGTCGAGCGGTTCCAGGTCAGCCGATATCACCTGCAAATCAAACACACCGCTGGAATCGGCCTCCAGCGCTTGCACGGCCCAGCTCACCCCGGCGGCGGTAACCGGGGTCGGGGTATCCATGCCGGTGATGACAATGGCACGGGCGCTCGCCGGATCGCGCCACCTCAGGGAAACCTCCTTGCCGAGCAAAGGACTGCCGGTCGTCACCGTGAGATGGAATTGAGCGTTCTGCCCCATGCGACACACCACACCCGCCCCCACCCGATCGACCGCGACGTCACCCAGTTTGAAACTCGCCGTTTTCCACGCGCTGGTCGCCAGTGTCTGGATGATGAAGTCATGCTCCGGCACCTGCCCGGTTTCACGGGGGTTGACCCGTGCATTGAGGGTGTATTGCCCGTGCACCGAAGGTCGGTCAATCACGCTGGCCCAGCCGTCCACACCGGACCAGGTCCGCTGGAGCCCCTGGGCGCTATCCCACTCCACGGGCACGCCGGTCACAGGCTGGTCCCCCTGGCTCAGCACCTGCACCATGCACCAGACATAATCGTTCTCATCGACCACCGGGACCCGGTTGGCTTCACGCACCAGGCCAATCTTGAGAGTGTGGCGCGCCAGGGACATGGCGTTGTTGACGGTAGGTTTCAGCAAACCGGCGGCGCCCAATCGCAAGCTGAAATCGCCGTCGATGCGGTCATCGCAGTCCAGCCGCCATCTCAGCGGGTTACTGTTGCCCGAGACCGGCTGCAATAGCGCCGGAGAAACCGTCACCCCCAACTCTTCAGGGGCTTTCCCATCCCATTCCAACCATACAGACCGGTTGCGCAGCGGGCTGTCGTCGGCAAGCAACACTTCCAACTGATACGACGCACCGCGATCGGGATAGCCGGTTTTTTCACCCCAAGGCGCAGCCTCCATGTTCGGAAACGCCACGCGGACATCGTTCATCGGATCCGTGGCGTGGGCCGTCACACTGAAGGTGTGCAGCGCGTTGCCTTCGGCATGGAAAGGGCTCTCGACGCTGGCCTTGACTGAAAGCGTGCCGGCGGTCTCGGGGGCAAAGTCGAACCAGGCATAGCCGCCGTTGTCGGTTTCACCGCGAAACAGCACGGTATCCCCCAGCATCCAGGACACTTCCCGTTGAGGCATGGGCAGGTCGAGGTAATACGACTTCACCTGAACGCCCAACCTGACCGATTGTTGATGCTCGATCACCGGTTGATGAGCCGGGTTCAGATGGCTTTCGACGACCAACCGATGGTGCCCCAGGGACACCGCAATCGGGTACGTCTCGGCGTGGTACTTGCTGTAGATGGACAGGTTGAACAACTGGGTTTCATCGCTGACCGGCACCGGACAGTCCACTTGCCAGGTGTCTTCGAGCAGTTGGTTTTCACCCCATCCGGGTGTAATCACCACCGCATCCAGTGGATTGTCCTGGCTCCACAGCAACGCCTCGGTTCCCGTCCAGGGGCTGTCCGGCGCGGGCCGGAAGGACAGCTGGTGACTCTTCGCGCCGGTTGCCCCATGGCACAGGTAAAGCAGGGGCTCCCCGGTCGGGGTAAACACCTGGCCGTCATTGACAATCTGGGCCAGGACCAGTGGAGCCAGTTCGAGGTGAAAATCGATCCGGGCGACAATCACGTCCAGGCGCGTGGTGGCTTCAGACGGGCTGAGGATGACGAACTCGAAGAGATCATCGCTCTCGATATCGAACTCGATCGGCGCAGTCACCGGCGTCAGGCTCAGTGCCTGGGTTTCAGGATCGGCCCCCGGGTTGTCCGAGGGTGTCAGCGCGATCTCCAGACTGTCCTCGGTGCCGCGCCGACGCAGGCTGAAAACCCCGGCCACTGTAGAGCGGTTGTCGTACAGGAAGCTCAAACGGTAGCGCGCCCCTGCCGATTGCGGTACCGGCGCAGGCACGATCTGGGCGATCCCTCCTCCGCCGTAAAGGGACATGTAGTAGATGGATTGCCCCTCCCATTCGCCTGATTTCCTATCGTGCCTCTCGGGCACGCCGGCATTGTTCCAGTGGTTATAGCCCAGATCGAAATGTCCGTTGGGGAGCACATTGGTCTTGGTGTTGACCGGTTCTCTGTTCATCTTTGCCCCCCCTTGAGCGTTGCGCTTTCGGCGGCTCTGACTTTGCCCTGGACGTACCGGGAAAACGCCGGGGCGCCCACCTTGGCGGTGTAGCGAACCTTCACGATGATGTCGTTCAAGGCCGCCAGTTGGTCCTTCTGGCGGTCCCACTCCTGGAACCAGGGGAAGGACAGCGTCCAGCGAGACACGGCGCCGGTGTTCTCGAAGATATTGCGCAGGCCCTCTTCGGGTCTCAACGCCGCCACGCCGAAATCATCCAGGCCGATGGAAATGGCCATCTGTTCACCGCTGCTGATATTGAGCAGCACATCGGCCGGCGCCAGACTGCTGTCGCCATACAGATAATCCAGCGACTCAAGGGACGCCTTGATGGCTGTTTCGCTGCCAATCTGCGTCAGCGTCGCACAGACGTTTTCAAAGGGGCCGAGCAACGTCGGCAGGGTCACGTCCACGGCGTTGATCTGGCGGCAGTAATGGTCGTGGTAATCCCGGTCGAACAGCAGTTGCGACAGTTTGAAGTTCAACGTGCCGTTGGTGATCAACCCTTCCCGCGCCTCGTCCCAGCTGGAGTAATCCGCCTGCCGGTCGCTGTTGTCATCGAACAATTGACGCAGGGATACGGTCTTGACGATTTCCAGGCGCCGTTCGTACCGCAGCAAATGATCGGCCTCCATGCGTAGCAGATCGAGGCGCAACGAGTCGCCGGCAGTCAGGCCGTAATAGTTATCCAGCCACGCATCGGTGCGGATGTGGCTGAGGCCGAATTCGGCGGTTTCCAGTTGCAGCGCGCTCTGGGCACTCAGGCAAAGGCTGACGACCTGGTCGTAGGCCTGGTAGTGCAAGGTCTTGCATTGCCCCAGGTGCCAGCGATATAGCTCGACGCGGGTGGCTCGGGTGAGCAAGAAGTCATAGAGTGCCTGGGCCTGGGCATTCATCTTGACGATTTGATCCAGATTGGCCTCGGCGGCCAACACCGCGTGTTTCTGCGCGTTGATCTGTTCGTCGATCATCGCCAGCTCCGCTGTGGCCTGGTCTCGCGCCAACCCCCAGTCTTCGCGTCGCCGCCGATAGCTTTCGGAGGTCGCGTCCTTCTCGGCATCGCTGCGCACGACCTCTGCCCCGACCTGGAACCCGTAAGCCAGGGCTCTTGGAGCACTGCCGAACTGATGGCCGCCGTTGGCCAGGCCGAACACATTGGGAAAGGCATCGATGACAGCGCCCGCCACTTGCATCGAGGTGCTCAGCGCCGTCAACAATTTAACGCTGTCGAGGGCCTCCATAACCTTGTATTCACTGCTGGAAATATTCTCGCTGTACAGCTTCGTGTAGTGGGCTTGCCGCTCCGCGGTCAAGGTGCGACTGCTGTTCAACGCAGCCAGCGTGTCCCGTAGTTGTTCAAGATTTTCTTCCTGCACGGTCCGGACGAAGGTACTCAACTCGGTCAGGTGGCGCTGTTGCAACAACTCTTGCTCGCCCCGGTCCTGTTGTTCCAGCAAGCGCATCACCTGGTTGCCGCACTCCTGCAGATATTGGGTCGCCCGCAGGGCCGTATCGAACAGCGTGCGCCAGCGAAACGCCGCAACCCGCAAAGGCCCGCCCATGGGCCGCACAGGGCCGACACCGCCGGCAGCCAGGTTGTTGAGCAGATCCGAAGGGTTGATCGTGCTGAACAACTCGATGGACAGCGGTTTGCCGTCGATGGTCAGGTTATGGCGCAGGTTGTACATGCGCTGGGCCGGTAACTCATAGAGCTGCAACACGCGCTGGCTCACCGGCAGGCGGAAACGCTCCACGCCGACAACGCCGGGATCTTCAAAAAAATGGCTCCTGACCGGCAGCGATCCCGGATCCAGCAGCAGATCCTGCTCGAACGCCCTGAGCGCGGCACTGTCTTCGAGTTCCTCGACCAGTTCCGTCAACGTGGCAGGCGTCCATTGACTGAGGGTGTGCATGTCCGGCGTGGTGCCCATCAGGTTCTTGGCGCGCAGGTATTGCAGCTTGGCGGCGGCCAGACTGTCCCGTGTCAGTTGCCGGTACAACCAGTCGCCCCAGGCCACGAGGTTGGCGACATAGTCCAGAAAAATCAGCATCTGGTAGTGCCGGGGGGTGGAATAGGCAATCGCGTCAGGGTCGGTCGGGTTGTCGGCTTCGCAGCCCACGTCCCCCTCGCTACCAGACACATTCAACGGCCGGCAACGCCAATAGCGTGGCTTCGGATCCGCCCGCTCGGCCTGTGTGTCAGCGATCGCCTGGGGATCGAAGATGAAGTGCAGCCATTGTTGGGCTTCGACGAAGCGCTCCTCGTCCTTGAGCCGGGTCGCCACCAGGTGAGGCAGGTGAAAAAACAGTTCCCAGAAGAACAACCCGTTGGCACCGTCGAACGGGCCGTTGGGTTCGTTCGAATCGTCGGGCAGCGGCGGCTCGTCGGGAAACTGGGTGTCCCAATCGAGCACGGCATCGATCGACACATTGGCGCGTGTCACCAGCTCAGCGCCGATCAGGGTGTTCAGGCGCGCGTACTTGAGCGCCAGCCCCGAGTCATTGAGGTGCAGGAATTGCCCCCCCCGCGAATCGGTCTTGTGCACGGCGGGCAGGCTGGGGTCGGTGGGAACGCCCTTCAGGTCCAGGGTGAAGGTCTTCTGGCCAAAGTCGCGAGGAGGCTCGCCAATGTTCTCCGGACCTTTGAGGATGAACGTTGCCGTCAAGTTGGCGAAGTTTTCCCGTTCGATCCCATGCCACGCAAAGGACCAGCCGCCGTTGTCCGAGTGGGTCTCGACAACGTCGGGGTCGTCATCTCCCGAGGGGTATAGCAGCGACAGGGTGAATGCCATTGGCTCGCCTGTCTTGCCGGGCGTCAACAGGGCGCAGTGCGCCTGGTAATACAAGTGCTGTTTGCCCCCTACCGTTCTCACAACCACTTTGAGGGTGAAGTTTTCCACCAGGGGATCGGCGCCACTCGACACCGTTTCCGTCATTTTGGAAAAGCCTTCGGGGGCCACTCGCTGTTGAAGGGTCTCGGGCTTGGAGAAGCGGACCATGGCCAGGTGGTCCATGAGCGGCTTTTCGTCGGCCACCTTGCGAAACAGTGCGTCGCGTGTTTCGTAAATCTCCACCGGCCGAGGTCGCGTCCCTATAAAGGCCGGCGGTGTGCGCGCATTGGTCAAGTGCACCGCCAACCGCCCCTTGGGGTACAACGGGTCCACGTCGTCGCGCAACATCACCGCCACCAGCCGACATCCCGGGCTGACGTCCTCGTTGAACGCCGACAGATTCAGCCGTATCGGCGGTGACCACTTTCCGTCCAGCGTGATGAAGGCCACCTTCAGCTCAAGCTCGTAGGGCTTTTGCAGGCCGCCGTCGCCATCGAACAAGGCCGGGCGCCATTCGGCCCAGACCAGGCACAAGCGTCCCCCCCAAAAGACCAGGCGGCTGTCGAGCACCTGCGCATCGGCGGGGATATCGACCGGTTGCCACTCGCTCCATGCCGCCGGGTTGATCGTCCCGGTGTCGGCGTCCAGCTGCACGTCGGCCTTGCGCCAGAAGTAACGGTAGGGGGCGATCCGTTCCCGGCCCACCAGGTAATAGTCGGCACGGCGGGCATCGGGCCCATCGACATAGCCGTTGAGCACATCCAGGTTGCACACTTCTTCAAAGGCGCGCAGGTATTGCTGCACGCCCGACTGCACCGAGTCGGTGGTCAGCCGGGTCTGGTTGAGGTTGTTCTCCAGCGTCCTGAATAGGCTGGTCTTGCGGATGCGCGCATAGGGGGTGATGTAGTCTTCGGGCATGCACTTGAGCAACTGGCTGGCGGCCCACAGCGGATACTGGCTGGCGATGTCCCATTCTTTCAGGTCCTTGCGGTCGAACTCCCGCTGGGTGTAGCCGGGCTCCAGCTTCTGGTAGACGGCGTGGATGTACTGCTGGAAACAACTGACCGCCTCGGCGACCCAGGTCGTCTTGACCTGATGGTTGTCCAGGGGGTCGGTGCGCAGCCACTCCAGCAGATCGTCGGCGGTCTTGATCGGTGGGTACCCCTTGCCGGCGTCATGGTCTTCGATTTCCTTGATACCCAAGGCACATTCGATCAACGCGTCGCGGCGCAGGGCGGTTGCCCGGGTGATGTCTTGCGTAGCCATTGCCCTCTCCTGTGAGTTGGGTATCGTCGCCATCCGGACAAGCTCCGTGGCGCTGGGTGGAGCGTTGTTTCAGGGGACGAATTTGATGGGGCGGAAGCCCAAATCGATGCTGCCCCTCCTGACTATCGGCTCTTCAATCTCCAGCGGTGTCGCGCTGGTGAACGTCACCTCGGTTATCCCCTCGGCATTGGTCTTGCCTGCAACGGGGAGAAGCGGATCGAGATTCCAGGTCACCGCCTCATGGGCAGCCGGGTTGCCATGTTTGTCGTACATGAGCGCCCGCAGCGTGACGTCAACGCCGACTTTTGCCTCCTGGATGATGAAATCGCCCTGCGGACGCGCCAGTTCGAAACTGGACGGATCATTGCCCAGGGTGATCGTCGCCGCTGGCTGCGGCTCGCGGGCGTCGAGCCGGTAACTGATCACGTCGCGCCCCATAGCATGACCAGCATGCACCGTGACGGTGGCCTGCCCCTGCTCATTGGTGGTGGACTTCTGCGGTTCGACACGGCACAGCGCCGCCCCCCAATACACATTGACGTGCATCTGGGGCTCCTGCCCAAGGGTCACCGTGACGGTCAGTTGCGTGGTTTCATTGCTGTTGGCAACCAGTTCGGTAGTACCCACCGTGCTTTGGACCTCGACCCGATCACCGGCGGCGTGGAGGCCGTACAAGGGTGACGTCCGGTCGGGGTCCGCCAACCGGGCCGTGACCTGATCGGCCAAGTCCCGGTAGGCGCTGAAGGACGCGTCGGGTAGCAACATGCCCATTTTCAATGTGGTCGACGCATCGAGGGTGCTCTGGAGCGAGAACTCACGCAGGCGTGTGAACAGGTCCAGGTGTTGCAGGCTGCGGATGTAACCCTGCCCGCCGTTGACACGCTTTGCGCAGGCGAGCACTTCCTCGGCACTCCAGCCGAAGAGTTCGGCCAGCAGCTCGGCGGCATGGGCCTGTACCAGCCGGAGGCCGTCGCTGGATAGGTCACCGGGCAGTTCATTGACCCGCTGCAGGTAATCGAGCAGCTGTGATTCGGGCTCCTCGCTGAGCGCGACGGCGCGGTTGTAGATTGTCAGGTAGTACAAAGCGCTGGGCGTTAAGGGAGCGCTGGCGGGTGCATTTTCAACGCCATCGCCGATGACGAGGTAAAGGGTCAGGAATTCCGCACTCAGTTTCAGCGTCTTCACGACCTCGCTGCGACCGATAAAACCGTTGAGCATGCCGAGGAACGGATCGCCGGGCTCATCCTCCTCACCGGCGCTTGACGGAACATCCGCCGTTGAGCGTCCCGCCACATAGACCAGCACCTCTTGCACCGTGCTGCCCGCCCAAGTCAGCACCGGCAACGCCAGGGGCGGGGCCAGTTCGCCAAACACCGCCAGGCTTTCCTGAACCACGCCACGCTGGCCGGCACGGCTGCTCAGCAACACTGCGACGATCTGTTCGACGGTCTGTGGATCGTCTTTACCGAGCACTCGCCGCACCACGCGCGCGACCACTTCCCGAGCATAATCCTCGTAAGCCGGGTCGGCGGATTCGCTGCGGTGAATGACCACCCCCTGCTCATCGACCAGCTCCAGCAACTGTTGGGTCCATTGCCGGTCGTTGGACAACGGCGAAACACCGCCCATGCGCAACGCGGCCTCGGTAAACAGCGCGGGCGCGAGCTGCGAACGGATCTGATCGAACAGCCGGGCCTGTGCCTCCGCAGGTTCGGTGGGCGCAAGCACGGGCTTGACGCGCGCCAGGGTCCAGGCCACGTCCAGGTTATGGTTGGCGCACCAGCGCACCCACCCCTCCAGGCACTGGATCTGGGTCAAGGCGTCCGGTGACTCCGAATCAGCGCGGGCATTGATCGCCGGCGAGCCCAGCAGCGCAGCGAGCCCGGCTTCGCCGCTCAACCGGTTGAAGATTTCCACCGCCACATTCGGCGCGATCCCTAACAACTGCGGCAGCCTGGCCATGCGGTAGAACGCGGACAACACCGACCGGCTCCGCTTGAGCGCCGTCAGGCCCTGGGCGCTGGCGATCAACGGGGCCAGGTTGAAATAGGTCGCCAGGTCGATGTTCAGGCCACCGCAGATCTGCGCGACAGTCAATGCGTCGGCCTCGGTCTGCGGCACCAGCGCGAACGCACCATCGTCCATCCGCAATGCCGGTGTGGACAGCACGTCGCGGTTGAACACCCGATCGAATTGCGACAGCTCGGTGCCCCGTCCGAAAATCGAAATGTCGCCAACGAACGCTGCGAATTCTTCCGCCGAGCAGCGGTAGTCTTCCCGCAACATCTGAAACAGTCCCAGGGCCCGAACAGTGCTGCTCGTCATCCAGTAATCGGGCGGTTCCGTGGCTGACGTGCCACCCACCCGTGCCTCGGGATTCAGCTCGGCAGCGATGATCGCTGTCAGCAGTGCATCGGTTTCATGGCTGGGCAATTGCAACGCGTTGTCCAGTCGGATCTTGCGGTTGAGCCGATCGATTCTGTCATTGAAGGTCACGTCTTCAATGAGCCCGATGATTCTATTGGTGCTGGCATCGCCGCCATAGGTGATGCTCATCGAGTCATCCGCCAACCCATTGTTGACGAACACCGAACCCGAATGTCCGGGGGTAATCACTGTATCGAGTATCAGCACATGGTCGGACAGCGAAGGGGCAAACGACTCGACCGAGAGCAAGGCCTCCAGTCCACGCTGAGTCAGTTTGGTCCGCTGGTTGAAAAACGCCGTCTGGTTCAGGTTCTGCGGCTCAATGCCTCGCGCCCCGAAGTTCTCCTTGAACCAGTCATCGGTGTCCCCCTCGGGGAAAAGCGACTCTTCCACCATGAGCTGCCGCAACACCGGGCTGAGCCGGGCCGCCTGGGTCAGGGCTGCGCCGCTGTTGCCCCCCCAGGGCAGCGCCCGCAGGAAATAGGGAAACGCTGGATCGCACAGCTGCACGACACGGCCAATGGACAGTTTCAGATCCCGGGTCCACTCATCCAGCGTGACCCACGGGTGGTGATAAGGCAGCCCGTTGGGGTAGCGTCGGCGACTCAGCATCTCATCCAGATCGACGCCCTCACTGAGGGAGTCTTCGATGGACTTTTCCAGCACGGCGCTGACCACCTCGACCGATGACACCACCCGATATGTCGTCACCGGGTCGACGCGCAGCAGTCCCAGGTCCTTGCGGCGCAGAGCGAGCGCGTAAGCATTCTCGTTTTCGGAAGGGATGAGGCGGCGCTCGGACCAGTGCTTGAGCCACACCGCATAGGCCACGGGCGAATGGATGGCTTCGATCGCGTCCGCCGGGCATTTATTACTGAAGTTGGGCTTGAACAGCTCTTCATAGGTGGGCCCCGGGACCAACGCCAGCAGGCCTTGGCGCAGGTGAGAAGGAAGCGGCTCCTGACGGGTCAGTTGATCTTCGATGAAGCCGCGCAGCACCCACGTTGCCAAGCCGTTGAGGCGCAAAGTAAGCGCCTGGGCAGCTTCGGGTTCCAGCCCGTACTCGTTCACCAGCCCGGATGCCCCTTTGCGTGCCAGGGCACACACCGAGCCACCCGCCGCGAAATACTGCCCAAGGTCGGACAGAGGCTCGGACTGTCGCCCCGCCAGGAGCTGTTCGCAAAAACGACTGGCGATTTGCGCCGGAGAATCTTTCATCGCAGTGCTCCGTTTCAAGTATTGAAGACGAAGTGGCTACAGCTCCTGGGCCACGTCAAAACGCGGGCTTTCTCCCCAGTCCGAGCCGGCCTGCCACGCCTTCACCCAGTGCGGGCCTGGCGTCAATGGCTCCCGGGGCGAGCCTGCCCAAGTGCCGTCGGCCACCGCAAGGTCCGGGGCGATCACCTGCCGGGCATCGAACCAGTGCGACACCTCAACGCGCCTGCCGCTCTCACCGGTGCCTTCGAAGAACGCCGTACCCGCGAACCACTGCCCCGCTTCCGGCGTCGTGAACGTCGGTGCCCGGGACAGCAACAGCACCTCATGGGTCGCGCTCCACCCGGAGCTGTACCCGTCGCATTCCTGCTGCACGATCAATGAATGAGGACCGGCTGGGCGCTCGATAGCCAGGGGCATCGACCAGGTCCGGTTCGCCTGCACCTGCACCCTGCCCAACACCGTGTCGGGTGCATCGCTCCAGGCCACTTCGACCCAGTCGCCGGTGTAGCCATGCCCGGAAATCGTCACCGTTGCACCGAGGTGCTGCTGCAGCGCCGGCGACTCGATGACCGGGATGGCCGGCACGGCGGTGAAGGCATGGTCGGGACTGAAATCGGAGTCCTTGTCCTTGAAGAACTGCTTGGCCCGCAGCGTATAGGTGCCCACCGGCAAGTGCGCGTCATAGAACCAGTAGCCATCGTTGCCCCTGGCCCGGACCGTCGCCAACGGCTCGTCCGCCCCGTCGAGCCACAACTCGACGGTGGCCGTGTCCAGCCCGGACACTTTGCGGGCATAGCCATCAATGACCGAAACCCGGGCAATGGCATCGCCCGGCTGGGGATGGTCGATGGTGGGCGGAAACAGGATCACCTTGAAGCTGACGGGCTCGCTGGCCTCGGAAGGAAACTCGCCGTACTGCTGGACCGCGTAAACCTTGTGATCGTCAAACGCAAGATCCTCGGTAATGGGCACCGACCATGCGTTGCCGGTGACCTCGGCTTCGCCGAGAAGGGTTTCTGATACAAAATCAAACACGCGCATCAAAGCCCCAGGGATACCACCCGTGCCCTGGATGATCGGGTTGTGTTCCACCTCTTCATCATTCACCGGTGAGGTGATGACCGGCCGCAACACGACGACCTCGAACGGTTGGGACACCTCATCCGAGGTCTGGCCGCCGAAGGACTGCGTGACCCTGGCGGTATAAGTGCCGGGCATGAAGGGCTCCTGCCGAGTGAAGCTCCAAGTGGCACCGCTCACTTGCGCGGCATAGGGGGAGTTCGGGTCCCCATCGAACTGAAGCTGCACCTGCGCACCATTCAGGCAGGTGCCGGAGAAGCGTGGGGTCAGGCCGTCCTGGCGAACCTCCACGGTGGGGACCGGGGCCCGGATGACGAATTGCCTTGAAGTGGGCTCGGAAGAGAGGTTATTGAACAACTGCCGGGCTTCGACGGAGTAAGTCCCCGGATTCCAGGCTTCGGTCGCAGCGCTTGACCACCTGTTGTTGGCAACCTCGACAGTCGGCACGGCAGGCGTCGATTCGCCCACCCGCAGCACCTCGATCTGCGCCGCAGGTTGTCCCGTCCAACTGTGACCGATACCGGAAAACACAGGTTTGCGGTCCCCGCCAACCTGAACCTCCAAGGTCGGCGTCGGCACAGGTATCGTGACCGTGAGCCTGTCGCTCCAATCCGAATGAATCCAGGCGGAACCGTCGGGGAGTTTTTGCCGGATATCCACCGAGTAGCTTCCCGGCGGCTGATCGGACCATTCCACCGCCCACTGGCCGCCACTGACGCCAGTGCTGACCTGCGGGTCGTTAACGCCGGTTTTATGAACATCCACTGTTGCGCCGGCGTGGCCGGCGCCGGAAAATCTCGCCGTGCCGGGCCTGGGGTAGGTGACTTGGATATCAAGCAGTTTCGGCGGTTTTATCTTGAACGCTCTAGGCGAACTACGACCCGAGTCCTTCCCGTTCAATGTTTGCAAGGCAGCCAGCGAGGTAGGCCCCGCCGCCACGGTCACGTCTGCACTCCAACTACCATTGTCCTGCGTGACCAGCGTGTGACCCACACTGGTTTCCGACGGATCGCGATAGACTGTCACCGTTGCACCTTTGAGTGCGTTGTTACCGCTGAGGTTAAAGGTTTGTGCCTGAATACTATTGGCGGCAGGACCTGTGATGGCCGGCGGGCGCAATACGGTATAGGTCACGGGTTCGGAAATAACGCTGGGGAAACCCGCCAACTCAAAGATTGCCACTACCGCGATAGAGCCTTCCGGGAGTACTGCATCAATAGCCGCTTCCCAAGTGTCGTTCGCAGTCACCGTCACTTCGGGCGTCAATTGAAAACCCTGATTGTCGCTCATGACCACTTTGACTTTACTTCCAGGGGCGCCAAAGCCCTTGAACTTGTCCCCAATGCCTAGAACAGCATTGGCGGCGGGTGCGGTGATGTAAGCCAGATAGATGTCTTGACTGGCTGCACGTTCGGACTCTTTGAGGCTGCCGGCCATCTTCTGATAGGCGTCCAGCGTCATGTGCCGCCCGTCTGCCGAAAGGCTGACCAGGGCTTGCCAGGTTCCGTTTACCGTCGTTATCTGTGCAACGTGGTGGACAGGGTCGATACTGGTTCGTACAAACACCGTCCCCCCGTTAAATATGCCCCCCGCCCCATAAACATAAAACCTTCGGGCGCTGACATTTCTGATTGGGGTTATAGAGGGCTTGGGAATGACATACTCTACTCGCGCTTGCGCCGTCATGTTCTTGTCGGTCGTGTCAGCTCTGTCATATATAAAGTTAAAATCTATGATTGCATGATCGACATTCCCAGCCACGGAGCGACTATGCACAAAACTGTGCCATTGTCCGTCTTGGGTCGCCCTTTTTTCTAACTCATCCCAACCAGTATCACCTGCTGAAACCAGCCCTATTTTAATGTTCCCGGAAGTCCGACCGTTGTCAGCGGCTCTAAATCGTATGGTTTCTACAGTGAACGTTTTGCCATTCCCAGACCATATGGCGTTAAGTTCCAGTTCAGCCCAATAAGCCGCACCACTACTGGCCCTTAAGGTTCTCACTGCGCGGGTTTCACCAGCGTCGGTGAGCCCGTCGGCAATGTTATCGTCGGGCTTACCTGTGGACTCGCCCTGCTCGACACCGTCATCACTTTGCATGACTACTCGCTCAACTATAAGAAAGTTTTCGGTTGGCAACATCGCCTAGGCGCTTGAGCCAGTAGATGACAGGCGTGCTCACGCCAGCACCTTGCTTTGATAGTCCCGACGAGCGACGGGAGTGAAATGCAGTGAACAAAACCGCTACGATGATGGATAGGAAACTTTTTTCTGTCCCGTCATGTTTACATCGGCCGAAGGAAATGCCTGATCATATATCCAGTTAAAATGTATGTCTGCGAAGTTTGCATTCCCTTCGACCGCAAGCGTTTTAACAAAACTGTGCCATGCACCATCCTGAATACCACTATCCGTTAAGGGATGCCACCCGGTATTGCCTCTTGAAACGAGCCCCAGCTTGATATTGCCCTTTGAGCGCCCATTGCTTTTCGCTATGTAGCTGAGAGTTTTAACAGAGAACAGTGAACCATCCGAGTTCCAGGAGTATTCCAACTTGAGTTCCGCCCAGTACTCACCTATTTGTGCTTTTATTGAAGTCTCCGTGTTCTTGCCACTCTCATTCATTTTAGTTTCCATGACCGCCTCCGTGATGCTAGGGACATCGACAGGCAACATCATCGATGATGCTTTTGAACGCAGTTAACGACGAGGCGATCTACTTGCACACCTGTCAGCTCTGACAGTGCCGACAGGCGGCTCGCACCGGGTGTAGGTAAAGATCCGGCTGACTACAGCACCTTGCGCAACGGACTACAGATCCGCCAGAATCCGCCGGCTTGTGTGCCTTGGCTGTGCCCCGTAACTTGATTCGTGTCGCTGATATCCAGCGGTCGGGTTTAGTCGCCCGGTGGTATAGAACGATGTGCACAAGCTTCATCCAGTCGGGTTCCCCTATCCCCGCACTTGATGGTGGCTGTTCGCAGGGCGCCCTCGGGCGCGCCGGGCTTCGTTTTTCCACCGGTCGACTAACCTGCGTCCAGCCGCCACCCCCTCGTTTAGTCGCGAACAGGGGTGCCAGCCCCAATCATGGAAAAACGATTGTGATCAAACCAACACCCAATCCCCCGCACACCGACCCACTGTCCGCCCACGAAACCCTCGACCCCGCCAAGCTCGACCAGGCCGCCCAACGAGCCCTCGACTACTACCTCAAGCCCGACAACGGCCAGCCCGACCCGAAAACCGCCAAGCACCTGGATTACTTCATCGTCGCCCCCGACGCCGATCCCGAAGGCATGCTCGCGCACACCTACGAAACCTTCTGCTCGGTCAGCACGCTGATTCTGGATTTATCGGAAGATCTGGAAGGTGCCCCGCGCAACCTGGCCCTGGCGATTCACCAGATGGGCGAGATGGGGGTGTTGTTGCTGGAGAGGCTGCTGGACGGCGAAGAGAAGATCCAGCGCTGAAGACCGTGAGGTCGCGACGCTCGAATGCCCTGTGAAGCACAGGGTTGATGCAGGACCTGTGGGAGCGAGCCTGCTCGCGAAGACGGCGGCATATTCAATATTAATGTGACTGGCCGACCGCTATCGCGAGCAGGCTCGCTCCCACAGGGGATCGGGCTCAGCCTGATCTTGTCCCTCTCCCGTCACTGGCTTGAAGTAAACCTGCAAAAAAGTCAGGCGGCCTCAAGCCGAAGCCGGCAAGGAGTGGAAACTGAAATATTGCTGCAGCGCGCTGACCAGTTGTCCGTATTCCGGCGGCGCTTCGTGCAAGCTGAAACCGGCGTCGAAATGCTGTGGTGTCACGTCTTCATGGCACCACAGGCAAGTGGCTTTCAGCTTGATGTCTTTCTGCGGCCCCTCATCGGCGGGGACCTTAAGGTGCAGCTCAAAATCTGCGCCGACCATCAACGGCAACGTGCTGATCAGCATCAGGCCATGTTCAGAAACGTTTCCCAGATAACCAATAAGCCTGTCGTTGACGCCGTTGAACACTTTCAAGAAGCACGGCAGATCCTGCCGATCAATTCGACGTTTTTTGTACATGTTTCGTATCGCTTTTCCCAGCCCTCAACAAGGGCCTACCCAATGCTTCGGAACGAGCCCAAGCGAGCCCGCTCTCCCCGATCCCGGTGCCAGACGCTTGCAAGCGTCTTGAGCCTGTTCCTGCCGGTCACAGGTGTTGCCTCGACATTAGAGATCTTGCTCTAGCCACGAGTTGTACAAATATAGCTCAAGCAGGGACGGAAGCCAGTCCGCAACGTTGCCGGCCATCCGCCGGGGAATATCCCTCGGCGGCTGTGCCGCGGTGACGATCAGAACGCGGTCGGGCGGATCGCCGAGGCACTGCGGGTCGGGTAATGCCCCAGGCTTTCGAGGGTTTCGAGCCGGGCACGGGCGCGGAAGGCATATTCGCTGGTGGGGTATTGCGCGATGATGAACTGATAGGTCTGCGCCGCGTCGACGAACAGTTTCTGCCGCTCCAGGCACTGGCCCCGCAGCATCGAGACTTCCGGCTGCATATAGCGACGGGCCCGGCTGGCGCGGTCGACCTGGGACAGTTCGAGCATCACCTGGTCGCAATTGCCACGGTCGTAGGCCTTGTAGGCCAGATTCATGTGATGGTTCATCGACCACCGGGTGCAGCCCGTGATGCTCAGGGCCAGGGCAATAAAAAGCACGAATCGCATGGGAAGGTTCTCCTGTCTTGAGCGCTGTATCGGCCTACCCTTAGAAATCTTCAACTCTATATGACGCCGGGCTCGCTCTTGTGGCGAGGGGATTTATCCCCTCGCCACAGATGAATTCTCATGGCCACAAGAGTGATCCAGGCCAAAGAGGCGTGAAAATCTTCGGGAATGTTCACTTCGAAAAAGAAACGAATAAGTAGTGCATATGAACAATGACTACACCCAAAGACCATAGTAGCCTTCGCTGGCGCTTGAACTTGAGGAGTCTTGCATGTCCGTCCGTCGCACCAAAATCGTCGCTACCCTTGGCCCGGCCAGTAATTCGCCGGAAGTTCTCGAACAGCTGATTCTGGCTGGCCTGGACGTTGCCCGCCTGAACTTTTCCCACGGTACTCCCGATGAGCACAAGGCTCGTGCCAAGCTGGTGCGCGACCTCGCCGCCAAGCACGGCCGCTTCGTAGCCCTGCTGGGTGACCTGCAAGGCCCCAAGATCCGTATTGCCAAATTCGCCAACAAGCGTATCGAGTTGAAGATCGGTGACACCTTCACCTTCTCCACCAGCCATCCGCTGACCGAAGGCAACCAGCAAGTGGTCGGCATCGACTACCCGGACCTGGTCAAGGACTGCGGCGTGGGCGACGAGCTGCTGCTCGATGATGGTCGCGTGGTGATGCGCGTCGACACCGCCACCGCCACCGAACTGGTCTGCACCGTGACCATTGGCGGTCCGCTGTCGGACCATAAAGGCATCAACCGTCGCGGCGGCGGCCTGACGGCACCGGCCCTGACTGAAAAAGACAAGGCCGACATCAAGCTGGCCGCGGAAATGGAAGTCGACTACCTGGCAGTGTCCTTCCCCCGTGACGCCGCCGACATGGAATACGCCCGTCAACTGCGCGACGAAGCCGGCGGCACCGCCTGGCTGGTGGCGAAGATCGAACGCGCCGAAGCCGTGGCCGACGACGAAACCCTCGACGGCCTGATCAAGGCCTCCGACGCCGTGATGGTGGCCCGTGGCGACCTCGGCGTGGAAATCGGCGACGCCGAGCTGGTGGGCATCCAGAAGAAGATCATCCTGCATGCACGCCGCCACAATAAGGCGGTGATCGTAGCGACCCAGATGATGGAGTCGATGATCCAGAACCCGATGCCGACCCGCGCCGAAGTGTCCGACGTAGCCAACGCCGTGCTCGACTACACCGACGCCGTGATGCTCTCGGCCGAAAGTGCCGCCGGCCAATACCCCCTCGAAGCGGTGCAGGCCATGGCACGCATCTGCATGGGCGCGGAAAAACACCCGACCGGCAAGACCTCCAGCCATCGCATCGGCAAGACCTTCGAGCGCTGCGACGAGAGCATCGCCCTGGCGACGATGTACACCGCCAACCACTTCCCGGGCGTAAAGGCGATCATCGCCCTGACCGAAAGTGGCTACACGCCGCTGATCATGTCGCGCATCCGTTCTTCGGTGCCGATCTACGCGTTCTCCCCGCATCGCGAAACCCAGGCCCGTGTCGCCATGTTCCGTGGCGTCTACACCGTGCCGTTCGATCCGGCCGCCCTGCAACCGGGCGAAGTCAGCCAGGCGGCGGTGGACGAGTTGGTCAAGCGCGGCGTGGTGCAGACCGGTGACTGGGTCATCCTGACCAAGGGCGACAGCTACCACACCATCGGCGGCACCAACGGGATGAAAATCCTGCACGTCGGCGACCCGATGGTCTGAGTGCCCCGCTGAAAGACAAAAGCCCTGCCATGTGAATGGCGGGGCTTTTTTTGCTTTGCCTGGACGGACGCCATCGCGAGCAGGCTCGCTCCCACAGTGGATCAGCGATGTACGCAACATTGGCATACACCACCAGACCCTGTGGGAGCGAGCCTGCTCGCGATGGCGGTGGCTCAGCCCCCGCCGTCCTCACGGGTAAGGAACACATCCGCCAGCAACTGATTGCGCGGCAAGCCGGCCAGGTAGAGGCGTTTGGCGAAGGCTTCGACCCGCTCGGGATGGCCGCAGGCCAAGGCCTGGGTTTGTCGGGAAGCCAGCCGCAGTTGCGCCAGCGCTGAAGGTGCCTCCAGCGAGGTCAGCAACTGGACGCTGAGTTGGGGGTACTTGGCGGCCAGCGCCGCCAGGGGTTTGCCCAGGTAATGCCCGCTGGCGTCATGGGCGACATGCACAAGATGAATCGGCCCCCGATGTTGCTGGCGCAGGGCTTCGCGCAAGATGCCGAACAACGGCCCCAGCCCGGTACCGGCGGCCAACAGCCACAGCGGCCTGTCGTGCCAGGCGGGATCGTAATGCAACGCACCGCCGCGCAGTTCACCCAGGCGGATCGGGTCCCCCACATTCAGGGATCGAGCCCGGTCGATAAATTGCCCGGGCTGGCGGCAATCGAGGTGAAACTCCAGGAAACGGTCCTCCTCAGGCAGGCTCGCCAGGGAATAGGGCCGGGCGACGTCGCCGAGCCACAACACCAGGTGCTGCCCGGCCTGGTAGCGCAACGCCCGTTCAGGGGTGACGCGCAAACGCAGCACGTCGGGGCCCAACCAGTCCGCCGCCACCACCTGGGCAGCCTGACCGTCACGTTGCGGATCGAACGTATGGATCTGCACATCTTCGACCACCTGGCATTGGCAGGCCAGCCGCCAGCCCTGATCGCGCTGTGTCGGGCTCAAGGCATCGGGCCGAGCGTCGCGCACATCGCCGCCGGAGCATTGCACCAGGCAGGCGTGACAACTGCCGGCGCGACAACTGTAGGGCACAGGCACCCCGGACTGATTCAACGCGTCCAGCAAGTTACTGCCCGGCGCGACCGTCCATTGCCGGCCGGCGACCGTCAGTTCAGGCATCGACATTCTCCCAGGCGGCGGCACACCGATTACGGCCGTCTCGCTTGGCACGGTACAAGGCCTGGTCGGCACGTTGCAATGCGCTGTCCAGGTCATCGTCCATCTCCAACAGCGTCATGCCCGCCGACAGGCTGAGAGCTCCCACTCGCAAACCGGTCAACTCGACGGCGGCAAACGCCAGGCGCAACCGCTCGCAACAAGCGGTCAGGCGCACGGGGTCACAGGCGGGCAGGAGCATGACGAATTCTTCGCCGCCATAGCGCGCCAGCACGTCGCCTTCGCGCAGGCAGGCCGTGGCAACGCTGGCGAAAGCCTGAAGCACCTGATCGCCGGCAGCATGGCCGTGCAGGTCGTTGATGCGCTTGAAATGGTCAAGATCGATCAAGGCCAGGCCATGGGCCATGTCCGGCTTGAGGGTGTTGAGTTCACGGGACGCCAGGCGCAGGAAATGCCGGCGATTGAACAGGCCGGTCAGTTCATCGGTCGCCACCAGGTCTTCAAGCTGGCGCATCATGCCGCGCAGGGTGTCCTGGTGCGCCTGCAAGGCAAACCGCCGTTGACGCATGCGTTGGCGCGACGTCTGGACATAGCGGGCGTAAAGCACCAGCCAGACCAGCACGATAAACAGCACGCACACCTGCAAGCCGGCCAGCGTGGGGTCGGAAAGCCGGAAAAACCAGGCGTCCCAAAGGGTGAGGCCGGTGAAACTGAAGAACACCAGCATCGCGCAACGCACAAAAGCCCGGCGGGACAGGTGGAACAGCCCGAACAGCAGGATCAGTACATAGAACACCAGGAACAGGCCCCGGGCCTGGTCCAGATGTCCCATCATCCAGGTCTGCCAGCCCAGGCCGATCAGGACTTGCGCTTCGGTGAGACTGGGGTCGGCAAAACGCAGGTTGCGACCACTGATAAACACTGCGAACAAGGCACCCTGACACAGCACCACCAAGGCGCTGCCGATGATGACGCCGCGTAACGAGTCGAGGTAATGCCCACTGAAAAATGCCAGCCACAACAATACCAGCGCCAGCGCGTATGTCGCGGCCGCCAGGGCGAAGCGTTTGAGCAGGAGACGTTGAATGGCGTTATGGGTCAATCGTTGACTCACCATGGGAAAGGAAACTGACAGGAGGCGTCCTACGCTACAGGCCAGACGCCACTTTAGTGGCGTGTAGGACAAATGACCATTCAATTCTGGAGCAGAAAAATGGCGTCAAAGCAATGGCCTATATTGACGCAGTGTTTCTTGCTCGACGTACCCCCTTGTGCTGAGGGATTTATCTGTGGCGAGGGGATTTATCCCCGCTGGGGCGCGAAGCGGCCCTAAATGATAGGTACACATTAACCTGACACACCGCAGCAGCAGCTTTTAGGTCTGCTTCGCAGCCCAGCGGGGATAAATCCCCTCGCCACAGGGGCTGCTTGCTCCCACAGGATGCCCGCCTGCGATATACTGCCGCGCCTTTTTAGCGTCGCGCCAGCATGCCCGGCGTGTCTTAAGAGGTGCCGCCCGTCGACCGATGCACCCAAACGAGCGGTACCTTATTGAATGTTCCCGTCTTAGAGAGGAGCGCGACTCATGACCGTGATCAAGCAAGACGACCTGATTCAGAGCGTTGCCGACGCCCTGCAGTTCATTTCCTATTACCACCCCGTGGACTTCATCCAGGCGATGCACGAAGCCTACCTGCGCGAAGAGTCGCCAGCGGCCCGTGACTCCATGGCGCAGATCCTGATCAACTCGCGCATGTGCGCCACCGGCCATCGGCCGATCTGTCAGGACACCGGCATCGTGACCGTGTTCGTACGAGTGGGCATGGACGTGCGCTGGGACGGTGCGACCATGAGCCTGGACGACATGATCAACGAAGGCGTGCGTCGCGCCTACAATCTGCCGGAAAACGTCTTGCGCGCTTCCATCCTCGCCGACCCGGCGGGTGCACGCAAAAACACCAAGGACAACACCCCTGCGGTCATCCACTACTCCATCGTCCCGGGCAACACCGTGGAAGTGGATGTGGCGGCCAAGGGCGGCGGCTCCGAGAACAAGTCGAAAATGGCCATGCTCAACCCGTCCGACTCCATCGTCGACTGGGTACTCAAGACCGTTCCGACCATGGGTGCCGGCTGGTGCCCACCGGGCATGCTCGGCATCGGCATCGGCGGCACCGCCGAGAAAGCCGCGGTCATGGCCAAGGAAGTGCTGATGGAATCCATCGACATTCATGAGCTCAAGGCCCGCGGTCCGCAGAACCGTATCGAAGAGATGCGCCTGGAGCTGTTCGAGAAGGTCAACCAACTGGGCATCGGTGCCCAGGGCCTGGGTGGCCTGACCACCGTGCTCGACGTGAAGATCATGGATTACCCGACCCACGCCGCCTCCCTGCCGGTGTGCATGATCCCCAACTGCGCCGCCACCCGTCACGCCCACTTCGTGCTGGACGGCACAGGCCCGGCTGAGCTGCAAGCGCCACCGCTGGATGCCTACCCGGAAATCGTCTGGGAAGCCGGCCCGTCGGCTCGTCGCGTGAACCTCGACACCCTGACCCCGGAAGAAGTGCAGAGCTGGAAGCCGGGCGAAACCGTACTGCTCAACGGCAAGATGCTCACCGGTCGCGACGCAGCGCACAAGCGCATGGTCGAGATGCTGAACAAGGGTGAAACCCTGCCGGTAGACCTCAAGGGTCGCTTCATCTATTACGTCGGCCCGGTCGACCCGGTAGGCGACGAAGTGGTTGGCCCAGCCGGTCCGACCACCGCCACGCGGATGGACAAGTTCACCCGCCAGATCCTCGAACAGACCGGCCTGCTGGGCATGATCGGTAAATCCGAGCGCGGCCCGACCGCTATCGAAGCGATCAAAGACAACAAGGCCGTCTACCTGATGGCCGTTGGCGGTGCCGCGTACCTGGTGGCTCAAGCGATCCGTAAATCCAAGGTCCTGGCATTCGCCGAACTGGGCATGGAAGCGATCTACGAGTTCGACGTCAAGGACATGCCGGTGACCGTTGCGGTCGACAGCCAGGGCGAGTCGGTGCACATCACCGGCCCGGCCATCTGGCAGAAGAAGATCAGTGACAGCCTGGCGGTAGAAGTGCAGTAACGCGCACTTTCGCACCGTAGAAAGGCCGGTGGGCGACAAGCCCACCGGCCTTTTTTTGTTGTGCTGGAACGCCTACCACTTATCGGCCTGCCCACGCACCTGTCGGATCTGACAGGTTACCCATCGGTCATCTCTTGGCATCCTCATGTTCAGCCGGGTATTCCCTGACATTGCCTAACGAGAAGATCCCCCGATGGCAGAACAAGCGCCCCTCCAGATTGTGCCCCCCACCATTGCCAACAGCGCATCCATTGCCACGATGGGCAGCCGGATCGGCCCTGTCGGCACGCAGGGGGCGGCCTCTTTCGAATTGCCCTTGCCTCTTTCCAGCGCCCGCCATCTGACACCGGCCCTGGCGTTGCACTACAACAGCCAGAGTGGCAACGGCACCTTCGGCATCGGCATGCAGTTGTCCCTCGCCAGCATCGCTCGCCGCACCAGCGAGGGCGTTCCGCACTATAGCGATGACGATGTGATGATCGACGCCGACGGGGTTGAGCGCTGGCCCGAGTTCAACGACGGCGTACCGGTCATTCGTACACTCCCAGGTCCCGGTAGCCGGGCCTGCTCGGTGGTGCGCTATTACCCCAGAATCGAAAGCGCATTCGATGTGTATGAGCTCTGGAGCCCCGACGATGGCCAGGCGCCGTTCTGGCGGGTCCAGGGCAGCAACGGCCATCTGTATTGCTACGGCAACAGCGAAGCGTCGCGCATCGCCGCCCCCGTTGCCGACACCGATCCGCAAGAGCCCGCCCGCATCGCCGAATGGTTGTTGCTCGAAGAACTTGGCCCGTCAGGCGAGCACATCTTCTATGAATACGAAGCCGATCCCGGCCCGTTCGACGGGCCCCATGACTATCGCGCCCAGCGCTACCTGCGACGGGTGTGCTACGGCAACGCCACGGCCAGCGACAGCTTCTACTGTTTCGAAGAGGACGATCCGACAAGCAGACACTGGCACTTCCATCTGCTGTTCGACTATGGACAGCGCACTCTCGATCTTGCGCAGAAACCGGCGTGGCACGTTCCTGAAGGAACCCCATGGCTACTGCGCAGCGACCCGATCCACGGCTACCGGTACGGCTTCGAAATCGGCACGCGGCGCCTGTGCCAGCAGGTACTGATGTTCCACCACTTCCCCGCCGAAGCGGGCACCGAACCGGCGCTGGTCACCCGCTTGGTGCTGGAGTACAGCGCCACCGCACTGGACTACAACTTGCTGACCGCTGCCCATTATCACGACTGGGACGCCGCAGGCCGGGTCGAATACCGTCCTCCCGTCGAACTGCACTACAACGGTTTCGAGCTCAATCCGGCACCAGAGCCGTTCTGTGAATTGCAGACGATGCCCGCCGCTGAAGACGGCAGGCACTATCACTGTGTCGACCTGTATGGCGAGGGCGTTCCGGGTTTCCTGTGTCGCTACACCCATGGCTGGTATTACCGTGAACCGGAACGCGGCGAGGACGACGACAAAATCACCTACGGTCCATGGTCACGCCTGGAGAACATGCCGGTGGCCGCCGACAACCCGACGGTGTTGCAAGTGCTGACCGACCTGACGGGCAGGGGGCGCCTCAATTGGCTCATCATCCAGCCCGGCATGAGCGGTTTCTACACCCTCAACCCGGACCGCAGTTGGTCCACTTTCACGGACTTCAAGCGTTTCCCGACGGAGTTCCTGCACCCGTCCGCGCAATTGGGCGATCTGAACGGTGACGGTTTGCGCTCCCTGGCCATGATCGGTCCCAAGAGTGTGCGGCTGTACGCCAACCTCCGCGAGGAAGGGTTTGCCCCGGGGGTGAATGTACCCCATGAACCGGACAGCGCCCTGCCCTTGTTCAGCGACCTGCACAGCGAGGTGGTGATGTTCGGTAATTTGCTGGGCAGCGACAGTACCGATCTGTGTCGCATCCGCTGCAACGAGATCAAGTGCTGGCCGAGCCTGGGCCGCGGGCGTTTCGGCGAAGGCTTTGTCATGAGTGCCCTGCCCTTCAGTTACAGCCAGTTCGACGCCGACCGGGTCCGCATCGCCGACCTGGACGGGTCCGGAGCATCGGCGCTGATCTACCTCAAGAGCGAGTGCTTCGAGATCTACCTCAACCGCGGCGGCAATGGTCTTGAACAGGCACCTGTGCAGGTGCCATGGCCCGAAGGCGTGCGGTACGACAATCTGTGCCAGGTTACCCTGGCCGACCTGCAGGGCCTGGGTTGCGCCAGCCTGATCCTGAGCAAGCCGCACATGACGCCCGACATGAAGCCCGGGCACTGGCGCTATGACTTCGTCGCGGCCCGCCCCTATCTGCTCAAGGCCATGAACAACAACATGGGTTGCAGCAGCACCCTGACCTATCGCAGCAGTGCGCAGTACTGGCTGGATGAAAAGCAGCAACGCCTGGCCAACCAGGAACCGCCAACGTGCTATCTGCCCCTGGCCCTGCCGCTGGTGGCGCACCAACAACAACTCGACGAAATCACCGGTAATTGCCTGACCCAACACTTCACTTACCTCGAAGGCGACTATGACAGCCACCACCGGGAGTTCAGGGGCTTCGGCCGGCTGTACCAGGTCGACAGCGAAGTGCCCGAAGGCCAGACGCCAACCGGCTTCACCGCACCGGTGCTGGTCAAGACCTGGTTTCACACCGGCCGCACCGTCGATCAACCCCTCAAGGACTGTTTCGCTGGCGACACCGATGCGGTGCCGCTGGGCCCGACACTGCTGACCCGTTTCCATGAAAGCGACGAAGCCAACGAGATCATCAGCCCCGACCCGGATACCGCGCGGGAAATGGCCTATGCCCTGGGCGGCCATGTACTGCGCACCGAAACCCACCCCGCCGAACCGACCGACACCGTCGGGCCTTACACCGTGACCCAACAGCGCTACCTGCTGCGCCATCCCCATGTCCACCACAAGAGCCTGCTGGTGCTGGAACTGGAGACGATCACCTGTCAATACGACGGCTTTATCGACGACCCGCAAATCCAGCACGCCCTCAACCTGAAGTGGAACCAGTTCGGCCAGCTTATCCACGGTTTCCTCGTCCACTACGCCCGACGCCTCACCGCCTTCGACCCACCGCCCTTCGACGATGATGACGAGAACGGCTGGTGGCGCGACGCCCATGACGACCAGCAACAGGTATTCCACATCGTCGAGAAACGCGCCGAGCATCTGCACCTGATCGATGACGACAGGCTGCGCCAGCGGCTGGGCCTGCCATGGCGCTCCAGGGCCAACGGGTTGCAACGTTCAAAAGGTGAGCTGCCGTTGGGGCTCAACCCCCGGCAGGTCAGCTATGAAAGCTTCATCGAACATCAGGACTCAGCGCAATGGAACGCCGCCCGGCAATTGATCGCGCTCCAGGAACAGAACTACCTGTTGGACGAACACGACGACATTGCCTTCCAGGCACTGCGCGGCCCACTGGAGGTGGCCGAATTCGACAAGCATGCGCTGCAAGCCTATGACGACCTGCCTCCCCCCTTCGACATTCGCGAGCAGTTGGAAACCATCGGCTTTGAGCCCATGAAGCTGTTTCTACCGGACGACCCGGATGAGGACGACCGCGAAAATCTCTGGTCCAGGAAAGTCGGGTTTGCGACCTACGAACCCCTCGGAGGTTTTTTCCAACTGACGACCCTGCAAGAAACCCAAAGCCACGGGGTGACCACCGTCGAACACGACCCTTACCACTTGATGACCACCGCCGTGATCTTGCCGGACGGTTGTACGACCCGGGTCGAGTACGATTACCACGCGTTATTGCCGCGCAAGATCGTCGATGCCAATGACAATATCCAGCAGGCCCTCCACGGTCCGGCGGGCGCTCCGCTGGGCGTGACCTTTCATGGCACCGAGAGCGGCGCTCCGGCAGGCTTCGACGATATTGTCACCTACCAACCGCCCGCAGACCTGACACCAGGTCATGCCATCGACCATCCGGAACTCACCCTGGGCCGGATCGCCAGTGCCGTACGCATCGACACGCTCAGTTGGATGGGGTCGCTCGATCTCGCCCTGGTACTTCCCGCGCAGCGTGACGAGTGGATCAGCGAGCGCTACCTGCTGCCCGATGGCCACATCCGTGCCTCGACGCGCACCCGCCTGGCACATCTGACCGAACGCAGCGCCGCCCAGGAACTCCTGCGGGTGCTGATACAGGCAGCGCCCCGGGAGCCGGTCCACAGCGTCATGCTGAACGCCGATCGTTACCCGGACGATCCGTTGCAACAGATCCGCATCACCATCAATGCCGTCGACGGATTCGGTCGTGCCCTGCAAAGCAAACAGCGGGTGGAACCCGGGCAAGCCTATGCTGTGGCCGAAGACGGTTCGCTGGTGTTGCAGGACGGGCAGCCGCTCCAGCACCTGGCCGAACGGCGCTGGCGTGTGAGCGAGCGGGTCGAGTACGACAACAAGGGTTTGGTGACGCGGGTCTACCGGCCCTATTTCGCCGATGCCTGGCGCTACATCAACGACGCTTCGCTGCGCGTACATGGTTATCACGACCAGCAGTTCTACGATCCGCCAGGGCGCCTGGTCAAGGTCATCAACGCCAAGGGACACGAAGCCTGGCATGTCTATCATCCCTGGTACCAATGCGACTTCGATTACAACGATACGGATCCAGGGGTCTGAAACATGCGCAGGCAAGCCACGCCATGAGCACTGTGTACTCGCGTACACCAGATCTGATCGTCGTCGATGGTCGTGGCCTGCCGGCGCGGCAGATCGTTTATTTGCGCAACCAGGTCTCGACCCCGGCCAGGGCACTGATATCCCGACGCCGCCACGACGCCGCCGGCCGACTCGTCGAGCAATGGGATGCACGCCTGTTCGAGAATGCGCCCAAACCCAACCAGGCCACCCGCCATGCCATGAACGGGCATCCTTTACGCACCGACAGCGTCGATGCGGGTTGGCGCCTGGTTCTACCGGGCCTGGCGGGTGAGGTCCTGCAGCGCTGGGACGAACGCGGCAGCCACTGGCGCACGCGGCACGATGGGCAACTGCGGCCAGTAGTACTGGAGGAGAACGGCCAAGCCGATGTGGATACCTTCACCTATGGCGACAGTACGGCGGATGCCGGTCACAACCTGCGCGGGCGCTTGTTCGAACAGACCGACCCTTCGGGCAGCCTGCACCTGGACAGCTACGGCCTGCTCGGCCGACCGCTGCGCGAAACACGCATGTTCGAGGATGGCAAAGCCTTTACCAGCCGCTACCTCTACGATCCGCTGGGCGCCGTCCTGGAGCAGACCGACGCCGGCCTGCATCGCAAACGATGGCGCTACGACCTGGCCGGACAGCTTGCACAGGCCCAATTGCAACTCGTGGGGCAGGCCGAATGGCTTCCGATCCTGGAGAGTGCGCACTACAACGCCGCAGGGCAGATTATCGAACAGCGGATCAGCAATGGCACGGTCAGCCACTGGCGCTACGATCCAGCCGATGCGCGCTTGCAGCGTCAATGGACGCTGAGTGACCAGGTGACCCTGCAGGATTTCGAATACGCGTATGACCCGGCAGGTAACATCATTCATATCCTCGATCAGGCCTTCAGGCCCAGTCATTTCGCCAACCAGCGGGTCGACGGCCATCGCGGCTTCAGCTATGACTCGCTGTATCGCCTGCTCAGCGCCAGTGGGTACGACGATGGCCCGCCATCGGACAATCCCGCCCTCCCGCAGCCGACCGACCCCAATGACCGGCGCAACTACGTACAAACCTACGAATATGATCATGGCGGCAATCTGGTCAAACTCCACCATGCACGCGACGGCGCCAGCCACACCCGCCAGATGTTCATCGACCCGCACAGCAACCGGGGCACGCGCTGGGAGCCGGGTGATCCCGCGCCGTCGTTCGATGCGCTGTACGACCGTCATGGCAACCTCCAGGCACTGCAACCCGGCCGGGACCTGGAATGGAACGCCCGTGACCAGCTGACGACCGTAACACTGGTCAAGCGTGACGCCGCCCCCGACGACGAAGAACTCTACCACTACAGCCAGGGGCTGCGGGTCTATAAACGCCACGACGCCTACGCCGGAACCACCCGTCATTTCCACGCGGTGCATTACCTGCCTGATCTGGAAATCCGCACGCGCGACTCAGGCGAGGAGTTGCACGTCATCCTGATCGCCGCCGGGCCCGTCAACGTACGCTGCCTGCACTGGGTTACCGGCAAGCCGGTCGGGATTGCCGACGACCAACTGCGCTACAGCCTGCAGGATCATCTGGGTTCGAGCCTGATGGAACTTGACCAGCAAGCCCGGTTGATCAGCCACGAAGGCTATTACCCGTTCGGCGCGACGGCATGGATGAGCGCACGATCGGCACTGGAAGTCGGGTACAAGACCCAGCGCTATTCGGGTCGCGAAATGGACGTCGGCGGTTTGTATGCCTACAACGAACGGTACTACGCACCGTGGCTGCAGCGCTGGATTGCCGCCGATCCGGCGGGAGATGTGGATGGGTTGAATCTGTATGCGTTCCTGGGCAACAACCCATTGTGCTATGTGGACAGCGGAACGAACAGAATCCAGTGGCAGATCCTGAACTATTCGGATTTCATTTCGGAACTCGGGAAGGAATCCGCAACGGCGCTGGCGCAGATCGACAACATCATCCACAAGACGAACATCGGTAAGGAGATGTTGAAAAACCTGGCGGGTGAAACCCTCGGTGCCGTGGTCGGTTTTTCAGGTGGCTACGTAGGAGCGGAAGGGTTGGGTTCAGTGGTTCCATTGCTCAATGAAATCCCTTACGCCGTTGGCCTCACCGGTGGAAATATAGGCGCCGATATCGCTGAGGTGACAGCCGAAACCAGCCTCCCGACGGCCCGCCTGTTGCGGCCGCTCATCCCGCAGACGTCGACCATGTCGATCAAGGCAATCGATAGCCGGTTAGGGCTCGCTCGGGACGACTCCATGGGCGCCTCGGTCCAGGAGTTTTCGAGTTTTTTCCTGAATCGAGTCGTAGGCTCGGTGGTACCCGGCATCAATCTGCTGAAACTGGGCGTTCGGGCACAGGAAGCCGAGGACATCAAGATGGGGCTGACCCCCATGAAAATCCAGAAGATCGATGCCATGCTCGCTGAATGGAAAAGCACCGTGGAACAGCGTTGGCGTGCGACGGACGCCTCTTTCAAAACCCTGGGTCAATCGGTGGTCTATCCAGGCGACTTGTTGCCCAACGTCAACTACATGACACCACGGCAAGCCCTGGCACCGATCCACCATTCGGTCCTGCAGAGAAAAACCCAGGTCACGCTGGACTACATCGATCGGGCGCAAACAGGCATGACCTGGTACAAAGAGATGAGCACCACGGACAATCAGTACCTGTTGAAGCAGTCCCGTACCAAGGGCACAAAAGGATGACGCAATGGGCCGGTTTGCCCCGGTGACCTGTCAGACCTGACAGGTTCGGCGCTGTCTTTTCATGGGTATATTGCCCTCTCAGTACCCGACCTCGATTAAGGATCGAAACGACGCATCCCTGGAGGCCGTCGACCGATGAGCTCCGTCCATTACCGTACTCCAAACGTCGTTGCCATCGACGGGCGCGGCTTGCCGGCACGGCAGACTGTCTATTTGCGCAGTGAGGTTGCAACCTCCGCCACCGCATTGATATCCCGCCAGCGCTATAACGCCGCCGGCCACCTGCTGGAGCAGTGGGACCCACGTCTTTTCGGCCAGGCGCCCAAAGCCAACCAGGCCAGCCTGTACACCCTGACAGGCAACTCGTTACGCTCCGACAGCGTCGATGCCGGGTGGCGCCTGGTATTACCGGGCCTGGCAGGTGAGATCCTGCAACTGTGGAATGAACGCGGCAATAATTGGCGCATCACTTACGACCCTCGATTGCGCCCGCTGCTCCTTGAGGAGCACAGCCAGGCAGAGCCCGAAACCGATACTTTCATCTACGCCGACGCCACGGCAGACGCTGATCATAACCGGCGCGGAGAATTACTTGAGCAGATCGACCCATCGGGGGTCGTGCTGTTGGACAGTTATGGCCTGTCGGGCGAGTCCTTGCGTCAGGTACGCCGCTTTGCCGACGCCACTGACTACATCACCGAGCTGACCTACGACGCCCTCGGTACACCGATAGGCCGGGCCGACGCCGGCGGCCACCGGCAGTCTCTGCAACTGGACATCTGCGGGCAGCTCAAACGGGTGGACTTGCAACTCAAGGGGCATGCTCGCGCGCAACAGATTCTGCTGGACGCCCACTACAACGCGGCCGGCCAGGTCGAGCGGCAGGACACTGCCAATGGGGTAATCACGCGCTGGACCTATGACCCGGCCAACGATCTGCTGAGCACCGTGAAGACTGGAAAACCCGACGCAGCCTTGTGCCAGAACCTTGCCTACTTCTACGACCCCGTGGGCAACGTGTTGCGCATCGATGACCTCAGCGTTGCCACTGTGTACTGCGCCAACCAGCGCGTGGACGGGCATCGCGACTTCACCTACGACTCGCTCTACCGCTTGGCCAGCGCCAGTGGCCTGGAGGGGGACATACCGCATCTGCAACCCGGGCTCCCACAACCGCTCATTCCCATCGACCCTGGACGTCGCTTCAACTACACCCAATTCTATGACTACGACACCGGTAACAATCTGACCCGTCTGCGTCATGTTCGTACAGGCAACAATCACACCCAGACGCTACGGATTTCCCCCCACAGCAACCGGGGAGTACGCTGGGCCGAAGGCGACCCTGAGCCGGTTTTCGAGACGTTGTTCGATGCTCATGGTAACCAGCTGCATTTACAACGCGGCGCACAGCCTTTGGTGTGGGATGCCCGCGACCAACTCAGTAAGGTCACACTGCTTAAACGCGACAACGGTTTGTCCGACGATGAGGAAACATACCTCTATAGCCAGGGTGAACGGGTCAGCAAGACCCGCACCCGCGCAGGCACTCGCCACGAGACACGCTACCTGCCAGGCCTTGAAATCCGCCTGGCCCCCAACGGCGAAGAACTGCACGTAATCACCTGTCTGTTGACCCACGGCCAGGTCCGTTGCCTGCACTGGGAAACCGGTCAACCCAGCGGTATCGAAGCCGATCAACTGCGCTACAGCCTCGATGACCACCTGGGTTCCAGTGCGCTGGAACTGGACCGCAACGCCGCACTGATCAGCCTGGAGCACTACTATCCTTTCGGCGGAACGGCCTGGTACGCCGCCCGCTCCGAGGTGGAAGCCGGTTACAAGACGCTCCGCTATTCAGGTCAGGAGATGGACGCCAGCGGTCTGTATTATTACGGCGCACGCTATTACGCGCCGTGGCTGCAACGCTGGGTCAGTTCGGATCCGGCGGGAGACCTGGATGGATTGAATCTTTATGGGTTCGTCGGGAACAACCCGATCATCTTCACCGATTTCAGCGGACTGATGCTGGAGACGCCCGCCCAGCGAGATGCCAGGAAAGCCCTGGCCGCGACTCAATTGCAGCGCTGGAAGACTCTTTCCCGACTGAACAGGGAGGTCGAGAAATTCATTTACATCATGAAACTGACAGCACGCAGGGCCAGCGAAGCGCAATCCCAACTGGCCAACCATCGCTCGGCGGCGGACCACGCCCAATCCGCCGCGCTACGTATCGGCGCTCACGTGGGCGCCCAGGTCGTCAGCTATGGCATGGGCGTGGCGGTGGGAATCGGGAGCGCGGCGTTGGGCAGTGCCGCAGGTCCCCCGGGCGTCATCATGGGTGCCGCGTTGGGGTTCGTGACCAGCAAAGCCGTGAGCGTTGGCCTGGACTACGCCCTGGAAAGGCTGAGCCTGAGCTCGGCTGTGAATTTCAAATCCCGCAAGCTGGACCCTGACCGAATCGTGAGGAAAGGCGAATACAGGACCATGGACTTTTCCTCCTACGCACAGATCAAAGCCCGGCACCTGATCGAAGCGACGTATGCCCCGACCCAAAAAAACGTCTTGAAGTTGGGTAAGGAAGCGACGGTCACCGGCACCAAGGCAGCCCTGAAAGCCACGGGAAATACTGCCGCCAACGAAATCGGAGCGGTGGTCAACGCCGTCGCAGGCACGATTGAAATCATTCATGAAATCGGCAAGGAGAGCCAGACCCTTTCCGAAGAAAAGCTGACCCGGGCAGATACATACATCAACGACATGATCAACGTACTGAACCTGCAAATGGACTATGTCGATACTTTATTCGACGAGGCGGGGGTTGAAGCGATCGATACCTACCGGCCATTGAGCAAGATGTTCGGCCCTTCCAACGGCATCACACGGCGAGGCCTGCGCAGGGAAATGGAGGCCACCATTGGCCAACTGAGGCAGACACAAAAAGCGCTTCGATAACCCGGCACCGGGCGCATTACGACACGCGGGCGGCATGCTATGGTGCCTGTCCCGTCCGCCCTTGAAGCGCTCACATGCTCGCAATGCCTCGCCCCTTGCGTCTTTCCGTTGCCATTGTGCTGATCCTCGCCGGTGCCGTCGGCGCCGCCACACTGGCCGTGCGCCATGCCGAGCGCCAGGCGCTGGAGGAAGATGCCAGCCGTGCGAACCAGCAACTGGCGTTGTACGCCAACTCCCTGCATACCCTGATCGATCGCTATCGCGCCCTGCCCGCCGTCCTGGCCCTGGACCCGGAGTTGCGGTCGGCCCTGGCAGGACCGGTCAGTGCGACGCAACAGAAGGCGCTGAATCGCAAACTGGAGAAAATCAACGATACCGCGCATTCCTCGACCCTGGAGTTGCTCGACCGCACCGGCCTGGCCGTGGCGGCCAGCAACTGGCGCCTGCCCAGCAGTTACGTCGGGCACAACTATGGCTTCCGGCCCTATTTCCTCCAGACCCGGACCCAGGGCACCGGGCGTTTCTATGCGGTGGGTGTGACCAGCGGCATTCCGGGTTATTTCCTGTCCAGCGCGGTGATCGGGGACAACGGCGAGTTTCTGGGGGCGATGGTGGTGAAGCTCGAATTTCCGGAGCTTGAACGTGAATGGCGCCAGGGCAGCGACACCCTGTTGGTCAGCGATGGCCGGGGCATCGTGTTCATCGCCAACCGGCCAGGCTGGCGCTATCGCCATCTGCAACCCCTGACCGACAGCGACCGTGCCGAGCTCAAGGCCACCCGCCAATACGACAAGCAACCTCTGCAACCCTTGGGCTACGAAGCGTTGCGGCGTTTTGACGACCACAGTCAGTTGGCCCGGGTCGATGCCCCTGATGGCCCGGCGGACTACCTGTGGGAGTCCCTGCCCCTGACGGCCGAAGGTTGGACCCTGCATTTGCTGCGGCGCCCGCAGATCGCTTTCGAAGATCGCCGCAACGCCGGGCTCGCCGCCGCCGGATCATGGCTGGCGCTGGTGTTCCTGCTGCTGTTCCTCAACCAGCGCTGGCGCCTGGCCAAGCTGCGTCAACGCAGCCGCGCAGAGCTCGAACGCCTGGTGGAGGAGCGGACCCGGGAGTTGCGTACCGCCCAGGAAGGACTGGTGCAGTCGGCCAAACTGGCGGCGCTGGGGCAGATGTCGGCGGCCCTGGCCCATGAAATCAACCAGCCGCTGACTGCCCAGCGCATGCAATTGGCAACCCTGCGCCTGCTGCTGGATCACGGCCGGGTCGACGATGCCTACAAGGCGCTCAAACCGGTGGACGACATGCTGACCCGCATGGCCGCTCTCACCGGTCACCTGAAAACGTTTGCCCGCAAGAGTCCCAGCGGCCTGCGCGAACGCCTGGACCTGGCGGCGGTGGTGGATCAGGCCCTGCAACTGCTGGACGCTCGCCTGCGGGACGAACAGGTCAGTACCGTGTTGCACCTGACCCGTCCGGCGTGGGTACGTGGCGATGCGATCCGCCTCGAACAGGTACTGATCAACCTGTTGCGCAATGCCCTCGATGCCATGGCCGGCCAACCCCTGAAACAGCTGGAAGTACGCCTGGAAGCCGATGAGCTACTGTGGCGCCTGACGGTCAGTGACAGCGGCACCGGGATTGCCGAGGAACACCTGGCCCAGGTCTTTGATCCGTTCTTTACCACCAAGGCGGTGGGCGATGGCCTGGGCCTGGGATTGGCGGTTTCGTTTGCCATCATCCATGAGTCCGGCGGGCGACTGACGGCAGACAATCACAAAGGTGGCGCCGTATTCTGCGTGGCGTTGCCCATCGATCAGGAGACCCGCTTGCATGCTTGACTCTGTAATGGTCGTCGATGACGAAGGCACTATCCGCAGTGCCGTCGAACAATGGCTGAGTCTGTCGGGTTTCCAGGTGCAGTTGTTCAGCCGCGCCGAGGAATGCCTGGCGGCATTGCCGGCGCATTATCCGGGGGTGATCCTCAGCGACGTGCGCATGCCCGGGCTCAGCGGCCTGGAGCTGCTGGCCGAAGTGCGCCGGCGCGACGCGGATCTGCCGGTGATCCTGCTGACCGGCCACGGCGACGTGCCGATGGCCGTGGAAGCCATGCGCGATGGGGCCTACGACTTCCTGGAGAAACCCTTCAGTCCCGAAGCCCTGCTGGGCAGCCTGCGCCGCGCCCTGGACAAGCGCTCGCTGGTGCTGGAGAACCGCCGGCTGCATGAACAGGCCGACGCCAGGGCCCGACTCGACGGGACGCTGCTAGGGGTTTCCCGGGCGCTGCAAAACCTGCGACGCCAGGTATTGGACCTGGCGGCCCTGCCGGTCAATGTATTGATCCGCGGCGAAACCGGCAGCGGCAAGGAACTGGTCGCCCGGTGCCTGCACGACTTCGGCCCCCGGGCGGACAAACCCTTCGTGGCATTGAATTGCGCCGCCATCCCCGAAGCGCTGTTCGAGGCGGAACTGTTCGGCCATGAAAGCGGGGCCTTTACCGGCGCCCAGGGCAAGCGCATCGGCAAGCTCGAGTATGCCCATGGCGGCACGCTGTTTCTCGATGAAATCGAGAGCATGCCCCTGGCCCAGCAGGTCAAGCTCCTACGGGTCTTGCAGGAGCAGAAACTCGAACGCCTGGGCTCCAACCAGAGCATTGCGGTGGACCTGCGCATCATCGCCGCGACCAAACCCGACCTGCTGGACGAAGCCCGGGCCGGGCGCTTTCGCGAAGACCTGGCTTATCGCCTGAACATCGCCGAACTGCGCCTGCCGCCGTTGCGTGAACGGCGCGAGGACATCCCCTTGCTATTCGAGCATTTCACCCACAACGCCGCCGAACGCCTGGGCCGCCCTGCCGCACCGTTGAGCGGCCCGCAATTGAGTCATCTGCTGAGCCACGACTGGCCGGGCAACGTGCGCGAACTGGCGAACGTCGCCGAGCGCCAGTTGCTGGGGCTGGATCATTCCCACACGCTGGAGACGGACCCCGGCCAGTCCCTCGCCGCCCAGCAAGAAGCCTTCGAAGCCCAGTGCCTGCGCGCTGCCCTGATGCGACACAAAGGCGATGTGAAAGCCGTGCTCGAAGAACTGCAACTGCCACGCCGCACCTTCAACGAAAAGATGCAGCGGCATGGGTTGAGTCGGGAAATGTTTTTGCAGGGCAACTGAGAGTTGTGCCGCCTGTATTGGCCCCATCGCGAGCAGGCTCGCTCCCACAGGGGATTAGGGCCGGATGCAGCTTGTTTGTCCACTGAAGATCCAGTGTGGGAGCGAGCCTGCTCGCGATGGCGGCTTCGCACTCACCCTCACTCGAACTGACCCAGCGCTTTCGCGAGCAAGCCCGCTCCCACAGGGGATTGGGGTCGCATGCAGCCTGTTTGTCCACTGAAGATCCAGTGTGGGAGCGAGCCTGCTCGCGAAGAGGCCAGTCCATGCACCGCCGAATCAGCGGATTCCCGCTTACCCTCCATCCAGGATAGGCGGATTTCCGCTCAACCCCATACGTCAAACCCCTCTAGACCGGCCCTGCGCCACATGGCACAGCTCCTGCTATAGCCCATTCAGGCTGCGTTCCTACGCGCTCCACAAAAACAATTAAACGAAGGATCCTTCAATGGATAACTCCAACGCCCTGCCCCTCGGGTCGGCTGCCGTGCCCGCCCGTGAAAGAACCACCGCCAGCCGGATCAAATCGATCTTCAGCGGTTCGGTCGGCAACATGGTCGAGTGGTATGACTGGTACGTCTACGCCGCTTTCTCGTTGTACTTCGCCAAAGTCTTCTTCCCCAAGGGTGACACCACTGCCCAATTGCTCAACACCGCCGCGATTTTCGCCGTGGGCTTCCTGATGCGTCCGATCGGCGGATGGTTGATGGGACTCTACGCCGACCGCGCCGGCCGCAAGCGGGCGTTGATGGCCTCGGTCTACCTGATGTGCTTTGGCTCGCTGATCATCGCCCTGAGCCCAGGTTATGAAACCATCGGTGTCGGTGCACCGATCCTGCTGGTCTTCGCCCGTTTGCTCCAAGGCCTGTCGGTGGGCGGCGAGTACGGCACGTCGGCGACCTACCTGAGCGAGATGGCGACCAAGGAACGTCGCGGCTTCTTCTCCAGCTTCCAATACGTGACCCTGATCTCCGGCCAGCTCATCGCCCTCGGCGTGCTGATCGTATTGCAGCAGTTCCTCACCAGCGAACAGTTGTACGCCTGGGGCTGGCGCGTTCCGTTTGCCATTGGTGCCTTGTGTGCGATCGTGGCGCTGTACCTGCGTCGTGGCATGGAAGAAACCGAGTCGTTTACCAAGAAGGAGAAGGCCAAGGAAAGCGCCATGCGCACCTTGATGCGCCATCCGAAGGAATTGATGACCGTGGTCGGCCTGACCATGGGTGGCACCCTGGCGTTCTACACTTACACCACCTACATGCAGAAATACCTGGTGAACACCGTCGGCATGAGCATTTCCGACTCCACCACGATTTCCGCCGCCACGCTGTTCCTGTTCATGTGCCTGCAACCGGTGATCGGCAGCCTGTCGGACAAGATCGGACGCCGGCCGATCCTGATTGCCTTCGGCATTCTGGGGACGCTGTGCACCGTACCGATCCTTACCGCATTGCATAACATCCAGACCTGGTGGGGAGCATTTTTCCTGATCATGGCCGCGCTGATCATCGTCAGCGGCTACACCTCGATCAACGCCGTGGTAAAAGCCGAGTTGTTCCCCACCGAAATCCGCGCCTTGGGTGTAGGTCTGCCGTATGCGCTGACCGTGTCGATCTTCGGCGGTACGGCTGAATACATTGCACTGTGGTTCAAGAGCATTGGCATGGAGACGGGCTACTACTGGTACGTGACGGCGTGCATCGCGGTTTCGTTGCTGGTGTACATCACCATGAAAGACACCCGCAAGCATTCGCGGATCGTGACGGACTGATGGGGTATCGGCAGTCACTGCTTGGGTGACTGTTATGGACTCATCGCGAGCAGGCTCGGTCCCACAGGATTTACATTGAAGCTGTGGGAGCGAGCCTGCTCGCGATAGGGGCAACTAGGTATCAACCCGACTCGGCAGCAGCCCCCTGCCTGCCATAGCGACTCTGCGCATACGCCGCCCCGGCGATCATCACAACCAGAATTCCCGCCAACACCGCCGACGAACCGACGGTGCCAATGTCCAGGCCGCCCTGTTCATGGGATTTGGTCATCAGGTCACCCAGCGTTGCCCCCAACGGAGGGGTCAGCACGAACGCGATCCAGAACAACACCATTGTCGAAATTCTGGTGAAGCACTTGAGCAGCACGACCAGGGCAATGGTCGAGCCGATCAGTAACGCAGCGCCGCCAAACCCCAGGCCCGAATCATCCGCCAGGTAGTCGGAAAGCTCCAGTGTGAGGCGACCGGCCTTGATTACAGGCCCTGGCAAGGCTGGCGTTGCGGCGGTGAAAAACAGGTCGGGAGTACATGAAAAATCTGTCGCATCCGTCCGACATCGAATTAATCGACGATTAATGCTGGCCTGGCATCCTCATCTCACTTGAATCGATACGTTCACGGCCTTTGCCGAGGTTTGTAAAGCCATGGGATGCGCAAGTCTTAATATCGAATTAATCGATTCGATTTAGCATTATTTTGCGCTTTTTAATCAAATTTGCATGAGTAGAATTAAACCCATGCAAGACACACCCCCTCAACGATTTGGAGATACGACCATGAAAACCAAACTGATCCTTGCCCTGACCCTGTCGGTACTCGCTGCCAATACCTTCGCCGCTGACGGTTTCAACCGTACCGGTTCAGCTGTTGCCGCTGATGGTTATGAGCGCACCGGTGCTGCCACCGTTGCTGCAGATGGCTTCGACCGTACCAACGGCGCCACTGTTGCTGCAGACGGCTTCGACCGTACCAACGGCGCCACTGTTGCTGCAGACGGCTTCGACCGTACCAACGGCGCCACTGTTGCTGCAGACGGCTTCGACCGTACCAACGGCGCCACTGTTGCTGCAGACGGCTTCGACCGTACCAACGGCGCCACTGTTGCTGAAGATGGCTTCGACCGTACCAACGGCGCCGCTGTTGCTGAAGACGGCTTCGATCGTACCGGTGGCGCCACTGTTGCTGAAGACGGCTTCGATCGTACCGGTGGTGCCCTCATCAGCTGATCCCCCAAAGGCGTCCTCACAGCCCGGCTTCGGCCGGGCTTAGTCATTAAAGCCCCTGGTAATCGCCATCTCTGTGCAAAAGACCTCCTTCAAAGCCCTGCGGTACTGACAAAACCGATACGGCTCGGCACTATTCTTCGAGTCCCACCCAAACCCAGGATTTGAGCACTTCCATGCCCGACGATATCTACTACTACGAACCCGCCAACGGCCATGGCCTGCCCCACGATCCGTTCAACGCCATTGTCGGCCCACGTCCTATCGGCTGGATCTCTTCCCAGGACGCCGAAGGCCGCCTGAACCTGGCACCCTACAGTTTCTTCAATGCCTTCAATTACGTCCCGCCGATCATTGGTTTTTCCAGTGTCGGGCGCAAAGACAGCCTGAACAACATCGAACAGACTGGCGAATTCGCCTGGAACCTGGCCACACGCCCGCTGGCCGAACAAATGAACCAGAGCTGCGCCATGGTCGCGCCCGAGGTCAACGAATTCGAACTGGCGGGGTTGACGCCAGCGACATCACAGGTGATCCAGGTGCCGCGGGTGGCCGAAAGCCCGGTGTCCTTCGAATGCAAGGTCACCCAGATCATTCAGTTGCAGCGAGCGGACAAGGGGTTGGTGCCGAGCTGGCTGATCCTCGGCGAAGTGGTTGCGGTGCATATTGCCAAGTGGCTATTGAAGGACGGGGTCTACGACACAGCCGCCGCCGAACCGATCTTGCGCGGTGGCGGACCGGCGGATTACTTCCAGTTGGGGCCTGAGGCGCTGTTCAAGATGCATCGCCCAAAGTAAGAACGTGCACAAGCTTCTGTGGCGAGGGGATAAATCCTTCCGCCACAGAAAGCTTTATTGGCTGAGAGGGTCATCACCAGACCAACCCACCCTCTTCGTCGACGCCCTTCAGACGTGTCACATGCACAGCGGCAGCTTCATCGGCTTTGGCAGCGGTTTCGAACGTCTGCTCCTCGAGTATCTTGTGGAAGCGCGGAGCCCCGGAGCCACCGATGGCTTTGGTCGCAATGGCTGCATGGTAGCCACCGCCCTCCCGAGGAACGACCGCAGAGACAGCTTCAAAGGTTTCAAACGCTTTACGTGCCATGTTTTTTGCGCATCCTGGCGATGAGAAATGGAGAGTTATTAAACCTTCATCCAGCCAGTTTGTGTACCGTCGCCAGTGGCGCCTGGGCTGCGGACACTTCCCTGAAGGTGTGGAAATCCAGACTGCTTACCACCAGCTCCTGCACCAGCTCAGCGAAAATCCCCATGGCCGGGGAGTTGAAGTACGCATCCATCGCCTGCTGATCGACCCAAAGCCCGGACATCAGCCACAAATCGTCGTCGCATTGCGATTGTTGCAACGCAAAGTGCAGGCAACCAGGGGCTTGGCGCGAAGGCGCGATGAGTTTACTCAGTCGTACGCCCAATAAGTTGGAGCTTCCGGCGCGGGCCCGCACAAAAGCCATGTGACTGACGGGGATCTGTGTAGACATGTTCAACCCTCCCAGGTCATCCATTGTGCAGCCGGGAACAGCTGCGACAGGATTGAAGGTTAAGCGCCGCGATGCCAGGTTCGTTAGTCGATTTCTGCCGACGCCTTGCACAATCCTGCGTAAAAGTAGTTTGCAAAGCCGAAGCGCCCCGACAGGAACCGGACATTTTGAAACGAAAGATTTCAAGCAAGTTTCGGCAGCGTTGCAACAATCCGGCGCGATGGCCAGGCAGGATCAGGCAAGCTTTCAACAGGATGTGACTACCACGACGCCTTGCACAAACATAAGCTTTGCCCATCGCTTCTATTATCCGAGGATCCTGGCATGTCGCCGCTCGACCACGCCCACGTCCCCCTGGACCCGCATCTGGAACAACAGCGCGCCGAACTGGCGTCGATCATCGACCGCAATACCCGTGAAGACGGCAGCTACGCTACCGCCATCGGCTCATTGAATCTGTCTCGCCACAGCAAGCCCCATAAATTTGCACCGGTGCTGGCGCAGCCGGCGTTGTGCATCATGGCCCAGGGCAGCAAACAGGTACGACTGGCGGACGAACTGTTCAATTACGACCCGCTTCATTACCTGGTGGTCTCGGTTTCGATGCCGTTGAGCGGATGCATCGCCGACGTTTCGCCTGAACACCCGATCCTGGCTGTGCGCCTGGACATCGACCCGGCGGAAATTACCGCGCTGATCGCCGATGCCGGCCCGCTGGGCGTGCCGACCCGCCCAGCCGGTCGTGGCCTGTATGTCGAACGCCTGGACACGTCGATGCTAGACGCAGTGCTGCGTCTGGTGCGCCTGCTGGACCACCCCAAGGACATCACCATGCTCGCGCCCCTGGTGCGACGGGAAATCCTGTACCGACTGCTGCGCAGTCCACAGGGCTACCGGCTGTACGAAATCGCCATTGCCAACAGCCAGAGCCATCGCATCGGCCAGGCGATCAAATGGCTCAACGGTCACTTCGAACAGCCGCTGCGCATCGACGAACTGGCCCGGGAAGTGAACCTCAGCGTCTCGACCCTGCATCACCGTTTCAAAGCCATGACCGCCATGAGCCCGCTGCAATATCAGAAACAGTTGCGCCTGCAGGAAGCCCGGCGGCTGATGCTGGCCGAGGGGCTGGAAGCTTCGGCGGCAGGGTATCGAGTGGGTTATGAAAGCCCTTCGCAGTTCAGCCGCGAGTACAGCCGACTGTTTGGCGCACCGCCGTTGCGGGATCTGGCGCGGTTGCGGTTGACGGTTTGATTGGGCTTTTGCATTGGCTGTGCCGGCTTCATCGCGAGCAGGCTCGCTCCCACAGGGGGGACGCATTCCAATGTGGGGAGCCTGCTCGCGATGGGGCCAGACCAAGCCCCCACTTTTCCAGATCAAGCCTCCAGCAACCGACACGCATCTGCCGGCAGGGTCACCGACACCGCGTGCCCGATGCCCAGGTCCATTCCCTGGCAAGGCGTACTCAGCGCAGTGAATGAAACCCCGGAACACTCCACCGTGGTCTCGATGGTCGCGCCAATGTCACGCACGAATGTCACCTTGCCCAGCAAGCGGTTACCCGCCGTGGCCTGGGGAGTAGACAGCTGCACGTCTTCCGGGCGCACCAGCAACTTGATCTTCTCGCCAACAATCGGGCTACGGCTGGCCGGTACGTCCAGCACATCCCCGCCCGGCAGGCCGACACGCCCGCTGCCCAGCGTGGTCGCAGGAAAAATATTACCCGAGCCGATGAAGTCGGCGACGAACTCATTGGCTGGATGCCGATAGATCTCGATCGGCGTCCCCACCTGCTGCACCCGGTGCTCGCCCAGCACCACCACGATATCGGCCATGGTCATGGCCTCGCGCTGGTCGTGGGTCACCAGGATGGTGGTGATGTTCAGCCGCTGTTGCAGCTGGCGGATTTCCACCTGCATCGACTCACGCAGCTTGGCGTCGAGGGCAGACAGCGGTTCGTCCAACAGCAGGATTTTTGGCCGTGCGGCAATCGCCCGGGCAATTGCCACGCGCTGACGCTGGCCACCAGACAGTTTCGCCACGGGCCGGTCGATCATGGCCTGGAGCTGAATCAGCTCCAGCAGCTCCACCACCCGCGCCTGCTGCTCGGCCTTGCCCACGCCGCGCAGTTTCAGTGGATAGGCGATGTTCTCGCCGACGGTCATGTGGGGAAACAACGCCAGCGATTGAAAGACCATGCCGAAGTTGCGCAGGTGCGCCGGGGTATGACCGATGTCATCGCCATCCAGGCGGATCTCACCGCCGCTAAGGCTTTCCAGGCCGGCGATCATCCGCAGCAGCGTGGTCTTGCCGCAGCCCGAAGGCCCGAGAAAACAGACCAGCTTGCCTTCCGGCAAATGCAGGTTCACATCCTTTACCGCGCAAGCCGAGCCGTAATGTTTCTCGACGTTTTCCAGTATCAGTCCAGTCATGTCTTCACCTCGAAATCAAAAGGAAACGCCGCCCTCGCCCACCAGCTTCTCCAAGGCCCAGATCAGCACGAAGTCGATCAGCACGATGAGCACGGCAAACGAAAAAACAGTGGGGTCAAGCGACGACACGGTGCGGCTGTACATCCAGATCGGCACGGTCATGACGTCGACGGTGTAGAGAAAATAGGTCACGGTGAATTCGTTGAACGAGACAATAAATGCCAGAAGCATTCCGGCGAGGATGCCCGACTTCATCAACGGCACCACCACATCGACGATGGCCCGCTGCGGTGAGGCCCCGAGCATCCGCGCGGCTTCCTCGACTTCGCTACCGATGCCGAGCATGGCGGCGGTGCAGTTCTTCACCACGAACGGCAAGGCAAGGATGACGTGGGCAATGACCAGCCTTGAGGTGGTCATCTGAAATGGCAGGCTGTCGAACACCAACAGCAAAGCCAGACCCAGCACCACCATGGGGAACACCAACGGCAGCGACATCAATTGTAGCGCCACGGCCTTGCCCCGGAACTCACAACGGGTCAGTGCATAGGCCGCCGGCACCGCGATCAGCGTGGCGAAGATCATGGTCAGGCACGCCACCAGCAAGCTGGTGCCCATGGCCTGGCCCAGGCTCAGTACATCGCTGGTATCCGGGGAGACGAAGGTCTGCCAGGCGGCCCGATACCATTGCAGGCTGTAGCTGCTTGGCGGGAAGTCCAGGTTCGCCGCGCCGCTGAAGGACATGACGATCATGGTCAGGATCGGCAATACCGCCAGCAACAGAATGAGACCCGACAGCAGCCCCGCGATCCGACCGGTTTCACCGGGCAACAGCGACTGGCGTTTTTTACTCAACGCGCTCATTGAGAAGCCTCCAGCATCCGCCGACGGCGGCCGGTGAAATATTCGGACAGGGTCATGATCAGCAGCGTGGTGACGATCAACACCACCCCCGCGGCGGATGCGGCCGGCCAGTTCATCAACGGGGCAATCTGGTCATGGACCATCACTGCCAGCATCGGCACCCGTCTCCCGCCCAACAACAGCGGTACGACGAAGCTGCTGGCGTTGTAGGCGAACACCAGGGTCGCGCCGGTGATGATGCCGGGCAGGCTCATGGGCAACACCACTTGGCGAAACACCTGGAAGCGGCTGGCGCCGAGGGTGGCGGCCGCCTCCTCATAGCTGCGGGCCACCCCGCGCATGGCGCTGGCGATGGGCAATACGGCCAGGGGGAATGCGGTCTGGACCAAGCCCATCAGCACGCCGTTCTGGTTGTACAGCAACATGATCGGTCGCTTGATCAGGCCCAGGCCCATGAGCGCCTGGTTGAGCATGCCGGCCGGGCCGAGGATCACCAGCCAGCCGTAGCTTTGCAGCAGCAGGTTGACCAGCAGCGGCAACAGCACCGCCGCCAGGAACACCCGCCGCAGCAATGGCGAGGCCAGGCGCGACATGGTGTAAGCCACAGGGATCGCCAACAGCACGGCGATCACCGCGCTGATCAGTGCCAGGCGTAAGGTCAGCAACAGGGACTTGAGGTAATAGGGCTCCAGCAATTGCCCATAACTGGCAAGGCTGAACCCACTCCACTCCGCGCCCTTGGTGCCGACGCTCATGCGCAGTACCAACAGACTGGCGGCAATCAACACGCCCAGAAACAGCATCGACGGCGACAGGAAAAACCACGCCCGCGTCGTGGGCGAAATACTCCGGCTGGAACGCATTGGCGCAACGCTCTGCGGATGAGTTAACGGTTGGTGTTCCATGGCAAGGTCTCGTCAGTGGAAAACGACAGCACAAACACAACTTTTCGGTGGGAGCGGGCTTGCTCGCGAAGGCGCCGGCACAGCCACCATCTCCCTCAACTGACCCACCGCTATCGCGAGCAGGCTCGCTCCCACACTGGATCGCGGGTAGCCTACAGATCCCGCATCCCCCTATTCCCCTGTGGGAGCGAGCCTGCTCGCGATGACGCCGGCACAGCCACCATCTCCCTCAGCTGACCCACCGCTATCGCGAGCAGGTTCGCTCCCAAACTTGGATGTCGAGCGGGCCCGGCATCCAGTTCAGGAAGAGAAAATTTCCGTGTACCGGCGGATCCACTGGTCGTGCACCGTCGCCAGGAAGGCGTTGTCGTGCATGATCGCTTTGTCGGCGATTTGCTCCGGGGTGAGGATGTACGGGCTCTTGCGCGCTTCGGCGGAGATGATGGCCTTGGCGTTGACCGGGCCGTTGAAGATGTCTTCGGCCATCTTGCCCTGCACCAGCGGGTCGAGGGAGTGGTCGATGAAGGCGTAGGCCAGGTCGGTGTCGCCCGGGCGGTTCTTGGGCATGACCGAGAGCATCAGGTCAGTGTAGAAGCCTTCCTTCATACCGAACGTTGCTCCCAGACCATAGGCCGGGTCGCGGATCTGCTTGGGGAAAAACGCCGGCGCATATAAACCGCCCATGTCCAGGGAACCGGTACGGAACAGTTCGGCGATCTGGTTCGGGTTTTCGCCCAGGGTCACCACCCGTTCCTTGAGCTCGGCGAGTTTCTTGAAGCCCGGTTCGATGTTGTGTTCGTCACCGCCGGCCAGCTTGGCGGCGATGATGATCAGGTCCATGGCCTCGGTCCAGTTCGGCGGCGGCAAGAAGATATTCGGCGCCAGGTCCGCGTCCCAAAGCGCGGCGTAACTGTCCGGTGTCTGTTGCAAGGTGCGGGTGCTGTAGACCAGGCTGTTGCACCACAACAGATAACCGATGCCATGACCACCGGCACCGGTGCGGTAATGCTCCGGCACGTCCACCAGATTGGGGATGCGGTTCAGGTCCGGCTTTTCCAACAGACCCGCCGCAGCCAGTCCCTCGGCGCCGACGCCGGCCAGGGTGATGATGTCGTACTGCGGCCGGTCGCCACCGGCCTTGAGTTTGGCGACCATTTCCGAGGTGCTGCCGGTGCGGTCGGCGATGACCTTGGCCCCGGTCTTGGCCTCGAAGGTTGCGGCGATGTTACGCAGCGCAGCCAGCCCGGTGTCGTCGGACCAGGTCAGCAGACGCAGGGTCTTGCCGACGAACCGTGTATCGCTGGCCCGGGCGCTGATGAAAGGCACGCTCATGGCGGCGGCCGCGACCGACACTACGCTTGCGGTCTTGATGAATTGACGTCTGTTCAGATCATGCTTGCCCATGGAGGACTCCCTTTGTTTTTCTAAGTATGAGGTGGCTGAAAACCGTTGCGCCCTAGCGGTTCGAGATCGATCAAAGCCCGATGCTGCAAGGAGTTTGTCGTTGTCGAAGGCCATCCTGGGGTTGCACAAAATCCCTGACTATCGAAAAAAACTCATTGAAGCCATGTCCCTGGCGCATGCCTTTTTTCGAGGCATGCGCGACCCGATAACGTGCTGTCAGACCGCCCGGATCACATGCTTGATTTCCTGGAATGCCGCCAATCCCCAGGGTCCCAACTCGCGGCCCAGACTGCTCTGCTTGTAGCCACCCCACGCCGCCTGGGGAAAGATCACCTGGGGCGCGTTGATCCACACCAGGCCCGCCTGCAAAGCGTTGGCGACCTGCTCGGCAGCGTCGAGATCACGGCTGACCACGCTGGCCACCAGGCCGAAACGGCTGTCATTGGCAAGCGCAATGGCCTGTTCCACGCCGCTGAAACGGCGCACGCACAGCACCGGTCCAAAAATCTCCTCGCACCACAGCGCACTGTCTGGGGGCACGTCGGTGAAGATCGTCGGCTGAAGAAAAAAGCCTCGCGACAGATGCGTCGGGCGCTGGCCGCCGCACACCAGCGTCGCACCCGCGCTCACGCCCCGGTCGATATGCCCCAGCACCCGTTGGTATTGCGCCTGATTGACCAACGCGCCCATTTCCACGTCCGGATCGAACGGATCGGCCACGCGAATCGCCTCGGCGCGGATCTTGAGCCGCTGCAGGAAGTCATCGGCCAGCTCATCAGCGACCAGCACCCGGCTGGTGGCCGAGCACATCTGTCCGGCATTGAAGAAGCCGCCACCACAGGCCAACTCCACGGCCAGTTCCAGATCAGCATCGGCCAACACCAGCAGAGACGATTTGCCGCCCAGCTCCAGGCTCACGCCCTTCACCGTTTCCGCCGCCCGTTGCATCACCTGCACACCCACCGCGTTGCTGCCGGTGAAGGAAATCTTCGCCACCCGCGGATCGGCGGCCAACGGCGCCCCCACGGCCAGGCCAGTCCCACAGATCAGGTTGAAGACCCCATCGGGCAAGCCGCAGTCAGCGATGATCGAGGCCAGCTCCAGCTCCGGCAACGGCGTGACCTCAGAGGGTTTGAGCACCACGCAGCAGCCGGCGGCCAGGGCCGGTGCGAGTTTCCAGGCGGTGGTGACCATCGGGAAATTCCACGGCACGATCAAGCCGACCACACCGCAAGGTTCGCGACGCAGGCGCGCGCTGAAATCATCGCTGGGCAAGGCCAGCGAACTGTCCTGCCGGATGTCCAAGCCTTCGGCCAGCTCGGCGTAATATTCGAAGGTCGCCACCACATCATCGACATCGATGGCTGCCTCGAACAGCGGCTTGCCGTTGTTGCGCGATTGCAATTGCATCAACTGCGCGCGACCGGCCTGCACGCCAGCGGCGATACGACGCAGGATCGCGCCGCGCTCGGCCCCCGTGGTTTTCGACCATGGGCCAAAGGCCTGGGTCGCGGCGTCCAGGGCTTGATCGACCGCGCGTTCATCACCGCCATGAACAGTGGTCAGCAATGCCTCGGTCGCCGGGTTGATCACCCGTAAATACTGCTCACCGCGAAACCACTGGCCGTTGATGTACAGCCCTTCCAATGCTGTGGGAAGAGTCATTGCGACACCCCGCTCATCCAACGCGCCTGATCGATTTCGATCAGCGTCGGACCTTGCCGGTCGCTGGCCGCGAGCAGTGCGGTATGCAGTTGCGCCACATCATCGACGGTTTCGGCAGCGCAGCCCAAGGCTTTGGCGACACCGATGAAGTCCGGGGTATAGATGTCCACGCCCACCGGTTCGATGGCGCGGTTGACCATGTATTTCTTGATCTCTTCGTAGCCTTGGTTATTCCACAGCAGCACAATCACCGGCACCCGCGCTTCCACGGCGCTGGCCAGCTCCGGCAGGGTGAATTGCAGGCCACCGTCACCGATCAGGCACACCACCGGGGGGCGACCATGGCCCTGGTTCTTGCCGCCAAGCCAGGCGCCAATCGCCGCCGGCAACGCATAGCCGAGGGTGCCGTAGCCGGTGGACGAGTTGAACCAGCGCCGCGGACGCTCCGGGTTGAACGTCAGGTTGCCGGTGTACACCGGTTGGGTGGAGTCGCCGACGAAGACCGCCTCAGGCAGCGTTTGCAGAACGCTGTCGAGAAAAGCGCTCTGGGCGCGGACCGCAGCGTCCCAACTGCCTTCCAGCTCGGCACGCAACCGGGTAGCACGAACAGCGCCCCAATCGTTGCTGCGCTCGGCCAAAGGTTGCCGGTTCAACTCATCGAGCAAGGCCCCGGCGGCGGTGCGGGCATCGGCCACCAGCGCCAGGCGCGGCGGATAGTTGCGCACGGTCTGGTCCGGGTCGATGTCGATGCGCAGCAGCGCACCAGGGAGCTCGAAGCCCCCGGCAAAAGTGATGTCGTAGTCGGTTTCGGCCAGCTCGGTGCCGATGGCCAGCACCACATCCGCTTCGGCCACCAATGTGCGGGTGGCCACCAGGCTCTGGGTAGAGCCGATCAACAAGGGATGACGGGACGGCAGCAAGCCCTTGGCATTGATGGTCAACGCCACCGGTGCGCCCAGACGTTCGGCCAGTTCGGTCAATTCGGCGGCGGCGTCGATGGCGCCACCGCCGGCCAGGATCAGTGGCCGTCTGGCCGAGGCCAGCATCGCCGTCATCTGTTTCACCGCACCCGGCGCAGCGCCGGCGCGATCGACGCTCACGGGCATACTGGCGAGCAAGGCATCGGCGTCTTCGACCAGCACGTCCAAGGGGATTTCGATGTGCACCGGCCGCGGCCGCCCGGCCTGGAACACGGCGAAGGCCCGGGCCAGAACGCTGGGCAATTCAGCCGCGGACATCAGCGTGTGGGAAAACGCCGCGACACCGCCCACCAGCGCAGCCTGATTCGGCAACTCATGCAACTTGCCGCGTCCGCCACCCAGCTGGCTGCGCGACTGGACGCTGGAGATCACCAGCATCGGGATCGAATCGGCGTAGGCCTGGCCCATGGCGGTGGTGATATTGGTCATGCCAGGGCCGGTGATGATGAAACACACGCCGGGTTTACCGCTGACGCGCGCGTAACCGTCGGCCATGAAGCCTGCGCCCTGTTCATGGCGCGGCGTCACGTGGCGAATGCTTGACCGGGCCAGCCCGCGATACAGCTCGACGGTGTGCACGCCGGGAATGCCGAACACCTGCTCCACGCCATAGCCTTCGAGTAACTTGACCAATACTTCGCCGCACGTTGCCATTGCCACTGCCCTTCTTTCTTGTCTTGGAATGGGCTCATTGAACGGTCAGGCCATAGCGGCAACAATGGATAAAAAGTCATACTAGCCATGTCCTCACGTCATGGCTTGGATCCAAATGAAACGACTCCCTCCGCTTCCAGCGCTGCACACGTTTCTGATCACGGCCCAATGCTGCAACTTCACCCGGGCCGCCGAACAGTTGCACATTACCCAGGGCGCGGTGAGTCGGCAGATCGCCGGATTGGAGGATCATCTGGGCTACGCGCTGTTCCAGCGCCAGGCCCGCGGCCTGACCCTCACACCTGAAGGGACGGCGTGGTTGCCACAGGTGCAGCAGGTGTTCCGCTTGATCGGCGACGCGGTGGAGCAGATCGGTGAGAAGCGCCAGACCCTGCAACTCAAGGCGCCGACCTGTGTGATGCGCTGGCTGCTGCCGCGCTTATTGCAATGGCAGAAGGAACGGCCGGATGTGCCGGTGGAGCTGACCACCACGGTCAGGCATGGCGTGGACTTCCAGCGCGAGGCCTTCGACGCAGCCGTGGTCTACGGCCCGCCACCCGACACCTCATTGGCGTGTCTGCATCTGTTCGATGAACAGCTGACGCCGGTTTGCTCCCGATCGGTACTGGACGGCCCCGTGCCGCTGCATGAACCCGCCGACCTGCAGCAACACCTGCTGTTGCATCCCACCCGCGATGCGCGCGACTGGACTGCCTGGCTGGATGCCGCCGAGATTCACGTGAGCAATGTCAGCAAGGGCCAGCATTTCGAAACCCTGGATCTGGCGATGTCCATGGCCTCACAGGGCACGGGCGTGGCGATAGGCGACTGGTCGCTGATCGGCGATGACCTGAGCGCCGGGCGGCTGGTGATGCCGTTCGAGCTGAAGGTCAGGACCGGGTTGGGTTATTACCTGGTGCTCCCGCGCAAGGCCCAGGCGTCGGAGCCGTTGCAGGAGTTGATGGGGTGGTTGGTGGAGCAGGCCCGGTCGCGGTGAAATCCTGCAGATACTCCTTTGTGGCGAAGGGATTTATCCCCTCGCCACAGGAGATCGCTACAACGTTCGAATCCTCTATCAGAGCAGATTCGGCGCCTGTACCGGTTCGACCTGCGCCCAGTGCGAGGTGTCTTCGCGATGCTCTTGCAGATAGGGCAACACCGCTCCCAGCAGCGGCTCCTTGAAAGCCTCCTGGAAACGATGGGCCAGGCCCGGGATCAACTTCAACTGACTGCCGCGGATATGCGCCGCCAGATGGACGCCGTGCATCACCGGCAATAACGGGTCGGCGGTGCCATGAACCACCAGGGTCGGCACCCGCAATTGATTGAGCAACTCGACCCGGCTCGGCTCGGCCATGATCGCCATGATCTGGCGTTGCACACCTTCGGGGTTGAACGCCCGATCATAGGCGACAGCAGCCTGATGCAGCAGCGCCTGGCGATCATCGATCACCATGGGGCTACCCAGGGCGGCCAGCAGGTCAGCCTGTTGCTCCAGCGCTACCTCACGATTCGGCGCACTGCGTCGGGACAGCAAGCGCACCAGCGTTTCGCTAGGCGCCGGCAAGCCGGCGGCACTGGAGCTGGTCATGATCAGGGTCAGGCTTTCGACCCGCTGCGGCGCCATCGCGGCCATGTGCTGGGCGATCATGCCCCCCATGCTCGCCCCCAGCAGATGAAAATTCTGCACGTGCAACGCGTCCATCAGCCCCAGGCCATCATTGGCCATGTCTGTGAGGGAGTAAGGCGCGTCAACCGTCAAGCCCAGTTTGTAGCGAAGCGCTTCGAAAGTCAGGTTGGCGCTGCCCGGCGCCTGCCGCCAGGTGGACAAGCCCACGTCCCGGTTGTCGTAGCGGATCACCCGAAAGCCCTGTTCGCACAGGGCAACCACCACTTCATCCGGCCAATGGATCAATTGCCCACCCAGCCCCATCACCAGCAACAAAGCAGGATCGGAGGCACGGCCAATGCTCTGGTAGGCCAGGCTCACCTGATCCAGATCGACCCGTTGGGTCGGAACGTTGACCTCACAGCGAGACGCCGCAATCGACGGCAGGCCGAACAACAGGACGGCCAGGAAAATAAACACACGCATGAAGAAACACCAAAACGCAGAGCCCCAGTAGAGCGTGAGTCTGATGAAGTTTGTTCAAGCGCGCTGCCACAGTTGCGTGACAGTTTGATGAAGATTACCGAGTGGTTCCTGCGGTGTGAGTTTTCTGTGGGAGCAAAGCTTGCTCGCGATGGGGCCAAGTCAGCCAACAATGATACTGGCTGGTCCGCCGCCATCGCGAGCAAGCTTTGCTCCCACAAGTTTCCTCAGCGCTCACAGGTACAGCCAAGCTCCGCAGTTACTCAGGCTAGCTGCCCCCGCAACTGTCGCGCCGCCGCCACCATGTTCACCAGCGCCGCTTCGGTTTCCGGCCACGCCCGGGTCTTCAGGCCGCAGTCGGGGTTGATCCACAGGTGCCCGGCGGGAATCCGCTTCACGGCCTTGTTCATCAAGCCGACCATCTCGGCGGTGTCCGGCACCCGCGGCGAGTGGATGTCGTAGATGCCCGGGCCGATATCGTTCGGGTAGTCGAACGCTTCGAAAGCCTCCAGCAATTCCATGTCCGAACGCGAGGTTTCAATAGTGATGACGTCGGCGTCCATGGCAGCGATGGCCTGGATCACGTCATTGAATTCGCTGTAGCACATGTGGGTATGGATCTGGGTTTCGTCACGCACACCCGATGCGCTCAAGCGGAAGGCTTCCACCGCCCAATCCAGGTATTCCTGCCATTGCCCGCGCCGCAACGGCAGACCTTCGCGGAACGCGGCCTCGTCGATCTGCACGATGCTGATCCCGGCCGCTTCCAGATCCACCACCTCGTCACGCAGGGCCAGGGCCAGTTGCTGTGCCTGGACCCGACGCGGCACGTCCTCGCGGGGAAACGACCACATCAGCATGGTCACGGGGCCGGTGAGCATGCCCTTCATGACCTTGTCGGTCAGGCTTTGCGCGTAGCGGATCCAGTCGACGGTCATGGCTTTCGGCCGGCTGATGTCGCCGTAGATGATCGCCGGTTTCACACATCGCGAACCGTAGCTCTGCACCCAGCCGAAACGGGTGAAGGCGTAGCCGTCCAGTTGCTCGGCGAAATACTCCACCATGTCGTTGCGCTCGGCTTCTCCATGGACCAGCACATCCAGACCGAGGCGCTCCTGGATCTGCACGGCGTGGCGAATTTCGGTGTGCATGGCGTCCTGATAGTCGTTGGCCGATAGTTTGCCCTGCTTGTAGGCCTGACGCGCCAGACGAATCGCCGGGGTTTGCGGGAAAGAGCCGATGGTGGTCGTTGGAAACGCCGGCAATTTCAGGCGTGCCCGCTGCTGTTCGATGCGCTGGGCAAACGGCGAACGTCGTTGGCTGTCCTGCGGCTTGATGGCCGCCAGACGCGCCTGGACCTCGGGCTTGTGGATACGCGTCGAGGCGGCGCGGCTCGCCTGCATCTCACGGCTGGTGGCCAACGCCTGTTGCACACCGGGGGCTTGCGGATCGTTCAATGCGTCACGCAACACCGCCACTTCGCCGCACTTCTGCACCGCGAAGGCCAACCAGCTCTTGAGCTCCGGGTCCAGTCGGTCTTCACGCTCCAGGTCCACCGGACTGTGCAGCAACGAGCATGACGTGCTGACCCAGAGGTTGTCACCAAAACGCTCCTGGGCCGGCCGCAACTGCGCCAGGGCCTGTTCCAGCTCGCAGCGCCAGACGTTACGGCCATTGACCAGGCCCACCGAGAGGATCTTGTAGGTCGGGAGGCGGTCCAAGACCTGGCCCAGTTGCTCCGGCGCACGCACTGCATCGATGTGCAAGCCGTCCACCGGCAGGCTCACGGCCAGGCCGAGATTGTCTTGCAGGCCACTGAAATAAGTCGCTACCAACTTCTTCAGCGGCGAATACTGGAGGATGTGATAGGCCCGCTCGAAGGCACTGCGCCAGGCCACAGGCAGGTCAAGGGTGAGGATCGGCTCGTCGATCTGCACCCATTCCACGCCTTGGGCCTTCAAGCGATTGAGGATTTCACCATAGACCGGCAGCAGGCGTTCCAGCAGGTCAAGCTTGTCGAAATCCTGTCCCTTGGCCTTGCCCAGCCACAGATAAGTCAGCGGACCGATGACCACCGGTTTGACCCGGTGCCCCAAGGCATGAGCCTCGTCCACTTCATCGAACAGTTGTTCCCAGCTCAAGGCGAAGGTCTGGTCGACGGAAAACTCCGGGACCAGGTAGTGGTAGTTGGTGTCGAACCACTTGGTCAGCTCCTGGGCATGTTGCGTCTGACCGTGGTGGGCATCGCAGCAGGCCGGCGTGGCGCCACGGGCCATGGCGAACAGGGTGTCCAGGGTCGGCCGGCCCTGAGGGTTCAGCGTGTTGTGAAATCGCGCAGGAACCGCGCCCAGGGTCAGCGTGTGGCCGAGTACCTGGTCGTACCAGGCGAAATCCCCCACCGGCAGCAGGTCGATCCCGGCGTCTTTCTGCAATTGCCAGTGCCGGGCCCGCAGTTCACGGCCGACGCTCTGCAACGCAGCCGGCGCCAGGTCGCCTTTCCAATAGGCTTCGAGGGCTTTTTTCAGTTCGCGGTCGGCGCCGATGCGGGGAAAACCGAGGGTGTGGGCCAGGGCCATGGTAAGAGTCCTCCTGTAAAAGATGACGCCATTGTCGACAGTCGACCCTACATGAGACAAACTCAACCTTTTCGTGTTGATCACAAGTTTTACTCATGGAGCAATTCCGGTGCTTGAACTCCGCCACCTCAAGACCCTGCACGCCCTGCGCGAAGCCGACAGCCTGGTAGAAGCAGCCGAACGCCTGCACCTGACCCAGTCCGCTCTTTCCCACCAGTTCAAAGAACTGGAGGAACGCCTGGGGATGCAGTTATTCGTGCGCAAGACCAAACCGGTGCGGTTCACCAGCGCCGGCCTGCGCTTGTTGCAACTGGCCGACGCCACCCTGCCATTGCTGCGCAGCGCCGAGCGAGACATTGCCCGGCTGGCCGGTGGCACCGCCGGCCGTTTGCACATGGCCATCGAATGCCACAGCTGTTTCCAGTGGCTGATGCCCACCATCGACCAGTTCCGCGATGCCTGGCCGGAAGTCGAACTGGACCTGGCCTCGGGCTTTGCTTTCGCCCCGCTGCCGGCCCTGGCCCGTGGCGACCTGGATCTGGTGGTGACGTCCGACCCACTGGAACTGGCGGGTATCACCTACGTGCCGCTGTTCACTTACGAAGCAATGCTCGCCGTGGCCAACCAGCATCGGCTGGCGGGCAAACCGTATATCGTGCCCGAAGACCTGCTCAGCGAAACCCTGATCACCTACCCAGTGGAACGGGATCGACTGGACATCTTCACCCGCTTCCTCGAGCCGGCCGACATCGAACCAGCCCAGGTCCGCACGTCCGAGCTGACGGTGATGATGATGCAACTGGTGGCCAGCGGCCGTGGCGTCTGCGGCATGCCCCACTGGGCTCTGCATGAATACAGTTCACGGGGTTACGTGAAGGCCAAGCGGCTGGGGGAGAAAGGCCTGTTCGCCACGCTGTACGCGGCGGTTCGCACCGACATGCTCGATGCACCGTACATGCGCGACTTCCTCTTGACGGCCAAGGACACTTCGTTTTCCACGTTGGATGGGGTCAGTGCCGTTCGGTGATACCGGGGCGCCGCTATCGCGAGCAGGCTCGCTCCCACAGGGGCTGCGTTGGCCTCACTGTCTGTATGCACACACATCCAAATGTGGGAGCGAGCCTGCTCGCGATGGCGCCTCAGAGCTCGCGCCACATATGGATCTTGTCGAAATACTCGTCATCCACCCGTATCGCCATCGGCTCCAGGCCGTAGAGCACGAAACCGCAGCGTTGGTAGAGCTTGAGCGCCGGATCGTTACCCGCGGTGACGGTCAATTGCACCAGGTGCAGGAAGGTATGGCGACGGGCTTCGTCAAGCGCGGCCTCCAGCAGTTGCTGGCCAAGCCCATGGTGACGATGGGCATCGACGACGTACATGCCAAACAACGTCGCCTTGTGTCGGGCTTTCTGCCGGGGTTCGAGGGCCAGGCCGACGATACCGGCCAGTTCATCCTCGACGAATGCCCCCAGCACCACATCGAACCGGCTGGTCAGGCGAGACTCCCACCAGTTCATGGGCATCGTCGCCCGCTCGCTGACGCTGGAGGTGAAAGCCTGCGGATGCAACCCATAGGCCTGGAGCATCAGCTCGCGATAAGCCGGTGCATCGCCGGCCCGCAGCCGCCGGATGCTCATGCGGCCCGCCGTTGCTCAAGCATCAGCCGCAGCGCCAGCGCGCCCAGCACAAAACCCATGAAATAACGCTGCAGCGCCAGCCAGGTGGGGTTATGAACGAACCACGAAGCAATGCCGGCAGCGAACAGTGCAATCAGCAGGTTGACGCTGAAACTGACGCTGATCTGGGTCAGCCCGAGGATCAGGCTCTGGGTGAACAGCGACCCATGCTCCGGGCTGATGAACTGGGGAAATACCGACAGGTAGAACACCGCGATCTTCGGATTCAGGGCACTGGTGAGAAAGCCCATGGTGATCAGCTTGCGCGTCGAGTCCGCGGGCAACGACTGTGCCTGGAACGGCGAACGCGCACCTGGTTTTACGGCCTGCCAGGCCAGCCACAACAGGTACAGCGCACCGACCCACTTCAGGATTTCATAGGCCATGGGCACGGCCAGGAAAACCGCTGTCAGCCCCGCCGCGGCCGCCAACACGTGCACAAAGAACCCCGCCACCACCCCCAGCAAGGAAATCACGCCGGCCTTACGGCCCTGGCAGATCGAACGGGAAATCAGATAGATCATGTTCGGGCCGGGCGTGAGGACCATCAGTAACGCGGCAGCGGCAAAAACCAGCAGGTCCGGCAAGGGAATCATGTGTCAATCCTTGAGGCTTGGGTTCGAAAGGTCTGTAGTCCGATAAAACGGCAGAATCACCTCACCTGTCAACGGAGCCAGCGGCAACCCGCCGTCACCGGCCGGGTCGATCCAGCGAACCTCTTCAATTTCGGCAGCGGGGAGAACCGCGGTGTCGATGGTCAACAGAAACACCTCAGCCTGGACAACAAAGCCCGGCTCGTTGGCGGCCGGCGCGCTGAACGGGCCCAGGTAGCGAGCCTGTGCCGGATCGATTGTCAGCCCCAGCTCTTCTTCCAGCTCCCGGGCCAGGGCCTGGACCGGTTGCTCATGGGGCTCGATCTTGCCGCCCGGCTGCATGAAGGCCCGCGTACCGCGCTTGCGCACCAGCAGGGTTCGACCGTCCGGCCCGATCAGCAGGGCGGCGGCGATGTGGATGAGGGGAGTGGTCATGGATGATCGGCCTTGGCGGAAAAATGCCGGGGGAGATTACAGACCACAGAGGCTGGAGCAAAGCCTGCCCCACTTGCACAGGCAACACCAATCCCTGTGGAAGCGAGCCTGCTCGCGAAGGCGGTGTGTCAGTCAACTGCTCAACAGCTGATACGCCGCTTTCGCGAGCAGGCTCGCTCCCACAGGGGGATTCGAGTCGCCAGTCAGGCTTGGATCACCCCAACATCGGCTTCGGCGCCGAAGGATCCAATTCTTCCTCGGGGATCTTGACGAATACGCTGTACCGGGCTCCTTCCATCGCTTCGAAGGCGATGAGTTTCTCCACCAACGGGCCGCTCAACACTTTGCCGGCATTTAGCAACAGCATGCCATTGTCGGCGTTTAGGTTACGGGCCAGGAGCATGCCGGCCGCCAGTTCACGGGTGGACATGACCTTCACCGTCGGGTCGGACAGGGTCACGTCCTCCAGGTATTCGGCACAGGCCTTGATGAAGTCCTCCACCATCCCGGGATCGTACAGCTTGCCGGCATAATTGCGGATGTAGACCAACGCCTCGTCGCTATTCATCTGCCGCTCGAGGATCAGCCCGCGTTGCAGTTCGATGAAATCCACCGCCAGTTTCAACAGCCGCGAGCCGAAGGGGATCGCCTCGCCCTTGAGGTGATCCGGGAAGCCGCTGCCGTCCCAGCGCTCCTGGTGATGAAGAATGATGCGCGCCGCGTCTTTCATCGGATCCAGGGTCATCAACAACGATTCGCTCTGCTTCGGATAGGCCCGGTACAGCTCGAGTTCGTGATGGTGCAGCATGTCTGCCGGCGTGGTCATCATGTTATCGGTCCAGCTCAGCTTGCCGATATTGTAGAGCGCGGCGGCCATGGTCAGGTCGCGGTCGGTGGACTCGTCGAGAAAGTGCAGCCGACTGTAGACCCGGATCAGCTCGATGATCTGCCGGTTGGTCTGTTTGGCCTTGGGCAGGCGCAGGTTGGCAATCAGCGAGAACACCTCGGTGCCGGTCACATAGCTGCGCTTGAGCTCCTCATAGGCCAGATCGAGCATGTCGGCGGTCTGCTGCAGCTCGGCGGTACGTGACGCCACGCGCTTTTCCAGGGTGGCGTTGAGGGTCTTGAGTTGCTGGTTCTGCTCGCGGTTCAGCGCTTCGAGGCGCTGGCGTTCGCTTTCGGAATGCTGGTGGGCCAAGGCCTGGCGCAGGGCCTGCACCAGCTCGTCATCGTTCCAGGGCTTGCTGAGGTAGCGGTAGAGCTGCCCCTCGTTGATGGCCTTGGTCATCATGTCCACGTCGGCATAGCCGGTGAGCAGGATACGCAGGGTCGATGGATAGAGCTTGCGGATTTGTGCCAGCAGCGTCGCACCGTCCATATTGGGCATGCGCGCGTCGGTCATCACCAGGTCGACCGGCCGCTCCTTGAGGATTTCCAAGGCCTTGGCACCGCTATCGGCCAGCAGGATTTCATAGGGTTGGCTACGCAACAACCGACGCAGGCTGTTGAGAATCGACTCTTCGTCATCGACCAACAGCACCGTCGGCTTCGTAACCGGAACGCCCGGCGACTGATCTTCCATCATTACCCCCTCCTATAAGACGAAAACCGTTCTACCTTACCCCCACATGACAGGCTAGTAGATTGCATGAATTTCAGCACGATTTGCCACTACTGACCGAGCGCATCCCGATCAGACGACTATGCTGTACCCCATGAAGGGCCAAGTACCGGCCAGAATACTCATGCCAGCGAAAGGGATATCAGATGTACCCACGGTTCTGTAGTCAGCATCACCTCGGTGCACGGCCATGAGCCTGCCCCTGGAGAGAGCCAATCGGCGGATCCTGATCGTCGACGACACCCTGACGATCCATGAAGATTTTCGAAAGATCCTCAGTCCCCAGGCACTCGCCGAAGACTATCTGAGCAGTGCCGAAGAGGCCCTGTTCGGCGCGCCGGTTGCGGTCACCACTCAGAGTTTCGTGCTCGACTCGGCGTTCCAGGGCATGGAAGCCCTGAACAAGGTCGAGACAGCGCTGGCCCAGGGGCAGCCCTATGCCATGGCCTTCATCGACATGCGCATGCCCCCTGGCTGGGACGGCCTGGAAACCATCGAAAGGCTGTGGCGCGCCGACCCCAAGCTGCAAGTCGCGCTGTGCACCGCTTACTCGGATTACTCCTGGGAAGACATCGCTGAGCGCCTGGAGCTGGGCGACCGCCTGCTCATCCTGAAAAAGCCCTTCGACGCCATCGAGATTCGCCAGATGGCCAGCACCCTGACCGTCAAATGGCAGATGACCGAAGACGCGGCGCTGAAGATGGATATGCTCGAACAGGCGGTGGAGAAGCGCACCCGGGAACTGGCCGACGCCAACATCATTGTGCAGAACAGCCCGACCATCCTTTATCGCCTGCGCGGCGAACCGCCCTTCCCGTTGATGTACATTTCTCACAACATCACCAAGTTCGGCCATGTCGCGGCGCAACTGGTCAACTCACCGGAATGGGCGCAAGCGCTGATCCACCCCGACGACCAGGCCAAGATCGACCAGGCCATGGTTCGCGTGCTGGATCGCGATACGGCGGGGGCTTCCATCGAGTTCCGCATGCTCACCGGCGACGGCGCGTTCCGCTGGGTGGAGAACCGTTATATCCCGGTACGCAACGAGCAGGGCCAACTGCTGGAGGTGGAGGGCATCATCCTCGACATCACCGAGCGCAAGGTGGCCGAGGAAAAAATCGCCCTGCTGGCCCGTACCGACGGCCTCACCGGGCTGGCCAACCGCGCCACGGTGATCGAGCGCCTGCACCAGGCCTTCGCCGCGGCTCGCCGGGGGGCAGCACCGTTTGCGATGTTCTACCTGGACCTGGACCATTTCAAGCGGATCAACGACACCCTGGGCCATCCCATCGGCGACCTGCTGTTGCAGGAGGTCTCCACGCGCATCAAGGGCTGTACCCGGGAAAACGACGTGGTCGCGCGCCTGGGCGGTGACGAGTTCGCAATCCTGCAACTGGATGTCCACGAACCGACCCAGTGCGCCGCTCTGGCCGCCAAGATCCGCGATACCTTGATGGCGCCCTACTCCCTGGACGGCAACGATGTGCGGATCTCCGTAAGCATCGGCATCGCGCTGTACACCCCCCAGAGCCAGAGTGCCGACAGCCTGATGGCCCAGTCCGATATGGCCCTGTATCGCTCCAAGGAAAAAGGCCGCAACCAGTACCACTTCCATAACGAGGAGATCAACCAGGAGGTGACGGACCGGGTCACCCTGACCAACGACCTGCGTCAGGCCATCGAGAACCACGAATTGCACCTGCATTACCTGCCGGAAGTCGACCTCGGCACCGGAAAAATCCTGGGTATGGGTGTGCAGGTACGCTGGAAGCACCCCGAGCGCGGCTGGCTGGAGCCGTCGGTGTTCATGCCGGCGGCCGAAAAAACCGGGCTCATCATTGCCCTCGGGCATTGGGTACTGGATCAGGCCTGCCAACAGATGCGCCAGTGGCGCGACCAGGGCATGGCGCCCCCGGTGATTGCCATCGACCTGTCCCTGGCCCAGCTCAAGACCGGGCCGGAGCTGATCTACGATGTCCTGCGTACCACGGCCCGCTGGGAGCTGGCCCCCTGGGACCTGCGTTTCGATGTCACCGAAGCCACCCTCGCCCAGACCAAGTGGACCCACAACGACGTACTGCCGCGCCTGTGTGAACTGGGGGTACAGGTGGCCATCGATGATTTCGGCACCGAATATTCCTCATTCGATTACCTCAAGACCTATCGGGTCAATCACCTCAAGCTCGCCCAGCGCCTGCTCGACAGCGCCAACGACGACCCTGACAACGCCATGACCTTGCGCGCGATCATCAACTTTGCCCGGGACGTGGGCATCGGCATCATCGCCGAGGGCGTCGAGACCCAGGAACAGCGCACCACACTGATGTCCACCGGCGGAGAGATGCAAGCCCAGGGGCACTACTTCAGCACGGTGGTGGACAGCGGCCAGGCCGCCGCGCTGCTCAAGGCCGGCACCATCATTCCCGTGGAGGATCACTGGACCCGGCCGGCGAGCCAGCTATCGGAGAGCAACCCATGAACCCCATGTCGGTACCTGCCAACCGGCGGATCCTGGTGGTGGACGATACACCGGCCATCCATCAGGACTTCCGCAAGATCCTCAGCCCCGGCAGCGGCAGCGATGATTCGCTGGACGATACCGAGAGCCTGTTGTTCGGAACGCCCCAGGTCAACCGACTGCAATTCCAGATCGACTCGGCCTATCAGGGCGAAGAAGCCCTGGAGCTGGTCAAGCGCGCCCAGGCCGAAGGCCAGCCCTATGCGCTGGTGTTCGCCGACATGCGCATGCCGCCGGGCTGGGACGGCCTGCAGACCATCGAGCGTTTGTGGCAAGCCGACCCGCGGCTGCAAATCGCCTTGTGCACAGCCTTCTCGGATTACACCTGGGAAACCATGTCCGAACGCATCGAGTTCGACGATCAACTGCTGATCCTGAAAAAACCCTTCGACACTCTGGAGATCCGCCAGATGGCCAGTGCCATGACCTGGAAATGGCAGCTGGCCCAGGATGCGGCGAGAAAAATGCGCAGCCTGGAGCGCACGATCGAGGAGCGGGTCCAGGAATTGCTCAAGGTGTCCCACTTGCTGCAATACGACGTGCTCACCGAGCTGCCCAACAGCATGCTGCTGGGTGATCGCCTGACCCAGGCCATGGCCCAGTGCCGGCGCCATGACCGGCAACTGGCAGTGATGTTCATCGGCCTGGATCGCTTCAAGCGCATCAACAATGCCCTCGGTCATCCGGTGGGCGACGAGATGCTCAAACGCGTGGCCCGCACGCTGGCGACGGTGGTGCGTGAATCCGACTCGGTGTTTCGCTACGGTTCCGATGAATTCGTGGTGGTGCTGGGAGACATCACCGACCCGCAACAGATCAAGGGCGTGGCGGAAAAACTGCTGGCGGCCATCAACTCGCCCCAACCCATCGATGGCCATGACCTGACCGTCACCGCGAGCCTGGGTGTGAGCGTGTACCCGGCCGACGGTTTCGACGCCGTGGCGCTGATCAAGAAAGCCGAGACGGCGATGCGCAACGTCAAGGAAACCGGCCCCAACGACTACCGTTTTTTCACCGAAGACATGAACCGCCGGGCCCGACAGCAACAGACCATCGAATCCGGTTTGCGGCTGGCCTTGCAACGCAAGGAGTTCGTGCTGCACTACCAGCCCAAGCTGGACTTGCGCAGCGGCAAAGTAGTCGGCGTCGAGGCACTGGTGCGCTGGAACCGGCCGGGTCACGGGCTGGTTCCACCATCGGACTTCATCCCGGTGGCCGAGGACAGCGGGCTGATCGTGCCGCTAAGCCAATGGGTACTCCAGGAAGCCTGCCAGCAGGCCTGCGCCTGGCAGGCCCAGGGCATGCGGCCGCTGTACCTGTCGGTCAACGTCTCGGCCATCGATTTTCGTCAACGCGGTTTCGTCGAAGGTATCGCCCGCACCCTCAAGGAAACGGGACTGGATCCGACACAGTTAGAACTGGAGATCACCGAAAGCGTGCTGATGCAGAACATCGATACCACCGTCGCCATCCTCAAGGCCATCAAGCAACAGGGGATCCGGCTGGCCATCGACGACTTCGGCACTGGCTATTCGAGCTTGAGCTACCTGCAGAAATTTCCGGTGGATGTGCTGAAGATCGACCAATCGTTCGTCGGTGACCTGAGCATCGACAGCAATGACGCCAAGCTGGTGAGCACCATCATCAACCTTGGCAAGGGCCTGAACCTGCACATCATCGCCGAAGGCGTAGAAACCCGCGCGCAACTGGAGTTCCTCAAGGTCCACCAGTGCGAGGAGGCCCAGGGGTACTACTTCAGCAAGGCGGTCGAGCCGCAAGCCTTTGTCCAGTGGATGGTCGAGTGGGAACGACATCCGAATCCGTTTTCGTGAAATACCCCTCAACCAAGAGATTCAAGGAAGCATCCGATGGCGTCATCTGGACTCTTAATCGCTCTCGGCCTGCTCGTGGGCTTGGGCGTGGCTGCTCACGCCGCACCACTGGACGAGCCACTCAAACCGCTGCCCCCCGTTCCGGCCCTGGACCCCAAGCGCGTCCAGTTGGGCCAACGGCTGTTCTTTGATCCCCGGCTGTCGGTCAACAACACCCTGTCCTGCGCCAGTTGCCATCGCCTGGACAAGGGCGGGGCCGACGACAAACGGCTTTCCATGGGTTTTGATGGCAAGCCGGTGGAGGTCAATACCCCTACCGTGTTCAATGCCAGCCTGAACTTCCACCAGTTCTGGGATGGCCGTGTCGATACCCTGGAAGACCAGGTGCACGCCGTGGTGACCAGCCCTACGGAAATGGGCAATACCTGGGAAGCGGTGGTCAAGCGCATCGCCGATGACCCGGGTTATGCCAAGGACTTCGCCAACGCCTATCCCGACGGCGTCACCGAACCGAATATCCAGGGCGCGCTGGCGGATTTCGAGCGCACGCTGCTGACGCCCAACTCGCGCTTCGACCAGTATCTGCTGGGCAACACCGACATCCTCACCCCCCGGGAAAAGTTCGGCTACCAACGTTTCAAGGAATACGGCTGCATCGCTTGCCACCAAGGCGTGAACATCGGCGGCAACATGTTCCAGAAGTTCGGCGTCATGGGTGACTACATCGGAGATCGGGGCAACCCCACCCGGGTCGATGAGGGTCGTTTCAACATCACCGGCGAAGAAGACGACCGTCAGGTCTTCAAGGTTCCCAGCCTGCGTAACGTGGCCGTTACCGCACCGTATTTCCACGACGGTTCCGCACCGACCCTCGAGCGTGCGGTGGAGGTGATGTTCAAATACCAGTTGGGTCGTGAACCCTTGAAGAACGACACGGAGCTGATCGTCGAATTCCTCAAGACCCTGACCGGAGAATACGAGGGCAAGCCGTTATGACTGCCCTTCGTCGCTTCGGCCTGTTCTTCATCGGCGCGCTGCTCGCCTCGGTCCTGCTGTTCATGTACGTCAATTCGAGTGCGCAGCAGGCGGCCTCGTACATTGAGTCCCGGGACCTGATCCGCCTGCTCAAGCAGCAGGACGCTATCTGGGACAACGAGGTACTCAAATCCCGGATCGCCTTGAGCCACAACTACGACCCGCTGGTTTCCCCGCTGCACGAAATGACGCGCCTGTGGCAACGCCTCGATGCCATTGAGTCGGAGCCGGGTCGCCGTGCGCCCTCGCTCTGGGAAACCCAGCGCGACGAATACCTCAAGGCCATCAAGGAAAAGACCCGCCTGGTGGAACAGTTCAAGTCCCACAACGCGGTGCTGCGCAATTCCCTGGCGTTCCTGCCCACCGCCGAAGACGATATCCAGGCCGAGTTCGCCCGGCTGTCCGACGAGGACAAACTGCAGCTGCAAAGTGTTGCCATCGACACCTACGACCTGTTGCTCAGCAGCATGGAGTTCTCTCAGCTCACCACCCGTGAAATTGCCGCCGAGGTACTGCTTGGCCTGAACCGCCTGGATGTCAACAAGGAGCGCCTGCCGGTGGGCCTGCATGACTCTATCGATATCTTGAGCCGGCACATCGCCCTGATCCTGCGCGAACAACCACGGGTCAATGAGTTGCTGGAGGGCATCGACGCCGTTCCTGTCTCCGACCATCTGGACACCATTACCCGCATGATCGATGAGGCCCAGGAAGTGGCCGCCGACACGTACCAACGCAATCATGTGTACCTGCTGGTGTTCGCCACTCTCCTGGTATTGATATTGATCTGGCTGGCCATCCGGCTGATACGCAGCGTTGCCGAGATCAAGCGCGTCAACAACGCCCTGCAAACCGCCAACGACGAACTGGAACAACGGGTCGAAGAGCGCACCCGCCAGCTCAAGGATACCCAGAGCGAATTGATGGACACCGCCCGCCAGGCCGGCATGGCGGAAATCGCCACCAATGTGCTGCATAACGTCGGTAACGTGCTCAACAGCGTGAACATCTCCGCCGACCTGGTCAGCCGCAAGTTGCGCGGCAGCAAGGCCCAGGGACTGGGCAAGGCGATGAGCCTGATCAACGAGCATCCCCATGACCTGGGGCATTTCCTCACCGAGGACGAGAAAGGCAAGCTGCTGCCCGGTTATCTCAATCAGCTGGTGGACGCCATGGCAGTCGAGCAGCAGAGCCTGATCGATGAGTTGGCCCAGTTGAGCAAGAGCGTGGACCACATCAAGGACATCGTCTCCACGCAGCAATCCTACGCCGGGGCCAACAGCGTGATGGAACCGCTGGTGATCAGCGAACTGCTTGAAGATGCCCTGCGCATGAACTCCGGTGCCCTGACCCGACACCATGTGACGGTGATCAAGGAATACGGTAACGTGCCTCGGATCATGGGCGACAAGCACCGGCTACTGCTGATCCTGATCAACCTGATCAGCAACGCCAAATACGCCATGGCCGGAGTCTCGAATCATGCGCGGAACATGACACTGAGTGCGGCGGTCGTAAATGACGAGATGTTGCAGATCAGTGTCAAGGACGAGGGCGAAGGTATCCCGGAAGAAAACATGACACGAATCTTTGCCCACGGTTTTACCACGCGCAAGGAAGGCCACGGGTTCGGCCTGCACAGCTGTGCAACGGCCGCCATCGAAATGAACGGCCGCCTCACCGCCCACAGTGAGGGACCCGGCAAGGGGGCGACGTTTGTACTGCACGTGCCCCTGAAACTCGCGGAAGACGATTCATGAACAATTTAAGTAACCGGCGCATCCTGTTGATCGACGATACGCCCGCCATTCATGAGGATTTTCGCAAAATTCTCACCCCCGAAGACGACAGCAACGCCGACCTGCAGGACATGGAAAGCGCGCTGTTCGGCGAGGCACCGAAACCGGCCGGCACGGTGTTCGAGCTCGACTCGGCTTACGGCGGCCAGGAAGGCCTGAGCAAACTGCAGGAGGCGCTTGCAAAGAGCCGTCCGTATGCCCTGGCTTTCGTCGACATGCGCATGCCCGAGGGCTGGGACGGCGCCAAGACCATAGAAGAACTGTGGAAGCGCGATCCGCAGTTGCAGGTGGTGGTCTGCACGGCCTATTCGGATTATTCCTGGGATGAACTGCTCGACCGCCTGAACGGCCACGACCGCCTGCTGATCCTGAAAAAGCCCTTCGACAACATCGAAGTCCTGCAGATGGCCAACACCCTGACCACCAAGTGGGAGATGACCTCCCGCGCGCAACTGAAAATGAACAAACTCGAAGAACTGGTGCAGCAACGCACCCAGGCCTTCAAACAAGCCAGCACCTTGCTGCAGATGGAAATCGACGAGCGCAAGATGCTGGAAACCCAGTTGGTGCAATCGGAAAAGCTCGCCTCACTGGGTCAGTTGGCAGCCGGGGTGGCCCACGAAATCAACAACCCCATCGGTTTCATTTCCTCCAACCTGGGCGCGCTGGACGGCTACTTCAGCAAGCTGGAGGAAATGCTCCTGGCCTATGGCAATGCCGAAGAAGCCATCGCTTCGCCGGAGCTGGTGATGTACTTGACCAAGCTGCGCGAGCAAGTGGAGCTGGATTTCCTTGTCGAGGACATTCCACTGCTGATCAAGGAGTCCAAGGATGGCATCGCTCGGGTCGGACAGATCGTCAAGGACCTGAAGGACTTCTCCCGCGTGGACTCCAACCAGGAATGGCAGATGGCGAACCTGCAGCAGGGCTTGGATTCGACGCTGAACATCGTGGCCAACGAAATCAAGTACAAGGCCGACGTGATCAAGGAGTACAGCCCACTGCCAGAAGTCGAATGCCTGCCGTCGCAAATCAATCAGGTGATCATGAACCTGATCGTCAACGCCGCCCAGGCCATCGGTCCCGAACGCGGCACCATCACCTTGCGCAACGGCGTCGACGGCGACACCGTGTGGATCGAAGTCGCCGACAACGGCTCGGGCATCGAACCGGAAACCCTGCAAAAAATCTTCGACCCGTTCTTTACCACCAAACCCATCGGCCAGGGCACGGGGCTTGGACTGTCGTTGTCCTATGGCATCGTGAAGAAGCACAACGGCGAGATCACCGTGCGCAGCGAAGTGGGGGTGGGGACGACGTTCCGGGTCGAGTTGCCGGTGCGGCAGATGAAGTTGGCGGGGTGACCCAGATTTATCTGTGAAAGAGCCCCTGTGGCGAGGGGATTCATCCCTGCGCCACATGAATCCCCTCGCCACAGATAAATCCCTGAGCACATGAAATCCTCTCATCACCGGTTGCCCAGCGTTTCGCCACCAGCGCAGAATGGCCCTCCGCCCCTACCCCAAGGAAACCGCATGAGCCTGTCGCTACTGAGCCGTTACGCCTTCTTTGCCGGCTGTGTACTGTTCACCCTCGCCAGCCTGCCGTTCCTCGCGCATGACTGGCTCTGGCCGATCGCACTGGTGACAGGCCTGCTGAGCCTGCTGGGGCTGTTCGACCTGCTGCAAAGCCGCCATGCCGTGCGGCGCAACTATCCGATCCTGGGCAATATCCGCTACCTGGTCGAAGGCATTCGCCCGGAGATCCGCCAGTACCTGCTCGAATCCGACAGCGATGCCCTGCCCTTCTCCCGCGCCCAGCGCTCACTGGTGTATTCCCGGGCCAAGAACGAAAGCGCCGACAAACCCTTCGGTACCTTGATCGACGTTTACCAGGCCGGTTTCGAATTCATCGGCCACTCCATGCGCCCGGCCCCGTTGAGCGACCCCGGCAGTTTTCGCGTAACGGTCGGTGGCCCGCAATGCACCCAGCCTTACTCCGCCTCGGTGTTCAACATTTCCGCCATGAGCTTCGGTTCCCTGAGTGCCAATGCTATCCGGGCGTTGAACCAGGGGGCGAAACTCGGCAACTTCGCTCACGATACCGGTGAAGGCAGCATCAGCCCCTACCACCGTGAACACGGCGGCGACCTGACCTGGGAACTGGGTAGCGGCTACTTCGGCTGTCGCACCCCGGACGGCCACTTCGACCCGGAGCGTTTCGCCACCCAGGCCCGGAACCCACAGGTGCGGATGATTGAAATCAAGATGAGCCAGGGCGCCAAACCCGGCCACGGCGGGATTCTGCCCAAGCACAAGGTCACCCGGGAAATCGCCGAAACCCGCGGCATCCGCATGGGCGAGGATTGCGTATCGCCGTCATCCCACAGCGCATTTTCCACGCCCATCGAGTTGATGCAGTTCGTACAGCAGTTGCGTGAGTTGTCCGGTGGAAAACCGGTAGGCTTCAAGTTCTGCCTGGGTCATCCATGGGAATTCATGGGAATCGCCAAGGCCATGCTGGAAACCGGCATCCTGCCCGATTTCATCGTAGTGGACGGCAAGGAAGGCGGTACGGGCGCCGCACCAGTCGAGTTCACCGATCACATCGGCGCGCCGTTGCGCGAGGGCCTGCTGTTCGTTCATAACACCCTGGTGGGCCTGAACCTGCGGGACAAGATCAAGCTCGGTGCCAGTGGCAAGATCGTCAGCGCCTTCGACATCGCCAGCGTACTGGCCATCGGTGCCGACTGGGCCAACTCTGCACGGGGCTTCATGTTCGCCATCGGCTGCATCCAATCGCAAAGCTGCCACACCAACAAATGCCCCACCGGCGTCGCCACCCAGGACACTTTGCGCCAGCGCGCCCTGGTCGTCCCGGACAAGGCCCAGCGGGTCTACAGCTTCCACCGCAACACCCTCAAGGCCCTGGCGGAAATGCTCGCCGCCGCGGGCCTCGAACACCCATCGCAGTTGCAACCCAAACACTTGGTCCGGCGGATGTCCGCGACCGAGATCAAGCTGTTCTCCCAACTGCATGTGTTTCTCAAGCCGGGGGAGTTGCTGACGGGCGAGGTCAATGGCGCGTTTTATTCGCGAATGTGGCAGATGGCGCGGGCGGACAGTTTCGAGCCTTTGGAAACGGAGGTTGCGTAACCGTTAACGAAGGGCGCAAGAGCCCCGATCAGCCGAGGTTCTGGCTCTCTTCACCTGTCAACTCTGACAGTAGACGGCCACGCCCCTGCAATTGAACATTCCCTCAGACGTTCAATTGCAGGGAAGATCCTATGTTGACGCGCCGCGATCTCGTGAGCTTCGCCTCGCTCTGTGCAGCATTGGCCTCGTTGCCCACGCCTATCCCTGCGTTTGCCCGCGACGTGAAGTCCGACGCCCCGGCTCCCTTCAGCTTTGACACATTGATCCTGCTCGCCGAAGCAATGGCGCTCAAACCCTATGTCAAGTCCACCGCCATCCCCGAGCAGTTGCTGTCGAACATTGATTACGAGGCGCTGGAGAAGATTCGATTCGACAGCACACGTGCGCTTTTTGCCCACGGGCCCGGCCTGTACCCAATCACCTTCTTCCATCTGGGAGAGTTCTTTCGTATTCCGGTCAAAATGCATGTCGTCGCCGACGGCGTCGCCCATGAAATCCCTTACGACAAATCGCTCTTCGAGATGCCCGCCGACAGCCCGGCCCAGGCGCTGGCCTCCAATATAGGATTTGCTGGCTTGCGTCTTCAGGAAAGCCGTTTGGACAAGCAAAAGGATCTTGATTGGAAGCAGAACGATTGGGCGGCGTTCGTCGGAGCCTCCTATTTTCGGGCCATTGGAGAGCAGTACCAATACGGCCTTTCAGCGCGGGGAATAGCACTGAATGTCGCGCAGGCGGGCATGGCCGAAGAATTCCCTGGCTTTACCCAATTCTGGATCGAGACACCCACCGACGACCGACAAGCCAACATGACGCTGTATGGGTTGCTTGAAGGGCCCAGTCTGTGTGGCGCCTATCGCTTTGTGTTGAGCCGCGCCAAGGGTGTGCTGATGGACGTCGAGGCCGCGCTGTTTCTACGCCAGAATATCGACCGCTTCGGCATCGCGCCGTTGACTTCAATGTATTGGTTCGGCGAAGCGACCAAGGCCGCCGCTCTCGACTGGCGTCCTGAAGTACACGACTCTGACGGATTGGCGCTATGGACAGGAGCGGGTGAACATATCTGGCGACCGCTTAACAACCCCTCACGCACCATGGCCTGCGCATTTTCCGATAATAATCCCCGAGGTTTCGGGCTGCTCCAGCGAGACCGCTCTTTCGACCATTACTTGGACGGGGTGCACTATGAACGCCGTCCCAGCTTGTGGGTCGAGCCATTGGGGGACTGGGGCAACGGCAGCGTACAGTTGGTGGAAATCCCCACCGACGATGAGATCCACGACAACATCGTCGCAATGTGGGTCCCCAAAGAGCCCGCCGAGGCCGGTAATCAATACCGTTTCAAATATCGGCTGCATTGGCTGTCCGAAGAACCCTATCCCTCCAGCCTCGCACGCTGCGTGGCTACGCGCCTGGGCAATGGAGGCCTGGCAGGCCGGCCGCGCCCCAAGGGCGTACGCAAGTTCTTCGTCGAATTCTCAGGCGCTCCGCTGGAAAAACTCGCCCCAAGCGAGAAGCCCGAAGCCGTGCTCTGGGCCTCCAGAGGGACGTTTTCGAATATTTTCTCGGGAATAGTCCCAGACGGACAAGCCGATCGCTGGTACGCGCAATTCGATTTAAGTGTCGAGCCTGGCGAGCCGGTCGAAATGCGCCTGTATCTGAGCCTCAAAGGCGAGACGCTTACCGAAACCTGGCTTTACCAGTACCACACGGCCGAGCTTCCATCAGCCGCGAAGAAGACGTATCCGGTGCCCACCTGACGTAGCCTGCGAAGGGTCCGACACCATGAACCATCTTTTTACTGCCACCCTGGCTGGTACACTGTTTGCCATGATCGGACTTGAACTCACAGGCAGCGATAACGACCTGGATAGAAATGAGAGGGTCTTTATCGAACAATTGATCAGGCAAATGACGCTCGAAGAAAAAGCCGCTCAACTGACCCAACTGGGCATGCAACTCACGGCCACTGGCCCGATGATCGACACCAAAGCCCAACACGCCCCTGACGTCGCGGCGGTTGGCTCAGTGCTCGGAGTGTATGGGGCGGAAAACACCCGCAAAGTACAGCAGCAGGCTGTGCAAGGCTCGCGCCTGCATATTCCCTTGTTGTTTTCCTTCGACGTGATCCATGGGTTTCGCACCGTCTTTCCCGTGCCGCTGGCCGAGGCATCGGCTACGTGGTTTCTCCAAGGTCAAGCTCGCTCCAGGGGAAACAGAAACCGTAGGGTTCACGCTCGATCAGGACGACTTCGCGTCACTCGATACCGATTTTCTACCGGTTGTCGAATCCGGGACATTCACGGTTTACGTCGGAGGTAGCTCCGCCACTGATAACCAGGCCAGTTTCGAAGTGACGTCAGGGGCAAGCCTGAACAAACAACGCTCGGCCATTCCACGGTTGTTGCGCGAGACGTCATTGCGTTAGCGCTCGATCATTCGAAATCGAGCGAGGCTACCGTCAAGTCTGACAATGGCCTCGCCAGATCTATCGCATCACTGGACCGAACTCACCGAACCTTGAGCCTCACCCGTAGGCTGCAACTTGAAAGTGTGGAACAGCACCGTCAGCAGCACCAGAAACGCCGGTCCTACATACAGCGCCACCCGTGTATCCGGGAAGTACGCCATCAGTCCCACCACCAGCACCAGAAAGGCCAGGGCCAGGTACGAGCTGACCGGATACAGCCACATGCGGTACTTCAGGGCGGCACGCTCGGAAGCGCTCAGGCCTTTGCGGAACTTGAGCTGGGCCAGCAGGATCATCACCCAGGTCCAGATAGCACCGAAGGTGGCGATGGAGGTTACCCAGACGAAGACTTTTTCCGGCACCAGGTAATTGAGCAACACGCCCAGCAGCAACGCGGCAATGGACAACAGCAATGCGCGGCGCGGTACACCGTTGGCCGAGGTGGTGGCGAAACCGGCCGGGGCCTGGCCGTTCTGCGCCAGGCTGTAGAGCATCCGCCCGGTGCTGAAGATGCCGCCGTTGCAGGACGACAGCGCAGCGGTGATCACCACGAAGTTGATGATGCCGGCGGCGGTCTTGATGCCCAGGCGCTCGAACGTCATCACGAAGGGGCTGCCCTGGGTGCCGATCTCGTTCCAAGGATAGATCGACAGGATCACGAACAACGCGCCGACATAGAACAGCAGGATCCGCCAGAACACCGAACCGATGGCGTTGGGAATGGTTTTCTGCGGGTTCTTCGCCTCACCGGCGGTCAGGCCGATCATCTCCACGCCCAGGTAGGCGAACATCACCATCTGCAGAGACATCAGTACACCCTGTACCCCATTGGGCAGGAACCCGTCGTGGGTCCAGAGATTGGAAATGCCCAGCGCCACGCCATCATTGCCGAACCCGAAGGCAATAATGCCCACGCCGCCAATGACCATGGCGATGATGGTCACGATCTTGATCAGGGCAAACCAGAATTCAAACTCCCCGAAGGCCTTGACCGCGATCAGGTTGATCGTACCCATGCTGAGCAGTGCGGCCAGGGCCCAGATCCAGCGGGGCACATCGGGGAACCAGATGCCCATGTACACCGCCACCGCGGTGATTTCCGCCACGCAGGTCACCAGCCACAGGAACCAATAGTTCCAGCCGGTCAGGAAACCGGCCAGCGGGCCGAGGTAATCCTGGGCATAACGGCTGAACGAACCGGCCACCGGATTGTGCACAGCCATCTCGCCGAGGGCGCGCATGATCACCAGGATCGCCAGGCCACCGATGATGTAGGACAGCATGATCGCAGGGCCGGCCATTTCGATGGCCTTGGCCGAACCGAGGAACAACCCGACACCGATGCAGGCGCCAAGCGCCATCAAGCGGATATGCCGTTCACCGAGTTCACGTTTGAGCGGACCGCCCTGAGCGGTCTCGCCAGGGGGCAGAGGATTGCCGACAGGCATAGGGATACAACTCCGTTTTGTTATTGGATTAGCCACCGGGTTCCAAGGCCACAGGCCGATGGGCCGTGCAGTATAAAAAGCCGAGGATAGAGAGTTTCACTGTAAAACCTTGGAAATTCAGGGATAAGCCACAGCAAAAGTTGGGTTTTTGGAGATGCATTGACCGGAATTACAGGGGATTTAAGAGCACCGCCCTCTGTGGCGAGGGGATTTATCCCCGCTGGGCTGCACAGCAGCCCCAAAGCAGCAGACTCAATTCTGCCTGATACACCGAGTAGTCTGGTTTTAGGGCCGCTTCGCAGCCCAGCGGGGATAACCCCCTCGCCACAGAGGTACTACACAGTCATCGGAATCTTCGCTCACACGTCTCAGCGTCTCGGAAATACCTACATGGCTAGGCTGCATTGACACCCTCTTCAAAGGAAGCAAGGAATGCATCCACGCCCCAATTCCCATCGCTTGCGCCGAGGTCGCTGTTCGGAGCAAGGGCGCGGCTACCTGGTAACGGCTGTCATTCATCGACGACGTCCAATATTCGCTGACTGGAAAGTTGGAAGATTGTTAGTAGCTGAATTTAAACGAGCCCATGACTCGGGCCAGGTCAACTCCTTGGCCTGGGTGGTGATGCCGGATCATTTCCATTGGCTGGTTCAAATCAACAATACCCCTCTGAGTCGAGTCATTGGTGCCACCAAAGCTCGATGCACACACAGCGTCAACAGTCGGACCGGGGCGTCCGGCCCGCTCTGGCAAAGCGGCTTCCACGACCATGCACTCCGCGACAATAAAGACATCCAGCCCTTCGCCCGCTACATCATTGCCAACCCGGTTCGCGCAGGGCTGGTAAGCCGAATTGGCGATTACCCGCTCTGGGATGCCATCTGGCTCTGAAGCTGTGGCGAGGGGATTTATCCCCGCTGGGGCGCGTAGCGGCCCTAAAACAGTCGACCGGATCTGCCTGATGTACCGAGGTAGTCTGGTTTTAGGGCCGCTGCGCAGCCCAGCGGGGATAAATCCCCTCGCCACAGGGGACTACGCAGATTTCGGAATTTTCGCTCATACGTCTCAGTGTCGTGGAAACACCTACATGGCTAGGCTGCATTGACACCCCCTTCAAAGGAAGCAAGGAATGCATCCACGCCCCAATTCCCATCGCTTGCGCCGAGGTCGCTGTTCGGAGCAAGGGCGCGGCTACCTGGTAACGGCTGTCATTCATCGACGACGTCCAATATTCGCTGACTGGAAAGTTGGAAGATTGTTAGTAGCTGAATTTAAACGAGCCCATGACTCGGGCCAGGTCAACTCCTTGGCCTGGGTGGTGATGCCGGATCATTTCCATTGGCTGGTTCAAATCAACAATACCCCTCTGAGTCGAGTCATTGGTGCCACCAAAGCTCGATGCACACACAGCGTCAACAGTCGGACCGGGGCGTCCGGCCCGCTCTGGCAAAGCGGCTTCCACGACCATGCACTCCGCGACAATAAAGACATCCAGCCCTTCGCCCGCTACATCATTGCCAACCCGGTTCGCGCAGGGCTGGTAAGCCGAATTGGCGATTACCCGCTCTGGGATGCCATCTGGCTCTGAAGCTGTGGCGAGGGGATTTATCCCCGCTGGGGCGCGTAGCGGCCCTAAAACAGTCGACCGGATCTGCCTGATGTACCGAGGTAGTCTGGTTTTAGGGCCGCTGCGCAGCCCAGCGGGGATAAATCCCCTCGCCACAGGGTTGCATGGTGCCTACAGGATTTCAGGGTGCCGGCCTGCCCACAATTTCCCTCCCCCACGCAAACCACCGTCTAAGCTTCAAGCAAGTCCGATCAATCTGCGTGAATGGATCAGTCGACTATGGGCGCTCTATGGCAAACCGATTCGAACAAACCTGTGGTCCCGACTGAACGTATGGAAGAAGCGCCTATACCCCAAAAAAAACGCCGCGCGCGGCATGGCTGGCGGGCGTTCTGGTTACTACTGCTGATTATTGTCGTGGTGGTCGGGCTCGCGGCAGCCAAGGAAATGCGTACCTCCAGGTTCCAGGCCAGGGAGATCAGCAAATACGCTGCCTCCCTGAGCTATTCGCTGCTACCGGGGCCCAGCGATGCCATCGTCTACCCCGGTGCCGGCCCATTCGACCGACGGTTGGGCTACAGCTCGCTGGGGGAGTTCCTGCCGCGACTGCTCAAGCGCAACTACGTGATCCAGGCCCAGACACGGTTTTCGCCGGCCTTGATGGACTACGTCGGAAAAGGCCTGTTCGTGCCCTACCCGGAAAAGATCCAGGCCGGCCTGACCATCACCGATTGCCGCGCCGCGCCGCTGTATCAGTTCAAGTACCCACAACAGCTGTATGCCAGTTTCGACGTCATCCCCCCCGTGGTCGTGCAGAGCTTGCTGTTCATCGAGAACCGCTTCCTGCTCGATCCCCGCCAGCCCCAGGCCAACCCGGCGGTGGACTGGCCGCGCTTCGGCATGGCGGCGTGGTCGCAGGTGGCCAAGCTGTTGAACCTGCCGGGACAGTCGGCCGGGGGCAGCACCCTGGCGACGCAACTGGAAAAGTACCGCCACTCTCCCGATGGCCTGACCGTCTCGGGGGGAGAAAAAATCCGCCAGATGATTTCCGCCAGCGTGCGCGCCTATCGGGCCGGTCCGCAGACCCTCGAGGCGCGGCAACGGATCGTGCGTGACTACCTCAACAGCGTGCCGCTTTCCGCCGTACCAGGGCATGGAGAGGTCCACGGCATGGCTGAAGGTCTGCGGGTCTGGTACGGCGCCGACTTCAACCGGGCCAATGAGCAGTTGTTCAGCACCGCCACCGATCCACGGAGCCTGGCGGAAAAGGGGCTGGCGCTGAGGGAGATGCTGTCGTTGATGATCGCTCAGCGCCGCCCGTCCCACTACTTGTCCAGGGGCCATGACGAACTGGCAAGCCTGACGGACAGCCACATCCGGCTGCTGACCCAGAATGGTGTGATCGACGGCGCCCTGGCCGATGCCGCCCTGGCAAGCAAAGTCAGTTATCGCGACTGGGTGCAACAACCGACGATCCAGCCCAACGAAACCAACAAAGGCATCAGCGCCGCCCGCGGTCGGCTCGCCACGTTGCTCAACCGTCCCTTGTACGACCTCGATCGTCTGGACCTGTCCGCCACCAGCACCTTGCAGAACGACCTGCAGACCCAAGCCACCGAGTACCTCAAGCGCCTGGCCGACCCGGCTTTCGCGACCGAGATCGGTCTGATGGGAGAACGCCTGCTCACCCCCACCAGCACCACCCAGGTGCGCTACAGCTTTACCCTGCTGGAACTGACCCCGGACGGTTCACGCGTGCGGGTGCAGACCGACAGCACCGACCAGCCTTTCGACATCAACGAAGGCAGCAAACTCGAACTCGGTTCCACCGCCAAGCTGCGGGTGCTCACCACCTATTTGCAGATCATTGCCGAGTTGCACGACCGCTATGGCGCTGAAACCCCGGCGACTCTGAAAAAAGTCGATGTCGCCGAACAGGATCGCCTGTCCCGCTGGGCTGTCGACTACCTGATCCAGAACAGCGACCGCAGCCTGTCGAAGATGCTTGAGGCGGCGTTGGATCGTACGTATTCCGCCAGCCCTGGCGAGGCATTTTTTACCGGCGGCGGGCTGCACACCTTCCACAACTTCCGCAGCGAAGACAATGGCCGCAACCCCAGCTTGCGTGATGCCCTGCGGGAGTCGATCAACCTGCCCTTCATCCGCCTGATGCGTGATCTGGTGCGCTACGCCACGTATGCTGGCCCCAACAATAGCGCCGAATTGCTCAAGGACGACAGTAACCCGCGGCGCCAGGAATACCTGGCCCAATTCGCTGACCGCGAAGGCACCTCGTTCCTGCTCAGGTTCTGGAAGAAGTATCAGAAGAAGGACACCAGCCAGCGCCTCGAAACCTTTCTCGACAGCATGCACCCCACCGCGATCCGCCTGGCCGCCGTGCATCGCTATTTCTTCCCCAACGACAGCCAGGACAGTTTCAACCGCTTCGTGCGCTCGCACCTCAAATCGGTCAAGAGCAACGAAAAGCTCACCGATGAACGCCTGGAACGGCTCTACCAGAGCTACGGTCCCGGCGCCTACGACCTGCCGGACCAGGGCTTTATCGCCAAGGTCCACCCGCTCGATCTATGGTTGATGGGGTACCTGCTGAACAACCCCGACGCCAAGTTCAGCCAGATCGTCAAGGCGAGTGAGTTCGAACGCCAGGAAGTCTACAGTTGGTTGTTCAAGAGTCGGCACAAGAGCGCCCGCGACAGTCGAATACGCACTATGCTCGAGATCGAAGCGTTCCTGGATATCCACCAGCGCTGGCAGAAAGTCGGCTATCCGTTCGACCATCTCGTGCCCTCGCTGGCCACGGCTATCGGCAGCTCCGGCGACCGCCCTGCCGCACTGGCGGAGCTGGTGGGCACCATTCTCAACGACGGCATCCGCCAACCGGTACTACGAGTCGACAGCCTGCACTTTGCCGTCGATACCCCCTACGAAACCCAACTGGTCAATGATCCGGATAAAGGCAAGCGCGTGATGCCGGCTGAAGTTGCCCTCGCCCTGCGCGGTGCGTTGTCCCAGGTGGTGGATGCCGGCACCGCGAAACGGGTGGCCGGCAGTTTCAAACTGGCCGACGGTACGCCGCTGGCCATGGGCGGCAAGACCGGCACCGGCGACAACCGCATCGAAGCCATCGGCGCCGGTGGACGAGTGATCAGCTCCAAGGCGATCAACCGCACGGCCACCTTCGTGTTCTACATCGGCGACAGCCATTTCGGCACCCTCACCGCCTATGTACCCGGGGCCTCGGCGCAGAATTTCAAGTTCACCTCAGCCTTGCCGGTGCAGGTGCTCAAAGGGATGGCGCCGTTTCTCACGCCCTACTTGCAGCCGGGCAGCCATACCCAGTGCACGCCGTTGGTGGCGCGCCAGGGAGCCTCGTCGCCAGGGTAGAACTACCGGATCACCCGCGGTACCGCGTCGAAGATCACCGTGAAGTCGGCGTTGAACAGGCCTGTCTGGTCGGGGAGCGGTATGGTCGAGGCATAGATGACCATCTCTGCCTGCGTACCTGGGGTGGACGTGGGGTCATCCACCACCTCTTGGGGCGTGGAAGTCAGGGTGACGTTGTTGAACCGGACAAGCAGAGGAATGGCGCTGCTACCGTTGGTCAGCGCCGGCTGACCAGCCGGGAGATAGGCATGCACCGAACCGTCGGTGTTCTTCACGTCGAAGGTCTGGCGTACCGGGGTCAGTTGACTCTTCACCGGGTCCCAATACATGACCTCATCCTTGCCGAACTCCGGATCCCTGGGCTGCACATGGAACTGCTGGGTCGGAATGTTCGCCGTGATGTGAATCGACGAGCGTGCATCATCCGCCGCCTGCGCCGGCGAAGCACTCAGGGCAACGGCGCCCAGGGCCATTGCAGCTACCTTTTTATTGAACATGCCAAATACCTTTTTTAGCTGTGAGCAACAGAGATGGGTCAAGCAGAGATCCGCGGTACCGCGTCATAGATCACGGTGAAGTCGCCGGTGTAGAAGCCTGGCCGGCGCTGGACCGGCATGGCATCGGCACGGATCGTCATCTCGACCTGGGTACCGGGCGTGGAGGACGCATCGTCCACGACTTCCCGAGGCAAGCCATCCAGACGGACTTTGTTGAACCGGACCCTCAACGGGATTCTGGTATTGCCGTTGGACAGGAACGCCGCGCCGCCCTCGATGTAGGCGTGGATCGAACCTTCAGTGTGCTTCACGTCGAAGATCTGGCGCAAAATGCCCAGGTCATCGTTCAGCGGGTTGTAATGCATGACCTCGTGCTTGCCGAACTCTGGATCCCGTGGCTGGACATGGAACTGCTGGGTTGGAATGTTCGCCTTGATATGAATGGCGGACCGCGCATCATCGGCCCCGAGCGCCAGCGAAGGACTCAGGGTCGCGGCGCCCAGGGCCATGACGGAGACAAATTGCTTGAACATGCTTGCTACCTTTTTTCATCGTTATTGTTAAAGAAGCGTCCATGCCACTACTGCTAACCCGTGGCGAGGGAGCCTGTTCCCTCACCGCAAAGGTTCTCTACTGACTCAATGTGTTCCGTTCGCCCTACGGCGCCGTGGCGTCGAACACCATGTGTACCGTGCCGTAGTAGTCGCCAGGCTTGTAGTCGTCATCGGGCTTGATGGCGGCGATTTCCAGCGGCACCTGTCGGCCCGGCCGTGCCTCGGTGGCCGAGACCACCTGGGCGGAATCCAGGGTCAGTTCGACGCCGTTGAAGCGCACGCGCAAGTCGATGCGATCAAGGCCATTGGACAGATAAGCCTCCTCCCCGAGGCGCGCGCCAATGGAGCCGTTGCTGTTCTTCACCTCGTAAATGGCCCGCAACGGGCTCAGGTCCGAGGTGATGGTGCTGAACGGCAGGCGCTGTTCCCGCTGGACCAACTGCGGGTCGAGGGGCAACACATAAAAGTCGGCCGTCGGGATGGTCACGTAGAGTTCGAAGGTTTCCCTCTCGACAGCCCCCCAGGCCGAAGTCCAGGGCATCAGCAAGGCCATCAATGCGAGGGGCCGTAGCCGTGTCTTGATCATTTTGATTTACCTCTTGCGTCAATGACGGTTCAGCGACGGTCTCCGTCAGCTCTTGATCTCGACGTTCCGGGTCTTGCTGCCTTCGATCAGGGTGAAGCGATATTCACGCCCCGCTTCCTTGTCGAACGAAAACGTCCGGCCGGTCATGACGTGATGCTTGGTGGTCGGGCGGCATTCGTTCTCTTTCTTTGCTTCGCAGTCCTTGAACTCATCGATCACCACCACGCTGTTGCCGTTGTTGCGCAGCACGTAGCGATTGGTGTTGTTATCGATCACAGTGTCGAAGCGCGTGTCCTTGGGCCGCACGAAGAACACCGTGCCGTAACCCGCCAGTACTTTGACCCCGGCCCCCACGCGCTCTTTTTTATAGGCTTCGCGCTCTTCCGCGCTGACGGCGAATTCGTCTTCCGCTTCCGGCACCACCGGTACGAAGCGCACACGGAAGTAGCGCTCCTTGTCGCGGTTGCCCATGAACAGCAACCGCGTGCCCTGCACACCGTTGGCCGGCACGATCAGGCGCGCCGGGCTGGCCATCAGGCCATCCCTGGCCTGGGCACTGGCCTGGTTCTGCAAGGGCACCTCACTGTAGGTGCCGTCCTCGTTGTAGATGATTTCCAGGATGTTCACCTTGACGAAAGCCGTCGACGTCCCGCCGTTGAACACCCGCTTCATGTACGTGGTCTTGTTGCCGTCCAGGTAGTCGTAGACCACCCCGACACCGATCTGCGGACCGGCCTCGGCCACGCCGCAGAACAGGGAAAAGCCAACCCATGCCCATAGATGTTTCATCACTTGCTTAACCTCATGCATTGAACGCAACTCACTGAAATATTCTGGCCAGCAGGCCACTAGACTTCCGAATCCCAGATCACCGTGACGCTGCCGGTGTAGGCCTTGGCGCCACTGTCCAGCATCTCCTCGACGCTGCCCCGGGCGACTTCGAAGTGCAGCATTCCCAGCCTGCGATCGACGTAAAAACCCGGCTGGAACAGCTCGGTGCCGCTGCCGTCAAGCCGCAGCGGACGTTGGTCGACCGGTTGCCCGCCGGCGTCGGTCAGGCCTTCGGGCAGCGTCACCTTGATGTCCACCGGCACGGCATGGCCGGTGCCGGTTTCCGAGATCGCGCAGGTATTGCCGCTGACGTGCTGGCATTCGAGCCTCATCTTGAAACGAGACGAGGCCGAGATATGGAAGCGCTGGTCGCGAAACAGCCGCGTCGGTTTGCTCCCGCTGTTCAACCAGGCTTGCCAGCCCTCCTGGGGCACCAGTTCCACACGGTTGCCGCCGGGGGGTACCTCGACCTTGAGGGTGTGCTCGACATCGAGTTTGAAATTGAGAGTGATCACCGATTCATTGGGGATCATCAGGTCACCGAAGTCGAAGTCCTGCCCCGGACCGATGCCATAGACCAGAGAGCCGGTGTATTGGCCGGACGACATCTTCAACGGGTTGGGGGTGCGCAGTTCGTAGGCGAAGTTCATGGAGGTGTACTCCATGCCTGGGATCAGGTAACGGGCCCTTTTGGCACAGCTCCCTTCGACCGGTGTTTTCCAGAAGAAGGAATAGGCACGGTCGTTCAAGCTCGATTGGCTGCTGGACCGACAAGGTGCAGGGGCATACTTCCAGGTGGAGCCCCACAACATCGCATGAGCGGTCCCCATGTCCACTCCCCCTCCGACCAGGTCGATCACGCTGACCGGCAGGAAATACATCGAGCCAATGCCGGCGACGCGCACCTGGACGATTTCAGTCTCGCCTGTGCCGGTATGAGTGACCTGCGCCAGACGCCAATTGGCAGGCACATGGAATATCGCCCCTTGCCGCAGATCCGCATGATTGGCCTGGATGGGCGCATTGGAATACGAGTTGATGTTCCACTGAAGGCTGTACATGCTCTCCCTGTCACAGTCTGCCGGGTAAAAGGCGCAGTACCCTGAGACCGGCGTGGTATTTCGAAAGCTATTCTCGTGGGGCTTCGAAGGATCGGGCCTGAAGACTGCGGTGATCTCCTTGCTCACGGCATGGGCCGTCGATGCGCCGGCCAATAACATCACCGAAACCACACTACGCACTGCTACTGGTAGACCTTTCATCAATCCGTCACCTTCCTTTCGCCTCAGGCTGGCCAATCCAGGCCCTTTAAACTTCCGAATCCCAGATCACCGTGACATCGCCGGCGTAATGCGTGGCGCCGGTATCGAGCATCGCTTCGACACTGCTGCGGTCCACTTCGAAATGCAGCATCCCGAGCCGGCGATCGACGTATAAGCCGGGCTGGAACAACTCGGTGCCACTGCCATCGCGCAACAACCGGCGTCGGTTGACCGGTTGCCCCGCGCCGTCCGTCACGCCATCGGGCAGGGTCACGCCGACGTTCACCTGCACCGTGTGGCCGGTATCGGTTTCGGCAATCGCACAGGTGTTGCCGCTGATGTATTGGCATTCGAGCGCCATCTTGAAACGGGATGAGGCGGAGATATGGAAGCGCTGGTCACGGAACAGGCGCGTTGGCTTGCGTCCGCTGTTGAGCCAGGCTTGCCAGCCTTCCTGAGGCACCAACTCCACGCGATTGCCACCGGGAGGAACTTCGACCTTGAGGGTGTGCTCGACAGTCAGCTTGAAATCGAACGTGAGTATCGGATCGGAGGGGATCATGATATCGCCCATGTCCAGATCCTGGCCCGGCCCAATGCTGTAGGTCAAAGAACCCGTGTACAAACCACTCGACATTTTCAAGGGGTTCGGAGTGCGCAGTTCGTAGGCAAAGTCCAGATAGTCGTAAACCAGGCTGGGGATCAGAAAACTACTCTTTTTGGAGCAAGCCGCTTCGACTCGGGTCTTCCAGAAAAACCGGTAAGTCGTCGCGTTCAGACCTCCGTGACCGGTGTATCCGCAAGGTGAAGGGGGGTTCACCCAACTGTGCCCATAACCGCCCCATAACCGGTTGTGTGCCAGCGTAAGGTCTATGCTTGGATTACCTATCAGTTCGAGCACGTTCATCGGAAGACGGTATCTCGAACCGATTCCCGAAAAGCGCACTTCAACGGTTTCAATTTCACCCGTGCCGGCATGAGTCACCTGGGCGGTACGCCAGTTGGCGGGCACCTTGAACGTCGCCCCTTGCCGGTAGTCAGTGTGATTCGCCTGAATAGGGCCGACCGAATTGAAGCGGATAGGCAACTGAATACTGAATATCTTGGTGGCCGCGCAATCCGCCGGATAGAAGGTGCAATAGCCACTGACCGGGGTGGTATTGGTAAATTGATTCAGGTTTGGCTTCGAAGCATCGGGCCTGAATATCGCGCTGATATTCTGGTTCACGGCATTGGCAGCAGGCACGCAGGCAAGCAACAGCATCGAGACCACGCTGCTCACGGCTACCGATAAGAATTTCATTTATACAACCTCATACGTCAAAGCAAATCCCTGCAAGTTTTTGGGAGAAAATTTCACAGTGGGAGCAAGGCTTGCCCGCGATGCAGGCGCCTCGGTCTTCACGCGAACGGCGTTATCGTTCATCGCGGGCAAGCCTTGCTCCCACAACTCATGAACGCTGCTTCGCCGGGTCGGCCGCGGCCAGTGAGCTATCAGCCAGGCTGTCCGGCGTGCAACGCAGGTCGCCGATCATCAATACATCGCCTTCGTTACTGGCGTTTTCCGGGTCGAGACGGAAGCGGCAGAACAGCTGGTTGTCGTAGCGCACTTCCAGGGTCGGGGATGCGGCATTCATCTCCATGGAGAAGAATCCGTCCGCTTCGCTGACACCGCGGCTGGCGTGATTGATCACGTGATGGCCCCTGAGCGGTTGCCCCTGTTCGTCCAGCAGTCGGCCGAGCACCGTCACGGTTTTCAGCACGCTGACCTTGCGGTAGTCCACGCCGCCCTTGTTCAGGTGATAACGGGTGCGTGCCGGCTCGATGCTCGCCGCCGGTGGATGCACGCCCTCGAAGTCGAAGGTCACCATGCTGTTGCGGTAGGCGGTGATCGGCACGAAGTTACGGCCCGGGTGCAATGTGGTGCTGCCGCCGGTCAAGTCGTCGGCGCGCAGGATGATGTTGTCCAGGTCGGTTTCCACGTCGACGATCATCCCCGCGCCACGGCCCTGGGGCACACCGGTGAAGACGGCTTTCTGGCCGCCGACGGCCACGGTGCTGCTCAGGTTCAGGCCGCCCGTGAGATTGTCGTTATAGGACGAACGCTGGAGGAAACCGTCGCCATAGAGCGATTCGGTGCTGAAACTGGCGATGCCGGACAGGCCCACGCCATAGGTGTCGGTCAGCGCCGTGCCGGAGACGCTCTGCAGCACATGATCCTGGAGGTCACGGCGATAGGTCAGCGACGCGTTGTTGTCCCGGTCCCCCTCGCAGGAGGTGCGGGTGCCGATGCTGCCCGACCAATACTCGCCCGGCCCGCCCAGTGCCACGCTGAAGCTCAGGTCCACGCCGCGATTGCGACGGTCGCTGGTGCTCGAGGTGCCGGGACGATCGAACACCGACAACCGCCAGTTGGCATCGCTGCCACGCAACTTGCCGCGCTGGGTCCAGCCCAGGTCCAGGCCCGCGCCCTGGACATTGCCTTCGCTATAGGCCAGGCGTCCGTTGACGGAAGATTTGTTGCTCAAACGGTGGTTGACCGACAGCGATGAGTTGCTGGTCTGGCCGACGAACACATTGCGTTGCCGAATGCGAGTGCCGTCCGGCAGGGTTTCGTAAGTGTTGCGGGTGTCCAGCCAGCTGCGGTTATGACTGGCGACGAGGCTGCCTTGGCCATAACTGTACAGGGCCTGTACGTCCATGCCGTTGCCGTACTGTTCGGTCTGGTAGACGTTGGCGTACAGGCTGGTGTGAGAGGCCAGCGTCCAGTCTATCGACGTGCCGACCTGTAGCTTGTCCTGCACCTGGCGGGCGGAACCACCGACGATGACCCGCGGGTGCAGCAGGTAGTTGACGCCAAATCCCGCGGTGGTGAACCCCGACGGCTGTTCTTCCCAGTTGCTCCAGAGCCGGGTTTCGCGACCGGCGAACAGGTTGTAGCGCCAGCGCTCCTCGGTGCTGTTCCAATTGTTTGGTTTGTAGACCAGTTCCTGGCTGGTGGCGGTGGTTTGCCCATCCTCGATCAGCCGCACTTCCACTTCATAGATACCGCCGGGCAACGGGCGAGTGTCCAGGCTCTGCAAGCCTGCGCTGACGGCCTGGGTATTGATCAGCAGGCCGCTGCGATAAATCTCCACCGAAGCCTGGCGGCTCGCGGTGACGTAAATGGGGTAGACGCTGGGCTTGGGGTTTTCGACCACCAGGCTGTCGGAGCTGCCGTACATCACGCCCAATGCGGTGTCAGGGTTGGCACCGAACGAACGGATCTGACGGTTCAAGCCATCGGAGCTGGGGGTGAAATAACCCAGTCGAAAAAAATGGCCTTCCAACTCACGTTGGGTAAAGAGCTCATGGACGGCGTGGTAGATCTTGTCGTCCGGCCCACCCAGGCGGGAAAGCTGGAGGTCCAGGGACTGGCTCCAGTTGCCCACGCTGGAACTGGCGTTGATGCCATAGCGGCCACCGGTTTCCTGTTCCTGGCCACCATTGATATTGAGTTGGTTATTGAAGATCAGGCCAAGGCTGCCGCCTTGGGGCTGGTCGTGATAGCGCAGTGCTTCGGTACTGCGCTCGACATCCCGGGTGAGGATCGACACCAGTGAATTTTCAAGACTGTAGTGCACCGCCAGCAGCCCGGCGGTGCAGTTCTTTTCACAGGCACCTAACAGTTGTCCCTGTTTGAGTGTCTGCTCCCATTGGTCCCGCTCGGCGGCTTTGATCGTGCTGTCGTGGGTGTCGGTGAATTCAAGCAGGGTAATGCGATCATCCCGCGTCAAGACCACCATGGCTTCACCGAGATACTGTTGATTGAGCTCAATACGAACAGCCAATGGCACGTCAAAGAAGTGGGCTTCAAACTCCGCCGGCAGGCCCTTGGCCTGGGACAGCAGGCTTGTCGGTGTCGTACCGGGGGCAGTCGGCGCGGCCAATGCACTCGCGCACAACAACAGCGCGAGCGCACCCGCGATGGGTGTCATCGGTAACATCAACGGACTCTCATAATCAGCGAGCTTTCGGTGTGTTTCAGGTTCAGGCCGACCGGCTGGGGAGAACCGGCCGGCCTGCTGCCGGCGAGGTGAGGCTCACCGGGCAACGAATGGCCTTACGGGCGCGGCACGGCGTCGAAGATGACGGTCATGTCGGCGGTGTACAGGCCGTTCTGGGTAGCGAGCGGCTTGGCCGGAACGATGGTCATCTCGGCCTGGGTACCCGGGGTGGAAGTTGCGTCATCGACCACTTCCTGGGACAGGGCGGTCAGGGTGACGCCATTGAAGGTCGTGGTCAGGGCGATGGCATCGCTGCCGTTGTACAGCGAAGCCGGGCCGCCTTCGATATAGGCATTGACGGAACCGTCGGTGTTCTTCACGTCATAGGTCTGACGCAGCGAAGTCAGGGTACCGCTGACCGTGTTGTAGGACATGGTTTCGTCCTTACCCCAGTTCCCGTCACGTGGCTGCACATGAAACTGCATGGTCGGGATATTCGCGGTGATGTGGATGGACGAACGTGCGTCATCGGCAGCGAAGGCCAGCGAAGAACTCAGGGCCGCGGCGGTCAGAGAAGCGACGGTTACGATTTTCATGAGCATTGTTAACACCTGTTCATAGCAATAAAGAGAGAAGGGCCGAAGTTGCACATCAATACAGCTTGGCGTGCCCCTTCAACGCCGGTGCATGATCGTCGCTCTTTAATTAAAAATAAGCAGGAAAGTTCGCAGCTTCATGTAGTAAATCGCACACGCAAAACAAAGAAAAATACGCATTTCTTGATAAGGCGTGACTTCGAATGTAAGAGCTTTCCGACACTCTCACTAGTTGCGATTAAAACCTCCCAACGCCCATCCGGTTTCGTCCCGCATCCATAAGGGATTCAGGTAAGGTCTTGTTTCACTTCAAGTATGACGCAGCTGAGATATATCTTTTAACAAAGATATATCTATAGTCGAAGATATATCTACAGTCAAAGATATATCTCGGTTCTATTTATGCAGAACAGAGAGCAGATAGATGACAGTTCCTTATTGCCCCCCCACTCGCGAACAAGACCATTGCGATGGCTTCGAACGACGCCCGCCCAGTCGTGAGCGCGGTGGGCGCGGTCCTCGGGTGTTCGCTGCCGGTGACCTGAAGTTGCTGCTGTTGGCACTGATCGCCGAAAAGCCTTGTCACGGCTATGAGCTGATTCGCCAGATCGAGGCCATGTTCGACGGCGCCTACACCCCGAGTCCCGGCGTGATCTATCCCACCCTGACCCACCTGGAAATGAGTAAGATGGTCAGCGGAGACGCCGAGGGCGGGAAAAAATGTTACAGCGCAACCGACGTCGGACGTCTATTCCTTCACGACCAGGCCGAGGCACTGGAGGGTGTGCGGATGCGCGTTGAAGCCAGCAAGCGCATCCTGCGCGAGCAGGATCGACCGGCTGAAATCCACGAAGCGGTGGGTAATCTGCGGCGTGCCCTGCAGAGACACCAGGATCGCTGGAGTCCGGAAGAAATCCTGCGGATACGCGACCTGCTCAACGACACCGCCAAAGCCATCATTGACGGCCCCGCCCGTCCCCCTGTTTCGGAGTCAAGCGATGACTGAAATCGATCCAAACACCATTCACCGTGTCAGCCACGAGATCAAGCGTCGTCGCCTGCAAGTACTGCGGGTGGTGGACCTGACACCGCGCATGCGCCGCATCACCGTCGGTGGGCCGGAACTGGCCGGGTTTGTCAGCCTGGGCACGGATGATCATGTGAAACTGTTTTTCCCCCAGAACGCCGGGGAACGGGCCGCCCTGGAAACTTTCGATCCCAGCGCCGGCAAGGCCCAGGGCACACTGCCGGAAATGCGCGACTACACCCCACGCCGCTATGACCTGGAGACCCTGGAGCTGGATCTCGATTTCGTGCTCCATGGCGACGGCCCCGCCTCGACCTGGGCGGCCCAGGCTGAGCCTGGGCAGTACCTCAACATCGGTGGGCCAAGGGGCTCGATGATCGTGCCGGACATTTTCGACAGTTACCTGCTGATCGGTGACGAAACCGCCCTGCCCGCCATCGCTCGTCGCCTCGAGGGCCTGGCACCCAACCGGCGTGCGTTGGTGGTCGTGGAAGTGGAAAACGGTGCCGAACAACAAGTGCTGCATAGCTCCGCGCAGGTCCACGTGATCTGGGTGCTGCGCGAAGGTCGCCACGACAGCCTGCTGACCACCGTCCGTCAACTGGAAGTACCTGGCGGCAAGCTGTACGCCTGGGTCGCCACCGAAAGCAAGGTGTCTCGGCAGATTCGCAAGGTGTTGCTGGAGGAGAAAGGGTTGGACCAGAACTTCGTAAAAGCGGTGGGTTATTGGAAGGCGGATGGTAGCGAGGAGGAATAATCCTCTGACAAACCCGGCCTGCCGCAGCAAGGCAGATTTATCTGTGGCGAGGGGATTTATCCCCGCTGGGCTGCGAAGCATCCCTAAACCCAGTCAACTCGGGGTGTCAGGTAGATTGAGACTTCAGTGATGGGGGCCGCTACGCAACCCAACGGGGATAAATCCCCTCGCCACAGTTCCTAGTCGCCCTTGAGAAATTTGTTAAACAGGTGCCCCGCCCCATGCTTTTCCTGATCGCCTACATCGCCAGCGTCGTGCTGATCAATTACGCCTTTTCCGCCGCACCGCACTTGGACATCATCTGGTCGGCCTGGGGTGGCCTGGTATTCATCCTGCGGGACATGGTGCAGACCCGGTTCGGCCATGGCGCCATCGCGGCAATGCTGGCGGCGCTGGTGTTGTCTTATGTCACCTCGGACCCGACCATCGCCCTGGCCAGCGCCACGGCGTTCGCGGTATCCGAGTGCATCGACTGGCTGGTGTTCACGGTCACCAAGCGTCCGTTGCATGATCGGTTGTGGATCAGCTCGGCGCTGAGCATTCCCCTCGATACCTTCATCTTCTTCGGCCTGATCGATGCCCTGACCCCACCGGTGGTGATCACCGCACTGGCCTCGAAATTCGCCGGGGTCACCGCTGTCTGGCTGATCATGGCCTGGCGTTTGCGCAAACAGGCCGTCGTCGGCTGAAGCCAAACCACGTGGTTCATGTAAAATGCCGCGCTTTCTCCCTATGGGAAGCTCGCCCGGCGCGCGACCCTCGATGATCCGCTCCTGTTTGAGGACCTTCAGATGACCCGTATCGGAACTCCCTTGTCGCCCAGCGCGACCCGCGTTTTGTTGTGTGGCAGCGGTGAGCTGGGCAAGGAAGTGGTAATCGAATTGCAGCGCCTGGGCGTGGAAGTGATCGCCGTGGATCGCTACGCCAATGCACCGGCCATGCAAGTAGCCCATCGTAGCCATGTGATCAATATGCTCGACGGTGCCGCCCTGCGTGCGGTAATCGAGGCCGAGAAGCCGCATTTCATCGTGCCGGAAATCGAAGCCATCGCTACCGCCACCCTGGTGGAACTGGAAGCCGAAGGCTTCACCGTGATCCCCACCGCCCGTGCCGCGCAACTGACCATGAACCGCGAAGGCATCCGTCGCCTGGCCGCCGAAGAGCTGGGCCTGCCGACCTCGCCGTACTTCTTCGCCGACACCGTGGAAGATTACCGCAAGGCCGTTGAAAGCCTGGGCTTCCCGTGTGTGGTCAAGCCGGTGATGAGCTCGTCGGGCAAGGGCCAGAGCCTGCTGCGCAGCAGCGATGACGTACAGAAAGCCTGGGACTACGCCCAGGAAGGCGGCCGCGCTGGCAAGGGCCGGGTCATCATTGAAGGCTTTATCGACTTCGACTACGAAATCACCTTGCTGACCGTGCGTCATGTCGGCGGTACCACCTTCTGTGCGCCGGTCGGTCACCGCCAGGAAAAAGGCGATTATCAGGAATCCTGGCAGCCCCAGGCCATGAGCCCGGCAGCGCTGGCCGAATCCGAGCGCGTCGCCAGGGCGGTGACCGAAGCCCTGGGAGGCCGTGGAATGTTCGGCGTCGAGCTGTTCATCAAGGGCGATCAGGTGTGGTTCAGCGAGGTTTCTCCGCGCCCTCACGACACCGGACTGGTGACATTGATTTCCCAGGACCTGTCGCAGTTCGCTCTGCACGCTCGCGCGATTCTCGGCCTGCCGATCCCGCTGATCCGTCAGTTCGGTCCATCGGCGTCGGCTGTGATCCTGGTGGAAGGCCAGTCGACCCAGACCGCTTTCGCCAACCTTGGCGTCGCCCTGAGCGAACCGGACACCGCGCTGCGTCTGTTTGGCAAACCGGAAGTCAACGGCCAACGCCGCCTGGGCGTTGCCCTGGCCCGCGACGAGTCCATCGAAGCCGCTCGTGCCAAGGCGACCCGGGCTTCCCAGGCGGTGAAGATCGAACTCTAAAATCCTGACTGGCGCTGTGCCCTGTGGGAGCAAGGCTTGCCCGCGATGAAGGCGATGCGGTCTTCTTGAAACCCAGTTGTCTGTATCGCGAGCAAGCTTTGCTCCCACAGGCTTTGCTCCCATAGGAAGCTTTTCTTCTACAGTGCCGGTTAAAAGAAAAAGGCGACACCCGCAAGGGTGTCGCCTTTTTCATGAGCGCAGGTTGGGCTTAATCCGGCAGTTTGTACGCGATGACATAGTCACCCTGCTTGGTACCCAGGGAACCATGACCGCCAGCAACCACCAGCACATATTGCTTGCCGTCCTTGCCGGTGTAGGTCATCGGCGTGGTCTGGGCGCCGGCGGGCAGGCGACCTTCCCACAGTTGCTTGCCGTTTTTCACGTCATAGGCACGCAGGTACTGGTCCAGGGTACCGCTCAGGAACGCCACGCCACCGGCGGTGGTGAACGTGCCGCCCAGGCTCGGTACGCCCATGCTCAGCGGAATCGGCACTGGCGAGCTGTCACGCACGGTGCCGTTCTTGTGTTTCCACAGGGTTTTGTTGTTGGTCAGGTCGACAGCGGCCACATAACCCCAGGCCGGAGCCTGGCAGGGCAGGCCCATAGGCGAGAGCAGCGCTTCGAGGATCACGCCATAGGGCGCGCCCTTGTTCGGCTGCACGCCTTCGGTTTCGCTCTTGCGTCCCGGGCCACCGGCCACTTCGGCCGCCGGTACCAGCTTCGACTTGAACGCCATGTAGCTCGGGTTGACGAAAGCGATCTGGCGCATCGGGTCAACCGAGATACCGCCCCAGTCGAACACCCCGAAGTTACCCGGGTAAACGATGGAACCCTGCAGCGACGGCGGCGTGTACATGCCGTCGTAGCGCAGCGACTTGAAGTCGATCCGGCAGAGCATCTGGTCAAACGGGGTCACGCCCCACATGTCGCGTTCCTTGAGGACCGGCGGCACGAAGTTCAGGTCGGACATCGGCTGGGTCGGCGAGGTGTGGTCACCTTCCACTGCGCCTTGCGGCACCGGGATCTCCTTGATAGGAATGATCGGCTGACCGTTGCTGCGGTCCAGCACGTAGATGCTGCCCTGCTTGGTCGAGGCCAGTACCGCCGGTTTCACGCCGTCAGCGGTCTTCATGTCCATCAGGGTCGGTTGACCGCCGACGTCCATGTCCCACAGGTCGTGATGAGTGAACTGGAAGTACCAGCGCACCTTGCCGGTGGCGATGTCCAGCGCGGTCAGGCCGGCAGAGTATTTTTCCGATTCCGGGGTACGCAGGCCACCGAACTGGTCGGGGGTCTGGTTGCCCATCGGCAGGTAGAGCATGCCGAGTTTTTCGTCGACGCTGAACATGGACCACATGTTCGGCGAATTGCGGGTGTAGGTCTGGCCCTCGGCAATCGGCGTGGTGTCGTCCGGCTTGCCGCTGTCCCAGTTCCACACCAGCTTGCCGGTGTGCACGTCGTAGGCGCGGATAACGCCGCTAGGCTCATCAGTGGAAACGTTGTCGGTGACGTGGCCGCCGATCACCACCAGGTTCTGGGTGACTGCCGGAGGCGAGGTGGAGTAGTAACCACCCGCGGTGAAGCCACCGATGTTGGCGCTCAGGTCGACCTGGCCTTTGTCACCGAAGTCTTCGCACATCTTGCCGGTGTCGGCATTGAGGGCGATCAGGCGGGTGTCGGCAGTCGGCAGGAAAATCCGGCGCGGGCATACCATGCTGACCGGCGTGGTACTGGCAGTACCGGTGGGGCTCTGCTCGGCAGAGGCGTACACGGCGTCATCGTGATAGCTCACGCCACGGCAGGTCATGTGTGCCCAACCCTTGAAGTTTTCCGCCTTCTGCGTGGAAAGCTTCGGATCGAAACGCCAGATTTCCTTACCGGTTTCAGGCTCCAGGGCAATCACCTGGCTGTGGGGGGTGCACACGTAGAGCATGCCGTTGACTTTCAGCGGAGTGTTTTCAGCGGTGGTCTCGCCCGGGTCGTTCGGCCCCGGCAAGTCGCCAGTACGATAGGTCCAGGCCGGCACCAGCTTGCTGACGTTCTGCGGCGTGATTTGCGCCAACGGCGAATAACGATCGCCATGGGCGCTACGGCCATAGGAGTTCCAGTCGCCGTCGGCCATTGCCGGTGCGGTGTTGGCCATGCCCGCTACGTTGTCGCGATCCAACTGCCCCTTGATTTCACCCGGATTGGTGAACTGGCTGGCAAGCGCCGCGACACCGGCGATAACCACAGCGGCACCCAATGCGCGGGTGCCCATGGGGGACGCGTCGGCGGTCAGCAGCGGACGGCGGAACCACGGCAACAACATGACGATGCCCAGGGCGAACAACATTGCCAGGCGCGGCACCAGTTGCCACCAATCCAGGCCCACTTCCCACAGTGCCCATACCGTACTGGCGAATAGCACCAGCGCGTACAGGCCCAGGGCCGCACGGCGGGCCATGATCAGCAGCACACCGGTCAGTGCCAGGCCGATACCGGCCAGCAGGTAGTACCACGAACCGCCAAGCGTGCTCAGCTTGACCCCGCCGGCCAACAGGGCCAGGCCCATCAATAGAAGCAGAATGCCGAGCAGGCTCGGTAGCAGACGGCCTCGATTCAAAGCACCTTCAGTGCTCATAGTGTGATTCTCCGTGATATTTAAGGAGTCCCGCGCAAGTAGTCACTTTAGATGACGATCTTGCGGAGGCATGGTTCAGTAAAAAGCTGACCCGCTATCAGCAGCCTCTTGTGGGAGCGAGCCTGCTCGCGATTGCGGTGGATCACCCAACACGCCTGTTGAATGTGACGCCGCAATCGCGAGCAGGCTCGCTCCCACATGAGGTTGCAGGGCAAGACAGCGCTATCTTTTAAAATCCTGATACGTCAGGAGAACCGTTTCAGCAAGGGGGCGCAAGAATAATGTCCTGCTACCAATAGAGAAAGCGCTTTTACCGACATGAATCTTTTCGAATCCGGTAACAGTGTTACCACTAGACTTCCAACCCATGGGCGCCTCGGATAAGGTGCGCGGCACATTCCTTTCACGCAAATACCTCCATGACCGAACAGCACAACAACCCCCTGCACGGCGTGACGCTGGAGCAGATCCTCAACGCCCTGGTGCAGCACTACGAATGGTCGGGCTTGGCCGAGCGCATCGATATCCGTTGTTTCAAGAGCGACCCGAGCATCAAGTCGAGCCTGACCTTCCTGCGCAAGACGCCATGGGCACGGGAGAAAGTCGAGCGGTTGTATATCAAGTTGATGCGTACCAAGCGGCCGGTCTGAATCATGAGCATTCGACAGCGCTTCGTATCGGTGGCAGCGCTGCTGGGCTGGGCGGGATTGAGCATCCAGCTGTATCTGATTCTGTTGGGGCGCTGGGAACTGGGCGCGAGCCTGCTGGGCGGCCTGATGAATGCCTTCAGTTTCTTCACGGTGCTGACCAACACCCTGGTGGCCGTGGTATTGACGTGCGAAGTGACCCGACGCGAATCGGCCGCACGACGCTGGTTCCTGCGGCCCGCCGTCAGCAGCGGTATCGCCGTGAGCATCGCCCTGGTCTGCCTGGCCTATAACCTGTTGCTGCGTCATCTGTGGCAACCCGAAGGCTGGCAGTTCCTAGCCGATGAGTTATTGCACGACGTAATGCCGCTGCTGTTCATCACCTATTGGTGGCGGTGCGTGCCCAAAGGCACCCTGCATCTCTGGCACATCGGGCTTTGGGTGATTTACCCCATGGTGTATTTCGCCCATGTCCTGTTGCGGGGGAGTTTTCTGGGAGCGTACCCCTACCCTTTCATCGACGTGGCAACGCTGGGTTATCCACAGGTGTTCATCAATGCCGGGGAGATATTGCTGGGGTTTATCGGGATCGCGCTGGGGGTGGTGGGATTGGATCGGTGGATGGGGCAACGGTATTAGAAGACTGCCACGTGGCGAGGGGATTTATCCCCTCGCCACAGAGGACTTGTACTCAAGACCTTCCCGACAACATCCACACCAACCCACTGGCCTTTGCCCGCTCGTGACATAAGGCCAATACGCTACGCCGTTCATCGTTGTCCATGCTGCGCCAACGAGTGATCTCGGACACGGTGCGCTGGCAGCCGGTGCAGACGTCGTCATCGTCCAGCGAGCAGATATTCACGCAGGGCGAAGGCACCGGACGTTCGGAGGTGTTCATGATTCCTGCTCTGCCAGGTCGCGGGCGTAGCGCTGTGCGTTGTGGACGTAATGCGCCGCGCTGGCCTCGAGCATTTTCTTCTGAGCCTCGGTCAATTCCCGCACGACCTTGCCAGGTGAGCCCATCACCAGCGAACCGTCAGGGATTTCCTTGTTTTCGCCGATCAACGCGTTGGCGCCAATGATGCAGTTCTTGCCGATCTTCGCGCCGTTGAGAATCACCGCATTGATGCCGATGAGGCTGTAATCCCCCACGGTGCAGCCGTGTAGCATGGCGTTATGGCCAATGGTCACGCCGGTACCTATGGTCAGTGGAAAGCCCATGTCGGTGTGCATCACCGTGCCGTCCTGCACGTTGCTGTCCTTGCCGATCAGGATCAACTCATTATCGCCGCGCAGCACGGCGTTGAACCAGACACTGGCGCCTTCTTCGAGGCGGACCTTGCCCACCAGCGTGGCGTTGGGCGCAACCCAGCTCTGTGGGTGGGTTTCGACACGGGCATCGCCCAAGCGGTATTTCATGAAGATCCTCGGGCTCAGGTATTGATGAAGCTTCTGGGTGGTTTGTGCAGATCAATGCCGGCGTCGAACAGCAGGTTCACCAACTCGACAATCATGATCGCCGTCAGGCCCCATATCTTGTACTCGCCAAAACGGTAGCTGGGCACGTACCAACTGCAGCCCTGGTAGTCGATGCGATGGGTGTGTTCGCGGGGATCCCTGCGGAAAAATTCCAACGGCACATTGAATACCGCGGCGATCTCGGCATCGTTGGCCTGATACTCGACGAAATCCGGAATCACTCCGACATAAGGCGTGACCTTGATGCCATGCAGCGAAATCAACGGGCTGAGGGGACCGATCACTTCCACCAGGCCGGGGGGCAGGCCGATTTCCTCTTCGGCTTCGCGCAGGGCGGTGAAGATCAGATCCGGGTCCTCCGGGTCGCGTCGCCCGCCGGGAAAGGCCACTTCGCCACCATGGGTCGAAAGCCCGCTGGCGCGCAAGGTCAGTACCAGCTCCGGCTCGCCACTGCGAGTGATCGGCACCAGCACCGCGGCTTCAGGGAAACGTCGGTCGGCCTGCAGGTCACGCGGAGTATGGTTGCTTACTCGATGCAGTAGCTCGTCCAGCATGAGACTTCTCGATTTATTCGCTACCTTGCATCATGCACCAATCGTTGAAGCGGCCCAACCCCCGGACCGCGTCGTGTCGCGAAACGACAACTTGCCGACACCCGCCTCGCACGCCAAGATAGGCGCAGCATTCAGGAACCCAAGCATGAAATTCTGCAGCCAGTGCGGTAACCCGGTGACCCAGCGCATACCCGAAGGCGACTCGCGCCTGCGCTTTGTCTGCGACACCTGCCACACCATCCACTACCAGAACCCCAATATCGTGGCCGGTTGCATACCGACCTGGGGCAGCAAAGTCCTGCTGTGCCGACGCGCCATCGAGCCGCGACGCGGTTATTGGACCCTGCCGGCGGGCTTCATGGAAAACGGGGAAACCGTCGAGCAGGCCGCCGAGCGCGAAACCGCCGAGGAAGCCTGCGCCCGGGTGCGAAATTTAAGCATCTATACGTTGATCGACGTACCGCACATCAGCCAGGTCCATGTATTCTTCCGCGCCGAGCTGGTGGACGAGGATTTCTCCGCCGGCCCCGAGAGCCTGGAAGTGAAGCTGTTCGAAGAAGCGGACATTCCCTGGGACGAACTGGCTTTTCGCACAGTGGGCCGTACCCTGGAATATTTTTATGCTGACCGACGAACCGAGCATTACCCGGTGCGATCCGAATCGATCCCGCCACTGGCTCAGCCTGCCAAGACCTGAAAAAACCATATCGTCACGACACTTCTAGGGATATTTCAATGCGCTGGTTGTTTGTGCTGTTCTGCTTGTCGTTCGCTGCTGCGTCCCAGGCTTCTGCGGTGGGAACCTACGACGGCAAGCCCATCGAAAAAGTGCTGGTGCTCAAATCCGCCCATCAGTTGCAATTGATCAGCGACGGCAAGCCGCTCAAGACCTACCGTATCTCTCTCGGCAGGGGCGCCAAGAAAGGCCCCAAGCTGATCGAGGGCGACAAACGCACCCCTGAAGGTTTCTACTGGATTGACTGGCGCAAGGTCAGCGATCGTTTCAACCTGTCGATGCACATTTCCTACCCCAACATCAGCGACGCCGCTCGCGCCCGACGCGAAGGCGTGGAGCCTGGGAGCATGATCATGATCCACGGCACGCCTGATTCCGAAGAAACCCCTGAACAGCTGTTCCACACCCTGGACTGGACCAATGGCTGCATTGCCATGCGCAACGTCGACATGCGCGAAGTCTGGAACCTGGTGCCGGATGGCACGATGATCGAGATCCGGCCGTAGCGTCTGTCTCTTATGCGGCAAGCGCTTGTTGAGGCATGGAGCCTTGTTGCGACATGAAAGCTTTTGTGGCGAGGGGATTCATCCCCGCTGGGCTGCGCAGCGGCCCTAAAGCCAAACAACCCGGTGCGTCAGGCAGATTGAGTCGCTTGCTTTGGGGGCCGCTGCGCGCCCCAGCGGGGATAAATCCCCTCGCCACAGGGGGGCCTCCACACATCTGTGAACACCCCCCCTGTGGGAGCGAGCCTGCTCGCGATGGCGCCGGCCCTTACGCCATCAAGCCCGTAGCTCCACCTGATCCAGCGCCTTGTCCGCCAACAGCGCGCCCAACTCAATCATCTGCGCCCCCCCCCCAGCGCCACATGCCGCCGCGAGCCGTCGAGGTCAAAGGCCAGGTCGCTGAGCATGGCATTGGCCGAAGCCAGGGTTTCGCTGAGGTTGGCTAGCAGGACTTCGGTGTCGACAGCATCGGTCACGGTGAACAACTGCAGGGAGGGCTTGGGTTCTGACGAGTTGTCCTCGGGTTTGAGGTAATGGTCCAGCGCACGATCAGCGGCTTCTTGCAGCTTTTCGGGGGCGTAGTCGCCGTAGGGGAAATTGGATGCGGGTTTGTCATTTTTCAAAGGGGAAACTCCTTGAATTAATGGAGCCCAGGACAAATCGTCCGGGCCTGTGCCCTGTGATTCTTCGGACGGTCAAACCCGGTCGCTGAATTGGCAGCGACACCCACAGGCTAGAGCCACCGCTTCCGAGGGACAACCTGAAAAACTTGTCGGAAACTTCGGTGCGTCTGACAGACGGCGCGATAGATCGCTGATGATTTCGCACAACAAAAACCCGGCTTGAGCCGGGTTCTTAAAGAAAATATCGGAGTTCAAACAAGGCCCGCGCGCTGTTCCGCCTCGTAGTGTCGGGTTTGAAAGGGCATGAGTGTCTGGACCTTCAAACCAAGCCCTTCACTCAACCCCCAGGAAAGGGCGAGCTCATCGCGGCGTTTACGAAGTGCAACGGCAGCCTGTGAAGTCACTTCCTGCTTCGGGGCCAAACGCCAGAACAACTCAAGCGCCTGAAAGACTTCCGAGACTCGGCTATCCGTTACGCACGAAAAACGGGTGAACCGCTCGAGCAAATAACCTGCGCGTCGAACCTCGATCTCATCAGAATGTTGACTCAGAAAAACCTGGGCTGCGCTTATCAAGTCCGAATGGGAATACCAGACCGCTTTGGCTGCACGCTCGAGCGCAGCGTCATTTGCGTGATTCAACGGGCTCTTGACCAATGTGTCCAAAGCGGATGAGAGGACGTGGCAGTTAGCGGGCTTCGTCATCTGGGTTCTCCAGATAGTCTTGCAAAATATGGGTCAAAACAGAGGTTGGAGGCTCTTTGTTGCCAACATATACATCAATCGCCTGCAATGCCAGTCGACGCAGCTCGGCGGTCAATATAAAGCCAGCCCTTAGCAGCGCCATGATATCGCCGACATCCTGATCCGTCGCTCTGCCCAGTTTTGAAATTGCAATATCGACAGGAGCAGCAATGCGAACATGTAGAGGAGATTCTACTGGGAACTCTTCAAGGGGAAGACTACGGACCCAATAGTCCTCATGGATCGGACCAAAGCTCGTGTTGTACTGGAGGTCGTAGTTCAGCTCCATTAATCGGCCAGACCTCTGGTCGACAAACTGCTCTGGAACCTCTGCGAGCAAAGCTCGGAGATGGAAGCCTTCTGGCAGGCTGGCCTCATGAATTTCAGCGTCGACATCAGTGGAAACACGATGATTCGTATAAAGGTGCACCGCACATCCTCCGAACACGATGACTTTGACTGCCCCAGGCTTTGCATTTTCAAACGTCAGTTCCGCTTCGACGGACTTGAACATTGAAACCAAAGCCTGCCCCAGTGCGGTTTTCGTATTCAGGCGGGGGGTGACCATATCCGGCAATTCCATATTGACCTCAGATGCTGATGTTGTTCTTCAGGATGCGAAGCTGCCACTGGTCGGTGAGTGATTGCATACATCCGAAATTGGGGGAGTCATTTCCGGGAGGACCATGAATTCTGGAAGCTAGAGCCACCGCTTCCGAGGGACAACCTGAAAAACTTGTCGGAAACTTCGGTGCGTCTGACAGACGGCGCGATAGATCGCTGATGATTTCAATCGCCTGCAAATGCCAGTAGGTGTGTATCCGTTTCTTCCGTAACGGCCACTGGCGGTTCCGCCCTTACGGCGGGTCACTTTTGGAAGAGCGCCAAAAGTAACCAAAAGCCCTTTGCCCCCACCACTGGGCACCTCGCTTACGCTCGGTGTTCCCTCACTCCGGCATTGCTCCGTGGGCCCGCCGCGAACGGCCATCCATGGCCCAGCGCGACTAACCCGGCTTCCATGCCGGGTTGCCCACTACGTAACGCCTGCGTTCGGCCCTTGTGGTTAACGGGGCGTCTAGGATCAAAAGCCAAAGCCAAAGACCAAAGCGAGGCGGCCTAGTGGCCGGCCTGACTTTTCCGGCTGTACCTGAATCCACTTGTGGGAGCAAAGCTTGCTCGCGAAGGCGACCTATCTTTTTCCGCTGTCCCCGATCAATTGTGGGAGCGAGCCTGCTCGCGATAGCGGTGGGTCAGTTTGAAAAGTGCTGCATGAACCGACGCCATCGCGAGCAGGCTCGCTCCCACAGGGGAACGCGTACGCTCAAAAAGCAGGTCGGCGGCAAGGCCGCCTTGCTTTCGCTTTGCTTTTGCTTTTGATCTTCAGGCCCCGTTAACCACGCTGGCCGAACGCAGGTATTGCGTAGTGGGTACCCCGGCATGGATGCCGGGGTAGCCGCGCTGGGCCATGGATGGCCCTTCGCGGCGGGCCCACGGAGCAATGCCGGAGTGAGGGAACACCTCGCCTTGGCGAGGTGCCGAGTGGTGGGGCACAGACCTTTTGGTTACTTTTGGCTGGGCCGGCATTCCGGGCGTTTGCCAAAAGTAACCCGCTGTAAGAGCGGAACCATAAGTCGCCGTTACCGAAGAAATGGATATACACACCATCCAACTCTCCCTCAAAACAACCGCCGGTCGGCAGAAAAAATCAGACCCAAGTCCGGTACGCAAATACCACTTCCCCGAGAGACACCCTCAGCAGCTACGGTCTCCTCCCGCCAAAACCACTCAAAGTAATACCACTTGAAATCCATTCATCAAAAGACCACCGTCATACCCACAGAACCATGAGCAACTCTCATTGACGTGGTATTCAAGTGGTATTAATTTCCAGCCCATCACCGAGCGACAACACCCCCAACAACCGCATCGGACACCCCATGAACGACATCCTTGCCCTGCGCCCCGACGACACCCAAGCCACACCGCTCTACCTGCAACTGGCCCGCAACCTGGAAGCCGCAATACACGCAGGCCAATGGAAAGCCGAACAAGCGATGCCGTCCGAACGCAGCTTGAGCGAACAACTGGGCATTTCCCGAGTCACCGCCCGCAAAGCACTGGAAGTGTTGTTCGAGCAAGGCCTGATCCGCCGCAACCAAGGCTCGGGCACGTTCATCACCCCGCGCCTGGAACAACCGCTGTCACGCCTCAGCGGCTTCAGCGAGATGTTGCGGCTCAAGGGTTTCGTGCCCGGCTCCCAGTGGCTGGAACGGGAAATCACCCCGCCCACCCACGAAGAACTGATCCGCCTGGGCCTGTCGCCCACCGACAAGGTCGCGCGGCTCAAGCGCCTGCGCAAGGCCGACGACACAGTCATGGCCATCGAAATGAGCACCCTGCCCGCCGCCATCATTCCCAAGCCCCAGGCCATTGGTGCTTCGCTCTACGAGTTTCTCGACAGCATCGGCAAACCGGTGGTGCGCGCCCTGCAGCACATCCAGGCCATCAACGCTTCGGACGAATTCGCCGCCCTGGTGGGCATCGCCCCCGGCACCGCCATGTTGTTGATGACACGGGTCGGCTACCTGGAAGACAACACCCCCATCGAAGTCACCGACACCTACTGCCGCAACGATTACTACGACTTTGTCGCCGAGCTCCGGCGCTAGCAGCACTGCCTCCCCAGACATCAGAGACTGCCTATGTCCGAAGACAACATCCTCACCGCCCATGGCTGGGTTCGCGGCCGCCTGATCCACGCCCACGGCAAGCTCGTGTCCGTCGAAGGCCAGCCTTGCGATCCGGCTGACAATGACCTGCCTTACCTGCTGCCCGGTTTCATCGACCTGCATGTCCATGGCGGTGGCGGCAAGGACATCATGGAGGGCGCCCCGGCGTTCGACACCATCGCCCGCACCCATGTGCGCTTTGGCACCACGTCGCTGCTGGCGACCACCATGACCGCACCGGGCGAAGAGATCACCCGCGTACTCCAGGCCCTCGGCGAGTTCTGTGAGCAACGGCAGAATGGCAGTGCCCGGGTACTCGGCGTACATCTGGAAGGCCCCTACATCAACCCCGGCAAATTGGGCGCGCAACCGAATTTCGCCCACACCGCGTTGATGGCCGAGGTGGAAGCCTACCTGGCCCTGGCGCCGATCCGGGTGATCACCATCGCCCCTGAAATTGCCGGCCACGATGCGCTGATCCGCTCCCTCAGTGCCCGGGGCGTGCGCATGCAGATCGGCCACACCCTGGGCAGCTACGAAGAAGGCGTCGCCGCGCTGGCCGCCGGCGCCAGCAGTTTCACCCATCTGTACAACGCCATGAGCCCGCTGCATCACCGCGAACCGGGGATTGTCGGCGCGGCGCTGGCCCACGCCCGTTATGCCGAGCTGATCCCGGACCTTCTGCACGTGCATCCGGGCGCCATGCGCGTGGCCCTGCGCTCGATCCCGTGCCTGTATTGCGTCACCGACTCCACCGCGGCCGCCGGCATGCCCGACGGCGAATACAAGCTGGGCAGCCATACCGTGACCAAATGCCTGGGTGGCGTGCGGCTGGCCGATGGCACCCTGGCGGGCAGCACCCTGACCATGGACCAGGCCCTGCGTAACCTGGTGAAAATCGGCCTGTCCATCGCCGAAGCCTCGCAACGCCTGTCCCAATTTCCTGCCGACTACCTCGGCCTGCCTGAGCGTGGACGCCTGCAACCGGGCGCCTGGGCCGACTGCGTGCGCCTTGACCGTTCCCTGACCCTGACCGACGTGATGGTCGAAGGAGAAGCCATTGACCTCCAAAATGCTTGAAGAGGCCCTCGCCGCCAGCGAAGCCGTCGAACGCCAGTTGCAGCAACTGGACCCGGCCCTGCAGGAAATCGCCGGACGCCTGCGCCGTCAGCCGCCGCAAGTGGCGATGACCATTGCCCGCGGCAGTTCCGACCACGCCGCCAGCTACTTCGCCTACCTGACCATGCAGCAATTGGGCTTGCCGGTGGCGTCGCTGCCGATGTCGGTGGTGACCATGCAGCAGGCGCCGCTCAAGGTCAGCGGTCAGGTAGCGTTCGGTTTTTCCCAGTCGGGACAGAGCCCGGACCTGGTGAACAGCCTGCGGCTGTTGCGCAGGCGCGGCGCCCTGAGCGTGGCCCTGGTCAATGCGCTCGACTCGCCCCTGGAAGCGGCGTGTGAGTTCAGCGTGCCGCTGTGTGCCGGCGTCGAAAGCAGCGTCGCCGCCACCAAGAGTTTCATCGCCACCCTCAGCGCCAGCGCACGGCTGGTGGCCCAGTGGAAGGACGATGCCCAATTGCTGGAGGCCGGAAACGTCCTGCCCGAAGGTTTGCGCGAGGCCGCCCGTCAGGATTGGAGTGTTGCCGTCGAGGCTCTGCGCACCTGCCAGCGGTTGATGGTGATCGGCCGTGGCGCCGGGTTCGCCATCGCCCAGGAAGCGGCGCTCAAGTTCAAGGAAACCTCGGCGATCCAGGCCGAAGCCTTCAGCAGCGCCGAGGTTCGCCACGGGCCGATGGCGCTGATTGATGAGAACTACCCGCTGTTGGTCTTCGCACCTCGCGGTGCCGAACAGTCCGGCGTGTTGAGCCTGGCCGCCGACATGCGCCAGCGCGGCGCCCGGGTCTTGCTGGCGGCGCCCGATGACATCGCCGAACGCGACCTGCCCCTGACTCGCGCCGAGCACCCGGCACTGGATCCGATCCTGGCGATCCAGAGCTTTTATGGAATGGCCGCTCACCTTGCCGTGGCCCGGGGGCTGAACCCTGACCAACCGCGGCACCTGAGCAAAGTCACCCGTACGCACTGACTAATGACAGCCTGATGAGAGCGCGCCATGCCCAACAATAATAAAGAGTTGACCCTCAGCGCCCCGCTCAGCGGCCCGGTGCTCACCCTCGCCAATGTCCCGGACGCCGTGTTCGCCAGCGGTGCCATGGGCGACGGGATCGCCATCGATCCGCTGAACGACACCCTCTACGCGCCCTGCGACGGCGAAGTGATCCATGTCGCCCGTACCAGCCACGCCGTGACCCTGCGGGCCGACAACGGCGCCGAACTGCTGCTGCACCTGGGGCTGGACACCGTCGAGCTGCGTGGCGACGGTTTTTCCATGCTGGTCAAGGAAGGCGCCCGGGTCAGCAACGGCCAGCCATTGCTGCGTTATGACGTGGACAAAGTGGCACGACACTGCAAGAGCCTGGTCAGCCTGTTGATCATCACCAATGGCGAGCACTTCCAGGCGCGCCCCGTCACCCTCAGGGGCGTGAAAGTCGGCGAGCCGCTGCTGCATATCGTCGCCATGGCTACAGGCGTTTCGACCGACGAACATCCGGACGCCGGCATCGAGGTCTTCGGCCAGATCCGCATCGCCCACCGCGGCGGCCTGCACGCACGCCCCGCGGCGCTGGTACGCCAGACCGCCCAGGTTTTCAACAGTCGCTCGCAGTTGCACTTCGGCGGCAAGTCGGCCTCCTGCGACAGCCTGATGGGGATGATGGGCCTTGCCATCACCGAGCAGGCAGAAGTGCAGGTCAGTTGCCGAGGCAACGATGCCGAAGCAGCACTGCAAGCGTTGCTGACGACCCTGTCCACTGCATTGACCGAAGAAGCCCACGCCGCAGCGCCTGCACTCAAACCCCATGCTCGTCCTGCCGAAGACGGCGTGCTGTACGGCGTATGCGCCGCCCCCGGCCTTGCGACGGGACCGCTGGTTCGGCTGAATGGCATTCAGTTGCCCGAGGATGCGGGCGGCCACGACGTCGAAGATCAGCGGCAGCAACTGAGCCGTGCCTTGGCCGACGTCAGCCGTGACATCCACCGGACCCTGGACCACGCCAGGGCCCGGCGCAGCAGCGACGAAGAAGCGATTTTCAGCGCCCATCTGGCGCTGCTGGAAGACCCGGCCCTGCTGGATGCCGCTCATTTGTGCATCGACCAGGGCAGCGCCGCGGCCCACGCCTGGAGCCAGTCCATAGACGCGCAATGTCGGGTACTGGAGCAACTGGGCAGTACGCTGCTGGCCGAGCGCGCCAACGATCTGCGTGACCTGCGCCAGCGGGTACTGCGGGCACTGCTGGGAGAAGCGTGGCAATTCGACGTGCCTGCCGGCGCGATTGTCGCCGCACAGGAACTGACGCCATCGGACCTGCTGCAACTCCGCACCCAAGGCGTGGCCGGCCTGTGCATGGTCGAGGGTGGCGCCACTTCCCACGTGGCTATCCTGGCCCGAGGTAAAGGGATGCCGTGCCTGGTAGCGTTGGGCGCTGCACTGTTGGAACAGGAACAGGGCCAGTCGGTGGTGCTGGACGCCGACGAAGGCCGGCTCGAACTGCGCCCCACCGCCGAGCGCATGACCCAGGTGCAACAGACACACGCTCAGCGAGCCGCTCGCCGCGCTCAACAACAAGCCCTGGCCCACACACTGGCCCGCACCGTTGATGGCGTAAGTGTCGAAGTGGCGGCCAACGTCGCCTCCAGCGCCGATGCGGCCGAGGCCCTGGCTAACGGCGCTGACGGTGTCGGGCTGCTGCGTACCGAATTCCTGTTCGTCGACCGTCACACAGCCCCGGACGAAGCAGAACAGCGTCAAAGCTACCAAGCCGTGCTCGATGCCATGGGCGATAAGCCGGTGATCATCCGCACCATCGATGTCGGCGGCGACAAACAACTGGACTACCTGCCGCTGCCGACCGAAGCCAACCCGGTGCTGGGCCTGCGGGGTATTCGCCTGGCCCAGGTGCGACCGGAACTGCTGGACCAGCAACTGCGAGCCTTGCTGCAAACCCGTCCGCTGCACCGTTGCCGGATCCTGTTGCCGATGGTTACCGAAGTCGACGAACTGCTGAACATCCGCCAGCGCCTTGATGCATTGGCCAGTGAACTGGGCCTGAGCGAACGGCCGCAACTGGGGGTGATGATCGAAGTGCCGGCGGCCGCCTTGCTGGCCGAACAACTGGCAGAGCACGCGGACTTCCTGTCCATCGGCACCAACGACCTTTCGCAGTACACCCTCGCCATGGACCGCGACCATGCCGGCCTCGCCGCCCGGGTCGATGCCCTGCACCCGGCGCTGCTGCGACTGATCGCCCAGGCTTGCGCCGGCGCGGCCCGGCATGGGCGCTGGATCGGCGTGTGCGGCGCCCTGGCCTCCGATCCTCTGGCGACGCCGGTGCTGGTGGGGCTGGGCGTGCGCGAACTGTCGGTCAGCCCGGCGCAGATCGGCGAGATCAAGGCGCGGGTACGCGACCTTGATGCCGTCAAGTGCGCCTGCCTCAGCGCCGAATTGCTGGGCCTGGGCAGTGCCGCTGCCGTGCGCCAGGCCTGTCATCAACACTGGCCCCTGGGCTGAGTACGTCGAAGAACAATAAGGGAGATCCGCCATGTACCAGCATTTCATCGAAGGATTGCAACGTCTCGGCCGGGCGCTGATGCTGCCCATCGCCATCCTGCCCATCGCCGGCCTGTTGCTGCGCCTGGGCGACACCGATCTTCTGAACATCGCCATCATCCATGATGCCGGGCAAGCCATTTTCACCAACCTGGCGATGATCTTCGCCATTGGCATCGCCGTGGGCTTCGCCCGGGACAATAACGGCACGGCGGGGCTGGCCGGGGCCATCGGTTACCTGGTGATGATCGCCACGCTGAAGGTGCTCGACGCCAGCATCAACATGGGCATGCTCGCCGGGATCATCAGTGGCCTGCTCGCGGGGGCACTGTACAACCGATTCAAGGACATCAAGCTGCCGGAGTATCTGGCGTTCTTCGGCGGCCGGCGCTTCGTGCCGATTGTCACCGGCTTCAGCGCGGTGGGCCTGGGACTGGTGTTCGGCCTGGTCTGGCCACCGATCCAGCAAGGCATCAACAGCTTCGGCGCGCTGTTGATGGAAAGCGGCAGCCTGGGAGCGTTCGTGTTCGGGGTGTTCAACCGGTTGCTGATCGTCACCGGCCTGCACCACATCCTCAATAACATGGCCTGGTTCATCTTCGGCAGCTTCACCGACCCGCACACCGGTGCGGTGGTGACCGGCGACCTGACCCGTTATTTTGCCGGCGACCCCAACGGCGGCCAGTTCATGACAGGCATGTTCCCCGTGATGCTCTTCGGCCTGCCCGCCGCCTGCCTGGCGATGTACCGCAACGCCCTGCCCCAGCGGCGCAAAGTCATGGGCGGGATCCTGCTATCCATGGCGCTGACATCGTTTCTCACCGGGGTCACCGAACCGGTGGAATTCGCCTTCATGTTCCTCGCGCCGCTGCTGTTCCTGTTGCATGCCTTGCTCACCGGGCTGTCGATGGCGATCACCGACTGGCTGAACATCCGCCTGGGCTTTACCTTCTCCGGCGGCTTCATCGACATGGTCCTGGGCTGGGGCAGATCGAACAATGGTTGGCTGGTGGTGCCGGTGGGCCTGGCCTATGCGGTGATCTACTACACCGTGTTCGACTTCTGCATCCGCCGCTTCGACCTGAAGACTCCGGGCCGTGAAGACGTCCCGAGCGCAGACAAACCGGTCATTGCCCAGAATGAACGGGCCGGGGCTTACATCGCGGCACTCGGCGGCGCCGACAACCTGATTACCGTCGGCGCCTGTACCACGCGCCTGCGACTGGACATGGTCGACCGCAGCAAGGCCTCCGATGCGCAACTCAAGGCCTTGGGCGCCATGGCCGTGGTGCGTCCCGGCAACGGCGGCAGCTTACAGGTGGTGGTTGGGCCGATGGCCGACAGCATTGCCGATGAAATCCGCCTGGGCTTGCCGATGACACGCTCAGTCGACAGGCCGTTGAGTGAACCGGTACAGGCCGAGCCGGCCACGATCAGCGCGGAGCAGGCCGGGCAATGGCTGGACGCACTGGGCGGCAAAGACAATGTACTGGCATTGGAATGCGTCGCCCATACGCGGCTACGGGTGCAGCTCGAAGATGCCCGGCGGCTATCCGAGGCTGATCTGAGGGTTCTGGGTTGCCAGGGTGTCAGCCAGATGGAGAGCGGCATCTGGCATGTACTGGTGGGCAATCGGGCTAATGCAATGAGCGAAGCACTAAGGGTGATGCTGAACAACCGCAAAACCTGTGTGCAGTCCCTCTAGCAATCTTCACTGGAGCAGTTTGTTACACGATTGGATCCAAAAATACGACTGACAGACTTTCCGTCACCTATTCTTTGAGTTCACACGGCGGACCGAGGCGCGCCCCAGCGGCGCCCTCTCGCCGCAATCGATAAGCAAACCTGTCACGTCGAAGAATAGGTAGTCATGACGTATGTGATTCGACTGGCTCCTCGTTCCAGCTGAGGCATCCAATCATGACTCGAAAAGACACGTTTATACGGGCGACGACTGTCGCGGTCGTACTGGCAGCTACTTGGCAGCCTGGCCCTCATGGGTGGGCAGCGACCCAAGGCAGTCAAGATCCGGAAACAGAGCCCTGGTACGAAGCCTGGCTTCAGGTCACGGCGAATCCGGAGGTGGATATCCGCAAGACCACGCCATCGTTGCGCTGGCGTACCGACATGGACACGCTCTACCGGGGAGATACAACGGGCCAGGGACTCAGTGCTTTCCAGGACGGGCTGCTGCCCAAAGCCGCGGGCATCCCCGAGAACGAATGGATATACAACTGGTACAACCATGCGGGCGGCTCCGCCGGGACGGTGTTCAGCAGCACAACCCGCAGTCAGTTCATCGCCCAGCACTACGCCAGCGAGTGGGTGTACGAGTTCAAGGCTCCCCATGGAATCGATCAGGAGCAATCAGGAGGTCCGTTCCCTCGCGAGGAGGAAATCAGCTATCCGGGTGGGGTCAAGGGGTACTTCATCAGCAAGGCCTGCAAGGCAACCAACCTGGCCAACTGCGTGACAAACCCGGACTACCGTGAACCCACCGGCCACGAGACGATGCAGCAGGTTGCGGCAATTGCCATCGACTGGGCTCGTCTGGAGCCTCCAGAGGGGCTGGCCTGGGTAACGACCAAGAAGTCCCTCTGGGCCGTCGGCTCTACGATAATCAACCCCGTGCAAGGTGCGGATGCACTGAGCCAGGGCCTGCAGGCCTGGAACGCTCTTGCGCCGAATCTGAGACTGGCCACCCAGCCGGAGTCTCCCTTGGCTCAATCGGTCGTCGTAGCGTTTAGCGACTATGGCGAAGCCAAGCTCTGGGCCACCGAGCAAGCCTCGAACGGCGGCTGGGTATATGAAGTCAGGCCCAACACCGTGGCGGTGGATCTATCAGGCCGAACCACCGGCGCACGTGAGGGCGCCTACGCATTCATCGGTGGCATCAAGGGCGGATTGTTGATGAATGCTCGGCGGTTCGAGAAAGGTGTGAGCGAACCGGTCGAGTGCATCGGTATCGAGAAAGAGGTTTGTCGCCTGGAGCGTCGGCATCAGTAGAGGCGATGGACTGGGTCGATGCCGGGGTCTGGAGCTGCGTTGTCTGACCGGGCCCTTCGCGAGCAAGCTAGCTCCCGCAGGGTATGCTGGGAACAGCACGAATCCCTTGTGGGAGCGAGCCTGCTCGCGAAGAGGCCGTCGCTGACTGCAACAAACCGTCCACCCAATAAAAAACCCGCTGAATCAATCAGCGGGTTTCTCATTTCCACGGGCAGAGGATCAGAAACCCTCCAACCGCCACACCTCATACGCCGGTGTCTCGTAGGGATGGCTCTGTTTCAAGGCCTCCACCACTACGCGAATCAACTCATCGGCCACCACAAGCTCCACCTTCCATTCTTCGACCTGCTCGACCTGCCCCGCTTCGCCCATGAACGGCTGGCTGCCGTCCAAGGGGCGAAACTGGCCCAGGCCCAGCACTTGCCAGGCGCAGTGGTCATAGTCGCCGATCCGTCCGCCACCGGCAGCGAATACGGCGCTTTTGACCTCTTCCACATGGCTGGCCGGGACAAAGAAGCAGAGCTTGTACACGCCTTTAGTTCACCCAGACGCGAGCGTTGCGGAACATGCGCATCCAGGGCGCGTCTTCGTTCCAGTCATCCGAACGCCACGAGTTCTGCACCGCGCGGAATACGCGCTCAGGGTGCGGCATCATGATCGTCACACGACCGTCGCGGCTGGTCAGGCCGGTGATTCCGCGCGGCGAGCCGTTCGGGTTGGCCGGATAGGTTTCGGTGACCTTGCCGTGGTTGTCGACGAACCGCAGCGACACGCAACCGGACAGGTCGGCTTCGAGCAACGCTTCTTCGCTTTCGAATTCCGCATGCCCTTCACCGTGGGCGATGGCGATCGGCATGCGCGAACCAGCCATGCCCTGCAGGAAGATCGAGTTCGACTCCTGCACCTGGACCATCGCCACGCGAGCTTCGAACTGCTCGGAACGGTTGCGCACGAAGTGCGGCCAGAACTCACTGCCCGGGATCAGCTCGTGCAGGTTGGACATCATCTGGCAACCGTTGCACACGCCGAGGGTGAAGCTGTCGGTGCGTTCGAAGAAGCCCTGGAACGCGTCGCGAGCGCGGCTGTTGAACAGCGCCGACTTGGCCCAGCCTTCACCGGCACCCAGCACGTCGCCGTAGGAGAAGCCGCCACAGGCCACCATGCCCTTGAAGTCGTTCAGGTCGACACGACCGGCCAGGATGTCACTCATGTGCACGTCGATCGCGTTGAAGCCGGCGCGGTCGAACGCCGCCGCCATTTCCACCTGGCCGTTGACGCCCTGCTCACGCAGTACCGCCACTTGCGGACGAATGCCTTTCTTGATGTAAGGCGCGGCCACATCCAGATTGACGTCGTAGCTGAGCTTGGCGCTCAGGCCCGGGTTGTCTTCTTCCAGCAGTACGTCGAATTCCTGATCGGCGCAATCGGCGTTATCCCGCAGGCGCTGGATCTGGTAGCTGGTTTCAGCCCACTGACGCTGCAACAGGCGACGCTGGCCTTCGAAGACGGTATCGCCATTGAAGGTGATGTTGACGTGGGCGTTGTTGATCGGCTGGCCGATCACCGAGACGCAATCGGCCAGGCCTGCCGCGCTGAACTGGGCGAGGATGTCCGGGGTAGCGTCCTGGCGAACCTGGATCACCGCACCCAGTTCTTCGTTGAACAGGATGGCCGGAATTTCGGCAGCGGATTCCGCCACGCTGTCGAGGGTCAGGCTCAGGCCGCAATGACCGGCGAAGGCCATTTCCATTACGGTGGTCAGCAGGCCGCCATCGGAACGGTCGTGGTAGGCCAGCAGGTGGCCGTCGGCATTGAGGCCCTGGATGACGGCGAAGAACGCCTTCAGGTCTTCGGCATCGTCAACGTCCGGCGCTTGCTTGCCGAGCTTGCCATGCACCTGGGCCAGGATCGAGGCGCCCATGCGGTTCTGACCACGACCCAGGTCGATCAGGATCAGATCGGTGGTGCCCTTGTCCATGCGCAGTTGCGGGGTCAGGGTCTGGCGGATGTCAGTGACCGGGGCGAAACCGGTCACAATCAGCGACAGCGGCGAGGTCACACTCTTGTCCACGCCGTCTTCGTTCCAGCGCGTGGCCATGGACATGGAATCCTTGCCCACCGGAATGGTGATGCCCAGTTCCGGGCACAGCTCCATGCCGACAGCCTTGACGGTGTCGTACAGCCGAGCGTCTTCACCCGGGTGCCCGGCGGCGGACATCCAGTTGGCCGACAGTTTGATGTCGGAAATCTTGCCGATGCGCGAGGCCGCGAGGTTGGTCAGCGCCTCACCGATCGCCATGCGGCCCGACGCCGGAGCGTCCAGCAGGGCCAACGGCGTGCGCTCGCCCATGGCCATGGCTTCACCGGTGTAGACGTCGAAACTGGTGGCGGTCACAGCGACGTCAGCCACCGGCACCTGCCATGGGCCGACCATCTGGTCACGGGCCACGAGGCCGGTGATGGTGCGGTCACCGATGGTGATCAGGAAGCTCTTGCTCGCCACGGCCGGGTGGTGCAGGACGCGCTCGATGGAATCGGCGATGTCGAGGGTGGACGGATCGAAATCGTCGCCCAGCTCAGTTTCGCGAACGGCCGAACGGTGCATGCGCGGGGCCTTGCCCAGCAGCACTTCCAGTGGCATGTCCACCGGGCTGTTGCCGAAGTGACTGTCGGTGACGGTCAGTTGCGGCTCGGCAGTGGCTTCGCCGACCACGGCGAACGGGCAGCGCTCACGCTCGCAGATGGCCTGGAAGCGCTCGAAGTCGGCCGGGCCGACTGCCAGGACGTAACGTTCCTGGGACTCGTTGCTCCAGATTTCATGCGGGGCCATGCCCGGCTCGTCGTTCGGAATGTTGCGCAGCTCGAAGCGGCCACCACGGCCACCGTCGTTGACCAGCTCCGGGAAGGCGTTGGACAGGCCGCCCGCGCCCACGTCGTGGATGAAGCTGATCGGGTTCTTGTCACCCAACTGCCAGCAACGGTCGATGACTTCCTGGCAACGGCGTTCCATTTCCGGGTTTTCCCGCTGCACCGAGGCGAAATCCAGGTCCGCCGAGCTGGTGCCGGTGGCCATGGAGGAAGCAGCGCCGCCGCCCAGGCCGATCAGCATCGCCGGGCCGCCGAGGACGATCAGCTTGGAACCGACCACGATCTCGCCTTTTTGCACGTGTTCGGCGCGAATGTTGCCCATGCCGCCAGCGAGCATGATCGGCTTGTGGTAGCCGCGCACTTCTTCGCCACGGGGGGTGGTGATGGATTGTTCGAAGGTACGGAAGTAGCCGGTCAGGGCCGGACGGCCGAATTCGTTGTTGAACGCAGCGCCACCCAGCGGGCCTTCGATCATGATGTCGAGGGCGTTGACGATGCGCTCAGGCTTGCCGTACGGCTTTTCCCACGGTTGTTCGAAGCCCGGGATCTGCAGGTTCGACACGGTGAAACCGGTCAGGCCGGCCTTGGGCTTGGCGCCGCGACCGGTTGCACCTTCGTCGCGGATCTCGCCACCGGAACCGGTGGACGCGCCAGGGAACGGCGCAATCGCGGTCGGATGGTTGTGGGTCTCGACCTTCATCAGGATGTGCACCGGCTCCTGGACCGCACCGTACTGGCGGGTCTCGGGATTCGGGAAGAAGCGGCCGGCAACGCTGCCGACGATCACCGAAGCGTTGTCCTTGTAAGCAGACAGAACGCCTTCGCTGTGCATCTGGTAGGTGTTCTTGATCATGCCGAACAGGCTTTTTTCCTGGCTCTGGCCGTCAATGTCCCAACTGGCGTTGAAGATCTTGTGACGGCAGTGCTCGGAGTTGGCCTGGGCAAACATCATCAGTTCGATGTCATGGGGGTTGCGCTTCAATCCCTGGAAGGCGTTGACCAGGTAATCGATCTCGTCTTCGGCCAGGGCCAGGCCCAGTTCGGCGTTGGCTTTTTCCAGCGCGGCACGGCCGCCGCCCAGCACGTCGATGGCAGTCAGTGGCTTGGGCTCGGCGTGGCTGAACAGGCCGGCGGCCTGCTCCAGGTTGCCCAGCACGACCTGGGTCATGCGGTCATGCAGGCTGTCGGCGATCAGTTGGGCCTCGGCCTCGCTGAACTCACCGGCGACATAAAAGGCAATGCCGCGCTCCAGGCGCTGGATTTTCCCCAGACCGCAATTACGGGCAATGTCGCTGGCCTTGCTCGACCACGGCGAAATGGTGCCGAAGCGCGGCAGCACCAGGAACAGGCGACCGGCCGGCTCCTGGACGGGAACGCTGGGACCGTATTTCAGAAGGCGCGCGAGCACCTGCTGTTCGTCGCCGGTCAAACCGCCGGTGACTTCGGCGAAGTGAGCGAATTCAGCATACAAGCCACTGACAGCCGAAACCTTCTGGCTCAGTTGCTCAAGGAGTTTGCTGTGGCGAAAGGCAGAAAGGGCAGGAGCGCCGCGCAGGATCAACATCTTCGGGACAGCCTCGGGAAGGGGGTGTGCTTTGAGGCCGTGCATTCTAGCCTAAACCGTCGGCAACGGCACCCGAAACGGCATCCGCGATACGGGCCGAATGTCGGTCTTTGCGTCGAAACCCTTGTTGAACGTCTGTTCCGGTGTTCGTTTCGAGATTTTTTTAATCGACCCAAAACCCGCCGCACGCCAGCCGGCTTGTGTTGCAGACATGTTTTGCAACCGCTAGCAGACTGGCCTTTCGCTGTCGAGATATGGCGGTAAGGGCCGTTTGCGTATACTGCGCAGATGTTTTCCCCAATGGCTTTGCGTCCGCGGTACGCCAAATGGCTGATCGCAACCGGACTCTTCCTGGTGCTCAGTGGCTGTGTTGAGAAACCCAACACACTGGAGCGCGTAAAGGAGGATGGCGTGCTGCGGGTGGTTACCCGAAACAGCCCTGCCACCTACTTTGAGGATCGCAACGGTGAAACCGGCTTCGAATACGAGCTGGTGAAGCGTTTCGCCGACGATTTGGGCGTGGAACTGAAAATCGAGACTGCCGACAACCTCGACGACCTGTTCAGCCAGATCGGCAAACCCAACGGCCCGGTGCTGGCGGCCGCAGGCCTGGTCAGCAGCGAGGCACGCAAGAAACAGGTGCGGTTCTCCCACTCCTACCTGGAGGTCACCCCGCAGGTCATCTACCGCAACGGCCAGTCACGCCCCACGGACGCGGCAGCCCTGGCGGGCAAGAAGATCATGGTGCTCAAGGGCAGCACCCACGCCGAGCAACTGGCGCAACTGAAACAGCAGTATCCGGGCATCGAATACGAGGAATCCGACGCCGTTGAAGTGGTCGACCTGTTGCGCATGGTCGATGAGGGCCAGATCGACCTGACCCTGGTGGATTCCAACGAAGTGGCGATGAACCAGGTGTACTTCCCCAACGTCCGCGTGGCCTTCGACCTGGGCGATGCCCGCAGTCAGAGCTGGGCGGTGGCCCCTGGAGAAGACAACAGCCTGCTCAACGAAATCAACGCCTACCTCGACAAAGTGCAGAAGAACGGCACCCTGCAACGCCTGAAAGACCGCTATTACGGACACGTCGATGTTCTCGGATACATGGGCGCCACCACCTTCGCCCAGCATTTGCAGCAACGGCTGCCCAAGTATGAGCAACACTTCAAGGCCTACGCCAAGCGGGAAAAAGTCGATTGGCGCCTGCTGGCCGCCATCGGCTATCAGGAATCGCTATGGCAACCGGCGGTCACGTCCAAGACCGGTGTGCGCGGCCTGATGATGCTGACCCAGAACACCGCCCAGGCCATGGGCGTGTCCAACCGCCTGGACCCGAAGCAAAGCATCATGGGAGGCGCCAAGTACCTGGCCTACATGAAGGAGCAACTCGACGAGAGCATCCAGGAGCCGGACCGTACCTGGTTCGCCCTCGCCGCCTATAACGTCGGTAGCGGTCATCTGGACGACGCCCGCAAGCTGGCGGCCAAGGAAGGGTTGAACCCGAACAAGTGGCTGGACGTGAAGAAGATCCTGCCGCGCCTGTCCCAGAAACAGTGGTACAGCAAGACCCGCTACGGCTACGCCCGGGGCGGCGAGCCGGTGCATTTCGTGGCGAACATCCGCCGCTACTACGACATCCTGACCTGGGTCACGCAGCCGCAGCTCGAAGGCAACCAGGTGGCCGAAGGCAACCTGCATGTGCCGGGCGTCGACAAGAGCAAGCCGAACCAGGAAACCCCGCCGCTCTGACGGCCCCACACAAACCCTGATGCGGTGATGAACCTGTGGCGAGGGGATTTATCCCCGTTGGGCTGCGCAGCAGCCTTAAAACCTGGCGCCTCGGTGTGCCAGATAGACGGGGTAGAACGCTTTGGGGCTGCTACGCAGCCCAGCGGGGATAAATCCCCTCGCCACAATGGATCGCACCCGTATCGAGTTGTGTGCTGATATCAGGCTTTTGCGGCCGCCAGGATCAGCGCCTTCATCTCCGCCACCGCCGACTTGAACCCGACAAACAAGGCATGGGCCACCAGCGCATGGCCGATGTTCAGCTCGTTGATGCCTTTGATGGCCGCCACGGCTTCGACGTTGTGGTAGTGCAGGCCATGGCCGGCGTTGACGATCAGGCCCTGTGCCAGGCCGAACGCGACACCGTCAGCCACTCGTTGCAGCTCATCGGCCACATCCGTGGGGGTTTCGGCATCCGCGTAGCGGCCGGTGTGCAGCTCAATGGCCGGGGCACCGACCCGCTTGGAGGCCTCGATCTGCCGCTCGTCGGCGTCGATGAACAACGACACTTCGGCGCCGGTTTTCGACAGCCGCTCCACTGCCGCCCGGATCCGCGCTTCCTGCCCCGCCACGTCCAGGCCGCCTTCGGTGGTCAGCTCCTGACGCGTTTCCGGTACCAGGCAAATGTGCGCCGGGCGGATACGCTCGGCGAATGCCAGCATTTCTTCGGTCACGCCCATCTCGAAATTCATACGGGTCTGCAATACGTCCTTGAGCAGCAGCACATCGCGTTCCTGGATATGGCGACGGTCCTCACGCAGGTGCACGGTGATGCCGTCGGCGCCCGCCTCTTCGGCGTCCAGTGCAGCCTTGACCGGATCCGGATAGCGGGTACCGCGGGCCTGGCGCAGGGTGGCGACATGGTCGATGTTCACGCCGAGAAGAATGCGATTGCTGGTGCTCACGAAAAGCGCTCCTTGAATGGACAGAGATTCGGCCCACAGCATACGGGTTGATCAGGGCTTGCGAAACAGCTCGCGACTGACCAGCGGCTTGCCACCCAGATGAACCGCCAAAGCCTGGCGCATCAGACGCTTGGCCGCGGACAAAGCGCCGGGCGCGCTCCAGTCGGCCTCGGCCATGGCCAGCAGCTCGACGCCGTTGAACAGACCGGGTTGCAGCAGATAGACGCGCTCCAGGCCGGCATCAACCTGCAAGCGGTAAAGGCCATCGGCGGCAATGGGCGCGCCGTTCAGGTCGGCGTCTAGAGCGAACCCGTAGCCCAGGTCATCCAGCAACCGCCACTCGAAGGATCGCAGCAGCGGCTCCAGCGGCCGGCCTTCGGCCAGGGCCAGCAGTGTCGCGGCGTAGTGATCGAAGACGGCAGGATGCGGGTCTTCGGCGGGCAACAGGCGGATCAGCAACTCATTGAGGTACAGGCCGCTGAACAACGCCTCGCCGTTGAGCCAGGCCGAGACTCCGTTGCTTTCCATGCGCCCGACATTCTTGAGCTCGCCCCGCCCCCGGAATTCGACCTCCAGGGGCACGAACGGCCGCGCCAGCGTTCCGGCCTTGCCCCGCGCGCCCCGTAACACCGCCCGCAGACGCCCTTGCGGCGTGAGGAAATCCACCAGAGCACTGCTTTCGCGGTATGCGCGCGAATGCAGGACGTAGGCGACTTGGGCGATGGGATGGGTGGGGGACATGGAGGTCGCAGTTCTCAATAAGGAAACGCAGTATTACCAACAACCAGAAACCACTGTGGGAGCGAGCCTGCTGGGAGCAAGGCTTGCCCGCGATGAACACAACGCGGTCTTCTTGAAACCGAGTCGCTTGTATCGCGAGCAAGCTTTGCTCCCACCAAGCCCGCTCCCACACAGTCCGTGGTGTACTGCCGGACGGATTACAAGTCGCCGTAACCCAGCGAACGCAGTGCCCGCTCATCATCCGACCAGCCACCCTTCACCTTTACCCACAGGTTGAGCATGATCTTGGAGTCGAACAACAACTCCATGTCCTTGCGCGCCTCGGTGCCGATGCGCTTGATGCGCTCGCCCTTGTCGCCAATGATGATTTTCTTCTGGCCGTCACGTTCGACGAGGATCAGCGCGTGGATGTGCAGGGTCTTGCCCTGTTGCTTGAACTCTTCGATTTCCACGGTGATCTGGTACGGCAGCTCGGCGCCCAGCTGGCGCATGATTTTCTCGCGCACCAGTTCCGCGGCGAGGAAACGGCTGCTGCGATCGGTAATCTGGTCTTCAGGGAAGAAGTGATCGTTTTCTGGCAGATGTTCGGCAATCACCCGCTCCAGCGCGTCCAGGTTATGGCCGTGCTGGGCCGAGATCGGGATGATCTGGGCGTTGGGCAGCTGTTCCTGCAACCAGGTCAGGTGCGGCATCAGCTCAGCTTTGTCCTCGATACGGTCGGTCTTGTTCAGCGCCACTATCAGCGGGCCGGTCACGTACTGGACGCGTTCGAGGACCATCTGGTCTTCTTCGGTCCACTTGGTACGGTCGACCACGAAGATCACCACGTCGACGTCTTTCAACGCTGCCGAAGCGGTCTTGTTCATGTAGCGGTTCAGGGCCTTTTCGCCCCCCTTGTGCATGCCCGGGGTATCGACGTAGATCGCCTGCACGTCGCCCTCGGTCTTGATACCCAGCATATTGTGGCGGGTGGTCTGGGGCTTGCGCGAGGTGATCGCCAGTTTCTGGCCCAGGATATGGTTCAGCAATGTGGACTTGCCCACGTTCGGCCGGCCAACGATGGCGACATAGCCGCAACGGGTAACGGTTGTATCAGTCATTGCCATTCTCCACGCCCAGGGCGATCAATGCTGCGGCGGCCGCCACCTGCTCGGCGATACGGCGGCTCACGCCCTGGCCACGGCTTTTTTCATTCAATAGGACCACTTCGCATTCGACGAAGAAGGTTCGGCAGTGCGGCTCGCCCTGGATGTCCACGACTTCGTAGCGCGGCAGCTCGCAACTGCGCGATTGCAGGAACTCCTGCAAACGGGTTTTCGGATCCTTGTTGGTGTCGACCAGCGTCAGGCTGTCGATTTCGGAGGTCAGCCAGGCCAGCACGCGCTCGCGAGCCTTTTCCATGCCCGAATCCAGGTAGATCGCACCAATCAGAGCTTCCAGGGCGTCGGCCAGAATCGACTCGCGCCGAAAACCGCCGCTTTTCAACTCGCCGGAGCCCAGGCGCAGGTAGTCGCCCAAATCGAAACCACGAGCCAGCACGGCCAGGGTCTCACCTTTTACCAGCCGCGCGCGCAAACGCGACAACTGGCCTTCGCGGGCCAGCGGGAAGCGCTCGAACAGTGCCTCGCCAGCGACGAAGTTGAGGATGGCATCACCGAGGAATTCCAGGCGTTCGTTATTACGCCCGGCAAAACTGCGGTGAGTGAGGGCCAGGAGCATCAGCTCCGGGTCCTTGAAGTTGTAGCCGAGCTGGCGCTCGAGGCGGCTTAGAGAAACGCTCACGGTTTACCCACGCTGAGTTCGTGGCTGGATTCCACCGCCAGGTCGGCAAGACGCCGTTGGCTTGGGACAATTAACGCTGTGTTCAAAAATGAAGTCCTGACTAACGTTGGCGCCTTGTACAGGCTCCAGAAATGCATTCGGCGCTGTGTTCAACAGCGCCGTGTGTTTACTTGATCAGGCCAACCCGCGAGAAATTCGGCAGGTGTCCGAGTTTGGGTTCCGGCCAGCTCATCCAGACCGCAAAGGCCTTGCCGACGATATTCCGGTCGGGGACCATGCCCAGCATGTCCTTGGGAATGTTCGGATCATCCCAGTAACGGCTGTCGTTGGAGTTGTCGCGGTTGTCGCCCATCATGAAATAGTGCCCGGCCGGCACGGTCCACGAATGGTCCGGCGTGGCGCGGTAGCGGCTCATTTCCTTGCGAATCAGATGCTCGACCTCGCCGAGTTTCTCCTGGTAGAGCTCGGCGCTGCCCAGGGTGCCTGGCTCGGAGCCGAGCAGTTGTTCGGCCACCAGTTCGCCATTCACGTACAAACGCTTGTCGACGGTGTAGCGAATCTTGTCGCCGGGCAAGCCGACCACGCGCTTGATGTAGTTGACGCTAGGGTCGCTGGGAAAGCGGAACACCATCACGTCGCCGCGCTGTGGATCACCCACCTCGATGATTTTCTTGTCGATCACCGGCAGGCGGATCCCGTAGGAGAACTTGTTCACCAGGATGAAATCGCCCACGTCCAGTGTCGGCTTCATCGAGCCGGACGGGATCTGGAACGGCTCCACCAGGAACGAACGCAGCACCAGCACAATGAACAGCACGGGAAAGAACGACTTGCCGTACTCGACCAGCAACGGCTCCTTGTTGAGCTTCTCGACCACCACACCATCGGGCTGGCTGACGCTGCCCTGATAAGAGGCGATAGCCGCCCGGCGCCGAGGCGCCAGGAACAACAGATCAATCAACGCCAACAGACCGCAGACAAACACGGCGATAACCAGCAACAGCGGGAAATTTAGCGACATAGGACCTAACTATCCAACCTGAGCACCGCAAGGAAGGCTTCCTGTGGAATTTCCACATTACCGACCTGCTTCATGCGTTTTTTACCGGCCTTCTGCTTTTCCAACAGCTTGCGCTTACGGCTGACGTCGCCGCCGTAGCATTTGGCCAATACGTTCTTTCTGAGTGCCTTGACGGTTGTACGCGCCACAATCTGCCCGCCAATGGCGGCCTGGATTGCCACGTCGAACATCTGCCGCGGAATCAGTTCCTTCATCTTCTCGGTCAACGCACGACCTTTGTAGTGCGCGTTGTCACGGTGCACGATCAATGCCAGGGCATCGACCTTCTCACCGTTGATCAGCACATCCAGCTTCACCAGATTAGCCGATTGGTAACGATCGAAATGATAGTCCAGCGAAGCATAGCCGCGACTGGTGGATTTCAGGCGATCGAAGAAGTCCAGCACCACTTCGTTCATCGGCAGGTCGTAGGTCACCTGGACCTGCGAGCCGAGGAACAGCATGTCATGTTGCACGCCGCGCTTCTCGATGCACAGGGTAATGACGTTGCCCAGGTGCTCCTGAGGCACAAGGATGTTGGCCCGCACGATCGGTTCGCGCATGTCTTCGATGGCCGACAGGTCTGGCAGCTTGGACGGGTTGTCGACGTAGATGGTTTCACCGTTCTTGAGCAGCAGCTCGAAGATTACCGTCGGCGCCGTGGTGATCAGGTCCAGGTCGTACTCGCGCTCCAGGCGCTCCTGGATGATTTCCATGTGCAGCATGCCCAGGAACCCGCAACGGAAGCCGAAGCCCAGGGCGTCGGAGCTTTCCGGGGTGTATTGCAGCGACGAGTCGTTCAGGGTCAGCTTCTGCAGGGCTTCGCGAAAATCCTCGAAATCGTCGGAGCTGACCGGGAACAGGCCGGCATAGACCTGGGGCTGGATACGTTTGAAACCTGGCAGCACATCGACGTCCGGTGTGGAGCTCAGGGTCAGGGTGTCACCGACCGGCGCCCCGTGGATGTCCTTGATGCCAGCGATGATGAAGCCCACTTCACCGGCCTTGAGGTCGGCGGTGGCGGTGTGTTTCGGATTGAATACACCGACGCTGTCCACCAGATGGACCTTGCCAGTGGACTTGACCAGGATCTTGTCGCCCTTCTTCACGCGGCCGTGACGCACGCGAACCAGGGACACCACACCCAGGTAGTTGTCGAACCAGGAGTCGATGATCAACGCCTGCAGCGGATCCTCGATGTTGCCGGTCGGCGCGGGAATCGTGGTCACCAGGCGCTCGAGCACTTCATCCACGCCCAGGCCGGTCTTGGCACTGCAGGTGACCGCGTCGGTAGCGTCGATGCCGATGATCTTCTCGATCTCATCCTTGACGCGTTCCGGCTCGGCCTGGGGCAGGTCGATCTTGTTCAGGACCGGCATGACTTCCAGGCCCTGTTCGATGGCCGTGTAGCAGTTGGCAACCGATTGAGCCTCGACACCCTGGCCGGCATCGACCACCAGCAACGCACCTTCACAGGCCGCCAGCGAGCGGCTGACTTCATAGGTGAAGTCGACGTGGCCCGGGGTATCAATGAAGTTCAGCTGATAAGTGACGCCGTCTTTGGCCTTGTAATAGAGAGTGACGCTGTGGGCCTTGATGGTAATCCCGCGTTCACGCTCGAGGTCCATGGAGTCCAGGACCTGGGCTTCCATCTCACGCTCGGTCAGGCCACCGCACATCTGGATGAAGCGATCAGCCAGCGTCGACTTGCCATGGTCAATGTGGGCGATGATGGAGAAATTGCGGATATGACTCAAATCACTCACGGATCAACACTCAAAAAGGCTGCAGGCAAGGCCCGCCGAAAAATAGCCGGGAATTGTACCTGATACAGCGCGCAAGCGTCACGTTCGCCTGTCGAGGATTGATGTCGCGAACATTATCATGGCAATGGGTTTATCTGTGGCGAGGGGATTTAGCGAAACGTCGCACCGCCCCGCTGGGCTGCAAAGCAGTCCCAAAACCAGGCGACGCCGGCGTGTCAGACAGATAAGGGCGACTGCTTAGGGGCTGCCTGCGCAGCCCAGCGGGGCGGTGCGACGTTTCGATAAATCCCCTCGCCACAGAGCCCCTGGGATCACCCAGCCCGGCGCAGCAGCCAGAGCCCAGCCAACGCACAGACACCCGCCGGCACCAGCACCGCGAACAGGGGCGAGAAACCGAACACCAGGCTCGATGGCCCCAGCAGATCCTGGGCAATGCGGAAGGTGAAGCCCACCAGCACGCCGGTAAACACCCGCTGACCGAGGGTTACCGAACGCAGCGGACCAAAGATGAAGGAGATGGCCATCAGCACCAGGGCGGCAGTGACCAGCGGCTGCAATACCTTGACCCAAAAAGCCAGCCAGTAGCGGCCGTTGTTCAGGCCCTGATCGGCCAGGTAGTGGATATACCCCCACAGACCGGTAATCGACAGGGATTCCGGTGCCATGACTACCGTGCTGAGCAACTGCGGGCTGATCGCCACGTCCCAACGCTCCTGCGGGGTCGCGACCACCTCGGTGTTCTTTTCATGGAACAGGGTGGTGGTGACACCGCTCAATTGCCAATGATCCTCGACAAACTGGGCGCGCTTGGCAAAGCTCGACGAAAGCATGTGACGTTGCTCGTCGAAGCGATACCGGGTCACGCCATAGAGGATTCCGTTGGGCTGGACCGAGTTGATGTGGATGAATTCGTCACCCTGGCGGTGCCACAGACCATGCTTGGCGCTTTGTGCATCGCCACCACCCTGGGCCAGGGAACGGTTGGCCTGGGCAGTGTTCTCGGTGGCCGGGGCAATGTACTCGCCGATCAGGACTCCAACCAGCATCAGCACCAGCATCGGTTTCATCACCGCCCAGACGATCCGACCGACGGAAACCCCGGCAGCACGCATGATGGTCAGTTCACTGTTGCTGGCCAGGCTGCCCAGGCCGATCAGGCAACCGATAAGCGCCGCCATCGGCAGCATGTCGTACAGGCGCCTTGGCGCGGTCAGCAATACATAGCTCGCCACGTCCGTCAGGGTATAGGTATCACTGACGTCACTCATTTCATCGATGAAGGCAAACAGGGTCGCCAGGCCAAGGATGATCCCCAGCACCGCGAGGATTGCCATGAACACGCTGCTGCCGATGTAGCGATCGAGTTTAACCACGGACCACCTCCAGCGCGCTGCGACGGCTCGCCAGCTTCAGGCGAAGCGGCTCCCAGTAGAGCAGCCCCAGGCCGATGGCCAGGAAAATCGCATGCACCCACCACAGGCCCAATGCCGGCGGGATCTTGCCTTTCTCCAGGGCACTGCGGGCGGAAATCAGGATGGTCAGGTAAGCCATATAAAGGAGAATCGCCGGGAGCAGCTTGAGGAAACGACCCTGGCGCGGATTGACCCGGGCCAGCGGAACCGCCATCAGGGTCACGATAAATACCAGCAACGGCAGCGACAGGCGCCATTGCAGCTCGGTGCGCGCACGGATGTCATCGCTGCCCAGCAGGGTCGCGGTTGGCATCGCGTCGCGGTCAGTGACCTCCTCGCTGGCCTCGGGCTTGGGCAGTAGCACGCCGTAGGTGTCGTACTTGATGGCCCGGTAGTCGGCCTGCCCCGGCTTGCCGTCATAGCGATAGCCGTTTTCGAGGATCAGGTAGCGGTTGCCGTCGGGATTGATCTCCTGGCGCCCCTTCTCGGCCACCAGCACGGAAATACCGCGATCCTTCTGACTGCTGGACGACAGGTTCTTTTGCGTGATGAAGACGCCGCCAAGGTTGACCCGGTCATCCGAAAGCTGCTCGGTGTAGGTGACGCGCGTACCGTCGCGAAGAGCCTGGAAGCGCCCCGGCACCAGGGTATCGAACTCGGTCAGGGCGTCCTGCTGGTTGATCAGCAACTGGAACTGGTTAGCGCCCTGGGGCGCCAGGCTCAGGCTCAGCCAGGCGACCACCAATGCCACCAGCGTCGCCGGGAACAGGGTAATGCGAAACAGACGTTGCTGGCTCATGCCGGTGGCCGACAGGACCGTCATTTCGCTGTCCAGGTACAGGCGACCATAGGCCAGCAAGATGCCGAGGAACAAGCCCAGCGGCAGGATCAGTTGCAGGAAACCTGGCAGGCGGAAACCCATGATCAGGAACAGGGAGCCTGGATCCAGCGCGCCGGAAGCGGCCTGGGCGAGGTACTTGATGAAGCGCCCGCTCATGATGATGACCAGCAGCACGGCACTGACCGCGCTCAGGGTCAGCAGGACTTCGCGGGATAGATATCGAAAAACGATCAAACCAGACACTCCAGGATTGTCAGGCTAGGGGCCAAACAAGCAATCGAGCCACTCGCCATCACGAGCCGCCGAAAAAAGAGCCGCATTATCCTGTGATTGGAGGCGCCTGTCACTTCGCGCGCTTTAAACCGGTGGCTGAAGCCGCAAAGATAGCTGCCCCAAGGGTTGTCAGCTTCGGGGCCCGGGGTTCAAACTGCGGCCTTTGTCGCCGGCGCGATACCGTTCACGTTGCTTCACTCAAGACGCGTGGCGCCCGACATCTTGACCATTTATTCAGGGATCCGGACATGGAACTGGTTGTAAAAAGCGTTAGCCCAGAAACGTTGAAAACCGCCACCCTGGTGGTTGCCGTCGGCGAAGCCCGCAAGCTCGGCGTCGTCGCCTCCCAGCTCGACGCCCTGTGCGGCGGCGCCATAAGTGCCGTGCTCAAGCGCGGCGACCTCGCCGGCAAGGTCGGCCAAAGCCTGTTGCTGCACAACCTGCCCAACCTCAAGGCCGAGCGCGTGCTGCTGGTGGGTGTGGGCAAGGATGCGGAACTGGGCGACCGTCCGTTTCGCAAGATCATCGCTGGCGTGCTGGGCACCCTCAAGGGCCTGGGTGGCAGCGATGCCGCACTGGCGCTGGATGAACTGGTGGTCAAGGGCCGCGACAGCTACGGCAAGACCCGCCTGCTGGCCGAAACCCTGGTGGACGGCGAATACCAGTTCGACCAGTTCAAGAGTCAGAAGGCCGAACCCCGCGCCCTGAAAAAAATCACCTTGCTGACCATCAAGGCCGCCCAGGCTGAAGTCCAGCGCGCCGTGACCCACGCCACCGCCATCGCCAACGGCATGGCCTTCACCCGCGACCTGGGCAACCTGCCGCCGAACATCTGCCACCCGACTTTCCTCGGCGAACAGGCCAAGGCCCTGGGCAAGCAATTCAAGGGCCTGAAGGTCGAAGTCTTCGACGAGAAGAAAATCAAGGACCTGGGCATGGGCTCCTTCTATTCCGTCGGCCAGGGCAGCGCCCAGCCGCCACGCCTGATCGTCATGCAATACAACGGCGGCAAGAAGTCCGAGAAGCCTTACGCGCTGGTGGGCAAGGGCATCACCTTCGACACCGGTGGCATCAGCCTCAAGCCCGGTGCCGGCATGGATGAAATGAAATACGACATGGGCGGCGCTGCCAGCGTGTTCGGCACCCTGCGCGCCGTACTCGAGCTGCAACTGCCGATCAACCTGGTGTGCATCCTCGCCTGCGCCGAGAACATGCCTAGCGGAACGGCGTCGCGCCCGGGCGACATCGTCACGACGATGAGCGGCCAGACCGTGGAAATCCTCAACACCGACGCCGAAGGCCGCCTGGTGCTGTGCGATGCCCTCACCTACTCGGAACGCTTCAAGCCGCAGGCGGTGATCGACATCGCAACCCTGACCGGCGCTTGCGTCGTTGCCCTTGGCGCCCATACCTCCGGTCTGCTGGGCAACAACGACGAACTGATCGGGCAATTGCTCAGCGCCGGTCAGCAAGCCGATGACCGCGCCTGGCAGTTGCCACTGTTCGACGAGTATCAGGAGCAACTGGACAGCCCGTTCGCTGATATTGCCAACATTGGCGGCCCGAAGGCCGGTACCATCACTGCGGCATGTTTCCTGTCACGCTTCACCAAGAACCTGAACTGGGCGCACCTGGACATCGCCGGTACGGCATGGACCAGTGGTGGCAAGGATAAAGGTGCCACCGGTCGTCCGGTTCCACTGCTGACCCAATACCTGCTGGACCGTGCCAAGGCCTGACACCAATGACTGCCGATGGCACCGTCTGCGGACGGTGTCATCGGTGGCTCAGGAACTGCAATGACCAAAGTCGACTTCTATATCCTGCCCAGCGCCGATCCGTCGGCCCGGCTGGATTTCGCCTGCAAGCTCACTGAAAAAGCCTGGCGCATGGGCCATCGCATCTACCTGCATTGCAGCGATGCCGCCCAGCGCGAAGCACTTGACGCACGCCTGTGGGCCTTCAAGGGCGAAAGCTTCGTACCCCATGGCCCGGCCGAAAGCGAACCCGAAGGACTGATCGTGCTGGGGCTGGGAGAAGACTGCGGCCAACACCAGGACCTGCTGGTCAACCTCGATCTGAAAGTGCCGGCCTTTGCTTCGCGTTTCGCCCGTGTGGCGGAAGTGGTGGTGGAGGATCCGGCCATCCGGCAAGCCGCGCGGGAGAGTTTCCGTTTCTACCGCGAACAGGGCTATCCTCTGCAAGACCACCGTTTACAGCGACTCTGAGCCTACGATGGACACTCCAAAACCACCGCAAAAGCCTCCTCACCTGCTGGATGACCTTGAGTCGATCCGCCAGTTGCTCGGCGACGACACCCTGCAACCGCCATTGCTGACCGACACGGTCGTGCATGAGCCCGTGCATGAAGAACAGATCCCCCTGCTGTTCGAGCCGATCACCGGACAGCCCGAGCCCAGGCCGGCGCCCAAGACAGAGCCCAAGGGCCCCGACGCCCTGCTGCACCTGGACAGCGAATTGCGCGCTGCCGCGCAGTTGATCATGCAGGACGTCATCGACGACTTCGCCCCGCACATCGAGACCGAGATCAGGCGCCGGCTGGATGCCAGGATGGAACGGCTGCTGAGCCAGTACGAGTAATTTTCCTGCCTCACAGCGAACACCTTGTGGGAGCCGAGCTTGCTCGCGATGGCGGCGGCACATCCAGCATTGGATGCAACTGACCCGCCGCCATCGCGAGCAAGCTCGGCCCCCACAAGGTTCAACGGTGTCCACAAACTCTGCGCCCGGCGCCTCCCGCCAGTGGCTTGCATCTGCCCCGCCCGCTATACTTCCCGGCTTTTCCTGAATAAATGCCAATAGGGTCCCGCCGCGCATGGATAAGACCTACCAGCCGCACGCCATTGAAACTTCCTGGTACAACACCTGGGAGTCCGAGAATTATTTCGCTCCGCAAGGCGCGGGCGATTCCTACACCATCATGATCCCGCCGCCGAACGTCACCGGCAGCCTGCACATGGGCCACGGCTTCAATAATGCGATCATGGACGCCCTGATCCGCTTCCGACGCATGCAGGGTCGCAACACCTTGTGGCAGCCGGGCACCGACCACGCCGGTATCGCCACTCAAATGCTGGTGGAACGCCGCCTCGAAGCCCAGGGCCAGAATCGCCACGACCTGGGCCGCGAGAAATTTCTCGAAAAAGTCTGGGAATGGAAAGACGAGTCCGGTGGCAACATCAGCCGTCAGATCCGTCGCCTCGGCTCGTCCGTGGACTGGAGCCGCGAGCGCTTCACCATGGACGATGGCCTCTCGGAAGCGGTGAAGGAAGCCTTCGTGCGTCTGCATGAAGATGGCCTGATCTACCGCGGCAAGCGCCTGGTCAACTGGGACACCAAGCTGCACACCGCCATTTCCGACCTCGAAGTGGAAAACCATGACGAGAAAGGTTTCCTGTGGAACCTGAAGTACCCGTTGGCCGACGGCGCCAAGACCGCCGAAGGCAAGGGCTACCTGATCGTCGCCACCACCCGGCCGGAAACAATGCTGGGCGACTCGGCCGTGGCGGTGAACCCGAACGACGAGCGCTACAAGGCCCTGATCGGCAAGTTCGTGGAATTGCCCCTTGTCGGTCGCCGCATTCCTATCATCGGTGACGATTATTGCGACCCCGAATTCGGCACCGGCTGCGTGAAAATCACCCCGGCCCACGATTTCAATGACTACGAAGTCGGCAAACGCCACAACCTGCCGCTGCTGAACATTTTCGACAAGAATGCCAATGTCCTGCCGGCAGCCCAGGTGTTCAACCTCGACGGCACCCTGAACGACAGTATCGACGGCCAGATTCCCGCCGAATACGCCGGTCTCGACCGCTTCGAGGCGCGCAGGCAGATCGTTGCCGCGTTCGACGCCGCCGACCTGCTGGTCAGCGTCGACGATCACGCCCTGAAAGTACCGAAAGGCGACCGCTCCGGCACCGTCATCGAGCCGTGGCTGACCGACCAATGGTACGTTTCCACCAAGCCGCTGGCCGAGCCGGCGATTGCCGCCGTAGAAGACGGCCGCATCCAGTTCGTGCCCAAGCAATACGAGAACATGTACTTTTCGTGGATGCGCGACATCCAGGACTGGTGCATCAGCCGCCAGTTGTGGTGGGGCCATCGCATTCCAGCCTGGTACGACGAATCGGGCAAGGTCTACGTCGGTCGCGACGAGGCCGAAGTCCGCGCCAAGCACAACCTCGGCCCCGACGTTGCGCTGCAGCAGGACAACGACGTACTCGACACCTGGTTCAGCTCGGGCCTGTGGACCTTCTCGACCCTCGGCTGGCCGCAACAGACCGAGTTCCTGAAGAAATTCCACTCCACCGACGTGCTGGTCACCGGTTTCGACATCATTTTCTTCTGGGTCGCCCGGATGATCATGCTGACCATGCACTTGATCAAGAACCCCGACGGCACGCCGCAGGTTCCGTTCAAGACCGTCTACGTCCACGGCCTGGTACGCGATGGCCAGGGCCAGAAGATGTCCAAGTCCAAGGGCAACGTCCTTGACCCGCTGGACATCATCGACGGCATCGATCTGGAAACCCTGGTGCAGAAACGCACCTCCGGGCTGATGCAGCCAAAACTGGCGAAGAAGATCGAGAAAGCCACCCGCGAAGAATTCGCCGATGGCATCGCCAGCTACGGCACCGACGCCCTGCGCTTCACCTTCTGCTCGCTGGCGTCCACCGGTCGCGACATCAAGTTCGACATGGGCCGCGTCGAAGGCTACCGCAACTTCTGCAACAAGATCTGGAACGCAGCTCGCTATGTGCTGGACAAGGGTGAAGACTGCGGCCAGAACGGCGAAGCCTTTGAGCTGACCCTGGCGGACCGCTGGATCATTTCGCAGCTGCAACGCACCGAGGCAGAAGTGACCCGCCAACTGGACCAATTCCGCTTCGACCTGGCCGCGCAAGCCTTGTACGAGTTCATCTGGAACCAGTATTGCGACTGGTACCTGGAGCTGTCCAAGCCAGTGCTGTGGGACGACAACGCACCGGTCGAACGCCAGCGCGGCACCCGTCGGACCCTGGTCCGGGTATTGGAAGTGGCCCTGCGCCTGGCGCACCCGTTCATGCCATTCATCACCGAGGAAATCTGGCAGCGCATCGCCCCGCTGGCAGGCGCCCAAGGCAAGACGATCATGCTGCAGCCGTGGCCGGTGGCCAACGAAAGCCGCATCGATCCGGCGGCCGAAGACGACATCGAATGGCTCAAGACCTTCATGCTCGGCCTGCGCAACATCCGCGCCGAGATGAACATCGGCCCGGGCAAGCCGCTGACCCTGTTCCTGAAGAACGCCAACGCCGAAGATCTGCGCCGCCTCAACGAAAACGAAGCGCTGCTCAAGAAACTGGCGAAGCTTGAATCAGTGACGATCCTGGCTGCCGGCGAAGAAGCGCCGCTGTCCGCTACCGCCCTGGTTGGCGAGATGGAAGTACTGGTGCCGATGGCCGGCCTGATCGACAAGGCAGCCGAACTGGCGCGCCTGGACAAGGAAATCCTGCGTCTCAAAGGCGAAGTGCAGCGAGTGGGTGGCAAGCTGTCCAATGCCGGTTTCGTCGACAAGGCTCCGGCCGAGGTCATCGAGAAGGAGCGGGCCAAACTGGCCGAGGCGGAGCAGGCCTTGGGCAAACTGGCCGAACAGCATGCGCGGATTGCCAGTCTGTAACGGCATATCGCAATGAAAAAGGGAGGCCCGCAACGGCCTCCCTTTTTCATGCCCACTCCCAAGCCCGCTCCCACATTTAATCGGCGCAAGCCTCAAGACGGTGCGGGATGTGGGACAATACCCGCCACTTTTTGAGCCACCCCCGAATCGACCCGCCCATGACCGCGCCTCGCACCCACAGACCCGCACGCCAGAAGCCCAAACCAGCCGCCGAAACCAAGGCCGTAGCGCCGCGAGAGAAAGCCAGCCTGCACCCGCGCAATCGCCACCAGGGCCGTTACGACTTCCCGGCATTGATCAAGAGCACGCCGGAGCTGGCCAGGTTCGTGATCATCAACCCCTATGGCAAGGAAAGCATCGACTTCGCCAGCCCTGAAGCTGTACGGGTGTTCAACCGGGCGCTGCTCAAATCCTTCTACGGCATTGCCCACTGGGACATCCCGGCCGACTACCTGTGTCCGCCGGTACCGGGTCGCGCGGACTATGTGCACTTCCTCGCCGACCTGCTCGCCAGCCATAACGAAGGGGAAATCCCTCGGGGGGCAGCGGTGAAGGTGCTGGACGTCGGCACCGGCGCCAACTGCGTATATCCGTTGATCGGCTACAGCGACTACCGCTGGCACTTCCTGGGTTCGGAGATCGACCCAACGGCTATCGCCTCGGCCAAGGCCATCGTCCAGGCCAACGGGTTGACGAAGGCTATCCAATTGCGCCAGCAAACCAATCGCAAGCAGATCCTGCTGGGCCTTCTCGATGACGCCGAGCAGTTCGACCTGACGATGTGTAATCCGCCGTTCCACGCCTCCCTGGAGGAAGCCACCCGCGGCAGTCAGCGTAAATGGCGCGCCCTGGGCAAGGCTGATCCGAAGCGCAAGTTGCCGGTCCTGAATTTTGGCGGTCAGGCCGCCGAACTTTGGTGCGAGGGTGGAGAAGTCCGCTTCGTAACCCAAATGATTGGTGAAAGCGCGCAGTTGGCCCGGCAGGTCCTGTGGTTCAGCACCCTGGTGTCGAAGGTCTCGAACCTGCCGCCGATTCAAGCCGCACTGAAAAAGGCCGGCGCGATGCACAGCCAGGTGGTGGAGATGTCCCAGGGACAAAAGCAGAGCCGCTTCGTGGCCTGGACCTTCCACACGGAGGCACAACAGCAGGCCTGGCGTCAGGCGCGATGGATTCGCAAGGACTGAATGGGCTGCATTGCGCCGTCCCTCTTATTCAAGACAACAAAAAACCGTGCCCGGACTGCTCCGCCGCACGGTTTTTTTTCAAGCGTCTTACTTGGCGTTGATCGAATCAACCAGGCCTTTGGCCGGAACCAGCTTGACGACTTTCTTTGCAGCGATTTCGATGGCAGCGCCAGTCGAAGGGTTGCGGCCGGTACGGGCAGGACGCTCGGTGACTTTCAGCTTGCCGATACCTGGCAAGGTGATTTCGCCGCCGCTTTCCAGCTGGTCGGCAACGATTTGGCCCAACTGGTCCAGAGCGTTACGCGCGGTGGTTTTCGGCGCGTCGATGGCTTCAGCGATGTCAGCGATCAGTTGGTCTTTGGTAAGAGCCATGTAGTGTTCCTTCCCTATCAAATTCATATGGATTGCAGAGTGCAGTGTCAGCCATCGAGCCCGATCTCTTCGGACCGGACACCCTCGGTCATCACCACGACGGGTCGGGGTAATAGATGCCGAAATCCGGGTTTGGTTCGACCTGACAAATGCTGAATGCATGCTTAACGCAGTGCCTTCGCGTAAGACCGGGCAAAACTAGCACAACGCCTGTGAAATATCCGCCCTTAGCTACCCATTTGGTCAGCTTTATTGCGCTAATTCGGTAAAAAAATGCATATGGGCCGTCGGACGGCTCCGAAATCCCCTTCGCAGCGCTCCAAAACCAGTGATTGCGGTACACTGGGCGCTTTTCGGGGGAGCGTGCCCTCCTCTCTTTCATCAGCCGAGAAGCCCATGCCGATCCGTCATTGCATCGTCCACCTGATCGACAAAAAACCCGACGGCACCCCTGCTGTGCTCCATGCCCGGGACTCCGAACTGGCAGAGTCCACGGCCATCGAAAACATGCTTGCCGATCTCAACGAGAGCTACAACGCCAAACAAGGCAAGGCCTGGGGGTTCTTTCATGCCGAGTCCGGGGCACATCCGTTCAGCGGCTGGCTGAAGGAATACCTGGACGGCGGCAAGGATTTCACCGCATTCAGTCGCGTGGCAGTGGAACACCTGCAAAAGCTGATGGAAGAGTCCAACCTCTCGGTGGGCGGCCATGTGCTGTTCGCCCATTATCAACAGGGCATGACCGACTACCTGGCCATCGCCCTGCTGCACCACAGCGAAGGCGTGGCGGTCACCGATGAGCTGGACGTCACCCCGTCCCGGCACCTGGACCTGGGCCAGTTGCACCTGGCGGCACGGATAAATGTGTCGGAATGGCAGAACAACAAGCAGTCCAGGCAATATATTTCCTTCATCAAGGGCAAGAACGGCAAGAAGGTCTCGGAGTATTTCCGCGACTTCATCGGCTGCCAGGAAGGCGTCGACGGCCCCGGCGAAACCCGCACGCTGCTCAAGGCCTTCAGCGACTTCGTCGAAAGCGAAGACCTGCCGGAAGACGATGCCCGGGAAAAGACCAAGACCCTGGTCGATTACGCCAGCAGCCAGGCGAAGCTCGGCGAACCCATGGGCCTGGAAGAACTGTCCGAACTGATCGACGAAGACCGCCCGAAAGCCTTCTATGATCACATCCGCAACAAGGACTATGGCCTGTCGCCGGAAATCCCGGCTGATAAACGCACCCTCAACCAGTTCCGCCGCTTCACCGGCCGGGCGGAAGGTTTGTCCATCAGCTTCGAAGCGCACCTGCTGGGTTCCAAGATCGAATATGACGAAGAAGCCGGTACGTTGATCATCAAGGGATTGCCGACGTCTCTGACTGACCAGCTCAAGCGGCGCAATTGATGCTCGGCGGGGTCCTGAGGAAGTTCCTGCCGATTTTGCTGGTGGTGGTGGCGTACCAGAACTGGGGCAAGATCGAGCGGCTGTTCAACCCATCGCAAATGGTCTCGCAGCAGATCCGCAGCCATGCCCGCGTTACGCTGTATGCCACCGACTGGTGCGGCTACTGCAAGGCAACGCGACGGTTCCTGGATGAGAAAGGCGTACCGTATCGCGAGTTCGATATCGAGAAAGACCCCGAAGCGCGCAAGGCCTATGAGGCGCTGGGTGGTCGGGGAATTCCGATCCTGGACGTGAATGGCACGTTGATTCGCGGGTATGAGCCCGAGACTATCCTCAAGGCCTTATCTGCGACATAGCTCTCTGCGAATCTATCCTCCCCAATCGCGAGCACGCTCGCTCCCACACCGGATCGGCGATGAATATAAATCCTGTGATCGCCGCAAACTGACTGTGGGAGCGGGCTTGCCCGCGAAGGCGTCGGTACATTCGGTATCGACATAGGCTGATACACCGCTTTCGCGAGCAAGCCCGCTCCCACCGGTTATGGGTTGCCTAGCAGGCCTCTATCCGAAATCCAAACCGCGGAAAGTGCACATGCACCACACCGCCGCGTTCGTCCTCACGGCGCAGGATCAATTCTTCGCGCCCGGCAAACAGCAACTCCCCCGCCACCGGATCAACGCCATAGTCAGTCGCGGCGACGCTCACCTGCTGCTCTTTTGCAAACCCGCTCGACTCATCGAATGGCTCATCCGGCAACGCAGCCGGCGTAGCGTTGCGGGCCGCTTCCAAGGCCTCTTCGGAACTCATCGCGCTCGATGCACCATGGCCGAAAGCCAACACCCGCGCCAGCCAGGCCGAGACGGCCGGATACGCGTCCACCAGTGGCGAAGTCACCGGCGTGCCCTTGAGAAACCATAGTGGGTGAGCCATGGCGAAGTCGGCAATCGACGGTTCCCCCAACAGGAAGTCGCCATCTTCGCGCTGCAACTGCTGCTCAAGGCGCGCCATGATCGTCGGCCACTGATGCCTGGCCTGCTCGGCAGCCAAACGCGTGGCGGCGCCGCCACTGAACAGCCCGGCGCGGTCGGCAATGAATGCTTTGATCGCCTCAGGCGACAACTTGGCGAAACGCACGGCCATCGACTCTGGCTGGAACACCAGGCTCACCCCATGCTGGAATACCACCGAATCGGCCCAGGCCGCAAAGGATGCAGCGATCATTTCCCGACCTTCGGGAAACAGCGCCGGCGTGGCCTTTTCCTGCTCCAGCCGCCGAGCAATCAGGGCCGTGTCGCAGTAGATGTCCGCGCCGATCTGCAACACCGGCGTCTTACGGTAGCCGCCCGTCAACGCCGTCAGGTCGGGCTTGGGCATCATCGGCGGGATGTGGACCGAGCGCCAGGACAAGCCTTTGAAACCCAGCAACAGGCGGGCTTTTTCGGCGAAGGGAGACGTCGGGTAATGATGAAGGATCAGCTCTGACATGAGATTTGCCAATGCAGGGAGGAAGTGCGCAAGCTTAGCGCGCCATGGACGTACGGCCTACCCACCTGATGAGGGCTCATCAGTGTGATGGATGATGCGGCGCCCCACTCGCCACCAGACATTCCTTGGCGCTTTTGCGCAGCTTTTTGATCAACCGCTCCTGGCGCAAGGCCTCGCCCTTGTCACGGCAGGCCTCGGTATAGACCAGTGCCACCGCCGGGCTGGAAAGAAAGAAACGTGCGCCCTTGCCACTCTGGTGCTTGGCGAAACGGCGCACCGGATCATCGCTGATGCCACAGTACAACGCGCCGTTGGCGGCCCGCACCAGGTAGACGAACCAGGGCTTGCCCGGCTCGGTTGCAACCTCCGCAGGCAGGTCGGCAGTGTTGTTGGCAGTCGTCACGAAATGTTCAACAGAAATGGGAATCAGGTCGCGATCTTATCAGCGACTGCCCTGAAACGCCCGAAGCCCTTTGAGCGCCTGAGCCCTGACCGCATTGCGCACCAGCGGCGTCCAGCCCAGCAGCAGGCCCTTGGTCCCCAAGGCCTGACGAGACCAGCGCCACAGATCGAAGCTGTCGTGATGCTCGCAGATCTTGCCATCGCGAAACACGAAGCGAGCCTGGATGTCATTGACCACAACGTTGCCGGTCTGGCTGAACAGGTAAGTCGCCACCCAATGCGCGCCACCGGAACGCTCATCGCTGCGCACGTTATCGAAGGTCAGGGAGAAGTCCTTGGCGCGGGTGGTGAGCATGCGCCACATATCACCGGCATCACGCCCGCGCAGCTCGCCAAACGCCGGGTCGCTGAAAACCACGTCGTCGGTGTAGCAGGCGCTCATGGCTTCGGCATCCAGGCGCTGGAAAGCCTGGTAGAACCGGTTGATCAGGGCGTTGTGGGCATCACTCATGGGCGGACTCCGAAAAGCGTTTCAATAGACTCTCCACAATAATCCGCCACTGTCGAGAACACTATCGTCATTCGCCATGAAAATAACATCAGCGAAGGTTGGTGATTTTCTCGCTGCGGACCCCGACGTACAACGCCCGGCCGGCGCCGATACCGGCGATGATCGCGCCCAGACCGATCAAGCCGAAGATCCAGCCCAGGGCTTGCCATCCGCCGGTCCAGTCATGCACCACACCCACTGCGAAAGGCCCCAGGGAGGCCAGGGTATAACCGAAGCCCTGGGCCATGCCGGAGAGGTTCGCGGCCACATGGGCGTCCCGTGAACGCAGCACGATCAGCGTGAGCGCCAGGCTGAACGTCGCCCCCTGCCCCAACCCCAGCAGGATCGCCCAACCCCACAAACCATCGAGGGGAGCATAGAGGCAACCGAACAACCCACCGAGGGTCATGACCATGACGATCACGATGGCCGGGCGCTGATCCTTGCCGCGGGTCGCCAGCCAAGGCGCCGCCAGGGAGCTGATCAACTGCACGATGACCGAACCCGACAACACCAGGCCGGCCTGGGTCGGGGTCAAGCCACGGCCGATGAGGATCGATGGCAGCCAACCGAACACGATGTAGGCCAGGGACGATTGCAACCCCATGTACAAGGTCACTTGCCAGGCCAGTGGATCGCGCAACAACCCGCGAACCCGATATGCCGCCTGGTGGACGCCTTGTTTCTGAGCGGTCTGCGGCAACCAGAACACGACAGCCAGCAAAGCCGGAACCGCCCAGAACCCAAGCCCCAGGGCCCAGCTATGGTTCAGCCGCTCGCTCAATGGCACCGTTGCACCGGCGGCCATTGCCGCGCCCAGGCACAAGGCCATGGTATAGACACCGGTCATGGCACCGGCCTGCCGGGCGAAGTCACGCTTGACGATACCCGGCAACAGCACCCCGATCACACCGATGCTCGCACCGGCCAGGACACTGCCAGCGAACAGACCAACCTGGCCGAACGAACTGCGCAGCACAATCCCGCCGGCAAGCGTCAGCAGGATCCCCAGCACCACGCGCTCGGCGCCGAAGCGCCGCGCCAGCACGGGCGCCAGTGGCGCGAACAGGCCAAGGCACAGCACCGGCAACGTGGTCAGCAAACCGGCCTGGGCGGCCGACAGGCCGAGGTTCGTCGAAACCTCGCCGAGCAGCGGCGCCATACTCGACAGCGCCGGACGCAGGTTCAATGCGACCAGGATCAACCCAAGCAGCAACAACCAGGGCCGGCACGGCAGCGGGTGGGCCTGCGGGGTCTGTTCGTCGTCGGCTTCAGCGTCGATCAGTAGTTCTTCGAGCTCGGCGGCGCGCTTTGGCGCTTGCGAGGATGGAGCGTCAAGCAGATCGCGGGACATGGAAAAACTCGGATTCAGGGTTCATTGATCAATTGTCGACAGAGGGCCTTGGCCCGCTGCGAATCTTGCTGCTCGACGGCTTCGAGAATTTCGGTATGCAGGTCGAACACGTGTTGATGGCGCGGGGCGATGTTGAGGCTCTGGCGCAGTTGCGCAGCGATCACGCTGGAAAAGTAGCGATACAACTCACTGAGCGCCGGGTTGTGCGCGGCGTCTACCAGGCGGCGATGGAACACAAGGTCGCAGGCGATGTACTGCTCCAGGTCGCCGTGATAATGCGCGCCGCTGGCGCTTAGCGCCTGGTGCAAGGCCTGCAGGTCTTCGTCGGTACGCCGCATCGCCGCCAGGCCGATGGCCTCGACTTCCAGGATGTGCCGGGTTTCCCGAGCCTGTTCCAGCGAACAGCGGGACAACACCTTGAGGGTATCCAGTGGATCGACCAGCGCCCGTACATAGCTGCCGTCGCCCTGGCGGACCTCGATCAATCCGGAAAATGCCAGTACGCGCATGGCCTCACGCACGGTATTGCGGCTGATCCCCAGCTCGGCCACCAGTTCCGGCTCGGTGGGCAGTCGCTGCCCCACAGGCCACTGGCCGTCGCTGATACGCCGACGCATCTGCTCAAGCGCCTGATCGACCAATGATCGACGGATTATTGGAGAAGTTTCTGTCATTAGAAGCGCCCTTTCATCCAATCATAGGATGAATTTTCTGACATGTTAGTCAGCTTCTTGTAGGACGGCAACCGCCTACGGTCAGTGGAGGGAAATGAAGAAAAATTTTTCGACTAGTCAAATTACCCTTTTAGGGTAATTATGGAAGCAGAGGTCCAAGGTTTCTTATGGAGAAGAACACACCTCATTACGCGCTGGCGGTGATACAGGCGGATGTCAGGCGGCTCGGGGGGAATGCGTTCACCAGCACGGCAAAAAGCAACGCATGGGCGCTCGGCCTGACGCTTTCAGATATGCAGGAGGTCATTTCCGGACTCCAGCGAAAGCAATTCCATAAATCGATGACCACCTATAACGATCATCGGCTCTGGCACGACGTCTATCACGCCAATACACATGGTCTGGAGATTTACATCAAGGTGACCTACCGCCCGAGCGGAGGTGCACCGGTAATCTCCTTCAAGGAGAAGAACGCATGAAAACCCAGCAATGCTTCAGCTGTGGCGCCCCGGAGGGGATGTTGCACTTCGAAGGACGTGGCGAAACCCTGAGCGTCAAGGGCCTGGAACGCCGAGTCGATGATCTGTCAGGTTGGGAATGCCGGATATGCGGGGAGGTCGAGCTTGATGCCCATTGCTCGGAAGGCCATGCAAAGGTGGGTGATGAGTTGGTCAACGCCGCCAGGCAGATGATCGGCGAGGAAATGAAACGCATCCGCCGCAAACTGCACCTCACGCAAAAAGAAGTCGTATCGCTTTTGTCAGGCGGAGGGCATAACGCGATTTCCCGCTACGAGCGCGGCGAGATATTGCCGCCAAAACCATTGATACTGCTGATGCGCTTGCTTGACCTCTACCCCCATCTGCTCGCAGATGCACGGAGCCTGGCGGAAGGAGCGGACTTGAGGCAATTCAAGACCCGTGTACACAAAGAGCTCGAAACCCTCACGGCGTCCTGAATACCAGGCACTAAAAAATAAACCCGGAACACAGTCCGGGTTTATTTCATTACCTGGCGTCGATCAATGCAGGATCTGGCTCAGGAACAGTTTGGTGCGGTCGTTCTGCGGGTTGTCGAAGAAGTCGTTCGGTGCCGCCTGCTCGACGATTTCACCCTTGTCCATGAAGATCACGCGGTTGGCCACGGTGCGGGCGAAGCCCATCTCGTGGGTTACGCACAACATGGTCATGCCGTCTTCGGCCAGGCCGATCATGGTGTCGAGTACTTCCTTCACCATTTCCGGGTCGAGAGCCGAGGTCGGCTCGTCGAACAGCATGATCTTCGGCTTCATGCACAGGGCACGAGCAATGGCCACACGCTGCTGCTGACCGCCGGAGAGCTGGCCCGGGTACTTGTGCGCCTGCTCTGGAATGCGCACGCGCTCCAGATAGTGCATAGCGATTTCCTCGGCCTTGCGCTTGGGCATCTTGCGCACCCACATCGGCGCCAGGGTGCAGTTCTGCAGGATGGTCAGGTGCGGGAACAGGTTGAAGTGCTGGAACACCATGCCGACTTCACGGCGGATCGCTTCGATCTGCTTGAGGTCGTTGGTCAGCTCCACGCCATCGACCACGATGCGGCCTTGCTGGTGCTCCTCCAAACGGTTCAGGCAACGGATGGTGGTGGACTTGCCGGAGCCCGACGGGCCGCACAGCACGATACGCTCGCCCTGCTTGACGTTCAGGTTGATGTCTTTCAACACGTGGAACTGGCCGTACCACTTGTTGACGCCCTGCATCTGAATAATGCCTTCAGGGCTCACAGGCTGTTTTATTGCTTCGCTCATTACAGAACTCCTAACGCTTGTGGCCAGTGTCGAGCTTGCGTTCCAGATGCATGGAATAGCGCGACATACCAAAACAGAAAATCCAGAACACCAGGGCGGCGAACACGTAGCCTTCGGTGGCCATGCCCAGCCATTTCGGGTCGGCGGCAGCTTGTTTCACGCTGTTGAGCAGGTCGAACAGGCCGATGATGATCACCAGGCTCGTGTCCTTGAACAACGCAATGAAGGTGTTGACGATACCCGGGATCACCAGCTTCAGGGCTTGCGGCAGAATCACCAGGCCCATGCTGCGCCAGTAACCCAGGCCCATCGCCGCAGCCGCTTCGTATTGCCCCTTTGGAATGGCTTGCAAACCGCCGCGTACCACTTCGGCAACATAGGCCGACTGGAACAGGATCACCCCGATGAGCGCTCGCAGCAGCTTGTCGAAGTTCATACCTTCAGGCAGGAACAGCGGCAGCATCACCGACGACATGAACAGCACCGTGATCAACGGCACGCCACGCCAGAACTCGATGAAAGTCACGCAGACCACGCGGATCGCCGGCATGTCCGACCGCCGGCCCAAGGCCAGGACGATGCCCAACGGCAGCGCGCCGGCAATGCCGACGGTGGCGATCACCAGGGTCAGCATCAGGCCGCCCCATTGGCTGGTCGCCACGTTTTTCAAGCCGAAGACGCCGCCGTGCAGCAGGATGTAGGCAATGATCGGGTACAGAACGAGAAAGCCGAGACCGTAGATCGCCTTGCGCGGGAAGCGCGAGATGAACAGCGGCGCCGCGCCGAGCACTGCCAGCCACACGGTCAGGTCTACGCGCCAGCGCAGGTCCGTCGGGTAGTAGCCGTACATGAACTGACCGAAACGCTGCTGGATGAACACCCAGCAGGCGCCGTCCTTGGTGCAGTCGGCGCGGGTAGTACCTACCCAGTTCGCATCCAGGATCGCCCAATGCAGCAGCGGTGGGATAATCAGGTAGATCAAGTAGAACGCAAACAGGGTCAGCAGCGTGTTGATCCAGCTGGAGAACATGTTGGCGCGCATCCACGCCACCACACCGATGCTACTGCTCGGAGGGGGCATGTCGGGTTTGAAAGTATGGGATGTCATGCGCGTTTCCTCACCGCTCGATCAGCGCAATGCGCTTGTTGTACCAGTTCATCAGCAGGGAAATGCTGATACTGATTGCCAGGTACACACTCATGGTGATCGCGATCACCTCGATGGCCTGGCCGGTCTGGTTCAACACCGTGCCGGCGAACAGCGACACCATTTCCGGGTAACCGATACCGGCCGCCAGGGAGGAGTTTTTCGCCAGGTTCAGGTATTGGCTGGTCAACGGCGGAATGATCACGCGCAAGGCCTGCGGGATGATTACCTTGCGCAGGGTCGGACCGTTGCGCAGCCCCAGGGAACGGGCTGCCTCGGTCTGGCCGTGGCTGACCGACTTGATGCCCGAGCGCACGATCTCGGCGATGAACGCCGCCGTGTACACGGTCAAGGCCAGGGTCAACGCCAGAAACTCCGGGATCAATACCCAGCCACCGACAAAGTTGAAACCGGCCAGTTGTGGCATTTCCCAATGCACCGGCGAATCAAACAGCAAGACGCACAATGCCGGGATCCCCAGGAACAGCGCCAGGCCCACCCAGAACTTGTGGAACGGCTCGCCAGTGGCTTCGAAACGCTTGTTCGCCCAGCGGGTCATCAGCACGATAGCAACGATTGCCAGCACCACACTGACCACGAACGGCCAGAACCCGTCGGCAATCTGCGCGGCCGGCATGTTCAGGCCCCGGCTACTGACATAGAAAGTGTCGCTGAAGTTATAGGCGGCCCGCGGCCCTGGCATGGTCAGGAAGACGGCGAAGTACCAGAACAGGATCTGCAGCAGCGGCGGGATGTTACGGAAAACCTCCACGTAAACGGTCGCCAGCTTGGAGATGATCCAGTTCTGCGACAAGCGCGCGACACCGATGATGAAGCCGAGGATAGTCGCCAGGATCACCCCGATGAAGGTCACCAGCAACGTGTTTAGCAAACCGATGACAAAGACGCGGGCATAGCTGTCCGCTTCAGTGTAATCGATCAGATGTTGAGCGATGCCGAACCCGGCACTGCGTTCCAGGAAGTCGAAACCGGACGTGATGCCCCGATGCTGGAGATTGGTCTGTGTATTGTCGAACAGGAACCAGCCCAGCGCGATAACCGTCACGACAGTGACGATCTGAAATACCCACGCACGCACTTTTGGATCGCTGAGGCCGAGCCTCTGCTTTGGTGCGCCGATTGAATTTTGCATGAAGTGCCCCGCAAAGAATGGAACAGAACATCACCCGGTGGTTGGCCCACCGGGTGACAGAACCATCAGCGCACTGGTGGTGCGTATTGGATGCCGCCAGCGTTCCACAGCGCATTCAGGCCGCGGTCGATTTCCAGCGGGGTGCCTTTGCCGAGGTTGCGCTCGAACATTTCACCGTAGTTGCCGACTTGCTTGACGATCTGCACAACCCAGTTCTTCGGCAGTTTCAGGTCCTTGCCGTATTCACCGTCAGCGCCGAGCATACGAGCGACGTCCGGGTTCTTGGTGGACTTGGCTTCGGCCTCGACGTTCTTCGAGGTCACGCCAGCTTCTTCAGCGTTGAGCATTGCGTAGCCAGTCCAGCGCACAATCGCCAGCCACTCATCGTCGCCATTGCGAACGACCGGGCCCAGTGGTTCCTTGGAAATGGTTTCCGGCAGAACCACGTAGTCTTTCGGCGAAGCCAGCTTGCTGCGCTGGGCGAACAGCTGGGATTTGTCGGAGGTCAGTACGTCGCAACGACCGGATTCCAGCGACTTGGCGCTCTCATCGGAGGTATCGAACGTGATCGGGGTGTACTTCAGGCCATTGGCACGGAAGTAGTCAGACACGTTCAGTTCGGTAGTGGTACCGGCCTGGATGCAGATGGTCGCGCCGTCCAGTTCCTTGGCGCTCTTGACACCCAGCTTGTTGTTTACCAGGAAACCGATGCCGTCGTAGTAGGTGATGAAGCCCGGAAACTTCAGGCCCATGCCCGCGTCACGGGAACTGGTCATGGTGGTGTTGCGCGAGAGCACATCGATTTCGCCGGACTGCAGCGCAGTGAAGCGCTCCTTGGCGTTCAACTGGCTGAACTTGACCTTGGTCGCATCGCCGAATACCGCGGCGGCAACGGCACGGCAGAAGTCAGCGTCGATACCGACGATCTTGCCGGTCGAATCAGGCACCGAGAAACCCGGCAGACCATCACTTACGCCGCACTGTACAAAACCTTTCTTCTGCACTGCGTCCAGGGTTGCACCCGCTTGCGCGAACCCGCTGACGCCGAGCACAGCAGCTGCGGTCACGACAGCCAGGGTGGATTTCAGTAACTTCATTCAAACCTCCAGTTTTGCTCTTGTTGTGTCGGAGCTTGAGTCCTGTCGCACCCTTTTGGGGCATTGCCGACCCTTGTTGGCTTTTTTTAGGGTCAACCGACGTCTGGACCTTCGCTATGAGTCTATTAATGAGGACGGTGCACTATTGGCGGCCATACCCACTTCTCACCAATCGGCCGAACGGGCTGTAGCCCTTCACGTTCGCGAAGCCCGTAGCGGCTATTGGCGAACATCCATCACCGGATTTCTGATATCCCATGCGTCGCGTCGAGCTGATAGTGTTACCGCGCAGCGTAAGATTCATCACTCGAGTATCCTCAAAGCAAAGCCCGTACCAGACCGCCGCGCTGGGCCTTTGAGAAATACGTCAAGACATAAAGTTGTAATTTTGCGACATCTAATTAACTGAGGAACCGGGCACGCACCGTAATCACGCACTGATTGAGCGCGCCCGCACAGATTTGGAGCACAGCCATGACCGACCCCCTGATTCTTGAGCCAAATAGCACCGCAAACGCATGTGTTATATGGCTTCACGGCCTGGGCGCCGATCGTTACGACTTTCTGCCGGTAGCCGAAATGTTGCAGCAAAGCCTGCACTCCACGCGTTTCGTTCTACCCCAGGCACCGACCCAGCCAGTAACGATCAACGGCGGTTACGCCATGCCCAGTTGGTATGACATCCGTGCATTGAGCCCGGCGCGCGCCATTGACGAGCAGCAACTTGAGGTGTCGGCAAAACGGGTCATGGACTTGATCGAAAGCCAGCGAGCCAGCGGAATAGACGCTTCGCGGATTTTCCTGGCCGGCTTTTCCCAAGGCGGTGCGGTGGTCTATCACACGGCTTTCGTGAAGTGGCAGGGGCCGTTGGGTGGTGTGATCGCGCTGTCGACCTATGCGCCGACGTTCGGTGACGAACTGCAATTATCCGCCAGCCAGCAGCGCATTCCGGTCCTGGCGCTGCACGGGCAATACGACGAAGTGGTACTCAATCCCATGGGCCGGACTGCAAAAGAGTATTTAAAGCAGCATGGTGTCACCGTGACATGGCAGGAATACCCAATGGGCCACGAAGTGTTACCCGAGGAGATTCGCGACATCGGCACCTGGCTGGCAGAACGGTTGCGCTGAATCGCCACGTCAGGCCTTTGACGAACACACTACGCCGCGCCCGTTTCTTGCATTACACTGGCCGGCGTACATTCCTTAACCAATCGATGAGATGACCGTGCTCAAAGCACTCAAGAAGATGTTCGGTAAGAGCGAGGCCGAGCAGCTCGCGCCTGGCCCCAGCGCCCCTGCCCAAGGCCCGAGCCGTACCGAAGCGCCACAACAATCGCGCCACCCCGCACCTGTTGCGCAGACGAAAAAAGAGCCGGTGACCTCGCCTGCCTCCGCTCCTGCGCCGGACAAGCCGCGCAATGAAGCCCCCAAGCCGCGCCGCGAACGTGCACAGAAACCTCCGGTCGTCGCCTGGAAGCTCGAGGACTTCGTCGTAGAGCCCCAGGAAGGCAAGACCCGCTTCCACGATTTCAAGCTGGCCCCGGAACTGATGCACGCCATCCAGGACCTGGGGTTCCCGTATTGCACGCCGATCCAGGCTCAGGTTCTGGGTTACACCCTCGCCGGCAAGGACGCTATCGGTCGCGCCCAGACCGGTACCGGCAAGACCGCCGCGTTTCTGATCTCCATCATCACCCAGCTGCTGCAGACCCCACCGCCCAAAGAGCGCTACATGGGCGAGCCGAGGGCACTGATCATCGCGCCTACCCGCGAGCTGGTTGTGCAGATCGCCAAGGACGCCGCCGACCTGACCAAATACACCGGCCTTAATGTCATGACGTTCGTCGGCGGCATGGACTTCGACAAGCAGCTCAAACACCTCGAAGCCCGCCATTGCGACATCCTGGTGGCTACACCCGGCCGCCTGCTGGACTTCAACCAGCGCGGCGACGTGCACCTGGATATGGTTGAGGTCATGGTGCTGGACGAGGCCGACCGCATGCTCGACATGGGTTTCATCCCGCAAGTGCGCCAGATCATTCGCCAGACTCCGCCGAAAAGCGAACGCCAGACCCTGCTGTTCTCCGCCACCTTCACCGAGGACGTAATGAACCTGGCCCGACAATGGACCACCGATCCGGCCGTCGTCGAGATCGAAGCCGAGAACGTCGCCAGTGAAAACGTCGAACAACATATCTACGCCGTAGCCGGTGCCGACAAGTACAAGCTGCTCTACAACCTGGTCAATGACAACGGCTGGGAACGGGTGATGGTGTTCGCCAACCGCAAGGACGAAGTACGGCGCATCGAAGAACGCCTGGTGCGCGACGGCGTCAATGCGGCCCAGTTGTCAGGCGATGTGCCCCAGCACAAGCGCATCAAGACGCTCGAAGGCTTTCGCGAAGGCAAGATTCGCGTGCTGGTGGCAACCGATGTGGCCGGTCGCGGTATTCACATTGACGGCATCAGCCATGTGATCAACTTCACCCTGCCCGAAGTGCCGGACGACTACGTGCACCGCATCGGCCGTACCGGCCGTGCAGGTGCCGAGGGCGTGTCCATCAGCTTCGCCGGCGAAGACGACTCTTATCAGTTGCCGTCCATCGAGGCGCTGCTGGGCCGCAAGATCAGCTGCGAAATGCCGCCAACCCACCTGCTGCGGCCAGTTGAGCGTAAACGTCACTGACAGTCGCCGCCCCCCCGAAAGCGCAGCCCTCGATGGCTGCGTTTTTTTTTGCCCGGGATATTGCTCGAATAAACTAAAAGTCCATAATAGACAAATTAGTTTAAATGACACCGTCCGGAGTCCCGATGTCCAGTACGCCTCATGTGATGACCCAAGCCCAGGCTCGCGCACTGCTTGGGCAAATCGATGTGCCGCAAATCCTGCGCAAACTGTTTCGCGACCTGGCGACCGGACAGGCGGTGCAGCCGGCCCAGCAATGGGTAGAATTTCCCCAGGGCGCCGGGGACTTCATCAATTATCTGGGCGTGCTGGCTGAGGATCAGGTCTATGGCATCAAGACCTCACCCTACATCGTGCGCGAGCAGGGTCCGCTGGTCACCGCCTGGACCTTGCTGATGTCGATGCGCACCGGTCAGCCGCTGTTGTTGTGCGATGCCGCCGAACTGACGACTGCTCGCACCGCAGCCACCACGGCCGTCGCCGTCGATGCCCTCGCCCACCCCCAGTCCCGGCGCCTCGCCGTTATCGGCAGCGGTGCGGTAGCGCGGGCGCATGTGCATTACGCCAAGGGTTTGCGGGACTGGAATAACATCAGCCTCTACTCGCCGGGCCTACAGAGCAAGACGGCACAGGATCGTGCACTGATCACCGGCCTGGATTCGCGCCTGGAGATTACCGACAGCCTTGCGGCGGCGGTGCATGACGCCGACGTGGTGATGCTCTGCACCTCGTCCGCCAAAACAGTGCTCGAACCGAAGATGCTGGACAAACCGGCGCTGATCACCTCAATCAGCACCAACGCGCCACGCGCCCATGAAGTGCCACCCAACAGCCTCAATGATATGGACGTGTACTGCGACTATCGTCAGACCACCCCAGGTTCGGCAGGCGAGATGCTGATCGCTGCCGAACAGCATGGCTGGGAGCCGTCGAGCATCATCGGTGACTTGCCTGGATTGCTCAGCGGACAGGTTGCGCGACCGACTCTTGAGCGCCACGTTTTCTTCCGCTCCATCGGCCTGGGGCTGGAAGATGTGGCGTTGGCGAATGCGCTTTACCAACTCCGCAACTGATACACCACACTCCCCTGCGGGAGCGAGCCTGTGGGAGCCGAGCTTGCTCGCGATGAACGAAAACACGGTCAATGGATCGAGGCGTCTTCATCGCGAGCAAGCTCGGCTCCCACACAGGCACGCTCCCACAGGGATCTGCGTATACCTCGGGATCGCGCTTCACAGGAGAGTTTCATGACCTCAGCAGATTTCATCATCATCGGCGGCGGCATTGCCGGTGCCTCCACCGGCTACTGGCTGGCCCCCCACGGCCGAGTCATTGTGCTCGAACGCGAATCCCATCCGGCCTATCACTCCACCGGCCGTTCGGCGGCGCTGTACACCGCCGCCTATGGCACCCCGCAGGTACGGGCATTGACCCAGGCCAGCCGCGATTTCTTCGACACACCGCCGGCCGGCTTCTGCGAACATCCCCTGCTCACGCCCCGAGGCGAAATGACTGTGGACTTCACCGGTGATCCGGCCGAGTTGAACAATCAATACCTCAGCGCCAAGGCCACCGTACCGCAGATGCAGTTGCTCAGCGCCGAAGAAGCCTGCGTGCGGGTGCCGATCCTTCGCCGGGAAAAAGTCCACGGGGCCATCTATGACCCCACGGCCGCCGACATCGACACGGATGCGCTGCACCAGGGCTACCTGCGCGGTATCCGCCGCAACGACGGTGAAGTGCATACCGACAGCGAGGTCCTGGACCTGATTCGCGACAACCATGGACAGTGGCAGGTGCGAACGGCCAACCGGACCTTCACCGCGCCGATTCTGATCAACGCGGCCGGTGCCTGGGCCGACCAGGTTGCGCAACTGGCCGGCGCCCGGACGCTGGGCCTGCAACCCAAGCGGCGCGCGGCTTTCATCTTCGCCGGCCCCGAAGGCCTGGACACCCATGACTGGCCGATGCTGGTGAGCCTCGACGAATCTTTCTACATGAAGCCGGATGCCGGCATGCTCCTGGGTTCGCCGGCCAATGCCGATCCGGTGGAGCCACATGATGTACAACCGGAAGAACTGGATATCGCCCTGGGGATCTACCAGATCGAAGAAGCCACCACCCTGAGCATTCGCCGCCCGACCCGCACTTGGGCCGGGTTGCGCAGCTTTGTCAACGACGGTGATCTGGTGTCCGGTTTCGACCCACAGTTACCCGGATTCTTCTGGGTCGCCGCCCAGGGCGGCTATGGCATCCAGACCTCTCCGGCGATGGGCCAGGCCAGCGCAGCGCTGGTACGCGGCGAACCACTGCCCGAAGCCCTGGCTCGCTTCGGCCTGAACAGTGCAATGCTGTCGCCGGAGCGACTTGACTGACCTTCCTGGAAGGTGACGCATCGTCACGATTGCGGCACACTCCCTGCGCCCCTGCTTCACGGGGCGCCGACGCTGCCTGGAGCCCTGTCATGACTGCCCCGCAACCCGATCCGGCAATGGACAATTTCCACACCATCGCCGACGCCATCGCCACGCTGTTCTACCCTCACGCCGAAGTGGTGCTGCACGACCTGCGCACACAGAAAGTCGACTACATCGCCAACAACCTCTCCAAGCGCGAGATCGGTGATGACTCGTCCCTGGAGGACATGCTCAGCGAGGACGTCAGCGAACGGAACATCGGTCCGTATGAAAAACTGAACTGGGACGGCCAGAAGATCCGCAGCCTCAGCAGCGTCCTGCGCGATGTCGAAGGTCGGCCGCTGGCAGTGCTGTGCATCAACCTGAATATTTCACTGTTTGAAAATGCCAAGGCCGCGCTGGACCTGTTCCTGTCGCCGGGCAAGTTGATTCCACAGCCGGACTCCCTGTTTCGCGATGACTGGCAGGAGCGCATCAACACCTTCCTGCATGCCTGGATGCGCGAGCGCCAATTGAGCCTGAACCTGCTGACCCGCGACCATAAACGCGAACTGGTGCTGGCGCTGCACGCCGAAGGCGCCTTCAAGGGCAAGAGCGCCTCCAACTACGTCGCCAATGTGCTGAACATGGGGCGGGCGACGGTGTACAAACACTTGAAGGAATTGAAGGGCTGAGGTTGCGTCGCCTGGACTGACGCCATCGCGAGCAGGCTCGCTCCCACAGGTTCGCACGGATCAAAATGTGGGAGCGAGCCTGCTCGCGATGGCAATCATTCAGTCACCATAGATATCCGACTTGAAATACTTGGCCTGAATCTTCTGATATTCACCGTTGGCCCGAATGCCGTCGATGGCCTTGTTCAGATCCGCCACCAACTGGGTATTGCCTTTGCGCACCGCAATACCAGCTCCTTCCCCAACATATTTCGGGTCCTTGAGTTCAGGACCGACAAACCCGTAGCCCTTGCCCCGGGGCATCGACAGGAAATCCTCCAGCGGGATGGTGTCGGCAAAAATCGCGTCCAGGCGGCCGGATGCCAGGTCCATGTAGATTTCTTCGTTGTTGCTGTAGCGCTTGACGATCACGCCTTTGGGTTCGAGGACTTCGGTGGCGTAGCGGTCGGTGGTGGTCGCACGCTGCACACCCACGGTCTTGCCCTTCAGGCTGGCGTACTGGTCATCCACCACGGCCCCCTCCTTCATGACCAGCCGCGAAGAAGTGAAGTAGTACTTGTGGGTGAAATCCACCGACTTCTTGCGTTCCTCGGTTATGGTCATGGACGACAGCGCCATGTCGATCTTCTTCACCTTCAACGACGGAATCAGTCCGTCGAACTCACCTTCGACCCATTCGCACTTGACCTTCATCTGCATGCACAACGCATTGCCGATGTCGTAGTCGAAACCCTCGATCTTCCCTTCCGAGGTCTTGGAAGCAAATGGCGGATAGGCCGCTTCGATGCCGATGCGCAGGGTCTTCTCTGCGGCGAACAGGCTGCCGGAGGCCAGCAGGCTCAGGGCCAGGCCAGTGACAAGGGGGAATTTCTTCATGATTGTTCTCTCGCGGGTTGTTGTTGGTTTGGCAGAGAAAAAACAGGCGTGACTAATTATGTACTTATAAATCCATACTGGACTTTAATGTACACATCGTCAATTGAAGAAATGATGGAAAGCTGATGGCCCCATCGCGAGCAGGCTCGCTCCCACAAAGGAGCGGCTGCACAGATCCGATGTGGAAGCGAGCCTGCTCGCGATGGCGGACTATCAGCTAACGAAGAAAGGTCTACTGTTTCCAGCGATCCGCCGCCGCATGATCACTGTCCCGCCCCTCGACCCAGCGCGGGCCATCCGCGGTGTTCTCCTTTTTCCAGAACGGAGCACGGGTCTTGAGGTAGTCCATGACAAAGGCGCAGGCGTCGAATGCCGCCTGGCGATGGGCGCTGGCGGCCGCGACGAAAACGATGGGCTCGCCCGGTTCCAGGGCACCGATGCGGTGCAGCACTTCCAGCTTCAGCAGTGGCCAGCGCTGCTGCGCCTCGACGGCAATCTTGCCCAGGGCTTTCTCGGTCATGCCCGGGTAGTGCTCCAGGAACATCCCGGACACATCCAGGCCGTCATTGAAGTCCCGCACGTAGCCGACAAAACTCACCACCGCGCCCACGCCGACATTGGCCGCGTGCATTGCGTTGACTTCGGCACCCGGATCGAACGGGTCGGCCTGTACACGAATCGCCATGAGTCAGCCTCCGGTCACCGTGGGGAAGAACGCGACTTCGTCACCATCCACCAGCGGTTCATCAAGCTGGCACAACTCTTCGTTGCGGGCGCACATCAGGTTCTGCTCGCTCAACACGTCGAAGCCCTGGCGATCCGCCAACAGCGCGCGAACGTCGTCGACCTTAGTGAATTTACCATCGACGCTCAAAGCGTCCATGCCCACGGCCTCGCGGTAACGGGCAAAGAACTTCACATGGATTTTCATGACGCGTCCGCCTGGAAATGACCACTCTTGCCGCCGAGCTTTTCCAGCACCCGCACCCCTTCAATGGTCATGCCCCGGTCCACGGCCTTGCACATGTCATAGATGGTCAGCGCGGCGACACTGGCGGCGGTCAGGGCTTCCATCTCCACCCCTGTCTGTCCCGAGAGCTTGCAACGGGCAACGATGCGCACCCGATCCTCCCCTTCGGCATTGAGCTCGACCTTGACGCCGGTGAGCATCAGCGGATGACAGAGCGGAATCAGATCGCTGGTTTTTTTCGCCGCCTGGATGCCGGCAATGCGTGCGACGGCGAACACATCGCCCTTGGGGTGACCGCCGCTGACGATCATCTGCAGCGTAGCAGGCAACATACGCACAAAAGCTTCGGCGGTGGCCTCACGGAACGTCACGGCCTTGTCGGTCACGTCGACCATGTTGGCGCGACCTTGGGAATCGAGATGGGTCAGCACGAGGTTACTCCTGATCAGGAGCGTCGATTGTAAACCCGTGAGTCAAATTCCGGCACGCCTGATTGTCGCACCTGCTCTTTCCTATGAGAGCCGGCTCGCTGAACTCGCTGAAGTAGAGCTTGCTGTGGGAGCAAGGCTTGCCCGCGATGAAGTTGATGCGGTCTGTCAGAAATCGCGGTGTCTTTATCGCGAGCAAGCCTTGCTCCCACAGCAGGCTCGCTCACAGGGTTATTTGTCGTGTTCAGGAACCGGGCGACCACAAGGTCGCCCGGCTTCATCAAGGGTTACAGATGGGATTCGGCGTATTCGGCCAGGATCGAGCGCGGTACGCCCTGCAGCGTGATGTGGACCCCGTTGGGGAAGTCCTTGAAGCGTTCGGTCAGGTAGGTCAGCCCGGAACTGGTCGCGGACAGGTAAGGGGTATCGATCTGCGCCAGGTTACCCAGGCACACCACTTTGGAACCGGCGCCGGCACGGGTGATGATGGTTTTCATCTGGTGCGGGGTGAGGTTCTGGCATTCGTCGATCAGGATCAGGCTCTGCTGGAAGCTGCGGCCCCGGATGTAGTTGAGGGATTTGAACTGCAACGGCACCTTGCTGAGGATGTAGTCGACGCTGCCATGGGTGCTCTCGTCATCCATATGCAAGGCTTCGAGGTTGTCGGTAATGGCCCCCAGCCAGGGCTCCATCTTTTCCGCTTCGGTGCCGGGCAGGAAGCCGATTTCCTGGTCCAGGCCCTGCACGCTGCGTGTGGCGATAATGCGCCGGTAACGCTTGCTGACCATGGTCTGCTCGATGGCGGCAGCCAAGGCCAGGATGGTCTTGCCGGAACCGGCCGCGCCGGACAGGTTGACCAGGTGGATATCCGGGTCGAGCAAGGCGAACAGGGCCAGGCTCTGGTAGATGTCACGGGGCTTCAGGCCCCAGGCTTCCTGATGCAGCAAGGGCTCCTGATGCAAATCGAGAATCAGCAGCTTGTCCTCTTCGATCTCCTTGATCCAGCCGACAAACCCTTGTTCGTCGATGATGAACTCATTGATGTGCACCGCCGGCAGGTTGTCGATCAGTTGCACCTGGTGCCAGGTGCGACCATGGTCCTGGCGGGTATCGACCTTGCTCACACGGTCCCAGAAGGAGCCGGTCATGGTGTGGTAGCCGTTGGGCAACAGCGACACGTCGTCGACCAATTGGTCGGTGCTGTAATCCTCCGCTGCAATCCCGCAGGCTCGGGCCTTGAGACGCATGTTGATGTCTTTGGTCACCAGCACCACAGCACGATCCTGGTTGCGCGCGTGCAGGTCGATCAACTGGTTGATGATGATGTTGTCGTTCAGGTGTTCGGGCAGTACAAGGTTGGGTTCGGTGCGCTTGCTCATCAGGATCGAGAGCAGGCCCTTGGGGCCGCCTTTGCCACGCTGGATCGGCACACCCAGCTCGACATCTTCGGGAGACGCATCCCCCAGGGTCTTGTCGATCAGGCGGATCGCCTGCCGGCATTCGGCCGCGACGCTGTGATGGCCGCTCTTGAGCTTATCCAGCTCCTCGAGCACGGTCATCGGAATGGCAACGTGGTGTTCTTCGAAATTCAGCAGTGCGTTTGGATCGTGGATCAATACGTTGGTATCGAGTACATAGAGGATTGGCTGGTTGGAGGAAGGGCTACGTCCGTGGTCATCCATACTCGGTCACCTTTGTGGGGGCCATTCGACGCAATACCATGACAGTGCTGCGCCTCGAGGTAGCCACCGAATTCACCCGCGAGGATTCAGGTGAACTGCACACAAACTGGGTCTTGGAAGACGCCACCTGTGTTGCAGGTTTCGGCGGTCTGACTTCTTGATACTCCAAAACCCATGACAGGAAAAAGCACTTTGACGCTTTTTTGAAGTTTATTTTTCAGAGTGACGAAAAGCCCTTGGCGTACCGCCGCTACGCCGTTAAAGTCGGAAGTCGGGTCGTCATGAATGCGCACCGCTTTTTTTCCTTTTCCCCAGTATTTCCGGGCCTTTGCGGTTTCAGCGAAAGGCCTCCTGACAATCCTCCCAACCGATTCCACTTTGCGCCGTCTGCGTGACGAGCCAGGGCATTGCTGTCTTCACCGCGTCCTGCTTGGCGTTGAAGTTGATCACTCCGTGGCGCCACAGCAGCATCAAGGTCAGCGCGCGCTGGGCACTCTGCTCGGGCTTGAGCCGATTGCTGCCATCCTGGGGATCGATATCCCACAATGCCACTTGCAGGCCCTGTTGCCTGAAAAATGCTTCAGCATCGCCACGTCGCTGGCCCTGGGGGGGACGGAACAGCGGCACATAATTCTCTGGCAGCTTGCTCTTGACCAGATCGACGCTGCGCCGTATCGAATCCTGCCAGTCCCTCCAATAGCTATGGGAGCGGAACTCCCAGCCCTGAACACCCACGCACTGTTCTGAATACAACGACTGGAGGTCGTTGGCGGACTCCTCCACCAGCCGCGCCTGGATGTCCTTGCCCAGCACGAAAAAGGTGCCGTTCATGTTCGACTTGCGCAAGTAATCCGTCAGCCACCCGGTGTTGTCTGGCACAACGTTGGCACCACTGTCGAAGGTCAGCAGGAACAGCCGGTCAGGCATGTCCTCGCCGTTGCGCTCGTAATCACCGAAACGTTCGATTTCGCTGGTGGTTTGCGGAAAAAGCGCGGCTTTTCGCAGCAACTCATCCCGGTACTGGGTATGAAAAATCTCGCTCGGCCCGGCCCATTTGAAATAGAACGAGTCTTCATCAAGGTGGAATCGGCGCGCCTCCTCACGCAAGGTCGCCATGTTCTCCACCAGGTAGCAGAAAGAAGCGTCCTGGTCACAGCTCTGCTGGGCGAAGTTGTAGCTGGTCAGTAATCTCTGCCACAACCGGGTACGCAGGGCGGTGATCGCCGCCATGTTCACCGAGCGCAGTCCCAGGTACTGCTTGAGAGCGATTTCGTCCATGGCATCGGTATCCAACAACACCCGGGCGAACATCAGGATCTCGGCCCGCGAAGCGACGTCGAACAGGGTCGGGCTGGTGAGTTGTTCCGGCCAGGTGCTGCGGTCCAGGGTGGCGATGTCGTTGGGCGCGGCAATGGCAGTGAGGCTCAAGAGCCAGACCGATAACACAAGCACGATACGCAAAAGGGATGTCTCCATAACGAAACCCGCGCGGCATCATAGCTGATCCGAATGGAAGCAAGGCCCGGGAGCTTTGTGTGGCAAGGGAATTCAGCGACACCGGAACTCTGAACCCGGAACCCTGTAGGAGCTGGCGAAGCCTGCGATCTTTTGATCTTTATCGTTCGCTCTCGACTCAATGGACAGGGGAAGATCGCAGCCTCGTTGCACTCGGCAGCTCCTACGCCGCATTCGCTCTAGGGCCACCACCGATCACCTATTACCCCGATAGCTGGAGTCCACCCGGACAACCCCCTAGAATCGCCGCACCCTTAGAAGGAGACGATTCATGCTGATGGTGATTTCCCCCGCCAAGACCCTCGATTACGAAACGCCGCCGGCCACCGAACGCTTTACCCTGCCACAGTACCTGGACCATTCCCAGGAACTGGTCGAGCAATTGCGTGAATTCTCGCCGACACAGATCAGCGAATTGATGCACGTCTCCGACAAGATCGGCGGCCTCAATGCTGCGCGATTCGGCAGCTGGACCCCGGCGTTCAGCCCGGCCAATGCAAAGCAGGCCTTACTGGCCTTCAAGGGTGACGTGTATACGGGCCTGGATGCACAGAGCTTCAGCGAAGCCGACTTCGACCAGGCCCAACGGCATCTGCGCATGCTCTCCGGTCTTTACGGCCTGCTGCGGCCGCTGGACCTGATGCAGCCCTATCGTCTGGAAATGGGCACCAGGTTGGCGAATGCCCGGGGCAAGGATCTCTATGCATTCTGGGGCAGCCGTATCAGTGAATGGCTGAACGAAGCCCTGGCCGACCAAGGCGATGACGTGCTGTTGAACCTGGCTTCCAACGAGTACTTCTCGGCGGTCAAACGCAGTGCCTTGAACGCGCGCATCATCGATACCGAATTCAAGGACCTGAAGAACGGCCAGTACAAGATCATCAGTTTCTACGCTAAAAAAGCCCGCGGCTTGATGAGCCGGTTTGTCATCCAGGAGCGCATCAACGATCCGGCACTGCTCAAACAGTTCGACGTGCAAGGCTATCGTTACAGCGCCGAACAGTCCTCACCGCAGAGACTGATTTTCCTGCGCGACCACGCCCCACAATAACGCAGCACTGCCTCCGGGCCCCTGATCAGGGGCCTCGATCAGCCCCACGCAGGTCATTGTACTTCCCCATTCGAATCGCCACTTTATTGGCGTCAATATTTAAAGCCCGTCCTGGGCTAACTATTCTTTCACTCGACAATTGTCAGTTTTTTCCGTAGTGGCACAGAAAATTTTCAACAGTAGTGGCAAAAAAGTATCTAGGCCTCTTAACTCCCCGTAACTAAAGGGCGAAATCGCAAGTGCTATCAATATGAAAGCAGTGCCATCTCGACTCATATTTCAAAAAATTTCAGAAATCGCGATGAGCGGACTGGAACTATGTCCAAATGCACGGCTCATACCACCCGTAACGATTCTCGCCGAGCGTGTACGAGATAACTTACAAAGGACGTCGACCAAAGTAACCAAGTTGTCACAGCAACTAAGCGAAACGGTCGCCCTTATAGACCCAAGATGAAAAGGACAGGAGATAAGGCAGCATCACTATCCCCTACAAGGCCAAGGCTGCGCCCCTACAACGTGCTCACCTGAGCACACAAGCTTCTGATTTTGTGGGCTTTTTGCCAGAAATCAGAAGTGAACGACCTTTGCACGAATGTTCTGGATAACGAGGACTGGCTGCATAACAGGGCAGGTCATAACAAGAAGGCCGCACTGCGCACAACTTGAGTGCAATTATTTAGACACTCGGAACTTAGTATGCCTGCACACGGCACTGTGGCGCCTGCATTCCACACTTCCGAGTGCACTATGACCGCTGAACACTATTAACTCCGGCCATTTAATGGCGTGAAAAACAGAGGTAAATGCGATGCGCATTAGCATATTTGGTTTGGGTTACGTCGGTGCAGTATGTGCCGGTTGCCTGTCTGCACGGGGCCATGATGTGGTTGGCGTGGATGTCGCCAAAGACAAGATCGATATGATCAACGCCGGCAAATCGCCTATTGTTGAACCGGGTCTTGGGGAGTTGCTGGCTCAAGGCATTCAAACAGCTCGCCTGCGTGGTACGACCAACTTCGCGGAAGCCATTCGCGATACAGACCTGTCGATGATTTGCGTCGGTACACCGAGCAAAAAGAACGGTGATCTGGAACTGAACTACATCGAGGCCGTCTGCCGCGAGATCGGTTTTGTCCTGCGCGAAAAGACCACCCGCCACACCATCGTGGTGCGCAGCACCGTATTGCCAGGCACCGTGGCAAACGTTGTCATCCCGATCCTCGAAGACTGCTCCGGCAAAAAGGCCGGTGTCGATTTCGGCGTCGCGGTCAACCCTGAATTCCTGCGTGAAAGCACCGCGATCAAGGACTACGACCAGCCACCGATGACCGTCATCGGCGAGTTCGACAAGGCCTCCGGCGACGTTCTGCAATCGCTGTACGAAGAACTCGATGCGCCGATCATCCGCAAGGACATCGCAGTCGCCGAGATGATCAAGTACACCTGCAACGTGTGGCACGCCACCAAGGTGACCTTCGCCAACGAGATCGGCAACATCGCCAAGGCGGTGGGCGTCGATGGCCGTGAAGTAATGGACGTGGTGTGCCAGGACAAGGCCCTGAATCTGTCCCAGTACTACATGCGCCCAGGTTTCGCCTTCGGTGGCTCGTGCCTGCCCAAGGACGTACGCGCCCTGACCTATCGCGCCAGCTCCCTGGACGTAGAGGCGCCGCTGCTCAACTCGCTGATGCGCAGCAACGAATCCCAGGTGCAGAACGCCTTCGACATCGTCTCCAGCCACGAAAAACGCAAAGTCGCCCTGCTGGGCCTGAGCTTCAAGGCCGGTACCGACGACCTGCGCGAAAGCCCACTGGTAGAACTGGCGGAGATGCTGATTGGCAAGGGCTACGACCTGCGCATCTACGACAGCAACGTCGAATACGCCCGTGTCCACGGCGCGAACAAGGACTACATCGAGTCGAAGATTCCTCACGTCTCGTCCTTGCTCAACTCCGACTTCGACTCGGTCATCGACAACTCCGACATCATCATCCTCGGCAACCGCGACGAGAAGTTCCGCGCGCTGACCGAAAACGTACCGGAAGGCAAGCAGGTCATCGACCTGGTCGGCTTCATGTCCAAGGCCACCAACCCGAGTGGCCGGACCGAAGGCATCTGCTGGTAAGTCTGTTTGCCGGCCGGGGCATGCCCCGGCCGGCCTTTCGCCTGCCTTAACCCATCGGGCCGCCCACAAGGCCCGCCCGAGATAGAGACGGATGCAGATTATGCACAGGCTAAAGCACGGCCTGCTTCAGGCCGCCGGTTGGCTGTTTTACTTGAGTTTATTGATGGGCATCGCCATGGCGCTGCCCACGTCCACGTTCGACTCCGAATCCAAGGATTTCATCTTCCTGATCGGCGCCGTGGGCATCTGGCGTTACTCCATGGGAGCAACGCATTTCGTGCGCGGCATGATCTTCCTGTACATCGTCTACCCACACCTGCGCCGCAAGGTCCGCAAGTTGGGCAAGGCGGCGGATCCGTCCCACGTGTACCTGATGGTCACCAGCTTCCGGATCGACGCGCTGACCACTGCCCAGGTGTACGGTTCGGTGATTCGCGAGGCCATCGAATGCGGGCTGCCCACCACCGTGGTCTGCTCCATCGTGGAAATGTCCGACGAACTGCTGGTCAAGAGCCTCTGGGCCCGCATGAACCCGCCTGAGCGGGTCAAGCTGGACTTCGTGCGCATCCCGGGCACCGGCAAGCGTGATGGCTTGGCCTACGGTTTCCGCGCCATCTCCCGCCACCTGCCGGATGATCGCGCCGTGGTCGCCGTGATCGATGGCGACACCGTGCTCGCCGAAGGCGTCGTGCGCAAGACCGTGCCGTGGTTCCAGCTGTTCGGCAACGTCGGCGGCCTGACCACCAACGAGTTCTGCGAAGTGCGTGGCGGTTACATCATGGCCGAGTGGCACAAGCTGCGTTTCGCCCAGCGTCACATCAACATGTGCTCCATGGCCCTGTCCAAGCGCGTACTGACCATGACCGGTCGCATGTCGGTGTTCCGCGCCACCGTGGTAACCAACCCGGACTTCATCGCCGACGTGGAAAGCGACTCGCTGCAACACTGGCGCCTGGGTCGCTTCAAGTTCCTTACCGGTGATGACAAGTCGAGTTGGTTCAGCCTGATGCGCCTGGGCTACGACACTTTCTACGTACCCGATGCAGCGATCAACACCGTTGAACACCCGCCGGAAAAAAGCTTCATCAAGGCCAGTCGCAAGCTGATGTTCCGCTGGTACGGCAACAATCTGCGGCAGAACTCCCGGGCACTGGGGCTGGGCTTGAAACGTCTGGGCCTGTTTACCTCGGTGGTGCTGTTCGACCAGCGAGTGTCGATGTGGACTTCGCTGCTGGGCCTGACGGTGGCGCTGATTGCCAGCTTCAAGTACGGCACCGCGTTCATCCTGGTGTACCTGCTGTGGATCGGCATCACCCGATTGATCCTGACCCTGTTGCTGTCGTGCTCCGGACACCGGATCGGCCCCGCTTACCCGGCGATTCTCTATTACAACCAGATCGTCGGCGCGATGGTGAAGATCTATGTGTTTTTCCGCCTCGATCAGCAGTCCTGGACCCGACAGCCCACTTCTCTTACCCGTGATCTCGCCAGCTTTCAACGTTGGTTCAACACCTGGTCGTCTCGGACCATGACCTTCTCTGCCGGCAGTATTTTCGTCGCCGTGCTGTTGACGATGGTCTGACCGAACTCGCCTGAATTAACTAGGAAATCGCCCCTATGAACACCGCCGTGAATGTCAACGTAGTGCATGAATCCGAAGCCCAGCGCCAACACGCCCGGGTGAAAATCCCGGCCAAGCTGCGCTTCTTCGGTCCCGACCGCACCCCCATGGAAGTCAAGGTCCTGGACCTGTCCGCCGGCGGCCTGAGCTTCAACGCCGGCCAGATGCCGCTCAAGGTGGGTGAGGCCTACAAGGGTCGCCTGCAATTCGTCATCGACAACCTTGGCCTGGCCATGGACGTGGAATTGCAGATCCGCTCCCACGAGCGCCAGACCGGCCGCACCGGTTGCCAGTTCCAGAACCTGGAACCTCGGGATATCTCGACACTGCGTCATATCATCACCTCGCATCTGGCCGGCGACATCGTCGGCGTCGGCGATGTGCTGGCGACCCTGCAACGCGACAACTTCACCAAGGCGCGCAAGCAGAAGGATGAAAGCAGCGGCATGAGCGCCCTGGGTCGCCTGCGGGCCGTGACCTTCAGCCTGGGCGTGTTCATCGTCGGCCTGGCAGCATTCGGGTTCATCTTCAAGTCGGTGTACGGCATGTACTTCGTCAGCCACGCCCAGGCAGGCCTGGTGAACGTACCGGGCATGGCGATCACCATGCCGCGCGACGGCACCGTGCAGAGCCTGGTCAAGCCTGACGGCGTGGCCGCCAAAGGCGCCCCGCTAGCGACCTTCAGCACCAGCATGCTCGACGTGCTCAAGGGCCACCTGGACGACAACCAACTGCAACCGGCCAAGGTCGAAGAGTTGTTCGGCAAGCAGATGACCGGCACCCTGACCTCCCCTTGCGATTGCATCGTGGCCCAGCAATTGGTCGCCAACGGTCAATACGCCAGCAAGGGCGACGTGATCTTCCAACTGGTTCCGCGCGGTACCGAAGCCAACGTGGAAGCACGCTTCTCCTATCGCCAGTTCGGCGAAGTGCGTCCAGGCACCTCGGTGAACTTCCAGGTCGCCGGCGAAGACGTCACCCGCACCGGCAAGATCATCAGCAGCACCAGCCTGAAAAGCGAAGACCTGTCGTCGGATATCCGTGTGCTGATCAAGCCCGACGAGCCTCTGGACAGCGCCCTGGCCGGTCGTCCCGTGGAAGTCAACAGCGACCGTGGTCCGAACCTGAACTGGCTGATCGACAAAGCCATGGCTGTCGGTAAGTAAGCGGAGGACTGCCCGTGACGACTCCACAAAACAACAACGCGCTGCACTCCCTGTGGGAGCGAGCCTGCTCGCGATGGGATCGCAGCGATGTATCTGAAGGACCGCAGCGCCTGCTTCGCGAGCAGGCTCGCTCCCACAAAGGGACGCTGTGTGCCATTGCACTGGCCGTCAGCCTGGCCGGTTGCGCCGGCCTGCCCGACCAGCGCCTGGCCAATGAGGCCCTCAAGCGTGGTGACACGGCGCTGGCGCAGCAGAACTATCAGCAACTGGCCGACCTTGGCTACAGCGAGGCTCAGGTGGGTCTGGCCGACATCCAGGTGGACAGCCGCGACCCCGAGCAGATGAAAAAGGCCGAGGCCACCTACCGCGCCGCCGCTGACATCTCGCCACGGGCCCAGGCCCGCCTGGGTCGCCTGCTGGTGGCCAAACCGGGTTCCACCGAGGCTGAAAAGCACGAAGCCGAAGGCCTGTTGAAAAAAGCCTTCGCCAGCGGTGAAGGCAATACCCTGATCCCGCTGGCAATGCTGTACCTGCAATACCCCCACAGCTTCCCGAACATCAACGCCCAACAGCAGATCAGCCAGTGGCGCAGCGCCGGCTACCCGGAAGCGGGCCTGGCGCAGATTCTGCTCTATCGCACCCAGGGCACCTACGATCAGCACCTGGACGAAGTCGAGAAGGTCTGCAAGGCCGCATTGGCCACCACCGATATCTGCTATGTCGAACTGGCCACTGTCTACCAAAAACGCGGCCAGCCGGAACAGCAGGCCGAACTGCTCAAGCAGATGCAGGCCGGTCACAGTCGTGGCGTGGTGTCAGCCCAGCGAGTGGACAGTGTTGCCCGTGTCCTGGCCGATGCCAGTCTGGGCAAGACTGATGAGAAGACCGCTCAGTCCCTGCTCGAAGACATCGCCCCCGGCTACCCGGCTGCCTGGGTCAGCCTGGCGCAGTTGCTCTACGACTTTCCCGAACTGGGCGACGTCGACAAGATGATGCAATACCTGGAAAACGGCCGCGCCGCCGACCAGCCTCGCGCCGAGCTGTTGCTGGGCAAGCTGTACTACGAAGGCAAATGGGTACCGGCCGACGCCAAGGTCGCCGAGGCACATTTCCAGAAAGCCGTCGGCCGCGAAGTAGCCGCCGATTACTACCTTGGCCAGATCTATCGCCGAGGCTACCTGGGCCGGGTGTATTCGCAAAAAGCCCTGGACCATCTGCTCAAGGCCGCCCGTAACGGCCAGAACAGCGCCGACTTCGCCATTGCCCAATTGTTTTCCCAAGGCAAGGGTACCAAGCCCAATCCGGTCAACGCCTATGTGTTCAGCCAGTTGGCCAAGGTCCAGAACACCCCGCAAGCCATCGAGCTTGCCCAGACTCTCGAAGCACAACTACCGCCGGAGCAGCTTGCCCAAGCCAAACGCCTGCTACAACAAGAGCAGGCCATTCGTGGCGTCATGAGCCCCGATACGCTGGAACTGCAAGCCCTGAAAGAAGATAACGGCGAGGAACAACTATGAAGCCTTTGAAGCTCAATCCTTTTGTGCAGGCCGGAATTGGCCTGACATTCGCACTGATGTGGTCCTGCCCGACCCTGGCGGCCCTGACCGAAAGCAAGAATTTCGGCCTGGAAGTGAAGATCACCGGCCAATCCGAAGACGACCGTGACCTGGGCACCCAGAGCGGTGGCGACGTCAATGGGGTGGGCCTGGACCTGCGTCCCTGGGTCTATGGCGAAAGCGGTAACTGGAGCGCCTACGCCATGGCCCAGGCCGTAACCTCCACTGATGTCATCGAGACCGACACCCTGCAACAGTCCGATGGCACCACCCAGCAGACTGACAGCGGCGATCGCGAAGCCAAGAAAAATTACCTGGCCATGCGTGAGTTCTGGATTGGCTACAGCGGCCTCACCCCTTATCCGGGCGAGCAGTTGAAGTTCGGGCGCCAGCGCCTGCGCAACGACGACGGCCAATGGCGCGACACCAACATCGAAGCCCTGAACTGGACCTTCGACACCACGTTGCTGCGGGCCAACCTCGGCGTCGCCGAACGTTTCAGCGAATATCGCACCGACCTCAAGGAACTGTCGCCCAAGGACAAGGACCGCCTGCACGTCTATGGCGATGTGGCTTACCAGTGGATGCCAGGTCAATGGGCCGGTATCCGTGCCCATCACACCCATGACAACGGCAGCCTCGACTACCCGACCCCGGGCGAACCCACCGACACCCTGGACAAGACCCAGAACGGCGACTTGACCTGGCTCGGTCTGGAAGCCAACAGCGACGCCTACAACTGGCGCAACACCAACACCGTCAACTACTGGGCCAGCCTTACCGGCATGACCGGCGACAGCGACACCGTCAATCCCCTCAACGCCGACGGCACACGTCCTGCGCAAGCCAAGCGCAGCGACGACCTGAACGGCTGGGCCACTGACTTGGGTATCCGGCTGCGCCTCGATCCGCAATGGCAAGTCGGTGCAGCCTATGCCCGCGCCAGCGACGAGTACCAACAGAACGGCCTGCAGAGCAACCGCTCGAACTTCACCGGCACCCGCTCGCGTGTCCACCGTTTCGGCGAGGCGTTCCGTGGCGAGATGGCCAACACCCAGAGCGCCAGCCTGTTCGGCTCCTGGCAGTTGCGCGATGAATACGACGCCAGCCTGGTGTACCACAAGTTCTGGCGTGTGGACGGCAACAAGCCGGTGGGCAGCAACGGCATCAACGCCGTACAGAACAACACCGACGACGTGACCGGCGCCATCCTCTCCACCTCGACCCTGCCGCTGCGTGACGGCGACAAGGACCTGGGCCAGGAGGTCGACCTGGTGGTCACCAAGTACTTCAAGCAAGGACTGCTGCCGGCCGCACTGAGCCAGTCCATCGACGAACCCTCGGCGCTGGTGCGCTTGCGTGGCGGCGTGTTCAAGCCAGGCGATGCCTACGGCAAAGACGTCGACTCGTACATGCATCGCGCCTTTGTCGACGTGATCTGGCGCTTCTGATGCGAATGGCCATGGGAGTGCCCGAAATGAACCGCTACCTCAGGAACAGCCAGGCGATGAAAGGTTCGATCAGCCTGTTGGTCGCAGCGATGCTGCTGGCCGGCTCGCCGGCGTTCGCCAACGTTGAACCGGCGGTCAAGCCGGGCAACGTGGTCAAGGAACTGCAACGAGCCAAGACCTACACCGTCAACAGCGCACCGACCGCGCCGCTGGAACTGGCCAAGCCGACCTTGCCCGACCTCAAAGGCTTCACCGCCGAAGCGGTCGCGGCCAAGATCGTGCGAACCAAGCCCGGCAAGATCAGCGTGCGCCGGATGATGCAGGAAAACGCCTTGAAGGACTTCATCGGCGGTGACAACAAGATGGCCGAGTGGGTGGTGCGCCAGCACGGCATCCCGCAGGCCATCTTCATCGATGACGGCTACATGAACTTCAAGGATCTGGCCAAGAAGCTGCCCAAGTACATCATCGAAACCTCGCCGGGCGTCTACCTGGCGAAGATTCCGATCGTGGTCGGCCAGAAAGGCATCCTGGAAATCGACAAACAGACCCAGGAACTGCGCCTGTCCCAGGAGGGCGGCTCGTTCCTGGTCAACGATGGCCGGATGTTCATCCGCGACACCAAGGTCACCGGCTGGCGTGAGAAGGACAACGGCCCCGCCACGTTCCGTTCGCCCAAGGAGTTCCGTCCGTTCCTGCTAGCGTGGGGCGGCACCGAGACCTACATCGTCAACACCAAGATGGCCAGCTTCGGCTACTCCAACAGTAAGTCGTACGGGGTGAGTATTTCCCAGTACACGCCGAACATGGCCAAGGTCCTCAAGCGCCCGGAACCGACCGGCTGGATCATCGGTTCCGAGTTCTCGGACATGTGGTACGGGTTCTACTGCTACGAGACCCGCGACTTTGTGGTCAAGGGCAACACCTACAAGGACAACATCGTCTACGGCATCGACCCCCACGACCGCTCCCATCGGCTGATCATCGCCGACAATACCGTCCACGGGACGAAGAAGAAGCACGGGATCATCATTTCCCGTGAGGTCAACGACAGCTTCATCTTCAACAACCGCAGCTACGACAACAAGCTCTCGGGCCTGGTGATCGACCGTAACAGCGTCAACAACATCATTGCCTACAACGAGATTTACAAGAACCACACCGACGGCATCACCCTTTACGAGAGCGCCGACAATCTGTTGTGGGACAACAAAGTGATCAGCAACCAGCGCCACGGCATCCGGATTCGTAACAGCGTAAACATCCGCCTCTACGAGAACATATCCATGGCCAACGGCCTGACCGGTATCTACGGCCACATCAAGGACCTGTCCAACACCGACCGGGACATCAAGCTCGACCCGTTCGACGCCGAGGTTTCGCTGATCGTGGTCGGTGGCGAACTGGTCGCCAACGGCAGTGGCCCGCTGTCCATCGACTCCCCCCTGAGCGTCGAGCTGTATCGCGTATCCATGCTCGCGCCGACCAAATCCAGCGGCATCAGCTTCAGCGGGATCCTGGGCGAGCGCCAGGATGAAATTCTCGACCTGCTGGTGCGCCAGCAGAAAGCCGTGCTGATCGACCCTGTCGAACGCCAGACCGAATTGCGGGACTGAGGATGACCTTTATGAACCCACAGATGATCAAACTCCTGGGCCTGTCTGCCCTGACTGCCGGCATTCTCGCCGCTGCAAGCGGCGCGCGCGCCGACGAAATCAAGGCGCCTGTCTTCACCGCAGAACCCTGCTGCAACCTGTGCCCCGCCGCTCATGATGCAAAGAACTACACCACGCGTTACCAGCAGAACTTCACCACGTTGGTACAGGCCCAGGGCGACTGGCTGTTCCGTACCCAGGAAGATCTGCGCACCGAATTCAATACCACGCCGGCCGGCTACAAGCGCATGCAACAGTTGCACGATGCGTTCAAGAAGAAAGGCGTCGAACTGGTCCTCGTTTACCAGCCGACCCGGGGCCTGGTGAATCGCAACAAGCTCAACCCCCAGGAAAAGGCCAGCTTCGACTACGAAAAAGCCCTGACCAACTACAAGGCCATGCTCGGCCGCTTCGCGCAGATGGGCTACGTGGTGCCGGACCTGTCGCCATTGACCAACGAAAGCCTGCCCGAAACCCTGCCGGCCCACGACTTCTACTTCCGTGGCGACCAGCACTGGACGCCATACGGGGCCCAGCGCACGGCGAAGATAGTCGCAGAGAAGGTCAAGCAGATCCCGGCCTTCGCCGACATTCCCAAGCGCGAATTCGAGACCAAGAGGTCCGGCCGCATGGGCAAGACCGGTACCCTGCATAACATGGCCGGGCAACTGTGCGGCACCAGCTACGCCATCCAGTACATGGACCAGTTCACCACCGAGCCTAAGGGCGAGGCTGGTGACGGCGATCTGTTCGGTGATTCCGGCAACCCGCAGATCACCCTCGTGGGTACCAGTCACAGCGGCAAGAACTACAACTTTGCCGGTTTCCTGGAGGAAGCCATCGGCGCCGACATCCTCAACGTGGCTTTTCCCGGCGGCGGTTTCGAAGGCTCAATGCTCCAATACCTGGGCAGTGAAGACTTCCAGAAGAGCCCACCGAAAATCCTGATCTGGGAATTCTCGCCGCTGTATCGCCTGGACCAGGAAACCATCTATCGCCAAATGATGGCGCTGCTGGACGACAACGGTTGTGAAGGCAAACCGGCACTGATGAGCAGCAAGACAGCCCTCAAGCCGGGCAAGAACGAATTGATGGTCAATAGCAAGAACATGGATCTGCGTAACGGCAGTCACCAGGTCGATATCCGTTTCGCCGATACCTCGGTGAAAACGTTGCAAGCCACCCTCTGGTACATGAATGGGCGCCACGAGGACATCAAGATCGAAAAACCGAACACCGCGGAAACCGATGGGCGTTTCGCTTTCCAGTTGCGCACCGATGGGGACTGGGCTTCGCAGAACCTGCTGGCCGTTGAAGTCCAGGGCCCCGAAGCCGGTACAGCGCCACAGCAAGTCGAAGCGAAAGTCTGCAAACGCAATGTCTCTCCGCAAGCCGAACAAACGGCTCAAATCGGACAATGAGGTCTCGCTTTATGACCAGGAACATGCGCAATCGAACGTTGAAGACGCTGCTGGCGCCGTCCCTGCTGACCCTGGCGATGTTCGCCGGGGCCACCCAGGCCGCGGCCCCGCTGCGCCCGCCGCAGGGTTACTTCGCACCGATCGAAAAGACCAAGGCCGGCGACTCCGCCCGAGGCTGCGATGCCGTGCCGGCGCCTTATACCGGCCCCCTGCAGTTTCGCAGCAAATACGAGGGCTCCGACAAAGCCCGTGCGACGTTGAACGTGCGATCGGAAAAAGCCTTTCGCGACAGCACCGCCGACATCACCAAGATCGAACGCGGCGTCAGCAAGCAAGTGATGCAGTTCATGCGTGACGGCCGTCCTGAGCAGTTGGAATGCACCCTGAACTGGCTGACAACCTGGGCCAAGGCCGATGCGCTGATGTCCAAGGACTTCAACCACACCGGCAAGTCCATGCGCAAATGGGCCCTGGGCAGCATGGCTTCGGCCTATGTACGCCTGAAGTTCTCCGACTCGCATCCGTTGGCGAACCATCAGGAGCAGGCGCAACTGATCGAGAGCTGGTTCAGCAAGATGGCCGATCAGGTGGTCAGCGATTGGGACAACCTGCCGCTGGACAAGACCAACAACCACTCTTACTGGGCCGCCTGGTCGGTGATGGCCACCTCGGTCGCGACCAACCGCCGCGATCTGTTCGACTGGGCCGTCAAGGAATACAAGGTCGGCGTCAACCAGATCGACGCCGACGGTTTCCTGCCCAACGAACTCAAGCGCAAGCAAAGGGCCCTGTCCTATCACAACTACGCCCTGCCGCCATTGGCGATGATCGCCAGTTTCGCCCAGGTCAATGGTGTGGATCTGCGCCAGGAAAATAACGGCGCCCTCAAGCGCCTGGGTGACCGGGTGCTGGCCGGGGTGAAAGACCCGGACATCTTCGAGGAGAAGAACGGCGAAGAACAGGACATGAAGGATCTGAAAATCGATTCGAAATTCGCCTGGCTCGAACCGTTCTGCAGCCTATACGCCTGCTCCGGGGATGTGCTGGAGCGCAAGCATGAAATGCAACCATTCAAGACTTTCCGCCTCGGCGGGGACTTGACCAAGGTGTATGACCCGGCCAGCGAAAAAGGTAGCAAAGGAAGCTGATTCACCGCTGATCGTTCCCACGCTCTGCGTGGGAATGCAGCCGGGGGCGCTCTGCGTCCCGAAAAGCCGAACGCGGAGCGTCCGTAGAGGCATTCCCACGCAGAGCGTGGGAACGATCATCACCGCCCTTTTTCATGGGGGGGTTTGGGGGGGCTCTGGCCCTTGACTGTTGATTCAACATGGAGAGATCGGGATGGTATTTTCATCCAACGTGTTCCTGTTCCTGTTCCTGCCGATCTTTCTCGGCTTGTACTACTTGAGTGGGCAACGCTATCGCAACCTGCTGCTGCTGATCGCCAGCTACGTGTTCTATGCCTGGTGGCGGGTGGACTTCCTGGCGCTGTTCGCCGCCGTGACCCTGTGGAACTACTGGATCGGCCTGAAAGTCGGTGCCGCCGGCGTGCGCACAAAGCCGGCCCAGCGCTGGCTGTTGCTCGGCGTGGCGGTGGACCTGTGCATTCTGGGCTACTTCAAGTACGCCAACTTCGGGGTCGACAGCCTCAACGCGATCATGACCAGCTTCGGTCTCGAACCTTTCATCCTGACCCACGTGCTGTTGCCGATCGGGATCTCGTTCTACATCTTCGAGTCCATCAGCTACATCATCGACGTCTACCGCGGTGACACCCCGGCGACCCGCAACCTGATCGACTTCGCAGCGTTCGTGGCGATCTTCCCGCACCTGATCGCCGGCCCCGTGCTGCGTTTCCGGGACCTGGCCGACCAGTTCAACAACCGCACCCACACCCTGGACAAGTTCTCCGAAGGCTGCACGCGCTTCATGCAAGGCTTCATCAAGAAAGTGTTCATCGCCGACACCCTGGCGGTGGTGGCCGACCATTGCTTCGCCCTGCAGAACCCGACCACCGGCGATGCCTGGCTCGGTGCCCTGGCCTACACCGCGCAGCTGTACTTCGACTTCTCCGGCTACAGCGACATGGCCATCGGCCTGGGCCTGATGATGGGCTTCCGTTTCATGGAAAACTTCAAGCAGCCCTACATCAGCCAGTCCATCACCGAGTTCTGGCGGCGCTGGCACATCAGCCTGTCGACCTGGCTGCGCGATTACCTCTACATCACCCTGGGCGGTAACCGCAAAGGCACGCTGATGACCTATCGCAACCTGTTCCTGACCATGCTGCTCGGTGGTCTGTGGCACGGCGCGAACATCACCTACGTGATCTGGGGCGCCTGGCATGGTATCTGGCTGGCCATCGAGAAGGCCGTGGGCATCAACACCACGCCACGCAGCCTCAACCCGATCCGGTGGGCACTGACCTTCCTGCTGGTGGTCATGGGCTGGGTGATCTTCCGTGCCGAGAACCTGCATGTGGCCGGTCGTATGTACGGCGCCATGTTCAGCTTCGGTGACTGGTCGCTGTCGGAACTGACCCGCGCCAACCTCACCGGCCTGCAGATCGCCACGCTGGTGGTGGCCTACATCACCCTCGCCTTTTTCGGCCTGCGTGACTTCTACACCAATCGTCCGCCGGTCAAGACCAAGCCGGAGGTCAACACCGAGGCCAACGGCCCGGCCACTGCACAACCGGGGCTGATCAAGGCCGTACCGGGCGACAACCCGGCACAGATCCACGAGCCGGGCTACACCGTGGGCGTCGAGGCCCAGGTGCAACCGGCCTACTGGGTCGCGGACTGGCCGCGCTATGTCATGCGTGCGTTGGTGCTGCTGCTGTTCATCGCTTCGATTCTCAAACTCTCGGCGCAAAGCTTCTCGCCGTTCCTTTACTTCCAGTTCTGAGGGATCTGAACATGACCCGCTCATTACGCATCTTTTACATCGCACTGTTCCTGCTGATCCTCGCGGTCCTGGGCCTGTGGTCGATGCGCAGTTTCTTCGGTTTCAGTACCAACCCCGATGCCACCGTGCTCAACGGGCGCTGGACCAAGGCCGTCGAAACCCACTACGACGACGAGTTCCCGATCAAGCGCCTGGGCACCAACATCTGGGCCGCGCTGGACTACAAGCTGTTCAACGAGGGCCGCAAAGGCGTGGTCCTCGGCCGTGACCAGTGGCTGTACAGCGACGAAGAGTTCAACCCGATCGTCAACGAAGAGCTGAACCTGCAAGGCAACTATGCGCTGGTCGAAGGCGTACGCCAGAAACTCAAGGAACAGGGCATCACTCTGGTGATGGCAATCGTGCCGGCCAAGGCGCGGCTATATCCGGAGCACTTGGGTGAAGTGAAACCAGCGAGCATTCACGCCAATCTCTATAAGGACTTCCATGCCCGTGTGGCAGCCGACAAGATCCTCGCCCCCGACCTGCTCGGCCCGCTGCAACAGGCCAAGCAAAGCGGCCAGCAAGTATTCCTGCGCACCGACACCCACTGGACCCCGGAAGGCGCCCAGGTCGCAGCCGAAAACATTGCCAAGGCCATTGCCGAGCGTGCGCCCCTGAACGGCGAGCCACAACGTTTCGTCACCGAGCCTGTGGAAAAAATCACCCACAAGGGTGACCTGCGCCAGTTCCTGCCCCTGGACCCGCTGTTCGAAAACCTGATGCCGGCCCAGGAGCCGCTGGTCAAACGCGTCACCCGCGAAGCCGACGACCAGCCGGTCGGCGACGACGCGCTGTTTGCCGACGCCCAGGTTCCCGTGGCCCTGATCGGCACCAGCTACAGCGCCAATCCCAACTGGAACTTCGTCGGTGCACTCAAGCAAGCCCTGCACAGCGACGTCGTGAACTACGCCGAAGACGGCCATGGCCCGATTCTGCCGATGCTCAGCTACCTCAAGAGCGACGCTTTCAAGAACAGCCCTCCGCAAGTGCTGATCTGGGAGTTTCCTGAACGTTATCTGCCCGTGAACAACGAAATCGGCGACGCCGACCCGCAGTGGGTCGCAGAGCTCAAACAAGCCGGTGTGCGCCAACAGAACGTTGCCGCCAACACTCAATCCGAGACGCCCGACCGGGCGCAAAACTGAAAGAGAGGTCCACCATGACTTTCAACACTACTCCTCGCCGTCTCGCCGCTCGTTCCTTCAAGGCCGTTGCCCTGGTTGCCAGCATGAGCGCCCTTTCCTTCACCGCCTTTGCCGGTGATTCGGCCCTGTACGGCCCAGTCGCGCCAAAAGGCTCGAGCTTCGTGCGTGTCTACAACGCCAGCAACAGCGAAGTCAGCGCCACCGTCGGCAGCACCAACCTCAACGACGTAGCCCCATTGGCCAGCAGTGACTTCAGCTTCATGCCCGGTGGCGACTACAGCGCCAAGGTGGGCAGCCAGACCGTTCCGGTTAAACTGGCTCCCGATCACTACTACACCCTGGTCAACAACGCGAGCGGCCAGCCGCAACTGATCGAAGAACCACCGTTCAAGAACAAGCAGAAATCCCTGGTGCGTGTGCAGAACCTCACCGACAAGGCACTGACCCTCAAGACCGCCGACGGCAAGACCGAAGTGGTGCCGAACGTCGCGGCCAAGGGCCGTGGCGAGCGTGAAATCAATCCGGTGAAAGTCAGCCTGGCGCTGTTCGAGGGCGACAAGAAAGTCGGCGACCTCAAGCCCGTGGCCCTGGAGCGTGGCGAAGCGGCCGTGCTGTACGTCACCGGCTCCGGAAGCAGCTTGTCGCCGGTCTGGGTAAAGCGTCCAGTGTCGACCCGCTGACAGATTCACTCGACTGACGCTTACACCTGCGTGGGAGCGAGCCTGCTCGCGATTGCGGTATGACATTCAACATTGATGTCGATTGATACTCAGCTTTCGCGAGCAAGCCTGCTCCCACACTGAACCGAGGCGTCATTCGGGTACGGAACAAAAACAAGAGTGAAACGACAGAACGCAGTAGCTCTATAACCATTACGCTTCAAAGGAGTAACACACATGATTCCGGTGATCTTGTCAGGTGGTAGCGGCTCACGTCTTTGGCCGCTTTCGCGCAAGCAGTTCCCTAAACAGTTCCTGGCCCTGACCGGCGAACACACCCTGTTCCAGCAGACCCTCGAACGCCTGGTGTTCGAAGGCATGGATACGCCGATTGTGGTCTGCAACAAAGACCACCGTTTCATCGTCAATGAGCAGTTGAACGGTCGCAATCTGGAAGCCCAGCGTATCCTGATGGAACCGTTCGGCCGCAACACCGCGCCAGCGGTGGCGCTGACCGCGATGATGCTGGTCAACGAAGGTCGCGACGAGTTGATGCTGGTGTTGCCGGCCGACCACGTGATCGAAGACCAGAAAGCCCTGCAACGTGCCCTGGCCCTGGCCACCGTGGCCGCCGAGCGTGGCGAAATGGTGCTGTTCGGCGTACCGGCCACCAAACCGGAAACCGGCTACGGCTACATCAAGTCGACCAACGATGCGCTGCTGCCTGAAGGTGTGAGCCGTGTATCGCATTTCGTCGAAAAACCCGATGTCAAGCGCGCCACCGAGTTCGTCGACGCCGGTGGTTACTTCTGGAACAGCGGCATGTTCCTGTTCCGCGCCAGCCGTTTCCTCGAAGAGCTGAAAAAGCACGATCCGGATATCTACGACACCTGCCTGCTGACCCTGGAACGCAGTGAACAGACAGCGGACACCATCACCTTCGACGAAGCCACCTTCGCCTGCTGCCCGGACAACTCCATCGATTACGCCGTGATGGAAAAGACCCAGCGCGCCTGCGTGGTGCCGCTGTCGGCAGGCTGGAGCGATGTCGGCTGCTGGGCGTCGCTGTGGGAAGTCAACCCCAAGGATGCCGATGGCAACGTCACCAAGGGCGACGTGGTGGTCCAGGACAGCCGCAACTGCATGATCCATGGCAACGGCAAACTGGTGTCGGTGATCGGCCTGGAAAACATCGTGGTGGTCGAAACCAAGGACGCCATGATGATTGCCCACAAGGACAAGGTCCAAGACGTCAAGAAAATGGTCAACACCCTCAATGCCCGGGGTCGCACCGAAACCCAGAACCACTGCGAAGTCTATCGTCCGTGGGGCTCTTATGACTCGGTGGACATGGGCGGGCGCTTCCAGGTCAAGCACATCTCGGTCAAGCCGGGTGCGTGTCTGTCCTTGCAGATGCACCACCACCGCGCCGAACACTGGATCGTGGTCAGTGGCACCGCCGAAGTGACCTGCGACGAGAACGTGTTCCTGCTCACCGAAAACCAGTCGACCTACATCCCGATCGCGTCGGTTCACCGCCTGCGCAACCCGGGCAAGATCCCGCTGGAAATCATTGAAGTGCAGTCCGGCAGCTACCTGGGCGAAGACGACATCGAGCGCTTCGAAGACATCTACGGTCGCTCAACCCCGATCGAACGCGGCGTGTCGGTGAAAACCATCGCGCAGTAACGATCAGCAAGACAAGAAGCCCCCATCCAGCCCACTGCGTCCCCTATCCGCAGCGGGTTGGGTGGGGGCTTTTTAGTTGCTGCATTCGTATCTCTGATACTTATCTGGATTTTGAACGGGGCAACATTCTCGCTTTTATCACATATCGATGCGCCGTTCCGAATCGTTCTGCATTATTCATATAGGACTTTCCTTTGGGAATGTAATGCAGGGAAACTATTTGAATTTTGTTATACAGCGGAAACGTCACTTCGCCCTCAGACGCATACAGTCCCTCAGACACACCCGCATGTCCAGGTTCCAGCTGGAAGTGCCACATTATTGATTTACCGGAAACGTACCCCATCCCTGGATCTTTTGCCGTGGACATTATCAGTGGAGAATGGATCTCCAGGTTCATTGTTTTTTCTATCGCGCTGTCACCGCCCTTTTTTGCAAAGGTCGCAAGCCATGGATAGCTATTCAGTATGGCCGGCGAGTCTCCGCGAAAAACCTCCTTCACCTCTGCGCGACGATATCCAGACCATTGTGCATCTATTTCCCCAAGCACACCTTGAACCTCCAAGGCCTTTTCATGATCTATGTTTCTGGCGGGTGGAATCATATTACGCCCGATATCACGCCATGCATTCACGAACGTTGCCATATCAGCAATCGAACTGTAGTGCTCAATATTCAGTTTCTGAAGCGCTATTGAGAATGAAGAGTAGTAAGGGTATTCACCTCCCTGTTGTTTATACAATGCCGGATCTTTTTCAATGACCCACTTTTTTTTGATGAGTTGCTGGGGACCAGGCCCAGGAGGAAGCGGCGGACCGCCCATGGACGGAGGCGGCGGGGGCGGCGGTGAGCCGGAAGGACGCATGGGGGGCGGAGGGGGCGCAGCACCGGTGGGTATCCTGCCATCGGTGTCGGACAGCGTGATCGGGTTGTTGCGAACCATCCGATAGAAATTCAGCCCATCGATCGACCATGCCGGATCCGGACTGGCCCAGCGCTGCAACCACGGTACATAGAAACGATAGCCGTAATAGTAAAGCCCCGTCGCATCCCGCTCCTTGCCCGAATAGCGGACCGTCTTGTAGCTGACCTCGATCACATCGTCACCAGCCAGAAATGCAGTCTCACCGAAGGGGTAGAAGTGCTCCTGGCTGATGATTCGTCCATCACGGTCAAGCTCCAGGCCGATCGAGCCCAAGTGCTCGGAAAAACCGTATCGATAGCGGTCATTGGTTCCTGAAGGCGGCGTGCTTTCCCAGTGCAAGACCCGCACGCTGCCGAGCCCGCCCTGGGCGATGATGACTTGCAGTGATTCCCCGGTGCCGCTGTCGGCGCGCAGTTCCAGTCCCGGCAGATAACGCACCTCGGCGGCCAGGATCCGGGCTCCGCTATGCAGCGTACGAAGCTTGCGCACCCGCTGACCGCCGCCATCGTAGATATAGGTCTCGCTGTCATTGAACCCCGACTCTCGCTTGATCGGCGTGACCGAGCACAGCTGGTTGCGCAGGTCCCAGGCCAGGGTCCGACTGCTCTCCAACACCAGGCAGTTACCCCGCGCATCGAACGCCGCAGCGATCTCCTCCTCTGTCGGCGGCACCCCGTTACGGTACGGCAGGCAACGATTGCTGTAGCGCGCCGCGCGCAACTGACGACCATGGTTCTGCGTCCCGACATGGGTCAGTTCCAGCAGATTGCCGCTGTCGTCGTAGCGATAGGTTTGTCGGTAGTTGCTGAACGCGGCCGGGTCGAGCCGGCCCACAGGTCCTTGACTCTGAGCACCCGCCTCCCATCCGCTGGCCTCGATCAATTGATAGAGGCTGTCGTAACGGAAACGACTGACCGGGTCGATACGCTGATTGGCGAAGTAGCGCACCGGCAGGGCCTTGTCCTCGACCCCCAGTACGTTGCCCATGGGGTCGTAGGCGTAGATCAGGTGTTGCAAAGACTGGCCGGCCCGCCGGACATGGCGCTCCATCAGCCATCCGTCTTCAGGGGCATAAGTGAGCGTGGTCTGCACGTCGTTGCCGGCCATTTCCCGTTCGATCCGACCTTCGGCGTTGTAGTCGATCTCGCTCACCAGCGATTGCCATTGGCCCTGGCCCTGCAGCAGCAATTGGCTGCTGGACAACCGGCCCTCACGGGTCAACGCCTGGCGCTGACGGTTGCCCCTGGCGTCGACCTGCTCCAGCACATCGCCCAGCGGACCAAGACGCCACGTCGACAAAGCGCCGTCACCAGGCTCAAGCAGGGATTCGCGATCAGCTTCCGATGCCGGCCAGTCCGGCATGACCCCGTCCAGGCTGAAACGTCGGCTCAGGGCCAGGCTCTGGCCAGTCAGGGCAAAGGACTCCAGCGACAAGGTGCCCGCCGGGTCATCGTGGCGCATCAATTGTCCGTACTGATTGAAGGCCTGTAGGCCGTGGCTTGGAGCGCCATATTGCATACGCTCGACGCAGGTGCGCGGTTGCCCCCCAGCATGCTCGAACACCGCCACCGGACGGAGCAAGTCGTCGAAGGCCACGTCCCGCTGCGTGCCCCGGCCATCCCAGCCCCGCAGGCTTTCTCTGGCGAGCCCGGGCAGGTCGAGCTGCCGGCCCGCATCGACACTGTTCGCAAGCAGCACGGCGCCGGACAGCGCATACACCGTCGAAAGATTGGCCGGGGTCGCCCCATCGTCCTGTTGCAGGGCCCACAGTCGCGGGTCCCATTGCTTGACCGCGCGTCCGGCCAGGTCGAAAAGGCTGCGGTTGACCCGCGATTGCGCGGGCTCTCGCTCGAGCGTGCGGCAGTAATCGACCGAACGGACCGGCAGGAACCTTGGATCCACCGCAATCAGCCTCGGCGTACCGTGATCCATGCTCATGCCCCAGGCCTCCTGATAGTCGTACGGTCTGGCCGACATCTAACAAGGGGCAATCCCTGGTGACTACTGTCAGAGATAACAGTGACGACCGATGGAGCGGAATGGATGAGATAGGCATCGCTCGTCCCCTTCGGTAGGATGGAATGACGGTAACGGAGGCTTCGAACATGCTTATCGGCGTCTTGCTGGTCATTACCTGGCTGATCCTGCTGCTGCGCTATCCGGCCAAGGCGCTGCCGGTGTCCCTGGCAGCGTTCGTCGGCCTGGGGCTGGTCGCCGCCTGGGTGGTCTGGCAGGAAAACCGTGAAACCCGGCAACTGGCGCGCCTGGAGCTGCGCATCACCTATGCTCCCGAACGCTGCCCGGCCGATCGCCCGCTGTTGCTGAACATGAACAACGGCAACGACGTCCCCTTGGTTGAACTGCGCTGGCGAATCGCGGCCTACGCCCCCGGCGATACCATCAACCTGGCCGACACGCCCTACAGCGCACCGCGCTATCGGGGACCTGGTCAATTGCAGGCGGGCAAGGACTGGCAGGATTGCCTGCCCCTGCCCCCCCTGCGACCCGGCTACCGTCCGCAGACCCTGGAGTTTCGCGCTGAGCGATTGCAGGGTAGTTTCTCCGACTGATTTCTTTCTTCCTCCGCCTTTTTCCGCACAAGGAACGCGCCATGCCCGTTGCGTTGATTACCGGATGTTCCAGCGGCATCGGCCGCGCCCTCGCCGAGGCCTTCAAGGTCGCCGGGTATCAGGTCTGGGCCAGTGCCCGCAAAGCTGAGGACGTGGCCCAACTCAGCGTCGCCGGGTTCACCGCGGTGCAACTGGACGTGAACGATGGTCCGGCCCTGGAGCAATTGAGCGAACGGATCAACCAGCAGCACGGCGGCCTCGAAGTGCTGATAAACAACGCCGGCTACGGCGCCATGGGTCCACTGCTGGACGGTGGCGTACCGGCGATGCAACGTCAGTTCGAAACCAACGTGTTCGCCATCGTCGGCGTGACCCGGGCGCTGTTTCCGGTACTGCGCCGGGCCAAGGGTCTGGTGGTGAATATCGGCAGCGTGTCCGGTGTGCTGGTGACACCCTTTGCCGGCGCTTATTGCGCCTCGAAGGCCGCGGTGCATGCCTTGAGCGATGCGCTGCGCATGGAACTGGCGCCCTTCGGCATCCGCGTGATGGAGGTGCAGCCCGGCGCCATTGCCTCGAGCTTTGCGAAGAACGCCGGACATGAAGCCGAACGATTGCTCCACGAACAATCGCCCTGGTGGCCCCTGCGCGATGGTATCCGCGCCCGGGCCAAAGCGTCCCAGGACAACCCCACACCCGCCAGCGAATTCGCCGCCGGGCTGCTCAAGGCCGTGCAACAACCCAGACCACCCCGTCTGCTGCGCCTGGGCAATGGAAGCCGGGCGCTACCGTTGATGGCGGGATTACTGCCCAAAGGGATGCTGGAGAAAGGCCTGATGAAGCGATTCGGGCTCGGTCGGTCGCTTTAATCGAAACGGCATGGTTCCGGCGAAGCCCATCGACAACTGACCCACCGCCATCGCGAGCAAGCTCGGCTCCCACAGAGATTGGCGGCGAACACCAGTCTCTCGCACATGCAGGACGCATTGTGGGAGCAAGGCTTGCCCGCGATGACGGAGGCACTGGCAACCTCTCCTGCAACTGACCCACCGCTTCGCGAGCAGGCTCGCTCACACAGAGATTGGCGGCGAACACCAGTCTCTCGCACATGCAGGACGCATTGTGGGAGCAAGGCTTGCCCGCGATGACGGAGGCACTGGCAACCTCTCCTGCAACTGACCCACCGCTTCGCGAGCAGGCTCGCTCCCACGGAGATTGGCGGCGAACACTAGTCTCTCGCACATGCAGGAAGCATTGTGGGAGCAAGGCTTGCCCGCGATGACGGCGGCACTGGCAACCTCTCCTGCAACTGACCCACCGCTTCGCGAGCAGGCTCGTTCCCACAGAGATTGGCGGTGAACACCAGTCTCTCGCACATGCAGGAAGCATTGTGGGAGCAAGGCTTGCCCGCGATGACGGAGGCACTGGCAACCTCTCCTGCAACTGACCCACCGCTTCGCGAGCAGGCTCGCTCACACAGAGATTGGCGGTGAACACTAGTCTCTCGCACATGCAGGACGCATTGTGGGAGCAAGGCTTGCCCGCGATGACGGCGGCACTGGCAACCTCTCCTGCAACTGACCCACCGCTTCGCGAGCAGGCTCGCTCCCACGGAGATTGGCGGTGAACACTAGTCTCTCGCACATGCAGGACGCATTGTGGGAGCAAGGCTTGCCCGCGATGACGGCGGCACTGGCAACCTCTCCTGCAACTGACCCACCGCTTCGCGAGCAGGCTCGCTCCCACGGAGATTGGCGGCGAACACTAGTCTCTCGCACATGCAGGACGCATTGTGGGAGCAAGGCTTGCCCGCGATGACGGAGGCACTGGCAACCTCTCCTGCAACTGACCCACCGCTTCGCGAGCAGGCTCGCTCCCACAGAGATTGGCGGCGAACACTAGTCTCTCGCACATGCAGGAAGCATTGTGGGAGCAAGGCTTGCCCGCGATGACGGCGGCACTGGCAACCGCTCCTGCAACTGACCCATCGCCATCGCGAGCAAGCTCGGCTCCCACAGAGATTGGCGGCGAACACTAGTCTCTCGCACATGCAGGAAGCATTGTGGGAGCAAGGCTTGCCCGCGATGACGGCGGCACTGGCAACCTCTCCTGCAACTGACCCACCGCTTCGCGAGCAGGCTCGTTCCCACAGAGATTGGCGGTGAACACCAGTCTCTCGCACATGCAGGAAGCATTGTGGGAGCAAGGCTTGCCCGCGATGACGGAGGCACTGGCAACCTCTCCTGCAACTGACCCACCGCCATCGCGAGCAAGCTCGGCTCCCACAGAGATTGGCGGTGAACACTAGTCTCTCGCACATGCAGGAAGCATTGTGGGAGCAAGGCTTGCCCGCGATGACGACGGCACTGGCAACCTCTCCTGCAACTGACCCACCGCCATCGCGAGCAGGCTCGCACACAGGGATTTGTGGCGTTCTCAGGCCCTCAGTTGCCGGCCCGGGGCTCGACCACCACCGTACAGGTCATCCCCGCCGCCAGCAGCACGCTGTCAGGCACTTCGTCGAGATGAATCCTTACCGGCACCCGCTGGGCCAGGCGGACCCAGTTGAAGGTCGGGTTCACCTCGGCGATCAACTCGCGACTGACCGGATTGTCACGGTCGTAGATCCCGCGGGAGATGCTTTCCACATGTCCCTTCAGCACCTCGCCACTCATCAACTGCAACTGCGCCGAGTCGCCGATCCGCACCTTGGGTAGCTTGGTTTCCTCGAAGAAGCCATACACCCAGAACGAATTCATATCGACCACCGCCATCTTCGCCTCGCCGATGCGCGCATAGTCGCCACGGTGCACGTTGAGGTTAGTGACATAGCCATCCACGGCAGCGCGAACCTCAGTGCGCGACTGGTTCAATTCAGCCGCCTCCAGTTGCGCTTGGGCTTGCTGGTAATCAGCCAGGGCCGAGTCGGCGATGTTGCTGGCGTCGTCGCGGTTTTCCCGGGAAATCACCAGGCTGTCCAGGTCGGCGCGCCGATGGGCATTGACCTTGCGCATTTCCCATGTCGCCTTGCGCGATGCCACCAGGGATTGCGCCTGCTTGACCGCGATACGGTAATGCTCGGGATCGATGCGCATCAGCAGGTCGCCCTTTTTCACCTGCTGGTTGTCATGCACTGGCACCTCCACCACCTCGCCACTGACATCGGCGGCGACGTTGATGATGTCGGCGCGTACCCGACCATCGCGGGTCCAGGGTGTATTCATGTAATGAACCCACAATGCACGACCGATCCACAGCGCAAGGGCCAGCACCAGCAGCGTCGCAAGCAGACTGAAAAACTTTTTCATTGCATCGATCTCAACGGTATACCGTCAGTGCCAGGGCACCGAACAGACAGGTAAACAGACTCAGGCGCAACAGCGCCGGGTGCCAGAAAAAGCGATACAGGTCCAGCCCCGACAAGAAACGATCCAGGGCCCAGGCCAACGCTGCGGCGAGGAAAAACATCAAGGTCAAAGTGGGCATGTACACGCCATGGAAGGCGATTTCACGAGGCATGTTGACGGTCCTGGGGCAGCGCAGCGGCGAAGGCCACCACGGGCGATTGCGGATCCAGCAGCGAAGTGCGGATGAAATGCAGGTAGCTCTTCACCCGACGCAGGGCCGAGGTATCGAAATGCGGGGCGAAGGGTTCGTCGGTGGCCTGCACGCGGCAGATGGCCTGGTCTACCGCCACCAGGGCACGCTCCAGATTGCTCTGGCTCGGCTGGCGGAACAGCCGCACCAGGGCTCGTCCCATCACGCGGATGGCCTGGCGCCACGGCTGGCTCTCGGCGTAGGCCGGGTGCACCGGCAGGATCGCCTGCTCCTTGCGCAACTCGATAATCCCATGACCGACCTCCAGCACCACGAACATCCAACGCAAAAGCTCCCGTTGCACAGCAGGTTGTCCCGCCGCCAGGCCATAGGCCTGATGCAACAGGTCGCGGGTGCGACTCTCGAAGCCCGATGCCAGCCCCTTGAGTCTGCCGCTGATGGCAAATACCACTTGCTCGCGCAGATCCTGTTCGAGCCGGCGCCACAGCCAGCGACTGTTGGGCGGCAGGATAATCGCCCCGGCGGCGGCGCACACCAGCATGCCGAGGATCATCGCCAGGTAATCGTTGATAAAGGTGTAGGGGTTGTACACCGTCAGGTTGTCGGGCACCGACCCCGTACAGAAAAAGATCAGCAATCCAAGCCCAACCCCGGCGTATTGCGGCCGCGAACTGAGAAACGAGCCGAACATGATCACCGGCGCCAGCATCACGCAGAGCAGCGGGAAACCATCGATCAGCGGGAAGATGAAAAACATCTCGACGAAGCCGACCAGCGCCCCGAGCAACGTGCCGCACGCCATCTGGAAGGCCATGCGCTTGGGGTTCGGCGTGGCGGCCGACAAGCCCACCGTGGCGGCGGCGATCATCGTCATGGTTGCGCCGCTCGGCCAGGCCGTGGCGACCCAATAGCTGCCCAGCACCAGCAGAATGAAGCCAGCGCGCAACCCCGAAGCCGCGGCGGCCAGCCAGTTGGTCTGCGATAGGAACGGCTCGTCCCAGTGTTCACGTTCGTGACGGTGTTCGGCCAGGGACGCATGGGTCAGGGCGTAACCGTGCAGATCATCGACGAAGCGATAGAGCAGTTCGTAGGCGGTGTGGAAATCCAGCCACTGCGCGTTGCTCGGTTCTGTCTCCTGGAACGCGGCCCGCAACTCACGCACCTGTGCAGGCAAGTCAGCCTTGAAGCGGGCCAAGGCCTGGGCCAGCCGCGCCGCGTCCATATCGGTCAAGGCCCGTGCGCTGAAGCCGTCCAGCAATTCGGCGAGGTTCTGCAGACCGGGCTTGATGGCGTCCACCACATGATCGATGGCGCCGGCGCGCAAGCGCTGGAGCAACTGGTGCAAGGCATTGAAGCGCGTGGTGATGCCCATGAACTCACTGTTCAGGCGGCTGAGCCGGCCGTTGCGTCGGCGCATGTGTGGGTCTTCGAATACCGTCACGCTACGCAGGCTCTCCAGGCCCACCGCTTCGGCAATGAAACGCACGTTGGCGGCTTCGAATGCATCCCGCTGGCTACGCCCGCGCAAACCATCAGTGACGAACAGTGCAAACACCCCAAAGCGCTGGTACAAGGCGTTGCGCATGGCCGCGCTGGCGGTTTGCGGCACAATAGCGGCACTGACCAGCGTGGCACAGAGAATACCCAGGGAAATCTCCAGCACCCGCCAGAGTGCCGCCATGAACGCCCCCTCCGGATGGGCCAGGGCCGGCAGGCCGATCATTGCCGCGGTGTAGCCGGCCAACACAAAGCCGTAGGCCCGGAAGTTGCGATGACGCGCCGCGCCCGCCGTGCAGACACCAACCCAGAGGGTCAGGCAGCCAAGAAACCATTCGGTGTTCTGGGCGAACAGCGCGATCAGCGCCACCATCACTGCCGAACCGGCCAATGTGCCGAGAAAGCGGTAGAAGCTCTTGGCGAACACCTGACCACTCTGCGGCTGCATGACGATGAACACAGTGATCATGGCCGTGCGCGGTTGCGGCAGCTCCAGGCGCATTGCCAGCCACAACGTCAGGAACGCAGCAAACAGCACCTTGAAGATGTAAACCCAGGTCACCCCATCGCTGCGGGCCCAGTCGAAGAAGCCACGGCGCCATTCGAGGCGATAGAGCCAGCGTAAGGGAATCATTAAAGGGGTCATGTGCAAGCAATCACCACGGTGCGTATGCAGGATCAGGCGCGGCGTCACCGCCGGCATCCAGCCCACCGCCCAGGGCCGTCACCAGATCGGCATGGGCACCGAGGCGGGCAGCCTCCACCCGCTGTTGCACCTGTTGCTGCTTGAACAACAGGCTCTGGGCGTTGAGCACATTGAGGTAATCCGTCAGCCCGCGCTGGAACGCCACCAACGCAATATCGTAGGTGCGTTGCGCGGCGGCCACGGACTCGGCAGCGAAAGCCTGCTGCTTGTCCATGGACTCGCGACGGATCAATTGGTCGGAAATGCCTTTGAGCGCGTTCACCAGTGTCTGGTTGTAGTGCGCCACGGCGGCATCATAGCCGGCCGCCGCCTCGCCCAGCTGCGAGCGCAGGCGCCCCCCGTCGAAGATCGGCAGCGTGATGGCCGGCCCGACGCTGTAGGTCAGTTTCTTGCCCGTCAGGAATTCCAGCGCACCGCCGCCCGTGGCCATGTAGCCCAGGCCTCCCACCAGATCCACATTGGGATAGAAACCGGCCCTGGCCACATCGATGCCCCTTGCCTGAGCCGCCACTTGCCAGCGACCGGCAACCACATCCGGTCGCTGGCCCAGCAGCTCGGCGGGCAACGCCGACGGCAGCTTCAAGGGTGCACCCAGGGCCAGGGCCGGTCGCTGCAGATCCGCGCCCTCTCCCGGCCCCTTGCCCGCCAGCGCCGCCAATTGATTACGACTCAAGGCGATGGCTTCGTCGAGGGCATCGAGTTGCCGATGGGTCTCGGGCAATGGTGCCTGGGCCTGGCTGACTTCGAAATGAGTGCCGATGCCACCGTCGAGACGCTTTTGCGCCAGGTTGAGAATCTGTTCCTGCTGGCGCAGGGTCGCGGCGACGATATCGCGCTGGGCATAGTGCAGCGCAAAACGGATATAGGCCTGTACGACGTTGTTCTGCAACTCCAACTGCGCCTGCCGTGCCTCGGCGACGCTGGCATGGGCCAGGTCGACTGCCCGCTCGCTGGCGTTGCGCTCCCGCCCCCACAGGTCCAGGGCGTAGCTCAGGCCCAGGCCGGCGTCGTTGTCCCAGGTGGTCGTATTGGCCAGTTCGCCAGGACCGTAGAACTGATCGGTGGGCCAGTTGTGGCGCTTGAGAGTGGCCTGGCCATTGACCTGCGGCGACTCGGCCGCCTCGGCAACACCGGCCATGGCCTTGGCCTGTCGCACCCGGGCGGCAGTCAGGGCCAGGCTCGGGCTGTCCTGCACCGCCAGGTCGATCCAGCGATCCAGTTGCGGGTCGCCATAGGCCTTCCACCACTGGCGACTGGGCCAGTGGGCATCGCGGGCGGCCTCGCGGATCGCTTCATCGGTGGCCAGTCGGTCGGCTGACAACGCCTCGCCCCGGGGTGCGATCCCTCCTGTCCCGATGCAAGCGCTGAGGGTCAACGATAAAGCCCAAACACTGAGAGTCTTCAGCTCTCTGCTGATGCAACGCGGCACTTGCGCAAGATTCCTGGGAAAGGGACAAGGAAAAGCAACGAGCGTGCATGCCGGTTAAGCGACCTGTGGGAGCGAGCCTGCTCGCGAAGGCGGCGGCACCCGCCCTATCGCAGGCAACTGACCCAACGCCTCGCGAGCAGGCTCGCTCCCACATGAGGTCCGTGCCAGACAGCCCGCCCCTACAACGCCGGCAATTCTAGGCACCCAGCCAAACGGCGATAAGCCGATCTTTCTGCGAATCTTTGTTACCGTAAACGCGATAATCCATAAGTCGGATCCCGTAGCGCCGTAACTTCGTGTCACAATTTGCCATCGCCCTAGAGAGCCCTCCATGGACACCTTGCAAAACATGCGCGCGTTCTGCTGTGTTGCCGAAGCCGGCAGTTTCACCGCCGCCGCCGTGCAGCTCGATACCACGACAGCCAACGTCTCGCGTGCGGTTTCCAACCTGGAAGCCCATCTGCAAACCCGCTTGCTCAACCGCACCACCCGCCGCATTGCCCTGACCGAAGCCGGCAAACGCTATCTGTTGCGTTGCGAACAGATCCTGGCCTATGTCGAAGAAGCCGAAGCCGAGGCCAGCGACGCCCATGCCCGACCGGCCGGGCAGTTGAAGGTCCATACCATGACCGGTATCGGCCAGCATTTCGTGATCGATGCCATTGCCCGCTATCGCAAGACCCATCCGGACGTGAACTTCGACCTCACCCTGGCCAACCGCGTGCCGGACATCCTGGATGAGGGGTACGACGTCTCCATCGTGCTGGCCAGCGAACTGCCGGATTCGGGCTTCGTTTCCCAACGCCTGGGCATCACCTACAGCATCGTCTGTGCTTCACCTGCCTACGTGAAGGCCAACGGTTGCCCACAGAAACCCAGCGAGCTGCTCAACCACGCCTGCCTGCGCCTGGTCAGCCCGGTCATTCCGCTGGAGAAATGGGTGTTCGACGGCCCGGAAGGCCAGGAAATGGTCACCATCAACCAGTCACCCTTCCTGGTGAACTCCGCCGATGCGATGAAAACCGCAATCACCAGCGGCATGGGCGTAGGTGTATTACCGGTTTATGCGGCCATCGAAGGCCTGCGCAACGGCACGCTGGTGCGGGTAATGCCCCATTACCGTTCCCAGGAATTGAATCTCTACGCCATCTACCCTTCGCGCCAGTACCTGGATGCGAAGATCAAGACCTGGGTCGAGTACCTGCGAGGCTCGCTGCCGGAAATCCTGACAGCGCACCAGGCCGAGCTGACGGCGTATGAGTTGAGCGGCAGCCTGGCGGGCGCGCGAGCCGCGAATTGAAGTCGCCGGCCCCGTCACCAGGAACGCCCCTCAGCGCTTGCCCATCGAACGACGCGTGCCGGGAGGTGCGGCACCCGGGGATTTGGTGTGACCATCCTTCACACCGTTCTTGTACCACGGCAACTGTCCTGCCCCTTTGGCCGTGCCCAGTTCACCGGGCTTGAAGGGAAACTTGAAGGCCGGGATCGCTGCTTTGCCGCTCTCGGCGCTGGAAACATCGCCATCAGGCAGGTCGGCCGGTTCGCCGTTAGGGGAAGTCATGTAAATGCCGTTCACTCAAGGTAGGCCATCAATCCGTGGCGAAGGGGTTTGCTCCTCGCCACACGGTGTGCAAGCCGGGCCTGGAGGAAGACGCGGCGGCGCCAGTATACCCGGCCGCTGCCACAACGTATCGGGCGGATTCAACCTGAAATACGTCCGACAGTAATTCAGGACAAAACTGACAAGTCTGTCAGTTAGCCGTCACCTTCCTGACCGTCTCGCAACGCTATATAAGAACCTTGAAACTCCCTTCGTCCCGGACCGGCCTCCCACATCCATGCACATCCAGAAAAGAACCGTCCTGCTCGTAGCGCCATTGGTCGCCCTGGCGGCCCTCGCCCTCTGGTTCGTCATGAAGCCCATCGCCGCCAAACCCGGGAAGCCTGCTGCCGTTCCGGTACGGGTCGTCAGCGTGGAGCAGAAGGATGTACCGCGCTTTGCCAGCGGCATCGGCACGGTGCTGTCTCTGCACAGCGTGGTGATCCGCCCGCAGATCGACGGGATCCTCACCCGGTTGCTGGTCAGGGAGGGACAACGGGTGAGCAAGGGTGATTTGTTGGCGACCATCGACGATCGTTCCATTCGCGCCAGTCTCGACCAGGCGCGGGCCCAGCTCGGCGAAAGCCAGGCGCAACTGGCGGTGGCCCAGGTCAATCTCAGGCGTTACAAATTGCTGAGCGTCGATGACGGCGTCTCGAAGCAGACCTACGATCAACAGCAGGCCCTGGTCAATCAGCTCAAGGCCACCGCCCGGGGCAATCAGGCGGCCATCGATGCCGCACAGGTGCAGTTGTCCTTCACTCAGATTCGCTCCCCAGTGACCGGTCGCGTCGGCATCCGCAACGTGGACGAAGGCAATTTCCTGCGCACCAGCGACACCGAAGGCCTGTTCACCGTGACCCAGATCGACCCGATTGCGGTGGAGTTTTCCTTGCCCCAACAGATGCTGCCCACCTTGCAACGGATGATCGCCGCGCCCGAGCAGGCGCTGGTCAAGGCCTACATCGGCGCCGATGGCACGGCAGGGGAAATGCTTGGCGAGGGCCGGCTGAGCCTCATCGACAACCAGATCAACCCCAGCACCGGTACCTTGCGGGCCAAGGCAGAGTTCAGCAACGCCGGGCAAAGGCTGTGGCCCGGGCAACTGGTTACGCTGAAAATCCAGACCGCCCTCGACAAGGGTGCCCTGGTGGTCCCCCCGACCGTGGTCCAGCGCGGGCTGGACCAGCACTTCGTATACCGGCTCAAGGGGGACAAGGTCGAGAGCGTACCGGTTGAAATGGTTTACCAGGACAGCGACATGCAGATCCTCAAGGGGGTGGATGTCGGTGATCAACTGGTGAGTGACGGCCAGTCACGCCTCAGATCGGGGACCAGCGTCCAGGTACTCACCGCCCCACCGGTTGTCGCCAAAGCCACGGAGCCGCAACCATGAAGGGTCGCGGTTCGATTTCGGCGTGGTGCATAGACCACCCGGTCGCCACGGTGCTGCTGACGTTCGCCCTGATACTTCTGGGGAGTATTGCCTTCCCGCGTCTGCCCGTCGCCCCTTTGCCGGAGGCGGAATTCCCGACGATCCAGGTCAACGCCCAACTGCCCGGCGCCAGCCCCGAAACCATGGCATCCTCGGTGGCGACGCCGCTGGAAGTGCAGTTCAGTGCAATCCCCGGCATTACGCAGATGACTTCCAGCAGCGCCCTCGGCTCGACCAATCTGATCCTGCAATTCAGCCTCGCCAAGAGCATCGACACCGCCGCCCAGGAAGTGCAGGCGGCCATCAACACCGCCGCCGGCAAACTGCCCGGCGACATGCCGAACCTGCCCACCTGGCGCAAGGTCAACCCCGCAGACAGCCCGGTGCTGATCCTCAGTATCAGTTCCAGCCTGATGCCCGGCACCGAACTGAGCGACTACGTCGAAACGCTGCTTGCCCGTCAGATCAGCCAGATCGACGGCGTAGGACAAGTCAACATCACCGGTCAACAACGCCCGGCGATCCGGGTCCAGGCCTCCGCCGACCGTCTTGCCGCCATCGGCCTGACCCTGGCCGACATCCGTACGACACTCCAGCAGGCCAGCCTCAACCTGGCCAAGGGCGCGCTGTACGGCGACTCGAGCATCTCGACCTTGTCCACCAACGATCAACTGTTCCAGCCCGAGGAATACGGCGACCTCATCGTGTCCTACAAGGACGGGGCACCGGTGCAGCTCAAGGACATCGCCAAGGTGATCAATGGCTCGGAAAATGCCTACGTCCAGGCCTGGTCCGACAACGAGCCGGGGCTCAACCTGGTGATCTTCCGACAACCGGGGGCGAACATCGTCGAAACCGTCGACCGCATCCAGGCCGCCCTGCCCACCCTGGAAGCCATGCTGCCCGCCGCGGTGCAGGTCAAGGTGCTGATCGACCGCACCAGGACCATCCGTGCCTCGCTGCACGAGGTGGAGATCACCCTGCTGATCGCAGTGCTGCTGGTCGTGGCGGTCATGGCGCTGTTCCTGCGCCAGCTCTCGGCGACGCTGATCGTCTCGGCAGTGCTGGGTGTGTCCCTGACCGCGAGCTTCGCCCTGATGTACGTGATGGGCTTCAGCCTGAACAACCTGACCCTGGTGGCCATTGTCATCTCGGTGGGCTTCGTGGTGGACGACGCGATAGTGGTGGTGGAGAACATCCACCGGCATCTCGAGGCCGGTGACGGCATGCGTGAGGCGGCGATCAAGGGCGCCGGCGAAATCGGCTTCACGGTGATCTCCATCAGCTTCTCCCTGATTGCCGCGTTCATTCCGTTGTTGTTCATGGGCGGCGTGGTCGGTCGACTGTTCAAGGAGTTTGCCCTGACGGCCACCTCGACCATCCTGATTTCCGTGGTGGTGTCCCTGACCCTGGCGCCAACGCTGGCGGCGCTGTTCATGCGCGCACCGGTACATCATGTCCATCGAGGTCCGGGCTTTGGCGAACGACTGTTGGGTGGCTATGAAAGAGGCCTGCGCAAGGCATTGGCCCATCAGAGGCTGATGATCGGCGTGTTCGGCCTGACCCTGGCCTTGGCGGTGGCAGGTTATGTGTTCATTCCCAAGGGTTTCTTTCCGGTACAGGACACCGGTCTGGTTCTGGGCACCAGCGAAGCGGCCGCCGATGTGTCGTTCCCGGACATGGTGGCCAAGCACAAGGCCCTGGCCGAAATCGTCGCCGCCGACCCGGCGGTGCAGACGTTCTCCCACTTCGTCGGCGTCTCGGGCAGCAACCAGACCATTGCCAACGGTCGTTTCTGGATCGCCCTCAAGCCCCAAGGCGAACGTGACGTCTCGGCCAGCGGCTTCATCGACCGGATCCGCCCCAAGTTGCAGAAAATTCCCGGCGTGGTGCTGTACCTGAGGGCCGGACAGGACATCAACCTCGGTTCCGGCCCCAGTCGCGCCCAGTATCAGTACGTCCTCAAGAGCAACGACGGGCCAACCCTCAATGCCTGGACCGAGAAACTCACCGACAGATTGCGCAGCAACCCGGCGTTCCGCGATATCTCCAACGACCTGCAACTGGGCGGCAGCATTACCCACATCAACATCGACCGCAGCGCGGCGGCACGCTTCGGTCTGACCGCCAGCGATGTCGACCAGGCGCTGTACGACGCGTTCGGCCAGCGGCAGATCAACGAGTTCCAGACCGAGACCAACCAGTACAACGTGATCCTGGAACTCGACACCCGGCAACGTGGCAAGGCCGAAAGCCTGGCCTACTTCTACCTGCGCTCGCCGCTGAGCGGGGAAATGGTGCCGCTATCGGCCCTGGCCCGCTTCGATCCACCCACCAACGGCCCGCTGTCCATTGCCCACGATGGCATGTTCCCGGCCGCCAACCTGTCGTTCAACCTGGCGCCAGGCGTGGCACTGGGAGACGCGGTACGCATGCTCGACCAGGCGAAGAACGACATCGGCATGCCGGCCGCAATCAGCGGCAACTTCCAGGGCGCGGCACAGGCTTTCCAGAGCTCCCTGGCCAGCCAGCCGTGGCTGATCGTCGCCGCGCTGGTGGCGGTGTATATCATTCTCGGCGTGCTCTACGAGAGCTTCGTGCATCCACTGACCATCATCTCCACCCTGCCCTCCGCCGGCCTCGGCGCCCTGATCATGCTCTGGCTGATGGGCCGGGATTTTTCGATCATGGCGCTGATCGGGCTGGTGCTGCTGATCGGCATCGTCAAGAAAAACGGCATCCTGATGATCGACTTCGCTCTTGAGGCGCAGCGCAATGGCGGACTGACACCGCAGGAGGCGATTTTCCAGGCAGGCATGACCCGGTTCCGCCCGATCATCATGACTACCCTGGCCGCCCTGCTCGGCGCCTTGCCGCTGATGCTCGGCCACGGTCCCGGCGCGGAATTGCGCCAGCCCCTGGGCATTGCGGTGGTCGGTGGCCTGCTGGTGAGCCAGGCGCTGACGCTGTTCACCACACCGGTCATATACTTGTGGCTCGAGCGGTTGTTCCATCGACCCGACCATCATCCCGGGCCTGCGCCAGCCAGGGCGCGGGCGACTACAGACTGAGGCGGGGCCATGCGCGTTCTGATCATCGAAGACGAAGAAAAAACCGCGGACTACCTGCATCGTGGCCTGACCGAACAGGGCTACATCGTGGACGTGGCCCCCGACGGCGTTGAAGGGCTGCACCTGGCCCTGGAAAGCGAATATGCAGTGATCGTGCTCGACGTGATGCTACCGGGTCTGGATGGTTTCGGCGTGCTGCGAGCCTTGCGCGCCCGCAAGCAGACACCGGTGATCATGCTCACCGCCCGGGAACGGGTCGAAGACCGCATCAAGGGCCTGCGCGATGGTGCCGACGACTACCTGGGCAAACCGTTCTCCTTCCTGGAGCTGGTGGCCCGCCTGCAAGCCCTGACCCGTCGCAGCGGCAGCCATGAACCGTTGCAGGTGAGCATCGCCGACCTGTGGATCGACCTGATCAGCCGCAAGGCCACCCGCGCCGGCCAACGTCTGGACCTGACGGCCAAGGAGTTCTCGCTGCTCAGTGTCCTGGCCCGCCGCCAGGGTGAAATCCTCTCCAAGACCGCCATCGCCGAAATGGTCTGGGACATCAATTTCGACAGCGACGCCAACGTCGTGGAGGTGGCGATCAAACGCCTGCGGGCCAAGCTAGACGGCCCCTTCGAGCAGAAGTTGCTGCACACCATTCGCGGGATGGGCTATGTGCTGGAAAATCGCAGTGAGTAACAGTATCGCGCTACGCCTCAGCGGCCTGTTCACACTGGTTGCCGCGCTGGTGTTCCTGTTGATCGGCGGCGCCTTGTACCAGCAGGTCGAAAAAGGCCTGGGCCTGTTGCCCGAAGCCGAACTCGATGCCCGCTACAGCGTGCTCGAGTCCACGGTCGGCCGTTATGGCACACCCGAGCACTGGGTGAAGATCCACAACAAACTGCGCTTGCTGGGCGAGGAAGACAAGCGCATCCACTTCTGGATCGTCAGCGGAGATCCTCACTTCGAATATGGCGATCCCGATCAGCAGATCCGGGCCTTCACCGAAGGGCCACTGGGTAAGCGTGACCTGCAACTGCCCAACAGCCACTACCCGATGAAAGTGCTGGTGAGCCAGTTTCCGGCCAAGGATCAACGACCGCCGTTGCGCTTCATGATCGGCATCGACACCGAGACGTTCTACCAGACCCAGCATCGCCTGCTGGTGGCCTTGGTGAGCCTGGCGGTTATCGGGGTGCTGCTCGCTTCCCTGCTGGGTTACTGGGTCGCACATATCGGCCTCAAGCCACTGATCAAGCTCTCCGATGAAGCCCGGCGCCTGGCCCCTCCGCGCCTGTCCGGGCGCCTGCGGCTATCGCCTTTGCCACCAGAACTGAGCCAGTTCGTCAGTTCCTTCAACACCACCCTCGATCGGGTCGAACAAGCCTATTCGCGCCTGGAATCGTTCAACGCCGACGTAGCCCATGAACTGCGCTCGCCCCTGACCAACCTCATCGGCCAGACCCAGGTGGCGCTGACTCGCGGTCGTTCGGCCGAACATTATTTCGAGGTACTGCAATCGAACCTCGAAGAACTGGAACGGCTGCGCTCGATCATCAATGACATGCTCTTCCTCGCCAGCGCCGACCAAGGCAGCAAGGCCACCACGCTGACCATCACGTCCTTGGCCGACGAAGTGGCAACCACCCTCGATTACCTGGACTTCATCCTCGAAGACGCACAGGTCCAGGTGCGAGTCAGCGGCGACGCACAGGCCAGCATCGAGATCGCCCATCTGCGCCGGGCGCTGATCAATCTGCTGAGCAACGCCGTGCAGCATACTGCGCCCGGACAAGTCATCGACGTACGTATTGAAGCCCAGGCCGACCAGGTCACCCTTGCCGTCACCAACCCCGGCGAACCCATCGCCAACGAACATCTGCCGCGGCTGTTCGAACGTTTCTACCGGGTCGACGCCTCTCGGAGCAACAGTGGCGCCAACCATGGGCTGGGGCTGGCCATTGTCAGGGCGATCGCGCTGATGCACGGCGGGGATGTTTTCGTGCATAGCGACCGCGGTGCCAATACCTTCGGCATCCGTTTGCCGACCGACCTGCCCCGAGCGAGCTGATCGTCTTTTCCAAGCCTTTGAATGCTGGGCGAAAGGCAATTAGCCCAGAATCAGGGAGCCATGGTCATCGGCTTTGGCTTTGGCTTTGGCTTTGGCTTGAACACTGATTGCCCGCTCTCTCCGATCCAAGCACAATCAGCAAAAGGCCAGCATCTGGTTAACTGCCAGCTATGCTCCCCTCGGAATGGATCGACCCTATAGACATCGGAATCATGAGCACCAGCAGTGCGACACCCGGCAGCACCCCGCTTCCGATACGTTCGGAGCGGGTACTCGTACTGGCCAGCTCACTGGTTGTCATTGCCATCCTGTGCATCGTGACCTTCCTGCTGATTCGCGAACACACCAGTGCCCGCGAAGCCGCAACACGTGCGGCCACCAATATCGTGCAGTTGATTGATGCCGATGTGCTGCGCAACGTCGAACTCTACGACGTCTCGGTGCAAGGCCTGATTGCCGCGGCCAAGCGCGAAGACCTGAAAACCGTTTCACCGCAAATCCGTCACCTGGCGATGTTCGACCGCGCCACCGCCGCGCCCTACAAAGGCGACATCTTGTTGCTGGACAAACAAGGTGACGTGATCGCTGACTCGGCCTCGGTCCAACCACGCGCCGGTAACTATGCTGAGCGCGAGTATTTCCGCTCCCACGTCCAGAACCCAAGCCCGGACATGATGATCAGCCGTCCCTTCCGAGCCAGGAGTAACGAGCACGACTGGCGTATCAGTTTCAGTCGTCGGCTGAGCGATGACCGCGGCGACTTCCTGGGCGTGGCCGAAGCTGCGATGCGCTTGAGTTACTTCAGCCAGTTGTTCAAGAGTTTGAACATCGGGCATGGGGGCACCGTCAACCTGATCAGTCGCGACGGAATCCTGCTGGCACAGGAACCGCCCCTGGCCGAGGACATCATCGGCCGGGATTTCAGCAACCGGCCGAACTTCGTGCGCATCCTGCATGACGGAAATGGCAGCTTCACCGGTATTTCCGGTTCCGACCAGAAACAGCGCCTCTACACCTTTTCCCAGGTTGGCAACTTGCCGTTGATCGTCGTGGTGGCGCTCTCCTCCGAGGAAGTTTTCGCTTCATGGCTACGCACGACGCTGATGGTCAGCGGCGCTACCGGCGCGCTGTGCATCGGTCTGCTCTGGCTCACCTGGCTGCTACGCAGGGAACTGAGACGCCGCCATCGTGCTGAACGGGAACTGGCCCAACGGGCGGCCACCGATCCACTGACGGGCCTGGCTAACCGCAGGGCCCTGGACGAGACGCTGCAAAGAGAATGGCTACGTACCTTGCGCTCGGGCCAACCACTGTCGGTACTGATGGTCGATGCCGACCACTTCAAGGCATTCAACGATCGCCATGGCCATCAACAGGGTGACGAGGTCCTGAGGACCTTGGCACGACTGATCGGTGAACGTGTCCGTCGTCCGGCCGACCTGGCCGCGCGCTATGGCGGTGAAGAGTTTTCGGTGGTGTTACCGGAAACCAACACTGCCGGGGCGTTTGCCATGGCCCAGAGCATTCGCGAGGCGGTGGAACAATTACCCCCCGTCCAGCCGGGCGAGCCCCCCATGACTGTCAGCATCGGCATCGCGACGTGGTCCCAAGGCCCGTATGGCGACCTCGAACAGCTCCTATTCGCCGCCGACAAGGCGCTATACAAGGCCAAGGCCAGCGGGCGCAATTGCGTGGTCTGCGCGATGTGATACCCCTCGCCACAAATGCTTCCCTGACAGCCATAAAAAAGGGCCACCCGAAGGCAGCCCTTAAAAAACTAGAGAGGTTTTTTGCTTACACGGCCGCAACCGGGCGCATGTAAGAGATCGGTGCGGTACTGGCGTCTTCGAACGTCACCACTTCCCAAGCATCTTTCTGCTCAATCAACTTGCGCAGCAGTTGGTTGTTCAGTGCGTGGCCGGACTTGAAGCCCTTGAACTCACCAATCAGGCTATTGCCCAGCAGGTAGAGGTCGCCGATTGCATCGAGGATCTTGTGTTTGACGAATTCGTCTTCATAGCGAAGACCATCTTCGTTCAACACGCCATCAGAATCGACCACGATCGCGTTTTCAACACTGCCGCCGAGTGCGAGGTTGTGCTTGCGCAGGTACTCGATGTCACTCATGAAACCAAAGGTACGGGCGCGGCTGACTTCTTTTACAAACGAAGTGCTGGAAAAATCCACGCTTGCACTTTGGGTGCGGTCACGGAAAACCGGGTGATCGAAATCGATCTCGAAGCTAACCTTGAAACCATCGAAAGGAACGAAAGTGGCGCGCTTGTCGCCGTCTTCCACTGTCACTTCCCGCAGGATGCGGATGAATTTCTTGGCCGCCTCCTGCTCTTCCAGGCCAGCCGATTGAATCAGGAATACGAAGGGTCCGGCGCTGCCATCCATGATCGGGACTTCGGACGCGGAGAGCTCGACGTAGGCGTTATCGATGCCCAGGCCAGCCATGGCCGAGAGCAAATGCTCCACCGTGTCCACTTTGGTGTCACCGTTGACCAGAGTGGTCGACATGGTGGTTTCACCAACATTTTCCGCGCGAGCAGGAATCTGCACCACAGGGTCGAGGTCGGCACGACAAAACACAATGCCGGTGTCGACAGGCGCGGGTTTGAGGGTCAGGTAGACCTTCTCGCCTGAGTGCAGGCCGACACCTGTGGCACGGATAATATTCTTCAGGGTGCGTTGTTTAATCATGGCATGGGCCGCTTCAGCGCAAATTGCGAACTGGTATCAACAAAGGCTGGCGATGATAGCAGACCAGACCTTTGCTGAACACCAATCACCCGAATACCCCTGATACATTTCATCAATCGGCCTGACGACGCAGGAAGGCCGGGATATCCAGGTAGTCCAGATCGTCTTGCGGATTCATCTTCGCGGCAGCCGCAGCGCCGGCCTGGGCCTGGTTGCGCATGACGGTCGGACGGTCCAGGTCGCGGTAGTTCACCGCAGGCTGTTCCTGACGAACGGGAGCTTGCTGCTGTGGCTGCGAGGCCATTGTGGTCTGGACGGTGTTGTCGATCACCTTCATCGGCTTCTCGATTTTCGCACCCAGGCCGGTAGCAACCACGGTCACGTGCAGCTCGTCACGCATGTCCGGATCGATCACGGTGCCGACCTTGACCATTGCGTGGTCGGAAGCGAACGCTTCGATGATGCTACCCACGTCGGAGTACTCGCCCAGGGACAGGTCGGGACCTGCGGTGATGTTCACCAGGATGCCGCGGGCGCCCTGCAGGTTCACATCTTCGAGCAACGGGTTGCGGATGGCCGCTTCGGTGGCTTCACGAGCACGGTTCGGACCGCTGGCGCAGCCAGTGCCCATCATCGCCATGCCCATTTCGGACATCACGGTGCGTACGTCGGCGAAGTCGACGTTGATCATGCCCGGACGCTTGATGATGTCGGAGATACCGCGAACGGCACCGGCCAGTACGTCATCGGCCTTGGCGAAAGCCGACAGCAGGCTGGCGTCCTTACCGAGGATGGTCAGCAGTTTCTCGTTGGGAATGGTGATCAACGAGTCGACGCTGTCGCTCAGCGCGCGGATGCCTTCATCGGCAATCTGCATGCGCTTGCGGCCTTCGAACGGGAACGGACGGGTCACCACCGCAACGGTGAGGATACCCATTTCCTTGGCCACTTCGGCAATGATCGGCGCAGCACCGGTACCGGTACCACCGCCCATGCCTGTGGTGATGAACACCATGTTGGTGCCGGCCAGGACTTCAGCGATGCGCTCGCGGTCTTCAAGGGCAGCCTGACGGCCAACCTCGGGATTCGCGCCGGCACCCAGGCCCTTGGTCACACCGGTACCCAACTGCAGGATGGTCCGCGCGCCAATGTTCTTCAGCGCTTGAGCATCGGTGTTGGCGCAGATGAACTCGACGCCTTCAATGTTGCTCTTGACCATGTGGTTGACAGCGTTGCCGCCGCCACCGCCGACACCGATTACTTTGATAACCGGACTGGCGGGGATGTTGTCTACGAGTTCGAACATTTTCCCTCTCCTTACATTCTCTAGTTTTTTTCGCCTACTGCATTCCAGCTGCAAGTTGTTAGCTGCAAGCTGCAAGACCGAGGTCGCAAACTTGTCGCTTGAAGCTTGCTGCTTGAAGCTTTTTAAAAATTGCCCTTTACCCAGGCCTGGAGCCGCTCGAACAGCGGAGCCTTCGGCTCGTCGCTGCTGTAGCTGTCGCGGCTGCCGATCCCCGAAAAGGAGATCCCGTCAGACTGCTTCTGCAGGCCGTACATCAACAGGCCCACGCCTGTGGAATAGATCGGGTTGCGCACCACGTCATCCAGCCCCTTGACGCCATGCGGCACGCCCAGGCGTACCGGCATGTGGAAGATTTCCTCGGCCAGTTCGACCGCGCCTTCCATCTTCGACGTGCCGCCGGTCAATACGATGCCGGCCGGGATCAGGTCTTCGTAGCCGCTGCGACGCAGCTCGGCCTGGATCAGTGTGAACAGTTCGTCGTAGCGCGGCTCGACCACCTCGGCCAACGCCTGGCGGGACAGCTCGCGCGGGGGACGGTCGCCGACGCTCGGTACCTTGATGGTTTCACCGGCACCGGCCAGTTTCGCCAGGGCGCAGGCGTAGCGGATCTTGATTTCCTCCGCGTACTGGGTCGGGGTACGCAACGCCATGGCGATGTCGTTGGTCACCTGGTCACCGGCAATCGGGATCACCGCGGTGTGGCGAATGGCGCCTTCGGTGAAGATGGCGATGTCGGTGGTGCCGCCGCCGATGTCCACCAGGCACACGCCCAGCTCTTTCTCGTCGTCGGTCAGCACCGAGTAGGCCGAAGCCAGTTGCTCAAGGATGATGTCGTCGATTTCCAGGCCGCAACGGCGCACGCATTTCTCGATGTTCTGCGCAGCATTCACGGCGCAGGTGACCACGTGGACCTTGGCTTCCAGACGCACGCCGGACATGCCCAGGGGCTCACGCACGCCTTCCTGGTTGTCGATCACGTAATCCTGCGGCAGGGTGTGCAGCACCCGCTGGTCGGCCGGAATCGCCACAGCCTGGGCCGCATCGAGCACGCGCTCGAGGTCGGCAGAGCTGACTTCACGATCACGGATCGCGACGATACCGTGGGAATTCAGGCTGCGGATGTGATTACCCGCAACGCCGACGAACGCCGAGTGGATCCGGCAACCGGCCATCAGTTGCGCTTCTTCGATGGCGCGCTGGATCGATTGCACGGTGGACTCGATGTTCACCACCACACCTTTCTTCAGGCCACGGGACGGATGGGTTCCGATCCCGACGATGACCAGCGTGCCGTCGTCCGCGACCTCGCCTACCAGCGCAACCACTTTGGAAGTGCCGATATCCAGCCCGACGATCATTTTTCCGCTTTGCACGTTTGCCATGGGTCCTGCCTCTTCTTAATTCTTCGCGACGGCGGGTTGGGCCGTCGTGGGCGCTACCGGTTCCCGCCAGCCAACAGCAAGGCCATTGGCGTAGCGCAGATCGATGCGCGCGATGTTCGTAATCTGTTCTTTGAGCGTCTTGTCGTAGATGGCGATGAAACGGCGCATCTTTTCCACCAGGTTGCCGCGACCGAGCAACAACTCGATCCCCGGCCCCGAGCTGCCCGCGCCAGTGGTCAGGAACCAGCTGCCGCGTTCGCGCAATTCCAGGCGTGCGATGGAGAAGCCCAACGGCCGCAGCATCTGGCTCAACACCTGGTATTGCTGCATCACCTGCTGCTGGGCCCGCTGCGGGCCGAACAACTGTGGCAAATGTTCGTAGTTGGCCAGTTCCCGCGGCGTGAACGCCTGGCCCTGGTTGTTCAACAGCGACTCATCGCCCCAACGGGCCACCGGCAGTTGTTCTTCCAGGCGGATCGAGACCTGGTCGGGCCACACGCGCCGGACTTCGGCATGGGCAATCCAGGGCATTTGCTCCAGTTCCGTGCGCATGCCCGCCAGGTCGATGGTGAAGAAGCTCGACGCCACGAACGGGGCGATCCGCTGCTGCACCGCCTGCTGACTGATATAGCTGAGGTCACCCTGGACGTTGATCCGGGCGATCGGCCGGTCGGCATAAGGCAGTAAACGCTGGGCGCCCTCATACGTACCAAACCCCAACGCCACCAGCAGCACCGGCCAGAACAGGCTCTTGAGAAAACCAAAGTTGGCTTTCGGCAAGCGCGCCGACATCGGCTCTTTGGCCACCATTCGGCTGGCACCCCGCGGCACCGGCTTGCGACCGGGTGCGGATGGCTGATGACGAAGCGATGCGCCTTGCATGGCTTAACCTCTTGGCTCTTGATTGCCGAAACTGGCGGCCAGGATCGACAGCACCAGTTGCTGGAAATCCAGACCGGCGGCACGGGCCGCCATCGGTACCAGGCTGTGGTCGGTCATGCCGGGCGCGGTGTTGACTTCAAGGAACCAGAACTGCCCCTCGGCGTCCTGCATCACGTCCGCCCGTCCCCAACCGGCAATACCCAGCGCCTCACAGGCCTTGGCCGTGAGGTCCATCAGTTGTTTTTCCTTGGTGCTGTCCAGCCCGCAGGGAATGCGGTACTGGGTGTCATTGGCCACGTACTTGGCGTCGTAGTCGTAGAACGTGTGGGGCGTGCCCAGCGCAATCGGCGGCAACACCTGGTCACGCAGGGTGGCGATGGTGAACTCGGGACCGGTGATCCATTGCTCGACCAACACTTGCGAATCGTAGGAACTGGCGTCTTTCCATGCCGCGGTCAACTCAGGCAGCGAATTCACTTTCGCCATGCCGATACTTGAACCTTCATGGGCCGGTTTGACGATCAAAGGGAAGCCCAGTTCCGTGGCCGCCGAAATACAGTCGGCCTCGGACGCCAGCACGGCATGACGCGGCGTCGGAATGCCGAGGCTGTGCCAGACCTGCTTGGTGCGCAGTTTGTCCATCGCCAGCGCTGAAGCCAGGATGCCGCTGCCGGTGTAGGGAATGCCCAGGCACTCCAGCAGGCCTTGCATGCTGCCGTCTTCACCACCGCGACCATGGAGAATGATGAACGCACGGTCGATCTTTTCGCTCAGCAGGCGTTGCAGGAAGTCATCGCCCACGTCGATGCCGAATGCATCGACGCCGGCGCTTTGCAGGGCGTCGAGCACGGCCCTGCCAGACTTGAGGGACACCTCGCGCTCGGCACTCTTGCCACCGAACAGCACGGCGACGCGGCCGAAGGCTTTCGGGTCAAGGGTCGAAACCAGGTTGGCGTAGGCAGCAGTCATTTCAGTTTCCCCTCGCTGGAAGCCACGGTGGCACCGGCGAACAACGGACTTTTCAACAGTTTCGGAGCCAGGCCACCGATGTCACCGGCACCTTGGCACAACAGAATGTCACCGGCGCGCAGCAGCGGCTTGACCACCGGCGCGAGGTCCACGCCGCGGTCGATGTAGATCGGGTCCAGTTGACCGCGCTGACGGATGCTGTGGCACAACTGACGGCTGTCGGCGCCCGGGATCGGCTCTTCGCCGGCCGGATAGACTTCCATCAACAGCAGCACGTTGGCGTCGGCCAGCACCTGTACGAAGTCGTCGTACAGGTCGCGGGTGCGGCTGTAGCGGTGTGGCTGGTAGACCATCACCAGGCGGCGCTCCGGCCAACCACCCCGCACGGCCTTGATCACCGCCGCGACTTCGGTCGGGTGATGGCCGTAATCATCCACCAGCATCACGTTGCCGCCGTCCACCGGCAGCTCGCCATAGACCTGGAAGCGTCGACCCACGCCCTGGAATCCGGAGAGCCCCTGGACGATAGCTTCGTCGCTGACGCCTTCATCGGTGGCAATGCAGATGGTGGCCAGGGCGTTGAGCACGTTGTGGTTGCCCGGCATGTTCACCGACACATCCAGCGGCTCGCGGTCAGGCCGCAGTACGGTAAAGAACGTCTGCATGCCCTGCTGGCGCACATTGATGGCGCGCACATCGGCTTCTTCGCCGAAACCGTAGGTCACGGTCGGGCGCTTGATCAGCGGCAGGATTTCACGCACCACCGGGTCATCCATACACACCACCGCCAAACCGTAGAACGGCAGGTTGTGGAGGAACTCGACGAAGGTCTTCTTCAACTTGTTGAAGTCTCCGTCGTAGGTCGCCATATGGTCGGCGTCAATATTGGTGACCACGGCCACCAGCGGTTGCAGATGCAGAAAGCTCGCATCACTCTCGTCGGCTTCGGCGATCAGGTAGCGGCTGGTGCCCAGCTGGGCGTTGGTACCCGCGGCATTCAGACGACCGCCGATCACGAAGGTCGGATCCAGGCCGCCAGCGGCGAACACCGAGGCGATCAGGCTGGTGGTGGTGGTCTTGCCATGGGTGCCGGCTACGGCGATACCGTGGCGATAGCGCATCAGCTCGGCCAGCATCTCGGCACGTGGCACTACCGGAATACGGCGCTCCAGGGCGGTGGCGACTTCCGGGTTGGACGTGTTCACGGCACTGGAAACCACCAGCACGTCGGCATTGGCGGCGTTCTCGGCACGGTGGCCGATGAAGATCTGGGCGCCAAAGGATTCCAGGCGCTCGGTGACCGGCGAAGACTTCAGGTCGGAACCGGAGACCTGATAGCCCAGGTTCAGCAGCACCTCGGCGATCCCGCACATCCCTACGCCGCCGATACCGACGAAGTGGATACGGCGGATACGGCGCATCTCCGGCTGCGGCATGGCTTTGCGATTCTCAACCATGAGCCACCTCCAGGCAGGTATCGACCACTTGGGCCGTTGCATCGGGTTTGGCCAGGCGGCGCGCGGCGCGGGCCATGTCTTCAAGTCGTTGCGGTTGCATCAAGACCTCTGTCAGGCGGGCGGCAAGATCCGCGGCGCCGGTCGTTCTTTGCGGCAGCAGGAAGGCAGCGCCTTCGCGGGCCAAATAATCGGCATTGCGGGTCTGGTGATCATCGATGGCGTGGGGCAAGGGCACCAGCATCGAGGGCAGACCGGCGGCAGCCAGTTCACTGATGGTCAACGCGCCTGCGCGACAGATCACCAGGTCGGCCCAGCCATAGGCTTGGGCCATGTCTTTGATGAACGGCTGCACTTGCGCCTCGACGCCTGCGGCGTGGTAGCGCTTGGCGGTCACTTCATCGTGGTGCTTGCCGGCCTGATGAAAGACTTCCGGCCGCAGTTCGGAAGCGACCTGCGACAAGGCTTCGGGCAGCAATTTGTTCAACGGTTCTGCCCCCAGGCTCCCACCCAGGACCAGCAAACGCGCTTTGCGTCCGACCAGGGTCGGGCGCGGGGTATCGAGAAACAGCTCGGTACGCACCGGATTACCGGTGGTGCGGCGGCTGCCCGACAGGGTAAAGGTGTCGGGAAAGGCTTCACAGACCCGGGCGGCCAACGGCACCAGTAACCGATTGGCGGTACCGGCGACGGCGTTCTGCTCGTGAACGATCACCGGTACGCCGGCCAGTTTCGCTGCAAGACCGCCGGGACCGGTCACATAACCGCCGAACCCGACCACGCAGACCGGCCGCAACCGACGAATGATCGCCCGCGCCTGCCAGACCGACTTGAGCAGCATCAAGGGTGCCTTGAGCAAGGACAGTTTGCCTTTGCCCCGCAGGCCGCTGGCGTTGATCCGATGCAACTCCAGGCCCGCGCCTGGAACCAGTTCGTTCTCGATACCTCGTGGCGTACCCAGCCAGTGCACGGTGTAGCCGCGCGCCTGGAATTCCCGGGCGCAGGCCAGTGCCGGGAACACGTGCCCGCCGGTGCCGCCCGCCATGATCAGCACGTTAGCGCCCATGAGTCGGCTCCTCGGCGAAGTCGCTCTCCTGGAACTCCATCTCTTCGCTGCCCAGGTGGGTCCGGCTCTCCCACTCGATTCGCAACAACAGGCCGAGACAGGCACAACAGATCACCAGGGAACTGCCGCCATAACTGAGGAACGGCAGCGTCAGGCCCTTGGTCGGCAGCAGGCCGACGTTCACACCGATATTGATCAGGAACTGACCAATCCACAGGAACGACAGTCCATAGGCCACATAAGCGGCGAAGAACTGCTTGGCCTTTTCGGCCCACAAGCCGATGTACATGCCGCGTACACAGACGAATACGAACAGGGCCACGGTGCACAACGATCCCACCACACCCAGTTCTTCGGCCAGCACCGAGAACACGAAGTCGGTGTGGGCTTCCGGCAGGTAGAACTGTTTCTGCACGCTGTTGCCCAGACCAACGCCCAGCCATTCGCCGCGCCCGAAGGCGATCAGCGCCTGGGTCAACTGATAACCGGAACCGAACTGGTCGGCCCACGGGTCGGTAAAGGTGATCAGGCGCGCCATCCGATAGGGTTGCGCCTGCACCAGCACCGTCACGGCAGCCACCGCCAACACCACCATCAGGATGAAGCGGAACAGCCCGACCCCGCCCAGGAACAGCATTGCTGCCGCAGCCCCCATCATCACCACCGTGGCGCCGAAGTCTGGCTCCATCAGCAGCAGGCCCGCCATGGGCAGCAACACGATGAACGGCTTGAAGAAACCCATCCAGCTTTCGCGCACTTCTTTCTGGCGACGCACCAGATAACCGGCGAGGAAAAGCACCACAAACACCTTGGCGATTTCCGAAGGCTGCACGTTGAAGAAGCTGAAACCGATCCAGCGCATCGAGCCGTTGACCTCGCGGCCGATACCCGGCACCAGCACCATTACCAGCAGGCCGAAGGCACCGAGCAGCATCATCCAGCCCAGGCGCTGCCAGGTGGCGATCGGCACCATCATGGTGACGACGCAGGCACCCAGGCCGATCACCAGATAAATCAGGTGCCGGATCATGTGGTACAGGGTGTTGCCGGACTGCACCGCAGCCACTTCCGAAGACGCGGAAGTGATCATCACCAGACCCAGGCCCAGCAACGCCAGGCAACCGGCGAGCATCGGGAAATCCAGGTCGATGCCACGCCCGGTGATCAGCGGCGACGGATACGGTTTGATGACGTTTCTCAGGCTCATGCCAAGCCCTCCGCAGCACGGGCGAACAGTTGCCCGCGCTCTTCGTAGTTCTTGAACATGTCGAAACTGGCACAGGCAGGTGACAGCAGGACAGCATCGCCCGGTTGAGCGAGGGCACGGCATTGCTGCACGGCTTCGTCCAGCGAACCGACGCGAACCAGCGATACACCGTCGCCGATGGCCTCGGCGATCAACTCGCGGTCACGCCCCATCAGCACCACGGCGCGGCAGTTGGCGACAACCGGATCGCGCAGATCCTTGAAGTCGGCGCCCTTGCCGTCGCCACCAGCGATCAGCACAAGCTTGCCTTCGATGTCTGCGCCCAGGCCCTCGATGGCGGCCAACGCGGCCCCCACATTGGTGGCCTTGGAGTCGTTGTACCAGGCCACGCCATCCAGGTCGCGAACCCACTGGCAGCGATGTTCCAGACCGGCGAAGCTACGCAGCGCCGACAGCATGGCGTCGAACGGCAGGCCGACCGCATGCCCGAGGGCCAGAGCCGCCAACGCGTTGGCCTGGTTGTGGGCGCCACGGATCTTCAGCTCGCGCACCGGCATCAGGTTCTGGAATTCGAAGGCCAGGTATTTCTCGCCGTTCTCTTCACGCAACCCGAAGCCCTTGAAGTCCGGTACGCCCAAGCCGAAAGACCAGCACGGCATGCCCTCGCCCAGCAGCGGACGGGTCAGCGCATCCTGGCGGTTGAACACCACTTGCCGGGCACCCCGGAAAATCCGGTGCTTGGCCAGGTGATAAGCCGGCAGGCCGCTATAGCGGTCCATGTGGTCTTCGCTGATGTTCAGCACAGTCGCCACTTCGGCGCCGAGATGATCGGTGGTCTCAAGCTGGAAGCTCGACAGCTCCATCACGTACAGCTCGATGTCATCGCTGAGCAGGTCCAGCGCCGGCGTTCCGAGGTTACCGCCGACGGCAACCCGCTTGCCGGCGGCCGCGGCCATTTCGCCCACCAGGGTGGTCACGGTACTTTTCGCATTGGACCCGCTGATGGCAATGATCGGCGCCTTGGCATTACGCGCGAACAGCTCGATATCACCGGACAGTTTCACGCCACGGGCAGCAGCGGCCTGCAGGGCAGGCGTCGCCAGGGCCAGGCCGGGGCTTACGTAGAGCTCGTCGGCGCGGCACAGGAACTCGACGTCCAGCTCGCCACATCGCACGTCCACCTGCGGATAGTCACGACGCAGCGTGGCCAGTTCGGGCGGACTCTCCCGTGTATCGGCCACGGCAAACGACACGCCCCGGCTCGCCAGGAAGCGAACCAGGGACATGCCGCTCTTGCCGAGGCCGACAACAATGCGGAAGTGGTCAGAAGCGATCAGGGACACTCGTTCTACCTCAGCTTCAGGGTGGCAAGGCCGATCAGCACCAGAATCACGGTGATGATCCAGAAACGGACGATCACGCGCGGCTCAGGCCAGCCCTTGAGTTCAAAGTGGTGGTGGATCGGCGCCATGCGGAACACCCGGCGGCCGGTCAATTTAAAGGACGCAACCTGAATGACCACTGACAAGGTCTCCATCACGAACACACCGCCCATGATGAACAGGACGATTTCCTGGCGAACGATGACGGCGATGGTGCCCAGGGCCGCGCCCAGCGCCAGCGCGCCGACGTCACCCATGAAGACCTGGGCCGGGTAGGTGTTGAACCAGAGGAAACCCAGGCCGGCGCCGATCAATGCACCGCAGAACACGATCAGTTCACCCGCTCCGGGCACGTAGGGAATCAGCAGGTATTCGGCGAACTTCACGTTGCCCGACAGATAGCAGAAGATTCCCAGTGCGCCGCCGACCATGACCGTTGGCATGATCGCCAGGCCGTCGAGGCCGTCCGTTAGGTTGACCGCGTTGCTTGAACCGACGATCACCAGATAGGTCAGCACCACGAAGCCAGCACCCAGCGGGATGCTGTAGTCCTTGAGCATCGGCAGGATCAGGGTGGTTTCCACCGGCGAGGCGGCAGTCACATAAAGGAAGATCGCCGCGCCCAGGCCGAACACCGACTGCCAGAAATACTTCCAGCGGCTCGGCAGCCCCCGGGAATTCTTCTCGATGACCTTGCGGTAATCGTCAACCCAGCCGATGGCACCGAACAGCAGGGTCACCAGCAGCACGGTCCAGACGTAGCGGTTCGCCAGGTCGGCCCAGAGCAAGGTGCTGACGCCGATGGACGACAGGATCAACGCGCCCCCCATGGTGGGGGTGCCGGATTTGGACAGATGCGATTGCGGCCCGTCGTTACGCACCGACTGGCCGATTTGCAGGTTCTGCAGGGTGCGGATCATCCACGGGCCCAGGAACAGCGACAACGACAGCGCGGTCAACACACCCAGGATCCCGCGCAGGGTCAGGTATTGAAAGACCGCGAAGCCTTTGTAGAACTGTTGCAAGTACTCCGCCAGAAGCAGCAGCATCAATGTTTCTCCGTACGGGTGCCGCACAGCGCCGCGACGACGTTTTCCATCGCTGCACTACGAGAGCCCTTGATCAATAAGGTGGTGTTCGGGTCTTGCTCGGCACCCAGGGCCTGAATCAGGTCGGCCTGAGTGGTGAAATGCTGTGCGTGCTCGCCAAACGCGGCGACTGCATGGGCCATCATCGGGCCGACGGCATACAACGCATCGACCTTGCCACGGGCATAGGCACCGACGTCGTGGTGCCCCTGTTGCGCCCAGTCTCCCAATTCGCCGATATCCCCCAGCACCAGCACGGTGCGGCCGGAAAAACCGGCAAGGATATCCACCGCCGCGCACATTGACGTCGGGTTGGCGTTATAGGTGTCGTCGATCACCCGCATGCCGTTGCCGGCCAACTGTGCGACGGTGCGGCCCTTGACCGGTTGAACCGCGTTCAAGCCGGCGACAATACCCGGAAGGGACACGCCCAACGCATGGGCGGCGGCAGCGGCGGCCAGGGCATTGGCGACGTTATGGGTGCCGAGCAGGTTCAGTTGGACCCTCGCCGAACCGACGGGACTGTGCAGGTTGAACGCCGGGCAACCACGGGCATCGCGGTCCAGGTCGCTGGCGTAGAAGTTTGCGGCGAGGTTGCTCAGGGCAAACGTCAGCACCTTGCGCTCACCCGCCCGCGCCTTCCAGATTCCGAAAGCCTTGTCGTCGAGATTCAACACGGCGACGCCATCGGCATCCAGCCCTTCGATGATCTCGCCCTTGGCCTCGACGATTTTTTCCGGGCCGCCGAACTCGCCAACATGGGCGGTTCCGGCATTATTGAGCACGGCGACGCGAGGCTTGGTCATGCCCACGGTGTAGGCGATCTCGCCGAGCCGCGAGGCACCCAGCTCGATGACGGCGGCGCTGTGCTCCGGCGCCAGTTCGAGCAGGGTCAACGGCACGCCGAGGTCATTGTTCAGATTGCCCCGGGTTGCCAGCACCGAGCCACGGGTACGCAGGATACTGGCGAGCATCTCCTTGACCGTGGTCTTGCCGCTGGAGCCGGTGACGGCCGCGATCGGGTTGCCGAATGCCGCACGGTTCAGTGCGCCGAGCTGGCCCAGGGCCTGACGGGTATCGCCGACCAGCAGCTGTGGCAACGCGCTGCTGGGGACTTCGCGCTCGACCAATGCCGCGACCGCACCTTTGGCCGCCACCTCATCCAGGTAATCGTGGCCGTCAAAACGCGGTCCGGCCAAGGCGACGAACAGTTGTCCCGGAGCAATGGCCCGGCTGTCGATGCTGACACCGTCGAAACGGGCATCGGCCGCGATGAGGCGCGCATTCAGGGCGCCGGTCAGTTCGCTGAGCTTCAAGGCCTTAAGCATGGGCCAACTCCCAGGCGGTCAAGGCGTGATCGGCCTCGACCAGGTCGGAAAACCCATGGCGCACGCCGTTGATTTCCTGGTAGTCCTCGTGCCCCTTACCGGCCAGAACCACCACATCGTCCGCCGAAGCGCTGGCGATCAACTGGGCAATCGCCTGGCCGCGACCGGCGACGAAGGTCACTTTGTCCACCGCCGAAAACCCGGCGCGGATGTCGTCGAAAATCTGCAACGGATCTTCGCTACGTGGATTGTCATCAGTGACAAGCACGCCATCGGCCAGCCGCTCCACCACCTCGGCCATCAACGGACGCTTGCCGCGATCACGGTCGCCACCGCAGCCGAACAGGCAGAGCAATTTGCCCTTGGCGTGAGGCCGCAAGGCCATCAGCACTTTTTCCAGGGCATCGGGGGTGTGGGCGTAATCGACCACCACCAGCGGTTGAGTACCGCCACCCAAACGCTGCATGCGACCGGCCGGGCCTTCGAGCTTCGGCAGGACCCTGAGGATCTCATCCAGCGCATAGTCCATCCCCAGCAAGGCGCCGATGGCGGCCAACACGTTGCTCAGGTTGAAACGCCCCAGCAAAGTGCTGCGCAGATGATGCTCGCCCTGTGGCGTGACCAGCGTGGCCCGCACGCCCTCGTCGTCGAATTGCGCCTGACGTACATAAAGGTAAGCGCCGGCATCTTCGAGGCTGTAGGTGATCAACCGGGACTCGCCCTGATTGGCCGCCAATTGCCGGCCGAACTCATCGTCGAGGTTGATGACCCGACATTTCAGGTTGTTCCAGGCAAACAGCTTGGCCTTGGCTTCGCCATAGGCCTGCATGCTGCCGTGATAGTCCAGGTGATCCCTGGACAGATTGGTCAATACGGCAATGTCGAACGCCAGGGCGGTAACGCGACCCTGATCCAGGCCATGGGAGGAGACTTCCATCGCGACAGCCTTGGCGCCGGCCTTTTTCAGGTCGGCCAGGGTCGCCTGTACGGCAATCGGATTTGGCGTGGTGTGCAGGCCGCTCACCAGCGCGCCATGGAAACCGTTGCCCAGTGTCCCGACAACGCCGCAATGCTGCCCCAGCAGGTCCAGCGCCTGGGCGACCAGTTGGGTGACGCTGGTCTTGCCGTTGGTGCCGGTCACGCCAATCAGGTTCAGGTGACGGCTCGGCTCGCCATAAAAGCGCCCGGCGATGTCGGATAGCTGCGCCGCGAGGCCCTTGACCGGAATCAGCGGCACATCGGTGATCGGAAGTACGGTCGCGCCTTCCACTTCATACGCCACGGCAGCCGCGCCGCGTTTCAAGGCATCGGCGATGTGGGCACGGCCATCGTACCGAGCGCCCGGCACGGCCAGGAACAGGTCCCCGGCACGGACGTTGCGGCTGTCCAGGGCCAGTTCGCGAATCAGCAGATCGTGACCGGCATGGGCAAAAATCTTGTTCAGGCTCAGGGACATCAGCCACGCCCTCCATCAGCTTTCAAAGGGACGACCGGTGCGGTGCTCGCCTGCTGCGTAGGCGGCAGGTTATCCGGGGTGACGTTCATCAGGCGCAGGGTGCCCGACATGACCTTGCTGAATACTGGCGCCGAGACCAGGCCACCGAAGTAGCCCGCCTTGCTTGGCTCGTCGATGACCACCACGATGGCGTAGCGCGGGTCACTCATCGGGCCGAAGCCGGCGAACAGCGAACGGTAGGAGTTTTCGGCATAGCCCTTGGTGCCCACGGAGGTCTTGCGGGCCGTACCCGATTTGCCTGCGACGTGATAGGCCGGCACCTGGGCGCGGAAGACCCCGCGCGGCGCCTCGATCACTTGCTGCAACATGCCCTGCATGGTCTTGGCGACGTTCTCGGGGATCACCTGGGTGGTCTGTGGCGGCTTGTCGATTTTGATCAGGGTCAGCGGCGCGATGCGGCCGTTGTTGGCCAACGCGGAAAACGCATGGACCAGCTGGATAGCCGTCACGGAGACACCGTAGCCGTAGGACAGGGTTGCCGTCTCGGCCTTGCGCCACTCGCGGTAGTTCGGCAGGTTGCCGACACGCTCGCCAGGGAAGCCCAGGCCCGTATCCTGGCCGAGACCGATCTTCTGCGCCAGACGATAGATCGTCTCGCCGCCGATGTCGAAGGCGATCTTGCTCATGCCCACGTTACTGGAATTGATCAGAATGCCGGTCAGGTCGAGCACCGGACCCTCGCTCCTGGACACGTCGCGAATGGTGTACTTGCCGATCTGCAAGGTCCCCGGATACACCTCGACGGTGTCGCTCGGTTTCCAGCGTCCGGTTTCCAGCGCGGCGGCCATGGAAACCGCCTTCATGGTCGAGCCGGGTTCGAACACGTCGATCATCGCGCGGTTACGCATCATCGCCGGCTGCAGGTTGCGACGGTTGTTCGGGTTGTAGGTCGGCTGGTTGACCATCGCCAGGATTTCACCAGTCTTCACATCCATGATCACCAGGCTGCCGGCCTTGGCACCATTCTCGACAATGGCATTGCGCAGCTCGCGGTTGGCCAGGTATTGCAGGCGCAGGTCAATGGACAACGCCAAGGGCTTGCCGGCCTTGGCGTTTTTGGTGACCTGGACATCCTTGATCAGCCTGCCGCGCCGATCCTTGATGACCTGACGCTTGCCCGGGACTCCGGCCAGCCATTCGTCATAGGCCAGCTCTATGCCTTCGCGCCCCCGGTCATCGATGTCGGTAAAACCGACCATGTGGGCCGTGACTTCACCGGCCGGGTAAAACCGCCGGAACTCTTCGATGCCATAGACACCCGGAATCTTCAGGTCGAGCACGCTCTGGCCCTGCTCGGGCGTCAACCCGCGCACCAGATAGATGAATTCTTTATTGGCCTGGGCTTCAAGACGTTCGGCCAGGGCCTTCGGGTCCTGCCCGAGGGCGGCGGCCAGTGCTGGCCACTTTTCCTTGGCCTGTTGCATTTCCTTGGCGTTGGCCCACAGGGTGGTCACCGGGGTGCTCACCGCCAACGGTTCGCCATTGCGGTCGGTGATCAGGCCACGGTGCGCCGGGATCGGAATATGCCGCATACTACGAGCATCGCCCTGCTCCTTGAGGAAGTCGCGGTCGACGACCTGCAGGTCGATGATACGCCAGGAAATTGCCGCCACCATGATCCCGAGCAAACCCAGGACCAGGCGGAACCGCCACGGAAACAGCGCGCCGTCGAGCTTCATCATGGCGCCACCATCTGTACTTCAGCAGCATTCGGAATACGCATCTTCAACTGTTCGGTGGCCAATACTTCGATGCGGCTGTGGGCAGTCCAGGTGCTCTGTTCCAGGATCAACCGACCCCATTCGGCCTGTGCCTTGTCGCGCACGCTCAGTTCGTTATAAAGCGTGTTGAGCAGTTGCCGGTTCCAGTGCGCGCTATAGGACACGCCGATGGCCGACACGAGCACGCCGATAAACAGCAGCAGCATGAAAAAGCTGCCGCCCGGCAGGGGCTTGGCAAAGAGCCTGCTCACCGCAACTTCTCCGCAACACGCATGACGGCGCTACGGGCGCGGGGGTTGGCCTTTAGCTCCGCCTCAGAGGCGAACTGCGCCTTGCCGTGAATCTTGATTTTCGGCACGAAGGCCTCGAAGCGCACCGGCAGGTTGCGCGGCAGATTATCGGCTTCGCCCTTGGTGAGCTTGCGCATGAACAGCTTGACGATACGGTCTTCCAGGGAATGGAAGCTGATCACCACCAGGCGACCGCCGATCTCCAGCGCGTCCAGGGCGGCATCAAGGCCAGCCTCGAGGTCGCCCAGTTCATTATTGACGTGGATGCGCAAACCCTGGAAAGCACGGGTCGCCGGGTTCTTGCCCTTCTCCCATGCCGGGTTGGCGACTTTCAACACCTCGGCCAGGTCGCCGGTGCGCTCGAATGGCCTGATGTCGCGGCGCTCCACAACGGCGCGCGCCATGCGCCCGGAGAAACGCTCTTCGCCGTACTCCTTGAAGACACGGGCGATCTCTTCCACCGGGGCAGTGTTGACGAATTCGGCGGCGCTGATTCCGCGAGACGGATCCATGCGCATGTCCAGCGGGCCATCATTGAGGAAGCTGAAGCCGCGCTCGGGATCGTCCAGCTGTGGCGAAGAGACGCCCAGGTCGAGCAGGATCCCGCTGACCTTGCCGGCCAGGCCACGCTCGGCGACCTCCGCCCCCAGCTCCGCAAAGCTGCGCTGCACAATGACAAAGCGGCCGTCTTCGGCCGCCAGCGCTTGCCCTGTGGCAATCGCTTGAGGATCCTTGTCGAATCCCAGCAGCCGGCCATCCGGACTGAGCTGGCTGAGAATCAACCGGCTGTGTCCACCGCGCCCGAACGTACCGTCCAGATAGCAGCCATCAGGACGTACGGCGAGGGCTTCAACGGCCTCGTCAAGCAGTACGGTGATGTGGTTAAAGCCGCTATTTATAGTCACAGGATCAAATCACGCAGTTCATCGGGCATGGCACCCGGTTGTTGAATAGCAGCAAGGTCGGCGGCGGAAACCGCGTTCCAGGCATCTTCGTCCCACAGTTGGAACTTGTTCAGTTGGCCCACCAGCATCGCGCGCTTGTCCAGCTTGGCGTATTCGCGAAGGCGCGGCGGAACCAGGAAACGACCACTGCCATCGAGCTCCAGGTCGACGGCATTACCGATCAGCAAACGTTGCAGGCGGCGGTTTTCTTCACGCAGCGAAGGCAGTGCGCGCAGTTTGGTTTCGATGATCTCCCACTCATCCAGCGGGTACACACATAGGCAAGGGTCAACGGCATCGATCGTGACGATCAACTGACCGGAGCTACGCGAAACGAGCTCGTCACGGTACCGGCTCGGCATGGCGAGACGGCCCTTTGCATCGAGACTGATAGCGTTGGCTCCGCGAAACACGTCAGCGTTTCTCCAAAATCGAGCGTTTTACGTCCAAAAAACCCACTTTATGCCACTTTCCTCCACTCGCGCACACTATAGGAATGCGCCCACTGCACCGTCAAGGCGCGGATTGAAGGAAAAGCCTTATAGATCGGAGATTTAGGAGCGTTTGAGGAGGGACAACAAGAATCTGACGTAGGATTTTTCACCTCAACCCGAGCAGCCACAGGAAGCTGCGCTCACAAGTTAAAGTGATTTGTTAAGAGTAAGATTTTTTTGGTCTTAGGAATTGCGCCTGCCAGTGATTTCGGCAGGAAGGGAAAAGGTGGAGAGTCGATCTGTAAGCCGGGTTCTGTCTTGAACAGTCATTCGTCTACGATGGCCATCACTGGACATCTTTAGCAACCTACCCGGTCCCAGCGCGGGCCACGCCTTGGGACCCTATTTGGTCTTGCTCCAAGTGGGGTTTACCTAGCCACGAACTGTTGCCAGCCGTGCGGTGCGCTCTTACCGCACCTTTTCACCCTTACCGGCGCCGAAACGCTTAGGCGGTTATTTTCTGTGGCACTTTCCGTAGGCTCACGCCTCCCAGGCATTACCTGGCACTTCGCCCTATGGAGCCCGGACTTTCCTCCCCCCCCTAATTCTCATAGAGGGCAGCGACTGTCCGATCGACTCTCCGCCGCGAAGGTTAACGGCAGAGCGCCTGAAGAACAAGCGCTAAAAGCCCGGCTGTCCGGTTTTACCGGGTCTTCTGCCGATCCAGCGCGACCTGATACAACACGTTCTTGCGCTCGCCGGTGATTTGCGCAGCCAGGGCGGCCGCACGCTTGAGCGGCATTTCATCAAGCAGCAGATCCAGGATGCGCATCGCTTCACTGCTGACAGCCTCCTCACTGTCTGGCGCGGTCCACCCCGCCACCAACACGACACATTCGCCACGCTGCTGGTTGCTGTCGCTCTCGACGAAAGCCCGCAACTGCGCCAGCGGCAGTCCCTTGAGGGTTTCGAAGGTCTTGGTCAGCTCACGCGCCAGGAGCGCCGGACGCTCGGGACCGAACACCAGCTCCATGTCTTGCAGGCACTCAAGGATGCGGTGCGGCGCCTCGTAGAAGATCAGGGTTCGCGGCTCTTCCTTTATAGACTCCAGACGCGCCCGACGCCCCACGGCCTTGGCCGGCAGAAAGCCTTCGAAGATGAAGCGATCCGATGGCAACCCGGCCGCGGACAATGCGGCGATCAAGGCACAGGCGCCCGGCACCGGCACCACGCTGATGCCCGCGGCGCGGGCCTGCCGCACCAAATGGTAGCCGGGGTCGGAAATCAATGGCGTGCCCGCATCGGAGATCAGCGCGACGTCATCACCCGCCAGCAAGCGCGTGATGAAACGACTGCCCTCGTCCCGCTCATTATGTTCGTGGCAAGCAGCCAGCGGCGTGGAGATACCGAAATGCTGCAGCAGTCGCTGGGAATGGCGAGTGTCTTCAGCCGCGATCAGGGCGACCTCCCGCAAGATCTTCAGCGCCCGGGCGCTGATATCGTCCAGGTTGCCGATGGGCGTCGCCACCACATAAAGCGAGCCCGTAGCGGAATTCAAAGCACCTGGAGCAGTCAAAACGCACACCTCACAATCGGTAAAACCGCCATTGTAGCGTGTGCCGGTCCCAGCCGTTCACATCATCCCCTCGCCACAGGCTCAGTGTCACTTCCTGAGTGAACGACGCTTTGTGCTGCACCACAACATTTGAACCATCTAAATTGATCGATTCACGCCACTGACATCGCGCCCCGGCCAGCGCTTGGGTACAATTCGACGCTAATTTGATCTCGTATCAGGACATTTACATGATCGCTTGCCTGCGGCTGTTCTCCGCCCTCTGCCTCGCCGCCCTTCTCGCGGCCTGCGCCAGCTCGCCCTCTTCCAGCCTTGGCGAACTCCCCCGGACCCCGGATGCCAGTATCGAGCAACTGCTCGAACAGGCCGCCCAAAGCAAGACCCCGGAAAAGGCCGCCCTGCTTCGCCTGAGCGCGGCAGACCTGGCCTACCGCCAGGGCAATGCCGGGCAGTCCGCACAGATCCTGCAACAAGTGCCACTGGCACAGCTCAAGCCCGGCCAGCAGATTTTCGCCAGCACCTTGGCGGCGGAACTGGCAATGACGCGCAATCAGCCCAAGGCAGCGCTGACCGCCCTGAGCCACCCCAGCCTGCAGCATCTGAGCGAAATGCCGGTGGATCAGCAGGTCCGCACCGGGACCGTCCACGCCCGCGCCCTTGAAGCCGATGGCCAGACCCTGGCGGCCGCAAAGGAACGCATCTTCATTGCCCCCCTGCTCGAGAACGAAGCCGCCGCCAAAAACCACGAGGCGATCTGGTCCCTGATTGCCTCGCTGCCCACCGATCAATTGCAACCGACCACCACCGACGACCTCGGTGGCTGGCTGAGCCTGGCCCGTGCCGTGAAAACCGCCGGCACCCTGGAACAGCAACAAGCGGCCATCGACCATTGGCGGGAACAGAACCCGAAGCATCCGGCCGCCCTCCAACTGCCGACGCCCCTGGTCAAGCTCAAGGCACTGGCGAGCCAGCCACTGAGCAAGATCGCCCTGCTGCTGCCCCAGAACGGGCAACTGGCCACGGTCGCCAAAGCCCTGCGTGACGGCTTCATGGCATCGCACTATCAGGCCCAGCAGGCCGGACAGAACCCACCGAGCATCCAGTTCTACGACAGCTCGAACCTGACCTCCATGGACGAGTTCTATCGCAAGGCCCAGGCCGACGGCGTGCAACTGGTGGTCGGCCCCCTGGAAAAGCCACTGGTCAAACAGATCAGTACACGTACGCAGCTGCCGATCACCACCCTGGCGCTGAACTACAGCGAAGGCGAGCAAGGCCCACCCCAGCTGTTCCAGTTTGGCCTGGCGCCCGAGGATGAAGCCCGCGAAGTCGCCCGCCGCGCCCGTGCCGACGGCTTGCATCGCGCGGCAGTCATGGTGCCGAAAGGTGAATGGGGTGATCGTGTACTGAAAGCCTTCAGCCAGGACTGGCAAGCCACCGGCGGCACCATCCTCGCCATCGAACGCGTCGACCAGCCAGTGCAACTGGCCCAGCAGATCGCCGACATGTTCCAGTTGCGCCAGAGCGAAGGTCGCGCCAGGAACCTGCAGAACACCGTAGGCACCACGGTCGCAGCCCAACCTTCCCGTCGCCAGGACATCGAATTCATCTTCCTGGCCTCGACCCCGCAGCAGGCCCAGCAGATCAAACCGACCCTGAACTTCCAGTATGCCGGGGACGTGCCGGTCTACGCGACGTCCCAGGTGTTCAGCGCCAGCGGCGACCAGAACCAGTACAACGACATGAACGGCATTCGCTTCTGCGAAACCCCGTGGCTGCTCGATGCCAACGACCCGCTGCGCAAACAGGTCACGGCCCAATGGCCACAAGCTGCCGGCAGTCTGGGCCGGCTGTATGCGATGGGGGCCGATGCCTATCGCCTGGCACCGCGCCTGGGCCAGCTCAAAACACTGCCGGACAGCCGCATCGAAGGCCTGTCAGGCAGCCTGGCAGTGTCCCGGTCCCAACGGGTTCAACGTCAATTGCCTTGGGCCGAGTTCGTCAACGGCCAGGTACAGCGCCTGCCGGACACCCAGCGCTGATGCCCGAACGATCACGCCAGCAAAGCGGACGGGATGCCGAGGGCCAGGCCCTCGCGCATCTCCAGCAGCAAGGTCTGCGCCTGGTGGCGCAGAACTGGTTGTGTAAACGCGGCGAGCTTGATCTGGTCATGCTTGACGGCGATACAGTAGTATTCATCGAAGTCCGCTACAGAAAAAATACCCAATGGGGTGGCGCGCTCGATAGCATCGACGAGCGCAAGCGCCAGAAACTGATTTTCGCCGCGCAGTATTTCCTGCAAAGCGAATCTCGCTGGGCTGATCACCCCTGCCGTTTCGACGTGGTCGCCATCGACAGCAATGCCGATCAGTTGAATTGGCTGCAAAACGCCTTCGACAGCTGAACGTCTACTTCCATGACGAACCGGGCCGGACACCCTCACTCAACTTTTGCTCTTTGCTTTGCGCGCCGCACACGTTTGTGCCGATAAGTCGCGCTACTTAAGGTCACACAGATGGACATGCAATCGCGAATTCGCCAGCTTTTTCAGGCCAGTATCGACACCAAGCAACAGGCGATGGACGTACTTGCACCCTACATCGAGCAAGCCAGCCAAGTGATGGTCAACGCCCTGCTCAACGAGGGCAAGATGCTCTCGTGTGGCAATGGTGGCTCTGCCGGAGACGCCCAGCACTTCTCGTCCGAACTGCTCAACCGCTTCGAACGCGAACGCCCGAGCCTGCCAGCCATTGCGCTGACCACCGACAGCTCGACGATCACCTCGATTGCCAACGACTACAGCTACAACGAAGTCTTCTCCAAACAGATCCGCGCACTGGGCCAACCCGGCGACGTGCTGCTGGCGATTTCCACCAGCGGCAACTCGGCCAATATTATTCAGGCGATCCAGGCCGCACATGATCGCGAAATGATTGTCGTAGCATTGACCGGGCGTGACGGCGGCGGCATGGCTTCACTGCTGCTGCCTGAAGATGTCGAGATCCGCGTACCGGCCAAAGTTACCGCACGTATCCAGGAAGTCCACCTGCTGGCGATCCACTGTCTCTGCGACTTGATCGACAGCCAAATATTCGGGAGTGAAGAATGACCCCTAATCGCCTGGGCCTTCTGGCCCTGACCCTGTGCCTCGGTATCAGCGGCTGCACATCGGTGGTTAATGCCAGCCGGGAAAAGCCGATCGAAGACGACCGCGGCACCCGCACCTTCGGCAGCAAGATCGACGACTCCCTGATCGAAACCAAAGTCGGTGTGAACATCGCCAAGGCCGACCCGGACCTGGACAATAATTCGCACATCGTCGTCACCAGCTTCAACGGTGTCGTACTGCTGGCGGGCCAGACCCCACGGGAAGACCTCAAGGCCAAGGCCGAGCAAGAGGCCAGTGCCGTACAACGGGTCAAGACCGTGCATAACGAATTGCAGGTCCTGCAACCGTCCTCACTGCTGGCGCGTCAGAACGATGCCTGGCTGACCACCAAGATCAAAACTCAGATGCTGACCGATGCCAGCATTCCCGGCTCGCGTATCAAGGTTGTGACCGAGAATGGCATCGTTTACCTGCTGGGCCTGTTGACCAAGAAGGAGGCTGCTCAGGCGACCAATCTGGTGCAGGGGGTGTCCGGGGTGCAGAAGATCGTGAAGTTGTTTGAGTATATTGACTGAGGGTAGTTGCGGTTCTTGATGCTGCTGGAAAACGGCGCTTCTTCATATAGGGAGCGCCGTTTTTTTTGATTGGTTGGTGTGTATATCCGTTTGTGCGGTGATGGCTACTTGGCGGTTCCGCCCTTACGGCGGGTCACTTTTGAAAAGGCGCCAAAAGTAACCAAAAGCGCCTCGCCCCACCACTGGGCACCTCGCCAAGGCTCGGTGTTCCCTCACTCCGGCCCTTGTGGTTAATGGGGCGCCTAAGATCAAAAGCAAAAGCAAAAGCAAAGCAAGGCGGCCTGGCAGCCGACTTGTCTCTAGGGCTGCACCTCAATCCAACTGTGGGAGCGAGCCTGCTCGCGATTGCGATGTGTCAACCAACATCAATGCTGCTGACCTGACGCCATCGCGAGCAGGCTCGCTCCCACAATTGATCGGGGACAGCCGGAAAAGACAAGTCGGCTGCCAGGTCGCCTCGCGAGCAAGCTTTGCTCCTACAAGTGGATTCAGGTTCAGCCGGAAAAGCCAGACCGCCTCGCTTTGGCTTTGGCTTTTGATCTTAGATGCCCCGTAAACCACAAGGGCCGAACGCAGGCGTTGCGCAGTGGGCATCACGGCATGGATGCCGGGATAGCCGCGCTGGGCCATGAATGGCCCTTCGCGGCGGGCCCACGGAGCAATGCCGGAGCGAGGGAACACCGAGCCTTGGCGAGGTGCCCAGTGGTGGGGCAAAGACTTTTTGGTTACTTTTGGGGCGCTTGCCAAAAGTGACCCGCCGTAAGGGCGGAACCATAAGCAGCCATTACCAAAGAAACGGATATGTACACTAATCCTTACTTCACCACCTTAAGACTAGGCCGACCACTAGGCCGCGGCGGCTCATCATCCGGTGGCGGCAGGTCATCATCCACCTCGTACTCTTCCTCGCCATCCATCGGCGTTTCCAGCTCAAACACCATGCCCTGGCCATTCTCCCGGGCATAAATCCCCAGGATCGAAGCAATAGGCACATACAGCGTGTGGGGCACACCGCCGAAGCGGCCTTCGAAGCTCACGGCATCGTTGTCCATATGCAGATGGCGTACGGCTGCCGGCGATACGTTCAGGACAATCTGCCCGTCATTGGCAAACCCCTGCGGAACCTGTACCGATGGATACTCGGCATTGACCAGCATGTGCGGGGTGCAATCATTGTCCACAATCCACTCGTAGAGCGCGCGGACCAGATAAGGTCGACTGGAGTTCATAGCGGCTCCCTAAGCCTTAGCGCATGTCGCGTTCGACACCAGACAGACTCGCCTGGAAAGTCTCACGCGCAAATTGGCGCTCCATATAATCAAGCAGCGGCTTGGCTGGCCGCGGCAATTCGATACCCAGAATCGGCAAACGCCAGAGTATGGGCAATAGGCAGCAATCCACCAGACTTTGTTCCTCACTGAGGAAAAACGGCTTATCGATGAACAGCGGCGATACGCCTGTCAGGCTTTCACGCAATTCCTTGCGCGCCACGACCCGCGCCGGCTCCTTGGTCCGCGAATCCAGGATCAGATCCACCAACCCGCACCAATCACGCTGAATGCGATGGATCAGCAGGCGGCTGTTGGCACGCGCCACAGGGTATACCGGCAGCAAGGGCGGATGCGGGTAGCGCTCATCCAGGTATTCCATCACCACCGTCGACTCCCACAATGCCAGGTCACGATCGACCAGCGTGGGCAGGCTGCCATAGGGGTTCACTTCAATCAGCTTCGGCGGCTGACGGCCAGCCTCAACGTAGATGATCTCGGCGCTGACACCCTTTTCAGCCAGTACGATACGTACCCGGTGGGAATAGTGGTCGGCGGGGTCGGAGTAACAGGCCAACCGATTGGTCACGCCCATGGCGATCCTCCTCGCTTGTTGAAATTTTAGAAAGAAAAACAAGCGCGCCCAGAGGGCGTCTCCCGTAACACCTGGCTTACCAGGCTCGTTACACCTTCAGAGACGCCCTTGGGCGCGCACGATTAACAGCAACAGCTTACAGCTTTATCAATGCACGTCTTTCCAGTATTCACGCTTGAGCAGGTAAGCGAATACGAAGAAGAACGCCAGGTACAGCAATACATACGTACCGATGCGCTGATGTTGCAGCTTCACCGGGTTGGCCGAGTAGGCCAGGAACGTCACCAGATTCTTGACCTTCTCGTCGAACTGCTCAGGCGTCAAGGCGCCACTGTTCGGCACGATGGTCAGCTGATCGCAGGCTTCATGAGTCAGGGCGGTGCCGGTCAACGGGTCGAATTGCTTCTTGCCGTTCTCGACGATCTGCACCTGTTTGCAGCCTACCACCTGACGCCCCTGCAGGCCGACCAGGACGTTCGGCATGCCGACATTCGGGAAGACCTTGTTGTTCACGCCCCATGGACGCGCAGGATCTTCATAGAACGAACGCAGGTAGCCATAGAGCCAGTCGGTACCGCGCACACGGGCGACCAGGGTCAGGTCCGGCGGCGCAGCGCCGAACCAGGTCTTGGCATCTGCCGGCTGCATGCCGACGGTCATGTGGTCCCCCAGCTTGGCGCCGGTGAACACCAGTTTCTCGAGCATCAGCTCATGGGGGATGCCCAGGTCATCGGCCACGCGCTCGTAACGCTGGAACTTGGCACTGTGGCAACCCATGCAGTAGTTGGCGAACGTACGCGCGCCGTCCTGCATGGCGGCTTTATCGGAAACGTCGATATCGACTTTTTCCAGCTCTGGACCACCGTGTTCGGCCGCGAAGGACAAGACAGGCATGGCAGCAAGAATCAGTACAGCAAATAGCTTTTTCATCAGCCAGTCACCCTTTCCGGAACCGGTTTTGTCTTCTCGAGCCTGGTATAGAACGGCATCAGAATGAAGTAGGCGAAGTACAGGAACGTACAGACCTGCGACAGCAACGTACGCTCCGGTGTTGGTGCCAGCACGCCCAGTACACCCAGGATCATGAACGAGATGCAGAACACCACGAGCCAGATCTTGCTCAGCCAGCCTTTGTAGCGCATCGACTTGACCGGGCTGCGGTCCAGCCACGGCAGGACGAACAGCACGGCGATGGCCGCGCCCATGGCGATAACACCCATCAACTTGTCCGGGATCGCCCGCAGAATCGCGTAGAACGGCGTGAAGTACCAGACCGGGGCAATGTGCTCAGGGGTCTTGAATGCGTTCGCCTGTTCAAAGTTCGGCTTCTCAAGGAAGTAGCCGCCCATCTCCGGGAAGAAGAACACGATCGAGCAGAAGATGAACAGGAACACCACTACGCCGACGATATCTTTCACGGTGTAGTACGGGTGGAAGGCGATGCCATCCAACGGTACGCCGTTTTCGTCCTTGTGCTTCTTGATGTCCACACCATCGGGGTTGTTCGAGCCGACTTCGTGCAGCGCCAGGATGTGCAGCACCACCAGGCCGAGGATCACGATCGGCAGGGCTACCACATGCAAGGCGAAGAAGCGGTTCAGGGTAATGCCCGAGATCAGGTAATCACCACGGATCCACTGGGTCAGGTCGTTACCGATGACCGGAATCGCGCCGAACAGCGAGATGATCACCTGGGCCCCCCAGTAGGACATCTGGCCCCACGGCAGCAGGTAACCCATGAAGGCCTCGGCCATCAGCGCCAGGTAGATCAACATGCCGAAGACCCATACCAGCTCACGGGGCTTCTGGTACGAACCGTAGAGCAGGCCACGGAACATGTGCAGGTAAACCACGATGAAGAACGCCGAAGCGCCAGTTGAGTGCAGCAGACGCAGGATCGAGCCGTACTCGACGTCACGCATGATGTACTCGACGGAAGCGAACGCTTCTTCAGCCGACGGGGTGTAGCTCATGGTCAGCCAGACACCGGTAACGATCTGGTTGACCAGAACGAGCAATGCCAGGGAGCCAAAGAAATAGAAGAAGTTGAAGTTTTTCGGAGCGTAGTACTTGCTGAGATGGTCTTCCCACATCTTGGTCGCGGGGAAGCGCGCATCAACCCAATCCATAAGTTTGCTCATCACGCTTTCTCCGTGTCGACGCCGATGACAATGATCTCATCCGACTCATAGGAATGCGGGGGAACTGGCAGGTTCAGAGGTGCAGGTTGCGATTTGTAGACGCGACCCGCCAGGTCGTAGTGGGAGCCGTGGCAAGGGCAGAAATAGCCCCCTACCCAGTCCTTGCCCAGATCGGCAGGGGCCACTTCGGGACGGAACGTTGGCGAGCAACCCAAGTGCGTGCAGATTCCGATCAGCAGCAGGATTTCCGGCTTGATCGAACGCACTTCAGGATTGACGTATTCCGGTTGGACCGAGTTCTTGGAAAAGGGATCGGACAGCTGGCCCTCGATCTTTTTCAGATTCCCCAGGATTTCCTCTGTACGGCGGACGATGAACACCGGCTGGCCGCGCCACTCAGCAATCATCTGCTGGCCTGGCTCGATCTTGCTGACATTCACTTTCACCGGTGCACCTGCAGCTTTCGCCTTGGCACTGGGAAACCATGACCCCACGAACGGGACCGCAGCCCCCACCGCTCCTGCAGCACCCACCACGGATGTGGCTGCTACCAGGAAGCGACGCCGGCCTGCATTCACGCCGTCATTGCTCATTCAGTCCTCTCCCATCAGCTTTGTGGCCTGTTAGATCAGGCGTCTACTAAGTAAAAATCTGAACTTATAAAAATTTTGCCGAATGGTAATGAAAACCCCCAATTCTGACAAGGTAATTACCAAGCGACCATACCGCCAAGCCTTGTAGTATAGGGGGTCTACGAATGTGGCAAGTTGTCACAGAGCATTTATTTCGCCCATAAAAAAACGCCCAGCTCCGTGAGGAACTGGGCGCCTTTTGAAAGCGGAAGCGAAAATTAACGCTTCGAGTACTGCGGACGCTTACGCGCTTTACGCAGACCGACTTTCTTACGTTCAACTTCGCGAGCGTCGCGAGTAACGAAGCCAGCTTTGCGCAGGGCGCTACGCAGGGTCTCGTCGTAGTCCATCAGAGCGCGAGTGATGCCGTGGCGGATTGCGCCAGCCTGACCACTTACACCACCACCGATAACGGTGACGTAGATGTCGAATTTTTCGACGGTCTCGGTCAGTTCCAGCGGCTGACGAACTACCATGCGGGCAGTTTCGCGGCCGAAGAAGTTATCCAGGGAGCGGTTGTTGATGGAGATGTTACCAGTGCCCGGACGCAGGAAAACGCGTGCGGTTGCAGTCTTGCGACGGCCAGTGCCGTAATTTTGAGTCGCCGACATAATGAACTATTCCGTTAAAACTTCAGTTCTTGGGGCTGCTGAGCAGTATGAGGGTGAGCAGCGCCCGCATAAACCTTCAGCTTACGATACATGTCGCGACCCAGCGGGTTCTTAGGCAGCATGCCTTTAACCGCGGTCTCGATCACGCGCTCAGGGGCTTTGGCGATCAGCTTTTCAAAGTTGATCGACTTGATGCCGCCCGGAAAACCGGAGTGGGAGTAGTACATTTTGTCAGTGGTTTTAGCGCCAGTAACACGTACTTGCTCAGCATTGATCACGACGATGTAGTCACCGGTGTCAACGTGAGGGGTGTACTCAGGCTTGTGCTTGCCACGCAGACGGCTCGCGATTTCGGTGGCCAGACGACCCAGGGTCTGACCAGCAGCGTCGACGACGAACCAGTCGCGCTGTACTGTTTCCGGTTTAGCAGTAAAAGTTTTCATTCTTTATAGCCTCAGGGGCCGCCCTGTAAATTAGACGGCGGATCTTACTGAATAGTGCGTACTTTGACAAGTCAAAGGCAGCCGGATACAGACGCTTTCGGGGGCTCGGGTCGGCGCGTCCGTTCAACGGCAAGATTCTTCGGCGGCGGCGCATCACTTCCACTGCAGAAAGAGGTGCGCAATTATGCAGATTGCGAAAAATATTTCAACCTGCTTTTATGATTGTTTTGCCCAAGGAGTACCCGATGGACTATCGCCAGCTAGGCCGTACCGATCTGAACGTGAGCGCCCTGTGCCTCGGAACCATGACCTGGGGTGAACAGAACAGCGAGGCCGAGGCTTTCGCCCAGATCGAACGCGCCAAGGGTGCCGGCATCAATTTCATCGACACCGCCGAGATGTACCCGGTCCCGCCCAAGGCCGAGACCTATGCCACCACCGAGCGCTACATCGGCAACTATTTCAAAAGCCGTGGAGACCGTGCCGACTGGATCCTGGCGAGCAAGATCGCCGGCCCCGGCAACACCATCGATTACATCCGCGACAAGCATCTCAAGCACAACCGCCGCCACATTGTCGAAGCGCTGGACGCCAGCCTCAAGCGCCTGCAAACAGACTGGATCGATCTTTACCAGTTGCACTGGCCGGAGCGCAGCACCAATTTCTTTGGGCAACTGGGCTACAAACACAAGGCTGATGAGGACTTCACCCCACTGGAGGAAACCCTCGAGGCCCTCGATGAACAGGTCCGTGCCGGCAAGATCCGCCATATAGGCCTGTCCAACGAGACGCCATGGGGCACCATGAAATTCCTCGCCCTGGCCGAAGCCCGTGGCTGGCCGCGAGCGGTGTCGATCCAGAATCCGTACAACCTGCTCAACCGCAGCTTCGAGATCGGCCTGGCGGAAGTCGCCCTTCGCGAGCAGTGCGGGCTGCTGGCCTATTCACCGCTGGCGTTCGGCTTCCTGTCGGGCAAATATGAGGGCGGTGCACGACCGGCCAAGGGCCGCCTGACGCTCTATAGCCGCTTCATGCGCTACTTCAACCCACAATCGGAAGCGGCTTGCAGCCGTTATGTGGCGCTGGCCCGTGAACACGGCCTGGATCCGGCGCAAATGGCCCTGGCGTTCGTCACGCAACAACCGTTCGTGACCAGCAACATCATCGGCGCAACCACCCTTGAACAACTGGACAGCAATATCGTCAGCTTCGACCTGAAGCTGTCGGACGAAGTGCTGGCGGGGATCGAGGCGATTCACAGGGATCAGCCGAATCCTGCTCCTTGATTGACCCATAGACCCAATCGCGAGCAGGCTCGCTCCCACAAGGGTTGCTGATCGTTCCCACGCTCTGCGTGGGAATGCATCCGGTGACGCTCCGCGTCACCAGAGCGGAACGCAGAGCGTCCCTGGCGGCGTTTCCACGCAGAGCGTGGGAACGATCACCCCAAGACCACAACGCAATCAAAGCGACCGCGCAATGATCTCCTTCATGATTTCATTGGTCCCCGCATAGATCCGCTGCACCCGCGCATCCGCCCACGCCCGGGCCACCGGATACTCCCACATGAAGCCGTAGCCGCCATGCAACTGCACGCATTCGTCGAGCACCTTGCATTGCAGGTCCGTGCCCCAGTACTTGGCCATCGCTGCCGTCGGCACGTCGAGCTTGCCCTGCAGGTGCAATTCCAGGCAGCGGTCGACAAAGACCCGGCCGATCTGGATCTCGGTGGCCATTTCCGCCAGTTTGAAGCGGGTGTTCTGGAAGTCCGCTATGGATTTACCGAAAGCCTTGCGATCGCGGGTGTAGTCCAGCGTCCACTGCAGCGCCGCTTCGGCCGAGGCCAGGCCACCGATCGCGACAGTCAGGCGCTCCTGGGGTAATTCCTGCATCAGGTAGGCAAACCCCATTCCGGCCTGACCTAGCAGGTTCTCCTTCGGCACGCGGACATCCTGGAAGAACAGTTCCGACGTGTCCTGAGCCTTCATTCCGACTTTCTCCAGGCGCTTGCCCTTCTCAAAACCAGGCGTGCCCGCTTCCACCAGGAACAGGCTGGTTCCCTTGGCGCCGGCTTTCGGATCGGTCTTGGCGACCACGATCACCAGGTCAGCGAGAAAGCCATTGGTAATGAAGGTCTTCGAACCATTGATGATGTATTCATCGCCGTCCAGTACCGCTGTGGTTTTCACTCCTTGCAGGTCGGAACCTGCCCCGGGTTCGGTCATGGCGATGGCCGTGACCATTTCGCCGGAGACCAGTTTCGGCAGGTATTTATGCTTCAACGCTTCGCTGCCGTAATGCAGGATGTATGGCGCAACGATATCGGAGTGCAGTGAAAAGCCGATACCCGTCAGCCCCAGACGGCCGATCTCCTCTATCACCACCGTACTGTAGAGAAAGTCCGCGTCGAGCCCGCCATAAGCTTGCGGCAGATGCGAACACAACATCCCCGCCTCCCCGGCCTTGTTCCAGAGTCGACGATCGACATGCCCCTGCTTCTCCCATTGGCTGTGGTACGGCACGGCCTCTTTTTCCAGGAACGTTCGCACGCTGTCGCGAAACAGTTCGTGCTCGGGACTGAACAGGGTTCTCGGGATCATGGCGCACCTTCGGTTACTGTTGGATGGGGTTATCCGACAGAGCCTAAGCCTGGGATGTGCCATAGGACACTGGACACATCCGACAAAAAATAAGACGATCCAGCCGTCTGGTGACCACTTTCCCCTATAAAAACAAGATGAAATTATGTCTATGCAACCCTCCACGCCCTTGCGGCGCGTCAGTATCCTCGCAGTCGACCGGGTTTTCGCTTTCACCCTCATGCAGGCCAAGGACTTCTTCCACCTGGCCAGCCTGCGCTACGGCAAACAACTGGGCCAGGGCCTGACACCGGCGTTTGAGATCCGCCTGGTCAGCCCTGATGGCAAACCGGTAAACAGCTTCAGCGAAGTGATCATGCCGGTGGATGGTGGCCTGGAAAACACCGATGTGATTATCCTGCCGGCGTTCTGGGATGACTTCCCCACCCTTTGCCAACGCTATCCCCAGGTCCTGCCCTGGCTGCGGGAACAGCACGCTCGCGGCGCCGTACTGTGCGGCGAGGCCACTGGCGTGTTCTGGCTTGCCGAGGCCGGGCTGCTCGATGGCAAGGAAGCCACGACCTACTGGCGCTTCTTCAACGCCTTCAGGGAGCGTTTTCCCCAAGTACACCTGAACCAGGACAAGCACCTGACCGACGCCGACAACCTGTTCTGCGCAGGCGGCACGACTTCGGTGTGCGACCTATACATCTACCTCATCGAACGCTTCTGCGGCGCCAACGTGGCCCAAGCCGTGGCGCGGGACATCCTGTATGAAGTGCAGCGCAATTATTCACCGGGCAGGATCGGTTTCGGCGGTCAGAAGCTCCACCAGGACGTGATCATCCTGCAGATCCAGCACTGGCTCGAAGAGCACTTCGCCGACAAGTTCCGTTTCGAGGACGTCGCCCGGGAACACGGCATGAGCATTCGCAATTTCATGCGCCGCTTCCAGACCGCTACAGGTGACAAACCGCTGCATTACCTGCAGCGGCTGCGCATCGAAACCGCCAAGGGTCTACTCTCCGGCAGCCGCAAGAGCATCAAGACCATCAGCTACGAAGTCGGCTACGACGACGCGAGCTTCTTCGCACGGCTGTTCCGCCAACACACAGACCTGTCGCCGAACCAGTACCGGCAGCAATTCCAGCAGGCGGCGTAAGGCTTCGGACCCCACGCCCCCCTGTGGGAGCGAGCCTGCTCGCGATGACGGCGGCACATTCAGAATCGTAGCAAGCTGACCCACCGCCATCGCGAGCAGGCTCGCTCCCACAGGGTTATGCGGTGGATCAGCCATAAAAAAGGCCTGCAATCGCAGGCCCTTTGTGTTTTCCGAATCAGCCTAAGGCTTGTGCGCCCGCGACAGGAACTCGTGGGACTGCATTTCCAGCAGGCGACTCAGGGTCCGCTGGAATTCGAACGTCAGGCGCCCCCCAGTGTAGAGGTCCTTGAGTTCGACTTCGGCCGAGATGATCAGCTTCACGTTACGGTCGTAGAACTCGTCGACCATGTTGATGAAGCGACGGGCGATGTCGTCGGTGGTAACGCTCATCTGTTCGACGCCGCTGAGCAGTACGGCGTGGAAGATCTTGCCCAGTTCGATGTAGTCGTTCTGGCTGCGTGGGCCATCGCACAGTTCACGGAAATCGAACCAGGCCACATCGTCACAGGTGCGGACTGCGCGGATCTCGCGATTCTCGATCATCAGCACATCGTTCTCGACCGCCTGGGTGCATTCCGGCGTCAAGGCGCGGAAGCTCTTGCGCAGGCTTTCTTCGGCAGCGGCATCCAGTGGGTAATGGAACAGCTCCGCCTGTTCGAGATGGCGCAAGCGATAGTCGACGCCGCTGTCGACGTTGACGATTTCGGTGTGTTCCTTGATCAACGCAATGGCCGGCAGGAAGCGCGCCCGTTGCAGACCGTCCTTGTACAAGCCGTCCGGCACGATGTTCGACGTGGCGACCAGGGTCACGCCGTTCCTGAACAGCTCTTCCATCAGGGTGCCGAGGATCATGGCATCGGTGATGTCGGACACGAAGAACTCATCGAAGCAGATCACCCGCGTTTCATTGGCGAAACGTTTGGCGATGATGGTCAATGGGTTCTTCTCGCCACCCAAGGTCTTCATCTCTTCATGCACACGCTTCATGAAGCGGTGGAAGTGCGTACGGGTCTTTTCCTTGAAAGGCAGTGCCTCGAAGAAAGTGTCCACCAGGTAGGTCTTGCCACGCCCCACACCGCCCCAGAAGTACAGGCCCCTGACCGGCGCCAGTTCCTTCTTGCCGAACAGTTTTCCCAACAAGCCCGGCTTGTTGCTCGACGCGGCGATCAGGTCGTCGTACAGGCGCTGCAAGTGCCGCACGGCCGTTTCCTGGGCTGCGTCGTGGAAGAACTCCGGGCGTTTCAGATCAGCTTGATATCGTTCTAGGGGCGTCATATTCGTTAGCAAGGCAACAAAAACGGGCCGTCACTGTAGCGACGGCCCGTAAGAATGGCAATCGGCCCTTATCGGGTCGTGCCGTTGATTTATTCCTGGGCGGGTTTCAGCGCAGCGTGCAGCGCTTCAATAGCAGCGTCTCTTGCCGCACTGTCAGCGAATACCGGGCTTTCGCCGATATACTCACCGAGCATCCAGACGCGAAAGCTGAGCTCTTCACTGTGTACTTCGTACACTTCGCCAAGTTGCAGGACTTTGGTCACTCGACCAGCCGTTTTGCCATCTTCAAAACGACTCGACAACAGCAGCTCTTCTCCATCCGCCGACAACAGGCGGAAGCGGAAACTGCCGTCGTCTTCCCGGAAGCTGACAAAGCGCGCCGCCTTGGCCGCTTTCTTCTTCGTGCCGGCCGCCACCTGAACCTGACTGACGAATGAACGCAGGCCAACGGCTTCACGCAGTTCGGCAAGGAACGGCGTCGCCACGGCCCGGGCTTTTTTCGCGCCCAACTGCAGGATGTCTTCAAGATCCGCCGGCCGCTCGATCAACTGGTGATAACGCTCGCGGGACTCACCCAACTCGCTATCGAGCAACTGGAACAGACGATTCTTCGCTTCTCCCCAGCCCAGGCCCTGCAACAGCTCGCTGCGGAACTCGGCTGACTGGGCCGGGGTGGCGAAGGCCTGGAACAGCGTAAACAGGTGCGAATTGTCCGGGTCCTTCGCCTCACCCGGTGCTCGGGAGTCGGTGACGATCCGCGAAATCGCGTCCTTCATGTCCTTGGCGCTGCTGAACAACGGAATGGTGTTGTCGTAGCTCTTGGACATCTTGCGACCATCGAGCCCCGGCAGCGTAGCGACGCTTTCTTCGATCAGCGCTTCGGGCATGGTGAAAAATTCCTTGCCCTGGCCAAACAAGTGGTTGAAGCGCTGGCCGATGTCCCGAGCCATTTCCACATGCTGGATCTGGTCGCGACCGACCGGCACCTTGTGGGCGTTGAACATCAGGATGTCAGCGGCCATCAGCACCGGATAGCTGTACAGGCCCATGGTAATGCCGGCGTCCGGGTCTTCGCCGGCCTCGACGTTCTTGTCCACCGAGGCCTTGTAGGCATGGGCGCGATTGAGCAGGCCCTTGGCGGCGACACAGGTCAACAGCCAGGTCAGTTCCGGGATCTCGGGGATATCGGACTGGCGATAAAAGGTCACGCGATCCACGTCCAGGCCACCGGCCAGCCAGGTCGCGGCGATTTCCAGCCGCGAGCGCTGGATGCGTAGCGGGTCATCGCACTTGATCAGGGCGTGGTAGTCGGCCAGGAAGTAGAACGAATCGGCATTGCTGTCGCGGCTGGCGAGAATCGCCGGGCGGATGGCGCCGGCATAGTTGCCCAGGTGCGGGGTGCCAGTGGTGGTGATGCCGGTCAGGATACGGGTACGAGTCGTCATGAATTATCGCTTGTCAGACTGCTGTCAATTCGAAAGGCGCGGCAGGAGCAGATCCTTGAGATCGGTCAGCTTGCCATGAAAAAAGTGTCCGCATTCTGCCACTTTCAGCAGCTCATGGGGGCGTTGGAGCGCATCGGACCAATCGTAGACCAGTTGGGGATCGACGACTTCATCATTTTCCGGCTGGATCACCGTCAACGCGCCGCTCTTCGCCAAAGGCGACTGCTCGTCCAGGCGCATCACCGCCGGGGCCACCATGAACAGGTGCTTGAGCGATTGCCCCTGGGCTTCGAGCCGCCCACCCAGACTGGCAGCAACGAAGCCGCCGAAGGAAAAACCGAAGAGGCTCAAGGGCAGTTGCGGGTGTTTTTCCCACAGCCATGCGGCGGCGGCCTCGGCGTCGTCCACTTCACCGGTCCCCATGTCATGGCTACCGGCACTGGCGCCGACGCCGCGATAATTGAAACGCAATGTGACCAGACCGGCATCCCGGGCCGTGCGTTGCAGGGTCGAGACCACTTTATTGAGCATGGTCCCGCCCTGCACCGGATTCGGATGGCAGATCAGCGCCAGGCCACGGGGCGCCTCGCTGTCCAGGTACAAGGCTTCCAGTTGGCCCACCGGGCCTTCGATGACTACAGGGGTTTCGCGCATAAGCAAGGGAAAGAACTCCGTGACCCCGGATAGGGTCGACTCGTCTAGCTAAAAGTCTGTGCCTGGCATGATTGCGATGTTCTTCGCGGTATACAGCGCAGGTCCGAGCCGTTAACGTAAAGCAAAGCCGTTTATAGAGGAAGGACTCGTGGAACACTCGCTCTTAGTTTGGTTGTTGCCGACTCTTGCCCTGGTTGCCGGTGTCGCCATTGGATTCCTGCTTGCCCGACTGCTGCCCAACGCAGTGCCCAACAGCACGCAACGTCAGCTGGACGACATTCAGGAACGTTTCGACAGTTATCAGAATGAGGTGGTGACCCACTTCAACGCCACCGCTTCTCTGGTGAAGAAACTCACCCAGAGCTACCAGGATGTTCAGGATCATTTGTCCGAGGGTGCCAACCGCCTGGCCCTGGACGAACAGACTCGCCAGCGCCTGCTGGCCGCCCTGCACGCCGACTCGGCGCAGGCTCCACGGGAACGCCTGACTCCACCAAGGGATCAGGAACCACCTCGGGACTACGCGCCCAAGGCACCGAATTCGCCCGGCATGCTCGATGAGCATTACGGTTTGAAGAAGTAAGCTGCACGTAATATCAAAAGCCCGCCCGATCCTGTGATCGGGCGGGCTTTTTCATGGACGCAGGTTTTCCGGTGAGGGCTGTCCGTTGAGGTCAGAACGCCAATTGAAGGCTCTGCTGACCTTCGAGGCTGAGCAGCCATTGCTTGGCAGCCAGCCCACCGGCGAAACCGGTGAGGCTGCCGGAGGTGCCGATGACACGATGGCAGGGAGCGATGATCGAGATGGGATTCCGGCCGTTGGCTGCCCCTACCGCCCGAACAGCGGTCGGCTGACCGATCTGGATGGCGATGTCGCGGTAGCTGCGGGTCTCACCGAAGGGAATGGTCAGCAGTGCCTGCCAGACCCGCTTCTGGAAATCAGTGCCGACAAAGTCCAGCTCCAGCTCGAAACGGCGCCGCTGGCCGGCGAAGTATTCCATCAGTTGACGCTCGGTTTCCTTGAGCACCGGGTGATGGATGTCTTCCTCCAAGGGGCCCAGGCGCACGCGGTTCAGCCGCTCGTTTTCCCACAGGATAGCGGCCAGTCTTGCGCCTCGGGCGACGAGGATCAGTTGGCCGACCGGCGATGGGATGGTTTTGTACCGGGGTAACATCGAGTCATTCCTTTACTGGCTGGCTTCTGTGGCAGGTTGCTTTGCGCAGCTGGACTCAGCCCAACAACCCCAGCTCCTTGGCCCTCGCCACGGCCTGGGTGCGACGCTCCACGCCGAGCTTGCTATTGATATGACTGGCGTGGGTCTTGACGGTATGCAGCGAAATGAACAACTGCTCGCTGATTTCCTGGTTGGAACAGCCCTGGGCAATCAGTTGCAGCACCGCCCGTTCCCGACTGCTGAGGCTTTCGACAGGTGCCGGGGAGTCGGCAGGTTGCGTTGATGTCGGCAGGCGTTCGAGCAGACTCTGGCACAAGGTGCTGGAGGGAGCCTGCAGCAGTTGCTCACGCAGCCATTCACGATGCTCGTCGCCCAGCAGCCATTCGAAAGGTTGCAATACACCACCGGCGGCGGCTTCGAAAGCCTGGGCGAGGGTGCTGCGGGCCTCCGGCTCACGACCGACGCTCAGCAACAAGGCGGCTTTCTGGTTGAGGGCCATCACGCAGAGCATCTGCCGGCCGGTTTGCTGGCCATGTTCAAGCAAGGCGTTGAGCCGCCCTTCCGCCAGCATCGGCTGGCCCCGGATGGACTCCAACAACGCCTGTTGCAGCTCGACGTGCAGCGGCAACTGCGGGTGGAACTCTGGCGGTGCGGCAGCCTGTCCGCCGGTGTAGGTCCGCCCCAGCCGTGCCAACCAGGCTTCGGCCAGCTCGGTGCGGCCCTGAGCCAGCCAGAGCTCGCATTTGACCAGGGTGATCATCGCCAGGTAATAAATCGGCGGAACATCCCAGATGTGCATCAGGCGTTCGGCTTCGGCCAGTTCGGCAAAGGCCCGGGCGAACTCGCCACTATTGCCTTCGATACGGGCGATCACGCAATGACCCAGCAGCACGCTGATGTCGCGGCAAGCCCGAGCTTCGGTAAGGCCGGCCTGCAACCGCGCCAATCCGGCCTGGGGCTGCATGCGCAAGGTCAGCAGAAACCCTTCGTACAGGATCAACCGCGCCCGTACCGCATAAAGCCGTTGGGGCGAGAGTTTGTGTAAACGTTGCAGGCCCTGGCGCACTTCATCCAGCGCCCGCAGGACCTCTCCCCGCGCCTGCAGGACCCGGGCGCGATCATAGTGGGCCAAGGCTTCGAACAAGGGATTGCCGACCCGCTGTGCCAGCTCCAGGGAGTCTCGGTTCAAACAACGGGCGCGCCACAGGTCACCGTCGGCAATCGCCAGGTTCGCCAATGTGGACAGGCACATCAGTCGTTGGCCGTAGCGTTTTCTCGGCAGGCTCTCCAGGGCTTCGGTGCAATAACGCACCGTGGCTTCACGATCCCCCCGGCCGCGGGCGACGATCCCACTCAGGGCCAACCATTGGGCAAGCATGGACTTTTGCGCGGTGGCCGACGGTGCCGGCAGGAAGCGGCTCAGGTGGGCGGCCAGCTCTTCGGCGGCGTCCAATTGACAGGCCAGCCCCAGCGCCCAGCTGTAAAGCACGATCAGCCTCGGGGTACTGATGAGCAGGCTGTCGGGCAAATCCATCTTCCAGCGCAGCAACATGCCGACGTTCTGCTCGGCCAGCAGCTGCTCCTCGGAGAGGGTCTGCACCAGGTTCGCCGCCACATCCAGATGCCCGGCCCGCAAAGCCTGCTCCACGGCTTCGTCGATCATGCCCTGGGCGTTGAACCAGCGACAGGCACGCAAATGCAGGGTTGCGGCCGGCACCATGGCCGGTGCGCTGGGGCGGCTGCGCAGCAGATCAGAGAACAGATGGTGATAGCGATACCAGTGACCGTGTTCGTCCAGGGGCACCAGGAATACCTGATGGGCTGCCAGGTATTGCAGGATCTCGGCGCTATCATGGGCTTCGCGCACCGCATCGCACAGCTCGCTGCAAAAGCGATCCTGTGGCGCGGTGTCGTAGAGGAACGCCTGTACCTCGGCGGGCAGGCAGTCGATGACTTCTTCGAGCAGATAATCGCGGATCAGCCCTTCCCCACCGTGCAGCGCCTGGGGCAGCCGTCCCTCGGAACCGGCTTCGGAGGCGGCCAGCAACCAGAAACGCAGCCCGGCGACCCAGCCTTCGCTGCGCAGGATGAGGTTTTCCAAGGCTTCACCGCGCAGCGAGCTACTGTGATGCTCGAGCAAGGTCAGGGCTTCGCCATGGGTCAGGCGCAGGTCCTGTTCATTCAGTTCGAGCAATTGCCGCGACAGGCGCAGGCGCGCCAGATGCCAGTTCGGGCGCTGGCGACTGGTGACCAGTACCAGCAAACCGTCAGGCAGGTGATTGAGGAAAAACTGCAAGCAACGATCCAGCACGGCGCCTTGGGCCAGGTGATAATCGTCAAGCACCAACAGCAAGGGGTTGCGGAGCGTCAGGTGACTGGTCAACTCATCCAGCAGGCCGTCGAGCCATTCTTCGAACGCAAAGGGCTGGTGGCGCTGACGCATTTTCAGCAGCCCTGCTGCCCGGCCACCCAGCTGCGGAAAAAGCGCCTGGAGCCCTTCGAGCAGCCGCTCCAGAAAGCGTCCCGGGTCATTGTCCCTGACGTTGAGCCCCAACCAGAGGTTTTGCCAATGCACCGGCAGGCTCTGGCAGAACTCCACTGCCAGGGAGCTTTTGCCGAACCCCGCCGGCGCACTGACCAACAGCAATCTGCCGCCGAGCCCCGCACTTAAACGCTCGCACAACCGCGGCCGCACGACGTGCCCGTCGGGCAACGGCGGTCGGTAGAAGCGCCCGTCCTGTACCGCGATGGCTGCGCGGGCAGAATCCGGAAGTGAAGACAGATCGGTCATGGCCGGCTCTTGTTTAAATGCAGGTGGCGGCGTTGCAGATGTCCGCAGACTAGCCGTAAACGAAGAGGTATTGAAGGGAGTGCTACAAATGGCTACAAAAAGACTACAAATCGACATCTCCTGACGACACATCCCGTGGGAGCAAGGCTTGCCCGCGATGAAGGCGCCTCGGTTCCAGGGCAAACCGCGTTAACTCCATCGCGGGCAAGCCTTGCTGCCACATTCAGGCCAAAAAACAAACGCCCCGAACCAGTCGGGGCGTTTATCCGAGGATGCGGCCTCGGGGTAAAGCGGTTTAGCGGATACCCTCCTGGCGCAGCGCATTCGGCGTGAAGTCCGCGGTGGTGGCAGTGAAGCCGAAATCGTAGGCCGATTTCTCTTCGTTCTTCATGCCCAGGGCCAGGTAGCGCCCGGATTGCAGGTCGTAGAGGGTTTCCAGGGCGTACCACGGCACTTGCTTGTCGTAGTAGTTCTCGGCATGGGCCTCGGCAACACGCCACAGTTGGCCACGACCGTCGTAATGGTCGATCACCGCCGCCTGCCAGGTGTCTTCGTCGATGAAGAAATCGCGCTTGGCATAGATGTGGCGTTGGCCTTCCTTCAGGGTCGCGGTGACATGCCAGACACGACGCAACTCATAGCGCGCCAGGTCCTGGTTGATGTGGCCAGCCTTCAGGATGTCGGCATACTTGAGTTGTGGCGAGTCGATCTTGTAGCTGTTGGCGGCTATGTACAGCTCTTTCTTGCCTTCCAGCTTCCAGTCATAGCGATCCGGCGCACCGTTGTACATGTCCAGGTTGTCGGAGGTTCGCAGGCCGTCGGCGGCGGTACCCGGCCCGTCATAGGAGACCTGTGGCGCCCGACGCACCCGACGCTGGCCGGCGTTGTAGACCCAGGCCGAACGCGGCTCCTTCACTTGGTCGAGGGTTTCGTGCACCAGCAGCACGCCACCGGCCAGGCGTGCCGGCGCGGTCACTTGCTGCTTGAAGTAGAACAGGATATTGCCGGGATTGGCCGGATCGAAATCCTTCATCTTGTCGCGGAACACGAACTGGTCGCGAAAGTACACCAGGCTGTAGGAGCCGTTGGGTTGCGGTGTGGCCTGGGTCACCAGGCGCGTCACGCTGCCGCCACGATAGCGGGTGATGTGGTTCCAGATCACCTCGACGCCGCTCTGGGGAATCGGGAACGGCACGGCCGTCTCGAAGTTTTCCAGGCCGTTGCCTCCGGATACGAGCTTGGTGTTGACCGCGTTCTTCTTGATGGAGGCGAACACCTCATCCGGCACGGTGGCGCCACGATGGGTCGGGTAGACCGGCATCTTGAAGGTTTCCGGGTAGCGCTTGAACATCGCGTACTGGCCCGGCGCTAGCTTGTCCTTGTACTGCTCGACGTTCTGCGCGGTGATGATGAACAGCGGTTTTTCGCTGGCATACGGATCGGCGAGGAACCCCTTGCTGTCCACGCTACCGGCGTTCTTCGCCATGGGTTTCCAGGCAGAAATAGAACCGTCGGCATTACCGGCCATCTCGGCGCCCATTGGCGTCAGGCTCTTGCCCAGTTTGTCGGCCTCGCCCGCAGGCACCGCGGCCATGACGCTGGCGGCCAGCAGGGACAGTCCCAGTGCGCCGGCCTGCAACAGACTCTTTGTTATTTTCATAGTGTGTCGTCCTGAATACGATGCTTAGAAGGTCACGCCGACGCTGAGCGCCAGGAAGTCGCGATCGTCCACGGTGCTGAAGTCGCCACCAAAGAAGTTGGTGTAGGCCAGGCTCGCGTTGTAGGTGTTCTGGTACTCGGCATCCAGCCCGAGGCTGACGGCCTTGCGACCTTCCTCGAAGTTGCCGCCAGGACCTGGCGAATAGCCTTTGACGTCATGGGACCAGGCCACGTTGGGCTTGAGGTTCACGCCGGCGAAGACGTCCGGGTATTCCCAAATGGCGCGCGCACGGTAGCCCCAGGAGGTGGCGGTGGTGAAGCCGTCGTTGTTGCAGTTGCTGTTGACGTTGCCGGCAGTCTGGCCGCCGCCTGCGGCGGTCGAGGCGTTGAGTGCTTCGCAGGTACCGTTTGGCAATTGACCCGGGCCGAACACGGGATCTCGACCGTAGCGGGCTTCAGATTTGCTTTCCAGACCGCCGACATGCGTCACACCAATTTCACCCACCAGGGTCAGACGACTGGCGCCCATGACCTGATCGAGGAAATGGGTAAAGGTAGTCTGGAATTGAGTGATCTCCTTGCGACGATAGCCATGCAGATCCTGGCCTGGCACCCCCGTGAGCACCGAGGCGTCAGCCAACGGCCCCCCGATCGGACGGACGCCAGCGAAAAGAATGTCAGTGGTGCTCAATTGTACCGGTGCATTCGGGCGATAGCTCAGTTCGCCGCTCCACGCCGTACCGGTAGGCAGGGTCGTGGAGAAACTCAGACCGTACAGGCGAATATCTTCCGGGTATTCAACGAAGTAATTGGAATTCCCTGCAACGATCAGAGGACGTAGCCCCGCTAATGGTCCCAGCGGGGTCGTATAGAACTGTGAAGGCGCTCCCGTGGCACTGAAAATAGGTGCGCGGCTGTGGTAGTTCATGAAGTAGGCACCGAACTCAGTATCCAGTGGTTCGAACATATACTTCATGGACGCGCCCCACTGGCCGCTGTCACGAGCGTCCCGATCAGGACCACGGCGCACCAGAACGCCTTCCTCGTTGACATCCACGCCGAATGCATCCAGCGTCGGAAGGGCTGCTCCGGGAATAGTGGAACGCTTGTTCAACACCCGCAGATTATCCGTACACCCATCGGCAATCACATCCGGCTGGGAAAAGAACGTCCCGCAGTTATCGACAACCGTCTGGTCCCACTCCAACTGATAGAACGCTTCAGCCGACAGGTTATCGGTGAGGCTCTGGGACACATAGAACATGTTGACCGGAATCAAGCCCTCCTTGATCTCGGCACCGGGACGACGGAACGCGGACACGTCGACCGGGTTGATGGAGTTGATGCCACCCTGGATAAAGGTACTTTCACCCCAACTGACGACCTGCTTGCCCAAGCGAACGGAGCCCGGTTGATCGGCAATGGCATAGTTGTGATAAACGAAAGCATCGAGTATCTGCCCGCCGGAGGACTTGGCGCCTTCCTTGCGGTTGCTGTCGCTGATGTCCTTGAACTGACGGTTCTCGTCCTTGAGTTCGAAGTCGTACCAATACTTACCCCGCACAAACACGCCGGTATCGCCGTACTTCAGCTCCAGGTCATGAATACCCTTGAAGATCTTCGAGAAGGTTTCCCCGCGCTTGAAGTTCAAGTGACCGTCATCGGAGGTCTGGGACAGGCCCCTGCCACCGTTGTTGACGCCGATCAGGTCCTTGTTGGCATTGGCCGTGGACCAGCTCGCCCCCACCGACAGGGACGAATCGAACTGGCCCTCGATTTCACCGATGTTGAAACTGACGCCGAACGCAGGCCCGGCGAGCGAAGAGGCGAGACTGACCGCCAGAGGCAATTTTGCCCGGCGCCAGAACGTGTTTGCAGAGGTCATTCGACGCTACTCCATGTTCTTTATTGTTATGGCAGGGGGGTATTTCCAAGGAACGTCTTCGGTGGCCAGCGGCAGGGTTGCGGCACTCATTCAAAGTCGCATCGCCCGTTCGTGCAGGTGCCCTATCCTTGAAAATCCTTGAGCGGACTATAGCCAGCAGGTAGTACGGCTTGATCCCTCTAAAGTGTGATTTGCAGCCCCCGACCAATCTGGAACAGTCCTTTGCCAGACCGACATCTGTCGGCACGGCAAGGATGGCTGAAATTCGCTGTTTGACAAGGCAAGCGCTTGCTTGGTGGGGCTGCCGCGCCCTTTCGGACGCGGCAGATCACCTCAAAGCGTGGACAGGAAGGTGCTGTTGTTGCTCTGCCATTCGGCAATGTCGACGCGGATGCGTTTCTTGTCGAGCTTGCCGACGCTGGTCTTGGGAATTTCCGTAACAAGGGCGATCTGGCTCGGAATCGCCCACTTGCTCAGATGTCCCTGTTCGACGAAAGGCTTGAGGTGCTCCTTGAGCTCGCGAGCCCCGACCTGATGCCCTTCGTGAATCACCAGCAAGGCAAACGGGCGCTCGCCCCACTGGGGATCGGGAATGCCCACCACTGCTACTTCGCGTACCGCCACGTGACGGCTGATGAGGTCTTCCAGGTCCAGGGACGAGACCCATTCGCCCCCCGTCTTGATCACGTCCTTGATACGGTCGCGGATGTCGATGAAGCCCATGCTGTCCAGCGTGGCGACGTCACCGGTATGCAGCCAGCCGCCGGCCCAGAGTTCGGCACCCTTCTGCGGTTCGTTGAAGTAGCCTTCGGTGAGCCAAGGCGCGCGTAGCACCAATTCGCCCTGGGTCTCGCCATCGGCCGGCAGGAACCGGCCTTCTGCGTCGACGATGGCGGCGTCCACCAAGGGGCCCGGTACACCGGCCTTGATCCGGTAGCTGACACGTTCGTCCTCGCTGCCGGCCATCAATTCCTCGTTGAGGTGGGCGCAGGATACCAACGGACCGGTTTCCGACATGCCATAGGCGGCAGTGAGCTGAATCCCCCTGGCCTTGGCGGCTTCGTACAGGCTGCGATTCAGGGCGCTACCGCCGATGACGATCTTCCAGCCGCCGAAATCGGTGCCCTGGGCACCCTTGGCATTGAGCACCATCTGCAGGATGGTCGGCACGCAATGGGAAAAGCTGACCTTCTCCTTTCGCCACAACTGAACCAGGAGCTCGGGATCGTAGCGGCCGGGGTAGACCTGCTTGAGGCCGAGCATGGTCGCCACGTACGGCAGGCCCCAGGCATGCACATGGAACATCGGCGTGATCGGCATGTACACATCATTGGTGCCCAGCAATCGCACACTGTCGATGGCCCCCATGATGGTCGCCTCGCCCAGGGAGTGCAGCACCAGTTGCCGGTGGGTGAAGTAAACGCCCTTGGGATTGCCCGTGGTGCCGGTGGTGTAGAAGGTCGTGGCGACGGAGTTTTCGTCGAAGTCCTGGAAGTCGTAGACGGGGCTGGCGGCCGCCAGCAACTGCTCGTATTCGCCCACCAGGTTGGGCAGGTCGGCAGTTTTTTCCGGCAGGTCGGTCAGCAGCAGGGTCTTCTCCACCGTGGTCAGGTGTCCGGCTATGGCCTGGTACAACCCGACGAACTCGCTATTGACCAGCACGAAGCGGTCCTCGGCGTGGTTCATGGTGTAGACAATCTGTTCCGGTGAGAGCCGCACGTTGATAGTGTGGATCACTGCACCAATCATCGGGATCGCGAACATACATTCCAGATAGCGATGGCTGTCCCAGTCCATCACCGCCACGGTATCGCCCGCCTTGACCCCGGCCTCGGTCAGCACGTTGGCCAACCGTGCCACCCGTTCGATCAGCGTCGGATAGCTGTAGCGCAACTGGTCACGGTAGACGATCTCGCGGGTTTTCTCGTAACGCACACCGGACATCAGCAGCCGCTTGATCAGCAGTGGATATTGATAAGCGCCTTCGGCGGGAGGAATAACGCGAGTCTGCAACATAAGAATCCTTTTCTGACTGCATGGTCGTGACTGGAAGTAAGCACTCTAGAGGCCTTATACACGGTTCAAATCAGCCAAAGGAATGATTTATTCAGCGCACCAATAATAGCCTTGAGCCACTCCGGGTGGATTTACAGCCATGACATGCCAAGCCTTGCCAGGACTGGATCCAAAGGCGAGCATAGGTGTCAGTCCTGTTACAAACAACGGTGGCGGATGAACCTGGCAGGGCCGTCCAGATGCCACCCTTTTCGTTGCGAATCACAATGAATACTGAACTGCCTCCCCAGCAAGCCCCTGAACTGTCGACACCGCCACTGGTGTCGATCGTGGCCCCTTGCTACAACGCCGAGCAATACCTGGAAGAAGCGATGCATAGCCTCTTTGCCCAGGATTACCCAAACGTCGAAGTGATCGTGGTCGACGACGGCTCCACCGACAACAGCCTCGCCCTGCTCCGGCAGTTGCAGCAAACCTACGACTTCCAGCTGCACTCCCAGGCGAATCGGGGTGTCAGCGCGGCGCTCAATCATGGGTTGCTGCATGCCAAGGGCACCTACGTCTCAACCCCCGATCTTGACGACGTGATGCTGCCCCACTCGATCCGGGTCAGGGCCCATTATCTCGACCAGCATCCGAACGTGGGTTGCGTCGGCGCCCTCATCATCTACATGGACAGCGAAGGACACGTCATCAAGGAACAACAGCGCGAGCATGTCCAGGTACATACCTTCGATGACATCCTGCGCGAAGCCGCCGTCATCGGCGCGCCGACTGCGCTGTATCGAATGAGCGCACTGCGTGACGCCGGATTCTATGATCCGCAGCTGCGGGTCCAGGATTTCCAGATCACCCTGCGGATCGCTCATCAGGGTTACGAAATCCATGAGCTTCCCATCTGTGTTACGCGGTATCGACGCCACCCCAATAACCTGTCGAGAAAGTACCGACTGATGCTCAAGGCGGACCTGCAAGCCATCGAACCCTATCGAGACTATCCGGCCTACGAGTCGGCCCGCACGGTGCTGGTGCACAAGGCGTTGAAGTACGCGGTGATCGAAGATCGGAAGGAGGCCTGGCAATTGCTGCGCAGTATTCCGTGGCGTCACCTGAACAAAACCAGTTTCAAGCGGTTCAAGAGGCTGCTCCGGCCACGCTTCACGACAAGGTCCCGACCATGAAATTTTTGCAGAAGCTCAAGGAGCGCAAGGTCCGCAAGCACCTCAAACGTTTGGAAAAGCTCGAAAGGTCTCCCGAAAAGATCCGTCTGCGCTATCCGAAATACCAGATCGGAGTGGGCACCTACGGCATTCCCGAAGTGACCGAATTTGGCGACGACACGGTGCTCAAGGTCGGGTCCTACACGTCTATTGCCCAAGGCGTGAAGATCCTGCTGGGCGGTGGGCATCGCATGGACTGGGTCAGCACGTTCCCGTTCCCATTGATGATCGACGAGGCCAGGCATATTCCCGGCAGCAACCCAACCAAGGGCGATGTGGTGATAGGCAGCGATTGCTGGATCTGTGCCGAGGCCATGATTCTATCCGGCGTGACTATCGGCCACGGGGCGGTGGTCGCCGCCGGAGCGGTAGTCACTCGCGATGTCGAGCCTTACGCCGTTGTCGGCGGCAACCCGTGCCGGTTCATTCGCTGGCGCTTCGAAGAGCCGGTACGACGGGCGCTGTTGGAATCGGCTTGGTGGGAATGGCCGGTGGAGGAGGTCAAGTCGGTGTCAGCATTGCTGTGCAGCGATAACATCGAGGCCTTCCTGGACTATGCCCGTCAACGTCCCTGATCGTTACCCTTTCAGGCGTAACGATCAGGGACGTTGACAGTCAATGCGCTTCGGTAAACGCCAGCTTTACACCGATGGCAACCAGTACCGCACCCATGGTCCGATCGAACCAGTGGCCCATGCGGGCGAATCCGGCGCGCACCCGCTGCTGGCTGAACAGCATGGCCACCATGCAGAACCAGGCGGCCGTTGCGACCGCCAGGTACACACCGTAACCGGCCTGGATCGCCAGCGGCGTATGAGGATTGATCACGACAGTGAACAGCGACAGGAAGAAAAGCGTCGCCTTGGGGTTCAGGCCATTGGTGACGAAGCCTGAGGTGAATGCGCCGCGGGCGGTCCGTTCGCCCACTTCCTTGTGCAGATTCTCCTCGCTCGGCTTGGCCGGTTGCGCCCGCAGCGCCTTGAAGCCGATGTACAGAAGGTACGCCGCGGCGGCCCATTTCAGCGCGTTGAACAGCACGATGGATTGCGACACGATCAGGCCGATGCCCAACAACGAATAGCCTACGTGCAGAAAAATCGCCGTGCCGACGCCCAGCGCCGTCCAGGTCCCGGCGCGGCGGCCATGGGTCACGCTTTCGCGTACCACCACGGCAAAATCCGGCCCGGGGCTGGCAACCGCCAGCAGGTGGATGAGAGCAACAGTGAGGAATTCGGTGAGATACATGGCGGCTCCTTCTAATTCAATCCCGAACTTGTGGCGAGGGAATTTATCCCCTCGCCACAAGGCTGCAATTCATCTGATAGGCTCGCCACCTTACGCCTTCGGCTTCTGACACAAAAGGTACAGTTGATGACGAACACCGTCCGCGCCGTCTTTCTCGACCCCCCGTCCCTGGATCTTGGCGACCTGGACCTGGAGGCGCTGCGCAACTGCTTCAGCACGCTGCACTTGTTTGCGCGCACTACACCGGACCAGGTGATCGAACGACTCAAGGGCGCCACCGTGGCGATCACCAACAAGGTCGTGATCGATGCCGCCGCCATGGCCGCCAGCCCCGAATTGAAGCTGATCCTGATCAGCGCCACCGGTACCAACAATGTTGACCTCACGGCCGCTCGCCATCACGGCATTACAGTGTGTAACTGCCAGGGCTACGGTACGCCATCGGTCGCCCAGCACACGATCATGCTGTTGCTGAACCTGGCGACGCGACTGGCCGATTATCAGAAGGCGGTGGGCGACGGGCGTTGGCAAGAGGCCTCACAATTCTGCCTGCTGGACTATCCCATCGTCGAACTGCAAGGCAAGACCCTGGGCCTGCTGGGCCACGGCGAACTGGGCAGTGCCGTCGGGCGACTGGCGGAAGCCTTCGGCATGCGCGTGCTGTTGGGCCAGATCCCCGGACGTCCTGCCCGTCCTGACCGCTTGCCGCTGGATCAGCTGTTGTCGCAAGTCGATGCCCTGACTCTGCACTGCCCACTCAATGAACATACCCGCCACTTCATCGGCGCGCGGGAACTGGCGACGCTCAAGCCCGGCGCTTTCGTGATCAACACCGCCCGTGGTGGCCTGATCGATGAACAGGCCCTGGCTGACGCCCTGCGCAACGGTCACCTGGGCGGCGCGGCCACCGACGTGCTGAGCGTGGAGCCGCCAACCCAGGGCAATCCGCTGCTGGCCAGCGATATTCCCCGCCTGATCATCACGCCTCACAACGCCTGGGGCAGTCGCGAGGCGCGGCAACGGATCGTTGGCCAACTGACTGAAAACGCCCAAGGCTTTTTCAGGGGTACAGCGCGACGGGTCGTCAGTTGATAAACTGCCGCACTTTTTTTCAAGGAGCAGACCATGGATCCGCGCAGTGAAGTACTGCTTCGTCAGCCCGAACTATTCCAGGGGTCGGTCCTGCTGGCCGGCCTGCCCGCCGACGACCTGCTCGGCCGCTTGCCCGACGCCCATGGCTGGTGCTGGCATGCAGGCGATCAGGCCGCACTGGACGCCCGCTTCCCCGAGCGCAGCCACTTTGGCGTAGACGCCCCTTCCCGTGGGTTCGACAGTGCGGTGGTGTTCCTGCCCAAGGCCAAGGACCTGACGGACTACATCCTCAATGCCGTGGCCTCGCGCCTGGGCGGTCGTGAAGTGTATCTGGTGGGGGAAAAGCGCAGCGGCATCGAAGGGGCTTCCAAGCAGCTCAACCCGTTCGGCAAACCGCGCAAGCTCGACAGCGCGCGGCATTGCCAGCTGTGGCAGGTCACCGTCGCCAACGCTCCAGAGGCCAAGCCCCTGGAAAGCCTGGCCCAGACTTACGAGCTGCCCCTGGAGGAAGGTCCGCTGAAGGTCATCAGCCTGCCGGGGGTGTTCAGCCACGGTCGCCTGGATCGCGGCAGTGCGCTGCTGCTCGAACACCTGGATAAATTGCCCAGCGGCCACCTGCTGGACTTCGGATGCGGAGCCGGTGTGCTCGGGGCAGCCGTCAAGCGTCGTTATCCGCACAACACCGTCACCTTGCTGGATGTGGACGCTTTCGCCGCCGCCAGCAGTCGCCTGACCTTGGCTGCCAACGGCCTGGAAGCTGAGGTGCTGACCGGTGACGGTATCGATGCCGCGCCGATGGGCCTGAACGCGATTCTGAGCAATCCGCCGTTCCATGTTGGCGTCCACACCGATTACTACGCGACGGAAAACCTGCTGCGAAAAGCGGCCAAACATCTGAAAAACGGTGGGGAATTGCGCTTGGTTGCGAACAGTTTCCTCAAATACCAGCCGCTGATCGAAGAACATCTGGGCGTGTGCACCATCAAGGCCGAGGGCCAGGGCTTTCGCATCTACCGGGCCAAGCGCGGTTGAAAGCTTTTTAAGACACAGCACTTGCCCAATCGGATTTGCCTAGGCAGAATCCGCAGCGTCCTAGGGGAGTAGTCTCCCGCGAGCACCCTGCTCGCCCGGCATACGTCAACATACTTGGTCAGCAGACCATGGCGTATGCGGCCCAAGCGTCCGGAACCGGTCGCAGGGTTTGACAAGACCTATGACACGCACACCTTACCCGGGGCGGGGAGGCTGTACGTGTCATAGCCGTGTTGACCCGCCCCTCTAGGAATCACCTGATGCTGGACTCTTTCCTCGTACCCACCACCATCGTTGCGCTGGCCGAAATCGGCGACAAGACCCAATTGCTTGCGCTCGTCCTGGCGGCTCGTTTTCGCAAACCCTGGCCGATCATCGCCGGCATTGTCGCCGCGACCCTGGCCAACCATGCGGCAGCCGGAGCCGTGGGGGCCTGGGTGGGCAGTATTTTCTCGAATGCGGTGTTGCACTGGATCCTGGCAGCGAGCTTCGCCGCCACCGCGCTGTGGACGCTGGTTCCCGACAAACTGGACGACGAAGAAGCGAGCACCGCGCGCAAGTTCGGCCCCTTCCTGACCACGCTGATCGCGTTTTTCCTGGCGGAAATCGGCGACAAGACCCAGATCGCCACCGTGATGCTCGCCGCGCAGTACCCGCAATTGTGGCTGGTGATCATCGGTACCACCGTGGGCATGCTGATTGCCAACGTGCCGGTGGTACTGGCCGGCAATTTCGCCGCCGATAAGCTGCCGCTCACCCTGATCCGCCGCCTGGCCGCCTCGGCATTCTTCATCCTGGCGATTGTGGCGGTGTACAAGGCAATGCAAAGCAGTGGCTGGGTTTAAACCGTGTGATCATTCATCGCGAGCAGGCTCGCTCCCACATTGGGCGCCGGTGTCCACAAAAAATGTGGTCACTGCAAATCCCTTGTGGGAGCGAGCCTGCTCGCGATGAGGCCAGTGGCCTCACCGCATAAGAAAGGTTACTTCTTGGCCTTCTGGTAAAGCGGCATCACCTTTGGAATCGCCGCCTGCAACGAAGCGATCCGGCTGCTGGACGCAGGGTGAGTGCTCATGAACTCCGGTGGTGCGCCTTCCGAGGCCTTGCTCATCTTGTTCCACAAGGTGATGGCGGCGTTCGGGTTGTAGCCGGCGCGAGCGGCCAGTTCGAGGCCGATCAGGTCGGCTTCGTTTTCGTTGGCACGGCTGTTGGGCAAGGTCATGCCGTAGTTGGCCACGGTATCGGCCAGCGCCAGGCTGTCCTGGCTCAGGCCGAACAAGGCACCAGCGCCCTGCTTGGCCATCTCGATGCCGTAGGCCTTGGACATTGCTTCACGACCATGCTCGCGCAGGGCGTGGGCGATTTCATGGCCCATGACCGCAGCAATTTCATCGTCGGTCAGCTTCAGCGAGTCGATCAGCCCGGTGTAGAAAATGATCTTGCCGCCGGGACCGCAGTTGGCATTGAGCTCGTCGCTCTTGATCAGGTTCACTTCCCACTTCCACTGCGCCGAGTCCGGGCGGAACACCGGGGCCTGGGCAATCAGTCGGTCGGCAATGGCCTGGACGCGCCTGGCTTCTTTGCTGGTCTTGTCCAGCACACCCTGGGTGCTCGCCTCGCCTACGGTCTTCTGATAGGACTGGGCGTACATCTGGTTGACCTCATCGGTCGACAACATGCTGAACATGTACTGTTTGCGTTCAACGCCCACAGCGCCGCCGCTGGTGGTATTAACCGATTGGCAACCGGCAAGCAACAGGCTCGTGCCGAGGACACTTGCCATCAACGTCTTGTGCATATTAAAGCTCCCTGGAAACGTGGTCGTATCCTATGCGGTGATTTGTATCGGCGCCAGATATACAACGATGGATTACAGCTATTTCGGACAGCCCCCACCTCCACTCCATTAGCGACATTCACGATTCAAAAACAGTCACCCGACGAACAACGCCTCATGCCAGGCCCTATGAACGCCGATACAAGCTTCAGACGTCATTCCCGCGTCCGGAGCCTTTATGAAATTCAAGTCGATCCAGTTTTCCGTGGCCGCCTTGGCCGGGGCCATCGTGCTCAGCGTGGTCGGGGCCCTGGTCCTGTACGCATTGTTCGCCGGGGCCCGCACCCAGGACATGGTGCAACAACGGACCAAGGCGCAGTTTGAACAACTCATTGAACAACGCCTCAGTGCCCTGGCCCGAACCCAGGCCAGCCTGATCCAACGGGAACTGGAAGCCCCATTGCAGCTCGCCAAGGGGCTTGCCACCACGAACGCGCTAATGGGCATGAAGGGCACGGACGGCAACCCGCAGTTGAAGATTGCTCGCGAGCAGATGATCAGCCTGCTGCGCGAAACCGTCGTGCGCAATCCCAAAGTCCTTGGCGCCTACATCGCCTGGGAACCGAACGCCATCGACCACGATGACGCCAACTACGTCAACAGCCCCGTCGTGGGCATGGAAACCAACGGGCGTTTCCTGCCGTGGTGGTTCCGCAATCAGGACGGCACCCTGGGCCTGGAAAAACTTGCCGACGTGACTGATCAGAAGTTGCTGTCCACCGGTATCCGCGCCAGCGAGTACTACCTGTGCTCCCAAGACAGCAGGAAAGCCTGCGTCATCGACCCGGCGCCCTACCGCGTCGGCGACACCATGACCATGCTCGCCTCGTTCATCGAGCCGATTCTCATCGATGGCAAATTCCAGGGCATCGCCGGCGCGGATCTGTCGGTGAACTTCATCCAGGACATGCTCGTGGCCGCCGATGCCAAGCTGTACAACGGCGCCGGGGAGCTGGCGTTGCTCTCCAGCAACAACCGGTTCGTAGCGTTCACGAAGGATCCGGGCAAACTTGGAGAAAAAGCCAGCGACCTGCTCGACGCCAGTGAGCTGGACAACCTGGGCAAGCTCGGTATGGGCGAGGTGCGTTATGACATCGATGAAGAGCACGGGCACATCGAAGTGTATATGCCGTTCGGCATTGGCGAGACCAACGCCCGCTGGACGCTGATGCTGCAATTGCCGCTGAATGCGGTGATGGCCGACCTGCAAGCGCTGCAGAAAGATCTGAACGACCGGCGCCAGTCCGACATTTTCGGCATGGCGATGGTGGGCCTGGCGATTGCCGGTATCGGCTTGCTGGTGATCTGGCTGGTGGGCCATGGCATTGCCCGGCCACTCAAGCAAATGGTGGCAATGCTCGATGATATCGCCCAGGGTGAAGGTGACCTGACCCGTCGCCTGGTGAGCGATCGCGCCGACGAGTTGGGGGCGATTGCCAGGGGCTTCAACACGTTCCTGAGCAAGCTGCAGGGGATGATCACCCAGGTGGTGACCTCGGTGCAGAGCGTCAGCGACTCATCGGAGCACACCGCCGACATCGCGATCCGCACCAACCAGGGCGTGCACAAGCAGATGTCGGAAATCGACCAGGTCGCCACCGCCGTACACGAGATGACCGCTACGGCTCAGGATGTGGCCCGCAACGCAACCCAGGCCGCCCAGGCCGCCAGTCACGCCGACCAGGCAGCCAGCCAGGGCATGCAGATCGTACGGGATACATCCACGTCCATCGGCGCCCTGGCCGTTGAAATCGGCAAGGCAGTGGGCGTGGTACAGACCCTGGCCAAGGACAGCGAGAACATCAACGCAATTCTCACCGCTATTCGTGGCATCGCCGAACAGACCAATCTGCTGGCGCTCAACGCCGCCATCGAAGCCGCCCGGGCCGGTGAACAGGGCCGCGGATTCGCCGTGGTGGCTGACGAAGTGCGCAACCTGGCGCAGAAAACCCAGCAGGCCACGGAAGAAATCCAGTCGATGATCCAGCAATTGCAGCAGGGTACCCGGGACGTGGTACGGGTGATGGAAGACAGCCAGCACCGCACCGATGAAAGCGTGCAACATGCGGCAAAAGCGGCCCAGGCCCTGGAAACCATCACCCAGGCGGTGTCGGTGATCAACGACATGAACACCCAGATCGCCAGCGCCGCCGAGGAACAAAGCGCCGTGGCCGATGACATCAACCGCAACGTCATCAACATCGGGCAAGTGGCGAACGAAGTGGCGGGCGGCGCGGATGAGTCCAGCGCGGCCAGTGCTGGCTTGACCAAACTGGCAGAGCAGCAGCGGCGGCTGATCAATCAGTTCAGGGTTTAACGGAGAACCCCTGGGGAGCGAGCCTGCTCGCGATAGCGGCAGTAAAGGCGCCACAGGCCTCAAGCCGGGGTCAGGCATTCCGGTCCGTTGAGTTTCGGGTCGTTGACCATGTTGGCCAGCACCCGCTCACGCAGTTGCGCCGGTTCACTTGCCAGCAACCCTTGCAAGGCATACAGGGGCGTTTCGGGATCGAGCCACAGGCGTTGACCCTCTTCGTCCAGGATCAACGGCCTGCGCTGCCCCGCCGCCGGCTGGGTGATGACCGCCGTGCTCAGCCATACCTGCTCCTGCACTGGATACGCTTCCCAGATCGCGGCAAAGCACAACGACGAGCCCTCGCCCGGCGTCAGCCAGTAGGGGCGCTTGCGCGTGCCGCCGCGCCACTCGTAAAAACCGTTGGCCGGCAACAGGCAGCGACGCAGGCGCAAGGCTTCACGGAACATCGGCTGCTCGGCCACGGTTTCAGCCCTGGCGTGGGCCGGGGTACGGGACAGATCAGTCAGCCACGCGGGCGTCAGCCCCCAGCGCGCCCGGGCCAGCTCGCGCTGCCCCTTGGCGCCGGCCCGCAGCATCAATACCGAATCGTTGGGCGAAATATTCCATTGGGCCTTCTGGTCGGCAGGAAAGCCGGGCAAGGCCGCGAAAGCGGGGTTCCAGCGAAACAGGGCATAACGTCCACACATGGGGTAACACGACTCTTGATCGAACGGCCGCCAGCCTAACAGACCAACGTGCCGGGATAGCTCTCCGGCTCATCGCCGGGCACTGGCATCGCCGCATTGTACGCGACGATCAGTTCCCGGGCGTATTGCGCCTGCTCGTCGTCCACCGTCAGCCCCAGCAGGCCCTGCATCGGCAACTCGCCCGCTCCACCCACCAGGTCACGCCCCACCAGATACGCCGTGATGCCCTCGCTGGCGAGCATGCCTTGCAGCAGCTCGCCCTCCATCAGGTTTTCAAGCTCGTAGATTCTTTGCATGGCGCCCCCATCAATCGTTTTCGCTAGAGACCTCGAGAAACCAATCCTCGCCATGCACCTGCAAGTTAAAGTTGATCGGTCGACAACACACCTGACAATCCTCGATATAGACCTGATCCCCGCCGGACAGATCCACGGTCGTCTCAACCTCTTCCCCACAATACGGACAATCATAAAGAGCGGTTTCCAGCATCGCGGTCTCCCAGGTGACTTGTGCGTATAATCGCCGGTCTATTTGCAGGGCTATTTTCGTCTGGCTTATCTTCCAGGCCGTGCCCCGTCGTTTTTTCGATCGAACCTTTAACTTACCCTAGCCGTTTCCAACAAGAGAGCATGATGGGCGAATTCGATGCCATCCGACCTTACGACGACAGCGAAGTCCCAGCAGTGCTGGCCCGGCTGCTCGGCGACAAGGCGTTTCTAGATATCCTCACCCACTTCCGCTTCCCGCGCCTGGCCGGCGCCTTCGGCTGGATACTCAAACCTCTTATAGCGCAAAGATTGCGCCGTGAGTTCGCCAGCGTGACATCGGTCGCCACTTTGCAGGATAAAGTGGAGTTCTACGTCGACCACACCATCGAGCGCGCCACAGACGGCGTGACCTACACAGGGGTGGAGCAGTTCAAGTCCGGCAGTGCCTACCTGTTCATCGCCAACCACCGAGACATCGTGATGGACCCGGCCTTCGTCAACTATGCGGTGTATCACGCCGGCCTGCCGACCCCGCGCATCGCCATTGGCGACAACCTGCTGCAGAAACCTTTTGTCAGCGACTTGATGCGCCTGAACAAGAGCTTCATCGTGCACCGCTCCATCACCGGGCGACGGGAGAAGATGGCGGCCTACCAGTTGCTGTCAGCGTATATCAACCACTCGATCCGCAACGACTGCGCCTCGATCTGGATCGCCCAGGCCGAAGGGCGGGCCAAGGACGGCGACGACCGTACCGAATCGGCCATCCTCAAGATGTTCCATATGAGCCGCAAGGACGAGCCATTCGGCGAGGTCATCCAGTCGCTGAACCTCACCCCGGTGTCGATCAGCTACGAATACGACCCGTGCGACCAGGCCAAGGCTCGCGAACTGTACATCCGCGCCACCACCGGCACCTATACCAAGGCACCGGGCGAAGATGATGTGAGCATTGCCAAGGGCATCACCGGCTACAAGGGCCGGGTGCATGTGAACTTTGCTGCGCCGATCACCGAGCTGTTCGAGGACACCAAGCAGTTGGCCCAGGAGATGGATCGGCAGATTCTCGGCGGTTATCGCCTGTTCCCGGTGCATTACCTGGCTTACGCCCAATGGGCCGACGCCGATCCGCAGTTGCAGGTGCCGAAGGCGGCCGAGGTATTCGGTGCCGATGAACTGGCCAAGGCCCAGGAAGAGTGGCAACGCCGGCTGGATGCGTGCCCGGCGGAACACCGCCCATTCCTGGTGCTGCAATATGCAACGCCGGTGCGTAATCAGTATCGGGTCAAGGCGGGGTTGGGGTTGTAAGACGACGCAGGGCCCTGTGGCGAGGGGATTTATCCCCTCGCCACAGGAGCAACTTTGCTACAGGTCAGGTCATCTCAACCGACCTGCGTGCTGATCCACGACACCAGCAACGCCAGCGCCAGGCAGCCAAAACCGAACCGGTAGAAAAACCGGTTCATGCGCTGGGTCGCCAGATCCAGCAGCGCTTCGAAGCGTTCTTCACTATTGCGATTGCCTGCTTGCAGGTTCGCTCGCGCCCGTTGTTCACGGCGGCGCGTCGCATGCAACACCCAACCGCCAGGGCAGGCAAACAACAAGGCGAACAGGTTGATCAGTTTGGCCGGGTGGAGAGCGAACAACGAAAGCAGATGCAACGACATCACAAACCTCAAGGGGAAACGAAACGGGACACGCCCGGGACCTGCGAGCAAGGCGCGGATTCTACCGAAAGCCCACTGCCCTGCCCTGTTTTTTCCGACCTGTGGGAGCAAGGCTTGCCCGCGATGAAGGCGCCTCGATCCTTGGTAAACCGCGTCAGCTTCATCGCGGGCAAGCCTTGCTCCCACAGAGCTTCGTTGCTGCGGGGCTGAGCTACGGACTCACGTTCACCGTCACGGTTTCGTCATCTGGATAAGCCACCCTGTCGCCCTCCAAACCTGCACGGACCCCGTCATGCTCCACGCCGAAAACCAGGATCGCCTATACCTCATCACGCCCAGCGACGAACAGCAGAACCTCGTCGGCAGCCTGTCCTTCAACGTACAGGACCCGCATTGGCTGGTGTATTGCGTCCTCGGCGGTCATCAACATGCCGACCTGCCGGAGACTGACCTGCTGACGGGCATCAGTATGCTGGAACTGTATTCACAGGCTGCCTAGAAAAGTCGCGAAAAAACCTGAGGGAGCGAGCCTGCTCGCTCCCTCAGGTGGGGGTCCGCCCCGGATCTTACTCAGCCAGCACCTGACCAATGGTCGGGTCCTTGAACAGTCGGGTCAGGGCGTCGCTCAACACATCGCTGACCAGCTTGGTGTTGGTGTCCTGGTTGGGCGCCATGCCGAAACGCTGGTCCAGCGAAGACCCATAACGACCGCTGTAACGGCGATTGGCGTTCTGCACATCAGAACGGAAAGTCGCACCAATGGTGGCTTCGGTCACGTACATGCCTTCCTTGGGCGATTGATACTTGAGTTCGGCCAGGGTTACGGTCAGTTGTGGTGCATTCATAGCGTTCGCGGTAGGGGTGAAGCCCAGCAAACGCACTGCGGCTTCAGCCTGGGCTTGCAGCTTGGGCAGGATCTGCGCGCCCTGTACCGTGATCACGCTGGTTTCCGGATACAGCCCGCCGCGGGTACCGAGCGTCGGCGACGGTCGACCGTCCACCACCCGTACCACCACCGGCTGGCCATGCCCCACAGGCGCCAGCTGGGCGTTGAGCCTGGGTTCCGGGTTAAGTTGTTGCGGGCTGTGGGCGCAGCCGACAAGGGTCAGACTGGTCACAGCGATCAAACCGAACAACAGGCGTTGCAACATGCTCTTCTCTCCAGAATCGGGCACTGACAGACCCGCAGTATAGCGGTGCGCCATCGCGGCGAACCAGCCGAATGAATACTGAAATTTCTGACATGTGCCGCCAATGCCGGTTCCTGTCACCCCTTTGTCACGGTCCTTACACCAGCATGTCATGGCTCGCTGTCAGGCTGTCCACAAGCTCCCCGACACGGAAATCCGGCCATGCGTCTTCTTATCTCTTTGTTCACCCCACGCCCACAGCATCGCAGCTTTGCCCTGCTGGATCGCAACGGCCGCTGCCAGGCGTTCAAGCAATGCAGCCTGCAACCCATGGGTGAAGGCTGGGTGGAAATCGAGGAAATCCGCCTCAACTGGCTGAATCAGCCTTTACCCGCGAGCGCCCGGGTACAGCCGCTTCGTAGTCGCGCGCGCAGTCGCCAGTTGTTGGCCATCTGACCGAATGGCTAATAAAAGTCATTAAACACGACCATTTTCCTGCGTTTCTTCGTTACAATCTCCCCCCGATTATAAGGACGTCTCCTGATCGGGCCTCGCAACACCGCTGATACGCCAGTTTCGGCACCCCGCATCGCCCACAGAGAGCCGCCCACACAGATCGAGTGAAGCTGGCGCGCCTGCTGTTTCCGGGCCAATCACCACTTTTCGCGAATCTGCGGAGCTGTCATTACGCTCGGTCACTGAGCTGTCTGACCGTTTTGCCTGTCATGTACTGCATGGGGCAAGCAATCCGGACACGGTGCCTGGCTGGGACAGCCCTTTTTTGAGGTTCACGTCTTCAAAAGAGCGTGAAAAAACGGGTTTTCACAACTTCACAAGAGTGTGGCGAGCAAATGAAAAGTTTTGCGTCTGAACAAGCACCATTGGCGTCTGAAACAGCCCAACGACACAGGACCGGATATCGCTCAAGAACCGGCGCCTGAAGCCTGTCCACTACGGATTTGGTTGCACGAACGGATGTCTCGGCCATAAGTCGAATTGCCTGCCCGGCGCTGAAATGAGTTCATGTGACTCTTGAGGCCAGGCGGCATGCATCCGTAGCAGTTGCAAAAAATTGCGAAGATTCGGACATGGCGATCCTGGCCATGGGTACCTGGGGCACAACCGACCTGCCCCGTCACTCCTGGCCGCTATGCCGACAATTTGGTGCTGCAGATTTTGGAGACGCGTTAAATGGCGCATAACGAAGCAGTCGATGTAGTTCTGGTAGGGGCCGGCATCATGAGTGCCACCCTGGCCGTGCTGCTCAAGGAGCTCGACCCCGCGATTTCGCTGGAAGTCGTCGAGCTGATGGATTCCGGTGCCGCGGAGAGTTCCAACCCCTGGAACAACGCCGGTACCGGCCACGCCGGTCTGTGTGAGCTGAACTACACGCCGCAGGCGGCCGATGGCAGTGTCGACATCAAGAAAGCCGTGCACATCAACACTCAGTTCGAGGTGTCGAAGCAGTTCTGGACGTACCTGACCAGGAAAGGCACGTTCGGCTCCTCCAAATCCTTTATCGCCCCGGTGCCGCACCTGAGCTTTGTGCAGGGCGAAAAAGGCGTGTCCTTCCTGAAGAAGCGCTTCGAACTGCTGAGCCAGCATCATGCCTTCGCCGACATGGAATACACCGAAGACAAAGGCAAGATGGCCGAGTGGATGCCGCTGATGATGCCGGGCCGTCCGGCCGATGAAGTCGTTGCCGCCACCCGCGTCATGAATGGTACCGACGTCAACTTCGGAGCCCTGACCAACCAACTGCTCAAGCACTTGACCAGCGCCCCCGATACCCAGGTCAAATATTGCAAGCGCGTCACCGGCCTCAAGCGCAACGGCAGCGGCTGGACCGTGAGTATCAAGGACGTCAACTCCGGCAGCAGCCGCGACGTCGATGCCAAATTCGTATTCCTGGGTGCCGGTGGCGCGGCATTGCCGCTGCTGCAAGCCTCGGGCATCGAGGAAAGCAAGGGCTTCGGTGGCTTCCCGGTCAGCGGTCAATGGCTGCGTTGCGACAACCCGGAAGTGGTCAAGCACCACCAGGCCAAGGTCTACAGCCAGGCTGCGGTGGGCTCGCCGCCCATGTCAGTGCCGCACCTGGATACCCGCGTGGTCGATGGCAAGAAATCCCTGCTGTTCGGGCCATACGCCGGCTTCACCACCAAGTTTCTCAAACACGGTTCGATCATGGACCTGCCGCTGTCGGTCCGCGCCGGCAACATCGGCCCGATGCTGGCTGTGGCCCGCGACAACATGGACCTGACCAAGTACCTGATCAGCGAAGTGATGCAATCCATGGAGCAGCGGCTGGAGTCCCTGCGGCGCTTCTACCCCGAGGCGAAAGCCGAGGACTGGCGCCTGGAAGTGGCCGGCCAACGGGTGCAGATCATCAAGAAAGACCCGAAAAAAGGTGGCGTCCTGCAGTTCGGCACCGAGCTGGTGGCAGCCAGGGACGGCACCCTTGCCGCCCTGCTTGGCGCATCGCCAGGTGCTTCGGTGACCGTTTCGATCATGCTGGACCTGATCGAGCGCTGCTTCCCGGACAAGGCCAAGGGAGCGTGGGCTGCCAAGCTCGCGGAAATTTTCCCGGCCAGGGAAAAAGTGCTGGAAACCGACGCGGCCCTGTATCGCAAGATCAACGCGCAGAACAACATCGCGCTGGAACTGGTTGAAGACAGCAAGGCTCAAAGTTACGCCTGACACTGTCTCGTTATAAATAAAAAGCCTCCGATGATGGAGGCTTTTTATTTTCCGCGCTTATTTCATGCTGAACCTGATGCGTGTTCCGCCGTGACGAACGTAATCGTCGTCATCATCAACTTCAAACAACTCTGCGACACAGACATCTTTGGGCTGTGCATCGACCCAACGACGATAAGGCATTGTCTGCTCATCTCTCACCGGAGCCTTAGCGATGTGCCCGAAACTGAAATGGCACTTGCGACGACCTTGCGTATAGGTAAAAGACTCCCGCTCGGCGCGCGATTGTGGCAGGTAATAGGTCAGCTCCTGACTTGCGCCGGGACTTACCGAAAAGCTGTGGCCTGCATTGGCCGGGTCCTGGGTCCAGGTGAAGTCGCTACCTGGAACAATCATTGCCGACGTTGCATTGAATATTTCCACATTGACGATCTCATCGAACGCATTGGAAACCGAACTTGCCAGGCAACCGAGCAAGGCCAACATCGCCCCGGCGATCCATTTGCTTTTATCTTCCATGATGAATACAGCTCCATTAAAACGATTGAATTGAAACCATTCGGCTTCAACGCAAAAGTAATGGAAATCAAACTGAAACAGAACAGTCCGAATGGTGACATAACCTTTCGGACACTTCTTAAAAGACTATGTGAACAACCAAGAGAAACGATCAAACGCCTCGAAAGACGTTAACCCGTTCCAGGCTCAACCGCGCGCTTTGTTGAACAACTCGATGTATTCCTCGGCATTACGCTGATCCTGGATCAACGCAACGAAATCGTTACCATGCTCATCCTTGCCATTGAGATCATAGCCAGCTTCGACGAAGAAGGTCAGGAAACGCTCGAAATCATCGACCCGCAGGCCACGGTAGCCCTTGATGAGTTTGTGCAACGACGGCGAGGTGGCATCGACCGGTTCGAAATTGAGGAACAGCTTGATCTGCTCATCGCCAATCTCGTCACCAATCACTTGTTTTTTGTCTTTACGCATTGCCGGCTCCAACTCGCACAATTCACGGGGCGGGCAGTTTACCCCTGGCAGGCCCCGACGCTCAACGCGGACGTACCGCTCCAGTATGTAGGTCAGCCCAGACATGGCCGTTGGCGTAGCTGAGGAACTGTACATACACGGTGTCGTTGCGCAGCAGATCGATGACCGCCTGATAATGCGTTTGTGGATAAGACAGGGTCAGGGTCTTGCTGGTCTCGTCGAAGACCGGTTTCTTCAAGCTCTTGCTTTCGCCATCGAAGCTGAGGATCACCTGATTGAGGGTGGCGCCCTTGTTCAACGGCTTGCCCTTGAGGCGCACCAGCAACGGCGAAGTCACCGGTATCGGTTGCTGGTTGGACTGACGCTGATTACCCAGTACCACCGAGTACTCGGTGACTTGCAACAATTGCTGCTGCTCAGGCTGTTCCTGGCGTACCGCCAGGTCATCGGGCGGCAGGAACTGGCTGTGCATCGGCGTGGCAACGGCCACCAGCGGCAGACTGGAAATCAGAAGCAAGGCAGCACGGCGACGGATCGATACAGTCATGACAGGCTCCGGAGTCTTGGCCCGGCACTCTAGCATGAGCATGGCCCGCAAAAATAAACGATCTGGGTCAATACATCCGCGCCAAGAGCACGGCATACTCCAAGAGCCATCAGCCTGACATTACACAGTACTCCCTGTGGTGAGGGGATAATTTCCCTCACCACAGGGAGTACTGCCGGGATTTCGGCATTACCCGTTCATTTTTGAGGAGTGCCCATGTCCTTCTCCACCCCACCTCTATTCGCCGCCTGGCGCCAAAGCTGGCGGGCCGGTTATACCCTTGAACGCCTGCGGGGCGACCTGGTGGCCGGGCTGACGGTCGGGATCATCGCCATCCCCCTGGCCATGGCCCTGGCAATCGCTGTCGGCGTCCCTCCGCAACACGGCTTGTACACAGTGCTCGTGGCCGCTCCGTTGATCGCCCTGACCGGCGGCTCGCGTTTCAACGTGAGCGGGCCGACAGCGGCATTCGTGGTGATCCTGCTGCCCATCACCCAACAATACGGGACAGGCGGCCTGCTGTTGTGCACGATGCTGGCCGGGCTGATTCTGATCGCCCTGGGACTGATGCGTGCCGGACGGCTGATCCAGTACATCCCCTACCCCGTCATCCTCGGCTTCACCGCCGGCATCGGCGTGGTCATCGCCACCTTGCAGTTGAAGGATCTGCTGGGCCTGACGACTGCCGGTCAGGCCCGGCACTACATCGAACAACTGGGCGAGCTGATCGTGGCCCTACCCAGTGCCCACCTCGGTGACAGTCTCATCGGTGCCGTGTGCCTGACCGTCCTGATCGTCTGGCCGCGCTGGGTACCGCGGGTGCCAGGCCATCTGGTCGCCCTGCTGGTCGGGGCGCTGCTGGGGCTGGCGCTGGAACGCGGTGGGTGGCCGGTGGCGACGCTGGGTGAACGCTTCAATTATGTCGTCGATGGCATCAGCCACCCCGGGATTCCACCGTTCCTGCCGAGCTTCGACTGGCCCTGGAATCTTCCTGACGGCCAGGGTCGTCCATTGGTGCTGTCCTATGACCTGATCCGCCAGTTGCTGGGCCCCGCCTTCGCCATCGCCATGCTCGGTGCCATCGAGTCGCTGTTATGCGCCGTGGTGGCAGACGGCATGACCGGCAGCAAACACGATCCCAACGCCGAACTGATGGGCCAGGGCCTGGGTAACCTGGTGGCACCACTGTTCGGCGGCATCACCGCCACCGCCGCGATTGCCCGCAGCGCCACCAATGTGCGCAGCGGCGCGTTTTCGCCCCTGGCCTCGATCATCCACAGCCTGGTGGTGCTGGTGGCGATTGTGCTGTTGGCGCCGCTGTTCAGCTATTTGCCGATGGCCGCACTGGCGGCGCTACTGGTGATGGTCGCCTGGAACATGAGCGAAGCCGGGCATACGCTGCACACCTTGCGCATCGCCCCGCGCAGCGATGTGCTGGTGTTGCTGACCTGTCTCGGCCTGACGGTGCTGTTCGACATGGTTCTGGCCGTTTCTGTCGGCCTGCTGCTGGCGGCCGGGCTGTTCATCAAGCGCATGAGCGAGCTGACCGACAGCGCCGAGCTGCCGCGGCACTTTCATCAAGCCTTACAGGACATGCCCGAACATGTGCGTTGCTACGAAATTCGCGGCCCACTGTTCTTCGGTGCGGCAGAAAAGGCCCTGGATGTGCTGCGCAGGTTTGATCCGGGGGTCCGCGTCGTGGTGGTGGAAATGAGCGCCGTGCCGATGCTCGATATGACCGCACTGGCGGCATTTGAAAATATTCTGAAGGACTACCGCAAGCACGATATCGGCCTGATCCTGGTAGCGACCACCCCGCGAGTGCGCCTGAAGCTACGCCGCGCCGGCATCCATCGCGAACAGCGCCAACTGGCGTATGTGCAGACTCTGGAGCAGGCACGGATCAAGAGTGAGCATTGGCTGGCGGCTTGTGGGAGCAAGGCTTGCCCGCGATGAAGCTGACGCGGTCTGCCTTCGAAACCGAGGCGCCTGTTTCGCGAGCAAGCTTTGCTCCCACAAAAGCCCTGCGCTCCCGCGGGGATAACCCCCCTTGCCACAGGGGGGCGGTGCGTCAGTCGAACTGCGCGCGCATCCAGGCGTGGTATTCAACCACGCCCGGCTCGCCTTCCCGGGGAGCCCAGTGGGCCAGCTCGCCTTCGCCCACGGGCCGGTAGGGGCCGGCCTTGCACTCGAACATCAGGCTGTCGGCTTCCAGCACCACCAAGCCGTGATACACGCCCGCTGGCAGGTCGACGCCGAGGCAATCGCCTCCGGCCTGTAGAATGCGCTTGTCCGTCACCGTACCGGCGTCATCAAAGATCAACACACCCAGACGCCCCCTGAGCACCAGCAAGGTTTCTGCCTTGTCGGCACTGAGGTGGCGATGGGGCGGGATGTACGTGGAAGGTTGCAACCCCACCGCCATGCGGTGGCAGGGTTCGTCCATCTGATGGAAGTTGTGGTGCTGCCGCCCACGAGGGCTGGCCGCGGCTTTCTCGGCCAGCTCATCGAACAATGTTTGATCCAGGAACCCCGGCCGAGTCATCGATCACATGCCCTTGACGGCGAAAATACCGTTGGCGTTGCGCCAGTAACCTTTGTAGTCCATGCCATAACCGAAGATGTAACGGTCGATACAGGGCAGGCCGACGAAATCGGCTTTCAGATCGGGACGGGCCTTGCGGTCGTGTTCCTTATCGATCAGCACGGCGGTGTGCACCGCGCGGGCGCCGGCATGCCGGCAGAAGTCGATGATCGCACCCAGCGTATGTCCCTCGTCGAGAATGTCGTCGATGATCAGCACGTCGCGGTCGATGAACGAGACTTCCGGCTTGGCTTTCCAGAACAGGTCACCGCCGCTGGTTTCGTTGCGATAACGGGTGGCATGCAGGTAAGAGGCCTCCAGCGGGAAGTTCAGGTAGGTCAGCAGCTTGCCGGAGAAGATCAGCCCGCCGTTCATGACACAGAACACCACCGGGTTGGAATCGGCCAGTTGGTCGTTGATTTGCGCACCGACCCGGGCAATGGCCGCTTCGACTTCGGCTTCGGTGTACAGGCAGTCAGCCTCCGCCATGATTTTACGGATGTGTTCGAGATCAGCGGACATGGCGCTCTCCAGGGGTGGCAGGTCGGAAAAGCGGGCAAAGGTACGCATCCCGCCCGGCCAGATCAAGGGTTTGTGGACTAACGTTCTGTATTGTCTATAGGACAAGCCTTCGGGATAGATTAATCTAGCCCGGTTTTTTTGCCCGCCGCCGGAGCCTTCCCCATGCCCATCCTCGAGATCCGCCATCCGCTGATCAGACACAAACTCGGCCTGATGCGTCGCGCCGATATCAGCACGAAGAACTTCCGCGAGCTCGCCCAGGAAGTCGGTGCGCTGCTCACTTACGAAGCCACCAAGGACCTGCCGCTGGAATCCTACGAGATCGACGGCTGGGCCGGTGCGGTCCAGGTGGAGAAAATCGCCGGCAAGAAGATCACCGTAGTGCCGATCCTGCGCGCCGGCATCGGCATGCTCGAAGGCGTGCTGAGCCTGATCCCGGGTGCCAAGGTCAGCGCCGTGGGCGTGGCTCGCAATGAAGAAACACTGCAGGCCCACACCTACCTGGAAAAACTGGTACCGGAAATCGACGAACGCCTGGCCATGATCATCGACCCGATGCTCGCCACCGGCGGTTCCATGGTCGCCACCATCGACCTGCTGAAAAAGGCCGGTTGCCGCGATATCCGCGCCATGGTCCTGGTCGCCGCCCCCGAAGGCATCAAGGTCGTACAGGACGCTCACCCGGACGTGACCATCTATACCGCCTCCATCGACCAGAAACTCAACGAGCATGGCTACATCATCCCGGGCCTGGGCGATGCCGGCGACAAGATCTTCGGCACCAAGCAGAAGGACGCCTGAGCATGCAGGACGAGTTCAACGATCCGCTCTGGCGCCAGGTACTGTCCGGCGCACAGATGCTGTTCGTCGCCTTCGGCGCCCTGGTGCTGATGCCGCTGATCACCGGGCTGGACCCGAACGTCGCGCTGTTTACCGCAGGTCTGGGAACGATCCTGTTCCAGATCGTCACCGGGCGGCAGGTGCCGGTGTTCCTGGCGTCGAGCTTTGCCTTCATCACCCCGATCATTCTCGCCAAGGGCCAGTTTGGCCTCGCGGCGACCATGGGCGGCGTGATGGCGGCCGGTTTCGTCTATACCTTCCTGGGCCTGGCCGTGAAGATCAAGGGCACCGGCTTCATCGACCGCATGCTGCCGCCAGTGGTCATCGGCCCGGTGATCATCTCCATCGGCCTGGCGATGGCGCCGATTGCCGCGAACATGGCGATGGGCAAGGCCGGCGACGGTACTGAACTGATTCACTACCAGACCGCGATGATGATCTCGATGCCGGCCCTGCTCACCACGCTGATCGTCGCGGTGTTCGGCAAAGGTATCTTCCGTCTGGTGCCGATCATTTCCGGCGTGCTGGTGGGCTTTGCCATGGCGTTTTTCTTCGGCGTGGTGGACACCGCCAAGATCGCTGCCGCACCGTGGTTCGCCCTGCCGGCCTTCACCGCCCCCGCGTTCAACTGGCAGGCGATCCTGTTCATCGTACCGGTGGCCCTGGCGCCGGCCATCGAGCACATCGGCGGGGTGATTGCCGTGGGCAGCGTGACCGGTCGCGACTATCTGAAAAAGCCCGGCCTGCATCGGACCCTGCTTGGTGACGGCATTGCCACCACCGCAGCCGGTCTGTTTGGCGGTCCGCCCAATACCACCTACGCCGAAGTCACCGGCGCGGTGATGCTGACCAAGAACTACAACCCGAAAATCATGACCTGGGCGGCGATCTTCGCCATCGCCCTGGCCTTCATCGGCAAGTTCGGCGCGCTGCTGCAAAGCATTCCGGTACCGGTCATGGGCGGGATTCTGTGCCTGTTGTTCGGTTCGATTGCGGCGGTGGGCATGAACACCCTGATCCGTCACAAGATCGACCTGGGCGAAGCGCGCAACCTGGTGATCGTTTCGGTGACGCTGGTGTTCGGCATCGGTGGCGTGCTGGTGGGTACCGGCACCGGCCCGGATGACTTCGGCCTCAAAGGCATTGCGCTGTGCGCCGTGGTGGCGATCGGGCTGAACCTGCTGCTGCCAGGTAACGATGGTTGGAAGCAGAAGAAGGCGGATGAACCGCTGCTCTGAGATGTTGCCTGACATGGCCCCATCGCGAGCAGGCTCGCTCCCACACTGGATCTCGGTTGGTCACAAAATCTGTGTACACAACCCACCCCATGTGGGAGCGAGCCTGCTCGCGATAGGGCCCGTGAATGTTACAACGCGATCGGCGCCCGTTCGCACAACGTGCTCAACGCCTCGGCCCATTGCGGCTGATCATTGAGACACGGCACCAGCACCAACTCCTCTCCCCCGGCCTCGCGGAACTGCTCGCGCCCGCGGTCACCGATTTCTTCCAGGGTCTCGATGCAGTCGGCCACGAACGCTGGACACATCACCAGCACCTTCTTGACCCCGCTTTTGGCCAATTCTTCCAGGCGCGCTTCGGTGTAGGGCTCGATCCACTTGGCGCGGCCGAGCCGGGACTGGAACGATACCGACCATTGACCGTCCTTGAGCCCCATCTGCCGGGCGAACAGCTCGGCCGTGCGAATGCACTGGGCGCGGTAGCACGTCGCAATGACCTCCGGCGGCGCATTCTTGCAACAGTCGGCGTCCTTGAAGCAATGGAACCCTGTCGGGTCCAGCTTGGTCAGGTGCCGTTCCGGCAAGCCATGGAAGCTCAGCAGCAGGTGATCGTAATTCTGCATCAGATAGGGCTTGGCACTGGCAACCAGAGCGTCAAGGTATTCCGGCTGATCGTAGAACGGCTGGAGAATCGAGAACTGCACGTCGAGCTTCTTTTCCCGCACGACCCGCTTGGCCTCTTCGACCACAGTGGTGATGGTGCTGTCAGCGAACTGCGGATACAACGGCGCCAGCGTGATCTTCTTGTGCCCCTGATTCGCCAGGCGCACCAGAGCCGACTCAATGGACGGCTCGCCGTAACGCATCGCCAATTCCACCGGACCTTGGGTCCACTGGGCAGCCATCGCCTGCTGCAGCCGGCGGCTGAGCACCACCAGCGGCGAACCTTCCTCCCACCAGATCGAGGCATAGGCACGGGCCGATTGCTCGGGGCGCTTGATCAGAATCAGCGACACCAGTAAACGTCGCACCGCCCAGGGCAGGTCGATGACGTACGGGTCCATCAGAAATTGATTGAGGTAGCGGCGTACATCGGCCACCGAAGTGGAGGCAGGCGAACCCAGATTCACCAGAAGCAACGCGTGATCGGTCATGCAACGTCCTATTTCAAAAGCGGCCGGACAAATCGTCCAGTGCCGCAGGCAAATCCGTGAATCGGAAAGTGAAACCCGCCGCCTGCAACCGTGCCGGCGTGGCGCGCTGGCCGCCCAGCAGCAGCGACGACAATTCTCCCAGTGCGACTTTCAATACCAGCTCCGGCATCGGCATCACGGCGGGCCGATTCAACACGTGCCCCAAGGCCTTGGCGAAATCGCGGTTACGCACCGGGTTCGGCGCACAGGCATTATAGGGACCGCTGGCGCCATCGCGGTGCAGAAGAAAATCAATAAGCGCGATTTGATCGTCGATGTGGATCCATGGCATCCATTGCCGCCCGCTACCGATACGCCCGCCCAGCGCCAGTTTGAAGGGCAATAGCAGCCGCGACAAAAAGCCGCCCTCGGCGGACAGCACCAGGCCGGTGCGGATCAGCACCACGCGTATGCCCATGGCCTCGGCCCGTTGCGCGGTTTCTTCCCAGGCGATGCACAGTTGGCTGGCGAAATCCTCGCTGACCGGCCCCGACTCCTCGGTCAATTCCCGTTCGCCGCCGTCGCCGTACCAGCCCACCGCAGAACCTGAAATCAACACGGCGGGTTTCTGTTCGCAGCGCTCCAGCCACGCCAGCAAAACTTCGGTCAGGGTGACGCGACTGCTCCACAACAACATCTTGCGCTTATGGGTCCAGGGCCGATCGGCAATCGGCGCGCCCGCGAGGTTGACCACCGCGTCCACCGGCTCGTCGATCTCATCGAGCTTGGCGATTCCCCGCACTTGCGCGCCGCAGATTTTGGCCACCTCTTCGGCTCGGCGGCTCCATACCGTCAAGCGATGTCCCTGCTCCGACCAGAGGCGGCAGAGCTGACGTCCGATCAAACCAGTACCGCCGGTCAGCAATATGTGCATGAGATGTTCCTCGCAGCGCGTTTTACCCGGCCCACTAGTCTATTTTTATAAGCAGGGATTTTTCGTATCGGACAGGGTCTGTGTTTAACAATAGGTCAACCTGTCCAAACGCGAACGGTAAAACTTATACCAAAAACCCGAATTGTACAGGTTTAAACGACGGCGTAGTCTGTACAGAAAGGTAAACGAGGCCCTCATGACTGTACCCATCGCAATCATCGGCACCGGCATCGCCGGACTCTCAGCCGCCCAGGCCCTGACGGAGGCCGGGCATATCGTTCAACTCTTCGATAAAAGCCATGGCAGCGGCGGACGCATGTCCAGCAAACGCAGCGACGCTGGCACACTGGACATGGGCGCGCAATATTTCACCGCCCGTGATCGCCGCTTCGTCACCGAAGTCCAGCGTTGGCAAGCCAACGGCTGGGCCGCGGAGTGGAACCCGCAACTCTACAACTTCCAGGACGGACAACTGACCCCCTCCCCGGACGAACAGACCCGCTGGGTCGGCACCCCACGCATGAGTGCCATCACCCGCGCCTTGCTCGGCAAATTGCATGTGCAGTTCTCCTGCCGGATCACCGAGGTCTATCGCGGCCAGGAACACTGGCACTTGCAGGACGCGGAAGGCTTCACCCATGGCCCCTTCGGCCAGGTTGTCATCGCCACGCCCGCGCCCCAGGCCACCGCATTGCTGGCGGCCGTGCCGAAACTGGCCGGGGTGGCTGCCGGGGTGAAGATGGACCCAACCTGGGCCGTTGCCCTGGCTTTCGAACAAGCGCTGGATACGCCCATGGAAGGCTGCTTCGTGCAGGACAGCCCCCTCGACTGGCTGGCGCGCAACCGCAGCAAACCGGGACGCGACAGCGATCTCGATACCTGGGTATTGCACGCCTCCAGCGACTGGAGCCGGCAGCACATCGACCTGCCCAAGGAAGCGGTGATCGAACATCTGCACGGTGCCTTCGCCGAACTGCTGCACAGCGCCATGCCCGCCCCGAGTTTCAGCGTGGCCCATCGCTGGCTCTATGCCCGCCCTGCCGGCAACCATGAATGGGGTGCCTTGGCCGATGCAGACCTGGGTCTGTACGTCTGTGGCGACTGGTGCCTGTCCGGCCGGGTCGAAGGCGCCTGGCTCAGCGGCCAGGAAGCCGCGCGACGCTTGCACGCCAGCCTCCAGTAGATTGCGCCCCCTTCGTGCTACCCGCTGCTGTCGAACGAGACGGCAGCCTGCCCGTAAATAACGCCAGCGGCCGTTCCTGTCATGCAAACCGGGTTGACTTGTACCGCGGTGGATCTATGATGAATAAAATTGTACAAACAAACACATTATGTACAAGTTTATACACCAGAGGTCCCCATGCCCGACTCAACCGCCATCCGCCCGAAAATTGCCATCAGTGCTTGTCTGATGGGAGCAGAAGTTCGCTTCAATGGCGGGCACAAGCAATCGCAGCTGTGCAGCCGTCTCCTCGCGGAGCATTTTGATTTCGTGCCGGTCTGCCCGGAAGTCGCCATCGGCCTGGGCATTCCGAGAGAACCGATCCGGTTGGTGGGTAATCCCGAGCAACCCGATGTGGTCGGTACGGTGACACAGGACCTCAACGTGACCCGCCCTTTGATCGATTACGCTCGGCAAATGGCTGCGGAACTCGATGACATTTGTGGTTACATCTTCATGCAGAAATCGCCGTCATGCGGACTGGAGCGGGTCAAAGTCTATGACCATAACGGCGTGTCACAGCCAGGTGGCGGACGCGGTGTCTACGCCCAGGCATTCTGCGACCTCCACCCGGACCTGCCGGTGGAAGAAGACGGCCGCCTCAACGATCCGGTACTGCGAGAGAATTTTCTGACCCGGGTATTCGCCTACGCTGCCTGGCAGCCGCTACGCCGCAAGGGCCTGACCCGGCGAGACCTGATCGAGTTCCACTCGCGTTATAAGTACCTGCTGATGGCTCACAACCCTGTGCAATACAAGATCCTCGGCAACCTGTTGGGCAGCATGGGCAAGACCGACCCCAATGAGCTGGGCCCGCGATACTTCAGCGCATTGATGGCCGCCCTGAAAAAATGCGCCACCCGTCGCACCCATACCAATGTGTTGCAGCACCTGAGCGGTTATCTCAAGCGCGCCATCGATGCCGAGGACAAGCAGGAAGTTCAGCATCTCATCGCCCAGTACCGCCTCGGCATCGTACCGCTGGTAGTGCCGCTGACACTGCTCAAACATCACCTTCGCCAACATCCCGATCCCTACCTGGCGCAGCAAGTCTACCTGCAACCGCACCCGGAAAATCTCAGTTTGCGGAACGCCATCTGATGAAAGGCGATACCGACTCCAGCGCTCGTGAAGACCTTGGCGCCGATTTCGCCCAGGCCCTGGCGGACGGCTGGCTTCCCATACGCGAAGTGGCGCGGAGAACCGGTGTCAACGCCGTGACGTTGCGAGCCTGGGAACGCCGCTACGGCCTGATCGTGCCGTTACGCACGCCCAAGGGACACCGGTTGTTCAACGCCGAACATGTGCAGCGAATCCAGAGCATCCTCACCTGGATCGACCGGGGCGTGACGGTCAGCAAAATCAAGCCCTTGCTCGATACTCCACAACCCTGCACCGAGCCACTGGACAGCGATTGGCAGAGTCAGCGTCACGCCCTCACCCTGGCTGTGACGCAACTGGCCGAGCGCCAGGTCGACGACGTGGTCAATCAGGCCATGGGCTTGTACCCACCCTGGATCGTGTGCGAACAATTGCTGTTGCCCTTGCTGGAGGAGTTGCAATTGCGCTGGCAGGGTCAGTTCGGCGCACAGTTGGAACGGGTGTTCCTGTACTCCTGGCTGCGCAGCAAATTCGGCAGTCGGATCTACCACAACAACCGTCAGCTCCGCGGCGCGCCGTTGCTGCTGGTCAACCATTCGGACGTTCCCCTGGAACCCGGCCTGTGGCTCACCGCCTGGCTGGCGAGCAGCGCCGATTGCCCGGTGGAGGTCTTCGACGGGCCGATACCGGCAGGCGAACTGGCCTTGGCGGTCGAACGCCTCAAGGCCCGCGGCGTACTCCTGTATTCCAGCCACGCCATGAACCTGTCCCAACTGCCCAGGCTGCTTAATGGAGTCGACTGCCCGATCATCATTGCCGGCACCGCAGCCTCGATCCATCACGCCAAATCACCCGCCGGCGGCTCGATGAAAGACATCATCTGGGCCGAAGACCCGCTATCGGCTTACCGCGAGCTGAGTCACAGAGCACTCCTTTGAAATGGAACCCCCATGCAACTGATCTGGCTGCGCAGCGACCTGCGCCTGAACGACAATACCGCGCTGGCCGCAGCTGCCGCCGCGGGGCCTTGTGTGGCGGTGTACCTGACGAGCCCGGGGCAATGGCGTGTCCACGATGACGCACCGTGCAAGATCGATTTCTGGCTTCGCAATCTGGCTTCGTTGAGCGCAGCCTTGGCCGAACTGAACATCCCCTTGCTGATCCGCCCCGCGCCGCACTGGGATCAGGCGCCGTCGGTACTGCTCACCCTGTGCCGCGAACTGAGCATCAATGCCGTTCATGTGAACGAAGAATACGGGGTAAATGAAACCCGGCGCGATGCCGAAGCAGCCCAATGCCTGAAAGCCAACGGCATCGACTTTCACAGCTATCTCGACCAGTTGCTGTTCAAGCCCGGCAGCGTACTGACCCGGACCGGCAGTTATTTCCAAGTGTTCAGCCAGTTTCGCAAAGTCTGCTACAGCCGCCTGCACCTTTCGCTGCCGAAGCTGATCCGCGCACCGTCCCGGCAGGCACCAACCAATATCCACAGCGACCCGGTGCCGACTCAGGTAGAAGGCTTTGCTCTTCCCGGCGATTCCCTGCGCGCCCTCTGGCCCGCCGGTGAAAACGAAGCCCGGCGACGCCTCGACACCTTTGTCGATCAACACCTGGACTTCTACCAGAGCGAACGGGACTTCCCGGCCAGGCCCGGTACCAGCCAGCTTTCAGCTTACCTGGTCGCTGGCGTAGTCTCGCCGCGCCAGTGCCTGCACGCAGCATTGCAAGCCAACCAGGGTGAATTCGAGAGCGGAAATGTCGGTGCTGTGACCTGGATCAATGAATTGCTCTGGCGCGAGTTCTATAAACACATTCTGGTGGGCTTTCCCCGTGTGTCCCGTCATCGTGCATTCCGCCCGGAAACCGAAGCCCTGGCTTGGCGCAATGCGCCTGAAGAACTGACTGCCTGGAAGCAGGCACGCACTGGTCTGCCGATTATCGATGCAGCCATGCGCCAGTTGCTGGAAACAGGATGGATGCACAACCGCTTACGGATGGTCGTCGCGATGTTTCTCACCAAGAATCTGCTTATCGACTGGCGCGAAGGCGAGCGCTTTTTCATGCAACACCTGATCGACGGAGACCTGGCCGCCAATAACGGTGGCTGGCAATGGAGCGCCTCCACCGGCACCGATGCGGCGCCCTGGTTCCGCATCTTCAACCCATTGAGTCAATCTGAAAAATTCGATCGTAAGGGCCTGTTTATCAAACGCTGGTTACCTGAGCTGAACGATCTTGATGAGCAACAGGTCCATAACCCTTTGGACGGGTTGTTTAACAGGGCGGACTATCCGGCTCCGATCGTCAATCTCAGCCAATCCAGGGAGCGTGCGCTGGGGGCTTTCAGGAATCTGCCAACGCGACAACAGGCCATGATTGAAAAGCCGGGCGATCAGCGAACATGAAACTATCGCTATCCGGATGCACGCCCAGCCAGACGAGATATAGTCGGACCAGGCAGAAGGACTTTGCCTGCCGTAGACGTCCCCTACCTGTCGCGGCGTGTCGCCCCGACTAAAAGGAGTATGGAATGGGTCAGAGACCACCACGACGGTATTGGCTGACGGGCGCTGGTAACGGAGTCGGCGCTTCCTTGGCCCAGGCAATACTCGAAACCGGGGCAAACCTGGCCATCAGTTCAAGCTCGGCTCAATCCTGCGAAGCGCTCTCGGCACGTTATCCGGGCCACGTACTGACGATGCCCGGCGACTTGACCGACGGCCAGACGGTACGCGACATCACTGATCGAATCGCTCAGCAGTGGGGGGCCCTGGACACGCTGATCCTGAACGCCGGCACTACCGAGTACGTCAACAGTCAGCTCCCCGACGCGTCTCTCATCGAACACATTGTGCGCAGCAACCTGATGGTCGCAAGCCTTTGCATCGAAACAGCCTCGCCATTGCTGCGTGCCGGCACCGCGCCCCTGCTGGTGGGAATCATCAGCCCGGCAACCTCCCTGTCACCGTCCCACACCGAGGGCGGCAACGGGGCAATGCGTTATCTGTTCGAATCGGCTCGCGCCTCCGAAAACATCGACATAACGCTCGTTCGACCGGACTTCGATAACGCGCTCGGGAGCCTGGCGGACTTTCCGGCCACACCAGGGTCGGCAGACGAAGCGGCCGCCTACATCCTGAGTCAGTTGGTCGAACGCCCCCATGAAGTGCTCCTCCCTGTCACGGCCCTGACCGCGCTGTGGCCGTTACCAACACCGGGCCAGACCGCACAGGCGGACATCGATCCTTGCCAGGTAAGCGCCAGGTCACCGATCAAGGGTCGACCGTGAGCGGCCCGGTTGCCTTACACTGCGCGCCATGGAAACCATCCCTCTCGCTGACCTCACTGCACCGACCGTTACGTGCTCAACGTGCGCGGCGTGCTGCTGCCAACTGGAAGTGCTGCTGATCACCGATACCGGCGTCCCGCAACGCTTCATCGCCACGGACGATTGGGGTGGGGAAGTCATGCTGCGCCTTGATGACGGCTGGTGCGCTGCGCTGGATCGCGACAGCATGAAGTGCACCATCTACGAAAAACGCCCGCTGATCTGTCGGGAGTTCGAAATGGGAGCACCGGAATGCATTGAGGAACGCCGCGGGATCACGACGGCGTATCGGTAGAGCACGAGCGCCAACTGATCCTCTGCTATCGCGAGCAGGGGTTGGAGGGACCATCGATCTGACGGCCACCTCGAAACACTAATGTGGGAGCGAGCCTGCTCGCGATAGCGGTGGTACGGTCATCATCACAGCCAATGCCCCACCGCCGTTACAAGCGGGCTCCATCAGTATCAAAGCGGCATCGTGTAGTGCAGGGCGTAGCTCTCCACGCCATCGTTGGTCGACTTGATGCCCGCATTGGAATAGTGAGTGGCGCGAATGCCCACTTCATGTCCGCCAGTGAAGCGCAGGCCGAAGCCGATGCGATCTTCGAACTGGAAAGCGGTACCGAGCTTGTTATCTTCCACCTCGGTCTTGTCGAACAGCGCAACGCCCACACCGGCCTCGATGTAAGGTTTCACGTTCTCACCGGAAAATTCATACACGAAGACGGGCGAAAACGACAGGCTATGGTTACTGGACGTCTTATCCCCTTCCCAGTAGGTGTAGGCACCGCTCCAGTAGCCGGTCAGACGACCTACGTCGCTTTGCCACCAACTCTTGTCCCAATCGAATTGCATCCCCAGACGATAAGTCATGGTCGAGTCGCTGGTCTGGCCGACCCCGAACTCCACACCCGCAGCCTGTGCGGTGTAGGTGTGCCCCAGCAATGCAGCCGCAAATGCGGCAAAGCAGAATAAGCGCTTCATTAGAAACATCCTTTTCCGACGAACATAGTTAGTTTTTTGTTACAGGCAAAGCTATAGAAATCCGCGCTAGAACAGAAGTTCAGCAGCATTTACGGAATTTTCACATTTTGCTTACAGATTGAAGCTTCGCACAAGGCCAGACGAATGCCATAGCGTCGGTAGGATATTTCTTAAATGTGTCGGATCAGCACTACTCCAGAATTGAGTTTCGCTGGCCGGCCCCTCTGCCAACAACCCACGTTCGGCCAGCAGGCGCTGAAGTTGTCGAGCCACGGCTGCGCCCGTGTCGATCAGGCTGATGTGATCCGGGATCATTTGCTTGAGCAATGGTCTGAGGAACGGATAGTGCGTGCAACCCAGGATCAGCGTATCGCAGCCGGCTGCCAGCAATGGATCAACGTAATGTTGCAGCAACTGATGCAAGGCCGGACTCTGCAAGTCACCCGCCTCAATCAGCTCCACCAGCCCGGGACACGGTTGAGTGATGACCTGTACATCGGTGGCGAAACGGTCGAGCAAGGCGGCGAACTTGGCGCTCTGCAAAGTACCAGTGGTGGCCAGTACGCCGACAATGCCACTGCGGGTAGCGGCGGCGGCCGGCTTGACCGCCGGCTCCATGCCGACGATGGGCCAGTGGGGAAAGTCGCGACGCAAATCAGCCACCGCAGCGACCGTCGCGGTGTTGCAAGCCACCACCAACGCCTTGGCACCCTGGCCGAGGAGAAAATCGGCAATGATCGCGCAGCGCTGTCGGATGTATTCCGGCGTTTTCTCGCCGTAGGGAATATGCCCGCAGTCAGCGACGTACAACAGCGATTCGTTCGGCAGCAGCCGACGAATTTCCCCCAGCACCGACAATCCGCCGACACCCGAGTCGAGCACGCCGACCGGCGCCTCACTCATGTGGGTCACCACAGACACTGCACGCCGGGTCACGCTTGACCCGCAATTCGCGGAACCGCGTACCCAAGGCATCGATCAACAACAGGCGCCCCACCAACGGCTCACCAAAACCGGCCAGCAGCTTCAAGGCTTCAAGGGCTTGCAGACTGCCCACCAAGCCCACCAACGGCCCAAGCACCCCTGCTTCGCTGCAGGTCAACTCGGCCTCGCTGCCGTGGCCGTAGAGGCAGTGATAGCAAGGGCTTTCGGGACGACGGGGATCGAACACCGAAAGCTGGCCCTCGAGACGGATCGCCGCACCGCTGACCAGCGGCTTGCCCGCCGCGACACACGCCGCGTTGACCGCCGTGCGCGTCGAGAAATTATCGGAACAGTCCAGCACCAGATCCACCGCCGCCACAGCCACGGCCAGGCTGTCTTCGTCCATGGCCGCCGGATGAGGCACCAGTCGAACCTCGGGGTTGATCGCCGCAAGGCGACGCATGGCCGAATCGACCTTGCTCAGGCCGACGCTGTCGGTGTCGTGGATGATCTGGCGTTGCAGGTTGGTCAGGTCGACCGTGTCGAAGTCTGCCAGGTGCAGCTCGCCAACGCCCGCGGCGGCCAGATAGAGCGCCACCGGCGCACCGAGGCCACCAAGACCGACGATCAACGCACGACTCTGCTTGAGGCGCAACTGGCCGCCGATGTCCACCTGTTGCAGCAGTATCTGCCGGCTGTAGCGCAACAACTCCTGATCGTTCAGCACGGCAGGCACCCCAGGCTGATGCGTTCATGGCCGCCCAGGTCCTTGCGACTGTGGACCTCGGAGAAACCCTGGATTTGCAACAGATCCCGCACCGCACCGGCCTGATCGTAACCGTGCTCGAGCATCAACCAGCCGCCCGGCGCCAGGTGATCCGGTGCCTGGACGATGATTTCGCGCAGATCATCGAGCCCATCCTGGCCCGCGACCAATGCACTGGAAGGTTCGAAACGCACGTCGCCTTCGGCCAGGTGCGGATCGGCGGCGGCAATATAAGGCGGGTTGCTGATGATCAACTCGAAACGCTCGCCATCCAAAGCACTGAACCAGTGACTGCTCAGCACCGTGACGTTGACCAGGCCCAGGCGCTGGCGATTGCGTTCGGCCAAGGCGACGGCCTCCAGCACCCGGTCGACCGCCGTGACCTTCCAGGCTTGACGCTCGCTGGCCAGGGCCAGGGCAATCGCGCCGCTGCCGGTGCCCAGATCCAGAACCCTGGCCGCAGCGGCCGGCAACAAGGCCAGCGCGGTTTCCACCAGCAACTCAGTGTCCGGACGCGGGATCAGGGTATGGGGCGCGACTTCCAGGTCGAGCTTCCAGAAGCCCTGCTGTCCCAGGATATAGGCCACCGGCTCACCGGAGCGACGCCGATGCAGATATTCGGAAAACAGCAGGGCGGCCTCGCTTGGCACGATCCGCTCGGGCCAGGTGTGCAGGAAGCTGCGGGACTTGCCCAGCGCAGCCGCCAGCAGTAACTCGGTATCCAGTTTTGGCGTGGGTGAATCCGGCAACTCGGCGGCACGTAGCAGACTGGCGATGATGGTCATGTGTTCACCTTTTATTCGCCAATCGCGGCCAGTTGATCGGCCTGATATTCGGCCAGCAGCGGTTCGATCACCGCATCGACACCGCCGGCCAGGATTTCATCCAGGGAATACAAGGTCAGGTTGACCCGGTGATCGGTGACCCGGCCCTGGGCAAAGTTGTAGGTGCGGATGCGCTCGGAACGATCCCCCGAGCCCACCAGCAACTTGCGCTCGCTGGCGATGGCACTGGCCGCGGCGCTGGTCTGCTGGTCGTTGAGCTTGGCCGACAACCAGGCCATGGCGCGGGCCCGGTTCTTGTGTTGGGAGCGCTCTTCCTGACACTCGACCACGATGCCCGAAGGCAAGTGGGTGATGCGGATCGCCGAGTCGGTCTTGTTGACATGCTGTCCGCCCGCGCCGGAGGAACGGTAGGTGTCGATCCGCAGGTCCGCCGGGTTGATCTCGATGACTTCCTGTTCGTCCGGCTCGGGCAATACCGCCACCGTGCAGGCCGAGGTATGAATGCGCCCCTGGGACTCGGTGGCCGGCACACGCTGTACACGGTGGGCGCCTGATTCGAACTTCAGCTTGCCGTAGACGTTGTCGCCTTCGACCCTGGCGATGACTTCCTTATAGCCGCCATGCTCCCCTTCGTTTTCCGACAGGATCTCCACGCGCCAGCCACGCCGCTCGGCGTAGCGCGAGTACATGCGAAACAGGTCGCCGGAGAAGATCGCCGCCTCATCGCCGCCGGTACCGGCACGGATTTCCAGGAAGACGTTCCGACCGTCGTTAGGATCCTTGGGCAGCAGCATGCGTTGCAGATTGCTTTCAAGTTCGACCAACTGCTCCTTGGCCTCGCGCACTTCCAATGCCGCCATTTCCCGCAGGTCCGGGTCGCTGTCCTTGAGCAGCGCCTGGGCACCGGCGAGGTCGTCCTGCACTTTGAGCAACTGTTTATAGGTGGCGACAATCGGCTCGACTTCCGCGTACTCCTTGGAATAGGTGCGGAATTTGTTCTGGTCGGAAATGACTTCGCCATCGCCCAGCAAGGCGGTCAGTTCTTCGAAACGGTCCTGGAGGGTGTCCAGTTTATTGAGCAGTGACGCTTTCATTGCGATTTCTTATCCGAAAAGCTATCCGGTGAACCCTCACCGAGGGCAAAGAGTTCCTGGGCCATGGCCAGTGCATCGAGGCGACCCTCGGCAGTCAGTTTCTTGAGCTGGACACTGGGGGCGTGGAGCAATTTATTGGTCAGGCCACGGGCCAGTTGCACCAGCACCTCTTCGGCGCTGCCGCCGTTGGCCAGCAGGCGCTGGGCCTTTTGCAGCTCTTCATCGCGCAAGCGCTCGCTCTGCTGACGATAGGCCTTGAGCACATCCACCGCAGCCAGCTCGCGCAGGCGCACCATGAAGTCCTCGGCGCCGATGGTGATCATTTCTTCCGCCGCCTGGGCCGCGCCCTGCCGGCTCTTGAGGTTCTCGGCGACCACTTCGTGCAGGTCATCGACGCTATAGAGGTACACGTCGTCCAGCTCGCCGACTTCCGGCTCGATGTCCCGGGGTACGGCAATGTCCACCATGAAGATCGGCTTGTGCTTGCGCAGCTTCAGGGCGCTTTCCACCGCGCCCTTGCCCAGGATCGGCAACTGGCTGGCGGTGGAACTGATGACGATGTCGCTGTGTACCAACTCGGCCGGGATATCCGAGAGCAGCACCGCGTGGGCGCCGAACTGTTCGGCCAGGGTACTGGCTCGCTCCAGGGTCCGGTTGGCGACGACGATGCGCTTGACCCCCAGGTCGTGCAGATGGCGGGCAACCAGGGTGATGGTCTCGCCGGCGCCGATCAGCAGCGCCTGGCTGCGTTGCAGATCGCTGAAAATCTGTTTTGCCAGGCTGACGGCGGCAAACGCCACGGACACAGGGTTCTCGCCAATGGCGGTGTCGGTACGTACCTGCTTGGCGGCATTGAACGTGGCCTGGAACAGCCGCCCGAGCAGCGGGCCGACCGTACCGGCTTCGCGGGCCACGGCATAGGCCGACTTCATCTGGCCGAGGATCTGCGGCTCGCCCAGCACCAGCGAATCGAGCCCGGAGGCGACGCGCATCATGTGACGAACGGCCGCATCGTCTTCATGCACATAGGCACTGGCGCGTAGCTCTTCAAGGCTCAGGTTGTGATATTCGGCCAGCCAGCGCAGCACGGCATCGACCGAAACATGATCCTGTTCTACATAGAGTTCGCTGCGATTGCAGGTAGAGAGGATCGCAGCCTCACGGCTCTCTGTAAGCCGGCAGAGCTGCTGCAGGGCCTCCACCAGCTGCTCAGGCGTAAAGGCCACGCGCTCGCGGACGTCTACTGAAGCAGTCTTGTGGTTGATACCAAGTGCAAGGAAGGCCATTCAAGGTCGCTGATGGTGACGTGAAGCCGGCAATTGTCCTACTTCGCCAGATCCAGAACAACCACTGCATCTCTATCGCCCTCCCTCGCTTCGTAAATCGACGGGGCGGTTATGTTTGACCGAAGGCTTGTGTCATGATGATCCGACCGCAGGTTAGTCGTCCTCTTCCTATATGAATAGATCTTCCGCGTTGCTCCTCGCTCTTGCCTTGCTCAGCGGCTGCCAATCCATGGCCCCCGTTTCGACGGACGGTACGCCGCCGGTCGAAGACAGCACGCAGGCACCTGAAAAACCCAAGGTCTACGGCTCGTTCAGCGAAGAAACCATCTTCAGCCTGTTGAGCGCCGAACTGGCAGGCCAGCGCAATCGCTTCGACATTGCGCTGGACAACTACGTGACCCAGGCCATCAATACCCAGGACCCGGGCATCTCAGAGCGGGCGTTCCGCATCGCCGAATACCTGGGGGCCGACCAGGCCGCGCTGGATACCGCGCTGATCTGGGCCCGCAACGCCCCGGACGACCTCGAAGCGCAACGCGCCGCCGCCGTACAACTGGCCCGCGCTGGGCGTTACGACGATTCCATGACCTATATGGAGAAAGTCCTGCAGGGCAAGGGTGATACCCACTTCGACTTCCTCGCCCTATCGGCTGCCGATACGGACCAGGAAACCCGCGGCGGCCTGATGAAGAGCTTCGACCGCTTGTTGGAACGCCATCCGAACAACGGACAGTTGATTTTCGGCAAGGCCTTGTTGCTGCAACAGGATGGCGATGCCCAGGGCGCCCTCACCCTGCTGGAAGACAACCCGCCGGAAGCCGGCGAGGTGGCGCCGATCCTGCTGCGCGCTCGACTGCTGCAAGGCTTGAACCGCGGCGACGAAGCACTGCCGTTGCTGGAAAAAAGCATCAGGAAGTATCCGGACGACAAGCGCCTGCGCCTCACCTACGCCCGCATGCTGGTGGAAAACAACCGCATGGACGATGCCAAGGTGGAGTTCTCCAGCCTGGTCCAGCAGTACCCCGAAGACGACGAATTGCGTTACTCCCTGGCACTGGTCTGCCTGGAAGCCAAGGCCTGGGACGAGGCCAGGGGCTATCTGGAAGACCTGATCGCCCGGGAAAGCCATGTCGATTCGGCGCACCTGAACCTGGGGCGCATTGCCGAAGAACGCAACGACCCGGAAAGCGCGCTGATCGAGTATGCCCAGGTCGGCCCGGGCAATGACTACCTGCCGGCACAGTTGCGCCAGGCCGATATCCTGATCGGCAATGGCAAGACTGCCGAGGCCCAGAGTCGCCTGGCCGTACAACGCGACGCCCAGCCGGACTATGGCATCCAGCTCTACCTGATTGAAGCCGAAACCCTGTCGGCCAACAATCAGGGCGACAAAGCCTGGAACGTGCTGCAACAGGCCCTGAAGCAATACCCGGACGACCTGAACCTGTTGTATACCCGAGCCATGCTGGCGGAAAAACGCAACGACCTGGCCCAGATGGAAAAAGACCTGCGCCTGATCATCCAGCGCGACCCCGACAACGCCATGGCCTTGAATGCCCTTGGCTATACCCTGTCGGACCGCACCACCCGCTATGCCGAAGCCAAGGTACTGATCGAGCAGGCCCACCAGCTCAACCCGGAAGACCCGGCGGTGCTCGACAGCCTCGGCTGGGTGAATTTCCGCCTGGGTAACCTCGACGAAGCCGAACGCCTGCTGCGCCAGGCCCTGGAGCGCTTTCCCGATCAGGAAGTCGCCGCTCACCTGGGCGAGGTCCTGTGGACCGCCGGAAAACAGCGTGAGGCCCGGCAGATCTGGAGCAAGTTCCTCAAGGACCAGCCCGACAGCCCCATCCTGCGCGGTACCATCAAACGCCTGACCGGATCAGAGACCCTTTAAGACATGTTTTTGCGCCACTTCATCGTTTTCAGCTTCATCGCCCTGCTCGCCGGCTGTGCGGGCTTCGGCGCCCGCGAATCCGTCCAGGGCCATGGAAATCCGGCCCAGTGGCGTGAACACAAGGCACAGCTGAGCGGCCTCGATGGCTGGCAGATCGACGGCAAGATCGGCATCCGCGCGCCGAAGGATTCGGGCAGCGGCACACTGTTCTGGCTGCAGCGCCAGGACTACTACGACATCCGCCTGTCCGGCCCGCTGGGACGCGGCGCAGCGCGCTTGACCGGTCGACCGGGGCAGGTTTCGCTGGAAGTCGCCAACCAGGGCCGCTACGAAGCCCCCACGCCCGAAGCCCTGCTTGAAGAGCAGTTGGGCTGGAAATTGCCGGTTTCCCACCTGACCTGGTGGGTGCGCGGGCTGCCGGCGCCGGACAGCAAAAGCCGCCTGACCCTCGACGCCGACAGCCGCCTGTCCAACCTGGAACAGGACGACTGGCAGATCGAATATCTCAGCTATGCCCAGCAGAACGGCTACTGGCTGCCCGAGCGGATCAAGCTGCACGGCAGCGACCTCGATGTCACGCTGGTGATCAAGCAATGGCAGCCGCGCAAGCTGGGGCAATGACATGACTGCTGCCCGCCTGACCCTGCCCTCCCCGGCCAAGCTCAACCTGATGCTGCACATCCTGGGTCGTCGTCCGGATGGATATCACGAGCTGCAAACGATCTTCCAGTTCCTGGACTACGGCGATGAAATCACCTTCGCAGTACGCGAGGACGGTGTCATTCGCCTGCACACCGAGTTCGAAGGCGTTCCCCACGACAGCAACCTGATCGTCAAGGCTGCAAAAAAAATCCAGGAGCAATCCGGTTGTTCGTTGGGCATCGACATCTGGATCGAAAAAATCCTGCCCATGGGCGGCGGTATCGGTGGCGGCAGCTCGAATGCGGCAACGACCCTGCTCGGGCTCAATCACCTGTGGCAGCTCGATTGGGACGTCGACCGCCTGGCGGCGCTGGGCCTGACGCTAGGGGCTGACGTGCCGGTTTTCGTGCGTGGCCACGCGGCTTTTGCCGAAGGCGTAGGGGAGAAACTCACGCCCGTCGAGCCCGAAGAACCCTGGTACCTGGTGCTGGTACCGCAAGTCTCTGTAAGTACAGCAGAAATTTTTTCAGATCCACTGTTGACACGTAACTCTCCTCCCATTAAAGTGCGCCCCGTTCCCAAGGGAAACAGTCGAAATGACTGCTTACCGGTGGTAGCAAGGCGTTACCCAGATGTTCGTAACGCATTGAATTTGTTAGGTAAATTTACCGAAGCAAAACTCACCGGAACTGGAAGTTGTGTGTTTGGGGGCTTCCCAAGCAAAGCTGAAGCTGATAAAGTCTCGGCCCTTCTGACAGAGACCCTTACAGGGTTTGTAGCGAAAGGAAGCAACGTTTCGATGTTGCATCGCAAGCTGCAAAGTCTGCTCTAAAAGGAATCGAGTGCTGGGCACTCGCAGCAACAGATACAGGGGCGTCGCCAAGCGGTAAGGCAGCAGGTTTTGATCCTGCCATGCGTTGGTTCGAATCCAGCCGCCCCTGCCATTTTCCTATACTCATCCAGGTATACCCTCAGCCTTCAGGTACTGCGCGTGTCCAAGATGATGGTCTTTACGGGGAACGCCAACCCCGATCTGGCTCGGCGTGTCGTACGTCAGCTGCATATCCCTCTCGGTGACATTTCTGTCGGTAAGTTCTCCGACGGCGAAATCACTGCCGAGATCAATGAAAACGTTCGCGGTAAAGACGTCTTCATTATTCAGCCGACTTGCGCTCCGACCAACGATAACCTGATGGAACTCGTCGTGATGGCTGATGCCTTCCGCCGTTCCTCGGCTACTCGTATCACTGCTGTTATTCCCTACTTTGGTTATGCCCGTCAGGATCGCCGTCCGCGTTCCGCGCGTGTGGCTATCAGCGCGAAAGTCGTGGCTGACATGCTCACCGTCGTCGGCATCGATCGTGTGCTCACGGTTGACCTGCATGCTGACCAGATCCAGGGTTTCTTCGATATTCCCGTGGACAACATCTACGGCTCCCCGGTCCTGGTGGATGACATTGAAGATCAGCGCTTCGAGAACCTGATGATCGTGTCCCCGGACATTGGTGGCGTCGTGCGTGCACGGGCGGTTGCCAAATCCCTGGGCGTGGATCTGGGTATCATCGACAAACGCCGTGAGAAAGCCAATCACTCCGAAGTGATGCATATCATCGGCGACGTCGAGGGGCGCACCTGTATCCTGGTTGACGACATGGTCGACACCGCAGGCACCCTGTGCCACGCGGCCAAGGCCCTGAAAGAGCATGGTGCTGCCAAGGTCTTTGCCTACTGCACACACCCTGTGCTGTCGGGTCGGGCAATCGAGAACATTGAAAATTCCGTGCTGGACGAGCTGGTGGTGACCAACACCATTCCGCTGTCCGCTGCCGCACAAGCCTGTGTACGTATCCGTCAACTGGATATCGCACCGGTGGTTGCAGAAGCGGTTCGCCGCATCAGCAATGAAGAATCGATCAGCGCGATGTTCCGCTAAGGGCCCTGCCCTTACATGACATCCCGTTGACGAAAAGCGCCCCGCCCCAACACTCATGTTGGGGCGGGGCTTTTTTGCCCATCCGCTTTGACGTCGGTCGCAGACGTCACCCGGAATGGCTATTTTGGAGATACAAAATGACTGATTTCATCCTGAACGCCCAAGCGCGTACCGACCTGGGGAAAGGTGCGAGCCGCCGCCTGCGTCGTCTCGCCAGCCAGGTTCCTGCCGTTGTATACGGTGGTGACAAGGCCCCTGAGTCCATCACCATGCTGGCCAAAGAAGTGGCCAAGCTGTTCGAAGACGAGGCTGCTTTCAGCCACGTAATCGAGCTGAACGTTGATGGCAAGAAGCAGAACGTCATCGTTAAAGCGATGCAGCGTCACCCGGCCAAGCAGTTCATCATGCACGCCGACTTCATTCGCGTCGTGGCTGGCCAGAAACTGACCGCTACCGTTCCAGTGCACTTCATCAACGAAGCTGCTCCGGTCAAGAAAGGCGGCGAAATCTCGCACGTGACTTCCGAGCTGGAAGTTTCCTGCCTGCCGAAAGACCTGCCTGAATTCATCGAAGTCGACCTGGCTGACGCAGAAGTCGGCACGATCATTCACCTGTCTGACCTCAAGGCCCCTAAAGGCGTTGAGTTCGTTGCCCTGGCACACGGTGATGACAAGGCTGTAGCCAACGTCCACGCTCCACGTGTTGCTCCAGAAGCTACCGAAGAAGGCGCAGCAGAGTAATTTCACTCTGTCGCCGGAGTGACCGGAAAACATCGCGGACTGGAACGTAGCGAGACAGCGGGCGGTAACGCGAAGTTTACTTAACGGTAGATCCGCATTGTTCGTCCACTGTCGCTACATCTGATCGCGACGTTATCCACACTCCAGGAAGGGCCCCTATCGTGACTGCCATCAAACTGATCGTTGGCCTGGGAAATCCAGGCACCGAATACGAACAGACCCGGCATAACGCAGGGGCCCTTTTTGTTGAGCGCATCGCGCACGCACAAGGCGTCAGCCTGGCGGCCGATCGCAAGTATTTCGGCCTGACCGGACGTTTCTCGCATCAAGGTCAGGATGTTCGCCTGTTGATTCCCACCACCTACATGAACCGCAGCGGCCAGGCCGTGGCGGCATTGGCCGGTTTCTTCCGCATAAAGCCTGAAGAAATCCTGGTGGCCCACGACGAACTCGATCTGCCTCCGGGCGTTGCCAAGCTCAAGCAGGGCGGCGGCCATGGCGGTCACAATGGGTTGCGCGACATCATCGCGCAGCTGGGTAATCAGAATACCTTTTACCGCCTGCGGCTTGGCATCGGCCACCCGGGCGTAGCCAGCATGGTTTCAAATTTTGTCCTGGGTCGCGCGCCTCGCGCCGAACAGGAAAAACTCGATGCCAGCATCGACTTTGCCCTCGGCGTGCTGCCGGATATCCTCGCCGGTGAATGGAACCGCGCGATGAAAAACCTGCACAGCCAGAAGGCCTGACTCTTACCGAGGGGAAACACCATGGGATTCAATTGCGGCATCGTCGGCCTGCCTAACGTCGGCAAGTCCACCCTGTTCAACGCCCTGACCAAATCCGGTATCGCGGCTGAGAACTTCCCCTTCTGCACCATCGAGCCGAACAGCGGTATCGTGCCGATGCCGGATTCGCGCCTGGACGCACTGGCGGCCATCGTCAACCCCAAGCGCATCCTGCCGACCACCATGGAGTTCGTCGACATCGCGGGCCTCGTGGCCGGTGCCTCCAAAGGTGAAGGCCTGGGCAACAAGTTCCTGGCCAACATCCGCGAAACCGACGCCATTGCCCACGTGGTGCGCTGCTTTGAAGACGAGAACGTGATTCACGTCTCCAACAGCGTCGACCCGAAGCGTGACATCGAGATCATCGACCTGGAACTGATCTTTGCCGACCTCGACAGCTGCGAGAAGCAACTGCAGAAAGTCGCCCGCAACGCCAAGGGTGGCGACAAGGACGCAGTGGTCCAGAAAGGCCTGCTGGAGCAATTGATCGCTCACTTCACCGAAGGCAAACCTGCGCGCAGCCTGATGAAGAACATGAGCACCGATGAAAAATTGGTGATCAAAGGCTTCCACCTGCTGACCACCAAACCGGTCATGTACATCGCCAACGTCGCCGAAGACGGTTTCGAGAACAACCCGCACCTGGACGTGGTCAAGGCCATCGCCGAAGAAGAAGGCGCCGTAGTGGTTCCGGTCTGCAACAAGATCGAAGCGGAAATCGCCGAGCTGGACGACGGCGAAGAGAAAGACATGTTCCTCGAAGCCCTGGGCCTTGAAGAGCCTGGCCTGAACCGTGTGATCCGCGCTGGCTATGAAATGCTTCACCTGCAGACCTACTTCACCGCCGGTGTCGAAGAAGTCCGTGCCTGGACCGTGCGTGTCGGTGCCACCGCACCGCAAGCCGCTGGCGTGATCCACACCGACTTCGAAAAAGGCTTCATCCGTGCCGAAGTGATCGCCTACAACGACTTCATTCAGTACAAGGGTGAAGCGGGCGCCAAGGAAGCCGGTAAATGGCGCCTGGAAGGCAAGGAATACATCGTCAAGGATGGCGACGTGATGCACTTCCGCTTTAACGTCTGAACCGCGCATAGTCTAAGGAGATTCCGTAGATTACCTCGGACTCCTGAAGAACCCGTGAAAGCCCCGAATTTCGGGGCTTTCTCGTTTCTATACCGAAGTCACCGCAATCGAGGTCGAAACGGAGGCGCGGCAAGACCTCATCCCTGGATGATCTAGGAATACTGCCCCACCGGCTGGACTGAAGCCGAGCGACCACTGTACTTCTGGATGGCATTGAGCAACGGCGAGGTGATCAGCGTTGAAACCAGAGCCATGATGACCAGAATTGAAAACAGCTGGGGCGGCATCAAGCCAAGGCTGTGGGCGATATTCAGCACCACTAGCTCCATGAGGGCACGCGTATTCAGCAGCGTGCCGATTTTCAAGGAGTCGGTCATTGAGAACCCCGCCAGCCTGGCGGCCAAGGTGCAACTGAGCCCCTTGCTCAAGCAAGCGCATAAGACCCACACAAAGCACCAAAGAATGTCCTGAGCAGTCACCATGGAGCCAATTTCAACTTTCATACCGGTGTAGAAGAAGAAAATCGGTACCAGGACGATGTTCACGAAAGGGCGCATCCGCAGGTTCCACTGCTCAAGCAAGGCTTTGCATTGATACAACGCGGTGCCCATCAGAAAGCCACCAACAACGGCGAACACCCCCAACCATGCGGTAATGACTGCGGTCACGAACACCCCGCCGATTATCGCGCCAAAGTGCGTATCGCTCAGCACGGCGGCATGCTGAGTATCAGCCTGCAGGCGTTTGATCAGCCAAGGACGCACATAGCGGAAGAACACCACCAGGAACAGCGCAATAGCCGCCAGTTTGAGCAGCGTCTGCGCCGCGCCTTGACCGCTGGTGAACACCACCACCGCCCCCAGGGCAATCCAGCCGATCAGGTCGTTGATCCCAGCCGCGGCAATCGCGGTCACTCCTGTCTCGCTGTTTTCCATCTTCAGCTCCAGGAGAATGCGACCAAGGATGGGCAGCGCGGTGATGGAGAAGGAGATACCGCAGATCAGCATCAACCCCAACAGATCAGGAACCGGGTAGTAGCGGGCATAGATGAAGGCGCAGAACATCCCGGTCAGATAAGGGATCGGAATGCCCAGTAAGGTGATCCAGCCCAGGGCCCGCTTGAGACGACGCTCGCGCAGCAGCTCGAAATCGAACTCCATGCCGATCTGGAACATCATCAGCACGATGCCCAACTGGGACATGACCGTCAGTACCTGTCCGGCGTTGGCATGCAGATACGCGCCGCCCTGCGGCCACAGTCCCCCCAGAAGTGCACCAAGAACGATGCCGCCAGTGATTTCACCCACAGCAAGGGGTTGACCAAAGCGCTGAGCGATTTTACCGGCAACCTGGCTGCAAAGGATGATGACGACCAACGCCGCCAACACAATGACTAGTAAGTTTTCGTGGGAATTGTTCATTACAAGATCCTAGGTAGCGAGAAGCCAAGTTCGTGCACCAGCCCGTCCAGGGCACGCTTGAACCGTTCCATGTCCAGCGTGGAGGTTTGATAGTTACTGATGGCAACGCGGATATAAACCTCGCCTTTCCACTCCAGCACGCTGGGGTAAGCCAGGTTTCGCTGCTGACAAAGAACAACCAGACGAGCCACACTTTCGGCATTGGCAGTCACAGGCCGAAAAGCGACCACCGGCATGATTTGCTGATCGGGTATCAAGCAATAAGCTGGATCGGCGCTCAGCAGCGCCCGCAAGTGCGCCGTTGCGCCGGTCATATTCCTCAGCAACTGCCGATAACCCTCCAGCCCCAGATGCTGCAGCAGGCACCACACGCCCAATGAACGAAATTGGCGAGTGCCATAGAGGTTCATCTTGAAAGTGTCGAGCTCACCACGTTCCTCCCAGTAAGGTCCGCCGGCCCAGAAACTGCTACCCAGCATCTCGCCGTTACGCACCAGCAGGCACCCGACGCCGAAGGAGGCGAACATCCACTTGCAAGGATCAAAGGTGATGGAATCCGCATCGTTCAATCCCTGCATGTGACGCCGGGCCTCGGGCAACGCCGCCAGCGCCAGCCCGGCGGCACCGTCAATGTGGAACCAGGCGTTGTAGCGGCGAGCCAGCTCGCCGATGCGCCGCAACGGATCAATCGCCCCGGTTGCAGTGGTACCCAGGACGCCGATCAGGCACATCGGCGTGTAGCCGAGCGCAACGTCATGGGCCAGTCGCTGCTCCAGTTGCTCCGGGAGCAAGGCGCCCTGCTCATCGGTGTCGATTTCCACCAGCGCATCCGCGGCAAAACCCAGCACGTCCAGGGCCTTGGCAATGGAAAAGTGTCCTTCTCGGGACATGTAGATCCGTGCCCCCGGGCCGTCGGCCCGATGCGTCTGCGGATGCTGGCGGTGCATCTGCTCGCGGGCCAACTTGAGCCCGATCAGATTGGCCAACGTACCACCCCCGGTGAATACCCCGCCGGGCAGACGCCCGACAACCGGGTCGAGGCCAAACAGCGAACGCAGGGCGTGCAGCACCTCGACCTCGACCATGGTCGCCGATGGCCCTGCACGCCAGGCCCCGGGGGTCTGATTCAGCGCACTGCCGAGGAAGTCCCCCAGCACCGCAGCAGGGTGAGGTCGCGGCGAAATATAACCGAAGTACAACGGGTGGCTGACGTTGCAGAGGCCCTGCTGCATCAGCTCCACGGCCTGCGCCAGGGTATCGTCCAGCGACTGACCGTGTTCGGGCATCGCGGTTGGATCTTGGATTCGGGCGGCAACCGAATCGCTTGCGGACCATAGGGGGAACTGCTCGGGCGCATCCTGGACGCTGGCAAACAACTCCAACACCCGCTTGCCCGCGGCGAGAATGTGCGAGTTGACGCCCAACTCCAGCGGCTCAGCAGTCATGAGCTACCCCCTGCGCCACAACCTGCAACCGAACCTGCTGCTGAATACCTTGGTGAATCTCCAGCAGTGCCTCACGACTCTCTCCCGCCAGAAGGTAATAACAGTAGTGGGGCTGAGCAGAGTCCGGCATGGCCTGCACCCAATCACCGGGACGGGCGAGCACCACCAACTCACGCAACTCCGCCAGTTGCTCAAAGATCTGCATGCCTTCGACAGCGAGCAACGTCCCGCTGGCTTCGATCACTACACCGCCAAACAACACCGCACCACACTCCCCCGCCGCTGCGGGCAATGGCATCTGTTCCAGAAGCAGGCGAATCTGAGCGGCATACACGTCGACTCCGCTCAACAGCTCAATGGTCTGCGCGGTGAAGCCGCCCCCAGGGCGCAACCCCGCTTCAAGTACCCGGGGCACGCCATGCTGATAGCGGATTTCGACGTGGGCGGCACCCTGGGTCAGGCCTAGCGCCCGCGCAGCGCGCACCGCAAGCTGACCAATCGAATGCTCCTGCTCGGCTCCCAGCGACGTGGGCCAGACAGAGGCCGATTCAGCAAAGTAAGGTCCTTGCCCGCCTTCTTTCTCCAACACCGCCAGAACCTGATCCGTACCGTCGGGCCGCAACAACAGATCGACGCTGACTTCCCGTCCTTCACAAAAGCTCTGGGCAATCAACTGGAGACTGCTATGACCGTAGGCAAAGCGATTACGGTCCTTGAGGGGATCTACATCAGTCGTCTGCTTGATCAGCTCATGCAGTGTCGCAAGGGCTTGCCGATACTGATGTTCGTCACCGACTGCAATCACGCCCTGGCTGTTCATCGAGTCGCTGAGCTTGACTACCACCCGTGACCCAAGCCGCTGGCAGACCTGCTCCCACGGGGTTTCCAGGGTCAACGGCAGCGTCGCCGGCACCGGTACGCCCTGCGTTTCCCACAACAACGCGGCCAGGTACTTATTGCGACTGCAGACAGCCGTGGCTACCGACATGCCCGGCAGGCCCAGATACTCGGATAACTGGGCGGTCGCCACTACCGTGCCCTCATTGACAGGCAACAGGGCACTGAAAGGATGTGCCGCGTGGTACTCGGCCGCGGCACTGAACAGAGCATCCGTCGGCCACAACGGCACCTGCAGTACAGCCTCGACCGCCGGGTGTTCAGCCAGAGCCCGTCCGTTGCCGATCAACACTACCCGATAACCCGCGGCGCCCAGACAATCCAGCAATCTCCGGCTGGGATAGGCATGAATAACGCCAATACGATGTGCTGACATGATATCCCTTCCTTAGAATGAGCCGGTCCGTGCACCCGGTTTGTGCTCCAGTACCGTCAGCACCTGCCCGCCAACCTGCCGCTGGGTGGCTTCGAACAAGTCGGTGGTCATGTTGTTGGTCCATAGACGACCACGCTGGGACACCTCGAACGCATCCGCAGTCTCCGAGAGCAGGCCATGTTCGATCCAATTGGCAATGAGCTCGGGGTTGACCGTGGCCAACGCACGCTCGTTGGCCTTGTCCAGGCGCAGGAACTTGGGAAACATCACCGCACCACGGTTTTCTGGACGATCCAGCGCTACCGAGCTTTTCTCGATGCTCGGCAGCCCCAGCTCGATGGCGTCCATATACTTGTTGACGTTGCTGTGCTTCATGTAGCTGAAGCCGTCCACATAACCCCGGGCCGATGAGCCTACGGCCAGCGTCTCGGCACGATGTTCACCATTGCCGCCGCCCCAGAGCAGGCGGAAGTACTCACAGACCTTTGCCTTACGGGTATAAATCTGGTCGGCGACATTGGCATAGCCAGCCTCGGCCAAGCGGTGGCGCAACTGCTCGAACAGCGCGAGCATGATTTTCTCCGAAGGCTTGGCTGGAATGCTGCCCTCTTCCATCTGGCGCTTGAACTTCGGCGGGAACGCGAAGTAGTGCAGATTGTAGTAATCGACGCTGTCAAAACCGTCGTCGATCAGTCGTGTCAGGTCACGATCCAGAGAAGCCAAGGTCTGCCCCGGCAGGTTGTACATCATGTCGACATTGATTTCATCGAAGCCGAATCGCCGTCCTTGCTCACGGACATTGGCTACATCGTCCAGAGTGGCGGCGATGTTGAAGTGCTTGCGCAACTCCGGATCGTAAGTCTGCAAGCCGAAGCTGATGCGCTGTACGCCTTCGTTCTTGAGAATCTCAAGCCGGTAGGGATCGCCCAGGGTCTTGGGCTCGCCTTCAAAGGAAATCTCGGCGTCGGCGTCGAGGCTGAAGCTCTCTCTGATAGCGTTGAAAATCCGCTGCAGTTGCTCGGGCGACAGCACAGAAGGCGAACCGCCACCGAAATACACGGCCCGCAGTTTGCTGGAGCGGCCGCGCGCGCTGGCCGCCTCAGCGCGGATGTCCTGGCACAGGGCGTTGGTGTAGCGCTCATAGACGGTAGTGTCCTTGTCGACTCGCACATGAAACGGACAGAACCGGCACATGTCCTGGCAGTACGGAATATGCACATAGAGCAGGGTTTCCACCCCTGCGGCCACCGGACTCTCGAAGACCTGGGGCAGACGCTGATGCACAGCGTCCCCCAGTAGCGGATAGAAGTAATAGGTCAGCGGATAATAGGCCTCGTACATGGAGTTTCCCCTTATCCCGCCAACACTTGATCAGCGTTTCCACTAAGCACGGCTTGCAACAGTTCGCGATCGAAGCCGGCATCGAGAATCTTCTGGCACACCGCCGAGTAGCTGCCGCATACCGGCAGATCGGAACCAAACAGCACTTTGCTATGCACCGCCGGACGCTCGTGCAGCCAGTCCACCAGTACCTCGGCCGGAACCAGAGCGGTGTCCAGATACACTCCCGGATAACGAACGGCCATTTCCAGCGCCTCGTCGTACCAGGTGGGCTTGCCGCCATGCGCAAAGATCACCTTGAGTCGCGGGAAAGTTTCCACCAGGCGACGAAAATCCCCCGGCCGGATGAACTTCTGCTCGGTGTCGCGCTGCGCAGTAAGGCCGGTGTGGAACATGATGGGCTGGCCGACCTCGGCACACATTTCATAAACCGCCATCATCGAGTCGAGGTACGGATCAAACCCATGGTCGGCGGGGTAAAACTTGTAGCCCTTGATCCCGCGCTCGAAATCCTTGTGCCATTCCTGGAGTGGATCAGCGTGGTGCAACGGATTGATATTGCCGAACGGCACAAAGAATGGATCGTTGCCACAGAAGTCCAGAATCAACTGGCTATCGATGGAAAAATTGGTTCCCGGCCCGCACTCTGCGAGGATCACCGCACGCACCGCACCGCGCTCTTGAAGATAAGCCTTCAACGCCGACGGATTGGAAAATATTTCACGAACATCGACCCCTTCCTCAAAAGGAAACTTGGTCAACAGGCCCTGAATATCGTCACGCAGCAGCGAGAACTTTCCGGCGTGAACATGGAAGTCTACGAAGTTCATTATTAATTCCCTTTAAAATGTCGAAATCACGTTCCACAGTTTCTGAGCGTCCACAGCTGGACTACGGTGCTCTACCGGCAATTGCTTCGACAGGAACTCCAACAGCGGCTCGATGTGTTCTGCCTCACGCCACTCAGCGGCCAGGTCTTCAATAGTGTGATGCTCTGCCAACAACTTTCCATCGCGGTAGTGCCGGACAATCGGGTGCAGGAAGTTCGAATCTTCAGCGCGCTTGACATTCTCCCTGGCAATGCGCGAAACATTGAACGGATTGTCAAACTTGCGCTGGCCAAACTCCAGGGTCAGGGTCATATACTCATCAGCGGCAAAGCGTTGCGCGATGTAGTCCTGGGGCAGTTCCAAGTGCCAGCTCAAGCGTTGTTGCTGCCGATCAATCAGCATCACATCCTGCAGGAAACCCGGCTGCTGCCAGAGTGCCGAAGACTGGTTGACCCGTTCGATTATGCGCTCGCATGTCGGCGCCACCTGCAACTCATGGGTCACCTGCGGTAAGGCGATACCATCGTAGCGCTCCAACAGCAGTTGGCACAGGGTGCGCACGTTGTAACGGAAGCCGTGGATGAACCCCGACATGTACTTCTTGTAGTCAAGGTACTGCATCAGGGTGCCGGCAAAATAAAGATCGGGAATATTCTGTGACTGCCAATCCGCCTGCTGCGCGGGTAGACGGCCCCGGGAGCACAACTCAGGGCGGCAAGACTCGTCAAACATCGAATCGTCGAAGCGAAATCCGGTACAGGCAATCACGCGATCGTATTCGATGACTTCCTGTTCGCCCTCGGCGTGCTGGTAACCGAAGTAGGCCTTGAACTTGTCGCCGTCGCGCTCGATGCGATGCAGTTCAACATCGAGGATCGCGTTCTGTGATTTAAGCTGGTACGTATCGAGCAGGTTGTTGTTGACCGCGCGCAAATGCCCCACGTAATGGGTCGACCAGGCCATGCGCAATGGATTCGGGCTCGCCACGTGGATCATCGCTGCATGCTCCATCAGTGCATCGGCAGTCTCGAAGCCAGAGTTACCCTTGCCCAGGATCAGCACTTTCTTGTTGGTCAGCGGCACCGGGTCGATGTCCATATCAACATAGTGCTCAGCGTGTTCGATCCCCTCGATGTCCGGCAGCCAAGGCAGATGCACGCCTGTCGCGACAATCAGCACACGGGCCCGCAGTTCCTCGCCCGTGGACAAGGTGACGATGAAGTCCTGATCGCGACGCACGTTCACCACAGCGCTATCGGTACGCACGTTAAGCTGATGTTCCTTGGCAAAACCATCCAGATAACGCGGCATGTCATCGGCATCGGGAAAATAACGTTGGCTGTAGTCGGTGAACCGAGCCGCAGTGCTTTCGCTGCTTAACAGCGAGTTCCAGTCCCAACGCAAGTTAATTTCAGGATCGGAATAACCGGTATGGACTTTATTGATTGAGATCAACTTCCTGTGTCGTGGAAATCGTTCAAATGAAGTGCCGGCGCGACGTCCGCTCTCTACAATCAAATAATCACGCCCTTGTTGCTGCAAGCAATGACCGGCCTGCAGCCCTCCCGGACCAGCGCCAATAACCAGGTATCCATACGTCTTCTTAGCGGACATTTAAACTCTCCTTATGTTTCACTTAGTGCCAGGAACAGCGCGCACGTAGACGTCCACGCTATTACGATGCGGAATAAATTAGTTTCTCAGATCAACAACAAAACTGGCCTGACGGCCACGGACTTACATCAAAGCTGAACCGGCTTGGAATTATAGATAACCAATGACCGCATGTTTCTCGCCGCTGGACCTGATCACTTGGGTGCGAGTAAAACCGGCCTCATGTAATAGCGCTTGAAACTGGGTCTCCGTGCGGTGTTGCCCACCGGTCTCCAAGAGCATCGCCAGGTCCTGCATCACTGCCGCAAACGGCTCGGCGCCTGATGCTTCCAACAAGCGATCGAGCACCAGCACTCGTCCTCCGGGATTCAACGCTTGGCGAACCCGGCGCAATAGCTGTAGAGATTGCTCGTCGTTCCAGTCAGAGAGAATGAACCCCAAGGAGTAGGCATCCGCGTGGGGCAACTCACCGGACCAGAAGTCACCCGGCACAAAGCTGACCCTGGAAGCCAACCCCACCTCACTGATCCGCGCCAGGCAATGGGGCTCCACAGCAGGCAGGTCGAATACCACTGCGCTGAGCTCGGCATGCCGTTGCGCGGCAGCGATGGCGAAGGTACCGATGCCGCCCCCCAAGTCGACCAGGCTCGATACGTCGTCCACCACCCTCAGCTTCACCAACTCTGCTGACGGCTCGCGGCTGAGGTTCCACATTGCATCATGGAATGCAGCGCCACGGTCCTCGGCCAACAGATAGTCGAAGGGGGCCGACGCGTCTTGCGCCAGTTTCGCCCATTGCGCCTGGCCGCTGCCCACGGCATCGCCTAGGTGGCGAAACAGCGGCAGAGTGTTGCTGTCAAAGTGTTCGAGCAAAGGTCCCAGGTACTGTGCCGACTGAGGATCCAACGCGCCGTGGGCGGATGCCGACAGTCGATAGCCGCCTGCCTGCTCCTCGACCAGCCCCCAGGCAACCGCGCCGCGTAAAAACCGCTCCAGTGTGGCGCCGTCCAGTCCCAGTGAGTCTGCCAGAGCGTCTGCCCCCGGCCCCGCATCAGCGCTGGCAAGCGCCCGGAAAATCCCCAGTCGATGCCCCTGCAGCAGAATTGCGCTGCCCATGAAGCCATAGAGCGCCAGGCTTACGGGATCGAGGACCTTCTCGCCCCTTGGTGGTACTACCATATCAACCTCCCTGTCCAATTGATGGAGTGATTAAACGCCCAGCTCGAAGGAGCCTTGGGCCACGACTTGCCCATTAATGATCAGATGCACCTCATGTGCGCCGGGGTAGTAACTTCTCAGCGAACTGCTTTCGATACTGTGATCGCGCTGCAGCTTCACCGTCCCCTTGACCAACTTCTGGCGCTTGCTCCACTTGAATACACGACGGTTGATCTGGCCTCGGGCGCCCGGCGCGAGAATGGCGTAGTCGATCATCAGCCCATGCTCGCAGGTGCTGTCGATCTGGATATCGCAGTCCAGAGAAATACGCTCTCCAGGTTTGATCTGCGAAGGCCCGACCTGGAAGTGCTTGATCTGCACCGGCGCGGCCATGGAATACCCAAGCAGCTCCAGCGCCCGGCTGTCACCGCGACGCGCCAAGGTTCGCAGCGAATGGCGGATGATCCAATCGGTGTGCGGCCCACGCGCCTCGACCTGCCAACGCTCCAGCACATCGAGCACAGCGCCGGGATGATCCTTGCTGATGTCATTGAGGTTGTTTGCCACTGAGCGACGTACGTACTCGCTGCGATCGCTGCGCAGAAGCTCCAATAAAGCCAGGACCGGCGCCGGGTCAACCAACAGGCTCGGCACCCGCGTGGCCCACGGCAGGCGCGGACGCGTGCCCTCGGAAACCAGCCTGCGCACATCGTTGCTGTCATCGCTGGCCCAGCCGGCCAGCACCTGCAATGTAGGCTCCGGATAGGCATCCAGATAAGGCCGGATGGCGAACTCGCCAGTGAAGTGCTGAGTCACCTTCCTGATCGCTTGCATGGCGGCATCAAAGTGCTCTAGACCGCGGGTTTCGAAAATATCCGCGATCACCCACACAGGGAACCCGGTCATGCGACCAAAGCGGGTCCCGGGGATCGGATCAAGCATCCTGACCAACACCTGGGCCGCCGACACAAACTCCAGACCCAACCCCTCCCAGAGGGCGTTAGCCATGGCCTTCACTCGTGCCTTCATCTCCAGCGGCCCCAGGTCCGCCGGCAACGAGGCGCTATAACGCTGCTGATCGAAGCCCTCTAGCAGCGCGGCAGCGCGACCGCCCAACTCGACGCCAAGCGGATGATCGAAGTAATCCTTGAAGTCCATGACATATCCCTTGAATCAACGCTGAGCGTCGAGGCTGCTCTTATCGAACGTCAGCTCGTTATATCCATTGCCAAAGCGGTAGTTGCTCCAGCGCATCCAGGTCTGCTTGCCGGTCTGGTGGTTGACCATTCGCATCTCGCTGGCCCGCCAGTAGCGGTCCAGGTAAACACCATAACCGCTGTAGGTCTGGGTTTTGAGCAACGCATTCTTACGGTCGTAGTATTCCACCTTGAGCGGCCGGTAATACTGCTTGTCGAGCCAGGTCACTTGACGGGTGTAGCCGGAGCGCGGGTACGCAGGGGTCATTTCCAGCTTGTACGCGTCCAACCCATCAACTATCTCGTCCCCCAGATACTGGTACTGGTACTTATCGAGCTCCCAGCTGGCCATGTCCTCGTATGCGAATTCACTGCCCATGAACGGGCCTGACTTGTTCTCCGAAGCAATCCGCTTGACCCGACGCAGCGACGGGAAAAACTGCCACTGATCATCCGAGGTCAGGCTATGGGCGTGGGTCAGCAAGGTGGTGCCACGCACATCCGCGGGGCTCAGAAAACGCACCAGACTCTTGTCGCCATCGGCATGTACTTCAAAGAACTGCACCGCCAACTCACGGGTACTTACCGCGCCGTAGGCATTACGCAACTCCATCTGCAGATCCGCCGACATGTCCTTCCAACCGACGTTGTGCTGGTCCGCCTGCCTCGCGATCTCCTGACCTTTCTCATCGGCCACGGCCACGCTCACATCAACGAGGCAGAACAGCATCGCCAAGTACTTCACGCTCTTCAGTCCTTTCACGCTTCTTCTCCAATGTCAGTTCAAGCAACCCCGGCAGCAGGAAAAAATCCGCCAGCAGAGCAATCACTAATGTCAGGGCGGTCACCAGCCCCATTTCCCGGTTCAAGGCGAATTCGGATGTGGCCAGGACCAGGAACCCGGCCGTCAAGGTCAGCGAGGTCACCAATAAGGCAGGCGCCGTGCTGGTGAAAGCCTCGACAACCGCTTCACCCACCGTCTGGCCGTGGGACTTGACCCGCTGCAACACCGCGTACATGAAGTGGATGGTGTCATCGACCACCACCCCCAACGTCATGGAGGCGACGATGGCCACCGAGAACCCAACCTGCCCAACGCAGATCCACCAGATCCCTAGAGCCATGGCTGCCGGAATCACGTTCGGCACCATGGACAGCAGGCCCAGCTTCCAAGAGCGGAACAACAGCATCAGCAGGACCGCGACCACCGCCGCCGAGGCGATGATCCCCCACATCATGCTTTCGATATTGCGCTGACCGATGTGGGCAAAGATCAATGTGGTGCTGGCGGCCTTGGCCTCGATTGCCGGTGTGTTGCTAGCCAGCCACGACATAGAGCGACGCTCGAAGTCGAGCATTTGCCGGGTACTCAGTTCGTGTAGCGCCACTACGCTCCGAGTGACCGTGCGACTGACATCGATCTGGTTATTCAGGTCGAGTCCATAAGGTAAGGACTGCTCGTACAGCAGCAGACTCTGCGCCGCCACCTCGGTGCTTTCCGGCAGCCGATAAGCCTCCTCGGTGCCAGTGGTCAGACTACGGTTGACTCGCTTGACCACGTCCGAGAGCGAACTGACATGGGCGACTTCCGGCTGTTGGCGCAACCAAGCGGTATAGTCCTCCACCTGAGCCAGGAAGACCGGGTCGTTGACGCCGCTGCTTGATTTGGACTTGAGCGCATACTCGATGGTGTAAAGACCGGTTAGGTTCTGCTCGGTGTAGTCATTGGCCTGACGGAAAGCCGTCTCCGGGCTGAACCAGCGCAGATACTGATCATTGAGCTCATTACGCCCGGCCAACGAGGCCAGCACCACTACCACAGGGATGCTCAGCCACATCAACCGCCGCGAGCGTGACTGCACCCAGGTGCCGAAGCGAGTCATCAGATGCTCCAGCGGATCCCCCTTGACGCCAGCCTTGAGCGGCAGCAGCGCGACCAGGCCTGGCAGCAGAAACAGAGTGAACAACCAGGCCAGGGCGATGCCGATCGAGACAATGTTGCCCAAGTCACGGAAAGGCGGGATCTCGCTGAAGTTCAGGGACAGGAACGCTACAGCAGTGGTCACGCTGGTCACAGTGACCGGTACGAGAGTTTCGTGCAGCGCCTCGCGCAATGCATCCAAGCGCGTAGCCCCCTTGCGCAGATGCATCAGGGTGACCGACAGCACATGCACCGAGTCCGCCACGGCGATCATCAGAATCACCAGTGGCGCAGACGCCGAGAGCGAAGTCAGGCTCATGCCCAGCCAGCCCGCAATACCCTCGGCGCTGGTCATGGCCAGATACACCACGGCCACTGCTGCCACTGTGGCCAGCACACTGCGCAGCATGATCAACGCGGCAATCAGGATTACCAGATAGACCCAAGGGGTCAGGTTGGCGGCGTCACCCATGGCAGCTTCCAGAAAGGCATTGTTGTACATCGCCATGCCCGTCAGATGCACTTTTATCCCGGGAAATCTGGCTTGCGCCTCCTCAGCCAGTTGGCGGGCGAAACCCACCACCTCACTGTTCTCATAAGGAGAAACCCCGGCCAGGTGGTACACCACGTTGACCGCGGCGACATTGCCGGCCTTGGACACCAGGCGACCCACCAACTGCGGCTCTGACAAGGCGATGGTGCGGATTCGCTGGCGTTGCTGCTCGTTCAAGGTGGCGGCATCACGCACCAGGTCGGCGACCTGGATGTTGTCCGCGTCGGCGTCGATATTCTGAAAGTTGCTGAGGGAGTCCACCCGCACCGAATAAGGTGTCTGCCAGGCGCGCTGGGTTATCCACTGCAGCGCCTCGAGGGACGACTGGCTGAATACCTCGCCCGACTCCGGCGCCACAACAATAAACAGGTTGTCCGACCGGTCAAAGGTGGCCTGCATCTGCTCTTGCGCCATCAACTCCGGGTTATCCGGGGCAAGATACACTCGGTAGTCGGTACTGAAGCCGAGCCGGCTCTGCCCCAGGCTTGCCAAATAGGCCAGCCCTAGAAACAGCAGCAGGAACCCCCATCGCAAGCGCACTACCGCTGACACTATCGTTCTCATCATTTTGACATCCATTCCAAAAGGGCCATGTGATCGATGGGTGCGCAAGCTATAGAAACACTTCTTTCACGTCAACAGTTGACGTGCAAACATTTAACTTGTAGTTTTTTTACGTCAAATATGGCGTCACATTAAGGAGCAAGACATGAAGCTGAACGTAATCAGCGAAGCACACCAGCCCAGCCCGGTTTCGGCTGTAGTGCTGGACGGTCGGGTTTCCCAGCCGATGTTTGGAGAGCTGGACGTGCGTCGCCTGCAACTCTCCCCCGCAGTGGATGGGCAACCGGGGGTTCAGGTGACCGGAGTCAAACAGGATCTGGCACGCTGGGCCGAAGTCCAGGGCCCCACCATGCTGGTGGCCTTTCAGTTCCAGGCCCCTGATGCCTCAGACAACGCCGATGCCCTGGCCAGGTATGTCGCTGATCGCGAACCAGCCCTGACCCGACATGGCGGGCGCGTGGTAATCAGCGCGGTCACAGAGCGCGGTGAACAGTGGTCCTTCGACGGATTCGAGATCATCGAATTCCCGTCAGCGGACACCGTGGGACAACTGATGCAAGATCCCGACTACCGCAATCGGACTGCGGCTTCCAGCGCGGTATTCGGTGGCGCCTTTGCCATGGCCCCGATCCAAGCCGCCTAAAGCTGCAATCAAGGACGATAGGATGAACGCTTTTGCGCCCGGCCCTCGCGGGCATATGCTTTTCGGCTGTTCTGAGCGGTTTCGTAACGAACCGCTGGCACTCTTGAACGAGTGTCGGCAGCGCTACGGCACCCTCGTACGATTGCCCGTCGGTTTTGGGGCCTCCTTCTGCCTGGCCTTCGACCCGGCCGATCTCGATACCATTTTCCAAGGCGAAAACTTCGGTCGCAGCGATATCGCCGCAGCCTTCGGCCCCTTGGCGGGTGGCAGCATGATCATCGCCGACGGCCAGAAGTGGAAGGAGCAGCGCAAGGCGGTCATCCCGTCGTTCGCCCTGCCGCGCCTGCGCGCGCTCGCGCAGAATGTCGACGCCCTGGCTCACGAACGCGTGGCCGACTGGGCCAATCGCGTGGACCACAACGGCGACATCGATCTGCAGCACGAAATGGTCGATTACGCCATGGACGTGTTGACCCATTTTCTCTTCGGACACCGCATCGGGGCCCAGGCTATTGCGCGCATCTCCCACGGCTGGACCCTGAGCCTGCGCTACATGAATATCCGTCTGTCCTCGCCGGTTCCGCTTCCCGATTGGTTGCCAACGCCGAACAACCGTCGGCTGCACACCGCCGCCGGGCAAATCGCCACGGTCCTGCTGGAAATCATTGCCCAGCACCGCAGCAGTAGCCCCGCATCTGCTGGCGGCTTCCTTGACGACTTGATCAACTACCGCGATGAACAAGGCCAGGCCCTCGACGATCAGCACATCCTGCGGGAAATCATGGGTGTGTTCCTGGCCGGCTTCGACACCGTCGCCTCAGCCATGATGTGGACCCTGGGCGATCTGGCCAAACACCCGGGCTGGCAGCAGGCGGTGCGCGATGAATTGAATTCAGTCGCCACCAGCAGCCGGCTCGACCTGAAAGACACGCCCGTGCTGGAACAGTGCTTTAACGAATCCATGCGCCTGTCGCCACCGCTGTGGCTAATCGATCGCAAGGCCGCTCAACCGTGCATACTCGGTGGCCAACGGGTGCCGGGAGGCACCAACATCATCATGAGTCCTTGGGTGACTCACCGTGACCCGTCCTTCTGGGAGCGGCCCCTGGACTATCACCCCGAGCATTTCGCGGCAACAGCGCCCAGCCGGCCCAAGTACGCCTTCTTCCCCTTTGGCGGCGGGCGGATGAAGTGCATTGGCATCGGCTTGGCACACTTGCAATTGAAGTCGCTGCTCCGGCAGGTGCTGACTCACTACGAGCTCAATGTGCGCCCGGAGCACTTGCCTGAAATTGAACCGGCATTCGTTCTACGGACTCGCAATGGCCTGAAGACTTCTCTGACTAGGCGCGTAGCTAATGGCGAATCCACTGCTGTCGCGATTTAGCCTGGGGCTGCTGCTGACTTGCCTGACAATCACCTTAAGCCCTTGCGCAAGCAGCACGGAGGAGCAGTACAAGCTGACACTCCAGGGCAACGGTTACGAGTCGGCACGCACATCTTTTCCAGGTCTGCAGTTCAAGTGGGACCGCCATGAATCGCTGCTCGAGCAGATGTCGTTGGACATGGAGGTAGAATTACAGTGGGCGGGACTGGACCGATACGACGCCGCGGACTTGCGCGAACTTTCGTTGTCCTACCGACCGGGGCCCTGGCAGTTGGGGGTTGGCCTGAGCCGCGTGTTTTGGGGGGTCACCGAGTCCCGGCATCTGGTCGATGTGGTGAATCAGGTTGACCTCAGATTCGACCCGGATGGCGATGCTCGCCTCTCGCAACCCATGGCCTCGGTGGGCTATCGCGGCCTGGGGCGGAACGTGACGTTATATGCCCTACCCTGCTATCGCGAGCGGCCGGACGCGCTGATCTTCGGTGAACATGGCGCGCAGGATCCTGCTTATGAGCAGGCCATCTTCACGCCACTGCGCTGCTCCGGACAGACCGATTTTGCCGTACGAGCCACCCAGGTAGCCGGCCCTGCGGATATTGGTCTCAGCTACTTTCGGGGTCACAGTCGCGAACCTTACGCGGGCCATTCCCCCGCCAGTTCCGATCCGACGTACCCCGAGGTGAACAGGTTCGCCGTCGACACTCAAGTCACCCTGGGCGCCTGGCTGCTGAAGCTCGAGGCGTTGCTTCAGGACAGTGAACACGGGATTGATCGAGCCAGTGTCTCGGGCTTCGAATATACCTGGGTCTCAGCCTTCAACGGTGCCAGTGACCTATCCCTGCTGTACGAGCACCTGACCGACACGCGCTGCGACAGCGTCATTGCATCATGTGGCGAGATGCTGGGAATCCGGTGGATCGCCAACGACGTCGCGGACACCAACCTGCTGGTGTCCTCCGTGCGGGATCGCCAGAATGGCTTATGGGGTCTGAAAGTTCAGGGCAGCCGGCGCATTGATGAGCAACTGAGCCTGCTCCTCAACAGCGGGGGGATGTACCGAGCAAGGTACCTGTCCGTTGGGCTATCCTATGCGTTTTGATCATGCTGGCAGCTCGTTTCTAGCTCTGCCCTGCTTTACGCGTGGCAACGACACACTACAGGATGGTTTTCAGGGCATGAGGCCAGCCTGAACGCGTTTTGCTCGATCGCCCACTGCATTCAGAGGTACGAATAGTGGCACGCAACAGCAATGCTGAACCCGTACTACGCAACCTGTTTTGCTTCAACTTCTATCGTGGATGGCGAGGCATTTCCGAGTTCTACAGAAAGTACCTGCCCGAGGGCATATCCGCCCAGCAGAGTTATCTTCTGGAACTCTGCAGGACGGACGAGGGCATTCTTGTGGGAGACATTGCGCATCAGCTTGAAATTGACGTCTCGGCGGTGTCCGGATTACTTAAGCGCATGGAGAGCAGCGGCCTGATCAGACGAGAAGTGCTACCCTCGAATCGACGTCAAACCTTAGTGTTCCTTACTCATCAGGGGGAAGAGCTGCGTAAGGAAGTCCATCAGTCGATGATGGTTGCTGATCGTTTGTTATCCGAAGCCATCCAGAAAGAGGACAAGCTTTCGCTGATCAGAGTGGTCGATCAGATCAGACATCTTATAGACGCCGAGTAAGCATTGGACTCCTGCTGAACCTTCCTGTTTTCCAGCCGCCTCCACGCCTCTAACACACCTGGCATGGTTATACGGGCCGGAGCCACGTTGTGCGATAGATCAGGATGACGGCGACGTTGGAACCTTACACCAGACCGAAGAAACCTACTGGTGGAGCAACATCTGACGGTTTAAATCGGTGCCGACTGTTGCGCCGCTATCGCGAGCAGGCTCGCTCCCCACAGGTTTCCATGGCTGACTAGAACAGATAGCCAATATAGATCGCCGCCCCACCACCGGCCTGCGCGCCGGCGTTCATACCCGCCATGACCACGGCTCCCTTGGCCGACTGCATCAGTTGTCGGTTGACGGTGCTGGAAGCAATGATCGATGTGGCCGGGCTGGCACTCAAGGCCACTGACAAGGCCAGCAACTTGGGATCGAGCCCGAACAACAAGGCCATGGCAGAACCACCGACTACCAGTCCACCTCCCACTTCGGTGTAGAGGCAGGGGCCGGTGATGTCATCACTTGTCAGGTCGCGTCCGGCCAAGGCATCACTGACAAAGACTTTGCCAAAGCTGGGAAACGCCTCGGCTGCGCCGGCCGCTCCTACACTCTTGCCTTTTATCTGGATATTGACCTTGCCAAAGCGCGGCAGCCGGGCACCAAAGCCGGCTCCTACCCCGACGCCACCGTAGCGGTAGCTGACGTCTTCACCTTGGGGCGAGCGCAGAATGATCGAACCACCACTGCCCGCCACCACGGCCACGGTCAGACCGCCACCGCTCGCGGTCTGGTACGCCCAACGGCTCTCATTGACCGGAATCGGGATGTTGTAGCTCATACGTTCGAAATCCTTTTATTTGAGTGAAACGCGTCGACCATGCCGAAAACAGGTTTTGGACAAGCCAGCAAACGCGAACATCAGACCGAGGCATCCCAGCAGCCCGGAAGGTCCCCACAGCGCACCCGCATCATCGATGACAGCGCTGCCGGCGGGCTGTTCGGCCAGGTAATGCACTCGTACCGACTGCCCTTGCTGATAGCCGAAGATCATTCCGCCCTGGGGATAGGAGATTGCTTCACCGCTGACGCTGGTGAAGGCGATTTCAGGATGCGAACCGCCGGCATTCAGGCGGCTGACGATGCCATTGACAGTCTGCGCGCGGGAGAGAAATTCGCGGCGATCGAGGGTGAGATTGACAGCAATGCACAACAGTCCGATGCCAATCAGGGCAAACAGCAAGCCCAGCAATATCTTCCCGACGGATGAGGAAGTGTCGTTAGCCATGGCAGGTCTCAGTATTCGTCCATGAAAGAGGGGCGTCAGGATAGCAAGAAGCTTTATCCGAGTCCGCTCATTTGCTGGCAGAAGCCATCAGTACACCAAAACAGAAAAAGGTTATGCCCGACAGCTTGCCAACGACCTGTGCCCCTCGGTTCGTGGACAGCCAGCCCCTCACACTGTTGGCCATGAGCGCATAGCCGCTATGAACCAGTACGACAAGCAAGCCATAGGAGGACACCAGCAGGAAAAACTGGCTGTAGTAGCTGTCCCCCGGCTTGATGAACTGCGGATATACCGCGAGAAAAAAGAAACCCGCCTTGGGGTTCAATAGCTGGATCGACAACGCTGCGACGAATCGTTGCCACGGACGCGACGGCGTGACGTTGAGCTCAGGGATGAAACGCCCCATGCGCCACATCTTGATCCCCAGGTACAACAGGTACAGTGCACCGACATATTTGAGAACACTGAACGCGGTGGATGACGTGGCGAGGATCAAACCGACACTGGTGGCAGAAATACCCGCCACGACAAATGCCCCCAGCGCGATACCGAAGATGCCGGGCAACGCACCGCTCCAGCCATGGCGCAAGGCGTTGGAAATCGTCAGCATCACCCCAGGGCCAGGGCTCAGTACGGTCAGGGTGGCCAGAATCAGAAACAGTCCGTAATTAATCATGAATCACTCCGAAGCAGGTGATGCTCAGAGTGGTGTGACGGGGCATTGCTGACAAACGCTTTAATTGCGCCCCTGATGTGACAAAATCAGACACATGATTTCCGACCTGCCTCCCTTGAACGCCGTTCGTGCCTTCGCCGCTGCCGCTCGCCATCAGAGTTTCAGCCGCGCGGCCGAAGAGCTGCACGTCAGCCACAGCGCTGTCAGTCGGCATATCAAGCTGCTCGAGGAACACCTGGGGGTGCTGCTTTTCGAGCGTCGCATCCGTCAATCCGTGCTTACGCCGGCCGGCCAGACGTTCTATGAACAGGTCAGCATGGCCCTTGCACAGATTGCCCACGCCGCGACCGCCCTGACCCGGAGTGCTTCGCGGCGCAAAGTGACGATCAATGTGCGGCCCTCCTTCGCGGTACGCTGGCTGATCCCACGGCTGCCGGACTTCATGGCGCAGTATCCGGATATCCACCCTGAAGTGGTCACCAGCACCCGGCCACCGGATCTGTCGCGCGAAGCATTCGACGTCGTGGTTCGCCGGGGACAGTCCGGATGGTCCACCAACGTTCAACCCCATGCGTTGCTGGAAGATGACCTGATACTGGTAGCCGCCCCGTCCCTGCTGCAAAGCCAGTCGCTGGACAGCCCCACCGATCTGCTCCAGCACACGCTGCTGACCGGCAGGACCCGCTGCAGCGACTGGCAGGACTGGGCCAAGCAGGCGGGCCTCACTCAGTTGCGAACACAACCGACTTTGCAATTCGACCACATGCACCTGGTGTTGCAAGCCGCCGTCGATGGCCTGGGGGTCGCGCTGTGTCCGACCTCATTGCTGGGCAGGGACTTATCCACAGGGCGACTGACCTGCCCGTTTCCCTCCTTGCGCCTGCCGCTGATCCGTTATTACTACGGTGTCTCCCAAGACGCAGCGGCCGAAACCCAGGTGTTTATCGACTGGATGCTGTCTCATATCCATCAGGACGCAATAACACTCTCGTCACCCGACGCTCCTGGACCTCTACAACCCGTAGGCTCCACGCCTGCCAATGGAGCTCATCGCCAATGACCGGCAGGCGATCCAGCAAACTCATGACCAGTCCTGCGAGTGTCTGGTAGTCATCGGTGGCTTGTGCCTGGAAGCCCGTTTGCTCACGAATATGACTGAGGTTCAGTGCACCGTTGATGAGATAGCCACCCTCCTGGGCCACGATGTTCGGGCCTTCGATTTCACTGGCATCGGGCAGTTCACCAGCAATGGACTCAAGGATGTCGGTCATGGTGAGCAGCCCCACGAAATCAACGAATTCGTTTACCACAAAAGCGATGTGCGTCGATTCCTTACGCATCTGCTCCAGCGCGTTGAGAATCGTAAAACTGTCCAGCAAGTTGATTGTCTTGCGGGCCATGGCTTCCAGATCTGGCTCGTGCCCCGCCAACAATTCCTTGAGCAGCTCTTTCTTGTGGACGAAGCCCAATGGCTCATCGACCTGACCATCACGAATCAACGGCAGCCTGGAGTACGACGAGTGCATCAGCCTCGTGCGGATCACGTCTGGCGCGTCGGCCAGATCGAGGTGGTCGATTTCCGCACGCGGGGTCATGACCCCGCGTATCGAGCGTTCCGCCAACTGAAGCACGCCGTTGATCATCACTCGTTCGCGTCGGTCGAACGCCGGCCCGGCTTCATTGCCAGGGAGCATGTCGGCAATCTCTTCACCCACCTCGTCGGCATCCAATGGGTGGCCACCCAACAAACGCATCACCGCATGAGCGGTACGTTGGCGCATGGGGCGCCGCCCCTGCAGGCTCTTCTTGCGGCGTGAGCGAGCCAACTGGTTGAACAGTTCGATCAGGATAGAGAAGCCTATCGCGGCGTAGAGGTAACCTTTCGGAATGTGGAAACCCAGGCCCTCTGCGGTGAGACTGAAACCGATCATCATCAGGAAGCCCAGGCAGAGCATGATGACCGTGGGATGCCCGTTGACGAATTTAGTCAGCGGCTTGCTCGCGACGATCATCAGGCCTATAGAGAAAATCACCGCGATCATCATGACCGACAGATGCTCCACCATGCCCACGGCGGTAATCACGGCATCCAGCGAAAAGACCGCATCCAGCACCACGATCTGCGCAACGATTGGCCAGAACAGCGCGTAGGCCGCGTTACCCGAGCGCTGGGCCACATGCCCTTCGAGCCGCTCATGCAACTCCATGGTTGCCTTGAACAGCAGGAACACACCCCCGAACAGCATGATCAAGTCTCGCCCCGAGAACGTCTTGTCCAAGACCTCGAACAACGGTTCGGTCAGGGTCACCATCCAGGAAATGCTGGCCAGCAAGCCAAGACGCATCAGCAGCGCCAGGGACAGGCCGATGATGCGGGCACGATCCCGCTGCTCTGGAGGGAGTTTGTCGGCCAGGATGGCGATGAAGACCAGGTTATCGATGCCGAGCACCAGCTCCAGCACGATCAGCGTCAAAAGGCCAAGCCAGGCCGTGGGGTCAACGATCCATTCCATGGAATTATTCGCTCCCTCGGAAAGAGTTTGTCAGAGGGGTGCAGCGAACGAGAGGAGAAAAGCGACTGGGGGGCTCCATGGAGGTGTTCATATCGACCTGAAAGTAATTGGGGATAAAAATCCTACAGAGTTTCAGGACGCTTCATGCGAGGCGAATTATTACAGGATCTGACAAAAAACCCTGCATCCATCACCGGTGCAGGGCTTCTTGTGCTGATTTGACATGCTTGGCCATACGCCTGGGAACGGGTACTAGCCCCCTTTGACTTTAAAGCGGCTCAACACCCGTTGCATCAGCGACGCCCGCTCCGACAGATCCTTGGCCGCCACCGCGCATTCCTGCGAGCTCGACTGGTTTTTCTGCGTCACCTCATCGATCTGTTCCAACCCGACACTGGCCTGTTGCAAGCCTGAAGCCTGCTCGCTGGAAGCCTGGTAGATCAGCGAAACCAGGCTGGACACCGCACTGGTGCCACTGACAATATTCTTGAGGGACTCGGCGGTTCGCCCCGCGATGATCATGCCGCGTTGTGTCTTGTTCGAGGAATCGGCAATCAGCGCGGCGGTCTGCTGCGCGGCCTCGGCGCTGCGGGCCGCCAGGGTGCGAACCTCGTCCGCGACCACGGCAAAACCGCGCCCGAGCTCACCGGCCCGGGCAGCCTCGATGGCAGCGTTCAACGCCAGAAGGTTGGTTTGTGCGGCAATGTTGTCGATGGTGGTGATGATCGCGGTGATGTCCTTGCCTGAACTGTCGATTTCGGCCATCGCGGCAATCAGCTCGCTCATCAACTTGTCGCTCTCTCCCGCATCGGCCCGTGATGCCTGGGATTGCTCGTCGGCCTTCTTGGCGTTGGCGGCGTTGTCCCGGGTCTGGGCAGCCATCTGGGTCATCACCGCGCTGATCTCGGTGATGGACGAGGCAGAGTTGGCCGCCCCGTCGGACAAGGACTGACTCAGATCGGTGACCTGCGCCGAGCTGCCGCTGATTCGGGTGGCACTGACCTGTACTTCGGAAATCAACTGGTTCAAGTTACCGAGCATTTTCTCCAGCGACTTGCCAAGGGTATCGTGGGGTGAAGACAGCCGGACTTCCAGGTCCAGATCGCCTTCGGAAATGCGTTCAGCCACCCTGACCTGTCGTTGCAGGCTCTCGGACATGTCGTTGAGCGCGATGGACAACTGTCCGACTTCATCCTCGGATTTCTGCACCAGGCGACGAGAGAAATCCCCCAGGCTGATCTGGGCCGCCAAGGCCGCGGCCTCGCGAATCGGCCCGACGATTTTTGCCGCAGCCAGCCAAAGGCCAACGAGGGCCAACAATGAAATACCCAGCCCTACGGACACTTGCCAGACGCTGTTGCTGATACTGCGCGATTGCAACTCCTGCTCCAGGGCAATCGCTTGGCTCATGACCACCGCTTTGGGCAAGCGAATCAGCACTGCCCACGGCTTCCCCGTGCGCCCCAGTTCAATGGGCATCAGCACTTCAATATCCTGCGTCTGCGGATTGAGCAGGCCATCGCCATGACCACGCTGGATATCGCCCAGCACCTTTTCCCAGGTATCAGGCAGCAAGGCCTTGATGGGTTGCCCGATCAGATCCGTACGCTTGCTGTCCGCGACCACCAGTCCTTGGTTACTCATGATCGAAACAGACCCCTTGCCACCATAAAGATCGGCAGACATCTGCTCGCTGAGTTTCTGGATAAAGGCGATATCGAAGTCAGCCCCGACCACCCCGTAGAACTTGCCGCCGGACACAATCGGTACCGACAAGGTGGTCAGCCAGACATTCTTGCCCTGGACCACATAAGGAATGGGGTCCAACACACTTTCCTTCAGGGTGTCGCGCGGGCCGCTGTACCAACCGCCCTTCGGCACACCATTGGGGTGACGGTCAGGGGAGTCATACTCCACCAGCGGTTGCACCGCGACATGGCCGTCCGCGCTGCGTGTCCAATAGGGTGTGAAACGTCCTGTCAGCGGATTGTTGCCATCCTGGGCATTTCGAAAAGCGTGATCCTGTCCATCCAATGCGTCCGGTTCCCAGCAGGAATACGTACCGTTGAATTCAGGGTTATCCTTGAGAACACTGAGCAATACACTGTTGATTTGATCCCGGCCCAATGCCAGTGGGCTTTGCGCGGCCTTACCAGCAGCAAAGGTGTTGGCCATGGTGCGAGCTGCATCCAGAGCGGTTTGCAGCCTGGCTTGAATGGCGTTGGCGCGGGACTCGGCCAGGTTCTGAATTTCCCGGATCGTCGACTTTTCAACCAGCGCCGTAACTTCCGTCGATACATAGTGCTCATTGGAGCGAGCACTGAAGAGCCCATAGGCAACCAGGCTGACCGATGAAACAAACAGGCATACGCCCGCCGTGACACAAATACGTGCCTGCAACGACTTGAACTTCATATTGACCCCTGCCTGATTCTATTTATTGCTACCGTCAACAACGACGGCGGCATTTCAACGTGTGCACGACGTGGCGAATAACAATCGATCACCGCTGCTTACGCCGCCTCGGACGAATGCCTTCAAGAACACGGCGATACAGCTGTTTACCAGCATTGAAACGTGGCAAGTGGGGGAAAGCATTCATCGCTCTATCCACTCGGTAGCGGAAGAGGCGTTCGAATCAGAAACCGGAGGCTTATTTCCAGGAAGGCAAAGGCGATAGGCGGAAAGAATGTAAAGCCTGCTTCTGCTATCACCCAGGATCACCCTTGAATAAAGCCGCAGAATCCATTCAAACCAACAACCACAGCAAATTAACACGGGCAATACTTCTACAACATCAACTTAGGACTTATACAAATCAGTACTTTAGTCGTAACGAGAGCACACTCGGCGACCCAACGTTCGTATCGTTTCAACTCAGCGAACGGGGAGCGCACGCTGACAGGCACCGCAATGCGCCATTTTAGTGCGACACGTTTTTAATTAGCATGCTATCGACCTAAAAAATCCCCGCCGCCAAGGTGATAGCTCAACGCCATGGTCTGAATCTTGCCTTATTTTTCGTTATAACGCGGTCCCTTACAAAGGGAACCGAGAATGGGAAGTTTCGCTACAGAGCCCGCGTACAGAGCGATCAGAGCGAATTTTCGAGGCCTTTTAAAAGAACACCTGTTTCAGCATTTGTGTAGAAACGCACAAAAAGAGTGCAAGGGTGTTCAGGGGAGTATGGGCATGCAGGCTTTTCTATCACCGGGCATCAGATTATTGGGACGTTTCGGCTTCGCCGGTAAATTCCAATTGTTGTTCTTGCTCTTCATCCTGCCACTCATGGGCAGTCTGTGGATCATCGGCCAGGACTATCGCGATCAGCTCAGCCTGATTTCCGGGGAACGTGCCGGGGTCCGCCAGTTACTGGCCCTGGACAACCTGGACAACCTGCTCACCGCCCAGCGCAACCGCGCTGCCCGTTGGCGCGCCACGGAAACCAATCGGCAACCTACGCCTGCCACGCTTGCCGCGATGGCGGCTTTCGATGCCGTACAACCGGCCCTCAACCAGGCCGCCGATGACCTGAGCACCACTTTGCAGGCCGAAGGCGCCGAAGCCGACATCCTCGCCCGCTACCAAGCCTTGCAGAACAGCCTCAAAGGTCTGGACTCGAAAAGCCTGGGCACCGTAGGTTGGTGGCCGGACGGCTATGATCGCTTCACCGCCGCCCTCAGTGCACTGCAATCCCTGCGTGAGCAGATCGTGATGGACAATCGCCTGACCCTCGCCTCCTGGCTCGAAACCTATCTGCTGACCCAGATCTCGACCCAGCAGACCCCCGAGCTGATCGAGCGGGTCGGACGCCTGGCCAGCGTCGGACAGGCCTCGGTAGTGTCGGGCCAGTTCACACTGCAGAGCCGCCTGCAATTGCGGGACCTGCGCAGCCGCATCGGCGACGCCCGGGATCAGTTGCTCAAGACCGGTGGGCTCCTGGAAGCACGCCTGCCTGGCGACCTGCAAACCTGGGCCGGTCAATATCAAGGCAGCCTCAAGCGCCTGGATGCCGAACTGAAAGTGCTCGACGACGGCGTGTTCGGCGGCTCCATCAGCCTGAAACCGGAAGACTTCGAGAAACACCTGGACGCCCTGCTGTCCGATCTGGCCGCTTTGCGCCAGCAATCCCTGGTGGCCCTGGATACACGGCTGAACCATTATCACGCTACGGCGATCCGCCAGTTCACACTGGTGGCGACGGTGCTGGGCTGCCTGCTGTTGGCGGCCCTTTACCTTTTTGTCTGCCTGCAAGCGTCCATCCGCCTCAGCGCCAGCGGCATCACCTTGCTGGCCGAAGCCCTGCGTGACGGTAACCTCAGCCTGCAAGTGCCGGTGCAAGGACGCGATGAATTGGCGGCGATCAGCACCGCCCTCAACGTCGCCGTGGTGCAACTGCGTAACAGCTTGCTGGGAGTCGACCATGAGACATCGCAGGTAAGCAATGCCGTGCGCACCCTCAACACCCATTCCAGCGGCGCCCTGGGAGAAGTCGAAGCCCAACAGATGCAGATCAGCCAAATCGCTGCCGCCGCAACGCAACTGGCCGCAACCTCTCAAGGCGTGGCAAAAAGCTGTGAACAGGCGTCCGACAGCGCCCAGCAGACCCGACGCATCGCCGCCGACAGCAGCCGTGACAGCCAACGCACGACCGCGAGCATCCAGCAACTCAACCAACGCCTCAACGAAACAGCCGCCGCCCTGGGCCGGGTAAGCGAACAGGGGCAACAGATCCAGTTGGTGGTCGACACCATCCGTGGCGTGGCCGAGCAGACCAACCTGCTGGCGCTCAACGCCGCCATCGAAGCGGCCCGCGCCGGGGAACAGGGCCGCGGTTTCGCGGTGGTTGCCGATGAGGTCCGCAGCCTGTCGCAGCGTACCCAGTCCTCCACCCAGCAGATTGCAGGCACGGTCGACAGCCTGCGCGCGACGGTCAATGAAGCTGTCAGCCTGATGGAAGCCGCCTGCGAGCAGGCACAGACCGATGCCCAAGCCGTCACCAGCCTGGGCGAGCGCCTGGGGGAAATCGCCAGCGCCGTGCAAAGCGTGACCGATACCCTGGCGCAGATCGCCACCGCAGTGGACGAACAGGCCAGCACGGCCGACGAGGTCAGCGGCAATATCCAGCAGGTCGATCAAGCCGCCATGCGCTTGCTGGATGGCGCTCGGGCGGTGAACCTGGCGGCCGATACCCTGAGCCAGGGAAGTCAGGCACTGAGTGCGAATACAGGGAGATTTCAACTCGGTTGACAGGCATTTGTGGCGAGGATGGATAAGCGGTTGAAAGCGCAGAGAAATATTTCAGATTTACGCTTGACACTTCCTCGTTACCGGCGAATAATGCGCGCCACTTGGCTACATAGCTCAGTTGGTTAGAGCATAGCATTCATAATGCTGGGGTCCGGGGTTCAAGTCCCTGTGTAGCCACCAAGTACTAAAAACGGCTTATCGAAAGATAAGCCGTTTTTTTATGCGCGAAAAAAACATCATGGCGGATACCGCCACGATTGCCTGGCTCGAAAGGCCTTTCTGTCAGCCCCCGAAGCACATTTCTCCGAATGGATGAGTGGCGCTCAACTCGCCTCAGTTCTCATGTTGCAGCTTGTCTGCCCCGGTTTCCGACGACGTCACAGATTTGAGAATCGCGACCTGGCAGGCCTCGAGAATTTCATCAGCCAATGAAGAGCCGTCGGGACAGGCGCGGGACATCACAATGGCGCCGAGTGCCTGGGCCATTATCGCCAGATGCGTTGCACGAGCCTTCTCAACGGCCTCAGGACTCAAGTTACCTTCTCCACGCAACACCGCCAGTTGGGTCTCGATACCTGCCGCAAAGATGGCGCGGACCTCCTCGTCCTTACGAGCCGCATCCGCGCACAACGCCGCCAGCGTGCAGCCTGTGGCGCGGTTATCGCGGTGCTCGCGTGAGAGATAGGCACGCACAAACTCTTGTACCGAGGCGCCGGCAGTGAGCTCCGCAGATTGCGTAATACCGCAAGCCGACGATTCAGCCATCAGATCGGACTTGGAGCGGAAGTGCTTGTAAAAGCCTCCTTGGGTAAATCCGGCAGCGGCCATCAGATCCGCGATGCCAACGCCATCATAGCCGCGCTCCCGAAAGAGCGCGGAGGCGGTTTCAACAATATGCGCGCGATTAGCCTGCGCCTGTTTCTTCGTGACTTTCATTGTCCATCCAAGCGTTGTCCAACTAGCCGCCAGTATACATTGATGTCATTCAACATCAAAACATTGACATTTTAGAGTTCGATCGCAATCATTGAGGCCAATCCCACACCAGAAGCCGGAAATCATGTCTGAGAAATCGCTTTTCGAACCCTATCTACTGGGTGACTTGACGCTCTCCAATCGCATCGTGATGGCGCCGCTGACCCGTAACCGCGCAGCCGCAGGCCTAGTCCCGAGCGATTTGAGCGCGACCTATTACGCTCAACGCGCCTCGGCCGGCCTGATCATCACTGAAGCCACCCAGATATCAGCGCAGGCACAGGGATACCAAGACACCCCGGGGCTGTACACGCATGAGCAGATCACCGGCTGGCGGACGGTGACCGACGCGGTGCATGCTGCAGGTGGACGTATCTTTGTGCAGCTTTGGCATGTTGGCCGTGTTTCGCATGTCGATCTGCAACCGGATGGCGCAGCACCCGTGGCGCCGTCTGCAATCCGGGCGCAGACGAAAACATTCGTCAACAACGGTTTCACCGACGTATCGGAGCCTCGCGCCCTGCAATCGAGCGAGCTGCCAGGCATCGTCAACGACTTTCGCCAAGCGGCGGCGAACGCCATTGCCGCGGGCTTCGACGGCGTCGAGATCCACGGAGCCAACGGCTATCTGCTTGACCAGTTCATCAAAGACAATGCCAACCAGCGCACGGATGCCTACGGCGGCTCGATAGAGAACCGCGCGCGTCTGCTGCTCGAGGTCGTCGCGGCAGTGGTCGACGAAATCGGTGCCGAGCGCACCGGCGTGCGGATTTCGCCGGTCTCCCCGGCCAATGGCGTCTCCAGCAGCGCCCCGCAACCTCAGTACGAATACATCGTCGAGCAGCTCAATGCGCTGGGGATCGTCTTGCTGCACGTAGTGGAAGGCGCCACTGGCGGCCCACGCGATGTAGCACCGTTCAACTACGACGCATTGCGTCAGCGATTCAAGCAGACCTACTTGGCCAATAACGGCTACGACCTGCAATTGGCTACCGCTGCACTCAATGAGGACAAGGCAGATCTGATTGCCTTCGGCCGTCCGTTCATCAGTAACCCAGACCTGGTTGAACGCTTGAAAACCGCTGCACCGCTGACACCTCTCGACGGTACCACGCTCTACGGTGGCGGTGCCGAAGGCTACACCGACTACCCGACAATCGCTGGTTGAAGCCTCCCAATTCATCTTCTTGCACAACACGCCCTCAGGAATTCCGACATGACAACGCTTGCGACTGTTCTGATCACAGGTGCCTCTACCGGCATCGGCGCCACCTATGCCAAACGCCTTGCCGAACGCGGCCATGACCTTGTCCTTGTCGCCCGGGACAAGGAACGCCTGGATGCGCTGGCCGCCCGCCTCCAAGCAGAACACGGCATCGCAGTTGATGTTGTGCAAGCTGACTTGACCGACCCTGCCGATCTCAGTGCAGTCGAAACCCGCCTGCGTGATGACTCGCGCATCGGCGTACTGATCAACAACGCAGGACTGGCTCAATCCGGTGCCTTCGTTCAACAGAACGCCGGGGCGATCGACCGCCTTGTCTCACTCAACGTCGTTGCCCTGACGCGTCTCGCCGCTGCGGTAGCTCCACGCTTTGCACAGTCCGGTGCGGGTTCTATCGTCAACCTGGGATCGGTGGTGGGTCTTGCGCCGGAATTCGGCATGTCGGTGTATGGCGCTACGAAGGCGTTCGTACTGTTCCTGTCCCAAGGGCTGCACCTGGAGCTGTCGCCCATGGGAGTCTATGTCCAGGCAGTATTACCAGCAGCAACCCGCACCGAAATTTGGGAGCGCGCAGGGATCGACGTCAATTCACTGAGCGAAGTGATGGATGTCGAAGAGTTGGTCGATGCAGCGCTGGTCGGTTTTGATCGCCGCGAGCTGGTCACCATCCCGCCGTTACACACCGAGGCTCGCTGGACGGCTCTGGATCAAGCGCGACAGGGGTTGCTGTCAGAGATTCGCCAGGCCCACGCCGCTGAGCGCTATCAACCGAAAGCCTGAATGTCATGGCCCTCGTTCAGCCGACGCAATGAACGCAAAGCTTCCCTGCGGCCATGCCGTGGGGGAGCGAAATGGCAGCGGCCTATCCACATCGGAATCAGCGCAATATGAAAGCACTCACCTTCAAACGCTATGGCAAGTCGCCGCAAATCGGGTTTGAGCAAGTTGCCCGCCCGACGATCGCGTCCGATGAGCTGCTGGTCGAAGTCTACGCAGCCGGGGTGAACCCGATCGACAACATGATCCCAACCGGGATTTTCAAGCCTGTCCTGAAGTTCGAATTGCCGGCCGTCATGGGCAGCGATCTCGCGGGCGTGGTCATTGAAGTCGGCAGCGCGGTCACTCGCTTCAAGGCGGGGGATGCGATATTTGCCAGTCTCTTTGACCTTGGCACCGGTTCAATCGCCGAGTTTGCAGTCGTACCCGCGGCGGTTGCCGCATTGAAGCCCGAGAACCTGGATTTCGTGCAAGCCGCATCCCTGCCAATGGTGGGGCTGACCTCCTGGCAAGCGTTGAAAGAGCGCGCCCACCTCAAGGCCGGCCAGAAACTCTTCGTCCCGGCAGGGTCAGGAGGTATTGGTACCTTCGCGATCCAACTGGCAAAACATCTGGGGGCCAAGGTAGCTACCACGACCAGCACCGCAAACATCGAGCTGGTACGTAGCCTGGGCGCAGACGAAGTGGTCGATTACAAGAAACAGGCATTTGAGCAGGTGCTCAGTGGGTGCGATGTGGTCCTCGGCACCACCCGAGGGGACGCACTTGAAAAGTCTGTTGGCATTCTCAAGCCGGGCGGCAAAATTGTTTCACTGGTCGGTCCCCTGGACAAAGCCTTTGCCAAAGCCCGGCGGCTGAACGTTCTCCTCTCGTTCGTCTTCGGCCTGATGAGCCGCAAGATCATCGCTCTGGCGAAAAAAAACCACGTGACCTATTCGTTCCTGTTCGTTCGCCCGGACGGCACTCAACTCAATGAAATTGGCAGGCTGGTCAAATCCGAGCGCATCAAGCCTGTGATTGATCGGGTCTTTGCTTTCGAGCAAGCGAAGGAAGCACTTGATTATCTGGGCCAAGGTCGAGCGAAAGGTAAGGTCGTCGTTAAGATCAAATGAGTAGATAAGCAGGCCAGAGCAGGTGCATTTCAATTGTGGCCATGGCTCACTTCCGAGCCAAGCCGTCGGCGCCCCTGGGGCCCATCCTGGGGGGGCGTCAAGTGCGTTATTGCCCCCTCAAGCCTGGGGGTATCGCTTGAACAATTTGGTCTCTTCCAACCGTGCCGCATGAGCATGCAACTCAGGAAAATCATCTGCCCTGACGACATCGGCAATCATCAGTTGAATGAAGGACCAGGCGACTGCGCTGGTAATGGCGGCCTGATCCGGCCTGTCCCGCATAGCCGGCTGCATGCACGCCAGCCGGGTTTCCCATTCCCGGCAGGCCGCCAGCAACTGCCCGACAACCCGGTCCAGCCAAGGCTGATGACGTTTTTCCTCTGGGCGTAACTGGCGTTCATAGACAATCTGCACGGTCTTTTCGCAAGCAGCCAGCGCCAATCCCAGCACCTGCAGCGAAGCGACCAGGGGCATGGCCTGTTGTGGCATCAACTTCTTGTCAGCGCAGGCCTGCGTCTCGAAGTAGTCGATGATTAGCGTCGAATCCATCAACACGTTACCGTCATCCAGCACCAGGCTGGGGGCTTTTACCACCGGATTGATCGCACGGAACGCCTCGAACGAACCGAATACCGACAGTGCGACATGCTCGAACGAGACCCCCATCAGATCAAGCGAGATGGCCACGCGGCGAACATAGGGGGAATCCAGCATGCCAATCAGCTTCATCGGTAATTCCTCCATGATGCGGGTCGATCCTGTTTTCGGGCGGTACTGCTCAGAAGCAGGTTCCCCGTCGGTTTGCACCCTGCGTCTCGCATCGCTACAGTCCGACTCTATATCCCATGCCACGGATGGAGCAACACGTGCTTACAGACCTCAGACCGAACCTTCATCGCCTGTCAGCCGTTTCGTTGCTGGCTGTCGCCCTCACCCTCGTTGCCTGTAAGGCTCCACCTTCCTCCTCCACACCCGCATTACCCGCCGCACCAGAAATCACCTCCGGCTACCGTACAGATCTGCAGGTCCGCCATGCCGACAAACACATGGCCGCCGCAGCCAACCCGTTGGCGGCCGAGGCCGGGCGGGAAATGTTGCGCCGTGGGGGCTCAGCCATTGACGCGGCGATTGCGATGCAGGCGGTTTTGACCCTGGTGGAACCGCAGTCATCCGGCATCGGCGGAGGAGCATTCATCGTGCTGTGGGATGGCAAGGCCGTGCGTACGTACGACGGACGTGAAACCGCTCCGGCCGGCGCTACTGAGCGACTGTTCCTACAGGCCGATGGCAAACCCATGCCGTTTACCGCCGCACAGATCGGTGGCCGCTCGGTCGGCACACCCGGTGTATTGCGTGCGTTGGAACTGGCCCACCGAAAACACGGGCGCTTGAAATGGGCAACGCTGTTCGATCCGGCCATCAAGCTGGCGGAGCAAGGTTTCCCAATCTCGCCCCGGTTGCACTCAATCATTGCCGGCGACCCGTCCCTGCCAGGCTCGCCAGACATGGCCGCTTACTTCCTGAACACCGACGGCAGTCCGAAAGCTGTCGGCACGTTGCTGAAAAATCCGGCATTGGCCGGCGTGCTCAAGCGCATCGCCAACGAAGGTCCCGATGCGTTGTACGAAGGACCGGTGGCCCGGGAAATCGTCGCCAAGGTGCAGGGCCACGCCAACCCCGGCAGCCTTTCGCTGAACGACCTGAAAGGCTACGCCGCCAAGGAGCGTGCACCGTTGTGCACCGACTACAGGCGTTGGCAGCTCTGCGGCATGGCCCCGCCCTCTTCTGGCGCAATCGCCGTAGCGCAGACTCTCGGGACCTTGCAGGCTTTGGAGCAGCGCGACAGCCACACCGCCCTCGCCCCTTTGAAACCCATCAAGAGCGACAACCCCGCTGGCCTCGAGCCCGCGCCGGAAGCCGTGCACCTGATCGCAGAAGCCGAACGCCTGGCCTACGCCGACCGCGCCCAGTATGTCGCCGATTCGGACTTCGTCCCTGTGCCAGTCAAGGGTCTGGTCGACCCCGGGTACCTGGCCAGCCGCGCCAATCTGATCGGCCCGCGCAGCATGGGCGTCGCTAAACCCGGTACGCCACCAGGCATCCAGGTGGCCTACGCGCCGGACCGTTCGCCGCTACGTATCTCCACCTCGCAAGTGGTGGCGGTGGACGACCAGGGCGGCGCCGTGTCCATGACAACCACGGTGGAATCGGCATTCGGCTCACATCTGATGGTCCAGGGTTTCATGCTCAACAACCAGATGACCGACTTCTCTTTCATCCCCGAAGAGAATGGACAAAAAGTCGCCAATCGCGTCGAACCCGGCAAGCGCCCACGTTCATCCATGGCACCGACGCTGATTTTCGACCGTCAGAACGGTGAGCTGCTGGCCGCTGTCGGCTCGCCGGGGGGGTCGCAGATCATCGAATATGTAGTCAAATCGGTGGTTGGCCTGCTGGACTGGAACCTGGACCCGCAAACGGCCATCAACCTGCCCAACTTCGGCAGCCGCAATGGCCCCACCGAGCTGGAAAAGGGGCAATTCAGTCCCGCGTTGATCCAGGTGCTGAAAGATAAGGGTCACACGGTCAGCGAGATCGACATGACCAGCGGCACCCAGGCGATTGTCCGGGTGCGTGACGCGCAAGGGAAAACCTCACTCGCCGGGGGGGCGGACCCTCGGCGTGAGGGCGAGGCGCTGGGGGACTGAGCAGATACCTGACTCGCTCATGACTGTTCACCCTCAGGCTGATAAATCAACAGATCGGCGGGCTGACACTGCAGGTGACTGCATATGGCCTCGAGCGTCGCCAGGCGTATGCCCTTGACCTTTCCCTGCTTCAACAGGGAGAGGTTGGCTTCCGTGATGCCGATTGCGGCGGCAAGATCCTTGGATTTGACCTTGCGCATCGCCAGCATCACATCCAGTTGGATAACGATAGGCATGAGTTCCTCACACGAAAGATCTGTTTTCTGAGTCGACTTCACTCGCCTGGGACAATATCCGGGCGATGATCGCGATACAGGCGGCCAGGAACAAGGCGACGAAGGACGGGGCGGTGATGCTTATAGTCAGTAGTCGCTCGCCAACCGGCGCGTTGATCGTGACCAGCAAGCTGAGAAACGGCTCGCACAGAAAATCCAGCAACACCCACAGCGCCACTGCGCGACCCGAGTTTCCCAGGTAAACCGCTGCTTCTCTGGAGAAATACTGCCCTTGGGCATAACGCCTGAAGAGCTGCCGCAGGTTGACCAACCCGGCCGCCAGCGCCAACAGAGGCACGCTGGACAAAAGAATCCCACCTAGACGTTGCCAGCCAGTCAACGCCATTGCCCCGCCGGGCAAACTGGACAACTGCCGCTCGGTCAGGGAAAAACCCAGGCCGTATTTTGACGCAATATCAGGAAGCAGCCAGGCAGCAGCGTTGACTGCCATCATCGCGACAATGAAAACCAGCGTGATGACAGCCATGCGCTGGCTGTACAGGGCAAGACGATTCGAACACATGTCAGGGCTCCAGTAGAGTATGGGAGCGCCAACCTTAGATATGAAATTATCGCAAAACAATAATTAATATGTAAAAAACAATAACAGCAGAATCAAGTCGACAGTTGATTGGCGAACTGGCTCACGGCATCGACCACCTTCCTCGCCCCATCCTGGATCTCGACGATCACTGTCCCCGCCTCGGCAGCCAGGGCCAGGCCCTGTTCGGCCTGGTGTTGGCCGTCTGTCATCAACGACACGGCATTGCGCGCCATGTCCTGGTTCTGGCGAACCACGCCGACGATTTCATCGGTGGCCTGACTGGTACGGGACGCCAGTTGCCGCACTTCATCGGCCACCACTGCAAAGCCTCGGCCCTGTTCGCCGGCCCGGGCGGCTTCGATAGCCGCGTTGAGTGCCAGCAGGTTGGTTTGTTCAGCGATGCCGCTGATGGTCTTGACGATCGTGCCAATCACCATGGATTGCTCGTTCAGCGCTTCGATACCTTCGCCGGCATTTTGCATGTGTCGGGCCAGGTCACGCATCACGTCTACGGCCTGGGTCACCACAGTGGTGCCGCGCTGGGCACTGTTGTCGGTTTGCAACGAGGTGCTGTAGGCGATGTTGGCAGCCTCGGCGACGGCCTTTTCCTGGTTGACCTGATCGGTGATGTTCGTGGCGAACTTCACCACTTTGTACAGTCGGTCATTGGCGTCGACCACCGGGTTGTAGGAAGCCTCCAGCCACACTTCACGGCCACTGCTGTCGAGGCGCTTGAAACGGCCGGCGACGAACTCACCACTGTTCAAGCGCTTCCAGAACTGCTGGTAGGCAGGGCTGTTGTATTCCTCCGGCTCACAGAATGTGCGGTGATGCTTGCCCTTGACCTGCGCCAGACTATAGCCCATGGCGTTGAGAAACCGATCATTGGCTGTCAGTACGTGACCATCCAGGTCAAATTCGATCACCGCCGTTGAACGCACCAACGCACCAATGAGGTTTTCATGCTCACGAGAACCTTCAATGGTGCGGGTCAGGTCATTGGAGTACATCGAGAAATAACGGACTCGTCCATCTGCCCCTTTCACGGGCTGAAGGATCGAACGCAACCAGGCTTCCTTGCCGTTGCCGCGAAGCAGGCGCACGGCACCAGAGAAATGCTCGCCACGGGTCAATCCCGACTTGAAGCGAATCTGGAATTCATTGGACTTCAAGTAGGCCGGCACCAGATCTTCTACAGCCCGACCAATGAGGTCCTGGCTCTGGTAGTGCATTTCATCGAGAAATTTCTGGTTGACCGTCTGCACCCGTCCGTCGGCATCGAGGGTCAGCGCCAGCATTTCGCGGTCCAGGCTTTCCTTCACTTGCATGAGGCTGGACAGTTCTTGGCGCAGGGCCGTCAGCTCCTGCTTCAAGCGTTGATTGAACATAGACATGCTCCGATTGGCAGGAGAATTGACAAGCTGTTCTCATGCCATCGGCGCGGCGACTTTTTTCTGAAGAGTGCCATTGGTCGACCCGGCGTTTTCCAGGACGCTGGCGAACCCTGGTCCATCTTTCACGGTCAGTGAATTGTTCTACCGTTGTCGGGGCCTCGCCGCTCCAGATACCCGTACCCATAAAATCAATCATAAGAATCGAGGTAATCACCGTGACCACCGACATCCAAGACAGCCGCTCCGCCCGCTTCGCCTTGCGCTGCTCCAGTTTTGCCGAACGCTGGTTTCCCGACTCCTGGGTCTTTGCCGCGTTGGCGGTGCTGGTGGTCGCGCTGGCGACGCAGCTCATCGGCGCCACGCCTACGGCCGCCGCCATGGCGTTCGGCGATGGTTTCTGGAGCCTGATCCCGTTCACCATGCAAATGGCCTTCGTCGTCATCGGTGGCTACGTGGTCGCCAGTTCGCCTCCCGCCGTCAGGTTGATCGATCGCCTGGCACGCATCCCAAAGAATGGGCGATCCGCGGTGGCCTGGGTGGCGCTGATTTCCATGGTCGCCTCGCTGCTCAACTGGGGCTTGTCGCTGGTCTTCGGCGGCCTGCTGGTGCGCGCGCTCGCTCGCCGCACCGATCTGAAGATGGACTATCGCGCCGCCGGTGCCGCCGCTTACCTGGGCCTCGGCGCAGTGTGGGCCTTGGGGTTATCGTCGTCGGCGGCGCAGTTGCAGGCCAACCCGGCCAGCCTGCCCCCGTCGATCCTGTCGATCACCGGCGTCATTCCATTCACCCAAACCATTTTCCTCTGGCAGTCCGGCATGTTGTTGCTGGCACTGATCGTCATTTCGCTGCTGATTGCCTACGCGACCGCTCCAGGCCCGAACAGCGCCCGTGACGCCGCCGCGTGTGGCATCGACCCCAGCTTCAGCATGCCGGCCCTGCAGCCCCGTACCCGTCCCGGGGAATGGCTGGAACACAGTCCGCTGTTGACTATTGCGCTGGTGTTGCTGGCCGCCGGCTGGCTGTCCCACGAGTTTTCGACCAAACCGGCAATCAGCGCGATTTCGGGGCTCAATACCTACAACTTCCTGTTCCTGATGCTCGGCGCATTGCTGCACTGGCGCCCGCGCAGCTTTCTCGATGCAGTGGCCCGCGCGGTACCGACCACTACCGGCGTACTGATCCAGTTCCCGCTGTACGGCTCGATCGCCGCACTGTTGACCACCGTCAAGGGCGGCGATGCCCAGACGCTCGCCCACCACATCTCGACCTTTTTCGTACAGATCGCCTCCCACGACACTTACGCCTTGTTAATGGGGGTCTACTCGGCGGTCCTGGGCTTCTTCATCCCTTCCGGTGGGGGCAAGTGGATCATCGAGGCCCCCTACGTAATGCAAGTGGCCAGTGACCTGAATTACCACCTGGGTTGGGCAGTCCAGATCTATAACGCCGCCGAAGCGTTGCCGAACCTCATCAATCCCTTCTACATGCTGCCGCTGCTGGGTGTGTTGGGGCTGAAGGCCAGGGACTTGATCGGCTTTTCCTTCGTGCAACTGCTGGTGCATACACCGTTGGTGCTGGTGCTGCTATGGGCGCTGGGCACGACATTGGTCTATTTGCCACCAGTGATGCCATAAAGCCATAAAAAAGGGCCGATATTTACATCGGCCCACTTTTTCTTCAGCTCGGTCTGTTTCAGTATGGGGGCGCCCTGTTCGAAGGGCTCAAACGCTGAAAAGGATCTGAGCATGTCTAGACTTGCAGTATTTCCCCTTGCCGCCCTGGCCCTCAGTGCCACTGTCCACGCGGCCGACATCAATGTACAGCTTGGCAGTACCGAACGCGTCACCCGCCTCTTCGCTTACCCCAACAACTGCAACGTCATCTGCTTCCGCAACTGGACGCTGGAACAGACCGTCGAGCATTACCTGACCCAAAGCGTCCAACGTGACGGCTACAGTACCGCCAAGGTCAGTGTCAAACGTGACAACGGTAAAATCTACGCCCACATCAGCGGCGTGCCGAAAGCCTATGGCCAACCGCTGAGCAAACTGCTCGATGCCGGCGACCTGGCGTACAAGGGGGCCACGAAGCTCAACGATGACAAGAAATGGGCCTACAACTGGTACTTGTTCCTGCCGCTGGGCATGGCCCTGGAAAACCGCAAGAGTGTCGAACTGTTGCACTTCCCGCCGGATTACTCCCTGACCCAGGCCCAGGACTACCTGGAATCAGCCACCACCGATCGTTGGGCCACGCTGCTGACGGTCAACGGCATCGCCGCCGACCAGACACCGGCCTACCAGACCATCATCGACATCGCCCCCATCGCGGCGCCGTCCACTGCTGGCGCGACGCTGGAGGGAGTCTACGATTACTTCAACGACTACCAGACCACCATGGTCAAGCAAGTCAGCCAGAGCGCCGGCGGGACCGCGCTGCCGATGGTGGCCTTTGGCGCCCCCGTGCGCAACTGGATCAAGACCCAGTACGGCCAGACCGTAGCGGTGCTCGGCCTGGCGACCATCTCCCCCGCCGCCGGCGTCAAGGTTCCGGTCCTTGGTTCCAACCACCCAAGCTACATCTGGTATGCCGCCGACCCGGAAAGCTACGGCGGCGACGAAGCCAAGGCAGACGCGGCAGGCTTGAAAGTCATGGGCCAGGACCTGAGCGCTGCCTGCTGGCAAGCCGGCATGGGCAGCAAGCCAAGCAGCGATCCAACCACCCAATTGAACCAGTGCACGCAGACTTGGCAAGTCACGCAAAAGGAAAAAACCTGCGAGTTGTTCTACACCTCGATTCGCAAACTGTCGCCGGAAGACGCGGCGAAAAAATGCGAGACGCCTGAAATCAAGTCGCAACTGCCGCAATTGAAGGTGCCCACGCCGTTGCCATCCGAGCCGGTATGACCTCCAAAGCCTGATGACGAGGCGTACTCACTCGCCATGAGTGCCGCTTTCCTGTGTAAGCCCTCGCTCACACGGGAAAGCGCCTTTGGCGCCTGTCAGAGTTGACAGTAGATGTCCCGCCGGTCTTGGAGGAAGCTACCCGGGTCAATCACGACCGTTGGCAGGACGCCAACGCCAGCAAGTCGGCCTGTACCGACAAGGACCGTCATGACCATCTTCGTTGCAGATAAAGCCTTTTCGCAGGACCGGGACTGCATATACCCGGAAAAAGTACTCAGCCTCCGCCAGGGTTATCCGTCTGCCCGTGATTTCGAAGTGCTACGCCCCCCCAACGGACGCGGCAATACCGTTATCGCCCGGAAAAGGTTCGCCCCCATGGAGCGGATGTGCAGGGTATCGGGGCTGCTGGTTGGCCGACGACGCCTGCACACGGTGCAGATCCTGCCGGACATACATATGTATGACCCGCACTTCGCCGGATTGCTGCTGCATTCCTGCAACCCGAATGTCTTTCTCGACATGAGCGAACTGTGGTTGTGGGCACTGACGCCCATTCACGCTGGTGACTGCCTGACGATGGACCACGCCAGTACCGAACAGAAACTCTATCGGCAGTTTGCCTGTCGGTGCGGTTCGTCCAATTGCCATGGCTGGATCACCGGCTATGACGAACCGCCCAACGAACAGGGCATGAAGTTCCTGAAACACTGGCGCCGCCGCTGTCACCGCGACTGACGCCAGTCAGATCAGGGAGCGCCCACCGGACGCAAGCGATACTGCGGCGGCAACTGCTCGAAACCGCTGATCGTGGTGTCCAGGCTTTTCCAGCGCCCGTCCTTGATGCCATAGATGCAACCATGGATCGACAGCTTCTGGCCGCGATGCCAGGCGTTCTGCACGATGCTGGTGTGGCCGACGTTGGCCACCTGCTGAATCACGTTGAGTTCGCACAGACGGTCCACGCGCTCTTCTTCGGTCGGCAGTTGCGCCAACGCTTCGCGATGCTCGTAATACAGGTCGCGAATGGAACGCAGCCAGCCATCGATCAGACCCAACTGGCGATCCTGCATCGAGGCCCGCACGCCACCACAGCCATAATGGCCGGTGACCAGGATGTGTTTGACCTTGAGCACGTCTACTGCGTACTGGATCACCGACAGGCAGTTGAGGTCGGTGTGCAGCACCACGTTGGCCACGTTGCGGTGCACGAACAGATCGCCCGGCAACATGCCGACGATCTCGTTGGCCGGCACCCGCGCATCGGAACAGCCGATCCACAGGTATTCAGGGGTTTGCTGACGAGCCAGCTTGGAGAAGAAGTCAGGATCCTCCTGCTTGATCGCATCGGCCCAGCGCGCGTTGTTATCAATCAGATCTTGTAGTTCGTTCATGCTGTCTTGCCCTCGAGAACAGTGCGAAACTTTGACATCGGAGCGGCTGTCGAGGTCACTTCGATAATGCCGTTGGAATTCTCGACACGGCTACCGGTCCATCCAGTAAGGCCCAAAGTAGGAGAGTTGCCATGAATGATTCACGACGTCCTTTCGATGCGGCGCAACCGGAGCCCATTGATGACAACGAAGACCGCATGGGTTCGATGCATGAACTGGAGTTCGATGAAGATGAGCCCAGCGCGAAGATCGGTGACGAACTGCCGGAAAACGAACGCGAACAATTGATGCCTCGTGAACGCGTTCGCGAGGCCGGCATGACCGGCGCCTCAATGGATGATCATCAACCCACCGAGGATGACATGAGCCCCGAGACGCTCATCCGCGAAGACGGCGCCCGGGATGCCCATGAGGCCGGCGGCGACGAGCAGGCCGATTGGGACCTGAGCGTGGTGGATGAAGATGACATTGGCGGGGGCGATGGATTGGACGAGGCCGAGATGGCGGATATCGACCCACTGGACGGCAAGCGCTGAGTGAATCGCAGCCCTCCAGGCTGCCTATACACCTGTGGGAGCATGGCTTGCCCGCGATGAAACCAGGACAGTCGATAGCTCGACCACTGACCCATCGCTATCGCGGGCAAGCCTTGCTCCCACAGGAGACTTCTATGCTGGCTTCAATCCACCAGCGTACAAGCCATGACCACTGCGTCTTCACGTCCACCCACGGCCGGATAGTAATCCCGCCGCCGGCCGATCTCGTTGAAGCCATAGCGCTCGTACAACCGGAACGCCGTGCGGTTACTGTCGCGCACCTCCAGGAAACATTCCCGGGCCTCGGCCTTGTACGCAATCGACATGAGATGCTCCAGCAGGCGCAAACCCAGCCCCCGCCCCTGGTTTTCCGGCTTGACGGTAATGTTGAGCAGGTGCGCCTCGTCAAGAATGATCTGCACCACGCCATGCCCCACCTGCTGCTGGCCTTCGAACATCAGCCAGATCTGGTACTTGCCCAGCCCATCGAGAAATATCCCCCGGGTCCAGGGATGGCTGTAGGCTGCATATTCGATCTTCAGCACAGCATCGAGGTCCGCCTCGGTCATCGGGCGAAACGAAACAGCATCACTCATTCGATTCTTTCCAGCGCGCCATCAGCCGGCGCATGGCTTGCCAGACTTCAGCCTTGTGCCGTGGCGTTTCCATTAACAATTCCAGACCCGGTAATGCCCAGGCCGATCCCAGCCCTTCGACCTGCAGTTCACGATTGAACGCTTGCGCGTCCGCTTCGCCGGCAAACTTCACCGCCGGCAGGCCGATCAACCACAGGCACGCGCAGGGCGCATCTTCGAGCCGCGCCGATACAAAACCCTGGACGAAATCCCGTGCAGCTTCCGGCCCCTGGTCCATCGTCCCGCGGGACAACAGCGGCCAGCGTACCGGTTCACCCACTATCTGCGGACTGTCCGGCAGGCCGGCGGCGCGCAACATGTCCTTGAGCAGCAGGTACGCGGGGTCGCGGCTCTGGAACGGTTCGCCGGTGGGCAGCTCTACCAGCAACAGGCATCGTCCGGCACGCAACAACTGCAGGGCGAAACGCGGTGGCGGGACCGGGGCGACCCTGGCCGGGGCCGGTACCTCTGGAGCGTCCTCCACCGGCTTGGCGCCGGTGCGGGTCGAGGCAAGGCTTGGCCGTGGGACTTCGATTTTCGGCCGTTCGGCCACAGGCGCTGCGGGCTCGGCCACGGTCCGGGCCACAGGCGCCGCCGCAGCCGGTGCGGGCTCTGCCGGACGGGGCATTTCCAGCAGTTCGGGCCGCGACGGGGCGGCGAACGGCAATTCGGTGCGCGGCAGCCAATTGACCACCTGCATGGCGGTCAGATAAGCGCGGCGGCGGGACTCGATAAGCAAAGGTCGGCCACTTGTGGATAACTGAAGGTGGGAGGGATTCTACCGCCGTTCGACGCGGATCGCTTCCCTGATGAGTCGATAGTTGGGCAATACAGACGACAGTCCGTCTCAGGGGTGAATCGCAACCGGCCCGATGCAGTACAATCGCCCCTTTTAATTGCCAACCCGACGGCCATTGCGATGATCGAACCCAAGCGCGTCTTGCGCGCCCTTGCTGAACACTGGGCATTGCTGGAACCTTTGTGCGAGCACTTCGACCAGGGCACCCTGAGCCTCAACGAATTGCGTTCACAACTGGCCGCCCAACAGTTGGACAGCACGCCCCAGGACATCACCAACCTGCTGGACGTGTGGATCCGCCTGGACATCCTGGTGCCGGTGGCGAAAAGCCCGAACCGCTTCGAGCTGAACGCCCAGATCCATGACTTCCTCGCCTACCTGCGACGCGAACACCGCCTGGGCCTGTGCCTGGAAATTGAAGCCTACCTGCGTCACCTCGAACGTCTGGCCGGCTACATCCAGGACGCCTTCGACGTGCGCGACGGCAACGACCTGGCGCGCCAGTTGCGCCTGCTGGACATGCGCGTGCGGGACGTGCTGAAGAAACTTGCCAACGACGAGCAGGCCCTGGTGGCCGTGGCCGAACGGGCCAAGACCAGTGATCGGCAGATCCCGCTGCGCCAGCGCTACGCTGAAGTGCTGGCGACCTGGGACGAATATGTCGAACCGATGATCCAGTTGGTGAACGCCGACGGTGCGTTCGAGCAAGGCGTGCGCAAGGTCGAGAATGTGCTGTTGCGCATGCTCACCGAGCAGCAGCGCCTCGGCCATCTGGTGGACGACGACATGCTGCTGCGTACCCACGCCCGCATTCTCGAGATGCAGACCAGCGCCCAACTGACCCTGCGCCATGCCCGTGAACTGCTCCTGCCACTGCGCGAAGAGGCCCGCCGTCACAACGCCGTGACCCGCGGTGCAGCCCTGGCCCTGGCCGCCATCCGTCGTAAAGGCATCGATGCCGTGCCGCAGGCGGCCATGCCTTTGTTCACCCGGCCGCAAAGCACTTTCCTCGGCAGCGCCAGCCAGGTTGAAGCCTATGTCTACGCCCTGGCCCGTTTCGAGCCGAAACCGGCGCGCTTCCCCAAGTCCCACAAAACCCACCAGGGCGGCGATGCCCCGCGGGCGCCGCGCACCGTGCGCGAGATGGTCGAGCGTTGCGAAGACGCCCTGCCGCTGCCGGACCTGATGGTCTGGCTGCTGGAGCAAGAGCCAGACGGCGCCACCGACGAATTGTTGTACTGGTTCTCGCGCCTGTCGCGGGAAAAACGCTTCAAGCGCGAGCGCCTGGAACGCCGCGAATACCACACTCACGAGCATCAGGTCAGCCTGCGCTCCTTCGCCCTGCTCTCGGCCCGCGACGCTGCCGAGGATTCTGCGAGCATCCCCCATGCATCTTGATCTATCCGAACTGTCCCAGCTGGCGCCGATCTTTCGCGAGCTGTTCAAGGGTTACCACGTCAGCCGCCGCGACCCGGAGCTGTACGCGCAACTGTCGAACTTCCAGGACCAGTACCGCACGCTGTTCAAGGCCCTGGGCTTCGAACTGGTGTGCGATACCCGTGGCTTCTACTACTTTGTGCCGGACCTGGCCGCTGCGGCAGTGAACAAGACCGCCCAGCGCCTGGCGCTGTTCACCTTCATTCTCGTCGAGCACCTGGCCGACCAGGGCCGCGACCCGATTGCCGTGCTCGACGGTGGCAGTCTGGGCCGCGATGAACTGCCTTCACTGCTGGAAAAATACCGCGACCTGTTCATCCAGGCCGAAGTGCAGACCCAGGAAGAGCTGGAAGAAAAAATCATGCGCCGCATGACCCAACTGGGCTTCGCCAGCGAAGACAACGGCGTGTATCGCTTCCTGCCGCCGATGCACCGTTTCCTCGACGTCTGCCTGTCGGTCCAGCAGGACCGCGACCTGGCGGCCAGTGTACACAGCGTACTGCCGTTGCCGGCACCGGTACTGATCGACGAAGACAGTGACGAGAAGCTGCTGCAAACCGACGACCCGCTCGACCTGGCGCCGTTTGAAGACGAAAGCGAAGAAGACGCACTGGCCCGCGCCATTGCCGAAGAACAGGAGACCGACGCATGAGCCAGGAACGCTACGGCATCCGCCGCTTCGCCCTTTTGAACACCGCCGGCTACAGCCTCGGGCTGTTCCCGCTGGAAGAACCGCTGTCGGTGTATGGCGCGAACAACCTCGGTAAATCCGCCTCGATCAACGCCTTGCAGTTCCCGATCCTGGCGCGCATGTCAGACATGAGCTTTGGCAAGTACAGCCTGGAACAATCCCGGCGCTTCTACTTTGCGTCGGACACCAGCTACATCCTGGTAGAAGTCGCCCTGCCCCACGGTCCTCACGTGATCGGCGTGGTCGGTCGCGGCCCCGGCGGCGGTTTCGGCCACCAGTTCTTTGCCTACGCCGGCAAACTGGACCTGGCCCATTATCAGAAAAACGACACCTGCCTGCGTCAGAAAGAACTCTTCACCAACCTGGAGCGCGAAGGCCTCAAGGCTTACGAACTCAAGCCTGATGAACTGCGGCGCCTGCTGGTGGGTGGCCACACCTCGATTCCCCTGGACTTGACGCTGATCCCGCTGCGCTCCACCAGCGAGCAGAGCCTCAAGACTTTCCGAGCGCTGTTCATCAACCTGCTGCACATGCGCGAAATCACCGCGGCCAAGCTCAAGCAGCTGTTCCTCGACGCCTTCGAGCACAGCCTGCGTTCCGGTAGCGTGGATTACATCGCCGCGTGCGAAGAAGCCTTCCGCGACGTACGACGCATGGAGCAGGACTACAACTCCCTGGTGGCCGCAGGCCCGTTGGTGGAAGCCCTGGCCAATGGCGTGAAGCAGCGCGATATCCTGCGCGGCAAATTGCATCGCCTGTCGCCACTGCTCGACTCGTTGCTGGGCACCTGGTCGGACTACGCCGGTGCACGCAAGGAAGAGCTGACCATCCAGGCCGAACACTACCGAAACGAGCAGGATTCGCTGCAGAACGACCAGCGCGGCAGCACTCAGGAGTTGATGCGCCTGGAGCGGGAAATCACCGGCATCCAGCGCTGGCTCGGTGAACTGTCAGTGCTCAAGCATCGCTTCGCCCTGGTGGATGACGTCAAAGTCCTGGAGCAACAACTGCTCGCCGCCAAGGATGCCCACGACGAACTGGCCGGCGCTCTGGCCCAGTCCCGACAGTTCAGCGCCGAAGACCTGGAGGAACGTCTGCGGGATCTGGAAAAACGTCTGAAATCGGTCAAGCAGCAACTCGATCACGCCGACAACAACAGCTACGCCCGCCTGCGGGAGGAGTTCTCGCAACAGGACGTCGAGCGCCTGATGCGCCTGTTCAATAGCGCACTGTTCAGCCTGCCGCTGGGCGAGCATGGCATAGCACTGGATGAGAACGGCGACTGGGTCAAATCCGTGGAGCTGATCCTCGACGGCTTCAAGGGCGAGCGCTTCGAAGTACCCGGCCTGTCCATCGACCTGTCCCACATCGAGCCGCCAGCCCTGCAAGCACTGGCCGACCGCGCCGCATTGCGGGACCAGAAAGAGCGCCTGGAGAAAGAACTCAAGCAACTCAAGACCCAGCAAGCCGTGGCCGCCGACCGTGCGGCGAGCAAGACCCAGACCGAAGCGCTGTACCAGCAGGTACTGGACGCGCAAAAGGCCTTGGAAGACTTCCGTCGCAGCCAGACCCTGAGCGCCGAAGAAGGCGAAAAGCTTGAGCAACTGGCACAGATGGAAGCCGCCCAGGACGAACTCAAGCGCTCCAGTGACGCGTTCACCGAGCGCGTCCAGCAGTTGTCCGCCAAGTTGCAACTGGTGGGCCGACAGATCGCCGATATGGAAGCCAAGCAGCGCACCCTCGACGACGCCTTGCGTCGCCGTCAATTGCTGCCGGCGGACCTGCCGTTCGGCACGCCATTCATGGACCCGGTCGACGACTCCATGGATAACCTGTTGCCGCTGCTCAATGACTATCAGGACAGCTGGCAAGGCTTGCTGCGGGTCGACGGCCAGATTGAGGCGCTGTATGCACAGGTGCGCCTCAAGGGCGTTGCCAAGTTCGACAGCGAAGATGACATGGAGCGCCGCCTACAGCTGCTGATCAACGCCTATGCCCACCGTACCGACGAAGCCCTGACGCTGGGCAAGGCCCGTCGTGCGGCGGTGACCGACATCGCCCGGACCCTGCGCAACATCCGTAGCGACTACGACAGCCTCGAACATCAACTGGCGTTGTTCAACCGTGAGATCAACAAGCGCCAGGTGTCCAACCTGCAGAGCTTCCGCATCGTCCTCGCACCGAACAAAGAAGCGCTCAAGCACATTGACCAGATCATCCACAGCGCCGGTCAATACGAGGAAGGCGAGACTCTCTCGGTGTTCGACCTCAGCCAGAGCGCCGAGCAGGACAACAAGAACGAAGAAGCCAAGGAATATCTGGCACGCCTGGTGGCGGCGAACCACAACCAGCTCGGCCTCAAGGATCTGTTCGAACTGGCTTTCGAGATCACCAAGGTCAACGGCCAGCCAGTGATCCACACCGACATCGACGGCGCCGCGTCAAACGGCACCACCATGACCATCAAGGCGCTGACCAACATGTACTTGTTGCTGCACTTGATGGACCGCGAGCAGGCCGGTCGCGTGCGCCTGCCGTACTACTTGGATGAAGCGGCGGACATCGATGAAAAGAACCAGGCAGCGCTGCTGGAAACCAGTCTGCAACTGGGCTTCGTACCGATCCTGGCGAGTGTTAAACCGCAGGTCTGTGCCAGCGTCGCCATCGACCTGGAAGGCGGCAGCGGCCCGAACGGTATCTACATCGACGAAGCGGACTGGAAGTACATCCGCCGTCACGATGTAGTGAAGGCCACGGTGAATGTCGAGGCCGATGAGCCGGAACTGGATCCGGTGTGAGGTAAGTCTCGAAGAATGAAAAAGGCCGCGATCCATTGGATCGCGGCCTTTTTCATTGGGATGTCTGAAACTCTTGTGGCGACCATAGCGCTGTCATCGCGAGCAGGCTCGCTCCCACAGAGGGGTCGGGTTTGATCACCTATTCAACGCCTGCAGAAAATTCCTGTGGGAGCGAGCCTGCTCGCGATGACGTCGGAACAGGCCACCACTTGACCCGCTATTTACCGAGCTTGATCTTGGGTGCCCAGGTCAGCCACTCAGCCTCGTATTTATCGAACAACGGGAAGGTCTGCTCCGGCCGCGCCGGGCTGCCCATGCTCTCGCCATCCGGTGTCGCAAAAGCGACGCCCCCCTGGATCAACGTCTCCAACGACTCGGTCCGCACCGTGGCGCCCTTGAACAGGCCGAAGTCCATGTCGAAACCGCTGGTGTTCCAGAATCGCGTACCACTGCGTACCAGCGGCGCGTATTTGGGTTCGATCAGGATGTGGATCAGCACCCGATCCGCCGTCTGGCCCAGTTCATAACCGGTGACCTTGCCCACGGTGATCTCGCGATAGGTCACTGGCACGCCCGTCTTCAACGAGCCGCGGCGGGCAGCACTCAACACCAGGCTCAAACCGGCTTCGGGCACGGCACTTTCCGGTGGGCTGGCAAGGGCGACGAAGTTCTTCTGCGGCCCGAGGTTTTTCGTCGAGGGCAGCACTTCGAGATACTGACCGGTCACCAGTGTTTCCAGGTTCGAGGTCTTGATCAGCCCCAGCTCGGGTTTGACGACCCAGAACTGGCTGCCAACCCGGGCGATACGCTCCGGCACTTCAGTGATGCGGGCAGTGAGCTGCACCGACTGCAGGTCGGCACTGAGATCAACGTCCTCGACCTTGCCCACATCCAACCCTTTGTAGCGAATCGGTGTTCCGCTGCGCAAACCGTCGGCACGATCGACTTTGATTGTCACCACGGTGCCGTTCTGTTGTGCGGCTTCGCGGTTCTCGAACAGGCGGAAGCGGGGGACACGTCTTTTCAACGGTACATTGGGCACCGGCGTTTCGAAGGCGATACCGCCAGCCATCAGGCTTTGCAGCGATTCACTCTTGACCTGGATTCCCCCCGTCAGACCTCCCGTGAGGGTAATGCCACTGGCGTTCCAGAACCGCGTCGAACCGTTGACCAGCCCTTCGTATTCCTTCTCGATGTGCACACCTACGATCAACTGCTTTTTCTTGCGGGAGAATTGGTAGCTCTGTACCGAGCCGACCTTGACCTGCTTGTAGAGGATCGGGCTGCCGACCTCCAGCGATCCGAGGTTTTCAGTCAACAGCACCAGATGCAGGCCGGGCGAACGCAAGTCCAGCGGCGGCGCCTTCGCCCTGGCTTCGAACTCACGCTGGGGGGCCGCGCCCTTGTCGCCGGGTCGCACGGCAATGTAGTTGCCCTTGACCAGCGCTTCCAGGCCGGTGATCCCCGCCAGGGAAATCGACGGCTTGACGACCCAGAACTGAGTGCCGGTTACCAGATAATCTTCGGCCAGTGGGTCCATGGTCAGTTCAGCCGTAGCGCTGGACAGGTCAGAGTCAATCTTGAGGTTCTTCAGGCTGCCGACCTGGATGCCTTTGTACATCACCGGGGTACGGCCGGCCTGCAGACCTTCAAAGTCGCTGAGCTTGACCTTCACTCGAATACCGGCAGCAGCGGCGTCAAAGTCCTCGTAAAGACGAAACGGCAGGCTGGGATCCGTGGGCGGACTGTCCTTACGGCTCTCCGGCGTGGCGAACGCAATACCACCGGCAACGATACTCGCCAGGGACTCGCTGCGGACTTTGACGCCCGAGAGATTGGCATCGATGCTGATGCCGCTGGCGTTCCAGAAGCGCGTGTGTTTACGCACCAGGCTGGCATAGGTTGGTTCGATGAAAACCTTGATCTCCACCGTGTTCTGATCTTCGGATAGCTGGTAGCTCTTCACCTGCCCAACCTGGATCTGCTTGTAGAACACCGGGCTGCCCCGATCCAGCGAACCCAACCGGTCAGCCTTGATGGTCAGGTGCAAGCCTGGCTTGGCATCCGACAGCGGCGGCTCTTGGGCCAAGGCCTTGAACTTGCGGCTGGACTCTCCTTCACCCGGGCTGATAGCTACGTAGTTACCCGATACCAGGGTTTCCAGGCCAGTGATCCCGGCCAGGCTCACGCTCGGCTTGACCAGCCAGAAACGCGTTCCGGTCTTCAGGTATTGTTCCACATCCTTGTTCATCTCAACGGTCGCGACCACCCCTTTCGAACTGCCTTCATCGTCCAGGGTGAGGGCCTTCACTTTGCCGACCGGCATGCCTTTATAGACCACCTCGGTTTTGTTGGCCTGAATACCCTCGCCGCTCTCGAAGCGTACGCTGATCTCGATCCCGGTCTCGTTATAAGCCCGCCAGCCGAGCCAGCCCCCGATGACCAAAGCAATCAGCGGCAAGACCCAGATGGCCGACCAGTTCGAGGCCGGTCGGGTTTTAGCGGTAGGCAAATCAGTCATGGTCGTTATCCGACTCCGTGTTATCCCAAATCAGTCGGGGATCGAAGGTTACTGCGGCAATCATTGTCAAAATCACTACGCTGGCAAAAGCAATCGCGCCGAGACCGGCTTCGACACTGGCGAGTCGTCCGAAATTCACTACCGCCACCAGAATCGCGATAACGAAAATATCCAGCATCGACCAGCGGCCAATGAACTCGATGAAACGATACATAAGGATGCGCTGCCTTGCAGACATGGGCTGGTGCCGCTGAACGGAAAACAACAGCAAGGCAATACCCACCAGTTTGAAGGTAGGTACCAGGATACTGGCGATGAACACCACGGCCGCAATCGGGATCATGCCGTGCTGCACCAGCTCGATGACACCGGCCATGATGGTACTGGGGGCACCATGGCCCAGCGAGTTGATCGTCATGATCGGTAGGATATTGGCCGGGATGTAGAGAATGGCGGCGGTGATCAGCAGTGCCCAGGTACGCATCAAGCTGTTGGGGCGACGGGGATGTATCCGCGCTCCGCATCGGGTACAGGCTTGTTCGTCGGCGTCGGCATCCAGCCGATTCAATTCATGGCATTCGGTACAGATCAGAATGCCTGCATCAATCGCCCGCATGGGCATCCTCTCCTGATAACGCTTGCCAGATCTGATGTGGTGACATCACCACCTCCAACCAGACCTGAACCAGCAGCAAACTGATGAAACACACCAACCCAAGGCCCACGGTGATGGCGGCCATGTCCGCCAACTTGACGATAGCTACCAACACGCCCATGAGATAGACCTCAAGCATCCCCCAATCTCGCAGGTGGTGATAAACGCGATACAACAGCAGGCCGTAGCTACGGCCGACCTTCCAGCGAATGGTCAACAATACAGCCAGCTGACAAAGCAGCTTGAGCAGCGGTACACCCATGCTGCACAGAAACACCACCACCGCAATGCCTTGCATACCGCTATCGAACAGACCGACTACGCCACTCCATACGGTGTCCTGGGAGGATTGACCGAGCAGATTGAGCTGCATGATGGGTAGAAAGTTTGCGGGCACGTACAGCAGCAGAGCTGCGATGACCAAGGCGAGACTGCGCTCGACAACATTGGGCCGGTGGGCGTAGAGCTCATATCCACAACGGGGGCATTCGGCTTTTTCGCCATGGGACAATCGAGGCTTGCGCATCAACAGGTCGCACTCATGGCATGCTACCAGTTTGTCTAAAGGCAGTTCTGACAACCGATGGGTGTCCAGCGGGTCGGGCATAAACAACTCTGGCTCAACTGAGGTGGGGGTATTCTAGTGCTCCAGCTCAAAAATAACTGTGCAAATTTATTGCGAGCTTTCGCGGGCTTTCCTGCGGGCAAAAACAAAACCCCTACCTGCGTCAGCAGATAGGGGTTTCGGAATTTAATCTTGACGATGACCTACTCTCACATGGGGAAACCCCACACTACCATCGGCGATGCATCGTTTCACTTCTGAGTTCGGGATGGGATCAGGTGGTTCCAACGCTCTATGGTCGTCAAGAAATTCTGTAGCCAGCGCGTTGCATGGGCAACGTTCCAGCGAATGGGTATGCGATAGTTTGTGTGTTGCTGCTGAGTCAGTTCGAACTTTCGGTTCGTTTCGTCTTCACACACCGCAATCTGGCGCCCTGTGCTTTTCAGCTCGGAGCAAGCAAATTGCTTGGGTGTTATATGGTCAAGCCTCACGGGCAATTAGTACAGGTTAGCTCAACGCCTCACAGCGCTTACACACCCTGCCTATCAACGTCGTAGTCTTCGACGGCCCTTCAGGGAGCTCAAGGCTCCAGTGAGATCTCATCTTGAGGCAAGTTTCCCGCTTAGATGCTTTCAGCGGTTATCTTTTCCGAACATAGCTACCCGGCAATGCCACTGGCGTGACAACCGGAACACCAGAGGTTCGTCCACTCCGGTCCTCTCGTACTAGGAGCAGCCCCTCTCAAATCTCAAACGTCCACGGCAGATAGGGACCGAACTGTCTCACGACGTTCTAAACCCAGCTCGCGTACCACTTTAAATGGCGAACAGCCATACCCTTGGGACCGGCTTCAGCCCCAGGATGTGATGAGCCGACATCGAGGTGCCAAACACCGCCGTCGATATGAACTCTTGGGCGGTATCAGCCTGTTATCCCCGGAGTACCTTTTATCCGTTGAGCGATGGCCCTTCCATACAGAACCACCGGATCACTAAGACCTACTTTCGTACCTGCTCGACGTGTCTGTCTCGCAGTCAAGCGCGCTTTTGCCTTTATACTCTACGACCGATTTCCGACCGGTCTGAGCGCACCTTCGTACTCCTCCGTTACTCTTTAGGAGGAGACCGCCCCAGTCAAACTACCCACCATACACTGTCCTCGATCCGGATAACGGACCTGAGTTAGAACCTCAAAGTTGCCAGGGTGGTATTTCAAGGATGGCTCCACGCAGACTGGCGTCCACGCTTCAAAGCCTCCCACCTATCCTACACAAGCAAATTCAAAGTCCAGTGCAAAGCTATAGTAAAGGTTCACGGGGTCTTTCCGTCTAGCCGCGGATACACTGCATCTTCACAGCGATTTCAATTTCACTGAGTCTCGGGTGGAGACAGCGCCGCCATCGTTACGCCATTCGTGCAGGTCGGAACTTACCCGACAAGGAATTTCGCTACCTTAGGACCGTTATAGTTACGGCCGCCGTTTACCGGGGCTTCGATCAAGAGCTTCGCGTTAGCTAACCCCATCAATTAACCTTCCGGCACCGGGCAGGCGTCACACCCTATACGTCCACTTTCGTGTTTGCAGAGTGCTGTGTTTTTAATAAACAGTCGCAGCGGCCTGGTATCTTCGACCGGCGTGGGCTTACGCAGCAAGTGCTTCACCCTCACCGGCGCACCTTCTCCCGAAGTTACGGTGCCATTTTGCCTAGTTCCTTCACCCGAGTTCTCTCAAGCGCCTTGGTATTCTCTACCCAACCACCTGTGTCGGTTTGGGGTACGGTTCCTGGTTATCTGAAGCTTAGAAGCTTTTCTTGGAAGCATGGCATCAACCACTTCGTCACCCAAAGGGTAACTCGTCATCAGCTCTCGGCCTTAAGATCCCGGATTTACCTAAGATCTCAGCCTACCACCTTAAACTTGGACAACCAACGCCAAGCTGGCCTAGCCTTCTCCGTCCCTCCATCGCAATAACCAGAAGTACAGGAATATTAACCTGTTTTCCATCGACTACGCTTTTCAGCCTCGCCTTAGGGACCGACTAACCCTGCGTCGATTAACGTTGCGCAGGAAACCTTGGTCTTTCGGCGTGGGTGTTTTTCACACCCATTGTCGTTACTCATGTCAGCATTCGCACTTCTGATACCTCCAGCAAGCTTCTCAACTCACCTTCACAGGCTTACAGAACGCTCCTCTACCGCATCACTTACGTGATACCCGTAGCTTCGGTGTATGGTTTGAGCCCCGTTACATCTTCCGCGCAGGCCGACTCGACTAGTGAGCTATTACGCTTTCTTTAAAGGGTGGCTGCTTCTAAGCCAACCTCCTAGCTGTCTAAGCCTTCCCACATCGTTTCCCACTTAACCATAACTTTGGGACCTTAGCTGACGGTCTGGGTTGTTTCCCTTTTCACGACGGACGTTAGCACCCGCCGTGTGTCTCCCATGCTCGGCACTTGTAGGTATTCGGAGTTTGCATCGGTTTGGTAAGTCGGGATGACCCCCTAGCCGAAACAGTGCTCTACCCCCTACAGTGATACATGAGGCGCTACCTAAATAGCTTTCGAGGAGAACCAGCTATCTCCGAGCTTGATTAGCCTTTCACTCCGATCCACAGGTCATCCGCTAACTTTTCAACGGTAGTCGGTTCGGTCCTCCAGTCAGTGTTACCTAACCTTCAACCTGCCCATGGATAGATCGCCCGGTTTCGGGTCTATTCCCAGCGACTAGACGCCCTATTAAGACTCGCTTTCGCTACGCCTCCCCTATTCGGTTAAGCTCGCCACTGAAAATAAGTCGCTGACCCATTATACAAAAGGTACGCAGTCACAGAACAAAGTCTGCTCCCACTGCTTGTACGCATACGGTTTCAGGATCTATTTCACTCCCCTCTCCGGGGTTCTTTTCGCCTTTCCCTCACGGTACTAGTTCACTATCGGTCAGTCAGTAGTATTTAGCCTTGGAGGATGGTCCCCCCATATTCAGACAAAGTTTCTCGTGCTCCGTCCTACTCGATTTCACTTCTAAGATCCTTTCGCGTACAGGGCTATCACCCACTATGGCCGCACTTTCCAGAGCGTTCCGCTAAAATCAAAGAAGCTTAAGGGCTAGTCCCCGTTCGCTCGCCACTACTAAGGGAATCTCGGTTGATTTCTTTTCCTCAGGGTACTTAGATGTTTCAGTTCCCCTGGTTCGCCTCTTGCACCTATGTATTCAGTGCAAGATAACCATCTTGTGATGGCTGGGTTCCCCCATTCAGACATCTCCGGATCACAGTCTGTTTGCCGACTCCCCGAAGCTTTTCGCAGGCTACCACGTCTTTCATCGCCTCTGACTGCCAAGGCATCCACCGTATGCGCTTCTTCACTTGACCATATAACCCCAAGCAATCTGGTTATACTGTGAAGACGACATTCGCCGAAAATTCGATCTTGCTCATGAGAGCAACTCACAAATTTTACCTTAGCCTGATCCGTTACCAGTGAAAGTAACGTTCAGTCTATCTTTCTATCACATACCCAAATTTTTAAAGAACGATCTAATCAAAAGACTAGAAATCAACATTCATCATCGCGTCGATGGAATGCTCATTTCTAAGCTTTAAACGAGGGTCACCAATCGGTAATGGTGGAGCCAAGCGGGATCGAACCGCTGACCTCCTGCGTGCAAGGCAGGCGCTCTCCCAGCTGAGCTATGGCCCCGTATCGCTACAGGGTGCACCAGTAATTGGTGGGTCTGGGCAGATTCGAACTGCCGACCTCACCCTTATCAGGGGTGCGCTCTAACCAACTGAGCTACAGACCCAATCGTCTTCTTCAATGAATCAAGCAATTCGTGTGGGAGCTCATGGAGCAGCTGCTGTCGTCGATTAAGGAGGTGATCCAGCCGCAGGTTCCCCTACGGCTACCTTGTTACGACTTCACCCCAGTCATGAATCACACCGTGGTAACCGTCCCCCCGAAGGTTAGACTAGCTACTTCTGGTGCAACCCACTCCCATGGTGTGACGGGCGGTGTGTACAAGGCCCGGGAACGTATTCACCGCGACATTCTGATTCGCGATTACTAGCGATTCCGACTTCACGCAGTCGAGTTGCAGACTGCGATCCGGACTACGATCGGTTTTATGGGA